>NZ_JAFFID010000009.1 GCF_017355955.1 Sabulibacter ruber | reverse complement strand
GGGTACTGCTTCTCAATGGCCTTCTCCACGGGGAACTTGTAGATGCCGCGGGAGCTCACGGTGGAGGCGGTCTCCGAGCCCAGGATGAAACCTTGGGGGAAGGTCTTGTAGGCTTCCTCGTAGAGGTGTACCCGGTAGTTTAGGCCCGGAATGTCTAAAAGAGCCCCAAAGCCTGAGGCCATGGTGGCTTTCACCTGGTCCATGCCCACCGTCACCGGGCGGGTAGGGTCCTCGCGGTGGAAGATCTCCTGCAGCCACTTGGCCCGCTTCACGCCCTCGGCGCCCCACTGGTCGGGCACCTCGTTGCCCGAGCTCCACATCACGATGGAGGGGTGGTTGCGGGTGGCGCGCACCAGGTTCACGATGTCTTTCTCGGCATACTCCCCGAAGAAGCGGTTGTAGCCGTTCCTCACCTTCGGCTTGGCCCACTCGTCGAAGCTCTCGGCCAGGAACATAAAGCCCATCTCATCCGCTAATTCCAGCTGCTCCATGGACGGCATGTTGTGGGAGCTCCGGATGGCGTCGCAGCCCATGTCTTTCAAAATCTGCAGCTGCCGGCGCAGGGCGGCCTTGTTCACCGCCGCGCCCAGGGGCCCTAGGTCATGGTGCAGGCACACGCCCTTGAACTTGCGCACCTTGCCGTTCAGGCTGAAGCCCACGTTGGGCTTGTAGCTGATCTCCCGGATGCCGAAGCGGGTGGACACCTCGTCTTTGAGCACGTTGCCCGCGTAGAGCCGGGTCACCGCGGTGTAGAGGTACGGCGTCTCGGGGCTCCAGAGCTGCGGGTTACTGACCGCGATGTTCTGCTCGAACTCCTGCCCGAATACCTTCGCGGTGCTGTCGGTGGCCACGGTGTTGCCCTGGGCGTCCCTGACCTGGGTGACCAGGCGCAGGTTGCTGCCCGACACTTTGGTCTTCACGTTCACCTTGGCCAGGTCCCTGGAGATGAAGGGGGTGGTCACGAAGGTGCCCCACTGCTCGACGCTCTCGGGGTTCTTCACGATCACCTGCACCTTGCGGTACAGACCGGCCCCCGGGTACCAGCGCGAGGACTCCCCCCGGTTGCTCAGCTGCACAGCCAGCAGGTTCTTTTTCCCCTCCTGGATCTGGTCCGTGACGTCGAAGTGGAAGTAGCTGTAGCCGTAGGCCCACTCCCCCACCTTCCGCCCGTTCAGATACACCTTCGGCTCGCTCATGGCCCCTTCAAAAACCAGGAGTACCCTCTGCCCCTTCCGGTAGTGGGGCAGCGTGAACTCGTGGCGGTACCAGGCCTCCCCGATGTAGGGCAAGGCGCCCGTCCGGCCGGTTTTCTCAGAGGGTACTTTCTCGCCGTTCTGCTCAATGGCGACCACCTGCTTGTCAATTTCTTTGTCAAAAGGGCCGTAGATGGCCCAGTCGTGCGGAACCGTCACCCGCTCCCAGCCCTTGTCGTTGAAGTCCGTGCGGTAGGCCTGGTCATGCTTCCCCTTCCGGAAACGCCAGCCCTCCCCCAGCTCCGTCACCACCCGCACTTGGGCCCAGGACAGGGTGGAAAAAAGGAGGAGCAAGGCAACTAAAAACCTGTTTATCATCTCTTTCTAATAGGTAAGCAAAATAAATATTAGAACAGGTGACGGCATCCATCACCTGTTGATTGGTACGCAGAAGCTATTTCACCAAAAAAGCATCCAACGCCTTGGTGGGCCTGCCATCGTCTCCCCAAGCGCTAAGGGGGTACTTGCTCCAGCTCCTGGCCCCTTGGGGCTCCCAGTAGATGACGCCCAGCCCTTTTCCGTTAGGTACCGCTTTCACTTTCTGCTGGACAGCCACCAGCATGTCATAGGTGTTCTGGGGTTTGGTATCTTCGCCGCCAACCTCTACCACCATCACCTCTTTGCCGTACCGGGCAGCCATATCGTTCAGGTTATTCCCCAGGTCATCGATGGAAAGGGTATAATCCGGGTTTCCCTCCAGCCAGTAGGGATAGTAGGAAAGCCCAATCACGTCGTATTTGGCCCCGTGCTGCTTCGCGTTATCAAACCAGGTCCTGAACCGCTCATTGTTGTTGCCTTGGTCTACGTGGAGGATCACCTTGGAACTGGGACTTACGGATTTGATGGCGTCATACCCTTGGTTGATAAGCTGAGCCAGTTGCGGCCAGTTGGAGACACTCCCCTCGGGGTAGATCATCCCTCCCGGCGTTTCGTTGCCCACCTGCACCCATTCAGGGGTTACCCCGGCTTTCTTCAGGTCGCTCATCACGTCATAGGTGTAGTCATACACATCTTTCAGCAGTTGCGGAAAATCATGGCCTTCCCAAGCGGCGGGCTTCTTTTGCTTTCCGGGATCGGCCCAACTGTCACTGTAGTGGAAGTTGATCATGACCCGCATGCCCCATTTCTGCGCCCGCACCGCCATCGCCACGGTCTCGGCTTTGCTGTTATGGCCGCTGGCCCGATCATCAGAGGGGTTCACCCAGGTCCGCAGGCGGATGGTATTGATGCCATGGTCCTTCAGGATTTTGAAACAGTCCTGCTCCTTGCCATTGTCCCCGTAAAACTTGTACCCGGTGGCTTCCATCTGCTGCAACCAACCGATATCGGCACCTTTGGCAAACCCTCTGTTTTTAGTGCCTACCTTCAGGACACTGCAATCGCAGAAGGCGGTTATCAGGAAGAGGTACAGAAAAATTGATGCGGTGGTCTTTGTCACTATTTTCATGTTTATTTTATGGTTGAACCTTATTGAGGCACACCCACTCTTGTGTTGGCCTTGACAATACACAGCCAGCTTATTGGTAAGTGGCCGTCATGTAATCCATGGTGATGAGGGCATTTCCGTTGAAGTCAAAAAATGTGGCGTTTTCCCAGGAAGAGCCGGTTCCCCACAGGTCTTTTAGGTTGGAGGTGATCCAGGCTGGTTCCCAGTACGCTACTCCTATTCCGCCGCCGTCTTTCACCTCCTGGGTGAGGGCTTTCATGAAATCCAGTTGTCCTTGGGGGGTGTAGGGATAGCCCTGAAGCGGAGGTTCCCCGCCAAATTGGTTGTTGTAGTTATCGTTCCATTGGGTGGTCCAGGGATAGGCTGTCTCCAGTACCATCACATCTTTTCTGAACTTGCTTTTCCAGGCGGCTACGTTGTTGGAGATTTCCGGAAGTTTTACTGTGGGGTGCCAGAGCGGATAATACGAGAAGCCGATCATGTCAAAATCCGTGACCTGCCCCACGTTCATCACCCGGTTAAACCAATAGTCCACATTCCTGGGGTCTGCCACGTGCAGTAGGATTTTGGTTTTCACGCTGGAGGTAGCCGCCACGTCCCGTACCGCTTTAATTCCGCCGTTGAGCACATCGGCTAGCCGGGAAATGTTGTCAATGCTGGCGGCCGGAAAACCGGCGGGAGCCGAGGTGTACAGCATACCGCCGTTGGTCTCATTGCCTACCTGCACCAGTTCGGGCATCAGGCCCTGGCTGTTGAGGTTGGTCAACACCTTTCTGGTGTAGTTGTACACCGAGTCTCTCAGCACCGCGATGTCTTTGATTTGCAACCAGGCAGCCGGAATGTTCTGCTGCCCGGGATCGGTCCAGGTGTCTGAGTAATGGAAGTCCAGCAACACCGACATGCCTTGCTGCTTGGCCAGCCTAATGCCTTTCTCCACGTCTGCGTAATTGTTGTACTGCTGGGTACCCGCCGAGCCATACACTTCCTGGGTCCAGGTAGGATTGTGCCACAGCCGGAACCGGATGAGGTTGGCGCCTCGGTCTTTGAAAATCTTGTACGGGCTCTGCACCTGCCCTTTGTCTTTGTACACTCCACCGTGGTCTAGGATTTGGTTCACGTACGATAAATCGGCCCCGAAATAGAAATCCGGAGTGGAGGTTTCGGGCTGGTCCGGCGTGGGGGTATCTTCGTCTGAGCAAGCAGTTAGTCCCACGGCAAAGGATATTGCCACGGCCAAGGCGAGCTTGGGCAATCCTGTTTTCAAGAGTTTCTTTAGCATACGGTTTTATTTGACGGGAAAGCTTTCATTAAGTAGGCCTTGGTCCAATGGGAGAAAAGGTATTCCTGTTTCCAGCCTGTTTTAGGAAAACGTGCCGAAAACAGGAATACCAAATCTGTATCAAAAATGGATTACCGCTCAATCAGGACATACTGCCCGGTCAGGTCATTGAACAGGAGGCGGTAGTCTCCGGCCAAAATCCACAGGTTGCCACCTGCTCCCAGCCCTAATTTACCGTACAGGCTGCTCCAGTTACCGGTAGCTCCCCACTGCGTGCCCCAACCTGGGGTAGCCAGTTTCAACTCTGAGTCAGCGGGCAAGGTAAAGTCCAGGGTCCAGTGGTGCGGGTTGAAGGTAGACTTGGCCATTGGCACTATTGCCCAGCTGTTGAAGCTTCCGGTAATACCTACGGACGCGTAGGTAGGTTTACCTGTAGCAGCATACTCATTAAGCGTAAAGTTCAGGTTTTTCAGGTTCATGGTGAACGTGTAATAACCGGTAGCGGGCACCCAGATTTTCCATGGTTCCGGGTCAGTGTCTTTCGGTCTGAAGCTGAGGGTACCTTGGGCATTGGTTCCCCACATAGGTCCCCACTGGTTAGGGTAGCCCAGAACAAACATATCGCCTTGCTCCAGGTAGCCGGTGTAGGTGTACACAAATGGATCGGTCTCGTCTCTGAACATAGGCATGCCTTTGGCGCCGTCCCAGTCATGTTCAGAAGCAGGGCCCACAATGTAGAGCGTAGGATACGGTGGCTCACTTAGGTAAGCGGTGGCTGTCACGGTGGTCACATTGGAATACACCGCGGGCACCGAAGGGGCCACATTGGCTCTCACCCGTACGTCTATTGCCTCAGGGGAATAGGCCTCTACCCCCACTTGCAGCGCCAGCGCATTTAGTTCTGCAACGGTGAAGGCGCGGGTTTTCGCATTTCCGGTGGCTACTGGTACGGCATCGGCAAAGTTGTCGCCTTGCTTGGCAAACTCCAGGGTGTAAGAAATGGCCGACCGAACCCCGTAGTCAGCAGCCGCCCAGTTGAACGTCACGGCAGTCTCGTTGGCCTTGGCTTCTTCCAGCACCAGAGTGGTGGCCGTCGCATTCAGCACGGGGGCATCGCCTAACTGGTAGACGGCTTGCTCTTCGTCTTTCTCACAGGCGAAAAGCACCAGGGAGGCCAGGCAAAGCAGAATAAGTTTATTAGCCCAAATTTTCATATGTCTTCTATATTTATTGGTGGGATGGGAAGGCTGAGCTTTTGGTACGCTCAGCCTCCTTTTGATTAATAACCGGTATTCTGCTTCAGGTTAGGGTTGGAAATCAGGTCCGAAGCCGGAATTGGAAACAAGGCTCTGAAGCTCTCTACCCCGGTACCCTGAGGCACGCCGCCTTTCCAAGGCCATACATAGGTACCGCTGGTAAACCTGCCGTATCTGATTAAATCGGTGCGGCGGTGGGCTTCCCAGTTCAACTCCCGACCACGTTCATTCAAGATGAAGTCCAGGTTCAGCTGCGCCGCGCCAATGTTACCCGTAGTACCGTTGAAAGCTCTCTGGCGCAACTGGTTCACGTACTGCAGCGCGGTAGCCATGTCACCGCCGGAACCGCCACGCAGAACCGCTTCGGCATACATCAGGTACACATCCGCCAGGCGGAACATGGGGAAATCCGTGTCGGCGAAGGTTCCGCTGGGGTCAGAACCTGGTTGACCGGATTTGGTGACGTTTTTGAATTTAGTGATAGGATACCCGTCCTGGAAGGAAGAGATGGTGTTGATCTCCAGGTTCTGGTCACTGGTGTGGAACATGGCTCTTTCATCGGTGTTCCCGGTCAGGTCAGGGAAAAGCTCCACAAGGTTCTTGGTGGCGCGTAGGCCGCCCCAGCCACTTACCTTGAACCCAAAATCCGCTGAGTTCATTGTGCCGCCAATGGAAGAAAGCATGATAAAGCTCATCCCGCCCCAGGACTGAATCCGGGTTCCGTCAAAGACAATTGGGAAAATGATTTCACCGGAAGAGTGGTTGTCGGCCAGGAACAGGTGCTCATACTCCGGCTCCAGGGCATACCCGGCATCTATTACTTTTTTCGCGTAAGTAATGGCCTCGGTGTATTTTGGGGTGCCGGTGTACACTTCGGCATTCAGGTACAGTTTGGTGAGCAGGGTCCAGGCGGCAGCTTTATCGGCACGGCCATATTCATTCTGGCGGGCATTCACCAACAATGGCTCCACCGCTAACAGTTCAGACTCCACATAGTTAAACAAATCTGCCCGGCTGATCTGCTCCGGGAAGTAGGAACCCACCCCGCTCTCTTCCGTCACAAACGGTACGTTGCCATACAGATCCAACGCATGCCAGTAGGTAAGGGCGCGCAGGAAACGGGCCTCGGCTCTGAAGAGTTGCGCCTGCTGCAGGTTAGCGCCCGTGATCCCGCGGCTGCTGAGTTTCTCGTCTGAGGTCTCCCGAATGAACTCATTAGCCACCGCTATCTGGAAGAACAGCCGGTCATACATGAGACGGGTGTAGTTGTTGGTAGAAGCCCAATCCATTTCATGCAGGTCTGGCAAACCGGCATTGCTCCAGGAGATCACCGCCTCATCGGTGGTTAATTCCTGCAATTGCCAGTAGGCCCGCAGGTAAGCCGATTCTCCAACGTCAAACCCGCCTATGTCCGGGCGGTCTACCGTGCTTTGCCCGGTGACGGCATACCCGGCATACACCCGGGCCAGTACTCCTTTGTAGTTGTTGAAATCACGGTAAACGGTCTCAGTGGTGGCATCATAGAACGGCTCACGGTCCAGATCACCTGTGCAGGAACCCATGGCAAAGGCCAACAGTCCGGCTGCGAATACTTTATTTATATATCTCATCTTTGAAATCTCTTTTTGACTGCGGATTAAAACTCAAGGTTCAGACCCAGGGAATACATGCGAGGGCGCGGATAGAAGTTGTTGTCAATCCCGCTGGCCACTTCAGGGTCCAAACCGCTGTATTTGGTGATGGTGAACACGTTCTGGGCGCTGGCCGACAGGCGCAGACCTACCCGCTCCTTCATTACCCGGCCAAAGTCATAGCTCAGGTTGATGTTGTCAAGGCGCAGGAAGGAGGCATTCTCCACCCACAGATCGGACCGAAGTCTTCTGTCATCCACGCCCGTGAAACGGGTTTCCAGGTAGCTGCTTGGGATGTTCAGCAGATAACCGGCCCAGGTTACGTTGTTGGACACAGCATTAGCTCTGGTGTTGTTAAAAACGTAGTTGCCCAGGTTGGCCCGCATGGTGAAAGACATGCTTAGTTTCTTATAAGCCACTTGTGAACTGAAGCCCAGAGAAGTCAGGGGAGCCGGTGACTTGTAGCGGTACAAGTCTTTCTCATTGATCACGCCGTCATTGTTCAGGTCCACATAGAACCCTTCCATAGGTCTGCCGTTCTCGTCATACACCTGCTTGAACAGGTAATAAGAGAAAGTAGGGTACCCTACCGTGTGAATCTGCACCGTGTTGCCCGTACCACCAGCCACGCCACCTACTGGTTGCCCAACAGAGGCGGTGTCTTGCGTCTTGCTCAGGTTGGTGATTTCATTGCGGTTGAAAGTAGCGTTGAAGCTGAAATCCCAGGTAAAATCAGGTTTGGTGATGGCTTTCACGTTCACCCCAAACTCCAGGCCTTTGTTCTCCAGGCTCCCCACGTTGGTGTAAAGGGTATTGGTGAGGTTGGTTCCCGCCGCGGGTGGAATGGTGGCCAACAGGTCTTTGGTCTTTTTGTGGTAGTAGTCTATGGTACCGGTAATTCTGTTGTTCCATAGGCCAAAGTCAATACCGGCGTTGTACGTGGTGGTTTCCTCCCATTTGATGTTGGGGTCAAATCCTGCCGGACGCCAGGTGTTGTAAAACTGGTTCCCGAACTGGTACCCCACGGTGTTGTCACCCACCACATAGCGTGCCAGGTAAGGGTAATCCTCGCCAATCTCCTGCTGTCCGGTCACGCCATACCCCACGCGCAGTTTCAGATCTGTGAGGGCGGTAACGTCTTTCAGGAAGGGTTCCTCAATGATTCTCCAGGCAAACGCCAGGGCCGGGAACGTTCCCCAACGGTTTTCGGGGCTGAAGCGGGAGGACCCGTCTCTCCTGATGGTAGCCGTAAACAGGTAACGGTCCAGGAGGGCGTAGTTCAATCTCCCGAAGAAAGACACCAGTGTGTTCTGTGTTTTGAAGGGGTTTAGCGCGGCGGGCGTCAAAACTGTTCCTTCGGCACTATACTCCGGGAACGAAGGCTCCTCGCGGAGGAAGTCCTGGTAAGAATATCCGGCCGTGAAATCTACCCTGCTTTTGATGTTTTCCAGGTCTTTGGTGTAGTTCAGGTAGAAATCCAGCAGCTTATTGGTCTTGGACTGCTCGTATTGGGTGTTGCTTCCTCCACGGGCGTACACAGAAGCCAGCGTAGTAGGCAGGCGGGTGTAGCCCTCACCGTTGGAAATATCATAACCCACGTTCAGGTTGGCGCGCAGCTCTGGCAGGAAGTGGAACTTATAGTCCAGTTGCAGGTTCCCGATGCTTCTTCTGGCCTCCCCGCGGGCGGTCCGTTGCTCTAACATGCTCAAGGGATTGCGAGGCGCCAGGGAGATGGGATTGCCGTTGGCATCTACCCACTCAAAGTAACCTCCCAGGTTATTGTTGGCATATACCGGCTGGGTGGGGTCCATGTTAACGGCTGCCCCAATGGCACCTTCATCAGCAAAGTTGCTCTTGGTGAAGATACCCCGCACGTTCATGTTCACCTTCAGATGATCGTCCAAGAACGTGGGGTTCAAGGTCAACGCAGCCGAGGAGCGTTTCATGTTGGAAGTTTTCAGGATTCCATTTTGGTCCAGGTACCCCAAAGACACGCGATAAGGCAGATTTTTGTAAGTGCCGCTTAAGCTCAGGTTATTGTCGGTGGAGAGAGCGGTACGGTAAATCAGGTCCTGCCAGTTGGTATTGGCGTTTCCTAACAGAGCTTTGTTGCCAGCCGGCGCGTATTGGTTCACCACTTCGCGGTACTGATCGGCGGAAAGCAATTCCAGCGTTTTGTTCACTTCTGAGACCGTGGCCAGGGTGCTGAAATTCACCCGCATTTTCCCGGACTGCCCTTTCTTAGTGGTGATGATGATGACCCCGTTGGAAGCTCTGGAACCGTAAATAGCGGTGGCAGAGGCATCTTTCAGGACGTTGAAAGTTTCAATGTCATTTGGGTTGATCATGCTCAAAGGGTTGGCAGTACCGGCCACGCCCGTGTTGTCCAATGGAACCCCGTCAATCACGATCAAAGGATTGTTGTTGGCGTTCAGAGAGGAACCTCCCCTGATTCTGATCTGGCTTCCGGCCCCGGGAGCGCCGCCGTTAGACGTGATCTGCACCCCGGCTACTTTGCCCTGGATCAGTTGCTCTGGCGTGGTGTTCTGCCCCCGGTTGAATTCCTCTGAGGAAACCGATGTGACAGATCCGGTCAGGTCGCTTTTACGCTGCGTACCGTACCCCACCACCACTACTTCCTCCAGGGCTTTGGCATCTTCCCCCAAGGCAATGTTCAGGGTACTTTGTCCATTGATAGGCACCTCTTTGGGAACAAACCCAATATAGGATGCTACCAGCACCCCGTTCCGATCAGGCACATTCAGAGTGAACTTACCATTTATATCAGTGGCCGCGGCCGTGCTGGTCCCTTTTAAGAGCACTGTCGCCCCGGTCAGGGGCTCTCCGGTAGAACTGGTAACCGTACCCGTCACCGTTAGTTGCTGGGCGATAGCCGGGTTGATACCGGCACCAGCAGTAGTCAGTAAAATAAAGAACAGCAAGAAGCGGCTCTTCCAGGCTAGCCGCTTCTTAAAAGAAGTGGCATCTGGAAAAATGCTTTTACGAGCGAGTTGTATCATATAATAGCTATAGGTTAAGATGTGTGAGGTGATGCATTAGATTATTAAGGTGGAAGCACATAAACCCTGGGTAGATTTTCGCTCAGAAGGATCTCTGCTTCCGGGTAAGCTGTTCATAGGAGATATAAAAAAACCAATACCATACAGATCAGCAGAACTCCCACCACATGCCTTTTAAAAATCAGTCTTCCCATCCGTTGAAATTTTCATAAAATTACCCGCTGAGCAGCGGAAGCAGGGGGGATAATTCCGTTGAAGAGGGGTGTCAAATTCATTTCCGGCAATAAAATGGCAATGAAATCTCCCTGGAAAAACCGTTTATGGCAGAGCGTGCCCCTTAGCGGTTATTGATTAGGCAATCAGGATGGATATAGTTTGTCTCTTTGGCAAAAGACAAGTGGGTAATCCAGAAGAGCGTAAGAATTAGGCAAACGCCCTTTCATTTCCGGGCTGGATTTCAGAAATCAGCCAGGAAACGGGAACACCAGATTTGTGTTTAAAGGGGATTTCAGAATAGAAGGAACGCGCCGACCTGCGGCAGTTTTCTTTCTGTTCCAGCAGCGGATAGCAGATATTCTCACGGGCCTAGGGCTGCGGCATGCGTTTGAAGAGGCGAAAAGAAAGATGGAATTTAGCTTCACCCCAAAGGAGGAAGTTCCTGTTTTAGGCCTGTTTTCTGGAAATGACCCTGAAAAGGCAGAGACCTTTCTCCCCTGCAAGGCACGGCAAGAAAGGCAAAAGGAAGCTTAGGTGCTTTTAACTTTCGGTGTCCTCCGCTACAGGTTTAGCGACTGGATCTTTGCCGTAGGCCGAAGGCGATACCCCGAATTTCTTCTTGAACATCTGGCTGAAATACCGCCGGTCAGAGAAGCCTACTTTGTAGCAGACATCGGTTACGGGCAGTTCATAGTCTTTGAGCAGCTGGGCGGCGCGTTTCAGGCGGTAGTCCCGCACAAACTCCACCAAAGACAGCCCCGTGAGAGACTTGATCTTCTTGTACACCACCGAGTGACTGATGCCGATCTGCCTGGAGATAAACTCGGCCCCTAACTCCTCATTGTCCAGGTTGGCGTCCAGAATGGCGGTAAGCTCTGCCATGAACGCCTGATCCGGCGAATTGACCGGCAGGTTTTTGGGCTCGGCCAGGACTTCCAGCTGAAATTTCTCCCGCAACGCCTGCCTGCCCCGGAGCAGGTTCACGACCCGGGTTTTCAGGAGCGTCTCGCTGAAGGGTTTGGTGATGAAGTCGTCGGCGCCGGTTTCCAGCCCTTCTTTGCGGTAGATAAAGGAAGTTCTGGCCGTAAGCAAAATCACCGGGATATGGCTGGTACGCAGGTCTTTCTTCAGTTCACGGGTAAGGGTGATGCCGTCTTTCTCAGGCATCATGATGTCACTGATGATCAGATCAGGGGTTTGGCTGATGGCTAAATCGAACCCTTCTACCCCGTTGCTGGCTCCCAGCACCTGGAACGAAGGCGCCAGTAGCCCCAATAGGTAATTCCTGATATCGGCATTGTCTTCCACCACCAGTACCGTGGCTCCTTTGAACTCCTCGGTGGGGATCTGCACTTCTTTCGTCTGGGCGCCGGTTACCAGGTACTGCTCCAGATGCTCTGTTTCTTCCAGGTTCTCTACTTTCTGCAACGGGGAGAGGTGACTTTCGCCACGCATCAGTTTCACGGAGAATTTGCTGCCCTTTCCGGGTTCACTTTCCACGAAGATTTTCCCCATGTGGAGCTTCACGATGCGCTTGACAATGGAAAGCCCGATCCCGAAGCCGTCTTTTGCGGCGGAACTACCGGTATCTGTCTGGTAAAAGCGCTTGAAGATTTTTCGGAACTTGGTCTCCGAGATTCCTTTCCCGGTGTCCTCCACCGTCAGGATCACGTTGTGCTCGTTCTGCACCACCTCCACTTTGATGGTTCCGCCGGCATCGGTGAACTTGAAGGCATTGGAGAGCAGGTTGTACACCACCTTCTCCATTTGTTCTTTGTCAAACCACAGGTCTATCTGTTCCTGGGAGCTATGGAATTGGTAGTCTATGTGCCGGTTCTGGGCCAGCGTGCTGAAAGAGAGATAAATCTCCTGCACGAAGGTCACGAAATCACTTTCTGAGGCTTTCAGCTTGATGCCCGCGGCATCGATTTTCCGGAAGTCCAGCAACTCGTTCACCAGTTGCAGCAGGTGGGAGCTGTTTTTCTTCAGTTCCTGTACTGCTTCCTGCGGTTTGCCGTTTTCCCCCGCTTCCGTGATCCGGTTGATGCTGCCCATGATAAGCGTAACCGGCGTCCTGATCTCATGGGAAACATCGGTAAAGAATTGCAGCTTGAGATTGTTGAGTTCCTGCTCCTTTTCCCGGTTGATTTTCTCCAGGTGCAGGTTGTTCTTCAGCTTTTCCAGGTGGATGGTGTAGCGGTAGAAGAGGTAAAGCAACACGCTGAACACCACAAAGTAAAACAAGAACGCCCACCAGGTTTTCCAGAAAGGCTTGTGTACCAACACCTGGATCTGGGCGTATTTTTCTCCCCAACTGGCACCCGGCACTCGGGCCTTCACTTTGAACGTGTAGCTGCCCGGGGCCAGGTTGGTGAAGGTGGCCTCCCTCTGGGAACCTATCTCGCGCCAGTCCTGGTCAAAGTTCTCCAACTGGATGGCGTATTCATAATTGGCGAACGGGAAGTCAAGGGCGGTGAATTCAAACGTGATGAGGGAGTGGTTATGCTTCAGTTCAATGTAATCCTCATCCAGAATGTTCTTGTCCAGGATCTGGTCTTTGTCGCCCACCTGTACGTCTTTGTTGAAGAGCTTCAGGCCCGTGAACTTTACGTTGGGCTCTTCCTGTGCACCGCTCATTTTCCGGGGATCAAAGGAGACTACCCCTTCGTTCCCGCCAAAATATAGGCGCCCTTCGGCTTTGAACACCGAGTTGATGTGGTAACTTCCCTTGAGAGAGCCTATCCGCTGAAAGGCTCCGGTGCGGTACTCGTATTTTAAAATGCCGTTCTTGGTACTCAGCCAGATATTTCCGGCCTCATCTTCCACCAGGGCGGTGACCGTTTTTTCACTGATCCCATCCAGTTTATGAAAACGCACCATTTTCTGGTTTTTAGGGTCAAAACGGTTCAAGCCCTGGCCCCAGGTGCCTATCCAGAGGTACCCGCGGGAGTCTTTCAGCATGCTTACGATGTTCATGGCACGCAGCGGCACGCGATCTTCCTGCTGACTTTTGACAGGGAAAAACCTTTTGGTGCTGATGTCAAAGAAATTCAGGCCTCCGCCGTAGGTGCCCACCCAGAGATTACCTTTGCCATCCTCCGCCAGAGTGGTGACGTTATCGCTGCTCAGGGAAAAGGAGTTATTGGGCTCTTTCCGGTAGGTATTGAACGTACCGGTGGCTTTGTCAAAATAACTCAACCCTCCGCCCCAGGTGGCTACCCAGAAATTCCCGTTTTCTTCCTCCACTATATCCCTGACATCGTTGTAAGGGAGAGAGGTGGGGTCACTCACCTGGTGCCTTAGCCTCTGAAAGGAATCCGCCTTTTCATTCGCCAGTATAAGCCCATCTGAGAAGGTACCGATGAAGTATCCGCCGGCTTTACGTTTTCTGATCAGCTGCACATAATCTCCCCCCATCTTGTTTTTGGGAAGCAGGGTCACCTGTGCGGATTGCTGGTTGAATATATTCAGACCATTACCATCTGTGCCCAGCCATAGTTTGCCTTGCTCTTTGTAAATAGAGAGAACAGGGGTTGGATTGAGGCCTTTGAAATCACTGTAGAAAAACTGCACGGCATCATCTTCCCGCTTCAGGACGTTGATCCCGTTCCAGGCGGTTCCTACCCACACGTTGCCTTGCCGGTCAGCGAAAACGGAGTAAATGGCGTTGCTGGAGAGCGAGTTCTGAACAGAGGTACTTTTAGAGAATTGCTCTACTTTAGGCAAGCCGTTGTGGCTATCTGATATTTTAAGCAAACCGCTGCCGTCTGTACCCACCCAGATGGTTCCATCCTTTTCTTTGAAGATGGAACGCACAATGGAAATAGCTGACCAGCGGGTATCCTGCCGGAAAAACGGATAGAGGGATCCTGAACGGGTATTGTACACCAAGAGGCCATCGCCGGAGGTTCCCAGCAACAATTCGGTTCCGGAAAGCGAGCTGATGACGTTGATAAAATCTGCGGAAAGGGAGTTGCCGTTCGCCGTTTTGGGGCTGGATTTTACAAAACGGCCGCTTTTCCTCTCCAACTTATTTAACCCGCCGCCAAAGGTCCCAACCCACAGGTTTTTGGCCGGATCTTCATGAATAGCCTTTATGCTGTTGTGGCTTAAGCCAGCACTGGTCTGGTACCGGACGAAGGAGCTGTCCTTTTCAAGGAATCTGTTAAGGCCGCGTTCGGTTCCAACCCAAATCTGTTTGTCTGAGTCTTCAAAAACGGTGGTGATTTCATCTGAGGAGATGCTGTTTAGGTTTCTTTCCTGGTGCCTGAAAGAGGTAAACCTATCCGTCCTTTTGTTCAGGAGCTGCAAACCCTCTATGGTACCCGCCCAAACTCTGCCCCGCGAATCAACAAACACAGAAGACACGTCATCTGCCCCTAGTTTCCCGTTGCTGTGGTTATATAGCCTGAACGAATTGCCGTCATAGCGGCTCAAGCCGTTTTTGGTGCCTATCCAGATAAAGCCATCCTGGTCCTGCGCCACACTGGTCACAGAACCGCTGGAGAGATTCTTCGCATCATGCAGTTTGACAATGCCTGTTTGGGTCTGGGCGTGCAGGGGGATACCGAGAAATGAGAATACAGTCAGCCAGAGCAGCAATAACTGCTTAAAAGGGGTG
The DNA here is from genome assembly GCF_017355955.1 of Sabulibacter ruber. Classification (GTDB taxonomy): domain Bacteria; phylum Bacteroidota; class Bacteroidia; order Cytophagales; family Hymenobacteraceae; genus Nibribacter; species Nibribacter ruber_A. Next base: position 9,391 of record NZ_JAFFID010000009.1, on the reverse strand, counting down.
AACAGATGGCAGGTTAGATTTTTCCGCATTCAACTACTCTCTTTCCATTATACAGCGCTCGGCTATATACCTTTATGAATGGGCTTGATGAATAACAAAGTTAAGTTTCCTGTAAAGATAGGCTTTAAGTTTCTGGAAAAGTAACGGGTGTTGGTAGTTGAGGTATGTTTTCATTTGGAAACGCTTTGAGCCTGGTTGAGCCTTAAACTCAATTACAGGCTTGCGCTTTCTGTACTGTGCGTCCGCTTTATCTTCATCACCGTGTTGGGCGAGATGCCGCAGAGGGTGACAATCTCCCGGATGGAGCCCTTGGTTCCCACAGTTATTCCGCGCCCTACTTGTTCTCCTGCTGGAATCTCTCCATACATCTTCACCGCCCCCTTGAGCAGGGCAATGCACTTGGCCTCCTGCTGGCCCGAGACAATCTATTCCCGAGACTTTGTTCCTAAACGGTAATTATTGGACTTGCACTTCCTTAGTGGCACCTCTATTCCTATTCTCAAAGTCCGTTGGTTACCTGCACAACCCTCATCTGCTATTTCCTTTTTTTGGACAATCAAATCAAATTCAATAACTTAACTACCAGAGGCCTTTTAACAATTCAGGAATTAAACTAGTTAAGCAAGCTTGTTTCTGGGACCCAATTTGTGGAGCCAGGTAATCTTTTAGGAGAAAAACATAGCAGAACAGGCAACTCATTTGCTGCCTCTTTGTGAAATCATACCACTGTCAATTAGAAAAAAACAGGATGGGGTACATTAAGCAACTTGACGCTTTGCGGGCTATTGCCATTTTCTTTGTCCTTTGTAACCACTGGCTACCGGTAGGCAGTCCGCTTCAAACGTTCTCAAAAGTCATCTCGGCCCCAGACGTCTTCTTTACCATCAGCGGTTTCCTGATTACCATGATTCTGTTGAAAGGCAGAAAGAAAACCGAAGCGCAGAACACCAGCAGGAAAGCCATCTTCGCTGATTTCTTTCTAAAAAGGTCTCTCCGCATTTTTCCGGCTTATTTCCTTACCCTCCTGCTCACCTTTGTACTACTCCCTAAGGCTGTTCCGCATTACGGCCCTTTCTTAACCTTTACCGCCAACTTTGATATGTATTCCCAAAAGTACTGGGGGTACCTGGGTCATTTGTGGTCCATGTCAGTGGAGCAGCAGTTTTATCTTATCTGGCCCGTGCTCATCGTGTTCATCCCGAAAAAGTTTTTAGTCCCTACCATAGTCTTGTTTATTTTTACTGGAATCGTTTGCCAGAATATCACGCCAGACGAAGAGTACCTTTGGATGCTTCCCCATACCTGTTTTGATGCGCTGGGCATAGGGGCCCTTCTGGCGTGGGTAATTATAGAGAAGAAATCATACTTTCCGTGGTTCTACAAGGCTCTTCGGCTTGCAGGTGTCTTGAGCATCCTGCTTATCATAGTGCCGTATCTGGGTGTCAACCTCCCATTCATCCACCACCGGACCCTGGTTTCTTTGCTGGTAGCCTGGCTGATTGCCTACTTCATCTCAGAAGGAAATGAGGCGAAAAGCGGGCTCTCCTCCGTTTTCCTAAACCGAGGCTTGCTCCTGGTAGGCAAAATGAGTTACGGAATCTATCTTTATCACCTCACCCTCTTTCACTTCAGCCGAAGAGTCCTGAAAAGCCTGTACCCAGACATTCCGGTTCACCAATTAATTTCTGACTACCAGTTCCTTTATTTGTCTGTTAACCTGATTCTTCTCCTCACGGCGTCCTGGCTCTCCTGGAAATTCTTTGAGCTACCGCTTACCAACCTCTGGAATTATTTCAGGAAGGAACAACCCATTGCCACGGCCCGGCAAGTTGTCTGAGGGAACTCTAAAGCGAAGCTGGGTTCTCCCGTGACAATTTCCGGCTCCGCGCCAATCACAGGTACATGACCAGAATAAGTACAGGAGTTTGACCGAATGGGTTTGTCCAGAATTTCAGGTTTCCGGTGCGGTTGAAGGAAACCTTTGCGTTTAGAATGACGCGGAGGAAGAGAATAACAGCAGCAGGATTGCGGAGCGAAAGCTGCTGAATGGAGCCTTTTACCTTTTCCTGATTGACTGCCTGATCATCATGAAAAGGCCCCCGAAGGTTAATACATAAGCAAAGGGCAGTAAAACCCTGTTCCCGTAACTAAACTCCAACAGAAAGCAAACCAACCCCATAATCAGCGAGAAAAGACCTACTCCTCTCACGCTTGTCCTGATTTTGGAGAAGTACTAAACCCAGAGACAAACGAGAAGGGGCGGACCATAAAATTTTCCATTAAAACACAGGTGTTAGTAGCGCCAAAGTCCAATAATAGCATTTACCACATGCATTATACTAAGGTAATATGAAATTAGCAAGACTCTTTTTCTTCTGAAAGGAAGCGAGGCTGCTGCATTGGCCTGAACAGCAATTTCTCCCCTTGTTTCTAGCTTAAAAACCTGCCACAGATAACCCGAAACCCCAAGCTGCGTATAGCTGCTTAGATTGTAAGAGAATGAAAACAGATAGTCGGGCACGCGTTCTGCGGGTGATTGGGCTATCTGTTTCTTTTTAAGGCAGTTTATGATGGCAGAAAATCAACTCTCTCCCAGAAGCTGCCTCCTGCACAACCACCCTTGTACTTCCACAGAACTTCTGCCCAAACTCTTTCTGGCTTCTTTTCAGAAAATCAGGCTAAATATGGGCGTGCCCGGAACAGGCCTCAAGTCCTTATTTGGACAAGAAGCTGCTTCATCGTAATTTTACGATAGAATAGTTTTAAGCCTTATGGGAAGTACCAAAACGCAGCATTTCACCAGTGACCAGAACCAGGTGGCGGCCTATGCCAAGGCGCTGGCCCACCCGGCCCGCATTGCCATTCTGCAGCATCTCCTGAAGAAACAGAACTGCATCTGCGGCGATCTGGTGGGAGAATTGCCTCTGGCCCAGGCCACGGTGTCTCAGCACCTGAAAGAACTGAAAGCCGTGGGCCTGATCAAGGGCACCGTAGAGGGCACCAGTGTGTGCTACTGCATTGACCCGCAGAAATGGGAAGAGGTACGGGATATCTTCATGAACCTGTTCTCCACTCCTGTGGCTTGCCAGGACAACTGCTGCTGAAAAACTTGCTTCCCTTCATCGTAACCTTACAATCATATGAATACAGCTGAATTGCTCAACTGGCAGGCCTTCAAAGCCGAGTTGCAGAAGAATCCCGAGCTTACGCTTCAGTTCCAATATGCCCAGAACCAATGGGTGGACGCGTCTTACCACATCACCGAGATCAAGCAGGCGCCCATCGTATCAGTGGACTGCGGCGGCCAGATGAACTGCTGGACCGAGGTCATTGTCCAATTGTGGGAGCCCGCGCAAAACGAAAACGCCCAGGCTATGTCGGCGGCCAAGGCGCTTTCCATCATTGACGTGGTGGAGAAAGTGTTGCCCCTGCACCCGCTGGGCATTGTGAAGATTGAGTTCGGGAACGCTCAGTTCGATACCCGCCAGATGTACCCGGCTTCGTTCTCCGTGACCAACGGAAACCTGGTGGTACAGCTCACCCCAGATGCCACCCAGTGCAAAGCCATAGAACGCGGCGGAAGCTGCGGCACCACGGCCTCGGGCGAGGAATGCTGCGCCCCCGCTCCGGCCGCAGAGAAGCCAAAACTGCAGTTGATTGACTTAACCTCTATCCAGGGCAACATCTGCACACCGGGCGAAGGCTGCTGCTAATCCTGGTTTTGCGCCTCTTTTCTGAAAAACAGATGAAAAACGTACTTGTGCTCTGCACCGGCAACTCCTGCCGCAGCCAACTCGCCGAAGGGTATTTGCGCCACTTCGCCAACGGAAAAGCCACCATCTACAGCGCCGGCATTGAAACCCACGGCGTGAACCCCAGGGCTGTAGCCGCCATGGCCGCCGACGGAATTGATATTTCAACCCACACCTCCAACCACGTGGATGAGTACCGCCAGATTCCGTTTGCCTACGTGATCACCGTCTGCGACCACGCCCAGGAAAACTGCCCCTTCTTCCCCACCAACGCCGTGCGCCTGCACCACAACTTCCCAGATCCGGCCAAAGCCACCGGCTCTGAGGAAGAGATCACCGGCCAGTTCCACCAAGTGCGCGACCAGATTAAAGCGTTCAGCCGGCAGTTTGTGGAAGAGCACTTGGGTTGAGAGCGAAGGCTGGTATTTCAGATCGTAAGAGTAATTCTCTTACTATAGCACCAAAAGGCGTTTTAGGGCTTCTTTTACAAAAAGAGCCTTAAAACGCCTTTTTCATACTTACGGAGTAAGGTTTAGAAACGAAGGGCAGCACCAATGTGCTTGAAACAGAATCCGTACTTTGAAATCAAATCCGGCCAAAGGCAACGGCAAATAAGCAGGCAATTCACAAAAGAGGTTTTAACTTGCGATATGCTTTTGCTGCACCTGTTTTATTTTCAAAGACAGGCCCCCAGCAAATGCATGACTCCCGTTTTTGCGTCAGTTTTCAGAAAACCGGCCAGAAACGCTTCACCACTTTTTACCCAACTACCCCTATGCGCAAACTGTTGCTGTTTCTTTTTACCTGGGTCTTGATTCCGCTTTTGCAGGCCCAGACGCTTACTTCCCCAGACAAAAACTTCACCCTCAAGTTTGAACTGAAGGCGAACGGCACGCCCTCCTACCAGCTCACCTACAAAAACAAACCGGTCATTAAACCAAGCAACCTGGGCATTGAGAACAACGGCAGCCCTTCGTTTATGAACGGTTTTTTCGTTTCTGAGACCAAAACGTCATCGGTTAAAGATGTGTGGGAACCCATCTACGGGGAGCAGAAAACCATCCAGAACAACTACAACGAGCTGCTGGTTACCCTTACCCAGAAAGACCAGAAAAACCGCTTCATACGCATCCGGTTCCGGTTGTTCAATGACGGGCTGGGCTTCCGCTACGAATTCCCCAAGCAGGAGAACCTGAAATACTTTGTCATCAAGGAAGAGCATACTGAGTTCAACCTGGCCGGCGACCACAAGATCTTCTGGATTCCCGGCGACTATGACACCAACGAGTATCCGTACACCACGTCCAAACTATCCGAGATTCCCAAACTGCAGAAGAAAGCCACTGTGCAGATCACGGCGCAGCAGCCCATTCCCACGCCCTCGGTGCAGACGCCCAGCATGATGAAGTCCACCGATGGGTTGTACATCAACATTCACGAGGCGGCGCTCATCAACTACCCGGCCATGAACCTGGAGGTAGACGCCAAAACCTTCAAGATGAAATCGCACCTGGTGCCAGATGCCGTGGGCAACAAAGGCTATATGCAAACCGATGCCCAGAGTCCGTGGCGTACCGTGGTGGTGAGCGACAAAGCCACCAATATCCTGGCCTCCAAGCTGATCCTGAACCTGAACGAGCCCACTCAGTACAAAGACGTTTCCTGGATTAAGCCGGTGAAATACGTGGGTGTCTGGTGGGAATACTTTGTGGCCGGCAAGAGCACCTGGGCTTACAGCTCAGAGAACAACGTGCGCCTCACCGATGATTTCAGCACCTTTAAGCCCAGCGGCCGCCACGGTGCCACCGTGGAGAATGTGAAAAAGTACATTGATTTTGCTGCCGAGCACGGGTTTGACGCCGTGCTGGTAGAAGGCTGGAACATTGGCTGGGAAGACTGGATTGGCAACTGGAAAGAAGAAGTATTTGATTTCACCACGCCTTACCCCGACTTTGACGTGAAAGGCCTGGCCAAATACGCGGCCAATAAAAAGGTGAAGATCATCATGCACCACGAGACCTCGGCCTCGGCCACCAACTATGAGCGTCGCCTGGACCGTGCCTTCCAGTTCATGGTAGACAACGGCTACAACGCCGTGAAAACCGGCTACGTGGGGCAGATCATTCCGCGCGGCGAGCACCATGACGGCCAGTGGATGGTGAACCACTACATTCACGTGGCCCGTCGCGCCGCCGATTACAAGATCATGGTGAACAGCCACGAAGCCGTTCGCCCGACTGGTCTGCACCGCACCTTCCCCAACTGGTTTGCGCAAGAATCGGCACGCGGTACCGAGTTTGAGGCCATGGGCGGCCTGGCCCCGGAGCACACCACCATTCTGCCGTTCACCCGCCTCATGGGTGGCCCCATGGACTACACTCCCGGCATTTTCCAGACCGATCTTTCTTACTACGGCACCGGCAGCAACCAACGCGTGAACACTACCCTGGTGAAACAACTGGCCTACTACGTGACCATGTACAGCCCGCTGCAGATGGCCGCCGATTTGCCCGAGAATTACCTGCGCTTCCCCGATGCCTTCCAGTTCATCAAAGACGTAGCCGTTGACTGGGACGATACCTATGTTTTGGAAGCCGAGCCCGGCGATTACATCACCATCGCCCGCAAGGCGAAAGGCAAAGACGAGTGGTACGTGGGCGGCATCACCGATGAAAATCAGCGCACTGCCACTGTCAATTTCTCGTTTCTGCCCAAAGGCAAGCAGTACATCGCCACCATCTACGCCGACGGGGCCGATGCCAGCTATGACAAAAAACCGCAGAGCTACACCATCCGGAAAGTGGTAGTTACCTCTAAAAGCATCCTGAAACAGAAACTGGCCTCCAGCGGCGGCGTGGCCGTAAGCATCAAGGAAGGCAAGAAATCTGACCTGAAAGATCTGCCTAAATTGTAAATCCTGTTTTCGGGCTTTCTTCTTAAAAGTAAGCCCAAAGTCTGAAGCGCATTTTCACAAAAGCCCACCGGTATTTCCGGTGGGCTTTTCTTTTCAACGGGAGAACGCCAAGACCTTCCCATCCAGCGCCATCGTCAACTTCTCCTCAGCCCACACCTTCAAAAACAGCCGACAGTAACCTGAGCTGAACCCAAAAGGAAAGCGCCTGCTGAAGCTCAACAGGCGCTTTCATTTTATAGGGGACTAAAACTTGTTTGATTTTGGGCTACTTACCGGAAAACAGGCTTAAAACTGCGGTTCATCGGCGCTGGGGCCGTAGCTGCCGGGGATAGGAATGTTGAGCAAGCGCAGGAACACGCCCAATTGCGCCCGGTGATGGATGATCTGGCTATTGGTCATACGCAGCACCTCGTATTTGGAGCTGGTCATGTAAATGGTATCGCCTTCTCTCAGCGTCCAGGACTCATCCAGCTGGTCATCAGAGCCTTCGGCGAAGTGCTTTCTGCCGTCTTCCAGCATCCGCTCAAAGTAGTCCAGCAGTTCATCGGTGGTATTGATTACTTCGGGTTGGTACGGATTGTTGGCAAAATCCAGCTCGCTGGTGGTTAAGGTCATGCCCACCCAGGACGGCAACTCGGCAATGTGCGTGGCCAACTGCCGGATGGTCATGCTCTTTTCATGGGGTCTCCAATCGTATTTGTCGTTAGGGATGCGGGACAGCATCTTGCGGGTAGTCACGGCTTCCTGCTCCATTTCTTTGGCGAGCAAATCCAGGATGGTGGTGGTTTGAATCTCTGACATAGCGTTAGTGGTTAAGTGATGACACAAAGAAATCATGCTCCACTGACAGCCCTATGGCAGTCTACTTTCAGGAAGTGTAAATAATTTTTTGGACTTGGGTTCACCAGCAAGTTGAAGGAGAACGGGTGTTAGGATTATTGGTAATATCTCCAAAGCCGTCAAGCAAAGGGCAATGCGTACGACGTTACAGTGTAACGTCGTACGCATAACTAAAATGTAGCCTCGTTACACTGTAACGAGGTGGTACTAAGGGGAAACTGTCTCAGACTTCTGTTAACCTGACGGTTATGGTGTTAACACCAACAATGGCGTTTTCCTTTAAGCCTGTTTTCTTATAAACAGCCTCAAAATAGGTTCCCAAACGAGACCTTTATCAATACGGCACCGGCAACTGCTTCATGTACTCGCCCACCGGCATGTGGTCGGGTTTGAGGAACGGCAGCTCGGTGTTTTTGATGGTGAGGATGCGGGAGACCCTGAAATCGCGGTAATCCTGCCGGTGGTGGCACCACCCAATCAGGTGCCAGCTGAACGCGTAGAAAATCAGCCCGATGGGCTCTACCCGCCGTTTGCTCACTTCCTCTTTGTTGTTTTTGTAGCCTATCTCCAGAATGCACTTATTGGAAATAGCCTGCTGAATGAGCGCCAGGTACTCATAGTCATTGTTGATGCAGGGCGGCAACTGCAGTTTTATATGGTTGTGCAGAAAATCAAGTTGTTCTTTCTGGGTGGAGCGCAGCACGGCTTTCACTTTGTTCAGCGCCGAGGCATAATGCGTGTGGATGGATTTATCTGTGAACCCAAACACCAAGGCTTCCATCAGGAGCAGGGCGTTGGCTTCCTCAGAGGTGAACGAGACTGGCGGCAGAAAATAACCCTGTACCACAAAATAGCCTTTGTGCGGCTCAAACCCAACGGGTACGCCTTGTTCCCCTAACGCCTTGATGTCGCGGTACACGGTCCTCACGCTGATGGAAAACGCCTCGGCAATCTTCTCTGCGGTCACATATTTCTTGGACTGCAGCATGGTCAATATCCCGAAAAGCCTGTCTACCCGGTTCATAAGTGAGGTTGATAAGAGAAGGTGGGTTTATTTTTCAGCAGTTTTATGAAATCTGAGCCAGAAAGGGGAACAAACCATTTCCAGGCGCAACAGGTTAGTCAATTTTTCCCCTCAGGCTTTCAGATGGTTTCTGAGTTTAGCTTTCTCCTTCTTTTGGGCAAACAAACGGGCATCCACCTCGCCAGCCTCATACAGAAGAACTCTGATCAGGTCAAAATCAAGCTCTTTAACATGGAAAAAGGTTTTGGTGAACACTTGCTTTCTGTTGCCCCTTTCCAGGTATTGGGTTTCATCCTGCAGCAGGTTTCCGTTACAAAAGCCTAGCTGTACTCCGTTGGGCTTCACCTTTCCCCAAGGCACCGAGGCTGGCCAGATAAAGCAAATTCTAGTGTGCCCCACGTAAAAAGGCACGTTGTACGAGAGCTTTTCAGAGCATTGGGGCAAACACTCCAGAATAGTCTGACGCAGTTGCTCCACCAGTATCCGCTCCTGCAAAGGCAGAAACGCCAGCAGTTCCTCAATAATGTCAAACTTCTGTATTTCGTCTGGTTCCATGCAAATGGCTCCTTTCCTGTTAGAACACCAGGTCTGGTCTGGAGGAATGAAGATAACCAAAGCAAATGAATTCCTGTCTTCTGGATGGGTAAAAAAGAAACGCCTTCCCGGGGCCCAGCCCGGGAAGGCGTTTGGAGGCTATTTCCTGGAAAACAGCCCCGGGGCGGCTCCGTCCGCCTATAACCTATGGCTGCCCTCCCGGGGGCGGTAGCCGCGGAAGCCGTAGAAGACGATGTAGGCGTAGCAGAGCAGGGGCACGGTGAAGGAGAGCTGCACGTTGCCCGTCGCGTCGGCCAAGAGGCCCTG
>NZ_JAFFID010000099.1 GCF_017355955.1 Sabulibacter ruber | reverse complement strand
AATTGGACAGGTTCAGCAGGATCTGGAGCTTCGTCGTCCCGAAATCCTCGTCCCGCACCAGCTCCGCCAGCGGCGTGAAGGGCGGCTGCGCGATCACGGCTTCGGAGAAGCTGATGTAGAGGATGATCAGGAAGGGGACGAGGAAGAACAGCAGCAGCCAGACATAGGGCACCGCCACGACCAAGCCGCGGCCGCGCGTCATCAGCCGGTGAATCAGCCCGCTCATTGGGTCAGCACCACGCCGGCGAAGGGCTGCCAGGACAGATACACCTCGTCCTCCCAGGTGAT
>NZ_JAFFID010000098.1 GCF_017355955.1 Sabulibacter ruber | reverse complement strand
ATCCGGTGCCGTCGCGGGGATGTTCTGCGCCTGCACCGAAACCACGGAGGAGGTGCGGGCCAAGCGCCAGATCGCCGCGGAAGGCGACCGGCTGCGCGAGCTGTTCCGGCAGGCGCCCGGCTTCATGTGCGTGCTGCGCGGGCCGAACCACGTCTTCGAACTCGCCAACGACGCCTACCACCGGCTCGTCGGCCAGCGCGATCTCCTGGGCAAATCCGCCCGCGAGGCGCTGCCCGACCTCGCCGAACAACGCTTCTTCGATCTGCTGGACCGCGTGTACCGGACCGGC
>NZ_JAFFID010000097.1 GCF_017355955.1 Sabulibacter ruber | reverse complement strand
CTGCCCGCTCGGGTATGGGGGGAGGGCCGCCCATTGACCGGTGGGCGGCCCTCCGGGGAACCGGCGGCATGCCGACGAAACAGCCGCCGGATGCAGACACCATAAAGCGGTCGCCGCCGTGCGGGCAGCTGTCAGAGTTCACAGCTGGCGGTTGGCCAAATCACGGAGCGGGTACCACGCAGGACCTCCTCCATCGCGCAGAACCGTGCCGGGCGGCGCAACCGGACTCCGCCGCATCCGCCTTAAGTGCTGGGCCCTTCGTCGGAAGGGCCTTGGGGCCGCTGACCAAC
>NZ_JAFFID010000096.1 GCF_017355955.1 Sabulibacter ruber | reverse complement strand
ACGAAATCGATGTTGGCGGTCCCGGCCTCGCCCGAGGGCGCGGTCAGCACGGTGAAGATCGACGGGTCGGGATGGTCGAACAGGATGGCGCCGACGGGCGAGAAGGTCCGCAAATCATACTTGTAGGGCGTGTAGTTGCCGTGCCAGGCGACGACGTCGAGCGGCGAATGGCCGATCTCCGTCTCCTGGAAGCGCCCGCACCACTTCACGACCAGCCGGCAGGGTGTCCCCTTCCCCTCGTAGGCGGCGACTGGCGTCTTGAAGTCGCGCGGGTTGGCGAGGCAGTTGGC
>NZ_JAFFID010000095.1 GCF_017355955.1 Sabulibacter ruber | reverse complement strand
GGGCGTTGGCGACGGCCTCCTCCAGCATGTGCTGGTACAGCTCGACGCCGACCTCCTTCACATGGCCGGACTGCTCCTCGCCCAGCAGGTTGCCCGCACCGCGGATGTCCATGTCGTGGCTGGCGAGCTGGAAACCGGCGCCGAGGCTGTCCAGGGTCTCGATCACGTGCAGCCGCTGCTGCGCCGTGCCCGACAGCGGCTTGTTCGGCGCGTAGGTGAGATAGGCGTAGCCGCGCAGCTTGGACCGGCCCACGCGCCCGCGGATCTGGTAGAGCTGCGCCAGGCCGAACA
>NZ_JAFFID010000094.1 GCF_017355955.1 Sabulibacter ruber | reverse complement strand
CCAGCTCCAGCCGGCTGGGGTCGATTCCCGTTTCCCGCACCACCGTCTGCACCAGCGACACGAGGCGCGGGTCCTGGAACTGGCGCGGCGACAGGTTGACCGAAACCGAGCCGATGGGCAGCTTCCGCTCGTCCCATGCGGCCAAGGTCCGGCAGGCCTCGCGCAGGGTCCAGGCGCCGATGTCCCCGATCAGGCGCGTTTTTTCGGCCAGCGGGATGAACTCGGCCGGGCTGACCAGGCCGCGCGTCGGGTGCACCCAGCGGATCAGCGCCTCGGCCCCGACGATGCGGCG
>NZ_JAFFID010000093.1 GCF_017355955.1 Sabulibacter ruber | reverse complement strand
CACAGTGGGAAATTGTTAAATGAAGCGCTCCGGGAGATCCGCTTGTGATTCCGATTTTCGACGATGTTGTTCCACAGCTTCAGAGCTTAGCCGAACTGACAAACGATCAATTGTCAGAGCATCTTCAGGCGACGCGGGCGGCGTATGAGCGGGAGAAGTGCCGGAATAAGGCTCAGACCCTGTTTGCCGGAATGATCGTGCTTCAGAAGGAACTCAAACAAAGACGGCTTTGATCGTGTTCGATCGGTGTCCGCACCGATAATGGTTGCAAAGCTCAGCTGCGGCTGCATTCT
>NZ_JAFFID010000092.1 GCF_017355955.1 Sabulibacter ruber | reverse complement strand
CCGGCTCGATTAGCCCAAAGTCCAGGTGTGTTTCTTCCGCAAGGGTGACCGGAGCCGGCAGCTTTACCGCTGCCAAGAACAGCAGGTGCTCCTGGGCGAACCCGAGGATGCCGTCCAGGTGCCGCCGACCGCCGGTGTTGGCCTGATAATGCGACAGGATAGCAGGAACCAGCAGGCGGCCTTTGAGCGAACGGATCTTGACCGTGTCCGCGCTCTGCCATTCGACGAGGTGCTTGGTGGTCGGAATGGCGCTGTACGGTTGAAATATCGGTGGAGCAGCCCGATAGAAGGCG
>NZ_JAFFID010000091.1 GCF_017355955.1 Sabulibacter ruber | reverse complement strand
AGAGCAGGACGCGGCGCCCGTCCGCCACCAGCGCCGGCAGCATCTCCATCAGCCGGTCGAGCTTGGCGGAATGTTTCACCTTGCCGGCGGCGGGGATCTTCAGCAGGCGGGGGTCGCAGCAGGCCTGCCGCAGCTTCAGCAGCGCGTCGAGGATGAGGATGTGGCTGCGCGCCAGCCCGAGCTTGCGCACCTCGGCTCGCACCCGCTCGTCCATTGCGACGCGGATGCTCTCATAGAGGTCGCGTTGCGGGCCGTCGAGATCGATGTGCTCGACCATTTCCGTCTTGGGCGGC
>NZ_JAFFID010000090.1 GCF_017355955.1 Sabulibacter ruber | reverse complement strand
ACCGTCCGTTCGGGGCGGTCGTGTCGCTAACAAGTCAAGTTGGCCGGTTTTCGTAACATGTGAGTTGGCCGCTCTGTTCGCTATTTGGACCGGGGGCATGCCCCCGGTCCAAATAGCGGGCGCGTGGAGCGGGATCACGCAGCCTGCTGAATGGCATCCTCCTGCAAGATGCCGGTCTCGTCGTAGCGCGCGATCCGGCGCGGGCCGTAGAAGATGGCCAGGGTGCCGTCGGGATAGCAGTGCACGCGCACCGTGGCCTTGACGAAGTGAGCACGCCACGAACTCGGCGGGATC
>NZ_JAFFID010000008.1 GCF_017355955.1 Sabulibacter ruber | reverse complement strand
ACTTCCTTCCCGTACTCGGCGGGCATCCACCAGGCACCGACCGACGGCAAGGACTACCCGGGCTGGCATTTGCACATGCACTTCTACCCACCGCTCTTGCGCTCGGCCACGGTGAAGAAGTTCATGGTGGGCTACGAGCTCATGGCCGACCCGCAGCGCGACATCACCCCCGAGAGCGCCGCCGAGCGCCTGAGAGGATTATTGTAAATTGTGTTTTCAGTAAAGGATTTTGAAAACCAGCATCTTACCTCTTACCATTGATTTCTACAGTACAATGATTACACCCAGGCCCAAACTTTACTTTCTGCTTCTCTTGCTTCTGCTCAGCCTCACCGGACAGGCCCAGCAGCTCAACGGGAAGCCTGGCACCTTCACCGTCGGGAACAAGGAGTTCCTGCTTAACGGCAAGCCCTTCGTGATCAGGGCGGCGGAGCTGCACTATCCCCGTATCCCGCGTGAGTACTGGGAGCACCGCATCAAGCTCAGCAAGGCCATGGGCATGAACACCATCTGCATCTATCTTTTTTGGAACCTGCACGAGCAGCAGCCGGGGCAATACGACTTCAAAGGCCAGAACGATGTGGCCGAGTTTGTGAAATTGGCCCAGAAAAACGGCATGTACTGCATTGTGCGGCCCGGCCCGTACGTGTGCGCCGAGTGGGACATGGGTGGCCTGCCCTGGTGGCTCCTCAAGCAGAAGGACGCGCAGGTGCGCACCCTGCAGGACCCGAACTTCATGGACCGCACCAAGCTGTTCCTGAAAGAGGCGGCCAAGCAGCTGGCCCCCCTGCAGATTCAGAACGGCGGAAACATCCTGATGGTGCAGGTGGAGAACGAGTACGCCACCTTCGGGGAGGAGCAGGCCTATATGGAGGCTACCCGCGACGCCGTGCGCGAGGCCGGGTTTGACAAGGTGCAGCTTTTCCGCTGCGACTGGCCTTCTAACTTCAACAAATACAAATTGGACGGCGTGGCCACCACGCTCAACTTCGGGGCGGGCACCAACGTGGAAGAGGCCTTCAAAACCTTCAAGGAGCTGAACCCCACCGCGCCGCTGATGTGCAGCGAGTACTGGTCGGGTTGGTTTGACCACTGGGGCCGTCCGCACGAGACCCGCTCGGTGAGCAGCTTCATCGGCAGCCTCAAGGACATGATGGACCGCAGGATTTCCTTCAGCCTCTACATGGCCCACGGCGGCACCACCTTCGGGCAGTGGGGCGGGGCCAATGCGCCACCCTACTCGGCCATGGCCACTTCCTATGACTACAACGCGCCGGTAGGCGAGCAGGGCAACACCACCGAGAAGTTCTTCGCCGTGCGCGACCTGCTCAAGAACTACCTGCAGGAGGGCGAGACCCTGGGCGAGATCCCGGCCGCCAAACCCATCATCGAGATCCCCGCGTTCAACCTGACCAAGAGCGCGGCGCTGTTCGCCAACCTTCCGGCCGCCAAAAAAACCGAAACGATCCAGCCCATGGAGAACTTTGACCAGGGCTGGGGCCGCATCCTGTACCGCACCACCTTGCCGGCCTCGGCCTCGGGGCAGAAGCTGGTGATCACCGAGGTGCATGACTGGGCCAACTTGTTCGTGAACGGGAAGTCCATCGGCAAGCTGGACCGGCGCCGGGGCGAGAACACCGTGACGCTGCCCGCCCTCCAGGGGGACGCGCAACTGGACATCCTGATAGAGGCCACCGGTCGGGTGAACTACGGGAAGGCCATCATCGACCGCAAGGGCATCACCGAGAAAGTGGAGCTGAACGACGGCCGGAAGAACACCGAGCTCAAAAACTGGCTCGTCTACAACTTCCCCGTGGACTATAAATTCCAGAAAAAAGCGAAGTTCAGGAAGGGCACCGCAGAGGGTCCGGCCTGGTACCGGGGCACGTTTGAGCTGAAGGAAACCGGCGACTCGTTCCTGGACGTGAGCAAGTGGGGCAAAGGCATGGTGTGGGTGAACGGGCAGAATCTGGGCCGCTTCTGGAAAATCGGGCCGCAACAGACGCTGTTCGTACCGGGCGTGTGGCTCAAGAAAGGCAAAAACGAGATCATCGTGCTGGACGTGGACCAACCCGAGGCGACCACCATCGCGGGCTTGAAAGAACCGATTCTGGACCAGCTTCGGGCCGAGGAGTCTTTAACGCACCGCGCCAAAGGGCAGACGCTGAACCTGGAAGGGGAGAAGGCAGTGGCCACGGGCTCGTTCCCGGCCGGAAGCGCCTGGCAGCAGGTGACCTTCGACAAGGCGGTGCAGGGGCGTTACCTCTGCTTAGAGGCCCTGAGTTCGCAGAAAGCAGATGATCCTTATTCCTCCATCGCAGAGCTGGAGCTGGTGGACGAGAAAGGAAACCCCGTGTCTCGCCTGAAATGGAAAGCCGTTTACGCCGACAGCGAAGAGGTGACCGGCGCCAACAACGCCGCCGATAAGGTGTATGACCAGCAGGAGTCTACTTTCTGGCACACCCAGTACTCCGGCGAAAAGCCCAAGCACCCGCACCATCTGGTGATTGACCTGGGCGAAAACGTGACCGTGAAAGGCTTGCGTTACCTGCCCCGCTCCGACAAGAACACGGGCGGCATGGTGAAAGACTACCGCATTTACCTCAAGAACAGCCCCTTCAAGATGTAAAACATTAAGAAAGATGCTCCAAAGAGAAGGCCTTATTAGCCTTCTTTTTGGAGCATCTTCTGTTTCAGGGCTGTTTCCGGGAAATCAGCCCTGAAACGGAGTGGCTAGTTTCACATTTGCCCTTACGGATTACCCGCCGAGGCCCCAGAAGTAGTTAATGTAAAAGGCGCTGACTTCACGTCACGGGAGTTGGGGCCCACGTACACGATGAAATCGCCGGGTTCGGCTACGTACTTCATATTGATGTCATAGAACTTGAGGTCGTTCTCGGTGAGGGTGAAGGTTACTGTCTGGGTCTCGCCTTTCCGGAGGAATACCTTTTTGAAGTTCTTGAGCTCTTTCACGGGCCGGGAGACAGTGCCCACCAAATCCTGCACGTACAGTTGCACCACTTCCTCGCCGTCATAGTTGCCGGTATTCTGCACCTGCACGGTCACCGTCAGGTTACCGCCCGGCTGCAGATTGGCGGTGCTCAACGTTGGTGCCGAGATGGAGAACGTGGTGTAGCTCAACCCGAACCCGAACGGATACAGCGGATCATTGGATACATCCAGGTAGCGCGATTTGTACTTGTCCAACTGCTGCCCGCCGTACGGCCGACCGGTAGTTTTGGCATTGTAATAGATAGGCACCTGCCCCACGTTCTGCGGGAAAGTGGCCGTGATCTTGCCGGACGGATTGTAGTTGCCGAACAGCACATCGGCGATGGCGTTGCCGCCCTCGGTGCCCGGGAACCAGGCTTCCAGCATGGCGTCTACGTTCTCGTTTTCCCACTTCAGCGCCATGGGCCGGCCGTTCATGAGCACCACCACCAAAGGCTTGCCGGTGGCTTTCAGGGCTTTGAGCAAATCCAACTGACGGCCGGGCAAGGTGATGTCGGAGCGGCTGGAGGCTTCACCGGTCATGCCCTGCGATTCGCCTACCACTGCTACCACCACATCTGCTTTGCGGGCGACCTGCACCGCTTCCCGGATCATAGCCTCCGCGGAGCGTGGGTCAACTTCAATGTTACCGCCATGGGCATTCAGCCGCCGCAGCATGAGCGTGTCATCGGCGATGTTGGCTCCTTTGGCGTAGGTGATTTTCAAGCCCGGTCCGGCCACGTTCCGGATACCTTGCTCCACACTAATGGCCTGTTTCCAGTCGCCGGCGCCGTTCCAGTTACCCAGTTGGTCTACCTGGCTTTTAACCAGCGGGCCTACCAGCGCAATGGAACCGGTTTTCTTGAGGGGCAGCGTTTGGTTCCGGTTTTTAAGCAGCACCATGGTGCGGCGGGCGATGTCACGGGAGGCATCTCGGTACTCTTTTTTCAGGAGGGTTTCTTTGGCGCGCTGCTCGTTCGCGTAACGGAACGGATCCTCAAACAAGCCCAGTTTATACTTGGCCTCCAGAATGCGGCGGCAGGCGACGTTGATCTGGTCCTCGGTTACTTTTTTATCCTTCACCAGCTGGCCCAGGTGTTTCAGGAAGACTTCGCCCACCATGTCCATGTCAATGCCGGCGTCCAGGGCCACCTTGGCTACTTCGTATTCGTTTTTGCCCAAACCGTGCGGAATCAGCTCGTTGATGGCGGTGTAGTCGGTGACCACCAACCCATCGAAGCCCCATTGGTTCCGGAGCAGCTCGGTCATGAGCCAGCGGTTACCGGTGGCGGCCACGCCGTTGATGTCGTTGAACGAAGACATGACGCTGGCGGCGCCCGCATCCAGCGCGGCTTTGTAGGGCGGCAGGTATTCCTCCATCATGCGGCGCTCGCTCATGTCGGTGGTGTTGTAGTCGCGGCCGGCCTCGGCGGCACCGTACAGCGCGAAGTGCTTCACGCAGGCCATTACCGTGTTGTTAGCCGATAGGTCATTGCCCTGGTAGCCGCGCACCATCGCCTTGGCGATCTGGCAACCCAGCCAGGTGTCTTCGCCGGAGCCCTCGGCAATGCGGCCCCAACGCGGATCGCGGGCAATGTCTACCATGGGCGAGAAGACCCAGTTCAAACCGTCGGCCGAGGCTTCATCGGCGGCGATGCGGGCGCTACGCTCAATGGCGGCCAAATCCCAGGAAGCGGCCAAGGCAATGGGCATGGGGAAGATGGTGCGGTGCCCGTGAATCACATCGTACCCGAAGAGCAGCGGAATCTTGAGCCGTGATTGGGTGATGGCTTTCTCCTGCAGTTTGCGCACGGCAATGGGCGTAAACGTGTTGAATACGCCGCCCACCAGGCCTTTGGTGATGTTCTCATCCACATTCTCGCTCACCACCGGACCCGTCACCGTAAAGCCCACCGACACCAGGTTCAGCTGCCCGATCTTCTCTTCCAGCGTCATCTTGCCCATGAGGTCGTCAATGAAGGCTTTCATTTTGGGGTCCTGCGGACGGTTAGGGATAGGGTTGGTGGCGGTGGCCGCAGGTTGGTTTTGTCCGGTGCCGGTGGAGGCGGTTTCCGGGGTTTTCTGCGGGGGCATCTGCGTGCAGCCTCCACTTATGAGCAGGATCAAAGCAAGGGTAAAATTTCTCATCATGCGCGCGTGTTTAGTGGCTTCTAATGGTATGCTCTCATGTTCTTTGGCGGCCAGCCGATGGCTTCTCACCGGAGGAAATCTGGCCTGTCGTTTTATGGCAGTTCTGGTGAAATCAGCCCAAAAACGGAGCAGTACTTTGGGCGTATTTCACCTGCTGTTTTACCGGAACTCAGGCGAGGTATTTCGGGGCTGATTTCCTGAAATCGGCCTCTAAACGCCTCTATTTCGATTCTATCACTTTGGTTCTTTCCGAGACGCCGTTCTCGTTGATGGCCTCAATCTGGAAGTAGTAGGTCAGTTCTTTGTCCATGCCTTTGAAGTAGTACTCGCCGCCGCCGTGCACCATGATGCAGTTGTAGAGTTTATCGGGCGCCACGCCCACGTAGAGGTTATAGGCGTAGGCATCGCTCACCTGCGACCACTTGATCCAGGCGCTGCGTTTGTC
The DNA here is from genome assembly GCF_017355955.1 of Sabulibacter ruber. Taxonomy (GTDB): domain Bacteria; phylum Bacteroidota; class Bacteroidia; order Cytophagales; family Hymenobacteraceae; genus Nibribacter; species Nibribacter ruber_A. The sequence goes on along the minus strand of NZ_JAFFID010000008.1, from coordinate 38,314 downwards.
TTTCTCGGTGCGGAGGATGGTGAGGTCTTTCACGGCCTGGGGCTTTTTGCCGTTGCCGTTCCCGAACACCCTGAACCCGCTGATCGCGAATTTGCCGGTGGGCATGTGCAGGTTCTCCAGTTTGAGGTAACGGGCCTGCACCGGTTTGTCCAGCTCAATGTAATCATGCGGCACATCGGTTTTGTTCTGGCTTTTGTCTACCAGCACCTTCCAGGTTTTGCCGTCCAGGGAACTGTACAACTTGTACTGGTGATAGATGTTCGTTTGTTTGCCCAGGAAAGTCACGTCTTGATCGGCGTAGTTGAGTTGGATGGCGTTCACGGTGCTGGGCTGGCCCAGATCTGTCTGGATCCACTCGCCTTTGTTGCCCGTGGCGGCGCTCCAGTACGTTTTGATGCTCTCGTCCACGGCGTAGTTGGGCGCGTAGGCCGCCAGCGTGGAGGAAACCGTCACGGGTTTGTTGTAGTTGAGGAGCATCCAGCCGGTGAAGCGGCTCTTGAGATGGTCGGCGGGGCCGTTGGGCAGGTAATGCGGATAATCTCCGAAGGTGGTGTTGCAGTACAGCACGCCGTCTTTGTCGAACCCGGCGGGCCACACACCCAGGCGGCGCTCAAAGTTGTTTTTCACCGAGATCACCACCGTGGAGACGTGCCACCAGTTGCCCCATTTGTCTTTAAAGGAGTTGCCATGCCCGGCCCCACGCGCGAAACCACCGGGCTTATACGCGAAGGGATTATGCGCCTGCGGCTTGAACGGCCCCAACGGACTGTCGCCTACCTGCACACCATCGGCGTAGCCGCTGAATTCAGTGCCGGGCGCGCCGTACTGCAGGTAATACTTGCCGTTGTGCTTGTCCATCCAGGCGCCTTCCATGAACGGGTCCAGGAAGGTGTTGTCCAGGTACTCCCCGAAACGCTGCCACCCAAACCGCTCGTGGTTCAGCCCGATCATCTCCTTTTTCTCGCCAATCGGTTCAAAGGTTTTCCGGTTGATTTCGATGCCGTACATGGGATACACGTTGCTGCTGCCCCAGTAGAGGTACAGGCGGTTGTCATCGTCCAGGAAGAAGGCGGGATCCCAGGCACCCACCTGGAACGGCTCCACGGCTTCTTTCCACTGGTTGGCCTTGGGGTTGGTGCTCATCCAGAGCGGGAAGTTCTTCTCGTGCGTGGACCCGAAGACCAGCAGCGTATCGCCCAGTACAAATACCGCGGGGGCGCACAGGTCATCGTAGACTTTGTGGTGCGGCTTCAGGAAAGATTTGGAGACGAAGTTCCAGTTGTAGAGGTTGTTGCTCCACCAGTATCCCCACTGATTTGTGGAAAACAGGTAATAATCGCCTTTGTACATCACAATGACCGGATCGGCGGTGGCGCGGTGCTTGCCCGCCTCCGTGAAGTGAGGGATGGGCGTGTAGCCGTAATCCAGGTTCATGGGGTTGCAGTAGGTGCGCTGCGGTTTGGGCTGCGCGGTGGCCGGCAGGTGCATTGCTAGCAAGGCGATGAGCAGGAGTAGACCCAGGTGTAGGACTGTTTTCATTTGCTTGCATTTACTGGTAACTGAGGACTCTCAAATCCGAGTTTCCGGAGGCCGTTCTGCACATCGGGGATGCTCATGAACAGCTTCCAGAGCAGGCCGGTCCGGTGGTTCTCAATCATGACGATGATGGGCCCCTGGTCGATGGCCAGGTGCGAGTTGGCGTACCAGTTGTGGTGTTCACTGAAGGCATCCACAAAGCCGTACTCGGTCCAGGTTTTATCACCCAGGGTGTCATAGAAGTACCGCATCGCTTGCATGGAATACTCGGGCGTGTAGGGGAACGACGACAAGGCCGCGGTAGGGGTGATTACGCCCAGGTCCTCGGTGGGCGAGTGGGCGGCGTAGCCCCGGTAACTGTCGCTGGCGGTGAGGCCCCAGGAGTTCTCTGAGTAGCCTTTGTACTTCTTGGGGTTGTCAATGCAGTAGGCCCGGTTGATGAGCGTGTGGCGCTTGTTCTGCTCCCAGTAATCGGCGTACTGGTCTTTGAGCCCGCGTGGATCAAGCCCCAAAAAAGAATAATGGGCAAAAAACAGTGGCCCGCCGTAGTCAAAGCCCAGCGGAAGTTTGATGCCGTAGAACTCGCGGTCGTTGCGGAAATAATTGTTGGTGGTCCAACCCTGATGGTAGACCTGTGGGCTGATGCTGAACCGAGGCGAGGAAGCCGCCAACACGTAGGTGATCAGCCCCTCGTTCCAGCCGCGGAGTTGGTGGTTCATGCTCCAGCCGTTGTTGGGGCTCCAGTGCCAGTAGAGCACGTTCTGTCCGCCTTGGGTGTGCCAGTTCCATTCAATGCCTTCCCACATCCAGAGGATTTTGTTGCGCACCTGGCTCTCGGTGGGGTTGTCCTGGTTGAAGTACTGGCGGGCGCAGAGCAGGCCCTGGAACAGGAAAGAAGTCTCCACCAGGTCGCCACCGTCATCTTTGGGACTGAAGCGGATTACTTTGCCCGTCTCGCCGTTAAGCCAGTGGGGGAACACGCCGTGGAACTGATCGGCTTTCCAGAGGAAATTCACAATTTTGAGCATCCGCTCGGCGGCCTGCTGGCGGGTGATCCACTTGCGCTCGGCGGCCACAATAATGCCCATCACTCCGAAGCCGGTACCGCCGGTGGTCACTACCTCGCCGCCGTAGTCAAAGGCCACGTTGCTGCGTTCCCGGGCCATGCCGCTCACCGGGTGCCCGAAATCCCAGAAATACCGAAACGTCTGCCGCTGCACCAGCTCCATGAGTTGCTCATCGGAGAGGTTCTTGGGGCGTTTCACGGTGCCTTTCTTCTGGGCGTTCACGCAGCCGCAGAAGAGAATCAGCAGAAGTGCTATGGTGTAGAATTGCTTCATAGTTCGTTGGTATGTGGTGTGCCGTTCTGTTTTTAAGCCGTTTTTCCGTTAATGCAGGAAAACCGCCAGTTCTTTGTTGAGGGTGCTGGTTTTAAGTTTGAGTTTGTAAGCCCCCGGCGAAAGTGTTTTCCCGAAATTGATTTGGTACTGCCCGCTGGCTTTACTTTCATTGTTCCAGAGCGTCTCCATGACGGTTCCGTCTGGCATCTCCACCGTCAGCGTCATGGGGCCTGCCTCTTTCACCGCCACGTCTATTTGGTAAGCATCGGCATCGGGGTGTTTCAGCAGATGAAACTGACCGCTTCTTACTTCCGGGATGGCCAGGTAGAAGCCGGTTTCATAGACAGGTTTTGTGATGCCGGCCTTGGTCAAGCCGGCCTGGATTTCGGGCAGATTGGTGAAAAGACCCCATAAAAGCCCGCTGCGGTAGTTCTCAATCATGGCCACAATGGGTCCTTGATCGATGGCCAGGTAATCTCTGCCTACCCAGTTCCGCTGCCGGTGGTAGGCATCGTAAGGTCCGTAAGGGCCAATAATAAAGGAGCCAAGGCCGCCGTATAGGTTCCGGAGCACCTGCATAGAGTAGTAAGGCGTGTAAGGGAAAGAACTGAGTGCCGCGGTAGGCGTAACGGTGCCGTTGTCATTGGTAGGGCTGTGGGCCGAGTAGCCGAACGGGTCATCAGAGGCGGTCAAACCCCACAAGCTTTCAGAATAGCCGTAGTCTTTGTTAGCAGAGTGCACGGCGTACGCCCGGTTCACCAGCGTGTGTTTCACGTTGTGCTGCCAATAATTCACGTACTGGTCCTGCATCTGCCGCGGATCAAGGCTTAAAAACGAATAATGGGCAAAAAACAGCGGTCCGCCGAAACCCGGCCCAATCTCCAGTTTATAGCCTTCCAGGGTCTGACTGTTCCGGAAGCCGCTGCCAATCCAGGAAGTCTGGTAAACTGCTGGGGAAATGGCATGGGTAGGAGAGGCCAGCGCCAATACATAGGCAATCAAACCCTCGTTCCAGCCCTGGATGGGCATGTTCATTTCCCAACCCAAATCGGGGCTCCAGTGCCAGTAGAGTTTGTTGTCGCCGCGGGAGGCGTACCAGTCCCATTCCACGGTTTCCCAGAGTTGGGTGATCTTGGTGCGCAGCTCGGTTTCCTTGGCATCGGAGCCGTTGAAGTAAGCTCTGGCGGTAAGCAGCCCATTGATCAGGAAGGCGGTTTCTATCACATCGCCGCCGTTGTCTTTGGCGCTGAACGGAATCACCTTGCCGTTGCTGCCATTGAGCCAATGCGGCCAAACCCCATGAAACCGGTCTGCCGAGGCCAGGAAATTGCAAAGCTTCAACAGGCGTTCGGTAGCTTCCTGCCGCGTGATGAACTTGCGGTGCACGCCCACGATAATGGCCTGCACGCCGAACCCGGTGCCACCGCTGGTTACTGTTTCGCCGGAGTTGGTTCTTTCGCGTGCCATGCCTGAGGTTGGATGCGCATACTCCCAGAAGTAGTTGAAGGTTTCCCGCTGCACACGGTCCAGCAACTCCCGATCAGGGCCTACATCTGTGGGGTTCTCCGGCGGGAGCACCGGGTTGTCATCTTTTACAGTAACGTTTAAGTCACAGGCGAAAGCAAGCCAACTCAGCAAAGCACAGAAGAAGTAAACGGTCAGTTTTGTCATTGGGGGCGTGGCATAGATTTCTGGTGGATCTGCTGGTCAGTTAGTAGAGGCAGCTTTGCTTTTAAGCCGTTTCTATAAAACAAAGCTCAAAACACCTGGAAGCAGAAAGAAAAGACCGGGGCTCTCTGCCCCGGCCCTTTGCCTAATCCAAATACTTAATATCCGGGGTTTTGCTCCAGTCTTCCGCCGCTGAGGGTGATCTGGTTGAGCGGAATAGGGAAGACCTCGTTTTTACCGGCGGTAAAGTTCTTGCCGTGGGCTCTCAGCACCTGTTCGGCGCGGCCTTGGCGTACCAGGTCATAGAACCGCTCGCCGTTTTCCAGGGCCAGTTCTACCCGGCGCTCGTGCCAGATTTTCAGGCGCATGTCTTCTTTGGTGGTGTAAGAGATTGGGTCTAAACCTGCTCTCTCCCGCACCATGTTCAAAGAGCTTTCCACTTTGCCGGTTTGGCCTAACTCGTTGGCAGCTTCGGCGTGCATGAGCAGGACTTCGGCGTAACGCAGAATACGGATGTTCTGGTCTTTGCCGTACCCGCACACCTGGGTTACGCTGGAAGGCACGTAAGCCTTTTGGTTATAGCGGGGGTTGGGGGCGTTGGGGTTGATAATATCCCCTTCCGGAGTGGTTTCGCCGCGGAACAGAATGGTAGCTTCTTTCCGTTCGTCACCGGGTTCAAAGGCGTTGACCAGGTCCTCGGTGGGAGTGAAGAACCCCCAACCAAACTGTTCCCGCACGGCTTGTACCTCGGCCCACTGGCTGTTGGAGGCGTCACAGTTACCGGGTATGGTCTGGGCCTGGATCTCGAAAATGGACTCGCTGTTATTTTCGCCCGAAATCCGGAAAATCTGGTAAAAATCAGGCGTTAAGCTGTAGCCCAGGCCCATGACCTGCTCAGTAAGGGAAAGCACATCCTGCCACTCGCTTTGGTAGAGTTTCACCTTGGCCAACATGCCTAGCGCGGCGCCTTTGGTAGCCCGCCCAACATCTGAGGCTGTGTAGGCGGTTGGCAATACAGCGGCCGCCTCGGTAAGGTCCTGTTCAATGAAGGCATATACCTCCTCGCGGGAATTGCGGACTGGGTTCAGTTCCTCGGGGGTTTCTGGTACGCTGCTAATGATAGGCACCCCGCCAAAGGCCCGCACCAGGTTGAAGTAGTGGTAAGCCCGCAGAAACTTGGCTTCGGCCAGCAGACGGGTTTTCAATGCTTCGTCCATGGTGATGCCCGGCACGTTGTCCAGTACCCGGTTGGTCAGGTTGATGCCTTGGTATTGCCCTACCCAGTAGCCGTTTAACTGCCCTTCGGTGGGGGTGACGGTGAATTGGTCATACAGGTTCATGAAGCCAGCATCGCCGGGTACGCTGCCCTTGTCGGCATCGTCTGAGGAAACGGTGGTAAGCGCCAGGTGCGCAAACGCAATGTTATTCCACTCCCTCAGGTTACCATAGATAGAGTTCACGGCTTGTAAGGCGTGGGCCTGGGTTTGGAAAAATTGCGTTTCCACTGCCTGGCCTTCTGGCGGAACGTCCAGGAAGGAGTCGCTGCAGGAGTAAAAGAGGCCGAGTGAGAGGGTTCCTGCCAGCAGCCAGGACCTACGCTTCTTATGATATAGTCTGTTTTCCATGGTCTTTGTCTGGTTAGAAGGTAACATTCACACCTAAGTTGTAAGTAGCTGAGAGTGGGTAGACGTTGCGGTCAATACCGTAACTAACAGGTGAAGGGCCGCCCACTTCCGGCGAAAAGCCGTTGTAATCAAAAATGGTAAGCGGATTCTGCGCATTCAGGAAGATTCTAAGCCCTTGCATTTTCCACCGGCTGATTGTGGTAGTAGGAAAAGTGTAGCCCAGTTGCAGGTTCCGGATACGGATATAGTCTCCGCTTTCTACATAGAAGCTGTTGGGGTCCAGGTTAGAGCCAGTCAGGTCAGCAGAGGGATAGGTGTTGGACGTGCCGGGCCCTCTCCAACGATTGTCATAGAAGTCCTGGTCGTAGTTCTCGTTTCCGAAACGGATGTTCCGGTTCCCGTTATAGATGTCAACATCTGCCACTCCTTGGATATCCAGCTGCAGGTCTATGTTTTTATACGTGAAACTGGTGTTGATGCCGTACAGAATGCCCGGATTAGGATTGCCCAGCACTGCTTTGTCTCGTTCATCAATGGTGTTGTCTCCGTTCAGGTCCCGGTACCGGAAATCACCGGCGGATGCATCAGGCTGGGCAGACTCGTCAGCTTCTACATCGGTCTGGAAGATGCCGTCCACAATGTATCCATAGAAAGAGCCGATGGGAAGACCTACCCTGGAAATGGTGGCAAAGTACCCGCCCAATCCCAATGGACCAGCCGCCAGGGAAGTGTTTCCCGTAGCTAGGCCTGTTACTTCGTTTTTGTTTTTGGAGAAGTTGACACCTACGCTGTACGAGAAATCATTGCCAACTGTGGTGTTCCAGCGGAGGGCAAGTTCAATTCCCCGGTTGCGGAAAGAAGCGTAATTGCCGGTGATAGAACTGTTCTCAGCGCCGGAAGTGCCAATCAAGGGAATTGTGAACACGCCATTTTCTGTATCCTTGTTGTACCAGTCTGCTTCAAAGGTTAACCGGTTGTTCAGGAAAGCAAATTCTACCCCAATGTCTGTCTCTTTCACTACCTCCCAAAGCAAGAAGGGTGGTGGAACGTAGGTAACGTTGGCTCCGGAGTAAGGTATGCCGTTAAAGATAGCGATGTACCTAGGTAGATTGGAAACGGGGGTAGAAGTGATGTTTGCTGGTACGTTGTTGTTGCCCAGTTTGCCCCAGCTAGCCCGCAGTTTCAGGAAGTCAACGATGTTTTGGTTCTGCATGAAAGCTTCTTCTGACAATACCCAGCCTAAGCCTACAGATGGGAAATAGTCATAGCGGTCACTTTCTGGGTACTTAGAGGAGCCATCGTAGCGGAGGGTGGCCGTTAAGAGGTATCTTCCCAGGAGTGAATAGTTGATCCGTCCAAAATAAGACAAGAATTTCTCTCTGCCTGCGCTATTGAATGCTCTAAGGGTGGTTTGGTCCCCGTTGCCCAGGTATAGATTGGCTTCTGTTTCATAAGTTACCCCATTTACAGAGCCGCCTAAGGTTTCGTTGAAGGCCTCCTGCGAGGAAGTTCCCGCTAGAACGGTGAGTTCATGGTCTCCAAACGTCTTCTGGAACGTAAGGGTATTTTCCCAGAGCCAGCTATTGGCTTTGCTTCTGCTCCTGGTCAACGTACTAATTTGGGCCTTCTGGATGGTGGTTAAGGAGTCTTCAGACTGAAAGTTCCGGTATTCGTTGATGGCGTAATCAAGTCCCAGGCTGGTCCGGAAGGTGAAGGCATTCAGGAAGTTCCATTCCCCAAATACGTTGCCGGTTAAGCGCTGCCCGTTAGAACGCTGGTTATACCAGTCCAGCGAGGCCTGTGGGTTCGCAAAGTTCCCGATGGGGAAGTCTGCCGGATCTCCGTAGTTGCCGTTGGCCTTTCTGACCGGTAATACCGGTGGTACCACAAAGGCCTGGTAGAAAATGTCGCCGGGTATGTCTCTTGACCGATAGCCGTAGAAGATACCGCTATACCCTACTTTTATCCTGCTGGACAGATTCACATCTTGCTGAGCGCGGGCGGTGATCCGTTCGTATTTGTGACCTTCCACAACCCCTTCCTGGTTTAAATATCCAGCACTTACGCTATAGGTCATTTTCTCAGTACCGCCAGACGCTGATACCTGATGGTTGTTGATCATGGCCGTGCGCAGAATCTGATCGTACCAGTCGGTGCTGGGTAGGTTGGGAGTTAGGGTGTTAGGAGCGTTTTTCTCATTGTACAACTGGGTGTACTCGGTGGCATCGGTCATTTCCAGTTTATTGGTCACCCGCTGCACGCCCACAAACCCATTGTAGTTGATTCTGGCCTGGCCGGCTTTCCCACGTTTGGTAGTCACAATCACTACCCCGTTGGCCGCCCTGATGCCGTAGATAGAGGCACTGGAGGCATCTTTCAGGATTTCCATGGATTCAATATCGGCCGGGTTCAGGAAACTCAGGTCAGACACGAAGGTCCCATCTACCACATACAGCGGCTCTACCCCGCCCTGGGCGGAGCCCACACCCCTCACCCTGATTTGCGGAGAGGCACCCGGTGCCCCGGAGTTGGTTACCTGCACCCCGGCCACTTTCCCTTGAATGGAGCTGACCGGGTTCTGCGACGATTGGCGCTCAAATTCTACGCTTTTCACCGATGAAATGGAGCCGGTCACGTCGCGTTTCTGTTGCGTGCCATACCCTACCACCACCACTTGTTCCAGCTCGGTGGAGGAAGGCTGTAATTGAATGTTAATAGAAGTTCTGCCATTCACGGCTAAGGTCTGGTCTACATAGCCAATGTAGCTTACAACCAGCGTAGCATCTGAAGGCACGTTGGCAATAGTGTAATTGCCATTGGGGTCAGATTGGGCACCCAGCGTGGTGCCTCTTACCTGCACACTTGCGCCCACCAGGGGATCGCCATTGCCGGCATCGGAAATCCTACCGGTAATGGTAATGTTTCCCTGGCCGTAGGCTAGTTGAAGTGTTAACAGGAAGAAAATGGATAGGAGTAGGCGTTGTTGCATAGGAGTTTTGGTCTAAGGGTACACACTCTACTGAATACGCCTAAAAGTCAAGAGACTTTTTGCCAAATTCTAAAAAAGTGCCTCAACAACACTACATCATTTTGAGGATTTGTAAATTATAGGAAGAAAAAGACGTGTTTTGTTGAAAATTGGTCAATTTAGGAGGGTTTTGCAAAAGCCGCTTTTTGAAAGCAAACCTGCTGAGTAGGGGGTATGAGAGGTAATGATGTAGTGTTTTGGCGGTATATGGATCTGTTTCTTGCCTGTTGTGCTGAGAAAATATCCCAAAGAGAGGTGGTAAATACCTGATGATGCGAGTGTATCTTCTCTTCTTCGGTGAAAAGTTGGGAGTTTTTGGCAAATTCTCAATCAAAAGGGAATTCCCTTCAGGGCAGATGAGAGGTGTGGTGTACCATCTGTAGAGGTCACAAATACAGGTGGGGTGCCTCAAAGAGTCAAAGAAGAGATGGTCTTTAAAGCAGGGAAGGGGTGATTTTTCTGTTTTAGGCCAGTTTTTTCATTTTGAGACAGTAAACAGAAGTGACTTACTGTCTCCTTGCAGTTGGTAGGCAGTCGCCAAGTGCAAGCTTAGAGAATGAGGTGTTAACCAGAAGAAGAGTCACCAGGATCTAAGCCCGGGTTTTAACAGAAGAAAAAGCCCGTGTTTCAAGGCTGTTTTGTGAAAAGTAGCCTTGAAACACGGGCTTAGGAGAGGAGTGTGTGAGACCTTATACTTCCATGAGGAATTCTACCAAGTTGCGCTCATGATCCAGGTTCAGTTTCTTGCGCAGCCGGTACCGGCGTATTTCTACGCCACGCAAAGTAATGTTGAGCAGAGAGGCAATTTCTTTGCTGTTCATGTTCATGCGCAGGTAGGCGCAGAGTTTCAGGTCATTGGGGGTGAGATCAGCGTGCTTGATTTTGAGTTTCTTGAAGTAGTTCTCGTGGGCCTCGTTAAAACTGGTTTCAAACAGGTTCCAGTCATAGTCATCGGTCATGCTATCATTGATAACCCTCTGGATCTTTTTCAGTTGGTCGTCGCCCAGTTTCTTTCCGCTTTGGTCTTTCAACAGCAAAATCTCCTCCCTTATATTATGTAAGAGCTCGTTTTTGGAGACAATGTTGAGGGCAGAATTAGCCAGTTCCCGACTTTTGGCCGCCAGTTCAGACTGCAATTGCTCGTTCCTGAGTTTGATCAGCTTCTGTTCATTAATGATGGCCTCTTGCCGCAGAATCTCTTCTTTTTCTTTTTCCAGCTTCAGCCGGATGCGTTCTTTGTCTTTCTGCAGCTTTAAAAGATAAAGATGCCGGAACAGCAGCAACAGCAAGCAGGCCAGGACTGCGTAAGCAACATAAGCCCCAAACGTGGCATACCAGGGCGGTGCCACGGTAAACCGGAATTCTGTGACCGGAGAGGCCGCCTCATTGTCAATTCTGGCCCGCACCAGGAGCCTATACTCTCCCTGCTCCAGGTTTAGAAACTCTTTTTGTGTGGCGCTGCTCCAATCTGACCACCGTTGTGAGTAACCTTCCAGGAAATACTGGAACTGTGGCTTGGTCTGGCTGTAGAACGGCAGTGAGAAGGCTATACTGATGTTGTTGTGGCTGTAAGGCACTTTTACGTCTCGGGCGCTGTGCCCTATAGAAATTACCGAGTCCTCCAGGCTGCTCTGTACTTGCCTGATCAACACCGGGGGCAAGGCCTTTCTTTTGGGGGAACGCACGGCCGTGTTGTACACCACAAACCCATCGTCAATACTGATGAGGTAAATGGAGTTACTAATGCGGCTGATGTTCTCATAATACTGCACCATGCGCCCGTTGAGCATACTGAAAGGGGCGGAGCAAATCTTAAGTGTGCCGGGTTCTGCCAGGCTAACCAGGGCCACTTTGCCATGGTTGATAAACCAATATTGGTTGCCGGCCGCTTTGATGATGCGGTTTGCTGTGGCAAAGGAGCTCAGTTTCTCGTTCAGCTCAGAGTAGCGGGAGAACCTGTCACTGATCTGGTCATAGACAAAGAACCCCGCGTTGGAGGAGAACACAATCCGGCTGTCCATCCTGAACACATTCACTTGGTGGTCTTTGGGCAGGCCGCGGTCTTTCTCATAGTACCTGGAAAGCCGCACGTTGGTCAGGTCATTGGTAAGCGACAACCGATACAGCCCTTTATAGGCGTGGCTCACCCAAATATCGCCGGAGTTATCCTGCTCCACATACCTTGATGGCTCTCCAAAGCCTTGTAGCTGGTGGGAGAACTCCCAGTTTCCCTGCTGGTTTTTCTTATAGAAGACCAAACCGTTGTAGGTGCCCTGGATGAGCAAATCTGGGTGCGAGGCAAGCCGTTTGATGGTCCACCCGCCCTTGAAATCTGAGATTTTAGTGATTTTGTCCCCGTTTACCCTAAAGGTGCCTTCGTTATGCCCGCAAAGCAGTTGCCCATCCAGCAAAGCCAGTTCCCAGACCTGCCCTTGAGAACCTTCAATGATCTTGAAGTCAAAAGTCTGGTACGGCTGCATGCTGCTGGCAGACCAGGTGCTGTAGAAAAGCCCTTGGTTGGTGCCCAGGTAAATTCTGCCGTCATGGATAATGCTGGAATATACCGTCCCGAATTTGCCGGTTTTGTCAAAATAGAAGTAGAAAGGGGAGTTAACCTCCAGCCGGTCAATGCCGTTATCCAGGCCCGCCCACAGGTTCTGGTCCTGGTCGGCGTACAGGCTCAGCACCGTGTTGTTCTGGAGACCGCTGGTTTTGCTTACCTGGTGTACCATGTTGCCCTGTTTGTCTAGTACCACCAGGCCATTGAGAATGGTGCCAAACACCAGGTACTTGTTTTGCAGCAGAGCGCCGTTGTTCAGTTGATTTGCTTTCAGAAAGTCCGTGGCCTGGTTAACCCACGGAACTACGGTAGCCCCATCGTACAGGAACAAACCGTTTTTGGCGGTCCCGATGATGTATTTGTTTGCCTCAAGAGGAAGAACGGAAAGAATGCCCGCCAATGAACTGGTGCCGGGCACGTGTACCAGGCTGTCGTTTTTGAGTTCGTAAAGTCCTTTGGAGATAACTTCCACAAAGTACCGGTTCTGGGCCTTTAGCAGAAACAGCAGGGTGTTCTGCCCCTTCACCACGTGGATTTTGCCTTGCTCATACACGTAGATGGCCGAGAAAGACTGAAAAAGCACTCTGTTGGGCTCTACATAAATCTTCCAGATTTCTTCCTTGATGGCTTCCTGCTTGGGAATAAGATGGGTGAGCGATTGGTACACAAACTGCCCCTTGTTGTTGTTCTGCCAGTACCCAAACTCCCCAAAACCTCCGGCATACACGCGGCCCTGGTAGTCTGCGGCCACTGCCCGCACAATGACTTTATTGGGCATCCGGTGTAATTGCCAGTATTGTCCATCGTAGGAAAGCAGCCCTTCAGAGTTCCCGAAGTACATGACCCGGTCTTTGGCCTGCGTCACAGACCAGTTCTGGTTTCCGGCCTGGTAGAGGAGTTTGGTGTAGTTCTGGACAAAAGGAAAACTGTGGTTCTGCTTGTTCTGTGATTTCGCGCCGGAAACCGAAAAGAACAGCAGAATCAGAACAATACATTCGATAAGCTTTACTCCTCGGGCCATTCTTTTAATGAGTTAAAAGCAACTGACAATCAGAAACGCACCGCATGCGTACCCCGCATACTAAGATGTATCCTAAAATACAGAAAATCTTCCACATATACATTATTCAGTGCCGGGGCAGGAGAAGTCATTTTTTTACTGTTTTCGCTATTTTTCACTTAAACCACCTCCTGCTTCCATTAAAAATCAGCTAAGCTCTGCCAGATAAATCAAGACATATTAAAAGAAATGAGAAAGTCGGGTTTTTAACCAAAGCAAGTACATGAATGGAATAGTCATATAATAGTTTTATTTAATTATATTTTATTTGGATTAAAACAATATAGTTTGTATTTTCACAAAAGCTCCACGGTTACACGTCTCTGATTTTTCCCAACTCCCCCCTTCAAATCAGTTCATCTATCCTTTCTCTTCACCAACAAAGTAAACAGTAATAAAATGAAAACACAGGAAATGAGCGTGCTGATAGCTCCCTACCTTTTACCCGGCAGAATACCCAAAGACTCTGTTGATTACCTGGAGTATCCTGTTGAAGATCAAAGCGAAGGGCTGTTAGCCAATGCCTATTACTTCGGACATCCCGAGTGGGCAGAGGAATACCTGACTTACTGTCACCGGAGCGAAGAGTTCCGGGACCGCTGGCAGACCGCCATCGGGGATTGGACGGGCAAGATAGTGGTAGACATAGGGTGTGGCCCCGGAAATATCTTTGCAACCCTGGGCGGGGAACCTGCTCTCCTGATTGGGGTAGACATTGCCCCAGGCTCACTTAGGTTTGCTAAAAAGCAGGGGTATATTACCGTGCTGGCCGATGCCACCGATCTGCCCTTTGTCTCTGGCTTTGCCGATGTGGTGACCCTGAACGCCACCCTCCACCACTGCGAGGACATGGAAGCCATTCTAATAGAAGCCGCCCGCCTGGTGAAACCCGGCGGTTTGCTGGTAACCGACCATGACCCTCAGTTAAGTTGCTGGGATTACAAAGGCCTGGCCAAACTGCTCTGGAATGCCCGTCTGGTGATTTACAAAATGATGAAGCACAGTTTCCATAAGTCTGATGACCAACAGGCCTGGGCCCTGGCTTCAGAGATCCACCACCAACCAGGGCACGGCGTTACCCAGGAGTTCTTCATGGACGCTCTTAAACCGTTGGGCTTTGACGTGCAGGTTTACCCCCATAACCACGTGCTGGGCTCAGAGGTGTTCAAAGGGCAGACAGGCAAAGCCGAGTTCAAGTACCGGCTGGGGAACCTTCTCTCCGGCAGAAACCCTAATGCCAAAGGCAGCGCCCTTACCCTAATGTGCGTAGCTAAAAAGAAACCAGCAGCAACCCCAGAACTTAAGCAAGAAAGAGCCAAAGTAGAGAACGTGCGCGAAGGTGTGGTCCTTTGAGCAAGTTATGGCTTGTGTCACTGCTCGTTTCTTGGTTTAGTATTTATTCCGTCGCTAAGAAAAAGCTGAGCAGGATTGTTTGTCTTTCTGCCATTCCCAGCATCCACTGTTCAGGACTAAAGGAGTATGCCATGGCACCTTTTAGTCCTGAACAGTGGATCCATCAGGTTGGGCTCCTGCCTGATTGCTTTTCCATCCCATTTACGTCACCTGAATGCTACCCGTCAAAGAAAAGAGGGTACTGATTGCCTTACTTATTTTAATTACCATGGTTGTGCTGGGGGCAATGGCTTTACTGGCGCTTACAGAGAGACCTTATCACGGCAGCATGTTTATCATGATCTGTATGGTTGCCTTTCTTTTGATGGTATTTGCGGTCCTATGCATTTTAGAACAAGGAAAAGACACCTGATAGAAGTGCTCCTGACCAAGGAGTTTGCCTGAGCGCATTAGTTAATGCAGTTACATTTCAATCGATTACCTTATTTTGTATGGATGATATCTGGGAAAGGCATGACGACGAGGTATTCACCTCTAAGGTAGCCGAAATGATAGAACTGCAGTACCTGCTGGAGCGGTTCAACGTGTCTACTTTTCTAGACGACCAGTACATTGTGTGCTTTGATGACAGCAACCTGGTGGGGAGCAAGGATGAGTACGCCATTACTATAATCACCTACTACCTGAACCGCATTGGCGATTGAGGTAAATCACCGCATGGGTTCTGTAGGAGGTTTACTGGAGAAAGAAAAAGAACCTAATGCCCGGTGGCACAGGTTTCCCACCCTAGAAGGTAGGCGGTACCCCCCAGTAGGCCATGGACCCACGTTTCGGGCCTGTATCAGCTCAGGTAGATCTAATCAATGACTACCAGTATGCCTTAACAGTAGACTGGATTTTCGGTGGTACCTCATTATAGAGGAGTACCCACCTGTTGGAAGTGACTCTGAGCCCGGGTGGAGACACCGAGGGTAAGGTGTCAAATCCCCCTAAACTGAGAGGGGGTAAGCTTTGCGTGCTTCTTGAAGAAAGTATTGAAGTGGGTAGGACTCTCGAAGCCAAGGGTATAGGCTATCTGAGAGATATTCCAGGCACTATGTTTCAGTAAGATCTTAGCCTCCTGGAAGAGGCGCTGCATAATCAGTTCAGAGGTAGTTCTCTGCATTACCTCTTTTACCGATCTGTTTAAGTGATTGACGTGAACGGCCAACTGATCGGCAAAGTCGGAAGCAGAACGGAGCCGGACCTGGTCGTCATTTTCCTCTATAGGAAATTGTTTTTCCAGCAGCTCAATGAAGAGAGACGCAATCCTGGAGGAGGCATTTTGCTTTTCCTGGATAATAGACTCGCTCGGCCGCATTTTGAGGGTGCTATGAATAAGCTGGAAGACAAGGTTCCTGAGCACATCGTCCTTGAATTCAAAATCAGAATCCAGCTCCTCAATCATTTGCCTGAAGATGGAGGAGATGGCGCTGACTTCGGTGGAATCAAGGTCATAGACAGGGAACCCTCCTGGTTTGAAAACCGGATACTCCTTCAGCCTGCCGTAATTAGTGAAAAACCCCTCTGAGAAAATACAGCTGAAACCCTTCTGTTCTGGATCTAGCGGTTCCCAGTTATAGGGGATAAGGGGATTGGCGAAAAGCAAGGCATATTCCTTTATCTCAAAGCTTCTGTCAGCGTAATGGATCCTGCTTCTCCCTTTTGTCAGGCATACCTTGAAATAGTCTTTCCGGTTAAATGCAACGGGTAAGGAGTTGCTGGCATTCTGTTCCTCTATCCTGAAAACATTCAAATGCCCTATTCCCCGATCCAAACCAGCCGGTTTCGGCAAAGATCTTTCGGCATAAAATTCCTCCAGGGTTTGCAGCTTCGTCACCATGAGATTGAAGTAATACCTCAGATAGTTAAAAGTAGATGCCATAAAGTTAAAGGAAAATGTGCAACGACTCCTACAGGGCAGTAGGATTAGAAGAAGCCGGCACCGGTGGCAGATGCTGGCTTCTTCTGCTTAAGGGTTATTCGGCTGTCGCCGTTAGAAACTTGTCAAGGGGTGCATTCAGGGCTTCAAAAGCAGTAAGCGGATTCCAGAAATCCACGTATCTGGCAATTTTGCCCTCTGGGGTGGTGGTCACCACGGAAATGTATTTTTGAAGGTAGGGCTTGCCCGTGGAGATAGCCTGTCCGTTGCTTGTAAACTCCGCGATCACAAGGGTAGGCTCTGCGGTAGCGTGAAAATGAAGGTTCTCGAATTCTACCTTAAAGTGTTCCGGGAAATTTTTCATGTAATCGAATAGTGCCTTTTTGCCAATGACATTCGACGGGAAACCTGTACCCTCGGGAGCATACGGGAACTCCAGTACCCCATCCTCTGTAAAAAGATCCACCCATTCCTCTATACGGCCGGAGGAAAGATACTTAAGGTGGTTTTTGAATGCTTGCTGTCCTAGCGCTTGGATGTTTTCAGACGTGTTCATAGTTCTTTTTTGATTTTTAGTTTATTGTTTCCTTGTTTAACACCAGGTGATTAGTGGTGCTGTTTGTTGGAACAAAGGTAGGGTACCAAGGCAGGGCCGGGTTACCACGAATCAAACAGAAGCTTATCGAAATCAAACACAATGCAGGGATAGCCTGTTCACTATCTACCTGCCAGGACGGGAAGTCTGCCCGCTTCTTTACAGATGGAAGGGACGGCATTTGTGAGAAACACGTCCGAGATAAACAGCACTAACCTACATTCACGGAAGACAAGCACTCCGCTTAAAAAATAATCCCTGCTTCAGATACCCTGTTTGCTGCTTGTCTCCTGTCTCCTGACCGCCCTATTCGAAAATAAAGGATTTCATTTGATACAGCTGCTGGGCTGCTTAATATTGAGCAGGCAAACCATTGCACCTACCACCATGAGAGAAAGCATGAAGTACCTGGTCGTTTTATTCCTTCTGGTTTCAACCAATGTCCTTTCACAAAACAGGCGTGAGAAGCTACCTATTGCGCAATCCTTGAATTACGGGAAATCCGTGGCGGTCTTCGGGGGCTCCGTTTCCGTGATTCCGGAAAGTGACAGCGCCAAAAGCATGTGGAGAAAATCCCTGGGGATGAGAATCACCAATTACGGGGTGCCTGGCGCAGGCTTTTCCTCCCTGCAGGGAAAATCCGTTCAGAAGCAGGTGGATGAAGCCGGGGTGTTTGACATCTACATCCTCTGGGCTTCCACCAACGACTACACCAACCATAGGGACATCGGGTCCTACACCGACTACACGGAGTTCGATGGCTACGACCAGAGCAAATTGACCACCCAGGCAGGAGGGATCAACTACTGCATCAAAAGGATCTATGAGAAGAATCCCCGGGCGATCATCTACTTCTTCACCTCCAGTAAAGCCTTCAATGGCCGGGGTGGGTATGATCCGTTTCACGAGCAGGGGATGGGCAGGTATGTCGAGATGCAGAAGAAGATCTGCTCACTGCACGGGATTCCCGTTCTCGATCAGTTTTCCCTGGGCGGCTATAATGTCTACAACAAGCAACTGTATTACAGCGACGCGATCCACATGAATGCCTTGGGGTATAAAAAGCTGGGCGAACTGCAGGTGTCGTTCCTTGCTTTCCCCTAGCCAGGCATTCTATTGAAGATTTTGCCAGGAGTGGCAATGCCGGGGAAGCATCCGGGGCAGCAGAGTGGGGGTGTGAGGAAAAAGTCCATGGGGTTAACAGAACCTATCGCCGGTACCATCGGCCCGCTTTTAAGCCCAACTGCCAGAGGAATCGGAGCGGTTTATCCAGATGGGCTGAACAGGGGCATCAGCAGTGCTCCGAAAGGCAATGGCAATGCCCCGGATAGACAGGACCTCCTTTGCCAATAGTAGACGCACTCGAACCTGAAACAAGAAAAGTCCAGATGATGGAGAACAACAAGGTAATACTGGAGAAGGCGAACGCAGCTATCTACTTGGGGGACCATGAGGGTTTCCTGGCTTACTGTACCGATGACACGGAATGGACCTTCGTGGGCTAGAAAACCCTGCGGGGGAAGGAGGCTGTCCGGGAATGGATGGCAACCGCTTACCAGGAACCACCCAGGTTTATGGTGGAGACCCTGATAGAAGGGGGAGATTTCGTGACGGCCCTCGGCACCATCCGGCTGAGGGACGGGGACGGCAAGGAGGCCGATTACTCCTACTGCGATGTCTGGCGGTTCCGGGACGGAAAGATGGCCGAGCTGAAGGCCTTCGTCATCAGGGCCGATCCGGAGTAAAAACCAGCGGCCGGGCATTGCCTGGCAGGTACAGGCACGGCTATCGGGGCTGGTCCCGGGCTTACCAGAACAGGCCGGGGGAGGGTAGCTTAAGGACCTTCGGGAGAACTGTGTGCCGCCTACAGGCACAGCCCCTCCAGGACACCTGACGGCCCTGCAACCGCAATCACCCCTTTAGCCCAGGATTCAGGAGGACACCCTTTCATTTAGCCATTTCAGGATATCGCCCATCACTTCCTCCCTGCCGAAGTCATTGAGCAGATCATGGTAATGCCCCTCGTAAAGCTTAAGGGTCTTGTCAGCCGAGCTCACCCGGTCATAGAATTCCTGGCTGCCGCCTGGCTTGGTGACTTTGTCCATGGTGCCGTGTAGGATGAGCACCGGCAATCCGATGTTGGGGAACTCATTTTTTAACCGTTCATCCGCAAGGGCCAATTGCTGGACGGTCTTAGTGGGTTGTATTTCGTGGGCAATCAGGGGATCACGGTTCATAGCGGCGACCACTTCCTGGTCACGGGAGAAGTCCTCGTTCTTCAATTTAAGCACATGGGCGTGCGGGGCGATGTGGCTTAACCCCTTCAGGACGGCAATCGCGAAATCCGGGGCCGGGACCTGGTAGGCGAAGCTCGCGCAGATAAAGCCATCGATGCTTTCCTGATGCTCCAACACGAACAAGGTGGACAACACGCCCCCCGCGCTGTGGCCAAATAGGAAAATGGGCAGGTGGGGATGGGCTTCCCTTACCATGGATACCAACCGGTGGATGTCTGAGACAATCTCGTTGTTATCGGCGATGTAGAACCGTTCCCCGTCAGAGTTTCCCCGGCCCCGCAGGTCAAGGGCATAGGTCTCGAACCCATCCGAGGTTAACCGTTCCGCCGCCCACTGGTAATACCCGCTGTGGGAGTTGAACCCGTGCACTATCACCATCACCGCCTTGGGTCTGCCGGGGGCCTTCCAAGTTCTATAGAATACCTTTTGCCTGTCGGCAACATGGAAAGTATCGACGAAAGCCTGACTATTTCTTTGCATAACCGATACACCTTTAAAATATACCTAAGATTTGATTATTCTTTAAGCACTCTCGTAAAACCCCATTTGACTGACTAACCACCGATTTATTCCGATGCCAGGACAAGGGCAAGCGCCTGAAGACCAATGGGCGATACCCCTGCCGGCAGTTCGTTCTTGCGCTTTCCCCGGGCTTTCACAACTTTGCCATTGCCGGATAACGGTCCCAAATCGTTTATACCAAAAGGCGAATCCTTTTGCTCCCCAAGGCCGGGGGCGATTTTGCTGGGATTTGGATGCAGAACCATGGGATGGGAAGAGCTGTTCTTTTTATATACCAGATCAATGTTATCCGTCACATGCCTATATTCAGGAGTATGTTCATTCACGGGATCCTCCTCCTTAATAAAGAGTAATCCGCGGGCCGTCGATATCGATCACGCGAGACGGGTGATCCGATTCCAGTTCCTTGTGCCCTAAGGGGAACCTAGGATAATCGGATGTAGAGCGTTCATGCCTCTTTTCTATTGGGTCGCCTCCATCAGGAACAAGCTTGGGGAAGTTCTGGGTGAATTCAGATAAATATAATCTATTAAATTAAAATTATAACATTATCTTTTTGTTACCTAATGTCGTGGATAGGGCGAGGGAGGTAGCCTGCTTTCCGGTTATCGTGCCCCTTCAATGGATAGGGATTTTCCTTTGTCTCTCTTTGCTGGGGAAATCATTGTCTCCCCACAGGTCACCGGTTTCCCAAAACGATGAGTTGCCGTTGTAATTTCTACCCCCTTTTGTAATAATCTCTTAGGATGTAAAATGCTTTCTCCTTGAATCCTTTTTTTGAAATTACTCCTTTGCGGTTCCATCCATCCTGCACTTCCCTCAATTGTCTAAGTGGAGAAATAAAGTCGGCAAAATTCAAAGGATCATGCCCTATAATCCATACGTTGCTATCTGGAGTCTCGCTTATAAAATATAGCTTATAGAAGTACCTAATAGGATTATCGAATCTTAATAGCCTCTACATTAGTTGTAGTCCATTTTGGTTAGTCTCTAGTTTCTGTTCCAAACCTAGCACAAAGTCGGAAATGAGTCCATATTATAAATGGATTCATTTGGCGAGACTTTCTAAAGGCTAGGAGCACTTTACAGGTGCCACAAAATTGTATACCTCATTCTTGAAGCCCTCCTAATAAATCATTAGGGTGAATTTGACAATTCATTTAGGTGAAGTTTGTCCTTTTTCTGACAGAATCCTTGGGGAGATATGGAAAAGCCTTAAGGTTTGAAGTGTTCCGTAAGATAATCCATGTCTTCCCTCTTTTTGTCTATTCTTGCCAGAATCCCTATCAATTACATTTGAAGAATAAAAAGCAGGAAAATTTTCGAATAAGTTAAAGCAGGTGGGTTATTGATGTTGGTTTTTGAAAACTTATAAATCTCCCCTTTGCGATCCTTAAGAACAAAGTTGACTGGTTACTTACATTGAAAGAGAGGAGTTCAATTGAAACTTTCTTGATATAGAGTTTAATCTTTTTACCTCAATATACCTATGGAACAATTTCTATTTAAAAAAGTGAGGTACTTGCTAACAGGTATCTTTGTCATTATGGCACTTATTGGTGCCTCCGCACAGCAAATTACTGTTCGGGGTACGGTAACCAATCAAGGGGGAGAAAGTCTGCCTGGGGTGACAATCCTATTGAAAGGCACATCCACTGCTACTTCTACGGGAGGAGACGGCAGCTTCTCACTTCCTCTAGGAGCTGGAACAGGAACTTTAGTGGTATCATATATAGGATATCAAACGCAGGAAGTTCCAGTAAGCAACCGCACTACTATTGACATAATCCTAGTGCCTGATACCAAAGCTCTTGATGAGGTAGTGGTTATTGGTTATGGGACTACCACGAGACAAAATCTTACCACCTCCATCGCAAAAGTCAATCCAAAGGACATTCCCCAAGCGGCTAACAGCTCCGTTACACAGCTGCTTGCTGGACGAGCAGCGGGTATGACTGCCGTTCAGAGCAGTGCCGAACCCGGTGGGGCGGTAAATGTATCCATCCGTGGAAGAGGGAACCCTCTGGTGGTCGTTGACGGTGTCATAATGCCTTATTCTGGATTAGAGCCGGGCAGTGGAAACCGCACCATGGACGCTGGTGTGAACCGAGGCGGATTTGCCGGAATAAACCCCAATGATATTGAATCAATTGAGTTCCTGAAAGATGCAAGTGCCTCCATCTATGGGGTAAATGCGGCCAATGGGGTGATGATTATTACTACAAAGAAAGGAAAGGGGAACCGGACGAATGTAAGTTATCAGGGCAGCCGTTCCTGGGTAAAAAACATGGATTACTTTGAAACATTGACTGCAAGTGAATACATGACTTACTATAATCAATTTACCCTTGACAAATTCCTTATTGATAAAAAAATGGGGCCATTTGGGCCTAACCCAGTTGATTTAACTGAATATAATAATGCGACACAGCCGCCTTATACGGAACAGCAAATCAGCGAGGCGGGAAGGGGAACGGACTGGTTAGGCTATGTATTAAGAGATGGCAGCATTGACAACCATAACTTGAGTATCAGTGGCTCCAATGAAAAAGTGAATTACTATTTTTCAGGAGGCTTTTATGACCAAAAAGGTACTATTCAAAATTCTGGCTTGAAAAAATACACAGGCCGGCTAAATGTAACCTTTAACCTGAATAAATACATATCCTTTTCCACAAACATCAACGCTGGCAGAAACAACTACCTCAATTCGCAGGCAGGTGGCCAAGGAGGTGGTGTTGGTCAGCAAGGTTTCGGCGCATTGCAAGCGGCCTTGGCATACCCGGCCACACTACCAGTCTATGACCCTACCACTGGAGAATATTCAAGATTTCGGTTAACCGGGAACCCACTTTCCCTGCTAGACATCCGGGACAGAACCCAGAACAGCAGCTTATTCGCAAGTTTCTCCGCTGACTTCACCATCATCGAAAATATGTTGAGTGCAAGGTTGCTGTACGGGAATAATACTGAAACAGCAGACAGGGACTTCTTCATTCCGTCAACAACCTTCTTTGATCAGTTGAACAGGTCAAGAGGTGCCGTAACAAACTCAAGAAGGCAAAACCAGACCATGGAAGCCACTGTTAACTTCAAAAAGAAGTTTGGCGAGATAGTAGGGTTAGATGTAGTGGCAGGTATGGGTGAATATCCTAATAAATACTATTCCTTCTCTGCCTCAGGTGCTGATATGTTAGATGCCATCGGTACAGATGCCTTAGGATCTGCCTCCCTGAGTTCTCAAACTATTTTCTCCCAAAGATCTGAAGATAAGTTACGCTCATACTTTTCAAGAGCTTCATTTGACTTCTTTGATAAGTATGTTTTATCTCTCTCCATAAGACACGATGGATATAGCCAGTTCTTCCCAGAGAATAAGTTCGCCTCTTTCCCTGCCGCTTCCGTTGCCTGGAAGATGACGAACGAGGGCTTCATGAAGAATATTAAGGTTGTTGATTTCCTAAAACTGAGAGCAAGTATAGGGGTAACCGGTAATGCAAGTGGTTTTGCTTATGGAAGTTACAGCCCAGAGTACAACATCATCACCTTCAACAATGGAGCCACGGCCTATACTCCCTATTACCTGACCGCCTTAGATAACCCTAACCTTCGGTGGCCTAAAACTATCAACAAAAACATCGGGGTTGATTTCGATATTCTCAATGAACGAATCAGCGGATCATTCGATTGGTTCCGTGATGACCTGACCCGTTTTGTTGTATATCAGACAACTTCTCCACTTTCATTGATCCCAACTGCTCCCATTAATACCGGTCACCAAGTAAGACAGGGCTGGGAATTAAATTTGAACACCACGAACTTGAAAACCAAGGATTTTCAATGGACAAGCTTAATCAACCTAACCCACAATACCTTACGTTGGAAAGAAAGATACGCCAACACCAATCTTAACGGTTGGGAAGGCGCAACAGACCTGGTTAGTTCCTATTATGTCTTTGAGACCAACGGTATATTGGGGGTAGGGCAAACAGCCCCAGAATGGCAACCGGCAGCAGGAAAGACCCCAGGCTTCCCAATCTTTGTGGACCAGAATGGCGACTCCAAGTTGGACTCTGCGGATATAGTAAGGGTTGACCCCGCCGTTAAACTGGCTTTGGGATTTGGGAATACATTCCGCTACAAAAACCTGGATCTCTCTGTCATGTTCTATGGACAGTTAGGGGGCTGGGGAACCAATCCAAACGCAGCATGGAGCAGCCCGGTTGATTTTGTCGCTGGCTTACAAAGTGGTATCAGACAGTTGAATGAGGTTTGGACAACTTCAAATCCTGGAGGAACTCGCCCTGGTATTGCCTATAATGAAGGCGCTTTGGGGCTGCGGACAGGGACCGATATAGGTTTAGTAAAAACAGATTTCGTTCGTTGCCGCAACATAACGCTTGGGTATAACTTCAATTCTGAGAGCATCAATAAGTATGTGCGCAATCTCCGGGTGTATGTAGATGCCCAGAACCCTTTCATTATTACTGACTATCCAATTTCTGATCCCGAATTATCAGCTCCAACTGTCAAAGGTGGTCCGGCTCCTTACCCTATGGCTAGAACATTCTCTCTTGGAATTAGCGCTGACTTTTAATCTATAACTGTTTTTCTGTATGAAGCATATAAAAATTTTCCTTGCCGTAGCTGCTATTTGCTTTACAGCGGGAAGTTGCAAAGATGACTTAGAGGCAACCTCTTATGGACAATTATCGCCAATAAACTTCCCCAAAACTGAAAGCGACTATGAGCTTTACGCATTAGAGGCTTATAAACCCTTTGGTTCAAAATGGGGGTACGCTGATCCTTCCGGCGCATACCAGTTTTTATTCCACGGAGTAGACTACAGCAATATTTTGCTGAACGATGGTACTTCGGATATGATTGCTCATTTTCCTGAATGGGGCGGCAATTGGGATTTATTAACTAAAGCAGATTTTGTGTTTTTAAAAAACCAAGATCGGAGTGCTCATTTTGAGAAAGTGCGATTTGTGACCCGTCTTACCAAAATGATTGATGATCTTGAAAAATCAAGCATTAGTGAAGCAAAAAAGAAGCAATTGCTGGGGGAAGTGAGAATGTCAAGAGGTTGGCTCATGTACAATCTCCTTACTTTATACGGTCCTGTTCCGGTTATTCTAGATCCTTCAAAGATTGGAACCCAGGAGGAAGATAACCTAACCCGTCCTGACCGAACTGTCTACGTTAACTCCATTACCCAAGACCTGCGATATGCGGCTGATAACCTTGTGAAAACCCCCTCCGAATACGGAAGGTTCAACAAGGGATTAGCGCTGGCTGTACTGATGCGCACTTACCTTTTTGAAAAAGACTACGCAAAGGCAGAGCAGGCGGGAAGAGAGATCCTTACCCTGGGATATAGCTTGAACCAAAGTTACAGAGACCTGTTCCGGGAACCTACTGAGGTCAACAACGAAACCATATGGGCAGTATCAGTTGATCCTACAGGTGACGGTACAGAACCAAAACCGAATTTCAATGCATGGGGATTTTATACCTTCCCCAGTGATTACGCAGCTGGTACATTAACTGGTTCGGCAAGAGCTGGCGGGTGGGCTTGGCCAGGTGCTCTTTTGGCTACGTGGGAGTTTTATGACAGTTTTGACCCTGCTGATAAGAGAAGGGAGCTTTTACTTGATACTTATCCTGCCACCTGGGGTGGAACCTATACCAGGGCCAATATGCGGGGACCCGTCATCAACAAGTATCCTGATGATGCTCCCCAAGCCTTCCAAGGGAACGATTTGCCCCAGGTTCGTTATGCAGATGTGTTGCTGATGTTGGCAGAGGCGATAAACGGCCAGTCCGGTCCTACAAGTGAAGCAAGCGGCTTTGTGAACCAAGTAAGAAACCGGGCCGGTTTAGAGGACCTGACAGCAGCAGAAACCGCCTCCAAAGAAGCCTTTTCTGCTGCGCTTTTGAGAGAGAGGGCGTGGGAACTATACTTTGAAGGTTTCCGGAGGGTTGACTTGATGCGCTTCGGCAAGTGGGACGAGTACCTGCAGGCGGCAGGCAAAACCCCTAACCCAATCGGGGCTAACGGGTATCTCCCTATCCCACAGTATGCCCTCAATGCAAGTAAAGGATCTTTGAGCCAAACCCAGGGCTATTAATGTAACTAGTCTGATATCAGGTAATCATCAACTGTAGGGTACGTCTTCGCACCCTTTCAGGCAGGACTATGCCCTACAGTTTCAGATGTCCAAATCTCCACTTCCCAAAACCATGAGAATATCCCCTCTGCTTTTCTACATTGCCATCCTCTTCTCCCTTAGTTCTCCCCTTCAATCCCTGGCGCAGCCCTCCACCCAGCAATTGGTTTACCAGGACAAGGAAGGAGTAATAAGATGGACCAAAACTAAGAAAGAAGTCGCCTTATTCGGGGCCAATTATTGCCTTCCCTCGGCCACGGACTACCGAGCGGCGGGCTATGTGACAAAAGACAGGAAGAAGGTCATTGACCAGGATATGGCCCATTTTGGCCGCATGGGCTGGGATGGTTTACGGTTGTGTCTATGGGGTGATTTTCAAAACACGGATACCTTAGGAAATCTGATCAATAATGATCATTTGGCCCTGATGGACTATCTTATTTTCAAGGCTAAGGAACGGGGTATCTATTTTCTTCTTAGCCCAATTGTTACCTATAGCTCTCAATGGCCAGATGCCATGCAGGATACAGTCAGTGCAAGAGGGTTCTCAACCTACTTCAAAAAAGAAGAGTTGGGCAAGAACCCAAGAGCCATCGCGGCCCAGCAGAACTATTTGAAGCAGTTGCTAAATCATATTAACCCCTACACGAAAACGGCATTAAAGGATGAGCCGAACATTCTGTTCGTAGAAATGATAAATGAGCCGTGGCACCACAGCAATGATTTGCAGGGTTCGGTTAACTATATAAATGCTTTGGTGGATGCAGTGAGAAGTACTGGCTGTAAAAAGATACTCTATCACAACATCAGCCAAGATTTCAACATGGCGAAGGCCTTTCAGCAGTCTAAAATCCAAGGAGCATCATTTGCCTGGTATCCTTCAGGTTTGAACTCGGATAGAACGTTGCCAGGCAATTACCTGCCGGTAGTAGATGATTATTCCCTAATGCTGAAACCCGAATTGGCCAAGCTAAGCCGGATCGTTTACGAATTTGACAGCCCTGATCTTTTGAATGGTTATATGCTCCCGGCTATGACAAGGACATTCCGCACGGCCGGAGCACAATTCGCCACCATTTTCTCATACGACATGTTGCAAACCGCTCCTTACAACCTTGGGTGGCAAACGCATTATATCAATATGGTGTACACCCCTGTGAAAGCGGTAAGTGGGATTATCGCAGCTGAAGTAATGAAGACCGTTCCACGGTATAAGAATTACGGGAAATATCCAGCCAATACATCGTTTGGTCCTTTCAGGGTGGATTATGCCAGTAACCTCAGTGAAATGGTTACAACAGACAAATTCCTTTATGCCAATACCACCACCACAAAGCCGGTAAATGCTTCAAAGCTCACCAAGATTGTTGGGTATGGTTCTTCCCCTATTGTGAAATATGAAGGAAAGGGAATTTATTTTTTAGACAAGATAAAAAACGGTACCTGGCGCTTAGAGGTTTACCCTGATGCGGTACTTGTGGACGATCCCTTCAAAATGCCAAGTCCAGGGAAACTCGTGTCGCGTTCCATAAGCCGTAGCTGGCCCATCACGGTCCAACTGCCAGATCTAGGGAAGTCTTTCTCCGTTCAGGCCCTGAATGCAGGAAACAACTTCAAATCAGAAGCCACAGATGCAGGATTCGTCATCCAGCCCGGCGTCTACATTTTGACGAGTGATAAGGGGTTCAAGAAAGGATCACTTCCTGAAAGAATTGGGCAGATAGGAATGGCGGAGTTTGAGGTTTTAGAAGACCCTAAACTACCAGTACAAGTGGTACTCAACCACCAAAGTGAGTATCCATTAGGCAAACCCCTGACCATTTCTGCAAATGTTTACGGGAAGAACGAACCTGAAAGCATCACCCTTTTTTGGAAGGCGAAGGGTACAGGAAGATTTGCCCCGATACCCATGAAGAAGGAGGAAGGCTATACCTATAAAGCGGAACTTCCCGCCAAGCAGCTCCAGGAAGGATTGATAGAGTATTGTATTGGGGTGAAAGAGGGGAACAATACTGTTAATTTTCCTTCAGGTATAAACAAGGTACCCTCTGATTGGGATTTCTACGGGAGCAACAACTGGACTTCAAAAGTTGTCAATAAGGGAACACCCATTCGGTTATTGAACCCGGCTGAGGACACAGACAAGTTGGCGGTTACCAGGATTGATCAGGCCCTTGGGTTTGAAATCTACAAATTAGTTCTAGCCTCTCACACAGGAGAAGCGGCATTTCACCTGGAGGTTCCCTCAAGCTATGACAAGCCTCTTGAAGACTACACGCTGTCTGTTCCGGTAAATAATAAAGTTTCCTCCCGAAATGGGGACATATCGCAAGCTAAATCCCTCTTGCTTAACGTGAGGGGCATGAATCAAAAGCAACAAGCCTACATCACCTTGGTAGAGAATGATGGCACGAGCTGGAGCAAAAAAATAGTACTGAAACCGGAGTGGGATACAGTCCAAATCCCTTTAGCTGAATTAGAATTATCAAAAGGAGCAATGTTGCCATTAGGCTATCCAGGCAGGTGGGCGTATTGGTTTACACCTGCTGCTGAAAGAGGGGGAGTAAACGACAAAATCAGGATGGAAAACGTGGAAGCGATCCAAGTTTCCCTTAGGCAATCGGATATGGGGAATAAAGAGGCTGCAAAAAACTCTTGGATTGACATAGGCTCGGCAACATTACAATTCTAGGCCTGATAAATCATGGAAACGATTATAGCTAGAATACACAACGACCATTGGTGTAGGCAGGCAATTAGAGCATAACCGCCCTACATAACTATTTATCCAAGCAGCAAGGAAGGGCAACGTCATTACTTATATAGAAACTTTAACGGTTTAAAATTGGCCATTAAAGGTGTGATCATGGGCGTTTTTATTGGGAACCTGTGATGATCGCAGTTCCTAGGGTAGGGTGGAAATTAGGTGCGCCGAATGTAGTTGATAACACCATACTCTTTGATTTTAGCGGTTACAAACTTGAGTCATTTAAAGCATTTAGATACAATAATTAGAGGGGGCATAAAGACTCTTAAAATCAGAAATGCCTAATCCGAAAGATTATTCTCCTAAGATGAAAATTATAATTTATCTTTTTTGTGCCACGGTTTTGATTTTTTTCAATCCTTCGTGGGCTCAACAACCTAACCCAAAAGATTCCGCCAGAAACGTAACGACAACTCCTGTCCCGAGAACTGATGACTATCTCAAGACAGAATACCCTGACATGATTGCTGATTTGAACGGTCGGGTAGACTTAAGTAAAGTACAAGTGGTGTTTGTCGGCAATTCGATAACCATGCAATGGAAGTCACATGGATACGCTATATGGGAGCCTTATTTTAATATCGTTTCTTCGCCTTATTATGCACTTAACCTTGGGGTGTCGGGCGATCGCACCCAACATGTACTATACCGCCTTCTGCCGAAATCTCAATCTGGGATGGGGAATTTAGATAACGCTGCAATTGACCCTAAAGTTATCGTACTGGAGATTGGCACAAACCATTTATGGTCTGATTCAGTGGACCAGATCGTGCTGGGCATCAAGGCTTGTGTTGAGCGCTTGCTTGTCCTGCGCCCTAAAGCAAAGTTGTTGCTATTGAGTGTTATGCCTGTGTCCGATCCAAAGATTAATCAACGGGTTGACCTAGTAAATAAAGAATTACCGGGGGCGTTGAAATTAAGTTCGGAGATGATGAGGCGTTTCACTTATCTGAACACAAATCCTTATTTCCGAAAGCCGACAGGTGAAACTATTTCAGGGTATTTTACAGATGGAGTACACCTCACACCAAGTGGGTACCAGAGATGGTTCAATTTAATTACCCCTACCTTAGACTCCTTACTAACGACAGCGAATAACATAAAGCAATTTAGTATTACCAGTTGCTCCCATACAGGTGTAGCTGCTGACTTTTCCAAACCGTTGTCTATCACATTCAATCAACCCGTCGATCGCAATTCCTTAACTAAAATTGTCATCACTAAAGGTGGAGCCTACCAGGAGCCTATCGGCGCTGACGTTAAGCCCATTCATGGCAAATGGACCATTTCTGCCGACCCAAGAACCATTGTTTTTCAGCCTTCGAAAAGTTTTGAGCCGGGCATGTTTGTTTCCATTACCCTACCTAAAACATTTAGAAGCGCGTCTGGAAGTACGTTTGAAAATGGTAAAGACATCATCAGTTTCATAACCGAAAACGGCACTAATTACGGACATACAGATATCAACATAGGCACTGTAAAAGTTGTCGATGACAACGTGATACCGATGATCATTCGAGTACCCAAAAAATCAGGTAAGCATCCGGTACTAATCTTTGTCCATGGCGGTGGCTGGACTGGTGGTACACCAACACAGTCATATGCGGCGCTGCCCACAGGTTATACACCCAGCTACCTGGCTGACAAATTGGGGGTTGCTGTAGTCGGAGTTGCCTATCGATGTATAGGTTCCGATGGCAACTTTACAAAGGCCAAGCAAGACGTTGAAGATGCGGTACGTTATGTGAAATCGAATGCTGATAAATACAACCTTGATACAACACGAATTGCCATTGGTGGCGAATCAGCCGGGGCTCCCTTGTCAGCATTGATAGCGCAGCAAGATCCAGCCATTAACTATTACATTGGTATAAATGGCATTTATGATTTTGTAAAAAATAACACAGCCAGGTTTGGCCAGGGCAATGATTTTGGTCAGCAAACACCATCTGCGTCCGCCAATTCTGCCATCAGTCACATAAAATCCACAACTCCGGAAACACTATTGATTCACGGTAATAAGGACATTACCATTAGCCACATCCAAAGTGCCAAATTCAGCGAAGCCATAAAATCTGCCGGAGGAACATCTTACCTCCGGATTTTCGATGGGCAACCGCATTGGGATTTTTATGCGCCTGGTGGCAAATATGAAATCTCAACCCTATACCAGGTTAAGGATTTCTTAATAAAGGTTATGAAACTTGACGTTCGATAAAACAGCCAAACATGAGAACCTGGCGAACCCAATGTGGTTTCCAACACAGCCGTCTTTGACTTCAGTGGTAATAACTTGAATCCTTTAAATCATTTAAATACAGTAATTAGAATGAAGAAAACCAGGAAGAATTTTTTACGGTCAGGAATAGCGCTCATATTGACTACATGTGCCTTTTCAAGTTATTCACAAAAGGTTCATGAAATCAGCATTAATGTGCCCGAACAAAAAATTTATTCTGATCATCTGAAACTTGGAGGGTCTAATCCAAAAGGAGAAAAGGTAGCGGTTAATAACTACTACATTTCAATTAACGATAAACCTGTGATCCCGATAACGGCTGAGTTTCATTATTCCCGATATCCTAATCAGTATTGGGATGAGTCCATAAAGAAAATGAAAGCCGGCGGAATTACGGTTATACCAACATATGTTTTCTGGAACTTGCATGAAGAAGAGGAAGGGAAATTCAATTGGACAGGCGACAGGGATCTTCGCAAGTTTATTGAGTTGTGCAAGAAAAACAATATGCACGCCATTGTACGAATTGGCCCTTTTGCTCACGGAGAGATAAGAAATGGAGGGTTGCCTGACTGGTTATTGGGTAGGCCCCTGAATATACGGATGAACGATCAGTTATATCTGTCCTATGTGCAGCGGCTATATAAACAGATTGCTGCACAATTGAAGGGTCTGTATTACAAAGACGGCGGCCCAGTAATCGGCATTCAAATCGAAAATGAGTATCAGCACAGTGCTGCTCCATGGGGCTTAACCTACCCGGGACAGCCACTTGATTTTACCGCCTCAGAAAGAGATCGAAATGTGACGCACGAGGGTGTTGCCGTTTCAACTGAGAATAATCCTTATGCCGAATTGGGAAATGATCACATGAAAGTGCTGAAGTCGTTGGCAGTAAAAGAAGGTATTATTGCTCCGCTTTACACAGCAACAGGGTGGGGGTACGCTGCCATTATCCCAAATGAATCTATTCCTGTAACGGCGGCATACGCATATCCATTTTGGACCACCAAGCGAGACTACTCTCCCTTCTTCTTGTATAAAAACATGCATGCTAATCCAGACTATTCACCAGTTCGTTACAAACCGGAGGACTATCCTTCGTTTCCGGCTGAATTAGGGTCTGGGATTAGTGCCACTTACCTAAGACGCCCTATTGCTATTCACCAGAGTTTTGATGCGATGATTA
The DNA here is from genome assembly GCF_017355955.1 of Sabulibacter ruber. GTDB lineage: Bacteria > Bacteroidota > Bacteroidia > Cytophagales > Hymenobacteraceae > Nibribacter > Nibribacter ruber_A. Next base: position 6,441 of record NZ_JAFFID010000008.1, on the reverse strand, counting down.
ACAGATGCCTTGGTAGTGGAGCCAACGGCGTTGGATATTACATGTTCCATGGCGGTTCAACACCAAGAGGGAAAGACAATTTCTTGAATGACGAAGCATATGGATTGCCTAAAATTTCTTATGAATATCAAAGTCCGATTGGTGAATATGGTCAAGTGCGAGAAGGGTTTCACCGCTTGAAATTGCTTCATTTTTTCCTTAAGGATTTTGGCCAATTGCTGGCACCCATGACAGTTGCGCTTCCTGCCAATGCTGCAAGTCTAACGCCTGAAAACACAAAAGATCTACGATATTCTGTAAGGTTTAAAGGCAATAGTGGTTTTTTGTTCCTGAACAATTTCCAAGACGACACTACCATGTTGGATCAAAAGAATATTCAGGTAAAAATTAAAACCGCCAATGGTGCTGTAATGATCCCTGCAAAAGGAGGTTTTGATTTAAAGAATGGCGAAAATGTTATCTTCCCTTTCAACTTCAATCTAAACGGAACACATCTGAATTATGCGACTTCGCAACTGTTAATGAGGAGCGATGGCACAAATCCTTACTATGTCTTCTTCAACCCGGAAGGAACCAACGCCGAGTTTTCTTTTGCTGCCGGAACAAGGGTAGAAAATGTACAGGGAGCTAATGTTGACCAAACGGCTCAGCAAACCTTGGTAAAATGTGAAGGAAAAGTTTCCGAGTTTACAGTTGTGGCGAATGGTAAAAAGACAACTGTTCTGGTAATAGATAAGGCACTTGCGTTAAAGTCTTACGTCGGTTCTTTAAATGGTAAAAAAAGCTTAATTTTTTCTGACGCCGTTGTGCTGCAAAACGGAAATGGCTTTGAACTTCTAAAAGACAGCGTACATCAATTCACGCTAAGCGTTTATCCGAAAACGGCAGCACTGCCAAAAACGACTGTTGGTTCAATAAATAAGACTGAAGGCTATCCTGCATTTTCGTCTTATCAAATCGCCTTGCCGCGGTTTGAGTTTGCTGCCAATACAAAGGAGATTAGTCAGCGTAAAATGGTCGTTAATTTGCCGCAAACAATGCCTCCAAGTGTCAACGACATTTATCTTCATGTAGATTATACCGGCGACACGGGGATGGATTTTGTTAATGGTGAGTTGGTTGCCGATAACTTCTACAATGGCCTTCCCTGGCAAATAGGGCTTCGAAAGTTTATTTCTTCTTCTGTAAAACCAAAAGAGAAGATTTTCTACTTCCGGCCTATGCAGAAAAATGCAACCTACCTTTTTGATCTTCAGCAATATCCGCAATACATTCCTGATTTCGGGACATCAGATTCATATTTGAAGGTGGATGGCTTCTCATTTACTCCGCAATACAAAACGGTAGTAACCTTCTAAGTAAATCCTTTCCAAGTCGAACACCTCTTTTTAGTTAGACATGCAAACAGAGACTATTAAATTTAATAGTGGATATATTATTGGTATATCATTTATCTCGGCATTAGGCGGATACCTTTTTGGATTTGACTTTGCCGTTATCGCCGGGGCATTGCCTTTTCTCCGAACAGAATTTCAGCTTGATGTATGGTGGGAAGGATTCCTGACGGGTTCCTTGGCCTTGGGCTGTATCATAGGATGTCTAGTGGCCGGAAACCTGGCGGACCGTTATGGCCGCAAGCCAGGCTTAATGTTAGCGGCGGCAATCTTTGCTGTTTCCTCCTTAGGAATGGCTTTCTCCCAAGGGTTGACCATGTTTGTCGTCATGCGATTTTCGGCTGGTATTGGGGTGGGTATGGCATCCATGTTGAGCCCGTTGTACATCGCCGAGATTTCCCCTGCCAATGTCCGGGGAAGAAATGTGGCCATAAATCAACTCACTATCGTGACTGGGATTCTGGTCACCAACTTAGTCAACTACTTCTTAGCCGATAGTGGACCTGACGCTTGGAGGTGGATGTTTGGTTTAGGCGCAGTTCCTTCAATATTGTTTATGCTGGGTGTTCTCTGGCTTCCGGAAAGCCCAAGATGGCTAATGCAGGCAGGAAAGGGTCAAGAGGCGGCTAAAGTTCTTTCAAAAATAGGAAGCAGTGGCTTTGTTGAAACTACCTTGAAGGATATTGAATCTTCACTAAGAGGTTACAAAAAACAAAGCTATGGTGCTGTCTTCGAAAAGGGGGTTCGTCCTGCTGTACTGGTGGGGATCACTCTAGCTGTATTTCAACAACTTTGCGGGATCAATGTGGTGTTCAATTATACCTCCACGATATTCGAGTCGGTAGGGGCTAGTCTAAACCAGCAGCTATTTGAGACGGTTGCCATCGGTATTGTCAATCTGGTATTTACGCTAGTGGCCATGTGGCAGGTAGATAAATTAGGACGCCGCCCGCTGATGATGATCGGTTCACTAGGGCTTTCGATTGTGTACATCATCTTGGCCTTCCTGCTGCAGAGCCAAGCCGCCGCTAGTATGGTATCGGTATTTGTGCTGTTGGCTATTGCTATGTATGCTACCTCTCTGGCACCCGTCACTTGGGTGCTTATATCAGAGATATTCCCCAATAACATAAGAGGCTTAGCCTCATCAATTGCCATTGTCTCTCTTTGGGTCGCCTATTTCATTCTGGTTTTTACTTTCCCTGTATTGGCAGACAAGTTAGGCGCATACGGTCCCTTCTACTTGTATGCAGTCATCTGTATGCTTGGATTCCTCTTCGTGAAGAGTAAGGTGAAAGAAACGAAAGGGCAGACTCTGGAGGAATTGGAACAGAATTTAATTATGCATTAATACCTATGAAAGCCATGAACGATTTATATGTGAATGTTTGGGAGGAGCAAGTAATCATCCCAACCTACGGAACGGGTGAGCCGGACAAAAATCCCATGTTTTTTGAGAAGCGCGTTTACCAAGGAAGCAGCGGGGTCGTGTATCCAAATCCAGTGATTGAAAAAATCCTGGATGAAAAGGTAGATAAAGCATACCGAGGCTTGTTCTTGGAGAATAAATATTTGAAGATCCTAATATTTCCGGAGTTGGGTGGAAGGGTTCAGATGGCTTATGATAAAGTTAAGGAGCGTCACTTTATCTACTATAACCAGGTGATCAAACCAGCGCTAGTAGGCTTATGTGGCCCTTGGATTTCTGGCGGAATAGAATTTAACTGGCCTCAGCACCATCGCCCCAGCACGTTTGACCCGGTAGATTATACAATAGAGGAGAATCCAGACGGCAGCAAAACGGTATGGGTGAATGAGGTGGAGAAGATGTTCCGTACCAAAGGGGCGGCAGGCTTCACGCTGCATCCAGACAAGGCTTACCTAGAGATCAAGGCCAAGTTGTTTAACCGTACCCCATTGCCCCAGACATTCCTCTGGTGGGCAAACCCGGCAGTAAGAGTCAATGACGATTACCAATCCGTTTTCCCACCCGATGTAAACGCTGTTTTCGACCACGGCAAGCGGGACGTCTCCACCTTTCCAATTGCCACAGGCACTTATTACAAAGTAGACTATTCGCCAGGCACGGATATTTCCAGGTACAAGAATATTCCTGTACCTACTTCCTACATGGCCATTAATTCAGACTATGACTTTGTAGGCGGATACGAGCATGATACACAAGCCGGATTATTGCACGTGGCTAACCACCATGTGTCTCCGGGTAAAAAACAATGGACCTGGGGGCATGGGGATTTCGGCTTAGCCTGGGACCGGAATCTAACTGATGAGGATGGACCCTACATTGAACTGATGACAGGCGTTTTCACTGATAACCAACCTGATTTCACGTGGCTTATGCCATATGAAGAGAAATCCTTCACGCAGTATTTCATGCCGTATCGGGAACTTGGGGTTGTGAAAAACGCCACGAAGGATGTGTTGGTGAGTTTAGAGGTTCTGGAGGAGAAGGTAAAGATGAAGATCTTTGTCACCTCAGAGCAGCAAGGCGTTACTATCAGACTTACAGCCAAGGGTAAGGTTGTGTTGGAGGAGACAACAGACCTTAGACCTGAGGAGGTATTTGAGCAGGAGGTTACATTAGGAGAGGCTACTGAGGAAGAGCAACTCTCGTTGATACTTCACAACAGTATAACTCAGCGGGAAATTATTCGGTATGAACCTGCTAACAACCGGAAAAACGAGATACCGTCACCGGCAAAAGCGGCGCAGGAGCCAGGGGAGGTAGAGAACACCGAACAGCTGTTTTTAACTGGGCAACACCTGGAGCAATATCGGCATGCCACTTTTAGCCCAATTCCTTATTATTTAGAGGCCTTACGACGTGATCCTAAGGATATTCGCAATAACAATGCCTTAGGGGCGTGGTATCTCCGTAGGGGGCAGTTTTCGGAAAGTGAAACCTACTTCCGTACCGCTATATCAACTATTACACAACGTAATCCTAACCCTTATGATGGGGAACCCTACTATAATCTGGGGCTCTCACTCAAGTACCAGGGAAAATTGAAAGAAGCTTACGATGCTTTTTACAAAGCTACTTGGTCCAATGCTTGGAAAGACGCGGCTTATTTTTCATTGGCGCAGATAGACATGTCAAGAGGAGACTATGAGGTGGCCTTAGAACACCTCGGTCAAGCCCTTGATCGGAATGCACGCAATAACAGAGGCTATGTGCTTAAAGCCGCAGCTCTACGGCGACTAAACCGGTTAGACGAAGTACTTGACGTCTGCAAAACCGCGTTAGCACGAGATGCTTTCAATATTGGGATATTGTTTGAACAAATAAAGGCTCACGAAGTTCTTGGCAATACACTTAGAGTCGAAAAGTGCCAGAAAGAACTTGCCAAGTTAGCACGGGGAGCCTACAACAACTATCTGGAATACGCCCTTGATTATGCGGCTGCAGGGCTTTACCTAGAGGCATCTAATCTTCTGCTATTTGCTGTTGAGGGGGAGTCCACCAATCCCATGGTGTTTTACCACTTAGGCAATTTTTGTTACAACCGTGGCGATGAAGCGGAAGCCCTTCAATATTTCAGAAAAGCGGCAGCCGCGAAGCCGGATTACTGCTTCCCTAATAAATTGGAGGATATCGCAGCGCTGCAGTTGGCGGGTGAGTTGAACCCAGAGGATGCCAAAGCGCCCTACTACCTGGGAAACCTTTGGTATGACAAAAGGCAATATGAAGAGGCTGTTGCCCAGTGGGAATTGTCGGCAGCCCGGGATAATGCTTTCCCAACGGTCTTCCGGAATTTGGGTATCGCCTACTTCAACAAGTACCATGACGCCGACAAAGCAGTGACTTTCTTTGAGAAAGCTTATTCTCTGAACAAAGCAGATGCCCGGGTATTAATGGAATTAGATCAGCTTTACAAGCGGCTAAACCGAGACCCTAAAGAACGCCTAGCCTTGCTTGAAGAAAACCTTATGGTGGCTGATCAGCGTGACGATGTGTACTTGGAGCGCGCTTCCCTCCATAACTTCTTGGGACAGCATGAGACCGCGTTTAATCTGCTAATGAGACGTAAATTTCATCCTTGGGAAGGAGGGGAAGGAAGAGTTTCCGGACAGTACGTTTACAGTCTCCTAGAGCTGGCAAAAGAAAATATGAGGGCTGGGAAATACCGCGAAGCAATCGAGCAACTCGAACAGGCGCAGGTTTATCCACACAATCTTAGCGAAGGCAAGTTGCCAGGCGCTCAGGAGAACGATATTTTCTATTTGCTAGGCTGTGCTTATGAGGAAACCGAAGAGGCAGATAAGGCTAGGGAGTTTTTCCAGAAAGCCACAGTAGGTCTCTCTGAACCAGGGGCTGCTATGTTTTACAACGACCAACAGCCGGACAAAATATTTTACCAAGGGCTAGCCTGGCAGAAGTTAGGCGACCATGAAAAAGCACATGCAATTTTCAAGAGTCTTGACCTATATGGTAAGCAGCATATGGATGAGGAGGTGAAACTTGATTATTTTGCTGTATCTCTGCCTAATCTTTTGATTTTCGATGACGACCTGAACGTCCGCAATTCTATCCACTGTAAGTATATCTCTGGACTAGGATTGGCTGGGTTAAACAACCTAGAAGAGGCCGTTGCTGCTTTGGAAGAAGTTCTTAAACTGGATGCAATGCACTTTGGTGCTAAAATGCACTTAGAATGGGTGCAATCAAAAAGCAGAGACATTCATAGAAGTGTGAATCTAGTCTAAGGTAGGCAGGGGTTGACTCCGAATATAAAATGATTTAAACCGGTCCCTTGTCTGTCTCTGCTTTAAACGGACAAGGGACTGGTTTATATAGTCAAAACAAAGCAGAATAAGCCTAATGGCATAAGAAGCCGCAAAGGTTTCCATTAATCAGTTATCATCCAGCCATGGTTCAAGACATCATCACCACCTTTCAGAAACTCTACAACCAAGAACCCATCGTGATCCGCTCAGCGGGCCGGGTGAACCTCATCGGCGAGCACACCGACTACAACGAGGGGTTCGTGCTGCCCGCCGCCATTGACAAGGAGATCTACTTCGC
>NZ_JAFFID010000089.1 GCF_017355955.1 Sabulibacter ruber | reverse complement strand
AACGCCGCGGAGATGCCGGTGAAGCCGGCGCCGATCACGCAGACCTGCGCCGTGGCATCCCCCTCCAGCGCCGGGCGCGGCGGCACGGGGGCGGCGGTCGCGGCGTAATAGGTCGGCGCGTGCCCCGTCGGACGGGCCATCGCGGGGGCGCCGGAAAGGGTGGTGGCGGCGACGGGGGCGGTGAGGCTGGCCATGATCGTCATTCCTCGGTATGGGGATCGGCTCCGTCTTCCCGCGATGCCCTCGCGCGGCGCCGACCCCACGGATATCGCACAAACGTGATCACATTTTCAAGGC
>NZ_JAFFID010000088.1 GCF_017355955.1 Sabulibacter ruber | reverse complement strand
GACGCCGGCCTCCAGCGCGCGTTCGGCGTACCAGCGCGTCGCCTCCTCCGAGCCGACCGGCAGGTAGGAGACCAGCACGTCGGTGCGCGTGCGCTTGAGGACCGCCGTCACGTCGGCGGCGTCGGCCTCCGTCTCGCTCACCACGCCGGTCAGGTAGCGGCCCTGCCCGTCCAGCGTCGGGCCGCGCTGGACCGTGACGCCGAGGTTCGGGACCTCCGCGAAGCGGACGGTGTTGTTCGGCTCGGCCAGGATGGCTTCCGACAGGTCGCGCCCGACCTTCGCCGCCGAGATGTCGAA
>NZ_JAFFID010000087.1 GCF_017355955.1 Sabulibacter ruber | reverse complement strand
AAGGCGGTGGAGGGTGCCGTCGGCCGCCTGCCCACGGCGTTGCGCCGCAAGGCCGGGCGGCTCGGCCAGTTCTGGCTCTTCCGCCCGGAGATCATCATGGTCGCGCACAAGGCCGGTTGAGCCGCGTCCTGGATGGGGCGGCAGGCCCGCCGCCCCTTCTCAGAGCTTGTCCGCGAACAGGAAGGCGACCGCCCCGACCAGGCAGAGGAACGCCCCGAGATGCTGCCAGCTCAGCCGCTCGCCGAGGAAGAAGACGGCGAAGCCGGCGAAGACCAGCAGCGTGATCACCTCCTGCATC
>NZ_JAFFID010000086.1 GCF_017355955.1 Sabulibacter ruber | reverse complement strand
AGCCATCCGACTTCACAGGAGATGATCGTGGACGACAAACAAACGGTGGTGCGGATGGCAAACCAAATTGCCACCTTCTTCGAGGCCTACCCGCTTGACGAGGCCGCCACCGAAACGGCAGCTCATATCCAGCGCTTCTGGCCGCCTCGCATGCGCCAGGCCCTCATCACTCAAGCAACCACGGACACCGGATCGTTCCATGCCGTGGTTCTGCAGGCCATTCGTCAACTGCAGCCGGCGGCTGCATCCTGATCCCGTCGCATGATCGACCGCAGACACTGGAGCAAAGCACGGCGATG
>NZ_JAFFID010000085.1 GCF_017355955.1 Sabulibacter ruber | reverse complement strand
CGGCGGGCGGCGTCGAGAGCTGCGGCTTGCGCCCGCTCCAGGGAGCGGGTCACGCCGGAATCCACTTGGGCGCCGGCGACGGTCACGATCCAGGCCCAGGTGTCGGGGCCGCGCCACAGCACGGTCAGATCGCACCCGTGCGCCCGCGCCACGGCGTGCCGCGTGGTCCACGTTGTTGTGGTCATGCCGTTGTCTCCCGTTTCAGACCTTGAGCGCCAGGGCGGAGCTGTTGTTGGGCCGCACATGCAGGTATTTGCCCGTCGTGGCGATGGAGGCGTGGCCGAGGGTCTCCTTCACCAG
>NZ_JAFFID010000084.1 GCF_017355955.1 Sabulibacter ruber | reverse complement strand
GCATCATCGCGACCCGCTTTGGTCCGCTCTGTCCGAGGTTGAGGATAAGCTCGACAAGGTGATCGACCGGGTTTCGCGTATCGTGCCGCAATATCGGACTCTGGTTGCCGATGACATCACCCCGACCGAGAAAGGGCGCCGCTACATGCACGAGGATTCCCCAAGAGCGGTTCTTGCTTTTCTTTACGAGCGAAAATCAGAAACGAACCAGAACACTTGAGCAAAAATTGAGAAAGCAATTCGGCGGCGGTGATTTGCAACGCTTGAATCTCCATTCATCCACGCCAAAGCGCCTATCGC
>NZ_JAFFID010000083.1 GCF_017355955.1 Sabulibacter ruber | reverse complement strand
TTCTGAAGGAGTGGGGTCATCATGATGAAGCAAGCATCACCCAAATACGCCCCTGAAGTCCGCGAGCGCGCGGTTCGGATGGTGTTCGAGCATGAAGGCGAGCACGCCCCGCAATGGGCGGCGATCAGCTCGATCGCGGAAGATTGACTGCACAGCGGAGACGTTGCGGGGTTGGGTCCGCCAGGCCGAACGCGACCAGGGCAAACGGCCCGGCCCAACGACGGATGAGCAGGAGCGGATCAAAGCGCTGGAGCGCGTGTCGCTATCAAGTACACCGAGCGTCTTACGGAGGCCGGGGTCGA
>NZ_JAFFID010000082.1 GCF_017355955.1 Sabulibacter ruber | reverse complement strand
AAGCTGGTGCGGGTGCGGGTCGAGTTCTCGAAGAACAGGTTGACCTGCGTCAGGCCGCTGAGGATGGCCGTCTTCTTGTTGGGCTTCTTGTTCTGCTCGACATAGCCGTCGGCGACGTCGAGGATCAGCGAAATCTGCTCCGCCGTCAGCCCCTCGATGCCGAGAAGGTGACGGTGCGGGAAGGTCGCCGTGGCGTGGGTAGGTGCGGTCATGAGCCGCGACTATAGGTGCGCCGGGCCCCGCCCGCAAGCGCGCGTGAACCAAGCGGCGGCGATCGGCCAAGCCCCTGATTCCGTAACGAA
>NZ_JAFFID010000081.1 GCF_017355955.1 Sabulibacter ruber | reverse complement strand
AGCGCGTGAGGCCAGGCTCCTTCCGCCCTCCGGGAGGAAGGAGCCTGGCGCGAGCGGTGCCGGGGGTAAGCGGGAGCGCTCGCGTGATGGCCCGCCGGACTGCCCTGTCAGGCGTGGGCGTAATCCGAGAACACCATCCCCACGAAAGGCGGCAGGGTGGAGCCTGTCCCGCCCACCACACGGTCGAGGGCGTCGTCGTTCAATTCTCCGGCCCCCGCCGTGGCCGGCTGAAGCTCATCGGCCGACAGGTCATAGCCCCGCGCCTTCAACGTTTCAGAGGCGGCCACCGCGTCCTCCGCCAGGGAG
>NZ_JAFFID010000080.1 GCF_017355955.1 Sabulibacter ruber | reverse complement strand
AACGTCGCGGTGAGGTCACCGACATATGCCCACTTCTCGATCCAAAGAATGCGTTCCCAGCCGGAAAAATGCATTGCCAACCCATAGGCGGCGTAGACACATCCCGCCACGGCCACAGCCACGATGGCCTCACGCGCCCGCGCCCGTTCCCGCCCGAGCTGGACGGCCAGCCAGAACACTCCAGCATAGGTGAACAGCCGCAGGATGGCAGCATGGGTCATCGCCGGATCGATGGACACACCGCCAGCGACGGGCAGGCCAAGCGCCTGTGCCGCCTCCCCCCACCGCGGATGCCACCACGCCAGA
>NZ_JAFFID010000007.1 GCF_017355955.1 Sabulibacter ruber | reverse complement strand
TCCTTCCCTCTCCGCCCGGCTGGCCTCGGGGTCCCTCCGGTCCCGAAGGGGCTGCAAAGGTAAGCAGAATCCTTTAGTTTGCAAGCGGGAACGGAAAGTCTTTTTCTTCTTTTCCCGCCGCTCCTTTGCGGAGCCTAAGGGAGAACCAACATTAGGTGGCGGTTGGTTCCCGGTAAGAGGAGTTTTTTCCCTTGCCCGCTTTGCCGTTGCTCCTTTGCGGAGCCCAAGTAAGAACCACCATTGTGCGGGGTTTGGTTCCCGTAGCTTAATGTTTTTCCCTTGCTTGTGTGCCGCTCCCTATAATCACTGCGCTCCCAATCGGAGCCTTGAGCAGAACCAACATTAGGTATTCAGAAGTTCCGTAGGGCTTGAGTTTTTCTCGCTTAGCCGCTGCCCCCGGCTGGAGCCTAGATGAGAACTAAGAATGGTATGCGGAAGTTCCAGATTGAGCAAACATTATTGCCGCACCCCTTCCTTCTACTTACATCGTGTTTCAGCCTTGAGCCACTGTGTAGCTCTGCCTTTAACAGAACTACACAGTGGCTACTTTCTCTTTCGGTTTTTTAAAAATTGGCACTGTTGAGCAGGGTTCTCCGTACATGATGCTACTTACAACAGGCAACAATTTCTGCATGATCTCAACATAGGCAAAAGTAGGTACGGGTATTTGCCCACACCCTTTTATCACCACTTTCGCATCCTGGTAATCATTGGCGTTAATCTTAGAGATGGCATCTTGTAACAAGGCCTGCTCTAACGCATCCAGATCGCCAAACACATAGCGGTTTACAAATGGCTGCAGTTTGCTTGCCAACAGCATATAAGCCCAAGTAGGCACTATTGCATCTGTGGAGCAAATGATGGCCACGTTCTTACCTGCGTACTGAGACCAGTCATGATCCTTTACAAAGGCCCTGAAATCTTTTTCCCGCAGCATCAGTCCATGAAACAGGTTATCTTTTATATCATAGACCACACGCTCACCGGGATGCAGGTACTCTTCTAAATTCAGAGTAATGAGGCCACTATTGGCAACTCGGTTTACAAACTCTTCCATATCTCTTATTTCCCAGAGGGTTTTGTGATATATACTTCTTTTAAATAGAATGGCTCATAATATGCCACATCTTCAAACTGTGCTTCTTGGTGTTTCAGAAAGGCAAGCTCTCCAATGGCTTTGGCTGTAGGTTTAACATTTTCTACGAAAAAAGCGTTCGGGTGAGGTGCTATTAGTTCCTTCGCCTTTGCCGCTCCGCTCCCAAAGAAGATTATGGTCTGTTTTTCCAATTCTGAAGCAAAACTGGAACTGTCCAAAATCATAGGCTCTATTGGCAATACTTCTTCCAGCGAGTGATCAAGAAGGCAGGTATAAACTTCGGAACGACGGGCGTCTATCATGGGGCAGTACAAGAAACGCTCCGGGGCGGGCAAACTTTCAATCATTTGTCTGGCCATTGCCTTCAAGGTACTCACCGAGATCAAAGGCTTGTCCAAGGCAAAGCACAACCCTTTGGCTGTACCAGAGCCAATACGCAAGCCAGTGTAAGACCCGGGCCCTCCGGAAACCGCCACAGCATTTACCTGCTGCAAGGTTAATCCGGCATTCTCCACCACTTGGTTCACCATTACGGTAATATGTGACGAGTGCGACTTTTCCATCTGCAGCTCTGCATAAGAAAGCAACTGTTGGTTATGGTGCAGCGCAACGGAGCAAACCGTAGAAGAGGTTTCCAGGGAAAGGATATAAGCCATGAATCTAAAACACTAAGCAGCAATTACCCTGCAAAGCTACGCTATTCTAAAACAAAAGGGCAACCGTTACCAGTTGCCCTTACGATACTATATAATATAGTGTAATCTCTATTTCCTTGTACTTGTTGTCAGCAGCGTCTGGTACTTGGATGGATTGTTCAGGACTTCCACTGCCGCCAGAATATTCTTGTCATCGTTGAAGGTGGATTCCACCAATCCCTTCTGCAGATAGTATCTGGAAACGATCTCCTGTTCCAACAATTCGGTGATTTCAGCCTTGAAACGGATCAGGTCATTGCTCTTGTTGGTGGCTACTTTCTTCCGGATCTGCTCAATATCGGCTTTCACTTCCTCGTAGTGCTTGTCTTCCTTGGCTTTGGTGATCATGTTATCCAAAGCTTTCTCTACATCGGTTGAGTAAGAGATATCTTTCCCGTTGAGGTAAGAGACAAACTTCTGGTATTCGGCATCAGACAAGCGGAAGTCTTTAGCCGAAGGGATAGATGGGTTGGCCGCTCTGAACCGCGTGGCATAATCAAAGATGTAGTTCTTGGTGACCAGCTTGCGGATGATGTCTGGCACTGGCTGTTCTTTCACCTCCACGTCTGGGCTGATACCACCGCCATCATACACGGTACGGCCGTTCGCAGTTTTGAAAGCCACCCGCAGAGAGTCTGGTGTTTTATGCAAAGAGCCATCAGCGGCTCTATGAGCGTAATCAATGGCCTGGATGCAACGACCGCTAGGAATATAGTATTTGGCTGTGGTTACTTTCAACTGCGAGTTATAGGAAAGCGGACGCGTCATCTGCACCAATCCTTTTCCAAACGTACGCTCACCCACCAACACCGCCCGGTCATAGTCCTGCAAGGCTCCGGCCACAATCTCGGCCGCCGAAGCACTGTTACTGCTAGTTAGCACAACCAACGGCATCTGCACATCCAGCGGCTCGTCCAGAGCCTTGTACATTTTGTTCCAGTCGGCCACCTTGCTCTTGGTGCTCACAATATCTTTCCCGCGTGGCAGGAACAGGTTAGAGATGTTCACAGACTCGTTCAACAATCCGCCGGGGTTGTCGCGCAGGTCCATGATGATTTTCTTAGCCCCAAGCTCTTTCAGTTTGGTTACCGCATTGCGCACCTCACGCCCTGCGTCTACGGTAAAACCGGAAAGCTGTAAGTATCCTATCTCAGGGGTTACCATGCCGTAGTAAGGAACGTTGTTGATCTGAATGTTGCCCCGTACCACGTCCACTACCATAGGCTTGTCTACCCCAAAGCGCTTGATCTCCAGCTTCACCACTGTACCAGCCTGGCCTTTGAGTAGTTTGCTCACCTCATTGTCAGATTTCTTGGAAAGGTCTACCCCATCAATCTTCAGGATTTCATCGCCTATGATAAGACCCGCTTTCTGGGCCGGGGAGCCCTCATGCGGCAAAGAGACAATGGTACGACCCTCCCGTTTGCCTACCAGCGCGCCAATACCGCCGTACTGACCGGTGGTCATGGTGCGGAAATCCTCAATGTCGTCTTCGGGGATGTAGTTGGTGTAGGGATCCAGCGATTTCAGCATGGCGTCAATGCCCGTGCGCACCAGCTTGGAAGGCGCAATGTCATCAACGTAGTAGGTATTCACCTCTTTGAAGAGCGTAGCGAAGATGTCCAGGTTCTTGGCGATATCAAAATACCGCTCATTTGTACCGGACGTAAAGGAGAAAAGGCCCCACGCCGTGCCAGCCACCAAAAGGCCGGCCAAAGTTTTCTTCAACATATCTGCACCAGTGAAAAACCGAAAAAGGGAGACTATTTAGAAACCAAACGCTCCAATCCTGAATTTAGTTTTTTGCAGATTATTTTGAAAGGATTTTTTTCTTTTCCTATATAAAGGACACCAATGTACCAGGTGCCCCCCAAGGTATTCTGCTGGGGAATGACGTGTTTGTGCAACCGGTACGCCTCCCGCATTTGCCGCTTGATACGGTTACGGTCCACGGCTTTCTTGAAGTTCCGCTTAGAAACAGAGACCAATACCTGCACGGGAACGTCTGAGGGTTCCGGCACATGCAGCGCCACAAACCGGAGCGGGTATAAATTAAAAGAAGAACCTTCACGGAAGAGCTGGTCAATCAGCTTCTTGCTCCGTAAACGTTCTTCTTTCGGAAATCTATGGGAAAGCGGTTGCTCTTCTGCAGAATGTTCAGTGAAGGTACCCATTCGCAAGGCGCCTTGCAGCGAGCTAATCAGAAAAATTAGGCTTTGTGTCTTCTTTCGTCAGAAACGGTCAGTTTGTGACGGCCTTTAGCTCTTCTGCTAGCTAATACTCTACGACCATTTGCAGTCTCCATTCTAGAGCGGAAACCATGCTTATTTCTTCTTTTGCGTTGCGAAGGTTGGAATGTTCTTTTCATCTCACACTAAACATTTTATTAAGGCCTGCAAAATTATAAAACGTATTTTGATAAAGCAAACCTAGGTACAACTTTTTAATTTGATTATTTGCACGTTACCTCTCATTGCCCAAAGTCCTGCTGCGGCAAACGTTTCTTGCGGAAGCGATTTTAAGCCTATTTTCGGAAAAGAGCTTAAAAACAGATAACCTTGCAGCAAAGCCTCGTAGAGGTACTTTCAGACAGACAAATTTACAAAAGAAACAGTGCCCAGCTACCATATTTCTTTCCAGAACCCGCTTTCGGGCTATCTGCAAGTCAAGACCACCCTTCAGAATCTCACTTCTCCTGAGCTTTACCTGCAACTGCCCGCCTGGCGCCCCGGCCGGTATGAACTGCAGAACTTCGCGCAGAAAATCCAGGGCTTTGAAGTGCTTACCCCAGACGGCGCTTCCCTGCCCTTCCAAAAGGTGACGAAAGACCGATGGCGCGTAGATACCCAAGGGCAGCCCACCGTTGAGGTACGCTATAACTTCTACGCCCGGCAAATGGACGCGGGCGGCTCCTGGCTGGCGCAGGATTTCCTGTACGTGAACCCGGTGAACTGCCTGCTCACCCCCGAGGGCCAGGAACAGGAGCCCTGCTCGCTGTCTTTGGAGATTCCTGCAGACTGGCAAATTGCCTGCGGTTTACCCCAGGCTCAGCCCCACACGCTCCAGGCCCGGGACTTTGACCGCCTGGTAGATTCGCCGTTCATTGCAAGCGCCACGCTGCAGCACCAGGTCTATGAAGAACAGGGCATTCCGTTCCACGTTTGGTTTCAGGGGGAGTGTACGCCAGATTGGGACAAGATTCTTCCGCAGTTCAGGGCCTTCACCCAGGAGCAACTGGCCTTGTTTGAGACCTTCCCGGTGCCGGATTACCATTTCCTGAACATCATTCTGCCCTACGCACACTACCACGGGGTGGAACACCTCAATTCCACGGTGATCACGTTGGGTCCGGCCGAGCAACTCATGTCTCCCGAGCCGTACAAAGAGCTGTTGGGCGTGAGTTGCCATGAGCTGTTTCACACGTGGAACATCAAGCAAATCAGGCCCAAAGAGATGCAGCCGTATGATTTCACGCGGGAGAATTATTTCCGGACTGGTTACGTGGCCGAGGGCGTGACCACTTATTACGGTGATTACCTGCTGGCCCGGAGCGGCGTGTTCACGTCTGAGCAATATTTTCAGGAGCTGAACACCGTCATTAAACGCCACACCGCAGATCAGGGAGAAAAGAACCTTTCGGTGGCAGATTCTTCGTTTGACACCTGGCTGGACGGGTATAAACCCGGCATCCCAGACCGCAAAGTGAGTATCTACAACAAGGGCTGTATCGCTGCGTTGGTTTTGGACCTGGAAATCAGAAAAGCCACCCAAAACGCCCGCTCCCTGGATGATGTCATGCGGTTGATGTGGCAGGAGTTTGGGCAGAAAGGCATTGGTTATTCAGAAGAAGACTACCAGCAACTAGCGGAACAGGTATCAGGCGTTTCTTTGACGAGTTACTTTCAGGAGATGATTTTCGGGACGGCTCCTTTTGAGAAATGGCTGGCTCCGGCTCTGGAGTACGTGGGTTGCCGGTTAGAGACACTTCCTTCGGCACAAACCTTTGAAAGCAGATATGGCTTCCGGCTAAGCCCGGCCTCGCCCGCCACTCCGGTGATCGGCTACATCGCCCCTGATTCACCGGCGTCGGCTGTTCTTTCCGTAGACGATGAACTCATTGCCCTGAACGGACGCAAGCTGGAGAACAACAACCTGCCTAATCTGATTGCCCACAAGACCGAAGTGGAACTGACGCTGTTCCGGCAAAAGAAACTGCATACCGTTACGCTGAAGCCCGACGGCACTCTTCATCTGCCGGCTTACAAGGTGAGCAGGAACCCGGCCGCCAGCCCTGCGCAGCAAGCCAACTTTAAGCTCTGGCTGAAACAAAACTCTTAAGGATTCCTGTTTCGGGCCTGTTTTCAGAAAAACGGGCCCAAAACGTTTTATTCCGCTGCCAGAATTCGGCTTGCTTTTCTAACTTGAAGGCCAAACCAGAAGACCATGCGCTCCTATCTTTCTCTGCTTTCCCTGGCCCTTCTGCTGTTAGGCTGTACCGCAACCAAACCTCGCAAGAACATGAACCAGCTCAGGGAAGAGATCCTTACCGAACTTGGGAAACAGAAAGGCACCTTTGCGGTGGCCTTCAAAGACCTGAAAACCGGCGAAGAACTGCTCATTAACGAGCACGAAAGCTTTCACGCAGCCAGCACCATGAAAACTCCGGTACTTATTGAAGCTTATAAGCAAGCCGCCGAAGGCAAGTTCTCCCTTGAAGATTCCATTGTGGTGAAGAACCAGTTCAAAAGCATTGTGGATGGCAGCCCATTCAGCATAGGCCCGCAGGACGATAGCGAGCAGGACCTGTACAAAGTACTGGGCCAGAAACGCCCCCTGTCTGAACTGCTCTACAAAATGATCATCCTCAGCAGTAACCTGGCCACCAATCTGGTGATTGAGCAACTAGACGCCAAGAAGGTGACGCAGACCATGCGAGAACTGGGCGCTAAGAATATTCAGGTGCTGCGCGGCGTGGAAGACACCAAAGCCTTTCGGCAGGGCCTGAACAATACCACTACGGCGTACGATTTGATGGTGCTTTTCCAGAAAATCGCCCAAGGCAAAGCCGTGAGCCCTGCCGCCTCGCAGGAAATGATCAAAGTTCTGCTGGACCAGAAATTCAAGGACATTATTCCGGCCAAATTACCGGCCGAGGTGAAAGTAGCCCATAAAACCGGCTGGATCACCGGCGTTCGGCATGACTCAGGCATCGTTTTCCTGCCAGACGGGCGCAAGTACGTACTGGTGCTGCTTTCTAAAGGCCTGGAAGATGACAAAGCCGGCACCGCCGCCATGGCCAATGTTTCTGAGATGCTGTATAGACACGTGCAATAAACGCTAATCAGCATAAACGCCACCAAAGAAAAAGGCTGCTCCCAAAGAGAGCAGCCTTTTTCTTTACCTTATTTGCTGTTATTCTTATTTACCGCGATCCACTTGGTTATCGCTTGGGTTACTGCGCGGACGGTCACCGCCGCCGCCATAAGAGGCATTTACACCTTCACGGTTGTTATTCCCGGTTCTGGATATGGCACGCTCGTCCTGAATAGTGGTGCCACCACTTTTAGAGCGGTGATACTTACTTTCCGGGTTCAAGGCCGGATCGTTCTCGGTCAGGTGATTGTGGTCAGTGTTATCAATAAAACCGCCTTTCTTGTTATCTTTCTCTCCGCCGTGATTTTTCTTATTACTGCTCATAAAATCCTCCGTTTAGTTAAGTACTACCTTCTATACGGGCGGGTGAAGTAAAAGTATACCAATTTCTTAACTAAAAGCGAGCACCAATAGCACAAACAAAGTGGGCAAAGACAGGTAAAACCAGAAAAGCACATGCTTGCGGTAAGCGCGGGGCACCTGAGAACTGGCCGCCAGCATTGCCCCTATCAGCACCACCAGGTAAATGAGGATAAAGGACATGACCTTGTTCCAGTTGCGCACAATACTGCCGCCCTGCTCTTCTACCTCGGGGTCGGTGGGCACCAGCCAGGTAACCAGGCCATAATAAACCGCAGCCTCCAGCGCCAGGAACACTACAGCCCCAATGAAAATAGCCAATGCGGTATCATCTTTTTTGTGCATACTTGGTGGGTTTAATCTCAGCGGGGGCAAATCTTTGCAGAAAGTTCGGGGTTTTCTCCGGTTTTAGACCCAATTTTGCAAAATCTGATTCAACACGTAGTAAGAATAATCAAGCCGATGACGTTCTGTTCCTGACGTTAATTTGTTGGCTTCGTTAATGATATGAGTGCAAATCAAGTAGATACCGGGCTGAAGGCCGTGGTGGCCACCTATGACGGTTTCCTGAAACACCCTGAGTTCAGAGAGATAGCCGAGACCAGTCTGGCTTTGATCCAGCAGAGCGGATACTCCAAAATTCTGGTAGACACGCGGCAGACCAGGGTCATTCAGCAGGAAAGCCAGCAATGGATAAACCAGGAGTGGTTTCCTAAGGCCATTAAAGCGGGAGTTACGCACATGGCGTTTCTTACCCCAGAAGATTTCTTCGGGAAAGTGAGCGTGGAGTCTACAAACAAAAGTGCTGTGCAGAGTGGCGATATCGTAATCAACTACTTCACCAACCTGGACAGCGCCAGACAATGGCTCCAAGCCCAGTAAAGCCGTTTGAGCAATCAATTAGAAACTACTACTATAAAAGGAAAGGGGCTGTAGATGCGCATCTACAGCCCCTTTCCTTTTATAGTGATAGGCTCGTTTTAAACCTGCTTTCAGAAAACCAGGCGTAAAACCGTTTACACCGTCTGCGGCTGGAAATTCACCAGTTTCACAAACTCCAGCACGCGGCTTACCACCTCATCGGGCTGAAGATCCACCAGGCGCTCGGTCCCGAACTGCTCTACGCAGAAAGATGCCATGGCCGAACCGTGGATCACGGCGCGTTTCATGTTCTCAAAGCTGATGTCATCTGTTGAGGCCAGGTAACCAATGAAACCACCGGCAAAGGTGTCACCGGCTCCGGTTGGGTCAAACACCTCCTCTAGCGGCAGAGCTGGCGCGAAGAACACCTCTTCCCCGTGGAACAACAGGGCACCGTGCTCGCCTTTCTTGATGATGAGGTATTTAGGGCCCATGCCCATGATCTTCTTGGCGGCTTTCACCAAAGAGTACTCGCCGCTCAGTTGGCGGGCTTCCTCGTCGTTGATGCTCAATACATCCACCATTCCAATGGTCTGGATCAAATCATCCAGCGCGATGTCCATCCAGAAGTTCATGGTGTCCATCACGATCAGTTTAGGACGGTTTTTCAGGCGCTCAATCACCTGGCGCTGTACCTGCGGAGCCAGGTTGCCCAGCATCAGGTATTTGCAGTCCTGGTAGCTCTCAGGGATAATCGGGTCGAAATCAGCCAGCACGTTCAGTTCCGTAGCCAGCGTCTCGCGGCTGTTCATGTCGTTGAAGTAGCGGCCCGACCAGAAGAACGATTTCTCGTTTTCTTTGATCTGCAGCCCGTCTGTGTTGATGCCTTTGCGCTGCATCATTTCAATATCTGACTTCAGGAAATCGCCTCCCACCACTGACACTAGGTTTACCGGCTGCACAAAGTTGGAAGCTGACAAGGCAATGAACGTTCCGGCTCCGCCGATGATTTTGTCCCGTTTCCCGAACGGAGTTTCCAGCGCATCAAATGCCACCGACCCGATTACTAATAGACTCATGTGTTTTCTTTTAGAGTTCCTTAGATTGAAGAAGGAGGCTGTGTTGCACCTCACCTCTGCACAAAATTAATAGTTCTGCGTTTTACAGGCCTTTTCAGAAAAACAGCCCGAAAACAAAAAAAGCCCCTGACGAATCAGGAGCTTTTTGGGGTGGCCGATGGGGTTCGAACCCACGACTTCCAGAATCACAATCTGGTGCTCTAACCAGCTGAACTACGGCCACCGTGTAATTGGATAGCAAAAGTAGCGGCTTTGGATATTCAACGCAAGTTTCTACCGCTAATTTTCTTTAAAAATTTATCGCAACAAGAATTCATCAAGTATATCTCTCAGTTGTACAGCAACTTCCCTGCTTATCTGAATATTCTGTTTTACACCTTCCGAACGGGTCTCGTCTCCTTCCTTGTAGGTCCTAAGCTGAACAAACAGATCACTAATCGTATAATCTCCGTTTGTGTACGATTGAGGAGCAATTGTAGCATCTACTCGTTCTAAGCTTCTTATAATTGCCATATGTGGTATAATTGATTATTTACCGGCTAAATAGCACCCGCTCCCCTTTCTTACTCTCATCAAACTGTCCGTTCTGGTAAGCCAAATGCCCGGAAACAATGGTGTGCGTCACTACGCCCGGCAGTGTTTCGCCTTCCAGCGGAGACCAACCGCACTTGTACAACACGCTCTCTCTGGTCACGGTGTGGCTTTGCTCAAGGTCTACCAACACCAGATCGGCCCAGTAGCCTTCTCTAATGAAGCCGCGCTTTTCTACCTGGAAGCAGATGGCCGGGGCGTGACTCATTTTCTCCACCACCCGCTCCAGAGAAATCTTGCCTTGTTTGTAGAAGGCCAGCATCACCTGCAGGGAGTGTTGCACCAACGGCAAGCCAGACGGTGCTCCTTTATAGGTGGCAGACTGCTTTTCTTCCCAGGTATGCGGCGCATGGTCGGTGGCGATGATGTCTAATTTATTATCCAGCAAACCCTGGAACAGCGCCTGCTTGTGGCGGGCTTCTTTAATGGCGGGATTGCATTTGATCTGCGCACCCAAGGTCTCGTACTGAGCAGCATCGAACCAAAGATGATGCACGCACACCTCGGCGGTGATGCGTTTCTGCTCCAACGGAATGTCATTACGGAACAAGGCGAGTTCTTCTTCCGTGGAAATGTGCAGGATGTGCAGGCGCGTGTTGTGCTTTTTGGCCAGCTCAATGGCCATGCTGGAAGATTTGTAGCAGGCCTCTACGCTCCTGATCACCGGGTGAGCGCTTACGGGAATGTTCTCTTCGCCGTACTGTTCTATAGCCCGTTGCATGTTGGCTCTGATGGTGGCCTCATCTTCGCAGTGCGTGGCAATAAGCATAGGCGATTTCCGGAAGATTTCTTCCAGCGTCTGTACATTGTCCACCAGCATATTACCGGTGCTGGAGCCCATGAACAGCTTAATGCCGCAAACCGTCCGCGGATCGGTCTTCAAGATCTCCTCCAGGTTGTCGTTGGTGCCGCCCATGAAGAAGGAGTAGTTGGCCAGTGATTTCTGCGCCGCCGTGTCATATTTCTCCTGCAACAGCTCCTGCGTGGTAGCATTGGGCACCGTGTTGGGCATCTCCATGAAGGTGGTCACGCCACCCGCCACAGCCGCACGTGGCTCAGAATACAGATCTGCTTTGTAGGTGAGGCCCGGGTCGCGGAAGTGGACCTGGTCGTCAATGACGCCGGGCAGCAGGTACTGGCCTTTTGCATCAATTACAGTGTCGGCAATTGCGTTGAGGTTTTGCCCGATGGTGTGGATGTATCCGTCTTTCACCAGCACATCGGCCGCTTGGATTTGCCCTTCGTTTACCAGTTGGGCGTTTTTGATCAGGATGCTGTTCATGCCGCTAAGATAAAGCCACGGGTCATAAGTCATGCGCTTTAAGCCTGTTTTTCTGAGAACAGGATAGAAACGCAGTTAGCATAGACACTCTCAGAACCTGGCGGACGCTACGAGGTCTTTTGAGCATGGCTGGCGCGAGCGTCCGGCTCGTGTCCGCACGCATTCCAGGTTCTACCTTGCCAAGCACTAGTAGAAATCAGCAAAAGAAGGCACGAGCCGGATGCTTGCTTCAGCGATGACCTTGTAGTGCCTGGAGGACCTGCGAGCGTCTTCCGCCCGTTTTCACAAAATCTGCCCAGAAACGTAATCTAAAAGAGAACCCGTACCTTTGCGCTGATGATAGACGAAGAAAACGAAAACCTGACACCTGAGCAGGACGAGCATATACCCGCCGAACCAACGGCAGAAAACGAGGCAGACGAGGCAGAAGAAGCTGAAGAAAGCACTTCTACCCTTACGTTTGAGGACTTCAAACTGAACCGTCAGCTCCTGAATGCCATTGCCGAGCTGGGCTACGAGAAACCTACGCCCGTGCAGCAGCAGACCATTCCGCTGGCCCTGGCCGGGCATGATGTAATGGGCATTGCGCAAACCGGTACCGGCAAAACGGCTGCCTATGTATTGCCGCTGCTCATGAAAGTGAAGTACGCCCAGGGCAAACACCCGCGGGCGCTGATCCTGGCGCCTACCCGTGAGCTGGTGCTGCAGATAGAAGAGAACATCCAGAAGTTCAGCGCTTACCTTGATCTGCGCACCGTGGGCATTTACGGCGGCGTGGGGCCAAAATCGCAGATTGAGCGCATACAGGCCGGTATTGATATTCTGGTAGCCACGCCGGGTCGGCTCATGGACATCTACCGCAAAGGCGAGTTGGTGTTGAAAGAGCTGAAGACGTTGGTGCTGGACGAGGCCGACAAGATGATGGACATGGGCTTTATGCCGCAGATTCGGCAGATTCTGGAGATTATACCCCGTAAACGGCAGAACCTGCTGTTCTCGGCTACCATGCACGAGCGGGTGCACACGTTGTCTGAGGAGTTCCTGGAGTTTCCCATGGTAGTGGAGGTTACCCCACAGGCCACGCCGGTAGAAACCGTGAGCCAGGTGCTGTACCAGGTGCCCAACCTGCGCACTAAGATCGCGTTGCTGGAGTACCTGTTCCAGGACAAAGAGACGTTTAACCGCGTCATGATCTTTACCCGCAGCAAAACCAACGCCGATAACGTGAGCTCTTTCCTGGACCGTAAAGGCGAAGGCGGCGTGCGCGTTGTGCACGGCAACAAGGGCCAGAACACCCGCATCAATGCCGTAGATGCCTTCAGAGAAGGTGAAGTGCGGTACCTAGTGGCCACTGATGTAGCCTCGCGCGGAATAGATATTGTAGACGTAAGCCACGTGATCAACTTTGACGTGCCCATCATTTACGAAGACTACGTGCACCGCATCGGGCGGACGGGACGAGCCGAGAAAACCGGCGCTTCCATCACCTTCGCCAATGAGGCCGAGATGCACCACATCCACCGCATTGAGAAGCTCATCAAAATGCAGATTCCGCAGGAGCCACTGCCCGCCGAAGTACACGTCTATGACACTCCTTTTGACGAGCAGCAAGCCATTGCCCGGGAACTAGACGATCAGAAACGGAGAGAAAACCCTGATTTCAAAGGCGCGTTCCACGAGAAAAAAGCCCGTCCGCCCAAGGAGAACATCGGCAAAGGCGCCAAGGTAAGAGACGCCAAAAAGGCCGGCTGGAAGAAGACCAAATCAGGCGGTGCCAGTAAACGCAAAAGCGGCAGAAGGTAATAGTTGGATTGTTGATTATTGGTTGTTGATTGCTTGATCTCCAACCTCGTTTTTTGCCTTATTTCTCGAAATTAGCCCAAAAACAAAAGAGCCGCATGTTAGATCATGCGGCTCTTTTGTTTTATCTGAAAAGCAATCAACAAGCAGTGATGACTACCGGTGCAGGAACTGCAAAAGCGGCAGATGGCTTAGTTTGAATAGGGTAAGCGTTACGGCAAATCCCCAGAAAACGGCGCTCCAGAGCATGTGCAGCATGATTCTGCTTTTAGAAACGCCTAACACGGTAGCCAGCACGGTGCCTACAATGGGCGTGAACAGCACCGGCGTGAGAAAGGCAATGCCAGACATCCCGAATCTTTGCCACACCGACACAATGCGCCGGTTCTTCTTGCTGAACACGGGCTTGTTCTTGGCCCGTTGCCGGGCTACGTACCGGTCATGCACCGCTGAGCCAATCAGTGAGAACAGGCAAACGCTGGTCATCATTCCGGCAATGGTCAAAGCTAACGTAGCCCAGAAGGATACTCCCATGGTAAAGCCCACTAATGGGCCGCCAAAGAACTTTACTGAGCTTAACAGATAAACAGAAATATATTTAAGAACTGCAGATACCATACAGTTTCACACGTATTTAGCAGCTATACAACATGACCAGATTTATACCAGACAGGCCTAAACTTGACCTAATATAGACCCGGCACTCTAAATATACAATATCAATAACGAGCTCCCGGCAAAATATTATTGCCTGAAAACAAGCACCTTATTGCACTTTTTCTACTTCTTAGAACCAAAGGCCAGATCGCCGGCATCGCCTAAACCAGGCACTATATACGCCTGCTCATTCAGCCGTTCATCCAGGGCTCCCACCCACAAATCGGCTTCCGGGATCTGCTCCTGCACATGGTTCACCCCCTCGGGGCTGGCAATCACGGCGGCAATGATGATTTTCTTTGGTTGCCCAAAGCGCAGCATGTCTTTATAGGTCAGCACCAGGGATTTACCAGTGGCCAGCATGGGGTCTACCAGAATCAGGATTTTATCCTCCAGGTGCGGGGTGGCCATGTAATCTAAATGCACAGACAGCTGGCGGGCCCCTTCTACCCTATAGGCCCCCACAAAAGCGCAGGTAGAGCGGTCAAAATAATTGAGAAAGCCCTGGTGGAAAGGCAAGCCTGCCCGCAACACGGTAGCCAGCACCGGAAACTCCGCCAACAGGGTTTGCTGCGTCTGGGCCAGCGGCGTCTGGATGGTCTGCTCCGCAAAGGGAAGCGTCTCAGAAATCTTGTACGCCATTACCTCGCCCAAACGCTCCAGGTTGCGGCGGAACCGAAGGCTGTCTTTCTGCACCGTCACGTCCCGTAACTCGGCAATGAAGTGGTTGGCTAACGAAGGCGTTTGGCTAAGGATATGAAGACGGTTGGAATCCATTTGGGGAGTAGGCTTTGAGATTTGATGCTTAAAGATACGTAGGGGACCGGCTGTGCGCCAAAACTGGCGTAAAAATTAGCCACGCCCGGCACCTGGCTCCCTTCAAAGTCAAAGGTCTTCCCGGAGCCGGCCTCCCGCTGAATCATGTGGTCTAACAGAAACGCCATGGCACTTACCTTTCGGCCCTCCGCGGAACTGGCGCCAAACAAAAATGTGGTCCTGCTGGCGGTACTGAGCAGAAACGCTGCGCACAACAAGGTGTTTTGCTGCCGTACTTCCCACACCTGCCCTGCTCCTGCCTGCCTTGCCTGGTGGTAAAGGTTCTCCAGGGTTTGGTAATTCCGTGGCTTCAGTTCGGGTAATTCCTGGCCTTTGGTGCTGCGGAACAAGTTGATCAATGGCTCAATGGACGTGGCAAGCCTCACCTCCAACTGCGTTTTAGCGGTCTTTTTCAGATTTCGCTTCAGATTGGTGGAATACTTCTGCTGAAGCTGGGGATACGCCGGCTCCAGAGACAATTCATAATTAGGCTTGTGTTGGTGCTGCCAGGGGCCAAGCAGAGGTCCATTGCCCGGCCAGGGCATCTGGTACTGCACCTGCCCGTACAGATTAGGGAGCAACGCCAGGTAGGCCTGCGGCGAGGTTTGTGTACTCAGCGGCGTTACCACCAGCCCTAATTGTTGCGTGAACAGCGGTTGGTACACCTTCTTCTGTCCCAAAAGTCTGCGCACTGGCAGCGGGAACAAGGAAACATAGTCCTCTCCCTGAACCTCCACCAGAGCATCCCAGTCACCGGCACAAACCACGTCCAAATACCAGGCATGCACATACACCAGGGGTTGGTGGGCTCGGGTCAAACAAGCTTCCCACCGCTCCAGATCAATCTCCTGATGGCGCAGCAACTTTATCATCTGAGAGGCAAGATACGGGTTTCAGGGAAGAATGAAGGCAGCGGCCCTGCTCAGTTCAGAGCAAGGAAACGTTTTAGGCCTGCTTTCAGGAAAGGAGACCTAAACCGCCCCTGCCGTTTACGCTAAGGCAACCCGCAAGCCACGGGAAGAGTACACGGTCAAAATTCTAGTATCTTCGGGTTCACAAAATCACTTATGAGAAAAATATACCGTCTGCTGTTGGGTCTTTTAGTTGTGGCGGGACCGGCAACGGCGCAGGATGCCACTGTGCCTCTTAACCAGGATGTGTACCGTGTTATTGACCGTTACCACATCAAATACAACCCCGAAAACCTGCATACTTCCTTTAAACCCTACGGCAGGGCCCGGGTGGCTTCTTTAGCCGAGGAAGCCCGCCAGGAAACCATCAATGGCTCCCGCACCGATGAGTACAACGTTAACTACCTGCTCAGCGACAACTGGAACTATACCCGCTACTCCCGCGAGAACGAAAGCCAGCGTTCCTTAGGCCCTTTCTTCCGCAACAAAACCGACTTTTACCATTACGAAAGCCCTGAGTTTACCTTGCGGGTGAATCCGGTCATAGGGCTGCAGGCCGGTAAAGACTCAGAAGAAGACGGTCTGCGCTACATTAACACCCGTGGCGTGCAGGTGGAAGGCTCCCTGGACGAAAAACTGGGTTTCTACACCTTCTTAGCCGATAACCAAGCCAAATTCCCCAGCTGGGTGAACAACCGCATTGCCCGCGATACCATTGTGCCGCACGAGGCGTACTTTAAACCGTTCAAGAACGGCGGTTATGATTTCTTCTCGGCCCGCGGCTATATCAACTACGCGGCTACCAAACACATCAGCGTGATGCTGGGGCATGACCGCCACTTCATTGGCAACGGATTTCGCTCTTTGATTCTCTCAGACTACTCGGCTCCCTATTTCTTCCTGAAACTGCAGACCCAGGTCTGGAAACTGCAATACACCAACCTGTACGCTGAGCTCAATGCCAACCATGAGTTCAGGGATCAACTATACCCAAAGAAGTACATGGCCATGCACCACCTCAGCGTCAACATCTTGCCAAACCTGAACGTGGGGGTGTTTGAGTCTACCATCTTCGGGCGCAGCAAAGGCCGCTTTGAGCTGCAGTACCTGAACCCGCTCATCTTCTACCGCGCCATTGAACAAGGCCTAGGATCCTCAGACAATGCTTTACTGGGAGCCGATTTCAAGTGGAACATCTTCAACCGGGTGCAGTTGTACGGCCAGTTCATGCTGGATGAATTCCTGCTGAGCGAAGTGCGGGCCGGTAATGGCTGGTGGGGAAACAAATTTGCTGTGCAGGGCGGCGCCAAGTACATTGATGCCTTTGGAGTACCCAACCTGGATCTGCAAGGTGAAATCAATGTGGTTCGTCCGTTCACGTACCAGCACGAGGCTCCTTACAACAACTACCAGCACTACCAGCAACCGTTGGCCCACCCACTGGGAGCCAACCTAGCCGAAGCCATTGCCATTGTGCGCTACCAACCCTTGCCTAAGTTCACGCTTACCGCCAAAGCCATTGCCACCCGCTACGGACAGGACCCCGAGCCACGGAACCCCAATAGCAACTTTGGCGGCAACGTCCTGAAACCTTACACTACCCGCGCCAGTAACTACGGCTATTCCATTGGCGACGGGGTTACCACAGACCAGTTGTATGGCGAGGTAAATCTATCTTACCAGATCCTTTACAACATGCACGTAGACCTCACCCAGATTGTGCGCCGCGCCAATGCTGAGATAGATGCCTTTGATCAAAACTCAGCCTTCACCGCCATTTCTTTCCGGTGGAACATTCCGCAACGCACGCATGAGTTTTAAAGGTCTTTTCCTGAATTCTCTATAAAACCACAGTGCCTCCTTCTCTACCAGAGGGAGGCGCTGCTGTTTTGAGCCTCTTTCTCAGAAACTAAGCAGAAAACAGGCAATCTCTACGGTATGCTGATTTAGAAAGCAAAGCCGTACCTTTGCGGCAATGAAAACTTATTTCCGCATTCTAAATTTTGCGAGGCCGTTTAGCCAGTACGTTCCTTTGTACGCCATAGCCACGCTGCTGGCTACCGTTTTTGGGGTGATGAACTTTGGCTTACTATCCCCTTTGCTGAAGGTGCTCTTCAGCCAGGACGAAACCCTGAAAGCCACTCCCACTGTACCTCCTCCCTTTCAACTGAACCTGAGCTGGGCCAGCGATTTCTTTTACTACCACGTAGGCCAGATCATTCAGGCCGAGGGGGCCATTGGCGCGCTGCGTTTCATCTGTATCATGCTCATCATCTCGGTGTTTCTGGCCAATGTATTCCGTTACATTGGTTTACGCATAGAGGGTGTAGTACGCGCCAGAGTAGTGAAAAACCTTAGAATGCAGGTTTTTGAGCGCCTTACCCAATTGCAACTGGGCTATTTCTCCAATCAGCGCAAAGGCAACATCATGTCTACGCTCACCAATGACGTGCAGGAAGTGGAAAACTCGGTGGTAAGCACCCTCAATGTGCTATTCAGAGAGCCTTTTCTCCTCATTGGCTACTTTGTAGTATTATTCTACATCTCGCCCAGGCTCACTTTTTTCAGTTTGATCGTTCTGCCGGTCTCGGGGTTGGTAATCTCTACCATCTCCAAAAAACTAAAGCGGCAGTCATCGCAGGGGCAAGATGCACTGGGCTCTATCCTGAGCATCATTGACGAAACCTTGACCGGTCTGCGCGTAGTCAAGGGCTTTAACGCACAACCGTACGTGTTAAATAAGTTTGGCCAAAGCAACAGCCTGTACGCGCGCATCATCACGTCTATGAACAACAAACGCAGCCTGGCCTCGCCATTCTCTGAGTTTATGGGGGTTTCTGTGGTGGCGGGTATTCTGTTCTACGGTGGTTCTTTGGTGCTGCGCGGCGAGTCTGACCTGGGCGGCGAAGATCTGATTGCGTTTCTGGCCTTGTTCTCGCAGGTTCTGGTGCCGGTGAAAGCCATCTCTAATGCGTTCAGCAACATTCAGCGCGGGCTGGTTTCGGGGGAGCGGGTGCTTACCTTGATTGATACCCAACCGCAGATCAGAGACAAAGCCGATGCGAAGACGTTACCAACCTTCACCCACCAGATTGAGTTCAAAAACGTAGGTTTCCGCTACGCCGATGACCCCATCCTGCAAAACATCAACCTGACTATTCCCAAAGGCAAGACCATCGCGCTGGTGGGCCCATCCGGTGGCGGAAAATCTACCCTGGCCGATCTGCTGCCGCGTTTCTATGACCCCACCGAAGGCTCCATCAGCATAGACGGGCAAGACCTGCGCGATTGCTCCCTGCACTCCATAAGAGAGCAGATGGGCATTGTAACGCAGGAATCCATTCTGTTCAATGACACCATCTTCAACAACATCGCCTTCAATAAAACCGATGCCACCGAGGCAGAGGTAATGGCCGCCGCCAAAATCGCGAACGCGCATGACTTCATCATGCAGAGCCCAGACGGCTACCAGACCGTAATTGGCGACAGAGGCAGCAAGCTCTCTGGGGGGCAGCGCCAACGCTTGAGCATTGCCCGGGCCATCCTCAAGAACCCACCTATTCTCATCATGGACGAGGCTACCTCTGCCCTGGATACTGAGTCTGAGAAACTGGTGCAGGAAGCCCTCACCAACCTCATGAAGAACCGTACCTCTTTGGTCATTGCCCACCGCCTGAGCACCATTCAGCACGCCGATGAAATCATTGTGCTGCAGAAAGGCCGCATTGCGGAGAGAGGCACCCACAGCGAGCTGGTACAGCACGGCGGCGTGTATTATAAACTCACCCAGATGCAGCACACCCAGCCAGTGTAAAAATCCTAACTTCCAATAACCGCCGTTTAGAGCCTGTATTAGCAAAAGCAGGCTCTAAACGGCGGTCTGCATTTTGGGGTGGCTCCGTATAAACACAGCTATTTCCACTCATTTGCGTACAGAAGAATATTAGGCATTCTTAATGTTTCTGAACCTGTACCGCTATGGAGACTTTGAAAAAAGCTGTCAATATCCTGGTGATGGTGTACCTGCTCATCACCTTTCTGTTTCTGCTGCGCATCCTGAGCGTCTCTAAGTTTGTAATGCTCTTTGACTTAGCCACCCACGCCGACTTCTACAACCGGTTGCTTTGGGCCGGGGCCGTTTTGCTGCTGGCAGAACTCTTGGTAGAAAACGCGTATATTGCCCTCCTGAAACGAGATCTGGACCGCGAGCGCCGGCAACACACCGATCTGAAAGCGAAACACACCGAGTGGAAAGCGCGGCATTATGACCAGCAGATAAAAGCCTCTGGTTCCCCGCTCATCCCAACGTCTGACCCGGCTTCGCCTACAATCTCGCAGACCAATCCTCGTTCAGGTTCAAGTGACCGCCAGGACCAGGCCCCTATTATTGTGCCCGCTCCTATTCCGCCCACCTTGGACCCAAACGAAAACCCCAATTTACCGCCGGCAGACCACCGGCCTTTATGAGAACATGAACACCTCACCCGCTGCCCTTATTCTGCAGGAACTGCAACAAGCCCAACAAGTCCTTTCTGATTTTCTGGCCCAGCCTGCCACCATTGCCTCTATTGAAGAAGCAGCGCAGCTGATGGCCAACAGCCTGAAAAACGGCGGCAAGATTCTTTCCTGCGGCAACGGAGGTTCCATGTGTGACGCCATGCACTTTGCCGAGGAACTCACCGGCCGCTACCGCGATGACCGTGCGCCCATGGCCGCCATTGCCATTGCAGACGCCAGCCACATGAGCTGCGTCTCCAATGATTACGGCTATGACCACGTGTTCTCCCGCTACGTGCAGGCCCTGGTACGGCCCGGCGATGTGTTGTTGGGCATCAGCACCAGCGGGAACTCGGCCAACGTGCTCAAAGCCGCCGAAGCCACCAAAGCCAACGGCGGTCTGGTAGTCACGCTCACCGGCAAAGACGGCGGCAAACTGGCTCCCCTGAGCGATGTGGAAATCAGGGTTCCGCACTTCGGCTACGCCGATCGTATTCAGGAAATCCACATCAAAGTCATCCACATCCTTATTCTGCTCCTGGAGAAGCACATGGCGTAAATCAATCTCTTTCAGAACTCAAGGGCCGCCGGAGAAGTACACAACCAGAAACAGAATCTCCATGCGGCCCTTTTTGCTTCCCTTCCTGCTTATCTGCTTTTGCTTCGCCTGCGAAAATCCAGGGCAGAAACCAGCATCTTCCCCCGACTCCAAAGAGCTCCCAACTGCGGCCCCGAAAACCTCCACCACTAATTCTGACTCCTTGGATACTGTTGCAAACGCTGCGTACCAAATCATTCCCGGCCAACGGATTGGGCAGATCAGCCTGGGAGACGCTCCGAAAAAAGTGCAGGCAATACTAGGCGCACCCGACGCCGGAGATGCCGCTATGGGCAAAGCGCTGGCCACGTGGTACAGTAAAGCAACCCATCCTGAGCGGCATGAAGTGAACGTGTACACCGTGCGGGAGAACACCGGCCTGCCAACCGAGACTGTGGGAGTGCAGCAAATACGTGTCACATCGCCTAGGTTCACGGTAACGGGCAGCCAACTTTCCTGCGGCAGTTCGCTCTCACAAATCAGAAAGCAATTTTATGGGCTCACGTATATCGCGCATTATCGGGCTAATGGGCACAATGTCTTTCTCTATGATGCCGTGGAGCAAGGCATTGCTTTTGAGATCAGGGGGCAGGACAGTACTTGCGTAGGAATTGCCATTCACCCTAAACACAGCCCCCTTGCCGCCAGGTATTTGCCAGTCCATCAAAACCTGGAGTACTTAAAGCAATAGCAAAAGTTTACAGCCGATTTGCTTGGCGCCTGTTTACGAGAAAACAGCCCTAAAACAGAAGCTAAAACAGAAGCTAAAACAGATTAGACGCACCTTCCGCTATTTGCCTGTAAGCAAGAGCCTTTCAGGTAACCGGAGGTTTTTATCTGCGGCAGGCTGATGAAGCCCTCAGTACCTGCATTATCAAAACAGATGTGGCAGAGGATTCTGCATGTAGCCCAACATCGGCCCTGATTCCTTTAAAACAGATCCTCTGCAACAAAAATTAAGGGTTTGAAAAAAGATGTTACTACCCATTGGAGCAAGCGTTCTGCTACTTTTGCGCTGTTTTCACAGAAAGAGCTCAGAAACGAGACCTGAAGCCAAGGAATTTATTTCGCCTGATTTCTGTTAGCCTCCTCAAGAAAATATAATATTGTATTAGAATCATCTATGCTTGTAAAAACCTATGGGAGCGCGGTACAGGGAGTAAACGCCTTTACCATCACCATTGAAGTAAATGTGTCGCCGGGCACCAAGTATTATCTGGTAGGTCTGCCAGACAATGCCATCAAAGAAAGTGAGCAACGGATTGAATCTGCGTTGAAACACCACGGTTACCGCATGCCGCGGCAGAAAGTAGTTATCAACATGGCTCCCGCCGATGTCCGCAAAGAAGGTTCGGCCTACGATTTGCCTATCGCCATCGGGATCCTGGCCGCCTCTGACCAACTGGTCACTGATCAACTGGACCGCTACCTGATCATGGGTGAGCTGGCGCTGGACGGGGAACTGAGGCCCATCAAAGGCGTGCTGCCCATTGCTATTCAGGCCCGCAAGGAAGGCTACAAAGGCTTTATCCTCCCCAAACAGAACGCCCAGGAAGCCGCCATTGTAAACAAGCTGGATGTGATTGGCGTCTCTAACCTGAAAGAAGCCATTGATTTCCTGAGCGGCGATATTCACGTTGATCCTCTGGAAATAGATACCCGCGATGTGTTCCAGGCATCGGTGCACCAATACTCCGCCGATTTTGCCGATGTGCAAGGCCAGGAGAACATCAAAAGAGCGCTGGAAATAGCTGCTGCCGGTGGCCATAACGTGATAATGATTGGTCCGCCCGGTGCCGGTAAGACCATGCTGGCCAAACGCTTGCCTTCCATTCTGCCGCCGCTCACCCTGCATGAAGCGCTGGAGACCACCAAAATCCATTCTGTAGCGGGAAAACTAGGCGTTCAGAGTTCTTTGCTGGCGCAGCGGCCTTTCAGGGCTCCGCACCATACCATTTCAGACGTGGCTCTGGTGGGCGGTGGCGGAAATCCGCAGCCCGGCGAGATCTCCCTGGCTCACAACGGTGTCCTGTTCCTGGATGAATTACCTGAGTTCAAACGCACGGTGCTGGAGGTAATGCGGCAGCCCCTGGAGGAGCGCAGAGTCACTATTTCCCGCGCAAGGCTCACCATAGATTTCCCGGCCAACTTTATGCTGGTGGCCAGCATGAACCCGTGCCCTTGCGGATTCTACAATGATCCCAACAAAGACTGCGTGTGCGGCCCCGGCGTGGTGCAGCGTTATCTGAACAAAGTAAGCGGTCCGCTCCTGGACCGTATTGACCTGCACGTGGAAGTAACGCCGGTTTCCTTTGACCAGATGACCGAAATCCGTAAAAGCGAGACCAGCGGCGATATCCGTGATCGGGTGGAGCGCGCGCGCCAATGGCAAGCCGACCGTTTCAAAGACTTCCCCGAGATCCATTCCAACGCCATGATGCCCTCCCAGATGGTGAAAGATATCTGCCGCATCAACGAGGCGGGCAGATTACTCCTAAAAGCCGCCATGGAGCGCTTAGGCCTCTCTGCCCGGGCGTATGACCGCATCTTAAAGGTAAGCCGTACCATTGCCGATCTGGCCGGCTCAGAAGACATCAAAATAGAGCACTTGGCCGAAGCCATCCAGTACCGCAGCCTGGACCGCGAAGGCTGGGCAGGCTAGCCACTCCAGACATCAAGGATTTTCATTTCTGTAACCTCCTCCTAAGCAGCTTCTTACCCATAGAGCCGAGCTTAGGGGGAGGTTTTTTTAACTTTTTCAACTTTAAGGATAGGGGTTCCTTAATATACCCCTGTCTAGTACATGAAGGTTGGTAAAACCGGCACTTCAAGGTTCCTGATCATAGCTCTATAGAATGGTTGGCTGGGCTGAAAGCAGGAAAGGAAATGATTATCAACTATACTCTTTACCGCTATGTTCACTAAAGTCAAATCAATTTTATCTAATCAGATCAAGGGTCTTCTACTCACTTTTTGGTATAGACCGGCACCTATATTCTTACTAACTAGCACCAATGCAAATCAATAATTTAAAAACAATTCAACCCAAAAAATCCAACTTCATGAAAAAACTAGTTTTTCTTTTTGCCGCACTATTCGTCACCTATTTTGCCCAAGCTCAGGAAGGCATCAAATTAGGTATAAAGGCTGGAGGTAACTTCTCTAACTTTTCGGGCAAAGACGTAGGTGATGAATCTGAATACGTTTTCGGATTCCATGCTGGTGCCTTTGTGGACTATGGAATTTCGGATATGGTTTCAATCAGACCCGAGCTTCTGTACACCTTGAAAGGAGCTAAAGGAGAAATAGATGAAGATGACTTAAACTACACAGAGAAAATAAGACTGCATTATCTTGAGCTTCCTTTATTGGTTAGAATCAACACAGGTGCAAGCGGATTGTTCTTTGAAGCTGGCCCAACGGTATCTTATTTGTTAACAGCAAAGGACAATGTTGAAGGAGAAATTGATGGAGAAGATGTCGATGAGAGCACAACGGTAACTGATGCATTTAAGAAACTAGATATTGGCTATGCAGCTGGCCTGGGTTACCAATTAGGTAATGGTTTAGGATTAGGCTTACGGTATGTAGGTGGATTAAGTAAAATTGCTGAACCAGATGATGACGAAGAAAGTCCTAAGGTCAACAATTCAGTTTTCCAGCTTTCTCTAAGCTACACTTTTGGTGGAAGATAATCCACACCAACACATTCACATTCATTATGAAAAGGGCTCCTATGGGAGCCCTTTTTAGTTTCTGAACAGGCGATGACGTAGATGACATCATCTTAGGTAAAGATCCGGGTTCAAATTTCTGTTTTTATCTGGGGCTTTTCAGACTATTACATTACAGATGTAACGGTTGGCTAGCCAGCTCCTTAATAATTAACTACGTTAGTTAATCTTCTTATAACTAAGTACCAGCAATTTACATTACCAAGCTCTGCTCCAGCTATATCAACCCACATTAGAGATAAAGGGAAATTAAAAAAAATTCATTAACTAGCAGCACTTTTATACTTATTTACAACCCCTTATCAATTCTTATGAAAAGAATATTACTATTTGTAGCAGTTTTATTTACTACCTACGCTGCCCAAGCGCAAGATGGCATTAAACTGGGTCTCAAAGCTGGTGCTAACCTGAGCAATGTCTCTGGAGAAGATGCTGATGGCTCAAAGAATAAATTCGGTTTCCATGTAGGAGCCTTTGCCGACTTTGGTATTTCCGAAATGGTTTCCATTCGACCTGAAGTTTTATTTTCTACTAAAGGAGCAAAAGCCGAAGAAGACGGTATGGAAGGCCAGTTAAACCTTGGCTATATTGATGTTCCGGTTTTAGCCCGCATCAATGCAGACAAGTTATTCTTTGAATTTGGACCTACCGTTTCGTTTTTGGTTAAATCTGAAGTAGAATCAGAAGGCATTTCTGTAGATATCAAGGATTATACTAATAAAGTTGATTTCGGCTATGCAGCTGGGCTAGGCTACCAATTAACTGAAGCGTTAGGATTAGGCTTGAGATACAATGGAGGTATAAGCAAAATTTACAAGGACGATTCTGAAGATGTAGAGATGGGCACGATCAGAAACTCTGTTTTCCAGCTTTCTCTAAGCTATACTTTTGGCGGAAGATAATCTACCAATACACTCATTCTGAAAAGGGCTCCCAAAGGAGCCCTTTTTTATGCTTACAAGTGAAGCCTTGGTCACTTAAAAGCTTGAAATAAGATGCTTAGCATGCTTTTTTGTTCTGGCAACCTTGACCATGAAGGTTGTTTTCTGACAAAGCCTAATTATTTGAAAGCCAAACGCAAACCATCTAAAATTTAATTTTTTTTATTTCATTCATTTTACCACTACGGGTTTAAACTTAAGATACAGTAGAAAAACACCCAACATTTTCTTTCATACGCGTATACAGGAGGGTTTTAGACGAAGTGGTCTTAAAATAATTTATTACCCTCACTTATTTACAACTATGAAAAAGATTGTATTATTTGTAGCAGCAGTGCTTTCATTCAGTTTTGCACAGGCACAAAATGGTCCTAGAATTGGTATCAGAGCCGGTGCAGTTTACTCCAACATTTCCGGAGACTTGGACAACGAGGACATCTACCAGAACAAGTTCGGCTTTGTGGGTGGTATTACCTCTAACTTTGACCTGACCGGCGATGGCTTCCTTTCTTTACAACCAGAACTTCTTTACTCTCAACGGGGCTATCAGTACCGCGATGACGAATATAGAGTAGGCAATGAAACGTTCAGAAGCGAAGGAAATGTGAATTTCAATTACCTTGACTTACCCGTGCTGCTAAGAATCAATGCAGGAGGTTTTGTAGTTGAAGGCGGTCCTCAGGCATCTTACCTGTTAGGCATCAAAGACAAGAGCGAAACGTTTCTGGGAGATGACCGCACCACCACGTCCAGAACAATAGAAAAAGACGATCTCTCTGAACTGGAAATAGGCTATGTAGCTGGGGTAGGCTACCAGGCACAGAATGGCATTAGCCTTAACCTGCGGTACAACGGCAGCATTAACGCGCTCGCAAAAGAAGACAATGATGAGCTGACAAATGCCCGTCACTCTGCCTTCCAATTAACAGTGGGCTACTTGTTTGGCGGCAGATAAGAAAGCAAGCTTTAAAGTAAATTCACTTAAAAGAGGAGTTGGCGCTTTGTCGGCTCCTCTTTTTTTATCCTTCATTTTCAACTATTTACCCGTAAAACGCTTCTTTCTAAAGACCAGTTGAGGGCCAAAAGCAAAATTTAGGCACAGTGTTTGCAAAATCACCTACAAACAACAGAACTAACCTAAAAATTCAAGATCATGAAAAAACTTTTCATTTTGGCCTTTGCAGTGATCGCTTCATATGCAGCTCAAGCACAATCAACTTTCGGGATTAAAGGTGGTTTAAACTACTCAAACCTTTCCGGAGACTTAAAAGACGAAGAACGCTTCAACAACAAAGTTGGCTTTAACGCCGGGGTTTACTTCAATGCTCCTGTTATTGGTGATTTCTTCTCCATACAGCCAGAAGTGCTGTACTCAAACAAAGGGTACAAGTTTGATGACAAAGTAGAAACCACTTTACTGGGCGAAGAATATCGTTATGAAGGTTCAGCTAACTTCAACTACATTGATGTGCCGGTGCTGGCCCGCATAAAAGCCGGAGGATTGTTCTTTGAGGCCGGTCCGCAGGTATCTTATCTGTTAAGCGTGAATGACAAAACCAAAACCTTCCGCAACGGCGAAGAAGTAGACCGCAACGTAAGCGAGAAAAGTAAATCTGGTTACTCAGACTTTGAAGTTGGCTACGCTGCCGGTCTTGGTTTTGCCACCGCCAACGGCTTTAGCTTAGGGCTTCGTTACAACGGTGCCTTCACTGACCTAACCGATGACACCCCAGCCCGTGGCGATTTCAAAGATGCCCGTCACTCCCTGTTTCAGTTGCAACTGGGCTTCCCGCTGAGCAGATAAGCTGACACGCGGCGGAACCCGTAACCAAGTAAAACAGAAAGCCCCGCTATTATGGCGGGGCTTTCTGTTTTTAAGCTCTTTTCTAAAAAGTAGCCCTGAAATAACTAAGCTTGTTGCTGATGCAAGGCAGCAAAATGCTTGTAAAACAACGGAATGGTTTCAATGCCTTTCAGGAAGTTGAACACGCCAAAATGCTCATTAGGCGAGTGGATGGCATCTGAGTCCAGCCCGAGGCCCATGAGCACGGTGTCAATACCCAACTCAGATTTGAACATGGCCACAATAGGAATGCTTCCTCCGCTGCGCACCGGCACCGGCTTCTTGCCAAAGGTATCTTCCATGGCTTTGGCGGCCGCCTGGTACCCCGCCGAGGTAGTGGGCATTACCACTGGTTCGCCGCCGTGGTGCGGTTTCACCACCACTTTCACGCTGGGCGGCGCAATAGACTCAAAGTGTTTCTGGAACAACTCACTGATTTCTTCTGAGCTTTGGTGCGGCACCAAACGCATAGAGATCTTCGCGAAGGCCTTGGACGGAATCACCGTCTTGGCTCCCTCGCCGGTATAGCCGCCCCAAATGCCGTTTACATCCAGGGTAGGTCTGATGGAGTTGCGTTCCATGGTGCTGTAACCCGCCTCGCCGTGCACGTCAGATAAGTCCAGGGCTTGCTTATAGGCATCCAGGCTGAAGGGAGCGCGGGCCATCTCGGCACGTTCTTCCTGGCTCAGTTCCTCTACCTTATCATAGAACCCGGGAATGGTGATGTGGTTGTTCTCATCGTGCAAAGAAGCGATCATCTTACACAGGATGTTGATAGGGTTAGCCACCGCACCACCGTACAACCCGGAGTGCAGATCGCGGTTAGGTCCGGTTACTTCTACCTCGTGGTAGCTGAGCCCGCGCAAGCCGGTCGTCACCGATGGTACATCGTTGGCCAGCATGCCGGTATCAGAGATCACAATGATATCGGCTTTCAGGCGCTCCTTGTTTTCCTTCACAAAGGTTGCCAGGTTCACAGAGCCTACTTCTTCTTCGCCCTCAATCATGAATTTCACGTTGCAGGGCAAGGCCTGCTGCTGCATCATGATCTCAAACGCCTTCACGTGCATGTAGGTCTGGCCTTTGTCATCGCAGGCGCCACGGGCGTAGATTTTCTCGTCTTTGATCACGGGCTCAAACGGAGGGGAATTCCAAAGTTCATACGGATCAGCGGGCTGCACATCATAGTGGCCGTACACCAGCACCGTAGGCAAAGCCGGATCTACAATCTTCTCGGCGTACACAATGGGGTTGCCCGCCGTCTGAAACAACTGGGCGTTCTCTGCTCCGGCTTCGGCCAATCTTTCGCGCAGGTATTCGGCGGCGCGCTCCACGTCTCCTTTGAAAGAAGGATCTGCACTCACAGACGGAATCCGCAGCAACTCCAGCAACTCCTGCAGGAACCGATCTTTATTTTCTTCTATATAGGTTTTCATAGCATTGTTTGTGATGGGTGAAATTAAAACAAAAAGCGCCATTCTCCTTGAAGAATGACGCTTTGCAAAGGAATTCGCTCCCAAAAGGAATGGTTTGCTACTTCGGTTAAGCCTTTTTCAGGTTACTTCTCTGAGTTTTTCACCTGTTTTCCTGAAATCAGACTGGAAACAGATTTCAGTGTCTGTCGCTTATAAGCAGGTTACCGGCGCCGGAAGAACCCGATGTTGGCTTTGCTCTCCACGCCTTGCAGCAATCGGTTGATGTTCTTTTTATGGGTGAGCACCACCATGACCGCAATGAACACGCCAAAGATGAGCAAAAGCGTATCATCTGTTTTGAACATAGGCAACAGCAAAAACAGCGGAAACGCAATAGCGGCCAGCATTGAACTTAAAGAAACGTAACTGGTGAACATGAGCACGGTAATGAACACGCCCAGACACAACAACGCCACGGGTAAATGAACGGCCAGCACCATGCCCATGAGCGTAGCCACCCCTTTGCCTCCTTTAAAGCCTACGTACACCGGAAAAATATGCCCAATTACGGCCACCACGCCCAGAATCAGTTTGAACATAATCAGCTGGTCTTCGTCTATGGCCCCCCACAGCACCAGCAGATTGGCCAGCGAGGTAGCGGCCCAGCCTTTGAAAATATCTACCGCCATGACAATGGAGCCCGGTTTCTTGCCTAGTACCCTGAAGGTATTGGTGGCCCCCGCATTACCGCTGCCATGCTGCCGCACGTCTATGCCATAAAACCGTTTACCCACCCATACCGCGGTGGGAATGGCTCCAATCAAATAAGCCAACAGAATAATTCCGCCAATAATGACTACCTCCATGCGCGTGCCTTGTTATGTAGAGGATGCTCTCTTTTGTGCTGCGAGAACACCCTGCCCTTCTATAGATATATTTGGTCAAATATAGGAAAAACCCATCACCCAAGAACCAGCGTGTGTGTCTGCCAGAAAAGCAACATCCCGTTTCCAAGCTAATTCCTGAGTTTTAGCCTGAAAACGGGATGTTACCCCCAAGGGTTAGAGTTTAGACAAATGGAGAATTAGTTGCCTACCGGATCAATGTCTGGCGGGGCTTCACCGCTTTTCTTTTTCTTGTCTTTTTTCTTTTTATCGGTTGGCTCCTCAGTTACCGGGGTTTCAAAACCAGAAGGAACCGCGTCTGTCACCTCGGCCTTTTTCTTGTCCTTTTTCTTTTTGTCGTTTTTGTCTCCCAGTTCTTCTTCGCCGTAAACCGGCACATCAAACCCGGCAGGCACCGCATCGGTCACCGTCTCAGACTTTTTCTTCTTTTTGCCTTTTTTATCAGACTCGGCGTCTTCCGGGGCAGTGTCAAAGGTGTTGTATACGGGTTGCGGCGCTGCTTTCAGCGGCTCTTTGCCCAGGTACGTTTTCCGGAAGTAATTCACGAACTCCATCTTATCAATGTCCTCGATAGGATAGAACGAGTACTCGCCGGCAATCCCTTTTCCTCTGGACTTGGAAGCCACCGCGGCATTGAAGTTAGGATCTGATGAAGTTACCCCTAAAGCTCCCTCGTAGAAGTTGAAGTAGTACCATACATACGGGTTCACCTCCAAGTACATAGAAACCACATCGCCGGCGGCACCTTGCTTAATCTCCATGTGCCCGTTGATTTTGGCGTTCACATCGGTTTTGCCAATACCAGCCAACCCGATAGGGCCAACGCTGTACCAGGCATTCTGCTTAGGCGACCACTTCAGTTGCACCTGGCTCAGCACCAGGCTGTGAATCAATTTAGGCGAGATCTTGGAGAACGGCACGTAGCCTTTGGCGGTCATGGCGGTGAAATCTGCCACGCCTTTGTCGCCAATGAAGGCTGCCAGTTGGTACGGCAGGTGCGGGCTGCTGAGGTTCACTCCTTCGGGCAGGCCTGCCACATCTTTGGCTACTTTCAGCCCCATGCTCTCAATGGCCTTTTCAGGAACGTCAAAATCAAAAGCCATGAAGGTATCCAGTTCATACAAGCTGCTGTCTGTACGGCCGGTACCACTTCCTACAGTCTGTAGCCTGAACTCCTTGATAGGCTTGATCAGCTTGAACTCTCCTTCATAGGTGGCTTGTTTGGTGGCATCATTGTACTGCAGCACATTGCCGGTGTAAGAGTTGCCGTAAGCACGACCTTCACTGCCTATCTTGTACTGCTTGGTTTCCTTGTCAAAAGACAGCAGACCTTCTACCTCAAACACATCCAGATCATCGTCAAACTGCTTTTTAGACACAAACGTGTTGTAAAGCTTGCCCGAGCTGGTGTTCACGTGAATACCCGTTTTCAGCGGTGTACCGTCTGGCAGTGTTGGTTTATTGATTTCCAGGCGCACATTCTCGGGGTCCACATCGTTCCGGACATACGGGAACCAGTCGGCGCTCTCACTTCCGCTGAAGAGCAGCTTGGCGTGGCCGTCAAAGTTGAAGGTCTTTTTGTTAGAGGCCAGGGCTACATTACCGTGGTAGCGCACTTTAGGAATGATAAAGAGCGTGTCTTTCTCCTTTACCGTACCCTCTGCCAGGAAGAACGGCACGGCAGGCTTCTCCTCCTTCTTGTCTGACTCAGGTCTCTGCCACGCAAATTTGTCAAACTTGATGTTGTAAGAATCACCGCTGGAGTTCTTGAAAGCATAGACCGCATTACCCGTAATCCCGAAGCGGTTGTCTATGTGCACCTCACCTCTGGACATCTGGTGGAACTTCTGCACAGAGTCCATTGCCAGGCTAGCTCTGCGCAGGGTTCTCAGTTCGGCATCTTTCAGGAGCTGCACCCGGTTACTGTCCGGGATGATGTAGCTATCCCCGATTGGAATGTACGGCACCCCTGAAGCCACCAACGAGTAGTTGCTGAAGTCATACGTAGCACTTTTGGCTCTGAAGCTCAGAGAATCATCGCCAGACTTCATGGAGTAGAAGTAAGCGTGGTCCTCGCCGTCGTTGCCGGTGGTAAGCGTCAGTTTCTTGGCTTT
Organism: Sabulibacter ruber; assembly: GCF_017355955.1. Classification (GTDB taxonomy): domain Bacteria; phylum Bacteroidota; class Bacteroidia; order Cytophagales; family Hymenobacteraceae; genus Nibribacter; species Nibribacter ruber_A. The sequence goes on along the minus strand of NZ_JAFFID010000007.1, from coordinate 149,712 downwards.
GAAATCCCATTTACCCGCGCCCAGAGAAGATTTGTACTGCGCAAACGGGAACACCGTAGTGGCATTTCCTTTCCGTTCTGCATTGTACACGGCATATCCTTCATCCATGTGGAAGTCCAGGAAAACGTCATGCGTGGAAAGGGCTGGTTTCTTCTTGTCTGCCGAGGCTACTTCCATTGAGGCATTGTTCCCGTGGATAAGGCCTTTCTTGAATACAAACAAAGGAGACCTGATGGCTACCTCAGGGTTCTCTGCTACCCCGCTACCGAAGAGTGAAGACGGAGTAAAGCCTAACATTCCCTTGTAGGTAAACCGGTCATTGAACATGCTCATCAGCTCTCTGTTTACCGTGTGGATCTGCAGGGTGTCTTTGTACGGCTTCCAGTTCATTTTAAAGGATTTGAACGTTCCGCTGGGGTAAGATCCCTGGGCCACGGTTCCCTCTCTGAAGTTTCCTTTCACCCCGGCGTTGGTAATAGCAGAATCCAGGAAGAACACGAAGCCAGGCGAGTGCATGGTGGCAGTCTGGTAGCTCAACACCCCTTTCCCTCTAAGTCCTTTGGTGTCCATAGTGAGGGTATCGGTGAACTTCCCTTTGCCGCCGTACACACTAAAGCCGCCTTTTGGTACCGGGTACTTGAACCCAAGCGCCCCATCGGGCTGAATGGCCAGTTTGGTTTCAAACGGTGGGAAGATGCCCCCCGAGTTGAACGTTCCCTTAAACCCGATCACGTTCCCCTTAGAACTGGCCATGCTGTCTACCTTGAACGGCGGGATGAAGAAGTACACGCTGGTGTCATACACTCCGCCCAAAATCTCGGGCTTATTGAAATACACCGTAGCCCCGGAAACCGCATCCAGAGAAGGATAGCCCGGGTATTTCTTGCGGCCCGATTTATTGTCTGGGCGGTTAAGATACAGTTTGGCTTGGCCCTTGCCTCCGCGGTTTACCAGGGTAAAGGGCGTTTCTTTCTCCTTGCCATCTTTCCCTTTGGTTTTGGTGGTCAGAACGGTGGAGTCAATCTTGGCCAGGTCAATAAAGAAGCCATCGTAGTCAAACAGGAATTCCTTACCCTTGAACGTGAAATTGGAAGACTTCACTTTTCCGTTGAACAAGATGTTCCGGTTCTTCTGAATGCGCACAATCTGGCTGTCTGGCTCTGCAATCACCGAGGAGTCTGAGTGGAACGCAAATTTCTCCACTCCCCGCAGCACCAACTCCCCAGAAGCAAGGTTTAAGGTAGCGTTGCGCCCCGCCGGAGACAAGGAGTTCAGGTGAATGTAGTCATAGTCTTTCTTGTCTCGGGATGCCGCGGCGTAGTGGAATGCTTTTTCCCGCAGGCGCACGTACCCAGTCTTAGGGTCATAATCCAGGAAGCTGTTTTGGGCCAGTGTGGTAAGGGCCGGATGCAGCATCTCCTTTTTGATCTTGGTGTCTTCCACCATCTCGTTCAGGTAGAAAGAATGGGTGCCTCTCTTCTGGCTGTAGCCCACCACGGTGTACAGTGGGTGGAAATTAGAGATGGTCTTGATCTGCTGAAAACGCGTTTGGGTAAAGTATTCCTTGGAGCTTACCTCTACCGGAACCTCATTTTTAGCCGTAAGAATGGCGAAATCTATTGCTGGGTTTTTCAAATCCCACACCGCCATATCAGTGGTTAATTCTACCTGGTTGTAAGAATGGTAGTAAGGCGTTTGTTTGTAAAGGCCATCTGGGTTGATAAGCACCAACCGCTTCTGCTCTCTGTTATACTTGAACTTCACTCCAGGGTGCGTTACCGAGTCCTGACCCTGGAAGATAGCGATGCCGGCTTCTGGGGCAGTCAACAAACTGTCACCGATGGTGTAGTTGCGGGAAGTGGCTCTGAATTTACGTTCTCCGTTATCAGAAACCCAGATAGTGGAAGGACTGCCATCCAGGGCCGCACTCATAAGCGTACCACCCGCCAGGGAAAGACCTCCCAGGTATTGGATATCGGCCCCGAAGCGTTTGATCTTGGCATTGTTGGTATGAGAGATAAACTTAGGGAACCCGTTGTCTCCATTGGCCTTAGGTTTGGTGAGTTTGTACTCCAGGTTACCACGGATGCTGTTCTCCAACACCGCCGGATACGTAAGCGTCACGTCCTCGGCCTTGAACGTAGGCTTAGCTACTTCAAAAGAAAGACCTTTGAACTCAGCGGTAGCGTCACTGCCCAAGCGGTTCCAGACCAGCTTTCCGCCCTGACCTACATACAGGCCGTTGGCTAAGGAGATGGCACCGTTGGCTTCTTTGATGGTGACGGAGTCATACGCGGAGGAGAAAAGCAGATCTGTTTTCTGCAGCACTACCACCGGGCCAGCCAGCACAGGCAACGGGCTTGCCACGTATTCTGGCTGCAAAGGCGCCGCAGGTTCTTCTTTTACCGGAGCCGGAGTCTCTTTTTTGGTTGCAGTACTGGTCTTTTTGCCCGTAGAAGTTTTAGACTTGGCAGCCGTTGCTTTAGGCTTGGTTACTTTCTTAGGGGTTTCCCAGGCAGCCCAAGGGTCTTCCTCTACCTGCTTCACTTCTTTTTTGGGAGCAGGAGCGGGTTTCTTTGGTGCCGCGGCCGGTGCAGTAGCTTTAGCAGCCGGGGCCGGGGCGGCCGGAGCAGGCTCGTTATCCCAGCCCGAATCTACAGCGGGTGCCGGGGTGCCCTCGCGGTACTCAAACGCGAACACACCGTTGATGGCCTGCAAGCGGTTGGTAGGGCCTTTGTACAGCGCCTTGGTGGAAAGGAACTGGTGCGTGTTGGCCAGGAACTTCTCAAAAACCTTTACATCCTGCTTCTGTAGCGTCTGGTCTACCACGTTCAGGAACTGGTCCAGGTTGGCGCCGGTGTACTGGTGGGCGTTCACACTGGTAGCCACAGAACCCAGGAAATTCTCAAAGTGCGGCCTTGATTTGAACTTCTTCTTCAGCATCTGCTGGGCCAGGTCCATGACTTTGGCTTGCTGCTTGGGGCTCACCTTGCCGCTGTTCCAGGCAGTTTCTATGCCGGTAGCCACCTGAATGGCCGCTTCGTTCTTGGTGCCGGCCATCATGGCCTTCACATCCGCAAGAAACTGTTGCGGATCATCGGCAGAAAGCTTATAGGTCTGTCCGTAGCCAGCCAGACCGGTCAGAAAAAGAATCAGGAAAAGATAAAAGTGCTTCATAAAAAGAAGGTATACTGCCTGTTTATTAGCCGTTTTTCCGGAAAATAGCCGAAACCCAGTTGTTCTTGGTTCTGGAGGATTCAAACGTGAGGCCCAGTTCCTGCGCACGCTCCTGCAGAATGGGAAGGTCTTCGGTATAGAAACCGCTCAACACCAATGGACCGCCCGGCACCAGCAACTGCACGTAAACCGGCATGTCTTCCAGCAATACGTTGCGGTTAATGTTGGCCAGTATCAGGTCAAAAGGAGCTTCGCCGTTCAGGACAGAGGCATCGCCCAGGCGCACCTCTAGCGTTTTGCAATTGTTACGTTCAGCGTTCTCGCGGGCGTTTTCTACGGTCCAGTCTTCAATGTCTACGCCCAGTACCTGAGTTGCGTCCAGCTGCTCGGCCATAATAGCTAGGATGCCGGTGCCGCAGCCCATGTCCAAAACGCGCTTACCAACGTGATCCAGGGTCAATTGGTTTTCGATCATGAGGGTGGTGGTCTCGTGGTGCCCCGTACCGAACGACATTTTAGGCGTGATCACAATGTCATAGTCCACGCCCTCGGGCTTAGGGTGAAAATCGGCACGCACGGATACTTTCCCGGCGATCAGCAGCGGTTCAAAGTTCTTCTCCCATTCCTCGTTCCAGTTCTGCTTGGCAATACTTTGCGTCTGGTACGGGAACTCGCCGGCAAAACGGTACCGCTCCAGCACTTCCTGCAGGTCTTCTTCAGAAAAGCGCTCTTCTTCAATGTAGGCCTGAAAACCGTTCTCGGTATCCTGAAAGGTATCAAACCCCAGTTCCCCCAATTCTGCGATTAGGATTTCTGAATACTCCGGCGAGGCGGTAACCGTAACTTCAATAAAACTCATAGGTGTTCTTCTAAAATTTCTGCCATTTGGCAGAGGATGCGGTAAATATTGGAACGAAAATAAGAGGAAAATCTTGCGTTTTAGACTTATTTCTAGAAAACAAGGTTAAAACTCCCGAATGAAGTTACGCCTTAGATTTGGCTCTGGCAAAGAGTAGAGAGGGCTATAACGCATTTCGGGCCTGTTTTCTGCAAAACAGGCCCGAAACATAGAATTAGAACTATATAAATACTTCCGTTGACTTCAGCGCGATTTCACGTGGAAACGGTTAGAAAGATTTGATGATGTCTGTGAAATCTCTTGATTTAAGCGAAGCCCCGCCAATAAGACCGCCGTCTACGTCTGGCTGCGCGAACAGCTCTTTGGCATTGCCCGGGTTGGCGCTGCCGCCGTACAGGATGGTTTTGTTGTAAGCCGCCTCTGCATCAAAAATGCGCGACAGTTCTTCTCTGATGCTGGCGTGCATCTCCTGCGCCTGCTGGCTGCTGGCGGTACGGCCCGTGCCAATGGCCCAGATAGGCTCATAGGCAATCACAATCTGATCAAACTCTTCGTTGCTCAGGTGCGCTACTGTTTCACGCAGCTGTTGGTTCACGTATTGGAAGTGGTCTTCGGCCTCGCGTACCTCCAACGGCTCGCCGCAGCAGAAGATCGGCTTGATGCCTTCTTTCAGGGCAGCTCTCATTTTTTTCAGGAGCAGATCAGCATCTTCATGGTGGTACTGCCGACGCTCTGAGTGGCCTACCAGCACGTACTCCACACCTACTGATTTCAACATAGCCGCTGATACCTCGCCGGTGTAGGCGCCGCTCTCATGCGCACTCACGTCCTGCGCTGCCAAATGCATGCGTGGGTTGCCCTGGATTAACTTACTGATGGACTGCAAGAAGGGGAAAGGCGGCGTCACAATTACCTCTACGTTGTCATTGGTGACCTCGTCTTTCACCATGTTATCAATCTCGCTTACCAGCGCTTGGGCATCCTGGTAGGTTTTGTTCATTTTCCAGTTACCGGCAACAATGTTTTTTCTCATAGCCATGAATAGATATTTAAGGAAGGTGACGGTCTCTCAGGCCGTCACGTTTTAAGATTATTTTTCAGGAAACAGGGCAAAAACAGCCTCCCCTGCCGCCGCTAAGTTAAGAATTTGTGGTTGATCTACGCGCCGACCTCTGGATTTGTGCTACACGTGCAGGCTTTCTTTGAGAGCCGCCGGCAGAAAGATACTTTTCTCCACGGCGTTCATGATCCGGAAGTCTTCCCAGAAAGAGGTCTCTTCGTTCAGAAACTTCAGGATGAGCGGGGCAGGCAGTTTGCTGAACAGGTCATGAAACACCTGCCGCGGCTCCTGTTTCTTCTCCAGCAACACCCGCAGGAAAATACTGTCATACAGGCCAAACTTATTGAACCCGGCTCCCTGGCCCGCCAGCGGTTCTTTGCCTTGCACCAGATTGCGGGCAATAGCAGAGCACTGCCGCTGAATAAAGCTGAAGGTATAGCCGGTAGAAGCCTTGGTGGCTCCCCCTGCCGTCCCGATGTTGATAACCCGTTCGCTCAGCTTCTTAGGAAAAGGCGCATCGGTCATGGGAATGATCCCGGATTCCTCGTGCGTAATCTGATACTCGGTAAGGTGCAGGAAGTCCCGGAGGTAGGCTTTTAATTCCTGATCATACGCTTCCTGGGGCAACTCCGTCTCCGAGAAACCGGTGTATTCCACCAGCGCTTCGTGTGCGTTGGTGGGCAGCACGTACATAAAGCGGCAATCATGATGCTGCTCCACCCGGAAATCCATCAAGGTAGGCTCCGAAGGGTTGAAGACGAGTTGGGGAGTTTTGATGAAAATACCCTTGAAATGCTGCACCATGTAATGCTTCTTAGGCAGTTTCTTGATTTGGAAGAACGCACTGTTGAAGACGTACTGCGCCTGGTACACACCTTGTTTGCCGTGCACCACGCCGTTTGGCTCTACCCGCACAATGTCTTCCTGCCTGAACTCCACGTTGGGATGCTTTTTTAACAACCCAAGGCAGTGCTGGTAAAAGGCGAGACTGTCTAGCATTTTATATTGGTACGGCCTTATGTCCAGCAGCTTGGAAAACGTGGGCGAATGGAAATACAAAGCAGACCACTTGCTTTTGAGGCAGCTCTCAAACGGACTATCTTCGGTTTGCCAGAAGCACCAGGTGCGGTCATTGCTTTGTTTGGCATCGCGGTCCAGCAGTAGAATACGCTTGTTTCGCAGGGGCTCCTGCTCCAGCAGATAGCACAGCAGGCTCAAACCCGCCGCTCCGGCCCCGGCAATGATGTAGTCATAGGTGCGTGGGTTATCCGGCATAGAAGAGCTCTACAAGGTTCAGCAGCAAGAAAAAAACGAATTGTATCAGCAGGAAATAAGGCGCCAGTCGGTTCTGCGAGTTTCTGAGCAGCGGGATGAGCACCAGCGCAAACAAGAAACTGAAGACGTACCAGCTTATGTAATTCTGCAGGGGAGCGGCCTGCGCTTCCCAGTACCAAAAATCGAATTTCTCGCAGACTTGCTCAATCAGAAAATCGATGCTCACAGGCATGGCAGCTGCCACCGCTGCTTTTACCAGAAAAGGCTTTTGCCAGGTGTTCACCACCGTAGCCGCCGCAAAACACAGCGCGGCCCAGTTCATGCCAATAAGCCAAGGCACTCCCATGAACTTCGGACCGAACGCATCGCCGTAGAAATAAGCTCCAAACACGTTCCCCGTGGCTACGCCGATGACCTCGGCGGTAAACCCTACCAGGAACACGCCTATCACCCCAGCCACCATCTTCCACGTTAGTCCCTGGTGGTTCCAGAACAACAGCGCAGTGGCTAAAATCAGGTTGAGCGGGGTATTGCTTAGAAACCAATCCCGGTACGGCGTGTAGAACCCAATGAGTCCGCACCCGTGGAACAGGCACAGCACCCCCACCGACAGGAAAAGCTTGTTAACAGGCAAAGGCACAGAAAGGTCTTTCATTCCCAAAATTGATTTCCAACTAGGCGTACGCGCGAGATGGCAATATAGTGAACCGGTTTGAGAAAGATTTGTTCACAGCGTTTGCGATGCTCAACGCAACCGCGGCTCTCTGGAAAATCTGCGTTCAAAACCCAACTTGGTAAAACAAAAAGACCTGTGAGGTTTTGAAAACCTCACAGGTCTAAAAAGTAACTTCCGTATTCGGTCTGTTTTTATAGAAATAGGGCCAAAACGAAATTATCTTCTTTGGCTGCTCTGATGAGTCTGAATCGCTCTGCAGGAAGGATTTGATTGTCCTCCTAAAGATTACCTATTTCTCCACCACTGTCTTCAGCAACTCAGAGGCAAACATGCTGGCGGGCGAAATCACCTGTTCCTCATACGGAATCTTATTGCCGTACCGCTCACGCATTTTGGCTTGCACCGGTTTTGCGCTCAGGTCAAAGTCTTTCAGTTTCTCCAGCTTACCTACTTCTAACCCTGTGGCTCGCTGGTACACTTTCCAGATGAGTTCTGAACAGTAGATTTTGTCATCTGACCATTCAAAGGTGAGGTCATAGTCTTTGCCGGTGAACTCCTCACCTACTGCTTTCATTTTGGCCAGCGCCGAGGATGTCAACACTTGATCTGCGTTTTTCAGGCGCTTTACTACAAAATGACCGCCTTCACCCCGGTCAATCCACTTGGCTAGTGGCGTACTGGAAACCGGCTGTACCGCCTCAAAGACAAAGTACTGCCCCTTGTCTTCATAAATAATGCCACAGTGGCTGTACTTAGATTTAGTAGCCAGTTGAATGGCCTGGCTTTGGGCGGATCTGGAAGTATGAAAAATCAGGTCTCCGTTCTGGAAGGTCTTTTGCGCGGCAAGTTGCTGCACCTGTTCCTGGGTTTGCGGTAAGCCAGATTTACTATTCCATTTTTTGATACCCAACCCAGCAGATACAATAAGAATAAGCCCTAACAGCAGGAGAAGAAACTTAGATTTCAGCATAGCCTAAGGTAAAGAAATACTGTGCCAAAACAATGCCCTGGCTCAACAGTGAACCACGCAATAGTGCCTCTCATGAATGAATCTGCGGTAAAACAAAAAGCCCTGTGAGGTTTTGAAAACCTCACAGGGCTAAAGAATATGTTTCCGTATTCGGTCTGATTTTCTAAAAATAGCCCCTAAACGGGTTTACGCCTCTAACTTAGGCTTCAGGTACTTGGCGGTGTGGTTGTCTTCCAGTTTCACCATGTCTTCCGGGGTGCCTTCAAACAGCAGGTGACCGCCGTTGGTACCGCCTTCAGGACCCAGGTCAATGATCCAGTCGGCGCATTTCACGATGTCCATGTTGTGTTCAATCACCAGCACGGTATTGCCGTTTTCCACCAGGGCATTCAGGGCTTTCAAAAGCTTGCTGATGTCGTGGAAGTGCAGACCGGTGCTGGGCTCGTCAAAAATGAACAGGATGTTGTCGTTGTGCGGCGTGGCGCCTTTGGTCAGGAACGATGCCAGTTTCACGCGCTGCGCCTCGCCACCAGACAAAGTGTTGCTGCTCTGCCCTAACCGGATGTAGCCCAAGCCCACATCCTGTAGCGGCTTCAATTTTTCCAGGATCTTAGGCTGGTCTTTGAAGAAAAGGAGGCTATCGTCAATGGTCATGTCCAGCACCTCAGAGATGTTCTTCTCATGGTACTGAATGTCCAGGATGTCTTGCTTGAACTTCTGTCCGCCGCAACCTTCACAGGTCAGGTAGATATCGGCCATGAACTGCATCTCAATCTTCACCTGCCCTTCGCCCTGGCACACCTCGCACCGACCACCTTCAATGTTGAAGGAAAAGTGCGACGGCTTAAACCCACGCGCTTTGGCCAACGGCTGATCGGCGTAGAGCGAGCGGATGGCGTCATAGGCTTTCACGTAGGTCACCGGGTTAGAGCGCGATGATTTCCCGATGGGGTTCTGGTCCACAAACTCCACGTGCGCTACTTTGTTGATATCACCGGTGAGTTTATCAAATTTACCCGTGGCATCGGCGTGGCCGCCCAAGGCTTTGATAAGCGATGGAGCCAGAATCTTCTTGATGAGGGTTGATTTACCGGAGCCGCTCACGCCCGTGACCACCGTCATGACGTTGAGCGGGAATTTCACGCTTACGTTCTTGAGGTTGTTTTCGCGCGCGCCATGCACTTCCACGCAGTTGCGCCACGGCCGGCGGGTAGCCGGAACCGACACTTCCATGCGGCCGCTCAGGTAACGCCCGGTGTAGGTATCGCTCTTGAGCAATTCCTGGAACGTACCCTGGAACTGGAGATTTCCGCCGCCAGAACCAGCCTCCGGACCGATGTCCAGGACCTGATCGGCGACTTCCATCATGCCTTCCTCGTGCTCCACCACAATCACGGTGTTACCCATCTGCTGCAGTGAGCGCAACACGCCAATGAGCTGATCCGCGTCTTTGGGGTGCAGCCCGATGCTGGGTTCGTCCAGAATGTACATGGAACCCACCAGCGCACTCCCCAACGAGGTAGCCAGGTTAATGCGTTGGCTCTCGCCCCCGGAAAGCGTGTTAGATAGTCTGTTAAGGGTCAGATAGCCTAAGCCCACGCGCACCAGATAACTCAGGCGGTTGGTGATCTCGGTTACCAGACGCTCGGCCACGGCCATGTCATGCTCGCTCAGGCTCAGGTTCTGGAAGAACTCCAGCGCCTTGGTCACGGGCATGAGTACCAGATCGGTGATGCTTTTGCCGTCTACTTTCACGTAGCTGGCGTCTTTGCGCAACCTGCTGCCTTTGCAGTCGGGGCAGGTGGTGCGGCCGCGGTAACGGCTTAGCAGCACGCGGTACTGAATCTTATGCGTCTGCGCCTGTACGTGCTTGAAGAAATCGTTAAGACCACCGAAGTACTTGTTACCGGTCCAGAGCAGTTCCTGCTGTTCCTCGGTGAGTTCATTGTACGGACGGTGGATAGGAAAATCGAAGCGCACGCCATTCTTGAGCAAGGGCTGCAGCCATTCGTTCTGTTTCTCGGTGCGCCAGGGGGCCACGGCTCCCTCGTACACGGTAAGGCTTTTGTCTGGGATGACCAGGTCAGGATCTATGCCCAACACGCTGCCCCAGCCTTCGCAGGTCTGGCAAGCGCCGTACGGGTTGTTGAAGCTGAAGAAGTTCACGCTGGGCTCTTCAAACACCATTCCGTCCAGCTCAAAGCGGTTGGAGAACACGCGTTTCTCGTCGCCAATCTGTACGTGGCATTCGTCGTGGCCCTCGTAGAAAGCGGTCTGCACCGAGTCTGAGAGACGCATCTGCAGGTTTTCGGCTTCCTCGTCTTTCCGGACCACGGCGCGGTCAATCAGCACGAACACTTCGCCCTTGGGCTCTGGTTTACCTTCGGCGATGAGCTCTTCAATGAAGAAGGGTTCGCCGTTCAGGATCACGCGGGAATAGCCTTTCTGCAAGAGCAGATCCAGTTCTTTGCTGAGCTTGCGGTCTTTGCTCTGCTGCAGCGGAGCCAGGATCATGAGGCGGGTACCGTCTTCCAGGCCCATCAAGAAGTCCACCACGCTGGTGACGGTGTCTTTCTTCACTTCCTGCCCCGAAACCGGCGAAATGGTTTTCCCGATGCGGGCATAAAGCAGCTTGAGGTAGTCGTAAATCTCGGTACTGGTGCCCACGGTGGAGCGGTTGTTCCGGATGCTCACCTTCTGCTCAATGGCAATGGCCGGGCTGATGCCGCGGATGTAGTCTACATCGGGTTTGTCCATGCGGCCCAGGAACTGACGGGCGTAGGAGCTCAAGCTCTCCACGTACATGCGCTGCCCCTCGGCATACAAAGTGTCAAACGCCAGGGAAGATTTGCCCGAGCCGGAAAGCCCGGTGACTACGATGAACTGATTGCGCGGCAGGGCCACGCTCAGGTTCTTCAGGTTATGGACGCGGGCCCGTTTGATGATGATGTGCTCGCGGGCGTCCAGCGCGTCTAGTTCGGTATCTTGAATGAGATCTTCTGTCATAAGGAATTATAGCCTCTCTAGAACATAAACCGCGGCAGAATAATTCTGTTACACAGCCACAAAACGGCGGGAGGCTAAACCGCAAAGGTAGGCATACGCAACGGCATTTAGAAGGAAGCGCCTGAGGTTCTGTTTTATGGCTAGTTTTAGGAAAGTAGGACCTAAACGCCGGTAAAAACTTGCGCTAATTTGCCGGAGTTTGTAACTTTCTCTTCTTAGGTCTCGGAAGAGAGTACTCTGTTTTAATGTTTCACTTACAAACCACAACCGTTATGGGAAAAGGAGATAAAAAGAGTAGAAAAGGCAAAATCAGCAAAGGCTCTTTTGGCAACAGCCGCCCAAAGAAAGTCCAGAACAAGGCCGCCAAGGCAGCAAAGCTTGCGCCGGCCAAAGCCTCGGCTTAGTCACTTCGGTGAAACGGAGAGCCCCGCCAGAAATTGTTTTGGCGGGGCTCTCCGTTTTTAGCCTGTTTCCGGGGAAATAGCTTTGAAACAGAAGGTTACCATAAGTGATGTGGATAGTCGTATAGACGCTCGTAGGAGCTGCGCACACTACGAGGTCTTTTAAACCGGCGACAAACGTAAGTTTCACACTTTCACCTTTTACTTCCATCTTTCTCCCATTACCGCTATCTTTGCCAACAGAACCTCTTCCCCCTGTTGTGAAAGTCAGAGTTATCTTTTTTGCGGTATACCTTTTCCTGGGCTCTCTGCTGCCCAACTCTGATCTGCACGAACTGTCCAAAATCTCTGATCTGCTGCAGCATTACCAGACCCACGTAGCCCTGAACGGACAGCTGAGTTTCCGTGAGTTTCTGGACATGCACTACCAGGGCTCAGAAAACACCCCCTCTGAAAAACACGACCGGCTCCCGCTCAAACAGATGGGCAACTCGGCGTACGATTATTTTGTAGCCATGCCGCTGCTGCAGCCTTCTTTCCAGGTGCAGGAAGCGCAGGAGCCACAGCAATTCACTTCTCATCCCCAATCCCGGGTTCCCGAGGCCTTTACCGGCAGCATCTGGCAACCTCCGCAGGTGGCGTAACACTTCTCCTTTTCTGGCATTTGGCTGATTTCCATTCCTGAACATCAGCCCTTCTTTTCATTCAACTCAGCAGCATCTGATGGTGCAATAACCACGCGTAACACTTTCGCTGTTGCCGTTTGCCCACAAGATGCTTCCAGCATGACAAAAGGAGAAAAGTAGTTCTGTTCTAAAGCCGTTTCTCAGAAAACAGCCTGAAAACAGAAAAGCGCCCGCTCAAAAGACCTCGTAGCGTCCGGAGGACCTGCGAGCGTCTGTGCCAACAACCCATCCAACCTCAACCTCCTTCTCCCAGAAACCGCTGCGCTGCCACAAGCCGGAAGGTTCTCTCATCCTGCTGCTATCCGCCTAAACCGGCGATTGCAGCTTCATCACAACGCAAGAACATGTTACAGAAGATTATAGAGTTTTCCATCAAGAACAAGCTGGTGATTGGCTTGCTCACGGTGGCGCTGGTGGCGTGGGGCGTGTACAACGTGCAGCGCCTGCCCATTGATGCCGTGCCAGACATTACCAACAACCAGGTGCAGGTCATCACGGTGTCGCCGTCGTTGGGCGCGCAGGAGGTGGAGCGGCTCATCTCGTTCCCCGTGGAGCAGTCAGTGGCCAGCGTGCCGGGCGTGACCGAAATCAGGTCGTTCTCCCGTTTCGGGCTGTCGTTGGTGACGGTGGTCTTTGACGAGGACCGCGACATTTACTGGGCCCGCCAGCAAATCACCGAGAAACTGAAAGAAGCCGAGGAGCAGATTCCCGAAGGCATGGGTTCACCCACGCTGGCGCCAATTTCCAGCGGTTTGGGCGAGATTTACCAGTATGAACTTCGGCCAGCGGCCGGATATGAAAGCAAGTATAACGCCACCGAACTGCGTACCATTCAGGACTGGATTGTGCGGCGGCAGCTGTTGGGCACGCCCGGCGTGGCCGAGGTCAGCAGTTTCGGGGGTAAGCTAAAGCAGTACGAGGTGGCTATCAACCCTGAGAAGCTCCGCAGTTTCAACCTCACCATCACCCATATTTTCAACGCGCTGGAGAAAAACAACGCCAACGCGGGCGGCGCTTACATTGAGAAAGACCCCAACGCCTACTTCATCCGCACCGAAGGGCTAGTGAAAAGTCCCGAGGACATTGGCCGTATTGTGGTCACCAACACCGCAGGCGGTGCGCCGGTCTTGATCAGGGACGTAGCTGAGGTGCGAGAAGGTTCGGCCATCAGGTACGGGGCCATGGTAAACGAGCAGGGTGAAGTGGCGGGCGGCATTGTGATGATGCTCAAAGGCGAAAACTCGTCCCAGGTGATTCAGCGGGTGAAGGACAAGGTAGCCGAAATCAGGAAAACGTTGCCCCAAGGCGTGGTCTTGGAGCCGTTCCTGGACCGCACCAAACTGGTAAACCGCGCCATCAGCACGGTAGAGAAAAACCTCGCCGAGGGCGCCTTGATTGTGGTGTTCGTGCTGGTGCTGCTGTTGGGCAACTTGCGGGCGGGGCTGTTGGTGGCCTCGGTGATTCCGCTGGCCATGTTATTTGCTATTTCGCTCATGAACGTGTTCGGCGTATCGGGTAACCTCATGAGTTTGGGCGCGCTGGATTTCGGACTCATAGTAGACGGGGCTGTGATCATTGTGGAAAGCGTCATCCATAACATCCAGACCAGCGAGTATTCGCAGCAGGGCGTGTTCAGGCTCTCGCGCAAACAGATGGACGAGGAAGTGCAGGGCTCGGCGAGCAAAATGATGGGCTTCGCCTCGTTTGGGCAGATCATCATTTTGATTGTGTACCTGCCCATTCTGGCGCTGGTGGGCATTGAGGGCAAGATGTTCAAACCCATGGCCCAGACGGTTTCCTTCGCTATTCTGGGGGCTTTCCTGCTGTCGCTCACCTACGTACCCATGATGTCGTCGCTGGTGTTGAGCCGCAAAACCCAGCACAAAGAAAATATCTCAGACAAGATCATGAACGCCATCAACCGGGCGTACCAGCCGCTGCTCAACTTCGCGTTGCGGGCTAAAACCCTGGTGCTGGGCATCGCGTTGGGGCTGTTCACGCTCAGTTTGGTGCTGTTCACGCAGATGGGCGGCGAGTTTATCCCGTCGCTAGACGAAGGCGATTTCGCCATTGAAACCCGCGTGCTTACCGGCAGTTCCCTCAACGAGACCATCAAAGTGGTGCAGAAAGCCTCTGAGGTCCTGAAAAAGACCTTCCCCGAGGTAGAGAAAGTGGTAACCAAAATAGGCTCTGCCGAAGTACCCACTGAGCCCAACCCCGTGGAACTGGGCGACATGATTGTGGTCCTGAAGGAACGATCTGAGTGGACTAGCGCTAGCTCACGCGTGGAACTCGCCAACAAAATGTCTGACGTCCTGCACCAGAACCTGCCGCAGGCGTCCTTCGGGGTGCAGCAGCCCATCCAAATGCGCTTCAACGAGCTTATGACCGGCGCCCGGCAAGACGTGGTTCTCAAAATCTACGGAGAAGACGTGGACCAACTGGCCCGCGCCGCCCAGAAAATAGGCAAGCTCATCCAACCCATAGAAGGCGCGCAGGACCTGTACATTGAGGAAATGAGCGGACTGCCGCAGGTGGTGGTGGAATACGACCGTGAGAGCATGGCCCGCTACGGCCTCACCATTGAAGACGTGAACCGCACCGTCACCGCCGGGTTCGCGGGCGAGATTGCCGGTCAGGTATACGAAGGCGAAAAGCGTTTTGACCTGGTGGTGCGCCTGAACCAGCAGAACCGACGCGATATTTCTGACGTGCAGCGCCTTTACGTGAGCAACACCAACGGCCTGCAGATTCCGCTGGAACACATCGCCAAGGTGGAGATGAAGAAAGGCCCCAACCAGATCCAGCGCGACGGCACCCGCCGGCGCATCACCATCGGGTTCAACGTGCGTAACCGCGATGTGCAGAGCATTGTCACCGAGATCCAACAGAAAATTGAAGGCAAGATCAAGCTGCCGCCGGGCTACACCATCACGTACGGTGGTGAGTTCCAGAACCTGATCGAAGCCAAGAAACGCCTCTCGGTGGCCGTGCCGCTGGCTTTGGCGCTCATCTTCGTGCTACTATTTTTCGCCTTTAAATCCATCAAGCAGTCCATCCTCATCTTTACGGCCATTCCGCTTTCGGCCATTGGGGGCATCTTTGCCTTGCTCCTGCGCGACATGCCGTTCAGTATCTCGGCGGGCGTTGGCTTCATTGCCTTGTTTGGCGTGGCGGTTCTCAACGGCATCGTGATGATTGGGTACTTCAACCAACTCAAAGCCGGCGGCATGACCAACCTGGAGCAGATCATCCGGGAAGGTACGGCGGCGCGTCTGCGCCCCATCGTGATGACCGCCACGGTTGCCTCGCTCGGGTTCCTGCCCATGGCCTTGTCTTCCTCGGCGGGCGCCGAAGTCCAGAAACCGCTGGCCACGGTGGTGATCGGCGGATTGCTTTCGGCCACGCTGCTCACGCTGGTGGTGCTGCCCATTATCTACTATTTCTCTGAGAAAGGCCTTGGCGGACTGAAAAACACGGGTAAAGGCCTGAAGAAGCGGAAGCAAGAAGTCGCCGTAGGCTTGGTGTTGTTCTGCCTGGCTTTGCCAAAGGTGTCTCAGGCACAAACGCCGCAAATCCTGTCTTTGGCCCAGGTTTTGGAATTAGCGCAACAGAACAACCGGCAACTACGCAGCGCGGCGCTGGAAGTGGAAATGCGCGGAGCCCTGCAGAAAACGGCATTGGATATTCCTAAAACCGAGCTTTCCTACAGCCAGGGCGAAATCAACAGCCCCGTGACCGATGACCGTATTGGCGTGAGCCAGACCATTCCATTCCCCACCACGTGGAACGCGCAGGGCAAATTGCTGCAGGAGCAGAAGAACCTGAGCCAACAGCAACTGAATTTGCAGCAGCACGAGTTAGCTTACCAAGTGAAACAGGCATATGCGCGCCTGGCCTTTCTGCACGCCACGGCCCAGCTGCTGCAGCGGCAAGACAGCATCTTCCAGGTGTTGGAACGGGCGGCCGAGGTGCGGTTCAGAACCGGCGAGACCGGTCTGCTGGAGAAAACCACCGCCACCACCCAACGCTTGGAACTCACCGACCGGATACGCCAGAACCAAACCGCTTTGTCTGTTGCTCAGGCGCAGCTGAACGCCTTGATCCAGGCTCCAGAGCCGCTGGTGATCACCCCTGAACCTCTGCGGGCAGACAGCACAAGCATCGGCGCAGCCGCTTCTGAAAACCATCCGCTGCTTTCTGTGTACCAGCAGCAGATCACCGTGGCCTACCGCGAACAACAGGCGGAGAAAAGCAAATTGGCCCCGGATATTACCCTGGGCTACTTCAACCAGTCCTTGATCGGCACCTATGACATCAACGGCCGCGTTGAAACCGCAGTAGACCGGGGCCGGCGGTTTCAAGGCGTGGAAGCGGGATTAGCAGTGCCGCTGTGGCAGGGACCGCAACGGGCGCGGGTGAAAGCTGCCGCGCTGGGCAAACAAGCCGCCGAGGCCACGCTGCAGAACCAACAGCACCTGCTGCAAAACGAGTGGCAGGCTGCCCAGGCCACCCATCAGCAGCTGCGCCAGAGCCTACAGTTCTACCAGCGGCAAGTGCTGGGGAACGCCCGCCTGACCCTCACCCAAGCTGATAAAGCCTACCGCAGCGGCGAGGCCAGCTACCTGAGTTACCTGCAAGCTGCCGACCAGCAACTGCGCACCCAACAGAACTACCTTCAGCTCCTGCTGGACTTTCAATTAAACGTCTTTCAACTCCAATACTTAGGAGGCAATTAACCATGAGAACATCATTTTTCACATATAGCCTGGCCGGGCTTCTGCTGTTTTCAGCCTGTTCTGAGAAAAACACCCCCGAAACGCCTACTCCCGAAGCCGCGGCTGCGCCAGTAGAAACCTCTGAGCTCATAACCCTCACCCAGCAGCAGATGCAGAACGCGGGCGTGGAACTCGGCTCGCCCACTCAACAGAAATTAGGCAATACGCTGCAGCTCTCCGGTGAGATTGACGTGCCGCCCACCAGCCTGATCAGCGTCTCGGTGCCGTACGGCGGATTTGTAAAATCCATGAACCTGCTGCCGGGCCAGCACATTAACAAAGGCCAGGTACTGGCCACCCTCCAGCACCCCGACTACGTGCAACTGCAGCAGGATTATCTGGATACCCGCGCCCGCCTGCAACTGGCCAACTTGGAGTATCAGCGCCAGCAGGAACTCACTCAGGAGAAAGTAAGCGCCCTCAAGAACCTGCAGCAGGTGAAGACCGAGCGCGAAGTACTGCAGAACAGCCTGGCCGCCCTGCGCGAGAAACTGCTCATGATCAACATCAACCCGGCGCGCCTGCAGAACGGCAAAATCAGCCGCACCATCAACATCACCTCGCCCATCAACGGCTTCGTGAAAAACACGCTGGTGAACGTGGGCAAAATGGTGAACGCCTCTGATGTGCTGTTTGAATTGGTGAACACCGATGACCTGCACCTTAAGCTCAACGCCTTCGAGAAAGACGTGCCGTACCTGAGCCCCGGCCAGCGCCTCACCTACACCCTGCCCAACGACCCCGCACCCCGCACCGCCGAGATCATCCTGGTGGGCCACAGCGTGGAAGGCGACAAAACCGTTCCCATCCACGCCCACCTGGACCACCACGACGAGCACAAACTCCTGCCCGGCATGTACGTGACCGCCACCGTCCAAACCACCGACCGCACCGTTACCGCCCTCCCGGAAAGCGCCGTGGTACAGTTCGATGGCACGCCCTACGTCTACGCCAGCCCCGGCAACCGCCAGTTCAAACGCGTGGAAGTAAAAACCGGCCTCAAAGGAAACGGCTACGTGGAAGTGCAACTCCCTGTGGAACTTCAAGCCTCCAGCAGCATCGCCGTGAAAGGCGCGCACAACCTGCTGGCCATGCAGGAGAACAAGGAGGAAGAGTAGTTGGCATAGACGCTCGCAGGAGCTGCGCACAGTACGAGGTCAAACGATAGTCCTGAGTCTTGAGTGCTGAGTCCTGAGTAGGGATGTGTTTTTAGGGTTAAATTTGGGAAAAAGAAGCCTTAACGTAAAACCTGTGAGGTATTCAAAACCTCACAGGTTTAGTCACCCACCACGCAGCAGACGCCTGCTCTAAAGACCTCGTAGTGTGCGCAGCTCCTACGAGTGTCTCCGCCAGCTGCTTCTATCACCGCAGATTCATCGTCTGCTGAGTAAACAGAACACTTCCGCATTCCCATTCCATAAAAAAGCCTCTTTGTTTCGGCCTGTTTTTCAGAAAACAGACCAGAAACAAAGAGGCTTTAATTTTAAAGTCTACTACAAACTCAGCTTCCGCAGCTTATCCGCTTTCCAGGCGGTGAAGGCCACAATCAACATGGTCATGGTGCCGCCGAACACCACCGAGGGCACTACGCCCAGTAACTTCGCGGCAAGGCCGGATTCAAAGGACCCGATCTCGTTGCTGGAGCCCACAAAGATGTTGTTCACGCTAGAGACGCGGCCTTTCATGTGCTCTGGCGTGAGCGTATGAATCAAGGTAGAACGGATGATCACTGAGACGCTGTCCAGCACGCCGCTCATCAACAGCAGGGCAAAGGAGAGCCAGAACACGTTGGACAAGCCGAAACCTATGATGCACGCCCCAAATCCGGCCACCGCCCACAACATCTTTTTACCGGCGTTGTTGGTAATCGGCCGGTAGGCCATGAACACCGCCATGGTCACGGAGCCAATAGCCGGAGCTGACCGGAGCAAGCCCAGCCCTTGCGGACCAATCTTCAGGATATCAGAGGCAAACACCGGTAACAGCGCCACGGCTCCGCCAAACAGCACCGCAAACATGTCCAGGGCCAGTGCACTCAGGATAATCTGGTTCCCGAACACGAATTTGAGTCCTGTCTGCAGACTTTCCTTGATCTTCAGCTTCGGTCCTTCGCTCACCGGCAAGGGGCGTCCGGCGATCAAGCCGTAAAGAATCAAGGCGCATAAGACCAAGGTTGCATCCAAACCAAAAGCCGCAGACACGCCTCCGAAGGCATAGACCAACCCGCCAATGGCAGGACCGGCTACCGAAGCGGCTTGCCACGTGGAACTGCTCCAGGTGATGGCGTTGGCGTAGAACTTACGGTCTGGTAGCAGTTGGGGCATGAACGAGAACACGGCCGGCCCCATGAAGCCTCGGGCCAAGCCGCTCAGGAAAATCACTGAATAGATGGGAACGGTACCAAACTGGTGCAGGATTTTCCCGATGTCCAGGGTGTACAGCAGCAGGGCCACTGAGCAAAAAAGCAGCACGCTCAGCACGGTGATGATGATGCGTTTCCGGGGGATAATATCGGCTACGTGGCCGGCGTACAGCGCCACCGTGATAGACGGAATAGCCTCTACCAAGCCTATCAGACCTAAGGAGAAAGGGTCTTTGGTGATGTCATAAATCTGCCAACCCACCACTACGGCCTGTATTTGCATGGCCAGCGTGATGCAGAAACGGGCAGAGATAAAAAGCCGGAACTCGGGAATACGGAGAACGGCGTAAGGATCATGCCGTTCCTCAGGGATTGGGGAAGATGTTGCCACAGGTTATGAATCAAAGAAAGCAAAGGTATTGTATTCTTCTGGGAAAAGCAGTTTATACGAAAAAGGAACGAACCAACTGCGTCTATATAGTTGTTGGCTATATATCGGCTCAGGGATAAACTTTTTCCAGAAGTTTGCCTGTGCGTGCGTTTAACTTTTGTAAGTTTACCTTCTAAATACCTTCATATGTCTCCTATATTTTTAGATGCCATTGCTCTTACCTACCGTCCGGACCTGGATGTGTTGTTTTTGCGTTGGCCACAACCTGTTTACGCCTTTACCCCGCGGGAGGTGTACCAGCAGGTTCTGGAGTTGGCCCAGGAGACAAACGCACGCTATTGGTTGTTTGACGTCCGGAGCCGTGGCCCGCTTTCCCAGGAAGATATTGCCTGGTTGCGAGAGTCTTATTTCCCTACGCTGCATGGCCAGTTAGGGCATATCACCCATGTGGCGTATTTGCTTACTCCGGCCCATTCAAAAGACCCTGAGACCAAAGAGTCTGCCATGCAAATGAGAGCCTTGCCGTGGTATGGTAAGGGAGCAGATTTTGAAGGGTTCACTTCTGAGCCAGACGCGTTGCTTTGGCTTAAATCCTGCCAGTTGGCGGAGGTAGAAAGGTAATTCCCTCTCTTGTTTAGATAAACGCCCCGGCCCGACAGCGATCCTGTCGGGCCGGGGCGTTTATGGGTATTTCCTGTTTCAGGCTTGTTTTCCTAAAATCGGGCTTAAAAGAAGGTCCTGAGAGTTTTGGCTGAAAGCAGCTCACACTTCATAATCATGCAAGGGCTTCTTCTGGAAACTATAGAACAGGTAAAACAAAGCCGGCAGGATGAGAACGCTTCCCAGCACCAGCGCCCAACCCAAAGCATTGATGGTAGAAGCCGGAGCCTGCGCCTCAAAAAGCGACAGGTGATCTCCGCCCCGTAGCAGCAGGAAATTAGGGAAATGCGCGTACCCAATGGCCACCAGAATCATGGTTACCTGAAACCCAGCCAGGAACCGCAGCACTTTGCTTTGCCCTCGGCCCAGCAGTACCCACAGCAACAGCAACGAAAGCGTGGCCGCCACAATAGCCGTAAAGCTAACCGCATTCCCGAAAAGCCAATTCACCAGCGGCACTCCTTCTACCTGTGCTGAGACAAACACCAGGGCACCGCAGATAACGGCCACCAGGTTCAAGATCTTGGCTTTCTCAATGAACCGGCGGCGGTCCTGCTCTTCCTCGGCTTCGCCGATGAGGTAAATGGCTGCCAGAAACCCGCACAAGGCTACTGTGAAGAAACCCACCGCCACCGAGAACCAATGTAGCCAGCTGAACACATAGGCATCCAGGAAATTATCGGCCTGCACATCAATATGCCCCGAGACCACGCTTCCGGCAATGATACCTAGGAACAGCGGCGTCAGGAAGCTGGAGTACACAAAAATATTGTTGTACACCACCTGCATCTCGTCTACCACCGCATCATAATGCCGGAACACAAACGCCGTACCGCGGGCAATGATGCCAATCAAGAGCAGCAGCAACGGAATATGCAGGTACACCGACATGGTAGCGTAAATGCGCGGGAAACCCACAAACAGAATCACTATGGCAATGATGAGCCACATGTGATTGGCCTCCCAGATGGGCCCGATGGCGTGGTACATGGTGGTGCGGGTTCGCCTGATGTTCCGGCGGTGGGTGAACAGTTCAATGATACCGGCTCCAAAATCGGCCCCACCCAGCAGGAAGTACAGCAGAATGCCCAGGCACAGAAAAGTAATGACAACGTACAGCATGGCTTCTGATTTAATGGGTAGCGTGGGCTGGCTCGGGAGCCGGAGTTACATCATACAGCGTGGGCACCGCCTTAATCTGCCGATACAGCAAATACGCCACTACTAAACTTAAAGAGACATAGATGGCCGCAAACAGGTAAAAGGAATAGGCAATGCCGGGCATAGGCGTTACGGCGTCTTTGGTGCGCATGATGCCGTTCAGAATCCAAGGTTGGCGACCTACTTCGGTCACCGTCCAGCCGGCTTCAATGGCAATGAACCCCAGCGGAATGGCCATCACAAACAAACGCAGCAGCCATGTGCTGTAGAGCCAGTTTTTCTTTTTCCAGAGGGCCAGCAAATACAGAAAGGACACCAGCATCAGGAACATGCCCAACCCCACCATGATCTGGAAAGCGATGTGCGTCACCAGCACCGGCGGATGATTCTCTTCCGGAATTTGGTCCAGCCCGGTTACTTCCTGCTCAAAATTGCCGTGGGCCAGGAAACTCAGCATGCCGGGTATTTTGATGGCGTAATTGACCTCTTTTTTGTCTTCGTCGGGCAAACCACCCAGCACCAGGGGCGCGGCTTTCTCGGTGTGGAAATGCGCTTCCATGGCCGCCAGTTTAGCAGGTTGCCGCTGGGCCACGTCCTTAGCCGAGATATCGCCGGAAATGGGTTGCAGAATAGCGGCTACGGCCCCGAAAATGGCCGCAATCTTAAAGGCTTTGGCATGAAACACCACGTTTTTCTTGCGCAGAATCATGAGTGCGTGCAAACCGGCCACCGCAAAACCAGTAGCAGCAAAGGCAGCCAGCGTCATGTGCAAGGCTTGGGAAAACCAGGCATCGTTGAACATGGCTTTGATGGGATCGATGTTCAGGTACTGGCCGTTCACGTAGTCAAAGCCGGCCGGACTGTTCATCCAGGCGTTGGCTGAGACCACCAGAATACCCGAGGCCAGTCCGCTCAGCCCCACCACCACGCCGGTGAACCAATGAAACCACGGATTAAACCGGCCCCAGCCGTACAGGAAGAAACCCAGCGCAATGGCCTCAATAAAGAAAGCCGTTCCCTCTAAAGAGAAAGGCATCCCGAAGATGGGTCCGGCATGTTCCATGAATTTGGGCCACAGCAAACCTAATTCAAAGGAAAGCATGGTGCCCGACACGGCTCCGGTGGCAAAGAAAATGGCAACTCCTTTGCTCCAGGCTTTGGTAAGCCGCTTATAAACATCCTGGTGAGAAGTGAGGTAACGGTAGTGCGACACGGCCATGAAAAACGGCATGACCATGCCAATACAGGCGTAAATGATGTGAAAACCCAGCGACAGCGCCATCTGTGACCGGGCGGCAAACAGGTCATCCATAGCTAAAAGGATAAGTGGATACTCCGTCTAAATCGGAGGAAAGGTAAGACAGGATTGAATAGGAGAACAGGAAAAAAACAGATTTCTTCCGGGGCCTTCTCTCTCGCTTTCTTAACCCCTCAGTATGAAAACACCCCCTCTCACCCTTCTGTTCATTCTACCGCCAGAACCCTCCACTTTATTTTCTTTCAGGCTGTTTCTGCAAAAACAGGCTTAAAATGACGAAGGTCATTTCAAACCAAGGCACCTTTCCCTAACCTTGCATTGTTGAAAAGCGAGAGCCGCCAACGCTCTCACCCACCGCTATGAACGAAGCACCTAAACCCGATATCACTACCGAGGAAGACATCAAAGCCTTGGTAGATACCTTTTACGATCACGTAAACCGAGACGAGTTGCTGAGCCCGGTGTTCAATGAATTTGCCCAGGTAGACTGGGAACACCACCTGCCCAAGATGTATGCCTTCTGGAGCACCGTGCTGTTTGGGTCAGTGGCGTACAAAGGCCAGCCGTTTCCCAAACACCTGGCTATGCCCATTGACCGACCCCATTTTACCCGGTGGATTGCGCTCTTCACGCAAACGGTAGACGAGTTATTCACTGGCTCCATGGCCGAACAAGCCAAACAGAAAGCCACCAGTATTGCTAATATCTTCCAGATGAAGATGGGGTTGTGGGCAGTACCATTGGTGAAGCCCTGACCTGTATTAGGCTTGTTTTCCTGAAAACGCCCGGGAATCAGCCTTTAAATAGCTAGTCTGTATATTTTGAGAGCCTGAACCCATACAAAGCAGAAGCGGATGCCTGATCAGGCATCCGCTTCTGCTTTGTAGAAATAGAATATATAGCTAGATGGTAGTTGCCTGGGTAGTACCGGAAGCTAGACGTACCATTCGGGAAGAGAAAAGAAAAAGAAGTGGGCAGTTTTGCATTCCAACAACACCCATCAGATCACGCTGCCGCACTCCTTTGGTCCGTAATAATCCAATTACCAGACTTTGCCCAACCTCATTACTGAGGACTTATCTTCATCTGGCTTGCCTTCTCGGCTTTGAGCATGGCCAGCATCTGCTTGGCTGGCACATACATATCTCTTTTATGCTGAATAAGGCTACGTTTCTTCATGAACTTTCGGCACCCTATTCCGCCTATGATCACCCCTAAGGGAATCAAAGCTGCTGCTATCCACATAGAAACAGCCGTATTGAAAAACTGGTGCAGGGAAATTCCTGCTATAATCAGCGAGAGCGAAGTTCTCAGATAAGCCAGAAACGTGCGCTCATTCGCGAAGGAAGTACGTTCAATTGCCAGAGTATCCTTGATCTCAGTGTTGGCTTTCTCCTTCACTTTCAGATCCTGCTTCACTTCCTTCCTAAACTCAGGCGTCATGTAAATTTCATATTCCATACACTGGATTATACGACCTCATTTCAGCAGAAGATGCACCATATTTTATACTATTCAAAGAACATCTCTGCATCTTTCAAGTAAGGACAAAATCAAAATCTTAACCCATGGACGTATATGCCATCTTCTAGATAGTATTTGCCGTATATAGCCTACACAAAGAAGTATGATTATGAAAAGAACCGCACTCTATGCCGTTTTGCTTTTGGTTGCCTTGTTAAACTTACCCGAGGCTGCTTTTGCCCAGCAAACCGGAGACTCACTTGTTACCAAAGCCAACATCAAAGACAACACCATCTTCTGGCAGCAGGGCAAACTGGTGCAGCACAAAGCCGGCAAGCTGTATGAACTGCAGGAACCTATCCAGTACAGCAACGGCACTGTTGTTTCTCCCACCGGACAGGTACGCCTCCCAGACGGTAAGAACTATATGCTCAAACAAAAGAATGCGGTAAGCCCGCAGGGGCGCGTAGTATTGGTAGCCGATGACATCTTCACCCATGACACTATAATAGAGCATGAAAAACAAGTGGTAGGAGACACCGAGACCCGCATTGTGGTGGTAGATGGCCAGATGGTATCGGCGGGTAACAACAAGCAAAAATTCACCTATAGCCTTGCCCAGGAGAAAAAGATACAGTTACTGGAGCAGATGGTGAAACTGCTGGAACAGCGCACCGCTCTTTTGGAAGCCAACCTTACCCCGGCAGAACGCAGAAGCATTGAAGCCTACTATGATGGGCTGAACAAACAATTAACAGTAGTGAACCAACAACTGCAGGCTCTGCCAACTTCTGTTAAATAACCAAACCGCTCTGTTCCTTTGAATCCTCCGCTACCCCCGGCTACAGCCGCCTTGAGAATAAAGCGTCCTTGGGGCCGGCTCCGCGATGCCCTGCTTATTTGCTGCGGCATTGGCTCCGCCTGCCTTGGCCTGAAAGGATTCCTTATCCCCAACCATTTTATTGACGGTGGGGTAACGGGGCTTTCCATGCTCATTTCCAAGAGTGTTGGCGTTCCACTTTCATTGCTTATCTTATTTCTTAACGCACCTTTTCTGATTGCGGGCTACAAGCTGGTGGCCCGCAATTTTGCCCTTAAAAGCCTGATGGCGGTTTTAGGGCTGGCGGTGCTTTTATTCACCATTGAGTTCCCCACCATCACCGATGACAAACTGCTGACGGCGGTCTTTGGCGGGTTCTTTCTGGGAGCAGGAATTGGGCTTTCCATCAGGGGTGGCTGCGTATTGGATGGCACCGAGATTCTGGCCCTGCTGGTGAGCAAGCGCACCAGCCTCACCATCGGGGACGTGATTCTGGTCATCAACCTTGCCTTGTTCCTGGTGGCGGCTTTCCTGCTGGGGTTTGAACCGGCCATGTACTCGGTGCTTACCTATCTGACCGCTTCCAAAACCATTGACTTCATCATCCACGGCATTGAGGAATACACCGGGGTTACCATTGTATCGGTACACAACGTCACCATCCGGCAGGCTATCTTAACCCAATTGGGCCGGGCGGTCACTATTTACAAAGGGCAGCGCGGCTTTTCCGGCGATGAAGTGGATATCCTGTACTGCGTGGTTACCCGTCTGGAGGTACAGCGCCTGAAAACCCTCATTTCTGAACTGGACCCGTCTGCGTTTCTGATCATGCACAGCATCAATGACACCTCAGGGGGCATGATCAAGAAACGGCCTTTGTCTCATTAACAACTCTTAAACCAGGGCCAAGGCACTCACAATGAAACCTCTGGCAAAATCACACGGGCTTTAACCGGTCCAATTTCCTTTCTGCTTTAGCAAAGCCTGCACCACAATTGGAAAATATCCTCGCCTTAAGCTCTGGAGACAGCCAAGGCCATTTATTTTTGCCTCGTTTTTCAATAACCCCTGGGTTTCTTCTCTTTAGGTTTTTGCCGAGCCAGACAACAGCCTTAGAAGCCCGTTTGGAGCGATTTTTGAGGATTTTGCTTTTTCTGTGCCTAACCTGTTTAAAGGCCGGTTTTCAGAAATCTGAAGGAAATCTGAAAAAAAATATTTTTAGATTTTTTTCACCCATTGCATTTAGCTGTCTTATTATCTATATTTGATATACTCATATAAACATATCTATTAAACCGAAACCTCACAATATGGCATAAACCTCTACGTTACCTTATTTGTAGATTTAGATGAATACAGTACAGCTCAACGATTCGGCGTTGGTAACGTCGTATATCGCTGGTAACGAGAGCGCGTTTGAGGAATTGGTAAGCCGCCACAAGAGCAAGGTTTATACCACTATTCTGCTTATTGTAAAAGACACCTACACAGCGGAGGACCTGCTACAGGAAACCTTTGTGAAGGCGATCCATACCATGAAAAGCGGCCGTTACAACGAAGAAGGAAAATTTTCATCCTGGATCTGCCGTATCGCCCATAACTTGGCTATTGATTATTTTCGCCGGGAGAAACGGAGCCCAATGATTACATTGGAAGACGGCAGCAATGTGTTTAACACGCTGAGCTTTTCAGAGGAATCAGTGGAATCCATCCGGATCAAAGAGGAAACCCATGCCCGCCTGCGGGAACTGATTCAGCAGTTACCAGCTGCGCAGAAAGAGGTGCTGATCATGCGCCACTACGCTGACATGAGTTTCCAGGAGATCGCAGAGGCTACCGGTGTAAGCATTAACACGGCTTTGGGCAGAATGAGATACGCATTAATCAATTTGCGGAAAAAAATGTCCAATGATAAAACAGCCTATGATCAAAACCTTTACTCAACATGATCTAGTACAGTACATTTATAACGAACTGCCTAAAAAGCAACGCGAGGCCCTGGAAGAAGCCCTTATGGTGGACCAGGATTTAGCCGAAAGCTGTGCTGATCTGCTCCTCACCCAGCTAAGCTTGGAGGAAGCGCTCATCCAACCAAGCGAGCGGGTCACCGACGCTATCATTAGTTATTCCAAAAACGTGAGTTTGCATCCGTAAAGGACAAGATTTACCAAAAAGAAAACGCTGACTATTAATAAAAAAGTCAGCGTTTTCTTTTTTATTCAGTTTTCCTAATAGATTAATCCTTATTCACTATTTAAGGCCGAGATTTACCTAGGATTAGAAGGACTCTTTTTTAGGAAGGCTAACTTTCAATAATCACTTCTTGTAAATCTTTTTTTTAATCTTGAACAGTAGAGACAATAGGTGCAATAAGTGCAATTAGAAGAGATGCAAGAGCAATCCAAAACGAGTACTTAGCAATTCTCAAGGACTTCTTCCCTAACTCTTCTGATACTTCTATTGCTTTGCTTTGAAGTTGAGAATTCTCCTCGTGGCGCATCTGCTCTTTATCCTTGAAGTTATTTTTGATGAAATCAAGGAGTTCTTCCGAGGGCAAAATTGATTTATGTACAATGCTATGTAAATAGTCATTCTCCTCGCCAAATGTCAAATCCACCTTATTTAGAAATTGGTCCGGCACTATAAATCCACTCTCTCCTTTAATTTCTCGGTTTTCGGTTAGCTCTTCAGTTGAAAGACTATAGTTGAAAGCAGACCTTGTCTCAATACTGAAAAGTGGCAATGAGTATAAAGAGATCAGATGATTACTTTCTAAATACTTGAGAAGAAATATAAGAACAGAAGTGTGGTGATAGAAACTGATTACTTTTTCTTCATACTCCCTTCCAATGTATTTCCCTGCAACTGCTTCAAAATAGATCACTTTTGATTTTCTATCGAATTCAACATTGGCATTATAAACCCTTGCTAATTCATTAAAAAAATTCCAAACCCCAAAATTCTCTACCGCGGATACAGGATTGTTTAGCTCTTCGTTTATTCTATATATTTCTAAAATCTTGGTTAAAAAGCTTTCTTCTGCTTTGCTGAAACCTCTCATTCAATTTTAGATATAGTTATGATCTTTTTAAAGATAGATATTTTAAGATATTAAGTGCACAAACAAGAGAAAGAGTATAACACATATCTAAGCTAGCGAAAGGAGGGTTTATAGCTCGAATACTGCATCAAGGTATACCTCAACCCAATCCACTTAAGCACATTTTACCTAAGTTTGCTTTTTCAATCGCACCTTACTTTTATGCGCAAACCAGAGCGTTACCGCCACTTAATTTCCTACTTCACCCAACACTTCCCCGAGGCCGAAACCGAACTTGATTACCGCAACCCGTATGAACTGTTGGTAGCCGTAGTCCTGAGCGCCCAGTGCACCGACAAACGGGTGAACATGGTCACGCCGGCGCTGTTTGAAGCTTATCCTTCCGCCGAGGCATTGGCAACCGCCACTTCTGAGGATATTTTCCCTTACATCAAGAGTATTTCCTACCCCAACAACAAAGCCAAGCACCTGGCAGGCATGGGCAAGATGCTGGTGGAAAGGTTCGGGGGTGAAGTACCTTCTTCTATTGAGGAACTGCAGCAACTGCCGGGCGTAGGCCGTAAAACTGCCAACGTAATTGCCTCGGTAATCTTTAACATGCCGGCCATGGCCGTGGATACGCATGTGTTCCGGGTATCTAAGCGGTTAGGACTAGTGAGCGCTAAAGCCAAGACACCGTTGGAAGTGGAAAAGGAGCTTCTGAAGCACATTCCGGTAGATCTGGTACCCAAAGCGCACCACTGGCTCATTCTGCACGGTCGTTACATCTGCCTGGCCCGCACCCCACAATGCGAACGCTGCCCTCTCACCCACTTCTGCGCCTATTTTGAGAAAAACTGGCCAAACAAGCCAGACGATCCGCAGAATAAGTTGGGGTAAAAAGCTGTTTTGAGGCTGTTTCAATAAAAACCCCGCCTAAACAGTTTTCTGGAAAAGAGAAGCCTTCAAGTAGCAGGTAAGTATATCAGCTTCTAACTTGAAGTAGATTCAACTTGACTTATTCTATCTTAATTAAATATATAAAATGTTATATATGATATAGCAGGGCAACCGTTGTTCAGGAGTAAGCATTTATAAAACTTTAAGCCTGTTATCAGACACCTTTCTCCCCCCTGCTACCCATGAAAAGAATACTCCTGCTTTTCCTCTGCCTTCCTGCATTAAATGTTCTTGCCCAACCAGCTCTTACAGAAAACCAGAAACTAGAAAGCCTCTCCAAGATATGGGGGTTTCTGAAGTACTATCACCCGGAAGTAGCCAAGGGAAAACGTGATTGGGACGCAGAACTGATGGCTAAGATTCCTCAGGTAAAGAAAGCCCGAAACCAGCAGGAATTAAGTAAGCTATATGATTCTTGGGTAGCATCCCTAGGCAAAGTAAAACGCTGCGGCAGCTGTGACAACAATATTCCGGATAGTCTCATGCGGAATATCTCTTTTGGCTGGCTACAAGACGCCTCCACCTTCACTCCAGAGTTTTCCCAAAAGTTAGAATACATCAGGCAGAACCGTAACCAAGGCAGAAATTATTATGTGCAGCGCCGTTATAAGCTTTTCAAAACCCAAGCTTATTTCCCCAATGAGAAACTGTATGAGAAGTTACCCGAACTTCCTACGGAGGAATTCAGGCTACTAAGCCTCTTCCGGTATTGGAACATTATCAATTACTTCTTCCCGTACAAATATGCCATAGGCGAAAGCTGGGACAATGTGCTCACTGATATGCTACCCAAGTTCAGGAATGCCGCTACCCCGCTTGAATACCACATGGCTCTGCTGGAATTGAGCAACCGCATTAATGATGGGCATAACTTCTTTTATACCAAATACCGGTATGAGTACTTTGGTTCCTATCATGTGCCCTTTCAATTCAAGATAGTAGAAGGGAAAGCTTTGGTCACCGGCTTCTACCATAGAAATTTTGCCGCTAATGATGGAATCCAATTAGGAGATGTTATTACCAGGGTAAACGGCAAAACCATTGAGGAGGCATTAAAGCCAAACCTGAAATACATCTCTGGCTCCAACTACTCCTACAAACTTAGCCGGGTACAGAATGAGTTGTTCAATGGACACACCTCAACACTAACGGTGACTTTCGAGAAAGATGGTGTAGAGCAAACCAGGGAAATCAGGAGGTATTATTTTGCACGGTTTGGGTACAAACCAGATTCAGCATCGGTCAAAGGAAAGCCCTGGCGTATGCTCAACTCAGAAGTTGGCTACATACACATGGGAGACCTGGTAGCCAAAGACGTGAATACCGCCATGAAAGACGTTTGGAACGCTAAAGGCATCATTCTTGACTTGCGCCATTACCCAAAACCAATCAGTCATGCAGTAGCAGCTCACTTGAAAGCCGAGCGTTCCCATTATGCCCTCATGACCTATCCAGACCTTACCTATCCTGGCGTGTTCAGGCCCAACTACCCCTGGAAAGCAGGCAATAAAAACAAGAAAGACTATTATAAGGGAAAAGTAGTTCTGCTAGTGAACGAAGGCACCATGAGCGCCGGGGAATTTGCGACAATGGCTCAGCAAACGGCTCCCAATGTCACTACCATAGGCAGCCAAACCGCCGGAGCCGATGGCAACATTGTGTACATTCCTCTTCCCGGTGGTTTAAAAGCGAGCATGTCTGGCTTGGGAGTGTATTACCCAGACGGCCGCGAAACCCAACGCATTGGCATAGTTCCAGACATAGAGGTTAAACCCAGTATTCAGGGCGTAAGGGAAGGCAAGGACGAAGTACTAGACGCCGCCATCCAGTTCATTACCGCTGGTAAGTAGGCCAATGAGGAAAAGGCAGCCGTTGAATTTGATTTTCTGGCTCCTCAAAGAAGGGTAAAAGCAGTTTCGCCTGTCTCTTCTTATGTACTTTGGGTGCAATGCCATCAGACACATGAGAACAAAGGTGAAAACAACTTCTGCCAAATGGAAGATACTGCTTCTGCTGCTGCCTTTCCTTTCTGTTCCGTTTGTTATCCGGGCCCAGGAACCCACAACCTCAGCCCTGTACAAGGAGATTAAACATCAAGACAGTCTCTTGTTCAACGTGGGGTTCAATACGTGTAACCTACCCCAGTTTGAGCACATCGTCAGCAATGACTTTGAGTTTTACCATGACAAAGGAGGTATTACCTCGTCTAAGGCAGAGTTCATCTTAAGCTTCAAAAACGGCTTGTGCAAATCGCCGTCAACTTATCAGTCGCGGCGGGAACTGGTTTCGGGGAGCATGGAGGTTTTCCCGCTTTACAAAGGCAATGTACTGTACGGAGCAATTCAGACCGGAAGGCATCGGTTTTACGAGAAATCAGCCGGAAAAGCGGAAACCTACGCCAGCATCGCCCGCTTCACCCATGTGTGGCAATTGGAAAACGGTGCCTGGAAGTTCCTGCGCGGCTTGAGCTATGATCACTTAGCGTCCAATACACCCAACATGGGCGCACCGGCCTTCACCAGTGATGCCGAGGCAGAACAATGGCTGAAGGAAAACAAATTTCCGGCTGCCGCCATTGGCATTATCAAAGAAGGAAAACTGCAGCAGATTAAGGTTTTCGGGGAACTGAAAAACGGAACTCCCGCGCCATACAACACTATTTTCAACGTGGCTTCTTTGGCAAAACCCGTCACCGCCATGGTTACTTTGAAGCTGGTGAATGCCGGCAAGTGGAACTTAGACGAGCCACTCTACAAATACTGGACAGACCCCGACATTGCCAACGACCCCAGAAGCAAAAAACTCACTACCCGGCACGTACTCACCCACCAGACTGGCTTTCCTAACTGGCGCTGGATGAACGAATCCAAGAAGCTGGCTTTCCAGTTTGACCCGGGCACCAAGTACCAATACTCAGGAGAAGGCATGGAGTATCTCAGACGAGCGCTGGAAAAGAAATTCCACCGCACGTTAGACCAACTGGCCGATTCCCTCATCTTCAAACCGCTGGCCATGAAAGACACCCGGTTCTTTTGGGACAAGAAGGTAGATGAATCACGGTTCGCGCGGTGGCACGATGCCAAAGGCGGGGTGTACGAGACCTACAAAAACACCACCGCTAACGCCGCCGATGACCTGCTCACTACTATTGAAGATTACAGCAAGTTTATGATCTCTATCATGAACGGCGCAGGGCTCTCTAACCAGAACTTCAATGAAATGGTCTCTCACCAGTTAAAGACCAAAGACGATATCTACTTTGGCTTGGGCTTGGAAGTGTTTGATCTGGGGAACGGAGAATACGCCTTGTCACACGGAGGATCAGACAAAGGCACCTCTGCCATCTTTTTTATCCTGCCTAAAACCAAAGATGGGTTGGTCATTTTCACCAACGTGGATGATGGCTACCGATCCTACGACAGGTTGATTAAAACCTACCTGGGCAAATCTGGCCAGAAACTGGTGGACATCGCGATGAAGTAATTTCAAGCCGTTTGATGAGAAGCGTTTTCAGCTTGTTTTTCCAGAATCAGGCTGAAAACGCCGGCGGCAAGAATTAGCGCAAGGCAATCCGATGAAAAGTGGAAAGGCCTATCGTTTGTTTTGGGCTACTTTTTCAAAAATCTGTTCTAAAACGGGCACCATCTGCAGGCGGTCAAACTGCGTACGAGCTATCTGGGCAGCATTAACGCGCATGGCTGCCATCTCAGTTGATTGAGGTAAACGATGCGCCAATGAATCGGCTAGGGCCTGGGAATCTCCGGCGGGAACGTACCAACCACATTGCTGCGTCTCCACCAGTCTTTTCGTCCAACCCGGATTGGTGACCACCACTGGTGTACCCACGGCCAGACTGTCAAACAGTTTACCCGGCGAGTTCGCCTCCAGCACCGGCAAATCAATAAAAGACACGACTGAGACATCGGCTATGGAAAACAGCCGGAAGATTTCGTGGCGGGGTAAAGGAGGCAGCAATTTTATATTGGTCTGCTGTTTTGCGGCTGTTTCCAGCAAAGGAGCGTCAAAACCCTGGCCGGTGAACACAAAGCAAACATCGGAACGGTCTTGTAGCAGCGTTGAGGCTTGCACCAGCATGGGAATGTCATTGGCGCGGCCATAGGTACCAGCATACAGTACAACCTTCCTCCCCTGCAGACCTAGTTCCACCCGCAGCTTCTCCTTTTCCGCATCAGAAACAGACTGGGACGGGATTTCGGTGCCGTTGACCAGCGTGGTGACCTTCCCCGGGGCAATCCCTTTCTCCAGAATGTAGCGCTCCATGTCAGAAGAAAGCGGGATGATGTGCGCCGCTTGCCGGTACAAAGAAGCCTCTAGCTTGTACAACTGTTTCTGGGCTACTTTAGACGGAACCGCACCCATCTGGATGGGAAACGACGGCCAGAGATCCTGCACCTCAAACACCCAAGGTACTTTTCTCAGACTCGCCACTTTGCCTGCCGCCCAGGCGGTGGTAAGCGGTGTGGAAACGCCCCAGATCACATCGGGTTTGGGCATGCGCAGGCCTTTCACAAACGCATGCGTGGCAAACGCCCCGAAGGCCTGCAAACGCTGCACCACGCCCATCTTGTTGAAGTACGGCACTTTTAAAGAAACCAGTTCTACTCCCGGCGGGACCCAGTCATACTGTTGCGTCAGGCGCTTGCTCTCCCAGGCGTTAGAAGTAACAAGGGTAATCTGGTGCCGCTGCGCCAGTTCCGCCATAAAGGTGTAGTGCCGGCACGTAGCGGGGCAGTCTGGGTTATGGTGGTACTGGTGGAAGAGCGCGATGTGCATGGCACCGGAAAGTCAAGGTGAACGTATTGGGGCTCTTTCAAACAAAACAACCCCAATACGTGAATAGCTATTTTTTCTGAGGTTTGTACTTAGATCGCTCCAAGATCTTGCGGGCATTCTTTTCATCCATCAACTGCTGCAACGTCACCTCGGGGTTGTTTTCCATGTACTTGTTCACAATCTGCCAGCCTACCCAGGTGGCAATACGGCCCGGGCAACGCTCACTAATCTCAGGTACGTTCGGCCGCTCACCAATATATTTCCGGATAACGAATTGGCTGGTCTCGTACAATAAGCCCTTCTCTAACAGGTGCGCCCAAATTTTGCCTTCGTTGTATTTAACATCGGCTAATTCCTGACCGGTGTACCAGATGATCAAAGAATCTGGGGTGCAGGGCATCATCTGTTTGGTGAAATAGTAAGACTTGCCGTAGTCAATCATCTCGTCCAGCATCTCCTGGTTCACAAAATCGGTTTTGTTAAACTTGTTGGAGACCAGCAGCATCACAGACGGGGCAAGGTTTTCTTTCTCGTAACGTTCCAGAATATACTGCGGCGCCTGCGGGCGGAAAGAAGCTTTTCTCCCGATGAAGAAATCCAGACCCATTACAATTAGGCTATCGCTCACCAGCAGATCGCGGCTCAGGCCCGAGATGAACGTCTGCACCTTAGGAATATGGAAAGCCGGATAATAATGTTTCACGTGCTTGAGGGCATTCTCCAGGTCTTGCTCAACGCCGCTCATGTCTTTAAACGTCTCGTCGCTCTGGCGCACCAGTTTGTGGATGCTGGTATCAGAAGCCAAACGGAGAAGGTTCTGCGCCATCAGTTCCTCAGAGGGGTAACGGTCGCGCAGCAGGAACTTGTCTCTAAGGAGCGGCTCCTGGTTCAGGAAGACCTGCATCTCTGGCACAGTTTTTATCTTGAAAAAGCGTTGTTCCAGCCGATCAACTTTTATGTCTACCGGAATTTTGGCTATCTCCTCCGGGATTTCGCACGTTTCATTTTTCTTACAACCAAAAAACAGCACTACAGTAAACAGCAGCAACAAATAGCCTCGCATTCTTTCTTCCTTTTTATCTTTAAGCAAATTTAGTGTATCCAACCTTAATACCCTCTTACCCCATGAAGATGATTCGCTTTACCTCCCTGGCTATGGTCTTGGCCGCTCTCCTGTTTTTCTCGCAGAAAGCCTCTGCCCAAGTAGAAATTGGGGTAAAAGTAGCTCCTTCCTTCTCCTTTGCCCGTGTCATTGCCAAAGAACAATATAACCTCAAAAACAAAGGCAGTAACCTGAACTTTGGGGCCGGTATCATTGCCGACTATTTTTTCGGGGCCAATTACGCGCTTAGCTCTGGCCTGCTCTACACTACCAAGGGTTCTACCATCAGCTATGACTACATGACCGATGACGCCATGGGCACCCGCCAAACCGGTGAAAACGACCTTAGCCTGCAGTATCTGGAGATTCCGGTTACCCTGAAACTCTTCACCAACGAGATCTCCAAAGGGACCCGCCTTTACTTCCAGGCCGGTCCTTCTCTGAACACCATGCTGGCCGCCAAGGTAGATGACCGCAAAGTGCAGGCCAACGGCGATAAATTCACCGAAGACTTCAACCTGTTTGAGATTAGCCTGTTGCTGGGCGCCGGAGCTGAGTGGGATCTGGGCCAGAGCACTAAGATTTTTGCCGGTCTCTCCTATAACCGTGGCCTCACAGATTTTGACGAGCTGTATCAGAAACGTTTCAATGACACAAAAATTGAGTTGAAGAACAACTCTGTGTCAATTGACCTGGGCATTAAGTTCTAGTTTGTTTCAGGGCCGGTTTCTGGAAAACAGCCGCAAAACATAATTCATTGAAAAAGAAAAGCCCCCGTTTCACAACGGGGGCTTTTTGTTATATACTGGCGGTAGAAACTATTCTTCTGTCTCTACGGCGCGGTCTTGTAACCCATTTACTTCTGCATAAGCTGATCTCAGCTCAATCTCGTCGCCGTGTTCGTCCATCACCCTGAACTCCGTAAGGGCCAGGGAAGTGTCTTTCATCACGTTCACCCACTTGAAGTGTTTCAGGAACCATTTCCGCTGACGGGAAAGGATGCCTTTGGTGTAATACGCGTGCAAGAACGGATGCACGTACAGCGTAATGTTTTTCTGATTCTGGCGGGTCAACAGATCTTCTATGGTTTGATCTATATCGTCTGTCACCAGAATGCTGGCGGATATCTTGCCACTGCCTCCGCAGGTAGGGCATACCTCGCCGGTTACAATATTCTGCTCAGGCCTTACGCGCTGGCGGGTGATTTGCATCAGTCCGAATTTAGAGATAGGCAGCACCGTGTACTTGGAACGGTCTTTCTTCATCTCCTCCTTCACAACCTCAAATACCTTTTGCCGATTCTCGGCCGACTTCATGTCTATGAAGTCTACTACAATGATTCCTCCCAGGTCCCGGAGGCGCAACTGACGCGCTACCTCTTTTGCCGCAGTAAGATTCACATTCAAAGCGGTGGCTTCCTGGTCCGTCTCGGAGTTGGATTTGTTTCCGCTGTTTACATCTATCACGTGCAGGGCCTCGGTGTGTTCAATCACCAGGTAGCCACCACCCGGAATGCTCACTGTCTTCCCAAACAGGGATTTCAGCTGCTTTTCAATGTTGTATTGTTCAAAGGTCTTTACCTTGCCCGTGTAATGCTTCAGAATCTTCAGCTTATCAGGGGCAATGGTCTCAATGTAAGTTTTGATTTCTTCGTGCAGCTTGGGGTCATCTACCACAATGCTGTCAAAACTTTCATTCAGAATATCTCTCAACATGGAGGAGGAGCGTCCTAGCTCCCCAATGATTTTGTCACGTTCCTTAGCGGTACGCAACGTAGCAATGCCTTCTTCCCAGGTAGCCAGCATGGTGCGAAGATCCTTGTCTAACTCAGCCACCTCGCGGCCTTCGGCCACGGTGCGGATGATTACCCCAAAGTTCTCCGGTTTAATGGAGGTGATGAGGCGTTTTAGACGCGTACGCTCTTCCTTGCTCACAATCTTCTTTGACACGCTTACCGTGTTAGAGAAGGGCACGAGTACCAGGTAGCGGCCCGCCAGTGAAATCTCGCAAGAGAGCCTTGGCCCCTTGGTTGAAATTGGCTCTTTCACAATCTGAACCAAGATCTGCTGTCCTTTTTTAAGGACATCGGCCATTTTGCCCAGCTTGTCTATTTCGGGCTCAAACTTCAAAGGGGCAAGCTTGGCAGGAGTATTCTTCTGGGTCTGCACCATTTTCACGTATTTGTTGAGCGTTTTCACGTTCTCTCCCAAATCGTGGTAGTGCAGGAAAGCGTCTTTGGTGTACCCAATGTCAATGAACGCGGCGTTCAGACCCGGCATTACCTTTTTCACGGTTCCCAGGAAGATGTCTCCCACTGAATAGTTGGTATCATTCCGGTCGAAGTGATACTCTACTAATCGCTTATCCTGAAGAAGGGCTATTCGTTCTCCATCTTGAGTAGAATTAATAATTAATTCGTTACTCAATGTTTTAGATGCTTAGGTGGAAGAATATACCAAAGCCCAGCATTACCTTAAACGGCAATGTGGGCTCTCAGAATCAAAGGCCAGGCCTTATTTTTTCTTATGTCTATTCTTACGCAGACGCTTCTTTCTTTTGTGAGTAGCGATCTTATGTCTTTTTCTTTTTTTACCGCAAGGCATAGTGTTGATTTTTTATTAGTGAAAATTATTTTAACTCTCTTATTGGGCGCTGTTGAGGCGCTGCAAGTAGCTGTCTACAGAAGCTTGAACCTCTGGGTCTTTGCTGATCTGCTTTACTTTCAGAAAAGCTTTCTGGGCTTCTGGCTTTTTACCTGTCTCGGCTAACGCAACCCCCATGTAAAAAGTGCCCTCTACATGGTTAGGGTTTACGGCCAACAACTCCTGGAACCGGTCTACCGCCTTATCATACTGATTAGACTGGATAGACAGCACGCCCAGGTTGAACAACGCTTTCTCGTTTTTAGGGTCTGCGGCAATCACTTCCCGCAGCAGGGTAATACCCCGCATAGGTGTACTGCTGGAAATGAAGGTCATGGCCAAATTGGTTTTCGCATCCAAATTGGTTGGGTTGTTCTTCAAAACCTGCTCATACAAGCCCTGGGCTTTGTTGCCTAGCTCCTGAGAACGCTCTTGGGTAGCTGCAAACGTAAAGGCCTCAAAATACTGGTCAGCGGCTTTCTGCAAGCTCTTCTCACCAGGTCTTACCTGCGCTACTTGTTCATAGTAATAACCAGCGCTGTCATGCTTCGCGATTGCCGCATACTTCTGCGCCAATTCATCGGCCAGCTTTCCTTTGGTTTGTGGGTTGCTCTCCCGGGTGAATTTAGAGCGCAGTTCGGCAATCTCTTTCAACTGGGCAGGGCTAGCCTCCACGTGCGCATCTGCAGGAGCTGCCTCTCCAGCGTGGTCTTCATGGCCCTCATGGTTAGGATCATGCGAAGACTGGTCGCGGTTGGCAGTGGCTCCGTTAGAGGCAAACTCGCCTTTACTGTCTTTGTTTATGATCACTTTGGGTAACAAAGCCATCAAAACAGCCAGCACCACAGCAGAAAGAACAAGCGCTATCCGACCTTTTGACATAATAGAATTGTTAACCTAAATGATTAGTAAGCAAAAAGTTAAAGGTGCAAAGGTACAAAAAACTAAGAAACTACGGTTTCTTTGATTTTCTTGCTGTTCTTGATTTTGGCAACGAAAGTCTTAGACGGCTTGAAAGACGGGATGTAGTGCTCGTCAATGATGATAGACGTATTTTTTGAAATATTACGGGCTACCTTCTTAGCGCGCTTCTTGTTCACAAAGCTCCCAAAGCCACGCACGTAAATGTTATTGCCTTCGGCCATGGAGTCTTTCACCACTTTGAAAAATGCTTCAACGGTAGCCGCAACATCAGATTTCTCAATCCCTGTCTTATCCGCAATTTCTGATATAACTTCTGCTTTAGTCACTTGTTTAACTTGTTTAAGTAATTGAGTAAAGATGAATATGTTTGTACAAACGTTGTGCCGTATTGCTACGACACCCCTGAAATCGGGGCACAAAGGTAGTCGGCCTTTTCGGAAAGTAAAACAATTTATGCAAAAAATCTGTTCGCTCTAGCACCGCGTAAGAACAGCAAACCAACACGTTAAAGCCTTTTCATGGCCAGCACCTCTTCTTTTTTTAGTAATACCCTTATTGATTGGTACCACCGGCACCGCCGCCCATTACCGTGGCGGGAAACCACAGACCCGTACGCCATCTGGCTTTCTGAGGTCATTCTGCAGCAAACGCGGGTACGGCAGGGGCTCCCTTATTATCTCAGGTTCATAGAGCGATTCCCAACGGTGCAAGACCTGGCAAAAGCCCCGGAAGATGAGGTACTTAGGCTCTGGCAGGGCCTAGGCTACTATTCCCGTGCCAGAAATCTCCACCATACCGCCAAGCAGGTTGTCTCTGAGTTTGGCGGCCGTTTTCCAGATACTTATACGAAATTACTGCAGTTGAAGGGAGTAGGAACGTATACCGCGGCGGCTATTGCTTCTTTTGCGTACCGTGAACCCGTAGCCGTGCTAGACGGTAACGTATACAGGGTATTGGCTCGTGTATTTGGCCGCCACGAAAATATAGCGGCCCCTGCCAGCAAGAAGGTCTTTGAGGAGATTGCTAACGCACAAATCTCCCTTGAAGAGCCAGATACCTACAACCAGGCCATTATGGAGTTTGGGGCCATCCAGTGCACCCCGGTAGCACCAGACTGCCTTTTCTGCCCCTTGCAACAAGAGTGTTTTGCGTTCCAGCACGGCTTGGTGAACGTGCTACCGGTAAAAGAAAAAGCAAAGAGTAGCCGCCAGCGTTATTTTCACTACCTGGTGCTGCAGCATGAAGGCAAACTATACCTCAAAAAGCGTCCCGGCAACGATATCTGGCAAAGCCTTTACGACTTCTACACAATAGAGACCGACACCTTACACCCCGCGCCAGAACTGTTTCATAAGCAGGCCTCTGAAGCATTGGGCATTCCAAAGATTCCGTTTTCCAGCACCGGCAAGGTGTACAAGCACGTACTGAGCCATCAGAAAATTTCGGCCCAATTTTACCTTATTTCTCTTCCTTTTCGTTTAAGGGAGGAAACGGAAGAAACTATAGGTATAAAGCTATATACTATTGAAGAGATAGAAGCGCTCCCCAAACCTATTTTAATCCATTCCTTTTTAAATGAGCACTTTTTTTAGTATATTTATAAGCTAAATCAATTTTGAACCCCTTGATTATAATCTATGGCGAGCATCAATAAAGTTATCTTAATTGGCAATTTGGGCAAAGACCCAGAGGTGCGTCACTTAGAGGGCGGCGTTGCTGTGGCTCGCTTTCCCTTGGCCACCTCAGAAACGTTCAAAGACAAGAACGGAGACCGCCAGGAGCGCACGGAGTGGCACAACATTGTGGTATGGCGTGGTTTGGCCGAAGTTGCCGAAAAATACGTCAGAAAAGGCCAGTCTGTCTACATTGAGGGCAGAATCAGGACGAACAGCTATCAGGACAAAGACGGCATTCAGCGGTACAGCACTGAGATTGTGGCCGATAACATGACCATGCTGGGTCGTCCAGAAGGCGGTAACTCCCAGAATGGGGGCAACTACGGCAACGAGCCCTCTGCTGCCAGCGTAAATACCACAAACGGAAATACAGGTCAAAGCAAGGGAGGCAATACCCGCTCGGCGACCTATGAAGAAGAGCCAGACGATCTGCCCTTCTAACCTATTGTTGAACCAAACTCTTTGTTTTGGAAAGTATACCGTCATTAGGGGAGCCCTCCAGTTGGGGCTCTCTCTTAAACATCACCCTTTCAACTTCTCCCGGGATGGGTTGGGTTCTCCCGTCTGTCCTTTTCTTGCTCTTTCTAGGTAGTAATCTGGCCATAACGGCTGCCCTTGCCGCTTTTCAGCAGTTTCTTAGCACCCAACCAACTACAGGGCAATCTACTGACTTACACACGCCATCTTTGTTGAACCAACCCGAGAAAGTGGTGTTGGCCGGGGTTTTCCTTTCCTCAACGCTTCATTTGCTGCTTGGCATCTGCGGTTTCTGGCTCTTGACAAACCTTCTTGCCACTTCAGCGGCCAACAATTGGCTGTTGACGGGCGCTTGCGTGTTAGGAGCAGCGGTCCTGCTATTGGTTTTCAGGCTGATTTTCTCAAGTTGGGGCAAAAACCGGCAAGCAGCCTCTGCCAAACCGGTGTTTGCTTCTGTGCTTAAGACAGTGTCGGTGCTTGGGGCCCCGTTTGTAGCCATCATTCTGCCGTTGCAGCACTTAGTTGGTCGTACCAAAGTGGCGTTTGGCACCCCCTCCCCTACCGAGGAACTAACGCATTCCCTGGACCAAACCCCCACAGAGCCTATCACTCCGCAGGAGAAAGGTTTGCTGAAAGCCATTGTCAACTTCAGTTCCATTACTGTAAGGCAGATTATGCGCGCCCGGGTAGACACCATCGCCTTTAACCGGCGCATGCCTTTTCCCGCGCTACTCAAGCAGATTCACCAGTGGGGTTATTCGCGGGTACCGGTGTACACCGATGGCCTGGACAAGATTGACGGGATTCTGTACGTGAAGGACCTTCTTCCTTACCTGAACGCCCCCGCCGACTTTGTTTGGCAAAACCTGATCAGAACCCCTTACTTTGTACCGGAAACCAAAAAGATAGACGACCTGTTGCAGGAGTTCCAGGAACGCCGGGTACACATGGCCATTGTGGTGAACGAATACGGCGACACCACCGGCCTGCTTACCCTGGAGGACGTGATAGAGGAAATTGTGGGCGAGATCCACGATGAACTGGATGACGAAGAAGACCGCTACTATACGCAATTAGACGAACACACGTTCCTGTTTGAAGGCCGCACCTCCCTGCATGATTTCTGCAAGGTGATAGACCCTCCGGCAGAATTGCTGAAAGATGTACGCGGCGAGGTAGAATCTGTGGCAGGTCTGATGCTGCGCCTGTTCTCCCGCATTCCGCATACCGGCGAAGAAATTCAGTTAGGGCCTTACCTCTTCCGGATTGAATCTGCCGATAGTAAAAAGATAAAGAAAGTACGGGTGCACGAAGCGGTGCACCATTCTCAGGATGAAAAAGAATAACCTTATCTATTTTCTCACCGCCCTGTGCGGAGTTTTGTTTCTAGGTAGCTGCGCAGAAGAATATACTCCCAAGCCCAAAGGCTATAACCGGATAGATTTACCAGAGGCGAAATACACGCTTCTGCAGGAGGCACACCCGTATGTGTTTGAGCACTCAGTTTACTCCAAAATCCTGAAAGACTCTTCGCGCATTGCTGAGCCGCACTGGATAGACATCTACTATCCGCAGTTCAAGGCTAACATCCAGCTTACCTACAAAGACTTCAACCAGGACCCCAAGAAGTTTAACGAACTGGTGGAAGACGCCCGTAAGCTTACCTCCCGGCACCAGATCAAGGCCTACGCCATTGAGGAAAGCCAGATCAAAACCCCAACCGGTATCACCGCCAGCGTGTTTGAATTGCAGGGCGAGGTTCCCAGCCAGTTTCAATTCTACCTGACAGACAGCACCAAGCACTTCTTCAGAGGGGCTCTTTACTTCAGAACCGCTACCGCCAATGACTCTTTGGCTCCGGTAATTGAATACCTGAAGAAGGACGTGGTGCACCTGCTGAACACTCTGCACTGGACAGATCAGGTGAAATAACTTCAATTCACAGAATCCTGGTATGCTGAATCAGGCTTGTGATTCGCGGCTTCAACAAGCCGACCTGTATTTTGCTTGTTTTTCAAATATTCACCTCAATCCAGACGGGGGCATGATCACTGGATTTCTCCCAGCCTCTCACCTCTCGGTCTACTCCAGCAGCGACTAGCTGGTTGGCTAGCTGGGGACTGAGCAGTAAATGGTCTATCCGGAGGCCAGCGTTTCGGCCATAAGCGTTCCGGAAGTAGTCCCAGAAGGTGTAAATGGTTTCAGTAGGATGGAGATGCCGCAGCGCATCG
This sequence comes from Sabulibacter ruber, assembly GCF_017355955.1. Lineage (GTDB taxonomy): Bacteria > Bacteroidota > Bacteroidia > Cytophagales > Hymenobacteraceae > Nibribacter > Nibribacter ruber_A. Next base: position 106,862 of record NZ_JAFFID010000007.1, on the reverse strand, counting down.
GTCCAGCCTTGAGCAATCAGGCCCTCAAAGGCCGCCCGGGTTTCGGGCCGGAACAGCGCGTCTTCCACCCATCGTTCAGGTTTGTAGGCATCCAAGCCTGTGGGGATGACGTTGTAATCGCCGGCCAACACTACCGGTTTGTCAGCGGCAAGAAGCTCGGCCGCTCGGGTTTTAAACCGTTCAAACCACCGCAGTTTGTAATCAAACTTAGGTCCGGGAGCCGGATTTCCGTTGGGCAGATACAGGCATCCCACCATCACGCCGTTCACCATGGCCTCCAGGTAACGGCTTTGCTCATCCTCAGGATCACCCGCCAACCCCCTGCCCACTTCCTCAGGTTTCTGGCCTTTTGCCAAGATAGCCACGCCGTTCCAACTCTTTTGCCCTTGCCAGATGGCTTGGTAGCCAGCTTCCAGCAGCGCCTGTTCCGGAAACTTTTCCTGCGGCGTTTTCAATTCCTGAAGACACACCACCTCCGGGGCAGTCTCCTCCAGCCAGCGCAACAAGACAGGCAGTCGGGCATGGATTCCGTTTACATTGTAGGTAGCTATTTTCATGGTATCAGCAGGGTAAGATACGAGGTACTTCTGAAAACTTCCAGTATCATACGGCTGCCGCTTCCAAGAGGCTATGCCAAAAGTTTCGCCCGAATCCCAGGGCTTGTTACTTGAAAATAAGATTTCCAATTAAAATTGACGGACTGGGCAGGAAAGTAAAACTCTAACTCAACCTTTATAGCCCTAACTGCCTATTTCTAAAGCAGGCAGACTAAGGACATTAGCCACACCAGGGAAACCAAAAGCTACCGGTTTTAAGGTCTAAACCGTGGCCTCATGGCTAAACCATACCCCTTTTCTGCAGTGCCTTTTTGCGTAAATAATTGGCACTCGTTTAGAGGCTGATTTTCAGAAAAGAGGCTAAAAACAGGACCAGCAGGCGCTTTCCAGCAGGTGTTGAAAAATCAGCTTGTTCTTGGCAAACCGGTTTACCATATTAGCCTCCCTCCCATCTTTTGCGTAATTTCGCAGAACGGCTTCGCTTCGGTTTCAGGGCTAATTTCCTGAAACCGGGCTTAAAACGGAAGCTGCTTCTCAGGTTAGTGTCATCAGGCTTTTTCCATACCAAAATAGAGTTCTTAAAGGGCGTAGGGCCTCAGCGCGCCAGTCTGTTGCAGACGGAGCTGAGCATTTTCACCTACGGCGACCTTATCCAGCATTATCCGTTCCGGTACATGGACCGTACCCAGTTCCACGCCATCGCGGAGCTGAACGAAGACATGCAGTACGTCCAGATAAAAGGTCGTATTCTGGAGAAGAACCTGCTGGGCGAAGGGCGTAAACAACGGTTATCGGCTATTATCCGAGACGCCTCCGGCGAGATGGAACTGGTGTGGTTCAAAGGCGTGAAATTCATGACCACGCAGTTGAAAGTGAACCATGAGTACATCGCCTTCGGAAAGCCTACGCTGTTCAACGGGCGCTTCAACATGGCGCACCCAGAACTGGAAGAAGCCACCGAGGTGAAGCAGGAACAGAGTTTTTTGCAGCCAGTCTACAACACCACCGAGAAACTCAAGAACCACCGCGTAGACAGCAAAGCCATCAGCCGCATGATGGCCGATCTGCTCAAGCAGGCTCCTACGCACCTGCCAGAAACGCTCACCCCTGAACTGGTGGACCAGTATCGGATGGTGTCCAAGCGGGAAGCCATGCTGCAAATACACTTCCCCAAGAATTGGGACACGCTGCAGGCCGCCCGCTTCCGGCTTAAGTTTGAGGAACTGTTCTACACCCAGCTTAAACTGCTGCGCACCCGTACCAAGCGGAAAGCAGAATTAGCCGGCCAGATTTTTAGCAAAACGCCTACGTTAACCGAGTTTTACAAAAATCACCTTCCTTTTGACCTCACCAACGCCCAGAAACGGGTAGTGCGCGAGATTTACCAGGATGTTAACAGCGGCAAGCAGATGAACCGTCTGTTACAGGGCGATGTGGGCAGTGGCAAGACCATAGTGGCTTTTGTGACCATGCTCCTGGCTACTGATAATGGTGCCCAGGCCTGCATCATGGCTCCCACCGAAATCCTCGCCGACCAGCACTACCAGGGCCTGAAACAGCACGCCGACAAACTAGGCATTGTCTTGGGCAAGCTCACTGGCTCTACCAAGAAAGCCGACCGCCGCGTGCTACACGAGCAACTGCGCAGCGGCGAGATGCAGATGATTGTGGGCACCCATGCCCTGTTGGAAGACGAGGTGCAGTTCCAGAACCTGGGGCTTTGCATTGTAGACGAGCAGCACCGGTTTGGCGTGGCTCAGCGCTCCAAGCTCTGGCAGAAGAACCCGCGGGTGATTCCGCATGTGCTGGTGATGACCGCCACGCCCATTCCCCGCACCTTGGCGATGACCCTGTACGGCGACCTGGAGGTTTCTGTAATTGATGAACTGCCCGCTGGCCGCAAGGAAATCATCACGGTGCATCGCTATGACAGCAACCGCCTGCGCGTATTTGGGTTCATTAGGGAGCAGCTGAAACTAGGCCGCCAAGCCTACATTGTATACCCGCTCATTGAAGAATCTGAAGGTTTGGAATACAAAGACCTGATGGACGGCTACGAGAGTGTGACCCGTGCCTTCCCGGAGTACCGCGTGAGTATGGTACACGGCAAAATGAAGCCGCAGGACAAAGATTTTGAGATGCAGCGTTTCCTTAAGCACGAGACGCACATCATGGTGGCTACCACCGTGATTGAGGTAGGTGTGAACGTGCCCAACGCCAGCGTGATGGTGATTGAGAATGCCGAGCGGTTCGGGTTGGCGCAGTTACACCAGCTAAGGGGACGCGTAGGCCGGGGAGCTGACCAAAGCTATTGCATCCTGATGACCGGCTACAAATTGAGCAAAGAAGGCAAAACCCGCATTGAGACTATGGTGCGCACCAACAACGGTTTTGAGATTGCCGACATTGACTTGAAACTGCGTGGCCCAGGCGATTTGATGGGAACCCAGCAAAGTGGTGTTCTGGACCTGTTGATTGCTGACCTGGCCAAAGATGCCAAGATCCTGAAAGAAAGCCGGGCAGCGGCCTTGGAGATAATAGAAAAAGATCCTGACTTAAGCCTTCCGGAGCATGCCAACCTGTTGCGGCACATCCGGTCGCTGAGCGCCAACACCGTAAACTGGAGCCGCATCAGCTAGACCAAAGTCTGGATCTTTTAAAAAGTAAAGGAAAAATTAATTCAGAGAGTAAGTAAAAGTTTCTTCCGTATTTTCTTGCTTATTAACTGGTTTAACTACGCTGTTTGTCTGCTGGGTGAAAGGGAATGTTTCCTGAAAGTTAACTGAGTAAGCATTTCCCGTTGTAAGATCTTCTTTTTTACCGATTTCGCTGGAGGCCTCTTCTTTTAAAAATTTCCCTACTAGAATCATCCCAACCAAAACAAACATCTTAAACGTAAACTTCATAATTCTAAAAAAAATTAAATGTTCTTCATGTACTACAAAACAAAATACGTGTCTAAAATCGCTTTTGTAGTTACTAGTAAGAGATCTTTCTGTTAAATAATCATTAACTAATAACAACAAACTGCAATTTCACCGTCTTACCTACCACTTCTTATCATTTTTTTGATAAGCCAAGGTGATTACGGGCCGATTCTGCCTAAGTTCAGCTTCTCGCAGGAAATAGTTATCCACAGGCATGAAGCAAAAATCTCTATATTTTAATGTTAAATAATAATTAATTAATCTTTAGGCTGTGCATTTCACAAGCGGCTGCAAAGATAGAGACTAATTTCACAATTCCAGTAATTTTTTAAGTATATTATTCTTTTTCAAAGATATTGGAGAGTGCCATTTATATATTTCATGGCTTGGCAAACGTTGAGCGGTATATTTGCACTAAACCGTAAAGTAAGTTTTATGCGTACCATCTCCCTTGTTACTTTTCTTCTACTACTAACCTCTTTCTTTTTTGAAACGAGCCAAGTGCTGGCCCAGAAAATCAGATCTTCTGCGTTCACCTATGTACCAGAAGAAGCCGGCGACCAATACAACCAACGGATTCCTAAGAAGGCTTTCGCCATCAGCCCCACAGATTTTGTGATCCTTAGCCGTAAGGCAGACAACACTTACGCCGTAGAACGGTATGGCGCCGATCTGAAAGCGTCTTGGTCTACCCCGGTGAAAATGGTTGGCCAGGAAACGGTAGAAGCGTTCTCTCATAACAAGGAAACTGTTTTGCTCATCACCCACCGGGTATCAGTGGAGCAGGGCAGCCAGGCACTTTACGGGAAACTGTTTGATGTAAAAACCGGCAAGGAGATTAAACAAGCCAAATTGCTAGAGGCACCCAGCAAGAGCAGACGGTTGGCAGTAGCCACCTCAGCGGATGGCTCCAAGTTGGTCGCCTATCACTCCATTACCAAAGACGAGGAACTGCGCTCCATCCAGGCAGCAGTATATGATGCCTCCCTTACCAAGATCAAAGACCGGTTGTATGATCTGGCCAGCGCAGGCAACCAGGTGAGCGCCCAGGTACAGATAGACAACCACGGAAACCAGTTCGTGAGCATCCTTACCAACAACTCCATGCGCCTGAGCGTGCGCCGCTACAACAACCGTGACAACGAGATCAAAGTGATGGAAGTGATGCTGGGCGGAGTATTTGACGGCACCAAGGTGTACGTGATGGATACTTATTTCAAACTTCACCAGGACAGCAGCCTTTATGCCGCCGTGTTAACCGCCGAGGAAAAGAAAGGAGAGTACCATAGCCTGAAAATGGTACGGTTTGATTACGCCGCCGGCAACATGCGCTTTGCGGATGAGTTCAAATTCACGCCCGAGTTTACCCAGAAGATAACCCAGGCCACCGGAGCCAAGCGCCTGGAAGACATCTATCTTTCTGATATCCTGATCAGCAACGAAGGCCAGACGCTGGTTATCACCGAGAAGAAATATACCGATGGTGGCGAGAACAGCGATTACCACGCCAAGGAACTGCTGCTGTTTGCCTATGACGAATACCTGCACCCAACCTGGAACTCGGTTATCCTGAAAAATCAGGTAGCTCCTGCCGCCGAGGGCTTTGCCGGAATTTCATACAGTGCGCACCTGGTAGGCAATCGTCTGCAACTGCTCACCCTGGAAACCATCAAAGGCAAAACCGATCTTTACACCCGCTCCATTCACCTGTTAACAGGTGCTTCGGAAGCGCCCAAAGCTGTTGGCTTGAACGTGGCCAATGACAAACAGGTAGCTTTTGTAAAAGACTTTACCACCTGGCTGGATGAGCGCACCATCACTGCAGTGAACAGACCGTCCAAAGCATCGGCGGGTCTGCGCCTGAGCCGAATCACTTTCAAAAACTAAGTTGCGTTTAGGGGCTGTTTTTGTAAAAACAGCCCCTAAACGCAACCTCTACCCTCCCAAGACGATCTTTGGCTCCGCTAAATGCAAGACATTGATTTTCCTCTGAACTTCACATTTGAGAAATTCACCTTCGCTAACCGGCTACAGATAACAGATGTTAATGGACGAGCCGTCTACTTTGTGAAGCAAATTCATTATGATGTTTTTTCTGAATCAAGCTTCCTGAACACCGATCCTTTTATTGATGAAGTAAAAATCTTCGGGAATTCGTCAGCATCTGAGGTCCTCTACATCATAAAAGCCGTCTCCTGGAAAGATTCCACCGCCTCTTTTGGATTTCTGGATAAAGACGGGCAAGTTTTGGGATATGTAGCCCGCTCCTCGTGGGTTCCAGAGTTGGCTGCACATTACCATATCTTTAATGAGCGCCTCCAAAAGGTGTTCACGGTCAGAGAGGGGGCGGGCTTGGTTAGATTCAGTGACACCCTCTTTAGTAAAATACCTTTCCTGGGACTATTTGCGGGTTATGTTTTCAACCCTTCTTACCACGTCATGCGGCAGGATAACAAACAGGTAGCTTTACTTCAAAAGGAGAAATCCTTCTTATCCCGCAAATTCTCCGTTTCTACAGGAAACACACTCAATCACCGTGAAAAGGCACAAATTCTGCTGAGTTTGCTACTGATTACAATTCAAGAACGGCAAAGGGGATAGAACCTTCCTGAAACAGAACGGCCCGCTTTACAAGCGGGCCGTTCTGTTTCAGGAAGGTTCTTAAATTATACCTGCACATACCCTTTACTGAGGCACCGTAAAGCTAACACTCGCCCTGGCGGGGTATTGTTCCAAACCCTGGTTAGCTACCCGCGCCTGAATTGAGAACGCACTTCCACGGGCAATATCGGCGGGTACCTGGTAATTAAATAGGAGCGAATCTGTGCGGGTGACTTTGCTGTACGCAGGCTGGTAAGGCGTCTCCCCTATCTTGGTCTCCTGCGTGCCCATGATCATGTAAAACTGAACATCCTTGATCTGCCCCTCAGACCAATACCGCAAGTCCAGCGTCAGGTTAGTCCCGGGCGGCACGGCCGTAGAAGCCGGGGTAACCAGCCGGAACGTGGCAATTTTGGGCACATACCCTAAGTCTTCTTTGATGATATCTTCCAAGTCTTCGGTAGGGTCTTCGTCACAGGCGCTGAAACCAAAAGCAAAGGCCAGCAAAAACAAAACGATAAGGTTGGATATGCTTTTCATTTTAAGGCTGTTTTTATTGAAATAACCACAAAGTACTGGTTTGGGTAACGCCGGTAGGCAGGCACGTATTCACACCCGGTTCTTCATCGGCTAGGTTAGACCGCTGCACCCATGGGTTGCCTGGCAACTGGTTAATCACCGGCTTCTCTAGGCCTATATATACATTTGGATCATATTGATAGCGGCGCATGTCGGTCCAGGTCTCTATTTGCAGGAACAGGGCCAGGTACTTTTGCAGCAAGATATCCGCCAAGGTCAACGTAGCGGGACTCAGGGCCACTGCCGGATGATTGTTTAAGTAAGTGCCAATATCCGTCACAGGCACCCCCACCTTGGCCATGCTGGCCTCTATGCCTCTGCGGTAAGCCGCATACGCTTCGTCCCGATTGGTATTGAACAGCGCTTCGGCCAGGATAAACTGGGTTTCAGCGTAGGTGATGAACAGGATGGGAGCCACAGCCCGGGTATGCCAGGAAGTGGGAGTCAGGTTCACGTTCACCGTGGGTTGGTCTCCTACCAATCTACCCGGGGTAAGTCCCACATAGGTGGTGTTGGTACCGGTACGGGTCATGTAGATGGGCAAACGCGGGTCTACCGCCCCCTGGAATCTACCGCCCCGGCCACTGAGCAAATCTACCACGTACGAACTAGGCTGCATGGGTTTGTTGGTGGCATTGCCTAAAAAGCCAAACCAGGGGTTGGGGTTCTGCTCCTCGTGCATCAACTGCAGATCATCGGCATTGGAAGTGAACGACAGGGTGGCTTCCTGGGCGGCGGTGGCCAAGGCTGCAGGATTTTTTTCACTCAAATGCAAGAAGTACCGGGCCCGGATGGCATGGACTGCCTTCGTCCACTTGGTTAAATCGCCACCGTAAATCAAATCGTTTTGCACCGTCCGCAGGGTAGGCGAGGAAGGCAAGGGTTGAGCCAGGTCAGCCAAAGCGCCGTCCAGCAACGCAAGGATGTGCACCTGGTACAAATCCTCCATTTTGTCATAGCAAGGATAAAGATTATCAGTGCCCTGGTTGGCCTGGGAGTAAGGCGCATCCCCAAAAATGTCAGCCACCGTCATCAGGTTCAGTGCCAATAGCGTTTTAGCGATGCCTGAATAATTGTAAGCGCCCACCGTCTGCGCCCGGTTGATGATATCCTGAAGCGTAGGAAAAGCATCTGAATAGAATGGTTGCCATAATTGGTCAAAACCATAGGGCGTAAACTGCCCGATGGCTTGCCCCGTGAGGTACTGCGGGTATTGCGCACCGTACTGGGCTGCTCCGTATAGGGTATTGGCCGTGAAACGCTCCGCCGAGGGAAGTAACGTGGGCAGGGTGGCTTCCTCGGGGCTTACTCTGGAAGGGTCAGAGTTTACGTCCAGCAGATCTCCGCAGGAACCCAGCAGCAACACGCCTAAGACTATCACATTATTGATGATCTTTCTCATAAGATTAAAACGTAGCGTTAAGACCAAAATAAACACTTCTGGTAGCCGGGATATTGGTACCCACGTACCCGAACACATTACTACCCGGCCCGTAGGCACTCTGCTCAGGGTCAAAACCTATGAAAGGCGACATCATCCAGAGGTTATTGCCGGTAACCGAAGCGGTCAGGTTAGAGAAGGGTGTTTTAGCCAATAGGGTCTTGGGTAAAGAATAGCTCAGGCTCACGTTTTGCAGGCGCACGACACTGGCATCCTGAAAGCCGTTAAACTCCTTGGCCAGTCGGTACCGGAATGCCTGGCTATAGAAGGTAGGCACGTCAATGACTACCGGCGTGGTATTCTCTACCCAAACCGGAGCCTCGGTGGTACCCGTGTTGGTAACGCCATCAAAAATCACCAGGCGATTCCGGAGGTTGGTTTCGGCCCCGGTGGGCGATTCACCACCCGCAGACCCGTAGCGCATGCGGCGGTTAATGTCAAAAGCATCGCCACCTTTCCGGAAATTGATCAGGAAACTGAAGTTGAAGTTCTTAAAACTGAAGCTGTTGTTCCAGCCTCCTTCAAAGTCTGGGAAAGCATTTCCAATATGGGTGTCCTGGGCCAGTGGAGTGCCTTTCCAGTTGTTGTTCACATCTGGGTATCCGTTGATAATAATCAAACGCCCATGGGCAGGATCATCAGGATCGTTTACCCGGCTAAGCTCCCAACCGTACCAGTCACCGGGACGGCCTCCGGTCTGGATGCGCTGTTTCACCCACGGCGACTCCGGTTGGAAGGTGATCACATCTACGCCCTCGGGCATACTTACTACTTTGCCGCGCAAGCGAGTAAAGTTGAAGATGCTGTTCCAACTGAAGTTTCCTGCTTTGATTACATCGGCATCCACTACCAACTCTACAACCCGGTTCTGGATTTCGCCGGCATTGGTCACATAGGTGTTGTACCCCGTTGCCCGGCTGGTAGGGATGGGCACAATCTGGTCCACCGAGTTCTGGATGGCATAGTTGGCATCTACCCGCAGGCGGTTGCCCAGGAAGGCCAGTTCTACGCCCAGTTCAATGCCTTTGGTGCGCTCTGGCCTTAAACTCTCAGACCCAATGGTCAAGCTTTGCCTGATGCCCGCCACTCCCAGGAACGGGGGCAGCGTACTGTAGTAGGTTCCCAGCAAGTAAGGCGCAGCGTCTTTCCCCACCTCGGCATAAGAAGCCCTTATCTTTCCGTAGTTGAAGAACCTGTTCTGGGAAAGCCCTAAGGTCTCGCTGAAAATATACGCCACACTCACCGACGGATAGAAAAAGGACCGGTTAGCTACGGGCAAGGTAGAAGACCAGTCATTGCGGCCAGTCACGTTCAGGAACACGGTTTCTTTGTAATTCAGTTTGGCGTCTCCAAACACCCCAATAATGTTGCGCTCCGTTGGGAAAGAGCGCACCGTGTACTGCCCCAGGTTGTTCACGCTGTTGAAATCAGGCAAAATGAAGTTGGTACCAGAGCCTATTACATCGGTGGTATTAATGGCGGTAACCTGATTGCCTAAAGAAACCGTCAGGCCGAAATTCTCGCTGAGTTGGCGTTCACCGGTAAGCAGCAGGTTGCTGTTGATTTCCTGGTACGTGAGGGTCTGCTCAGAGATACTGCCCCGGCTGGTGGCGGCAATCAACACGGTGGGCCGCGTAATGATGCGCCGGTTGTTGCTGTAATGGTCAATGCCGGCCCGGTAATCCAGAGAAAGCCAATCGGTGAATTTATAGTTAAGGCCTACGTTCCCGATGATCCGGTTCAGGTCTTCCTCTTGGTAGGCATTCTCCGCAAAGAAAAACGGATTATCCAGCTGAGTGGAATACCGGTTCTGGGTACCATCTGGGTTGAGGTAGTTGAGCATGTCCACATCAGGCGCATAGCGAGACGCGTACGAAATCACCCCAGACCCGCCTACCCCGCTCCTTGGGTTGGTCCCCTGCGAGTTGATGAAATTGGCCGAAGCATCTATCCGTACGCGGTCAGAGGCTTTGAGTGCCCCGGTGACCTTGGCGGTTGTTCTCTCAAACTCAGAGTTAGGCACCACACCGGTCTGATCCAGACGGCCCAAAGACGCATAGAAAGTAGCCTGCTCCGTTCCCCCTGAAACCGAGAAATTGTTCTGGAACTGGTGCCCGGTCCTGAACACCTGGTCCCACTGGTCATACACGCGTTCTCCCGGCGGAATGGGCGGACCATCGGCCCGGTAATCGGTGGGGTTGTAGATACCGTTGAAGCCCCGGCCATACCGTTCCTGCATGGGAGGCGTGCGGTACACATCGTCCACGCTGAAAGAAGTCCGGAAGTTAAACGTAGTTTTGCCCGCCTGCCCAGATTTGGTGGTGATGATCACGGCCCCATTAGAAGCCCGGAGGCCATACAATGCCGAGGCCGCTGGCCCCTTCAGCACCGAGATGGACGCGATATCATCTGGGTTGATATCCGCAAAGCGGTTGGTGTTGGTAAAGATGTCACCCGCCCGCCCCCCGGTCAGGTCTGTCTGGTCCCCGGCCCGGCCACCCGTCAGGTTCGTCTGGTTACTGATCGGGATACCGTCTACCACAAACAAGGGCTGGTTATTGGCATTAGGATTAAGGGAGTTGACGCCCCGGATCACAATGGTGGAACCCGCTCCCGGAGCGCCGCCGGCACTCTGGATGCTTACCCCGGCCACCCTTCCGCGCAAGGCATTGATGGCATTGGGCTGGTTGGTTTCCTGAATCAACCGGCTGTCTACTTCTTGCACGGCATAACTCAGGGCTCTCCGCTCCTGCTCCACTCCAAAGGCGGTGACCACCACTTCATCCAGCGCGCGGGCATCTTCCCTTAAACTTACATTGAGGGTTTGCTGATTGCCTACCGTTACTTCTCTGGTAATGTAGCCTATGAAAGAGAAAACCAGCACCGCATTAGGGCCGGTAACCGAGATGGCGAAGCTTCCATCGGTACCGGTGGAAACCCCGTTGGTAGGATTGCCTTTTTCCAAAACAGTCACTCCCGCAAGTCCTTCGGTTGTGTTCCCCGAGGTAACCAGCCCGGTGACTCTGATCTGGCCATAAGAGTGGAGACCTCCCATGACCAAGAACATGAATAAAATGCATAGAAGTTTTATCATAGTAATCAGCTTAAGGTGAGGAAATTACAGAAAGGAATCATGCCTAAGGTATACATTGCATACCTGAAAAGGAACAGTTTTTCCTAAAATATTAAAATAAACTATGGACAATATGCCTCATCCTTAGCCTGATAAATCAGCTACTTCTCAAACCCTTACAACTGCGAACATCTACAGATTAGAGAGGTTAAAACAACTCCCTATTACTGGAATGCCCCGCGTCACTTCCTGCTTTGAGGTCTAGTTCTCACGTCACTATTTCTATGCTGATTTGCCAAAAACGGGCTAAAAACAACAGCCGCTGCAAAAAGCAATTTGAAGAAGAGAAGGGTATGGTCTAGAGACTTGCGGAAACCGGCCGGGTACGGCCAATTTGTAGAAACCTGAGTGCATAACTTAGAACCCCTCCGTAAACCCAACCACTCAAAAGAGAGGGTTACTTCAAATTTGTATGCAAGCCCAACCCATCAACTTGCACCAACTTAAAAGTAGAACAAATGGTATAGAAACAGAAAGCCCCGCCTATTGGCGGGGCTTTCTGTTTTATGAGTGTTTTAGCCTAAACAGGCCTGAAACGAAGAATTAATACACGTACTCGTTGGCTTTGATCATCTCAGCGGCAACACGACGGCGGGCTTCTTTGGTGTTGAATGGTTCCAGTTTGGTGAAGCGTTTCAGACCAATCAGCAACAGTTTCTGCTCGTCACCGGGCTCGCTCATGGCGGCGATGGCCTCTTTCCCGGCTTTATTGATACGGTCGGCGGCATCGTTGATGACCACTCGCATCATGTCTAGCTGACGGGAAGTGGCTTCTTCGCCGTTGCGGCTCACCAGTTTCTCCACGCGCAGTAAGGTAGACTCGGCAATGTAAGCTTGGATGGCCATATCCGCGATGTACATCAAGACTTCCTGCTCTTTGTCCAGGGTCATCATGAACTTCTGCACGGCAGTACCGGCGGTTAAAAGCACGGCTTTCTTGAACTTACCAACGGCTTTCTTCTCATAGGCGAACAGGGTTGTGTCTTCATCCCCGAAATCAGGAATCTCCATCAATTCCTGCTGCACGGCGGCGGCAGGTCCCATCAGATCCATCTCGCCTTTCAGGGCTTTCTTCAAGACCATGTCCACGATAAGCATGCGGTTGATCTCGTTGGTGCCTTCAAAGATGCGGTTGATGCGGGCATCGCGGTACGCGCGGTCCATGGGGTAATCGGCGGAGAAGCCGTAGCCACCGTAGATCTGCACGCCTTCGTCTACCACGTAATCTAAGACCTCAGAGCTGTCTACTTTCAGGATGGCGGCCTCTACGGCGAACTCACGGGCGGCTTCCAGCACGGCTTCGTTGTAGCTTTTACCGGCGGCCAGCAGTTCCTGCTCTTTGTTGTGGATGTCATGCCCGGCGCGGTACAGCGCAGATTCCACCGCGAAGATGCGGATGGCCTGCTCGGCCAGTTTATGGCGGATAGCCCCGAACTTAGAGATCGGAATCTTGAATTGGATGCGCTCGTTGGCATATTTCACCGATAAATCGGCCACGCTCTTACAGGCACCCAGACAAGCCGCAGCCAGTTTAATCCGGCCAATATTCAGGATGTTGAACGCGATCAAATGTCCTTTGCCTATCTCGCCCAAAACGTTCTCTTTCGGAACTTTGCAGTCGGTGAAGAACACCTGGCGGGTAGAAGAGCCTTTGATGCCCATCTTATGTTCCTCGTTGCCCAGGCTCAGGCCCTCGGTGCCTTTCTCCACAATGAAGCCGGTGAACTTGTCGCCGTCAACCTGCGCGAACACAATGAACACATCGGCGAAGCCGGCGTTGGTGATCCACATTTTCTGACCGTTCAGGATGTAGTTTTCGCCCTCCACGTCCAATATGGCTTTGGTTTTGGCGGCCAGCGCATCGGACCCGGAGCCCGGCTCAGTTAAGCAGTAAGATGAGGTCCACTCGCCGGTAGCCAATTTAGGGATGTATTTGGCCTTCTGCTCCTCGGTCCCGAAGTACAGGATAGGCAGCGTTCCAATCCCCGTGTGCGCCGCGAAGGCTACCGGGAACGAGTGCCCCGGCCCCACGGATTCGGTCACCAGCAAAGACGAGTTGAAGTCCATGTTCAGCCCGCCGTACTGCTCTGGAATGGCGATGCCGAATAAGCCCAGTTCCCCGGCCTTTTTCATGAGGCCTTCCAACAGGCCTTCCTCATGGTTGTCCATGCGCTCCACCAAAGGCTGCACCTCGGTGTCCACAAACTGCCGGGCCGTCTCGGCCATCATGCGCTGCTCCTCAGAGAAATCTTCGGGAATGAAGACATCCTGGGCGTTGGTTTCTTTGATGATAAACTCACCGCCTTTTAGTGTTCTGCTTACAGTTTCCATATTCGTATCACGTATCGTGTATCAAGTACTTATTTATCAATCTTAGTTCAGCTTCCTGATTTCAAATCATTACCCCAAAGTTTCTCCCCACCCTGTCATCCTGAAAGGATCTTGTGGGCGAACTGCAATCAGCTGGCAATGTATAAGTAGCTCATTTGGGGGTTCACTGATTTTATCAATGCCTCCTTTGCTTCCCGGGTCAACAGCTTTATCTCTTTCTCCCGATCTATGGCCTGCTCCACTCTTGTATAACGCTCAAAGTATAACAACTTAAGCAGTAGTACTTTCCAGCGAATGTCTCTGGCCTCCCCCGGTTTTCTTTGTGCTGCTGCAAGCGTACCTCCAAGTCATTGGTAACTCCTGTGTAAAGCACAGTCTTGCCAGGGTTACAGATGATGTAGACAAAATAGTTGTGCTGTTTCATAGCTTCTGCTTGACGGGTTCGCCCACAAGATCCTTTCAGGATGACAGGGTGGGGAAGCCGAAAACAATCTATTCAACCTATGAAACAAGAGCGCCCTCTGTTTAAGGTTCGTTTTCAAAAAACTAGCTTAAAAGCGCCTTCTACTTTAGCAACTCATAGATACCAGCCACGCCCTGGCCACCACCTACGCAGGCGGTTACCATGCCGTATTTCTTGTTCTGCCGACGCAGATCACTGAAAAGCTGCACACTGAGCTTGGCCCCGGTACAGCCCAGTGGGTGACCAAGGGCGATGGCGCCGCCGTTGGGGTTCAGTTTGTCTGGGTCAATGCCCAGTTCCCGCATCACGGCTACCGACTGAGATGCGAACGCTTCGTTCATCTCTATCACGTCAATGTCCTGCAGGTTCATGCCCGCGTTTTTCAGGGCGCGCGGAATAGCTTTCACCGGCCCCATACCCATGATGCGCGGGTCTACACCTTCGGCAGCGTAAGACACCAGGCGGGCAATGGGCTCAATGTTGAGTTCTTTGACCATGCGCTCACTCATCACGATCACGAAGGCGGCGCCGTCTGAGGTTTGGGAAGAGTTACCAGCGGTTACCGATCCATTGGCGGCAAATACCGGACGTAGTTTGGCCAGTTTTTCCATGGACGTATCGGCGCGGGGGCCTTCATCGGTGTCTACCACGTAGGAGCGGGTTTTCTTTTTGCCGTTCTCATCCAGGTAAGTTTCCTCCACATTGATGGGCACAATCTGGTCTTTGAACCGGCCTTCCTGAATGGCCCTGATGGCCTTTTGGTGCGAGGCATAGGCAAAGGCGTCCTGGTCTTCCCGGCTGATTTTGAAGTCCTTGGCCACGGCCTCGGCGGTTAAGCCCATGCTCAGGTAATACTCTGGGTGCTCTTTAGCAATCTTGTAATTGGGCACGGTTTTCCAACCGGTTACCGGCACCATGCTCATAGACTCCGCGCCTCCGGCGATGATGCAATCGGCCATGCCAGACTGAATCTTGAAGGTGGCCGTAGCAATGGTTTCAATCCCCGAGCCGCAGTAGCGGTTCATGATAGCGCCCGGCACATTGATAGGCAAAGACAAGAGAGAAATCATACGGCCCATCTGCAGGCCTTGCTCGGCCTCGGGCACCGCGTTTCCAACCAATAGGTCATCCACGCGGGCAGGATCCAGTTGCGGCACTGCCGCCAATAAATGCTTGATCACATCGGCTGCGAGATCATCGGGCCGGGTGAACCGGAATACACCGCGCGGGGCTTTCCCTACGGCAGTTCTAAATCCGGCAACTATATAAGCAGTTTGCATTTTCTTTTCTGTTTTTGAGGTGTTTTTATAAAAACAAACGAAAAACGAGTTTCATTCTATTGTCTCTCTAGCCGATGCTCGTAGCCTACTTTCCTTTATGACACCACGCCTCCTATTTTGTCATCCTGAAAGGATCTTGGTGGCGAACGGTAGATTAGTCTACTATCTTCAGAAAAAGCTTCTTCGGGTTAATCGACTTAATCAAAGTTTCTTTTTCTTCTCGGCTCATCAGCTTTACTTCCTTTTCTCTTTCAATGGCGTGCTGCACATGGGTGTGTCGCTCATAGTACAGCAACTTGTAGCAGTAATACCTTCCAGCAAAGGTCTCTGGCTTTCCTCTGTTTTCTTTGTGCTGTTGCAGGCGTACTTTCAACTCATTGGTGACTCCTGTATAAAGAACAGTTTTGCCGGGATTACTGATGATGTAGACAAAGTAGTTATGTTGTTTCATAGCTTCTGCTTGTCTAGTTCACCCACAAGTTCCTTTCAGGATGACAGAGGGAGAAGAGGCGGTTCCTCTTCGTTAATTCCTTAAAGGCTTACCGGTGGTCAGAATGCTCTTGATTCGCTCCAGGGTCTTGCGCTCACCGCAGAGACTCAGGAAGGCTTCGCGCTCCAGGTCCAGCAGGTATTGCTCAGAGACTTCTGATGGCATAGACAGGTCACCGCCGCACATCACGTAAGCCAGTTTCTCGGAGATTTTGCGGTCATGGTCTGAGATGAAACCAGCGGCCTGCATGGCGTAGGCACCTGTCACGAACATCCCCAGACCGCCGCGGCCCTGCACCTTGATGTTGGTTTTAGGCGTGGGTTTGGTGTAACCGGCTTCGGCAAAGAGAATGGCCTCGGCTTTGGCTTCGGCTATAAGGCGGTTGCTGTTCAGGGTGATGCCATCGCCGTGGCGCATAAAGCCTAAGTCATAGGCCTCGGCGGCAGAGGTAGAGACTTTAGCGGTACCAATGGTCATGAACACGTTGCGCAGGGCGTTGTATTCGGTGTCGCCTTCTTCATAGGCAGCCGAGGTGCGCAAGGTCATCTCCTTGGTTCCGCCACCGCCCGGGATCAAGCCCACGCCAAATTCCACCAGTCCAATGTAAGACTCAGCGGCTGCCTGTACTCTATCGGCGTGGAGGCAAAGCTCGCAGCCACCGCCTAGCGTTAATCCGTGCGGTGCGGCAACAACAGGTACTGCCGAATAACGCATGCGCATCATGGTATTCTGGAACTGCCGGATCATGAGGTTCAGTTCATCATACTCCTGATCCAGAGCGTACATAAAGACCAAACCCAGGTTAGCGCCGGCGGAGAAGTTAGCGGCCTCGTTGCCTACCACCACGCCCCGGAAGTTCTGCTCCGCCAGGTCAATGCCTTTGTTCAGGCCTTGGATAATCTCGCTCCCGATGGCGTTCATCTTAGAGTGGAACTCCACGTTGAGGATACCGTCTCCCAGGTCAATGATGGAGCAACCAGCGTTTTTCCAAACTACGTTGGTACCGCGCAGCACATCCAGAAGCACAAACTTCTCGGTGCCCGGCACCTGCTTGTAGTCTTTGCCCGTGATGTCATAGTACTGGCGCTGGCCGTTCTGGCTGCGGTAGAAAGTCTCATGACCCGCTTCCAGCATTTCATACACCCATGGGGCAGGCTTATAACCAGCGGCCTCCATGGCACTTACTGTCTCGCGCACGCCAAAAGCATCCCAGGTTTCAAACGGACCCAACTCCCAGCCGAAACCGGCGCGCATGGCATCGTCAATGCGGTAGAGCTCATCTGAAATCTCCGGGATGCGGTTGGTCACGTACTGGAACAAACCGTAGGAGGTCTCCCGGAAGAACTCACCGGCTTTGTCCTGGGCCTGGCTGAAGGCTTTAAGGCGCTTGCGGAGGTCTTCAATGGGTTTGAGCATCTCCATGCTCTGGAACCGCACCTTCTGCTTAGGCCCGTATTCTAGGGTTTTCAGGTCCAGCGTGAGAATTTCGGTGGCACCTTCGGGGGTTTTGGTTTTCTTGTAGAAGCCTTGGCGGGTTTTATCGCCCAGCCAGTTACGCTCCAGCATCTGCTGAATGTAGCCCGGCAGTTGGAACAGGTCACGAGCTTCATCGTTCTCGCCACTCTGGTACAAGCCTTGCGCTACTTTGGCCAAGGTATCCAGGCCCACCACATCCGAAGTCCTGAACGTAGCGGATTTGGGGCGACCTACTACGGGGCCAGTCAGACGGTCTACTTCGTCTACGTTCAGGCCCAGTTTCTCCATCACGTGCAGCACCTGCATAATGCCGTAGATACCCACGCGGTTAGCGATGAATGCCGGCGTGTCTTTGGCCAGTACGGTGGTTTTACCCAGGTACAGGTCTCCGTACTGCAGCAGGAATTGGGTGATATGGGGATCTGTGTACGGCGTTGGAATAATCTCCAGCAGCTTAAGGTAGCGCGGCGGGTTGAAGAAGTGCGTACCGCAGAAGTGCTTCTGGAAATCCTCGGAACGACCTTCGGCCATCAAATGGATGGGAATACCCGAGGTGTTGGAGGTAATTAAGGTACCGGGCTTGCGGAACTGCTCTACCCGCTCAAAGATGGACTGCTTGATTTTGAGGTTCTCCACCACTACCTCAATAGTCCAGTCACAGGAAGCAATGTCTTTCAGGTCATCATCAAAGTTACCGGTCTGGATGAGGCGGGCATCTAACCGGTTGTACAAGGGGGCGGGGTTAGAGGCGATGGCGGTTTGCAGGGCCGTGTTCACAATGCGGTTGCGCACCAGCTTGTTTTCCAGCGTGAGGCCTTTGGCTTCTTCCTCCGGCAGAAGTTCGCGTGGTACCATGTCCAGCAGCAGCACCTGCACGCCAATGTTAGCGAAGTGGCAGGCAATGCGCGAGCCCATCACGCCCGAGCCAAGTACCGCCACTTTCTTGATGATTCTCTTCATAGTTACTCGTTGGTTTTTATCACGATGTGCATTTCAAGACACACAATTTTTACTTTTTAGTTAAGCGCGTTGCAAGGCTACTTTCTGTGAAACACCCCAGAAACGGCAGCTCTTCACCCGCTTAGAAAATCTGTTTGTTCTCTATCAGGTGATTGATCTGACCCACCACCTGAAAGAACACCTGCAGTTGGCTTTCTGGAATGACCTCGCGCACCTTCTGGTTAAACCGCCGCACCGTAAGCCGGCTGATCTCCCGCTTTTCCAGGCCCAGCTCCGTGAGCAGAATGCGCACTGAGCGTTTGTCCTGCTCATCGGCCACCTTGTAGATCAGGCCTTTTTCTTCCATGCCCTTCAGAATGCGGGTCAGGCTTCTGGCCTCCAGCCCCAGCAAGGGAGCAATCTTGGTGGCCGGCGTTCCTTTCTCGGGGTCAATATTCAGCAACACAAACCCAATGGAAGTGGTAATGTCATTCTTCACCGCCTGGGTGTTATACATGCGCGCGATGGCGTGCCAACACACTTTGATGTTATAGTCAACCGTCTCGTTTGCTTTCATGTGGTCTGTTTGTCTCTTACCAAATTTAAAAATAAATGTTATGCTTGCATACCATTTATAAAGATTTTTTTCCCATGCCAAGGTGATATGTGTTTTACTCTACTTTACGGAAAGCAGGCCAGACACGACATTCTCTAAAAGTCATTCAACCTTAATGCACAGCAGGCAAATAAGGAGGTGCTTAAGTTTGATAAGGTTTCACAGCAGAGAAAGGCCGGTTATTAATCATTCCCTAGATCCAAATTGTATTGAAGGCCAAACCTCAGAATAAATGCCGCTATCCCAACTTTGTCTATGCGTCCGCCTACCATACCTTCTTCTAAAGTATGGACATTTTGCACGTAGACATTTCTTTCCTTTTCAACAATGGGAACAGAGATACCGGCCTGGCCGTTAATTTTGAATCGACCCATTACTATGCTTAGATTCCCTACAGGTTCAGCATTGATACTCCAGAGATCTTTATATAATAATCTGGTATCAGTTGAGGCTGCATAATCTTGGAATTGGAATTTGTCATAGGCATTATAGGTCATTCTAATCCCACCCCCTAATTCTAATCTCTTGGTTCGCTTATTAAGATTGACCTGACCGTTAAAACTCCAGTAACTGGCATCTGTTTTGGTACCTGGGTCTTCATAACTAAGACTAACAGAATAATGTAAGTTATCAACGCTGTGCCGGGCAGCACCCCCATAGACCTCCACCACCCATCTTTCTGATTCTGGATTAATTAGATAACCAACCCCACCGGCAATAGCATAATCATTATGATCAACTTTATAGCGTCCGCCAAGCAAGGAAGTATGACTAGAGGTCCAGGGATTTCGTGTTCCTGAAATATATACCGCTAAGTGGTTCGTAATGGCATAAGAAGTCACAAGCCCTACTCCTCCACCTACCCCGGCAGACAGGTGCAGTTGATTACCTTGGCTATGAACGGGCATTACCAAAGGCTCTGGAACAAAAAATGCCTTTTGCGCCTGCACCAAGCTTGGGGAAAGCAAGCCTATTCCTACGGCAAAACGTTTGTAAATTTTATTTCTCACATCAATATTTAATATTGGATAGTTTGTTTCTGTTTTAGCCCCGTTTTTAGGAAAACAGCCGCTAAACGAGTTTTGCTTTAAAACAGAAGAAGAGACGTAACATTACGTCTCTTCTTCTTGGGTTCACCTGCCTTAGGCCGTGCGGTACAGACTGTCAATCAAATCACGGTTGTTATTGGTGATGATCTTGCGTTTGATGCTGAGTTTGGGCGTCATCTCGCCGGTTTCCACGCTCCATGGCTTAGACAGCAGCACAAACTTCTTGATCTTCTCGTACTGCGCCAGGTGCTCGTTGGCCTTGTCAATCTCCTTCTGGAACTTGTCCAGCACCTCCGGCTTTTTGATCATCTCCTCGTTTGTGGTGTAGGCGATGTTGTGGATTCTGCACCACTCCCGCAGGCCTTCATAGGCCGGCACTATGAGCGCCGCTGGGAATTTCTCGCCCTCGCCCACTACCATCACCTGCTCAATGACCAGAGATTCCTTTAGTTTATTTTCAATGAGCTGCGGCGCGATGTACTTCCCGCCCGAGGTCTTGAACATCTCTTTCTTGCGGTCGGTGATTTTGAGGTATTTGCCTTCCACCAGTTCCCCAATGTCGCCGGTATGGAACCAGCCATCAGGGTCAATCACCTCGGCGGTGAGGTCAGGGCGTTTGTAATAGCCCACCATCACGCTCTTGCTGCGGGTCAGAATCTCACCATCCTCGGCAATTCTGATCTCCACGTTGTCAATAGCCGGGCCCACGGTGCCAATCACGTTGTTCTCGGGTTCGTAGCGGTTCACGGCAATTACCGGCGAAGTCTCGGTGAGGCCGTAGCCTTCCATTACCCGGATATCGGCGGCCCAGAACACGCGGGCCAGGCGCGGTTGCAAGGCTGCCCCACCAGACACAATCACCTTCACGTTGCCGCCCAAGGCCTCTTTCCATTTAGAGAAGATGAGCTTGCGGGCCAGTTTCAGCTGGAAGTCATACCAGCCCCCCGGCGAGGTACGCGTGTCGTATTTCTGGCCCAAACCCAAAGCCCAGAAGAACAGGCCTTTCTTTACGCCGGTAAGCTCGCCGCCTTTGGCCACAATCTTGTCATAGACTTTCTCCAGCAGACGTGGCACGGTCACGAAGATGTGCGGGCCTACTTCCCTGAGATTATCGCCTACTTTATCAATACTCTCGGCAAAGTAGATAGACACGCCCACCGACATGTAAATGCAGGACACCATGCGCTCATAGATATGGCACAGCGGCAAGAAGCTCAAGGCACGGTGCGTCTGGTTCACGGGCACGTACGGCATGGCCGAGGTGAAATTGCTCACCAGGTTGTTGTGCGAAAGCATTACCCCTTTGGGAGCGCCGGTGGTACCAGACGTATAGATGATGGAAAGCAAATCTGAAGGCTGCACGGCGGCTTTGTAAGGCTCCAGCTCGGCCGGATTCTGCCCTTCGCCCAGTTTCAGTAACTCGGTCCAGTGCTTAGCCCCGGGCACCCGGTCAAAGGTGTAGATCTCCTGCACGCCCGGCACATCGCTGGCGGCTTCCTTCACTTTGTTGTATAGGTCTTCGGTAGAAACCAGGATGAGTTTGGTTTCTGAGTCTTTCAGAATGTAGCGGTAATCTTCCACCGTAATGGTAGGATACATGGGCACGCTCACGGCTCCGGTCTGCTGGATACCGTAATCTGCGAATACCCACTCCGGGCGGTTCATGGAAATCAGGGCTACTTTGTCGTCTTTCCTGATCCCCGACCGGATCAACGCAAGGCTCAACGTGTTTACCGTCTCAATCACTTGCTGCGTACTGTATTTCACCCATTCTCCATTGATTTTTGCCGCCAGACAATCTGGTTGCGGAAACTGCTGTAACTGATTGGTTAGCAGATCAAAAACCCGGGTTACTTTCATAGATTTAGCGTTTCTTAGTTCTTTGTTCGGTTAAGATAAGGCAAATAAGAATTAAAAAAAATAAAACGGCTTTCCTCCTACTTCACCAAATTATCAAAATTGCTTCGGCCACATGGCCGATAATTACCTAAATTTGATTTTTGCCTGACACACTTCATGAATCTTTCCATCTTTTTTGAACCTCTTCCAGAAGATCCTTTCGGTTATCCAGAAAACCCCAAATCAGTAGGAAGTTACCTGGCACCTTTCGTGCACTCGTTCCCGGACTGGCGCTCTGCCGAGGTGGTTCTCATTGGTTTACCAGAATACCGCGGCTCCACCAACACCACCGATGTCACCTACCAGGGCCCCAACCGGATACGGCAGGAACTATACCGGCTCATGAAGGGAACCGGTGCCTGGCTCTTGATGGATTTGGGCAACCTGCTGCCCGGTATTCATTTGGAAGATACCTACCTGCGCCTGAAAGAAGTGATAGAGACATTGGTAGACGCGGGCAAATTTCCTATTCTGCTGGGCGGTTCCCATGATCTCACGTACGGTCAGTTCTTAGGGTACGAGCACCTGGGGAAAACAGTTAATCTGGTCATGGTAGACAGCCAACTGGACATGGTTGATGATGAGCGGGCCACCCCGGAGCAAAGCCACCTGCACCGCATTCTGTTGCATGAGCCCACCTATCTGTTTGGGTTCAGCAACCTGGGCCACCAGACCTATTTAACCGAATCTTCTACGCTGGCCGCCCTGGAGAAACTACACTTTGAGTTGTTCCGCGTAGGGCAGGTGAGGCAGCAGATGCAGGAAATGGAACCCGTGATCAGACAGGCTGATTTGATGAGCTTTGATGTCTCGGCTATCCGGCACCAGGATGCACCCGGTCAGCAATACGCCAATCCGTTTGGCCTCACCGGCGAGGAAGCCTGTCAGCTTTGCTGGTACGCCGGCCAGAACAACCAACTCAGTTCCCTGGGCTTCTACGGCTACCGTCCCGAGTTTGACCACCGCAGCCTCACCGCCACCACGCTGGCCACCATGGTCTGGTACAGCATTGAGGGTTACTACCAACGGCTCCCTTCCCTGGACTTCCAGAGCAACCAGTTCCTGAAATTCTCGGTGGGCTTCCATGACAACCCCAACAAGATGGCTTTCTACAAAAACCGCCACACTGAGAAATGGTGGATGGAAATAGAAGACCTCTCCGGCCAGCGCCCACCCTTTGTAGTTCCTTGCAGCTATCAGGACTACCTCACCGCCGCCGACGGCGAGGTACCGCACCGCTGGATTCTGATGCAGGCGAGGTTTTAATGTGCTAATTTGTTAATGTGCTGATGTGCTAAGGTGAGCAATGGTTTGATGAGGTAAGGTGCTGATGTGCCAATCAGCGGGAATGTACTGATGGAATAACCTTCCCCACTTTGTCATCCTGAAAGGATCTTGTGGGCAAGCTTGACAAACAGAAGCTATGCAACCTTAAAGCTGAATGAATAAAGATTATGTTTTAAAGTTGAGCGGAGAGTCTAATTCCCTCATTTGAGCCTTTCAGCAACTGCCAACTGAATTACCGTTCGCCCACAAGATCCTTTCAGGATGACAAAAGGTGTTATGGTTTGAAAGAAAGTCGTTTCAGACCTAGTTTTCAGAAAACAGGCCGAAAAAAACAATCAGCACATCAGCACATTAACTCATTAGCACATTACCCCCATGCAAGAATACACCCGCGCCCAGTTGGCCCTCAGGAATGGACAAGACAGAGACGAAATCTGGGTGGCCTACAAAGGCGAGATCTATGATGTGACCAAGTCTCGGCTGTGGCGCAAGGGGCAGCATTACGAGCATTGGGCCGGGCAGGACTTGACCGAGGAACTGAAAGACGCGCCCCACACTGAGTTTGTCTTTGATAAGTTTTCTGTGGTAGGAATCTTAAAAAAATAGCTTTTGTTTGGGCAGTTTTTCAGAGATTTGGCCCCAATTCTTCACTACTTCTATGATTCTGATTGCTGACAGCGGCTCTACCAAAACAGCCTGGCGTCTGATTGACTCCGAGGGTGTAACCGGCCAGGCCCATACCCCGGGGATCAACCCCTATTACCAGAACACGGATGAAATTGCCCACATGCTGCGGGAGGAGCTTCTTCCCCAACTCAATGGCGAGACCCCGCAGGAGGTGTATTTCTACGGCGCCGGCTGCAGCGCCAAAGACAAGCAGGCAGTAGTGGCGGCGGCCATTAGAGAGCATTTCCCCAAAGCCCAGATCAACGTGCACCATGACCTGGAGGCAGCTGCCCGGGCCTTGTGCGGCCACCAGGAAGGCATTGCCTGTATCTTGGGTACCGGTTCCAATTCCTGTCTGTACGATGGCGAGAAGATCATCCAGAACGTGCCCAACCTGGGCTTCATCTTAGGCGACGAGGGCAGCGGCGGCTACATGGGCAAGCGCCTGGTGCAAGCCTTCCTGAACCAGGAACTTCCGCAGGACATCCACCAAGCGTTCATGGACCGTTACAACACCAACCGCGACGAGATTGTGGACCACGTGTACCGCAAACCTTACCCCAACCGGTACATGGCTGCCTACGCCAGGTTCCTCTCAGATCATCGCGCACACCCGTACATCCACCAGCTGATTTCGCAGTGTTTTGCCGATTTCTTTGAGAAAACAGTGGTGAAGTACCCAGACTACCAGCAGAAGACAACCCACTTTGTGGGGTCCATAGCGTTTTATTTCGGAGACATCCTCCGCACCGTAGCCCAACAGTACGGCATCACCGTAGGAAACATATTAGAGAGTCCAATTGCAGGCCTGAGCCTGTACCACCAACAGAAAATTACCGTATGAGCACCACCGAAACCCCCTCGCATTACAACCATCTGGAACAGATGAGCGTGCATGAGCTTCTCACCAACATCAACAAAGAAGACAAAACCGTGCCGTTGGCCGTGGAAAAAGCCATTCCGCAGTTGGAGAAACTAGTGGAGGCCACCGTGGCCAAGATGAAAGAAGGCGGCCGGTTGTTTTACATTGGCGCGGGTACCAGTGGCCGCTTAGGCGTGGTAGACGCCTCTGAGTGCCCTCCCACCTACGGCGTACCGTTTGACATGGTCATCGGGATCATGGCCGGCGGCGATACCGCCATCCGGAAAGCCGTGGAGTTTGCCGAGGACGATGACCAGCAGGCCATTAGAGATCTGAATGCCTTTGGCGTGAACGAGAAAGACGTGGTGGTGGGCATCGCGGCCTCGGGCCGTACACCTTACGTGATTGGCGGCCTGGAAGCCTGCAATGATCGGGGCATCACCACCGGGTGCATTGTCTGCAACGCCAACAGCAAAGTAGCGGCAGTGGCCAAGTTCCCGGTTGAGGTAGTGACCGGACCAGAGTTTGTGACCGGCAGCACCCGCATGAAAGCTGGCACCGCCCAGAAACTGGCTCTGAACATGCTCACCACTTCTACCATGATCCGGTTGGGCCGCGTGAAAGGCAACAAGATGGTAGACATGCAGCTGACTAACCACAAACTGGTAGACCGCGGCACCCGCATGATCATGGACGAACTGAACATCTCTGAGGAGAAAGCCAAGGAGTTGCTGGATCTGCACGGCAGCGTACGCGCCGCTATTTCTGCCCAAGGCGAACACTAAGATTTCTGATTTAGGCCTGTTTTCTTTAAAAGAGGCCAGAAACACCGCAAGAAGATTCGTCGCAGCCCGGCGAATCTTTTTTTATGCCGATGGTCATCCTTCAGAACTGTTTCTCCGTTATGCAATTCTGCAGCAAGTTTTACAGCCATGCACACCATTGAACCCTTTTACAACTGGATAGAAGCCTACTCGGCCTCAGAAGACGAACGCTCGCCGCTGTACGGTGCAGAGAACAGTGAGTCTGAATATACCCACACCATTTACGGCTACTACATTCACCCGCAGTGGGACGACATAGATTCTGAGACGCTTTTCATCAAGATTCTGTACGCCGATTACAACGAAGGCTACGGCATCATAGAGATGATTGGTGAGTGGAACGATACGCTCAACAATGACATCATGACCCTTAAGCGCAACATCCTGGATCTGATGATGGGCGAGGGCATCAACCACTTTATCTTGATTGGCGAGAACGTGTTCAACTTTCACGGCTCAGATGATGCGTACTACGAGGAGTGGTTTGAAGAAGTGGAAGACGGCTGGATTGCCGCCATCGGCTTCCAGGAATTTGTGGTGCGCGAGATGCAGCAGTTCCACCTGGATTACTACATCAACTTTGGCGGCGACCTGGACAAGATTCCGTGGCGCACGCTTACTCCGCCCCGGCTGTACCACCTGGTAGACAGCCTTATCCAAAGAAGGTTGGGGCCATAAAACAAAGAAGCGGGTGCCTTTGCAAGCACCCGCTTCTTTGTTTCAGGTAAGGAAGATTATTCTCTTACTTCATCTGCGGCATCTTCAGCGGCGTTCTCTACCTTCTGCGCACCTTCCTCAAGTTTGTCTCCGGCCTTTTCGGCACCGCGCTCAATCTTTTCGCCTGCCTCTTCTGCTTCATCCTCAATCTCATTTCCGGCTTCTTCCGCAGAATCTTCCACTTCTTCGGCACGGTTCTCGGCCCGGTCCTCGGTGGTTGAGTTACAGGAGGCGAAGGTCATAAGGCCAGCGGCCATAAACGTTAGCAACAATGTCTTTTTCATAGTTTTATTCTGTACGGCTTACTGAAGTCAAGCTTTGTGAAAGCTGGCTTTCTTACTTATTGAGAACCTTCCTGGTTTTGGGTTTGGGCATCTCCCTGGGTAGAATCATCGTCTTTGGGATCTGCTTTGTCCACGCTATCTCTTACAGCTCTGGCTTGTCTTGCCAGCGTGGAATCACCAGCCATTTCAGCATGCAGTTCCACTTTCTCGGCCTGGTCTTCCATACGGTTCTCTGTTTTTGAATCACAGGCAGAGAAGCTCACAAAGCCAGCCAGTGAAGCAAACAGAAACAATGTCTTTTTCATAGTTTTATTTTGTATGATCGGGTAATGCTCTATTCAGTTCAACTTCCCCAAACGCCTGCAGGTGAGAGGAGAAGTATTGTCTTTGGCTTTTTGTACGAGTGTATGGAAGATTGGATATATTTTAGGCTCAAGATATAAAAACAATCCAATCACATTCTTTTAAACGCACAAGGCGCGGGTTGTTCTTGAACATTCTCAAGACCAACCCGCGCCTTTTCAGCAATTTGGGTGACCGGTTCTTACGGTTACTGGATAGAATCTGTAGAAACAGAATCAGACAAAACTCCGGCGGTGTCTATGGGGGCTGCGGTGGTTTCGGCTATATCTGTGGCATTGGTGGCATCTTCTAGCGTAGCGGGGGAAGCGGTTTCCTGGGTTTCCTTTGAGTCACATGCAGAAAAAGCCAGCAAACCTGCCACTGCTACAAAAGATAAAACAGTCCTCATAAACGTTAATAATTAAGGGTTTGGTAAGATAAAAAGTCGCGGTAAAAGAAGTAAGCAGTAAAACTGCCTACTTCTTTCTGAATACTAAATTAATGGGCACACCCTCAAATCCAAAGTTCTCCCGCAAGCGGTTCTCCAGGTAGCGGGTGTATGATTCTTTGATGTATTGCGGCAAATTGCAGAAAAACGCAAATGTAGGCGTGTGCGTGGGCAACTGCGTTACGTATTTGATTTTTACAAATTTGCCCTTGATAGATGGCGGCGGATACCGCTCAATCTCCTTCAGCATGGTGTCATTCAGCCTGGAGGTTGGGATCTTCATGCTGCGGTTCTCATGCACCTGAATGGCGGTTTCAATGGCCTTGTGCACCCGCTGCTTGTTCAGCACCGAGATAAAGATGATAGGCGGGTACGAGATGGGCGCAATACGTTCCCGTATCTGGTTTTCCATGTCACGCATGGTGTTAGTTTCCTTCTCTACCAGATCCCACTTGTTCACCAGAATCACCAGGCCTTTGCGGTTCTTATCTGCTAAGCCAATGATGTTCATGTCCTGGGCCTCCAGACCGCGGGTGGCATCCAGCATCACAATCACTACGTCGCTTTCTTCCAGCGCCCGGATAGAACGCAACACCGAGTAGAACTCAATGTCTTCGTGCACTTTGCTTTTCTTCCGCAATCCGGCGGTGTCTACAATGATGAACTCCTTGCCGTACGCGTTGTAGTGCGAGTGGATGGAGTCACGGGTGGTACCGGCAATATCGGTCACGATGTTGCGGTCTTCGCCCAAAAGCAGGTTCACGAACGATGATTTCCCTACGTTTGGTCTACCCACTACGGCAATGCGCGGAATACCGGCTTCTGGGTTCTCCACCCCTTCCTCGGGGAAGTGCGCCACTACGGCATCCAGCAATTCACCGGTACCCGAGCCGTTCTGGCTGGAAATAGGGAAGATCTCGTTCTCAAAACCTAAGGCATAGAACTCACCAGACAAATGCCCCCGCGAATGCGTATCGGCTTTGTTGGCTACTATGTACACGGGCTTATCGGTACGGCGCAGCACGTTGGCGAACTCCTCATCCAAGCCGGTGAGGCCCGTCTCTACGTCTACCATGAACAGGATCACATCGGCCTCTTTGATAGCCAGTTCTACCTGCTTCCGGATTTCTTCTTCAAAAATGTCATCTGACCCGTGCACGTATCCGCCGGTGTCAATCACAGTAAAATATTTGCCTGTCCACTCGCCGTGGCCATAATGGCGGTCGCGGGTAACGCCACTCACGTTGTCCATGATGGCTTTGCGCTCGCCTACTAAACGGTTGAACAGGGTTGATTTGCCCACGTTGGGGCGTCCTACAATGGCGATGGTATTTTGTGCCATATCTAATTGAATGTGCGTTTTGAGGCTCCTTTTAGGGAATCGCTCCCAAAACGCGGGTTAAACCTGCGGTATCGCCTCCTTGGCGCCGCGTAGGGTACTGTTGGTATCACGTATTTAGTAGCAAGTATCAGGACTTAATTTTTGTCATGCTACGTGCTACGTGTATCTTGATACTAAATGCTGTTATAGCCGAAGCGGTCCAACAGGCGTTTGTCGGCGCGCCAGTTTTCGTTCACGCGCACGTAAAGGTCCAGGAACACTTTCTTCTGGAAGAACTCCTCCAGGTCAATGCGGGCCTGGGTGCCTACCTTCTTCAGGGCCTCGCCTTTGTTACCGATCACGATGCCCTTCTGGCTTTTGCGCTCCACGCTGATCTCGGCACGCATCCTGATGATCTGGTCGTCTTCCTTGAATTCCTCAATCACTACCTCGCAGCTGTAAGGAATCTCTTTTTTGTAGTTGAGGAAGATTTTCTCCCGGATCATCTCGGCCGCAAAGAAACGCTCTGGCTTATCGGTTAGTTCATCTTTGGGATAATACGCCGGGTGCTCAGGCATCAGGTCCAGGATTTTCTGGAACACGCCCGGGATGCCCTGGTTGTGCAGCGCCGAGATGGGCAGGTATTCCTGCGCAGGCAGCTGCTCTCTCCAGTAGGCTACTTTGGCTTCCACGTCTTCCTGGGTGGCCTGGTCAATCTTGTTGATGAGCAGCAGAATGGGGGCTTTGGCTTTGCGCAGCCGCTCTACCACTTCGCTCTCGTCGTGCTTCTCGTAAATATCGGTCACGAACAAAATCACGTCGGCATCTTCCAACGAGGAATGCACAAAGCGCATCATGGACTCATGCAGCTCGTACTGGGGCTGAATGATGCCGGGCGTATCTGAGTAGACAATCTGGAAATCGTCGCCGTTCAGGATGCCCATGATGCGGTGACGGGTGGTCTGCGCTTTGGAGGTGATAATGGAGAGTTTCTCGCCCACCATCACGTTCATCAACGTGGACTTGCCTACGTTAGGCTTCCCGATGATGCTGACAAACCCTGCTTTGTGCGGCTTCTCTGCCATTTTTCTTCCTGTTTTTGTAAATAGTTTGCAAAGGTACGGCTTTTTAATGAGTTCTCCCCCAGGAGCTAAAAGTCTGTCCTTTAGTTACGAAGCAAACCGCCTTACGTTTTAGGGCTGATTTTTGGGAAACATCTCAGAAAGACATCAATGGTTCCGCCGGCGTGAGTCTCCCGCTCGTGTCCGCACGCATTGCAGAGGATATTCGGTCCAAACACTCTTGTCATCTTGGAAAGATCTTGTAGGCGAACTAGTAAAGTATTAGAGAACCACCACTACCGTTTGCGCACAAAATCCTTTCAGGATGACAATGGAGTGGTTTGGAATGCGTTCGGACACGAGCCGGAGACTCGCGCCAGCGGAGGGACATGAGCAGAGGGCTTGCCAACAGGTACTTGCGGTTCAATTTTAAGACGAGTAACCAAGAACTTGAAACATTTGCCCCCAATTCGCACTTAGTAGGTTTAAGTCTGTTTTGGTGAAAGCAGGCTTGAAACGGAAGCAGCCTTCTCTATACCTCATTGTTATTATCTATAGGAAAATGATGGATATCATTTATTTGGCCCGTGCCAACTGCTTCGCAAATCTGTATCTTTGTAATTCAATAGAAAGCGTATGAAAAGTGGTGCCACTGGCAAAACAGGAGTATTATTAGTGAACCTCGGCACGCCGGACTCTCCCAGCGTGCCGCACGTGCGCAAATACCTGCGCGAATTTTTATTAGACAAACGGGTGCTGGACATTGCGGCCCCTTCCAGATATATGTTGGTGAACGGGGTCATTGCCCCTTTCAGAGCGCCTAAATCAGCGAAAGTATACGCTCAGCTCTGGACCGAGCGCGGTTCTCCCCTGCTCTTCCACGGCTTGGATCTACAGCGGCTGGTGCAGGAGAAACTGGGCAAAGACTACCACGTGGCGTTTGGCATGCGCTACCAGAGCCCCAGCATTGAGAATGCCCTGAGAGAGCTGCAGGAAAAAGTAGTGGACCGCATTGTGGTATTGCCGCTGTTCCCGCAGTATGCCTCGGCCAGTACCGGCTCTGTGCAGGAGAAGGTAATGGAGATTGTCAGCAAGTGGGAAGTGATTCCAGATATTAAGTTCATCAGTACGTTCTGCAATCACCCCGGCTTTATAGGCACTTTTGCCGAGATCGCCCGCGCCCACATGGCCAAGCGCGACTATGACCATTTCGTGTTCAGCTACCATGGTTTGCCGGAGCGTCAGATTCTGAAGGCCAGCACCA
Source organism: Sabulibacter ruber (assembly GCF_017355955.1). Lineage (GTDB taxonomy): Bacteria > Bacteroidota > Bacteroidia > Cytophagales > Hymenobacteraceae > Nibribacter > Nibribacter ruber_A. The sequence continues at coordinate 76,005 of NZ_JAFFID010000007.1, read as the reverse complement.
AAGGCTACTGCCAACTGGGCGTTTGCTGCAACACGTACCACAGCCGTAACCGCTACTGCTACCGGGCTCAGTGTTTTGAGACCTCGCGCCAATTGGCCAAAGCCCTGAACATCCCCGAGGACAAGTACACAGTTTCTTTCCAATCTCGTTTAGGAAAAGATCCTTGGCTGCAACCTTACACCGATTATATCCTGAAAGACCTGGCAGCCGCCGGTGTGAAAAGCGTATTGGCCTTCAGCCCAGCCTTTGTGGCCGATTGCCTAGAAACCACCATTGAAGTGGGCAAAGAGTTCAAGGAAGAGTTTGAGGCCGCCGGTGGCGAGCACTGGCAACTGGTAGAGAGCCTGAACACGCACCCGAGCTGGATCAATGCCGTTACGCAGATGATAGAGGAAGCCTAGAGCAGGATTCTCTGAGCAGGATTTTCTGGATTAATTTGATTTTCTGGATTGAATTAGCTGGGTAAAAAAATAAGAAGGCGTTTTGGGACTGTTTTTACATAAACATCCCAAAACGCCTTCTTATTTTAGCTGGCACGAGACTTCTGCTTCTAGCCAAAGGCCCTTCACCGGCTTAATTCTGAAAATTATTTTAATCCAGAAAATCCTGCTTTTAGATGCGCTTGAAGTCTACCCACTTCTCGGTGATTACGGGGGAGTGGTTCAGGATTTGGTCAAGTAGTGCAGGGCCTTCGTCAGCGATGATCAGGTTGTTGCGCTGCTCGGCTTTCAGGAAACCTTCAGTGACGGCCTGGTCCAGCATCTGCAGGAACGGATTGAAGTAGCCGTTCACGTTGAACAAGGCCGCTGGCTTCTGGATGATTTTGAGTTGGTTCCAGGTCACAATCTCGCAGAACTCATCAAACGTCCCGAAACCGCCGGGCATGGCCACGAACGCATCAGACTCAGCGGCCATCAAAGCTTTCCGCTCGTGCATGGTCTGCACCACGTGTAACTTGGTTAGTCCGGCGTGCGCCACTTCCATGTCTACCAGGCTCTGCGGAATCACGCCCACCACCTCACCGCCACCGGCCAGCACCGCATCGGCAATGACGCCCATCAGACCCACTTTGCCGCCGCCGTACACCAGCCGGATGCCCTTCTGGGCGAACAAGGTTCCTAAGGCCTGGGCGGCTTCACGGTAAACAGGATTATGGCCGCTGCTGGCCCCGCAAAAGATGGCGATGCTTTTCATGGTATATCGGGTAAATGGGTTAAGGCACAAAAGTACGAAAGTGCAGGAACAGCCTTTGTTCTTCGGCTTGTGTTTTGAAGGTTCTTTTCTGAAAACAGCCTGAAAATGGCTCTACATATCCTTGCAAGGATAGGTAGCGTCGTTACACCGTAACGACGTGTTTCCACGCAGCAACGCAGGTGCTCACCTGTCCAGCTCATCACCTTGCAACACTAGCCTACGCAATGATTTAGGGTTGATGGAAGAGAGGGATTCCTGTTTCATAGAACCACGTCGTTACGATGTAACGACGCTACATTTTTGATCTAATTTCCAGAAACTAAGCCCTAAACAGAAACGGGAGCCACTTACGCGGCTCCCGTTTTATTCACAGAAAGAGAAGAGACATTTGCACATCTCCTCGCTCCAAAATCATCCAATTAGTACGCTCTGGCGAAGTACACGCGGCGCTTGGAAGGTTGGCCGGTCACCATATCTACGCCGTCTTCCTCCGGTGAATCTAGCGCAATACAGCGGATGGTAGCTTTGGTTTCTTCTTTGATGCGTTCTTCGGTCTCGGGCGTGCCGTCCCAGTGGGCCAGGACAAAGCCCGGTTTCTCGTCCAATACGCGCTTGAACTCCTCGTAAGAATCCACTTTGGTGGTGTTCGCTTCGCGGAAGGCCAGGGCTTTCTGGAAGATGTTTTCCTGGATTTCGTCCAGCAAGGCAGGCACGTAATTCACCAGGTCATCAAACTGCTGAGAGCTTTTCTCTTTGGTGTCGCGGCGGGCTACCTCGGCGGTGCCGTTCTCCAGGTCCCGACCACCGATGGCGATGCGCACCGGCACGCCTTTCAGCTCCCACTCGGCAAATTTAAAACCTGGGCGCTCGGTGTCGCGGTCATCGTATTTCACGGAAATGCCTTTGGCTTCCAGTTGCTTTTTCAGGGCCAGAACCTTCTCAGAGATCTGCGCCAGCTGCTCCTCGCCTTTGTAGATAGGCACAATCACTACCTGGATTGGGGCCAGTTTTGGAGGCAGCACCAGACCTTCATCATCGGAGTGGGCCATAACCAGGGCTCCCATCAGGCGGGTACTCACGCCCCAGGAGGTTCCCCACACGTGCTCCAGTCCGCCTTCTTTGGTGGCGAATTTCACGTCAAACGCCTGCGCGAAGTTCTGGCCCAGGAAGTGCGAGGTACCAGCCTGCAGCGCTTTTCCGTCTTGCATCAGGCCTTCAATACAGTAGGTCTCAATGGCCCCGGCAAAACGTTCATTGGGCGTTTTTTTACCGCGTACTACCGGCAGGGCCAGGAAGTTCTCGGCAAAGTCGGCGTAGACGTGCAGCATTTGCTCGGTCTCGGCAATGGCTTCTTTCTCGGTGGCGTGCGCGGTGTGGCCTTCCTGCCACAAAAATTCCGCAGTACGCAGGAACAGGCGGGTACGCATTTCCCAGCGCACTACGTTAGCCCACTGGTTAATGAGCAACGGCAGATCGCGGTAGCTCTGTATCCAGTTTTTGTACGTATTCCAGATGATCGCCTCAGACGTAGGGCGTACAATCAGTTCTTCTTCCAGGCGGGCATTAGGGTCAACGCGCAGTTTGCCTTTCTTGTCTGGATCGGTTTGCAGGCGGTAGTGGGTAACCACGGCACATTCCTTGGCAAAACCCTCGGCGTTCTGCTCTTCGGCCTCAAACAAACTCTTGGGCACAAATAGGGGGAAATACGCGTTGGAATGTCCTGTTGCTTTGAACATATCATCCAATATGCGCTGCATCTTTTCCCAAATAGCGTACCCGTAAGGCTTGATCACCATACACCCGCGCACGGCCGAGTTTTCGGCCAGACCGGCCCGCTTCACTAACTCATTATACCAGAGAGAATAATCCTCACTTCGTTTAGGCAACCCTTTGCTCATTTTTTGTATCTTTGATAAAGAAGAAATATATAGCGAAACTTGAATAAAACGGCATAGATTTTGCTTATTTTCTTGAGCGATTCCATACCTTTTCGGCTCAAAAATACGTTAATATATCTGAATAGAAACGTTGGCGAACCGGATACTCGTGTTATTGGGTTTCGTGAATTGATCTAGCATCCATAACCAACTACTATACTCCCATGAAATATATTACCAATAAGCTGCTTATACTGCCGCTGCTGGGTTTCCTGGCTGCAGGGTGTAGCACATCTTCTAACTTGCAGACCAGCGAGACAGACGATGTGTACTTCTCTTCCTCAGACAAAGTCACCTACGTAGATCCGGTGGAGGAGCAGACCACCGAAGACGTTGCCTCCCCCGATGCTGGCGATGATGCCTCCCGCGACATTTCTGAGCGCGTGAGCGATCCTGAGACCTACGCGCAAAACACCCGCCGGAACAACACGCCGTACCAGTATTCTTACTATGACGCACCGTTCGGGAATCCGTTCTACGCGTATGCCTCGCCTTTTTACTCTCCGGGCCGCTACTACTCAAGAGCCGTGATGATGGACCCATGGTTAGACCCTTGGTATGATCCGTTCTACGGCCCTAGCATGGCTAGCCTGGCTATGTATGATCCGTTCTGGCCCAGACCAGGTTTGTCTATTGGTATCGGTCTTGGCTTTGGGCGTTACTATAACCCATGGGGCTACGGTTACGGCTATGGCTACAATCCTTACTACAACCCGTACCGTTACGGCTACTATGACAACTACTACGGTGGCGGTGGTCGTGTGATTGCCAACCGGGTGGCCTATGGTCGTCGTGATGACAGAAGCTCTAACACGGCGGGTCGTAATCCAAATATCTCCCGTGACGGACGTGCCAGCGTTGCCGCTCCTGCTTCCAGCAGATCTGCCAATGCAGTGGTAGGCGGTACAGAAGGCAGAACCCGTTCTTCCAGAGCCGCCGCCAGCCAGGCGCAGACAACCACAGACGGAACCGAGCAACCGCGTCGTCGCAGACAGATTGCGTATCCTCAGCCGGGCAGCCAGTCTACCGAGGGAATCAGCGTTCCTGACCAAAGCAGAAACTCCACCAGCACCGGCCGTTCTGAGAGCACTCAGCCAACCAGAAGATCCCGGTCCATTGATTACACTCCTGCCCCTAGCAGATCTTCTGAAACCCGCACCCGTTCCTATGAACCTGCTCCAAGCCGGTCTTCATACGAGCCTAGCCGTTCCTATGAGCCAAGCCGTTCTTCTGGCGGTGGAAGCAGCAGCGGAGGTAGTTCAGGTGGTGGCCGCAGAGGCAGAAACTAACCCCCTCTTTTTTCAACACACTACATGAAACGATATAGCTTTCTTTTGGCCTGCCTGGCGTTGCTAGGCAGTGCCGGAAAGAGCTTTGCCCAAAATGAGGTAGATGCTCTTCGTTATTCCCGCACTGAGTTTGGCGGAACCGCCCGCACCATGGGTATTGGTGGCGCCAACGTGGCCCTTGGTGGCGAAGCCGGTAACCTTTCCAGCAACCCAGCCGGTCTAGGTTTGTTCAGACGTTCTGAAATCACGGTTTCCGCGGGAATTAACTTCAATGAAGTAACCAGTACGGTGTATGGCTCTGAGGCCATGAACAACCGCAATAACCTGAACATCCCTAACCTTTCCGCCGTGTTTGCCACCCGCAAAGCAGATGACGAGGAAGGTGACTGGCGGTCCAGCTCTTTCGGGGTTGGTTTTACCCGGCTCAACAACTTCAACCAGCGTACTTTCTATCGGGCCACTGGCCCGTTGGAAAACATGAAGTTTGGCGAGTATGCCGCCCAAAGAGCCAATGCGTTTGGCCTCACGCCAAACTCTCTTCAGGAACTGGCTTACGAGACTTATCTGATTGATCAGGAAGACGACGGATATTACATCTCTCCCAATCTGGTAGCCACAAACCCTTTTGAGGAGAACATTCAGTCTGATGGGGCTCAGAACCAATGGGACTTTGCCTATGGGGCCAGCTTCCGCGATAAGTTGTTTCTGGGTGCCTCTGTTGGTTTGACCACTTTACGCTTTAAACAGACCAGAATCTACCGGGAAGAAAACCCGGCTACCGATATCACCGACTTAACGCTTAGAGATGAGCTTACCACAGAAGGTACCGGCCTTAGCCTGAGAGTAGGTGCTATCTATAGACCCAATGATGCCTTACGGCTAGGGTTCTCCGTGCAGACCCCAACCTGGTACACCCTGACCGACCAGTTCAACACCAGCTTGGCGGTGAACTTCAACCAGGCGCCAGATGACAATGCATCTCTGAACCAGTTCTTCGCGGCAGACCCGGGTGAGTATGAGTACAACATCACTACTCCGTTCAGAGCTACCGGGGGCGCAGCAGTATTCTTAGGCAAAAACGGTTTCATCACCGCCGATGTAGAGTACGTTGACTATACCAGCGCTCGTCTGGATTCTGATGATTCTTTCCAGAACGAAAACCAGGCCATCAAGAACCTGTATGACAAAACCCTGAACTACCGCTTAGGTGCCGAGGCCCGCTTTGATGTGTTCAGAGTGAGAGCTGGTTACGCTCTGTACGGTGATCCTTTCAAAAACAGCGACGTAAACCAGGCCAAGACTTTTGTGACCGGAGGTGTGGGAATCAGACAAAATAACTTCTTCGTTGATGCCGCTTTGGTGTACAGCAAATACAACAGCGTGTACACCCCTTATGTGAATACTGAGTTTGATGACGAAAACTCTGAGTTCTACAACGTCACCACCCCAACTGTGGTGAACAAGCACAAAAACACTAACTTTGTGGCTACGGTAGGCTGGAACTTCTAGTCTCTGTTTCGGGGCTACTTTCCTTGAAAGAGCTCTAAAACAAAAAGAGAAGGCCTCTCTTAAATGCAGGAGAGGCCTTCTCTTTTTTATCCCTTTCAGGCAAGAACCGAATTTACGGCATCAAAGCTTCACAAACTTATACCTCAGCACTTCTTTTCCTAGTCTAACCTCTAAGACATACATGCCAGGTACCAGGCTAGTCACGTCTAGGGTTTTCTCCAGAACCGTCAGGTTTTTCTCGGCCTCTAAGCGCATCACCTCTACTCCCAACTGACTTCTAACCGCAAACTGTACCTGACCCGTGGCATTAGAGGAGAAGGTTAAGAAAAGCTCCTCGGGAACAGGATTAGGTTGAACCTTGAGCTCTGAAGCAGCCAACAGGATGCTGTGCTTTAGATTCTCACTTATTGATATGCAGCCATTAGTAACCGTTTGCACCTTATAGAAGCCCGAGTTCTTCGCCACTAGTTTCTGCACTCTTGAATTCTGCATGGGTTCATTATTGAAAAACCACTGGTAACTGTCTGCCTGCGGAGCCGCTAAGGTGTCCCCGTTTACAACAAAATCTATCTTTTTAGGCTGTATTCTTACCTCCACTGCCATAACTGGTCCTTCGCACCCATTAATGGTTTGGGTAGCATAGAGTGTGGCACTACTTGTCACCGATGGGGTAAATTGATTGCCGGCAGCAATCTTCTGTTGTCTGGCAGCATCTGAATACCAGGTTATGTTGGCCCCTGTCGCCACCAAAGGCATCAAGGCATCGCCCTCACACTGCAATGGCACCTCCGCAATCACTGGGGAAGAGGGCAATTGGTACCTGAAGATTTTCACCTGGCTGCTGGAGATCTTTTTACATAAAGTGATGGTCCACTCCAGGACCGTCTCACCATACCCAATGGCCTGAACGGCAGAGTTAGGATTTCCAGGGTCTGCAATAAAGGCCTGGCCGCTAACTACTCTCCATTTACCAACTCCTTTGGCAGGTATGTTTCCCTGCAAGACAGCCTGACTAGTTTCACATAGGCTAATGTCGCTTCCGGCTCTGGAAATAGTGGGTTCCTCTATTCCGCAATCAGTCACCGCAACCGCCACGGGTGAAACAAGCACTGTATCTCCTATGATGTTGGTGACTTCATTGGTAGCGATAGGGCTGTTAAAATCAAAATAGTTATGGGCGGTGTTTTTGATCACGGTTCCTTTGGAATTGCCGGGATTCTGCGCAATAGAGAACTTCACAAACCCATGGCTGCCCGGCTCATTTGTTTTATGGTCTGGCAGGTTGATGTTTTTAAAGGTGAACGTCACTACGGGTTTGCCCTTGCCTGTTACCGTATAGGTAAAAGGATGCGAGGCCGAGCCCACCCGCAATGAAGCGATATCCAGATGCTCGCTAATGGTGTCTTTCACTACCACATTATACGCCACATCTGTACCAGTATTCTGAAAACGGATTAAATACTCCAACTCATCTTCGGCTTTGATGTAGTGGCGTGAAGAAATTCCTTTGGGGCTCACCTGTTTGTCATTGGGATCAAAACTATCCAGAATCTCTAAGCAGGAAATATCCACCTCGGCATCGGCATCATCCTGGTAGAAATCATCAATGGGCAAGGGCATCGCCATGGATGGATGATTGGCCGGGATGTTAGTTGGCTGCAAACTTATAGTTGGCCGGCTTTGGCCGGGATGGTGTGGCACCTGGTCTGCCTCTAACCGGTAAGTGACTACCTGGGCCGGAATCTCCAGGGTAGTAGAGGCTCCTTTCCTGAGCTTTACCTTTCCTTCCTTCACCAAAGCAGCGTTCGCGTACACCCGATATCCTGTGCTATCAGCCATATCACCAACCCCTTCATTGAAAATGGTAAATTCTGCCGTCTGCTGCTGATTGGTGAAGTTGGCCGCAAGTGATACGCTCGCCTGATTCCACTCCTGGCTCTGGGGAGTACAGGAGTTACGAGGAGTGATAAACGCTTTCACGCACTGGCTCAACCCCCTGATGGTTTCATCTCCGCAAATGGTAGAATCTGCAATGGTAAAACTTTTGCGCTCACCTGGCTTCAGGGTGCCTACTTCAAAAATCAGCGCAGAATCTTGCCGGGCTACCCAAGGCAAACTACTGCTGATGGGCACTACATATTTTGGGTAAATGACTTTGATCTTGACGTTATGGGCCGCTGCGGTGCCCTCATTGGTGTAAGTAACGGTGGTATTGCTTCGGAAGCAGCGTCGGCGGCGGTCAGCGGCTATATCAATTGTGATTTGAGAACACTCTAGTACCTCTGTGCCAAAGTTTAAGTTCTTGACTTCACTCAGGTTTTCAGAAGTAGTAACTGTTAACGCAGGACTACACACCTGCCTAATTGCTGTTTTTGAAGTTTGGCTAAACAAAGGTGATATCCGGTACTTTCCGGGTTCTAACCGAATTGAGTACTCCCCTAAACTGTTAGTAATCCCATAAAAATCACCGGGTACCGCTTTTACCAATACGTTTGCAAAGCCTTGTTCATTCTTGTCAAGCCTACAGTTCCCATTTTTATCATTGAACACTCTACCACTTACTCTTGTGGCCTGGGCACTACTGCTATCAATGAGATGGGTGATGAAGATGTCATCCAAGCCAGCCCCCTGCAGCAATCTGTTTTCAACCAATAGCCTGTCTTTGAACGTACCCGCAAATACTAGTTCTTTCTGGCTGGGATTGAAGGCTATTTCGGGCTGTTCTCCAAAGTAATTTACCAGCCAGGCCTTTTCCCCGAGAAGGCTTATTTTGCTTAGAAATATGTCTTGGACAAGGTTGGTAGGAGCCGTACCAAATATAGTGTCTTTTTCAGTGATAATGCCTCCCGCAAAAACACCCGACAGGTAGAGAGCATTATTGCCATACACCAATTCAGTAGGCTGTATAAAGCTGTTAAACTCCCCTTTCTTAACACCTGCTATTTTGGTTGCCCAAGTGGCTTTCCCAGTGGGGTCAAACTTTAACAAAATGCAGTTACCCGCATTAGAACCTTCAATCCGAACGTCATCTACCTGGACTGCATTTACCCGAATATCAGAGGTGGCACTGATAGCAAGGTAGATGTTATTGGTATTGTCAAGTACTAATCCCCCGTTATCCATGGTATAAAAGATAAAGGGAAGTGCCTTTGCCCACACCACCTTTCCTGATGCGTCTTGTTTGGAAATAAATTGGGTGGTTAAAAATGGATTAGACGCATCTTCCGGTTTAGCTCCCTCCATTGTAAATTCATTCAAAGTGGCCCTGCCAAGAAATGCCCCTCCGGTGACTACGTTTCCTTCACTATCTAGCTTTACATCCAGGTACTGTAAATTGTAGTTAGGCGAGCTTTTAAACCAAACAACTTCTCCTTCTGACGTAAACTTTCCAAGAAAGTCTCTCTCTGATGTTTTTGCCGGCACATTCAATGGCAGGGGTATTCCCATGAAATTATCGCCAAAGAAGGAGCCAACTACATAGATGTTACCTTCTTTGTCAATAGCTAAGCTTTTGCCTCTCCCTCCTGTAAACCCATTGCCGTTGAATTCCTTTTGCCATTTCACATTCCCTTTGCTGTCAAGTTTAAGAAGGGAAAAACTGAAAACCTGTGCGTCTGCTCCTTGCCCAACAACAACTACGTTGCCCTCTGCATCAACTGCCAGGTCTGTGTACCTATGATCAAGACTGCTGTTCCCATCGTCTTTAACCCATACTGCTTTTTTGTCTTTCCCGTATTTTGCAATAAAGCCTCCTTTTTTCCGCTGTGCGATACCATCAAAAGCTGCACCATTACTTCCTCCAATATGCCCGACAACATATGTCCAGCCGTTTGCATCTACCACAACTTTTGCAGGGTAGTCATAGCTTTCTGAACCTATGGATTTCACCGAGGAAACTATCTGCGCCTGCGCAGGGCTAATTAAGCAGCACAAAATAAATACAAACGCCTGCAGTAAGAGGTGCTTCATATAAAGGATTAAATATTGTATTGAAGTAAACTATAGTACAAGATTAATGTAAATCTAACAAGAGTTGACAATTTTCTGTACCCCTAAATACAAAAGCCCAGCCGTTTGATTCGGCTGGGCTTTTGTATTTAATTATTTAAAGAACTTTAGATATGAATAGCTCTGTTCTCAGTAGCGGCTAAACAGGCTTCTTTCATAGCCTCTGTATACGTTGGGTGCGCGTGGCTCATGCGGGCGATATCTTCTGCAGAAGCCCGGAACTCCATAGCAACTACCGCCTCCGCGATCATGTCTGCGGCACGTGGCCCGATCATGTGCACGCCCAGGATTTCATCTGTCTGCGCATCTGCCAGTACTTTCACGAAGCCATCGGTGTCCATAGACGCTTTGGCGCGGCCCGAGGCTTTGAATGGGAACGAACCTGCTCTGTATGCAACACCTTGCGCCTTCAACTGCTCCTCAGTGAAGCCTACACCCGCCACTTCTGGCCAGGTGTATACCACACCCGGAATCAGGTTGTAGTTGATGTGCGGCTTCTGGCCCGCCATGATCTCAGCGACCAGTACCCCTTCTTCTTCGGCTTTGTGTGCCAGCATAGCACCGCGTATCACGTCACCAATGGCGTAGATGCCCGGCACGCTGGTTTGCAGATGGTCATCTACGGCAATCATGCCGCGCTCGCCCAATTGTACCCCGGCATTCTCCAGACCCAAGCTTTCGGTATAAGGCTTACGGCCAACTGATACTAAGCAGTAGTCCCCCTCAAATGTGACGGTTTGACCTTTAGGAGACTCAGCGGTTACTACTACACCTTCGCCTTGCACTTCGGCCCCGGTCACTTTGTGCCCGAAGAAGAACTCAAAGCCTAAGGTCTTTTTCAGCACACGCTGCAATTCTTTTCCAAGAGAACGGTCCATGGTGGGAATGATGGCATCGGTATACTCCACTACAGACACCTTCGCGCCTAAGCGGGCGTACACAGAACCTAACTCCAGCCCAATCACCCCACCGCCAATTACGATCAGGTGTTTTGGTACTTCTTTCAAGGTCAAGGCCTCAGTAGAAGTGATAATGCGGTTCTTGTCTACGGGCAGGAATGGCAGGTTGATAGGCTTAGAACCCGTCGCGATGATGGTTTTCTCCGTCTCAATCTGCTGCTCGGCACCGTCTTGCCCGGTGATTTTGATGGTGTTTTTGTTCACGAAAGAGCCAAGGCCGTTGTACACGTCTACCTTGTTCTTTTTCATGAGGTACGCAATGCCGTCATTGTTAGACTTGATCACGTCACCTTTGCGGGCAATCATCTGCTCCAGGTTCACTTTGAGGTTATCCAATTCAATGCCGTGCGTCTTGAAGGTATGCGCGGCATTGTGGAAGTGCTCAGATGAATCCAATAAAGCTTTAGACGGAATACAGCCTACGTTCAGGCAGGTACCGCCCAGTACTGAATATTTCTCAATAATGGCTGTTTTCAGGCCCAACTGCGCACAGCGGATAGCGGCCACGTAGCCTCCCGGTCCTGAACCGATTACCGTTACATCGTATTTCATGATTCTTCTTTTTATGTGAAGAAAAGGCTCCGTACCCACTTACAGGAAGCAGCACAGAGCCTTTTCGTTTTTAACTTATTTTCTAGGAAACACGCCTAAAACACGAGTTAGACTCCGAGTAATAAACGCATTGGATCTTCCAGCAACTCTTTCACGCGTACCAGGAAGCTCACTGACTCACGACCGTCAATGATGCGGTGATCGTAAGACAAGGCCAGGTACATCATCGGGCGGATTTCCACTTGGTTGTTGATAGCCACCGGACGGTTCACGATGTTGTGCATCCCCAGGATAGCCGATTGCGGCGCGTTGATGATGGGCGTTGACATCATAGACCCAAACACCCCACCGTTGGTGATGGTGAACGTGCCACCGGTCATCTCATCAATGCCCAGTTTGTTCTCACGGGCACGCTTGGCCAGACGAACAACCTCTTTCTCGATACCATCCAGGCTCAGGCCTTCGGCGTTGCGAATCACCGGCACCACCAGACCTTTAGGCGCAGAAACGGCAATGGAAACGTCGCAGAAATCGTTGTACACGATCTCGCCCCCGTCAATCTGGGCGTTTACCGCTGGCCACTCTTGCAGAGCTACGGTACAAGCCTTCACGAAGAACGACATGAAACCTAAGCCTACTTCGTGCTTCTCTTTGAACTTGTCTTTGTATTTGGCCCGGATGTCCATGATCGGTTTCATGTCTACCTCGTTGAAGGTAGTCAACATGGCCGTTTCATTTTTCACCGCTACCAGACGGCGGGCAACTGTCTTGCGCAAGCTGCTCATTTTCTCGCGGCGGCTGTTGCGTGAACCCGCAGCGGCCGGAGCCGGAGCCGCAGATTCTTTGGCAGCAGGTGCGGCAGGAGCGGCAGCAGGCTGAGGCGCCGGACGAGCCTGGGCGTTCTGGGCATCTTCTTTGGTAATGCGACCATCACGGCCTGTACCAGCTACGGCAGCAGCATCAAGTCCTTTCTCAGCCAGGATTTTACCAGCCGCCGGAGATGGCGTACCGCTGGCATAGGTAGTAGCCCCTGAAGTTGCAGCAGTGGCAGCTTGAGCAGGCTGGGCCGATGGAGCAGTAGTTTGCGGAGCCGGAGAAGTAACCACGCCAGAACCAGCACCTACTTCAATGCGGCAGATGGTAGCGCCAATCTCTACGGTGTCACCTTCCTGGGCAACAATGCGCAGTACACCGGCAGCCTCGGCAGGCAATTCAAACGTAGCTTTGTCAGACTCCAGTTCACACAGCACTTCGTCCATGGCCACCTGGTCTCCGTCAGACTTCAGCCACTTAGAGATCGTTACCTCAGTGATAGACTCGCCCACCGTTGGGATTTTCACCTCCAGGGTCTGGCCAGTACCGCCACCCGTGGTAGCCTGGTTCTGCGTGCCGTGGCTAGGAGTATGCTCCGCGGCAATAGTGCTCTGCGGATCTGTCACACTTTTATTTTCAGTAAGGGTGTGTTGCGTAGAAACAGTGGTTGGCTGAGGAGCAGAAGCACCTTGGCCAGCACCGTCAATGGTACAGATTACCTCTCCAATTGGAATGGTATCACCTTCCTGGGCTTTGATTCTAAGAATACCAGCGGCTTCAGCGGGCAATTCAAAGGTAGCTTTATCTGACTCCAGCTCGCAGATCACCTCATCCATGGCAACCTGATCGCCGTCTTGTTTCAACCATTTCGCGATGGTCACTTCCGTGATGGATTCCCCAACCACTGGTACTTTTACTTCTAAGCTCATATCTTCTTTTTGGCTTAAGATGATCACTTAAGTGTTTTGGTCCTGTTTTCTGGAAAACAGGACCAAAACAACTCTTTATCTTTAATTAGATGCTGAATGCTTTTTCAACCACCGCGCGCTGCTCTTTCTGGTGGATTTTGTTGTAACCGGTAGCCGGAGATGAGCTTGGCTTACGGGATACCACATCATCAATGTTTTTGCGCATTACGCTCAGGATGTAGGTCCAGGCACCCATGTTATAAGGCTCTTCCTGTACCCAGATGATTTGTGCCTCTGGATATTTCTCCAGCTCACGCACCAACTGTACTTCTGGGAACGGATGCAGCTGCTCCAGACGGATGATGGCTACATCTTTGCGGTTGGTTTTCTGCTGCTCTTCCAGCAGGTCATAGTATACTTTACCAGTACACAACAACACTTTGGTTACGGCTTTCGCATCTGCGTACGCATCGCCAATCACCTCCTGGAAAGATCCCTGGGCGAAGTCTTCAATTGGCGACATCACGTTCTGGTGACGCAGCATAGACTTTGGCGACATGTGGATACATGGCTTGCGGTACGGTGTAGCCAACTGACGGCGCAGCATATGGAAGAAGTTAGCCGGGGTGGTGCACTGGGTCACGTACATGTTGTATTCAGCGGCCAACTGCAGGAAGCGCTCCGGACGGGCATTGGAGTGCTCTGGTCCCTGGCCTTCGTAGCCGTGCGGCAACAACATCACCAGACCATTCATGCGCTGCCACTTAGATTCAGTAGACGAGATGAACTGGTCAATCATCACCTGTGAACCGTTGGCAAAGTCACCGAACTGCGCTTCCCAGATCACTAGGGCGTTCGGGTTAGCCATGGCATAACCGAACTCAAAGCCCAACACGCCATACTCAGAAAGCAGGGAGTTGTAGATCTGCAACTGCTGCTGGTTTTCCTGGATGTGGTTCAGGTTGGTGTAAGCCGCGTTGGTATTTGCATCACGCAACACCGCGTGGCGATGCGAGAAAGTACCACGGCGCACATCCTGTCCGCTCATGCGCACAATCTTGTTTTCCAACAGAATGGAACCGTACGCCAGCAATTCAGCTGAGGCCCAGTTCAACGCACGGTTGTTGAAGAACATATCCTGGCGCTCTTTGATGAGCTTCTCAATCTGCTTCAGCGGCTTGAAGTTCTCTGGCAATGAAGCCAAGGCTTTTCCTACTTTCTCAATAGCCTCTACCGGAATACCGGTTTCTGGCGACTGGTGGAAATCCTCTGGCTTAGAACGGCGCAGTTCCTGCCACTCTTTCTCCAGAACCTGGTAATTGTAAGGCAGTGGCTCTTGTTTTACCATGTCCAGACGCTCTTGTAGCATCTGACGGAACTGCTGATCCATCTCATCGGCTAACTTAGCGTCTACCTCACCGCGGCTCACCAATGATTTGTTGTAAATCTCGCGTGGGTTAGGGTGCTTAGAGATGAGGTTGTACAACTGAGGCTGAGTGAACTTAGGCTCATCTGCCTCGTTGTGGCCATGGCGGCGATAGCACACCATGTCAATGAAGATATCATTGTGGAACCGCTGACGGTACTCAGTAGCCAGGCGTACGGCAAACACTACTGCTTCCGGATCATCACCGTTCACGTGCAGCACCGGCGCGTCAATGATCTTCGCTAAATCAGTGCTGTAGATAGAAGAACGGGCGTCTTCAAAGTCAGTTGTGAAGCCTACCTGGTTGTTGATCACGAAGTGGATAGTACCACCGGTGCTGTAACCTTCCAGTTTGGCCATCTGGGTAACCTCGTAGCCAATACCCTGACCTGCTACCGCGGCATCACCGTGGATGAGAATAGGCAGGATCTTATTGGTGTCACGGCCATACATGGAATCCAGTTTGGCGCGCACAAAACCTTCTACCACCGGGTTCACCGCCTCTAAGTGCGATGGGTTTGGAGCCAGTTTCAGGTTGATTTTGTGTCCATATGGTGTGTCAATCTCGCTGGAGAAGCCCATGTGGTATTTTACGTCACCATCGCCCATGGTCAGGTCTGGCACGGCAGTTCCCTCAAATTCAGAGAAGATCTGCTCATAGGTTTTCCCCATGATGTTGGCCAGCACGTTCAAACGACCGCGGTGCGCCATCCCAATCACTACTTCCTGAACGCCAAGCTCAGCACCTTTGTCAATGATGGCATCCAAAGCTGGAATAGTAGTTTCGCCACCTTCCAGAGAGAAGCGTTTCTGCCCCAAAAATTTGGTGTGCAGGAAGTTCTCAAACACTACTGCCTCGTTCAGTTTAGACAGAATGCGTTTTTTATATTCAACGGAAGGATTAAAGCTTACTGATTCGCTTTCTGCTTTCTGCTTGAACCACTCCAGCACCTCTGGGTCGCGGATGTACATGTACTCAAACCCGATGGTGCCTTCGTACACCTTCTTAAGGGTGGCTACAATGTCGCGCAGAGTGGCTGTGCCTAAACCAAGCTCAGAGCCGCTCTGGAATTTAGTGTCCAGATCAGCCTCAGAAAGCCCGAAGTCTTTCAGGTCTAAAAGCGCTTTACGGTCTTTGCGTGGACGCACCGGGTTGGTGTTGGAACGCAGGTGACCGCGTGAGCGGTAGGCGTAAATAAGGTTTCTAACCTGGATTTCTTTTTCTACCTCGCCGGCAGAAGCACCGGGGGTAGCGCCAGGGGTTGTGGCTGGCTTTGCAGCTGTAGTTGCTTCGCCGTTTTCGCTGGGGTAGTTCTGGGAGAAATCAAACCCCTCAAAGAATTTCTGCCAACCAAAATCCACCGAGCCTGGATCTTGCTGATACTGCTTGTACAGTTCATCAATATATGCTCCGTGTGCGTTGGCTATATATGAGTATTTATCCATAAAAATTGATAGTACTTTCCTAAATCGCGGCAAATTATAAAATCATCCTCATACTACATAACCTAAAATTCGCATAAGCAAATATGCTTTCTCCATTAACAAATTGTTACTGGTTTTCAGGGCACATCTGCTTTGGTACGATAATTTCATCTATGAGGTACGTGAAAAATTCTGATTTTGGCGAAATTATAGATTATTAGATTAGAGCCAAATCTTTCTTATAAACTCCGCATTTAAAGCTTTATTTTGTTTGCTTTCTTTCCAATATTCAATTTTTATAACGCGTAAGTACCTGATAAAGGAGTTTTCAACAAAAGAATCTAATTGAGTTTCTTGCCTCCTTCTCAGGAAATTCTCCTGAACCGGTTTTTGCCGTATTTGCTGTAAACACCCCAAAAACAATAGTCAGGACTGCAGAGAACAGAGCTTTAAAAGCATAGTCAGAATTTAGTTAATGTAGTGGGCTGCCCAAGGCTGAATTTCTCCAATACAGAACATCTTTTCCTAGCCAAGCAGAGTACAAAGAAGAAAAACAGCTACCTGGTATGGCTAAAATCAAGGTTTACTCAGACTATGTTTGCCCTTACTGCTTTTTAGCAGAAGAAGAAGTGCTCAAAGCCGAAAGAATTCTGGGCAAGGAAGTAGAAGTAGAATGGATGCCCTTTGAGCTTAGGCCTGCCCCTACCCCAACGTTGCGCCCGGAAGAAGATTACCTGCAGACTACCTGGGCAAACTCAGTATATCCCATGGCAGAGGAACTGGGCGTGCAAATACAACTCCCAACCGTTTCCCCGCAGCCGTACACGCATCTGGCGTTTGAGGGGTACCAGTTTGCGAAAGAGCAGGGCAAAGGACACGCCTATAATCACCGTATGTTTACCGCCTTCTTTCAGGAAAGTCAGGACATTGGAGACATAGAAGTACTGACAAAATTAGCCGCAGAGATAGGGTTAGACGCAGAGGCGTTCAGAGAAGCGTTGACATCGCGCCGGTACAAAGCGGCCCATGAAGCAGCGCTCAGATACGCCACCGAAGAAGTGAGGGTAACCGCCGTGCCTACCATGGTCATTGGCGATCATGCCATCAGGGGCATGTTGCGGGCTCAGGACCTGGTAAGAGTTTTGCAAAGTCTTGCCTAGCTCAGCGGCAACCGCTGTTTTAAGGCAGTTTATCTAAAACCAGGTCAAAAACAGCCTTACCTGATTCTGAAGCGCACAAAGGAAGGCACGTCAGAGGCGGAACTGGCCAACTGGGCATCGGTGATGGGGCCGGGCTGTATTTTTGTGCCATCTGTTTCATCTACGACCACGGTCTTTTTGCGCCAGCCGTCTACGTTTGATTTGTCAATCACTAAATCGGTTCCGGTACCACCGTAGACATACACATACGAGCCTTTGTTGACGCTTCCTTTCACATCAAAGATATCGTCTCCGTTGAGGCCGTATAGGTTGAGCCGCTCGGTTTCGGTAGCAAAGAACGTGCGGCTGTAGACCTTGGCCCCGTTCACGTTTCCGGTTCCTAACCGGTAGACTTCTACCACCGTTCGCCCCTGGGAAAGACGCTGCACCACAAACCGCTCGGGTTCATCAGAGCCTACCACTGCCACTTCCTTAGCCAGGATCTGGTAATATTCTTCGGCTACCTGCACCAACTGCTGCCGTCTGCTTCTCAACTTCTGAAAGGTTTCTTCTCCCACCAGTTGGTACACCGGCGGCGGCAAACGCCTGGCGGCCACCCGCAAGACAGAGTCAGACAGTTTTACCTGCATCTCGCGGGCCAGTCTCCTGAAATCAATCAACGTTACTTCAGAAAGGGCTCTGGCATCCAGGAAGGCGGCGTTGATGGTGAGGCCGTAGACATCTTTGAAGTTGGCGTGGAAAGATTCAAACTTACGGGCGGCAAACTTGCGGGTAGCCAGCCAGGGAATCAGGCCATCATCATACAAACAAAGGGCTTGGTCGCGGTCTTTGGGAACGGGTTTGTACCAGACTTCTTTCCCCTGCGGATATACGGCCCAGTCCCATTGCCCCTCATGCCGGTCCCAATCACTGACCAACATATCCAGAAGACGGGCCCGGGCGAATGCCCATTGGTCTATGCGGTGCCGGCTGGATTTGAACCGACGCACAAGCATCTCTTCTGTGTCTACCAGATCTGTGGCCGGCCCAAACTCTTTGGTGAGCGATGCCTTGGAAGTGAACTTCTCCTCCATGAGGAAAAGCTTATTCCCGAAAATGCCGGAGTATTGCCTGAAGTCTTTGTCTGAGGGCAGCACGTACACCAGCTCGGGGTTGGGGTGAAAGATACCGGCAGCTTGCGCCAATGGTTCCACCACCAGGGCCGCGTACGGATTAGTGGCAGAAACCTGATCCCGCACAAAAGAGCCCACAAAGGTCTTGCGCCAGAAAGCAGGAAGCACACTTACCGGGTCTTTGTCCAGTGAACGCAACGCAAACAGGCGGCCCTGGGCATCTGTGAGGGTAAGGCTGGTGGTTTGCATACCGCCGCCAAGTTTTTCAATAGAGAGCCCGCCCCTTGCCTCGCCCATATGGAACACCTTGGCTTTTACCGGCACCGCCCAGATCTTGCGGTAGTGTTCTCCCAGAAAGAACTCACCAGCTTTACTTATCTGGTAGTGAGGGCCGGCACTGGCCAGCACGCTGTCCTGGGGGTTCTTCAGCAGGCTGGGGCCATTTACATAAGAAGGAATGGACTTGTCCTGGTCAGAGCCGTTTCGGGTAAAAAAGAAGCTCACCAGTCCGTACAGGAACAGTACTCCCAGCAGTGCCAGTAAAATCCTTCTCTTCATGTAAGCGTAGTCTGTAGAGTTCAGCTTTACCTCAAAAAGACGCCAAAGGTTAGCCGGTCTGGCATAACCAGGCACTTCTCTTTACGGAAAACCGCAGGAAAAACTCTACCTTTAAGCCATGTGAGCATGAGTTAACCTTGCAGAGGCGCCATGCGTTAAATTATTCTACCCAACCTAAATTCAATAGTTATTATGGCAAACAGTGCTACCTACACCGGAATCACCCCAGACTTGTACAACTCTCTTAAAGGCAAACTGAGCGCGGCTGGTATTGAGCTGGCGGGCGATAAAGGACGGGTTTCCAAGCAGGGCGTAACCGCTGACTATGCATACGAAGCAGCTTCCCAAACACTGCAGATCAACAACGTACAAGTAAGCTTTCCGGCCAGTATGATGTTCAGCCCAGAGAAAATAATCCAGAAGATAAACGAGGCTGTGCGTGGCGCAGGCGGGCAGGTAGCCTAACTTGTAAAAAAAGCGTGACCTAACCGGCTGCGTTTGCGTATAAAAATCCCGATCCTGTCTCTTAAGGCAGAGCGGGATTTTTTTATGTAAGAACTTAACCATCTCTAGAGACACAACTACTATGGAACAACCACAGAATCCCTCTACCCAGCTAATACAGCCAAAAGACTTTGCCAGAACCGTAGAGTCTATTGTGCATGTGTATCAAGGCAACCACGATGTGCTACCAGATCTGTTATCAGACGCAGGTAGAATGTTATTGAAGGTAAGACAGAAAATGACCCCGGTACAGCTGGTACTTTCTGTTGCGGCAGTGGCTATTGGGGCCATTGTATTGGTGTCTTCCAGCAGCAATCATTTCAGCGAAGCCGAAGAAGTGAGATAACCCTCTTTTTCGCTTAAGCCAAAAAGCCCCGCTTATACTACTAAGCGGGGCTTTTTGTTTCTATCACCCAAGGTTTTTTTATGATTTTTAGTAAAATTTTTACAAATTCATAGAAGTCATTAACTGCTGAGTGATAAATGAGAAAAGCCAGAAAATTCCTGTTAGCAGGCGGAATTGGACTGCTGGTAATAGTTCTATCTGCCTTGGCGTACGTGAAGGTAGCCTTACCTAACGTAGGCGAAGCCCCGGAAATCAAGATTACCAGCAATGAAAGCCAGATAGCCCGCGGCAGATACCTGGCCCATAATGTAATGGTGTGCATTGACTGTCACTCAGAGCGTGATTGGACAAAATTCGCTGGTCCGCCCAAGGACGGAACCTGGGGCAAGGGTGGAGAGGAGTTCAACAAGAACATGGGATTCCCGGGTACCTTCTTCGCCCGCAACATCACGCCCGCCGGCATCAGCGACTGGACCGACGGTGAACTTTTCAGAGCCATTACCTCTGGGGTAGACAAAGACGGCAAGGCCCTGTTCCCGGTGATGCCCCACCACCTGTACGGCCAGTTAGCCAAAGAAGACATAGAAGCGGTAATCTCTTACATCCGTACGTTGCCCGCCATTGAAAACGACATTCCAGATTCCCGGCCAGAGTTTCCCATGAACTTTATTCTGAACACGATGCCCAGGAAAGCAAACCTGCAGCCAATGCCCGCCAAAACAGAGACAGTGCTGTACGGCAAGTACCTGGTAACCGCGGCGGCTTGCGGCGAGTGTCACTCCCCTAAAGAAAAAGGCCAGAACATACCTGGCAGAGAATTCTCCGGCGGAATGGAGTTCGCGATGCCGGCTGGCACTTTACGGTCTGCCAACATCACCCCAGACAAAGAAACAGGAATTGGAAACTGGACCAAAGAAGCCTTTGTGAATCGGTTTAAACAGTACGCAGATTCAGCGTATCATTCCCCAACACTGGCCAAGGGAGACTTCAACACCATTATGCCCTGGATGATGTACGCGGGCATGGAACGCGAAGACCTGGAGGCCATCTATGCCTACTTGCAGGAGCTTCCGGCCATTCACCACAAAGTCACCCGTTTCAGCAAAAATTAACAAGAGGCAGTCACGTTACTTTCTTCTTACCGGAGCCGTTTTACAGCTGTTTTCCAAAAAACAGCTGTAAAACGGCTCCTTCCTTTTCATCTCATTCCTGTTCGCCGCAAAGCCTCTCTGCCGTAAAGAAAGAAGCCATGGGGAGGCACTCTCCTGAGGCGAATTCTGTTTTCTTTGCACACGCTAGCTGTATGCCGAAGAAAAAGAAGAAGTATGTTGCCGCTGATGCTGCTCCGCTCACTGCCCAGGAACGGATAAGCCGGTACATGCGTGGAAACAAAGCCAAGCACACCCAACCAGAACTTCTGCTGCGGCGGGCGCTCTGGCAAAACGGTTTACGCGGTTATCGGCTACACTGGAAGCAGGCTTCGGGCAAGCCGGATGTGTGTTATCCTGGTCGCAGGCTGGCCATTTTCATTCATGGGTGTTTCTGGCACCGGTGTCCGCACTGTTTACCAGCCATGCCCAAAACCAACCTTCCTTTCTGGACAGAGAAATTCACCCGTAACCAGGAAAGAGATAGCCGGCACCGTGAAAAGCTGAAAGCTGCCGGGTGGCAGGTGCTGGTCATTTGGGCCTGTCAACTGCAGAACGATCTGGAGGGCTGTCTTTTCACCATCAGGTCTCTGCACCAAGGCGTTCCCGAAAGTTACTGGCTGGAGGCTGCCTAACTTCTTCTCATCCTTTTTCTGAAACCCCAGACCAGCTTTGTTTTTGGGCTGTTTCCTGAAAAACAGCTCTGAAACAGCAACGCTCCTTTCGTATTCTGTGAGGTATGCAAAAGAGTAGCGAGCCGGTAAATGGAAGGATCTTCTGTTCCCTTACTGGTTCCAGGTCACCGGCAGGCCTAATTTTCTAGCAGCATACCCGGCAGCGGAGGCATGAAGCTTAGGCAGCACCTGGTTTACTTCGTCCTCAAACTCCACGTGCAGGTCTTCGTGTAGTTTAGACAGTTTTTGCAATGCTTCTTCGGCGCGTTTGGCCAGGAAAAGGCCCAGCGCCTCAGTAGCACCGGTAAGTTCCTGTAAGAATTGCTGCTGGTGCCGCAACACTTCCCTAAGCAGCAACAGCAGCAGGCTAATTTCTCCGTAGACATCAGTGGTGACTTTGGCATGGTTGCTCAGAAGCGGACACAGCTGCCGCAAAGCAGAAAGCAAGTCATTGGCATTGTAGTAGAAGCCCTGGGCACT
Source organism: Sabulibacter ruber (assembly GCF_017355955.1). GTDB lineage: Bacteria > Bacteroidota > Bacteroidia > Cytophagales > Hymenobacteraceae > Nibribacter > Nibribacter ruber_A. The sequence continues at coordinate 54,003 of NZ_JAFFID010000007.1, read as the reverse complement.
GCTCTGGATGCGGTCCCGTAAGGCTTCCCGTCTGGTCTCCAATCCTTCGGGGCCCTCCAACAACTCAAAGGCCAATTGCTCCTGCAGCAACTGGTTAGGCGTGAGTAACTGTAGCAAGAGTTTGTCTTTGCGGGCAGAAGGCAAGGCTAAGATGGCTTTCCGGAGGTCTTTGTCTAAAGCGGGCATAAAATGGTTCTTCTGAAAGCAGAACAAACAAAACGGGCTGTCTATTCCTTTAGGCGGGCAATTCTCCCTGTTTTATCTCTAAAAGTACTGGTTCATCTCCCCTAAGGCGCAAAAGCAGTATTTGTCCTAACCTTCAACTGCCAAAACTGCGTAAATAGCCGCAAACGTGCCTGGATATCCTCAGCTTTTCCATGCAAAGTTCAAACTGTTTTAAGCCTGCTTTCTTCTAAAGATGCTTAAAACAAAAGAACAGCCAGCACCTTAACACATGAATATGAAAGACTTTTTACCCTACAGGGTAATCCTTCTCCAACTCTGCGTTTGGGCTTTGAGCCCCATCATAGCATGGGCGCAACTGCCCTCGCTTCCGTCTGGTTCTCCTTCTTACACGGTACTGTTAGCCGGCAGATGGTCGCCAGGTCAGAATACAGCCGCGCCCCTGCCTCTCCTGCAAAACCAGTTAAGACAAGCCGGAGACAAGAGCGCCCTTGTTTTTGTGGGCAACCCTTTTCAGCCCGCCACTTTGCCCAGCGTATCTGCCCCCAACCGCAAAGAACTGGAGGCCCGGTTACAGCAACAGCTTACATACCTGCAAGGCTACAAAGGAAAGATCATTCTCATGCCCGGCGAGCACGATGCCAAGGGCCGTATAGTGCAGGAAGTAAGAAACCAGGAGCGGTTCATAGCCCAGTACCTGCAAAACGAAAAACTGGTACTGCCAGAAAACCATTGCCCCGGCCCTGCTGAAGTGCCCCTCACCGATGACGTGCACCTGCTCCTCATGGACACACAGTGGCTGATGCCCAACCGCCGGATTGATGAGGAAGAAGAACAGCGTGGTTGCGCCACTACCGGCGGTACCGCTACGCTGGCGGCCTTAGACGATGTTCTCCGCAGTAATGAAGAGAAAAACCTGCTGGTGGTGATGACCATTTCTCCGGAGATGAAAAAACTGGAGCATCAGCTCATGCACCGTCAGCTTGCCACCATGTACTCCCAGCACAAAGGCCTGGTACACGCAGAAGGCAACTCTTCGGCGCTGGAGCATCGCATGCAGGACAGCATCCACTACATCACCACCGGGGTGGGCATGGACAAATCAAATATCCATAAAGATGCCGCTCAGCTTTTCTCCCAGGCCTCTGCGGGCTTTGCCAAACTGCTTTATTTCCCCAACGGCGAAACCTGGCTGGAGATCTGGACCGCCCCAGATACCAACAGCGGCCAGGGACAGGTAGCTCACCGGGCACTGCTTTCCCGCAAACTAACCCAAAAACAGATAGAGGCGCAGGTCAAAAAAATGAACCTGAACTTCTCGGGGCAAAGAGCCACGCTGCCCGCCAGCATAGTGTATAAAGCCAGCGGTTTCCGGGAATGGCTATTGGGCGAAAACTACCGGCCAGAATGGAGCACGCCGGTTACCTTGCCAGTTTTTGACATTGGAACCCAAAAAGGAGGTCTGAAAGTAGTGCAGCGCGGTGGTGGTTTCCAGACTGTATCGCTTAGGTTAGAAGACAGCACCGGCCGCCAGTACGTGTTGCGTTCTGTGGAGAAATACCCAGATGCGGCCCTGCCCCGGATTCTGCGCCAGACCATTGCCGCCGATGTGGTGAAAGACCAAATCTCGGCCTCGCATCCGTACGGTGCCTTGGTAGTGCCTAAGCTAGCCGATGCCGTGGGCGTGTACCACACCAATCCGCAGTACTTCGTCATTCCAGACGATCCGCGCTTTGGCAAATACCTGAAAGGCTTCGCCAACACCATAGGCATGTTTGAAGAGCGCCCTGATGAGGATGTTTCTGACATCGCCAGCTTTGGGAACTCAGAGAACGTGGTGGGCACAGACAAAGTATTGGAGAACACCCTGGAAGACCAGAACGATGTGGTAGACCAGCGCAGCCTCCTACGCGCCCGCCTGCTAGACTTCTTCATTGCCGACTGGGACCGCCACGATGACCAATGGCGGTGGGCCGAGTTCAAGAAAGAAGGCAAAGGCAAACTCTACAGACCTATCCCCCGCGACCGTGACCAGGCTTTCTTCGTGAACCAGGGCGTGATTCCTAACATTGCCAGCCGGCGCTGGATTTTGCCCAAGGTGCAAGGGTTTGACGAGAGCCTGCGCGACATAAAAGGCTTCAACTTCAATAACCGCTATTTTGACCGCTACTTCCTCACCAAACTGGAACGCGCTGATTGGATTGCCATGGCAGACAGCGTGCGGGCTCTCCTCACCGATGATGCCATTGACGAAGCCGTGCGCCAGCTCCCGCCCGAGATCCAGAAGCTTTCCGGAGCCCGTCTGGCCAACACGCTCAAAGCGCGCCGGGCGTACATCAGGCGCGATGCCGAGGATTACTATGAGTTCCTGGCCCAGAAAGTAGACGTAGTAGGCACAGACCTGGACGAGCGCTTTGAAGTACAGCGCGAGCCCGGCGGGTCTACCCTTGTCACCGTCTACAAAAAGCAAGGCGACTCTCCGGAAGCCGAACTATACCGCCGCCGTTTTTTGCCGGAAGACACCCGCGAAATCAGGTTGTACGGTCTGGGCGGAGCCGATCAGTTTAAGGTAGAGGGCAAAGCAACAGACGGTATTCGCCTCCGCATTATTGGTGGCGATGGCCAGGATGTCATCACTGACAGTTCCAGCGTGTTGGGCTTACGCCGCTTCACCTACGTGTACGATGCTCCCAACGGGGCCAAGCTGCAGTTAGGTCCAGAAGCCCGTAATTTTACCCGTAAGCGGCCTACAGTACAGTATGATCGTCGGGGCTTCCGGTACAACTACCTAGGTCCTTTGGCTACCATTGGCTTCAACCGTGACGATGGTTTCATCCTAGGCGGTGGTGCGCTCCTGAAAACCCAGGGCTTCCAGAAAGAGCCGTATGGCATGATGCAGCGCCTGGTAGCCAGCTACGCCTTCAACACCCAATCGTTCATGGTAGACTATGCCGCGCACTTTCCGCAACTGCGTTTAGGCTTGGACCTGAAAGTGAACGTGAGCTGGAAGAGCCCGGGTTATTCAGAGAACTTCTTTGGGCTGGGCAATGAAACGGCCTATAACCCAGACATAGACATTGATTATTGGCGGTTCCGGTCAACCCAGTTCTACGCCAATGTTCTGGCCGGAAGAAAGCTGAGCGATTATGAAACCATCTTTGTGGGACCGGCTTACCAGACCGTGAACGTGGAGCGCACCCCGGGCAGATTCCTGTCTGAGCAGGTAGACGCAACCGACCGCGTACCCGATTTGTTTGAGCCGCACGCTTACGCCGGCGCCAGACTGGAATACGTGCTAGACTCCCGCGATTTACCGGCCTTACCTGCCAAAGGGGTGTACTGGCAAGTGGCCGCTGATCTGTTAAAAGGCACCAACCGGGTCTCAGAAGATGTGGCGCGGGTGCACTCGCAGTTTGCCATTTACCAGACACTGCGCATCCCGTTGAAACTAACGCTGGCTACCCGTTTTGGGGGCGGCCACACGTTTGGGAATGATTTTGAGTTCTTCCAGGCGCAGATGCTGGATGGGCCAACCATGCTGCGGGGCTACCGCCGGAACCGCTTTAGTGGGCAAAGCACCCTGTACAACAACACAGAGGCTCGACTGCGGCTGTTCAGCTTTACCACATACCTTTTCCCGGCCTCTATCGGGGTGTTCGGGTTCCATGACATTGGCCGGGTTTGGGTAGATAATGAAGACTCCAAGAAGTGGCACCGAAGCCACGGCGGAGGCATCTGGCTCTCGCCTTTGAACCAGATTGTGATCTCGGTTGGCTTTGCCGCCTCACAGGAAGAAAACCAGTTCCTGCTCAGAGGTGGGTTCCAATTCTAAGGCATAATTCCCGTAAAACAGAAAGGGCTGGCCACATGGCCAGCCCTTTCTGTTTTGAAGCCCTTTTCAGGAAAAGAGCCCTAAAACACTTAGTTTAAGAAGATGGAGAACAGCTCAAATCGGTTAGAGGAAAAGCTCCAGTGTGATGGGGACGGATGAATCTCTTCACCCGCTGCATCAATAATGGTCACGGCCATTCCTTCTTCCTGGTTAAGGGGTTCTGTGAAATGTTTCACGGTATACACATGCCCTTCTTCAATCCATTCTTCTGGTTCAAAGTTTGGCAGAGTGGCATCAATGCACTTGGCGTACACCGCCATATAGCTAGGTGGATAGATCAGATTTACCATGTCTTATAAACTGTAAACAGGTGAGAAAAATTCCGGCGGCCCATGAGTCTTACTTCCTCCCTCATTTCCAGACTTCCTCAGTCAGATCCCATGTTGCTGCCGTTCAATAGCATGACTATAATACGCACCAATTCTGACTTTTGCAACTGGGCCGGGCAGAAATTATGACCCGAAAGGCACCCTCTTTTTCCCGATGTGCGTACAAACACAAGCCGGAAAGACCGGTATACACTTGTTTTTACACCAAAACTCATAACAAATCATGGAACAGGATAATAAATACAACGAGAAGGAGAAGTTGCCAAATGGCACCCAAGCGGCTGATGAACTGAAAAAAACTTCTGAAGAACCAGGCGGAGAAGCCAACGGAAACGCCAGTTTCCAGCAAGGCGGCCAGCAACCTGGTAACAGCCAGGGTGGCCAGGGTGGCAAATCCACTGACGGCGAACAAAACTCCCGTCATGACTCCGGAGATGAAATGAGCGTATTTGGCCGTCTGGATAGTTAGTCTAACCAAAGGCTGGGATAACTTATGCAAGATCAGATAAGCAACATCCTGCGGCAGAAGCAACACTCCTGCTTTCCGGTGGCACAAGGTGTCATGGGCATGGAAATTGTTTTCGTGAACCTGTACTACGTGGAGAACCCAGACAAATCCTGGGTTCTGATTGACGCAGGGTTGTATGGCTCCGCCGACCGCATCAGAAAAGCCGCCGAGGACAAGTTTGGCAAAGGCAATCCGCCTAAAGCCATCCTGCTCACGCACGGCCACTTTGACCACGTGGGCGCGCTGCAGACCCTGGCAGACATCTGGCAAGTTCCGGTGTATGCCCATCCGCTGGAGTTGCCTTATCTGACCGGTTTGTCCAGTTATCCACCACCAGATTCAAGCGTGGGCGGCGGCGGCATGGCGTATCTCTCGTTCATGTACCCTAAGAAGCCTATCACTTTCCGGGGACGGTTAGAGACACTTCCCGCCGATGGCTCCGTGCCGTTCATGCCCGAATGGAAATGGCTGGAAACCCCGGGGCACTCTCCGGGCCACGTTTCTTTCTTTAGGGAGCATGACCAGGTTCTCATTGTGGGCGATGCCTTTGTGACCCGTAAACCTGAATCTGCGTTGGCCGTGCTGACCCAGAAACAGGAAGTATGCGGTCCGCCGGCATATTTCACGCCAGACTGGGAAGCAGCCCGGGCCTCGGTGCAGAAGCTAGCCGATCTGAAACCGGCTATTGCCGCCAGCGGCCATGGTTTGCCCATGCACGGCCCTGATCTTAGACAAGGCTTAAATGACCTGGCCCGGCTGTTTGACCAATTGGCTATTCCCAGCAAAGGGCGTTATGTGCCAGAGCCAGCCGTTACAAATACCAGTGGGGTGGTGCAGCTTCCGCCCAACGTGAGCAACACTGTGCCCAAAGTCTTGGCCACTGCTGGTTTAGTGGCGTTGGCAGGCCTGGCTACCTATGCGCTCACCAAAAAACGGAAAAGCCGGACCAACTCCCGCATCAGGCGTACGTGGCCGGGCTACGGAGGTAATGCCATGCATCGTTCCTCTTACGGATCAGTATCACAGGACCATGCCTCTTTCTCAACAGACCCAGAGAATGCCACCAACAATTATCCGTGATCGGGTTGAATAAACCCCAAAAGAGAAGGGCGAGTCTTAAGACTCGCCCTTCTCTTTTGGATTCAATTGCAATCTCTGTTTTAGGGCTGTTTTCCTGTAATCAGCCCTAAAACAGAGATTGGCACTCTTATAATCCTATTGCCTTACGCTTGAGGGCCACAAACTCATCATGGGTAATGGTTCCTTGCTCCAGCATTTGGCGCAGACGCTCAATGGTGGCAATGTCTTCATGTACAGGGTTCCCGTTGTCAAACCCGGCAGAAGAAGCGGTCGCCTGCATATGGCTCTGGTCCTGCCTATGCTGTTGCCGTTTGTGGTAGAACCGGTCTTCGTCAAAATGCTCGCGGTTATAGAAATCTGCGTTGGGAGCCGTCATGCCTGCACCTGTGCCTGTGTTAACAGAGGTAGACTGCATGGTTTGTGCGGTTTGCGGCTCACTTGGGCTGGTGACCGCATGCATAACGCGGTACTCATACTCAGCATCTACGGCGCCGCCGCGGTAGAATGGTACCCGGGCCAGTGCGGCCTGGTCCATGCTCACAAATACCTGGTCGCTGTCATCATCTAACTGGGCAGCCCCAATGGGCACCAGGATATGGCGGGCATCGGTGTCGGGCAGAACGCGGTTTTTATCCACATCCACATCCAGGTAACGGACCTTCATTAACTCACGGTCCACAATCAGATCATCTACTTTGCCTATGCGCTGGCCGTCTGAGCCAATCACTTCCCATCCTCTGACGTCTAAGTCTCTGGTGGATACTTTAAAATCCTTTAGGTCATGGAGGGGTGCCAACCTGGGCATCCCGTCGTTTGCATGATATGCCATTGTTTTAAGGGTTAAGGTTCCAGATCAGACAGACATAAAAACAGGAGCGATAGGCATGACCATGCCCGCAGGAACTCCGGTGTCGGTGTTCATGGTGTCTCCGTCTTGGGTTTCAAAGAAGTACTTGTACACCAGCCAGCCTACTACCAGCAATATAAGCAGCACTATAATCCAGCCCCAGCTGGACCGCTTTTTGGGTTCAATGTTTATTTCAGCCATAGTTTTATTTTGGTTAGATCAATCCGGCTATACCGTATAATTGCGTACGAAGCAATTTAAGAGAGGTTTATTATCAGCCATTTATGAAGAGCCGCATGAAGAAGATAGCCTGTCTGATGCACCAGAACTATGTGGCCGGAGTACCTCCACGTTCTATTCCCAGACAAAACCAGGCAGCCAGAAAAGAAAGGCGATTATGAGTTGTGCCCGGAACTGACTGATCTGTTCTGTTTATACCCTTTTTTCTAAAAACCAGGTAAAAATCGGGCTTTCCTCAGACTGCTAAACCCAGGGCAGACAACTGGTGAATGTTAAGTTTTTGTAACATTAACTTCCTCGGCATCAAACGCTTCAGAAATCTGCTTACTTTTAGGAAATAGCGGCAAAACCTACATCCTTTCCTATGAAAAAGTTATGTACTCTGCTCACAGGCTTCCTTTTTCTGCTTTCCTGCACAAAAGAAGATCCTGTCTCAGAATTAAAGGTTGAGGATGAGGATTGGCTGAAATTAGAAATACCCAACGGGCGAGAGGCCTATGCCATAGCAGGCGATATAGACAACGTTCTGTTGGTTTCTACCTGGACCAAAGCCTACTACACAGCAGACAAAGGCAAAACCTGGCAGGAGGCCCATGACTTTAGCGGCCCCGTTCCTGGCTTGTTTGCGCGCAATGACACAATATTTGCATTGAAAGTCACTAGTAATGATGCCCAGGGCCAGAAATATGCCACGTTAGGGCAATTCTTTACCCCTGATTTTGGCAAAACATGGCACCGGTATTATACCATCTACAGAGGAGATGCCCTTCATTCCCTGCACCCTATCGGGATTGCCCGGTCTTCTGGGGGTGTAACTTATAGAATCAAGGAGAACACTACCCCGGTTTCTGCCGGGTCTGCTACTTCCTACCTCAATCCGTCTGAGATCATCAGAGAAGACAATGCCGTTCAGAAAGCCGTGCGGTTTCCCTTTAAGCACATCATCAACAATCTACATGTAGATGGGAATGACCGGCTGTACGTAGCGGCCTCTGGAGGCGAGTACCTTGCAGAAAAAAATACGTTCAGATGCTGCGCCCCAGAAATGCCGGCCATTATCTATGTCTCTAAGAAACCACTGCCATAGCGGTGCCTTGTTTACTTCTTCCCCCTGGAAGAACCTGGACATTTGTACCTGCCTGCCTTATTTCTCCTGCCCCGGAATCTTGGGAAACTCAATGAACTCGCCTTCCGGGGAAAAGAGCATGCTCATAGGCTCCTGCGGATCACGGAGGATGTCTTCCTGAGTGATTCCCCATTTGGCCCAAACCGTGGCCAGTAGTTTAGCATAGGCGCTGTGTTGCCACGGGTTGAAGATCACGTTGGTGACATCATCAATGAGCGTGTCAACCACCAGGTGATCGTCCTGCGGTTTAACGGGGCGCACCAGGTAATCTGGGATCACGTTGAGCAGATAAGCCGCGTAGAACACCCGGGCACTGAACTCTGCGGCCTGAATAGGCTGCAACTGCTTATGTTCTATCACTTCCCATACCCGTCGCATGGCGTCTTTGATCATGGCGTTATCCAGCAGGCAGCAAACAATGAGCGCGTTGTCTAACCGAAGGCTGAACATCATGGTAGACAGTTCATCGCGGAACTCAAAGCGGGAAGGCTCCGCCGAGGCATCCACGTCTATGACAAAGATGGAAGCGGGCAGAAAATCCGGGAACTCCATGGGCACCCGTATAGACTGCAGCACCCTAAAGAACGACTGGAACTTCAGCAGCATTTTGGGCTGCTCACTTACGGCGTACTCTGGTCGCACCAAGGGGTTCTGCTCTTTGATAAGCTCCGTGATCAAGGTGCCGTAAAACATCTTGCCCAGCCACTGGAAAAGCAGTTTCTGGTCTAAAGCTCGCAAACCGGACACGCCCTGCTCTACCGCGGCCTTTACTTTTTCTTCCAGTGGCTCAAGGTGCTGGGTCTGGCAATTGGCGCAACACGGAATTGTAAGGTCCTGGTAGGTGACCACGCTTTGGTCCAAAAGCCTGAGTGGTTCATGGGCAAAGCCGTACTTTTCCATGAGCCAGGCCGGGAAGATGGTTATCTGCTGATTTTCAGGAATAGTGGTGCCACAGGAAAAACAGATGTGGTTGCCAAAACGCATTCCGTCAAACGGATCAAAGATGCTTAGTTGCTGTTGCATAAAGATAAAAGGGAGGTAACCCTACCAAACTGCAAAGATACACACCGCACCAGCTTTCAGAGCAATCTTGCACCGGTACCACGCGTTAAACCTACACTAGTACAATACGGCATGGTACTTGTACTTACTCTGGCACTACTAACCCTTTGAAAAAAGCTATGAAAACTGTCCTCACTTTTGCCTTTGCGCTTATGTTCACCTTCTTCTCTTCTAGCGGCCATGCCCAACAAAGTTCTTTGCCTCCTTTGGTAAGCACCTCTGGAGTGGGCGAGATTAAAGTACAACCAGACCAGGTTACGTTCATGACCGGCGTGGAGATCAGGGAAAAGACCCTGGAAGAAGCACGCCGGGTAGCCGACCAAAGAACCGCTGCTTTGCTGAGTTTCCTGAAGAAAAACGGAGTAGAAGACAAGCACGTACAAACCGCTTATCTTTCCCTCCAGCCCGTCTATACCGGTGAGTACGGCCAAACCACGCCGCAGTTCTACCTGGCTACCCGTTCCATCTCCGTTACCCTTACCAAGCCAGAAAAGTTTGATGAACTCATGTCTAGTCTTTACAAGGCCGGTGCCAACCGGGTAGACGGCATCAGCTACCAGAGCTCGCAGTTGAAGAAATACCAGGAAGAAGCTCGTAAGAAGGCCGTGCAGGAAGCCCGTCAGAAAGCCGTGTCCCTTGCTTCTGAACTGGGCGCGAAAGTAGGCAGACCTTACCAGATCAACGAGGGCGGCCACAGCTCTCCCGGTCCGGTTATGTACAAAACGGCCATGCGGGAGTCAATGGCTATGGATGGCGCAGGAGGTCCAACCTTATCGCTTGGGGAGATCATCATCACCTCAGTAGTGGAAGTAAGCTTTTTACTGGAGTAGAGGTAAACCCACCCTCCGCTTCTACTTAAATACTTGAAAACGAGGCGTAAACAGACAGGCTTTTGCAAATAAAGCCCTCTGTTTACGCCTCTTCTTTGTTGGCATTGGAGCTTACGGATGCCCATCTTTCGCCATTTTAGACCTGTTTTTGCGAAAACCGGCTATAAACGGCAACACGCGGCCTCGGTTACGCGTCAACCAACTATCCTGTTTTTTGGATACATTTGGAAGATTATGAAGGAACCTGCATTTATTCTGGAGGGACGACCTGTGCACGTGGTGGAAACCGCCGAAGCATTGCAAGAGGCCGTTGACCATTTAGCCCAGCAGCCAGAACTAGCCTTAGACCTGGAGTTTGACCAGCATCATTATACCTACGGCTTCACGCTTTGCCTGATCCAGATATCAGACGGCAACACTTGTTTTTTGATTGATCCTTTTCCGTTGGATGACCTGCAACCCCTGTGGGATGTGCTGGAGAATCCGGCTATCACTAAAATTTTTCACCACGCCAACAATGACCTGATGCTTTTGAGCATGCTGGGGTGCCAGGTCCGGAATTTGGTAGACACGGCGGTGGCGGCCAAAATCCTCAATTACGCCAAAGCGGCCTTAGGCACATTGCTGGAGGAAGAACTGGGCCTCAGGTTGGATAAGTCTCAGCAAATGAGCAACTGGACCCAACGCCCCTTGTCTAAACGGCAGCTGGAATATGCCGCCCTAGATGTCTTGTACCTGCACCAGTTGAAAAACACCATGGTGGCCAAAGTACAGGAACTGGGGCGTATGCACTGGCTGGAGGAAGAAGACCAGTTACTGGAATCCATCACCTTTGTGCAGCAGGAAGATCCGCACCTGAAAATCAAGTTTCCGCAACGGCTTACGCTGCTGCAGCAGTTCGTCTTGAAACCGGTGTATGATTTCCGGGATCAATTGGCGCAGAAATGGAACATTCCGGCCGGGCAAGTGATCAACACCAATGCTTTGATGCAGCTGCTCATAGACCCGGAGCAAGGCATTAACGGCTGGCTGTACCACACCAAGGGTATCAATGGACGGTTGCAGCAAGACCGCTACGAGGAGCAACTGCAACGCATTGTGAATGGCTCGCTTAAAGAAGCTAAGAAGCGCCAGATCCCTAACAGGCTGCCCCCAAATCCTTTCCCCCCCCGGTTAAAGACCCCGGAAACGGAAGCCCGGCGAGAGAAACTTTGCACCGTTCAACGGGCATTGATTGACCGATACGGGGCGTACGCCACCCCTATGCTCCTGGACCAAAGCACCATTACCCATTATAGCCAGACCGGAGAACTGGTGATCACTAAAAAATACGCGCGCGAGATAGTGGAGGCAACGGCCCAGGAACTACAGATTGCGCTTTAACTTATAAGCAGGCGGAAAGAAGAGAGGAAATATGCCTAAGAAAAGTCTTGAATTTGGTTTATACAACTGGTTTCCGGGGTACGGATACGCACCTATCCACCCGGCTAACCGAAGAGAATTTGAATTACTGGAACCTCACAACAAGGTGTTTGAGAAAATTGGGGAAGTAAACGGATGGCTGTTGCTGCGGTACTCAGACGAAGAGTTCAAAGTACGCCCAGACCTGTTCACGTCCATCCAGTGGCTGCCTTTCACCTTTGGCGAATGGGTACGGCCTGGAGACCAACCCAGCGGTCCAGTAGCCGAGGTCACCGACATTTACTGGAGCGTGCCCGATGATGCTCCTTTCTTTGCCTTAAAGCAGGGGAAAAGGCGTTTAGATGGCTTATACCGCCTAGACCAACTGCGCCCGGCTTAAGCAAATAAGAAGGCCTTCCTTATTGCAAGGAAGGCCTTCTTATTTGATGAATGCTTTCTCTTAAAGGGCATCCTTGATCTTATTGATGATACCACCGCCAGACGAACCGGTCATTTGCTCTACCTGGGCGTGTGCTTGCGGCAATGGTGGACCTAACACAGGTTCATCACCCAGAGGAGCGCCAGGCACCATCTGGAAGTGACTCTTACCATCCATAGACGGGCCACTTGACCAGCGACCAGCCGCCATGTCATCTTTGTAGATGTTAGTGGTCACAAAGGAATAAGCAAACTCCTGTACCTCCTGGTCTTGCGGGAAGCTGTTAGGAATCGGAAGCGCATTATTCAGGCCGCCTAGTTCCTCCAACACTGCCAGCCATTGGTTCTGGTGCATGGTGTCACGGGCAATCAGGAAAGACAGCATGTCTTTCATGCCCGGGTCATCGGTAGCTTCCCAGAGACGGGTAGCCAAAACCCTGCCGGTAGTTTCTGCCATTACGTTGGCGTACATATCAGCGGCTAAGTTGTTGCTACTCACAACCCAGGAACCGTTGAAAGGCACTCCGTTGGCATCTGCGGCCATGGCACCTAAACCCGCCGACAGGAAGTGCCTGGGGTCCATACCACCCATTACCTGCTCCACAATTGGGTTAGCACCTACTATCTCATCTTTCAACGAGGCAGAGGCTCCCTCCAGGTTTAGAGCTACGGCAGTGGCCAGCATTTCAATATGGCTTATTTCCTCGGTTCCTGTTTCCAGAAGCAAATGCTTGTACTTCACCGGACCCCGACTGTTCCACGCCTGGAACAAGTATTGCAAACAAACTCTCATCTCCCCTTCAATTCCACCAATAGCCTGTTGCAACAAGCGTGCAAACTGTGGATTCGGCTTGTCAACTCGTACTCTGTACTGAAGTTTACGATCGTGATAAAACATGGGCTTTTAGGTTAATTGAACAATCAATTTTTACCCATACTAAACGACTATATTATTATTATGGACAACTTATTTCAAAATAAAAATTATTTAAATCCAATTATATTCAAATATAAAACTCTCTCTATCTTTTTGATAATGAGCTAAAAACTTAGTCGTGTAAAGAAATAAACCTTATATTTAACATAATTAATAAAAATAATTCAAAGGAAAATTCCTGCCTATTTCATCAGAATTAACTCTACAATTTAGGTGCCTCATTTAAGTCTACTTTCAAAAATTTGAGTCAAAAACATCACCACTCATTTACCTCAACCCAAAGCATCTTCTTAGAACGAAGATCACATTTTTTTATACTATACTTGAATTCACTCAAACTATAAATACAAATAATCATAAATATTTATACAATATCACCATAAGGATATTCCATCCCACTGAGCACCAGAAATCTCAGAGCACCTATGTGGCATGACCAAATACTTATATCTTCCGTATAGTATCCCTGATGAACCAAAATACCACGACTATGAAAAAAGCAACCAGCATACTGGCTGTAGCCGCTCTGGCATTAGCCTTCGGATTCTCTTCCTGTGAATCAAAAACCGCTCAAAACGTAGAAAATGCAGCAGAATCGGCTACTGAAGAAGTGAAGGCCGAGGCAGATTCTGCATTAACCGGAACCGACACCATTCAGGTGAAAGATGAACCGGTAGAAGACGGTGTAGCCGACAAGGTGGAGAACCAATAGAAATTCTTCTATATTCTTTTGCAATAAACCCGCTCCCTGAAACTCAGTATTTTAGGAGCGGGTTTTTATTTGTCAATTCTACACGTATAAAATTATTCAATTTTTTTTTGACATAATGATATAACTATTTCATAAGGTTCTATATTTGTAACCCCGTTCCTCAACTTACTTTAAACCCCCTGGACTTGTGCAGTTAACTTGTCAGACCTTGCCGTATACTAATGTTTATGTAGACAACACCCTACGTGTAGTTCATGTAGAATACGAAGGATTTGTGCCCAGCAGTGTCTATAGGAAAACCATTTTGTGGGTCTTAGAGCTCATCAAAACCAGCAACTTAGAGGCGTGCGTCTATGACATCCGCAAACTGAAAAGCCTGCAGCCGCAAGACCAGGATTGGCTTATTGATGAGATTTTGCCCATGCTCAAGAAAACGCCTATGCGCAAGCTAGCCGTGCTGGAATCTAAAAGCGAACTGGGGCAGTTGAACCTGAGCCAATTGGTCTACTACACCCCCTTCTCTTTTGAGCTCCAGTACTTTGAAGACGCGGAATCTGCGTTGGAATGGATAAAACAATCCCAAACCGCAGATAACCTGTCTGCTACTTCCAGAAAAATAGAATCAATGCCTTTGGCTTAACAAAGCTTCTCCAGCTTAGGAGCATTCTCGGTGGTCACCGCCGGGCAGGCGTAATCTTCCAGATAGCGGTACTTGTCACACAGCTGGCCTCCTTTGGTGATGGTGGCATTCTTCAGCACACCTTCTTTGTCTCCGTTGAACAAGTGTGGCAAAATCTTATCAATGATCTGCCGGCCAAAATCACGGGAGGCGTTCCGGGGCAACTCGCAGGGCAGATTGTCCACGGCCATGATGGTGATGTTCTTCTCAGAGCTATAGGGTTCTTCCAGTTGATCGGTCCAGGGGTTGTAGTCAAAGGCCGGCTCCGCGATGGTAGACACCCGCTTGGTGCACGGGATGGAGCCGTTCACATCGCAGGTAATATCGGCAATGGTGTTGATCTTGAAATCAGGGCGCTGCATGTCTTCCCGGGTGAACAGCACGGGTGCCGCCGGGTTCCAGTAGGCGCAGGCCATGAGCAGATCGGTCACGCGGGAGAATTTATGGAAGGTAGACTTATATAACTGCGGATTCTGGTAGAAGTCATTGGAATCCCACACCTCCACATCGGGCCGCACGTGGTAGTGCGAGGACCGTATCTGGGTGAACACCGGCTCAGAAAACTCTTTATACAGGTAGTCAAACACGCTCACTTCTTTCAGGCCCATGCGGGCCAGCACTTCCATGGCACCCTGGGTTACCCTTCCGCCGCCGGTTACCGCTATCTTAATGTTGGGCAGATTCTTCACTTTAAAGAACTCCTCCAGCATGTCTTCCATGTCCTGGCACTGGTGGGCCGGTTTCAGGTAAAAGAGGTTCCATTTGCGGCCGTAGGTCAGCAGGCCATTATAAGCACCCACAATCCCTGCCCATCGGCCAAAGGCCACTTCCCGCTCGCCTTTGGCGTTGGTAATGGTCTCGTAATCAATGAGCGTGATCTTTTTCTCCAGAATGGCTTGCAGCAGCTTCTGATTATGGGCTTGTTTTTTGATGGTATGGGAAAAGAAGAAATACGTCTTGCTGGGGATTAACTGGTCAACGGGCACTTCTTTCACGCCAAAGAGCACATCGCAGTCAGAGAGGTCCTCCTGCAGCGGAATGCCTAAATCAGTATACTCCTTGTCTGTGAAGCAGCGGATGGGGCTGGGCTGCACCACCAGTTCTATCTGCAGAAATGTCTGCTGCACCTCCAGGCACTTTTTGGGAGTGAGCGGCACCCGTTTGTCTACCGGTATCTTTCCTTCGCGCAGGACACCAATTTTTAACTTTTCCATAGCGGATGATCTTAGAGCGTAAATCCTGTTTCAAGGCCGTTTTCCCAAAAACACAGCTAAAATGCAAACCTCCTGCCAACCTTGTCTGCAATTTAAGAGCTCCCTCTGTAATTAGTGAATTTTAACCTGTACTTTTGTTAAATCATTTGCACCAAACGTTTGTTACAGGACAAAAGAAACTTATCTACCTAAATTCCAGCGATAAATGATCTTTAAAACCAAGCCTGCCGATATCTTTAAGGAGCGCCACAACGGCCCTGTGAAAGAACAGATGCAGGACATGCTGCAGACCATTGGGGCAGCATCTCTAGACCAATTGATAGACGAGACGGTTCCGCCGGCTATCCGCTTGAAAAAACCGCTGAACTTACCCGCCGCGCTTACTGAGCGTGACTTCCTGCGTAAGTTCTCCCAGATTGCCAAGCAGAACAAACTTTACAAATCATACATCGGGCTTGGGTACCATGACACTATCCTGCCTCCGGTGATTCAGCGTAACATCCTGGAGAACCCAGGCTGGTACACTGCTTATACTCCTTACCAGGCCGAGATCGCTCAAGGTCGTTTGGAGGCGTTGATCAACTACCAGACTTTGATCATTGACCTGACCGGCATGGCCATCGCCAACGCATCTTTGTTGGATGAGGCTACCGCCGCTGCTGAGGCCATGAACCTGCAGTACTCGCTGCGCAAAGGCGCCCGCAAAAACGCGAACCGCTACTTTGTGTCTAACCAGGTATTGCCGCAGACCATTGATGTGCTGCTTTCCCGTGCCACTCCGCTGGGCATTGAACTGGTCATTGGCGATCACCGCGAAATCAACCTGCAAGACGATACTTTGTTCGGAGCCCTGGTGCAGTACCCTGCCGCCGACGGTGAGGTATTCGATTACACTGATTTCATTGCGCAAGGCCACGAAGTAGGTTTACCGGTAGCCGTTGCCGCTGACCTGCTGAGCTTGACCCTGTTGAAATCGCCAGGCGAAATGGGTGCTGACGTAGTGGTAGGTTCTTCGCAGCGTTTTGGCGTACCTATGGGCTACGGCGGACCGCACGCTGGTTTCTTCGCGACTAAAGACGAGTACAAGCGCTCTATTCCGGGCCGTATCATCGGGATTTCGCAGGATGCGTTCGGGCAGAAAGCCTACCGTATGGCTTTGCAGACCCGTGAGCAGCACATCCGCCGCGAGAAAGCGACTTCCAACATCTGTACTGCGCAGGTACTATTAGCCGTAATGGCCGGTATGTACGCCGTGTACCACGGACCACGCAGATTGAAATACATTGGTCTGAACATCCACAGCCTGACCCAGATTCTGGCGAAGGGCCTGGAGCGTTTAGGCTTTGAGCAACTGAACGAAAACTACTTTGACACCCTACAACTGCGCGTAGAGAGCGCTGAACTGCAGCAAGCCATCCGTCAGGAGGCTGAGGCCGCTGAGATCAACTTCCGTTACTTCGGGGATAACAACGTGGGCATCTCTTTGAACCAGAACACGGACCTGGAAGATGTGAAAGCGATTCTGGCTGTTTTCGCGAAAGTAGCCGGGAAACTGGAAGCCACGCTGGAACTGGACGAGATTCCTTCTGAGACTGATATCACCTGGCCTGAGGCCCTCATCCGTACCTCGCCTTACCTGCAAGCCGAAGTCTTCAACAAGTACCACTCCGAGAGCGAGATCCTGCGCTACATGAAGTACTTAGAGAACAAAGACTTCTCGCTGGCGCACGGCATGATTCCGCTGGGTTCCTGCACCATGAAACTGAACGCCACCGCCGAGATGATTCCGGTGACCTGGCCAGAAATTGGGTCTTTGCACCCGTTTGCCCCGGCTGATCAGGCCAAAGGCTACGCCCAGATTTTCAAAGACCTGGAAGCTTGGCTGTGCGAGGTGACCGGCTTTGCCGCCGTTTCATTGCAGCCTAACTCCGGTGCCCAGGGCGAGTACGCCGGCCTGATGGTGATCAGAGCCTACCACGAAGCCCGCGGCGATCATCACCGCAACATCTCTTTGATTCCATCCTCGGCGCACGGTACTAACCCTGCCTCGGCGGTAATGGCCGGCATGAAAGTGGTGATTGTGAAATGTGATGAGCGCGGAAACATTGACGTAGCAGACCTCAGAGCGAAAGCCGAGGAACACAAAGATGATTTGTCTTGCTTGATGGTGACCTACCCGTCTACCCACGGTGTGTACGAGGAAAGCATCATTGAAATCTGCCAAATCATTCATGAGAACGGCGGCCGCGTATACATGGACGGTGCCAACATGAACGCCCAGGTAGGCTTGACTTCTCCGGCCAACATTGGCGCTGACGTGTGCCACCTGAACCTGCACAAAACTTTCTGTATCCCGCACGGTGGCGGTGGACCAGGCGTAGGCCCGATTGGGGTAGTTGCGGACTTAGCCGCTTATTTGCCAGGCCACGCGGTGGTAGACCTGGAGCGTCCGGAAGCCATCAACGCGGTTTCTGCGGCACCTTGGGGTAGCGCCAGCATCCTGCCTATCTCTTATGCCTACATCAACATGATGGGCGGCGAGGGTCTGACTGAGGCTACCAAAATGGCGATCCTGAACGCGAACTACATCAAAGCGCGCTTAGAGGAGCACTACCCAGTGTTGTACGTTGGTTCTAACGGCCGTTGCGCCCACGAGATGATCTTAGACTGCCGCTCTTTCAAAAAGGCCGGTGTGGAAGTAGAAGACATCGCGAAGCGTCTGATGGACTATGGATTCCACGCGCCTACCGTATCCTTCCCCGTAGCGGGTACCTTGATGGTGGAGCCAACCGAGAGCGAGAGCAAAGAAGAGCTGGACCGTTTCTGTGACGCCATGATCTCTATCCGGGCAGAAATCACCGAGATTGAAGAAGGTGCTGCTGATCAGAAAAACAACCTGCTGAAAAACGCTCCGCACCCGGCGCACGTGGCCCTGTCAGAAGACTGGAACTTCCCGTACACCCGCGAGCGGGCCGTTTACCCAGTGCCGTACACCCGTACCGCTAAGTTCTGGCCAACCGTGAGCCGTATTGACAGCGCCTACGGTGACCGTAATCTGGTGTGCAGCTGCGCTCCAATCGAAGCCTACAATGAGCAAGGCCAGGAGATGAAAGCCGTATAAGCTGACCTAATTTATAGTAATAAAAAAGGCCTGTGGAGACGTTCCGCAGGCCTTTTTGTTTTAGGCCTAATTTGCAGAAAATAAACCCCAAACGCCTCCTTTAACAATCTTCAAAATAGTGGCCATAAATAAACCAATTGGTATAATATGGGCATAGTTTTTGCGTATTGATTGTACGAAAGAAACATTCTCCGAAACCATCTTCTTTGCTTTCATGTTACCAATCTGAAGCGGGGAGGCCATTTTAGAGATGTTTTTCTCCTATTCTTTCACTACACTAAAACTGTACAAATCAATGAAACCATTCAATAAAATAGCGAAGTTGATCACGGGGGTAATGATGGGGCTGTTGGTACTGGGTTTCACCGGTTGTGCCACCACCTACAATGTTACCACTGACTTTGACAAAGGCACCAATTTCCAGGCGTACAAAACCTGGCGCTGGTACCAGGACCAGCCGGTAGCCAAAGACTCTACCAGCCGCAGATATACTACGTTTTTAGATAAACGGGTAAAGAATGCAGTAGAAGCGGAGATGCAGCGCCGCGGGTTCCAGAAAGCAAGCGCTTCTGAGAAACCAGACATGTTGCTAGCCTACGATTTCACCATTGAGAACCAGCAGCGTCTGAGCCCTAACTTCATGAGCATTCCGTCTATCGGGTACGGGTATTGGTACGGTTACCGCTATGCGTACACCTACAACCGCCTGTACAACACCAGCACCTTGCAGGATTACCAGTCAGGCACCTTGATCCTGGACGTGGTAGACGCCAAATCAAATGAGTTGATCTGGCGCGGAAGCAGTGAAACTGCCGCCTCTGAAAGATCTCTGACCGATGAGAAAGTGCAGCAGATTGTAACCAGCATTCTGGCCAAGTTCCCTCCTCAAGCCGATGAGAGAGCTACTGCTCGCCGGTAATCGGTTGCTTTAATCCAATCAAAACAAAAGAGCCACCCCATGGGGTGGCTCTTTTGTTTTGGGGCTGTTTTTGGGAAAACGTGGCCAAAAGGCTACTTGATCTTGAACTCTGTACGGCGGTTGAATTGGTGCTGGTCCTCGGTACATTCCACGCCATCGGCGCAGCCGTTGATCAGGACGGTTTCGCCATAGCCTTTCCAGCTGAGTCGGTTCCTCGCGATGCCCTGGCTCACCAGGTACTCCACCGCCGACTGAGCCCGGCGTTCAGACAAGACTTGGTTGTAGCCGTGGCCTTCGCGGCTATCGGTGTGGGAGCCTAATTCAATCTTGATGCTGAGGTTGTCTTTGAGCATGCGCACCAGCTTGTCCAACTCCTTGGCGGCATCGGGGCGGATGTTCCACTTGTCCAGGTCATAGTAGATGTTCTCCATGGCGATGACCTGGTTTTTCTGGCTCTTATCGAAAATGAGCGTCACGCGGGTGGTATCAGCGAGCTTCACCGTGTCAATGGCCACCAGCGCCGACTGCGTCAGGTACCCGAATTTATCGCCCACCAGGTCATAGGTGGTTCCTTTCTGCACGCCAAACTTGTACTCGCCGTTGCGGTCAGAGAAAGCCACCACAGAATCTTGGGTCTCCTTCGGGGTCAGTTTCAAGCGGACATCGGCCAGCGGCTGGGTGATGGCGCGCTTACCTTTTACTTGCACTCTTTCCAAAGTAGTCACAAACAGCACGGCGTTACTCAACAGCTTGAACGAGTAGATGTCATCGGTGCCATTGTTGCTGTCACGGTTAGAGGACAGGTAACCCACCTGGGCGTTGTTCGCGCCGCGCATGAACACCATCCCGAAATCATCTTTAGGCGAATTCACCGGCGCGCGTAGGTTTTCCGGTTTGCTCCAGGTGGCGCGGCTGCCTTTCACCTTAAACACATCCAATCCCCCGAAGCCGGGATGCGTGTCTGAGGAGAAATACAAGTTGCCATTCTGGTCGAAGCCCGGGAACATTTCCTTGCCCACGGTATTCACCATGTTACCGGCGTTCATGGGCTGTCCCCAAGTACCATCGGGCTGCAGTTCTGAGTAGTAGATATCGGTCTCGCCGTAGCCGCCGGGTTTGTCAGAGACAAAGTACAGCACCTGCCCATCAGGAGAGATAGCGGGGTGGCCCACGCTGTATTCCTCCACCTTGTTATGGGCAAAAGGCTTCACCTCGGTCCAGTTGGCACCGTCGCGGCGGGCCGAGAAGATCTCCAGGCGGTTCACGTAGTCGCTGGAAAGCGGCTTTTTTACCCAGCTGGTAGGATCCACGTTCACATCTTTCTGTTTCTTCTCCACCATGTGCGTGCGGGTGAAATACATGGTCGTATTGGCGCTGTCCAGCACCGCCGGGCCGTCATGGTAAACGGAGTTCAGGGTGTTGCTCGCGATGGCGGGCATCTGCCAGGTGCTGTCCGCGTTACGCTGGGCGTAGAACATCTGCAGGTACGGGCGGCCGGTCCAGCCGTAGGTGCCAGCATCCACGTCTTTGTCGCTGCTCACATTGCCGCCGCGGTCCGAGGTAAACAGGATACCCTGGTCGTACACGGTCGGGCTGAAATCGGCGTTGCCGGAGTTGATCTGGGTCTCGTTCACTACAATAGCGGATGCGGGCTCTTCCAACAGCTTCAAGGCAGCGTCTGAGGCTTGTGCTTTCGCGTTGGCTCTGGCGGCTTCGGCGGGCACCTTGCGGGCGTAATCCTGGTACTGCGTTTTCGCTTCGAAATACTTGCCGTTGCTGCGCAGAGCCTCGGCATAATAATAGGTGTTGATAGGATCGGCCTCAGGCATGGCCACCACTTTGGCGTACCATTCCTCGGCTTCTTTCGTGCGACCCGTCAGGCGGTAGGCATCGGCTAAGCGTTGGGCCCCTTTCAGATCTGGGTCTTTTTTGGAAAACACCTCCTGGTACTCTTCAATAGCCAGGGAATAGTCAAAGTTCTCGTACAACCGATCGGCTTTGCGGGTAGTTTGGCAGCCGCTCAAGGCAAGGCTACCGGCAACAAAGGAAAGTAAAAGTGATTTGTATAATTTATACATAGAAGCGTCTGGTTAAAGTTAGAAATACCGCGGGGTAACCATCTTGGTGGCTTCTTTTCTCAGGAAGCTGTAGCCAACGGATATTTCATGGGTGCTCAAATCATTCAGGTTGCCGTGCAGGGTAAAGTCATGGGCGTAGCCCAGGCGCAGGCGCTTGGTCACGTACAGATCAGCCATGGCCACCACTGCGTCTTTAGAGGAAAGCCCCTTGGCCTCGAAGTCATTCTTGAAGATATTCATGGCCGTGCGATAGCTGGCACCTAACCAGATGCGCTCCCCAAACAGGAAGAAAGCATTGAAGTCCACGTTCGTAGGCCCATCAAAATTCTCCTTCAGCATGATGCTGGGCTTCACCTTGATGTTGTGGCTGATGTCGGCCACGTACCCCACGTTGAAGAAGTAATGGCGCTCCGGGTCGTAGTTGATGTCTTTATCGATGCCCAGCAAATCGGTTACGGAAACGCCGGCGTAGAAGCGCTCGGTGTGGAAGAAAATACCGGCTTTAAGGCTCGGGCTCCAGGTGGTTTCCTTTTGGGCGTTGATCACCGCCGGGTCTTCCTGGTCATTCCCGGTAATCAGCTTGGAGCCGTCTACCGCGAAGTGCGACACCCCAGCTGCCAACCCGAAGGACAGGATACCGGTTTCACTTACCGGCAATTTCACGGCGGCGTCTACCTCAATGTTCTTGCGGTTCTGGGCGAAGATCTCATCACGGGTGGCGTGGAAACCAAGGCCCAGGTGCTTGTTTTTGGTGAGTCCGTCAATGCTGAAGGTCTGGGTATTGGGTGCCCCCTCCAGGCCCACCCACTGCTGCCGATGGAAAGCGTTAAGGGTAAGCGTTTCTTTGCTGCCGGCATAGGCCGGATTGATCACCAGTTGGTTGAAGATGTACTGGGAGAACTGTGACCGGTGCTGTGCCCAACTGCTCCCCGCAGCCAGCATAGAAATCAGTATGATAAAGATTCTTTTCATTTTTAAGGGAAATTAATGTTTTGAACTACCTGCGTTTAGCGCACTACCTGTACCGGTCCTCTGAATACCTGGTCTTTGCCATCGCAGCCGCGCACGCGCAGCACGTAGAAGTAAGTGGCTTCTTCCAGACCGGTGGCCCGCCAATCGTTCTTGTAGCTCTTGGTTTTGTAGATCTCGTTGCCCCAACGGTTGTAAACGGTCAGGTCATTGTCAGGGAAGTTCAGCAGGTTCCGGATCACGAAGGTGTCATTGATGCCGTCGCCGTTCGGGCTGAACACCGTTGGCACCACGATCTCCGTGCCCGCATCGGCGGCTCTTACTTCTACAGAGGCTTCGTTGCTGGCGCAGGCAGAACCGGTAGTGCTAGCGCTTACCTTGAGTGTGCCCACGGCATTGGCGTTAGCGGCTTTCAAGGTCACAGTAGTACCGGTCATGGTCGTACTGTTATCAGTGAAGGTGAAGCCGGCCGGTGCGGTCCAGGTGTAGGTCACACCCGCCACTGGGTTAGAGATGGCGTAGGTTAAGCCCGTGCATGGTCCGCTGTTGTCCAGGATAATTGGAGTAGCCGGTGGCGTGCTTGGAGTCACGTCTGGGGTAGAAGCCGTAGCCGTACCGCAGGCATTGGAAGCAACAACCGTTACTTTTCCCGGACCAGTACCAGCTTTCACTTGAATAGAAGTACCAGTAGCTGCCCCAATTCTTTCCCAGCCAGTTCCAGACACGCTCCAGGTATAGGTTACACCAGCCACTGGCTGGCTGATACCATATTGGTAAGTTGCTCCAGCACACAAAGCGGTTCCCGGGCCAGTAATGGCTGGAGTAGTTGGAGCGGTTCTTACCACTAGTTCAATTGGGAAGGCTTGGCTGTTCTGGCAATTGCCGGTGGTTACCGCCACAACGGAGATCGGATAAGTGCCTGGTGCCGTAGTAGCGCTTGCTCTCACCGTAAAAGAAGTCAGCGACTGCGATTCAATGGTGATACCGCTGTTGGCCGGTGCCACAATGGCCAGGCTTGTCACGCCTGCTGAGACGTTGCTTACCGTAAAGGTGGTAGTACCGCCCACACATACTTCCTGCGGCCCTACTACATTTGGCCGGGCCGGACGCACGCAAGTGGTAGCCTCATCGGTGCCGCCGTTGTTTTCTATAACCGCTACGTTGGTGACTTCTCCCAGCCTCAACGTCTTGGCGGTGAGGGTTAAGGTGGCAACAGAGTTCGCAGACAAGGTGCTGATGGTCCAGATGCCGGTGGTGGCGTTATAGGTTCCTTTGTCTGCTACTGCCGGTGGCACCAGGGCTAGACCTTCAGGCAGTTTGTCCTCCACGGTTACATTGGTGGCATCTGCTGCCCCGGAGTTGGTGACCCTTATGGTATAGATAACATTATCGCCCAGGGTCACGGTGGTGGCGTTTACCGCTTTGGTAATGCTCAGGTTAGCGCTTCCCGGGGTTGTGCCGCCGCCACCATTCCCTCCATCGCCACCGTCTCCGTCGTCTCCATCATCACCGCCGTTGTTGGTGGTGAGCGGCTCAGGCAAGGAAATGTTATTGTTGTTGAGGGTTACGGCTCCGTTCGCAGACAGCACCCGTCCCACCAAGGTGGAGCTAAGGCTTAGGGTGGCATTATTCTGCACCACAAAGTTTCCACTCAAGGCAGAAGGAGTGGTCAGCATCCCTCCCGTACCTATGGTCACATTACCGGTCACCCGGAAGAAAATATTGTTAGGATTGGCGTTGAGAACGTTGATGGCAGAACCCGGGTCAATGACCAGATCCCCGTTCACCTGGATGATGAACACCGAGTTGGGGTTTCCCTGTCCGTCAAACTTCAAACGGCCGCTGATGCGCGCATTGCCGTCAAATCTGTAAACGCCTCTGGTGAGCAGGGTACCGCGCACCGCCGCCTCACCTGGGGTAAAACCTTCGCCCAGGGTTTGCCCGGTCAGGTTGCGGGTTGGGGTGAACTGGCCCAGTTCGTTATACACCCGGATTACATCGGTTTTGGCGGTGGCTGCGGCGGCATTCCCGCGCTGGGTGTCTCCCAGCACTTTGCCCGGCGGGAAACCCACTACGACGGAACCCGGTGAGACCCCAAGGTCGCCGTAAAGGATGCTGCTACCGGTACTGGTAACGGTACTGCTTCCTAACACCGCAAATTCCCGGGCTGCGCCTAAGGAAGGGGCCGTTAGAGTTTGGGCATAGGAAGAGGAGGCAATAGCAAACAACGCTGCTATCAGGAGTAAAATTTTCTTCATGTGATCTGGAAAAGGAGGTAGTTGTAATAGATAATCTCGGATAGTCCTATATATGAATGGAGCCCCTGCATGTACTTTCCTTTCAGGCAAAAGTTCTGGCTTACAGGAAAGATGCAATTACCCCAAAGAAACCAGCCATGCATTTTCTACCGCCGAGTTTAACCAGGCACTACTTCTCACTTGTTCATTTCCAGAAAAACGCTTCTTTTCTGCAAAAAGAGCGCAATCTCACTGTACCACAGGTACAAACACCAGCCCTCATAGGTTTACCTCACCTTGAAAGCGGCAAATACTGAGCACAGGTTTAAATACGATTTGAGCCGATATTTTACAAATCAGCCCCAAAACAGCTGGGGCTAAACCTACTTATACCTGCCTGGAAACTCCTTTGAATTATACAAACGCCTGAATAAAAAAAGCCCCGCATTGCTGCGGGGCTTGGTTGATACTACACAAATTACTTCAAGAGACTACACGTGCACGTGGCGTTCAGCGTGGTAGGAAGAACGAACCAGCGGTCCAGACTCCACATACTTCAATCCACGGCGCAGGCCTTCTTCGCGGTAATGGGCAAACAGGTCTGGGTGAATGAACTCGGCTACCTCAATGTGCATCTTGGTAGGCTGCAGGTATTGGCCCAAGGTAAGAATGTCCAGACCATTGGCGGCCAGGTCATCCATGGCTTCGTACACTTGCTCTTTGGTTTCGCCTAAGCCCAGCATGATACCGCTCTTAGTGCGCTTGCCATACTCTTTGGTACGCTTGATTTGCTCTAAGCTGCGGTCATATTTGGCCTGCGGACGAACCTGGCGGTACAGGTTTCTAACGGTTTCCATGTTGTGGGAAACCACTTCCTGTCCGGCCGAGATCATCACCTCCAGCGCTTCCCAGTTGGCTTTCACGTCTGGGATAAGCGTTTCAATGGTAGTCTCCGGCGAAAGATTCTTGATTTGTACAACGGTCTCGTGCCATACACTGGCGCCGCGGTCTTTCAGTTCGTCGCGGTTCACCGAGGTGATCACGGCATGTTTCACGCCCATGAGCTGAATAGCTTCGGCCACGCGGCGAGGTTCATCCAAATCATATTCGTTAGGCCGACCAGTGGCCACGGCGCAGAAAGAGCAGGAACGGGTACATACGTTGCCCAGAATCATGAACGTGGCCGTGCCGGCACCCCAGCACTCCCCCATGTTTGGGCAGTTTCCGCTTTCGCAGATGGTATGTAGCTTATAGGTATCTACCAGTTGTCTGACTTTGGCGTATTCTTTGCCTACGGGCAGTTTTACGCGCAGCCAGTCTGGCTTACGGGTTTTGGTTTGAGCTTCAGCTGGTTGAATAACCGGCAACGCAATCAATTGATCCATGGTACAAAGGTACTAAGTGAGGAGCGGATAGGCAAAAAACAGCCAAGGGGGAAGGATCGTTCAACGACGGCGGCCGTAATACAAAGTTAGATACACAGACATGAAGGTGTTGCGGTTAGACGCGCCCGGAATCAAGGTCATGTCTCCGGCAAAAGCCTCTACCAGCATCCCCACTTCAATACCCGTTACGCTTTCCATGTACCGTCCGTACTCAAAGCTTACCCCGGCTTTGGCGTTAGCGCCAACTCTGAAACTAGGCTCACTTAATCCTTTGAATACCCCTGGGGCACCCACAATCATGCCTTCGTTGGTATGCACATTAGGATCATACTGTTCTGTGTTGATGATGACCGGACCAACCAGGTAGTACTGTTGACTTCTGGGGTCCAGCACGTAATTGCTGCGGTCATACTCAATAAAGTACGGGGCCATAATACCCAATGAAGGGCCAGCCGCCACAATACCATTCACCTGCACCCCAGATTCTGCCGCTTTCCGGAAGAACGTGTACTCCCGGCCGTACTGTGGTCTCAGGACAAACAGGTAATTGCTTTTTCCCTTCACAAAGGAAGCTCCGTTCACCAGGTTTTGCACCCGGGTTTCTTTAGGGTGTTTTACTTCCACTCCCTCCAAGGCCCAGAACTGATACCACCGGTCTTTCAGGTGATACGCCTGCTTGATCATGGCTCCGCCCAGAAGGCCACCGTTAGAATTGAAGTTGAGTCCGTACGTGAACTCCCTGGAATAGCCTTCCTCTTCTTCCACAGACTGGGCCATGGCCAATCCTACGGGAAGAAAGCATATGGTCACTAATAGTAGTAGAAATCTGCGCACAGAGCAAAAGGCTAAGTTTTGTTTAAAAGTAAGTAACTTTACAGGCACCTGCAAATCTTAAAAGTAAGACAATGAGTTCAATGACGCTAACGTACTCTGGCCAACTCCGCACCCAGGGAACCCATCTCGCTTCTGGCAACACGGTTGTAACAGATGCCCCCTTAGACAACAACGGACGCGGCGAAGCCTACTCTCCCACAGACCTAGTCTGTAGCGCGTTGGGCAGCTGCATGATGACCATCATGGGCATTGTGGCCGAGCGCAACGCCATTGACCTGACCGGCATGACCATGGCCATTACCAAAAAGATGGCGGCAGATCCCCGTCGGATCTCCGAGATTGTACTGGAAGTCCAAATGCCTGCCAGAACGTTTACAAACAAAGAGAAGGCCATGCTGGAAAACGCGGCCCACACCTGCCCGGTTGCCTTGAGCTTACACCCAGAGATTAACCAGGTTGTTACGTTCCAATACGCTTAACGTCACTATAAAAACGTACTATCTCAGGTTTTTGATATAACAGGAATCCCCTTGCCAGTGTTTATTTCAAGTGACACCGGCAAGGGGATTTTTGCTGTTTATTAAGAGGCTAACTTTTTCACTTCCTGCAGGTTGATCCCGAGGTGGGAACCGTGGTAATGGCACTGCCCATCTTTGATGAGCAATAACTGCGGCGACTCATGCCGTACGTCAAAAGACTGGGCTATCTCATTTGACACAGGCCGGTAGTTCAACAGGTCCAGGTAGTACGGTTTGATACTGCCCAGACCGACATCGTCCCACTGGCGCTCCAGCCTGCTTTTGGCGGTGGCGCTGATGGAGCACGTGGTACTGTGTTTGAAAATAACTACGGGTTGTCCTTTTGACTCTTCTTTAATCTGATCTATTTGTTCTGTACTGGTTAATTGCTGCCACTGCATAGGTTTCTCTTCTAATTACTTGTGTTCTGTTAAACGCCTCAGTTCCTTTTCACTTTCACCAGGGCGGTCTTTCTTGAAAACAGCTTGGGTTTTACAACCGCAGAACCGTCTTCGTTGATGGGCATTTGCTCTCTTTTCTTCCGTTTCTTCAGCTTACGGCCACTTTCCCCCATCTTAAAGTTGTACGCACTTACGTCAAGGTGTGATTCACTGAAATCGGTTTTCATCTTTTTGGCCTCTTTTACGCTATGGCGCACCTCACGCTTCTGCTGCCCGGGGGTAAGATACTCCGTTTGAGCGGCTACCGGTTGGGCCATCAGAACTGCCAGAAAGACTACCGTTAAGAAAGAAAAAAAGCGTAGCGTGTGTTTCATCCTAATCCTACTCGTTCAAGTAAACTTCTCTTTCGTTTGGGAACAGGTACCCGGGTTTTCTTCTTTTTAAGGAGTCCCTGTTTGTCATACTCCATGTCACGGCCACCGTAATCGCGGCCTTCGTTGGCCTGGTCCTCGGGGGTAGGCTCATTTTTCTTGAACATACCGGCCACCGAGAACTTCTTTTTCCCGGACACATCCGGGCAGGCAATCCGGTTGGCACTACACCCGGCCAAGGAAAGACCTATGGACAAAACCACCAATCCTGCCGCAAAACGGAGCTTTTTCATACTAGAGTAAATTATGTATACGTGTACCAACGCATATTGGCCATGGGTATTCCTGATTTAGGGCTGCTTTCAGGAAAACAGTCCTAAATCAGAAACCATTATCTTCCTAGAAGCTTAATAACGCTTCTACTCTTTCTCTCAGTCTTTTCACCGGCAGGAATTCCTGCTCCAGCGGCGGGGCAAACGGCACGGCGGTATCCAGGCCGCCTACGCGCACCACCGGACCATCTAACTGAGTAAAGCAGTGCTCAGAGATCCAGGCGGCAATCTCGGCGCCAATGCCTCCGGTAATGGTGTCTTCGTGCAGCACAATCACGCGGCCGGTCTTGGCTACGGTCTGGCGCACGGCTTCTTTGTCCCAGGGCAGCAACGAACGGAGATCCAGGATATCGGCACTTACGTCTGGCATGGTCTGCAGGAGCTGTTTGGCCCAGTGCACGCCCATGCCGTACGTGATGATAGAGAAATCAGAGCCTTCCTGCGCCAGTCTGGCCCGGCCTATTTCCACGGTGTAGTAGTCATCTGGAATAGCCTCAGTCAAGGAACGGTACAGCAGCTTGTGCTCAAAGTACATGACCGGGTTAGGGTCTTCAATGGCCGCGTTCAGCAAGCCTTTGGCATCATAGGGAGTAGACGGGTACACAATCTTGAGGCCCGGCGTGTGGAAAAACCAAGCCTCGTTGCTTTGTGAGTGGAACGGCCCGGCCGCTGCCCCGGCACCCGTAGGCATGCGTACCACCACATCGGCGTTCTGGCCCCAGCGGTAGTGGCTTTTGGCCAGGTTATTCACAATCTGGCTGAAACCGGCGCTCACGAAATCAGCGAACTGCATCTCAATCACCGATTTCTTTTTCTTGATAGACATCCCCAGCCCAACGCCCAGGATGGCCGACTCGCACAAAGGCGTGTTGCGGATGCGCTCTTTCCCAAACTTATCCACAAAGCCTTCGGTCACCTTGAATACCCCGCCGTACTCGGCAATGTCCTGGCCCATGATCACCAGCTCCGGGTAACGCTCCAGGCTCTGGCGCAACCCGTCAGACACGGCATCCACGAAGCGGCGCTCTGAACGGGCGCTGTCTTTGGGTTTGATCACCGTCTGGATGAACGGCTGGTACATATCGGCGAGCTCTTCTTTAGGGTCTGCCACCGGCATAGGCGTGGCGTGGGCAATCTCCAGACCGCGCTCAATCTCCTCCCGGATTTCTTCTTTGATGGTCGCCATAGACTTAGGCGTGAGCACCTTCTCATCCAGCAGGTATTTCTCAAAGTTCTCTACCGGGTCTTTCTTGCTCCAGCGCTCAAACAGCTCCTGCGGCACGTACTTGGTCCCTGAGGCCTCTTCGTGCCCGCGCATCCTAAAGGTCATGGCTTCAATGAGCAACGGACGCGGATTCTTGCGGATGCTGTAAGCGGCCTGTCGCACGGTGTCATAGACTTCCAGCACGTTGTTGCCGTCTATCTGCAGCGCATCAATGCCGTAGGCCGGGCCTTTATCGGTGAAGTGCTGGCACTTGAACTGCTCGTTGCTGGGTGTGGATAAACCGTAGCCGTTGTTCTCAATCATGAAGATCACGGGCAGGCTCCACACGGCGGCTACGTTCAGGGCTTCGTGGAAGTCGCCTTCGCTGGCTCCGCCGTCGCCGCTGTACACCAAGGTCACTTTCTCGCGTTTGTCCAGCATCTCGGCTAAGGCAATGCCATCGGCCACGGCCAATTGCGGGCCCAGGTGCGAGATCATGCCCACAATGTGGTGCTCGTTGCTGCCAAAGTGGAAAGAACGGTCGCGGCCTTTGGTGAAACCGGTTCTCTTGCCCTGGAACTGGGCAAACAGGCGGTCCAAAGGAATGTTGCGGCAGGTGAACACGCCCAGGTTGCGGTGCAACGGCAGAATGTATTCGTCTTCTTCCAGCGCCAGGGTGGAACCCACCGAGATGGCCTCCTGCCCGATGCCCGAAAACCACTTGCTCACTTTGCCCTGCCGCAGCAGGATCAACATCTTCTCTTCAATCATGCGGGGTTTCAAAATTCCCCGGTACAAGTGCAGGAGGTCGTCGTCTGTATAGTCTTTTCTGTTGAATTTCATGGTGTTCGCGTTTTCTGCGAGGCCGTAAATTTACGGCAATCAATGAAGGGGAGAAATAGTAGCTTAGTTATTTTTACTTTTGTCATTTAAGGGCTATTTCTGCGAAAACAGGCCCAAAATAGAACGCGCAGGGCTGGTCTGCAACACCGCCCGGCCCGGCGCGTTAGAATGATACCTTACCAAAAGGAGCTTCTTTTTAGCTTAGACTTATGATTCATTTCAAAGAATTTACCTTAGATAACGGCCTGCGTTGCATTGTGCACGAAGACCCCACCACGCCGCTGGCGGTTTTGAACGTGCTCTACAACGTGGGCTCCCGCGATGAAGACGAGCAGCATACAGGCTTTGCGCACCTGTTTGAGCACCTGATGTTCAGCGGATCGGTGAACATTGCCAACTATGACGAGCCGCTGCAGCAGGCCGGCGGAGAGAATAACGCCTTCACCTCCCCTGATATTACCAACTACTACCTCACCGTGCCGGCGCAGAACATTGAAACCGGCTTCTGGCTGGAGTCTGACCGCATGCTGAGTCTGGCGTTCAGCGAGCACGGCCTGGAAGTGCAGCGCAAAGTAGTGGTGGAGGAGTTCAAACAGAACTATCTGAACCAACCCTACGGCGATGTGTGGCTCAAGCTTCGGCCGCTGGCGTACAAAACGCACCCGTACAAGTGGGCTACCATCGGCAAGGAGATCAGCCACATTGAGAACGCCGTGATGGACGATGTGCGGGCGTTTTTCCAGAAACACTACTCGCCAGCCAACGCCATTCTGGTAGTAGGCGGCAACATCACCTTTGAGCGTGCCAAAGAACTCGCCGAGAAATGGTTCGGCCCTATTCCGGGCGGCGTGAAGTACGAACGCAACCTGCCACAGGAGCCCCGCCAAACCGAGGCGCGCCTGCTGGAAGTGGAAGCCGAAGTGCCGCTCACCGCGCTCTACAAAGCCTACCACATGCCCGGCCGCACCAACCCCAACTACTACGCCGCCGATCTGCTGAGCGATGTACTGGGCCGCGGAGATTCTTCCCGCCTGTACAACGAGCTGGTGAAAGAGCAGAAACTGTTCAACTCCATTTCCTCCTTCGCGACGGGATCGCTGGAACCAAGCTTGCTGGTGATCCAGGGCAAACTGAACGTGGGCGTAGATCCGCAAGCTGCCAATGCCGCCGTAGAGGCCATTGTGGAGAAAATCCGGAGCGAGCACGTGAGCGAGGAAGAACTGCAGAAGGTGAAAAATCAGGCCGAGACATCTATTGTCTTCTCGGAGATTGAGCTGCTGAACCGTGCCATGAACCTGGCCTTCGGAAAACTGATGGGCAACCCCAACTTCATCAACGAGGAAGGCGCGCTGGTACAGGCCGTCACCTCAGAAGACATCTACCGCCAGGCCCAGGAAATCCTCCGCCCCGATAACTGCTCTACGCTTATCTACAAAGCAGCCCCCGGCAACGAGGCCCAGGAAGAACTGGAAGAAGTACAGGAAGAGAACTAACCTGTTTCGGGGCTGATTTCTGAAAATCACCCCCGAAACGGAAAACTTCTGCAGAGGCCTTTTACAAGCCCTGCGTTTCCGCTGACGATTCAATCCATTATTCTTCTTCTTTTGTCATCCTGAAAGGATCTTGTGAGCGAACGGCATAGGCGTTTGATTAGCGCTACTACCATTCGCCTACAAGATCTTTCCAAGATGACAGATGGGGTGATTTGTTTCAACCTATCAAAAAGGCACTACGCGAACAAAGCTTAGCATCTCACTTCAGAGACCTGCCTTCCTGCCCTTGTTGGTGTTATCACCAACAAACCCAAGGCTGCCCTTGTAAAGCAAGCGTTCACCCGCTTGTTGGTGATAACACCAACAAGGGCTAAGAATGACAGAAAGTGCCAAGAATGACAAATAGTGTGATTTACTTTGCACTATTAAAAAGACACTACGCTAACAAAGTCTAGCATCTAACCTCTAGTTGCTAGCATCCACTCTATGAGCTTTAACATAAGAACCGGCTTCGGCTATGACGTGCACCAACTTAAGGAAGGCCTGGACTTCTGGTTGGGCGGCATCAAAATTCCTCACACGCACGGCGCTTTGGGCCACTCGGACGCTGATGTGCTGATCCACGTGATCTGCGATGCCCTACTGGGAGCCGCCAACCTGCGCGACATCGGCTACCATTTCTCAGACAAAGACCCAAAGTACAAAGGCATTGACAGCAAAATCCTGCTGCGCGAAGTCATGAATTTGATCCGGGAGAAAGGCTACGAGGTGGGCAACATTGATTCTACCGTATGCCTGCAGGAACCCAAGGTGAACCCCCATATTCCGGCCATGAAAACCTGCCTGGCCGAGGTGATGGGCATTCCGGAGGATGACGTTTCTATCAAAGCCACTACTACCGAGCAACTGGGGTTTGTGGGCAAGAAAGAAGGCGTGGCTGCGTATGCCACCGTGCTCATCCACCGCCAGGCGCAATAAAATGACAGCCGTTTTCAGCTTGTTTTAACAAAATCAGGGCGAAAACGGCTATCGTTTGTTCGTTCGGCAAAAAATGAGTACCATTAAGGTCTTATTCCAGATCAACAGACAAGTTTCATGAAAAAACATTTGTATACGTTGGGCCTGGCCGCCGCTTTCCTGTCGGCTTGCTCATCGTCTCAAACTCCTTCTGCTTCCAACGCGGGAGGTGCTGCCGCGGGCAGTAGTTCGGCCGCTTCCCCAGCCGCCGCCAATCCTACGCAGTACGCCAACACCATCACGGCCGCCGATTTAGAGAAATACCTGCGCGTATTAGCCTCTGACTCACTGGAGGGTCGCGAAACCGGTGAGCGTGGCCAGAAAATGGCCGCTGAATACATTGCCAACCACTTCAAGGCGAACGGCGTTCCGGGTCCGGTAAAAACCGGTTCCAACCCGTATTACCAAGCTTTTGACCTGGAGAAAAGCAGCTGGGGCGAAGGCTACGTGACCGTGGGCTCCAAGCGGTTCACCATGGGCAAAGACTTCTACGTGCTGGGCGCTTCGCCGTACCAGAACGAGGAAACCGCGCAAGTGGTGTTTGCCGGCTACGGCATTGATGAGCCTGCCTACTCAGACTACACCAACCTGGACGTGACCGGCAAAGCCGTGGTAGTACTGGCCGGTGAGCCTAAGAAAGCCGACGGCAACTACCTCATCAGCGGCTCAGATAAAATGAGCACCTGGTCACAAGACGCCCGCACCAAAGCCGCCGCTGCCACCAAGAAAGGCGCGAAAAGCGTGCTGGTAGTGATGGGCACCACCGATGCCGAGTTCCAGCAACTGACTGGCCGCTACGCCGGCATGTTGTCTCGTCCGTCCATCGGGTTTGGCACTACTGCTACCCAGCCTCGTGCCGCTAACATCTACATCTCGCCAAGCATGGCCGCCGCGTTGCTGAACACCAAGCCAGAGCAATTGGCTAACTACGGTGCCTCAGTGGCCAAAGCCGGAAAAGCAGTGGCTTCTCCTTACAAAGTGGCGACCAACGTAAAGATCAAAACCGCCCGTAACCGCCAGCCATTGCCTACCGAGAACGTATTAGGCTACGTGGAGGGCTCTGACCTGAAAGACCAACTGATTGTGATCAGTGCGCACTATGACCACGAAGGCATCAAGAACGGCGTGGTGTACAACGGCGCCAACGACGATGGTTCTGGTACGGTAGCGGTAATGGAACTGGCCCAGGCCTTCTCTCAAGCGAAAAAGAACGGACACGGCCCGCGCCGCAGCATCCTGTTTTTGGCGGTAACCGGTGAAGAAAAAGGCCTGTTGGGTTCTGAGTACTACACAGACCATCCTATCTTCCCGCTGGAGAACACTGTGGCCGATCTGAACATTGATATGATTGGCCGTTCTGACAAGCAGCACGAAGGCAAAGCCGATTACATCTACGTGATCGGGTCAGACAAGCTTTCTTCTGAGTTGCACGCCATTTCAGAGAACGCGAACAAGACCTACACCAACCTGGATCTGGACTATACCTTCAATGATCCCAATGATCCTAACCGGTTCTACTACCGTTCAGACCACTACAACTTCGCCAAGCACCGTATTCCGATTGCGTTTTACTTTAACGGGGTGCATGATGACTACCACCAGCCTACCGATGACGTAGACAAGATCAACTTCCAGTCTGCCGAGAAAGTAACCCGCCTGGTGTTCTACACCGCCTGGGATCTGGCCAACCGCACTGAGCGCATCAAAGTAGACAGCAACAAGCGTTAAGCGAAGCTTATTTCAATCCTGA
Source organism: Sabulibacter ruber (assembly GCF_017355955.1). Taxonomy (GTDB): domain Bacteria; phylum Bacteroidota; class Bacteroidia; order Cytophagales; family Hymenobacteraceae; genus Nibribacter; species Nibribacter ruber_A. The sequence continues at coordinate 19,053 of NZ_JAFFID010000007.1, read as the reverse complement.
GTTCTGAGTCAGAAAGACGTTGCACCCAGAACGCATATGTAAAAAGGAGAGCCCCTGGTCTCTCCTTTTTTGTTTCCAGCGCTCTATTTTGCTACCTTGATCAGGGTCAAAACCAAGCTGTTTGCACCCATTAAGCACTTAAGCTGCCAGCGAACAGATAGTAATAAGTAAGCAGCCTCTACACAGCCAAGCATGTTCAAGGTTCATAGAATAACTTTTTCGGGGATCTGCGCGGCGGTTCTCTTCTTCTGTTTCTTGCAGGTGAAAGCGCAGGGAAAAACAGGTATTGCGTTTTTGCCCTCCTCTTGGGAAAATACGCTTAAAACAGCCCGGCAAGAAAAGAAAGCGGTATTCTTATATGTATCAGCGCCCGGTTGCAGGTATTGCCGGCAAATGGAGAAAGAGATTTTTCCCACAGAAGAAGTTGCCCGCTTCTACAACGCCACGTTTGTGAGCTATAAAATCAATTTTGAAGACCAGGCAGAGGGAGAGGCATTGGCAAAGAAATACGGCATCACGGGGTTTCCCACTTATGTGTATTTAGACAAAGACGGAGAACTGTTGCACCAGAGCGGCGGTGGCAAGTCTGCGGCAGACTTCATTGCAGATGCTCAAAATGCTTTTGATCCAGACAAAGCGCTTTTTTCCCTGAAAAGAAGGTATGACACCGGCGAAAGATCGGCCGCCTTTTTGTTCCACTACAGCAATGCCCTGGCCCAGTTTCACCAAACCGATAGCCCAGAAGAGACGGTTGTGGCCCAATACCTGGCCACCCAAACGCCGGCGCAACTAGCATCAGAGGAAAACCTGCATTTTATCTTTTCCAGGTATCTGGGCTTCCGTTCTTCGGCTACACAGTACTTTTTACGGCACCAAGGCCAATTTCTGCCTTTGTTCAAAGAAGAGGTAAAACACAAAGCCCAAAGAATCATCACCCAAACCGCCCAGATGGCGGGTACAGAGAACGATCTGGTCCTATTGCAAGAAGTACAGCAAGCCGTTGCCTCCAATTTCAGAGACGCTGAACGGCTGAATGCCCTCGCCATGATATACTTCTACGCCGGACGCAAGGACTGGCGCAGGTACGCTCAGGAGACGCTGGCATACAGTAAAACACTGGCAGGAGATGATTGGCGCACATTGTACGAGACGGGCATGTACCTCAATGCCTTTGCCAAAGACAAAGAAGCGATGGAAATAGGCACCCAACTTATGAAAAGAGCCGTGGCCTTGCATAGAAACCCAGAGAACCTGTACCTGTACGCACGGCTCCAGCACAAGGCGGGAAGAGAGGCAAAGGCAACCAAAGCGGCTAAAGAAGCCCTGGACCTAGCAAAAAGCACCGGAGAAGACACCAGCGACATCAGTGCCTTTCTAACTGAACTGAAGTCCGGCAGCTAAAGACATCGTTTTAGGCTTGTTTACAGAAAATCAACCCCGAAATGTATCTGATGCCCCTTCTTCACGTTATCTGCCAATAGAAAGACATCTGTAATAGAAAACGGGCCCAGCTACAGGCAGCAACAATCTATGATTAGCGTGTGCCTTTTTGTCTATTTGCGCTTATGGTTCGTTAATTTTGCAGACATCTTAAGAATCAGTAGATTCTCTTTTTAATCAGTAGATTTGGCACAAGCCCCTTTACATATATTCGGATAAGTACCTTGAGCATAAAACTAAAGCAATTTCTGCAAGACTCAGAGATCAAGGCGTTTGACCTGGACCATCGGCAGAAGATCCGCTTCAACATAGGCAAGTACAACGCCGCCGTGCAGAACGGAATGACCGCCTACCAGCACCATGAACTGGCGCGGGAACGGGCCTCCTTTCTCAAAACCCAGGTCATCAACAACCTGGACAAGTACCTGGTGGAGTTTGAGAACAATTTCACCAAACGGGGCGGAAAAGTGATCTGGGCGCAGAACGCCGAGGAAGCCCTGCGCGAGATTGGCGCCATTATGAAACGCAAACGCGCCAAATCGGTGGTGAAGTCCAAGTCTATGAGCACCGAGGAGATTCACCTGAACGACTACCTGGAGAAAAACGGCATAGAAACGGTGGAGACAGACCTAGGCGAATACATTGTGCAGCTCGCCGATCAGCGGCCCTACCACATTGTGACCCCGGCCATGCATATGTCTAAAAAGGACATTTCAGAACTGTTTCACCAGAAACTGAACATTCCGCTCACCGATGACGCGCAGCAACTGGTGCTCACTGCCCGCAACCTGCTGCGCGAGAAATACACCCAGGCCGAAGTAGGTATCAGCGGGGCCAATTTCCTGATTGCCGATGTGGGCGGTATTGCCGTTACGGAGAACGAAGGGAACGCCCGCCTCTCCACCACGTTCCCTAAGACGCACATCGCCATTGCCGGCATTGAGAAGCTGATCCCGTCTATGCTGGACCTGGATCTGTTCTGGCCTCTGCTGAGCACCAGCGGCACCGGCCAGAACGTGACCATTTATAACACGATCCTGACGGGCCCAAGACAGCCCACCGAGAAAGACGGCCCTGAGGAAATGTACGTGGTCTTGCTGGACAACGGCCGCACCAACCTGCTGGCCCAGCCTGAGCAACGCGAAGCCCTGAACTGCATTAGATGCGGCGCGTGCCTCAATGTGTGCCCCGTGTACAAGAACATTGGCGGCCATACCTATGAGACTACGTACAGCGGCCCCATTGGCTCGGTCATAACACCGCACCTGGCGAGCATGGAAGAACACAAGCACCTGAGCTACGCCAGTTCTCTGTGCGGGGCCTGTACCAGCGTGTGCCCGGTAAAGATCAACCTGCACAGCCTGCTTTTGCTTAACCGCAAACAAAGCGTGGAGGAAGGCTTGGTAGATAAGAATGAAAAGCTGGCGTTCAAATTCTGGATGAAAGGCATGAAGAACCGACGGTTACTCAACTTTGCGCCTGCCTCGGTGAAGAACTTTGTGCTGGGCCATGTACAGAAAGAAACCTGGAGCAAACGCCGCGAACCATTGGTAGCCGCTCCGCAATCTTTCAACGAGATGTGGCGAAAACAGCGTAAAAACAGCTAAAACAAAAAAGCCTTCTGCATTCAGAAGGCTTTTTTGTTGCTCTAAAAGCAAAGTATTAAAAGGGTTTAGCCCAAAATACAGGCTTTTGCAGAAGGCAGAAGATTACCAAAGTGATTTCTTCTTACGGTTGCTGCTGTACTTTTTAGTATAACTTCCATTGTTCCGCTTGATTTGCTTGTATCTGGCCTTGGAGTACTTTTTCTTCTTCTTGAAGAAAGGAAGTTCCTCTTTGGCCATTACAACTTCCGGAGCGGCAGTTGCAACTGGGGCAAACGATAAAGCAAAAGCACAAAGCACAAGAGTAAGTAAATACTGTTTCATGAGGGCGTTAGTTGTTTTGTTATATACAATAGATTTTACGCCCAATTTTATACAATTGATTTTAAAAATTCAAATAAAAAATATAACTAAAATTAACCAATTGACTTTATCTAAGTCAAACCTGCTTTAATTGCGCCAGCAAATCATTCATATCTTCCTCAGACACAGCGGGAAAGTTGGCTATCCTGATCTGGGTGTCTTTGTGCGCACCATAGCCAGACCCAACCACTAGTCCCTGCGCTTTTAACTTGGCAATTACCTCTGCCGCAGGCTTATCCAACACATCGGCTACCAAGACAGTTGGAGACCGATGGGCTTTTTCCTGTACAAAAGGTGCAAACCGGGCACTTTCCTCTAAGAACGAATACACCCGTTGCGCCTTCGTCTCAGTCTCTTTTCTAATCTGATCAACTCCTTTTTCCAGCATGTCTTCCACCACATGGGTGAGCAGATAAATATCCAAGACGTTAGGCGTACACGGCGTCTGGAACTGCTGATACTGGTCTTGCAAAGAGTGGATGCTGTAGTGCCCGCCGGTATATTGCTTTCCTTCCAGGGCGGCTGCTTTCTCCCGGCTCCGGCCATTCACCAGCCACACGCCCAGCCCGGCCGGCAAACCAAAGCCTTTCTGCACCGAGAAGAAGGCCATATCAACCTTTGAGAAATCAAGCGCGGCATACGGTGCCCCAGACACAATGTCCACTGAGATCAACGGCTCAGGAAAACGCTCACGCAGGGTGTGGATATCTTCTACCGGCACGCACACCCCAGAACTGGTTTCGTTCTGGGTAACGGCCAGCAGCTCAGTACCAGTTGGTACCTGAATCTGGTCAAGCGAAAAACCTTGCCCAAACGGCACTTGCAGTACCTTTGCGTTCCGGCCCAGCCATTTGGCATGATCTAGGTATTTTTTGGAGAAAGAGCCATTCACCAGGTGGTAGGTGTTTGCGGCGGTTAAACTCTGGAGGCTTCGTTCCCAGATCTCGGTAGCCGAGCCGGTAAAGTAAATGGCATAATCATCGGGTAGCTGGAACAGGGCCCGCAGCGCCACATCTGCCCGGCGATATAAATCTTTGAACGCCTGGCTCCGGTGCGATTGGGAAAACACCTGTTTGTCTAACGCATTCTGTAGATGCTTTGCCACGGTTGGGTACAGTTGCGCCGGGCCGGGAGTGAAATAAACGGGAGCCATCTTTTTAAGGAGTGATTGAGTGAATTGGTGAATGATTGAATAAAAGAACCTGTTTTAAACCTGTTTTCATGGAAACAGGCCTAAAACAGGTTTAAAAGTATCACGATGATGATACTTGATACGTGCTACATGGTCTAGTACAGCGTCCGGGACTTGATGGTATCCGGGATCTGCTTCAGTTGCTTGATCACTGAGCGGTCATACCTGGTGTCCACATCGGTGATCACGTAACCAATGGTTTCGTTCGTTTTCAGGTACTGGCCCAGAATGTTGATCTGGTTTTCGGCCAGCACGTTGTTGATTTTGGCCAGGATACCAGGCACGTTCCGGTGGATGTGGATAAGGCGGTGCGCATTACGCAGAGCCGGCAACTGCAGGTTAGGGAAGTTCACGCTGTTGTAAGAACCACCGGTGTTGATGTAGTCAATCATCTTGGACGGCACGTACTGCGCTATGTTCTCCTGGGCTTCCTCGGTACTACCGCCCACGTGCGGACTCAGCAAGGTGTTAGGCAATCCGCGCAGCGGCGACTCAAACGTTTCCTGGTTGTTTTTAGGCTCATAAGGGAAAACGTCTACCGCGCAGCCTCTGATCTTACCGCTCTTGATGTTCTCGGCTAAGGCTTCTACATCCACCACGTGGCCCCGGGCCAGGTTCAGGAACAGCACACCCGGCTTCATGAGCTCAAATTCCTTAGGCCCGATCAGGTTCTTGTTATCAGGGCGGCCGTCTACGTGCAGGGTAACAATATCGGCTAAGGCTAACAATTCATTCAGGGAGTGGCATACTTTAGCATTACCCAGGGCCAGTTTGTCTACCACGTCATAGAAGTACACTTCCATGCCCAGGCTCTCGGCCAGGACAGACAATTGAGAGCCTATGTTGCCGTACCCAATGATGCCCAGCTTTTTGCCTCTGATCTCATTGGAGCCTTTGGCCGATTTATCCCACTCGCCCTCGTGCAGGCGGTTGCTTTTCTGCACCAATCCGCGGGAAAGCATGATGATCTCGCCAATGGCCATCTCCACCACGCTGCGGGTATTGCTGTACGGCGCATTGAATACAATGATGCCGCGCTCTGTGCAGGTTTTCAGGTCTATCTGGTTTGTACCGATGCAGAAGGCGCCCACCGCCATCAGGCGTGGCGCATGCTCCAGGGCTTTGGCGGTCACCTGGGTTTTAGACCGGATGCAGAGAATAGAAACATCGTGCAGACGGGCGCAAAGCTCTTCTTCCTCCAAGGCACCGGCTACTACTTCTACCTGGTATCCTTCCTGCCGGAACATGTTCACCGCCCGCTCATGGATACCCTCCAGCACCAGCACTTTGATGCGGTTCTTAGGGTAAGAAAGGGCACTGGGCAGTTTGTTCACATACAGGAACTCGTCTAGCGTAGGAGTAACATGGTCTGCCATGCCCACTACTTTGTCGCGGCTCACATTCTCAGTGAAGGCGTAGAATTTATCAGCGATGCCGGCTTCCTTGATCTCGTAATCAGTGTAACCATCCCCGATGACGTAGACTTCGCCGGGCAGGCTCAGGGCTTTTATTTGCTTGGCTTTCCCCTGGTTCTGGGTAAGCACGTTGCTGCGGTCAAACCCTATGATGTTGCCGGCCTCGTCATACAAGAAGCTGTTGGCAAACACGTGCTCGGGTTTCACGCCTAACTCCTGAACAATGGGCACAATGAACTCTTTGAAGCCGTTGGAGATGATGTAGATATCGTCTTTAAAAGCCTCAAAGAAAGCCTTGTTATGCTTGAAAGATTCAGAGATCTGCCCCCGCAGGTGTTCAATGAGCGTGTCAATGTGCTCCCGGTTAGCCTGCAACAAGGCCAGACGCTGGTCCAGAGACTCCACTAAAGGAATCTCGCCTTCCATGCCCAGGTCTGTGATGCGCTGTATCTCTGTGAGCACCTTCTGTCTGCGAGCCGGGTCGGGAATGCAGATGGCGCAAAGCTCATCCAGGGCCTCTACCTTGGTGAAGGTACTATCAAAATCAATGATGAAATGCTTGTGCGTATTCATGTAAGATAAGGTTACGGCCCTGAGCAAACTATCTCTGTCTCAGCACCTGGTTACCATTATGCCACTTAAAAGAATTGGCTCCCCAATATCGGGGAGTATATGGTTAAATGAAAAGCGTTTTGAATCTGTTTTTCAGAAAACAGGTCCAAAACGCTTCTTTTTTTTAAAGAATACCTGTTTTTGTTAGAAAAGTGCCGGGGTACCCGGGCGGCGGGAGAACGGAGTTACCTCATTGATGTCTTTGATACGGCAGATGAACCGGGCCATGCGCTCTACCCCAAAACCCGCCCCGGCCGAGTAAGGCAACCCATACTCTTTGGCTACTTGCAGGTAGTATTTGAAGGCCTCTTTGTCAGAACCGGTCTCGTCCATGCGCTTCAGGATCTGGTGGTACTCATTTTCGCGCTCTGCGCCAGACAGTCCTTCGCCAAAGCCCTCGGGCCAGATCAGGTCATAGTTGAGGTAGGTTCCGGGCTTGGCGGGGTCTTCCTTGTCATAGAACTCGCGCCGGTGGTTCAGGAGCCAAAATGGTTTTACGGCTTCCTGTGATTTGAGGTGCTCATAGTCTGCGCCGTACTGGGCCTCCAGTTCCTCGGTCCGGTGAATCTCCAGTTGCCCTATCTCCGGCAGGCCGTCTGGGCGGTATCTGTCCACTATCTCCGGCAGATCCCTTGTTACTGCAGAGAAGACAAAGCGCACCAGGTCTTCCATGAACGCCCGCACAAAAGGACCGTCTTTATCGCGGAACTCAAAATCTACCTGCGTAAACTCAAACATGTGACGGCCCGTAAATGCACGGTCGGCAAACTCTAAACGAACGTTAGGTGACACTATGTACAAAGCCTCCAGTTCTGGGTTCAGCAAGGCCAGTTGTTTATGGAAAATCATGGACTTGGTCAAACTCCAGCGACTACCGGCGTACGTGATAGCGGCATCTACCACGCCATGGTTCAAAGGATCTGTAATGGGAGAAAGCATCAAAGGCATTACCTGTACCAGCCCACGCTCAAACATGAATTGGTGCACGGCCCTGATGATGGCTTGCTGCACTTTGAGCACGTCTACGGTAGAAGGCCCCTTTAATTGGGCTAAAGTAGCTTCTAAACTTACCTTTGCGTCTTCAATTAAGTCGGTTGGCATAGAAATTTTTATAATTATAATAATTTTTTATTAGTTTTGTTAAAACAAACATAACGCTTTATCAAGTAAATTGATAATTCTGTAAATATTTTTTTCGTATCTTAGCACATCTGTAATAAGATATAAATTTCTTTGTTGAATTGTTAAAAACAGACCTATAAAATGGCCCAAGTTCCAGAGATTGATAATCTTGATAGAAGAATTCTTTCCATGCTAATGTTAGATGCTACCAGAGCCTACACAGATATAGCGAAAGAATTACAAGTTTCTGGGGGTACCGTACACGTGCGCATGAAGAAATTGGAGGATTTGGGGGTGATCAAAGGATCTCACCTCTTTATCAATCCCAATGCTGTAGGTTATGACATCTGCGCCTTTATTGGTATCTACCTGGAAAAAGGCTCAGCGTACCAGACTGCTGTGGCAGAAATGCGGCAAGTGCCCGAGATTGTGGAAATGCACTACACCACCGGGCAGTGGAGCATGTTCGCCAAAATTATTTGCCGTGACACCCTACACCTGCGCGAAGTTCTGAACGAGAAAATTCAGACCATAGGGGGCGTAGAGCGCACCGAGACCTTTATCTCCCTGGAGGAAAGTATCACCCGCCAGGTAGACATTCTGCCTCCCAAATAGAAAGTTCTGATTTGCCCACAGAAGCCCTGTTAGCCCGTTGGGCGAATTAGAAAAAGTATTATCTTTCAACGCTGAATCCTGTAGAAAGGTCAGCGTATCTATGAGCGGAAGACCATCGGGCACCAATTGGGTTTATCTGAAAGTAAGGCAACTCTTCTTGCCTTTGCTGTTGCTTTGCATTACGGCCTGCGGCAGCTCTGATACCCCGGAGAAAGGGATTGTCCTGAAGAAGCAGGCCCGCAAGGTAAGCGTGATTGCCCACCGGGGTGCCTCTGGTATTGCTCCGGAGAACACGTTACCGGCCATCAAAAAGGCCCTGGAAACTTCCGCTGATTTCATAGAGATTGACGTTCACCAAAGTAAAGACGGCCAGGTAGTAGTGATCCACGACCCTACCGTAGACCGCACCACCAACGGGACCGGTCGGGTTGCCGATCTTACTTTGGCAGAACTCAAGAAGCTGGACGCCGGCATCAAGTTTGACTCCTCTTTCACCGATGTCCGCATTCCCACCCTCGCGCAGGTGCTGCGCACCGTCAAAGGCAAAAAGAAACTGCTGATAGAACTCAAAAAAGGCGAGGAAGAGTATTACCAAGGCCTGGAGGAGAACACCATCAAAGTCATCAGAGAGAACCGGGCGCAGGACTGGTGTGTGCTGCAATCCTTTTATGACCCTGTTCTGGAGCGCATCTGGCAAGCAGATTTTGTTATTCCTACCCATAAACTCATGGTGGGCAAGATCCCGTTTCTTCCCATCTACATTGACCATGAGCTGAAATTCGGGAATTTAGACCGCTACTCAGAAGCCACCGCCATCAACATCCACCGGTACTTCGCCTCCAAAGCCCTTATTAAAAAACTACACGGCCAGGGTTTCAAGACCTTCATCTGGACCGAAGACAAGCCCCAGAACATCCAAAGCCTCTTTGACCTTGGCGCCGATGGGGTTATGACCAACCACCCAGAACTGATCAGCCGCGAATAACCCGTTTCCGGGCTGATTTCAAGATTCTAGGCTTGAAACAGATTGGGTGCAAGTAAGGCACGAGCGGGACGCTCGCGCCAGCGGATCAGCAACCGTGTCTTTGAGGCTAGCGCCTCACGGCAGTTGCAAACTGCCATCATGGTAGGTCCAAGTCACAGACTTGAACCATAGTAAGGTAAGGCAATCCGTGCGGGAGAAAAGGCAGTGCCTTGTCTGTACGGTTCCATCATCACACGAATTCCATCATTACTGCTTATGACTCTTTCCCCTATTCCAGTCTTTCGGGCGAGCGCCTTAGCAGGTTCCGGTGCCGCCAGGCATTGCGACCGCCAGGGAGCAAAGGAAGCTGGTACAGCGCGAGCGCGGAAGACGGGGCCCTGCGGCCGTGAGCGCATACCGCCAACTATGCAAATAGCCGTTCATAAATCCATAGGCAAGCGGAAGTCACGCTAGCATCAGCAAAACTCCTTCAAAACGTAAAGCATTTTGGAGCTGACTCCTAAAAACCAGCCCCAAAACAACTGAAACAAAAAAGCCGAAACCACAATCAGCGGCTTCGGCTTTCCATAAGAGCCAACAAAAAGACTCTTAGTAATTCTCCATGTAGCTATCCGTTTCGCGACGAATCTTCTCTTTGCCGGTTTTCAGGCGGGCATGCGCGTTGGTACGGGCTAGCTCCAGATCGGTGTCAGAATCCACTTTGATGGTTTCGCGGCGGTTATAGCTGTAGTGTTCCATGCGGGCTTCTTTGCCGGCCTCATCAATGACTTTGCGGGTATCGTACTCGCGGCGGCGCTGCTCCAGTTTCTCCAGGCTATCCAGCTCAGTGGTGCTTTCTACATCGCGGAGCAGGTCATCGTACGGACCGCGTTTGGAGATGAGCTTGGTAAATATTGGGGCCGTTTCAAGGCAGATGAACAGCAAGGTGATGAAAAAGCTGGGCAACCAGGGCAGCTTGTCCAATGCTTCCAGACGAGCCATCAGGCCGCCGTACTCTTCAAAGCGGGCTTTGCCCTGGGCAATGGTTTTGTCGCGTTGAGCGGTAAGCGTGTCTATGCGTTTCTGGCGCTCGGCAATGAGCAGGCTGTTTTGCTCTTGCAGGAGCTTCAGTTCGGCTTCAATCTTATCGTACTGAGCCTTTTTCTCCATGAAAATGGGACCGCGGCCAATCTTTTTGGTACCACCGGTTCCATCGCTCTCGGCGCTCATCTGGGCGTAGAGCGTGTCGCGCTGGGCAGATTTGGTGGCAATCTCGGCCTTGATGTGGTCAATGTCCTTGCGCACCGAATCAGTCTCGGTAAATTGCTGGTTTACCAGTTTCTGGTGTTCAATGGCCAACTGCGCTTTTTTCTCCTCCAGCACGCTGTCTATCTCCTTCTGGAAAATACGCAGCTCCAGAGGCTTGGAAATCACTAGGGCCAGCACCAGGGCCAGTACCAACCGAGGGAGCACCATCAGGAACTCCTTGCCAAATCTGCCCTCCTTCCGGATGGTAGAAACAATGAACCGGTCCAGGTTGAAGATCACGGCGCCCCATAGCAATCCAAAAGCCACCGCAGCCACCACAGAGTCAAAAACGGTGTACAGCGCGTACCCGCCAGACAAAGCGGCCAGCACTCCGGTGAACAGAACGGTGGCCCCAATCCCCCCAAACTTGATGTGCTCAGACTTGGAGCATTGTCTTAAAATATCATCATCGGCGCCTGCGCACCACCAGAAAAAATCTCTCATATAAAACGGAAACACGGGCGTGTCTCCTGGCTAAAAAACTGATAACTGATTAACGACAAAGGTGGCAGATTTCCTGTAAGTTATGCTCACTTGAAAGCAAAATATAAAGAAAAAACCACAGCTTCTCTGGGCAGAGTAGCTGTGGCGGTAACTTGTTGTAGTTCAGTTTGGTTCCTGATGCCTGCTATTGATTTTCCGGGTCTAGTTTGTTGTACAAAAGCAGCGAGCCGCAGGCGCTGGCCAGTACCATTTTCATGTCTGGCGAAAGCGTGTTCTTCATCCATACCTTTCCGCTGTTCACAGTTTGCACCGTAGCCAAGACATGGCCCTCGCGGGAAAATTCATACCCTAGCGCGGTACCCGAGGGCAAAGATTTGCCTTCCCATTTGTATAGCGGGAACACCTCAATTTCGTTGGTCCCATTGCTGATTTTCCCAATGAAGTTTTTCCGCTCCATGTAATTGCCCGGATCTGCCAGGGTCATGCGCCACTCCCCGCTCTCCGGTGACCGGAAAGCCACCTGCAGGAACTCGCGTTGCTTGTCAAGGTTCACAGACCAACCGGAGGCCTGGGCAGTTGTGGTGTTGAGCATGGCAGCGGCTTGCACCAACCAGGTTTTCTGTTGCGTGGTATCGGTCACGCCAAAGCTGTATTTCTGGTAGGCATCTGATACCTGAAAAACACTGCCCTCGCCGTAATCGGCGCGCCGGGTCCAGCCCCGCTGGATGTCCTCTAACTTGTAAGTCCCAAACCCGAATCCTTTCTCTTTTCCCAAAGAAAGCCTGAAAGCAGAACGGCCTTGTACGGGCATAGCAGTGGCATCCTGAGACATGCCCTCACTTACCCGCATATCGGGCACAGAGCAACCGTTAACACTGAAAAGGGCAGAGGCAACAGCAGAAAACAAAAGGGTTTTAAAGCGGATCATGGTCATGAAAGGGTTAAGGGCAAAGGTCTAGGAACAATTAATTTCTAAGCGAGATGGGTACTTTTACTTTGGCGTTCTGCGGCTCGGCGGGGTTGGTTCTTTCCAGCTTCTGGTACAGTAGCAAGGACGCCGAAGCAGCGCTTAACAGCCGTTGCTGCTCAAAGCTCAGGTCTTTTCTAACCCACACTTTGCCTTTGTTCAACACCTGTACCGCTCCCAACACTTCCTTCCCAGACCTGAACTCATAGCCCAAGATAGTGGAGGAACCTACCCGGTTAGGATTCTTGAAGTTATACACCGGCTCAATATGGATTTCCCGGTCATCGCTCTGCAGGATCCCCAGGAAACTGCTGAAGCTGAGGTCTGCGCCGGGGTCTTTGGTAATCAGTTTCCAGGGAGTGCCTCCGGCCAAATGGATGGTGCTCACGAACACTTCCCGGTCATCGCCCCCCACACCTACGGAGAAGATCTTCCCCAGCTTTATTTCCTTGGAATCTAAGCCTGCCTCGCAGCTGACGTACGTAGAACCACCGGTACTGTCCTGCAAGGCAAACTCAAAGCGCTGGCTTACCTTCTGAGATGAGAAGGGCCCCACCGAAGCACCTTTTGTCTTTACCCCGCCGCGGTGAACATCGGTCACGGCAAAGCTCCCGATCTTGAAATCTTTCTTCAGGCTGATGGTTTTGCGGCCGGTTACCGGCAGTTCTTTGCTGGGCTGAAGCAGTGCTTCGCTCTGGTACATTTCAGCGGTTTTGCAGCTACTGAGAAAGGCAGAACAGAGTACAGTCAACAGGGCCAGAGGCAGGATCTTTTGCAATTTCATGCGGGTTGGTAAGGATGCTTGCGTATCTTAGTGATGGTAAAGAGACCGGCTTGTGGCTGTTTACCCCTATTGAAAGCAGCCTATTTTCCTTAAAACAGGCGTAAAACAGCCTGGCATATAAGCTTTCATAGGCATTGTGCAACTTACCCCATCGCCAATGATATTAGATGCCTATACCCTTCTTATCATTCTCAGCAGCCTAATTGTTCTCTCTTATGTGTTTGATCTGGGCGCGAAACGCTCCAAGATTCCATCGGTTATTTTCCTGCTTACCACCGGTATTCTGTTAAAGGTAGCGGCTACTTACTTTCATGTTACGTTACCGGGTATCAGAAGCGTGCTGGAGCTGTTCGGGATCATCGGGTTGATCCTGATTGTGCTGGAGGGCGCCCTGGACCTGGAGCTAACCAGAGAGAAGCTGCCCCTTATCAAGAAAACCCTGCTTACCGCCACGGCCACGCTTCTTATTACAGCCGCGCTTATAGCCTGGTTTGTGGCTTTCTGGCTCAAAGTGCCTTACCACATAGCCATTATCAATGCTATTCCGCTGGCGGTTATCAGCAGCGCCATTGCTATTCCCAGTGTCTCCAACCTCACCCCTGAAAAACGCGAATTCATTGTCTATGAAGCCACGTTTTCAGACATCATTGGCATTGTGGCCTTTAACTTTGCCGTGCAGAACGAGCATGTAGGCATTGGCTCCTTTGTGAGTTTGGCGGTTGATTTGGTCAGCATTTTCCTGATCTCTGTTGTCTGCTGTCTGCTGCTGCTGTTCTTTGTGGATAAGATCAAAACGCACATCAAGTTCTTCCTGATCATTGCTATCCTTATTCTGCTGTATTCCATTGGTAAAAAGCTGCACCTTTCTTCTCTGCTGATGGTGCTCTGTTTTGGCTTGATGCTGAACAATGCCCATCTGTTCATTAAGAACAGACTGGCCAAATACATCAGCCTGGAATCTTTGAAGTCTGAGATTGTGATGCTGAAGCAGATCAACGGGGAGAGTGCCTTTGTGATCAGGACGTTCTTTTTCCTGCTCTTCGGGTTTTCCATCAACCTGCAGGAGCTTTTCCAGCTAGATGTATGGGTACTGGGCTTTACCATTTTCAGTATCATCCTGCTGGTGCGGTACGCTTACCTGCAAGTGATAGCCAAGGTGCCGCTCATTCCAGAGTTGTTCATTGCTCCGCGAGGCCTGATCACCATTCTGCTCTTCTACAGCATTCCCCCGCAGTATTCCATTGAAGGCATGAACGAAAGCGTGCTCTTCTTTGTGGTGATCCTTTCTGCCCTGCTTATGATGACCGGTCTGCTGCTCACCCGCAACAGCGTACGCGATATCCCAGACTATTAATTCTGCACGAAAAGCTGTGCAAATCTCTCCCGAAAAGCGTAGCTTTATTTCTATGAGAAAAGCATTAGTGATAAGCCTCTTAGGGATGCTCTTTGCCTCCACTGGCTGGGCACAATCCCAACCGGGTAGTCTATTGCCTTCTTTAGAGAACAGACGACCCATTACGCGCACGGGCCTGGCCACCGTCTCTAACACCGGCCCTTTGCTGCTGCTAGGAGCTCATGAAACAGATTACGCCTCTTTAGTGGTAGACCCCAAAGAAATAAAGGTGGTTCAAGCCTACAGAGACTCTGCTATCTTGGCTCCCCTGGGGGCTAAAGCCCGATACGGTGTTTGGGCCATTGAACTGAAGAACAGGAAAACCCTGCTTAAGCTAAATGATGTGCTGGACTATTTCAAGGTCCCTTCAGACCACCGGCAACTGCGTGTTTTACTGAACAAGCAACCCGTGGACCAGAACCGTTTCCTGGCCGATATCAAAAGAATTGAGAAAGTAGAAGTAATTACGCAGGATAAAACCAGCCCTATCCGCCTTAGCTGGGACGAGAACGAACAGTTCCTGAATATTGTAACGGTTAACTAGAAGCCTGTAAAGCAGCACTCCCGTTTTAGGGTTGATTTGAGTAAATCAGCCTTAAAACGGGAGTGCTGCTTTTAAGAACCATTTAGTCTTTACACAGTGTCCTCATCGGGCAGAATCTCTACATCCTGCACCAAGACCATGTTTTCAATCTCGCGGCCTTTAGGTGTATTGGCCAAGCCTCCTAAAGCAGTTTCCTTGTACTTGGTTTCCATGCTCTGGCCTACCTCGCCCAAAGCCATCACACACTGGTCTACCGGAATTACGGGGTTCACCCCGGCAATGGCAATCTGAGCGCTAGAGAACGCAATAGCCGCTGCGCTGGCGTTCCGCACAATACAAGGCACCTCCACCAGGCCGGCCACCGGATCACAGATCAAGCCCAGCATGCACTGAATGGTGATGGCCACGGCCGCAAACGCCTGCTCCACGGTGCCACCCAGGCAATACACAATGGCCCCGGCCCCCATAGCGGCCGCGCTGCCTGTTTCGGCCTGGCAACCACCCACAGCTCCGGCTAACGAAGCATTGGTTTCTATGATCAAGGCGATACCGGCGGCTACCAATAACCCTTCGTGGATCTTGCGGTCATCCAGCCCGTGCAGCTCTTGGATAGTGGTTAAAATACCCGGCAAGATGCCCGAAGCTCCGGCGGTAGGCGCAGCTACCACCCGGCCCATGCAGGAGTTCACTTCCTTGGCTCCCAATGCCCGGCTGATGAGCTGCTGAAACTCTTTGGACAACACCGTTACGGGTGCGGCAGCCACTTTCTTAGCGCCGTTATTGACCATACCCGAGCGCGAAGTCATGTCCTGGGTTAGTCCGGTCTTTACGGCATCGCGCATGACATCATACGCCCGCTGCAGTCCGGCCCAGATTTCCTCTTCAGTACGGCCTTTCTGCTCTATCTCGTAGGCCAGCACCGGTTGGTACAACGGTTCACCCGTTGCTTTACAATGCTGCTCCCAACTCGCAAAATCATTGAATAGTATTGACATATCTTCACTTCACCTTCTAAAACAAAGATCCACACTCCGTTTACTGGACTTTCTCTTTTCTTACGCTACGCCTCCCGTTCAGGAGCGATTAGCCTTTAAAATTACGGGAAAGAAAGAGAATTTAGGTATCTTCTCCTCTCAGAAACGCTAAAAAAGCTAACATTAGTTCTGAAATTGTTTTACGCCTCCTTTCAGAAAAAGAACTCAAAATCATACCCTCTATGCTGGCCTCTCTGCTGAAACAAGTTCCTCTCTTTTCTGATGACGATGTAGAGGCCTTTTTACCGCTCTGGAAGAAACGTTTTACCGTGAACAGGGGCGATTTCCTCATCAGGGAAGGGCAGACAGAACAGCATCTTTATTTTGTGGAAAGCGGCGCGTTAAGGCTGTATCTTCCTTCCGCGCACGAGGAAATCTGCGTAGGCTTTGCTTACCCCAATACGTTGATTACCGCTTTTCCGTCATTGGTGACGCAGACGCCGTCCCAGTACTGCATTCAGGCTCTGCGCAGAAGTGAACTGGTGGCCATCACCAAACCTGATTTCGACCAGATTCAGGAAAAACGGCCGGTATTCGGGAAGTTCTGGCGGATGGAACTGGAGAAAGCCTTGGTGGGTAAGATTGAACGGGAAGTGGATCTGCAGCTTCCTGACCCAGCCCAGCGCCTGGAACGACTGCTGCGCCGGAGCCCACATATCTTCCAGTTGGTGCCTAAGAAGTACATTGCCTCTTACTTGCGCATGACTCCGGAAACATTGAGCCGCATCATGTAAATCTTGATTTCAATCAAGGAACGGCATTCGCCAGGCCTATACCTTTGATAAAAAAATATAACCGCCATGAACTCAACCACTTTCCTCAACCAACTTCAGCAACTGGCCCAAGCCCAGAAAAGTACCGTCCGCACTGAGTTCCTACTTTTGGACAGTTCGGCTCTCAATTTCAAGCCTCATGCCACTGGCTGGAGCATTCTGGAGTGCCTGGAACACCTGAACCGCTACAGCCGCTTCTATCTGCCGCACGTGGAGATAGCCCTCTCTGCCACAGCTACTCCGCTCACACCTCAAGAAGTGCGTTACTCCTGGATAGGGAAAAAATCTTTGGAGGTAGTAAACCCCAATGGCACCAAGAAGCACAAAACACTCAAGCACATGAACCCGCATAACAGCCACCTAACCGAGGGGGTGATAGACGAGTTCCTGCAGCATCAAGACAAGCTCCTTCAGCTTCTTGCAACCGCGGCCAAGGCAGACCTCAATAAGAAGGCTATTCCGGTGGAATTCTTCCGTTTGCTTAAGATGCGGTTAGGCGAAGCTCTTGAGTTTCTGGTATTGCACCAACAGCGCCACCTGCAGCAAGCCCAAGGCGTAAAAGCCCAAGTACAACAGCCTATTAGTCTGGTGATGTAAAAGCAGCGGGGAAACCTGATTTTTCAAGAGAGTCTATTAACCTATGTTCTCAGACAAGGGCATAGATTAAAACCGAACAGCAACTATCTCCCGCTCCCCGGTCTGCAGATTTACTTTCCAGAGCTCGTGCTTATTGGTGTTCGTGATCCATAAATGGCCTTCATGGAAGAGTACATCATTCGGTTCATCCAAGCCAGCTACCACGGTCTTGATGCGCTCACTAGCCAGATTCATTATCTTGATTTTGCCGTTGTAGGTATCCGCGACATAGAGGTCACCACCATGAGCAGTAATGCCCATGCAGTGCTGCAGCAATGCGTCATAAAAGTCGCCATCTTCGTCACCGAAATCAAAAAGCCCTTGCCCAATGAGCGTAGACACCGATCCCTGGTTTAGATTTACAGCTCTGATAGCGCTGGCTTCGGGATCAGCCACGTAGAGGATTCCATTTTGTAATGCAAGTCCACTGGGTTGGTTGAAAGCGGCTTCATGTAGGGAACCGTCTGCCAGAGCCTCGCGGCCAGTACCTGCAAACCGATATACTTTCTCAGTTGTCAAATCCATGCGGAGAATCTGGTGGTTGCCTGCGCTGGCAATGTAGAGTGTGTTGCCCTCTATAACTAAATCCCAAGGACTGTTAGGATTAACAGGCACACCTATCTCCTCATGAAAGAAATAGTAGCTTAGCTCACCAGTACCTGCGATAGTACTTACCTGTTCGGTTTGAAGGTTCACTTTACGGATAGCATTGTTTTTGGCATCGGCAACGTATAGGTAAGATCCATACAGGGCCAAACCATGTGGTTCATTGAATGTTGCCTCTAAAGCAGGACCATCCGTGAAACCAATTGAACCGCTGCCTATTACCTCCAGTACTTGGCCAGTGGCATTCAGCTTTAGTATTCTGTTGTTTCCACTGTCAGAGAGGTACAACAAACCTTTATTATCAGCAATAAGCTTGGAAGGAAACCTCAATTCAGTTGTTTCCAGAGTCTCACCCCTAAAGGGAATGGGGCTCAGGTTCAACTGTCCTTTAAATGTATCAATGAGTTCATCTATGTGAGGTTTTATGATGTCATAGATTCCTTCACCGGGCTTCTGACCTATGACTTTGCCGTAAGGATCAATGAGAACCACCGTAGGCCAGGCATTAACAGCATATTGTTTCCAGACCTCAAAGTCAGCATCATTTACCACAGGGTGCTCTATCCCAAACTTCAAGATGGCTTGCCGGATGGCATTCTGTTGCTTCTCGGCATCAAACTTTGCCGAGTGAACACCTATTACTACTAACTCGTTGGCGTACTCTTTCTCTAGACGCTTTAGGTCTGGTAGAATATGTTGACAATTGATACAGCCAAAGGTCCAAAAGTCAAGCAGTACGATTTTACCTCTAAAGTCTTTTAGTGAATAGGATCGATTAGTATTAAGCCATCCATGTCGGGTATTAATCTCTGGGGCATTAACGCGTCCGGTGAGCATAAACCTTCTTTTGAGTAAATGATCTGTATTTAATCTGCTTATACAACAATATGATGCTATATAGTTGTCAATTTACAATCAACAGATAAAAAGGAATGAATGATAGAATTTCAGTTCTACTCATTTTATTATACTGTCCGGTATACAAAATCGAAGAATGGGATATTCGGACAAGTAAGAAGGGTACAATATACTAGTTCAAACAGATTGGTAGTGATTCACCTAGCATGATTCTAGTATTGATAAAGGAAGGCCAGATAATACTGGTGTAATAGTGTTTGACACTATCGAGATAGAACCATTCCAATTCCCCCCTCCCCCCTGTTCCCGGAAACGGAAGAACCCCGCGGCTGTTTCCAGGGCGGGGTCCTTGTAAGGGGGTTGGCGGCGACCTACTCTC
>NZ_JAFFID010000079.1 GCF_017355955.1 Sabulibacter ruber | reverse complement strand
AAACTTTGAGGGTGAGGTGGAGGGGTGTGAGGTTTCCCTTCCACCATGAAAAGAAAAAGTCGGTATTTGATACAAATCAAGGGCGATCAGGGTGCGGGTGTCATGCTAGGGTTATATGAAACAAGGCGTAGCTCTGCTCATGGCATATGCCGTGTCGGCGGAGCGCCGCAACCATGGAGGCCCTGGCCTGCGGCGTTCCGACCATCCTGTCCGCCAACACCGGGCATCTCGACCTGATCGCAGACGTGGCCTGCTATCCCCTGCGGGTGCAGGCGCCCGTCGAGGCCGACCCGGACGGCATGGGTAC
>NZ_JAFFID010000078.1 GCF_017355955.1 Sabulibacter ruber | reverse complement strand
ACGGTGGCCCGGCTGCTGATGAGCGCGCTGGAGGTGGCGGGTGCGGTGATCGGCGTGCAGGCCGGCCTCGCCAACGCCCAGGTCTTCAACCCGGCGCTGGCGAGCCAGGGGACTCTGCTGGGCGCGCTGATGGGCTGGCTCGGGCTGCTGCTGATCTTCATCACGAACATGCACCACCTGCTGATCCTGGCGGTGGTGGACAGCTACGCGATGTTCGTGCCCGGCGCGCCGCTGCCGGTGGACGACATGGCGAACGCCATCGGCCAGCTCGTGGCGCGCAGCTTCCTGATCGGCGTGCAGATGTCGGC
>NZ_JAFFID010000077.1 GCF_017355955.1 Sabulibacter ruber | reverse complement strand
ACATGGCCGTCAGGAACTTCGAGGCCGCACCGACCTGCTTGCCTTCCAGCCCGAGGGCGAAGGCGATCTTGCGGGTGTGGTAGCCCTGGATGCCGGTGACCGGGTCGATGGAGACCTTGACGATCTTCTCCGGCGTGTTGTGGGCGACCTCCTCGATCTCCATGCCGCCCTCGGTCGAGGCGACGACGGTGATCCGGCCGGTGCCGCGGTCCACCAGCAGGCTGAGATACAGCTCGCGCTTGATGTCGGCCAGCATCGGGAAGGGCAGGTCCTTCAAGTCCTCGTGGTGCACGCGCCATGCGTGGTGC
>NZ_JAFFID010000076.1 GCF_017355955.1 Sabulibacter ruber | reverse complement strand
CTCGTAGTGCTGGCTCAGCGCGATGGCGGGAACGCCCAGAAGCGTCGCCTCCATGGCCGCGGCGATGGTGCCCGAATAGGTCACGTCCTCGCCGATGTTGGAGCCCTGGTTGACACCGGACAGCACCAGCGTCGGCCGCGCGTCCTTCATCACGTGGTTGATGGCCAGCAGCACGCAGTCGGTGGGCGTTCCGTCCACCGTGAAGCGCTTCTCCTCGTGCTGGCGCAGCCGCAAGGGACGGTGGATCGTCAGCGAATGGCTCGCCGCCGACTGTTCGGTGTCCGGGGCGACCACCCAAACGTCGTCGC
>NZ_JAFFID010000075.1 GCF_017355955.1 Sabulibacter ruber | reverse complement strand
AGTGGAAGCACGAGGGAGATTCCGATGATTGCCGATCCGGCCCCGGCGGGCGCCCGGTGGCGGGCGATGGAAGCGGCCGATATCGACCGCGTGCTGCGCGTCGCGGACATCGTCCACCTCGACTATCCGGAGGGGCGCGAGGTCTATGAAGAGCGCATGGCGCTGTTCCCCCTGGGCTGCCGCGTCGCCGAACGGGGGGGTGCCGTCATCGGCTATGCCGTGCTGCATCCGGGCCGGCTCGGCGCGCCGCCTCCGCTCGTCTCCAGGCTGGGGGCGCTTCCCGACCCGGCCGACTGCCTCTACATCCAC
>NZ_JAFFID010000074.1 GCF_017355955.1 Sabulibacter ruber | reverse complement strand
ACGGACGGGCGAGGGCGGGAACGTCTGAACGGATTCAGGGTTGAATGTTCCCGATGCGTTTGCCTTGTTGCGTTGCACAAACGCATTGACTATAATTTCAGCAATCAGCATAGTCGCCTTTCAGGCATGCTGCATCGCAACATACACTCCACGCGGGGACGAAAAGATGGCCAATCCCACCGGTAACCCCTTCCTGGACAACATGGATTTCACCAAGCTGCTGGGCGACTTCAAGGCTCCGGGCGTGGATGTGGAATCGATCGTCGCCAGCCAGCGCCGCAACATCGAAGCCCTGACGGCCGCCAACCAGC
>NZ_JAFFID010000073.1 GCF_017355955.1 Sabulibacter ruber | reverse complement strand
CCCGGTGAACTTCGCCTCCACCACCGTGTCGGGCGCCCCGCGATGGGCCGAGCCGTCCCAGAGCGGCGCGTCCCAGGTCAGGAAGTCCGGGTGCGCGACGATCCAGTCATGCCGGGGATGGACGTAGGTCCGGTCGGCGGCCATGCAGGGAACGCCGGTCGCGTGCTCCACGAAGCGGGGGTGCAAATGTTCGGTCGCGATGCCGATCTGTACGGCGGCCACGAGGTCGAGATCCGCCGGTTCGGCCCGGCCGGTCTTCTCCTGCCACAGAGACAGCCAGTTGCCCGCCATGATCCGGGTCGCATCGGAAG
>NZ_JAFFID010000072.1 GCF_017355955.1 Sabulibacter ruber | reverse complement strand
GCCGCCGCGCCCGCGCAGGCCCGATTCCAGAACTTCCGCGACAATCTCCGCCGGCGTCAAGGACAGCGCGCGCTCCAGCCCGCGGAAGCCGCTGTGCGACCGGTAGTCGGCGACGGACAGCGGGTCGATCACGCCGCAGCGGGCGAAGGTCAGCCGCTCCTGGTTCCTGAGGTAGGGGATCTCCTCGGTGGGACCGAGGCAGAGCGGGTGATCGCAACTCGTCGGGAAGCCGGTCTCGAACAGGGTGGACACGTCCTCCGGAGCCACGGGGCCATAGGCGATGCGGCCCGACGCGGTCGCGACCTCCACCA
>NZ_JAFFID010000071.1 GCF_017355955.1 Sabulibacter ruber | reverse complement strand
GGGAGGCGACCGCCCCAGTCAAACTACCCGCCATGCAGGGTCCCGGACCCGGGTCACGGGCCGCGGTTAGATGCCAGAGATCTCAAGGGTGGTATTTCAAGGATGGCTCCACCCGGGCTGGCGCCCGGGCTTCATAGCCTCCCACCTATCCTACACATGAGATCCCTAGCACCACTGCAAAGCTGTAGTAAAGGTGCACGGGGTCTTTCCGTCTGACCGCGGGTACTCCGCATCTTCACGGAGAGTTCAATTTCGCTGAGTTGGTGTTGGAGACAGCGGGGAAGTCGTTACGCCATTCGTGCAGGTCGGAA
>NZ_JAFFID010000070.1 GCF_017355955.1 Sabulibacter ruber | reverse complement strand
GGGTGGAACTCCACTAGGGCCGTCGCCTCCAGCTGGCGCAGCGCCTCGCGCACGGGCATGCGGCTGACGCCGAAGGCGGCGGCCAGCTCCTCCTGCCGCAGCGGCGCGCCCGCGGCCAGCACCCCGTCCAGGATCGCCGCCCCCAGGGTCGCCTCCACGAACTCCGTCGCCGTGCGGAAACGCGGCCGCGTCGTTTCGACCAGGCGGGTCAGGTCGGTGGTCATGTGCGAAGCCTCTTGCGCGGATATTGGATCCAATCTAACAAGGATGCCGACAGGGCTCAATCACGAAGACGGCGGGACCACGCCATGA
>NZ_JAFFID010000006.1 GCF_017355955.1 Sabulibacter ruber | reverse complement strand
CCCTGGCTATGTGGGCCATGATCGGCATCGGGCTGTTCAACTCGGTGATGTTCCCCACCATCTTCGATTTGGCCATCAAGGGGCTGGGCGCCGACACCAGCCAGGGCTCCTCGCTCTTGGTGATGGCCATCGTGGGCGGGGCCATCGTGCCGCCGCTGCAGGGCCTCTTGGCCGACGCGACGGGCAACGTGCAGCTCTCCTTCACCGTGCCCCTGCTCTGCTACGCCTACATCGTCTTCTACGGCTTTAGCGGCTACCGCCCCCGGGAGGGCAGCCATAGGCCATAGGCGGACGGAGCCGCCCCGGGGCTGTTTTCCAGGAAATAGCCTCCAAACGCCTTCCCGGGCTGAGCCCCGGGAAGGCGCTTGGAGTTGACCTGGAAACCCTCGGTTGATGGTTTCTGGTCAAATCTGATTTCTGGT
Source organism: Sabulibacter ruber (assembly GCF_017355955.1). Lineage (GTDB taxonomy): Bacteria > Bacteroidota > Bacteroidia > Cytophagales > Hymenobacteraceae > Nibribacter > Nibribacter ruber_A. The sequence goes on along the minus strand of NZ_JAFFID010000006.1, from coordinate 311,187 downwards.
AGGGGTTATTACTGGTTGGCGCCAGAGGAGTTGCGTAGAATGAGCTTGGTGGGTAATACCACTTCTGACCTGTCCTTTTCTTCAGGCAGGTCTTCCAGTTTCCTCAGAATGATTTCAATCAGCTTCTTTGATATCTCTTCCACGGGTTGGGCGATAGCGGTGATCGTGGGATTGTACAGTTTGAAAAAATCCAGGTCATCAAACGCAACCACACTGATCTCTGAGGGAATAGTCAGGTTAAGTTTATTCAAAGCATCAATGCCCCTGGTCGCTAAGTAGTTGGTGGAGAATAAAATCGCATCTATTCCTTTGTTTTTCCTCAGAAACGAGGCGATTCGATCGGCATGATGTTCAAAAGTCGCTTCATAATTCACCTTAAGGATAGTAGGGTGCAACCGGTGGCCCTTCATGCCGGCTTGGTAGCCCGCCAAGCGGTCCTGCATTTGGGTTTGGTTTGAGTTCAGGGTGATAAAAGCAATGGTTTTCCGTCCTTGCTCTGCCAGATGGTTAACAGCCTTGTAGGTAGCATCAAAATTGTCCACCATGACATGGTTGGTGAGAAGGCCGGGGATAAGGCGGTCAAAGAGCACCACCGGAAGGTTGTCATCCAGAAGGGACTGAATGTCTTCTCTTATGCCTTCCGGGGGAGATATGATATACCCGTCAATGTTTCTCTCACGGAACATCTTTATCAGCTCCCGGGTTTTCCCTGGCTTGTTTTCGGTGCTGCAATAGATGATTTTGTAGCCTTGCTTAAAGGCGTTCTCCTCAATGTGCCGGGCGATACTGGAAAAGAAATCGTTGGAGATATCCTCCACCATAAGGCAGATGATTTTCGACTTACCGGTCCTAAGGCTTCGGGCTATCTGATTGGGCTTATAGTCAAGTTCCTCTACGAGCCTAAGCACACGATCTGTAACCTGTTCGCTGATGCGTTTTTCTTTCGCTTTCCCATTGAGAATGAAAGAGACAGTCGTGATGGATATATTGAGTTGCTGAGCGATGTCTCTGATAGAAAGCCTTTTCTTCATTCTTCTAGGTAGTTGGTAATATTCACTGTTCCCCCACTATCATAAACCAATCTCATAACTATGCGGCAGCAGGGTTAAGCCTGAAGGCGATTACCTTGGCAAGCTCCTAAGCATCTGCCAAGGAGGGGATTGGTAAACCTATGATTAACGCTTAACAGATTAACTATCCTGCGAGATAAAATAACCGCAGCAGGAATCGTACTGGAACCAGCAGGCTGGGCCTGGTTAAAGGGGTGTTTCTCTTCAATCGGGACTGAGGGGATAACGCGAGATAAAAATAAGGGAAAGCCTCTTTATGTTGATTTCCCTGTGTTCCTCAAATATCAACATAAAGAGGCAAAAAAGGAAGCGGTACCAGGTAGCCCGTCCCTTGGATTCACCGGCATTTACCTCTACCTGCTTCTGGAACACGGCCTTGCCCTTGCCATGGAACAGGGTGACTGTGCAGGGCCTTGGGACGGCCGCTGGAACAGCCGCGCAGGCACTTGGGAAGAGCGGACGTACAACCAGAACAAAGCAGGAGAAATGCCCGACAGATCGCATCCCCGCTTGCACCACTATGGCTTGTCAGACATAGTGGTGCAAGCGGGGATGCTCAGGACGTCGGCGGCGGACCGGCTTCTTGGCCCCATGGCAAACATTATCGGCCCAATGCGATCTCAACCGCTTTCTCTGCATGGATCTTCGTAGTTTGGAAAAGGTCCACACTGATATCACCAGGCTTGATTAGGAGTTCTATCTCCGTGCAGCCCGCAATGATCGCCTCTGCCCCGCTTTGAACCAGAGAGTCGATAACCTCCAGGAAGCGCTGCTTGGACTTGTCCGTTATGGTTCCTTTTACCAGTTCTTCATAGATGATGCGATGAACATCTTCGCGGCCTTTGTCATCGGGAACGATCGTTTCGATGTTGAATCTATCTTTGTACCGCGACCTTAAGAAGTCATCCTCCATTGAGAACTTTGTCGCCAGGAGCCCCAGCTTCCTGTACGATTTTTTTTGTATTTCCTCTGCTGTGGCATCCACGATGTGCAAAAAAGGGACATTGATGCTGCCCTCGATATCGGCTGCCACCTTATGCATGGTGTTCGTGCAAAGGATTATCATCTCAGCTCCACCCAGTTCCAATCTATGGGCGGCGGAAACCATTCTTTCGGATAGTAAGTCCCACCGTCCCTGATGCTGCAGGCGCGCGACCTCGGCAAAATCCACCGAGTATAAAAGGCAGTCGCACGAATGTACTCCCCCCAAGAGAGCCTGTGTTTTTTTGTTGATGATCCGGTAATACAGATCCGAGCTTTCCCAGGACATCCCACCTATCAGCCCTATTGTTTTCATATCTTTATTTGCTTTTGAACGTTGCCGCATAATTACCATTATTCCGACAAGCCGTCAAATGGCGACCGCAATGGACATGGTATCCGGAAGGGGAGTCCGCGCTTTATTGCCCTATCCCATACCGGGATAGGGCAATAAAGCGCCGGCAGTTTCGGCACCTATCCCTTGGCCGTGAGGTGAAAAGGGAGGAAAGGGGTGAAGCCTGTGCATCGTTTTTGCAAAAACGTTCTCTTCTGGCCAAGACTGCATTTCTTGTCGATGTCACTCCTCCAACCAGGACCTCTCTGCGGGAATCCCTGCGTATCCCCGGTTCTCCCGCGGTATGAGCTTCAGGGAACAGGTTGATGATGGGGCCATGTGCATGTTCACGGAGGGTCAGGGAGAGAATGGGGCAATGTTTGCACCCGGCGGCGGGAGAGACAGAATGTTTGAGGATACCAGAAGCAGATAAGTTCCCCTTCAACGGTTAGGGCATTCCCTAAGCGGCATTGGCTTATACCCGAGTAGGCCGGAACTCTGCCTTGGGTGCCCTTCGGAGATGGCCAGTAAAATACTGAGGCTGGGGAATGGAAGGAGAGGGGCCCTGCGAAGTTGCCTATCAATGGTTCCGGCCGCCTTTGCATGGGTGCGCTAGACAGAGAGCTTCCCCACCATCTTTACCCGGTACGGGTCAAGCCCCTTCCTCCGGCTGACCGCCTCCCCGAAGGAAGTAAAGGTCTGCCTTGAGGCCAGGAGGCCGAGCATGGCCCCACCCCGCCCAGCCAGAAGCCCCTGGACGCAACCGAAGCCCAGCTCGCTGGCCAGCCTCCTGTCGAAGGCCGACGGGGCGCCGCCACGCTGCACGTGTCCGAGGATGGTGACCCGGGTATCCAGGTGCGGCAGAGCATCCCTAACCCTCGTCGCCGCCCCGTGAGCGCCTCCCTCTATCCCTCCTTCCGCCACGATCACGATGGAGGAGGACTTCGCCCGCTGCCACCTGGCGTTAAGGGAATCCAGGAGGTAGGACATAGGAATTGGCTCTTCCGGGGTGATTACCGCCTCGGCACCGCCGCCGATGGCGCAGGACACCGCGATAAACCCCGAGTCTCGCCCCATCACCTCAACGAAGAATACCCGTTCATGGCTGTCGGCCGTGTCCCGGATCCTGTCTACGGCGTCGAGGGCCGTGTTCACGGCTGTGTCGAAGCCAATGGTGTGATCGGTGCCGAACAGGTCATTGTCAATGGTGCACGGCGCGCCCACGATCGGGATGCCGAACTCTTCCCCGAAGATGCGGGCACCCTGGAATGTCCCGTTTCCGCCAAGGGCCACCAAGCCCTCTATGCCATGTTTCCGGAGCTCCCCGTATGCCTTCCTGCGTCCCTCCGGGGTGAGGAACTCCTCGCTGCGGGCTGATTTGAGAAGGGTACCGCCGGTATGCACAATGTTGCTGACCGAAGATGGCTGCATCCTGAAGACATCGCCGCTGATCATGCCACTGTAACCACGCCTGATTCCATACACTTCCATGCCCTGGTAGGTAGCCGTGCGTACCACCGCCCTGAGACAGGCGTTCATGCCAGGGGCATCTCCCCCGGAGGTAAATACCCCAATCCTTTTCATCATAGTAAACATTCGTTTCATTTGAATATAATGCTCCCTGGCTTAGCCGCGGGCAAGCCTGCCCCGAGCGAGAAGCGGCAACATGTCGCCTTGCCAGCTGGCCGGCTTCCATCCCTCCCCGGTGAAGGTGAATACAGGCTGAGGCAAGCTAACGGCGGTATCAGGGCAATCCCTTATTTATGATTGTCCCTGCGGTGATCACAGCAGAAGGTCGCCTGCCGCCTCCGGCTGGTAGGGGATGCCCTCCACTTTGTAGGTAACGGTGCCGTTGCCCACCGGCCACTCGATCATATCGCCTACCCTGCAGCCCAGTATCGCCGTGCCGACGGGGGCCAGCACGGAGACTTTCCTGTGGGTGATGTCCGCGTCTTTGGGGTAGACGATGGTGATCTCCATCTCCGCCGAGCTCCTCATCTCCCTCAGCCGCACGCGCGAGTTCATGGTGATCACGTCGCTTGGCACCTCCTTGGAGGCAACCACCCTCGCCCGTTTCAGTTCGCGGCAGAGCGCCTCCACCGACTGGGTCCCGTTCACCATCCGCTGAGCCTGCACCATATTGTGCAGCCGTTCGTAGTCTCTTTCGGTTAAGTATATCGTGTTCATGTATCTATGGATTTTGGTGGCTTTTTAACGCACCTACGTTCCGTCCATTCCCCTGGGGCATTAGGGCGAACGGTCGATCTACCTGCATAGGCAAAGACCATCATCGGGCCTATTCCGTGGGGCCGGGTAAGTGGATGGGACAGGAGGTAAGTGGGGTCGGAAGGTACGGAAGGGCTACAGTGCTGAGGCGCTGCGCAGCCCGTACCAATGGATGCAGGAGGGAGGCCTTCGGTCCGGCATGAAAGCCAAAGACCTAGGCCTGCTTATTGAAGACCTTGGGTGCTGTATAGAAGGAAAGGCAATACCCGTTCAGCACATCACTCAGGGAGAAGTGATGTGAGGCCGCGACGAAGCCGGTGGATGGCTTAGATAAGGAGTAAAAGGTCCTGTCTTGGGGCAGCACGGTTCTATTGCTCTTGTTTACCCAAATAAAGGCAAACATATCCATTAAAGCAACTGAGGTGCCGGTATGGCTGCAATCAAAGCGAGTGCAGCGGGCAAGTATCCCTTTCAAGGGTACAAGCCCGCTGCACAGGTTCAGGTGAGCCGCGCGGCCTATTGCCAGCCCCCACCCAAGGAGCGGTACAGGTGCACGGTAGACTGCAGCACCAGTTTCTGGGTGTTGACCAGGTCCAGTTCGGCCTCCAGCACGCTCCGCTGGGCGGTGATGATCTCCAGGTATGAGGCGTACCCCGCCCGGTACAGCTCATTGGAAGTGCTCACCGCATTCCGCAGCACCTCCACCTCCTTGGCCTTGGTCTGTGAAACGGAGCTGAAATTCTCAAAGGCCCTCAAATTCGTCATCACCTCCCGGAAGCCCGTCTGCACGGCTTTCTGGTAGGCATAGAAGGCCTGCAGCTTCTGGACTTCCGAGCGGCTCAGCTGGGCTTTCAACCCACTCCGGTTCAACAGCGGCGCCGACAATCCCCCCACAATCCCGTACGCCACCGAGGCCGGGGCGGAGAAGAGCAGGGAGGCCTTGAAGGCGTTCAGCCCCACATAAGGCGATAGGCCCAGCGAAGGGAGAAACGCTTTGCGGGCGGCGGCCACGTCTGCCTTGGAGGCCTCCAGCAGCAATTCCGACTGCCGGATGTCGGGGCGCTGCAGCAGCATCTGGGAAGGCAGCCCCACCGCGATCTGTTCCGGGATCCGCTGCCCGCTGATGGTCTTGCCGCCCCCGATCTCCTGCGGATACCTGCCCAGGAGCTGGTTCAGGTGGTTCTGCACCGCCACGATCTCCTGCCGTTTGGCGGTGCGCAGGCTTTGGGTGTTGAGCAGCTGCGCGGTAAACTGCTGTACCCCCAGCTCGGTGGTGCGCCCGGCGGTTTTCTGCAGTTGGCTAAGCTCCACGGCCTTCTCCTGCAAATCGATGTTCTTGTCCAGGATCTCCAGCTCGCTGTTCAGCGCCAGAAGCTCATAGTACAGGTGCGCGACATCGGCCACCAGGGAGGTGACCACCAGCTTCCGGCCTTCCTCCGAGGCCAGGTACCTCCCATAGGCGGCTTTCCGGTAGTTCCTCAGCTTTCCCCAGAGGTCGATCTCCCAGGAGCTGCGGAGCCCCAGGAAAAAGTCCGGCACGGCGGGCTCAGGGATTCTCCGTTTCCCATTGATGTTGGGAGAGAAGTTGGTGTCATAGTTCCCCACCCCGTCCATGGTGTAGTCACCGTATCTGTCCACGCCGGCAGAGGCTACGGCCTGCAGCTGGGGGCGCAGGAGCCCTCGGGTATAGGTCACCTCGGAGCGGGCCATCTCCACCTGCTGCACGGCCGCCAGGGCGTCCGGGTTGTGCTGCAGGGCAGAGTCAATGAGGCTGACCAGGTAGGCGTCGGTGAAGTAAGCGCGCCACTGGACTTTGCCTACCGCAGCGGCGGAATCCGCTTTGGGGCCAGATTCTGAAAAAGAGGCGGGAATCGGGGCAGGGGTAGGGAGCTGGGCCTGGTTGCCCACGGTACAGGCGCCCAGCAGCGCCAGCACCAGTACCCCCAGGATATAATTCAGGTTCGTTATCTTGTACGTCATGGAAAATCAGAGTGGAGTTGGTTCTCGGCCTTGGCTAGGCCATCTGCAGTTCTTTTGAGTTCTTCTTTTTACCCATTCTGGCGAACAGGACATACAGCCCCGGAATCAGGAGGATCCCGAAGACGGTGCCGATGAGCATGCCGCCCGCCGCCGCCGTGCCGATGGAGCGGTTCCCCATGGCCCCGGCCCCGGAGGAAATACAGAGCGGGATGAGGCCCGCCACAAAGGCGAAGGAAGTCATCAGGATAGGCCTGAACCGGGAAACCGCTCCCTCTGCTGCGGCCTGCAGGACGGAGGCACCCTCCCTGTGGCGCTGGATGGCGAACTCCACGATGAGGATGGCGTTTTTCCCCAGCAACCCGATGAGCATCACCAGAGCCACCTGCGCGTAGATGTTGTTCTGGAGGCCCATCACCTTCAGGGCCAGGAACGCCCCGAAAATACCGGTGGGCAGGGAGAGGATCACCGGCAGCGGCAACAGGAAGCTCTCATACTGCGCGGCCAGCAGCAGGTACACAAACAGCAGGCAGACCAGGAAGATGTAGGCGGCCTGGTTCCCGGACAGGATCTCTTCCCGCGTCATGCCAGACCATTCAAAGGTGTACCCGCGGGGCAGGACTTCCTCGGCCACCCGCTCAATGGTGGCGATGGCATCCCCGCTGCTGTAGCCGGGTGCGGCGCCCCCGTTCACCATGGCCGAGGTGTACATGTTGTAGCGGGTCAGCTGCTCCGGCCCGTACACCCGCTCCATGGTCAGGAAGGAAGAATACGGTACCATCTCCCCCCATTTGTTCTTCACGTGCAGGTGCAAAAGGTCCTCGGGCTTGGAGCGGTAATGGGGCGAGGCCTGCACCATCACTTTGTACATCTGCCCGAACCGGATGAAGTTGGAGGCGTAGTAACTGCCCATCAGGGTCTGCAGGGTGCTCATGGCATTGTCGATGGTCACCCCTTGCTTTGCCGCCATGCCCTGGTCCACCGAGATCAGGTACTGCGGGAAGTTAGGGTCGAAGTTAGAGAAGGCGCTGCTGATCTGAGGGGTCTTCTGAAGTTCTGAGAGGAACTTGTTGTTCACTTCCGCGATCTCTTGCAAGGTCTGGGTTTTATCCCGGGCCAGCAGGCGCAACTCAAATCCGCTGGAGTTCCCGAAGCCGGGCACGGTGGGCGGCGGGAAGAACTCAATGCTGGCGTCTTTCAGGTGGCGGGTGCGCTCCTCCAGCAAGGCAATGAGCTCCTCCACCGATTCCTTCCGGTCATCCCAGGTTTTCAGGTTGATCATGCCCATGCCATAGGAGGCACCGGCGGCTTCGGTCAAAAGGCTGTATCCCGCCAAAGTGGAAACGTTCTCCACGGCGTCCATTTTCTGCGCCTCCCGCTGGATCTGGTCCAGAATCTCCTCGGTACGCTCCACCGTGGCTCCGGGAGGGGTGGTGACGTTCACGTAAACCATGCCCTGGTCCTCGGTGGGGATGAAGCCGGTGGGTAAGATCTGGTTCAGTCCCCAGGTGCCTACCAGAAAGACGCCTAAGATGGAAAGGGTGACGGCGTTTCGGCCGGCAATGCGCAGAACGGTGTTCTTGTAGACGCCTTCCACTTTGTCATAGCCTTGGTTGAAACGGCCGAAAAACCGGTTCAGCAGGTTTTTCTTGCGGGGCACGCCATGCGTGTTCTTGAGCAGGAGGGCACAGAGGGCAGGCGTCAAGGTAAGGGCATTCACCCCGGAAATCACAATGGAAATGGCCAGGGTAAGCGAGAACTGCCGGTAGAAAACACCCACCGGGCCCTCCATGAACGCCACCGGCACAAACACCGCCGACATCACCAGGGTAATGGCCACAATGGCCCCGCTGATCTCGCCCATCGCCTCCAGGGTGGCTTCCCTGGCGGAGAGGTGTTTCTCGGCCATTTTGGTGTGAACTGCCTCCACCACCACAATGGCGTTGTCCACCACAATCCCGATGGCCAGCACCAGCGCAAAGAGGGTGAGCAGGTTGATGGAGAACCCAAGCGTCTGCATGAAGAAGAACGTACCTATAAGGGAGACAGGCACCGCCAGCACCGGAATAAGGGTAGAGCGGAAATCCTGCAGAAACAGGAAAACCACAATGGAAACGAGGATGAAGGCCTCAATCAAGGTTCTGATCACTTCCTCCATGGAGGCATCCAGGAAGCGGGAAACATCATAGGCGATGTTGTACTGCATGCCCGGCGGGAAGGACTCGGCCTTCAGCTCCGCCATGCGGGCTTTCACATTCTGGATCACCTCCTTGGCGTTGGAACCGGGGCGCTGCTTGATCATGATGGAGGCAGACGGACGCCCATCGGTTTTGGAGACCATGCTGTAGTCCATGGAACCGAACTCAATGTCGGCCACGTCCTTGAGCCGAAGCACGGAACCGGAGCCGTCCGATTCAGCCCGGATGACCAGGTTTTCGTACTGCGAGGGATCGCTGAACTTACCGGTGTACTTGAGCACATACTGCAGCATCTGCTCTGTTTTGCCGGAGCTCTCGCCGGCCTTGCCGGGGGCGGCCTCGATGTTCTGGGCCTGGATGGCTTCGATCACTTCCTCCGGGGAAACCTTGTAGGCCAGGAGGCGGTCCGGCTTGAGCCACACCCGCATGGAGTACTCCCGGGATCCCAGGATCTCGCAGAAACCCACCCCGTCAATCCGCTTCAGCTCCTGCAGAACGTTGATATCGGCGAAGTTGAAGACGAACTTCTCGTCGGCTTTGGGGTCGTCGCTCATCAGGTTCAGGTACAGGAGCATGGAGTTCACCTCCTTCTCGGTGCTTACCCCGGCTTTGATCACCTCCTCGGGAAGCTCATCGATAATGGTGCTGACCCGGTTCTGCACGTTCACGGCCGCTAAATCCGGATCGGTGCCCACCTCGAAGAAGACCTGGATAAGGGTTACCCCGTTGTTGCTGGACACGGAGCTCATGTAGGTCATGCCCGGCACCCCGTTGATGGCTCTCTCCAGCGGAGTCGCCACGGCCTTGGTGCAGACCTCGGCGTTGGCCCCGGTGTATTTGGCGGTCACTGTCACGGAGGGCGGCACGATCTCGGGGAACTGGGTGATGGGCAGCTGGATAATGGCCAGAAGCCCCAGAAAAACGATAAAAAGGGATATCACCAGCGACAGGATGGGTCGCTGAATAAATAATTTCAACATTGCTTTATTTTCTAAATACCAAACCATGGGCATAGGAAACCCCTATGCCGTACCATCTTTCCAAATGATCTCTGGAGGGGACCTTACGGATTCGTCTCAGCCATGAGGCTGTCCACGGGCACTTCCACCGGTTGGATGGTTTCTCCCACCTTTAGGCTCTGGAAACCCTCGTAGACGATCTTGTCGCCTGGTTTGAGGCCTTCCTCCACGATGTAGAAATGGGAGAAGCGGGCTTTAGGGGTAAAGCTTTTAATGAACACTTTTTTATCTGGACCCACCACGTACACAAAGTTCTTGTCCTGCACCTCGAAGGTGGCTTTCTGGGGGAGAATCAGGGCGTTGTCCACGTCGTTGAACAGCCGGACCTTTCCCGTGGCGTGGTGTTTCAGCAGTTTGTCTGGGTTGGGGAATTTGGCCCGGAAGGCAATGGACCCGGTATTGGGCTCAAATACGCCTTCCATGGTCTCAATCTGGCCTTTCAAGGGGTACCTGGTGCCGTCGGCCAAGATCAGTTCCACCGTTTTACTGCTGTTGTTGGAGCCGTCTTTTTGGGCCTTAATGAAAGTCAGGTATTCCTTCTCAGAGACATGGAAGTAGGTGTAGACCGAGTTCAGCTCCGAGATGGTGGTCAGGTGGGTGCCTTCCTCTATGAGGCTTCCCTCTTTAAGGGGAATTCGGTCCAGAATGCCGCTGAACGGAGCTTTGATGTAGGTGTAGGAGAGTCTGTTGGCCGCGTTGTTCCTGGCCGAACGGGCTTCCTCAATCTGGGCCTTGGCCGCCTTCAGTTTGGCTTTGGCCAGGGCCAGCTCTGATTTGGAGATCACGTTTTTCTCTACCAGGCCTTTGACGCGCTCCAGTTCCACTTCGGCGGTCTCCGCCTCAGAAAGAACCCTGTTCAGGTTCGCTTCGGCTTTGGTCAGTTCCGCTTTGTATTCCTGCGAGCTTATCCTGAAAAGAGGTTGCCCTTCTTTCACTTCCTTGCCTTCATCCACGTAGATTTTCTCCAGGTATCCGCTGACCCGGGCCCTTACCTCTATGTGCTTGAGGGCCTGGATATCGGCCACGTAGTCTTTGTGCAGCACCGTGTCTTTGGTGACCAGTTGCGTGACGGGGAAGTTGCTGGGTTGCTTGGCGGGCGTCTTTTCCGCCTGGGCACTGCACCCGGCCAAGAAAGCCATGGAAGGAAGGAGAAGGGACAAAGTAAACTTATGGGGTAGCATGATATTGATTTTTGATGGTTGGGTAAACGCCTTCGGTCCCGTCAAAAAGAGGGGACAAATCTGAAAAGACTTGGGAACTCAGGAAGGCTTGGAGATGGGAATAAGGGGCAGGGCTATCACAGAGAAGAGGACATGCCTCTTCTGTGGTAACCTGCCAGCCAGGTACGGCCATTGTATTGAAGAAAAGAAGGGAGGGGTAAAATCAGAAGGGGGTTAGCCGGAAGAGGTAGCTATGGTAATCAGAGGGGTAGAAATCTTGGGGCTGATAGCACGCAACCACCTGCTTTTCTACAAGGACGGAATAGGCAACGGCCTCGAAACCGGGCTCCGAGGCGGAGACGAACTGGGATAGTTTGAAGCTCTTGGCGACGCTGGCCTTGCTCTTCTTGGACTTGGGAAGCTCACCGAAGAATTCCAGGCACTCCTCCAGGAGGCTGGCGAGGGAAAGGGAGTCATCTTCCCCGGAAACCGTGCCCAGCAGGAGGGAGGCTCGTTCTGCCCCCGTGGTGCCTTGGGAGGAGATAGGGCTGGGTTTCTGCGCCAGGGCGGCGCTGATGATGAAGCAGGGCAGGAGTAACCATAAGATGCACCTTCTTATCATTTGTTTTGTGTTTCTACTGCCTTCCTTTGATGTCTACTTGTTGAATGCTCCCAAACTTATCACATTCCTTGGTCGGAATCAAGTTTGTTGGCGACTGCCAAGGTAAATTTTAAGGTAGTGTTAGGATAGGAGTTCAGGCGAAGAACGTTTTCTTCAAGCAATCTAAAAAAATCCGCTGTGCAACACCAGCATACCAGGCATTCCCTTCCAGAGCGCTGTATAACCCCATGCCTTTGGCCGTTTTCAAATGAAAGGATTCGGCTGGCAGCCCCTGCCTCAAACACAGCCGGAACGGCCTTGCCCCGTCCCAAGAGGCGTGGTGGGCAGGTGCGAAGGTTGGCACTCGGCCAAAAAAAAACGACTCAATTGCATCTTGCTGTAGACCAATGGATTAACTGCCATATTCCTGGGCTGCCCTATGGATTCTCCTCCTGGATTAAAAAAAAGACACAGGCTCGCCTAAGGAATCGCCGCTTTCCCCGACTAACCGGGAAACACCGAGCATCTTGAAAGAGCAGTTCCTTTTACTCATAGAGAACCACCAGGGCCTCATCCACAAGGTTTGCAACATGTACTGCAGCAACATGGAAGACAGGGAAGACCTCTTCCAGGACATCGTGCTGCAGCTCTGGCGCTCCTACCCGTCCTTTAGGGGAGAATCCAAAGTCACAACCTGGATGTACCGGGTCGCCCTCAACAACGCCATCACCAGGGTGAGGAAGGAATCCAGGGCGGAGAGGTTCTCCGAGCTGGGCCCCGAGGCGTTGCAGGTGCCGTTGGCGGAGGATGGCATGGAGGAGGAGATGGCGGCCATGTACCGGGCGATCAGGAAACTGTCGCAGGTGGACCAGGCCTTGACCCTGCTCTACCTGGAGGACTGCAGCTACCGGGAGATGGCCGAGGTGCTGGGGATCTCGGAGTCGCACGTGGGAGTCAAGCTCAACAGGATCAAGGGACAACTAAGGACACTCGTAAGCAAAGAAGAATAACATGGAACTGGACGAATTCAAAAAGCGCTGGGGCACCGCAAAGACAGAGGGACCCGGCCAGGGAGGGAATGCCCGGGAGGTGATTGACAGAATCATCAAGGGCAACACAGCCTCCCTGGGGGCACTGAAGGATAAAAGCGCGTTCTGGAACAGGGTAGGCGGGTGGAACTCTGCGCTGATGGTTCTCTTGGCGGTCGGCTATTTGGCCTGGCAGTACCACAGGGGCGTGGAGGGCCCCACCTTAGTCAGGCAACTCCCATTAGTCGCCGTTCTGGTAGGTTTCGCCCTGTTCTCCCGGTGGGCCTACAGCCGGCAGGAGGAGATCTTCTCAGAGAACACAGACGCCAGTTCCAGGGAGGCGCTCAGCAGGATTCTATCAAATTTCAGGAGCTACTACCGATTCACCAACCTGGTCTTCCTCATTATTTCCCCGGTGGCCTTCTATGCGGTGTTTGCGGTCTTCCTCGGCAGCCTTCCCCTGCCCCTGACCACGATCCTCCTGGCTTCGGCTGCCCTGACCGGTTTCTCGTTCCTGCTCAGGTACTGGTACTACCGGACGGTTTACTTCAGGAGGATAAGGGCCATGGAATTAAGCCTTAGAGAACTGGAGGAAATCCCCGGAACCTGAGCCAGGCCTGGCGTAGCGTTCGCCTCCTGGTCCGCTTACCGTCACATCGTAGCTTTAGCCAGCCGGGGAACCAGTGGTCCATCCTCCGGGCAAGAGAACAGCCACCAATCAACTAACTGATCATTCAACATGAAAAAGCTTATTTTCCTTCTAGCTCTTCCCCTTATTTTCTGCGTTTCCTCCCATGCCCAGACGGCCACCGCCAGGGAGAATGCCGAGTACTGCGAGCTGACCACCGACACCAAGGCATTCAAGGCCAAGGCAAGGGCTTTTGTCGATTATGGGGAAGGGGATGAGAAGCTAGTCGATGACCGTGGGAAAGAGGTGCTGTTCGGGTCCTCTGTAGGAGCCCTGAACCATATGCAAGCCAAAGGGTGGGAGGTGATAGATGCCTACAGGAAGAACGGATATACCCGCTACCTTCTGAGACGCAGCCACTGAAAGGGATCAATATAAGGCTTTGGTTCAGGCCAAGCACTTAATTTTACTTCAATTCTAGCAAATCCTAGCCGAGAAGCACTTCAAAAAGTGTCTTAGAGAGCAGCTACCCATATCATGGGTGGATTAATCTGCATCCGAAACTTTCAAGCGGGTTGCACTTCTTGCACTTTCTGCACTATTGAAGGCGTAGAAAAGTCATGCCTGCCGAAATCCGACCCACCCGGTCAAACCCAAAGCGTTTCCATCCGGAGAGCATACCCCACCCATCAAATACAAGCCACCACCTATCATACCACTCTGATAGGCAGACGCCATTGCCAACCTTCCGCCCTGACAACCGCCGGCACTATAAAACAGGTATTGATCCAGGCTGCCATCTTTCATCGTTATAGAAAGAGTTCTGCTTCAAATGAACAACTTTGCGGCAGCGACATAAACGGAGGAGTAATGGCAGAGCAGATAAAAACCTACGGATTTAAGGAGGGGTTGCCCACTGAGTTTGAGGTGGTTTCCATTTCAGCCCTATACGAGAAGCAAAAGGAAGCCCTAATCTCTCCCCACAGAACTGCTTTTTACCACATCATCTGGTTTCAGGAGGGAGCCCCCACCCACCTGGTGGATTTCAACCCCGTCGCCGTCAAACCCGGCACCCTGCTGTTTCTGAACAAGGATACCGTGCAGCTGTTCGACCCGAACGTGAGGTATGAGGCCAAGGCCATCCTTTTCACGGACAGCTTCTTCTGCAGGACACCTACAGACGTCAAGTTCCTGCGCAGCTCAATCCTGTTCAACGACCTTCTCGAGGTCTCCCGCATCCAAATGGAGGAGGCCTCCCATATGCTGCAGGACCTCTTCCTGCTGATGGAAAAAGAGGCAGGGAACGCCCATGAGGCAAACCACGCGGCAATCCTCCAGAACTATCTGCACAGCTTCCTTCTGCTGGCCGAGCGGGAGCGCAGGAAACAGGGGTTCACAACGATAAAGCCCGGTGCCGACCTGGACTACACTATCCTGTTCAAGGATTCGGTTGATTCCCGTTTCAGGCAAATCAAGCAGGTGAGCAGCTACGCCGACGAATTGAGCATCACCGAGAAACGGCTGAACCAGGCGACCTCCAGGGTTCTGGGGAAGTCACCCAAGAATGTGATAGACGACAGGATAATGCTGGAGGCCAAACGCCTGTTGGCCCACACCGGCGACAGCGTCAAGGAGATCGGCTTCGGCCTCGGGTTCAACGAGCCGACCAACTTCATCAAGTTTTTCCGCAGACACTCAGGCACCACCCCCATGGAGTTCCGGGGGAACCTGGCACCGGACTGAATGTATCATCCTTTCGCCCAATCCTACCTTTCCGCCCGCCCCGGTTAGCTAGACCTTTGTGATGTAATCAAAACGAGACACCATGAAGATTCTAAAAGCATCAGCCCTTTCCCTTGCCGTGGCCATGGGACTGAGCGGCTGCTCCTCTGAGTTAATCAACCAATCAACCTTAAAGAAGACGGAAATGACCAAGAAACAGGTAGTAGACCTACTGAAAGCCATCGAGACCGGTGAGTCGGCCCCCGTGGCAGTAATCAACCCAGGCAAGTACACCCAGCACAACACGGGCATAGCAGACGGCCTCGCCGGCTTCGGCGCGGCACTGGCCCAGCTTCCCCCCAACTCAGCGAAGGTGAACACCGTGCGCGTTTTCCAGGACGGTGACTTCGTGTTCGCCCACACGGACTATAACTTCTTCGGCCCGAAGATAGGCTTTGACATCTTCCGCTTTGAGGGCGGTAAGATAGTGGAGCACTGGGACAACCTGCAGCAGACGCCGACCTCCCCGAACCCGAGCGGGCATACCATGATTGACGGCCCTACGCAAGCCGCAGACCTGGAGAAGACAGAGGCCAACAAAGCCCTGGTGAAGGGTTTCGTGGACGACATCCTGGTGAACGGCCGCATGGAGAAGCTGGCAGGGTACTTCGACGGTGACAACTACATCCAGCACAACCCCCAGATCGCCGACCGACTGTCAGGGCTGGGCGCCGCGCTGGAGGCGATGGGCAAGGCTGGCATCACCATGAAGTACGACAGGATCCACAAGGTGCTCGGCGAGGGCAACTTCGTGCTGGTGGTGAGCGAGGGGAGTTTCGCCGGGAAGCACACCTCCTTCTATGACCTATTCCGCGTGGAGAACGGCAAGCTCGCCGAACACTGGGACGTGCTGGAGATTATCACTCCTAAGGAAGAGTGGAAGAACCGGAACGGGAAGTTTGGATTTTAACCAGGTATAACCCCATAAACAGACGGGCGCACTTCTCCAAGAGGGGCGCCCGTCTGTATCATTTACTCACTATGAGCAGACCTGAGCAGAATAGGCAGAACGCCATGGGTTTCTATGACCTGATGTTCAACCGGTGCCGGCCAAGGGAGGCGTCAGGAAATACGCCGGGGATACTTACATCCAGCACAACCCGCACGTGGGCGACGGCAAGGAGGCATTCATAGCCTACTTTGAGCGGATGGCCAGGGAGTACCCGGGCAAGCGGGTGGAAATCAAAAGGGCGGTCGCAGAGGACGATTCGGTGGCACTGCACTGCTATCAGCATTGGCCCACGGAAGAGGACTATGCCGGGATAGGCATCTTCCGCTTTGACTGGGGCGGGAAGATCGTGGAGCATTGGGATGTGCTGCAAGCCATACATAAGCACCCAGCCAACAGCAACACCATGTTTTAGAGAAGCGGTCACTGAGTATTATATGCCTCCTTGCGCATTACGTTTTCCAATAGAGAAGCACCTCATCAAAGAGTGACATTTGGTGAGCCCGGAGTTTGTCAAGGAGGTTGCCGCTCATGTTTACCAGAGAATGCACCTGCAAACAATACTTTCAAAGGGTTGCACTTCTTGCACCTTCTGCACTATTACAGGCATCCGAAGGACAGGCTTGCCGAAATCCGCCCCACCCGGTCAGACCCAAAGCGTTTCAATCCGACAAACACACCCCCACCCATCAAATACAAGCCACAGATATCTACTCCCTTGATTTTAACTTTCAGTTTATTTGATCCTTGGTTAACATATCAAGCGTTATGGGCTCGGGAGGATCCTCTCACGGGACCTATCTTTCCATGTAGGCCTGGTGGTTGACGATGAGCACCTTCTCCTCGGGGAGCAGCAGGTAGCCGTAGTCGTAGCAGAAGTGGTACGTGTTGCCCTTCTGGGTGCGGTAGAGGTGGGTGAGGTAGCGGAAGTCGAAGCCCGCCAGCGACAGCGCCTCGCGCCGGAGGGTGGTCTTGCCCTCGGGGCTGAAGCGCTGCAGGATCTGGCGGTTCCGCCGCAGGACCAGGTTGATGTCCCGCATGGCCCTCTCGCCCCGGTCCTGCAGCTTCCGCTGGTTGCCGGACCTTGCCCGGCACTGGTCGGAGCAGAATTTCTTGTCGGCCCGGCCGGCGAGGGGCTCCCCGCAGTGGCCGCAATGCTTCCCTTTAGTCTCCATATCAGAGTTTATCCGAATACATCCGTTTATATCCGTATCATCCGGATACATACGGACCTATACGGGTAGTTTACGGTTAGGTAAATGCTCGGCGCTATATTGGAGACGAAAACCCAAAGAACTATGTACCAGTATCCTACACCTGCTGCAACCCTCTACCTCAATCCCCTGGAGCATGGGGGAAAGCAGTTTATCCGTATCTGGCACAGACCGGACCGGCGCATCTCAAGGAGGCTGAGGGAGAGCGGCGCGGCCAAATACAGCAAGACCTACAAATGCCACGTGGCGCACCGGACCCCGCAGGCCATCGAGCGGCTGCACCAGGCCTTCCAAGGGGTAGCGTTGGTGGACACCCGCTACCTGAACCGGCCCAGGCGGCTCCGCCCGGACTTGGGGGCCACGGTGAAGGGGGAAAGCAGGCAGGCGGAGCCGCTGGGGAAGCTGCCGGACCTGCCGGTAGTGCGCCTCCAGCCGCTGCTGCACGGAGGGAAGGAAGTGCTGCAGGTAAGCTTCGCCTTCGATAGGGAGATCTATCCCAGGCTGAAGGATTGCGGTGCCTGCGCCTGGCTACCGGAGGAGAGGTGCTTCGCCCTGGGGACCGGCTCGGGGGAGATACACCGGCTCCTGGACTGCCTGGAGGGCACGGCGAACGTGTGGCTGGCCGGTACGGTGAAAGTGAGGGACATGGCCGTGATGCGCCGGCTCTGGGAGCAGACCTACCCCAAGGACATCGGTTACCTCACCTGCCCCCTGGATTACCTGGAGAAACTGCAGCTGCTCAACTACTCTATGTCTACCATCCGCACCTACCACTCCCTCTTGGTGCGCTTCCTGAACGCCCACCGGGAACAGGGGCTGGAGGCAGTCAAGGCTTTTGCATCGGAGGATATAAACCGCTACCACCGTGCCATGGTGCAGAGCCAGGCGTACTCCTTTTCCCTTGTGAACCAGAGCATCAACGCGGTGAAGTTCTACTACCAGCGGGTACTGGGCCGCCATGGGCTGGACCTCACGCAGGTGGAGCGCCCGGAGAAGGCCGAGCGGCTTCCAACCGTGCTGAGCAAGCAGGAGGTGACCTGTATCCTCTCTGCTACGGGGAACCTGAAGCACCGCTGCCTGCTGCAGCTGCTCTACGCTGGGGGGCTGCGTATCGGCGAGGTCATCAACCTCAGGATAACGGACGTGCAGTCGGGCCGTAACCTGCTGCTCATCCGGGGCGGCAAGGGGAAGAAGGACCGCACCACGCTGCTCTCCAAGAGGCTGCTGGAGAGCCTGAGGGCCTACTACCGGGAGTACCGGCCGAAGGTGTGGCTCTTCGAGGGGCCGCAAGGCGGGCAGTACACGGCCGACAGCATCCGGCACGTGTTCAACGCCTGCCTCTCTAAATCCGGGGTGGAGAGGAAGGCGACGCCCCACTCGCTCCGGCACTCCTTCGCCACCCACCTGCTGGAGCAGGGAACGAACCTGCGCTACATCCAGACGCTGCTGGGCCACAAGTCCAGCAAGACCACCGAGATTTACACCCACATCACCAGCCATGGGCTGGAGGGTATCGTAAGCCCGCTTGACAATCTGTGAGCAATAACTATATTCACCTGCAGGTATATTGTGGAAAGTTGTATTTTGCGGAAGGGTTTAGGGTCGAAATTTGGTTGGATGGGGCGGCGGGAAGTAGTATCCGTGACTCCAACCAAAGTGCCAATAACCGGAACAGTTCCTTATACACAGTAGTGCCTGTATTGGCCCGGCCAATGTTTCCGACATAATAACTTGTGCATAGCTTTTAGGCTGAAAATTTGGGAAGACGGTAAAATCAGTTACAGGAGCCTTTGCAGCGAGACCTTTCCTAACATTGAGTGGATGAACTCTACCAGTAGTGTGGTTCTGCCGCCCCATTTGGTTTCAAACTGGGCGATAGAGCCCGCATAGAAGAGTAAACTGACTGGGCGGCAGGCAACGGCTTTTGTATTTATCCCAAAACATTAAAGCCTATGAAAAAGCAAACCACCACAAGAGAGGGTGCCATCAACCTGCCGCTGGTCAACCCGAACGCGGCAGGTATTGATGTGGGAGACACCGTTCACGCCGTTGCCGTTCCTGAGGGCAGGGATACGCTGCAGGTCAGGTCCTTTGGGACGATGACCTGCGATCTGGAGGCCATCGCCGCTTGGCTGCTCGAGTGCGGGGTGGACACGGTGGCCATGGAGAGCACTGGCGTATACTGGAGACCTTTGTTCAACCTGCTCACCCAGCATGGTCTGGAGGTTTACCTGGTCAATGCCAAACAGGTTAAGAACGTGAGCGGCAGGAAGAACGATGAGGATGATGCGCGCTGGATCCAGAAGCTGCACAGTTGCGGACTGCTCCGCAGCAGCTATTTGCCCGACGACCAGCAGGAGGCGCTGCGCACGCTGGTTCGCCACCGCAGAACGCTCACCCAGGACAGGGGCAGATGCGTGCTGAGGATGCAAAAGGCCTTGGAGCTGATGAACGTGAAGGTGCACACGTTGCTGCGTGACATCACCGGCAAGAGCGGCCTTGCCATCATTGAGGCCATCCTGCGGGGGGAGAGGACAGCGGAGAACTTCCTTGCCTGCGTCCATTTCAAGGTGAAAGCCGACAGGGCAACCCTCCTCAAGTCCCTGCAGGGCAACTGGCGCACAGAGCAGCTTTACCTGCTGGAGGACTGTTACATGGGCTATAAGTACCTGACCGAACGCATCGCCTCGTGCGATGTGGCCATTGAGAAGCAGTTGGGGCATTACCATGGGGAAATCTGCCCTGAAGCGGCGCCTGAGGGTGAGGCCGTCTCTGCTAAGAAGGCCAACAGGAACAAACCATCGTTCAACACCTGCTCCTACCTGAAAAAAGCACTGGGGGTGGACGTGATGGCCATTTACGGCATCAGTGACATTGCCGCACTGGAGATTCTCTCCGAAACCGGCACAGACATGGGCAAATGGGAAACGGCCAAGCACTTTGCCAGCTGGCTGAACCTGTGCCCCAACAACAAAATATCAGGCGGGAAGCTTATCAGTAGCACCCTGATGAAAAAGAAGCCAAACCCGGCCAGCCAGGCTTTCCGTAACGCCGCCAATGCCGTGCAGCGAAGTGACAACTGGCTCGGTGACTACTTCAGGCGGATGAAAGCTAAGGGTGGTAACAAGTACGCCACTGTGGCCACGGCTAATAAGATCGCCACCATTTACTACAAAATGGTAGCTTGCGGCCAGGAGTTTAAGCCCGTCGAACTTACTGCCTACCAAAAGAGGTACAAGCAAGCCAAGATCATTTACCTCGAGCGCAGGCTGAACGAGTTAAAAAAAGAAGCAGCCTAAAGAAGTTATATAGAAGTTGTGGGTAATATTAAATATAAAAAATGGCTAAACCAGGTAGACCGATCAAAACTGACCCAAGAGCTGAAGAAATAGCAATTCACATTGGAAACGGTAATATCGAAGGGCTGAAGGTTCTTCTAAAAAAACTGGGAATAGATGCAACCGATGGATATTCCAGAACAGCTTTACTCTGGGCTTCTTTTTACGGGAACTTGGATATGTTGGCATGGCTCATAGAAAATGGTGCAAACATAAACCACCAAGACTGGAACGGTTATTCTGCTTTGCATTTTGCGGCTCAAGAAAAAAGAATCGGAATAGCGGAACTTCTGCTAAAACGCGGTGCGAACCTAGAACTTCGGGACAATCATGGGAACACGCCTTTATGGACAGCAGTATTCAATGCAAGAAAGGAGTATAAATTAGTGGAACTGTATCTTAAAAGTAGAGCAAACCTCGACAACGTCAATAATTCTGGAAGAACTCCAAGGCAAATGGCTGAAGCTATGTTCTCAGCAGACTTTGCTCTTCTGTTAGAAGAAAATGAAAAAAATACTACCCACAACATTGTATAAAAATCATGCTTCGGCCGACGGCCTTACACGTTTTTTATACTAGCCGTTAGGGTTAATAGAAGAAATGAGAAAAGTCATCCTGTTGTATTTTATTTTAATGACACTTAGCTGCAAACCTAAGTCTCGTGAGGCAGTAAATCCCTCCACTGCCAAAATTCCAGAAAAGAAAGAGGTTCTGGAGGATTCTGCACGCTTTGAGGAGTGGCTCAGAAAGAATCATGAGGAAGACTTAAAAAAATTAACAGATACAAATAGAGTCGTTTTCAGGCTAAATTGGTCGCGGTCATTTGACCCAGAAATCATCCTTAGGGTACAGAACTTTCCTATTTATACCAAAATTACAGATTCCCTCTATCATGTGGAGCAGTACGCAATATCCAAAGTGTATTTAGACGAAATAAACGATTACTCTAGCTCGGCTTTACCATACTTATATGAGCAAAGAAACACCAAAATCTCATTAAAAGATTTGGAGAGGCTGAAATCCTTAGCTAACCAACTGAAAATTTGGGAAGAAAATTCTGACAGAAAAGAAGTTATAGATGGCTCAAATTGGGAACTGGAAATCTATATGAATGGCAAATACCATCGAGTCAGTTCAAACACTGTAAATCCCGCTATAAAAAGTATTGGACAAGAAATGATGAGATTAGCTAAGTTAAAAATATCTCAAGAGGAGATTTATTAAGAACTACTAACCCTAACAACAGCTAAACGTCAGTCTCGGCCGACGGCCTCGCCCGTCGTTTAGCCAAGTACGTTGTGGCAAATTTAAAAATGATAAGAATAGCATTAATATTAACCATCGGCCTCTTTATTTCAGGTTGTAATACGGCATCTAGTTCCTCAGAAGCAATTTCCTCTGAAACAATTCCAGAACTAATGCAACCTGATTGGACAGGACTAGAAATTGAAAACTTTCCTGTAAAATTCGGACAGATATTGAAATTCAGGAACGACAGTACTGAATTAATGGCTATTGTTTTAGACTTTAGTGAGGACGAAGGCGGACAATGGATTGGGGTAAGCTTCATTGACCAAAATCGACTTTTCGGAAGACAAATTCCAAGTGGGATTATTAACACAAAATGCCTTGACCTTCTCGACTTAACATACATACAAAAGGACGCATTAATTAACTATGAAGTAGTTGCATCAATTACAGTCAATAAAACCAAAGTCGGAATTGGTTCCCAAAGTCCTGCCACAAGCTTCTCTGAAATTATAAGAGATTTTGAAAGGGGAATTGAGCAACGAAAAAAAGAGCAAACGCCTTGTGACAAAGGAATAACTGATTTGAATCCCGTGAGAGAATGCTATTTTGATGTTGAAAAAATAAAAAACTAGCCACAACAAAGTGTAAACATCAGCATCGGCCGAGGGCCGGGCCGTCGTTTACACGAGTCCGTTGTGCGGCATGTAAATCATAAATGGAAAGATGAAAATTCTTTACGAGACGGAATTACTCCTTTTAAAAAATGAATTTGAAGTAGTCTTTCTAATTGACAAGAAAACAGGTCGAACACTTGTAGTGTAAGCTCCCCCTGAATTTGAGCCAACCAAAAGTTGATTTTTCAAGTTAGGTTTCCTCCAATAATTCCACGGGTGCCCTGAAGTCAAGGGCTTGATGAGGGCGTTGGTGGTTATAATCCTGCCTCCATTCCTCTGCTTTTTCCCGAACTTCTGTTAAGGTTCTGAACACATAGGCATTGAGCAGCTCTCTCCTGATGCTGCCGTTGCAGCGTTCCACGTAAGCGTTCTGCATAGGCTTTCCCGGCTGAATGAACACTAAGCGGATCCTATTTTCCTTGCACCAGCATCCCAGCCTGTGGGAGATAAATTCCGGTCCGTTGTCCACCCTGATCATTTCCGGTAAGCCTCTGAACTCATTTAGGTACCCCGGCACCCGAACCAGGCGCAAAGCAGGAATAGACAGGTCCGCCTCCATGGTGAGGATCTCCCTGTTGTAGTCATCGACGATGTTCAAAAGCCGGAACCTTCTGCCGTCCCAGAGGCTATCGGACATGAAGTCGATTGACCACACCTGATTGATGTGCTCTGGCTGGAACAGCGTCTGTTTTACCCGGGCAGGAAGTCTCTTCCTGTGCCTTCTCCTGATGTCGAGCCTAAGTTGGCTGTAAACCCTGTACACCCGCTTGTGATTCCAGCTGTGGCCCATTTTCCTGAGTCTGTAAAAGCACTGCCAAAAACCAATGGCAGGATGTCTTTCCACCAAACTCTTCAGCAGTTCAATGACAGGAGTATCATCTTTCTGCTTTGGCTGGTACCGGTAGCTGCTTCTGGGCAGGCTCACTGCCTTGCAGGCCTGACGATGACTCACCCCATGCTCCTCTACCATAAACACCACTAAAGCCTTTTTCCCGTCAGGCCCTACAGCTTTTTTTCCACGGCATCTTTTAAGGCGTGGTGTACCAGGGAGAGCTCAGCGAACATTCTCTTCAGCCGGGAATTCTCCTCCTCCAGCTCCTTCATCCGCTTTAGCTCTTTTACCTCTAAGCCCCCATACCGCTGGCGCCACTTGTAGAAAGCAGCAGTGGTGATGCCCAGCTCCCGGCAGAGCTCCTGAGCATTACCTCCATTCTCATGCTCCTTGATAGCCTTGATGATCTGGCTCTCGGTGAATTTTGTCTTCTTCATTCCATTTAAAGTTAGTAGTTTTTACAACTTTTAAATGGCCGAACTCCAGGTAAGCTTACACTATAAAGTAATAAAGGAAAGGGAAAAAAAGGCGATTTTCGCGGCCAATCGGCTGTTTTGAGCGTCTTTACCAGTTCATCCGCCGCAGGAGCAACCTGTTTCCTGGCGAAAGTTGCCTTTTTGTCCCCAGGACAACTCAGGAAGATTCCCGAAAGTTGCCTTTTTGTCCCTGAACTTAGATAAGTCCCTAAAATAGAAAGCTTTATATTCCTCTATAGGAAGGAATGGATCACTTTGGCGAATCATTCTGGGACTGAACCGGCTATCTTCGCCGGGAAGGTAAGGCATAAATAGGAAGAAGCGGCAATGTTCGGACAAATAGCCCACTTTTGCTGCCGGGAGGACGATTTTTCTCATTTCGCCTGCTTAACATAGTTATAGGGATAAGTCTCGGAAAGGAATAGCTTAATGCCCTATAATTTACCTTATGTTAAGTAAAAAAATAAGTTCCTCTTCCCTTCCGTAAGGGAAAAGTATAAACGAACAAAAGCGAAGAGTAGCCCTAGAAGAGTACTATATAATACTCTTATTTATCACAAATGCCGCCCTACTTACACAACGGTTATGTATGAGCCATCTCATTTCAAATGAACAGCTTTACTGAGAACGCTTAGCAGCTGCCTACTGAAAACGAAGATGTTTGTTATGATCGGATTAGGCTATCACGACAGCATCGGAAAGCTGTTCGCGACCGTGCACGAGGCTTGCCACAAACCCGTCCTCCATTGACCTTTGCTACTTTCCTTTAACGTTTTCAGTGCTTATTTGTCCCGCATTTAACATGACCCTTGATTTGCATACAATGTTCAGGGCTTTGCATACAGCTGATAGTATTGCCTTTGCGAACTTTGACTTATCAAAATAGCATTATGGAAATTAGGGAAATGAAATTAGGAAGCCAAGGTTTGGTTGTACCAACTATCGGTCTGGGGTGTATGGGTATGACTGGCTTTGAAGAAGCAAACATGTATGGGGAAGCAGACGAGCAAGAAGCCATTGCCACCATTCACCGATCCCATGAGTTAGGCGGTAACTTTTTAGATACGGCAGATTTGTATGGTCCCTTAAAGAATGAGCAGCTTATCGCGAAAGCTATCAAAGGTAATCGCAGCAGTTACATCATCGCTACCAAATTCGGCTGGGAAATAGACGATCATAACAAGGTGACCTGGGCCATCAATGGCAAGAGGGAATATGTGAAAAAATCGTTGGAGCGTTCTCTGAAAAATCTTAACACCGATTATATCGACTTGTATTACCTGCACCGGCTCGATAAAAACACGCCCATCGAAGAAACGGTTGCCGCGATGAGCGAGCTGGTGAAAGAAGGAAAGGTGGGTTATATCGGTTTATCAGAAGTTTCCTCGGAAACGGTAAAAAGAGCGCATGCGGTTCACCCGATTACGGCAGTACAGAGTGAGTACTCGTTGTTTGAGCGGACTGTGGAAGAACGGGGTGTACTGCAAACGTTACATCAACTTGGGATAGGCTTCGTGGCCTACTCACCGCTGGGCCGTGGTTTTTTATCCGGACAGATCCGTAGCATAGATGATCTGCCGGAGAATGACTTCCGCCGCGCAATTCCCCGCTTCCAGGAAGCCCACTTCTCTAAAAACTTGGAGTTAGTCAAAGCTATTGAGACCTTAGCGAGAGAGAAAAACGCTACTCCTTCTCAGTTGGCACTGGCCTGGATCATGAGCAAGAACATTATACCCATTCCGGGCACTAAACGGAGAAAATACCTGGAGCAGAATATAGCGGCCGCCGCTATTCAATTGAGCGGAGAAGACCTGTCCAGTCTTGAAAGTATTGTGCCGTTAGGTACTGATACCGGTAAACCGTACGATGAGTTCAGCATGGGGCTTATTGATTGATTGACTTTTTGCGCCTGTATCTTTTGATGGTGCAAGCGTTTATGCTACGAGTCGCAATAAAATTAGAGTAGTGTTATGAATGCCATCAACTCCGTTTCAGAATTTCACCGGTTATTGTCTTTGCCCGAACCCCGCCATCCGCTGGTGAGTGTTATTGACCTTGCTGATAGCATTTTCCTGGAGGACGATATCTGGAAAGGTTTTGTTAACCGGTTTTATTGCGTTGCTTTAAAAAGAGAAGCTAAGGGTAAAATAAGGTATGGTCAGCAACACTATGATTACGACAAGGGTGTTTTAAGTTTTACGGCACCCAATCAGGTTCAGTACCTGGACCTGCAGCAGATGGAATGCGGCTCGGGCTATCTGCTCATCTTCCATCCTGATTTTTTGCTCGCTCATTCATTGGCTAGCACCATTAACAGTTATGGTTTCTTCTCTTACGCTGTCAACGAGGCACTGCACCTTTCCGCTGAAGAAGAAGCCGATCTTATTACTATACTCAGCAAGATCGACAAAGAATGCCAGCATATCGATAAACACACGCAAGAGATTATTCTATCGCAGATCAAGTTGCTGCTTGACTACTCCAACCGCTTTTACGAGCGGCAGTTCATCACCCGCAAAAACCACAACCATCAACTGCTTGCGAGATTTGAACATCTCGTTGACGAGTATTTTGATACCGATGCTACAACGCAAGAGGGACTTTTGACGGTGCAACGTATTGCGGAACGCATGAATCTGTCTCCCAACTATCTAAGCGACCTCCTGCGGGTGCATACCGGACAAAACACACAACAACATATCCATGAGAAGTTGATTGAAAAAGCTAAAGAAAAACTCTCCACTACCGATTTATCGGTGAGTGAAATTGCCTACCAACTAGGCTTTGAATATGCGCAGTCATTCAGTACTTTATTTAAAAAGAAAACTGAAATGTCGCCTCTTGAGTTTCGACAGTCATTTAACTGACAGCTTCAGGTTATCATGGTCATCAAGAGCGCCTAATAAAAATAGGCATATATTAGCTTGTAAGCTCTAGCAGCGGAATGCAACTCAAATCTAACTTCAAGCTAAAATATTCCGACTTCTAAGTCTATAAGCTGGGTTATGTCACATGGGTCTAAGGGTTGGCTTACCGGTGCCCTTGCGCAATTTTTGATTTGAGCGAAGGGCTCCAAGCCAAGTAAGGTTTCAAGCAGTTGTACTCCCGCTTCAAGCCAGCCTTTGCCAGTGGGAGTCCTTTACTACTTTTTGAACCCGGACCTGTATTCCAGCGGAGACAAGGTGGTCCTGCTTTTGAAGAGCTTATGAAACGACTGAGGGTATTCAAAACCTAATTTATAGGCCACCTCCGAGACGTTCAGGTCGGAGGCCGCAAGCAGCTCTTTGGCGTTCTCAATCATTTTCTGCTGGATATGCTGCTGGGCGCTTTGGCCCGTCGTGCTGCGCAGCATGTCACTCAGGTAATTGCGGGAGAGGTTCAGCTTCTCGGCAAAGAAGGATACGGTGGGTATCCCGTCCGTCTCAGGCCTGTTTTCCCTGAAATAGCTCTCCAGCAGCTGCTCGAAGGCGGACAGCAAGCCCTCGCCTGCCTGCCTCCTTGTCAGGAACTGGCGATGGTGGAACCTGTCACAGTAACTCAGCAGCAGTTCCATTTGCTTGATGATGATCTGCTTTGAGAAGGTGTCCGTTGCGGCCGCACTTTCGTCGGCGATACTTACCATCAGCCGGTTAACCGTCTGCTCCTCTTCCTGCGATAAATGCAGGGCCTCGTTCACGGCATAGGAGAAGTACCCGTACTTTTGGATTTCATTCGCCAAAGAAGTTCCCTTCATAAAGTCAGGGTGGATAGCTAACCAGGATCCCTCCAGCGCCCAGTCATCCCTGATTTCGGTGATCACCACCTGGTTAGGGGCGAAGAACGTCATGACGCCCTCATCGAAGTCATAATGCCGTTGCCCATAGCGCATCCTGCCCTTGAAGTTCTTCTTAAGGGCGATGCAGTAGAAACCGTACCTGACTGCCTCCAGCTGCTCGTCGTCAAAGCATCTGATGGTCGAAAGGTCCATTACGCTGACCAACGGGTGCTTCGGCTTGGGCAACTGCAGTAGCCGATGTAACTCCTGGATAGACTCTATCGCGTATGGTTTCATCTCTGTGGCTTTGGCGGAGGGCTGTTTGCGCCCGCTTCTATGGTTTAGCGAAATCCGTCGACAAGGTAAGATCTTTCCACTGCTCAAACTCTGCATCCTCCTGTTTTCTCTTCCTGGTAACAAGCTCGTATGTGTCCGGCCCCAACAGCAGGTGGAGCGGGGGCTGCTCCATCTCGTTGATCTGCACCAGGATCTTCACTAGTTTTTCAGGGTCCCCTTGCTGTCTGCCGCTGAATTGAGCCCACATTCTCTCTGCCTGGTCCACTCCGTACACGTCGATCCGATTCCTGACGTAACTGATGGAGTTCATGAACTCAGTCCTGAACTGTCCCGGGGCGACTACGGTCACCCTGATTCCGAAATCCGTAACCTCCTGGGCCAGTGCCTCGGATAGCCCTATCACCCCGAATTTCGCAGCGTTATAACTGGCCGCCTTCCCAAAGCCTACATAGCCCGCATTGGAGGAGATGTTGATGATGTGCCCCGACTTCTGCCTGCGCAGGTAAGGCATGACGTTTCTGATGATGTTAACGGTGCCGAAAAGGTTCACATCCATGGTGCTTCTGAACTCCTTGTCGGTCATTTCCTCCATACTGCCAACAAGGCTGTACCCGGCATTGTTCACAACCACGTCTATACGGCCGAGCTCTTTTACGATGTTGTCAATGGCCTTTCCCACCTCCTGGTCTGAGGTGATGTCCAAGGCCACCGGATAGAGGTTTTCCCTATGGTTGGTGATTTCATTTTCCAGCGGGGAGACATTCCGGCTCGTGGCAACCACCTTATGGCCTAAGGAGAGCAGAAGCTTCGTCAGGTACAAACCGAGCCCCTTGGAGGTTCCCGTGATCAGCCACACTTTCTGGATTTCACTATGCATCGTTTCGCCTTTTGTTTACGGCTGTAAAACTGCGGAAACAAATCGGACGGGAGGTATCCTGAATACGGGAATGAGTGTCCAGATTACTGATACCAAGAAAAACGGAGAGTGTGTCTGGGTGAATGTTGAACAGAGGGGAAAGAAATTGTCCTTCCAGATCAGCAGTCCGATTCTGGGTTTGTCGTGCTCTGTTTTAAGGAGATCATCCACCACAGAGAGGTAGAAGTTGAGCTTCCCCGCGTATTCCGGTAGGAACTTCCCCCGCTTGAGCTCTATGACCACGTAGCACCGCAGTCTCAGGTGGTAAAAGAGCAGGTCCATATAAAAGTCCTGTCCCCCGACCTCCAAGTGGTACTGCCTTTCCACGAAGGCGTAGCCCGCCCCCAGCTCCAGCAGGAACTTGGTAATGTGCTGGGTCAAAGCACTCTCCAGGACCTTTGCCTAATAATCCTCCGTCAAGGTCAGGAAATCAAATGTATAAGGGTCCTTCAGCATCTCCTGGGCCAGGTCTGGTTGTGGGGAAGGAAGCTTCAGGCCGAAGTTGGTGAGGCTTCCACCCTGCCTTTGGTAGGGGTTCGACTTGCTCTGCAGGCCCAGCACGTTCCTGGACCATCCATTCTCTATGGTTTTATGGATATAGAAGGTCCGTTCCTACTCGTCCTTAACCTTGTGGGCCCAGGGCAATTGCGCAACCGGTTGTTGCGTAAACTCAGGGGCGGTATAGACGTAGGCAAATTGCCGCATGTACAGCAGATTTCTATAGGAGAACCCCCTGTAGGTTTGGGAACTCCCTAGAAATGTCACCGGCGAGTGTCTGGATGACTTTGGCTCTCCACCCTTGGGCTTGTTGTTGCGCCAAGATAGTTTTGCACACCCTCCAGTACAGGGAAAGAAGCTCGGGATTTACGGCGAGGACAGCTTTGTGGCCCTCTTTATCTCCGATTTAAGCTCCTCCAGAACAATCGGCGTAAGCAGTAGGGTGAGAAGGCATGCTAAAAATTAAATGCAGAATAGGTTACATTAACCACTCCCAAATACACGGGATAACCCGGTCCTGTTCCGTTAACATCTTGGCGGGAGCCCATTGAACCCTTTGCAATGCAACTGACGTGTTATCGCGGAAGTAGCCATGACGGTAGGAAGCGTATTTGTTGGCTCCGACACAGGTTGCAAATAACTATAGCTTATGTAGCTGGGACAAAGCCTTGTTAATTACATCATATTCAATAAGAAATTGAATTTTATGCTCTTTAGGTGTTTAACGGTGTCTTGGAAATCCGGTATTACATCTCTCTGACACTTTGTTTTTCCATTGGGTTGGAAAAGCGTCAAAACACAACCTCATTGGTTTTGTGCCTCCATTTGAATTAGGGGCTTTGTAGGGAAGAATATGTCTAAACACGACACTTGGCCGGCAGCTGCCGAGCCTTACCACCCGAAGCCTCTACATGGGATCACATATTAAGGAAATAACGTGTGCTGCGGCCTACCCCTTCCGAGATCAGCGCCCCAAGTTCATGCAGCTGTTGCAAATCCCTAGGATCATGAGCCGCTTAGTGGGCTTATTCGGCTCAAAGATTCGTTAAACTTGAGCCGAATAAGTCTGCTAATCGGCTCAAGGTACATCATAGGTCTAAAGGACTGGTGAAAATGCCGCTCCCGTTATCCGTTAAACATGCTGTCTTCGTTCATTTGAAAAATGGTCAACCGAGTGTAGTGATCCATCAGGGGAAAATTTTTTCTGACGGGCAAGGAAGGCAGAGTCGCTGCCCAGTTCAATGATAAACTGCTGCAATTGCGCCAAGATAAGACCTTCTAAATCTTTCTCAGAATAGTTGTCTGCCAAACCTAGAAAGTCCAGTACAAAGGGGCCCGGAAAACAACTATGACGGTAGCTTGCTTCCTGCAGTTGTTGTAGATTATGTTGAATAGTAACCTCCTGTAGCTTGGAAATAGGAGTGCGCCCATTTAGCAAAGGTTTTTATTAGTCTTGCAGAGTGCGTAACTCCATTGCTCTAGCTTGCGCATTTCAATATAAAAAACTACGATTCAGCTCATTGTCTAGGTACAGGATGGTCCTGATATGCGTTTAGGTTAATTTTCTACGCACTGCGTAGAAAATCTGCTCATCTTAGGAACCTTGGGAAGGATTGAGAAAGTGGACAGCAAGCCCATTCGCGGATTTCGCAGGGAAGGTTTTATGGACAAAACACATTTAGCTGTATACCCACGTGTTTGCCCAGTGCTGGCGCTTACACCGATGAATCCCAAACATTTAACAGTTCCTGTTTAAATCGAACAGCCTATACTTCATATGCTAACTAGAGTTTTAAATGTCCATTCATTTTTGGTTCGTTCCTCCATTTAGTGTTCTACCTAATACTACAGCTCATCTCTTTTGCTATGCTGCTTAGTACAGTTATTTTCAGCAATCATTCTATTCCAAGAATTTACGGCTGGGTATTTGTCAAGTTTAGTAACAAAAAAACTTGACAAATACCCAGCCGTAAACTTACCTTTGTAGGATCGATCTATGGCCCCAATTAGGAATAACACGGAGAGTAGACTATGAGCATCATGCAGCAAGTAAGGGATCGGATTGAGCAGGCCCAGCCAGGTCAGTTGCTGACTTATGCCGACTTTCAGGTAAATGGAAACCAGTTGGAGGCCTTAGCTGCGGCGCTCAGCCGCCTGACCAAACAAGGAGAGATAAACCGTCTGGCTAAAGGCCGCTACTATAAGCCAAAGGAAACTGTTTTCGGGAAAGTAAAACCATCTGAAAAAGAGATCATCAAGAGCTTGAGCACCTCCAAAGGCAAAGTCAAAGGGTATGAGAGCGGTTTAGGGCTATACAACCAGATGGGCCTGACAACACAGGTTCCCCAAGAGGTGACGCTGATGACACGCAGGCAGCGCCGGGTGGCCAATGTCGGGAAAACAAAGGTAAGATATGTGCAGAGTCCTACCAATTTCAAGGAGTCTGACATTGACAAGCTTCAAGTCCTGGACGCACTGCGCGGTTTCAAGAAGATCCCGGACCGGGACAGTGAGAAAGTTATCCTCATTCTGCTTGAACATATAAAAAGAATAGCCAAACGCGATATGGATCGGCTTTTAGAGCTGGCGCTGGCCTACAACCCCGCTACCCGTGCCCTGCTGGGAGCCTTGCTGGAGCAGTTAGGCTACAGACAGGAAGTGGATAAGCTGAGGGAGTCACTCAACCCGCTTACAAAATACAAATTGGGCATTGGCACTAGCATACTGCCCAACGGGAAAGATTGGGATATCATATGAACCTGCACCAGAACCCGGAGGTGTTCCGGGATGCCATCACGGCCACGGCTGAGGCTCTCCAGATCAGGGACGTATTTGTGGAGAAGGATTACTGGGTGACGCTGGTGCTCTACCGCTTGGCCCATTCCCCCTTCGTGGAGCAGGCTATCTTCAAGGGTGGCACTTCCCTATCCAAAGCCTACAACCTGATAGAACGCTTTTCAGAGGACATCGACCTGGCGATCAACGCGCCTGAAGGCATGGCCAACAACCAAGTCATGCAACTCATCCGCAAAATCTCAAAGGAGATCACAAAGGATATGATAGAGGTCGAAGACCCGTACCGAACCAGCAAAGGCTCCCGCTTCCGCAAAACGCTGCACGACTATGGAGCCTCGTTACAGGGAGATTATGGCCAGGCGACCGACAAGGTTTTGGTGGAGATAAACTCCTTTGCCAGCCCAAACCCACACCAGTTGATGTCGATAAAGACCTACATCAGCCAGTTCTTGGCCCAGCGTAACTTGCTGGACCTGATTCGCCAGTATGGTCTGGCTCCCTTTGAGGTAAATGTGGTGAGACTGGAACGTACCTTCACGGAGAAGGTGCTGGCCCTGGTGCGGGCTTCCTATGCAGAGAACCCGATAGATGAACTAAGCAGCAAGATCCGACACGTCTACGACCTGCACGCCATGCTGAATGTGCCTGAAGTGGGCTCTTTTCTGCACAGTGAGGAATTCTTCGGGATGATTGGGGCCGTGCAGGCTGATGATGCCCGAAACAGCGAGTTTCAAGGGGATTGGGCCAAGCAGCCGCTGGATGCCTGTCTGCTGTTTGCCGATGTGAAGGGAGTTTGGAGCTTGTTGGAGACTGCTTACCAGCGGGAATTGCGCTCCCTTGTGTATGGCGCGCTGCCTGACCCGGAGAAGATTATTGCCGTCTTGGGAATAGTCGCTGCACGCCTTAAGGCACTTAGAAGCAGGAAGAGTTGATTCAGACCTTATGTAGCTTTAGGCTCTGCTTAAGACGAGCAGTTTAGAGTTGCCCCTTCTGATAAAAGGCAAGCAGCAGGCTACAGCCTCCTGTTGCCTCCATGACGCGCCTGGAGATCTGACAGGTTTTTGAGGAAGCTGGTATTGCCATTCCTGTCATTGTTATGAAGATAGGTGTCATTGAACGACAGATCGGGGCGCTATTCCTGAAGACCGCAAGGTGCCAAGCTCTTGCCGTATGAGCTTCACCGTTTTGTGGTAGGACAAAACGCTTAAACAGCATGCTGTCCATCCGTTCCTGCAGGAGGCGCGTACTCCAGCGTTCCTGCAGGCTCAGCTCGGTATAGAATTCCCGTTTGAGTCCGTCCTCCACTGCGGCCAGCAGGCGCAGGTGCGTCCAGCTCAATTGTGTACTCAGTGCGTTCACAATGTGGTCTTCTGGAAAGGTGTCCGCCACGCGGACACAATGCCACAGGTGGCGCTTGCCCAAGCCGCTTCATAGAACTTGGTAAGCTCAGTAGCCAGTGAGACAATGGCATGTTCCCCGAGTACGTTGCCTAGAACTAGAAATATAATTTCCTGTACCTCCAAGCACCCGTATTCCGAAAAGATAATGTTGATAATTGGAGTGCTGCAGGTATTTCAATCAGAAAGTATTTGATTGGATCTCTAATCCAATTTCCGCTCTTTCAGCAACTCTATTTTTTCCCGCTCACTTTGCAGCAAACGCTCATATAGCCTTTTATTTTCTTCAATAACTTCCATCAGTTTTTCAAGTGGATTGAAAGTACAATGATTATTGAAGGTGCTATTACTATGGTCGTTAAAGTTGTTGAAATAGTTTATTGCTGCCTCCTCGCTAAAATGCTTAATCACCTCCGGTGTAACACCCAATACCTTAGCGATTTTCATGAGCATTTCCTCCTCCACAGCCTCACTTGACTCTAAACGGGATACCGTCTGCTGGCTCAGGCCCAGCTCCTGCGCCATGACCTCCTGCTTGATTCCTCTCAACTCCCTGATGCGGCTGATCTTCCTTCCTAAATGTATAGGTTTCGTGGTTGTTTCCATGATGCTAAAAGTAATACCTGACAGCAAGTAACGAAAGTGCAATATAGGGGAAAATTCCCCTTGGGCAGTGGGATTGAAAACGACATATGCACTTGTATTCCTCCCTTCTTTAAGCCAATGAATTAGCCGCCTCCATTTTCAGCTTACAGGGGCTTGCCTTTTCAGAGTTGTTTCCAAGCATCGAATCGGCACCAAGCTCCTCCTTCTATAATC
This sequence comes from Sabulibacter ruber, assembly GCF_017355955.1. Lineage (GTDB taxonomy): Bacteria > Bacteroidota > Bacteroidia > Cytophagales > Hymenobacteraceae > Nibribacter > Nibribacter ruber_A. The sequence continues at coordinate 276,972 of NZ_JAFFID010000006.1, read as the reverse complement.
TATTAATTTCGCTGGATTCCTCCACGTATTAACCTTGGGTATTTTACTCAAAACTATGAGTTATATACCCAGGGTTGTTACGGGATTTAGGTGCAAATCACTCAATGACAGAGCCGTCCAGGGACGTTCCGCGAAGCTTCACCTGGTAGGGCCACTGCTCGTCGTTCTCCTCCTTTCCATCGGCCAGATGCTCCCAATGCTCCGTGGGGGCTCCGCTCACCACCAGCCACAGGTGCTTTGTCTTCTCGGGTACTCTGAAGCTCCCGGTACCGGAGTTTGAAGAATATACCTTCCCGTATTCACGGCTGCCGTCCTCTTTCACTGCCAGAAACCCGTACCGCCATCCGGCATTCTGGGTTCTAATCGCCCGGAAACCTTCCGCCCCAACTACCCCCCTGAAGTCGAGCCTCACCTTGGTGCCGGCGGCCGGCACCTGCAGCCTTATCCCATTGTAACCATAGTTCTGCGGGCATTTCTTTTCAGAAACCTGGTACCATCCGTTTCCCAAGGCTTTCAGCGAACTGATATGCTGGTTGGCGTAGTTGCTCGAGACTTTCTCGATACGTGCCAGGTCCCAGGTGATGAATCTGCGGGCCGCATCGAAGATCTCATCATTGAATTTCCGCTGGTTGGTGGAGGTCAACCGCTGATAGGCAATGACGGGGTCCTCTCCTTCCAAAGCCTCCCGCCACAGCTTCCCGATGAAATCAACCCCGTGTTTCTGGGACCAGTACTCGAGCACGAAGGGGGAATGGTACTGGTTGGTCTCATGCAGGAACGCGTAGTGGGTCTTTTCCATAAAACCCTTCAGGTGGTAATTCTCGAAGGTTATCCATTCAGGGTATACCTGCCAAAGCATGAATTGGGAGGTCATCTCGAAGATCGGCTGACCGCCTCCCTTCGGTGCCGAGGAAAAGCCCCATGCCCCATCCGCATGAACCAGGTATTGGAAGGCGTGGCCCAGCTCGTGTGCCAAAGCCCCGTAGGGTGCCTTGGCCATCCGGGAGGGCGGTGTCCAGAGAATCCCCACCTTTTTCTCCTCCCCTCCGCCGTAGGCTGTCCCGTCCTTGCCCCCGAATATGTAGAGCAATACTTTATAGGCATCTGTCACGGAACTCCCCTTCTCCACAAACTTCAGACTGTCAACATAGAACCTGTAGAACCGTTCGCACTCCTCCAGTGCCTCCTCCAGGTTGAACCGTAAGGCGACCTCAGGGGTTTGTGACGGGTTTTCACCCAGCTCCTTTGCCCAAAAGGCGGCGATGTTCTCGGATTGGGCCATTCTCCGGAAGCTGTACTCGCTTTCATCGTCAGTATAGTCATTGCCCTGTGGCACTTTCCATACCTTGCCGGGGAGATACAGCTCTTTTGGAGGGGAGGGCCGATCTGCTCTGGGGAGGCGCGTGGCTGTTGGCGGCATCCCTTGGCCTGACGCAAAAGAGGCTGCAAGCATCCAGATCACGCCTGTAAAGAATGGGGTTTTGATCATCTTTAGAAAAAATGAAAGGCAAAAACGCCGAAGATGAAGTAAAAGAAACAATAGAAGGATGGTCAGGCGCTTCTAAAGCCTGTCTCCTGGGAAGTAGGTATCTTCCGCGTACCTATATATTGTATGATAGGGCATGTGGGCAGGTCAGGAAAAAAAGAAGTACGTCTGGTCCTGGTAATGCAGTGGATCAATACTTCGAAGGTAGATTCCCGGAGAACCCCCTGATTGGTATTAGCGGATGTTTATCCACTGTTATCGTTCCCCGGAGAACAGGACGTATGGTGCCACCCACATTCAGGGTGGCTACCTTCCCCGACATTGCTTCGGTTGCTATGAAAAATCAACCGTACCTCCAATCATCGAAAGAATACAACCTACCCATGGATTCAGGGAAAAAGCCCGGAATGCTGTTCAACCTCAGCAGCCCTTCGCGTGCCATTACCAGACCCGGGATTTCCGAGGCTATAAAACGCCACGACTCCTGCTGAGTAAGACAACTTTTTACATATGCTGACACAGTCGGCGAACAAAGCGTGGTCTTCAGCTTTAAGGCATACCGCTTTGCTTACAACGAAGTCTTTATAATATTGACACAGGTCGAATATCAATTTTGCCACAATGAGATTGGGTTCTGACCGCCATAATTCCTTCATCCGGCTCGCCTTTGACCCGGTTCCCTTTTTGTATTTCTCATGGTTGAAGTCTAACCCCACGCTTTTGAAAATAAAAGCATGCAGAGAGGCATTGGTGAAATCAAGAAGAAAACCTTGCTTCATTTTAAGAAGGCTCTCTAGTTTCTGCTTTTCTGAGGCGGTTAAATCTGCCATACTAATATAGATTTAGGGGAGATCTATTTGATTTAGCCACGTTGCGTTTGGTATCTATTTCATAAAAATGGCCGCAAAACCGGCCCTCTTTTCACCTGCTCACTTCTTTGTTTTAAGCCGGAAAACCGAGATAGAGTAAGGCCTCACACCCACTTCAAAGGAAGGCGCAACCTTAGCTAATTTGGAGGTCCGCGGAACATACTTTTGCGGCGACTCAAACGAGTTCTCCGCCTGATAACTTTCCGCCGACAGAATCACTGCTTCTCCCTCCGGCGACAAGCCAGTCACTCCCTTCAGGTTGATGTTGGTCTGGTAGGGCTCCGGGGAGCCGTTCACCACTTTCACAATGATATCACCGGTATTCTCCTCCACGCCGGAGATGCTGTAGAACATATCCGGGATGGTATAGCTCATGAGAAATTTATCGTTTAAGTAGCAATCCACTTTATTAAGGCCTACTTCCAGGCGGATGTCGTACCACTTGCCGGTCTCTATTTTCTCAGGCAATTTGGTAGAGGAAGACAGGTTGGCGACTTCGGTGCCTTCCGTGACCTGCTCAAAGACCGCGTACTGGTTCCAGTAAGAGCCTATGTGCGCCCGCATCTGCGTTTTGCCGCCATCTTTCACCGCAAACGGAATGATGAACGCATTGTACCCGCTGAGTTTGCGGCCCTTCAGTTTGAGGGTGTAGGTGTCGTAGGATTTGTCTTTGAGCCAGGCAAAAAGCTGCGCGCCCTCGGCAGTTTGGCCCATGGCACCTTCTTTCACGTCCCAGGTGCCCCGCACTTTTTCCCACTCATCTTCGGCCTTCTCAAAGTTGCTGCTGTACACCACCTTGCCATTTTGGATGACCTGGAGGTCTTTGTACTCGGTCTGGGTGTCCCAGGTACTGAGGCCGATGCCCCCGGCGAAAGCCGGCTTGGTTACCTGGGCGGGCTGCACCTGAACCGTGGTGGCCAGGTTCTGGTCGGCGCGGTGCTGGTTCATCATCTGGATGGCATAATATGAAATTCGCGCGAAGCTCTGCGAGTTATTGAAGTTGATCAGGTTCACCGGCCAGTCCACATCGTTGGTATTCACCAGCAGCGGGGCATAGCTGGACATGGTCACCAGGTCACCGTTGCGCTCCATGGCCAGGATGTACACCGCGTCATTCAGGGCTGCGAGCATGTTTCCGCTGCCCACGCCCGCATTGGTGGCGTATTCGCCCACGTACAGTTCCCAGTCGCCGCGTTTGTAGTTGTCGAAGTGGTCGTAGTTGTTCATGGCCCAGTATGCCGATTTGTAGGCGTGCTCATCGGCGATGTCCAGCTTCTTCATCCCGTCCAGGGTATGCCGGTTCACGTCGGCGATGCCCATGCTGGCGATCACCTTCAGGTCCGGGTACTTGGCTTTGATCGCGTCGTAGAACAGGTTGAACCGGTTGGCGTACCAGGGGCCGTGCTGCTCGTTGCCTACCTCCACGTACTTCAGCGGAAAAGGCGCAGGGTGCCCGTTTGCGGCTCTTACTTTCCCCCATTTGGAATCAGCAGGGCCTAAAGCATATTCAATGGCGTCCAGTACATCGGCAATCACCTCGGGTAATTGGGCATCGGGAAGAAAGGTGCCGCTCCTGAACTCACAGGCCACGCCGGCATTGAAGACGTACATGGCATCGGCGCCGGTGTCCTCGCAGAACTGCAGGAACTCATGGTAGCCCAAGCCGTCGCTGGACCAGTAGCCCCACGGACTGAAGGTGCCCGGTCTTTTCTCCACCGGCCCTAAGCTCTGTTTCCAGTTGGGAGCGCTCTCCACGGTGATGCCTTCCACGAAACAGCCGCCCGGCCATCGGATAAAGGAGGGCTTAAGGTCGGCCAGGTACTGCGCCAGATCGGGTCTCAAACCGTTCTCCCGGTTCTTGTAGGTTTCAGCGGGGAAAAGCGAAACGAAGTCCAGAAACAGCGTACCGGAACTGCCGAAGCTAATGACGAATTTGGCTTTGGAATCAGAGGCTTGGGCCACTAGATCACAGCTTAACTTTTGCCAGTCTCCGGTTTTGAACGGGTTTTTGAATATGTGGCTGGCCAGTTTTTTCCCGTCTTCGCTCTGTAAGGATACGGTCAGCGGCCCCTTGTATTTCTTCTCAGACCGGGCGTAGAAATTGAGCTTGTAGGTTTTGCCCTGATCCACCTTGATGCCCCAGAACCCTTCATTGACCAGATCGGCTTTGCCCGCTTTCTCCAGATCGGAAACCGTTACCTTCAGCGAGTTGGGTGAAGCCTCGTTCAGGGGCTTATCCTGTGATAAGGCCAGCGTCATGTTGGCTCCACCGCTGGTCAGGCTGGACCAGGCCGGCCAATCGGATTCCAAGGTCCAGGGCATTTTCCAGTCGCTGGACTGTCCGTTGGGCAGGTTGTAGTGCGGCGCCGGATTAGGGACCAGGAACCCGTTTTGCAGGGTGGTGCCTTTGGGGATACGTACTTCCTCAAACCCTCGGTTCTGGATCAGCTCGCCATACAAGCCGCCTTCTCCCCCGTGGCTGATTTCCTCAAAGAAGATCCCGTGCAGCGTAGGCGAAACCTTCTTTTCCAGCTTCGTAGCATCAATGGTGATAGAGGCCTGCCTTTGCGCGGTACTTGGATAACCAACCAACAGGCAAGCTGAAGCTAGGAGCCATTTCTTCATGGTAGAACCGATTCCACCGGTAATAAAATACGGTTTAATTATCATAATGCACCTTAAATCGATTTGGTTTTATCGTTGGAGAAGTTGCCCTTTGTATTAAAATCACTAAAGTCTTCCTGCGAACCAAAACACGCTAGGGCTATAAGTACTACCATCAACTTAGTGGGACAAGGACAGAAAGAAGCAGGGATTGTAATTGTCATCTTGCCCTTCAGCCTCTTTGAGGGAGGATTGGGCTTTAGTGGACATAAAGAGTTAACATGGAAAGAGTCGAAGAAGCTGGAATGATACCCCTCCGGCTACTTGCGTACCGCGTTGGTCAGTTTTACCGTCACCGTATGGGTCCCTGCCTGATTGAACCTGATCTCGAAAACAGGGTTGATGTTTACCCCTATATCAGTGGCGGCCCCGTCAATGCGGTAATAGTTCAAAAAGCCGTTTGTGGAAGAAACCAAAGGGAATGGAAACACGGGGGGGTATTCCCACTCCAACGAGGTGGGCGTTTTCACGACCTTGTAGAAGGTATTCATCAAGCCAAAGTGCCCTCTGAATGCCCGAGGATATACCTCGCCGGCCTCCGGGTTGAAGGGAGTACCGTTTTTGTCCACAAATTTGAAGATGATTTTGTTTGGCCCGGTTACATCCGTTTCCACCTTGATATTCAAAGGTTCACTTATCCCGGTAAATACTTCTCCCGTCATGGTGGAGGTAGACCAAGCAGTGTATCCCAACGTGTAAGGAGCGGATTCCCTTATGACGATATCACAGGCATCTTTTACCACCCTAGTACCGGCGATATTGGACACTTCCACATCGATTGTATAGGTCCCCGGCGATACCCTGCTGGAAGCGGAAGTCACCTCTATCCGCCCCCCTATCTCGTTCACGGACAGAACCGGCCTCTTTTCAACTGTTAACTTTTTGTACAGTAGGTCCAGGGTGGAGTCAGCAGGGGTTACATTCGCCTTATACGTCTGCATTTCAAACTCTTGCAACAATTCATCTGCCGGTGCCCCGGTGGCCTTATTCCGCACGGCCAGTAATTTCACCTTCACCGGCTGGGTTGATCCGTCCAACTGGATTGGAGGGGAAAAGGAGTTCACTCCCTGCCCTGCCACAAATGGGTTAGGCCTATAATAAAGGTGGTCGCTGAGAAAGCCCTCCACTTCGGGCTCGCAGGCGAGCAACCCGGTACCTATTGCGGCTATTGCGGCAAAAAAATATATTAATTTAGGAAACCGTTTCATACGATCTGACAAGTTAAAGTCCAATGTATTTGTTGTGGAGATGGTAGCTTCAAAACCATTTTCTACCAACCCAATTCTTGCTTATCCCCTAGGTAAGCTTCTACTGAAGACCTTTCCCAAGACAAGCACCGTTTCCCCATACCTGTGACTGAGCACCAGGACAAAAGAAAGGCTGATCAGGGGGACGCCAGCAGGGTAGCCGCAGGTTTAGAAGCGAACAAAAGTGTGCGTATTCACCAAGACATGCAGCGTGCCACCCGAGCCTGATTGGATATCAGAGGTTTGCACCAGCACAGTCCTGTCCAAGTTGGGGTCATTGGGCTCCACGGGCACCCCCGGCACATCCAACTCGCCCCTTACTTTTATGTAATTGAGGAAATACACCGGAGCGCCGGACCACTGGTTATAATTGATGTTTTGTATTTTCCGGATGGCACACGGGGTGTTCCCTAAACTCGACAATGCCTGCGGGCTCTCTTTAGCGGTAGCAAGGGTATGGGTACCGGTGAAGAGGTACTGCCTGATAGAGTCCGCCGTCACATCCTGGTACATGTCGGCCAGCGTATAGGTGTTGGCTTCGTTCTCCCGCTTAACCTGGGCATCCCGCAGCAGAATATAACGCCTGATGGAAAAATCACTGGGCGCGAAAAAGGTGGTGCCCGGGCGGTTTATCTCCTCTTTCAATCCATAGTGGTCCACGACCATCAGCAGCGTGTCGAACATCTGCCAAGGATGCTGTTTCAGGTAATCATAAGTGGAAAGTGATGTTTGGTTGCTGTGCACCCCTTCATCGGTCAGGTAGGATTCCTCCTCGCAAGAGGACAGGGCGAACCCGGCACATAACATCATCCAAAAGAATAGAGTATTGATTTTTTTCATGGCTTTGACTTTGAGGGTTGGGCTACATTCTGCTTGTCCAGAAGGGGGTTTGCACTAATTTCGGGTTGCTCCGCAGCAGGATGGGGTCAAGGGGCCAGTAGTATTTCCCTGCGGCAAAATCCGTTTCACTGATTCGGCCCTCCCCAAACTTGAGTAAACCTGTTCTCCGCCCTAGGCGCACCAGGTCATAGAAGGTATGGCCCTCCAGAAACAACTCCCGCTGGCGTTCTTCCATTACCGCCTCAAAAAGGTCTGCCTCCTCGCCTGACCATTCCGGCAGGCCGGCTTTGGCCCGGATCTCATTCAGAATCTGGCGTGCTTCCCCGTTCCGGTCGGTGGCCGCCAATGCCTCAGCCTCTAACAGTTTTATATCCGCCAGACGGAATACAATGATATTGTTCTGGGCAATAGGCATCGTCTGGTTGGCCTGCGTATACACGATATTGGCATACTTAATCGAGATGGGGTCGGTCGTTCCCAGGAAGGCGAACCCATTCTGCAGGCGCAGGTCGGCCGGATCGCTGTAGAGCTCGTTCAGATAGCCGCTGTTCAGGGTGAATTCCGCATTCCCGGAGTTGGTAGACAGGTAAGGGGTTTTCAGGGTTCTGAAGGCGATGGACCCTGATCCCGCGCTCTCATTGGGGTCGCTGGAGGCAATCTCGAAGATGCCTTCCGGGGATTTCCCCTTGAAGATGGTCAGGTACTGGCTTCTGTCCACGAGGGAATATAGGTTGCTTTCCGTTACCATAGCCGCGGCTTCTGCGCATTTTTGGTAATCTCCCTTCCAGGCGTACACATGTGCCAGCAAGGCGTAGGCCGCTCCCTTGTTGGCCCTTACCGCTCGGTTATTCTGGTCAGGATGCGTCATTCTCAGCAGCGGGAGGGCTGCCGCCAAGTCTTTCACGCATTGGTCCAATACCTCCTGTTCAGTGGCTCGGGACAAGTGCTCTGCTTTTGTGACATCCACCGATTCAAGCACCAGGGGTACGCCTCCCCATACCCTTGCCATGTAGAAGTAACTGAACGCCCGCAGAAAATACGCTTCCCCCATCAGGTGATTCCGGGCCGCTTCCGCATCAGAGGAGGTGAACTCCTCCAGGGGCACAGTGGGCAGGAACTTCATACATCGGTTTGCCTGGTCTATGATTCTGTAGAAATTGTTATAACTGCGCAATTGCACCATCGGGCTGTTGATATCCGAGATGCCCAATGACCAGTTAACCCGGCCCACGTCCCCGAAGGTCCAGCCCCCTAACGTAGACACGAACTCCGCCGTGGGCAGGTCACCGTACGCAAAATGGGCCATCCCGTCCGCTGCATACAAGGCTTTCCGGGTCAAGGCATATCCTGCCGCCACGGCGGCATCCGCTTCCTTCTCATTCTTCCAGAAATTGGAATCGGTCGGGGAGCTGATAGGAGCCAGGTCCAGGAAATCTTTGCACGAGGACCCGAGCAGCAGGAGGACAACTAAGAATAACTTTATTTGATGGTGTATGAGGTTGGATCGCATAACGGCTTCTGTTAAAAGGTGAGTTCAAGTCCCATCATATATTTCTTCGGGATAGGATAGTCATTACCGGAGGAGTAACCATTGGGCTCCACTGCCTCCGGATCCGGCACCGTGGCATTGGACCACACATATACATTGTCCACCAACCCATAAATCCGCATGCTCTTCATCTTCAACTTGCTCGCCAAGGCAGTGGGGACGGTATACCCCAGGCGGATGTTCTTCAAGCGGGTGAAGCTGGCATCCTCCACAAAGTAGGACTGGCCAATGTGGTATTTGTCCACCCTATTGGTGATAAGGCCAGGATATTGGGCTATGTCGCCGGGGTTTCTCCAGTAGGTGCCGTTGGCCAGCTTAGAGGCGGGGCCGGAGTTCGGTCCCCAAACGCTGTAAGGCTCATTTGTGCCGGCATCCTGCAGTTTATCGGACAGGTACCCATTCCAAAGGCTCCTGCCCCTGATAAAAGTAATGAGCACATCCAAGGTAAACCCTTTATAGGAGAAGGAGTTGGTCATCCCCCCGGTCACATTCGGGTTGGGGCTACCGGCCGGGATCTTGTCCAGGTCATCGATGATATAGTCTCCGTTGATATCCCTTCTCGCGGGATCCCCGGCGCCGAATTCGGCCCCTCCATACCAACTGAGCCTTCTCCCATTGAGCGGATTGACCGGCACATCCTCGTCGCGGGCGTAAATCCCTTCCACATCCCAAACAAGGAAAGGGAACAGCGGCTGCCCCACGTTCAGGGTCCGCATCATCCAAGGAGGCCCGAAGGTGAATTCCCGGCCACCAGGCAGGTTGGTCACATAATTCTTGTTGTAGGCGATATTGAAGTTCGTGCTCCATTGCAGCGGTGACAAGGGTGGCAGGTTGTTGGTGTTCAGCACCACCTCTACCCCTGAGTTCCGCACATCCACGTAGTTATCGCTGATGCTGGTGTAACCGGTGGTGGCGGGCACTGGCACATCAAAGACCATGCTTTTGGAATCCCGCACGTAGAAATCCGCGGTAATCGATACCCGCTCTTTGAAGAGATGCAGGTCCACCCCTAAATTATACTGGGGGCTTCTCTCCCAGGAGATATCGGTGGAGGCGGCGGCGTTCTGATAATTAGGATAGGCCACTGTCGTGCCGTTATAGGTGGTCATGGTTTGCCCGTTGGCAAAGTCCCCGTTCCCCAGGCGTCCGGTGAAGAAGCTGGCGTCAGAGGTAAGCGTGAGGTACTGGGCATAATAGCTTCCGGGGTCTAAGCCTGTTATCCCATAGCTGCCCCTAAACTTCAGGTATGGCAGGAAGTGGGTCAGGCTGCTGAAGAAAGGCTCCTCGGACACAATCCAGCCCGCCGAAATGGAAGGAAACTGGCCCCATCGGTTGGATTTACCGTATCGGGAGGAAGCATCCGCTCTCCAGTTCCCCTGGAGGATGTAGCGCTCTTTGAACTCATAGCTGAGTCTTCCGAAATACGAGAGGCGGGAGCGCTCCACAACACTGGAGTTTCCTGACAAGTTAGAGCCAGGCGGTACTCCCTGTACCGTTTTAACCGCATCTATCGCAATGCCATTTCCCCTTGTATAAATGGAGTTCCCTACCGCCTTTTCCGCGCCCTGTCCGAGTAAGGCGCTGAACGTATGGTTTTCTCCCAGTTTTTTATCATAGGCGAAGTAGTTCTCAAGCTCCCATCTCCGGTTCTGGTATACAGTGCTGATCGCATCATTCCGGCCGAAGTTCAGCACCCCCGGGATAAACTGGTCTCTGGAGTTCGTATTGAAATTGTAGGACAGGGAACTTCTGAATAACAAGCCGGGCAGTAATTTTACCATTACCTGGGTGTTCCCATTGAGGGAGGTTGACCGGTCATCATCCCGGAGATCATCATACCTCCCAGAGTAGATGGCTTTTTCTTCTTCCCTGATTTGCCAGAAGGAAGAAGGGAAGCCCCAGGTGCTGAAAGGATAGCGCGCGGCATCGCCGGATCCGTGTTTTGCTTTGGTGAACCCCAGGAACAGGTCCTGCGTCACCTGGATTCTGTCGGTCGGGTTGAGCTGCAGGAACAAACGGGGGGTAATCCTTTCGATGCCATAGCCAATCATCACCCCTTCTTCGGTGTACCGGTTGAAAGACAGCCGGTAAGAATAAGTATCATTGGCCCCCATGATGCTGGCATCCACATTGCTGATGATGCCTCTCTGCAGGAAAAGCCCCTGCCAGTCCGTGTTGTTATTGAAAGCGGGGTTTAGGCTGTCGGTCAGCATGGGGCTAAGCTCACCATTGGAGAACCGGGTATAATCCCCACCCACCCTGAGCAAGTCCATTTTCATCCTTCTTTCGGCTGCCCCTACGATAATAGGCTTCATGGCGGGCTGGTCGGCGATGCCCATGTAGGTTGAAACCCGTATCTGCGGCGCCCCGCCCCGCGGACGTTTCGTTTTGATGATGATCACGCCATTGGCTGCCCTCGCCCCATAGATAGAAGAGGCAGAGGCGTCCTTCAGCACGTCGATGGACTCGATGTCGTTAGGGTTTATGGTAGCCAGGGGATTACTGTTGCCATAGGATTGTATGATGTCATTCACATCATACACAATATTATCAATCACATACAAGGGAGCCCTTATACCATCGGGATTCAAGTTGCTGCTTCCTCGTATGTTGACGATATTGTTGGCCCCCGGTTCCCCCGAAACACTTAGGACCGACACCCCTGCCACTCTACCCTGCAGCATGGCATCGAACGTTGGGTAAGGGGTATTTTCTATGTCTTTGCCTTTGATGGAAGCGATGGCACCGGTGGTTTTTTTCCGCTCAATGTTCTGGTACCCGATCACCACTGCCTCTTGCAGCACATTGGTGTTCGCATCCAGAAAAACCTCTACCGTGGATTTCCCCTTCACGGGCAGAGTTTTGCTTGTGTAACCGACGTAAGAAAAACGAAGGAGGCCATCCGGATTCTTCAGGGTGATGGAAAAGGCACCTTCCAAGTCGGTTGCGACCCCATTCGTGGGGTTACCCTCCTCCACTACCGATACCCCGACCAGCGTTTGCCGGTTTTCACTGTCTTTGACAACGCCCTTGATTTGTCTTTGGGCAAATACCTGCTCCTGCACCAGAAAGAGGAGTAATAGCGGCAGTACTATTTCCCAGCCGCGCCATTTAGTAGATTTTTTTATCATATGCTAGGATCTTGGAGATAAGTAAAGGGTGAATACACTTGTAAATACTTTATCAATGGAATCCTCCTAAACCATAGGGGTACTGCTGCGCCTGACCTCTGGCAAAAGGGAGGGATATAGGATAAAAATCAGGAAAATCGTTACGGCACCTTAAGTCTGCGAAAGACTAATATTTAATGCGATAGACTAGTATTCAAAAAGAAATGCAACCATAAGAACCTAGGGAATCCTTCCTTTGCTTACCTCATTATGATGCAACTAACCAGCAAGGCATGGAATAGGTCAACAAGCACGCTGGCTGTTCATTAATTTATGCACGGCACCATTCCTGGTGTCCTTCCCTTCGGGAAGGGCAATCAGAAACCCTACAGAGGAATTACCTAGGTTATTGCAATGGACACTATTAGAAGACATTCCCTACCTAACCGGGCTTGAATTACTTCAATACCTTGTGTGGAAACAAATCTGCTCCTCTGAAAAAACTTTGGGGGAAAGTAGTTCTATATAGTTCACAGGGGAGATGGGCTATATAAATCAAACTTAATACTATACTATTTTGGATGGGCACACTAAAATAGCGAAAAGTAATACTATTTTATCTTATATACCGGTTCTTTGCCGCATCCCACTTTGGTTGGGAAATAAGCAGTCATCTCTGGTGTCTGTTATTGCAATAAATATCCATTGGCGACTCTTAAAGGCTAATCTTAAAGTAATTCTTGAATGACATCTTTCCTTGAAGAGTAGCCCCCGAGGTGAAATGAAGCTTGACACCTCAGGGACTACTTTCCAATAGGATTCTGGGAATTTCATAGTGCTTTATTATTGGTATCCCTGAACAAATCCACTAACTCCCAAAAGCTGCCTGGTTCCTGCATCTTCCAATAAATCAATAATTTACTGAACCAATGACCTAAATAAAACCGCCCTTAGGCTTTTACCCCATTAACCGGCTTCCTAAAGTCTGCCCAAATCAGATAGTCTGGGCAAGAACCTTAGCCATCAGTGTGGCTTGCATAGCCTTTTTCTTATGGAGATTCTATCGGACTATTTCACTGCCCATTCATGGATACCTGTCGCAGCTTCCTTAGGCAACTGGATCTCCATCCGCAGGGCGGTGGTTTTCACCGGGGCGAACTTGACTATATTGTATTTGTCCTTGGAAACCTCATAGGTGGTAGTATTTTTCACAGGCACCCATTTATCACCTTGCTTGTAGAAGATCTGGTACGAGGCCGGGATGGTGCATCCACCCCATGGACTGTCATCAAACCAATACACCTTAGATTCAGAAACGGTATGCTCCCCGTCGAAGTCCAGCTGAACAAACTCTTTGGTGTTTTTGTTTGGCCACCAGTGCAGGTACGGGTAGTTGGAGTCGCGGGAATCCTGAGGATCGTATTGGTCTACTAAGGCGGCCAGGGTTCTGGTGTTCTTGAGGGAGGCCGAGATCTTACTGGTGGTAGCGATGGTTGGTGCCGGTTGCGGCTTGGCAGCAGAGGCCTCATAGGGTACCCACACCGTCATGTCCACCGGACCGCGGTTGGCCCAGGAGAAATACGGAATGGCTTTCACGGCCTGTTCCGTTTGCAGCAAGGCGGTGGTGTTGGCCTGCCGTTTGGTGCCAACGCCGTTAGTCTTGATCACCTGTACACCCTTCAGCAGGCTCGCCTCGAAGGTTTCCTCCACAGGGGCATTTTTGTCCACCAGGATATTGTGCACCAAGTTGTCTTTGTTATCAGGGCCTTCCAGGCAGTACACCAAGGGGCCGCGCTGGAAGGAGAACTTGCCTATGTCGTCTTTTACATTCTGGTTCGCCAGCACTTTCTCGGTTTCCATGGGCAGGTCCAGCGTGATTTTATCCCCTTTTTTCCATTTCCGCTTCAAAACGGCATATCCTTTCTCGGTACTGTATTGGATGGGTTTTCCGTTCAATTTTAGAACGATTGGCTTCAAAGTGGCATCGGCGAAGGTGTACAGGTCTCCGGGCACCGGTTGTTGCTGCGCCCAACCGGGAATCCTAACCCTGAGGGTGAAATCCTTGTTTTTCTGAGGGTCTACCTCCAAGTCAACGGTTCCGTTCCAGGGGTAATTAGTGGTCTGTTTCACCTTCACCCGGCCTGCGGGCAGGCTGATGTCGCTGGCGCTGGTCATGAACAGATTCACGTACAGGTCATTGTTGTTCTGGGCATACACGTAGCCTGGCACCGATGGCAGGAAGCGCGTCATGTTGGAGATGCAGCAGGCGCAGCTGAACCACTCGCCCCGTTGGTGTTGCCCCATGGAGGCCAGCGGATTGGGATAGAAAAACCTGTTTCCGGTGAGGGAAATACCGGACAGCAGCCCATTGTACAGCGTTCTTTCCAGCACGTCAATGTATTTGGCGTCACCGTGCAGCAGGAACATGCGGTTGTTCCAGTACACGTTGGCGATGGAGGCGCAGGTCTCGGCGTAGGCCGACATGTTGGGCAAATCATACGCCTTCCCAAAGGCCTCCCCGGCTCCTGTGGCCCCGATGCCACCAGTGATGTAGAGTTTCTTGTTGACCACATCGTTCCAGATGGCGTCAATGGCTTTCAGGTAGCTTTTGTCCCCGGTGAGCGCCGCGATGTCGGCCATAGCGGTGTACATGTAGGTGGCGCGTACTGCGTGGCCCACCGCTTCCTGCTGGTCCACCACCCGGGCGTGCGCCTGGTTGTACTCGGTTCCTTTGGGTCCGCGCACGTCCAGGAAGAACTTGGCCAGATCCAGGTACTCTTTCTTGCCCGTGATTCTATACAGTCTCGCCAACCCGATCTCCACCACCTGATGGCCCGGATATTTTTCCTCTTTGCCGTACCCGAAGTCCTTCACCAGCAGATCGGCATTTTTGATGGCGATGTTCAAAAGCGACTTTTTACCGGTGGCCTGGTAATGCGCGACCGCCGCCTCAAACAAGTGACCCGAGTTGTACAACTCATGGCTGAGTTCCTCCTCTTTCTCCCAGCGCTTGGATCCGATCCACTCGTGGGGCTTGGCCGCCTTCACCGTCCGGAAAGTGAACAGGTATCCGTCGGGCTCCTGCGCGTCCCCGATGATGGTGATCAGGGAATCCACATAGGCATCCAGCTTGGGATTTTTCTGCACCTGCATGGCGTAAGAAGCGCCCTCTATGACCTTATAAATATCGGTATCATCGAAGGTAAATTGGCTGAGTTTATCGCCTCCCAGTTTGCCAGCTGCCCGCAGGAAATTGTCGATGCGGCCCTGTTCCCGGCTTTTCTCCAGCGTGTGCGGAATGGTCACCGTGGCATTCACCAGCATCTTGGGCGCCCAGAACTCATCGTGCACATGCACGTGCGTGAACGGCACCGGCTGGATGGGATAGTCATTGTGCTGATGCTGCGCCACCACAGGTTTTGCGAGAAACACAAACCCGGTGAGGGCAACGGCCATGAATCTGTTTATGAACATAGTGTCAAACATTAAACTTTGGATACTGGGAAAGATGGAAGACCGGAACAGGTCTGCCAGCATAATATCGTGTCTAAAAGACACCTTTCATCTAACCAAATTTAGATTTCCCAAATCATTTTCCCTGACCGGATATTAGCCAATGCTTCCACCATATTAACATGGAGGTAACATAGAACTCTGTCGAGTATGCGAAACTCATTTTAAACCTAATTTTCTAAAAACACTTTTAACCCACATTTGAGCAAAATGCTGAAAAACAAAACGGTTACCTTCGCATCTGTAGGTAACCGTTCTTGATTCTTTATGATGTTCCGTTTTGGGGCTGTTTCCTGGAAAACCGACGGAAAGTCAGGCTCTCACCTGTATACATTCCTCAGGGAAAATAACCTTGCAATTTGCGACAAAGTCTGGTTATTGCCGAGGTGCTATTACCCCTCTGAAATCCTGAATTCTTCCATATTCCTTGGAACGGGGTTTCCCAGCAGCCTGCTTCCCTCCGGGGTGATCAGAAAATCCTCCTCGATCCTGATGCCGCCGAAGTCTTTGCAGCCCGCCACCAGGTCATAGTTAATGAAATCTGCGTGCACCTTCTCCCCTGCCCACAGATCGATCAGATCGGGGTTGAAGTAGAGACCGGGCTCCACTGTCAAAACAAAACCGGGTTCCAGGGCGCGGGCCAGCCGCAGGGACTTCAGCCCAAACTGGGTACTCTTTTTCTGGTCCTCGGCGTAGCCTACGTATTCCTCGCCCAGGTCCTCCATGTCATGGGTGTCCAGGCCCAGCATGTGGCCCAACCCGCACGGGAAGAACAAGGCGTGCGCACCTTGGGCCACCGCTTCCAGCGAGTCACCCTTCATGAGACCGAATTGCTTGAGTCCGTCTACGAGCGAGGCACAGGCCCGCAGATGCACATCTTTGTAGTGCACGCCGGGTTTAAGCATGCTCACGGCTTGTTCATAGGCCGTCAGCACCACGTCAAACATTTCCTTCTGCCGGGTCGAGAAGGCCTGGTTCACCGGAAAAGTACGGGTCATGTCACCGGAGTAATGCATGGCCGAAGCCGCGCCGCAGTCTACCAGCACCAGCTGTCCTTCCTGCAGCATAGTGGGGCTGTAATGGTTGTGCAGGATCTGGCCGTTCACCGTCAGGATGGTGGGGAAGGCCAGGTTCCCGCCGGCCTTGATGGCGATGGCCTGCAGCTGTCCCGCCAGCTCGGCTTCGGTCATTCCGGCTCGGGCTGTGAGAGCGGCTGTTCTCAGCATCTCCCCGGTAGTGTTGATGCCCTTTTCGATTTCCACTACCTCTTCCGGGGTTTTGATGGACCGCTGCGCCACGATGGCTTTGATCAACGGCACCGATACCATTGACTTGATGGCTACTGGAGACGTTTGCAGCCAGGAACATAGTTTCAGCAGGTTCTCAGGACGGTAAGGCGGCAGAAAATGGATTTCACGCTTTTTCGCCAAAGCCTCCCGGAAATAGGATTCCAGCGAAGACAGCGGATTGGTCGCGAAAACCCCTACTTCGCTGGCCTGTTCCCGGATGGATTTCTGCGGCCCCATCCACACGATGTCGTCCGGCGTCAGTTCATCCCCGAAAATCACCTCGGCATCGTCCTCCACGTCTATCACCGCCATCAGCCCGGCCCGGTCAATCCCGAAGAAGTACAGGAAGGTGCTGTCCTGCCGGAAAGGATACCAATTGTCTTTGTAGTTCATGCTGCTCTGCTCGTTGCCCACCAACACAATCAACCCGCCTCCTACCTGTTGTTTCAGCCGGTTTCTCCGGCTGACATACGTTTCCTTGTTGAACATATTTTTATCTCATATCAAGTGCCCGAACCTCACCGGAAACGCTTCCGGCGATTCCATCAGGCACACCCTGTTTCTTCAATTATTTCTGAATACCGCTGCCGCTCAGGGCCGAAGATGCGGAACCGTTTTAGGGTAATTTACTAAAAACAACCCTAAAACGGCTCTCGACGCTCTTTGCTTTTCGGTTGAGCCTGCGGCTGGGCAGTTCCCTTGATAGGCTTTATCAAGAACTGCACTTCATAAGAGGCGTACGGCAACCGGTATTTTTCCAAGGGCCAGGAGCGCCAGCTGTCCACCCCACCTACGCCCATCTGGGCCGCATCTATGTTGAGCTGGGTTTGAGGCCTAGGCTTCAGCTCGGCGGCGTGTCGCTGCTGCTTCTCCTCGCCGTCATCTAAATCCTGGTCAAAGTAATGCAGGGCACTCATGCTGAGGGGGTTGTCTGAGCTTACCAGCAACCCATTTCCAGCGCCATTCGTGACTTTGTACCAGCGGATATCGGTTTTGTTTCCGGTCTCCTGCGGACGAACGTAGGGGAAATACTGCTCCGCCACGGTTTGCTTGTACACGCCCAAATGGGCGCTGAAATTCCGGTCTTGGTAGTTCTCGTGCGGACCTCGGCCGTAGAACTCCACGGCGTTGAAACCGGCCGGCAAGATCCACTGCATTCCGAACCGGGGCAGCATCGCCACTTTCTTGGTGGTATCAGCCTGCAGGTGCTGCCGTACCAGCATCTCACCGGCACTGTTCAGCATGTACTGCACCGATAGCTGACCAGACACTTCCGGAAGCGTGTATACCGCCTCCACGGTCACCACCTTGTTCTTTTCTGAGGACGTGAGCTTCTGCAGTTGGGCCTGCCGCGGAACGTTTTTCCAGACCTTCAGCTTGGTTTGCAGTCCGGCCCCGAAGTCGTTGTCGTTGGGCGCCCGCCAGAAATTGCTTTTAAGGGCAGTTCCGGCCTCCAGATAATTCACTCCCTCTACCACGTACTGGCTTAGCCAACCGGATTTCTTGTCAAAACTGATGGAACCGGAGGCCAGGGGAATGGTAAGCGCATTCGCGGATTCTTTTACCTGCAAGGCTGCTTGTCCCTTTAAAGCCAATGGTTGGGGGGCGTTCTTGCGCAGCGTCAATTGCTCCGTGGCGATGATGTGGCCGGCGGGGACCAGGGGCTCAGCGTTCTTGAGTTTGTAGGTCAGATTCAGGAAAACTTCGCCGGAGTTGGGCAGCTTGACGGGCACGTTCACCTGGGCTGTTTTCTGCGGACCCACCTCCAGCCGGTTCACCACGCCAGACTTTTTCCTGACGCCATCCACCACCAGTTCCCACTCCAGTTTCACATTCTCCAGCCCGGTAAACAGCTTCTCGTTGTACACCGCAAGGGTGGTGGGGTTCACCAAGGTGGAATGAATATCCTGGTACACCTTTTTCATCTCCCAGGCATGAGGATACGGCTGCCGGGTGGCGTAGAAGATGCCGTTGCAGACGAAGTTCTTGTCTGAGGGAATGTTCCGGTCTTTGGGGCCGTAATCGCCGCCATACATGTAAATGGTATCGCCGGCGGCATTTACTTCCTGAAAAGCCTGGTCCACGAAATCCCAGATAAAGCCTCCCTGGAACGCGTGCTTGTTCTCCCGGATCAGCTGCCAGTAGTCTATGAAATTGCCTAGGGAATTGCCCATGGCGTGCGCGTACTCACACATGATAAAAGGACGCGCCGGCGTGGGATTCGCTATAGCGTAGGCGGCCATTCCCTCAGGCGTGGGGTACATGGGAACCACTATGTCTGAGTTCCACTCCCAGGTAAAGGTCTTGTAATCGGCCACGGCGCGCTCGTACTGGACCGGACGGGAAGCATCGCGGGCTTTCATCCAAAGGTACGAACGGTAGAAGTTGTACCCGTTTCCGGCCTCGTTTCCCATACTCCAGACAATAATAGACGGGTGGTTTTTGTCCCGCTCCATCATGCGCTGCACCCGCATGAGGTGGGCATCCTCCCAGGTGGGTTTATTGGCGATGGTCTTGGTGATGTCATATCCCATGCCGTGCGATTCAATGTTGGCTTCGTCAACCACGTACAGGCCGTAGGCATCGCAGAGCTCGTACCAGTACTCGTCATTGGGGTAATGGCTGGTGCGCACCGCGTTGATGTTGAACTGCTTCATGAGCTTGATGTCGCGAAGCATGGCTTCTTTGGAGATGGTCTGGCCCGTTTTAGGATCGGTTTCGTGGCGGTTCACGCCTTTCACCAAGACTGGCTTGCCGTTGACCAGCAACTTTCCGCCTTTGATCTCCACCTCCCTAAAACCCACCCGCTGCGGGATGATTTCGGTGATGTTTCCTTTTTCGTCTTTTAGCCGGATCACGGCGCTGTACAGGTTCGGGGTCTCGGCGGACCAGAGTTTAGGAGCGGTTACCGCCAAATCAAAGACCGCCGAATCTGAGTTGAAGGCGATTTGCTGCTGCTTGATGAGTTTCTTCCCGTCCATAAGCTGGAAATCGGCGGAGATGGGCTGCGTAGGTTTCCCGTTCAGTTTGAGTTTCACCCGGAGGGAAGCGTTTTTGTAAGCATCGTCCAGATCAGGGGACAGTTCCACATCATACAGGTGCTCCGGGTTGCGGGCCAACAGGTAACAGTCGCGGGTGATGCCGCTGATGCGCCACATGTCCTGGTCTTCAAGGTAGCTGCCGTCACACCAGCGCATGAGCTTCAGGACAATGAGGTTCTTGCCGGGTTTCAGATAAGACGTGACGTCGAAATCAGAGGGTAGTTTGCTGTCCTCGCCGTAACCCACGTAGGTGCCGTTCACCCACACTGCCAGGTTCGATTTGGCCGCCCCGATGTGCAGCACCACCTGCTTGCCCTTCCAGTTTTGGGGCAAGGTGATCTCGCGGCGGTACACGGCCGTGGGGTTTTCCTGCATGGGCACCACCGGCGGCGTGGGCGGCATGAGATAGACAAACTCGTACCCGCCGCTGGAGTAGATGGGAAAACCGTAGCCATTAAGTTCCCAGTTACCCGGCACCTGGAAGGTTTTCCATTGGCTGTCGTTGAAATCCGTTGCTTCAAAGCGGGCGGGCAGGTCGGCGGGGTTCTCCACCCATTTGAACTTCCACGCGCCGTTCAAACTCAGGTAATTACTCGAAGTTTTCCAATCCGCTTTCTGCAAGGCCGCCTCTGATTCATACACTTCATACGAACTGTGCATGGGCATGCGGTTCTCCTCGTTCCGGCGTTCATCCAGCCACATAGGTGCCTGCGCCTGGGCCGAAACACCGGAAATTAGGAACACCAACGGAGCAATTCTTCTGAAAAGAGAGACAAGGGATGCAAACACCAACGGAGCAATTCTTCTGAAAAGAGAGACAAGGGAAGCAGGATGAAAAGAAAAAGTCATGATGTTTAATCAAAAGCTACCAGCTTGAGCTTTAAAGCTGTTTTACCAAAAGGAAGCCAAAAACCGGCAGAAATTATTCGTTAGCAGAATGTAGTCTCGGATGTAACCTACTCCCGCCTTTATCAAGTAAATGGCCTAAAATCAGCATACCTCCCCTTCGCTTTGTCATCCTGAAAGAATCTCGGTGGCGATGGATAGTAGCGTCTGAACGTTGCTTTATTAGTCCGGCCACAAGATCTTTCCAAGATGACAAGAGGTGTTATTTAACTTGTATCACTACCTAGGTTAAGCCAATTTTTGAAAAATAGTCCTAAAACCGGGTAGGGTTATTCTACCGGCCGGAGGATGGCTGCCCAGCCGCCCCCGCCGCTCATGTTCACCTGGATCGTCTCCCCGGTTTTCACTGTTTTGGTTTCTATTTTGTAGTCCTGCGGATGGCGGTCAGCGTTGATGCCGTCGCGGAGTACTTCCATGCGGTAGGTCTTCCCATCCAGAAAGGCCAAAGGAAGGCTCAGTTCCCGGGCATCCCAATCGGTCATGCCCCCAATGTACCAATTCTTACCGTGTTGACGCGCCATCAGGACGTACTTGCCGGCCTCCCCTGCCAGGGCCACTGTTTTGTCCCAGGTAGTGGGGATCTGGCTGATGAACCTGGTGCAGTCCGGGTCTTTGAGGTAATTGGTAGGGCTGTCTGAGAGCATCTGCAGTGGGCTTTCGTAGACCACGTACATGGCCACCTGGTGCGCCCGGGTACCCTGGCTCATGGGTTGGTTGAACACGTCTTTGAAGCCCACCTTGGTGGCGTTCACCATGGCGCCCGGCGTGTAATCCATAGGGCCGGCCACCATGCGGGTAAAAGGCAACGTGACATTGTGGGTGGGGGTGATGATGTCGCTCCACTTGTTGTTCTCCAGCCCTTTCACGCCCTCGTAGCTTAGTACGTTGGGGTACTTCCGGTTCAGCCCCACGGGTTTGTAGGCACCGTGCAAATCCACCAGCAGCTGACGCTGAGCGGCGGCTTTGGCCACGCGCTCATAGTAGTTGACCATATACTGATCGCCGCGGGCCATGAAATCGACCTTCACGCCTTTCACGCCCCATTTAACGAATTGGTCCAGAATTCCGTTGATGTCTTTGTCCAGCGTGTTCCACAGCGCCCACAGAATCACGCCCACGTTCTTGCTGTTGCCGTATTGCACCAGCGCGTTCAGGTCCAGGTCTTTGTTGGGCGCCATCAGGTTGGTGGTGGCCGCCGACCAGCCCTCGTCCAGGATGATGTACTCCAGGCCGTATTTAGAAGCGAAGTCGATGTAGTATTTGTAGGTGTCGGTGTTCACGCCGGCCCTGAAATCCACGCCGTACACGTTGTTGAAGTTGTACCAATCCCAGGCGACTTTGCCGGGCTTGATCCAGGCGGTTTGCTGCAGTGCGTTGGGGGAGGCCAGTCTGTACACCAGTTCCGTTTCCAGCAGGCCTTTGTCATCGGTAACGATAAGCGTGCGCCAGGGGAACGTTCTTTTCCCGGAGGTGCGGGCGATGTACCCGGCTTTGCGGGTAATCTGCTCGGCCCGGTCGCTGCGGGGTTTCAGTTGGGATTCCAGGATCACCTTGGGGAAGGCTGACTTCAAACCGGTTCCACCCGTCCCGAAGAGAAACAGATTGGGGTAGTCGTACAGGTCAGATTCCGTCAGTAGCACTTTAGTGCCCTTCGCAGAGGTGAACAGCAAAGGCAGGTACCCGTACTGCTGGCTCCCGATGGAGGCCACCGTGGTGTCTTTGAACGTAGCCTCGTAATGCGACTGAAACTCCGGATCGGTTTCCTGGGGCCAGTACACCTGGTAATTGCCGCCCATCTGGAAATCGGCGGTTTCGTGCTGCACCTCTATTTCTCTGGCGGGAAGATTAGTCTCAAACCGATAGGCAGCCCCATCGTTGTACGCCCGGAAATGCACCACGTAGCCACCCTTGCACTGCAGTTTCAGCTCGTTGTATACATCCGGAATGGAGCGGTTCTTTACCGGCACCACCGCCATGATGGTTTCCTTCACTGATCTTCGGGCATCCTTCTGCACCACCGGGTTCACGCCCAGCTTCTCCCCCGTGATCAAGGTCATGCTCAGCGGGCTGGGCAACAGCACCGTCTCCCCTTTCCGGGCCACCGACCATTTGATGACATCGGTGACGGATATCTTCACCTGGATATTTTTATCGGGTGAGGTAAGCAGGTAGTCTTTCGCGGAGGCGGCGGAGCTGGTGAACCAGAGACACAGTAACAGGACCAGAATTTTCCCGAGGAGATTGCGTTGCATGGAGTATCGTTTCGTTTGCTCAAGGCTGGGCTCGAGCTGTTTTAGGTCTGATTTCTGAAAAACCGCCTTAAAAGGTATTTAGTAAAAACCAAAAAAGCCTACCGCCCACCCGGTGGACAGTACTGCCTCAGGTAATTGGTGAACAAGGTAGCCAGGTGTTCCGAGGTGCCTTCGCCCTCTGAAATACTGTGCGACCGGTTGGGGTACGGCATCATCTGGAACTGCTTGTTGTGCTTGATCAACTCGTTGATGAGCTGCTCGGCGTTGTTGTAATGCACGTTGTCGTCGCCGGTGCCGTGGATGTAGAGCAGGTTGCCTCTCAGGTTTTTGGCATGCGTGATAGGCGATCCGTTCACGAAAACTTCCAGGTTCTCCTGCGGCAGCCCCATGTAGCGTTCCTGGTAGATATTGTCATAGGTAAGCTGGTTGCCCACTGCGGCCACGGAGATGCCCGTTTTGTAGATCTGCGGGTATTGGAACAGCAGGTTGAGCGTAGCCGAGCCGCCGCCGCTCCAGCCCCACACCGCTACCCGGGAAGTGTCCAGAAAAGGCTGTTTCAGGATCTCCTGCGCCGCCATCGCCTGGTCTTTGATGTTGAGGCGACCTACCTGGCGGTAGATGCTTTTTCGCCACTCCCTTCCCTTCGGTCCCGGCGTGCCCCGGTTGTCTACCGACACGTACACGTAGCCATCCTGCGCCATGCTGCCGTTGTACAGATGGTTCATGCCGGTGCCATAGGAGTCCAGCACCGTTTGGCCGGCGGGCTCGGTGTAGACCTGGAATACCACCGGGTATTTCTTCTTGGGGTCAAAGTTGGTGGGCTTTACCATCCAGGCATCCATCTCCACGCCTTCGGAGGTTTTCACCTGGAAGAACTCCACCGGAGAACTCGCTTTTTTGGCCTGGGCAAGGGCCTGCTCCACCGCACTGGTGCCGCCCAGGGCTTTATGGTCGGGCAGGGAAATGGATTCTGAGGCGGGTCTGGTGTAATGGTTGGAGAAACTGTGGAAGGCGAACTTAGCGTTGGGCGACACGGTGTACTGGTGCGTACCCGGTTGCGAAGCCGGTGAAAGCCGCTCCAGTTTGCCTTTGCCGTTCAGCTTTACGCGGTACAGGTATTTCTGGGTGGCATTCTCCGGGGAGGCCATCACGTATACATAGCCCTCCGGCTCGTTTAAGTTCACGATGGACATCACGTCATAGGCGCCTTTGGTGATGAGGGTTTCCTTTTTGCCGTCGCGGCTCACGCGGTACAGGTGGCGCCAGCCGTCTTTCTCGCTCGCCCA
Organism: Sabulibacter ruber; assembly: GCF_017355955.1. Taxonomy (GTDB): domain Bacteria; phylum Bacteroidota; class Bacteroidia; order Cytophagales; family Hymenobacteraceae; genus Nibribacter; species Nibribacter ruber_A. The sequence goes on along the minus strand of NZ_JAFFID010000006.1, from coordinate 252,920 downwards.
CAGGAACTCTTTCCCGTTGCTGAGCCAGTCCCAACCGCCGTTGTTGTAATTGCTGTCCCAGGTGGAAATCACGTCAATCCAGGCCTGGTCTTTCTCAGAGTGGATGTTGGTGGCTTTGCCGGAAGCGGCGTTGCAAAGAAACAAACGGCTTTCGTTCTGTTTGCGGTTCAGTTGCTGCAGGATGATCTCGTTGGCGTTGGCCGCCCACTCCATACGAGGCACATAATTCTGGCGGGGATCACCGGGCACGTCCATCCATTTGGTAGCACCGGCTGCCACGTCTATGACCCCAATCTTGTAAGGCGAAGGCGCCTCTCCCGCCGAGGGGTACTCTACCGGTAGCACTTTGGAATAGACGCCATCGGTGAGGTTGAACATGAAGTAGTCTTTCACGTCGGAGGCATCTATCTGCCAGAAGGCGATCTTCCTGCTATCAGGGCTCCAGCGGAAACCATCACGGCAAGCGAACTCTTCTTCATAGGCCCAGTCAAAGGTGCCGTTAATGCGCTTGCGGGTTCCGTCGGTGGTGAGTTGCGTTACCTTTTGTGAGGCGATGTCCTCCGCATAGATATTGTTCTCGCTCACGTACGCCACCTGCTTGCCATCCGGAGAGAACTTCGCGAACATGAGCGAGGAAACCGGACGACCCGCGCCCAGCTGCTGTAGTTTCTTCGTTTGTCGGTCATATACCCAGTAGTCGCCGCGGGTGTGGTAACGCCAGACTTTTTGGGTGTTGGTAAACAGCAGCACCTTCTGCTCGTCGCCTGAAATTGCGAAACTGCGCACCTTCAGTGACTCGGATTTCCCGGCGGGCATCAATTGTCCTTTCTCCACCAGCACCTGTTTGGTTTTCCCGGGCAGGGTATACGCGGTGATGTTCCCTTCCTCCGGCACCACATAGGTATTCCCGGACTTGAGCCAAAACACGCCGCCGCGTTGCTGCGCAAAGCTTGGCAGGCACAAAACCAGCAGTAAAATGGGTGAAAGAAAAAGCGGTTTCCCGAAAATGTCATGCAACCTATTCATATCTCTAGAGGATGTTTCACCTGCAGTATCGTGTATTTTAAAGGAGCCTCCAAGTCTCGGTTTTGGACAGCCCTTGTTTTCGGCCTGATTTCCTTAAAACAGGCCGAAATCAGGTATCGCAGGAAGGAATTATAAATTAAGCTTCCCCGCTTTTCACTATCCTATTTTCTGGAAGCGGATTTCCCATTGGCATTGCCGTAGAAGCGCCAGTTGGAAGTAAAATCTTTGGGCAATGGCTGGTTCAGCAGAATGGCGCGGACCATCTCCACGGGTAGGTTGTTTTCCTGGATGATGGCGTCATGGAACTGCTTGTTCGTCATCTTGCCGGTCTGCACCAGTTCTTTATGTAAGGCGTAGAATTGCAGACCTCCTATCATGTAGGCCAGCTGGTAGAGCGGACTATAGCGGCCCTCAAAGGAGCGGCGCACCTCGCCCTCAGCATTGGCGCGTTCGTGGCCTACCCGGTCCACCAGGAAATCAATGCACTCCTGTGGGGTCCATTTGCCCAGATGGTAATTGAGCGAGAAGATGATGCGGGCGCAGCGGTGCATCCGCCAGAAAAGCATGCCCACGCGGTCCTCGGCGGAGCGCGGAAACTTCTGGTCCCAGAGCTGCATCTCCCAGTACAGCGACCAGCCTTCGGTCCAGAAAGGAGTGTAGAAGCTTCGGTAGGCTTTGTAACGGTCGTTCATGAAGCCCTGCAGGTGGTGACCGGCGATGAGTTCGTGGTGCACGGTGGCGCGGGAGAAGTGCGGGTTGTTGCCGCGCATGCTCATGAGCTTGTCTTCATGGGCCATGGTGCTGGTGGGATACGAGATGATGAACGTCTCGCCGCCCAGGAAAAAAGGGTTCACCAGCTGACGCTCGGGGCTCATCATCTGCATGCGCCAAGTTTCCTCGGCCACCGGCGGAATAGTGATCAAATCTTTTTCTTTCAGGAAGGCCACCGATTGGTTGTAGAGATCCAACATGGCCTCGGGCTGTTTACCGGCCGGCACGTACAGGTTCTTTACTTTCTCCAGCGCCGCGTGCCAGTCTTTGCCGAAGCCCATCTCCTGCGAGGCTTTCAGCATCTCCTGGTCGCACCAGGCAAACTCCTTGTTGGCGATGTCGATCAGCTCCTCGGGGGTGTAGGGAATCATTTCATACTGCAGCTGCCGGATGAGTTCGTCCCTTCCGATGGGGTTGCCCACGATGCCGCTCTGGTCTATCTTCTGGCCTTTCGCCGGAACCTTCCCTTTTTTTTCAGCTAAAGCTGCATACTGGGTCAAGAGGCTATCTACCTTTTTGTACGGCTCTCTGGTCCACCACGAGAAGCTGGGCTCATAGTCATAGTAGAACGTGTAGACACTTTTGAGGGCATCCTTCAGGTCCAGCGTCACGCCTTGCAGGCGGTAGGCCAGGTCCCGGTCTAATCGGGGTTCGGCCTCCAGAGCGGTCTGGGAGGCTTTGAGGCTTTTCTCGATCAGGTTCAGTTCAGCGGCAATTTTCTGCCCGTCTACGTTGAGGCCGCGGCGGCGCGGTTTCTCCAGGGCATAGATCTTCTCGGCAAAAGGTACCCACTTGCTGATCTGGCTGTACTCCCTGGCACCCACGTCCAGCAGGCGCAACTCCTCGGCAAGGTTCCGTTTGGTGAGCAGGTAGTCTACCCGGGCACCGGTGTTCAGCTGGTCGTAATTCAGCGTGTTGAGTTGCTGCTGGTATTCCCCGTATAGTTTCTGAAAACGGGCCGTAAACTCGGGCGAGTTCTCCATGAAATAGAAGCGCCGCAGACTCCCTTCATCGGCTTTCAGTTTTACCAGCAGGTTGTTCACCTCGCTTGTCTGTTCATACAGCACATTGGAGCTCTGGGCAAAGATGGCTCCCGAACTCAGGAGGGTAAATACAACCGGTAAACAGGAAACCTTCAGGAAGCGAGCGCAACGGTAGATCATGGGTTTAGTAAGGGCTTAAAGGTCTGGGGTGAACATGGTAAGCGCACTCTGGGGTCACTCGCCTGCCTGGCAGGAAGGAACCTACTAAGATGTTAACTGTACCGATCCGGCGAGAAGGCGTCTATGCCCACGGATGATTTCTGGTTCAGGAGTTCCTGGGTGAGCAGCTTGCCGGTGGCGGGCGCCAGGCTGAGGCCCATCATGCTGTGGCCGGTGCCAAAAAACACATTGTTCCAGCGACTGGTTGCGCCGATGTAGGGCAGACCGTCTGGCGAGCACGGACGCAGCCCGCTCCAGATTTTATCTTTTTCCGGAAAATCGGCCTGAAAACCGCCGTAATATTTGGAGATGGAATTATGGATCCCTTTTACCCGGTTCAGGTTGATGCTGGTGTTGTCATTGGTGATTTCCATGGTGCCGCCAAACCGTACCTGTTCCCCGAAAGGGGTCACCGCCACGCGGGCTTCGGTGAGGATAGCCGGACGCTGAATAGCGGGGGAATTTTTGGTGAGGAAACTGTAGCCTTTACCGCCCAGCATGGGCATGGTGATCTTGAGCTTGCGGGCCACCTCACCGGCCCAGTTCCCAGCCGCGATGATGACCTGGTCAGAGGCAAACTCGCCTTTGTCGGTGATGACGGAGGTGACGGTTCTCCCGGAGGTGGCAAAGTCCAGCACCTCGGCATGGCGCACAATCTTCACGCCTTTCTGTTCTAAGTGCCGCACCAAATACGCGTGCAACTGCGAGGGATTCAAATGGGCGTCGCCGGGGAAAAAGACCCCACCCCGCACGTCCATGCCGGCATGAGGTTCCAGTTGCTTCACCTCGTCCGGTGAAAGGATTTCGGTTTCCAGGCCGTGTTTGCGGGCCAGATGCGCGAATTCCACTTCCTCGTGGGCTGCTTCTTCGGATTTATACAGCATCAGCAGGCCTTTTTCCTGAAAGCCTACTTCCGGGGAGTTGTGCTTACCGGCGAAGTCCACGTACAGGTTTTTGCTGTACAGGCTCAGGTTTTTCAGGTAGGGAATGCTGTATTCCACGTGCTTTTTGGTGGCTGCCTTGTAGAAAAGCAGGCACCACTGGGCCAGGCGCAGATCCAGCTTCGGGTGGATGTAAAAGGGGCTGGTAGAGGAAAGCATCCACTTCATGCCTTTGGCGATGATGCCGGGCGAGGCCAGCGGCACGATGTGGCTGGGCACGATCATGCCGGCATTGCCGATGGAGCAGCTGTTGGACAGATCTCCTCTGTCAATAATGGTGACCTCAAAGCCTTCTTCAGACAAATAGTAAGCGGTAAAAAGGCCGATGATGCCGCCCCCTACAATGGTAACTCTGCTCATATCAAATCACTTGGAATCCGTGGACATAAGGGTCTTCGTCATCAAAGAAGATGGTGTTGAGCCCCGTAACAATGGCCCAGCCTTCGATGCCGGGCAGAATGGCGGGTTTGCCGGCGACGGTGGTCTCGCCCTCAATGGTGCCGTTGAAGATTGACCCGATGTAGCTTTCATGCACAAACACATCGCCCGGCTTCAACTTTCCTTTTGCGTACCACTGGGCCATGCGCGCCGAGGTTCCGGTGCCGCAGGGCGATCGGTCTATGGCTTTGTCGCCGTAGAAAACGGCATTACGGGCCGTGGAAGCCGGTTGCAGCGTATCGCCGGTCCAGAGCACATGGCTCATCCCTTTGATGGTGGGGTTCTCTGGGTGCACGAAGCTGTATTTCTCGTTCATGCGCTCCCGTATCACCCGGCTCCAGGAAATCAGCTTATCGGCGGTGAACTCCTGCAGGCCGGGGAAGTTCTCCTGCGGATCAATGATGCCGTAGAAATTTCCGCCGTAGGCCACATCTATTTTCAACTCGCCCAACTCCGGGCATTCCACCGTCAGGCCTTCCGCCTCCAGGTAAGAGGCTACGTTGGTCAGTTTCACTGATTTTACCTTTTTGCCTTCTTGGGTGTATTTTATTTTCACCAGGCCGGCGGGTGCTTCCAAACGCAATTCGCCGGGTGTTTTGGGCGTGATCAAGCCTTCTTCAATGGCAATGGTGACGGTACCGATGGTGCCGTGACCGCACATGGGCAGGCAACCGCTGGTCTCGATGTATAACACGGCGACGTCGTTATCCGGGTCATGCGGCGGATACAGAATGCTGCCCGACATCATATCATGGCCGCGCGGCTCAAACATAAGGCCTTTCCGGATATAATCGTATTCCTGCAGGAAGTGCTGGCGCTTTTCGCTCATGTTGGCGCCCTGCAAAACGGGGCCGCCCCCGGCCACCAGGCGCACGGGGTTCCCGCAGGTGTGGGCATCAATACAGAAGAAGGTTTTTCTTGCCATAAAGGATTAAATGGGGTCTTTGGTGAACTGTCCATCCACGGTACGCCAGATGGAAAGGGGGTTCTGATCTTTTAATTCATCGGGCAGCAGGTCCTGCGGCGCCGATTGGAAGGTGATAGGGCGGGCAAAACGCTTGATGGCGTTGGTTCCCACCGAGGTGCTGCGGCTGTCTGAGGTAGCCGGGAATGGTCCGCCGTGGGTCATGGCCGGGCTTACCTCCACGCCCGTCGGCACGCCGGCGAACAACAATCGGCCGCATTTCTCGCGCACTGTGTCCACAAGGTTCCCAGCGGCAGCTAATTCAGTTGTGGTTCCCCAGATGGTGCAGGTGAGCTGGCCCTGCAGCACTTCCGCCGCCTGCTCCAGTTCTGCCATGTCGCTATAGGTCACCACCAAAGTGAACGGTCCGAAGACCTCTTCCTGCAACGCGGTGTTTTTCAGCCACTCCTGCACGTTGGTTCTGGCCAAGGCGGCGTGGCCGGTCAATACATCTTCCTCCGCCGTCACCAGAGTTTCAACGCCGCTTTCGGCCAATAACCTGGTCAGGCCCTGGTAGTAGTTCTTGGAGATGCCTTCATGCAGCATTTTATCGCCGGCGGATTCGCCCAGTTTCTGGGAAAGTAGCTCCAAAAAGGCTTCCGTGGTTGAGGATTGCGGATAGAAGACCAAGCCTGGGCAGGTACAGAACTGCCCTACGCCCTGCAACACGGAGGCTGCCGCCTGCTCCGCCAGAACAGTGGTTTCCGCTTCCGCTTTCCCGGGCAGCACGAAAATCGGGTTGATGCTTCCCATTTCGGCATACACCGGAATGGGTTGTTCGCGTTGGCAGGCTTGGTCAAAAATGGCTTTGCCGCCTCTGTAGGAGCCGGTGAACGCCACGGCCTTGGTTTTGGGGTGCTTTACTAGCTCCTGCCCCACCTCAATGCCGCCGCTTACGTGCTGGAAAACCCCAGCCGGCAAACCGCATGAGCCCAGAGCCTGTTGGATGGCCCCGAATACCAGCTGAGAGGTTTTCGGGTGCCCCGGGTGCTCTTTGTACACCACCGGACAGCCAGCGGCCAGCGCCGAGGCAGAGTCTCCACCGGCCGTGGAGAAAGCCAAGGGGAAATTACTGGCCCCAAACACCACTACCGGTCCCAGTGGAAACAGCATGCGGCGCAGATCTGGTCTGGGAAGGGGGAGCCGGTCGGGCAAAGCGGGGTCAATGGTGGCCTCTAGCCAGCCGCCCTGCTCCAGAAGATCGGCGAAGGCCTTGAGCTGGTTCATGGTCCGGCCCCGTTCTCCGGTGAGGCGCGCCAAGGGCAGATTGGATTCCTGGCTGGCTACCTGCAACAGCTCCTCGCCTAATTGTTCTATCTCGGTGGCGATAGCCCGCAGAAAGTTGGCCTTTCCTTGGGCAGATGCCTTTTTGTAGGTATGGAAGGCTTCCTCGGCGGTTTGAAGCACTTGATCAAGCGGCATGCTTTGCATTGATTTTGGTCCTTTTAAATATAAGCTTTTCGCTCTGTAAACCAAGATGATCTATCAAGCGAAAAGCTGGGCTACTGTCAGGTGACATAAGCCCAGCTTTTTACAGGGAGGTGATCAGTTCCTTTTCTGTTTCAAAATCTGGCAGAGCCGGACGGTTCTCCAGCGCCTCGTTGATGATAGCCAACACTTGTGCGCGCTCAGCGCCCTCCAAAGGCAGCCGAGGCTGACGTACGGCCTCCGTTCCCAGGTTCGTGCAGACTTCGGCCAACTTGATGTTCTGAACCAGCTTAGGATGCACATCCAATTCCAGCAGTGGATAGAACCATCGGTTGATTTTCACGGCTTCCTCAAAGCGGCCTGCTTTCACCAGTTTGTAAATAGCCACCGTCTCGGCTGGGAAAGCGCAGACCAAACCGGCTACCCAGCCATCGGCCCCCAGTACCAGGCTTTCCAGCGCCAGGGTATCCACGCCGGAAAGGATTTTGAACCTGTCTCCGAAGCGGTTCCGCATCTTGGTGATGTTGCCTACTTCACGGGTGGACTCCTTCACTGCCTGGATATTGTCCATTTCGGCCAGTTCTTCGAACATATCCAGCGTCACCTCAATGCGGTAGTCAATGGGGTTGTTGTAGATCATGATGGGCAGATCCGTGGACTGGGCCACTGATCTGAAATATGTTACGGTTTCCCGGCCATCTGCTTTGTAGCGCATGGGCGGCAACATCATGAGTCCACTCGCCCCGTTCTTGCGGGCTTCCTCGGCCGCCTGGATCGCCTTGGCAGTGGACTGCTCGGCTATGTTCATCACCACAGGCACCCTTCCTTCTACATAAGCAACGGTTTCCATCACCAGAGTTGCTTTTTCCTCATCTGTCAAGGTGCTGGCTTCCCCTAAGGTCCCCCCTAAAATGATCCCGTCCACCCCGGCATTCAACTGAGCCTCAATATTGCTCAGAAACGCAGGAATATCAAGTCGGTCATGCTCCGTGAACTTGGTGGTGACAGCGGGGAAAACTCCTTTCCATTGTACATTCATGGCGTGCTTTTTTAATGTTACTGTATTTGATTTTATGATTTCTAGACGTGTATAAGAGCTTAACAAAACTAGCTGAAAGGGTCCGAAGGGAATTCCTACATTTTACCCATTGGTGATACAGAATTATCAATTAGGCTGCTTGTGCCTTTTTATCAATTATGTTGGCTAAATTTAGGTACGTTCTTACCCTACCTTTTCCTTACCCAAACCATGAAACCCTTACATTTCAAAATCCCGAAAACCTCAGGCGAATCCGTCCGGGTTCAGTATGATGAGCAGCGCCATTTCTATGAAAACCTGCATTTTCACCCGGAGCTGCAGATCATGGTGATCTGCGAAAGCACGGGTACCCGGTTCATAGGAGACAGCATCGGAAGTTTCAGGGCGGGAGACATTTTTGTCCTGGGCTCTAACCTTCCGCACGTGTTCCGGAACGACAAAAAGTACTACGAACCTGCCTCGGAGCTTAAAGCCACCAACATCTCAGTGTTTGTGGATCTTGCCTCCTTTGAAGATAACCTTTTCTCGCTCCCTGAGGCCCATGCGCTGCAAAAATTATTGCTCAACAGCAAGCGCGGCCTATGCATCAAGGGCGACACCAAGAAAAAGGTTTTGGCCCTGATTCAGGACATGCGTTCCATGAAAGGATTCGAGCGGATTATTCAGGTTCTCATCATTCTGAACCTGCTCTCCCACTCCACTGAAGTGGAAATGCTTTCCTCGGTGGGCTTCAATGCCAACCTAAACGAATCTGATAACCGGAAAATCAACGATGTCTTCAACTATATCATGAACAACTTCTCTGAGGACATCAAACTCAGTGATGCCGCCAACGTGGCCAACATGAGCGTGAATGCGTTTTGCCGGTATTTCAAGCAACACACCCAAAAAACGTTTTCCCAGTTCCTGAACGAGATCAGGATCGGCCACGCCTGCAAACTCCTGATTGAGGACAAATGGAACATCCGGGAGACGGCGTTTGAATGCGGCTATGACAACATCTCTTACTTCAACCGGCAGTTCAAGGACATCACCAATTTCACGCCCACCGAGTTTGTGAAACTCCACAACACCCGGTACACAAGCGACTTTTCCCTGGTGGAAACGGCCCAGGAGTAAACCAGTGCTATCGGGCTGATTGAATTCAGCCAGTTCTGTTTTAGGCGGTTTCAGGAATTTCAGACCTGTCTCAGGTTTTGGACTGTTCCTGGTTCTTCGTCTCCCAGGCCGGCGGGTCCACGCCCAGCAGGTGCTTCACAAAGAAGTCACGGCGTTTGTGCTCACCGTAGTCTCCGCCGGACGAGTGCCCCATGCCGGGTACCATCAGGAAGTCGAAGTTTTTGTTGGCTTTGATGAGCGCGTCCACCAACTGCAGCGTGGAAGCCGGGTCTACGTTGTCGTCCATTTCGCCCAAGATCAACATCAGCTTGCCCTGCAGTTTATGGGCGTTGACCACGTTTGAGGAGGCGGCGTATTCCGGCCCGATGGGGAAGCCCATCCATTGCTCGTTCCACCAGATCTTGTCCATGCGGTTGTCATGGCAACCCGCCGAGGAAACCGCTACTTTGTAGAAATCGGGGTGGAACAACAGGGCTCCGGCCGAACTCTGCCCACCGGCGGAAGTCCCGAAAATGCCAACCCGCGTCAAGTCTAAATAAGGATATTTTTGCGCGGCGGCTTTCATCCAAGCAATGCGGTCCGGGAAGCCCGCGTCTTTGATGTTCTTCCAGGCGACATCCTGAAAGGCTTTGGATCGGTTGGAGGTACCCATGCCGTCTATCTGCACCACTACAAAGCCTAACTCGGCTAATTCCTGCATGTGCCGGGCCCCGGAATTGAACGTCTTGGGCACAAACGCGCTGTGCGGGCCGGCGTAGATGTATTCAATGACCGGGTACGTTTTGGCGGGATCAAAGTTGGTAGGACGCACCACGATGCCCCAGATATCCGTATGCCCGTCGCGACCTTTGGCTGAGAACACCTCGGGGGCCTTCCAACCGAGTTTAGGGAGTTCGGAGGCGTCTGCCTTCTCCAGTTCCATCACAATTTTCCCGTCGGTCGCGCTTCTGAGCACCGTCACGGGAGCCACATCTACCCGGGAGAAATTGTCCACAAAATACTTGAAATCAGAGGAGAAAGTACCGGTGTGGTGGGCGTCTTCCTTCGTGAGCGCAGTCAGGCCGGAGCCGTTGAAGTTCACCCGGTAATACTGCACCAGGTACGGGTCCTGTCCCGCCTCGCGGCCACTGCCTTCAAACAGGATGCTGCGGTTTTTCTCATCTACGTGGATTACCCTCCTGACTACCCAATCGCCTTTGGTGATCTGGTTTTTGACGTTGCCAGTAGCACCATCAAAGAGGTAAAGGTGGTTCCAGCCATCGCGCTCAGAGGCCCAGATGATCTCTTTCCCATCCCCCACATCCTGCCGGAACCGCTTGCCGCTGTAATCGATAAAGGTCTTGCTTTCCTCTTTGATCAGGTCCCGCACCTTGCCGGTGAGCGCATCCACCTCCAGCACCTTGTAGGCCTGGTGCCCGCGTTGGTTATACTCCACCGTAAATGCCTGCCCGTTTTTCCGCCAACTGGGGTTGGATAAGTCATACTGCATCCCCACCCCGAAGAGCGCCGGGTCCACCGGCACCTGCCGTTTCTCCTCCACCAGGAAAAGCTGGGGCGCCCGCTGCGGCAGCGCGTCGCCGGGTTTGAGGTAGTTGCGTGAATGGAGCTTGGGTTGCAGTTGGTCCATGGGGGAGGACTCAATCAGGTACACCAAATGCTCTTTGTTGGGCCGCACCCGGTTGGTGGCCAGCTTTTTTGAGTCCGGGGACCACTCCAGAAAGGAGGAATAGTACTCTCCGGCCGACCCATCGAAACTTAACTGATACTCCTCTTTTTTGTCTTTAACCGAACGGATATACACATTGTGGTTCTTGATGAACGCTTCCCATTGTTTATCCGGCGAAGGAACGGGTTTGTTGCCTTGGTCGCTCCCCCTATCGCCCCAGTAGCGGTTGGGGCGCTCCTCTGCTTTGCCCAGGTTCTGCAATTTGTAGGAGTTCAAAGGACTGCGCCACTTCGTTCCGTCGGCAGTAAATTCCAGGGCTTTGCCGTCCTCCACAAAGGTGATCTCCGTAAAGGGAAGGTTGTATGCCTCTACCGGTTTGCCCAAAGCGGCGGATAATTCCCTGGCCAGTTTCTGCTGATCGAAGGCCGGCTTTTTAGAGCGTTTCTGGGCATTGACCAGCATATACTCTTTCCCTCTGGGCGTCTGCCGCACATACCAAAAAGACTCTTTCCCCTCCTGCCAGTTGAACCGGGACGGCGCATAATACACCTTCGTATTCATGGCGGCCTTCAGCTTCTCCGCGCGCTCGTAATCGGCCTTGGTCCCCTGCGCCCGAAGCTGGGCAGAACCCAGGAGAACGACCAGGCAAACCAGGATTTGTTTCAAGGCGAAGCTGTGCCCGCACGGCTTGGTAGTAGGAAGGTAGGGGAAGTGAACCATTTCAGGCAGGATTTAATGGAAGTGTACTGCAATATGTCTGTAAAACCCGTAATTTCTGTTCAGCATATTAGCATCTCCTGATACAATATTAGCAGTCTGCTGTAGCCGGGAACTTCAAACCAAAATCTTATAATCACTAGGCCTCGGCTTTTAGCGACATAGTCAACCTAGGTTCTATCTTCGATCTCAGCGATATCAATCTCCCCATGTAGGGCTCGGTTTTAAAAGGGCAGGCTTTAATCAGCGATGAGCGCATGAGGTACCAAACGTAGCTTCTCCCTGCCAAGCGTAGCCTATCTTGTTTTAAGCCGTTTTGGGTGAAGAGGCTCAAAAGCAGGTTGAATGATCTTGCAACTTAGATGCTCTCTTTACCGGCGACCTCCACATAGAAGTTAGGGTCCAAGGTGAGCTCAGTTCCGGGTTCCACGCCGCTTATTTCCTTCCAGGTGGTCACCGGCTCCAGCCACTTTACTTTGCCGTTCAGGTACACTCTCACCGGTAAATCGAACCCGGAAACGGCGTTGGTCCAGCGGTACTTGAGGGTATTGCCGGCGAGTTGGTATTCAAACTTGGGAATCCGGATGTCGCGGAGGTACTGGTTGAAGAAAGGCGTGAGATCACGGCCCGCGTGTTTGCTCAGGTAGTTCTCAATCTGCTGGGTAGTGACGGTCTGGTGGTAGAACTCTTTGTTGAGGCCCCGCAGAATGTCGCGCCATTTCTTATCATTGTTCACGACTTGCCGAAGCGTATGCAGCATGTTGCCGCCTTTGGGGTACATGTCGCCGGAGCCTTTGTGGTTTACGTTGTACTCGCCTATGATGGGCTGCTTGTTCCCTATTCCGGCACGGGTTCCGATCACGTATTCGCTGCCGGCTTTCTTCCCGTAGTAATACTCCACGAAGAGGTTCTCAGAATAGTTGGTGAAACTCTCGTGGATCCACATGTCGGCGATGTCTCTGTAGGTGATGTTGTTGGCGAACCACTCGTGTCCCGATTCGTGGATGATAATGAAATCGAACTTCATGCCCCAACCGGTGGAGCCGCTGGGGTCTTTGCCCCGATACCCGTTTTTGTACCCGTTCCCGTAGGTCACGGCACTCTGGTGCTCCATGCCGGTGTAAGGCACTTCAATCAGCTTGAAACCGTCCTCATAGAACGGGTACGGGCCGAACCAATGCTCAAAGGCTTTTAGCATACGCGGCGCGTCTTTGAACTGTACCTTGGCCTTCTCCAGGTTTTCTTTCAGGACGTAGTAATCCAGATCCAGCAGGCCTTTCTCGCCCTTGAATTTCTCTGAGAAATGCACGTAGTCGCCAATGCTCAGGTTCACCCCGTAGTTGTTGATGGGGTTGGCAACAAACCAATGGAAGGTCTTGGTGCCGTCATTATTCTTGGTCACACCCCGGAGTTTCCCATTGGAGACATCCATCAGGTTCTCCGGCACGGTGACGCTGATCTGCATGCTGTCGGGCTCATCGTACATGTGGTCTTTGCAGGGCCACCACAAACTGGCGCCGTCGCCTTGGTTCGAATTTGCCACGAAGGGTTGGCCGTTGGCGTCTTTTTTCCAGGTGATGCCGCCGCTCCAGGGTGGATTCTTGCTCACCACGGGTTTGCCGCCGTAATATACCTCCACGGTGTTCACCGCGCCCTTCGTCTGTTTCAGATCTAACTGCACAAACCAGGCATTGCCGTCGCGGGTGAAAGTGAGTTCCTTTCCGTTCTGCGTTACTTTCTCTATCTGCATGGGCGGCTGCAAATCCACCTGCAGGCGCTGGTTGGGCGTGAGAACCTTATAGGTGATGGCGTTCATGCCATTGATGGTGCTGTCAGCCGGGTTCACCTTCACGTTGAGGTGGTAGTACGCCAGATCCCACCAGGCACGTTCCGGGGTGATGCTCCCCCGGAGGGTATCCTGTCGGGTAAACGTCTTGGTCTGGGCCTGCGCGGCAGTATTCCACAAAAGCAGGAAAAGGACAGACAAAGCACTGGTTTTTACGCTGTGAGTTTTAGAAACCATCTGAAAATGAGTTAAGGATCCCAAGCCGATTTCCACAGAATGGCTTAAAAAGAGGAAAGAATTGGAAGCTCCAGACAGATTCAAAGGGAAAACCCCTAGCACCCAGTCAGGCACTTTCCCTTTGGTTGCTACTGTTGGTACTATCGTTCACTTTCCGGTTTGTTCCGTTGCTTCTCCCCCAGGGTTCACCGGGTAGGTTTTCGGGGGTACTTTCAGGACTTTGATGAAAAAGTAGAAGGTCATGCCTGTCACCAAACCCAGGGTGAGGAGCATAAAGGCGAGGGCGGCCATATTCATACCTTTGTGAGTTCAAGGGTGGCCTCCATCCGTTTGCGCTTGGCCAGGGTACATCTTCTTTGATGAGCCACGAAGACCAATCCACAGATGAACACAAAAAGGCTTAACAACAAAAAGCGGGAGGCGTTTACATAAAATAGTTGATCCCGTAGCTGCGCTATTTTCGAGAGATCGGCGGTGGCCGCTATTTTCTCGTGGATACTGCTGTTCAGGATCTTGTTCAGAATTGAGGAGTTATCCGTTTCCCAATTCCCCTTCAGGTAAGCTCCCCAGTCGCCTCCTTTCGGGGTGAAGAGGGAACCCACAAACACCCAGAGCAGGAGCGCGGGCGTAACATACCTGATGATGAATCGGTAGACTCGGGGTACTTTGATGTCTGCCCCATCTGTGATTTCACTCCACCCTTTGCCCATGCCGAACACCCAGGCAAAAAGAAGGCACTCCAACAGGGCAAACACTACCAACGCCACGGTGCCCGTCCAGTAGTCGTATTCATCAAATACTCCGTAGTTGAAGAACAGAACAGTCGGCATCCCCAATATGAACACAAGTACCCCAAACGACCACGCTGCCGGTTTCCTTCTCCAGCTGAACTCATCCTGCAGAAAGCCCATCCAAGGTGTGCCCATCGCCAGCGAAGAGGTGATGCCGGCGAAAAACAGCAATCCGAACCATAGGAAGCTGGAGAAAGCCCCTAGGATGGGACCCCACTGGGAAAACAGGTAGGGCAGCGTCTTGAAGCCTAACCCCAGGCCGCCCAATTGCACCAGTTCGTTTACTTTGTCTATGCCCAGATAACCCACGGCTACCGGAATGAGGATGGCTCCGCCTAAGACTACCTCCACAAACTCGTTCATCCACCCGGCAGACATGGCATTCAACGCAATGTCCTCTTTGGACTTCATGTAAGAGGCATAGCAATGGATGGTTCCCATACCTACTGCCAAGGTGAAGAAGATTTGCCCGGCTGCGGCGAGCCACACCGTGGGCGAAAGGATTCTCTCGTACCTGGGGGTCCAGAGAAAGTTTAGCCCTACGCTGCTGTCATGGAGAGCCCCTGCTTCACCAGCGGTTATGGTCAGGCCTTTGTAGGCCAGGAAAATCCCAAATAGGATGAGCAAAGGCATCCCTACCTTCGCCACCTTTTCCACCCCCGCCATCAGCCCTTTAGAGAGAATCCAGGTGTTGAGCAACAGGCAAACCACAAAGAAGAAGACAGGCTCATAGGGGATCCCCACCGCCGAAGGGCCAAGACTCACATATTGGGTGAAAAAATTGCCAATGGCCTCCTGGGTCTTTCCGTGGAAAGTGCCCAGGACAGAATGCATCATGTAAGACAAGGTCCAGGACTCCAGGTAGCAGTAATAGGCCGCTATGGCAATGTTCGTCCAAATGCCAAACACGCCCACGTACTTCCAGAGGGCCCTTTTTCCCATGGAATCCAGGATGAAAGGAGTAGAGTGGTGCCCCTGTCTACCTCCGAAGCGGCCCATGGCCCACTCCACCCACAGCAGCGGAATACCCATTACCAGAAAGCAAACCAGATACGGGATAATGAAGGCTCCTCCCCCATTCTGAACCGCCTGCACCGGGAACCTGAGAAAATTCCCCAAGCCTACGGCATTGCCTGCCATGGCTAAAATGAGCCCCATCCGGGAGCCCCAAGATTCTGTTTCCTTTATACCCATCGGTTAAACGTGCTTGACTCTGGTGACAAAACAAAGGCTTGAGAAAAACTTCCTGCCTCCGGAAGGTATTCCAATACCCCGACTATGCTTCGGTTTAAAGCATTCTTGCAGGTTAGTAATTCAACATGATGCCGTTGATCTTAGTGGGCAACCAGACCTGCATCGGGCTTTTGCCGCGGTTAGCCCAGGAATAGTAAGGAATGGCGGTGATGGTTTTCCTCTGGGTGACGGTAGACAGGCCATCGGCACTCACGGAGATAACCGGTACTTCGGCCTTCAGGGACACCACGCCGGTTAGGAGCTGTTGGTTGAAAGTAGCCTCAAAACGGGTATCCTCGGGCACCACCATGTTCCAGGCTTCCTTGCCGTTGTCCACGCCTTCCACGCAGTACACCAGCGGGCCGCGTTGCAAGGCAATCCTATTGTTGTTGTAGGTCAGGCTGTCTTTTGCTACAACTTTTTTCACCTCCATGGGGAAGTCTAGTTCCAGGCGGTCGCCTTTCTTCCACTTCCGGTCAATGACGGCGTAACCCCGCTCCATCTTGTAAGGTACGGCTTTTCCGTTGAGCTTCAACGTGAATTTAGATGGAGCCTTGTCAGTGAAACGGTACAGATCACCGGGCACCGGTTCTCCCTGTACCCAACCCGGAATGCGCAGGTGCAGCGTCGCGCTGGTCGCCTTCGCCGGGTTCATGGTCAGGTCCACCTTGCCCTCCCAGGGGTAATTGGTTTTCATCTCCAGCGGCAGGTTCCCGTTGGGGGTATTGAGGGTGGTCTGGCTTCCGATGTACAGATTCACCCACACCCCGTTGCCGGCCTGCGCATAGACGTAGTTGCCCAACGAGGCGATCAGGCGGGAGATATTGGCCGGACAGCAGGCCGTCCCGAACCACTCGCTGCGTTGGTGCTGCCCCCGTGAGGCCAGCGGATTACCGTAGAAGAACCGGTCGCCGCTCAACGACAAACCATCCAGCGCCCCGTTGTAAAGGCTGCGTTCCAGCACGTCTACGTACTTGCTGTCGCCGGTCATGGAGCTCATGCGCTGGTTCCAGAACACCATGCCCACCGAGGCGCAGGTTTCGCAGTAGGCATGCTCGTTAGGCAGGTCATAGTCTTTGGAGAAACCTTCGTTGCGGCCCGAGGAACCGATACCGCCGGTGATGTACATGTTGCGGTAGACCACATCTTCCCACACGTTTTTCATGGCGCCCATATAGGCTTCATCGCCTTTCAGGGCAGCCACATCCGCGGCGCCGGTGTACATGTACATGGCCCGCACGGCGTGCCCCGTGATCTCCTTCTGCAGTTTCACCGGCACTACATCCTGGGCGTAGGCGGTGTCTTTCCAATCGGTCCAGGTGTAGCCTTTGGCCAGTTTGCGGCCGCGTTCCTCCAGAAGCCAATCGGCCAGGTCCAGGTACTTCTTGTTTTTGGTGGTGTTGTACAGCTTCACCAACGCCAGCTCCAGTTCCTGGTGCCCGGTTACCCAGTGCTGCTTGCCCGGCCCGAAAAGCGAGGCGAAATGATCGGCGAACTTGGTGGCCACGTCTAGCAGTTTGCGTTTGCCGGTGGCGTCATAGTACGCCACGGCCGCTTCTATGAGATGCCCGCCGTTGTAGTCTTCGTGCATGCTCATATCGGTCCAGCGCTTCTCGGGAAATTGGAGCGTGTAGTAGGTATTCAGGTAGCCGTCGGGCTGCTGGGCCTTGGCGATGAGGTCTATCCATTGGTCGGCTTTCTTCTCCAACTCAGCTGAGGGTTTGTTCCTGAGGGAATAGGCAATCGCCTCCAGGGCCTTGTAGACATCGGAGTC
The DNA here is from genome assembly GCF_017355955.1 of Sabulibacter ruber. Classification (GTDB taxonomy): domain Bacteria; phylum Bacteroidota; class Bacteroidia; order Cytophagales; family Hymenobacteraceae; genus Nibribacter; species Nibribacter ruber_A. The sequence continues at coordinate 235,788 of NZ_JAFFID010000006.1, read as the reverse complement.
ATCGTAGAAGAGGCCTTTGAACTCACCTTTCTTAAGACCTGCCGTAATCTCAAAGTTCTGGATGCGGGGCGTTTTCACCTCGGTTTGCTCAATACAGACCGGAATCGTGACGGTGGCTACCTGGTCCACGCGGGGTTTCCAGAAGGCATCGTTGATGGTGACTTTAGAAAAGTTGACCGGGGCAATGTTCCTGATGCCGCCCTGCGCGAAAGCCCCGGTTTGCACCAGAAGCAAGGCGGCAAGGCTAAGTAGATTCTTCTTCATTTTCTCAATCCTTTGGCGAAAAGTATGTAAGCGATGAAGGCGAGACAGGACCTGTGAGCAAAGATCAGTTGTCCTGCCGCTTGAAGAAAAGGTGCTCCGTCTATTTGGACGAGGTACCCCCTGAAGTGATGTTTTCTTTCACCATCCGCACTCCGTAGATGGGCCCCGCATTGTTTTTGGGCTTGGCTTGCAGCTTAACCGTCACCTGCTGTTTGCCCTTCACCAACTCCTGCGGAATATCATAGGAGATGTCATAGAAGCGGCTCTCTTTGTACTTATTCAGGTCCTCGGTGGCTATTTTCACGCCGTCCACCAGAATATCAAAGTTTCTGCCCCGGTTGTCCATGCCCCAGTAAGTGCCCATGAGGGTGTTCTTGGCGTTGGGTGCCACTTTCATCTTGAAGACCAGGTTGCCGCCCTGTTTGGTGGAGCGCCACTTACGGCCGTGGCCCTCGCCGGTGGTTGCGCTGTCTCCAGTGAGTTCATGGTCGCGCTCGGGTTGCATCTCGCCTACCCGCAGAATGTCCACGGTGCGGGCTTCTAGGTCTCGTTGCTTTTGCTTTTCTTCCTCGTACAATTTCTTCTGCACAGTCCATTTCTCGGGCGTGAACACGTCCCAATAGACAGTGTAGTACTCGGTGCCGGTTTGGTTGAAAGGAATCAGGTTCACCTGCTCCGGCACGGCAATGCCCGCAGTCTGGAACCGGAGTTTCTCCTCGTTGAGGGTTCTGATCCAGTGGTTGGCGTTCGTTTCGCTGGTGACCAGCACCGGCACGCCGGTCACGGGCTCCGGCTCTTTCTCCCCTAGCACGCCCGCCAGCAGCACCGGACCGTAGAACACCGCCTTGCGGTTGGGGTTATCAGGCATGGCCTCGGTGTAGAAATCAGATTTGGCGGTGAATTCTATTTTGTCGTTGTTTTTCCAATTTCGGGTCAAAACCAGGTAGCCGTCTTTGCCTGGGCTTACTTTCTGGGTTTCGCCGTTCACTTTCACCTGCAGGTCTTTGGCCCAGTGCGGCCGCCGGATGCGCAGCGGGAAAGCAGTTGTTTTGCTGGTGGAAATGGTCAGCGTAGTGTGGTCCTTGGCAGGGAGTTCGGTTTCCTGTTTTACTTTGACGCCTTTCTCTTTCCAGTCCAGCTCTGAAGGGATGAACAGGTTGACGAACAGGCTGCCGTCCTCACCCCGGAAGTAGATGCTCTCGCCGTACTTCACGTGGTTCTCCATGCCCGAGCCCACGCAGCAGGTGAAATCATCAAAGGGCGTGCTGTAGAACTTCCGGCCGCCCATGCGCAAGGGCACGAAGTAGGTCATCATGCCATCTGCGTGGTTCTGGGAAGCCAGGATATGGTTATAGAGCGCTTTCTCGTAATAGTCCATCAAATGCGCTGAGGGCTGCAGGGCGAACAGATGCCGGGTCAGCTTCAGCATGTTGTAGGTGTTGCAGGTCTCGGTGGTGTTGTCGGTGAGCTTGTCGCTGAGTTTGCCCGGCTCGCCCAGGTACTCGTAGTTGCTGTTTCCGCCGGTGGCGTAGGAGTGGTTCTGGGTCACGGTTTTCCAGAAGAAATCGGCGATGGCGATGTCTTTTTTATCACCGGTAAGCTCGTAACGGCGGGCGCTGGCAATGATCTTGGGAATCTGGGTGTTGGAGTGCTTGCCAGGCAGGATGTCTTTTCCTTGCGCCAGCGGATCCAGGATGCTTTTGTCGTAGAACCGGTACGACAGGTCCAGGTACTTTTTGTATTTGGTGATGGCGTAGGTATTGACCAGGGTCTCGGCCATGCCGCCGTACTCGCAGACCATCATCTCCTGCATTTTCTCGTCGCTCAGGCCTTTGATGGTCTCCCCGGTCCAATCGGCGAGGCCTTTGTTCACGGCCAGGGCTTTCCCGTTGCCGCAGTACTGGTAGGCATCCAGGAGGCCGGCCATGATCTTGTGCACGGTATACCAGGGTGCCCAGGCGCCGTTAAGGTCAAAACCCCGTGATTTGATGTTGCCGCTGGCCACCTCGGGCCACATCTTGTCCTCGTCGGGAATGGCGCCCACGTACCCGGTTTTTCGGACTTTCTGGGTCTCTGCCAACTCCTCCACAATGTAGTTCACGCGGTCCAAGTAGGCTTTGTCTTTGGTGGTCGCATACTGCATGGCGCACGCCGAGAGGTAATGCCCCAGACTATGCCCCGCCAAGCCCGAGGATTCCCAACCGCCATACTTAGGCGCCTTGGGTTTGAGGCCGGCGTGGGCCCGGAAATCTGACAACAAGCGGTCAGGCTCAATCTTCAGGAGGTAATCGGCGTCTGCTTTCATGGCCTCCTTGAAAGGGCTTTCCAGCAGTTTCACGTCCTGCAGGTTGAACGCGTAAGCCTTTATCCCGACCACCGGCGTGACCTGCATTTTGGTGTTGCCCCACTCCGGAACATAGGACTGGGCGCGGGCTGTGCTGAGGGAGATCAAACCGCCCAGGAGCATGGGCAGTATAAACCATCTTTTCGTTTCGTTCATGAAGTTGGGGTCTTACTTAATGGTACTGAACTCATCTGGGCCACCCTCTAATGCAAAAAGAAAGTTGCCGCTTCGCACCTTTATTGCCTCTTCCTGCCCAGGGCAGAGCACTTTCTCACCTCCTCAGGACTGCGGTTGGGCCCATTCGGGAAAAACACGCCTAAAACACGTCTCTCCTGCCATCTTCTTCTAATGCAATAAACACCAATAGTCTTACAATAGGCTTCAGCATGTTAGCCAATGGTAATACTATGTTAACAGCGAGGTAACAAACCGGTGGGGCAGCAAAAAAGATCTGCTCACCCTTCCTCCTTTTCAGGAGGCATGAATGAGCAGATACTCTAACAAACAAACCTTATATTCTCTAATACCCAGGGTTCTGTGCCAGTTTAGGGTTCTTGTTGATTTCCTCAGCCGGGATCGGGAACAGGGCTTTGTTGGGGCTGCTTGGGCTATGGTTAAACCAGGCTTTCGTGCTGAAAACCCCGAAGCGGATCAGATCTTGTCTCCGGTGCGCCTCAGCGGCAAACTCCCATCCTAGTTCATCCAACATTCTCCCGAATTGGATATCGGCACCGCCGCTTCCTGGACCGGCCTGCACATTCCCGTTCTCATCCTGCAATCCGTAATTGTAGGAACTGCCTTTCTTCAGATCATCGCCGGTAACGGTGGCTTTGGCGGGGTTGGTGTCCCGGAAAGCGCGTTGACGCACCTGAGTCACCAACACTGCCGCTTCATCTGCGCGGCCCAGGCGCAGCAGGCTTTCCGCCTTCATCATGAGCACATCGGCGTAGCGCAGCATCGGGAAATCATTATCCAGCGCCCCGGTGGCTCCTTCCTTGATTTTATACTTCCCTATGCGGTAACCTTCGTTTGATTCAGTGGCCGCCATGCTGGGCAGCAGTTTCACATAATCAATCACCACTTCACCGGTAGAGGCATTTTTCTGCGGCCCCATGATCCAGGTGTCTTTCAGGCGGCCATCCTGCGCATCATACGTGTCAATAAACTGCGGTACGGCGGCGTTGCCTCCCCATGGACCGGCCTGCATCTTGTACACGAAACGGCTTGCTGGGTCCAGGGTTTTCATGTGCACGATATTGCCCGTGCCGTAGATTTGATCATATGGTATGGCAAAGATAATCTCCTTCGAGTTCTGGTTTGTATAGGTGAAGACATCCGAATAATTGGGGTCCAGGGTATATTTCTGGCTGTTGATGATCTCATCGCATTGCTGGATGCATTTCTCCCATTGCGGGGTACCGGTGTACACCCCGGCGTTCAGGTAGATTTTCGCCAGCAAGGCTTTCACGCCCCACTTGTTCAATTGGCCATAGGTGGCTTGTGGGTCATCGCTCAGCAGGTCTACTACTTCCAACAGTTCTTTAACCACGAAGTCATATACTTCCTGGCGGGTTTTCTGCTCCGGCAACTGGGTGTCTTTGAAATTGGTCACAATGGGAACATTGCCGTGGTTATCCAACAAGAGGTAATAGGCGAAAGCTCGGGTAGCCCGCAGTTCTGCCACTAAGGCCTCTTGCCCGCTCTCCATTGCAATAACTCCGTCTTCAATCTGCGCCAGTACCCGGTTGGCGGTGGTGATGCTTCGGAAGGCACTTAACCAGGTGTTCTGGGGCTGCCATTGCAGCGGGGTCCAGGTGTGGGTGTGCATCCGCAGATACGTGCCCCCATCGTACCAGCCATTGGGACGGGCAGGCGTGGCAATGGCATCCGCGCTTTCTTCCTGCAAATCAAAATACCCTTGCCAGCCCATCATCAATCCCCGGAAGGAGGCATACACCGGAGCAATGATTGCCGGTATGTCCTTTTCCGTGGGCTTGAAACTAGAGGCAAGGACTTCTGAGTACACCTCTTCATCCAGGTTGGTACAGGAGCTGATAGCGCCCACCGCCCCTAAGGTGGTGGCCAAGGTATAGACAATAAATCTCTTTTTCATGATCATGCTTTTAAAAACCTAGAAGGACACATTTAGACCAGCCGTGAACGTACGCGTGGTGGGGTATTTGTCGCGCTCATCGTTGCCAGGGGCGAATCCGGAGTAACTCACACCTTCCGGATCCAGTCCTTTGTAACCGGTGATGGTAATCAGGTTCAGGCCAGACACAAAAACCCTCGCATTTCTGACAACCTTGATCAGGTCCTTGGGCAGTGTGTAACCGAAGGTGACGTTGTCAATTTTCACGTAATCCCCTTTCTCAATGTAATGGCTTACATACACCAAGTCGTTATTGAGCCGTTTTCCGTACACTGGGTCGTAAGCGGTTTTCAACATATTGTAGGCGGGGTTCTTAGGGTTTTCATAGAACATCCGCTGGAAGTTGAGGATGTCATGCCCAAAGGCGCCTCTGATGTTTACCGTCAGGTCAAAGTTCTTGTAGCGGGCAGAATTGTTCCAGCCCAACACATGTTTAGGGATGGCGTTTCCGTAGTATTGGCGGTCTTCCTGGGTGGCGTCATTGATAGGTATGGCCTCGCCGGTTCTGCTTTCCACCAGCCAGCCGCCGTTGGCGTCTACCCCCACGGTTTTCCAGACATAGAAGCGCCCGATGGGCTCCCCAACCGCTACCCGGTGGGTGAAATCCTGGATGGGTTCACCGGTATAGCCTGCGTCGAAGTACTCTACAGTGGTTTCAAACTGGTCATTAGCCAGGGAAACTAGCTCGGTACGGTTGGTAGAATATGTCAAGTTTGAATTCCAGGTGAAGTTCTTCGATTCAACCGGAACAAAATTCACCAATGCCTCAAATCCCTGGCTACGGAGAGTACCCGCGTTAATGGTTATCCACTCGTACAGATAAGGAGGCGAGGGAACCTCAAAGTTGTACAGCAAGTCATCGATGTCACGGCGGAAGAAATCCAGGGAACCGCTGATACGGTTTTTCAGGAAGCCAAAGTCAAGACCTACGTTGTATTCCCCTTTTCTTTCCCACCGGAGGTCTGGGTTGAAGTTTCGAACCGGAGAAAAGCCCCTTACCCATCTCCCCCCAATGAAGGCCCCTTCGGTCTGGCCAAAGTTGTAGCTGATCTGTGAAATATACGGGGCGTTGGCAATGGTACCCGTTACCCCATAACCCGCCCTGACCTTAAGATCCGAGACAAATCCCAGGGTTTTCATGAAGCCCTCCTGGCTGATTCTCCAGCCCACCGACACGGCCGGGAAAGTACCCCACTTGGAGTTAACCCCGAACTTAGAGGATCCCTCCCGTCTCACACTGGCCATGAACAGGTATTTATTGTTCCAGTCATAGGTCACGCGCCCGAAAAAGCCAATCAGTTTCCAGTTGTCTTTGTAGCTGTCCATACTAGCCAAGCCAGACTGAACAGCTTGTCCAACCCCTAAATTGTTCCAGCCGTACGCATCCGTTGGAAAATTCCAGTTATCAGCATTGAATCCTTCATTGGTTTCATCCTGCCAGCTATAGCCCCCCAACACACTGAAACTATGGGCTCCGATCGTTTTGGCGTAATTGGAGGTAAGTTCCAGCAAGTTAGACCGGCTAGCGCCTGTGCTTCTTCCCGCATTGCTGTTGCGGTTGTCCAGCCAGGTGTCTGAGTGATTGAACGTGGAGGCATAGCCATACAACGAGCTCCATTGGATATGGGACCCCAGCATCTTGAAATGCAAGTCTTTGATGGGGGAATAGTCCAAACTTCCGCTCATTCTCAATTCTCTGGTGGTGTACTCCCGGTTGAATTCCTCTATCCTGGCCACCGGATTCAGGTAGAAGTACCCTCCTCGCTCTTGCCATTCCCCTGTTTCGGTCCTTACCCGGTCCGTTGGATTCCGGATGATGGCCTGCCGATACGCATAACCGTCGCCACCGCCCTGCACCGAAGAAGCTACCGTGTTGATCAACTGAATATTTGCCTTCAGTTTCTCATCAAACATGGCGTGGTTAATATCTGCCCGTGCGACGAAGCGCTCCTGCCCCGTTCTTTTCATGATACCTTCCCAGTTTCTATAGTTGAGAGAGCCCGTGAAATTGGTGGCTGAATTTCCCCCGAAGAAGGTCAGGTTATGGTTATGGCTGACAGGTGTCTGCATGATCTCATCCAACCAATCGGTGTTGCCGCCGTAGTCATCGTAGTCAATGCCCTCGTCTCTTATTAACCGCCGGTAATCATCACCCGTCAACAGTTCAGGTCTCCTGGCGATGGTCTGCACGCTGGTATAGGCGTTGTATTCCACCGTGCTGCGGTCGGTTTGGTTTTTGCGGGTAGTGATCAGGATTACCCCTCCGGTAGCCCGAGTGCCGTAAATGGCAGCTGCAGACCCGTCTTTCAACACGTCCACTGACTCAATGTCTTCCGGGGCAACGGTATTCAGGTTGCCGGGCACCCCGTCTATGATGACCAGCGGGTTAGAACTTCCCTGAATGGAGCTTATGCCCCGCAGGTTGATTTGGGTAGTGGCAGTGGGGTCTCCGCTGGGGGTGGTCACCCGCAAACCGGCTACTTTCCCCTGCACCAACTGGGCCGCATCCCGCACGGCACCTTGCACGAAGTCTTCCCTGTCCACCCCTGCCACAGCACTCGTCACATCACCCTTCTTCTGGGTTCCATACCCAATCACCACCACTTCATCCAATACCTGCCGATCTGACTTCAAGCGGATGTTCAGTTGGGATTGGTTAGTCACCAGTACTTCCTGGGGAGTATATCCTATATAACTGAAGACCAGAACGGCATTATTTGAAACCGAAATCTGGTATTTCCCTTCCGCATCAGTCATGACACCGGCAGTGCCTCCTTTCACCGAAACCGAAACCCCAATAAGAGGGGCCCCATCCTCCGCTGACGTTACAATCCCTGAAACTGGCCTGTCCTGCCTTGTTACCTCACGATGGCCCAATACCCCAGCATACGCATCTCCCTGGTGAAAACAGGGGAGAATGGTGTACAACACCACGGTGCCCGACAAAGCGAGAACCCTATTCGTAAATTTCCATTTCATAAAGCCAATTGTTTAAATACAAATTGAAAGAATTCACCTACCCTCCAGAACTGGAGGCGCCATCCACCAGTACCAGGAGGCGCTGGGTTGCCATCTGAGAAAATGGACAGACAGAAACTTTGTAAAAAGAACAGCCTAAGCTGCATTCCGGCAACACCCGCCAGCAGTGCGGGTGTCAAAGATGAAGGAAGTGCTGCTGTACACAAACCTTCTAAGGGGAAAGGATAGAACCGATCCCTTTGAATAATGATAATAAACGTGTCTCTGGGCACAAAAAAGAGGGAGCTCCGAGCTATTCAGACCTCTTCTGTGGATTCTCTATATGAAAAGTTCTAAAAGGATGAATCATTTGACCGATATCCCGAGATTACCCTACCTTAAGGCAGGCAATCGCTTTGTCTCCTATAAATTTTCATACCATTTACAGGGATTATTGCTCCAGATAGTAGTTTCTTCATATTTGAAACATAGTATGACCGCTTTTGTTAAATGCAGGTTGATTCAGATGAAGTGTTGAACTGTATTCGGTAATATACCCGAATACCCCTCTCCTTTGCCCTTAAAGGATATTCTTAAAGGTTTTCATGTGTTTAAGACCAGGTTATCTGCAGCCATCACGCTCGCGTTTAGTATGTCCTACTGAGTTAGATTTATCCAATCCAGATTCTAAGTGCGGCACCTTGACAAATCTACTATTTCCTTCAGTGTAACCCCTCTTCTGTATTATCTAATACAGATACTATATTAACAATGGGTTAACAAATGGGTTCACGGCATTTCCTTTTGGGAAGAACCGGAATGCTAGTGCCAAGCGTAACTTTGGTGGAAGGTGTACTGGTTTCTCTTACTTAACAGCCACTTTGTTTTTCATACCTGAAAGGAAGGATGCTCTTTCCGTGGCCAAGGCTAACGGCCCAAGAATCCCCTGTTCAGATGGGGTAGGATAATCTTTCAGGTAGAAACCGGCATTTCACCTGGAATCTACCTGTGAATGGATACAGGGAACCCTTGGGTATTCCTTTCTTCCTGAGTCCGGCAAAACAGATTCTACTTTGTCTTTCGCGTCGTTGACCACCCAGCCACTAGTCTTATGTCCCTCTTCTCTTGCCCCGGGTCCATAGCCGGCGGCAAAACCGATCCGTATAAGAGGCTGGCTATGTTCCTTTGGTCCATCACTGGGCCTGGTGGCATTAGAAGGGTATTTTTCAGTTCTATAGCCTCGCCGTTTTTTCAACCAGGCCTTCACCCCAGGTAATCTGCCCGGCTTGCCTTCCAGCCTTTGCTCTTTGCCGTTGATCTTCGCCAGGAGCCACTTGGTAGGCAGCCCGGTAACCGCACATGATGGCCGTACTTTCCCTTGCTTTGATGGACAATCGGGGTAGTCCGATGCTGTTTTTATTTTTTGAGGCGGGCAATGATCACTTCGGTCTCTTGGTCCGAAAGTTCGATTTCATAACCACCTCTCTGCTTCGTTCCTTTCGTTTTCAATGTATATTTCTCTCCGCCTGCCTGCTCAAAAGTCAGAAAAGATTTCGGGGTGAATGCATCAGCTGGATCAAGGAGTATTCTTACCTGGCCGGAAGAGGGGTGAAAAGAGATTTTTTTCAACTTTCCTGCCTGTAAGGAAACCCACAAACCAGCAGGCGCGATGAACACACCCGATCTGCCTGCAGCGGTGGGCTGCACTTCCACCCATTGGTTCTTTTCGCGTACATTGCCGCCGAATGACACCCAACCGAAATCACGATGCCGAACCAGATAAGTAGCTGAGTTCACCGCATAGCCAAAGAACCCTGAGCCGTAATCACCCGACAGATTGTCGTTGTGTAAGCTGGCAGGATAACTGTGAAAGGCAGCGGGGGCAAATCCCTCCTCCGTGATCGTAGAGAGGGTCCCCAAGACACCACCGTAACCTACCCGCAGTAGATAGAAGTTGTCCGGTTGCCTGCGGTATGCTGCCAGCACAGGTATTGCGTTCAGGCCTGAACCATAATGGTGTATCATTCGCTCCACCCGCGGCAACCCTCCGGCATACAAGAAATCCCAGTAGCGCCTCGCGTTGCCGTTATATGCCCAGTGGGGCACGGTAGGCATATAGGCTAGGATAGCGTTCAACGTAACATCCGCTTTCTCCTCGTACCCAAAAAAGAGCGACCAGATATATACTTCCTCCTGACCGGTTGAATCCCAGGGCATTTCGCTCCCGAAAGGATAAGGGAGGGAAGCCCAGTGGGCGGCTCGCTTCTTCATTTCGGCTTCCAGCATACTGCCCATTTCGTTCTTACCCTCTGCCTTCAAATCCTTCAGGATCATGTAAAAAATGGTTCCTTCCATTTGCCCGAACTCAGCATAGTGCGGTGCCAGGCGAACCATGGCCATGGCTGTTTCATAGGCGTTGCTTAGGTACCAGTCCCAGGATTGGGCAGTAACCAACCCTTTGTGGTGACGGGCCAAACGGTACAGCACCCAATGGGCCGCTGCTACGTGGGGGTAGTTATAGGAGCGGCCTAAGGAATACGCTTCCTTCCTGGGCCACAAAGACCATACTTTCTGGTTGGCGGGGATGCTGTAGGTACCAGGGGGCATGGAATCAGGGGCATAGTAAAACAGGCTTTTGCGAACCCCATATTTATCAGGCCCTTCTGCCACCTGTATTCGGCCCCATAGAGTTTCATCAACAAACCGCTGCAGTTTGTCTATCTCTGCCTTATTAGGCAATACGGATTGCTTCATGATGGCTCCTAGCCAACTGCCTGCTCCTCCTTCATCGCTTAGACCGGCAATCCAGACCCGGTTATCCTCCAACACCTGCTGTTTTTTCTCATTGTCATAGCTAATGACAGAGGGGCTTCGGCCAAAGCGATCTCCCTCTTTTTCAAACCATTGCTTTGTCGTTAAAAACTTCCCATAGTCGGTTACAGTCTCGCTTTCCGGTTTGATCACCTTGTAATGCACTGTTTGCACCAAGCCGTCTTCGTACTGGATCGTCAGCCTTGCTCTTCCCCATTTTTGGCCTTTGACAGCATAGGCCTTCCATCCGTTTTTACCGGAGGGGGAAGGGGTAATGGTTAAAGCTCCTTCTGGTTCCGCCTTTATGCTCCGAACGTTGCTGTTATAGGTAATAAACAGCTTGCCGTTCACGTCCTGTGGCAGGACATACCCCGGGATGCCGACGGCTACGGGACGTTTTTGTTGCATTAATTCCTTTTCAATGTTTTGCGGGGCTCCTGCCAGCACAAAGCGGACCCCGTAACTTCTCGATTCTCCCGGTTTTAGGATAACGGAAGTGGGTTGATTCCAGGGAACTGCTGTTTTCCATTCAGTTTCAGCAAAAGCCTTGCTGTGCACCATCCATTCATGGAAACCCTCAAAGGCTATGCCCCTAGGGGTGGGGTCATCATTCAACGGGTTATATGCCTCAAAAGGAGAAGCCCCATAGGGTAGGACCAACAAGGATGAATCCCTCCCGTGCAGACGGGTTACCTGTAGATAACCAGCATCCTGCCCTATGTAAGGATCATACAAAACACTCTGGGCATGGGCCTGAACCAGGTTTTTCCCCTCCAGGACGTTGTTGAAAATCATGGGGATGCCCAGGGCCCCGATCTCCACGGGGTTCGTGGTGCGGTTTGTCAGTTCGAATCGAAGCACCAACTGCCCTTGCTCCAACTCCCAGAACCGTTTTACCGTCAGCGGGATATCAGCAGGCAAGGTATTGGCCAGATCAGCGCCCGCCAGAACGGGGCCTTTTGCGGGGAGTGCCTGCACAGGCTTCCGCTCTGAAGCCGTTGAAAAAGATTCCCACTGGCCTGACCGGCCCTCCCGGAGCCGTAAGGTCAAATCACCCAAGTGATACATACCATTACTGTTACGCACTTTCAATCTGTCACCAGGTGTATAATCAAAAGCCGGCTCAGCCTTCGGGTGCAATCCCGACACCGTTTGGGAGGCCTTTACCAATTCAACCTGAAAAGAAGGTGTTTGAAAGGAAATTGTACCCTGTTCCATGCCCAATGTTGCAGGCCGCTGGGCAAGGTCCTTCCATGACTGGGCAAAAAGTTGGAGCGGGAGGAAAAGCAGCATCCCTCCAAGCCTGGTTAACATAGACAGCCTTTTGGAAGCAATGATCGTCATACTGGCAAACATCATGGTGAGTGATTCTGAAAGTTGGTGAGGGGTCAGAAATGAGTGACAAACGATATTGGCCAATAGTTAGGACCCTTTAAATCGTTGGTGGACGGTTTTGGGGAATGACCTTTCCCTGGTGAACCGGAAAATGCGGGGCAATAAACGCACTGGGATATTGCAAGTTTACCCTGCTAAGGGAACCAAAGGCCTGACGAACCGTCCCTTGGGTGAAGCAGCGGTTCCGTCAGGCCTTTGAGCAATGAGGGTTATTTCAACTCGACATCCAGGTAAACAGAATGACGGCCGTAGCTTTCGTAAAAGGGTTTGAAAACCACTCCATCAACTGTGAACTGTAGCTGCTGGGGGTCGCCTTTGATGGACTTGCCTATGTCTTCGGCATCAAAGGTCACCTTACGCCAGTCTTTCCTTGCCTGGGGCTCCTGGGCGGCCAACAATATTGGCCCGTAAAAGAGACTGGCAATGTTCTGCTGGTCCATTACCGGGTCCAGGTGAAATTGGAAGGGCATCTTCAACTCGACCACGTCGCCGTTTCTCCAATGACGGCTTAATTTAAGGTAACTGCCTGGTGTCGCGTCCAGCTTTTGCCCTTTGCCGTTGATCTTCACCAAAAAACCCTTGGTAGCCCAGCCGGGCACCCGCACATTAAGGTCAAATTTCCCGCTTCCTTTGATCGTCAGACGGGTATTGTCTTCGCTCGGGAAGTTTGTTGACTGTTCTACTGTTACTTTACGTTCTGTCCAATTTAGGGTAGAGGGGATGAATAGATTGACATAAAGCGCCTGGTTGTCTTTGCTTTTGAAGTAAATGGAGTTTTGCAGCTTGGTACTACTCTCTATGGCGGTGCCGTTGCAGCAGGTAAAGCCGGTCATGTTGGGGTTGCCGAATTGTTTGGAGGCCCCTGGCCGGAGCGGTACATGATAGGTGTTGGCAGGGCTGTCCTCGGCAACGGAGGCCAGAATATGGTTGTATAACGCACGCTCGTAATAGTCCATTAACTCTCCCCGCTGATCAAAGAGGAACAGGTCACTGGTCAATTTTAGCATATTGTACGTGGCGCAGGTTTCATTCTGCCCCCCGGCTGCGAAACCGTTTTCATACAGGGTGCCCGGTTGGGCGACAAAGCATTCCGCATTGTTCGGATTTCGTGCCCCGGCCACTCCGCCAATGCTGTACATGTAGTCATTGACCAGCTTATACCAGAAGTTATCGGCTATTTTGTAGTATTCCGGATTATTGGAAACCCGGTACATTTCCACACTCCCCACAATTTGAGGGATATGTTGGTTGGCGTGCAAACCGCGGAAAAGATCGACGTTCTTAGCCAAGCCATGTGAATGGTTGGTGTCACCGTAAAAAACTCGGATATTATCGAACAATTGCGCTGTTTTCAGGTGGTTCGGTTTGCCGGTAAGCCGGTACATCCGGGCCATTGCCTCGTTCATGCCGCCAAACTCTCCGGCAATGTAGGTGTTCCACATCTTTATAAGCGTATCTGTGGGTACCTTTGACAGGCGGGCATGGACCCAATCACCCATGTCAGAGGCTACGGCAAGCGCTTTTTTGTTGCCGCTGACTTCATAAACATCCATCAAGCCCGCCAGTATTTTGTGCAGTGTGTAGTAGGGCGCCCAGACCTGGTTCTTCTGCCCGCCGTACTTGGCTCCTTTTTCCAGCATGATAAACTGATCAGGGGGATAAGCGCTGATATATCCCGCCCCCCAGTTCCAGTAGTCCGTCCGGATGCCCCCATCGCTGAGGTCTGAGTCATAGGTCGATTTGCCAGGGCCATACGGCACCGCCGCCGGGTCTGACACATGTTTGCCACCCGCCTGAACCGGCTTTCCTGATAATTGGGATAACTCGTAAAGGGTATTGACCATGTCCTCCATTTTTCCGGAGAAATTGGCCTGAAGCGCTTTGTCATATCCTGTGCCGGCGTAGGCTTGTGCAATGGCCGTGAGGTAATGGCCTGTGGCATGCCCCCTTAGTTTGGTGTCCTGGCTGTCCCAGACGCCTAACGGCTTTGCTCCCTCAGGTTGTTTCTGACCGAAAGCATGGCGGAACATGTAGAGAAAGGAGTTCGGGTCAGTTTTAGCTAACGTGTTGATAAACTTATCCCGGTTCTCGGTGAATTGGGTTTGCTGGCCTTTTGCATCGGTATTCAAAGAAACCCTATCCAAATCAAACATGGCCAGCTTTAGACTTGGTGTGGTTGATTTACTGACCGCTTTAACCGTGACAAGTGCCTTAGGTTGGAAATTCGTTCCGGCAACTCGCCCTGTAACGGTATAACGCCCGGGCTTGAGAACAGCGCTATTGTCTGTATCCGCAGGCCATATCACACGTACCTTGGGTCCTTTCATTCCATCCCTGTAGGTTCCCGGCACGTAACCCGGCAACCGCGGCAGGTTTCCTACTTCCGTTTCCACTTCCACATCGGATACCTTGACTAAATAGGTAGTATACAGCTGTGCCTTAGTGGGCGGGAAACGGGGCAGGTCATCCTCCACGCGCTTACCCGTCGTATTGACCGAACCTTCATTGACTCCCCTGCCTTTCTGGGCGTTGGTATAGATGCCGGCTACTTGTCGGCCAGTCAAAGGAACCCGGTAAATACGAAAATCATGGAGCAGTGCATTCAGGGTAGGGTCTCCCGGCACCAGTGATTTCCCGATATAAAGCACTGGTTGCGGACCGAATACCTCCGTCAACTCCATTGGGATGTCCTTGGATTCGCCCACTGGTTTCCCATTTACATAGGTATTGATGGATTTCGAGGGGATATCCACCACTATGGCAAGGTGAACCCACTTATTTTCTTCAATAGTGGTCGGGGAAAGCGCTCCTTTCCTATTTCCCTTCCCCTCCGTTATCAATGCTTGAAAACCCTCCTGGGATTTTGTGCCCACTGGGGCGGCGAAGAAGTGTTTGGTGGCATCCTTCCCGAAATCAAAGAAACGCTGTCCGGGTTGCTTTGAACGCAGATTTAACCAGCCTGAGATACTGATCGATTCTAAATCTGTCAACGCTTCTCCCGGGATTGTAACAAAGGCTTTATTATTCCCGGAAAGCGACAAAACCTTTCCAAACTTACTGTCATTGACAAAGGTGGGTTCGGTGCCCTGGTGTTTTGCGTGCAAGTTATTTCGGGACCAGTCTTTAAGATCGCCATTGAACACATAGCGGGCAATCATGCCCGTTTCCCCAATTCCGTCTAATATCTGGTCTCCGTTCTGGGCCAGGGCGGAGCTTACACCCTGGACCAAGACGGAGACGAACAGGGCTACACGCACGAATACTTTGTACATTTTCATAGTCAATCATGTCTTTTCAACCGAGTACTGAGGCTAGTGGAGACAGATAAAAGGTTTTGAACAAACCCCTTTATTGTTCCGCCTATCCACCTTAGGAGGTAGTGATTTTGCCGGTTTAACCCTTATTGCGGTTTTCCCGCTTAAAACCGAAGAAAGAAAGGAATAGGCTTCGGGCAACCAGTCCATTCCTATAGGGAACTCAGTAGTGATAATTTTTATAAAGCTATCAAGAACCCATATGTTTCTATAAGCTTATTTTAGCTGATATTTATATTATATTAACAAAGGCCCAGACTTAAAACAGAGAATCTGTTTTGTCTTAATTGCTCTGCTGTTCGCCCTCTGAGTCGAATCCTGCCTTCTTTTTGCTGTAAGTTTGGCTAACCATTGTCTTTGTTCCAACCAGACTAGGTTCTCTTAGGAAATACCGCCTCTTAGAGAAGCTGCCATAAATACAAAAGGTTGATAAAATGCACGCAAATCCCACTATAGGGCTGTACGCACACAAACGAAACGGTACTGCCCTTTAGAGGCCTTTCACTATCCGGGAAGTGACTGCCGAGTCTGGACCGAAATTTTTGATAAATATTCGAGGCTTTGTCAGGTGCCGTGACAGACTTGGGGCGGACCGACGGGAAGCTACAGCCTTATTTCCTTTTAGTCTATTAAGTCAGTGACAAACTTTAAGATATGGGTTATGATAAGTATCTGTTTTCTTGTGCATTTGAAGGATCCGCTCACTGCAGCCCAGCTTTTTTGCGGCTTGCCTCAGGTTGCCATTTTCATCATCGATAACTACTTCCTTCGCAATATTTGTAACGATGTCCTTTACATCTTTCAAGCTCAGCCCAGCGTAGATCATTTTTTTGACTGCCTGTTCCAACTCTTTTCCCCCGAAACAAGATTCCTGTTCCGGAAAGCTAGGGCGATCAGCCTCCGGGATATCACCTACCGTAAACGGTCCCTCCCCGATATGTTTGTTGGCGATCCTGCTTACAAGTTGCTGTAGTTCCCGGACGTTGCCCGGATAATTGCGCGTGGATAGATATTGGTATACCTCCGGGTCAATGGGTTGGTTTTTCTTATGGACTTTCCTCAGGAAGTAATCTGCCAATAGGGGAATATCCTCTCTTCTTTTCTCCAGGGAGGGAAGCTGACATACCCACCCTGAAATACGGTAAAATAAGTCCTGACGGAAATTCCCATTCTTCACTTCTTCGGATAAATCACGATTTGTGGCACTGATAAGCCGGAAATGGGCTTTGCGCCAAGTATTACTGCCTACCCGTTTGTAGGTGCCCTCTTGCAGTACCCTTAACAGTTCCGGCTGTAATGCAGGCGGCAATTCGCCCAGTTCATCCAGAAACAAAGTACCGCTGTTGGCTAAAGCGAACGCCCCGTCCCTTGTGCTTATGGCATTGGTAAAAGCCCCTTTCTCATGTCCAAACAGTTCGCTACCCGAAAGGCTGGGCACTATAGTGGTGCAATCCACCACAACCAAATCCTGTTTGTCTTTCCGGGCATCCAGTTGGTGGATTTCTTTCGTTACCAACTCTTTGCCTGTACCGCTTTCCCCTAAAATCAGGACGGGACAATCCGTTGAAGCCATGTCTACAATTTGCCGGAGTGTCGCTTGCCAAAGGTCGCTTTTGCCAATCAGCTTGCTGTTAAGGTATTGTAATTTCCGCTTGGTGCTTTCCCAGTACTGCAGTCGGGCAGATAGGATCTCGGTTGGTCTTTCAACGGAACACCAGGTAAACACATCGGAGGCACCGGCGTTCAATAGTCTCCAGGATAACCCATGGGGCATGGCGTCGAAGGAAATAGCTATTATCTGGTGTTCGCACGAGTGGGCGTGTTCCGCAATACATTCTATTATAGCCGTTATGGGAGCATGGCTATCAAAAAAGATGACGCCTGGGCCCGTCGGAACCTCCTGGTTATGCAATGCCTGAACTTTGATTTTTGATTGGCCTAACGCAGAGATCACGTCGGTGATTTTTGATGAAGACCGACAAAAGCTCTTAACCCAAAGTTCGTTTTCGGATGCGTTCTTCAGCATGATCTAGGGAACTATGACTTGAATTACCATGCCATGCTCTTACCACAGGATAGCAGAAGGGCTTGGTTCATAGTGATGCCTCTGGTGAAAATACAGCGATTCCCCTAATGGATAGTAGGGGGCTGTATTACATGAAGAGCGGGGTCTGAATTGGAATTTATTTCTAATATAAGGACGGTTTATACTGACTCCTATCTAATTCCCTAGTTTTTTTACCCGTCCAGGCCTCATAACTGTACATAACAGGCTTGACAAAACAGGTTATTTTAGAGAACGCCAAAAGGCGTCCTCACTTCTGGGCAGAAATGAAATCCTGACCTATTAACCAAGGATCGCGAAAGTCAGCGGGGCGGGCGCCGGAATGTCTCATCGCTGTTTTCCTGATGGCGGAAGGCTGCGTACGGATATTCGAGATCAGGCGCAGGAAATTACCAGACAGAACCATCTGCTGCTCCCTTTCGGACAAATGCAGCGCATAAATTTTGGAGAGCTCAACGCCCGGGTGCAGCCAAGGGCCATCGGAACCAAATAAAATCTTACCGGCACCGGCCCTTTTCACCGCTGTCTTCAATACATCGAAACGGCGGATGCCGGAAGTATCAGTGAATATATTGCGGTGACGAACCAAATGGTCAATTAAGGCTGTCTGCGCTTTCCAATCGTCGGCGAAACTACCTAAATGAGGAATAATAAAATTCACGTCCGGATATTCGGTAGCCAGTAACTCTACCACGGAGACTTCTCCCATGACATCGTACAGCACCGGCAGGCGAAAACTCCGGGCTGCTTCACAAATCTCGCGGGTTATGCGGGCGTCGTACCGGTGCACTTTGATACCGCAAAATCTATACTGCTGCACTGCAGTTTTTACCATGCCCAACACCCGGCCACGGTCCCGTTCCGGATGAATAAAGACATACCCGTAAAAACGGTTAGGTTGCCGGTTCACAATGCCCGCCACTTCTTTGTTGGCGATGCTGTAATCCGAATGGAAAGCGGCGAAAAGGACGGTTTTCTGAACTCCGGCTTCCGTAGCCCAGGCGAGGTAATCGGTTAAGGGCGCATCGGTATCCCAGGGGCCGGTTAAGCCATCTCCTTTCCCGGCGTGGCAATGACTGTCAATTATCATATGATTCACCTAAAGATTAAGCTTCCAAGTTTGCCAACTAACCGGTAGAAGCGGTTCCTTTCCGTACCAGCCGGGTACCAACGCTGCCGGATACATTCGCTTTTTGGCTTAAAGCTGCCATAAACCAGATGCTGGTTTCGATCCCTTTCTTAAAATTTCGCAAACAGAAGCGCTCGTTTGGCGCATGGATCCGATCAGTAGCTAACCCAAAGCCGAGCAGTATTGTAGAGACTCCGAGTATTTCCCTGAATAGACTTACGGCAGGGATGGTACCGCCAATACGCATCAATACCGGTTCTTTGCCAAACCCTTGCCGCAAGGCCCATTGACCGGCTTGCAAGGCGGGATGCCCGAGGTTCAGTTCGTAAGGTTTGGCGTGCAGGTAAGTATGGATATTAACCGCCGCCCCTGGAGGAGCAATCCCCTGAATATAGGTGCGGAGTAGTTTTTCAACCACCTGCGGGTCCTGGTGGGGGGCTAACCGGAAGTTAAGCTTTGCTCCGGCTTTTGCCGGTATAACTGATTTTACACCTGGTCCCTGGTAGCCGCCCACAATGCCGTTTATACTTAAAGCCGGGCGGATGGTAGTTCGCTCATAAGCTGTAAACCCTTTTTCGCCCCACCCATACCTGGCTTTTGCGTCCCCCAGGATTTTATTATCGGTTGGCCCATTCTGGCGCATGTAATTCCTTTCTGCAGATCCGTAAGTTTTTACTCCGTTGTAAAATCCGGGAATGGTAATGCGACCGTTCTGGTCGTGTAATTGGGCGACAAGTTCGCATACTACCTGCAAGGGATTGCGCACCGCGCCGCCAAAATTACCCGAATGCAGATCCACCCCCTGGCTTTTCACCTCCAGTTCCACGCTCAGGCTGCCGCGGAGGGAATAGGCAAGGGAAGGATGGTCTGCAGAAAGCATGGCCATGTCTGACAATACTGCCACCTCAGCCTTTAGTAGTTCTTTCTGCGTCTGAATGAAATGCCTTAAACTGGGACTACCCATTTCTTCTTCCCCATCAAACAGGCACTTTACATTTATCGGCAACTTCCCATAGGTTTTCAGGATGGCCTCCAAGGCTTTCACATGCGCAAACAGCTGGCCTTTATCGTCGGAGGTGCCCCGCCCGTAGATGTACCCTCCCCGCACAATTGGATCAAAGGGCGGGAACGACCAGTCCGGAAGGGGTTCCACCGGTTGTACATCATAATGCCCGTAAATAAGCAGAGTTGGCTTGCCAGGTTGCTTTACCCATTCTCCATACACGATAGGGTGCCGGAGTGTAGGAAAAATTCGTACTTGCTGGAGTCCAATATGCTCCAGATGTTGTGCCAGCCAATTAGCGCAGGCTGTTGTTTCTTTTCTGTACTTCTTATCCGTCCCAACACTCGGGAACCGTACAAAAGCCTTTAAGTCCTCCACAAACCCAGGGAAGAACTCCTTAACATAGGAAAGTACTGCCTGTATAGAAGCCATAAATACCAGATACTAAATTTTTTTCCCAAGCGCTTATAGGACCGGATAATAATGCCAATCTCCTGTTTGGTCGATAATAGCTTTCATCCGGTGAACCGGCTTGCCATACGACCAACCGGTAGGGAACCTAAAAGAACGAATTGCTTCGTAACTACCGTCCGGCCGTAGGCGGTAGTTTCCCTGGTTGATTGTGCCCTGAAAAAGCTGTTTTACCCGCGCATAGCTATGAGGGCTGGAAAAAAACCGCGACAGTAAACTGGCTGGTCTTGTACCATCGGCCATTACCGCACGGGCACTATTTGAATGCAGGCGTTTGTCCAACAGGTAAGTTTGTTGCTGTTGCTTAACTAATTTCAGATTCCTCAGTTGGGGTTTTGCTTCGGCCGATATCCCGGTTACAGTGGGCGGATTAACCACAATCCCGCATTGCCTTAACCTCTGAGCATTAGCCGTACTGTCGGTGCCTTTGTTGTAGTTCCTTTCCCAGGATATTCTAATCTTAGTTCCTAGATTATAACGTGCGGTAAAAGCACATAGATCAGAGGTACAGTAACCGCAGGGACTGTTATTTATATATATATAAATGGCTCTGATCCGTTTTAAGAACTGCGGGTATTGTTGCAAATGGGCCTTAAACCAGTTCAAGAATTGGGTTTCGGCGTGTGTATCATTCCCAACCTTCCCGTTCAAGCTCAGGGGACCTACGTTCCAGACAAGTAAATGAATCATGTTTTTACCCGGTTCGGGTAAAAACAGAATCCCGCCATTACCCCTTTCGCCCTTGCTGGGCAAAGAAACATATTGGCGTTTGCCTTTAGCCTGAATAGGGACACGGGCGCCGCCCAGCCCCCCAATGCCGCCGGTGATATGGGTTGTTCGGCCCAGGGAAATCGTTTGGATTGTAAAGGCCGGCAATTTATCGCGGAGTACTATCACTATCCGGGCTTGCGTGACCGGGGTACCCCGTTTATTGGTGGCAGCATAGGGTGCGACGCCTGATGTACCCGGGAATCTAACTTCCCGGGTAACCCAACCGGCCTGTTCTCTGCATTTACAGCCTGGACGGCATAGGTGTGATTGTTCGAACATAACGTTGTGCCTTTCTTTGGCCTGTTTGGATAGCCTCATATATACAGGTGGCAGCCCTTGTTATTTGCTCCGGAGAATGCAATGCTGTCAGGCATAAACCAATATCTGCCTTTTGGCCCTGATGCGGTTCCAGCAGTAGGGGCCTGATACCCATGCTCCGTAATCGTTGGTATGTGGCATAAGGGTTGGTTCGGCTAGGCAGCTTCACGGTCTGAACCGGGAAAAAGCTTCCCTTGGAGGGAATACCAAACCCTGCTAAACTTTCCCGAAACAGCGTTACATTCTCATATAGCTTAAGCCGGCGCAAATTGCCTAGCCTTCTGTTTTCCGCTAAAGCCAGGCTTGCGGCCTGCACATGCGCAGCTGACACCGGGCTACAGTGCACCCTTGTTTCACTTTGGCTTTTGAATCTCGCTATTTGCTGCTGACTGGCACTCAAAATTGACAGAGGCACCCCTAACCCTTTGGCTAATGAACAAATCGTCATAATATTTTCCCTTTGGGTATTATACCACTGTAGCAATCCCCCGCCACCTTTTCCGCCGGGCAACTCTGTTGTTGGCCTAGCGCCCAGAACACCTAATGCTTGCGTATCATCTATCAGGAGTGATCCGCCATATTCCCGGGAAACGCTTAGGTATTCAGGTAAGGGTGCCGGTTTACCGCAGTGCGGGCACCAGCCATCGGTAACCACCAAAAGAGAACCTTTCCGGGGTACATACTGCCGTAGCCTCAAAGACAGGTCTTGGGCATCCTGGTGTTTGAAATAAACCACTTTGGCCCCGCGGGCAGCAGCCCTTTCCAATCCCCATCTGGCCACAGCGTATGATTTATCATCGGCAAGAATCAAAGTACTCTCCCTTGCCTGGCCCAAAACATCCCAGTACAGATGCAGTGAGGAAGGAGAAATCACGCCCGTTTCCAGTCCCTGCATTTTCGCTACCTGATTTGCCACCCACTGGTTGATAGGGGGCTCCTCTAAGGCCGCCGGTATCCCGGTAGTTAACTGCTGCCAGGGGGAAACATGGCTCGATGGGTGGCGGAAACCCAGGTAAAGTGCCGATGTGAAATCATCCATTCAACTTTTTTTGACCAAGTACCGGAATAGATGGTGCCCCTACTGCAGTCGGGGGGCTGTTCTGCAGTAAACCTGGAGTGCCGGCATTACCTTGCAAGGCGTACTGTTGCCGGCTTTTCTGCAGGGCGGCTTGTTTCTGAATCAAAATAGCAGGCGGGGTATATCTACCTTCGGCAGTACTGATCTGCACTCGTGCATCGGTTACGTCGGCGCTTAAATCCACCCCTGTTACGGCGTTATAGGCATGTACATACCGCTGCACCTCGTTACGCCAGTAGTGAGCCCAGTTCCCGGCATTTAGGGCGCCAACATCAGTGGTTGAATTCCAACTTCCAAAGCGAATAGATAGCAACAGTTGCTCGCCAAATACTCCTAAATCATGGAAGTGGGTAATATTGGTGTCATTCCACCCTTGTAGGAGCTTCATGTTATCCACCTTGTCCATCCAGGCCTCATTGTAAGGTACCATGATGCGGCCACCTAGAAATTCCCGCATTTCTGGTCGGGATAACAACCATTGTTGAGTGAGCATTTCCACGCGCGACGTCCAGGGCAGCTCACCGTATTGGTTATGGGCCCCTTCAGCCAATAACAGGTGAACTTCACGTAAATGGTTCAGCAGCGGGAAAGCATCAGGTATAACTGTCGTAAAGTTAGCCTGGTTGTAAAACTCTAGGGTGACTTTTAAGAGGTTATGGAAGGCCCGGATAAAGTTAGTCCGGTGTTCAGCTACTCCTATTTGTGGAACCGCCTTTCCAATGAGTGATATTCCATATTCATATTGATACTCCAAGTTCCGTCGCGACATGCTTAGGCGGTTACGTTCATCTTCGATATAGCCCCACAAAAGGTTACTTAGGGGGCGTAGCGGGTCGAGGTTGAAATTAGCCAAGGGGTCTTTCCCGGAATTGCTGCGGATGTTCTGAAAGCGCAGACTGATGGCATTCATGGTTTGTACCAAACCGCCTTCTTCATGCCAGTACGACCATATCAGCTCCAGTAGACAAGGGTTGAGAAGGTTGGAGGGCAATATTCCATAGCAGGCATCAATAGGGAAAGCTTCCTTCTCCCCCTCCATATTGAGGATGATTTCATAAGGTTTCTTTAATTGGACCTCCCTTAACTTATCTTTGATCAGTTTGAAATAAGGTAAGCTATAATGTGTTTTCCCTTCTGAGTCGAGCAGTTCTTTAAGGTATTCTTCCCTTAATTCATCTACATTTATGATTGCTCCCCGTGCCGTCCTACCCAGTTCATCGGAGTTGTTGAATATATTTTTATATATACTCCAATTGCCGTCCAATAAACCGGTTGGTACTAACCCACATTCCTGCATCAGGAAATGCTCTGTTGCGAATTTAAGCAGGCTATAAGAAGCAACATTGCTGTAAGGAAGGCGATTTGCGTAAAGGTACTTTTGAGTATTGGTTGGATATTTCAAGGAATCCTTCGGCGAAGGATCCGGATTGCCGCACATCACACCATCTATGAAGCTTTGGAATTTTTCGAATTTTACGGTCCGGTTTCGGATCAGAATCCATAGGAACTGATCTGCAGTTTCGATTCTCTTGGTTTCATTTAAACTTACATTAAAGGGTTTGTTGACAGTTGGTGGATCTTCCAGTTTTACGATTGTGTCTTTGGTATTAGGTTGAACAATAAACCTGGACTTTTCGACTCTACCCTGCTTATTCCCCCCAATGTTATGCTCTACGATAGCATCATAGGTGCCTGGTTTAAGGGTATTAGGTTCAATGTTCCAAATAAATTCTTTAGCATAATTGATATCATCATCTTTTAGAAACTTTGTAGGATTTCTTGGTTCAGCGAAGACATCATCACTTTCAATAACATTGAATAATTTTAACTTTACAGTTACTCCCTTACCTGATTTATTTCCTAGGTCCTTTTTGAAACTTTCGTATTTTTCGTCGTTTGGATAAAAGGAAACTTTAAATGAAAAAGCCAAGCTACTTTGTTCGTAGATATTTTCCTTTGAAGGAAAAATAATATCAAAACTATATTGAGGGGCTTTGTCCGCATCTATAAGGCCTGAAGCATCATTTTTACTTGGGGTATCCATGGTAACCTCCCATTTTTAGATAAGTTGAAGTTGTTTTGGTGAATAGTGGAGTTCTCCCTGCTGCACAGCCTCTAACATGTGCCGTTTACCGGCCACACAATAATGCTGTGATCGCAGTAATGCCCAGCGGGTGAGCATGTGTTGTAAAATCCGGCTCTCCCCGGAGGAGGTAATGTTTTTGTTGTATTTTGCTTGCCCCAGCACGGCAAATACCAAGGTAGGCGCCACCGACTCCATTGATTTCGGCGAATGCCTCCAGCGTTGGTAGAGTTCTTGTAGTTGGGCCGGTTGCCGTTCCCTGAAAGGGAAAATTTCCTTCAACAGTTTCCCTTTCAATGACTCAGGCTTATGGTTGATTAGCAAGTTGGCGAATTCCGGCAGTATTTTTTCAAGAGAACCAATTATCTGCAATTTTCCGGGTTCTAATCCTTTCGTTGGATAAAAGGACTCCCATTGTTTTTCCAGAAAGTTCCATTGCGGGTGCGGATATAATGCTTTTCCCAGAGCAAGGCTGATTTTTACCCGAATCCAAGGGAAAGGGTGAGGGCCATCAGTACCTATCCTGAAAACGAAATAGCTTGGTAATCCCACCACGCTTATTAACCCAGTGGTGGCTCCTATCCCTATATGGGCCATTGCCCAGAAGTCCGATATGATCTCCGAGATCCACCGGCTCAGCAACTGCCAGGCCAAGGCCTCCCTCCCTTGCTTCACTTTTAGGTTTATGGCGCCTTTTACCGAATCGATCAGGTTGAGTAAATCCGAACCCTGGTGTCCGACTTCGTGAATAAGCGAGGAGGCTATGCCGCTTCCAACCAATCTTTCGCGGGGTACCTGAATAACGCCTACGGGGTTCGCTTCTCCGCCTGGTAACCGGGTGCGGGCCCGTCGGATGGCAGCACCGTGGCCCCGGTCGAGGAAACACACCAATGGTGGCGGATGATAATAGCTCCCGGGTAAAGCCAGGGCATCCATCGCCATTACATCTAGACCAGCCAGCCAGACACCGGTGCTGTGCTCCCCCCTTTGGGATAATACATCGGCGAATATATCCAGTTGGTCGAGCAGATTATTGAAGCGCAACTTCAGTAGAGCATATCTGGTTTGGGCCTCTGCCGCCGTAACCTCCTTACTGGTCGGACTATTCAACCACAGAATGAAAGCGTTTACCTTTTGCTTCACGTCCAGGCTTACCTTGTTTATCAGTTCGCTGATGGCGTCCTGGGCTTCTGCTGATATCGCTGCGGCCCTTACCATCGGCGTATTCAAGGCAAATGGTTTTACCATGTCCAGCCGGGTTAACAACGCTGCGGCCTCATTCTCCAGAAACTGATTATCGGCGACGGATCTGGCCATCATGCATCATATAAAATCAATGTCCTACCTCTTCTGACCCAACTTCCCCGGTTGGCTCCGGCTGTTCCATTGCCATTTAACCGGCTGCTACTTCCTCCCCCCAACCCCGCGTTTTTAGCTAGAAGGCCTGGAGCATACTTACTCGCAGATTGCTTCAGGGCGGCTCTTACGATTTGGTTGGGCTGGGCTCCCGGATTACTTCTATACATGGCAGATCCCCTGCGCAGGGCATCGTTGGCGAACCGGACATAGGCGCGGGCTACTTCAAATTCCCGGTCTTCTGGGCTAAGTCCTTCCAGCTCCAATTCGAAAAGCTTGGTAGCCATAGAGCCTAACTGCCGGCCCGCCATAGCGCCTAATGGTCCACCAATCGCACCTCCCAAGGCTCCCGCGGCCCAGGGCAATGCTTTTCTCGCCACGCTTTTCAGAACGCCACCCAATGCTTTCCCAACTGGAGATTTTATAAATCTACCGGCTCTTTTAACCAGTTTGCCCAGAAAGTAGTTTAGTTCCTGCTCATTGCTCACACTCAGCAACTCGTTAGCCAATTCCAATTCCTGGCTTTCATTCAACTCGCCCTGGAATTCATTTTCACCTTGGTATTCATTCTCTCCCTGGTACTCGGTGAGAAACTCCTGGTTAAACTCCTGGCCAAGGCCGCTTCCGAACTCCTGACCATATTCCTGGCCGAATTCCTGGCCTAGCTCGTTGCCGAACTCCAGTTCGTTGCCGAATTCTAATTCTCTGTTGTCGTACATGATAATTGAGTTTTAGTATTTAGAGATTCATTGTTTTAGCAGGTTTGACTAAGTCCAACGGCGTGGTTTATTGGAATTCATAAAGAATGATGGACCGTCCCCTTCTTATCCAGGTGCCATTGCGGCGTTGGCCAATAAAGGTGTTCATGCCATCGCCTCCCTTGTATTTGATGCGGAGAAGGCCGGGGGCATATTGCTGTGCTACCTGAGGAATAATGTTTCGGGAGAGATTGGATAAGCCGATGGAGGGATTGTTTCTGATGGCCGCATTGGCTCTTTTAGCCACCTCTGAGGCAAACTGTACATACGAACGGGCAATTTCGTATTCACTTTCTTCCGGGCTTAAGCTTTCCAATTCCAGGTTAAAGACCCGTTGGGCTGTAGACGCTAACAAATTACCGGCTTTACTTCCTAGCCAGGCACCACCTTGTTTTCCCAGATATGCGCCTCCTTGTTTCAGACCACCGCTTACGGCCTGTCCAATAACCCTGTTACCTATATGGTTTGTGATTGCCTGGCCGGCCCTTGCCCCTAAAGCACTCCCAACCTGCCCACCCACGTTGGATGCCAACTGTGGAAGCGTGTTTTTTCCGAAATTAACGAGGAAACGGCCTACACTTTGTCCGGTAGGGGACTGGACAAAGCCCGAAGCTGCTTTTGCTACTTTGCCCATCAGGTTACCCACAAACTGATTTAACTCCTGCTCGTTCGTTACCGCAAGCAGTTCATTCGTCAATTCCATTTCCAGGTTCCCCTGCGTTTCTCCCTGGTATTCATATTCCATTTCAGGACTAAACTCCTGGCTTAGTTCTTGTATGAATTCATTCCCAAATTCATATCCTGTTTCCTGTCCAAATTCATAGCCAGTTTCCTGCCCAAGCTCGTTTCCGAACGCTTGGCTAAACTCAAGTTCATTCCCAAACTCTTGCTCTCTTAAGGTTCGATCGATGTCATGCATAATCTTAGGTTTAACTGAATAAATGAATGCTTTCGCTATACAGTTGCCAAGGACTATGCCAAGACAAAAAACGGCTTATAGTGGTTGTTTTGGAGGGTGTAAACGAAATTCATTTCGTTTAGGGAAAAAAAGCCGTTAATTACGCGAAATCAGTTTCCGCTTTTTATTAGCAGTACCTCAGCAGCCGAAAACAGAAGATAAGCATGCCGGATTCACGGGCGGTTAAAAGTGAGCCGTCTGGGAAAGTGGGTAGTCTGACTCGTTTAACTTTATATAAGGTGGGTAACTGTTTGCCGGAAAGACAACCACCCCTTACACCTACCGGCGCTTTAGTCTATCACTAATAGGAGATGATTCCAACGATGACCAACTGCTTGCCTTATTAGTCCCTGGCTTTCTGCGCATCCCCTTCCTCCTTCCGACGGCATCTTAAGTCTTGATGTGAGAAAGCACGGGGCGTATGCCTGCTGGACGGCGACAGCGGCAGAGAGTTGAGCCCCAAATTTTACGGCAACCCCTCGGCCTTCGGATGAAGTCCCTGCGTATGGTTGGCACCATACTAAAATAGAACCGAATCAATCCTATCTCCGCCACCTTCAGTACGATGGTGGTGAAGAAGCGCCGGGTACCAGCGGGAGCAATCCAAGCAGGTGGGATGCCTCCTCCTGACAAACCTGATTTTGCCTTTCCTTTTGCGTTCCTGGTTGACGGATCAATAGCCCTAAGGATAGGCGAATGGGTATGCTAACCTGATTGGGATGGCTGAGTGGGTTGCTAAGGAAAGTAGCCTGGAGTGTGTTGTCAAACTTTTCAATCGTGCGTTTGTAAAGTTTGACAAGGTGCCGTTTGTTTGTACTTTTACAGGAAAATCGACGGAAGAGGGAAAAGATGAGGAAATATGTCGCCTATTACCGGGTGTCCACCAAGATGCAGGGGCAGTCGGGACTGGGGCTGGAGGCGCAGCGCTCGGCCGTGCGCCAGTTCGTCAAACAGCACGACCTGATCCTGGAGGAGTTCACGGAAGTGGAGAGCGGGAAGAAGAACAACCGGGGGGAGCTGGTCGCGGCCATCGACCGGGCGAAGCGGACCCAGGCGACGCTGATCATCGCCAAGCTGGACCGGCTCAGCCGGAACGCGGCCTTCATCTTCACCCTGCGGGACAGCGGGGTGGATTTCGTGTGCGCGGACATGCCGGAGGCTAACACCCTCACCATCGGGATCTTCGCCGTGCTCGCCCAGCACGAGCGGGAGCTGATCTCTTCCCGGACGAAAGCTGCCCTGAAGGCGAAGAAGGAACAGGGGTTTACCCTAGGTACCCCTGCGAACCTCACCCAGGAGGCACGGGTGAAAGGACTGGCGGTGCGCAGGAATAATGCGAACCAGAATAAACGCAACCGGCAGGCGCTCACGCTGATCCGGATCTACCGGGAGAAAGGCTATACTTATCAGCGAATCGCGGAAGAACTGAACGAGGGAGGGTATGTCACCCGAAACGGTAAGCCGTTTATGAAGGGAACAGTGCACTATTTGCTGAAAGGCTCATCAGGATAAAATTGCATTTTATTAGAGGTGTTAATTTTAATCTTTTATATAAGTGCAAAGGATCTTATTGTGTTTTGTGGAATAAAACCTTATGTCTGCACCTTTATTTGTGCTTATTGATAATTATTAAAACATAATAAAAGTATATAGATGGTCAATTATTAAGAATATATATATGTTAATTTATTGATTAATTAATTTGTTAATAAGTAAATTAGTTAATTGATTAATTAATTTGAAATATTAATTTAGTATAAAAAAAGTAAAAATTAAAAATGTAATGAATACTAGTTGTTAACTAAGTGGATTTGATGGTTCTTTATGAAAATAAACAGATAATAGGTACTGCATAAGGAGGGCTACACGTATGAATGCTCCGTTTAAGGTTCAAATCCCTACGCGACCACATCGAATTTTAGAGACGTCTGTTTTGCATTGCATTACAGGCGTTTTTCTTTTACTGCGTACACATATATGTACAACTTTTGCTTCCCTGCTGCATTTCATCCCTTAGAAAGCCATGTCTTAGGGTGCGTAATTTTCTGCGCATTTCCTTCTTTACGCAGCAAAGGGATATGCTTGGGTAGCTTGTATTTGATAGGCGGGGTATAGTTTCCGATTGAAACGCATTGGGTCAGACCGTGGGGCCCGGGTATTGGCAGGCCTGTTTATCTGGTTGGCCAAGCTATGCTAGAAATGGCAAGAAGTGCAATCTGCCTTGGAACCAGCATTGATCAAACCTTCTATGATTTGAATGAGCGGCTCGTACCATATATACTCCTTAGTATTACGCTACCCGGACACACGGGGATATTCATGATGAATAGGACAGTAAGAAAGGAAAGGAGTTAATTGATCCAGGTAGCTGCCATGGCTCTTGGATTATATTATAGGTAACGGCCCGCATATGGCTTGTGGCGGTTTCAGAGCGCGTTCCTATCCACCGCGGATGAACCTATTTACAGAGCTGAGTCCTTGCTTGCAACCGTTCACCCGCCATAAGCTATATTCATTGTTAGCTTTTGTTTTTTACTATTTAGAGTTGGTTGCAATTCTAAATCCTAAGTCTTCTATTTTAAACGAGAATGGGTGACTTCTTCTTCGAGTTGTCGCCATTACACTCCTTTCTTGGTCGCACCAACCGCCACCGCGGAAAACACGGTAAGTTCCGTAAACGGTTTCGTCATATATGTCAGAACACCATTCCCAAACATTGCCCAACATATCATATAACCCCCATTCGTTAGGTTTCTTTTGTCCAACTTCCTGAGTTCTATTATTCGAGTTCTCCTTAAACCAAGCAATTTCATTCAAATCTCCGTGTCTGATGTCCTTCGTTCCCGCCTGACATGCATACTGCCATTCAGCTTCTGTCGGTAGTCGAAATCCATTAGCCTTTGGATTAACGGCTATCTTTTCAGTTCCTAAGTCAATGGTATAGCATGTGTCTTTTCCTAGAGACTCTGATAGTTCATTGCAAAAAATCACCGCTTCAATCCAAGAGACTGTTTCAACTGGTAATCTGTCCCCATTGAATGTCGAAGGATTCTCGTCAGTTACTGCTTTATAGATTTCTTGCGTTATCGGGAACTTACAGAGTTCAAAGGAATCTATGTTAACCGACCAAGTTTCTTTTGTTCGATCGTCTCTCATAAGAACAGCTCCTGGCGGAACAGTCACAAACAATGCCTCAATTTCTTCTCTATTCATTCTTTTATTTCTCGTTCCCACGTTGTTTTTTATATAACTGCTAACGCCCTCGTGCATGAGGCGTAAAGGGCCGTTGGTCGAAGCATGGCTTATGCGCCATGCTGGTGTGCATTCTGCTTTAATCCGGTTGAGGAATTCCACATTTCTCAATAACAGTTACCACACCTTCATTAACAGTTCCAATATCAGTAAATTGAAATACTTTCTCCTGTCGCTATGAAAATTTTTCATGGAAGTAATCTCTCGCGATTTGCTTTGTACCTAACAAGATCCATTTTCCTTCCCATTTGATATCACCCCTTCTGTCACCAAAAACGTTTTCTGTACCCTTAAAAGATTAGATCATTTTCACCCTATCTATTGAGGCGACGATTAGTTTGGCACTTGAAAAAAATAAGGCCCAAAGAGCAGACGGGAGTGCTCTTTGGGCCTTAGGGGTGTAAACACAGTTGTTTAACCCGAGATTAAGGCAAGCACCTGTCGTAGGTGCTGGGCTGCTGCCAATGCTTCGTGCAGGTCTTCCCATTCCTTCCTGGCAAATGCCAGGCTGACGAACCGCTGTGGCGTACGGATCACCAGTCGCTCTTCGCCGTCTGGGAAAACCTGCGCACATTTCGCGAAGGCAAACCCACTGATGACCTCTATAAAGGAAGCAAACTCCTCTGGGGTATAGGTGAGCATGACATTGTTATGCCACAGGAAGATTGAATCGCAGGCATCACACTGGTTTACATAGGTAGAGCCTTTCTGGCTAAGGGGCTTGGTGTCACACATCTCAATCTGTGGTTATTGGTTGAACAAGAATTCTGGGGCAGGAAAAGTGTGCTTTGGAGCTGTTTTCCGAAAAATAGCCCCAAAGCTGCGTCAGCTAACCACCGAACTCCTGCAACACCGTCCGCCACTCTTCGCTTTCAGGCACGCCTGGCTTGCGCTTCCCGAAGAACTGCACCACCATACCGCCGTCTTTGTCAAAAACCTCCATGCTGTGCACCGGCCCGTCAACGGTGGGCTTTTTCACTATCCAAAGCGAGGCGATGCCGTCTTCGCGCAGGTGCAGGTTGAACTCGGGGTCCAGCACGTTGAACCAAGGCCCCGTCTGCACCAGCTTCTTCGCTTTTCCCGTGTGAATCTGGATACAGCCGGCGCTGCCGGTGAACACCATGATCTCCACGTCTCGCTCCGATACGGCCTGCATGATTTGCTTGAGTCTATCCAATCGGAGCGGTTGGGCGTGGCCGGAAGGTGCCAAATGCATGGCCTGCCTTCTGGAGACTTTATGTTTCAGCAACATGCCGTGGAAGGCATGGGTGTCTTCAAGGTTCAGCCACGCCTGCTGAAAGGCGGGAATATCGATCTCGTCATAGGGTTTCTCCTCCTTCGGTCCTGTTGAGGGTACAATCTCCAGCGTCTGCTCCTGCTCTTTGGCTTTGTATTTGGCTACCAGAGCGTGATACGCGGCCACATCGGTTTGGTCGGTCACGTAAATCTTATGCACCGCCTCCCCGTCTTTCCCAAAGAACTGCAGGCTGAGCCTTCCGCCCTCGTTCACGGCAAACCCGAACTTCCAGCCCCCCATAAACAGGCGCAGATCAATATCG
This sequence comes from Sabulibacter ruber, assembly GCF_017355955.1. GTDB lineage: Bacteria > Bacteroidota > Bacteroidia > Cytophagales > Hymenobacteraceae > Nibribacter > Nibribacter ruber_A. Next base: position 203,749 of record NZ_JAFFID010000006.1, on the reverse strand, counting down.
GGGTTCACCGCCAGGCCGATGTTCCCGTTGAACGTCACGTTGCGGTACACGCCTTTGCGCTCATGCACGCAGTGGTCGTTGCGGGTGAGGGCCATCACGTAGCCCAGTTGCTCCACCTCGCACAGGATCTCCTGAAAAACGGGCCGCAGCAGCGTATTGCCATGGCCTACGTTCAGGTTCACCAAATCTGCTTCGGTCACACCCAGCTGCAGGGCGGCATCCCGGAGGCGCAGCCTGGGGTTCCCCTCCTTCAGAGCATCCCACTGTTCTTTCAAGGTTAAAGTCATATTTTCCATATCATTTCAGTTTTATTGTCAAGTACCAGGTAACCCGTTGGGGTTGCCCGTTGATTGTATTCTCCTATTGTCCGCCTCCTCCCGCCCTACCCTCTTCGGCTGGGAGTTCCCATCGGCTGATGTTCTCCATTGTAGGTCGTGCCCTCCGAGTGGAATCACCAGCGGGCATTCGAAGCCTTCGCATGGCAACAGCTTCACCTGAAGCCGGAACGCCTCCTCAATGTTCTCACATGTCAACACCTGTGCGGGCGTTCCAAAGGCCACCTTCTGGCCGTGCTGGAGCAGGAGGATCTTATGGGCATACCTGGAGGCGAAATTGAGGTCATGCAGGATGCTGATGACGCAGTAGCCACGGTCGGCAAGGTCACGGGCGAGGGTGAGGATCTGCTGCTGGTACAACAGGTCCAGCCCGGTAGTGGGCTCATCCAGAAAGAGGCAGGCGTTCGGCACATCGTAAATCTGGGTTAGCACCCGCGCCAGCTGCACCCGCTGCTGCTCCCCGCCCGAGAGCGTAGGGTAGGCACGATCTGACAGGTGCGCTATCCCGGTTTCCCGCATGGCGGAGCGCACCACCTGCCAATCGTGGTCGGTGGGCTTGTTCCTGAAGTGAGGGTACCGCCCCATCAGGACCAACTCCTTCACCAGAAACGACATGGACAGCGTGTTGTGCTGCGTGAGCACCGCCCGCTTTCTGGCCAATTCCTCGAGCGAAAACAGCGGCAGCTTTATACCGTCGAAGAAGATCTCGCCCGCGCTGGGCTCCAGTTCCCGGCAGAGCAGCTTGAGCAACGTGCTTTTGCCCGCACCGTTAGCTCCCAGAATGGCCAGCAGCTCCCCCCCTTTCGCCTGAAAGGAGAGGCCATGGACCAGTTTCCGCTTGCCCGCGCTGTAGGAGACGTTCTGTATGTCCAGCATAATTTACCTAAAATGCTTTTTACGTTCGTTCAGGATGATGTAGAGGAAAATGGGGGTTCCCATTAGGGCCGTGATCACGCCGATAGGCAGCTCGGCGGGGGCCACCAACGTACGCGACACCAGGTCTGAGAAGGTGAGCATGGTGGCGCCCAGCAAGGCCGAGGCCGGGATGATCAGCCGATGGTCGGCGGTGAAGGCCATGCGCAGGATATGGGGCACGATCAACCCCACAAACCCGATGATGCCCGCCACCGCCACCGAGGTACCCACCGCCATAGTGGCCAGCACGATGATGATTTTCTTTGTTCTGTTCACGTCTGTGCCCATGTGGCTGGCCTGCCCCTCGCCCAAAGCGAAAGCGTTGAGGGGCTTGGCCAGGAACGGCAGCACCGCGACCGGAATGAGGATGAAGGGCAGCACGCCCAGCACCGTTTTCCAGCTAGCCCCGCCCAGGCTGCCCAGGCTCAGGCTCCAGAAGGTGATGTTGCGCAGCTGTTCATCGGTGGCGCCGAAGGTGAGCAGCCCGTTGAACGCACCCGCCAGCGCGTTGATGGCAATACCTACCAGCAGCAGCGTGGTCACCACCGTTTTGCCCTGGTGCATGGCCAGGTGGTACACCGAAAACGCCGCCGTACAGGCCCCCGCAAACGCCACCACCGACAACGCGTAATACCCCAGCACGCCCGTGAGCAGGGTGAACACCTTCGCCTCCAGCACAATCATCATCACGGCAAACAGCGACGCGCCCGAGGAAATTCCGATCAGCCCGGGCTCCGCCAAGGGGTTCCTGAACAGCCCCTGCATGGCCGCCCCGGAAACCGCCAACCCGGCGCCAATGAGCACGCCCAACAGAACCCTGGGCAAACGTAGCGTGAACAGAATGGCCTCCTGCTGCGGATTGAAACGCATTGCCTGGCTCCAGCCCAACTTGTGCCGCACCATGGACCAGAGCTCCGCCAGGCTGATGGGCACCGCACCCGTGCAGACCGACACCACCGCCACGACGACCAACAGTAGCCCCAACCCCGCCAACACCAGTTTATGATTGATCTGCACGCCTACTTCCGTAAGTTCTGCGCCAGCTGGGAAACCGCCTGCCCCAGCCGGGGCCCGAAGCCTGTGAGCAGCGCCCCTTCCATGGCAATGACTTTTCTGTTTTTACCGGCGGTGGTTTGGTTCATGCCCTGCACCGCCCATAACCCGTTTTCACCACCCAGGCTCTTCAGTCCGCTGTCAAACAGGAGAATCACGTCCGGGTTGGCCTGCACCAGCGCCTCGGGGGTGAGTGGCTTGAAGTCCCGGAAGCCCTGCACCGCGTTCTGACCGCCGGCTAGTTCTACCACCTTTTCCACCTGCGTGCCTCCCCCGGCCACCATCATGGTGCCCGTTCCGCGGGCGTAGATGAAAAGCACCTTCGGCTTTGGGGCCGGGGCAGAGGGTGCCTTGCCTAAATCCGTCTCCAGTCTCAGCACCAGGGTGTCTGCCTGCGCCTGGCGGTGCAGGCTATCGCCTACCTGTCGGATCAATTTCTTGGCGCCTTCGGCGGAATGCTCCTGGTCAAACAGCAGCACCCGGGCACCCGCGCTTCTGAATTGCTCCACCAGCGCGGGCTTCACGTCCTGGGTCAGACCGATGACAAGGGTGGGCTGCAACGCCAGAACGCCCTCCGGGGAAATGGTGCGGTTGTGGCCCACCTTGGCTTTCCGCTGCAGGCTCTCGGGGTAAGTGCTGGTCACGTCAACCCCCACAATGTTCTGCTCCAACCCCAATCCAACGAGGATCTCGCTCACGGTGCCGTTCAAGGACACGATCCTGGTTGTGGCGGGCAGGTGGGCGTCTTTCAACCCCACGGTAGTAGTTGGGGAGGAGGAGTCACGGCAAGCGGCCATGACCCCAACCAACACAACCAACAAACATGAAAATCTCAGTTGTCTCATTGTTCTATCTTTTGCGTTCAGTATCTGATTTCGGCGGTTTTCGGAAGGCACGCCGAAAGTGTAATTAGCCTTTCTTCAGCAGCGCGTACACGATCTGCGGTCTGCCGCGCTCGCCGTTCTGGGCGAGGGCAGTGAATTTGAGCTTATAGATGTTACCTGCCGGGTCTTTCACCACATAGAAACGGTCCGTGTGGATGGTGGCCCCGGACATGCCCGTGGCGCGCCACGTGGACCCGATGGTGGCGATGCCGGTGGAGAAGGTGAGGCTGCTCAGGTTGGTTTCGTTGAAGGCCTCATAGCTCACCTCGCTGGCCATCACCTGCTTCACCTGCACACCGCCCGGGCTGTTCTGTACCACAAAATCCTGGAAGTAATAAGGGATCAGGCCCGCCCCGAAATTCGTTTTGTACACGCTGCCGCTCCAGGCGATGTCCCAACGGTCTTTGGCAGGCTCCACCTCCACGGCCCCGTTGTCAAAGGACACATACTTGAAATTATAGCGCGGGTCTTTGCTGACGGACAGCGTCTTGAACGAGGGGGAAGTGATATCGGCGTATTGCAGGGTGTAGCCGTCTCCGCTGCGCACCACCCGGATCTTTTGCCACCTGCGGGCACCGATGCCGCTGGAACCTCGGTTCACGATGTAGACTTTGTTTTCCGTCTCGTTGGCCGAGATGGCGGCGATGACGGTCTTGGTCAGGTCGCCGTCCGGGTCATCCACGTAGGCCATGGTTTCGGTACTCGGCGCGGTGGAGGACAGCACCAATCTGGAAACCAGATCCACGGTATCGGCCGTGCCCACCTGGCTCAGGTCGGTTTTGTCCAGCCGGTAGGCCAGGGCGCCCGCCGTGGCATTCAGGGTGACCCTGAAATCGGCGCCGCTGTGGAAACCCAGGTCCCAGGCAGATCGGGCCACCGCGGTTTGCCGGTTGGCGCTCAGGTCAATGAACACTTTGTTGGGATAGGTGGGGCCGCCGCCGTTGATGTCCAGCGTAGCGCCCCCCGAAAGGATTTCCGAGAAGCTCAGGGTCAGCGTATTGGCAGAGCCCAGCACTACCGGCTGCGCGGCTGATTGCACCTCGAAGGTGATTTTCTCGGTTCCGTCCAGAAGAACCCCGGCCACCTTGGCCACGGTGAAGGAAACCTCGCTGCTGCCCGCCGGAATGGTCAACGCCACAAGGCCGTTCGTAGCGGCGGGGTTGGTGGTGAAATGGGCGCCGTACGTCACGCCCTGTCCCGTCAGCTGCACGGTGACGGGTACGGCCACATCAGCCGGCCGGGACAGCTTGAGTTTCACCTGCATGGAACTCTGGGCGGCATCAAAACCCAAGGCCTGTGCCTCAAAGGCGAGTGCATTGTCCGGTAAAGGCGGCTCATCGTCGTCGCAGGCACTGAACACACTCACGAAGGCCAATAGCGCCAGGAGGAGGAATCTGTTTTTCATAAAGTTGTATAGGTTTAGAAAATGGGGTAAAAGAAAGGTTAAGGTGAAGGTTTGTGCCATTGCACGTTCAATCCCACGAAAAAGGAGCGGCCATACCCGATAGGGCGGTCCCCCTCTGCGGCGTGGGCCGTACCCGCCCCTAAGGCGGTATTGCGAATGCGGGTCATGTTGAACAGGTTCTTCACGCCGCCGCTCAGCGTCACGTACTGGGTAATGTTCTTGGTCACGGAGGCATCGGCCCAGTGGAAGCCCGCCGTTTCGGCCAGCCGGATGGTTTCCCGGTTCCCCACCACGGCTACCTCGTAGTAGGGCAACGTCCCTGTATACTTGTAGAAAAAGCAGAAACTGGCGCCCAGGCGGGGGAAGCGGAAGACTAGGTTGCTGTTCACTTCGGGCGACCAGGTGAAGAGGGGCAATTCCGTCTGCCCTTCCTGCAGCTGGTTGTAGCGCCCGATGTAGGCAGCCCCCATGGTGAGTTCCAGGTTCCGCCATTGCAGGGTGTTGTTGAAGGAACCGCCCGTGGTTCTGTAGCGCTCAATGTTCACGTAAGTGGTCACCTGCGGATCGGTGGCATCCAGCCCGTTGGCGATGCGGTTACGGACGGTGTTGTAAAATCCGCCTAAGGCAGAAGTAAGGCGTACGGTTGGCTTTTTCACCGCCTGCCACGCCAGGGAGCCATTGAAACTGTGGGAAAGCTCGGCCTTCAGGTGGGGGTTGCCCTGAAGGGAGTGGCTAGCGTCAAAAAAACTGAAGTAAAGCTCCCGCAGCGAGGGAGCCCGGAAACCCCGGCCGTAGGCCAGCCGCAGATCCAGGTTCTCCCCCAGGCTGAACCTGGTGTTCAGGGACGGGATTACGGGCGGGGCCTGGTACCCGGAGTTGCGCACCACCCGCACCCCTGGCCGGAGGCTGATGCTGGGCACTGGGCTATACTCCGCTGTGGCGAAGGCGGCATAATCATGGAGGCGCTGGGTTCCGGCCTGTAGCCGCCCGCCATTGCCGCTCTCCAGGTTGACCTCTGTCCCGGCCTGCACCGTGATCTGGGGGGAGGCTTTGTAGTAGGCAATCCCTCGGGCGGTGACGCCGTCAAACCCGGTTACGTCCTGCAGGCCGGGCCCCAATGCCAGCGTGCGTTTGCCCGTGTCTTTGTGTACCGTGGTGGTTTGGGTCGTCCGGCTGAAGGTGGTATAGCCCAGCGCCCCCGTGAACGACCATCTATCCGTGGCGCGCCAGTTGGCTTGCAGCTGGTGCAGGAGCCGTTGGCTCATGTATTCCTTGTCGAGCGCCTCGTTGCCCTGGAAAGGGTTTTCATCGGTGATGGCCTCCTGCAGGGCATCCAGCCGGTACCACGTTTCCAGGTTTCTGTTCTTGTACCCGAGGGACACATTGCCGAGCCACTGGGTTTTGGGGTGCCACTCCTTGTCCCGCTCCGCCGCCTGCCCCTGCCAGCCGCCGAACCGGTTCCGGGTTCCGCCGCCGTTGATAGCCCAGCCCTGGCGCTGCCAGCTCACCCGCACACTCTGGTTGTGGATGCCCTGGCCGCTTCCGTATTCCTCCCCTGCCGTTTCCTCCTGCAGCCGCGCCTGCACACTGAGCTGCTCCTCTGAGAATTTCCTGGTGATGATGTTGATCACGCCCGCCAGCGCATCGGCCCCGTACACCACGGACATAGGGCCTTCCACTATCTCGATGCGTTCAATGGCGTTCACGTCCAGCTGGTTCAAGTCAATCTCATTGGAGGTTCCCTGCCGACCGATAAGCGGAACGCCGTCCAGCAGCACCTTCACGTTCTGGCCTGACATCCCCTGCAGCTCGATGTTGGAACCGCCCAGCGCCAAATCCTGCGAGAACCGGATGCCCAGCTCGTTGGTGAGCACTTCCTGCACGTTCACCGCGCCGCGCTGCAGGATGCGCTCCCTGCCGATGGTGCGCACCTGGTGCACGGATTTTCTCACCGACTGCGGCTCGTACTGCCCGGTCACCACCACATCGTTCAGCTGGATTCCGTTTCCGCGGAGGATGACTTCCTTCAGCTCCACTGTCTGCCCTGGCTTTACCTCCACCGCACGTTCCAGCCTGCCCAGGCCAAGGCCCTGCACCTGCAGCGTATAATCTCCCGCGGGTGCTTCCAGGGTGAAGTGCCCATCTTCTCGCGTACCGTACCCGTACCCGGTACCCTTGAGCACCACCACGGCATAGGCGGCCGGCTTCCCGTCCTGCGTGAGGACGGTGCCCGTGAGCGTACCCCTGGAAGTCTGGGCCCAAACCAAGGAGGTGCAGATGCACAGGAAAAGCACCGTGAAATATCCGTTTCTCATGACAGGCGCCCCTTGGAATATCTGAGAAAGCAGGACTCCCGACCGATGCTGCCCGGCTGCTCTGGGCGTGTCTTTCCTGAGGCAGCCCCCCATCGCCCACGGATGTTCCCAGCAGAAAGCGTGGGGTTAGTAACCTGTATGAACCACATGTTTTTTTATTTAGAATTAATCTAATTAAATTTTATGCTGCAAATTTGGCGCATCCGTGGGTGGGGTAGTGAACGCAGGACGGATTATTTATAACCCTCAAGGGATTTTCCGCATGAACATCAGCATCAGCGATGAGGCAGGCCGGCAGGTAGTCTGGGCCCGGTCCTATCCACCTAATTTCAAGGCAGAGCAGGTGCTCAACGAACAGAGTACGGAGGCCTCCCTCCCCTCCCTTCACCTCAGGTTGGAAGAGACCTGGTTCGAGGGATCCCACCTGCTACAGGTGCAGCTCACCCCTGCGAAACCCCGGCACCTGGTGGTGAAGGTGGAGGGGACCCTGTGTTCGCTCCTGTTTGTGAGGCAAGGGAGCATCATCCTGCGGGAGAAGAGCGATCAGAGCCTGTGCGTGGCCTGCCACCACGCACAGGCAAACCTGCTGTGTACCCAAAGCTGCGAGCTGCTGCTGGAGATCGGGGGGCCGGTGCAGCTTTTCTCCCTGCAACTGCCCGACCTCACGGTGCGGCAACTGGTGTTGCAGGAACTTCCGCTGTTGGCGTCTATGCTGGAGCAGGCGGCGCAGAAACCCTTGGTGACGCTGGAGAGGAACCTGCCCATCACGCCGCTCCTGCAGACGGTCCTGGATAGCATCCACCAGTGCGAGCAGACGGGCCTTTTGAAACGCATTTTCCTGCAGGCCAAAATCCTGGAACTGCTCTTCCTCCAGCTGGCGTCCTGCGGAATACCCGCTTCTCCCGCCCAGGCCACCTCGCTGAAGGAGTATGATGTGGAGAAGATTCACCTGGCCAAAAAGTTGGTGGAGCAGAATCTGCAGAACCCCTGCTCTCTGATTGAGCTGGCCCACCGGGTGGGGCTGAATGACTTCAAGCTGAAGAAGGGATTCAGGGAAGTGGTGGGCAACACCGTTTTTGGATACCTCCATGACCTGCGCATGGAAGCTGCCAGGAGGCTATTGCTGGAGCAGCACACCACAGTGAGCGAGGTCGCCACCGAGGTGGGATATAAAAACCCGCACCATTTCACGGCAGCCTTCAGAAAGAAGTTCGGGGTATTGCCCAGCCAGCTCAAGCGCGGAGCCCTGGCTGGTTTGGCTCCGGGGAATACGGAGGGTTGAGGATTTCAGCTCGGCCCCCCGGTTCAGGGAGCAGGCTTTGGCGGAGAAGGCAATAGGACCCTCCTGTGGTAAATACCTGGGCGATAGGTCGCTATCCTGGGGGAATTGAGATACTGGGTTCCGTTCAGTAGGACCATTTGGATCCGGTGTACAGCCTAAATAAGTTAATAAATTAATATATTCACAAATTCATTTGTTGACATGGCATTCTGTGAATGCCTTGGAAGAGGCCGGCTTGGAGATTGCGGACAGGTATCCTTGGCCCACGTGGGTTTGTGGAGAGGACGAAGGAAGCTGCAAATACCAGGAAGGCTGAGGCGAGCTCCTTTTGCCCAGGAAAGCGGACGGGGGCCATGGAGTCCCTGCGAAAGCCCAGGCAGGGCGGTTCTAAGTAAGAGAATATGGCCTGAAGCGGAGACATCGATTCTGCCGCGAAGGTAGCCGGCGGCCCGGACACGGGTGCGCTTGACGCCAAGGTCGTACGGGAAAAATGGGTATCCCGGCGGGAACCCTCCGCATTTTTCCCGTCTCCACCTTGCCCTTTGGCCGCTGCCGCCGGCGGGTGGGGCGCCATAATCAATTCTCTAACCTTTAAGCCAGAACGATTATGGAAAAGTCCCTTAAAACCTCCGCCGCTTTCCGGGTTGCCGAAGTGAAGCTGACCTACCGGTCCCGGGTGAAAGCCTCCGAGCGTCCCCGGATCACCTGCTCCGAAGACTCCCGCGGGATCCTGCTCCGAAGCTGGGACCCCGGCAAACTGGACTTCGTGGAGCAGTTCAAGGTGCTGCTGCTGAACCGGGCCAACCGGGTGCTGGGGATCTACGAGCTCTCCTCAGGAGGGATCGCCGGCACGGTGGCGGACCCCAAACTGATCTTCGTGGCCGCGCTCAAAGCCTGCGCCAGTGGGATCATCCTCTGCCACAACCACCCCTCGGGCAACCTGCAGCCCAGCGCGGCGGACCTGCAGCTCACCCGGAAGGTGAAGGAAGGAGGCACCCTGCTGGACATCGCGGTCCTGGACCATTTGATTCTCACGGCGGAAGGCTACTACTCCTTCGCTGACGAAGGGCTCCTGTAGCCCTTCTTTTTTTATGAAAGCGGTGATCCGTTACCTGATTGAACCGATTCCGCGAGCTCCTAGGGCAGCGGGGGACTGGGGCCTGAAAAAGGCTGATTTATCCCATCATCTTGCCTCACTACGTCTGTATCGTCTGGCACAAACCCTAAATGCCTGCCCAGGGAAGGGATCTGCCCTTTGTGGTGGAACTCATGGGTGATCACGTGCGTGAACAGCTTCAGCGGGCTTGCAGTGACTTTCCCCCGTTGATACTCAGTTTGAGATCCTCCAGCTGGTTTCGGGAATAGACCGGGAAGAACTCCTCCATCAGGATGTCACCCGTACGGAAAAGGGTACCGGCGGCCAGGGCGTCCGGGATGGAACCCCTATCGGTGACATCTGTCCTTTTGTGCAGGGCGTGCCGGCCGATCCAGAATTCATGGGTGTAGCCGGTATGAACCAAGAGGTTTCGGATACTGCCCATGCCGAACAGGCTGTTCTCAACCGGGAAATCCGCCGGAGCTTAACCCCGGCAACAGCCCAGCAGGGCATTCCGGGAGGATCGCACAAATCCGTATTGCTGTATGGAGTCCATGGCTTTCAGCGGTTGTGGCTCTTGGGATCCTGCCACCGGCGAACGGCGGCCAGCGCTGGGGGCCGATGCCGGAGACGCTGTCCTCTGGAGGGATCTTGCCTTCCTGTATTATCTTGAACGTAAGAACGGCGGAGAATGCCTTCCGGTCCCATTATTCCGCTTATCTTGGCAAGGGTAAGCCCCTGGGGGCTACCCCCTGACGGGGAAGACGAAGGGGGACTTCAGGCAGTTGGAGACGTTTTCGGCGGGGAAATGCCAGGCAGTGTCCCTGCGCTCAGGGTAAATAAACTTGGCTTTGGTAAGGGAGAAAGAGGGAGGCACCCTGGTCGGCAAGGCAACAAAACCCCTAAAGAACCAGTATCAAAGCGCATCGAAACCGATTCTATGGAACAACGACTTTCCGATCTGAGGCAGGCCGCCGAGGGCCTTCTTTTCCTGAGTGAGACCGACGCCCCCTTCGAGGCGGTGGACCTGGGCGTCCAGCCCCGGGAAGGATTCTCCCCCGCGTACCTGGCGCAGCTGTTGGGCAAACCGGCGGGCACCAGGACCGAAACCCAGGAGATCGGCTATTGCCTGCGGAACATGACCAGGGCCCGGGAGGGCGCCAGTGCGGAGCGGCAGGCGGAGGCGGAGAGGTTCCGGCAGTTGCAGGAGCTGCTGCTTGCCTCCCTCTCGGATGCCCAGGCCTACCGGTTCGGTGAGCGCCGGGTGGAGGTGTACCTGCTGGGCTGGACGGGGGAAGGCCGCCTGGTAGGCCTGAAAACCCTCGCCGTGGAGACCTAAGGCGCTCTTTCCCTTGCCTTTCGCCCCACTCTTAACAATGCCGTAACCTGCCGGCGTGCCGGTCTGCGTACCTTCGCGTTAGGATGCGAGTCGCCCTCTGGGTAACTTGCGCCCCGATTTCATAACCCTAACGCAGACCGCATGCTCAGAACGTTTACTCCCCCCTCCCTCCGCGGGAGAGGCTCCCTTCTCCCCACCCTATTGCTCCTGTGGGCCCTCCTGTTCGGGGGCGCCCATTCCCTGCTGGCGCAGACCGCCGGCTACCCCGAGACCTTCGAGTCCGGCACCAAGGCCGGCTACGCGGCGGGCTCCGTCTCCCTGCCCTCCGGCGCCTGGCTCCTGGAGGACGCGCTGATCGGCACCTCCGAGGCTGACCGCAAGGGCGGCGCCAAGTCCGTGCGCCTGCGCCTGAAAGGCAAACTCACCATGGAGACTTACCTTCCCAATGGGGTGGGCTCCGTCACCGTAAGGCACGGCCTCTACGGCACGGACGCATCCAGCGCCTGGGAGCTGTGGGCCATGAGCGAGGCCTGCGCCTGCGACAAGTGGACGAAGGTCGGCCCGACGGTGGTCACCGTGGCCGGCGAGCTGCAGACGGCCACCTTCGCCGCCGACATCCCCGGCCGGGTGCGGCTGGAGATCCGCAAGGTGTCGGGCGGCTCGGCGAGAATCAACATCGACGACGTGACCGTGTGGGACTTCGGCTCCGAGGGGCCCGCCACCCAGTACCCCGACAACGACCATATGGCCCTGGGCAATCCCAGCGGCGCGGTGCCGGACGTGAACGTCCCGGCCAACTACCTCATGCGCAAGCCCCAGTACGCCCTGTCCTACCACCGGGACCGCGGGACCCCGAACTGGGTGAGCTGGCACCTGGACGCCTCCGACCGAGGCGGGGTGGACCGCCGGGACGACTTCCGCGAGGACCCCGCCCTGCCCGCCGGCTGGTACCGGGTGAACGAGGATTCCTACCGGGGCAGCGGCTTCGACCGGGGCCACAACGTGCCCTCGGCGGACCGCACCTCCAGCATCGAGAATAACTCAGCCACTTTCCTGATGACCAACATGATCCCGCAGGCCCCCAACAACAACCAGGGGCTGTGGGCGGACCTGGAGAACTACACCCGCACCTTCCTGCCCGCCCATGAGGTCTATGTGATCATGGGCAGCTACGGGGTGGGCGGCACCGGTTCCAGCGGGGGCGTGACCAACACCCTGGACAACGGCCGGGTGACCGTGCCCGCCCGCGTGTGGAAGGTGATCGTGGTGCTGCCCGTGGGCGACAGCGACGTTTCCCGCATCGGCACCGGTACCCGCCTCATCGCCGTGGATACCCCCAACAGCCACGCCGTGGGCTCCTCCTGGGGCGCCTACCGCACGAGCGTGGACGCCATTGAGGCCGCCACGGGGCTGAACCTGCTCTCCAGCCTGCCCGAGGCCGTGCAGGCCGCCGTGGAGTCCAGAGTCGACAACGGCCCCACCAACTAACCCGAAAGGAACCATAACCTTACAAGAGTCACCATGAGATATCTATATAAGCACGCGGGGGACCGCCGGCGGGTACTGGCCCGCTCGCTCACCCTGCTCTCCCTCCTGATGCTGCTGGCCGGCCTGGCCCAGGCCCAGGCCCTCACCGTCACCCCGGCGACCCTGCCGGACTTCGGCGCCGTGCCCGTGGGCAGCGCCTCACTGAGCCAGTCTTTCACCGTGCAGGGCACCGGCCTTACCGGCCCGGTGACGGTCACCCCGGCCGCGGGCTTCGAGATCCGGACCGGCACCGATCCCTTCTCCTGCTGCGTGGTCACCCTTAGCCCGGCTAGTGGGTCCCTCGCCTCCGTGACCGTGCAGGTGCGTTTCGCGCCAGCCGCCGCGCAGGCCTACAGCGCCACCCTCGCCGTCTCCGGCGGTGGGGCCGCGGCCCAGGCCGTGGCGGTGAGCGGTACCGGCACGGCGCCGGTGTACCCGCCGACGCTGAGCACCTCGGCCGTGAGCGCCGTCACCACCACCTCCGCCACCGTGGGCGGCACCGTGTCCGAGAACGGCGGAGGTTCCGTCACCGCCCGGGGGCTGGTGTGGTCCGCCGAGGCGAACCCCACCCTGGAGGATTCGAAGCTGGAGATCGCCGGCTCCGAGGCGGCCTTCTCCGGCACGCTGACGGGCCTTGCCCAGAACACGGCCTTCTTCGTGCGGGCCTACGCCACGAACGCCGCCGGCACCTCCTACGGCGAGCAGCGAACCTTCACGACCCAGGCCGTTCCGCTGGCTGCCGAGCCCACCGCGGCTTCCCAGCTCACCTTCGCCGGGGTGACCCGCACCTCGATGAGGGTGCTCCTCTCCGGGGGGGACGGGGCCAAGCGCCTGGTGCTGGCCCGTGAGGGCGCAGCGGTGGACGCCCTGCCGTCGGACGCCACGGCCTACGTCTCCAACGCGGCTTTCGGGCAGGGGCAGCAGGTCGGCACCGGTAACTTCGTGGTGCTGAACGGCAGCGCCTCTGAGGTGGAGATCACCGGGCTGCGGGCCGGGGCCACCTACCACTTCGCCTCCTTCGAGTACAACGAGGCCACCGAGCCCGGCGGGGAGAACTACCTGACCTCGGCCGTGGGCCGCGGGGAGCAGGCCACCCCGGGCCTGGAGGCCGGGCTGCTGTTCGAGGAGAACTTCGCCTATGCGGCGGGCTCGGCCCTTACCGCGAATGGCTGGAGCGCGCACAGCGGCACGACTGCCCCGGTACTGGTGGCCGCCGAGGGGCTTTCCTATCCGTCCTACGCAGGGCAGGGGGGCCGCGCCGCGCGGCTGGAGGTAAACGGGCAGGACGTGAGCCGCTCGTTCGACAAGGTAGAGCGGGGCTCCACCGTCTACGCCTCCTTCGTGGTGCGGGTCAGCTCGGCCCACCCCGACGGGGAGTACTTTTTCCACCTGGGCCCACAGAGCATGGGCACCAACTTCCGGCCACGGGTGTTCGTGCGCTCCGCCTCCGGGGGGATCCAGTTCGGGGTGAGCGGCTCGGGCGGCACTTCCGCCGCCGTGTGGACCACCGCGCGGGAGTACGGATTGAACAACGACTACCTGGTGGTGGTGCGCTACGACTTCGACGCGACCGGTAACACCTCCCGCCTGTACGTGAACCCGACCCTCACCGCCGAGCCCGCCGAGGCGCTGGCGACGGCCGCGGAGACGGGCACCTCGCCCACCGATATCGGCACCGTGGCGTTGCGGCAGGGAACCAATTCCCCCGCGCTCACCATCGACGGCATCCGCGTGGGCACGACCTACCGGGCGGTGGTCGGCAGCGGTGATCCCACCTCCGTGAAAAACGAGCTGCCCGCCTCCGCCGTGCGGGTGTACCCCAACCCGGCCACCTCGGCCCTGCGCATCCGGGTGGACGGAGCCGGCAGCGGGACATCCTCCCTCCGACTGGTGGACCTGCTCGGGCGCACCGTGCTGAGCCGGGAGGTTCAGAGTGCGGCCGGCCGGCTGGAGGTTGACCAGGACGTTGCCCGCCTTCCCAAAGGGCAGTATGTCCTGGTAGTGCAGACACCCCAAGGCCTGGTGAGAAGACATGTGGTGCTGAAATAAGCCTCTCCGCCTGATCTCACAAAGAAGCCCCTCCTTTCGGGAGGGGCTTTATTTTTGCGGGTGCCCAAGGCTGTTCCGGCCCGGTTGTACTGGTACGTTTTGGGTTCGCTTCAGCCGGAGGGTTCCTCTACGGATGCCGAACGAAGGACTTCGGGAATGGTAGGTGGATAGCAGTGGTGGATGGAAGGTGCGCTTACCTGGCCCAGCCGCTATTCTCCCTGTGGTTCTTTTGGTTTCCGCCCTCTCTTCTTTCCGTTGGGGGAGCTCCCTCCCTCCGGCAGGCGGTCGGTCAAAGCGCGCATTTCGGTGAAGATGCCTAATACCGCCTGTACCTCTTCCACGTTCGATGCCTTACGGATGATCTCCATTTGCATGGCATCGATTCTGTTTCTTACTAGTTCTCTCATAGGGTTCCTTTTAGTAGGGTTTCTTTTAGATGGTATCAAATATAGGGAGTTTATAGACAGGCGGTGAATCGGAACGTTGGTATGGCGGTTGGTTTCCACCCAGGTTATCCGCCTGCCAGGGTTTCGCAGGATTTCCTATCCTAAGTTTCAGTTAATCAGACTTGTTGCGTACCTTTGATGGATTGGGTTAAGTACTGTGTTAGTTTGGGGAGGGGGCCGCGGGCCTCCTTTCTTTTTTCCGGGAGGGCACTCGTAAGGAAGGGCGCGGCGCAGGGGGGCTTTCCCTTGGAAAAAAACAGGCCCCTTTTCCAGACAAAGGAAATTTTACTATATTCGCTCTGTAAGATTTTGAAGAACTGATGTGCAAAAGGGAGGCCCAGCCGGGGTCTCCCTTTTGCATTTCACCCCCCCCCCCTTTCTCCCCTGGGCTGCCCTGCCGGGTGGTTTCTATTCCCCTCTTCGTTCTTTTCCCAGCGATGGCCGACCACGGGATCCATGGGATACCGCCGTCCGGGTCCCGTTTCCCCCGATGCCTTCCCCCGGTCCTACCCGCAGGACTGGCCCATGGGCAAAACTCGGGAAAATACCCCATCGGGGAAATGTGATTTTTCCCGGTCCCCGTAGGGGGAGTTGCCCATGTTTCCCCGGGAGGGCCAAGGCCTGCTTTCGGGATCTTTCCCTGAACGGGGGTGCCCTTTCACTTGGATCAGGGATTGTTAAAATCGCAACTAATTTTATATCAATTAATTATCTGATTATAGGGCTTGGGTGCAGGTACCGGGTTACTTGCGTAGGAAAGGGAGAAGCCTCTTTTTAGGGCATATATTTTCTTAATCTCACCTAAAAAAAGTAAAAGTATGCCTATCTTGTTAACCAGAAATGTGGATAATTCCATGTCGGGGCCCGAGCCGGGACCCTGTGATTTCAGCGGGTCCACCCCGAACGTGATGGTGGAACAGCCGGTGCCCCTGGGGGAGCTGAAGGCCCGGTGCGACCGGTACCGGCAATACCTGGCCTCCCTGCAGCCCTCTCAGGAGGATACCATGATGCGGGCGGCCAATTTCACCACGGAGTCTGTCCTGCGGTTGATCCAGCAGTACCCGGCCAGTTCCTTTATCAGGGTCTACTACGGGATCGGGGAAGATGGCCGGCACGTGATCTTCATGGGGGCCGTTCAGGGGGAGCCTTCGTTTGCCCGGACCGAGGCGGAGGCCCTGTACGTGGATGACTGCTGCCTTTGCCCTCCCCGGCTGAACTGCCAGGAGGATGGGCTGCTGGCGTGGCAGGAATAGGACCATGGTTTACACCGGGGCGCAGGCACTGCCTGCGCCCCCTGCACCTATGTGGGATATATACGTTTATTTCATTCAGCTGGCGCTCGGCCTCCTGCTGTGGGCCCTGAAGTTCAGGCACCTTCCCGTGGGCCTGAAGATCCTGGGCTATACCCTGCTGCTCACCCTGCTGGCGGAGGGGTATGCGGCCTACCTCATGTTCCAGAGAACGACCAATTTCTACCTGTACCACTTCCTGGTCCCCCTCCAGTATACCCTCTTCTCGTGTTTGTTCTACAGCGAGCTGAAGGGGGGCAGGGCACGGAAAACGGTATTGGCCTCCATCCCCCTCTACCTGCTCGTCTCAAGCCTGATCCTGCTGCTGCTGCAGGAAACCTCCGAGGTCAACACCTACGCCCGCCTTTTGAAGAATGTCCTTATCATCTGCTGGGCCTTTCTGTATTGCCGCGAGATCTTCCTTGGGCTTACGGTCGTTCAGCTGGAGAAGGAGCCGATGTTCTGGGTCAGCACCGGTCTGTTCTTCTATTCGCTGGGTAATTTTTTCGTGGAGGGCCTCATGAACCGGATCCTCGAGGTTTCCTATGCATTGGCCCATGCCCTCTATTTCATCAGTATATTTTTGGGGCTTTTGCTTAATATTACCTTTCTGGTTGCCTTTGCCCTTTGCGGCCGTTCCCCTCGGGCGGTCGGGAAGGATGGTGCCCCTCGCCGGATTACCCTGAAGAAGCATGTATGACCTGTTGCTCATCGTCACCCTTGGGACTGCGCTGATGCTGGCGCTGGGCATGCTGATTTTCTACCTGATGTATGCTTACCAGAAGAGGAGGTCGGAGCACTCCCGGGAAATCGGAAACCTGGAGGCGGCCTTCCAGCGGGAGCTGCTGAAGGCCCAGGTCGAGGTGCAGGAGCAGACGTTCCTTTCCATCTCCCAGGAGATACATGACAACGTGGGGCAGGTCCTCTCGCTGGTGCGGTTGCACGTAAGCACCCTGGAGAGTGCCGGGAGCGTCGCCCGGGAGCAGAAGATCCGGAGCAGCAAGGAGTTGCTGGACCAGGCCATCGAGGATCTGCGGAACCTCTCCAAAAGGCTGAACAGCCGGTACATCGCCCAGCAGAGCCTTGCGGCGCTCCTCCGGTTCCAGCTGGACCTGATCGGAAAGACCGGTGCGCTCGCGACATCCTTCGAGGTGGAGGGGAAAGAGGCAGGGTTGGACCCGGAAAGGAAGCTGATCATCCTGCGGATCGCCCAGGAAGCCCTGAACAACGTCCTCAGACACGCGGAGGCAGGTTCCGTTACCGTCCGGCTGCGGTATCCAGGAGGCAGGGTCTCCCTCTCCATAGAGGATGACGGCAAAGGCTTTGATGCCGCCGCCCTTCCTTCGCCGCAGGGAACGGGGTCCTCCAACATGCGGTACCGGGCCTCCCTCCTGGGGGCCACCCTGCACGTCCACAGTACCCCGGGCGGTGGCACCTCCGTGTTTTTTGAATTACCATTCCCCTGATACGACATGCAAACGTCCCCCTCCCCCATCAAAGTAGCGCTCGTTGACGACCATAGGCTCTTCCGCAAGGGCATGGCCGAGCTCATCAACGGCTTCAGCGGCTACACCGTCTCCCTGGAAGCGGAGAATGGGAAAGATCTGACCTCCAGGCTTTTCCCCGGGAGCCTTCCCGACATCGTTCTGCTGGATATCAGCATGCCCGTGATGGACGGTTTCGAAACCGCCCTCTGGCTGCAGGAGCACCACCCGGAGATAAGGATCCTGGCCCTCTCCATGAGCGATGACACCGAGACGGTGCTGCGGATGCTCAAAAGCGGGGTGGACGGCTACCTTCTCAAGAACGCGGATCCCTCCGAACTCCGGATGGCGCTGGAGGCGGTGGAAAGGGGCGGCAGCTATTACACCGGCAATGTGGTCGAAATCCTCAAAAAGGACCTGAAAGGCCTGCATCAGCCGGAAACCCAGCTGAATGAGCAGGAGGTCGCGTTCCTGAAACTGGCCTGCACCGACATGCCCTATAAATCCATGGCCCCTCTTTTAGGGGTGAAGCCCCGGATGGTGGAAGCCCTGCGGGAGGGCCTGTTCCGCAAACTGGAGGTGGGTTCCCGGGTAGGGCTGGCCGTCTATGCCATCCGCCACGGGATCTACAAGGAGCAGTAGTATCCCTCCTGCACCCAGGGCCAATCAGGTTGTCCGCCCGGTTTGCCCCCGGGAAAAGGCAAGTAGGGCCCTTGGGCTCCCGTCGCCGCTTCTTCTCCCGCGCGAGAACCTGCCCCTGGCATCAATGCCTCGGCTAGGCTCCGCTTTTCCCTCCGGGCCTTCGGAGCGGCTCCCTTGGGTAGTTTGGGTCCTTCCTGGCTGGCCCAGGTATCTCTGTGCTGAAACCCCGTCGGCAGCCAACGCCCGGCAATCGGGTGCGTCAGACTTCCTGGGAAGGTGGCCGGGGAATATGAAAGGACTGGGGTTTCCCCAGTGTACCGCAGGCCTTGCGGGGCTTGCTCAGGACTCCTGTTGGCCTTGGTCCTCTGCCCGGGCGGCAGGACAATTCTAACTCCTTCTGCGGGCCCAACCCTCCAATCCCATAGCAGCCGCTCTCAAGGGAACTGCCCCATTCGGAGCAATCTCCTGGGTTGTCGGAAGGCATGGTAGGCCGGATTATGGGTGTGAACCTCACCTTCCTCCCTGGATACCATGCTTCACAGGTATCTGGCGCCGCTACCTGGCCTTCACAGGGATGTTGCCTTGACCTGACGCCCGGGGCAGGTGGTTATTCATTTTTCCCCTATCGTTTTCTTCAACAGGACGGAGTCCTCATAATCAGGGACAAGTTCCGGGGGAAAATATGCCTGTTCCCTGAAGCCCGCCTTCAGGTAGGCCCTGATGGCCTTTGGGTTTCGCCGGGAAGGCTGGACATATACATACCTGCAGCCAAAGGTTTCTGCAAGGAAACGGCAAATCAGCCGCAGGGCCCCCGTTCCGAACCCTTGCCCCGTAAACCTTTTATCGGACAACCAGATATCCAGCTCAGTGGAATGGTCCCTGGGATCAATGTGATTATAATTGATCTGCCCTACCTCCTGGCCCTTGTGGGTAATGATGAAACAACGTCCCTTCATGGGCTGGGTCCCATCAAAGTAATAGTCGAGGTAGTCGTTGTCGAACTCCTCCCAGGAGGGAACCAGGGTATCCGGAAACTTCGGGGGCCCCAGCATCTCTGCCGTCAGATTGGAACGGGTTAACCACCGGAAAACCTTTTCCTTATCCTCCATTGTGGAGGGCCGGAGGGATATCGTCTCGGTTGTGGGGTTCTTTTCCATGTGCATCTACCGACCCTATTCTACTTCTCTGCGGTACTCACTGTGGGCATTTGTGGACTTTGGGCATACGGTGTGCCGGATGGATAATCCTGCTTTCGGGTGTCACCGGAAATCCCGCGCTATGTTTCAGGTACCCGTCCAACGGTTCTCTTCCGGCGTTCCCCGTTGGAGAGGTAAGCGCGCTAAGAACTGCCTGATGCTTCCCTGGATCCTATTCCATAGACCCAAAAAACTACAGGAAAGGTGATTACCCGCCCTGCTGTATGGCTCATGCCTGATGAGGTACCGGGGCATAGGCTGTGCTCGTAGGGTATACCGCCCTACCTAGGGCAGGGACAGTCAATACCATTCTTTGGCTAGGGCCTGTCCCTTCCCACGAATCTCCCCTTGCCCAACAGAAAGTCGATCGCCCTGGAGCCATTCCGGTCCACGCTTGCCTCCGTTTTCAGGGAAGAGATATACCGGACGATCTCTTGTCTTCGGGAGGGCGGTAGCCTGTCGAAGACTGCGGCCGCCTCCTGGTTCTCCCGGAGTGCCTTCACCAGTTGCGGGTGAGGTGCGATCGTCCTGTCTTCGGGGTCGAAGGCAATGGTCAACTCCACCTTCTCCCCGATCTTTCTGGGGGAATCCTTCAGCATGGATGCATTGATGTAGAGCCGCCAGGCACCGCTGTATCTCACTATGGTCTGGCGGAAGGCTTTCTCCCCTATCTTCCCACGGATCGGGATAGGTCCTTTGTCCCTGCCTGCGTCTTGGAAAACGGCCTGGAGTATTCTATCCGGGACGTGGACATAGGGGTTTGCCCCGATAATCTCTATGTACGCCTGAAATGTGTGGCCCGTCGGTACCATGTCAATGAGGTTTTCTGTGGGGCTCCCTGGAGGGCCAGGTCCTGGTTTTTGGGAAGGGCTTGGGAGCCTCCGTGAGCCAGGGGGAGGTTACCCTGGGATGAGACTTAACAGCCAGGTTACAAAAGACGCCAAGAGACCCAGCAGAAAAAATAGGAAACTGAATGTTCGATACATGGAGGTAGCCGGTTGATTACCTTAAGTTGTTGATTTCGGACCAAAGAAACAAGGATTTCTTCAGGCTGGTATTCCCTGGTTTGTCAGAGCCTATACTGGTCTCGGCCTTCCGGTTTCAACCATCCTTAGCAACCTCCACCTTCTTCAGCAGCCCCTGCACTCTGCTCAGGAAGGTTCCCTGAGTCCTGCCCGCGATGGCTTCAAGCAGGGTGTCTTATGCCTCCAACCCAAAGTGGAAGGATTTGAAGGTAAATCTTCCAAAGGAGGAAACTACCTCTGTCAGGTTTACCTTCAGGCTCGTTTCGATATTCTTCAGGATCGCTCTTTTCCCCCATTTACGGTGGTTTGGCAGCAGGGGCCGTAGGTACCTAAACGGGGAAGTGGGGTTTAGGAAAAGATGGAAGAGGGTCTTCGAGGACTCAGCAACAATCCCTTTCCTGGATAACTCACTTACAGTACGCCCTCCCAACATGCCGGGCTTAGGAAACATCCAAGAAAAAGCAGTAATTTGATTCCCTTGCAAGTCCATGCTTTTACCAGCTAGCCAAATCCCAGGGGCCGCTACTGCCGAGTCATGTGATAGCCCTAAAATAGAGACAATATGCCTTTCCCTATATATTCAGTGATCACTGGCACAGGAAATTATATCCCCGAGGCCGTCATCCCAAATGAGCAGTTCAAACAATCCGTCTTTTACGAGGCGGCCGGGGAAAGATCCCCCAAGCCTACCCCTGAAATCGTGGAGAAATTCGAGCAAATAACCACTATAAGGGAGAGGAGGCATGTTTCCGACGACCTGGTCACTTCCGATATCGCGTTCCTCGCCGGGCGAAAGGCGTTGCTGGCCTCTAAAAAGGACAAAGAACGGCTGGATTATATCATCGTGGCGCACAACTTCGGGGATGTCAAGGCAGGTGACAGGAAATCGGATTTGGTGCCCAGTATCGCGGCACGGGTCAAATACAGACTGGGGATCAGCAACCCCTTCACCATTGCCTATGATTTGCCTTTCGGCTGCGCGGGTTGGGTGCAGGCCCTTATCCAGGCTGACTACTTTCTCCGATCCGGGGATGCCAAAAGGGCACTGGTAATCGGGGCCGATGTGCTGTCCAGGGTGTCAGACCCCCATGACCGTGACAGTATGCTGTATGCGGACGGAGCAGGGGCAGTCGTTCTGGAGGCAAGGGAAAGCGAGAAGCCGATCGGCCTGTTGGCACACATCACCCGTTCAGACACCATCGAGACCGCCCATCTGCTCCGAATGGGTAACTCGAATAACCCTGATTTTGACGGTCAGGGCCTTTTCCTGAAAATGGAGGGACGGAAGCTCTATGAATACGCGTTGAAAACAGTGCCCCATGCGATTAGGATGTGCCTTGAAAAAGCGGGCATCCCCTTGCAGGACGTTTCCAAGGTGCTGATCCACCAGGCGAACGGCAAGATGGATGACGCCATCCTGAAGCGTTTGTTTGACCTGTACTCGCTGGACAGCATCCCCGAGAATATCATGCCGATGACCGTTTCCTGGCTCGGCAACAGTTCCGTCGCTACCGTTCCCACCTTGCTGGATCTTTTGCTGACGGGTGGCCTGAAAGGCCAGACCGTAGGCTCAGGCGAGTTGCTGCTTTTTGCTTCGGTAGGGGCTGGCATGAATATCAACGCCGCCGTTTACCGGATGCCCTAGCATCAATCTTTGGTGTATACAGGCCGGCATAGGGGTCATACGCAAGAGGCGGGGCATGTCCCAAGCCTGTCCGCAAACCAAAGGTCCCCAAGTTAGATAGTAGCCGAAGGCGTGCCGCTACCCAAGGTGCGGAGGGTAGGAAGTCCTGGGCTGTGGGGGGCGCAATCTCCTTTACCAACATGACAGGGGATCCGGGTTGCACGGCTGGGGCTTCCGCCTGCAAACACTGGAAATATTCCCAGGCACAATCTGATTCCATGCAACACTTAGGTGGAGGTTGTTTGAGCCTCTCTAAAGGGGGCGAGGGCTTGTGTAACCACGGAATCCAGCAGAGTTTTTGAGATAGCGACCGCACCTCGCCCCATCCCGGTTCGGAGCCTGCAGAAAGGAGGTCACGAAAGCTGCCCTAAGACAGTTGGACATGATTCCATAATCAGGGACTGGCTGTCTATGTTTTACCTTTTGATACCCCTTCAGCATTCCGCTAACGATTTCCGGTCTTCTGCCCGATATCCTCCCGTTGATCTCATTGCAATTAGTCTTCACTTGGAAGTCGCCTCTTATCTCTACAGTTCTTTCCGGGTTGATCAATGCAGAGTTCCCCTCCTTATCGGCTAATAATACAAGCGAGGATGAGTTGTAATCGTATTTTCTAATGAATTCCAGAGCTTCTTTTACGCTTTCTCCAACTGTGACGGTGAAAGCTTATCCTAATCCAACCACTGATGTGGTGAACCTGGAGCCAATATCCAAGCCAAGCGACGGAAGGGTGCTCAGGGGGAAAGTGGTGGAGGGCCGCGATGATTTCTTCGTGACCGTGCTGGCTAGAAAGACGATCGGTAAGCTTGGGGAGGTCCTGCAGCAGGTGAAATCCCGCAACTTCCTAACCGGATTGGCAATGGCCGACCTGGCGTTGACCTTTCTGCTGAACAACTTCCCCGATTAGTGCTACCTTGACCTGGGAAGCCGGTATTTCCCCCATTGAATGAAAACAAAGTTCGCCAACCTGAAAATACTTCACCAGCTGTTGGAGAGACTGCGGGATGATGAGAGCATTGCCTCCTCCAGGGTCCAGGATCTGATTTCCATCGCCCAGGATGAGGTGATTGAACTCGAGGCGGCCTCCGGTCCCCATTTCTACAGGACCGACCAGGCCTTGCTGGAGGCAAGGCTGTTTGCCATGAGCAGCAGAATCATTGATGCACTCTACGCCGCCCACTCCGCGGTCAACATATACCTCTGCGAAAGGGATGCTTTGTGAACTCTATCGTATGAAGGGCTGGGATTTTGCATTCAACTGACGAAAGATGCAGAAGAGTATTGAATACCGAATATTCTGAAAAGCAAAGGGTACCAGCAGGGGACCATCCCATGCCCAACCCCGGCTTTTTCTGCTGAGGTATGTTGAGGTCTCTTTTGGAAAAGCTGCCCTAAATGATAAAGCAATAAGGCCAAAGCGTCAGGTTCCACCGTATACAGCCAAACGGTTGAAAGCTATCCACATGGACGAGGAGGAATTGTGTATTGTAGAGCTTTAAAGGATTCTGACGGCAATGAGGGAATTCACCCTTGAGGGCCCTGAGGCGCTGATGGCTATCTCGGGGTACATCCGGGATGCAGTGGCCGCCATTGCCCAATACCAGGCGCACCCTCCTACTGTACAGGGGAAAGATACTTTTATCCTGATGTGCGCCTCAGACCTGAACACCGCTGAAAGGAGTATTCTGGCTAATGATGTGCACTAGGCGTATTGGTTTGCCAGGGCAGCCATCACCTTTTTCATCAACGGTATAAAGGGCGGCACCCCGAATCTGGGGCAAACATAACGAGTAGGCCAAAGATCATTGGTTTGCTTTTCCTGTAAACATCCCTTTCAAAGCACCCCAAGGGCACTGGTGAAGCACCTGCCTCTTGACCAATCCATAAAAAACATAGGTATCCTTGTCAAGCGGGTAGTAATACCCGATGAATATACTTACATTGAATTCGTTATCAGCGAGCCAACAGAGAAGGTACGTTAGCAGGCGGAATCAAATAACGGTATTGCAAATGACAGCGGAACATAGGCTTGGGCTTGGGGTATCGTCTTTGGTAGTGCTAGGCGTGATAGGTTTTACCGCATGGCTTTCGGACAGCGAAGATTCCCTGCCCTTTTTAGCTTTGGCGCATGTGTGCATTGACCTGTTCGCCCTTTACATCGGGTGTGAACTGTGTGAGCACAAAAACCTGACTTTAGGGATGCTACTGTTCTTTTCTGCCTGCATTACGGCAGCACTCGTTTGCTTTCTGATTATCGTGGCCTGAGCTCTTCCATAAAGTTCTGGGGCTGATTACGACACAGCGGAAACTCTCCTCAGCCCACGTCTCCCTTCAGCATGGGGAATCCCCTGGCATGCTATTGCCCGATCCCCTGGAAGCCAGCGGCAATGACCCACCGCAATGCCTTTGATTTTACCCAAGGAGCAGCTGTCCGGCAGATTGTCCGGGCCCCTTTGGTCCCCAATCCCGTCTGATGTCATATTTGAATAAAGTAAGATTTTATATAATTTTGAGTGCAGTTAAGCAGGGATTTTCCATAACAAAGGGCCTTTGATCCAATAGGTCGGGGCTATCCGGCTAGCTAGGATGGGTTGGGCTGCGTCACACCTGCGAAATCTGATTCAATCCATTCAAACCGAACGTTTTTTAGGCATGTATCCCCTGGAGAGAAACAATGTGAAGGTATTTGGCAAGGGAAAACAGGCGATGGTGTTCGGCCATGGGTTCGGCTGCGACCAGAACATGTGGCGCTACATCACCCCCTCCTTTCAGCAACGCTACAGGATTGTGCTGCTGGACCATGTCGGGGCCGGGCAGTCGGACCAGAAAGCCTACGACTACACCAAGTACGCCTCCCTGCGGGGGTACGCGGAAGACATCAATGAGATCTGCCGCCACCTGGGCCTCCGGGACGCCATCTTCGTGGGCCATTCGGTCGGGGCCATGATCGGGGTCCTGAGCGCCATACAAGAACCGGGTCTTTTCGAGAAACTGGTCCTGATCGGGCCGTCTCCCTGTTATTTCAACGACGGGGACTACACGGGTGGGTTCGAGCTCCCGGACATCCACGCCATGCTGGCGTACATGGAGACCGATTACCTGGCCTGGTCCAGTGCCTTCGCCCCCTTTATCATGGGCAACCCGGACCGTCCCTCGTTGGGGGAGGAGCTGGTGCACAGCTTCTGCAGCACCGACTCCCGCATCGCCCAGCACTTCGCCCGCACGACCTTCCTTTCGGATAACCGGGCCGACCTGGCGCGCCTGAAGACCAAGTCCCTGGTGCTGCAGTGTTCCGAGGACGTGATCGCCCCCACGGAGGTGGGCGAGTTCGTCCACAGGAACATCAAGGGTTCCGTGCTCATGCACCTGAAAGCCACAGGGCACTGCCCGCACCTGAGCGCGCCCATCGAGACCATCCAGGCCATGGATTCCTATCTCAACGCCTCGTGAGGCCCATTGGCCCGGATAATGGCTTTTTTGGGAAAAGATTCCTTGGCATTCTTCCACGTGATAGGCGATCTACGGGGATCGACTGGATCTGATACCTATCCTCTAACGGCGGATACACTTCCCATACCCGTATTGAACCTATCCGCTCGCCCGCATCCGCCCCTTCCCCTAGGCCTGAACCAACCCTACTCCCCCAAGTCCGTTTACCTAGGTATTCACTTACACCATCTAAAACGATAAGATATGATTGACCAGATCTTAGGACTTGTAAAACAGCACATAGGCGGCAATCCCCAAGTCGCTTCCACCATCCCGGCTGGGCAGGAGGAGGACGTGCATAACGAGATCGCCCATCAGGTGACGCATGGGCTGGCGGAACAGGCGGCCTCCCAGGGCGGGGTGGGCGGCTTGTTGTCTGCCCTGCAGGGAGGCACGACCGCCGGCAACCCGGTGACTTCGGCCATCGCCGGGGGATTGGTAAGCTCCCTGGGAAGTAAATTCGGGCTGCCCCCGGCGGCGACGGGGGCCATTGCGGCCGCCCTCCCGGGGTTACTGCAGCAATTCGCCCACAAGGCGGCTGACCCCAATGACCAGAGCATCACCCCGGACGGTATATCCCAAACGCTCTCCAAACTAGGCGGAGGAGGCCTTGGAAACCTAGGGGGGCTGTTCAGATAGCCTGAACGGGGCGTTGGGACAGGAATACTGACGGAACTCCCAGGGGAACTATCCCTCGGGCAATAGGTACCGGCTGTTAGTGGCGGGAGGTTTCCGCTGGCTTCTCCTTCCGCTGGCTTGCCTTTTTCCACCTAAGGTCTCCCGAACCCTCTAAATAATGCGGCCAGGAGATATGAGACAAGCAGCAAAAAGGATATTTGAAGCAGGAATTATTTTGAAGCGATACACTTGCCTTCCGTGAATGTCAGTTAGTGCTGTTTATCTCGGACGTGTTGCTCACAAATGCCGTCCCTGAAACTATGACCGGGTTTTCGTTTGTGATACGTTTGTCCGATATAATCTCCTCAGAGATATGGCAGATTAAAATACAGAAGTCCACATCCCTTTATACCGGCATTTTTTGGACATACCATTGTTACGTAAAGCTGCCTACCTACTCGGTGATTTGACCAGTGTTCTACCTGTAAAAGGGTATACACTGAACTCTTTAAGTGCTGGTTGCTCTATAAATCTTTCATAAACCCTACATATTCTTCCCACTCTTTTAACGTACGCACCGGTATATCAATTTCAGCGGTGGGCTTACACCCGGTATGTACCCACTGTTTCCCCGGAATCTTTTATCATGTTAACAATAAGGAACTCGCGGTTTGCCTCAAATTGAATAACCGTCCGATTGCCTTCCTTAGGGCCTCCCCCGATAATGATAGGATAGGCATGCTCCTGGCTTGGTGGGTGGATGCCATACCGATGCGTATGCCCTGAAATGACCATATCAACCTTATGTTTCTCAAAAAGAGGGTGAAAGAGCTGCCTGCAGTGCATGGTTCCATGCCAGTTCCCGGCGTGAAAAGGAGGAATATGCATCAGTACCACACGGTATTTGCAGTTTTTGAATTTTTTCTGCTGTAGTTCCTTTTCAAGCCACTCCGCTTGCCGCTCCCTAAAGCGGTCAAAATCCACAATATGCCCGTATTCGGGGTGATTGTCCTCTTTGTCTTCGCCTGAGTCTATCACAATCCAATGAACCGGACCCTGTTTGAAAGAGAAGTAGTACTCGTTGTCTTCGTAGGCGAAGTAATCCTTGAAGTTTCTCGCAAACTTTCCCCTTGTCTCGTGGTTACCCCTAATCATCAGGAAGGGAAATTCACTGGCAAATACGTTTGTGCAAGGCTTGAGCAAGTGATCGATGATTTGTCGCTCATCTGTCTGGTAGTCGAACATGTCACCGTTCAAGGCCACAAATTCATACGGGCGCTCTTTGTTCAAAGACAGCAAGTGGCCGAAGGAATGGGGACGGTCATGAATATCGTTAAGGATCAAGCAAGAGACGGAGGCAGCCTCAGGATCTCTGGTCTCAAACCGGAAAACCTGGCTGGCGATTTCCTCCCCATACTGAAGATCATAGGGGTCGAACTTTACAATTTGCTTACTTACCACCCGGTACTGGTATTTGGTACCGGGTTTTAACCCCTTAAGTTGAACGGAGTTCAATTGATTATTGGCCTGAATAAAACCATCTGAATGAGCAAACGCTTTTTGGTTTAGCCTTTCCTCCCCATACTCTACCCAACTAAAGGCATTCTGATTGGTCAGGAACATGATATGCACGTCCTGCTCGGTCAGGTTCTGCAAATAGGGAGCTGTACTGAACTCAAACTTGGCAGCACTTACGGGAGCAGCAATCGCCTGCGAAACGGGAGTTGATGCTCCAAGGGCTCCGACCAGGGTTATCTTCGAAAGGTCTCCTATGAAGCCTCTTCTGTCCAGCTTCTTTGCATTTCTCTTTTGATCAGAAGGATTCATAATTAATCTGGTTTGTACTTAAAGTTAGCGATCACCGGAAAGTGGTCAGAAGCCTGGTAGGCCCACTGCGGTACCTCATAGTTGGAGACAGACAGCTTTTCCAGGCCCGTGTACATAATATAATCGATTACCCGATTGGGGTTAGAGGTAGGGAAGGTCGGTTGACCACAGATATTGTTTCTGCACCCTAATACCAGTTGCGTGCGCAGAATGCGTACGGGCTCTGAATCTGGTAACGCGTTGAAGTCAGCCCCCACAATCACAGGCTTGTCAAAGCTCCTTACCAGGCTAGAAAACTCTTCGGCCTGCCGTATCCTGTTTGCCTCATTGCTTAGGTGGTCAAAATGGGTACTGACGAAATACAGTTCCTCTCCTCCTACTTCCACGGTGATACGGGCCACCGACCTTTGCTCCCCTCCTACCTCAGGTACCACACTTAGCGTGTAGGCTTTCGCGTCTTTGATCGGAATTCTGGACAGTACAGCATCGCCATACTCACCGCCTCCGTAATCCATGGCCCTAGCGAAGAAATACCCCATGCCACACAACTTCGCTAATTCCCTGGCAACGTGTACATTTACCCCGTTTCTTCTGGTATACACATCCACTTCCTGTAAGGCAACCAGGTCCGGCTTTACCCGATTAATGACATCGGCAATTTTTTGAAGGTCAGGAATACCCTCAGGTCGTGCGCCCCAGATGTTATACGTCATTACTTTAAGGGTAACGCTTTCCTTTACTGGTGTTACCTCAGCGTTCTCTTTGTCGCTTTGGCAGGAGAAAAGTAGAGAAGCCAGGGCAAGGCAACAGAACAGGCCTTGCACCCAGTTGAATAATCGGATTAACATGCTTGAATAGCCCACCTTTACACCGTATTAAAATGCCTGGATTTCGGCTGTATGCGTTCTATACACGCCTTGGTGGCTGGCATTGACAATCATCTTGAAATATCTCGCCTCCATGGCCGTAGGGAAATAGATGGTGTTAGAGGCAGTGTTTTCCAAGACGTAAGAATCCGCCTTCACCCAGTTTTCACCATCGTTGCTCACCTCAATGGTGATGTCGCGGGGGTTACCGTTCCCCCCAATCTGGTTCACCCTGCCAAATATCTCCAACCCATGGATTACCCTACGCTCCTGCATGTCTATGGCTACAAAATGCGGGTGATCGGGGCGGTATCCGTTAGCGTCTCTTCTCCATTGGGAATGCCAGTAAGTATCTACACTGCCGTCAAAGGAGTGATGCGCCCTGCCACCTGTTTTAACGCCATCATTTTCATCTGATGAATAACTGTGCACCTTCCAGTTTCCCTGAGGGATTTTCCCGTACGGATTCTCCTTGTAGTGACCAGACACGAGGTAGTAGATCGTTTTCAGCTCTTCGTTCACCTGCACAGGGCCGCTTGCGTTTTTGATACTTACCGGCAACAGATGGGGCCGGGGACCTGTCAATCTAAGTGGGTTCACCTCAATAGTGAGGCTGTTGCTGTTCGCTTTACCCGCCGGAAGCACCACTGAGTTGGCACTCATCCGGTAACTTCCCTCCGGCATGACCGGGTAATCGGTTCCGTTCATGGCATTAAATTCCTCAACCAGGGCGGTATTTACTTCAAGATGTACCGTTACATCCTGCTCCTGAAAGTTAACACCTCCATAACCAACCCCCAGTTTTATTGTATCCCATTCATCCCTCATGGTATAGGAGTATTGAACAGGGTTTTCCAAGGCATCCTGTAAGAAGACTTTTGAATAGGACGCCGCATCCGGCACCCCAAACTCTTCGGGGCTACAGGCATAAAAGCACTGCAAGATTGCAACCAAGGGAAGCCAGTAAGATTTAGTATTTAGTTTCATTTTATTCTGTTTTTGAATTTACCAACCAGGGTTCTGCACAGCGTTAGGGTTCCTTTCTATTTCGCGCTGAGGAATAGGAAACAGGTAGAATGCTTTTCTGAAGACCCTGTGCTCAAACACGGTTCTCTGGAAGAAAGCAGGATCTGTGGCGCTGCTGCCAGCATTCACGTTCATCCCCCAGAATGGACCGGCATCAGTCTGTTCCGCAATTTTCCATCTTCTGGTATCAAAGTAGCGCAGATGCTCCATCGCCAGTTCTACTCTTCTTTCCCGCCAAATCCGTTCTCTCATGCCGCTTTTACCGTTGTCAGAGGCATAGCCAGGTATACCGCCTCTTTCCCTGATCATATTGAGATACCGCAGTACGTCTGGGTGGCCAGGGTTAAATTCATTCAGCGCCTCTGCGTAGTTGAGTAGTACCTCGGCATAACGGTACATGACAAGCGGACGGGCTACATACTTGCTTTCCCTTGGGTTACTGTCCGGATGGACGTTCTTGCGGAACAGGTACCCTGTCTCGGAGTAGTCATGTGACCCTCCTTTACCAGATTCTCCTTTAAACCACAACTCAATCTCCCTTACCCCTAAGCTGGAGGTTGTATTGATCCAGTTACCGCCACTGTAAATGACAGAGGCGTAGAACCTCGGCTCGCGGTTTACATACATATTGAATGTTTTCGCCTTAGTATACTTACCGGCTGTGGTTGAAAAGCCGGTTTCTGAGTAGCCGGAAGAAGAATTGATAACAGGCGAGCCATCAGAGTTGTACCCCAGGATAGGCGCTTCTCCGTTCGCCATGTGGTAAGTATCCACTAGCTTTTGCGTGGCACCCATACTGGCAAATCCATTGGCCAACCGGGGGGTTAGGGAGCGTTCGTAACTTGAGAGGGAGTTTGAGTTTCTGGCAAAAATCCACTCTGAGTTCCACGGGTCCAGGAACAGATCGCGGTAAGAAAGGAAAGGATCAAAGACACCATTGGTCCCGTTCTTCTTATAGAGCGCCAGCAGTCCTTGTGATTCGGCTAAGTCTATGACCACCTTGGCTGCATCTGCCGCTCTTTTCCACTTCTCAGCGGAGAAAGAAGTATTCATCAATGGTGTTCCGTCTGGATTCACAAACCCGTTGTAATCCGGGTTCCCATTGAACAAAGGGCTGGCAGCGTACAGCAACATACGGCTCTTCACGGCCTGGCACAGCAGCCCTGTTGCTCTGCCGAAGTCTCGCTCAGGCTGCAAGGTAAAATGCAGAGGCAAGTCCTGGGCTGCCAGATCCAGCTCCTTCACAATGTATTCAACACAGGCATCAAAGGGAGTTCTGCTCATTTGCATTCCTGGGTTGTCGGTAGGCAGATCAGGGGCAATCTCCTCGTCACCTATAATGATGACTGGGCCGTACTGTTTTAAGAGCTCGAAATAGAAAAAAGCCCTCAAAAACCTTGCTTCGGCTTTGTATTGCCTGATTAGGTTTGCCCCCTCTCTGTCCTGCAAAATCTGCTGGTTACCATCTATGTGATTGAGGAAGGTGGTAGCCGAACGGATTCCTTTGTAGTAATGATCCCAGAAAACCCAGTAGTTGGAGGCCGCGCTCCAGTTACCCAGGTTCACCCGGTACGGGGTGTTACGCTGGGATACATCAATGTCGTCCGAGATCACATCCCAGGGCGTGTTGTTGGTTCTGTGCGCTTCGTCCCGCACGTAGTTATACACGTTGGCCAGGTAAGATTCGGAGAGGTCCTTCCTGCTGAAGACCTCCTCCAGCGTCATGATGTCATCCGGCACCTGGTCCAGGAAATCCTCGTTACATGCGGAGGAGATGAGCATGAGGCATGACAGAACCACAGCAGAGAAAAAACTTCCCCGCCTTTTATTTGATTTTATATTCTTCATCTTGATTCGGTTTTAAAATTTCAGGTCGATGCCCAGCGTATAAGAGGAAACATTGGGGTAGCTTGTGCCTCTTCCGTCCCCCAACTCCACGTCCCAGAACTCAAAGGGACTCCAGGTGAACACATTGAAGCCGGCCAAAAAGATACTGGCATTGTCTAGCCTAAGCTTCTGGGTGAACGTTCTGGGTAAACCGTAGCTTAACTGCACGTTCTTGAGGCGCAGGTAGCGTCCGTTCTTTACCCACCAGGTGCTGGTCGCGTAGTTGTTATTCGGGCTACCGTCTGAAAGCCTTGGGTAGAAGGCGTCCTGCCGGGGGTTGTCAACTGTCCAACGGTCTTCGATGTTGCTTAAAAGGTTGCCACGGCTCATGGAAACCGGGAAAGGGGTCACTCCCTCGCCGTTCATGTAGATGTCTACATTCCCTACTCCCTGGAATAAGGAAGAAAGCGTGATGTTCTTGTACCCAAGGGTTAAACCAAAACCATACACGATCTCCGGGATGGTACCGTGACCTATCGGAATGCGGTCGAAGTCATCTATTCTACCGTCTCCGTTTACATCCTGAAACTTTATGTCTCCTGGCTGTACTGTGCCGGGGTGGAGTGGCCCATTGGCGATTTCCTCCTCAGTTTCGAACAGACCCAAGGCTTTCAGGCCAAAGCGCTGCCCCACCTTTCGTCCCCTCTGGTCCAGCCATGGATAGGTAGGCGCAGGCTGGTCGTTCTCAATAATCTTGTTTCTGCTGAAGGTGAAGTTTCCTATCGCCTGTACAAAAATGTCATTGAAGCGTTTGGAGTAGGTAAGGCTGGCATCCATCCCTTTGTTCTCGATTATACCGAGGTTTCCGTAAGGCGCTTTCTGTAACCCGACATAGGCCGGAACAGCACTTCTGTTAAGGAAAATACCCTCTCTTAGTTCCTTGAAGAAATCTACCTGCAAGTTCAGATCGCTGTTAAGGCTATATAAGTCCAGGCCCAAGTTGGTTTTGGTTGCCGTCTCCCAGCTTACATCCACTCCGTACTCGCCTATGTCATAGCCCTCGTAATTGTTTCCGCGGTCTTTCCCAAACGAGTATCCAGTGGTGGAGCCAATGGTGGACACATAGGCAAAGCGGCGGCCTGTAATCTGGCTATTTCCCACTATGCCGTGCGAGAACCGAAATTTCGCCATGGGGAAAATCCTGGAAAGAGGTTCAAAGAACTTTTCCTCGCTTACCACCCAGCCCAGCCCAACCGAAGGGAAGAAGCCGAAGCGTTTGGCCGGGGCGAAGTTCTCAGACCCGTTATACCCGAAGTTCAGCTCCAGGAAATACTTGCTG
This sequence comes from Sabulibacter ruber, assembly GCF_017355955.1. Taxonomy (GTDB): domain Bacteria; phylum Bacteroidota; class Bacteroidia; order Cytophagales; family Hymenobacteraceae; genus Nibribacter; species Nibribacter ruber_A. Next base: position 170,791 of record NZ_JAFFID010000006.1, on the reverse strand, counting down.
TCATACCCATAGGTGCCTCTACCGGAAACCCCCATGTAGCGGTAGGGAAGAGAACTGTTGAAGTCTCCGGCCTGGGAGTTCAACATATCGCTCTGGTTGTACAGCAGCATACCTTTTACCTCGTGCTTCTTGAGGAACTTCTCGTAGTTGAGGGCGCTTTCAAAGTAAATGGTGCGTTCACCAGAACTGCTGCGGCTGAAGTTCAGGTACCGCTCTCCTCTGTAGGTCTCCTCATACAGCATGTTCCCGTTTTCATCGCGGCCGGTGGCCAGGAAAGTATCAGGTCTTTTGGTGCGGCGCATGCTGGTGTAATTGTACACGTCAAAGGAGAACATAGCGGTGGCAGAAAGGCCATCCACCAAGAACGGCAGGTCCTGGGTTACCCTCAGGTTGGAGAAGAGCTGGTTCCGCCACTGGTTGGCGTAGCCGGTGGCGGTCAGGTTCCCGTACGGGTTATCCAAGGCCCCGGAGCGTTGATCCGCAATCTCTCCGTTCTCGTAGCGTACTGGGTGGATGATGGGGGTGACGTAGTAGGCTTTCTCGAATATGGTCGCCTGCCCTGCCCCCGGATAATTTGCGTTGGCCAGGTACCCCTGTACCCCTAAGTCAACTTTGGTGGTGCTGGATGCCTTTACAGAGAGATTGGTGGTGAGGTTATATCGTTTAAAACCTACCTGATTATTGTAATCCACCAGATCACCCTGCCTGTACAGGCCCACCTCGTCAAAGAAGCTGGTTCCTACGTAGTAAGTAGCACTTTCCGAGCCTCCGCTGATGTTTAAGTTTGCCCTACGCTGGCGCCCGAAATCGTTGAAGAGCGCATCCATCCAGTCCACGTTCGGATACAAATAGGGATCCGTGCCCTGCTCGGTCATCGAGATAGCCTCACTACTGTAGATAGGCGCCCCTCCCCGGTTCATGATCGCCTCATTGGACATGCGCATATAGGTCGGGCCGTCCGCGAACTCGGGCAGTTTGGTGAATTTTGTCACGCCTTCATAGTAGCGGAAGGAAAACTTAGGTTTGCCAGGCGTTCCTCTTTTGGTTTTGATGATGACAACGCCATTCGCACCCCTAACGCCATACACGGCAGTTGCCGAGGCGTCTTTCAGAACGGTGAAACTCTCAATGTCCTCGGGATCCACGTTGGACATTTCCCTTGGGGTACCGTCTACCAGCACAAGCGGTTTGCTAAGCCCCTGGCTGAAGGTGGAGATACCGCGTATCCAGATGTCGGAATCATCAAAGCCGGGTTCACCGGTACGCTGCACCCCAATCACGCCTGCCACCCGCCCCGCCAGGGCATTGGTCAGATTTGCCGCCGGTACCTGTAACGCCTCCACCTCCACGGAAGACTGCGCCCCTACCAGACTGGCTTTTCGTTGCGTACCAAACCCAACGACCACCACTTCGTCCAGGGCAGCATTGTCCTCTTTCAAAGCGACATTCAGCACTTCCCTGCCCTGAACCTGAATACGCTGGGTCAGATATCCTAAATAGCTCACCACCAACACAGCATCAGAGTCGGCATCCAGGATGTAGTTGCCGTCCACATCGGTCAACGATCCTTTGGCAGTACCCTCCACCGCCACAGTTGCTCCGGGAAGGGCTACTCCTTTTTCATCCGTTACCTTGCCCCTGATGGTAATGTCTTTCAGCTTTTGGGCGGATGGGCGCGCAACTCGCCTTTCACTCACCCCAATGGTATAGTCTATCTGCTTGAAGTTAAACTTCGCCTGCTGGGAAACCGATTGCAGAAGGCTCTCCAGGTCTGTTTCTGTTTTGGATAAGGTGACCGTTTGCCTGAGATTCAAGTCACTTCTGTAGGAAAATTTGAATCGGGTCTGTTTCTCGATTGCTTGAAAAAGGTTTTCAACGGTAGGGGATTGTATATTGAGCTTAACGAAGGTCTCCCTAAGGTTCTGCCCTTTCACTTCACTTGCCAGGCTGATGGAGGTTCCCACAGGGGCTACAAGCCCTATGATGAAGACCCGTATCGTCAGCCGCAGGAAAAAGCTGCATAGATGTTTTCTCATATTCTCGGTTTCATTGTTAAATAATCCTATTTGTCAGCTAGCATAACCTTTGGGAAAGCACTATGAACACTCAACAGCCTTTGGCTTCTATGACGAGTTTCTTGCCTTCAACCTTGTAGTCGATATTGATGGAGAACTTGATCAACTCCATTAGTTCTTCCAGTGATAAGTTGGTATAGGTGCCGGTAAGCTGGCAAGGGGCACCGGACTCTACCTGCACCGAGACCTTTACTCCATACCATGCTTCCAGCTTCGGAGCTATTTCCCGTAAAGGCGTCTTATTGAAAACAAGCTTTCCTTCCACCCACCCGAAAACGCTCTCGGGATGGGTAACACCAGTCCTGGACAGTTCTCCATCACGGAGCATCCCTTGCTCATTTGGGAGGAGGAAAACGGCACTCTCTCGTTTCTTGTCCTCTACTTGTACTTTTCCGGTTCTTACCGAAACTATTTCTGAAGCAGATTTATATGAGGAAACATTGAAGGAGGTACCCAATACTTTCGTCCTCAATCCTTCTGTTTCGACTACAAAAGGCAGGTGCTCGTTTTTCTTTACTTCAAAAAACGCCTCTCCCTGGAGCTTCACTTTCCGCTCCTGTGAAAAATCCTGAAAGACTGTAAGTTGGCTATTACTGTTAAGGTAGGCGACAGAGCCATCTGGCAACACAAGCTTTTTTCTTAGGCCCGGGCCATTGCTGTACACATCGAATAAAGCCTTTCCCGATTGTGCAGCGGTACCAGTTGGAGTTTGGTACTGGTAGAAAAAGCCCAAGCCCCCGAGTAGAAGCAATATGGAAGCGGCAACGCTGATGTATGTGCGCGTCACCGTCTTCTTCTTTGCTGCAGGCGAGGGAATGTTTTTAAGGGTCTTTTTGAATAACTCCTCCCGAAACTGCTCTTTGCTCAATGTTGTATAAACAACTGCCTCCTGTTCTTCCTGCTCATGGTACCACTGGTCTAATATGGCTTTTTCCTCTTGAGAGATGGTGCCTCTCAGAGCTTTGGAGATAAAGAGTTCAATCTGTTTCTTGGTGGGCCTATCCGCTTTCATTGTAGGTAAGTGATGGAAAGGGGATATCACTACCTCTGTTTCTGGTTAAGCGTTTGTTAAAATTATTCCGTTGTATTTAACATAGACTTAACGCATGATTTTTGGCAAAATCATGCAGTTGTTATTGCCTAGCAGCCCAATGGTATGCCTGGCTCCTTTCCAAAAGCTTAGCTTGGTTTAGGAACGTTTTTCTGATAACAGCTCCAAAATATATGTCCAAACACAGCCTAGGGCCGGTAAGTGGCCAGCATTACGCGTCTTAAAAGCAAATAGAGGATAGGTTCACCGATTACCTTACACGATTTACCAGAACAGTAAACAAGAAGAATTTAAACAGTGTGTGTTGAATTTGGTTGCCTTGACAAGACCCGTGGCGGGCTAGTTAGGCAAAGTAAGGAGGAGGAGGAGCGGGGCATAGTCCTTAAGTTCTGCCCTTAGAATCGTCAGGGACTTGTGGAGGCTATTATGGACGGTTTGCCGCGATATTTGGAGTGCATCGGCTATTTCATGGCTTTTCAGCCCCTCAAAGCGACTCATTCTAAATATTAACTGTTGTTTTTCTGGAAGCTGATCTAATGCTACTTCCAAAATTCCATAAAGCTCGTTAAACTCCAGAGTAGCATCACAAACGCTTAGGTGCACGTTATCCAGAGTGTCAAGTTCCTGCTCCCATCGCCTGTTTTCAAGCACTTTGAAGACCCGGTACTTTACCGCAGTATGAAGGTACGCGCTCAGGTTTCCTGTGATCTGCAGTTCATTTCTCCTCCTCCAGATGTCGGTGAAGACCTCCTGAACAACATCGTTGCATTCATCCTGTGACTTCAACCGCTTGAGAGCAGAGGCATACAGCGTCTCCCAATATCTATCAAAAATTTCTTTGAAAGCGTTGGAGTCATTCAGCTTTATTCTCTCAATCAATTCTATATCTGCCCTATGCACTTCCATCACTATGTTTTCCCCAAAGGTATTGGAAACAGAAATTCAGTGGGATTACATGTACTTTACTAAATTGTTAAAAAGGCTTTTCCATTGCTCTATAGTTCCCCTTCTGTTCAGTGCTTAGGTGAGCAGACTTGCCCCGCACTACTTGCCAAGCGCCTCCCTCCCGGCTATAGGAAAGTGCGTATTGGGGACCTATGCTAAGATAATTGTTTTGTCGCATGTTTTCCGGAGAGGCTCCACCGGAATCCCTACTTTCAATAGCTTCTCCCAAGCAAGATGGACTCCTCAGGGTTTCCTCAGTTTCTCTGTTGCCGATAGGCGGGCGTGGAACAATCATCACCGATGAGAGCGCCTTGTGTGGAAGTAGGCAAGACGTGTGAATGTCCTTTGATGTCTGATCGAGTTGAAAGTAGGGATGAATGGTCTCTTTGGGAGAGGAGATGTTCCCTGGATTGTCTGCATCGTTCCGGATCCATTTCTGGTCCTGTATTAATACTAATTGAGAGCACGGTGGGTTTGTATCCAATATGTTTTATATCCATCGGATAAATGAATTACTTACTTGTGAGTATAGCTTCCCTATATAATTTAAAGTAATTTGAAAATAGGAATCAAGTCCGAAGTATTCGCTGCTTGATTCCACGGCCCGGCTACCAGTTTTACCCCACACGAAGGATTATGTGACAGCAAGTAATCACCCAACCGGAAGAGCAAATGAAAAAGGCATGCCTTATCCTCATTTTTACCTGGGTATGTTTCTCTGATGGGCATTCCCAGAAGAAAAGCTCCCTTCAGGAGCTAAACCTGAAAGGTAATGTGGTTGCAGTCTACGAGAACGTCTTCAAGGCCGAATATAGGGGTGGGAAGTGGGAAGAAGGCGAGAAGGACTACATGGGGCATACCCTCACCCATTTCAACGAAGAAGGGAATATAACCGAAAGCGTTGAGTTCGATAGGGATGACAGGGTCATAAGAAGGCAGGTATATCTTTATGACACCGACGGATACCTGAAAGAGGGGCTGACCTCTGACTCCACCTCAAAGCAGATCACAAGGCAGGTGCATATCAGAGACTCGAGGAACAGGGTTGTGGCTGTGCAGAATTATGAAAGAGATGGAGAAATGGGCCTCATCCATACCACCGAGTACAGCGACAGTGGAAAGCCGGCCGTCAAAAAGATCACCAACCGTGAGGGCACGGTGTATTACATCCAAAAGTATGAGTGGGATGGGGACCACATGAAGGCCCAGACAAACCACCGCTCCTCAGGGGAACTGGAGGCCACGGTATACTTTACCCGGGACAAAGGAAGCAGCGAGGTAACAGGGATCCATATCATCACGGCTAACGGAACGGTTGTGAACGACCTGGCGCTGTGTTACGAATTCGATGAGAATGGCAATTGGGTGAGTAAACTCACGGTTGACAGAGTGGGGAGGTATTCCACCTTCACGAAAAGAAGGTTTGTTTACCGATAGTATCTGTGAATACTATCTATGGAGATTTATCGCCTCGACAAGGGAAGCTCGAATTGGAGTCGAAGTTATAGGAGGTGTATCCAATAGTTCCTCTTGTTCTTCTTCCTTATGCCACCTAGGATTCTATAAGAAGAAATATTTAATGGTTCTACTACTTTCAGGGGGAGGACTACAAAGCACCCCGACTAATTGAGGTTATGGTTTGTCGGTCAACTGCTTATGCATCATATAGGCGGTGCGCAGGGACAGCTATGCTACTTTGTGACAGTTTCATGTGTTTCTACCAGTACTTAACTGTCGCACAACGGCCTCGTGCATGAGGCGTGCAAAGCCGTCGCTGTAGCATGGTTTATGCACCAGGAGGACCGTCGCTTAGTACCAAATCGCCTATAAGCATACAGACAATGTTAACTTTTAATATAAGGGAAAGTAACGAAAATGATTTTGAGCCCATATTCGATATCTGGGTGAAAAATCAAGGCCAAGCTTTAGGCAAACCCCTGCCCCTGGAGAATATAGGAGAGTTTAAACAAGAACTCTTTCGGGTATTTTCAAACGTCTCCCAATCTGTTTTCTATGTTGCGCATCTTGAATCAGGTCAAATAATCGGTTGGCAGGCCTTGACACCGGTATTCTCAAATCCGCTCCTGAGCAAGCTTATCGCTCAGTCCAGCACCTATGTAGATAAGGAGTTCTTCAAAGAGAATGTAGGCCAGAACCTTTTCAACTATGCGGTCAATGATGCCAGAAGAATCGGGATTAGTCAAATCTATGGCTGGGTAAAACCAGGTAATAATGCAGCGGAGAGAATTGCCGAAAATTTCAAGCACCATAAACTATTCATACCTAACCCAGCCAATGGTAATGTTCCAGCCTTCAATCTGTATGTTATAGAAGTTGAATAAACCGATGCAATTGCTTGCCCTGAATTAGGTCGTTGCGATTCTTTTCCTTGGGTATCTGCTCGCATACTAGGGCGCCCGTTTACAAATTCAGTTATTGGTTCAGAGCGAAGCCTCCGCCGCCCCTACTTTTCAGAAAGGCGCCTAGTTAGCTCTTCCCGGTAATGGGAAACATTCTCAGTCTGCGAGACGTGGATTCCGCAGCAAGCAAGCAAGCAAGCAAGCAAGCGTTTTAGGGATTGTTGGTGTGGCCCAATAATACCGTCGGCATCTGAGATGGGACAGTGCCTCAAAATCCCGCTTCGACTTATCTAATCAGGACTTTCCTGGTCAAAGGGAGGTCCAAACCGAGGATCCTCAGGAAATACATGCCTTTCGGTAGGGATGCTGAATTCAGCAGCACCCCCTGGAGCAATTCCGGGCCATTCGCGGCCCGGTTCAGAACCACTCGGCCCGACCCGTCATAGAGTACCAGGTCGACCCGGCCGGCAACGGAGCGTGCATCCCCGTACCTCACGTAGAAGTCCCCCTGGGTAGGGTTAGGGGAAAGCACCAAAGGAGAGGCGAGCTTACCCGCTTCCTCCTCGGTCCCGGTGACGGTCTTCGCCTGGCTGCTTATCCTGACTACCCAGTAGTCATCCATTCCCCGCCCGTCCTGCGTTCTGTCCCAACCCAACCCGGACAGGGAGTATCCCCCGACGAGGAAGTCCCCTCCCGGCGTTTCCAGCAGGGAAGTCAGCAGCTCATGTTCGTGCCCTCCCAAGGTTTTGTCCCATTGCTTCCCCGCGTCGGCGCCGAGTTTGACCACCCAGTAATCATAGGTGCCCGTGTTTCTCGATGCCTCGGTCTTGTCCCGGGTTCCGTCCGAGGAGGACTCCCCCCCTACCAGATAGCCTCCGTCGGAGGTCGGGATGATCCTGGTGATACGGTCGGACCCATGCCCTCCGTACCTCCTTGACCAAAGGGTGTGGCCGCCCGGGTTCAGCTTGACGAGGTAGAAATCCTCCAGCGCGGTCGTGTTCGGCGTTTCACGGGCGTACGTGTTGCCCCCCAGCAGGTAGTTTCCGTCGGAGGTGAGGACAGCGGAACCCAGTTGGTTGTCCCCCTCCTGCACAATCGTCCGGTCCCACGCCTTGTTGCCGTTGGCGTCAACCTGGACCACCCAGAAGTCTTCGTCCGAGGAATTCGCAGTCTTGTGGCCGCTCGCCTTTGAGTTAGAGTATCCACCCAACAGAAAGCCTCCCTGGGGAGAAGCCACCAGGGAGGTAAGGAACTCGGAATCATCCCCGCCGAAGGTCCTGTCCCATTGCTTCTCTCCCCTGGCATCGACCTTTACTACCCAATAGTCCATGTACCCCCTGGTGGCCTCCGACTTGTCCAGCCCGACACTTGAGGTGGAGCTACCCCCGAGCAGGAACCCCCCGTCCGGGGTGGGGACCACGGCAGCCAGGTAATCCGACCCGTTCCCCCCGTAGGTTCTGTCCCATTGCACCTTCCCCGCCTTGTCTATCTTGAGGACCCAGTAGTGCCAAAGCCCTTTCCTCGGGGATGTCTTGACCCCGCTGACCGAACCGTCCGAGTGGCCTGCCAGCAGGTATCCCCCATCGGGCGTCTTGACGATGGACCTGAGCATGTCAGTTCCAAGGGAGCCGTAGGACCTGTCCCAGTCCTTGCTGCCGTCCTCCCCTATCTTCACAAGCCAGAAATCCTCGTATCCCCAGGAACCATGGTACTCGGTCCTGTCCCCGCCGATCTGGGAATTGGAGGTTCCTCCCAGGAGATACCCTCCCCCGTGCGCGTTGACCATATATTCCAGCCTGTCCCCGCCGCTCCCCCCAAAACGCCTATCCCAAATCTTGGTGACGGGGACAAGGCTTGGCAGCACCTTGTCCGTAGGCTTCACTTTCAGTACCCATATATCATTCCCGCCCCTCGGATAGCCGGATTTGTCACCGCCCTCGTCCGACTTGGAGTAGCCACCCAGAAGGAACCCGCCGTCAGGGGTGGGGAGCGCGGCACCCAATACATCAGCCTGGGTGCCCCCGAACGCCTTGTCCCATTCCTTGTTGTACTCCCGGTCAAGTTTGAGGACCCAGAAGTCGAGATCGCCCCTGCTGACATCTGTCTTATCGGTGGAGGCGCCGGAGGAGGAGGAGCCTGCCAGGAGCATCCCCCCGTCGGGCGTGAACAGGATAGAGGAGAGCTGGTCCTCATAGTTCCCTCCATAGGTTCCGTCCCAGAGCTTTGTGCCATCGGCAGCCAGCTTCACTACCCAGAAATCCATCCGGTACCCCCCGGAGTAGGCACTGACGTTGCCCGCCGATTTGTCGAACCCCTTATCCGAGTTCGAGTTTCCGCCCAACAGGATATCCCCCTGGGGGGACATGACGACGGTGTTCAGCTGCTCCCAACCCTCGCCGCCCAGGCTCCTATCCCATAGCTTGTTCCCCTCCTCATCGGTTTTAACCACCCAGTAATCGAGGCTGCTGCCGTGGTTGCCCTTTCTGGGCTCCGTCTTCTCGCCTGAGGCGTCCGACCCGGAGGTCCCCCCCAGGATATACCCGCCGCCCGGCACCAGGGCAATGCTGGAGAGGTCATCCAGGTAATCCCCCCCGATGGTCTTATCCCATAGCTTGGTGCCGTCAGGGCTGAGTTTTATGATCCAGTAGTCCGTCTGCCCCCTTGTCGCCCCGGTTTTGTCGCCGGATATGCCCGAGAAGGAGGAGCCCCCAATGAGGAATCCCCCATCCGGTGACTGCACCATAACCTTGAGCTCGTCCTTTGTCGAGCCCCCGAAGGTCCTGTCCCAGACTTTGTTGCCGTTGCCGTCCAGCTTGAGGACCCAGTAGTCATCATTCCCCCTGGTACCCTCCGACTTGTCCCGCATGGCGGCACCGGACCAGGTGGTCCCCCCGACCAGGTACCCGCCGTCGGCCGTGGGTATGACCGAGGATAGGAAATCCATGCCCCCGCTGGAGAAGGTCTTGTCCCAGGCCTTTGTGCCGTCGGCGCGTAATTTCACCACCCAGTAGCTCCTGGAGCCATTGCTCCCCACCGTCAAATCCCCTACGGCGCCTGAGTTTGTAAACCCTCCCAAAATAATTCCCCCGTCGGGGGTGATGGCCATGGAGCGGAAGATGTCATCCCCGTCCCCGCCCAAAGTCCTGTCCCATTTCTCGAAGACAGGGATCTGGGCCAGTATACCGTTGCTGGTCAAAATAAGGGATACAAACAGGGCAAGGGTGTAGACAAGCTTTGTTGTTGTAAAAAAACGCATATGATAATCTTCTATAGAAATGGCGTAGACTCGCCTGGGGGTGTATTGAGGGATCCTATTGTCCTTTAAAAAGTCTAAATATACAGCTTCAGGCCCAACACCCGTTACTCCCGGGACGAGATTCAACCATTCTATTTTTACCTACTGCTTCCCAGCTAAAAGAAACAATTTTCCGGTTGGCCAGCCTTGGCAGAAGCATACCCGAAGCCAGACGGGGCGGCGGATTAGTGGCAAAGGGGGCCGAGGGCTAGGGCTATCCCTCTCCGGTTGTCGTAGGGACAGGGCAGCCCGGACCCTCGGAAGTGCAATGGAGCATTCAAGGGTTGGAAAAACCCGGTGCAGGGATATATGTATGCTGCTGGTCCAGGGCAATGAATACCAAATGGGACTGGACGGTACATCGGGGAGAAGGAAAGTGGGACACGGTCCGCAGGTGAAAGGGCCGGAGGGCACCTATCCGAGGAGGGATCTTCTAGCCGAGGTAAAATCCTTACCCTGTAGGGGATGCTCTGTAGAGCAGATGTCCTCTCTTCATATGAATGGATATCGGGGACCAATATGGCGGCCTCCCTGCCAAGGAGCCCTATTTTCGTCAGAGGAGGAAAGCCCTTCCCTTCCCAAACGCCGCCCTATGCTTTGCCCTCCGCAGCCTGGGGCCTGAGGGAGACCTGCCCGGGGTAGGAGCCCGGGATCTGGTCCCCGAGCAGCCTGCCCCAGGGGCGCAGGCCCTCTATCCGGTCGAAGACGATCTTGAGCATCCTCTACCGCCGGTGGGGCGGATTCACTTGGGATTGAAGCCACTGCTGGAGATGATCCGCAATCACCGGATCTTGTTATAAGATCCTAGTAAGATCATGCCGAATAGAAAAGCTTTAAGTAGCGGAATCGCTTTTTCACCTGTTTATTCTTCATTGGCTCAAACCGGAATAGCTCATCATCGTCCTTTCGGACTATTACGCGAAAAGGTTGATCCATCTTCCTGGTCAGATGATAGATGCTCTCAAGTTCCGCGAGGTCCTCAAACCAGCTAGCCATTCCGTATAAAGAGGGGAATGGCTTTTTACTTAGCTTTCTGTAAACCTCAGGCGCTAAGGTTATGGATAGCCTGTTGCCATTGCGGAACCGGGTTTTCTCCAGCAGTGAATCGGTGGAATTGGGCGTTGGCACGTTCATTTTGTGCCAGACATTCTTCGTGAACGGGGTCGGTTTCACCAAAGCTTCTCTCTGCTCGGGGTGCGGGGTGATTTCCAGAACCGCGTCCACCACGTGCGTCGCCTCGTGCAGCAAGACAAACAGAAAGGCGTCCAATCCGCCTGCCTCCACCTTGATTTCATAGCCCTGGTTTTCTGATCGGTCGAAACAGGTTGATTCTTTCTGGGTAGCCCACTCCGAAACGGTCTCATGGAGTATTCCCGCCCGAAAGGTAATGTTGTACATCTTAGTGGAATCCGGGGTTTTCACGGGCGAGGTGAGCGCCGTGTTGGGCATGTTATCCATGAAGCTGATGCTATGTAGATGCCCTTTGAGGATCCTCTGGTGCAGGGGAGGCAAAGCAGCGAAGGCTTTCTCTACCTTGGCTTTCTCACCCGCCGTTAACGCATGGTCCGATGGATCCATTCCGGCTTCCCTGAACATCCTGAAAACACTTTCCGGTGCCGCATAGACCCTATCTCGTGGGTTGGGATGGGACTGCTGCGTGGGTGCCTGCGCGCAAAGGCTGATAGAAAAGATGAAATGAAGGGCGCAAACGAAACATATCCGGAGCATAGCCTTTGATGTAGATAGATACTGATACAAAACTTTCTTAATCACGGGCAGTAGGGCGGTGGGTTACAGTAAGGCAATCCCATGGAGGCGGCTATCAACAGATTCGGAAAACCGATATGTAATAAGCTGCCAAGTACTTTCCTAAACGGATTGAAACCGTGATTCTTTGGGATACCTTGCAGGAAGGCAGTTATACAAGGTAGGTGTTTTCCAATCACTTCAGAATAACAGACCGCAAACGTTCCTGGTGTTCATCGCCCCAATTCCCAAGGGCTGATAAGACGGGGATCAGGGATTCCCCAAAGTCAGTCAGGCTGTACTCCACCTTCGGCGGAACAACCGGGTGGATAACCTTTGAGACCAACCCGTGCTCCTCCAGCTCTTTCAGCTGCATGTTCAGGACCCGACGGGAGGCGTCCGGTATCTTCCGCTGCAATTCGCTGGGGCGTCTGTTCCCCTCGTTGATAAACCACAGCAGACGGATTTTCCATTTACCGTAGAGCACCTCGCCGATCAGGTCAAGGCCACAGTTCAGGCTTGGCGGTATTTTCCTTTGGTACATATTGTAATGTTATCCCATTGTTTGAAAAGGTGCAATAGGGGATAAATTTATCCCTATATGATTCGTTTTTCCGTACTTGATGTGGCTATACATACCTCCCATTTTTGCATCAAAAAAGAAAGGTATGGAACAGCACTTTGATTTCAACAACGAGTTGTCAGGCAAGGTCGCCCTGGTGACCGGCGGCACCAAAGGAACCGGGAAAGCCATCGCCGAGCGCCTGCTCCAGGCCGGGGCAACGGTCATCGTCACCGCAAGGAACCAACCCGAAGCCCCGAATGAGGACCTCCATTTCAACTCGGCTGACCTAAGCACGCCGGAGGGCACCCGAAAAGTAGTCCAAGAGGTCTTCTCACAATACGGCAATCTGGATATTCTGGTAAACAACCTGGGAGGGTCGGAGACCCCGGGCGGCGGGTTTGCCGTGCTGACGGACGGGGACTGGGAAAAGTCCATCCAGACCAACCTGCTGGCCCCTGTTCGCTTGGACAGAGGGTTCTTGCCCCGGATGATAGACCGGGGAAGCGGTGTCATTATCCACATCACCTCCATCCAGGGCAAACTGCCGCTGTATGACTCCACCTTGCCTTATGCCGCCGCGAAGGCCGGACTTGCCAATTACAGCAAAGGCCTGTCCAACGAGGTGGCGCCCAAGGGGGTGCGGGTCCTGTCCGTCTCACCAGGCTGGATTATGACTTCAGCCGCTGCAAAAATGATGGAACGGATTGCCCAAAGTTCAAACAGCACAGTGGAGCAGGCCACGGAGAATGTTTTGGAGTCCTTAGGCGGGATCCCGATCGGGAGGCCGGCCAAGCCCGAGGAGGTGGCCGAGCTGGTTGGCTTTCTGGTTTCCCCAAGGGCCAATTACCTCACCGGGACGGAATACGTCATCGACGGAGGGACAATACCAACCATTTAACAACCATAAAACAAGAAAATATGGACTTACCGAATGTTGTGTCAGATTTAGTAAAGGCGCAGAATACGCACGACAGTGCTGCTTACGCCAACTGTTTCACTGAAGAAGCCATGGTGATAGACGAGGGAAAAACCTACCATGGGAAAGCCGAAATCCAGCAGTGGATAGAAGCCGCAAACGAGAATTACAAATCGGTTATGAAGCCGATTGAATTCAAGGAATCCGAAGCACAAAGTGAATTAAAAGCGGAGGTATCAGGTTCATTTCCCGGCAGCCCGGCTGTGTTGAGTTATCATCTTGTATTAGAAGAGGAACTGATTCAGTCATTGAAAATAACAGGCTGAAAAAGGTACTTCAAGAAAATGATAGGCAAACAAGGGCTGACGTGGTTGATGCAACGTCAGTCCTTATCATACATCCGAATCTGTCTTTTAGAAGCTGTCCAGCGTTATCCAATTCTACTCGCTTCGGGTACTCTGGATTCCCGATTAGCGGCTACTTTCCTGAGAACAGCCGCTAAACAGGAAATTTCAGGACATGTGCCAAAACAAGTCAAATAAGCTAAACAGCTTCATAAACCTGGGCTGCCCGCACCGGTTGTAAGGCGGCAGACCAAGCGGTCACCTGGTCAAGCATAAGGTTAAGCTGCTTTTGGTGTTCAGCAGTGGATTTGAATACGGTATAGTTCTCAAAATCAGTGAACAGAGACAAGGCCACCTGAGCCCGAACATCGGCCACCAACAGCTCCCCCATAATCAACCTCAGGTGTTCCACTGCCCTTGTCCCGTTGGCCGACCCGCCGTAGCTCACAAAGCCGGCGGCCTTGTTCCCCCACTCATGGTACAGGTAATCTATGGCATTCTTGAGTGCGCCGGACGTGCTGTGGTTATACTCCGGCGTGACGAATACATACCCGTCAAAGGATCCGATTTTTTCTGACCACCTTTTGGTATGCTCATGGGCATAGTTCTTCCAGAGGGGGGATAGTGGTTCATCGAAAAGCGGAAGGAGATAGTCAGCTATATCCACCAGTTCATAGTCCGCATCCTGCCGCTCTTTCGCCTCTTCCACTACCCATTTGGCGACTTGCTCATTCACCCGGCCCGGCCGGGTGCTTCCGGTTATGATTGCGATTTTTACCATATTCTTTTATTTGTTTGATTGGAAAGTCTATTGGATTTCTTTGCGCTCCTCTACGCCTGTTACCAGCGTTTTAGCCTTTAAAAGGGCGCATTAAGCCTACACTAAGCTCCCTGGTTGTGGATTGGCGTGGGGCCTACCATGGGCAGGTACTTCTCCCTGTTCTCAAAAATGACCCAAACGTTTATGGCGAAAAGAGCCAGGCTCATGCCAATGCCCGCTATGTCATGTGCAAGGTGATGCACGACAATGCCGACCATTACCGGGAATATGATAAGGGCACCCAGGGCCCTGTACCTGGGAATGGCGATGAGGACACCCCCCACTATCTCAGCGACAGCCACGAGGGGAAGAATCCACCCGGTGGCTACAAGGGCCATTATAATGGGCATCATTTCCGGGGAGGGTTCCGGCATGGGCATGTAGTGGAAGAATTTGTTCAGCCCGAAGCTGACCATCATCAGGCCGAACAGAAGGGTGAGCGCCGATAGGATTTTGTTTTTCATGATTCATTCTGTTTTTCAGGTCAAAATTACCTACCTTCACTATACAAAAGTTAGGACTATGTAAAAGGATAGTAGTAACCTATTGGTTACTATATAACCCTGAACCGTAATGAAAACAGAAGAAGCAGATCAATCGGAAAGCGGAGGGTGTTGTGAAAGCCTGCCCGCTATCGAGGATGCCCTGTATGTGATAGGGGGCAAATGGAAGCTCAGGATCACCTTGGTGCTGATAGAGGGGGGAAGCAAACGCTTCAATGAACTTCAACGGGCGCTCAAGAACATTTCCCCCAGGGTGCTTTCGCATGAGCTGAAGGAGCTGGAGCTTAATGGCTTCGTGAAAAGAAACGTCTACGCAACGGCAACCCCCGTGGTGGTAGAATATGAAGCCACTGAATACAGTCTGACCCTCAAAAAGGTACTGGAGGCGCTGGTGGAATGGGGACGTATGCACAAGCAGAAAATAAAAGAGATTCCCCTTCCGGCGTAATTGCTTATCCCTTATAAAAGCGGTAGCAATGGCATCTCTCGGTTTCGGTAAAGGGTGTTATTCCTGTGTGAACATTACCACCGCTTTAAAGACATAAGCATCAGGAACAGGGCTGCTCAGGAGGCATTCCTCACATACTACCCCGTCAATTAAGGGCGCTTCAATAGGCCATTTGCACCCACGTGAGGGGGCGCATGCAGTAAAGCCGGAAGGAGAACCATACCTCCTGCCCAGGTTAACCATTGCCCACAGATCGTCAAACGGGCTGGCGATGGGGGATAGATCCCGGTGCCCTACCAGCGCTTGGGTGAAGGGCACCGGGATCTATCCCCTGTTCCGGCAGGTGGTCCAGAATTTTGAACCCAGCCCCGTTGTCTTCCCATGGCCCAATGCCGTGGTATTGCATCAGTCCCAAAGGATACTCTCCACCACTTTCTTCATCCCGTTGCATTGGTCCTCGTTCGTGAAATAGACATACCCGAACCTCTTTGCGGGGTTGACCATGAAGGAAGAGGTGTAGCCCAGGTTATTCCCCCCGTGCCAGAAGTTCTCCTTCCCCCCAATCTTCACAACGGCTAAGCCAAGAGTCCAGGATTCCACCCCGAAATACTCCCTTATGGGGCTGCTTTCCTCCAGGGAGACGAAGGGTACAAACATCTCCCTATACCGTTTCTGCTGCTGCATCAACCCGACCAGAAAAGCCGCGTAGCTTGGGACGTTCGAGTACAGCCCGCCGGCGGGATCAAAGACGGTCCTGTCCCGCTCGTCACTCACCGGCTGCCCCTTTTGGTAACCGCCCGCCAGGTTTTGCCTGATACCTTCAGTCAGCACGAAGTGGAGTCCATTCGGCTTCAGGTCCTCTGCGACCTCTCTTTGGAAAATGCCCTCCAGGCCCTTCAGGGAAGTACCGCATAACTTCGCCAGGACTCTGGCCAGGTACACGTAGGCCTCCCCGGAATAGGAGAACCGTTCCCCCGGTTCCGAAAGCAGCCGCAGTTTCTCACCGTCGCCCCAGTTGGGCAACCCCGTGGTGTGGCCCAGGACCATCCTCGCCGTGATCCGCCTGTACCGCTCATCGTCGATGTTGTCGGCAGCCAGGTAGTCCACCAGGGGTTTGTCGATGTCCAATCTCCCCTCTTTGGCCAGTTTTAGGGCAAAAAAGGCGAAAACCGGTTTGGACAGGGAGGCTGCTTCGAATACCGTCGAGGCGGTCACCTCTTTCTTTGATTCGGTGTTGGAGAACCCGAATCCCCTGGCATAGACGACCTTCCCCCCGTTGATCACCGCGATGGACATCCCCGGCACCTGGAGCGAATCCATGGCTTTTCTGATTCTCTTCTCAAACTCAGCCGCCCCAATCGGCTTCCCGCTAAAGGTTCTCATCTGGCCCAAGCCTACCTGGCTGATCAATAGAAATAACGGGATCAATTTTCTCACCTTCTGTACTTTTTGGATGCAGCCAAACAACTGTGGGTACGACGTTCGGCATTAGGGCCGGTTGCCCACGACCTTTTCCGTCGGACCCAGGTACTGTGCCCGCTGCCGTTCCAGGACTCCACTAAGTTAACGGTTTACCCAAGATTGCCAAATGGACTGGTGATCCTCGCCGGGCCGGACAGGTAATTGCCCTGTTACCGGGTGATGAACCCGAAGTATCCCCATGCATCCAGGGAAAGGGTGGGAAGCGACTTGAAGGGGTAAAGCCGGTAGTAGTGGAGGTCGGACCATGCGCTCCTGCCTGGTCTCGTTGGGCTGGTAGCGGTTCCTGATGATGACGTACCTCAGCCGGTAACCGGCGTAAAGCCTCGCGTTGTCGTTGGTGATACCCGAAGCGGATACATGGATCCTGGTGGCGTTGGAGATACTCATACTAGGCAGCTGCCCATCGAACGGCTGGGTCCCCTAAAAGCCAAGAGGCGAGAAGATCCGGAGTACGTCACCAATCAGTGGGGGTGTTAAGGGCGGAATACAACGGAAGTCCCCTTTGTAAGAGAAAAGCCCCGGCGTTATGCTAATCCTTCATAATGCTTTTTAAACATACGGTACACATTCTCAGCTAACAGAGGATCTGGATTGGCCCTGCTCAGAATTATATAAGCGCTTATCTCCTCTTTGATGGCATGAATATAGTTGTTCGGATTGAAGAGGCGTACTGCTAACGGAGAGTACACTCTAAATCTAATGGTGTTATGTTTGTCCTCCCCTTCACCATTTGCCCCGATAAACCCAAAGGAGGCATATGGATTTACTTTGGCAAAATGGAACAGCATTATTTTAGCGCATGTTGCAAGTACCCTTCCGCAAAGCCTATCTTGTGTTGTTGCTGAAAACCGTTTAGGTGAATTCTTCAGGTGCTTCAGGTAGAACTTCACAATGAATACCTGGTGATCGTACTCTTCTACATCAACAAAAATACACCGCTTTGTTCCTCTGGTATTCTTATACCGAAAGGAAAAGCGGTGTATGAAATTGCATTGGTTAAATTCGGAATATCCGGGGATTTTGCCAACAAACTTATATTGGTACCCGCTGTATTCGTTCTTACCCTCTAACCCGGTATCTATCACAAATTAAACAGCATAAGAATAGACATTGCATCTCTTTGCCTCTACCTCTTTTTTGGTAAGGATTTTAAAAGCAGATGCGAAAGTGTCTAAGTTCTTATGGACCGCCGAAGCGACCTCTACCTTGTCTCCGCAAGGCTTAACCTTAGTTGTTGCTTTGATATTGCCCATAAATTGAAATTAAGATTACCACTTCCCATATTCACACCCTTCTTATTAAAAATGTGACTACTGTTATTGATACTCTTATCTTGTGCAAAACTGGATAATAGCAAAGAAAGTTGCAAGGATTCTCACATAAATAAATGAAAATCAATGGCTTGAGCTGAAGAGTTTGTTGTTGTTATTGTTGTTATTATGCTTATTATTAACATGTTATAGAAATGAGATTGGTATTTCATGGTTTATGTTGGATAAACCTTTCATATGCCAAACATAAGGCTCACAGAAAGTAAGCATCTGGTTTTCGTAAAGCAACCATCAAGCAAACAACAAAAAATTACTAAATACCTCTGAGTTTTCTTTTGCCCATGAACAGCCCCGGCGTTGACCGAGGCTTTTTTTACTTCTTGGCGTTATTGGCTATTCCAGTAGCCTGTATCCCAAGTTCATTAATCGCAAGAAAATCTTCTGCTGTATGTGTCACATTTCTTCTATCAATTGCTTTGTCTGTGATGCTTTTGGCTAGTTCCCCGCTTAAATCAAGGATGGATAACTGCTCAATTATAAAAGATGCCTTGAAGAAGTTAGGAGTAGCAAAATAGATTTTCAGCAATTATTATAGAGAAACTGCATTACGGCTATGAATGTTGAATCAATTTTTGACAAAGAGATTTATTTACGTTTAACCCCCAGTAAACTACAGAGTATTTCCAGGGCCAGGAACGGGTGAATTTAAGGTTCGGCAAGTGAGTTTTCAACAAACAACCTTTCCCCGTATACATCCTTTATCAAAAGTTATTTCCAGTAGTCTTAGGAAGGGGGGGCAGTAAATAGCCTCCCTTTCGCTTTCCCGGCAACCAGGTGGCTCCTTTTTGCTTAGGCGTCCTCCATTCCTCGTGCCCGGCAAGGTTCAGGTTTGTCATCCTGCAGGAAAAATACCTTATCCCGAAAGGTAATGACAGGCTTTATGTGACTGACTTCCATATAGGAGACAGCATCCTTCTGAAGGGTGGGAAGCACCCCATAAAAGGAACCGAGTATTCCTTAAACCAACAACTTTAGGTTCTTCAGTCCCTTGAAGAGCATCTTGACCCCGATCCCGTCAAGTTCCCTAAGCAAGGCCATGAAGCAGAGTCTCTCGCCTTACAGCAAGGAGCCAAGTATACGTAACTTCAATTTCCCGCAGAGCGGCTCTATGATGTCCTATATAGCGGGCATTCTCTCCTCATAGACCATGTTTCCGTTCATTAGCGGTTCCTTTTTCACCTTCTTCTCTATAACTTGTCTTATCACACTGGCAACAGGCGAGTGATTGGTTTCCCTTGGGAACGCGCTTTCCTCAGGGAAACGGATACCGATCGGACATGGAGGATACCCTAGATTGCACCATAGACCAAACATAAAGCGAGTTGGAAAACCCAGTGGAGAGATCACGCATAGCAGTATTGCTAGTGCCGGGCTTGACAGCGCCTGAGACCAAGTCCCACTCCACCGGTCCGTACTGGGAGGTTGCGGGTACTCTGTTCGTTAAGTAATCAAAATCAAGCTTGCACAACCCAACAACTTCAATAAAGCAGACGATGAACTATCAGGAATACAGCGCCTACTTCAAGGATATAATGGAGAGGGCCGCCGCAGAGCAGCAGCCCCCCTATGACAACCCGGACTATCTGGCCTACACAAAACTGAACTGGTCACGCATGAACCGTTGGTTCAAGACCGGGGAACTATCGAAGGAGTTTTTGGAGGTTGTCGCTAGGATTGACCGGCCCCAAGACTGGATCGTGATCACCGAGCCCTGGTGCGGCGACGCGGCCCACAACCTGCCCTTCCTCGAGATGGCAGCGCGGGAGAACCCGCTAATATCCATCTCCTACGAGCTAAGGGACATGGCTCCCTTCAGGATCGAGCAGTACCTCACCAACGGCACCAGATCGATCCCGAAAGTGGTCATCCGGGATCGGGAGGGCAATGACCTGGGGACGTGGGGGCCGCGCCCTGCCAACTGCCAGCGGGTGTATGCCGAACTGCAGAGAGAGAAGGCCCCCTTTGAGAAGGTGAAAGTAGAGATCCAGAATTGGTACAATGCCAACAGAGGCGAGGACCTCCAAAGGGAATTGGCAGGTGTGCTCTCCGGGACGCTATGATCCCCGTTTGACGGCGGTTCTTGCCCGCGATCCTGTGCTGCATAGGGCGCCATAAGGTTTTTCCATAGTTAGACCTGTGGCATGCTCTGAGTAAGAGCCCCCACACTACCCACTAGAAAGATGACGCCGGTGCTGAGCCTTTCCCAAAGAAGTGTCAAGGCCAGGCATACCGCCAAGACTACCGCCCCTACCACTGCCGGACGGATTCGGTGAACAGGTGGACGCCCACCACAGCGATCACCGAAACGGAGGCCACGCTGAGGCCGTCCAGGAAGAGCCTCGGTGCTCTCCGGTTCAAGGCTGCATCACAAGTGACATGAAAGGCCGAAGCAGGCCTTTCCCCTGTTAAAAGTTAAAATGTTTATAAAAATAGCCTGATTCTAAAGTAAGCCAACTATATTTACCCAGTATATAAGCTGCGTGCGTTTATTCAGTCCCTATATCGCCCCCTTTCTGTTGCTGCTTTTTCTGCGGATAATGACCCCCGAAAATGCAGTGTTGGCTTTGCACGCCCACGAACATACAGAGCACAAAACCCCTTCTAGTGGAGGATCCGTTAAAACTGAAGACGGTTCTATCCTTGACACCAAGCACACGCACTGCCAGACAGACCAATACTTCAACCACCATTTCACATCTCCCGAATTCCAAACCTTCACCTTTCCGGATGTGGCGTTTGTAGACGGGTATGCGGTGCAGGAAGGTTTCGCCTGGCAATTCACGTTCCCCAACAACATTGCCCTCCGAGGGCCCCCCTCCGCCTAACCAGGCCTCTTTTATTTTTCCTGATTCCACAAAACCTGCGTGACCGCTGTGCCTAGGCTTGCGTGCTGTTGGGCGGCTTGCTTTCGCAGGAAGTGCGCTTTGGCCGAACGCTTGTGCCAACAAGGTACTACTTGGATTTCTGCTGCCCTAGGCTCAAGGTTGGCATGTTGAACAGGTTTGCCATCCGTTGAACTGGCACAACAAGCGCACCGCTATCAGGTCCGGAACCTAAGAAGAACGCCCTTTTTGCCCCTGCCTTTGAAGTCCCTGTCTGTTTAGGGCCTGGTTTTTAGGAAACAAGCCCTGATACAGATAGCCCCTGTTCGTTTGGACCTTTGCCTGTAGGATCCCATCCGGGGTACTCTTGTGGTCTATTGTTGCCAGCAGGCTGATCCTTGGGATTCAATTCGATCCTAGCCCAGCTATGGAATGCAGCCACACGGCAGAAGCCCTGTGCTTGCTACTTACGCCCTTTAAGAGGACATAAGGCTCTCCTATTCTTCTGAAAAAAATAATTCATTTCTACCTATAGATCCTTCCGATGAGACCATTAATACCCAAATACATTTTCTCTCTGGTGCTATCTCTGTTCATCCTCTTCCCTTTTCTAAGCCAAGCCCAGACCTGGCAACACCAGCGGGGCCGGGAGCCTGACCAGTACACCAATGTATTCGCACCTTCGGCCCAAAACCTGTTTGTAACGGGATACCCCAAAATAGGGCTGTACTCTACTAACTCGGGGCAGACTTGGCAGAACGCAACGGCTCCCGCTGAAGTAGATTTCACCCTTACCCATTTTCTCAACGCCACCAGCGGTTGGACAGTCAATGAAGCAGGTCAACTGCACCAGACCCAGGATGGGGGCCAAACCTGGACGCCCTTGCCCTCTTCGCTGAGAGGCTATCCTCAGCTTTTGCGCATCATAAGCGAGCAATCTGGTTTGGTCATGATGTATGATGAGGAGAGTGGTGGTTCAAAGCTGTACCACACCCAAAACCAAGGCCAAACCTGGGCCGAGGCCGATTTCCCCGAAGACATGTTGGTCAGCAACATTGTGATGATGGGGCAAACCGGGTACATGGTAGGGGGAAATTCCATCATGAAAACGGTAGACGGGGGGCGCACCTGGCAAAACCTGACGTATCCCACGCATGCCTCGGGAGAGTATGGTTTCTACCACGTCAGCTTCATTGACGCGCAGACCGGTTGGGTGCTGGACCATCATAACAAGAGTATCCTGCACACCTCCAATGGCGGCCAAACCTGGGCTGCCACAGCCCTACCGGAGAATGTAATCGGGAACCCCAGCCTAAGTTTTTCGCAGTTTCGTTTTCAGAGCACTACCGTTGGGTTTCTGGTAGACACACAGCATTACATTTACAGAACCACTGACGGCGGCCGGTCTTGGGTCAAAGTGCTGGACCAGCCTGGTCAGTATCTCCAATACCTCGACGTCTCCGCCGATGGCCGAACGGTCATTGCCTTGTCGATAATGACGCCCAACACCGTGTATGTGAGCACAGACGCCGGGGAGACCTGGCAAAGCAAAAGGGAGGCTTTTGTTTACCATGATTTATCAGACGTCACGTTCCTGAACACCACCCAAGGTTGGGCCGTAGGTGATGCCGGAACCCTCATCCGTACCAGGGACGGAGGCCAGGCTTGGGAAAATGTGCCCCGCCCCGCCCCTTTGGACAAAGCCTCTTTCTCTAAAATCGCGTTCGCCGATGACCAGCACGGCTGGGTAGTGGCCTCCAACCCCGTCGCTCTTCTAGCCACGTCGGACGGCGGTCAGAACTGGCAGGCACAAACCCTTCCGGCCCATCCCCTGGGGCATGACTACGGTCTTAACCATGTGTTTTTCCTGAAGCGGGCGGAGGGCACCAACGCACCGCCCAAAGGCTGGGCGGTGGGTAGCTCCGGTACTATTCTGCGCTATGACGGAACCGCTTGGCAGGCCCATTCAGAGTTCTTCGGGGTGAAGGGCATGGAGTATACCGGTGTTTACTTTTTGGAGGAGAACACCGGTTGGGCGGTGGGCCGAAACGGCGTGATTGCCAAATCCACGGACGGAGGCCAGACCTGGACCAGACAAACCAGCGGCACGCTCCGTACCCTGAATGCCGTGCACTTTACCGATGCCCATCACGGGTGGGCCGTGGGCGACCATGACTATGTGCTGAAGACCATAGACGGAGGCCAGACCTGGGTGCCGCAAACCATCCCGCCCGCCTTTGTATCGCACTTCTTTGACGTGCATTTCACTAGTGCCCACCGGGGTTGGGTAACCGGCCGCAGAGACAGCCACGGCACCATTCTCTCCACCACCGACGGCGGCCACACCTGGGCCGAGACAGAGTTAGACAACCGTACCTTCGCGCATTCTTTCACGGATCTGAACCATGGTTGGGCCGTTGGCCAGAACGGTGCTGTTTACCGGTTCACGGACCATGCCACGGGTACCGATGACCAGAGCCCTGCCCCTGCCACCCTTACCCTACAGCCCCAAGAACACACCCTCCGCAACTTCGCTTCTACTATAGCCCTGAAAGATTCAGTGGTGGAAGCTAGAGAGTGGTGGGAGACCGATTACCACTTCACCGGCATGGGGAACAGCTACATCGAGGAGTTCGCCGAGAGGTTTGAGGTCTCGGGCAAGGCGGCGGTAGTGGGCGTGGTGAGCTACCATACCGGAGTGGTGTCCGCTGAATCGGAAAATGTGGCCGAGTTCAACGTGTTTGACCTAGACGCCAATAACCTCCCAAATCGTAAACTGGGCCGCAAAGACGTGTGGTTCAAAGACATGAAGCTGGACCAAACGGCCATGACCACCACGTTCAATGCCCCGGTGCCAGTGGAAAATGCCTTTTATCTGTCTCTCAACTTCACAGACTACGCCCACGGCGGCTTTGAGGGAGATAATCTTGCCTTGTTACATACCTCCAACAATTCACGTCCCGCCAGTGACCAAGGAGTAACCAGGAACGCCGTTAGATTGCACAGCCATTCTGGTCGCATCTGGAAAGACTTCCGTGCGGAGCAAAACTACAATGGGTACTTGGGGATGTTCCCCATCGTGCAGTTCCAGAACGTGACCGGTTTGAAGGAGCAGTTTGCAAGCAACGGCACTCTGAAACTGTATGCTCCATTTCCTAATCCCGCCCAAGGCAAAGTGCAGGTGAAATTCGGGCTGGCGGCCACCGCGGAGGTGGAGGTGCGCCTGGTGGATTTGAACGGCAGAACTGTGCTGCAGCGCTCTCTTGGCCGCAAGAACACCGGTGAACACGCCACCGAGCTGCAGCTTCCGACCAGTGCTCAGGGCCTATACATTCTGCTCGTGCAGGCCGGTGACCACCGCATGGCAAGCCGCCTGTTGATTCAATAGATTGTATGTTTCCACCTTATTCCCCGCTGCCAAACAGCGGGGAACCTTTTCATTCTCAGCCCATGAAGAAATATTATTTCTGGTGGCTTTTGCCAGCACTCCTCTTACTGGTCCCCACCATCGCACTTGCCCAGACTACCCGCACCCTCCGGAACTTGTTTCCCCAACACCCCCAGGAGCTCCGCAAATACACCAACTCCGGCACCTGGGGCTATTGGCTGGGCCAGAACTACCGCTTCAACCAGCAGTATGCCGAGAAATACTACGTGAGCGGCAACGCCAAAGTAGTGGGCGTGGTGAGTCACCACGGCGGGCGCTATACCAACGGGAACAACCTGGCTTCGTTCAGGGTGTACAGTGTGGGTACCAACAAACTGCCCGCCGAGCGCCTGGGCAGCAAAGACGTGCGCTACGCCGATCTGCGGCTCAACGGCTCCGCCATGACCACCACCTTCGACGCGCCCATTGCCGTGGCTGACTCGTTCTTCGTGACCTTTGACCTGCACGATTACGCCCACGGCGGCTACGAAGGCGATACCATCGGGCTTTACAGCGGCATTAACGGCAGCCGCCCCACGGCAGATTTCGGGAACTTCGGGCGGAACGCCGTGCAGGCCCATGAGCATGCCTACGAGAAATGGGTGGACTTCAGAACCCAGAACTTCACCAACATCGCCACGCACTTCGCATTGTTCCCCATTGTGGAAGTGACCGTTACCGGCCTGAAGGAGGGGTACATCCAGAAGGAGCAGCTCACCTTGTACCCACCCGTGCCCAATCCTATCCAGAGCGGGCAGGAAGTCGAGATCCGGTACGTCCTGGCCAGTTCCTCCACCGTCACGATCAGTTTACTTGACTTGAACGGCCATCCCCTGCTCACCAAACCAGTGGGGCGCCAAGCCCCGGGCAAGCACACCTGTTCGCTTTCCGCCGCTGCTTTGCCAGCAGGCACCTACCTCTTTCTCCTGCAAGCCGATGCCATCTCCCTAGCCACTAAACTTATCATCAAATGAAAAAACTACTCCCCCTCTCCCTCCTATTCGCTCTCTTTTTCTCCGCCTGCGGCGATGAGGACACCGAACAGGAAAAACCCGATACCGAAAATCCGGTCATTTCCCTGCTGCAAAGCAGCCCCAACTACGGCAAAGGCACCGTGTGCAGCCAGGCAGAAACCCACGTCTTTCCGGTGAGCACCGGGGGCAAACTGACGCTGCACCTTCAGTTAACCGATGATGTGAATCTTTCGCAGTACAAGATTGACGTGCACAACAACTTTGACTGCCACGGCCACAGGAGCGGCCTGCGCCGGGGCACACCCTGGTTTATGGTGCGCATCAAAGAAGCCACTGGCAAAGATTTCAAAGCCATCGAAGAGCTGGAGGTCCCGTCCGACGCCACGCCCGGTAACTACCACCTCCTCCTGTACGCCACCGACAAAGCCGGTACCGAGGCCACCCCGCTCGTCTACAGCATCCAGGTTACCGACCCCACCGACAATACCGCGCCGCAGATGACCCTCACCAGCCCAACGGCTGCTGCTACCACCCTTAAACGGGGCAGCACCCTCAGTTTTACCGGCACCGCCACCGACAATTATTCCTTAGCCGAGGGAAAGGTGGAAATCAGCTACACGGACCCTGCCAACACCCCCTTCACCGTGGTCCAGGAATTCTTTCCCGCCTCCACGGGGACCCAAGCTGATTTCAGCGTTCCCTTCACCTTCGCCTCCTACATGCCTACCGGCGAATACAACTTCCTGGTGGAGGTTTTTGACGGCAGGAATAACTCGGTGAACAAACAACTGAAAGTGATTGTGGAGCCATAGCCGCTTTCAGGTTCCTTACTGCTACGGGATTGTTTTCCAGAAAATAGACCCAAAGCAGCCTGCGGGCACTATCTGGAAGCTCGCGTCGGCGAAGGCCTAATAAAGGTCAGGCGATTCTTACAATCAGGTTTAGGGGTTGTTTCCTGAAAACAGATTCAAAACGCACCAACGAAGCTGAACACTTTACATGAAATCCTTTCTTACTCAAAATCCAAGCCTTAGAAGAATTACCACGCTTCTGGCCCTTCTGTTCGTGCTGTGCTGGCTGGCGTTGCACCCTTCCAGGGCGGAGGCGCAGCAACGGCAGTCTATAAGCGGGCAGGTGCAGGATGGGCAAGGGCAGCCGGTGGTGGGCGCTTCAGTGCATTTGCAGGAGACTTTGCAAGGCACCCAGACCGATGCGCTAGGCAATTTCCACCTCCAGAAGTTGCGGCCGGGGCATTACCGGCTGCACGTCTCCATGATCGGCTTTGCCCCTCGTACGCAGATGGTGACGGTAACCGAGGCTCCTGTCCACCTTTCCGTGACCTTGCAGACGTCTAATCAGCAATTGCAGGAGGTGGTGGTGCAAAGCCACGGGACGCTCCCGAACCAGCAGGAAAGCGCGGTGCTCACCCAAACCGCCGATGAAACCTACATCCACCGGAACGCCGGGGCCTCGCTCATGAATACGTTGGAGAAACTGCCGGGCGTGGGTTCCATCAACATGGGCGTGGGTATCTCCAAACCCGTCATCAGGGGCTTGGGCTTTAGCCGCGTGCTGGTCACTGACAGCGGCATCAAGCAGGAAGGGCAGCAATGGGGCTCTGACCACGGGCTGGAAATTGACCAGTTCAACGTGGAGCAGGTGGAGATTGTGAAAGGCTCGGCATCGCTCATGCACGGGTCCGATGCTTTGGGCGGCGTGGTGCGCATCTCGCATCCGGTGGCGGTGCAGGAGGGCCACTATGCCGCTACGGTACGGGGCATTTACCGCTCCAACAATGACACGTACGGCACTACGGTGGCCACCTCGGGGAATCGCCGCGGCCTCACGTATCGCTTCCGGGCCACCCACTTAACCTACGCCGACTACAAAGTACCCGCCGAGACCTTCACCTACAACCGCTTCGTGCTGCCCATTCATGGCCACCGGCTCAAGAACACCGCGGGGCGGGAAAACCATTTTTCGGGCACGGTGGGCGTGAACAAGAACTGGGGCTACTTCCACCTTACGGTGTCCAACTACAACCAGCAGGTGGGTATCTTCAGCGGGGCCATGGGCATCCCCAGATCCTACATGCTTACCCCTGATGGCAGCCGCCGCAACATTGACCTGCCCAGCCAGGACATCAATCACTTCAAGATCATTTCCAACAGCAACCTTCAGTTAGGCAAGAACTGGCTGGAGGCTGATCTGGGCTACCAGCGGAACAACCGCAAAGAGCTCTCGCTGCCCCACGCCCACGGTGCCCCTTCCGAAGGGAACCACCACCTGGCCACGCACCTGGATCTACAGACCGCCACCGCGAATATCCGTTACTTTCCGCATTTCAGCGGGAGACTGGAGCCTACCTTTGGGGTGCAGGCGCAGGCGCAGAAAAACACCCACAGCGGATTCGAGTTTCTGCTTCCCCACTTCCGAAGCCACCAGGCGGGCGTTTTTGCGCTAGGTAAGTACCGACTGCACGAAAAATGGTTTGCCAGCGGCGGGCTGCGCGCCGACTACGGTCATCTTTCCGCCGAGCAGGAGCAACGGGCCTTTTATTCCGAGGGCCGTTATGTTGCCGACCTGCAGCAGAGCCCGAACGTGAACCGGGGTTTCTGGGGCTGGAGCGGCTCACTGGGCATGGCCTACAACCCCACCCAACGGCTGGGATTTAAAGCCAATTTTGGCAAAACGTTCCGGATTCCCGCGCCCGCCGAGCTCACCGCCAACGGCATGCACCACGGCACGTTCCGGTATGAGCAAGGCGATGTGACTTTGAGACCCGAGCAGGGTTACCAGCTGGACGTGGCCGTGAGCTTTGATACCGAACGCCTGCAACTGTCGGTTACGCCTTTTTTCAATCTGTTCCAGAACTACATCTATTTGAGCCCATCGGGCATTTTTCCCACGGTGAACGTAGAGGGCACGCTTTACCCGGTGGCGGAGGCGGGACAGCTGTACCGGTTCAGGCAAACGCGGGCGATACACACGGGAGCCGAGGCTACTGCCAAATACATCCTGCTACCGGCTTTAAGCCTGGGAGTGACGGGTGAATACGTCTGGGCCCAGAACCGCACGACCCAACTGCCCCTGCCCTTCACCCCACCCTTCAACCTCCAGACTGATCTTGAGTACAACCTCCCTCCAGTTGGGGCTTTCCTGAGCGACGGTTACCTCAAGCTGAACTACGGCTACTATGCGGCGCAGCACCGGGTAGAGCGCAACGAACCGGCAACAGGCAGTTATTCCTTGGTAAACCTTTCCACGGGCATCAGCCTTGGTACACAGAAATGGGGGCAACTAAGCTTTCAGGTTCAGAACCTCTTGGATGAGAGATACCTAAACCATCTTAGCCGGTACCGCATCCTCAACCTGCCGGAGCCCAGCCGAAACTACGTAATCTCGTTGGCAGTGCAGCTGGAACGGAAGCCCAAAGCCTGACATTTTCCAAAGTCAGGCTGCCTATCTTGAGCTGAATAGCGCAAGGCTGTTTCAGGCCTCTTTTCTGAGAAACTGAGCAGAAACCATTGGCGGAAATGGGGTTGGAAACCAGTCGTTGCCTTCTTCAATTTATTTGAGGTACCTAAAGCAAGAGGGATAATCTAAGAACTTAACCAAGTTCTTAGATTATCCCTCTTGGGGTGAAAGTCCTGTCCGCTATCTCACAGATAGCCGTTAAGAATTCGTGGCTTTTTATGAAAACAAACCAAAATCGAAGCGGCCTTTCCCAATCAATAAGTTTATTTCAGAATTAGGTGCCACTGGCCATTCAGCCTTAATTGACGTTTACCGGAACTTCCATGTAATGGAAGAAGCTCATGTTGTAGGTGGTATTTTTATAGACCACCCCAAAGTAGTAGTCCCCCGTCTCCCAGGCTTTGGATCCGGTGATAGGGCCAGCCGGGGTGTTGTTGTCAGTGGCGGCCCCGATGGTCAGGTTTGGCCATTCACGCACCATTGAATAGCTAGCCTCATCAAAAACCGAGTTGGTGAAATGGTCCACCGTTGCCCAGTCTTTGTGTTCATACACATCATAGACAATGGCTTTGCCGAAATCAATATTCTCAATGGATTCTGGCCGATGGTTGGCTTTCTTGTTGATGAGCAGCAGATACATTTTGCCGCTGCCTTTTACCCCAGAGATAGCCACCTGGGAGTTGAAGAGATCTCCTTTCTGCAAGCTGGTACCAGGCGTTACGAACCTGCCGTTTCGGTAATAGGGTGCCTCTTTGGCAAAAATATTGAAGATGGACAGCTTGGGGTCTACCGGCAGGTTTTCGGCGGTATAGAGGGAAAGGTTCTTCTTCACCTCCAGTTTGGTGCCGTTCTGGTCATTCACCGTGATCAGGAAATCGTACTTCCCCTCGGGCGCATCGGCGGGAATGTCAAAGTGCTTGTGCACCGTGGCGGTGGCAGACCCATTGTATTCGGTCCAGTTGACTTCATGGCTCCAGACTTTGGCGTAGGTTTCCCCGCTTCGCTGCTGAATCTTCACCACCACGTTCTCAATTTTGTTTCCGGCCTGGATCTTGGCATTGAAATGGAAATCCCGGCCCACCACGGCCATCTCGTTGTTGTTCAACCCAATTTCTATGTTGTCAATGGTTGGTTGCGGCAACACCGGGGCATCATCGTCATCGCAGGAGGCAAATATGCTTAAGGCTAAAAGCAGGAACAGGTATTGCTGTAGATATACTTTCACGTTCATCGTTTTTACTAGAAAGGGTAAAGTGTACAATGGGCATCTTTCGCTACACCCAGTCAGAGATTTGGCGGAAGGTGCGCTTACTCAAATAGGCACAGAGCCTCTCAGCCATAGCCCTACAACTGCGAAGGCTATGGCTGGAATGGTTTGCATCGTCCCTCAGAAGTATTCTGAAGAATTCATCGAGGCCCTGAAGAGGTGTTTACTTAATGCGATTCGCTTGTTTCAAAGCCGGTGATGATGAGCTTGGTAGGCTGGGAAGAAACCTTGATTTTGGTGATTTTGGTAAAATCCGTCAACAAAACCTGGTGCACCTCTCCCAGAGACGGCATGGCGATATAGGCAAATCTCTGGGTAGCCTCCATTACCGGCTTCAAAGTTTCAGCGGCGGCAGTCGCCGGAATCACCGATCCTTCTTTATTGAGGTTTCCGGTGGCCAAATCATACACCTTCAGGGTGCCGTCTAAGAGCAGGATCAGCAGGTTTCGGCCTTCCTTGTCTATTTTACACTGCATAATGGTAGTGCTCTCCAAAATCGGGGTGATTCTGTTGCCGGTAAGGTCAACAAAGTAGGCTCCTTTCAGATTGGTATAGCCCACGAACTTCTTGGCTTTTTCGGCATACAGTATGGTTCCGATCCGAACCGCTCCAAACCCTTCCGGATTAGGGATCAGCCGCTGCTGCCCGGCCTGGGTCACCACCAAGGCACCTCCCTCGGCCCCGAAAACGGCGTTGGTTCCATCTGTGGCATTGCCGTGAATGCGGCTGGTAGGGAAAGTGGAAGCGACAACCTCTCCACCCGTGGCATCGATGATCTTCACCCCGTGCGGGCCGGCCAGCGTGGAGGATTTGTCCACGAAAGTAACCCCGTAGGTACCGTTGTTGAACTTCACCATGGCCCCGTGGTGCGGGTCTAAACCGGCATTGATCACCCGCATCTTCGCGCCTGGGGTATGGAAGTCAGCTTCTCTGGCCACCGAGAGGGTGCCATCTCCATCATTGAACACAATGGACTCATCGCCCTTCGATTTGAAGTGCGATGGTTTAATCCTCTCGCCAAAAATAGCGGCGAACTTAGGAGTGCCTTTCACGTCAACGTGGTCGCCATGGTATTCCAGGCCACTGTCAAAGAACTCCACCAGATTCTGGGTACCGAACAGCATAGCCGCGTACCGCCCTGTAGCCGTGGGGTATAGGTTGGCGTTGGGGTACTTGGCTTGCAGAGATACCGTGGTGCCATCGGCGGGCTTTACCTGGGTGATGGTGGTAGAGGTACCATCGGCGGTGAGCACCCGCACGTACTCAAACTCCTTCATAGACTCGTCTACAATGGGTTGAGGATCTTGTTCGTCTTTGTCGCTGTCACAGGAGGCGAAAAGGGCAATGGCAAGTATACATAGAAGGGTGTGGCGCAAAATATTCTTCATGGGGGATAACGGAGTTAAATGGAAGGTATAAGAGTAATTGTCAAGGGTCATCAGGTGTAAGTACTGTTTTAGAAGTGCTTTCACGGTCATGGTTATTTGATTGAAAATTTGGATTTGCCCGAGGGCGGATGCTTGGCTGCACCTATCATCAAGGATCAGCGGTGGTTTCATTTCTCATCAAACAGCGATGGAGGGCCTCTTAGGTAAACCGAGGGCTCGGTAATGGTTTCCGGGGAGGAAATCTGGCGCACCGGCCACCGCGGAAGAGCGACTTCCGGCTCAGGTTCTGACCACTGCAGGACCGGCACTACCCCGGCCGTTTGGCAAAGGCAAAGCGTGCAATGGTCATGGGCGACGGAAATAGCTTTACCAGAACCATGGGCATGGTGGTGGTGCCTGACTACGAGGCCGTGCACCGGTCCGCAGAGCATGGCTACCAATAAGCAGGCAGCCATCCACGTCGGGGGTAGGAGATGGTATTGTGTGGGTCTCCTCATAGTGACAGCGCGGAAATATTTACTTTCGCAGGATAGGCTGACAGAAGACATAGCCACCGGAAACCCATTCCCGGTAGCCGGGTTGCACAATCATAAGATGGGAGCATCAGCGTAAGCGTTTGCTTCATGGCAAGTAAAAGGGGCGAAAGAAATAGCAATGCTTACACCAGGCCAGGCCCGTCAAACAGGCAGTACCTAAACCGGTAAAAGCACAAAACAGAGAGGGAGAAGCAGACTGCTCCGTTACATGACAAGCAGTAGTTGCCTCTGAGTCTGAAATTGTTTCTGAACAGCCTGAAATCAGGAGAGAGCACAGGAGTAAGTCGCTCCCTTCAAAGGGAACAAAAGTACCTGCTACTAAAACGCCGTAAAGAAACCTGGTTGCTTAAACCTGCGGAGGAGGTGTGAAAATGGGCGAGGAAGTATTTATCCAAGTATCACCGCTGTGAAGAGGTAATGGTGGAGATGCGGTTACCGGAGCAAGAAAGGAATACTCCTCCATTTGGGCTGGCAGCATATCGGCTAAGATGGTCTGCGTCACCGGTAAGGATTGCTTTGGTTCTTCCTGCTTTGTTGCGGCTTCTGACAGAGAGCAAAGTGGCGAGGTTTCCGTAGATGAATCTTCCACCCCGTGCATGAGCGTGTGAATAGCAGGCACGGCCACTCTGAACAACAGCAGACACTGCAGCGTCAAAATAAACAAATACCGGTATGGAAGCCTTTTATCCAATTTACTTTCTGATGATGCTCGTAGGCATGGAATGAGCCGTAAAATTATGATTTATTGGTTAGGAACCGCGTAATAACCATAAACTTTTGTTTTGTTGATTGAAACACGTCTCCCCTTCCTCCGTTTTTTCGGTGGGTTCCCTGATACCCCAGGAGCCCATAGGCTAGACTAGTTCACCTACGGACATAGAGGCTAGGGTATTTGTGTTTAGATGCCTCCAAAATGGATTGCATACCATCTGCCTTTGAAATCCTTCTCCCTTACTCCTTTGGCCCTGAATCCTCCCTAGGGATGATGTGCTGTCTTTCCTGATATCCGTACCCCTTTCCTTGTTGCGGGGTGGCCCCTTAGGTTCGGTTTCCATGTCGAACAGGTGGATACCGATAAGCAAGGGGATCAAAAGGATGGCATTGCGAATTGCGTGCAGCAGGAAGCCCATATTGAAGCCGTGCCGCACCCTCAGGTAGCCCATCAGCAGCCCGCTTATGAACTGCGGGAGCACCAGAATCGGCCAAAGTCCCTCCTCTCCCTCGTAACGGCTGATGTGCACCAATGCGAACAGCGCGGCCAGAAGATAGAAGACCAGCGGGTAGAACCTGCGCCACCCCTCCCTCAGGAACACCTCCGTCTTGGCTCTCCCCAGTTTGCCCGCGGCCTTGCTCAGCAGCAGGGCGAATTGGACCAGCGCGTTGCGCTCGAACCTGAGGCCTAGCCGAAAAATCAGTTCCTCAATAAAAGGCATCACCACCATCAGGGAAAGAATAACAGCCCCTGCGGACCACTCTTTCAGCGTATCATCGAGATTATGATCCTCGTAGGCAACCAACCCAAGCCATTGAGCCAGTTCCTTCAAGGATTGCACGAGAAACATTGCCCCATAATCGATTGCCAGCAGCGAGAAAAGCCTTTTGGCTTTGAGTGAGCCTGTCTGCACAGGGCTAGGCTCCTCCCTTGGGTTCCTGAGGAAGCCCAGTAGGTCTCCGCCCGTTTCTCTCAAAGCCTTCAGCATCCATGAAGAAGTTTAAGGTATCCGTTCGCAAAAGCCCTGCCACATGTGCCAGGCTACGCCGAGCCTACGGGGTGTGGGGCCACTGGTACCGCCGCTCACATCACCTGTCGGTGGAAAGTTCAGCATGCGCCTTTTCGCGCCATCCCTGTACTAGACAAGACAACCAACTGCCCACAGCCCCTCATTGGGAGTGGTCCGAAGACGGGTTCAATGTAACTCTACCTCCCAGTCCTCAAACCCTGGCTCCACCCGATAGCCATCCTCCCCAGAGCGGCAGGCAAACCGTATCCACTGGGCCGCCCTTTTCATGGCGTGGGCTTGGTTCAGCACCCTGCCGTCTTCATCCATCCTGATGTTGTTGGCGAAAATGGCGTACGCCTGCTCAACCAGGCTAGCCTCGTGCTTCAGTTCCTCGCGGTAATCGATTCCTTTGAGGATCGTCTCATCGCCTATCACATAAGTCAAGGTGCCGTTGGTGTAGTAGAAAGCGAAGTGCCTCAACGCGCTCTTGAAATTATTTGACAGCTCCAATACCTTGTTTTTCCTTTTCCAGAACATTCTCCCTTGTCTCGTCTATGGTCCCAGGATTCTCAGCCAGAAGAACCTTTTTCATTTAGTTTGCGGCAACTCATTGATACGGTGCCCCTTGCAGGTAAGTGGGTCAAAAGGTGGTCAGCCCCAACGCCCAAGCACCCTGTGCTGCCTAATCTTGCCGTGCCGCCTTTTGCCTTTCCACTGTTCCATTCTGAACCGCTTCCAGTTCCTTTGGTTATTCCTTACCGTGGAGTTCTTCGTCTCCCACCCATGGGGGAAGCAGAAGGAGCATTCCCTTTTCCCGTGGACCCGTCGTGCGATCTGGACGTTGTGTAGACTTCCCTAGAAGCAGGCCATCTAGAAGTTGAGATAATCCTTAAGTGGGAGGAAAAAGACACGCAACCTGAAAAACAATGGTCAATCGCTAGTAGCCGCATCGTCTGCCGACAGCTGATCCATGATATTTTTCAGGAATTTCGTTTTGTTCTTTTTTACTTCTTTGAGAAAAGGAGAACCTTCATTAGGGTTAGATACATATTTTTCCCCCCATAGGGCTATTTCAACCAAAGCAGGTATCAAATCAACCCCTTTGGGGCTAAGCTTATAAAGCCCTTTTACCTTATTATCGGGGTATGGTAATTTGATGATGATGCCATTATCCTCCAATACCTGTAATCGTTTCGCTAATATATTGGTGGCTATCCTTTCTGCAGACTTTGTGAAGTCTCCGTAAGTACGGGTTTTGTATACCATCAAATCCCTCACAATCAACAGCGACCACCTGTCTCCGAAAATATCCAAGGATGAACTGATAGGGCAATCTGAGCGCTTATCACCTGATTTCATGACTTTTTATCTTTTTACTTGCAAAATGCAAGTAGATATTTAGCTTTGCACTTGCAAAACGAAAGTAAAATTACCATTTTAAATCAAAACAAGATGACAGACTATCAGAAAGAATCTCAAGGTAAGATTTTGGTTACGGGGGTTTCAGGTGGAGTTGGAAAAAGTACCGTGGACCATTTATTGAAAAAAGGAGTTCCCGCCAGCCAGGTCATCGGACTTTCCCGGAAGAAAGAAGGATTGGAGGACTTAGCTGCCAAAGGCGTCGAAGTTCGGCTTGGGGATTATTTTGATTATGATTCGTTACTACGTGCCTTTGCAGGGGTTGACAAAGTAATGCTTACCAGTACCGTCGCTTTTACAGATCGGTTCACCCAACACTATAATGCGATTACGGCTGCCCGCCAAGCGGGTGTGAAGCACGTAGTGTATATGGCCATTATGCGTAAAGCGGGTTCGGGACGTATTATACCGGAAGTTACGGAATCAGACCTTTTTACGGAACAAGTGCTGAAATCTTCCGGGCTTGCCTATACCATTGTCTACCACCCGCCTTTTACGGATGCTTTATCGTTCTACTATGATGCCAACCCTTATGAAAATGGCCTAAAAGTTCCGGCGAATAACGGGAAAGTGGCACCTGCCACCAGAGATGAATTGGCGGAAGCCCACGCCGAAATACTTTCCACCCCGGGACACGAAAACAAGACCTATGCCTTAGGCGGCAGCGATGCTGTTTCGTTTGCGGACATTGCCAAGATTCTAACGGAAATCAAAGGACAACCCGTTTCTTTCACCACCATTACAGCCGCAGAATATAGTGATGGGCTAGTTGCGAAAGGAGTTCCTCCTCAGGTTGCCGAATTTTTAACGGGTTGGGCGGAGGCCATTGAAGCAGGTGAATTCGAGTATCAGTCTGGCGATTTGGAGCGGTTGTTAGGCAGAAAGACCAAAACTTTCAAGGAGTACACAGAATCAACCTTGGCCAGGATCCCTGCCGACTTACAATAAACGAAAGGCGGAGAATTTACTTTTTCAGCTGAGGTGTGTTAAAAAAAGATGGACAGTTAAATTGCTTAGTTGCTGTACTGGAATTGTTATAATTTATTAGGACTACCCTGACTAAAGCTGCTCTGTCATCTTGCAGGGGTATTTACCCTTGTCAACTGATACCGACATTGTCCTTTTCGGGGTTCCGCATGGTCGCGATCACTTTCCAGCCTTTTGAATGGAATAATCTGGCGGTAGCTTTTCCTAAACCGGCCGATGCTCCTGTGATGAAAATTCTCTTCTGCATAACTATCTCGTTTTAAATTGTGCAATGCAAAAATCAGTAAACCTTCCGTTGCTGGATTAACCGAAATGGTGGAAATAGTAGGCGGAATAACCGTGTGTAAAGTGATAAGATACTCCAAAGGCTTACGCTGCCGAGAGGTATGAGAAAGATGGATAGGCTTTATACCTGGAAGCATCAAAGGGCAACTGTATGACTTAACCGATTCGATTTATGGTTAACCAGAATGTCATCGATAATGGATTGATTGAAAACCGTTTGTTTGGTGCTAACCACCGAGTCAACCGAGAAGGCAAGCAAGGCTTCCTCCACCGATAAGGTACCCTCCGCGGAATCCTTCCGGCCATTGAAAGCAAACGTGTCGGGGCTACGCTGACATTGGCTGTTGAGGTTGATGCGGCCTACCTGCCCGGCCAGCAGATCAATCAGCAAACCGATTTCCTCACTGTCCCGGCTGAAAATGCTGACCTGCTGCCCGAAGGAAGACTCCGTGATATAATCAACTGGTATTTCAACATCATCAAAGGGCACGATGGGTATGATGGGCCCGAACTGCTCCTCCCGGTAGAGCTTCATGGCCTCATTCACCGGGTATACTATAGCAGGTTTCATCAGGGATCTATAGACCGAACCCCCACCGGCAGCGGCATTCAGGATAGCCCCCCCATGCCGGGCGGCATCTTCCAGGCATTTCTGTAAATACGTTGGCTTCTCCGGTTCCGCAAGCGGAGTGATCGCCACCCCTGCCGTCCAAGGCATCCCGATCGTTAACTTATCTACCTCTTCCACCAAGCGCTTGTTGAAACGGTCGACAATGTCCGTATGCACAAACAGGATTTTCAAGGCCGTACACCGCTGCCCGTTAAAGGAGAGGGCTCCGGAAATACACTCTTTGACAGCCACGTCCAATTCGGCATCATCCATGACAATTGCCGCATTTTTGGCATCCAGACCTAGCACCGACTTCAGGCGATTAGATTTAGGGTGCATCTTCTTGAGGCTGTCTGCTACCTTGCTCGATCCGATCAAAGCCAGAACATCAACTTTGCCGGACTGCATCAGGAAGGGAACCGTGTCACGCCCCCGGCCATACACCGTATTCACCACGCCCTTCGGAAAAGCCTCCCAGAAAGCCTCTAGCAATGGTTCAAAGAGGAGCGTACCGTGTTTAGGCGGTTTGAACAAAATGGTGTTCCCCATGATCAGTGCCGGAATAAGCGTTGTAAACGTCTCATTCAGCGGGTAATTGAAGGGGCCCATGCACAAGACCACCCCATAAGGCATTTTTTTGGTTTGGCCGATGAAGTTCTGCTGTACCTGGAAAGCAGAAGTGGAGTTATTCAGTTTCTTTGCCGCTCTTACCGTGTCCTGTATGTATTCGATGGTCCGGTCGAACTCCTTCTCTGCGTCTGCGGAGCTTTTGCCGATTTCCCACATGATCAGATTCACAATCTCATCTTTGCGCTGGACCATTTTCGTGGTAAAGACGTCCAGGCACCTGATCCTTTTCTGTACCGGCATGGAGGGCCATGGGCCCCGCCCGCCGTTGTAGGCCTTCACTGCCGCGTTCAGCGCCAATTCGGCCTCTTTGCTTGTGGCCAGCGGGTAGCTCCCGATCAACATTGGTGACTCCTCCTCCGATGAATCGTTCGTATTTTTAAGATAAACAGGGGAAAATACCTGGTGCACCGGCCCGTCCCAATCTTCCAACTCCCCGTCGATCAATATACGGCGCTGGTGAATCGGCCTTTTCAATCTATTCTCGGCAGGAACTAAATCCGGGTGAATGATCAACCGCTGTAGTTTGTTCTCTGATTCCATAACATTTAAGGTTTTAATTGACTTGTTTTTTTGGGGTACCTGCCTGGGATTGGATGACACTACCCCTGTAGGAAATAGGGCATCTTGAAGAAGAGGTAAAGACTAGGATCTATTGCCTCTTGGATTTATCAGCCTTTAGTAGAATGGTGAGTGGGTAATCAAGTATTACTGATTATCCATTCCTGCTCCTTTCAGTCGTAATCAAAGTAGGTAAAGCAGATATTTCGTATATCGCCGTGAATCTGGCACAGTTGACTGGCGGTTACACCTTCTTTTAAGGTTTCCGAGGGAGCCTCTACGATTTCATCTAGTAAATCATCCGTAAGGAGGACATAGGAGTGGCTGTCAATGGAATTTTTAAGAAGCCGATGGGACTCAATGACAGCCCTCCCGTATAGTTTCTCAAAGCCCCCCACCCTGTATTCAGAAACCTCTCCGTAATGCGCGATCAGCTTCAAGGACAGATTCGAATCATGGTGAAACAGATCAGTGAATTCGGCCACTTTCTCATTGAAGTGGAATAGCATCTGTTCATACTGCCTTAGGATTTCAGAGCCGGAAGGAGGCGGCCCTATTCTATAGAAAAGAACCGCGTCTCCTTCTATCTCCGATACCTTGAGACCCAGAATGTTATTCTCCAGAATGGACGACAGCAACTCCATGATGATAAGTTTTCCTTCTGCCATGTCAGTTGAGTTGACAAAACGGGTAAAACCACTGATATCCGGCATCACAATCAATCCTTTCGATGGTGTATGGGTATATCGCCCGGGAACCAGTAGGTTGTTGGACAATTTGGATTGTTTTTCGGGTGTCTTTAACATTCCGTTCCTATTAAATGGTTTACTGCCGGACCCTACTCACACCTCGTTTGCAGGCGCATAGATTCCCAGAATTTCTGTCCGCTTCCCGAAATTAGAACTGGCTAAAAGTATTTATTTAACGTGCTGTTTTTTCCAAAAAACAAGATGCTGGCCTCGGGGCTCAGCATCTTACTCTACTTCCTACCATGGAATCTCACCTGTGCCGTCCGGATTCGTCTCTTCACAGAAAAGTTTTCCAGTCGGACCGTCCTGGCCAATCAAGGCATATTTAACGATACGTTTCGCAGCCACCTCAACGGAGCCGCCATTCTTACCCGTGAAATCCGTCGCCGTAAAACCAGGGCTAACGGCATTCACCTTGAAGGCCGTATCGCGCAGCTCGTAAGCAAGGTTAACCGTATACATATTCAGGGCGGCTTTTGAGGAGAGGTATACGACCCCTTTTACATGGTAGTAGATGTAATTGGGATCACTGTGCAGGGTAAGAGAACCCTGACTTGAGCTAAGGTTCACGATCCGTGGTTCCGGTGAATTTTTCAGAAGATCAATAAACGCTTTGATCACCCTTGCCGGACCATATACATTGGTATCATAGACTTTCTGGTAAACGGCTATATCGGTATCTATGGCGGTCTGAGGAACCATATGCCCTTCGCTGTCGATATCAATGCCGCTGATTCCGGCGTTGTTGATCAGCACATCCAATGTCCTGACTTTGCTTCCGATTTCCATGCGGGCGGCATTGACCGAATCCTGGCTGGTAACGTCAATTTGAACGGCTTCAACGTTGGTTAGTCCTTCTGCCTTTAGCTGTTCTGCGGCTTTCAAACCGTTGCTTAAATTACGGCTGCCAAGAAAGACAAGGAATCCTTTTTGCAATAACTGGCGTGCTGATTCGAAGCCGATGCCCTTATTTGCCCCGGTAATTAATACTGTTTTCATTTTTTTTGATTTTGTATATCGCAAAGATCGTTGGGCGATAAATGCCATATTTTGACTTTTATCAAAAAATGAAAACGTGGATGAAGACAGACAACCAGGCTGTTTTTCAGTTTACTAGTATCGTCAGCCAGATGATAACACCGCGTTTGCGCTGTCCAACGGCACATTGGAAGATTGCCGGGACGGTTTACCGGTTATCAACCAGTTATATAGAAAGCTGAAGACGGATGCCGCTCAGCGCTTTCTCAGGCGGCTCAGGGTCTCCGGTTTGATACCCAGGTAGGAAGCAATCATGTTTTGAGAGAATCTTTGAAAATATTCGGGATGGTTCTCCAGCAGGTCCTGGTACCTTTCTTCCGCATTCATACTTATGGCAGTATGTATTCTTTTTTGTGTTGTAACCGCTACTAATCTTTGCTCAAGCCGAAGAAACTCGTCTATAGCGGGTATCTTCGCCTCCAAAGCATGCAGTTCTGCTGGTGATATCTGCAGGATCTCCGAGTGTTCGACCGCATCAATATGATATCGGCTAGGGGTCTGTGTCACCACGCTTTCCCAATCCGACATCCACTTCCCCTCCAGGGCGAATGCTACCACGGCTTCCTGACCGCGTTCGTTCACGGAGTAAATCCGTAAAGCTCCGCATACCACAAAACAGATGTATTTACAGACGTCGCCCTCCTGTACCAGGAACTGACGGCGGCGTAGCTTTTTGAGCTTGAAAGCATCCCTGATCAGTCTCTGGTCAAATGGGGAGAGCGGGAGTTTCGTGTAATTCCGGAAATAGTCAAATAGCGAATTATAGATATCATCCCGGTGCTCTTCTGCTGTGCTTCTGAATGATGAGCTTTTAACGGCAGGCAATTCTGTTGTCTCCGTAACTGCTGCCTGATCGTTTAAGGTAGAGCGTGCTGTCATATACTATATGATTTATATTAATAATGTATAGAAAAAACTTAATTGTGCCTAATCGTCTTCTTTGCTGGTTCAGCAGGTAATCGATCTCCTCGAATAAAAATCAAGGTTTTACAGGTGTCGAGATGGCTGCCGTATACCTGTGACCGTACAGTAAGGCCCATGAACTTCTGCTATTAACTATTATCTGCGTATGCAATGCGCTTTTGCTACCCGGGGTATGCACATGGGCAGCTGTAGGAATT
Source organism: Sabulibacter ruber (assembly GCF_017355955.1). Taxonomy (GTDB): domain Bacteria; phylum Bacteroidota; class Bacteroidia; order Cytophagales; family Hymenobacteraceae; genus Nibribacter; species Nibribacter ruber_A. The sequence goes on along the minus strand of NZ_JAFFID010000006.1, from coordinate 129,901 downwards.
CCTTCCCAAATTCAATAAACGTCAACGTGTGTTTATGATTAAAATTAAAATCTGCGCGGCATGGAGCGGTTCACTTTTGTTCAGCAGCCTACCTGGGTACTGCCTTCCATAAACGATTCATCGATACTTGATAACTTGGTATGACTACTTCTCTCTGGGTCACCACCTTCCTTATGCGCCTGCCCACCACCTTTTTGAGGCATGTAACCACCACATCCTGGTCAATCTCCGCAAATTCAAGCTTCAGGGTTTCCTTCATGAAGTCTACATAGTGGTCTATCCTATTCGGAAGGTCGTAAATCCATTCCTTTTCAACTTCCAGAAAATCGTCGCTTTCGTTTTCTATGGGGAACCTGTCAGAGGCGACCATCTCTTGGAAGGCAGCCATGCTTCTAAAGATTAGGCCATCGCTTCTGAGGTCCTACGGTAGGAAGATAACAGTGCCGTTGTTCAGTTGGAAAACAAAGCCATAGTTCGTGGTAAGCTGGAAACGAAAGAAATGGAAGAAATCCTCGCAGTACTCAGTTAATAATATCTGCTCTAATTCAGCGAACGGTTTGACCTCAAACTTCTCCATATGTTTCATTTAAGCTTGCCTAACGTGTGGGGTATTGGCGTTGGCTCGATTCCAAGCATCACCACCAGTATGGGTCTCCTCCCCATATGGGGAGGTTTTTTGCCCTGTTGTTAACTATTTCAACTTCGGGCCTTTGTCGAGACGATAAGCAATATACGTAATCCTTTGCTTCAGCCTGGATTCTGTCTCTTGTTTGTCTCTCCTACTGTCCCTCTGTTTCAGAGACAAATCTCCCTGAAACCCATCAAATTGCACCAGTGTCCTATACAACTACTGTTATGCTTTTCTTAACTTAGCCTGGCCCTACTGCCTACAATAGCATATGAGAACACAGCTACATTTCCTTCTTCTCTTCCTTTCCTTCTCTGTGTTCTCCTGCAAAGACGAGGAGGAGCCAATGGAGTTGATAGAACCAAAGAAACTACGCATCTCCACAATAAGCATGGTAGATGAGATGAGTGATACTGTTCTTACCACTCATTCATTTGTATTCAATAGGGCTGGCCAGTTGGATGAGGATTCCAGTGTGAACTACCGCTATAACAGCAATAAACTTTTAGTATCGATGCTGCTAAAAGGCGGCAATTACCAGGAAGATTATACCTATGATGCTACAGGAAGGATGATTAGGGTAAACTTCTCAGAAAGGGAGAAGCCAAACCAGATACCATATGGAGGGTTTTGGCTCTTTTACGATTCGTCAGGGAGAATAAATCGACTGGAAGGCGCAGTTGCTGGGCGAAAGCAATTTGCCATTATCTTGTCCTATGACCTTGCGGGTAATGTGACCAAGGAGGAAGGCTTCGAACTAAGCCCTTCCGGGGAGCGCTCTCCAAGGCTTTACTTAATCGAGATCAGTTATGACTCCAAAACGAACCCTTTCAAGGCGCTAGGAAGCCCTTACTCTAGGTTTTATATGCCTTCCCAAGCCTTGCAGCACAACCTTCACTATTATTCAAGCTCCAACAACCCGGTTAAAGCATCCTACACAATTTATGATATAGATGACCCAGGCCAAGTCCAACAGGCTTTCAACGAGAGCTTTACCTACAAATACAATGAATTGGGTTTTCCTGTTGAGGTTAGAACCACCTCATCATTGTTCAGGCTGGAATACTCATTGTACTAAGGTATCCCTAACTACTGTTTGAAACAACCACCTATCTGTTGGGCCAACCAACTTTCCAAGGTTTGGACAGTGCATCAATCATGGGAAAACAATTACTATACCTGCTGCTGGTTTTAATGCCTTTGATCAGCTTCTCCCAGGCAACTCAACCTGCTCAGAAGAAGGCTCCGGCTAAGGAAGCAACCGTAAGATCAGCCCCTAAGGTCTACATCTGCGAAGGGGGCAGTGCCTATGCTTACCACAGTTCCCCTTCCTGCAGTGGTCTGAACAGGTGTACCCATACGGTCTCAGCTGTCACCCGCTCAGAGGCTGAGAATATCCACAGCAGGAGACCCTGCAAGAAGTGCTATTAGTACGCCCCTCCCCTATATTTGATACCACTAAACATGGCAAAGCACCTCCCCCTATCCATCTTCCTTCTGCTTGTACTTGCAGGCTGCCATCCAAAGGCTGGCAAAGTAGCGCAGAACAGCTCCCCATTGGATGCCTTCAAAGGCAGGAAGCCCTTGATAATCCTTGATGGCAGACCCATACCCCAGGACTCATCCTTGAAGCAGTATGCCACCAGAGCAGAGATTGAATCTGTGGAGCTGATCGAAAACAGCGCTGAAAGCAGGGATTACCTCAGTATGACCTACGGGGCAGCAGCCAAAGATGGGGTAATCAAGGTCACCACCAATACCTTTAAGGCTAAACTCAGACAACAGCTCTTTGACTCTCTTCTTGAAAGGCTGAGAGCCTATGAGCATGCCCCATCAACGTTCCTGTTCGTGAAAGATGGCTTCCCCATGAATGAGGAGGATATTGCCAAGCTGAGGGACCTAGCGCCATCTGAACTGTTGGATGTAGTGTCATTGAAGGTGGAGGCAGCAAAGGCGATCTATGGGAGTGCTGCCAGGGAAAACACAGTCCTGATTAACACCCGCAGCACAGGTAACAAGTAGCCTGAATCTATTAGCGTTTGGTCCAGGCAAACTCCTTTAAACAAATACTATACAGCATTGAACACAAGAGTTATTCTGGCGTTAGCCCCTAAACCGTACTGGATTTTATTATGTATTGGCCTCCTGCTGAGGATACCAGAAGGTCCTATTGCTATCAAATGGTCCAACATCGCCTTAAACCTGCTCCTCTTATATGTGGGTTACAGGATAGCGTTGATCACCCATGAGCTGGGGCATCTCCTGTTCGCCCAGATGGCTGGGGGCGCCCCAAGGAGGATGGTGCTGGGCAGGGGCCACCACTACTTTGGAGAAGATCTGGGTAAGGGCTTGCTGCAGCTGCTCTAGGTCTTGCTTCGTGGCGATTTCAAGGATGTTCATGCGTCTCTCTCCTCCAAAAAAAATAATTATTGCTCTTCTGGAACTTTTTCTATAAAACTTGGAACAGTTTGTGCATCTGCGAAAATGTGCAGTTGATTAGGCGGCGCTTCGAGCCGCTTCTCGGGTAAAGGTGCCGGGCCCTGAGGCTCCAGCAGTTTCTGCCGGGAGGCGGCTATCTTTTTGGCCGCCGCAATGATGGGAAGAGCTTTCTTAGATGTGGCATTCCGCTTCCCACTCATCACGGAACTGATTGTGTGGATAGAACTACCAGGCAGCATCCGGTGGATGACTTCATAGTCGCCTTTGCGTAGCCACCTTTTTATATCTAATAGCTTTTCCATATTTTGTACTGTTATAATGGCACAATACTATCTTATTTTCAAGTAGGTTGCAAACTTTCACCAAATTATTTTCAAGTGAGTTTGTATGTCTATTGTGGTACAGACAGATACACTACAAAAAATATGTTACTAGGAGAAAAGGTTAAGCAAGCGATTAGCGCATCACCTTTTAAGACTGAGGATATTGCAGAAGAGATTGGAATCACTCCAAACAATCTTTATAGGATTTATAAGAAGGATTCTTTTGAAATAAAGTACCTATTGAAAATTTGTGAGAAGCTTGAGCTTCCAGTAACATACTTTTTAGGAGAAGGCACTTCAATTTCTAACTCTGGTCAAATGCAGGTTGCTCATCAAGTAGGGAAAAACCGGCAACAGGTCAGCACTGGAGGCGAAGACGTGAGTGAACTAAGACACCAGCTAGAGATTTGTCAATTAGAGCGAGCCAATCTGGAGCAGCGGCTGAAGGATAAGGAGGAGTTGATAGAAGTGCTGAGAAGCAAATAGCGTTTTGGGGCTGTTTTTGGAAAAGAGGTTCAAAACGGGAGTAAATGATCAAATCATAGATTAAATGAAGAAAATTTTACTAGTAGTATTACTAAGCATTGCATCAATAATTACTCAAGCACAGGAGTCTTTTAAAAAGGGACATTACTATACCCATGAAGGCATCAAGGTGGAGGGCTTCCTACGTTGCCTCGACGCTAGAATGTCAATCTTAGGCAATGTTCCAGCCAGCATCAAGTTCAAGGAAAGCTTGAGTTCTTACAAGTCCAAACATCTTAAAATTGACCAGGTTTCTTCTTTTGTGATTGAGAAAGACACCTTTGCAACCATTGGAGCTATTAGTGTTAGTCCTACTTGGGGCAACTTCCCTAAAAGTTTCGCACAGATTTACATTACCGGTCCCATGAATATGGGAGTTCATAGAAGTTCGTCCACCTCCAATGTGGCTGTTTCTTACTATACCACACTCATTCTATTCAAAGATTCCTCTGCGTACTTAGCGGTGACTAACATTAAAAAGCAAAAGGTTGAATTATTGAAGCTCTTCCAGGATGTTCCTTTTGTTCAGAGTAAGTTGATCAATATGGAAATGCAGCTGGAAGATTTGCCAAACCTAGTAATTGAGTACAATACACTTATTGCTAAGAAAGATTTGTAATATCACTTAAGATGAAATGAAGGTAATAGCTAAGGAATTTTGAATCTATTTGGGGCTGTTTGTGGAAAAGGAGACTTAAAGTAATTTAAACTTACCTGTATGAAGAACCAGTTAGACTTCAAATCACTCGCAATCGGGTTCCTGAGCGCCGCCCTGCTGATCATGGGTTTCAGCTTCAAGAACAGCACCCCTGGCCAAGGCGGCAGGTTCCAATCAGAGGTCGGGGAAAACGGTGTGATCGTGCTGGACACCGAGACAGGAGCCTATATCATCAACACAGACATGACCAATAGCGGATGGCGCAAGGGTGATTTCCAGACTACCTATAAGCTAAGCAAGGATAACCTGGTGAAGTAACTACTGGTCCAGAAGTAAATACAATTTACCAAAGGTTGCAGCGGCTGAAGGATAAGCAGAGGTTTATTGAGGGTCTTAGAGGAATATAGTAATAGCAGATTATTAGAAAATCCACAATCAAAGCAGTTACAAAAACTATTATTTAGATATAAAATTTTAGACAAGTTATTAATGGCACCATTGAATTCAATTGAAAATATAATTAGTCAAGTTTCTAAGATAGAAAAACAAATTGAAGAAACTGACTACCGCGACCATGAAGGAGAAACGTTTGGAAGTGAAAACGAGTATTCTTACAAAACCTTAATTAGTGGATTAAATGCTATTCTATTAGACATAAAAGCACTCACCAAGCAGTCAACGAAATTTTTAAAATACTCAACATATAATGAACGAAATCAAATAAATGATAACTTATCTAATCTTAGTTACTATTTTCATTCGCCTTCTAATATACTATCACATTTAGATGCCTTAAAAATTTTAATCAGGCCCTATAACATTAGATTTACTCGAGACAGATTTCTAGAGCTTGACAATGAGCTTGAGACGTTAACCATTAGAAAACTGGAACTAGAAGAGAGCACTCAAAGCACAAAAGAAACTTATAAAGAAGCTAAAGAACTTATTTCTAAAATCAATGAAAAAACTTCCAATCTCGAAGAAAAAAACGGCGTATTAGAAGAGTTGATTTCTGCTTTGGAGGAAAGGAAAACGAACATAGAAGAATCTTTAGACGAGCTAGCAGAAAATATATCTAAAGCAAACACTACTCTTACTCAGATCGAAGAAAAAAAAGAATCTGTCAATAAATCTAAAAACAACGTTGAAGGCAGCGAAAAGCTTATTGACAGCTTTGTATCTAAAGTTCAAGAGAGGGAAAAAGCGTTCGAAAATGTAAAATTCCTAACGGACAATTTAGAAAACAGACTTGTAGAAATCAATACCGAGCATATTTCATTAATCCAACAAGCCACTACACTTATAAATGATTCTAAAACTGCGTTAGGATATACAACAGCAACGGGGTTAAGCTCTTCTTTTCAGAATCAATATAATGCAGAATTAAAAAGTAATCCACATAACTGGATTTGGGGTGCAGGAGGATTTCTAGCTTGCGCTCTGGGAATAGGTATTTGGTTAGTGCTAGATAAAGAGATAAGCACTTCATCTCTTATAGGAAGAATAACCATGCTACCACTACTGATTTCTGGAGCCATTTTCTGCGCTAATATTTACGTAAAGCGAATTAATGTTATTCAGGATTATGCATACAAGATGGTGCTTGCCCAATCAATAGTGGGCTTTTCAGAGCAACTAAAAAAACATGGCTCACCTGATTCGAATGACGAATATGCTGCATATATTAAAAAAGTACTTGAAGAAATCCATCAAGATCCATTACGGCGAACAACTAACAACAACAAAACAGGAACTGAGGATTTGAACAACCCACTTTTTGACACATTAAACAAAGCGATTTCTACTCTTGAAAAAGTAGCTGGGTCAAAATCATAAATCAGAAGATTCTAGTATATAAACACAATGAATGTGACTTTTAAAGATTGGGGTGAAACATCAGAAATATATGACAAGATACTTGCTGAAGCACTTAATAAAGATTTAGCAAATGAATCTGAAGCTCAGACCAGGTTCGACATAATTGACAGAATAGTTAGAGATGTTTTACAATATCAATATGGCCAAGTAAGCGTTGAGGAATACACTTTTGGAAAGAAAGAGGGATACGTTGACTACTTATTAAAATGCGGTGATTACATTATCATTATTGAGGCAAAAAAAATTGGTTCAGCTTTCCCAACACCAACAAAAAGAAAAAAACTAAAACTTACAGGCTCTGTATTGGGCACAGGTGAAATTAAAAAAGCAATTATTCAAGCAGAGCAATATGCCAAAGAAAAAAATGCAGATGCTGTAGTTGTTACGAATGGAACTTGTTGGTGTATATACTCTAGACTAGAAGCATTACATCATGACCAAATTTATGCGACAGTACTATTCCCGTTTGATGTTGTATCAGATGCAGAACAATTATTCAATATTCTATCCAGCCCAAATGTAGAAAACAAAAGCTTACATAGTTTAACTACTATTTCAGATATAAATGTAATCAATACTTTATCTAATACTTTTAAAGACTCTAATGCTAGAGTAGATCGCAATAAGATTGCAGATTATATTTCTTTAGCTTTAGATAATGCAATTAATGGTGAGTCAATCTTAAATGACGAAGAAAAATTAAGGTATTGCTTCGTTCAAACTGATGCTAGAACAAAGTACGATTCGACTCTTGAAATTTATCTATCTGATAAAAAGCCTACTGTTGTTCTTCCTGCAAGGAGAATAAAAAAAGAAAAGAAGGATGACGAATTAAAGAGGAGCATAGGAGCAATTGAATCTAATAGCCATCAACCAGTAACGCTATTGATTGGTGGTGTTGGAGCAGGAAAATCCACTTATCTATCCCATTTCCAAAAAATACATGCGAAGACCCTCCTAAAGGAGAAGAAATGCTTTTGGGTATACATAGACTTTGAAAAACTAGGCAACGAAGAGGCAAAGAAATTTATATACAATTCACTATTAGAGTTCTCTTTACAAGAACATGAGTATGTAAAAACTGACTATGACAACTTAATTGCCCCCGCCTACAAAGAACAATTTTCAAATTTAGCTAGAGGCCCATTTGCAATTTCAGCAAGAGATCCTGAAAAATTCAATGAACTATCTCAGTCTATAATATTGAATGATTACAATGAAGTCTATCCTTATGTAGAAAAGATATACAAACATATCTCGAAGGAGCACTTATGCATAATTGTCATGGACAACATTGATCTCTATGAAAATGACACTTTAGAGATCAGTGTACTTTCTGAAGGAATAGCATTATCTAAAAAGATAAATTCTAACATATTTATCTCAATTAGAGACACAACCTTTGTAAAGCACAAAAACGATTCAATATTTAATGCATACGAATTAAGAAAATTCTGGATAGACGCACCGCCGTTAAGAGAGGTATTATCAAAAAGACTAAAATTTGCGGGGGAGATTTTAAAAGGTAAAAAAGCTGAACTAACATTACACAACGGCTTCAAGTTACAAGTACAAGATCTAAGCTTGTTTTTTGACATAGCACATTCTTCTTTACTACAAGAAGTGTCTGCTCGGTTTATTGAATGCGTAGCTGACGGCAATATCAGAAAGGGAATCAACTTAGTTAGCAACTTTCTAATATCAGGACATATCCAAGTAGAAAAGCAAATCGAGAATTACATTTCTAACAATAGTTTTAACAATATACCTTTTCATGAAGTTTTCAAAGGATGTGTTCAAGGCTTATGGAAATACTATATTGAAGACAAGGCGGAACTAATAAACATTATAAACTCTGGCCTGAATTCAAAAAAGCTACAATTCTTAAGAGCTTACATTTTAAATTTTCTAAAGTTAAGAGGAAAGGATAAGAGCACGCTAGACACACCAGTTCAAACAATAATTGAAACTTTTTCTGAATTAGGTGCCATTGAAAACCATATCATTAAGACTCTAAACGCATTATTAAAGGGAAAACTGATTGATGCTGATGGGGTGGCAGAAATTGACTCTACATCAATAGTGCACATCAATCTCTCCGGCGCCTACTATTATGATTTTCTTCTAAAAAGATTTGAATATATAGAAGCGGTTCTATTTGATACACCTATATTTTCTGATGATGCATGGGACACAATACATTCATTAAGTATTCACATCAATTTTGAAGGTGATTCACTAAAAAGAATGAAATTTAGAAAAGATCGAATAGTAAGCTTCTTTACTTATATAAAATCGATCGAGGATGAAGGGATACTAAAGACAAGCCTGAACAGCTTAAATATTTTATCTGATATTGAAAAAAGCATCAATATACAGATGGATGAAATTATAAATAAAATCAATTTCTATTCTTCCAAAAGAAGAAAATAGTTCAATATTTGAATGTATGCTTAATGGAAATCAATAACATCCTTCAAGCATACATTTATTTTTATACAAAATTATTAAACCTCTATAAAATTTAAAGGCCCACGCATCTGCGTGGGCCTGTCCAAGCGCGATGGCTTGATATTTTTCAACCGGAACACAAAGATATTTCTTTTGAACCGAGTAATGCAAGTACTGGAAGAAAAAAATAAAAATAAATACTTCCTCCCTAAGCTGAACTTAAGTAATAGCTAATTTATAACGTAAGTGAAATACTGTATAAGAGATGTCTTTTAGTTAAGTTACTCAAGTATAGTGGATCTCACAAATCCAATATTCTATGTGTACTTTACCCCCCATCATTCAGATTGCTCAGCACCTAGAGAGCAATGAACAATCTATCCAGATCAACTGCGCTGGCTGTCAGCAGATGCAACTCCAACTCCAGAAGCTGAGCCTTTCTATGAACACCTCCATGCAAGAGGCAAGAACTTTGCTTGAGGAGATGAAACAACTTCAAACCCTGCCTAACACTATGACCAACCTCTAACCCTCTCCCATGAAAGCCAAACGCAACATCAGACATGACCGCCCAGACAAGCAAGGCTATGTGGCCATTCGGTTCACCGTTAACCTAGATGGGAGCAGATTCTATATTGAGACCGGGGAGCGCTGCCGTCCGGAGAACTGGGACGCAGACATGCGCCTGGTCACTTCTAAGGAAGACTACCACCATGAGATCAACGAGAAGCTTCTGAATTGGCAAAAAAGCCTGGAGTTAGTGGACAGGAACTATAGAAGTACCCGCAGAGTGCTTACCCACCAGAAAACCAAGATCAACGTAGCCACGGGCAAGCACTTGGTGGAAATCACTATTAATGGGATCAATCCACTATTAATCGGTTCCGGAAGTTTAGGGAGTTTAGGCGCAACCAATTTTATTTGAGGAGTTTGACATGAAGTTCTACCAAGAATCTCAGCACTAAATGCTGGTTACCCTGGAGCAGACAATGAATAACTTTGGGAAGACCACTGATCGGCTCAAGACATTCCTTAAATGGGCAGACCTGCAATATGACGCGCCGGTGAATCGCAGATACCAACTCTACACCCCCCTAAAATTTATGAGGGTGTAGACGCTCTGAGCGCTCAGGAACTGCATGCTATATATAGCCTAAATTTTCAGAAGGAAGAGATAAAGAAAAAACTGTTTGAGTTGTACTAGGCTAAGGGCGTATTAAAAAAGAGGACAGTTCGCGCTTCTCTGAATGGGTAGCCACTATGGAGAAAAGCCGTGATATTTTTCTCTTCTGCTGTTACACCGGGATGCGCATAAGTGATGCATCAAAGGTGACTATGTTCAACATTCAGCATCAATAGCAGATCATCTACCTGCACGCACCAAAAATAATCATTGATTCTATTCTAAATTGATTGGCTGAAATTAATACTTATTAGACAAAAGTAGGTATTACAAACGCCTGTATTGCATTGCGATACAGATTTAAAAAAATTTTCTTCAATGAATATTATATTTAAATATGTTATACCTAATCTTTTAAAAAGCTTTTATACAATTCTATCTTTTCTCTTTCACTTTGTAACAAGCGTTCTAACAAGGCAATTTTCTCATCATAAAGAGAAACTATTTTATCGACAGGATTGAAAGTTGGGTAATAATTAAATAAAGCAGCATTATCGTTGTTATTAACTGTATTACCAATTATGTTGAAAACTGCCTCTTCATTGAAGTGCTTTATCACCTCAGGTGTAACCTCCAGCACTTTAGCGATTCTCGCCAACATCTCCTCCTCTACCATATCACTAGACTCAATGCGGCTCACCGTCTGCTGACTTACGCCCAGCTCCTGCGCCATGGCTTCCTGTTTGATTCCTCTCAGCTCCCTGATACGGCTGATTTTCCTTCCTAAGTGCATGGGTTTCGTAGTTGTTTCCATAATCCTAAATAAAATACCTAACAGCAATATACTACCTGGCAGCGAGTAACGAAAGTGCAATATAGGGGAAAATTCCCCTTGGGCGGCGGGATTAAAAACGACATAAGTGCTTGCATTTCTCCTTTCCTTTATGCGAGAAATTTAGCAGTGTACTGCATTCAACCAACAGTAGCTTGCCTTTTCTGAGCTGGTTCCAAACCGCGAACCGGCTCCAATCCCTTCCTTTCCTAATCTACCGATTCATCTGAATACCTCCACGTGTCCACCTGAGTACCTTACCCATAATCCTGAGTAAAATACTCGCGGTTTGGGTTCGCTACCCCAAAACCCCAGAGTACCTTCCGAAATAATATCCCGCCTCTTAAGAGGCTTTCTTGTTTTGATCTTACCCTTGTCACCGTGTACCCAAAGCAGCAGAGCACATGTTAGCGTTTCCCCTCCCTTTCCTGCCAGGTAGGCTAAGCTCCCTGACGTGTACCCGCACTCTATACTTATGGAGCGTTGGCACCAGTTCCATGCTTCCCCTGCTGCGGATAGTCCGGCTGCTAGTTCTCCTGACCCCAACCTCCCGGCTATCCTGGTCGATCAACACAACTCCCCTTCCCTGCCTTCCCACTATCCCACCCCTGTCTTTCTTCTCTCTTCCCTTTGCCCAGAATTGGACGCTGCTCATCTGTCCGCCGGAGTGATACCTTTCTCTACTCTCTGACGCCCGTGTTCCAACGCACGTCTTTGTCTCATTCCTTATGTTAAATTAATTTCTTGCGATGAACCATACAAAATGGCTCACGGGCTTCCTGTTGCCCTCCTGTTTCCGCCTCCCCGCGCTTCTCGTGCTGCTCTGCACCGGTACCCTTTCCTCTTCCGCCCTCGCCCAAAAGGCGGCCTACCCGGCGGAGGGTCTGTCCATCGGCCAGCCGCTGCCCCCCATCCCCCTTTCTAATCTCCTTGGGCATCCTTCCCCCACCGTCCGGCTTTCCGACTTCCCTGGCAAGCTCCTGCTGCTGGATTTCTGGGCCACCTGGTGCGGCAACTGCAAGGCCGCCATGCCCAAGCTGGACGCCATCCAGCGGGAGTTCGGGGAGAAGGTGCAGGTGCTATTGGTCAATTCCAAGTCCACCGGCGACACCCCCGAGAAGATCCGGGCGTACTTCGAGAAATGGCGCAACCCCGACGGGAGCCGCTTCCTTTTGCCCACCGTCGTGCAGGACACCCTGCTGGACCGCCTCTTCCCCCACAAGCTCATCCCCCACCTCGTGTGGGTGAGCCCCCAGGGCACCGTGCAGGCCATCACCGCCCCGGACCAGGTTACCCCGGAGAATATCCGCAAGGCCCTGCAGGGGGAAACGGCCACCCTGACCCGCAAGAAGGACGTGGACCTGAGCCGCCCCCTCTTCACCGAGCCCGAGCTGCCCACCACTCATTTGAAGCACTACAGCATACTGTTCCAGGGGCAGCTGGAGGGCGTACCCAGCGGCACCCGCCCCCGCCGCGCCGCGGACGGCACGGTGCAGGGCATGGCCCTCACCAACACGCCCCTGGTCACGATGTATGAACTGGCGCAGCGGGCCCTGCTGCCCCACCTGTCCGAGAAAGGACTTCTCTTCGAGATCCGCGACTCTTCCGGGCTCTTCCAGGGGAAATCCTCCCTTTCCGCCGAGGACTGGTTCCGCCAGCACGCCTGGTCCTACGACCTGGTGGGCCCCGCCGGTCCACCGGACCAACTGTTTGGGCAACTGCTGGAGGAGCTGAACCGCTCCACCCCCTTCCAGGCTTCGGTGGAGCCCCGGGAACTGGACTGCCTCGTGCTCGTGCGGCAAAACAGAAAGAAGAGCCCACCGCCCAGCCAGGGAGGCAAGCCCCAGAACCGCCTCTCGGCCAAAACCGAGGTGGGTTTGCGCAACCTGCCCCTGAGCGCCCTGGTGGCCCGCCTGAACTCGGGGGATGACCTCCCCCTGCCCGTGGTGGACGAGACAAACCACGCGGCCCCCGTGGACCTGGACCTGACCGCCCCCTTCTCCGACCTGCCCGCCCTGCGGCGCGACCTGCAGCGCTACGGCCTGGACCTGAAACCCGCCCGGCGGAAGGTGCCGCTGCTGGTGGTGCGCGAGAAACCTGTGAACATGAACGGAAAGTGAATCCCTCACCCCTAACCAAAGACCCGATGAACCTACTATATCCCGCCCCCGGAGGGCAGACCCAGCGCCAGGCCTAGGCCTCTACCGCTGAACAAGGCCTCCCTCTCCCCGTGAGAGGGTTCCCTAGGGGGAGAGGCCTGCAGGAAACCCCGGGCGGCACCGTCGCTTTTCTTCATGGGCACGAACAGGCGGAATTCCCCCCGCCCGGGCCCCTTCCTGTCCCTCTCCCCCGCTTTCACCCCGCACCGGCCATTTTCCCCTTCTCCCCGCCTGCCCTTAGCGGCATCTGTCAACCTTAGAAAACCATCCCTTACCCCAATGCACCTTCCCATGAAACACTTTTTACTTTTCCTCTGCCTTCTCCTTTGGGCGCTCCCGGGCCGGGCCCAGCACCGGGTCACCGGGCGCGTGGAGTCCGCCGCCACCCACTCGCCCCTGCCGGGGGCCTCCCTGTTGCTGAAAGGCACCCAAACCGGCACCATGACCGAGGCTGACGGCTCCTTCTCCTTCCCCTCCGTGCCGGACAAAGCCGTGCTCGTGGTCCAGTTCCTAGGCTACGCCTCCCAGGAGATCCCCCTCTCCCTTCCCCTGACGCAGCCCCTGGTGATCTCCCTCGAGGAGGACGCCACCGCCCTGCGGGAAGTGGTCGTCTCCACGGGCTACCAGACCCTGCCCCAGGAGCGGGCGACGGGTTCCTTTTCCCAGGTGAGCGCGGAGCGGCTCCAGGAGCAGGTGGGGCCCGACGTGCTCAGCCGCCTGGAGAGCGTCGCCAACGGCCTCACCGTGGACCGGGGCACCGATGCCCGCGGCCGCCTCATGGTGCGGGGCCTGAGCACCATCATGGGCCCGCGCACCCCGCTAATCGTGGTGGACAATTTCCCCTACGAGGGGGACCCCGCAAGCCTCAACCCCAACGACGTGGAGAGCGTCACCCTGCTCAAGGACGCGGCGGCGGCCTCCATCTGGGGCACCCGGGCAGGTAACGGCGTGCTCGTCATCACCACCAAGAAGGGCCGCTTCCAGCAGCCCCTTCGTGTGGAGTTCAACTCCAACGTCACCGTGCAGGACGAGCCCAACCTGTGGTACGCCCCCCAGATGGCCAGCGGCGATTTCATCGACGTGGAGCAGCTGCTCTACGCCCGCGGCTACTACAACAGCACCCTCAACAACGTGACCCGGCCCGCCGTGTCCCCTGCGGTGGAGATCCTCCACGCCCGGGCCCGGGGCACCCTCTCCCCCGAGGCGGCCGAGGCCCAGCTGGCGGCTCTCCGGCAGGTTGACGTGCGCGACGAGTTCTCCCGCCACCTGTACCGCCGGGGTCTCAGCCAGCAGTACAGCCTGGGCTTCCGGGGCGGCTCGGCGGTGAACGCCTGGCGGCTGGGACTGGGCTACGACCACAGCCTCAGCCAATTGGAAGCTACCTCCGGGCGCCTGACCCTGCACGCCCAGAACACCCTCAGACCCGCAAAGAACCTGGAGCTGTCCACCGCCCTCTACTTCGCCCAGGGCCGCAGCACCGGCGGTAAGCCCGGCTACGGGGAGGTGAGCATGCTCAATGGCCAGCTGTACCCCTACGCCCGCCTCGCCGATGACGAGGGCAACGCCTTGCCTGTGGTCAAGGACTACCGCCAGTCCTTCAAGGAGACGGCGGGAGACGGCAGGCTGCTGGACTGGAACTACTACCCCCTGGAGGACTGGCGCCACAGCCGGTCCCGCGGGGAGACCCAGGAGGTGCGCGCCGACGCGGGCCTGCTCTACCGGCTGCCCTGGGGCCTGGAGGCCGACGTGAAATACCAGTACCAGCGGCAGCAGAGCGCCTCCGAGCAGCACCACGATGCCCAGAGCTACCTAGCTCGCAACCTGGTCAACCTCTACACCCAGATCGACCCCGCCACGGGCACCCTCACTTACAAGGTGCCCCGGGGCGGGATCCTGGACCGGTCCCAGGGCCTGACCGAGGCCCACAGCGTGCGGGGGCAGCTCAACTTCCAGCGCACCTGGGGAGAGCATGAGCTGGTGGCCATCGCCGGGGGCGAGATCCGCGCCGCCCGCACCACCGGCCACTCCGCCCGCCTCTACGGCTACGACCCTGCCACCCTCTCCTTCGGGCAGGTGGACCACACCCTTCCGTATCCCATGATCACGAGCGGCCGCACCTCCTTTATCCCGCCCAACACGGGGCTGCAGGGCCTGGCCAGCCGCTTCGTCTCCCTTTTCGGCAACGCCGCCTACACCTACCGGGGGCGCTACACCCTCTCGGCCAGCGCCCGCCGCGACGCCTCCAACCTCTTCGGGGTGAAGGCCAACGACCGCTGGAACCCGCTCTGGAGCGCCGGCCTGAGCTGGAACCTGGCCCGGGAGCCTTTCTACGGGTGGGCCCTGCTGCCTTCCCTGCGCCTCAGGGCCACCTACGGCTTCAGCGGCAACGTGGACCAGGGCCGCACGGCCGTGGCCACCATCACCTACCGGCCCAACCTGTCCCCCTTCACCGGCGGGCCTATGGCCTATTTCGCCAACTACGCCAACCCGAAGCTGGGCTGGGAGCGGACGGGCATGCTGAACCTGGGCCTGGACTTCGGCTTCCGGGGGGACCGCGTGAGCGGCTCGGTGGAATACTACCGCAAAAAGGGGAAAGACCTGTTCGGATGGAAGCAGCTGGACTATACGGCCGGCATCGGCTCCAGCGTGGTGACGAACGCCGCGGCGATGGTCGGCCAGGGTCTGGACCTGGAGCTGAACACCCTGACCCTGAAGGCGGGAGCCTTCGCCTGGCGCACCCACCTCAACGCCAGCTTCTACCGCGACGAGGTGACCGAGTATTACCTGGGGGACCAGCAGGGCAGCAACTTCATCTCCACGACCCCCGGCGTCTCCGGCGTGGAAGGCCGCCCGGTCTACTCGCTCTTCTCCTACCGCTGGGCGGGATTGGACCCGGCCACCGGCGATCCGCGGGGGTACGCCCCCGACGGCACGCCCGGCAAGGACTACGCCGCCCTCATGGGCGCCGGGGTGCTGGTGGATGACCTGCGCTTCCACGGCTCGGCGGTGCCCACCGCCTTCGGCTCGCTGGGCAACACCCTCTCCTACGGACCCTTCTCCCTCACCGCCCGGATCTCCTACAAGCTGGGCTATTTCTTCCGGCGCTCCTCCATCCATTACTCCGACCTCTACCGCCTGGGGGCCATGCACCGCGACTATGCCGACCGGTGGCAGCAGCCGGGCGATGAGGCCCGCACCGACGTGCCCTCCCTGTCCTACCCGGCCAACGCCAACCGCGACCGGTTCTACGCCGGCTCCGAGGCCCTGGTGGAGCGCGGCGACCACGTGCGGCTCCAGTACGTTACCGCCAGCTACGCCTTCCCCCGGGCGAAAGGGAAAAAGATGCCCTTCCAGCACCTGGAAACCTATCTGACCCTC
The DNA here is from genome assembly GCF_017355955.1 of Sabulibacter ruber. Taxonomy (GTDB): domain Bacteria; phylum Bacteroidota; class Bacteroidia; order Cytophagales; family Hymenobacteraceae; genus Nibribacter; species Nibribacter ruber_A. The sequence goes on along the minus strand of NZ_JAFFID010000006.1, from coordinate 113,507 downwards.
CAGCACCTGGGGCTCCTGTGGAGGGCCAACGACCGGGGCCTGGACCCCGACTACCACCTGGGCCGCTATAACCTGCCCCCGGCCCGGACCTATTCCCTCGGCCTCCGGGCCTCTTTCTAACCTTTATCCTTTCCCTGTCCCATGCTTAAGAACCTGCACAAACTCCTGCTTTCCCTGTCGGCCCCCTTCCTGCTGGGCTGCGACAGCTTCCTCGACGAGAAACCCGACCAGAAACTGGTGATCCCCTCCACCCTCACCGACCTGCAGGCCCTGCTCAACGAGACGGACCTGATGAACCACCAGGTGCCCAACGCCGGCGAGATCAGCGCCGACAACTACTACCTCACCGATGCCGACTGGGCCGCCCTGCCCCGGGAGCAGGACCGTCACCTGTACGTCTGGGCGGGGGAGAACGTGTTCCCCCCCCAGGTCAACGACTGGAACTACAACTTCATGCCCGTCTACGTGGCCAACACCGTGCTCGAGCAGCTCGCCTCCCTGCCCCGCACCCCGGCCAACTCCCTGGACTGGGACGACGTGAAGGGGCAGGCCCTCTATTACCGGGGGCACCACTTCCTGCAGGGGGCGCTGCTCTGGGCCCCGGCCTACGACGCACGCACGGCCTCCGCGGACCTGGGCATCCCCCTGCGCCTGGGCACCGACTTCAACGTGCCCTCCGTGCGGGCCTCGGTGCAGCAGACCTATGACCGCATCGTGGCGGACCTGCGTGAGGCGGCGGCCCTGCTGCCGACCAAGCGCCTGCACCCCACCCGCCCGTACCGGGTGTCGGCCCACGCCCTGCTGGCCCGCACCTTCCTGGCCATGGGAGACTACCGGCAGGCGGCCCTCTACGCCGACTCCTGCCTGCAGCGGCAGTCCGCCCTGCTGGACTACAACACGCTGGACCTTTCCGCCGCCTACCCCGTGCCGCAGTACAACCCGGAGGTCATCACCGAGCACTTCGCCTTCGGCGTGAACCCCGCCCTGCAGGAAAGCCTGGCCCGGATCGACCCCGCGCTCTATGCCTCCTACGCCCCGGAGGACCTGCGCCGGGCGGTGTTCTTCCGGCCTAACGGGGACGGCTCCTTCGCTTTCCGGGGGAGCTACGGGGGCGGGGCCCCTTTCGCCGGGACGGCCACGGATGAACTGTACCTGATCCGGGCGGAGGCCCACGCCCGGCTGGGGAACGTGCCCGAGGCGATGCAGGACCTGAACACCCTTCTGGTGACCCGCTGGCGGGCCGGCACCTTCGTTCCCCTCACGGCCGCCGGCCCTGAGGAGGCCCTGGCCCACATCCTGCGGGAGCGCCGCAAGGAGCTCGTCCTGCGGAACCTGCGGTGGATGGACCTCAAACGCCTGAACCGGGAAGGGGCAAATATCACCCTCTCCCGCACCGTGCAGGGCCGGGTGTACACGCTGCCCCCCAACGACCCGCGCTACGCCCTCCCCCTCCCGGACGACGTGGTGGCCCTGTCGGGCATGCCCCAGAACCCGCGCTAAAGCCCCGGAGGGTAAAAAAAAGAGGCTGCCTGGATACCGGGCAGCCTCTTCGGGTTAAAAGGCAAGGAATCAGTTCCGCTTGGTGGTCGCCTGGCTGCGCACCTGCTCGTCGGACTTGCCGTCGAGCCATTCCGCGATGTCCATGTCCGTCACCACGGTGCAGGGCAGGTTGACCCCGGAGGGGCAGCTGGGCGCCTGGGAGGGCGCCTCCTGCCAGAACTCCGGTTCATCCGCATCGGCCAGCTGGGAGCCGATGAACTGGTAGGTGACCAGGCGTCTGGCGGTCCGGGTCTCGCCCCTGGTGAAGGCCGTGCCCCCCAGGGCCACCAGCACCGTCAATCCTAAAAGGTATTTTCTCATGGTACCGACTGCTTTGTTAGATCAAAAAACAGCCCAAAAACTTTGGTGGGAAATGGTCTTCAGTGCCTACTCTGCGTCAGGTTTTCGGCGTCCCCTGGCCGGGATGGGAGCGCGCCTTCCCTTCCATGGCGTTTCCTTCCGGTCCTGCGGGAGCGCCGGCTTCTCCCGCTCCCCGCGACTTTTCCCCGGTTGACAATCCCGGGGAGAGGACCTCGCGGCGATAAGGTAAAACTACCGGAAACCAGGGTGGGGAACCTGCCCCTATGCCGGAAGGAAAGGGAGCTGATGTCGTCATGTGCCGGGTGCCCAGGTCCGGTGGGCGGGTCTCCTGTGGGGTCAATCTCCCCGCCGCCCTCCCCGGGCTTCCTCCCGGCGGAGGCGGCTCAGGTGCTTGGGGGACAGGTTGAGGTAGGAGGCCAGCAGCTCCTGCGTGGCCTGGTACACGACCGTCGGTTGGGCGTGGAGCACATGCCGGTAGCGGTCGGCGGCGGCGGGGATCCGCAGCATCTCCTCCCGCCGCTTGGCCTCCAAGGCCTTCTCCTCCAGCAGCCGGAGGAAGAAGGAGGCCACCTGCGGGATCTCCGCCATCCGCTGCCCGGCCTCCCGCAGGGAAAGGGCGAACCCCACCGAGTCCTCCAGGCACTCGATGTATTCCCCTCCCGGCTCCCCGGTGAAGCAGCCGTCGGGCAGCAGGAACTGCCCTCCCGGCAGGAACCAGGTGGTGGCCTCGTAGCGTTCGTAGCGCCGGTACCCCCGCACCAGGCCGCGGGAAAGGAAGTACAGGCTCTGGGCGGTCTGCCCGGGCACCAGCAGCAGCTGGCCTTTCCGGAACCATACCTTCGTGAACGCTTTGGCCAGGGCCTCCCTCCCGGGAAAGACCCTCAGCCCTCTGCGGGCCAACTGTTCCGCTAACTCTTCCATAGGGGATTTTTTTTGGGGGACTCCCCCGCCGCCGGGGCCGTGCCTCCCGTTTCCTGATCTGGTGCGTTGGGCATCGCTTTCCCCTGATAGGGGGTTCGGCCGCCTGCCTGTCTTTCTACTGGGGAAGGGAGGCTCCCCTCCCAAGTGAAGCCGGAATAAAGGGGCTGGGGGGAAACAAACCAAGTCCTGCCGCGGGGGAACCTTCCCGGCGCCCTATGTGATTTTTCCCAGGGGGAAGTGGGGCTTCGGTCGGTTCCGCCGGGGTTTTACCCCGGGCGGGGTACGTGAAAAATCACAGATAGCGGGATAGGCCGGGAAGGCAGGGACGCCGTATATTTAGGAGCAAGAATCAGTACCGCTTACCCCTTCCCCCATGAGCAAGTATCTACTTTCCCCAGAGACGCTGCCCCTCCCGTTTCCCGCGCGGCGTCGCCCCTTCCTTCCAGAGGAACCATCCACCCGGAACCCCTTGACCGCACCGGTCGTCCCGGCCGGCCGCACGTAGGTTCCCCTCTCCCATAACTGCCGCCCTCCCTGGCGGAAAACGACCGTTTCCCGGCCAGGGCTCTAGTGGGTTGCCCGGGCCCGCCGGTTGCGCTGGCCTGTCCTTCCCATGCCCCGGGCTGGACGCCGGAACCCTCTGCCGGATCTCGGCGGGCAGTACCCCCTTTCCTGTATTTTCCATTCTTAACCCAGCGATCATGAGACTACTAGAGATCAAGAACAACGAGGCCGTATTCAGAACCCTGCTCCAGCGCGCCATCCTGGATGCCGCGGAAGCGGTGGTGGACAGATCCCACAAGGCAGGGAAGATGCCCCGGGAGGAGGACTTTGTCGCGGGGCTGACCCTGGTGTTCACCCCCAACCTCTTCCACGTCCTCAAGGCGGTGTTCCCCAGGAACCAGTTCTCCCTAACGGGGATCTACTCCTTCCTGAAGCCCACGGTGAACATCAAGCTGCGCCGGGAGCCGGAGCTGGGGGACCTTCTGCTGGTGTTCCTCTCCACCGACAAAACCGGGGCGAAGCGCGGCAACTCCCTGCTGCTGAAAGCCCGCAAATCCCGCAAGATGTCACTCGTGCTGCCCAAGGCGGAGCTGCACCAGGTGAAGCTGTACAGCGAATGGCCGGCGTTCACCCGCCAAGGGGAACCCGGTTCGGGGGAGGTCCGGAGGGACATCCTGCCCAAGGCGATCCACGACGGGGCCCAGTACCTGCTGATCGACGACAACCCTTTCTCGGGGCTTTCCGGCCTGGCCGGCACCTTCCCGCTGGGCTGCGCCATCCCCTCCCCGGAACTCTGCCTCAACAACGACCTGGCCGCGGAGCTCGTGGACTTCTTCAAGTTCAAGGCGGGCCGGACCTTTGAGCCGGACCCTTCTTCCTCCCGCGACGACTGGACCAGGCTGGTGTGGGACCTGCTGGACCAGGCGAAGGCGAAAGCCTCCCGCAGGAGGAACTCCGCGGTGCGGAGCTTTCGCAGGACCGCCTCCAAACAGCTGGACGGGGGCTGCTTCTTCGTCCCCGAGCCAAGATCCATCTACTCCGGGCTGCACGCGGAGCTGGGGGATGGCAAGCCCGCCAATCTCCCCGGCAAGCCGAGGCAGGAGGACACCGCCGCCGTGTCGGTCATCGTGGTGGAGAGCTTTGAGCAAGCCGAGGAAGGATAAGGGCGGTGGGCAGAAAAGGAAGTTAGGGTGGGGCGCGATTGTCTCCTGGGGCCCCGGCACTGGGCACGGCCGGTTCCGTACTGCCCGTGGATCCTGCGTGCGGTATGCCCCTTCAGGGCACCCTCCTCGGGAAGGGTGCAAAAGACGCCCCTCTTCCCTTTCCGTACCGGACAACCAGGCTTCCGGGCTCCCCCCGCAGGGATGATGCGGGGAACTGCCCTGCCGCAAAAGGATGGCAGGCGAAGGAACCCCGCTCCGGGAGCAAGCCCATGGCTGCTTGCCTGTATCTCCCTGCTTTGTTTGTGCGATTCTCCCAGGGGCCGTTGCTTTTGGGGAGATGTTAGATTTGTTACCTTAGGATGGACAAACATCCCCTGGTACGACCGATGGCCATGGGATGGACTCGGAACAGGGGAACTGCAGCCGCAGCCCTCTACCAACCCCGGAACGCCAATGAAAACGGAAAGACGCGAGGATATGTCAATGGAAACCGCCCCCGACTCGGATAAAACCAGATTCTACCATGGCACGAAGGCCGACCTGAAGCCGGGGGACCTGATCGAGCCCGGCTTCAGGTCAAACTACGGGAAAAGGAACAGGGCGTCCTACGTCTACCTGACCGCCACCCTGGATGCCGCTGTCTGGGGGGCCGAGCTCGCCCTGGGCGAAGGCCCCGGCAGGATCTATGTGGTCGAGCCGACCGGCCCGACGGAGGATGACCCGAATCTGACGGACAAGAAGTTTCCCGGCAATCCGACCCGGTCCTACCGGTCCCGGAGCCCGCTTCGGGTACTGGGCGAGGTTTCTGCCTGGCAGGGACATTCCCCGGAGCAGCTTAAGGCCATGCAGGACCACCTTGCGCGACTCAGACAACTTGGAATCGAGGCAATCGAAGACTAAGCGGAAATCGGACGGCCCCCGTACTTCCTTACCCAACCGGCCGCTGACCCAGCGTTGGCTAAAGGAAGGCAGCGGTGCAACTCACCTCAGGCTTTGGCTCTGCAGGATTTCAAGTATGCATCCAGTTGGTGATTTATAAATCGCTGTCTGGAAGCTCGTTAATGCTCGGTTGCTGGAATTCTGCTTTTTGTTCTCAGGCCTGCTCTTCCTGCCCGCGTTTCACCGAGAGGCGGCCTATGCCTTGCTTGTTTTCCACTTTCCCTGGGTGAAGGCTGCTTACAGAATCTATCCTTTCAACCTTGTGAAGGTATTGACTAATTGACATGTCAACGATTCAATAAATTAACCGGTTATACTTGCCTAAAGCTGTTTCAACCCTGATCCATGAAAGAGTTGATGGTAGGTCTTGGCGCACCCCCTCTAAGCTCTCCTTCGCCCTGGCTTTGGGCGTCTCCGGTCGAATTCCTGCCCCATCCTGTAAAACGTCCGACAATCTGCCGATTTCCGGCCGTCCGGTCTGTTCTTTTGTCTTAATAGACGATTGACTATCAGGGTTATGGAAGGTGGGTCCTCTTGACTTTCTTGAGGTGGGGCAGTCATGATTCCTTGAGTTGCGTTACTGGTGAACTTCCCAGAAGAATCTTTCCAAAATCACAAGTGACTGGATATCTTTATATTAAGGGCTCCTACTTTCCAATTTCCTTAAAAGAGCGGGTATAACCTCCGCCTCCTTATGCCTCTATGGGCTTCCATCAGAAATCAGGTTGATTGACCATAGCCCATCACCCACAGGAAGTGAGTTTGTACCTGGTTTGAAGATATCGGCGGGTCGGATAGAGCTATGAAGTTATTGCCAGGCCCTTTCCAGGCCTCCGGTCCTGAATGAATGCCAGGCTTGAAAAATAGTCTCAGTACCCCAGGGCACCTATTGGGGAAACCGTTCTTTCGCTGATCTTTCAGGTGGGTGTATAGCGCTCATGGGCCTTTTTGGTGAACAAGGGAGAGCTGCTTCTATGTGATGCCCTATCTAAAGGTATTTCAGATAGGGATGGTGGCTTATGATGAGGGCCTTTTTCCTAATTCCGCAACAAGCGGCCGTAACCGGGATAGAATTTCTTGTCGATCCGTCCTACGGAAGGCTCGCCACAGTGGCCGCAGACATTCCCGTTAGTCTCCATATCCGCTGTTTATCCGAATACATCCGGTTATATCCGGGTTACCCGGATACATACGGGTAGCTTACGGCTAGAGCCAAAGAGAGCGCTATCTTGGCGTTTACAGCCAAAAACTATGTACCCGCACCCTGATTTCGCCCCAATCCTGTGCCTCAACCCTCTGGAGCATGGTAAATGACTTTCTTTTGAATCTGGCACAGACCGGACCCACGCATTGGCAAGAGGCTCAGGGAGTGCGGGGCGGCCAAGTACAGAATGACCACCGAGACCCTAACCCGCTTCACAAGCCACGGCCTGAAGGGCATCACCACCCCGCTTGGCAATTTGTGAGCAATGGCTATATTAGCTGGAGTAAATACCATGGGAAATAGTATGTTGCGGCTGTGTTCGGGAACAGGAGATCGGTGTGAGGGGCGGTGGGAAGCAGTACCAAGGGTTCCAACCAAAGTGCCAATAACCGGAACTGCTCCTTATACACTGTAGTTAGCGGTAACCTTAAAAAGACTAATTCCCTTACAAATGAGGAATATCAATATAATGACCATCGGTATTGTTTTAATAGCAATAGTTGGTGTTTGTTACTTTAACATAAATAGCTATCGATACAATAAGGACTTGCGTGAAAGTAAAATAACTGCGAAGGTGATTGGAGTGGAGTATCATAATCGAGGGGGCTATCGATATTTCTATGATGGCTCGTCATTTTGGGGAACTACATTTTCACTGGATAGAGATTCAGCTGAATTAATAGTTGGAGACTCTCTGTCTAAAACCCCAGGCTTATTGGAGTTAAAAGTCTATAGAAAGTCTAATAAAAAGAGTTATCAATATATGAGGACTTATTACGGTGACATTGACTAAAGAAAGGCAACCGCTAACATTGTGCATAAGCCATGCCACGGCCGACGGCCTCGCACGTCTCATGCACTAGACGAAATCTATGAGTAAAACAAGCGCTTATGGCTAGATTTTATCCAATCTGATCTCATACGGGGTGCCTCTTTTGACGACAGCCACGATCTGGTGGAGCAGCTTGTTCCTCACCGCGTTGAGCACGCTCATCTTGCTCTTGCCCTCCGAGACTTTCCTGTCAAAATACGCTTTCATCTCCCCGTTGTAGCGGACGCTGTTCATCGCCGCCATGTGCAGGATGTGTTTGAGCTGCATATTTGCAAATCTAGACACGCCCGTTTTGCCCATCACGCTGGTGCCGCTTCTGTACTCGAAAGGAGCCACTCCGCAATAGCAGGCCAGTTTCCTCGCGTCATCCATTTTCGTGAAGCCCTGGGTGTAGACCAGCAGGGAAATGGCCAACACCTTGCCCACCCCTTTTACGCTCGTGAGCAGGTCATACTTACTCTTCAGGTCCCCGTCTTTGGCGATGAACTCCTGCATCTTCTCCTCCACCTGCTCCATGCTCTTCTCCAGCCCCTGGATAGCTTTCCTGTTCACCTGCTCAAGCGTCTTGCCAGAGACTGGGTCCACCGCCAGCAGTTCCTTGACTGTGACCTTGATGCCTTGCAGGGCCTTGAGCAGTCTGCCCCTGTTTGCCTGCAAGTCCTTCAGCCTCTCCAGTGTCACGCCCGACAGGCTCAGGCACCTTGCCTCCCGCTGGTGGAGGAAGGCATAGCGGGCTATCCTCTGCGCGTCTACCCTGTCATCCTTGCCCCGTACCATGCCGATGGAGCGTTTTATCTGAAGGGCACTCTCCATCCACACCCGTACCTCCCTTGCCAGCAGGTAATGGACCAACTGGCGGGTGTAGAGGCCCGTGTGCTCCATACAGGCAAGTGTTTCGGGCCCTGCCTCACAGCCATGCTGCTTAAGCCAGGCCTTCATGCGCCTGAAGCCTGAGGGGTTGTTGTTGGCCTTGTGGTCAAACTGCCTGCCGGCGTTGCAATCCAGCAGGCACACGTCCAGGCTGTCCTTGCTTACATCGATGCCCAGGATGAAAGCGGGGGCTTGCGGTTGCATAGTCTTTTCCATATCTTTTCGAAAGCTTGTGCAGACGGCGGATCGAAACCTTTATCATGGGCCCTTGTCCCGAAAATCTATATGACCCTTGCCTGCGGGTTGGAAATAAAGCAGCCAGTCTGAATCGTCTAATAGACCTTTCCGACTCGTTAGCGGGTAGTGCACTGGCTGCCCCTTCAGGTACAGTAAGTTAATCCTATACCTGGCAAATAGGAAGTAGGACTATTGGAAAAATGAAACTGCGCTAAGCTAAAGGTTAGCGGTAACCAATAGAATAAAACCATTCATGTATAGCCATTTTAAGCAAGCCCAAAGATTTAGCAGAATATCAGCACTACTTATCCTGACCAGCTTCTACTCCTGCGGATTTGCTTACAAAGAGCAAGTGACAGGGAAATATTACATTATCGGTGTAGACACAAAGGATGACCTGTCATTGAGATATAAATTAGACAATGGAGATTTTGTAGGCAAAGCACCAGGACAAATTTTACAATATGGCTACAATGACACTCTGATAGTTGCCAAGACTCAGTACAACTACAGTGGACAGCCTTCCTTCTACCTTATCAATATGTTGAAGGACTCCGACTATGCTCATGAAGAAGATTTCCAGATAGGGCCGATTTCGGAAGAGGAATTCAATTCTAAATGGAATCAAAGACTTAATATTAAATTAGAAGATGTGCAGTAGCTTGAATTTATTGCAGATATTTCCTCACACTAGAACTAAAGCAAAAATATAAGGGAATTCGGTAAGAATGGCAACCGCTAACAAGGCATAAACGGCAGCATCGGCCGACGGCCTCGCCGTCGTTTATACAAGTACGTTGTATGGCATTGAAAGAATTGATAAAAAAGTAAAATGGACAAATCAATAGAATTTACATGCTGGAAAGAAGACGATTCTATTGAGGTGCAATTAGAACCCGAAGCATCTGTATTTGTGGTTCAACCAGGAAATCTAATAAAATTTGACCCAATAAAACCCTCGGACGATTTCAAATGGGTTCTAAGAGTAAGCCATACGGACAAAAGCATTCAGCTTTACCCAGATGGTTCCAACGAAGGGGTTAGAATCTATGAGAACAATACCTTGATTGAAGAATTAATCTATTAACTAAAAAATGGATTAACTTTAAGGTTGTTTTCTGCCTGATTTCTTAAAAACAGGGCAAAAACAGAAAAAAGAATGCGCGTGGCAACCGCTAAAGAACAACGCCATACAACAACACCTAAACGTCAGCCTTCGGCCGACGGCCTCGCCCGTCGTTTAGCCTAGTCCGTTATGGCCAATTATAAAAATGAAAAAAGACTATAAAGTTGAGTCTGAGACGCTAGCTAAAGCCATAGACATTGCGATTGAATGCGTGGAGAATGTTTCACCAGATGGCTTCAATAGCAGTCACAAAGAGCACTTTATAGCCGTCTACCTCGAGTGGAAAAATAAAATTTTAAATCCTGAACCGCAATTCAAGAAACTACAAAGCCTCAAGTATAATGAGCGGGATGTCTTTATCTACTTCCAAGAGGCAAAAGGCGCAACGGTGGAGTTGTTCTGGAAAAAGATGAAAGAAGCGGGACTTCCATATAGAAGAAAAAATCCTTTAATCCCGATTCTTAAAAGAAAAAGGATTAAGGATGATTTGGAATACGACCATGTAACTGATGTAGTCGTAGGGCTTGAGCAAGACGGAACAATCACACAAGAGCAGGCAAAGGATTTAAAAAGTATGATAGGTGAATATGAAAACAGAAAAAATAACAGGCCATAACCACGTGTAAACGTCAGCTTTGGCCGACGGCCGCGCCGTCGTTTACACAAGTACGTTAGCTGGTATTAAATTATGGAAGCATCATTCCCTGTTGATATTAACAACACTAACAAAAGAATCGAGAGAATGTATATGGTACTTTTGGGTATATTTCTTTGTAGTTGTGTGTTTTTCTATTTCATGGAACCAATATTACTACTTAACATACCATATAATTCTTCTTTTTTTTTAAAATCCTCTCTTGTAGTTCTTGCTATTGGCGGATTAGCATTAGGCTTAATGGCAATTAGTAGAAGAAATGAAAGCGCCACACTAAACATATATAGCGATTATATAGAACTCGTTTCAAAATCAAATCGGACCAAAATATTCTTTAGCGATTTAAAGCGGATCTCGTTCATTGTCCGCACTCTGACTTTAAGGCCCTACAGAATTGAGTTCATTTATCCAGACTTTCAACTCACCCGTTTACGATTAAAGACACAGGAAGACTTCTATGAGCTTATGAATAAAATTTATAGCAACACTCCCGAATCACTTGAAAAGCATGTAAGTCAGATAGAGTCAAATGATTAAAAAATAACACCAGCTAACATTGTGCATAAGCCATGCCACGGCCGACGGCCTTGCACGCCTCATGCACGAGACCGTAGGGCGGTAGTATAAATATTAAAGAAAATGAAAGTAAGTGAATCAGTGGAATTTGGTGCCTTGTTTTGCTTTGCCCAAAGTAACGGTAAATTGACCATCTCATACAGATTTATAAATATAAGTGACACCAGCGAAGTGAATTTTGAAGGTATGATGCTTATTCAGTGGTAAGAATCCAACGCAAACAGGAACCAAAGACTTTAAAGTAAACAATCACTATGCTTATTTTGTTAGAGGTGGTCTCCATTATTCTGGGGGTACTTATTATGGTTAAAAACCAATTTGATAAGCAACCAAAAGATAGCATGCTTCATCCTATAGAGTATAGCCTTTTTACAGGAGGGTTAATGCTTTTTCTTATCGGCATTGCAGGTTTGATTAATGAACTTTCAAAACTTTTCTAAAAGTACCTATTGTTGAAATAAGGAGTTTGTAGTAATGCCTCAAAAGCCCTTTAGATTTGAAGCCTACCTCCACCTGAGGTGGTTTATAAAAAAATGAAATGGGTTTATGTATGTGCTAAGTATAAAGATAATTACAATCAATGAACCTAAAAACACCTCCTTACTGTACAAGTCCTGTGTATTCAAAAGGGATGGTATATTACTTATGGGTAAAGACACAACTAAAAAGAACTAAATAAACCATCGCCCAACACCAACTATAGGGCATAAACGCCCCATAGCCAAACCGTTGTGGCAAATTTGAAATAATAGAAAATGGACTTTCTTCTATCATTCCTAGGAATAAGCATCCATTTGATTTTCTTGTTCAAGAGAGAGCTGTTGGCGGATAAATCTGCCAGAAAATGGATTTGGGGTTATTCTGCCGTTCTATTTCTTTTAGGATTGATTCTTGGGCAAATACACGGACAGGAGATAAAGACATTGCCGATTCTATTGGTGCCATTGATGTCCTACACGATTTATGTAATCATGTTAAAGGCATATTTAAAAATTTACTCCCAAGAGCCAGTCGATACTTACTGGTCAATGGATTTAAAATTGATGCGTTCCGGACTATTCAACTTTGCTTTTTGGGTTGTTGGACTAATAATTCCTGTAATCATTAGCTTTAAATTGATTTGAAGTAGTTCAATCAGAAACACTTAAATAAGATTCATCTGTTTTTGGCCTCTTTTTCTAAAATCAGGACTAAAACAGATTAAAATAAATCGACGTGCATTGCAGAAAAACAAACTCGCCACAACAACAGCTAAACGTCAGCCTTCGGCCGACGGCCTCGCCGTCTTTTATACTAGTTCGTTGAGCGTTATTAAAGATTAATGAAAAGAAATCTTATAATTTATTTCTTACTGTCCTCATTTTTGCTGGTTAATCTTGGCTTGTACCTTTCCTATGGAATAAGTATAAGTGGCTATTGGAGTGATCGAATTGTTTACTGGATATGGTTACTAAGTACTTTGCTTTTGATTGAGAGATATTGGAATAAAAAAGGAATAAAAATCTATGCCTCAAGCCTGGGAGCATTGATCATACTGAGTATGATACCTTTTATGATACCATTCACTGTAATAATATTTACTGGATTTGGCTTAGATAGAAGCTATAGCAAAACCCTTGATGGTGGTATAAGCATACAAGTCAGTACAAAATCTTTCTTAGGTGGCCCTACAGTTGAGGTGATAGAGCAAATGGGAGGTTTTGAAAAATTGGTTGGCACTGTAAATGGATGGCATATAGTTAATGAAGGCGTTCATCTGGATGAGGCCCAAGACTTGAAGCTCCGTTGTAAAAATGGGAAACCTATCCTATTAGAAGTTCAAATCGGAAATAAAACCTCTAAGTATGATATTGAACAATATTGACCTTTCAAAGAATAACACCGCTCAACCAAGTGTAGACGTTATGCTTCGGCCACGCCTTGCACATCGTCTACACAAGTACGTTGTGGCACATAGAAATAGATAAATGAGATACTGCTATTCTCTTCTGCTGTTCTTTTTGTTTTCTGTTAATGAGCCTAGTATAAAAATAGAAGGAACAATAGTCGACCAGGAAGGAAAGGTAAGCCTGGTTGCCAAATAAGGGTAGAAAAAGACAAGGAAGTTTTCCATACCGACTCAGACGGTAAATTTTCTATAGAAGCCTCCTTGTCAGACACCCTACAATTCGATGTGTGCTTTCGATACGTTTTCAGCCCTCAAATTAGAATCAGTGGTGTCAAGTATGAAAGCAAGACAGTGGATTTAGGCACTATAACCTTGCTAAATAATAAATATGTATGTGTGCAGGAATATGAAAGTATGAATAAAAACAGCCAATCAAAGTTCTTGGCGGTTCTCCATTGGGCAAACCTACTTGGATATGTCGATACAACTGAAGTAGAATCAAACTCCAATACTGTTCCATGTCCTTACAATTCAAGAAAGAACATTGCCTTCCATTATAATAGTAAACTGAATGAGATAGTCATTGGCTATGAACAATTAATGAAATGCAAGTAAAAACTACGTGCCACCAACTGCCTTGTGCATGAGCCATGCTACGGCTGACGACCTAGCACGCCATATGCACGAGACCGTAATGTAGCAGCATTGTTATGAAACGTATACTTATAATATTAGCCCTTTTGATATCTGTTTCAGCCGCCGCTGAACCCTGGGATAAGCTGGTGAGCGGCATAACAAGCAAAAGTACGCTAACTGAACTTAGAAGCGCCAAATCAAAATTCTATTCCCGGCACGACAGAACCCCATTGACTAGAAGTCTTGATTTTGGATATAAACACACGGTTTGGGAATTTGACTTTATTCATGGTAACTATTCAACCGACTTCAAGATTTCCCTCATCACAAAAAACGATAGTATAATATTTGGCAACCTGGAACGGCTGCATTGGAAAGGAAAAGTTAAGGAGTCCATTAAATTCTCAGTTGATGGACTCCAACTTATGAACTTAGTCAATTCCTATAATGGCTTATATTTAACTTCCTACTCTGTTAATGGATTCTTAGGTGAATTGACAAGGAATTACTATTTCTCACTCGGATGCGGTGATACTGGAAGTTCTAGGCCAAAGGAAGCTGAGCTGATGCTAAAGTGGGTTGAATCAAAAAATATCAAAAAGTTAAGCAACTGGTTGCACTCGCCAAACTTCGAACTGCAAGCCTATGCAATTGATGGTTTAATCAGAATCAAAGAAGAGGGAAAAGCCATCCCAAAAAGTGCTGAAGACACCATAGAACAATTGCGTGCGAGGAACAGCATCATAATCAATTGTTCCGGTTGTCTAATGGGGTTGCAAACACCTGTTAACCAGCTTCTCTTTGACCATAGAAAAGAATAGCCGGTACATAACAAGGTGCATAAGCCACGTTTCGGCCGATGCCCTCCTACGCCTCAGGCACGAGACCGTTGCCAGTTATTATAAATAATTAATGGTTTTCATTTCGCTCAGCCAAAAAAATATAATTCTCAGCTGCAGTTCTTTGGGATATTGAGGGTGTGCCCGCTCCCAAGGACAAATAAATGTGGAAAAAAGGGTTAGCGACTTTGGAAATATGCAATTTTATTAACTAATATTAATAAAAATATTGGAAATGTAATCAAACAAATTGTTTCTATGCCGCATACTCTTGAACAGGTTAAGGACGTAGCCTTTGTGTCTGGCTGTGATGAAAGCAGCTCGAAAGTTGCCTCTAAACGGATCATTGAGCTTGACTGCACCAGGGGAATCACTGCTTTCCTGGTGGTCTTTGTCCATTATGCCCATGGGACTTTCCTGCAAGAGTACACCAAGATACTTGTGGGGGGAACCGATTTGTTCTTTATCATAAGTGGGTTTGTGGGATACAACCTGATGCGTTCCAACCCTTCGCTTGGAGACTATCTGAAGAGGCGCTTCGTCAGGCTTGTCCCGATATTCTGGGTTTGCGTTACCCTGACCTCCACTTTGGTTTTCATATACCATTGCAGGAGTGGGGCCCCCAACGGGCAGCTGGCGCTGGACTACATGGCCAACCTGTTGATGGTGAACTATTTTCTGAATCTGCCTTTCATCGACGGGGTGTATTGGACCCTTTTGATCGAGGTTCTGTTCTACGGCCTTCTCGGGGTTCTGCTTTGCTTCGGATGGGTGAGGCATCTGGAGAAGATTGGTGCGGCAATCCTCGTCTTTCTGCTTCTGTCCAGTGTGCTCCCCTTGGGCGAGACTCAAAAGGACCTTTGGCGCTACCTGGGGAATTTCCCCCTCTTCTTTGTCTGGCCAGCGTTCTACGCGGGGATAGTATTCAACAGGATCAAGTATGACGGGGCTAATTTCCATAGGTGGTGCCTGGTGCTTCTCTGCATAGTGGCCAACGTTGCCCTGGTTGGGTATTCGGAAAGGATACACATCGGGGTCATGAAGATCTCCCCATACGCCCATGGTGCCATGACTTTCGTCTACTTCACATTCTTCTACCTTTCGATCAAAAACCGCCTTCGATTCATCGTCAATAAGGCAACGCTGTTCCTTGCAAGTATCTCCTACTGCCTCTACCTGACCCATTTCAAAATCGGCGAGCAGTTTCTCAGGCCCAAGTTGCACGGGATCCCAGGCATCTGGCAGATACCCTTGTTGGTAGGGGCTGCCGTTCTGCTGGCTGTGGTTTTGACTTACCTTGTTGAGGTTCCGCTTGTGGCTAACCTGAGCCGGCGGTTGCGGCTTAGCAGGTAAGGATACGGCTGAAGTTTTATAGGAAAAAATGTCAAAATCTGATTTGATGCCTGAGTAAGAACCTGCTATGATGAATTACTTTGCCAATAAATTCTTTCCAATGGTTTGCAGGCCTACGGAATCAATGCTCTGGTTTTTCTCGTCTTCTTCAATGGTTGTTTCATAGAACCCATGCTGACCACATGACCAGCATGCAGGTGCAAAATGAGATTCGGGAAAAGGTGTGGAGTGCAACAAAAAGCCAATGATTAATGCTATGAATCAGAAAATTGTAAAAACAGAACAAGTAGAGGTTTTGGTCTACCGTGACTTAACAGAAGAAGGGGATAACATTGTTGTTGTGCAGGCATGGAAGCCATATGAAAGTGATCCGGAAGGTTTAGAGGGTTTAGTTTACGAATCTGCCGACTTCGCTAATGCGGATGCTGCTAAAGCATACGTCAGAGATTTTTCTGAAGCATCAGCTGGGGAATTTCTTTATAGAAACACTCTCTAAACCTAATGATTAAAGATATACTACTGGGGTTAACAGGTACAATCCTGAGCTTTTTCGGATGTGACAATCCGATTAACAACCCATCTTCATTTAATTCAACAAGCAAGTCCACCTTTCAAGAACAACTGGAAACTTTTACAAAACTCGGGTTTATCTTGAATCCGGAGGTAGATACGACAGACCTCAATAGATGGACCGGGCAACATAAATTTGAAAAAGAGCCATATTCATTGCTGTACTTAACTCTTGGGCAGACGATAGAAAGGGAACCATGGACGCCTATCACAAATAAATGTTGGGACTTCGACACAGAAGCAATAGAAGATCATGGTTCATACGTCTTTATTATTGAAAACCTTGAGAGAATTTCAAGAGGAGAATTACAGTTTGAGAACATCGAAGATTATGTTGACATAGAGGAAAAAGTAGCTTGGGTCTCATTTACAATAAATGGCGACAGCTACAAGTGGAACCTACTAGTAGATGATGATTGGGTTGACACAACCTTGTTTTCAAAAATTGTAGAATTGACTCAGAAGTATAAAACAAAGGGTAAATATACCTATTTTGACACGGGTGGACAGAATGCGGTTTTAGGTTTTGAGACACCTGCAGAACTTGAAAAAATTAAGGCATCTACTGGACTTACAATTGAATGGTTAGATTAAATAGTGCTACTGCTAACCACACCTAAAGCGTGCCTTAGCCCAGTCTTTATGCCAAATCATAAAAAGATCTTCTCTCTATTCCTACTATAAACCAAACCCTGGTTCTTGCTCTCTTTTGCGATTACCGATAAAATAAGCTAATTGCCCCGGTGTTAAGATTCAAATCCAATGCAAAATCAACCGGAAGACCTGATCAATACTGAAGATGAGCTTAGGGAGCTTCTTGGATATCCGAGCGAATTGGTAAGGAAAAAGGCTATTTCTCGTCTTGACAGGCATTGTAAAGATTTTATAGCAAAATCACCCCTAATCTTTATAGGTACATCCAGCAAAGAGGGATTGTGTGATGTATCCCCGCGTGGGGACGCTCCGGGCTTTGTAGAAACCCTGGAGGATCATTACCTGGTCATCCCGGAAAGGCCAGGAAATAAAAGGTGTGATTCGTTATCGAATATCCTTTCCAACCCTCAGATTGGAATCATCTTCCTAATACCCGGTTTGAAAGAAACCCTCCGTGTTAACGGAAAAGCGATAATATCCAGGGAGGCGAAGTTACTGGGAAGACACCAGGTAAATGGTAAAATCCCCAGGTTAGCAATCATAGTGGAGGTTGAGGAGTGTTATATTCATTGCGCCAAAGCCTTCATAAGATCAGAACTATGGAATAAGGAAACCTGGCTGCCAGAGAATGATCTGCCGAAAATACCGCAGATACTAGCGGATCATGTCAGCAATGAAAGTTACCCAGCCCATAGGATTTCGGATGCATTAAAAGAAAGCTACAAAGAGAGGCTATATTAAGACTGTCATTTGATTCCATAATTCTTACGAGATACAGGAAAGCTTCTGTATCAATGGTTGTGAATTAGTCATAACACAAGATAAAAACAATGGCTGGATTGCTTGGGTAGGAAAGGTTACCTCCTTTAATTATCTTAATGCTTTAACCGAAGCAACAGGACTCCTACCCATCCACTGTTATTTTACACAGTCGTTGTCCCGGGTCCTGTCCAAGCCCAGAAATAAATCCTATAGTCGCTTCCACCTCTAAGTATCCCAAATATGGCAAAGCAAATCTTCATCAACCTGGCAGTAAAAGACCTACAAAAATCCACCGGTTTTTATACGGCACTGGGGTTTACCGTCAATCCGCAGTATTCAGACGACACCGGCAAGTGTATGGTTTGGAGTGAAAACATCTATGTGATGCTTTTGACCCACGAAAAGTTTACATCCTTTATCACCAAACCCCTCGCAGACACAAAATCGAGCGTGGCAGGGCTTTTCTCCCTTTCAACGGACAGTATTGAGGAAATGAACACCATCGTGGTGAACGGTCTGAAGGCAGGCGGGACAGAGCCCCACGAAGTGAGGGATTACGGCTTTATGCAACAGCGGACCATTGAAGATTTCGACGGGCACACGTGGGAGGTTTTCTTCATGGACGTCTCGAAGATCCCAGCCGCACAAGCAACGGGGCAATAGCCCCGAACCAGTCTCCTCGGACTTTGCCCCAACTATAATGGAAGAGGATAAACGAACAACGGACGCCCCGCAGTTGATAGTGGTTGGCGTGCTCTATGTGGCATTTGTTCCAAGCCAGCACCTTTGTCCCGGAATGGGTTAGGCGCCGATAATGCGCTTCTTCACCAGGCCGGACACCTTAAGCAGCACTCTAAAACGGCAAGCATATGATTGCCTGTACTACTGTACAAGGCCTTCGAGCTTCGGTAAATATCACCCTCACTTCTAGCCGCCATCTAACCCATACCCATGCTAACAGTAGCCTCTTTCGCCGAAATGGCGCTTTCCTTTCCGGGAACAGAGCAAACTGCTCATTTCGGGCGGATTGGATTCCGGGTAGTAGGCCGGCGCATGTTCGCCACCTATCTGCCCAAAGACAATACCGCCAACGTCTTTCTCACACCTGCGGAGCAGGCGCATTTCCGGCAGTTGGATGAGGCCAACATCTATCCCGTCCCGAACAAATGGGGCCAGAAGGGAGCAACCACCCTTGTGCTCAGCCGGATCACAAAGGAAGTGGTGATGGAGGCGCTGCTTTCGGCTTATAACCTGGTGGCGAAGGCCGGGAAAGCGTAGGAAAGTGCTTGTTGGCATATGGTTTTCCGCTGGATCGGAAAACCATATGCCAAGGCTGTCCCCCGGCAACTTATCCCCGGATCCGCCTAAATTCCTCTGCCGCCTACCGCTGCTGCCTAGCAGCGGTAGGCGAACACCAATTGGCAAATTCCTCTGCCCCCTTCCCCCTCCGTCAGGTGAAAGGATACAGATCGCTGGCCCTGAAACCCCTTCCCTTCCTGATTCCAGCGGCCAGGGCCAACAGCCCCAAGATCCTCCCGGGAAAGGAAACCTACGGTTGGTTTACCGGGTGAAACCGCCGCTTCACCGGGTTTTAGACCTTATTGGCCGAACAAACCGATTAAATCCAAACTATTGTAGTATTTTTAGGCAAAATTGTGCCGATGATCATTCTCAGGAACTGGCTCGTAACCATCACGTTCAACCCGGCGGAGGATACCCTCTTCGCCGAGCTTCCCAACGTGGAGGAGTTCGGGGTGGGGGAACTCAAGCACGCCCTGGAGATCGTCGCGGACAATGTCATCAGCTATGACGTGAAGAACCTTCTGTTGGACTCCACCAACGTCTCAGTGGGGAAGATGGACGACCGGGAATACGGGCTCACGGTGAAGGACTTCATCCGGAAGCTGACCCGGACCCGGCTCCAAAGGTTCGCCAGGCTCAACAGCTCCATCCTGAGCCTTGACCACCGCGCGCTCACCGCAGTGACGGAGATCTTCAACCAGGAAGGCTCCTCCATCCAGTTCCAGGTGTTCAACAGCGGGACGGCAGCGGCGGAGTGGCTGCGGGCGCAGGTCAACTGAAGCATCGAAGTGCCGCAAGGCTGAGTTCCCAGTCCTAAGCCTAAGCCCTGCCTGGCCCAAAGCCGCAGGCAGATCCCGGAAGATCCCAGCAGGAAGGTCATTGCTCCCCTTCTGGGGGCTTCGCCTGGCATTGCACCAACGCGGAGAGGGTGATAGGCCTGGGGCAAAGCTCCAGCGGTTTGGCGTTGAAGAGGTTGGAATGGGGAGTGACCCTGAACCCCAGTACGCACGTTGCGCCAAATGCCCCTGGTTTAACCTCCAGGGCCCGGCAGCCCCTGCATTTCTGCCTTTTCCTGAGTTCCATTCTTAGAAAAGCAACTTTATAAATTTAATTATTTAGTTATTAAACTTCCTAAGAACTAAAAGGTTATAGCTGGAACCGGAAAACGGTTCTACGTATCTTTGTTTATCTGATGGTGGATTTTACTTCTGTCGTCCACCGGCCTCTGTCTTGAATCAGGTACCTGAGCCGTACGGGCCACCTTCCTGGTCAGCTGGTGCGCCCGTGCGGTTCTGTCTTTGTGTCCCCTGGGTGGTAATGATTCCCCCTTTACCCGGGTCTATGCGATATACCGGTTTGTTTTCCGCTAGGCAGCGGGACGATGTCCGGATGTCTTACCAAACAAAGGACTAACGGAATGGTGAAGATAGGAACCCCGCCACACCAGTAGCTCCTAAGCCGGAGCAGGGACGGGCTTATACCTATGGCAAAACGCTTGCCCGCCTACGCATTTTGGGTATATTGCCAAAAAGCGAGGTGGGCTGTCCGGGTATCGCTCAGCGGAGCTGGGGGTAAGGTCCTGAAAACCGGTAGCGAAGACCTTACTCCTTCCCAGGGCGAAAGCCTGAGAAACACAGCTCTATACCCAAGAAGCCAGGATTCCCTCTCCGAGGGGCGGTAGGCCTCCGGCTATGTCCTATGACCATGAAAAGAATGACCCGAGTACTCAACCTGGCCGCTGCCCTGCTGCTGTTTCTTGCGTACCAGGCCTCGGCACAAACACCTGACTCCCTGCGGGAGAAGATACAGCAGATCATCTCGGCGAGGAATGCGACGGTGGGGGTCTCGATTGTCAGTGGCAACGGGAAAGACACCCTGTCTTTCAATGGGGACAGGCGCTTTCCGATGCAGAGCGTTTTCAAGTTCCATATCGCCCTGGCGGCTCTGTCCCAGGTCGATGCGGGAAAATTGTCGCTCGCCCAGAAAATCAAAATAGGGAAAAAAGACCTTCTGCCCGGGCTCCATAGCCCACTCCGGGAGAAGTACCCGAACGGGGCAACCCTGCCGCTTGCAGAGATCATACACTACACGGTCTCCCACAGCGACAATGTGGGCTGCGATGCCCTGCTTAGGCTTCTCGGTGGGCCGCAGGGAGTAGAAAGCTACTTTTCGGGGAAGGGTTTCAGGGACCTCTCCATTAAGATCAACGAAGAGGTGATGCAGAATGACTGGGACCTGCAATTCCAGAACTGGACGACCCCGAAAGCCGCCACCAAGGTATTGGAGGCCTTTTACCGCAACAAGGGAAAACTGCTCTCCCCGGAAAGCCATTCCTTGGTCTGGAAAGAGATGCGGGAAAACGAAACGGGCAAAAAAAGGTTGAAAGGGCTGTTGCCCCGAGGGACCGTCGTTGCCCACAAGACCGGTTCCTCCGGGGCGAACAAAGCCACCGGGATAACGGCGGCGGTCAACGACATCGGAATCGTCTTTCTGCCAAATGGAGAATATTTTTTCATCAGTGTTTTCGTATCCGACTCAAAGGAGGATCCCGAGACGAACGAAAAGATCATCGCCGATATCTCCAAAGCAGCCTGGGGCTTCTTCAATACTGAAGGATGAACGGCGGAAGCCTTCGCATCGCTGTGCCATCGGCTTCATGATGGCTTAAGAACAAGTCAAGGGAGAAATCCAAGGGGTTGCACTTCCCGCTCTGGCAGGGTTTTGCGGAAAGCAGAGCTGCGTTCCGGGGACTCCCCCATAAGCCCTGCAAGGGGTTTTGTCAATCTACAGATAAGGGCCCTGCCCGACGGATCCCATGTCCGAGAGAGCCGGCTCTTTTCCCGGATAAAGGCACAGGCCGAACTGCAGAAAGACTGGGGGGATGGACGGAGAAATCCTTTCAGGTGTAGAATCAAGGTCGATACGGGGCTAATTGCCCTTCCCGGGAAGGCTGCTGAGTTCAAGGGAGTTGGCGCTCCCCAAGTAAGGCCAGGGTCCAGTAAACCCGTTTGCCTTTCACCGTTTTCCTCAGCCCAAGGGCGGGTAACCTGGCCTGGGTAGTGCCCAGGTAGGTGAAATGCGGCAGATCCGAGACCACCGTCTGGAACCAGCCGTGCCGGGCAAGGATGGCGCGCACCGCCTCCTGGCCGTGCTCGTTTATATCGAGGGCGAGCAGGGAGAGGTGCTGCGAGGCCCCGGGGGCCGAACCCGAAGATAGCACGGACCTGGAGAAATCCTTGCTGAAGAACAGCCCACGGGCTTCCAGCATCAGGATCTCCTTTACCTGCCGGGCAGGCGCCAGCCCGCGGATACGGGCTGCCTCCCGGGCGCTCAGCCTTCCGCGCCGCTGCCAGAAGGCAAGCCCCGGTACCACCCGGCGGCTCCATATCTTTTCCGTGTCCCGGTAGCTGCGGCGGGCCGCCCACGTGCCGCGCGGGGTGATCCGCAGGTTCTTCCCGGCGGCCTCTCTGCGGGCGGCGAGCAGGGCCTCCATCGCCTCCGTCTGCAGTTCGACGGGGATGCCGCCGAGATGCTCAAGCCGGGTACTTACCTGCGCCTGCCAGTGGGCGCATCCTGCGGCGTCGGCAAAGATAACCGCAGGCGGGTGGATGACGCGGCCCTGCGCCACGAAAATCGCCCCGTGGTCCGTCAGCAATCTGCGCTCCACCCAGTCATTTACCTCCGGGAAAGGAAACCTCTGGGGCAGGTTCCGGCCCACCAGCGACCTGCCAGGGATAACCCGCCCTTCATCGGCCACAGGGGCCGAGGCGGGAAGGACGCGGGGACCGCACCGGGGTACAGGTTCGGGAAAACCGGGCACGAGCAACCCGCCGCCTATAAGAAGCAGGCAAACGGTTAGAAGCGATTGGTTCCTGAGAAATCTGTGCGGCGGCATGAGTAAGCAGACACGGTTGGATTACCTGAATGAATCTACGGAATCCAGCTAGATAAACCCGCCCGCCAGGAGGATTTCTGCCTGCTTCCCTAGTTTGGATGTACGCCCTCCCTGGTTGGCTTCCCACGGTAGCAGGGCAGGTTGCCTGGATGGTTGTCTCTCTCCCTGCCTCCCGCCACCGCTCCTGCGGCCATACGGTGGCCAGTAGCAGGTACCGAAGACCGCTGCCCTGGTTTTCGGTACCCTTTGGCGCCGGAAAAGGATTTGCCGGCACTTGGGCCCCATCCGGTTCGCCTAGCGGAAATCAGCCAGGGTCCTGAGAGTAGAATTGTTCCGCTTGCGCTTTCACCCGCTGTTCGCCCTTGCTGAATAGTTGAGCATGCGTAACCGCTCCAGGTAATATTCCCTGTATCTCTCTTTCAGGTCCTGCTCCAGGAAGGAGTTTCCGATCAGGGTATGGACCGCAGGCTGCTCCTTCTGGAAGGCGGCCAGGATTGTTGTGAACCTGTTTTCCCTCAGACCGATCCTTCCGGCAAATTCATGGAAGTCGTCGTAGGCATAGAAGCCGTTGGCCTTGAAGCTCTCCGTTTCATAGCCCCCCGAGAAAAGGCCGTCCTTCAGCGCGAAGTACGTGTCCTCCACATGCAGGCGGGTACAAATCAGGTCGTAAGCCGGGGTCAGCACATAGTCTCCGTACTCGGTGTCCATCAGGGAGAAATTCTTCAGGTGTGCGTCCCCGTTGGAGAACAGGTAATTGAACAGAACCAGGGCGAAGAACCTCTCAGCCTCCACCTGGTAGGCCGGCACCGTCTCCCGGAGGATCCGGGCGATGTCCTCGTAGCTGCCCTCGTACTTGAAGTCATTCCCGGCGGTGTGCCTGGTTCTGCCCGCCAGGGAGGCGAAGTCCTCCTGCCCGTGTTTCGTGCCGTCGGGTTTCATGTCGAAGCGCCTGGTCAGATAGGCCGGTTCCCCGTTCCGAAAGAAAATCAGGGCATTCTCCGCCACCGGAAGCCGGTAGACCTGCCGCGCTATCTGCATGGTCAGGTGCTCATTGGCCGGGACCTGGCTGGGGCGCCTCACATCCCTGGGGATGGGCTTGAGGATGTACTGGCCCTGTTCCCCTGTCTCGGTGAGGCGCAGCCGGTTCCTCTCCAGCACCAGGGAAAGTTTCTCCTGGACGCCTGAGATGGAGATCCGTTTCCGGTTCTCCAGGAACTTCGCGGCATCCTCCTCGCTTTCCTGCGGGGGCAGGTACGGGAGGATATGGCTGACCTTCCGGCCGTTGAACACACTCCTCAGGCAGGCGGGGCTATAGGTCCGGAAATGGGGCTTCAGGGTGCCCGGACAGAAATCTACCGCAGGCATGCTCATGCTTCGTTCTCTTTGATTGGTTGAAGGGTGACTGCCCCTATCGTGTCGTACTGGGCGGTGGCCAGAAGCAATCCGAAATAGTCGTTCTCATCGATTTTCAGCTGCCGGCTCTGCAGGTTCCGGTTCACTCCCTCCGAGAGCATATTGAAGAAGAACGGGAACAGGTACTCGCTCCTGTACTCCTGTGGGCGCTTGGGCAAGGTCAGGCTTATGGCCGGGAGGCTCGGGTCCTGTAGATAGGCCTCGTCATACCGGAAGATGTATCCCCCCTGGGGTATCTCCGTCAGTTCTCCGGCCAGGATGCGGTTTCTCAGTACCTGTGCTTTCCTCATCATGTATCCAGTCTCTTGACCTCCAGCCTGATTTCCATCCCCAGCACCTCGGCGATTTTCCTTAAGGTGCGGAGAGAGGGGTTCCCCTCCCCAACCTCCAACGCTTTCAGCGTCCGCAGGGCAACCCCTGACAAAGAGGCCAAATCCTCCTGGGAAAGCCGCAGTGCCTTCCTTCTTGCCTTGATGGTATCTTCAAGCTTTTGGTGCATTATAACGCCCTTTTTGTGTAAAGATACACTGTTTCTCTGAATATAATAAGATAAAGTGCATTATAGTGCACTTATATACGAATAAAAACTCCATCTTCACCTTAATTCACTTAAAAGTGCACTATAGTGCACCTTCTAAAGCAATTATGGTTCTTGAAAGGTCATTGCCATATGGAAGGGGTTCGGGTAAGCAAACGCAGGAGGCGAGCGGGACTCCCTGCCTGCGATTCGGGCGCAGGTGCACCTCCTCCCCATTGGGATGGAATACCTAATGGTCGGTCCTTTCGGAAAGCAGACTACCCGGCGGAGATTACGTTCTCTCTGGCCCTTCTGAAGTATCGGAAGGCTGATGAGGTTGGGGGAGGTGAAAAGCCTCTTACCGTCGGGAGATTTGCCCACCTGCTCCCCGGTTTTCCTCGGGATGGTAGGGTTCTGAAACTTTGGTTCTATTTGATCCCGGCAGCATTCAGCTTTGCCTCCAGCCTCCTGCACTTTGCCTCCAACTGCCTTATCCGGTACACATACAGAGCATCCTTGTGTTCCCAGGGCAGAGTGTAGAAACGCGGGTCGGAGGGTGTGATGGTGTAGTCCAAATGGTTTGGGTGAAAATTCCGTATGGGCATCCTCGGAGTCAGTTGCCGGTAGATCACAATCGGTTTGGTAAGGGCGTTACAAAGAGCTCTATTCCACCTTACCCTTCTCCTTAAGGCAAAGATGACCAGTCCCGCAAGCACCCCTACCGTGAGCGGGCCTGCGATCGGCTCAAGCAGGCTCTTGGTTGCCAGGATCAGAGAAAAATGATACTGCATCATGCCTTATTTTCCTCCCCATTCTATTGAGGATCCTATTTCCTGTCATTTTCCTGAATGCGCTATCGCCCTAAACACTTTGAAGGACAGCGCTCTGTTCCCCCCTTCCTAAACTAACGGTTTGGAAGGTGTTTGAAAGGCTTCCCACCGCTTATCAGGGCTCCTTACCGGTAGTGGTACCGTACGCCAACCGAAACGTACCCGGGCCATTCCTCAAGCAGGGGATGGTTGAAAAGCCTGGCCTTGGTGACGGAGCCCGTCAACGAGAACCGGTTGCCCAGGTACAGATCCGCCTCCAGGCCCGCCTGCGGCCCATAGGTGAACCGTTCCCCTGCCCTCCGGTCCATCTTCCCGCCCAGTCCTCCCTCGGTCCGCTCAAAGGAGGCGCCCCCTCCCAGCAGCAGGTGGAAATAGACCAGCTCCCCGATCCGGAAGAGCTGCGGGGCCGCCAGCAGGCGGGCGGTGTAGGCCTCGTACTCTCCCCGGCTCTCCCCTTTTCCGTACTCCCGCAACCCGCTGACCCGGGCGCCCAGCCGGTCGGTGAGGAAACGGGAATAGCTGAGTTCGTGGAGTCTGCCCTTCTCGGTGCCGCCCAGATGGACACCCCAGGCGGAGAGATGCCGGACGTGCCGTTGGGCCTGGGCCGGGAGGCAGACCGCCAGCCCCAGGGCCGCTAACAGGGCTTTGAGTAGCGTTCCCATCTCAGTGCGCCTTGGTTCTTCTCTCCAGCTCGATCAGCTGCCTCTGGGCGAGCAGGTCCGTGTAGAGGACCTCGGCGGCCAGGTGGGCGGGGCCTTTGCGGGTGCTTTCCGCCAGCAGCCGGTCGGCCTCCTGCCGCAGCTGCATCGCCCGGACCATGTTCTCGTTCGAGGCGTTGATCATGGCCATGCGCTCCCCCTCGGTCATCGCGTAGCGGCCGGGGTTCTTCAGGGTGGCGTTCATCTCGATGCTCTGCTCGGTCATCTCATCGGCGATCCGGTAGTAGTCCAGGGCCGTCTGGATCTTCTTTTTCTGGTTCATCTCCTCGTAGGCATAGGCCGAGACGGCCGATTCCTCCCGCCGCTCCACGTACTCGGCCGAGCTCATGCGGGCGTGGGCATCGGAGTCCCCGGCCGTCCGGGAGAAGACGGAGAAGATGGTTTTGATGTCTTCCTCGGGGTGGTGGTTCTGCAAGGCGACCCGCAGGCGCTGCGCCTTCGCGAAATGCGGCATGTAGTTCGTCCCGGAGTTGCCGCCCGACATGGCCAGCGCCCGGGCGAAGAGCTGCTGCGGGTTGGAGATCCGCAGGTCCATGATGCTGTTCACCTTGCGCAGGTCCTCCTGGATCCGGCGCTGCAGGGCCAGCCCGTCGGCCGTCAGGTCCTTGACCTCGCCGGTGAGGTCTTTGGTGACCCCGGCGATGGTGCGGGCATCCCGGATGATCTGGTAGTTCTGCACCGTCTCCGCCCACTGCGCCAGGCGCTTGGCGAACTCGCCGATGTGCACGCCCATGTGGATGGGGTCGTTCACCACGAACTGCGCCTCCGTGTTCGCGGGGCATACCGCCAGCAGCCCCGCCGCCAGCACTGTCAAGCCGATCTTTCTCATACGTCTTCGGTATTGATGTTAACTAACTCTTATCTCGTGCCGTCGCCCGGGTCTCCCTCCGCCGGGGAAACCAGGATCGGGTATCCGTCCGGCAGGAGCACCTCGCGGAGTCTCCGGTTCGCCCTGGGGCGGGAGACGACGGTGGCCGCCACGCGCCCGGCGACCCCTACCACGGAGTTGGCCCCCGTGGCGGAGCGGTCGATGGCGGTGCTGATCTCCTGGCCCGCCTGGCGCTGCAGGTCCCCGAACCCGCGGTCCACCTCCCTTTCTATCCGCTTCTCCGGGTCGATCATGATGCCGGGCAGGTAATGGAGGTCGTAGACCTCCGCCCTGACCCGCACCGGCCCCAGCCGATCGATCCGCAGGGAGACCCGGTTGGACTCCACCTTCGCCACGCCGGCGAAGACGGTGTTGCGGGGGAAGGTCACCCCGGCGATCACCGCGTCCTCCAGCAGGCGCAGGGTCACCACGGACCCGGAGCGGACCTTCTGCTCCCCGGAGACCACCCCCCGGAAAAAGACTTCGGGGCCGCGGGTGCCCCCCTCGGGCCGGCCACCCGCGGCCTTGTAGGTGTGGAAGCCGTCGGTACCGGGCGGGGCCTGCCGGATTTCCGGCGGTTTCCCTCCGCGGGTGCCGGGGTCCCGGTACCGCCGGCCGGTGGTCTGCTCGTACACCTGCCTCGTCTGCGGGGAGGAGGCCGAGAGCATCCGCAGGATCTCCGGGTTCGTCTCGAAGGGAGTCCCGTCGGTGTCATGGGAAGCCTGGGCGTTTCTTTCCCCCACCGCCCCTTCCTCTGCCGCGCGGCTGGCCATCCCCGGACCGGTCCCCTCCCGGGGCAAGTGCGCGGTTGGGGCCGATTCCGGCTCCGTGGGGTGGGCCGGATCCGCGGCAGCGGTCGGGGCCTGTTCCAGCCGTGCACGGCTCCTCCGGGCGGCCTGCCCGGCCGTGTCGACCGCGAAGGCACCCACCACCTCTTCCTCGGACGGAGCCGGGGGAGCGTACCGGGCCTCCTGCTCGGCTTTCCGCTGCTCCTCCAGGAGCGCCGAGGGGGACTTGCGCTCGATCCCTTCGGTGGCGGCCTCCGGGATGGCCTGCTCGATGTTCTCGGAGGCCGCGGCCACGGGCTCCAGGTTCTCCCGGGCGGCGTTCCGGGCGGCCCGCAGCCAGAGGAAAAGCCCCAGGAAGAGGAGCACCACCAGCGCCAACAGGCAGGTGAACCAGTGTTTTCTCAGCAGGCCGGCCACCTGGCGCCTTACCGGCGGGTCTTCTCTGTCCCCGGCGGGGTGCGGTTCCCCGGTACCGCTGGCCGGGTAGTCTTCGCGCAGATCTTCCATATTCTTCTATTTAGATGGTTTTGGCCCGGTTGATCACCCTGCTGGGGATGGGCAGCACCAGCACCCGCGCCCCGTTCCGCTCCCGCAGGGTCACCTCCAGGTACCCCTGCCCCGTCGCCGCGTAGAGCGGGAGCGCGTAGGCCAGGTATCCGGTGGAGCGGCCCGGGATGGTCTGCTCCGCCTCCCCGCCGACCGGGGGGAGCGGGCGGCGGGCCTGGTTCCGCTTTTTCCCCAGGAACCTCCGGGAGGAGTTCTCCACCAGCTGGAAATCGGTGAAGTCCACCCGGTAATCGATGTTGGTTCGGTTGATCACCTTGAAGCGCAGGAAGGTGAAGTCCCCGTCGTTGCGGACGTTGGCCAGGGACAGCACCAGGTCATTCCCCACCACGGCCACCGATTGATGCTCCTCCCGCGCCTGCCGGAGCTCGGCGAGCTTCCGCGCGATTTCCTCTCCGTTCGCTCCGGGCGGGCCGCTCCTTTGGAGGGGGCCGGAGCCCGCCTCCGGG
This sequence comes from Sabulibacter ruber, assembly GCF_017355955.1. GTDB lineage: Bacteria > Bacteroidota > Bacteroidia > Cytophagales > Hymenobacteraceae > Nibribacter > Nibribacter ruber_A. Next base: position 84,573 of record NZ_JAFFID010000006.1, on the reverse strand, counting down.
GGAGCGACGCCTCCCTGGAGGTCGTAGAGCTGCAGCACCGGGCGGGCGCTGTAGACCAGGCGCCCCATCCAGTACCGGGACCCGTGGCGGACCAGGATCGGGGTCGGCACGGGGTTCTTTCTTCTGGCCCGCACGAAGACGGCGTCCCCCTCGATCTTCACCAGGTAGTGCTCGGCCATGCCCACGTCCACGAGGGAAACGGGGCCGCTGAACACCAGGTAGGTGGTGGAGGAATCGGAGACGGGGATCTCCGCGGGCGGACTCGTCCGCTGGGCCTGGCCGGGGAGGGAACCCAGCCAGATGAAAAGGAACAGAATGCAAGGTTTTTCCATAGCGTCGGAACTTAGGGGTGGGAAACATCAGGGGCGGAAGGGCAAGGTATCCGGGGTGAGGCCGGCCCCGGCGGCGGCCTCCCGCAGCCTCCTCTGCCGGTCGGCCTCCTGCTGCTGCAGGAACTCCTTCTCCTCCCGGGAAACCGGCGGATGGTAGGGGATGTAATCGAAGTCGGTGATCAGCAGGCCGTAGGGGTTCTCCTCGGAGCGCTCGGTCTCCACGAGGCGGAACCTGGCGGCCAGGGGCAGGCTTTGCCGCTGCTGGTCACCGATGAAGATCCGCTGCCGGGTGTACACCCGCCCCGAATAGGGCCGGGTCCGCATGTCCAGGTGGATGCTGTCCACGTCCAGCACGGAGCGGGCGGAGTAGCGCTGGTAGTTCTGCAGCACCTGCCCGCGGCTGAAGTTCTCGAAGATGCGGCGGCCCCCGGCGCCCTCGATCAGGGGCAGGGCGGCGTCCAGGTTCTGTTTGAAGGTGTACTGGTCATGGCCGAACATCGTCTTCATGAAGCCTTTGACCATGTTCCGGGCCTCGAAGGGCGTATGGGTGTCCCCCCGCACGGCCAGGGCCACGGCCGATCCGGAGTCGGTGACCACGTACACCCGGCGCCCGGCCTCCTGGGTCACCCGGTAAAAGCCGTAGCCCGCGCTGACCGCCACCACCACGAAGCCGGTGATGCAGGCCAGGGCGATGGTGCGCATGGTATTGAAAGAGGTATTCAGGTCTTTTACGGTGCTCATCGTTCGTTATGGTTGGTCTGGTGGTGATTGTCTATTCCTCCCGGCGTTCCTCCGCCTCCCCTTCCCAGTACCCGGGGTCCCCGGAGGGGAAACCGCCATACTCCTCCTGCTCCCACCCGTCTTCCGGGTAGTCCGGGTAGTCAGGGTACCCCAGGGAGGGAGACCCCGTGCCCTCCGGGGAAGCATAGTAGCCCTCCTGCCCGTCGGCATACGCATCCTCGCCGTAACAGCCTTCGTCCGGGGAATACCCGTACTCCGGAGAATACCCGTAGCTTTGATCCTCGGAAGGATACCCCTCGGGGGAGTACCCCTCAGGGGAAGGGGCGCTCCCGCCGTAGCGGACGGGGGGCGTCTCCGCCGCACCCGCGGCCATGCCCGGGGTAGGGGGGCCGCCTCCGCCGGGACCGGGTGCCTGGGGGGCGCTCCCGCCCGTACTCCCTGCCGCCCCGAAGCCCATGGCCCGGCCGAGGGCCCCGCTTGCCCCACCCCCATAAGCCGGCGGGGAGGCTATGGTCACCGCGGTGCCGGCCGCTCCGGCCGCCATGCCCAGGACCGTCCCCATGAAGGACTGCACGGCGGTGGAGCCGATGAAATACCCCGTCAGGGTGGGCACCATGCAGTAGAGGAGGATGAAGGCGACCGACATCAGCAGGAACTGCACGTCGGTGAAGGCCTGGCCCGGCGTCACCAGGCCACCCAGCACCCCGCCCGCGGTGGTGCTCTGCTCGGCGAAGTTGGTGTAGATCAGGTCGAGCAGGTTCATGGTCAGGGCCCAGAACTGCACCGCGATGAAGTGCTGCAGCCACTTGCCCGCCAGCCCCGCGAAGGCCGGGACCACCGACAGGCAGATGGCCAGCGGGCCCACCACGTACAGGAACCCCAGCACGAACTGCCGCAGGAACAGCACCACCTGCCGGATCAGCAGGACCGTCGTGGTGGTGAACAACTCCGTGATCAGGTTCATGAGGGAGAAGCTGGCGAGCCGGTGGTAGATTTTGGCGTACCAGGCGCCGCCCTGCTCCACCACCTCCGCCGGGGCCACCGCGTCCGACTGGGCCGCGGCCGCGACGCCGGGCGGGGCGGTCAGCCGCTGCAGGGCCTCCCCCACGTTCCCCGAGCCGTCGAACAGGTGGGTCACCCCCTTGATGCCGGCGCCCAGCACGTGGGTCAGGTCCCGGTAGAAGAAAAGCACCAGGAACAGCGCCAGGGCCTTGACCACCGGGGAGAGGTCCATCCGCAGGCCGTGGCCCGACAGGTACCCCCGGCCGATGGAGACCACCAGGGCGATGCCCATGAAGGTGGGCGTGATGAACCGGCAGACGGCCAGCACGGTCTCCAGCGACTGGTCGCAGGCGCGCAGGAATCCCTCGTTTATCCCGTGGGCGACGAATAGCAGGCGTGTCTCCATGTCACTTCCCGATCCGGCCGGCTCTTTTGTCCTCGGTGAACTGCTCCACGGCATAGTCGAGCCGCTGCTCGGCATAGGTCTCCCACACGGGCCGCCCGTCCTCCACCCTGACCCTGCCCTGCCCGTCGAGGGCGGGCCGGCGGCGCTGCTGCTGGTAGCGCTTCACCAGGCGGTTCAGGTGGTTCCGCTCCGCCGGCTTGGAGCTGAGGATCGCGCCCAGCTCCGGGGCGGCCTCCAGCAGGTACACCTTCCCCTTGGAGCCCTGTTTGAGGAAGAACTCCCGGAAGTCCGGGGTGGAGCGGACGGACCGGATCAGGTCCATCTCGTGGTCGGTGAAGCCCAGGGGCGTCTGCAGCTGAGTCAGCGAATCCGGGTTGGCGTGCCGCAGGATGAGCTTGGTCGAGCTGTTGTTGATGAGCGCGTAGCCGATCCGGCTCTCCACGATCTCCCCGATCCCCTGCGTGATGATGGTGATGGAGCCGTTCGTTTTCCGGATGGTGCGGTACATGGAGACGATGAACTCCTCCATCACCCCCCCGGAGAGCATGGCCCAGGCCTCGTCCAGGGCGATGTATTTGACGTCGTCAGGGAATTTGCGGAACAGGTCCAGCGAGAGCTCCGTGATGAGCATGGCCACCACCGGGTACAGGTCGGGGTCGGCCTTCACCTTCGCCAGGTCAAAGCAGATGAGCCGGTGCTCGGACAGCTCCACGTCCTGCCGGGCATTCAGCACCTTTCCGTACCGCCCGCCCTCGGTGAACTGCGCCAGCACCAGGAAGAACTGGTGGAGGTCGAAGTACTGCATGTCCTTCCGGTACTGGGCGCGCATCTCCTCCCGGCCGTCCCTCTCTTCCGGGGTGCGGTGCATGTCCTCGTCGAACCTGCGCACGAAGCGCACGAAGCCCTCCATCCCCGGCTTCTCCTCGTCGGCCTGGCCGGCCCGGCCCTCCCCGTTGAGGTAGTGGTAGTACTGGAGCAGGAAGCGGCTGAGGATGGCCCGCTCCGACTTGTTCAGCGGGGCGGCGTCGGCGCCTCCCTTCCACAGGACGGCCAGCAGGGCCAGGTGGAAGTTGACCTTCTCGTCCCGGTATTCCCACCGCCGCCCGTCCGCGGCGCGGGGCACCAGGAAGGGGTTGAACTCGATCGGGTTCTCCGGGTCGTACTCGAAATAGGTCTCCCCGAAATCCGCCCCGTTCAGGGACTGCACCACGTTGCGGTAGGTGCCCCCGATGTCGATGAGGATCTGGCGGGCCCGCCGCTCATGCCGCTGCACCACGATGTAACCGAAGGTGAAGCTCTTGCCGGAGCCGGAGGGGCCGACCACGATGGCGTTCTGGTTGTCCAGGTCGGTGTTGAACAGGTTCACCTGCAGCAGGTTCCGCTGCCGGTCGCAGAAGTACTCCCCCACCGGGTCGGTCCGGTAGGTGGCCGTCCAGTGCATGTGGCACGCCCCGCGGTCGGCGGTCGTCACCAGCCACCGGTCGGGGATCTGCGCGGCGTTGCCCGGCAGCAGCCCGAAAAACAGCGGCAGGGCCAGGTGGGACTCCACCACGGCCTCCATCCCGAAGATGCCGCGGAAGGCGGCCATGGTTTTCTCGATGCGCTCCCTGCGCAGGAAGTCGTTCGCCTCCCAGACCAGCACGGACAGGTGCAGGCCGATGATCTGCTTGCTGCCGGCCCGCACCTCGGCGGTGAACTGCTCGATCTCCAGGGCCCGCAGCTGGTTGTCCTGGGTCGCCAGCCGCCCGAGCGACTGGTTCAGCTTGCGGTCGGTGTCCAGGCTAGAGAGCGCCGCCGCCGTGTCCTGGACCAGGAAGGCCTGGGTGAGCACATGCGGGAAGGGCAGCGCGTTCGTCAGCGGGTACAGCATCGGGGCGGTGACCCCGTAGCGGTTGCGCACCGCCGGGTGCTGCTCGCTTCCCTGCCCCACCAGCGAGAGCACGGAGACCTGGTGCTCGCCCACGGCCAGGCTGCCGTTCCCGTTGGAGATCTCCCGTTCCTGCCGGCGGGGAGCCCCGTCGAAGTCCAGGTTGAAGTACCGGTGGTGGAGGCGGGTGATCTCCTCGGCGCCCAGGCGCCGGACCCCCACGCTCCCCGTGCCGGACAGGGCGGAAGCGAACTCCCGGGCCGCCGCCTCGGCCCTCTCCAGGGTGTGGACCAGGTCCTCGAAGGGGTTTTTCGCGAGGGCCTCCCCCATCCGGGCCACCAGGGCGTTGAGGGCGTTCGTCTTCCCCTGCCGCCGCCCGCCCGGGGCGAAACTCAGGAACAGGTAGGACCGCTGGAAAAGCACCAGCCGCTCGAAGAAATGCTTGTTCATCTTCCCCTCGAAATAGGTCTGCTCGCGCTTGTCCGCCCGGTAGGGGCGGTCGTAGTAGATGTCCGTCTTCTGGAGGATGGTGTGGACGGGCAGCGGCCGGAGCATGCCCAGGAGCGCCTGGTTGAAGGCGCTGAACTCCTGCGCGGACCAGGCCTCCATCTCGGCCGGCTCCACCGCGAAGCCGACGCCGACCCGGCCGTCCCGGAAGATCACCTTGTTCCCCTCCAGGGAGTGCACCGGCATCACCCTCTCAAACGGGACGGTTCTTTCTTTTCTCATCATTCGGTAAGGTTAAAGGGAGGATACCCACGGCGATCCGGCGGGGCTGCCGGAACCGGTGGGAGAGCCAGCCGAGGAGAAACCCCGGCGGACGGGTTTTGGCCAGGAAGCGCAGGGCGGCCAGCAGCCCGGCCTCCAGCAGGAAGACCGCCAGGTAGACCAGGCGCGGGAGGGGCACCAGCAGGTTCAGGAAACCGAGCAGCAGCACGGACCCGATGAAAAGCCCCACCACCAGCCCCAGGTCCGCCAGGTGCATGCCCAGGAGCTGGGCGGGTTTCTCGATGCTTCGGTAGGAACGCATGGCGGGGACGGTTACCGGACACCCCCTTCTCCCCCCACGGTCCCCACCAGGTCATCCTTGAAGAACTGGAAGCCGAACCACAGGATGACCCCGCCCACGAGCCAGCCGAGGGAGGACAGGGCGTCGGGCGCCCCGTTGAGGAATTTCATCACCACCCGGATCAGGCCGATCACCAGGATGATGGAGAAAACGACCTGCACGATGGTGATGATGGTCTCCTGGATGCCCTCCAGGGCCGCCGCAGTGCCGCCCTGGGCCAGGGCTCCCCGCCCCGCGGCCAGGGCCATCAGGGTCGCCATCAGCCTTCTCTCCCAGGGGGAGGGCTCGTACGCCCGCCCTTTCAGCAGCAGGGCCTGGGCTTTTCCGGAGACTCCGGCCCACGGGCCGGCGCCTCCTCTTTTCGGTTCGGTGCACATGTGTCTTGGGGTTAAAGTGAACGGATGGGAAAGGGGAAACTTCCCCGGGAAGCCTGTATCAGGCGCCGGACGGCTTACCCTCCGTCGTTCCCGGCCAGCCGGGCACGACGGGGTTCCCGGGGAACAGCTCCCCCAGTGCTTCTTTCTGGTGCGTGAGTTTGGCGCGCAGGGCCGCCCCCTTGCGGGCGCGGTGCTCGGCCACGGCTTGCCGGTTCCGGGTGTCGTTCTCCGTTCCGGCAGGGGCCGTGACAACGTTGAGGAAAAGAGACGGGGCGATGGTGTCCTGCCCGTCATCCGGGGCATCGGAACCGCCGGAGGCAGTTGCCGACTGGTTGGGTAAGGGTTCATGGCGGAAGCCGCTTTCCGGAACGGGGCTCCCGCCTTCCTCCCCCGGCGGGGAGCTGGGTTCGGTATCTAGCTCTGTTTCTGTCCGGTCTTGCCATGGGTCCAGAGGGGAAACGTCCTCCCCCAGCTCTTCCTCCTCCCACAGCCCCGGCCTGGGGCTGGTGGAGGCGAGCAGTTCCTGCAGGACGGTATGGAGTCCCTCCCCGCTTTCTTCTTCCTCCTCCGCTTCCCGGGGAGGGGGGCGCAGGAACTCACTTACATCGTAGTGGTATTCCCGCAAGGGCCTGTAGCGGGACAGTTCCATCTCCGGGCCGGTTCCCGCCGCGTCTCTTCCCCCGCCCCGGAACCTCCACCAGATCAGGGCGAGCAGCAGCAATCCCGGGACCAGCACCGAGCCGATATGGAGGATCTTGGGCGCCATGGTACTTCCTTTAACGGGAGCGTTTCCGAATAGTTGTTTAAAAGTTATACAAAAGTTAGTAAAAACTTATTCAATAGAGGTGCGTTTAATGGAACACAGCCGGAGTATCCCGAAGGCATCAGGTGAACCGCTGATTATTGAATCGGTGTTTTGTCAACCTGTGGCGATAAACCCTAACTTGGAGGCCTGAATACTATGAAGCACCGACTGCTTTTCTTACAGGCTCCCCGGGGAGCCTGTAAGGCGGTTGGCAAACTCCTTCCACTATGCCTACAACCGACGCCTTGAAGCCATTGGGATTCCCTAACCCCCAGCTGTTTGTGCCCTATGCTGATGTGCTTCGCTATATCCGATACCGGCTGAAGGTATTGGGACACGGGCAGCTCAAACCGTTCTGCGCCCAGTTCTCCTTTCCCTACACGACCGTCGTCAACCTGAAGAACGGGACCCTGAAGCGGAAGGAGCCCCGGCTCCTGCAGCGCCTCCTGGCGGCCCTGTCCTTTGAGACCACCGCCTCCCAGAACCCACTGGCCACCGGCGAGGACGACCGGTACCTTTTCCTTTTCCCCGGCGAGCCGGAGCTGCAGCAGTTCCGGGAGCAGTTGACCTACATCGACGGCCTGGCCGGGGGCGCCCCCCACTGAAACCGCGTTCGGTTTAGATTTTTGGAGGAAGACAACGGGCAGACCCGCTGTTCGCATTTTCTGGAATCCGCCCTTTGGCCCCGCGCGATGGAAAGGAAAACATTGGAGAATGATCCCCAGGAACTGGAGAGGTTCAAACAGGAGATAGACCTGGTCGCCTATGCCCAACGGCAGGGCTACCAAATCAAATCCCAGGGCCGGCGGGGGGACTGGCACCACCTGGTCAATGACGGCGAACACCTCATCGTCTCGCGGAAAGACCAGCGGCAGGTCTACTTCAACCCCGGCGACGACTGGGACCGGGGCACGATCATCGACTTCGTGAAAACCCGGGAGAACAAGAACCTGGGGGAGGTGCGCCAGCACCTGCGGGAATACCTCGACGGCAGCCCGTATCCCCAAGAACTTCCGCCGCCCGCCCCCTCCCGTCCCGGTCCCCTTCCCCCGAAGCAGGGGCATGCGGCCGAAAGCCCGGAAGAGGAGGAGCGGAAGCGGACCCGGCTGATCGCCGAGGTGCTGGGCGTCCGCAAGGAGCTGAGCGACCGCAGCTACCTCCACAGCCGGGGCCTGACCGATGAGACGATCGACAGCCCGGCTTTCCAGGGCCGGGTGTTCACCAGCCAGCGGAACAACTTCAGGAACACCGCCTTCCCCCTTTACAACGAGCGGGGCCTGGCCAGCGTGGAGCAGAAAAACAAGGACTACCGGAGCCTGCTGGAGCTCCCCAAGGACGGCATCTGGGTCTCGTTCCCCACCCAGGGGAAGGGCACCCCGGTGGAACGCCTGGTCATCACCGAGAGCGCCATCGACGCGATGAGTTACCACCAGCTGAAGCACGACGGGAAAAACACCATGTACATCGCCACCGCAGGGACGGTGACGGACCGGCAGACGGAGCTGATCCAGAAGGTCATCGACAAACAGCAGCCCCGGGAGGTCATCCTGGCCGATGACCGGGACGCGGCGGGCAGGAGGTACAACATCAACTACCTCAACGACCTCCAGGTGGCCCGGCCGTTCCAGCCGGTGGCCGACCAGGAGGCCTACCGGGAGGCGACCCGGCCCCTCCACTGGCACGCCACCTTGGGGCGGTACCACACCCACCTGCGGGTGGACGTCCAACACCAGAGCTTTTCGGAAGGAACCGAGCGGGTCCAGCCGATCCTGCGCCAGGTGGAGCGCATCAACTCAACCCAGGAGGAGCCCAGCATCGAGGTGAGCATCCAGCGGTCCACGGAGAAGGAGACCGTCCTGCGGCTGAGCGTGGCCCGGGCGGACACGGCGCAGCTGGAGGTTCTGAGCCAGGAGCTGTACCGGCAGCGGGAGCAGCTCCGGCCGGTGGCGGAGCGGCAGCCGGCGAACTTCCTCCGGGTGGACTACCCCCTGGCCAAGGATTTCAACCGGGACCTGGAGCTGGCCAACCAGGGCCTTTCCGCCGAGCAGATCCGCCGGCAGGCCCTCTTGGACGAGCAGGAGAAGGAAAAGCAGCGCGTCTCTCCCCAGCCGCCGAAGGTTGACCCTGAACGGGAGAAAACGCCCTTGCCCGATCCCAACGAGAAGTCCCTCTCCCCATCCGCCCACCCCTTTGGGGATACCCCGGGACAAGGCGCCGAGAACCAACTCCTGATAAGAGTGGAGGAGCAAGGCAAAGGGGCGGACGCCAGGGGGAAAGCGGAGGCTGTGCAGGAGGCCCTCCGGCGGAGCGGGGCCAGGGTCGGGGAACTCGAGAGCTCTTCTGACGGGAACCTGAGGCGATCGGAGATGAAGGTGAGCTACCGGACAGACCAGGAAGAGATCGGCAAGATCTCCAGAACGCTGGATGCGGTCGGCTCTCAGAAGGGCAACCAGGTCCTGGAGCCCGAGGCGGACCGTTCGGCGCGCAGGGAAATCGCGGGCCAGCGGGAAACCCGATCCCCGGGGCAGCAGGAACTGACCCGGTAAGATGAACCTCCTTTTTGCCATCTGGAATATGGGATTCCGGTGGTTTCCTTCCGGTGAAGCTCCTCAAATACCGAGCTTTGCCCCTCCCTAGAACCAAGGTACCCTGCCCTGAGGTTAGTCTAATTGACTTTGTTTAGCTTCCCCTCACACCTATTCCATGCAGAGGCGAATGGAAGGCCTGGGGTGTGGTCTCTAAGCCCTATCACCGGCCGGGGCAAGGCGTCACGCGGGAGTTCTTCCCGGACATCCAACACCCGTTGGGCTTCGTCGTCAGGGTCCATCACCGACAACCATACCCAAAGGCCGAAGTGTTGCAGGGGAAGTTCGGAAAGGCAGAGTTCAACTACCGGCCGGCTAACCTGCGCTCCTACCGCAACCCCTCTCCCAGAAAAAGCAGCTGCACTTACGTGTGCGTGGCCCGCAAGACTGGCGCGGGGTCCTACAGGGACACCTGCTGTCTTCATCTATGTACATCTGAATACTACTTTCAAAATAAATGCGAAAATATTCGTGACACATTCAGTTGTGAGCTTTCTTGTTGCTTTTCACAGGCTCTGCCACCCCGGTCAGGTCATTGGATCGGTGTTCTTCGTGTCTCCTGCAAGAAGGGAACACCGATCAATAATCAGTGATATGATGTTGGAGCTGAAAGACTGTTGGCTCTGGTATCCAATAGGTAGTATTGATGGTGATAAACCCAGAGCCAACGAGAACAACCGGCGGGCGACGGCCCTAGTCAGATCGCTCCGGGAAAGCACCAGGGAAAGCGGCACGCCCCCCTGGCGGGAGATAGCGAAGGAGTTGAACAGAGGGGGTTTCAAGACCAGCAGAGGCGGCACCTTCAAGGCCATCCAGGCGCAGCGGCTCTACGCAGGAGGCACCCGCAAATAGGGAATAGAAGTGGACAAATAAGCATATATTCGGCTCCGTACATAGGCCAGTAACCGGAGTAGTTCCGTTTATCCAGTAGTGCCTGTATTGGCCCGGCCAATGTTTCCGACATAATAACTTGTGCATAGCTTTTAGGCTGAAAATTTGGGAAGACGGTAAAATCAGTTACAGGAGCCTTTGCAGCGAGACCTTTCCTAACATTGAGTGGATGAACTCTACCAGTAGTGTGGTTCTGCTGCCCCATTTGGTTTCAAACTGGGCGATAGAGCCCGCATAGAAGAGTAAACTGACTGGGCGGCAGGCAACGGCTTTTGTATTTATCCCAAAACATTAAAGCCTATGAAAAAGCAAACCACCACAAGAGAGGGTGCCATCAACCTGCCGCTGGTCAACCCGAACGCGGCAGGTATTGATGTGGGAGACACCATTCACGCCGTTGCCGTTCCTGAGGGCAGGGATACGCTGCAGGTCAGGTCCTTTGGGACGATGACCTGCGATCTGGAGGCCATCGCCGCTTGGCTGCTCGAGTGCGGGGTGGACACGGTGGCCATGGAGAGCACTGGCGTATACTGGAGACCTTTGTTCAACCTGCTCACCCAGCATGGTCTGGAGGTTTACCTGGTCAATGCCAAACAGGTTAAGAACGTGAGCGGCAGGAAGAACGATGAGGATGATGCGCGCTGGATCCAGAAGCTGCACAGTTGCGGACTGCTCCGCAGCAGCTATTTGCCCGACGACCAGCAGGAGGCGCTGCGCACGCTGGTTCGCCACCGCAGAACGCTCACCCAGGATAGAGGCAGATGCGTGCTGAGGATGCAAAAGGCCTTGGAGCTGATGAACGTGAAGGTGCACACGTTGCTGCGTGACATCACCGGCAAGAGCGGCCTTGCCATCATTGAGGCCATCCTGCGGGGGGAGAGGGCAGCGGAGAACTTCCTTGCCTGCGTCCATTTCAAGGTGAAAGCCGACAGGGCAACCCTCCTCAAGTCCCTGCAAGGCAACTGGCGCACAGAGCAGCTTTACCTGCTGGAGGACTGTTACATGGGCTATAAGTACCTGACCGAACGCATCGCCTCGTGCGATGTGGCCATTGAGAAGCAGTTGGGGCATTACCATGGGGAAATCCGCCCTGAAGCGGCGCCTGAGGGTGAGGCCGTCTCTGCTAAGAAGGCCAACAGGAACAAACCATCGTTCAACACCTGCTCCTACCTGAAAAAAGCACTGGGGGTGGACGTGATGGCCATTTACGGCATCAGTGACATTGCCGCACTGGAGATTCTCTCCGAAACCGGCACAGACATGGGCAAATGGGAAACGGCCAAGCACTTTGCCAGCTGGCTGAACCTGTGCCCCAACAACAAAATATCCGGCGGGAAGCTTATCAGTAGCACCCTGATGAAAAAGAAGCCAAACCCGGCCAGCCAGGCTTTCCGTAACGCCGCCAATGCCGTGCAGCGAAGTGACAACTGGCTCGGTGACTACTTCAGGCGGATGAAAGCTAAGGGTGGTAACAAGTATGCCACTGTGGCCACGGCTAATAAGATCGCCACCATTTACTACAAAATGGTAGCTTGCGGCCAGGAGTTTAAGCCCGTCGAACTTACTGCCTACCAAAAGAGGTACAAGCAGGCCAAGATCATTTACCTCGAGCGCAGGCTGAACGAGTTAAAAAAAGAAGCAGCCTAAAGAAGTTATATAGAAGTTGGCGAATACTAAACCCACACTATCCCACCAATTTGGATACAACAAACAGTAATACGGAAACACGTCCTACCTTATACTTCCTGAATTTTGCATGACAAACTTTAAACAAAGAGTAATGCAAAAAGTAAACTTTAAAAACAGAAGCTGGAATGTAGTCGGATACTTACACCTTCCCGAAAATTTTGATGATACACAAAAATATCCTGTTATTGTCTGTGTACATCCCGGAAGCAGTGTAAAAGAGCAAACCGCTGGTTTGTATGCCAATCAACTTGCTAAGAATGGCTTCGTCGCTTTGACCTTTGACGCTTCCTTTCAGGGTGAAAGCGGTGGTGAACCCAGATTTTTGGAAGACCCTGCAACACGGGTTGAAGATATCCGTTGTGCTATTGATTTTTTGACAACCTTGACCTTTATTGACCATAACCGCATGGGTGCATTGGGCGTTTGTGCTGGTGGTGGTTACGCTGCCAATGCTGCCATTTCGGAGAAGAGAATTAAAGCTATTGCAACAGTTGTGGGAAGCAATGCAAGCAGAGCTTTCAGAGAAGCAAATCCGATGGAAGTACTCAAAGCAGTTGCCCAACAGCGTACAGCAGAAGCCAACAGCCATGAAATTCTTATCAATAACTGGATACCCAATTCTGCTGATGAAGCCAAACAGGCTGGTTTAGAAGAAATGGATTTATTAGAAGCTATCGATTATTACAGAACACCGCGGGGGCAACATCCTAATTCGTGCAACAAACTGCTTTTCACAAGTATGAGCAACCTAATTGTGTTTGATGCTTTTCATTTGGCGGAATATTTCCTTACCCAACCGCTTTTGGTAGTTGTTGGCGACAAAGTGGGTGGATTTGGTTCGTACCGGGACGGTTTCGATTTGTACAACAAGGCTGCCTCAACCAACAAAAAAATCCACGTCGTAAAAGGCGCAAGTCACTATGATTTGTACGACCGCCCTGAAGCTACCAAAGAAGCATTAGGGCATATCGTGCCTTTCTTCAAAGAACACCTTTAAACAAGGCTGCTTCTCGTAAAATGAAGCATAGGTGTACTTATTACTTTTATCTTTTTAATTGTCCATTGAATTCATTCCTGAAAATATCTGGCACCATTTTGCTTATTGCAGGTTTCGTTCTAGCAATAAAGCCTAATTTATTTGGTAATTTTTCAACACCTGTTGATGCTTATCAAATGATAGAGAAAAGAGTAAAATGGGGACTATTTATTGGTTTGGGCGTATTTTTGTTATTTCATAGAGATTGGGCTTCATGGGGCTTAATCACAGCGGGATTTCTTACGGCATTAACATTTGGTGTCATACTAGCGAGATTGACAGGTTTCGTTTTGGACGGATTTATCACCAAACAACTATGGTGGCTGTTGATAGAATTCGTTGCCCTAATGTTGTTCGGATTTTTGTATTGGAAGCAAAACAACTAAACTCTGAAACATAACTCAATATGAAGGCAATCCAATCCTTATCCGAGTTTCACAGATTGTTATCCGTTGGAGCACCATTGCATCCTTTGGTAAGTGTGGTGCACGTTTCAGAACTTCACGCAATCCAATCTGATATATGGAAAAGATTTACCACAACTTTTTATACCATTTCGTTGAAATACAACATTCAGTCAAAAATAAAATACGGACAGAACTATTATGATTTCGAAAACGGCACGATGACTTTTACAGCACCAAACCAAGTTCAATCAGTTGAGGTGGAAATAGCAAACACCTTCAATGCAACGATGGGAACAGGTTATGTGCTAATGTTTCATCCTGATTTTTTAGGAAAACATTCCTTAGCTAACAACATCAAAACTTACAGTTTCTTTTCCTATTCAGTAAACGAAGCATTACATCTTTCTGAGAAAGAAGAGAGCAATGTTGTTGCTATTTTCAAAAAAATTCAAGAAGAATATCAGCATATCGACCAGCAAACGCAATGTATTATTTTGTCGCAAATTGATTTATTATTGAATTACAGTAAACGCTTTTACGATAGGCAATTCATTACCCGGCAAACCGTAAAAATTGATTTACTCACCCAAACTGAATATTATATAAACGCGTATTTCAATTCTGACAAGGGGTTGCAAAAAGGCCTTCTTACGGTAGAGTATCTAGCGAGCCAACTCAACTTATCGTCCAATTATTTGAGCGATGCACTCCGTTCACTTACCGGACAAAGTGCACAACAACACATCCACGAAAAACTTATAGGAAAAGCAAAAGAGTATTTAACCACCAGTAATTTAACGGTTTCTGAAATTGCCTACAATTTAGGTTTCGAACGTCCTCAATCATTCAACAAGCTTTTTAAAAATAAAACAGAAATGTCGCCTCTGGAGTTTAGACACTCCTTTATCTGAAAAGTTCTACCGCCAACAAGGGGTTTGCGTCATGTGGGCTGACAATCATAGGCTGAACAACGGTTTTTCTGTTAGGCTGTATATCTTCAACCAGGGCTGACGTTCCGTGAATGCCCTCACGTACGCAAAGCCCTAGAACGTTCAGCTCAATGCAAACCAGACTCTACATCCCAGACCAGCGAGCCACGCACGTAAACGGAGCAGCTACCCCCAAAAAAACACCATACCCCCCATTTACGACTCACCAAACACCTGAAAACAACCTCTGGAGCCTCTAATAATGGTTTTTAAAGTGTAAGCAGGTGTAGACTCTTTGGGTGGTTAGGAGGTTTCAATACCAGCAGGTATATTGCCTCTGATGTTCAAGAACCTAAACCGTCGCCATTTTATCAAATTAGGGATAGGTGCTACTGCCGTTGCGCTGGTGGGAGTGCCTTTCCCATTGGCCGCCCGCGATAACCCCACCCCAAACCACTTGCCGCGCTGGCGGGGCTTTAACCTGCTTGAGAAGTTCAACGGTGCCCATAACCAGCCTTACCGGGAAACCGACTTTCAGATGATAGCCGAATGGGGTTTTGATTTTGCCCGCCTACCTATGTCGTACCATTGCTGGTCGAGGCCCGATAATTGGTTGCAGATGGAGGAGAAGGTGCTGAAGGAAATTGACCAGGCTGTTGCCTTTGGCCGCAAGCACAGGGTACACGTAAACCTGAACCTCCACCGCATCCCAGGCTACTGTGTGAATCCGCCGGAAGAGCCGTTTGACCTCTGGAAAGATGAGAAAGCCTTGGAGGCCGCTGCTTTCCACTGGCAAAAGTTTGCCTGGCGCTACAAAGGCATCCCCAATAGAAGGCTGAGCTTTGATTTGATCAACGAGCCCTCCAAGGTAGAGGAACCCGATTATGTGCGCGTGGTGACGCGCCTGGTGGAAGCCATCCGGTCCGAGGATCCGACACGCCTAATTATCGCCGATGGCATGCAGTACGGGACCAAGCCTGTTTTCGGCATCAAAGACCTGCAGGTGGGCCAGAGCACCCGCGGTTACGGGCCTTTCCAGCTTACGCACTACAAGGCACCCTGGGCATCCGGCTCCGATACATGGCCCCTGCCTACCTGGCCCTATAAACAAAGCGAAACGGATGTGTGGGACAAAGAACGCCTGCAACGCGAAGTATTTGGCCCATGGAAGAGGTTGTCAAATGAAAACGTAGGGGTGCATGTGGGCGAATGGGGGGCTTACAGACACACGCCCCACGACGTGTCCCTCGCCTGGATGAAAGACAATCTGGAGATCTGGAAAGAAAACGGGTGGGGGTGGTCGCTGTGGAATCTGCGCGGCGATTTCGGTGTGCTGAACAGCGGCCGGGCGGATGTCGCCTATGAAGACTATAAGGGGCACCAACTGGATAGAAAGATGTTGACGCTGCTCCAGGCTTACTGAAAATAGGGAGCCCCGAAAGCATCCCCCGGAACGCATCCTGAACATGTACCTGTCAATTGCATTTCGCGCCCTGGGAGCCACCTGCTCTTTCTATTGTATAGATGAACCGGAAGGATTCGGACGTGACATTGCACATGTTAAACAAAGAGGCTGACCCAAGGGAACAGCCTCTTTTGCTTTATGGTTTGCCCGGCTCGACCGGATAACTGCCAGGCTAATTAAGCTGCCCAGATAGCACACACTTCTCCCACTCCGTTGTGCCGGTGGAAGAAGAGTACAAAAAGGGGCCTTGGCTGCTGGAAGCGGCACTTCCCGTTGGGGAACTTTCCTTTGCGGGGCAATGGCATTATGGAAAGGCCATCTCTACCCTCACCCGCAATGACAACCTGCCCTACGTCCGGTATTAGCGCGAGCGACACACGTTGATGGACCGGCCAGTCACCGAAAAACCCGTACGGTCATTTACCCCACCAAATCTTGGGAAAATGCCTGTAAGACCTCAAATCAGGGTTCTTAGTGTATAGGCGGGTGCCTAAAAACTTAGATGATTCCGCTTTATTCTTTAAAAGCTTTTGCTAGAACTGAAGCAAAAGTAAGTGTCAAAAGAAGCGCAGACAAGCGGAAAACAGAATGTTTGAAGCAGGGGTTATTTTGAAGCGAAACACCGATTCCCAAGGAGTAGCACTAAACCTTATCTGGTATACAAGTTATCAGGTACCGCTTAGTTGAGTACAGTTTGTAAGATGTGGAGTAACTTGTCCTCCTGTCCTGTAGGAGTTAGTTGGCCATTGGATTGTATTTCCAAACTGCATATCAACCGATAATTTTTTGGTGGTATGACGTAACTGCAATATCCATTATCGGCCTTTGTAGAAAACGCGGTCGAAGAAGGAGTGCATCTCAGCCGCATATTTCACCCCGTACCTGGCGAAAGTCGCCCTCGTTGCCGCATCCAGTTTCCAATCAAAAAAGGCATGACCGGCACCCTCCACCTGAATATATCGCACGGGCTGCCCGGCCGCCTTCAGCACATCCACATACCGCTGCACCATGGCATGGGGTACTATCGGGTCTTCAGTGCCCCGTACCATGAAGTGCGGGAGGGCACGTTCGCTTACATGGGGCACATGCTTTAAAGGGGAGATAGCGTCCCAATACCCTTGGTCGGTTTGCTCCAGCAATCCTTTGAAATCAGACGCATCGGAGGCGCCATAACTGGGAGCCACCGCCTTGATCGCACTGGTGATCTCGCTTTTCACCTGGTCCACCGATTTGCCCTTCGGCAGGTAGGTGGGCATGTACTGGTAAACCCCATTGCTTGCCCCGAAGCCACCTGCACCGATGTGAGGGCTTAGCGTTGCCGCAGCCTCCGCCAGGTGCCCGCAGGAAAAACTCCGGTGGGGTTACTGTGTAGGAGATGAAGGCATGGACATAGAAGTTGCTCGGGGGAACGTATACGGGGGAGATCTCCCTTATAATCCGGATGTCCCCTTTGCCTACCTCAATTTCCTCATGGGTTTCCCGGACGGCTGTCTCTGCAAAGGAAGCATCGGATCCCTCCACCTTCCCCCCTGGCAAGGCGATTTGCCCGCTGTGCTTGTCCTGCTTGAGCACGATCAGGGGGAAAAACCACTCCCCACCCTTATTGTACAGGAGGATATTCACGGCGGCAAGCCTCGGCCTTTTCCCCATTATCTGGCTATAGGTCAGCCTGGGAACAGCCAAAGGCTTGTAAGACAGATGCGCATCAGGCATCAACTCCAATCCTTTGATTCTCTCGAGCAAATGTCTCATGCCTGCCTTACTATTCATAGCGGGTCGTCATGGGTAGCCATACTGGCATTATACCGCTTAAATCAAAAAAAGAGTCGCTTTGAGCCTGGTCTTCCACAGGTGACACTGGTTTTCAGCTTTCGACCTCACCGGAAAACCGTACCCGCCTTTCCCCTTGTGCCTTGGGGTCCGATTGGTGAAAATGGGCGCGCTTCCCTAGGGCTTTCCCCTCGTTAATGGTCGGCAGCATAAACAGGGAGAACCGGCAAGGTTTCTTTTCGGGCCAATGCCATAAACCGGGTTCCTGGTATGTTGGCTCAGTAATCATGCAGACGGCTACTTCGCCTCCTTGGGCCCGGATATCCAGGATACGAAAGGGGAACCCTCGGAGACATCGGCGCCTGGGATTGCGCTGTCCACCCGGGAGTATAATTCCGAAATCCCCTGCAGGAATCCGGAGGCGGCACCGTGATCCTTACGGGGGCTTCAACCTTAAGTCACAGGTTCCAGCAAAAATGGAAACCACAGAACGTAAAACACAAAACTAAAGCTTAAAACCGTTGATACCGGCTTCCCTCGGCAAGGTATCTGAATACCTACTGCTCAGGCCTTGGTGCAAGGTTGCGACACCAATCCGACAGGTTAGGATTTCTCAGACCCTATCGGGTTTTATACCCTAGAAGGCGCTCGTTCTATCCCCCACCTTGATAAACTGCCCTTGCTCAACCCTACCCATAAGCCTCACCCGGGTATCAGCCTGCCTTTTCCCTGCAGGACCATAAGGTTCAGATCAACCCGTTGATGGTGAGGAACAGGCCCCCCGGGTTGCTTTTGGCCTTGATGCGGTCGGTCTTGAGCTTGTAGACGAAATCGAAGAGCGCGCGGATCAATTTGGGGTCCTCCAGTATCTTCTTCACCAGGGCGGGGTCTTTGATCTCCAGCGCCTCCAGGTGCTGGTGGGCCGCCGCCAGCTTTGCGTCGTCCACCGCCTCCTCAAACGGAATGGGAATCTGCTGCGGGATCTGGTTCTTCACGTACAGGCGGATGTCCTCGAAATTGCGGCCCTTCTTGAACAGCTCATAGCTGATCCGCAGGTCCGTGTTCTCGTTGATCTGCGTCACGGCCGTATCCAGCACGTATTTCTTGAAGGCCGAGATCTTCTCGTACTGCTCGGGCTCCTTCCCCGCCGGGTCCTTCAGGCTCAGCATCACCTTGAAGTTGTGGATGGACATCTTCGGGGTCTCCCCGATGTCTTTCCACTGGGAGCAGATCTGGTAGATCCGCTTGGCGAACTTGCTGGAAAGGCTGAAGACGGCCTGCAGGCGGTAACTGGTGAAATTGTTCTTCAGGTCAATCAGGTAGGGGCGCAGGCGCTCGGAGATCTCCAGCTCGATGATCCCCTCCCCCTTGATGTAAAGGGCGGAGGCGAGCAGCCCCACCTGCAGGATCTGCTTTTTATCCTCTATGTGGTATTCACGGCTCCTCAGGTTGGAGGTCGACTCCAGCAGCCGCTGGTAGTTCCAGGTGCGGCCCGTCAGCTCCTCCAGGGTCTTCACCCGCAGCCGGTAGATCGTCCCGACCTTGTCATCCTTTTTCAGCATGGACAGCAAGGAGAAGATGATGTCCATTTCGCAGGCACTCATCTCATACCTGGCGGTGGTCAGGGCGTTGTGCTGCCTTATCTCGACGGCGGATATATCTGAGGATTCCTTAGCCATAATCACTATATTTGTCCCAAGGTAAATAGTTTATAGATAAAAAAGAAAGACTTTTTTTTAAATCTATCTTTTCGCTTACCATCTCTATCCCATTTACTGACCAGTTCTATCCTTTACGTAGACGATCTCTATCCTTTGGCTTACAGAATCTATCCCCAGCCTTACCATTTCTATCCAAAAGCCCCTATAACAATTTAATAATCAATCTCTTACAAGCCCTGCAAATACTGTATAATATTTAAAAAACTACAAATTGTGTTCTTCCCAAAAATACAAGGCGTTTAGGGTTGGTGGGAACGTACCGAATCAAAGGATAGACAAAACATACAGAGAGGCAAAAAGACAGCAAAACAAAGAAAAGAGATCAGATAAAGTAAAAGGGATTGCACTTTTCTAATTTATTATATAATAAAATCAATAAAACTCCTTGAATCCCCTCGCCTCTACCCGGGGAGAGGACCCCTGCAGTGAAAGGATAGAAAATGTAAGCGGGTTTTGGGAAGGATCCGCAGCTGGCCCTGAACCGCTGAAAGGATAGAAACCGTAAGCCAAACAGATCCAATCCCCTTGAAAGGATAGAAAATGTAAGCAGATCCTCCCTTCCCGCCCCGGTTTTCCCCTGAAAGACCCGATTCCGGCCGTTAGGGGGGCAAATCCCGGGGTCCCGGCTTACCAAATCTATCCTTTCGGACCCTCCTCTGAGAGAAGCACTTATGAAAAGGAAACCCGGGACAGGGGAAAGGATAGATTTTGTATCCAGGTCCGCTCCGCATAGGCATCCCCTCCCCTCCCCCGCGAAAGGATAGAAAATGTAAGCCCCTCGGGGAAGCTCTCCCCGGAAACAGGGTCCGCACGCGGCTAAAAGGATAGAAATTGTAAGGCAAAAACGGCCAAAAACTACTGAATAGCGCGTTTTCAAGCGAAAGGATAGAAAACGTACGCCATATGGAGCCTTTTTCGGCAGGAATCAGCCCTGAATAGCACAAAAGGATAGAAACCGTAAGCCTTCCACTTACGATCTCTATCCTTTCCAGGGTTCCCGCTTCCGGTTCTTCCCAGCGGGGAGCCGGTTTCCCGCATTTTCTATCCTTTCGCTTTAAAGGATAGAAAATGTACGTCAACGAGGGGGCAGTTTGCCGATCTTCCGCAGGTGGGCCTCATAGAATTCAAAGGCCGCATCCCCGTAATCCCGCAGGCTTCGGATCCCCATGCTGGAGGGAAGCAGCAGAACATTCATTTTGGCGCGCATCACGGCGTCCTTGGACATCCGGACGTGCTGGGTCTCCGAATCCTCCGCCGGGGGCGCAGCATTCTTCTCAGGCTTTCTCCCCCGGCCTCTCCCCTGCCGGCGGACAGGGGTTTCCTCTACCGAAAACGGGACAGGGTCCGGCTCAGGGGCCCGGACAGCCACGGGTTCTGGGGCGGCGGCAGGGATCTCGGCGGCCACCGGTACCGGGGCGACTGGGGCAGGCTCACCACCAGCTTTCACGGCTTCCCCCGCCATCCCGGAGCGGGCCTGCTGCTTCTGCTCTTCCGTTAGCGTGATCCGTGGTTTTTTGATGGTAAACTTATTGGGCTGGTTCATTCTTCGCAGTCGTTAATTGGTCAACGGGTAGTTCTAATTTCTCTATGATTTCCTCGCACAGGGCCTTGATCTCCTCGCTCACGGTCTTATCCCCTCCCGCATACCGCAGGTAGGTGGGGTTCAGCAGGCTGAAGAGCGTGGAGGGCCGGGAATAGGCAGCCCGTAGCCCCAGGGAGGATTTGAGCCGGGACAGGCCGATCTCATCGATGTAGTCATCCATCTCCTTGTCCTCCCTCCTATTCGTCCTTTTCGTGGACAGCCCGTAATAGGCGAACTCTATCCCCTCCTTGTCGGCCACGGATTTGATCGAGTGCAGGATCCCCATGAAATCCGCCGTGGAGGCCCTATCCAGGTAATCCGATACCAGAGGCACAAACACCACATCACAGGCCGTCAGGGCATCGAAAATCTCATTGCCATCCGCCCTACCCGGCAAATCCAGGATCACCAGGTCATATTTGTCGTTCTCGGGATCGTCGATGAAATCAAAGATCTTGGTCATCGCCATCGGGAAAATCTCATAGGGGTAATCCGCCTCCGGGTCTGATTCCCGCAGCTGCTCCAGGTTCTCGGCATCCATGTGCAGCCGGGTTTTCACAATGCTTTGCTGGTAATCGCAATCCAGAACGGCGATCTTCAGTTTGTAATCCACTGCCAGGCAAGTGGACAGTAATAGCGTCAGGGTCGATTTCCCCGATCCCCCCTTCTGCGTGGCGAAGCTTACTATTTTTCCCATCTTATTATTAAAGGTATGTTAACAGGTTAACAAGTGTTTTCCTTAATCTTTTGACAAGTTGATACATAAACTTGTTAACAAATCAATGTGTCAACTTATATACTTGTATGTTTATTTATGAAGTGACATGTTTAATCCTTAATAAGGATACATATTGATATGTATCCTTATTAATACATCTCCTAATAAACATGTCAATCTCTAACTTTGTCTACCAATCGATATGTAAAGTTATTTACATGTTAACAAATAAACATATCAATCAATAAACTTATCTCCTATTTAACTTGTCTACTTGGGGCGACATTAAAAAAGTTATTAATTAACAAGTAAACTTGTCATTGTTTAAACATTTCAACCTATTAATAAAATAACGTGTTAACAAATTAATATGTGAATTAAGTACTTTGTTTACATGTTGCTTTATATACAAGTTGAGACCTTACCAAATCTTTATATTAATGAATCGACTTGGAAATAAGTTTATAAATTAATAAGTAAACTTGTTCCCAATTGGATTTATACACAAGTTAACAATGTAACTTGTTAAGTCATGTATAAATATATTTGTTAACAAGTTCACTTGTTTCATTGTTAACTTGTAAAGTTTTGAATAAGTTTATAAAAGCACTTGTCAACTACACACAGGAACCTAGCCTTGTAGACTTGTCAAGGTATCCACATATCTACTTGTTAACAAATCAACAAATCAATCCCGTAACTCCTGATCCATTCCACAAATTAACAAGTCAACAAGTAAATAAAGAAACCTGGATGATAGTTTCTGAAATAATTTATATATTTGTCAACAAGTAAACTAATTAACAAGTTAACATGAAGAAAGCCTTTTGCCTGGTATTGCGCACATTACCAGCATTCCAGCCGGTAGAAACGGCCTTCAGTTTCTCTTTCCGGTAACTGCCCCAGGAAAGGGGGAAGGAGGTAAGTGTAATTTTAGCAAGAAGAGAGTGCTTGCGCACACTTAAACCGCTGTAAAACAGCTTTCTATCAATCAACAAAGTTGATTGATGTAAATAATGAAAGCATAAATATCTGATGATCAAGCCAAACTTGTAAATATACTCAGCTATGATGGGAGCAGAACAGCCAGAAGACAAGGGATATACCACCGTTCGGATGACCGTCGGGGCACACGAAGCGGTGGTCAAGGAAGCAAAGCGTTTCAAGCTAAAAAACATCGACTATATGGACGCGGCTATCCGTTACTTTGCCCTCCGGGGACTTAACCCGGTGGAGGTGGAAGCACGGGAGGGAACCCTGATCATGAAGCAGGTGCAACGGCTGGGGGACAGGTTGTTTGCGTACATGCAGGAAGAAGAGCAGGGAGTTCTAGTTCCCATGCTGGAGGAGCTGATCCGCGTGCGACTGACAACCGAACGTATTCTGCGGTTAGAGGAAGTGCTGCTGAGCACTCTTCCGGAGGAGGAGATGAAACGGAAAAAAGATAAAGTCGAACAGCTGCGACTCCAAAATGAAACGGCTATCCAAGAGCAGATAAGGGAGGTACTCGGAGCGGGAAGGTCCATGGATTCGGTCAAGAGAGGAACAAAGAAACAAGAGAAATAACCAGTTCAAATAGTTGACCAGGGTGCTATGTATGTCAAACTGATTGATCCCCGGAAGCATGGCAAAACCGCTTACCACAACGAGGGGAGTTGCCAGAAAACCTTGAATTACCTGGTCCATGAGGCAAAGAAGGGGAAAGGGGAGGTTGATATTTTCTTTGACCAGGAAAGGGACAATCTGGGACCTGGGCAGGTGCAGCTAGCCATTGATCACAACACAAAAGGGTTACGCGCCAGGCAGGAGAAGTTCTTTTCCCTCATCATCGCGCCAAGCGAAAACGAGTTGCGGCACATCAAAAACAATGACCAACTGCTAAAAGACTATACCCGGCAGGTCATGGAATTGTACGCCGCCAATTTCAACCTGAAAGACGGGATAAAGCTAAGGAGCTCAGACCTGGTATGGTTCGCCACCATCCACTTAGATCGCGAATACCGAGGCACCGACAAAGAAGTCCTGGCAGGAAAAGCGCAGGTGGGCGGCAAGCGGCCCGGTCTGCACACACACCTGCATGTGATCGTCAGTGCCAGGGATCGGGAGCAGAAACTCACGCTGAACCCGGGAGGGAGAAGGAGCCGGTTCAACCTGATGCAGTGGCAGATGGCGGCCGGGCAGCAGTTCGAGGGTCAGTTCCACTACAAAGCCCTGGAACAGGAGAAACTCAAGCCCAGGCAGCGGGACGCCAGCCGGGACAGCGGCAGGGCCAAGAGGATAACGGAGAGGATCGAGGCGCTTAACCTGTTGCTTCCCAAGGCAGAAAGGCTGGATGTGGAACGCATCAGGCAAATCGCCGTTAATAGGGAGTACGATAAAACCTTTTACCGTTCCTTGAAACGCCTGGAGAAGGTGGCAGAGGAGGGATTGCCCTTGGGGCACCCTTACCATCTGCTCCAGACGGGACGGGAGAAAACAACCGGTAGGCCGAGACCGGGGCTATCGGTGCGGCACCTGTTGCAGGAAGTGCAGCGGGCGCTTCAGCCCGGGAAACACCGACCGCTCCGGACGGAGGAAATCGGTGAGAGGGAAGGAAGTAGAAGAGGTGAAATCGAACTGGAGTAATCAACCTTGCAGCGGAGGGCAGTTGCGAAGTTGAATCGTGAGGTTAATGCAACTGGTATGAGCACCCCTATCCCCACACCACCGGCCGGACAGTCCAGAAACCTCTTCGTGGGACTGGCATTGGTGGTATTCTTTCTTGTTCTCGGTGATTATTATATGTTAACCCATACGCAGCAGATCCGCCAGGCGCGCCAACGGGAAGACACCGTTTCCCGGGAAATCAATCGGCAAAAATCCCTGGACGGGAGCCCTGGCGCCCGATCACTCCGGAAAGGAAGCCGGTTCATAGGGGAGCTTTGGCAAACCCTTCAGGACCGATTCGTCCTGAAAGCGGCCGGCTTCTACGGAAGGGTAGGGGCCTTTGTCCGCGGATCCGCGCTAGCCGCCTTCCTGCTTTTGCTGTACGGGCAGAATGCCCCGCCCCGCAAGCCGGGGCAACCGCGACGGAAGCCCCTCCCGGAAAAGACCAGGAAAATGATTTTTCTGCTCAGCGGGATGGTTTTCGGATTGAGTGCCTATGTGCTGATGGGTATCTCCCAGTACCCGGTTCCCTTCGTCACCTATGCATACCCGCTTGCGTTTCTTTTGGCATTCTGCGCCACCTTTGCGGCGGGGCAGGTGATTGCCAGGAACAGAGTGCCCGCGTTTGGTTTGACGACGGAGCGGAAACGCATCCAATCCCCCAACGGGTTTTCTCTGCCTACCCAGGACGGCGGGTTCATCAACGTGCCCAATGCTTACCGGGGAAGTCTCGTGCTGGGGGGAGCCGGGGCGGGGAAATCCTTCAGTATCGGGGAGCCGATCATCGAGCAGTTCGCCGAGAAGAACCTGGCGGGAATCATCTACGATTTCAAGTTCCCGGTCCTGACGGAAGTGGCGCAGCGGGCCATGGCCCTGGCCGGCCGTGGCAGGAAGCAGCCGGAGGAACGGGGCCCGGAGGTGCGCTTGCACGTGGTCAACTTCCGGGATCTGGCAAGGACGGAGCGGATCAACCCTTTGCGGGCGGAGGATATGCCTGCTATGGCCTACGCGGAGGAATACAGCCGGGCCATTATACATAATCTGAACACGCACATCATCCGTAACCCCGGGGAGTTCTTCTCCAGCAGCGCCATCGCCTTTCTGACGGGCATCATCTGGTTTTACCGCAAATACTATCCCGCCTGCTGCACGATCCCCCATGTGGTCGCTACCGCCTTGTACAAGGATTACCGGCATGTGTTGAGTATGCTGGATACGGATGCCGAATGCGGGGATCTGGTGCGGAGCCTGATCACCGCCGTGGAATCGAAGGCCGAGAAACAGATCGCGGGGGTGGTGGCTACCCTGCAGATCATCCTGACCCGGATCAACAGCCCCGAGATGGTGTGGGTGCTGACCCCGGACGAGGAGAGAGGCGAAGGGTTTTCCCTTCACCTCAATGACCCCAACCAGCCGAAACTGTTGTGCATCGGCAATGACCCCACCCTGAAAGACTCCTTCTCCCCGGTGATCAGCTGCATCTTAACCGTGGCTTTGAAACTGATGAACCAGCAGGGGAAACACCCCAGTTATGTTCTGCTGGACGAAGCGGCCACCCTCTACGTGCCTGGCCTGGAAGTGATCCCGGCGACGGCGCGGAGCAACCGGATCGCCACCGTCTACATGAGCCAGGACCTAAGCCAGATGGTGGATACCTACGGGCGGGAGAAAACGCAGGTGATGGTCAGCAACCTGAACAACTGGTTTATCGGCAAGGTGAACAATATGGAAACCGCGGAACTGATCTCCAAGGTGGTGGGCCGGGAGGACAAGGAAATGGTTTCCACCAGCCTCGGCAGCAGCAGCGCGGGTTACGGGAAACGGAACCGGAGCCATAGCCAGAGCGCCAGCTTTCAGGAGCGGAACCTGGTACGGCTCCAGGACGCCATCAGCCTGGGGCAGGGGGAATTCATCGGGCAGACGGTGGAGACCGATTCCCCCTTTTTCCAGGGATACGTCTCCCGAAAGGATGCCCCCCAGCAACGGATGGTCCTGGAACCCTTTGCCCATTTCACGGACCGTGACCAGATCACCTCCGGGGAGGACGTGCAAAGCACCATCGTTCAGGCGAATTTCCAGAAAGTGCGCGATGACGTGCGGGACACCATCGAATTGTATCCGAATACACTGGCTTCCGGGGATGAATAGGCCCCTTTCGGTCTTGGTACTTATACTGGCCTTTCCCGTTATTTTTACGTATATTGAATACCAACAGGAGAGAAAAAGATGGAAAATCGCAGTTGGAACCCCAATGGGACATTTTTCAAAGCAGCACCGGAGGGCCTTAGCATGGAGGACCTGGCAAAGCGGGCGGAAAGGGAGAACATCGCGAACCACGGCTTTGCCCTCGTGATGAGCAATGGCCCCAAGCCCGATGGGGAGGCCCTGGAGTTCATGCAGAAGTACGTAGACGGTGAATGGACCCTTCGGCAATCTTTGGACGCGTTAGCCAACTACCATGGACTGAATAATTTAACCCAGGAAACGGCAAACCTTCCTCTGGTTGCTCCTGAGGAAGCGGTGCATTCCTCCTCTAGCGTAGACGATCCGGATGAACAGTACTGGAACGTCAGGCTGCAAAGGGGTACAGAGCCCCCCAGAATAGAAACAAAGGGGCAGCATAGTAGGTGGGAGACCCCTGACCTTTTTGAACCCCGAAACGGGGAGGAGTCTGAGCAGAATGGCTAACGACTGCAAGTGAGGCGATGGCTATCGGCGACGGTTTCAGCGACGAGCACGGGGTCTTGATCAACCATAAAGGCATTCAGGACCGGGCAGAGTTGGCTCGTCTGGAGAATAAGTTCGCTGCCTTCAAAGCAGCTATCCTAAAGGAGGAGGGAGGTATTCCCGGTAGCTTCGACCAGAAGCATCTGCAAGCAATCCATCGGGAGCTATTCGGGAGTGTTTATCCCTGGGCCGGGGAAACCCGGGCCGAAAGGGGAGGCTTCCAGGGTATAAAAGAGACAGCGGTCCAACTCATTCCCCAGGAGATGAAATACGCTCCCTTCCAGGAGATCGGGACCCGTCTGCAGGCTATTTCTTCGCAGTTGGAGAAGGAAAACTTCCTGAAGGGGTTAGGGCCTGATGCCTTCAGCCAAAGAGCTGCCTTTTATCTGGACCAGTACAACCACGTGCACGCTTTCCGGGAAGGCAACGGGAGAACCCTGCAGGCCATGTTCACCCAATTGGGCAGGGAGGCGGGCTATGACATCAACTTCCACCACGCGGATCCGGCCAAATACAACGAGGTCCGGAATTATGCGCTCGTCAAACCCCATGCCCCCCATGAATCCGGGAGAAACCTGGCGCCGCTCGCCGCCTTCCTCAGAGAGGTGTCCCGTCCGATACCGGGAGCGGAAAGGAGCACCGGATTGGAGTCCGGCAGGGACAGGATTCCCGAGCCCTCCCCTGAAATCAAGCGGATAGAGATCCTGAGGGAGCTGGAGGTCACCGGGGGGCGGATCGCAGACCGGTGGGATATCCTGGTGAAGCAGCAGGTGAAAGACATCGTGGAAGACCCGCGTCACCTGAAAAAGCACGACAAGCCGCTTCGCATGATCAGTAAGGCTATCCTGGAGGGAATAAAGCCCAGCCATTACCTGTACCAGGATGCCGAGCGGTTCACAAAGGCGCTCGACCAGGTGAGAGCCCTGACGGCAGGAAAAGAAATCCCAACCCCGCGCGCCGCTTTGGCAGAGCAATCACCCTCCAGCGAGCTCCCGAAAAGCCACAAGGAGGCACAGGGGCTGTTTATCAGGGCCTCAACCTGGCTTAGCCAGGAATTAAGGAATAACGGAAAGGAGGCGGAAGGAGAGAAGTTGCAGCACGTGGCCCGGTTCGTCTCCAGAGTGCCTTTCATCGGAGGGATGAACCACGAGTATATCAACACCGCGCTGGAAGCTTCCTCCCGGATCCCCAAGCTGAAGGAGTGTAACCCCGTGCGCGATATCCTATGCGCTGTCCAGGTGTTAAATAAGCCTGAAAACAGGCTGAACAAGGAGGTCGCCGGGAAGGAGAGGCATCTGGACAGGGGAGGGCTGGAGCGTTAAGCCCCGTCGCCCAAACCCAGCTTCCTCCAATCAGGGCGCGGCCTCGGTAAACCTTCTAGGGCAGGGATATCACCTGATGAGGCGGCCTGAACCGTTGCGTTCACAAAGGGGGCGAACCTAGCCCGGCTCGGTGGCTCCTGCTGTGTCAAAACAAGTACTGCCTAAAAAGATGTGCAAGAAAATACGCACCTTAAGATTTGGCTATATAAATGGAGAAGCTAGGCAGGTAAGCAGAAGTTGTACGTAAATACGTATGTGCGGGAAACCTAAAAAGCCAGCACGTTCTCAACTCAATTTTTTTGGCTTTTAACTATGTAGTCCGTAGGGGAAATCCTCTATCAGAGGCTCTCGTATTTATGCCAAAAGAATGCAGTACGGCGAAAACAGAACCACCCGATTAAACCCAAAGCGTTCCGATTGATTAGAACTACTTCCACCTATAAAATACAAACCTTGCATTCGTAAGTCTCCGCCAATCTTTTATCGGCTTAATGAAAAAAGCTTTTAAAACGGTTTCTCTCTAAGTTTAGTAGATATAAATGGCTTTTATTCAAGCTGGCAAGAACCATTTCGCGATAGATAAATGGTGAATTAGTGAATTCCTTGAGTGTTTTTAGATGAAAACCCGGGACCCGGAATAATTCTGCCTGAACTCTTTAGGGGTGCAGCCATTCTTCCGCTTGAAGATTCGGTTGAAGTGGGAAAGGTTGTTGAAGCCGCACTTGAAGGACACCTCCGCGATGGTAGCGGTTGTATCGATGAGCATACGGGAGGCGTGCCCCAACCTGATCTCATTTAAACTATCTATGAAGGTTTTCCCGGTTCTTTTCTTGATAAACCGGCTAAAGGAAACCTCCGGCATGTTTACCACCTTCGCCACGTCCGCTAGGGACACATCTTTGTTATAATAGGTTTGCATATACTCAAACACCTTTTCAATCCTGAGACTGTTGTGGTTGGTTTGATCAGACGAGAAGGAGCTGTTTGAAAGAGTTCGCATATCCCGAGAAGTAGAAAGGTCATGCAGAATGGAAATCAGCTCCAATACTGAGTCAAAGCCTCTCTTTTGGATAAGCGCTTCCAGTCTAGGCTTGAAAGCCTTTTTGGTTTCAGAGGAGAAAGTGACGCCTTTGCTGGCCCGCTCCAGCAAGTCTCTGACAAAACTGAGCTGGTTGCGGCGCAAAAACTTGTCATCCAGCAAGTCACGATGGAACTGGATGGTGATTTCCATGATTTCCCTGCTTTTGCACTGGTGCGTAAACCATCCGTGAGGCAGGTTGCTACCCACTAGCACTAGTTCATACTCATCAATGGACTCCACATTATCCCCCACAACCCTTTTAGCTCCAGCAGCATTGTAGATAAAGTTTAACTCAAAATCCTCATGGTAATGAAGAGGAAAATCAAACTCCTCTTTCATTCTAGGGAAAAGAGTGAAGCAATCGTACTGCGTCAAGGGGGTTATCTCGTGATAAATGGTACTCATACTGCTTTAAAGTTAAGTCAAAGGGTAACTTTATCAAATTAATATGATGTTATGCTAAAATAGTACCAGTATAACGCTTATTTAAACCTATATGGTGCTAATGCTTTTGAAGAGGCTAAATGCCTTTAGCTGTAAAATTTTCTTCAGCTATCTTACATTATATTCTTCACTTAGCCTGTATTTCTATTGAATCGTCAATTTAGACTCTTATTAGAGAAGGTTTATTATTGTCTTCTCACTGCCTTTTACTGCGAATCTGCTCGGAAAGTAAATAATAATTCAAGAGAAATCTTGTCTGAGCATAATATATGAGCAAATAATTGATAAAAAAGTATTAATAATTCAGCGAGAAGCTATATACTTTTGTGAGGGATGTACGAAGCCTTTCAAAGCTTAGGAAACAAGGAAGGGGGCTCCTAAGGTGTGAGTGGCTGACCTCCATAGCTACGGAAAAGTCAGCGCCCAACCTAGTCTTCCCCTAAACTCCAAGATATAGACATACCTCGGGATTCCATGGCGGAGTTGCAGACCAGAGCCTCAGCTTGATTTGGCCTGTTCCCCTTGGTTCAGGAGTACCCAAACCGCCAGTGGATGGGACAGTAACACACGCACCTTAAACTAACTTTACTCATTCTACTATGAAATTAACCGCACTTGACATCGGGATTATCTTCGTCTACCTTTTTGCAGTCGCGGCCATCGGATTGATTTTGCAGAAGAGAGCCAAGGCCAACAAAGAGGCGTACATGCTGGGCGGCAACACGCTGCCCTGGTACGCACTGGGCTTATCCAACGCCTCCGGTATGTTCGATATCTCGGGCACCATGTGGATGGTGATGCTGGGCTTTGTGTATGGCCTTAAAAGCATCTGGATTCCGTGGCTGTGGCCTTCCTTCAACCAGATCTTCCTGATGATGTTCCTGGCGGCCTGGCTGCGCCGCTCCAACGTGACGACCGGGGCCGAGTGGATGCTCACCCGTTTCGGGCGGGGGAAAGACTCCAGTAAGTCGCACGCCATTGTGGTCATCTTTGCCTTGCTCAGCTGCCTGGGTTTCCTGGCGTACGGCTTCATCGGCTTGGGCAAGTTCGTGGAAATTTTCGTGCCCTGGTCGGTGGTGCAGCCGTACTTGCCGTTTACCGTTTCGGCTGAGTTCGTGCCGCATTTTTACGGCATGCTCTTCACCTTTTTCGCGGTGTTTTACTCCATCCTAGGCGGCATGGCAAGCATTGTGTGGGCCGATGTGCTCCAATACATGATCATGACCGCAGCTTCCATTGTAGTGGCCGTGCTGGCCATGAACAACCTGGAGGTTGCCCAACTAAACGTGCCGGCGGAATGGAAAACGCCTTTCTTCGGGGCCACGCTCAACATGGACTGGACCGGCATCATCGATGACGTGAACGCCAAAATCCAGACCGATGGCTATTCCCTGTTCGGGATTTTCTTCTCGCTCATGGTCTTCAAAGGTGTATTGGCCAGCCTAGCTGGGCCTACGCCCAATTATGACATGCAGAAGATCCTCTCGTCCCGCTCTCCGCAGGATGCCGCCAAGATGAGCGCCTTCGTGTCGGTGGTGCTGATTCCTACGCGCTACCTCATGATCATGGGTTTCACGGTCCTGGCCATCCTGAACTATGATCAACTAGACTTGCAGTCGGCCTCCGGGATTGACTTTGAGCGGATTTTGCCGGCCGCTATCCAGAAGTTCGCCCCGACAGGGATTATGGGCCTGCTGCTGGCTGGTCTGCTGGCAGCGTTCATCGGGACCTTCGCGGGCACGCTCAACGCGGCGCAGGCCTACCTGGTGAATGACGTGTACCTGCGGTACGTGAACCCCAAAGCCAGCAACAAAACGGTGACCAGCATGAACTACGCCACCGGCATTGTGGTGGTCCTGGTGAGCATGGCGTTGGGCTTCCTGGCCAAAGACGTGAACAGCCTGCTGCAGTGGATCGTGGCGGGTCTTTACGGCGGCTACATCTCGGCCAACGTGCTTAAATGGTATTGGTGGCGCTTCAATGCCAGCGGCTTCTTCTGGGGCATGCTGGTGGGGATTGTGGCTGCTCTAGTCTTCCCCTATTTCACCGAGGGCCTGGACCTGTACTACTTCCCGTACCTGCTCCTCATCTCTTTGGCCGGTAGCATCATTGGCACCTACCTGGCCCCGCCTACCGACATGGAAACCCTGAAAGGCTTCTACCGCAACGTGCGTCCGTGGGGCTTCTGGAGGCCGGTGGCCGAGCAGGTGAAAGCCGAAGACCCCTCTTTCGTGGAGAACAAAAACTTCTGGCTGGACATGTTCAACGTGCTCATTGGCGTGGTGTGGCAGATGAGCCTCACGCTCCTTCCTATCTACCTTATCCTGACCATGTACACTGAGCTAATGGTGACCTCCGGCATTATGCTCGTTTGCAGCTTCATCTTGAAGAAGACTTGGTGGGACAAACTGCCCGAAGACGGCGACTCGGTGGCCGCTACCCTCAAACGCAAATTAGTCTCTGTTTCCTAAACCATCGCTGGCCCTTAAAAGCCGCTTTAACATCCTTTACAGAAATACCCATGGAAAATCTCTTCCAAAAAAGACAGCAAGCGCTGGAGAAGTTTCACTCTGAGCTGACCGGCAGAAAAAACGAGAAGCAGCCCCTGGGCAACGGCATCTACGACAAATATAAATTCCCGATCCTGACGAACCAGCACGCCCCTATTTTCTGGCGCTATGACCTGAACCCCGAGACCAACCCTTATTTCATGGAGCGCATTGGGGTGAACGCGGTGTTCAACGCGGGTGCGATCAAGTTCAACGGCAAGTACCTGGTGGTGGCCCGGGTGGAAGGCAATGACCGCAAGTCGTTCTTCGCGGTGGCCGAGAGCCCCAACGGCATCGACAACTTCCAATTCTGGGAGAAGCCTATCACCATGCCCGAGACCGATGATCCGGACATCAACGTGTACGACATACGCCTAGTCCAGCACGAGGACGGCTGGATCTACGGCCTGTTCTGCACCGAGCGCAAAGACCCGGAGGCCCCCGAAGGCGACCAATCCTCGGCGAACGCGCAGTGCGGCATCGCCCGTACCCGTGACCTGGTTTCCTGGGAAAGACTGCCTGATCTGAAGACCACCTCGCCGCAGCAGCGCAACGTGGTGCTGCACCCCGAGTTTATCAAGGGCAAATACGCCCTCTACACCCGCCCGCAGGACAGCTTCATTGAGGCCGGTAGCCGCGGTGGTATTGGCTGGGGCTTGACGGATTCCATGGAGAACGCCGTGGTGGACGAGGAGATCATTGTGGACCCTAAGACCTACCACACCGTCTACGAGGTGAAAAACGGCCAGGGCCCTGCCCCCATCAAAACCGAAAAAGGCTGGCTGCACCTAGCCCACGGCGTGCGCAATACTGCCGCCGGCCTGCGCTACGTGCTGTACCTGTTCCTCACCGACCTGCAGGACCCATCCAAGGTAATCGCCAAGCCCGGCGGGTTCTTCATTGCGCCGGAAGGCGAGGAAAGAGTAGGCGACGTGTCCAACGTGGTGTTCGCCAACGGCTGGATTCTGGACGAGGACGGCACCGTGTTCATCTACTATGCTTCTTCTGACACCCGCACCCACGTGGCCACTTCCACCGTGGACAAACTGCTGGATTACGTGCTGAACACTCCGGCCGATGGGCTTCGCTCCGCCGCCTCAGTGCAGCAAATCAACCAGCTGGTGGATAAGAACAAAGTCTTCATTAAGAATAAAAAGAAGGCTCTTACCCCTGAATTAAACGACGCAAACTAATGGTTACTGCTTCAGATACATTTCTTGCGTCTCAGCTTTCCACCTACCAGCAGGAGATGGAAAGCGAGCTGGAAAGGATATTAAGTTTCTGGATGGAGCACACCCTGGACCACCAGCACGGTGGCTTCATCGGGCAGATCGACTACTCTGGGAACGTGGTTCAGGACGCGCCTAAGGGCAGCATCCTGAACGCGCGCATCCTCTGGACGTTTTCGGCGGCTTTTCGGCAAACCGGGCAGGAAACGTACCTGGAGATTGCCACCCGGGCTTTTGATTACCTGCGCACCTCTTTTTTGGACACAGCCCACGGCGGTATCTACTGGATGGTGGATGCCCAGGGCCAGCCCCTGAACACCCGCAAGCAGATCTACGCGCTGGCGTTCGCCATTTATGGGTTCAGCGAGTACTACCAAGCCACCCGACATCCGGAGGCCCTGAAAGCAAGTCAGGAATTGTTCCGGTGGATTGAGCAGTACAGCTTTAACCCCGAGCACGGTGGCTATTTGGAGGCCTTCAGCCAGGAAGGTGAACTTTTGGAGGATTTGCGCCTGAGCGAGAAGGACCGCAACGACCCTAAGACCATGAATACGCACCTGCATATTCTGGAGGCCTACGCCAACCTGTACCGCATCTGGCCCGACCAGCTGCTTGCACAGAAGCTGAGAGGGTTGATCGAGGTGTTCCTGCGGCGCATCTTGGACCAGAACACGAGCCACCTGAAGCTGTTCTTCGCCCGCGACTGGACCTCCACCGCTAACCTGATCTCCTACGGCCACGACATTGAGGCCTCCTGGCTTCTGCAGGAAGCCGCCGAGGCATTGGGCAATCCGGAGCTGCTGAGTCAGGTAAAGGGCACCGCTTTGAACATGGCCATCGCTACGTCAAAGGCGCTGTTGCCCGACGGGAGCCTGTACCACGAACTGAACGTGGACACCCACCACTACGACAAGCACCGCGAGTGGTGGGTGAGCGCCGAAGCCATGGTAGGCTTCCTGAACGCCTACGAACTGACGCACGACGAAGCTTTCCTACACCATTCACTTAACGCCTGGAAGTTCGCTCAGACCTACTTCCTTGACCTGGAGCGGGGCGAATGGTTTTGGGGTGTGCATGATGACTATTCCTTAATGTCCAAGGAAGATAAAGTGGGCTTTTGGAAGTGTCCTTACCACAACGCCCGCGCCTGTCTGGAGGTCATCCACCGGTGCAAAAAGGAACTGGCTGGGTAGGGTCAATTACTGTTGAATAGCAATGTTCAACCTTGTCCTTCCTGCAGTCAAACGAGAGCGTGTCCCAGTAAGGTGTATTTTAACGCCTATGATAAAATAGTATCAAAGTACGGTAAAAAAAGTCAATGCAAAGGTTCGCAGCCAAACACAATCAATTCAGTGTATAAATGACTCGGTATTAAGCTATTCCTAAACGCGTTCCATTAAATATGATACTGTGAAGTTTGAATTGATCTTATCCTAAAGAAGTCTGCTATTTATTGAATCCACCAATCCGCAGCGATCGCCCTTATAAATAAGCAAGAACTTAGCTGATTTAACAAAAAGTTAATTCTAGCAAATTAAATGATAAAATAGTGTTAAAATAAATTTATCAATGCATGTAGCTTTGTTTCGATAAATGTTAAGGATTTTAAAAAATACACCCTTGGTAAAAACAATTTTTTAAATCCGTAATCGATCAAAGTTCAGTTTCCCTTTAATCTCGGTCAGTAAGCAGGGTAGAGGGAGAAAGTCGCTCGCCTCTTTTGGCTAATCTTCTGGCTCCTACGATGCCGTCTGGGTTTGTTTTAGCACAACGTCCTTTAATATTAAAAAAAGCCTAACCACACTTTTATGAAACAACGATACCTATTGTTTTTATTTCTGTCCCTTCTGCTGAGTTCGGTGGATGTATGGGCGCAAGCAGTCACTGTAAATGGTACTGTAAAAGATGGAACAACTGGTGAGCCCCTGCCAGGAGTTAGCGTAGTGGTAAAGGGTACAACTACAGGAACATCTTCCCAGGTTGATGGGTCCTTTTCCATCAGTGTGCCTTCCGATAAAGCCATACTGGTATTCACGTACATCAGCTATCTTCCTCAGGAAGTGCCGGTGAATGGAAGAGTATCCTTAAGTATAGCGATGCAAACGGATAGTAAATCGCTGGAGGAGGTAGTAGTCGTAGGGTATGGCGCAGTAAAAAAGAGCGATCTGACCGGGTCGGTTGCGACATTGAAAGGCAGTGAACTCAACAGGACACCTGCTGCCTCTGTGGATCAGTTGCTGCAAGGCAAACTTCCCGGTGTTCAGGTAATGGCGCCCAGCGGTCAACCAGGGGCAGGTGCTACCATCCGGATCAGGGGAGCCAGCTCTCTGAATGGCTCAAAGGCACCCTTAATGGTGGTAGATGGGTATCCTTGGGGTGATGCCGGTAACTTGAAGCAGATCAACCCGGAAGATATTGAATCCATAGAAGTGCTGAAAGATGCTTCCTCAGCGGCAATCTATGGCTCGAGAGGGGCGAATGGGGTAATTCTAATTACCACTAAGAAAGGGCGTGAAGGGGAAGCGAGAATCAGTTTTAGTTCGCTCAACACGATTTCCGCATTACCGGTGAAGCCTGACCTATGGCGGGACCCAGTAGAGGAAGCGACGTACGCAAATGAAGCTGCCATAAATGGGGGATTGGTCGGTGTGGACATTCCTTTTACTGGGATCACAAGGAACGGTGTTTACTATCCTTCTAT
This sequence comes from Sabulibacter ruber, assembly GCF_017355955.1. Taxonomy (GTDB): domain Bacteria; phylum Bacteroidota; class Bacteroidia; order Cytophagales; family Hymenobacteraceae; genus Nibribacter; species Nibribacter ruber_A. The sequence goes on along the minus strand of NZ_JAFFID010000006.1, from coordinate 48,482 downwards.
AGCTGAACTGCGGGGCTTGGACCCCAATAAACCCCAGTGGCCGCATAATACGGATTGGGTGGACTTAGTCTATCGTAACCCGTTCTCCCAAAGCTATACCCTGAGCGCGGACGGTGGAACAGAAAAGACGAAGTACTCTATCTCCGGAAACTACTACAAAGAGGAAGGACTGTCAATCAAGAACTTCTACGACAAATACACCGGAAGATTAAACCTCGATCAACAGTTGTCAAAAGCTTTAAAAGCCGGGACGAATGTTGTATTGGCACACACTAAGACAAATGGTTTCGGGTTGAGCGTGGATCGATCAAGGATCTTCCCGGCCTATGATGAAAACGGAAATTACTTCCGAACAGGCCCAACAGATTACGGCAACCCTCTGGCTCATGCCAATCAGGTCCTGAGCACCACCAAAACCATCGATGTCCTGGGAACGATCTTTTTGGATGCCAAGATCACAGATTGGCTGCAGTTCAGGACCCAGCTCAGTTCCAAGTACGGCAATTCGGAACAGGACCAGTACGAACCGGCAACGGCCACCTTCAGAGGGTTTGAGTCACAAGGATATGGCTCTATCAACAACAGCACCTATACAGACCTTTTGAACGAAAACTATTTCACCATCAACAGGACTTTTGGAACGGATCACGCCTTGAACCTGGTTGGGGGCTACTCATTCCAGAGAACGGTCAACAAATTCAACACCCTTACCGGGCAAGGCTTTGTGAACGACAACCTGCAAAACGAGAATTTATCTGCTGCTGTAACTAAAACCATCAGCAATGACTTGTCCCGGTTTGACCTGGCCTCTTGGTATGGGAGAGCCAATTACACCTTGATGGATAAATACCTGTTCACCTTCACGGGCAGGGCTGACGGATCCACCAAGTTTGGCGCTAACAACAAATGGGCCTTTTTCCCTTCAGGCGCATTTGCCTGGAAAGTGAGCGAGGAGGAATTCCTGAAATCTATCGAAACCATCTCAGAGCTGAAAGTGAGGGCTAGCTACGGATTGACGGGAAACCAAGGTATTTCCCCTTACCAGACCTTGGATAGGTTCGGAACCGCCAGATATTACACCGGTACAGGTTTCCAAACTGGTTTCGGTCCGGGTCTCGCCAGCGGAAACAATGAACAAGGTCTTACCATTGTGGGGGGCCTTGGCAACAATAGCCTTAAATGGGAAACCACAAGATCATTTGACATCGGCTTCGATTTAGGGATCATGGATCAGCGCTTCACCCTTACAGCCGATTACTATGTCAAAAACACCAGTGACTTGTTAAGGCTAAAGACAATCGCCCCTTCCGCGGGATATGACCAACAATGGATCAATGACGGTGAGATCAGCAACCGGGGGGTGGAACTCGGAATCACAGCGGACGTCCTTAGCAGTTCAGAGCTGAACTGGACGGTTGGCGCCAATTTCACGGTGAACCGGAATAAAGTGGTGTCCATGGGGGAGAATGACCAGATCGAAATCGGCACCCTGTACGAGTCAGTAAGGCAAAGAATAAGCACCTATGCTGTCGGTCAACCGATGTATGTTTTTTATGGCTATAAAACAGACGGCATCATACAGAGCCTTGAGGAAGGCGTGAATGCAGGTTTAACCGGTGCCGAGGCAAGGCCGGGTGAGATAAAGTACCTTGACATCTCTGGACCGGAGGGTGTTCCGGATGGGGTGGTGGATAGCTTTGACAGAACTATCATCGGAAATCCAAATCCTGATTTCCTATACAGTTTCAACACCACCCTTACGTTCAGGAGATTTGATCTTTCGGCCCAGCTCTATGGGGTGCAGGGCAACGACGTGTTCGATTTCAGGAAGATGACTCCTAGCAGGCAGATCCAAAGATGGACTCCTGACAACCCAAGCCAGGAGTTCCCCAGAGCCAACAGCACAAGAGGGTACAGAGCATCCGACTTCTTTATCACAGACGGTTCTTTCCTGCGTATCCAGAACGTGACCCTGGGCTATAACCTAAAGCCCGGGTTGATCAAAGGGGTGCAGAGCTTACGGGTTTATTTCTCTGGCAACAACCTGTACACCTTCACCAAATTCAACACCGGATTTGATCCGGAGATGGGTGAATTGGGGATCAACGAAGGCAATTACCCAAGACCCCGAGCATTCTCCATAGGAGTTAACGTTGGATTCTAATCTATAAAAGACGAAAACCATGAATTACAGAAAATATTTATACGGTTCGCTCGTGATCGCGGCACTTCTGACGAGCTGTTCGGATCTGGAGGAGGATCCTTACGGGCTTATCAATACCGGTTCCTTCTATAAAACTCCCTCTGATGCTGAATCGGCGATTATCTATGCTTACTCCATCCTTCCGGAGGTTGGTTACTATTCCAGGGGGTTTCTCATCATCACCGAGCTGCCTACCGAGAATCTGACCCAGAAAGGGGATGCCGGGGTTTCCAACTTTGAGCTTGATGAGCTCAGGACTACCTCCACGAATGCCGACCTGGACAATATCTGGACTTACCTCTACAGGGGGGTCGCCAGGGCGAACGCTGTCATCACCAATGTCCCTAATGTACCGAACATGCCGGAGGTGAGCAAGAACCAAATTGTCGGCGAAGGATACTTCCTGAGAGCGCTTCATTTTTTCAATTTGGTGAGACTGTTCGGAGAAGTACCCTTAAGGGTGGACAACATCGTGGAGGCATCCCAGGTGCCAATCGCCAAATCATCGATTGAAGACGTCTATAAAGTGATCATCGATGATTTACAGCAAGCGGAATCCTTGATAACCTCACAAAGGATAAGCGAAGGGAGAGCGAACAAAGTTGCCGTCCAGGCCCTGCTCGCCAAGGTATACCTTCACTTAGCCTCTTCCAAAAGCTCCAATTCCCCTGGGTATGATTTTGTGGCGGATGCCGATGAAATGTATGCCCAGGCTAAGAATTACTCCGGAAAAGTAACCAATGAACAGACAGCTTTCGGGTTCACCGATAACTTGGTGGATATCTGGAATACGGAGATCTATAAAACAGCCCCGGTGACCGAACATATCTTCGACGCGGCGGTGGATCGGACCGGGGAGATTGAATCCAATTACTCCAAGTTGCCCAATATGTTCCTGCCCGCGGATCGCCGGATGGTTATCCCTTACGACCCGCTTGTTCCCACGAGTGCAACGATCAATATAGGGCAAGGTTGGGGACACTTCCGGACGGAATCGGCCATCTACAATAGCTATGCGGCCAACGACAAACGCAAAACGCAGCTGATCGTGTCACAGTACAAAGGAGAGGACGGGGCTTCCTATACTTTGGATATCAGCGGGAACGCCAGGCCATTCACCCGAAAATACATAGACCCTCTGCGGGTAGGGGACAAAAGCAGCGCCAACACCCCCATCCTGCGGTATTCCGATATTCTTCTCGTGTACGCTGAGGCCGCCGGTCCGACCACGGAAGGTTATGCTGCCATCAACAAGGTTAGGGCCAGGGCTGGATTAGGTAATCTTGACCCCTCTCTGGGAGTGCAGGCTTTCCGGAACGCAGTTGTGGAGGAAAGAGCGCTGGAGCTTGCCTTTGAAGGGAATCGGCTTTTTGACCTTCGGCGCACCAATACAATGGAGGAAGTTCTGGAACACAAGTACAATAAAACCATCACAAGCGGAGCGTACTTCTTCCCAATTCCTCAAAGAGAAATAGATACCAATCCTTTAATGAAGCCATAAAAAAGGTTATGAAAAATAGAATCATCTTAAACATAAACCTCCTGTTGGTATTTGTTGCCTTGTGTACAGGATGTGTCGAAGATCCCTACGATGGGGTAGTCAGCAACGAAAGGTCGATAGAAGCTGTAACCCTCGGAGGGGATCTGGTGCAAGTAGGCCCTGCCGTTGTTGACAGAACGGAAGGGAAAGTTACAGTTACGGTATTAGTGCAACCAGGCACAGACCTAAGCAAGGTTTCTCCTCAGATTCAGACTTCGTATAAGTCCACCATCTCCCCTGGTTCAGGTGAGCCGGTAAACTTTGCGGCTAACAATAACCAGGCAACTTATACAGTTACTTCTGAATCAGGCAAAACGCGTGACTGGCAAGTGGAATTGGTTCCTTTTACGGAGACTCTTCTTGGGACCTATGACATCAACGGGTTGGTTGTATTCGGTGGCACCGGACCGGAATATGGAGGAGGGGCCGTTTTGAAAATGACGGATAAACCCTGGGTGTGGCCAGCAGCTGGAGGGCCTGAGGCAGAGTTGGACAATACCCTGACGTTTGAATTTACCGGCGTAACCGCGGAGGGCCATACATACGGCACCGTAACGAACAACGCCGGTCCTGATGGTCAATATGCCAATTTCCTTTTTGTGGGCAATCCCCAGACGGATGTCAACAGCTTCTATAGGAAAATCCCCAAGGGAGTGGGTACCTGGACCCGTAACTACACTGCCAATACCGTGACCTTCACCTTTGCCGACAATACCACCGCCACCGCCTCCTTCGTGGGACCGGGGAGCATCAGCTTAGGCAATGGTCTGAACAAGACCGTCACCGACAACGCTTTTGAGTTTACCTTGAATGGCACAGATGATTGGAACAATATCTATTCCGATTATGATAAGTTTGTCAAAAAACCTAGAAGGTTCTGGGTGGAGGTGAAGAAACAGTAACCACAAAAGGCTGGGGATAAACGGTCTTCAGCCTTTTACACCTCCTGTTATACCTCTACTCCGCATTAACTTAGCAAATATATCGGATACCTTAAGCACCCTTTTTAAGAAAATCCCCAAAGGGCCTGTTCGAGAGTGGCCTAGCTGAAAAGTATCGGCAACCCTTTAAGGCTTGGCACTGCTCCTAACAGTTTCTATCTACCTGCTAGAATCCGCCCCCAGGCACCACGTTTCCGCGGATCGTTAAACGATATTATATGAACAACAGAATTGTAGTTTTTGCATTAACCGCTTTATCTCTCTTTTCCTCCTGCGGAAGCAAGGAAAACGAGCCAGAGCCTGAAATACCGGTGGTCACCCCTCAAACACCCTTCAAGACGCTGAACTACCTTTACAGTATCTCAGGTTCGAAAACCGTTTCCGGTATCCATAACCGGGAGCCGAACGCAACCCCAGCACGGTGGACTGAGGAGATGAATACGGTAGCGGGTAAATACCCAGGGCTTTGGAGTGGAGATTTCCTGTTCCAAGCCGACAATATCAATAATCGCCAGATCATGGTGAATGAGGCATGGAACCAATGGAAAAAAGGGGCTATCATCAACATCATGTGGCATGCCTGTAACCCGGCATTGTCCCAGCCGTGTGGCTGGGATTCAAATGGAGTCCTGAGCGAATTGACAGATGCCCAATGGACTGAATTGATCACGGATGGCACACCATTGAATGCTAAATGGAAGGCAATGATGGATGAAGTCAGTGTTCACCTTCAGTTCCTAGAAGACAAAGGGGTAGAAGTGCTATGGAGGCCACTTCACGAGATGAACCAAGGGAACTTCTGGTGGGGCGGAAGACCGGGGGCGAACGGCACCCGCAGACTTTATCAGATCACCCATGACTACATGACCAAGACCAAAGGTTTGACGAATCTTATCTGGGTGTGGGATGTGCAGGACTTTTCAACTCTGGAAAATGACCTTGTTAACTACAACCCTGGTGAAGGGTACTGGGACATAGCGGCTTTGGACTTCTACGATGGCAGCGGATTCTCCCAAGGGAAATATAATGCCATGGTCAAAGCGGCTAAAGGCAAACCGATCGCCATCGGGGAATGCGAGAGATTGCCCACTGTTGAAGAATTAACCTACCAGCCAAAATGGACATTTTATATGGGATGGTCCGAACTGGTCTTTGAAAGGAACACAGCTGCAGAGATGAAGGCGCTGCAAAACTCTTCAAAGGTCATCACCTTGGATGAAATGCCAGGTTGGTAGTATCCATCCATTGCCTTCTGTTGCTTTGTATTGCTAAATCCACCTCCAGTTTCCAACTGGGATCAGGTCACCGTAATCTGTTATTCCGTTCAGGGTATCTCCTGAAGGAATAACAGCGGACCTTCCTTGCCGGGAAATCAGGCTAACCCGGCAGGCCATCACTATTAGGACTCCCTTCTTTATACAAATTCCCAAACTCCCATACTATGAATCTGCGTATTTCCCCCTTGCTTCTGTTTGCTTTCTTTACTGTACTTTTCTCTTCCTGTAGAAGCTCACAGCCTTTTAAGTCCCTTGATTATCTTAAAAGTATATCCGGATCAAAAACTATAGCCGGGCAGCATAACCGCGAGCCGAACAGCGAACCTGAGAGATGGTCCAAGTACATTGCCGAAACGACTGGCAAATACCCCGCTTTGTGGAGCGGTGACTTTCTGTTTCAGCAGGAAAACATAGACCAAAGGTGGACTATGATCCATGAAGCCAAGCGCCAGTGGGAAAAAGGAGCCATCGTCAATATCATGTGGCATGGCTGCCCCCCCAACCAGGGAGAGCCTTGCGGGTGGGATCCGGGCTTATTGAACGCCCAGCTCAATGACCAGGAGTGGCAGGAAATCATCACTGATGGAACGCCGTTGAACAAAAAGTGGAAAGCCCGAATGGATGACATCGCGGTATATCTCAAATACCTAAAGGATAATAATGTAGAGGTACTGTTTCGTCCTCTCCATGAAATGAACCAGGGTAAATTCTGGTGGGGTGGAAGGCCCGGGCCAAATGGAACGGCTCGCCTGTACCAGATCACCCATGATTACATGGTAAAGGAGAAAGGACTGACTAACCTGATCTGGGTGTGGGACATGCAAGACATGAGCCGTGATTTCGCCGAGTACAATCCGGGTGATCAATACTGGGATGTATTTGCTTTTGACGTGTATGACCAGGGGTTTGATCCGTCCTGGTACAACTATATCCTGCCAATTGTGGGAAATAAACCGATGGCCATTGGGGAGTGTGCCAAACTACCTACCCCGGAAATGCTTAAGGAACAACCCCGATGGATATTCTTCATGGCATGGTCAGAGTTGGTGAAAGAGAGCAATACCCCGGAGGCTATCAAGGCATTGTACCACTCGGACAGAGTCATCACCCTGGATGAGATGCCAGGCTGGCAAAAAGCTAAATAAGGCAGAAGCCAAATCCCTTCATTCATCTTCGTGCGGTTCCCATTTTTCGGGTGTTTTCCTTGATCTATCCGGAAAACGGGAACTTTGTCCCCTCCATTTTGGACCGTGTAAGTGCCTGTTTTGTTTGGCAGGAAGGTAAGGTCCTCATAATGGTTCCTTGGCTTTTGCATTATTCCTATCCTTGGGCTGAATAAGATTCAGCCATGTTTGACCTTGTTTATCCATTCTCCATGAAAGCATCACTCAGAGTTTTGCTTCTATTCCTGTTGCTTACCCTGGCCAAAGCAACAGTTGCCCAGAATAGAATCGAAAACGTGACCCGGCCCAAAGCTCCCATAAAGCAGTTTGAGAAAGCGGAATGGACCATCAACCTGCAGGTCCCGTTCACGAATCCCTATGACCAGAAAGAAATCACCCTGGACATGGTGTTGACTTCTCCATCTGGAAAACCGCTGTTATTGCCTTGTTATTTTGAGAAGGGGAACACAAATGCCTCTGAATGGAAAGCGAGGTTCACCCCCCAGGAAGTCGGCACCTACAGCTGGTACTTTCGGTTGGGCGGGAAAAACATTTCGGATGAATCTAAACCCGAAATATTTGAGGCGAGGAAGGGAGGTAAACCGGGGTTTCTACACAAGAATGATTTGTACACCTTTAAGTTTGATGACGGCACCCTGTTCAGGGGAATAGGAGAAAACGTGGGATGGGAGTCACGTTCGTTTGAGAACGATAAATGGACGTATGATTACCTACTCCCCACCTTATCTAAAAACGGGGCCAACTTCTTCCGGACCTGGATGTGCTATTGGAACTTGCCGCTGGAATGGAAGAAAGTAAGCTCCACCAAACGGTATTCCAACACACAAGAGTACTTTCACCCTGGTGCCATACAACGGATGGAGGAACTGCTACAACTCTGCGACTCCCTAAATCTGTACTTCATGCTCACTTTTGACTGGCATGGACATCTTATGGAAAATGGCGGCTGGAAAAACAGCAACTACAACCAAGTCAACGGTGGGCCGGCCAAAACCCCTACAGAGTTTTTCACCTCGCAAAGGGCCCGTGAGAAATACAAAAACAAATTGCGCTACATCGTGGCCCGTTGGGGATACAGCACCAACATAGGAGTCTGGGAGTTCTTCAACGAAGTAGACAACGCAGCTTTTACCGCGGCCGATAGCGTGATTATTCCGCATGAAGCCATAACGCAGTGGCACGATGACATGAGTCGCTACCTCAAAGACATTGATCCCTACCAGCATTTGGTCTCCACCAGCATTTCCCACCGTGACATAGCGGGCTTGAACGCCATAGCCTATTTGGATTTCAATCAGAAACACATCTACAAACACACAGGGAAAATCCCGTCCATTTACCCAACCTACATCAGCACCTTCGGCAAGCCATATGTGATCGGGGAGTTTGGCTACCGTTGGGAGGACGCAGATCCCAAATACGGGGAAGAGTGGGATTACGATTACAAGCGGGGCCTATGGTATGGCCTTTTCAACCCCACGCCCATTTTGCCCATGACCTGGTGGTGGGAACTGTTTGATGATCGCAAGATGACCTCGTATTTCAACTCTGTGAAAGAAATCAATGACCAGATGCTGGCCTCTGGAAAGGGCAGCTTTGAACCATTTGAAGTTACTACTGATAAGTTAGAAGCCTACGGAATGAAGTGCGGAAACAAATATTTCGTTTATCTGCTCAACAATTCCCCAGCGGAACTAACGTCAGATATCTCATTTGAGGTGAAAGAGGGAAAAATTAAAGAGGCACAGACCTTCGCCCCGATAAGCCGCCAGTATCAGAAGCTTACCTCATTTAGCACCAAAAACCAAGAACTGATAATGCCGCGGGTAAAGTTTGCCCCACGGCAGGAAATGGTTCTGATTCTATCAAGCAAATAGTGGTGTTAACAGCAGCAGGCAAATATATCACCTGGCGTATTGGCCCTGTTTTCGGGTAATCAGCCCAAATGTGGAGGAGCTGTTTTCCTCTAAACGGATTTTACGTGAGGTATTTTCAAGCACGGCAATGACGGATAAGGTACTTCTTATAAAACAAATTCAATATATACTGGTAGCAGCCCTTTTGTTGGGAAATACATTCGTAGGGGAAACAGCGATGGCACAGACGTCTAAATTGAACTACGGCCTCTCTAAGCCCCAAGACCAAAGTACTTTGCCAAAGGCAAAAGCAGTGCCAACCAAAGTACAACGGAAATCCAAAACAACGCCTTACACCCAACTGCTTCCGTTAACGGATGGAGCTTTTGAGATAGCCAACGGATGGGAAATGTATGAAGCCAGCAAGGTGGGGAGCAGTGGATCCGCTATTTCCAAACCGGCCCATAACAGTGCTGCCTGGTACAACGCCACCGTGCCTGGCACCGTGCTGACCACTTTGGTGGAACAAGGCATTTACCCGGATCCGTACTTTGGGCTGAACAACCTCGTGATTCCGGACACGCTCTGCCGGCAAGATTGGTGGTATAGAACTTCCTTCCGCATCCCTGAGGCTCAGAAAAACAAAACTGTTTGGCTTACCTTACATGGCGTCAATTACCGGGCGGAAATCTGGCTGAACGGCAAAGCAGTAGGTACCATGAGAGGAGCATTCAAACGAGGCACCTACAACATCACCAACAATTTGGTGGCAGGCGGAGAGAACGTGTTGGCTGTACATATTTTACCGCCGCTTCATCCAGGCATTCCGCATGAAGAATCCTCGCTAACGGGGCAGGGGCCAAACGGAGGCATCCTGGCCCTGGACGGCCCCACATTTATCTCTTCTGAAGGATGGGATTGGGTCCCGGGCATCAGAGACCGCAACATCGGGCTCTGGCAGAAAGTGACACTTACGTTCACCGGTGATGTAGTACTGCAAGACCCGCAAGTCATCACAGACCTTCCGCTGCCGGATACATCCCAAGCCCAGCTTACCCTCATTACTAAAGTTTGGAACTCGGGTAAAAAGCCTAAAACCGTTACGGTAACTGTACAGCTGGAGAATACCGAAGTCAGCCAAAAAGTCGCCCTCAAGGCGGGCGAAATCAAGACGGTCTCTTTTGCGCCTGCCCAGTTTAAAGAACTTACCATGAAGAACCCTCGGCTTTGGTGGCCCAACGGCTACGGCAATCCGGAACTCTACCAGATGCGGCTGAGCATAACCGAAAACGGAAACCAACTCTCGGATGAACGGCATATCAGGTTTGGCGTACGGGAGCTCACCTATGAAATGTCTGTTGATTTCCCGCAGGAACAGGCCAGGCGCATTGAGTATGCCCCCACCAATCTCCGTGCTCAACGGAAGCTGTTGTTTGACAATTTGAACCGCCGGGAAGTGCAGCCCGAAGTACATGTCCCTAAACTGCGCGAGGGGGTAAATCCTGACCTATTCCCGCATCTGCCTGAAAAAGGCACAGCTCCCTATTTGGTGTTGAGGGTAAACGGGCGGCGCATCTTCTGCCGGGGCGGCAACTGGGGCATGGATGATGCGATGAAGCGCGTTTCACGCGAGCGGCTGGAGCCTTATTTTAAACTGCACCGGAACGCCCATTTCAACATGATCAGGAACTGGACCGGTGAGAGTACCGAGGAGGTATTCTATGATCTTGCCGATGAGTACGGTCTCCTGGTCTGGAATGATTTCTGGCTCTCAACCGAAGGGTATAATCTGGAGCCCCAAGATAATGAGCTGTTCCTAGAGAATGCCGCCGATGTGGTGAAACGCTTCCGGAACCATCCTTCTATTGCCCTCTGGTGCCCCAGGAACGAGGGGTACGCGCCAGTTAGTTTAGAGGACGCACTGGCTACCTTGATTATGAACGAAGACGGCACCCGCCTCTATCAGCCCAACTCCCGTTACCTGAACCTCCGCCCCAGTGGACCTTGGCACTACTTCAAAGACCCCGCCGATTACTTCAGGAACAACGCCCAGGGCTTTAACACAGAGATCGGCACCTTCTCGGTTCCTGAAGCCAAAACCCTCCGCAAGTTTATCCCCCAGGAAGACCTTTGGCCCATCAGCGATACTTGGTATTACCATGACTTCCATGCTGAACACCAGCAGAAACAGTACATAGGTGCCGTGGACAGTCTTTATGGAAAACCGCGAAGTGTGGAGGAGTTCACCAGAAAGGTGCAGTTCATCAACTATGACAGCCACCGGGCCATATTTGAGGCCTGGAACAGTAAACTCTGGCACAACACCAGTGGTGTACTCCTATGGATGTCTCACCCGGCCTGGCCCAGCATGATTTGGCAAACGTATACTTGGGACTATGGAACCCATGGCTCATACTACGGCTCCCAGAAGGCCTGTGAGCCTGTCCATGTGCAAATGAACCTGCATGATAATCAGGTAGCCGTGGTAAATACCACTATGCGGTCTTTCCCCCAAGCAACAGTAACCCTTGAGGTGTATGACCTTGCCGGTAAAAGAGCCCAGCAACTGGAACGCCCGGTTATGGTAGCGGCCAACCAACTCACCCCAGTATTCACGCCTGACTTACCCGAAGGTCTTCCGGAGGTGTACCTGATCAGGCTTACCCTGAAGGGAAACGCCGGGGAACTACTGTCACAAAACGAATACTGGAAAACCAACCCCAAGAACGGGGACTTTAAGGCATTCAACCAACTTCCGCAGGTGCAGCTGCAAGGCAGGCTCCTGAAGCAGGATAATCAGAAGCATACCATCCTGTACGAAGTCATTAATTCAACCACAATCCCTGCCCTGTCGCTTAAATTTGGTTTAAAGACAGCTGAAAACAAGGAAGTCTTACCCGCCTATTTCTCAGATGGCTACTTCACGTTGTTACCCGGCGAAAAGAAGCAAATACAGGTGACCTACCCGGAGTTGGTGAAGCATGAGAAACTGTCGCTCACGGCGGAGGGGTACAATGTTTTGCAAGAGCTTGAATAATTTCCTCTTGCCTAAGGGGTAGAAACTCCTTCTGCCAAAACACAGTTCTTTCTTACCTTGTAAAGAAGGGCAGGCGGTAATTTGGTATTTCTGTGTTGAGAAGGCTCACCATCCTCTTGCTGGCGTAAGCGTTAGCGGACCATTCTGGTTTTGGGACTGTTTTCTAAAAAGTAGCGCATAAAAGGAGTATGGATGCCTAGTAGCACCACTGCTGAACGTGTATGGAATAGATTATAAAAGCCCCAAGGCGTGAAATGGAAGAATGTCAAGCATGAGAATGAACCGAAGAAACTTTGTTGCGAAAGCGGGCTTAGGAGCCGCCACCCTAGGCATAACACCCGCCCTCTCTTTATCGTCCTGCACAGTGCCTGAAAAATCACGGGACCCGGAGAATGACGGACAGGTCCTGTTCATAGGAGATGATATAGCCCTTGCCCAGACGAACTACGGAAAAGTCAAGGGATATATGATGAACAGTGTGTATTCGTTTCTGGGTATTCCCTACGCCGCGGATGCCTCAGGCAAGAACAGGTTCATGCCTCCTCAGGAGCCGAAGCCGTGGAAAGAAGTGCGCCCAGCGGTGTACCCCGGAAACTCAGCCCCGCAGGATATCTATGACCGCAAACCCGAAAACTACTATTCCTTTGTAGACCATTGGAACTATGATGAGGTAAGCGAAGATTGCCTGCGGCTGAACATCTGGACGCCAGGCTTAACCGATGGGGGAAAGCGGCCAGTACTGGTGTGGCTACACGGCGGTGGGTTTAGCAAAGGGAACGGTCTGGAGCAGGACGGCTACCACGGTGAGAGCTTCAGCAAGTACGGAAATGTGGTCTTCTGTTCCATCAACCATCGGCTAGGCCCGATCGGCTTTTCGGATTTCTCCGCCATTGGAGGCGAGAAATACAAACACTCCGGAAATGTGGGCATGTTGGATGTGTTGGCGGCCCTGAAATGGATAAACCAAAACATTGAGAACTTTGGAGGAGATCCCGGAAACGTCACGGTAATGGGGCAATCTGGGGGTGGTGCCAAGGTATGTGTCGTGGCCGCCATGCCAGAGGCAAAAGGATTGGTACACAAAGCGGTTGCCCTGAGCGGCTCAGATGTCAAAGGAGTGGACAGAACCTATTCGCAGGAGCTGGGGAGATACATCCTGCAGGAAGCCAACCTCACCCCTTCCCAAATTGACCAGCTGCAGGAACTACCCTGGAAAGAATACCTGGTCCTGGCCAACAGAGCGGCTAAAAGAATGGAGCAAGAAAGGGGAGGTCCTGGTATGAGAAGAGGTGGCTTTGGCCCCGTGGCAGATGGATTGCATTTACCGGAAGGGCAGTTCTATGCGGACGCTTCCTTGGCTTCTCCCAACGTTCCTATGCTGCTATGTACCACTTTCCATGAGTGGGCTCCAGGCCGCACCGAACCAGAGTTAGAGAATATTACATTAGAGGGAGTTATTGACAAACTCAGGAGTGCCTATGGCGACAAAGCCGCGGAAATAGTTAGTGCGTATGACAAAACCTTTCCAAACAGGAAACCCATCGAAATTTGGTCATTGATTGTATCTAATAGAGAAGCAGTGATAAGGACTGCAAACGCCAAACTTAAGCAAAATGCTCCTGTCTATATGGCTTGGTTCGGTTGGAGTTCACCTTTGTTCAATCACCGGATGCGGTCATTTCACTGCTTAGACATCAGTTTCTGGTTTCTTAACACCGACCGAATGGTAACCCATACTGGAGGGGGCGCCCGCCCAAGAAACCTAGCAAAAAAAATGGCTGGTGCTTTGTTGAACTTCATGCATAAGGGAGATCCTAATGGCGCTGACCTACCTAATTGGCCTCAATATACCTTGGAGAAAGGAGAGACAATGGTTCTTAATGATGAGTGCAAGGTTGAGTACGACCCAGATAGGGAAGCCCGGCAAAAGCTATCCTAAAAAAGGGCTTTAGAAAACACCCTTGATCCTAAGTCTCAGCCCTTATTCGTAGAGCCTTTCCTAGAAATAAAGGAGGTCTAAAGGAGATTAGAACTGTGGTAATGGAGAGAGCATCGCCTAGCTGAGCAACTTTTCAGGTCATAACAACTAAGCCCAAGGGTTAAGCGGATCTTAGTTTACTTAGCCCATTCTAATATGGGCCTAATACAAATCAGGCAGAGACCATCAAATGCTTACATGTGCCCGGTATAAAGCAAAACCCTTGTGATATATTGTAGTGCAAGGGGGGATGTTGTGTTCGTGGAGATGCAGGCTCTTCACTTTCCCTTTGCCGCTGGGAAACGGCAGGGAAATCTTTCCTGATCCAAGGGACATCCGTCCCATTCCCACGAGGGTTCAGTAATCATTTTGAAGCACCGCATCAATTCTCAGGTGCAGACTGTGGGGTGTAATCAACCTGCTTCTTTATGAGGCGGAATTGACCATTGCCAAGGGCCCTCTCCACCTGGTAAGTAAGTGCTGGGATACTAACCTTTGATTCTTTCAGTGTGCCTATTTATTCCTTGGTTTCCAATTAAGGATTGATTTCCCTTGCCTAACTGGATATTAGTTCTACATTTGTAGGTATGTATGTACATATCGAATACGGGGGATGTATATATTACTCTTTGGAGTCAACTACGCCTGTTGGGATACTAACCAATTTCAATCATCATGAATCATAGCACTGAAAAGGAAAGCTCATCGCAGAACGTTAGGACAGAGATGGAGGAGACTTTAGGGGATAGGGCAACTGGTACTGCCATCTGCTCTCCAAGAGATTTCCGAAATACCTCGCAATACATGCTGCCGCTAAAGAAGGAAGGTGTAGTGGATGGTTACGATGTGTTTCCGTCGTTCAGAATCGAAGACGGAAAAATCGCTGCAGGATTCGAATCGTTGGTTGACTGGCTGTGCACCCATCAGCAGGTAATTATAGATGGGGATCCGGGGGTTTGCTGGAATACGTTTCTCGGGCAGCTGTCCAATGTTGCACAAACCAGGAATGTTCAGGTCAGGCTTATGGATATAAGAGGCGCCTTGAAGCAGGAAGAAGAGGTGAACAGGATGGTCTCTCCTTACTTGGGTGAGGATGATCCTGTCTTTGGACGGCTGTTTGAAGGTGGTTTGTTGGATTTCTTCGATAGAGAAAAGCTCAAGGCCATTCACCCGTCAAATGAGGGACTAACTGTGCTTCATGGTACGGGCGCCGCCCTGGTGAACTGGGATTGCCCGGTTATATTCGTTGAGGTGCCCAAAAATGAGGTACAGTACCGGTCCAGGGCGGGGGTGATTACCAATATAGGGGAGTCGACCCCCGGCTCTCCCAAGCAGCAATACAAAAGGTTCTTCTTTGTGGATTGGGTTGTAATGAACAGGCACAAAAAAGAATGGCTGCCCAAGGTTTCTGCCTGGGTAGATGAACAAAGAGGCACAGACATCTCCTGGATGTCCGGCGAGGATCTAAGGAATGCCCTGAAAAAGGCCTCTGAAAATGTTTTCAGAGCCCGGCCCTGGTTTGAAGCGGGAGCATGGGGAGGAAATTGGATAAAGGAGAATATTCAGGGCATCTCACCTGATGTTCCAAACTATGCCTGGTCCTTTGAGCTTATCACCCCGGAAAATGGGATTGTGTTTGAGAGCGGCAAGATCCTGCTTGAAGTGAGTTTTGCTAACCTGATGCACTATGACAATGAAGCCATCCTAGGCAAGGCGGCAGGGCGCTTTGGAGATGAGTTCCCCATTCGGTTTGATTTTCTGGATACGTTTGGGGGAGGGAATCTCTCCGTGCAGTGCCATCCCACCAATGCCTACATCAGAGACAACTTCGGGGAAACTTTCACGCAAGATGAAACCTACTATATTCTAGATGCCAAACCTGGAGCGAAGGTATACCTGGGCTTTCAGGAGAACATCAAAGCGGATGAATTCAGAACTACGCTGGAGAGAAGTGCGGCAGCCAACGTGGCTGTTCAGGTAGAGGATTTCGTGCAGGTATTCCCAGCCAAAAAGCATGAGCTATTCTTGATTCCCAACGGAACCGTGCACTGCTCCGGGATAGACAACATGGTACTGGAAATAAGCAGCACTCCTTACATCTATACCTTCAAAATGTATGACTGGCTCCGTCTGGACCTGGACGGTAACCCGCGTCCCCTGAATATCAAAAGAGCGTTCGATAACCTGGACTTTGACAGAAAGGGAGACAAGGTAGCCAGGGAGCTCATCTCAGAGCAAACCATTGTTGAGAACGGGGCTGACTGGCAACTGGTTAACCTTTCCACCCATCCGGAGCATTTCTACGCGGTTCACCGCTTTGAGTTTGAAACCGAAGTTCATTCGGAAACGAAGGGCCAATGCCATATCCTGAGCTTAGTGGAAGGAGCCGCCATTACCGTAAAAACCGGCAATGTGGAGCAGCAAGTGAGGTATGCCGAGACTTTTGTGATCCCTGCCGCTGCAACGTCCTATACCCTGGTGAACAACGGTCGGTCACCGGTGAAAGTGGTGAAGGCGTTTGTGAAGGATGAATGCTGTTAGGGGGGCTACCTCCCTGTAAAGGTATGCCCTGGGTATAGGGGAGATACCCTCTTTGGGTACACAGGATGCCGAACCCTGCCTTGATGCTTTTATTCCTATTGCTTTATCTTTCACTTCTCTGGTATGTTGTCCACTAAATCATTCTACTTGTTTGCTATCACCGCGGTTGTCACCATGGGGGGGCTGTTGTTCGGCTTTGACATGGCGGTTATCTCAGGGGTTCTACCTTTTGTGAAAACCCAGTTTGTCTTGTCTGCGGCAGAGGAGGGTTGGTTTGTGTCTTCCGCACTTGTTGGTTGTATCCTTGGGGTAGCCTTCTCCGGTGAACTGAGCGACAGATGGGGCCGCAAGGCCATGTTGACACTGTCAGCGCTACTTTTCCTATTGTCTGCTATCGGTACCGCCGGTGCGCCGAATTTTACCCTTCTGGTACTTGCCCGTATGCTGGGCGGAATAGGGGTCGGGGTGGCGTCCAACGTAGCGCCTCTGTACATCTCGGAGATTGCCCCTGCGGCCGTACGGGGTAGGTTGGTTACTTTCTACCAGTTAGCAATAACGGTGGGTATCCTGGCGGCCTATCTTACGAACGCCGGCCTGTTGAGTATATCGTTATCGCAGGGGGCTACGGGCCTGGGGAATCTGATGGACTATTTGGTGCTGGAGGAGGTCTGGCGCGGGATGTTCGGTTTGGGGGCTGTGCCGGCGGTTCTGTTTTTGGCAGGCTTGCTGTTCGTGCCGGAAAGCCCCCGCTGGTTGGTACAGAAGAATAGAATAGAAGAGGGGACGCGAGTCCTGGCCAAGATCAGCAGCAAGGCCGAGGCGCAGGCAGACGTGTCCAATATCATAAAAACCTCCAACCAGGAAACCGGCTCATACAAAGAGCTCTTCTCTACGAAACTGAGGAAGCCATTGGTGATTGGGTTGCTGTTGCCTGTATTCTCCCAGTTCAGCGGTATCAATGCGGTGATCTATTACGGGCCCAGGATTCTCAATGACGCCGGTATCGATTTGAGTAATGCTTTGATTGGGCAAATTATCTTTGGGTTAGCCAATTTGGTTTTTACCTTGATTGCCATCTGGAAAGTGGATAGGTTAGGCCGCAGGCCCCTTTACCTGGTCGGCTCGATTGGTGCGGCCTTGAGTCTGTTATTCACCGGTTTTAGTTTTTATACCGGTAGTACCGGTTTCTCCCTTTTGCTTTCCATTATAGTTTTTCTGGCCTGTTTTGCCTTCTCCATAGGACCCTTGAAGTTTGTGATAGCGGCAGAGATTTTCCCCAACAAAATAAGGGGGAGAGCCATGGCGCTCAGTATCATGGCCATGTGGATAGCGGATACCATAGTAGGCCAGGTTACCCCCATTCTTTTAGCCTGGGTAGGCGCAGCCATGGCCTTCTGGTTTTTCGCAGCCTTTTGCCTGTGCGCGTTTTGGGTAGTGCTGAAACTGGTGCCGGAAACGAAAGGCAAATCCCTGGAGGAAATACAAGGCATGTGGGCTGGCCATTAGGTATGTCCATCCGCCCTCAGGGAAACGCTTCGTGCTTTCCTACCCCTTAGACTGAATCCAACCAGCGGTTTCAGACGGTTACCGGCACCTACCTGTTTCAGGGGGGCACACATGTAAGCCGGTAGGTTCCAGACCGCTGAAAGGGAAGGTCTCACCCAGGCATAACGGGGAACGGAGCTTCTTTTGAAACATAACCATACACTCATTATCCCATCTCATGAAAATACGAAACTCCTTTTTACAAACATCCCTGTTTGTTTTATCTCTGGGTTTAGCCTCCTGCGCCGTAACCAGGAATGAGAAAGATGTACTTAGTTACGTTGACCCCAATATAGGAACCGCCCACAGCCGCTGGTTTTTCTATACCCCGGCCGCAGTGCCTTATGGCATGGCCAAGTTAGCCCCCTCCACCAATGGGCATTACGGGAATAAAGATGGCTGGGAGGCTGTAGGCTATGATACCCGGCACAACTCGATAGAGGGTTTTGTGCATTTCCACGAATGGCAGGTAGGCGGGGTGAGTTTTATGCCTACGGCCGGAGAACTTAAAGTAAAACCCGGCGAGCTGGAAAAGAGCGATAGCGGCTACCGGTCTGATTTTGACAGGAAAAACGAGCTGGCGCAGCCCGGCTATTACAAAGTCCTATTGGATGATTACAAGATCACAGCCGAACTGACCGCTACCAAGCATGTCGGGTTCCACCGGTATACTTTCCCCCAGAACCAGCAATCGAGGATTATCCTGGATATTGGTAATGTGCAAGGGGAAAGCGGCTGGATCACGGATGCGTCAGTTAGAATGATAGATGATACGCATTTTGAGGGCTTTGTGCATACCTACCCGAAATATGTCAAGAAATACGACCCAGAAGGGAAAGTCTCTATGTATTTCTACGGCGAGATAAGCAGGAAACCTCTGCGGGTGGGTTCCTTTTCGGAAAAGGGAGTAGAGTCTGCTTCAACCGTTGCGGTGGGCAAAGGAGCCGGGCTTTTCCTGGAGTATGAAACCCAAAATCAGGAGGCCATCGAAATCAAAGTCGGACTGTCTTATACCTCCACGCAGAACGCCAAACTGAACCTGGCGGCGGAAGGCGAGAAGCTGTCCTTTGAGCAAGCCAAAAGACAGGCCCAGAAAGCATGGCGGGAAGAACTAGGGAAGCTGCAGGTAGAAGGCCCTGAGGAGAACAATAAAACCAAGTTTTATACCGGCTTATACCACGCCCTGCTAGGCCGCGGAGTGGCCAGCGACGTGAATGGCGCCTTCCCCCGGCACGACGGTGCGATCGGGCAATTACCCCGCGACGCAAAAGGAGACTTCAGCTATAATTTCATGAATACCGACGCGATCTGGGGAGGCTATTGGAACCTGACGCAATTGTGGACTTTAGCATACCCGCGGCATTACAATGATTTCGTGCATACCCAGTTACAGGTTTACAAGGAAAGAGGATGGTTCGGCGACGGGATAGCCAACAGTAATTTCGTTTCCGGGGTAGGTACCAACATGGTAGGGTTGGCCGTTGCGGCAGCTTACAATGCGGGCATCCGGGAGTATGACACGGAGCTGGCCTATAAAGCAGTGTATGAAAATGAGATGAGCTGGAAAAACAGGAAAGAAGGGTCCGGTAAGATGGATGTAAAAGCTTTCGTGGAACGAGGGTACTCCCCTTTTATAGGGGGCGGTGATACCTTCATCACCGATTCCACCGGCTCCACGTTTTCAGCATCGCATACCATGGAGTACGCCTACAGTGCCTACGCAGCGGCCCAGATGGCCAAATCGATGGGCAAAACAGAGGACTACCAGAAGTTAATGAAGTACTCGGACGGCTGGAGGCACCTGTTCAACCCCCAGTCGAAGCTTATTCACCCCAAAGACCCCAAGGGCAATTTCATAACCCCGTTCGATCCGTATCAAGCCTGGAGAGGGTTCCAGGAGGGAAATGCCATCCAGTATACTTTCTTTGTGCCCCACAACCCAGAAGGCCTGATTTCTGCGGTGGGAAGGGAAGAGTTTAACACCAGGTTGGATAATATTTTCAAGGAGTCTCAGAAAAACGCCTTTGGTGGTGGCAAAACCATTGATGCCTTTGCGGGCATCAACGCCATCTACAATCACGGAAACCAGCCAAACCTGCACATAAGCTGGCTCTTTAACTTCTCCGGTAAGCCCTGGCTCA
The DNA here is from genome assembly GCF_017355955.1 of Sabulibacter ruber. GTDB lineage: Bacteria > Bacteroidota > Bacteroidia > Cytophagales > Hymenobacteraceae > Nibribacter > Nibribacter ruber_A. The sequence goes on along the minus strand of NZ_JAFFID010000006.1, from coordinate 28,239 downwards.
CCCAGAAGTGGACCAGGGCCATCTGCAATGAGTTTTATGGGACAGAGGGCGTGCATGGCTATGGCTACGGGCAGGACGAGGACCAAGGGCAGTTAGGGTCCTGGTACGTAATGGCCTCACTGGGTCTTTTTGACGTAAAAGGCTTCACCGATGCCAGGCCTATCATACAGATTGGAAGCCCCCTGTTTGACAAGGCCACCATCACGCTGGGCAACCGGAAGAAGCTCGTCATTGAAACCAAGAACAATGCAGCAGATAACGTGTACATACAGTCTGCCTCTTTCAACGGGAAGCCTTTGGCCAATAGCTGGTTGTACCTGGATGAGGTAATGGCGGGCGGTAAGCTGGAATTTGTCATGGGTAACCAGCCCAATGAGACCTGGGGCACCATGGTTGCTCCTCCCACCGTGAAATAACGATCTGGCATGAAGGATGCCGTATAAGCCCTCCGCGACGTCTACGGAGAAGCTATCCGACCTATCAAAGGGCTCTTCTGTTTTGAGCCTGCCTTTGGCCGCTTCGCTGAATACAGACCAAAGCCAGAAGAGCCCTTCAGCATCCTTAACCAGGCGCGTAGACCCAGATCCAGGGATTCAGCCAGAAACCCTGGATCCCTTGGGGAGACTGGGCAGATACGGCAAGAGGGAGAGGGGCGTGGTGGATCGGGCAATCGTGTATGGCAGGAATCCAGGCGCCCGGATCCAAGTTCAAAGGGAATGGTTAGCCTGAATGCAACGGCCTGTCCGGGGCTGGGTAGTGGTACGTTCCGGGGCTTCCCGCTGCATTGCACGGATGCTCCGGAACCGTGTTCTTGCGTGATAGTAACCAGTGCCGGGATGAAGGAAACCGGCTACCGTCTCCCTGTGGAGGCTTGGGAGTAGGCATAGCCTGTTACTTGCTGCGGCCACCTCCCTGGAGCTGGTTTCAGTTCTTTACCCCTGGGTCCTTCTGCTTTCCACGGTATACACGAAACTGTCGGCTCTGTAGTACCCTAAATTATACTCCAGGGGGCGCTCACCCTGGTCATACACGAAGCGTTTCCTGAAAAGGACAGGCTCCCCAACCTTCATCTCTAATTTCCTGGCTATAGTACTGTCGGCCCCTTTCGCGGTGATTTCCTCTTTGGACAGTTGCGCCACAATAGAGTAATCGTTTTCCAGAATCTCATACAAGGGACGCTTGAAGTCCTCCTCCCCCGTCAAACCGACTCTGGGATGAAAATAAGAAACGAAATAAACGAAGGGCCCCTCTTCTCTTCCCCGTAGCCTTTCCAGTTTCAACACCATTCGTTGGGGAGGTATCTCGAAGAAATTAGCGATGCTCTCCTCTGGATGTACCCAGCTCACATGAAGTTCGAAGTTTTTGATCGGTATTCCCCGGGCCTGCATTTCCTGTGAAAAGCTAAGCCAATTTTGGGACTTCGAGCTTACGGAAGGGGTGGCAACCCTTGTGCCCACCCCTTTCTTCCTTATAAGAAGCCCCTCGTACACAAGCTTATTGATTGCTTGCCGCACCGTGGTTCTTGATATCGCCAGCTGCTTCGACAATTCCATTTCATTAGGCAGCAGTTTCCCGTTTTTATAGATAGGATCTTCTATAAGCTCACGGAGCAGGTATTCTACCTGGATATGTAGAGGGATAGGGTTCCTCCTGTCGAGAGTCAGGTGCATAACAACGGGGTCTAATCAGCCTAAGAGAGTGTAAGGAGTACTATGTTAGAATAGAATTGTATTCCCAAAACCAGGAATACCCCCTCCGGATTATAGTACGTAAGCCACAAATATACAAAAGCCGTGAATCACATGTGGTTAGATTATTGTCAGGCAGAGGCTCAACCGCGGAGTCCAAGTATCTTTCCCGGGGTAGGTGAAAGTTAGTACTATTCCGATCTGTGGCCCGGCGGCTAAGGACCGGGTGTTCAAACCGGGGACTCTTTGATCCTATACCTCGTCGCGGGGCCTATTTTTATTTGTCTGTGTTTTTTGGGTTTCCGAGGTTTGATCAGGCAGTTACCTCACCCCTGGACATCACCCACCCCAAGGTTCCATAGGAGGGTCTGCCCAGGCCAAAAGAAGGTCCCAAAATCACCGTTTTTGTTGACTTTCCGGGGTATAGGTGTACACGCCTCAGCCTGGCCTGTGAACTCCCGGTGCCTGGGTAAACCGTGCGGAGGTAATGCTCCGATTGGGCCTGTGCTTCTGCCCGTTTGGCGAATGCCGCCCTGGTGCACGTGTGCATAAGGGGAAATTTTCCATACAGAGTAAAAGATGGCGGGGAGAAGCGGTAGGGCTATTCTGTTCCTTCGCCCCGGGGAGGTTCCGTCGGAGATCATGGCAGGCCTGTTTACAGGCTATCTGATCCCGATGCTCCCAATGGTTTTTCCTTGCTACGGGCCGGAAGCCCTGTTGGGGCCTTTACTGGTTACCGTTGGTTTACTCCCCATTCATTCAGGCCTTGTTGTATTATTATAGGCAATAGGTAAATAAAATAAGAAAATAGCAATAAAGCCCCTTAATGTTATTATGTTTATACATTATAACATTAACCGATACCTGTCCCTTTGGGAATGTTGCTTAGTGGTGATGAGGTAAAGCTGCTTGGACGGTGGCGTTTCAACCACATGTAGGGGAAGTATCCCGTAACAGATAAGATTTGCAGACCTTCAACGCTTCGCCTGAGAACCTGAAAATCAACCCCGTGCATAGGGGTAGGTCAGGCAAAGCGGACTCTTTCAGGAGAATGGGGCTTTGTCCCTGGGGAAGGGTTGTCTCATGGACTTATTCGCGGCTTGAGGCATGAAGCAGATCCACGCTTGCCAAGCCAAACCTTTGACTGCGGGGCATGCGCCATACTGTCCTCAAGGGGGCAGAATGAATCGAGCAGCTGATCAAAGAAAATAAACAAAACGTTTAATTTTTTTTAAATTTTCCATATAATTACGGACAAAACGTTCAACTGATGGGAAAATCGCAATTGTTAGGGGAAGAGGTTGAGGTATGGGATAGATTCAGGGCAGGGGACGAGGAAGCCTTTTCACAGATTTTTGCGGTCTTTTCTGATATCCTGTACAATTACGGTTGTCGGTTGCACCCTGATAAAGAGTTAGTGAAGGATTGCCTGCAGGATCTTTTTGTAACGATCTGGAATAGGCGGCATGTGTTAAGCGCCACCACGTCCATAAAGTTTTACCTTTTCAGGGCATTGCGGAGGGAGATAGCCCTCAAGGTTAAAGAAGCAGCAAAGATTTCTGTGTACAGGGAAACCGAAGGGTGGGTGAAAGTGGAGACCCCATCCGATGATAGGCTGATAGAGGCCGAAGACGAAAAGCATATCCATGCCCTGCTAGAGCGGGCAGTAGAACAGTTGTCAGAGCGGCAAAGGGAAGCTGTTTACCTCCGGTTCTATCAGAACATGGAATTTGCGGAGATCGCCACCTTGCTGGAGATCACGCCCAGGGCAGTATACAAACTCATGTATAGGGCGATCGACATTCTTCAGGATAGCTTTCGCAGTTCTTCTGCTACCGCTGCCACCACCAGCCCAACCTTCGTCTTCCAGGGCAATAGCCAGCGTTTGAAATTCCGCGAGCAAGAGCTGCAGTTTGGCACAGTGCTTCCTGTTCTTTTCATAGGCGGAGCTGAATTTTTTCTGTCGTAGGCCAGCAAGTGGTCCCCATGAGCACCTGCTTCGGCCCATCCCCCCATGAGGCGAACGCCATTGCTCCAAAGCGAAAGGCTTGCCACAATGACAACGGGGTTCCGTGTTTTGAGGCTTTTCGCTAAAAAAGGGAGGTAGGACGGAGGGGATTCTAAAAAAATAGTAAAAATAAATCTGTTTCCATGGGTCACTTTGCCTGGAATGCTCCTTTCTCACTTTTGAAGGACATACCCAAAACTCTTAGATGGAAGAATACTACCGGACTTTACACGATTTTGTATTAGATCCACGCTTTTGTAGTTGGGCTTTAGGTCTGGATGAGAATGATTCACCTTACTGGGAGGCTTTCATAGAAGCCCATCCGGAGAAGGCGGAACAGATAGAGCAGGCCAAAGCCGTGGTGCGGGCCATGGGTTCCCGGAACCGGAGAACATGGCTCCCTGCAGAGAAAGCAGAGGTATGGGGTAAAATCCAACACAGGGTCTCTGTCACGGAAAGCCCTGCGACGGAGATTCGTGCCGTAAGGACCAATCCGGTCTGGAAAGAGGCCTCAAGATTAGCCGCATGCCTTGTGGGTTTGGTGATGGTTAGTGTTGCCCTCTATTACTTCGGGGTAAGGGAGAAGAGCGAGACTGTCCGATATGCCACCCTGCACGGCCAGGTGAAAAGGGTTGTCTTACCGGATGGCTCAGAGGTTGTCCTGAACTCGAATTCCACCTTGAGCTTTGAAAAGCCCTGGAGTTCAGAATCCGCAAGGGTGGTGAGTCTAGAAGGGGAGGCCTTCTTCAAGGTGAGCCATCAGGAGAATGACCAGAAATTCAAAGTAAGGCTACAAGATAATGCCTGTATCGAAGTATTGGGTACACAATTTACGGCCACGCAACGGCCACAGGTCAGCAGGGTAGTGTTAAAAGAGGGGAAGGTAAATTTCTCGGTCACTGATGATATGTTGTTCGGCCTCTTTGCTAAAACGATTAAGCAAGAAACCCTGAAGCCCGGTGAGTTGGCGACCTGGAACGGACAAATTGATTCCCAGGCACTGATCATCAAAGAGACGCCGGCGCATCCGGAGATCTATGAGGCGTTTCAGCACAATAAACTCATGTTCGCAGACGCCCCTTTAACAGAGGTTGCCCGGGTCTTGGAAGAGGTCTACGGATTTGAAGTGACCTTTTCCAAAAAAGACGTCATGGACAGGCGGTATACCGGTTCTGTCCCACATGACAAAGTTGAGGTACTTTTCATCGCGCTGGAGAAGCTGTTCGATCTGAAGGTTATAAAAGAAGGTCATCGGCTGGAATTCAGATAATCCCCCTGACAAAGAAAAATCACTAGAAGTATGGTACAACCTTTACTAACTATAATCCACTCAGTTTAATATGGTAAAACCTTTTAGCAAACCGAAATTGCTTATACCTGTGCTGCTACTCATGGGCTTGCAGGTATCTGCCCAACCGATGGCATCCGTCCGTAGGCCAGCCCTGAGCGGAGTTGGAATTAGAGAGCAAAAAACAGTTTCGCTGTCTAAAGTACTAAAGGAGCTGGGAGACTACTATAAGGTCAATTTCAATTATGACAGTGAGTTGTTTTCCAGAATGAGGGCGGAAGCAGGTTTGCTGAAGCCCATCAGCGGCAATGTGAGCCAGGACATAGAACGGGTGCTGAAACCGTATAACCTCAAGGCAGAAAAGGTGGACAAGAACACGTATGTTGTCCTCCCCATTGTTCCACAAGCCCCTGCCCCTCCGTCGTCCCAGCCAAAAAGAGACCAGGCCAGGGCAGATATCACTGTTACCGGTGAAGTAAAGGATGCCAAAGGCGAGGGGTTGCCGGGCGTATCCGTCGTATTGAAGGGAGTAGCTGGCATCGGGGTTTCCACGGATGTAAATGGGAGGTACTCCATGAATGTACCGGCTGGGCAGGAAAACGGGGTGCTGGTATTTTCCTACATCGGCTTCAAGACACAGGAAGCACCTATCAACAACAGGGCTACCATCAACATTACTTTACAGGAGGATGACCAGGCCCTGGAGGAAGTGGTGGTGGTAGGGTACGGTACCCAACGGCGGATCAGTGTGGTAGGCGCAGTGGACCAGGTAACGTCAGCGGCTATCGAAGGCAAGCCGGCGATGAACGTGACCCAAGCCTTACAGGGTGCCTCTCCAAACCTTATCATTCAGCAAAGGAGTTACGAACCGGGGCAAGCCCCCAACATGAACATCAGAGGCATCAGTACCATAAATGGGAATGGGCCGCTTATAGTAATTGACGGAATCATAGGTGGCGACATAAACCTGTTGAATCCACTGGATATCGAAAGCGTCTCAGTCCTGAAAGATGCCGGTAGTGCGGCCATCTACGGTTCCAGGGCTGCCAATGGGGTTATATTGGTTACTACCAAGAAAGGCAAGAAGAATACTCGGCCCAGTGTGACGTACAATGCCCTGGTTGGTATACAGGAGCCCCGGGTATTGTATAAGCCGGTAAAGGGGTATGAGAATGCCCTTCTCAGAAGCCAAGCCGCGGTAAACGCTGGTTTACCCCCTATCTATGGGCCTGAGGAGATAAGGAGATTCCAGGAGCAAGGCGACAACGAATGGTTCCTGAATACTATCCTTCAGAATGCCGTGCAGCAATCGCATAATGTCTCCATTTCTGGAGGTGGCGAGAACTCCACCTATCTGGTGTCTGCCGGTATAGCCGATCAAAGAAGCAATTTAGTGGGCCCCAACTACGGACATACCCGGTATAACTACCGACTGAACGTTTCTAACGAGTACGGTAAATTAAAATTAACCAGTATCCTTGCCTATACGCGCAGCCAAATCAAGGACCACTCCAATTCAACCCAGTTTCTGATTGTGGATGCGGGCAGAGTACCTACTTACTATCAGCTGAAGGATGAGCAAGGGCGGTATTTGACGAACGATGTCCTCTCGGAGTATAACCCGCTGGGGGTCCTGGAGAAAGGCGGCTTCCGTAAGTATGACAATGATAACATTTTGGGGAATATCAATGCTGAATTCGCAGTCACGGATTTCCTTAAGATAAGAGGGGTCTTTGGGGGGAGTGTTACCACAAACAATCAGTTTGCCCGAACCATGCAGGTAGATTATTTCCCTGGGGGTACGTATGGGGCAAACCGTAACACCAATGATGAAACCAGCAGGCATATCGCTTTGAATACCCAGTTGATAGCAGAGTTTAACAAGACTTTCAATCAAGACCATATCACGAATGTGTTGGTGGGTGTTTCAAATGAGTCTGAAACCAGCCGGGGTATTGGCTTGTTCAGAACCAACACTGACCCTGAGTTAGGTACCCCAGTCACAGAAACCGTTATCGGTACCGGTTCTTATAATTCACATCAAACATTAGTAGAAAGGAGCTTGAACTCTCTTTTTGGTAGAGCATCCTATTCTTTCAGGGATAAGTATTTCGGTGAATTCAACTTCAGGTTTGATGGCTCTTCTAAATTCAGAAGCAATAACCGGTGGGGCTTCTTCCCGTCCATCTCAGCGGGCTACCGCATCAGTGAGGAGAGCTTTTTCAAAGGGTACAGGGAAAAGGTAGGGGACCTGAAAGTAAGAGGATCCTATGGTATCCTTGGCAACCAGGCGGTAGGTGACTACCAATACCTAAGTACTTATTTTACCTTTCAGAATGCCTATGGCTTCAATAATGTCGGGGTTGGGGGCACAGGGTTCACTTTTGCCAACCCAGATATCAGATGGGAGAAAGGGGCGACCTTCAACATAGGGGTAGACGCGGGGTTCCTGAATAACGCGTTAACGGTATCGCTTGACTACTTTGACAAGACGACCACTGATATGTTGGTCCCGCCGATTATTCCGGCGCTTTATGGGGCCACGTTGCAAGATTATAACGCTGGAAGATTCAAGAACCAAGGCTGGGAGATTAACCTGAATTACCGCTTCTCGCACTCTGTTTTCGACCATTCCTTCTCGTTCAACCTGGGGGACTCTAAAAATAAGGTGCTCTTTATTGAGGGAGGGGAAGTGTTGGCTGGTGCAGACGAAATGCTCAGAATCCGTAGAGACGGTTTGCCCTATAACTCATATGTAGGCTTCCTGCGGGATGGCTATTTCCAAAACCTGGAGGAAATCGAAAGAGGGCCTAAACCAGCCGGGTTGAACCTTTCCCCAGGAGACAACCGGTATGTAGATGCAAACGGCGATAATGTCATCGATAACAATGACTTGTTCGTGCTGGGCAACCCTTTCCCGCGCTATACCTTCGGAGCTACCTATAATCTGAGAGTGAAAGGCTTTGACCTGAATATCTTCTTCCAGGGAGTAGGCAAGAGAAGTACTTTCCTGAGGGGAGAACTGGTGGAGCCATTCCACTTTAATTACTCCCAGGTGATGTACCAGCATCAATTGGATTTCTGGACTCCCCAGAACCCCGACGCCAGGTACCCAAGGCTGGCGGCAGCTGGCAGCCAGTCGGTGGAAAACAACTTCAGAAGAGGTTCTGACATGTATCTCTATGATGCGTCTTACGTGAGGTTGAAGAACCTGCAGATTGGGTACACACTGCCCCCTTCCCTGATTGGTAAGATAGGCCTTAAGTCGATGAGAGCCTATCTATCCGGCCAGAACCTGTTCACTCTTTCCAAGTTGGACTTCCTGGATCCGGAGATCACAGAATTTGACAGTAACCTAAGAAACAGTGGGGCAAACAGCGGAAGGGCGTACCCTACCCCAGTGTACTATGGCTTTGGGCTTGATGTTACTTTCTAAACTACTAAAAACATGAATAGATTTTCACAGTTTGCCATTTACTTACTAGGGGCGTTAACGGTCTCGTTGAGCGCGTGTAACGATTTGGAGGTATATCCAGAGAGCCGGTTTACAGAAGCAAATTACTGGACCACCACGGAAAAGGCGATGAGTGTCCTCAATACTGCCTATTCACAGATGTACCGTAGTGACTACTACTTCTATAATGAAGGCATGTCTGACAATGCCTATAATGGAAGAGGGGACCAGAACGGGGTGGCCTCTCTGGCTGCCGGTACCTATGATCCATCGCTGTCCAGGATAATAGATGAGTGGGGTTACCATTACTCCGGCATCAAAACCTGCCATATTTTTCTGGAAAACGTGGATAGGGTGGAGGGCATGGACCCCACGCTGAAAGAAAGAATGAAGGCAGAGGCCCGCTTTATTAGAGCCTTCCACTATTTCCAACTGCTGACCTGGTATGGGGATGTCCCCCTTATTGAACGTGATCCTACCGTGGAGGAAGTAAGAACCGTCCAAAGGACGCCGCGAGCGCAGGTGCTTGAGTTTGTGCTGAACGAATTAACACAAGTGGAGGGCGTTTTACCGATAAACACCGCCTATGCCGCCGCAGACAGAGGGAGAATCACCAAAGGCGCGGCCATAGCCCTGAGAGCCCGGGCCTTGCTGTATGAAGGGCGGTGGCAGGAGGTAGTGACTGCCTGTGAGTCCCTCATGAGCAATGCCAACGGTACCTACAGCCTCTTCCCGTCTTACCAGGGGTTGTTTCTACCAGCCAACGAGAACAACAACGAGGTGATCCTAGACCTACAGTATGTACCCCAACACAGGGCGTATAACCATTACTTTGATATGGCCCCGATTATTGCGGGTGCCCGACTGAACAATCTTGCCCCTACCCAGGAACTGGTGGACAGCTATCTCACGGAGAACGGTAAAATGATCGGTGAATCCGGATCCGGATATGATGAAACGAACCCTTATTCGAAGCGTGATCCCCGGCTGGATGCCACCATTGCTTACCACAATTCTACCTGGACCAAGCTTGATGGCTCTGTGGTCACTATCTATACCAGACCTGGAAGTGCCCCAAGAGATGCCAATGGCGATGCGAAAGGCCTGGATGTGGATGAATATAGACCTGGAGGAGTTAGCTCCCCTACCGGGTACTATTTCAGGAAATACTACGATCGCTCTTCGGGACCCAACTTTTTATCAGGCCTGAACCTGATCCTGATCCGCTACGCTGATGTTTTATTGATGTATGCGGAAGCCAAGAATGAACTGGGCCAGATGAACGAGAATGTTTGGAGCCAGACCATAGGAGCCATCCGTTCCCGCGCCGGCTTTACGGACCCGGGAGCCTTGGGTTATCCTGCTGTTGGCCAGGACGGGCTGAGAGGCATCATCAGGAATGAACGCCGTATTGAACTGGCTTTTGAAAACACGCGCATCTTCGATATCCGGAGATGGAGAATAGCCGAGCAAGTACTGAATGGCTGGGCCCACGGCGCCCGGTACGGCTCACCCTCCGTTGACAACGGCTACATCAGGGTGAATCAGAGATCCTTTGATCCAAGCAGGCATTACCTCTGGCCCATTCCCCGGAACGAAAGAGCCCTTAACCCAAACTTATCCCAAAACCCTAACTGGTAATCCTTTTCACATCAATCTTCTAGCAATTCACATATGAAAAATTTACATATCCTTCGCTTATGCACCTGGGTAGCCGCCTTGTTCTTTTTAGCGAGCTGCGACGATGACAAAGAACTCGATCACACACAGGTGAGTGAGGTAACAAACCTGTTCTCACCGGAGAACAATAAGTTCATCAAACTGGAGCCGGCCTCCGGGAGCACCGTTTTCGAGTGGGCCCCTGCCATGGCGGAAGACAATGGGCTGGTTTTCTACGAGGTGGTTTTCGACAGGGAATCCGGCGACTTTTCCGATCCAGTCTATAGTGTCAAGTCAGATAACAATGGGATGGGTAACTCCCTTACCATGACCTATGGCACTTTGAATCAGATCGCGAAAATGGCAGGGATTGCCTCGCAGGAAATAGGGAAGATCAAATGGACGGTTTTTTCTTCCAAAGGTATCAATGTCAAAAAACCTTCTGTCTCGCACACGTTGGAGTTGGAGCGGCCCGCTGGTTTTTCGGAGATCCCTTCCGCCCTTTACCTGACCGGTTCGGCCACAGAGGCAGGGGAGACCCTGGGCGATGCCATTCCCTTCAAACTAACCAAGGCCGGTGAATTTGAGATTTACACCGCTCTGAAAGCCGGTACTTACCGGTTTACGGCTGGCAACTCGGGCAATCCTCTCTCTTTCTCCATCCAGGACGGCAAAATGGTGGAGGGTGGCACCACCACGGTGACGGGTGACCAGAAAATATACCGGATACGGTTAAACCTGAATAACGCCACCGCTGAATTCACCGAGATCAAGTCAGTAGGTTTATGGTTCTCTGCAGAAAACAAGATCTGGTATGAACTGCCTTACACGGGCAAAGGTACCTGGGAAATCAAGAACGCCCCGGTGGAGTTCTTCCAGGAAAGCTGGGGTAGAGATGAGCGGTATAAATTCAGGTTTACGGTGCTGGATGAGGGTGGGGCAGAAGCCATGGAATGGTATGGCAGCCAGAACAGAGACAACAGCCGGCCTGGTAGCAGTACCCAACCCTCCTATTGGTATATGGTTCCGGTAGACAACTCGCGCTATGACTTCGCATTCAAGTTCAATGAAAACGCTGACCGCAAGAACGCCGATATCAAAGTTGATTTTAGCGGAACATCAGGCCCATATACGCATTCTGTCACGGTGAAATAGTTCAGGGCTTTTCCCGGCCTCGGTCACCCTTCAAAGAAGGACCGAAGCCGGGAAAACATCACTTTTAAAATTTCATGTTATGAAAAAGTTGGTTTTAAGAGGCTTTCTATATTTCAATCTTGTAGCCTTGCTGGCGTCACTTAGCGCTTGTGAAGATGATCCGTTTCCGCTGTATGACCGCCCTTCTACTGTGGCGGTGTATAACTGGGCCGCAACTGCAGACTCTTTGCAGGACAAAACGAACAGTACCTTCCTTTCCGCTGATGGAAAGTATTTCGTTCAGAACAACACCGGTAACACGGCTTTCAATTACTGGTGGAATGCCCATGCTTTGGATATTATGGTAGATGCCTACAGGCGGACGGAAGATCCGATGTATGTGCAACGGATGAAGTTTCTGCTAAACGGCATCAAAGACAAGAACAACGGGAGTTTGCCGAATGAGTTCTACGATGATATGGAATGGTTGGCCCTCTCAAGCCTTCGGGCGTATGAGGCTACCCAGGACCAGGCATTCCTGGACGCCACGTTGCTGTTGTGGCAAGACATCAAAACTGGCTTGAACGATAACCAAGGGGGAGGGATCGCCTGGAAGAAGACACAGTTGGACTACAAAAACACCCCTGCCAATGCTCCTGCTATCATACTTGCCGCCAGGCTATATGCCCTGCAGAAGAAGCAGGAGGATCTGGACCTGGCTAAAAACCTGTACACCTGGCTTAAAGCCACCTTGGTAGATCCCGCAACCGGCCTTGTTTGGGATGGCATCAACAGAACCGGTAACGGGGAGATCGATAAGAGCTGGATCTTTACCTATAACCAAGGGGTCTTTATCGGGGCCGGCCAGGAACTGCACAAAGCTACCGGTGAACAGGCATACCTGGCAGATGCGGTACGCACGGCCAATACTGCCATCAACAGTACCGAGCTTTCCCCCGGCGGTATCCTCAAAAGCGAGAACCAAGGGGACGGCGGCCTTTTCAAGGGGATTTTAGTGAGATACCTGGCCAATCTGATCGAACAGCCTAACGTGCCGCAGGCAGACAAAGCGAAATACATCAATTTCCTGAAGTACAACGGGGAGACCCTCTACTCCAAAGGTATCCGTAGACCCTCGCTCATGATAAGCCCTGATTGGAAGAATATGCCTGGGGAATCCACTGATTTCTCTACCCAGTTATCCGGTGTAATGCTGGTGGAGGCACTGGCAAGATTAGATGAATTGAACCTGTTGGATTAAACCGGAAGCCAGCAGTGCCACAAGTACCAAAAGGGCACGGCCTGGGCTCTTTCGGTACTTCCCTCCCCCTCACGAATTTACTTAAGTTTTCAAACAACATGAACAGAAGAACCTTTATCAACAGTTCAGCCCTGTTAGGTGCCGGAATCCTTTTAAACCCTCCACTGGTGTTTGCCTCAGCAGACTACCCGGTAGTACGGATGCCGGCGGCAAAGCGTAACTTCCAAAGCAAATCCGTGGAAAACGCCATTGCGGAGTTTTCCAGAAAGGTAAAGGACAAGGAACTGAGCTGGATGTTTCAGAACTGCTTCCCCAGCACCCTTGACACAACGGTAACGCATAGGATCGTGGACGGCAAACCGGACACCTATGTCATCACCGGGGACATTGATGCCATGTGGCTGCGGGACAGCTCAGCCCAGGTGTGGCCTTATCTGCCGTTCGCGCCCAAAGATGAAAAGCTGAAGCAACTGATCGCCGGGGTAATCAACCGGCAAACCCGCTGTGTTTTGAAAGACCCCTATGCCAATGCCTTTTACGGCGATGACAATAAAGTAGGGGAATGGAAATCCGACCACACGGACATGAAGCCTGGGGTACATGAGCGCAAATGGGAGATTGATTCCCTGTGCTACCCCATCAGATTGGCCTATCAGTACTGGAAAACCACAAACGATACTTCTCCATTCGGGAATGAGTGGCAGCAGGCCGTGCGGCTGACGTTGGCAACCTTCAGGGAACAGCAACGCAAGCAGGACCCTGGGCCCTATAAATTTCAGCGCACCACCCCCTTTGCGACCGACACGCTGTCAATGTCCGGGTACGGTAACCCTGTCAACCCGGTAGGTCTGATATGCTCCTCCTTCAGGCCCAGTGATGATGCCACCGTCTACTCCTTTCTGGTACCGTCCAACTTTTTCGCCGTGACCAGTTTAAGGCAGGGCGCTGAGATGATGGGAAAGATTGCCAAAGACCAGAACACCTCCGCGGCTATGCTCGCTTTGGCCGCAGAAGTGGAGGCGGCCCTTCAGGCCCATGCCGTCATAGACCATCCCAAGCATGGCAAGCTCTATGCGTTTGAGGTAGATGGGTTTGGCAGCCATTACCTGATGGATGACGCCAACGTCCCAAGCCTCCTTTCCCTCCCCTACTTAGGGGCCATGGAAACCTCAGACCCCATCTACCAGAATACCCGCAAATTTATCCTGTCCGAGAATAACCCTTTTTACTACAAAGGAACTGCCGGAGAGGGAGTGGGAGGGCCTCATGTGGGCAAAGACATGATATGGCCCATGGCCATCATCATGAGGGCCCTTACCAGCACTAGTACCGATGAAATCAAAACGTGTATCATGATGTTGAAGAGTACGCACGGCGGAACCGGGTTCATGCATGAGACTTTCCACAAGAATGACCCCACCAAATTCACCCGCTCTTGGTTTGCCTGGGCCAATACCCTTTTTGGCGAGTTACTCTGGAAGACCTACCAGGAAAACCCTTGGCTTCTAGCATAGGGGAATACCTGCCGGAACCTGGCGGTTGTTTTCTCCTCCCTCCGGTTATCTGCAAAAGAGACGGCTCTCTGCCACCCTGGATCCGGGATTCAATCTGGCGGGCAGGGAGCCGGAGGAGAAACCTTCCCATGCCCTTCCTATCCCTGCCGGGGATACGAGTCTTTTGAATGGAGGTGTTTGAGTTTAAACCAAGGGGGGCTTGGGGCAACAGCATCAGCCCCGCACCTTGAAAATGAAGTAATTGAATGACTACTCTACGATATGTCCTTTCCCTGCTGACCCTATTGTTGGCTTTTTCCTGTGCTAAAACGATTAAACAAACGGGAACGGTTACTAAGGCAAACGAAAGCCCTACCTATACCCGGTACGTGAACACCTTCATCGGTACGGCCCCTTTGTTAGATCCCAAAATCATCGGCTACACCCCCCCCAAAGACTGGCGGGTGTGGGCGGGGCTGGTGTATCCGGGCAGTTCCCTCCCCAATGCCATGGTGCAGCTAAGCCCTATGACCGAATATGGCTCAGGGGCGGGGTATGAATACGAAGACACGCTTATCTATTCCTTTACCCATACCAACAAAGGCCATTGGAACCTTTGCAACATCCCCGTTCTGCCTGTCACGGGGCCTACCCAGGGCAGGGAGGCGTTTTACTCCCGCTACAGCCACGCCCAGGAAAGTGCCTCCCCTGGCTATTACGGAGTGCTGCTGCAAGACTACCGGGTGCAGGTAGACCTTACCTCCACCCTCAGAGCCGGATTTCACCAGTACACCTATCCGTCCAGCAAAGAGCGCAGCATTGTGTTTGACCTGGGCAAAGCCAACAACCCCGTCAGGAAGTGGAGCATTCAGCAGGTAGGCAAGAATGCCGTGCAGGGGCACCAGGATGTAGGGGAAAAGATATTCTTCTACGCCACCCTCAGCACAGAGCTGAGCAGCCTGGAGAAGAGAGGTGAGGACACCAAGAAGGGCCTGGCTATTCTACACCTGAAAGATGGGGGAAAGTCGGTGGTTGACATGAGAATAGGCCTTTCGTTTGTGAGCGTGGAAAACGCGAAGCAGAATCTTGAAAGCGAGATAGGGGACAAGACGTTCCAAGCGATAAGAAAAGAAGCCGATACCACCTGGGAGAACCTGCTCTCAAAAATACAGGTGAAAGGGGGCACCGATAAACAGAGAGAACTATTCTACACGTCCTTGTACCGGTCTTTTCTCTGGCCTGCCTTGCGCAGCGACACCAATGGAGAATATACGGATGCCAAAGGCAATAAAGCGAAAGCCGATTTCAGGTACTACACGGAACCTTCCCTCTGGGACACGTACCGAAACAACCTCATTTTACTGGGCATTGTTTCTCCTGAGGTAACGGTAGATGTGATAAAGTCACTCAAGGACGTGGGGGAGAGAACCGGTTTCATTCCCACCTTTTTCCACGGTGACCACGCCGCCCCTTTTATCGCCGGATCCTATGCCCGCGGGTTAGACGGCTTTGACGTGAAAGCCACCTACCAACTGTTATTGCGCAACGCCAATATAGAAGGTGGCGCTCGGCCTCACATCACAGAGTATATCCGGAAAGGCTACATCTCTGACCCCGACGTGGCCAACCCGCACGTAGAAACCAAGGGCAAAGCCGGGGTGTCCAAGACGCTGGAGTATGCCTATGACGACTATTCCCTCGCCCAACTGGCCAAGGCGCTGGGGGACACAGCCAACTACCGGGTGCTGATGAAGCGGTCGCAGAACTACCGGAACGTGTTCGACCCAAAGACCAGGTTCATGCGGGGCCGCCTGGCCAACGGGGACTGGATCCAGAATTTCAACCCGCAGTACCCGTATTACGAGTACATGTACCGCGAGGCCAATGCCTGGCAGGTGTCGTTTTTCGCCCTGCACGACATGCCCGGGCTCATTTCCCTGTATGGCGGAGCCAAACCGTTCGAGGCCAAGTTAGACTCCCTGTTTACGTTGCCCTGGAACCCCAATTACATTGCCCGGAACGTGGAAAGCATGATCGGGCAATACTGCCACGGAAATCAGCCTGACCACGAGGCCCCGTTCTCCTACTACTTTATCAACAAGCCTGAGAAATCCCAGCACATGATTGACCGCATACTGGAGGAGCTGTACGGCATCGGGGAGGACGGCCTGGCCTTGTCTGGCATGGATGACTCCGGGGAGATGTCTTCCTGGTATGTCTTCAATGCAATGGGGGTTTACCCCTTTTCCCCTGCTGATGACCAATACCTGGTCACCGTGCCTATTTTTGAGGAAGTACGCTGGACCATGCCCAACGGCAAACAGGTGCTGATTCGGAAAACAGGAAAAGACAGGGCCCTGAAATCCATTCTGGTGGATGGCCAGGCACAGAAAGGGTATTTCGTATCCCATGACCTGTTCAGAAACGGGGGTGAGTTACGGGTGGTGACGGGCAACTGAGGCAGCTCCCGCCGACCCTCCTACTTTGTGGGACCTCTCCTGGAAGGACAGGGATAACCCTCCAACAATGGCCTGGGGATCCCTTCGGTCTGAAACAGCTTCATAAGGAAAAAACGAACGAAGTGCCCCAAAAGCGTTTGGAGATGTTCCCGATACAACAGGCTTGAAACGGTTATAAAAGATTCAACCGAATGGAAAAAACCAATCTGGTATGGTAAGGCAAAGCGTTTTCATGGTTCTTTTTGTGTGGGCAGCCGCAGCGGTGCACGCACAGCAGTACAGCCTTCTTTCGCCGGATAAAAGAACAGGGGTCCAGCTGACCCTGTCAGACAGCCTTTACTATACCGTCACCGCCGACGGCAAACAGCTCGTCCACCCATCGGCCCTACATCTGGAGACCGGGTTCGGGAAGGGCAAGAACTGGAAAGTAACCAGAACCAGCGGGCGGGCGGTCCGGCAGGTGCTGCACCCGGTGGTTTGGCAAAAGGGGAAAGACATTCAGGATAATTACAACGAACTGCGCCTGTCTTTTGCCCACGGCCTGGCACTGGAATGGCGGGCGTATAACAACGGCGTAGCCTGGCGATGGGTCACAACCAGGAAAGGCCCCGTTGAAATCACGAACGAAGTAGCCTCCTTTAACCTGAACCAGGCGGAAAGGGCCTGGTACCCGCTCGAGGAGGAATTTTTCTCCCACAATGAACGCGCCTACCGCCAGATGGCACCAGATAGTATCGGTGCCCAGGACCTCGCCAGCTTACCTGCCCTTTTCAGCGTTCAGAACATGCGGGTACTGGTGACGGAGGCGGACCTGCTCAACTATGCGGGTATGTGGTTGCGGGGAAACGGATCAGGCGGCGTGAAAGGTGTCTTTCCCCGCTACCCTAAGACGACCCGGCTGGACGGGGACAGGAACATGCGGGTGGTGGAACGGGAGAACTACATTGCCACCGTGGGCAACCCGCAGCCCTTTCCCTGGAGAATCATCATGGTGGCCCGGGAGGACGCGGAGCTGCTGGTGAACCAGTTAGTGTACCAGCTTGCCAGCCCCTCCACAGGAGACTTCAGCTGGGTCAAGCCGGGAAAGGTACAGTGGGACTGGTGGAACGACAACAACATCACCGGGGTCGACTTCAGAGCGGGCGTCAACGATGCTACCTACCGGTACTACATCGACTTCGCCTCTAACTTCGGGCTGGAGTACGTGATACTGGATGAAGGCTGGAGTGACACCCGGGACTTACGCAAGCAGATGCCCGGCATTAACATAGAGGAGCTGTCTTCCTACGCCCGACAGAAGAAGGTGGACCTGGTGCTGTGGGCCAACTGGCTGGCGCTGGACGGGGATAAGCTGGAGCCCACCCTAGACCAATTCGCCAAGTGGGGCATCAAAGGGATAAAGGTGGATTTTATGCAGCGCGACGACCAGGAAATGGTCAGGTACTACGCCCGGGTATCCGAGGCGGCCGCCAGAAGGAAGATGCTCGTTGACTTCCATGGTGCCTACAAGCCTACCGGGCTTTACCGCACCTACCCCAACGTGATCACCTATGAAGGGGTACTGGGCCTGGAGCAAAACAAAGGGAGCGGCCTGGTCAACCCAGAGCATAATGTCACCATCCCGTTTATAAGAATGGCCGCCGGGCCCATGGATTATACGCCGGGGGCCATGCTGAACGCCCAGAAAAACATGTGGAAACCCGTCTGGTCCAAGCCCATGAGCATGGGCACCAGGGTGCACCAGCTGGCCATGTACGTGGTGTATGAAAGCCCCCTCCAGATGCTCGCCGATAACCCTACCCATTATGACCGAGAACCCGAGGCTATGGAATTCCTTAGCAAGGTGCCCACCGAGTGGGAGCAGACCATCCCTTTGCAGGCCCAGGTAGGGGATTACGTGCTGCTGGCCAGAAAAGCGAAAAACGGCGATTGGTACATAGGCGGCATGACGGATTGGTCCCCCCGGGAGTTGCTCTTCAACCTGTCTTTTCTGGGGGATGGCGACTACACCATGCAGGTCTGGAAAGATGGGATAAACGCTGACCGCAATGCCGAGGATTTCAAGACCGAGAAAACAACGGTTACCAAAAACGCCACCATCACAGCAAGCTTAGCCAAAGGCGGAGGTTGGGTAGCCCTTATAAGTAAAAAATAAAAATGCGTGGTGAAGGGGCTGAACCTGAGCCTATCGCTTAAACAAGTAACAAGCTTATCATTTATGGATCATTCAACTGTAGTGGGAATCGATGTAGGAGGCACGCATATCTCTGCCGGCCTAGTGGATATTGAAACGAGCACCCTGGTTTCCGGGAGCTACCTGCGGAAAGAGATAGATACCCAGGGCACCGTCACTGAGATTATCACAGACTGGTGCGAGGTGATACGGCAAACCCAAGGGTTCAGCGGGGCACAGGCCGGTAAGATCGGTATAGCCATGCCCGGACCCTTCGACTACGCCAACGGAATCTCTCTTATCAAAGACCAGAACAAGTACGACATTCTCTACAACCTGAACGTGAAGGAATTACTGGCAGAAGAACTTTCCATGCCAGCCGCCGCTATCAGGTTCCTGAATGATGCCGCCTGCTTTCTGCTAGGCGAGGTATTCTGCGGGGCCGCCCGGGGCGAGGGGCAGGTGCTGGGGCTTACGTTGGGGACCGGGCTAGGCTCTGCCTGGTGCCGCCACGGCCAGGTACAGGACGCGGATCTGTGGCATGCGCCTTTCAAAGACGGTATCGCGGAAGAGTATCTGTCTACCCGCTGGTTTGTAGGCCGCTACCAGGAACTAACGGGCCGCCGGGTTAAAGGCGTGAAGGAGCTCGCTGACGCCGCCCCAAGGGATGGCGCGGCCCGACAGGTGTTTGATGAGTTCGGGCGAAACCTGGGGCAGTTTATTGAGGCGGCGGTGCAGCCTACCGCTGCAGACGTGCTGGTGATGGGCGGGAACATCTCCAAAGCGTTCCCCCTTTTCTCTGGAGAGTTGGAGCGGCACCTGCAGAAAGCAGCCTTGCCTATTCCTATCAGGGTGGCTGCGTTAGGCGAGGCGTCGGCGCTCATCGGGGCCGCCAGTTCCTGGCAGGAAAGCCTGCTGGAGAAGGAGGAAGCCCTGAGAGGCCAGGCGGAATAAGGCAAAACCCTCAGGGTCCCGGCTGAAGTTTTCCGGGCACCTTTTTCGTCACCCACACAGGGCAGGTAGCGATACTCCCCTTTATAGATCGGACATGAGGCCCAGGTGACCACACCAAGCGAACAGGCCTACTGACAACCCCATAACATCATCTCTGCTTTTTATGAAACGAATCTGTTTGTTTTTGTTTCTGGTATGGTTCCCCCAGGTGCTGCTCACCGCGCAAAGCCTCAGGGCCCCCGCGTATCCGTTGATCACCCATAATACCTATTTCAGTGTCTGGTCCTTCGGGGATGGGTTAGCGCAGTCGCCCACTACCCACTGGTCCGGCCAAAACGCTTCCCTGCTTGGCCTGGTGAAGGTGGACGGGCAGGCGTATCGGTTCCTGGGTAAGGAACCCAAGGTGTACCGGACGGTGGCCGCCGCCGCGGATGAGACCCCGTATTCGTTCACCTATACCGAAACCGAGCCCGGTGCCGGTTGGATGAACCCGCAGTTCAGCGCTTCCTCCTGGAAAAGCGGGCCCGCCCCGTTCGGGGATGACAAAGCACGCGCCAAAACCCTCTGGGAGAGCAGCAACCTGTGGGTGCGGAGAACCTTCTCCCTGGACGGCGCAGGTACCGGGAACCTGTACCTGAAGCTGCGCCACGACGATGACGTGGAAGTGTACCTGAACGGCGAGGAAGTCTACCGCCTGGCCGGCTGGGCCCACCAGTACCAGTACATTCCCATTCCGGCCGCCATCGCCGGAAAGCTGAAAAAGGAGGGGAACGTGTTGGCCATCCACGTCGCCAATACCGCAGGCGGGCGCTTGCTGGATGCCGGCCTGGTGCGGGAGGAAGCCTCCAACGCCTACGCCAAGGTTGTCCCCGCCGTGCAGAAGAGCGTGGAACTCAACGCCACCCAAACCATCTACCGGTTCACCTGCGGCAAAGTGGACGTGACCGCCACCTTCACCTCGCCGCTCCTGCTCAACAACCTGGAGGTGCTGGCCCGGCCGGTGACCTACGTGAGCGTGAAAGCAGAATCAAATGACAAAGCCAGCCATGAGGTGCAGGTGTATTTGGGAGCCTCGTCAGACCTGGCCGTGAACACGCCAGAGCAGGAAGTCATGAGCCAGGAATACACCGCCGAGAAGCTGTCAATCCTTAAAACCGGCACCAAAGAACAACCCATGTTCCGGGAGAAGGGGGAGAAAGAGCGCATAGACTGGGGATATTTCTATGTAGCCGTGCCCACTGCCGCCAAAGCCATTCAATACATTTCGCCGGTAGGCAAAGAACTGACGCCGTTCCTTTCGGCCCCCGTGGGCAATCCCGAAAACACCCAACAAAGCAGAAACCTGGTACTGAGCACCATTCTGCCCTTCGGCAAAGTGGGGGCCAGCGCCAAAGAACAGGTCTTCCTGCTGGGGTATGATGAAGGATACTCCGTGCAGTTCTTCGGGCAGAACCTGAAGCCTTGGTGGAAAAACAACGCCCCGGCCACCATGGAGAAGCAGCTGGCGCAAGCCTCTACGGATTACAGCAGAATCATGCAGCAGTGCCAGGCATTTGACAGGCAGATGTACCAGGCAGCCGAGAGATCTGGCGGGAAAGAATACGCTGATTTATGTGAGTTGGCCTATCGGCAAGCCATCGCCGCCCACACGCTGGTGAAAAGCCCCACCGGTGAAACGTTGTTCCTGTCCAAAGAGAATTACAGCGGTGGGTTCATCGGGACGGTGGACGTAACGTACCCTTCGGCACCCTTGTTTCTGCTCTACAACCCGGAGCTGTTGAAAGGCATGCTGAACGGCATCTTCTACTACAGTGAAAGCGGGAAATGGAAGAAACCCTACCCCGCTCATGATTTGGGGAACTACCCGTTTGCCAACGGCCAGACCTATGGCGAGGACATGCCCGTGGAGGAAGCCGGCAACATGCTTATCCTGGCTGCGGCCATTGCCAAGGCCGAGGGAAACGCCGGGTATGCCGAAAAGCACTGGCCTACCTTGACCACCTGGGCCGAATTCCTCAGGAAAAGCGGCTTTGACCCCGAGAACCAGTTGTCTACCGACGACTTCGCCGGGCACCTGGCCCGTAACGCGAACCTGTCGGTCAAAGCCATTGAGGCCTTGGCTTCCTACGGCATGCTGGCGGACATGCTGGGCAAACCGGATGTGGCCAGGCAATACAAAGACGTGGCCCAGGAGATGGCGCAGAACTGGATGAAGCTGGCCCAGGACGGTGACCACTACACCCTGGCGTTTGGGAAGCCAGGCACCTGGAGCCAGAAGTACAACCTGGCCTGGGATACAATTCTGGATATAAACATTTTTCCTAAATATGTGCGCGAAAAGGAAGTGGGCTATTACCTCAGGAAACAGGGTACCTACGGCCTCCCGCTGGACAGCCGCAAGACCTACACCAAGTCTGACTGGATTATCTGGACGGCCACCCTGGCAGACAACCCCGCTGATTTCAAAGCCATCATATCACCCGTCTGGAAATACGCCAACGAAACCTCATCCAGAGTTCCCCTCAGCGACTGGCATGAAACCACGGACGGCAAAAAAACGGGTTTCCAGGCACGCTCCGTCGTGGGTGGTTACTTCATGAAACTGCTGGCGGAAAAGCTAAGCGGGAAGCAGGCACCAAAAGCAGGCAAAAGGTAGCGACTAGCAAGTATTCCTATGCACATCCTCCCTTTTCCTGCTTCTAGGAAAGCAGTTGAATCGCATCTGGGGTTCCTCGGTTCCTACTTGAAATATGCGGCAATGAAAAGCTATGCGGGGAAGGTGTGGGATGGGTTGTAAAATGAGTGGGGCCTGTTTTTCAAAAAACAGGCCCAAAACACAAAGCAATTAAAACGCAACCGGCAAATAAGCAGCACGCCCTGCATTGGGGAAGCGAATATTAGAACAGCTAACCGCAGCATTACCTGAAGTACCATCACCTTATAAAACAATCATTGGCTAATGTTAAACCTATCCAAACTCCTCTTTACAAGGAAAGCGCGAACTGTTGCGGCAATAGCCTGCCTGGCTGTTCCTGCCCTGGCCCATGGGCAAACCACTGCTGTTCCCCTGCAGGACCTTTCTTCTTTCCAGAACCCCGGCAAAACCTGGCAGGTAGTGGGCGAGGTGTCCGCTGATCTGGCTGAGGAAAATAAATTGATCCTGAGTAAAGGAACCGGGGTACTCGTGAACATGCCTACCAAGAAGAACAAGGGCCAGGACCTGCTCACTGCTTTTGAGCACGGCAATGTAGACCTGGAACTGGATTTCATGATGGCCAAGGGCTCCAACTCGGGTATCTATCTGCAGGGCCGGTACGAGGTACAGCTGCTGGATAGCTGGGGCTCCACCGCCCGTTCAGCCAATAGCCTCGGGGGCATTTATGAACGCTGGGATGAAAACCGGCCGGAAGGTCAGAGAGGCTACCAGGGGTATGCCCCCCGCCAGAACGCAGGCCGGGCCCCTGGTCTCTGGCAGCACCTGAAAATCTCTTTTCAGGCCCCGCAGTTTGATGCCAGCGGTAAAAAGACCGCGAATGCCAGAATGCTGCGAATCGAGTTGAACGGTGTCACAATTCAGGAGAACGTGGAGTTGTTCGGCCCCACCAGGGGAAGCATCAGCAACGATGAAAAACCCACCGGGCCTGTCCGGTTACAGGGCGACCACGGGGCCGTGGCCTTCCGGAATATGAAAGTGACCCACTACCGCAAAGCCCAACCGGAGCTTAGAAACCTTACGTACAGAATTTACCAGGGAAGGTATGAGCGGCAACCCTTGTATGATAGCATCCCGCCCGAGGCAGAAGGCCCACAGGGAACCTCCAATATCCTTACTTCCAACCTGGAAACCGGTACCAAACAATACCTGATCAGGTATAACGGCACCTTAGAGGTAAAAGAGCCAGGCGAGTATACGTTCAACCTCTTCGCCCGTGGCGGCTCAGGGGCAATCAGGGTAAACAACCAGGACGCAGTGCCTTTCAGATCCTGGGAGGGAAAAGGAACCGTAACCCTGCCGGCGGGTGAATTCCCTTTCGAGGTATTGTATTCCAAATACATGGACTGGGAGAAACCGGTTTTGGCGCTTCGGGTTAGCGGACCTGGGGTACGGGAGTTTCTGATAAGCGAGAAAGAACTGGTGCCCGATGTGGAAGCGGATCCTATCATCGTGTCTGCCCAGGAACGGCCTGTTTTGCGGAGCTTCATGGACCTGCCCGGCCAGTACCGGGTGACCCACGCGGTATCAGTGGGTAGCCCAGATCAATTGCATTACACCTATGACTTAGACCATGGTGCCTTGGTGCAGCTGTGGCGCGGTGATTTCCT
Source organism: Sabulibacter ruber (assembly GCF_017355955.1). Lineage (GTDB taxonomy): Bacteria > Bacteroidota > Bacteroidia > Cytophagales > Hymenobacteraceae > Nibribacter > Nibribacter ruber_A. The sequence goes on along the minus strand of NZ_JAFFID010000006.1, from coordinate 4,345 downwards.
GGACGCGACCCCCATGTGGCATGAACGGGGCGATGGGTCTTCCAAAGCTTTAGGTTCAGTTAAACAGTTCGGCAAACCTACCCTTACCCTGGCCACCTTAGCTACAGAACAAGCCGCCTGGGCAACCGATACCACTGGCAGCAATTTCACCCCCAAGGGATACAGCCTGAACCAGAGTGCGGAGCCCTCTTTCCGGTATAGGGTGCATGGGGCCTCCGTGCAGGATGCCTTCCGGATCATTGAGAGCGGAAGAGGGCTGCAGCGGGAACTGAATATTCAAGGTCCTGCCTCCGGATTGTACGCCCGTGTAATAGATGGGGAAAAAATCGAAGACGCGGGCAAAGGCATGTACCTGGTAGATGACAAAGCCTATTATGTGCGCCTGGATGACCTGGCCGGGGCTAAACCTATCATCAGAACGGTAAACGGCCGTCAGGAACTTATCGTGCCCGTGCGCTCAAAACTGGTGTACACCCTTCTTTTTTGATTTCTAAAGCAATCAACTGATGAATAAAGCAGGAAAAAAATTGTTGCAGCACATGCTTTTAGCCGGGGTCTTGTTAGTAGGCTTGGGTGAAGTGTCTGTCGCGCAGGAGTCACCCAAGGAGGAAGACTTCTTTAAGATCATGCGGGTTCCCTCCCCCGAAGGTACGCTGCTGGAAGTAGGGGGCCTGGCGGTATTGCCTAACGGCAGCCTGGGCATCTCAACCAGGCGGGGAGACGTCTTTGTGGTAGAGAACCCCACCAGTGCCAAGCCACACTTTATAAGATTTGCCTCCGGCCTGCACGAAGTGCTGGGACTGGCCTACAAAGACGGCGCCCTTTACTGCGCCCAACGCGGCGAACTCACCAAATTGGTGGATACCAACAATGATGGCAAAGCAGATCTATATGAGACCATCTATGCGTGGCCGATTTCCGGCAATTACCATGAGTACAGCTTCGGGCCCAAGATAGCCCCGGATGGATCTTTCTTTGTTACGACCAACATTGGGTTCACCGAGCCCTGGTGGGAAGGTAGAAGTATCGTGCCTTGGCGCGGCTGGACGCTACACCTCACCGAAGACGGAAAGATGGAGCCCTGGGCCGCCGGCATGCGCTCCCCGGCTGGCCTGGGCATGGTAGACGGGGAAATGTTCTATGCCGAAAACCAGGGAGACTGGGTAGGGTCAGGTGGTCTGTGGCACCTGAAAAAAGGAGCTTTTGCCGGGCACCCCGCCGGGTTGAAATGGGCAGGCCAACCTAATTCACCGGTTAAGGTCAACCAGTCACAAGTGTACGCCATCGTTGACCCCCGGGACAAGAAAAACGAAAAAGGGGAATATGTCAAACCGGAGAATATCCAGGATGAGCCGGTAGTTACCTTACATGATGTGCAAAAGAAGCTTCCAGGGCTGCAATTACCCGCCGTCTGGCTTCCGCACGGAATATTAGGGATCTCTAACACTGAGATCCTGGAAATACCGGACGGCCACTTCGGGCCGTTTGAGGGTCAGTATCTGGTGGGGGACCAGGGGCAGAGCAAGATCATGCGCGTAGTGCTGGAGAAGGTAAACGGCGAGTACCAGGGCGTGGCCTTCGATTTCAGGAGCGGCTTCCAGTCAGGGGTGTTGCGCATGGCCTGGGCACATGATAAATCACTCTTCGTAGGGGAAACCGCCCGGGGGTGGGGAGCCGCCGGCGAGGCAAGTGAGGGGTTGCAGCGCTTGGTCTGGAACAACCGGGTTCCCTTTGAGATGACCACCGTTAAAGCCATGCCCGATGGGTTTGAAGTAGCCTTTACCACCCCGATAGATAAAAAATCAGCGGAAGACCTGGCCTCCTATGCAGTGGAGAGTTTCAGCTACAAATACCATCCGGTGTACGGTAGCCCCATCGTCAACAGAAAGAAGCTGCCGGTAAAGGGCGTGAAAGTCTCAGAAGACGGCATGAACGTACGGCTGGTGGTGGGTGATCTGCGGGAAGGATACATCCACCATCTTCAGCTGGAAGGGGTGCGGGCGAAAGAAAACGCCTATACCCTGGTGCATCCGGATGCCTACTACACACTCAACAATATTCCGGCCGGCACAAAGCTTTCTTTGAACGAGACGGGCACCAGAAACGCTGCGGCGGCACCAAAGCCGGGTAGGGCAAAGGCAAAAGTGAAAACTCCGGCGGCTAAAACCGTTGCTGCGAGCCACGTACCTGCCAAAGCCCCTGCGAAGGCCAAGCCAGCTGCCAATGTGGTGCTTACATTCAATGAGGTAAAGCCCCTGTTAACCAGGAATACGTGTTTGGCTTGCCACAACACCGATAAGAAGCTGGTAGGGCCCGCCTTCAGAGACGTTGCCAAACGCAAGTATACGAATCAGCAGATAGTAGGACTTATCCATAACCCTAAACCAGAGAACTGGCCAGGATATACACCTATGCCGCCTATGCCGCAGGTTCCCAAAAGCGAAGCCCTTAAAATTGCTGCCTGGATCAATACGCTGAAATAAAGCGCTGCAGGGAGCTTTCCGATTTGCCTCTGATTGACATTCCAGCCTGATGAAGGCACGGTGTGCTTTCTGTTTAGGGGCTTCAAGACAGCCTCAGACAGAAAGCACCCTCCTGTAAGCCAGAAGTACAAAACGCCGGTTGTCATAAAACCCCGTCGGCTGAGTGCTCTGCCGATTAAAACGAACGAATCCTCATGAACAGAAAACAGACATTTACCTGGGCGTTGGCAGTTGTAGCTGCCGGGTCCCTAAACCAGGAAAACGCCTTTGCCCAAGAGGTGCCCAAGCCGCCTAAAATGACCCCAGAGATGACCGAATTCTGGGAACCGGAGCCCCGGGTAGTGACCCCTGGCTTGCAAAATGCCGCTCCCTCAGACGCTGTTGTGCTGTTCAACGGTAAGGATTTGGCTGAGTGGAAGGCGAAAGCAGACGGCGCCGAGGCGAAATGGGCCATCAAAAACGGCACCTTTACCGTGGGTAAAGGGGACATCACGACCAGAAAAGAGTTCGGGGATTTTCAGCTGCACCTGGAATGGAGCGCGCCAGATGAGGTAAAAGGCAGCAGCCAGGGGCGCGGCAACAGCGGCATTTTCCTGCAGGACAGATACGAGGTGCAGATTCTGGATTCGTACCAGAACCGCACCTACTCCAACGGGCAGGCGGGTAGTATCTATAAACAGCACCGCCCGGTGGTGAACGCCATGGGCAAACCTACCGAGTGGAATGTCTATGACATCATCTACACCGCTCCTCGCTTCAAAGAAGACGGCTCCCTCTTTTCACCAGCGAGGGTCACGGTGCTGCACAACGGCGTGGTGGTACAGAACAATGTGGAGATCAAAGGTCCTACCGAATACATCGGGCTGCCGCAGTATAAGGCGCACGGCAGAGCCCCTATCAGTTTACAGGACCATGGCAACCCTGTCGCATACCGCAACATATGGATCAGGGAATTATAAAGGAAGCTGTCAACGGTACCCATGGTTCCTTAGGAACTTGCCGGTACTGGATCAACAGCCCGCTTAGACAAACACTGCGTGTTTTGTTTTAGGCCTGCTCATAAAATAGAGGCCTAAAACAGCGCATCAGCTTCGGTTTCCCCCGCGATGGGGAAGTAGAAGAGAACAAAACAAAGCTTTCACCTAAATAAAAACCCGCACAATGGTTACTACAGAGAAGGAAACCCTTTTTGATCAGATTGAACAGAAGTTACAGCAGCAAGGCTTTCAGATTGCGAACAAAGACATGACCAGGCCCTGGGGCGGTTTCTTTGTGATACAGGAAGACCAGGCCCAGCAATTTGCCAATGTCTATTTTGACGGCATAGACATTGATGATCTGAAGATAGCAGGCAAGCTCAGCCCTAAGATATTGGTGGTAGCACCCCAGAAAAGGCTGTCGTGGCAGTACCATCACCGGCGGGCGGAGATCTGGAAAGTGGTGGAGGGAACGGTTGGCGTGGTAGTAAGTGACACCGATGAGGAAGGGGAAGTAAAAGTACTGGAGCCCGGTAGCCTGATCACCTTAAAACAGGGAGAACGCCATCGCTTGGTGGGCTTAAGCGGCTGGGGCGTTCTATCGGAGATATGGCAGCACACAGATTTACATTTGCCTTCAGACGAGGAGGATATTGTAAGGGTGCAAGATGATTACGGGCGGTAACCCCTAACAGGACTACGCTTTAGGTTAACAACAATAACATTCCCCTTCACCAAAAATCCAGACAATTTCATGGCAGGAATCTCAAACAGCGCCCGCACGGCCTCGGCTGCGGCGGAGGCGGTGGCCCCCGCGGGCAAGAGCTACACGGGCCCGCTGATGGTGGTGACGCTGCTGTTCTTCATGTGGGGCTTCATCACGTG
>NZ_JAFFID010000069.1 GCF_017355955.1 Sabulibacter ruber | reverse complement strand
TGTGCCAGGAAATCAGCTCGTTCTCGCGCTCGCGCTCGATCTCGGAGAACCAGTCCAGCCGGACGCCGCCGGGACCCTTGGCCTTCCAGTGGCTGCGCTTCTCGGACTCGATCTCCACCGCCTCCAGATGGTCCATGATCTTCGGCAGGTTGCCGAAGTTGCGCCAGAAGCGGAACAGCCGCTCGGGCTGCGCGGCGATGGTCACCCCCGACTGGGTGGTGGTCGGCTCGCGCCGGGCCGACGGAATCAGCCCGGCGACGCCGCCGCCGATCCTGTCCAGGCCGCCTTCGCCCAGCCCTTCGCCGAGGTCGCG
>NZ_JAFFID010000068.1 GCF_017355955.1 Sabulibacter ruber | reverse complement strand
CATCGCCATGGGAGACCAGCGGGCGGTCGCGGCGCGCGGGGGCCTCCATACGGAGGGACACTGGGTCTGGAGATGGAAGGACCGCATCGACCGGCGCTTCATGCGTCGCTTCGGGGATCTGCCGCTTCTGCCGCGGGGCATACCCGGCGCGACGGTGCCCTTCGCCGGAAAGGACGGGGCGCGCCAAGCAATGGAGGCCCAGACCATCGAGGCAATGCGTTGCGGCGGCTGCGGCGCCAAGGTGCCGGCCGGGCCGCTGGCCCGCGTGCTGGCGCGGCTCGGGACGGCACCGAACTCCACTCATGACGATGCA
>NZ_JAFFID010000067.1 GCF_017355955.1 Sabulibacter ruber | reverse complement strand
GTTCCGTTGACGCAACTGGTTCGTTTGACGCAAGCAGCCCGGTTGACGCACGCAAGCGTGTTGACGCAATCGCCGCCTTCCTCGCCCGCAACGGGCTGGGCGGCGCCCGGCGCACGCCGCTGGCCGGCGATGCCTCGGCCCGCCGCTACGAGCGGGTGGAGAAGCCCGGCGGCGGCACGGTGATCCTGGTGGACACCCCGGCCCCAGCCGACGACTTGGTCCCCTTCATCGTCATCGGCGAGACCCTGCGCCGGCTCGGTCTGTCGGCGCCGGAGATCCTGGCGGCGGAGGTCGAGGCCGGCCTCGCGATCCA
>NZ_JAFFID010000066.1 GCF_017355955.1 Sabulibacter ruber | reverse complement strand
CCAGCATGCGGCCGGTGCCGGTGCCGATGTCCAGCAGTTCACCGATCCCCTCGTCGGGCAGGAGGCGCAGCAGGGCCGCCTCGACCTCCCGCTCGGGCACATGGAGGGAACGGATCTCGTGCCAGCGGCCCGCGTTCTCGCGGAAGTAGCTGGCGGCGGCCTCGACGCGGGAGCGCTTGATGGAGTCCAGCCGCTCCAGGTCGAGGATCCGGGTGGGGTCGTCGGCGGGGATCGCGGCGACCAGCACGCGCGCCAGCTCGGCCGACGGACCGGCCTCGGCCAGCCGGTAGAAGGCGAAGGTGCCCTCGCGGAA
>NZ_JAFFID010000065.1 GCF_017355955.1 Sabulibacter ruber | reverse complement strand
AGGGCATCGCGCCGGACGATGTCCGCCGGATCTTCGAGGAGTTCGTGCAGCTCGACCGGCCCGACCGGGACCGCAGCCAGGGCATCGGGCTCGGCCTCGCCCTCGTGGACCGGCTGGCCCGGCTGCTCGGCCACCCGCTCGTCCTGAAGTCGGCGGAAGGGCGCGGCTCGGTCTTCGGCGTGCTGGTGCCGCGCGCGAGCCGCGCGCGGCGCTCAGACGAGACGGTCGCGGTCCGCGTCCTTGACCAGCAGGACCGCCTGGGTGCGGCTGCCGACCCCCAGCGCCTTTAGGACGCCGGTGACGTGCGTCTTCACCG
>NZ_JAFFID010000064.1 GCF_017355955.1 Sabulibacter ruber | reverse complement strand
ATCTTGTCGCCACGAAACCTGCCGAAGCGTTTGGGTGACAGGCAGTGTGCTCTCAACGCTTGGCGGATCGTAAGAACGTGAACGCACCCGAGACGTAGCGTGTCCGTCCACCCCTCTTATTCAGGGAAGCCCCCAAACCATTCGTGGAAGCGTGCCAAGTGCCTCGAACGCCGTCCCGGTGGGTCCACAGGGCGACGGCCCTTCGCCGCGCTCTGTGGGCGCGCTACGGGCCTCCGCGCCCTATGGACTACCGGGACGGCTCAGCCTTTGCCCGACCACCTGCAGGTTTTCGAAAGCGCCTATGGTGGCCAGAGCG
>NZ_JAFFID010000063.1 GCF_017355955.1 Sabulibacter ruber | reverse complement strand
AGGCCGCCAGCTTCTCGCGGATCAACCCCTTGGTCTCCTCGATCCCGTAGAGCTGGATGAAGGAGCCCATGCGCGGGCCGGTGCTCTGGCCCAGCAGCACCTCGTAGAGCGCCAGGAACCAGGCGCGCAGCTCGGTGAAGCCGTGCGCCTTGCCGACCTCGAACACCTCGTTCTGGATGGCCTCGGCGGTGGCGCCGGCGGGAATGGCGTCCAGCCGCGTCAGCAGGTCCTCCAGCGCGGCGCGCTCGGCGTCGGTGGGGGCGCGGAACTGCTTGGTCGGCTTCACCTGGTCCTGGTAATAGCGGACGGCGTATCCCG
>NZ_JAFFID010000062.1 GCF_017355955.1 Sabulibacter ruber | reverse complement strand
GACGCCGGAGGTGACCATCGGCTTCTCCGGGTCGAAGGGCACGCCGTTCTTGTTGCAGGTCATGCCGGCGCGCTCCATGGCCGCCTCGGCGATCTTGCCGGTCAGCTTCTTGGGCCGCAGGTCCACCAGCACGATGTGGCTGTCCGTACCGCCCGACACGATGTCGAGCCCCCCGGCGACCAGCCGCCCGGCCAGCGCCCGGGCGTTGTCCACCACGGCCCGGGCGTAGGCCTTGAACTCCGGCTGGAGCGCCTCGCCGAAGGCCACGGCCTTTGCGGCGACGACGTGCATCAGCGGCCCGCCCTGGAGGCCGGGGAA
>NZ_JAFFID010000061.1 GCF_017355955.1 Sabulibacter ruber | reverse complement strand
GTGAAGTCGGCCAGGTCGTAGCGGGTGGTGATCCGCACATCATCGGTGGCGCCGCCGCAGAACGGGTGCAGCGACACGTCCAGCCGGCCGCGCTCGAAGTCGAAACCGGCTTGGCGCATCAGCCGCTCGCCGAGCGCCTTCTGAACGGCCTCCGGGAAACTGCCCTCCGGCACCATCGGCGCGGGTTCACGCGCCTGCCGCTCCAGAACCTGTTCGATCAGGCCGGGCAGGAAGCCGGCGAGGTCGTCGAAGACGGCGTCGATGCGCTCGGCGCGGGCACCGGGGTCATGCTCGTCGAGCAGCGCGTCGTAGGGCGTGACG
>NZ_JAFFID010000060.1 GCF_017355955.1 Sabulibacter ruber | reverse complement strand
GGTCCAGCCGGCCATCGAACAGTCCCTGAAATGGGACCCGGCGGAGCGCGACCGCAACATCCAGGCCCAGCTCGCCCTGTCGGCGGCGCCCTCGGCCGAGCCGGTGACCCACGTCATCTGGGCGGAAACCGCCGTGCCCCTGTTCCTGGAGCAGGACGCCCAGGTGCGCCAGGCGCTCGGCGCGGTGACGCCGCCGGGCGGGCTGGTCGTGACCGGCGCGCCGCGCGCCGGGCTCGGCCCGGACGGCGACCGGCGCTACTACAACAGCCTTCTGGCGGTGGACGGGTCCGGAGCGGTGACGGCGCGTTTCGACAAGTTCCAC
>NZ_JAFFID010000005.1 GCF_017355955.1 Sabulibacter ruber | reverse complement strand
GGGGACCTTCCTTCCGGAAGGGGCTGCAAAGGTAAGCAGAACTTCCCTCTTTGCAAGCGCTTCGGCAATCTTTTTTTCTCCTTCCCTCTTGGCCCGGTCGGCCTCAAGGTCCCTCCGGTCCCGAAGGGGCTGCAAAGGTAAGCAGAAGTTTGCTTTTTGCAAGCGGGGAAGGGAAAGTTTTTTATGAGCTTCCCATTTTCCTTTGCGGAGCCTAAGGGAGAACCAAGATGAGGTGGCAATTGGTTCCCGGCTTGTAAAGATTTTTTGTCCGCTTTGCTGTTGGAAGAGCTCCCGATCGGAGCCTAAGCAAGAACCAAGGAAAGGTGCCTTTCAGTTCCACTGGCTTAGAGTTTTTCTCAACTACTACTTCATGGAGTGGACTCCCAACCGGAGCCTAGACGAGAACCACTATTAGGTACTCAGAAGTTCCGGATCGGCGTTGGTTTTTCTCGCTTAGTCGTTGCTCCCGACTGGAGCCTTGATGAGAACCAATAATGGAATGCAGAAGTTCCAGGTGGATTGAGATTATTTCAGGTTAAGATAACCTGTTTGTATCTTTCATAGCCAATGTTACAATACAAGTTATTATTGTTTATGAACCCTTTATATCTCATACTTTAGAATCTATATCTAGACTCTAGAAGCCGTAACTTACTCTAAACAAAAAAGGAGCCTTGTTTAGAACAGGCTCCTTTCTATAATCAGCTTTTTTCTATCTAGCGAGTTATTTGGTCAAAGTGCTTTTCCTATCTGGTCCCACACTTATAATGTTCACTTGAACTCCGAGCTCTTGTTCCAAATAAGCAACGTAATCTAAAACCGCAGTTGGAAGGTCTTGGTAGTTCTCGTACTTTCTTAGTTCTTCGCCCCAGCCTTTTAAGCTTTTGTAGACAGGAGTAATCTCAACTTTGTCAAGATCATGCGGAAGCTGGTCAGTAAGGGTACCATCGGCTAATTGGTAGTGCGTACAAACCTGAATTTCTTCGAAATCATCCAGCACATCGGCTTTCATCATGTTCAATTGGGTAACCCCGTTCAACATGATGGCATATTTCAACGAAGGTAAATCGATCCAGCCGCAACGGCGAGGACGGCCAGTAGTTGAACCAAACTCGTTTCCTGCTTTGCGTATTCTCTCCCCTACCTCATCATGCAACTCTGTTGGGAATGGGCCGCTACCAACGCGGGTGCAGTAAGCCTTGAAAATACCGTATACCTCGCCAATGTGCCTGGGCGCTATACCTAAACCGGTACAGGCACCTGCCACCAAGGTGTTAGAAGAGGTCACAAAAGGATACGTACCGAAATCGATGTCCAATAAAGAACCTTGGGCACCTTCGGCCAGGATTTTCTTGCCGTCTTTGATAGCCTGGTTAATCAGATACTCAGAATCTACCAGAGAGAAAGTCCGCAGGAATTCAACGGCACTGAAGAATTGCTCCTCCAGCTCTTCTATTTCCAGAGACTTTTGGTAAAAAGAGGCTATTTTCTGGTGCTTGGCTACCGTGTTTTGGTAACGTTCCTGAAAATCTGGCAACAGGATATCCCCTACCCTTAAACCACTACGGCCAATCTTATCCTGGTAGGCCGGTCCTATCCCTTTTTGTGTTGACCCGATTTTAGAGGTTCCCAGAGCTTCCTCGGAGATTCTGTCCAGGCTTTTGTGGGAAGGCAGAATCAACTGGGCTTTCTTTGAGACAAACAGGTTCTGAGTCACATCAATGCCTCTTGCGGCCAGTTTCTCTACCTCGGTACGGAACACGATTGGGTCCAGAACCACTCCGTTCCCTATTATATTGGTGATGTGCGGATGGAAAATTCCGGAAGGGATTTGGTGGAGAACGTGTTTGGTTCCTTCAAACTCAAGGGTGTGTCCGGCATTGGGGCCGCCTTGGAAACGGGCTACAACATCATACTTAGGAGCAAGTACGTCTACGATCTTACCCTTTCCTTCATCGCCCCACTGGAGGCCTACTAAAATGTCAACTGGCATTTAAAGAGATTCTTTAAGAAGCTGAACAGCGCTGGTATCATTCTCCGCTATGGTGAATATGGCGTTCAGTTTTGTAATGATTAATAATTTACGAATGTGTTCAGACGGATTTATGAGGATCAACTCCCCACCTCTGTTCCTGAATTTGGTCAACAACGAAACCAAAACCCCTATACCGGTACTGTTGATGAACCTGACATTTGACAGGTCCACGGCCGAGAGAAGCAGAGAATCATCTATGGTGGTATTTGCCAAATCCATGAGGCGTTGGGTCTCGGGCCCTCCAATCATGTCACCTTCCAACCGGATGATGAGAACGTTGTTCTCCGTGGTATGATCAATTTTCATGGATGGGTGCGTTTAATTTAGCCTGGCAATCTCCACAGATGCCGTACAAATTTAGGGAGTGGTGCAGAATATTAAAATTCAGCAACTCTCCTACCATGGTCTGGATATTGTGTACTCTGGGATCACAAAACTCCACCACTTTATGACACTCCGTACAGATGACGTGGTCATGCTGGCGGCGCCCGTATGATTTCTCATATTGGGCCAGGTTGCGGCCAAACTGGTGCTTGCTGACAAGATCATTCTCTACCAGCAAATCAAGGGTGTTGTATACAGTAGCCCGGCTCACCTGATAGTTTTTGTTTTTCATGCTGATGTACAGCGACTCCACATCAAAGTGACCGTTGCGGGAGTATATCTCTTCTAAGATAGCATAGCGTTCCGGGGTTTTCCGGAGCCCCTTACTTTCTAAATAGGCAGTGAAAATCTTTTTCACCTCCTGAAATCTTACTTCATCTAGTGCCATACGCCTTCTTCTGCTGCAAACTTAACAGTTTTAAACTGTAATGCTAAAACTCTTAACAAATGGATAAGAGTTCACTAATTCATTTACCATCAAAAGTCTTCCTCTGGAGAACAAACTGTAAGTGACTGTATCCTTGAATTCAACATTGATTCTAATCTTCAATTATATAAGTATCTAATCAAACTCCAGGAAACACAAGGCCAATCCATAAGGAGCCATGGGTTAAAGGTAGCTTGGAAAACTTGCGCGCCCATCAGGGCATTTTATCTTCCCTCTAATTAACTCCTGTTTTGCCCAAAACACCTTAAAAACGCAAAGCCAGTCTATGCCTGGTAGTACACTCAACTTGGGGTTCTAAGGCAGAAATACATTGATAACAGATGCTTACAAGCAAGTACCTGCAATTTTTTATAAAAAAAACACCAGTCCGTAGGGGTAGGTATGAGGAAACCTGTCTAATGAACAGGAATGCAGATAAAAGAATAGTTCAGAAAGGCCTTTCAAACATTCGCGAATTCTGCCTGCCAGGGAGCAAGTCTACTAAACGACTGAGATGCTCCGGGTGGGTATGCTATTCCACCTTAATCAAAAACAACCCCTTAAGAGCGATTACAATTATGAAAAAGTCAACCCTTATCAAGGGCATGCGCGTGCTTACTTTAACCACTATGGTTGCCATGTCATCTTTGGCAGTATCTGCGCAAACCAAAGCAAAAACCCCTACGGCTACAACAACAAAGTCGAAAACAACTTCTACAACAACTGCCAGCGTAGCCAAGGCCAAGCCTGCTACTTCAACTCAGGCGAAAGCGAAAACCCCGGTTAGAACCACTGCCAAACCAGCGGGTACCGCCTCCACACAGAAAAAAGCCACTCCGCAGGCTACTATTGCGGCAGCGCCGGTTCAAGCCGCAGCACCAGTTTCTGAGCCAACCGCAGCGCCAGAAAGAGCAGCAAAAGCCCCTAGAAGACAAACATCCGCTGCGTTTGAAGGCGGCACCAATGTAATTAGCTTGGGTTTTGGGATTGTAGACAACCTGGATTATTCAACCCGCGGCGCCAAGGTGCTGAAACCATTGACCCTTTCCTATGAAAGAGGCTTGAATGTGGCCGCAGGTCCTGGTACAATTGGCGTAGGTGGTGTGTTCTCTTACTCACACCTAAAGTGGGACGATGATTACAAAATCTCGGCTATGTACATTGCTGCCAAAGGAGCCTATCACTACAACCTGGCCCAAAACGATAAATTGGATACCTACGCTGGTGTAACCCTGGGCTACGCCAGAGCTAAGTTCAGCTACGGTGAGGATTCCTTCTACGATGATTATGACGAAAGCGAAGGCGAGGTAAAAGTAGGTGCTTTGGTTGGTGCCCGCTACTTCTTCACTGAAAGCGTAGGTGCCCACCTGGAACTGGAAACCGGCCCGATGGCTCACATCACCCTGGGTCTTAACTATAAATTCTAAGCTGCAAAATCCATCGCTTCTTCTGCCAAATTGATTCAGAGCTACTTTCAGAAAAAGAGGCTTAAAACAGGAGAAGCTGTAATTTGATCACTCATCCATTAAGAATAAAATCAGAAAGCCCGGCTAAAAACCGGGCTTTCTGATTTTAAATAAGTAGCAGAGAGGTTTAAGAATCAAACCGATCAACGCTCAACACGCCATTCACCTTCAACAGTTTCTGAATCAGTTTCTCTAATTGGGCTGTATCGTTCACGAACACCATGAGGCGGCCCTCAAACACGCCATCGTGTGAATCAACGGTGATGGACCGCATGTTAACCTTAAGGGAATTGGAAATCACTTTGGTTACGTCATTCACCAAGCCTACCCTATCAGTACCTTTGATGGTAACCCCAGCCAAGAAGGAAAGCTCCTGCTGCCCGGTCCATTTGGCTTTTACAATCCGATGCCCGTAGTTAGACATCAACTCAACGGCTTTAGGGCAGGTAGTCCGGTGAATGGTGATTCCATGATCCACGGTCTGGAACCCGAATACATCATCGCCAGGAATGGGATTACAGCAGTTGGCCAGTTCATAGTCAATCTTGTCTGTACTACCGCCCATTACCAACAACTGGGAATTGACTCCCCGGATTTTTTCTACCTCCTTGTCAAAAGTAGAGCCCTCCAGCAAAGACGCTGGCCTGTACTTTTCGCTCTGCGGATTGAAGATGTAGTCTTTGATCTCTTTCAGGTCAATCAGGTTTACGGCCACCCGGTAATATAGATCCTGCTGCGACGGCGTATTGAAGTAAGCAGCCAACCGGTTCAGGTTTGCCGGCGAAGGCTCAATACCCAACTGGCGGAGACGCTCTTCTACCTGCAGCTTTCCTTCCTCGGCTTTGCCTTTCCGCTCTTCCCGCAAAAACTCCTTGATCTTGGATCTGGCTTTAGACGTGGTCACAAACTTGAGCCACTCGCCGGTTGGCTTCTGCTTTTGGGAAGTGAGAATTTCCACCTGGTCACCGTTGTGCAAGCGGTAACTGAGCGGAACCAATTTCTGGTTCACCTTGGCTCCTAAGCTTTGGTAGCCAATGTGGGTGTGTATCTCGAACGCGAAGTCCAGGGCCGTAGCTCTGTCTGGCAAAATGATCAATTCACCTTTGGGCGTAAAGACATAGACCTCTTCCACAAACAGGTTGGTACGGAACTCATCCAGGAACTCAATGGCGTTGGTGTTGTTCACATCCAGCATATCGCGCACCTTGTTGATCCAGTTATCCAGACCAGACTCAGACGGACCGGTGCTGCCGGTTTTGTATTTCCAGTGGGCAGCATAACCGCGCTCGGCAATGTCATCCATGCGCTTGGTCCTGATCTGCACTTCCACCCATTGGCCGGCCTTGCTCATCACGGTGGTATGCAGCGCCTCATAGCCATTGGCCTTGGGTGTACTAATCCAGTCCCGCAGGCGGTCTGGGTTAGGCTGGTAGAAGTCCGTGACAATGGAATACACCCGCCAACAGGCTGGTTTCTCCTGCTCATACGGCACGTTGAGGATAATCCTGATAGCGAACAGGTCATAGATCTCCTCAAAGGTGACGTTCTGCTTCTTCATCTTTTTGAGGATGGAGTAGATAGATTTGGGTCTACCCTTCACCTCAAAATCTTTGAAGCCTTGCCGGTGCAGTTCTTCCTTGATAGGGCCAATAAAATCAGCGATGAACTTGTTACGGGCCGCCTTGGTCTGCCTGATCTTGTTGGAGATGAATTTATAGGTCTCCGTATCGGTGTACTTCAGGTGCAGGTCTTCCAGCTCAGACTTGATGGCGTACAAACCCAGCCGGTGCGCCAGCGGGGCGTACAGGTACATGGTCTCTGAGGCTATCTTCAACTGCTTGTCACGGGCCATGCTGCCCAGCGTACGCATGTTGTGCAGACGATCGGCCAGTTTGATGAGGATTACCCGCACATCATCTGAGAGCGTGAGCAACATCTTCCGGAAGTTCTCGGCTTGCTGCGAGGTTCCGTACTCAAATACCCCGGATATCTTGGTAAGGCCTTCAATGATCTTGGCAACCCGGGGCCCGAAGTCCCGCTCAATGTCGGCAATCTCCAGGTCAGTGTCTTCCACTACATCGTGCAGCAGGGCCGCAACAATAGAAGTGGTACCCAAACCGATTTCCTCCACCGCAATCTGGGCTACCGCCAAGGGGTGTAAAATGTAAGGCTCGCCAGATTTCCGGCGCATGTCTTTATGGGCCTCCAAAGAGGTATTAAAGGCCTTCTTGATAATCTTAGCGTCATTGTCCTTGAGAAAAGGTTTGGCATGACGCAACAACTTTCTATAATGACGCAGGATTTCTTTCCGTTCTGCTTCGTGATCAATCATACGGGTAGGTACATCAAAATCTGCTTTAAACCTAGGCAAAAGCGATTCCGAAATGTTTTTTATAAATTTCAACAAAAAAAACGAAAGAGAGTTGCATTATCAAAAAAGACTTTGCTACATTTGCAGCACCATTACGAAACACAGCAACGCGGATGTGGCGAAATTGGTAGACGCACTAGACTTAGGATCTAGCGCTGCGAGGCATGGGGGTTCGAGTCCCTCCATCCGCACAAAGAAAAACCCTCAATCCCAACCGGGGTTGAGGGTTTTTCAGTTAATAACCGTTGCATAACTTAATAACTGATAGCCTTGAATATCACCCTGAATCAAACCGATGGCCAGAATGCCAGCCTGAAAGTGAGCCTGCAAGAGGCTGACTATGCTGCCCGCGTAGACGAGCAAATCAAAGAATACAGCAAGAAAGCCAACATTAAAGGTTTCCGCCCCGGAAAGGTTCCGGCTGGTTTGATCCGCAAAATGTACGGCAAAGGCATTCTGGTAGACTCCATCAACCAGATTCTGCAAGAGTCTGTAAACAACTACATCAAAGACAACAAACTGCGCATCTTAGGCGAGCCGCTTCCGGACCGTCAGGATGAGAACGCTATTGACTGGGATACTCAGAAAGAGTTTGAATTCAGCTACTCAGTAGGTCTGTTGCCAGAGTTTGAGCTTCCTTTAGACCAGATCTCTGTTGACCGATACAAAATTGAAGTTGACCAAACCACTCTTGACGAAGCCTACGAGCAGATGCAGAACCAGTTTGGCCAAACCACCAACCCAGAGGTTTCTGAAGCCACTGATTATCTGTACGGCGAGCTGAAGCAAACTGAAGGCGGTGACTTCAACACCAAAACCCTTATCCCTTTGAACAAAGTGGTAGCGGGCGTTGAGAAGTTTGTAGGCGTGAAACCTGGCGATACCATCACCTTTGACCTGCGCGAAGCGTTTGGTGATGACAACGCTGCCCTGGCACACGTAACCGGTCTGAGCAAAGACGTAACTGCTGGCCTGAACGGTACTTTTGAATTCACGGTAGAGAAAATCAACCGTACTGAGAAAGCCGAGCTGAACCAGGAGTTCTTTGACAAAATCTTCGGACAGGGCAACGTTACTACCCAGGAAGAATTTGACGCTAAAGTTCGTGAGGTGATCACAGAGAACTATGAGCGTGAGGCCGAGAACCAACTGGACCGTGCCATCATTGACCAACTGGTAGACACCGCCTCTATTGAAATCCCTAATGAATTCTTCAAGCGCTGGTTAGCCGTTACCAACGAAGGTAAAATCACGCCAGAGCAGATTGATGAGTTCTATGACCAGTATGTGAAAGAACTGAAGTGGTCTATGATCCGCAACAAAGTGGTGGAAGAGAACGACATCAAAATCAAGAACGAAGATGTAGTGAACAGTGCCCGTCAGAAAATGATGGCTCAGTTCAACATGCCAGAGGTACCGGAAGAAATGGAAGAGACTTTCAACAACTTCCTGGACAACCACTTAAAGCAAAACAACGGCCGTAACTTCGTGAACGAGTACGAGGCGTTGGTAGCTGAGCGTGTGCTGGAGTTCCTGAAAGACAAGATCACCATCACTGAAAAAGAAGTAACCGCCGAAGAATTCCGCAACCTAGTAGGAGCATAATCGGTATCATACTTTACGTAACGAAAAAGTCCTTACCCTACGTTAAGGACTTTTTCGTTTACAGGCAGTATCAGGTAGCACGTGTCTGGTCACAAGACGGCTTGGTAAGGAGTTGAAGATTGAATGGGCGATGATTCTTCCTGGAAGATCATCCGTCTTGATACCAGATACTTGCTACCTGATACTACTACATAGACGGCTCACATTGGCCCTCCCCGGGCAAGATTTCTGAGAAGTAGAGAGAACGCCTCGTGCACCGTTATCGGCCATTATGACAGGAAAAAACTAAAAACCGTTTTTGGCCTGATTTTGGGAAAACAACCCCAGAACAGAAAAACTCCGGTTTCCTGTTTTGTTAACCTTGTAACCTACTCGTTTCTTTTTAAGTTAAGGCTATAAACAGAACCCTTATGTATAATAAAGAAGAATTCAGAAAATTTGCCGTGAAAGGCTTAGGCATGAGTGGCCTGGGCGTTGACCAATACCTAACCCACATTGAAAGCACTGCGCGTCTGCAGCCTACCAGCATGACCCGTTCCGTAATTGAGGAACGTCCAACCAATTTCCGTGAGATTGACGTGTTCTCCCGCCTGATGGTAGACCGCATCATTTTCCTGGGAACGCAGGTAGATGACTATATCGCCAACATCATCACAGCCCAGCTGCTGTTCCTGGAGAGCGCCGATTCCAAAAAGGATATCCTGTTGTACATCAACAGCCCAGGAGGTTCTGTGTACGCCGGTTTAGGAATCTATGACACCATGCAGTACGTGCAACCAGACGTGGCTACTATCTGTACTGGTCTGGCCGCTTCTATGGGAGCTGTGTTGCTGTGCGGTGGTGCCAAAGACAAGCGCTCTGCCCTACCACACGCCCGCGTAATGATTCACCAGCCAATGGGTGGTACCCAAGGCCAGGCTTCTGACATTGAGATCACCGCGCGTGAGATCCTGAAGCTGAAAAAAGAGCTGTATGAGATCATCTCCACCCACAGCGGTAAGCCAATTGAGCAAGTAGACAAAGACAGCGATCGTGACTACTGGATGATTGCGCAGGAAGCCAAAGAATATGGCCTGATTGATGAGGTATTAACCCGTCATAAAGCGTAATAACCTCAGATTCTCTGATAGAAAAGGCCCGCTACACAGCGGGCCTTTTTGTTTGTATAATTTTTTTTGAGGTAGCCGTTAGAAAAATAGAGGCCTCCCCTGCCCTCAAATGATCATACAGCATATTCTTCCTCAATCAGATACAACATATGCTATATTTTATAAATTACTAGTAGACAACCAGTTTGAGGCAGTATGTGGATGAAGTGTAGATAAATATTTTGGCGTTATGCTTAACCAATTTTGTACCTTTGTCGTAGCGGCCCCGCATCAGGGGCCAGAAAGTACATCCCACTCCCGGTTTTATGGCAGAAATTACGTGCTCCTTTTGCGGAAAAAATAAGAAAGAGGTGTCTGTGATGATCTCAGGCATCAATGCGCATATCTGTGAGCGTTGCATTGGACAAGCCCAGCAGATTTTGAATGAGGAGAATAGGCTACGTGCTACCAATCGCGCGCCCAAGTTCAACCTGATCAAGCCTCGTGAAATGAAGACGTATCTTGATCAGTTCGTAGTGGGCCAGGACGAAGCGAAGAAAGTGATGTCTGTAGCGGTGTATAACCACTACAAGCGCCTTATGCAGAAACCTAAAACCGATGATGTGGTGATTGAGAAATCCAACATCATTATGGTGGGCGAGACCGGAACCGGTAAAACCTTCCTGGCTCGTATGCTCGCCGGCATTCTGCAGGTTCCGTTTTGTATTGCCGATGCTACCGTACTGACCGAAGCCGGTTACGTGGGCGAAGACGTGGAAAGCATCCTGACCCGCCTTCTGCAAGCCGCCGACTACAACGTGGAAGCCGCTGAGCGTGGTATCGTGTATATTGACGAGATTGACAAGATTGCCCGCAAGAGCGATAACCCCTCTATTACACGTGACGTGAGCGGCGAAGGCGTACAGCAGGCGTTATTGAAACTGCTGGAAGGCACTTCTGTGAACGTTCCACCACAAGGCGGACGCAAGCACCCAGAGCAGAAAATGATCTCCGTGAACACTGAGAATATTCTTTTCATCTGCGGTGGCGCCTTTGTAGGTATTGACAGAATCATCAAGAGCCGCCTCAATACCAAACCCATCGGGTTCTCTTCTACAAACCTGGAAGAAAACCTGGATACTGAGAACTTCCTGCGCTACATCACTTCCCAGGACCTGAAATCTTTCGGATTGATTCCTGAGCTAATCGGCCGCCTGCCGGTAGTAACGCACCTGAACCCGCTGGATAAAGAAACCCTGCGCCTCATCCTCACCGAGCCTAAAAACTCCCTGGTGAAACAGTACAAGCGGCTGTTTGAGATGGAGAACATCAACCTGGAGTTCCCAGACGAGACTCTGGAGTACATTGTAGAGAAAGCCTCTGAATATAAATTAGGTGCCCGCGGTTTGCGTTCTATCTGCGAAGGCATCATGACCGATGCCATGTTTGACCTTCCGTCAGACGAGCAGGAAGGCACCAGTGATCTGGTAATTACCCTTGACTACGCCCGGGAGAAATTTGAGAAATCTTCCTTCAAGAAACTGAAAGTAGCCTAACGGCAAGCACATAAAAGCAGAAGGCCTCCCCTACTCAGAGTAAGGGAGGCCTTCTGCTTTATGTATCTTGTGTTTTAGACGAGTTTTTGGGAAAACAGCCCTAAAAAGCTCCTTTCAAAGATTTGCCCACTCCTTGTGCCGCTTTGTCTTCCCGCAGGTACTGCACCATCAGTTTGGCGGCAGTCTCAGAGGTATTGAAGTCCCCAATCAGGCTGCGCACGCGCTCGTAACCGTCTAACTGAGCGGCCCTGCCTTCTGGGTTGTTCAAGATGTTTTTCAGCTCACGTACCAAGTTCTGCGCGTTCATATCGCCCTGGATCAGTTCAGGGACTACCTTACGCCCGGCAATAAGGTTCACCAGGGAGATAAACGGAACTTTAATCACTGCGCGGCCAATCCAGTAAGAGACGGCGCTGGTCCGGTAGCAAACCACCTGCGGCACGTTGAACATGGCTGTTTCCAAAGTAGCAGTGCCGGAAGTCACCAATGCCGCCTGGGCGTGCGCCAGGATATCATAGGTCTGATCATAAACGATCTTGATGAACGGCTTGCGGTTGAAATGCTCGTAGTACTCACGGGAGAAATTGCTCACGGCCGCCACCACAAACTGGTAATCCTGAAAAGGAGGCAGAATACTAAGCATGATGTAGAGAATGTTCTCTATTTCCTGCTGCCGGCTGCCCGGTAATACGGCAATAATGGGCCGGTCATCCAGGTCGTTGTCTTTCCGGAAATTAGCGTTCACCTGGTGTGCTGCCACGGCGTCAGACACCGGATTGCCCACGTAATCGGTTTTGTAATCAAACTTCTGGTAGAAATCTTTCTCAAAAGGCATGATGACAAACATTTTGTCTACCAGCTGTTTGATCTTGTGCACCCGGCCCTGGTTCCAGGCCCAGATCTTAGGAGAGATGTAATAGAAAACTTTCAGACCATGCTCTTTGGCGAAGTGAGCAATGCGCATATTAAACCCGGCGTAATCCACCAGAATCACCACATCTGGTTTATAGCTCAAGAGATCCTGCTGGCATTCTTTCAGGAAACGCTTGATCTTGAACAGGTTCTTGGCTGCTTCTAGAAAGCCCATGAAGGCCATCTCCTGGTAATGCTTCACCAATTCAGCACCTGCCGCTTCCATCATGTCACCGCCCCAGCAGCGAATGTGCGCTTCAGGATCTTGCTGGTGCAGTTGCTTGATCAGATTAGAGGCGTGCAGGTCTCCAGAGCGTTCTCCGGCAATAATGTAATATTTCATCTAAAATGGTCTGAACAGTAACAGGGCTGAAACAATAAAAATCAATTCTGGCTCTTAGCGCAAAGGACATGCCAAACAAGCCCAATTAATTGATATTGTTTTACTTAGATATTCTACCTAGCCTTGTTTCTTCTGGGATTAAGTTCTGAATAAGCGTCTATTCGCCAAAATATTCCACAAAGTTACGAGGGGTCTCATACAGCTTTAAGCTGTGCAATTGCGCTGTGGAGGATATACGAGGAATGAGGGGTTGCAGGATGTTCCAGAACTCAATCACCAGATTCTCTGTGCTGGCCAGTTTGCCTTCCATGAAAGGCACATCCAGGTTGAGGTTCTTGTGGTCAACTTTCTTGATGATATTCTCCCTAATGAGGGTACTCAGTTTCTTTAAATCAATCACGAATCCTGTCTCAGGATCTGGCTTCCCTTTCACCGTTACAATCAGTTCATAGTTATGCCCGTGCCAATTGGTGTTGGCGCAGGGGCCAAACACTTCTTTGTTTTTAGCCAGCGACCAATTGGGATTATGCAGCTTGTGTGCCGCGTTGAAATGCTCTAATCTGCTTACGTATACCATTAACTGAATCGGTAATTCTTTCTACGCAGCAAATATACGAAGAAAGGTACACCAAAGAACGAAGTAATAATACCCACGGGCATACCGGCCGGTGGGTAAATCATTCTGGAAATCAAATCACAAAGCACCAGAAACAACCCGCCGGTGAGGGCACAGACAATTAAATTGAACCGGTTGGTGGTTCCCAGCAAAGCCCGGGTGACATGCGGCACCATAAGCCCTACAAACCCCACTGGCCCGGAAAATGCCACGGCAAAGCCTGTCACCACCGAAACGGCAATCAACATTACCCACCTGATTTGCCTTACATCTACTCCCAGGGTCTCGGCTCTGTCTGCTCCCAGCAAAAGAACGCTTAAGTGGCGCTGCAAAAAGAAGAAAAGGAAAAGCCCGGCGGCAAGGGCCGTTGCCGGATACCCCAGATTGCTCCAATCGGCTTTCTCAAATCCGCCCATGCTCCAGAATACCACTGATTTCAGCTGGCTTTCTGATTCTGACAGAAACATGATCAGGCTCACCAGGGCCGTCAATAAAGAGCTGAGCGCCACTCCTACCAACAACATCTGACTGGGGACCAACTGCCCTCGTTTAGAGCCCAGCACCACCACTACCAAGGTCACCAGAAATGAACCGGCTAAGGCGAAAAAAGGTGGCAGGTACAGGCCCATGAAAGTGAGATCGGCGAACAGGAAGAAACTGAACGAGGCTCCCAAAGACGCGCCAGAGGCCGTGCCCAGCAGGTAAGGATCGGCGAGGGCGTTATTGACGAGGGCTTGCATCAAATACCCCGAGAAAGCCAGCGAAGCCCCCGTCAGGAAAGCCAACAGCAGACGGGGTAACCTAAGTTGGATGATGCTGTAGTGGGCGGCATCGGCGGGGTCATAGTTGGTGAAGGATTGCCAAATAGTGGCGTAAGAGGTGTCAATACTCCCTACCCGCAATGCCAGGAACGTGGTAACGCCCAGCAGCAGCAATAAAACAGTAAGTAATGCCAGGGCCCTGCTCACCAGATTGCCGATTTAAGTTCAGCAATGCTTTCTACCACACGCGGACTAGGTCGTGACATCAGATCATCGGTAACGGGGTAAATGCGTTTGTTTTTATAGGCATTGATCCGGCGAAGTTCAGGATATAATGTAAAAAACGATTTCTCATACTCCTCAAAACTTCCGCCAATAATCACGTCTGGGTTCATCTTGAGAATATATTCCCGGGTGAGGGCCGGCGATTGTTGGGCAAAGACCTCGGGTACGGCGTTGTCTGCGCCAATGTAGCGGAGCTTATCGGTGAAAATGGTGTTGCGGCCGAACACGTAAATGGGATCTTTCCAGATGATGGCTAATACCTTAGGTTTCTGCTGAGCCTGTGTGGTATCTGCGGAGAAGCTTCTGAGTTTACGCTGCAGCGTATCAATGACGGTCAACGATTCTCTGCCTCTTTTCAATAATCGGCCCAAATCATGGAGCCCCCGCAGCACATCAGACACGCTGTCATAGGCCTGGAAATATACCGGTATGCCCATCTTCTGCACCTGGGCGGCTACTTCGGCGGAGATGATTCCTTCGGTGGCAAAAACGGCATCGGGTTTCAAGGAAAGCAGGCGCTCGTAATCCATGGGATAATTGTTCACCACCGGTTTAGAAAGCACGGCTTTGGGGTAATCACAATTCTGGGTGCGGCCCACAATGGTGGCGGTATCTGCCACGGCGTAGAGCATTTCGGTCATAGCGGCATCCAGGCCCATTATCCGCTTGGGGTGCACGGGCAACTTCACTTTCCGGCCCAAATCATCGGTAACGGTGTGGAAGGCTTCCTTTGCGGTAGCGGGAGCAGTTTCGCGGTTAGAATCACAGGCAGAAAAAGACAGGAGGCTAGAAAGGCCAAGCAGCAGCAGAAACGCTTTTGCAAAAGACAGCGTGCCAGTAGAGTTCACAGTGAAAGACATAAATATAGAGTAAGCCAAAGATACAGCATTTGTGCGTAGCAAAACTTCTGCGTCTCCTCTTCTGGTGGGTTTCGGTTTGTTTTCGGGAAACCAAGGCATATTCAGACTACTGAATCAGGATGAATTTCTGTTTTAAGGCAGAAAGCCAGAAAACAGGGTTGAAACGGAAGCGGGTCTTTTGGTTGCCTGAACATCGGCGAAGCCGTCTGAACAAAACTTTCGTACCTTTGAGACGCTTAGCACAGAACCAAACTTTATTTCCATGATAGTAGTCACTGGAGCAGCCGGTTTTATTGCCAGTTGCCTTGTTTCCCGACTCAATGCCGCTAATTTCAATGACATAGTGGTGGTTGATAACTTTTCCGTGGCCAAGAAACTGCCAAACATTGAGGGCAAGAAAATAAAAGAGTTTGTAGACCGCCATGACTTTTTCACGTGGCTGGACCAGAACTACGAGGAAGTGGAATTCATTTTCCACCTGGGTGCCCGCACCGATACCACCGAAACCAACTGGGAAGTTCTGGACCTTCTTAACCTGGACTACTCCAAAAAGATGTGGAACGCCTGCTGCGAGTACCAGATTCCGCTGGTGTACGCTTCGTCAGCGGCCACCTACGGTTCCGGCACGCTGGGCTATGATGATGACGAATCGCTCATTCATCTGCTGCGCCCGCTGAACGCCTACGGCGAGTCTAAAAACGAATTTGATAAATGGGCTCTGGCCCAAACCGCGAAACCGTTCTTTTGGGTAGGCCTCAAGTTCTTCAACGTGTACGGCCCCAATGAGTACCACAAAAGCAGAATGGCCTCTGTGGTGATGCACGCGTTCAACTCCATTAAAGATACCGGCCGCCTGACCTTGTTTCGCTCGCACAACCCAGACTATGAAGACGGCAAGCAGATGCGCGACTTTGTGTATGTGAAAGATGTGGTGGAAGTGATGTACTGGCTGATGCACCACCGCAAAAACTCGGGTATCTACAACCTGGGCAGCGGACAGGCCCGCACCTTCCTGGACCTGGCGTTCAATACCTTCACTGCCATGGGTCAGGACATCAACATTGATTTCAGAGATACTCCCGAGGACATCCGGGACAAGTACCAATACTTTACCCAGGCCAACATGGCCAAGCTGCGCAGGATTGGCTATGACAAACCCTTCCACACCCTGGAAGAAGGCATCACAGATTACGTGCAGAACTATCTAGCTACAGGAGCTTACTATTAAGAGAAACAGAAACGCCGGCAGAAAAGTCGGCGTTTCTGTTTTCAGGCGATTCTAGCCAAAACAGCTCAGAAACAGCGTTGCCTGGCCTGCATATTCCTTCTAAACTCAGGCCGGGGTAATTTTCGTATTAATACCCTAACCTGTGAACTAACCCTTAATCTGTAATAGCCCAGCACACCTATGCCCTTCTCCTTCGTAGATAACGACATGAGTTCAGAAGCCCCTATTTCCTCCGATTCTTTGACCATGCTCAATGATCAAAGAGTAGAAACCTGGGAAGAACTGCAGCGAGAGCTTTTCCGGGATTCCTGGGATGAAAAACTAAACAGATACCGGTCTCCTTATGTCTACCGCGGGTTATGGAACAAAGGCTATAACCTTAAGACCAGCCTTATGCGCATTGGCGGGAATTACCAAAAGCTGGAACCGCATTTGCTGCGGAACTTCCGGAAATATGCCCGCGGCAACACCCAAGCCGGTGATTCTATCTGGAACTGGCTTGCCGTTGCCCAGCACCATGGCCTGCCCACCCGCTTGCTGGACTGGACCTACTCGCCTTACGTTGCCCTGCATTTTGCCACGGCAGACCTGAACAACTTCCACACAGATGGCGTGATCTGGTGTGTAAATTACGTGAAGTCTACTGAGCACCTGCCAGAGAAACTGCAAAAAGCTATTCGGGACGAAGGCTCCAACGTGTTTACCGCCGAAGTGCTGGAGCCAGTAGCCTCTTCGCTTTCCAGCCTGGGTGAATTTCAGGAAAAACCCTTTGTCATGTTCCTGGAGCCACCTTCCCTGGATGAACGCATTGTGCACCAGTATGCGCTTTTTTCCATGATGTCAACGCCAGATGCCACCCTTTGCGATTGGCTTACCCAGCATCCTGAACTCTATTACCGCCTGATCATTCCGGCCAAACTTAAATGGGAGATCAGAGATAAACTAGACCAGGCCAACATCACCGAGCGCGTCCTCTTCCCCGGCCTCAGCGGCATCAGCGCCTGGCTCCGGCGGCACTACACTACTACTTGAGAATGAGTGAATGAGTGAATGAGTGAGTGAATGTTTTTGAATTGATAAAATGGACTTTTAGTGAAGAACAGAAAAAAGGGTTATTTCCCGTTTTAGGCTTCTCTCCTGAAAACAGCTCCAAAACATTCCCACTTCACTCATTCACTCAATCTCTCACTCTCTCATTCTCTCAATCACTCATTCACTCATTAAAACAGCACCGATACCTGCATGCGGCCGGTGTGGATGGTGCGGATTCCCTGGGGTTTGCGGCCGTCGTAGTCCAGGGTGATGTTGAGGCCGCTGCTGAGGCGTTGTTGCAGGGCCAAGTTCCAGGTGAGGTTGTTGCCGGGTCTGAAGCCATTCAGCATTTCAAAGGCCACCGGCGAAGTGTCTAACCCAGTGTATTTAATGTTGATGTACTTTACAATGCCGGTCACGGTACGTTTGCCCACCTGGCTGATGCGCGTTTCTGTGCCCAATTCATGAAATTGGGCCTGTTCCTGATCGCCTAACTCATTGTCTTTGTTCATCCACTGGTAGCTGCCGGTAAACCGGATGGTTTGGTTGGGTTGGTAAGACAACTCGGGCATGGCTTCCCAGGAACGAATCAGAAAGTTTTTGGTGGTCAGATAATTAGAGGCGCTTTCCCGCTTGGAGCGCGTCACGTTCAGACGGCTGGAGAAAACCTCGGTGAGGTTCACCCGCACCAACACCTGCTGGCTGGTATTGTTCCTGACATCGGTGCCGTTGGTGAGCAGCGTTTTCTGCAAACCCTGCTGGAATGTCCACTCCACCCCGTATTTAGGATTACTGCGGTTGAAGTACAGCGTGTTCCGGTAAGAGCGTGTGAGCGACAATAAGCTGGAATCCTCAAAGTTCAAACTAAACGGATTGAAACGGTTACGCAGGTTATCATCGGTGGTGCGCTTGTCAACGGTCACAAAAGATAAGGCCGAAAACTTGGCCATGATCCGCTTCCACTTAATCTCAGAGTTCTGCCACTCCCGGGGCAGGCTGCTGTTGAGCCGATACGTGAAGTTGTTGACGTAGGCAATCACGTATTCATCGGTGGGGATGAACAGCTTAATGTAGTTGCGGCGGTACGGCGGATCAGTGGGCTGCGATTCAAAGAACTCGTTTAAATCCTGGCGGCCGTCATCATTCAAATCCTCAAAAAAGTGCGTACCCTGCCCCGGAATAGTCTCCACAAACTGGTATTCGCGTTTCAGTTCCCGGCCAGTGCCAATGGCGTACGTCAATTCTGAGCGCAGATGCCGGTTCAGGAAATCGCCGGTCCAGTTGATTTTTGAAAGCACGGTGGTTTCGCCTAAACTATCCCGCGCCTGAATTTTGCGCAGGGTGATCAACGCAGAAATCTGGTGGTTCTGCTTGATGACCGTGCTGGTGCTGAAGTTGAAAGTGTTGGCCGTCTGTTTATTGCCCAGTTCTCCGTTTTCGGGCCTGAAATCCACGCGGCGGCTGTATTCTACGCGGTACTTGAAATTAGCGGTGTCGCGGCTCTCCACGTAGAACAGGTGATCATCAAAGTAATTGGCCGAGCCCAACAGGGCTTCGTTCTGTTTGGAAGTGATCCGGTTTTTATCGAAGCGGTACACGTACCCAGGCGTAAAGTACTTGGTGCGGTACTGAACGCCAACTTCGCCGCGTACCCATTCTGAGGTGCTCTCTACTTGCTCGTTGTTGAGCAGAAAGAGGTTCCCGCGCAGCTCCAGGCCTTTGAATTCCTGCGCCATTTCCAGGTAATGCTGCGTTCCGTTTACCTCCGTTGGCCGGTACCTACGGCTGATGCGGTAGTTCATGAAATGCAGCGCGTCTTTCACCCCACCCACCGTGAATGTGAAAATATGGTCTTCAATGCGGGTCTGCCTGGCCGAAGTAGTATTGGTTACATTGCTCCAGTCACGGTCAAACTCAATATCGCGGTAGCGGTCTATGGGCACGAAGTTTGGATCGGTGTACTCGTAGGTCATGGCGCTCCGGAGTTTGTAATTCCCCAGAAACTTGACGTTTCGGTCGCTCAGCTGATAACCAACCCTGATGGCTTTGCCTTGGTCATCCTGGGAATCAAGGTTGGAGTAGCGGTTCAGGTCGTTTTTAGAACCGGCCACTTCCAGGAAAACGCTGGATTTCTCGTCAATAGACCAGATCCCGCCCAAGGTCATCATCTGCTTTTGCATGGGAGTGGGCAGAATGCGAACGGGCTCATAGCGGCCCTGGGGCACCCCGTTCACCGGTTCCACCCACTGGAAAACCCGGCCGTTTACGGTATTATTCTGCAGCACGTAGTTCCCGCCGGTACTCACCTCAGTGAAACTTACGGCATAGTAGGCTAGGGTAGAATCGGTGGAGTACTGGTAGATGGTGTAGGTGCCGCTGGCCGTAACCGTGTCCTTTTTCAGGTACAGCACCTGGTTCCGGTCAAACCGCACGGAGTCCTGACTAGGTACCACGGCCAGATCCTGCCGGTCGCCAATCTGTGAAAGGAGGCGTTTTTCGTCGTTGCTCAGGTTGAGGGTAAGCGGGCTGTTGGGGTTATCGGCTTCGTTGTAGAAGTTGCCGTACACGTTGAACTTGCCCATTTTCTGGTAATGGCTGGCGTGCACTACGCTGCGGGTATAGTTCAGGTCTGAATACTCAAAATCTACCCTGATGCGCGAGTTGCGGGTAATGATCCACTTGGGCGTGAAGGTGATCTCGGCCTGGTTATAGTCAATGACGTAGTCGTAGTCAAAGCCGCGGGTGAGCAGCTTTCCGTCCAGGTACACGCGCTCTGAATTGGCCAGCACAATGATGAAGCGCTCGCCGTTGGGTCCGCGCAAACGGTACGGTCCCTGCACACTTTCAATGGGCGTGATGTTCTCTGAGGCGAATTTCCCCTTCGCCACAGAGGCCGCCACCGTAGTCGCGCTTTCCCAACCGGGTTTGCCGCGGTTTACCTCCAGCGCGCCGCCCTGCACATTTTTGTAGAACCGAAGAAAATGCGAGGTGGGCCGATTCCGCAGCACCACGTCTCCGCCGGTCAGGGTCCACAGGCGGTGTTGCAGCGTGATGAACACCCGGTCAAATTCCTGCAGTTGCTGGGTATTTCCCTCGGGCTGGAACGGAATGTTCTGGTCGGTGATGGAGGCCGTGATGCTGATCTCATCCGTGAGTTTGCCCTCCAACTGAAGATTCAGCGCCGAGTTCACGAATACGTTCTGGGTATTCCCCACCGAAACTCCCCTGGAAATGCTCCCGGTTTTGTTCAGGCCCGGCGTTTTGAACAGCTCCTCCCGTTGAGCCGGCGGGTTGAATACGTACGAACGCTCAAAGGACGTAGAATCCCAGGTGCGGATGTCGCGCTTGAAACTGGGCGCGGCCACGTTGAGCGGCAGCACACGGTAACACACCAGCACCGAGTCTGTTTTGGGTTTGTTTTCGGGAAAACGGGAGAAAAACGCCCCTGAGCTATCGCGTGCAATGGAGTCTGGCCGAAGCGCCTGAGAAAGTGTTGGCTGCGTTATCCCGATGAACTGGAACAGATTGGTTACCGGGTCATAGTGGAAACTCAGCGGAGTTCGGAGCTGCCGCCGGTCCAGGATTTCGATGGTGTTTTCGGCAACGGTGAGCGAATCCAGCTTAAAGGTACCCGGCACCAGTTGCACCCATTTGCACCGGCGGTTAGAAAGGTCCTGCGCCTGAGAAGGGCTTGCCCACAGCGCCGCGATCACAAGAAAGAATATGACGCTCCAGCGCCTCATGGCTGCACCACGGGCAATTTCAGGAAGAACGTGGTGCCCACGTTTTCCTGCGTCTCAAACCATATGGAACCGCCAATTGCCTCCACTCCTTTCTTCACCACCGCTAAGCCAATGCCTGACCCTGAATATTTTGTACTAAAATTCGGAATAAAAATCTTTGGTTGTACCTCGGCCGGAATACCAGACCCGTTGTCTTGCACCTGCACCAGCGCCCACTTAGGGTCCACTAGCTGCAACCGAATTTTGATCTCGGGAGTTCGGGAAGAAGGCACCGCTTGCAGGGCATTCAACAAAAGATTGTTGAAGATTCTGATGAGTTGGTTCTCATCGGCGCTCACGTACACGGGTTCCTCGGGCAACTCTACTTCCACGCGGTGCTGCTGCGGATTCAAGTGCAAATCAGCGGAGCGGCGAATGAGGCTATTCAACTCCAGAATTTCCAATTTCAGATCTGGCATGGCCGTGAAACTGGAGAACGATGTAGCAATGTCGCTTAGTACATCAATCTGGGTGATCATGGTGTTGGAGATTTTCTCCACCAGCTCCTGCAGGTTACTGCGCCCTTCCTGCATGGCTTTGCGCAGATATTGCAAAGACAGCTTCATGGGTGTAAGCGGGTTCTTGATCTCGTGGGCCACCTGCCGGGCCATCTCCTTCCAGGCAGCTTCTTTTTCTTTCAGGGCCAGTTCCTGCTTGCTTTCTTCCAGCTTCTGCAACATCTGGTTATACTCATGCACCAGTAAGCCAATCTCATCGCGTGACTGGTACACCAGTTTCTCGTTGCTTCCGGTCAAAGAGGTTCTTTTCAGGCGCTCGGTCAATAACTGGAGGGGCACCGTAAGAGCACGGGTAGCCATGTAACTCATGAGCACGAACACCAAAAATAGCACCGTGAAAATGTTGAGAATGGTAGTGATAAGCTGAATGAGCTTGGTGTTGAGCTCCTTTTCTGAATCAAAGAATGGAATGGCTAAATACCCCTTGGGGCTTTCGGTGGGGCTATCGCGCAGCGAAACATAAATAGTACTGTAAGGCAGGGAACCGGCTTTTTCCTGGAGTAAGATCCGGTTCAGGCCTTGCTCTTTCAAAACCCCAAACGCCTCGGGGTTCAATCTGGTAGACAATACCCCGGCCTCAAACAAAGTGGGCTGGCTAGATAAACGCAGCTCTCCGTTGGCGTTGTAAATATTGAGTTCGGCCTGCGCTACCATGGCCAACCGGTTAATGCGACGAGTAAGCGAATCTGGCCTTCCTTTGAAAAGGTTGGTGCCCCAGTTACTGGTTAAAATACTTTGCCGGATAAAATCGCCCTGCTCAGTGTAGCCTCGCACCAGATCCTGCCGGTAAGAATTCGTCACCAGACTACCAATGGTAATGCTTACCAACACCAAAGGCACCAACACTCCAAGATTGAGGAAAAGCTGGATTTTGGCGCTGAAGGTGGAGGTAATGGTTTCTATGAGCTGCCCCCGGGAGAGCATCACCAATAGCAATAAGCTGAAGAGCGAGAAGGTATGCAGCAGAAACAGGAACGAGAAATTGGAAAGCCAGGACCGAGCCCCGTAAGAAGGCGTACTCACCAAGGCTACTGTCCCGTTTGTAGATTTAGCCCCTAAGTGGTGGTAATTGGCAATGGTCAACCCCTGTGTATACAGCAAAGGCACGTTGAACAGGTGCGGGGGAAACTGTTGGCTGAATTCAAAATACCCTTCGGTCTTGAGCCACCGGCCTTCTCTCCATAGAGCATAGCTACTGGACGGAATGGTGTTTACCTGGGCACCAGTTCGCTCTACCAGAAGTTCAGGTAAAACGCTGTTGGGAGCTGTGATTTTAGGACTTACCTCCAGAACCACCGTAGCCCATTGCTCAAAGCTTACGGGCACCTTAATCTCTTGCAGGTAAGTAAACCGGCCGGGGTCTGTCTCAGAACCCACCAACAACTGACCTTTCTGGTTGGTACTTCTGGCTTTTGGAGCCCACTCCTGGGCGTAGGTCTGCAGGTTTTCTAAGCTATCCAGGTAATGGAAGCTTTCGCCGTTCACATCAAACAACCGAACCACTACTGAATAGTTTTCGGTGATGTTGCGCAGGTGATGCCGCCTGATTTTCTGCTCCACCATTCTCAGGTTCACCCACGGGGAATTCAGTACGTGCTGTACCAGATGGTCCTGGCTGATGTCCTGGGCTGCTTGGGCTAACAGGTACTCTGTAAGATCATCGCGGTTTTTGAGCAGCTGGGTAGCTACCCTTTGTTTATCGGTGCGCAATTGTACCGCGTAGATATCATATAAGGCAGCCGCGCCTAAACTGGCACTTACCGTGTTTAGCAGAAAAATACTGGCATAAACACTGGCCTTCTGCCCTATTCTGCGGTGCAGTTGCTCCCACCCAACCAGAACCGCACCCGCAAACAGCACAATCCAGTTCCCGCTGGGTGCGTCCCGCCAGAAGGCCCAGCAAAGGGCCATCACCAGAACCGTGATCCAGACGTAGGCAAAGGTCAGTTTTCCTTTGGGAGTGAACGGTAGCCAGTCCAACAACAACCTGAGAATCCAACTCAGGGAAAGTGTATGCAGCACCATTACCAGGTACAGCAGCAACTTCTCCACCCCAATCTGAATGTTCTGGGTGATATCAAGGTTCAGCTGGGTGTTGGTAAAAAGGCTACGGTAGGTTTCGTACCAACTGATGATAATGATGGTAATACTAATCCCGATGGCCAGACAGTACCAAAGTTGTTTTTGGTCTGATTTCAGGAAAAGAGCCGAAAAAGGGATTTTCCTGGCAAAACGGTAGACCAGCATGGCCATCACCAGCAAACAAGCTTCATTCAGCAGCAAATCTCCTAAAGAGGGCGACCACCAACTGGAGGCATACACCCTGGGGCTGAACAACTCCAACTCCTGTACATTGTTCGGGAATTGCGAAAGCAGCATGACTAACCGCAACACCGGAAGTCCTACGAGCACTACCCACAAAGCGATAACCCTATAGCCAGCGCTTTTCAACCGCTGGTAAAGCGACCCCAGGAACAGCAAAGCGGCAAGAATGGAAAACACATACAGGGCAAAGGTGAACTTACCGGCGTGCAACCACTCACCTGGTTCCAGCACTCTCAAGGAGAAAAGGTAATTCCCTTTGCTATCCAGGATAGGGATACTTCCGGCAATCCGCTCCTGGTGCAGGGTAGCGGCATGATCTTCAAAGATCTCAGCGTTAAGCCCACTCCGCAGGTAGGTGTTACTGATTCCGTACCGGGTTTCCAGCGGTATAACGGCCAGAAGGGTGTATTCCCTGGAAGGTTTATGACGGAGAACCAGAAAACGGCCAAATCGGTTTTCCACCATTTGCAACCGCTTGGTAAGGTACCGGGGATGTAACTCCGGCCGAAGGGAGTGTTCTGACCAGAAGAGAAGCCTGCTCCCCTGGTACAGGAAAATAGGAACGTATACTTTGGGCAGAGTTTGGGAAAAGAAGGCAGAATCGGGCGGTAATGTTCGGGCCACTTGGGTCAGGGTCAATTCGGCCTGGCTGATCTTGTGCTGTAAGCGTTCAGACACTTCCTGCGCCATTTGCCTTTCAGGGGCTTCCAGCAAATCGCGCTGCACACTCACCTGCACCAACGCAGCGAAGCTTGCGAACAACAAGGCGGCAAGTAGAAAAAGAAAAGGAAGGGTATACCTGAACTTCAAATCTGCTTTTTTAGAATTTTAGCCATACTACGGACAAACAAGCCAGCAAGTCAGCTCTAAAATAGGAATAATATCACATTGTACGTTTCAGGTCCGTTTTCCTAAAACACACCTAAAACCATGAGCAAAAATCAAACCTTTCTACAGAATAAGAACGGGAATTCAGGTACTAGGGCTTTTTGTACTTGGGATTAAAAGAGACGCTGCCAAAGAAGTAAAGCATGAGAACCCTGGCGTACCTGAACAGAAATGGGGTCAGCAAAATGACCGAAGCAGCTACGGCTGTAAGGTACACCCAGGTAGGCGGGTCGTTGGCCAGAAAGTAAAGGGAGACACCAACCAGGAACACCACCACCACAGACAAGCCATAACTCATGTACATGGCACCCCAATAAAAACCAAGTTCAACCTCATACCTGAAACCGCAGACAGGGCAGTTTTCAGGCATTTGATCGAACTTGCGAAGGTTGAAAGCAGAATGGGAAAACATAGGGCCCTGGTGACAGCGCGGACATTTCAGGAGTAGCCCGGCTTTAACATGGTCCAACGCTCCCACTATTTGCGCTTACTGTATTTGTACCAGAAAAAGCCCACACATCCGGCAATCACGTACGGTACTGCCATGAGGTAAAGAATTCCCTTGTTCAAGCCATTAGCGATGCTATCACCAGATTCGTTTTTAGAAGATTCTACGGAGGCGGTACACATGGCGCATTGCGCCTGGCTTATGGTAGGCGTAAAGGAAAGAAGCACTACCAATAACAACCCTCCCAACCAAAATTTATATTTTGTTTTCATCACACCAGCCTTTTCTCTATTTAACTTAACACCATTGCCCCACTAAAGTTTCACGCGTAATAGGGCGAAATCATAAGGTAAACGACAACTCCTGTCACAGCCACATATAACCACAGAGGAAAAGTCCACCGGGATACTTTTCTGTGGCGCGCATACTGCTTTGAAAGGGCAAAGTACACAGACAAAAGCACCAGGGGTACAATTATGGCGGCCAGTATGATGTGCGTAATCAAAATGAAGTAATACACCATCTTGATGGTACCTTCTCCTCCAAACGGAGTTGGTGCCGCCTGGTAGTGGTACGTCACATAGGAAATCAGAAAAAAGGCCGAGAGAACAAAAGCTGTTACCATGGCAAACCGGTGCAAGCGTTGGTTTCCACGTTTGATCTGGTAGTACCCAATCATCAAGGCAATGGCGGTAAGGGAATTCAGTACGGCATGCAACTTAGGCAAGAAGGAAACATCCAGGTCGCCAAGCTTGCCTGTTTGTGGCATGAAAAGCAGAAATGCCACTAACAAGGGTACTACAACAGAGAGGATAGTAATAAGAATAAGGTAACGGGTATCATTGGCGTTACCAATTGTTTTATTTTCCATTTGTAAGGTTGTACTCAGAAAGGAGCACGTTTATTTCTGTAATCAATCTGTCTACATCTGTAGCATCTGTGCCGTCATACACACCCCTGATGTGCTTATCCTTGTCTACCAACAGCAGTTGCTTGGTATACCGGTCAGTAGAGGCTTGAACAGTATCCTCTAAAAGAGAAGGCAAGCGGTACCCGTTCTGAACCAAGTTCTGAATTTGAGCATCTTCACCAGTAAGGAAAATCCATTTAGAGGGATCAGCCCTGAAACTTTGGGCATATTGTTTCAAAGCAGTGGAATAGTCTTCCTGAGGCCGAAGCGAAAAGGAAACAATCCTTACATCGGGCTGTAACCGGAAAGCATCCTGTACCCTTGAAAGTTGAGTACTTACCTGCACGCAGGGGCTTTGACAAGAAGTATAAAAGAAATTGGCAACGTAGAGTTTACCTTCCAGATTTTTCTGGGAAAAGGTGTTGCCAGCATGAGAGGTAAATTGGAAATCCGGTACTCTATGATAAGTAGTATCATACTGCCACTTCCCTTCTACCAGAGTAGAATCTACAGTAGCCGGAAAATAAGTTCGGAGTGAAAATCTATTCACTCCGAACACTTTTAAAAACAAAAACGCCAGTACGGGTACTAAAAGCAAAGTACCCAGTACCAGAGCTTTTTTTGGACTCATTATTTAAAGTAGTTGAAAACTGACTCTCCGTAGAAAGTACCTTCTACCAGTAACGCTACCAGTAACCAAACCAATAAAACAGTAGGAATTAGAACAGCCCAGATCAACCCTTTTGTCTCATGCTTCAAGTGCATGAACTCGCCAACAATGTAGAAGGCCTTGAAGATAGTAAGACCAATGAAGATCGCATTCCGCAGAGAACCCGCATCCATCATGAAGGCGAAGGCGAATTCAATAGCGGTAAGACCACAAAGGATGAAAAAGGTTTTCCAGATAACCGCTGTTTGAGGCTTTGGAAGGTTAGCCGTTTCGTCAAACTCGTCGGTATGATGTGCGTGAGATGCCATATCAGTTAAAGATTTATCAGATCAAACAATTACACCAGGTAGAAGAAGGTAAACACAAATACCCACACTAAGTCTACAAAGTGCCAGTAAAGACCAACTTTCTCCACCATTTCATAGTGTCCTCTTCTGTGGTATACACCATTCACCGTGTTGATGAAGATCATGATCAGCAACACTACCCCACTGAAAACGTGCGTACCGTGGAAACCAGTGATGAAGAAGAACAAGTCAGCAAACAAAGGTGGTCCGTATTGGTTTACGATCAAGTTAGCGCCATGGATTACGCTACCGTTGGCCAATTTCATTCCTTCATCAGTACCAGAGATAAAGTGAGTCCACTCCCATGCCTGGCAGCCAAGGAACATAGAACCAAAAAGAATTGTCCACAACAACCATTTCTGAACATCATTCTTATCCATTCTGTGACCTGCTTCTACGGCTAACACCATGGTCACGGAAGAAAGAATAAGGATCATTGTCATCAATGCCACAAAAGCCAGAGGCCAGTCTACTCCATGGAAACCAGGGAATGCATTGAAAACTTTTTCAGGAATAGGCCACCATTGGGTAGAGAAGGTAAACGCTTCTGGGGTTCCTTCATATGCATGGTGACGGTGACGGGCTAAACCATACGTTGTTAAGAAAGCAGCAAAGGTAAAGGCATCTGATAAGAGGAAAAACCACATCATCAGTTTACCATAACTAGCCTTAAACGGCTCGTTCCCTCCATCCCAAGTGCCGGTGTTAGGCTGCTCAAAGGTTGTTGTTTGCGACATATGTGTTACAGAATTATTAATGGTTCAAAACTAGGAATACGTACAGGTAAATCCAAAGAGCCCCTAAGAAGTGCCAGTAAATTGTGCACAGCTTTATACGGGTCAGGTTTCTGGAATGTACCTTATACTTGAGTGCCGAAATTACTACAATAATTAGAAATATTAACCCGGTAATAAGGTGAAAAGCGTGTACACCGGTTAATACATACAGAAAAGAACCCGAAGGGTTTGACGTACTACCGCCAAAAAAGACATTAT
Source organism: Sabulibacter ruber (assembly GCF_017355955.1). Lineage (GTDB taxonomy): Bacteria > Bacteroidota > Bacteroidia > Cytophagales > Hymenobacteraceae > Nibribacter > Nibribacter ruber_A. The sequence continues at coordinate 441,091 of NZ_JAFFID010000005.1, read as the reverse complement.
TCTTCACCAATTCTCCCCAGCCAGCCCACTGCCCAATCAAAAAGGCTACACCGGCCACAATGGTAAGTACCAAAGCCAGTTTAACATTCTTGATATTGTCTGCCTTAGCAGAAGAATAAGCCCATTGCATGAAAACACTACTCAGAATCAACACAATGCTGTTCACCAATAGAACCGAAGGCAAGTCAAATTCAAGCCAGTTTCCTTCTTCGCGGCGCACAATATAGGCACTGGTGAAAGCCGCAAACATCATCACGATGCTCACAATCAAAAGCCAAAGCATGAAGATCAACGGATTCATCCGTCTCTGCTCTGTCTGTATTTCAGAATTCATTATCATAACCTTTTCCTTAAAGTCTGTCTACCACAAATGCTATCTGCACAATAGGCAAGTACAAAAATGAACCAAACATGATGTTCATAGCTGCCCGTTTAGAGCAAGTATGCATGAGATAGAAGGTTTGCATCAAAAATAAAACCCCGCATACCACCGCAATGAACGCAGAGGTTTTCCCTGCCATTCCAAACTGCAAAGGCAATAAGCCCAAGGGAATCAGCAGTAACGTATAGATCATAATCTGAATGGCGGTCTTCAGGTTTTTGCCACCGGCCATGGGTAACATCTTGAAACCAGCTTTCTTGTAGTCATCATCCAACACCCAGGCGATAGCCCAAAAGTGCGGAAACTGCCACATAAACTGGATTCCAAATAGAACCCAGGCCTCAACTCCTATGTACCCTGTTCCGGCAACCCAACCAATAAGGGGAGGCAAAGCACCTGGTATGGCTCCTACAAACACACAAATAGGAGAGATTCTCTTCAAAGGTGTATAGAAGAAGCCATAGAGAAGCAGAGATAAAAAGGACAGCGCGGCTGCCAGCCAGTTAAAATAAAAACCGAGCAAGCATACTCCGGCAACACAGAGAAGAACACAGTACACACTGGCTTCCTGCACTGACAAAACTCCTGAAGGCAAAGGACGCTTAGCGGTTCTCTTCATGAGTTTGTCAAGGTCTTTCTCAAGAATCTGATTGATGATGTTAGCAGCGCCTGTTACCAGAAGTCCGCCAAGTACAACAATGGAAGTATTCACCCATGTAGCATCTGGCCTTCCCAATAGAAAACCAATAGCACAGGAGAAAGCGATCGTGGCAGAAAGCCGGAACTTCAAAAGTTGAAAATACGCGGATGCTTTACTCATGGACGATGATGTCTGGGCACTGGATGTTACGTCTTGTACGTACATAAACGTGGTTATGCCACCAATTCGGGGGTAAGTTGTCTAGGTTTCTGAGCGTAATAATAACTTATGAGCAACAGGTACTGAAGCCCAAACAAAAGAGTGCCTAATAATAAATGGAGTGGCTGCGCAAATGCCGGTAAAGCCAGGTAAGACAAAATGATTCCTAAGAGAATCTCAGCTCCAATTACCCATAGAACAGCATTCGCCATTTTGATGAGGTTAGGTTTGCCTGTTCTCCTTACCAATAGATATAATCCAACATTTAAAAGAACAACTAAGATGGAAAGAGAACGATGTACATAGAAATATGTACCAAGTTGATCAATCCAGCTTTCTCTTTGCTGATTGCTCATATTAAATGCAACCAAATCCACTTGTTCCCTTACCTGTGTACCAAGTATTACCTGAATAAAAGAAAGGGAAAGAGCCAGCACAAGAATTGGCATGATCATTCCTGATTTACCACCCAGATCTGCATAAAGCTGAGTTCGTTGAACCCGTACCACTATGTAGATAAGGAAAGCCACCAGGAACAAAGCCAAGGCCATGTGAAGTGTCACCATCTCTGGTAACAGATTGGTAGAAACAACCAGGGAACCCAACCAACCTTGAAAGACCACTAACACAAAGGAGGCTACCGCACCCCAAAACACTTTTGGATCGTTTTTGAAAAAAGGAACAGAATACAGAACAGTAAGGAAAATAAGGATTCCAATTACTACTCCCACTAATCTGTTCACATATTCAATCCAGGTTTTAGTAGCGTTAAACTCGGTTTCAATGTATTGAGAGGGATGGGCAAAAATCTCCTGAGCCACTTTGGTGAACCCAATACTCTCAAGCACCTTCCCTACCCTTTCGTTCTTCTGAATCCGTTTCTCTTTGTAAACCTCCAGATAGTCTGATGGTAACTGCTCTAAACTAGTGGGGGGGACCCACGACCCGAAACACTTCGGCCAGTCTGGACATCCCATTCCTGACCCTGTGCTGCGGACGATCCCCCCTACTAAGATTAAAAAATATACAGAAGCAATAGTAAGTACTCCTACTCTTGTAAACCTTTTAAGACTAAAAGATTTATCTCTCATTCGTTATTCGAAATCTCTCTCATACGGCAGGTTAGAAGACTGCGTCTGAGAATAAGGTACGTTTTGTGGAATAAAGTCTTGAGGAGCACCTGGCTTGCTATAGTCATATGGCCATCTGTATACCACTGGAAGCGGACCTGGCCAGTTGCCGTGACCTGGGTTAACAGGAGTAGTCCACTCAAGGGTGTTAGATTTCCAAGGGTTCTCAGTTGCTCTTCTACCTCTGAAAATGCTATAGATGAAGTTGAAGATGAAAATGAACTGAGCAAAGAATACGAAGATAGCAGCAATGGTGATGAAGCTATTCATATCCAGGAACTTGTTGAAAGTCTCAAAACCAGTCCAGGTATAATATCTTCTTGGGAAACCAGCGATACCTAAATAGTGCATTGGCATGAAGATCAGGTACGCACAAACGAAGGTAATCCAGAAGTGAACATAGCCCAACTTCTCGTCAATCATCCGTCCGAACATCTTAGGGAACCAGTGGTAAACACCAGCAAACATCCCAAAGAAAGCCGCGCTACCCATTACCAAGTGGAAGTGAGCAACCACAAAGTAGGTATCGTGCATCTGGATATCAAGGGCAGAGTTACCCAGGATGATACCAGTTACCCCACCAGTGATAAAGAGCGACACGAACGCTACAGAGAACAGCATGGCTGGAGTAAAGTTGATGTTACCTCTCCAAAGGGTTGCCAACCAGTTGAACACCTTCACAGCAGAAGGAACCGCAATAATCAGGGTCAGGAACATGAAAACTGATCCCAGGAATGGGTTCATACCAGACACGAACATGTGGTGTGCCCATACAATGAAGGACAGGATAGAAATACCTAACATTGAACCAATCATGGCACGGTAACCGAAGATTGGCTTACGAGCGTTGGTAGCAATCACTTCAGAAACAATACCGAAGGTTGGGAGAATAACGATGTATACCTCTGGGTGACCTAGGAACCAGAATAAGTGCTGAAACAGAACTGGGCTACCACCGGTATGAGTCAAAGCCTCACCCGCTACATAGATATCAGATAAGAAGAAGCTGGTGCCAAAAGAACGGTCAAAGATCAAAAGCAACGCAGCTGAGAAAAGTACCGGGAAAGCTAACAAACCTAATACAGCAGTCAGGAAGAAAGCCCAGATCGTAAGCGGAAGCTTAGCCATTGACATGCCTCGGGTACGCAGGTTGATAACAGTAGTGATATAGTTCACCCCCCCTAACAACTGAGAAACGATGAACAATGCCATACTTACCAACCACATGGTCATACCCGCACCTGAACCGGAAATAGCCTGTGGCAAGGCACTAAGCGGCGGATAAACCGTCCAACCACCAGCCGCAGGTCCTGTTTCCAGGAAGATAGAGTAGAACATGATCACGCTGGCCAGGAAGAAGAACCAGAAAGAAAGCATGTTCATGAATCCAGAAGCCATATCACGGGCTCCAATCTGCAGAGGAATCAAGAAGTTACTGAAAGTACCGCTCAAGCCTGCAGTTAACACGAAGAACACCATGATAGTACCGTGCATCGTCACCAAGGCAAGGTAGAATTCTGGGTTAAGTTTTCCACCATCAACCCACTTCCCTAAGATCGGCTCCAGGAAAGTGAACGTTGCCTCAGGAAAACCTAATTGGAAACGGAAAAGGCTGGAGAAAGTACCCCCTATGATTGCCCAGAACAAACCAGCAAACAAGAATTGCTTACCAATTACTTTGTGGTCCTGGCTAAAGATGTACTTCTCAATGAAACTCTGTTCATGATGATCATCGTGATGATCATCATGTCCTGAGTGCACATCTTTATGTAGTGAAATATCCGTACTAGACATACAATACTGTTAAAAGATTATAACTACTGATTTGAGGCAACAGCACCAGCGGCAGCAGTGCTGTCAGCAGGAGCTCCTTGTTGTAACTGAGTGGCAAATGTTTTCTGCTGTTGGGCAGCCACCCATTTCTGATAGTCTTCAGGCTCATCTACAATCATTGTCATCTTCATCGCGAAGTGACCACGACCACAAACCTCGGTACAAGCTAACTCATATTGAAAGTTGGCATTACCTGTTTCTGTCTGCATTTCAGCAGTAGTTTTGGTAGGGATAAACCAGAAGGTAGTTGGCATACCAGGCACCGCATCCATCTTCACCCGGAAGTGAGGCAAGAACACGCTGTGGATTACGTCTCTTGATCTGATTTTCAACTGTACTGGCTGGCCTTTTGGTACGTGGAAAGCACTTGGTTCACCAGGGAAGTCATCCTGAGCATTCTTGTCGTTCAGGTCAATACCAAACTCATTGGTAGCATCAATCAACGTATGCTTCACCAGACCAAGTTTGTTATCAGCACCTGGGTAACGAACCAACCAGTTGAACTGCTTACCCATCACTTCCACAACCACGGCGTTTTCTGGAGCTGGGCTTGTAATTTTTGCCCAGGTTTTCCATCCAGAGAACACCAGGAGGGCCATTACCACAGCTGGAATAACCGTCCAAATAATTTCCAGTTTATTGTTGTGCGGATAGTAGTAAGCAATCTTACCTTCTTTATGCTGGTATTTATAAGAATAAACAAACAGCAGTATGTGGGTCAGAACAAATACAAAACCAATTACGGCCATGGTTAACCAGAACATGCTGTCAATGGCAATCCCGTGCTGGGAGGCAATTGGAATGATCATATCTTCACCTGCAGAGTTGAAAGACCAGAAAAACAGGCCTCCCATGACAATCATGAAGATAAGGAATAGAGCCGCGTTTATTTTGTTACTCTTACCAATGTCACGTCTGTAGCTTCCGGTGAAGATAGAAGCCAGAATCTGGATTCTAAACAGAAGGTAAAGGATGACCAGTAAAAGGATGATTGATAGTGCTACAGCAATCGTTATCATTATCCGTGTAATTTATTATGAGTCTTAAACGTGATGGTGAACACTTTCTTCCAGGAATGGGTGGTTCACAGGAACCAAAGAAGCTTTGCTTAGTTCTTTTGTGAATCTTAACAAGAATACACCCAGGAAGGTTAATGCTGTACCAATTTCAATCAAACCAAAGCCGCTCTCACCTCTCATTGTACCTGGCATAATCATCATGTAGAAGTCAAACCAGTGACCAATCAGGATAGCGATACACACAATCTTCAGCATGATCATTTGACGCTTTGCATCTCTTGTCATAAGAACAAGGAAAGGGAAAGCAAAGTTTATCAAAAGGTTAAAGAAGAAGATCCAGGTGTAGTGATTGTTGTTTCCACCTAAACGCTCCATGAAGTAGATAGCTTCTTCTGGGATGTTGGCATACCAGTAAAGCATGAACTGCGAGAACCAGATGTATGTCCAGAAGATACTGAAACCGAAAACGAATTTACCCAAATCATGCAAGTGGTTTGAGGTAACCATTTTCATGTAGCCCATCTGCTTCAGGATAATAACCGTAAGGGTTGTAGCAGCAAGGCCAGATACCCACCAGCTGGCAAATACATACCAACCAAACATTGTACTGAACCAGTGTGTGTCAATTGACAGAACCCAGTCCCAAGCTGACATAGAAGAAGTCACCCCGAAGATTACCAGGAAGGTAGCTCCTAATCTGATGCTTTTGTTATAGTGGTTCAAGCCACCGTTCAAATCTTCAGCAAGAGACTCGTTTCTTAACCATTTAAAGAAAAGGAACCATAAAACGAAGTAGGCTACCATTCTGATGGTAAAGAAGGTCACGTTCAGGTACCCAGATTTACCCGCAATGATTGGGTCATAGTTTGGATTACCTACTTCGTGTAAAGAGTGATCAGTCCAGTGTAATAAAGTGTTGTGGCCGGTGAAGATGATTGGCAACAGGAAAACTGCCAACATCACAATACCACCAATCAGAATGTAGCTACCTAGTGCTTCAGGTACACGCTTGATCAAAACAGACCAACCAGCGTACGCTACATACTGGATTGCAATGAAAAGAACACCAACTACAGAGATACCAGTTAAATAAACGTTATTCAACCACAAGTTAGCCAGTAAACGTTGGCCCCATCCTGCTGTATGGTGACCCGCTTGAGCAGCCCCGTGAGCTGCCTCCCCGTGGCCGCCGCCTGAGTTTGCAGCAATCAGAAGACCCACTACCAGAAGCACCAACCCGATACCAATCATGAAGAAGAACCGTCTAGTGGCTCTTTGTGGGATACTTAGTCTTTCTTCAGTTATCATTTCAAATATACCTTTAAGGTTAATTGCGCGTATCCTTGGTTGGATCGGCAGTCGTGCCTGTTACTGGATTAGTGTTTTCGGTTTTACTTGGGCCTTGAGGAGCGTCAGTTGAAGTAGAGCCTGTGTCAGACACGTCCGCTCCGCTTGCATCTGTGATGCCTTTCTGCAATTGTCTCACGTACATGGCAATTCTCCAGCGTTCTTCTGGGTTCACCTGAGTTCCGTGAGGCATCATACGACCACGTCCGTTCGTGATTACGTGGAAGATGTGTCCATCAGGCAACGTAGCGTACCGTCCTTGTGTGAAGTTTGGCACCCCTTTGAACTTGGCTCCTACCAATCCGTCGCCTTGTCCTGTTTCACCATGGCAAGGAGAGCAGAAACGCAGGAACAAAGTTTTACCCTCTTCAATGTTGTTGGTTGTTCTTGCTACGGGATTCACCAACTCACGGCCAGCTGCTTCTGCGCTATCTTTTGAAATATGGACGTAAAACCCAAGTTTACCTCTGGCTACTGTATGATCAGCGGGAACCCGCATGTTCAAACCGCCTGGGTTGATGGCGTTTTTGTTATCCGCTAATTGCTTCAGGGGCTCGTATGCCACCGGATAGTACATATCCGGTGCATATTCTAGTCCTGGATCTTGCTCATCATTACCACATGATGCAAGAAGAACGGAAGAGAAAAGAATCATGGAGGCCTTAGCTCCTGTTCTAAAGAAACTGTTCATTATTTAACTACCTCCTTCTCGTTAACTTCAATAGCCCCGTTTGAACGGAGAAGATCATTCAGTTTATTGATATCTGTACCTTCCTTTAACTCAATGGCCATTACATATTTATCATCAGTTGAACGTACATCCATTACTGGCACTTTCAACGTAGGGCGTAAGCCGCTTATGATAAAGAAGGTAATCACCATACCAAACGCCGCACACAGTACTGTCAACTCAAACGTTACCGGGATAAAACTTGGAAGTGCCACGTGGGGCTTACCACCAATAATCATGGGCCAGTCAAAACCCAGCATGTAGATCTGCATCCAGAGGGCAAACGAAGTACCGCAAAGTCCGCAGAAGAAAGCCACAATTGGCAAGCGTGAGCGCTGTATTCCTAACACATCATCAATCCCGTGGATTGGATAAGGAGTGAATACATCATAAATCTTGGTGCCTGCTGCACGAATCGACTCAATGGCGTTCAGCAGAACATCCTCGTCTTCAAATACACCGAGTATATATTTCTTACTAGTCATGTTTGTGATTTTTAGGAGCTGTACCGTGCATAGATGCTTCTGGGTGGTGAGTATGGCTCACGCCGGAAGAGGACTTCAGAATTGATTTTACTTCAGCCATGTTTACCACTGGGAAGAACTTGGCGAAAAGCAGGAACAGGGTGAAGAATAAGCCCATGGTTCCAACGTACACTCCAACGTCAATGCTAGTTGGGGAGAACATTACCCAGCTAGATGGAAGGAAGTCACGGTGTAATGAAGTTACAATGATCACGAAACGCTCGAACCACATCCCGATGTTTACGAAGATGGAGATGATGAACGTAGCGGTTAAGCTGCGGCGGATAGAGCGGAACCAGAATAACTGAGGTGTGATTACGTTACAGGTCATCATTGACCAGTATGCCCACCAGTAAGGACCAGTAGCCCGGTTAATGAAGGCATATTGCTCGTATTCAACCCCAGAATACCAGGCGATGAAGAACTCAGTGATATACGCCACCCCTACGATAGAACCTGTCAAGGTGATTACCTTGTTCATGGATTCAACGTGCTCCAGGGTGATGTAATCTTCCAGTTTGAAGGTTTTGCGGGTAATGATCATCAGGGTCAATACCATCGCGAAACCAGAGAAGATCGCACCTGCTACGAAGTACGGAGGGAAGATGGTGGTGTGCCAACCTGGGATAACTGAAGTTGCAAAGTCCATGGATACGATGGTGTGTACCGAAAGTACCAGAGGAGTTGCCAGACCAGCAAGAATCAGGGAAACAGTCTCATAACGTGACCAGTGTTTGGCAGAACCGGTCCAGTTCATACTCAACAAAGCGTAAGCTCTGCGAGCGATTGGTCCGGTAGCTCTGTCACGGATGGTAGCAAAGTCAGGGATAAGACCAATGTACCAGAACACCAGGGAAACAGAGAAGTAAGTACTGATCGCGAATACGTCCCAAAGAAGTGGGGAGTTGAAGTTCACCCACAAAGAACCAAACGTGTTAGGCAGCGGCAATACCCAGTAAGCTAACCAAGGACGGCCCATGTGAAGAACCGGGAACATGGCCGCACAGATTACCGCGAAAATGGTCATCGCCTCAGCGGCGCGGTTGATGGAAGTTCTCCATTTCTGGCGGAACAACAACAAGATCGCTGAGATAAGGGTACCCGCGTGACCGATACCTACCCACCATACGAAGTTGGTGATATCCCACGCCCAACCTACTGTTTTATTGAGACCCCACTCCCCGATACCGAACCATAAGGTCCGGTATACAGAGTAGATAAAGATGCCGAGGAAAACCAGAGAAACTCCCAGAGCCATCATCCAGCGGACGTTCGGCTTGGCTTCCACCTGCCGGCATACATCCTCCGTGATGTCTGCATAAGTTTTACCCCCAGTTACTAGGGGCTCTCTTATCGGAGATACGTGCTGCATATATCTTTCTGTGTTAAATTAAGCTAAGTTTCTGATTTTAGTTAAGTAAGTAACGTTTGGCTGAGTGTTCAACTCTTCCAATACGTGGAAAGCACGCTCTCCTTGCTCACGTTTCAAGATCTGGGAAATCTGGCTGTTTGGATCCAGCATATCACCGAAGATGATGGCGTTAGTAGGACATGCCTGAGCACATGCTGTAACGATTTCTCCATCTTTCGGACGACGGCCGTCTTTTTTCGCCTCCAGTTTACCATATTGAATACGCTGTACGCAGAAGGAGCATTTCTCCATTACCCCGCGTGAACGCACTGTTACATCTGGGTTCAACACCATCTTACCGAGGTCATTGTTCATTTGGTAATCGAACTTCTCGTTGTTGGCGTAGTTGAACCAGTTGAAACGACGCACTTTATATGGACAGTTGTTTGCGCAATAGCGAGTACCTACACAGCGGTTGTATACCATTTGGTTTATACCCTCTGTGCTGTGCATGGTTGCAGCAACCGGACAAACTGTTTCACATGGAGCGTGGTTACAGTGCTGGCAAAGCATTGGCTGGAAGATAACCTGTGGGTTCTCAGACGGGTTCTCCATCTTCTCAAATCCACCATCTTCACGGGTTGCATCACTGCTATAGTAGCGGTCAATGCGCAGCCATTGCATGTCACGACGATTCAGAACCTCTTGCTTACCTACTACGGCTACGTTATTTTCAATCTGGCAGCTTACAGTACAAGTACCGCAACCAATACAAGAGTTCAGGTCGATGACCATACCCCAGTGGTGGTTTTTGTACTCATAATCCTGCCACAAAGATACTTTCTGAGGTTTTTGTGGTCCATCCGGAGTAGCGATGCGCACATATTCGGTTACGCTCTTCGGATCTTTCTGGTATTTAGCCAAGGTAGACTCCTGCACCACAATACGTCCCATCACAGTGTGGTGCGTTTGTGTCTGGGCAATTGGTCTGTCACCTCCTGCTTTTGCAATCTCTACATTGTTTGCAAAGATCAAGGAATCACCGGCTACAGTTACTAATGGGTAAACATTAGCACCTACGTTGTTACCAGCCTGACCTGCATGAGTTCTACCATATCCGATCGCGATACCAATAGTACCCTGGGCCTGACCTGGCTGGATTAGCGCAGGAAGCTCAATTGATTTACCGTTGGCAGTAACTCTCAGCATGTCATTCTGCTCAACGCCCAACTGGTTGGCCATTGCGCTGGAGATAGTCACATAGTTATCCCAAGTGGCTTTAGTGGTTGGATCAGACATTTCCTGCAACCATGGGTTGTTGGTGTGCTGACCTGCTCCAATAGCTACTTTTTCGTAGATAACCAGCTCAGTACCTTTACCAGCACGTCCGCCTCTGTTAATGCTTACGGCAGCTGCTGCTAGTGTAAGCGGAGCAGCAGGAGCGGTAGGCTCATTGGCACCAGTTGTACCAGTGGCAAGACCGTCATGAACGGCTCTGTCCCAGGCAGCACCACCCCCTACGATACCTGACCATGTACGCTGAATCACAGTGTAGAAATCAGTTGTAGAACCAGTCCACTTCAGTAATGAATCCTGAGCTTGTCTTGTATTGAAGATTGGAGTGATGGTTGGCTGAGCCAAACCTAAGAAACCTCTCTTAGGCTCAAAGTCATTCCAAGACTCCAGGTAATGGTTGTCTGGGCAGATGTAATCTACGTGAGCAGCAGTCTCGTCTTCTCTGTCTGCGAAAGAGATTTTCACTCCTACTTTCTTCAGACCGTTTACTACCTGCTGGCTAAGCGGGTGATCATATACCGGGTTAGCTCCGTAGAAAATCACCGCACCTACGGCACCATTGTTCATGTCATTGATCAGACGCAGCATGCGTGCATCATCTCCTTGACGTACAAAAGAAGGTACAGCGGTATTGATAGTGGTTCCGTTAGCACCTAAAGCAGTGTTGATGGCAGTTACTAACGTCTGCACCGCAGGATCATTAGAATCTGAAACCACCAGGGCAGCACCACGGCTAGCCAACAATTCTGTGGCAGCTCTTTCTACTTGCTTTGCGTAAGCAGTGTTTGGTGCTTGAATTGGTGTTCCACCAGTACCGGCCGCAACTCTATTATAAATAGCTGCTACTACTGCGCTGTACTCAGATGGTTTAATCGGAATACGAACATCCGCGTTGGCGCCTGTCATGGACAGGAAGCTTTCAAACTGGAAGTGACGAGACATTACTGGTCTGTCTGCAGTTACTTTCCGGTTTACGATGTATTGTTTTGAGTATTCTACTGGTGAAATCCAGGTACCTAAGAAGTCAGCTCCAATAGAAACAATTGTACGGGCTTTGCTGAAATCGTACCCTGGTACCACTCCGCCGTTTGCTCTCAATAAAGCGGAAGCAGAGTTTGCATCATAGGTTACGTGTTCAAACGCAGGGAACTGGGCTCCAAACTCCCGGATAACAGTTTTAGTGCTTGGGCTGATGATAGTATTAGAAACTAACACTACTCTTCCTTGCACACCTGTCAGGCGGGTACGGATTTCCTGATCAATTTTCTCCCAGGAAGTAGGCTGCTTTTTAGCAACCGGACCTTTCAGACGGTTGTTATCATACAGGTTCAGCAATGATGCCTGAGAACGAGCATGCGTAGCACCCTGGGTGATTGGGGAAAGATTATTTCCTTCGATTTTGATAGGACGACCTTCGCGGGTCTTCACTAACACCGGGTTGTAGATGTCACCCATGAAATAAGTAGAGGCATACCAGTTAGGAATGCCTGGTTCTACTTCTTCTGGTTTGTGCAGGTAGGGAATTGCTTTGCGTACCGGAGACTCGCAGGAAGCAAGCGTTGCTGCTGCTACCCCAAAACCCAATAGCTTTAAGAAATCCCTTCTGGGAGCCACTGGGGAAGAGGAATCCCCTCCATTGGCTTCACTTACTGGCAGGAACTCAGGAAACTCGTTATGAGCATGTTTCTGGAATTCCGGAGTATTGTTTAACTCCTCTACCCCTCTCCAGTATTTAATTGTTTCTTGCATATATCTCAAAAACTCAAATTCAGGATATGGAATTGATTAGTAGTGGCATTTAGAACATTCTGTTCCACCGTTAGACGCTACCACAAAGGCGCCTTTAGATTGCTTCTCATGCAACTTCACCAAGTTGTCATAATAAGCGTTTCCTTCTGTATTCAGAGGAGTGTTGCGGTGACAGTCAATACACCAGCCCATGGTCAATGGAGAGTATTGTGCTACAACCTCCATAGTTTCAATTGGGCCGTGGCAAGTCTGACATTCTACACCACCAACTTTAGTGTGCTGAGAGTGGTTGAAGTAAGCCAAGTCTGGCAGGTTGTGCACCCGGATCCACTCAATTGGCTTGTTGTTCTCAATTGCACGGTAGATTTTCTGGATTTCTGGCGACTCTTTCTTGATCTGGCTGTGGCAGTTCATACAGATGTTCGCAGAAGGGATATTGGCACTGGAGCTCTTATATACAGAGGTGTGGCAATAGTTACAGTTGATCTGGTGATCACCAGCGTGCAGTTTGTGGGAGAAAGCGATTGGCTGTCTTGGGGCATACCCCTGGTGAATACCAATCCCCATCACTTTGTCAATAGAGATATCAACCAGCACTACCACTACAATCAACCCTACAATAACTCTTACAGCCTTAGACTTGTAGATATTGGCAAAGTTGGTTCTACGCTCCAGCATTTCCTGCTCAGCACCGGTCAGGTCACCTTTGCTTTTCAGGTAGTTTTTCAGAACTGCAGCAATAATAAGGAGTGTAGCTACCAGTACGATCAACACCACTACTAAAACTACTAGCAACAGGTCTACATAACCGCCAACTGAACCAACTGCATCTGTACCAACATTCTTACCTGCCTCTGCTCTTTCCGGACCCTCGTTAGGGGCGCTTTGAACATTCTCAGGAGTTTCGCTTGCGCTCTTGATGTAAGCAATGATAGAGTTTAACTCATCATCAGAGAAAGCGAAAGAAGGCATTTGCTGCTTGTTGTATTGGTTGAATACCGCTACCGCATCTTTATCTCCGCTTTGGATCAAAGCACTTGAGTTCTTGATCCACTTCAACAACCAGGCCTGGTTTCTTCTTTTGTGAACATCACGCAAGCCAGGTCCAACCACCACATCAGAACCTACAGAGTGGCATTGGGTACAGTTGTTCTTGAACAGGGTCTGTCCATTTTCAATCAGGGCTGCATCAGCAGCACCTCCTCCGCCCGCAGCCGGGGTCTCGGCGCCAGGCGTTACACCAGCCGTCCCTGTCTGACTTTGCTCAGGCGTCTGCGCGAAGGCAGAAGAAATAACAAAGAAGATTAAGAGAAAAGGGAGTAGGAAGGTATATTTTGCTCTCTTTTTACAGCTAATCATAGCTTAATTGTAGTGTTAAGAATAGTGAAAGTACATTACGGGCACAAATCTACTACCCGAACACCATTAATCAAACACAATATTCCTTATTTTTAGGGTGTGGTTTACCCCCTTTTTTACATAGGTTTATCAGGGTAAACCCCTTCTAATCGCTTGTTTAGGCATTATTTAGAACCTTTATAAATTACAGCTTGACTTTTTCCCTGCTCTTTTCCGGACTCTCTTTTGGCGCCCCTCTGCCCCTTCCTCTATAACCCCATTCCCTGACTACTTTCAAGTCTATAAAATTTGTTTAGTACAATAATCAATTATTTAAACAATAAACAACTCATAACCAAGCTACGGGAAGTATATTCAGGTATATGAATATTCCTTTCTCCTTGTGCAATTGCTTTTCAAGAGGTACGAAGGATCAGCACTCATGCAACAATGTCCTATGCCTGAGAACCCTTTTCACACTATATTTTCTTCTGCAAGCCACTTTTACTACCATTTTTGGCAAAGGCATCAGCCAGAAGCAATTGCACCATGTCTTCGTTTGTACTATTTGCGGTGCTACAATCCAACCACATCAGCACAATTTTATTAGACATTTCAGTCCTCCCACTTATCCTTAAGCTTTTCAAGGCTGCATCCAACTCAATCCAGCGTTTAACTTCCTGATTTATACATCAAACAAGCAGCATCCATCAACCCTGCCTCCTATCATTAAAGATGTAACTGCTTCTTCCAGTCACTCCTATATATATAGGTGTTGGAAATAAGGTCACCAGAGAAAGGTTAACTGGTAGATTCTGGTTAAGTCTGAACACTCACGGTATTCTGTTTTGCCCTGTTCTCAGCAAAATTGCCCTGAAAACGCTCTTCTTATTAAGTTCTGCTAGAATTGTAGCTCATTCTTTGCGCTTTAGGTGTGGGCTTCTTTGGATTTTGTTAAAAAAGGTTCTACCTTTGCCCCTTCGAACCAAAAAATCATTTTTTTCAAATGACTTTAAAAAATTACGAAGTACTCTACATCATGACCCCGTTGTTGAACGAGGCTCAGATGCAGGAGACGGTCGAGAAGTTCAGACAGGTGCTTAAGGAAAATGGCGCCGACATTATCCATGAGGAGAACTGGGGCCTAAAAAAACTGGCGTACCCAATTCAGAAGAAAAACACTGGTTTCTATCACCTCGTGGAATTCCAAGGTCCATCTACCATTGTGGATCAGTTAGAGCTGGCGTTCCGTCGTGACGAGAAAATCATCCGCTTCTTAACTACTGCCCTGGATAAGCACGCTGTTGCTTACAACGAGCGCCGTAGAAACGGAGAGTTTAAATCATCTAAAAAGGAGGCACAAGCGTCATGAGTTTAGTTAACGAAAAAGTACACAAGCAAGACACGCGCAAAAAATACTGCCGTTTCAAGAAAAACGGAATCCAGTACATTGATTACAAAGACGGTAACTTCTTATTGAAGTTTGTGAACGAGCAAGGCAAACTGTTGCCACGTCGTTTAACTGGAACCAGCTTGAAGTTCCAGCGCCGTGTTTCTCAGGCCGTTGCCAGAGCACGCCACTTGGCTATTTTGCCTTACGTAACGGATTCTTTAAAATAAGGAGGTAAAACGAGATGGAAGTTATTCTGAAAGATGACGTTAAAGGCGTAGGCTACAAAAACGATATCGTTACCGTAAAGCCTGGCTATGGCCGTAACTATTTGATTCCTCAAGGCTTAGCTGAAATGGCTACTCCTTCTGCCCGTAAAGTTGTAGCTGAAAACATTCGTCAGGCTGCACACAAAGCAGAGAAAATCCAGAAAGATGCTCAGGAACTGGCTAACCGTATTGGTGACACTGTTCTTGAAATCCCTGCGAAAGCCGGTGAGAGCGGTAGAATCTTTGGTGCAGTAACTACTCTGCAGGTTTCTGAGGCTCTGAAAGCTTTAGGGTACGATGTAGACCGCAAGCGCATTGATTTTGACCAGGAGGTGAAATCTTTGGGCGAGTACACTGCTACCTTGAACCTGCACAAAGAAGTGAAGCACCAAGTACGCTTCAACGTAGTAGCTGCTTAATTGTAGCTGGTACTTATATCAAGAAAACATCCTGCTGTAACCCGGCAGGATGTTTTTGTTTTAGCCCTGCCCTATTCCGCTCGTCTCATCAAGCGCTATCCTGCTTTCGTGTTTTAACAGTGTTTCCTGAAAAGCAGCCGAAAATCAGCTTTGCCCCACAGCTTGAAAACAAAAAGTTCTAAATTCCGTTCTCGGTAGGGTTTTACCAGGAAGATCTGCCTATCTTAGGGTTAATTGGTAAAGTACACATTCACCAGACCTATGTTGCCCTACCCAGTAGTTATCTTTGATTTTGACGGCACGCTCTGCGCTACAGAAAATGCCATTCTTTATACCTTTCAGCAGGCGTTTGAACAAAAAGGCATTGTGCCTCCTTCAGAAGACACCATCAAACAGGCCATTGGCACAGGTGGCAATCTGTCTGAGATGCTGCCTCTGCTTTATCCGCCGCTGCAAAGCAGAGACAGTAACCAGGAATTAGAAGAATGGGTGCTGCATTACCGGCACATCTATGACACAGACGGTGGCCGCCTAACCACTTTGTTCCAGGGAGCTGAGGAACTTCTCCCCTATCTCAAAAGCCTGGGCATTTCCTGTGTGGTTATCAGCAACAAAGGACAACGGGCCATTGAGGATGCTCTCGCCAGATTTAACCTGCGGGAGTATTTTGAACTGATCATTGGCGACAACCCCAGCCTTCCGCTCAAGAAGAAGCCGCATCCCATGGCGTTTCATGAAGTGATCCAACCTAAATACCCGCACCTGGCAGCGTCTCAGGTCTTGATGGTAGGCGATACCGATGCAGATTTGGCTTTCGCGAACAATGCCGGGCTTTCTTCCTGTTGGGCAGCGTACGGTTACGGAGCAAAAGACGTTTGCCTGGCGGCTGATCCTACTTTTACCATTCACTCCCTGGCACAACTGCAGCCCATTGTAACCCCAGCCACGTTACAAGTATAAAGAGTAGCTTTGCTTTCTATTTACTCTTCTAGCCATGCTGTTTCGTACCGAATTACAGGTTCCTGCCGCGCCTATGCTTATCTCCAGAACCGGGGGCATCTATACCATGGGCTCGTGCTTTGCCGAGGTAATGGGCCGGAAACTGGAGCAGGTAAAAGCGAAGGTTCTGGTGAACCCGTTTGGCACTATCTTTAATCCGCTCTCCATCCATAAACTGCTGCGGGCCGCCATCACTCAGGAATATGCAATTCTGGAGGAAGGACTGGTAGACCAAAACGGTCTTTGGTATCATTTTGATTTCCATTCTTCTTTCTCGCACCAGAGCAAAGAAGTTCTGCTACAAACCCTAAAAAACCAAGTTGATCAGGCACACCAGTTCCTACATCAGGCAGAAACGGTCATGCTCACCTGGGGCACTTCTTTTGTTTATGAGCGTAAAGATACCGGGTCTTTGGTAGCTAACTGCCATAAAGTGCCGCAAAAGGCTTTTTATAAGCGTCTGTTATCCTTAGAAGAAATTGTGCAAGACACACGCCAAACCTTGCAGCTGTTACAAAGCCAGTTCCCTAAGGTACAGGTGATTTTAACCGTAAGCCCGGTGCGCCATATCAAAGACACGCTTCCGCTGAACAGCGTGAGTAAAAGCCTATTAAGGGTAGCCACCCACCAAGCTCTGGAGCTTCATCCTCACATCACCTACTTTCCGGCTTACGAGTTGCTGTTAGACGACTTGCGGGATTACCGGTTTTACGGACCTGATCTGATCCATCCCTCCGAAATGGCAGAGGAATACATCTGGAAAAAATTCATTGACTCTTACGCCGATCCGTACTTCAAGGAGTTTCTGCCCCGTTGGAATGAAATTCAGCGTGAACTGGCGCATAGACCTTTCCAGCCTGATAGCCCGGCCCATCAGCAATTCCTGCAACGGCTCCTGCAAAAGCTTCAGGCTTTGGCTACGGATACCGATGTAGAAGCCGAAATTGCTACCGTTCAGCGCCAGTTGCGTATGCATTGATACTGTTTTCAGCCTCTTTCCCTGAAAAGAAGCCTGAAACAGCCTGTTACTTACCTATTGAAACTATGGAAAAAAAGCCCAACCGCCTTGCGCAGGAATCCAGCCCGTATCTGTTACAGCACGCCTACAACCCGGTAGATTGGTACCCGTGGGGGCCTGAGGCTCTGCAGAAAGCCAAAGAAGAGCAGAAGCCTATTTTGGTGAGCATCGGTTACGCAGCCTGCCACTGGTGCCACGTGATGGAACACCAATCGTTTGAGAACGAGCAGATTGCTGAGGTGATGAACAAATACTTTGTCTGCATCAAGGTAGACCGCGAAGAACGACCCGATGTGGACCAGGTATACATGGATGCCCTCACTGCGATGGGCGTACAAGGCGGTTGGCCCCTGAATGTTTTCCTCAACCCCGATGCCAAACCCTTCTACGGGGGTACCTATTTCCCGCCGCAGAATTGGGTGCAATTGCTCCAGAGCATCGCGGAAGCGTACCGGAAAAGTCGGGCCGAGCTGGACAAATCCGCCGATCAATTTGCCGAGCACCTGAACCAGAGCGAACTGGCCAAGTACGGGCTGCAGAAAAGCAATCCAGACTTCAACCCGGTGGCGTTTGAGCAGATGTTTCAGCGCCTGAAAAGCCGTTTTGACCTGAAACGGGGCGGCACCACCGGAGCCCCCAAATTCCCAATGACCAGCATCTGGCGTTTTCTGCTGCGCTATTACCACCATAGCCAGGATCTAACTGCGCTGGAACAGGTAAACCTCACCCTGGAAGAAATAGCTTTTGGCGGTATTTACGACCAGGTAGGCGGAGGTTTCGCGCGGTATTCGGTGGACGAGGAATGGCTGGTGCCGCACTTTGAGAAAATGCTGTATGACAACGGGCAACTAATTAGCCTGTATTCTGAGGCCTATCAAGTGACCCGCAGTGAATTGTACAAACAGGTGGTGCAGGAGACCATTGCCTTTGTGGAGCGCGAACTCATGAGCCCCGAAGGCGGCTTCTACTCCTCCCTGGATGCCGACAGTGAAGGCGTGGAAGGAAAGTTCTATGTTTTCACCCAGGAAGAGCTGCAAGAGGCCTTAGGCGAAGACGCAGAACTAGCCAGCAAATACTACAATACCAATCCAGAAGGAAACTGGGAGCACGGGGTAAACATACTGCACCGGCGCCAAACCGATGAAGCGTTTGCGGCTGACCAAGGACTGACCCTGGAAGAACTGCAGGAACACGTGCAGAATTGGAAAGATACTTTGCTGCAGGTACGGGCAGAACGGGTGCGCCCAGGATTGGATGATAAGATCCTCACGTCCTGGAACGCGCTCATGCTGATCGGTCTTACGGATGCGTACAAGGCTTTCGGGGAACCCAGAATGCTGGAACTAGCCTGCACCAATGCTAACTTCCTGTTGAACAATCTAAAGCAAGGCACCCAGCTCTTCCATAACTACAAAAAAGGCAAAGCCACTATTGACGGTTTCCTGGAAGACTACGCCCTGCTCATCCAGGCTTTCATTGGCATGTACCAGGCTACTTTTGAGGAGAATTGGCTAAAAGAGGCTAAAAAACTAACCGAGCATACCCTCACCCATTTTTTTGACCCACAGGAAGATCTCTTTTACTTTACCAGCACCGCCGGAGAGCAGTTGATTGCCAAGAAAAAAGAAATTTTTGACAATGTGATTCCGGCTTCTAATTCTGTAATGGCCATGAATCTGCATTTCCTGGGGCACTATTTTGACAAGGAACGCTATGTGCAGCTCTCAGAGAAAATGCTCTCCAAAGTTCGGGATCTGGTGGTACAGGAGCCTTCGCACCTGGCAAACTGGGCAAGTTTATATTTCCTGAAACTGAAACCAACCGCCGAGATTGCCATTGTGGGTCCAGACGTGCATTCGTTCCGGGGGCTAGTACAGCAGCATTTCCTGCCAAACGCTATATTAGCGGGTCGCAAAGAAGAAGGTGAGTCCATCCTGCCGCTTTTAGAAGACCGTACTGCCCAGGGCGGCCAGACCACCCTGTACGTCTGCTACAATAAGGCCTGCCAGTTGCCGGTACAATCTGTGGCCGAAGCTTTGGAACAAGTTACCGTTATCTAAATGGATCTATGTAAAAAATCCAAAATATAGCTCCTACATCTCTTTTTAGTTTACTTTTTCAAAAAGTTTAGTACAATAAAAAGAACTTGCTTGGGTTTAGGAATGAACTTGTAACTTTTGGTTTCAGGACAGAACTGGGTTAGGTAATTTACTGTTGCACACGCAGAAACTAAACCTATTTCATACGTGAAGAAGTTATTCATCTTAGGCGGTCTCTGGCTTGCCTGCGCAGCATCTACCTACGCCCAGAACGGAGACGGTTATTGGAAAAGATTACAGAGAACTCACCCAGAAACCACCCTTGAGGCGCTGGAAAGAAACTCTCCCGCGGTTTCTCAGGCTCCCTCTGGCCTCACTGATTTTAATGCCTGCCGTTTGTCTCTGGTCTACGCCGGTAAAACCCGCAACATCACCATGGAGAACATCCAGCTGATGAAGGAGAAAGGCTTTAAACCGGGCAACATCCGGCAGTACCGCAAAGAAGTGCTTTTCAAGGCCGCCGACAAAGAGGTTTGGTTACCGGTAAAAGCTTCATTGGCCGACCAATTGCAGATTGAAGTGCGCGAAACAGAACCAGTGATTCTGTACACCACCGTACTGAAGGACAACGATCCGCAGGAGAAGCAAATGACATTATTGGTAGAAGACTACCAAGTGAAACAGGTGAAGTAAGGAAAGCTTCCGTTTCCGGGCTGTTTTTCCGAACTTTGGGGTAAACTGCCTGCTTTGACTCCTGAATTAGAATTCCATATTCCTGAAGATGACGTCTCTGAACGGGTTACCCTGTTCGCAGACGTCATTTTACCTTTACCCCTGCCCAAACTCTACACGTACCGCGTTCCTTTCCAGATGAGCGATGAGGTGTTGGTGGGTGCCCGCGTGCTGGTGCAGTTTGGCTCCAAACGGGTCCTGAGCTGCATAGTGGCCCGCGTGCATGAACAGCCGCCCAAAGAGTACCAGGCTAAGTACATTCTGGAGGTAATTGATGAAAAGCCGGTGGTCACTGGCCCGCAGCTCCGGCTTTTCATGTGGATGGCCGAATACTACCTCTGTACCCTGGGAGAAGTCATCAATGCGGCTCTCCCCTCGGCGCTGAAACTTAGCAGCGAGTCTAAAATCCAGCTGCACCCGCAGTTCAACGAGGAAACCAACGAATGGCCGCTCACCAGCCATGAAGAGAAAATCATCTTCGCGCTGCGCCAGAAACAGCACCTCACGTTTACAGAAGTAGGCCAACTGCTGCAACTCACCAGTTTCCATAAGATCATCAAATCGCTGCTCCTCAAAGAGATTATCATCATTTATGAGGAAATAGCCGAGAAATACGCGCCCAAAGTGGTGAAGAAAGTGCGTTTGGCCCCGCAGTTCACCACCGATGAAGAAACCCTGGAGGAGCTTTTCAACCAGTTGGCCGCCAAGCCTAAACAGTTAGATGTGTTGCTAAAGTACGTGCAAATCACCCCTATTCTGCACAATCTGGCCACCAACCAGGAGGGCGTAGAGAAAAATCTGCTTACCTCCAACCCTCATCTTTCCCTCTCGGCCATCAATACCTTGCTGAAGAACGGGGTGCTGGAGCAGTTTGACATGGTGGTGAGCCGTTTCCCGGAGGCCGAGGGCCGGGGCCCTTACCTTACCATGGAGCTTTCCGCTGCCCAAACCCAGGCCCGGGACCAGGTGTTAGAGCTGTTCGGGGAGAAGAACACGGTTTTGCTGCACGGCATTACTGGTAGCGGCAAGACCGAGATCTACATTGACCTGATCCAGAAAGCCGTGGAAGCGGGTGGCCAGGTGCTCTATTTACTACCCGAAATCGCACTGACGGCCCAGATTGTGATCCGCCTGAAACGGGTCTTTGGCGATAGATTGGGCGTGTACCATTCCAAATTCTCTGACAATGAGCGCGTAGAGGTCTGGAACGGCATCCTTTCCGGTCGGTTCCAGGTGGTGGTGGGCGTGCGTTCCTCGGTGTTCCTGCCGTTTCATTCGCTGTCGTTGATCATCGTGGACGAAGAACACGAACCTTCCTACAAGCAGCACGAGCCTGCCCCGCGCTACAACGCCCGCGAGGTAGCCCTCATGATGGCGCAGTTCCACGGAGCCAGAACCCTGCTGGGCTCGGCTACGCCCTCGGTAGAGACCTATTACCATTGCCAACAAGGCCGCTGGGGCCTGGTGAACCTGCACGTGCGCTACGGCGAGGCTACGCTGCCCCAGGTAGAACTGGTAGATACCCGCCAGGAAAGCCTGCGCAAGAACATGCTCAGCCACTTTTCCCAACGGCTGGTTCATGACATTGAAGACACGCTGCACCGCCACGAGCAGGTAATCCTGTTCCAGAACCGTAGGGGCTACGCTCCTTTTATTGACTGTAATGACTGCGCCTGGATTCCCAAATGCCGGCATTGCGCGGTGAGTTTATCTTACCACAAATTCTCCAACGAGCTGCGCTGCCACTACTGCGGTTACACTGAGAAGAAGCCCAATGATTGCCCGGCCTGCGGCTCTACCATGCTGAAAACCGTAGGCTTCGGCACTGAGAAGATTGAAGACGAACTGAAGCTGATCTTACCCGATGCCCGTATCCAGCGCATGGACCTGGATACCACCAAACGCAAAAACAGCCACCAGCAAATCATAGAGGATTTTGAACAGCAGCGCACCGACATTCTGGTGGGCACCCAAATGGTGACCAAGGGGCTGGACTTTGAACACGTGAGTCTGGTAGGCATCCTGAGCGCCGACAGCATCATCCATTTCCCCGATTTCAGGGCGCATGAGCGGGCGTACCAGTTGTTTGTGCAGGTAAGCGGCAGAGCGGGCCGAAAAGGCAACAAAGGGAAGGTATTGATCCAGACGGCCAATCCTAACCAAGTCATTTTCCAGCGGGTGATAGAGAACGATTACCTGGGTCTTTACGAACAGGAAATTGCCGAGCGCCGTAAGTTCCGGTATCCGCCCTTTGTGCGTATTATCCGGCTCACGGTAAAACACCCCGAGGCGAAACCCTGCGAAGCTGCAGCTATCACCCTAGCCCGGGACCTGGTAGATAGATTAGGCAGAAGTGGCGTTTTGGGTCCTGAAGCCCCACATATCTTCAAAATCAGGAACCAATACTTACAGGAGATTCACGTGAAATTAGACCGGGATAGCGGGAACCTGCGAGATTCAAAGGCTCAGATTTACGATGCTGCCCAAGCGCTGCTCCAGAACAAAGACTTCAAGAATCTGCGGGTAGTCATTGACGTTGATCCGTCTTAAGGTACCTTCTGCTTTTGCACCGCTTCTCTTAGCAATTCAAAAGGGGCTGTTTTAGGCTTGTTCTCTCAAAAACAGGCATAAAACAGCCCCTTCTTCCTTTCTATCCTTCTCCAAGACAACCAGATACTGTGAGCTTGCGCAACATGTAGCTCAGGCTTTAAAGAACTAAGGTACGCACCTGCTTAGGGCATGCAATCTTCCCTGAAAACTGGAGCCTTTTTTCTAAACGTAGGGTCAAAACTGCCAACGCAAGGCATTTGGATAAATTTCACAAAAAATTTACGTCTTCTTCATCCCTTAAAAGTTCCGCCTCGGCTGTGCTTTTTTCGGCTTCATACTGGTTTTAAGCCTTTTAACAAACCATTAACATACAACTAAGCAACGTATTGCCCAAATTTGCATCTATATAATCAAAAGGGCTACTCCAAAATCGGACAAATGCTCCTAAGAATGTTTAAAAAACTTAACCATAAAAAAATTATGAAAACTCGCTTAACCTCCGCTTTCTTTTCAGTTTGTTTCCTTTTCAGCCTGGCTCCTGCCTTCGCCGGAACAAACCACAATGGACCTTCCACCCGCTCTCCAAAAGTGTTCCACCATGTACTGAAAACTACTGACCTGCGCATCATGTCTTTGGAGCTGGCTCCCGGTGAATTCCTGGATTTCCACGCTTCACCTGAGCAGGAGGCTTATGCAGCAACTTCTGGTACCCTGCGCATGGTAACCACAGACGGACAAGAGAAAATTGTAAACGTTAAAGCCGGCGACCGGTTGTGGATGGACCTTACCCGCTACAAAAACTGGAATACCGGTACCAAAGCCATGAAAATAATGTTGCTGGAGAAGCCAGCCGATGTTGTGGAAAAAAAATCTGAAATTTCTTTGTACTCGCTTAAACCTTAAGGTTTTGGCTCCGTAAAATCAGATACATTCACACTCTATTTCTGCTTAAAAGTAGTCTACTGCTATCCGCTTGCGCTCTGGGATAGACTGCTTTTAAGCAATTTTTTTGCCCCAACTGCAAAGCCATTCCAAACGGGATGGCTATTGAATTTTTTTGAGTGTTCTTTTCTTCGGCGGGAAAGCGCTTCCATTTCAGTCCCTTCATTTCCGGTTCACTCCCTCTTTTTCAGGGTTCAGTCAGGAAAAGGCCTACTTCCTCTCTTTTGCGTTGCCAACCCTAAGAAGTCGCTGCATATTTGTATCGTCAAGCAGGCAGAAAGAGGTTGAGTCGCCTGGAAAGAGCAAGATTCCCCAACCGCTGTTTGACCGCTGATTCAGTTCAGCCCTTCAAAAGAATTTAGGTTTTGTTTGTTAGTTTGGTGTAAGGGGCCCGGTCTTTCCGGGCTTTTTCATTTATAGGCCTTTCTAATGGCAAAAGCCTTTTCACCTGTTTCAGCAAAACCAAACCATAAACGGGAAACCCTTTTGGAGCAGGAGAACCCTCTCAAATTTTAGGTTTGGTTCTGCTTCAGTTTCACAGAAGTGTCCTTTGCTCCCTTGCCCATGCAACCTATCCGTGTTCAGTCTTTTCACTCAGACATTCTGGGTGTAGGTAGTTCCCGGTTCATCGGGCAAAATCACTTTTGGGTAGCTGGTTTTCGGGCAAAGTCAATTTCAACCTTTGGGATTATGTTTAACAATTTTCGGGCGAAACCGGCTTTTTTTCTTCTTTGGGTAGAACCTGCAAAGCTTTTATAGGTAGAACTGACACTTTTTTTCATCCTTTTTCAGGAATTTCCAGATTTTGGGTTCTCCGTTTCAGGGCGGGTTTATCCGGTTTCATCCCCGCTTTACCCATTTCACTCCACCTTTATCGGGGTTCAGTCAGAAAAAGGCCTGCTTCTTCTTGTTTGGGTTGTGGACGGGGCAAAGTCGCTGCATATTTGTATCACTAAACGCAACCACGGCACCTGATTCCCTCTCAGATTGCTGTCCCCCAAGCAGGTTGGTTTAGTTATTTAGGTTTGTTTAAAAGTTTTGTTTGTTAGTTTGGTGTAAGGGGCCCGGTTATTCCGGGCTTTTTCATTTATAGGCCTTTCCTAACCCAAGGCTTCCGTTTCAGAGGTATTTTCTGGAAATTAGGCCCAAAGCTGCTTTCTTACCCCAAGCCTATGCAATGGATAAAACTTTTTGAGAGTGAGGCCCAGGCCAAAGCCCAGATTTCGCAAACCAAGGCGAAGGCCTATGTGGTTCAAGGCCAGGAAATCTGTATTGCGCATACGCCGGCGGGGCTTTTTGCCGTGGAAAACGTCTGCCCTCACTTGGGCGATGCCCTGAGCCGCGGCACCACCAATTACCTCAACGAGATCATCTGCCCCTGGCACAGCTACCGGTTCCATCTGGTCACGGGCGAGGAATGCAAAGGCCGAACTCGTCCCTTGAAACGCTTTCCGCTGGAGATCAGGGAAGACGGCGTTTACGTGCAGTTTCCGGAAAGTGAACCGAAAACCTAAGCTTCTGCTCCGCAATAGCCAGCACGCAACACACCTTTGCTGCTTACCACTCTTATTTTCAGGCTCTTATTGCAAAAGCAGGCGGTAAATGGAAATTCCAGGTTTATTGCTGTACGGGAACCAGCCGGTAAATCACGCCCGGGTTCTCAACGGCGATGTACACGAAGCCATCGGGGCTCTGGCGCACATCCCGTACCCGACCAATGTCTTTCAGCAGGCGCTCTTCTCTTACAATTCTGTTGCCGTCTACTTCCAGACGGCTTAAGAACTTAAAGCTCAAAGAACCCACCAGCAAGTCTCCTTCCCAGCCTTTGTATTTGTCTGACGTAATGAACGCCATGCCCGAGGGCGCGATAGAAGGCACCCAGAAGTGGATAGGATCCGTGACGCCGGCTTTCTGCTTTAGGTCAGAGATCTTGGAGCCGTTGTAATCAATGCCATAGGTGACATCGGCCCAGCCGTAATTGGCGCCTTTCTTTACAATGTTCACCTCGTCGCCGCCTTTTGGGCCGTGTTCGTGCAGCCACATCTCGCCGGTAGACGGGTTTAGCGCCATTCCCTGGGCATTTCGGTTCCCGAAGGTGTAAATAGACGCCATGGCTCCTTCTTTGTTCACAAACGGGTTATCTGCGGGAATTGAGCCATCTTCTTTGATGCGGTGGGTTTTGCCGGCGTGCACGCTCAGGTTCTGCGGATTCACTTTGGTGCCGCCCCGGTCGCCCATGGTGAAATAGAGATAGCCATCGCGGCCAAACTCCATCCGGCTGCCGTAGTGGTGGCGGGTACGGGCGTAAGGCTGGGCTTCAAAGATCACGTTCTGGTCTGTTAAATTGTTGCCGTCCAGTTTGGCGCGCATAATGGCCGTGGTGGAAAGCGTCTGCCCTCCCTCCTTCTTCACCGCCGAGTAAGACAGGAAAACAACATTGTTCTTCTTGAAATCTGGGTGGAGTTCTACATCCAGTAATCCGCCCTGCCCTTGGGCCAGTACCTCTGGGGCTCCCTCCACTTTCTGTAGCTGTCTATCTTTGGTGAGGCGGTACAAAGTGCCAGAGCGCTCGGTTACCAGCATGTCGCCGTTGGGCAGAAACGCCATGCCCCAGGGCACGTCCAAGCCTGTGATTACGGTATCCAGCTGAAAGCTGACTTTCTCTGACTGGTGCACGGCGGCATTCTGTTTCTGGGCTGGTTTTCCTTTTTGCCGCACAATCCCTTCCCTGATGAAGCCTACTAATTGCTGGATCTCTTGGTCTGAGAACGTGGTGGCGTACGCCGGCATGCCCTGCTCGGGGTACCCGTGTTTGATTCCTTTAAACAGCGCCTCGGGGGAGTCGCCGTGCTGCCATTTGCGGTTCACGAAGGTCTCCAGTTCCCGGCCGTGGCATCCGCCGCAGTAATTCACGTAGTTGTTTCTGGCGGAGGCTAGTTGAGCTTCGGTCAGTTGCTGGGTTCCGGTTATCTCTGCTCCCATCTGTTTTGAGGCAGAAGAGTTCTTCTTCGTACAAGCCGAGAAGATGGAAGTGCCAATGAGCAAAGAGGCCGCAAATGGAAGAGAAAGGCGCATAGGTTCTGGATTAGCTTTTACTAACGTACTTAAATATATCGAAAATAGATGTACTACGGTTGGCCTATGCTTCTTCCGTTTTCAAGCTATTCACAGGAAAACAGCCCTAAAACAGGAACGCCCGCTAAAAGCGGGCGTTCCTGTTGATCTTGTAAAGCAATGCACTTACTGGCCTACCATAAACACGGCATTCCCGAAAAGCAATTTACCGCCTTGCCAGAAAGCTCTGAATAACGGATTGTCTACTAAGTACACCACCTGGCCGCGGCCCAGTTCCTGAACGCCTAATACCAAGCCGTTTTGCAGGTTGCTGCTCACTTTAGCCCCCACAAAGCCGGTGGCAGGTGCCTCTTCTCTTATATAGCCCACATTCCAGCCGTCTTTCAGGAACTGAGGCAGAGTGCTGGTTCTGATCAGGGCCGGATAAGTAGCTCCGTAGCCAAATGCCAGCGGATGCGTGTTGTCCAGGTTAATTCTGAAGATACTGCCCTGCACTTCCTCTGAAATTGACTCGCGCTCCCGGTCGCCGTATTTCTTCAGGTCATCAGCTGAAGCGCCTTTCTTGGAGTTAGTGGTATCGGCTGCCTTCTTCTTTACCGCGAAGTCTGGTTTATCTGCCAGGAAGGTCACGGCGCTTTCCATGGCAATCAGTCTTCCGCCGGCTCTTACCCAGTCTTTTACTTTGTTCAGGGTTCTCTCCTCCAGAATACGGCCGTAAGAACCGGTGGGCAGAATCAGGACATCAAACTCGTGCAAAGGCACGTTGGCCAGGTAATCGCCTCCCAACACTGTTACTGGGTAGCCAATCTGCTGTTCAAAGTAGTGCCAGATTTCGCCAAAGCCGTACGGAGAAACGCCCTCACCGGTCACCAACGCTACCCGCGGCGCTTTCACGTACCTTATGCTTCTGGACCCGAAATCAGCGCCTGAGCTTACAAAACCGGTGGTGGTAGAGGCTAGTTGGATGCCCAAAGAATCGGCGGCACGGGTCACAATCTGGTCAAATCTGGCACCCAGGCTCTCGTTACCGGTACGCGTGATGATGAGGGTACCCGGGGCATATTTTTCTTTGTTCTGCTCAAACGGCACCTCTGAGTAACGAACCCGCACTTTGGCTTTAAGCAATGCGGCCATGAACTTCAGGTCCTGCACACCGTTCCAACGCGCGATATAAGCATAAGCACCTGGAGTAGCGGCGTTCTGCGGGGTGGCTGCGGCAGGTTTAGCATCGGTCATGGAAATCCGGTTAGTAAACGCGGCTCCTTTCAGGCCATAGGCGTACGGCAAAGACCAGGCGGTGATGTCATAGGTCACGGAGTCTTCCAGCCGGGCAAACGGCTCAAACAGCACGTTCAGCAAAGTAGATTTTGGTTGGTAAGCACTGATCACCAGGTCGCCGTTTTCATATTTGACAGACTCTGTTTTGCCGGTCTGGTAGTTGAAGCCTTTGCTGCTGCCTGCTCCTTTGGCGTAGCCGTAACGGATCTGCTGACGGTCCAGGTAATCGGTTAGTTCTTTGATGCGGCCTTCTTCGCCTTTCACCTTGAACACGTAGCTGCGGTACGTGCCGAAAGGCTTTGTTTGGGCATCGGCGTAGAACTTCCTGAACTCTCTCACCACCTGGTCTACCTTATCTGAGATGGCTTCTACGGTGGCTAAACTGGCGGCATGGTGGTGGGCAATGCGCTGGCTCAGGGTTAAGCTGTCTCCGTCTGATTTCTGAATCACTACCCCGGCGCGGCCAGAACCGCCTTGCTCGTACGTCATGGCAATGGCTCCCTGGTAAGTAGGCCAGGTATCGCCGTAGCTTGGGTAGAATAAGTCAAAGCTCTCGCGGGTGAAATACAGCCAGTTGTTCTTGTCAAAGTACTTGCGGTTGTACTCGCCCATGATGCCCTGGAACTCGCGCTGCCATGGCGTGATGGCGTCATGGTAAGGCTTGGCCGAGGGGGCAAAGTAATAGGGGTTATCAACGGCCTGCTCGTGGAAATCGGCGTGCAGTTGGGGCATCCACTGGCTGTAAACCACTGCTCGTTGTTTGGATTCAATCTGCGTTTGCCAAGCCCAGTCGCGGTTCAGGTCAAAGTAGTAGTGGTTGGGGCGTCCGCCGGGCCAGGGCTCCTGGTGCTCCCACGCCCACGGCGAGGCATTGGGTACTTGGTTGCGGACGCGGTTGTACCATTGGGCATAGCGGTCGCGGCCATCGGGGTTTACGCAAGGGTCAATCAACACTACGGTATTCTCCAGCCATTTCTGGGTCTGGGCATTGTTAGGGTTCAGCAAGTCATATAACACCTGCATCACCGCCTCAGAGCTTACTGATTCGTTTCCGTGGATATTATAGCTGAGCCACACAATGGCCGGTTGCTTTCCGCCGGTGGGCTGGCCGCTCATCAGGCCGGTATTCTTGAGGTTATTAGTTCTGATCTCCTCCAGGCGCTGCATGTTGGCGGGTGAGGAAATGGTAGCCAGCAACAACGGTCTTTTCTCATATGTATGGCCGTAGGTCTGCAACTGCATCTTGGTTGGGTTCTGACTGGCCAGGTACCGCACGTAGTCTACAATGCGGCCATGAAAAGTAAACTGGTCTCCAAGCCTGTAACCCAGAAACTGTTCGGGAGTCTGCAGGGTGTTTTGCGCCTGACCTGGTGAGGCCATGAAAACTGCCATAATCCACAAAAGCCAGGGCAGTTTCTTCTTTAAAGAGGTGTTCAAAGACATTATTCTTATTGTTCAAACTGAATGAAGGTAAAGATATAGGTTCTTACCTAAAGTTTAACATAAACCAGGGAGAACGGTCCTTTGGGTTTAAAGCAGGAAAATAAGCCAGAAAATAGGGGTACTCGCGGCAACGCCTGTCTTACCCATGCCCTGAATGACCACAGGCCAACAAGCCAATAGGGGAATTTATAAAATCAATAAAGATTCAAGCCAGGTAATTGCCTTAGAAACACCTCCTATCTATTCTCTAATTCAAGAGCAAATCACTTCCTTTTAACCTACTATTATTCACTTCATTAATAGCTTAACACAGGCTAATTATTTGTTTTAATAAATCAAACTATTCAGCAACTAATTCATTTAATCATCTAAACAAAAGCTCATCTAAGTATGTTTTTTTTATTTCAATACACAAGCATCAAATACCTTTAGCGTCTTATACAAAACCACCTACTTGGCTCTACCTGAGGCAGAAATAAGGGTTTACGACCTAAACAATCATTCAATCTCAGCTACACCCCCAGTAATTCAATGTATCTACACCTAAAAATAACCACTTTTTTTCCAGAATTAAATAGGGGTTAAATAGAGACTTCATGTCTAGGTATTAGAAACAAATTAAAGCAAACTCACTATTCACTAATTCTTAACCCAACCACTATCACCATGAAATTAACTAAGTTATTTTCTTTGTTTTTTGCTTGCTCATTATTGGTATTCAGCTCTTGTACTGACGATGAAGAAACAGGTCCAATTACCGGAAACAAAACCTGTAAACCGGTAAAAGTAACGGATGAGGACGGTGTTACAGCCATCACGTACAACAACGACAAAATCAGTTCATTTTCTAACGAGGAGTTTGGAACCGTAGCAGTTAGTTACCATAGCTCTGGAAATAAAGCGGGCAAACTGTCTAAACTGACTTTCTCCGCCGGTGAAGAGGGCGACGGTAGCCTTGAATATGTATATGATGAGCAAGGCAAACTGATCGGGACAGTTTTCGCCTCAGAATCAGAAGAATTCATGGGTGCCGCCATGGTATCTGAATTTGAATACACCGGAAACCGTATCTCTAAAACCACCCGCGCTTTAGCTTTCCCATCAGAAGAAGAAGGCGGAGAGCCAATGGTTGTTCCTTTCGGTCACACCACTTATGAATATGATTCTAAGGGTAATGTTACCCGGGTGAGAGAGTATATGGACAACCCGATGACGGAAGAAGATGAGTCAAACGAAGTGAAAGCCACTGTAGAGTACACCTATGACTCTAAAACCAGCACAATGGCAATCCTGGAAGCTATGTTCATAGGTATGCCAGGCATCAATCCGGCCGGTGTAAACAACGTGTTAACAGCGGTACATAAAGATGGGGCAACAGTTAACAAGAACCTTTCTTACTCTAATGCCTACGTGTTCAATGAAAATGGGTATGCCACCAAAACCACGCAGACAACCCAGAACGGAGCCGTAACGGTAACCAACATTGAGTACAGCTGCAACTAATAGCAACATGCTCTAAAGCAAAGAAAGGCCTGAATAAACGGGCCTTTCTTTTTGCCAACATCTCTGTTTAAGGGCTTGATTTCTTATAACAGCTCCAAAACAGAATCAATGCTCTAATTACTGGAAAAACCAGTCGGGCTCCCTTTACCAAACACCCACCTTTAATAGAAGTAGTGCCTGCCCTTTACCTCAGTGGGCACAATAAAGCCTTCTTCCATCCACTATTCCTTAGCACTTTATGAAAATCAATAGAATAGCTCTTTTTCTAGCCAGCGCCTTATTCTTGGCTACTTCCTGTGATGAAGATGAAAAAGACACAGATCCAAAACCAATTGCTCAGACTTGCTCCCTCACCAAAGCAACCGAAGGGCAGCAAATCACTAACCTAACCTACTCAGCAGATAAACTCGCCAGCTTTACCGCGGGCTCCCAAACCGCCACAATTGTGTACAATCCGGCCGGGAAGCCTAGTAAGCTAACCTATTCAGGAAGTAGTAACGAGGTGGTGTATACCTACGACACGCAAGGGAAACTAACGTCCATGAGCGTTTCTGAAGCAGCGGAAGGTGGGGTAAGAATGCTCTCCACGCAGTATGAATACACCAATAATCAGATCACGAAAGCTACAAACAGTGTTTACTTCCGGCCATCCTCCGGACCGTCTACTATACCTATGCCAAGAGGGTACACTACGTACAACTATGATGCGAAAGGAAATATAACAGTAGTAAAGGAGTACAACGCTCAGAACAGCTTAGTGTCTACCACAGAGAAATCTGACTATGATGATAAAGTGAACCCTGGCAGCCTCCTTCACTCCCTGTTTGGCCCGGCAAGCCCTAACAATCCCCGTACAGAGGTTAAAAAAGATGCAGCAGGCAACGTTGACAAGGCGGCATCTTTCACAAATGTCTATACCTACAATGCAAGCGGATATCCTTCCAAAGTAGAAAAAACCAATCAGAACGGAGTAAAGAGCGTAACTGTCTTTGATTACAGCTGTAAATAGCCTGTACCAAGCTTACCCACAAAAGCCCGGCACCACCGGGCTTTTGTGTTTTTACAACCCTACATTGCTTTGCAGTTTTAGTCGAACTTCTTCCTTTTGCCAGTGAAGGCATAACCCAAAGGCAGAACTCTGCCCTCGGCAGTTTTTAGCTTATTTTCAGGAAATCAGGCAGAAAACTGCCACAATCCTCAATTCATCTTAGGCATTGAAAGCTTTGCGCGCTTTCACTACCTTTACTCATGGCAAACGGGTTTCTACGCTTTGATTTGTATGCGGCTCTTCTGCTGGCCGGAACGGTACAGGGCTTCTTTCTGTCCGTCCTTTTCATTTCCAAAAGACCTCACCAACAACCGTTTTTACAGCTTCTGTTAGCCGCCTGGACGTTTCTGCTGTCTTGCGCGTTGCTGGAGATCTTTCTTTGCTACTCCGGCCTCATGTTCCATACGCTGGCGCTGGTAGATTTTTCTGAGCCCACCAATTTTGCGGTAGGGCCGCTCACCTATCTGCTGCTCAGAAGCTTTACGGGCTGTTCCTGGACCAGGCGGCAATGGTGGCATCTGGCTCCGTTCGGGTTTTACCTGGTATACCACATTCCGTTTCTATTGCAGCCCGAGGCGTTCAAATACCAGGCCTACCTGCATGCCTACTTCCCTAATCAGCTGGCCAACGTTGCCCGCCAAGCCGCCTCATTTGACTTTGATCCGCTCCACCTTACCGAATGGGTCAATGAACTCACGCTGGCGCACATCACCTTGTATGTGGTTTTTTCCGTGGTGTTCATGCGGAAGCAACCGCAGGTTTCCCCGGCCCCGTTCCAGGCCTGGGCTAAGTTGCTTCTGTGGTTCTTCATTGGCATAACGGGGCTGTTCATAGCGGTAAAGCTCCTGTTCCAGGAAGACCTGGGCGATCATTTTATGGCGGTTTTTATCACGGGCCAGTTTTTCTACTTCACCTATAAAATGCTGAGCGGGGCCGCTTTTTTTCAGCCGGTGGCGCAAGAAAACACAGTGTCTTTGGTGAAGTACGAGAAATCTACCATGACCCAGGAAACCAAAGATGCCCTCCTGGAGAAACTGAAAGCCGCCGAGGAAGCCAGATTCTACACCCAAACCTCGGCCTCGTTACCCGCCCTGGCCAAACAGCTCCACACCACGCCACATTACCTTTCCCAGCTCCTGAACGAGTGCCTGGGCAAAAGTTTCTTTGAATACCTGGCCGAGTTGCGCGTGGAAGAGGCAAAGTCAATCTTGTTGAACCAGCCGCACCTGAAAGTGGAAGAAGTAGCCGAGCTGAGTGGCTATTTATCCAAGTCTGCGTTTATGGCCGCTTTTAAGAAAACCACCGGACAAACGCCCGGGCAATACCGCAAAAACGGCCAGCCGCTTAGTACTACTTTATAAGATAGCACTCCGTACTTATAGGCAAATTCCGCGTTTTCAGCCTTTCCTGGTCACATTTGCTCAAAAACAAACGACTATGGAAAACCTCATCAAAACACGCCGGTATGAATTTGACTGGCTACGGGTGCTGGCGTTTAGCCTCCTCATTTTCTACCATACGGGTATGTTCTTCGTGGCCTGGGAGTGGCACCTCAAGAACAATCAACTCAGCGAAGCCCTGGAACTGCCCATGCAGTTCATGAGCCAGTGGCGCATGTCGCTTATCTTTCTGGTATCGGGGGTGGGCGTGTATTATGCCTTAGGCTATCGGCCGGCGGGTACCTTCACCAAAGACCGCCTGAAAAGGATTCTGTTGCCCCTGGTGATTGGGATGCTGGTAGTGGTGCCGCCCCAGGTGTACTTTGAACGGTTGACCCAAGGTTTTCAGGGCAACTACTTCCAGTTCTTCCCTTCCATTTTCGAGTTTGAACCATATCCTGAGGGGAACTTTAGCTGGCACCACCTCTGGTATCTGGCGTACGTGCTGTGTTATAGCCTGCTGCTGTTGCCCGTGCTACTGTACCTCCGCAAGACCCAGATCCAGGAAACGGCCGGCAAACTTTGGTTGCTGCTGGTGGCTCCGGCTTTGTGGCTTTCTGTAGGGGCAGTGTTGCTGAACAACAGGTTTCCAGCTACCAATGCCTTGCTAGACGACTGGGCCAATCACTTCCTGTACATTACCATGTTCCTGTTCGGGTTTCTGCTCATGAAATTGCCCCAGCTACAGCAGAAGATCAAGGAAGTGCGCTTTGGAAATCTGGTTTTGGCTGTTTCTGCGTTCAGTTTGCTGCTTTTCTTTATGCATGACCGGGAGTTTGAGGACCTTTCCCAAACGCAGCAGGCAATGTACTTCGTCCTCAAATCCTGTAACCGGTGGTTCTGGCTGATGACCATTCTAGGGTTTGCCATGACGCACCTTAGCTTTAAAGGGAAGTACCTGGCGCAGGCCAATGAGATGGTGTATCCGTTTTACATTCTGCACCAGACGGTGATTGTGGCGCTGGCATTTTACCTGCGTGATCTGGATTGGGCCATTTTCCCCAAATTCGCCCTGATTTCCGGCGGTACGTTTGCCATATGCTTTCTTCTGGTTAGGTACGTGATCATGCCGGTCAACTGGCTTCGGGTTCCGTTTGGGTTAGCGCCCAGGAAGCCAGCAGTTCCGGCCATGTCTCCGGTAGCGGTGGAGCAAAAAGAGTCAGGTAAGGCAGTAGTGGGGGCTGGTTTCTAATACCTTGGCTTATTTGAATTTGGCCTCTGAGCGGGAAATGGCTAATTTCCCGCTCCAACCTATTCAAACAAACCGCATATGAAATCAATCCGTTGGCAGTGGCTGCTGCTGGTCCTGTTCTGGACTTCGCTGACTGCCACTGCCCAGACCCTCTCTGACTCGGCGTACATCCGGCAGAACTACACCAAAACCGAGCACCAGGTACCCATGCGCGATGGCGTGAAGCTTTACACCATTGTGTACGCGCCCAAAAACAAAAGCCAGAAGTACCCTATCATGCTCAACCGCACGCCTTACTCGGTGGGGCCGTACGGCGAGGATAAATACAAAACCAGCATCGGGCCGTCTTCAGACATGCTCCGCGAAGGCTACATTTTTGCCTACCAGGATGTGCGCGGCAAGTTCATGAGCGAGGGTGAGTTCATCAACATGAAGCCCATCATTGCCCAGAAAGGCAAAAAAGACGTGGACGAAAGCACCGATTCCTATGACGCCATTGCCTGGCTGGTGAAAAACGTGCCCAATAACAACGGCCGCGTGGGACAGTGGGGTATCTCCTACCCTGGTTACTACACCACCGTGGGTCTGTTGAGCAACCACCCAGCCCTGAAAGCCGCCTCGCCGCAGGCCCCGGTCACCGATTGGTTCTGGGACGATTTCCACCACCACGGCGCGTTTTTCCTGCCGCACGCTTTTAACTTCCTGGCCAGTTTTGGGCAACCGCGGCCACAGCCTTCGCCTACTGGTGCGCCCCGGTTCAACCACGGTACGCCAGACGGTTATGACTTCTTCCTGCGCATGGGCCCGTTGAGCAACGCCAACGCGCTGTACTTTAAGAACAATGTGGCTTTCTGGAACCAGATGATGGAACATCCCAACTATGATTCTTTCTGGCAAGCCATGAACATCCGTCCGCACCTGAAAAACATTAAACCGGCGGTAATGGTGGTAGGTGGCTGGTTTGATGCCGAGAACCTGTTCGGGGCGCTGGAAACCTACAAAACCATTGAGAAAAACAACCCGAAAACCTACAACACCCTGGTGATGGGTCCGTGGTTCCACGGCGGCTGGGCGCGTTCTACGGGCGAAAACCTGGGCAAAGTCTCTTTCCGCCAGAACACTTCTGAGTTCTACCGGCCTAACATTGAAGCCAGGTTCTTCCGCCACTACCTGAAAGAAAACAGCAAAGGCAAACCAAAACTCCCTGAGGCCTACATGTTCAACACGGGTGCTAACCAGTGGCGTGAGTTTGCGGCCTGGCCACCAAAAAATACGCAGGAGCGCATGCTGTACTTCGGGGAAAACGGAAAACTCAGCTTTGAGAAACCCACCGGAACCGGCTTTGACGAGTTCATCAGCGATCCCAACAAACCCGTGCCGTTCTCTGAGGAGACCACCGTGGGCATGACCCGCGAGTACATGACCGATGACCAGCGTTTCGCCAGCCGTCGCCCCGATGTGCTGACCTACCAAACCGATGTGCTGACCGAGGACATCACCCTGGCCGGCGAGATCCTGAGTACGCTCAACGTGTCTACCACCGGCTCAGACGCCGATTGGGTAGTGAAACTGATAGACGTGCACCCAGACACCGCCCGCCAGAATGCTCATAACCCATCCACCGTGAAAATGGGCGGGTACCAGCAAATGGTGCGCAGCGAGGTGTTAAGGGGCCGTTTCCGGAACAGCTACGAGAAACCCGAGGCCTTTACCCCTAACCAGGTAACGGCCGTGAATGTACCGTTGCAGGATGTGCTGCACACCTTCAAAAAAGGCCACCGCATCATGGTACAGGTACAAAGCACCTGGTTCCCGCTGGTAGACCGCAATCCGCAGAAGTTTGTGCCCAACATCTACCAGGCCAAAGCCGAAGACTTCCAGAAAGCCACCCACCGCGTGTACCACAGTGCCCAGCAACCTTCTTACATAAAGGTAAAAGTGCTCTAGCAGGTTATTCCTTCAGAAAACAGCAAGGCCGCTCCTAACAAGAGCGGCCTTGCTGTTTTAGGGCTGTTTATTTAAAAGGAACCTCAAAACAGAATGAGCTCAACACGGCATGCCAACTACTTTTTTATTGCCTCTCTTCGTTCCGTTTCATCTATCCTGTTGAAGCGCACTATAGGACATTAAAGGGCAAGCCCGCAACATCCACCACTACTTCTTCATGAACTGAAGATGAAGTTTTCTTCACTTTCATTGCAGAACAGAAAAAAACCAGGGGCTCTATTTCTGATTCATTTCGGCCAAAATGAGCTAGAAACAGGCTTTTCACCCTTTACCAGAAAAAATTTCGAAAAAAAATTTACATGAAGCGGTTTCTTCATCTTCTCTTCATCTTGACAGGATAGTTTTGACGCAGTAATCATTTAAAACCACCCGGAATATGAAAAAATTGACTTTTGTTATCGCCGCTCTGTTAGTGTCTGCCGCTTCATTTGCCCAAACTACCACTGCTACGGGTACTCAGAAAACCACTGCAAAGGCCAACCACGGCCAAACGGTTAGCACCGCTGCTCACAGCACCCTCAATGCCAATGTTACCACCGATGTATCTGCCAAAGGCGAAGCAGTGAGCGAAGTAGCCAAAGCCAAAAAGGCGCAGGTACAGGAGCAGAAAGAGGCTGCCAAAGCCCGCAAAGAAGAACTGAAAGAAGAAGTAAAGGCGCAGAAACAGAAAGCCGAGGATGCTACCGCCCAGACAAGCGCAGAAGCCCAGGTAAAAACCAAAGCCGAGATAGAGCAAGCCAAGGAAAAGAAAAGAGAACTCAAGGAAGCCGCCGCTCAAACCAGAGCCGAGGCAAAGGTTAAAGCCGATGCCGACCTGGAAGCGTCAAAACCTGAATTAGAATCGCATGGCGAAAGAGTAAGCGCCGTAGCCAAGAGCACCGTAGAGACGGGCAAAGAGAAAGGCCAATTGGTAAAAGAGGCTGCTTCTGAGAAACGCAAAGCCAGAGCCGGCCGGGTGCAAACCCAATCAGGCGCAACCGTGAAAGCCAACGCTTCTGCCGCCCGCAAAACCAAAGTCACCACCGGCCTTTCAACCAAAGGAATAAGACCGGTAAAAGTGAACGCCGGTGCCAACCTAAAAGTGGGTGGCAAATAAGACTATAAACTACTTGCCGTCTCTGCTAAGCAGAGGCGGCTACTTCACTCACCTTCCTTAACACAAAACCACTATGAAATTTATTATCAGCGTCTGCTTTATCATGAATTGGCTGCTGGCCACCTCAGCTCCTGCCTTTGGGGTAAGTAAACAAAGATTACAACTTCCCATAGTGTCTGGAACCAACCGGTAACCAAACGTCTTACTACTAAAGCAGTTTTTCACCTTTTTTTGCGAAAACAGCCAAAAATCACACTCCACCCAAAGACTACCGTAGAAAATTAAGAAGATTCTAATATTTTCATCTTCTCTTCAGCTTTCAGCAGTAGCTTTGGATTGTAATTGCCTGATGCGCTTTACTTCTATGAAATTAAATACTTTTCTGGCGGCTCTTTTCTTTTCGGTCGCTATTACTTCTGTGCAGCCGCTTTCGGCCAAGGTTTTGGCAAAGGAAGTCATAAACGAGCCTTTGGTTAAAGCAACCACAGGAATTGATGCTGGGTCTGCTGCGGCTGCGGCTTCCCCTGCAGCATCTCAGGCTACAACTGAAACCGCCGGGTTAAACCCTGCCGAAGTGGTGAGCTCTGAGGCGCTGGGTCAGGAGAAACCCAAAAAAGCCCAGAAACAGAAAGGCAAGCCCGATCAGCAAGAAACCACCTCCCAAAAGGTGAAAGAGGTTGCCACCGCCAAACGCCAGGAGAAACCCGAGAAAGTTTCTGGCAATGCTGAGGTAAACGCCGTGGAAACCGCCCGCAGCTCAGCGGGTAGGCCAAGAAGCGCCGCCCGGCCGGGAAGAGGCGCCGTAGGCAATGCCGTCAAATCAGCGGGCAATGTGACCAAAGCCGCCAAGGCCGTTAAACCCGTGAAAGTTGGCGTGGGCCGCCTAAAGGTTGGCAAAAACTAAGTCATCGGCGCAGCCTGAATCCGGTACCTTCTGGTACCACGTACTTCTGGCTTTAAAGCCGGGGCTTTCTGTACCCTTACTAACGTATCATTGACTCAGATGAAAAAACTACTTGGATTCTGTTTGCTTTTCGGATCAATTGTGGCTTTTCCGGCATTTGCCGAAGCAAAATCACCCGCTGGAACCGAGCCCTCTGCCACAGCAGCCCAGGACACCGCTTCTAAAAAAGGCTGGTGGACGGTAGGCCTGGAAACCGCCAACAATGCCTCCTTCTTCGGGCGGAATACGGCTACCCAATATCCGTACGTGGCGGCATCGTTGACCTATACCCACACCTCGGGGCTGTTCATCTCGGCCATGTCTTACCAGTTGTTCAACACCGAGGACTTCATAGACGAAACCGATGTTACTGCGGGCTACGCATTCAAGCTTGGGGAGCGGTTCGATGGGTCGGTGAGCTACTCCCACTTTTTCTTCGGGCCCAACACGCCTCTGGTGAAATCTGTGACCTCTAACGCCGCCACCGTGGCCGGACAACTGGATTGGGGCTATCTGCTCACGGGGCTTTCAACTAGTTACATTTTTGGTGGCAGCAGTGATGTGTTTACCGTGCTGGACAACTCACGTTACATTGGGCTGGAAAAACTCTGGAAGGGCAAGAATCCGGTAGGCATTGACCCTAAGTTCACCATCATTGCGGGTACCCAGGAGTTCTCCGAGACCCATACTGTGGTCACCCAGAAGAAGAAAAACCCCGTGGAAACCATCTTAGATCCCCTCAACCCCAATGGCAACGGGAAGGGCAATGGAAATGGCAAAGGGAACGGAAACGGCACCACCACCACAACTACCACCAGCACTACCAAGCGTTTCAGGGTCTTGAATTATTCTATCACGGTGCCACTGGTTTTCAGCTTATGGAACGTTGACATTGAGCCTGCTTACCGGTTTTCCTTGCCCGTGAATAAACTGGAGGGCGATGAGTCCAAAGCGCAGTCCTTCGCCTCCCTAAATCTAAGCTACACGTTCTAACCTCTACCAAACCACTCCCCTATGCACACGTTGATTGTAGAAGACGAAACTGGTCTGGCTACTGAATTGATGCACTTCCTGGCCCAGGAACACTACCTCTGTGATTGGGCCTCAAACGGGCGCGAAGCCTCCGAGAAAATAGCCGTGAACCGGTATGATTTCATCTTATTAGACCTGGGCCTGCCCGATTACGAAGGCATGGATCTGCTCAAGGAAATAAAAGAGGTAGACCATGACCCGGCCATCATCATCCTAACCGCCCGTGGTGCCCTGGAAGACCGCATCAAAGGACTGGGCCTGGGCGCCGATGATTACTTAGCCAAACCTTTTTCTTTGCTGGAGCTGCAGGCCCGCATGCAGGCCGTGTTGCGCCGCAAGTTCAAACTCAAATCATCTTCCGTTGCCTTCCACGGGTTTGAGATAGACAGCAGCGCCCGCCGGGTTACTTATGGATCGCAGGAGATTGTACTCACCAAAAAGGAGTTCGATATCCTGCATTACCTGTTGCTGCACAAGAACCGCATTTTGACACGCCTGCAGCTCACTGAGCACATTTGGGGCAATATCCTGGAAGACGATTATGATTCCAACTACATTGATGTGCACATCAAAAACCTGCGCAAGAAACTCTCCACCCACGCCTCCACCGATTGGCTGGAGACCGTACGCGGAGTGGGCTATCGGTTAACAGTTTAAGGGGCTTTTTCTTTCGAAAGTTGGGAGAGGCCAAGGTTGGAGGTTTGGCGTTTCTGGCCAGTTTTGATCAAAATAAGTCAGAAACTAATTTTTAATGATTTTGCTTAAGCAGGACAACTTGTAAAAACACCTTCCAATCTGCTTATAGCCGGATTTATTTACACAATTGCACCTTATAAAATCAGCACATTCACTTAATGCGGCTTCAAACAAAACTAGCCCTCTTTAGTGCGGCCTCTAAGGTCATTATTCTGCTTCTGCTGGTGTTAGGCTTGCCTACCATTGTGCACAAGGTAGCTTTGCTCAACACCGATGCGCGCCTCATGCAGAAGGAAGAAAGGATGTACCAGATCATTGAAAAACAGGGCATTGAGTCTTTCATCACTGAGGGTGACGCTTACGGTAGCTACAACCTGTTCCGGGAGGAGTTTATCTCTCTGGAGGAAATCTCCTCAGACCGGGTGGTCAACAATATAGAGAACAGCCTCCGCAAGGTAGACAACGAGATTGTGAACTACCGGGTGCTTTCCTCCACTTTTGATCTGGGCGAAAAACGGTATCTGCTGGAAATTGGTCGGTCTTTGGCGGCCATTGAAAACAACAGCAATACCCTGCAAACTTACGCGCTGTACTTTCTGGCAGCCGTGGTGCTGCTTACCGTCTTCACCGATCTGGCTTTCAGCAAAATCCTGCTGCGCCCGCTTACGCTTATCATTAAGCGGTTGCAACGGGTGGAGCACCCCAGCGCCTTTACGCCCAAAGAACTCAACACCTCCACCGATGATTTCCGGTACCTCAACAACACCATCAACCAGATGATGGGGCAGATTCAGGAGGCTTTCCAGAAAGAGAAAGAGTTTATTGGCAACGTATCGCATGAGCTGCTTACGCCCGTATCCATTCTGCAAACCCGTCTGGAGAACCTCCTTTCTGACCCCGAAACGCCGGACAGCCAACTGGAGAAACTGGTAGATAACCTGCGTACGCTGCACCGCCTGAAGAACATCATCCAGTCGTTGCTGCTGGTTTCGCGCATTGAGAACGAGCAGTATCTCCGCAATGAATCGGTGGACATTGTGCACCTGGCCGAGGAAGTTGCCGAAGAAATAAAAGAACGCGCCGAAGCCCGCGAGGTATGCCTTAAGGTGGAGTTAACCGGCGATTACACCCTGACCAAAGCCAACCAGAGTTTGCTGTTCACCATGCTGTTTAACGTGGTGAACAACGCCATTAAATACAACAAGCCCGAGGGTACTATCACCCTTAAAGGTCAGCCCTTGGCCAAAGGTTATGAGCTTGCCATCATAGATACTGGCGTTGGCATTGCCCAGGAGCAATTGCCTCACATTTTCAGCCGGTTTAAACGGCTCCACGCCCCAGACGGAGAAAGCCACGGCTTGGGTTTAACCATTGTGCGCACCATTGCCACGTTCCACCACATAGATTTATCGGTGCAATCTACGCTGGGCGAAGGCTCTACGTTCCTGTTCAGGTTTCCTTGAATCACCTTGAATCCGTTTTCCCTTGTTTCCCGGAAAATGAGGCGAAAACCGATTCT
This sequence comes from Sabulibacter ruber, assembly GCF_017355955.1. Taxonomy (GTDB): domain Bacteria; phylum Bacteroidota; class Bacteroidia; order Cytophagales; family Hymenobacteraceae; genus Nibribacter; species Nibribacter ruber_A. Next base: position 398,904 of record NZ_JAFFID010000005.1, on the reverse strand, counting down.
GAGGCCGCCACTTGTTCGCGCGGTGCGTAAATCCTTACTTTCGTGCTTCACTAAAAGAGAAACAGATGAAAGTAGGATTTATAGGGCTGGGCATTATGGGAAGCCGCATGGCGGCCAACCTGCAGAAAGCCGGCCATGACTTGGTGGTGTACAACCGCACCAAAGAAAAAGCAGAACAACTCGTCTCCAACGGAGCCACCCTGGCCAACACCCCGGAGGAAGTGGGCAGACAATGCCGCGTGGTATTCACCATGCTGGCCACCCCAGAATCTGTGGAAGAAGTAGCCTTGGGCAAAGACGGTTTCCTGAAAGAACTGCCCGGCAACTCGCTTTGGGTTGACTGCAGCACCGTAAACCCGTCTTTCACCAAGCGCATGGCGCAGGTAGCGCTCAAAATGGGACATCGCTTTCTGGATGCGCCCGTTTCTGGCTCTTTGATTCCCGCCGAAACCGGCCAATTGGTTTTCCTGGTAGGCGGCGAGGCTAAAGACCTGGAGGAAGTACGCCCTATGCTGGATGTGATGGGCCGGGCGGTATTGCACATTGGCCCGCACGGGCAAGGCGCCAGCATGAAGATGGTGAACAACATGCTGTTCGGGCAGATTATGGCAGCTTTCTCAGAAGCGTTGCGCCTGGGAACAGCCTTAGGCATTACCGAGGAAGTACTATGCCAGACCCTGATGAACGGTCCGGGTGGCGCGCCTTTCCTCAAGCTGAAAGAACAGAAAATCCTGAACCGCGATTTCTCCGCAGAGTTCCCGCTGGAGTGGATGCACAAAGACCTGCATTTAGCCAGCGTTACCGCTTATGAGCAAGGGGTGGCCCTGCCTACCCTGGCCACGGTGAAAGAACTTTTTGCCCAAGCCAAGCAAGCCGGCTTAGCCGAGGAAGACTTCTCTGCCATTTACCAGTTTGTGAATCCTAAATAATAGAGGCTGTTTCGGGCCTCTTTTCAGCAAAACAGGCCCGAAACAGCTTTTTAAATCAGGTCTTTCAGGTGGAGGATGGTGTCAAACGACTTGTATCTGCGGCTTACTTTCAGTTGGAGCCTTCGGCCGGGATAATTCTGGAACAGGTCCAGGATCTCGCCGTACGTTTTGTCAATGCACTTCACTCCATTGATGCTGATGAGGGCATCGCCGGGTTCCAGGCCCGCTTTTTCGGCCGGAGAATCAGGGAGCACCTGCGCAATGGTGTAGAAATTAAGGCCCGGAATTGGGCTGTAGAGCTCCAAGCCACTCAGGTTGTAGTAGAAAGGCTTCTTGTACCGGTGGTTTGGTTTCAAGAGCATCTGGGCGTTTCCGTAATCAAACACCACCTTAAACCGCTGCAGCACATCGGCTCCCAGGTTTCCGTGGCGGTTATTCAAACCCAACGCATATCTGATAGACATGGTATCCGGGAATGAAGCCGGTGGTTTTTTCATCTTGAACTCACCCAACTCCAGGGTTTCCACGCGGGCAATCTCGCCATGGATATCGCCGTTCAGTCCCCTGCCCAGAAATGCTTTCACCCGTTTCTCCGGAATCTTAGCCCCCGGCAAGGTAGGCGGATACAAAAGCACGCAGGTACTCATACCGCTGTCTACAATCAGGCGCAAGGGATATCTTTTGCCATCGGGGAACTCCACCTGCACTTCTACATAGGGTTTGGAGCCTTCAATGATCAGGGGAACCACAGAGCTTTTCTGCCGCTTCTTCTCAGGATAAGTTCCTGGCTTGTAAAGCGTCATGATTTTGTGTTGGTAGTCAATTTCCACCACAAAGGCTTTGAACAGCGGGTAGCCTATGATTCCGTTTACCTCAATCCCCAAGCGGCCGGAAAGGTCAAAGATATTCTCCTCCAGCAGCAGCACCTTCTGGTTGTTGGCTTCCACCCCGGCAAATTGCATGCGGTTACCAGACGAAAGGATGGCCTGAATACCGGCTCCCTTCCCCAATCCTTTCAGGTAGAGGTTTTCCACGTTGTTCAGCGAAACGGTGTCAAACTGCCCTATCTCCATCAGAAGGGTGCGGTCTACCCCGGTATCTACCACAAAGTTCAGCGGCTTGGAATTGTTGATCTGCACCGGAATTACCACCAGGTTATGGATCAGCTGAAATGGAATTTTCACTTTCTTCCGGCCATGCTTGAACTTCAGCTCATCTTCTTCCACGGGTAAAGCCTGTGCCACCGTAAGGGCTGGCATTACAAGTGAAGAAAATAAGACAATCAGCAAAAAGCATCTAAAAAATGGCATTATATGCAACATTTTTCCCATAGAAAGCCCGTTCAGTCCAAGTAAGTTATAAAATTTTACATAATATCAGAGGGTTCTGCGGCAGTAATTTATGTGGATTTAAAGGCGCGAAAATGACTTCTTTTTACCCCAGAAAAAGCGCCAGATTACGCTAAAGTGATACTGGAGAACCCTTTGGATAAAGTGGCCCTAGGGCAAGAAAAAGGGGTACAGAAAATCTCAGAGCAACCCTGTTAAGGTTTTTCCGGTTTATTTGGGTAGGCAAGGCCTGATGGTCCGGTTTTGATTTCGGGCTGTTTTTGAGAAATTTGCCCCAAACCGCGTTGGTTTCCCCTGCTATGGAGCCTGAGAGAAGCCAACCTTTTTTCTTGAGACTATGAATGACACCCTGTACCAAGAATTGATACAACAGGTATTTGGTTCTGCAGAAACCAGCCTGAGTGCCCAGATTACGCCGCTTTACTATGACCTGGAGAAAGCCCTGAAAGAAGCACGCCCAGGCAGGAAAAGCCAGGAAGAAGTAAGTTTCAGGTTTGAACGCCTGAGACTAGGCCTGGGCATTACGCTGCTGCAACTCCTCACCGATCTGGGCGGAGACGAAGAAAGTGCCCAGCTCCGCAATCTGATGCAGGATGCGCTCCAGGCCCAATCTGTACAAGCCATTGACCAGATCATTCAGAAGAAAGCACACCTGTTTGAGGAGCTCTACACTGATCTTTACGTGAACGCCGATGCCGAGCAGGTGCTGGCCTTGTTTGAGGAAACCCTTAACGCTTCTTCTAAAGAGGAAACCGATGACATCATAGAAAGAGCCCTGGACCTGGCCGAGGACCTGGAGTTTCAGGACGACGAAGATGATTCACCCGAAGCCTAAACCAGATCTTCCTCGGTTCACCTGTTAAGTTCCTGCCATGGAAGTTACGCTGACAACCCCTGCCCTTTTGTTTCCGGCGCTTTCGCTGTTGCTGCTGGCGTTCACCAACCGTTTTTTGTCCCTGGCCTCCTTGATCAGGAACTTAAAATCTGTGTACAAAACCACCCACAGCCACCTGGTGTACGGGCAGATCCAGAACCTGAGAACGCGCCTTTTCCTGATCCGGAACATGCAGGCCTTTGGCATTGCCAGTATGTTCTCCTGCGTGCTCTGCATGTTCATGATTTACGCGGGCTGGCAAACAGCGGGCACCATCATCTTCGGCCTGAGTCTCATCTTATTGATGATTTCCATGGCGCTTTCCTTATGGGAAATCCAGATCTCGGTAAATGCCTTGGAGCTGGAACTGAGTGATTTGGAGCAAGACGAAGAAATCGCTCCCCTTGATTCCAAGGCATAAGCCTGGTGCATGAAAATCTCCGTTTTAGCGCTGTTTTGCCGAAATCAGCCCTAAAACGGAGATTTCTATCAGAGGTGCTGTACCCTTCGCCTTAGGGATAAAAGCTTTTGAAACTCTGAGATAGGCTAGTCTGGAAAAAGCACACAAGCTTAGAAAAACAGAGTATTCTTTATGCTCTTCTTTCTTGAAAAGATCCTAGTTCATTCCTTCTACATTCTCTCTTACTTTTTTAAAAATTTTATTTACAATGAGAAAGAAGGAATATTTACATAAGTGTGGCAGATGATTGATTCGTATTTATACCTTTGCCTTACTATTTCTGATTGACTTACATGCCTACACCTCACCCGCGTCAAATTTCTATTTTAGACTATACCTACGATTTGCCTGAAGACAGAATAGCTCAGTTCCCGCTGGAGAACCGAGACCAGTCCAAGCTTCTGCTGTATAAGAATAATAGAATTTCAGATGCCCAATTCAGAGATCTGCCTACGGCATTACCGCCGCAGTCACTCCTTGTTTTCAACGATACCAAAGTAGTTCAGGCGCGTCTGCGTTTTCAAAAAGCAACGGGTGGTGTTATTGAGCTTTTCTGCCTTGAGCCCCTGGAACCCATCCGTGAGGTCCAACTGGCCATGCAGCAGACCTACTCCGTGATCTGGAAGTGTCTGGTGGGCAACAACAAACGCTGGCGCGATGGAAGGTTGGAGATGCCTTTGGGCCCCTACCCCGAAGATGGTTCTCTCTGGGCCGAGCGCCTTGCGCCCGCCGAGGAGGGTTTTGCCATTCACTTTACCTGGTCGCCGGGCGAGAAAACCTTTGCCGAGATTTTGGAACTGGCCGGCATGCTGCCGCTGCCTCCCTACATGAACCGGGATGCCGAACAAGAAGACCAGGATCGGTACCAGACCGTTTACGCTTCTGAAGCAGGTGCGGTAGCGGCTCCAACCGCAGGTCTGCATTTCACCCCCGAGGTGCTCAAACAACTAACCGCCCAAGGACATCAGCAGGGCTTTGTCACGCTTCATGTAGGCGCAGGAACGTTCAAACCCGTGAAAGCGGAGCTGATGGAATACCACTACATGCACGGGGAACAGCTATCGGTGAGCAGGGCCTTCATAGAGCAGCTTCTGCACCATGGCGGCAAACCCGTGATTGCCGTAGGTACTACCTCCATGCGTACGCTGGAAAGCCTGTACTGGCTAGGAGCCGGACTTTCCTTAGGCCTTCTTCCTTTAGAAGGCGACGAGTTATTCGTGCCGCAGTGGTTCCCTTACGATGTGCGTACTACCTTATCCTTACAAGAAGCTTTAGAAGCACTCCTGTACCACCTGGATAGTCATAAACTCACCCATTTACAGGCCACTACCCGCATCCTCATTGCCCCCGGCTATCAGTTTAAAGTTTGTACTGGGTTGGTCACTAACTTCCACCAGCCGCAAAGCACCTTGTTGTTACTGGTAGCAGCCATGATAGGCCCTTCCTGGCAGAAAGTATACAAGCATGCCTTGGCAAACGGATACCGTTTCCTGAGCTATGGGGATAGTTCGTTATTGCTGCCTGCAGTATCCTGATGGCTGTACTCAAGAATAAGAATTATTGCATTTGAAATCTTAATAGATCATATACAAAAAGAGGCGCTAAATAGCGCCTCTTTTTTATTCAACCAGGTTCAATGATTAACCTGTATAACCAGGATTTTGTACCAGGTTGCTGTTAGCATTAATTTCACGCAGTGGGATTGGCAGTACCAAACGAGGAGAATTGTAAGCCTGGTTAGCCACATTTCTTCTTAATCGTTTAGCATCATGAAGTGCTTGTCCTTCAAAGGCCAATTCAAATGAACGCTCTCTTAAGATATCGTCCAAAGTAACCGAAGCAACTGGATCAAGGTCTGCCCGCTCACGGATTGTGTTGATATCTTCCACTGGAGTAACCCCACCAATAGGAGCACCACCAAGACGCTGATTCGCTTCTGCTCTGATCAGGTACATTTCGGCCAATCTAACTACTGGTATATTGGCAGCATAGTCCTCGTACTTGTGGTTGAACAAGATGTCATCTTCTGATAGGAAGTAAACATCTGCACGCTCATCTCCAGGCTCAAAGGAAGCCACAAAGGAAGGAGAGATCTCAATTTCGGCCCGTTCATTGGCTGAGTAGAACGTAGCCAAACCTGCATTAGCACTACCAGCATTGCTTTGCACTGTCTGCTGAATGGCAAAGATATCTTCACTGGTATTTTGGCTATTGTTAAACTCATTCTCGTACTCAGGCACTAAGCTAAAGCCACCTTCACTAATTACTCTATCGGCTTCTTCCGCTGCTTTCGTTAAGAATTGGTTAGCAGCCGCGTTGTTTCCGGCACCTGCCTGCTGCAAATACACCCTGGCAAGGAAAGCACTTGCTGCATAAGTATCTGCCCGGGAGCCGTTACTTTCTGGCAACAAGTTCTTGGCTTGTGTAAGGTCTGCTATAGCTTGTGCATACACTTCCTCAACCGTATTTCTTGACACCTTATTCTCATCGGTGATAATAGTAGTAGGTGTAAGAACAATTGGAACCCCTAACTGCGAATTAGTTTGGCCCGGTTCATATGGTAAACCAAACAGGCGCACCAATTCAAAGTACATGATGCCTCTGATAAAGTGGGCTTCACCTAATACTCGTTCTCTCCTAGCTTCATCCACCACATTTATTGCGTTAATCACGTTGTTAACGGCATTAATGGCTTGATAAGCTGTAATCCAAGTACCGGTCACTATACCATTTTCAGCGGTAATACTTCTTTGCGATATCTGACGATACGTAGCAAAGGAACCGGCCCAAGAAATGGTGCTAGGTGTTCCACCCAGCAATTCACTGGTTAAGTTCAAATCTCCACCGTACAGCGATCCACTTTGAAGAATGGAATATGCGCCAATCAAGGCACTTTCCACTCCCTGAGAGGTTCTCAGGGCTTCATTGGCATCTATAGACTGTTGAGGGGATAGATCGAGTTCTTGGTCACAGCCACTGGTGCCTAGAAAAAGGCAAAACCCCAAGGCGGGAACTACTCTGGAAATATATTTGAATCTGTTCATCTTCAATTCAATTAAATAACTAAGGTTAATTAAAAGCCAATGTTAACCCCAAAGGAGAAAGTCTTGGCTTGTGGGGTAGTATAGAAGTCTGTTCCAAGCCCTACGTTCTGGCGTTGAGCACTTGGACCTGAACCAGGCGTATCAACTTCTGGGTCCCATCCTGGATAATCTGTGACAGTGAAGAAGTTCTGAGCAGATGCATACACTCTCACTCTGGTTAAGTGATATCTGCTCACAAAACCTGAAGGAAGGGTATAACCTAAAGTCAGGGTCTTACCTCTTAAATAAGATCCGTCATAAATCCAACGTGAGGAATTGCCTGTGCCGTTAGAGTCGCCAAATCTTGCCTGAGGTACTCTGGTGATATCACCTGGTTTCTGCCATCTGTCTAACTGATCTCTTGTTTGGTTATCAACCCAGTCCATGTTAGCAGATTGGTAGCGACCCGCATTGTTGAAGATTTCATTCCCGTAGGAGAATTGTAATAATACAGATAGGTCAAAGCCTTTGAAAGAAAAGGAGTTGTTTAAACCACCGGTAAAATCAGGATTAGGATTACCTACTACCTGCTGCTCTGCCGCGCTGTAATCATTTGTGGTTTCATCGCTACCTGCTCTCAGGTAGTACAAGGCATCTCCATTATTAGGATCTACGCCGGCATATTTCACTGTATAGAATACCCCGATAGGTTCGCCTTCCATGGCTCTGTTGATTGCACCAGACGAGATCACTTGCCCTTGCAGGTCTGTGATTTTGTTTCTATTGAAACCAATATTAAAGTTGGTAGACCAAGAGAAAGGACCAGTCAAGTTATCAGTGTTCAAAGCAATTTCAATTCCTTTGTTCTCCAGTTTACCAACGTTTCTAGTAATTGTAGTGAAGCCACTGGTAGCAGGTACCTGCACGTTTAACAAAAGATCAGAAGTCTTTTTGCGGTATAAGTCTACGCTACCATTAATGCGGTTATTGAACAAACCAAAGCTTATTCCCAGATCTAACTGAGCAGTTGATTCCCATTTCAGGTCAGGGTTTGCTACAGAAGACTGATAAGTACCTGGTACACCTGCGTAAGATCCTGAAGAATACAAACCTCTTGCATCAAAGTTCCCGATCTGGTCATTACCCGTCAAACCATAGCTAGCTCTTAGTTTCAATAAGCTTAGGAACTCTACATCTTTCAGGAAAGCCTCCTCAGAAAGAATCCAGCCAGCACCAACTGCCGGGAAGAAGCCGTATTGGTTGTTCGCACCAAATCTGGAAGAACCGTCTACCCGTCCGCTGAACGTCAGGAGGTACTTATCCAGTAATTTATAGTTAACGCGGGTAAAGTAGGAAAGCAAAGAATACTCGGTTCCTTCAGATGAACCAAAGTTTATCTCTGCGGCATTGGCAATACGGGTGAATTCATCACTTGGGAAACCAATACCCGATACATAATTTGATTCTGTGCTGGATTTCTGGAAACTCATCCCTAGCACTGCATCTATATCATGAATCTCACCAAAACGCTTGTTATAATTCAAGAAGTTGTTGGTGGTATAATTCACAACGGTAACAGAACGGCTTTCTGCGGCTCCTTCAGGAGCACCATCCTGCGTTTCACGGCCTTGGTAAGTGTTTTCATCCTGGTTTAGCAGGTCAAGACCCAATTCGCTTCTAAAAGTAAGGCCAGGAATGATGGTATAACTGGCGTATAAGGTGCTCAGATTGCGGTATGATACCGATTTTCTGAAAGCGTCTCTAATCTCAATCAAACCGTTGTAATAAGCGGTATTGGTGTTGTACTCCCCAGTTTCAGGATCAATAATAGGTTGTATAGGAGGAAGCGCTACAATCTGAAGTGGCGTTGCAAAGGCATTGTCATCTGCCACCCGGTTATTTACCGTGCGAGCCAGACTGAAGTTTGCACCCAGTTTTAGTTTGTCGGTAGCATTGTGGTCAATGTTTAAGCGGGCACTCATCCGCTCAAAGGAGTTCCCTTTCAAAATACCGTCCTGATCTGTATAAGAACCGCCTACGTAGAAACGGGTTTTATCGGTTCCCCCACTCGCAGTCAGATCATATTGCTGGTAAGCGCCCGTCCGGAACACCTCATCCTGCCAGTTAGAGTTGGCAGGATTTCGCCAATCTGGCATGAAGTAATCTTTCACCTGATCCAGATTATCGAAGAAGCCTACATCAATCAGGAATGCAGCATATCCAGAGTTGGCCATTGATTCATTGAAGAGTTCCAGGTACTCAGAGCTGTTCATGAATTCTACCTTGTTGGTAGGTTTACTGAAGCCATTGGTATACCCAAAATCAAAGGCGGTTTTTCCAGCTCTACCCCTCTTGGTCGTGATAATGACAACCCCATTGGAAGCTCTTGAACCATAAATTGCAGCTGAGGCGGCATCTTTCAGGATCTCAATTGACTCAATGTCATTAGGGTTAAGATCTGCTAATGGGTTAGTTGGCTCGTTGTTTGAAATACCTTGGCTTTCAGATGTAATTGGAATACCGTCTACTACATAAAGAGGCTGGTTGCTGGCAGTAACAGAAGAAGACCCGCGCACACGCACTTTGATGCCTTGTCCTACCTTACCACTCCCAGAGGTAATCTGCACCCCAGCCACACGGCCCTGAATAGCAGATTCAATGCTTGGAGTAGGGATATCAGCAATTTCTTCCCCTTTTACACTGGCAATAGAACCAATCAAATCTCTGGATTCCTGGGTTCCGTATCCAACTACCACTACTTCACTGATTGCTTTGGCATCTTCAGATAGCTGCACATCAATAGTTGAACTAGTACCTACCTGTACTTCTCTGTTGAGAAATCCTACAAATGAAAACACGAGCGTAGGTGTACCGCTTACGCTCAATTCATAGCGACCATTAGCGTCTGTACTAGCCCCGGTAGTTGTCCCTTTCACTACCACACTTACACCAGGAAGTGCGGTTCCATCTGAGGCAGAGGTCACTCTTCCCGAAATGGTTCTACTTTGCGCAAACGCACTAAAACTTAGCACGCTCAGCAAAAGAGAAAACAAGAGTAATAATTTTTTCATGTGTTTGATTAAAATGAAACTTGTGATTTTAAATGAAATATAGATATTCTTTAAGATTTATTCAAAGAAATGAAAACTTTTATACCGTAGTCTCAGATGAAATCTTATACAGCTTACGCGCATACCTAAAGGTAAATTCAACAGAACTGCAGCCACTTACCAAAAAATGGTAGCACATAAATAAGAATCTTATATCATACTTTGCTATTTGATTTCTATAAAGGGGCACATAGCCATCAAACCACATCACAGAACAGATAGGGACTAACAGTCACCAATGGATGCTGCGTTATTAAGCAGTAGAAAGACGGCTTCCTAGGCTTATGTTCTCATCATATTTGCCAGATTTTGCTTAATATTACAGCCAGATCTAGTACTGAAATCTGAACATATAGCACCATGAAAAACCTATTTTCTCTTAAGATGGTATGGGCCATTGCCCTTGCCGTGTTTCTGATGGGGGCTGAAGCCTCTGCCCAGATCAAAATGCCATCTGCCAGCCCGGCAGCCACCATCAAGCAGACTATCGGCTTGACCGATGTAACCGTGGAATACTCCCGCCCGAGCATGAAAGGGCGTAAGATCTTCGGTGATCTGGAGGCCTATGGCGATATCTGGCGCACAGGGGCAAACGCCTCTACCAAACTTACCTTCTCTGATGAGGTGATGCTGGAAGGAAACAAGGTTCCGGCTGGTCAGTATGCCCTGTACACCATTCCGGGTGAGAAAGAGTGGACAGTTATCATCCACAAGAACACCAAGCACTGGGGCGATGGCGGCAATGACTACAAACCAGAAGAAGACCTGGTACGCTTCAAAGTGAACGCAAAAAAACTGAGCGACAAAGTAGAGACGTTCACCATCGGTTTTGCTGACCTGACCAACAATGGCGGTACCATGCAAATCATGTGGGAAAACACGCTGGTTCCGGTGAAAATCACCACCGATGTGGATACCAGAGTAATGGCTCAGATTCAGGAGAAAGTAGTGAACGGCACCAATGTAACGCCTGGTCTGTACGCGGCGGCAGCATCCTATTACGCAGACAACAACAAAGACCTGAAGCAGGCTTTGGCTTGGATGAAACAAGCCAATGAGAAAGATCCTAAATTCTGGACGCTGCACCAACAAGCCAAAATCCAGGCGAAACTGAACGACTACAAAGGAGCTACTGCCACTGCCCAGAAGTCTATTGAACTGGCTAAAAAAGAAAACAACAGCGACTACGTAGCCCTGAACGAAAAGCTGCTGGCTGAGATCAAAAACAAAAAATAACGTTTGAGGGGTGTTTCCCTTAAAACAGGCAAAAAACAAAGCCCGCTGATGTTCTGTCAGCGGGCTTTGTTTTTATGGGCATAGTACAAATAAACCGGTTACATCCAACGCACCTTCTCTTCCAGGGCAACCGTCCTTTTCCCTTCCGGCACGGCTTTATCGGTGTATCCCAGGTACAGGATACCCAACACCAGATCCTCTTCCCGCAACTGCAGCATCTCTTTCATAGCCGGGTGGTAAGCCATGCCTCCTGAACCCCAATAGGTGGCAATACCCAAGGCAGTTGCGCCCAAAAGCAAGTTCTGAATGGCGCAGGAGGTGGCGGCAATTTCTTCCAGAGCGGGTATTTTGGGCAAGTCGCCCCGTCGCATATAGGCCACCAGCACATGCGAGGCCATATCGCCCATATGGAGTAGTTTCACAAACTTCATCTCCATGAACTTGTCTGGGGGCGTTTCGCTTCGGTAGAGTGCCGCATGGGCAGCGCAGAAATCCTTCACCTTCGGGCCGGCATACACAACAAAGCGCCAGGGCTCAGTGTGGCCATGCGTGGGAGCCCAATCGGCGAGTGCCAGGATTTGCCGGATCTGGTCATCCGGAATCTCCTCGCCGTTCATCTGGGGCGGTTTAACGGTCCTTCGGTTTTGGATAAGGTGCTGTAACTCCTGGAAGCATGTACTCATGGAAGTAGGTTCAGTTAAATGACAGGTACGGCTTAACCCCGCTTGGGGAGCAAGGGTACCAGCATAAATCCAATGCCTACCACCAATGCCACACCAATGAGGTTGTACCACAAATACGCAATCTGAGTGGTGAAGTACAGCAAGAATATAATAAACTGTGTGATAATGGCTGCCCAGAACACCGCACTACCCGTTAACCGCCGGAAGTAAAAGGCGGCGATAAAGACTCCCAGAATAGTACCGTAGAACAAAGAACCCAAAATATTAACCGCCTGAATAAGATTTTCCAGTTGCGAGGCAAACAAGGCAAATAAGATGGAAACCGCCCCCCAGCCCACCGTAAACCAGCGGGAAGCCTGTACATAATGGTCATCAGAGGCCTTGGGGTACAGGGAGCGTTTGTAAACGTCTACCACCGTAGTGGAGGCCAAAGAGTTAAACGCCGAGGCGGTGCTTCCCATGGCCGCGCACAACACCACCGCCAAGAGCAGCCCCACCAACCCGTTAGGCAGTTGCTGCGTCACAAAGGTGAGAAACACGTAATCGGTGTCTTTCAGGTCAGTGCCCTGGTTATAGTTTTTCACCAATTTCTGGGCATTTGCCCGAAGCTCCTTTCTTTTCTCCTCCGCCTGGTTCATCAAAGCAGCGGCTTCTTCTTCCGCCTCTTCGTCGCCGGCCTGGTGTGCTTGTACCAGGGCTAAGGAAGCGGTCTTCTTCTGCTGGAAAACCCGTTGGTTCTCGGTTTCCAGGTGCTGCCACTCCGGGGCTTTATCTGAGGCTAAGACATTGGCGGCCTGTTGCTGGTTGAAGTATAGCGGAGGCGCATAAAACTGGTAAAAAACAAACACCAATACTCCCACCAGCAAAATCAGGAACTGCATGGGCACCTTTACCAGCCCGTTCATGAGCAATCCCAAACGACTCTGGGCGATGGTTTCGCCGCCCAGGTAGCGCCCCACCTGCGATTGGTCTGTACCGAAGTATGAGAGCGAAAGGAAAAAACCGCCAATCAGCCCCGACCATAGATTGTACCGATCACTGGGGTTAAAGCTCAGATCAACCAGGTTCAGTTTTCCAGCTTGGCCGGCTACTTCCATGGCCTCAGAGAAGCCAATCCCGTTGGGCAGCAATCGTACCACTACAATGGCCGCCACCAGCATGCCACCCAGCATCACGGCCATCTGGAGGCGCTGGGTCTGACTCACGGCTTTGGTGCCGCCTACCACGGTGTAAAACGTTACCACCACGCCAATAAACAGAATGGTAGCCGTCAGGTTCCAACCTAAAATGGCCGAAAGAATAATGGCCGGGGCGTAAATGGTGATACCGGTAGAGAGCCCCCGCTGCAGCAAAAAAAGCATAGCTGCCAGAGAACGGGTCTTCAGATCGAATCGGCTTTCCAGGTACTCGTAGGCGGTGTATACTTTGAGCCGGTAATACAGCGGAATGGCCGTTACTGACAGCACCACCATGGCTAACGGCAACCCAAAGTAGAACTGAATGAAGCGCATGCCGTCATCAAAAGCCTGCCCTGGAGTAGACAAAAAGGTAATGGCACTGGCCTGCGTGGCCATCACCGAAAGGCCCATCATCCACCAGCGCTCCGTGTTATCGGCCCGCAGGTACCCAGACATGTGCTGGGTTTTGCGGGTTTTCCAGACGCCGTACAGCACAATGAACGCAATAGTGCCTATGAGTACTCCCCAATCCAGCGTGCTCATTGATAGGCGATGGTGATAAGGTAAAACAAACCCACCAGCCCCGCCAGCACACCTATGACCAACCAATACATAGCAGTCCAGCTTTTAAAGAAAGGAGGTGGATCTATATCGCCTTTGGTCATAGTAGTGGGGTTCTTATCTGGTAATAAATTTTTGATGATTGGTTTGGGCGCTTTTTGCAGAAAACAGGCCGAAAACCGGCGCACCTTGTTAGAACGTGCTTTGCCCTCCTTTTGTATGCTAACCTCCTTCTTTGCAGAGGTGAACGGTGAGCCATTTCGGGGCTGATTTCTGAAAATCAGCTCCGAAACGTTATTTGCCCAAAGAAAGCAGGTTCACGAACAGGCGGTAAGCCCCGGGAACCCCGGCGGGCAATTCCCTGAAGAATGAGTAACCCGTGTACACAAAGTAGCCTTTGCCGTACTTAGCCACTAACAGGCCGCTGTCTTTGGGTGATTCGCCTGGGTCATTGGATGAGAGGATGGCTTCATACTCAGGTCCCCACTGGTTAGGGAAGTACAGCCCACGCTCCTGCACCCAGCCCCGGAAATCCTGCTCGGTTATTTTGTTGGGCGAGTTGAGCACCGGATGGTTCGGTTTGAGGAAACGGACCTCAGAATCTTCCACCGTCACCCGGTCATTGGAGAGCCTGATGGGGTACGGACCAATGGACGAGGTCACCAAGCCGTTACTTACATTATATTGCACCACCAGCGTACCGCCGTTCTGCACGTACTCCATTAACTGCGGCTGCTGGAACTTGAGGCGGTCCAGGGTATTATAGGCTCTAACTCCTACCACCACGGCATCGTACTTCTGCAAAGAAGCGGCACTAAGGTTGTTTACCTGCAGTTGTTCTACGTCATACCCAATCTGCTGCAAGCTGGCGGGCACTTCATCGCCAGCTCCCATAAGATAGCCAATGCGTTGCCCTTTGCGTTTCAGGTCTAGTTTTACCGCTTTGGCTACAGCCTCCGGGAACAGGGTTTGGGCCGGAATGTGCGGATAGTTGATGGTATTAAGCCCCTGGGTGTAGGTACGGCCCCGGGTGGTCACGGCCGCACTGATGGTACTCTCGGTCTGGGCACCTCCCGGGAACAATTGAAACGTAAACGTCTGCTCCTCCCCTTTCTGGGTAAGTTTGAAAGGAGCCGAAGCCGGTTCAGCGCGCCATCCTTCGGGCAGGCGCAGGCTTACCTGGCCTTCCAGGTTGTCTTGTCCGGCGCGCACCCGCAACGTTACCGGCTTGGGCTGGGCATCGGCGAAGACATACACTTTCTCGGTGATGTTCACAAAAACCGGCGGCGTGACTTCAAACGGACGGTATTGCTCGCCTTCCACGGGGTCGGTGCGTTTATAGACCACGGGCACGGTAAACATGAAGGGCTGGCCTTGTACTGTCAAATACATCCGTAACTGCGCAGCAGCCGGGTTCTCGGCTAAGCCAATCAGCGCCGGGTCATCTACCCGGAACATGCCGGTGGTGCCGGGAACCTGCAGCCAGTACGGCTGGGAATACGGCGTAGCGGTGGGCATGGGCACCGAGGTACGCACAATCCAGGGCTTGTTCATCTCCAGCTTCTGCTGCAGAGTGGTGTCTTTTTTGGAAAACAGGTACTCTACTTTGGTGAGCGTGACCGGCACGGCAGAACGGTTCACCGCTTCCAGTTGCAGGGCCACCGGCTCACCCGGCGTTACGGTGAAATCACGCGCCGAAGCTGCCTCCAGGTACAATCCCAGGCTGGCTTTGATCACGTCCTGCAATTCCCGTTGTTTTACCTGTTTCCAGTAAGTATCTGGTAGTTTGGCTAAGGCTGTGTTGGCTTTCAGCAACAATGGAACCGAGGCCGCGGGGTTGGCCGCATCATAGCTTTTCAAAGCCTGTTGCAACAACCTAGACACCTCGGTACTGCCTTGAACGCGGCTCCAAGTGGTAGTCACGCCTTCCAGCAAATCCTTCTGGGCCCGGTCCCCTTTCAGGAACTCAAAATATTCCACCGCTTCGCCGCGGGAACCGCTGCTGCCAAAGCCCTGGCTTTTGTGCATGCTTCTGCTCTGGGCGGCAATCTCGTTGTACGATTTACCCAGCAGCGGATTGTACACGCCGGCATCCACCATCAATTTATCAGAGGTGTCAAACTTCTGGCCCTGGCCGTAGAAAAACGAGGAGGTATTCCACAGAATGCGCTTGGCCTGCCAGGGCTGTACGGTTTTCAACTGTTCTGGGAAACGCTTGGGATCGGCGGCGGCTTCAAAGGCTTCCAGGGCGATGATGGCCGAGGCCGTATGGTGCCCGTGCGTACCGCCTGGCTGCGGCGAGAAACGGGTAATGATCACATCGGGCTGAAACTTGCGGATCACCCACACGGCATCGGCCAGTACTTGTTCCCGGTCCCAGATGGTGAAGGTCTCGGCGGGGTTCTTGGAAAACCCGAAGTCATTGGCGCGGCTGAAAAACTGCTCGCCGCCGTCTACCCTACGGGCCTGCAACAGTTCCTGCGTCCGGATGATACCCAGTTCCTCGCGGATCTCCGGCCCAATCAGGTTCTGGCCACCATCGCCGCGGGTGAGGGAAAGATAACCGGTGCGGTATTTCCGCTCGTTGGCCAGGTAGGCAATGAGGCGGGTGTTTTCGTCGTCGGGGTGGGCGGCAAAATAGAGCACACTGCCCAGCACATTCAATTTCTCCAGCGCCAGCCTGATATCGGCGGCATCGGGTTTTCTGGGGGCCTGCGCCTTAGCCACAGAAACGCCCATTCCGCAGGTCAGAAGAAAACCGGCTACCAGAGCACGTACAGATGTCATATCAATTAAAAAAAGAAGGTCAAAGTAAACGGAAAGCCAGGCACAGGAACTGCCCAGGACATCCCACGGTAAAGCTATGGATTTTTACATCAACTGAGGATAGTAAAACGAGGATTTGCGCTGGTTCTTACGCCTCAATCTGGTATCCTTTTCTACCCCACTGCCCACTTTGGCTGTTTTGCGGCCCTGTTTCTGAAAAGGAGCTTAAAACTAACTGGAAACCAGCACCACCCACCTTTGAATTGCTCTATCTTGGAAGAACAAAGCTATTGCTGAATCTTTATCATCAGGAGGTAAGGCTCTTATAACTTTTTAGGGGGTTTATCAGTTAAGAGAAGCTGAAGCAAAGCCTTAAATTATACTGACTATGAAAAAGCTAATGATGATATTGGCAATGGCTGGCATGACCGGTTTCGTTGCCTGCGATGCCCAGTCTGGAAAGAACACTACTTCTGCGGCTACTGATGCCGAGCAGAACTCCAGCAACCCTAACAGCAATACCAGTATTGTAAACGCCAACCAAAACGATACAACCGGTGCATCTGCTACCGAGAAAACCCAAACCAGCGTGGGTAATTCAGACACCCGCGGCGAACAGAATAACTCAGACTCCCGAACTACTAAAAATCAGCAGTTAGGCGACAGCACCCAACCGCAACAATAACCGTTATCTCTATAAACCGGAAGCTGTTTCGGGGCTGTTTCTTTGAGAACAGCCCCGAAACAGCTTCCGGTCTTTTTTATAAAGTCCAAACTCCTGCCTAAGGAGTCTGTTTTTTAGCTCTTTGCTGTTCTTTGAACTCCTGCCCAGAGCGCAAAGTGTAGAACTCGCCAACCAGGGTCCTGATTTTGATTTCATCCAGAGTAGAGAGTTTCTCTTCCACGGCGGCCTTACGCTTGCCCAGGTTCTGGAGGATGTACTCGGCGTAATCCCAGTCGCGGGCGGTCCAGTTGTGGCGCTTGGTGCGCACGTTCTGCATAAACCGGATATAGGCTTCACGCATGTGGATGGAACTGATGTTCTGCACATTCCCGAACGAGCCCAGCAACTCCTTCTCCCGCAACCTAACTTCCTCAGCCTGTAACGGAACCTCATCGGCCATGGGCCGGGATTCCAGCTCCTGGAACCTGGTTTTCAGCTCCAGAAATTCCCGCTTGGAGTTTTCTGACAGGTTCTGGAAACTGTTCTCAATTTTATTGGCCTGCCGGTTGAAATCACTTTTGATGGTAGGCCACTCGGCGCGGGTGGTGGTGGCAATCTTGTCTGACTGGGTTTTCACCCATTCTTTGAAGTTGCGTAAATCCTGCTCTGCCCCGGTATCCTGAGAGGTGGCTGGTTTATTGACAGCACTTTCCTGAGCCCAGGCCGTGGTTCCGAAGGAAACCGTCAGCCCCAGCAGCAGCGCCAAAATCTTTCCTTTTTGCATAGTTTTTTCTAATAAAGGGTTGTAGGTAGCTTAATCAAAGGTATCTATTTTTCTGAAAGCACCTTTAGCTTACAGCAAGAACAACGCCAGAATAGCACGGGCATTTTGTTTATAGAAGCCTTATTTTGTTTCTGGCCAGATTTCCTTTAAACACGCTAAAAGCAGTGAACCCCGCCTGAGGTATTTCACCTTGGCGGGGTTCACTGCATTTATAGAGACTGTCAAAATTGCCGGGCATGAGGCAAAGCTTAGCCAGTAGTCAATGATTAGTTCTGCTCCAGAATCTGGAAGAGCTCGTCTAGTTTTGGCGTGAGGATGATCTCCGTGCGGCGGTTTTTCTGACGGGCCTCGGCGGTGGTAGCCGGGTCAATAGGCACGTACTTGGAACGACCCGATGGCGTTACCCGCTGCGGCGAAACCCCGGATTCAGTCAGGATGCGGGTGATCTCAGTGGCGCGCAGCACACTCAGGTCCCAGTTATCCTGCATGCCGGCGGTGCCTTTGGCTACGGGAACATCATCGGTGTGGCCTTCTACCAGCACGTTTACGTCTTGCTGGTTCTGCAACACGCTGGCCAGTTTCTTAAGCGCCTCCTGCCCCTGGGCGTCTACTTTGGTGGAGCCAGACTTGAACAGCAGTTGGTTTGACAAAGACACGTACACTTTGCCGTTGCGCACATCTACGGTCAGGTCAGAGGCTTTGAAACCCAGCAGGGCGTTGCTCACGGTTTTGCGCAGGTTGTTTACGGCGCGGTCTTTCTCGTCCAGAATGCGCTGCATCTCGGCCAGGCGGGCTTCGCGGGCTTTCAGGTCGGCGCTCAGCTTGTCTACCTGCTGGCTTTTGTTTGTGAGGTTGGTTCTCAGGGAAGCCTCCGTGGAAGCGTTCTGGGCGGCCAGATCAGCTTTCTCCTGGTTCAGGCGCTCTTTGTCTTGCTGCAGGCGGGCTCGCTCGCTCTCCAGCTCGGCTTTCTGGCGGGTAAGCTCGTCCTGAAGCACCACCAACGATCTGTTCTCGGCTAACGCGGCTTTATATTTTTTGGAAGATACGCAGGAACCTAATACTCCTACAGCCACACAAGCGGCCATGGCTTGGGTAAAAAGTCTGTTTTTCATAATGCTTTTAAAGGTTAAACAGGGTATTTACTTCATCAAACCCTGCGGTTTTACTTACGCAAGGCTTGTTGTACGGGTTAAAACAGCGAAAAATACGGACGCCATGCAAACTCTGCTCTTATAATCTGTTCCGCCGTGCTGCCCACCCAGTACCCCAACTTCCTTTAGAATGATTCTGAAATAGCCCGTTTACGCCCAGAAACCTCTGATTTGATGTTACGCTTTAGGCAAAAGCTTTATCTTTGAAACGAGGCAAAACCAGTCAATCCGGTTTACCCAGGAATTGGCCGGGTTCTGTGTCTCAGATTCACTTACCGTTTTACCCTTTATTTCTGAAAAACAGCATGAAAACCAAAATAACTGTCAACAATAACGGCTCTCTGAAGGTAGAAGGCGATTTTTACGTAGTTGATCCGCAAGGAAACGAGTACAACCTGCAAGGCAGAGAAGTTGTTTCTTTCTGCCGTTGCGGTCTTTCCAAAAACAAGCCGTTCTGCGACGGTTCTCACAAAGGCCATTTTGAGCACGATGCCGTGGCGTTTGAATTACCACCGCGCAAAGTCTAAGGTACAGGCTGAAAAGCAACCCAGAATCTTGAAAGGTGCGGAGGCTATGTCTTCGCCTTTTCTTTTTACAGGCTATTTTTCCAAATTCAACCTCTTTTCAATAGCTACATCCTTCTATGACCCAAACTTCTACGGGATTCAAACGCGAGATCAAGTTATTTGATGCCGTGATGCTGGTGGCCGGTTCCATGATTGGTTCCGGTATTTTTATTGTCTCCGCCGATATTGGGCGGTCTGTGGGCAGCGCGGGTTACCTGCTGCTGGTATGGGCGCTCACGGGTCTGATGACCCTGGCCGGGGCCCTGAGTTACGGCGAACTCACAAGCCTCATGCCGCGCGCGGGCGGCCAGTACGTGTATCTGCGGGAGTCCTATGGCCCACTGGTGGCGTTCCTCTACGGCTGGACCCTTTTCCTGGTGATCCAGAGCGGCACCATTGCGGCTGTGGGCGTGGCGTTTGCGCGTTTTACCGGCGTGCTGGTGCCGTGGTTCTCAGAAGACAACGTGCTGATTGATTTGGGTTACATCTATATAAATGAAACCCCTATTCACCTCATATTTACCTCGGTGCAGTTGCTGGCCATTGCCTCCATTGTGCTGCTCACGCTGGTGAACCAGCAAGGCGTAAAGAACGGAACTATTATCCAGAACATCTTCGGGAGCACCAAGCTTATCGCGCTGTTTGCGCTGTTGGGCTTTGGTCTGTTGCTGGGTACTAACCCTGAGGTGATTGACCTGAACTTCTCTAACCTGTGGGATGCCCAATCGGTGGTGTTGGACAAAGAAACCGGAGCCATCACGCGCACCACCTTGTCGGGTTGGGCCTTGATGGTGGGTATTGGCACGGCCATGATCGGGTCGTTGTTTTCTTCCGATGCCTGGAACAACATCGGGTTCTCCGGCGATGAGATTGTGAACCCCAAACGCACCATCGTGCTCAGCATGGCCATCGGGACGGGAATTGTGACCATTCTGTACGTACTGATCAACGTGGTGTACCTCACCATTCTGCCGTTACAGGGTGACCCAACCGGCACCGATGCACTAACCCGAGGCCTGCAGTTTGCCAGCAATGACCGCGTGGGCACCGCCGTGGCCGAGGTGATTGGCGGCGCACCAGCTACCATCGCCATCGCTATTTTGATCATGATTTCCACGTTTGGCTGCAATAACGGGGTCATTCTTTCGGCGCCGAGGGTGTATTACGCCATGGCCAAAGACGGCTTGTTTTTCCCAAACATGGCCAAACTGAACAAGAATGGCGTACCGGGCGCGGCCTTGGCTATTCAGTGCGTGTGGGCCAGCCTGCTTTGTCTGTCGGGTCGGTACTCAGACCTGCTGGACTACGTGATCTTTGCCGTGTTGCTCTTTTATATTCTCACTATTGCCGGCATTTTTGTGCTGCGCCGCACCATGCCAGACGCTCCCAGGCCATACAAAGCCATTGGATACCCGGTATTGCCCGCGCTCTACATCCTCATGGCCACGTTTATCTGCGTTATCCTGTTGATCTACAAACCCAATTACTCTTGGCCCGGCCTGATTCTGGTGGGCGTGGGAATTCCTGTGTATTACCTCTTCGGGAACCGCTTCCGGAAGATTGAGGAATAAGAAACCTTTTTACCAGATCAGAAGACACCGCTGTTTCCTTTGCAGGGAGGCAGCGGTGTTTTTTTTTCGGCCTTCTTTGGGCAAAAGGAAGCGAAAACAGATAGCCTGTAAAAGCAAAAAGCCTTCCCCGTCTGGGAAGGCTTTTCAAAATATTGGTTAAATAACGTTTATGCTACTTCTGATGTGACTATTGTCAAAGTGTAACCAAGCTACTATCGTATCCCTTAAAAAACTAAACCAATTCGGCTTCTCTTATTTAAGATTCAACGTCAGTTTTAACGCTCAATTTTTACTTCATCAATTCGCTTTTCACTACTTAACCAACATATACAGCTTCTTTAACGGGATACTTTTTACAGGGTTTCAGTTGCTTAGGGAAAACTTTTTGAAAAAGCATCTTTCACCGGCTTTTAGCCGTACCACTGATACCAGAATTTTAATTTTATGAAGAAGTTGTTGTTGGCAGGAGCCCTGTTGGTATTGGGTGCATTTGGGGCCGAGGCTCAAACCAGGTTGGGAATTAAAGGAGGTTTGAACGTCTCCTCCGTCAGAATACCAAATACCGAGTTACACCCTCGTTTGGGGGTTCATGTGGGTGGTTTCGCCTCCACTCCTATCTCCCGGAGCTTTGCGTTACAGCCCGAAGTCCTGTACTCACAGCAGGGTGTGGAAACAGATGACTTTGTGTATACCTACCATTACCTCAACGTACCCCTGATTTTCAAAGGCTATATCTCCGGCGGACTGCACGCGCAGGTAGGGCCGCAGTTCGGGGTTTTGCTGGCCGCTAATCGCAGAGAAGGAAAAGTTTCGCGTGATATTACGGAGAACCGGAACCGGTACGATGGTGCCATTGCCTTAGGCCTGGGCTATGATGTCTCCAGCTGGCAGGTTTCGGCCAGGTACAACCTGGGGCTTTCAGATACCAGAGATAACAGTGACAGCGGCATAAGCCACGCAAACAACGTGTTCCAGCTATCACTGGGATACAAGTTCAGGTAAGCGACTCCCTCCCGATTTTTCAAAAGCTGTTTTCCGGCCTCAATGAGCCAGAAAGCAGCTTTTTCATTTTCCTCCTTTTCTGAAGAATAGAGCCTGTAAACAGCTCTGTTTGCCGATACCCGGAAGAGTAGCCTGAAATTAAGATGGAAAAGGACCTTATAAAGAATCTTCACAGAAAACTCATGGCGGGCAAAGTTTTTCAGCTCACCTAGGGGTTTTCCTCTCTATTTTTGTCATAGCTCTACGCAGGCAGAAAGATTACGCCCGCTTGTAAGAGATTGTGGCTTAGATACTTTTCATCAGTTTAGCCTCAGTCCTGCCAGGTGGGTCTTACTTACAAACCTATTAATACAGGTAATGAATACTTCTTCCTTTTCCACCGAATCTATCGTGGTTCGGCCTACTACTGATGCAGCTCTTATCCGGCAACTTGCTCATGCCACCTGGTACCCCACCTACCAAAGCATTTTATCCCGGGAACAGATTGAGTTCATGCTGGAGGAAATCTACTCTATAGACTCTCTGCAAAAACAAATGGATGAAGGGCAAACCTTTCTCCTGCTTCAGGACAACGGAACCCCTGCAGCCTTCGCGGCTTTCTCTCTCCTTGATGCAGAACAGCAGCTTTTCAAGCTCAACAAAATTTACATACACCCTGATTTTCAAGGAAAAGGCTTTGGCAAACAACTTCTGGAAGAAGTGAAAGAACGAGTTAAAAGCCAAGGCGGAATTAAATTGGAATTAAACGTGCACCGGGAGAATCCGGCCCAGCACTTCTATTCAAAGAACGGGTTCAAGATTTCACAGATTGTAGACATTCCTTTTGGCAGATTCACCTTGAATGACTACATTATGCATCTGAATCTGTAAAAACCCGGGCTGTTGGTTACCTAGAACAAGAGGAAGTACGCGTATCAATATTTCAATAATAATTGTAATATTTAAGAATTACACCATTAGAGGCAATGCGTAAAGTTCTATTAGTCTTAGCTTTAGTTTTAAGTTGTTCTGTTTTAGGATATAGCTGGGGCTTCTTCGGCCACAAAGTTATTCAGCAACTGGCCATTTACGCGCTCCCCAAAGCCATGCAGGCTTTCTACCACCGGCACATGGCTACTTTGGTGGAAACTGCCGTGCGGCCAGATGAGCGCCGAAACTCAGACCCGGAGGAAGCCCATAAGCACTACATAGACCTGGAGGCCTTCGGATCCAATGTATTGCAGGAAATGCCCGAGGCCTGGTCTGCCGCCGCGGCCAAATACAGCAAAGACAGCTTAAACAAATACGGCATTGTGCCTTGGGAAGTGGTGAGGATCAAAGGTCTCTTAACGCAAGCCTTCTATCGGAAAGACACCGATAGCATTCTCTACTACTCCGCTGACCTGGCCCACTACATTCAGGACGCGCACGTTCCCCTGCACACCAGCCTGAACCATGACGGGCAACTCACCGGCCAGCACGGCTTGCACAGCTTGTGGGAATCCAAGCTACCAGAACAACACCTGGCCACTTACAACCTCAAGCATGCCAAAGCGCAGTACCTGAGCAACCCAGAGCACGAGATCTGGCAAGTAGTGCGGGAGTCGCACAAACTGGTGCCCCAGGTATTGTCCTTTGAAAAACAAGCCAGCCAGAACTTTACAGACGCTACCAAGTTCACCATTACAGAACGCAACGGCCGTACCCGTAAAAACTATACCGATGCTTTCGCCAGCGCCTACCACCAAGCCCTGGGCACCATGGTGCAGGACCGCATGAGAGCCGCCGCCGAGCGGACCGCTTCTTTCTGGTACACCTGCTGGGTAGACGGCGGCAAACCTGACCTGGATAAGCTGCTCTCCACCCCGCGTACCAAAACCGAAAACAAGCAACTGAAGCGTGAACTGAAAGCTTGGAAAAAGGGCAACCTACAGGAAAAGGACCTGCTTCTGACCAAAATCAGGATCTCCCTCATGAACGTGGTGGAGTGGGTACAGGAAAAAATTGCCTGAGCCTGTTAGCAAAACCACTGCTTTTTTGCCTTTTAGATGAAGGATGGGCTAGAAAAATCTGCGCTGAAAGCCGTACTTTTGCCGTCCGCATTTAACACCAGCAGATAGAGCACATGCATATTGCAATTGTAGGCAACATTGGCGCCGGAAAAACCACCTTAGCCACTAAACTGGCCCAGCATTACAAGTGGGAGGTTTTCCTGGAAGCCGTTGACGATAACCCTTACTTAAAAGATTTCTACGAAGACATGCCCCGTTGGGCATTCCACTTACAGGTCTTCTTCCTGAACAGCCGCTTTAACCAGGTGCTGCAGATCAATGAACGTACAAACGGCGTAGTGCAGGACCGCACTATTTACGAAGACGCGTACATTTTTGCCAAAAACCTGCACCAGTCTGGCATGATGAGCGACCGCGATTACCAGAACTACTTCAACCTGTTCACCTCCATGACCAGGATGGTGAAAGCCCCTGATCTGCTGGTCTACCTCAAAGCCGATCTACCGAAACTTATTGGCCAGATTCAGAAACGCGGCCGCGACTACGAAGACAACATCTCCCTGGCGTACCTGAAGAACCTCAACGAGCACTATGACCAATGGATAGCCGGTTACAAGCACGGAAAACTATTGGTGGTAGACGTCAACCAGATGGACTTCGTGCAGAACCCAGAAGATCTGGGAACCATCATTGACCGCATCAACATTGAGCTGTTCGGTCTGTTTTAGACCAGAAAGCAAGAATTAATTGAAGAGCGTTTTTAGGCTACTTCCTCAAAAAGGGCCTGAAAACGCTCTTTTTGTTTAGGGCAGATTTTGGTTTCCGCAAAGGTGCGTACTTCTAGTATTTGCATTACGGCCACCTTCTTTCTGCGGAAAGTACGGAGATATAATTATCCAGGTCCTAAGATTCCCGTATACATAGAGAAAAAGAGATATCTATATGAGAACCACCAGATACATCGGCATATTGGCATTTCTGATTGCTTTAGCAGGCGGCAGCGCCTGTGATCGCACCTCCCCTGCCAACACAGAGGTTAACAACCAGCCTAAGACCCGGGCAGAAGAAGATTTAGCGGAGTTCAGGGACTGGATTGAGGGAAAGACCAGCAAAGCAGACGGCGACACGGCTAACGCCAAGTGGTCAGATATCAAAGAAGAGTTCAAGCAGAAAACCGCCAAACTAGACACCCGGCTTGACAGCCTTTCGGCGGAGTCTAAAGAGGAATACAAAGAACTGAGACGGAAATACGAGACCTGGGAGGCCAACAACCAGAAACGCACCAGCACGCCCTTAAGTCAGGATACGCTCAAGCGGTTCAACCAGGAATTACTAGGCTCTGCGAATGCCCTGGCAGCGCATCTCACGGCGGAGCAGATGCGGGACGTATATACCCAGTTTGTGCAGAACGTGCGCATGCGCCGCGATTCCTGGACGGCTTCTGACTGGGATTACGTAGACGAGATTTACTCTCAGTTAAACAAGAAGAAAGACCAGGTAGAAGACCAGATTCCGGCCAAAGACAAGCTTAAGATAAAAGCCCTGCAGGCAGAGTACCTGGCCCTGGAAACCGGAAAAGACGCCAAAGATTTGTATAAGGGCGTAAAATAGACCTGGGTTATTCAGGCTGGGCATCCAGCCACTGTTCAGCGGAGGCAAGGTCCCGGAAGAGTTCTACGGTACAGATGGGAGCTAGCCTTTGCTGCAGATCCTGGGCGGGAGCCAGATCATGCAGATCGCGGGAGAGTACCATGGCAAAGTACTTCAGGCCGGCTTCGCTCACCTGGGGCATCCAGTCATACTGCAGCCAGTCATTGGCCTCCTGCCAGTCGCCGGTTACTTCGCTTTTATCGTTCAGTAATTTAGCGCAGCGTTTCTCTTCCTGCAGCTTCAGGTAGGTATTGGCGGCTTTGACCACATCATCGGGGTTAATGTGCCCAGACCACTTCACATAGAACCAATCATGTTCGGCTACATATTCCACAGAAATGTAGGAGTGAGCGCTGTTTACTGCCCAGATATTGGCCATAGCAGGAAGTTTAGGTCTACATACTACTTCTAAAACGTAAAAAGAGGAATAGAAAAGACTACTTTTTGCCAGTAGTTCATTTTGGGAAGGTACGGCAACCAAGGGGGAATGTTCCCCCTTGGACCGATGGAAAAACAAGATAAATCAGGAAGGTTTACTGTGCCATATCGGCCGAAATCCAGCCGGTGGTTCCGTTAGAATCTTTCACCAGCAGGAAAGTATCCTGCTTGGCCAGCACTCTAACCGTTGAATCTGGCTGCAGATTTTTTTGAGTAGCCGCCTCCGGGGTAGAAGCATCCAGTAAAGGAGCCTGCTGGCGTAAGCGTACGGCTCTGATCGGTTTCTCCAGGGTTTCTACCAAAGAAGCCGCTAAATAGCCTTGTTGCCCGTCTGGGAGCATTACGCGGTACCAGGAAGAAGAACCCGCCAAGATCTGTAGCGGGGCGTGCTGAGAAAGCGTGCGCAAAGTAGCAGCCTTTGAAGTGGGGGCTACCCTAAGGGCAGCATTGGACTTGGCAATCCGGGCCCAGTCTCCAAACTTTTTCTCGTCCACTTTCAAAGAAGCAGGAGTTGTACGGTCTTTATGCACATACGGGAACGGATCAACCGCGCCTTCTCCAAACCGGTAAATCCCGAAATGCAGGTGCGGCGGGGTAGAAATGGCGTTGCCGGTGTTTCCTAGCAACCCAAGCGTGTCTCCAATGGAAACCCGCTGCCCCGGCTGTACCAATTGGCTATCCAGGTGCGCATAGTACAGGCTTTGCCTGCGTTTCATATCAGTTAGCCAAACCACTTTCCCTCCAATGGGCGTGGTGTTCACCCTGGTCACAGTTCCTTCCACCGAGGCTACCACCGGCGTATTACGTGGGGCAAAGATGTCAATGCCTTCGTGTTTCCGGGCGCCGGCATCTCGGTCAGCTCCCCAGAAACTTTGCACTGCGCGGCTGTCTTTGCCCTTCACCGGGAAAGCCAGTGTAGGCATGGTTTCAATGGTGACGGTGTATTGCCCGCCTCTCAGCAACTCAGGTTGTACCCGCAGCAAGTGCGGCAGTTCCTCCTCTACCTCGTACTCCAGGGAAGTAGCGGTAGAGTCTGCGTAGGAGACCTGCTTAGGATCAGCGGCGTTATCTGGGTTAGCCTCAAAGAGGTCAACAAAAACCTGCGGGGCATTATTCCCCTGGGTCTCCACCTTCACCGCTACCTTTTGTCCTTTCTTTATGGAGAACTGGTAACCGGCCGCCATGGGTTTATCGGCGGGGAAATAGCCGGTTTCTTTGAAGGGAAGCGTTACCGGTACAGGTTGCTGCAGGGCGCGCTCACCGGCTGTTTTCCATTGCTGCCCCAAGGCGGTTTGGTCTAGTTTGGCTTCTTTCAGCCCGGCCTCATATTTCTCGTAAGGAGATTGCTTCTTGAAAACTCCCCGCAGCGTTTGCTGCGGACTACAGGAAGATAAGAAAAGAATGCCTAACACTATGAAAAGAAGCGACGTGTGGGGGCGTTTATAATGAATCTGAAATCGCATTTTTGATGTACTACTTTATATACAATAAACCCGATTACGCCAGAGAAGATTCCTTCTGCCGCAACCGGGTTTATTGTACGCAGGATAACCCTGTAAGTAGACGCAGGCGCTAGTCTTCTATCCGATGATGGGGGTGCACATACGTAGTGGCGGCTTGTTCATCCAGCACCTCGTACTGGTCCAGCATGAGGTGCACGTTGCCGTTGTTGGTTCCTTTCACATACACACCCTCGGGCGTGCGGTAAATAGCGTAATTATGAATCCCGAAGGGATACAGGTTATTACTGCGGAGTTCCTTGGCGTACGTTAAGTCCAGCTCTTCTCCGGTAGTTGTCTTGATGAGGTAAAGGCTATGCTGCGTCATGACGAATGGCGGCTAAAGAATGTAAAATAATTTATTTGCTGACCTGCATGGTTTGCCCGGCAAGCCAGCGCTTGGCTTCAGTTTGGGAAGCGAAGTGCCGGTTCAGGCAGATGCCTTTTCCGTTAGAGATTTCCTCTACCGTTGTTACCGCTAATTTGGTAAAGATGTTCTCTGGCACCACCAGGGCAATGTACACGTAATTTTCCGGGGCATGCTGGGCCAGTTGGGGAATAATCACGTTTGCCACCCATTTCTGGTCTTCCGGGGCTACTATGCCCATCTCCCGCACATCCACAAACAACCGGTGCGAGGGGGCTTTTGCCATACTGGCCACAACGCGCAGGTTTGCGTCTCTGAATTCCGCCGACGTTCCCTTGCGTTTGTATCTCAGGTAAACAGCATCCAGCAATTCATCATAGCCTGTGGTGGCATAGGCATCATCTGTGTGCACCATGTAAAGAAGTGGTTGGGAGTTGGCTTAAAAGCACGCAAATTACACTAGAACGGTTCTCTTAGCAAGCACTGAACGCACGTTTGTTTTGCAGCTGTTTTCTGTAAAACAAGGCTAAAACAACGGCAGGTAACCTTCCTGAGGAAACTGAGCGGCAGACTCCGCAAACTAAGAGGCTGCTTCCATAACCGTAATGCGATCACCCACGGCAATGGTGCCGGTAGACAACCCAATAAGGTTCATCCCAAAGATTACCTTGTTTCCTTGTTTCCGGTACGTAGAAAGGGTTTTCAGCGGTTCCTGGCTAGCCTGGGCGGTGTTTTGGTCTATGGTGGTCACGGTGCAGCGGCCGCAGGGCTTGGCTCCGTAAAACAGCACATTGCCAATCTTAAAGGTTTTCCACTTCTCCTCGGCGTAAGGCAATCCGCCGGTAAATACAAAGTTGGGCCTGAACCGATTAATAGGCACCGGCTGCTCCAGACGGCTGTTCAGGTCATTCAAAGACTCCTGCCCTATCACCAGGAAGGGATACCCGTCTGAGAAACTCACTTTCTCGTTGTGCTTGGCGTAGTTTGGGTCAATCAATCGGATGGAGTTCTCCGGCATGTACACCAGGCGGCAGCTGATTTCCAGCACTTCAGAAAACCAGGCATTCGCCTCGGGGCTTACAATGTAGGCAAAGCAGATATCGTCCCAAACGGTAACCAGGGTAGAACGGGTGCTGTGCGTTTCATACGGCACCACCAGCGCAGGAATGTCTTTGGTTTTATGCGTCACTACCAGGCCTTCGGGGGCCAGGGATACCTGCAGAAGCGCCATGCCGGCTAGTTTACGCTGGGTCAGGAAAATGCCACTCTCATCAATCAGCATCCACCGGCGATCATATTTCAGTCCGCGTTCCTCTACTTCCGCCGAGGTTAGGGAAATGCCGCCTAAGGATTTAATAGGATAAATATAAATTTCGCTAAGTACTAGTGTTGACATACAGTTTCTGCTGAGAAGCGTGGCCTCTAAGGTCTATGGGTTACCAAAGGTAGGAATGATTCCTAAAACGCGAAGAGGCCCCCTAAGGATTTGCACTTTAGAAATAATTTCAACATTAAGCAAAACTATTCTTTAAGCTGCCTCTCCGCCAGCTAATTCCTTAATGCCCGGAATACATCAGCCCTGAACTTCCATGACCAACTTTTTTTAATCAGGGCTGTTGGTCTGCTTTTCCTGGATGGTGCGTTTCTCCGGAATTCCGTTTTTGCTCTAATTTGTATAAAACAGCTCTGAAACGGTCACCGCCCTGAAGCGCCGTATACATCAACTATTTGGTAGTCAGAAGGTAGCCTAAAACAATGCAAAGGGAAAGCATATTTTGCGAACAACTGAAAACTTAACTTAACCATCTTTTCATCTTTCTCACCTTTACTAATCCGGCAGAAAGAATGCTTAAAATTTTAGCCAATCAATTGGCAGCATTCATAAAAACCGTAATTTAGGTGACGGAAATTAAGAGGAGCGCACGGAATGGGGACATATTTTCAGAGTTATCGCGAAGAAATATCGTTTACGGTTAGCACAAACCGGCCCTTTACGCTCTATGAGTTCAACCGCCGCCTGCGCGAGGAAATTGAGAACGCGCTGCCGCACCGGTACTGGATCATCGCGGAGATTTCCGAGGCCCGGGTGCATCACCAAAGCGGCCACTGCTATCTCACCCTCACCGACAAAGAACCCGGCTCTAAAAGCACTTTAACCGCTCAGGCCCGGGGTACCATCTGGAAACGCCAGTACCAGGAAATTGCCCAGTATTTTGAGGCGCAGACCGGGCATCCGCTCCGGGCGGGGCTTAAGATCCTATTCAACGCCAGCCCCCGGTTCCATGAGTTATATGGGTTCAGCCTGGAGATCCATGACATTGATCCTACCTATACGTTAGGCGATCTGGCCCGGCAGCGGCAGGAAACCATTGCCCGCCTGCAAACCGAGGGCTTGCTGGAGCTAAACAAAAAGCAGGTTTTACCCGAGGTGCCGCAACGTCTGGCCATTATCTCCTCGCCTACTGCTGCCGGTTACCAGGACTTTGTCTCGCAGTTGGCTAACAACCCGTTTGGGTATGCGTTCCAGCTCACCCTGTTTGAAGCCAGTGTGCAGGGCATTGAAGCGGTTCCCTCCATTAAAGCGGCGCTTTCCAGGGTAGCCTTGCAACGGCAGGCCTTTGACGCGGTCATCATCATCAGGGGCGGAGGTTCCCAGACCGATTTGCTGTGCTTTGACCATTATGAGCTGGCTTCCGCCGTGGCACAGATGCCTTTGCCCATTTTAACCGGAATTGGGCACGAGCGCGATGAGTCCATCACAGATCTGGTGGCGCACACGCCCTTGAAGACGCCTACCGCCGTAGCGGCCTACCTCATTGACCGCCTGAATGAGTTTGAAGCTGCCGTAGAAGGTGTTTTTCTCCAAATCAAGGATGCTGCCACCGCCCTGGCCGTAGCGCAAGAACGCCGCGTGGCATTACTGGCCGCCCAGATTCAGCAACGCACCAACAGCTACCTGCACCGCCGCCAGTTTCAACTGGAATGCCAGACGCGCACCCTGTCTGACAAACCGCAAAAGTACCTTACCCAGGAACAGCGGCATGTCATGTGCGAGGAAATACGCCTCACTCATGCGGTGGAGCAATTGCTGAAGCAGAAAGAGGTGAAACAAGAGCATTACCTCCTGCAACTGGAAACTAACACCCTTAAAAAGTTGGAAGCTGGCCAGCGAAAGCTCACCCACGTGGAGCATTGCCTGCAGTTATCGGCCAAACAGCGCATCCAGCAGGCGCAGCTGCATTTCCAGAAAAACCAGCAGCGGTTAATTTACGGGGCCAAAGACCATCTACAGATCAAAACCCACCAACTGCAATTGCTGGAAATGGACGTGCGGTCCAACGACCCGGAAATTATGCTGATGCGCGGGTACACCCTCACTTACGTGAACGGAAAACTGCTTAGGTCTTTAGACCAGGTAACTCCCGGCGATGTCCTGCAAACCAGGTTGCTGGCGGGCTCCGTGATCAGTAAAGTCACCAAAACCAAAGAACCAGACCTTTTTAATTAACCCAGAATTAAGAATGGACAATTGAGAATCAAAAACACTTCTTTTGACCTCTTATTGCAGAACCAATTCTTAATTCAAAGATAGAACCGATATGAACAATCTTACCTATAAACAAGCCACCCAGGAGCTAGAGGCCATTTTGAAGGCCATTGAGAACGACGATGTAGACGTGGATGAACTCACCCAAAAGGTGCAGCGCTCGTCTGAGCTGATCAAGCTATGCAAGCAGAAACTTCGCACCGCCGAGGATGCCATCACCCAGGTGTTCCGCGACATCAACTGCGAAGATCCTAAAGCTGAATAATCTTCTATTTCAGGGCTACTTTCTAAAAACCAACCCCAAAATAGGAACTTGCTTAGAGTCTCTGCCGCAAATCAGGTTAACTTATTTCTTGCACATTCCTGAGTATCAGCCATTGAAACACCAACGCCAGAACTACATCCGTTTACAGCCCGGTTTTTCCAGAACTGGCGCAAAACAAAAAGGGAGCCTTATACAAGGCTCCCTTTTTTATGTCTATCCCATAGATTACAGATGGATGATAGGATCTGCGTTGCCATCTGGATCAGCTTTCACAAACCCGCTGGTAGTTGGGTTGCCGCCCGTGATGAGCATCACCCCTGCAGCGTGCGGTGTAGCCATTGAGGTACCGCTGATGGTATTATAACCACCGTCTTTCCAAGTAGATTTGATGTTTACCCCAGGGGCGCAGTAATCTACCGGCGGGTTACCGTAGTTAGAGAACGAAGCCCAAGTATCGGTGCTGTTCATGGCCGAGATGGTGTAGATGTTCACACCGTTGGCGCGGGCCGGAGAGTGGTTGTTGGCATCATCGGTCTCGTTACCAGAGGCCAAGCAGAAGATAACTCCGCTTTTGGCGGCATTGATCACCGCATTGTCTAGGGTGGTAGACACACCACCGCCTAAGCTCATGTTGGCTACATCGCCGGGTTTGCCGTTAGCGCCCACATAGTCAACTCCCGCAATAACGCCAGACGTAGAGCCGCTTCCTCTTGAATTCAATACCTTCACAGCCACTACTGTAGCGTTATAAGCTACTCCAACAACACCAATGGTGTTGTTTTTGGCGGCAATAGTGCCCGCTACGTGTGATCCGTGCCCGTTACCATCATTGGCATCGTTTGCATCTGAGCCGGAGGTGATGAACGTGCGGCTACGGGCCACGTCTACGTTCAGGTCTGGGTGGTCTAAGTCTACGCCGGAGTCAATTACCCAGGCCGTTTTACCGGTTCCATCGGCGTAGCCTACGCGGTTGATGCCGTACGGCACTTCCTGCGCGGGTTGCGCTGTCCCTCCCCCGGCCGGCTTGCCTAAGCTGATGATTTTATCCTGTTCAATATAGGCTACACGCGGGTCGCGGCGTAACTTTTCAACTTCGGCATCTGACAGGTCAGCGCTAAAGCCCTGCAATACTTTCCCGAAAGACTGCTCAATGGCCTCTGCCCTGATTCCGCGTTCACGAAGAATCTGCTGCCCGAAACCTTTTACCTGGCGCAGGCGCTCGGCATAAGTCGCGTTGGCCGCTAAACGCAAGCCGCTGTTGCCTTTCAACACTACAATGTACTTACCGGCAATCAGGTCGCCGCTGTTAGACTGCGCTACAATTTCTTCTGGCTGGGCAGCGTCTTCTACCTGCTCGCAGCTCTGTAAGGAAAACGAGGCCGCAATTATCGCTGCCCCAATAAAGAATTTTAACTGCTTTACTGAAATGTAATTTTTTAACATAGAAGGGGTTGTTTTGTTTGTTAGGTTGGAATAGGATTTATAGCTCAACTGAGCTTAACGAATATAGAAGAAAGAAACCTTTAGCACAACCCCATTTCTTTGAATCTTTCAATTATTTTCAACGTAAACAGCCGCCTTAAATTCAATAATGCTATATTCTTTAATCCTTCCCTGCGAACTCTCCTGAACTATAAGATTTAAAGAAATCGTGCTTAGCCTCCCTCTTTTGGGTTTTTGCCCCGCAACGTATAGCTTTACCAAACACCAGAAAGCAGATAAAAACTAGCAAATGGCCTCTTTGTCTTTTCTCTTTTCCAAGAAAATACCTTTTCTACTTGGCCTGGCGGCTTTGGCTGCGTGCCAGCAGAAACAGGAGCAAGCCCCGGTGGTCCAAAAGCCCGCTCCTTTTGTGCCCACTGAGTTAACCCAAGAGATAGTGGTAGATACTCTTACCGCCTATGGCAACGCCCACCCTAACGATACCCTGGTGCTCATCAGCACACCCAAAGGCGACATCAAAATCAGGCTGTACAAAGACACGCCGCTGCACCGCGCCAATTTTGTGCGGTTGGCTAACTATGGGTTCTTTGACAAAACGGTGTTCTTCAGGGTAGAGAAGGATTTCATGATCCAGGGCGGCCGCTCCGATTTCCAGACCATGCGCATTGGCTCCTACCGCATTCCGCCCGAGATACAGCCCCACTACTTCCACAAACGTGGTGCGGTGGGCATGGCCCGTTATGGCGACAAGGAAAACCCTGAGCGCATGTCTTCCAACAAAGACTTCTACATTGTGCAGGGCCACAAACTGCCCGAGCATGAACTGCAGGCCAATATCCAGGAATACAAACTGAAACTCACCCCGGCTCAGAAAAACACCTATAAAACGGTAGGCGGAGCCCCTAACCTGGACCAGACCTTTACGGTCTTTGGGGAAGTGGTGGAAGGCATGGAAGTAGTAGACAGCATTGCCGCCGTACCGGTAGACCAAACCAAATGGCCGGTGAAAGACATCGGGATGAAGGTTCGGGTGATCAGGTAACATCTCCTGTAGGCTACAATAAAAAACGCACCCCATTTCTGAGGTGCGTTTTTTGTGTGGTTTAGCTAAATAAGCCTTGAAATGGGATTACCAGATGTGTACCCGCTCTGCTTCCGGACGGTACATCTTGTTGCCCGGTCCGCAACCGAAGGCTTTGTAGAACTGCGGCATGTTAGACAATGGTCCGTTGATCCGGAAAGAAGCCGGAGAATGCGGATCGGTCAATACTTGCTGGCGCAGGAAGCTCTCCGTGGCGTTGGTTCTCCAGATCTGGGCCCAGGCCAGGAAGAAACGCTGCTCTGGGGTGAAACCATCAATTTTGCCCACGTTTTTGTTCGCAATGGCTTTCTGCAAAGCGGTGAAGGCAATGTTCAGACCACCAATATCGGCGATGTTTTCGCCCATGGTCAGTTTACCGTTCACAAACACGCTGTCCAATGGCTGCATGGCGCTGTACTGACGATCCACCAGGTTGGTGCGCTCCTTAAAGCGGGCTTTGTCTTCGGCGGTCCACCAGTCTCGCAGGTTCCCTTCCGGGTCATATTGGCTTCCCTGGTCATCAAACCCGTGGGTCAACTCGTGACCAATTACGGCGCCCATACCCCCGTAATTCACGGCGTCATCGGCTTTGGGGTCAAAGAACGGAGGCTGCAGAATACCGGCCGGGAACACAATCTCGTTCATAGACGGGTTGTAGTACGCGTTCACGGTAGGCGGTGTCATGCCCCACTCTGCGCGGTTTACCGGTTTACCCAGTTTGTTCACGTTGTCCAGGTAAGCCCACCGAGACGCATTGAGAACGTTCTGCAGGTAAGAAGTACGGCTTACACTCAGGCCTTCGTAGGTTTCCCACTTGTCTGGGTAGCCAATCTTCACCGCAAAGGCATTCAGCTTGTTCAACGCCTGTTGCTTGGTGGCATCGCTCATCCAGTCCAGGTTTTTCACGTGCTCCTGGAACGCCGCGCGCAGGTTGTTCACCATCTCCAGGGCTTTCGCTTTGGCCTCCGGCGAGAAGGCTTTCTCTACGTACTCCTGCCCAAGGGCTTCACCGATGGTGGCATCGGTCATGCGCAGCACGCGCTTCCAACGGGGCTGCATTTCTTTGGCGCCGCTCAGGAATTTGCTGTTGAAGTTGAAGCTTTCCTGCACAAAGGCCTGGGGCAGATACGCCGCCGAGGTGCGGGCCAGATGCCAGCGCAGGTAGGTTTTCCAGTCTGAAACTGGCACTGAGGCCAGCATGGTGTTGGCTTCTTTCAGGAAGTTAGGCTGAGCCACAATTACTTCTTTGGCGCTGGCAGTGTTCAGGTTCTTCAGCAGCGTAGGCCAGTTGAAGTTAGGCGCCAGTTTCTGCAGTTGGGCTACCGTCATTTTGTTGTAGGTAGCGTGCGGATCGCGCTGCTCCACGCGGGTCATAGACGCTTTGGCCAGACGGGTTTCCAGCTCCATCACCTTGGCCGCGTTCTTCTGTGCCGTGGCGGCGTTGTCGCCCAGCAACTGAAACATGTTGGCTACGTGCTTCTGGTACTCCTGGCGCACGCTCTGTGAACGGGCATCGGTTTTGGTGTAATAATCCCGGTCTGGCAGTCCCAGGCCGCTTTGTGTGATGTTCACAATGTACTGGGTGCTGTTTTTATCGTCTTGGCCCACATAGAAGCCAAAAACGCCTCCTCTGCCAATGGTCTTCAAATGCGCCATGGTCTGCAGCAAATATGCCCGGTCTTTCACCGCGTTGATGCGGTCCAACTCCGGCTTCAAGGGGGTAAGCCCGGCTTGCTCAATGGCGGCAGAGTCCATACCGGCAGCGTAGAAATCGCCTACCAACTGGGTAGAAGAACCTTTAGACGCATTGTTTACGCGCACGGCGGCATCTACCACGGAGCGTAAGGTTTTGTTGTTGTTATCGGCTAGCTCATTGAAGCTGCCCCAGCGGCTTTCCGAGGCCGGAATAGGATTGGCTTTCAGCCAGCCACCGTTGGCAAACAGGTTAAAATCCTCGCAAGGCGAAACGCTACGGTCCAGGTTAGCCATGTTCAGGCCAATTCCTTTTACCTCTGGTTCAGAGGCACTAGCCGCAGGAGTTTGGGTGGTAGACGCCTGCTGTACCGCAGGTTTAGAACAGCCCGCCACAACCACTCCGGTCAAGGCAGAGGCCAGCCAAAGTATTTGGGTTTTCTTCATAAAAATGAATGAGATTAAGAATGCTTGTCTTTTGGATAGACTATTAAGAACAGCAAGTTAAAGCTACGTCCTCCGTAAAGCAAGAGAAATCAAACAAACGATTGTATAAACCATTGAAAAACAAGGCTTCAACGCCGTCCAAACCCTATTTATTCTCTAAAAGCAAAAGAAGGGTTAAAGAAGCGGTGCCTGCTCGGTGTCGCGCCACTCAAAGAAGGTAGCAAAATGTTTTGGCCGCAGGGGCTGGTTGATGTACCTTGAATACACCAGGGTAAAGCAGGCTCCAAAGAAGAAGATCATGGCCGAGTAGAAAATGAACAGCAACAGCACCACAATAGAGCCCGAGGTGGCATAAAGTGACCCCAGATCACTGTTCACCAGCACGCGGGCCAGCACCATTTTGCCCAACAGGAACAGCAAAGCCGTTACCGCCGCCCCTACCCAAACCGCCCGCTTAGGCATGTGCCCGAACGGCAAAAACCGGAAGATAATGGCAAACCAGGCGGTCTCCACCGCAAAACCAATCACACGGTTGATGAACTGAAGCACGTGCAGCTGCACATGCTCATCCCAGAAAATATAATGGTCATTAAGAAAGGCCAGAGACCCATCTATCACCAGAAACGCCAGGAAGAGCAATCCGCTGGAAAAGATAATAAGCAAAGCCCTGAACCGATTGCGCAGCGCCCCCCGCAAATGCTGATGTCCTTTTATCTTGATGCTCCACAGCTGGTTCAAGGAATTCTGAATAACGGTGAAAAGCGTGGTGGAAACGAACGTCAGGAAAAGGAAGCTTAAAATAGCCGCCCAGCCGTTGCCCTGCAGTTCCAGGAAATTGGTTAGAATGAGCTCAATCTGTCCTGCCACATTCTCCCCCACCAGACTGGTTAGCTTCTCAAACAACTCGCCGGTAATGAGGGCATCGTTAAAGAGCACGCTCAGCAGAGAAATGATCAGGATCAGAATAGGCGGCAGCGCAAACAACGTAAAAAAAGCCGTGGAGGAAGCCAGGCGCAGCGGGTCATTTTGCCGAAACAAGTCAAACGCATCCTTGAAGAGACGTAGAAATGGCTGTACTCTGGAGGTCAGGTGGGCAGGCATAAGAGCAATCATCAGCCCCATTACGTAAAATGCCGTTTTGTGGCTGATTTTTGGAAAAGAAGGTGAAAACGGGTTACAAGTGTCTTACCATCAACTTCAACTGAAGCCGAACAATATCGCCCATGGATTTACATTGGCGGAACTCCTCGTTTTTGTGGTGAAGCGCCAGCTCATGGCGTAGCTGCTCTACTTTCTCCTGCGTGGAGATGGTGTCTTTGCGCATGCAGTCAATCAGGTCTTTAAGGCGGTAGCGTGCGGCCCGGATACGGCGGAACAGCAAGGTACGCTCCTCATTCTGGTACTGGCGCATGGTTTCCACGGGAAGCCACTGGATGCAGAGCGCCACAATGGGGTTGTTGTCTTTGAAGTACTGGGGCAGGTACATGGTTTTGCGGCCCTCGTAGCTCTGCTGGTCAAAATCAATGGGCCGTACGCGGTACTGCTCTTCCTCAAAGTCTGGGGTAACGGCCACCACGTAATTATAAGAGCGCATGTCACCCAGGAGAAGGGCAAAACAGCGTTCATTGAACTTCACAAACTCTTTGGCCAGGCGTACCTTGTTCAGGTTAGGCCGGCCCAGGTAATGCTTGATGAACTCATCGCCGGGAATGCCCGCAATGTGCTCTTCT
Source organism: Sabulibacter ruber (assembly GCF_017355955.1). Classification (GTDB taxonomy): domain Bacteria; phylum Bacteroidota; class Bacteroidia; order Cytophagales; family Hymenobacteraceae; genus Nibribacter; species Nibribacter ruber_A. The sequence goes on along the minus strand of NZ_JAFFID010000005.1, from coordinate 360,847 downwards.
ATGAGCGAGCTGCCATGCACCAGGTAATTGATACGGTTAGGCGAGAGTACGTGCTCCAGTTCCAGGCCGTAAATGCGCGAGGCATCGGCTTTCTTGAAGTAGAAGTAATCGAAGTTGTCATTGAGCAGGTTCACAATCCGGATGCGGAACGGGTTGGAATTCCCGAAGGTGCAGTAATCTACTCGCTGTACCGAAAGCTGCTCCATGAGGCTCTCGTTCCCGTTGGATTTCAGCTGGATGTAGATGCGCGTGAGCCCCTCGTAGATTTCCTGCATCATGCCCTGGTCATACACCACCGTTTGCCACAGCGTGTCATGGCCCCAGCGGTCGTACAGCGGATAGGCATCTGAGAAGTGCAGCAGGTCCTGGTAAGAAATGGGCAGCGGTGCCGAGCGGTCATACTCCCGCAGGTACCGGCGCAAGGGCTCCGTAACCGGATAGTACTGCTTCTTTTTGGAAATCTGGTTGGGGTCTTTGGTTTGGGCCATGCTACAACAACTCTTTGGCGGGGTCCCAGAACAGTTTGTCAAAATCAACAACCTTATCGTCTTTCACCTGCACGCCTTCACTCTCCAGGTGGGCCTGCATGGCGTCAAAGGCTTCAAAATGCTGCTTGCCGGTGAGCATGCCGTTGCGGTTCACCACGCGGTAGGCAGGAATGCCCTGCTGCGCATGGGAAGCAATAAGTGCCCACCCTACCATGCGGGCCGATCCTTTGGCCCCCAGGTACGCCGCTATGGCTCCGTAGGAAGTCACCCGGCCCGGCGGAATGAGTTTCACTACTTCATAGACATCCTGGAAGAAGTTGGTCTTTTTATCGGTGGCTTCGGTTTTAGGCATACGCTTGAATTGACAGGCTTTCTCCCTTGCCACAATGGGTAATTTGCAGGGGAATTTATTTTTTTCAGGTTCCTTTTAAACCTTCAGTCTGTTTTTAGGTCTAATTTTTAAAAATAGCCAAAAAACGGAATAATTTTACCCACTGCCACGGTGAGAAAGGCTCTTAGAGGCCTGCCTGGCAGTGTAAACGTGTTTATATATCCCCCTAATCCGATTTCGGAAATGAAAAAGTTGCTTCTCCCTCCGCTGGTTCTCCGGCAAAACGGCTTTCGCGGCCAAAAGCGCTTGTTTGGGAACTTATCCCAGGAAAACGCTTCCCTTTCAGGTTTCCACTAGATAGCCATTTTGCTTCTGAGGAGGCTGTCAGGAGAATGTCTTTACCTCTTCTTCCAAGGCCAGGGGAACCATGCAGCCACCGCTTAGGGTTATCTATAGCTGCACCAACCATGAACTAACTAAACCTTTAACCACTTTAATCTCAACAAACGAAAGAATTTTCGTATTTCTAAATCTATGAAAATCAAACACATTGTATATGCGCTACTGATTATCGGCTTCGGGGCCTTGGTGTATTACCGTATCTCCAGCAACAAAGAACAGGCTGGAGCGGGCGGTCCCGGCGGCGGAAGAGGCCCGGGCGGACCAGGTGGTGCTGGTCGTGGCATGCCTATGCGCGTAAGCGGTGTGGTGGCTACCCCCCGGGAGTTTGCCAATTCCCTGGCCGTGACCGGTTCCATTGAAGCCAATGAACAGATAGAAGTAAGAGGACAGGTATCTGGCCAGGTGCGCAGCATTTCCTTCCAGGAGGGCAGCAACGTGCGTAAAGGACAGGTGCTGGTGAAAATAGACGATTCTGAACTGCGGGCCCAGCTGGCCCAGGCCCAGACTCGCCAGACGCTGGCCGCCGAAAATGAAAGACGCGCCCGTCTGCTTTTGCAGAAAGAAGCCATCAGCCGCGAGGAATACGACGTAGCCCGCGCCGAACTGAAAACCGCCCAGGCCCAGATTCAGCTGGTGCAGGCGCAATTGGCCAAAACGTCCATTGTAGCACCGTTTTCCGGAAAAGTAGGCTTAAGAGCCGTATCGGTGGGTACGTTCCTTACTCCTGAAACCGTGGTTACGAACCTGGTAAGCACCAACCCCGTGAAAATCACCTTTGCGGTGCCTGAGAAATATGCCAACCAGGTGAAAGTGAACACAGAGCTTACTTTCACGGTAGCTGGCTCACCAGACAAATTCACGGCCCGGGTGTACGCCATTGAGCCTAATATTGAAGCCACCACCAGAACCCTGCAATTACGTGCCCGGGCCGATAACCCGAACGGCGTGTTATTGCCTGGTTCTTTCGCCAACATTGAACTGCCTTTGACGGTTATTCCTGATGCGCTCCTGATTCCAACCCAGGCGGTGGTACCGGTACAGAACGGGAAAAAGGTATTCATTGCCAGAGATGGAAAAGCCAAAGAAGTGATGATTGAAACCAGCACCCGCACCGAGAAAGACCTGCTGGTAACAGCCGGCCTGAACCCCGGTGATACCGTTCTGACCACGGGTGTGATGTCTTTGAAAGAAGGAAGCCCAGTGCGTGTAGCCCTGGCGAAGCCATAATTTTAAATAAACGCTTACAAAATGAGTTTATCCACCACAAGTATTAAACGGCCGGTCTTCACCATCGTGTTGAACCTTCTCCTGATGTTGTTCGGGGTGATTGGGTACACGTTCCTGGGGATCAGGGAATACCCGTCCATTGACCCGGCTATTGTCTCCGTGAGCACCAGCTATGCCGGGGCCAACTCTGATATCATTGAATCCCAGATCACCGAGCCGCTGGAGAAAGCCATTAACTCCATTGACGGTATCCGGAACATTTCCTCTACCAGTAACCAGGGCCGAAGCAACATCAACATTGAGTTCAACCTGGACAAGAACCTGGAAGAGGCGGCCAATGACGTGCGCGACAAAGTATCGCAGGCGGTGAGAAGTTTACCGCAGGACATTGACGCGCCGCCGGTAGTGTCTAAAGCCGATGCTGACTCTGAGCCGATCATCACCATGACGGTGCGCAGCGAAAACCGCGATGCGCTCCAGCTTTCTGACTACGCCGAGAACGTGATTGCCCAGCGCCTGCAAACCATTCCTGGCGTGAGTAGTGTGCAGATCTGGGGGCAGAAACGCTACGCCATGCGCCTGTGGCTGGACCCCATGAAACTGGCCTCCTACGGCTTAACCGTTGCCGATGTGCGTACCGCCCTTAACCGCCAGAACGTGGAATTACCAACTGGTAAGGTGAGCGGCCAGAACACCGAGCTAACGGTAAGAACCCTGGGTAACCTGTCTAGCGCGCAACAATTCAACGATCTCATCATTTCTTCTGAAGGCGACAAAATCCTTCGGTTCAGTGACATTGGTCGGGCCGAACTTGGTCCTGAGAACCTGGAAACCAAGATGACAGAATCTGGCGTGCCCATGGTGGGGATGGCCATCATTCCGCAGCCGGGTACCAACTACCTGGAGATTGCCGGCAACTTCTACGACCAGTTTGACAAGCTCAAAAACGAACTACCAAGTGACCTGGTGCTGGACATTGCCATGGACAACACCGTGTTCATCAAGAAATCCGTGACGGAGGTGGCCGAGACCATCCTCATCTCCCTGGTGCTGGTAATCCTGATCATTTACCTGTTCTTCCGGGACTGGGGTATCGCCTTCCGTCCGTTGATTGACATTCCGGTGTCGTTGATTGCCACGTTCTTCATCATGTACCTGGCTGGTTTCTCCATCAACGTATTGACCCTGCTGGCCATCGTGCTGGCAACCGGTCTGGTGGTGGATGACGGTATTGTGGTAACCGAGAACATCTACAAAAAAGTAGAGGAAGGCATGTCTCCTATTGAGGCGGCTATCAAAGGTTCTAATGAGATCTTTTTGGCGGTTATCTCCATCTCCATCACATTGGCGGCGGTGTTCCTGCCGGTGATCTTCCTGGAAGGGTTCGTGGGTAGGTTGTTCCGGGAGTTTGGGGTAGTGATTGGCGCAGCCGTGTTGATCTCGGCGTTCGTGTCACTGACCTTAACGCCTATGCTGAATGCCTATCTGATGAAAGGAGACGTGCACAAACGCTCTAAATTCTACGAGTGGACTGAGCCGTTCTTCCAGAAAATGAACTCGGGCTACGCCAATGCCCTGAGCAGCTTTATGAAGAGAAGATGGCTGAGTTTCCCTATCATCTTCGCGTGTTTTGGTCTGATTGGCTTATTCTACACCATCCTGCAGAAAGAAACCGCCCCGTACGATGACCGCGGAATGCTCCGCATCATGGCCACGGCGCCGGAAGGTTCTTCCTATGAATACATGGAACGCTTCATGGAGGAATTAACCCAGGTGGTGGAGGATTCTGTACCTGAGAAACAAGTAAACCTGGTGATCACGTCGCCTGGTTTTGGGGGTTCCGGATCGGTGAACAGCGGGATGATGCGCTTGGCGCTGAAGCCGCAGGAAGAACGTGAGCGGTCCCAGAAAGAGATCGCTGATCAGCTTTCCAGAGTGGTGCGTCGCTTCCCGGAGGCCAGAACCAATGTGATTCAGCAGCCCACTATCTCGGTGAACCGCCGGGGTGGTCAGCCTATCCAGTATATCATTCAGGCACCTAACTTCCAGAAACTGGAGGAAAAAATCCCTGAATTCATGGAAGCCGTGAACAACGACCCCACGTTTGTGATGGCCGATGTGAACCTGAAATTCAACAAACCAGAGATCAACATCTCTATTGACCGTGAGAAAGCCCAGAGCTTAGGCGTATCGGTGATTGACGTGGCGCAGACGCTGCAATTGTCATTGAGCGGCCAGCGCTTTGGGTACTTCCTGATGAACGGTCGCCAGTACCAGGTAATGGGTCAGTTTGACCGCCCAGACCGCAACGACCCCATGGACTTAACGTCCTTGTTCGTGCGCAGTTCTACCGGCCAGTTGATTCAGCTGGACAACCTGGTGACCATGGAAGAGCGCAGCAGCCCGCCGCAGTTATACCACAACAACCGGTATTTGTCGGCCACCGTTTCGGCCGGTCTGGCTCCAGGCAAAAGTATCGGGGACGGTATTGAGGCCATGGACCGCATCAGAGACCAGGTATTGGACGAGTCGTTCTCTACTGACCTGGGTGGTGAATCGCGTGACTTCGTGGAAAGTGGCTCCAACACCATGTTCGCCTTCGGGTTGGCCTTGTTGCTGATTTACCTGATTCTGGCGGCTCAGTTTGAGAGCTTCGTGGATCCGTTCATCATCATCTTAACGGTACCGATGGCGGTGGCCGGGGCGATGTTGTCTCTATGGCTGTTCGGCCAGACCTGGAACATCTTCAGCCAGATCGGGACCATTATGCTGATTGGTCTGGTGACCAAAAACGGTATCCTGATTGTGGAGTTTGCGAACCAGTTGCGCGAGGAAGGCAGGTCTAAGATGGAGGCCATTCTGGAAGCCTCTGAGGCCCGTCTGCGCCCTATCCTGATGACCAGTTTGGCTATTGCCCTGGGTTCTTTGCCTATTGCCCTGGCCTTAGGTGCAGCCGCCCAAAGCCGGATTGGGATGGGGGTAGTGATTGTGGGAGGTACCATTTTCTCCTTGGTGCTTACCCTGTTCATCATTCCGGCTATCTATTCTATGTGGTCACGGGCCCGCAAACACCGCCCAGAGTTTGACCGCATTGAAGAGTACGAGAAAGCAGTGGCCCACTAATTATTTGATTGAAGAAACCCTAATATGTTAAAATACAGATTTGGTCTCCTGAGCCTCTTACTTTTCAGCTTGTTCTTAGGGGCAGGCGAGGCGAAAGCTCAGGAGATACTAACCCTTGAAAACGCCGTCAGGATAGCACTGGAACGTAACTATGACATTAAGCTATCTGCCAATGACGAGCGCATTGCCGAGAACAACGTGACCCGCGGCAACGCAGGCATGTTACCTACTGTCACAGGTAACTTAACCAACAACAATACCATTCAGAACAGCTCCCAAACCCGTGCCGATGGGCAGGTGAACGAAGTAAGCTGGGGCCAGGGCTCTACCCTGAACTACGGGGTGGGCCTGAACTGGACGGTATTCAACGGCTTTGCCATGTTTGCCCGCTATGAGCAGTTACAGGAACTGGAAAAACTGGGCGAAGCCAACCTGCAGCTGACCATTCTTACCCGCGTGGGCGACGTGATGAACACGTTCTATGAACTGGTGCAGCAACAGCATCAGTTGAGAGCCTATGACACCGCCATGGCCATCTCCCGTTTGCGGGTGACCACGGCCCAGAACCGGTTCCAGATTGGAAAAGCGGCCCGCCTGGAAGTGCTGAACGCCCAGGTAGACTACAACACCGACACCACCAACCTGCTGCGCCAGCAGGAACTGTACCGCAACACCCAGATCAGACTGAACGAGCTGATGGCCCGCGACGTGAACATCCGGTTCAGTGTACCAGACAACATCTTGATTGATGATCAGCTAACGTTGGAAACTCTTTCCACCCAGGCTTCTCAGCAGAACCCGTCTTTGAAGGCAGCCATCCTGAACCGCAGAGTGGCCGAGCTGGATGCCAAAATTGTGAAGGCCAACCGGTACCCCGTGGTGGGGCTGAATACCGGCTACAACTTCAACCGCAACCGGTCTGCCCTGGGCTTCTCCACCCTTTCCACGGGGAATGGCTTATCTTACGGGGTTACGGCCTCGGTGCCCATTTTCAACGGGTTCAACCAGCGCCGCATGGAGCAGAACGCCAACATCCAGATCAACAGCGCGCAGTTGCAGCTAGACCAGGTAAACCAGAGCATCAACTCGCAACTGGCCTCGGCGTACCAGACCTACCTGACCAACCTGAGCTTGGTGAGACTGGAGGAAAACAACCAGCGCATCGCCCGCCAGAACCTGGAAATCACCATGGAGAAATACCGCCTGGGCAGCATCACCACCGTAGAGGTGCGCGATGCCCAGCTCAACTACGTGAACGCCACCGTGCGCTACAGCAACGCGCAATACTTAGCCAAGATCGGCGAGATTGCATTGAAAGAACTAGCCGGTTCCCTTAACCTGTAGAAGATTTATTTTCTTCTTTGAAGCGCTTCTGGGCTGATTTCATGAAATCAGCCCAGAAGCGCTTTTTTGTTTTAAGCCCTGCCCTCGCTCGCCTCCGGCGAGTGTGAGTAACCGGGCGGCGTCTCGCCGCTATGCCTAAAACAAGACAACGGTATTGCAAAGCGGTTTCCGGTGGCCAGAGGCCACCAAGATAACGCACACTCGCCAGAGGCGAGCGAGGAAATACCTTTTTAAGAAGAGGAACAACAGACTTAAGCCTCTAATTCGGCTTGCCGAAGAAGACGCTTTCGAACACTATCCCTGCTCATCAACTTTTCTGGCTCTTACCAGTACATACAAAGGCAAAGCGTTTTTAAGCTGTTTTCCTGAGAACGGCCTAAAAACGCTTCTTACTTTTACGGCTTAAAGAAAAGACTATGCCTAACCATCTTGCATACTCGGCACTTAACTACTTTGGAGAATCTGACCTGGACCGGGTGCACCTGCTCCGGAAAAACGCGGTCTGGCTGGAAGAACAGTTAACCAAACAAACTACGGTTATTCTGCCTTTCAAAGGCCAGAAGTCGCTCCTCTCTGAAGACCGCCGGCTGGTGCCACTCTCCATCAAGGAGTTGCCATTGCAAGAACTTGACCTTACGCCTATTTTGCTTGGAGTACGGGAAGAGAGGGCCTACTTTGCCGTGGATCTACTGGAAGAGCATATCGTTCCTCATGAAACCGGCAGCTTCCAGGAATTACGCGAAGCCACCCTGCAACTGGCCCGGCCCGATAGTTCTCTGCTGGCGTACGCGAAAGCCATGGTACACTGGAACCGGCAACACCAATTCTGCAGCGTCTGTGGCTCCCCTGCCCTATCCAAAGAGGCGGGGCACCTCCGCAAATGCACTAATCCAGACTGCCAGACCTCCCATTTCCCCCGGACCGATACCGCCGTTATTACCATGGTCACGCATCAGGGCAAAGGCCTATTAGCCCGGCAAGCCTCCTGGCCCGCGGGCATGTATGCCTCCGTGGCGGGCTTTCTGGAACCCGGTGAAACGCTGGAGAGTGCCGTCGTCCGGGAGGTGCTGGAGGAAGTGGGCCTCCCGGTCAACCATGTGGAATACCATTCCTCGCAGCCCTGGCCTTTTCCGGCTTCCATTATGGTGGGCTTTATGGCCGAGGCAGAAACCGACGAAATCAAGATTGACCCCGCCGAGATTGACGATGCCCGCTGGTTCATCCGTCCTGAACTGAAAGAGCTTGTGGCCTCAGGGGAAATCAAATTGCCGCCTGCCCTCTCCATCTCCTACCGCCTAATCACTGATTGGCTGAATGAAGTGCAGCGATAAATCACAAAACAAACACCGGGCTGTTTAGAGGCTATTTCCTGGAAAACAGCCTCTAAACAGCCCGGCGCTAATAGATGATGCGGCAACCGCAGGATACCGCAAATTGCATCTCTGCTTTTATACGGCCTTGGCTTGAAGAGCCTTCATCTGCTCTCTGAGTTGCTTCACCCGCTCCTCAAAAAGCGCCGGGGTTTCCTCTTTCACCACCACTTCTCCAAACAGTTCCATCAGTTCCGGTTCGTGCTGGGCACGCTCGTTTTTGCGCACGTCAATGTACACAAACCTGGTCCAGAGCATGGCTTTAATTTTCGTCTTTTCCGCGTCATACATGATATGCTCCACCAGCATGCTGGTCTCGTTAAAGTGCCGGATGCTAGTTTCAATAGTGACCAGTTCGCGCACCAAAGCAGGGCTCAGGTACACAATCTGGTTCTGGCCTACCACCCAGGCCCTACCGGTTTTCCGGAAGAAAGCATGAATGTCTAGTCCGTAGGCGGCTTCTACCTGGTCTTCGCGCTCATTCTGGAAGTAATTGAGGAAAGCGCTGTTGTTCAGGTGCCCGAACGGATCACAGTGATCGAACCGGATGCGGGTTTGGCTTTCTAATACCGAGGGTTTGGGTGCGGAGGTTTGTTCTTTCATAGCTTAAAATAGACCAATTGGTTTATAGGGGAATAAAAATTTTAGAAGTCGCCTAATTCAAATTGCAGCCATCGCTCAAGCTGATGGAGTACGGTCTGCAGGGGCTGGTCGTGGCTGTAGGCTTTTCCCAGCATGATACCGCCTTCCACGGTGGCCACAAAAAAGGTAACCACATCTTGCGTGTTCACCGTTTCCCGGAACACTCCCTGGGCCTTACCCAACTCTATCAGCTTGAATACGCCTTTGTGCAACCGGTTCAGGACCTTAACCACGCGGTCATGCAGAGCGGGCTGGTTGTCATCTGCTTCTACGGCGGTGTTGAGCAGAGGGCAGCCTCCGGCAATAACGGGGTTTGAAAGATAGGTGCGGTAGAAGTTCAGCAAGGCCCGCAGCCTTTCTCCCGCATGCTCATAAGGAGCCATCGCCTCTCCTACCCGGTCAATCAGGGTTTGGGCCGCATATTCAAAGGCTTCCACCGCCAACTCTTCCTTGCTGGCAAAGTGCCCGTACAAACAGCCTTTGGTGACGCCGGTGGCTTCCATCAGGTCTTTGTACGACGTACCCGCAAAGCCTTTCTGGTTGAAAAGGACGGCTGCCCGTTCCACAATGAGGCTTCTGGTCTGTTCGGCTTTGGAAGTCTGAGGACGTTTCATGCCGGCAAATAAACCAATTGGTTTATTTTTTCCAAGCATTTTAACATTTGGTTAGGCAAGGCGTGCCTGGTTGGGGTGCCATTCAGCAAAAAGAAAGGCTCCTTTCTCTGTTGAGAAAGAAGCCTTTGTGATAGAAAGTAAATCCTGTTTTTAGCCCATTTTACAGAAAACAGGCCCTAAACAAGCTGGTTACGGAATATGCACCTTCATCTCTGAAACAGCGGCAGCGCCAAAAAAGCCGAGGGCACCGTTGCTGATGTTACCGGGGGCCGATGCGGGTGCCGGTTGGTAGGTTCCGCCATCGTTCAGGAACTGCCGGATCAGCGCATCAAAATGCTGGTAGCCTTCTTTGGTCAAGGAATACATCTGCAGGGTATTGACACCGCTAAACGGGTAAAAGTCCATCCCGCTAACCGAATGACCGTCATCAATGCTCAGGCCGTTGACGTAGGCGGGCATCAGGTCATCGTTCATGATGGAGACATTCCAGTTACGGCCACCGGTTGACCCGCCGTTAATGGGGCCGCACCAATCCTGGTAGCAGTACTTGAACAGGTAATAGTTCTTCTCATGAGTGGGCTCCTGAAAGTACACCAGGGGCACGTAGGAATCTTCTTTTCCTACTATCTCGGTGGGGCGGAAAAAATAGGAGACCTTGTCAATTTTAGGAACCGGCGGCATGTAGGCGGTAGCGGTATACTCCTGTCCTTTGAGCTTGATCTTGAGGTAATACGTGCGGCCGGCTTTACCCACCAGGTTGGTGGTGACGTAGCCGTAAGTGTTATTGGGCTCCTTTTTCAAAACCTCCTCAAAACCGGTGTTATCACTGATGGTGACCTGGGCATCCGGGATCCCGATGAGGTTCAAACCTTCTTCATAGGTGTAATTAACGCCCGAGGCCAGGGATTTGAAAGGCAGGCTTCGGGTTAGCTTTACCTGGTAAGGCCCGCCTTTATCGGTGATCCAGGCGTCTACCACCAGTTTACTGGAAGAGGAAATCTCTGGCATGGCCACTTCTTCGGTACAACCCCAATAGAAGAGAGCTGACAGCACCAGAAACAGCCTGGTCAGCTTGTTATAGCCCATTGATATTCTTGGTAGGTTCATATACGCTTAAATGAATCTGAAATTATAAGTGACAGAAGGCAGCACCCCAAACAAAAAGGTTTTATAGGCTTTGATGGAGCTGTAGCTGTAATCTTCCTGCTTAAAGAACATGTTGAAGTAATTCTCCCGGTTGTAAAGATTGTACACCGAGAAAACCCACTCACCTTTCCAACGGCGCTGGTCGTTCCGTTTCTGCTGCAGCGTGTAGGACACATCTAGCCTATGGTAGGCAGGCAAACGGTAGCCGTTTCGCTCAGAGTACTGCACAAAGGGCTTGTCGCCGTAGAAGTACACACTTTCCGGAATGGTGGTAGCCCTGCCCGAGGTGTACACAAAATTGGCACTCAAGGCTTTCCGGGCACTCAGCTGGTGCGCCAGGGTAATTGACAGGTTGTGGCGTTTGTCAAACCCGGAGAAGTACGGGCGGTTGTTGTTCACGCCTTCAATGCTGCGCTCTGATCTTGACCAGGTATAACTAAGCCAACCCGTGGTTCTGCCTTGCTCTTTCCTTAGCAGGAACTCCGCCCCGTAGGCCCAGCCGCGCCCGCTCCGCATCTGGGTTTCAATCTGCCCGTTCATAAACAGATCAGCGTTGTCTTTATAATCCACCACGTGCTGCATGTCTTTGTAGAAGACTTCCACCGCCGCTTGCCAGATCTTTTCTTTGAACTGATGCATGTAGCCCGCCGCCACCTGATCTGCTATCTGGGGTTTGATGTTACGGTCCGAAGGCAGCCACACATCGGTGGGCAACCCCACCGAGGAATTGGTGACCAAATGCAGGTATTGGTTGGTACGGTTGTAGGACAGCGAGAAGGTGCCTTTTTCACTGATGTTGTATTGCACCGATACCCTGGGCTCCAGACGCTGGTAGGATTGCATGACCTCGCCGGACTGGTAGTGCAGCGTATCCTGTGGGGTATCGCTCTCCGGAGATGCATACACGTAACTTTGACCGGGGCCCAAGGTAAGAAACGGCACGTACCGCAACCCGTATTCTACCCGCAACCGGGGCAACACCTGGTGAATAGCCGAGGCGTACAAGGCAGGCTCCAGGGCTTGCTTCTCGGGCAGCAGAACCTCTTTGGTCACCGACTGGTCATTGCGGGGCGCTACTTTTCCGGGGAAGAACCGGTGAAAGTTCAAGGCTCCCCCAAACTGCAAATGCAAGGCGGGGCTGACAAAGTAGTCATAATCAATCTTGGCATCCACTTCCTGCAGGTTGGAAGTCCAGCGGAAGTACCGCACCTCGTCTTTCAGGATGTAAGCGTAGTTGTAGTGGCTGAAAAGCACGGTGGCATTGGAGAACAGCTTTTCATTGTAGATGTGGTTCCACCGGAAAGTGGCGGTAGTGTTACCCCAGTCCATGCTGCTTCGGCCATTCACATCAAAATAAAAGAAGTGGTCATGCCCGGTGTAGGCAGAGAAATACAGTTGGTCCTTCTGGGTGAGTTTGTAATTGGTTTTCAGGTTAAGGTCATAGAAACTGATCTCGTTGCCGCCCGTGAAATTATTGAAGGAATAAAGCCCCGCCAGCTGCCCTAACTCTCCTATGCCGTTCACCAACACTCCCGGGTTGCTATACCTCCCGGCAATCATCAAAGAGCCATTTCCCTGGAAAGTGGGTCCCTCCAAAGTCAACCGGGAAGCCAGCAGCCCCACCCCGCCACTGGCCATGTTCTGTTTCCGGTTTCCTTCCTTCATCCGGATGTCTACTACCGAGGACAACCGTCCGCCGTACATGGCAGGAATGCCGCCTTTGTACAACTCCACGCTCTGGATGGCATCTGGATTGAACACCGAGAAAAACCCCAGGGAGTGAGCCGGATTGTACACTGGTGCCTCATCCAGCAGAATCAGGTTCTGGTCAAAAGAGCCGCCCCGCACCGAGAGGTTAGTGGTGCCTTCATTGGCCGTCTGCACGCCCGGCAGCATCTGAAGGCTTTTCACGGCATCAGATTCACCGCCAATGGCCGGCATTTTCCTGATGGTTTGCATGGGCAAAAGGTGCCGCCCGCCACGGCTATCCATCACCTGCTGTTCGTCCTTGTCAGCAGAAACCTCTACTTCCTGCAAGACCGCTGCCATGGGGCTCAGCTCAATGCTCACGGTTTGGTTTTGGTTTAGCTGCAGCGAAACATCCTGGGTTGCATAGCCCAGGTAATTCGCTCTGAGGGTGTAACGCCCCTCGGGTAAGGTGAGGGAATAAAAGCCATAGGCGTTTGCCCCGGTACCCAGTTCTTCCTGGCCCATCACCAGCACCGTGGCACCGGCCAGTGCCTCTCCAGAGGCTTTGTCCCTAATGGTACCGCTAACCGTTACCTTGTTGCGTTCCTTCTTTTTAGGGGCGGGTTCAATCACAATCTGGTTCCCGATGGTGCTGTACCGCAAACCGGTAGGTCTGAGCAATTGGTTCAGCACCTCACTCAAGGGTTGGTTCTGGGCGTTAACCGTTACCTTTTTGGCCCCGTTGATTACCTCGTTGCTGTAGGAGAAATCAACCTGGTAGCGTTCTGACAAGGTTTTCAGAGCCTGTTCCAGGGTGCTGCCTTGTACCGAAAGGCTTACTTTTTTTTGCAGTAACGGTGTTTGCGCCGCCACACTGAAGACACAGCACAGCCAGCCCAGGCAAATGCAAAGGAGATATCTATACATTTTTTGAATGCTTTAATTTTTAGCGGCAGCCTTCTCCGCTCAGGCGAAAGACGTTTGGCTGCACTTCGTTATAAGACAGTTGAAGTGATTTGGTAAGTACCACCAGCACTTCTTCCAAAGCAGGGGCATCTCTGAAAGAACCCGTAAAGTGGCATTGGGCAAGCACCGGTTTCTCAAACGTGATGGACACCCCGTAATACGCGTTCAGGGTCAGCGCCACCTGCTCCAGAGGGGTATTCTGAAACTGAAACCGATCCTCTTTCCAGGCCAGTTCGTTCTGATCCTGATTGAAAGCGGTCTCTATTTGTCCGGTAGTTGCGGAATAAACTGCCTTTTGCCCCGGTGCTAAGGTAACTTCCTGTTTTTGGCCTGTTTTAGCCCTAAAAGCCACTTTTCCGGTAAAAAGCACCACTTCCACCTGCGCAGAATCTTGGGTAGACACCTGGAAAGTAGTCCCCAGCACCTGGGTTTCTGTGCCCGAAGTTGTTACCAGAAACGGTTTGTGGGCATTGTGCTGCACCTCAAAGTAGCCCTCGCCCTGCAGCGTGACCGGCCGGTCTTCCTCGCCAAAATCAGACTGGTAAGTGAGCGAGCTTCCTTTGTTCAGCCAGACCTGGCTGCTATCCGGTAGCGTGAACAGGCGCTTGGCATCTGTAGCGGCAAGGGTCACGGTTTGTACCGGCGGAAACAGGAAGTACCTGATCAGAAACACTGACACCAGCAACAACGCAAGCCCGGCGGCTACCCGCATCCAGGGGAAAGCCGGAGAAACAGTTTCTGCCGCATTGGCTTGCTTTTCGGCTTGCACCCGCTGCAGGAATTCCTGCCATCCTTCTTCTGGCGAGAACGCGTTTTTAGGCTGCTTTTCTGATAACTGCCATAAACGGCGCTGCTCTTCAAAGGCTTGTTTCTGCTCTGGATTTTCCTGGAGCCATGCCGCCAGAAGCTGCTCCTCCTCCGGCGTAGTAGTACCGGCGAGGTGCCTGGCGGTCAAGTCCCAGAAAAAAGTGGCGTCTTTGTCCATTCCGTTTTTCGTGTCTTTGCTTTCACCCTGCGGCAAAGCGTGTTCTATGGCTCCAGCACGTAAGTGGAGGTGATGGTGTACCCTGGACCTTCCTTTTTCATGCTCAGCGCGGTGAATGTGGTAACATTTACCTGCGTCACGGTTAAATCTGTGCGGTGGGCGTATTTGCTGCCTTCCTGCTCGTACAGCTCCACCTCGCCGGTTTTGGTGTTGTAGGTCCAGGCGCCGGGAGTGGTTTGCTCAGTGCCAGAGCAGCGGATAGCACCTTCATCCCAGGTCATGGTACCGTCCAGGTTAAACCGGATGCGGTTGTCCAGTTCACAGGTCTGCTTGCCCTCCAGCCAGTTGTTGGTGCTTCCGTTAGGTTTGGGATACGCCGGGGTCACAATGGCTTGCTCCAGGCGCCACCATTTGCCTACCAGTAATTCGGTTTCACGGGTGGTGGTCACGGCTCTGGGCAGCGGCGCATTGGGTGAAATGGTTTCTTCTTCCTTCTCGATGCCTTGGCATGCCCATAAGCCAAGAAAGCAAAGGCTAGCCAGGGTTACTTTTAGTTTTTTCATTTGGACCAAAGGGTTTAGTGGTTTTCCCTCTAGACATACCCTATTGACACAACCGCTACGCCTCACCCAAAAAAATTTTAAAAATTATCAGTAAGCCACTCACCAGGTATTTGCGCAGGATGCTTAACGCCTTTTTGATGTGATTGTCCACGGTATTGGGGGAGATTTGCAGTTGCTCGGCTATTTCTTTGTGGCTCAAGCCCCCATACCTACTCAGGAGAAACACTTTGCGGCAGCCCAACGGCAGGCTTTCAATGGCAGTCTGTACTTTCTGCTGAAGCTCTTCCAGCCCTAAATTATCTTCGGTATCATTGGAGGAGATGGCGGAGGTAGCCTGTAGTTCGGTTGCAAAAGACAGCTGCCTTTTCTCCCGGTCCAGGTAATTCAGAGCCTGGTTCCGGACGGCGCGGTGCAAATAAGCCTCGGGGTTCTCCAGGGCCATGAACCCATTCTCCATCTGCTTCCATAACCTTATGAACACCTCCTGAACCACATCCTTGGCGGCGTCTTCATCATTCACCAACTGAAAAGCCCTGTGGCACAGCGCCGTGTAGTGGGCCATGAACAAGTGCTGGATATCCTGAAGTGACTGGTCAGAAGACATAGAGACAGAGCCTGGTACTGCCTGGTTGAACGTAGCCCTGGCGTAAGCCCGTGGCCAGCAACCTTTTGAAGCTATCTACAAAGATGAAGAAAAATCTTCAGGAGACGCGCGCGTAAAATGAGTTTACCGGCCAGGTTGCTATTTTCTTTATTTCCGGGCTGCTTTCCTGAAAACTACCCCAAACTGGAAGCAAAGGTAAGTAGCTATAACACAGCGGCTACCTAGTTGTCCTTGGCTACAGGTGCTTTAAAAATGACAATTGTCATCTTTCCTGCTGAGGCTCGTCATCTTCAACCCTTTCGGCCACGGCTACCTTGCACGCCTGCAGAAAGCACCTAACCGTACCCCTTCAAATACGCATGGCATTCAATAACCTCCACTCGTTCCACATCCCGGTCATGGGATTGGCCTTCTCCATTGATTCTCCCCTGAAAGTAGCCCGCTACGGCATTTCCTCCGTCCTTTCGCTGGCCGATGACAAACTGCTGGAAGAAATGCGGCTTTACTACGCGGCCTTGTACCAAAGGCAGTTTGTACCTATTTCTGAAAAAGAAGATGATTATCGGGCCAGGCGGGTCACCGCTTACCTGAACCTGGTAGACGAGCTGGTGCGTGAGCAACTGGAAAAAGTGAAGGCCGAGGAATTTGCGCCTGGCACTCAGCTTACCAAGTACTTTGAGATGCTGCCAGATGCGGCACCCCTGCGCCTGCTGTACAAGCAAATGCTGCAAACGCCCGACGAGCCGTTCTGTGAGTTTTTGCAGAACCAACTGCGCGAAGCCATGCAACCCGGCAGCATAGACGTGAACATCATGACCAAGCTGGACAAGACCAACTACGCCGCAAACGGCTCCTTGCTCCCCCCGGAGTACTCCGATGCCATGGCAGCGCTCCGCGGGTATGCCAACAGCACCGTTAAGTCATCTATTGTGTTTTCGGCGGGCATGAGCCCAAGGCTGTTCAGTTACCTGGAGCAGTTTGCGGGTTTCTTTCCCAATGAACAGGGCGAGTTTGAAAAGCAGGTCATCATCAAGGTAAGCGATTACCGGTCGGCGGCGGTGCAGGGCAAGATTCTGGCTAAGAAAGGCATCTGGGTGTCTGAGTTCAGGGTAGAATCTGGCTTGAACTGCGGCGGCCACGCCTTCGCCACCGATGGTCTGCTGATGGGCCCTATTCTGGAGGAGTTCAAAACCAATCGCCAGGCCCTAAAGGCCGAGCTCTGGGCTATGTGCCAGCAGGCGCTTACTGCCAAAGGGCTAGCAGTTCCCGTTACGGCTCCGGTGCAAAGGCTTACTGTGCAAGGGGGCATCGGCACCGCCGAAGAACACAACTTCCTGCTCAAGTACTACGGCTTTGACGCTACCGGCTGGGGTACGCCGTTCCTGCTGGTACCGGAAGCCACCACCGTAGATGCCGATACGCTCACCCAACTTTCCAAAGCGAAAGCCGAGGATCTGTACCTGAGCCCCATCTCGCCGCTGGGCGTTCCGTTCAATGCCCTGCGTGGCACCACCAGCGAACAACTGACCCACGCCCGCATAGACAAAGGCAAACCCGGCAGCCCCTGCGTGAAAAAGCACCTGGTTTCTAGTACAGAATTCACCGAAGAGCCCCTTTGCACCGCCTCCCGCAAGTTCCAGCGCCGCAAACTGGAGCAACTGCAACAACAAGGTTTAACGCCAGAAGCCTTGAAAGCCGAAGAAAACAAAATACTAGCCAAGGAATGTCTCTGCGAGGGGCTGGCCAACACAGCTGCTTTGCTGTATAACTTCGGGAAGAAGGCGTTGAGCAAACCGGTAGCCATTTGCCCCGGACCAAACCTGGCGTTCTTCTCGGGCATTTTCAAGCTGCAGGAAATGGTAGACCACATCTACGGTCGGTTCAACGCCCTGAACCAAACTTACCGGCCGCACCTCTTCATCAATGAGCTGAAGCTGTACATTGATTACTGGAAAACCAAGAAAGCCGAGCAACTGGACACCCTCCCCGACAAACAATTCAAGTACCTGCAAACCTTCTGGCAAAACCTGCAAGCTGGCATCAGCTACTACAAAGAACTGCTGCCCTCTTTATTCACATCGGAAGAACTGGAGAAGAAAGTGATTATGCTGGAAGAATTGTTTCAAGCAGAAGATGAGTTGCGGGAAGCAGCTTTGGTACGGGTAAAAGCATAGCGGTTGCTTTGCAAAACAGCCCTCAATTGAATGTGTTTTCTGAAAAAGAAGCCCGAAACACAAAAAAGCCCTCACAGTTTTGAAAAACTGTGAGGGCTTTTTTGTGAGGTAAGAATTCGGGAGTTGGCACAGTCGCTCGCAAGTTCCCCAAACGCTACGAAGGCTTTTAATCAGGGGCTATTAGGTCTTGTCTTGAGGTTAGATTCTTGCTTATGCACTGGTTCAAACCACTTTCTTCACCTTATACGGCAGCAGGATAATCATCAATCCCACCAGCACCAGACAAGCTATTTCTGCCCACATGGCATATTGAAAGGCCAACATTTTAGACGAAGGATTCTGTTGGGCCACGTAGTAAAACAGACCACCCACCAAGCTGATGCCCACTGCCGCCGCGGCTTGTTGCAGGGTGTTGTAAATGCCCGTGGCTGCCCCCGAAAAATGCGGCGGAATGCTTTTCAGGGCCATGTTCATCTGAGACGGCATCACCAGTCCACCTCCCAGCCCGTACAGCCCCATCACCAGATAGATGTGCAGCAGCTGTATTCCGGGCTTGAATAAAATAGCCTGTAACGCAAAACTGGTAATGAGCAACACCACGCCCACCTGCAGCGCCCACTTCCCCAGATGCAGCACCAGTTTGATGGACAGCACCGAAGCCAGCATGAACATTACACCTGCCAACACGAAGAATAGCCCGCACTGGTACGGCGAAAAACCTAGATCCAGTTGCAGATGCACCGTGCCTATGAGCAGGTAAGAGGCGTGCATCATAAAGTAAAAGGAAACCATCAAAAGCCCAATGTTGAAGTCCTTTATCTGGAACAGGTTCAGATTGACCAAAGGCGTTTTGCCTTGGGTAAGCTTCTGTTTCTGATGGATGATAAAGTAGAAAAGCATCCCGGCAGACAGCAACAGGAGCCAGAAACTCCAGGCCGGCCAGCCTTCCTCCCGCCCCTGAATGAGGGCATAAATCATAGAAGACAAAGCCAGCGTGACCAGTACCACTCCCGCATAATCAAACTGTCCCTGGCGAGTTTTCACGGTTTCCTGCAGAAAAGCCTGAATGGCCCAAAGCGCCACCATACCAATGGGCACGTTAATGAAAAAAATCAGCCGCCAGCCGTCCACCACTGCCTGCACCTCAGACAAATACCCACCCAAAAACTGCCCACCCACTGAGGCTATGCCCAACGTGATGCCCACCAACCCGAAGGCTTTGGTCCGCTCCTTCTGCTCTGGGAACAGTAGTTGCAGGTAAGACAAAGGCTGCGGCATCATGAACGCCCCGCTCAGCCCTTGCAGGAACCTGGCGGCAATTAATTGCTCCGGGCTGAGCGCCACACCGCACAACATAGAGGAAAAAGTAAAGAAGAACATGCCCCAGAAAAAGACTTTCTTCCGCCCGAAGTAATCCCCAGCCCTGCCTCCCGTAATCTGAAAGGAGGCATAACCCAGCAGGTAACTGGCAATCACCAGCTGTATTTCTCCATCAGTAGCGGCCAGCCCGTGTTTGATAGACGGAATGGCCACGTTGATGATAAATACATCCATCACCGACAACAGGGGACCAGTGAGCAGAATCACATGCTGGAGCCATTTGTTGGAGGTAGTTTCGCCTACTTGCGTTAATAGCATAGCCTTAAGGTTAAAGGTGAATAGGGAATTTTAAGTAAAGCAGAGAAAGCTCAGCAGATTGAATGGGAAAGGCGCCAACGTACTAAAGGAAGCAGAATCTTCCCCCAGGCTAAGATCCAGGAGAGTTGAAGCAATTTTCTGGCTTGATTTCCAGAAAACAGCCCGAAAACAGGCAGCCTACCCGTTTCAGCTATCACGGTACTTTTTGAAAATAGAACTGGCCGTATGCCCACCAAAGCCGAAGGTGTTGTTGAGGGCATACTCCACCGTTTGAGACCGAGGCTTTCCTAGCACCAGGTCCATTCCCTCGGGGATTTGTGCGTCCAGCTGTAGAGTATTGGCAGTTGCCGGAATCATATCATGCTTTACCGTTAAGGCGCACACAATACTTTCAATGGCACCTGCTGCTCCCAGCAAATGCCCCGTCATGGACTTGGTGGCACTGATGGGCACCGGTCGGTTCCCGAAAACGGTTTTGATACCCTGCAGCTCACTCAGGTCTCCAATGCCGGTGGAAGTTGCATGGGCATTAACGTAGTCAATGCGCTCAGGAGACAGCCCCGCGTCTTTCAAGGCTCGCTGCATGCCCAAAGCGGCACCCAATCCGTTGGGCGAGGTACCCGTTAAATGATAGGCGTCTCCCGCCATGCCTCCTCCTACCAACTCGGCATAAATAGGGGCGTTTCTTTGTATGGCGTGTTCCCACTCCTCTAATACCAAGGCTCCTGCTCCTTCGCCCACCACAAAGCCGTCGCGTTGCTGGTCAAACGGGCGCGATGCTCTGGTTGGGTCTTCGTTGAACTTTGACAACGCCTGCGCCGCGTTGAAACCACCCACCGCCGATTCGGTGATAGCCGCTTCTGAACCGCCCGCAATCATGATGGTCGCCTTGCCCATTCTGATGGTATCAAAAGCATTGATGATGGCAGTATTAGAAGAAGCGCACGCCGATACCGTGCAGTAATTAGGGCCATACAACTGGTGCCGGATGGAGATAACGCCTGCGGCGATGTCCACTATCATCTTCGGGATAAAGAACGGGTTGAACCTGGGGCTGCCATCGCCTAAATGGAAATCCCGCAACTGCTCCTCAAACGTGCCAATGCCGCCGTTGCCAGAGCCCCAGATAACGCCCACTTCGTACCGTTCTTCCGGTGTCATGCGCGTGAAATCTAGACCGGCGTCCTGGATGGCCTGGTCACTGGCCGCGATGGCGTATTGGGTAAACAAGTCATACTTCCTGATTTCCTTTTTCTCCAGGTATGCCTCAGGGTTGAAGTTTTTCACCTCACAGGCAAAGTGGGTCTTGAACTTAGACGCATCAAATTTGGTGATGGGCCCGGCCCCACTTTTGCCCGCCAGAAGGTTCGCCCAGAACTCCTGCACGGTGTTCCCCAAGGGCGTAATGGCGCCCAGACCGGTAATGACAACTCGTTTCATCCATTCTATCAGCCCACCTTGTTAGCAGGCCGCTCACATTTTCTGGAACAAAAGACTAATTCAGTTCAGGTTGCTTCTGGATGAGCTTTCGGCTACTGTTCATAGCTTGTAATGCCTGCTCCGGAGAAGAAAGGTACAGGCGGTAAATATCCTCGGTCTGGCCCACTCTTATCTCATATGTATTGTGCTCCAGCGCCAAAAGTAACTCCTGCGCCACCAGGGCCGGGGAGATTCCATTGTGTCCACCAATCTCTTTGGAGAACTCAGTGTTCACCAGGGGTGGCATGAGTTCAAATACTTTAATGGCAGAACTGTCTTCCAGCGCGATGCGCAGGGCTTGGGTGTAGGAATGGAGGGCGGCTTTGCTGGCCGAGTACCCGGCCAGAAGACTAGGCACGAACGCCACAATAGAAGAGACGTTCACGATGGCGGCTTCTGGTTGCTTCTTCAACAACGGCAGCAGTTTCTCATTCAGCCGCACCACCGACAGGTAATTGGTATACATCTCCTCATAGGCTTTTTCATAGGCATTGGCCTCTGGGTCTGCAATGTCATAGATGAGCGCGCGGCCCGCATTGTTGATGACCATGTTCAGGGCTGGGAAGTCCTTTGTCAGGCGCTGAGTTAACTGATGAACATCGGCTTCTTTAGAGACATCAGACACCAGGGCAACCCCGTTGGGAATCTGGGCAGCGGCTTGTTGCAGACGGACCTCGTCACGGCCGGTGATGATGACCTGATTTCCCCTTTGGGCGAAAAGCTTTGCTATTTCAAGACCTATTCCGGCACTTCCGCCAGTTATCAGGATTGTGTTTTGAGTGGTTTTCATAAGTATATGATTCGTTAAGAATTTAGAAGTAAACAGGTGCTCACGCCGTGCGCGAAGACGCTGCCGGCCTGGTTCAATAACTGGGCTTCCAGAAAGGCAGTGGTGCGGCCCCGGTGAATCACCTTTCCCACAGCAGTCAGTTCCCCGCTTTCTATGGTGGCGGCTTTGAGAAAATTGGTTTTCAGTTCAAGCGTGGTGTAGGTGGTGTGGGCGGGCAGAAGCGTGTGTAGGGAACAGCCCATGGCCGTGTCCAAGAGGGCGGCTATTACCCCGCCGTGCACGGTTCCCAGAGAATTGTAGTGCATCTGCTGCGGTTGGAATGCAAACACCGCTTCTCCTTCCTTTACCGAAATCACCTTGAAATCAAGCGTCTGCAACAAAGGCGGGTAAGGGAGTTCGCCCCGTTCAATGGCCTCAAAATATTCCATCCCAGCGAAAGCCTGAGCGGCCTTCTTCTCTTCCAGGTCAGGGCTAATACTTTTCACGTCTTCCATATAAAATAATACCTATCGGTATATTTTTGTTTAAAAATTTTTACGCTAACTCATTTACCAGTTTTTCAACCGACTGCATAATGGCTTTCCGGTAATTGGTTTTGCCCGAGATTTTGGTAATCATGATGGCGCCTTCAATCATAGCAATGATGGTTAAGGCAATCTGCTCTGGGTTCACCTCCGGACTAAATTCCTTTTGGGCAATGCCTTCAGAAATCACCTTTTCAATTTTTACTTTCCAGTTTTGGATAGCATCGGCAGCTTTCTTTTTCAGGGCTTCATGGGTATCATCCGCTTCAATGGCAGTGTTCAGGATGGGGCAACCGCCTTCGGGAAACGGATACTGCAGGAAATTGTCATACACCCGCACGTACACCAGCAACTTCTCCCGGGCAGTGGTTTGCTTCTCCAACTCGGCCTGTAAAATACGCTGTACTTTCTGCAGGTTGTAGTCAAAAACAGCCAGCGCCACCTCGTCTTTGTTCGCGAAGTTGCCATACACGCTGCCCTTGGTCAGGCCCGTGGCCGACGTTATGTCCGTGATAGAAGTACCGGCATACCCCTTCGTGTTGAAGATGGGGGCGGTTTTCTCAATGATAAATTGCCGGGTTCTTTCTGCCTTGCTCATGGGTACCTGTTCTAGACGATGCAAAATTATACCAATCGGTATTATTTCAAATAATTTTGTGATAAATATTTTCTACCACCTGTATTATGCTCCTCTCCCGCTCATTTGTCCCACGTTTTCACTTAAAGCTTTAAGCCATTTTCAACCTGTATTTCTGAAAACAGCCTTGTAACAGAAAGGCCTCTCCATCTGGAAAGGCCTTTCTGTTTTACTCAACAAGTGCTTACTTCTTCAATGCCTGCCACAGAATCTCGGCGGGGTGTAAGGCTTTCTTAGCGGTTCCATCTTTGATCTGGTGGCGGCAACTGGTACCGGCGGCGGCAATAATGGTTTCTGGGGCGGCATTCCGGACGGCGGGGAACAGCACCAGCTCGCCAATCTGCATGGAGACGTCATAGTGCTCTTCTTCATACCCAAACGAGCCCGCCATGCCGCAGCAACCCGATGGGATCATCTCCACCTCATAGTTCTGCGGCAACGATAAAATCTTTTGCGTAGGCGTGAGCACCTGCAGCGCTTTCTGGTAGCAGTGCCCGTGCAGTTTAATGTGCTTTTTTTCCTGCGTGAAAGTTGAAGAAGTAATGTTTCCGTTTTCGGCTTCTTTCAGCAAAAACTCTTCTAAAAGGTACGAGTTGGCCGCTACGTTTTGGGCAGCAGACACTAACTCAGCCGGTACTAAATCCAGGTATTCATCGCGCAAGGTTAGAATAGCGGAGGGTTCAATGCCGATGATGGGCGTACCGTTGGCCATGGCTTTGCTCAGCAGTTGCACGTTTTTGATGGCGATTTCCTTGGCATCGCGCACCAGACCTTTAGAGAGGTAGGTACGGCCGCTTTCCAGGTGCTCCGGTATCTGCACATCATACCCTAAGGCAGAGAGCAACTTCACCGTGGTCTGGCCAATCTCTACGTCGTTGTAGTTTGTGAACTCATCACAAAACAGATACACTGGTTTGCCAACCTTTGCGGCACCAGCGTTCTCCTTCTGCCATTTCTTAAACCAGCTTTTCAAGGTGGTTTTCCCCACTTCAGGCAAAGAGCGGTCAACGGCAAAGCCCACCGTTTTCTTGATCAGCTTGCTGGTCATCGGGTTGCTGATCATGAAGTTGTAAACGCTGGGCACCACGGAGGCCAGTTGCTGCATCTTTGTGAAGTTCCCGATCATGCGGGTACGCAGCGGCACGCCGTTGGCATCATGGTAGTGCTGCAGGAACTCGGCTTTCATTTTGGCCACGTCCACGCTGCTGGGGCACTCAGATTTGCAGGCTTTGCAGCTCAGGCACAGGTCCATCACTTCTTTGATCTCCTTGTGGTCAAACTTGTTAACCTTGTCTGAGTTGGTGAGGAACTGGCGCAGGATGTTGGCGCGGGCCCGGGTGGTGTCTTTTTCCTGACGGGTGGCCATGTAACTGGGGCACATGGTACCGCCGGTTACGTGGGTTTTGCGGCAATCGCCGGAGCCGGAGCATTTCTCAGCAAGCCGCAGAATGCCTTCCTGGCGGGAGAAGTCAAACAGCGTCTCTACCGGAATAAGCTGCTGGGCGGGTCGTTCCTCGTACCGCAGGAACTCGTTCATAGGCGGGGTGTCCACAATCTTGCCTGCATTAAAAATATGCTTCGGGTCGAAGATTTGCTTCACTTCTTTCAGCAGTTCGTACACCTCCTGCCCCAAGGCCTGCGGGATGAACTCGCCACGCAAACGGCCATCGCCGTGCTCGCCGCTGAGGGAGCCGTTGTATTTTTTGACCAGTTCAGTGGTTTCGGCCAGCACTTCCCGGAATACTCTTTTGCCCTCGTTGGTCTTGAGGTTGATCATGGGTTCTATGTGCAGTTCTCCGGCTCCGGCGTGCGCATAGTAAGAGGCTTGCAGCTTATGTTTCTCCAATACTTTTTGCAGATCGGCCACATAAGCGGGCAGATCCTCGGGAGACACGGCGCAGTCTTCGATGAGGTTTACGGGCTGGGTATCACCGGGCAGGTTTCTAATTAAGCCCAGGCCGGCTTTGCGCACGTCCCACACGGGTTTGGTGAGTGCTCCGCGCACCACCGGGTAGGCATAGCCCAAGCCGGCAGCTTTCAGATCCGCAATGAGGGCTTCGGCTTTCTGGGTGATGATGTCCTGGCTGTCGGCCATGAACTCTACCATGAGCAAAGCCGCGGGATCGCCTTCAATGAAGAAGCGGTTGGCGTCATAGGTGCGGTGACCTTTGGTGAAGTCCATGATGTATTTGTCCACCAACTCTGAGGACATGGGATGGTGCTTCAGGATGATAATGTTGGCTTCCAGCGCCTCCTGCAGGGAATTGAAATGCACGCACACCAAGCCCTCCTCTTTAGGCGGCAGCGGCAGCAGATTCAGTTTGGCCTCGGTCACAAAGGCCAGCGTGCCTTCAGAGCCGGCCAAGACTTTACAAAGGTCCAGAGTGGTTTGCCCCTCGGGTCCGGCGGCATCATCTATCAGGAAATCCAAAGCATACCCGGTGTTGCGACGCGTCAAGGTCTTTTTGGGGTAGTTCTGCTGAATGAGTGCGCGGTTGTCCTGGTCGTTGATCAGCCCGAAGATCTTGCGGTAAATCTCGCCTTCCAGGTTCTGCAGCGTGAGTTTCTGCTGGAGTTCCTGGTGAGTGAGCGGCTTGAATTCGGCCTCCGAGCCATCGCTCAACAACACTTTAGCCGAGAGCAAATGCGTACGGGTATCGCCCCAGACAATGGAGTGCAGCCCGCAGGAGTTGTTGCCAATCATGCCGCCAATCATGGCCCGGCTGGCTGTGGACGTCTCGGGGCCAAACAGCAACCCATGCGGACGAAGCGTAACGTTCAGATCGTCCCGAATTACGCCGGGCTGCACCCGTACCCACTGCTCTTGCGGGTTTACTTCCAGTACCTGCGTAAAGTGTTTGGAGATGTCTACCACCAGGCCGTTGCCTACCACCTGCCCGGCCAAAGAAGTACCGGCCGCTCTGGGGATGAGCGTAATCTGGTGCTGGTTCGCAAACTTGATCAGGGCTTTCAGGTCTTCCTTCGTCCTGGGGATGGCCACCGCGGTAGGCATTTCCTGGTACACCGAGGCATCGGTGGCGTACACCCGCCGTTGGGCCTGATGCAAGGAAGACTCTATATTGTAAAACAACTCACCGGTGAGCGAAGCTTCAAGTTCAGCGAAGGCAGAAATGGATGGGGCGGTCATATTCTTGAAATTGGGAAGCAAATATAGGGAGGCCGGCAACGGATGTCTAGTAAATCTTACAAGCGTTTTCGTCTCAATTACCAGAAAAGGGCAAGGAAACCAAAGTTTCCCTTCCTACTGTAAAACGCAGATCATTTCCGGCATATTTCCCGGAAAACAGCTTTAAAACGGCAGTCCTCTGGTTTTACCTTGAAACGCAGCTGCTTACCCTTTGAATTTGATAAGGCAGCTGTAGGAGAGCTTGTGCACCTGCTGGGCAGTTTTAGGGTTCAGCAGCAAGATTTTGCCTTCCTCTTTCAGCTTCTCCATCACGGTCATGTAGTTAGCCCGGCAGTAGTTGGTTTCTACGTTGTGTTTCTCGTAGATTTTCTCCAGGCTCATGCGGTTGTAAACCGATGCTTTCTGCAGGAGGTCCTGGGTAAGTTTGTACATGGAAAACGGGAGATATTGGGCATATTCTGGCACCAACAACCTTACCGGCATCAGACCACCGCTCATGAGTGGCACCCCGTCTTCCTGGTATTCGCTGTATTCCAGCAAGATCTCCTTGAGTTTGGTGCAGAGAATCTCTGACGGGGAAGCGAACAGCAGATACTGGTACGGCTGGTCTTTGCCTGGTGCCCCAATCTTGAAAACCAGCGTACGGTAGCCTCTTTCCCTGATGGCACTCTCCAGGCTTTTCAGGGCGAAGTCTTCCCGCCGCTGGGCTTGTGGGGTACGCTCAAAAAAGGTTTGCAAGGCAGTTAGCTGGGTTCCATACAGGTTCTGCAAAGCACCGGGCGCAGCCGCGCTTTTTACCGAAGCCTTTAGTTTGCTTGCCTCAAACAGCAAAAACAAATCACCGGCTCCGTTCTCCAGGGTTTGCAGCAACACCTCCTGCGAGAACCTGTACCCAAACGGATCTGCCACTACCAGAGCCGGCGTCTTAGCGCTCAGCTTTGCCCGTAAACTAGCCTGGCTTTCCTGGTCTTTCAAAAGCAAGGGAGCATTCTCCAGTTCCTGGTAGAAAGGCAGTTCCTCAAGAACCTGCGGCAAGGCGGCCAGATTAGCTTTGTTTGAATCTGCAAAGAAGGTCTGAAAGGCGGCATTCAGGTTGAACCTAGAGCCGGGAGCCGCAAAAATGTGGCGCAAAACCTTTGGAGCAGCAGCAGGCTTACCGACTTCTAACTGCCCGGTTCCGGCGTTCAGCTCCACATAAAGACAGGAAGGTTGGGTCGCAACCGCCATCTCGGCCCAGACGGGGAAAAACTTAGACAGGATTTCCACCTTCACCTCTGCGGCACTCCTTTTCTGCCTGAAAAACTCTTTAGGTTCTGAACCGGGCTTTGTTTCTTTCATTCTTCTGCAAACTTCGCAAGAGCTATTACTTTTAGCAAAGCGAACCACAAATTTACATCTGTTTTGGTCCCAATTCTAAAAACCAAGCTAAAAACAATGGCTTTCTTTCCAGGCCAACTTCCCCCATCTCCAGAATCGGGGAAGGTACTGCCCGAGAATATACACGGTTCTGTTTGGGTTTGGTTCAACCCTACTAACCTAAACCATATATAAATCATTAAAATATCACATTATCTATACAGCCAAAATCCAGCACCCCATTCAAACAGAAAACAAAATTGAACAACTTATTGCAAAACAAAGCTAAAACAGACTTCACACACCCAACTACATAGCTTCTTTCAAACAACTTATTGCATTATGCCTACATAATTTCAATATCAAATTTACAACTCGTTATTTTTGTTTTTGAATTTTTCTTACGCTTAACCAAAGCTATCTATGTCTTTTCTGAGACCTTCACCCGGTGATTCCACGAAGGGCGGGCTCTCTTAAAGGATACAGGCAGCTAGCCATGTAGTACTGCATGATAAACGTTTACAAAGCATTTGCTAAAGCTTTTGAGTTTAAACGCCTGCTGGCGGGACTTTTCTCTGGTGTACTGTTGCTTAGTATTCTGCTTTTTGGGGTATCCTATAACCTGAAACGCAAGAATGAGATCTCGCAGTGGGCCCTGCACTCTCAGGAAGAAATTTACCTGATTGAGAAGACTATTTCGCTTGCCAAGGACTACGAAACCAGTTCCCGGGGTTTTATCATCACCAACCAGGACCAATACGAGAAACCGCTTACCCAGGCTGCTCAAAACCTGGACAACGTGCTGGTTCACTTAAGCCGCCTCATTGCCCATGACACCGTTCAAAGAAGGCACCTGGATTCTCTTTCCTTTTACCTCTACAACAAGGTAGCGTTCTCTAAAAAAGTAATCCAGACCCGCCGGGAACAAGGCCAGGCTGCGGCAAACAACCTAATCCTTCACCAGAACCTGGGCTTGGTGTACATGGAAAAAATAAGGCAGATTGC
The DNA here is from genome assembly GCF_017355955.1 of Sabulibacter ruber. Lineage (GTDB taxonomy): Bacteria > Bacteroidota > Bacteroidia > Cytophagales > Hymenobacteraceae > Nibribacter > Nibribacter ruber_A. The sequence goes on along the minus strand of NZ_JAFFID010000005.1, from coordinate 332,602 downwards.
CGCCGCCATGCACGCCCATGAAGCACAGGAACTGGAGGCCCGAAAAAAAGAAAGCGCGCAGGCTACCCAAGTAACCAACCAGATCCTGATCTCCTGCATGAGTTTTCTTTTCCTGCTACTTGGGTTCATCTTATGGAGAGCCTGGAGACAGGAAAGGAAAAGAAAAGCCGCCGAAGAGCTGCTTAAACAAAGAGAAGAACATTTCAGGGCCCTGATTGAGAATAACAACGAGGCCCTTGTCCTGCGAGATGAGCAATTCAAGATCTTCTATTGGAGCCCGGCGGCAGAGAAAATGCTAGGCTGGACAAGTGAAGAAGCATTCCAGCCAGGGTTCACCGTTCTGGACCATCCGGGAGACAGTGAAATCATAAACCAGCAGCGCCATGAACTGTTCGCCCATCCTGGCAAAGCGGTTAATGGCCTCAAAAGAGCGCGTCATAAAAAGGGGCACTACATCTGGGTAGAAGGAGAATCGGTCAATCTGTTGCACCAGAGCAACGTCAAGGCCATTGTCTCAAACTTTAGAGATGTCTCTGACCGGATCAACTCAGAACTGGAGGCCCAGAAAGCAAACCAACTACTGGAGCAAACCTACCACAAACTCAGCCGCATCCTGGACTCATCGGTAGACGTGATCTGCACCATTGACGGGCAGGGACGCTTTGTTCAGGTAAGCGCCGCCTCTGCTACCGTGTGGGGCTACACCCCAGACCAGATGCAGGGCAAACCGTTCATGGACTTCGTTTTTGAACAGGATAAGGAAATCACCCTGAAAACAGCCGAGTCCATTAAAGCCGGACACCCGGTAACCACCTTTGAGAACCACTACGTGCGCCCAGACGGCAGCACTGTACCCGTGCTTTGGTCGGCTAAATGGAATGACCAGGATCAGGTCATGTACTGCGTGGCCAAAGACGCCCGCGAGAAAAAGAAGCTGGAGAAAGCGTTTCAGGCAGAACAGAAGCGTTTCAACGAGCTGTTCCTGCAGGCCCCCACAGCTATCTGTGTTCTGAAAGGAGCCGAGCATCGGTTTGTTTCCGCCAATCCTTTGTATGAGCAAATGGTAGGCAAGGAACAGCCTCTGGAAGGCAGAACCGTGAGAGAGGTTTTCCCGGAGCTGGCAGGCCAGGGCTTTTTTGAATTACTGGATACCGTTTACCAGACCGGCGAGCCCTTCATTGGCCAGGAACAACTGGTAAGGTTAGACAGAAAAGGCAACGGCCAGCTTACCGACATCTACCTGAACATGGTCTACCAGGCCTACACCAATGCCAACGGAGAAATAAAAGGCATTTTCTTCTTTGGCGTTGATGTAAGCGAACAGGTGAAAGCCCGCAAAAAGATTGAAGCGAGCGAACGCAATTTCCGGCAGTTGTTACAAGACCTGCCTGCGGCGGTGTACACCTGCAAGGCAGACGGGCGCATTAAATTGTTCAACAAAGCCGCGGTAGAACTGTGGGGCCAGACTCCCGAAGCAGACACTGACCGGTGGTGCGGGTCCTGGAAGCTGTATAACCAGAATGGTCAGCCCATCTCCAAAGAATCCACTCCCATGGCCTTGACCATCCAGCACGAGTCTCCGGTGCTTGGCCAGGAAATCATCCTTGAAAAACCCACCGGTGAAAGACGGTTTATCATGCCGCACACGGTTCTCAGCTACAACACCAAAGGAAAGGTCACCGGCGGAGTCAATATTTTATTTGATATCACCGAAAGCAAACGAGCCTCAGACAAGATCCGCCGGAGCGAGGCCGCTTTAGCAGAGGCCCAGCGCATTGCCAAAATCGGGTCCTGGAACATGGATTTGATCTCGCAGGAATTAACCTGCTCTGAAGAGCTTTACAACGTGTTCGATACCGATAAAGAAGCTTTTACCGGCACCTTTGCGTCCTTCCTGAACTATGTGGATGCCACTGAGCACGGCCTTGCCTGGGAAACCACTTACAAAGCCGCGTATGACGGCAAGCCGTTTGAGGTAGAGTACACCATTACCACCGGAAAAGGAGAAAGACGCATTATTGAGGTCATTGGCAGCACCGAAACCAATGAAGCAGGAGAAGTAATCCGTCTGTTTGGCACTGCCCAGGACATCACTGAGCGGAAACAATCTGAAACTGCCCTGTTGGCTTCTGAGGAGAAATACAAACTCCTGTTCTACCAGGCACCGCTTCCTAAATGGATTTATGACCTGCAAACGCTGCGCATTCTGGATGTAAACCAAAGCGCCATTGATCACTACGGCTACACCCGCGAAGAATTCCTGCAGTTAACGGCCCATGATCTGCGCCCGGCAGAAGACGTGGAGGCCATGCTCCACTCCATCCTGGACAACCGCACCGGAAAAGAAATCATCCGGTTAGGCCTGTGGAACCACCTCAAGAAAGACGGCACCATCATTAAGGTAGAAATATCGGGCCACCATCTGCAGTTCGACGGCCGGGCTTGCCTCCTGGTAGAAGCCAATGATGTTACCAAGAAGGTAAAAGCCGAGAATGCCCTCAAAGAAAGCATAGAGCGGTGGGAGATTCTTTCCAAAGTAACCTATGATGCCATCTGGGATTGGGATCTGAAGGCCGATGCCTTTCTATGGGCCGACAACTTTGAAGACCTGTTTGGGTACCCGGTGCAGAACATTAAAGGGAACTACGAGGACTGGACCAGCTTCCTGCACCCGCAGGACAAACAACGGGTTACCCAGAGTATGGATTTATTCCTGCAAAGCCAGGAAACCACCTGGCAGGAAGAGTACCGTTTCCTGAAAGCCAACGGGGAATTTGCGTACTGCACAAACCGGGGCATCCTGATCAGAGACGAGAACGGCTTGCCGCAACGCATGATTGGCGCCCTGCGCGACGTAACCGAAAGCAAACTGGCCGAGGAAAACCTGCTGGCAGAAAAAGTCTTCTCAGAAACCCTGCTGGAGGCCAGCCCAGACGGAATTGTGGGCTTTAATGAGCGCGGCGAAATTCTGCTGTTCAACAAGAAATCAGAGAGTTTATTCAGCTACCACCAGGAAGAGATCCTTGGCTCTCCCCTGGTTACCCTGTTGCCGGAAAGAACGCATGCCATGCACCTGTACCGCCAGGAAGATTTCTTCACCAACCCTTCTGAGAAGAAGATCCAGGCCAGCAACCGCGAGATGGTAGCCCGCCGGAAAGACGGGGCAGAATTCCCGGTAGACGTGCGCATGAACCTGTTACACTCCAACAAAGGCAAGATTGTGATTGCCAGCGTCAGAGACATCACCGAACGGAAACGGGCGGAGCTGCAACTGAAAGAATCTGAGAAGAACCTGAAAGCCATCCTGAGCAGCTCGCAGGAAGCTATCTATCTGCTGGACCTGAACTGCCGCCTGGTGCTGGTGAACGAACACGGCCGCGATTTGATCAAACGGGGTTACGGGGTAGACTGCAGGCCCGGCGATGAATTTGCCTCCTTGTTTGCACCAGATTTTGGGGCCATGTTAACCGAGATCTACCAGAAAGTATTAGCCGGCGAAAAATGGGAATCTGAAAGGCTCGTCCCAATCCAGGGAGAAGAACAGTACTATCACTCCAACTACTTCCCGGTTAGAGATACTGAAGGGAAAATTCTTGGCATCTGCTGCTCTTCTAAAAACATTACTGAGCGCAAGAAGATTGAAGATGCCATGAAAGTGGCGAACGCTGAGAAAGAGGAATACCAGTATCGCTTCAAGGCCATTCTTGACTACTCGCCGCAGGCCATCCTGATCAAGGACATGGAAGGAAAGTACATCTTCTCAAACAAGGCCTTCCTAACCCTGTTTGATCTGGACAAGAACCATGAGGTAAGCAATCAGCTCAAGGAGGTGTTTGATGACCAGATTGCCCGCGAGGAATTCCGGGCCGTGGCTAAAGGAGCCGATTTCAACACCCTCAAGGCGAAGGAATGGGAACAACAGGTGTACCTGCCCAATGGTCAGACCCTGGCCATGGAAATCATCAAATTCCCGCTCTATGACCGGCAGAAACGCCTGTTTGGTATCTGTACCATTTGCAAAGACATCACAGAGCAGATGAAGCACCAGCAGCAGTTGATTGAAGCCCGGGAAAACGCGGAGAACGCTGAACGCTTGCAGGAGCAGTTCCTGGCCAACATGAGCCACGAGCTACGCACGCCCATGAACGGCATCATTGGGATGGTAAACCTGCTATTAACCTCTTCTTCCCTGCAGCCAGACCAGAAAAGCCGGCTTCAGGTGATCAAGCGGTCTTCAGACACGCTGCTCAGCCTCATCAATGACATTCTGGATCTCTCCAAAATAAAAGCCGGTATGCTCACCATTGAGAAAGTAAACTTTGACTTCAACGAGTCAATTGCAGGCACTGCCCTCATGTTCAAGGAAAGGGCCAAAGAGAAGGGCGTGAAACTAACCGTTTCAGCTGATCCGTTTATTCCGCGGTTGCTTTCCGGCGACCCGCACCGGTTAAACCAGATTCTGAACAACCTCCTGAGCAACGCCATCAAGTTCACTGATAAGGGCTTTGTTAGGCTGGAGGCCTCGCTGCTGACCGAAACAGAAGACCAGGCAGTAGTTGAATTTGTGGTGAGAGATTCAGGCATTGGCATTGACTCTAACCGGCTGTCGCTCATCTTTGACAACTTTGCGCAGGCCTCGGCAGACATCTCCAGCAAGTACGGTGGCACCGGCCTGGGATTGGCCATCACCAAAAGGTTGATTGAGATGCAGGGCGGAGAGATTACGGTGGAAAGCACCAAAGGCGTAGGAACTACCTTCACTTTCCACCTTCCCTTCACCATCATCAGAGACACCAATGCAGTAGTAGCGCCTTACCATCAGAATGAATTGGAGCCGGTGAAGAAGTACTATGACGGCAAACGGGCCCTGATTGTGGAAGACAATGACATCAACCAGGCGGTACTGGCGTCCAGCCTCAAGCAGCACCACATGGAGTACGCCATCGCCAACCATGGACAGGAAGCCATTGAGATTCTGGAAACCGGCGAGCAGTTTGACATCATCTTCATGGACCTGCGCATGCCCCTGATGGATGGGTTCCAGACTACTGCTTACATCCGGCAGAAACTCCGCTTGCAGGTACCTATTGTGGTGCTCACCGCCAGTGTACTGCGCAATGAACGGGACAGATGCCTGGAGATTGGGGCTTCAGACTACATGGCCAAACCGTTTGCCATTGCAGACCTGGCCCGGGCGCTGGAGCAGTTTGTGCCCATACCAGAACAAAGCCATGTGCACCAGCCCGAGGAACCAACTCCCCTTGCCCCAACTCAGCAGGAACCAGCTTCCAGGGATTTTGACATCAGCCGCTTGATGGAGCTGGAAGACCCGGAATTCATCCGGCAGATTTTCGGCCTGTTTTTGGAAAAACTGCCTCCATACTTTCAGGAGCTGAAGCAAAGCCAGGCAACAGACAATTGGCAGGAATTTCTGGAAAAGGCCCATAAAATAAAAGGCAGCTTTTCCTCGGTGCAGATCCCCGAGATCTTCCGGCTTATCCTGGCCATGGAAGAAAAGGTAAGGACCCAGAGCAGTTTAGCCGGAGTGGAGCCCTTGCTGGAAAGGTGCCTTGCCCTGTATGACAGTCTCATTCCCGCCATCAGCCGGGAAGTGGAAAAACAACTGAACGCCTTAGAAGCTAGTTTTTAAATACCATGACCATTTTAATTGCCGAAGACGAGTCCATCACTTTAGCCACCATGCAGTTCCGGCTGAAAAAAGATGGGCACGAAGTATTAACCGCCAGTAACGGGCAGGAAGCCCTGGCCCTGCTGAAAGTACACAAACCCCAACTGGTGATCACAGACATCATGATGCCGTTTGCCTCTGGCCTGGAAGTGTTGACCTATGTGAAGCAACAGGAAAACCCGGTACCGGTGATTGTGCTCTCGGCCATGGGCCAGGAAAACGTAGTGGTGGAAGCCTTCACCCTGGGGGCCGATGACTACATTACCAAGCCTTTCAGCCCTAATGAACTGGCGCTAAGAGTGAGGCGCTTTGCCCTGAGAGCGTCTTAACCAGAAACAAGATTTGAACAGAATTTAACCCATTACAGTTTGGCGCAACCTTACTCCGGCTCCATGGTTCTTTTGCAGATAGAGGCGTTTACCAGCCCCAGGTTCTTTTACGTTGCCATAGGAATCACCTCTGGGTTGATTCTGGTATTGGTGGGGTGCATGCTGGCCCTGTTACTCCTCAAAAACGCCGCCCAGGCAAGACAGCTCAGGCTTCAATACCAGTTCAAAGATTGGCTGGTGGGCATTCTGCTGGAAGAAGCCGTTGAGGCAGGCCATGCCTTTGACGTACCCCAGGATATTGCCCGGCTGTTGAAAAAAGGCTTTGCCCGGCGTGTTCTGCTGCAGGAACTCAAAAGCCTGAAGCAAAGCCTCAGCGGGCAACCCGGCGAGAACCTGGAGAAACTGTACCGGCAACTAGGCCTGCCAGAATTGTCTTTACGGAACCTGCACAGCAGCCAGTGGCACCTGAAAGCAAAAGGCATCCAGGACATCGCCATTATGAACGTGCCGGAATTAATGCCGGAAATCTATCCTCTAACCAACCACCGGCACCCAGCCGTCCGGATGGAGGCCCAGATAGCCATGGTGTTTCTGCAACAATACGAAGGGCTTCACTTCTTTGAGGAACTGGCCTATCCGCTCACCGAATGGCACCAGGTTAAATTGCTGCAGTTATTGGCCAGCCAGCAAATTCCATCAGAGGAAGTGATTACCCGCTGGCTTCACTCTTCTAACGCCAGCGTGGTGCAATTCGCTCTGAAACTGATTGGAGAGCAACACGCCAGCAACTTCCAGCACGAGGTAATCGCCTGCCTGAGCCACCCTGATGAAACGGTGCGGCGGCAGGCCATTTCCTGCTTAGGCGAAATTCCGTCTGGCCTGGCATCTACGGCCCTTAAAAAGCTGTTCCTTACCGAAGCAGACAAAGACCTGCAGATGACCATTCTGACTGAACTCAGCAAAACCGGCGCCCCCGAGGATCTTCCGTTTTTACAGGAACTGCAGCAAAACTCAGACGCTGACATCCGCCTGGCGGCGGACCAGGCCATCCGCCACTTACAAACGCAGGCAGAAGCTTACCAACACCTTGCCTGAAGAGAAAACCGCATCTAATTCTTAATGGAGTACCTGTACCATTTCTTCAACAGCGGCTTGCTGGTTTATGCCGTCTGCATGCTCAGTTGTTATATTTTCTTAGGCACCCTGGCTATTGCAGAGGCAATTACCTACCTGCGCAAAAGCAAACTAACCGATTACAACCTGCTGGCCTCCTCCCCTTTTGCGCCTTCGGTGAGCATCCTGGCTCCCGCTTACAATGAAGGCGCCAACATTGTGGAGAATGTTCGGTCTTTGCTCAACATCTACTACAACCACCTGGAGCTCATCATCATCAATGACGGCAGCAAAGATGATTCCATGGCCAAACTGATAGCCGCTTACCAACTGGAGCCGGTGAACATCTCCTATCACCCGCGCATACCCACCAAAAAAGTAAAGGCCATTTACAAAAGCACCAATTCGGTTTTCGGCAAACTGGTGGTCATTGACAAAGAAAATGGCGGCAAAGCCGATGCCCTGAATACCGGCATTAACATAGCCAAGCACCAGTACCTGGTGTGCATTGACGTAGACTGTATTCTGGAACAGGATGCCTTACTGAAGCTGCTGAAACCGTTCATGGAGAGCACAGAAAAGAAGGTCATTGCCACCGGCGGCGTGGTGCGCATTGCCAACTCCTGCTTGTTTGAGAACGGAAAACTGGTTGAGGTTAACCTGCCCAAACAGTTTCTGCCGCGGGCTCAGGCTCTGGAATACATCAGGGCGTTTTTGCTGGGCAGAATGGCCTGGAGCCGCCTGAACGGCCTGCTCCTGATTTCGGGGGCTTTTGGCGCTTTTGACCGAAAAATAGCCATTGAAGCCGGTGGCTATGATCACAGAACCGTAGGCGAGGACATGGAGCTGGTGGTACGGATGCGCCGCTACATGGCCGACCGGAAACTGCCTTACAAAGTCACCTTCATCCCAGACCCGCTCTGCTGGACCGAGGCTCCCGCCACCTACCAAATCCTGGGCCGCCAGCGTAACCGCTGGATGCGCGGCACCATAGAAACCCTGCGCATGCACCGGGGCTTGTTTTTCAACCCCAAATATGGACTGCTGGGGATGCTGAGTTACCCTTACTGGTTTTTCTTTGAGTTCCTGGCCCCCGTGGTAGAATTCACCGGGTTTGTGCTGTTTGTGGTTCTGGCGCTGGCTGGACTCATCAACTGGCCCTTTTTCCTGGCGCTTACAGGCTTCATCTTCATCTTTGGGTGGCTGTTTTCCATTTTCGCCATCTTGATGGAAGTAGCCACCTTCAACCAATACAAAAAGAAAGGCGAAGTAGGCAAGCTTATCCTGACCGCCATCCTGGAACCGTTCCTGTTTCATCCCTTCGTGGTATGGTCGTCTATCCGGGGCATTGTGGATCTGGTCCGGAAAAAGAACAGCTGGGGCGAGATGACCCGGCAAGGCTTTTCGGCCCCACCCGTTGCAAAACCAGACACCGGCGCTTGATCCTGCAGGTGAGGCAACGCGAAAGCCTCTGTCATCAAACCCCTAAAAAAGACACAACTCTGTTTTAAGGCTGATTCCTGGAAATCAGCTTCAAAACTGGGGCGCGTTATTTGCTTCCTTAAGTCGCCTAAAACGATCCTGATTTTTTAAGCGGGAGGTCTTGGCACAAATGGTTAAGACCTGTTCCCGGCTTGTATCTAAAACCGAAGCTGGTACCCGGTGGAGAAGTTAAACTGATTTCCTTTGGTTTCGGGCATGTACTCTCCCCGTTCAAAGGTAGAGACAAAGGAAATCAGGTGCCGTTTGGCTAAGGTAAACCTGTATCCTGCCCCAATGCGGTAGGTTTCCAGCTGATAAACGCTGTTCAGGCGGTTGGCCTGCATGCGGTCATCCGGTGAGACACCCCGGCCCAGCGACAAAGAAAAGAAATCATCGGCCCCTTTAAGGTAATACCGGGCGGTCAACGCACAGGATTGGGATACACTACTGTTTCTTGGGGTAAGGTAGGTTCTGGCGTTGAACCAGAAATTGCGGTAGTATTTCCCCGCCGAGAGGGTATACACCCAGGTGCTGCTGCTGAAATTCAGGTAACGGAAACCACCTTCGGCTTCCCAGGCTCTGGGCAGGTTGGCGTACAGAGAAAACCCGGCCCTGAACTTTGGAAACACCGGTAAGTCTGGCGAAAACCCAATATTGGTATAGGCATAGAAGGTCTTGGAGATACGCGGGTAAGCCTCGGCCTCAAACTGGAATCCGTTCCGGGCATAGCGGCTGGCGTAACTCACGCGGCCAGTAAATGCTCCAGCCTTGGTTTTGCGGCCATAATCCACGTTCATCATGTTCCAGGCATTGGAGAACTGCTTGTTGAAGTAGGTGTATTCGTATGACACGCCAATCCTGTTTGCGTAACTGAACTCCCTGAGCTGGTTTGTGAAAGACCGAAGTTGCTCATCTGTTGGGTTCACGCGCAGCAAACTATCGGCGAAGGCGAAGGCTTCCTGGGTTCGCTCCAAGGCAGCCAGGCTTTTGACTTTCCGGAGGGCCAGTTCCCTGGACGCGGGATGAAAGGTTAACCCCTGGCTACTGGTGGTGAGCGCCTTAGAGAACTCCTGCTCAAAGTAGAAAACATCGGCTAAGGCAATGGCAGCGTCTTCATACTCCGGTTTGGCTTGCAGGGCTTCCTGCAAAACCACCAAAGAAGAATCGGGCTGACCGTTCCAGTAATACAAACGACCTAAGAAGATCCTGATGTCCAGGTAATCGGGGCTTTGCTGCAGGGCTAGCCGGCAATTCTGGATAGCCGCAGGATAGTTCTTTTCTTCAAACGCCAACCTGCGGGCTTGTTGAAAATAGTCATCGGGGGAAAGGGATTGGGCATGCACCAGAGCGGGAAACCAAACCAGAAAAGCCGTTACTGTAAAAAGAACCCGGAAGAACTTCTTTCTAAAAGCTGGTACTAAAGAGTTGCTGAAAAGGGAAAGGAAAGCGGACATTACGCACTACTGAACTTCAATAGGCCGAAGGTACAACAATTTCCCCTACCCATAATTTTACAATTTCTAATTACAGCAAGTTCTTTTGTTTATCTCTCAATTTTCTAAAAATAAAGCAATTTCACCTTCTCCTCAGAAGAGCTTTCCCCAATAAACCATATTCACTACTTCATAGGTTTAGGTGTTTAGCAGAGGCGTTTCGCTGCTTTTACCAGAAAACATTCAGAAGAAATAATTCCTTAGGCATAGGGGTTGAGATGAAGTTAGCTGTCAGGTAGGAAAAATTTCGTACGAATACAGACCTAACCCTTGTATGGTACGAAATCTTTCCTACCTTTATCGCATGAATGCTAAAGATCAATCAAAAAACAAGTTACCGGAACCCACCAAGGCGGAGCTGGAGATTTTGCAGGTATTGTGGCAGCACGGTCCCTCCACGGTGCGTTTCGTGAACGATGAGCTTAATCTGCAGCGGCCGGTGAACTACACCTCCACCCTCAAGCTCATGCAGATTATGGTGGAGAAAGGGCTCCTGACCCGCGACGAGAGCAGCATGAAGCACATTTACCGGGCAGCAGAGGCCGAGCAGAAAACCAAAGACCACCTGGTAGATAAATTTGTGGATACCCTGTTCAACGGCTCGGCGGGTAAACTGGTGATGCAGCTGTTGGGCAACCAGAAGACTTCCAAGGAAGAGCTGGAAGCCATTAAGGAGATGATCAAAAACATGCCGAAAGAATAACCCTCACCAGAACGGATATGCCATTTCTGCCAGCCCAGATTCTTTCTTCAGACTTCGTTCAGGCCCTTTGCTGGACTTTGGTGCACTCGCTTTGGCAGGGCCTGGTCCTGGCCATTGCCGCCGGACTGATTGTACAGGTCACCCGCAAATCTACCCCGGCCTTGCGGTACAACTTGCTGGCGGGTCTGTTTGCAGTGTTTCTGGGCACCAACGGCCTTACGTTCTGGCTTGAACTGAAAACCGGAGTTGCGCAAGCCCCTGCTTTGGCTGGTCCTTCCATCTTGCCTATTTTTTCTGAGGTGATGGTGGTTTCTTCGGGATTACTTTCTACGGAAAACCCTGCCCCATCGCTTACCCAAACCTTTGTTTCGTTTTGCACCAGTCACGCCTCTACCATAGTGCTGGTCTGGTTTCTGGTGTTCGCCTTCAAGAGCCTCCAGATCCTGAGCGGCCTGCAGTACGTGGGACGGTTACGCAAGGAACAGACTAGCCCGGCGTCTACCTTCTGGAGTGCCCGAGTTGCTGAGTTAGGAGCTCGCCTGCAGATTAGGTGGCCTATTTCTTTGCTGGAATCTGGCCTGGTGAAGGTGCCGGTGGTCATCGGGTTCCTGAAGCCGCTGGTGCTGGTACCCACGGGCATGCTGGCGCAATTACCCGCAGAGCAGGTAGAGGCCATTCTACTGCACGAGCTGGCTCACATCCGCCGCCGCGATTACCTGGTAAACCTGCTGCAAACCGTAGCCGAGGTGCTGTATTTCTTCAATCCCGGAGTGCTGTGGTTATCGGCGCGTCTGCGGCAGGAACGCGAGAATTGCTGCGATGACCTGGCCATCCAGGCGCTGCAAAGCAAAACCAATTTCCTGCAGGCGCTGGTCTCTTTCCAGGAATACAACTTCGCCCAGTTTGGCCTGGCCCCCGGCTTCGCCGACAAACGCACCTCCCTCACCGACCGCGTGAAACGAATCATTTACAAAGACAACGTGCCCTTGCAGCGGACCGAGAAGGTGTTTGTAAGCGCTTGCCTGGTGCTCGTTTCCATGCTGTTTTTGGGTTTTGCGCGCCAAAACGCTCCGGCTTTTGCAGAGAAGTTGCCCGCGCAAGCCCTGGAGATTCTGCTCCCCAAAAAGACGACCGCAAGCATCCCAGAGGCAGTTGCTCAAGTCAAAGCCCTACCTCCCGTCAAAGTAAAAGCACAGGCATCTGCAAAAACCGGCGGGCAGCTTGCCTTGCAGAGTCAGACAGCCCCAAGAGAATTGCGCGTATCTGGTGCTGCCCAGAAATCCTGCGAGGGGGCAATCCAGAGGTATAGCTTTGAGCGAAACGGAATAGTCTATGAAATTGAAAAAGACAGCGTAGACGTTTTAGCCCTCAGCATAAACGGAGAGAAGGCCAGCCCCCAGGAGGTAGCGCAGTACAAAAGCCTGATGCAAAACCTGATGCGCCAATATGAACAAGGTGCCCTCAAAGTGGTGGTAGAAGGAATTATTCCCGAGGTAGCCACCGAGCCTAAGCACCTGATTCTGGTGGGTTTTATCAAAAACGGCACCATTACCACTACCCACAACGAAACCGTGTACGTGGTGAAAGTGAAAAACCACAAAACCGTGCAGTTCCAGATCAATGACCAAACCATAGCCCACGACCACCTGCCCTTGCATGAAGCCCTGATCCAGGAGCTGGTCAAAGAAGCCGAGGCCGACCGGGTATATGCGGAGCTGTCTGCCAAAGCCGCCGAGCAGTTGCGGAACCCCTCGGTAGGGCCAGACGCTGAGTTGATGCCGGGCCACAGGTTTACCCCGCAGGAATACGAATACACCTACCTGCCCAAAACCAAGGCCAACCAATACCAGGCGCTCCACCAACCAGAAAAAACCCGGGAAGCACTGCCGCCAATCATATAAGTACCATTTTCCTGCTGATTTCCACCTTTCGCCTCCTAAAAACAGGAGTGCCAGCCCTAGCTGTGCCTTTAAATTCCAGCCAGAGGGGCAGTTCTAGCCAAATCGCCAATCTTTTCTACCTGATAAACCCATGAAAAAACTCTTTCTCCCCTTCCTTCTCCTGTTACTTTCTCCGCTGGCTTGGGCCCAGCAAACCGTCAAAATCACCGGAGCTGTCCAAGACCAGAGCAACAAACCACTGGAGGCGGCCACGGTTTCTCTCCTGAAAGCGCAGGACAGCTCGCTGGTGAAAATCAGCATCACCGATGCCGCGGGCAAGTTTGAGCTGGAGAACCTTAAATTCAACCGGTACCTGGTGGTGGTCAATGCCATGGGCTACAAACTTCACCAGAGCGCCGCCCTTACCCTGGAGGCCGCCAACGCCCAACTCAGCTTGCCCACCATCCAACTGGAGCAGAACGGCGGGCAGGTGCTGCAGGAAGTGACCGTGGCCAGCCAGAAACTGTTTGTGGAGCAGAAAATTGACCGTACCGTGGTGAACGTGGATGCGCTCCTTTCCAACGCGGGCACCAGTGCGCTGGAGGTGCTGGAGAAATCGCCGGGCGTGTTGGTGGGCGAGAACGGGGCCATCAGTTTGAAAGGGAAAGCGGGCGTGGTGGTGTTCATTGATGACCGGCCCACGTACCTGGCCGGAACCGATCTGGAAAATTACCTCCGCTCCCTTCCTTCCGAAACGCTGGACAAGATTGAAATCATGACCAACCCACCGGCTAAGTACGAGGCGGCGGGCAATGCCGGGGTCATCAACATCAGAACGAAGAAATTGGCGGTGGAGGCGTTCAACGGCAACCTGAACCTGAGCTACGGCCGGGGTAGGATGGGTAAGACCAGTAACAGCCTCAACCTGAACTACCGCAAAAACAAGCTCAATTTATTTGCTACTTTTTCGCAAACGGCCCAAAACAACTTCACCGATCTGAACATTGAGCGCCGGTACAAAACTGAAGGAAATCAGCTGGAATCTATGTTCAGTCAGTACTCCTACCTGCTGCGCGGTTTTGAATCCTATTCCGCCAAAGTAGGTCTTGATTTCTACGCCACCCCTACCACTACGCTGGGCCTGGTGGTGAACGGCCTCACTCGCCCCTCCGACAACGATACCGAAAACATCAGCCGCCTGCGCGATGCCAACGGGCTGCTCACCTCCACCATTGTAGCCGACAACGTGAGCCGCAACGACTTCCAGAACGGGAGCGTGAACCTGAACCTGCGGCACGAGTTCGGCAAAACTGGCCGCTCGCTGGCCGCCGACGTGGACTACCTGGTTTATAGAACCGATGCCGACCAAGTCTACAAAAACTTCATTTACGGATCGGGCGGCGAACTCTCCGGCCAGGACCAGTTAGACGGTTCCCTGCCCGCCCGCATTAACATCTACACCGCCAAGACTGATTACAGCCATCCGCTGAAAAACGGGGTGAACCTGGAAATGGGTGCCAAGGCCAGCTACATCAAAACCGACAACAAAGCCGACTACCTCTCCACTGTGGGTGGTATCACCGCCCCAGATTTCAATCTGAGCAACCATTTTAAGTATCGCGAGAACATCAACGCCGGGTACCTGAACATGAACAAGGATTTCAAACAATGGGCGCTGCAGGCCGGGCTACGGTTGGAGAACACCGTCTCCAAAGGCCACCAACTGGGCAACGCCGAGAAGAAAGACTCCTCCTTCAGCCGCAACTACACGCACCTGTTTCCCACGCTGTACCTGCAGTACAAACTGGATACTGCCGGGGCCAAAAGCGTCACGTTCTCGTACGGCAAACGCATTGACCGCCCGGTTTTCCAGGACCTGAACCCGTTCCTGTCGCCGCTGGACAAACTCACCTACTACTCGGGAAATCCGTTTTTGCAGCCTACCATCTCGCATAACCTGGAGGTGTCGTACACGCACGGTCTGGTGACGGCCTCGGCGCGGTACAGCCGCTCCACCGATCTCATCAACGAAACCATTGAGATAGTGAAAGAGCGCGAAGACGATGGCCAATTAGTGAACCGCTACTACAGCCGCCCCGGTAACCTCAGGTTGGGCGAGTCCTTCGTGGTTTCCCTCAACGCCACGCACAACCCCGTGAAATGGCTCCGGGCCAACCTGTACGCCGAACTCAGCCACAACCGCTTTGACAGCAAGTTGTATGACACTTACCTGAAAACCAGCGGCAACTTCTTCTACGCCTCGCTCAACAACCAGATCACGTTGAAGAAAGGCTGGAGCGCCGAGGTGAGTGGTCTGTACCGCACTGATCTCATATATACCCAGTTCAAAGTGGGCGGTTACTGGCAGGCGAACGCCGGCGTGCAGAAGCGCTTCCTGCAGGAAAAAGCCACCCTGCGCCTGAACGTAGCCGATATTTTCTACACCAGAATCACCAATGGTGTCATCAACAACCTCATCAACACCGAGGCCTGGTGGCGCAACGCCGGCGACTCGCGGGTAGTGACCATGTCGTTTTCGTATCGTTTCGGGAAAACGGCCCAGAATCAGCGCCAGCGCCAAACCGGAAGTTCTGAAAGCGAGCAGAACCGGGTGAGAAACTAACCCGGTTTACCAACCCAAAGCAAATGCCCAAGACCACTTCCGGGTCTTGGGCATTTGCTTTGGATTTACGCCCACAGGAATACAGGGACAGGTAATTTTTAAGCCTTATTTCAGGAAAACGGTCTTATTGGTCTTCGCCGATTCTTTGGCAGCCTCCAGAATTTCCACCACCGTTACGTTGAGGGGCAGGCCGTACAAATCATTTTGGTCCAGGGTCAGTTTACCGCTTACCACCGAGGCCAATACGGAGAAAGGATCCGGAAAAGGCTCCGGCCGAGGGTCCAGTTTTAAGAATTCTTCCGGTGAGGTATCCTTCAGGCGCTGACGCACGGTGGTGGCTTCTACCGCTACGGCGTAGCCTTTGGTGCCGAACACCTCCATGTCTTTGCGCGGGAACGTCCAATTCCAGGAGCCCTGGATGATGCACTGGGCCTTTGGGTACTGCAGAATGATAGAGGTTTCGTCGTCAACGTTTTTGTAGGTTTCAGGCTTGTTCTGCCGGATGACCGCCGTTACCGAGAGCGGCCGTTCGCCTTTCATGAGCCAGGTCATCAGGTTAGCGCCGTAGCAGCCGAAATCCATCAAAGCGCCCGCCCCGTTCTTCACCGGATCTGTCAGGATTTCCAGGAACTCCGGGCTCACCCCAATTTCCTTGGGTCCCTGGTGGCCGTCGTTTACCATCACTTTTCGGATTTCGCCCAGCTTTCCATCGGCATACAAACCGGCCACGTGCTGGTTACTGGCGTACCAGGAGGTCTCAAAGTTGGTGAGCACCTGTATAGCGTGCTTCTGGGCCAGGGCCTGGATTTCCTTTGCATCTGCCAGCGTGGTGGCGAGCGGTTTCTCTACCATGACGTGGATTTTCCGGGGGGCGCACGCCCGCACCACGGTGATGTGCTCGCTCGTGGCGCCAAACGCCGTCACTGCCTGCGGTTTCACCTTATCCAGCATCCTGGCAAGGTCATTATAAAACAGCTTTGGGTCCAGCTTGTAGCGTTTGGTGTACCGCTCCACTAAAACCGGGTTAGGTTCATAAATACCAACCACCACAATATCCTGCTTGCCCGGGCGGTTAAAAACCCAGTCTACGTGCCCGTGGCTTAAACCCGCTACCGCCACCCGCACCGGGGACTGAGCCGATGCCTGGATCATAGACAAAAGACTCAAAAGAAAAAGGAGGAGATACATTTTCATAGCTTGAAGAAGTTGGCACCTTACGGATAAATGATTTAGCGGTAATTTCAGGAAAAGGCAGGTAAAACGCCCCAGAATCTTCTCCAGAAAATACCGCCTGATTGAACCCTGGGTTCCTGGTTATAGAGCCCGGTCCAGATGCACATAGCCGCCGTCTACGTAGATGATCTGCCCGGTGGTGTGGCTGGATCTCTCTGACAAAAGAAACACCGCCATGTTAGCGATCTCCTCGGGCGTGGTCATGCGCTGCCCAAGGGGAATGCGGGAGGTGATTTCCTTCAGCTTTTCCTCCGAATTAGGCAAGGTCTGGATCCAGTTCTCGTACTGCGGGGTCCAGCACTCGGCCACGGAGATGGCGTTCACCCGGATGCCGTACGGGAGCAGTTCCACCGCCCATTCGCGGGTGAGCGCGTTGCGCCCGCCGTTAGACGCCGCGTACGCCGAGTTGTTGCCCTGCCCCGTCTCGGCCACCTTGGAGGAGATGTTCACAATGGCTCCTTTGGCTTTGATGAGCTCGGGCAGGGCGTGGTGCGCCAGCAGGTAATAGTGGACCAGGTTGCGGTGCAAAGAAGCCATGAAGTCCTGGTAACTGCCTTTCTCCAGGCCCACGCCATCGTTGAGGCCGGCATTGTTCACCAACCCATCAATCCGCCCAAACTGCCGAATAACGGTTTTCACCGCCGCCTCGCATTCCTCGGGTTTGCTCAGCTCGGCCACTACCTGAAACGCCTTCCCACCTTCCTGTTCTATTTCCCGAACCACTTCCAGGTTATCTTCCTCGCTCCTTCCAATAATCACCGGAACGGCATTCTCCTGCGCCAGCACTTTCACGATGCCCTTGCCGATGCCTTTGGCTCCGCCTGAAACGAGGATGACTTTATCCCTTAAACTTAGATCCATAGTTTTCTTGTTTTTGGCCCGCTTCAGAGTTGGTCAGGCGTTTAACCCGTAGAAACGCGTGGCGTTCCCCCCGAAGAACAAGGCTTGCTCGTCTCGGCTGAACGTAGTGAAATACTCTTCCACAATGCCCAGCACCTCTTCGTACGCCCCGGCCACCAGACAGACGGGCCAGTCAGAACCGTATAGGATCCGTTTCGGGCCGAAGGTCTCCACCACGGCATCCAGGTAAGGTTTAAAATCGCTTTTTTTCCAGTTTCGCCAATCGGCCTCGGTGACCATGCCGGAAATCTTACAATAGACGTTTTCGTGGCTCTGGAAGGCTTTCATCTGCCTCGCCCATTCGTCTACCTTTCCCTCCTTGATATTGGGTTTGGCCAGGTGATCTATCACAAAGGGCTGGTCCGGGAAAGCGGACACGAACTCCAGCGTATGACTCAACTGATCCGGGTAGATGAGGATGTCATAGGTGTAGCCGTACTCCCGCAAAGCACCGATGCCCCGCTTGAACGCCGGTTGCAGCATCAACGCTCTGTCTTGGGCGCTCTGCAGGATATAGCGGAATCCTTTCAGTTTCTTGTACTGCTTCAGGTAAGCCAATTGTTCGGCAACCTTTTCGTCCTGAAACTCTACCCAGCCCACTACGCCTTTCACAAAATCATGCTTCCCGGCGATCTCCAGCAGAAAGTCATTGTCCTCGTTGGCCTGCACCAGCACGCACCCGTCAAAGCCGTTCTTCTCCAGAATGGGCTGCAAATGCTGCGGCAGGAAATCACGCCGAATCACCGACATTTCCTCGGTGAACCAGGTGTCCCGCACGGGATCGTACTGCCAGAAATGCTGGTGGGCGTCAATCCTGGGCATAGGCTCTGACGGTCTGCCGCGAGGTGCCCAAACCCTCAATACCCAGTTCCACCACGTCGCCGGGCTTCAGGTACACGGGCGGGTTCATGCCCAAACCCACACCCGCCGGGGTACCAGTGGAGATGAGGTCGCCGGGCAGCAATGTCATGAACTGGCTCAGGTATGACACCAGAAACGGCACGTTGAAGATGAGGTTAGCGGTGGAGCCGTCCTGCATGGTTTCCCCGTTCACCGTGAGCCACAGCCGCAGGTTATTGATGTCACTTAACTCATCCGCCGTGGCTAAAAATGGACCCACCGGCGCGAAGGTATCATTGCTCTTGCCTTTCACCCACTGGCCGCCGCGCTCCAGCTGGAAACCGCGCTCGCTGTAGTCGTTGTGCAGCACGTAACCGGCCACGTAGTGTAGCGCCTCGGCCTCGGAGACATAGCTGGCTTTCTTCCCGATCACCACGCCCAGTTCCACTTCCCAGTCCAGCTTCTCGGCATCCCGGGGAATGATTACGTCGTCATTAGGGCCGCAGAGGGCGGTAGTGGCTTTGAAGAAGATGATGGGTTCCCTGGGGATGTTGGCGTTCGTTTCGCGGGCGTGGTCGGCGTAGTTCAGCCCGATGCAGACGATCTTGGAAGGCCGCGCAATAGCCGATCCCAGGCGAACGCCTTCCGGTACCTGCGGCAGGTTTCCTTCGTTTTCCCGCACATACGTTTGCAGCCGGTTCAGGCCATCGTGCTGGAAGAAACCCTCGTTGTAATCTTCGCCGAAGGCAGAAACGTCATATAGAACATCGTTTAGGATCACGCCCGGTTTTTCCTGCCCGGGTTCGCCAAATCTGAATAATTTCATGTACTAGGGGTAAGATGAAACTGGAATATGGGTAGGTTCTGAGAACCCGACTTCTATTATTTTTTACTTTATCCTCCTGAAATATTCCTGGCAACAAGCGGCAGTAGCAGTTCATCATGGCTATTCTAGTCTGGCACAAGAACCTTTCAGGATGACAAGAGGGATGTATTTTGTTTAAGTAGATGATGTCTGTTTTGGTACTGATTTCCGGAAAACGGCCGTAAAACAAGTCAGCTGTTCAGTTTGATGAAACCGCCGTCTATGGGGTAGTCGCAGCCGGTGATGAAACTGGCCTCGTCTGAGCAGAGGTACAGGGCTAAGGCAGCTACTTCCTCGGGTTTGGCCATCCGGCCGATGGGCTGGGTTTTGGAGAGTTTCTGGAACATCTCCTGTTCCTGGCCGGGGTAGTTTTTGGAGATGAACCCATCTACAAACGGCGTATGCACCCGCGCCGGCGAAACGCTGTTGCACCGGATGTTGAACGGCAGGTAATCTTTGGCCACCGACAAGGTCATGGCATACACCGCACCCTTACTCATGGAATACGCAAACCGATCTGAGAGGCCCACGTGTGCCGCAATGGAGGCCATGTTCAGAATCACCCCGCTGCCCTGGGTTTTCATCTGTTCCACCGCGGCTTGCAGGCAGTTGTACGCGCCTTTCACGTTCACCCGGTAAATGCGGTCCAGGTCCTCCTCAGAGGTGGTTTCCACGTTGCCAATGTGCGCGATGCCGGCGTTGTTCACCAGAATGTCCACCTTCCCGATGGTCTGGAATACGGTTTTGACCTGCTCCTGTTGGCTCACATCACAGGCATGGACATGGGCAGTGCCCCCGGCAGCTTCAATCTCCGAGGCTGTTTCCTGGCCGTTTTCCTGCTGAAGCTCCAGAATATGCACCTCGGCTCCCTGCCGGGCAAATACCTGCGAGATGGCTTTTCCTATGCCGCTTCCGCCGCCCGTCACAACGGCAACTTTTCCGGTTAACTTGAACATGTGGATCTGAGCTTGACAAAGAGGTTTCCAGTATTCCTGAAACCTCACAGTATTCCTGATTTGGGGCCGTTTTCTCTAAAACAGCACCAAATCAGGACAGGAAATTCATTGGTTTGATTTGTAGAGAGTTGCCAGTTGCACTCGCCTTAGGAGGCGGTGGCGTAGGTGGTATTCTTTGGAGTTTTGTTTCGCCGGCCCCGCATGTAGAAAAACAATCCGCCGAAGGCGAAGGCCAGGAAAATAGGAATGACCAGGGTGGCCTGTAGCACCTCGGGCCCGGCCAGGTTCTTGGCACCGTTCAGGGCAGTGGCCATTTCGGTGCCAGGGGCAGCTTTCATGTACTCCTCCAGGCTTGCGCCCTGGGGCAAACGGCTGATCAGGATGTTATCATAGAAGGTACCCATAAACATGGTGTAGACAGAAACGGCGAACATCCCGGCTCCGCCCATCAGGTTCAGCCCCAAGGCCCCGGACTTAGGGATATTCTCGGCCACGAACCCGATCATGGTAGGCCAGAAATAGGTCACCCCTAAACCAAAGATGATGGCGGCCAGGAAAATAGAACTACCCGTTAAGGTACTCAACAAATACAGCCCCAGCGCCGATAGAACGGCCGAAATGCACAGCACCCCAGACGGACTCAACCGGTGCACCACTGGCTCCGCTAAACCACGGCCCAATACCTGTACCCCAGCGGTAAGCGTCAGGATCAGAAGTGCGTTGTCGGTGACGTTTTTCAGGAGCACATCAATCCATTGGCCGGTAAACAGCTCGGTAATGGCTGTTCCAAACATGCAGATGAACATGAAGATGAACAAGGGTGATAATACGGCCTTGTACATATCAGCGGTGGTGTACCCTGAGGCCACGCGTTCGGTCACCGGGAAATCAAGCTTGAAGAACAGGAAGCCGTAAATCAAAGTGGGAATGAGCATCACAGCTACCTGCAATTGCCAACTAATGCCCAGGCTGGTGAAGAGAAACACCAGCAGGGTTCCAATCACTGCCCCACCGGGGAACCACAGGTGAAAGTAGTTAAGGCGGGTGGTTTTGTTGTCTGGGTACAGGGTGGCCACTAAAGGGTTACAGGCAGCTTCTACCGTTCCGTTTGCCAGGCCCACGCATAGAGTAGAGAGAAACAACGTCCAATACCCCTGGGCAAAGATCGTGAGCAGAATACCCAGCAGGTGCAGGACAAACGCAGCTACCAACAGGCGCTTCATGCCAATGGCATCCACTACAAAGCCTCCTACCACAATGGCCAGGGGAAAACCCCAGAATGCTGTGGCGGTGATGGTACTCAACTGAGAGGCATTCAATTGAAAATCAACCCCTAACTGACTCAGGATACCGGCCCTGATCCCGAAAGACAATGAAGTCACCAAAAGGGCTAAACAGCTTGCCCAAAAGAGCTTTGAACGTTGGATGTTTTGCATAAGGCTTTGTTTGTTGGATGGTTAGACGCGTGAAGAATAGACAGGCAACAGGAAATTGCTTTCTGGTCCTGCACCGGCAGTTCCAGAAAGCAACTCCATCATCTTTTAAGCAAACACTATCTGAACCTGATCTCAGATTCAGGTAAAAAGCCAATTTAGGTGGTGCAATTTCCGCGGTGGCCGCGATGCACGTTGGGCTATGACAAGCCCAGAATCTGCTTGTTTAAAGCCTCATCAATTCCAGAGGCGGCGAAATCATCAAAGGCTTTCTCGGTAACCCGGATGATGTGGTCCTTGATGAAGATAGCACCTTCGCGGGCTCCGTCTTCGGGGTGTTTGATGGCGCACTCCCACTCCATCACGGCCCAGCCTTTGAAATCGTAAGCGGCCAGTTTACTGAAAACAGCCTTGAAATCTACCTGTCCATCGCCCAGGGAACGGAAACGGCCTGCCCGGTTGATCCAGCTCTGGTAGCCCCCGTACACGCCCTGTTTGCCGGTGGGGTTGAACTCGGCATCCTTCACATGGAACATCTTGATGCGCTCATGGTAGTGATCAATGTAGGCCAGGTAATCCAGGCACTGCAACACAAAGTGCGATGGATCATACAGCAGACACGCGCGCGGGTGGTTGTTCACCTTCTCCAGGAACATCTCATAGGAAATACCGTCGTGCAGGTCTTCGCCGGGGTGAATCTCATAGCAAAGGTCCACGCCATGCTCGTCATAGATATCCAGGATAGGTGTCCAGCGTTTGGCCAGTTCAGTGAAACCCGCCTCTACCAGACCGGCAGGGCGTTGCGGCCAGGGATATACGGTGTGCCACAGCAAAGCCCCGCTGAACGAAGCACTGGCGTTTAAGCCCAGGTTTCGGGATGCCTGCGCGGCATACGTGAGTTGTTGCACGGCCCACTCGGTGCGGGCTTTGGGGTTGTTGCGGTACGCCTCGGGCGCGAAGCCGTCAAACAATTGGTCATAGGCCGGGTTCACGGCCACCAATTGCCCTTGCAGGTGGGTAGAAAGCTCGGTGATCTGCAAGCCGTGGCTTTCCACCAGGCCTTTGATTTCATCGGCGTAGGTTTTGCTTTCGGCGGCTTTCTGCAGGTCAAAGTAGCTGGTAGCCCAGGTAGGAATCTGAATGCCTATAAATCCCAGGCTTTTGGCCCACTGGCAAATAGAATTTAAATCATTGAACGGCGGCTGATCTCCCAGAAACTGGGCCAGGAAAATGGCGGGTCCTTTTATGGTAGTCATAGTTTATGCTAGATGGTGAATTGGTTCCACTTGGTTTCTGATTGGCCGGCGGCAATCACGTTTTCAATGAAGGCCATGCCGCGCACCCCTTCTTCTATGCCGGGGAAATCTAGCCACTCGGGCTGCGGCTCCTGGCCCTGCAGTCTGGCCTTGATGGTCAAAGCGAAGTTGCGGTACAGGTTGGCAAAGGCCTCCAGGTACCCCTCGGGGTGACCGCCGGGCGTACGGCTGTTGTGTTTGGCATAGGAACCCACGTAGCCGCTGCCGGTGCGCACAATCTCGGCGGGGCGGTCCAGCCATTTCACCAATAAGGTATTGGCGATGTCTTGCTGCCACTCCAGGCCGCCGTGCTCGCCATAGACCCTGATTCTGACGTTGTTTTCCTCACCGGCCGCAATCTGGGTAGCAAACAGCACGCCACTGGCCCCGTTGTTGAATTTGAGCAGGGCGGCGCCGTCATCGTCCAGCAGGCGGCCTTCCACCACGGTGTTGATGTCGGCGCAGATCTGGGTTACTTCCAGGCCAGACACGTACTCGGCCAAGTTAAAGGCGTGCGTACCAATGTCTCCCATGGCACCGGCTATCCCGCTTTGGTTCGGATCGGTGCGCCACGCGGCTTGTTTGTTGTCTCCACCTTCCTCAAAAGTGCTCAACCAGCCCTGCGGATACTCCACGTACACTTTCCTGATTTTGCCCAGCTTACCAGAGGCCACCAGTTGTTTGGCTTCTTTCACCATGGGGTAGCCGGTGTAGGTGTGCGTAAGGCAGAACAGGTTGCCCGTGCGTTGCACCACTTCGCGCAGTTCCAGCGCCTCGGCCAAAGAGAAGGTCATGGGCTTGTCCAGGATCACGTGGAAGCCGCTTTCCAGCGCCAGCTTGGTGGGCTCAAAGTGCACGTGATTGGGGGTCACAATGCTGATGACCTGCACGCGCTGGTCCTCGGGGAGTTGCTTTTCTTTCTCGTAAAGCTCCTGATAGGAACCATAGACTCTCTCGGGGGAAAGGCCCAGCAGTTCGCCGCTGGCTTTTGATTTCTCTGGGTTGCTGCTGAAAGCACCACATACTAATTCGTACTCTCCGTCTATGCGGGCGGCAATGCGGTGAACGGCTCCGATAAAGGCTCCCTGCCCTCCACCTATCATCCCCAGCCTGAGTTTCTGGTTTGTCATTTTTTCCTGGTTTGTGTTTACTTATTGAAATAGGAATAATGGGTATCTTTTGGTTTGTTGAAGCCCGGTTAAGATCAGATGTTTCTACCCTGTGGGGTAAAAATGACCGTCTTCAAAAGCGGCCTGTTATTTCCGCCGGCCTTTACTTCTTTACAGATGATGTACACATCGGTGGTGCGCAAATTGAGAGGAACCCGGATAGGAATAGAAGTGCTCACGATTTGCCCTTTTATCCCGAAGGCCATGCGTCCGCTTCCTATTTTCTGGCCGTTTACCTGCCCAATTCTCACTTCCACGGCATAAGTGCCCAGGTAACCGCTGTTCACCGCTACCAGATCAATAGAAGCAATGTCTGTCAAATCCAGCGTCTCTTTGATCCAGCCTTCACTGGTAGGAAACACCAGGTACTTGCTGCCTGAGGAATCTCTGCTGGCAAAACCCTTTACCTGCTTGAAGTCAGAAACATCTACCCGGTTGCTTCTTAGTTGAACAGCGTTGGAGCCCATCAAAGGCTTGAGCCCCGTGCCGCCCTCGTGGGTATAGGTGGCGGTGAGTTTCAGAACGGTGTTCTCTTTCTTCTGCTCGGCTACCTTGGGCACAATCTCTCCTTTGGCCGGAAGCGAAGGCTTGGTGCTGGTTGGGCTGGCCAGCGATAGAATCCAGGAGACAATCTGCCGGGCATCTGCCTCAGACATGTCTGGGTGAGCAGGCATGGCATTCTCTCCCCACACGCCGCCGCCGCCTTTGATGATCTTGTTGGTAAGATGCGACGTGGCCTTAGGATCTTTGAGGTATCGTTTAGACACGTCTACGTAAGCCGGCCCTATAGACTTCTCGTCTATTTTATGGCAGCCTTTGCAATCTGAGTTTTCCATGAGCGTTCTGCCCACCAACGTAGCGGAGGCTACCTGGTGCCCCATGGAGGCTCCGGCTAAGTCTTTTCCTTCTACATATTCAGCAGACACGAATAGGTTTTGTGGCTTCACCTGACCGCCCGGCGTAACTACGTGCACCTGGTATTTGATAGGGGTTCCCTCAAAATAGAAGCTTCGGTTGCCCGGCAAAGCCACCACCACATCAGGCTGCTCATTACCGGCGTACACGGTTACGGTCCTGGTTCCGGAGGTTGCCTTTTCTACATCGGTCACTTCTACCTGTATGTCATAATCTCCGGCCCTAGTGAACGTATGCTCCAGTTGCGGGGTATCCGTCAGCTTCTTAAGCCCGTTAATGGTCCAGAGGTATCTTAAATTATCTTTCTCCGGGTCTGCCACTTCTACGGTAGCGGTCACGGTGAACGGAAGCATACCGCTTTGGCGGTCTACCGATAGGTTCGTGATTTTAGGAGGCCGGTTCCCGGATAGGTAATCCACTCTGGAAAGGGCAGCATCTGGGTTTCCGGTAAACCACCCTTTTCCGTATTCCAGGATATAGAGTTTCCCGTCAGGCCCTACTTCCATGTCCATGATGGCGGCAAACTTTTCATTTTCCATAAATGGCTCCATTTTATCAAAGTCGCCGTTTTCTTTCATGGTCACTACTTTGATCCAGTCCCTGATCCAGTCATAGATAAAGAGCTTGCCATGATAGTATTGGGCATACCGGGTCTTTTCCGGGAACATATCGGTGTAGTAGACAGGACCAGCCATGGCATTACGGCCGCCCGTACCCACCTGCGGAAACTCTGGGGAAGCGTCATACGGGTACCAGATAAAGGCGGGTTGAGCCGGTGGCAAATTCACAATACCCGTGTTATTGCGTGAGTCATTCACCGGCCTGGCAGGATTAAAGGTTTCACCAGAAACCCCAGTACCATAGTTATACCGGTGATAAGGATAGTTATTCGCTACGAAAAGCGGCCAGCCGTAATTACCGGCTTTACGGGCCTGGTTCACTTCATCGTATCCTTTGGGTCCTCTGGTGGCTAAGCTATCGGTTTTGGCATCGGGCCCTACTTCGCCCCAATACAGGAAGCCTGTTTTCTGGTCCACCGAAATCCGGTACGGGTTGCGGTGCCCCATGGTATAGATCTCGGGTCTGGTTTTCGCCTGGTTTTTAGGGAAAAGATTGCCTTTGGGTATGTCATAAGACCCATCCTCGTTTACTTTGATTCTGATCACCTTTCCGCGCAGATCATTGGTGTTGCCGGATGTTCTTCGGGCGTCATACTGCAAGTGGCCCGGACGGTCATCCAAAGGCGCGTACCCCTGGTTGGTATAGGTCTGGCCTTTTTCATCAAAAGGCGTGCTGTTGTCACCGGTAGACAGATACAGAAGTTTATCTGGCCCGAAGGCAATGGAGCCACCCGTGTGGCAACAGATCTGGCGCTGAGAATACAGCTGCAGGATGATCTTCTCAGAGGCCATGTCTAATTTGCCGTTCTGGAAGACAAAGCGGGAAAGCCGGTTCACCGACGTGTCGGCCGGGCTGTAGTACAGATAGATGAAGTTGTTCTTCTCAAAGTCAGGATCCTTGGCCAAGCCCATCAGACCTTCCTCGGCATTGGCATCAGAACTGGAGGTATGGTACA
This sequence comes from Sabulibacter ruber, assembly GCF_017355955.1. Taxonomy (GTDB): domain Bacteria; phylum Bacteroidota; class Bacteroidia; order Cytophagales; family Hymenobacteraceae; genus Nibribacter; species Nibribacter ruber_A. The sequence goes on along the minus strand of NZ_JAFFID010000005.1, from coordinate 306,108 downwards.
CATCCAGGAAGCCTGCCTGCTGCAACGATCCGTTGCTTTGGTTGTACAGCATCAGTTCACCCCGGCGCTGGGCTACCAGAACATCCAGGTTAGGCAGGATGGTCATCTCTGTGGGCTCCGTAAACTTACCTTGGGTAAGCACCGTTTTCACAAACCGGTTTTCTTCCGGCACCCGTAGCGCGGTTACTTTTTCATAGTCCAGTTCCTCGTTATCCCCCATGGCATACTCAATGCCTTTTAACAGATGCTGCAGGAAAAGATCGTCTTTGTATGATTCTTCGGTATGGCCCAGAGCAGTGTAGAACGCCCGGCCACCCTCAAACTCATGGTACCAGGCCGCAGGGTGATTGGCTCCGTTGGTGCCGCCTTTGTAGGTTTTCTCGTCCAGGGTAAGCAGCACTTTTACATCCTTGCTCAGGTTTTTGAAGTTGTACCACTCGTCTTTCCGTTTCCACTCTTTGGGCAGGCCCTCGGTGGCCGGGTGCTTTTCATCCGTTACCCGCACAATGGCTTCTTGCTGGTCTGGGTGACTGGCGAAATAAGCGCCCACCAATCTACCGTACCAACCCCAGCCATACTCGGTATCGGTGGCGGAGTGAACACCCACAAAGCCGCCGCCCGCCTGGATGTAGCGCTCAAAGTCGGCCTCCTGGTAATGGTTCAGGACATCTCCGGTGGTGCTCATGAAAACAACGGCGGCGTATTTCTTAAGAGAGTCCTCCTGGAAATACTCGGCATTGGTGGTGGTGTCCACGGCAAAACCATTCTTTTTCCCAAGCTCTACAATGGCCCGGTTGCCATCTGCGATGGAGGCATGGTGGTACCCACTCGTTTTACTGAAGACCAGGATTCTTGGATCGCCCTCCCGCTTGTTCCCGCAGGAGAAAAGCAGAAAGCCCAGCAGACAAGCCATTAGCCAACTTAGGTTCTGCCCGGTAGAAACAGGCGTTTTGGTGCATAATAAGCGTATTAGGGTAAAGAAGGGCTTGCCTAAAATCAGCAAGGACTTGACGGATGATTTCATTATAATACAGGCGTTAAGCCCGGTTAAAGAAGAAACAGACTACAGGTATTGCTAAATTTACTAACATCTATCACTTTTCAGAATATTTTTCTCCGTTTAAGGCTTCTTTTTGCCAAAGAATGCCAAAAACGCAAAATGCTTTCTCCGGCTTATCGCCCCGGAACACGTGCGGGCAACGATTTCCGGTTAAAAGCTGAGCACAGAAAGTTCACTCTGAGGGGAAGCAGGCAGCTTGCGATACCAACACAGCAACTCCCGTTTCTGGCCTGTTTTGTTTTAATCAGGCCAAAAACGGGAGTACCCCTTCCTGAACTCAAGGCAGATGTGCCATCATTGAAGCCTCCGCTTATTACAATTCCCTGATCCAGACATTGCGGAAGCTTACCGGATTGCCGTGGTCCTGGAGCGTGATGGAAGCTTTGCCGTGCGGCTTATACTCGGGCAACCCGATGTACTCCGTAGGGCCTTTGATCTCTGTGTTGTTCTGCACCAGAACTCCGTTGTGGAGTACCGTTACCCTTGCCGGTGAAAAGAGCGTGCCATCTTCCTTGAAGCGCGGGGCGGTGTAAATGATGTCGTACACGTTCCACTCGGTGGGTTTGTTCATGGCGTTCACCAACGGACGGTGCTGTTTGTAGATACTCCCCGCCTGCCCGTTGGAGTAGGTGCGGTTGTTGTAAGAATCCAGCACCTGCACCTCGTAGCGGTCCTGCAGGAAAATGCCGCTGTTGCCCCGGCCCTGGCTGGTGCCTTTCACCTCGTCTGGGGCGCTCCACTCAATGTGCAGCTGGAAATCATTGAACTGCCGTTTGGTAGAGATGTCTCCTTTGCCCACGGTAAACGCCCCGTCTTTCACCTGCCACTTGGCGTCTGAGCCATCGCCCTTCGCTTTCCATTCAGAGAGGTCTTTTCCGTTGAACAGCACAATGGCATCTGAGGGAGCCGAGTTGTTTACACCCGGGGTTACTTTCCGGGGCTCGGGCTCCCAGAACTCGGTCATTTCGGGTACCATTTTAGGAGGCTTGGGCACCTCCTGAGCCTGGGATTCGGTAATTGAGAAAAAGGTAAGCGCGGCCGCGCCGAAAGCGAGTTTCCTGGTGAAAGAGGGTTGGAATTTCATAAAGGTCTTTGAATAAGCAGAAGGCTTGGGTCATGAAGACCAGCGCCCTTTTACGTTGGGTAATACTTTAATTTAAAGAGTTGATCCAGGCGGCTATTTTGAGGGCTTCGCTTTTGGGCACCTGCGGCATAGGCGGCATAGGCGTAGCGTAATTAGGCCAGTTCTCTGGTTTGGGGTTATGGATCAACTCTACAATGCGTTGGTTAGAGTAATTGCGCCGGGCCACTTCCTTGAACGGTGGTCCTACCTGCCGCTTGTCAATGTTGTGGCAGGCCAGACAGGTGTTCTTGGCCAGCAGGGGCTGCACCTCATTAAACGTGAGCACCACGTCGGCGGGCTTGGCTTTGGCAGCGGGTTTGGCTTTAGTTGCCCCGGTTTTGGCTACTGGTTTAGCAGCAGGTTTTGTCCCGGTGGGTTTAACAGAAGCCGCAGCCTTGGGAGTGGTTTTGGGGGTAGATGCTTTTGCGGCGGCGTTTGTTGTTCCTCGATTGATCTCTGAGAGCGCCAGCTTTGGACCCGTAGGAATGCTGTTCAAAGTGTAGTAAGCCGCCGGATGCACCAGGGTATAGTAGTTCTCTTTGGCCCGCACTCCGTCTAGCCGCAGCAGGTGGATGTATCCCTCGCGCAGGTTGTCTACCACTACCCGGGCTTTCATACCGTCATCCGAAAGCTTCACTCCTTTGACGGGCAGTTTTTTGGAATTTACGGTGGGGCTGCCGTATACCGGGTGGTATTTGTAGGTAAAGCTCTCCACCGTATAAGAAGCCGGGTTCTCCCCAGATTTTCTCTCTACCGGTGTGGTGAATTCCACCTCAAACCCATCGGGCATGGCTTTCACGGTTCTCATCTCAAACGGAACCTTGTTGTTCCAGACCAGGCGCTGCAAGCCTTCATTGGCATCGCCGGCAGAGCCCCAGCCCCGGGCGGTTTCGCCCACGAACAAGGATTTGTCATTGGCCCAGGCCATGCGCAGCACCCCAGACTGGAAACCGCTTCTGAAATCAAAGGCTACGCCCTGGTACTCGCCGTTTACTTTTTCCAGCACCACGCGCATGATTTTGCTCTGCCCCTGGTCACCCACCAGCAACTGCCCCTCAAACGGCCCGAAATGCCCCTCCGGGATCTGCAGTACTTCTGAGTTGGAAATACCCAACACCCCGTGCGGCAACCAAACGGCTGGCAACTGCATGTCTGGGAACTGCTTTTTCAGGTCAAACATGGTCACTACCGGCTCATTGATCCGGTTCTCGGGCTTCACGTAATCGCCTTTGGCATCTCTGCCGTTGCGGGGATCTATTTTGGCGTGAATCTGCTCCATACGCATTTTGAGCGGTGAATTGGGCATGTTGGTCCAGCGCAAACCACCCGGGTGCACAGTGAACGCGCCTTCTTTCACGTGCCACACGCCTCCGGAGCCTACCCAGTCGCCTTGGTTTTCAGAGTAGAACATTTCGCCGTTCACCATGCCAATACCGGCCGGGGAGCGCATGCCCGTAGCCCAGGGCTGCATCTTGCCGTCTGGGGTGATCCGCAGGGTCCAGCCGCGCCAGGGCACAATGCTGACGGCATGCCACCACGGATCGGCAAAACCCAGGTTGGTGGTCACGAAGAACGATCCATCTGGGGCAATCTTAGGCCCAAAACTGTATTCATGGTAGTTCCCAGACAGAGGCCAGGCGTACACGGTCTCAAACACATCGGCTTTGCCGTCATGGTTTGAATCTACCAGTTTGGTGAGTTCGCCGCGCTGGGCGCAGTACAGGGCACCGTCTTTGTAGGCCAGTCCCAGTACCTCGTGCAGCCCCGAGGCGAATTTCCGGAAGTGCGGCCGGTTACTGGTGGGGTTTTCTACGATGTAGACATCGCCCCGGCGGGTAGAGATACCCAGATCACCGTTGGGCAACACCGCCAGACCACCAACTTCCAGCAAAGCCCCTTCGGGCGAAGGAATCCGCAGGATCTTGAAAAAGTCTTCTTCCATGGGCGATTCCTGCGCATTTCCCAGAAAAGGGGCCGAAAACAGGGCTCCGGCCAGGAACAGGTTCCGCAATATCTTTTTGCCAGCTTGTTTCATCTGTAAGGCTCTTTAGAAATCAGAATAGAATGGAATACACCAGCTTTTCGCGCACCGGAACGATGAGTTCCTGCCGGCCGTTCACGCTCCGCACCACGGGTTTGGCATTGGCGGCATCATCCAGCCGCACGTAGTAGGCCTTGTCATCTACCAAGTACATGCCTTTGCCGGCGTCTTCAATTTTAGCACCTTCCACCAGCCGGGCGTACACATTCTGGGCGGGGTTCTGCACGGTTATCTCGCGCTGCAGCACTTTTCCATTCTCCAGCACTCTAATAGCATCCTGCACGGTGGAACCGTAGATCTGGTACCGGAAGGTAGGCTCTGAAGCAGGGCTCAGGGAATAGCCTTTGGGACGATAAGCAGTACCGGCGGTGTCCGTGGCCCAGGCGTCTTGCTCAGAGGCTAGCCTGGCCAGCGTAACCGTGGGCTTGCCAAAGCGCTGCACCGATCCTAACGCCCTTGAGGAGCCATCGCCGCGCTCGTGCCACATGGGGGTAGCGTCCAGGAAATCGCCGCGCCAGAGCTGCACCAGGGTGCCATGGTCCAGGTCATAGGTGTAATGCAACTGGCTGGGGTTCCCCACCGACACCGCATGGGTAACGCGGAAGTTGCCGGGCAGGTCAATAAAGCTTCTGAGCACGGGCCGCTCGCGGGCATCTACCAGGATAGGATCTGCCTCTGTCTGGTTCATTTCCTTTTCGCTGATCAGGAACTCACGCACCCCGGGGCCCGCCACCTGCAAGGCCAGGGATGGTTGTTGCCAGTCCATGTACTTGGAGTAGAGCAACTCAAAAGGTACCTCACCGGCCGGTAAGGTAACAGCGCCTCTTCCGTTCCAGGCACGCAAAGGAAGCACCTCCTGGCCATTCACTTTGATCAGGCCCGCTCCGCCGGGGGTGTTCAAGCTGAAGACATATTCCCCGGGCTCCTGTACCGCCAGGGTTCCGTTGTAGCGTACCAGAAACTGTTTGGCTTTCTCGTTGAGGTTGGCGGTGAGCACGTTGGAGGGTCCCTGCGGACCTTCCGCTTCGGGCGGCAGGCTGTCGTACTTGGGCACTTTATCAAACCGGCCCCGGTAAATGCGGTAAGTCAGATTCTTGAGTTCAGGACGAGGCTTGCTGTAGTGGCTTACCTTGATGTTGCGGAAAGCTACTGCCCCATGATCTCCCTGGAAACGCAAAGGCCCGGAGGCTTTCTCGTCGTTGCTGATGGCCCCTCGGGTAGGCCCGAACAGTTCCAGGTTCTCGTGGATAGTAACACCGTTCAGCTCTACGCGTAACAGCCGGGCATTTTCAATCTTTTTGCCACTGGCATCGAACCGTGGGGCCTGGAAAGCGATTTTCAGGTGCTGCCATAACCCCGGGGCTCTGCTCGCGTTCTGGCGCGGGGCATAGCCTTCGTAGCCTTTCTGGCCTTCGGGGCGGCTGTCGTCCCACCGCTCATACACGCCGCCGTTGCTGCCCGCCGTGAGGTCAGAAAAGCCCCAGTTGTCCAGCAGCTGCAGTTCGTAGCGCCCCTGCAGGTAGATACCGGAGTTGGAGCCTCTGGCCATCATGTAGTCAAGTTCCAGGTCCAAGTCGCCGTGTTCAAAGTTGGTGAACAGGTCCTCGCCTTTGGCTTTCTTGCCCGGCAGGTTCAGGAGGATGCCGGCTCCGTTACCAGGAACCAATTTGTTGTCCTGGGTTAGATCGGCGGTTACGTTTCCGGTTACCTGCCAGCTTTTGCCGGGCGCTTTAAACGAGGAAAGATCCTGAAGCGGAACGGCAGTGGTTTGCCCCAAAACGGGACCGGCCAACGCCAGGCAGGCTCCTACCAGACCAGAAAAGGCACTTTTCTTTAGGGGTACTATCCGGGTAATGAGCATTTATAGAGTATAGTTTATACAATTAAATTCCCTGCCACACCTGCATGGTTCAGCAGTAAGAGGTATTGAATTCTAAGGGCAGCGACCCGCTGGTGCGCACCTTCTAATATAAGCTAAGAGAAAAGCGGCATATCTCTTGGGTAAGATAGGAACATGCCTTTGAAAGCTTTAAAATAAAATCAAATCCTGAAATAACAAGTACCTGCAGGTTACGCTTTCATCAAAATTTTAAAAAAGTACCCGGGAAACTGATACGGTGACAAATACCGTTTTCATTCTCTTTTACCCAAACCAGCCTTAAAACAGTGTTTAGCCCCTACTCTCTCCTGTAAGCTGGCCTCCAAAATAAGGCGGCAGGTTTCTGCTGCGCTCGCGCTTATTCCAATATGTTCTTTCTGACTCCCAGCGGGTTACATGACAAATATCATTTACCTACCTGATGGGCATCATCTCAGGCCTACTGCATCTTTCCTAGCTTTATCATGTTCTTCAAGCTAAGGCAGGAACCAGGCACTGAGTATTGGATAAGGTGGAATTCCAGGACTAAATCATATCGCAGGATGCTACGCTCCGTACTCACAATACTGCTCTTGCTCCCGGGAGCCACCTCTTTTTAGGCTTTGTACAGGCGTATCAGCTTTCATGAGTAAGCCAACTTACTGGCAGGCAAACGAAGGTAGCTGGTGCTTTGGGGTTTGTATTATCCCTTATCTTATCTGTATAAAACCGCTGCAGGCAAGGACAAATACTGAATTATTCAAATCTTATCTAAGAATTGAACTACATTAAATTACCGGAGGTTACTTTTGTAAGGCAAGTCATTCCCGGTCATTCCTGTGCCGGTTAGCAACTGATCCTGGTACACAACGGATATATAAGGAGCTGTACTGAAACGGCTCTGGAATTACTGAAACCACCGTCTTTATTCTAGACCCTGAGAAAGGCAGAATAAAGTTCCCCCACCCTGCTACTCTGCTTTCTACATTTTCACCCTATATCCTTTCACAATGATTCAATTCCCTTTTCCTCAGCGTGACATCAAATCAGATATGGATGTTCACTTGCTGGTCAAAGCTTTCTCTAAGAAGGCAAAACAGAATCCGTTGTTCCCGAGAACCTACAACGAAGCAACCCTGGCCTCAGACGAATGGATGATGGCTAGCTTCTGGTGCTCCGCCCTTTTTGATTCTAAACCGTTCCAGCACCATCATTCTTTAGAGTATGCGTTCCTGCTTCTTCCTACAGAGCACATTGGCCAGTGGATTCATTTGTTCTTTTTAGCCATTGATGAAAACTTCAAAGGAGAGATTGCAGACAAAGCAAAGGCAAGAGCCGCTAACATGGCGCACCTTACCCGCCTGCAAGACGTGAAACGGAAAACCATCCATCGGTAAGGGAACTCTGGTAGAAAATACATGTTCTCCCCGGAATCCTGAAAGAATTGCTTTCAGGTTCGTGGTCAAAAGCCCCGGCTAAGCCAGGGCTTTTGTTTTTGCCCTGTTTTTAGCAAAACGAACCAAAAACCGGGGTGCCTCAGCAGAAATGCCGGTAAAACCCTGCTTCAACTTTAAATGATGTTGGCTTAGAGGAAATGAAATCTGATAGATCGTTTACTGCTCATAGACACCATCTTTTCAGCAGCATTTGATTTCAGCCTCCTTTTCAGAAAACACCTGTTTTTCCAACTGCTGGCTTGCCAAAGCCACAAAGCTGATCGACCTAGCAAGGTTTAGCAGAGCACCAGGGCTTCAGGCAGTAAGTATCTATTTTTCAGGACGGTTTTGGATGGATATTTGCTTAGAGAAGCAGGAAGTCCTGAAAGAAGGAGCAAACCTCAGAAACTGCAGAAAACCAACGGGCGCTGGCGGTAAAGTATTTGTTTTTATCCGCAGGAAAGCCCTAACAATTGAGTCCCGGTTTTGTTTCTTCTCAGAAGGCTCCCTTTTAACTTTAAAACAGGAAGAGTTCTGCACCAAATGGATATGATGGATGATATTTTGCGGGAGATGTATGGCAACGTTGGGTGGATGGAGAAACCCGAGGACTTCCCGGTGGAATCTTCTAAGGTAAGCGATGCCCTGGGCCAGGTACAGGAGAAAATGCTGCCAGAATACCGCAGCCTCTCAGAGGAAGGAATGCTGAAGATCAGCGTTCTGGCCGAACCACCCTTACTTTACCTGACCTTAACGGGCATTGCCAGAGCCAAACGGCTGTAAAAGCAATAAAAGGTTTTCCAAAGTAATTTTACCCTCTAAGCCAGGGGCATTACCGCTTTGGCCTTGAGGTTCACCTAAGTTTATCTTGCCATTCAGTAATCGGCCTGTAAAAGGGAAAATCCGCGCCACCAGATTTCTTTCCTTTAGCGTAAGGTTCTCCTGATCCCCGGCAAGTATTCATCCATTCACCGTTGCCAGGCGTATAGAGCGATGCTCACATTAAAGGGAGCCGCAGGAAAAACAAGGAGGGCTAGTATCCCCTGCTCTTTGTTGAAAAAAATCCTCCTGTACTACTTTTTCCTACCACCTGCCGGGTCTAGAATCTAGTGATCTCGGGCACCTTCTCCTTTCTTCTATCAGCTTCCTGGCAACACAGGCCTTTTATATTTGTTGTACCTTTATAGGATAAAATATAAAAGTATGTCTGCAAAGGATTTGGAAGCTGGTCAATCGCCAGTGAATCACCCGATGAAATGGGAAAAGCTGGCTCGGGTTTCTCTGGACATGATCTGTGCTTTCAATGGCGAGGGGTTCTATACGTATACCAGCGAGGCGTGCTATGACCTGCTGGGATACCAGAGCAGCGAGATGGTGGGCCGCCACTACCTGGACTTGGTCCATCCGGAAGACATTGCTATCACAGAGGAGACCTCCCGTTCCATTTACGCAGGCTCAAGGCAGAAAAGCTTTGAGAACCGCTTACTGCATAAAAACGGCCAAACAGTTTATGTTCTCTGGTCTGCCTCCTGGGACGAGGAAGACGGAACCATGTACTGCGTGGCGCGTGACTTAACTGAATTTGAACTTAACCGGCAGAAGCTTATTGAGAGCGAGCAACGCTACAAGGCCCTGTTTGAGAATAACCCAGATGTCATCTTCCTGGAAAGTACCGACGGGCTTTTGCTGGAAGTAAACAAGGCCTTCTGTGAAAAGTGGGGCATTACCAGAGAAGAGGCAGTAAACCGCTCTACCGCTTCCTTTTTCCCCAAGGACCTGGCAGTTGCCGCCCAAAAATCTTTGCAAGACGCCTTAAGCGGCACCCCGCAGAGGAATACCGTAGACATGGTGCTCCGGAACGAACGGAGGTTCTACGACACCATCAAGTTCCCGGTCTCGGTGAACGGCGAGGTAGTGGGTGCGCAGACCATCTCCAAGGACATCACGCCCATGGTAGATTCCTATGCCACCATCCAGCAGCAAGCCCATAACCTCAACTCCATCCTGGAAAGTATCACAGACGGTTTTCTGGCGGTAGACAGGCAGTGGCGAATCACTTATCTTAATGGAGAGGCAGAAAAAATGCTGCCCTTTGACAGAACCCGGCACATTGGAGCCAACATATGGGAACTCTTCCCGGAGGAAGTTGGCCATACTTCCTATATCCAATGCCTGCACGCCATGGAAACGGGCCAGACCGTTACCTATACCTTCCAGCTGAAGAGGTTTGCCAAATGGTTCAAGGTAAAAGCCTACCCATCCGGGGAAGGACTTTCCATCTTCTTTGACGACATCACAGAGCAGGTTACGGCAAGCCAGGAACTGGAAAACCTGTCACTGGTGGCAAGCAAGACGGTCAACTCAGTGGTGCTGATGGACAGCCAGGGCCAAATTGAATGGGTAAACGACAGTTTCACCACCCATACCGGTTACTCCTTCAACGAGGCCCGCGGCAAGACGCCCTTTGAACTTTTCCTGGCCCCGGCTCTCCAGGCTCCTACCACTGATCTTATACTTAACCAATTAGAGCAGAACAAACCGTTCAAAGAAGAGTTACCGGTCTGCACCAAATCAGGTGAGCGGAAATGGTTTGAGGTAGAGATAACCCCCGTCTTCAATGAACAGGGCGAGTTGATCAGGCACATAGGCGTACAGGTAGACATCACCGAGAGGGTAAAATCGCAGCAGGAAATCAGAAAGCTCTCCCTGGTGGCCAGCAAAACAAATAACGGGGTAATGATCATCAATGAAGAGGGCGTAACCGAGTGGGCGAACGAAGGCTTCACCAGGATGTTTGGCTACAGCATAGAGGAGGCCATTGGCAGAAGAGCGTTTGACCTGTTGCACCACCCTTCTGTTGATCCCGCCAGTTACGTACCCATCCGCGACAAGCTCTTCCGCGGAGAGTCGGCTTCGTTTGATATCCTTAACCGCGATAAACACGGGGGTGAACTTTGGTCCAGCGTGGAAATAAGCCCAATTCTGGAAGATGGAAATGACCGGTACAAGTACGTGATTGTACAGACCGATATCACCGCCCTGAAAAACTCTGAACTGGAACTCTCTAAACTCACCAAGGACCTCTACCGGCAGAATGCAGATTTACAGCAGTTCACTTACCTGGTTTCCCATAACCTGAGGGCACCCGTGGCAAATGCCATGGGGTTGGCAGACCACCTGCTTACCCTGGACAAGGATTCTGACCGGTTTAACACCTCGCTGGCGTACCTCCGGCAGAGTATCTACCAGTTAGACACGGTGGTCAGAGACATGGGCACCATCCTTAGCATAAGAGAAGGCACCTCTAACCTCACGTGGGAACTGGTAGATCTAAGGGATGTCTTTGGGCAGGCGCTTACCTCGTTCCAGGAACAGATAGACCGCCTTGGGGCAAGGGTACAAACAGACATGGAAGAGGGGCTGCGCGTAAGAGGAAGCAAGGCCTACCTGCACAGCATTTTCTACAACCTGCTTTCTAATGCCATCAAGTACAGAGCTGAGCAACGGCAACTGGAGATACACATCAGGTGCTTCTCTGCCCCTGAGCGCGGTACCACCATCCGGTTCTCTGACAACGGAACGGGGTTCAATGTGCAGAAAGAGGAGAAAAACCTGTTTAAACTCTACAAGCGGTTCCACCCCAAACAAGAAGGCAGAGGCATGGGATTGTATCTGGTCAAAAGCCACCTGAATGCCATGAACGGGTCTGTAGAAGTGAACAGTGAGGTTGGGAGAGGCACGGAGTTCATTATCTATCTGCCCCCCAACGGGTAGAGAAACCCAGCATGCCTCCCCCTCTCTTCAAAGCAAAGGAAGGCAACTGCTCCAGCGAACCTGCAACTGCAGGAAAGCCCTTCTGGTGCAGGAAAACCCATAATACATTCTTATCCAGAGACTTTTTGCAAGATTATGTTTCAAGCCTAACTTCCCACAAGCCATGAAAGCCATCATTCTCCAGGGCACCCTCAAAAAAGAAGGCCTGTCTAACACCCAAGCGTTATCTGAGTTCCTGGCGGGGGTCTTCCGCAAGCATCAGGTAGAATGCCACCTCATCAAGTTAGTGGAACACAACATCCTGCCCGGCACTTACAGCAACATGGGACCCGGAGATGACTGGCCAGGCATATTAAGTCAACTGCTTTCAGCCGATATCCTCATCTTTGCCACCCCCATCTGGTGGAACAACCAGTCCTCTGAAATACAACGGGTGATTGAACGGCTAGACGAGCTCCACGATGAAGTATTGGCCGGTAAGCCCTCCAGGCTTGAGGGCAAGGTAGGCGGTATTGTTATCACCGGCGATTCTGACGGGGCCCAACACGTCATTGCCAACATCAGCAATTTTTTCAACGCCATCGGGGTTATCCTGCCTCCCTATGCTACGCTATCGGTTCTGTGGGAAAAACAGGCGAAAGGCGTGGAAACCAGTCGGGAGGAACTGTTTGAGAAATACGAGCAGGACTACGGCAAAACCGCCGAGACAATGGTACAGCAATTGCTCAAATTCCTGCCTAAGGAATAGCCTGCCTTGCATAGCCACCTCACGTTTAGGGCCAGGCCCCTACTCCTCTGCTGGTTACTCATGAAGGGTATTACCCAATGCATTCTTACCTAGCTTCGGTCCTGTTACAAATCGTACAAGTACTTGTTTCTGTCATCCCGTTCCCTTTCCGGCCTGTGTTTTTGGACTCTTTTTTCAGAACTTGAGGGCAGGACCTGAACCCAGGATTTTTGAAAACTAATCTCGTTGCCCCCGAGAACGTGTTTTCCTCCTAAAATACCGTATTTGTTCGTCAACCAACGGAGGAATATCGGCTTAAAGAATTATGTTCCTTTGTTTATGTAATAAGTTCCAGACTTGAATATGAAGCCTGCCGCCTTAGTGCCTTTGGAAGTGTTGAAAGCATTTGAGACCGTTCCAGACCTATACCTGGTGCTGTCTCCGGAGTTGGAGGTACTAACTGCCTCAGATGCCTTCCTGCGGGCTTCCCGGTCTGGCCGGGAAGAGTGGGTGGGCAAAAACCTGTTCGGGGAAACCTTGCCAGGCAACCTGGAGCAGTATGTTTTTTCCCCCACAAAAGTGGAAGATGCCTTCCGGCAGGTGCTCTCCGGCAAAGAGCCGCACCAGTTGTCCATGCAACTCCACAGTGAATTTCCCTGCACCAACGGCACCACAAACGCAGGACAAAAGTTCCTGCGCCTGCACCTCACGCCTGGGTTCAACGGCCACCAGGAACTCCAGTACCTGCTGGTGAAGGTGGAGGACCAGACCGAGCTCCTCTTGTGCCGGGAAACGGTACAGGCCATCACCCGTGACACGGCCCAACTGAAAAAAGCAGAGGAAGAACTAAAGCAGAACCAGCAATTGCTGCAGGCCACCCTGGATAGCTCCCAGGACATGATTCAGGTGTTTGAAGCCGTACGGGATGAAAGTGGCGAGATCGTTGACTTTAAATGGGTGTTAAACAATCATACCTCTGAAAAATGTTACGGCAACGTCATCGGGCAGAGTTTGCTGCAAGCTAACCCCGGGGTGCGGGAAACGGGAATTTTTGACACCTTCAAACGGGTGATGGAAACCGGCCAGCCTGAGCAGTCTGAGCGGCACTATATGCACGAGCAGTTTAACGGCTGGTTTTTCCAATCTGTGGTGAAACTGAACGATGGCGTGGCTACCACTACCTCCAATATCACGGAGCGCAAAAAAGCCGAAGAGGAGCTAAGGAAAAGCAAAGAACTGGTACAAACGGTGTTTGATGTGTCGTTGAACCCCATTGCCTATCATAAAGCCGTACGTGACCAGAACGGCAAAATTGTAGATTTTGAGTTCCAGCTGGAAAACCGGGTAGCCCGCCAATACGCTCTGCAAGAGCGCCGGGGGCAGAAATATTCAGAAGCATATCCTGGCATAAAGGACACCGACATATTCAGGCTGTACGCAGAGGTGGTAGAAACCGGCAATACCCTGAACACCGAAGTACAGGTCCCCATAAAAGGCACTGACCATTGGTTTCAGTTCATGGCCGTAAAGCTCAACGACGGCCTGGTGGCAACCGCCCTGGACATCACCGAACGGAAGAAAAATGAACAGGAAATTATTGGCCTGAAAAATGAAATAGCCCAGAAAGCAACCGATAAATACCAGGCACTTTTTAATTCCATAGATGAAGGATTCGCCATACAGGAGGTGGTTACAGATGAAAATGGAAACGTTACTGATGTGATTTACCTTGAGGTTAACAAAGCTTTCGAACAGATCTCCGGAATGAAGGATGTGCCTGGCAAGAAGGTAAGTGAAATTCTTCCCCGTCTGGAACAACACTGGCTCGATGCCTTAACCCAGGTTTACCAGACAGGCAAGCCTTTGCGTGGCGAAAACTATTCCGCAGATCTGGATCGCTGGTTTACCTATCACTATTCGCGTATCGGCGAGGCAGGCAGTCCGTTTATTGCTGTAGTCTTCAACGACATCACTGAACGCAAAAAACGGGAACAACAACAGGAATTTTTGCTGAAGCTTAGTGATATCCTGCAAAGGCTAGAACAACCCAACGACATAAAAACGGCGGCCATGCAGTTGCTGGGCAAGCATCTTGGCGTGAGCCGTGCGCAGTACCACGAGTGCGACAGCAGTGGCGAGTATTACAGTGCGGATGGGGTGGGCTACGCCGATGGTCTGCCGCTGTTGGAGTTAAAGTACCGGATCGACGATTTCGGAACCTTCGTGGCCGAGGATTTTGAAGCTGGCCGCCCCTTCAGAATCGGCGACTTGTGGGAAGATCCACGGCCCACTGCCGCAGAGCAGGAAGCCTACCGCACCTACCAAATCTGGGCGGGTGCCGGCATTCCCTTGCTCCGGGGTGGGAAGCTGGTTGCCATTCTTGCCGTTCATGACATGCACCCGCACCCCTGGACCGACCTGGAAATGGAGTTAATCCGCGAGACAGCGGAGCGGGTTTGGATGGCTGTTGAGCGCATCCGTGCCGAGGAGGCCCTGCGGAAAAGCGAAGAAAAATACCGCTCCCTTTTCCAATCCATTGATGAAGGCTTTTGCCTCATTGAACGGGTGTCAACGGAACCGCTGGACTTCCGTTACCTTGAGGCCAACCCGGCGTTTGCCACGCAGTCCGGTGTGCCAGACGTAGTGGGTAAAACTCTCCGGCAGGTCGCACGCGGGGAATCGGAGGAATGGTTAGCCATTTATGACCAGGTGTTGCGCACCCGCGAGCCGCTCCGTTTCGAACGTGAATTTCTCACAACGCGTCGTGTGCTGGAACTTTATGCGTTTCCGCTGGCCTCAGGTGGCGACCGTCTGGCTGTCCTGTTCAAAGACATCACTGAACGCAAGCAACGGGAGCAACAACAGGAATTCCTTTTAGAATTTTCTGATGCCTTGCGGGCAGAACCAAACGCAGACGCCGTGGCAAAGCGTTCGCTCCAAATTCTCTCTGAGCAGTTAGGGCTAGACCGCTGCTACATTGCATTTTACCAATTGGATGCAGACCGCGCTGACATCACGCATCAGGTAGGAAACGACCGGGTGCCGCCACTGCCGGAAGGCGGTATTCGCCTCTCCGACTTTCCCGAAGCCTTTCATGTAGTGTTTGACCGGACGCTGGTGATTGACGACTCCTCAAAGACGGAAAGCCTGTCCAGCACGGACCGGAGTAACATGGGTGCTCTTGGCTTGGGTGCACTAGTCGCCGCTACCCTGCGCAAGGGCGAGAACAATCCACATTGGGTGATCGTTGCCGTATCGGCTACTCCAAGAGTCTGGACGGATAGTGAGATTCAGTTAATAGAAGAAGTTACTGAGCGTACCTGGGTGGCAGTAGAAAAAGCCAAAGCCGAGGAAGCCCTGCGTCAGCGGGAAGCGCAACTCAACGCCATTTTCAGCGCCTTGCCCGTGGGTATCGGGTTTATGGACACCAAAGGGCAGATGCTCTTGTCAAACGAGGAAATGCGTTACTACCTGCCTAACAACATCATGCCTTCGCAGGATGAACGCCATGCCAACCGTTGGGAGGCCCACCAGGCAGACGGCACGCTGGTGGGGCGGGCTGACTACCCTGGTGCCCGTGCCTTGCGGGGAGAATATGTGGTGCCTGGCTTAGAAATGCGCTACCACCCGCAAGAAGGAACCCAAATCTGGACCCGAGTGGCTGCTGCGCCGGTGAAAGACCAGGCTGGAACCATCAAAGGATCGGTGGCAGTCATCACAGATATCACAGAATTGAAACAAACCGCGGAGGCCTTGCGGAAAAGCGAAGAAAAATACCTTTCATTGTTCAACTCCATAGATGAGGGCTTTTGCATCATTGAAGTACTCTTTGATGAAGCGGGAGCACCCTATGACTACCGGTTCCTGGAAGCGAACGCCTCTTTTGTGAAGCAAACGGGGTTGGAGAACGCCATTGGGCGCACCATGAAAGAGTTGGCGCCGGCCCATGAGGAGCACTGGTTTGAAATCTACGGCAGAATCGCCAAAACGGGCACCCCAGAGCGCTTCAATGCCCCCGCCAAAGCCCTGGGATTTCACTATGATGTGTATGCCTTCCGCATGGATGCTCCGCAGGGACACCACGTGGCCATTCTGTTCAATGAAATCACTGAACGCAAGCAACGGGAGCAGCAGCAGAAATATCTGCTCAAATTGAATGAGATCCTTCGCTCCACCGGTGACCCCATCCAGATAGAGGAGGAAGTTACCCGCCTGGCCATGGAGCACTTCGGTGCTGACCGCTGTTATTACTGCACCATAGAAGGAGACCAGGCCTTCATCAGGCGCGATGCCCGCCGGGATGGTCTGCCCTCCGTGGCCGGGAGTTACCCCTTGAGCAGCTTCGCCCTTTTCAGGAAAGCCGTGGAGGGCGGCGTGCCCTTAGTGGTGCACGACACCAATGCCACCGATCTGTTGGATGAGCCCCTGCACGAACTGTGCCTTCAATGGCAGGTGGTCTCCTTTTTGGACGTGCCAGTAGTAAAGAACGGGAAAGCGACCGGCATCCTCTGCCTAGTGCAATCCATCCACCGGACCTGGACCGGGGTAGACGTACAGCTGGCAGTGGAAACCGCCGAGCGCACTTGGGCGGCGGTGGAACGGGCCCGTGCCGAGGACGCCCTGCGCGAGAGCGAGGAGCGGCAAGCCTTTCTGCTCAGGCTCAGCGATACGCTGCGGGCCCTACCTGATGCGGCATCCATCAAAGACCAGGCCGTCAGAATGCTTGCCGGGCACCTGCGCCTTGACCGCTGCTGGATCAGCGAGGTCTTCGAGCAGAAAGGAATCTCCACCGTCGGTCCGGAGCATATTCGCCCGGGTCTTTCTTCCATGTCCGGCGTCTTCCAACTATCAGATTATCCCGAGACGATGCGCCAGCTCGTGACGCAACCCATGGTCATTGAGGACGCGGCCCACGATCCGAGCTTCTCTGACTCTGAGAAAGAGCTGCTGGCCGGGTTACAGCTGCGGGCCATATTGGTCGTTCCGCTCCGGAAGGGCGAGAGCCAGGTCATTTGGGCGCTCGCGGCTTCCATGACCACGCCCCGCCCCTGGACCTACCATGAGCGTATGCTGCTGGAGGAAACGGTAGAGCGCACCTGGGCGGCCGTGGAGAGAGCCCAGGCGGAAAGGGCCCTGGCCGACTCAGAGGAGCAGTTCCGCAGAGCCATAGAGGATGCCCCCATCCCGGTGATCATGCACGCCGAGGACGGGGAGGTGCTGCAGATAAGCCACTCCTGGACCGAGCTGACCGGCTATCGGCAGGAGGAGGTGCCCACCTTTGACCACTGGCTCACCCAAGCCTACGGCGAGGGGGCCGATAAAGTGCGCAGCCATATGCAGCACCTGTTCACGGGCCACAGGCGCACCGTGGACATTGATTTCCCGGTCCGCACCCTCCGCAGCGAGGTGCGGCACTGGAGCTTCAGCGCCTCCTCGCCGGGCACGCTCAAAGACGGGCGCCGCTTCATTGTGGGCATGGCCGTGGACATCACAGAGCGCCGCAGGGCCGAGGAGCAACTGCAGGAATTCAATGCCCAGCTGGAGCAGCAGGTAGCCGAGCGTACCCAAGCTCTGCAGGAAAGCAAGGAATTGCTGGAAACCTCCGCCAACACCTCACCGCTGGGTATGGTGGTGGTGAAAAGCATCCGCAACGCCTCCGGCCGCATCGTTGACTTCGAGTACGTGTGGCTCAACGCCGTAAGCCAGGAAATGGCGGGCGAGGACGTAATTGGGTGCCGGATGCTGCAGAAATACCCGCACATCAAAGACATTGGTTTATTTGCCGCCTACGTGCAAGCCGTGGAGCAGGACGGCCGGGTAGACTTCGAGGAATACTTCTCCCCTACCCAAAGTTGGTTCCGGTGGCTGGCCGCCAAACTGGACGACGGGCTGTTTATCTCCGTGGAGGACATCACCGAGCGGAAGAAAGCCGAGAAATCGGTGGCCGAGCACCTCACCCTGCTGCGTCAGTCTGAGGAGGTGGCCCGCATGGGCAGTTGGGAGTACAACCTGCAGACCGGCGCGTACCGCTGGTCAGACGGCATGTACCGTCTGTTCGGATTGCCCCTCGGGACCCTGGTACACCCCGAGACCTACTTGGAGTACGTGGTGGAGGAAGACCGGGCCACGGCCCAAAAAATGGTGGAGGGCCTCCGCCAGGGCCGGGAGCCGAAGGAGGACACCTTCCGGGTGAAGGTGGGCGAAGGAGAACTTCTCCTTAAGGTAAAAGGCATCGCCCTGCGCAACGGACAGGGGCAGGTGGAGAAAGTGCTGGGCGTGGACCTGGACCTTTCAGAGGTGCACCGCCTGGAGCAGGAGAACCTGCAGATTAAACTGGAGCAGCAGAAAGCCCTGCTGCTGGCCATTCTGGAGGCGCAGGAAGAGGAGCGCCGCCGCATCTCAGAGTCGTTGCACAACGGCGTGGCTCAGATTCTGTATGCCACCAAACTGAACCTGGGCCGGGCCAAAGAACAGGACGTGGAAAGCGGCAAAGAGGAAAACCAACCGCTCCAGACTGTGGAAGACCTGCTCACCGAGGCCATCAACGAGACCCGGCGGGTATCGCATGAGCTGGTGCCCATGCTGCTGCAGGAGTTCGGGCTGCAGGTGGCCCTGGAGAGCATGTGCCGTAAGTTTGAGGAAAGCGCCCTGTTCCTGCAGTGCAAGGTGGAAGGCCTGGAGCAAAGGCTGGAGCCCTACCTGGAGATCGCCCTGTTCCGGATGAGCCAGGAACTGGTGAACAACATCGTAAAACACTCCGGAGCCACCGCCGCCACGCTGTCCATCTGCAAGGAAGGAGAGCAGGTGCTGCTTCAGGCCAAGGACAACGGGCGCGGCATCCAGAACGTGGCGGCTAACCTGAAAGGGATTGGGCTCCGGTCCATCCAGGACCGGGTGAAGCTGCTCAACGGAACGCTTACCGTTTCCGCGCCAAAATCCGGAAAAGGCACCTTAATCACCATCAAGGTGCCGGCCCGTTTTTGAGGTGTTTTCAGGAAGTTCGGGCCAAAACATTGCTTTTGTCCTCCAGGGGAGAAGCGTACCCTGAAACGGCTGCTTAGAAACGCAGCCAGATGAGGTTACAATTCATAGAAATGCCCCCTCCCTGGGGGCACCAGAGAAGCCGTGCTTTTTGAATGTTGTTGCCGTTTTCAGCCAAACAGTGGGCTTGAAGGACGGCGGGACATCCCTGGCTATACTGGCCTGACTTGTTACCCACCTCCCACCCTTTCTGATTCTGTTCAGGAGCCTGGTGACAGCCAGGCAACCGCCGGGCGCGCTATCCATCCTCTTGGAGGGGAGGATAGCGCGCCCGTTTGGCGGGTGAGCCAGAGTAAATACAATTAAGTTTTGCTATGTTAATATAGTGCAATTATTAACACAAAAGAAATATTGAAAATGTGTTTAGATATCCATTAAACTTGTATATTTAAATTCACCAACAATGAAAGATTCCTATATGCGTAAAACTTCTACTCTGTTAATGTCAGTAATAGTATTATTAGTATTATGGGGAAAAGCACCTTCTGCCTGGGCGCAGGGCCCTGGCATACAAGAAGCCGAGGTGGTTGTCAACGGCATCAGCCACAAGGGGCAGCGCATTACCCTCCAGGTAGACCGTGCGGTGGTAGAGCGTGCCTGGAAAACCTACCTGAAAAACCAGGCAAAAAAACCGGTAAACGGCTTCTCTTTCTGGCCTTTTACCAAAGCAAACTCGCCTAAGGGAATTTACACCGTTAAACAGGGCAAGATAGAAACAATAAGCAGCAGCCCTATCACCATTGTCTCTAAAGTGGAGGGCGGCCCAGACAGTACCCTGGTGTGGTGGTCTCTCCAAACGGGTGGCCAGAACCTAAGCCAGCAGAACACCCCCAAAGAGTGGAACCGTAGCGCCGGGTTATTACAGCAATTTGCTTACAACCTCTACCGGGAGAACATGCAGTCTGAAGTGGAGTACGCCGAGGATGTGGTAGTTTACTCTAAAGAGGAAGCCAAGCGGATGGCCCTTGTGTCCGGTAAGCTCCAGGCCAAAATCACTAAAAGAGAAAAAGAAAAAAACGCGCTGGAAGCGGCCTGGTCGGCCAAAACCAATGAACTGACTGACTTGAACCAGAAGCTCCAAAAAAGCCTGGCACGGCAGGAATTAGTTCTGGCGGCCAAAGAGAGAGAACTGAACGAAATGAACAAGCGCCTGCAGAAAAGCCTGATCAGGCAGGAGATTGCCCAGCAGGAAGTGGGAATTATGCTTCAGGCAATGGAAATGGCAAAGGAGAAGATCAGTAGAATGAACTAACCTTTCTCTTGGATAATGAAACAGGCAAGCCCTATGGTAACTCTCCATAGGGCTTGCCAGTTTTAAAGCCGTTTACGCCAGAACAGCCCCAAAACAAGGAATAGCCAACCAGTGGAGCAACGCGCCTACTCCTTTTCCCTGGCAAGGAAGCCCCGTTGCCCACCATATTTTCTTTAGAGATAGATGCGAGTTGAGGTTAGGTTCTTTCCTGCTGATCCATTCCATGCAGCATGTAAGCAGCTTCCTCTATCTTCAGTAAATCAACCGGTTAGACTTGTCTGTCCTCCTGCCCTGTTCCGTACAGTACTTATATTCCTGAGGCCGCTTCTTTGAAGGGAGGTAATTGACCTGTTTCCGTCTTATCTTAGGTGGCACCGGAATCCAGAATCTGTAACCCAAGTTACCAGACATTCATGAGCAAAAAGACAGTAAACCGCCGCCAGGCCCTGAAGGCCACCGCATTGATGGGAGCAGCCTCTTTTCTGGGGCTGCCAGAGCTAAAGGCCGCCCCGGAGAAAGGGAAAACGCCCCCGCTCACCCCCGCCGAGATAAAGGCCATAGAAACTACCATGGGCAAGAAAGGCACCTACAAAGAGGCGGAGGTTACCCACACCACTCCCCTTCCCCGCAATGACCTTAAAGTGAAGGTAAAGGGAGAACCCGTGCCCATTGCATTTGGCTTTGGGGGGTGGGTGTCCATCAAGAGGACCGTGGACGGCAAGACCGCCATGCTCATGAGTGACACGGTGTTGCTGCAGGAGGAGGTAAACCCGCTCATTTCTGCCGCCCAGGCGAACGGACTGGAGATTGGGGCCATCCACAACCACTTCTTCTACGAGGAGCCCCGCATCTTCTACATGCACCTGCACGGCATGGGCACCCCCGAGGAGCTGGCCCAAAAGTTTGCAGCCACCATCCGGCAGAGCAAGATTTCCCCGGCCAACCAGCCTTCTTCCCCGGCCCCAAACCCCGCCGCCCAGAGCGGCAATACTTCCCCCGGTACCGCAGCCGCCCCCACCGCCAGCCAGAACTTCAACATCCCGGCTTTGGATGCCCTGGTGAAGTACAAAGGAACCGTGAACGGCCCCACCTACAAGTACACCGTAGGCCGGGATGACCTGACGGTGATGGCTATGGGTACGGAGATGACCGCCTCCATTGGGCTGAACTCCTGGGCCTCCTTTGCCGGCAAGGACGAGAAGGCCCACATAGCGGGAGACATCGCCATGCTGGAGCCGGAAGTGAACCCCGTGATTGCCACCCTCAGGAGAAACGGGCTGGAGGTAGTGGCCTTACACCACCACATGTTAGGCGACGATCCCCGCATGGTTTTCCTGCATTACTATGGCCAAGGCTCCGCCACTACGCTGGCCAGGGGCTTCCGGGCAGCGTTAGATGAACTGGGAAAACACGGCAAAGAAATCAGGCACAAAAGCCATTGACCTATACAGCAGAACGTGGGGATTACCTATGGCCTCCAGGACTATCAGGCACAGCCTGATGGCCTGGCATGGGCGTATTCACCTCTTACGTGACATCTTTTCATGAAAAGAGGTGAGCCCAGCCAGTTGATTCCCGGAGGGGGAAGGCCTTGGGAAATCCCACGAACGACTTCAGGAATTGATCCGCAATAGATCGTAGCGGTGAGCGGCCCGGTAGGGCTCCATACGCTCCTCTACGGGTTCACTGGGGAAGTAAAGTCTCTTCAGTAGATAGTCGTACCCCAGAGGAAGGGAGGGTGTCTCCAGGCTCTCCTCCTCTGCCGACGGAAGGGTAGCGGTTTTTCCGGCAATGATCACGAACCAATATTCCGGCATGGGCAGGTACACCACCTTGTCCCCTACCCTTAACTCCCTAACTTTTTCCATGACATATCCTTATCTCAAGCCCTATACCGCACTGGAAAAATTAGGTTACGTTCCTCAGTAAATATCTAGTGCGCAATAAATTACCATCAGTTTTCCTCAGGCTTGGGCGGGTGCCCGACAGGGAGATTCACCGGTAAGAAACGGGTGCTTTTCCCCACTAAAACTGACAGAAAACTCCGCCTGAGCCCACTGCTTCAAATGGTACTATTTCCGTAACATACCGCAGAAACCAGAGAGTAAATTACGGCGACCTTTAAAGGGGTAACCTGGCCTTTTTTGACAATCTCTAAGTATCTGTTACATTAGCTATACCAGGAGCATAGGGCAGCAGGAAACCAGACCGCAACGGTCACCGCTGCCAATACCAGTAGCCGGACACTCACCTTATGTGCATAGCCACACGGTGATTGGCCGTCGGTCAGTCATCAGACATACTAGTTACCATAGATGAAAGCTGAGTTCATAAAGATTTACCACCGGGACCTTGACAGGTTGGCAGATGAGATCAAAGCTTTCAAAGCAGAGAGTACCATCTGGGAAACGACCGGGGAAATCAAAAACTCTGCCGGCAACCTCTGCTTACACCTGGTTGGGAACCTAAGAACCTACATCGGGAAGAACATGGGTAACCATGCGTACACAAGAGACCGCGATGCTGAGTTTAATTCAAAAGGGATACCAAGGCAGCAGCTTTTAGAGCAGATTGGGGAAACAAAAGAAATTGTTCTGGCATCACTGAACCAACTAAGTGCCGAGAGCCTGGAAGCACCTCACCGGGAAGAGGTCCTGGGGTACAACATGTCAAACAGGTTTTTTCTGATTCATCTGATAGCGCACCTGTCTTACCATTTAGGTCAGATCAACTACCTGAGGCGGGCATTGGAAACATGACCGTGGCCAAGCATCCCTGAGGGGCAACTGTTTACCGCTACACCAAACCGGCGTAACCATTACCAGGATGAAGAGAATACACCTTTTCGAGTTTGAGGACTTCCCGTGGTTCCCGGGTTGGCTCAGGACCTGTCTAACCCGGCTGATGGTGGTCATGCACCGGCTGCTGGGCACTACCAAAGAACTGACCAAATTGGTGAGCGAGGCCATCAAATATTCTTCCCGACCGTCCATCGTTGATCTGTGTTCCGGCAGCGGGGGCCCCATGTTGGCCGTAGCCGATGCGCTGAAGAGAGAATACCACCTCCCGGACCTGACCCTGACCCTCACCGATCTATACCCCAACAAAGACTTAGCTTATGAAATCAACCGGCACAGCCATTCGGGTATTTCTTATGTAACCACGCCCATAGATGCCGCCAACATGCCCTCAGATCTGGTTGGTGTCAGGACCATGGTGTGCAGTTTTCATCATATGAAACCCCAAACCGCCAGGCACATCCTCATCAATGCGCAAGAAAGAAAACAGCCCATCTGCATCTATGAGATCAGCGACAACAGCCTGCCCACCTTCCTGTGGTGGGTAGCCCTGCCGTTGAATTTCATCATGGCTCTCCTGATTACCCCCTTCGCGCGGCCTTTGACCTGGAGGCAGATTTTGTTTACTTACCTGATTCCTCTTATCCCGCTGTTCTTCGCCTGGGATGGGGCCGTATCTAACGTCCGGACCTACACCCTGCGGGATCTGGATGTGCTTCTGGAAGGGCTAAGCTCTGATAACTACCGATGGGAAAAAGGGATCATTCCCGGCAAGGCTAAAAAGATCTACCTGCTGGGTCTTCCTATAATCAATCGTTAAGATTGTGAAAAGGGCAAGTTGCTTTTAGGTCTAGCCCCTGAAATCTGAAACATTCTTGCTCCAGGAGCCTTTCTGCAAATCAGATCATTCCCTGTTTATATCAAGTAGGCTACTCTTGAAGTACAACCAGGCAGGTGAAGGCTCCATGCTGCAGGGAAAGGACCTGCTTTCTTACCTTTAGCGGAACTGCCCTTTCTTCATTTTCTAACCAGGCAGCCCTGCCCCATAAGCAAACTTAGCGAGGATAGCCTCCACCAGTCGGGCCTACATTCAGTGGTTAGCGGCAGCCTGTCTGGTTGCTTTTAATGCTTCCCACTTCTCTTTGGTGATTTCATACACAAAGTTCAGTTTAGGCACCTCCCCAAAGTAGGTTACTTCCTGCTCAGCGACTTTCTCTGCGCCAACCCGACCAATGGCAATCTGCGAGCGGATGTTTTTTGCCCCAATATGGAAAAACACCCTTGAAACGTATTGAAAGATGTACTCCAGCATCATCGCTTTAACGGCTTGGTTGATCCCCTTGCCCCAGCAGCTTGTGGCGTAGAACGTATAGCCTATGAGGATGCTGTTCTCTTCCTGGTTATAGTCATAGAACCGGGTGCTGCCTATGGTGTTCCCGGTGGCTTTGTCCACTATCCTGAAAGCCCCTTGGCTTTGCATGGCTCCGTCAAAGAAGGTCCGGAACACCTCCCTCTTCCACCGGTCTTTATTGGGATGCTGTTCCCAGACCTTGGGGTCTGAGGCTGCGGCATACAAAGCCTCGAAATCATTTTCCTGTAGCGGGTAAAGGACTACCCTTTCGTTCTCCAGGGTTGGTTGTAGGCTGAAGTTCATCTGTCTTACAGGTTTAATTCCCTTTCATGCGCGGTCAGCTGCCATACCAGCTTCCGTGCGGTACTGATTAAAACCCCAAGATCGAACAGAAAAGGGGTATAAGGAAGAAAACCCTCCAGAAATACACGAAGCCTCTATGATGTATCAGCGTAAACTGACGAGCCGGATAAAATCCGTAAGCCAGCTTCAAGCTATTCACTTATTGAACCAGGAAACGTAGTTTAGCGGCTGTGAACGAAAGAACATGGCCGAATACAAAGGAGAACTGCTGCTGATTGATGACGAAGAGCGCCTGCGCCACGTGTTGGGGCGGGTGCTGGAACTGGAAGGTTACCACGTACGGCAGGCCGCCACGGCGCACGCGGGGCTGGAACTGCTGCAACAACACGCCCAGGAAGTGGGGGTGGTACTCACCGACGTAAAGCTACCCGATGACCACGGCCTGAACATTCTGCAGAAGATAAAACGCCAGTACCCGCAGGTGGAAGTGATCCTGATGACCGCCTACGGCACCATTCAGGACGGGGTCACGGCCATGAAAATGGGCGCGTTTGACTACCTCACCAAAGGCGACTCAGACGATCAGTTGCTGGTGGCGGTAGACAGGGCCATGGAGAAGGCCGGTTTACAACGGCGCATCCAGGAACTGGAGAAGCAGGTGGGCGTGAAGTACAGCCTGGACAGCATTCTGGGTGCCTCGCCCGCGTTGCGCCAGGCCAAAGACCTCACCGCCAAAGTAGCCCCTACTGATTCCACGGTGCTGCTGGAGGGCGAGACGGGCACCGGCAAAGAGCTTTTCGCGCAGGCCATCCACCAGGCCAGCACCCGGCGGAGGAAGCCGTTCGTGGCCATCAACTGCAGCGCCTTCCCCAAAGATTTGTTGGAGTCGGAGTTGTTCGGGTATAAAAAAGGCGCTTTTACGGGAGCCATGCAGGATAAGAAAGGCCTGCTGGAGGAAGCCCATACCGGCACCCTGTTCCTGGATGAGGTAGGCGAAATGCCCGCCGAGTTGCAGGCCAAGTTCCTGCGCGTGCTGGAAACCCAGACCTTCACCAAACTGGGCGACACCAAACCCCTCAAAGTAAACCTGAGGCTGGTGGCCGCCACCAACCGCGACCTGGCCGCTGAGGCTGAAGCGGGCCACTTCCGTCCGGATCTGTATTACCGCCTCTCGGTGTTCAAGGTGCGGGTGCCCACGCTGCGCGAACGCAAAGAGGACATTCCTACTCTGGCCAAACACTTTCTGCACCTCTACGCCGCCAAAATGAACCCGCGGCTGCGGCACCTCAGCCCCGAGTTTGTGCAGAAACTGCAGGCTTATCCCTGGAAGGGCAACATACGCGAACTGAAGAACGTGCTGGAACGCGCCGTCATCCTCGCCGAGGGCGATACCCTCACCCCTGAATTCCTGCCCTCTGAGTTCTGGTCTTTAGGCACTACCCCTGGCGCACCCGAAAGCGATACCGCTCTGAGCACAATAGAGAAAAACCACATCCGAAAGGTTCTGGCCCAGACGGGCGGCAACAAAACCGAAACTGCCCGCCTACTGCACATCGGGCTCACCACCTTGTACCGTAAAATCCAGGAGTACAACCTGGGCGACGCTTCTTAGCGTAATCTATCCTTCGCTTTTCAAAACGGAAAGGCCACCCTACCAAAATGGAAGGGTGGTCTTTTTTGTTTTCGGGCTGTTTTCTGAAAATAGGTCCAAAACACCCTTGCAAATCAACACCTTAGCGGATAACACAGCGCGAGCCCAGGTTCTGGCACAGCCCTTGGCAATGGAGTGGCACAACCAATTACCTGTTCTATGAGTGCGACTCTCTTCATCCCATTGCTGCTCGCCAGCGGCCTGCTGTGCTTCTGGCTGTTCTTCCGGTCTGTTGACTTCTTTGACAAAGTCTGAGGGCAACCCAAAAATTCCTGTTTCTGATTTCAACCTGTTTTTCCTAAAAGAGCCCCAAACCATGATGCTCCTTCTTTTTCTCCTGAGCCTGGCCACCTTCGGGTATCTGTGCTACGTGCTCCTGCGGCCCGAGAAATTCTAAGGCCTTTTCCTTTAATCTACTGTAAAATAGACAAGTTAGAATGTCAACTGAACTACTAGGCGTCCTGGTGACGTACCTGCTCACCCTGGCGCTGGCCATTCCGCTGGGGAAATATATTGCCCGCGTGTACCAGGGCCAGAAAACCCTGCTGGACTTTCTGGCGCCGCTGGAGCGCCTGCTCTACCGCGCCTCGGGCATTGACCCCACCCGAGAAATGAACTGGAAACAGCACCTGCTGGCCTTGCTTACCATCAACCTGGTGTGGTTTGTGCTGGCCATGGTCTTGCTGCTCACCCAGGGCAACCTGCCGCTGAATCCTGATGGCAACCCGTCCATGAGCCCAGATTTAGCGTTTAACACCGCCATTTCCTTTCTGGTGAACTGTAATTTACAGCACTATTCCGGCGAATCGGGCCTCACGTACTTTTCCCAGCTCACCGTGATTACGTTTCTGCAATTTGTGTCGGCGGCGACGGGGATGGCGGCTGTGGTGGTGCTGTTTAACGCCTTCAAAGAGAAAAGCTCAGAGAAACTGGGCAACTTCTTCCGGTACCTGGTTTTGAGCTGCACCCGCATTCTGCTGCCCCTCTGTTTGGTTATTGCCGCTATTCTGGCCTTCAACGGCACACCCACCAGTTTTGACGGCAAAGCCGATATCGTGACGCTGCAAGGCGACTCGGTGCAGGTGTCCAGAGGTCCGGCGGCGGGCATGATTGCCATCAAGCATTTGGGTACCAACGGCGGCGGCTGGTTCGGGGTGAACTCGGCGCACCCGCTGGAGAACCCCAATTACCTCACTAACATGACCGAACTGGTGGCGCAGGTGCTCATCCCCATCGCCATGGTCATCGCCTTTGGCGTGTACATCCGGCGCAAGAAACTGGCCTGGACCATCTTCGGGGTCATGACGGTGGGCATGCTGTTGCTGCTGGTGCCCATGCTGTTGAGCGAAACGGGCGGCAGTCCCACCCTGGCCCAGCTGCACCTGTTGCAACCCACGGGCGCCATGGAAGGCAAGGAAGTGCGGTTCGGGCCGGCCATCTCGGCGTACTGGAGTACGGTGACTACCATCATCTCCACGGGCTCAGTGAACGCCATGCATGACAGCACCATGCCGCTGAGCGGGACTATGCAACTGCTGGGCATGTTCATTAACTGTTTCTACGGCGGCTGCGGCGTGGGCATTCTCAACTACTTCATCTTCCTCATCATTGCGGTGTTCATCTCGGGTTTGATGGTGGGGCGTACGCCCGAATTCCTGGGCAAGAAAGTGGAGGCCCGCGAAATGAAAATAGCCACCATTATTGCGCTGCTGCACCCGCTGCTCATTCTGGCGGGCACCGCGCTGGCCTGCTTCACGCTCACCAGTTACCCCGATGCCGATTGGACCGTCAAACCTTCGGCCTGGCTCAACAACCCGGGTTTCCACGGCTTCTCCGAGATGCTGTATGAATTCACGTCTTCGGCGGCCAACAACGGCTCCGGGTTTGAAGGGCTGGGCGATAACAACGTGTTCTGGAACGTGAGCACGGGCTTTGTGCTGCTGCTGGGGCGCTTTCTGCCCATCATCGGGCCGGTGGCCATTGCGGGTCTGCTGGCGCGCAAACGCTACGTGCCGGAATCGGCGGGTACGCTGCGCACCGATACCGCCACCTTCGGGTTCATGACGCTGGCCGTTATTCTCATCATCGCTGCGCTGGCGTTCTTCCCCGCCCTGGTGCTGGGGACGCTGGCCGAATATTTCACCATTTACCAATAACTCTAGTGTGCCCCGGCGGAGGTTTGCGTTTAGCGGCTCTTTTTCCCAAAACAGGCCAAAAACGCAAACTCCCGGGCGGGCATCCTCTTCACTTATTCAATCCTAGAAAACATGTCTGTGCAAAAAAGACAAATGGGGCTGCTGGAAGGTCCGCTTGTACGCGAGGCGCTC
Source organism: Sabulibacter ruber (assembly GCF_017355955.1). GTDB lineage: Bacteria > Bacteroidota > Bacteroidia > Cytophagales > Hymenobacteraceae > Nibribacter > Nibribacter ruber_A. Next base: position 277,366 of record NZ_JAFFID010000005.1, on the reverse strand, counting down.
AAGCAGTCGGTGATTAAACTCAATCCCCGCTACCTCATAAAGAACCCCGTGATGTTCACTGTGGAGATTGGCACCGTAATCATGCTGCTGGTGACGGTGGGCGTGGCCCTGGGCAGCCAGAACCAGGGAAGCCTGGGCTACAACTTCCTGGTGTTTCTCATTCTGCTGCTCACGCTCTTGTTCGCCAACTTCGCCGAGGCCATTGCCGAGGCGCGGGGCAAGGCCCAAGCCGAATCACTGCGGAAAACGCGTCAGGACACGCCCGCCAAAAAACTCACCAAAAGAGGCGGAAACCAGTCTGAAGTAATCGAAACCGTCAGTTCAGCCGCGCTCCAGAAAGGCGACATTTTCCTGGCCGAACCCGGCGATATTATTCCTACCGACGGCGAAATCATGGAAGGCCTGGCCTCCATTGATGAATCAGCCATCACGGGTGAATCTGCTCCCGTGATCAGAGAAGCGGGCAGCGATAAATCGTCGGTGACGGGCGGCACCAAGGTGCTCTCAGACCGCATTGTGGTGCGCGTGACCACCGCCCCCGGCGAGTCGTTCCTGGACAAGATGATTGCCCTGGTGGAAGGTGCAAGCCGTCAGAAAACCCCCAACGAGATTGCGCTTACTATTCTGCTGGCGGGCTTCACGCTGGTATTCATCATTGTGTGCGTGACCTTGCAACCCTTCGCGGAGTACGCCAACACGCCCATCACCATCGCCTCGCTCATTGCCCTGTTCGTGTGCTTGATTCCCACCACCATCGGGGGCTTGCTGTCGGCGATTGGGATTGCGGGCATGGACCGGGCCCTGCGGGCGAACGTGATTACGAAATCGGGCAAGGCCGTGGAAACTGCGGGTGATATTGACACGCTCCTGCTGGACAAAACGGGCACCATCACCATCGGGAACCGCAAGGCTACCAAATTCTGGCCCGCGCCCGGCGTGGAGGAGCGGGAGTTCGTGTCCAAAGCCGTGCTCAGTTCCATTGCTGATGATACGCCCGAGGGGAAATCCATTCTGGAGCTGGCCCAGCAACAGCGCGTGGAAGTGCTCATGCCCGATCTGAGGCAGGTGCAGTTCATCAAGTTCTCCGCCGAAACCCGTTCCAGCGGTCTGGATTTGCCCAACGGCCTACGCATCCGGAAAGGCGCTTCTGACTCCATGCGCCGCCTCACCGAAAACGCGGGCAACACCTATCCTAAGGCCGTGGCCGAGAAAGTGAACGAGATTGCCGCCAACGGAGGCACGCCGCTGGTGGTCACCGAGAACGAGAAAGTGCAGGGCGTGATTCAGCTGGAAGACATCATCAAACCCGGCATTCAGGAGCGTTTTGAGCGCCTCCGGAAGATGGGCGTGAAAACCGTGATGGTGACCGGAGATAACCCACTCACCGCCAAATTCATCGCTGAGAAAGCGGGCGTAGATGATTTTATCGCCGAGGCCTCGCCCGAAGACAAGCTCAATTACATTAAGAAAGAACAGGCGGCGGGCAAGCTGGTAGCCATGATGGGCGACGGCACCAATGACGCGCCCGCCCTTGCCCAGGCCGATGTGGGGGTGGCCATGAACTCGGGTACCCAGGCGGCCAAAGAGGCGGGCAACATGGTGGACCTGGACAACGACCCCACCAAGCTCATTGAGATTGTGGAGATTGGCAAACAACTGCTCATCACCCGCGGCACGCTCACCACGTTCTCCATCGCCAACGACGTGGCCAAGTACTTCGCCATTGTGCCCGCCCTCTTCATTGTGGCCATTCCCGCATTGCAGGGCCTCAACATCATGAGCCTCAACAGCCCCGAGAGCGCCATTCTGAGTGCAGTCATTTTCAACGCCATCATCATTCCGGCGCTCATTCCATTGGCCTTGCGCGGCGTAGCTTACAAGCCCATCGGGGCAAGTGCGTTGTTGCGCCGGAACCTGCTGCTTTACGGCGTGGGCGGCGTGGTGGCCCCGTTCATTGGCATTAAACTCATAGACGCCGTTTTAGGCCTCTTTTTCTAAAAACAGCTCAAAAACGTAATCACATGAAAACGTATTTAACCGCCTCTATTAAATTGACCTTGGTGCTGCTGGTGTTGCTGGCAGGCGTGTACCCCGCGCTGGTGGCGGGCATCGGTAAACTTTCGCCGGGCGGCGGAGGTGGGGAAACCGTTTCGCGCAACGGCAAAGTGGTAGGCTTCGCCAACGTGGGGCAAGCCTTCACCCAGGACAGGTATTTCCAGGGAAGACCCTCGGCGGTAAACTACAACGCGGCCGGTTCCGCGGGTTCCAACAAAGGCCCCTCTAACCCCGATTACCTGGCCACCGTGCAAGCCCGCATCGACACGTTTCTGGCCCACAACCCCACCGTGCAACGTGACCAAATCACTGCGGAACTGGTAACCGCCTCCGGCTCCGGCCTGGACCCGCACCTTTCGCCCCAGGCCGCTTACCTCCAAGTAGCCCGCGTCGCCCAAGCCAGAAACCTACCCGAGCAGAGAGTCCGCGCCCTTGTTGAGCAACAGGTAGAAGCGCCGCTCTTAGGCATTTTAGGCCCCGAGAAAGTGAACGTACTACAACTCAACCTAGCCCTAGACGCGCTGAAATAAAGCTTAAAAGTCCTTTGAGCTTTTGGCCTTTTTTCAAAAAAGCAGCCGCTAAACGGAAAGTACAGCTTCACACCTTCCGTCCCCCTTTGAAGGGGGTAGGGGGATGATGACTCTTGCGGAGGATAAGATTTCTGTTTCTATGGCGCGGAAGTTACTTCCGTGACTTTCTGAACCGTCTTCACAAGTCACGGAAGTAACTTCCGCGCCATAACAGGGCTTAATGTGATTGACTACTCAAGAAGAGTCTCAGAACGGTAACTCAACATGAGTTTACTCCCCTACCCTCCTTTCAAAGAATAAACTTCAACACACGTATAACAGAGGCACAGCCTCTTCCTATCCCCATGAAAGTTACAACGCCCATGAGAACCAGGTTCTCTTTTTCCATTGTCCTTTGTCTATGCTTAGCCGTTCCTACCCAGGCGCAAACCGTTTCTGATACCACTTCTACTGCCGCCTCGATAACGCCGGAAGAAGCGCCTGCCAGGGCCTGGCAACTGAGCGGCTTTGTGGATGTGTACTATGCCTATGACTTCCATCAACCGGAAGACCATCACCGGCCGGGCTTTCTGTACAACCACAACCGACACAACGAGTTCAACGTGAACCTGGCGTTGCTGCGGGTAAACTACGCCCAGGATAAAGTGCGCGGGAATTTGGGGCTGATGGCGGGCACCTACGCCCAGTACAACCTGGCCGCCGAGCAGGAGTTGCTGCGGCACGTGTTTGAGGCCAACGTGGGCGTGCAGTTGCTGCCCAGGGTGTGGCTGGACGCGGGTATTTTCCCTTCCCACATTGGCGCTGAATCGGCTATCTCTCGCGATAATCTGACGCTCACCCGTTCCCTCAGCGCCGAGAACACACCCTATTATGAAGCGGGCGCGAAGGTAACATTTGAAGTCTCGGAGAAATGGACGCTCACGGGGTTGGTGCTCAATGGCTGGCAGAACATCCGCGAAGCCGAGGGAAACCAGAATAAGGCGCTGGGTACGCAGATCACGTTTAAACCGTCCAGCAACGTAGTGCTCAACTCCAGCACGTTCTTCGGGAACGAGAAGCCTGACAAGGTCAAACAGCGGCGATACTTCCACAACTTCTACACCTCGGTCTCGCCTTCGGATAAGTGGAGCCTCATTGCCGCCTTTGACTACGGGCTGGAGGAAAAAGCAGGAGATGAAGACGGCTACAACCGCTGGTGGAACCCAACACTAGCCGTAAAATACCAGGTACTACCGCAACTGGGCGTAGCAGCCCGCGGCGAGTACTACCATGACCGGCATGGCGTGATCATCGGGACCGAAACCGATAACGGTTTTCAGACGGCAGGCTACTCCCTGAACCTGGATTTCGCGCCCACCCAGCAGGTGCTCTGGCGCGTGGAGGCCCGTTTGCTGGATTCTAAAGACGACATCTTCACCAAGGAAAACGGCAACCCCACTGACAAGAACACGGCTTTGACCACTTCTTTGTCTTTTGCTTTTTAACCTTTACCCAATACGCTTATGGTTTCAGGCGGAAGCGCCGCGGAGGAGAGTTTCCTGGAATTGATCCGGCATGCCCGGCGCGGCAAGTTCAAGGTGTACATTGGGCTGGCGGCGGGCGTGGGCAAGACGTACCGCATACTGCAGGAGGCGCACGCCCTTTTGGCGCAAGGCGTGGATGTGGTAGTGGGCTACGTGGAGACGCACAACCGCAAAGAGACGGTGCAGCAGTTGGAAGGGCTGCCGGTCATTCCGCGCAAAGCCGTTTTCTACAAGGGTCGTGCCCTGGAGGAGATGGACGTGCCCGCCATCCTGCAACGCCGGCCTGAGATAGTGGTGATAGACGAGCTGGCCCATACCAACGTGCCGGGCTCGGCCCACGAGAAACGCTGGCAGGATGTAGTGCAGTTGCTGGAGGCAGGCATTCACGTGATCAGTGCCGTGAACATTCAGCACCTGGAAATCCTGAATCAACAGGTGGAGAAAATCACGGGCGTGGAAGTGTCCGAGCGCGTACCCGACAGCGTGCTTCGCCTGGCCGATGAAGTGGTGAACATCGACCTGACCATTCCCGAGCTGCTGGAGCGTCTGCAGGCTGGTAAGATCTACGAACCCGCCAAGGTGGAAGCCGCGCTAAGAAACTTCTTCCGGAAAGACCATCTGCTGCAACTGAGGGAATTGGCACTGCGCGAAGTAGCAAATCAATTGGAGCGGCAGATTGACACGGCCCACATCACCCCAGACCGCCGGAATACCGAGAAGTTGCTCACCTGCATCGGCACCAATGCCAACGGGGCGCGGGAAATCATCCGCAAATCCGCCCGCCTGGCCGACCGCTACCACGCCGAATGGTATCTGCTGTACGTGCAGACCTCCCGCGAGACGAGCCTCAACATCAACCTGGCCACCCAACGGCACCTGATCAACAACCTGCAACTAGCCACCGAGCTTGGCGCGCAGGTGCTGAAAGTGAAAGCTGAGGACGTGGCCAAGGAAGTGTTGCGGGTGGTGCAGGAAAGGCAAATCACGTTGGTCACGCTGGGCATCACCACCGGCTCCTTCTGGCAACGCTGGTGGCGCAAAAGCATCACGGGTGAAATAATTTCGCGCCTTACCGCGGCCAACACCGATACGGATATTTACTTGGTGAATTATTAGGGCATTCCCTAAAGAACGAGAAGCCATGGCGTTTCCGGGCTGATTTCCGAATAAAAGGTTGAAAACGGGATACCTAAACCGCTCTGGTTCCTTAGCGACACAAGAACACATGAAACTCAAAACCAAAATTCTGCTGGGGTACCTGGTGGTGCTGGCCCTGCTGCTGGGGCTGGGTGGCTTCCACCTCTACACCCTGCACCAGTTGGACCGCGCCGCCCAGAACATCCTGAAAGATAACCTGTACTCGGTGCAGTTGGGCCAGCAGATGACCAGGTCACTGGACAATCTGCTCGTAAATCAGCAGCAACGGGTCTTCCTCCAATCCGATTCAGAACTGCACGGCACTTCCCTGCGGGCTGACCTGGACCAGTTGGAAGTCAGTCTGCAGAAAGAAAGCCAGAACGTCACTGAGCCCGGGGAAGGCGAACTGGCGGCTTCTATGCGGCAGAACTTCGGGGAACTGAAGGTGCAGCTTGAATCCTCTGCGGGGGCAACTTCCAATGACTATTTCGTATCGGTGCTGCCTAAATATGAGGTATTGCGCGAGCAGATCAGCCAGATGGTTTCCCTGAACACCGATGCCCTCCTGCAGAAAAACCTGGAGGCCCGCGAGACCGCCAAACAGGTATGGCAGTACACCATCGCGTTGCTGGTGTTCAGTGTGCTTTTTACGCTGGCGTTCTGCTTCAGCGTGCCCGAGGCGTTGACCCAACCCATTCAGCGGCTCACGGCCTCGCTGGAGTTTGTGGCCCAGCGCAATTTTTCCCAGACCCTGCCTATCCAACGCGACGACGAGTTTAGTACGGTGGCTCAGGTGTTCAACCGGATGCTGGTACGCCTGCGCGAATACGAGAAATCTACCCTGGCCGAACTGATGACCGAAAAGAACCGCATCCAATCCATCATCACCAACCTGGATGAGGCTATTGTGCTGCTGGACGCAGACCAGCGCATCATCCTGGCAAATCCCGTGTCTTGTCGGTTGCTCGCTATGCCCGCAGAACAACTGGAGGGGGCGCTGGCGGGTGAAGTGGCAGCTCAGAATGATTTGTTCCGGGAGATGGCAAAAGCGATGGAAACAGGAAAAGCCGCTTCGCCGGAAAGGGTCCTGAGCATCACAGACCAGGGAGAGGAGGCTTTTTACCGGTTGGCCGTCTTCCAGGTGCTGGCTTACAACCAGGTACTGGAGCAACAGGAGTTTGCCGGCTACATTCTCTCCCTGCGCAACGTAAGCGATTTCAAGAAACTGGACCAGGTGAAATCCAACTTTCTGGCCACTGTCTCGCATGAGCTCAAGACCCCGCTGGCCTCCATCAACTACTCTTTAAGGCTGCTGCAGAACCAGCGCATCGGGGACTTGAACGGGGAGCAGCAACAACTCATTTCCACCATCAAAACCGAGAACCAGCGCCTGCAGAAAATGGTCACGGAGCTGCTGGACGTGGCCCGCCTGGAGAACGGGAACATCCAACTCAACATTACCACCGCCAATGTGGCGGACATAGTGCAGTATGCCGCGGAGACCATCCGGCTCCAGCTGCGGGAGAAGAACCTGGGGTTAGAAGTTGACCTGCCGCCGCAGTTACCCCCAGTGAAAGCCGATGTGGAGAAAACCGCCTGGGTGCTGCTGAACCTCCTGAGCAACGCCATCCGGTATTCGGCCCAAAACGATAAGATTACTGTTTCGGCAAAGACGGAAAAAAACGAAGTTGTGGTGCGTGTCACAGACCATGGTCCGGGCATAGAGCCGCAGCAGCACGAGCGGATTTTCCAGCGTTTTGTGCAAATTCCAGGAAAAACAGCTTATAAAGGTGGCTCAGGTCTGGGGCTTTCTATTTCCCGTGAGTTCATCCAGACGCAGGGAGGTCGTATCTGGGTGAAAAGTACAGTAGGTCAGGGCAGTACCTTTGTATTCACGCTTATGTGTTGATTTCTTCAACTGCTTTCCTGTGCCAGTCTGCCTTTCAAGGAGCAGCTGCCGGAAAAGGGTTCTCCCCTCTCCGGCAGCTGCTCCTTGTGGTAACATCAAAAAATGGGCTTACAGCGGCTTAACCGGGATGCACATGTCAAAGATGTGCAGCTTCTGGGGGTGCTTCTCAGGCTCATTCAGGTGGCTGATGTAGAAGTTCCGGCTGTCGGGCTGGTAGCCGTTGCCGGGGAGCCACTCCTGGAAGACGTAATCCCAGGCCGAGAAGCACTCGGCCATGGTAGCCTCCTTTCGGACCACCGCGTATTTGCCGCCCGTCAGAACCGTACTGCCGATGATGCCCTCGCCCAAAGTTCCCTCTGGCACCGTCAGGCACACATCTGCCTGGATGAACCCGCTAGGGTTGGGGTTGCTCCGGTATACCGTCAGGGCCTTGGTTTCGGGGAAATTGACCAGCCCCCTGGGTGCCGCCCACCGCATCAATGCCTCAAACATGCTCCCGAACGCCTCGCTGTCGTGCAGGTGGATGTTCAGGTTCCTCAGGTACACCACGTGCAGCTCGGGCAGGTCTTTCACCTCTACTTCAATTGAAATGCCTTTTTCCATACTTGTCTCTTTTAGGTTATGGATTCTGGAGGCAAGGTAGGATTCCATCTTTTCGTGCAGGTCGCGCTTGTTGCCCTCTTCCTTACAAATCTTGCTATCCTCTCCCTGGAGGCTTTCCCGGTACTCGATCGGGGTCATGCGGCGGGCGTCTTTGAACGTCCGGAAAAAGGAAGTCTCGTTGGCGAAGCCACTGAGGAAGGCGATCTCGCCCACTGGGGCAGAAGGGGAATGGGTGAGGTAGAAAGCGGCCCGTTCTACCCGCGCGTCCCGCATGAAGCGGCTGAGAGTCTTGCCGGTAGTGGCCTTGAAGACCCGGTGAAAGTGGAACTTGGAAAAATGGGACCGCTCGGCCACGGCATCCAGGGATAGGTCCTCCCCCAGATGCAGCCGGATGTAGTCAATAGCTTTGTTCACCCTTGCAAAGTACTCGCCAATGGATTGCTCCTGCACCGGCTTGCTCATGTAGTTACTTGTATCTCTTTTTACCTAAATCGCCATCAACCAGCCCGTAGCTTATTGCTGCACCTAAAACCACTAGGTTCCCGGAAGAATGAAACCATACCGCACAGCTTTCTCTTCAAGCACTTTTTCTCTGGATGGCTGGGCACAAAAATAGCAGCCCTACCGGAAATCTGACTTAGTCTGAAAGACACACCACGTTTTCATAAGGTGAGCTCCTCTCCCACCTGACTAAAAGAAGCAATCCACTGCATCACTTCTTTTACTGAACCAGGCCACCAGAACAGGAAGTATCTGATGGATGCCTGGCCTGGAACAAAAAGCCCTGGAGGTTTAAGGGTTACAACGGCGGATCCGGAATCTATGGAACAAATGGATGGCTTGAAGAGCTAACCACTCAATGGCTCTATTGGGTATTTTAAAGGGAAGTATAAAAGCTGTTTCCGGCCTGATTTTCTAAAAATAGAGCAGGATGGACAAGCAGTTGGCGAAGGAAATTACCAGGAGGCTGATTTCAGGCTGCTTTTCTAAAAACACCTCCATAACAGAAAAAGGGTGCGTGTGGCAGGTGCCCTACAATGCTGTGCAAGAGATAAATAGGCCTTCGCCTCAAGCCCGAGGGCGCCGTATATAAACTAGGCCTAGGGCGAACATATCCTGATTATCTAAAGCCTATCTAAGATGAAGAAAGTACTCAGCACCCTCCTGCTTCAATTGCTTGTGCTTTCCTGTTTTTGCCAGGATAAAGCCTCCATCGGCGGCACAAGTGGAACCACCAGCGATCCTCCGGCCTGGATCATGCAGGGCAACATCTATGAGGTGAATATCCGGCAGTACACGCCCGAAGGCACCCTGAACGCTTTCGCCAAGCACCTTGACCGTTTACAGCAGATGGGGGTACAAACGGTTTGGTTTATGCCGCTTCACCCCATCAGCAAGGTGGACCGGAAAGGGTCGCTGGGGAGCTATTATGCCGTCTCAGATTATACCGCCGTCAACCCGGAGTTCGGAACGATGGCAGACTTCAAACAGGTGGTAAAGGCTATCCATGATAGGGGCATGAAGGTCATCATTGATTGGGTACCCAACCATACCGGCGGAGACCACCGGTGGCTTACCCAGCACCCGGATTTCTTCGTGCGGGACAGCACTGGGAAGGCGACCATGGCGGTAGACTGGGCCGATACGAGACAACTGAATTACAAGAACCCGGTGATGCAGGACAGCATGATCGCCGCCATGAAATACTGGGTCTCCAGCACAGGCATAGACGGCTTCAGGTGCGACGTGGCCTGGAACGTTCCTGCTTCCTTCTGGCGCCGGTGCATCCCCCAGCTGAAGGAGATGAAAAGCCTTTTCATGCTGGCCGAGGGCGACAGCGCCTACCTGCCCAAGAGTGGTTTTGACGCGGTCTACCCCTGGCACATGTTCAAGATGATGGAGAAGGTGGCCAAGGGCGAAAGGCCGGCCTTCAGCCTGGATAGCGTGAAGCAGGAGAATGACCGGATGTACCCTGCCCATACCATCCAGATGTACTTTACCAGCAACCACGACGAGAACAGCTGGAATAAGGCAGACTACGGTACTTTCCCCGGCCCGGTGCATGCGCCCTTCGCGGTATTCACCCAAACCATGGCCAGCAGTGTCCCCCTGATCTACGGCGGCCAGGAAGAGCCGGTCCTGAGGGCCCTGAAATTCTTTGACAAGGACCCCATGGCTTTCGGTAAATTCCAAAGAGCCGCGTTCTATAAAACCCTACTTGATCTCCGGAAAAGGAACGCCGCCCTATCTGCCGATGCGTCTTTTCGGAAAGTGAGCGCAGGGGATGAGAAAGCAGTATATGCCTTCGTGCGGGAAAAAGAGAAGAAAAAGGTATTGGTGATCCTTAACCTTTCCGGTGCCCCACAGCCGATCACCATAAAAGAGAAATCGTTGATCGGGAGCGCCTACAATGTTTTCAAGGGTGCAAAGGAGCCTGTAAGTAGCAAGAAGTGGATCATGCAGCCTTGGGGGTATTCCGTGTATGAATACGATTCCAATTGATCTCTAAAGGTCTATCCGTTTGAGCGGATTCAATGTAAAGCGGGACAACCACCCAGGCCCATGCGATAGTACTTCAGTGAAGGACTACATTTCTTGCAATTTCCGATTTAGCAAGGGCTTCAAAAGCGGAACTACCGTTTTCTGTTCCACACTGCCCTACTCTAACAAAGAAAGAGTCTATTACAAGTAAAGGGGCCAGAAAGATTAACGACACTACAATAAACTTCATAGTAGCCCTCTCAAACTTCTTCCATGCAGAAGGTTGACGTGAAAGCAACAACGTTGACTCGTCGCTGTTTATATGTCGTTGATATAATTCTATCATCCTATTACTGTGCGCCAACGTCTAGTGTTAGCGACGGGCGAGCCGTCGCTAACACTAGACGTTGGTAGACTTATTTTTTATTACTCATTCATTTCATAGTGGATGAGGCCAAGTTCCCTAAGCTTCTTCTTAAATTCAGGGTCTTGTGTATTCACTAACTTAGTTTTTATTCCTTTTCCGATTCCGTAAATAAAAGGTCCAGGCCTGTTACTCCAGCCCGTCCCAAAAGGTCGTGGTTCATATCCTGCCCTTCTGCCTAATATCTTTAATATGTTTGCCCTTGAATCAGGTTTCTCGATGATTAAGTCCACGCATGGATAAATCTCTTCTTCAGAAACAAATACCTTGTCGGTAATTTCATAAACAATGTATTCTCTTCCATTGGTGGAACCGCGGTCATAAGACATCCATTCAAATATCAGTTCATGGTCACTAAAACTTCTTCCTGCATGTAATTCCGCATACAGAATAAGCTCACCTAATGTCTTGTCTACAAATTTTATGAATTCCTCAAAAGACATTTCTATTATTTAATATGACAACCAACGTCTAGGCTCAACGTCGGCCGAGATGCCGTTGCTGTGTTGTGTGAAGTTTTTTTACCTTTCTATTTTCTCCAGCTTTATTCTTTGATTTGGTTTTCTAAAGCCAATCAGATAATCATCTTTAATCTTATATACTGTTGAGGCTGTAGATAGAATAAACTCCCCATTCTTCATTTCACATCTTCCTTCTAAAAACACTGTAGAAGAGCCAATGTTTGTACTGGAAGAGAAGCTAAACTCACTTTCTTTTTTCCACCTAGTAATATGAAAGGTTGTATCAGCCTCTGTGAATTCCCAACTTTCCAAACTGTTCCTTTGGTGTCGGTCTATCCCTGCTCCAAAAAGCTTACCCATTATTATAGAAGCGAGAATTGAATTAATCAGAAAGGATTTGGCATAATCCAGTTTTTTAAGCAAATAAAAAAGAACAGCAAGTAATAGATTGAAAATAAAGACAACAGGAATTGAAATGAATACAAAAATGGAAATACTTGGGTCTGGGTCTAAATCTTCAACCCATAGCCAAATGAGAGTTACATCAATTACTATTAACCCTAATATTTTATAGAATATTTTCATTCTTATAAATTTCACACAACGGGCTTGGCTAAACGACTGGCGAGGCCGTAGTGTGAAGGCTGACGTTTATACAATATTAGCAGCAGGCATTTCTTTTTAGTTTAGTGAACAAAGACGTTTATTGTCTATTTCTTTATAAGCTGCTGGGAAAGCGAAAATTTCTTTTTTGCCATTGGAATCATTACACCTTTGGATGTGGGTCGCTTCCTTTTTAGCCATGCGCTTCAATTTATTCCAGAACTTCTCTGTCGTCTTGTCGGCACCGTTTCCGATTATCTTGTAGTGGTTTCCTATCCAACCAAAGTTAGATATAGGAATTTCGCCTTCGTCGGTAATTTTGATTTGAAGGTGAATAACTCCAGGATGGCTCGCGCCAAAATACGGAATAGTAGTATTGGCTCCTGGCCTTATTTCTGTCCATCCTACCCATGGGTCTGATATTTGTGCGCTTGCTGCAGAAGTCAAGTCCAGAAGTGGTAACGGCCCAGAAGGTACATGCAAAAATTTATACTCTACATAACCTAACCCTGTTTTTTGTGTGGCTAAATCTGCACTGATGTCGTGTTCTTTTTTGGCAATCCATTTTCTGTTACCGTTTGAAATAAGGAATGCCAGCTCCTCTTCTTGATTGAGCTATTTATTAAGTAGCTCAACGTCTTGTTGCGCCAAATACATTGGTAACCATGCCATCCTTTTGTTCTTGTTGCTTGCTGCTAACGGCTAGTATAAAAGACGGCGAGGCCGTCGGCCGTAGCATGTTTTTTATACAATGTTAGCAGCTGCCTTTTTTATTTTTTATCTACTGCCGTAGAAATATTCTCCAAATCTAACTACTTCTTTGGCTACAGAGTCAGTCGCTCTTAATTTATAGTCTTTAATTACTTGTTTGGATTTGTCTGACTCAACCGTTCTTAGAAACTCGTAAGCGTTTGCCCTGTACTCGACATTTTCTGAACTGTCAAGTAAAATCCTTTTCATTGTCTCAATTGCAGGTTTGTAATTTATTCTTTGAAGTCCTAGCATTGCATAAACTCTGGACTTCATTTCCTTTTTTTCAATTTTTCCCGTTAAAATCGGTCCAATTTCGTAACCTGCTTCTTCAATAGGTCTAACAATATATCCTTCGGCAACAGATTGGTTTTGAAAGACGGAATAGTAATGGAAAGCGCATTTGTTGTCAATTACTTTACCAACAAAGAAGTGGTAGGTCAAGATAAGTGCTACTACTACTCCTGCTGTTCTAAAATTCTTTTTTCTAAGCTGTAGAAGCCCACATACAATGAGGTTTACTGTTACCAACCAAAAAATTGACTTGTAGAAGAATATTGCATTCAGAGCAATTTCAAGCATTAGCAATTCTTTCCCTTCTGGACTCCAAGCGTAATTGTCAGTCGAGGTCAATATTTTCCAAATCCCAATCACCGATAAGCTGGTAATCAAATAGAGTAATATTTGCTTGGTGAGCTTCTTCATTTAAGGTTGCTGCTAACGGTTTGGCTAAACGACGGCGGCCGTTGGCCGATGCTGGCGTTTAGCTGTTGTTGCCAGAAGTTCTTTTACTTTTCCCACTCTGATTTTAACACAGCCATTACTATTTTATCATGAAATTCACCATCCCTATAACACGCCTGCTTTAAACGTCCTTCAATTTTGAATCCAGCGTTTTCATATGCTTTTATACCCCCAATGTTAGGTTCAGAAACGGTTAACATGATTCTATTGAAGTCAAAATCGCTAAATCCTAGTTTGAGGATTTGTTTAGTAACTTCTGTTCCAATTCCTTGTCCCCAATACTGCTTCTCACCAATGAAGATAAAAAATTCACCAGACCTGTTTAATTTTGAAATACCTGATATTCCCGCGTATCCAATTAATTGATTAGTTTGATTGAGATAGATGCCAAGGTTAATACTTCTGGTATCCTCCAGCGTTTTCTCAAACCATCTGTCTACCTCTTGGTTTGTATTGATTTCTTTGAAAGAAGATAGGGAGTACTTTATAACTTCTTCATCATTAATCCAGCTATAAAAGGGAGTGACATCTGTCTTAACTAGTGGTGATAGTTTAATCATGGTTTTTATTTTGGTGATTCTAACAAGCTTAAGCTAAGAGATAATAATTCCCATTAATAAATACTTTAACAGACATTAATTTTTGCATTTTTAGGTTTTCTTTATTAAGGGAATTACTGGCGACGTACTAAGCTAAACGACGGGCGAGGCCGTCGGCCGAAGGCTGACGTTTAGGTGTTGTTAGGGTTTAGTTTTTCTTTGAGTTCCTGTTCTTGTTTTCAATTAAAAACAATTTATACTCACCATTCCAAGAATAATCTTGTTGTTTGTTGTCATCTGTGTTATTGACAAGTAAGCTTATCTTTAGATAGTCGCCTTTTATCATCAAACTGCCAGAATAACTATAGTAGCCTTTTTTTGTAGGAATACTTTCACCTTTGATTGTTCCGTCAGAAAAGCTAGGAACAGGAATCAATACACTGTCCTTGTATGTACCATTGAAGATAAGCGATATAGGGTCGTGGGCCATATACCTTCTTTTGCCTAGAACTTTTATATAAGATTGTTGATCTATTGTCACGCCATAGGCATTACTATAATTCTTCACTCCTGAACAAGAGCTAAGAATCACCAAGCTTAAAAGCCCGATAAACTTATTTGCCATTTATTTATAGAATATTCTCTATTAGCTTATTTGAATCTAAGTAGTAAGCATCTGGTCTTTTCTAGTTAATCTGAGATTAACTTATTATACCTACCTGATTATTATTAAAATTAACCCTAACTACATTGTATAAGGAACTGTTCCGGTTATTGACACCTTGGACAGAGGCAAACTTCCGTTTATCCATCCAACGGTAGTTAGATAAACGGAACCGCGCTGCCGAATATACTATATCCTACAAACATTATATGAGCCCTTTCTATTTTCGGCTTCTTTTTTCTAAAACGTACTAAAAACAAAGGAGGAGCAACCCTGTAGCTGCTCCTCCTTTGTTTTTATCAAGAGGTAAATCTTCGTAAATACTTCTTTCTTTTAGCAGGTCCAAGGCCAAATACTTCTACGGTATCAACCGGTCTTTTCGCAACTGCTCAAACAGGTTAAAGAAAGATTCGTCGGTTTTTTGGTAGACGTGGAAACCCAGTTGGCGGCTTTTAGACATATCGGTCATGACCTCGATGGGGCGGCCCAGGTCCAGGTCGGTGTGCCAGGCCGAGGCCAGGCGGTCCAGGTTGGGTTCTGCCAGGTTGTATTTCTCTGCGATCTGCTGCCAGAGCGGACCATCATTGGCTAATTCGGCTTCCAGCGGATGGATGGTGCCGTCATAGCCCACGGCCTTCACGCCGAACCATTGGGCCAACTGGTACCATAACTTGTTCCAGCGGAAGTACTCGCCGTTGACCACGTTGAAGGCCTCGTTGCGGGCGGCCTCAGTGGTGGCGGCCCACACCAGGTGCTTGGCCAGCACACGGGCATCGGTCACGTCAGAGAGGCCGTTCCATTGCGCGGAGGAACCTGGCCAGTGGAACGGCCGACCGGTTTCTTTGCAAATGGTAGCGTAGAGGGCCAGGGTGGTGCCCATGTTCATAAGGTTGCCCACGGCCTTGCCGATGATGGTGTGCGGCCGGTGGATGCTCCAGGTAAAGCCATCGCGCTCGGCGGCGGCGTATACCTCGTCTTCCTGGGCATAGTAGAAGTTCTCCATGTCCAGGCGCGGATGCTCCTCGCGCAGCGGCGTCTCGGGCAGGAACCCTTCGGTGGCGTAGGCCTCAAACGGCCCCAGGTAGTGCTTCAGGCCGGTCACCAGCGCCACGTGCTGCACCGATTTCTTCGGCGACAACACATCCAGCAGGTTCCGGACCATGGCGCTGTTCACCCTGATGTTCTCGGCCTCGGTTTCCTGGCGCATCCAGCTGGTGAAAAACACGTGCGTAGGCGCAATATCTGCCAGGGCGGTCTGCAGGCTCTCGGGGCTTTGCAGATCAGCGGCCACGGGTTGCAGGCCGGGTACATCGGTTTTGGGGTTGCGGGCCAGCCCGTAGGTGGTCCATCCCTGTGAAATGAACTCCTGGGCCAGATTGCTGCCCACAATCCCGCTGGAACCCACTACTAATGCTATATGATTCATGGTGGTGTCTTAGGTTGAAGTTGATGTAAAAAGGTGCCTCCGTTTTGCACCGTTTTCTAAAAAGTACCTCCTTTTCGCCTCAGGGGTTTACGCGATGGCCAGTTTTCTGGGATCAAACTTCAGTGGCCAGGCTTCTCCCTTCTTTCCCATAGTTGCCTCTTAAGACTGGAGATAAGGAGGGAGTATCTCTCCAAAGCCGTGTCTTGGGCCAGCGAGTCATTGACGTAGAACTCCGGCCTCCTATCCCCCTCCATGAAGAGGCGGTACCTGGTCCCGTCCGACCCGATGGTTTCAATGGTATTCAGATAGGTTTCCTTCCCCGAGGCGGAAAGATCAGGGAACGCGGTCTCTACGGATAAGGCAGGCTCTTGGGGGGGTGTTTTCCCGTCAGGGGCGGCGGCGGTGAACCCGGGGGGCATGCTTTTGGAGAGAAGGGCCACCGCGATGACCAGGACCACAGCACAGGCTATCATCACCCACCTACGGTATTTTCCCTTCCCGTAGGCAGCCTCCGTCTCCTCGGGAAGGTCACCTGCCTGGGCAATGGAGCCGTGAAGGATGTATCCTTTCTTAGGCACCGTCTCAATCAGCACCCGCCCGGAGTCATGCAGGGCCTTCCTCAGAAAGGAGACGGCCTGGTTCAGACCCTCGTCTGCCCCGCCGTACCCCTGCCAAATCTCCTTCGCCAACTCCTCCCTGGTCACGAGCTTCCCCTCGTTTGCCGAAAGAATGCAGAGCAACTGCATCAGCCTCGGCTCCAGCCTTCTCTCCTGGCCGCTTTCCGTATCCAGCACCAGGTTAAGCGAAGGGATAACCCGGAACCTGTTATTGATGGTAAAACTCCCGTCTGTCATATTAAATGGGGCAAAAAGGTTGATGTTAAGGACCCTGAAAAGCTTCTAAAGGATTTCTAAAGGTTTTCTAAAGGTTTTCTATATACCCGAATCCACCAGATGCGCCTAGCTTAGCCCATCGGATCACCTCACGTTCGCAATCCTTAAGATATGCCTAAACTAAAAAAGAATGAAGTGTTTGCCAGGCTCCCTTTGGCCCTGGCCCTATGTCTCTCCCTCTGCCTGTCCGCTGCGGGCCGTCAGAGAGCCGGCTATTCCCCCGAAATCGAGCGGAAGATAAAGCTGGTGGAGCAGAACCTATTCAATTGGGTCCAGATCAAAGACCAGCCCAACTGGGCCCTAGGGGAAAGGATGGCTTACCACAAAGTCAAAGGGATGAGCATAGCCGTTATAGATGACTTTAAGGTTGAGTGGGTGAAGGCCTACGGATGGGCGGACACGGCCGAGAGACGGCCGGCCACCCCCGCCACCCTGTTCCAGGCCGCCTCCATCGGGAAATCGCTGCACGCCATGGGGTGCCTTCGGTTGGTTGAACGGGGGAAAGTAAGCCTTGGGGAGGACATAAACGCCTACCTGCGTTCCTGGAAGTTCCCCTACGACACCCTTTCCCGCGGCACGCCCATCACCCTGGCCCACCTGCTGGGCCATACCGCCGGGCTAACTGTCCACGGGTTCGATGGCTACAAGGTTGGGGCGCGGCTGCCCTCCCTCCTGCAGGTGCTGGATGGGGAGCAACCGGCCAACTCTCCGGCTGTGAGATCAGAATTCGCGCCGGGCATAAGGTTCCAGTACTCGGGCGGCGGATATGAGATCAGCGAGCTCATGGTGGAGGACCTCAGCGGCCTGCCCTACCGGGACTATATGGAAAGGGAGGTGTTCAGGCCTTTGGGTATGCGCAGCAGCACCTACGAGGAAATCCCTTCGGGCAGATTCCAGGGACGGCTTGCCACCGGGTACCGTGCCGACGGTAAAGACATAGGCGGCAGATTCCACGTGTACCCCGAGAAGGCCTGCGGGGCGGGCCTCTGGGCCACGGCCGGAGACATCGCCCGCTTCGTGCTCGGGGTGCAGCTCGCGCTGAAAGGGGAATCAAACAAAGTCCTTTCAAAAGAAATGGCTAGGCTGATGGTGTCACCCACCACGCCTGACTCCACCAGTGGGTTAGGGGTCTTCCTGGAGAAAAGGGGCGGCAACCGGTATTTCCAGCACAGCGGACTCAACGAGGGTTTCAGCAGCCAGTATTACGGATCGGTGGAGGGCGGCAAAGGGGTAGTCATACTTGTCAACTCTGATAACACCAGGTTCGCGCAGGAAGTGGTCAACAGCGTGGCTACGGTGTATGGCTGGAAGGATTTCGCGCCGTACGCCCTCAAGACGGTCGTTGAACTTCCGGAGGGGGAGCTCAAGAGATACGTGGGGAAATACCAGTTCAAGGGCGGCCCCGATGACTATGTCACGGTCACGATGAGGGAAGGGGTGCTGTATCTGAAAGACAGCCACGCGGGAACGGAGTGGGAGATTTTCTTCACCTCCCCGACTGACAGCTTCATGCACGAGGCCCGTTGGGTGGACCAGGTCTTCTCCAGGGATAAGGACGGAAAGGTACACGGATTCCACATCAAGGGCGGCGGCATGGAGCAGTGGGCCGCCAAGGTGGAGTAACAGCTTCCCGATTCCCCCTTCCCGGGAAGGCCTTCTGCCCCATGCTCGGGAATATCTACGCCCTAAACCTATGATGAGAGCGGGAAACACCGTTTTCACGCCTCTTATGCTGAAATGGTTAGAAAATGAGAAGCAAGGCTGTCAAGCTCAGACTCCTCCATGTGTCTCTTGCCTTATCCGCCTGTGTGGCCCTGCCGGCTGGGCAGGGGCATCGGCCCTATCCGGGCAGACGGGTACGGAGGGCAGTTCCTGCTTGTGGATACAGAGAACAACCTGGCCATCGCCCAGCGGAACTTCACCGGGAATCCGTTCCCTACCTCCGGGTTGTTCCTGATCAGAAAAAGGAGGAGACATGGCGGAAGGGTCCATCTAATGCAGATCCAGGACACCATAATAAAACCATTTAGGAAGGAATTGATATAAATTTTTAGGAATTTAAGCAACTGTCACTTTAAGTACGAGATGAGTCGCTAGCCTGCCTTCTTCCTAAGCATAGCCCAGGCATCATACTCCCTCAAACAGCAAATAGGAATCGGCATGTTAAAAACACCCCTGGCTCTCCTGGCAATCTCACTTCTCTGCATCAATTCCTTGCTTGGGCAAGGCGGTGATATCCAGATACGAAAGGGAATGTTGACGTTCGCTCCGGCGACTGACAGGGGGGCGGAAACCCCGAGGAAGAAAAGGCGAATCCATCGTCTGGATGGTTCCCGGATACACCACTCCAAACTTGACAAACAGGTCCAGGCTCTTGTGGAGAAGGCTAAGGTGACAGGTTTCACGCTGACTATATTCAACCAGCACGCTGTCGTCTACCAGAAGGCATTCGGCTATTCGAACTATGATGCCAAGGACTACCTTACCATAGACCATGTGTTTTACGGGGCCTCCTTGAGCAAGTCGGTCTTCGGGTATCTTGTGGCGCAGCTGGCCCAGGAAGGAATAATCGACCTCGACAGACCCCTGCAGGACTATCTGGATGTCCCCATCCCGGAATTGGAATTCGAGAAGGAATGGAGGGGCTTTAAAGAGCTAACCGGTGATGGGCGCTACAGGAAAATAACGGCCAGGATGTGCCTGGCGCACACCACAGGTTTCCCGAACTGGAGATGGATAAGCAGAACCGGGGAGTTTCAGCCGGAGGGCAAGCTCCAATTTTACTTTGATCCGGGTACCTCCTTCAGTTACTCCGGGGAAGGGATGCAATTACTGCAGTATGTCCTCCAGAAGATAACCGGAAAAGGGTTGGAGCAATTGGCCAGGGAGTATGTCTTCGATCCAATAGGGATGGAAATGACCAGCTATCTGTGGCAGGAAAGATTCAAGGATAGGACCTGTAATGGCCATGCAAAAGACCAGAAGGTTTTCAAAATAGATATCGCGGATGAGGCAGCAGCTGCAGGCTCAATGAGCACGACGGTTGTGGATTATTCCAACTTCATGCGGCGAATCCTTGAACTGTCACGCTCAAGATCCCCGATAACCAGGTTGATGTTTACCCCTAACATCCGGATCCGATCAAAAAAGCAGTTTGGCCCGGGAGCACTTAAAACAACCGGCGAGAATGATACTGTGGGGCTAAGCTACGGGCTTGGCTGGGGGCTGCTGAACGAAACACCTTACGGGAAAGCCGCTTTCAAGGAGGGGCACGGAGAGGGCTTTCAGCACTACTCCATCATTTTCCCGGAGAAAGGGATGGGGATTCTGCTTATGTCAAACAGTGACAATGCGGAGAGCATTTTCAAAAAGGTCCTGGAAATAGGAATCGGCGATATCTATACGCCTTGGCTTTGGGAAGACTATATTCCCTATGGTGAATAATCAAAACATCGAAGGACTGTTGCAGGAGTTGCGCAATCCCCGAATCAGTTAGGCCCGCAGATCAGGATTGGCATCAAAGCCGGGGAAATAAACGAGGCCTGAGAAAAGGTGGTAAACAAAGAAGCTCGCTATCGCTACGTCATTGATGCTACCACGATATAACTGAAAAGCACCCTATTTATTTTTCAAAGAAAGGAGATGCTGCATTTCAAATAAGATAAGACCTTTGTCATGGTTTGAAGCTTACCAAAGGAAGGAACCTCTCACCTCTGCCGGGGAATGAACCTGCAAAGGATAATTCCATGGGAGGTTGCACTTCTTGCACTTCCTGCACAATTGAAAGGTCTAAAGAACCAGGCCTGCCAAAACCCGGCCGACCCAGTCTGACCCAAAGCGTTTCCATCGCCCACCCATCACATACAAGCCACTGATATAAATACTCCCTTGATTATTCTGGTAGTCTGAAGGCCCCTATATAGTACAACAGCCATTATGAGCCAACAGGCAGAAGCATCCCTATTTTCTGTTCACAAACTCGATGGCCCTCTCCAGTACCTCGTCCCTCCCGTCTATGATCCCCTGGATGGTAGGGCTGGCCTCGAGGTCGATTCTCACCCCTTTCCTCTGCGTTTCTGTCCTGTCGGGGTAGAAGATGCCGATGCCGCTTATCACTGTTTTGTACCCGCCCACCATCTCGATGGTGCTAACATTTCCGTCGGCCCCTGAGGTCTGACTGCCTATCGTCGTCACGTTGTCGCCCGTCTGCAAACACATCACCGTGAACTCAGCATGGCTCTGGGTCCTCTCGTTTGCCAGCAGGACAACTTCGCCCTTGTATCTAAGCTCACCGCTCTGCCCGCTCTGGCGGCCGCTTTTCCAGATAAACCTCCCGGGATAGTCCAGGTCGGGATAGGTGACCCTATAGAAGTCATTGCTTTTCGAGCTGATGTAATCCGCCACGGCGTATAGGGTCTGCTTCGGGTAGTTCCTGATGTCGAAGATGATGGCTTTCGTGTTGTTCAGTGCCCCCATCGCCTCAGCCACGTCCTTGGTTTCCAGTGCACCCATGTTGACATAGCCGATATTGCCGTCAAGTATCTTGAATTTCTCGCTCTCCTGCTTTCCCGGCTTAAGCTCACCTGCCAGATACCTCTTTATGGTTTTGGAGGATGTTACGCCGCCCCTGGTGTATTCAACCCTTACCGAATCAGAAGGCCCGTTGAAGATGGTATAATACGCGTTGGACATCTTCTTCGGGATATTCGAGCCGTTTATGTATTTCTCGTTTTCCCTGAAGATGGTTCCGACGTCTCGGCCGTTGACTTTGGTGATGGCATCCCCGATCCGCAGGTCGTCTTTTTTCGCCAGGGCCTCATCGTAGAAGCCCGTGATAACCGCTTTCCCGTCTATCAGATGGAAGTTCGCCGGTATCCAATAGAGCCCGAAGTGGGCCCTTGTCCGGTCAGTGGAAAACCCGGCATGGCTATCATCCACGCTGACGATCAACCCGAGCATCGCCATATGGTAATCGGATTCGTTTTTGGCGTACAGGAATTCGGGGATCATCCTGTCCAGAACCACATCCCAATCCGTGTCGGCCTGGTATTTATAGGGGAAGAAGTATTCGACGATATTCCAGTACCGGAACAAGGAGAGTAATCTCAGCCTGGCATCGCTCCAATCTGAACCCCTATAGGTGATTTCATTGGTGACAATGACATTCCTGGCTACATTGGCCGAGGACACATAGAACTTCTTCCCCTGGTGCCTGTTCCGCTCAATGAACCTAAGCCTTTCGGAGAGTCCGGCCGTGAAAACCTTACCGTCATCCAGCCAGCTTAGATCGAAGTTGTCGTCGAAATAGTCATGATTGCTGTTTTGGCTGCAACCCTTGCATTCTTTTACTTTCCCCAGACCGTCCAGCCAATCCATATAGACCCGGGAGAGTCCTTCCCTGGTGGATATCTCCTTGACTTTTGGCAAAACCCTGAACAGTTCCTCATCCCAGTTGTATTTTCCGGCAGCCACAGTCGGATGGTAGTATTTCAGGAAGCCCCAAACCTTTGCTGTCGCCGCAAGTTTTTCGGTCTCGGTTAAGCTGTTTTGGGCAATCGCGGCCTTAAGGCAGACTAGAATGAGAAGAACAATCAGAATCGGGTTTTTCATCTTTTTGGCATTGGTGGAGACTGCAGTGTATATGGGGCACATCCGGATATTGGGGCTTCGGCCCGAATCAGGAATACCTTATGGTTCCGTACATGCCCTGCTGTTTGATTAGGTATCGGATAGTTTGGTCTTCGGTGCCGCCGCTACCCCCAACATCAAGGGGGCTCCGGCAGTTGGTCCTTAGTCCGGAGTCATCGATTCCCTGATCCTACCATTGAAAGCTGGGTAAACGGTACCGGACCACCGAAAGTACTATATTCATCTTTGTGAATGCATTCCGTACCCTGGATTTTTGTTTCAAAATAACCCCTATTTCAACTATTGCTTAAACTCCTTGTTTAGGGAGTTTACGACTTTTGCTTTCGCCTCAAGTCTAGCAAATGTTAGAATTGAAGCACCTTACAGAAGTGTCACAACTTTTATTGGATGAGTTGGTGGACCTGAACCTAATTAAATAAAGAGGGTGGCTGCTAACGATTCCCGGGGAATGAACCTGCAAACAACACTTTCACTGAGTTGCACTTCTTGCACTCTCTGCATTATTGAAAGTCTAAAGAACCAGGTACTAAAAGAAAAATGCCTGCAAGAATCTTCTTACAGGCATTTTAAATTATGGCTTTGGTTAAGCAAGTAGTCGGACACCAACGCCGTCAAGCAAGATCTACTACTTTGTCCATAGATATAAAACGGGCCAGCCATGAGTTCTTTTGATATCTAAAATGAGAGACTAGATTCAAATACACATCTAAAAGTTTCCGATATATGTCTGAACTAAAACAAAAAGCCCTGTAAGTTTTCACCTACAGGGCTTTTTCTATTTACTCGCAGAGAGAGAGGGATTCGAACCCCCGGACCCGCAAAGGTCAACGGTTTTCAAGACCGCCGCAATCGACCACTCTGCCATCTCTCTAAATGTGATACAAAAGTAATGGCTGAACCTGTACCTGTCAAGAGGGAGCGCTTATTTTTTATCTATATTTTCTTCAGAAACGCTATCGCCTAAGCCTTTCAAAGGCAGAAACGAATGATTCTCAAGAAGAAACAGCTAAAATTTTTTTTCAGATTTTCCGAGTTTTTCTAGGGGCCAACTCTCCTTTCCCCTTCTCTAACCGCTTGGTGAGGGCATCAATGCTGATGTTTACCTCAAACCCTACAATGAGGATCATACACACAAAGTCCAGCCAGACCATCAAACCAATGAGGGCGCCAATGGAACCATAGAACTTGTTGTAGGAATCGAATTTGCCCAAATAGATGGAAAACAGCCAGGAAACAAGAAAGATCAGCACGGTGGCCACCACAGAGCCCGCGCTTACAAAAGGCCATTTGTCATGCACCGCCGGCACGTAGTAATAGATCATAGACGTAGCCAGGAAGAACAGCAAGGCCACGGCCACGTACTTCACCGAGACAATAAGCCCGTAGGTGAAAGACTCGGTGACAACTTCATAGAACACCAGCGCATCCAGAATATACGTCCCGAAGAATATGGCCCCAATGGCCAGAAACAGGATCAAGGCCAGGGCAATGGTAAGCAGGGTGGCAATGACTCGTTTGCGCAGGTACGTCCGCTTTCTGAAAGTCTTGTACTTTTTGTCAAAGGCATCCATGAGGCTCATGATTCCGTTGGTAGACAGCACCAGCGCGAAGAGAAAACCGAAAGACAGCAACCCGCCCCGGGGTTTGTTTACAATGTCTTTGATGGTATCAGCGGCGGCGGTGTAGATCTCGGGCGGCATCATGTCGCTCAGGAGCATGAGGATGTCCTGGTCCAGGTGGCCCACCGGAATGTAGGGAATGAGCGTGAACAGGAAGATGATGGAGGGGAAAATGGCCAGCGTAAAGTTGAAGGCCATGTACGAAGAACGCTTGGTGAGCGAGTCCATCTTCAGCTCATCAATCATCACCTTGAGCACATGGTACACAGACACATTCCCTTCCCCAAAGCGCAACCGCTTCAGGAAGACAATGAGTCTCCGGTACCACCGTTGATCGGCCAGGCGTTCGTAAATGTTCATGCCGTATAGTAAACGTCTAACTTCTCATGGATGTACTGCGGAATGGCCGTAGGCCTGCCAGATTTCATATCCACAAACACCATGATGGTCTCCCCCACGTTCAGAAGGGTTTGCTCCTCGTTGTACACCTCGTACTCAAACTTGATGCGGGCGCCGTGCGGTTTGGTTTTCAGGAACAGCTTCACGGTGAGCAGGTCATCATAGCGGGCGGGCCTGATGTACTTGCAGCGCATCTCCAGCACCGGCATCATCACGCCCTCGGCTTCCATCACTTTGTAGCTGATGCCTAGTTGGCGGAAGGCCTCGGTGCGGGCCACTTCATAGTACGCCCCATAATTTCCGTAGTACACGTAGCCCATTTGGTCAGTCTCAGCGTAGCGTACGCGTATCTGCACGTTAGATTCAAACACAGTTTTTCTTCTTTAGGTACTTTCCGTTTAGCGCCTATTTTTAAGGAAACGCCTCCTAAACGGATAAGGGAGTGATTTTACCTGGAAAGAGAAGCGATGTCTTTCCTTGACTAGGTTTTGTGGGATTAGTGAAACACCTGCTTTTTCTCTGGCAGTGCCTCTTCTGGGTTGTAGATGGCGTTCATGAGTTTAGCGTATTCTTCTACGGTGACTCTGAACCCGACGGCCTTGCGGCGCTCATTCACGTGCTCACTTTCCTTTATCGGCCAGATGTACATCTTTCCGTCTTCCCGGCCCATAGAGGTGGCCTGAGTGCCGTAGATCTGTTTCTCGCCCTCAAACATCAGTAACCGGTCTTCCATCATGGCGGCATCGGTGGCACTGGCTTCCCCTTTCTGGGCCATGTTTTTCAAAGAAGGCAGGTACTTTCTGATGACCGGGGCCGGAGAATGCTGCACCACCAGAAACAAACCATCGGCGGCCTTCCCTCCTATCTTGCTTTGGGGCAACCAGCCATACTTCTCCAACATCTTTATTACCGCAATCTGATTCACGGAGTCTACCCGCTGCATCTTCCTGAAAAAAGCATTCCGGTCCTCTTCCTTCACCTGGTCAAACCCCTGCCTTACGGTTTGGTCTGTATCATGTATTTTCTCTAATTCCGCCCGCAGCGAATCATACGGAACTGGCACAGGCGCCTTGGGTTCAGACTGCCCGCAGGCTGTCATCAAGACGCAAAAGAAAAGAAGCACCATGGAGTAGGCTTTTCCCATATACAGTGGTTTTTACAAGCGTAAGCGGATGGGCATTTCGGGGCTGATTTACAGAAATCAGCCCCGAAACGGAAGATATTACCGCATGATGTTGCGCTGGTTCATGGCCGCGTGGAAACGCTGGGCATTTTGCCTGTGCTCGGCCATGGTGGTGGCAAAAGCATGATAGCCCGAGAAGTCTTCTTTGGCGCAGAAATACAGGTACTCGTGTTCCTCAGGGTTCAGCACCGCGTTGATAGAGGAAATAGACGGCAGGTTGATGGGCCCGGGAGGCAAGCCTTTGTTCAGGTACGTGTTGTAAGGCGATGGCGTGCGCAGGTGCACGTTCAACACCCGGCGGATGCTGAAATCGCCTACGGCATACACTACGGTAGGGTCGGCCTCCAGGGGCATGTTGCGCTCTAACCGGTTCAGGTACACCCCGGCAATGCGCGGCCGCTCATCGGCGTGCACAGACTGCTCGGCCTGTACAATAGAGGCCAGAACAGATACTTCCACTTTGCTCAAGCCCAGGTCTTTGGCTTTGGCTTCACGCTCCTTTGTCCAGAAATTGTCGTATTCCTTTTTCATCCGGTCCATCATGTCCGGGGCCGAAGTGGTCCAGTAGATTTCGTAGGTGTTCGGGATGAACATGGTCAGGATAGTGGTGGTGTCAAAGCCCAGTTTTTTGGTGAAAGACGGGCTGTTGAGCAGAGAGTCAATCTCGGCGGGCGAGGAATCAATGAACGTGCTCAGCTTCTGGGCCAGGTCCTTTTTCAGGCGCACGTTGGTGTAGGTGAGCTTTACGGGGTCCTGGTCGCCGGAGCGCAGTTTGGCGATGAGTTTGTAGTTGGTCATGCCGTCTTTCAGTTCATAGCGGCCGGGTTTCACCAATTCAGGATAATCCATGAGCTTGGCCATGAACCGGAAAGACAGCCGGTCAATGATCACCTTTTTGGCGTCAATGGAATCCATGGCCTGCTCATAGGTTGCCCCTCTGGGAATGAGCACGTACACGGGCTCTCCTTTGCTCTCTACGTTGGCCGTGTATACAATCTGGTAGGCGTAGTAGGAGAAGCACACGAAAAGGAACATGAACACCACCAGGACATACGTCCACTTACTGGTTTTACGAGGTTTGCGCGCCGACCTTCTGGAGCCGGGCGTTACAGGTATGTTTTGCTCTGACATAGTACGCAAAGGTACAAATTAATGAGTGATTGAGTGATTGAGAGAAGGAGTGAATGTTTTTGGAGGAATAATCGCGCGCAGGAGTGTTTGCAGACAATCCCCTGGTGGAAACCCGCCAGGCAGAAATCTCACCTGAAAGACGCGTACTCCTCAGTTGTTCTGTTTTTCTCTGGTTTTTGGAAATTCAACCTGAAAACGCAAATTTTGGTTTGAGCGTATGGAAAGGCATGGCACAGAAATTTTCCAGGAAGCCACGCAGCTGCAATGCAACCCAAGGGCATTGAGGCATTCTCCATTTCAATTCACTCATTCAATCACTCTCTCATTCACTCATTACAACATGGCACAAGCGAACTTGCTACGGATTCATCCTGATAACCCCCAACCCAAAGGCATTGCGCAAGCGGTGGAGATCATTAGAAAAGGCGGTCTGGTGATTTACCCCACAGACACCATTTACGGTTTAGGCTGTGATCTGCACAACGCCCGCGCGGTGGAGCGCCTTTGCCAGATCAGGGGCTTTAACCCGGCCAAGGTGCACCTTTCCTTTATCTGCCACGATCTTACCCACATCTCAGACTACGCCAAGATTTCTACCCAGACCTACAAAGTGATGAAGAAAGCGCTGCCAGGACCGTTCACGTTTGTACTAGAGGCCAGCAGCAAGGTGCCCAAGATTGGCGGCAAGCGGAAGGAAACCGTGGGCATCCGGATCCCGGATAACAACATTGCCCTGTCCATTGTGCGGGAGCTGGGCAACCCCATTATCTCTACCTCCATCCATGACGATGACGAGGTGATTGAGTACACCACAGATCCCGAATTGATCTATGAGAAATACCGCAACCTGGTAGATTTAGTCATTGACGGCGGCTACGGGAACAACGTGGCTTCTACGGTAGTGAACTGCGAGAACGATGAATTTGAGGTCCTCCGCCAGGGCGCAGGCATTATTGAGGATTACCTGTAAGTCAGTCATGAGTCTTGAGTTCTGAGTCTTGAGTCAAGAAGAAGCCTAAGTTGTTTTTAGGCTGATTTTCCAAGAAGAGCTCAAAAACA
Organism: Sabulibacter ruber; assembly: GCF_017355955.1. Taxonomy (GTDB): domain Bacteria; phylum Bacteroidota; class Bacteroidia; order Cytophagales; family Hymenobacteraceae; genus Nibribacter; species Nibribacter ruber_A. The sequence goes on along the minus strand of NZ_JAFFID010000005.1, from coordinate 249,584 downwards.
AAGCAGCCCTGGCAAGTACTTGCCAGGGCTGCTTTGTTTTTATGTGGTATTGAATTTTCGCCTAACTCTGGACTCAGAACTCAAGACTCAGGACTAGCCACGGCCTCGGACTGCGGCCGCTTGTGCTTCCAGCGCTTGTGCGACCACAGGTATTCAGACGGGTATTGCTCTATCCATTCCTCCAGTCTACGGGCAAAGGCATCTGTCACCGGGTGCCCCTCTTCCTGAACTCCCTTTGATGGGGCAGGCAGCAACTCCTGAAACTCAATCTGGTAATACCCGCGCCTGAGGTGGCGCATGCCAATGAAAAAAGTAGGGTAGTTGAAGGACGTTCTCAGTTTCTCAGCCCCCACATAAAAGGGAGTGTCCTGATGCAGGAAAGTGGTCCAGTACTGGATTTCGCCGTAGGGCGGAACCTGGTCTGATAGCAGGGTCAGGATTCGTTGCTCCCCTCTGTGCCTAAGGATATGGCGCAAGGTGTCTTTCATGCGAACCAGGTTGATCCCGAACCGGCCACGCATAAACTTCATGAACTCCTCAAAAAAGGAACTGGCCAGCGGTTTGTACACGCCATCAATAGGAAAGGAGAAAATGCTGTTTCCGGCAGCAGACATATATTCCCAATTGCCCAAATGCGCCCCTAAAATCAGGACCGGACTTCCGCTGGAAAGCGTCTGAATTACCTTCTCACTTCCGGTTGAGGTCACTCTCTTTCGCAAATCTGAAGGCGAAAGAGAAACTAGTTTCAGGCATTCTACAATCAGATCAGTTAAGTTCAGGAAGAACTGTTTTTCAATCCTCTTTAGCTCCGCTGCACTTTTATGCGGGAAAGAGCGCTCCAGGTTCTGCCGCACCACCTTTTTCCGGTAGCCCACCACGTGGTACATGATTACGTACAAAAACGTGGAAAAAGCATACAGCACCGGAAAGGGCAACAACGAGATCCCCTTCAGCAGCCACCACAAAGGCAGTTGACCGGGCGTAAACTCAGGACGCGAAAAAGGGTTGGTTGATTCTTTATGATGCATTTTCAGGAAAACAGGCCGAAAACGGGCAAGCCATTCTCTGCGCCTACAAAGGTAACACGCAATTAGAAATTCCCCTGCTCCTTTTCTTTGTGACAGCAATCAACTCCCTGGCTTCAGCCAGGAGTAAAACAGAGAAGTCGCCCAGGATTGCATGTCATCAATCCCGGGCGACTTCTCTTGAATACTTTTAAGCGGAGTTACAGTGACTTCTTGAAGAACTGGGAAACAATCTCGTAAGAACGCAACCGGGCCGCGTGGTCATAGATGTTGGAACCTACCATGATCTCGTCCACGCCGGTTTGGTCTACAAAGGCTTTCAGCTCCTCCTCTATCGTCTTAGGTCCGCCAATGAAGGAGTAGCGCAGCATTTGCTGCACGGCGTAGCGCTCAGAGGCATCCCAAAGTCCGTCCATGCTTTTCACGGGTGGCTGCATGGGTTTGGCTGTGCCCCGCACCACGTTCAGGAATGACTGGTACAGCGAGGTTGACAAATGAATGGCTTCTTCATCGGTGTCCGCGGCGATCACGTTCACGCAGGCCATGGCATACGGCTCTTTCAGTTCACCAATGGGCTGGAAACTGTCGCGGTACACCTGCAGGGCAGCGTGCAAGTGCGATGGGGCAAAATGGCTGGCGAAGGCGTACGGCATCCCCAGGATTCCGGCCAACTGGGCGCCAAACGTGCTGGACCCCAGAATCCAGATGGGAATGTACACTCCCTCGCCGGGCACGGCTCTTACCTTGGCAGTTGGGTCTACGGGCCCCAGGTAGCTTTTCAGCTCAACCACGTTCTGCGGGAAATCGTCTACGGAGCCTCTCAGGTCGCGGCGCAGGGCCTGGGCGGTCATTTGGTCAGTGCCGGGTGCGCGGCCCAGCCCCAGGTCTATCCGGCCGGGGTACAGCGTGCCTAAGGTCCCGAACTGCTCAGCCACAACCAGCGGTGCGTGGTTGGGCAGCATGATCCCGCCGGAGCCAACGCGAATTTTAGAGGTGGCACCCGCCATGTGGCCAATCAATACCACCGTGGCAGAACTGGCAATACCGGCCATGTTGTGGTGCTCGGCCATCCAGTACCGGCGGTAGCCCAGTCTTTCCACGTGCTGGGCCAGATCTACGGTGCTTTTGAAGGAGTCTGCGGCGGTCTTGCCATCCAGAATAGGGACCAGGTCCAGCACAGAAACGTGTATATCAGAAAGATTCTTTGTACTCATGATGTTTAAGAATTGCATTTACCACTCTTACGAGCGTTTTTCTAAAAGGCCAAAGTAAGGGCTTAAAGTTCGGCGCGAGTTCATTTGGGCCGTATCTTCCAGGATACCTGCTTTCTGTTTCCGGGCTGTTTTCCCTTAAAAGGCACCAAAACAGCCTTGTCATCGTTCTCTATCCAAGCGTCTATCCCTTGATTACCAAGTCAGAAGCAACCAGCAACACTTGCCTGACCTAAGGTAAACCAGGCGGAACAATTTGGCCCCAGCTGCTTGTTCTATATTACTGGGCCACTGGTCAGGCTCTTCAGAAATTGCAAGTCTTTAAATTCTTCTTTACTTGCAGCCGTTCAATAGCACTTTTTCATGCACCTTTTAACCGAGATACAGTATAACCCTTGTATATTATATTTTCAGAAGGCCTTTGAAGCAGAAGAGCTGCTGGTAGAGGCACATGAACATTACCAGAAACAGAGCTACCGTAACCGCTGCCACATTCTCACGGCCCAGGGCGTGGTTCCCCTCTCCATCCCGGTAGTGAAGGGCAACAGCAAGACTCTGGTCACGGAGCTGGAGATAGATTACGGGCAACGGTGGACAGACATTCACTGGCGTACCATCCAGAGCGCCTACGGCAGCGCCCCCTTCTTTGAGTACTACGCAGACTACCTCAAAGACGTGTATGACCGCAGGCCCGGGCTGCTTTTTGAGCTCAATATGGAATTGTTCAAAATTTTCGCTAAATTCCTGAAGCTAAGCAAACCCATAAGCGCTACTCAGACGTATGTAAAAACCTATGAGGAGCCGGTGTTGGATTGGCGCGGGAAACTTCACCCAAAGAAGGAGCCTGACATTTTGCACCTAAGGCCGTACCGGCAAGTGTTTGGCAAACAATTTGCATCAAACCTGAGTATACTGGACTTGTTGTTTAACCTTGGCCCAGAGGCATCTATTTACCTACAGAACTCAGCGGCTTTCTGTTGAACATTTGCCCCACTCAGCTTGTTTACAATAATATAGCAGAAGCCTAGGCAACAACTAGTTGCAGACGCACAACAACAAATTACTAGACTAGACTACATGGAAGCCAAATTCTCAAATAGAGTGAAAGAGGTGATCTCTCTCAGTCGCGAGGAAGCCATCCGTTTGGGGCACGACTACATCGGCACCGAGCATTTGCTTCTGGGTATGATTCGCGAAGGAGAAGGCACTGCCATTAACTTGCTTAAAAAACTGGGGGTACCCATGGAGGAACTTAAGTACGCACTTGAGCAGGCCACCAAGAATACCGCCAGCCCTAATACAAATATTACTGGTAGCATTCCGCTTACCAAGCAGACAGAGAAGGTCCTGAAAATTACGTATTTGGAGGCAAAAATCTTCAAGTCAGACATCATAGGTACTGAGCACCTGTTGCTGTCTATTTTGCGGGATGAGGATAATATTTCATCGCAAACCTTAGCCAAATTCAACGTGAACTATGAAGCTATCCGGGATTCGTTAGACTATCATGCTAACAACCCTCTCGCCTCCTCAGATACAGACGATAACGACGATAACGATAAACTCTTTGGCTCCTCTTCTAAAGGAGGCGCTGGCTCTGCTGCCAAAAAGGGTACTGAGAAATCCCGCACCCCGGTGCTGGACAACTTCGGTCGTGATCTGACTAAGTTAGCCGAGGAAGGCAAACTTGACCCTATTGTTGGTCGTGAGAAAGAAATTGAGCGCGTGGCCCAGGTATTGAGCCGCCGCAAGAAGAATAACCCAATCTTGATTGGTGAACCAGGTGTTGGTAAAACGGCGATTGCCGAAGGTCTGGCCCTGCGCATCATTCAGAAGAAAGTATCCCGTGTGCTGTTCAGCAAGCGCGTGGTAACCTTAGACCTTGCCTCATTGGTGGCAGGTACTAAATACCGCGGTCAGTTTGAGGAGCGCATGAAAGCCGTGATGAACGAGCTGGAGAAATCTCCTGACGTGATCCTGTTCATTGACGAGCTGCACACTATTGTGGGTGCTGGTGGAGCGTCTGGTTCTCTGGATGCCTCTAACATGTTCAAACCTGCTTTGGCGCGCGGTGAGATCCAATGCATTGGCGCGACTACCCTGGATGAATACCGTCAGTACATTGAGAAAGATGGTGCCTTAGCCCGTCGTTTCCAGATTGTGATGGTAGACCCAACCACGCCAGAGGAAACCATTGAGATCCTGCACAACATCAAAGATAAGTATCAGGATCACCACCATGTAACCTACTCAGACAAAGCCATTGAGGCCTGTGTGAAGTTGAGCGACCGCTACATGAGCGACCGTTTCTTACCAGACAAGGCTATTGACATTCTGGATGAGGCCGGTGCCCGCGTACACATCAACAACATTGTGGTGCCAGATGATATCCTGAAACTCGAGCAGCAGATCGAGAACATCAAGGATGAGAAAAACCGCGTAGTGAAAAGCCAGAAATACGAAGAGGCCGCTCAACTACGTGATAAAGAGAAAAAACTGCTTGATCAGTTAGACGCTGCCAAGAAAGCTTGGGAAGAAGAAACCAAGAAAAAGCGTTACGCTGTAAAAGAAGAGAACGTGGCCGAGGTAATCGCCATGATGACGGGTATTCCGGTAAGCCGCGTGGCCCAGAACGAGAGCCAGAAGCTGCTCAAGATGGGCGAAGAGCTGAAAGGCAAAGTGATTGGCCAGGACAAAGCGATCCAGCAGTTGGTGAAAGCCATCCAGCGGACCCGCGTTGGTCTGAAAGATCCAAAACGCCCGATCGGTTCGTTCGTGTTCTTAGGCCCTACCGGGGTTGGTAAAACCGAGCTTGCCAAAGTGCTGGCTACCTACCTTTTTGACAAGGAAGACGCCCTGGTACGTATTGACATGAGTGAGTACATGGAGAAATTCAGCGTATCTCGCTTAGTGGGAGCGCCTCCGGGCTACGTAGGTTACGAAGAAGGTGGTCAGTTAACGGAGAAAATCCGCCGCAAACCATACTCTGTGGTATTGCTGGACGAGATTGAGAAAGCGCACCCAGACGTGTACAACCTGCTCTTGCAAGTACTGGATGACGGTGTGTTGACCGATGGTTTAGGCCGTAAAGTTGACTTCAGAAACACCATCATCATCATGACCTCCAACATTGGGGCCCGTGACCTGCAGGACTTCGGGGCTGGGGTTGGTTTCGCTACCAAAACCCGCCAGGAGAACATGGACGACATCATGAAAGGCACCATTGCTTCTGCCTTGAAGAAAACGTTCTCTCCTGAGTTCCTGAACCGTTTGGATGACGTGATCGTGTTCAACTCACTTGCCAAAGAAGATATCCACAAAATCATTGATATCTCTCTTGCCAAGCTGTTGGCTCGTATTAAGACGCTGGGCTACACCGTGGAGATCACTAACAAAGCCAAAGACTTTGTGGCTGAGAAAGGATATGACTCTAAGTACGGTGCCCGTCCGTTGAACCGTGCCATCACTAAGTACATGGAAGACCCAATTGCAGAGGAAATCCTGAAAGCCGAACTAGGCCACGGTGATACCATTGTGATTGACTACGAAGATGGCAAAGAAGAGCTCACTTTCACTCACCGCAAAAGCGAAGGTGTAAGCAGAGATACTTCAGATGATCTTCCAGAGGATTCAGCTTCTTCTGCAGAGGAGGAAACTTCTCCAACAGATAACAAGACGAAAGAATAAACTTAATGACAACATTGAAAGGCTGGCAGACATTCTGTCAGCCTTTTTTATTTTCTGGTTACTTTTAAAAAATTATCCTAAAAACAAGTTGGGCCAGTTTAGCAAAGTTGTATCTAAAACAGCTCATAATCAAAGAACTAGCAGATGAAACCAACACACACAGAGCGGAAAAATACTTAAAATGGCCTAAGTACGCCTTTCCCTCACCCCAATACGCAGTGAAACATTACTTTCTCCCAGCTGCAGGTAGCCTTTGTTTTTGGACCGAAATTTCAAAAAGGAGCCTGAAACATACAAAATGGCCTTAGCTTTTTTAAAGCTAACGTTTGTTTAACACCATAGTCTTTCAAAGAAATATTATTTTGCCATGACACACCTGTACCTCAAGAAATCCTTAACAAAAATTTCACACTGCCCTAAACTTTTCTAAATTTGATTTCTTGTACCAACATCGACCCGCTTCAATGTCAGACCAGAACTCCCAGAACAGTAAATTTGAGATATTAGACCGCAAAAATGCCGAAGCGCTTTTAGGTGGTGGCCAGGCGCGCATTGATGCCCAACATAAAAAAGGAAAACTTACCGCCCGCGAGCGCATTGACCTTCTCATGGACGAAGGTTCCTTTGAGGAGATTGGCAAGTTTGTGATGCACCGCTCCAAAGACTTTGGGTTGGACAAGGAATATTACCTGGGCGATGGCGTAGTGACCGGATACGGTACCGTGAACGGCCGCCTGGTGTATGTTTTCTCACAGGACTTTACTGTTTTTGGCGGTTCCCTCTCTGAAACCCACGCCGAGAAAATTGTCAAGATCATGGATCTGGCCATGAAAAACGGCGCCCCCGTGATTGGCCTGAACGATTCCGGCGGAGCCCGTATTCAGGAAGGGGTGGTTTCTCTGGGCGGTTACGCCGATATCTTCTACAAAAACACCCTGGCCTCTGGTGTGGTGCCGCAGCTATCGGCTATTATGGGGCCTTGTGCCGGTGGTGCCGTGTACTCTCCCGCTATCACAGACTTTATTTTGATGGTGGAGAACACGTCTTACATGTTTGTGACGGGCCCTAACGTGGTAAAAACCGTAACGCATGAGACTGTTACCTCAGAAGAATTAGGCGGGGCCAGCACCCACAGCACCAAAAGTGGGGTAACGCACTTCTCCTGCGCCAACGAGGTAGAGTGTATCCAGAACATAAAGCAACTTTTGAGCTACATGCCGCAGAACTGCGAGGAACTCCCTCCTGCCCTGCCGTATGAGCCTCAGGCCGACGAAACCCGTGAAGTGCTGAACTCCATCGTTCCGGAAAACCCCAATCAGCCGTATGACATTCGGGAAGTGGTGGAAGGCATCATTGATGCAGGTTCGTTCCTGGAGGTGCACAAGAATTTCGGCGAAAACATTGTGGTAGGGTTTGCCCGTTTGGCTGGCCGCAGCATAGGAATTGTAGGAAACCAGCCTGCGGTTCTGGCCGGGGTTCTGGACATCAACGCCAGCACCAAAGCCGCCCGGTTTGTGCGCTTCTGTGACTCTTTCAATATTCCATTGCTGGTCCTGGAAGACGTACCCGGTTTCTTGCCCGGTACTGACCAGGAATGGCGCGGTATTATCACCAACGGCGCTAAACTGCTGTACGCTTTCTGCGAGGCTACCGTGCCCCGTGTTACCGTGATTACCCGCAAGGCCTACGGCGGGGCGTACGACGTGATGAACTCCAAGCACATTGGCGCCGACCTGAATTACGCCTGGCCAACCGCCGAGATTGCCGTAATGGGTGCCAAAGGGGCCGCGGAGATCATCTTCAAACGCGAGATTGCCGCGTCCGAAGACCCCGAGGCCAAACTAGCCGAGAAAGTTGCCGAGTATCAGGAGAAATTTGCTACGCCGTACCGCGCTGCGCACCGTGGTTTCGTAGATGAAGTGATCTACCCGTCACAGACCCGGGCCAAGCTCATCAAAGCATTCAAGATGCTGGAAAACAAAGTAGACCAATTACCTAAGAAAAAGCACGGAAATATTCCCCTATAAAGACGTTGGTATTTAGATAATAGATTTTAGGTCATGGTATTAAATTGAAAAATCTAATTTCTGTTATCTACCGTCTAACATCTCTTATTCAATATTCAATTACCTATTGGTTGGTGACCTCAAAGCACCCCAGCCAAAACTACTTCAACTGACAAACAACATCCGGAGAGTGCTTTGCTCCGACTAAACAGAAAGCTATGAGAGAAGAAAGCTTTGAATTTTTGCAGACCTACCTCAACAATGCCGCCCCAACCGGCTTTGAGTCACCGGGCCAGAAACTGTGGTTAGACTACATCAGACCGTACATTGACGAGTACTTCGTGGATACCTACGGCACCGTGGTGGGCGTCATCAACCCTGAGGCCACCTATAAAGTGGTGATTGAGGCTCACGCCGATGAGATTTCCTGGTTTGTAAACTATATCACCCCAGAAGGCTATATCTACGTGCGCCGCAACGGCGGTTCCGATGCCGTGATTGCGCCTTCCAAGAGAGTGAACATCCATACTAAAAACGGTCCGGTGAAAGCGGTGTTTGGGTACCCTGCCATTCACGTGCGCAAACCAGACCAGGACAAAGCCCCAACCGTTGAAACCATTTTCCTGGACTGCGGCGCGGCCAACAAGCAGGAAGTAGAAGACATGGGCATCCACGTAGGGTGCGTAGTTACTTTTGATGACGAGTTCTGGGTAATGAACGAGAAGTTCTACGTAGGCCGCGCATTGGACAACCGCATCGGGGGCTTCATGATCGCCGAGGTGGCCCGCATGCTGAAAGAGAACGACAAGAAGCTACCCTTCGGGCTATACATTGTGAATGCGGTACAGGAAGAGATTGGCCTGCGTGGTGCCGAGATGATTGCGCACCGCATTAAGCCAGACCTGGCCATCATCACAGACGTAACCCATGACACCCAATCACAGGGCTACGAGAAAAAAACCAACGGCGACCTGCACTGCGGTAAAGGTCCGGTACTTACCTATGGTCCGGCGGTACAGAACAACGTGCTCAACATGCTCATTGACGTAGCTCAGAAAAACGAGATTCCGTTCCAACGCGCGGCTGCTACCCGGGCTACCGGTACTGACACCGATGCTTTTGCCTACTCTTCTGAAGGGGTTGCGTCTGCCTTGATCTCCCTTCCGCTGAAATACATGCACACAACCGTGGAAACCGTGCACAGAGACGACGTGGAAAGCATTATTCAGCTCTTCTACCACTTCCTGACGCAGCTGGAAAGCGGCCATGATTTCCGTTATCTGAAATAGCCTTTTTGGACCTGTTTAGCAGAAAAGAAGCTTAAAACAGAACATTGAAACGCCTCAGCAGGGAACGCTCCCGCTGAGGCGTCTTTGTTTCTGGCCTACCTGCTTGCAAGGAAACACTAGGTATTTATACTTCTACCGTTTACTTTTAAGTGAACCTAAGCCAAGATGCATGCAACTGCTTACCCCCCGTCTGCTCCTGCGCGAGTTCCAGGAAGACGATTGGCACTTTACTCATCTCTATGAGTCTAACGAGGAGGTCATGCGCTATCAGACCAGCGAGGTGCGTACCAGCAAAGAAAGCCGGGAGTACATCCAGAGGTGTCTGGAAGAAGCCAAAGATGTTCCCCGCACCTTATTTGACCTGGCCATTGTGCTGCAAACCACCAGCATGCTCATTGGCAGAGTAGGCATGAAAGTAGATTATGACGCCGAGGAGGCAGTTCTCTGGTACATTCTCAACAAAACCTACTGGAACAAAGGATACACTTCAGAAGCCGCCGCCGCCCTGATGAGATTCGGGTTTGAGGAACTGAAACTCCACCGCATCTGGGCCGACTGCGACCCCAGGAACATCGGTTCTTACCGCATCATGGAAAAACTGGGCATGCGCCGCGAGGCTCATTTCAAAGAGAACATCTTCATCAAAGGCGAATGGTGCGATTCTTACATCTACGCCATCCTGGACTGGGAGTGGCGGCAAAAAATAGTCGCAGAGGCTGCCAGGTGAACGCTCTTAGTCAACCGTTTCTTTAGGCTGATTTCTGAGAATCAAGCGAAAAACGGATTGCTTTTCCTGTAGCCACATACCCCGTTTCAACCAAAGTACAACCTAAGTTTTCAAATCAGATTTGCTTTTTACTGACCAAATGAACCGGCAGATCTGGCTGCCTAGTCTTCCCCAGCGGATTGTGTCTCTGGTGCCTTCCCAAACCGAGTTACTTTTTCACCTCGGTTTAGGTGACAGGATAGTTGGCGTGACTAAATTCTGCATTCACCCTAAAGAGCAGACTACCGGAAAAACAAAAGTAGGCGGCACCAAGAACTTCAACTTTGAGGCAATTCAGCAACTTCAACCTGATCTGATCATCGGGAACAAGGAAGAGAATTACCAGGATGGTATTGAGCAACTAGCGCAGCAGTACCCGGTCTGGATGAGCGACATCTTCACGCTGGAAGATTCCCTTGCCATGATGGAAGGCATTGGGCAACTAACCGGTACCCAGGAGAAGGCGAAAGAATTGGTCTCAGTGCTTGCGCAACAGTTTGCCTCTTTGCAGCCCGCCATGCCGCCTGTACCCACTGCTTACTTTATCTGGAGAAAACCTTATATGGGCGTGGGCTCCAACAACTTCATTGACCATATGCTTTCTAGATGCGGTTTTCAGAATGTGCTGGGACACCTTTCAAGGTACCCCGAGGTCACTGCTGAACAATTACGGTTAGCTAACCCCAAGCTGATTTTACTTTCCTCAGAGCCCTACCCTTTCAAGGAAAAACATATTGCTGAGTTCCAGGCTATCTGCCCGCAGGCGTTGGTGAAAGTAGTGGACGGAGAGCTTTTCAGTTGGTACGGCAGCCGCCTGTTGTACAGTGTGCCCTATCTAAACCGGTTGATTGAGGAAGTCTCTTCTTCCTTTAGAGAGTCACTTTTGCTTGGTTAGCAGAATAAGCTTACCCCTATAGCAGAAACAGCAAGGCCCTTCCAAACCTGTTTGGAAGGGCCTTGCTGTACTTTTATATAAAAAGATAAATTATTTAGGGCTGCTCAACTCAGTTTTCAATTCCTGCGCCTCGGTCAGGTGCTCTTTCAATACCGGCAGCACCTGGTCAATGAAAGACTGTACATCCTGGTCATTCACTTCCTTATCGGCTTTTTCATACAGGGCGATAGCCTCTTTATGGGCGGCTATTTCTGCGTCGGCAAAGGCCTGGTCAAAATCCTCGCCTTTTTTAGCTTCCAAGCTGTCTACCATGGCCTTCTTCTCAGTTCCCATCTCGGCCGGAAGCTGGATGTCCTTTTTCTTGGCTATTTCGGCCAGAACGGGGTTTGTTCTGGAGTGAACGTGGTATATCTTTTGTCCCAGAGCGCCCACATCTGCTTTCCTGCCTTGGTCTCCGGCCATCATACCGGCCATCAACTGGAAGTTATCTGTGGAAGCAGCTTGCTGCAAGAACTCCTGAACTTTTACTTTTTCGGCTGCGGAAGCTTCCTTGTCTACTTTAGAACAAGAAAACATTGCCAGGCTACTCATAAAGAAAGAAGAAGCCAGCATCCACTTATTTACCTTTTTCATAGTTGTAGTTTTAGTTGCGTTGATGAATGATCATCTAACAATAAAACGAACCCACTATTAGAAAAGTTCATATTCAAACCCGCAGTACAATATAATACTTGAAATCTGAATAAAAAAAGTCATGTTCTACTTACAAGTAAGTAGCTATAAATGCAGGTCTGCTTTCTTTAAAGAGACATTTCAAGTCAAAAAGCAGAAGGCCCCAAACAAATGTGGGACCTTCTGCTTTTTGGCGGAAAAAACTACAATTCCTCTACCTTAAAATCTGCCTTTTGGAGTTCATCCCAATACCTGGGGTAGGATTTACGAACTACCTTGGGTTCTTCAATCACCAACGGCTGTTTCAAGGCCAAGGGTGCGAAAGCCATGGCCATGCGGTGGTCTTCATAGGTGTGGATGGAAGCCTCGTTTTCGGGCTGATTTGTTAAAAAGACCTTGAAAACGTCGGGCTCTGTTTCCTTTAACTCGGCTCCTACTTTCACCAGTTCTGCCTGAAGGGCAGCAATACGGTCGGTTTCTTTTATGCGGAGGCTTTCCAGGCCGGTCATCTCTACTTCTACTTTCAAGCCAGCGGCCAGCGCAGCAACGGTCTGGGCCAGGTCTGGACAGGCAAAGAAATCAATGCGCTCCAACTGTTCCTGCACCGGCTGCTTGGTCAGTTGCACGCCCTCGGGGGTGAACTGTGTCTGCACGCCAAACGGAGCCATGAGCGTAGGCAACACGCTATCGCCTTGCAGAGAATCGTTCCGGAGGGCAGGCAAAAACAAGTCTGCTTCCCTGGCCAAGGCCGCGATGCTGTACCAGTAACTGGCCGCTGACCAGTCAGACTCCACGGTGTATTCTTTGGCCTGGTATTCCTGCTTAGGCACGGAGATCTTCTGCCCTTCAAAGGTGGCCTGCACGCCAAAATGCGCCATCTGAGCCAGAGTCATCCTTATATAGGGCTCTGAGCTGATTTTTCCTTCCAGGGTCAGTTCCAACCCGTCCGGCAACAACGGGCCAATCATAAGCAAGGCCGAGATGTACTGGCTGCTGATGTCGGAACGGACGGTCAATTGATTGGTGCCACTGGGTTCAAAGCCGTTCATTCTCATGGGCGGATAGCCTTCCTGACCTAGGTATTCAATCTGGGCGCCTAACTGACGTAGGGCATCTACCAAAACCCCGATGGGGCGCTGGCACATGCGAGGGGTACCGGTGAGCACCAGTTTCTGGCCCGTGGCGGCATAGTAGGCGGTCAGGAAACGCATGACGGTACCCGCATCCTCGGCGCTTACTTCTTCGCCGGCGGGCGTGGAAAGCAGCCGGTTCAGGAGCTGGGTGTCATTGGCATCTGACAGGTTATGAATAGGGAAATCTTTCCCCGATAAAGCCCGGATGATAAGGGCCCGGTTGGCTTCGCTTTTGGAGGCAGGCAAGGTCACGCGCCCGCGCACCACGCCCGTTGGGTGCGACACGCGCACGGCAGCAGCTGAAATCATAGTAACTGGTAATAGCGCAAGGCACTCTGCACCTCGCTTAAAGTGATAGGTCTGTCATACACGGCCTCCCCTATCTTCTGCAACAGCGTGCAGTTGATGGTGGCGCCGCTGTTCTTTTTATCATGCAGGCACAGTTGGCTGATAGCCTGCACGTCTGCCTCGGGCAGTTTTACTTTCTCGTAAATGGACGTAATGAACGTCTCAATTTGGCTCAGTTCCTCCGGTGACAACAACTGGTGCTGCACCGAAAGCCAGGCCTCACAGATCATACCTACGGCAATGGCCTCGCCGTGTAACAGCATCTGGCCCGGTTTCTCCAGGTAGAAGCTCTCCACCGCGTGGCCGATGGTGTGCCCGAAGTTCAGGATTTTGCGAAGGCCGTTCTCCAATGGGTCAGCAGTCACCACCCGGCTTTTGATGTCAATGGAATGGCGGATGAGGTCAGTCCAGTCCTCGGTGAACAAGCCTATGTAGCGCTGCTCAAAGAACTTGTCGGCATCCATGATGAGCCAGTGCTTGATCACTTCGGCGTAGCCGGATTTCATCTGACGCAGGTCCAAGGTTTTCAGAAACTCAGGATTCACCAGCACCGCCAGCGGCTCCTGGAACACCCCGATGTGGTTTTTAAAACCCATGAAGTCCACGCCGGTTTTACCGCCCACGCTGGCATCTACCTGCGACAAGAGCGTGGTGGGCACGTTCACGAACTTGATGCCGCGTTTATAGAGACTAGCGCAGAAACCGCCTAAATCTGTGAGAACGCCGCCGCCCAGGTTCACCAGCAAGCTCCAGCGATCCAGGCCCTGCTCGGTGAGTTCACGCCAAACGTGTTCACAGGTAGCCAGGTTCTTGTTTTCCTCGCCGCTCTGGATCTGGACCACATGATGGTTCTGGGGCAGATACGGTTTCAGCAGCGGATAGCAGTGCCGGTGCGTGTTCTCGTCTACCAGCACCACCGTCTTCTTGAAAGCCCGGTTCTGCAGCAACTCCTGCAGCTGGCTTACGGCTTCCTGCCCAATGAATATTTCTTCGGTCAATGTACTTTCAGTTAAAGCTGTTTTGCGGCCGATTTCTTGAAAACAGCCCCAAAACAGGTTGATGCTCTAAAGAAGGGAATGTCTGGGCCAGTTCAAAGGAAAAACTTCAGAAATGTTCCCCCTACGGCCGACATTCTGCAAAAGAATACCGCAAGATACTCTCAACATTGTAATTAGATGGCAAAAGCTTTCATTTCTCTTCCAAAGCCTACTCGCCTTCCACAATCTCGGTCTGCAGCCTGATGGACTCCAGATGGATCAGCTCATAAAGCTCAGCCGCAAACTGAGGGTTCACGTTCATTTGCCGCGCCCATTCTTTGCGGGTCTCAAAAATGCTTTTCCAGCGGTCGGGTTGCAGCACGGCAATGTTGTTTTCCTTTTTGTCTTCGCCAATCTTCTCCACCAGGCGCATGCGGCGGGCCAGGGCTTCAATGATTTCTCGGTCGGCGCGGTCAATTTTCTGGCGCAGTTCTTCGGTACGGCTGATGAAAGCGGCATCAGGCAGGCTACGCACCTGCAGTTTCTCCAGGATCTCGCCTAAAACCGAGGGCGTGATTTGCTGCTCGCTGTCAGACAGCGCCTCGGTGGGGCTTGGGTGCGTTTCAATCATGACTCCTTCAAAGTCCAGATCCAGGCCTTTTTGGGAAAGAGGCAAAATCAACTCTGGGTTTCCCCCGATGTGGCTGGGATCCACCACCACCGGCAAACTTGGGTACAGACCTTTGAGCTGGATGGGAATTTGCCAGAGCGGCACGTTGCGGTACTGGGTGGGCTCATACGTAGAGAAGCCGCGATGGATGGCCGCCACATCCTGCACGCCCACGGCCCACAGCCGCTCAATGGCCCCGGCCCAAAGCGAAAGGTCTGGGTTAACGGGGTTCTTCACCATCACGGGCACATGGGTTCCGCGCAGGGCTTCGGCCAGTTCCTGCACATCAAAGGGGTTCACGGTGGTGCGGGCGCCAATCCAGAGCACGTCAATGTTGTGCCGCAGGGCTATTTCCACGTGGTGCGGTTTGGCTACCTCGGTGGCTACCGGCATGCCGTACTGCTGCCTAACCTCGTGCAGCCACTTCATGCCCTCGGTACCCACGCCTTCAAAATTGCCCGGCTTGGACCGCGGCTTCCAGACTCCGGCCCTGAAAATGTCTACCTGCAGGTCTTTCAATTGGCGGGCGGTCTCCAAGACCTGCTCCAGGGTTTCGGCGCTGCAAGGCCCGGCAATGGCCAATGGTCTGCGGCGCAGCTTACTCAGCTGGTGAAAATAATTGCGTTCCTTTTTCCGTTCCATGGCTTTGCGTTTGAGGCGATTAGCTGTTTTAAAGGCTTTTTTTGAAAACCGGCCAAGAAACAACTAACAACCGTTTTTACGTTATCTTTGCAGCGCTTAATTGTAGCACCTAATATATGAATCCTGCACCAAAAGTTTCCTTTGAAGATACCGCTATTGCGTTTGCTGATAAATCAGATTCAGAACTTTACAAGACCTACCTCCTTTTCGCGGCCATGAACAACAACTCCCTGGTGAAAATGGGAGGCGGCATGATGAAGAAAGCCCTGGGCTGGAACCTGCCGGTGAAAGGCTTGATCAAGAAAACCATTTTTGAACAGTTTTGCGGCGGCGAGACCATCCAGGAATGCCGGCCCACCATTGAAAAGCTGGGCAGATCGGGCATCGGGACCATCCTGGACTACTCCGTGGAAGGCGAAAGCAACGAGGCCAGCTTTGACCATACCGTGCAGGAGATCATCGCCACCATTGAGATGGCCGCCACCTCCAACCACATTCCCTTCAGCGTGTTTAAGGTAACCGGCGTAGCCGATTCTGGCTTACTGGCCAAAGCCCAGACCGATCAGGAGCTGACCTCAGCGGAGAAAGCCGCCTTTGGCCGGGTACGGGCCCGCGTGAAAGCCATCTGCCAACGCGCCTTTGAGCATGGCGTGCGCGTGTTCATTGACGCCGAGGAAAGCTGGCTGCAGGAAACCATTGACCAACTCTGCATAGACATGATGGAGCTCTACAACCAGGAGCGCCCCATTGTGTACAACACCTACCAACTCTACCGCCACGACCGCCTGGAGGTAATCCAACGCGACTACGAGCGGGCCAGGAAACACGGCTATTACCTGGGCGGCAAACTGGTGCGCGGTGCCTACATGGAGAAAGAAGGCCGGGTGGCGCAGCAGAACGGGTATCAAAACCCCATCAACCCCAGCAAAGAAGCCACAGATTCCCTGTACGATGAGGCCCTCCTCTACTGCATTGAACGCATTGACCGCATTGCCATCTGTGCCGGTACCCACAACGAGCGCAGCTGCTACGTGCTCATGGACCTGATGGAGAAACACGGCATTCAGCCCAACGATGAGCGCGTGTACTTCGCCCAGCTACTAGGCATGAGCGACAACTTATCATATAACCTGGCGCACGCTGGCTATAACGTGGCAAAATATGTACCTTATGGTCCGGTTGAGGCTGTAATGCCTTACCTGTTGCGCCGCGCCGATGAGAATACCGCCATTGCCGGCCAGAGCAGCCGCGAGTTCACCTTGGTGAAACGGGAACTGGAACGCCGCAGAAAAAGATAAACTAAACCTAAAAAGTCCGTTTTAGGCCTGGTTTACAGAAAACAGGTCTAAAACGGACTCCCCTGAAAAAGAAAACGTCTCTCACAAATGTAAGAGACGTTTTATCTTGTACTTGGAAGTGTGCTCTCGCACACGACAAATTACTGAGCAGTAGTAGTACCGGTAGTAGCGGCAGTAGAGTCAGTAGTAGTAGCAGTGGTGTCAGTACCAGTTGCAGTTCCAGTAGTGTCAGTAGTAGCAGCACCTTCAGTACCAGTAGCACCTTCAGTAGAAGTAGCTTCAGTTCCAGCAGCTCCTTCAGTTCCTTCAGCAGGCTTAGACTCGCAAGAAGCGAAAGCGAACATACCAGCTACCAGGGCAAGAGAAAATACCTTTTTCATTGTAATTTTTTTTAAGGGTTTTAGCGTTAATTTGAACCTTTATACCACTACCCCACCAGAGGTAACCCATGGTTTTGAAAAAATTTTTATTTTTTTTCTGTGGGTTACTAAATGGCTGAAACTGTATTAATTGACAAGCATGATTCATAAGGCACTAGTGACCGATGCGGCCATCATAGAAGGAATTCTACAGGACGATGACATGGCACTGAGCAGGTTATACAAACTCCATTTTCCCATGGTGTTGTTCTTTGTGCAGAGCAACAGCGGGACGGAGGATGATGCCAAAGATATTTTCCAGGAGGCGGTGATTGTATTCTACGAGAAGATCAAGGCCGGCCAGTTGGAACTTAACTGCCAGATCAAAACCTACCTGTATTCCATCTGCAGGAGATTATGGCTGAAACGGCTGTCCAGAAGCAGCCGCTTTAGCCATGGTATGGTGGAAGACACCGAGTCTGAGTTGGCCCCGCAGGTAGAAGATGACGTGGAACGCGCTGAGCAGAATGAGCTGAAGTTTGAGGCCATGGCCAATGCCCTGGGTCAGTTGGGGGAACCCTGCAAAACCCTGCTGGAAGATTTCTACCTCAGAAGCATGGGCATGCCCGAGATCACCGAGAAGTTTGGCTACAACAACGTAGACTCGGCCAAGAACCAGAAGTACAAGTGCCTCATGCGCCTTAAGAAACTGTTCTTCCTGGACTACCAGGTGCCCTCTTGAGAAAGGCAACAAATAAAAAGACATCTGCAAGCGGATGCTACCTATATATGAGTGACAGAGAACTATTAGAATTACTGGAACGCTTCCACCAGCACCAGGTGACCTCGGCAGAGAAAAGAGAGCTGCAGGAGCGCATGGCTGCTGACCCCGTGTTTGCCCAGCGCGTACGGGAGGCGGAGCTGTTCACGGCCGCGCTGCAGAACCACGGCCAGCAGAAGTCTCTCCGGGACCGCCTGAACCAACACCATCAGGCGTGGCAACAGGAAAACCAGAAAGCAGCCCCTGCGGCGGCTCCGGTGTTGCGGCGTAGAACGCCCATCCAGATCTTCATGCGCCGGTACTCGGCTACCATGGCGGTGGCAGCTACGGTGGCTATTGTCACGGTGTTCAGCAGTTTGCTGGGCATGGAAATGTGGCGCTCAGCCACCCAGCAGCAAACCGCCCGCTACGTGGAACTGCGCCGCGAGGTGGAAGACCTTAAACGCAAGCAGAACGCTATCCTGAGCTCCAGTACCACCACGCCTAAAAACGCGTCGGTTAATCCGGGGCAGTTCTCGGGTACCGGTTTCGTGCTGACCTCGGATGGTTATTTCGTGACCAGCTACCACGTGATTGAAGGCGCCGATTCGCTGATGATTGAGAACAAGAGCGGTACCAAATACAAAGTAGAGGAAATCTACTCAGACCAAGTGCGTGACCTGGCCCTGCTGCGCGTGACCGATACTGCGTTCACCGGTTTTGGTAAGCTGCCTTACTCGTTCAAACAAAAGGAAAGCGATCTGGGTGAGCGCGTCTTTACCTTGGGTTACCCAAGAGAGGACATCGTGTTTGGTGAGGGTACGCTGAGCTCCCGTTCCGGTGTGTACGGCGATACCGCTTCTTACCAGATCTCGGTTCCGTTGAACCCGGGTAACAGCGGCGGCCCTTTGCTGGATGACCGTGGCAACATGATTGGGGTGATCAGCGGTAAAATGCTGGGGGTAGACGGTGCCGCCTTCGCGGTGAAATCGGCTTACCTGCTCACCCTGCTGGAGCAGTTACCAGAACACCGTTTGCCTAAGCCTATTTCCCTGCCTAAAGTGAACAACCTGGCGGGTACCAGCCGTCCGCAACAATTGAAGAAATTGCAGGATTTTGTGTACATGGTAAAGGTGTATAACTAAAATTCAACTGGCCCGTTTTCAAGCTCTTTCGGTAAAAATACAATTGAAACGCCCGTGCCCAACACGGGTATTTCTGTTTTCTACAGTGCGGGTACATGTAACTAATACGTATTAAATGCGTTTATCATAGTCTAATTGCCAGTTGCCGGTTTAGCGACTGGCCCTAGCAATTACCACTATGTTACACCTGCTAAGTAGAAAAAATCGAACTATGGAAAATCACACTGGAAACACCCACAACTCCCGCATGATGACGGGAATGTTCAGAGACAGAGACAGCGCAGAGCGCGCGTATAACGCCCTACACAGCCGCGGATACAGCAGAGATGATATCAACGTAATCATGAGCGATGACGCCCGCAAGCGCCACTTCGCAGACAACCGTGACAATGACACTGAACTGGGCAGCAAAGCCCTGGAAGGTGCCGGGGCAGGTTCTGCCATTGGTGGTACCTTAGGAGCCATTGTAGGCGCCATTGCCGCTATTGGTACTTCTGTTGCCCTGCCTGGTCTGGGATTAGTAATTGCCGGTCCATTGGCAGCTGGTTTGGCAGGTGCCGGAGCTGGTGGGCTTACAGGTGGTTTGCTGGGCGCCCTGGTAGGTTCTGGAATTCCTGAAGACAGAGCCAAAGTGTATGAGTCTGGCATCAAAGAAGGAAATATTGTGATGGGCGTAACTCCTCGCTCACATGAAGATGCCGAATACTTTGAGAATGAGTGGCGCACCAACCGTGGTGAGCACATCTACCGTTAATCGTTAGACACTCCTCCTGGAAAAGCCCCGCCTCTGGTTTGAGATGGGGCTTTTCTGTTTTTATACTTCTCCTGAGAAGGGCCAGTGTCCTGTTTTCAGCCCGTTTTAGGAAATACGGAGCAAAAACAGGACACTGGTTATACAAAGAACCGATTAAGCGATCTTATTTCAGTTCCAGCCGGATGGGCAAGGTCATTCTCACCGGAACCGATCTTCCGTTCTGGTAACCGGGTTTCCAGCGGGGCAGTTTCTTCATGACCCTGATGGCTTCATCCTCGGTGCCGTAGCCCAGCCCTTTGAGCACCTGAATATCGGTAATGTCGCCGGTGGTGGAGACTACAAAACTCACCACTACCGTTCCCTCCACTCCGTGGGCCTGAGCCGCTCTGGGGTAGCGCAGATTTTTGCCTACATACTCCATCAGTTTAGATAAGCCGCCGTCAAACTCGGGCATATGCTCCACGCTTACAAAGACCGTTGTCTCGGCGGCACCAGAAGTAGAGCCGGTTCCATCACCGGTGCCGGTGCCGGTTCCTCCGGTGGGTTCTGGGTTGTTCAGGTTCCCGCTGCCGTCACCGGGAGTAGTTTCCAATCCTGAGTTGGCTTCTTTAAGCTGATCCTGGCTGGGCACTTCATCAACCACGGGCTTAGAATCTTCTACTACTTTGATGGTGGTATTCTTCACTGTTGGGGCCGAGGGTTTGGCTGGGGCCGCAGGTGGCTCAGGCTTCACCTGTTTCGCTTCTTCTACCAATGGCAACTCCACTGGGGTAATCTTAATGATGCCTGAATCTGTTTTGGCGGCTATCACAGGTGCCTTTTCTGACAGCATGTTGGCCACCGTGGGAATGGAAAACCCGATGAGCGAGATAGTAATGGCATACAAAGAAGCCTGGGTGATATGCCGGTTATACAGCTTGCGGAGCACGTAGGCCCCGTAGGCTTTGTTGCGGCCTTCAAAAATCATGTCATCTAGGGTGGCGGGGTGGGTTGTGTTGGTTTCCATGGTGCTTGCGTTTGGGTATAAGATTGTGTCCTTTCCCCCATGATGCCATTACCAGAAAAATTCCACATCACCTTTCCCAAAATTGTCTGCATCTGACCTTTTGTTTTCAGGCTCTTGATGCTCAAAGAGAAACAAATACCACCTGTCGGTTGTTAAAAAAAAGAGGGGCAAAAAGTATCAGAACTGCCAGGTTCTGCTTACTTGCAATTCTTTTATAAATTATCCCCTGAGAGGTACACCTTTCTGTGTAGGGTGTACGTTTAAGTGAGTAATGCTCCTACAAATCAGGCACTACTTTTGTATATACACTAACTGACATTACTACAGACTTAATATGTTTTCATTCAAGACAAAACTGGTCGCTTACGGTACTGCCGCCTCTGTGGTATTTGGCATTGCCTCCTATAAGCTGCTGGAGACGGATGGTGCTCTAAAGGACCAGAAAAACGAAGTGCTGACGAAAGTGCTCGTGCAAGGATTGAGCTCTGCTCACTACTCGCCGGAGCGCTTAGATGATAATTTTTCCAAAAAAGCGTTTGACCTCTACCTGGAGCGCCTGGACTACAACAAGAAATTCCTGCTGCAGTCAGACGTGGACCAACTGAGAGCCTACCAGACCCAGCTGGACGATGAGTTCAAGAACGGATCTTTCAAGTTCTTTGACTTGTCCATGACCATCTTCCAGAAACGCCTGAAAGAGGCCGAGGGCTACTACAAAGAGATCCTGGAAAAACCTTTTGATTTCACCACCGAGGAAACCATTGAGGTGAAGCCAGAGAAACTGAAGTTTGCCACCTCTCCTGCTGCTTTGAAGGAAGAATGGCGAAAATACCTCAAATACCAGGCCCTCATCAGAGTGGCCGATGCCATTGACAGCCAGCAGAAAGCTGATTCTGCCGCCTCCAAAGAGCCTAAGAAAACCCAGCAGGAGATTGAGGCCGATGCCCGCAAAAAGCTCAAAGAAAACTACGATGACCTGTTCAAGCGCATGGGCCAGCTGGAGAACGAAGACTGGCGTTCTTCTTACCTGAACTCCTTCGCCAACATCTACGATCCGCACACTGAGTACTACGCGCCTAAAGAGAAAGAGGACTTTGACTACGAGTTCTCCGGACGTTTAGAGGGTATTGGTGCCCTGTTGCAGGAAAAAGACGGGGTGATCAAAGTTTCTGAAATTACCCCGGGTAGCCCGTCTTACCTGCAAGGTGAGTTGAAACCCGGCGACGTGATCCTGAAAGTAGCCCAGGGCAACCAGCAGCCGGTAGACATCTCGGGCATGCGCATTGACAAAGCCGTTTCCCTCATCAGAGGTAAAAAAGGCACCGAGGTTCGCCTGCACGTGAAAAAAGTAGACGGCACCATGAAAGTGATTCCTATCATCCGTGACGTGGTGGTTAGGGAAGAAGGCTACGCCAAATCACTGCTCATCAAAGGCCAGAAACCAATCGGGTACATCCATTTGCCTGCATTCTACGCTGACTTCAAAAACCAGGGCGGACGCAACAGCGGGAAAGACGTAGCCGCGGAGGTGGAAAAACTGAAAGCCGAGAACGCCCAGGGCATTATCCTTGACCTGCGGAACAACGGCGGTGGTTCTTTGCAAGACGTGGTAGACATGGTAGGCTTGTTCATCAAGTCTGGCCCGGTAGTGCAGGTAAAATCGGCGAATGGCCCTGCTGCGGTGCTGGAAGACAGAGATGCCCAGGTACAGTTTGGTGGTCCGTTGGTGGTGCTGGTGAACGAGAACAGCGCCTCGGCGTCTGAGATCATGGCCGCCGCTATCCAGGACTACAAACGCGGTCTTATTGTGGGTAGCTCTACTTACGGTAAAGGTACCGTGCAGCAGTTCTTTGACCTGGACCAGGTGTTGCCGGCTTCTTTTGATGCCGTGAAACCACTGGGTCACCTGAAACTGACTACCCAGAAGTACTACCGCATCAGCGGGAAAACCGTGCAGTTGCGCGGGGTAACCCCAGATGTAGTGCTGCCAGATACCTATACGTACCTGAAATACGGCGAGAAAGAGCAGGAATATGCGCTTCCGTTCGATGAGATTCAGCCAGCCAGATTCAACGCCTGGAACAGCCAGAATTTCCCGATTGATAAGCTGAAAGTTACTGCTAAATCTAAAATTGAGGCCAGCCCAACGTTCAAGCTGATCAACGACAACGCGCTTCGTCTGAAAGAGAGAACCGAGACTTCTACTCGCTCCCTTAAACTGACCACTTACCTGGCGGAGGAGCGCCGCGCGCAAGAGGAGTCTAAGAAACTGGAAAACCTCCGGAAAAACATTCCGCAGTTAGACGTTGCCACCCTTAAGCCAGACATGGCTAAGTTGGCCAGCGACACCGCTGCCTCAGCCAGATTCCAGGCCTTCACCCGCAACGCCAAGAAGGACCTGTACATCCAGGAAGCAGTTTCTATCCTGAGAAGCGGTATGTAATTCTGCCCATAAACAAAAAAGGCCACTACCCATAAGTAGTGGTCTTTTTTATTGCCTTTTCTGGAAAATAGCTCTAAAACGGCTGTTGATTCATTTTCTGAAAAGCCTGTTCCAAATCCCTCATCAGGTATTCCGCATCTTCCAGGCCTATGTAGAACCGGATGAAGGTGAACGGCAGAGAAGGCTTGAACCCTCCGGAAGTGTAAGACGCGGCAACGGGGAAGATCAGGGATTCATACCCGCCCCAGGAAGCTGCCATGGTGAAGTGCTGCAGGCTATCGCAGAACGTTTCTACCTGCTCAAGGGTATCAGCCTGCAACCGGATGGAGAATTGCCCGGTGTTGTTCCGCATCTGCTTTCTGGCCAGCTGGTACTGCGGATGGTTTGGCAGAAAAGGCCAGATAACCTCAGCCACTTCTTTTCGCTGCTGCAGGAAAGCCACCACCTGCCGGGTTGTTTGAGCTACCCGCTCCATCCTGATGGGCAAGGTTCTGAGTCCCCGGACCAGGAGCCAGGCATCATGCGGTGATAGCACTGCGCCCAGGGTCATGTATTCAGACAGGAATATCCGGTTAATACGTTCGCGGCTGCCGCACACAATGCCTCCCAGCACATCTCCGTGCCCACTAATGTATTTGGTTGCCGAATGTACCACCAGATCTACCCCCATGGCGGCGGGGCTCTGGAACAAGGGTGAGGCAAAGCTGTTGTCAATCACTGTGCTAATACCTCTTTCCCGTGCAAAGGCGGTGATGGCTTCAATATCCTGTAATTCAAACGTAAAAGAGCTGGGGCTTTCCAGATAAAAAAGGGTGGTATTCTCCTTGGCAGCCTGGAAGAAGTTCTGGATCTCTCTTCCGTCTACCATGGTGACTTCCACCCCAAACCGAGGCAGCAAGTGGCGCATCAATTTATTGGCCCCGGTATAAGGCCTTTTCACGCAGACCACATGATCACCGGCTTTCACCTGAGACAAAACCGCCGCGGAAACAGCTCCCATACCACTGCCAAAGGCTATCGCCTCCTCGGTTCCCTCCAAGGCTGCAATTTTCTGCTCCAGCATCCGCACCGTAGGGTTATTGCCGCGAGTATAGAAATCAGATTCGGTTTCATTCTGCAGTTTATGGCGCATCTCGGCCACCGTACGGCTCGCAAAATTGCTGGTCTGCATGATGGGAGGCGCCACGGCATTAAAGTACGCGGTCCGGTCCTCGGCTAGTTCGTTCAGGATGTATGAGAGCTCCATGACAATAGGTTTTGTGTTCCCCTTCTACCCTCCCCTTCTGCCATTGTTGTATTGGTAAGTTACCTAACGTTGCCTATAATGCAAAAAGAGCGGGCTTGCCATAAGGCAAGCCCGCTCTTTTATTCTGTATGTACTGCTTACTTAAAACCTAATGCGTAGGTTGGCTTCTACCTGGGCATCTGGTTTGGCCACCCCGGCAGTCTCTTTGGTAATGTCATAAGAAGTAGTCAGCTGTACGTTGTCTTTGATGTTCACACCAGCAGATACCGTCCAGGGGGCTACTTCATCAAACTGGCCTCTGTAGATAACCCCACCGGTCAGGAACTTGGCGTTAGCCACAGCCCCAAAATGGTATTCCTGCTCTCCGCCTTTCAATGGCTTGTTCATTAACACCGATGGTGTCAGGCTAAACTCAGGGGCGAAGGAGAACTTGTAACCGGCAGTCAGAATCATTTCCCGTACACCTTCGTGCTCGGCAACGCCTACCAGGTTATAGGTAGGCTGCAGAATGCTGGCCACGGAACCACCCGCATAGAAGTTACGGATCTTCAGCCAAAAACCGGCGTCTACGTCTGGTCTCAGGTCATTGTCATGGCCTACCATTTTCTTCTCTTCGCCACGGGTCAACTCAGCTAAGTCTACGTTGAAGTACTCTGCTGCCAACTGGGCACCAAAAGAAAGGCTGCTTTGCTCCCCTAACCGGAAACGCTTGGCATAAGAAAACCCGATTTTTCCTAACCAATATGGACCAAACTGATCATACATGGCTACAACGCCAATTCCGTTGGGGTTTTCTTTGCTTACATACCCCTGATAATGCGCTATGACAGACAAAGGAGCCGATGAGGAGTTACCAGTAATGGAGTTAAGGTGTCCGTTCAAGCCAACCTCTCTTCTGCCTTCTGCGCCGGCAAATGCCGGGTTCAGGTAAAAGTAGTTCTGCTGGTATAAACGTGGGATCACCATTCGCTGAGGTGTCACTTGGGCCTTGGAAATGCTGGCAACAAGCAATAGCAAGCCAACAGCAACAATGTGCTTCAGATTCATTATGCGTAACGTGTTAATAAAGGGATTTTAATTAGTTGTGCTAGAAATAGAAGATAAGCTATACTTTTAAAGTTATTGTAGGTGCAATTAATGTTGAAACAACTATTCACCTCCCACTAAAGTTCATCAAAAATGTAACCTTATCTTCACATCTGCAAGCAGACTTATGTAAATTATTGATTAACAATAGAATTACATACTACAAAGAAGTTACATTTTTGAACTTTTTTATAAAATAAAGCCCAAAACGAACACAGGGATTGCTAAATAAAAAGACAAGAAAGTATCATCGTACCCCCATGCCGTTTAGGGGGTACTGCAGGAAAGCTGCCTGAAATTTGTGACTTTTAAAAGATTAGTACCCCATGGCCGTATCATCGCCCCTGGGGTCCGCGCCTCCTTCCCAAAGACCATTTGGGAGTTTCAGGATTCCGTCTACCGCGCCGTAATTTCCTCTGTTCTGCAGTTTATGCCCCTTGTTCTGCAGCGCTTCCCGTACCGAAGGCGAAAGTGCCGTTGCTTCAGACTGGATTTGGTCTGGCAGCCATTGATGGTGGAACCTTGGAGCAGCCACCGCCTGCTGCATGCCCATGCCATGGTCAATTACATTCAGAATAGCCTGGAACACAGAGGTGATAATGGTAGAACCGCCCGGCGTACCTACTACCATGAAAAGTTTGCCGTCTTTTTCCAGAATGGTAGGAGTCATGGAGCTGAGCATGCGTTTGCCCGGCACAATGGCGTTAGCCTCTCCGCCAATCAGACCAAACATGTTAGGCACGCCCGGTTTCACGCTGAAATCATCCATTTCATTGTTCAGGATGAAACCAGCGCCTTCTACCATTACCGCCGATCCAAAATTCCCGTTCAGGGTGGTAGTGACAGAAGCGGCGTTTCCCCACTGGTCCACAATGGAATAATGGGTGGTTTGGTCGCTTTCGTGCGCTAGCAGTTGCCCTTCCTGTATTTGGGTGGAAGGCGTGGCCCGGTCCATATCAAAAGTAGACATCCGCTTTTTCAGGTAAGCTGAGTTAAGCAGCGAGGCTACCGGTACCTTATAGAAATCTGGGTCTCCCAGGTAAGCCGCCCTGTCTGCATACACCCTTCTTTGCGCCTCTACCATCACATGCACGGTATTGGGTTGCTGCCAGCCCCATTCCCGCAGTTCGTACGGTTCCACCATCTGGAGCAACTGCAGAAGGGCAATGCCTCCGCTGGAGGGCGGCGACATGGAAATCACTTTATAGCCCCGGTAAGTGCCTGAAACTGCAGGTCGCCAAACCGCCTGGTACTCTTCCAGGTCCTGGTGACTGATGATGCCTCTGCCTCGCTTCATTTCCTTCACCAGCAAGTCAGCGGTTTCTCCTTCATAGAACCCTGCCCGCCCTTTATCCCGAATGCGCTCCAGGGTTTTGGCCAGTTCAGGCAAGTGCAGCACGTCTCCCTTTTGCCAGGGCGTATCTCTTACTACATTGGGTTTGAATTTATTGACTTTCAGGAATTCTTCTTTGGCACCGTTAAGTAAGCGGGCCTCGCGTTCAGTTAAGACTACCCCGTTGCGGGCCAGGTCAATGGCCGGTTGCACTACCTGCGCCCAAGGCAGACTTCCCAGTTTCTGGTGCATTTTGACCATTCCGTCCACCGCTCCGGGCACTCCCACGGCCAAATGCCCCAGGATACTGGCATTGGCAATCACATTGCCCTGGGCATCCAGGTACATATCACGCGTAGCCGCTTTGGGCGCCTTTTCTCGGTAATCCAAGGCTCCGGTTTCTCCATCGTGCTTGCGGTACACCAGGAATCCACCGCCGCCAATGTTCCCAGCCACCGGATAGGCCACCGCCAACGCTAATCCGGTAGCTACAGCGGCATCATACGCGTTACCGCCCTTCTTCAGAATCTCCAATCCTATACGCGAGGCCTCGGGATGGGCACTCACCACCATTCCTTTCCTGCCGGTGATGCCTTGCTCCTTGCTACGGGAAGCACTGGGTTTGTCAGCGGGTTTGCAACCCATGTACTGGCAGAAAAGCAGAACATACAGAAGTGGGAAAAGGGAAATCTTTTTCATGGCGTGGTTTGAGGCAGATTTAGTAAAAACAGCTTAGAAACGGAGTAAACCAGCCTGTAAGTAAGGAAATTTAAGGGCATAAAAAAAGCCTGCCGGGTTGGTGCGGCAGGCTTTCTGAAGGCTACTATGTTCTTAGTTCCTGATGATTCTGGTTTGATACGTCTGGCTCCCCGCCTGTACTTTCACCAGGTACATTCCGGCAGCGGAGGCGCCTAGTTTCCGGGAAAGCTGCTCCGTGATGTTTTGCTGGGTGCCCGAAGTTTTCAACAGAACCTCGCCCCGTACCGAGTACAGGGTTAACTCTACTCGTTTAGCCGCAGCCTCAGCCGGTAACTTAAGGGCTACTGTACCTTTTGTAGGATTAGGATACACCCGGAAACCCGCAGCCCAGCTTTCTTCTTCCACACCCAACGGACCAGCCAGGTTAAACCGAGCGATGGTGGGCAAATGGTCTGAGGTGGTATTGGCGTATGCTTCTGCGGTGGTAGTGCCCACGGCTTCAAACGGAATCACGATTCGGGCGGAGTTCGCAATGTAGAAATCAGCCAGCTCATTGGAGTACAGGACGTGGTCAATCACGTTTTCCCGGCTAACATAAGAACGCAAGCCTGCCAGGCTCAGCGGCATAGTGGCAAAGGTGTAACGGGCTGCATCCTCGGCAAAGGCTTTGTAGGTTGACTCTGTGGTGCCGGTAAGATCTGCTACCGTGAAGTCTATGTCATCATTATAATCGCCTACCATGATGATGCTGGCATTTGGATAGTACGCGTCTAGTGAATCTTTGAGGATACGCACATCGTCTTTGCGGCGGTTATAGGCCGTTAAAGCTGCTTCTGGGGTATCGCTTTCGTTGGCTTTGGCGTGGATGTTAATCAGGTGAAGCCTTTTGATAACGCCGTTGACGGTGGCATCCACTTCCAGCAGATACGGGTAACGTCCGCTAGCCCAAAAGTTGCTCACGCCGGTCCCACCCTTTAACAGGTATTTGCGTTTTACTTCAGTTACGGTGGCCTTTTTGTAGAAGAAAGCCACTTCCTGGGTATTGGAAGCATATTCAGACATGAACCCTTCGTACGCTGGCAACAAAGTTTTCAGGCTATTGAAGGCATCAGCGTTAGAGATTTCCTGGAAGGCATACACATCAGCATCCAGCGCCTCAATTACTTTCTTCACATTGGCTTTTTGCAGGTCCTCGTCGCTGGGGCCGTTGCCAGTTGAGCCAAACCATTCAATGTTCCAGGTAACCACATCAAAGGTGTTGTCTTTGTTCAGCACCGCACCGGTAAGGTAACCGACCTGCTGATTCAGGTTATCGGCCCAGAAAGTTACTCTGCCGGACCATGCTTTGCTGACGGCAACAGGGGCCGTGAACCGCACTGTAAAGGAGTTGGAAGCGATTTCTGCCTGAGTAAAAGAAATAGACTGGGTGAAATCGGCTCCGTTTTTAGAGAGGCTGAAAGGAGCGGCTACTTCCAGGGCGACACCAGAGGTCACATTCTCCAGGGAGAAAGTAAAGGTCTTCTCCACGGTGGTGCCGGGGCTCACGATTCCAAAATCAGCGTTCGCCAGCACATTTAGGCTGGAGGTAAGCACGGCGGGCGGAGCCACGACAGAGTTTTTCACCTCAAAATCATCCAGGGTCCATCTGGCGGCGGCACTGGTGGTGGAGGTGTACACATAGGCGATGTACACGTTGCTTCCCTTGAACTGTGAGAGGTCAATGTCCTTGGTTTCGGTCCAGGCATCGGAATTGGCCTCCGGGAAACGCCCCTTGAGTTCGGTCCAGGTTACGCCGTTTGCGTTGGGAGCACCGCTGCCGCTGTAATTGGCAGACACCATCAGGCGTAAGGTTGCCCCATTGTAATTGGTTCTGGTCCAGTAAGAGAGCAGCGGAAACTGATATCCCGTGGTCAAGTCTATGGCCGGGGAAATCAACCAGTCTTCGTTTTCCTGATTTCCGGAGCTATACCCACTTACCTGCACGGCGTTGCCGGTGCGTCCGTAGGTGGTACATCCCCAGGTTTGGGCACCGGCAACGCTGTACTGTTTCCAGCCACCGGGCAGTTCTGTACCGCAGGCTTCAAAATTCTGGACATTGGGGTTGAAAGCGGTTCCGGTTAGGGAAACGGTTATGGTTTGCCCGCCAGCGGTACTGTGCGTAATGGCACCAGTGTTACCCGCAACAGCCGATGGCTTGAACCGGACATACACTTTTTTGGAGGTAGCCAACTCTGCCGTTGAAAACGTCAAAGAAGTGGAGGTGAAAACATTGGATTCCAAACTCTTGGAGATCTCAAAAGGACCGCTTACCGAAACAGTCACACCTTCCTGCAAGTATTGCGCAGAAAGATCGTACTCTTTTACAGCGGAAGTAATGCCTATTTGCGTGAGCGGAAAATCAAAAGACCCTACACTGGCCGACAGTACAGGAGTTCCCGAGGCCGACGTGGTGAAGGTGTAGGAACCCGAGGCTATTCCGGCGTAGAAATTACCGGATGCGTCTTTAAAAGCAGCATTGTCAATGGTTAAGGAGTAGGTCTGGGCTGGCTTCAGCAGGATATTACGCACCGTTACCTCGTTCCCGTTGAATTGAATATCAGCGTCTGTTACACCCAAGGAAACGGTTTCATTGCTGGAGACAAAAGACAGCTGACCGGTCCCTGCCGTAACAGGCTCATTGAACGTGAGAACTAAATCTAACCTAGTAGGAACGTTAGTTGCCCCATGAGCGGGATTTCCTGACACCAAGGTGGGAGCGGCATTATCTACGGCGGAGTAGGTGGGCTTTACCAGGAAGTCATCAAGTGCGTAGAGGCCGTCGCTCCCGGTTGCATCTGCATCTTTCCATCGTAACCAGATGGTTCCGCCGGCTGGCAACCTTAGGGTGATTACTCCGGAAATCTCGGTTCTGTTGGCAGGATCGTTTCCGTCCACTTTTTCGGCTACTGTAGTATTTACCAACTTCTCCACCAAATCAAGGGAGGCAACGGAGGTCCAGGTACCGGAATTCAAGTTGGCAGCATCGGTGCTGTACTCAAAAACAACGGTTTCTAAACGATCGGCCCGCGAACCAGATCTCCATTGTTCCATCACCCCTGAAAGCTCCAATTTGGTGATATCTGATCCTGAGGCGTTAGTCAAACTTACCCCAAAGGCCGGCACTGTTGATTCTGAAGCCAATGTACCAATGGCTCTGTCAGAAGCATCTAAAGTGCCTACATTGTACACTGCACCACTATTTGAGGAGCCATCAGTCACCTGAGGATTCAGGATTTCGCCTGAAGGTTTGGAGCCAGATAAGCGGATGGCTGCCCAACCTGCAGGAAGGCTGGTACCAGTAGCTCCCATCCCATCAAAGTTTTCCTGGTGATTTCCTCCTGATAAGCTGATTTGTGCTGACGCTTTGTTGCTGTTGAACCATAGCAGTGCAGCAAGAAGCAGGCTACATGTGGGTAAATGTTTTCTCATTGAGCTGATATTGAGGTAAAAGACGGCAGAGAAGCCTCAGGCAAAAGCTTTCCCTGTGATTGAATTTTTCCTCAAAAGTACACAAACCCCTACTATAACTTGTTAAAATTAAGTTAACATTTACGTGGTAATAGACCTACTTTAAATGTGATTATTCCAACAATCAACTTCAAGTTGTTTTTGACCTATTTAGAGAAAAATAGACCTAAATCAATCTTATTCTTGCCTGTACGACCCTTCAGACCACACCCATGTCTACCACTGCCGCTGGGGTTGCTACATGAGTCATTAACAAATATGCTTAAATTCCCTTTTGAGAAAAACACCCTTAAAACGCTTCATTTACGACTTCTAACCAAGAGGAATCAAGCCTTGATTTTTACTTGTTTTCAAGCATTCAGTAGAGGCTAAAAATATTTTACAACATATTGATAAACAGCAGATTACACATTGATAAAAAGCCATTTAAATGCAACCTAACCTTCTGAAAACGTGTTCATAAAATATGAAGAAGGTATTAGAAGAAAATGTGATTCCGCTCTTTCAGGAAGAGCAAAAACCACAGGATTCTGCCTGGCGAAAATCAATTCCGGCGCAGGTGTTCCTGAACTATTTTTTTGCCATCAACTACCACATCAACCACAGTGCAGAAGAATCTGGCTTGCGAAATCACGTGTTCTTTCGTCAGCATAAGGCGGACCTTTCAGAACAGGATTTACAGGCGCTTACCAGAATTCTGCACAACTGCTGGAGCACAGAATACGCTTTGCGTGCCACTGCTGAGTTAGGCGATGAAACGTATCTGCGCAATGCCCTGCACTGGACGTTTCCGCAGGCCTATTACTCAGTTTTCGCGGGGTTGCAGGCTTTTCTGTACACGCTGGGCATCAAGACGAACAATGAGGCCGCAATCAGAAGAGAAGCCGGTAGATTGGTGGTGAAGAATGCATACCCCAGGGCAGTAGGCTTCTACGCGGCGGGGGCTTACAATGACTTCAGCATCCATCGGTTGCCTTTGGCGGGCTACAAACCTGGGTTGCAGATAGCTGGGAAAGAAATTGAAGCGCAGGCCCAGATTGGCCAGTTCCTGCGTACCACCAGAAAACTGACGGCGAATGCTATTCGGCAGCAGGTACAGAATAACCCGGCTACGGCCATCAGAAGCAGCAAGACTGGTCAGATTCTAGACAAATGGTCGGCGCAGCATTGGCAGCAGATCACCTGGCGGATGGGGTATACCACACTGTTTGATTTGCTAAGCAGACTCCGCATCTCCTCGTCACAGAAAGAGATTGACCGGTTTGTGGAAGCCCAGATTGACTTCAAGCTGTTCCACGAGAGCCTTCTGGCTATTGTGAGTTACCTGAACGGTCTGCATGAGAGTTATGTGGCCCAAGCCTTGGGTATTGAGAAATACCGCAAACTAGTGGCGGAGCTTCCGGAGCACCTGAGCAACGGCTTTGTAAAAGAACGCTTGCACCAACAGGTAGAACCGCTGTTCACCGAAGGACCAACCATGCAACTTTCAGCAGCGGCATAACATGGTATAGATTTCTACTTAAAACAACAAAGCGGCACCGGTTAAAACGATGCCGCTTTTTTTTTATGGGTAATCCTGTTTCAAGCCTTATTTCAAGAAATCAGCCTTAAAACAGGATTTTTCTAGCCTCTATTCATGGCTGAATCTTTCAATCTGTACGCCCTTGGCCCCGGCTTCCTTCAACGCCTCAATGGCGCAATGCTTAATCTGGTGCAACTTTAGTTCATGGCCTTCAAACAGGGCCAGCACCTCTGGGTCTACCGTACCCGGCTCAGCGGCGGCTTGCATGTGGCCGGCCTGCTCAATGGTGAAGCACATGGCTTTTACCTTCTCGCCTTTCACCCGTACCTGGCTCGCGTTGAATTTAATAAGGTTCTGCTTCAGGTAATCGCGCACGAAATCGCCCTCATCAATGTCTGTTTCGGCCAGTCTTATCACCTCCTGATAACTGCGTTTGTGCAGGAACTCCTTTAAAGTAGGCTGCAACATCTTACGCACATGCGGATCACTGATCTGATGGGCATAAATCAGGATATTGAAAATCCAACGGAGGGTTCCGTCGTTTTCCTCAAAAACCAGGCTTAATTCACATTTCATAGATTGGGGTTTGTTCTTGACTTTAACGGCGAAAGCTTCTGAAGGATTTAATCCCCTGCCCCATTGTGTTCCCTTCAATTAATTCTACTTACGCGTCAAGTGCTTGCTTCTAATAACAACTGCTTACCTTTTCTTGGCTAGATAAAAGAGGGAGGTGGCTATACCTCCCGCCAACAGAGAAGCTACGGCCACGCTACCCACTCCAGATTTGGGTTTTCGCCAGCCACCGGAGATATCTGCCCCAACGTTGGAGGGCTGGAACAAGCTTCCGTCAGTGATAGGCACAGACTCTGCCCTTTCAAAGTACCGTTCCATAAACCGGGCGGTGCCTGTTCTGGTAAGCTTAGGGAAAAGAGCATAATACAACCGGGCAACATACCCAAAACCACCTACCATCACACTTGGTTTTGGCTTGCGAGCCAAAGAAACAATGGCCTCGGCTACTAACTGGGGTTCATAGACCGGGGGAGCGGGCTTAATCTTTTTCCCGATGTAATTCCCGGCGTGCTGAAAGCCCGGAGTGTCAATAAAGGCCGGAAACACATCGCTGATCTGAATGTGTGGGAACTTGGAGAGCTCTGCCCGCAATGCTTCTGAAAACCCTCTGAGTCCGTACTTGCTGGCTGCATACGCTACCGCATACGGCATAGGTGCAAAGGCTCCAATGGAAATGGTGTTGATCAGGTGCCCATGCTCCTGCAGCTTAAAGATGGGCAGTACCGCGTGCGCTCCCCGCATGTGCCCCAAAAGATTGATCTGAACCACCTGCTCGTGCGCAGCCATCGGGGTTTCATCGTACGCACCCAGCGCACCGGCTCCTGCGTTATTAATCCAGATATCTATTTTGCCCCCGAAAGCCAAAGCCGCCTCCGCCAGCGCCTGCATGCTGTGGGTTTGGGCGACATCGGTGGTGATGGCCACCGCCTTGCCGCCCCATTGTGTACAATCAGCGACTACCTGCTCCAGGATTTCGGTTCTGCGGGCGGCTAATACCAGCGAGGCTCCTTCCCGGGCGAACGCCACGGCGGTGGCTCTGCCAATTCCGCTGGAGGCTCCGGTAATGACCACCACCTTATCAGCCAAAGATTTGCTTTGTTCTTGTTCCATGTGGGTAGGTTTTAAGGTGAACGTTTTCCAACCGCTCCTTTCTCCTTCCTACTTCTACGCAAGTAATTGCCCAATGATGGAGTTCGCCCATCCTTCCTAAGAGGTTAACTTTCGGCAGTTCAGCATGGTATACCCAAGACTACCGGGCCCAAGGACAGAAAGAAATATTGAATCCTTTTCTTTGACCCTCGTAAGAGAAACAAAGCATCTCTGCAGGAGAAGCTTTCATCAATGTTTATTCTTTAACAATTGACACATGGAGTTTAGAAAATTAGGAGCATCTGACCTGGAAGTATCGGTGCTTACGTTCGGGGCCTGGGCCGCGGGCGGCTGGATGTGGGGCGGAACCGAGCGCCAGGAAGCCGTAGACGCCATCAAAGCCGCGTATGACCACGGCATGACATCCATTGATACCGCCCCTATTTACGGGCAGGGCCTGAGCGAAGAGATTGTAGGCGAAGCCATCAAAGGCATTCCGCGCGACAAAGTGCAGATTCTCACCAAATACGGCATGCGCTGGGACCTGGCCAAAGGCGATTTCGCCATGAAGAGCGAAGACAACCAGGGCAACAAAATAGATATCTACAAATACGCCGGCCGCGAGAGCATCATCAAAGAATGCGAAGACAGCCTACGCCGTCTGGGCACCGATTACATTGACCTGTACCAGATCCACTGGCCAGACACCACCACGCCCATTGAGGAAACCATGGAAACGGTGGCTCAACTGATCAAGGAAGGGAAAATCCGGCAGGCGGGCGTGAGCAACTACAACGTGGCCCAGATGCAGGAAGCCGAAAAGTACGTGACACTGGCCTCTAACCAGGTGCCGTACAGCATGGTGAACCGCGGCATTGAGGCCGATGTGGTGCCTTACTGCCTGGAGAACAACAAAGCTATTCTGGCCTACAGCCCGCTGGAACGTGGGTTGCTCACCGGGAAAATCAAGCCCGGCCACCACTTCAACGAAGGAGATCACCGCGCGGGACTACCCGTTTACCAGCCCGAGAACCTGGTAAAAGTGAACGAGTTCCTGAACAAAATCAAGCCTCTGGCCGATGATAAAAACGCCACTTTGGGCCAACTGGTGCTCCGCTGGACCATCGCGCAGCCGGGCATCACCATTGCGCTGGTAGGCGCCCGCAACGCCGAGCAAACTATCCAGAACGCCAAAGCCATGGACGTGCAGCTCACCCAGGACGAACTCTTCTTCATCACCGAGGAACTGAACAAACTGGACCTGCCTAAGTAATTAATTGTTAATTGCTGGTTGCTGATTGTTGGTTGTTTTCGGGCTGTTTAACAAAAAACAACTCAAAAACGCTGGCACGAGACACTAGCCTCGTGACTTAGGATGGCGCTAGTCTCCAGACCCGCCGGAAACCGCAATTTTCCCTAGCGCGGATTACTTTCGTGGCTTACTGTTTCAGCGAGCCACGGAAGTAAATCCGCACCAAACCTACGCTTAGACCCAAAGCTTACTTAAAGCGTTTCGGTGCGGTTTTCAGGAAAACAGCCCCAAAACGCTTTTTTAATGGCTTCCCTAGCTTGTGATTCCCGCTATAGAAACGCCCTCCGGCAATTCCCTCTATTTCAGCCGGCAACTTCTCTATGTATGGGAATAATTTCCGAAATTTGCGGTTTGACCTATAGAATACACTGAAAGAACGTTTCCATGCAATTAAGCGAACAGGAACTACGCCGGCGCCATGAGCGCGAAGAGCTCCAGAAGATGGGCATCAACCCCTACCCTTCCGAACTTTTTGATGTGACCGCCACGGCTAAGGAAATAAAAGATAACTTCGATCCAGAGCAGAACAACTACCAGGAGGTAAGCCTGGCCGGCCGTCTCATGAGCCGCCGCATCATGGGCAAGGCCTCGTTTGCCGAGCTCATGGACAGTTCGGGCCGCATCCAGATTTATGTTTCCCGTGATGACATCGCCCCGGGCGAAAACAAGGACCTGTACAACACGGTGTTCAAAAAGATGCTGGACATCGGGGACTTCATCGGGGTAAAAGGCTACGTATTCAAAACCCAGGTGGGCGAAACCTCGGTGCACGTAACGGAGCTTAAATTGCTGGCCAAGTCATTAAAACCGCTGCCTATTGTGAAGCGCGAGGTAGACGAGAACGGCGTGGAGCACGTGTACGATGCCTTCTCTGACCCAGAACTGCGGTACCGTCAGCGCTACGTAGACCTGGTGGTAAACCCAGACGTGCGCGATACCTTCATCAAGCGGACCAAGCTGGTGAACACCATGCGTGAGTACCTGAACGAGCGTGGTTACCTGGAGGTGGAAACGCCTATTCTGCAGCCGCTGTACGGAGGCGCCGCCGCCCGTCCGTTCAAGACGCACCACAACACTCTGGACATGACCTTGTACCTGCGTATCGCCAATGAGCTGTACCTGAAGCGTCTGATTGTGGGTGGTTTTGACGGCGTGTACGAGTTCTCCAAAGACTTCCGGAACGAAGGCATGAGCCGTTTCCACAACCCAGAGTTCACCCAGGTAGAGTTGTACGTGGCCTACAAAGACTACTACTGGATGATGGACCTGGTGGAGGAAATGGTAGAGCGCGTGGCCATTGCCTTGCACGGCACCACAGAGGTGCAAGTAGGCGAAAACGTAATCAACTTCGCCCGTCCCTGGAAGCGTTTCACCATGTTTGAAGCTATCCAGCACTTTACCGGTATTGACATCTCGGAGATGGACGAGGCGCAACTGCGTGAAACTGCCACTGGTTTAGGCATTAAACTTGACCCGAACATCGGGAAAGGCAAGATCATTGACGAGATCTTCGGGGAGAAATGCGAAGGCCAGTTGATCCAGCCAACCTTCATCACCGACTATCCGGTGGAAATGAGCCCACTGGCCAAAAAGCACCGCAGCAAAGAAGGCTTGGTAGAGCGCTTTGAAGCTATCTGTAACGGAAAAGAGATCTGTAACTCTTTCTCTGAGCTGAATGACCCGATTGACCAGCGCGCCCGCTTTGAGGAGCAGTTGGAATTGGGCAAACGCGGCGACACCGAGGCCATGGTACTGGACGAGGACTTCCTGCGCGCCCTGGAGTACGGCATGCCACCAACCGCCGGTCTGGGTATTGGCATCGACCGCCTAAGCATGATCATGACCAACTCCCACTCTATCCAGGATGTGTTGTTCTTCCCGCAGATGAAGCCAGAGCACCGTCAGGATAGTTAATGTGCTAATCAGATAATGTGCTGATGAGCACCAGCATTCATAAACAGAAAAGCCGCTCCGGTAAGAGCGGCTTTTCTGTTTATGGCCCTTTTTTGAAATTCAAGGCTTAAAACGCTGATCAGGGATAAGTCTGTTCTAGCCTCGCTGGCGCGAGCCTCCGGCTCGTGTCCGCACGCATTCCAGATTGTTCATACTTCGCTTCACAAAGAGATTAACGCATATTCTATCACGTCTTTTCTCCTTCTGTCATCTTGGAAAGGTCTTGTGGGCGAACTAGAAAGGCATTTGCTCAAGCGCTACTACCGTTTGCACACAAGATCCTTTCAGGATGACAAAATAGAGGTTACTGATTTGTAAGAATAACCCAAAGCTACTCTTACTATGGCGCGGAAGTTACTTCCCTGACTTGTGAATAAAAGGCACGGAAGTTACTTCCGCGCCATACAGGTGCAGGGTAACTGCTTTCTGAACCACAGAAAGTACCAGCAATGCGTGCGGACACGAGCGGGACGCTCGCGCCAGCGGGGGAGCGAATGTAAAAACAGCGGAGGGTTTATAGCCTCTTTTTAAGAAAACGGCTCTGAAACGGAAAGCCTATAAAAGCAGAAAGCCTTCCCCGTCTGGAAAGGCTTTCTTATATTGGTTAAATAACTTCTACTCGCTACTCCATGATTTGACTTTCGTCTGTTTCACAAAACTATTCTAGTATCCCCCAAAAAGCTTAACCATTCGGTCAATTTTATTTGAGTTTCAACGTCATCAAACAGCTTTGCCTTAACTTATCTGTTTTGCGATTTCTTATTTAACCAATCTTACTTTCTTTAACGAATCTGCCAATGCAAGGTTACAGTTAAAGGTAAATTTTAGGAATTAAGTTGTGGGAGAAGTATCGGCTCCGGTACCGGTGCTACCAGATTTAGACGCTCCTTTGGCTCTACTGGCCCGCTTAGGCTTGGTAGTACCGCCGGTGGTAGTACCAGCCGGGGTTGTGGTAGCGTTCAAATCTGTATCAGCGCCCAGCGTACCGGCATCGGTTCCAAGCGCACCGGCATCAATCCCGGCTCCCACGTCTGACACACCGGTACCGGTGGCCGTGTCGCGGGGATCATCGCCGGTCATTAATTCCACATTGCCACCGGTGGGGTTGTTATCCAGGTGAGAAGTGGGGGTGGTATTAGAACCAGTGTTTACGACAGAAGGGTCCCCGCCTCCAGACTTACGGCCCAGCAACGCTCCGGCGCTGGAACCCACCGCTTGCAGCTTTGAGCCTAAACCAGAACCCAGTTTAGAAGCCGATCTTTTCAGACTATCACGGGTAGCTTCTCCGCTTTCGGGAGCCATCAGGATACCAGCCACCAAACCGGCACTGGCTCCAGCGAGCATTGCCAGAATTATTTTTCCGTTATCTTCTTTCATAGCTTTTGTAATTAGGAATACGTGCCTCAGTTTGTTCTAAGAACAGTTGTTTTCTGTTACTTAACGAGAGCAAAACCATTTGGTTATCCCGGTAAAGCTTTGTCTTTTGCGGGGACGTGTCTGCGTTTAGATGCCTGCGCCTGATCCGCCTACGGCAGTACCGGTGGTATTGTCTGTACCGGCAGCGGCATCGCCTCCGTTTTTGTTATCTGAGTTCCCCAACAAGCTGGTCAAACCATTCAGTTTTTCAAGATAAGGAGCAATCTGTCCGTTCACGCTATCGGCTAGCTGGCCAGCAGCTCTCAACAGGTTTTCGCGTGACTCTTTGCCGTTGCCCGGGGCCATTAAGATACCAGCAACTACACCAGCGGCAGCACCAGCGGCAGCAGCAATCAAGATTTTAGAATTGTCAGTTTTCATAGTAATTAAAAAATAAGGGTTGATGTAATGGTAAGGTCTTCGCAGCAGACCATCTGTAGAACGATGATTGTTGCTAAGGCAATATGCTAAACATTAACTATATATTATAACATATATATACGGTGTACGCATATATACTGACAGGGGTTAACCGGTTTACCCCTATTTCCTGAAATTTATGCCCAAAACCGCTTGGTAAAGGGGAGGCATAGATTGTAACGTCCTATTTACGTATATTTCACCAAGCAACAACCACTATGAAAAAACACCTATTTGCATCTGCTCTTCTTTTGGGCCTGTGCGCCTTCAGTTGTAAGAGCACCCAGCAAACCGCTTCTGCTTGTATTGATCCCTCCAGAATTGATAAAGAACGCGCCTGCACCATGCAGTATGACCCGGTGTGCGGCTGCGATGGCAAAACGTACGGCAATGCTTGCATGGCTGAGAGCGCTGGTGTTACCTCTTATACCAAAGGAGAATGTGCCGCCAAAGGCACCAACAACTAATCATCTATGAGCGAGAAAAAATATTACCTGCAAACAGCCCCTTACCGGGTGCCCACCACAGATGGCAAACTCATTGAGGAGCATTTTGGCCTGGCCAGCACTCGTACAGAGGCGTTCAGCGTGGCGCACATGATTGCTCCTCCTGGTTGGGGTGAACCGCACCAAACCCCTGAGTTTGATGAAGTCACTATTGTGCTGCGGGGCAGGAAACAGATTGAGGTGGATGGGGAACCGGTCACCATTTTGGCCGGCCAGACTTTTCACGTGAAAGCCGGGGCCCGCGTGCGGTACTCCAATCCCTTTGACGAGGAATGCGAATACTGGTCTGTGTGCGTACCGGCTTTTGATATCAACACGGTGAACCGCGAAGACGAGGAATAAGCTTACCCAAAAAGATATTTGTTCAAAGCCACTTCTACTTTGCAGTGGCTTTGCTGTTTTCGCCTTCTTTTCCTAAAAACAGCCTCAAAAGGCACCCTTTGTGTTTTTGTTTTCTATTTTTCCAGTGGAAGTTATCAAGAAAGAGACCTTTCCAAGTTCCTTTTCATAGGAAACAGATAGTGAGAGTAGGTAAACAAGACAGCGGGAAGATTTTCACCTTGTTTAAAGCAGGTACTCAATCAATATGTATAGAAGATATTAACCCCATTCCCTGGCTCCCCCTCAGGACACGCATTTGCGATGGAAGATTGCTCCTTTCCAAAATACCCCTTTGCGGCTTCAAAACTATCTAGAACCACTTTTTGCTTGTTATAAAGGTTGTAGATGATTAGGTCTTTATTGAAGGCGTAAAACTTTTCCTCTCCATAGACAATGGAGGTCACCCCTTTCTCATCAAACCTGAAACCCTCACCACGGAAATCTCCTCTTACCTTCTCAAGATTATAAGTGATTCTTAGAGCACCGGTAACGTCCCAGTAAGATTCAAACACTGGTGCTGGTCCATTAAAAGGGCAAAAACCATCAATTATTAGTACAGAATTATCTTTCAGGTCTGGGATGTTCTTTTGTATATCGCTGATAACATCTAATTGGGTCTGATATGCTTTGTGGAAAAAGGTAGCTATGGTATAATTAGTGATGAATCCGAATGTTCCTACCAGAGCAATTGATATAGCCATAAAGTATCTCTTGAGTCTCACAGAGGAGATCAATGAGGACGCAATACAAATAGCCGCTACAAAACAAATGGCTACCCCAATACAAGCTGCCATGGTTACTCTGTTTGCTAATCCAGTGGGGTGAACCATGAACTGTACCGTGGTAAGGAAAATGGCGTAACCAGCCAGGTAAACCAAGAGTCCAATCAGGCTTATCTTACACCAATCCAAGAAACTATAGTTTGGCAAGTCTTCTCCTTTAAGGTAAAGGAAAATCAGAACTCCTATGGATAGCCCAATACCTAGCAAAGGAACACTGGAGTAGTTAGAAAAAATCTGCCACGCAATCAATGGAGATTGTAACCCATAGATAATAAAATCATTAAGGAAGCCTGCGATGTACACATAGGTAACATGGCTCCAGTAGCTTGATTCAAATCCTCCGGTTCTGATAGAGATCCAAGCTTTGAAGACGATGCACAAACCAAAAACCAGAAAGTTGGCAAAAAGGATGGCTCTTACTTTGTGACTAGCAAGCATTGAAAAGATGCCAGGCCCAACTCTCCGCCTCCACATGAAAATAGAAAAACTAAACACAAACAGCGGCAGTGCAATCTCATAAGCAAGGATACTTACCGCAAGACTAAGGAGGCTTGTGATTTCCCAAGCCCAAGATTTACCTCCTGCTGTAGTCGCGTATTTTTCAAGAGCGATGAAATTTAGAAAGAGCATTAAGATGCTGATGTTTGTCTGGAAGGTGGCCATCCAGATCCTATCAGTAGAATAATGCGGAAGTAATCCATAAACCAGGGGTATTGTAATCACTAACAGACGTGGCAAGTTGAGCAGCCGGAGGCTCTGGTAAAAGAGCAGGATTATTGCCAGGATATAAACAGAATTAGTAATATGGTACCCTAACAGTTGTTCCCCAAAAAACCAGTACATGACAGCCAGATTCACTATCTGCACAGGACG
Source organism: Sabulibacter ruber (assembly GCF_017355955.1). Classification (GTDB taxonomy): domain Bacteria; phylum Bacteroidota; class Bacteroidia; order Cytophagales; family Hymenobacteraceae; genus Nibribacter; species Nibribacter ruber_A. The sequence continues at coordinate 207,800 of NZ_JAFFID010000005.1, read as the reverse complement.
CATACGAGCAATCCGATCCTGAGAAAAGAAACTATGTATCAGGCCCTGAATACTTTGATCATCAGCATGGTGAAAGATTGCCAAGAATGCCCAATCATCACTATACATGCCTAAATCCCAAATCATAGATGCTTGTAAAATCAGGACAATCCCTCCCAGAAAGAAGCAGTCTTTTATGATTCTTTTCTCATCCTTAGGTTTACTCAATGAGTTAGTAGCCCAAGTTGTACTTGGAGCATTCTTGAGGGTAGGCATACAAGCGGATTAGTTTTATAGAAGTACTTACAAGAACTACTTAAATATAATATTTCAATTATAATCTTGGATATTATTTTCAATAAATCTTATATTTAGTAAATGAAAGCCTCTTTGGTACAGGGCATGTAGAGCCATATAGAACTGGGCAAGCTTTTTGCGACCATAAAGACATTCAGGGTGAAATCCCAGAATGAGCATTAAGCAAAACCTACTACAAGAAGCTTTAAAGTTTGTATAGTCCGCTTCTTATTTGCTGATATGACACCTTGCTACTCCTTAGTTATTCCCATTTATAATGAAGCAGAGATCCTTTATACTTTGTACCAAAGGATTAATGGATTATTAGCGAGCTTAGATGAAACCGCAGAGGTAATCTTCATCAATGACGGTAGCAAGGATAATTCCCTTGAGATTATCAGAGAATTGCGAAAGAAAGACGGTAGAATCGGCTATATCAACCTGGCCCGTAACTTCGGTCACCAGATTGCTGTTACTGCTGGCTTGCAATATGCACGAGGCAGTGCGGTGATTGTGATGGATGCCGATTTGCAAGACCCACCGGAAGTGATTCCTGAACTTATAAAAAAATGGAAGCAGGGATATCAGGTGGTGTATGCGCAAAGAACAATACGCCATAAAGAAGTTCTTTACAAACGGTTTGCCGCATACCTCTACTATAGAATACTGCAGCAGCTCTCAGATATTGATATCCCCGCCGATACTGGTGACTTCTGCCTCTTGGACCATAAGGTGGTAGAAGTGTTGAATTCTATGCCCGAGCGAAATCGTTATATAAGGGGCTTGCGCACTTGGGTAGGCTTTAAGCAGGTGGCGGTGCCCTTTGAGAGAGACCCCAGGTTTGCCGGAGAGAGAAAATACACTTTTGGTAAACTAGTGGGCTTGGCGTTTAATGGTATTTTCTCCTTTTCTAAAGTTCCCCTTAGAATCTCCACTTTTCTGGGGCTGGTGTCAGCTACGGTGGCACTAATCATGGCTTGCCTGATCTTTTATTGGCGTTTCTTTCAGCCAAGCTCGCAATTTACTGGGTTTGCTACCATCCTGATAGCTGTATTCTTTTTAGGGGCAGTTCAATTGATTAGCGTAGGTATTCTAGGAGAATACATTGGCAGAATTTATGAAGAAGTAAAAGGCCGACCACTCTTTACCATGAGTGAGATAGAAGGTGTTGGCCAACCTGCCAAGCGATTAGAACGAATTGAGCCTGTTCAGTCTTACTCTAATGTTGAGTGAGCAATAAGAACCATAGCAATACAAAACAGACCTACTTCCCGAAGAAGACTTTATACGCTTAGAGAGCTCAATAGAGGAAGAGTTGATTTCTTTGCTTCCAGTTTCGCAACTTCTACCACCAGTTCAAATAAGCTCCCTGCTTATCAAACTACTCTCAGTAGTTTTCAAATTTTAATGCTTCCCCAACTCACTACCCTCCCTCGTAGGGTTTGATTCCTATGGGTTCATTCACCTTGAAATCAGGTAGCATCAAGAAAGGTTAGCCTATCTGTATGTCACCAGTAAGTCAATTCCACTAAATCTATGGCCGCTGATTTTCTGTTGTAGCATTTTTTTGGTTCATTGGCTTTCCCAAACCTACCTTCATGATACACTCGTATTTTTCTACCCTATTTAAACGGAGGCACTTTGTTTCCTTCTGCGCCTTGCCCCTGCTGGCATTGGCGAGCTGCACCCGGCCTGCCACTGTTTCTGAGAGCACCCCAGCGGCGCCTACCAACCCGCCCGCCCTTTCCTCTATAAAAGAAGAAGACTTGCGCCGAGACTTGTTCATTTTAGCCAGTGACAGCCTTAGAGGCCGACGGGCGGGTGAGTCTGAAGAGTTGCGAGCCGCAGCCTGGGTGGCAGAACGGGCCCGTGAGGCAGGCCTGGAACCTGCCGGAGATGATGGCACCTATTTTCAGTTTTTTCCGCTCCGTCGGGTGCAAGTCTCCAGCAACAGCAGTTTCCAGATTAACGGCCATAACATACCGCTTTGGAAAGACGCTTGGGTTACCTCACCGGTAGAAGCCAACCTGGATGGCCCTGCGGTGTGGCTTACCACTTACGCAGACACTGCCAAACAAAGCCTAAAAGGGAAAATAGTGGCTATGCCGCTGCAGGCTCCCAACCCCTTACCAGCGCCCGGTATGAGTTTGTGGGGCTACCGGTACACCTTGTCAGCAGTTAGGCAGGCAAGTACCATTTTACGGCGACAGGGCGCCACTGCCGTGATTTTGCTCACCGATGCTACCTCAGAGCAACAGATAGGATTTGTGGGGCACGGCTTTGAAGAAGGCACCTACGGTCTGGAAGGTTCTGCCCAAGCCCACCCAACCTCAACGGTTCCGGTGGTCCTGGTTCGGCAATCCATAGCGGCTCCTTTGCGCACGGGTAAAGCCAGCATCAAAGCCGATCTGAGGTATGACAGTTTCATATACCCTTCCATCAACGTGGTGGCCAAAGCTCCCGGAGCCGATGCTTCGCTCAAAAATGAATACGTTCTTTTCAGCGGCCACCATGACCACGACGGCGTAGCCGATCAGGTGCAAGGGGATTCTATCTGGAACGGCGCCGATGACAATGGCACCGTAAGTGTGGCCATGCTGGCCATTGGCAGGGCTTGGAAACAGAACCCGGGGCAACGCTCGGCCTTGTTTGTGTGGCACGGCGCAGAGGAACGCGGCTTGCTGGGCTCCCGCTGGTACGCTGAGCACCCAACGGTAAAAAAGGAATCCATTGTGGCCGTGCTCAACGGAGACATGATTGGCCGTAACGCCCCCGATTCTGCGGCCCTGCTTGGTTCTACCTTGCCCCACCGCAACTCACAGGCTTTGGTAGACATGGCCCTACAGGCAAACCAAAATTTTTCAAAGTTCAGCATTGACACCTCCTGGGACGACGTGCGTCACCCCGAGGGTTGGTACTTCCGCAGCGACCATCTTCCCTACGCCCGTGCAGGTATCCCGGCTATCTTCTTCACCACCCTCCTCCACCCCGATTACCACACCGCCAAAGACGAAGCCGACCGAATTGACTACAGGAAACTCACCCGCATGACCCACTGGATGTACGCCACCGGTTGGGCCATCTCCAATACTCCGCAACGCCCCACCGTTGATCCAAACTTTAAACTGGAGCGGTAAGGCTGATGAGACTTGGTGAGAGTTTTGAATTAAGGATGTTTTAGCCCTATTTTCTTAAAAGAAGCATAAACAAGAAACCCTCTGCAGAGCTGCAGAGGGTTTCTTGTTTTATAGGAGCATGGAATCTAACTGATGTTTCCCGTATGGAGGTAGCCCATGATTTTCAGCAGCCCGCCGTTGTTGGTGTTATCACCAACAACCAAAATTGCGTTTAAACCCGCCTTTTGCTACTACAAGAAATGGTACCTACCTCAGACTTAAACCGTGAGACAAGGCGGGCCTTGTCTCTACAGGGTATGCAATCCTTGGTAATTCATGCTAGGTCGTTTTAGACCTCCTTTGGACAAAATAGCCCCTAAACGTTCCTATCCAAATCAGGCACTGAGGGCCAACAATTCCTTCGCGCTCTGGAAAGCGTTCTCTGACGGATTGGCCCCGGCAATCATCTGCGCGATCTCTACCACCCGTTCCTCGTGGCTCAGTTGTCTGATTCGGCTGATGGTTCTATCTACCCGGTCTTCTTTGTACACAAAGTAGTGCGTATCGCCTTGGGCAGCCATCTGCGGCAAATGCGAGATACAGATCAACTGGTGCTTCTGCGACATCTGTTGCATCATTTTACCCACTTTCACGGCAATCTCGCCGGAAATACCGGTGTCAATCTCATCGAAGATGATGGTGGGCAGAGCGGTTTTGTCGGCGAGCAGGTACTTCACGCAGAGCATGAGGCGGGAGAACTCACCACCCGAAGCAGCTTTGCTCAGGGTCTGCGGCGCGGCGCCTTTGTTTGCGCTGAACAGGATGTTCACCACGTCAATACCGGTTGGAGCCGGTGCAGCGGTTTTGTGCTCTATCACCACGCGAGCGTTCGGCATGCCTAGTTCAGAAAGCAGGCTGTGCAATTCATCCTGGAAGGTAGTGAACACGCGGGTACGGCTCTCTGACAGTTCCTGGGCGCGGGCTTCCACTTCCTGCAAAGCGGCCGTCAGGGCTTTCTTGGTTTTCTCAATGGCGGCATCCAGGTTGTGGACGCTGCCTACTTTAATCTCTAGTTCGGCTTGCAGGGCCAGCAACTCCTCTACGGTGCGTACCTGGTGCTTGCGCTGGAGGGTGTAAATCAGATCCAGGCGCTCCTGCAGTTGCTCGGCGCGTTGCGGATCGGCTTCGGTTTTGCGCTCGGCATCTTCCAGTTCGCCGGCTATGTCGTTCAGTTCAATGAGGCAGCTGTCCAGGCGCTCTTTCAGGGTCTGGAAACTTTCACCGTATTCAGTTACCTGTCCTACCAAATGGCTGGCGTCTTTCAGGGCACTGGCTGCGTTGTACTCGCTCTCAGAGATGTATTGCAACGCCTGGCTCAGCTTCAGTTTTATTTCCTCGGCGTGCTCCAGTTGCTTCAGTTCTACCTCGTGGCTTTCCTGCTCTTCGGCCTGTAGGTTGGCCTCAGAAAGTTCGTTCAGCAAATAGGTATTATAGTCCAGCTCTTTCTGTGACTGGGCCAATTGGTTTTCCAGGTCTTTGTACTCGCGCTCCAGTTTGCGGTAGGTGCGGTACGCGGTGCCGTATTGGGTCCGTAGCTCCTCGTTTTGGGCGTACAAATCCAGGATGTTCAACTGGTACGCCGGATCGCCCAGCAGGAGCGTGTCGTGCTGCGAGTGAATGTCCATGAGCTGATCGCCAATGCGGCGCAGCTGTTCCAGCGTGACCGGAGTATCGTTCACGAAGGCGCGAGATTTCCCGCTCGGGCTAATCTCACGGCGCAGCAAGCTCACGGGTTCATAGTCCAGGTCTTCCTCTTCAAAGAAACCCTGCAGGTTGTATTCGGCAATATTAAAGGAGCCCTCAATCACGCACTTCTCGTTCTGGTTGAACAGCAGTTTGGAATCTGCGCGGTTCCCCAGCAGCAACCCAATGGCGCCCAGCATAATGGATTTACCGGCTCCCGTTTCACCAGTAATGATGTTCAGCAACGGCGAAGGCTGCAGCTCTAACTGCTCAATTAAGGCGTAATTTTTTATCTTAAGATCTACGAGCATAAGGTAGGAATGCCTCTATCTGGTTTGTTGTGTTGATGTACTCCAATAGACAAAGATGCTAATTTATTTAGTTTCCACAACTAATAAATATAGCCAAAAATTTACTCTTGAGATTTCCTGATCATCCTCTGAAAACTCAGCTCAGGACTGACCTGTTTCTCTACGTGCTTTGGAGGTATAAGGTAAACCAATCCTCACGGAACAGAGTTCTCCAATCTACTGATTAAACCACCCTTCACTTCCGCAGGATTCTCGGCACATAGCAGAAACCTAATATACAAAGAAGCAGGAGTTTGTCAATCCTATCGGCTGGATTAAAGGATCAGGCAAATGGAGGGTAGAACAGGTAAACTCCGGTGATTTGGTCATTTGAAGAGAGAATATAACTGCCCTACAAGCAAAAACCGCGAAGCCCTCACCACATTTTGATAGTGTTGAGGGCTTCACGGTTTTAAAGGTATTTTCCGGAAATCAGCTTAAAAACGGCTGACTTATGTTTTTATCTGAGACCAAGCCAGAAAGCAGAAGTTGCGAAAACCTGAAGGCTCATATTTGCTACATGCGGGTTTTGGAGCAGTTGATTTCGGCTTGGCGTTTTAACGGCATTTTCCGGAAAATGAGCCCGAAACAGCAACTTAACGCTTCAGCAACGATTCATACCGGGCGCGGTTGGTTGGGTCCATCTGCGAGAGGATATCGTAGGCTTGCTGCTTCTGGGGCGGTGTGGCCGAGGCGAACGCGCTGCTCAATTCTGCTGCTTTGGCTTCAAAAAACGAGCGCAAAGCGGCTGCTCCCGGTCTGATGCGCGCCACTTGCTGAATGTTGCGCAACGCTTCCAGAATGTTCTGCCGGGCTTTCTCGGGGTCCTGGGCCATCATGTCCAATCCCTGACGGTGGTACAGGTACACGGCGCTTCTGAACGGCTCAAACTGCGGATCCTGGAGGTTATTGATAAGCCAATAGCGGTTACGGGTATCAGCGGTGGCGCTCCAGCCTCCAGCCGTTGTCCCGGCTGAGGTTACCAGGTTCAGGATGTTGCTGGCCTCGGCCAAGGCATTGGCTCCGCCCAAGCGGGAGAAGCTGTCATTGTCCATCCCGATGATGGTGTAGGCATAGAAAGACAGAATGGCCATGAGGTTGGTGGTGTAGGTATTGGGAGAGTACTGCAGCGGCTGGGCCGGATTGTATTCAAACCCGAAGTTGGTGTCCACGAAGGAAAGCACCGTGGTCTCGTAGCCGGTTCCGTAAGTAGGTCGACTGGAGATGATCTGGGTATTGGCCTCGTACACGCCAATCTGCGGCATAGCGCGTAAGGTGATGAACATCTTGCAGCGGATGCGCTCCTCGTTCTGGTACACATCGCTGGTCCAACGGGTGTTGTTCATAACTTCGGAAATAGCGTTCTGCATCTGCTGGAACACCTGCCTATCCGTGGCCTGCACCTGCTCACTGTTCACAATCACTTCGCACCGTAGTTCCTGCGCCCAGGCAGACAATGGCAACAAGAGCCACAACGCCACCCCGGCTATTTTCTTTGCAAACATGCCCATTCAGCTTTTATAGATTCCAGAATATCCAAGGCTACCTCGTCTTTGGTCTTCAACGCAAACTCCTCTACCGTGGTGGGTTTCACAATGGTGATCTTGTTGGTGTCGTGCTTGAAACCAGCCCCGGGATCACGCAGGGAGTTCAGCACCACCATGTTCAGGTTTTTCTTGAGAAGTTTGGTGCGGGCGTTCTCCAGTTCCTGATCAGTTTCCAGGGCGAAGCCTACCGCAAACTGATCTGTACGCTTCTGTTGACCTAAGGCAGCCGCTATATCAACGTTCTTCACCAGTTCAATGGTAAACGTGGCGTCACTTTTTTTTATTTTAGAAGTAGCCGTCTGGCTGGGTTTGTAGTCGGCCACGGCGGCGGCAAAGATCCAGAGGTCTGCCTCGAGAGCTATCTGCTGGCAGGCGGCGTACATCTCATCGGCGGTCATCACGGGGGTTACCTGCACGTTGGGGTGCTCCATTTTCAGGGCGGTAGGGCCAGAAACTAAGAAAACCTCTGCTCCTTGCTCGGCCAGGGTGCGGGCCAGGGCATACCCCATTTTGCCGGTGGAATGATTGCCAATAAAACGAACCGGGTCTAAAGGCTCATAGGTAGGCCCGGCGGTGATCAGGACTTTCTTGCCGCTAAACAATGTTATGAGAAATAAAATGCTGTTGTAAAACCTGAACAATCTCCTCGGGCTCCGCCAGGCGTCCCTGCCCTACCAGGCCGCTGGCCAACTCTCCGTGACCGGCTTCAATGATGTGGTTTCCGTAGGAGCGCAGCAACCGGAAATTCTCCTGCACGGCCGGGTGCTGGTACATGTCCAGGTCCATGGCGGGCGCCACAAACACCGGGCACCGGGCCGAGAGATACGTAGCCGATAGAAGATTGTCGCACAAACCCCGGGCAAACTTGGCCACCGTATTGGCGCTGGCGGGTGCCACCAGCATGACATCGGCCCAAAGGCCCAGTTCCACGTGGTTGTGCCACAGACCGGAGTTGTCATCACGCACGAACTCGGTTAAGACCGGTCTTTTGGATAAGGTGGCTAACGTTACAGGGGTTATAAAAGCAGAAGCAGAAGTGGTCAGGATTACCTGCACTTCTGCTTCTGCTTTGATGAGGAGCCGCACCAGCAAAGCCGCTTTGTATGCTGCTATGCTACCGCAAACCCCCAGGAGTATTTTCTTATGCCGAAGCATTCAGAAACGGTGGATTAAAGCGCAGATGAAGTTTGCGCTTCGTCGTCGGCTTTGCGGAAATACACTTTGCCTTCAATGAACTCTTCAATAGCCATGTTGGTAGGCTTAGGAAGACGCTCATAGTATTTAGAGATCTCAATCTGCTCGCGGTTCTCGAACACCTCTTCCAGGTTATCTACGGTAGTAGCAAACTCGGCTAGTTTAGAGTTCAACTCCTCTTTCACCTTTACGGCAATCTGGTTGGCACGCTTAGAGATGATAGAGATAGACTCGTATACGTTACCGGTTTCAGTGGCCAGGTCAGAGATATTACGCGTTACAATGGATGCTGGTACTTGGGCCATATAGCTAGTGAATTGGGTTTACAAATGAAAAATTATTGGTTGGTTGCCGTGGCGGCGGCTGGCTGACTCTTGCTCAGTCTCTCCAGGGCCTGACGGCTGGCATCGTAGCGCTCTTCGGCGTTACGCAAAAACTTGCTCTGCGGATATGCATCTACAAACGCCTGGTACATGGCAACGGCTTCCAGGTAGCGGTCGCGTTGCTTGGTCTCAATACTTTCCTTGGCGTAGTTGAACTGGGCATCTAAGCGAAGGTAAGCAGCTTCTTCATTGTACGTGGAAGAAGGGAAGTTTTTCCGGAAGTTCTCCAGGGCCACAACCGCTGCCTTGTAGTACTGAGGATCGTAGTTGGTAAGCTTGTAGTATTGTCTGGCGTTGTCAAAAGCCTTCAGTTCAATCTTACGGGAAAGCTCATCATAAATGGTGTTGGCTTCCTGCATGTACTTGCTCTGCGGATACCGGCGCATGAACTCCTGCAGGGCAGTCATGGCTTGCGAAGTGCTCTGCTGGTCCAGGTTCTGATCTGGAGACTCGTTGGTCAGTGATTTGGCATTCATGAATGCTGCCTCTTCAGCGTACTGGCTCCGCGGGAAAGTCTGCCCAAAGGAAGTGAAGTGGAAAGAGCTTTCCAGGTACAGGCCCTGGTGGTATTTGGTATAGGCGTACAGGAAGTTAGCTCGCTCGTACTCGCTGCGTCCTTTTAACAGAGGCATCAGGTCTTCCAGTAAAGCACCGGCTTTGTCATAATCTTCTTTCTCATAATAAGAAAGAGCCGCGGCGTATTTCTTGTCTACGTCGTCGCTTTTCAGGATTTTATTGTATTTCCCACAAGCGCCCAGTACTACTACCATGAGCATGATGGGCAAATAGGAAAGAATGCGTTTAGTCATAAGCGCGCAAAAATAACGATTTTTTTTATATGTAACAGAACGTTGGGCCTTTCCATTCAGTATAGCGCCTGGTTTTTACCGGGCGCTGGTCACTTTAGGTGCCCGTTTCTTGGCTCCTTTGTCTTGGGCCGCGGTGGTTTTGGCTTTCTTGTCTGGCTTAGCCGGTTGCTTTGCGTTTTTGGCCTGGGTGCCACTGCCTTTGGCAGGCGTTGTTTTCTTCTTGGCTGGGGTCCGTTTGGCCAGTACCATAGCCCGGGTAGGTTTCTCATCGCTTCTCCAGACAAAGCCTTTCAGCCGTTTATCAGGCTCCTGCAACTCATGTGGCGGAATCAGTTTGGCGTCTGGGTTTTCCATGAACGTGATATATTGTACCTGCCCGTCCTGGAAAATCATGCGCATGTCACTGCACACGGCCCGGTTCATGCCTATGGTAGACGTGTCGCCCTGCAAGGCGAAATAGAGGCTCTCGCCGTTTCCGTTCACGTCAATACGCCTGATCTTGCCATCAGCAAAAAAGGCCACCATTGTTCGGCCTTTCACCTGGTTGTAGTTATCCAGCGTATCCACTGAGATTGCAAAGGAATTCCCGAACATCCGCATCTGGTCCACGGTATTGTTCCGGATTTTGATGACTACACTATCAGCCGTCATCTGGTTTTTGTTCGCCCACAAACGCGGGTTCAAGTTCATGTAGATGGTGGAGTCCTGCTGGTCATAGGTGAGCGAATCACAGAGGCCCTGCAAATCTGACTTGAAGATACGCACGTCATTGTAGGCGTACAGCTTGCCCTTTTTAGTCTTGTCTTTCACGTTCTCCACCGAAACCAGCGTATCCGCGGAGAGGTACATGGTATCCCGCTTTTCTATGGTGCGCATCACCGGTGAGCCAAAGACCTTGGCCCTTCCCCTCGCCCGCCAGTACAAAGCCGTTTGCCCCGTAATAATGGTGGTGTCTTTGATAGACGTCATAGACACATTACGGGAAGCGGTATAATACTCCTTGGTTTTGTCGTAGGTCAGTATTTCGCCTTTGATCAGGTAATCCGGGGTTTTGATGCTGGCGTTGCCCCTGAAATTAGACTCACGGGTGACCGTGTTGTAGGTGCCGCGGTTGGCAAACAGTGTACCGTCTGGCGACTTGATGGTAGTAGGCCCAAAGAACTCCACCACCTTGGTCACCGTGTTATAAGCCATGGTATCTGACAGCACCTCGGCGTTCTGGCCCACGTATTTGATGTTCTTTTTGAACGTAAGGACTTTATCATCTGAGGTGTAGGTACCCAACTGGCTCTGAATGGTGTAGTCTGGTCCTACAATGTTACCGGTAGTGGTATAGAACGCTTTCTTGGCGTTGAGGTCGTAATCCAATGAGGGTGTGGTGAGGGTCATCTGCTCATCGCGCAGGGTTACGCCGCCCCGCATGTTGGCAATGCGGCGGGTACCGTCATAACTGGCGGTGGCGCTGGTGGCGTCCATGCCCGGCTGGGTGATGTGCACGTTCCCAAAAACCTCTAACCGGTTGCGGTCGCTGGCGTACTGGTAAGCAGAATCTGCGGTGAGCGTGGTAGCACCCTGGCGCATGACCACGTTACCCAGCAAGCGCCTTACCTCTTCCCCGTTGTACCGGCCAGATTGGAGCGTATTCGCCGACACATCCACCGGCTGCCCGCCTCCTTGCGGCTGTAACTGCGGCTGTGTTCCCTGGCCAAAAGCCAACACCACAGAAAACAGGGAGAAAAGAGATACTAAAACTATCTTTGTGAACTTCATCAATAATTGCAATAGCTGCGAAAATACTAAAAATACCCTTCCTTCACCGATGCTCCAGAAAGTTTTACAATATATAAATGCCCACCAGTTAGCCACCTCTGACACCAGAATCCTGGCCGCCGTAAGCGGAGGCCTTGACTCTGTAGTGTTGGCCGATGTCCTGCACCGCCTCAAACTGCCATTTGCGGTACTGCACTGCAACTTTGGGCTGCGCGGCGAGGAATCTGATGCCGATGAGCTCTTTGTGCGCAAACTGGCCAAGCAGTATGATGCCCCGTTCTACAGTGAGCAGTTCCAGACCCAGGCCTTCGCCGAGCAGGAAGGCATTTCCATCCAGATGGCGGCCCGCACCCTGCGCTACCAGTGGTTTGAGCAGATGCGCCAGCAACTGGGCTACGACGTCATCGCCACGGCTCATCATCAGTCCGATGCGCTGGAAACCGTGCTCCTGAACCTGGTGCGCGGCACCGGTTTGGCCGGACTTCACGGAATTCTGCCCAAAAACGGAAACCTCATCCGCCCGCTCCTCAGCCTCACCAAAGATGACCTGTACGACTGGCTAGTAGCTAAACGCCTGGCGTGGCGGGAAGATTCCAGCAACGAGAGCCGCAAATACAACCGCAACCTGGTACGCCACGAGGTAATTCCGGTGCTCAAGCAGCTCAACCCCAACCTGGAAGAGACCTTCACCCAGACCCTGGAACGCCTGCAAGGCGCCGAGGCCGTGTTTCTGGCCTCTTTTCAGGAACTGAAGGCCAAAACGCAACGTGAGGAGAACGGCGCCACGCACCTTTCTATTGCTCCGCTGCAGGCCAGCCCCGCCCCGGTGGTTTTGCTTCACGAACTGCTAAAACCGTTCCATTTCTCCTATGTGCAGGCGCAGGAAATTGCCGCCGCCTGGGAGGGCATCCCGGGTAAGACGTTCGCCTCCCCTACCCACCTGCTGGTGAAAGACCGCGAGGACCTGGTCATCACGCCTAAGCCATTGGAGAAATTTGGCAGTGTGCTGGTACCAGAAGACGCCACCGAAATCCGATTTGGGCCTTATCTGGCGAAAATAGCCCGGAAACCCGCCGAGGGCTACAAAGTGCCCCGCTCCAAAGACACCGCCGCCCTGGATGCCGCCCTGCTCAAGCTTCCGCTTAAATTAAGACCCTGGAAGGAAGGCGACTGGTTTATCCCGCTGGGCATGAACGGCAAGAAAAAAGTGAGCGACCTGCTCATTGACAAAAAGGTACCCGCCAACCTGAAGCCCGACGTTTGGGTGCTGGTGTCAGATGCTTCGCTTACCTGGGTCATTGGGCAGCAATTGGACAACCGCTTCAAGGTAACCGAGAATACGCAGGAAGTAGTGGAGATCACCGTAACCAGGGCGTGATTGATGATTGATGATTGTTGTTAATCAGTTAGGGTCTTCAAGTTAAGCGGCTTCGGGGAGATTTTGGAGAAAAGCTGTTTTACCGCTGTTTTCAGGAAAACAGGCCTGAAACAACAATCAGCAATCAGCAATCATCAATGAGCAATCATCAATGAGCAATCAACAATGAACCATCGACAATCAGCAATGAACAATTAGTCCTTGGAAATCAACAATTAATCAGATAATGAGGAAATAATTTTCAGGTGACGCCCTTTTTTCTAATTTCACCACGTAGTCTAGTAGTATATCCGTCTAACCAAACCTAAAAAGAATGAAAGTAACCGTAGTTGGAGCCGGTAATGTAGGCGCCACGTGTGCCGACGTTTTAGCGTACCGCGAAATCGCCAATGAAGTAGTGTTAGTAGATATCAAAGAAGGCTTCGCCGAAGGCAAGGCATTGGATATCTGGCAGAAATCGCCTATCAATTTATATGACACCCGCACCGTGGGCGTCACCAATGATTACACGCGTACCGCCAATTCAGACGTGGTGGTGATTACTTCAGGCTTGCCCCGCAAACCCGGCATGACGCGCGACGACCTGATCAGCACCAACGCCGGTATTGTTCGTTCCGTAACCGAGAACGTGATCAAGCACTCGCCCGAGGCCATCATCATTGTGGTTTCCAACCCGCTGGACGTGATGACTTACCAGGCGCACCTCACCTCTAAACTGCCCCGCACCAAGGTGATGGGCATGGCCGGTATTCTGGATACCGCCCGCTACCGCGCGTTCCTGGCCGAAGAGCTCAACGTTTCTCCAAAAGATATCCAGGCAGTGCTCATGGGCGGCCACGGCGACACCATGGTGCCGCTTCCGCGCTACACCACCGTAGGCGGTATTCCGGTAACCGAACTGATTGACCCTGCCAAACTAGACGCCATTGTAGACCGCACCAAAAACGGTGGCGGCGAGCTGGTGAAACTGATGGGCACTTCGGCCTGGTATGCCCCAGGCTCCGCCGCGGCGCAAATGGTGGAAGCCATTGTGCGTGACCAGAAACGCGTGTTCCCGGTTTGTATTAAACTGGAAGGCGAGTACGGCATTGATGGTACGTACCTGGGCGTTCCGGTAGTGCTGGGCAAAAACGGCATTGAGAAAGTGATTGAACTGCAACTGAACGAAGACGAGATGGCTTTGTTGAGAGCCTCTGAAAAAGCCGTCCGTGAGGTGATGGACGTGCTGGACAACATGCCTACCGAAGCGTAAGCTGTTACTTCCATTGTTTGACAAAGAAGCCCGGCCAATTGACCGGGCTTCTTTGTTTTTAACCCAATTTCCTAAATAAGGGAATGATTTCCCTCGCTCGCCTCCGGCGAGTGTGAGGTATCGGGCGGCGTCCCGCCGCTTTGCAGTTATAATTTTCTAGGACATACTGCCGCAGCTTCTTTAAGCATTATTACCAAGCAACTAAAAATCGCGCAATGCCGAAGATCGGGTTAGTTACCGGTACATAGTGGTTCCGAATATCACCCATAGCGGCGGGACGCCGCCCCATACCTCACACTCGCCGGAGGCGAGCGAGGGAAAAGTGAGAAAGTCAGAACCCGCTGAAAGGCGAAAGACAGTTGGCATGACGGCCCATGTTAGTTGTTTAGGGCTCGTTTCACAATAAAAAGACAAAACGCCCTTTATCGCCCCCCTTTAGACATGGAGGTAATTCCGGGCCATACAGTGCGCATAAAGTCTAAAGACTCACTATTAGACTCTATCCTTACCCTTATTGTCATCCTAGAAAGATCTTGCGGGCTAACGAGAAAGACATTATAGCGAAAGTATTACCGCCTAACACAACTCTCTCGCTCGCCTCTGGCGAGTGTGAGTAATCAGGCGGCGTCTCGCCGCTTTGCTTATCAACTGCGCATCACATCCGCACAGTGACCACAGGCCGCGAGAAACCGCACACTCGCCGGAGGCGAGCGTGGAATTACCAGGGCTACTGCTTGTACACCTTCCCGTCTTTCATCACGAAAGACACATTTTGCAACAGTTTGATGTCCTGTAATGGATCTCCGCTAACCGCCACCAGATCAGCAAACTTGCCTTTTTCTACGGTACCTAGTTTCTCGGTCATGCCCAGCAAATCAGCGGCGTAAACGGTGGCGGCTTTGATGGCTTCCATGGCGGGCATACCGGCTTCTACCATATACTCAAATTCCTTGGCGTTCTTGCCGTGCATGAACACGCCGGCATCGGTTCCGAAGGCGATTTTCACCCCTTTTTTGTAGGCTTTGCCAAAAGTACCCTGCAACTGCGGCCCAATGGCCAATGCTTTGGGAGTCACTAATGGAGGATAGTAACCTGCAATCTTAGCGGAGTCTGCCACAGATTTACCGGCGGTAATGGTAGGCACGTACCAGGTTCCGTTCTTCTTTATCAGGGCCATGGTTTCCTCATCCATGAGCGTGCCGTGCTCAATGGAGGTTACACCGGCCCTCACTGCCCGCTTCATGCCCTCGGCGCCGTGTGCGTGCACCGCCACCTTCATGCCCAGATCTTTGGCCGTCTGCACAATGGCCCTGATTTCTTCCTCGGTAAACTGCGGGGCAGATCCGTCTTTGGCCACGCTCAGTACGCCGCCGGTGGAAGCGATCTTGATTAAATCTGCTCCGTTTTTATATTGGTGCCGAACGGCTTTCCGGCACTCATCGGGGCCATTGGCTACACCTTGCGCCGGCCCTGGGTCACCCTGCAGATCTTCCCGGTAGCCATTGGTGGGGTCCATGTGGCCACCGGTGGCCGAGATGGCCTTGCCTACCACAAACATGCGGGGTCCTTTCACCAGGCCCTGGTTAATGGCGTTGCGCAACTGCACATTGATACCGCTGCCGCCCAGATCACGCACGGTGGTGAAGCCGGCCATCAAAGTGCGCTCCGCGTAGTTCACCGACCGGAACGCTACTGTGCCCTGGTTTAAGGAAATCTCCTCGGCATACTGGTTGGGGCTGGTCTCGCTTTCAAAATGCACATGCATGTCCATGAAGCCGGGCAGCACGGTTTGGTTTTTCAGATCAATGACCCTGGCACCGGCCGCGGGCGCAGTATAGCCTTTCTCTACGCCTACAATCTGGTTTCCTTCCACCACTACCGTCATCTCGGTCTGGGGCTGGTTCCGGAGGCCGTCAATCAACCTGCCGCAATGCAGGTAGGTTCTTTGCGCCGCTGCCTGAAAGCTAGAGAGAGCCATCAGCGTCACCGCCGCTGCTGCGTAAAGGTGTTTCTTCATAAAGGGTGGATTATGTCTGGAGTTTTCGGATGTCCAAAATAGCGAAATTCCGGAGGATGCGGACAGAAAAAACCAGCGTGCTTCAGAGAGTTTCAAGGCACCTGTTTTCGGGCCTATTTCCGGTAAATACCTGTAAAACAGTTCGGTCTTCCTGTTATATTTTCCCAGTGCAAACGACTAATGCAATAAAGAGCAAATTTCTCTTAAAATGAGTATATTAATCCAGTAATCAAAAGAATTATGGAGCTGGCATTCTGGTGGTTTTGGCTTATAGCAGGCATTCTGTTACTGGTGGCAGAGATGGTGACGGGCACGTTTTACCTGCTCTGGCTGGGCATCTCGGCTATGGTAGCGGCCTCGCTTGCGTACTTCTTCCCCGACAACTACTGGTTGCCGCCGCTGGCCGCCAGCATCTCGGGCTTTCTGTTGATTCTTCTGACCAAACCGTTGGCTGCCCGCGCCCGCCAGGTGAAAGGGTACACCGACCCGGTCCTACAACTCACGAACAAACAAGGCGAGGTACTGGAACCCATCTCTTCTACCCGGCTGGGCATTGTGCGCGTGGGTACCGAGGTATGGTCGGCGAGTGCCCAGGAAGACCTGGCCCCGGGACAACGGGTGTTGGTCATCAATCAGAGCAGCACGGTACTGCAAGTAGTGCCAATTAAATAATCCCCCATACATGAAGCATTTATTCCCTTTCATTGCCCTCCTGTTGTTAGGTCACACTTTGTTTGGCCAGAGTAAAGCCATTGGAAAAAAAGATGATGAAGTCTTGCAGGAAGGGCTTCGGCTATACCGGTCAGAACTTACCTCCTGGTACGGCACCGATCTTTTCATGGAACGGCTCCAAGACAAAGCCCCTTTGCTGGGCGGCTACCTTTCTTACCAGGAGGGCAACCAAATGAAATGCGTCTTCTTCACCAAAGATCAAAAACCTTCGGCCTTGGTCGTAATTACGTTTGACAGCACGTTCAACTTGCAGAAAGTCCAAATAGAAGATCAACAGCGCCCTTTGACCAGCCTGGAGGAGGATCTGATAACCATCAGGCAAACGGCCCTGGCTAGAATCAACGCAGATACGCTATTCAGGAACTACAATAACGCCAGCCTGAACCTTGTACCTCTTATAGATAAAAGCAGCAAGAAAGTCTATGTACTTACCGGACCTAAGATACACGGCGTTGTCCTTTTCGGGAACGATTACCTGCTCACCTTTGACAAGGATAACAAGATACGTTCGGTGAAGAAACTTCACCAGAACCTCATTCCAGTCCAGTCTGCGGCAGACAGCAAAGAGCTTGGGAAACAAATTGTCACCACCATGCACTCGCATCTGCCTGAGTCTGGTGACCATATCACCGCCACAGATATCTGCACCCTGCTCTTGTACCAGAAATTCACCACCTGGAAACAGCACCTTGTCCTTACCCCCAACAACGTCTCTATCTGGGATTGCAGCGCAAGCAAGCTTGTCACCATGTCCAAGGAAGCCTGGGAAAAGATGAGCAACCAGGAGAAACTATTAAGTCCTCCAGAAACAAACTAACTCTATATAACCTACACCTATGACTACCTCTCTCATTATTCTGGCCGCCGTTGTTGTGCTCATGGCGCTATCCATCCGCATTATTCCGCAGCAGCGGGTGGGCGTGGTAGAGCGTCTGGGTAAATTCCAACGCCTCATGCATCCCGGGCTGAACCTGTTCATTCCTATTGTGGACCGGGTGCGCACCTACCATGACCTGCGCATCCAGCAGACCAGCGTGCCGCCGCAGAGCGTGATCACGCGCGACAACGTGCAGGTGCTCATTGACACCATTGTGTTCTACCAGGTGGTGGGGCCAGAGCAGGCCACCTACGGCATCTCAGACTACGTGCTGGGGGTGCGCAACATCACCACGGCCACCATGCGCCAGATCATAGGCAACCTGGAGCTGGACGAAACCCTCTCGGGGCGCGAGCGGATCTCCGCCGAGATCAGAACTGCGCTGGACGAAGCCACCGAGAAGTGGGGCGTGCGCATTGAACGGGTGGAAGTCATCGATATCAAACCACCGGTGGATATCCAGGAAGCCATGGACAAGCAAATGAAAGCCGAGCGGAACCGTAGGGCTACTATCCTGGAAGCCGAAGCCGCCAAACAGGACATGATTCTGCGCTCTGAAGGCGATAAAACCAGCAAGATCCTCCGGGCTGAAGGGGAACGCGCCGCCCGCGAGCTGGAAGCCCTGGGCCAGGCCAAAGCCATCACCGAGATTGCCGAGGCCGAGAAAGCCCGTATCCGTTTGCTCATTGAAGCCGGCCTGGACGAGCGGGTGCTCACCTACAAATCCTTCGAGGCGCTGCAGCAAATAGCCATGGGCCCCGCCAACAAGATCTTCCTGCCTACTTCGGCGGTGGAAACCTTAGGAAACATAGGCGCCATTGGCGATATGCTCAAGAATAGCCGAGACAAAGTTGATTCTGGGCTGATTTCCAGAAAACCCGCCCAAAACGGAGACAAGGTTTCCTAAAAAGAAAGCACATAAAAAGAACGCCTCGCAGCAATCGTCTGCGAGGCGTTCTTTTTTAGATTAAATCTTCAACGTTGATACAAGCTCTCAGAAGGGAAATCCAGTTCATGCATTCGGTTCCTCTTGGAAGGGGGTAGAGAGATGACAAGGCTGTTTTAAAAACCGTTTTCTGTGTTATTAAACAGATACTATGGCGCGGAAGTTACTTCCGTGACTTACAGTCAATTTAAAAGTCACGGAAGTAACTTCCGCGCCATAGCAGGTATCTACAAGGGATTAGCCTACGAACGACTGGAAATGGAATGATCAGAAAGAGTAATCATCCTTCTACCCCCTTCCAAGGGAGACAGAATGCATAGCTCCATTTGTTTAAGCGTCAGCAGGAACCATCTAATGCATTCCCTGTAAAATCAAGCTACCTGTTTTAGGCCCCGTTTCAGGAAAACACCCCAAAAACAAATTATTAAAAACCAGCAACTACCACCTAACCTCTACTTCTGGCTCGCTTTAAAGAGTTTCTGCTTCTCTTCTTTGGTCAGGCTTTCATACCCAGACACCGATATTTTATCCAGAATGGCATCTATCTCCAGCTGAGAAGGAGTACTGCCGGTAGAAGACACTCCGCTCATAGGCGCAGAAGAGCCGCCGGAGAACGGCCGGTTCGGGTTTTTATACGCCACTTTCAGTCTGGAGCGGCGCTGGAACATGCCTCTAAAAAGCCCTAGTACCGCTTGCACCGGTCTTCCCCAGTCTGAGCCGCGCTGCAACTGACGGATATAGAAAAAACCCAGGATAGCCCCGCCTAAATGGGCAATGTTTCCGCCCGCGTTTCCGCCGGTTGCCCCGGAAATAGAGAGCAGCACCATCACCAGGGCAATGTACTTGATCTTTACCGGGCCAATCAGAATCAGGTTGAAGGTGTAATTGGGCAACAAGGTGGCAGCGGCTACCATAATGGCAATCACACTACCAGAGGCGCCCATCATAAAAGACCCCTCGGCTCTTAGCTGCAGGTACGGGATCGTGTTGAAGCTTACCAGGTACACCAGGCCACCGGCCAGACCACCCAGAATATACAGGTTCACTAAACGTTTATCGCCCAGGTACTCCCTAATCAGCATCCCAAACCAGTACAGGTTGAGCATGTTGAACAGGATATGGAAGAACTCCAGGTGCGTGAAGAAGTAGGTGATGAGGGTCCAGGGCCGGAAGATGAAAAGATCCAGGTTAGAGGGAAGACTCAGGAACGTCATCAGGTACGAGAACATACCGCCTGAGCCGCTCAGGGTCATAATGGTTCTAAGGATGATCAGAACCGCAAACACCACCACATTGATGAAAATGAGCTGGTGCAGGGCATTGTTTCCTCTGCTGAACGCTGAACGGATATCGTCAAAAATACTAGTCATGGTTTAGTAAAAGTTGTTGCGTTGGCGCTCCCATAATCTCAGCAAGATATACGCAAAAAGCATCCCGCCCAAATGCGCAAAATGGGCTACGTTGTCTCCCGGCGCCCGGTTCAGTCCTGAGTACAATTCAAACGCGCCGTACATAAATACAAAGTACTTGGCCTTGATGGGGATTGGGAAAAACAGCAGCATAAGCTCGGTGTTAGGGAAAAGCATCCCAAACGCCATCAGAATCCCGAACACTGCGCCGGAGGCCCCCAACATAGCCCCGTTGAGTACCCGTTGGTTCAACTCCTGGGCATACGCCTTGGTCTCGGCAATAATGGCCGGATTGTCTGGGTTCAACTGAAACTGCCGCAGAAACGCCGTATTGTTGGCTGCGGAGCCGTGCACCTCCAGAATATCCCTGAACACAAACGGATCTGGGTTCTGCATATAGGCAGCCACCAACTCCTGCATCTGGGTAATCTCATAAGAGCGTACCCCCAGATACAGCAAACTGGCGCCAAAGCCGGTGATCAGGTAAAAAATGAGGAAGCGCTTCTCTCCCCAGTACCGCTCCAGCAGCGGACCAAAGATAAACAAACTGAACATGTTACTGAACAGGTGCATAACGCTCCCGTGCATAAACATGTGGGTGACAAACTGATGCGGCCGAAACAGGTCTGACCGGACATCATGCAGGGCAAAAAGCTCAGTGGGGAACAGCCTATCGCTCAAGAAGTACATGACTACGTTGAGGATAATCAGGTTCCGCACCATGGGCGTGATGGGTGGCATAGAATAGCGTTATGTATATACGAGTTAAGAGACCAAAGCAACCGGGCGTTGCTGACGCACCCAATCGCTTCCTCTCCCAAACAGGCCGTGAATGTAAAGGTTCTGCTCCAAACTGTACGGAGGAAAGCCTACAATTGGTACCCTTCTCCCATTAATTTGCCTGTCTACCGTAGTTTTCCAGCGCTTTTCTTAAGCCAACCTCCTTAATTTCTCAGAAACAGATCCTGTAATTGCTCGGTTTGCAGAATCACCAGGGTTTTCTGTCCGCCGGGCGTATAATTTGGCACCTGGCAGGCAAATAACCGGTCTACCAGGGCATTCATCTCCTGGTCGCTCAGGCGGCCGGTGAGGCGCGAGGCCACCCGCCTGGCCATGGCGCGGGCCAGGTTCTCCTGCCGGTCTACCTTTAACGACGAGAGGTTGTTTTTATATTGCTCCAGCAGCCCCTCTATCAGTTCCCGTTCATCGCGCAGCGGAATCTCCGCGGGAATCCCGTTCACTACCAAGGTGTTGTTCCCGAAATCATTGAACACAAAGCCCAGCGCGCTGAACTCTTCGGCCAGCTCCATCACCAACGAGAAATCGGCGGGCGAAAGCTGCAGGGCCTGCGGGAAGAGCAACTGCTGCGAGGCCCCGGTGCGTTTTCCCAAAGCCTGGCTGTATTTCTCGTACAGAATCCTTTCCTGGGCTGCTTGCTGATCTACCACCATCAACCCAGATTTCACCTGTACCATCAGGTATTTCTGGTGCACCTGCAACGCTTTGGAACCACCAGTGGCGCTGGTGGCCGCGGCGGCAATGGATTCCTCCTCTGGGAAAAGACTGCTTTCCGTGGAAGGATCGTTGGTTTCTTCCGTTACCGGGAAATAACCCCGGTGCTCTTTGAAGACCTCGGCGTACCGACCGCTCCGCTCCGAGCCTGAGGCCCGGCTGGGGAAGGTAGTGGTGTGGGGTTCTTTAGTCGGTGTTCTGGGTGCCTGCGCCGGAGCCGCTTCAAAGTCCATGGACGCCGGAAGTTTCATGGGTTGCAGCGGAATGTAGTTCACATCGGCCCCAAAATCTAAAGACGGCGCGATGTTGTGCAAACCCAGGCTCTGTTTCACGGCCGCCCGCACAATGGCATACACGGTTTTCTCGTCCTCAAACTTGATCTCGGTCTTGGTGGGGTGCACGTTGATGTCTATCGTTTCCGGCGCGATTTCCAGAAACAAGACATAAAACGGGAAGCAGTCTTTGGGCAGCAAGCCTTCATAGGCCGTGAGCACCGCGTGGTTCAGGTACTGGCTTTTGATGTAGCGGTTGTTCACAAAGAAGAACTGCTCGCCGCGGGTTTTCTTCGCGAACTCAGGTTTGCCGATGTAGCCGCGCACGGTCAGGAAGGGGGTGGTTTCCTCACAGGAAGCGAGTTGTTCCTTGTAGTCCCGCCCGAACATGCTCACGATGCGCTGGCTCAGCTTGCCGGCAGGCAGGTTGAGCACCTCCACCTCATTCTGGTACAGGGCAAAAGAAATCTCGGGGTTAGCCAGGGCCACTCGCTGAAACTCATCCAGAACGTGGCGCATCTCTACCGGGTTGGTCTTGAGGAAATTGCGGCGGGCAGGCACGTTAAAGAAAAGGTTCTTCACGCTTACCACCGTTCCCTCGGCCATAGCCACGGGTTCCTGTTTGATCACCTCGTTGCCTTCAATGGTGAGGCAGGTGCCCAGTTCCTGACCATGGGCGCGGGTTTTCAGCTCTACCTGAGCCACGGCCGCAATAGAGGCCATGGCCTCGCCGCGGAACCCCATGGTCCGGATGCGGAACAGATCTTCGGTGGTTTTGATCTTGGAGGTGGCGTGGCGCTCAAAGCACATGCGGGCATCGGTCTCTGTCATGCCCACGCCGTCATCCACCACCTGAATCAACTGTTTGCCAGCATCTTTGATGATCAACTGAATACTGGTGCTGCGCGCGTCTACGCTATTTTCCAACAACTCCTTTACCACCGAGGCCGGGCGCTGCACCACCTCGCCCGCGGCGATCTGGTTGGCCAAGTGCTCGGGTAACAAACGGATAATATCTGCCATACAAACTTCCCTGCGTAGTATAATTTAGCTTCTGCCCTTTTGTGTTCAACGGAGAAACCACCCGGTCTCACCTATTTTTACGGCGCAAAAGCATTTTTTTCAGTAATATTACCAGCTTAAACAGCGGGCTTACCTCCCTCGTCTTCTGTTTATTGTCTCATTTATCCTGGCTGCTTTGGGGCGCTATTCGCCCTAAAATGCACAAACAGGCTAGAAGACAAGAATCTGGGGGAGTAGCGTTGAACAATTCTGGTTTTTAAGCCGTTTGCAAAAAACGCGCTTAAAACAGTTCAAAGCTTCTTCAGCCGCCGGCTAGTTTTGCTCTGCGAAATTAGCCCTATGAAACAGTTATTCAAATTAAATTACGCGTTGCGAAATGCTAAAGCGATATAGCCTGGGGCTGCTGACGGTAGTAATGGGCACCTGGTGGTTCTTATCGGGCTTTGGGCCCAAGGGCCGGGGCAACATTTCCGTTCAGGAGCAGCGCTGGGTAGACAGTGTTTATCAGTCTCTTACCCCAGATCAGCGCCTCGGGCAGCTGTTCATGGTGGCCGCCTACTCCAACAAACCGCAGAGCCACATCAGGGAAGTAGAAAACCTGATCACCCAGTACGGTATTGGGGGAGTGATGTTCATGCAGGGCGGGCCCGTGCGCCAGGCCAAGCTCACCAACCGGTACCAGAGCCTCGCCAAAGTGCCCTTGCTGGTGGCCATTGACGCCGAGTGGGGCCTGGATATGCGCCTGGACAGCAGCATGCACTTTGCCAAGCAGATGACTTTGGGAGCCCTGCCCGATGACCGCTACGTGTACCTCATGGGCCGCGAGATTGCCTTGAAGCTGAAGCGTTTGGGCATTCACGTGAATTTCTCCCCGGTAGTAGACGTCAACAGCAACCCCAACAATCCGGTTATCGGGAACCGTTCTTTCGGGGAGAGCAAAGAGCAGGTGACTGCGCGCAGCATTGCCTACATCAAAGGCTTGCAGGATCACGGCATCATTGCGGTAGCCAAACATTTCCCCGGCCACGGCGACACCGATGCCGATTCACACCTCTCCTTACCGGTTCTTTCGCATGACATGGCCCGCCTTACCGAGGTGGAGTTGTATCCCTTCAAACGCTCTTTTGATGCCGGCGTAATGGGCGTGATGGTAGCGCACCTGCACGTACCCAAGCTGGATTCCATCGCGAACCGCGCGGCTACCTTATCGCCCTACCTGGTGCGTGACCTGCTCAAAGGCCAGATGCAGTACGATGGTCTGGTGTTCACCGATGCCTTGAACATGAAGGGCGTAACCCGCTACCACAAGCCCGGTGAGGTAGATGCGTTGGCCCTGAAGGCTGGGAACGATGTGTTGCTGTTCTCTGAAGACGTGCCCAAAGCTATCGCCAACATCAAACAGGCCATCGCAGATAGCACCATCAGCCAGCAGGAAGTGGAACTGCGCGTGCGTAAGATGCTTCACGCCAAGTACTGGGCGGGTTTGAGCAACTACAAACCCATTGAGCTGGAAAACCTGTCAGAGGATTTGAGCCGACCCGTTAGCCACGTTTTACAGCAGCAGTTGTATGAACAAGCGGCCACGGTAGTAGCCAATAAAAACGACTTGCTGCCCTTCAGAGCGTTGGATACGGTCCAGTTTGCGTCCGTTTCTGTAGGCGCTGACTTGAACAACGCTTTTACCCAGACTTTAGAGAAATACGCTCCTTTCAAGAAGTTTGCCGTGACCAGCCGGTTTGCGGCAGATACGGTGTATGCGGCCATTAAGCGTGACCTGGCGGGAGCCGATGTAGTGGTAATCTCCCTGCATAAACTCAACAACAACCCCAACAGCAACTACAACTTATCTGGCACCGCTCTGGAGTTTATCCGGGACATCCAGCGCGATCCTACCAAGAAAGTAGTGGTGGTGGTAATGGGCAACGCATACAGCCTCAAGAACTTTGAGGCCAGTGACTGGTTGGTGTGCGGCTACGAAGACAATGAGACCTCGCGTAAGGTAATCCCGCAGGTGCTGTTTGGGGCGCTGCCGGCCAACGGCCGATTGCCCGTGACCGCCTCGCCCAAGTTCAAAGCCGGAACCGGAGTCTCCACGCCGTCCCTCAACCGCCTGAAATACTCGGTACCAGAGAGCGTAGGCATGAACTCCCACATTCTGAAGCAGATTGACAACATCGCCACCGAAGCCATTGCCTACGCCGCCACTCCCGGTTGCCAGGTGTTGGTGGTGAAAGACGGCACTGTGGTGATGGAGAAGGCTTACGGCTATTACACCTATGAACGTACCCAGCCGGTCACCGAGAAAACCATCTATGACCTGGCTTCCATCACCAAAGTGGCCGCTACCCTGCAGGCGGTGATGTTCCTGAAAGACCAGGGCCGGCTGAAACTGGACGAGAAATTGGTCACCTACTTACCAGAGTTAAAGGGCTCCAACAAAGCCAATCTGCTGGTGCGCGATGTGCTGCTGCACCAGGCCGGTTTGGCCTCTTACATCCCGTTCTGGAAACAGACCTTTGTTGAAGGCAAGCCAGACCACATGTATTATGACAGTTTGCCTTCTGACACCTACCCCAACCTGGTAGTGCCGGGGGTATATGCCAACAAGAAGCTGGAAGACCTGGTCTGGAAATGGGTAGTAAAGTCTGATCTGGTAGGCAAACGCAATTCTGCCGGTAAGTTTGAGTACCGCTACTCAGATCTGGGTTTGCACATCATGAAACGCATTACTGAGCGGCTGCTGAACCAATCTCTCCCCGATTTCCTGGAACAGAACTTCTACGCACCGCTGGGCACCTCCACCCTCACGTTCAACCCGCTAAACAAATTCCTGAAAGAGCAGATTGCCCCTACTGCCCCCGGTTCTGACTTCAAGGCCGGCACTCCGGTGCAAGGCACCGTGCATGACGCCAACGCCGCCATGCTGGGCGGCAAAGCCGGGCATGCCGGTTTGTTTTCCAACGCCAATGACCTGGCCATTCTCATGCAAATGGATCTCCAGAACGGGAACTACGGCGGGCAGCAGTTCTTCAAATCTCCCATTGTAACGGAGTTTTCCCAAAACGGGGCCCAAAACAGCCGCCGCGGGCTGGGCTGGGACAAGCCAGATCCTGCCGGAAACGGCCCAACCTCAGACTTAGCTCCGTTGAACACCTTTGGCCACACCGGCTTTACCGGCACCGGTGCCTGGATAGACCCAGAGAACAACCTGATCTATATTTTCCTGTCTAACCGCGTTTACCCTACCTCTGAGAACGATAAGCTACTCAAATACAACATCCGCACCCGGATTCATGACGTAGTATATCAATCGTTAGAGCCGAAACCGTAACTTCGCGGCAAACAATTACGCGCATGAAGATTGGAATTGTATGCTACCCTACATTTGGCGGTAGTGGTGTGGTGGCCACAGAACTGGGCAAAGCCCTGGCGCAAAAAGGACATAAGGTGCATTTTATCACCTACAGCCAACCCGCCCGTCTGGACCACTTCAATGAGAACCTGTTTTACCACGAAGTAAATATCCCTAATTACCCGCTGTTCCAGTATCCGCCCTATGAGTTGGCATTGGCCAGCAAGATGGTAGACATTGTACAGTTTGAGCACCTGGATGTGCTGCACGTGCACTACGCCATCCCCCACGCATCGGCGGCGTTCATGGCCAAGCAGATTCTGGCTACCAAAGGCATCCACATCCCGGTAATTACCACGCTGCACGGCACAGATATCACCCTGGTAGGCAAAGACGCCTCCTATGAGCCGGTGGTGACCTTCAGCATTAACCAGTCAGATGCGGTGACCTCGGTGTCTGAGGACCTGAAGCGCGAAACCTACGAGTATTTCCCCATTGAGAAGGAGATTGTGGTCATTCCTAACTTCATCAACCTGGAGCGGTTCAAGAAACAGCGGAAAGAACACTTCAAATCGGCCATCGCGCCGTTTGGCGAGAAACTGCTGGTGCACACCTCCAACTTCAGGGGCGTGAAACGCATTGGTGACGTGATCAAGATCTTTTCCAAGGTGCGGGAGAAAGTTCCGTCCAAGCTGCTGCTGGTAGGCGATGGCCCTGAGCGGCCCAAAATGGAGAACCTGTGCCGCAAGCTGGGCATCTGCCAGGACGTGCGTTTCCTGGGCAAGCTGGAAGCCGTGGAAGAACTGCTCTCCGTAGCCGATGTCTTTCTGATGCCCTCTGAGAAAGAGAGTTTCGGGTTGGCGGCGCTGGAAGCCATGGCCTGCGAGGTGCCGGTCATTTCCTCAGATGCCGGTGGTCTGCCCGAACTGAACGTGCACGGCGTCACCGGTTTCGTGAGCAAAGTGGGCGATGTGAAAGACATGGTGAAGAACACGCTCTTCCTCCTGCAAGACGACCAACTACCCAAATTCAAAGAAAACGCGCTGGCCCGCGCCCAGGAGTTTGAGATCAGCAAGATTGTGCCTCTGTACGAGCAGGTGTACCAGCAAGCCGCTGAGGCCGTTCGGTCGCATGTGTAATCTGGCGGAGCTTACTTCTTCATATGCGTTTTAAGCCTATTTTGGCGAAAACGCGCTATAAACCCAGAAACAAAAGGAATTGCCCTATGACGGCGAAAGAATTGAAAGACGAGATCCAGAAGGCACTGGATACGGTTCCGGAAGACCGCCTGGAAGACGTGTTGGCTTACGTGCGTGAAGTACAGAGAAAAAGTCAGCCAGAGTTCGGGAATTCAGAGCATCTGGAAAAGATTCTCTCCGAGGATAAAGAGCTCCTGAAGAAGCTGGCACAATGATTCCATTAAACAAGGTGGAGCAAATCCATAACTTGCTCATTGAGCAGTTCGGGGGCGCTAAAGGGATTAGAGACTATGGGGCACTGGATGCAGCTTTGAACCGCCCTTTCGCTACGTTTGACCAGCAGGAGCTTTACTCCTCCCCTGTTGAGAAAGCCTCGGCCATCATGGAAAGCATCCTGGTGAACCACCCTTTCATAGACGGGAACAAACGTACCGGTTACGTGCTCATGCGGCTTATTCTGTTACAGGCCGGGTTGGACATTGTAGCCTCTCAGGATGAGAAGTATGCTTTTGTGATTTCCATTGCCACCGGACAAGTTTCCTTTGATGAAATCAGGCAGTGGCTAGAAGAAAAAACAAAACGCGTTTCTCCTTAGTCTATAATCAAATTTAGAAATAAGTATTTACATCCTGATTTGAGGCTACTTTTAAGAAAACAACCATAAAACATTTTATAACATCAACTACCGTAGCAAAACGCCACAGCCCATGCCATTTGATAAACCACAGCACTCAGAAGAAAACCCCTGGAAAACCTTAGATTCAAAGCCTATTTATGACAACCCCTGGATCAGCGTGCGCGAGGAGCAGGTGATCAATCCGGGCGGGGGCCGGGGCATCTACGGCGTGGTTTCCATGAAGAACTTAGCCATCGGGATCATTCCCATTGATGAGGAAGGCAACACCTGGCTGGTGGGCCAGTACCGCTACACCGTAAATGAATATTCCTGGGAGATTCCCATGGGCGGCGGCCCCATCGGGATTGATCCGCTGGAGTCTGCCAAGCGCGAGCTGAAGGAGGAAACCGGTTTCACCGCCGAGCAGTGGACCAACATCGGGCGCATCCATACCTCCAACTCCGTGACCGATGAGGAAGGCTTCATTTTCCTGGCCGAGGACCTGACCGCCGGCGAGACCGAGTTTGAGGAAACCGAGGACCTGAAAATCTGGAAACTGCCTTTGCACGAGGCTGTGCGCATGGCCATGGACAGCGAGATCACCGATGCCATCAGCGTGGCCGGTCTGCTCAAAGCCGAGAAGATTCTTTTAACCCGTTTTTAACCCATCGTCCTAAATAAACAACGTTTCTGGCACTAAGTCAGGGAGAAGCGCGTTTGCCGTGTTAAGTTAGTTTCTGGTAAAACAGGACAAAAACGGCTTACCCACGCGTTGGTGTGGCGCTTTTCTTATTAATTAGTAATTTTGGGAAAGATGATCAGGCTAAATGGAATCGGCAAAAAGGTTTACTCGGTATGGTGCACCACCATGTTTGTGCTACCTTTTCTAACTTCTTACCCGCTTTTCAGGGTATTGATTGCCAAACCTACCCGACTGAAGCACGCGCATACGCTGAACCGTTTGTGGTCTAAGTTTCAGCTACGCATGTACCTGATGCCGGTGACCGTGAAGGGGGTAGAGCAGATTGACCCAAACCAGCGCTACGTGTTTGCGCCCAACCACAGCTCGTACATTGACATTCCCATGATTCTGGCGGCCGTGCCGGGCTTCCTGAACTTTGTGGGCAAAAAGTCATTGACCAAAGTGCCGCTGTGGGGCAAGATCTATGATGCGCTGTACATCTCGGTGGACCGCGACAGCCCCATCAGCAGCGCCAAAGCGTACATTGCCAGCAAACAAAGCCTGGATGCGGGCCGCAGCGTGGTGATTTTCCCCGAAGGGAAGATCTCGCCAGACTCGGGGCGCACCTTGCTGCCGTTCAAAGACGGGCCGTTTAAACTGGCCATTGAGAAACAGGTGCCGCTGGTTCCCATTACCATGCCGTACAACCACCTGTTCCTGCCCGATGTGAAAGGCAAGCTTATTATCCGGTACCATCCTCTGGAAATGATCATCCACCAACCCATCCCTACGGCGGGGATGACCCTGAAGGATCTGGAGACGTTGAAGCAACAGACCTTCCACATTATTAACGAGACTTTACAACAGAAGAACCATGAGCACCAACATAGAAACCTTACGGCAGCTGGCGCACTTAGCCCGGCTTGAGTTTGACGAGACCAAAGAGCAGGAGATGCTCAAAGACCTGAACAACATTCTGGATTGGGTAGACCAACTGCGCCAGCTGGATACCCAGAACGTGGAGCCTCTCATCCATATCTCTGAGGAACTGAACGTAATGCGCGAAGACGTGGCCCAGAACACCGTTCGGCACGAGGATGCCCTGCGTCTGGCTCCGTGCAAAGACTCAGACTATTTCCGGGTACCTAAAGTTCTGGAGTAAGCGGGAATGAAGCTTTTCCCGTTCTGGCCATCGGTAAACCCTGGCCGCAAATTTCTCTATCTACTCTTAACGGCGCTGGTGATTGGCGCTATGGCATTAGGCTTTTACGGCTTCTCCAACGGGCAACAACTGGTGTTCCCGCTGGAGAGACAAGCCGAGCTTTTCCCCGCCGAAGCGCATTTAAGTCCTTCCTCTCCCCTGCTCACCCCAATGCGGGTGGAAGTAAACACCTACCTGGTATCTGAACGGTACACCATTGGGGACATGCAGTTGCCACTGTGGGCCACCTGGACCTACTTTGCCGGACTGGCCGTAGCCATGGCCTTTTTCTGGACCCTGGCCAGTACCCTCAAACGGATTCCGTATTACGTGGCGGTGTCTTTGGGCATGCTCTGGCTGGCCACCTTCAACCTAGATCTGCTGGGCATTTTCTCTCCTACCAGCCGCGTTTTACTGGGTATCTCTCTGGGCGTGCTGGGCGGCGTGAGTTTCCTGCTGCAGGCGTTCTGGACCAGACTGTCGTTTTTGGCTCGTTTTCTGATTTTCGGCTTACTTGTAGGGTTGCTGAGTTGGGCTTTGTTCCACTTTTCTCCGCTACCGGCGCCGCTTACCGCTTTGCACGTGGTCAATCACAGTACCCTTGCCAGCTTTGTGGCAGCGGTTCTGTTCATGGTGGTGGTAGGCTATGAGAACATCCACGGGTTGCTGTGGTTCAACACACAGGCGCAGCAGCCGCAGCGCAGGTTTGGGTTGCCCCAGTTCGTGCTCATCAGTGTCCTTTATTTAGGAAATCTGCTGCTGCTGTACCTGCGTCAGATTGGCACCATCCAGACCGATTTTGCGGGGTTGGATGCGCTTTTGGTCTTTCTCTGTTCTGCGTTGGTGGGCTTATGGGGCTTGAAACAGCGGCAGGTACACTATACCCGTTACTTCCAGTTTGAGACCGAAGCAGTTCCCATGTACCTGCTGTTTGCGTTTCTGACGTTTCTGAACCTGAGTTATGCCTTCCTGATGGCCAATGACCCTATGGTGCAGGCGTACCGCAGCTCCATTATCTTAACGCACCTTTCTTATGGCACGGCGTTTCTGCTGTATGTGCTGGTCAACTTCGGGCCGCTGATCAAACAGAAACTGCGGGTGTTCAAAGTGGTCTATGATCCGCGCAAACTGGCCTTTTTCACCGTGTATCTCATGGGTACCACGCTGGCCGTGATTTTGCTGTTCCGCAGCAATTATGCGCCTTATATGCAGCAGCAGGCCGGTTTCTACAACTACTTAGGCGATTTGTATCGTCAAACCGAAGACAGCCCGCTTCTGGCCGAGCAGTTCTACAACGAGGCCAGCCTGCAAACCCGCAACAACCAACGCTCCAGCCTTTCTTTAGCCGATATGTACCGCCAGGGCGGCAGCCGAACGCTGGAGATGATCCGTTTGGAGGAGGCACTGGAACGAAAGCCCTCGCCCGAAGCGTACCTGCGCCTGGAAAGCCTGTTCACCGCTTCGTCTGACCTGTTTGACCACCTGAAAGTGCTGCAGGAAGGCGTGAAAAAGTACCCTACCAACGCCGCGCTCCTGAACAACCTGGGTTTGCTGTACGGTACCACCGCTTTCAATGACTCCGCGGCCTTCTACCTGGACGCTGCCCTGGAGCAGAGCCAGGAAAAGGAAGTGATCCAGGCAAACCAATTGGCGTTTCTGGCCAGTCACAACTTCCCGCAGCAAGCCAAGGAGTTTTCCCAGAAATACGCCGCGGGTACCTACAACTCCTTGCTAGCAAACCGCATGGCAATTTCCCTGGCTTTGGGAGCACCAAAGCCACAGAACTTAGCGGCTCTGCCGCAGGACAGTACTTTGAGTACCCAAGCCTTCGCTGATTTCTACAACCGCCAACTGTTCCCGTCAGACAGAAAAGACACGACCATTTTCAACCGCCTGAACGTGCTGCTCCGGCAGGAAGTAAACCAGCCGTATCTGGATGACCTGAACCTGATCAAGGCGCTTCTGCTCCACCAGGGATCTGCTACCACCTCTCCCAATCCGGTTCTGGCGAAGAGCACCCTGGAGTTCCTGGCCAACAGCAGCGAGGGAACCGGCGGGTATTACTTTGACATTCTGGGCCAGTGGATGCTTCAGGCGAGGCTTTATCCCTTGGCAGCCGATTACTTCCAGAAGGCCCGTCAGGCGGGGTACCGCGATGCGCACCTTCATGCGGTAATAGCCTCGGCTTTGGCCGGAAACTTCCAGCAGGCTACCCAGATTGCCTTAGGCGAGACGAACTACCCTGAGCCTTGGCAGAAAAAGGCCGCTACGCAACTGGCATTTGCCATGCAGATGTCACCGGAGCAGGCGGTCACGGCCCCAGATTCGCTGAAAGTGCAATTCCTGCAATTAAAGGCGGCCACGTTGCCCGTTGCCCAGATGGAGAGCGTAGCCAATACCATCACCACGCCTGCGCTGGCCCCGGTGGCCGCCTTGCCTTTGGTAGAACGCTATATCAAGGAAGGGAACATCACCACGGCTTCTAACCTGTTGCGCATCCATTTTCCGGCCAGTTTCCCGAAAAACAGCCTGAAATCGCAGGCCAACGTGCTGCAGGCCGAACTGTGGTGGCAAACGGAGCAGTTCCAGGAACTAAGCGCCCAACTGCCAAAACTCTATTTCACGCCGCAGGATGCCGGCTCCAAGCTTTATTACCAGGCCCTGCTGGCCGAGCGTAATAAAAACCCCAAAGCCGCGACTAATCTTTTCAACCAACTGCTGCAGCGGGCGCCGTGGTTTGAGAAAGGCCAATTGGCGGCGGCTACCTTCTTCGTGAACCAGAAGCAGCCCATGCGGGCCTATGATTTGCTATTGGAAGGAATCAGCTACAATCCAACCTCGGTGGTGCTGCGGAAAACCTACATAAAGGTAGCCCTCAACCAAGGCTTACGTGATTACGCACTGCAAGGCCTGGAGCAGTTGGAGCCCTTGGTAAGTCCTCAGGAATACCTTACTTTTAGAAGTGAAATAGAGACCCAACTGCAAGCCAGTGAGACACGGTTGCAGGGCTGGGAATAACCGAAGCCGTATGAGCACCATCATCAAAACCGAGAATATCTCCAAGATTTACCAGATGGGGACAGAAACCATCCACGCCCTGCGGTCTATTTCCATCGAAATCAAGAAAGGCGAGTACGTGGCGTTCATGGGTCCGTCGGGCTCCGGTAAATCCACGCTCATGAACATTGTGGGCTGCCTGGATACGCCTACCGCAGGCACGTACATTCTCAACGGCAATGATGTGAGCAACATGGCAGACAACGAGCTGGCCACGGTGCGTAACAAGGAGATTGGCTTCGTGTTCCAGACCTTTAACCTGTTGCCCCGCTCCTCTTCCCTGGAGAACGTAGCCTTGCCGCTCATTTACGCCGGTTATGGTAAAGCTCAGCGCGAAGAACGCGCGATGGAAGCATTGAACAGCGTGGGCCTGGGTTCCAGAGCCAAACACAAACCAAATGAACTCTCGGGTGGTCAGCGCCAGCGCGTGGCCATTGCCCGGGCCCTGGTGAACGATCCCAGCATTATCCTGGCCGATGAGCCTACGGGTAACCTGGATACCAAGACCTCCTATGAGATCATGGGCTTGTTTGAGAACCTGCATTCCAAAGGCAACACCATCATTATGGTAACCCACGAAGACGACATCGCCCATTACGCCCATCGCATTGTGCGCCTGCGCGACGGCCTGATTGAGTCTGACGAAATCAACCACAACATCACGGTTCCGGCCCTGCAGGCCGCCACTTTGAACTCCCCTGAATGAAGATCTACACCAAAACCGGCGATAAAGGCGAAACGTCCTTGATTGGCGGCACCCGCGTGAAAAAATCGCACCTGCGCATAGAAGCCTACGGCACCGTAGACGAGTTGAACTCTTTTATTGGCGTGGTGCGCGACCAGGAAGTAAACCAAAACCGCCAGCAGATTTTCTCCGAGATCCAGGACCGTTTGTTTACCATCGGCTCTACCCTGGCCACTGACCCGGACAAAGAAGGAAAAGTAAAAACCCCGGACCTGCACGACTCAGACATTAAACTGCTGGAAGAACAGATGGATTTACTGGATGAAAAGCTGCCCCCTTTGCGCAATTTCATCTTGCCGGGCGGGCATCCCTCGGTTTCATTCTGCCATGTGGCCCGTACCGTGTGCCGCCGGGCCGAAAGATTGGCCATTGCGCTGCAGGAAGAGTCGCACGTAGATGACCTGGTGGTGAAGTACTTAAACCGACTCTCAGATTTTCTCTTCGTTTTGAGCCGCGCCAACAGTTTTGAATTAGGAGTAAAAGAAATAACTTGGAAGCCTCGGATCTGAGGCTTTTTTTATTCAGAATCTCCGGATTTTCGTATACTACTTACCCATAACACTGAACATATGCAAACTGAATCCATGCCTATCCATACGACCGTGACCACGGCCAGCCAGTTAGCCAACCTTGATTTAGAGAACCTGCAATTTGGAAAAGTCTTCGCTGACCACATGCTGGTGATTGATTACAAGGACGGCGCCTGGCAGGAACCCCATATCCTTCCCTTCGGGCCCATTGAGCTGAGTCCGGCTACGGCGGCGCTGCACTATGGCCAGGCCTTGTTTGAGGGAATGAAAGCGTACAAGAACCAGGAAGGCGAAGTGGTGCTGTTCCGTCCGCAGGCCAACTGGGCCCGCCTGAACGAGTCGGCTAAGCGTCTGTGCATGCCAGAGATCCCGGAGGACCTGTTCATGGAAGGCCTGAAACAACTGGTAGCCCTGGATGCCGACTGGGTACCGCAGCGCCCGGGTTATTCCTTGTACATCCGTCCGGTGATGTTCGGCTCCGAAGGATTGTTGGGCGTTCGCCCGGCCACCGAATATAAGTTCATCATTTTCTGCAGCCCCGCCAGTAGCTACTACGCCGAGCCCGTGCGCGTGAAAATTGAAGAGCACTACACCCGCGCTGTGGAAGGTGGTTTTGGCTACGCCAAGGCAGCCGGTAACTACGGTGGTTCTTTGCTGCCCGCCAAACTGGCCCACGAAGAAGGCTATCACCAAATCATCTGGACCGATGGCCGCGAGCACAACTACATTGAGGAATCTGGTACCATGAACGTGATGTTCGTGATTGACGGTACGCTGGTGACGCCAGCCCTCAGCACCTCCATCCTCGCCGGGGTTACCCGAGACAGCGTGCTGCAACTAGCCCGCGACTGGGGCATGCCGGTGGAAGAGCGCAGAATCAAAATCCAGGAAATTGTGGATGCCTATAAAGCCGGTAAACTGCAAGACGCCTTCGGGACCGGTACGGCCGCTACCATCGCGCACATCAAATCCATTACCTTCAGAGGCGAGGAAATGACCTTACCTCCGGTGGAAGAGCGTGAACTATCTAACAAAATCGCGGTTGAACTGGATAACATCCGCTACGGCCTGGCACCAGACCCGCACGGTTGGGTAGTGCCGGTGCAATAAGCTAGTTTGTTATAAAGGAAGAAGCCGTTTCGGGGCTGTTTTGAGTAAAACAGCCCCGAAACGGCTTCTCTGTTTATTTCAGGTTCTATGCGGAGAGTGACTGATACTTCTCGGATTTTACTTTCTGCTGTTCCTATGTTCCTTAATCTTCCTGCGGCTCAGGTTGTGGGGCCAGCTTGTTTTCCACGGTTAGTTTAGTAGCACCGGCCCTAGAAACGATTACCTGTTTGCCTACATCGGTCAGGCCTTTGCTCTCGTAGATTTTCATGGCCGTAGAGATGTCAATGGCCTGGCGGGTCTGCTCGTCCAGGTCAAAGGTTAAGGTAATGAAGTTCAGGTGCACACCCAGAGGCTCCAGAACCTTGTTGGACTCTACCAGTAACTGGCTCTCCAACTCGGCCTGGTCTAACTCCACAATATCTTCTTCCAGAAACAGGGCTTTGCTCACATCCCTGATTCTTTTGTCAATGACCATATTCTCGGCGCCTTCAAAAGCCGTGGGCTCCAACGCCTCCTCACTATCAGCATTCGCGTTGGCTTTGCCCAAAAACTTGGCTTGCTTGATGAAGGCCAAAGGCTCAGTGATGGAATAATCGTAGTCAATATGGATGGAGGCCCTTACCCGGTCTTTCAAGTTGGAGATAAACCGGCTATCGCCCTGCATGGGGAAATTAGGAATCACCACTTTCATGAAACACGGGTTCCCCATTCCCTTGGGCACGGCGTCTCCGGCTTTGATTTTCTTCCAATTCATGCCGCAGTCATCTGAGGTGACCACCTGCTGATTTGATTTGGCGTAGTTACACGACTGAAACGCCACCGCCGCCAGAACGGCGCCTTTCCAGACATTGCGTTTGAATGTTGAGGTGATACCAGATGGGTAGAGTTTTCTCATATTCTTTTGGGGTTTAGTAGCAACTGGGTTCATCAACTGGGTCATCTATTGATGTTGCACTATTAGTAGTCAACCCCACCGCAATATTACAGCTCCTCTATGAGTGGAAACCTTTACTCAGGCTAGAGTTCACCTCATTTGAATCTTAAAACTTACCTTCCACCATGAACAATCGGCAGCATAATGAGTGATTTAATCATTAACTACTTAATAGTCAGCGCCCAACTGTTTTAAGGCTTATTTCCCGAAAATGGCTGCAAAACGGGTGAAACGTCCAACATCATCCCCCATAACCTTTTCGCCTATCTTCCCTTATAACTACTATCTTTGCGACTACTGCTATTTTGAACCTATGACCCAAGACCAGATAAAAGAATTGAAAGGCCGTGTAGAGGCGTTGAGGAGGTATCTTTGACTACGATGCCAAGAAAGAACAAGTAACAGCCATTGAGGCGCAATCCACTGCCCCAGATTTCTGGGACGATCCCAAGAAAGCCGAATCGGTGCTGAAAGAGGCCAAGAGCCTGAAGACCTGGACCGATGACTTTGAGGCCACTTCCAAGGCTGTGGACGACGTGGAAGTGCTTTTTGATTTCTACAAAGAAGGCGAGGTGTCTGAAGAAGACATGAACGCCGAGTT
This sequence comes from Sabulibacter ruber, assembly GCF_017355955.1. Classification (GTDB taxonomy): domain Bacteria; phylum Bacteroidota; class Bacteroidia; order Cytophagales; family Hymenobacteraceae; genus Nibribacter; species Nibribacter ruber_A. The sequence goes on along the minus strand of NZ_JAFFID010000005.1, from coordinate 171,167 downwards.
CAAAGCCGCCGAGGAAACCGTGGAGAACCTGGAGTTCAAGCGGATGCTCAGCAACGAGGAAGACCAACTGGGCGCCATCCTGGAGGTGAACTCCGGCGCGGGCGGAACCGAAAGCCAGGATTGGGCCGAGATGCTCTACCGCATGTACCTCATGTGGGGCGAGCGCAAAGGCTACTCCGTGAAGCAGATCGACTTCCAGCCGGGTGAAGGTGCCGGGATTAAATCGGCTACGCTGCAGTTTGAGGGCGATTTTGCCTATGGCTATCTGAAGGCCGAGATTGGTGTGCACCGCCTGGTACGCATTTCCCCCTTCGATTCCGGCGGACGCCGCCACACGTCGTTTGCCTCCGTGTTCGCCTACCCCATCGTGGACGATACCATTGAGATCAACGTGAACCCCGCCGATATTGAGTGGGATACCTTCCGCTCCGGCGGTGCGGGTGGTCAGAACGTGAACAAGGTAGAAACTGCCGTGCGTCTGAAGCACAAACCATCTGGGATTGTGATTGCCTGCCAGATTGAGCGCTCGCAGCTCATGAACAAAGAGCACGCCATCCGGATGCTGAAATCGCAGCTCTACCAGATTGAGATCAACAAGCGCAACGAGGAGCGCGACAAGCTGGAAAGCACCAAGAAACGCATTGATTTCGGTTCGCAGATCCGTAACTACGTACTGCACCCGTACAAACTGGTGAAAGACATCAGAACCGGCGTGGAACGCTCAGACGTGCAGAACGTGCTGGACGGCGACCTGGATGAATACATCAAAGCATACCTGATGCAAGCCTAACCGCTGGTACGTCTATCAAAAACAAGGCCTTTCTGAGTTGCTCAGAAAGGCCTTGTTTTTGATAGATAGTTGGGAAAGGACCATAAAACGTAGAAACGCTACTCCAATCCCTCAGATTCAACGCCTGAGTTCTTAGGAACCGGCAGTACTTTGTATTTCTTCTTCAGGAGATGGTAATGCACTTTGCTGTCGGGTTTAGCCACGGGTAAATCGTCTTGGTTCTGCCCGAATTTGGCCTGCGGCATGTCACTGTAGAGGATGGTTTCCTCCCGGGCAGATGCACTGGCATTTGGGAGAACCTCCGCGTACAGTTTCAGGGGAGACTTCTGAAAGGAATGATCCTTTTTGAAAGGCTCAAACTTCAATTTCGGGGCTTGGGATGGAGTTCGCTTCGTCTGGAGACTGTCATAAGGTGTCTGGGCTATGGCCATGTTCGCCACCAGAAGCAGCACACCACCCAGTAAGATCTTCTTTTCCATATTATTGAGGTACATCTGTTAGAATCAAAGCAAGTAGTAGGGCGGCTTCACGGCTCCAGGAACACTTTTCAATCTCCGTCGCTTCAGGAAAGCTACAGTAAACAGGAGAGAATCGCAACAAACGATAGACTAACTCTGTTTTAGGCCTTATTTCCTGAAAACAGCCTTAAAATCACTGCCTTCCGCCGCCATTCTGTTAATCTGTTCACATCGGCACCGGTCTTTTGAACCGATGCCCGGTACTGCATGTTCTTCCTGCAAAGGCTGCCTTTCTTCTTAACGGCAGCGCGCTCCAAAACCATATTTTACGAACATGGCTTCTGTGTTTGCTTCTATTTTATACGGAGGCGAAATGAAAACATATTTCCGGCGCGGGCTTTTCTTCCTGGCCGCGCCCCTGCTGGTACTCTCCCTGCTAGCGATGCGTGGCGCGGGGCAACCGGCGGCTAAAATGGACCCGTTGGTGCTCAAATCTGAGCAGCTTCCGTTCCAGACCAGGGAGTTCTACATCAGCGATGTCATTGACGAGCGCCCCAATGCCAAAGGCGTGGGGTTGCTGGTGCCTACCCCTTCCACCGGGAGTTCAACACCGCAGACGGTAGACTTCCAGGGCGGCAGCGTGCCCGCCATTAAGAAATACATCAAGGAAAGCTTCTCGCACAATCCTAAGCTTCGGCCCATTGTCATGCGGCTGAAAGAGTACCAGGTCACCGAGAAACAAACCTCCGGCTCGCGCGTGGAAGGCCAGATGCAGATCTCAGCGGGGTTTGAAGTGCAGCGCGAAGGCAAACGGATTCACCTGTTCGATTACCGAAGCGGCGCCCGTTATGCCCGCACCATCGGCAGCCAATCGGTTGTGGAGCCTACACTACGTAAAATGCTGTCTGAGTCGCTGCGTTATCTGACCACCTGGGTGGACAAGGAAGCTCCCTACAACGAGAAACTGGCTCGCGAAATCAAAGTGTATTTTGAGGATTATGTACGCAACCAAGACGATGACACCGTGTTCTACGACCCCAAGCGCCCCCTCACCTGGAACGATTTTCAGGGCGGTTCCCGCATCTCGGGTTCTTACGCCGCCTCAGTGTTTCCAGGGTTGTCCAACGACATCCACGCCACGGTGAAAGACGGCGTCATTCATGTGCGGGTTTCCACCAAACCCTACATTTTGCGCAACCTGTCCAAAGTACTACCAAACGCCAGGAATGAGTACGCCCTTAACCATGAGCAACGCCACTTTGACATCGTGAAACTGGTGTCTGAGCACTACAAACAGCGCATCCGGCCCGAGAAACTCACCCTGGAAGATTACGAGAGCATTATCAAATACCAGTACCTGGAGGCACTATGGGAAATGGACCGCCTGCAGAAACAATACGATGGCGAAACCGGCCACGGCATGAACCACGGAGCGCAGGAACGCTGGAACAAAAAGATTGACGATGAGCTGCGGGCGCTGAAAGTAAAACAGTAAGCAATGCTCCTTTTTAGGCAAACTGCTTTCAAATTCCTCGCTCGCCTCTGGCGAGTGTGTGAAACAGGGCGGCGTCCCGCCGCGTTGCAGGAACTTGGAACGGAATCTTCATACCTCAAAGCTTCCCATTGCGGCCAGAGGCCTCACCATTTCTCACACTCGCCAGAGGCGAGCGAGGGAATGATCATAAGGCAAAAAGGGCGGACACTTCTACAGTGCCCGCCCTTTTTGCTGCCTTTCTGGAAAATGCCCAGAAAACGGAAGTAATCGCTTTTTACCCGAAGATATCCGTTAACACGCCGGCCAATCGGATGCCGCCTTTCAACAGCTGCTCGTTCAGGGTTTGCAGGTGATCAAAGTTGTAGCGGTAGCTCAGTTTCTCGTCTGGCTTGGTGATGCCTTTGTACAGCTGATTCGCGATCTGGTATGACTCAAAGAACCACTGCGGCGCCAGTTGGCTTTGCCAGGTTTTCACCTGGTCTTTGGTGGCGAAGTTGATGGCGGTGGCGTACTCAGTGTAGCTCAGTTCCTGGTGCTCAATCAGCTGCTCGTCCCACAGGCGGTGCAGGTTGGAAGGCTGGTTGAACCACTCCAAACGGATGCGGTTTCCGCCCAGATCTTCCGGACGGCCTACGTGCATGGGTTGGTGCACATCGCCCACAAAGTGGATGAGCAGACGCAGGTACATCACTTTCTTATCCTGCGGTGTCTCTTTTTTCTTCAGCTCGCCAATGAGGAAGTTGATGCGCGTGTAAGCGTTGGTGGTGGTGTCCTGCTTCAGGTGGTTCTCCACCTCAGCCTGGGTTAAGCCTTGCTTCAGGTTAATGTAGTGCCAGTTGTTCAGGTAGTTGTAAGACGGGTCAGACTTGATGAAATCGGCCCAGTTGCTGGCCATGGCAATAGACTCATTGCCTAATATTTTCTTGATGTTTTTTCTGGTCTTGGCAGAGATATTCCGATCGGCGATCTCGCCCACAATGCGGTGACCCAACATGCCCCACGCCATGGATTGCAACGGCAGGTACACGAAAAAGCAGATAACTACTAGTTTTTTTAAAACGCTCATGGCTGTTTTTGAAGGTTGAAAAGAATGGCTGCAAAATTAGCCTAAAAAAGGCAGCCGCTCCACAACCCTTTTCGGTTTCTGGCTTCTTTTTCAGAAATGAGCACGAAAACGCTTTTAGAAGTCGCGCACTGAGCACACCACGCCCCGGGCGATCTGCGGCTCGTTGATTAAGCGGATAATCTTCTGGGCCGCTTCTTCCGGCGAGGCCAACGCGCCCTGGGTTTTGTAGTCACGGAACTGTTGCACGCTACGGAACTGCTCCACATCGGCCTCGCGTATCTGCTCCTGCATGTCTGTGTCAATGATGCCGGGCGCCACCGAGAACACCTTTACTCCCGTGCCCAATTGTTCCTGCTCCAGCTGAGCGGTTTGGGAGAGCATGTCCAGCGCCGCTTTGGAGGCGCAATAGGCCGCCCATCCGTCCTTCGCTTTCTGGCCCGCCCCTGAGCTGATGTTCACAATCATCCGGTCGCAGTCCTGCCGGTGCTGGTAACTCTGCAAAAACATGTTCATGAACATGGCGGGCACAATCACGTTCACGTCAAACACGTACTCAAAGTGCTCGTTCTGGCTCTGTCCAATGTAGCCAATCTCCCCTATCACTCCGGCGTTGTTCACCAGCACAATCTTCTGGGCATCGGGAAGCTGGGCAAACACCTTGTGCAGGTTATGCTCCACCCCGGCTATGTCTGAGAAATCCAGCGGTTGGTGCCGATAGCGGGGATGCGTGATGGTGCTGTTGCGGGACACGCCCAACACACAGTTCTGCTCGTCTTGCAGCAAGGCCTCGGCCATCGCTTTCCCCAGCCCGCGGCTGGCACCGGTGATGATGTAGTAGCGCATATTTCTAATTAGGAATTTAGAATTAAGAATTAGGAATGGGTGGTAAGAACGCTATTTCTTCTGCATACGCAAAAGTTGGAAGGGAAAGTTGGGTTGAAGCCGTAGGTGGAGACACTCGTAGGAGCTGCGCACACTACGAGGTCTTTTTGAGAAGCGTTATTACTGCTTAAGCGAATCCTCTAGAAGCAAAGATTGTTGAGAGTAGAGTTGATTTGTTCTTTTCTATAGCTTCTCATAGCTTACTTTGCTGTTGCAATCCTTCAAGAACTGCTCAAGAATATTACCTTCCATAGACTAAAAGCCGCTGCTCAAAAGACCTCGTAGTATGCGAAGCTCCTACGAGTGTCTCCGCAAACTCTGTTTCCTCCGCGCTTTCCATAAAAGAGCCCAAAAACAAAAGAGCCACCACCTTACGGCAGCGGCTCTTTCAATTCTTAATTCCTAATTCTCAATTCCTAATTACAAAATGTATTGGCTCAGGTCGCGGTTTTTCACCATGTCGCGAAGGCGCTCTTCCACCAATTCTGGGGTGATCATGAGGCGGGCGTTGGCGGGGATGGTGTCGGGCACGTCAAACAGGATGTCGTTGAGCAGGCGGCTCATGACGGTCTGCAGCCTCCGGGCCCCGATGTTCTCCACTTCGGCGTTCACCTGGAAGGAGATTTCGGCGAGTTTATGCAAAGACTCATCTGTGAAGCTGAGTTCCACACCCTCGGCGCGGAGCAGCTCTTCGTACTGCTTGGTCAAGGCGTTTTTAGGGTACTTCAGGATCTGGTAGAAATCGTCGGTGCTCAGGCTCTGCAGTTCCACTCTGATGGGGAAACGGCCCTGCAACTCAGGAATCAGATCAGAGGGTTTAGCCACGTGAAACGCCCCGGCCGCGATGAACAGGATATGATCGGTTTTGATGACGCCGTACTTGGTGTTCACGGTGCTGCCTTCCACAATGGGGAGCAAATCACGCTGCACGCCTTCGCGGCTCACGTCCGGACCGCCACCGCCTTTGTTGCTGGAGCTGGCGACCTTGTCAATCTCATCAATGAAGATAATCCCGGCGTTCTCTGCTTTGGAGATGGCTTCTTCCTTCACCTCGTCCATGTCAATGAGCTTGGCGGCTTCCTCTTCCAGAAGCAGTTTACGGGCCTCGGCGATGGTCACTTTCCGCTTCTTGGTTTTCTTAGGCATCATGTTCCCGATCATCTCCTGGATGTTCATCATAGACATTTCATCCATGCCCGGGCCTACTACACCCACGCCAGAAGACGGATGCTGCGACACCTTGATATCGATCTTACGGTCTTCCAGCTCACCGTTGCGGATCTTCTGCCGGAAGCGCTCGCGGGTGCGCTCGTTCAGTTCCAGGTCGCTGTCGGGCATATCAGTGGAAGAATGATTGTTGCCGCCAAAGCCCACCATATCGCGGTTACCCGGCTGGTTGATAGGCGGGATCAGCGCATCCAGAATTACTTCCTCTACCTGCAGGGCGGCCTGTTGCTTTACTTCTTCTTTTTTCTTGGTCTTGACCATGTTCACGGCCTGCTCTACCAGGTCACGCACCATGCTTTCCACGTCGCGGCCCACGTAGCCCACTTCCGTGAATTTAGAGGCTTCTACTTTGGTGAAAGGCGCATCGGCGATGCTGGCCAAACGGCGCGCAATCTCGGTTTTCCCTACCCCGGTGGCACCAATCATAAGAATGTTATTAGGCACAATCTCCTTCTGCATCTCAGGATCAGCGTGCATCCGGCGCCAGCGGTTGCGTAGCGCAATGGCCACGTTCCGTTTCGCTTCGTGCTGCCCAATGATATATTTATCTAACTCGGCTACAATCTGGCTGGGGGTTAAATACTTGCTTGAATCTAACATGTTAAATGAGTGATTGAGTGAATGGGTGGTGGAGTGAATGAGATTTACCACGCATTCATTTCATGAAATTTATCTGGTCTGAAGCAGCCTCTTGCCACTCCGTTTTCTTTAAATCAAATGTTCTTCCTGACCTAAACGACTGAGGGAAAGAACTTGTTGGCCTATCTCCTATAACAGGAAAGCATTCTGTCTGTTTTACACCCGTTTTCAGGAATTCGGCTCCAAAACAGTCCTAATCCAGCTTCTTTTTCAGGAAACGGTTCAGGTCGGTGTTCAGGGTGAGGTAATTGCTGGCCCCGGCTACGTGAAATTTGGCGTACGTGTACTCAAACCGGAACGCGTGCACTTTAATGGACGTCCCGAAGGAAAAACCCGCCATGCCGCCCACGTTCTCCACCACCAGCTCTTTTCTTCTCAGGTGGTTGTAGCCCGCCCGCAACTGAAAACCCGGCCCCAGAATAAACTCACCGCCCACCACAAAGTGCCGGGCCAGTTTATCGCCGAAGGTCTTTTCTTCCTTCACTTCCTCGTTGTTCTCGTTGAGGGTGCCTTTCTTGTTCGGGTCCAGGTAGACAATGTCGAAGCGATGAAGGCTATGCGCGGTCACCGATAAGCGGAACGGCGCGTGCTCGGGTTTGAAACTGGCGCCCAACTGGATATCCAGCGGCATTTCTTCACGTTCGCCGTTGTCATAGGGGTTCACCATCACGCCCAGGTTCTTGATGAGCAAACCCACCACAAAATCTTTCTGCGGATGCTTGAACGTGCCGCCCAAATCCACCAGCGTAGCCACGGCTTGGTCCCCGGCAATGCTGGAAATAGCCAGTTTAGCCGTAGCGCCCAGCGTGAAATGCTCAATGGTGGCCGCGTGCGAAAGGGTAAGCGCGTAATCCCGCACCTTAAAGCTGCCTTCCTCCAGTCCGGCATCGTTGGTTTGGGTGAACGAGCCGTAGTCCAGGTACTGCACGCCAATGGCGTTGCGGCCCCAACGGCTGCTCTCAAACGTGTAGTTGAGGTTATTCTGGCTGACATCGGCCAGGTAGTTGAGGTACGTGAGCCCCAAGTGGTTATCGGTTTTGCCGTGCATCAGCGCCGGATTAGCCGTCACCGCGTTCACGTCTTCCAGCCCCGAGGAAATGTTCACGCCGCCCAAGGCCGCCACGCGGGCGTGGGTAGGTATGTCCAGGAACCGAAACACATAACGCCCTCCCACCTGGGCCGAAGCCAGCGGCACCAAGGCCGCTAACAGGAGTCCCAGAAGGAAAAGGCGTTTCTGCATTGTTTCTCGAAAAATAGCTTTAAATCAACTTTCTGCTTTTACCGGCACCGCTTCTTCGCGCACGCGCAGGTCCAGCGGCTTGGCCACTTTCTCCTCCAGCAAAGCGATTTCCAGCACCTCGTCCACGCGGTCCACGTAGTGGATGTTCAGGCCCTCAATGTAGTGGGCCGAGATCTCTTCCACATCTTTGCGGTTCTTGTAGCACAAGATTACGTCTTTGATGCCCGCACGCTTGGCCGCCAGAATTTTCTCCTTGATGCCGCCCACCGGCAGCACTTTCCCGCGCAGCGTGATCTCACCGGTCATAGCCAGATGCGACCGCACCTTGCGCTGCGTGAACACCGACGCGATGGAAGTAAAGATAGCAATTCCGGCGCTTGGTCCGTCTTTCGGCACGGCCCCTTCGGGGAAGTGAATGTGCAGATCGTATTGGTCAAAGAGGCGGTAGTCAATGTCCAGTTCATCGGCGTGGGCGCGCAGGTAAGAAACCGCCGTGATGGCTGATTCCTTCATCACATCACCCAGTTGACCGGACAAGGTCAGTTTGCCTTTGCCGCGGCTCAGCAAGGATTCCACAAACAGAATGTCGCCGCCCACCGAGGTCCAGGCCAAGCCCGTTACCACGCCGGCGGTTTCGTTGTCCTGGTAGATCTCTTTGTCAAAAATTTCCGGACCCAGAATGCGGGCCACGTCTTTCGGCTCCAGTTTGGCGGGCCACTCCTCTTCCATGGCTTTGGATTTGGCCACGTTCCGGATCACGGCACCCAACTTACGCTCCAGGTTCCGCACCCCCGACTCGCGGGTATAATCTTCAATCACCTTCTGGATAGCCGCGTTGGACAAGGCCACATCTTTGGCAGTCAGCCCGTGGTCTTCCTTTAGTTTAGGAATGAGGTGGCGCTTGGCAATCTCGGTTTTCTCCTCAATGGTGTAACCGGTCACCTCAATGATTTCCATGCGGTCGCGCAGGGCCGGGTGAATGGTGTCCAGGGAGTTAGCCGTAGCAATGAACAGGACCTTGGACAAGTCATACTCCACCTCCAGGTAATTGTCCACGAAGGTATGGTTCTGCTCAGGGTCCAGCACCTCCAGCAACGCACTAGACGGATCGCCTCTGAAATCAGAAGTCAGCTTGTCTACCTCGTCCAGAATCATCACCGGGTTGGAAGAGCTCACTTTCTTGATCTGGCTGATGATACGGCCCGGCATAGCCCCCACGTAGGTTTTGCGGTGACCTCTGATCTCAGCCTCGTCGCGCACGCCGCCTAAGGCAATGCGCACGTATTTACGGCCCAAAGCCTTGGCTACCGAACGGCCCAGCGAGGTTTTTCCCACGCCCGGAGGTCCGTAGAGGCAAAGGATTGGCGCCTTCATGTCGTTCTTCAGTTTAAGAACGGCCAAGTACTCCAGAATGCGCTCCTTCACCTTTTCCAGACCGTAATGGTCGGTGTCCAGGATCTTTTTGGTGCGCTTCAGGTTGAAGTTATCTTTGGTGAACTCGCTCCAGGGCAAGTCCAGCAGGAATTCGCAGTAGTTCAGAGAAATAGGGTACTCAGCGGCCTGCGGATTGAGGCGACTCAACTTGTCCAGCTCCTTACTAAAGTGTTTGGCCACCGTTTCGGGCCACTTTTTCTTGGCCGCGGCGGCGCGCATTTTCTCCACTTCCTGCTCCGGGCCGTCCATGCCCAGTTCATCCTGCAAGACTTTGATCTGCTGGCGCAGGAAATAGTCGCGCTGCTGCTCGTCAATGTCTGAGTGCACCTTGGTATGGATTTCCTGCTTGATCTCCAGCATCTGGATCTCGCGCATCATGAGCTGCAGCAAGGTGGTGCCGCGCTCCACGCCGTCGTTTATCTCCAGCAGTTTTTGTTTCTGGGCCACTTCCACATTGATGTTGGAAGACAGGAAATGGGTCAGAAACGAAGGGCTGTCAATGTTATCCAGCGCCACCTGCGCCTCCTGCGGAATCTCAGGGTTCAGCTTAAGGATTTTGGCAGCCGCCTCCTGCAGAGACTCCACCAGGGCTTTCACTTCCTTGCTTTTCTGGTTCGGGAACGTCTCAGGGCAATAGGAAACCTTGGCCGTCATGAACGGCTCTTCCTGGGTTACCTCTTCAATCTTGAAACGGCTCTGGCCCTGGATAATGATGGTGGTATTGCCGTCTGGCAGCACCAGCATTTTCAGGATTTTGGCCATGGTACCTACCTGAAACAGATCTTCTGGGGTAGGCTCCTCGGCCGACATGTTTTTCTGGGCCACTACGCCCACGGTTTTGTCGCCACGGTAGGCTTTGCGCACCAACCGCACCGATTTTTTCCGGCTTACCGTAATGGGAATCACCACGCCCGGAAACAACACGGTGTTTCTGATGGGCAATAGCGGTAAGGTATCGGGTTTATTTTTTTCAGCGCCCTCGGCGTCGTCCAGTTCTGAGGTGATAATGGAGATGATATCGCCATTCCCATCGTCAGACAAATCGGACAACATGAGTTGCTGCAGTAAGTTTTCTTGGGTATAATTCATACGTCGTGTCTCTGAGGATGCCAAATTGGCAGCAATCCTCCCGTCGGTTCTGTTGTTTGTCTTTTCTACCTATACTAGTCAAGAGCTGTGCCAATATAACCGTGAAATCTGCCGGCTGAGGGTTAAATTTCACCTAAGAAAGAACTACATTTGGTACTGCATTGAGAAAAATGATTTTCTCGGGCCATTCCGTTTATGTCGCGTACTGGTTATATTCTATTTTTTCTGCTCTTCTGTGGCTTTGGATTCTCCGCCGAGGGACAAACCAAAGCGCCCTTGCGTCTGAAGCTCAAGCCTGTCAATGACTCTCTTAAGAAGCGAGCCCCTGATGCTGGTATAGTCCTGGACTTCCCCAACATAAACCGCCTGCCCTACTATCACCAGAAGTCAAAGTACGAAACCATCCTGAAGCTGGAGAAGAAAAAAGCCTGGGATAAGGTTTTGCCTCTGCTGGCGGAGTACGTGGGCAATTTCGGGATTGAAAATTTCTATAAAGATACAAAACTTCTCTGGCGTTTAGGCCAATTATATGAGCGTTTAGGCCAAAAGGAGAAAGCCATTGCCTATTACCGGCTGGTCCTGAAACACCACCGCACCGATATCAGGCAAGTGCAGCAGTACTATGACTCCTTGGAGGCGAAAAACAAAGAGTTGTACGTGCCGCTGCAGTACTACTATGAACTGGTGGAGTACCGCAAATCGGTGGCTACGTTCAAGCCTCCGCGCGGCATTTACACCAACATGGGCGATGCCATCAACTCCAAAGCCGAGGATTACGGCCCGGCCGTGCACTCAGACGAGGAACTGTTCATTTATACCTCCCGCCGCAAAGGCGTAAAGGGCAAAGGCACCGATGAAGACCTGTATTTCTCGCGTTTTGAGGGCGGTTTTTGGCAAGAGGGCCAATCGTTCGGGAAGCCCATTAACAGCGTCTACAACGAAGGCTCAGCCTGCCTCAGCCGCGATGGTAAAACCCTGTATTTCGCCCGCTGCGAAAGCCCAGACGGTTTGGGCAACTGTGATTTGTACAGCGCCACCCGGTTAGGCGACGGCTCGTGGGGCCAGATCAAGAACCTGGGCGCCAACGTGAACAGCAAGTCCTGGGACTCGCAACCCACCCTCTCGCCGCTGGAAGACACCCTGTATTTTGCCTCTGACCGCCTGGGTGGTTTTGGCATGTCTGACATCTATTTCACCTACAAACAGAAAAACGGACAGTGGTCACCAGCGCAGAACATGGGCCCTATCATCAACACCCGCGAGAGTGAGGTGAGCCCGTATTTCCACCCGTTGTACCAGGTGCTGTATTTCAGTTCCCGGGGCCAGTTGCTCAATTTCGGGGACTTTGACATCTATAAATCGTACCGCGTGAACGGCCGCTGGCAGGAACCGCGCAACATTGGGCCGCTGGTGAACGGCAAAGGCAGCGAGTACTACTTCACTATCAACGCCAACTCCACCAATCTGTACTACGCCCGCTCAGAGCCATCAGACCTGAAGAACCTGGATTTGTTCTCCTTCCCGCTGCCCATGGAGGCGCACCCCCTGGCAGTGACCAAACTGACCGGAGTACTAACCGATTCTGTGACCAACAAACCCCTGAACGGCATTATCTCCATCATTGACCTGGACAACGGCATTGAGGTGGCCTCTAAATATCTGCGCGAAGACGGCTCTTTTGACTTTGACCTCATTGACAACAGCCGCTACATGATGATGATCCAGAGCCCTGATTTCTTCTCCATTGAAAAGGAGATTGACCTGAAACAGGACACCGTGCTGAAGATCATGACCACGCTTATTGACTATAGCATCCCATTGATTTTCAAGAACCTGGAATTTGACGAAGGCAAGGCCGAGATTAAAGATGCCATGAAACCTACCCTAGATCGCATTGTGCTCTTCCTGGTAGACCACCCGCAGGTACGCCTCAGCATTGAAGGCCACACCGATAGCAGCGGCGATCCCAATGCCAACATAGAGTTATCGCAATGGCGCGCATTCGCTATTCAGAAGTACCTGGAAAACAAAGGAAACCTGGCTCCCGGCCGGATTGATGCGATTGGGAAAGGAAGCTCAGAACCCATCAAGCCCGAGCTTACCATTGAAGACCGTGCCGTGAACCGAAGGGTGGAATTCAAGCTCATTAAACCGAAGGAAGCTCCCACTGGCGGCGGAGATTGGTAATACTCAATTAAGCTTTAAACAGTGAAGCGATTCGGGGGTGTTTTAGCGAAAACACCCCCGAATCGCTTTTTTAGTTTCTGCCAACATCTATCCAACCAGAGTTGCAACAACTTACATGAAGTTTTAACAACCAGGGAAATCCGCCCTAGCTCCCAAACCTTCTTATTCTAAATAATCCTATTTCTGACCTGTCTCCCAGAAAATAACCTTAAAACAGGACGATTTATTTTTTCCTTATTTTTCGCTTAAGTACCTGAAAACAAAAATGCTACTCTCCTTTAGAACATGGAGAGTAGCATTATGGCATTGATTACTTAGCTGCTATGCAACAGGTTGACCTACTATAGCTTGATTGTTCCTTTCCTGATTTGCGGCAAGGCAGGGGTTCTGTCTTCTGGTCTTGGCGGGTCTTTCTTCAGTTTCAAGCCTCCCACGTTCACAATGAACCCAATGCTGAACACTGAGTTGCCGGCCGTCATAAACTCACGGTTCTTGAGCCCGAAGTTACTGCCGCTGGTGTACTGCAACTGAATGGCCGGCGTCAAAGACATGCGCGTGTAGAAGATGGGCTCAAAGAAAATGTTGTCTTCTTTGGGTTGGGCAATATCGTTGCGGTAGAATTCATTCATGGTCAGGTAGCTCAATCGCAGGGCAGTACCGTAGTTGAGCGTGTGCTCAGACCCGAATAATCTTAACAATCGTTTTTTCTTGGAAGAGTAGTTCACCTGCATGAAATACTTGTTGAAAGTAGTTTCCTGCCGGTCATAGGTGACAAGCCCCTCGGGGGTTCTGTCTTTGTAGGTACGGTCACTGCTGCCCCGGCCCAAACCTGCGTAAATTTCAAGAATACGGTTTTTGTTCGGTCCAAAGGTGGTGAAGTACCCTCCGCCCGCCTCCAGCAGGTTGTGCCGGAAATCCTTTTTGTCTTTGTTGCTGTTCATCATGGCCCCGCCTACCAGCACACCAATATGGTCTGTGACCGCGTACGCCGAGTTGAAACTCGCATTGCCTTTGAGGGTGATATGGCCGCCGGTGCTCAATTCGCCTTTGGCCGTTAGCATTGGGGTGTTTGGTACGTTGGGCATGTACACAGAAGAACAGCTACTCACACCCAACCCCAGTAATAATCCAGCTACCTGAAGGAAGCTTTTTCTCATAAAATAATTTTAAAACGAACATTAACCATGCCTCCCCGCTCGCTTACCCCTCTCCTCTCCTGAGACAAAAACAGCATCATTAACGAAATTCACGTTGACCGAAAATGCAACATACAAGGTTTCTCTTGCACCTTTCTCGGCCAGATGGAATCACACCGGCTTACCTGATTTCAATCTACTTTTCCTATCTAAAACTAAAGAATAGCCGCCACAATTGGAAGTAAAACCGCAAGCTTTACATTGTTTTGGCGGAACAAAAGAGCCCTATTTTGCTACCCTGCCTTCAGGAACTAGGGGCTCCAAGACTCACAAAGAAACCACTTGCTGCGTTTCTCCGGTGCGGCACAACACCGACCGCTTCTTGCCTGCCACCTCCAGGTTCAGGATGTTGGTCTGGTCATCAAACACCTCGGTGAGCAGCGCATTCTGCACCCAAACCTGTCCGCTGGGCATTTTACCGGCCGGAATCTCCACGTACAGCCAAATGGCATCGGCTTCTTCCTGGGCCCCTACAAACTTCTGCGCCGCCCGGGTGCCTTTCACCGTGGAAATAGCCAGATGGGTTTGCAGGTACTCGGCCATTAGCTTGTTCACCCGCTCAGACCGGTCCAGGCGAACGGTGGTTTTGTGCCGGCGGCTCAGGGCTTCCTCCAGGTCATCGGCGAACACCCTCACCGAAAGCTCATAGGTTTGATTCTTGGGGTTGTAGCGGGCATCGGTAATGCTCGTGTGGAAATCGTGGGCCCAAGCCGCCACCGGCAACCACAGTGCCGCCAACAGGCTCAGCCAGAACTTAGGCGTAACTGCCAACATCTTCATCTTACTCATACTCTTCCCCTATAAACAGAGAAAGACGCCCTCATCGTGCGTCTTCCCTGGCAATTATTTATCAACAGAATGCCTGTTTTGGTACTACTTATCTGAACAACAGCTTAAAGAAGTCATTGAAGATGGCAAAGCCCATAAGCCCCAGCAACAAGACCATGCCTACTTTCTGGGCGTTCTCCAGGAACTTGTCAGAAGGCTTGCGGCCCGAGATCATCTCGTAGGTCAGGAACATCACGTGTCCGCCGTCCAACGCCGGAATAGGCAGGAAGTTCATGAACGCCAGCACCATAGACAACATGGCGGTGATGGCCCAGAAGTTGATCCAGGAGAAATTACCCCCGAAAATCTGCGCAATGCCAATTGGGCCGCTCAACGCCTTAGACGGAGAAACCTCCGCCCGGAAAATCTTCGCGAACCCTTTGATGTTGGTGGTGATCACCCCAAAGGCTTTCTCTGCGCCCACCGGAATGGAGGCCAACAGACCGTACTCACGGGTAGCACGCGGCAACAGCATTCTAGGATAGAACCCAATGGTACCGTCTTCGTCTACCGTGGTGTTCAAGGTAACGGGCTGGCCGTTGCGCTCAACCTGCAGGGCTATTTTCTTGCCTTTGTTTGCCTGCAGCGCCTGCTGGAATTCATGGAAGAACTGCACCGGTTGGTTGCCTACTTTGGTGATGCGGTCACCGGGTTGCAGACCCGCCGCCGAGGCCGGGCTCTTGGCCTTCACGTTTTCTACGGCAAACGGCTCACGGGGCATGATGAAGCCCGCTTTGTCACCGTCGGCTAGTTTGTCAATCAGGTTACCGGGAACTGGCACCTGAACCTGCTGGCCGTTGCGCTCTACGGTATAAGAGGCGTTTTGCCCTAACAGCACATCGGGGCTATACACATCCTGGAACTCTACCAGGGGTTTGCCGTTGATGGCCACAATCTTGTCGCCGTCGCGCAGGCCAATCTGCTCGCCAATCTCGTTGGTTTCAATGCCGTACTGCACGTCTTTGGCCAGCAAATAGCTCTCACCGTACATGTAAGTCAAAGCCGCGAAGATGATGATACCGGTGATTACGTTGAAAATGATGCCGCCCATCATCACAATAAGGCGCTGCCAGGCTGGTTTGGCTCGGAACTCCCAAGGTTGCGGCTCCTGCGACAGCATGGCCGTGTCCAAAGACTCGTCTACCATGCCGGAGATCTTCACGAATCCGCCCAGCGGAATCATGCCAATCATGTACTCCGTCTCGCCAACTTGTTTGCTCACCAGTTTGGGCGGGAACCCGATGGCGTATTTCTCCACGCGCATCCCAAACCATTTGGCCGTGAGCATGTGGCCCAGTTCATGTATTCCTACTAAGATGGTCAGGCCCAGAATCAACTGGCCGGCCATTACTAATGCATCCATTGAAAGAAGTTATGAGGTATTCGTTCAGGTATCAGTTCTGTACCTCAACGGTTTGTGTTTATTTTAGTCGTCTGTTTTGGAAAAGAATTACGCCTGCATCAGGCTCAACGCCATTTGCCGCGTTTCCTGATCGGTTTGCACGAAATCCTCCAAAGAAGGTTTGGCAATATACGCAACTTTAGCGAGACAGTCAGAGATGAGATCAGACATCTCCAAAAAGCCAATCTCCTCGCGCAGAAAAGCCGCCACCGCCACTTCGTTGGCCGCGTTCAGCACACACGGGGCATTGCCGCCTTTTTCCATGGCCGCAAACGCCAGTCCCAGGTTCTGGAACGTCTCCAGATCTGGTTGCTCAAAGGTGAGTTGCGGATAGTTGAGGAAGTTGAACCGGGGGAAATCTGCTTTCAAGCGATTAGGGTAATTCAGGGCGTACTGGATGGGCAGCTTCATATCGGGCAAGCCCATCTGCGCCTTCAAAGAGCCGTCTTCAAACTGAACGAGCGAATGCACAATAGATTGTGGGTGCACCACTACTTCTATCTGGTCGTTGCGCAACCCGAAGAGCCATTTGGCTTCAATCACCTCCAGCCCTTTGTTCATGAGCGAGGCCGAATCTATGGTGATTTTGGCACCCATGTCCCAGTTGGGGTGCTTCAACGCCTGTGCCTTGGTCACCGTTTGGAGATACGCTCTATCCCGACCCCGGAACGGTCCGCCTGAGGCGGTCAGGATGATTTTCTCAATGGGGTTGTGGAACTCCCCGGCCAGGCACTGGAAAATGGCGCTGTGCTCAGAATCTACCGGGTAAATGTTCACGCCTTTCTCGCGGGCCAGATCGGTAATCAGCTGCCCGGCCACTACCAGCGTCTCTTTGTTTGCCAGGGCGATGGTTTTGCCCGCCTCAATGGCTTTGATGGTGGGTTGGAGTCCCGCGTAGCCTACCATGGCGGTGAGCACAATGTCCACGGTGTCCATCTGCACCACGCCGTTCACGGCGTTCATGCCGGCGTACACTTTGATAGGATAGGATTCCAGCGCATCGCGCACCTGGTCGTACAGCTCGTCTTTGGTGATGACCACCACGTTGGGCTGGAAGGCGATGGCCTGCGCGATAAGTAAATCTGCGTTGGAATGGGCCGTGAGCACCTCCACCTCAAACGCCTGCGGCTGCGCCTGAATCACTTCCAGCGCCTGTGTGCCTATAGAGCCCGTTGAGCCAAGAATGGCTACTCGTTTCTTCATGTACTCTTCTTAAATACCGATTTTCGGTCTGTTTCTGCGAAATTAGGTTAAAAACAGGAGTTTCTTTCTTTTCCTCTGCAATTCGGTTCAGATAGATTGCTGGAAGCCTGTAATTTTATAGGTCGATTAGAAATACGAAGTAAAAGGCTGGGCAAATGCTCCACACACAACCACACTACCTGAATTTTTCAGTCTGTTTGCCGTCTTCTTTTCTACAGCTGCAGTTCTTGTAAAAGAATAAATTAACATACACCCGCTACAAAGAATAAAGGCAATTATTGAAAGCAGTAAGATTACATCTTTTTTTAACTGATCATGAATTCCCCAAGCATATACTCTGACTAGCCAATCATTGAAAAGTATGATTCCATAACCATACATCACAGTTAAAAGGAATTTTGTTTTATAAAGCCTGATATTTAAGGTGCCTACAATAATAAAAGGCAAAACAGCCGTTGCCATAAGAGAAAATGACGGTTTATAGTGACCAATAATATTACTCACAATAATTAGAATGATGCCTAATAAGAAAGGGAAAGCAGACTTCATCTTATAAGATCCTAAGGCTTTAATTCTGAACCAAATCCCGTTATAGGCCTACTTCTCGGAAAACAGGGTGAAACCAGTTCACTTTTTCTTCCCGTTCAGGAAAGTGATTGCTTTTTCCAGCACCACATCCTTTTCAGGGCCAGCACTTTCCTTTGTAAGATCAACCAACATGGCCGGTGAATAGTTTTCCCGCGGTGAGCCGTTCACATGGAACAGTTTTTCCACGGGGAAAGAGAAACCGAGGCGGGTATTGGGCAATTGATACGAGTAAATGGCGCCACTCAGGCCGGCAAGTCTGCTCCCAATGATAGTACCCCGCTTCATGCCGTCAAACGCGATGGTGATACCCTCTCCCACGCTCCCGGTCCAATGACCGACCAGCACCGCCAAGGGTTTGCGATAGACATTCCCCCGCGGCGAGGCAATCTCTACCCAACTCCGTTTCACGCCGTACTGGCGCTCCTCGGCGGTGAGTTCATGCTTTTGGTAGTACTCGTCTTTGGTGATGAACCTACCCAGAATGGCCCGGGCCACCGTGGTGTTTCCGCCGCTGGGTGTCTCCCTTAGGTCCAGCACCAGGGCTTTGGTATTGGTCAGAGTGTTCAGCACACTGTCAAAGGCGGGAATGAGGCTATTGTCAAACAGGCAATTGTTGATCTTGATGTACCCGATGCCGTTGAGTTCGCGGGCTTCCACTTTGGAAGGGTACTGAATGTCCTCCAGCAGCATCTGGGGTGCATCGGGGTAAAAGGTGCGCAGCTTTCCGTTCTCCTGGACGGTGATTTTCCGGGGCTGCACGTGGTTACCGGCCAGCAAAGTGCGCAGGGCATAGTTCTTCGCCTCCACATCCACGGTTTTAAGTGATTTTCCTAAAAATGGACTCAAAGCGGCTTGTACCGGCACATCGTTGACGGAAACTACTTCCATTCCGGCTTGCATTCCTACTTTCTCGGCCCCCAAGCCTCTTCTCACCTCCAGCACTATGGGTTTGCCGTTCACAAACTCGGCCCAGAGATCGGTTCCGGAGGGCACCAGACGTGGAGAAAAGTTGGTGTTGGTGTTCAGCGAGGCATGATGGTCATAGATTTCATGGAAGGCGCGTTCCAGCAAAGAGACAAACTGCCGGTTGGTGGAGACAGTGTCCAGTTGGCGCAGGTACAGGTCTTTTACCTTATTCCAATCGGTTTGCTTTTTGTCAAAGTAAGCGTAGTCTTCGCCAATGGTTTTCCAGAAAAACAGGAAATCCTCCTGGTACTGGTCTCTGGTGAAGGTTTTGCTCTGCCCGAACGTGAACGGGAGCACGAACAGCAGGAAGAATACCAGTAGTAGGAGTTTTCTGGCGGCTTGCGGGTAGCGGTTTCGCATGGATTGACTTAGGATTAATCGCTTAGAAGACCTGATTCAGGCCGTACACCCTCAAGTAGCCAGTACAAATTCTTTTTCAACCTGCCGTTTTCACCTTGGTTTACCAAAACCAGCCTTAAAACAGACTACCGTACCAGTTCCAGCAAGCCCTCGGCCAGGGTACGGTCGTTGCTCAGGCGGGGCACTTTGTTCTGGCCGCCCAACTTGCCCTGGCGCTTCATGTACTGCTGGAAAGCATCGGGGGGTAGCGGCGTCACCTTGAGGGTGGACAGGATGTTGCCCGAGATAAGGTCGTCATAGTAGGTGTTGCGCCTGCGCAGGTGCTGGTCCAGCGCCTTAGCGAAGCGCTCGGGCTCGTGCGGCGGCGTGTCAAAGGCGATGAGCCACTCATGGTAAGAGGCACCTTCGCCCTGGCTCACGTACGGGGCCACGGTGAATTCCGTCACGGCTACCTCGGGGAACTCGGCCATGGTGGCTTGCAGGGCACTTTCCACCTCCTCGCCAATCACATGCTCCCCAAAAGCCGAAATAAAATGCTTCAAGCGGCCGCTCACCACCAGCTTGTGCGGAAACAGCGAGATAAATTTTACGGTATCGCCGATGGAGTAGCCCCACAGCCCGGCGTTGCTGTTCACAATGAGCGCGTAGTTCACTCCTACCTGCACCTCGGCCAGGGTAAGGCGACGCGGACTGGGCAGATGGAAATCCTCAGCGGGGATGAACTCATAGAAGATGCCGCTGTTGGCCAGCAACAGCAAACCGGGGTCGTCCTGCTGGTTCTGGAACGCGAAGAAGCCCTCGGAGGCGGGGAATGTCTCAATGGAATCTACCTTCCGCCCGATGCTCTCAAACAATTTGGCCCGGTACGGGGCAAAGTTCACACCACCGTACACAAACAGGTTGAAATCTGGAAACACGTCTTTGATCTGCTTGCCGGTGCGGGCCATGAGTTTGTCAAAGTACATCTGCACCCACGGAGGAATACCCGAGATCAAGGTCATCCGCTCGTTTATGGTCTCCTGCACAATGGCGTCCAGCTTGGTTTCCCAGTCCTCAATGCAGTTGGTTTCATAGCTGGGCAGTTGGTTTGTGCGCAGATACCCCGGCACGTGGTGGTTCACAATGCCAGAGAGCCGACCGGTATTGATGCCTGCCACTTGCTCCAACACCGGGCTACCGCTCAGGAAAATCAGTTTCCCGTCCAGAAACTGCGCTCGGCCGGTTTCATGGATGTAGTTCAGCAGCGCGTTTTTAGCCCCGTTGATATGATTCGGGATGGAATCCTGGGTGATGGGAATGTACTTGGTACCGGAGGTAGTGCCCGAGGTTTTGGCGAAGTACAAGGGCAAACCGGGCCAGAGCACGTCGCGTTCGCCTTTCTTGAGTCGGTCAAAGTAGGGTTTCAGGGCCTCGTAGTCCCGCACGGGTACGGCCTGGGCAAAATCCTTGGGTGTCTGAATGTCCTTGAAATGGTGATCTCTGCCGAAAGCGGTGTTAGCCCCTTTCCGGATAATCGACTCAAAAACCCGTTGTTGTGCCTGGCCGGGTTGTTCCATCCAGCTTTTCTGCTGGGCAACTGTCCAGGCGGCCAAAGGTTTACTCAAGAACGCTTTAATTCCCATGCAATGACATTCAAAGAAATAGGCACCTCCTACGCTTACAACGCAGAATAGGTCAGTACCTGATGGCGGTAAAGATAGCAATCTTACGTTAGTTCTCTTCATGTGGCGGCGCAGCCGTTTTTGGGCAGATTTTAGAAGAATGGCTTTAAAACAGACTGGCGTCTACCAGAGCACCCGTTGGCTCTGCCCTATTCCGCACAGTAGGTTGCCAGAAACAGGTTATGGGTTTACTCCCTTACACCATCCGTATAAAACCATATCCGGTTTTTTTAGTACTTTGAAGAAACCAAACCAAAAAGATAAAACTATGGCAACAAACACTGGTACAGGCGTCTGGGAAGGCGGCCTGAAAGATGGCAAAGGAACCGTATCTACCCAAAGCGGCACCTTAGATGCGCGCTACTCTTTTGGATCACGCTTTGAGGAAGGTGTTAGCGGCACAAACCCAGAAGAACTGATTGGCGCGGCCCACGCGGGCTGTTTCTCCATGTTCCTGAGCAGCCTGTTGGAAGGCGCCGGCAAAACAGCCACCTCGGTGAGAACCGAGGCGAAAGTGTTTTTAGGGCAGGAAAATGGTCCGTACATCCGTAAGATTGACCTTACCACTGAAGTGGAGGCGCCCGGTCTGTCTGATGACGAACTGCAGCAACTGGCCCAGAAAGCGAAAGAAGGTTGCCCAATCTCCAGAGCCCTGGCTTCTGTGCCAGAGATGACCTTGAAAGCCACGTTGAAAAGCGCCTAAGCTCTACCCACGGGACTTTCCGGCGGATATCAAAATTTCGCTATCTTTGCCCAATAATTTTATTGCATGAAATCATTGGCTAGGGTTGGGTTACGGCCGTCACGTGACCACAAAATTTCCTTCGGGGTGCAGTTGGCACTGGTATTGTTGTGGCTGGCGTACGGCTTGTTTCTGATTTTGACCGAACCGGTTGATTCCACTAACGACCGCCACTTTATCCATTATGTGTTCCTGATTCTGGCATTTGGCTATTTGCTGTTCATTCTGGCCCAGAATACCTCTTTGTTTGGCCGCCAGTCTTACCTGGAAATTACGCCGGCTTACGTGGTAGAGAAACGCGGGCACTTCAAACAGAAAACCGCGATTCACCTGCAGGATGTGATGGGCATTACCCTTGGCCCAGCCCAGGCCCGTTTTGCCATGCGCGACGGCAGCAAATGCCACGTGAACCTTAGGCTGATCAGTACCCGCAAAGGACAGAAGATAGCAAGGGAGAAACTTCTGGAAGTAGCCGATAAGCACGCGATTCCGGTAACCGAAACCACCAGTAACCGCAGATAGGCACCGTTTTAGGGCTATCTTTCCAGAAACACCATAAAAACAGAAGCGGCCATTCTTTGCAGAATGGCCGCTTCTGTTTTTATGGTGTTTCTGCTCACCTAAGAGCAGAATGCTTTTCAAAGGACTAGTCTAAATTTGGCTGAGGCGTTAAGCGCAGGTAAGGCTTGATGACCACGTGGCCTTTCGGGAATTTAGACTCCACTTCTTCCTGCTTCACAGAAGGCAGAATCACGCAGTCCTGGCCGTTTTCCCAGTTAGCCGGCGTAGCCACGCTGTGGTTAGCAGTCAGTTGCAGGGAATCAATCACGCGCAGGATCTCGGCGAAATTACGACCGGTAGAAGCCGGGTACGTGAAGATCAGTTTCACTTTCTTGTCTGGCCCGATAATGAACACTGAGCGCACGGTGAAAGTATCGCTGGCATTAGGGTGGATCATGTCATACAGGTCAGACACTTTACGGTCCGCATCGGCAATGATGGGGAAGTTCACGGTGGTGTTCTGCGTCTCGTTGATGTCTGCGATCCAGCCGTGATGAGAATCAAGCGGGTCTACGCTCAGCGCCGCCACTTTTACCCCTCTGCGGTCAAACTCCTCCTTGATGCGGGCTACCGCGCCCAGTTCAGTGGTACAAACAGGGGTATAATCACGCGGGTGCGAGAAAAGCACCGCCCACCCGTCGCCAATCCACTCGTGGAAATTGATGGTACCTTGTGAGGTTTCTGCAGTAAAGTCCGGAGCAATATCGCCTAATCTTAATGCCATGATCTTGTCTTTATATTTTGAAAGTTTGTTACTGGTTATCTGTCTTCTTCTCTTTAGGAGCACCCAAAACAACGCCAAATACTCTACAGCATAGGTAAACTCTATAGATGAAGTAGACAAATAAAGAACTCAATTGCTAGAAATCCAACTAACTAAGGAGAAAGTTGACAACTTACTAACTAATTCAGCCTTATAGTTAAACGGCTTCTCAAGATCCTTCTAAACACCAGAATTGAAGCACTTAGAAGTCTCTTGCCCTGGCGCGGGACAATCAGTGGCTCACCTAGTGGCAGCGGCTCACGCTCCCTACACAGCAGCTAGCTTTTACCAGGAGTCAAAAACAGTGAAGAAAAGATTGTCTAGACGTCAGCGAGTTTCTTTTCTTCTTGATTCTTTTGGTTAGGTTGAACATCAAGGAGAAAAGTGACAAACGTCCGCAGAGCGAGTTCTGAGTCTGGAAATAGAAAGTAGCGGCTTGAGAGGCAGATTGGGTTGTTGGTGAGAACACCAACAACGGCGGGCGGGAGATGGTGGCTGAGTCATTGGTGAGGCCCCTGACAATAGCTGGTGGCGAAGTAGCAATTAAAAAAGAAAGGCACGGAAGTAACTTCCGCGCCATAGAAGGCCATAGAAGGGGGCTAACGACCACTGATTTGCAAATTTCAGTTCATGGTAGGTCCAAGTCTCAGACTTGAACCAGAAAAATCCAGGAAAATAGAGATCAGGAGAATCAACGCTCAAGTGATTTCAACTCGTATTGAAACAAGGAACCTACTACCGGAAAAAGAAACTGCCGTTTGGGGGCTGTTTTACAGAAAACAGCCCCCAAACGGCAGCAACAACTATCTTAAGGAAAGTTAAATCTGGTTGGCTTCTTCCTCCACTACCAACGCCGACACTTTAGTGAAATCTGCCAGGAAAGTGGTATCCAGAATGTCACAGGTGGCGTCACGAACGCGTTTCATGAGCAGGCGGATCTCGCAGGTGGCCTCATCCACGCACTCTTCGCATTTGCGGTAATACAGGTGACTTACGCAGTGCACCGGAGCCAAGGGGCCGTCTACCATCCGGATGATGTTGCCCACCGAAAGCTGCGCCGGGTCTTTCACCAGCGTGTAGCCGCCGTTTTTGCCGCGGGTACTCTGCACAATCTGCTGTACTTTCAAATCTACCAGAATGGCTTCCAGGAACTTGCGCGGAATCCGTTCTGCGGTGGCAATCTCAGAGATAAGCACCAGACCGCGGTCATGCTGCTTTGCCAAATAAAGAAGTGCTTTTAGGGCGTACTTGGCCTTTTTTGAAATCATATGGTCTGTAAGAGAAAACGCGTTATTTAAACCGCCTTCACCTTGAACTTCTTCTGCAGCTCCTGAATAGAAGCCTTGAATTTTTTATCGGTATCAATCAGATCAGATACGGTCTGCACAGAGTGAATCACCGTTGAATGGTCTCTGCCGCCAAAATGGTACCCGATGGACTTAAGCGAGTGGCTGGTGTACTCTTTTGCGAAATACATGGCCACCTGGCGCGCCGTCACAATCTCTTTCTTGCGGGTCTTGGCTTTGAGAGAATCCAAACTTACCTGGAAGTACTCGGCTACGGTTTTCTGGATAAAATCCAGGTTCACCTCCGTCTCCACATCTTCAATGATGTGTTTGAGCGCAGCTTTCGCTAATTCCAGGTCAATCTCTTTGCGGTTCAAGGAGGACTGTGCTATCAACGAAATAAGTACCCCTTCCAGTTCCCGCACGTTGGTATCCACGCTGTAGGCCAGGTATTCAATCACGTTATCCGGAATATGGATGCCGTCACTCTGCATCTTCTTCTGGATGATAGCCATCCGGGTCTCAAAATCCGGGCTCTGCAGATCGGCGGTCAAACCCCACTTAAAGCGGGACAACAATCGCTCTTCCAGGCCTTTCAGGTCGCGCGGCGGGCAGTCTGAGGTCATCACAATCTGTTTGCCGCTCTGGTGCAGGTGGTTGAAGATGTGGAAGAACATCTCCTGGGTTTTCTCCTTGCCGCTCAGGAACTGCACGTCGTCAATGATGAGGATGTCTACCAGCAGGTAGAAATTGGCGAAGTCCTGCACGCTGTTGGTCTTCAAAGACTCAATGAACTGGTTCACGAACTTCTCTGAGGAAACGTACAGCACGAATTTATCTGGGTTGTTGCCCTTGATGTGGTTCCCAATAGCCTGTACCAGGTGGGTCTTGCCCAAACCTACGCCGCCGTACACCATCAAAGGGTTGAAAGACGTGGTACCCGGCTTGTTGGCCACGGCGTACCCCGCTGAGCGCGCCAAACGGTTACAGTCACCCTCAATGTAGTTTTCAAAGGTGTAGCTCTGGTTCAGCTGCGAGTTGAAGAAGTGCCGGTCAATGGCTTTTGACTCAAACGGGTTCTTCAGGAAACTCTGCTCCGGTCGGTAGGAGTTGGCTACCGCGGCCGGCACCTTCTTGGTGGGAATATTGACCGTCTGGGGCTTGCTGTGGTCGTTGCCCTGGTCTACAATGATGGAATACTCCAGGCGGCCTTCGCTGCCCAGTTCCTGGAACACCACCTTCTTGAGAAGGCCCACATAATGCTCTTCCAGCCACTCATAGAAGAATTGGCTGGGCACCTGTATGGTGAGAACGTTATTAGCCAAAGACAACGGCACGATGGGCTCGAACCACGTCTTGTAGCTCTGCTCGCCAATGTTGTCTTTGATAACCTGTAAACAGTTATTCCAGACGGTTGTACAGTCTTTTACCATTAACATCGCTTCTTCCAATCCCGCGTTTTTTTGAGTGTAGAATTTTTCAGGGGGTTACAAAAATGAAAAAAAACTACAGAGAAAAAAACTTGAAGATTACGAATTTATGACACGGTCATTCAAAGGCAGCACAGAGGCCGTTGTAGCCGTTTTTGACTTGGTTTTTCTGTTGAAAGTAAAATCTATCCGGCCCAGGTTAATGCCCGACCAGCCCACCTGATTCACCAGGGTCACGTGGCCGTCTGCGTGGGTGATTTTCTCGGGCTCATCCAGGAACGTGTGGGTGTGGCCGCCAATGATGAGGTCAATGCCGCTCACCTGCTGGGCCAGCTTGCGGTCGCTGATCTTGTCGTACTCATAGGAGTAGCCCAGGTGCGAGAGGCAGATAACCAGATCCACGTTTTCCTGCTCCTTCAGCGTTTTTACCATGTTTTGGGCCGTAGCCACCGGATCCAGGTACTTGGTGCCTTTGAAGTTGTTATCGGCTACCAGGCCGGCCAGCTGAATGCCTAACCCAAACACGCCCACGCGCACGCCTTCTTTTACAAACACTTTGTAAGGATTGAAGCGGCCTTTGAGAATGGTGTCTGAGAAATCATAGTTGGCGATGAGGAACGGGAAACCGGCGTGCGGCAACTGTTTCTGCAGTCCTTCCAGGCCGTTGTCAAAGTCATGGTTTCCCAGCGTGGCGGCGTCATAGCCCATCTGGGTCATGAGTTTGTACTCTAGCTCACCCCCGAAGAAGTTGAAATACGGCGTTCCCTGCCAGATGTCGCCGGCATCCAGCAAGAGCACGTTGGGTTCCTGCGCCCTGATCTGCTTCACCAACGTTGCTCTACGGGCCATGCCGCCCATGCCACCGTTCTTGCGCCCATCATTGGGGAACGGATCAATGCGGGAGTGCATGTCATTGGTGTGCAGAATGGTTAACTTAATGGGTCCCGAGGCGGCCGTTCCCAGGCTGGGCAAGCCCAACACCGCCAAACCTGCCGTTCCGGCCAATGTATTTTTGATGAAATCCCTGCGGTTCATTTTCTATTCGGTATCAAGTATCGCGTAGCATGTAGCACGATACTGAAGGTTTTTAAAAAATTTCGCGTTGCGTGATACGCAATACGAGCTACTACTTTATCACTTTCACCCGCCCGTCTCGTTGGGCGGTCACCGGTTTGCCTTGGGCGGTCAGCTGCTTTATCTCGTTCATGATGGCATCGCGGGCCAGCAGACCTACTTTTTCGGTTTTCAGGGCGTTTTTCAGGAAACCCATGTTATCGCCGCCGTTGGCCAGGTAATCTGAGATGGCCAGCGTGTAGGTTTTGGAAGGATCAAAGGGTTTGCCGCCGATGGTGATGTTCTCGGGCTTGTTGTCCCGGATGGTGTAGGTGGTGTTGGCTACCGTCAGAATCTTGGTGCGGGCGGCAAAATCAAACATCTCCTGCACGGTGGCCCCGGAGAGGGTAAGCACCAGCATCTCGTTTTCAAAGGGCATCAACTCAAACACATCGCCCACGGTCACCGGGCCCTGGTCAATGGGGTTGCGCAGGCCGCCTTCGGTCATGCCGCCCATGTCAATGGGCTTGCCGTACGCGGCCATGGTTTGGGTGCGGGTGAGATCGGCCACAAAATTTCCCAGGATAGATTCTGGTCCGCCTTTCTCCAGAGCCACCGGCGCCTGCCCAATCACCTGGTTCATGGTTTGGTCCACGCGGGTACGGTAAGGCGTAATGGTGCTCTCAGCGGTAGGGTCTGGCGTAATCTGGGTAGTGACCGGAATATCAGTAGGGGCGGTAAGGCTAACCGAAGGGACTAATTCTTTCTGGCACCCAACCAGCGCCAGGGTTACTCCTACACTCAGGGCAACGCTGCGGGTACGGAGGTAAGAAAATAAAGACATGTGTAAATACTGATTTTATCAAAGATACGAGGGGTAGGCTTAAAAAACCAACCACGGTTTAAAGGCCCCGGGCCCATAATGGCACCGGAAATGTTATAAAAACCGCCTATTGGAGCTTTAAATCCTTTGTTTAACCCCTTGACTTTTAATAGGTTTTTAAATAAAATTGTTACACTTCAGCTCCACAGCCAGTTGAAGTTAGTTCATGGGAATAGATGTCTTGTCACAAACCGCTTGGTTGCTCTGCCGCGTATGCCTATTGAGGCCGGCAAACCCGTGGCTGCATCTTTCCGGGGCTCAACTTCCACAAGCTGCGCTATCATGCTGGGGCGGAACGACCAACAGATCCAGGCATTTGTCTTCTACTCAGATATCTGTTTCTGGTACGTTGCTCCCTCTCTTCTCGCCGCAGGTTACGGCAAGGGCAGCCAGCGGAACTGTCCTGCCTCTTTCCCGTACCGAGCTAACCTTGCTGTACCTGCATCTCCGGCGAATGTTAACCTAGCTGGCACAGCAGGTGCGTTTACCAATTGTTCACTTATCCCTCCTCCCCCCGAAGGGGTATTTTAGTTTCAACCAGTTATACGCAAACACTTATCCTAAATCATCATTACTATGACCACATCCTATTTGCAGTACAGTAAATTCATTCTGTTAAAAGTTAGTTTTGATGTAGTGTTGTTTGAAAAAGAATTCCGGAAATGCCTGCGTCTGCTTCTCATCCATGAGATAAGGGAACTGAAGCGCTGGTGCCGGGCCACGTTTCCTAAAAGGTTCAGGGGCATCATGGGACGGTGCTTCCGGTACTTCTGGCGGAACAGAACCGCACCCTCTGCTTGATTTTTCAGCAGCAGTTTTTCTCAGGTAAAACCAGTAAAATAAGTTTAACAGCTCACTCCCCGTTCTTGTAAACCAGGAACGGGGAGTTTGTTTTCAGGCAGTTTTCAGAAAATCGGCCATAAAACGGGGGCGCGGTTCTTAACCACAAAGGGTGTGCGCTTTCCTGTTTTAAAGTATCTTGCAACGCCCAAACAAACGTCTGGCTTATGGAAACTGAAAACAAACTCCCCACGCACCCCAACGCTCCGCTCGCTACGCAGGTATTGCTGGTGCGCCCCGCCCGCTTCGGCTCAAACCCCGAGACTGCTGCCACCAACGCCTTCCAGCAGGAAGTTCCGGCCGGCACCGAGGCCAAGGTGCAACAGAAAGCGCTGGACGAGTTCAATCAGTTTCTGTTGAAATTATGGGCCGCCCGCATTGAAGCCGTTGTTTTAGACGACGTGGAGGACCCCATCACCCCAGACGCCGTTTTCCCCAACAACTGGATCTCTTTCCATAAAGGAGGCAAGGTGGTGTTGTACCCCATGCTCTCCCCTACCCGCCGCCTGGAGCGCCACCCAGACTTACTTGCCCAACTGCAGCAGGAGCATGGCCTACCCTTCACCGAGGTGATTGACCTTACCCACTTTGAGAACGAAGGCAAGTTCCTGGAAGGCACCGGCAGCTTGGTGCTGGACCGCCAGCACAAGATTGCGTACGCCTGCCTGTCTGAGCGCACCCACCCAGAGCCCTTGCAGGAGTTCTGCGACAAACTGGGCTTCCGGCCCGTTGTGTTCCACGCCACCGATGAGAAAGGACTGCCCATCTACCACACCAACGTCATCTTAAGCATTGGCGCAGATTTCGCGCTGGTGTGCCTGGAAGCCATCCAAGACGAGGAAGAGCAAGGCCTTCTGCTGGAAGCGCTGGTAGACACCGGCAAAGACATCATTGACCTGAGTTTAGCCCAGGTGAAGAAAATGGCCGGCAACATGCTGCAAGTGCGCAATAAGGTTGGGGAACCGGTACTGGTCATGTCTGAGAAAGCCTACAAAGCCCTGCGCAAAGACCAGTTTGAGGAACTCAACCGCCTCACCAAAATGGTGCGCGCCGATCTACGCACCATTGAAGCCCACGGCGGCGGAAGCGCCCGCTGCATGCTGGCCGAAATCTTTGTGTAATGGCTGATTTGTAAAATAAATACCTAGGGGCAATCCCTTGTGGCTGCCCTTAAAGGTTTGTCACCGCAGAAGGGCAACCACAAGGGATTGCCCCTACGATTGACATTAAAAAGAAAACCGTTTTTGGCCTGCTTTCCAGAAAATAAGCGAAAAGCAGTCTTTTTGGTTGGGTATTTATGAACTGACCTGCATGTCAAAAACATTCTAGCCAATCCCCCATGCAGCTAATAACAAACAAGGAGAAAAATGCGGCGCTAGCTCTTCTTCTACTTTCCATTTTGCCTCAATTGTTTTTAACTTTTCAAGTTCTGCCCGGAGGCTTTTCTTACAGTATTATACCAGGCTGGCATACACCAATTTTTCCACCATTCTTTGTTTATTCCTTAATTGCTCCTACCGTAGCGATTGTCATCATCGGCGCGTATACACTGTTAAAGCTACTTTATTTAGGTGTCAGGATTTCATTTAAAAAATGAATGGCTCCTAATTTTATCCAATAGTATTCCAGCCTTAGACTCTAAAACTGTTCTTTTAAAGAAAGGCTCATGTATCAGAAACTGAAAACGTGGGCGAAACAGCTCAAGATCGATGTGGGCTCTGGCCTTGGCGATCAGAGATGCGAGAACCCCTTGGGCGGCCAGAATCATGGGCGCGGTGACTGTAGCCTACGCCTTAAGCCCCATCGACCTTATCCCGGATTTCATACCGGTGCTGGGTTACCTGGATGATCTCTTATTGATTCCCCTGGGCGTCTGGCTCACCATCAAAATGCTGCCTACCGGGCTCATGCAGGAGTACCGCCACAGAATAGCAACCGAAGGCAGACCCAGCCTGAAGCATAATCTATGGGCAGCAGGCATCATCCTCCTGATATGGCTTTTATTGGTGTGGGTGCTGAGCCGTTGGTTTTGGATTCGGTTTGTGAAAAGTTAAAGGTTCAGCAGTGCTTGTTGTAGCCTTGCCGCGTCTGCCGTGGCATTCCCGCCAATGGTGTTGTTGAAAAAGCACCAGACTTTTTTCTCGTCCTGCAGCCAATCCTGCGCCATGTAGGCAAACCGTTCAATTTCTTCCTCGGGGTAAGAACCGCGGTAAAGTTGTTCATGGCCGTGCAGGCGCATGTAAACGGTGTCTGTGGTAGCCGTTGCCAGCGCAGGCCACTTTTTCCCGGCACTGATCACTACCAAGGAGATGTGGAATTCCTCCAGCAGTTCCAGCACTTCCTCGGTATGCCAGGAGGCGTGCCGAACTTCCAGCGCAAAGACCGTTTCTGGGTACAATTTCCGGAGGAGGGTGAAAAAGTGCTTCGCGATGAGTTCGTTGAAGTGGAAGGAACCGGGCAACTGCACCAGCACCGGCCCTAGTCGGTCGCCCATGAGCAGGAAACGGTCCATCCACTTGCGCAACGGGTCTTCAATGTTCTGCAACCGGTTCTCGTGGGTGATGCTGCGGTGCAGCTTGGGCGCGAACTTGAAATGCGCAGGGGTTTGCTCCAGCCACTTGAGAATGGTTTTCTCCATGGTGAAGTGGTAGAAACTGCTGTTGACTTCGGTGCAGTTGAAGTGCTGGGCATAGAACGGCAGCATTTCCGCCGATTTAATGTCTTCCGGGTAAAAGATGCCGCGCCAGGCGTAGCTCCAGCCCGAGGTCCCGATGTACAGATGGTTTTGGGGAATGTTCATGGTGCATAGAGACGCAGAAAAGCGCCGGAGGTTTTCTGGTAGGATTCTTTGCTTTCGCTGGCGTAGCTTCTGCTTGTCTATGGATTTATGAACGACTCTTTGCATAGGTAGCGATATGCGCTCACGGCCGCGGGGCCCCGTCTTCCGCGCTCGCGCTGTACCAGCTTCCCTTGCTCCCTGACGGTCGCAATGCCTGCGGCACCGGAACCTGCTAAGGCGCTCGCTCGAAAGACTGGAATCAAAGAAAGAGGCAGTAGCAGTGACGGTGATGGTGGAACCGTAGAGACAAGGCACTGCCTTGTCTCCTGCACGCATTTTCCTCCATGGTTCAAGTCTGTGACTTGGACCTACCATGATGGCAGTTTGCAACTGCCCTGAGGCGAGAGCCTCAGAAATCCACCGAAAGGAGCCTTTTCATCCATTTTACTGCAGGACCTGGCAAATGGAAGCTGTTTCTAAGGGGTTTTCCTGAAAACAGGCCTGAAACTGGTGGCGTAATTCCGGGAATAGCCGTAGAACAGTTTCTGCAAAAGAGTATCTTTACCCAAACATCCGCCTGCGATTGTATGACTGACTTTACCTCATCAGAGGCATTATTCCCGGAGTTCGGGCCGGTAACGGCTGAGCAATGGCTTGCCAAAATAAAACAAGACCTGAAAGGCGGCGACCTAGCGGATCTGCACTGGCAGAGCTATGAGGAAATCACCGTTGCCCCCTTCTATACCAAAGACCAGGTGCCCCAGAGTAAGACCATCAATACTACTCCTGGGCAATTCCCTTACCTGCGTACCGCTAAAAAAGACAAGAACAATTGGGTTAACCTGCAGCCTATCTTCTCCTCGGGGAAGGGCCACGAGGCCGTAAACAAAGCGGTACAGTCGCTCACCCGCGGAGCCGATGGCATCCATTTCATCATGGAGAACGGCCATGACTTTGACGCCGATTACCTGATTCAGCAGATAGACCTGACCAAGGTTCCGGTGTCTTACACCGTTTCCACGGAGGCCGCTAATTTCCTCCATCACCTCACTACGGGGCTGTACCGCAAGCGATTGTCGTTTGCCGCCTTAAACGGTTTCCTGAAGTGCTCGCCTATCCTGTCTTCTGAGAGCTACAAGCAGTTAGACATGGAGCACGCTTTCCATTTGCTGGAGCAAACCCTTGAGGCGCCCAACTTCTACGCGCTTACCATCAACGGCTCGCACTTCAGCAACAAAGGCGCTACGCTGGTGCAGGAACTGGCATTCACCCTGGCCATTGCGGTATGCTATACCAACAGCCTCACTGAGCAGGGTTTGCCCCCCGAGAGCATTTTCCGGAACATGCAGTTCCACCTCACGGCAGGCACCAATTACTTTTTTGAGATTGCCAAGTTCAGGGCGGCGCGCTTGCTCTGGGCCAAGGTGGTAGAAGCGTACGAGGTACCCGTTGAGGTGGCCTCGGCGCTGCGGATCCACGCCTCTACGTCGCGTTGGCACCAGACTACCTTAGACCCGCACACCAACCTGTTGCGCCATACCACCGAGATGATGAGCGCCATCATTGGCGGCGTGAACTCTGTAGAAGTAGAACCTTTTGACAGCACCTTCCGGCAGGCCAATGAATTCAGCGAGCGCATCGCCCGTAACATTCCTATTATCCTGAAGGAAGAAGCCTACCTGGAGCAAGCCATTGACCCCGCCGCAGGTTCCTATTACCTGGAATACCTTACCCGGCAGATTGCCCTCAAAGCCTGGGCGCTGTTCCAGGACATTGAATCCAGAGGTGGATTTATTCCGGCTTCCAACGCGGGTTACATCCAGGACATCCTCAAAGACACCAGCAACCAGAAGTTCAAAGACATTGCCAGCGGCAAAGAAGTACTGGTGGGCACCAACAAGTTCCCCAACCCCAACGAGCAGCTGGACTATGACCCCGAGCAGCTCATCCAGAGTCGGCAGTTTGACAATACCCGCGGGGCTTACTCCTACGAGGTGATGCGCCTGGCCACCGAGCTGCATTTCCGGAAAAAGAAACGCCGGCCGCACGCTTTGGTGGTGCACATGGGCAATGCCCTGCAGGAACACATCCACGCCTCGTTTGCCCGGGAGTTCTTCACTTGCTCCGGTTTCACTACCCAGGTGGTGAAATTCAACTCGGTCCCTGAGGCGCTCAACGGCGTGAAAAGCCTGGATGTGCAGGTGATTGTCATGGCGGCCCCCGAGAAACAGTTCCATGATTTTGCCGAAGCCTTTGCCAGGGGAATGCGTGCCCAGCACCGCCAGGGTCCGTCCCTGATTCTGGCCGATGACCCCATGCAACTGAAAGAAGAACTGCAGGCCAACGGCTTTGACGAGTTCCTGTTCAGGGGCTGTGACACCAAGGAAATCATCACCCGCATTCAGGAACGGTTGGGCGTGTAAGCCTTCGCGCACCAGCCTTCCAGTACTACTTTTAACGCAAAACAGAAATCGCACCCATTTGGAAAACCACGCTGAAAACCCACTTGATGCTGTAAAGAACGGGCTGGATGGCCAGGTAAATGCCTGGAACGCCGGAGACCTGGAACAGGCCATGGCTTTCTACTGGAACTCGCCCGAACTGCTCTGGATCAACAAGCACGGGGTAGAGAAAGGCTACACACCCGTGCTGGAGATGTTCCAGAAAGACTTCCAGGACCGCAGCACCATGGGCGTGTACACCTACGAGGCCTTGCACCTGGAACAGCTTTCTGAGGAGGTGGTACTCTACGTGATCCGCTGGAAGATTGAGTTAGTGGGCAAACGCCTGATGGGCGGGGTTTCCTCCCAGATCTGGAAGAAAATAGAAGGACATTGGGTGGTTACGTCTGAGCATGCTTCTTGAGGAGTTCTGAGTCTTGAGTCACCCAATTGTCCTCCTGAAAGGATCTTGTGGCAGAACTAGATTAACTGAGACGATGAAAGAGCAATTCGCTTTCAAACAGAAGGGCTACCCAACACGAAACCTGAAATGCGCAATTTGCACATACCAAACGGAATAACAGCTTGCCCACAAGATCCTTTAAGGATGACAATGGGAAGCACGGGGCAGTTGCTTAATCAATGATAATTCATGCAGGAATCTAAACACCTGATACCTGCTACATGATATAGAACAAAATGAAACCAGATTTCACCAAGATACCTTTCACGTTTCAGGGCTCTTTTTTCGGGAATGAGCCAAAAACGGAACCGAAAACCTGGAAAACCGCCGAGCGCCTGCCGCTGCAGAACTTCTATACCAAAGAAGACACGGCCGCGTTTGAGCACCTGGACTTTGCGGCCGGACTGCCGCCGTTTTTGCGCGGACCGTACAGCACCATGTACGTGAAGAATCCGTGGACCATCAGGCAGTACGCCGGCTTTAGTACCGCCGAGGAATCCAACGCCTTTTACCGCCGCAACCTGGCTGCAGGGCAAAAAGGCCTTTCCGTGGCGTTTGACCTGGCCACGCACCGGGGCTACGACTCAGACCACCCGCGCGTGGTGGGCGATGTGGGCAAGGCCGGCGTCGCCATTGACTCCATTCTGGACATGAAGATTCTGTTCGATCAGATTCCGCTGGACCAGATGAGCGTTTCCATGACTATGAACGGAGCGGTGTTGCCCATCCTAGCGTTTTACATTGTAGCCGCCGAGGAACAGGGCGTGAAACCGGAGCAACTGAGCGGCACCATCCAGAACGATATCCTGAAGGAGTTCATGGTGCGCAACACCTACATCTATCCGCCGGAGCCCAGCATGAAGATTATCGCCGATATCTTCGCGTACACCTCCCAGCACATGCCCAAGTTCAACTCCATCTCCATCAGTGGCTACCACATGCAGGAAGCCGGCGCCACCGCCGATCTGGAACTGGCCTACACCCTGGCAGATGGCCTGGAATACGTACGCACCGGCCTGGCCGCGGGCATGGACATTGACACCTTCGCACCGCGCTTGTCGTTTTTTTGGGCCATTGGCATGAACCACTTCATGGAGATTGCCAAGATGCGTGCCGCCCGCATGCTGTGGGCCAAGCTCATCAAGCAGTTCAACCCGAAAAGCGATAAATCTTTGGCCTTGCGTACCCACTGCCAGACTTCGGGCTGGAGCTTAACGGAGCAGGACCCGTTCAACAACGTGGCCCGTACCACCGTGGAGGCCCTGGCCGCGGCCCTGGGCGGAACGCAGAGTTTGCACACCAACGCCCTGGACGAAGCCATCGCTTTGCCTACTGATTTCTCGGCGCGCATTGCCCGCAATACCCAGATTTACCTGCAGCAGGAGACGCACATCACCAAAACAGTAGACCCGTGGGGCGGCTCTTACTACGTGGAGGCCCTCACCCACCAACTCGCGCACCGCGCCTGGGATTTGATCCAGGAAGTGGAGCGGCTGGGTGGTATGGCTAAAGCCATAGAAACGGGTCTGCCCAAAATGCGCATTGAGGAAGCCGCTGCCCGCCGGCAGGCGCGTATTGATGCGGGCAAAGACGTGATTATGGGCGTGAACAAATTCCGTCCGGAGCAGGAAGAGCACCTGGAGATTCTGGACATTGACAACACCGCCGTGCGGGAGGCCCAGCTGGCCCGTTTAGCCCAGCTTCGGGAAAACCGGGACGAAAACGCTGTGTTCGCCGCCATGGATGCGCTTACCTTGGCCGCTGAGACCGGGGAAGGCAACCTGCTGGAACTGGCCATCAACGCCGCCCGCGTGCGCTGCAGCCTTGGCGAGATTTCGTATGCCTTAGAAAAAGTATTCGGCCGCCACCGGGCCACCATCAGATCCATATCCGGCGTGTACAGTTCAGAGATTTCAGACGACGAGAACTTCGGCAAGGCCCAGGCGCTCGCCGACCAATTTGCCGAGCAGGAAGGTCGCCGACCCAGAATCATGGTCGCCAAAATGGGCCAGGACGGCCATGATCGCGGCTCCAAAGTCATCGCTACCTCCTTCGCGGATTTAGGCTTTGACGTGGACCTGGGCCCGCTGTTCCAGACCCCGGAGGAAGTAGCCCTGCAAGCCGCCGAGAACGATGTGCACGTGGTGGGTGTGAGCAGCTTGGCTGCCGGCCACAAAACGCTAATCCCTTCTTTGATTTCTGAGTTGAAGAAACTGGGCCGCGAGGACATCATGGTCATTGCCGGAGGCGTGATTCCGGCGCAGGATTACCAGTTTCTGTATGATGCCGGCGTATCCGGGGTTTTCGGACCGGGCACCGTGATCAGCGTGGCCGCGCAGGAGATCCTAGAGAAGTTGTTGAAGGGATAGTGGAATAAAGCTATATTGAGGTTCTAAAGAAGAACA
The DNA here is from genome assembly GCF_017355955.1 of Sabulibacter ruber. Lineage (GTDB taxonomy): Bacteria > Bacteroidota > Bacteroidia > Cytophagales > Hymenobacteraceae > Nibribacter > Nibribacter ruber_A. The sequence goes on along the minus strand of NZ_JAFFID010000005.1, from coordinate 134,810 downwards.
ATGGCTATTCCTGATTACCAGTCAATCATGCTCCCACTTCTGAAGTTGACTTCAGATAGCAAAGAACATAAAACAAGAGAAGCTGTAGAGGCACTTGCTACTTATTTCAACTTATCTCAAGAGGATTTAACAGAACTTTTACCAAGTGGTACCCAGCCTACTTTCTCAAACAGAGTAGGCTGGGCAACTACTTACCTTAAGAAGGCTGGATTATTAGAATCTTCAAAGAAATCTTTCTTCAACATCACTGAAAGAGGCAGGAAAGTTTTAGCTCAAAATCCGTCTGCAATCAATGTCAAGTTCTTAAATCAATTTCCTGAATTCATAGAATTTAAATTAGCTACAAATTCAAACGGATCTGGCTCAGCACAACAATCATCTATTACTGAATCAACTGCAACTCCAGAAGAAATACTGGAGAACGCCTACCAAGGAATCAAACAAGAGTTGGTGGAGGAAATACTTAGCAAAATAAAAGCCTTGTCTCCGGCTTTCTTTGAGAAACTAGTAGTCCAACTGCTAGTTAAGATGGGATATGGTGGTTCTTTCAGGGAGGCCGGAAAAGCACTTGGTAAATCTGGTGACGGCGGTATTGATGGTATAATCAAAGAAGATATTCTTGGATTGGATGTCATTTACATTCAGGCAAAACGATGGGACAACAACCCAGTTGGCAGGCCTGACATACAAAGCTTCGTAGGCGCATTGGCAGAGCAAGGAGCCAAGAAAGGAGTCTTTATTACTACTTCCCGGTTTTCTGCAGATGCTAAAGCCTATACCCCAAGAAATGAAACCAAGATTGTTTTAATTGATGGTCAACAGTTAGCCCAGTACATGATTGACTACAACTTAGGTGTTTCCGTGGCTAAATCATATGAGATAAAGAAACTTGATTTAGACTTCTTTGAAGAAGAATAACTCTTGTTTATAATACTTTCATTCAGAGTACACGTAACATTGGCTCAACCTTAGAAGACGCATGGATTTACACGAACTGTTTGTTCATATCCCCGAGGCACTGGTTGCCATTGCACCAGACTACACGGTGCTGGAAGCTACAGATAAGTACCTGGGCCTGGTGCTGCGCACCCGGGAGCAGTTGATTGGCAGGAACCTGCTGGAAGCGTTCCCAGACAGTCCCAGCGAGGAAGATTCAAAAAACGAATCGTTGCTGCGGCAATCCATTGACCGGACTTTCCGGGAGAAAAAGACCATTTACTTTGACGTGCTTCGGTATGACATTGCCCGGCCAGAGGCCGAAGGCGGCGGCTATGAAACACGCTACTGGGAGGCCTCGCACACGCCCGTGCTGGATCAGGAAGGCAATGTGAAATACATCATCCGGCGCACAGCCAACGTGACTGCCCGTGAATTGGCAAAGAGGGCGCAAATGGAGTCTGAGAACAAGTTCAAGTTCATGACCGATGCCGTTCCGCAACTCATCCATACCGCCGATACGCAGGGCAACGTGACCTACGTGAACCAGCGCTGGCTGGATTACACCGGCCTCACGTCTGATCAGCTCCTGGGCAAAGGCTGGCGCGATACCTTCCACCCCGATGATCTGACGGCGGTGCAGAAGAAAATGAACAATGCCTTGCCCGGCAATCAGGAGTTTCAGGCCGAGGTGCGCATCAAAAACAAAGAAGGCAATTACCGGTGGCATGTGGTGAAAAGCCTGCCGCTGGTGAACCTGGAGGGCGGTGTGGAACTGCGCGTAGGCAGCAACACCGATATTCATGACACCAAGCTGATGGTGCAGGAACTGCTGGAAAGCAACGAACAGATGGCCCTCTTGTCTGACCAGATACAGCTGGCCCTGCAAAAAGCCCAGGCCGAACGGTCTACCCTGGAGCGCCTCATCATGAAAGCGCCCGCTTTCTTCTGCATCCTGAAAGGGCCCGAGCACCGCTACGACCTCATCAACCCAGAATACCAGAAGCTGTTCCCCGGCCGCGACCTGCTCCACAAAACCGTAGCCGAGGCCCTGCCCGAAGTAGCCGAGCAGGGTTTCGTGCAGATTTTGGACAAGGTGTATCAGACTGGCGAGGATTTTGTGGCCAAAGAAGTACCCATTTTAATTGGCCGCACCAACGCCCATGAATTAGAACAGATTTATATTAACTTCACCTACCAGGCTATTTACTCTGAGACGCAGCAGATTGAGGGCATTCTGGTGTTTGGTTATGAGGTAACAGAGCAAGTAAAATGCACCCAGAAACTACAGGAACTGGAACACCAAAGCAAGAGCAGCGCCTCTTAACGCGCGCGTAAACCCTGCATGACAAACGCCGAGATTGATATACAGCAACTCAGGATCAAGCATATCCTCTACAAATCTAAAGTACGTTCTGTGCTTTATGTGAGTGGCGGGGAGTATGATGCTGCGTTCTTTTCCTCGGCGAACCCCGTCACGGAGTGGTTCAACACCATCGGCCTTAAGAAGTACCGCCATCAGCCCGCCCTGGTAAGTCTCTATGACCTGCAGCAAGACATTGAACGCACCTCCCGCCACCTGTTTGACCTTTACAAAGCAGGTAAGATTGACCTGGCCCAACAGGGCCTCAGCACCATTGAAGAAAAATCGGGCAAGTTTATCTCGTTGCTAACGCAGTTGGAGAGGAGCCTGAAGGATTAAAGAGGCTGCTTTTCTGCTCGTGGTTCCCGGCGAGTCTGGAGACTCGCATTATCTCAAGGCACGAGTCTGGAGACTCGCGCCAGTGTAGGCCAGCGTAGAAGTTGTAGAAACAAGACATTAGCTAATCCAAATATACCAGAGGAAGCAAGCCTTTGCCGCCCGCTTAATCTACTGCGCTGCTATACCGCCAATGTTCTGGTTCTTCCACCAAGCCCAGTTCTACCGGATTTTGGTGTAAATAGGTCAATTTCTGCTCCATCAAATGGGCGCTATCCAACTCTATAGGATGATTACTCTGCTGCCAGAATTGATGGTGAGTGTTCTGAGAGTTGTGTTGACCATTGCTCTGGAAAATCCAAAGCATCCACCGCCTCCGGCTTTCCAGCGGGTTGTCCTGAATAGCTTGAATCAACTTATTGGAAGTAAATTTCTTGAAGTCTCTCAGAATATTGGGCAAAGAGCTCTTTTCTGTTGAGGATGCAATCAAGTGCAAGTGATTTGGCATTATGACCCAGGCATGCAGCACCAGTCCCTTTTGCTGAATGCAATACCTGAGGCTATCCACTAGTAGCTCACAATACTCCCTTCGGGTAAATACATCCACCCACTCCACAACGGCCATGCTTAGAAAGTAAATACCTTCTGGATTGCGGGTTTTGTATTTGGTGCTCATGGCAAACTTATACGAAATTTGGCAACAGAAGGAAAATGCTTGTTTTAGGCCTGTTTCCCAAAAACAGCAGAAAAACAGTACAGGGAATCTCACAAGGAAAAGCTGGCGCGAGTCTCCAGACTCGTGCCTTGGGATAATGCGAGTCTCCAGACTCGCCGGGAACCACGAACCGGAAATGCTTGGAAACAACAATGCGTACTATCGCTGCGGTGCAGCGAGGGTAGTCTGGAGACTACCCCCATCCCGTGTCACGAGTCTGGAGACTCGCGCCAGGGGTTTATCTCTACTTCTTACCCTCTTTCCCAAAAACAGGCCCAAAACGCCTGCTCAAAATTTTTCTATTTTTCTCTTATCCTCTTTAAACCTTCTTCCCTTCTGTTGGTCTAAGCCTGCGTGAATCACACACTACACGCAACCCTTTACACAACTAACAAGCTTACATCAGAATGAAGAAGTTCTTATTGACGCTGGGGCTGGTGTCTACCTTTGCCGGAGTAGCCATGGCCCAGAGTCGTACCCAACCCGCCGATTCCACGCGCCGGGTAGCCGGAGCCGCCGGCTTGCAGGGCAACGCTGCCAGATCATCCAAGCCAAAGCCTTACGCCGAAGTCATCACCGACAAAGCCCAGTCCAAATCTGGTTTTTTCAAGACCCACAAAGTAGAAGACAAGTACTTCTTTGAACTGGCAGACTCGGTGCTGGGCCGTGAGATTCTGGTGGTGAACCGTATTTCCAAGGCAGGGGCCGAGGTGCGCTCTGCCTCAGGCTACGCCGGGGACCAAATCGGGAGCGCCGTGATCATGTTTGAGAAAGGTCCCGATGACCGCATTTTCATGCGCAAGATCTCCTACGCCACCTACAGCCCAGACAGCACCAAGTCTATGTACCAGGCGGTGCAGCGGTCCAACGTGCAGGCCATTGTGGCGGCGTTCAACGTGTCGGCCTACGGACCTAACAACAAGAGCAGCGTTATTGATGTAACAGATTACATCAAAGGCGAGAACGAAATCTTCTCCTTCAGCAATGCCGCGGGCAAAACCCGTTTCCGGTTGGGGAACTTCATCGGGGACCGCAGCTATATCCAGAACGTGCGCAGCTTTCCGCAGAACGTGGAAGTGACCACCGTGAAAACGTACGTGCTCACCCCTCCTACCACTGGATTCGGGGCCGCTCCTGCCGGTGGAGCCGGAGGAAACTCTAACCTGAACGGTTCCTCTACCATTGAGATCAATACTTCTATGGTAGTACTACCTAAGAAACCTATGCAGCCGCGTTACTTTGACCCGCGCGTTGGTTTCTTCACGGTGGGTTATACAGACTTTGACGCCAATCCACAGGGTGTGAAGGAAATCCAGATGATTAAGCGCTGGAGACTGGAGCCGAAGGAAAAAGACATGGCCAGGTACAAGCGTGGCGAGCTGGTGGAGCCAAAAGAGCCCATCGTGTTCTACATTGACCCGGCCACGCCGAAGAAGTGGGTGCCGTACCTCATTGCCGGGGTGAACGACTGGCAGAAAGCCTTTGAGAAAGCCGGTTTCAAAAACGCGATTATCGGAAAAGAGGCTCCTTCTCCCAAAGAGAACCCAAACTGGAGCCTGGACGATGCCCGTCACTCGGCCATCGTGTACAAGCCGTCTGAGATCTCCAACGCCAGCGGTCCCAGCATCTCTGACCCACGCAGCGGCGAGATCATGGAAAGCCACATCAACTGGTACCACAACGTAATGAAACTGGTGCGCGACTGGTACTTTGTGCAGGCAGCCGCCATTGACCCACGCGCCCGTAAAATGGAGTTCTCTGATGAACTCATGGGTGATTTGATTCGCTTTGTGTCATCGCACGAGGTAGGCCACACTTTGGGCTTGCGCCACAACTACGGTTCCAGCTCTACCGTGCCGGTAGAGAACCTGCGCAACAAGAAGTGGGTGGAAGAGCACGGCCACACGCCGTCTATCATGGACTACGCCCGTTTCAACTACGTAGCGCAGCCAGAAGACAACATCTCGTCTAAAGGCATCTACCCAAGGATTGGTGACTATGACCTGTGGGCGATTGAATGGGGTTACCGGGTTCTGCCCAACGCCAAGAGTGCGCAGGCTGAGATACCTGTCCTGAACAAAATGACGGTGGAGAAACTGAAGAATCGCCGCAACTGGTTCGGGACCGAAACCAACCCAGATGATCCGCACTCACAGAACGAGGACCTCAGCGACAACGCCATGAAAGCCTCTGAGTACGGCATTAAGAACCTGCAGCGCATCCTGGCCAAACTCCCTGAGTGGACCCGCGAGGAAAACGAAGGCTACGATAACCTGGAGAACATGTACGGTCAGCTGACCGGTCAGTTCAACCGCTACATGGGCCACGTGGCTAAGAACATTGGCGGTATCTACGAGAACCCTAAAACCGTGGAGCAGGAAGGAACGGTGTACGAGCGCACTCCGGCGGCTACCCAGAAAGAGGCCTTGGCGTTCCTGGACAAGCAATTGTTCACTACGCCAACCTGGTTACTGGCGCCTAACGTGCTGAACAACATTGGTACCAACCCCATGGTAGTGGTTTCCCGTAGCCAGGAAAACGTACTGAACCGCCTCATCAGCAACGCCACGTTGACCAAACTCATCGCCGGTGAAGCCCTGGACGGTGCCAAAGCCTACAAAGTGACCGACTTCTTCAATGATATGAACAACTCTATCTTCAGGGAAGTGAAAAACAAGCAGGCCATTGACGTGTACCGCCGTAACCTGCAGAAGATCTACGTGCAGGAGTTGATTGACCTGGTGAAACCCGCTCCGGCACCTACCGCGGCTCAGGCTGCCATGGGTGGCAGAGGCGGCAACACCGCTCCTGCCATGGACATCAATGACAGCGACGTGATCTCCGTAGCCAAAGCCGAGCTGCGCAACATCAACAACCTGATCAAATCGGCGGCGGCGTCTCAGTCAGATTCTTTAAGCAACTACCACTTGCTGGATCTTTCTGACCGCATCAACGAAGCCCTGAATCCAAGAGGCTAATTCTTAGGTTCCATCTAACCCACAACAGGAAAGCCGCACCAGTTTGGTGCGGCTTTCCTGTTTTCAGGCCAAAAACTTTCCTCCAAACGCTAAAGCTCTAGCAACTACTTTTATTTACAAGGGAAAAGCCGAAACAAACCAATGATACCTTGATGGCTTTTGGCCAGTATTTACAAATGTCTTACTGCTGCTAAGCTCTTCCTACGGCATCTTACATCAAATAAATCATACAAAATATAGCAAAGTACAAGTTAAATTCTACATACTGTATTCCTTTCTTTTGCTTGATAATTGATCCATTTTAGTTTCATCCAAAGGAAAGTATCAGGAAGCATGAAGAAGATGGTTGCAATTTTCTTAACAGGGATGCTCTTTTTAAGTTGCGCAACCCACGTGGCAGACGGAAGCAATGCTTCTGATTTACCTTTTCATGCGTCCCAACTCCAATGCCTGGCTAAGGATACAGCCCGCACCTCCTCCCTTACCTTCTCTTCTCAAGAAAAGCAGTAAACCCTTTCCCATTTGTTTTGAGGCAGATTTTGCCAAAGCAGCTTTAAAACGTCTTCTACTTGGATAGCAATGGCTCTAAGCTCAGTTGTGGCAAGTTTCTGATTCTTGGCTATTTATAGCAAAGAAAGGCGAAAACGGAAGAACATCACCCTTACACAAGCATGCTCCGGCCCGAAGAGAAGCAAAAATATTCTGGCCTAATCTTTGAAATCTTCCGGCAGATTCAACGTTTTCTGTTTGATGAAGAGACTGAAAAAACTTTTGCTCCTGCTTCCTTTCGGGCTGCTGTCTTTCATTGCCAATGCCCAGAAAGAAGCTACTATCTGGTATTTCGGGCATAACGCCGGTTTGTCTTTCGCTGATCCCAGCAACCCGCAGCCGCTTAAAGACGGGAAAATGTTCAGCGAGGAAGGCTGTGCGGTATTGTCAGACGCGTTGGGCAACCTGTTGTTTTACAGCAACGGCATGCAGGTCTGGAACCGCAACAAGCAGATCATGGCCAACGGCGATTCCCTGAAGGGCCATGAGTCGTCTACCCAATCGGCCTTGATCTTGCCTAAACCCGGTTCGCCACACCTGTACTATCTCTTCACCACTGATTTCCAAGGCCAAAGCCACGGCTTGCAGTACCACCTCATTGACCTGAGCCGGAACGGCGGCCTGGGCGAAGTGGTCTCCAAAAACAACCTCATTTTTGCCCCTGTCACCGAGAAGCTCACGGCCATCAGGCACCGCAACGGCCGCGATTATTGGGTGATTACGCACCGCTGGAACAGCTCGGCTTTCTATGCTTTTCTCATCAGCCCCGAGGGTATCACGTTCAAACCCGTGGAAAGCCACCTGGGCAGCATCCACGCCGGCGATAATGGCGCTACCATTGGCTACATGAAAGCCTCGCCCACCGGAAACAAACTGGCCGTAGCTACCTGGGCCGCCGTAAACAAAATTGAGGTCTTTGATTTCAACAATGAAAACGGCAAACTGGCTTTGGCGGTAGATTTAGGCAAGTTTGACGAGGCTTACGGTGTGGAGTTCTCGCCAGACGGTACCAAGCTGTACGGCGGCAAAAACGGAATTGCCGGCGGAGAGGCCCGCATCTTCCAGTTCGATCTGAGCGCCGGTACGCCAGATGCCATCATCCATTCCGGGAAACAGGTAGCCAAAAGCATCAGCCGCAAGATTGGAGCCCTGCAACTCGCCCCAGACGGCCGCATTTACGTGGCCCGCAACAACAGCAATTGGCTGGGCGTGATCCGGAACCCCAATGCCCTGGGCGAGGCCTGCGACTATAAAGACAGCGGCATTAGCCTGGACAAGCAGAAGAGTGCCTTGGGTCTGCCTAACTTCCCCGGGTTCTATTTCCAGAACGTGCCCCAGACCACCACGGCTGTGAATTCAAGCAAGTAAACGGCTTTGAGCTTTTGGTCTGATGCTCTCCGTTAATGAACCTGCGCCAGGTGGGTAGGTTCGTTTTGCTGCTCTTTCGGTAAGCCTTCGTGTTCCAGGCCCCACAAGTTAAACGCGATTCTGGGATGATTGCCGGCTTTTCTGGCCAGTTCTGAGGACAGCAAGGTCATGCGCTCAATGATGCGGCTATTTTTCAGGAGACCGGCATCCAGAACTCTGAAAGGCAGTGGTTTCAGCAATTGCATCACGGTTTCGCGGGCTTGGTTAGTGTTGGAGGCTACATACACGTCGCTCTTCAGGCCTTGCAGCACCGGCGCATCAAACACCACCCAGTACGTATTCTTAAAGGCAATCACTACCTGGCTGTCTGGGATTACCTTCTGCAGTTCCTCCGCCGCAGAAGTGTCATAAGCAGTGGTGAAATCATCGAATTTCTCATTAAAGGGATTGGAGATGTCAATGACTATTTTCCCTCTCAGGATTTCTTTGTGCTGCTCCGCCCAAGGCAACAGGTCTTTGAACCAAAGGGTAGGGATGATGACATCCGCCTGTAACGCCTCTTCAAGCGGAACCGCCTGCAGGGCAAGGTCCAGTTCGTTTATTACCGTCTGGGCGTGCGCTACGTCCCTGCCCGAAAACAAGACTTGTTGCCCGTAGGCTTGGTAAAACGTTTTGAGCAGGCCTTTGCCCATGCGGCCGGTTCCAATAATTGCTATTTTCATAGTTGGTATAATCTGTTTGCAATAAGATAAGGCAACCGATGCTTACCCCTATTTCTAGGGAGTTTCTCCATGTATACCTTGCCTGTTCGTAGGCTATAGACCTTACAATGCTGCTTTCCGGTTAAGCTTCCTTCATGGCGTTCTGAAATTCTTAGGCCTCCTTTTCTTATTTTTCACGTACTTTCCAGAAAATAGCCCGAAACGAGTGCCTAAAAGATTTACCCCAGACGAGTATGCCGCCGGAGTATTGTCCGGGAACCGGGTACTGCTGAGCCGCGCCATCACGTTGGTGGAAAGTACCCTCCCCTCAGACCAGGACCTGGCCCACCGGGTAATGGAGTTGGTGCTGCCGCATACCGGCAACTCGGTGCGGGTGGGTATTACGGGGGTGCCGGGCGTGGGCAAAAGCACGTTTATTGAGGCTTTCGGGAATCACCTGCTGGAGCAGCACGGCAAAAAGCTGGCGGTATTAGCCATTGATCCTACCAGCCAGCGCACCGGTGGCAGCATTCTGGGTGATAAAACCCGCATGGAAACACTGGCCTCAAACCCCAAGGCCTACATCCGGCCTTCGCCAGCCGGGAAAACGCTGGGCGGCGTAGCCAGAAGTACCCGTGAGAGTATTGTGCTCTGCGAAGCCGCCGGGTTTGACGTTATTTTTGTGGAAACCGTGGGCGTTGGTCAGTCCGAGACAGCGGTGCATGAGATGGTAGACTTCTTCCTGCTTTTGATGCTGGCCGGGGCCGGCGATGAACTGCAGGGCATCAAGAAAGGCATCATGGAAATGGCCGATGCCATTGCCATCACCAAAGCCGACGGACCCAACCTGCATCCCGCCACCAGCGCCCAGGCCGAGTACCAGGGCGCGTTGCATCTCTTTCCGCTGGGGCCTTCACAGTGGAGCCCCAAAGTAACCGTTTGTTCCGCCTACGAGAAAACCGGTTTACAGCCCATCTGGGAATTGGTGCAGGAATACGTACAGCTTGCGCAAGGCAATGGCTATTTCCAGAAACGCAGGCAGGAACAGAACCTGCACTGGCTTAAACACAGCATCCGCCAGCAGCTGGAAGAACGTTTTTACCAAAACCCTGCCGTACAAGTGCAGTGGAGCCAGATCTCTCAGCAAGTAACCCAGGGCCAAAAGTCTCCTTTCGCGGCCGCAGCGGAGTTGTTTGGGTTGCTCTCTTAGGAAACAGAACTTTCCTGGCCTGTATTTGGGAAGAGTGAGCTTTTCCGGACTCTCGGTATATATGTTCAAAACCTCGGTTCTATCCTACTTTCCTCCGAGAACCAACCAAGATAGTCTATTTTAACACTAATGAGAGGCACTGAATGGTAGTCAGAAGCAGCCTTTCCTTTGGGTTCTGTTTCTGAAAAACAGCCTAAAAACACCTTCTTGGATAATCATTTCTTTAAATCCTAAGGCTTTCTTGCTTCAGTACTATATTCTACAGAAATTCAGGGGCAATTTTGTCAGTTACCCGCCTATGCGTACCACTACCCCTTTCGCCCGCCGACTTGCGGCCCTTGTGCTCTTATTTGTTTACCTTTTACCGTCTTTCCCAACGTTTGCGGCAGCCCCCTCCACTCTGGACCAGGCCTGGGAGAAATTCCACGCCAACCAACGGGCAGAGGCACGGGAGCTTTTCCAGAAAGCCTCTTTGGAACCCGCCTCCAAAGCCGAGGCGCACTTAGGTTTGTCTTTGCTGGCTTCGCTGGATAAACCCGAGAAAGAAGCCTTCGCACAGTTTCAGGAGTTCTTCAAGGCCTCCTCAAACCCTTACCCGTACGTGTATGCGCTCTGGACCACTCCGTCTTTGATGGCGGGTGCCGGAAAGAAATCTGAGGCGCAGTTGGCGTTTCTCAAGCAGTTGATTTCTGACCCTAAGGCAGATGGTACGCTCAAAGCGATGGCGTACTCAATGCTGGGCGGCCACTATGAAAACAGCAACCAGCCCGCCGCTGCCAAAGAAGCGTACGCCAGAATTGGAGCGCTGGACAAGTGGCAGGTGGTAGGTGAGTTCGAGAACATGTCAGGAAGCGGGTTCCACAAGGAATTCGGGCCGTTAACCAAGCCGGAGGGCACCGCCACCTTCACCAACAAGCACGGTGCCACGGTTTCCTGGTTCACGCCCCCGGCCACCCGTAATGATAAGTGGATTGACTTTACTTACCACTTCTATTTTAACGATGCGGCCATCTACGCCCAGACCTTCGTGAACAGCCCCAAAGAGCAGCAGGTGCAGCTGCGCCTGGGCGTTTCGGGCTCTTTGAAAGCGTGGGTGAACGACCGTCTGGTTTTCGCCGATGACGTGGAACGCAACAACGACCTGGACACCTATTTAACGCCTGTTTCGCTCAAAAAAGGCCAAAACCGCATTCTGGTGCAGGTAGGCGAAAGCTACGCCGGCCGGTCAAACTTCCTGGCGCGCCTCACCGATGAGAAAGGCAATCCTATCTCGGGCTTGACTTCTACCGCAGAGTACCAAGCGTACTCCAAAGACTCGGGCGCCACCCCGGCTTCCCTCACGCTCTCGGTAGAGGAGTTCTTCCAGAAGCAGACGCAGGAAAACCCCAGCCAGATTTTGCCTAAACTACTGCTGGCCCAAACCTACCTGCGCAATGACAAAACCGCCGATGCCCGTCGTGTGTACCGCCAAACCCAGAAACTGGTGCCCAACAGCAGCTACGTGGTATTGCGCCAACTAGAAGCGTATCAACGGGAAGAAAACCGCACCTCGGTGACTACCACTTTGGAGTGGCTCAAGGAGCACGATCCTAGTTTGTCGTTCTCCCTGGATCTTCGGTTTGAAGAGGAACTGGAGAAAGAGAACTATACCCAGGCCCTTGCGTTGCTGGATCAGATGGAAGCCCAGCAAGGCCTTGACGAAACCATCCTGGCCAAGCGCATCAAAGTGCTGTCCAAGAAAGAACAGTACAATGAGGTCATCAAACTGGCCGAGCGCGGCTACACCACCTACCCCGAGAACCCGGCGTTCATTGAGCTCAAGTACATGATTGAGAAGAACGTGAACAAAAATCAGAGCGGGGCAGCCAACGTGCTCAAGAAGTACCTGAAGGAAAACAAATCATTCGCGGTGTCGCAGCGGCTGGCGTCCCTGTATTTTGACAAAGGGGACATGAGCAACGGCATCAAACTGTACCAGCAGTACTTGCAGGAAGAGCCGGTGGCCGTGGGCATTCAGCACAGCCTGGCCAACATCTACGCCCAGGCGCAGAACCACAAACTGGCCGAGGAAGCCTACCGCAAAACCCTGCAATTATCGCCGTACATTGGTCAATACTGGGCCGATCTGGCCAAAACCTTCAATGCCCAGCAAAAGAAAGAGGAAGCGCTTACTGCCTATCGCAAAGCCGTGCACCTGGACCCCACCGATTACACCAGTCTCAAGGAACTCCGCGCTTTGGAGAACAAAAAGGAAGTGTTCAGTTATTTCCCGCAGACCGATGTGTATTCTTTGATCAAGAAAGCCCCGGCCGCAGCGGCCTTCCCGGAACACAGCAGTTTGGTCTTGCTGGACGAGGTGCAGAAAGTGGTCTACAAAGGCGGCGCCTCTGAGGAGAAACGCACGCTGGTGGTGAAGACCTTTAACCAGCAAGGCGTGGAGTTCTGGAAAGAGTACTCCATTGGCTACCACAACATGCAGCGCCAGCTCCTGGAAAAAGCCGAGGTGGTGAAACAAAACGGCAGCAAAGTACCCGCCGAGAACAACGAAGGCCAACTGGTGTTCACCAACCTGGAGCCCGGCGATGCCATCCACATCACCTATAAACTGGAAAACCACCTGTTGGGCAAACTAGCCTCGCACTTCTGGGACCGCCACTTCTTCACCCATTTCCTGCCGTACCAGACTACCCGCTACAGTTTGCTGGTGGATCAGGATACCAAGTTCCAGTACAAAGTGACCCAGAAAGCAATGGAGCCCAAGGTGCAGAACGCCGATGAGTTCAAGTTGTACGTGTGGGAGCAGAAAGACCAGCCCGGCCTGAAAACCGAGGACAAAATGCCGGTGCTCTCAGACGTGAGCCAGACCCTGTACATCTCCTCGTTCCCCGACTGGAAGTTCATCTCCAACTGGTACGCCGATCTGGCCGCCTCCAAAGCCCGCCCCGATTACGAGGTGAAACAGGCCGTGGAAGAAGTGTTCGCGGGTAAGCAGAACCTCACGCCTGTGCAGAAAGCCCAGGCCATTTACGAGTACATCACCAGTAACATCACCTACAGCTCCATCCCGTTCCGCCAGAGCGGAATTGTGCCGCAACGCCCTTCAGACGTGCTCAGCACCAAGATTGGCGACTGCAAAGACGTTTCCACGCTGTTTGTGGCCATGTGTCGCGAGGTTGGCGTTCCGGCCCAACTGGTGCTGGTAAACACCCGCGACAACGGCTACGATGACCTGGTGCTGCCATCCATTGATTTCAACCACTGCATCGCCAAGATCAACCTGCCGGAGAAAGAAATGTACGTGGAGCTGACGTCTAACTTCCTGCCCTTCGGGAGTCTGTATCAGGGCATGCTGCAGTCGGGTATTCTGGAAATCGATGATGAGCAGAGCCAGGCCAGCCGCACGTTGTCGCACCTGAATCCTACTACCCGCCCTCTGAACATCATCCACCGCGATGTGACGCTGAAACTGGAAGGCAACGGCTTGACCGTAACGGAGGAAAACTACAAAACCGGAGCCATGGCCGCCGAAGCCAAACAACGCTACCGCGATGTAGGGCAACAGGAGCGGGAGCGCATTGTGCAGCAGGCCATCCACGCCGAACTGCCCAGCGTAAAATTGACGGAGTTATCTTTCCAGGGCCTGGAAGGCTCCAAAGACACGGTGCGTTGCCGCCTGGCTTACCAGGCCAATGATGTGGTGAAGCACGTAGGCGGCATGTCTTTGTTCTCCCTGCCCTGGACCAGCAAAGCCACTGCCCGGGATTTCACCTTCCACGAGGCCCGCACCACCCCACTGGACCTCACCCAGATCATGTACGCCGACCATGACCGCGAGACCATCACCATGACCCTGCCCACTAAAAAGGTATTGGCCGAGCTCCCACAACAGGTGAAACTGACCTGCCCCGTAGCCGAGTACTCGCTTACCTTCAAGAAAGTGAACAACCAACTGGTCTTCACCCGCGAACTCAGGTTCACCAAAGACATGATCCAACCCAAAGACATGGCCGAGTTTGAAGCATTCTACAAAAAAGTAATCGCCGCCGATGCCCGCCAGTTGGCGTTGAAGTAATTTCTATTCTATAACAAAAGCAAAAGGCCTGCGGTAGTACCGCAGGCCTTTTGCTTTTGTAGCTAATTTTAGAGAATCGGCCTATAAACACGATTGACGTTCATTATAGCTCACTATGGCGCGGAAGTTACTTCCGTGCCTTTCTATTCTGCTATGCAAGGCACGGAAGTAACTTCCGCGCCATAGAAGGTAATGCTCTCTTACAGTCCTTTGTTTTAGACTTTATTTTTAGAAAAAGTAGGCTTAAAGCTGTGTTATCCTACAGTAATCAGATTTACTCAAATGATTTTCAAACTCTACCTAATGGTAATCCAATCCATTTGAACGTTCCCATTTCTTACCTTAGAACCATCTTCAATTTCCTTATATACCCCAATTTGGTTCTTCTCATTTGTGTTGAAGACAAAGATCCAGCCCTTTTCAGTATCTTCTAACAACTCGCCTCCATTCATTAAGTCCAGATAATAAAGAGCTTGAGGATACTTCTTGGACAATTCATTTGCTGTCATCTTTGGATGAATGCCACTAGATGTTTTTAATTCCTTGTGAAAGCCTACAAGTGCAATAATGGAATCTGTGTCATAAAATGGTACTATTGCTAAAATAGGTTCTTTGTTATATTGGTAGAGATATACCTCACCACCTCCATCGAAACCAACATCATAGGATTCAATTACCTCCTTTGTCAAACTAGTTAATTCAGATTCAAAATCGGAGATATTTTGACCTACTTTAATTGCCCCTATCCTGCCTTTTCCAATTTCAAACCTCTTGAAATCAAACGCTGATTTTTTGGGGCTTTCAGGAACCACTTTCTCAGTTACTCCAGATTTTTCTCTAATGCCAGACGAAGGTTTTTTTTCTACTTCTTTTTCCTGGCAGGACAATAGGTACAAGCAAAGTAAAAGGATACAGCACCCATATTTCATACTTTTCATTAATGTATTACGGCCTATTTCTCCCTAACTCCTCGGGTGGAATTCCTGAATCACCTGCTTGAGGTAATCGCGGTCCAGGTGGGTGTAGATCTCGGTGGTGGTGATGGACTCGTGCCCCAGCATTTCCTGCACGGCCCGCAGGTCGGCGCCGCCTTCAATGAGGTGGGTGGCGAAGGAGTGCCGGAAAGTGTGCGGGCTGATGTTCTTCTGCAAACCTACTTTGGCGGCCAGGTCTTTGATGATGTTGAACACCATCACGCGGCTCAGGCTGGTGCCCCGGCGGTTCACAAACACAAAGTCCTCGTGGCCTTTTTTGATGGTTTGGTGCCGGCGCACCCCATCTAAGTACACCCTGATGTATTTGAGGGCATCGCGGCCAATAGGCACCAGACGCTCTTTGTTGCCTTTTCCCATAATCCGTAGGAAACCCAGGTCTTCGTACAGATTGGTGATTTTCAACTCTATCAGCTCGGTTACCCGTAAGCCAGAACTGTAGAGCGTTTCCAGCATGGCCTTGTTGCGGGTACCTTCTGGGGTGCTCACATCAATAGCGTCAAAGAGCGTGGTGATTTCCTCGTAGCTTAACGTATCGGGGAGTTTGCGCTGCAGTTTAGGACCCTCAATGGTCTCGGTGGGGTCGGCGTCCAGTACTTCTTCCATGATCAGGAACTTGTAGAACGACCTGATGCCGGAGATGGTGCGGGCCTGCGAATGCGCGGTCATACCAAGCGTATTGATCCATTCCAGAAAACCCTGCAGGTGTTTGGCCTCAACAGCCAGCGGACCTACCTTCTGGTTTGTGACTTCAAAAAATTGCACCAGTTTGCGGACATCCCGCAGATAAGCCTCTACGGAGTGGCTGGATAACGACTTCTCAACCTGAAGGTATCCTTGAAATTGGGTAAGACTTAGTGACCAGTTCATGGGGGCACAGTGGTTTGGGGGAAAACCTTTTGCAGGCAACTTATAAAAGACAAAAACTGCCTACTGCCCAAAGGTAGTTATTCCGTACATTTGGTCATGCTGTTCTGCTCTTTTTTTTAAAGAGACTTCTATTCTTAACATTATGAAAATATTGATACTCAATGGCCCCAACCTGAACCTGCTGGGCCGCCGCGAAAAGTCTATCTATGGCTCCCGTTCGTTTGAAGACTACCTGGAGAAGGACCTGATTCCCGCTTTCCCAGACATGGAGCTGGAGTATTTCCAATCTAACGTAGAGGGCGTGCTCATAGATAAACTCCACGAAGTGGGTTTCCATTACCAGGGAATTGTGTTCAACGCCGGCGCGTACACCCATTCTTCCCTGGCCCTGGCCGATGCCATTGCCGCCATTGAAACTCCCGTGATTGAGGTGCACATCTCCAACGTGTTTGCCCGCGAGGCCACCCGCCACGTCACCTACATTGGGGGCCGGTGCAAAGGCAGCATCAGCGGATTTGGCCTGGAAAGTTATCGGCTTGCGTTGCAGTACTTTGAGCGCCAAAAGCCCAATAAGGTAGGATTTAGTTACACCAAAGCGTAACCAGCCATCGTTTTTAACGTGTAGGACATTTCAGATGGCCCTGGTTTTCCTAATTTGGGGCTAAATTTCAGAAAACAGCCTTAAAACTGCTGCGGCCGCTGAAATGGACCGGCACTTGTGCCGCTTTCTCACCAACGTTCCACTACAACCACCTTCCTGCCCATGCTAAACTTTTATCCGGGTCCGTCCAAAGTTTACCCCGAGGTTCGTGAATACATGACCATGGCTTATGACGAAGGCATGCTCAGTATTCCGCACCGCGGCGATCGCTTTGTACAGATGATGCGCGACCTGGTAGGGCTGCTACGTACCAAACTGAATATTCCGCAGGACTATTTTATATACTTCACCTCCTCGGCCACGGAGTGCTGGGAGATCATTGCCCAAAGCCTCACCCCCACCAAAAGCCTTCATTTGTACAACGGGGCTTTTGGGGAGAAATGGTGCCAATATGCCAAACGCCTTCGGCCCGATTGCTACGGACAGCAATTTGGCGTGGACGATGTGCTGGACGTGCCCAACATTCCGGTAGAAGACGATACCGATGTGATCTGCGTGACCCAGACCGAGACCTCCAACGGTACGCAGGTGAACATGAATACCCTGCTTAAGCTGCAGAACCAGTTCAAAGATCCGTTGCTGGCCGTAGACGCCACTTCCAGCATGGCGGGCATCAACTTAAAGTTCATCCGTGCCGATATCTGGTTTGCCTCGGTGCAGAAATGCTTCGGGTTGCCGGCCGGCATGGGCGTACTGGTGTGCTCGCCGCGTACCATTCACCGCGCCAAGGTGCTGAATGAACGCAACCACTACAACAGCCTGCTGTTTCTGCACGAGAAAATGCTCAATTACCAGACCGGGCACACGCCTAACGTACTGAATCTGTACCTCATGCGCCGCACGCTGGAGAATAAGCCGTTCATTAAGAACGTAGACCAACTGTTGGTGCAACGGGCGCAGGAATTGTACGCGTTCTTTGAGGAACTCACTGAGATGCAGCTGCTGGTGGAGAACCCCGAGGTACGGGCTCACACCGTCATTGCCGTACGGGGCACCGATAAGTGGATCCAGGAAATAAAGCGGAACGCGGCTGCGCAGAACATAACCCTGGGCAACGGCTACGGGCAATGGGCCAAAAGCACTTTCAGGGTGGCTAACTTCCCGGCCATTGTAGACGCCGAATATGACGTGCTGCGTAATTTCATTTCTACCCATTATCATTAATTTCGTGCCGGAAACAGCTCACTACCGTTGTTTCCAGATTCCACTATGCTCCAATTCAGCTTTAAAGAGATTGCATCGGTCAGCCTGATTCTGTTCGCCATCATTGACATCCTGGGTTCTATTCCCATTATTATTGAACTGCGCCGGCGCGAGGGCATCATTCAATCTGAGAAAGCTACCCTGGTGGCCGGGGTTCTTATGATCGCGTTCCTGTTCCTGGGAGATGCCATCCTGAAACTTTTCGGCATAGATTTTCAGTCGTTCGCGCTGGCGGGGGCCATCATCATCTTTCTGATTGGGATGGAGATGGTGCTGGGCATTCACCTGTTCCACTCCAACCCAGACACCAAAACCGGTTCTATTGTGCCGTTGGCCTTCCCCATGATTGTGGGGGCCGGTACCATGACCACGCTGCTTTCGCTGCGGGCGGCGTATGCGCTGCCTAACGTGATTGTGGGCATTCTCCTGAATCTGCTGTTTGTGTACATCGTGCTCAAGAGTTCTAACTGGCTGGAGCGCAAACTGGGCCAGAACGGCACCGAGGTGCTGCGCAAGGTCTTCGGCGTGATTCTGCTGGCCATTGCCATTAAGCTGTTCAAGACGCACGTTTCCATCTAACCGTTTTCAGGCCGATTTCAGGAAAAGAGCAGAAAAACGGGAAGCAGGCAACCAAGATTGGGATTTCAGCATCTACCTGGCAAACCCAACTCTATGACCCGCTGCCTCACGCTTTTGCTCATTCTTCTTTCATTTCTGGCCCAGGCCCAACACCTGAGAGGCCGCATCACCGATGCACACGCCAAACCACTGCCGTACGTGAACATTGGCGTGGTGGGCAAAGACGTGGGCACCGTTTCCGCGGCCAACGGAGCCTTTTTTATTCAGCTTCCGGCAACTTTAGACGAGGAAACCCTGCAGATCTCGGCCATTGGCTACGCCACCCGCAAATGGAAAGTCAAGGACTTTAAACAGCAGTTCACCGGCCCTAACGCCACCATCTCTTTGGAGGAACAGGCTGTAGCCTTGGGCGAAGTAGTGGTGCGTCCGCAGAAGTTCGTGACCAAAGTGGTAGGCAATACCACCACCTCCAAATCCATTATGGCGGGTTTTAAAACCAACAACCTGGGGCACGAGGTGGGCATCGCGCTGAACATCAAGAAGCCTTCTTTTCTGGAGAAAGTCACCTTCAACGTGGCCCATAACCAATACGATACCCTTTTCCTGCGCATCAACGTCTACCGGATGACCAAGGACGGCCCCGCTGAAAACATCCTGCGCGAACCCATTTACCTGCAGGTGGCCAAAAAAGACATCGGGGACGGAGTCTCCCTGGACCTACGCGACCGCAACATCTACCTGGAGTCTGATGTGCTCCTTTCGCTTGAGTTGGTGCGCGACCTGGGCAAAGGCGGCCTCACCTTCAGCGGCGGTTTCCTCAACGTAGACTGTTATTTCCGGCACACAAGCCAAAGCAACTGGCAGAAAGTCCCCATCGTGGGCCTGGGCTTCAACGCCACCATCAGTTATGCGAAATGAATGATTGAGAGAATGAGTGATTGAGTGAATGGAGGTGAGAACTTGCTTCAATTTGCTTGATGCTTCAATTTGCTTTGGGATTTAGGCTCTATTTCTGAAAAACAGGCGCAAAACGGGTGAGGTTCTTCACACACATCTGCGGTATTGTTGGAAAATATTCTTCCTGTAGGGCTGCCGCTTGCCGGGCATTGGGTATTTTTGCGGCACACTAACCCAACACGTTTTGATTGAGATTTTTACCGATGGTGCCTCTAGAGGCAACCCGGGTCCTGGCGGCTACGGCGTGATTCTGCGCTACGGTCCGCACGTGAAAGAACTAAGCGAAGGTTTCCGCAAGACTACCAATAACCGCATGGAGTTGCTGGCCGTGATCAAAGGTCTGGAGGCCATCACCCGGCCCGGCATTCCCGTGACCATCTACTCAGACTCCAAATACGTGGTAGATGCCGTGGAGAAAAAATGGGTGTTTGGCTGGGAGAAAAAGGGCTTCACCGGCAAGGCCAACCCCGATCTGTGGCAACGCTTTCTCAAAATCTACCGCCAGCACCAGGTGAAATTTGTGTGGGTACGCGGCCACGCCGGCCACCCCGAGAACGAGCGCTGCGACAGACTAGCCGTAGCCGCCGCCCTGCAACCCAACCTCCCCCCCGACGCCGGATTTGAAGCCAACCCTACAGCAGGGTAATGTTCTAATGGGTTAATGTGCTGATTAGATAATGTGCTGATGTGCTAATTAGATAATGTGCTATCTTAAAGAAAGCACGTTCAAGCAAATCAATGAACTTATATTGATGCACTAATTCTTATGTTGCATTCCCCAAGCTTCTCAGCACCTTTTCTATCATCCATCCAGCCATTAGCACATCAGCACATTAATTCATTAGCACATTAACCCGTGGCCAACGATTACTTCCAGTTCAAACAGTTTCTCATCAGGCAGGACCGCTGCGCCATGAAAGTGTGCACCGATTCCTGCGTACTGGGGGCCTATGCCCAGGTTGCCGGGGCCAAACGCATTCTGGACATCGGC
This sequence comes from Sabulibacter ruber, assembly GCF_017355955.1. Lineage (GTDB taxonomy): Bacteria > Bacteroidota > Bacteroidia > Cytophagales > Hymenobacteraceae > Nibribacter > Nibribacter ruber_A. Next base: position 114,329 of record NZ_JAFFID010000005.1, on the reverse strand, counting down.
GCTGGAACCGGATTGCTGAGCTTGATGGTGGCGCAGCGGGCACCGGAGGCCCATATTGAAGCGGTAGAGATTGACCCGGCCGCGGCGGCGCAGGCGCAGGAAAACATCTGCCTCAGTCCGTGGGCAGACCGGGTGCGCCTGTTCCCGATGAGCTTGCAGGAGTTTGCCCAAATCAACCCGGGTCAGTTCGATATTATCATCAGCAATCCCCCGTTTTTCCAGGCCTCGCTGAAATCATCGGATGCGGTGAAGAACCAGGCCAAACACACCGAGACACTTTCTTTCACGGAGGTGATCTCGTTTTCGGCCCGATTTCTCTCATCTGAAGGGAAACTGCACATTCTGCTGCCGCCGCACGAGGCCCGGGTATTTGAGCAGGAAGCCCACGCCAACGGGTTTTACACAAACAATATCCTTTGGCTGGAGGCTACACCGGGTGGTAAGCTGCTGCGGACCATTCACACCTATTCGCGGCTACGAAGCACGATGAGTGAAAGCACGCTGGCGGTAAGAGAAAAAGACCATACCTACACCCAGGCTTTCCGGGAGTTGCTTAAAGACTATTACCTTATTTTCTGATCCTCATTTTGGGCCTCGTTTGCAGAAATCAGCCCCGAAATGGTTTATCCTATTCTTCCTTTTCGGTGAAGGTGACGCCGTGCTGTTCCAGTTCCGTCAGAATGGGTTCGTAGAGGTCCGCTTGCAGGGGCACTACTACGCCCGTGGAGGTCAGTTTCCCTTCCAGCAGCAGTTTGGTAGCGATGCCTACGGGCAGGCCCACGGTTTTGGCCATGGCGGTCTGCACCTCGTCATCGCCCAATACCACCAGCGAGGAAGTCAGTTTCTTTTGTTCGCCGTTCAGTTCGTACTCAAACTGGTGCAGCATCACAATCATGTCCTTGTCGCCGGGGCTAAGATTCCAGCGTTGTACCAGCAGTTTCTCCAGGGCCTGGGCCGGTGTGGCATTCTCCACCCCTATCGGTACCTCGTCAAACAAACCGGTCCATTCCACCAGTTGCAATTCCTGAGCATCTGGGGCGAGGCCCACGTAATGCGCCACGCGTTCTCTTAAGGAGAGGGAATCAGCCGAAACGGGCAGGAAACTCTCCACCAGTTGCCGGTAGGTCATGTTCACCGAGTCTTCCAGCGGATAAGAGTCATCCGTAAGGCCCAGTTGCACCAACACCTGCCACGCCTGGCAGTAGCCGGGCCGGCGCAACGTTCCCCGTAGCATGGTTGGGATCTTGTGCAAACCGTAGGGATCGCGGTAGCTGAGGGAATCGCGGTTGGCGTAGCCGTCAAACGCCCCGAACCCGTCTACCTGAAACGTCTGGGTGCGGCGGAACAACTGTTGGTACGGGATGTACTTGTAGGCGCCGTTCTCCATGTAGCGGGCGGTGCCCTGCCCGGCCAGAATCACGTTGCGCGGGTTCCACGTGAACTTGTAGTGCCAGGGATTGGTGTCCGATTCCGGGGCCATCAACCCGCCGGTGAACGATTTGAACGAGGTAACCGTGCCGCCCTGCCCCTTGATGTGGTGGATGATCTTCATGGCCGACATGTGGTCGATGCCCGGGTCCAGGCCGCACTCCATCAGGAAAGTGAGCCCTTTGGCTTTCACCTCGGGTTCCATCGCTTTGATTTGAGGCGGCACATACGACGCCGTGATCAGGTGTTTGCCCAGCGCCAGGCACGTCTCGGCCACCAGAGGATGAAACAAGGCGGGCAACATAGAGATGACCACCTCCACCTGGGCGATCTCCTCAATCCGCTGGTCCTGGTTCTGCACATCAAACGCGAAAGCCCTGGTCTGTGGGTACGGCCGCAGCTTGGTTTCCAGGTGATGCACTGAAACATCGCCAATGGCGATTTGCCAGTTGTGCTGCGACGCATTGGAAAGCAGGTAGTCAATGAGGACCGAGGCAGAGCGGCCAGCGCCCAGGAGCAGGATTCGTTTCATAGTGCGGGAAAGGGTTTGCGTCCTAAAATGGGCATTTTTTGCGGGCCAGACAACCCTGGTTGCATTTTCCAAGCCACTTATTATCTTTGGCTCCCGTACGATACCGTGCGGAAACCGCACCTTATGATAGAACAAGTACAGCTTACCATTACCTATGAGGTAGTGTCTTCCCCCGAAGAATTAACTCCGCAGGAACGCCACATCCTGCAACTTGCCCAGCAAGCCACCGATAACGCCTACGCCCCCTACTCCAACTTTCTGGTAGGCGCGGCCCTGCTCCTTTCAGACGGAAGTACCCACCAGGGCACCAACCAGGAAAACGCTGCGTACCCCTCGGGGCTTTGCGCCGAAAGGACGCTGCTGTTTGGCGTAGGCTCCAATTATCCCAAACAGAAGATAGAAATCCTGGCGGTGACGGCCAGGCGTCGGCATGAAGATTATTTTGTGCCTGCTTGTCCGTGTGGTTCCTGCCGCCAAGTAATGGCGGAGTACGAACATCGGCAGAACTCGCCCTTTAAACTATTGATGCAGTCCCATGACGGCAAGGTAGTTCGGTTCCAATCAGCCGGTGACCTGCTGCCGTTTACTTTCACCAAAGAAAACCTGTAAAGTGGCTGCTCAACACCGAACGCTGCAAGTACCCCGCACCGCGCATCTGTACCAGGCCGGAACGCTTTCCGCCGAAACCCAACACCTCTGGATAGTCTGCCACGGCTACGGCCAGTTAGCGCGTTATTTCATCCGGCACTTTGAAGGACTGGTGGATGAACACACCGCCGTGCTGGCCCCGGAGGCGAACTCCAGATTTTACCTGGAAGGCGTCTCAGGCCGAGTAGGTGCCACCTGGATGACGAAGGAGGAGCGCCTGCACGAGATCTCGGATTACGTCTCTTATCTGAATCTGGTGCGGGAAACGGCGCTGCAGGAGGCTCCCAACGCAACACTGCACGTGCTGGGCTTTTCGCAAGGCGGGGCCACTGTGTGCCGCTGGCTGGCGCAAGCCCAATGGCCGGTTACCAGGCTGGTGCTCTGGGCCGGCATGTTCCCCGAGGATATGGAAATGGCCTCGGCCCGGCAAGCACTGGCCCACACCAAACTCTCCTACGTGTATGGCCTCCAAGATCCTTTCGTGGCCGATGAAAAAGTGCAGGAGCAGTTAACCCGCGTGCGGGCCGCAGGACTGGAACCCGAGATCATCACCTTTGAGGGCAAGCACGAGATCAACCCCGAGGTTCTACAGCAAATCAAGAAAAATTTGTAGCTGTTTCGGGCCCGTTCTCAAGAAAATAGCCTTAAAATGAGAGTGGGTTAATCGCCCCAGATGCCGGGCACCACAATCTCCAACAGGTGCTGGTCGGGATCCCGGAAGTAAAAGGATTTGCGCTCGTGCGGCCAGGATTGCTCGTGCTCAATGGAAATTCCGGCTTGGGTAAGTTTGTCTTTCCAGGGTTGGTACTCCTCTGGTTCGCACTCAAAAGCAAGATGCAAGTGTCCCTCTCCGTAATGGGGCGGGAGGTTTTTAATCTCACGGGTCACTTGGGAGTTGAAGCATAACAGCACCGAGGTACCTGCCCTGAAGAACACGTGCCGGCCGGCCACCTGCCCAATCACGGGAAGCCCCAGCACCTGGGTGTAGAAGGCGGTGGTGCGGTCTAAATCCTGCACGTAGAGGCACGTTTCCTTAATCTTCCTGAATTCCATGCGATGGGGTTTATTGGTTCTGCAACGCAAATCTTTTCAGGAATGTTTTTGGCCTCTTTTAGGCAAAACAGCTTTAAAACAAAAAGCCTCCGCTGATTTGAACCAACGGAGGCTTTTTGTTTTGTAGGGAGAGTTTACCGTTTGTTGATGACGGTAGCTGCCGCCTGCGCGGTGGGCAGAATGGTCACCTCGGCAATGTTCACGTGCTTGGGGCGAGTGACCATGAATAAGATCAGGTGGGCGATGTCATCGGCGACTAAGGGCTCGAAACCCTGGTACACACTGGCGGCCCGGGCTTTGTCGCCTTTGAACCGTACCTCAGAGAACTCGGTTTCCACGGCGCCCGGGTTTACCTCAGAGACTTTCACTCCTTCGTGCACCAGGTCAATGCGCATGGCTTTGGACAAAGCATCCACAGCGAACTTGCTGGCGCAGTACACGTTTCCGTTGGCGTACACTTCCTGCCCGGCAATGGAGCCGATGTTCACAATGTGGCCCGCTTTGCGCTCAATCATGATAGGCAGCACCTCTTTGGTCACGTAGAGCAAGCCCTTCACGTTGATGTCCAGCATGGCATCCCAGTCTTCCACGTTTCCGCTCTGGATGGGGGCCAGCCCGTGGGCATTACCCGCGTTGTTAATCAGCACCTCAATGGAGCGCCACTCGGCGGGTAAACCGGCAATGGCGGCGTGCACCGCGTCTTTGTCGCGCACGTCAAACTGCAAGGGATATACATTCTCCTGCCCCAACTGCTGAATCAGTTCCTGAAGTCTTTCGGCCCGACGACCGGCGGCAATGACTTTGTATCCTTTCTGTACCAGTTGAACGGCAGTTGCCCAGCCAATGCCTGACGAGGCTCCGGTTACCAATGCTATTTTCTGCGCCATAAAAGCTTATTCAAAGTTGAGGTAAAGGGTGATGGTGTTGGTATTGAGTTGCTGAATGCTGTTGTTGAAAGCGTTATCAGCGGGCTTATGAATATTGCTGATTCCTCTTGAGTAACGTAACTCCGGCGCAAATTTGAAGAACGGATAGAACATATCTAATCCCACTCCATACTCAATAGTAAAATCAAAAGAACGGGTTTGCAAAGCATCATCGGTCTTCTTCTGACCTCCAATTGCTAACAAGGGCTTCACACCCGCAATGAAATACATTTGGGTGTTCTTCCGGCGTTTAGCCTCATACTTTACCAAAATAGGGAACTCCCCGGAGAAGGTATTTACTTCTTGCAGCGTATCTCCTCCAGCAAAACCAATTCTTGGATCAGGTGGAAGACCCTTATACTGTACAGCCCTGCTATGATACCCAACTCCAGGCTGTGCCCGTAACACAAAATGAGAAGATAACCTATAGGTTGTAATAAAGTTCACATTGAAACCAATGCCCGGTTTCTGATTTGCTGAATAGGGTGAATAGTTTTCTGACTTTGGATCAATCCTTTGTACATAGTAATCGGAATGCTCCAACTGATACCAGGAATGGTTCACGCCCAGAGAAAATCCCCAACGAAGTCTTTTGAACTCGTACCCGGGTAGGTTTTCGCTTTTCAGTTTTCCTTGCGCTGCTGCCTGCTGGCTAAATCCTGCCAGGACCAAAAGAAGGCAGGCAATTATTTTGTTCCTATGTAGATGGAGCTGATGCCGAAGGTAAGAGAGTGCCATTCTGTGTTTTTAAAGCCGATTTTCTGAAAAATGCTGATAAAGTCTTTTCCGTCTGGAAACGCCTGAACAGACTCAGGCAGGTATGTGTAGGCGGAATTATCTTTTGAGATCAGTTTCCCGAAAACCGGTAAGATATGCTTGAAGTAAAAATTATACCCTTGTTTCATGGGGAAGGTTTGCGGCTTAGAAAACTCCAGGATCACGGCCATGCCGCCGGGCTTCAACACCCGCAGCATCTCAGACAGGCCTTTCTCCAGGTTCTCAAAGTTACGTACCCCAAAGGCAACGGTGATGGCATCAAAATGATTGTCCGGGAACTGGATGTTCTCAGAATCGCCTAACTGCAGCTGAATCACATTGCTTACCCCGCGCTTGCTGATTTTCTCGCGGCCTACCTCCAGCATGCCCTCCGAGATATCAATGCCCACAATCTGCCTGGGTTTGAGTTTAAGCGTTTCCAGGGCGAAATCACCGGTACCAGTAGCAATGTCCAATATCACCTGCGGTTTAACCCGCGCCAATAGTTTCACCGCCCTTTTGCGCCAGTAAATGTCTACCCCCGCACTTAGGAAGTGGTTCAGAAAATCATAGCGTTTGGCAATGCTGTTAAACATCTGGGCCACCTGCGTTTTCTTTCCGGCTTCCTGGTCTTTATATGGAACTACTGACATGTACTAGTTTAATTGTAGAGGGCAAAGCTACTATGGATAAACTACATTTTCTGCATTATGTTGTGTTCTGCCCCCTCATAAATAAAGAGCCCCGACCATTTGGCCGGGGCTCTTTTATGGGCAGTTTTCTGAAAAACAGCTCAGAAACGCTTTTTATTGCTGCTCGTCAGCACGTTTGATCACGTTGAACTCAGTTCTACGGTTCAACTGCATGTTCTCAGGTGAAGTATTTGGAGCAGCCGGACGACGCTCGCCGTAGCTCACGGTAATCATGCGGTTGCTTGGGATACCTTGCTGAATCAGGTAGTTGTAAGCCGCCAACGCACGGTTCTCACCAAGAGTGATGTTGTACTCATCTGAGGCACGAGAGTCGCAGTGACCGTCAATGGAGATACGCAGGGTTGGGTTCGCTTTCAGGACTCTGGCAATGTTATCCAACTCCCGGATAGACTCAGGGCGCAGGTTGTATTTGTCAGTGTCATAGTAGATACGCTTAAAGGCGTAAGCGCCAACTCCAACTCCGGTGGTGTCTTCAAACGCGATGTAGAAATCTTTCTCAAATACAGTGGTATCGCTCAAAGACAAAGGCACTTCATACTGCTCAGTAGCGATAGTCTTGCCGTCTCTAGACAACGTTACTTGGTACGGACGGGCAGAAAGCACATTTACCTGATAGTTACCAGAATCTGGCTTGGTTACATCGCGGTACTCCAATGGGGTGTTGTTAGCGGTTTTACCAGAGAATACAAGCTCTACACCTGGGATGATAGTTGAGTCACGCAGGCTGTACACATGACCACGCACCGTAGCGTTGCGGATGTAGTTGATGGTGTAGATATCTTTCTCGCCGTAACCACCCATGCGGTAAGAAGACAGGTACGCGTAAGAACCATCTGGGCTTAAGCGGTAGTACGTATCATCATCTGGCGTATTCACTGGATAACCCATGTTCTGAGGTCTGCTCCAACGGCGGGCCACGGTGTCAAACTTCATGGTGAAGATGTCATAACCACCCATGGTGTTGTGACCGCGTGAGCTGAAGTACATAGTCAAACCATCTGGCGTGAAGTAAGGGCTGTCTTCATCGTAAGGAGTGTTTACACCGTTACCGAAGTTTTTAGGTGTACCCCACTCACCGTTTGGCTGACGCTTAGCGTAGTAGATGTCCAGGTCACCGTTCTGAGAGAACTGGCTGGTTGAGAAGTACAGGGTGCTACCGTCTCTGGTGATGAAGGCATCGCTTTCAAAACCTTTAGAGTTGATGTTTCTGTTCAGCTTTTGTGGCTGGCCCCAGTCGCCACCATCGCGGCTGGTCATGAAGATATCACCACCTTCATCCTGGCGGTACATCAACAATTTGGTGTCATTGTCAAACAACTGGATAGAAGCGTCGTGACCGGTACCGTTCAAACGGCCGCTCAAAGATTTAGGAGTTTCCCATGAATCCTGACCTAAACGGCGGGTTTCAAAGATATCCTCAAAATACTCACCATCTTCTGCTTCTTTACCACCGGTTACGCTGGCACTACGAGATGTAAAAAGTAGGTAGTTATCATCTGAAGAGATAACCGGGCTGTGCTCTGAGTAAGGAGTGTTTACCGTTGGTCCCAGGTTCTTCACGAACACATCTTTAGGGTTACCAACTTCTCTTTTGGCGTTACGGGCGTGCTGAATAAGCAAGGCAGCCTGCTCTTTTCCTTCATCGTCACGCTTGCCAAGGGTGGCCTGGTAAGCCTGGGCATTCTTGATGGCGTTGTCAAACTCGTAGTTCACCAGGTCAACGCGGCCAAGCCAGTACAGCACGTCTTTCTCCACTTTTGGCTTCATTCTGTAAGCCTTGTAGATGTACTCGCTTGCTTTCTCTTTATCAAAAGCGATCAAGCTGATACCCGCCCGATACATTGCCTTGGCATTATTTGGATCACGCTCCAATGCACGCTCATAGTAAGGAAGCGCCGCCCGGAAATTTGCTTGGTTAAAAAATTTATCTCCACTCCGGATAAGCTTACGCGTACTCTGAGCCATGACTGTGGAAGCCATGAGAAACAGTGTCAGAAATAAAAAAGATGTTCTAAACAACCGCCTGTCTAAGTGATTCATAGTGTAAAGGTTTAGGTATAGTAGCTTCTAATGAGCGCAAAAACGAGAAATATGTATGTGTAAGGTCTATAATTACTTTTGTTTCAGCTGCCTGTTCTGGTAAATAGAACTACAATAATATTCAAAAATCGTAAAATTCTAATTTTCTATATCAAAATTATTACAACAAAGATATTAGTTTAGTCCTGCTAGGCCCCGGAAGGTACTTCTTTTATAATCATATTTACTGGCCGTATTCGCCCTACGATACTCCAAAACGTACTAAATGGTTACTATTTCTTGCGTATTTACCGCTACAATTGACCTGTTCCATTAATTTAATAGGGTTCGCGTTTATTTGGTACCTTTGTATTTATCAATAAACGTATGTAGTGAATATGGTCATCAAAGAAGCGAAGTTTATTACCAGCAACACCCGTGCTGACCTGTGCCCTCAGACAGACCTACCAGAATACGCGTTTATTGGCCGTTCAAACGTGGGTAAGTCTTCTCTGATCAACATGCTTACCAACCGGCTCAAGTTGGCCAAAACCTCCTCGTTCCCGGGCAAGACCCAGCTCATTAACCATTTCCTGATCAACGATGAATGGTTCCTGGTGGATTTACCGGGTTACGGCTGGGCCAAAGTAAGCAAGGAGTCCAGGGAGCAATGGCGGAAAATGATTATTTACTACCTGCAAAACAGATCTAACCTGGCGTGCGTCTTTGTGCTGATTGACTCCAGGCTCCCACCCCAGAAGCCCGACCTGGAATTTATGGAACTGCTGGGAACCATGGGTGTTCCCTTTGTGCTTATCTTCACGAAAACCGATAAGCAATCTGGCACGAAAACTGATGCGAACATTGCTTTCTATATGAAGTCGCTGCGGGAGACCTGGGAGGAGTTACCTATGTACATGAAGAGTTCTTCTTCTACCAAAGAAGGCCGGGAGGAGATTCTGCAGTTCATAAGTGACGTAAACAAACGGTACCACGAGGAGCGTCAAGCGTAACGCATCTTTAAGCTTATTTTTACAAAATGAAAGTAAAACACATTCTAGTAGGCGCCTTTTTCGCTTTCTGCACCGCAGGCGCATTCACTTCACAGGCACAGACAGGCAAACCAGCGGCTGCGCAAAACGGTAAATTACCGGTAGCAGAGCATTACACCGGCGGTCAGGATTCTCTGGTGGCGCACATCCAGCGCAACATCCAGTACCCGGCTTTAGCCAAGCGTAACCGCATGCAAGGGCAGTGCATCATTGGGTTTACCCTGCAGGAAGATGGCTCCATCACCAATGCCAAGATCCTGAAAGAATTTGGCGGCGGTACCGGCCAGGAAGCACTGCGGGTGGTAAAACTGCTTAAGTTCAACGCCCCGGGGTACAGCCAACAGTACAGCGTACCCGTAAACTTCAAACTCTAATCAATCAACATAACCTCATTTATTTGTATGTCATTTGACCTGAAAGATATCGCTTCCATTTCCGGTATGCCGGGCCTTTACAAGATTGTAGCGCCAACCCGCAATGGAATCATTGTAGAAAGCCTTGCCGAAAAACCAGTTCGGAGCGTGGCTCAGGCCCGGAACCGTGTTTCTATTCTGCAGGAAATCTCCATGTACACCAACGACGCAGACCACACTGTTCCGCTGGCGGAGGTTTTTGACAGAATCAGAACAAAATACGGCTCTGATTTGCCAGTGAACCCTAAATCCAGCACCCAAGAATTAGCTTCGTTCGTGGAATCGGTTCTTCCAGATTATGACGAGGACCGCGTATATGCATCAGACATGAAGAAACTGGTGCAGTGGTACCAACTGGTGAACCAGTTTGTGCCTTACACCCAAGCAGAAGCCACTGAGGCAACTCCGGCAACGGAGGAGAAAGACGCCCCTGCTGAGTCTGCCGAGTAATTGTTATTAAGATAAAAAGAGAAGGCCCTTGTTCAATGAACAAGGGCCTTCTCTTTTTATTCAGGGTTATTCTATTCTTCCATTAAGAGGGCAGTTCTTCTGCTGGTTCTTTCTCTGGCTACCAACAAAGATTCTACCTCGTCTACCATTTCTTTGGAGCCGATGTAGAAGGTGCAGCGCTGGTGCAGGTCAGAAGGCTGCAGCTCCAGAATGCGGTTTCTTCCGTCAGAGGCTTTCCCGCCGGCTTGCTCTACAATAAAAGACAGGGCGTTGCACTCATACAACAGTCTCAGTTTTCCGCCCGGCGATTTCAGGGTGTTCGGGTACATGTAGATCCCGCCCTTCATGAGGTTCCGGTGGAAATCGGCTACCAAAGAGCCAATATAGCGGGCGGCATAGTTGCGCACGCGGCAAAGCTCCACGTAGTGCTTGATCCCCTCGGGGAAATGGTTGAAACCACCTTCGTTCACTGAGTAGATGCTGCCGTTCTGCGGAATGGTGATATTGGGATGTGACAAAAAGAATTCCCCCAGCGAGGTTTCATAGGTAAATCCATTCACGCCGTTACCGGTGGTATACACCAGCATGGTGCTGGAGCCGTAGATAATGTACCCAGCCGCTACCTGCTCGGTGCCTCGCTGGAAGCAGTCTTCCAGGGTAGGTTCTGTGCCCTGCTCTGATATGCGGCGGTAAATAGAGAAAATGGTCCCGATGGATACGTTTACATCAATATTAGAGGAACCATCCAGCGGATCAATGGCCACAATGTATTTACCTTTGTTGTTGCCGGTCAAGATCATTTCATCTTCCTCCTCTGAAATGATGGCACACACTTCTCCCCCATTCCTTAATGCCCGTATGAACCTGATATTTGCCACCACATCCAATTTCTGCTGGTCTTCGCCTTGCACGTTCTGTTTCCCGTACGCACCTCCAATGTCGGTCAGGCCGGCATGATTGATGGCACGGTTCACAATCTTCGCAGCCAACGCGATGTCGCGGAGCAACTGAGATAATTCACCAGTGGCAAACGGAAAATCCTCTTGTTTCCGCATGATAAAACGGTCCAGGGTGGTGCCTACTGGTAAGGCCAGGTTTTCTTTTAGTGTCATAGGATTAGGTAGATAAATGGGTAGAATAAAGATAAACGGAATGAATTATTTACAAACTTAATAATTTAGACCTAATAAAAACCACCATCATTAACAAAACATCAAAATACCTACTCACAAATGACAGTTTTTAAATTTGGAGGAGCATCTGTGAAAGATGCGGCAGCTTTCAGGAATATCTTTCATATCCTCTCTGGGTTAGACAGTAGTGAAAAACCGTTGGTGGTGGTTTCTGCTATGGGAAAAACCACCAATGCACTGGAAAAAGTATTCAAAGAAGCGTACCGGAACCAAGACTACTCCGGCACTTTACAAGAGATAAAGGACTACCACGGGGGCATTGTAAAGGAGTTGTTTCCGGAGGAAGATCATCCGGTGTATGCTGCCCTTCAGCAACAATATAGTGATTTAGAGCGACTTTTGAAAGAGGTGGTTTCACAGGACTTTGACCGGCAATATGACCAGATCATCAGCCGGGGGGAGTTGCTCTCCAGCCAGATTTTGCATTATTACCTGTGCAGCCAGGGTTACCATAACCACTGGCTAGATTGCCGTGACTACCTGCGCACCGATGACACCTGGCGCGAAGGCCGTATTGACTGGGCCTGGACCGAGCAGCAGATCAGCCAGCACATTCCCTCTATTCTACAGGAGAAGCCCATCATTACCCAAGGGTTCATTGGCGCAACCGCCCAAGGCGAAACCACCACGCTGGGCCGTGAAGGCTCAGACTACAGCGCTGCCATTTTCGCGTATTGTTTGCAGGCGCAGTCGCTCACCATCTGGAAAGACGTGCCCGGCCTGCTGAACGCTGATCCCAAACTGTTCCAGGACACCATACGTTACGAGGAAATTGCCTACCAGGAAGCCATTGAGATGGCGTATTACGGGGCCTCGGTCATTCACCCTAAAACCGTGCAGCCACTGGCCAAAAAGTGCATTCCGCTGTACGTGAAATCCTTTCTGCACCCGCAGGAGCCCGGCACCGTGATCTGGAACTGCCAGCACGACCGCATTGCGCCGTCCTTCATCCTGAAACAGAACCAAAGTCTGCTTTCCTTTCATACCAAAGATTTCGGGTTTATCTCTGAGCAGCACCTGAGCAGCATCTTCCAGGCCCTCAGCCAGCACCGGCTTAAGATCAACATGATGCAGAACTCGGCCATTTCTTTCTCCACCTGCGTGGACACCGACGACGACCGACTGGAAGCCTTAAAAACTCACCTGGCCGATGAGTTCGTGATCCTCTACAACCAACCGCTGCACCTGTTCACCATCAAGAACTACGATCAGCCCAGCCTGGAGAAACTCACCAACGGAAAAGAAATTCTGCTGGAGCAGCGCAGCCGAAACACTTTCCAGTTTGTGTGCCGCCCCACCGAAGACTTTCCGCATTGAGGCTTCTACGCTCTTGACTCTTTGTCTACCGGCATCGTTTTGGGGCTGTTTTCCCGAAACTGGGCCTAAAACAGGGTTAGTTCAGTGAGAGAACCAACGAAACTCAAACCTTTAGGTACACACCTTGCTTTCATAGAGGAAACCACGGGCAGTTTGCCAACGCTGCACTCATATTTTTTCTTTATTGCAGGGTAAGCAGTGGTGCCGTACCTTTGCACTCGCAAAATCGGAGATGGTTCAAATGGACCATAACGCTTTTTCTGACAACACTTTAAATTTTATTTAAGTAAACATGGCAGTTTTAGTAGGTAAAAAAGCACCTTCTTTCAAAGCTACTGCGGTAGCAGATCTAGAATTTGTAGAGGATTTCTCTCTAGACCAATACGTAGGAAAGCAGCACGTGCTGTTCTTCTTCTACCCAATGGACTTCACCTTTGTGTGTCCTACTGAAATCATCGCGTTCCAGGACCGTCTGGAAGAGTTCACCCGCAAAGGGGTGGCCGTGGTAGGTTGCTCTACTGACACCCACCAGTCGCACTGGGCTTGGTTGAACACCCCTCGCGACAAAGGCGGTATTGAAGGCGTAACCTATCCGCTGGTAGCTGATGCTGCTAAAACCATCTCTGCGAACTACGACGTGCTGGCTGGTCACTATGACTACAACGAGGCCGGTGAACTGATCTTCGTGGGTGAGCCAGTTGCTTACCGCGGTCTGTTCCTGATCGACAAAGAAGGTGTGGTACGTCACCAGGTAGTGAACGACATGCCACTGGGCCGCAGCATTGACGAAGCCCTGCGCATGGTAGACGCCCTGCAGTACTTTGAAGAGAAAGGCGAAGTTTGCCCTGCCAACTGGGAAGAAGGCAAAGAAGCCATGCAAGCTACCCACGAGGGAGTTTCCAACTACCTGGCGAAACACTAAGCCTCCCCGGTATATGAACCAGAAAGCCTCCGCCCTCAGCGGGGGCTTTTTTCATGCCCTTTTCCCGAAACCAGGTCAGAAACAGAGAGGCTGATTCTGGCCCTTGCTTGGCTTCTGTTCTGGGGCTGTTTTTCAGAAAGGAGGCCGAAAATAAGTTGGTTGCACGTGCCTGAAACGATAGCGTTAGGAGTGACAACAAGGTTAAATAACGTTGCTCCTGCCTCAACCTTGAGTTTCCGCCGTATCTTTACGGCATCGGCAGCCCGCTCTTATTGGCTTAGCTGCCCTGCGTTCCACGTTAGCACCAGATTTAACCCGGTAAAAGATGTCAAAGATTCTGTACGAAGTTGGGGTAAGGGCCTACGGATTGGGAGTACGCCTGGCGGCTCCATTTCTACCTAAAGCCGCCCAGTGGGTGAATGGACGGAAAGAGGTTTTTGAGGAAATCGGCCGGAAAATGGAGGGCAACACCGCCCCCGTGGCGTGGTTCCACTGCGCCAGTCTGGGGGAGTTTGAGCAGGGCCGTCCGTTGATAGAAGCCTTCAAGCAGCGTTTTCCTGCCTATAAGATTCTGGTGACGTTTTTCTCGCCTTCGGGCTACGAAGTCCGGAAAAACTACGCCCACGCCGATTACATCTTCTACCTGCCGCTGGACACCAAGGAGAACGCCCAACGTTTTGTCTCGCTGGTGCAACCCAAGCTGGCGGTCTTTGTAAAATACGAGTTCTGGCACCATTACACCCGTGCGCTGCGCCAACAGAACATTCCGCTGTTTTCCATCTCGGCCATTTTCCGGCCTAACCAGATTTACTTCAGGAAAAATGGAGCGTTCTACCGGCGCATTCTGGAACGCTTCACGCACATTTATACGCAGAATCAGGAATCGGCGGAGCTGCTGGTTGGTATCAACTTCACCAACGTGAGCCTGGCCGGCGATACCCGCGTGGACCGCGTGCTGCAGAACGCCCAAAACGCGAAGCAGATTCCCATTGCGCAGGCCTTCAAAGCCAATGCTCCCATGATGGTCATAGGCAGCAGCTGGCCCGAGGACTTGGAGGTGCTGCTCCCCTTCATGCAGGAACAGCTGCCCACGCTCAAGTACATTCTGGCGCCGCACGAAATCAAAGACAAAGAGCTGAGCGAAATAGAAACGCAGTTCCCCGGCCAAGCCATTCGCTACTCCCAGGCAGATGCTGCTACGGTTGCCAAGTACCGCATTCTGCTCATTGATAACATTGGTATGCTCTCCAGCCTCTACCAGTACAGTGATTATGTTTACGTGGGCGGGGCTTTCGGGAAAGGGTTGCACAACACGCTGGAACCTGCTGCATTTGGTCCGCCTATTTTCTTTGGGCCTAAGTATGCCAAGTTCCAGGAGGCGCAGGACTTGATAGAGGCGGGCGTGGCGTTTTCGGTACGTTCTACCCAGGAATTGACCAAAACGTTCACTGAGCTGCACCAGAACCCGGCCAAGCGGGAGAAAATCAAATCGGCGACGCGGGCGTATCTACAAAAACAGGCTGGGGCTACGGAGCGTATCTTAACTTCGTTGGAATATTGGTTACCTTCGCCCCAAGCATGAAAGGCACAGTAGTAAAATCAACCGGCTCCTGGTATTTGGTACGCTCGCACGCAGACGGGCAGCTGTACAAATGCCGTTTGCGCGGTAAATTCAAAAACAAGGGCTTAAAAGTAAGCAACCCCATTGCCGTGGGCGATGAAGTGACGCTGGAACCCGAGGGCGGCGAGCAGCAGGCGGTCATCACTGAGATCACGCCGCGCCGCAACTACATCATCCGGAAATCCACGCACAAGGCGCACCACGCTCACATTGTGGCCTCCAACCTGGACCAGGCGTTTCTGGTGGTCACCTTGGTGTCGCCACGTACCTCGTTCGGGTTTATCGACCGGTTTCTGGTCACCGCCGAGGCGTATGACATTCCGGCCACGCTGCTCTTCAACAAGATTGATTTGTACGATGAGGAAGCCCTGGGTTACCTGAAACAGGTAGCGCAGTTGTATGAGCAGATCGGGTACCCGTGCTACGCCCTCTCGGCGCACACTGGCGAAGGATTGGACCAGGTGCAAAGCTTGCTGGCCGATAAAGTGACGCTTTTCTCGGGTCACTCCGGCGTGGGGAAAAGTACGTTAGTGAACGTCCTGGTACCGGACCTGGATCTGAAAACCTCCGAGATCTCAGCGTTCTCAGACAAAGGCGTGCACACCACCACCTTCGCGGAGATGTTTGAAGTGGCGCCCGGCACGTACCTCATTGACACGCCCGGCATAAAAGAACTGGGCGTGGTGGAGATGAAGCGCGAGGAAATTGCTCACTACTTCCCCGAGATGCGTGAACGCCTGAACAAATGCCGTTTCCACAACTGCGTACACGTAAACGAACCCGGCTGCGCCGTGCAGGAGGCTGTAAAAAAAGGAAAGATTGCATTGCCCCGTTACGAGAGTTATCTTAGCCTGCTGCAAGACGAAGACACCCATCGGTAATGGCGTTTTGAAGCCATTTTCGCCAAATTAGCCTTACAACTTCATTTCTTTCCACGTTTACTTATGGAAACAACTTGGCTAAACAAAAGCTTGGAAACCCTGGAGAAGCACAAATGGAGCCGACCCGAGAATGACAGCGATCTGCTTACCCGCTGTCATGCCCTGCGCAAACTTCCGTTGGCCAAATTCAAGATAGAGGACCTTCGGCTGATGATCAGCCAGGGAATTGGTCTGCGGTACCTGATCCCTTTCGCCATTGAGAAGCTCAAGGAGAACATCCTGGCCCAGGGCGATTCTCACCAAGGCGATCTCCTGCAGGCTACCAGAAAAGTCAGTTCCAGTTTCTGGGCGCAGTATCCGCAGCACAGAATAGAGTTGAACGCCCTCATTACCCAGCAACTGGAGTTGCTTTCCAGCCACGGCGTAGATGCGTTTCTGGTCTAATTCGCTTCCTTCTGCTGGTATTGCTCCAACAAAGAGAGAATCTCAGCGTAATGCTGCTGCATTGGAATGTAAGCCCTGCTGGGGTTTGAGTTCTGCAAATCCTGCTGTAATTGCTTTACAGGGATGTACTCCACTTCTACCAGTTCCTCCTGCTGAATATTGAATCCAGTTACCTCCAACTCTGTTTTGTACAGGAAAATGCCGGCGTGCTCCCGGTCCAGCAACTGAGCCCGCTCGTCTTTCCCGTCTACCGATACCACCGCTACAAACTCCAATCTATCGGGCTGTACTTCAATCCCTAATTCCTCAGACAACTCCCGCAAAGCGCACGTCTCATACGTCTCCTCCGGCGCAAGGTGCCCCCCAATGCTGATATCCCACAGCGACGGGAACAGATCTTTCAAGGCGCTGCGCTGGTGGCAGAGATAACCATGTTGCGGATGGAGCACGTAAATCTGGGAAGTCCGGTGCCAGTGGCCCAGGACGTGCACTTCGCGGCGAGGCAGAACTTTTCCTAAAGGTTGGTTATCTTGGTCAAATAAGGCGAGGTACTCCATGCCGGCAATTTACAGATTCCTGCCGGGCCCAAAGGCATAATTCAACAGAAGATGATATTCCTGAACCACCTGATCAATTTCTTCCGGCCGTACGTGACCGGCGTTTTGGCTTTGTTTTCCCAGAAACAGCGGCAAAACAGGAAGTAAACCCAACCTCCTACTAAGGTGTAAAAAATACGTACCTTTGCAGCAGAAACTGTTGCTGCGCTGCCTACTTGTACATGAACGCAGCCCAGGAACTCAAACAAACAGCACAAAAATCATCTATGAAAACCGCAGAAATCCATACCCAGAAGGGCGTGATGAAAGTAGAATTCTACGAGAAAGACGCTCCTAAAACCGTTGAGAACTTCACTAAACTAGCCAAGGAAGGCTTCTATGACGGTCTTACGTTTCACCGTGTGATCCCTGATTTCGTGATCCAGGGCGGTTGCCCTAACTCTCGCGAAGGCGCCAAAGGCATGCCCGGCACCGGCGGACCCGGCTACAAAATTGACTGCGAACTAACCGGCGGAAACCAGTACCACGACCGTGGCGTGCTGTCTATGGCGCACGCTGGCCGTAACACCGGCGGTTCACAGTTCTTCATCTGCCACAGCCGCAACAACACCGCGCACCTGGACCGCAACCACACCTGCTTCGGGAAAGTGGTAGAAGGCCTGGACGTGATTGATGACATCCGCGCCGGTGACCGCATTGAGAAAATCGTGGTGAACGAGGCGTAATATTGCTGATTGTTGATTGCTGATTGTTAAAACAATGAGCAATCAACAATCAGCAATTAAGACTCCGTTTTGCGGCTGCTTTTTTGAAAACAGCTGCAAAACGGAGTTCTTTTTTTACCCGCCCAAATGGCTGAGCAGAAAGGCCGTTAAGAAGCCCAGTACCGTAATGAGGCCCGTGAGTTCATGGGTTACCTCCGCCGCCTCGGGAATCATGGTATCTGAGATCATGGCCAGGATGGCCCCGGCGGCCAGGGCTGTGGTAGCCGCAATCACTTCGGGGGAAAGTCCGCTGAAAACGGTGTAACCCAGCAACGCCGCCACCCCGGAGATGAGCGCAATACCGCCCCACACGCCAAAAATATAGGCCTTGCTCCGGTTGGCCTTTTTCATCCCCACCGCGCTGGACAGGCCTTCGGGCACGTTGGACAGGAACACCGCCGCTACCACCGCAAAGCTCACCTTACTTCCCGAGATCATGCTGATACCGATGGCGATAGACTCCGGTACGCCGTCAATGAGCGCGCCAATGGCCAACGCCAGACCGCTCCCTTCGTCTTCGGCCTCGGTGGCCTGCTGATCGCCGGACCGTTTGCGGTTATGGGCTCCCTGCGTTTTGAGAAACCAGTTGGCACCGGTATACACCACAGCGCCCACCAGAAATCCGATGGCCGTAGCCCAAAACCCTCCTTCTGAGAAAGCCTCCTCCATCAGGTCAAAGGCCAGCGCCGAGATCAGCACGCCCGCCCCAAAAGCCATTACGCTGGAGGCCACCCTCGCCGATACTTTCGCATAATACCCAATCGCCGAGCCGATGAGCAAGGCTGCGCCGCCCAAAAAGCCCCACAAAGTAGCTTGTAACCAAACTGGCATGCTGTTTATTCTTAGGTGAAAACTCCAAACTCCAGGCTGAGCCTTTCAGAAGTACGGGCGTACCCTGGAGTGGTTATTGAGGCTAGGGTGATTTGCGGGTGTTTTCAGGAAATCAGAGCAAAAGCAGTACAAACGCGTACACCGCCGTTCCTACCAGAAAAGCAGAAAACCTGCTTTCGCGCTCCTCGGGCAGTTCTTCTTTGAGCACGTTCAGCACAATGCCACCGGCCAGAAAGGCCTGCAGAAGTGCCGTGGCTGCCTCTGAGAATTCTACCAGTAATCCTAAAGTCCAACCCAGACCCAGGGCGATGATCAGGTACCATCGGCCGGCCGCCTGGTAGCGTTCTTTGTGGTGCTCGCGCAGTCCGAAATCGTTGACCAGGAAATGAAGTGCCATGGCTACCCAGTAAAACAAGAGCTCCTCGGCATCCTGTTCTTCGCGTTTGTGCAGCAGATACCCAATGAGGGCATTGTACAGCGCGAAAGACCCGATGTGAATCCAGAACACCGAAGGCGGGGTGCTGTCTTCGGTGCCTTTGCCACCCCGGCGGGAAGTGACGGCCATCCGCTCTATGCCGTAAAACACCACCAGCCCCACCAAGGTCATGAGGTACATGTGGTGTTTCAGGAAATACAGGCCTCCGCTCTCGGCCGCCCGTTCCACGTGGCCCTGCCCTTCCTGCAGTTCGGGCAGCAGGTGCAGAATCACATACGCCACCGAAACACCTCCCGCCCCAGACAACCAAACGCTCCGCGGCACCCCTTCCAGGAACTTCAATCGGTAACCGAACACATGAACTACCATGAGTCCCAGCAGGGGCAGCAGAGTTGCTATGAAATGGGGCATAGAATAGGCTTAGCGTGAAACAAACGGGTATGGTTTGTACTCTCTACGCCGCTTAAAAGTTAAAGGCCCGAACCAAGGTTGGTCCGGGCCTTTAACTTTCGTTTTAGGGCTGGTGTACGGAAAACAGCCTAATAACGGCGGTTGTCTTCCTCATCATCATCGTCATCCAGACTGAAGCTGCCGCCGGAGAACATGCTGCTGAGCAGGTCTTTGAACTGCAGCCCCGCGGTGAGACGGTTGCGGGAAATGAGGCTGTACTCGGCTAAGCCGTGCAGACAGAACTCCATCCAGAAGAGGTGCTCGGCCTCGCTTTGGGGCGTAGGCTGGTATTTGTTCACCACGTCTGAAAGGCCCGGCACCTGGTTCAGCACACGCTTGTACTCGGCATCGGAGGCATCGTTGAGCAGGTCCAGGGTGTGGCCGTCTGAGAACCACGCCGTCACTTTCTTGTACGGGTCTTTGTCTTTCTGCTTCTTGAACTTATCGGGGTCCGGGAAGTAGTTGAGGAACTGCGTGCGGATGGCTTTGCCCATGAGGCGATAAGCCACGCCGCCGGCTCCCTCCTGCTCGCCCTCGTACACCAGTTCCACTTTACCCGTCACGGCCGGAACCGCCGCCAAAAAATCCGCGATGCGGATGTGCGATTTGGGCTCAGCGTTCAGCAGCACGCGTCTTTCGGCGGCGCTGATCACGCTTTCGTACGCGGAGATGGTCAAACGAGCCGATACGCCGGACTTGGCATCCACGTACTCGCTTTCGCGGGCTTCAAAGGCAATCTGCTCTACCAGGTCATGGATGAGTTCATGGCCTTTCACGCGGTCTTTCTGCGCCGAAGTGATACGCGCCTCCTGCTTGGTGATACGCTTCCCAATCTCAATGTTCTTAGGATAGTGCGTGATAATCTGGCTATCTATCCGGTCTTTGAGCGGCGTCACAATAGAACCACGGTTGGTGTAGTCCTCTGGGTTGGCCGTGAACACAAACTGGATATCCAGCGGCAACCTGATTTTGAAACCCCTGATCTGGATATCGCCTTCCTGCAGAATGTTGAACAAGGATACCTGGATACGGGCCTGCAGATCGGGTAGCTCGTTGATCACGAAAATACCACGGTGGGCCCTCGGGATCAACCCGAAGTGGATCACGCGCTCGTCTGAGTAAGGCAGTTTCAACGTGGCGGCTTTGATAGGATCGGCATCGCCAATCAGGTCTGCAACTGATACGTCTGGGGTGGCCAGTTTCTCGGTGTATCGCTCGTCCCGGTGAATCCAGGCAATGGGCGTGTCATCGCCGTGGTGGGCAATCTGGTCCAGGGCATAGCGGGAAAGCGGCTGCAAGGGGTCATCGTTCAGCTCAGAGCCGGCCACTACGGGCACGTACTCGTCCAGCAACTGCACCATAAGGCGGGCAATGCGGGTTTTAGCCTGACCGCGCAAGCCCAGCAGGTTGATGTGGTGCCGGCTCAGGATGGCGCGTTGCAGGTCTGGGATCACGGTTTCCTCGTAGCCGTAAATGCCCGGGAACACCTCCTCGCCGCTGCTCAGCTTCTGGATGAGGTTGGCGCGTAATTCTTCTTTCACAGAACGCGGCTCATAGCCGGCGGCCTTCAGTTGGCCAAGGGTCTTGATTTTTTGCAGTTGTTCTGCCGGTATATCTGAATAAAGCATCTGGTTGATGTCTAGTGGTGAATTTGTTTTAAGTTAAAATGAGTACCTTGAAGAAAACAAAAATAAACTTGGTATGCGCGTTCTCAGGTCTTCGGTTTGGCTTATGGTACTGGCTCGTTTGCTGGTATTCCTGGGTCTTGGTCTGTGCCTGTTTAAGGCTGCTCCTGCGTATCTAGCGTTGTTTCTCATCATGACAGGAGGTGCGCTCAGCCTTGTCTCTTACCTTGTTCAGCACAGAAAACCTGCGTAATAGCCTTTTCTGTTTCGCGCCTATTTCTCATAAAACAGCCCTGAAACGCATTCAAATCAAATCTTACGTTTACTTAACACACATGAAACGTTCCTCTCTTGCCTATTTTGGAGCCACTGTCCTTGCCATTACAGGCGCTTTCCTGCGCATCACCCACATGATTGATCAGTCCCTCTTTTACAGTCTGATGGGCGTCTGTATTGTCCTGGGAACCGTAGGCAACCTGCTGCGCAAGCGAGAACTGGAATCTGGCTCCAAGCGATAAGCCCCAAAGTCCGTTTTGAACTCGCTTTTGAGAAAACAGCCCCGAAACACAGGCTTTCTAGTTAACTAGAACCGCTTCTTTTTGTTTCGGCCGTAGTCCCGGAACACCAGGTTCCCCAATCCTTTCAGGCTGCTGTAGTAGGCCTGTCCGTTGTTCACCTGGGTAAACTCCTCCACAAACTGCTGCAGATACGGGTCTGAGGCAATCATGAACGTGGTAATAGGAATACCTAAGCGGCGGCACTGGGCGGCCAGGTTCAGGGTCTTATTGACCACCTTTCTGTCCAGCCCGAAACTGTTCTTGTAGTATTTCAGGCCTTCTTTCAGGCACGTTGGCTTCCCGTCGGTGATCATGAAAATCTGTTTGTTGGCGGTTTTGCGGCGGCGCAGCAAATCCATGGCCAGTTCCAGACCGGCTACGGTGTTGGTGTGGTACGGCCCTACCATGAGGTACGGCAGGTCTTTCACGCTGATCTGCCAGGCATCGTTCCCAAACACAATAATGTCCAGGTTGTCTTTGGGGTACTTGATCTTGACCAGCTCGGCCAGGGCCATGGCTACTTTTTTGGCGGGCGTGATGCGGTCTTCGCCGTACAGAATCATGGAGTGCGAGATGTCAATCATGAGCACGGTGCTGGTAAGGCTTTTGTGCTCGCGCTCGGTTACCTCCAGATCCCTTTCGGTGAGGAAAAAGTCATCTTCCAGGCCGTGGTGTACCTGCGCGTTGCGGATGGACTCAGTCAATTCAATCTGCTCCAGCGCATCTCCGAACTGGAACTCGCGGCGGTCAGCGGAGGGCTCATCCCCAATGCCGGTTTTAGGCGTGGTGTGGTTGCCTTTGCCGCCTTTCTTCAGTTTCCCGAAGATTTCTTCCAGCGCGTCTTTCCTGATTTTCTGCTCACCTTTGGCTTGCAGCTTGAATTGCCCGTCTGGGCCTTTGTCGTCTATGTACCCGTTCTTTTTCAGGTCCTCGAAGAAGTCTCCTAAGCCATAGGAGTCATCGGTGAGCTTGTAGCGCTTGTCCAGCTCGCTCATCCAGGACATGGCTTCGGCTACGTCTCCGGAGGTAAGGGTAATCAATTGGAGGAAAATCTTGAGCAAAGACTCAAACCCCTTGTCTTGGGGCTCCTCCGGTACAAAATTGGTGAATCTATATCCGGCTGCCATGGGCTTTAATTGTCTATTCCTTTAACAACGTGTAAACGCAAATGTTCTTATGAAAGGTAACCTTCTATCCGTAAACGAGTAAACAAGAATAATTAATCCTATCAATTTATAATAAAAATACAAATTACTTACCAGTATGCGTGCCATTTGGAGAAATACAGTTCTAGCGGAGAGTGAAACGACCATTGAAGTTGAAGGGAACCACTATTTTCCGCCGTCTTCTTTGAACTGGGAGTTCTTTAAGCCCAGCAGCAGGCATTCTATGTGCCCCTGGAAAGGAGAAGCCTCTTATTATTCAGTACAGGTTGGGCATTTTGAGAACCCAGATGCTGCCTGGACTTACCCTCACCCCCAAGAGAAAGCGAAGAGAATTGAAGGGTTTATTGCTTTCTGGAAAGGAGTACAAGTGGTGGGAACCAATTAAATTCCTATTCTTAAAACCACTGGTAGCACCTGCCGTTCTTACATAAATGGTGAAGTTGGAAGCAAAACGCCCTACAGATTTCTGCAGGGCGTTTTTGTTTTATTTTCCTGAAAAGAGGCCAGAAATGGCGTTTCTTAGCTGTCAATCCACTTGAACTTGTACTGCAGTTCTGGTACGCGCAGGCGTTCTGCCACGCGGCGCAAACGGTTTGGCAAGGCCATTAAGTAGTCACGGGCGCGCTCACCAGCTTCGTTCAGCCCAGTGATGCTGGAGATTTTCCACTCTCTGATGAGGGTTTCCATAATTTCCACGTAGTCTGAGGAGGTGTACACCCCAATACGCTGGGCGGCGTCTGTGAAATGCCCGAAGGTCTGCCCCTGGTCAATGCCCAGTTCGCGCAGGTAGTGCGCCGGCATCACAATCTTTTTGCGCATCATGTCTTCAAAGGCGATCATCATCTCAGACGGGTCTACCTCAAAGATTTTCTTCACAAAGGTTTTGTACGCCTTGGCGTGGCGTCCTTCGTCGGCGGCGATGTAGTTACAGATCCGGGACAACGTGGTTTCGCCGGCTTTCTTGGCCAAAGCGCCCACCCGGCGGTGCGATACGTTGGTAGCCGTTTCCTGGAACGAGGTGTACACAAAGCTGCGGTACGGGTCGTCATCGGTCTGAATGTCCATGCCGTCGGCGATCAGGTACTGGGTAGACGCCTCCATCTGGCGCATGTCAATGCGGCCGGTCAGGTACAGATAACGATTGAGCAGATCGCCGTGGCGGTTTTCCTCAGAGGTCCAGCCGCGGTTCCATTTCATCCAGGAAGAGTCTGGGTCGCGGTTCACATCCTTGATGCTCATGATCCAGCTCTCGTAGGTAGGCAGGGCCTCCTCCGTGATGGTGTCGCCAATCAAGACGGCCAGCAAGTCATAAGAAAGCTCGCGGGCACGCTCCCGCAGATCACGCAGCTCGTCAAAAAACGAGTCCAGGCGAGCATCTGGCAAGAAATCGGCGGGTTGCCAGCTATCCTCCACAGATTTTAGGAACTCCGGAAGAGCTTTATCCAGGAAGTTCTCTAAGTATTTCATCACCTCGGTACGGGTGTGTATGGCCTTTTCAATCATATGTCTGTTAGATATGGAAGAACAAATATATCACTTTTCGCGCAGAATGCCCGACAGATGCGTTCCCGAGTGGTGAACCAACTGTCTCCTCAACACCTATTAGTAGAATTATCCCTACGTAAATCGGCGGGCAGGGTGTCAGTATTTGCCGGCACTTAGAAAAACAACCAGTAATTTTTATCTTTGGACAGACCTTGCCTGCCTCTATGTCTTTGCTTTTGCTGAAGAAAATCCTTCCGGCCCACACCCGGCTCTCTTTACGGAAGCTGTTCTGGCTTTCCAGAAGCTGGCTGTATCTGGGCAACAAGGTGTATTGCCCTCTCTGCGAAGGCTCTTTCAGAACGTTTCTGCCGTTTGGCTCAGAGCGCCGGCCGCAGGCCCTTTGCCCCCGCTGCCACACCGTAGAGCGGCACCGGCTCTTGTGGCTTTACTTACAGGAGCAGGTTAGCATTGCGGAACGCCCGTTGGAAGTACTGCACATGGCCCCCGAACCTATTTTGCAGCAGCGCCTGAAAAGATTGTTGAACCTGAAATACCGCAGCGCCGATCTTACCTCACCCGTAGCCATGGACCACGTGGACATCCAGGCCCTGCCCTACCCCGATGCGACGTTTGACCTCATCCTTTGCTCTCATGTGCTGGCCCACGTGCCAGATGACCAAAAAGCGCTGCGTGAACTCAGGCGAGTATTAAAACCCACAGGTAGGCTTCTGCTGCAAGCCCGGCTCACTTTATCTGCCGCTACCCTGGAAAAGCCCGATGCCGTTACTCCCCAGCAGCGCCTGCAGGCCTACGGCCAGGCCGACCGCTACCGGAACTACGGGCAGGATTTTGCCCAGCGGGTAGCAGCTGAAGGCTTTAAGGTGGAAGCCGTGGAGTACGCCCAAACCTTTGCCCCCGAAGATCAGGCGCGGCTAGGCTTGGGCCAGAAAGAAGTGATTTTTGTAGCCTCACCAGAGCCACATGAGGTTAGCTAGAAGAGTTAGCCACGTTTTCCCGGCGCTTTTGCCAATTCTGCTTAAAACCGTGGGTCCGCTGAAACACCTTCTCTGGCGACTCAGAACCAGACCCACCTTCACCGTTGATGAAGTCACCCCCGACATGGTGCCCCAACCATTGGAAGGCTACACCAACAAACTGTACTATAAACCCGGGGAAACTGTCTCGTTCCACCTCAAAGCCCTTCAGCCCCAGAACCAGCTCCTGGTGCAGCGTTACGTGGCACATGGCAAATGGGAAGACCTGGCTATCCATTCCTTTGACGAACTACCTCAGGAAGAAACCATAGATGAGGCTCAGAGTGGCTGCCATTGGGCGGTTGGCTGGCACTACGCACTGGCTCCGGAAAGTCCTGCAGGGTATTACCGGGCGTTGCTCTCAAGCCGTGCCCTGGAGCAAACCTCTGAAATCCATTTTCTGGTGGGTTCTCCTGTTTCCGGAAGCAAAGTTGCCGTTCTTGCTCCGATGACTACTTGGTTGGCCTACAATGCCTACGGCGGTCAGTCTCTGTACCGGAATGCCATCTTTGACGGGTATGTGCCTTTTGCCTCGGCGTTGCGGCCCAACACGGCCCTCTCCTATCAATGCACAACCTCTTATCAGCATAACCTACAGATAGAAGCCAACATTTTTCAGTGGTTTTCCCGGCACCACCAGGCAGACCTTTACCCTGATTTTTACCTGGAGGCGCACCCAGAACTTTTCCAAGAGTACGAGGTGCTGGTACTGGCTTACCACGCTGAGTACTTCTCTGACAAAATGTACCAGGCCCTGCGGGAACTGGTGTTTCAGAAACAAAAATCATTGCTAGCGTTGGGAGGCAACCAGGTGTATTGGCAAGTGCGCTGCCACCAGAATTTCACCCAATTGGAATGCCGGAAAAACGGCTCTTTTTTCCAAAATGAGGCAAAACGAGGTTGCCTCTGGCGCCATACTCCCCACCCGGAGGCGCAATTATTGGGGGCCCACTTCTCTGAACCGGGCATAGGCACTTTCGCTCCGTACAAGGTACTGGCTCCTTTCCATTGGCTTTTTGAGGGCACAGAAACAAAAGAAGGCGATCTCTTTGGGGAACATGGGTTAGATGGCTTGCCCATCTGCGGGGATGAAACCGACAAAACCACCTGGAGTTCTCCTGCCCAAACCGTGGTCATCGCCAAAGGCCTGAACAAAACCGAAGCCACGGTCCCTCACACTTACGTGGCCGGAGATCCTACCTGGAATGGCTCGGGCGGCGGAGAAATCACCCTGACAGAGCTTTCAAACAAGCATGCCGTCCTGAACACTGGCTCCATCCAAAGCGGGTCAGGCCTGGGTACCGATAGGGTGTTCACGCAGTTGATCCAGAATTTCATGCAACGGTATTGCCGTACTTCCAGTGGTGATACCACTTCCGCAGGAATTGCAGCGGCACCCGTTTCTGCGCCAGCACCTGGAGCACCTGGTAAGTAACCGTCATTCCCTGTTCCTCCTTCAGCAGGGTTAACAATTGAGCAGCCTCAGGGTAATTACCGGTGAAGTAGGCATGCCGGGCCTCGTACCTGATTCTGTCCCGTAGTGCTTCTTTTTCTTGCGGGGTACGGACCAACCTTTGGGCTTTCTGAATCACCTTGATGGTAGATGCCAGTTGCTTGTCGCCTTTCTGGTATACTTGCCTGGAGAGGGAACGCGGGTGCATCCGCCGTTTGCAAAGAACCTGATCCAAGAAATGGTACTGCAAGTTTCGGGAAGATCTCACCCAAAAGTCAAAGTCTTCATAAGCCAGCTCGGGATCATAGCCCTTCAACTCTTCCAACGCCTGCCGGCGCATCATCATGGTGGGCGGGCAAATGAAGTAACGCCCTAATACCTCTGAGAATACCTCGCCTTGCGCAGGCGCAGGCTGCGGGTGGCCATTGGCGGTTCTACTGTAAAAGTACCCCAAATGAACAGATTGTTCGTCAATCAACTCGGCATCGGTGTAGACTACGCCGTATGTAGGGGACAATTGTTGAAAGGCCTCTACCTGCTTAGCTACCCGCTCCGGGGCCAGAACATCATCGGTCGCGAAATCAATGATGAACTCGCCTTTGCTCAGTTGCAGGGCCTCATTGAAGGAGGCACAATTCCCTTTGTTCTCTTGGTGCCGGATGAAGCGGATTTGAGGATATTGCCGCACATATTCTTCAATGATGGTAACGCTGTCATCGGTACTCAGGTCATCCACCAACAATATCTCCAAGTTGGAATACGTCTGAGCCAGAACCGAATCCAGGGCCTCCCGCAAAAAAGGCGCGTGATTATAGCAGAGGCAGATGATAGAAACCAAGGGCTGATTCATGACGCAGAGAAATACGACCGAAAGAGATATAAGTGAAACAACAGGTACAAAACATACCGGAGTGCATGCGCCAGAGGCAAACCTTCCACGCCCAGCAGGGGCATCAGCCAAGCTACTAAAGCCACATAAACCGCCCCGGAAGCCAACTGCGTAAAGACATACAATTTCACGCGGGCCTGCACCGTCACGATATACGAGAGCACCCAAGCCGTCATTTTCAGGAAATCGCCTACCAACTGGTAGTCCATGAGCTCCCGGGCGGCCAGGAAGTCTTGATGAAACAGGAATTGGATAAAGAAATCCCGCAGCCACCCAAAGGTGAGCAATCCAAGGCCCACCGTAGGCACCAGCAGGAAAAACACTGTTCTAACATATTCTCTTAGCAGCTCAGGCTGGGGTAGCAACGCTGCAATCTTTGGGTAGTACACCATGCCAAGAATGGAAATATAAACCATGGTATAGCTATCAGAGATCTTGGCTACCGCTTGCCAGAGTCCTGTCTCCACCAAAGAGAATTGCTGAATGGCCATTTCCCTCACCATAAAGTCAACCAATTTGGCACCTACCAACGTGGAGAGCGCCATTACAAGGAACTTGCCCAAATCCCGCAGCACACCAGAAGGAAAACTAATCTGCCAGCCAGGTATCAGTCTTTTGTAGAAAACCACACCCATTCCCACCAACCCACTAAAAGACTGGCCAGTTAGGAAAAGAACCAACGCGGTGGTCAAATCCACCCGCCCCACGGCCCACCACGTCACGGCAATACTGGTGAGACTAGTCAACAAACCCAGCCAGACGTAGGGTTGCAGCGCTTGGCGGGCCAGTAGCACCGCTAACCAAAACAATTGGAGTAAAAGCAGGACAAACAAGCCCAAAAACAACCAAAGGCTGAACTGGCTTTTTTGTGCCAGCAGTTGCTCCCCGAAACGTTCCAGAAAAAAGCTTGGGAATAAGAAAACGGTACCCAATACAACTAGGAAAGTGAGTGCATTAAGGAGTAGGCCCGTCCAAAAGTAAGAGCGATACTCAGGGGAATTCGGCTCATGTGGGGCCAGATGCCGGATGAGTCCCACATTGATGCCACTGTTGGGAAGAGTGGTAAGCAGCGCGATGAGGTTCTGGAAATGGGCTAACAGCGTAATCCCAAGTGGGCCATAATAAACGGCAAACAACTTGTTGATGAGAAGCGAACTGCCTGCCCGGGCCACCGTGGAAAGCCCCGACCAAACCGAATTCCCCAGAAATTGCCGCACGTGCTGCTTTCGAGCCATTTCGCAAACTACAAAGAAATTACTTCAATTCAGGCTGTACACCCCTGACCAACGCGAACCTTCCAGCATCTGGTTTACCGCTGATTTTAGAAAAACGGCCCAGGAACGGGGCTCGTGCCTTCACATCAGGAAGCGAAAAACCTTTGGATTTGCTCAATAACGTAGTCCTGTTCTGAATCGGTCATTCCGGGGAAAAGCGGTAAACTAAGGCAAGTCTCAGCCAATTCCTCAGCGATGGGAAAATCGCCTTTTTTGTAGCCAAGATGCTCGTATGCCTTCTGATAATGGGGCGGAATTGGATAATGGATGAGAGTTTGAACCTGCTGCTGGGCTAATAATTGTTTAAGTTCATTGCGCCGCTGGGTCCTGATTACGTACAAGTGATAAATGTGCTCAATATTAGCGGACGAGGCCGTTGGAACGGCAATATCACCTATTTCTGTCAAGGCTTGGTGGTAGCGTTTGGCCAGTCTTCTTCGCTCCGTATTCAATTCCCGCAGACTTTGAAGCTTTTCACGTAACACCGCAGCTTGCAGCGAATCTAACCGTGAGTTCACCCCTACCTGTGCGTACTCATACCTCTTTGACTGACCGTAATTGTGGTGCTGCCGTACCCAATGAGCTAACTCTTCATCCTGGGTGACCACTGCCCCTCCGTCACCGGCAGCGCCCAGGTTCTTCGTCGGGTAGAAACTGGTAGCGTTGATCTTCCCGAATGTACCCACGAGGTTTCCTTTGTACAAGGCCCCTTGCGCCTGGGCAAAATCCTCTACCAGATCTATACCGTTCGCTTTGCAAAGCTGCAGCAGTTCCTCCATCTCGCAACTCTGCCCGTACAAATGAATAGGCAGAATTGCTTTGGTTTTGCGTGTGAGCATTGGGGCAACAGAAGCGGCTGTGAGGTTAAAGGACTGCCGATCTGGTTCTGCAAACACTGGTTTGGCACCAAGTTGCTGTACCGCATTGATGGTGGCAATGTACCCATTGGCTGGAACAATCACTTCATCGCCTGGTCCCACTCCCAGGCTTTTCAGACTCAAAACCAAGGCATCGTATCCATTTCCTACCCCAATGACCTCACCACCGCCCAAGAATCGGCTGAACTCCTGCTCAAACATTGTAACGGTTGGTCCTAAAATCAGTTGATTTCTGTGGAGTTCCTCTATTAACGCCTGCTCCACTCGGCTATGAAGGCCTACGGGAAAATCTCTGAATTGGAAAAAAGGAATGCGCATACCTTTACTTCTATTTTAGTTGAATGAAAGTAAGTATTGGTCCTGCAGCATAGCCCTAGCTCCTAAGCTTTCTTTGAAATAATATAGACTTTCATTGATATAGTCTCCATCTTGGGATGTACCAAAACTAAAATATTGCTTCTTACCTCTGTACTTTTTAAATAGAGTATCAAGTAGAAAGGGAAGGGCTCTCAATCTCTTGCCTTCTGAACCCATTCCCATGTATTGGGCGTGAACAACCTGATCTGAAACATAAAGGATGGTTCCTCCCAATAGTGTATCCTCATTATAAACTCCATACAACAAAATATTACTTGGGAACAGGTTGGCAAGCTTGATAATCTCCTCAGTAGTATGCACTGGGCTTAGTCCATATCTTTCCTCAAGCAGATTTTTCATAATGTTCATGAAGCTTTCCCAATCATCGCTATGCCGAACAATCAGGCCCAGTTTATGTGCTTTCCGGATTGACCAACGAACTCCCCTGTAGTATTCAATCTTAGGAGCAGCCAGGTTAATTACACTCACCAAATCTCTTTCTACTAGCGTTGCCCTTAGTCTTGTTAATACCGCAACATCCTCGCAAGCTGGAATCTGATGATAACAAACAGGTATTACTTTATAATGAACTTTGAAAATTCTTTTACTCTGAAGGTAACTCAGCAAAGTTCTGAACACTTCTTGCATCAATGAAAATGTCATTGCCTCATCGCATATAATTCCTCCAAAGGTGAGTCCTTTATGAGTAGCAAGCATGTCATCTTCCAAATGAGCGGGCAGTACGGCTACCAATTTCTGTTTGTGATAAAACAAAATAGATTCATCCTTGAAACGATGAGAGTGATATTCCATATACCGCCTCAGAAACATGAAATGGCCATTCTTCGCTGAGCTCACGAATCTATCCCAGTCATGTTCCAAAATTGCACTGTATCTTATAACTTCCATTCTACCTTATATTCATAGATTATCTTACATCAAGTTATTCCTGATAACTACCTGATGTTAAAGCTCTGAACTCGGCGTAGTCTCTAATATAATCGGCTTCCTCAAAAACGGTGGAGGTTATGCAGCACAGAATAGCTCCGGGAGAGGGATGGACTGTGATCCAGCAAAACGGCGGAATGTAAAGCCCCTGATTTGCGGCACCTAACTCAAAGCATTGCTTTTCTTGGGCAGTCTCGGTTACCACCTTTACGGTTCCTTGCAGAACTACTAGTACTTCCTCAGTGGTGCGGTGCGCATGTCCGCCTCGTTCATCTCCCTGGCTTGAGGCAAAGACCCAGAAAATGCGCTTGGCCGGGAAAGGAAGCCCTTTCTCATCTTGGGTGGAGATTAATGTGCCAGAGGCATCAGACAATCTTAGAAATGGTAAGAGGTAAGGCTCAGTGTAATTCATTACCGCGAAGTTACGCAAAGCCCCGGAAATGGATACCGTCTTCCCGAGCCAGACCGATAATGAACCGAGCCGCATAAGTTATTTCAGGCCTGTTTTCTGGGAAAGAGGCTTGAAACGGCCGTTACACCCATTGTAAAACCTTTCGTACTTTTGCAGCCCATGGAGGATACCTACCGCACCATCGCCGCGCCCGTAGAGGGACTGTACAAGGAGAAAGGCAGCAAGTTCATCGCCAAGGCCTATCCGGTGCGCTCTGAAGAAGAGATAAAGGAAATCCTGGTCGGGTTACGGAAAGAGTATTATGATGCGCGACACCATTGCTATGCGTATTTGCTAGGTGCGGCCCGGGCCATTTACCGAGCCAATGACGACGGGGAGCCCAACCACTCGGCCGGCGATCCTATTCTGGGGCAGATCAAATCAATGGGCTTGAGCAACGTGCTGGTAGTGGTGATCAGGTACTTCGGCGGCATTAAGCTGGGCGTGGGCGGCCTCATTCATGCGTACAAAACCGCCACCGCCGATGCCCTGGACCAAGCCCAGATTATTGAACGCCACGAAACCACGCTGCTGACGGTTCAGTTCTCCTACGAACAGATGAATGACATCATGAAAGTGGTCAAAGACCTGGACTTACCCGTGCGCCAGCAGGACTTCGGGCTGGACTGCCGGCTCACCGTGGAAGTGCGCACCAGTCTGGCTCCGCAGGCCGCTGCCTTGCTTCAGAAAAACGGAACTATCCTGTAGCCGTAATAAGGTTGCCCCGTCTGTTTTTGGCCTTTTTCAGAGAAAACAGGTCTAAAACAGGCGAACCATCAGGCTACCTTTCAGAGGTAATTGCAACAACTTACGTACCTTTCAGATTAGTTAGTTTTTCAAAGCTCCATGCAGACCATACCAGCTTCCAAACAGCCCACCAAGAGCATTTTAGAAAGAACCGTTGGCCAAAAACCCGGGTCGCTTAACATATCGCCGGAGGCGCTGGTGCCCCGCCTTTTCCTGGTTTCCTTTGATGAAGAGTGGTATGAGGCCCGGGAATTCTCAGACTATGATGAACTCATGGAAGCGTACCGCGAAGCTCCCGAGGCCCGGCACTGGATTGATGTGCGGGGTTATGGCAACCGTGAATTGCTGGAGCGCATGATGGTAGATTTCCAGATCCACCCCTTGCAGATGGAAGACGTGGTGAATGACTACCAGCGGCCTAAGATAGAGGAAGAACGCAACCGCATGTTCATCGTCTCCCGCATGATCACGTTCACCCCCGACAAAAAGATTGACGACGACCAGCTCTCGCTTTTCACCGGCGAAAACTACGTGCTTACCTTCCAGAGCGATTATGAAGATTGCCTGGATATTCTGCGGGAGCGGATCAAAGGCGGCAAGGGCGCCATCCGCCGGAAACCGGTCATGTACCTGGCCTACGCCATCCTGGATGTGGTCCTGGACAACTATTTCCCTGCCATGGCCCAAATGGGCGAGTACGCCGAGGATCTGGAAGATTGCCTTTTCAGGAACCCGAACAAAGAGCTGCTCAGCCAGATTTTGGACCTAAAGCGCGAAGTGGTAAAAATCCGGCGCATTGTCTGGCCTGAGCGCGATAAAATCAACGAGATCCTGCGCATGGATGACCAGATGGTGCCGCATGAACTCAAACTGTATTTCAAGGACATCTATGACCACTGCGTGCAGCTGATGGACCTGGTAGACAACTACCGCGAGACCACCAGCAGCCTCACCGATCTTTACCTCTCCAACGTGAGCAACCGCATGAACGAGGTCATGAAGGTACTCACCATGATCTCCACTATTTTCATTCCCTTGAGCTTTATTGTGGGGGTGTACGGCATGAACTTCTCCCGGGAAGACCCTGAGGGCGGCATCAACCCATTGAACATGCCGGAACTCTACCAACCTTATGGGTATGTCACTCTGTTAGGCTTCATGGCTTTGGTGGTGATTGGCATGGTGTACTACTTCTACCGAAAAGGCTGGCTCACGAAAGACTAATTTTCTAAAAACAACTTTTTAGATGACGGACTGATTCTCTTTGGGCGACAAACCTTTGCTTCTGCGGGATTCACTAAGCAGAGATAGCTTCTGTTCTGCAAGAAGAGAACAGGCAGAAGCCGTTTTTAAGCTGTTTTCGGTAAAAGAGCCTTAAATTGTTATTAGGCTCGGTTGCAGGCGTAGTACTTCCCTGACGTCTGCAAGACTGCTCTCAAAACCTACCTCGTTTGAGAGCCCCTACCTAGAACTGGCTGACTGGTTCAGGGTGCTGCTCAGGTTGCCGGCGGTCCACTGCAGGTAGTATTTGGCTTTGCCGTACTTCGCTTTCAGTTCGTAGAGTTTGATTTGCTGGCTAATCAGGTTCGATTCGCGGGTGTTGATCAGGAAGAGAGAGCTTTCGCCGTTTTCAAAGCGTTGCTGCTCGCCGTTCCGCATGAGGGTGCTGTTGGCAATGATCTGCTCCTGCAAGCTGATCTGGTCTTCCAGCATCTGCCGTTCATTGTAGGCCGCCTGTACCAGGTTCAGGTTCTCACGGGTGGTTTGCTGTAGTTCCAGGTGGGTGGCATTCAGTTTCAGGCGCGTTACCTGCAGCTTTCCCCGCTCCTGCCTCAAAAAGATCGGCACACTGAAACTGGCTCCCACCTTGAAATTATTGGAGGCATAACCTCCCTCCAGCCACTGGCCGCTTAAAGAATTTCCTGGCCCTATGAGGTTATATTCCAGGTTGAGCTTAGGCAGAAGCTTGTTTTGGGTGAACCTGCGTTCCACTTCCAGTTGCCTGGTTTTGATCTCCAGTTTCTGAACCTCGGGGTGCTGCTCCCGGGCCGTTGCCAATAATTCAGACAGGGCATCAGAAGCCAGAGGCTCGGTTTCGGAGCCCCGCAAAGAAGGCCTGACATTCTCTGGTATCTCCAGGGGCGTAGCGTTTTCGCCCCACAGGAAATTGGAGACCACTAGGGCCGCGTTCTGGTATTCTGTTCTGGCCTGCTGCAACAAAGCCAGTCGGTTCTGAACCTCAATCTGGGCCTCCACTGAATCTATAGCAGCCAGATCGCCCTGAATTACCCGCTCCTTCACCGCCTGCAACCGTACCTGGGCCAGTTGAAAGCCTTGCTCCAGCAGTTGCCAACGCTCATAAGTAGCGGCCCAGTCCCAGTAGGCTTTGGCGGCTTCCAAAAGTAATTTGTTGATCATTTTCACCCGATCGGCCTCGGCGAGGTCCTGCGCCTGCCTGGCCTGCAGAAGCATGGCCCGCCGCTCATCAATCAACAGGCCTTGCCCCAGCGGTACCGAAACCCCAAAATAGCTCAGCCCCGAGGGAGGTGTGATGTTCTCTCCGTTGACATTGACGCCGCTGTTGCGCTCATACCCGGCTTTCAGTTCCCCTACCCAAAGCGGAACCTTGAGCACGTTGTCCCAGAGGGTGAAGTAGTTCTTGCCGCTCAGTTCCTTGTTATAGTACTTAGACGCCAAAACCGGGTCAAAAACGCCACGGGCCATGCGGACTTCCTGCCGGGTCTGCTCGGTTAGCTGCTGCGCCTGACGGGCCACGGGATGGTGCACCACCAGCTGCTCCATGAGATCTCGGATGGTGAATACGGCCGTGCTGTCAGCCTCTTGGGCTGCGGCCTGGGAAAATACCGCCGGGCACCCCATCAGAAAAACGAGAAGGACGAGTTTCGCTTTCATTTCTTGTCTTCTGCCTTTGGTGTTGTCTCTTTATTGCTGCCCTTTTGCGCTCCGTCCACGGCTCCCACAAAATCTGGCGGGAAAGCATTCAACTGGCGCCACAACTCATACCAGATGGGCACATCATTGAGCATGGCCCACCCGTAAGCCCCGGACCCAATCCGGATAGCCTCTGGCCAGGGAGTCTCCGCGTTCTCGGGCACCACCAGCACCCGGTATTTGCCCTGGCTGTCAATGTTATCGATGACGGCCACTTTTCCGCCAAACGTCCCGAATCCGACGTTGGGCCAGCCCGAGAAAACCAAGGCCGGCCATCCCTCAAACTGGAGCCGCACCGGTCGGCCCACGTCCAACAGCGGAATATCCATGGGGTGCACGTAGAGCTGCACAGCCAGCTGCGGATTGGCGGGCATGATGCTGCACACCGCCTCCCCTTCTTTGATGGTCTCCCCTAACCCAGATTTAAGCGCCCGCACTACGTACCCGTCCTGCGGGGCCGTGATCTGGTAAAAGGAGTTCCGTATCTGGGTGTTGGCGTACTCATTCTTCACCTTAGAGATCTCACCTTTGGTGTCATTGACGTAGGCCAGGGTGGCGTTCAGGTCAGACTGGGCTTTGGAGATTTTGTCCTGGTACTCGGCCTGCAATGAGGCTAGTTCCAGGCGGGCGTTCTGTTGGTCGTTGCGGCTGATGCTTAGTTTGTTCTGGGTGCTCTGCAGCTTGGCCCGGACTTCCTGGAATTTCAGCCTACGAGTTTCCAGCTCGGTCAGGGATTTCAGGCCTTGGGCATACAGTTTCTCCTGCCGGCCGAACTGCGCCTGAGCCACCTCATACTCGGCTTTGATAGCCACCAGATCAGCACTGTCGCTCTGGACTTTCAGATACGCCTGGCGGGCCTTGTTCCGGGCTTTTTGCAAACTGAACTGAAGCCCTTCCTGTAAGGCGGCAATCTGCTGGGTGAGCGCCTCGGCTTTGGCCTGGGTGGCCTGCAGGCTTCCTTCCTTAGCCTGCAATTGCTCCTGCATGCGCGGCAACAGCTGGGGATCAAAATACTTCTCCTTTATCTCCGAGAGCAGCACCAGGGTATCGCCTTTTTTGACTTTCTGCCCTTCCTGCACCCGCCACTGCTCAATACGACCAGCAATGGTACTATGCACCGTTTGCGGCCGGTCCTGGGGCTGCAACGTGGTGACGCTGCCCGCCGAGCGGATATTCTGGGTCCAAGGTAGCCAGGAGGCCAGAAACAGGAGACTGAACAGCCCCACGCACCAATACGCCACGCTTTTGCCCAGCCGCGGCTTGCCTACCAGCCGAAAAGATTCATACTGCTCCAACTCCTGGGTAAACGGATACTTTTTCGCTTGCCTTATCATGACATCAAACTGGTTAACTCCTCGGCATTGGTAAATTCACCCACTTCATCGCGTTCTACCCGGCCATTCCGCAGTAAAACAGCCCGCTTACACAGGCGCATGATGGCGGAGTCATTGGAGATCAAAAGCACGGTCCAGGTGGTCTCTTGCCCAAGCAGCCGCTTACCTATCCGCTCCCGCAGATGTTTATTGACATTGGGCAGGAAAGAATCCAGCAAGAGCAGGTTGGGCCGGCGGGCAATGCTGCGGGCCAGGGCCAGGCGCTGGGCCACTCCTGCCGGAATATTGGGTGCATGGCTGCGGATGGGCGTATAAAGGCCTTGGGGCTGCGCGTGAATATAGTCGGTTAACTCCACGGTCTCCAGCGCCCAGAGCACATCTTCCAGTTTCACGTCTGGCTGCCCCATGGAGATGTTCTCCAGAATGGTTCCTTCAAACAAGAGGCTGGGAAAGAGAAAATAGCCCGTTTGGTTCTGGATGGCCTCCGGGGTATAGTCCCGCAGCGATAAGCCGTTGCAGACCACGGTGCCTTCATAATCGGTTAAGATGCCCGCAATCACCTGCAGCAAGGTAGATCTCCCGGCCTCTTCAGAACCCATCAGACAAACTTTCTCGCCGGCATTCACGGAGAAGGAAACGCCCCGCAGGGCAGGTTTGGGAGAGCCCGCGTACTGGAAGGTCAGCTCCTCCACCTTCAAGGAGACCCCGGGTTTGCCAGAAGGCGTTTCTTGGGCCAGGCCTTTCTCCTCTTCCATGGGCAGATCAGTGACGGCGCCCAGTTTTTCCAGGCTGGTGAGTACGTCATACACCACGTCCAGCTTCACCAGCAACTTCTCAACCGCGTTAATGACCAGAATGATGATGATTTCCGAGGCCACAAACTGCCCCAGGTTGATTTCCTGGTTTATAAGCAACAGGCTCCCCATGAGCAGTAAACCCGCCGTGATGATGGTCTTGAACCCCACAAAACTGATGTACTGGGTGATCAACACTTTAAAGTGGGCATCCCGCGCCTTTAAGTAGCCGCTGGTGTAGTAGTCCGTCTTCTCCAGGGAGAGTTTCTCGTGGGAGGCAGACTTGAACACGGAGATATTGTGGGCCATCTCCTCCAGCCAATGCACCAGCCGGTATTTGTATTTAGACTCCTCCAGGCTGGTGCGCATGCCTTGCGGACTAGTGAGGCGCAGCACCAAGACTAAAAGGGAAACCAGCACCAAACCGAAGAAAATGAAATAAGAATGGTAAAAGGAAAGCAGGATGAGCCCAAACAGAATCTGGATGGCGGCCGCCGAGAAATCAGTCAGCATTTTGGCCAGGCCTTTCTGCAGGGAGACCACGTCAAAGAACCGGTTCATGAGCTCGGGCAGGTTCTGGGTTGCCAGCTGGCTTCCTTTGATCTTGGTGAGGTGGGTGGCAAACTGGAAAGCCTTGGTCGCGAAAATGCGCTGCTGGATGTGCTCTACCAGGGAAAGTTGCATGACTTGCAGGCCTCCTACTACCAACACCCCCACCACAATGAAAATAATCAGGACCGAAACCGAAGTAACCAACTGCCCCCCGGAAACAAACCCAATCAGACTCTGAATGCCCAGCGGCAAAGACAGGTTGACCAATCCTGAGAAAACGGCATAGAGGTAAATGAAGCCGATCACTTTTTTCTCTGAGGCCAGCAACTCCAGGAAACGGCTCAGGGGACTTCTTTTTGCAGGTATTTCGCTCATCTTTCTCTTTTTAATCATTTGCCCGTGTATTTACAACTGCAGTACCAATAGCTGAGAAAGCCAGGTGGTTCAAATAGCTGGTGAGGCTGTTTAAACCGGCTTGCTCCAGTTTCACCTCGGTGAGGGAAGGCAGATGTTGGGCGAAAAACAGGTGCTTGCGGGTGGCTTCAAAAAGGGTGCTCACCAGGGCATGCGGATACGGGTACTCAGGATTTATTTCCAGCACCACCAACGCCATTTTGTGGCAAAGACTCTTGTAATCGCGGAACAAGCCCGCCCGGTTATCATTGTCCACCTCTTTGGTCAGGTAGGCTTTGGAGGCCTCCACCACCACAATGCGGGCCAGCGCTTCCACGTCAAAGAAGGTGGTCAACGGCTCTTTCATGGGATCGGCCGCCAGAATCTTGATGAACACCTGCAGTCGCTCCGCGGCATCGGTCACGTTGTGGGTATGGTAGCTGATGCGGTAATCCAGCCAGTTCCAGTACCAGGACACCAGGTAGAGCAACAGCTTGTGCTTGTTCTCAAAGTACCGGTACACCGATGCCTCCGTGGACGTGATCTGCTGGGCCAGTTTCTTGAAAGTGAATTGTTCAAAGCCCAGTTCATCAATTAGCCTGATGCTTTCTTTTACAATGGCTTTGCCCAACTCCGTTTGTTCGGGGTCCCGCAGGAACAGCTTCTCGTTTAGCTTAATGGTAATGGTGGCGCTCATGGCTATATCAGTGAATTCCCCACAAATATACAAACACTATTTACAATAATAGCATTACTATCATCAACAAAACCATTACTATTTTGTTTTGACTTTCATCTGGAAAAATCAGTTTAGCGGGGAAATGACCAAAATAGCCCGAAAACGGAGAAAGCCGATTGCTGAAGGGCTGAAACAAAAAAATGCCCCGTGGGGAGCTTTCGCTCTTGCCACGGGGCAATCAATCATGAAAAACGGGTAAGCTTATTTTTGGGCTACGGCATCTTTTTGCGCCACAAGATCAACTTTCAGCTCAAATTCGTTGCTGATGGCTTTGTCGCCTAAGTTGTCAAAGAAGCTACCTGAACCGTATTTGATGTCATATTTGGTTCTGTCTACGGTGATGTTTGCTTTGGCTTTGATCTGGTTGCCGGCAAAAGAAACAGTAGCAGGGAACTGCACCTGGTTTTTAATACCTTTGATAGTCAGATCACCAGTGAACTGGTACTGGCCTTTTCCTTTAGGAGTCACTTTGGTGATCACCAGCGTAGACTTAGGATATTTGGCAGTACTGAAGAAATCATCAGACTTCAGGTGACCTACCAGGTTGCCGTTCATTTTGGCATCGGTGATGTCAGTACAAGTGATGGAGTTCATGTCAATGGTGAACGTACCACCATAGATGTTTTTTCCGTCGCTGTTCAGGGTACCTTCGGCCACGTTGATGGCGCCAGAGTGCTCACCAGTTACTTTGGTGCCTCTCCAGTTCACTTTAGACTGGTTGGTTACTACTTTGTAATTAACGCCTTTACCAGCGAAGGCAAATGTTACTAACGCTACCAGCGCCAATAATACTGTGTTTCTCAGTTTCATTTCTTTTGACTTAGTATTTAAGTTGATGCAAATGTATAAACAACTAATGTATATACATACATTTTTATCGAAAAAATTTTTATCTCCTTTCTCCTGCCGGGAAATCTGCTTCTAACAAGACTTTTTAACCCCGGAAACCTGACCATCAGGCAGATGCCTCCTACTGCTCTGTTTCCAGCCAGATTTCTCTAAAACAGCCCGGAAACAGAACTTGAACGGATAGGCTTCAACCCACCTAATGCGGTTGGGTTACCGGCCTTGCACAATGGTTTTCTGCAGAAGCTTGTTATAAGAGGAGAAAACGGTGAACTGGTTCTGTACCTCGTTGTAGCGCACGCTCACCGGATAGCTGGTATTGATAGGGTCCTGGCCCAAGGGCTGAGCCTGCACATCGTACAGGTACGCTTTGCGCGTTCCGGTTTCCCAGATCACGTACAGTTTGCGGTCTCCCCCGAAATGGAAATACTGCACCTCCTTGGCCGAAGACGTCACAAAGCGCCGGTCCAGCAGCAGTTTCCCATCCTGCGCGAAGAGCGCTACCCTACCCGGATCTGAGCGGGCAATGATGTAAGACGTTCCGTTAGCCTCGGGCACCAGTTTAAAGGTGCTGCGTCGGTCTGGGCGTAATAACTGCTGGCGCTGCAGAATCTCTCCGGTCAAATCAAACGTGATCACTTCCCCGCTCAAGGTAACAGTAGTGAAGAGCGAACGGCGGAAGGAAATGCCCAACTTAGGAAACAACCCGGACCGCAGGCTCGCATTCAGGTTGATCGGGAAGCCCGGATAAGGTTCTCCCTGCTCGCCAAAGGCGTAAACCAGGCCATTCTCCAGTACCACCAGCAACACATTGCGGCCGTTCACCTTTACATGCTGCGGGGCAGCGGCCAAGCGACCGTCCAGGCGCATAGGGCTCCAACCTGACTGCAGGTTGCCTTGCATGTCCAGAATGAAAAGGTTGCCCAGGTTATCATCGGCGGCCAGGCGGTAGTTGCCGTTCTTATCATAGTCAAACACCGTGAGGCGCTGCAACCGGATTGTATCACCTAAGATAAAAGGGAAGTTTTCCTGCTCGTTTCCGTTCTTATCAATGCAGTGGATGCTGGTAGTAGTGGCAAAAAAGTATTTCTGCCGTTTGTCTGCCCCATACGGTAATTGCAGCACCGGCCCCATAATGCGCGCCTCCAGGGAATCGGTCCAGTTGCGGCGGCCCTGCTCCGCGCCTATGCCGTACAGCACATTGGCCGAGTCCTGCACCACCACTTCCTCGCTGTTATCTACGGGGAACTTGGTGAAAAACGGGGCTGACACCAACCGGCTAGTGAAATTGAAGGCACTCTCCTGCCGGATGCCCTGGTTAGCCAGCACTTTCTTCACCGCCGATTCGGTCTGGTGCCTTATCAGGTAGCTGGTATAATACCGGTTCTCTGCCGCGCTGAACTGAACGCTGAAGTAGTTGAATTTCTTGATAACCGAGCTGTTCCTCACCAAACTCACCTGCTGCTGCGGGCTCATGGCGCGCAAAAGCAAATTCCAGGCATGGCTGGTGTTGATGAACAGCCCTACATTGTCTTCCTGCTGTGACTGGGTCAGCAAAGGCTCCATGGCCTCTGATTTGCTCCACACTTTGCCCTCATCCACATCGGTGAGCAGGGTACGCATGGTGGCCACGTCATCGGTGAACAGAATGTAATTCCCCAGGGTGGTATAATACGTTTGCTCAAAGCCCTTGAACAGATTCCCGAACAGTTGCTGCGGCAATTCTTTGGTGGTAAGCAGCCTGATGACCTTGTTTCCGTGTTTTTCCTCGGTTCCGGCGGTACGGCCCGGTTGCAGTCGGTTGAGCAGTTGCTGGGTAAACGCCGGGTTAGACGCCTGGGCGAACAGGATTTTCTCCGGGCTGGTCTTGGTATCATAGGCTTCCAGGTAGCAAAGCCCCAACTCGCCGGCAAAGGACCCCGACAAAGAATCCAAGAAAGTACCCTGAGGTTGGCCAGGTTCTTTACGCAAAGACCCCATCTGGTTTAAGCCCATGTGCAGCACCACAGCCGCCCGCAACGGCAATACCTCGCGCATGGCAAAGGACCTAGCCTGGTGCCCCTTCACCCGGCTGAACAGAGAGCCCTCCACCGTTTCTGGGTGCGAGAAACCGTTCATGAACAACCGGTTGTTGTCTAGCTTCAACTCCAGCATGCTGTTGCGGCAGAGGCTGCTGAGCAGGTTTACATCGTCCATCAGGTCCTTTTTCAGGAAAACACCCAATAAATCGGGCAGGTGCTGGTAGTTGATGAAGACGTTGGCGTACACGTCTGGCTGTGTGAGGTAATTGGTGTTCTTGTAATCTTTGGCCGGCGACTCCAGCTGCCCCCGGTTGATCTTTCTGATGATCTCCTCCACCAGCACCGGACTGGGGCTGATGACCAGGTTATTATGGTAACTGAAGTACGATAGATTGTTGTTATTGCTGACGTGGGTGATGTCTGTGATCTGGAAGCCCTGGTAATCCCTGATCTCCTGCCGGTACTCGCCGCTTTTGCTCAGGTTCTCCACCAGCGTACGGATGTAACGGTGCTGCGCCACGGTACTCACCGGCACGTAATAAATTACCTCGTACTCAGAGCGGCCCAACACGTGCATAGACACCAGCACGTTCTTCTTGGTCAGGAAATTACGGAGCTGATTACGCCCGGTGGAAAGGCTATCCAGCAGTTTTATCTGGTCATCCAGCCGCAGCACATAGGGCATCTGCGACACCGTTGTCCACAGATCGGTTTGCTTCAGGTGGTCAATGAACCGAGGTGCATTGTTGGTTTCTACCACGAAAACGGCATTATCGGGTACCAGCGTCCAGAGGCTCACCTTTTCGCGTGCCTCCGTCCATTTTGAGAACCCATAGAATCCCAGCGCCAACAGCACTACCACACCACACAGCCAGTAAATCGTTTTTTTCGGCATCCTTGAAGGGTTAGGAACACAAAAATAATGGAAAAACCTCCGCTTCAGCTTTCTGCCCCTAAAAATGAAGAATACCGCTCCAACCCGCTTGCCTGCCGGTTTTCTTTTTAACTTGCCCCTTTTATGAATGAGTGAAGGAGTGATTGAGGGAAGAAGTGAATGTTTTTTCACCTCTTTTTCTTAAACTATGTGAAACCAACCAATCGTCCTTCCTCTTAAAAACTGATTATGCGCGTAGTGATTCAACGGGTGTCTGAGGCATCTGTCACCATTGAAGGAAACATAAACGGCCAGATTAGCCAGGGCCTGCTGGTACTTGCCGGCTTCACCAATTCAGATACCCAAGAGGACCTAACCTGGACCGCCAAAAAGATTGCCCAGCTCCGGATTTTCTCTGACGATGAGGACAAAATGAACCTGAGTGTGCAGGACGTAAATGGCGGCATCTTGCTCATCAGCCAGTTCACGCTGTACGCCCTAACCAAGAAAGGCAACCGCCCCTCCTACATCAACGCCGCCCCACCCACCGTAGCCATCCCGCTGTACGAGCAGTTTCACCAGCTATTGGAAAAAGAACTGGGCAAACCCATCCCCACCGGCATTTTCGGTGCCGACATGAAAGTGGCTCTGGTCAACGACGGTCCTGTGACCATCACAATGGATTCGCAGAACCGGGAGTAATTTGATTGCTGATTGTTCATTGCTGATTGTTTTTAGAACTCTATTTCAACTGTTTTTAGAAAATAGCCTCAAAACAACCTTCATCAACACCTCAGCACATTCCCTAATTAGCACATTAGCACATTTTCAAATTAGTACAAAAAAAAATGACCTTAGAAGAAGCACAACAAGCCGTAGATACCTGGATCAAAGACGTGGGCGTGCGGTATTTCTCCGAACTGACCAACCTGGCCATTCTCACTGAGGAAGTGGGCGAAGTGGCCCGCATCATTGCACGGCGCTACGGCGATCAGTCGTTCAAGAAAAGCGACGAGGACGTGGACCTGGGCGCGGAGATGGCCGATGTTTTGTTCGTGCTCATCGCGCTGGCGAACCAAACCGGCGTAAACCTCACCGAGGCCTTCGCCAAAGGCATGGAGAAACGCACCTCCCGCGACAAAGACCGGCACCAGAACAACCCCAAACTGCGGTAGTTATTAATGGTCCTCGCT
The DNA here is from genome assembly GCF_017355955.1 of Sabulibacter ruber. Taxonomy (GTDB): domain Bacteria; phylum Bacteroidota; class Bacteroidia; order Cytophagales; family Hymenobacteraceae; genus Nibribacter; species Nibribacter ruber_A. Next base: position 70,361 of record NZ_JAFFID010000005.1, on the reverse strand, counting down.
CGCGTCCCGCGAGTGTGAGCTTTTACGCGGCGTCCCGCCGCTGTGCTAAAACTGCTGTGTACATCTTCAACGCGGCCAGAGGCCGCAAGAAAACTCACACTCGCGGGACGCGAGCGAGGGTAAGTGTTTACTTAAAGCAAAGTATTCGTTTCAAGGCTGCTTTTCCTGAAACCAGCCTTGAAACGGGTTCTTGTGAAGAGGGCAAACCCACGTCTTAAAGCTTATTTATTTCTTCCCAATTTCTTCCAGTATTAGGCTGTCTCTTTGACCTGACTTTGCAAGGTCCTTGAGATAACCTTTAACTGAAAGAAACTATGCGTAAAACCTCCACTCCTTACAACACCTCCCCTACTCCCTATTACCGCGTCTCGGCACATTTAACCTTTCTCCGCCCGGGATTGGTAGCCATTCTATTTATTCTTCTCATTAGCTCAGCGCATGCCCAGATTTCTCCGCCGGGCGTAGGTTCCACCAAGGGCGTCAGTTGGGGAGCCATTGGATTGACGCAACATCTGGGAACACGGTGGGTGTCCAGCACTTATGTAGGAGTGGCCCGGGAAAGCGACCCTGACAATTGGGCTTTGTTCAAGAAGCAGGGATTGCTGGTGCTGAACGAGGAAATAAGTTATGGCGTAAACTCCCACTGGCAATTCTCAGTGGCGGGAAGTTTTCGGCGGCAGAATGAGTATTCATCGGAGCCGCCCTATGAACGGGAGGACCCGGCCCATAAGAAGGAAGTGCGCTTTTACAGCCGGCTACAGTACAAGCATCAGTTGAAGCGGGTGGCTATAACCTATACTTTCCGGCCCGAGTGGCGCAGTTTCTATCAGTCTTCAGAAACGCCCCTCGCAACGCCCAAGGAAATCAGGATCAGGCTGAAGGCGCAAGCCAGTATTCCCCTGAACCAGGCCCACAGCAATTTCCTGATCGGGGGAAACGAGGTATTGACCGTGACGGATAAAACCAAGGAGAACACTTGGTCTGCTTACCATTTCACCGAGGACCGGTTATCCCTTTATTTCCGGCATGTGTTCGCCCATTCGCCGCTGAGTGTGGATTTAGGTCTGATGGAACAGTTCAAGCCGCATGGGCACAAAACTTCTTACCTGGCCTTTGATGTGCAGTTGCAGGATCCCTTCGGAAAGCATTCGGCGCATTAGAAACCCGCACTTTCCTTTCAAATGAAAATGCCTTCTTTCTGTTTTCGGACCGATTTCTAAAAATCAGCCCGAAAACAGAAAGAAGGCACAAACGCGTGCTCCTTGGTGATTACGCGAGCTCAGCGGGCACCAGGAAATCGCCTTTCAGGATGGGCACCACGGTGTACACGTCTTCCTGCAGGCAGAACTCGGTGTCTTTTAGGATGTCCAGGCGCTTCATGCGCTGCACGTGCGAGGCATTGGCCAGGAAGCCCATCATATCGGGCTTGGCGGTGGTGTAGAGGTGCCAGGCGGCTTGGGTAGCATCGTGGTCAAACGTGAAATCACCTTGCAGGCGGTCGGCAAGGGCGCCTGCAAACAGGGTGTCTTCCAGGTTGAAGAGGCCTTTCCATCCGGCGCAGACTACTACCACGTCTTTCCCGGCTTTCCGCACGTAGTCGGCGATGGCGCCCACGTTGAGGAAAGCGCCGGCCAGGACTTCATCGGCGGAGCTGGACAGGCGCATGGCTTTGGTGCCGTTGGTGGTGGTGATGGCCAGGAAACGGCCGGTGCGGTCTTCCTCCAGGTAATGGAACGGGGAATTGCCCAGGTCAAACCCATCGGCTTTGAGGCCTTCGCGCTCGGCGGCCACCAGGTAGCCCTGGTCGCGGTAAGCGAGGCAAGCCTCCAGTTCGCTCACGGGCGTAATGTGGGCAACACCGTGCGACAGCGCAGTCACCATGCTGGAGGTGGCCCGCAGCACATCCACTACTACGGCAATCTTGCCGGTTAAATTATACAGGTGCAACAGCTCGGGGCTGAAACAAACATCTAAAGAAGGCATGGGAAAAGAGTTCTGAGTCTTGAGTTCTGAGTCCTGAGTCTTTAAAAAAGTTGGCGTTTAGGAGCTGTTTCTGGGAAAACAGCCGCTAAACGCCAATAGAGGGTTCTGCGTCTTGAGCCGGAAAAATCAATTGACTCAGGACTCATGACTCAAGACTCAGAACTTATACAGTTGGTTTGTAGAAAGGCAGTTTCACTACCTGAGCTTTGAGCTGTTTGTTACGCACCTTGATGAAGATCTCGCTGCCGGGAGCGGTGAACTCATTCTGCACGTAGCCCAAGCCCACACCTTTGCCCAACGACGGCGACATGGTGCCCGAGGTCACTTCGCCGATGGTGGCGCCCTCGGCGTTCACGATCTCGTAGTGGCTACGCGGAATGCCCTGCTCCATCATCTCAAACCCGATAAGCTTCCGGCTCACGCCCTGCTCTTTCTGGGTTTTGAGGTTCTGCGCGTTGGTGAAGTCTTTGTTGAATTTGGTGATCCAGCCCAGACCGGCTTCCAGGGGCGAGGTAGAATCGGTGATGTCGTTGCCGTAGAGGCAGTAGCCCATCTCCAGACGGAGGGTATCGCGGGCACCTAAGCCAATCGGCTTAATACCGTATTCGGCACCGGCTTCCATGATCTTCTGGAACACCTCTTTGGCGCTCTCGTTGGGTACGTAGATCTCAAATCCGCCGGCACCGGTGTAACCCGTAGCCGAGATAATCACGTCGGGCTGTCCGGCGAAGGTGCCTTTGTCAAAGGTGTAGTACACCATGTTTTTCAGGTCTACCGGAGTCAGGCTTTGCAGCGCGTCAACGGCTTTAGGGCCCTGAACGGCAAACAAAGACATCTCATCGGAGACATTCTTCAGCTCGGCGCCATTGGTGTTAAATTGGTTTATCCAGTTCCAGTCTTTCTCAATGTTGGAGGCGTTCACCACCAGCATGTATTCCTCGGGGGCCAGGCAGTACACCAACAGGTCATCCACAATGCCGCCCTCAGCGTTTGGAAGGCAGGAGTACTGGATTTTACCCGGGGTGAGCTTGGAGGCATCGTTGGTGGTTATGCGCTGGATCAGGTCCAGGGCCTGCGGACCGGAAACCAGGAACTCGCCCATGTGCGACACGTCAAAAATACCAACTGCTTTCCGTACGGTATGGTGCTCATCCAGGTCAGAGCTGTAACGGACAGGCATGTTGTAACCCGCGAAAGGCACCATTTTAGCACCCAAGGCTTCGTGCACATCATTCAGGGCAATTTTCTTCAATTCCATGTATAATTGATTTAGGAAACTCGGTAATAGAAAGGCAAAAGTATGAAATAAGGTTGGGTTTCTAAACCTTCGGCCTCTGTGCCGGGCCAGTTCCAAAACCGTTGGATTACAAGAGATTTCGCTGCTACAATCTCCATAGAAAAGTACAACGGCCGCGTTTCTCAGATCAACTCATTTCAAGTGTAAAATACCCTCCCAATGGTTGAAAATCCTCCTTTAGTAGCAAAACAGCTTCATAACCCTTTGATTTTCATCTTAATGTTACAGCATTTTCCCTTATAGTATAAAACGTAACAAGAGGTGCTCCCGTATGCTTTTCTAGTTAGTACGATTCCTGCATACCCTATCTGTCTGGTTGGTTTTCAATCTTCTTTTCTCAGTTGTAAGGCAAAGGAATTCTGTGGTAACGCACTGGTACGTTTAATGGTGGCGGCATGAGTTTCAGGGAAACGATACTAAACGAGGCGTTGATCCTCTTTGAGCAAAAGGGAATCCAGAACACCTCAACAGAAGCTTTGTTAGAAGCGCTGGATATCTCCAGGGGCACTTTGCATGAGATTGCGACTTCCAGGAAAGACCTGGTGCAGCGGTGCATTGCCCACTCTCTGCATGTACGCCAGGCTGTGGCCGAAAGTGTGGTAGAAGAGGCCGAAAACCCTATGGAAGCCTTGTTGCAGTTGCTTCAGTTCAGCGTGGAGGAGGTCTATTCTTTCAGCCCCGTGTTTGTGCAGGATCTGCGCGATTTCTACCCTAGGTCCTGGTCTCGGCTGGAATTGTTCATGCGGCAGCTAGCCCAGGACTATATGCTTCCGTTACTAACCCAGTGCATGAAGGAAGGATACCTGCAGCAAGACCTTAGGCCGGAGATTGTGGTACGGGTGCTTCTGAACCTGCTCCAGGGATTGCTTAACCCGCAACTGTTTCCCTCTTTGGCGTTTGAGTACCAGGAGTTGTTTAAAGGGGTGATTGTCTACTACCTGCGCGGTTGCGCCACAACTACTGGGCAGGCCTTGCTGGAAGAGTACTCTTATAAACCTATGGCGGTGTAAGTACCGTAAAAAATCTATTTTTGCGCAGCCGGCTTTTCCCAGACCAGGAAAGAACGGCTGTTTCTGTATACTACCCGAGTGACGGAAACGTCATTCCTAGCGCACACTACATGAATCTATCAACCAAGCTCTTCGCAGGCTTTGTTCTTATTTCACTCCTTTTTACCTCGGTAGCCATTGTCAATTACCAGTTGTCTGAAGACGTGATTGCCAACTCGGCGTTCGTGACAGAATCTCAGAATATTACGCGCACCTCGGCTTCTTTGCACCGGAACCTGATTGACATGGAAACCGGTATGCGTGGTTACCTGCTCACCGGCAACAAAACCTTTCTGGAGCCCTATTACACTGCCGCCCCGCTTCTGCCCGCCCAGTTTGATCTGCTCAAGAAGTACATGCAGGATGAACCCGAGCAGTTGCGCCGGGTGAAACAGATAGAAGACCTTCACAAGAAATGGCTCAATGAGTTCTCTGAGCTCCTGATTCAGGAAAAAACCAAGGAAGTAGAGAAAGGCCATACCATTACGGGCATCAACTCTCTGGAACACGGCTTTCTGGTCTTGAACGAAGAAGGCAAGCGCATCACAGACCAGATGCGCATTTACTTCAAAGACTTCAACAGCATAGAATACAAGGTGCGCGAGGAGCGTAACAAACGGCTGCAGAAAAGTATTGCCAACACCCGCCGCATCTCCACTACGCTAACGGTTATCTCAGTATTACTGGGCCTGGGTTGGGCGTACTACATCACCCGCCTTATCTCGCGCCGTATCCTGAAGATGGTGAACCTGGCCGATAAAATCTCCCACGGCGAATACAAAACCCAGATTGAGGACGATGCCAACGACGAACTCACCCGCCTCACCAACTCCCTGAACCGCATGGCCTCTACCATTGACAAGACCATTACGGCCCTGGAGAGCAAAAACAAAGAGCTGGACCAGTTTGCCTACGTTGTTTCCCATGACTTGAAAGCCCCGTTGCGTGGCATTGAGAATGCTTCGCGCTGGGTTGAGGAAGACATGGGCAAAGAACTGCCCGGCCACATTCAGGAGTACCTCATGATGATGCGCATACGGGTGCACCGCATGGAAAACCTCATTAACGGAATTCTGGCCCTGGCCCGCATTGGTCGTACCAGCCTGCCCCAGGAAATAGTAGACGTTCAGGCGATTTTGTATGAAGTCATAGACATGGTCAGCCCTCCCGCCGGGTTCCAGGTACACATTCCGGAACGGTTACCGGTGGTGCAGGCAGCTAAGGTAGAGTTGCAGCAGGTTTTCTCTAACCTCATCAGTAACGCTATCAAGTACCACCATAACACCCGGGGCCACGTGACCATTGGCTACCAGGAACTGGAAAATTTCCATGAATTCTCAGTGACCGATGACGGGCCCGGCATTGAAGAAGAGTACCATGACCGCATTTTTGTGCTATTCCAGACCTTGCAGGAGCGCGATGCCGTGGAGAGTACCGGGGTGGGCCTGGCCATTGTGAAAAAAATAATTGACAGCCACGGGGGCTCCATAAGAGTCTCATCTGCAGTAGGTAAAGGCTCTACCTTCACCTTTACCTGGCCAAAAGTAAAGTTGGCCAACGCCTGATTACCTTTTATATTTGAATTTACCTGTACCTAAAAAAGTAACTATGAGTGATTCGCAACCTAGTATTTTGTTAGTGGAAGACGATTACCTTGACGCCATGAGTGTGGAACGGGAGTTAAGAAAACTCAAGGTGATGGTGCCGCTACACAAAGCCAAAAACGGACGCGAGGCCCTAGCTATGTTACGGGGTGAGCCCGGCACCCCAAAGTTAGATCCGTTGCCCAGCATTATCCTGTTAGACATAAATATGCCCAGAATGAACGGTATTGAGTTGTTGACCGAAATCCGGCAAGACCCTCTGCTTTCTCACCTGAATGTATTTATCATGACCACCTCCAACGAGGACTCAGACAGATTTGCCGCCCAGAACCTGCGCGTGAACGGTTACATTGTAAAACCGCTCACCTTTGACACCTTCAACGATGGAGCCTCCAGCCTGGATAGCTTCAGCCTCTTCCTTGACCTGCTGAAACTGAAACCCCAGTAATATCTTTCTATTTTAAAGCCGAGAGGCGTTTCGGGGCTGATTCTGGGAAATCGGCTCTGAAACGCCTCTCGGCTTTTTATCTGGTTTCTTCAAACGAACCTTAAAACTGCTCCTTTTCTCGTGAGGCCAGCGGAACGTGGTGAAACAAGGCAATACGTGGGGAGACAGGGCAGTGCCTTGTCTCTACGGTAGTAATTTTCAGAAACTAGCCCTAAAACGGCTCCGCGAAAAGGCTGGGTTGGTCCTCGGCCAGAAGTTTGAAAGATACCCGGTGGTGCGGGGACACGCCGTGCTCCGAGATAGCGTTCCGGTGCGCCTTGGTGGGGTAGCCCGCGTTCTGGTGCCATTTGTAGTGCGGGAACTCCAGCCCCAGGGTGCTCATCAGGTCATCGCGGTGCGTTTTGGCCAGAATGGAAGCCGCCGCAATGCTGTAAAAACGGCCATCGCCTTTCACCATGCAGGCGTGCGGCACCTCTTTGTAGCGCTTAAACCGGTTGCCGTCTACCAGCAGGTACTCCGGGGTAATCGTTAACTGGTCCAAGGCGCGGTGCATGGCCAGAAAGGAAGCGTTCAGGATGTTGATCTCGTCAATCTCCTGCGGGCTCACCTCGGCCACGGCCCAGTGCAGGGCTTCCTTGCATACTTCTTCCCGCAATTGCTCCCGCTGTTTCGCGCTCAGCTGCTTGGAATCGGTGAGCAAGGGGTGGAAAAAATCCAGGGGCAATACCACCGCGGCGGCTACCACCGGTCCGGCCAGACATCCTCGGCCAGCCTCGTCCAGACCCACCTCCAACAGGTTTCCGCTATGATTTGCGATTAGCATGGTAAAACATTTTTATCAATTCTTTAAACAAACAGGCAAAGAAGGCAAATAATTCGGTTAAACTATATTACTGTTTAGAGATAACTCATTAAATTATGCGGTCTGTTTCCTGATTTTTTCTCCATCGGGAATCTAGATAACGCTTTCTATTTCTCTTACCTTTTTCCTTTTAACCCTAACATGTAACACTTAGCCTTATGAACCAACAGCCCCGTACCACTCATGAATTATTGGAGAGCCCTGATTTTAAGAAACTGGTAAAGCAGCGATGGTCGGTCTCGCTGGTCCTTACCTTCACCATGCTGGTGGTGTATTTCGGGTTTCTGCTGTTGGTGGCGTTTAACAAGGAAGTGCTGGCTACCAGGATTGGAGAATACACCACGTTGGCTATTCCGGTGGGGCTGGGCATCATTCTGTTTGCCTGGCTTTTGACCGGAGTTTACGTTTTTTGGGCCAATAACAAGTATGACACCTCGGTGGAAAACCTGAAAAACAAGATCCAATAGTCTCCCTTCTACCTCTAAAATTAGCCTCTACTTCCATGTTATTGTCTCTTCTCCTGCAAGCATCTGCGGGGGTGTCCACGCTGGGCACCGCCAACCCGGTTTCCATTGGCATGTTTTTCCTTTTTGTGGCCGTCACGCTCTACATCACGTACTGGGCCGCCAAGAAAACCAAGACCGGCTCTGAGTTTTACGCCGCCGGCCGCAGCATCTCGGGCTTCCAAAACGGGCTGGCCCTGGCCGGCGATTATATGAGCGCCGCCTCTTTCCTGGGCATTGCCGGCATGGTGGCCACCAAAGGCTACGACGGCCTGATTTATTCCATTGGCTTCCTGGTGGGCTGGCCTTTGATCATGTTCCTGATTGCCGAGCCGCTCCGTAACCTGGGTAAATACACCTTTGCCGATGTGGTGGCCTTCCGCCTGCGGCAGCGCCCCATCCGGATTGTTTCCTCAGTGGGCTCGCTTATGACCATCGCTTTCTACCTGATTGCCCAAATGGTGGGCGCGGGCGGCTTGATCAAAACGCTCTTCGGGCTGGATTATGAGATTGCGGTGCTGGTAGTAGGCTGCGTGATGACCCTGTACGTGCTGTTTGGCGGTATGATTGCCACTACCTGGGTGCAGATTATCAAGGCGGTGCTGCTGCTGAGCGGTGCCACGGTATTGGTGCTGCTTTCGCTTTCTAAATTTGATTTCAGACCCTCCTATTTGCTAGAAGCCGTGAGCACCAACTACGGCCAGGAGATGCTTGCCCCGGGTGGTTATATCAGTAATCCCTTTGATGCGCTTTCTTTAGGGCTGGCCCTGATGCTGGGAACTGCCGGACTGCCCCACATCCTCATGCGTTTCTACACGGTGCCAGATGCCAAAGCCGCCCGTAAATCGGTTTTCGTGGCTACTGGGTTTATCGGGTACTTCTATCTGCTCACGTTTCTGATCGGGTTCTCGGCGATGGCATTGGTGGGCAAACCGGCCATCGAAGGCATTGACAAAGGCGGCAACATGGCTGCGCTGCTCTTAGCGGAGCAAACCGGCGGCACTGCCTTCCTGGGCTTCATTGCCGCCGTGGCGTTCGCCACCATTCTGGCCGTGGTAGCCGGACTTACCTTATCGGGGGCCTCCAGTATTTCCCATGACTTGTATGTGCACGTGTTCAAAAACGGTGTGTCTGACGAGAAAGGCGAAATTAAAGTAGCCAAGCGCGCCACCATTGCGCTGGGTATCCTTTCCATTTTGCTGGGCTTGGTGTTCAAAGGCCAGAACGTGGCTTTCATGGTGGGTCTGGCTTTCTCCATTGCAGCCAGCGCCAACTTTCCGGCCCTGCTCATGTCCATCATCTGGAAGCGCTTCACCACGCAGGGTGCGGTTTGGAGCATTGCCACCGGTGCCGCTTTGTCCCTCATTTTGATTGTGTTGAGCCCCACCATTATGGTAGACATCATGGGCTACGAGGAAGCTATTTTCCCGCTCAAGAACCCGGCCATGGTCTCTATGTCAGGTGCGTTTCTGATGGGAATTCTGGTTTCTATCCTAAAACCAGAATCCACCGCCGCCGCCAAATTTGAGTCCGAAAAATTGAGAACGTATTTGGGCGTGGGTGCTGAATAGACCTCAATCTGTAGTTTAAAGGAAGCCGTTTCGGGGCTGTTTACAGAAAAGCAGCCCCGAAACGGCTTTTTCATTTGCATCCTGCTCTGCAGAGGTAAACATCCATCTGTCCTCCGAAATAAAAGACTCTGGGTTGATGGGCAAGAAATATTGAAAAGGAAGAGGTTGATTGGTGAGGAATCCAGTAGAAGAAGTCGTTCTGGAATACGTGCGGACACGAGCCGGAGGCTCGCGCCAGTGGATCAGCAAAACTGAAATTGAGGCTAGCGCCTCACGGCAGTTACAAACTGCCACCATAGTAGGTCCAAGTCACAGACTTGAACCATGAAGAAAGGCAATGCGTGCAGGAGACAAGGCAGTGCCTTGTCTCTACGGTTCCAACATCACAAGATTCCATCATTACTGCTTCTGCATCTTTCCCCAATTCCAGTCTTTCCGTTGAGCGCCTTAGCAGGTTCCGGTGCCGCAGGCATTGCGACCGCCAGGGAGCAAAGGAAGCTGGTACAGCGCGATGCGGGAAGACGGGGCCTCGCGGCCGTGAGCGCACGGAGGGTACCTATGAAACGAGCAGTTCATGAGCCACTGGATCAGCGGCCAAATCGCTAGCATCAGCAGAAAAAAACGTACGCATTAGTTAGAAGCTTCAAAGACATCGACTACATCATTTCTAACCAATTTTACCATATTTTCAAAAAATCACACCAAAAACACCTTTAACCCTCCACTTCTTGGTCTATTTCTTGGCTCCCTCAACAGAACTTCTATATTTAGGCCCATAAACCGAACTAACTGACAAAATGGATTACCGCATAAAATCTTTTGAGGAGTACCAAGACACCTACCGAAAAAGTGTGGAGCAGCCGGAGGAATTCTGGGCCAGCATCGCCGAGAATTTCACCTGGCGTCAGAAGTGGGACAAGGTATTGGATTGGAACTTCGAGGAACCCAACGTGAAATGGTTTGTCAATGGCAAGCTCAATATCACCGAAAACTGCCTGGACCGGCACCTAGCTACCCGGGGCAACAAACTGGCCCTGATCTGGGAGCCCAATGACCCCAAGGAGCGCTTCATCCGGTTCACGTACCGTGAGCTGCACGAGAAAGTGTGCCAGATGGCCAACATTCTCAAGCGCAACGGCGTGCAGAAAGGCGACCGTGTGTGCATTTACATGCCCATGATTCCGGAGTTGGCGTTCAGCGTGCTGGCTTGTGCCCGCATTGGCGCGGTGCATTCGGTGATCTTCGCGGGTTTCTCCCATACCGCCATGGCCGACCGCATCAACGATGCCCAGGCCAAAGTGGTACTCACCTCAGACGGTCTCAACCGCGGGCCTAAGCAGATTCCGGTGAAACGCGTGGTAGACGAAGCCATCGCCGATTGCCCCAGCGTGGAGAAAGTGATTGTGGTAGACCGCATTGGCTGGGCCGTGAACATGGTGGAAGGCCGCGATGTGTGGTACCATGAGGAACTGCAGCACGTTGATAAACACTGCCCCGCCGAGGAAATGGACGCGGAGGACTTGCTTTTCATCCTGTATACCTCGGGCTCAACCGGCAAACCCAAAGGCGTGGTGCACACCTGCGGCGGCTACATGGTTTACACAGACTACACCTTCCGGAACGTGTTCCAGTACAACGAGAGCGACATCTACTGGTGCACCGCCGATATTGGCTGGATCACTGGTCACTCCTATCTGCTGTACGGGCCGCTTCTTTCCGGGGCCACTACACTCATGTTTGAGGGGGTTCCCACTTTCCCGGATGCCGGCCGTTTCTGGCAGGTGATTGACAAATTTGGGGTGAACATTTTCTATACCGCCCCTACCGCTATCCGGTCTTTGATGGCGGCCGGGCTGGACCACGTACTCTCTTACAGTTTAGATTCCCTGAAAGTATTGGGTTCTGTGGGCGAGCCCATCAACGAGGAGGCCTGGCACTGGTACCACATCCACGTGGGGAAAGAACGTTGCCCGGTGGTAGACACCTGGTGGCAAACCGAGACCGGCGGCATTATGCTGACCTCGCTGGCCGGCGTTACCCCCATGAAGCCTAGCCACGCCGGATTCCCTATTCCGGGGGTGCAGCCTATTCTTTTGGACCAGAACGGTGAAGAGATCACCGAGAACGAGGTAGAAGGCTACCTCTGCATGAAGTTCCCGTGGCCGGGCATCATCCGGACTACCTACGGCGATCATGAGCGCTGCCGCCAAAGCTATTTCAGCACGTACCAAAACATGTATTTTACCGGCGATGGCGCTAAACGGGATGCCAATGGTTTGTGGCGCATCATTGGCCGGGTAGATGACGTGATCAACGTATCGGGGCACCGGTTTGGCACCGCCGAGATTGAGAACGCCATCAACCAGAACAGGCACATTGTAGAAAGTGCCGTGGTGGGCTACCCGCACGAGGTGAAAGGTCAGGGCATTTACGCCTTTGTGGTGTGCGGCGAAGAGGCGCCTGAAAACCAGGATAACCTACGGGCCGAGGTTATTGAGACGGTGGTAGACCAGATCGGAAAAATCGCGAAGCCAGACAAAATACAGGTGGTGAGTGGTTTGCCAAAGACCCGCTCGGGCAAGATCATGCGTCGCATCCTCCGGAAAGTGGCCGAGGGCGATGTTTCCAACCTGGGAGACACCAGCACCCTTCTGGATCCGCCGGTGGTAGATGAAATTATCCAAGGGGCCCTTTAAGGCCCCTTTTTTTGTCTTCTACTCTGTTTGGCTGCATAAAAGACAGAAGCTACAGAGGGTAAACCCAGGTTTACCTGTCTTGTATCTGCCTTTGGTACGGGGAGCATTCAACTGTCTTCCTGCGATCAGGCAAGCTAAACATTCAACCACTAAATACCACTCACGCTTTATGTACATTCCGGCGCACTACCATCAGAAAGACCAGGAAAAACTACTGGCCTTTATGCGGGAATACAGCTTTGCCACCCTTGTAAGTGTACAGGAGAACAGGCCTTTTGGCACGCATTTGCCGTTTGTCACCGAAGAAAGGGACGGAAAAATCTTCCTGTTGTCGCACATGGCCCGGGCCAACTCGCAGTGGAAGGAAGCGCAAACGCAGCAGGTGCTGGTGATTTTCCAGGAGCCGCACGCCTACATTTCACCTTCGCACTACAACAAATTGCAGAATGTGCCCACCTGGAACTATACCGCCGTGCATGCCTATGGCCACCTGACCTTAGTAGAACCGCTAAACCAGGCACAGGCCCTGCTGGAGAAAATGATAGACGCCTATGAGCCTGCCTATAAAGCGCAGTGGCACCAGTTACCCGATGCCTTTAAAACCGGGTTAACCCGTGGCATTGTCGCGTTTGAGATTGAGGTAACCGAGTTGCAGGGCAAAGAGAAACTGAGCCAGAACAAAGCCTTGGAAGAACGGCAGCGCATTGCCGAGTACCTCAAAGCCCAGGAAGATTCTACCATTTCTACCGTTGGAAAGTTAATGGATTCAACCTTTTAGAGAGGGAGCAGTATTACTATTGGCCTCTACTAGTAAGGCTGCACCACTAAAGACAAATACGATGAATCTAGACATCCGCCACGACGAGGAAGCCCAGCAGTTTACTGCCCTGTTGGAGCAAGAAGATATTGGTGAGTTGGCTTACGGGCTGCCTGAACCGGAAGTCATGGACTTTCAGCATACCTTTATTGAAGAGGAACACCGCGGAAAAGGCTACGCCAACAAACTGATTAAGCACGGAATTGACTACGCCACCTCCAAAGGCTACCAGGTGCGGGCCTCCTGCCCCGCCGTAGCCAGATATTTGGAGCAGCACCCGCTTTAAACTTGGCGGAGACGTATTGTAAGAAAAACAGGAAAGGTAACCTACATGGTTACCTTTTCTGTTTTAGCGCCCTTTTCCAGAAAAAAGACCCTAAACGAAAAAGAGCCTGGACTCCAGCCCAGACTCTTTTCTCTCTACAAACAAACCTAATGAGGTTACTTAAGCCTTTGGAATCTTCAGTTGCCAACCCACTTCAATCAGATCTGGGTTCTTGATCTTGTCAAGGTTAGCCTGGTGTATTTTGTGCCACTGCTGGGCATCTCCGTAGAAGTTCTTGGCGATTTTAGAAAGTGAGTCGCCGCTCTTCACGGTGTAGGTATCAAAAGCGGGCTGCGCCGGGGCAGCGGCAGGTTGGGGTGCGGCGGCGGCGGGTTGCGCCACGGGTTTGGCGGCAGGTTGCGGAGCTGGTTTCTGAACCGGCTTCTCCTCGCCTTTTTTTAAGAAATCAAATAATCCCATAGTTGTATTTTTTACGTGGTAGTATAATTCGTTGCAGTGTATACCATTGGCATTCAGTGTAATTATTACGGGTGCTTACCAGATAGGTTTGTTTCTTTTTGTAGAACTGTGTAGAAAAAGCAACGTATGAAAAACGGGTTTGCCCCTCGGCAAATACCTATAGACCTGAACCAAAACCCAAAAACTATGAAAATGAAAATTGCACTTCCTGCTTATCGGTTGCTCACAATCCTGTGTATGGTTTGGCTGAGCGCCTTTTCTTTTAGCTGCAGCAAAAAGTCTGAAGGGGGTGGAAACGCCCAGATGATTTCTGGCCAGAACAGCAAAATCTGGAAAGCCAGCAAAGAAACCACTGCCTCCGGCGACAAAGACAAACTCACCTCAGCAGAGAAACAGGAGCAGATTCAGTTTTTTGCCAACGGCAACTTCACGCAGACCTCAGAAAGCCAGTCGGCCAACGGAACCTGGACCTATGATGCGGCCAATAAAAACCTGAGCCTCACTTACCAGGGCAACAACGTGAGCGAGAACTTCCAAGTAGCCGAACTGACCGACGACAACATGAAACTTCAGGCCCCAGACGGGTCTACGCTTACCCTCAAAGCCGAGTAAAGACAACCACTCCTTTCTTTTACAAGCCCGCACAAGTTTTTGTGCGGGCTCTTTTTTCACCTTTACAGTACCCTGCACCGGGCAGAAATTCATTTGCGCCTGACATTTCAAAAGCGTAACATTAACCCGTGCACCCAAACCTCTAGAAACCTTGAGATTTCGCTGGCAACTGTTTGAACTGGAAGACCAATCCTGGTTTCCGCACGTGGTGCGGGAAGGCATGATGGATGTGCTTCGGTTCATGATCACCCTGTTGGGAGTGTACAAATACATTGTGCCCCTGTTGCACCAAGCCCTGGCCCATACCCGGCAAACCCACCTGGTGGATCTTTGCTCTGGTGGTGGCGGCGGCATTTTGCAGGTTTGGGAAGAACTGGAGAAACAAGCCGGAAAACAGTTTTCCATCACGCTCACAGACAAGTTCCCCAACGTAGAGGCGTACCGGTTCCTGGCGCAACAAAGCCACGGAGCCCTCACGTTTGAACCCACTTCTGTGGACGCCACGGCGGTACCTCCCACGCTAACCGGGTTTAGAACGGTTTTCTCGGCGTTTCACCATTTCAGGCCAAAAACCGCCCAAGACATCCTAGCCGATGCCGTGCGCCAGAACCAGGGCATTGGGGTGTTTGAAGGGGCCGGTAAAAACTGGTATGAACTGCTGCTGGTCTGGTTGGTTTTTCCCTGGCTCATTCTGCTCATTACCCCGTTCATAAGGCCGTTTAAGTGGAGCAGGCTGTTTTTCACCTATTTGGTTCCCCTCATCCCCCTCGGCACGGTTTGGGACGGTACGGTTTCTTTGCTGCGCCTGTACACTCCAGAACACATGAAAGCCATGGTGGCAGACCTTAACGCGCCGCACTACACCTGGCATATTGGGCGGGCCAAACACTGGAGCGGCAACGGAGTATTGTATTTAGTTGGATATCCTTCGTAACCCACAAGCCATGAATTCCTCCTGGTCCGATGCCTGGCGCCTGCTCCGCATTCCGTTTTCGTTGTTCCTGATGCCCATTTTCTGGTTCGCCCTCAGCGCGGCGCCGGAAGTGAGCGGTTGGAAAGCCGCGGCGG
This sequence comes from Sabulibacter ruber, assembly GCF_017355955.1. Classification (GTDB taxonomy): domain Bacteria; phylum Bacteroidota; class Bacteroidia; order Cytophagales; family Hymenobacteraceae; genus Nibribacter; species Nibribacter ruber_A. Next base: position 55,106 of record NZ_JAFFID010000005.1, on the reverse strand, counting down.
TGTTCCTTATTCTGCACCTGTTGGTGTACCCGGCCAGCAATGGCTACAATTCCTATTATGACCGGGACGAAGGCAGCATTGGCGGCCTCAAACACCCACCCAAAGTAACCGAGAGCCTTTACTGGCTAGTGCTGGTGTTTGACGTGCTTTCTGTATTGCTGGCCTTGCTCCTCTCCTGGCAATTTACTCTGATGGTGTTGGTGTATCTGCTGGTGTCCAAAGCCTACAGCTATAAAGGAATCCGGCTCAAGAAATACCCTATTCTCAGCACGCTGGTGGTAGTGATTTTTCAGGGTGCCTTCACCTTTGTGATGGTGCAGGTAGGCATGGGCGTGACAGATGATCTCATTTTAAGCCAAACCAACCTGCTGTTGGCACTGGTTAGCTCATTGTTTCTGTGCGGTTCTTACCCGCTCACCCAGGTGTACCAGCACGAAGAAGATGCCCGTCGCGGCGACCGCACCATCAGTCTGATGCTGGGTTTGTGGGGCACTTTCCTGTTTGCGGCCTGCAGTTTACTACTGGCCACAGCGGTTTTGTTCTACACCTATTGGCTCAGAAACGAAACCTTGCACTTCCTGCTGTTTCTGGTAGGCACAACTCCCGTACTGCTGGTTTTCACCCGGTGGCTCCTGAAGGTGCGGCAAAACGCGGCGGCGGCCAACTTTGAGAACACCATGCGCATGAACAAAGTCTCTTCCCTGAGCATGAGCTTCGCGTTCGGGCTGATTTTACTTTGGCACTTCTGGCAGGCAAACAACGGGAACTAACCACTACGCCACACGTACACCGATTTTGGGCTATTTCCCTGAAAACATGGCAAAAACATATTGGTGGGTAGCGTTGGCGTTTATGTTCAGCTGCCAGTCTTCTTCAAAGGAGAACACCCCTGCAATCCCAGAAAACAGCGCCAGCTCGGCAAAAAATCAACGATTTGACGACCGAAAAGAGGTGCAGCACATTGTGCAACGGACCCACATGTTCTCCTCTGAGAACAGGCCAGATTATTTCCGGCTGGCCCTTCACGGCGACTCTATAACCGGAGGTCAGGTTCAGTTCACCATCACCACCTATGAGGGCCACAAAATCTACGAGGAGAATTTCAGCGCCGCTGATTTGGAGGCCAGCATGGTGTATGAAATGAGGGCATCTCCGGCTTCCACCTCAGACCGCGAGGCTTACATTGTGAAACGCATGGAAGAGTTTGTACAGCCTACAGACTTCGTTTCTCCCGCCATTGCACCTAACTCCCCGGCCCAGACCTCCTTCGTGAACGAAACCACCTGGCGCAGGATCCAGTCCAATCCAAACTCCATTGGGTTCAAGTACTTACTGGGCAAAGAAGACGGAAGGCTGCTGGTCTACGACCCTGAACAAAAGAAAGTAGTGCGCTACGGCAGTTTCGGGGGGTAATCTGAGGGATTGTTGATTGTTGATTGTTGATTGTTGATTGTTGTACCAAAATATTTTAATCCACCCCATACGCTGGCGCGAGTCTCTGACTCGTGCCTACAGATGCCGGGTAGTCTCCTGACTACCCTCGCTGCCCCGCAGCGAGCCTGCGCATTGCAAATAATGCACTTTTTCCCGGCTCATGGCTCCCAGCGAGCCTGGAGACTCGCCTCATCCCTTGTCACGAGACTACAGTCTCGCGCCGGTAAGATTTCACATGATTCAGGCCTGAAATCTGAAAAAGAGGCTAAAAACGAGAGGGCTCCGCAGGAAACTGCAGAGCCCTCTTATCCAGACATCAGAAAATCTAATGTCCAGTTTCTAAAATCTAACGTCTAAAATTAGCCATTCATGGAGATCAGGAACTCTTCGTTGTCTTTGGTTCCTTTCATGCGGTCTTTCAGGAACTCCATGGCTTCTACCGAGTTCATGTCTGACATAAACTTGCGCAGGATCCAAACGCGGCTGAGTTCGTCGCGGTCCATGAGCAGGTCTTCGCGGCGAGTACCGGAAGCCGGAACATCGATGGCTGGGTACACGCGCTTGTTGGCCAGCTTTCTGTCCAGCTGAAGCTCCATGTTACCTGTACCTTTGAATTCTTCAAAGATCACCTCGTCCATTTTAGACCCAGTGTCAATCAGGGCAGTAGCGATGATGGTCAGGGAGCCGCCGTTCTCCACGTTACGGGCCGCCCCGAAGAAACGCTTAGGCTTGTGCAGCGCGTTGGCATCCACCCCACCCGATAGGATTTTACCGGAAGAAGGAACCACGGTGTTATAAGCACGGGCCAGACGAGTGATAGAATCTAACAGAATTACCACATCGTGTCCGCACTCTACCATGCGCTTGGCTTTGTCTAGCACAATGCTGGAAATTTTCACGTGGCGCTCGGCTTGCTCGTCAAACGTAGAGGCAATCACCTCGGCTTTCACGCTGCGGGCCATGTCGGTTACCTCTTCAGGGCGCTCGTCAATCAGGAGGATCATCAGGTAAACTTCCGGATGGTTCTCAGTGATGGCGTTGGCAATTTCCTTCAACAGAACGGTTTTACCTGTTTTAGGCTGAGCCACGATCAAACCACGCTGACCTTTCCCTATGGGAGCGAACAGGTCCATAATGCGGGTAGAATACTGGCTTGACTTGGTAGTCAGTTTCAGGCGTTCTTCCGGGAAAAGAGGCGTTAAATGCTGGAACGGAATCCGGTCGCGGATTTCCTCGGTGGTACGGCCGTTCACAGAATCCACTTTCAGCAGAGCGAAGTATTTCTCGCCTTCTTTTGGCGCCCGAACGGTTCCTTTTACGGTATCACCGGTTTTCAGACCAAACAACTTAATCTGTGACGGAGATACATAGATATCATCTGGGCTGGCCAGGTAGTGGTAATGGGCAGAGCGCAGGAAACCGTAACCGTCTTGCATCAGCTCCAGAACGCCTTCGTTGGCAATAACGCCGTCAAATTCTCTGAAGTTGGTGTTATTGGCGTTAGCCTGTTGCTGCGGCCGGTTCTGATTCTGGTTTTGGTTCTGATCGCGGCGGTTCTGCCAGTTTGGATTATTTTCACGCGGCTCACGGTTTCCATTCTCACGTGGTTCGCGGGTTACGTTCTCTCTTGGTTCACGCTGCTCGCGGGGCTCTCTGGCTACATTCTCGCGCGGCTCACGGGCCTGGAACTCCCTGGGCTCGCGTTGCTCTCTTGGCTCGCGGTTTTCACGCGGAGCGGCATCTCTCTGCTCACGTGGCTCACGCGGCTGAAAATCACGCGGTTGCTGTATTCTCTCACGCGGGGCACGGGTTTCAGCGGGGCGGTTCTCAGGAGTTTCGCGCGTTTCTGGCCGTGGCTGCGCTTCTCTGGTCTCGCGGCCGTCTTCCCCGCGGGGGGCACGTGGCACGCGTGGTCTTTCTTCCCGCACAGAAGAAGCAGCAGCACGTTCTGCTCTTGCCGGGCGTTCTGTAGCGGTTCTGGCAGGGCGGGCAGGGGCCGGAGCCTCCAGAACGGGGGCTGGCGCAGGTGCAGGAGCTTCAATAACTGGGGCCGGGGCTTCAGAAACGGCAACTTCTGGAGCTTCCGCTACCAATGCAGTTGTATCGTCGCCTGCCTTCCGGGACGCTTTTTTATATTTCTTGGGGAGGTTTTCTTCAGGGGTAATCGCTTGCTGATCAAGGATTTTGTAGATCAGATCTTGCTTGCTGAGTTTCTTAAAGTTGGTCACGCCAAGGTTTTCAGCAATTTCTTTGAGCTCTGAAAGAAGAGAATCTTTCAACTCGTCAATGTTGTACATAAGAATTAATTAGCAATTCAGTTTATATGCTTATCAGTTGCAGAGCGCAACGGGCAGACGGATAAAACAGGAAAAAATTTGGTGTGTAAGAAGTAAATGAAGAACCAGGATGGCGGTTGTTCAGAAAATGTCTGCAATGTTAGACAGCCTCGTTCTATTTTACAAGCAATACGAGAATTTTTATATATAAAGTTACACAAATTCTTACAAAAAAGTGCCTGTTGCCGCAGCCTATTCAAAATATTCTATTTTTGCGTACACATAACCAGACGCAACATGTTACAGATACCCGTTTTACGCGAGCAAACCGATCTTGTTCTTGCCGGATTACAGAAAAGAAACTTTCCTAACGCTGCCCAGGAAGTACAATATATCTTGGATCTGGACCAGAAACGCCGCTCCCTGCAAACCGAGCGCGACGAACTGCTTGGTCGGGCCAATTCCCTGGCCAAAGAAATAGGCGGCCTCATGAAAAACGGCCAGAAAGAGCAAGCAGAAGCCCTGAAAGCCGAAACCGCCGAGCTGAAACAACGCACCAAGTCTCTGGATGACGAGGTGCAGCAACTGGAGCAGGCCGTACAGCAGGCACTCTATAAATTGCCCAATATTCCGCACAGCAGCGTACCGGCCGGCCGGTCTGCCGAGGATAACGAGGTGGTGCTGGAGCATGGTACTATCCCTACCCTGCCCGAGGGTGCCCAGCCGCACTGGGAACTGATCAAACAATATGACATCATTGATTTTGAACTGGGCAACAAAATAACCGGGGCGGGTTTCCCCGTGTACAAAGGTCAGGGAGCCCGTTTGCAGCGTGCCCTTATCAACTTCTTTTTAGAGGAAGCCCTGAAAGCCGGTTACACCGAGGTACAGCCGCCTATTGTGGTAAACGAAGCCTCTGGCTATGGCACCGGCCAGTTACCTGACAAGGAAGGCCAGATGTACCACGCCACCGCCGACAACCTGTACCTGATTCCTACTGCCGAGGTACCTATCACCAACCTGTACCGCGATGAGATTATCCCGGATGGCAAACTGCCCATCAAAAACGTTGGGTACACGCCCTGCTTCCGCCGCGAAGCCGGTTCCTGGGGTGCCGATGTACGCGGCCTTAACCGCCTGCACCAGTTTGACAAAGTAGAGATTGTTCAAATTCAGTCGCCAGATAAGTCTTATGCGGCGCTGGAGGAAATGAGCCAGTACATCCAGGGCCTGCTGCAGAAGCTGGAACTGCCTTATCGCGTACTGCGCCTCTGCGGCGGCGACATGGGCTTCACCTCTGCCCTCACCTATGACATGGAAGTGTATTCTACCGCCCAGGGCCGCTGGCTGGAGGTAAGCTCTGTTTCTAACTTTGAAACGTACCAAGCCAACCGCTTGAAACTGCGTCAGCGTACCGAGGGTGGTAAACCGCAGTTATTGCATACCCTCAACGGTAGTGCCCTGGCCTTGCCGCGTATTGTAGCCGCTATCCTGGAGAATAACCAGACTCTGGAAGGCATCCGCATTCCCAAGGCGTTACATGCTTATACTGGGTTTGAGATGATTACCAAGTAAGCTTTTCCAAGAAGTATCTTCTGAGAATTAGTTTAAAGCGTTTTGGAGCTGATTTTTAAGAGTTGGCTTCAAAACGCTTTTCTATTTGAAGGAATTCTGTTGTTGCTAGCGATTTGACCGCTGATCCAATGGCTCATGAGCTTAGTTGTTTCATAGCTGCCCTTCGTGCGCTCACGGCCGCGGGGCCCCGTCTTCCGCGCTCGCGCTGCACCAGCTTCCTTTGCTCCCTTTCGGTCGCAATGCCTGCGGCACCGGAACCTGCTAAGGCGCTCGCCCGAAAGACTGGAAATAGAGAAAGCGGCAGAAGCAGAAGCTGTGGCGGTGATGGTGGAACCGTAGAGACAAGGCACTGCCTTGTCTCCTGCACGCATTGCCTTTCCATGGTTCAAGTCTGTGACTTGGACCTACCATGATGGCAGTTTGCAACTGCCGTGAGCCATAAGACTTGAACACGTTCCAGTCATTCTCTAACATTCCCTCGCTCGCCTCTGGCGAGTGTGAGAAACCGGGCGGCGTCTCGCCGCTAGTAGGTACGTTACCATCAAGCCTTTTTACAACGCGGCCAGAGGCCGCTGGGTAACTCACACTCGCCAGAGGCGAGCGAGGGGTATATCTCAAATAGAACGAAACACAAGGATTAGGAGAAGACAACAGCCTTTAGTTGTCAATGAACCGTCTCTAGTGTCTGGCATCACTGATGCTAAGCCAAAGCAGCGTCTAATTCTTCGGGAGAAGGGTTCTTCATGGGGGCCTGCTCTCCTACCACTACCATGGGGAACCGGACTTTGCCGCGGTTCATGTCTTTGATGGTCTGCATGGCTTCATCGCTCTGTTCTACGTTGATGTAATCGTAGGGTACGTCATGGGTTTTGAAGTAGTCCTGGATGGCGATGGTTTTCTTGCACCAATCAGCGCCGTACAAAAGGGGTTTTGCTGCCATAACTCAAAAGGATAGGTCCGCCGTTTTGTACGTTTTTCTGGGAAAACAGGCTAAAAACCTATGTAGCGTAGACTACTATCTTACTTCCAGCACAGGCAACTGGAAATCGAAGTTGATTTCGCGCATGCAGCGGAAATGGCGCTCGGGGCACTTGGAGTAGCCAATCTTGGAGCAGGGCCGGCAGTAGAGATTCTTCACCTCCATTACCTCATAATCCTGGGTGTAGGGGTACATCCCGAAGGCGGGCACCGTGTTCCCCCAGATGCTGTAGATCTTCTTCTGGAAGGCAGCGGCAATGTGCATGAGGCCGGTGTCGTGGCTGAACACGGCCCGGGCTTGCCGTACCAAGGAGGCGGAACCGTTGAGGTTGTACTTTCCGCAGGCGTTGTAGATGATGGTTCTTGGGCTGGCTGGATTGGAGGAAATCTGCCCTTTGTAGGGCTCTGAGGTGAAATACATCTCTATCATCTTCCCTACTTCGGCATCTTCTTTCCCGCCCAACAGAATGATAGGTCCGTTGATCTTCTCGCAGAGTTCAATGAGACGGTCCACCGGAAGACGTTTGGTATAGTGCTGCGCCCCAATGGCTATGGCGTAGTAACCATTCTGGTGCGTTTCTGGCAGTGTTTTCAGGTCAACTTCGTCTTTCTCCGGGATGAAATAATCCAGTCCTTTGCCGTCGTTTATCACGCCCAGCGGAGAAGCCGTTTCCAGGTAGCGGTCCACGATGTGCACATCGGGCATGCGGTTGATCTTGAACTTCACTAACAGCCACTTGCGGTAATTTAGCTTATTGAAGCTTCGGCTGGGTTTACCTAAACGCGTTTTCAGGATGCGGGTGCGCAGGTTGTTGTGCAGGTCCAGCACCAGATCATAGTTCTCGGCTTTGAGTTGCTGCAATAAGTCTTTCAGTGACTTATCCAAGCAAAACACCTTGTCCACGTACGGGTTGCTGGCCACGATATTCCGGAAAGCGGCTTTGGTACAGAAATGCACCTCGGCCCCGGGCACCTGCTCTTTCACGCACCGGATGACCGGCGTTGTTAACACTATATCGCCAATGGACGAGAACCTGATGATGAGGATTTTTTTCAAGCGAACTCCGTTTTGCACTCGCAAAGGTACGGCTCTTGCGGGAGATTTCCCGCGGGTGAATGCGGTGGTAGCTTCTATTCTGTTTTAACGCTGTTTCCGGAAAAAGGCCACCAAAACGGCCATCAGCGAAAGCGCAACCGCTAGGTAGCTAAGGTAGTCTGGATTATTAGTTTGAGGTTCCTCTGCTTTTAGATGGTTGTTGCGATATGCGTTGAGCAGGATGTATTCGTTCATCCAGTTTTTGAGAAGGAGCGGCTGGCGTGCTGCCTTCACCTCATCCAGATCAACCGGTTTTCCAATAGTACTTTCTACTACTATGCGCGGATCATTTTTGGACAAGAAGTTTAAGTTTCTTGAAATACTGCACTCGCTTATATCTAACGTTCCGTCTTTGTTTAACTGGGCATAGAATATACCTAGACCTGCGCTTGGCTTCATGGAACAACCGCCAGAGGTGCTAATAGACATGATTGCATCAACCTTGGCTTCGCCTTTAAACGAATCTACAACCCTTACAGAATACTTACCTTCATAGCTGCTGGGGAATAATACCTCCCCAATAAAAACTATAGGGTAGAAACTTAATTCCCTTTGAACAACTGGCAACCAGTTCTCTTCATTAGTAGACAAACAGCTACATGCATTGGTAGGCACTCCTGCAAATACAAGAACTGCGACTAAAAATAGTTTTAGCAAATACTTCATAGGTGACCAATTAATGATTCTACAGCCTTTCAACTCTTGATGATGATCCTGTTGCTTTTCCATAAAACAGCCCTTCATCGCTTGTGCCAGATTTAGCATTGTAGGGTATATTTCTGGAAAACACATCAAAAAGCGCCTGCAGCTTTCGCCTGAGGCTTTCAATTCAGTATTAAAGCAAGCAAACTATTCCTTTTGTCATCCTGAAAGGATCTTGTGGGCGAACTAGGAAAGCGACTACTAGGCGTTACTGCCGTCCGCAACCAAGATCTTTCCAAGATGACAGAAGCGGAGACCTACTATGGCGCGGATTTACTTCTGTGACTTGCTAAAATTGTAAGTCACGGAAGTAAATCCGCGCCATAATTAAATAATGTAAACTGGTTTATTTCCTTTCTGTTTTAGCCCTGTTTTCTGAAAACCCATCAAAAAAGCCTGCAACTCTCGTTGCAGGCTTTCCTTCTAAAGGCAGAATATCTTACAACCCGTACTTATCAATCAGGTACACCAGAGCCGCCATGGAGGCGCCGCCCAGTTCCAGTTCACGGCGGTTTACTTTGTCAAAGGTGTCGTTGGCGGTGTGGTGGATGTCAAAGTAGCGCTGGGAGTCTGGCCGGAAGCCGATGAGCGCCACCCGGTCATCTTTCAGCGGTCCGATGTCGGCTCCGCCGCCGTTGCGGTCAATGTCGTGGAGGCCGTAAGGGGCCAGCAGTTGTCTCCAGGCGAAAGCTTTCTGGAAGGCTGCTTCGGTGGTAGTGCTTATGCCGAAACCGCGGGGCGTAAATCCGCCGGCATCTGACTCAATGGCGGCAATGTGTTTCTCGCCTTGCTTTTTGGCAACCTCGGCGTACTTGGTGCCACCGCGCAGACCATTCTCTTCGTTCATGTACATGACGGCCCGTATGGTGTGCTTGGGCTTGTAGCCCATTTCTTTCATGAGGCGCAGCACTTCCATAGACTGCACGCAGCCGGTACCGTCGTCATGGGCTCCTTCGCCGATGTCCCAACTGTCCAGGTGGCCACCTACCACAATGATCTCGTCGGGTTTCTCACTGCCTTTGATTTCGCCAATCACGTTGTAGCTGAGCACATCGGGTAGCCACTGCGGGTTCATGCGCAGGTGGAACTGCATTTTCTCGTCTTCTTTCAGCAATTTGCTCAACAAATCAGCGCCTTTGGTACTGATGGCCACGGCCGGGATCTTAGGGGCATCCTCGGCGTAGCGCAGGCCGCCGGTATGCGGAAAATCATCGTTGTTGGAGGCCATGGAACGTACCACCACGCCCACAGCCCCCAAGCGCCCCGCTTCTGAGGGTCCGCTGGAGCGCTGGTCAACGGCACCCCGGTAGGCGTGACCGGTGATAATGTGCGTCTGGTCAAAGCCCCGGTTGAAGAAGACAATCTTGCCCTGCACTTTTCTCTTGCCCAGTTTCTTGAGTTCCTCAATGCCATTTACCTCCACCACCTCGGCGGTAAGGCCGTTGCCAGGCGTGGCCACTGAGCCGCCTAGCGCCAGCACCTGCACCTCGCGGGTAGGCGTGATTTTAGAGTTCACAATGGCGGCATATTCTTTGTCGCCGCGCACCCAATGGGGCACCATCACTTCCTGTAGGTATACGCGGTCCAGGCCCATTTTTTCCATTTCCTGCCGGGCCCATTCAACGGCGGCAGCGGCCTGCGGCGACCCGCTTAACCGCGCCCCGATGCGACTGGTGAGGTACCGGAGTTGCTCATAGCTCTGGCCTTTGGTAAGCGCCAGGTCATAGATTTTTCTGATGTGGAGGGAATCCTGGTTCTGCGCGCTGGTTGCCAAAGGAAGGCAAAGAGCAGCAGCCAGGGTAATTTTCTTAAGAGAGCGAAACATGTTGGTTGTTTGTAAGGATATAGCTTTTCTAACCGGCTATTTACGATGTAGCCAGTTAAAAGCGAAATAAAAGCTGCTGAAACGGGAGAGCTTTTGGCATCTGGATTGGGAAAACAATAGCAAAACGACCTTACAGTGTAACGTCGCTACAGATTACCTGGTCATGTAGCCTCGTTACACTGTAACGAGGTGCTTCTCCAAAGGCGTTTGCGGTCGATTCTGAACAACGCTAAAAGAACCGTAATGGCCGTTTGCACCTATTTTCCTTAAAAGAGCACTTAAACAGAAGAAGCAACGAAGCAAGCGGCTTAACAAATGGTTCTATGCTGTTTACTTCAGCTCCAGTATCCGCTTCAAGTCTGCCGCAGAAACGGTGAGCAAGCCAACGGGCGGAAGCCGCTCGGTCAGGATACGCCAGTTCTGATCGGCTTTGAACACGGGCTCAAGGATTTTGATGGCCTCGTCTACTTTGCCGATGTTGGCCAGCGTGATGCCATGCCAGTACTGCATCTCCAGGTTGTTAGGCTGCAGGCGCTCGGCGGCGCTGTACTCCTGCATGGCCAGTTCCATGTTGTTTTTCTCTACGGCCAGATCACCGTTGTTCATGTGCTCATAGGCCCGGTGCACCACCAGCAGGCGACGCAGTTCTCTCAGGGGAGTTTCATGGTCGTCTACCCGCAGGTCAACCGTCCGCTCGTTCCAGGGCTCTTTTTTGCTTTTGCCCGGTACCACCAGCAGCGCAGCAGACTGCCGTCCGCGGATGTCACCGCCCTGGGCTTCGGCGGCATCCAGCACGGCCAGCATGCGCTCGGCTAAAGGAAGTCCAGAATTCTGCTCAAAAGCCTTGGCCATGGCGGGCCATACCCGATCGTTCAGCATCATATTGGCCTGCACAGAGAAATCTTTGCCCGTGATGTGCCCGGCGTACATGATGCACTTTTTACCGGTATGGGTAGCCACGCCGCCTTTGGCGTCCAGAATGGCCACCTGGCGCACCTCGCGGCCGGGGTCATTTGCCAGCAAGAGCTTCAAAGTTTCCGCCGCCGATTTGCCCTGCTTCATCAAGGCCAGCCCCCGCAGACCGAAAGACTTATTGGTAAACGACTGGGTGGCCACTACCCCTACGCCCGCCTCACCCCAACTCACCGAGGTGCCCACCGAGAACCAATGGCTTTGCACCGCCACGGCCATTTCGCCGGTTTTAGGGTCACGGGCCACAATGGAATAGGTATGCGCCAGCGGCTCCTGTGGTTTGTACACCTGCGCACCCGCTTGGTTTATACCTGCTAAGCCTATAAGCCCCAGCAAAAAGAAAAGCTTTTTCATCAAGGTTGTTTCTAGTTTGTTTTGTGAAGATACGCAAAAAAGAGAACAGGCTTATTGCGGCAACGACTCCAGGCAGGTTTGGCATGACCTTAAGGTTTCGCCTGCTTCAATGTGCTAGGGCAGTTTATTTCCTGGTAAAACCCGGCCAGCCATTTTTAGGCTGATTTCCTGAAACTAGACCTAAATCAAGCTTCTCCCCTTTTTCTTAACCTGCTGTTTCTTGCTTACATTTAGAAACTTGAAACCAACCTACACAAACAACCAACACCCTTTATGAAGAAAACTTTACCCAAACTTTTATTTCTGTCTTTGCTGGCCTTAGGGCAGGCGCAGGCGCAAACGGTGCCCATGGCGCAGTTCGGGCAGATGAAAGCCCGCAGCATTGGCCCCGGCGTTATGAGCGGACGCATCACCGCCATTGATGCCGTGGTCAGCAACCCCGAGATTATTTACGTAGGCTCGGCCTCGGGCGGCGTCTGGAAAAGCGAGAACGGCGGCACTACCTTCACCCCCATCTTTGATGAGCAGCCCAATATCAACATAGGCGCGGTGGCTATTCAGCAGAGCAACCCCAACGTGGTATGGGTGGGCACTGGCGAGGGCAATCCGCGCAACTCAGTGAACATGGGCAACGGCATTTACAAAAGCCTGGACGGCGGCCGCACCTGGAAACAAATGGGCCTGGACAAGACCTTCAACATCCACCGCATCGCTATTGACCCAAGTAACCCAGACGTGGTCTACGCCGGGGTAATTGGTTTGCCTTTCGGAGATCATCCGGAACGCGGGCTGTACAAAACAGTCAACGGCGGCCAGACCTGGGAGCGGGTTCTGTTCACCAATGAGCGGTCTGGCGTGGCCGAAATGTTCATGGATGCCAGCAACCCCAACAAACTGGTGGTAGCCATGTGGGAACACCGCCGTACCGGCTGGGATTTCAAATCGGGCGGGCCGGGTTCTGGCTTGTACATCACGTATGACGGTGGCAAAACCTGGCGCAAGAAAGGTGCTGCCGATGGACTCCCGGCCGGTGACTTCGGGCGATTAGGCCTGGCGCAGAGCCGCAGCATGCCCAGCCGCATGTACGCCCTGGTAGAAGCTAACAAAAACGGACTGTACCGCTCAGACGACGGCGGCGAGAAATGGACGAAGGTCACCGAAGACCCTTCTATTGTGACCAACCGAGCCTTCTACTTCAACGAGATTTACGTAGACCCCAAAAACGAGAACCGCATTTACATGCTCTACCAGCCGGTGGCGGTGAGCGAAGACGGCGGCAAAAGCTTCAGGGTAACGGCCTCCATGGACGCAGTGCACGCCGATCACCATGCCTTCTGGATTCACCCTGATAACCCCAACCTGCTGATTGACGGTAATGACGGCGGGGTAGCCATCAGCCGAGACCGGGGAAAGACCTGGAGTTTCCCTGAAATGCTGACGTTGGGGCAATTCTATCACATCAACGTAGACAACGAGGTGCCTTACAACGTGTACGGCGGCCTGCAGGACAACGGCTCCTGGACCGGTCCGGCCTACACCTTCACCCGCGGTGGCTTGCGCAATTACTACTGGCAAACGGTACTAGGCGGCGACGGCTTTGACGTAGTACCAGACCCCGAGGATGCCCGCTACGGCTACGCCATGTCGCAGGGCGGTAACCTGGCCCGCTATGACAAGCAAACGGGGCAAACCACGTTTTCCAAGCCCATTGCGCCGGACCTTAAAACCAAGCTCCGGTTCAACTGGAACGCCGCCATTGCCCTGGACCCTTTCAACAAAGATGCCGTGTACTACGCCAGCCAGTACCTGCACTATTCCACTGATGAAGGCCTGACCTGGCAGACCATTTCCCCGGATCTTACCCGTAACAACCCCGAGCAGCAAAAACAACACGATAGCGGCGGCTTGAGCCTGGATGTTACCTCGGCGGAGAACCACAACACCATCCTTACCGTGGCCCCTAGCGCCGTGGAAAAAGGCGTGATTTGGGTAGGCACCGATGACGGGCACGTGCAGCTTACCCGAGACGGCGGTAAAACCTGGACGAACCTGCGCGACCGCCTGCCCGGTTTACCCGCCGAGGCCTGGATTCCGCAGATCACCGCTTCCCGCCACCGCGCCGGTGAGGCGTTTGTGGTGGCCAACCATTACCGCTTTGGGAAGGACTTCAGCCCCTACATCTACCGCACTGTAGACTATGGCAAAACCTGGACGCGTCTGGTAGACGACAAGAAAGTACGTGGCTATGCCCTCTCGTTCATTCAGGACCCGAAAGAACCAAAACTCATGTTTGCCGGCACTGAACACGGCTTGTGGGTGAGTCTCAACGAAGGCAAAGACTGGACCCAGTGGACCCAGGGATTACCGGCAGTACCCGTGATGGATATGGTGATTCAGGAGCGTGAAGCTGATCTGGTCCTTGGTACCTTCGGCCGGGCCGTGTACGTGCTGGACAACATCCGTCCGTTACGTAAACTGGCTGCCACGGGCGGTAAAGCCCTGGACAAACCTTTGGCGGTATTTGAACCGTCAGAAGCGTATCTGGCCTCTTACGCCTCAGCTCCCGGGTATGCCTCCGATGCCGATAACCTGTACCAGGCCACCAACCGTCCTACCGGGGCCACGCTGAGCTATTACATCAAACCGAAGGCTTCTACCCCAACTCCAGCACCATCCAGGAAAGCAGCCTCAAAGAAGAAAATGCCGGCTACGGTGGTGAACAAAGAAACCGGTGAGAGCATGCCTACTGCTATGCCCGCTAAAGAAAACGCGGCCACTACAGCAACTGCCCGCACCTCTGCTCAACCAGATTCGGTGATCATTCGCATCTATGATGCTGAGAACAGACTCATCCGTACGCTGCGGCAGAAACCCGATTCTACCTTAGGTTTCCAAACCACTAACTGGAACTTGACCGAGCGCGGCATCCGGCAACCCGGGGGCAACCGTAGTCAGCGGGGTGGCGAGCCAGCCGGAGGTCAGGTGATGCCGGGCCAATACAAAGTGGTGATGCACTACGGCAGCAGCAAAGATTCTACCCTGCTTACAGTGCAAGCAGACCCGCGCATCCCGTACCAGAAAGAGCACATGGTGGCTCGCCGGCAATTGCAGGAACGCCTGAACAAAAGCACTCAGCAACTCACCGAGGCACTGGACCGTCTGCAGGAAGCTACTGAGGCCGCCGAAGCCGTGACCGCCCAACTGCGTGTGACCAGCGGCAAAGAGTCCGCGGATTTACAAAAAGCCACCCGCGCCATGCAGGACTCCATCAAGAATCACCGTGAGTTCATCCAGGGCAAAACGCTTTCGCGCCAAGGGTACGGCCGATTGAATCAGTTAACCCCGCTGTCTAAACTGAATGAGGCCCGTTCTTACCTGTCCCGCAACGCACCGGTCACCACAACGGAAACGCAATTGATAGAGCAGGCCGAGACGTTGACCAAAGAAGCCATTGACCAGGTGAACACCTTCTTTTCCACTTCCTGGGCGCAGTACCGCCAAAAAGTACAGGCTACCTCTGTACCGGTGTTGAAAGAGTATAAGGTGGCGCTGTAACCTGTTTCAGGCAACCTACATTTTTTTGTCCTCCCTTTGAAGGTAGGCAGAACACGTGCAGGTTAAGCTTCCAACTATTATTCCTGAAGAAATCTTTCTCACCCTCCTTCCTACACGAGCCGCTTGCCTAAGGCAAGCGGCTCGCTTGTTTTATACCGTCCCTATTCCAAGGCACGAATTAACAATCCCGTAACACCGCTTATCTCCTGATTTTCATTATATTGAACCCACGTAACCTTACCTGAAAAGCCATGAAAACCACCGCCGCAGCAGAGTTAAAAGGGCTAACGTTATTTGAACAGGTACCCCTGGAACAGCTTACCTGGTGGGTGGAAACCGGCGAACTGCTGGAGCTGCTTCCCGGTCAGTTTCTGTTCAGGAAAGGAGACCCTTCAGAGAACATGTACCTGCTGCTGGAGGGACAACTGGAGCTCAGCCTGGAGCAAAACGGACAGCTCAAATCGGTGGGGGTTTACAAGAAAGGCGACATTACCGGAGTGCTGCCGTTTTCCAGGCTTACCCATTCGGCCGGCAATGCGGAGGCGACAGAGCCTACGTTGCTGTTGGCGCTGCACAAACGTCACTTTCTGGAACTGGAGCGCAACCACCCAGAATTGCTGCAGGTGTTGGTAAGCTTCATGACCGACCGCGTGCGTGACTTTACCCAGAAGCAGCAACTCAATGAAAAACTCATGGCGTTGGGCAAGCTGTCGGCGGGGCTGGCGCACGAACTCAATAACCCCTCGGCGGCAATTGTGCGGAGCTCTTCTGAACTGCTGCGCATTCACCACAACGTGCCCCAGAAGTTCAAGCGGGTCATGATGATGCGCTTGAAGCCGGAGCAGGTAGACGAGGTAGTGGATTTTACCTTCACCAAAATAGAGAATTGTACTCCCTGCACTTTGGGCCTGCTGGAGCGGGACCAACTGGAAGAGGAACTACTGGAGTGGATGGAGGAACGGAACCTGGAAGACCCGTACGCGCTGGCCGAGGTCTTTGTGGACACGAACCTGGCCGTGGAAGAACTGGACCGGTTAGACAAGATTCTGGAGGGGCAATACCTCAACGAGGTGCTGGAATGGATAGCCAGCGCCCTCAGCACCGAACGCGCCATTTGTGACATCCAGACCGCGTCGCAGCGCATTTTTGATTTGGTACGGGCAGTGAAAGTGTACTCGCACATGGATCAGGGCCAGGACAAACAATCGGTTTCTCTGCAAGATGGCATCCAGAGCACCTTAACCATGCTGGGCCATAAGCTGCGGGAGAAACGCATTAAAGTCACGCAAACGTTTCCGGCAGATTTGCCGCCGGTACGGGTGTTCCCCGGCGAGATCAACCAGGTCTGGACCAATATCATAGACAACGCTATTGATGCCCTCCCCCCGGACGGCACGCTGGACATTACCGCCTGGGCAGAAAGGCACTGGGTGAAAGTCAGGATACAGGACAATGGCAGCGGCATTCCCGCCGAGGCCCTGAGCCGCATCTTTGACCCTTTCTTCACCACCAAACCCGTGGGCAAAGGAACAGGCCTGGGCTTAGACATTGTGCGCAAGATCATTCAGCACCACGGGGCAGACATTTCGGTAAAATCTGTGCCTGGGCAGACAGAATTCACGGTTCAGCTTCCGCTGGATTAGATACTACTTTCTCACATTTTCCTGGGAAATACACATGAAACAACCCATTATTTTCGCGGTAGACGATGATCCGCAGGTACTCAAAGCGCTGGTGCGGGACATTCGGCAGCAGTACCGGAAGGAGTACAAGGTGTTGGGCACCACCTCGGCGAAGGAAGCACTGGAAAGCCTGAAGGTCCTGAAAAACCAGAACGAGACGGTGGCCTTGTTTATCTCTGACCAACGCATGCCTGAGATGCAGGGCGTGGATTTTCTGGAACAGGCCCTCACCCTCTACCCAGACGCCAAACGGGTCCTGCTCACCGCCTACTCAGACACCGAAGCGGCCATCAAAGCCATTAATGCCGTGGGCCTGCACTACTACCTGCTTAAGCCCTGGGACCCGCCAGAGGAACGGCTGTACCCCGTTATGACCGATCTACTGGACGAGTGGCAAGCCTCTTACATTCCTGAGTGGACCGGTCTGCGCGTGATTGGCTATCAGTGGTCGCCCAAGTCGCACCATCTCAAGGATTTTCTGGCCGCTAACTTGTTTCCGTTTCAGTGGCAGGATGTGGAAGAACACCCCAGCGCTCAGGAATTGCTACGCCTGAACAACCTGGAGCATAGCCAGCTGCCCACCGTTTTCTTTGAGGACGGCTCCTTTCTCTGCCAACCAGAGATCCCGGTCCTCGCCCAGAAAATGGGGCTGAAAGCTAACGCTGACAACCTGTTGTATGACGTGGTCTTGATAGGTGCGGGTCCGGCTGGTCTGGCGGGGGCAGTTTACGGTGCCTCAGAAGGCCTGAAAACCCTCCTGATAGACAAACGCGCGCCCGGCGGACAGGCGGGCAGCAGCTCACGCATTGAGAATTACCTGGGCTTCCCCAATGGGTTAAGCGGCAGCGATCTGGCCCACCGCGCCATTGTGCAGGCCACCCGTCTGGGCACCGAGTTTCTGGCCCCGCAGGAGGTGATTGACATCCGGCTGAAAGACCAGTACAAAATCCTGACTCTGGCCAACGGAAGCGAAATCTGTTCCCGCAGCCTTATTATTACCACGGGGGTAGATTACCGCAAACTAGAAGCCAAGGGCGTAGAGGAATTCACCGGGGCAGGTATTTACTACGGCGCCGCCATGACCGAAGCCCATGCTTTCAAAGGCAAGCAGGTGTACCTGGTGGGTGGAGGCAACTCCGCAGGCCAAGGTGCTTTGCACCTCTCTAAGTTTGCGGCTAATGTGTATATCCTCATCCGGAAGGGAGATTTGAGTTCCACCATGTCGCAGTACCTGATTACGCAGCTGGAGGATACGCCCAACATCCAGCTCCTCCCCTACACCGAGGTGGTAGAAGCCCACGGCGACCAGAAACTGCAGGAACTGGTTTTGAGCAACATTCAGGAAAACACCCGGAAAACGGTACCCGCCGATGCGCTTTTCATCTACATTGGCTCCAAACCCTTCACTGACTGGATCAAGCTGGACATTATCAAGAATTCCAAAGGCTGTATTGAGACCGGCAAAGACCTGCTCAAGTACCCCACCTACCAGAAAAGCTGGAAACTTTCCCGCGACCCGTACCTGCTGGAGACCTGCGTACCCGGCATTTTTGCCGCCGGCGATGTGCGGGCCGGAGCCATGAACCGCGTTGCCTCGGCGGTGGGCGAAGGCGCCATGGCCATCAAATACGTGCACGAATACCTCGCCGAAAACTAAGCCTCTCTCCCTATGGAACCTACCTATTGTACGCACCTTCCTGCCAAGGAGAAACTGTTGAAACCTACTGTAATGGTGTGCAACCAGTGTCTGGCCATGGGCAGCGCCTGGGTGCACCTGCGCCTGTGCCAAACCTGCGGCCAAGTGCATTGCTGTGACTCCTCGCCTAACCGGCACGCTACGCAGCACTTCCTGGAAACAGGTCACCCGGTGGTCTCCTCAGCAGAGCCGGGCGAAAGCTGGGCCTGGTGTTATCCTGATGAACTCTTTATGCCCCTGCCTGCCCTATGATTGTCTATGAGGCAAATAAAAGCTGGCTGCGCGACGTACGGCACCTATGGGTGAGTTACACCATGAAACGCATTATGCAGCACACGCTGATCATGGGTGCTATCACGGCCGTCATTGCCTTTCTCACCCTGGATGTACTGCAACTTTCCCCCTGGAAAATTGATGGCAGCGTATTTTCCCTGCTGGGTATTGTGCTTTCCATTCTGCTGGTGTTCCGGACCAATAGCGCCTATGACCGTTGGTGGGAAGGCCGCCAGCTCTGGGGCCGCCTAGTAAATGACACCCGCAACCTGGCGGTGATGGCACACGCCGCCCTCCCCGATGAAGACCTGGATACCCGTCGGTTTCTGGCCGTGCACCTGGCCAACTTCGGCTATACCCTGAAAGAACACCTCCGGAAAGGCGTGCAGCTGGAGGACCTCATTTTCCTCTCGCCGGAAGAGCACCAGCTATACGCCAGTAAAGCACACCTGCCAAGTTTTCTGGCCTGGCAAATCCAGCACCGCATTCAGCAGAGCTTCCGAAACGGCGACATAGCCGGCGAAGACCACCTGAACCTGAAGGTGCATACGCAAGCCCTGCTGGAGGTAACCGGCGCCTGTGAGCGCATCAGGAAAACACCCATTCCGTTTTCTTATAACGTGTACCTCAAGCTGTACATCATGGTGTACACCGGCATTCTGCCCTTCGGCCTGATTCCGCATTTCGGGTACTTTGCCATTCTGTTTGTGATGTTCATTGCCTTCGCTTTTCTAGGCGTGCAGCTCATGGCCGAGGAAATTGAAGACCCCTTCGGGCTGGATTGCAACGACCTGCCCACCGGCGACATCGCGCATACTATCAGGAAGAATGTGTTTGAAATTCTGGAAGTACGGCACGTGGAAAATGAGCCGGAGAAGAATTTGTATCAGAAGGTGTTTTGAAGGCTTTTTGGTGAAAATGGATCTAAAACGAGGTTTTTATTTAGTAACAGGAGAATAGAGCCTGTTTCTGAAGTGGAAAGGTATTGCTGCGTAGCACCAACGTCGTTACAGTGTAACGACGCTACGAGGACGTCTTTGGTAAAGGCTTGGGCATGGTATCCTTTCAGGTGTTTGGTCCGTTTGGGCTAAATAGTTGATTTTAGGTCTGCAGCCTATGCCGAAGTATGACACCTTTAGTAAGAAAACCCGCCGCCTTGCTGGTTATGATTACCGGTGGGAAGGCTTGTACTTCATCACGATCTGTACCAAAGACCGCCTTCCATACTTTGGGGAGGTGAAGAACGGCCAAATGAAGTTGTCTGATGAGGGGCTTATCGCCCATGCGTACTGGCTGGAGCTAGAGGATCATTGGCCCCATGTATTTTTGGGTGAGTTTGTGGTAATGCCTAACCATGTGCATGGCATTATTGGGTTGGAGGAGGTGGCGCAGGAAGCCGACAGTGTAGCGGCGGACGGAGAGCTGAAAGATAGCAGGAACGCTATGGCAGCATTGTCTCCCAAAGCAGGTTCTATTTCTAGAATCATAGGTTCTTACAAAGCTGCCTGTACCAACATGATAAAAAGCGTGAGTACAGAACCCTTTAGTTGGCAGCCTCGCTTCCATGACCGCATCATTAGAAACAGTCGTGAATTACTACTCATTGAGAACTACATTCTATCCAATCCCGCAAATTGGCAAGAAGACCAATTTTTCAAGGAGTAATCTGTAGCGTCGTTACACTGTAACGACGTGGTTCTACGGAGGAAAGAAGCTTCCAGAGCCAAGAACCTTACATTGCAACAGATAAGGCTTTTTAGCAAGGAAGAAAGGGCTTTGTTGAGTGAATCTTCCTCGTTTCATGGAACCACGGCGTTACAGTGTAACGCCGCTACGTTTTACCTTAAATGTCCGAAACAAAAAACTCCCCACCCACCAAATGGCAGATGGGGAGTTCCCATTTCTATATCAAGCAGTGATTAGTTGGTCACCACCTTGCGCTCAATTTCACGCAGGTTCTCCATTTTCTTGTTGCGCAGGAAGCCGTTGATGTCCTCGAAGTGTTCTCTGATGCGCTTGTTCCCGAACTCAAATACTTTCTCGGCCAGACCGTCCAGGAAGTCACGGTCGTGGGACACCAGGATCAAGGTTCCGTCAAAAGCTTTCAACGCGTCTTTCAGGATATCCTTGGTTTTAATATCCAGGTGGTTCGTAGGCTCATCGAGGATCAAGAGGTTCACCGGCTGCAACAACAACTTGATCATGGCCAGACGGGTTTTCTCTCCGCCCGAAAGCATTTTCACTTTCTTCTCCACGGCATCGCCGCTGAACATGAAGGCACCCAGAATGTCTTTGATCTTGGTACGCACCTCACCTACGGCAATCTGGTCGATGGTCTGGAAAATGGTCAGATCCTCGTCCAGCAAAGAAGCCTGGTTCTGCGCGAAGTAGCCTACCATGCAGTTGTGGCCCAGTTGCAGTTTACCTTCGTAGTCAATCTCGCCCATGATGGCTTTGATGAGGGTAGATTTACCCTCGCCGTTCTTGCCCACAAAGGCCACTTTCTCGCCGCGCTCAATGGTCAGAGACGCATCTTTAAACACAGTGTGGTCGCCGTATTTTTTGGTAAGTTCTTCTACAATCACCGGGTAATTGCCGGAACGGGGCGCCGGCGGAAATTTTAGGCTAAGGGCCGAGGTATCTACTTCATCTACCTCAATCAGCTCCATTTTCTCCAGCATCTTCACGCGCGACTGCACCTGCAGCGTTTTAGAGTAAGTTCCTTTAAAACGCTCAATAAACGCGGTAATGTCGGCGATTTCTTTCTGCTGGTCATCGTACTGGCGCTGCTGCTGCTCCCGGCGCTCTTTGCGCAGTTGCAGGTATTGGGTGTACGGCACCTTGTAGTCGTAGATACGGCCCATGGTCACCTCAATGGTACGGTTGGTGATGTTGTCCACGAAGGTTTTGTCGTGGGAAATCACGATCACGGCCTTGGCGTTGTTGATGAGGAAATCCTCCAGCCACTGCACCGATTCAATGTCCAGGTGGTTGGTAGGCTCATCCAGCAGGATTAAGTCTGGTTTCTGCAACAGGATTTTGGCCAGCTCAATGCGCATGCGCCATCCGCCGGAGAACTCGCTGGTGTTGCGGGT
Organism: Sabulibacter ruber; assembly: GCF_017355955.1. GTDB lineage: Bacteria > Bacteroidota > Bacteroidia > Cytophagales > Hymenobacteraceae > Nibribacter > Nibribacter ruber_A. The sequence continues at coordinate 33,593 of NZ_JAFFID010000005.1, read as the reverse complement.
GAAATCAGAACGCAGGAAGCCCAGACCTAACAAAGTTTTCTCTACCTCGGCATCAAAGTTGATTTCCTCAATGGAGTAGTATTTCTCGCTCAGCTCAGACACGTCCTCAATGAGCTTCATGTACTCGTCAGACTCGTAGTCGGTGCGGGTTTCCAGCTGGGTGTTGAGCTCGTCCATGCGGGTTTTCATCTCCAGGATGTTCCCGAAGGCTTTGGACGCCTCCTCAAATACGGTGCTCTCGTCTTTGGTGAGCAGGTGCTGCGGCAGGTAGGCGATCACCGCGTCTTTGGGTGCCGATACCTTGCCTTTGGTAGGTTTGTTTACCCCCGCAATGATCTTGAGCAGGGTAGATTTACCGGCCCCGTTCTTGCCCATGAGGGCGATCCGGTCGGTTTCATTGATGTTAAAGGTTACGTTACTGAACAGAGCCGCGCCGTTGAACTCAACGGAGACCGAATCAACTGAAATCATGGTATGTAGTAGATTGAGAACACAAAGATAGAAGATTATTCTCCTGTTTCGGGCTGCCTTTTTCAGCGCGCCAGGAGAAGCTCTTTTCGCAAGAGCCTGTCAGAAGTAAGTCTGATTGCGAACCTTTCCGTCTAACTGCTTTCCTGCTCTCCCCTGAACACAGAAACACCTTCAGAAAATTCATACCCCACAGAAAATTCACAGGACAAGGGCATCCTCTGCCTAAACAGGAACCCATTCCCGTTTGGGGGCTGTTTTCAAGAAAACAAGTGGAAAACAGAACAGTCTTTTGAAACAGGAGCGAAAACCGCGCTGGGTTTCTGAAAAGTTTGTACCTTTTCAGGAAAAGAAAGACATTTCCCCCATCAGCAAATCTGCCAGCATGCAAAAAATGGGCGTGGTATTTGCTAAAATAACGTGATATGAAAACACCTCAGAAGAATTTTATAAGAGCAACTTTAGGAATATTACTGACCGGCGCATCGGTGTTTCCTGCTTTGGCGCAGGATGATCCGGTTCCGTCAGTAACAGCATTTGAACAGAGCCTGGTGAACTGGCAGAACCAGGACCCCCTGAAAGACAAAATTCAGGGTACGGCAGTGAATAAAGCCTACAAAGAACTGCTGGCTAACAAGAAACCCAAGAAAACCGTGGTGGTAGCCGTGATTGACTCCGGCATTGACATTTACCACGAGGACCTGAAGGGTAAGATCTGGACCAATGAGGACGAGATAGCCGGCAATGGCCAGGACGATGACAACAACGGGTACGTAGACGATGTGCACGGCTGGGGTTTCCTGGGCAACGCCAAAGGCGAAAACATCCGCTACGAGACGTATGAATACGTGCGTATGCTCAGAAAACTGGCCCCAACCTACCAGAGCTTTAACTCTATTGAGCAGGTTCCGTTGGCCCAGCAGCCCGAGTACAAAACGTACCTGGCCATTAAACAGAAGTACGACGGGGAGGTAGCCAAATACCAGAAAACCCGCGAGACGCTGACCACTTTTGAAAAGACTATGCTCGCCTGCCAGAGCATTCTGGCCGATCACCTGAAAACCAAATCCTACACGCTGGAAGATGTGAAACGCATTTCCACGCCGGATCAGAACGTGATGCGCGCCCGCGAGTGGACCCTCAGCACCGCCAGCCGTGGACTAAGCCCCGAGAGCTTCTACAAATTCAAGGAGCACGTAGACACCTACCTGGACAAGCACCTGAACCTGGCGTTCAACCCCAGAACCATTGTCTCAGACAACCCAGAGGTGATCACTGACAATAAATACGGCAACAACGACGTGATTGGCCCCCGGCCGAACCACGGCACCCCTGTGGCGGGTCTTATTGCGGGTCTGCGCGGAAACAGCCTGGGCATTGACGGTATTGCCGAGGACATCAAGATCATGGCCATCAGAGCCGTACCAGAAGGCGACGAGCGGGACAAAGACATTGCCCTGGCTATTCGGTACGCGGTAGACAACGGTGCCAACATCATCAACATGAGTTTCGGGAAAGGGTATTCGCCGCAGAAGAAGTTTGTAGACGAGGCCGTGAAATACGCTGAGTCTAAAAACGTGTTGCTGGTACACGCCGCCGGAAACGAAGCCACCAACAACGACCAGGTAACCCACTATCCTAGCCGGGTACTGGAAGACGGAACCCAGATCAAAACCTGGATTGAAGTGGGTGCTACCTCCAGAAACCTGGGCAAAGACTTGGTGGGCGTGTTCTCCAACTATGGCAAGCAGACGGTAGACCTGTTCGCCCCTGGCGTGGACATTGTTTCCCTGGCCCCGGAAAACAAGTACAACAAGATGGACGGTACCAGCTTCTCCAGCCCGGTAGTGAGCGGTGTGGCTGCCTTGGTGTGGTCTTATTACCCAGAGTTAACAGCGGCAGAATTGAAAGACGTGATCTTGAAATCGGCTACGGTGTACCCCAAGGAAACCGCCTACTCTCCTAGCGACGATCCGGCGGCCCGGAAGAAAATCAAATTCACTGATTTATCGGCTACCGGCGGTATTGTGAACGCCTACAACGCACTGGTTCTGGCCGAGAAAACCGTAAACCAGAAGAAAACAAAAAGCTAAGCTTGCCTGAGCTAAGATCCATGTAAAAATCCCGCTGATCCAGTATCAGCGGGATTCTTCGTTTTGGGGTTACTTCTTCGCATTTAGCCTTAAAACATAAATTCCTGCTTCAATTTTATCAACATTGCCTTCTTCTACCATTAGAAGTTGTTTGCTCAATCTTCTCTGAAGGGTTTATTTCTACAAGGCTCTGGTGCGCACTTGAAAGATTACGGTTTATCGTGTCTTTTTCCCAAGAAAGAGGCAAAACAAGATTGTCACTTTACTGCTATTCAGGCTTTCTACGCATCAGTAGTACACGCCTGAAACCCAATCTTTTGAAGTAGAAATTGCCAGAGAAGGTAATAAGAATAAACAAGAATTGCACTACTTTATTTTGACTAAAGAAAGTCTATATTTGTCTACTTCACGCTAAACCTATACTATTATATAACTTTTACATGAAAAACTTGATCAAAAAGGCAATTAAACCCTTTTTGCCTTCTTATGAGGTAACCTGTACTACGTACCAGATTATCCCAGGCTTGCCTGTCACTAAAAAGTTGTCTACTCACTCCTTTGAGAAAGGTGCCTCTAAAGAAGCAAAAGAGTTCTACGGCAAAGTAGTTTCTTCTGATTTTACAAAAAAACTGGCTCCGGTGGAGGTTCAGCTGAAGGTTGCCGGCATCACCATCAAGAAAGCCCACTACGGCCCCATTGAGAATCTGGACAAAGCTAAAATCCAAGCCCTGAACTAATTACCTCACTATACAAAAAGCCTCTCTGCTACCACAGAGAGGCTTTTTTATTTATGGAAGAAGGGTCAATTCATTTAGTGAACCCCTAACCTCTATATTCTTCGGGTTAGTTTCATCAACTTTGCCACTCATTCTATACAATCTTTACTTCCCTTTTCATGAACAAAAAAATTACCGCCTTCCTTTTCTATCTCTTTTTAACCATTGGCGCCGCGCAGGCGCAGGCAACCTTGATTCCTAAAGCCGGAGTTAGCTTCACCAAGTATAAATCGGAGAATACCTTTGGAAATAAAATCAGGGAATTTACCGAGTTCGGTTTGGTGGGAGGAGTAGCCCTTAACCTACCGCTTTCCCGCCTACCATGGCTGTCTGTACAACCCGAGATTCTGTGCCTGCAAAAAAAGTACACTTCACAGGCTTACACTACTTTCACCTACCCTTTTGAAGCAGAAGTATGGTTTAACAAAACCAGTAGAACCATGCACTATGTAGAGCTACCTCTTCTCTTTAAGGCGACTAAGAATTTTGGTCAATGGCAAGGAAATGTTCATGTGGGGCCTGCCCTTGGCTATGCTCTGGCCGGAAAGCAAACTTCAGGAGACGTTGAGAGTAAGCATGATTTCAATAATAACAATAGATTGGAAGTAAGCGCGCAAGCAGGTGTGGGCGTGGGAAGACGAGTAGGAATTGGCACCCTACAGGTAGATGCTCGGTACAGTTTAGGCTTGACACCCTTGTATAAAGAACAAACCCTAACCCTCAACATGGCTCCTCCTAGCGAGACACCAGTACTAGTTGAGATTCCTTTGAAAGCTGATCAAAAGAGCAATGTGCTACGGTTCACGATAGGCTATGCTATCCCAATAAATGCTTCTATATTCTAATTCACTTTTCTAACTGATTTCACCAAAAGAGCCCGGAAACGCAAATCGTTTCCGGGGTCTTTTGGTGAAATCAGGCTCAAAACAAGTTATCCCTCAGACCGGCCGCTTTCCACGGTTTTGGAGCTGGGGGCGGGCTGCACCTCGGGGTTCAGGTTCCACTCGTTGTTCAGCAGGCTGATGGTGTGGTGGGCGGTCATATCAAACTGGCAAGGCACCACCGAGACGTAGTTCTGGGCCAGGGCGGCTTCATCGGTGTCTTCGCCTTTGTCATAGTTCACGAAATTGCCAGTGAGCCAGAAATAGCTTCTTCCGCGCGGATCCAGGCGTTCATCAAACTCTTCCTCCCACTTGGCGCGGGCTTGGCGGCAAACTTTTACGCCCGCAATGGGTTGGTCAGATTTCTTGGGGAAGTTCACGTTCAGGGCCACTCCGGCCGGAATGCCGTGCTCCAGGGCCTGGCGGGTGATCAGTTCCACGTAATCCTCGGTATGGGAGAAGTCAATCTCGTGGCCGTAATCGCAGAGAGAGAACCCGATGGCGGGCAAACCTTCAATGGCCGCCTCAATGGCTGCCGACATGGTGCCCGAGTACAGCACGCTGATGCTGGAGTTGGAGCCGTGGTTAATGCCGCTCACTACCAGATCAGGCTTGCGGTTTTTGAGCACGTGGTGCTTGGCCAGCTTCACGCAATCGGCGGGGGTGCCGGAGCATTCATAGGATTCAACGTCATCGAAAGCCAGCGATCTGTCCAGGCGGAGGGTATTGCCGATGGTGATGGCGTGCCCCATACCAGACTGAGGCCCATCTGGTGCCACTACCACCACCTCTCCTATTTTCTGCATCACCTTCACCAGGGTATGGATACCGGGGGCGGTGATACCATCGTCATTTGACACTAAAATCAAGGGCTTCTTCTTCATAGTTACGCTAAGTTTGAGGCCAAATTAGTTTGTATACGCGCCATCGCCAAATTGAAACAGACAACTTAGGCAAAGGGCTTGCGTTATGCCCCAAGAAACAGTACCTATGCCCTGCTAACACATTTATGGAGATGAAAAAGACTACCCTTTTGTTGGGCGCGCTGCTGGCCATGGCCGCCTGCAAACAAGATGCCTCCAACGCAAACGACGCCAACCAGGCCCAGATGGAAGAAGCCGCCGGCGATGTATCTACGGATGCCACCGAGGCCGGCCCCGCCAGCCCAGACGGCTCTGCTCCTGCCGCCTCTGAACCTATGTCAGAAGAGCCGCTGCCGGGCGCTCCGTCCACGGCTTCTACGCCACCCTCTTCCAACAACCCGCTGTTCAACCTCACGCTACAGAGCGGACAGGCCGGAATGGTGAGAATTGGCATGCCCATAGAGGAAATGAAGAAGGCCTACGGCGAAACCAAACTCCGCACCATTGACCATACGCTGGAAGGCACCACTACCACCGCTTACGAAGTGCTGGGCGAACGCCGCCGGCCCGATCTGCGCGTGGAGCAGGAATGCACCGGCAATGCCTGCAAAGTATCGCGTATTACGGTACTGAACTCGGCGTTCAAGAGCCAGACTGGCGTGGGCATTGGCAGCACCTTCGGGGATGTGAAAAAGAGCTTCAACATTACCCGCGTGAGCCCCGGCGAAAGCAATTTCGTGGCCATTTCTGAGACCGAGAAAATGAGCTTTGTGCTGGACATGCGCGGAATCCCTGCCCAGCGTTGGGCCAAGTTGAAAGTAGATGACATCCCTAACTCCACGCTGGTATCCGGGGTGATGCTGTACTAAACAAGGTTTAACCAGAACGCCGTACAAGTTTTAAACAAAACAGGCGCGCCCATGAACACGGCGCGCCTGTTTTGTTTGAAGTGATGCTTCTATTTTAAGGCTATTTTGAACAAAACAGCCTTGAAACCGCTATTACTCGGTCATCTTTTTCAAAGCGGCGGAAGAGAACGAGCTTTTGTTCAGTGATGTGTATTTCAGGTCCTGGCCACCGTTGAACGAGGCGCCTTTCCATTGCACAGGATCACTGAGCGTAGCATACTTAAGGTTGGCCAGTCCATTGAAAGTTGCCTTCTGAAAATCGGCCCCGCCGCTGAACGAGGCGTACTTGAAATTAGCCTCCTCCTGGAACGTGGCGCCGTTGAAACTCACTTTCTCGGGGAACTTCACATATTTGAAGTTGGCTTGCTGGTTGAACTTCGCTTTACTGAAATCGGGTCCCTGGGCAAATTTGCTGTACTTGAAGAAAGCCTCCTTCCGGAAAGTGGTGCCGGCAAAAGACGCTTCTTGCTTAAACTCTGTGTATTTAAAGGCACTGCGCTGCTCAAACACGCAATTCTCAAAACGCACGTCTTTGTCAAAGTTGGTATTGTACACATCGCCCTCGGTGACCTTTTCTCCCAGGTCGGGTTGGCCGTCGGCGTTTTTGTCATTTGAGTTGTAATACGCCAGCACATTTCCCTGGAACGTGCAGTTCACGAAAGATATTGGCGCGGTAACGGTGCTCACGTACTCTTTGTGGCCCCGCTTTTCCTTTGCATCGTGGTGCTGTTTCAGGGTTTTGTTTTGCAGTTGGGTCAGATCCAGATCGCCGGTGATGGTGGCGTTCTCATACTTTACCGCTTCCCCACGGTTTATTCTGGCTATTACATCGGCCGCAGGCACGGTATTCTGGGCCCAAACCAAAGCAGGCAATACCAGCCACAGAAGCAACAAAAGGGAAAATGTTTTTTTCATAAGTTGATGGGTTAAGTGGTCGTTCAGAAATAAGGCAGAAACCAGCACAAAGACTACCTTACGGGCAGACCGCTGCTGTCCAGAGAAAGCCTATCCTCTATGATCTGAGTAAAAGACAGCGTACCAAAGCATTGGTTGCTTGAGCCAGAACAACTGTGCCCGTTTTTTTCGTATTTTCTGAAAAGGACCCTGAAAACCACCTCAACCCTGCCCATGGCTTACCTGAACAACACCTACCGCTATCAGCACGAAGGACTTTTGTTACTCCGCATCGGCATCGGGATTTCGTTCTTTCTGCACGGATGGCCAAAGATTACCGGCGGTCCCGAGATGTGGGCTCTGGTGGGAGGTGCCATGGAGACCTTCGGGATTACCTTTGGAGCCATGTTCTTCGGCTTCCTGGCCTCCTTCGCCGAAACATTCGGCGGTCTGTGCCTGCTGCTAGGCTTGTTCTTCCGCCCCATGACCTTGCTCTTGCTAAGCACCATGACCGTAGCCACCCTCAAACACATCTCAGACGGCGACGATTTCAACACCTTCTCCCACGCCCTGGAAGCCGCCATTTTGTTCCTGAGTTTATTTTTCATCGGCCCCGGCCGCTACAGCCTGGACCAGGCCTTCTTCGGTACCCGAGATTTTGCCCCTAGAATCTGAAAACCAGCCCCAAAACAGCAGAGATAATTGGCAAGTAACCGCCGCACGGCTTTTCAAACTGCCATCATGGTAGGTCCAAGTCACAGACTTGAACCATGGAAAGGCAATGCGTGCAGGAGACAAGGCAGTGCCTTGTCTCTACGGTTCCACCATCACCGCCACAGCTTCTGCTTCTGCCGCTTTCTCTATTTCCAGTCTTTCGGGCGAGCGCCTTAGCAGGTTCCGGTGCCGCAGGCATTGCGACTGAAAGGAGCAAAGGAAGCTGGTACAGCGCGAGCGCGGAAGACGGGGCCCCGCGGCCGTGAGCGCACGGAGGGTAGCTATGAAACAATCAAGTTCATGAGTAACTGGATCAGCGGTCAAATCGCCAGCAACAGCAAACTGCATGCACAAGCATTCTGCATCCGCATCAACCTTTCCTTTTCATTTCCCCACAGAATAACTAACATTACCCCTTCATTCAACACCAAACCGCATCATGTTTCTTCCCTTGCTTACCCTGATTGGAGGGCTGCTTTCCGCCGGACCCGCGGCCCCCGATTGGCGAACCCCTTACGAGAAAAGCAACCGCAACCAGACCGCCACTTACTACGAGTGCATTGACTACTACCAGCGCCTGGACGAGGCCTATCATGAGATCAAGATGACGCCCGTGGGCATGACCGATGTAGGCAAACCGCTGCACACCGTGGTGGTGTCTACCGATGGCGATTTTGATCCGGAGTCCATTCACCGGAAGGGCAAGACGGTGCTGCTGGTGCAGAACGGCATCCATCCGGGCGAGCCCGAGGGCATTGACGCCACCATGATGCTCACCCGCGACCTGGTGCAAAACAAGAAACTGCGGAAACAGCTGGACAACGTGGTACTAGTGATCATTCCTATTTACAACGTGGGTGGCGCCCTGAACCGCAACAGCCACACCCGCACAAACCAGAACGGACCCGAGAGCTACGGTTTCCGGGGCAACGCCCGCAACCTGGACCTGAACCGCGATTTCATCAAGGAAGACTCCAAAAACGCCAAGACCTTCGCCACCATCTTCCGGACCTGGGACCCCGAGGTGTTCGTGGACAACCACACCAGCAACGGCGCCGATTACCAGTACACCATGACGCTCATCCCCACGCAGCACAACAAATTGGGCGGCGCTTTGGGCACGCTTTTGAAACAGCAGATGATTCCGGCGCTCTACAAAGGCATGGAGAAGCGCAAGTGGCCGCTGGTGCCCTACGTGAACTCCCGCGGTGAGACGCCCGAAACCGGTATCTTCGGCTTCGCCGATTTGCCCCGCTACGCCAGCGGCTACACCACGCTCTTCCAGACCCTAGGCTTTATCCCCGAGACGCACATGCTGAAGTCCTTTGACAAGCGGGTGGCTTCCACCTATGACCTCATGCTGGAGTTTCTGGGCTACGTGGCCCAAAACGGCAAGACCATCCAGGCTGCCCGTCAGCAGGACCGCGCCGCTTTGCTTACCCAGCAGGAGTTTGTCTTGAACTGGGAACCCGATACCACGCAAGTAGAGACCATCAACTTTAAAGGCTTCGAGGCCAACTACAAAGCCAGCGAGGTCTCCGGCCTGGAGCGCCTGTACTATGACCGCAAAGCGCCGTTCACCCGCCCCGTGAAGTTCTTTGATACCTTCCGGCCCACGCTCACCGTGTCCAAGCCCGTGGCCTATATCATTCCGCAGGCCTGGACCGAGGTCATTGACCGGCTGCAGCAGAACCAGGTGGAACTGAAACGCCTGAGCAAAGACACCGTCCTCACCCCCGAGACCTACTACATCACCGATTACAAGACCGGGCAGCGTCCTTACGAGGGCCACTACCTTCACACTGATGTGCAGGTGCGCAAAACCCAGCAGCCCATCCAGTACTTCGCAGGTGATTATGTGGTGTACCTGAACCAGGTGAGCAACCGTTTCCTGGTAGAGACCCTGGAACCCCAAGCCCCGGACTCCTACTTTGCCTGGAACTTTTTTGACTCCATGCTGGGCCAGAAAGAACATTTCTCGGCCTACGTGTTTGAGGACTTGGCGGCGGAGTACCTCAAGAAAGACCCTAAACTGAAAGCCGCCCTGGAAGAAGCCAAAGCCAAAGATCCATCGTTGGCCAAAAGCGCCCAGGCCCAGCTCAACTTCGTGTACCGCAACACGCCGCACTACGAGAACACCCACCTGCGCTACCCAGTAGCCCGCTGGACAGGCGGGGCGTTGCCAATACTATAGCGTCTTGTTTTAAGCCGATTTTTTTTAAAGAGCCCTAAAACCCTAAATGGTTTTAGGGCTCTTTCTTTTGCCCTTACTTCTTCCCCTTCTGTCATCCTGGAAGGATCTTGTGAGCAAGCTAGAATAGCCTTGGCTTTTTTGCCATTACCGTTCCCCCTCGGTCAAAGCCCTTCCCCCCTTCTGTCATCTTGGAAAGATCTTGGTGGCGAACTAGAAAGACAAAGAACAGCCACTATTACCGTTCGCCCACAAGATCCTTTCAGGATGACAAAAAATGTTAAAGAATGGTGGTGATGACTGATCATTAATTCTAAGAGAAAACTTGCTGTTTATTTCAAAACAAGAAGCCTCTTTCCACCTCAGAAAGAGGCTTCTTCTTTTCAAATGAAAAATATTTCTCCTTGGATGATACTTAATTACGAAAATTTCGTAGAATTACGAAACAGTCGTAAAAAATGTAGCTATGGAGAAACTGACACAACAAGAAGAAGAGGCCATGCAGGTGATCTGGGAAACGGGCGGAGGGTTTATCAAGGATTTCCTGGAGAAGCTCCCTGAACCTAAACCGCCTTACACCACCCTAGCCTCCACGGTGAAAAACCTGGAGAAGAAGGGTTTTGTAGAGGCCAAGAAACTGGGCAACACCTACCGCTACGCGCCGCTCATCAAAGCCGAGGAGTACAAGAAGAAGTTCATGAAAGGCTTTGTGGGCAACTACTTCCAGAACTCCTACAAAGAGCTGGTGGCGTTCTTCGTGAAGGAAAAGCAGCTCAGCCCCGAGGAACTGAAGGAGATCATCCGGATGATTGAAAACCCTAAACCCGAATGACATGCCGGCCTTGCTCCACTACCTCCTTCAGGTAAACATTGGCCTGGCTTTGCTTTACCTGATCTACCAGGTGGCCTTACGCCAGACCACCTTCCATTGGCTGAACCGGCTGTTCCTTTTGGCGGGAATCCTGTTGGTGAGCTTGCTTCCCTTCATTGACGTTTCTGGGCTGTTTAAGGAAAAACAGCGCATTTACCAGGTGCTGTATCAGTATTCATCCGCCTGGCAGGTCCCCAATGAGTTGGCTCCGGCTGAGGCGGCGGTTGATTTCTGGCAGATCCTGGTGGCTGTTTTCTGGCTTGGTGCGGGCGTGATGGGACTGAGGTTCCTGGTTCAACTGGTGTCTTTGCACCGCATCCACCGGCGGTCAAGGCCTTCGGCTTACCAGGGCATTCGGTACCGCGATGTACAGGCCAAGCTGCCGCCTTTCTCGTTTGGGAACGCCATCTATTTCAATCCCCGGCAGCACCCACCGCAGGACTGGCTTCCTATTCTGCAGCACGAGCACACCCATGTGCGGCAGTGGCATACCCTGGACATTCTTCTGGTGGAGATTACCACCCTGATTCACTGGTTTAACCCGGTGGTGTGGCTTTTGCGCAAGGCGCTGAAGCAGAATCTTGAGTTCCTCACAGACCAGCAAACCTTACAAGCGGGCATTGACCGGAAACAGTACCAGTACTCGCTTCTACAAACGGCTGGGGCATCGCCTTTCACGTTGTCTTCTTCTTTCAGTTATCACTCCCTTAAACACCGAATCACGATGATGAATAAAGCCCCCTCGGCCAGGGTACAGCAACTACGCTTCCTGGCTGCCATTCCGGTTCTTGTCTCGCTGGTTTTCGCCTGCCAGAGCATTCCGGGGTCCAGCGCAGAACTGGAGGAACTCCAGCCTCAGCAGGCACAAGCCAAGCAGCTTTCTCCGCAGGAACAATACCAGAACTTCCTGAAGCGAAACCCCACGGTGAAGGGTTTAGGCTGGGACCGGGAGAATCTGTTTGTGTACCTCAAATCTGGCCAAACCGAAAAGTACCCCAGCACTCCGCAGGGCAATGCCGAGACTGAGAAGAAATACGGCAGCTTGCCGGTATCTCCTCCCCCGCCGCCTCCGGCCGTGGCTGCTCCTTTAGCGCCACCTCCGCCACCGCCACCGGCCAACATCAGTTTATCACAGGCCTTTAAAGACCGGAACCCCAACGTAAAAGGCCTGAGCATGGACGAAGGAAGCTTACACGTCATCTACACTTCCGGCGAGGTGGAGACCTTTGACCAGACCGCGCAGGGCATGGCTGCCTTTGAGAAGAAATTTGGCACGCTTCCGCCGCCTCCGCCTCCTACCCAAAGAAAAAAGTAACAGATGGCATGGGCTTCGTTTTCTGACCATTTTCAGGAAAACAGCCCCAAAGCAGAAAGCCCGCCCCAAAAGGTGGGCTTTCTGCTGTTAAAAGAAACCGGGCAGCCTCGCATTTCTTTTAAATCCTTCTAGCTTTGCGGAACACCATTTTCAACCTTCACCCCTTTGGCAGAAATTTTAACTATTCAGGGCCTGAGCAAACGGTACGGGGCCGTTCAGGCTTTGGACCAATTGAGCATCAACGTTCCGCAAGGCAGCATTTATGGTCTGCTGGGCCCCAACGGCAGCGGCAAAACCACCACTTTGGGCATTGTGCTGGACGTGATCAACCCCAGCGGTGGCTCGTTCCAGTGGTTTGGGCAACCCGCCTCTAAAAGCACTAAGCGGCGGATAGGCGCGCTGCTGGAAACTCCCAACTTTTATCCGTACCTCACCGGTGAAGAGAACCTGCGCATTTCCGCCGATGTGAAGGGCGTGGACCACTCCCGCATTCCGGCAACGTTGGAAACCGTAGGCCTTGGCAAACGCAGAAACGACAAGTTCAAAGGGTATTCTCTGGGGATGAAGCAACGGCTGGCCATTGGTGCGGCCCTGTTGGGTGACCCCGAGGTGCTGGTGCTGGACGAACCCACCAACGGCCTGGACCCCGAAGGAATTGCCGAGGTACGTCAGTTGATTCTGGACATCGCGGCCCAGGGCAAAACCATTCTGCTGGCCAGTCACCTGCTGGACGAAGTGGAGAAAGTCTGCACCCACATGGCGGTGCTCCGAAGCGGCAAACTGAAAGCCCAGGGCCCGGTTTCCTCTATCCTAGCCACCAATGACCTGATTTTCATTAACGGCGGCGCTCCGGTAGAGCAGCTTCTGCAAATTGCCCGTCTGCTGCCGTTTGTGACTCAGGCGCACCAGGTAAATCAGCAGGTACAGATCACGTTGCAGGAGGGCATCCAGAGTTCAGAGCTGAACCGGGCGTTCTTTGCGCAGGGCGTGGCATTGGGCCAACTGGTGGTCCGGAAACGGAGCCTGGAAAGCCAATTCTTAGAAATCATTAAAGCCGAACACGCATGACCTCCCTTCTCCGCATAGAACTTCGCAAACTGCTGCCCTACTCAACGTTCTGGGTGCTTTTGGTGCTGCAGCTCAGCTTGCTTTTCATCTTCTTCTACGCCCGCGGGCACGTGCAGGTCAACGGACAGGCCGCCGGGGCCGAGCTGTACCAGTTCCCGAGGCTCTGGCAGCACATTGCCTACGTGTCCAGTTTCCTGAACCTCATTCCGGGCATTCTCATCATCATCCTGGTGTCAGATGAATACGCGTTCCGCACTTTCCGGCAGCAAGTGATTGACGGCTTCTCAAGGGCTACCCTGGTGCAGGGCAAGTATTCAGTCATTCTGCTGCTGGCCATCGCGCTGGCGTTGTATGTGCTGCTGCTGGGAATTGGTTTTGGCCTGTATTACGGAAAAGGGGCAGAAAACACCGGCATGTTCACCGATGCCCAATACATTCTGTACTACCTGCTGCAGTTGGTAGGCTATATGTCTTTGGCCATGCTGATTGCTTTCCTGCTACGGAAAACCGGCCTGGCTATAATGGTGTTCATGGCGTATACCTTGGTGGTGGAGCGTCTGATCAACTGGCAAACCCCGGATGCGATTGACAAATATTTTCCTATGAAGGTATTGGGCAATCTCACGCCTAACCCGCACCGGGAGCTAGAGCAGTTGATGTTAGGCACTTCAGAGGTGCTTTCCCCGCTACAAGCCACTATACCGGCTGTTCTGTACATAGGTTTGTTCTGTTTTCTTTCTTACTATTTGCTTCGGGCACGGGACTTGTAGGTTGTTTCGGGCTCGTTTTTCATAAAACACCCTAAAAGCAGAGCGCCCGCTGAACCAAGATTCAGCGGGCGCTCTGTTTATGGGCGAAGGCACTTTATTCAGAGTGGATTGAGTAAAGGTTTCTCATGGCTGCATGGAGGTTGTTTTTACCTCGGGCTGGGAGATGGCTCCAAAATAACTCACAATCTTGGCCAGGTCTGGCAGGCTGGTGTATTTGAGTTTGTTTTGTTTGATGTAATCTTTCATCACCCTGTCCTTCTTCCCGAAAATCACTTCCAGGTCTTTCTTCACGTTGCGGAGTTCTTTCACTTTGCCGCTGGGCATGAGAATAAAGTAATTGTCCAGGCGCTGCTCTACGTACATGGGTCCGCCCATAGGATAACCGCCGTACGGGTAGTAGTAGTTGCTGCGGTACATAGGATCACGGCTGATGTCCCGGCGGGTCATGGTTTCGCGCTTGAGCAGGCCGTAGTTTCCAATCACAATCTGCTCAAAGAAGGCCGGGGCCAGGAAATCGCTGTAATCATTGCCCAGGTTCCAGCGCTGCGTGACAAATACCCGGCGGTACCGCCCGTCATTGTCAATGGCTTCAAACCCTCTTACCGCCACCGGCGAGTACGCCACCACAGATCCATCTGGTTTGTTGATTTTAATCATGTCCTCGGCCCGGTGGTAGGTAATCTTGCCACTAACCGAATCTCCAGAAGTTAAGTACACCCGCCCTTGAGGCCACTGGTCTACCAGGCCGGTAGACTGGGCAAAAGTGTTGACTGTCAAGAGGAACAGTACAACCAAAAGCCCACACGCTTTTCTTACCATCATCTTCATATCATTCTATTTCTCTGAGTAAAGTAATATCCCCTTCTAGGAAAAATATACCATGAATAAACAGAGAAGGTTGTCTTATTTTCTATACTTTAAACGCAAACAGAAGATATTTTCGTGCGTTGTCCTCTTAAATATAAGACTTGTTCTGATATAATGGTATTCTAATACATACTTGGACTTTAAAAATATTAAGAAAACACTACGTATGCTACACAGACCTTGCTTTAAAGCAAAAAGCGGAAGATTTCTCTTCCGCTTTTTGCTTTTATTTCTTCAAAATCAGGTGGCCCAGCTTGTCTCGTTTAGTAGTTAAGTACTTTTGATTGTGCGTGTTAGGCTCTATCTCAATGGGTACCTGCTCTACAATCTGCAAACCATAACCAATGAGGCCGGTTCTCTTACGGGGGTTGTTGGAAAGCAACCGCATTTTGGTCACGCCTAGGTCGCGCAGAATTTGGGCTCCTACGCCGTAATCACGTTCATCGGTGCCAAAGCCCAGTTGCAGGTTGGCTTCTACGGTGTCCAGGCCTTGCTCCTGCAGTTTGTAGGCTTTCAGTTTGTTCAAGAGGCCAATGCCACGGCCTTCCTGGTTCATGTACACAATTACGCCTTTGCCTTCTTTCTCCACCATTTCCATGGCTTTGTGCAGCTGTGGTCCGCAGTCGCAGCGGCAAGACCCGAAGATGTCGCCGGTAACGCAGGATGAGTGCACGCGCACCAGAATGGGCTCATCTTCTTCCCAGGTGCCTTTCACCAGGGCCAGGTGCTTGGCGTTGTTGCTGCGCTGGGTGTAGGCGTACAGGTCAAAGTTTCCCCAGTCGGTGGGCAGTTCCACGGCAATTTCGCGGTCAATGAGGCTCTCTTTCTGCAGGCGGTACTTGATAAGGTCTTTGATGGAGATGAGCTTGAGGTTGAATTTCTCGGCTACTTTCTCCAGATCGGGCATGCGGGCCATGGTGCCGTCTTCGTTCATGATCTCCACCAACACCCCGGCGGGTGACAAACCGGCCAGTTTGGCTAAGTCAACGGCGGCTTCGGTGTGGCCGGCTCTTCTGATCACGCCTTCTTTGCGGGCGCGCAGCGGGAAGATGTGGCCCGGTTTGCCCAATGAGGCCGGATCGGTTTTAGGATCGGCGAGGGCCAGGATGGTTTTGGCCCGGTCAGAGGCCGAGATACCGGTGGTACAGCCGTGGCCCAGCAAATCCACCGATACGGTGAACGGCGTGGCGTGCAACGCGGTATTGCGGCCCACCATCAGTTCCAGGCCCAGTTCATCGCAGCGTTCCTCGGTGAGCGGAGCGCAGATGAGGCCCCGGCCGTGGGTAGCCATAAAGTTGACGATTTCGGGAGTTATTTTCTCCGCAGCGCAGATAAAATCGCCTTCGTTCTCGCGGTCGTCATCGTCTACCACAATCACTACTTTACCGGCTCTGATATCTTCTATTGCGTCTTCTATTTTATCTAACATGGTGTTTTCTCCTACTATGCGGCAAGCCAACCAGTTTGGCAAACGTTCGCCTTTGAGCGCGCAAAGATAGAGGTTTTTGACAGGTTTGCTCTCTCCCGCTCCTACAAGGCGCTAACGCTTGGGATACTTGCTTACTTCTAAACAAATTCTACGTGCTTTTGGTGACATAATCTGAGAAAATCACCGCACTGACGCACCTTTTTGTACGCGTGGCGAAAGGTTTGCCCATAAGCAGTTTTCCACCGGAACAGACCGCCGTAGTAGCAACAAAGAAAAAGGCGTTTAGAGGCCGATTTTCTGAAATCAGCCTCTAAACGCCTGAGGGAAAAGAATCTTGCTAGCGAACGGCAAGAGCGTCATTCCACTGCTTTTCTGGTTCGCCCACAAGATGCTTTCAGGACGGAAAAGAGTAGGATTGATGCTCAGATGAAGCGGTATTATTTCAGTTGCCGCTGTTTTATCTGCTCACCACAATGCCCAGCATATCGGCGATCTGCTTCTCGAAATCTTTGAGGGCTTTGATGGTGCGCAGGGTTCTGTCCAGCTCGGCGGCATCGGTGAGGTGTTGCAGGCTCTCCATGTGGTCTTTGATCATGAGCTGCACGTTGCGCCATTTCAGCCGAAGCACCTCGCGTTCCGAGCCATAGGTGACCAGATCGCTTTCGTGAGGCACAATGATCTCGTGGGAGGCCCAGCCTTTGCTCAGTTCGTACTTTTCGCTGAGCAGGTCTACCACCTCCGTCCGGATTTCCTTGTCCTCATGCTGCATGAACTCCGAGGCGGTGGGCAGAAAACCCTGCTCCAGTTTTAGGCGACACAAATCAAAGAGGCGCTTGTAGATGGGCGTTTTGAACTCAATGTCTTCCAGCTCGCCCAGCATGAACTGGCTGGTGGTGAGGCCTTCCTCCACCTCTTTGTCGGCGTAGTTGAGGATAAAGCGGATCACTTCGCGCTCACGGCGGCGCAGCATGTCACTGTCACCGGTGTCTTGCGCTTCCTCCTCTTCGTACATGGCCGCCTCGGCTGCGGCCGCGGCTTCGGCTTCTGCCGCCATTTCCTCAAAAGAACCGGGCGCGTAGGACGCCGGAGCCGGACTTGGCGCTGGCCGGGAAGACCTCTGCTCCGTGAGGGCAATCTTGTTGTACTCCGAGATGAGCACCTGCTCGTCAATCCCGAACTGGATGCTGCACTGCTTCAGGAACACCGAACGCTTGATGGCATCGGGAATCTTGGCGATGGACACCACCATCTCCCTAATGGCCTCGGCTTTCTTAACTGGGTTGTCCTTGGCTTCCTGCGCGAACAGCTCAGATTTGAAAGAGATAAAGTCGCGGCTATGGTCTTTGAGGTAGGCTTTAAAAGCCGTGTCGCCTACTTTGCGGATGTAGCTATCGGGGTCATCGCCATCGGGGAACAGGACCACGTTCACGTTCAGGCCGCCTTCCAGAATCAGGTCGATGCCGCGCAAAGAAGCCTTAATCCCCGCAGGGTCGCCGTCATACAGTACCGTGATGTTCTTGGTGTACCGCCCGATGAGCTTGATCTGGTTCTCGGTCAAAGATGTACCCGAGGAGGCCACCACGTTCTCAATGCCGCCCTGGTGCAGGGAAAGCACATCCAGGTAACCTTCCACCAGGTAACATTCGTCTTCCTGCCGGATGGCCTGCTTGGCCTGGTACATGCCGTAGAGCACATCACTTTTGTGGTAGATGCGCGACTCCGGCGAGTTAACGTATTTAGGTGATTTCTTGTCGTTGGACTTGAGCGTACGCGCCCCGAAACCGATGGTACGCCCACTTACGTTCTGAATGGGGAACATCACCCGGCCCCGGAAGCGGTCATACTGCTTGCCTTCCTCCTGCTTCACAATGGTGAGGCCGGTCTCCTCCAGGTACTTCAGTTGGTAGCCTTTCTCCAGCGCCGCCTTGGTAAAATCATCCCAGGAATCAAGGCTGTAGCCCAGCTCAAACTTCTGGATGGTGGCTGCTGAGAGTCCGCGCTGCTTGAAGTACGGCATGCCTATGCTCTGTCCTTCATCGTTCTTGTGCAGCGCGTTGACAAAATACTGCTTCGCGAAATCTGAGAGGATGTAGAGGCTGTCGCGCTCGTTCTGGGCCTGCATGGCCGCCGGGCTCTGGTCCTCTTCCAGGTCAATGCTGTATTTCTTGGCCAGGTAGCGTAGCGCCTCCACGTAGCTGGTGCCCTCAATGTCCATGATGAACTGCACCGAGTTGCCGGCCTTGCCGCACCCGAAACACTTGTAAATGCCTTTGTTGGGCGCCACGCTGAACGACGGCGATTTCTCATGGTGGAAAGGACAGCACGCCCACAGGTTCTGGCCTTTGCGCTTCAGACTCACAAAATCGCCCACCACCTCCGTTATGTCGGCTTGCTGGATGATTTTATCAACAACTTCTTTCTTTATCAGGGCCATGGTACTCTCAAATAAGCGGTAGACAAAGATAGGGATAAGGGAGTGATAGTTCTTTCTTGCTTTTTAGGAGAAAGCCAGTATGCAGAAGGTCAGGAACTCTCTCTAAGTTATACAAAAAAAGCCAACCCTTTCAGGCTGGCTTTCAAGAAAACGGCGCTGTTTTTTACCTGCTTTATAGAAAAGAGGGCTAAAACAGCTAAAGCAAGGTTACTGCACCTCGGTGGCAGTGCCTTCAAACACTCCGCCGGTAAGCGTTATAGTTTTGGGAGATTGGGCAGCCTCCTCAGAGCCATTTGAGTATTTTTTGTCCAAAGTTACCTGAAAGGTGCCTTTGATGGCCTTGGTCTGCGGGTTCCACTCCGTAACCACCAGGGTTGAGCCATTGGCTTTGGGATCTGTGTAGTACGTATTGATGACCTGCCCCTGGCTGTTCTTCAAGCTATAGTACGCCGTGAACTTCTCCGGGGAAGTATAGGTGCCCACTCCCGAGAACCGTACTCCCATGTGTATCCTTCCGTTTTCGTTATAGCCGGAGATAAACAGCGAATCAATTCCGCCACCTTTAAACAGCCGGATTTCGGAGGGTTTCTCTTCTTTCCAGGTAATTGCTTCTTTCTGGGTGTCAAACAGAGTATTGGGCGCTGGGTCCTCTTCCTGGCAGGAGAAAAACAAGGCGGTTATGACAAGGCAAAAGAATAATCTCAGAGTTTTCATGTGTAAATGGTTAGATGAATTAAAAGGATAGCAGGTTTTGGGTCCTCGGCACGACGTCTATGCGGTTAACCCGGCAACCACTTGGCCCAGGAAGAGAAACACTGCAGTTACTTTCTCTGGATTAGGGCTTTATCTAACATTACGCTTCCTTGAAAAACCGCCGTTGCCTGGAAAATAAATAAATTTTTGAGGCAGCGGAATCCACTTGCGCCTGCGTAATCCTTAAAAGGAGAAGGTGGGACTGGATCATCTTACCCCATCTGAGCTTTCATTTCCGTCCAGAAAAATAATGTTTTGCAGATGCTGCTCCATATGGGATAGGGGAAAACTCTTATTTACCGCTCTTACCTAGGACAACCTCTCACATTAGATATATCGCGTGTTTTTCAGAAAAAACAGCAAAACCTTCAATCTGCCCGAAACGCTGGATGGCTGCCGAAAAGGCAAGCAGAGCGCTCAGAAGAAACTGTATGAACATTACTATAGTTTCGCGAAGAGCATTTGCCTGCGTTATGCGGCCAGCCAGCAGCAGGCCGAGGAGATGGTGAACGATGGCTTCCTGAAAGTCCTGGAAAACCTGGCCCAGTATGATTCCTCCAGAGCCTTTGAGGCTTGGTTCAGAACGGTGGTGGTTCGTACCAGCATTGACTACTACCGCCGGCATCACCTCAAAGGCACCCGCATTGATCTGGAAGACGCCCCGGAGCTGGAGCAGGAAGACGACCTTCTGGAAACCATCTCCGCCGAGGAAATCCTCCGCCTGGTGCAGCAACTCCCCCCCGCCTACCGAACGGTTTTCTCTCTTTTTGTGGTGGACGGGTACAACCACTCTGAAATAGCCGAAATGCTTCAGATCAACGAAGGAACCTCCAGATCTAACCTGGCCAAGGCCCGCGCCAAGCTGCAGGAATGGGTGAAACTATATTATCCAGAATACCGGAAAAGCCATGTCTAACGAGCGGTTCGATAAACACATACGAGAGAAGCTGGAGTCTTTGCAGCCGCCTTACCAGCAGGAGGCCTGGCAAACCTTCAGGCAATTGCTGCCTGCGCCCTGGTACGTTCTCTTTCTGAGAAAGTACGGCAGCTGGCTTTACAGCGGAGCCGCCACCGTGGCGCTTTGCACCTTTATGTACCTCTATTTCCAAAAACAGGCCGAAAACGAACAGTTGCAGGAGAAAATAGCCGCGCTTCAAACTACAACCCAGCCAGCCGATTCATTGACCAAGTCTGCGTTTTCTAACCCTTCTCCAGAAAAGGCATTGAAGGCAGAAGGCTCTTCCCTGAAGCAAGATTTAACCTCCAGCTCTTCCTCCGGTTCCGTTTACTCAGAAAACAGGCTTGGTGCTGAAAGCCTAGCGGGCTCAGAAACTTCCCTTGCCAGACAAACAGAACAAGTGGCAACAGGAACCGCCTTGAAAACCAATCCGGCAAATGACAGGAAAGGCAACGGCAAAGAATCAGGGATAAACGCGTCTAGAACTGCTGCTTCCCAAAATGATTCTGTGCAGGCTAGCTCTTTGCAGGCTAACTCAATTGGTAAGAAAGCTGGTCAACCAGCCGCAGACTCCACCTCAAGGCTTTCTTCTGAACAAGTCGTACCCCAAGGAGCTCAGTCAATGCGGAGTGATTCATTACAAAGCCCCGTAGTTCAGGATTCATTGGGAGCACAGGCGGCTACCAAGCAGGAAAGCTCTGAGCAAAGTGGCCCAACCCGTACGGCATTGCGCAGCAGACTAGGAATAAGCGGCACTCTGGACGGGGACCGAAAAGCTGCCTTCGGACCTGAGGCCGAGGTGTTCCTGATCAAACGCTTCAGCTTGGGTGCGAGCCTTCACTTTTCAGCGCCAACAAAAGAAAGGTATAGCGGCATTGGCGAGTACAACCAACAGAAAACCCGAAGCTTTGAAAACGAGTACCCGGGCAGTGTCTCCAGCCATGACTTTTACTTTGTGACCCGGTATGACTCCGTTGGGCTTGATAGTATCCACTACGTGAGGTATGATTCCGTGCACCAGGTTAAATATGATTCCATTCATGACATCAACCTGTCCACCAAAATCATCAGGTTACCACTCCAGGTGAATTACTACTTCCCGGTTAAAAATAATCTGGCCATTCTGCTCACGGCAGGCACTCACCTGGATCTATCTGTCACCAGGAAAACAGCTTTCAGAAGCACTTACCAGGGAAAAGAAAGGCCGCTGGCGTTTCATCAAAAAATACCGGCAATGACGTTCTACAACATGTTTTATGGAATTGGTCTGCAATACACTTACAGAAGAATGGTACTCCAAATAGCCCCCTACTACCAGCACCAGTTCAGAACCCCAACCTACGGAAATACCCAGCCTAAATGGGGAGTAAATGCTTCCATTAAGCTGGATTTGAGGCGATAGGTTGTAGGGCTTGCATCGGAACTTAGGTAAGAGTAGAAGATGGCATCAAGGAAGATTCCGTTTCAGTTTCGGCCTTTGTTTGGAAAGTGGGACAATAAAAAAGCCAATCCTTTTGGATTGGCTTTAGTCAGGTACTGTTTTCAAGCTATTTCTCAGGAAACAAGCGCAAAACAGCACGCATCTATGATCAGTGAGAGAATGAGCCTATTTTGGGAGAGAGCATAACTCAGAGGGCAGAAACACCAGCTTCGCACTTTGATACCGGGAGGTGAGCACCAATTCGCTGTTCTTACTGATGGTAGCTAAGCTGACTTCTTCCAGGGCGCGCAGATACAAATGCTCCAACTGCATCTGCTGCTCCGGGCCCCCTACTTTAGTGCTTACTAACACCTTTACATCCAATACCAACGATTGTGGCTCCGTAGGCACAATGGGTGAACCGGTAGTGGCGTAGCGGCCGTGGTATTGGTTTACCGGCAGAGTCCCGGTCAGGTCATACGCAAAGGGTTCATTGGACTGCTGGTAAGTAGAGATATTGGCAAGATTAAGCCGGATGTTCTGCCCGTCTACGCGGGTAACTTGCCCGTTCTCCTGCGGCAGTTCAATGTACTGCAGAATCCAGGAGCCGTAAATGTCCCGGGTCTCCCGCTTAGGTGTTGGATCATCTTTCTCCCAGCAAGCCGTCAGCAGGAAAGGAATGAAAAGGAGAATGAACCTGGCGAGGGAGAACCTACTCAATGGTATCATGGAAGTATGGGTTAGTAAACGTTTTTACTTATCTGAATGATCAAGCACACTGTTTCTCTGCACGTTTTGGTCAGTTACTGATCTGCGCCACCGCGTTTTCTACCTTGAACAAATAAGGATGCAGGTATTCTGGCACCCGCTGCCGGAGCTTGTCAATGAGGAAAAACTTCTTCTTCCCGTTCACCGAGATCTCCAGGTAAATGCCGCCTCCGTCCGTGGCATCCGGGGAACCGATCACGCCCGAGGGCTCCTCCAATAATTGCTGAGGGAAGCTGGCGTACAAGTCCTTCACTTTCTGGTAATCAGCGTCTGACCTCGGCACGAAATTACCGTCATAAGGGTGCTGCGACGAGGGATAATTATCATTCAGGTCCTCAAAGAGCCGGTCGCCCTGCAGCTTGAAGATTTCCACGCACTTTTCTCCCTCGCAGAAGCCGTAGAAGTGCCCGAACGCCAGGTAGTAACCGTCCAGCGGCACCGACGCCTCCTCTTCCTCACAAGCAGAAAAAGTGAACAGCAAAAGCAGAAGTAAGCCGAAGATTTTACGCATAAATAGATGTCTGATGTGAGTGTATTCTTTTATAAAAGTTAAATAGCGAGACTGAAGAAACCTACCCCGTTTTTGCCCTGATTTCCTCTAAACAGGCCTAAAACCAAACTTACCGGCCGCAACTGGAGGCGCCCCGCACGTAGGTCAGTTCAACCCCTGAATCGGTGTCAGACAAGGTTAGTACATCGTCCTTTACCTCAAACTGGTTTACCTGGCGCAGGGCGTTGAGGTACTGGGCTTCAAACGCCATCTCCTGCTCGCTTCCCAGCTTCTCACTGCTGCCCAGGGCAAAGACGTTGAGTCCGCCGCTTCGGGTGAACAGATCCTGGGGTACGGTGACATAGTTGCCATCATAGGAATTGACCGGCAGGTGGCCCGACAGCCTGTACTTGCCCGGCTCGCTGGAGTGCGAGGGTACTTCTTCCAGGGTGAACACCAGATCGGCGCACAGGACCTCCGCGGAAAGATTGTTCCCGGAAACCGGCGCTCCCTCCATCTCAGAAAGCATCCAGGAACCTAAAAGCCCGGAGGAAGCGTCATCATCTGAATCTGAGCAGCTTGAAAACAGAGCAATGCCCAGCAGGGTCAACACAGAGAAAAGATACAAGGTGTGAGGCTTCAGCAGTGACATACGTGAGACGAGTGCGTTCCTCAAGAGGACCCGCCAGTCGCTCCAAAGGTTGCATGAACCAATAGAATTTTCATTTAACCTTTCTTTTTGGAAACCAGCCTTAAAACGGCTTCTGGTAGCTTGTTAAACAGATAGTTTGTACCTTTGTATTAGCGAATTTAGCGCTGTTTTATCTATGGCTATTACCCAAGAAGACGTATTAAAAGCCCTCAGCTATGTGGAGGAACCAGACCTGGGCAAGGACCTGGTAACGCTTAACATGGTGGAGGATGTACAAATAAACGGGCTGGATGTTTCGTTCACCGTGATCCTGACTACCCCGGCCTGCCCCCTGAAAGATTTGATCCGGAACGCGTGTATCCGGGCTATCCATACCATGGTAGACCCTAATGCCAACGTGACGGTGAACATGACCTCGCGCGTGACCTCGGCCCGCCAAGACAATGCTAACATCCTGAAAGGGGTGAAAAACATCATTGCCGTGGCCTCCGGCAAAGGCGGGGTTGGTAAGTCTACGGTGACCTCTAACCTGGCGGTGGCCTTGGCCCAGTCGGGTGCCAAAGTGGGGTTGGTGGATGCCGATATCTCCGGCCCGTCGGTACCTACCATGTTTGGCGTGGAAGATGCGCGCCCGGCGGTGTACCGCACCCCAGACGGACGTAACCTCATTGAGCCTATTGAGAAGTACGGCATCAAGCTGATGTCCATCGGGTTCCTGGCTCCTTCTGAAAGCGCAGTGGTGTGGCGTGGTCCTATGGCCAGCTCGGCACTGAAGCAGTTCATCACGGAGGTAGACTGGGGCGAACTTGATTATTTGCTCATTGACCTTCCGCCGGGAACCAGCGACATTCACCTGACGTTAGTACAGACGGTACCCGTTACCGGATCCATCATTGTGACTACGCCGCAGAAAGTGGCCATTGCCGATGCCGTGAAAGGTTTGCAGATGTTCCGGCAGCCGCAGATCAACGTACCGGTGCTGGGATTAATTGAAAACATGGCGTACTTTACCCCGGCCGAGCTTCCAGAGAATAAATATTATATCTTTGGGCAAGGCGGTGGCCGTGAGTTGGCTGAGCGTTACGGAGTGCCGTTTATAGGCGAGATTCCGTTGGTACAGAGCATCCGCGAGAGTGGCGACATGGGAACGCCGCAGATTTTGCAGACCGGTTCTCCTGCCTCAGAGGCATTTGACCAGGTAGCCCAGGAAGTTGCCCGCCAGGTATCGGTGCGCAATGCCAGTCTGTCTAAGACCAAAGTAGTAGAAATTAAAGCGTAACAATATGGCAGATAACGCACTTAACGAGATCTTACTCCCCCAAGTAGAACAAGCCTTGGACACCATCCGCCCGTACCTTAGAACCGACGGCGGCGATGTCAAAGTGCTGGACATCACCGAGGACAGAATTGTACAGCTGGAATTGGTGGGTGCCTGCGGCTCCTGTCCTATGTCTGCCATGACGTTCAAAGGTGGCATTGAACAAGCCATCATGCGCGCCGTGCCAGAGATTAAAGGCATTGAAGCCGTGAACCTGACCCCAATGGACGTATAACAACCCCGATATTTCACTTTTTGCACCCGCCGGCGACAGAAACAGTTCTGCAGCCGGCGGGTGTTCTGTTTTAGGCCCGTTTACCGGAAAATAAAGCGAAAAGCTTCTGCAACGCAGCCCAACCGCTTTAATATTTTTTCACTGGCGCGAGACTGAAGTCTCGTGACGTAGGATGAAGCGAGTCTCCAGACTCGCCGGGAACCATGAGCCGGAAACAAGTGCATGACCAGCAATGCGCGGTTTCGCTGCAAGGCAGCAAGGGTAGTCTGGAGACTACCCTTCATCTGTAGGCACGAATCTGGAGACTCGCGCCAGCCGTGTAAAAATGTTTTAGGCAGATTGGGGTTGGAAGTTATTTCTATGCTCTATCCCTAAAAACAGGCTGAAAACCCCGGCCATTGCTCGCATTTCTGCAGAATAGAGGTAAGTTCAACTACTGGCTCCTCCCGCAGGAGCGCTTCCAATTCTCGTTTAGGTTTCTATCTTTGTTTAGCAACCTACCCGTGTCTATCCATGCTTAAAGCCAACGACCCTTCTCTGCACTCCTGGATTCAGATTTCCCCCGATAGCGATTTTCAGATACAGAACCTTCCGTTTGGGGTTTTCCAGGCGGCAGACCGAGATCCCAGGGTAGGCGTGGCCATTGGTGATTATGTGCTGGATGTGTACGTGCTTACGCAGCACCGGCTCTTTGACATGCTGGACTTGGAGGACCCCACGGTATTCCATCGGCATTACCTCAATGACTTCATGGCGTTGGGCAGAACCATCTGGCGCCAAGTACGCGACCGTATCTCTGAACTGCTGCTCAATGACAATCCCGAGATCAGGGACAACCGGGCGCTCATGAACGAGTGCCTGCTGAAGCAAAGAGACGTGCAGATGCTCCTACCCGTCAAAGTACCTAATTACACCGATTTCTACTCCAGCCTGGAACACGCCACCAATATAGGTTCTATGTTCCGGGACCCTAACAACGCGCTTCTGCCTAACTGGAAACATTTGCCCGTGGGGTACCATGGCCGAGCCTCCTCCATTGTTCCGTCTGGTGTGCCCATCCGTAGGCCGAAGGGGCAGATGAAACCCGCTGATGCCCCTGCTCCCATCTTTGGGCCAACCCAGCAATTGGACTTTGAACTGGAAGTGGCGTTTATTACGGGGCAACCTACCAAACTGGGCACGTCCCTTACGCCCGAGGAGGCCGAGGAATACATCTTCGGGTTGGTGCTGTTCAATGATTGGTCGGCGCGGGATATCCAGGCCTGGGAATATGTGCCGCTTGGCCCTTTTCTGGGCAAGAACTTCGGGTCTTCCATCTCGCCGTGGGTGGTTACTCTGGATGCACTGGAGCCCTTTCGGGTTGCCGGTCCGGTGCAGGACCCAAGGGTGTTGCCTTACCTGGAGTTCAGCGGAGACAAGAACTTTGACATTACCCTGGAAGTTACCTTGCAAGCCCCTGACCAACCCCAGGAAGCGCTGATCTGTCGTTCCAATTTCAGGCACATGTACTGGAACATGAACCAGCAACTGGCGCACCATACCGTGAACGGCTGTAATATTGAGATAGGCGATGTGTACGCTTCGGGCACCATCAGCGGCCCCACGCCAGATTCCTATGGTTCTATGCTGGAACTGACCTGGCGCGGCACCAAGCCCCTCTCATTGCCTGGTGGGGCCTCACGCAAGTTCCTGCAAGACGGAGACATTATCACCATGCGTGGTTTTGCCCAAAGAAACGGCCTCAGGATTGGCTTTGGCGAGGTCCGGGCCGAGATTCTGCCTTCCTTCTAAAAATCAGGCAAGAAACAGAAATAGGTTTCTTATTGCCTTGCGTAATCCATGCCTCACCCAACTCCATGAAAACTTTCAACCCCAAGGAGATTCCCACCGCCGAGTTCCACAGCCTCATGTTAGGGGCCATTGCCCCACGCCCTATCGCTTTCGCCAGTACAGTAGACAAGGAGGGCAACGTAAACCTGAGTCCATTCAGCTTTTTCAACTGCTTTGGGTCCAATCCGCCCGTGCTGGTGTTCTCGCCCTCCCGCAGGGTACGGGATAACACTGGTAAACATACCCTGGACAATGTGCTGGAAACAGGGGAAGTGGTCATCAATATCTGTAATTACGCCCTAGTGGAACAGATGTCACTGGCGAGTGCGGAGTATGACAAGGGCATAAACGAGTTCACCAAGGCGGGCCTCACTCCTATTGCTTCTACTTTGGTACAACCTCCCAGAGTGTCTGAAGCGCCTGTAGCTTTTGAATGCAAAGTTCTGGAAGTAAAACCCATCGGCGACAAAGGCGGAGCCGCCAACTTAGTTATTTGTGAGGCTTTGCTTCTGCATGTGCAGGAAGAAGTATTAGGCGCCACCGGAAAGACCATTGATCCTTTTAAACTAGACTCTGTAGCCCGTTTGGGCGGAGACTGGTACCAGCGGACTATTCCCCAGAGCCTCTTTGAGCTTCCCAGACCTTCGCGCCAGGCATTAGGCATTGACCAACTACCGGAGGCTATCCGCCACAGCTCGGTTTTAACCGGCAACAACCTTGCCCGGCTAGGCAACACAGAAGTTTTACCCACGCAGGAAGAAATCCAGGCCTTTTCACAGGAACCAATCTTCCGCTATCTGGTGCACAAGCACCAGCACAATCCATTGGAAAGAGAACGGCAAGTCCATTTACTAGCGAAACAATTACTGGAGGAAGGACGGGTACAGGAAGCCTGGAAGGCGTTGCTCCTTTCCGATGAACTCCCGCGCTAAGTCCTGATTTTGGGCTGTTTTCAGGAAATAGCTATTAAAATTCTCTAGGTTTATATAGTTGTTGAGGCGTTACAGCACGCTATTGTAGTAGAAAGCTTATTAGAACTTTTAAAGGGTAAATACAGAAAAGTAATCTAGGTATAGCGACAAGCCTAACACAGAGCAGCTAATTGTAAAGAACTCAATCTCACAGGGCTAAAATAAAAAGAGCCGTTTTGAGGCTGTTTTCAGTGAAACAGCCTCAAAACGGCTCTATCATATAATCTCAAACAGGAATGCTACTCTTTCCTCTTAGTTCCGGACGGCAATCATCAGGCTCAGTTCTTTGTAGCGCATGTTGAATTTCTTCGCAATGCCGGCGTTGGTGAGGCTGCCTTTGTAGATGTAGACTCCGCTACGGTAGTGCTCGTGGGTAAAGAGTGCTTCGTTCACACCACCATAATTGGAGATCTCCAGGAACATGGGGGTAAAGATATTGCTTAAAGCATTTGTAGCCGTCCTGGGCACCCTTGATGGAATGTTGGGCACGCAGTAATGGATAACATCATATTTGCGGTAAACAGGCCGTTTATGGGTAGTCATCTCTGAGGTTTCAAAGCAACCGCCTTCGTCAATACTTACGTCAATGATCACCGAGCCCGGGTTCATTTTGGCAACCACGTCCTCTGAGATCATGCAAGGCACTTGCCCTTCCTCGGCAATGGCGGCGCCAATTACCACATCAGCGTCCTGTATTTCTTTGTGCAGGATGGTATGGTCTAGCGTGGAAGTAAACAATTGGGTACCCACGTTCTGCTTGAGGCGGCGCAGTTTGTACAAATGGTTGTCAAATACTTTAACCTCGGCACCAAGCCCCAGAGCGGCCCGGGTGGCGTACTCGGCTACGGTACCGGCGCCAATAATCACTACCTTGGATGGCGGAACCCCGGTGATACCGCCCAGAATAACACCTTTCCCTTCATTGCTGCTGCTCAGGTACTCGGCGGCAATCAGCATGACGGTAGACCCGGCAATCTCGCTCATGGCCCTCACCACCGGTTTTGAGTCTGATTTATCCTTTAGGAGCTCAAAAGAGATGGCGTTGATTTTCTTGCGGCACAGGGCACTTATGTAATCTGAGGTAAGACTTCCCAACTGCAGGGCCGAGATAAGCGTCTGCCCCGGCTTGAAGTACTCCATCTCATCATAGGTAGGCGGCGCAATCTTGAGGAGAATATCGGCCTCATACACTTCTTTGGTGGAGTAGACAATGACCCCGCCGGCCTCAGAGAATTCATGGTCTGAATACTTGGACGGGGCCCCGGCCCCAGATTCTATCCAGACTTCATGACCGTTATCGGTAAGTTGTTTTACGGCTTCGGGGGTTAGCCCTATCCGGTTCTCTTGCAAAGAAGACTCTTTAGGAATACCAATAAATAGGTTCCGTTTACGGGTTTCCACCGCCAGCATTGACTCCTTAGGCATCAGGCTACGTGCCGTTGCCTTGGTCAGGGCTTCAAACCCGGCGTTCTTCTCCGTCAATTCCTCCATCATATACTCTCAATCTTATAATACGCGCTTCCTCGGTTTCACCGGTTTCAATAGCTACCTCCACTCCATCTTCGGGCAGCAGATCTGCCACCTTTGAGGGCCATTCTATCAGGCAAAGATTGCCGGAACCAAAATATTCCAGCGCCCCAATATCCAAGGCCTCTTCCTGATTTTCGACCCTATAAAAATCAAAATGGTAAATGAGTTCCCCGCTTTCTGTTTCGTACTCATTCACGAGCGAAAAAGTGGGGCTGCTTACCGGCTCCTGCACCCCTTTTTGGGCGCATATCGCCTTGATAAAGGTGGTTTTACCGGCCGCCATCTCACCCTCAAACAAAATTATCTTTTTTTGTCCGATAAATGATAAAAATTCAGCGGCGGCCTTGGGTAAATCCGCTTTAGAGGAAATTTGAATGGTGTGCTGATGCGCTTCCTGCTCAGGCATTTTTAGATGAAAGCGTTACAAATGGAATAATACACTCTTCCAGAGACACCCCTCCGTGCTGGAAAGTGTCTTTGTAGTGGTTCACGTAATAATTGTAGTTGTTAGGATAGGCAAAGAAGTCATCGTTCATGGCAAACACGTAGGCCGTAGACACGTTGCTTTTGGGCAAATGGAACCGCTCCGGCTTGCGGCATACCAGCACGTCTTTCTCCGTAAAGCCCAGGTTTTTGCCGTGCTTATAACGCAGGTTGGTGTTGGTGTTTCTGTCCCCTACAATCTTGAACGGTTTCTTTACGCGTACCGTACCGTGGTCAGTGGTAATGATCAATCGCCCACCTTTGTCTGAAATGGCTTTAAGGGTATCAAACAGCGGCGAGTGCATAAACCAGGAACGGGTAAGCGAACGGTAGGCTGCCTCGTCTGCGGCCAACTCCCGAATCATCTGCATATCTGTACGGGCATGTGACAGCATGTCTACGAAATTGTAGACAATCACATTCAGTTTGTTGTTGTCCAGGTTATTAAACTTTGACAGCAGTTCTTTACCAGCGGTGTTGTTGGTGATTTTGTTGTAGCTGAACTTTTCGTTGATTTTGTTCTGCTGGAACTGAATCTGCAGAAAATCCTCTTCATGAAGGTTCTTGCCCTCTTCCTCGTCATCAGACACCCACAGGTTAGGATAGCGCTTGGCTATGTCGGCGGGTAGCATGCCAGAGAAGATGGCATTACGCGCGTAGGCAGTGGTGGTAGGCAAAATGGAGTAATACATCTCCTCATGGTCCACGTTGAAGTAATCGGTGATGATTGGCTCCAACACTTTCCACTGATCATAACGCAGGTTATCAATCAGCACAAAATAAATAGGCTGATTGCTTTCCTTCATCATAGGAAACACCCGATCCTTGAACAACCGGTGCGACATCAAAGGAATCTCATCGGCCTCATCGTTCACCCATTCTTCATAATTGTCTTCTATGAATCTGGCAAAGTTGGTATTAGCCTCATCTTTCTGCATGTTAATCACATCGGCCATGCTCTTGCCTTCGGTATCGGCAATCTCCAGTTCCCAGAAAACAAGCTTCTTATAAACATCGGCCCACTCCTGGTAACTCAGGCGCTCCCCAAAAGCCATCCCTAACGTGCGGAAATCGCGCTGATAGGAGCTATTGGTTTTCTCTTCCACCAGACGGCGGTTTTCCAGTATTTTCTTAATGGAGAGCAAAATCTGGTTGGGGTTGATAGGCTTAATGAGGTAATCGGCAATCTTGGAACCAATGGCCTCTTCCATGATATGTTCTTCCTCGCTTTTCGTGATCATCACTACCGGCAACGTAGGTCTAATGGTCTTTATCTCGCTTAGTGCTTCCAGGCCGCTTACCCCGGGCATGTTCTCATCCAGGAAGACAATATCATACGTATGGTCCTGCACCTTCTCTATGGCATCTGCCCCGCTGTTTACAGGGGTAATGTCATAACCTCTCTCCGTTAAGAAGAGAATATGGGGCTTGAGAAGGTCTATCTCGTCGTCCGCCCACAAAATAGTATATCTTTGCATGGCTCTAAATTAGTTCTTAATTAGGGTTGTAAAGGCAGTACCAAAGGAAAACAAATCTCCGAAAATATAGTTAATACTATATAATACACGCCTCGTCATTAACCGACAACGGACACAAGAAGCACTAAGTTATCTTGAATAAGAAAAAAATCTTCAACGACCCGGTTTACGGGTTTATCACAGTTCCGTCTGACCTCCTGTTTGACATTATCCAGCATCCCTATTTTCAGCGGTTGCGCCGGATTAAACAGTTGGGCCTTACTGAATTTGTGTATCCAGGAGCCTTACACACCCGGTTTCATCACGCCTTAGGGGCCATGCACCTGATGAACATAGCCCTGCAAAGCTTAAGCGGGAAGGACAACCTCATCACCGATAAAGAATGCGAAGCCTCCATGGCTGCTATTCTGCTGCATGATGTAGGCCACGGTCCTTTCTCCCATGCCCTGGAAACAGCTATTTTCAACCAGGTACCTCATGAGCAAATCTCCTTGCATATTATGGAGTTGCTGAACGAGGAATTCAATGGCCGATTGCAGCTAACCATTGACATTTTCACAGATAACTACCACCGCCACTTTTTTCACCAGCTGGTATCCAGCCAGCTTGATGTAGACCGCTTGGACTACCTGAACCGGGACAGCTTTTACACTGGCGTCTCAGAAGGTAAAATAGGCGCTGACCGTTTGCTTAAGATGCTCAACGTGGCCGATGACCAGTTAGTAGTAGAGGAAAAAGGCATCTACTCCATTGAGAACTTCCTGGTGAGCCGCCGATTGATGTATTGGCAGGTCTACATGCACAAGACAGTAACCAGTGCTGAGCAAATGGTGATGAAAATCATGCAACGTGCCCGTGAACTCACCAGAAGAGGAGTGGATGTGCCAGCCAGTACTAACCTGCAGTTCTTCCTTCGTGAAAGTCTGTCAATTCTGGATTTTGAACGGGATCCAACTATTCTGAAGCGGTTTGTTTCTCTAGATGATTATGACATTTGGAGCGGAATAAAAGCATGGGCAGAACACCCGGATAAGATATTAAGCTATCTCTCCACCTGTATGCTGGAGCGCAAGCTTTTCAAAATCATGCTTTCTCCAGAACCATTTGACCGGGACTTTATAGAAGGAGTAAAGGAACTGGCGCACGAATATTTTGATATTTCTCCCGAGGAAACAAACTACTTAGTAGTGGAAGGTAAAATAAGCAACAATGCCTACGAGTCTGGCGGGGAAAACATCAATGTATTAACAAAGCAAAGCTTAGTGGTAGATGTAGCCATGGCTTCTGACCTACCGAACATACAGGCGCTAAGCAAAAAGGTAGAGAAGTACTACGTCTGCTATCCTAAAGAAATCACCCGTATGTCTTTGTAACCGAAATGCACTTAATACAACCTTGCGTTTTCAACCTATTTTAGACAAAAGACTTCCAAAACAAACCTAGAAAGCTGTAAAGGCAGCTTTGAAAATACAGAACAACAATATGATTATATACCAAAGTGGACTGATAAGCCTTGACTATGATCCAGCCTCTGACATTCTTTATTTACAATGGCCGGATGTACAAGAATTTCTGATTCCTGAAATAAGGCAAGCACTCAGAATTCTGGTAGACCACATCAAAAGCTATGATATCAAATATCTATTGATTGATTCCAGTAAAGCGTCCCTTGAGATTCCACCTGAAGAGTACAAAGATGTTTTAAAGGAGTTTGGATATAATCTGTCCAAAACGAGATTACAGAAGTTCGCACGAATTCTAACGACTAATCTCAACAGAGAAAAGAAGGTGGAAGAAGTTAAAACAGAGATTGCTTTTCCAATAAACCTACGCTCATTTTCAAACAAACAAGAAGCATTGGCTTGGTTGAAGGAAAGGCAACAAGAGAAAGTTTAACTACACTTATAAATACCTTACCTAAAACCAGCGAAGGCCCGTCTTACCAATGGGCCTTTTTCTTTCATATCATACAGGATTTTACATAGCTAGCCGCCATATAGACGGCGGTCCAGCAGAGGGTAGGCCGAGAGCCAGCAGTCCCCCGACAAACCTCAGGCAGGTTCCATTTCCCCCTAGCCCCCTGTTCCCGGAAACGGAAGAACCCCGCGGCTGTTTCCAGGGCGGGGTCCTTGTAAGGGGGTTGGCGGCGACCTACTCTCCCGCGT
>NZ_JAFFID010000059.1 GCF_017355955.1 Sabulibacter ruber | reverse complement strand
TGGGCGCGCTCCGGCGCCCCCTCGGGCTTACGCCCCTGTTCCTCGTTCATCTTCTGACCTCCGGTTGCGGTTCATTTTACCGCAGCCAGCTGTCTCATCGAACCGGGCAGCAACCCACACGACCAAGGACACCACGATGACCGACGACAGAATGGCACTGATCGAGCAGATCCAGAAGAGCACGGATGGCGATTTCCTGCGCGCCATCGCCGAGCACACGCTGCACCGGCTGATGGACTTCGAGGTCGAGGCGCTGATCGGCGCCGCCCGGCATGAGCGCAGCGACACGCGCACCACCCACCGCAACGGCTCGCGCCCGCGTCAG
>NZ_JAFFID010000058.1 GCF_017355955.1 Sabulibacter ruber | reverse complement strand
GGATCATGGTTGAGGCGATTGTCCGTGAGAAGTTGAAGGAATGCGAGACCTTCGAACTGATGGTCAACCTTATCCGTCGTCGCGGTCGTTCTACGGTTGTCGCTTCCATCACGGGATATTCGAAGGCAACAGTGAGGAAGCTTTACAAAGACCTCCACGACGGGTGCTCTCCTCCGTCTGGTCTTCTTCCCGAACCCACCGGCATCGTTCGTACTCGCAAAGATGTTCGTGAGGCATCGCTGCTTATGAGCCTGTACCGTAACGAAGCAGCAGTGGACACCGAAACCACGTATGATGTCGCCGCGCTGATCAGGGCCTTCGATGCT
>NZ_JAFFID010000057.1 GCF_017355955.1 Sabulibacter ruber | reverse complement strand
GCAGCGCGGCGCCGTCGGCGTCGCCAGCGCCATCCATGCGCCGGACCGGCCCCGCACCGGTTTCGAGGCCTGCATCGGCGTCGTGGCGATGGACGACCTGAACACGGAGGTCGCCATCGCCGCCGTCATGTCCGCCGCCGGAAGGCTCGCGGCGCTGACGCAGCCCTGACGGCGCGCGCTGTTCAGGCCGCCGGGCGAACCCGGTCGGGATGGGCCGCCGCTATCTCCGGAAGCGCTTCCAGGGCCGCCATCACCGCGCCGACCCGCCTCAGATCCTCGACCGGCACCTGCCAGCGCCGCGCGTTGTAGATCTGGGGCACGAGACAGAG
>NZ_JAFFID010000056.1 GCF_017355955.1 Sabulibacter ruber | reverse complement strand
CGGAACTGCTCTACGCAGACGAGGACCGGCTGGACGGCCGGGGGGAGCGGATGGACCCCGTCTTCAAGCCGGGCTGGAGCCCCGACTTCTTCCAGGCGAAGAACTATCTGGGTCCCTTGATCGTGCTGCGCCGGACCCTGCTGGAGGCGGGAGCGGGGCTGGCGCCATCGGTGGAGGATGCGCCCTACGCCGCAGCGCTCCTCCTGCTGGAGCGCGAGGGCGAGGCCCCGGTGCGACACATCCCCTTCGTCCTTTCCCATCGCACCGTGGTGGAAGAGGCGGCGGAAACGGCCCGGCGCGGCCGAGAACGCGCCCTGCTCGCCCGTCGTC
>NZ_JAFFID010000055.1 GCF_017355955.1 Sabulibacter ruber | reverse complement strand
TGCTGGAGGAGCTTGCCCCCATCGCCCGCCATCTGCGGGCCGTGCGGCGGAACCTCCTGCGCGGCGACGGCCCGCAGGGCGCCGGGGCGCGGCCCCGCTCCTCCAGGCGGCTCTGATCCGCCCGCCCGCCGCACCTCACGGCGGGCACCTCACGGCGTGAGCGGCCAGACCCA
This sequence comes from Sabulibacter ruber, assembly GCF_017355955.1. Taxonomy (GTDB): domain Bacteria; phylum Bacteroidota; class Bacteroidia; order Cytophagales; family Hymenobacteraceae; genus Nibribacter; species Nibribacter ruber_A. The sequence goes on along the minus strand of NZ_JAFFID010000055.1, from coordinate 161 downwards.
GGCGATCAGGAAGGTGCCCAGCACCAGCACCAGCAGCGACAGCGGCACGCCCAGCCGGGGGTAGTCGGCGAAGCGGTAGCCGCCGGGACCCATCACCAGCGTGTTGCACTGGTGCCCGATGGGCGTCAGGAAGTCGCTGCCCGCACCCACCGCCACCGCCA
>NZ_JAFFID010000054.1 GCF_017355955.1 Sabulibacter ruber | reverse complement strand
GCCGGCATCGGATCCCGAAAGCCCACTACCGAGTGACGAACTGGCAGGCCTACGAAGCCGGGCTGCGGCAACGCGGCTCGCTGACGATCTGGTTCACCGAGGAAGCGGTTGCCGCTTGGCGAGCTGGTCCGCGGACCACACCGGGCGGTCAGGCGCGCTATTCGGATCTCGCGGTCGAGACGGCGCTTGTTCTGCGGGCGGTGTTTCACCAGCCCTTGCGCCAGACCGAGGGGCTGGTCGCCTCACTGCTCGCGTTGATGGGGCTGGACCTGCCGGTGCCCGACCACACGACTTTGAGCCGACGGGCCAGGACGCTGGTGCTGGTCGCTCCGGCCTGG
>NZ_JAFFID010000053.1 GCF_017355955.1 Sabulibacter ruber | reverse complement strand
GATGCAACTGCGGTTGGAGGCAGCGCTTAAGGCTCAGACGACCGCCAACTCGGCCTTTTCGTCCATCATGCCGTTGTTCATGGCCCAGATGGCGGCCTGAGTGCGGTTGGTGGCGTTGATCTTGCGCAGCAGGCTCTTGAGGTGAACCTTGACGGTGGCCTCGGTGATGCTGAGATGGTTGGCGATCATCTTGTTGGAGTGGCCGTTCAGCAGGCAGCGGAGAATCTGCTTCTCGCGCCCTGACAACCCTTTGCGGTCGCTTGGCTCCGGCACGACGGTTCCCCGCATTCCTGATAGGAGCAGCTCTGCCAGGTTGGTCGGGAAGACCTTTTCGCCCA
>NZ_JAFFID010000052.1 GCF_017355955.1 Sabulibacter ruber | reverse complement strand
GGCGACGCTGGCCGTCGCCACGAAGGGGTCCGACAGCAGGTAGGACAGCACGGTGCCGGCCAGCATCGCGGCAAGCGACCAGTGGCCGTAGCGGACCTGCACCATGTCGCGCAGGATGTAGATCAGCCCAGCCCAGCAGGACCAGATCAGGTCCAGGTGCGGCGCGAGGCTGAAGGCGTAATTGATGGCGAGTACACTGCCGATGTAGGCGGCCAGCCAGATCATGTCCAAGATCCTCCAAGGCAACCCGCGGAAATACGGGCGCGAAAAACGGAGCCACCCGCTTGAATGCGAGCGCCCCGCGCGCGTCTTTTAACAGCAGGCGCGGAGGATTTGGAA
>NZ_JAFFID010000051.1 GCF_017355955.1 Sabulibacter ruber | reverse complement strand
GGCGACGTCACCCAGGGCGCCACGGAGACCGGGGCCATCGCCGAGGAGGTCCTGCAGGCCGCCGACCTGCTGCGCAAGGACGCCGACACTCTGAGCGGCGAGGTCGATGCCTTCCTCACGCGCATCCGCGCCGCCTGACGCACTGCCAGTTAAGACCGGGTTCGGAAAATTCCGACCTCCGAACCCGGTATAGGGCCGCGACTGCGGCCCCGCGCCCCGTGGCGCGGAAGTCCTGACCACAGGTCAGGACTTCATGAAAATCGTATGAGACGGAGGAGGGATGGCCGAAAGCTTGGTTTCGGTCCTTGGGCCCGGTTCGGGCGCATGCGCTTTCAGGGAATG
>NZ_JAFFID010000050.1 GCF_017355955.1 Sabulibacter ruber | reverse complement strand
TATCGCCGGTGCCGCGCGGCGGGACGCGCTCGGCTATGTCGAGCTTCACATCGAACAGGGGCCGGTGCTGGAGGCGGAGAATCTGCCGGTCGGCATCGTCACCGCGATCAACGGCGCCACGCGCCTGACCGCCACCGTGACCGGCATGGCGGGCCACGCCGGCACCGTGCCGATGGCCCTGCGCCGCGACGCGCTGGCCGCGGCGGCGGAGATGGTGCTGGCGGTGGAAGCGACGGCATTGGAAACGCCGGACCTCGTCGCCACGGTCGGCCGCATCGCGGCGGAGCCGGGTGCGGTGAACGTGATCCCCAGCCGGGCGGTCTTCACCATCGACGCGCGCTCC
>NZ_JAFFID010000004.1:247389-486431 GCF_017355955.1 Sabulibacter ruber | reverse complement strand
TTTGCAAGCGGGGAAGGAAAGTTTTTCTTTGCTTCCCTTAGGAAAAGGTTCCCGACCGGAGCCTAAGGGAGAACCAACATTAGGTGGCGGTTGGTTCCCGGCGTGCGGAGGTTTTTCGCTTTGCTGTTGGAAGAGCTCCCGATCGGAGCCTAAGCAAGAACCATTATCAGGTACTCAGAAGTTCCGTGGCACTTAAGTTTTTCTGTCGACCCTCTGCAAGCCACAAAGCTCCCGACCGGAGCCTAAACGAGAACCATTACGGGTATTCAGAAGTTCCAGACCGGCGTTGGTTTCCCCGCTGCTCCCGACTGGAGCCTAAGGTTGAACCCGAATGAGGGCTGGTCGGTTCCCATATGAGGAGATTTTTTTTGGCTGTTTGTCGCTCCTTTTAACTTTACGTCTCCCGACTAGAGCCTAGGCGAGAACCGCCATTAGGCATTCAGAAGTTCCAGGGGACGTGAGTTTTTCCCTTAGGGCTGCCTTAAGGATGTTTAGGAAGAATGGCTATTAGTTTGGAGAAAAATTATTAAGATTAATCCTATTTATACACCACACTAAGAATACGCATTAGCAAACATTGAGCTTCTGCACTTCTAATTGACAACAAATAAAAAAGGAAGAGCAAACCGCTCTTCCTTTTTTATTTGTTGTCTTAAAGTAAATCAACGTAGTCCTAAGTCGTCAATATAGAACGTATTAGGAATTGTACCTTGGTTTTTGATCAGGAACTCATCAATTCCAGCAGAGATATTACCAAAACTGCTAAGCGGAATCTGCACAACAGTGTATTCACCAGCTACTATATCAAATGCCTGTTCACTGGTAAAGGCGCCACCAACAAGTTTGAATTGAATAGCAGCCCTTGTGTTAGCAGTTCCACCACCTTTTACATAAAGCACAAGGTGTGTGTATCCGTTCGCGAAGTTTGCATCACCAGGCTTTAATTGGATAGTTCCGGAGGCTCCAGAGAAAGTGATCTTAAATGATTTAGTACCTCTTTTAATATTGGTGGTATTATTTAAATCCTGTACATCAATTCCATTATACCCATCCCATTTAGCCCAGCCAGCTGCTAAAGCGTCATCGTAAATAAAGGATCTAATGGTAGGGGCTGCGGCACCAACGGTTGCTTCCTGAGTTGTCTCAACCTCGGTATTCGTGTGCGTTACCAGAGTTAACTTTCCTGATTTAGCACTGGAAGGAACCAATAAGATTATTTGATTTTCAGTTTGGGTCAAGAAAGTAGCAACCTCCGCACCACCTGTGAATTTAACCAATTTCACCAGATTCAGGTTGGATCCGTTGACAGTTAAATAAGCACCTGGCGCTACCGGCGTTGGAGTTATGCTGGATACCGTTGGCATTACAACTGTTAATTCAGCAGCTTCCACCACGTATCCAGAGGCCAACGTAAATTTAAGTACCCCAGTTTTTGCTGCAGTTGGTACAGTCACCTGTAATCTACTTGCGCTTTGGTTTAAAAAGGTAGATACTTTGGTAGTCATGCCCCCAAAAGTAATATCCTTAATCAAATCCAGGTTAGTACCATTGATGGTTAAAGTGCCGTTAGGAGCCACTACTGCCGGAGCGTATGAACTTACAGACGGTAACAATACATTGAAGTTAGTAGCAGACGTTACCGCAAAATCATGCATGGTCTTATAACTGAGGGTACCTGGTGTTGCCATAGCAGGGACAGCCACCACAATCTGAGTTCCAGTTTGACTAACAAAATTTGCTTTGGCTACTGTAAAGTTACCTGGGAAGGTAATTTCTTTTATTTTATCCAGGTCAGTACCAGTAATAGTAGTATTCTGAGTATGCCTAACAGTTGAGATATTAGTTATAACTGGTAAAATAATAGAAATGGTTTGTGTAGGCTTTACTTCCACCATGGAACCTTTGGTAACCAGGGTAGGAGCACCATTAGTGGCATTGGTAGGCACTTTAAGGGTAATTTCCGTTGCTGATTGGCTTACAAAGGTAGTTACCTGACCTCCACCAGGGAATTTAACCTGATCAACCAAATCCAGATTTGTACCGGTAATAGTCAGTACTTCATCATGCCGGATATTGGCGGGTGTAATACTAGTTACAACTGGTAAAGTGATCACTACCTCATTTTCTGTTTCAAGGAAAGTAGGATCCTCGCCTCCTCCGTAAATGATAAGTTTACCCGTTTTAGCATTTGCCGGTACTTGGAGCTCAATTTTAGTCGCCGTTTTGCTGATAAACTGCTTCACTATCTCATCACCAAATCCCACACTATCCACCCAAGTCAGCTTAGTTCCACTGATCGCGATAGTACCACCTGGTCTGGCTTCCGCAGTTACATCTGTCACTGTAATTGGAACTGTAAAACTTAGGATAGATTTAGATACAACATCATCTCCTCCTGAAACTTTCAGAGTCACCACACCTTCCATGGCATCTTCCGGTACAGTTAATCTGATGAGTTCGGATGAGTGTTCAATAAACTGCTCCTTAGCAACAGTTGCTCCTTGAAACTGAATAGATTCAACTTTATTAAGGTTATGACCAATGAACCGAATTTCTTCCCCATGCTTCGCTCCTGTAGGACCAAAACTTAACAGTTGGACCTGTCCTCCGTCAATAGCGTTTTCATCATCGTCTCCGCAAGAGGTAAAGAAACCTAGTGACACTACAAACAAGGCAAGTAGTAGTGTTCTTATAGTATAGAAGTTTTTCATACGTAGTGCTTTCAGATATTATGGATTAGGTACTACCCGTAAATTGTCTATTCCAAATTGAGCCTTTGTGCCTGGCCCTACAAAATGGAGGGAAACCGCGTACCCATTGGCATTATAGGTAAATGTGTTACCATTTTTGTTATTAGCCTCATAGATGTCCTTAAAAGGGATGCTTATTGTCTGCCATCTATTTTTGGTATCAATATTGGGGCTCCAGGCATAAAATGCGTTACCTCTGTCTCCTGGACCACCATTACCTATAAAAAACTGAACACCATTGTAAACTAAAGGGGCTACTGTATTCATTTCGAATTTGAGGCTATACATATCAGGGTTGGCAAAAGCATCGGCCGGAATATTTTTGGTTTTTGCCTTTATTGTTCCATCTCCTACCCAAGCTTCAAACCACGAGCCAGTGCTTTCTTTATCGATGCGCAGGAATTTTCCACTAATTGGTTGAATATTAGCATCGCCGCTTGAAATGAAGCTAGGGCCATGCCACCATCCAGTATGATCAGTGTCTTCATAGTCCGCTATAATATTACGGTTATCGCGGAACCAGAAATCTGATTCTGTTTCGCCAAAATTGCTCTTAATTGTAAGCGGTCCAGGTTGAGCGTCAGCAGGCACTCTTACCTCTATTACATTAGGCAATACGTCAACAACTTCTCCTTCCACTTTAGCTCCATTGGCACCGGTAAAGAAAACTTGTACCGGCTCATAGAAGAAGCTGCCTCTGATAGTTGCAATATCACCGGCATTTACGTACTCACTTTCCATATAAGTAGGCATTGGCTCACTAATATCTACCGTGAAGTCATGCACTAATTCTTCGCCGTTGCCAAATACAATCCGCATTTTGTTTGTAATATCAGTAGGAATGTCTGATGGCACCCGGGTAATAATAGAGGTACTAGTAATGAAGGTAGACTGCAGCGCTGCCTCTCTGTCATTTATCCATAATTCACGGGCATCTTGCAAGTTCTCACCTATGATTGCAATCATTTGCCCTTGACCAGCCTTCACGATAAGAGAATCAGAAGCTTCTGGACGGGTAACCCGGACATATTTAATCATGGGTTTACCGCCATTCGGAAGATCATCATCTTCCGAACAGCTGGTGAAAGTCCCTGTCATTACTAAGGCAACAAAAAGGAACAGGAAAAATTTTATTTGACTTCTCATACAATATCTTCTTTTTATAAATCCAAAATTTTAATCCCCAAAATCATAATCAACGGCTGGTTGCCCTAAACTTGGTGACTGGCTCAGTTCCACAGTTGGTAATGGCATATAGAAATTACCTTCGCCAACATTAGGATTCCTTTCCGTAACCCAAGAAGTCTTAGTAAATTTCCAGCCAGTCGGATTAGGGAAACGATCTGCCACTGCCAGGAATAAAGCCCTATCTTGGCCGTTTATTATGTCATAAGTTTTCTGTGGATTATAATAATGCATTCTAACTAAGGCATACCAGGTAAGATTTTCCATGGCAAATTCCTTCACCCATTCTTCAAACACCTGATCATCTCCAATCTTATTATAGCTGCGGGCCATTTTGATTGGCCCCTCAATAGGTGCTAAACCAGCCCGGGTACGAATCGCATTAAAATATTGCACTGCCGTTGCATCAGAAGTAGATTCAGCATTTCCGATTGCAGCATCCACATAGGTCAGGTACATTTCCGCCAAACGCAACATATAGGTATTATGCGGATACCTTTGTTGAGCAGCCTGCCCGCCTAAATCTAATTCGTTACCAACTACATATTTTTTGATAACAGCAAAGTTGTTTTCGGCAGTTGTACCAGGCTGGGGCCAAGTTAATTTTTCCTTTGCTTGGCCCTTAGCATCTTTCACTGTAATTTCTGGATAATGAAAACCAGGCAACATAAAGGTAGCCTTTAACCGTTGGTCCATTGTAAAACCAAGGGTTTGACCATCGTTAGCGGGATTATTGTCATCCTGATTGGTGATCAAGCCTTCATACAAACTCATCATCCACCAAGTAGCACTATAATTACCACCCCAGCCATCATTATTCACAGCGATCTCACCCATTGGATAGATTTGGGAGGCCATGGTATTAGCCGCAGCGTAGTTTTCTCCGAAAACCCATTGGTTTTCAAATAAAGACTCAGCGTTGTTATCGTAAGGGTATTTGAAAAGATTCTCATAAGGCCTAACCAGGGATTTGCCACTCATGGTAATTACACGTTGGGCGTAATCTTTAGCCTTGTCTAAAAACTCCTGGTTTCTTTGGCCACCTGAACCGCCAACACCTGCCCGGGTGAGGTAAGTACGCGCCAACATGCCTTCTGCTGACCATTTGGTTACTCTTCCGGGTTGCGTAGCCGTAGTAGGTAAATTTTCTGCTGCAAATAGATAATCGCGGGTAATGAATTCCCACACACTTGGTATGGTATTCCGGACCTTGTTTGCGTTGTTCAAATCCGCCACATTATCTGTTATGATGGGAACTTCACCAAACGTAGTTACCAGAATGCTATAAGCAGTTGCACGCATAAACCTTGCCTCACCAATTGCTTGGTTCTTAGCAGCTTGTGTTACTTCTGGCCCAGCTAATTTATTAATGTTATAGATAGCCATATTTGACTGTGCAATAACATTATAACATGCCTGATAAGCCCACAAAGTAGATCTTGAAACACCGGTGGCTCTAAAGAACACATTATCTCTCCGCTCCGCCGGACCCTCCCAAGGGTAAAACAGAGTACCTCCGCGGATGTCGCCTATGAAGTAAGAAGCCTGATCATGGTAATCTTTCCAGGCAACATTATATAGAGGGGCAGTGGCAGCCAAAACCTGGGCATCGGTCTTAAAGAAAGCACCGTCAGTAAGAGTATCCAGTGGTGGCCTCTCTAAAAATTCATCTTTACAACCGGTAAACATAGCCAAGGCGGCAAAAGCCCCGGCTAAAATATATCTGTTAATCATATGCTTGTTATCTAATTAATTAAAAGTCGATTCCGAAATTGAAAGAATAGATAGGAGTTATTGGGTAGCGACCAGTATCCACTCCAATAGGAGCATTGTCATTGGTAACATTTGGACCAACATAAGAACCTACCTCAGGGTCATATCCGGTGTATTTGGTAAACGTGTGCAGGTTTTGAACACTAGCACCCACTCTAACTGCCTTTACAATCTTTTGTCTGGAAACAAGTGCATTAGGTAAAGTATAGTTTAGTGAAATGTTTTTGATTCTCACAAAAGAACCATCTTCTACATATTTAGTGGTGTGACGGGCAAAGTTCTTGTTTACATCACCCCCAGAAAGCCTAGGTACAGTTGTTCCAGGATTTTCTAATACACCTTCAGCATTAACGCGGGCATAATCTCTAGCTTCTCTAAACATATTTTGCCCCACGTTGATATTATTTGGATTTGAGTTACGGAAACGTACGTAGTTGTACACATCGTTACCGAAGGTCCCGGTTAACAAGATACTTAGGTTGAAGCCTTTGTAAGAAAAGTCATTGGTTAAACCACCAAAGTATTTAGGCCATGGGCTACCAATCTTAGTCATATCCTGTTCGTTGATGACCATATCGCCGTTCAGGTCACGGAATTTCACATCTCCTACCCAAACACTATTTTCTCCAACAGGGAAAGGTTTGCCTTGGCTATCAGCAGGACGGGCACTATTTTGAACTTCCTCTACGGTTTGGAAAATGCCTTCTTCAATGAAACCATAGAAAAACCACGGAGACTCACCTACCACTGTTCTCTGTGACCAAAGTGGCATGATATACCAGTCTGGCGCATTGCGGGCAACTACACTGGTTTCGGTGTAAAGCTTGGTAACTTCAGCTTTGAAATGGGAAATATTCAGGTTGGTTTCCCACTTAAAGCCACCTTTGTCCAGGTTGATAGTGTTAAGAGACACACTCCAGCCTTTATTTTGAAGCGCACCAAAGTTCACCAGAGGAGCTTGAACAGAACCGTTACCAGTAGAGCCCATATACCAAGGCAGTGAACTTCTAACAATTACGTTGTCGGTCTTCTTAATATAGTAGTCGGCTTCAATCTGAATACGGTTTTCAAACAAACCGAGGTTGATACCTGCGTTATTCGTCAAGGTTTCTTCCCACTTGAAATTTGGGTTAGGGTAATTGGCAGCCAAGAAACCAGATCCCCACTCGGTTGGGTATTGTTGGAGTCTTGCATAGATATTGCCACCAGCGCCTTGATTTCCGGTTAAACCAGTTTCAAAACGCAATCTTAAATCACTAACAATCGGGAAGTTAAAGAATGATTCTTCTGAAACGCGCCAAGCCGCGGAGATAGAAGGGAAATACCCCCATCTGTTGTCAGGTCCAAAGTTTGCTGAACCATCGGCACGGAATGCACCTTGAATGATGTATCGGTCTGCAAAATTATAGTTTATCCTACCCAGATAAGATTCCATCGCCCAATCGCCTTGCCCTCCGCCAGTTCTTTGCTGAGCATTTTGCTCACCCGCGTTAATATCTATAATCTCGTTGGTATTGAAACCGCTTCTGCCAAGGGAAGTATTTTGCCATTCGGATGCCTGCGATTCGTGTGTAGCCATTACAGTTAAGCTGTGTTTACCGAACTGTTTGGCATACTGTAACATTTGGTTCCAGTTCCAATAGATATTAGTCTCGTTTCTGACATCTAACCTAGCGATTGTGTTCCGCTGATACCCAAAAGTGTAGGTTGGCTGAAAAGATGTGCCAACTCCAGTTCCATAATCAGCATTAAACGAGGTGCGGAATTCCAACCCCTCCATCAGATTCACAGTTGCATTCAAGCCACCCAAAATTCGACGTCTTACCATATCATTGGTGATGATATTAGCCAAGCCAATTGGGTTTGGCGGTGTAAAACGCTCTGCTTCAGAGACACTACCGTCAGGGTTTAGCCTTGGCTCACCACCTCCATAAGTTCCATCTAAATTTCTTACCGGAATTGCAGGCGACAACTGAATGGCATTGTTGATAATATCCCACTGAGTTGTAGAAATCTGTTCGTTTGTTTGAGCAAAGTTTAAGTTTGCACCTAAATTTAGCCATTTACGGGCTTTGCTATCCAAGTTTAATCTTACGGAAGCACGGTCAAATCCAGAACCTATTGCCACGCCCTCCTGATCTAAGTACTCACCTGATAAATAGAATCTGGTATTCTCACTTCCCCCACTCAGACTCAACTGGTGTTTGTTCATTGGCGCTCTGTTAAATAATTCACGCTGCCAATTTGTTCCTTCACCTAAAATGGAAGGATCAAGAAAATCTTCGCGCACCGCGCCTCCTGCAAGCGCTTTGTACTCATTGTCCATTTGGGCGTATTCCCGCAGGTTCATGACATCTAACGGCTTAGGCGGAGTTTGAACACTGGTTAAAAATGAGTAATTCACTCTTACATCACCAGATTTACCTCTTTTTGTGGTGATCAACACCACACCATTGGTACCACGTGAACCGTAAATTGCAGTAGCAGAAGGACCTTGTAAAATGTCCATGCTTTCTATATCAGATGGATTCAGTGAAGCCAAGGGGTTAACACCTGAAGTAGAAGAATTACCCTGCACCTGAACACCATCTATCACATATAAAGGCTCGTTAGACCCATTGATTGAGTTGATACCTCTGATATTCACTGAAATACCACCACCAGGAGCACCTGTGTTCTGAGTAACGTACACCCCAGGGGCACGACCCTGAATTGCTTGTTCTACAGTAGTGTTTACAGTTCTTTCTATAGCCTTTGAACCAATAGTAGTCTGGGCCGAAGGCACATCACTGGCTCTTAACTCCCCGTAACCAGTCACAACTACCTCATTCAGAGTCTGGGCATCTTCACGCAGGCTAACATTGATTGTTGTTCTGTCTCCAACAGTCACCTCCTGAGATACATACCCAATGAAGGTTACCACCAGAACATCAGTGTTGCTAGCTTCTAATGAGAAGTTACCGTTCGCATCAGTTGAAGCACCATTAGTTGTACCTCTCACTACTACGCTTACACCAGGCATACCGGTGTTATCAGTAGCCGAGGTTACTCTCCCAGTAATTGTTCGTCTGGCACCCTGTGCCAAACCATCAAACGCATGAAGAAAGACAGCTAACAGAATAGCTATCATTGTCCATGCGGTTCTGGACTTAAAGACAAGATTACTTTTTCTGTAATCTGTTTCTGTGTAAAAGTTTTGAGTCATAGGGTAATTTGGATTAGGTAGAAACTTTGTAATAAAACCACACTAGGAAGCCTAGTTATAAAGCACGTATTAATATTTATTAAACAATAGAAAACTCTGGGACACCAATTTCTTTCAGAATCAGCTTAGGGGAGCTGCTGCTTCTGTTCCTTTTGAAGTTAAAAGCGTTTCACACAACACATTTCAACTTCATCTATGAAGGACCTACAAAATCTATTAATAGCTATACAAAGCTAAAAGCATTTTATACTGACTTATAATACTTTTTTATCAATTGTTTGCTTGAAACAAGCTTTACGGGGGAATAAACAATGCCAACGATGGCATAAGTTATAAATTTACTGCCTTTTTAAACAAATACAAGCAAAGCGGTTCAAAAATCTTAATTTTTACTGAATTTCCAACACAGCAGCGCTTAATTCAAATTTACTTAATAGCCATTCTGGGAGTTACAGCACCAACACCAATAAAAACAGGATAGGTTCCCCATTTTTTTGATTTATTTCAGGACAACGTTAAGAAATACAGGACTTTAAAACTGATATTTTTTTATCATATCTCTGTATCAGAAGTAAATTGATCCAGCCTTTAACCCCTACTGCTTTCTAAAGGAGCTGTTTCTGCAGACTCAGAAACTAGTTTAGGGCTATTGGTCTACCCCTTTTGACCCTTCCTTAACCTATTATCAAGCAAACAGCACCCACAATACTTTCCCCCACCAAAAAGGTTACACACTAAGTTGATACATCATCCCTATATCCTCCCCTTATGCTCTGCTCAGGTTAATAAAATGATTACTAAGGGTTCATGTCTGGGGTTAATGCAGAATCAACCCATGTAATTAGAAGTAAGAGTTCACTTATTATAGGGTATAGACTATGATTGAGACTACTCCTAATTAAAAGAGACTTACTTCTATCCAAGATTGAACAAACCAATCTTGGCCACCTTGTTTTGACTAGCTAATTACGCTATGTTAAAAATAGAGATTATTTGTAAAATGCAGGGGACTGAATGTTTTTGTTATAGGCACCAAATGTTAAAAAAGCGCCTAATTAGTTAATATTTTATCATTTAACATTCAAAGAGGTAGCGCGCACTCCTTATTGCTTCACAATTAAGCATTAAAATATTATAATTGTCACAGCGACACGAATTCACTAAAACTGTCTTAATATACTCATCTCAAATATTACATTTCTAAGATAATTATATTGAAATTTTCATTGACTCACACACAAAAGACTATATTATTATCAACCAATAGACACTTAGATTATCAAGAACTAAATAACACAGCTATTATATTACCGAATTATTAAGAACATATTAAGCAAATGTTACGAGAGGTTCAGATCTTATGAATAGGTAAACAAATACTATCTTAAAGGGCACGATTCCCTATATTCTATGAGGACATATCTCTTGATTGCTAGAGTCTCTCTACTAATTGCCCTTCATTCCCTTTTGGCGTGTAGCTCAAGCAAGCAGAACAGCAAATCACTTAGCTCAAAGCACCTCCTATCAAAGGAGACTATTTTCCAGATGTACACAGCGTCAGCTAACCAATACAAACTTTTAGCTTCTTCGCTCCCTCCCAACCGGTTTCCCAGAACCTTTCATCCAAACCAAAATAGATTAGAAACCAGCGGCTCTGATTGGTGGTGCAGTGGCTTCTACCCGGGCACTCTCCTTTACCTTTACCAATCAACCGCTGATCAAAAACTTTACGAAGAAGCCATGCGCATCATGGAGGTATTGAAAAAGGAGCAGTACAATACCACCACCCACGACTTAGGCTTTATGATGTACTGTAGCTTTGGGAATGCAAACCAGATTGCTCCAAAACCAGAATACAAAGATATTCTGATAAACAGCGCTAAATCGTTAGCCACACGCTTTGACCCGAAAGTACGGGCGATCCGGTCCTGGGACTCAGATAAGGAAGATTATCTGGTGATCATAGATAACATGATGAATCTGGAGTTGTTGTTCTGGGCAACCCGCGTCACCGGCGACTCCTCTTTCTATGAAATTGCCACCACACACGCGAACACTACCATTCAAAACCACTTCAGGCCCGATTATAGCTCGTATCATGTGATCAACTATGATCCAACCACTGGTGCCGTGCAGCAGAAACGCACAGCTCAGGGGTATTCCAATGAGTCTGCCTGGGCTCGGGGACAAGCCTGGGGTCTGTATGGCTTTACCGTGATGTACAGAGAGACAAAAGACCCGAAGTACCTGGCCCAGGCAAAAGGCATTGCAGACTTCATGCTGCATCACCCCAATTTGCCGCAGGATAAAATTCCGTATTGGGACTTCAATGCACCTAATATTCCAAATGCTCTGCGGGATGCCTCAGCTGCCGGCATTACTTCCGCCGCCTTGCTGGAGTTATGCCAGTATGTTCCAGCAAAGACAAGCAAAGAATACTTTGCCGCGGCAGAAACCATGCTGCAAAGCCTGTCCAGTGATACTTACCGGTACGCGCCAGGCACGAATGGAGGCTTCCTCATAAAACATGGCGTAGGGCATTTTCCCCAAGGCACCGAAATAGACGTACCGCTCACCTATGCCGACTATTACTTCATTGAAGCGTTAAAACGATACCAGGAGCTCAGCAAGAATTAAGTACTTCCACTAAATAGCAGCCTTTTGCCTCCTCTTTGCTTCCTGTTTACAGGCTGGTTTTCTGTTTTTAGGCTTATTTAGAGAAAATAAGGCATAAACGAAAAGGGCATCGCTTTGGAAAGCGATGCCCTTTTCAATGATTGATTAGATGTTATAAAGTCACCTCACCGGTTAACCGAATATCTTTAGAGGAGCTACCGGCCAGAATCTGGAACTTACCCGGTTCCAGCACCCATTGCTTTTTACCTTCATCGTAGAACTGGAAGGCATCCTTGCCCAGGGTTAAGGTCACCGTTTTGGTTTCGCCGGGTTTTAGGAATACTTTCTGGAACGCTTTCAGTTCTTTCTTGGGCCGCTTCACAGAAGCTTGGTCATCTTTCACGTACAGCTGCACCACTTCGCCACCCGCTACCGGACCAGTGTTTTTCACTTGTACCTTCACTTTCACACCATCGCCGTCACGGTCTACCTTCAGGTCGCTGTACCCGAAGGTGGTGTAAGACAATCCGTGCCCGAAGCTGAAAAGCGGGTCCACCTTGTAGGTATCAAAGTAGCGGTAGCCCACAAAGATGTCTTCTTTGTACTCCACGTTCACAGTGTCGCGGTCACCTGGGTACTGGCCTAGGGCATGGGCCGGAGAATCCTGTAAGCGCTTTGGAAAGGATACCGGCAGTTTGCCGGAAGGATTGGTTTCCCCGAAGAGCACTTTGGCCACGGCAGTACCGCCTTCCATGCCGGGGTACCAGGCCTGCACAATGGCTTTGGTTTGGTCTACCCACTGGGTCATGTCAATGGGTCCGCCGCCAATCAGCACGACTACGGTGTTCGGATTGGCTTTCAGGATAGCGGTCAGCAGTTGGTCTTGGGCGAAGGGCATGGTCAGATTGGGTTTATCGGCACCTTCTGAGTCAAAGGCACCGCCGTTCCAATCATCGGTGTAGCCGTGCGTCCAGCCACCTACATAAATCACTCGCTCTGCGGCTTTGGCAGCTCGTACCGCCTCGTCAATCAATTTCTGGTTGGGCTTCTCGGCTCTGGTTACTTCAAAGCCCGGTGCGAAGGTAACCTTCACACCAGCACCTACCATTTTCTGGATGCCTTGCAGAGGCGTTACTTCATAAGGCGGACGAACCTGCGAGGAGCCACCGCCCATGGCTTGCTTGCGGGTGGCATTCGCGCCAATCACCGCAATGGATTTTAGGCCTCCTTTTTGCAAAGGGAGCAAATTCCCTTCGTTTTTCAGGAGCACGATGGCTTCCTCGGCCACTTTCTGCGCAGTTTGCTGATGGGCTTTGGTGCTCAAGGCACCCGGCGTGCGCTTGGCCCCAATCATATTGGTGTGGTACATGACCCGCAGAATCCGGCGTACTTTTTCATCTATCAGGGCTTCCTGCACTTTGCCGCTTTTCACCAGCGTGATTGCGGTATCGCCTAGCAGGAATTTGTTGTAGTTGATGTTGGGCATTTGCAGCAGATCGGTTCCCATCTCAATATCGGTGCCGTTGGTGATGGCTTCCATGGTGTTGAGCACCGCGCCCCAATCGCTCACCACCAGACCTTTGAACCCCCACTCTCCTTTCAGGATGTCGTTAATCAGATACTGGTTATGCGTACAGTATTGGCCCCGGAATTTGTTGTAAGCGCCCATCAGGGTCAGGGCACCGCCTTCGGTGATGGCGGCTTTAAAAGCAGGCAAATAAATCTCACGAAGCGCTCGCTCGCTCATCTCCACGTTTACTTTGGCCCGTTTGATTTCCTGGTTGTTGGCAGCGTAGTGCTTCACGCAGGCGGCAATTCCCTGGTCCTGCACTCCTTTAATATAGCCAACCGCCATGCGGGCACTCAGATAAGGGTCTTCGCTGAGGTATTCAAAATTACGGCCGTTCAAAGGCGTGCGCATGATGTTCACACCGGGACCCAGAATCACATCTTTGCCGCGGGCCTTGGCCTCGCTGCCCAGCACTTCCCCGAAGGCATAGCCCAGCTCAGGGTTCCAGGTGGCGGCCAAGGCAACGCCGGTGGGCAGGTACGTAGAAGAATCGTTTCCGGCATTGTCCAATGACCAATCGCGGCCGTGCTCAGGACGTACCCCGTGCGGACCGTCTGACATGGTCAACTCCGGGATTCCCAGACGCGGCACTCCGCCCGAGGTAAAAGAGGAAACACCGTGAATCATGTTCACTTTCTCCTCCAAGGTCATTTTAGAAATCAGGTCATTTATCTGGGCTTCATGCGACATGTTGATGCCGTTGCCCTCTACTGCTGTGGAGGTGGAGCCGGCGTTGCTGGTAGCCGATTGCTGCACCTTTTCTGAAGTGGAGCAAGCCACGGTAAAAGCTACAAGCGCCAGACTGCAAAGCGATCTGAAGCTGGGTAATCTGTAGGTCATATATTATAAACTATTGGTAAAAATCTTCCTTCTGCCTGAGCTATCTAAGCTCTGTTTCTCCCTATTGCTTGATGATTCTGATGGTTTTCACCCGATCCTGGTACGTAGCGGTGAGGAGGTAAAGGCCTCTTGGCAACCGTGCTCCTATAATAGATTGCCCCCCGCTGACTCCTTTCTCCACCAAAGTTCCGGTTAAAGTCCTGACCTCATAAGTGAACCGGTGCGGTGCCTGCAGACGCAAACCATCTGGGAAAGGGTTAGGTCCATAACTCAGTTCTACCTGCTGTTCGTCAGAAATACCACTCACCACCCCAGGCGCATTGCCGTAAATAATGCCCCGGCCGGCAGTTGCCAGGTACACCCGGCCATATATCCTGGGATCTCCGGTAATATCATTGATGCCGCCAAAGTGATGCCGCTCGTCTGAGATCATCACCCAACTGGCTCCGGCATCATCTGACCGGAACAAACCGATCTGGTTATTTACTTTGCCCACCAGGTACACAGCCGAGTAAGCGTTGCCTTCCTTGGGTTTGCCGAAACCCACTTTGGTGGCTTCCTGCACGCTGTTGATGTTGGTGAACGAGGCTCCAGAGTTGGTAGACCGGTACAAGCCTCCTACCGGGTTGGTGAGCCAGACATCACCCTCTACTCCGTAGACAGGATACACGGTGGCAGCCCACAATTGCCAACTGGCGGCGGCTGGCAAACCTGTAGCCGCTGCGGTAAAGGAAGCTCCACCATTGGTACTCACCAGCACTCTGCCGACTTCGGCATCATACACGTAGAATTTGCGGGCATTCACCTTATCGGACATGGGTTTAAGGCCACCTTTGGAAATACCCGTTGCGGTAATCCAACTGGTTCCCCGGTTAGTAGAGTAATAAATAGAGTTTACCCCCACGGGAGCCCACACCAGAGTAGCGCCATCAGCGGAAACAACTATCGTGCCCCCGCCTGTTACTCCCGCAGGCGCACTGCCGAAGGGGGTCCAGGTGGTACCTCCATCGGTAGAGTAGGCCCCGAACTTGCCTTGTGCATTATTATGGACCCGCACCATGAACGATGGTTGATTCGCGGCATAGTCAATCCAGGTGTTGGTACCGTATCTGGGGTTCAGTCTGCCAGCCGATGGGGACACGTCCAGATCATCATGCCGGAACCCATCAATGTCACCGATGGCACTGAGCAAAGGCGCCCCAGTGGGCGGACTGATCAGTTTCAAAGGCACGGTTTCCTCCAGGCCTTTGTTCTGGAAGGTCCAGGTCACGGCTCTGCCTTGGTCTGCCTCCCGCAGGTTGGTAGTCTGGAACACGCCATAACCGGTGATAAACCAGGCTTTGTTGGCGTCAAAAGGATCAATCTCCACATCTCCCAACCAGTGCGGACTGGAAGCCGCAGCGTACGGTGCCGAGGAATGATCACGAGTCGCGTTGCCTAGGACGGGCCGCCAGGTAGTGCCGCCATCGGTGCTGCGGTAGATCTCATCGTTGGGCCACCAGCGGTTTAGGGTAGAGACAATCAAGGTATTGGGATTCTGCGCATCCAGGCTGAGGCCGGCAAACCCGCCCTGTCCGGAAGGCAAGGTCAATTCGGTCCAGGTATTGGTGGAGGGATTAAACTTCCGGACGGCTCCGGCGGTGGCTCCATTCGGTCCCGGACTGTTGGAGTAGGTCACATACAACGTTCCGTCTGTGGCCAACTCCGCGTGGTGCGGCATATAGTTGGTAATCTGGTTAGAAACTGCCTCCCAGGTGTCTCCGCCGTTGGTGCTCCGGTACAGGTTAGAGCTGCCCGACCGAAGAATACCCACGTAGATGGTTGGGGTAGCTGCACCCGCATTGCCGCTGCGTTTGTCAAACAGCACAAACCCAATGCCACCGCTGCCAATAGAAGTTTGGGCTACCGGAAAACTGTTCACTTTGCTCCAAGTTGCCCCTGAATTGGTACTGCGCCAAAGGCCATCGGCGGAGGTTCCCAGATACAAGGTACTGCCCAGATTAGGATCTACCTGCAGGCGCTCACCCGAAGAGCGGCCGTCTTCGTTGCCTCCTAACCGAATGGGAAGGTTGGTCCGGCTCCAGGTACTGCCTCGGTCTGAAGAAGAAAGAACTGCTCCCATGCCTGCCCAGGTCGGGGAATACAACCCCGTAGCCAGATATACTTTCTCAGGATTGGCCGGATCTACCGCCAGACTCAACACACCCATCTGGTTCTCATCGGCGCGGGTTAAATGGTCTGTCAACGGAATCCAGGTGTTCTCAGCGGCATTCCAGCGGAAAGCGCCGCCCACATCGGTGCGGGCGTACAGCAGATTCCGTTCCGTGGGGTGGAAGACCAACCCGGTAACAAAACCGCCGCCGTGTATCTGCACGTTCTTCCATTGGTAAGTTTCTGAGGTTTGCGCCCACACCGAAATACTTCCCAGGCAAAGGAAAAGAACCAGCCATCCGCCCAAGGCTCGCTTACCTCGGGTAGTTGATTTCAGGAAAGGAAGGTTGAAAACTCCTGCTGTAAAGCTTTTCCTCATACAGGTTCTTTTTTAATTCACCGATGAATTTTTCTAAAAGTGAAGCATTCTCCCATAGTCTGTTTCAGGCTTGTTTTCATAAAAACGGGGCTAAAACAGACTTCGGGTTTGATAGGGTAAACACAGAGGCAAACTCCCGCACCGGAATGCACCAAATTTTTCTAATGACCGCTATAAATGTTAATGCCAGCCAAAGAGCCGATCCGCCAAGGGTTCTCCCCCCACTTCAAAACTCCTGAGGCTTTTTACTTTTTAATCTGTGCATTCCCCTCGGCCCTGAAGACCAGGCGCACCTCTTTCCCGGCAGGCAAGGTTACCTGAGCGTTTTGGCCCGATTTTCTGGAATTTGGCCCCGAAACCAACCGCATCTGGCGAGGCGCCTGCAAAATGATCTCCTGTTTTCTAGGCGATTGGAGCACCGCAACCACTTCCTGGTTGTTCCACGTGAGATCTTTCACCTGCACTCCACCCCGCAACAGCAATCCGGAGATACTGCCGGTCTCCCAGGTAGCCGGAATAGCCGGCAGCAGTTTCACCATACCCGGTTCTGAATACACCAAAGCCCGCATGATCACCGAAGGATAACCGCCGCTCAAGTCGGTGTTGAACAAGGAGCCGGGATTGTGGTACGTGCCCAAGCCATTGGTCCAGTAATAGCGGGAAATCCAGTCAATCAGCTGGGCGGTGGTGGCGGCATCTTCCAGGTTAGCCGTAACAAAGGCCATCTGCGCCAGACCGAACACCATTTCGCCGCCGTTTTCTTTGTAGCGGAACTTCATGTGTTCTTCCACCACTTTGCGGGCACCGTCCAGCAGCTTGGGATCGTTCTTGAAATCGGGGTCTACCATGTCATACAAGCTGTACAGGTGCGAGACGTGCCGGTGCTGGTGGTAGTTCTTCAGCGTTGGCCACAGCCATTCTTTCAGAGCACCGCCTTCGTCCAGTTCATAGGCCGGCATCTTGGTGAGCATCTCCTGCCATTTCTTTACCTGGGCTTTGTCGGTTTTAAGTTCCTGCGCGGCCGCGATGCAGTTCCGGAGCAATTGTTTGGCGATCATCACGTCCATGGTGGCATTGATGCTGGCCTGCGAATTGGAGCCCACGGGAGTATTCTCCGGCGAGTACGAGGGATTGAACACATACTTTCCATCTTTGCCTACGGTCAGGAAGTCTTCATAAAACAGGGCCGACTCTTTCATGAACGGGTAAGCCCGCTCTTTCAGGAATTTGCGATCGCCGGTGTGCAGCCAGTAGTCATTGTAGAAACTGGCCGTCCAGCCCGCACCGCCGGTCCAGAGGCTCAGGCACCAGATGGGGTCAAAGTGGTTGTCCCAGCCGTTGTCGCTGGTGTGCGAAGGCACGTGGATGCCCCGGGTCCCGAACATTCTTTTGGCGTTGTCGCGGTACAGCGGCAGGCGCTTGTCATGGTAGTTGAAATAGGCCATCATGAGCTCGGGCGTGCGACTGGTGAGCAAGGCTGAGATTGCCACTTCCACGTTTCCGTCATGGGTGAAGTCTGAAGACCACGGCGGAGTCCAGGTGCCGCCCCAGATGCCCTGCAAGTTGGGCGGATTAATGCCCGTGGCGCTGATGATGTTGTAGCGGGCGGCATCGAACTGCTTTTCAATAATGGCTGGAGCCACCTTGCCGCTTCTCGCCTTCAGGTTGATGGATTCACTGAAAAGCCCGGCTTCCTCTCCTCCACCCAGGTCCAATTTCACGCGGTTGAACAGTTCGCCGTGCACGTTGCGGTGCCGGGAAAGCAAGGCCTGGTAATCGGTAGGCAAAGAAGACAGGTGCTGTTTGATCTGGTCTACCTGCGAGTTGGCGTAATCATAATTGCCGTTGATCTTAATGAACACCAGCACCTCATCGGCGTCGTTTACCACCAGGTCATTGCCCTGCACCGTAAAGCTGCCGCCTTTCACCTCTACCCTGCCCACGCCTTCGTAGCCCTGCAAGCTGTTTTTCCAGCGTTTTTTGTAATTACTCCGGAAAGTAAGCCATTTATCGGCGGCCTTTATTTCCACGCCCTCCACATTCTTGACGATCTGATCGCGCTGCGACCACTCATAGGGCCGGCTTGTAAACCCGATGCTGCCGTTCACCTTGCCGGTTCCTTTGATGGAAATCACGATGGCGCTATCGGGCCGGGACACGAAGAGGTTGCGCTGGTAAGTTCCGTTGGCATCGGTCCAGATGACTTTGGCCTCGCCGGTTTCAAAATCCACCATGCGCACGTACTTCTGCACGTTGGAAGGCTCCAGCTGCACCCGCACGTCAAAGGCCGGCACGTACGGGTTGGACCACAGATGCCCTCCGTAGCCTTCTTTCATGCTTTGCTCCACCGGAATTTTGGCGGCTTCCTGATACTTGCCCTCCAGAATCAGGGAACGGATCTCGGCCAGACGGCTGGCCTGGTCAATGGGTGGCCGGGGCTCGGTGACGGGCAAGTACAGTTGGGCCTGGTTCAGGATAATGGTCTCGTCGTGCGGATTGCCCATCACCATAGCGCCCATAGCCCCGTTCCCGCTGAGCAGCGCGTGCTCCCAACTGGGCGCCGGCAACCAACTGACAAACCCTTTCTTAGGTGCCTGAAACGGATCTGCCTGCCCCAAAGCAGTGAATTGGTTGGCCAGAAAAAGAAAAAACAACAGGCGAAGGGTGGAAAAATGACGCATCAGGTTTTCATCAGGTTAAGCGATTGGTGCCGGGTACAGCAATGGATTTTCTGGTACCAGAAAGGGCCTGTTTTGAACTTCTTTCCAGGAAAACAAGCCCGAAACGGTGCTACTTGCTGGCTTTCTCGGCTTTCAATTTGGTTTTCTTTTTGATCTTCCTGGGCATGGCCTGGTGTACCTGGGCGGCCAGGAAAGCGGCTCCTTCGTCGTTGGGGTGAATGCCGTCATAGGTCAGGTTGGCCTTGCCGATGAAGGGAGTGTATAAGTCAATGACCTGCGATTTGGTTTGCTTTGCAACCCTGTTGACAGCCGGAATGATCTCGTTTTTCACAATGGACTCCGTGATGCCCCACTTGAACTCAAACACCGGAATGGGCGCGCAGACATACACCATGGGTTTGGAAGCCAGCGCCTTGAAGGAGTTCACCAGGGCCACGTAATCAGAAACAAACTCGTCTTTGAATTTCCAGTTCTGCGGTTTGGAGTCATTGGTGCCCAGTTTGATGATCACGATGTCGGGCTGCCATGACAGAGCCTCCTGGTACTTGGCCTCGTTCCAGTACGGGAAATCGCCTTTCTTCAGGAGCGTGCGGCCGCTCACCCCGAAATTGCGCACCTCGTACGCCTCGCCCAATAGTTGCTGCAACGCGGCCGGATAGGTCTGTTTCAAGCCCCAGCCTTCGGTGATGCTGTTGCCCACGCAGGCCACTTTAATCTTGTTCTGGGCCTGAGCGCCGAAGGAAATCAGCAGGGTTACTAAAAGAGATAAGAGCGGCAAAAAGGTTCTTTTCATAAATAATGTTTTTAGGTTGGAGAATCTGCCTAAAATAGCTCTTTCTCCTGTTTTTAGCTCGTTTTCTGAAACTTACCCCGAAAACGTCTTGCTAAAACTGGCGCGAGTCTCCAGACTCGTGACTTGCGATGATGGGTAGTCTCTGACTACCCTCGCTGCGCAGCAGCGACAATAGTATTTCTGGTTTCCAGGTCTGAGTCATGGCTCCCGGCGAGTCTGGAGACTCGCATCATCCAAAGTCACGAGACCAGAGTCTCGCGCCAGTGGGATTCCAGAGTTAAGCCAACCCGTTTCTGATTTCGGGCTGCTTTCTGGAAAACAGCCCGAAATCAGGAAGATTCTGAAGTTACTTTTTGAGTTGGATGGTCACGGAAGCAGGTGCAAGTCCTTCTGAAGTAGCGGTCAGCTTCACGGTTCCGGCTTCTTCCTGGGCCTGTAGAATGGCGAGGCAGAGACCGTTGAAGGCTTTGCGGTGATTCGCTTTGAAGGACTCCATGCTGGTCTGCTGGCCGTTATCCACGCCGGCCAGCACTGCTTTTCCATCAATGGTGAAGTTCACCAGGTTATCGGCGCGGGGCACCAGATTGCCGTCTTTGTCCAGTATCTTCACTGTCACGAAGGACAGGTCTTTGCCATCGGCGGCGATCTGGGTACGGTCGGCTTCCAGCACAATTTTGGCGGGTACACCAGCAGTATTAATTTCTTTGGTTAGCACCTCTTTCCCGTTCTGTCTGGACACGGCTCTCAAAGTACCCGGCTGGTAAGGCAGGCGCCACATCACGTGCAGGTCATCGCCATGTTTCTTGCGCACTCCCTGCGATTTTCCGTTCAGGAACAGTTCCACTTCATCGGCGTTGTTGTAATAGGCCCACACATCCACGGTTTTGCCGGGTTCCCAGTTCCAGTGCGGGAAGATGTGCAGCACCGGTTTGTTTGTCCACTCGCTTTGGTACATGTAATACACGTCCTTGGGGAAACCAGCCAGATCCACAATCCCAAAGTACGAGCTGCGGGCCGGCCACACGTACGGGGTAGGTTCGCCCAGGTAATCAAAGCCCGTCCAGATGTACATGCCCGAAAGGTAATCGTGCTTTTTCATCACCTTCCAGGTTTCCTCGTGGGTAGAGCCCCAGGGCGTGCTCACGTTGTCGTACGCCGATACGGTGAGATCTTTGTTTCCGGCGGTGAACAACTCATCCCACTTATAAGGCCAGCGGCGGACGCTGTCTGAGGGCATATCATAGTGCCCGCGGGTAGCCAGCGCCGAAACGGTCTCGGTGGCAATGAATTTCTGGCCGAGGAAGGTCTGCGGGAACTTCTCGAAATCCTGGTGGTGGTAGTTGAACCCAAACAGATCCAAGGCACCTGATTTGTAGATGGTGTTGTTTGGCGTTGGCTCATTAATGCCCACCGTCACGGGGCGGGTGGTATCCAGGCTCTTCACAATGGCTACCAACTCCTTGGCAATGGTGGTTCCTTCGGGCGCCCACTGCTCCGGAATTTCGTTGCCGATGCTCCAGATGAACACACTGGGGTGATTCCGGTCTCGCTTGATGAAATCTTCCAGATCGCGCTTATGCCACTCATCCCAGGCATGGCTGTAATCATATTTGCTTTTCTCTTTCTTCCACATGTCAAAGGACTCATCCATGACAATGAAGCCCATTTTGTCGCAGAGGTCCAGCAGTTCTGGGGTGGGCGGGTTGTGCGAAGTCCGGATGCCGTTCACGCCCATGGCTTTCATGATTTCCAGTTGGCGCTCCAAGGCGCGCACGTTCACGGCAGCCCCCAAGGCACCCAGATCATGGTGGTTACACACTCCGTTGATCTTCATGGATTTACCGTTGAGGGTAAAGCCTTTCTGCGCATCAAAATTGAAGGTACGGATGCCCAGCGGCGTTTCGTAGTTGTCCACTACCTTTCCGTTCTGCTCTACCTGGGTCACCACGCGGTACAGATAGGGCTGCTCCACCGACCATAAAGTAGGAGTAGCGACGGTCAGTTCCTGCTTCACTTCGGTGACGGGGCTGGGCTGCGTCGATTTCAGCGCCTGATTCTCGGAAGCAGTTCTGGCTACCTCCTTGCCCTGCGCATCATAGATCATTGTGCGAAGGGTAAAGTTTCCTGATTGCTGCTTAGCGTTCCGCACGTTAGTAGTGATGGCTACCTTCACCGATTGCTCAGAAACTTGGGGCGTGGTTACAAACGTGCCCCACTGGTCTACGTGCACCGGATTGGTTTTCACCAGCCACACATTACGATAGATGCCGGAACCGGAATACCAACGGGAATTAGGTTGCTGGGAGTTGTCTACTTTTACCGCCACCACGTTATCCTGCCCAAATTTTAGGTAAGGCGTGAGATCATACCGGAAGGAAATGTAGCCGTTAGGGCGTTTGCCCAGGTATTGACCGTTGATCCAGACTTCAGAGTTGGTGTAAACGCCGTCAAAGTCTATGTAGAACAGCTTGTCTTTCTCATTAGAGTCTACCCTGAAGGTTTTCCGGTACCAGCCGGTGCCGCCCGGCAAGGCCCCGCCTCCGTAACCAGCAGGGTGCTTCTCATCAAATTTCCCTTCAATACTCCAGTCGTGCGGCAGGCTTAGTTTACGCCATTGGGCATCATTGTAACCGGTTTCCCTGGCACTTGCCTGATCGCCTAAGTTGAAGGACCAGTTTTTGGTGAAGTCTTGTCTTTCTCGTACCAGGGTATCTGTTGTTTTACAGGCTCCTAAGGCAAAAAGGGTAATAAACAGCGTATGAAGGTGCAGTTTCTGCCGCAGCATGTTTGTGAAGGTAAAGGGATTGAGTGAAGATTTAGAAAAAGGAATCGGCTGGCAACCACCAGCTTTACAGATGCTCACCAGCCGATTCCAACTAGTCACCACCTCACGGATGGCACTAGTACAGTTTATTACAGGTGAACTATTCTGCCTTAGGCACAAAGTTGTACACCAACAAGGCGGCTCCTTCGCAGGAACCCTTCCGCATAACGGCTAACTGCATGGAGTTTTCGGTTAAGGACAGCAACCGGATGCTACCCCAGTCGTCCACGCAGGCATCACGGCCGGCATCGTGCAAGATACCAGCATCTGTTAGGCTCAGGGTTTTGTTATCCACATCCAGGAAGTAAGTCCCGCTCTCAGTGCCTTTGCCCGGAATCATGGAATGGTTTACCGTAACCGTGGCTGCGCCTTTCAAGCTGAAGGTCATGGTGCCGTAGTCTCCGTAGGGCATCAGCCAGGTGTTGCCTTTGTAATCTGGGTTCCAGTTCCAGCAGTCGCCTCCGGGTTTGGTACAGGCACCTCCCCAACCATTGTCGGTTCCGTAGAAGTAAAGCGGGCCGTCAAAATGGTTCGCGTCAATGTCCAGTATCCAGGTTTTTTCGTTCCCAGGTCCGCCAGACAGGGCTGTCCACAGTGGGTCGTTCACGTAGTTGAGGTTGTTCTGGGTGACGGTAATGGTCTTAGCCGGAAGTTCCACAATTCCCCCACCTGTTACGGCGGAGAACTTAATGGTATAGTCACCAGCAAAAGCATACCTAACCGTGTCAATGGTACGGGTAGAACGCCCTGTTTCAAAATCCCACATAGAGATGGTTTCCGGGGTTTCATTTATCAGAATGACAGTGTTTCCGCCGGGGTCAATAGATAAATCCTGGACCACTTTGATAGAGATTTCCTCCGGAGAGAGCATTCTGCCCAATTCATGGTCATCGTCCTGACAGGCAGTCACGATGAAGGCTCCCAAGAGTATGAGTGATAAAATTGATTTTAACCGTTTCATCTGTTTAAAAGTTAGATAGTCAGAGAAGGCATTTCAGAGGAATCCAACTTACTGGTAGCCGGAAGAATCATCACCTGAAATGCTCCATTCATACTTGATGACTTATTGCTATTACCACCCTGGATTTTGCTTCAGCACCCCATTAGATAAGGTTATCTGGGAGTTCGGAATTTGCTGTAATCCCTGGGTTTCTCTGATCTTATTTGCGGCAATCACTTTTGTGGTGGCTGCTCCTGCATTCAAGACGGTAGTGGTTTCAGCAATAGCATTAGCTGCCACTTCTACCCCCTGACGCAAGAGATCCCAGTAACGGATTCCCTCGTTGGCAAACTCTAACCGGCGTTCTGCCATGATGTTTGCCTTTGATACAGCCAGCGGATTGAAATTGTCTTTGTAAGCACGTCTTCTGACCATGTCAAAGTAGTTCTGGGCATTAGGGCTACCCAGCTCAGCCGCCATCAACAGCACATCTGCATACCGGATAGCCACATAGTCCTGGAACTGTCCGATCATGAAGTTCACAGCGCCATTTTCCACGGGTATGCTGTTGCCCTCCTCGTCTACCATAGGGCTATATTTCTTATTGTAATAGCCAGTATATTCTCGTTGCTTGCCCTGGTTGGTGAAATTTATGTTTTCATCAACTATAGAAATGATAGAGGCTGCTTTACGGGTATCATTGGTGCTGAAGGCGTTCCACAATCTTGGGTTGACCGTTCCGCCTCCCCAGCCATTACCGTAAGGGTAACTGAACTGCTCCCGCATGCCCAGCATTACCATCCAGTGGTTACCGTCTGTATTGCCGTTGTAATCACTGGTGTAAGTGTACTTTATCGCAAACACGGTTTCCTTATTGTCTTCACCAGCATAGTTAGCTACAGAAGCGGCCGGCCAGAGATTAGCAAAGTTCTCTACCAAACCATGCCCACTGTTTGTAATCACATCTTCTAAATAAGCCAGCGCCTGAGCCTGAGATACCGTTCCAACTAAGTCAGTCTTGTTATAATAGCCGGTATAGTATAGAAACACACGGCCTATCAAAGATTCCGCGGCCCATTTTGTCACTCTGCCTCTGTTACCCACCGACTGAGCAGCGTAGTTGGTAGATGGCAGGTTTTCTATCGCATATTTTAAATCCTCGGCAATTAGCTTATATACTTCATCTGGGTTAGCCTGTGGTACGTTTTCACGAGTGGGTTCTATGATCAAAGGGATATTTCCCCAAAGACGAACCATGTCAAAGTACAGGAACGCCCGGATATACCTAGCCTCAGCCTCATACGTCTTTCTCAATTGCTCATTGCCGTTCCAGTTGATTTGGTCCATTTTACCAATGAGGGTATTGCACCTAAAGACCGCTCTATAATAGGCTGCCCAGTTGGCACCTATCAAATCTTGATCTGCGGGTGAGCGGGTTCTGTCAAACTCATCCAACATCTGGTATCCAAATCCGTCTGAAGCACCGGTTCCCCCAAAAGCATTATCTGACAAGACCTCAGAAGCAACTGGAAAGCTGATTCCCTCTGCCCAAATGATTTGTAAACCATCATAACAACCTACCAATGCTCTGAAGGCATCTTCTGGTGTTCTGTAATAGTTTGCATCAGTCACGTTAGTTATTGGATCAACTTCCAGGAAACTATCCTTACATGCTCCTAAGGATAGAACACCTGCTAGTAGAATTGCTTTGCTTATATTTTTCATGTTAGTAACTTCTTAGGAATTAGAATCTAATGTTGGTACCCACTAACACAGTTCTTGGGCGAGGGTAATACCCCAGGTCTACACCTGAAGCAAAGTCCTCTGTATACCCAATCTCAGGGTCCATACCTTCATACTTGGTGAATGTGTAAAGATTTTGCACAGAAGCATATACCCTTACCTGACGCAGAAAAGGCTTGTTAATCAGCTTCCCGAAATCATACCCCAGGGTGATGTTGCTGATTCGCAGAAAGTCACCGTTATGAATAAACAAATCTGAGAACTGAGTCCAGTTTCTGTTATCTGTGGTAACCCTAGGCATGGTATTGGAAGAGCCGGGTCCATGCCAGCGATCAAAGATAGCCGTGGTGTAGTTAGGGTATTGGCTAGCCTGGTTCCGGTAAGATTGCACAAGCTGATTTCCTGCTACACCTGAGGCCAGCATAGAGAAGTCAAACCCTTTGTAGCTGGCAGACAGCGTTAAACCAAAAGTATAGTCTGGATTAGGATTACCTATCTGGGTTCTGTCGTCGTTCGTGATCTGACCGTCTCCGTTCAGGTCCACGTAACGTACATCACCAGGTTGCGCATTAGGTTGAATAAGACCTCCCTCTGAGCCTCTGTAAGCATTTACCTCTTCTTCGGTCTGGAAAATACCGTTGGTTTTCAGGCCCCAGAAATAACCAATAGGGTACCCGTTTTGCGCTCTATAGAATTCCAGTGAGTTATCATACAACACGTTGTTACGGCCATGGATGATACCATCATTGGTAGGAATCTCGCGTACGCGGTTCTTGTTGTAAGCACCGTTTATCCCAATGTTGTAGCTGAAATCGCCTATATTATTGTTGTATGAGAGGGCAAGTTCAACCCCTGTGTTTCTCACATCGCCACCGTTGATAGCAGGAGGACTTGCTCCGGCTGTTGCTAAGAGAGGGGCAGTGACCAGCCAGTCTTTGGTGATTTTGTCATACCAATCAAAATTCACACTTAACTTACCGGCCAGCAGGTTCGCATCAAAACCAATGTTGGTTTGTTCTGAGGTTTCCCACTTCACTTCATCATTACCCAACCTGCTGATATACGCTCCCGGGGTAAGCACTCCTTCCTTATCCCCAAAAACATAATTGGTATTGGCAAACGTCACCAGTGACACGAATTGGTAAGGACCAATGTTCTGGCTACCCACCTGTCCCCAGCTGGCACGCAACTTAAAATAACTTAACCAATCACGGGTGCTTTCTGTAAATGTCTCATTGGTTAATACCCATCCTACTGAAACTGATGGGAAATAGCCCCAGCGTCTGTTTCTACCGAATCTTGCCGAACCATCAGCCCGGAAAGTGGCATTGATCAGGTAAGTTTCCTTGAAATTATAGTTGAACCGCCCAAAGTAAGACATTCTTCTATCCTGTGCCCAAGGCTCACCTGAAAGGTCAATAGTAGTACCATCTGTGTTAGAAGCATTGGTCAGATATGCGTGCTCCAGGTCACTAAGTACCAGATTGATGTTGCTTCCTGAGAGTTGTGCCCCATCACTTCTGAAGGCGGAAGTACCTGCCATCACTTCAAAGTTATGGTCGGTGCCAACATTGAAGTTATAGGTTAAGAGATTGTCCCAGATCAATGACTGCCCCTTTCCCTGGAATTGGTTTACCCGTGAGTTGTTGTTGAAGGCATACACTGATAGTTTATAGATTGGAGTAAAGGAACGGCTCTCGCTAGCGCTATAATCAATCCCGAAACTGGTTCTGAACCTAAGATTCTTAATGGGCTCCAGAACCATGTAAACATCCCCAAGCAGCCTTTGATTGTTTCTGCGGTTCTGGTTGTCATATACCATTTGGGCATACGGGTTAGCCTCTCCATTAAACCAGGTGGAATTGCTGTTATCAAAGAAGTTACCATTTGCATCATACACCGGCACAAATGGACTGGTATTGAAAGCTGACCGTAAGGAGTTGTTGTACTGGTTCCCTACCCTGATACCGTTGTTCCGGATATAGGAGAAAGTTAAGTGCTCTCCAAACTTCACAATATTATTGTAGAAGCTGTGCTCAGAGTTGAAACGGAAGTTGTATCGCTCATAATTGGAGAGATCCTTTCCGCCTACTATCCCCTCTTGCCCGGTATAATTGATTGCCGTAGAAAAAGTTGACATCTCCGTTCCACCGGTTGCTCCTAAAGAGTAATTCTGAGTTACCGCATCCTTCACAAAAATCTGGTCAATCCAGTCTGTCCCTTCTCCCATGGCAGCAATTTGCTCATTGGTAAAAGCGGGTAGTCTGTTGGAGTTCACCAATGCTTCATTCATGATAGTGGCGTACTCACGTGAGTTCAGCATATTTATTTTTCTGCCTAGATTCTGAACACCCGTGTAGCTATCAAAGGTGATCTGGGCGGGTTGCCCTTTTTTACCAGTTCTGGTAGTAATCAGCACCACCCCGTTGGCGGCCTGTGAACCATAGATAGCCGCAGAGGCTGCGTCTTTCAAGACGTCAATAGACTGGATATCTGCAGGGTTTAAGTAGGAGATATCACCAGTTAAGACCCCATCCACCACATACAAGGGAGTAGCATTACCAATGGTACCTAACCCCCGGATTACTACCCTCATGCTTTCCCCGGGCTGACCAGAAGTAGAGGTAATCTGCACCCCGGCAGCTTGCCCCTGTAAAGCCTGTAAGGGATCTGTGGTACTTTGCTTCTGAATATCCTCGCCTTTCACCTGGGCCGTGGCACCGGTTACCAGTTTCTTTTGCTGAACACCATACCCCACTACCACTACTTCTTCCAGTGCTTTGGTGTCTGAGCGCAGGGCAACATTTACCTGGGTTCTGCCCGCTATGGCCACCTCTTGCGTCACAAAGCCAATGTACGTGAAGACCAGTGTTTCATTGCCGGTGGGCACGCTTAACTGGTAATTGCCCTCCGCATCTGTACTAGTGGCAAGAGTTGCATTCCCCTTCACACTAACTGTGGCTCCAATAATCCCGGCCCCATCGTCCTGCGACGTGACCCGCCCCTTTATTGCTTGCTGGGCGTACGCCGCTCCGCATAGACAGAGCAGCCAAGTGAGTAGATAAATCTTTCTCATAAATTAGCTTTAGTGACAATGTGTGGATAAGAACAGAATCAGGTATAGGCAGGCCTATTTCAGTTTCACAGACTTGGCAGCACCAGAGTAGGTGATGGTGGCATCTGGCTTCAGGTCAAATTGCAGGGGCTTTCCTTTGGTGGGCTGCACAAACACCACGTTGAAGGTGCGGTTCTGCAACATGCCGTTGAACTCGCCCTGGCGTTTGCCTACTGTAAGGGTTTTGGAGGCTTCGTTGTAGGTAATGGGAATGGAGGCAAATTTGCCTTGCTCGTAATTGTAGTTGGTGTTTTCGTCCTCGTACAATGTAAAAGAGGCATCTTTTCCGCCGTACACATACAGCGTGATGGTTTCGGCGGGTTTCTCCAGCGCATACTGCAGATCAGGACCGAAAGGCAGAATAGAACCTTCTTTCACGAAGAGCGGCATGCGCTCATAAGGAGCGGCGGCTGTGATCTGCTTGCCTCCTTTCTGGTAGGAACCGTCATAGAGGTTGTACCAGCCCGAGTTAGCAGGCAAGTAAAGCTTGCGGCTAGTGGCCTTGGCCTCGTGTACCGGGTTCACCAACAAGCTTGGCCCGAACATGAACTGGTCACTGATGTTGAGCACATTCTTATCTGCTCCAAAGTCCATTACTAGCGGACGCATGATGGTACCGTGCTGATGGTACACCTGACCCGTTAAAGAGTAGATGTAAGGCATTAAGCGGTAACGTAGCTTATTGTAGTACACAATAGACTGATAGGCCTTGTGATCTTCCGGGGCAATGTTGAAAACCTCACGGAACGGGTACTGACCATGCGAGCGGTACAGCGGCGTGAAGGTGCCGTACTGATACCAGCGGGTATTCAACTCACGCCATTCTTCCTGCGCCTCAGGCGTCATAGGCCCGCGGTCATACTTGTTTTCCACGAAGAAGCCCCCGATGTCGGTAGTCCAGTAAGGCAGGCCAGACAGGGAGAAGTTAAGACCGGCCGGAATCTGGCGACCCAGTTCCTCAAAGGTAGAGGCAATGTCCCCGCTCCAGGTGGCGGCTCCGTAGCGTTGCAAGCCACCAAAGGCAGATCGAGTCAGGATGAAAACCCGGTCATTGGGGTTGGTACCGCGCTGGCCTTCGTAAATTCCTTTGTTGTGCTGCAACACATAGGCGTTGAAGTACTTATCAGCAGGTCCCAGATAGGTAGGGTTCATCAAGGCTTTGCGGTGCTCAATAGAAGAGTTAGAAAGAATGTCTGGCTCAGAGGCATCCTGCCACCAGGCATCAATTCCCATTTTGTAGAGTTTCTCATTGATCAGGTTCCAGAACATCCGGCGGCCCTCTGGGTTGAAGGCATCATAGAACGTAGACACGTAGCCTTTGCCTATCCAGTCTCTGATCTGCTCGTTGATGCTGGTTTTGTACAGCAGGCCTTTCTGATCAAACTGCTTGTAGGCTTCAATACCCTCGTAGAACTTAGGCCAGGTGGAGATCATGATCTGCGTTTTGTGCTGGTTATGCAGCTCATTGATCATGCCTTGTGGATCTGGGAAACGAGTTTCATCAAACTCCTGGCTTCCCCACTGATCTTCTTTCCAGTAAGACCAGTCCTGCACAATGTTGTCCAGCGGAATTTTGCGCTTACGGAACTCCTTCACCACATCCAGCAATTCCTGCTGGGTTTTGTAACGCTCGCGGCTTTGCCAGAAACCCATGGCCCACTTAGGCATTACCTGGGCCGCACCGGTCAGGTGGCGGTAACCGGCAATTACTTCGTCCAGGTTCTTGCCATACACAAAGTAGTAGTCCATTCTATCGCCGGCCTCAGAAGAGAAAGCGATCTTGTTCAGGTCTTGCCCGGTTTGCGGCGTTAAGTAGCGGAACGCAAGGTAAGACACCCCACCGTCTGGGTTCCATTCAATCTTGAAAGCGTGCTTCTGTCCTTTCTGCAGAGGCGCCTTGAATACTGACATGCCGGGGTTCCAGGCCTCGCGCCAGCGGTCCAGCAACAGTTTGTTGTCAACCCAGACCTTTACGTAACCGGAGGAAGGCATCTCAAAACGGTGTTCGCCGGTGGCATCGCTTTCAATGAAGCCTTCCCACGTCATGAGGCCACCTTCCAGCTTATAGCCTTGCGGAAAGTCTTTCTGGTTTTCCAGGAACTCGTAATTGATGTTGGTTTCTTTACGAACAATAGGGGCTTTACCAGCTTTAGGGTCAAAGGCATAGGTAGCCGTGAGGCCGCCGGGCTGCTGGTCTTTGCCGTACAGTTTCAGTTTTGACAAAGGCTGATACGGGCGCACATCCCCAAACTTGGTAATGGAGTTATTATCCCACAGAATACCGTAGTTTTTGCTGGACACCATGAACGGCACCACCGCCACTGAGTTATACTGGGTAAGGTCTACCTGCCAACCGCGGTAGTTCATGAGTCCGGTTTGGTGTTGGCCCAAGCCGTAGAAAGCCTCCTCTGGGGTTACGTTGAACGCCTTTTGCAGACGGTAGCTTTGGGTGTTGCCAAGCGTAACCGGAGCGAAGTCCTGGTTCCCTTTGTTGTTTTCCTGAAGCAGTACTTTACCGCTCTTATCATAGAACGTGACATCGCCGGTAGTTGCCCCAACTTCTACCCGCAGGTCCTTGGTGTTCAGGACCAGGGTTTTCCCGTTCTCCCGGAATTCCCAGTCGGTTTTACCTTTCTTGTTATCCACTACCATCAGGCTGGGCTCCTCAGAGAATTTCTCTACCGGCGTAGCCATTACCTGGATAATCTTGTCTGAAACTACCCGCAATTTCACGTACTGCGGATCTCCACTGGTTTCTTTTTCCAGTTTCACCAGTACCCCGTCTTCCAGTTTCTGGTAGTTTTTCACCGCTGGCTCTTTAAAAGAAAAAAGAGCGGCGACAAAAGCTAAGTAAAGCGTGTTTCTAACCTTCATCAAATTGAATTGTGAGAATAAACTTTTAATCCATTCTGATCAGGAAAGACACAAGCGCTTACGTAGCATCTACCCCCCCGAAAAGAACAACATGAAGGTAAGTAGGAGCAAAAAATGTGGTATGTATGAAATGTTTCCTTTCTATGTCTGATCTGTTAACAAATGAAAAAACCGCATTTTTAAGCTAAATACGCAGGTTTTATTTTACAAAATGTTAACCCATCAGGATTTCCAGTCCGTTTCCGGCCTGTTTCCGGGAAAACCGATACAAACCACTCATGTAACCGGATGTTTAGAAGAACACTTCCCTGAACAATGGAAAATACCCGATGTTTTTAAGCTTAATTCCAAAAAGCAGCCTTAAAACGGAGGTAGGTAGAGGAGAGTAATTGAGAAACCTGCGGGCACGAAAAGTCGGTTTTTACTTCTATTTCGGAATGGTTTGTTATTCTATTTTAAAGCCTGCTCTTCCTAACTAATGCAGAAAAATTTCCTGCTCCATTTTTAGCTTCTTTTCTAAAAATTAGGCCCAAAATAATCGGTAAAAAAAAGATGATTGGTTCTTCTGGTTACTTAAGGCAAAACAAAAAAGCAGCACCCTACAGAGCGCTGCTTTCCTGTTTTCTAAAAAAGAATATCTTACGTGATGGAGTGAGATTGCTTGCTTTCTGCATACACAGACGGCAGCATGTGGTACTGCTCTTTGAAGTACTTAGAGAAGTACCTCGGATTGTTGAAGCCTACCGCATACGCCACCTCGGCCACAGTTAACTGGCTTTTCTCCAGCAATTGCGCTGCCCGCTCCAACCGGATCTTCCGGATGAACTCCATGGGGGTTTGACCGGTAAGCGCCACAATCCGTTTATAAAGATACACCCGGCTCATGCCCAGTTCGCGGCTCATCAGCTCCACGGAGAACTGCGGACAGTCAATATTATCCTCCACCACTTTGATGGCTTTCTGGATGAGTTTGTCATCCAACGAAACAATCTCTACCTCACTGGTCTGCACGCTTATTTTTTTCCCGTACGCTTTCTGCAGCAACTGACATTGCGTAATCAGGTTAGACATGCGCGAGAGGAGCATTTCAAAGTTGAACGGCTTGGTGATGTAGTCATTGGCACCAATGTCAAGGCCTTGCAATTTCTGCTCCTCGGCGGTTTGGGCGGTAAGCAAGACAAACGGGATGTGCGTGGTACGGGCATCGGCTTTGATTTTCTTACAGAAATCAATTCCGTTCATTTCAGGCATCATGAGATCGCTCAGAATAAGGTCTGGTTGATACGCCAAAGCCTTTTGCCAGCCTTCTTTTCCGTTCTTCGCCTCTACCACATTGAAATGCTGCCCCAGATTTTCTTTCAGGTAGGTTCTGAAATCTGCGTTATCTTCCACCAGCAATACTACCAGTTTTTGCTCCTGACTTTCCGGCCCTACCCGTTTGGTGATTTCCACACCTTTGGACACTGGCGCTATCTCTTCTGTGAGTTCGCCTGCTTCAATGCCATTAATACCAGAACCTGTGACTTTAATGGGCAAGGTCACCGTGAAGCAACTTCCTTTGCCCAACTCGCTGCGCACCTGAATCAACCCGCCATGGATTTTGACGAATTCTTTGGTAATGGCCAACCCGATGCCGCTGCCCTGGTTCACCAGGTTGTCTGGCACATCTTCCCTGAAGAACCGATCAAAGATTTTCTCCTGGGCTTCTTTTGAGATACCAATACCTGTATCTGATACTTTGATTTCCAGCAGGTGCAAACCCTGCGATTCTGAATCGTTCTCCAGGCATTGCACCTCCACCTTGATATGGCCGTTCTCAGGAGTGAACTTAAAGGCATTGGAGAGCAGGTTGAAAAGGATCTTGCCCAATTTGTCCATGTCAAAAGAGGCGTGCAGCTCTTTTACGCTGGTTTCAAAAGACAAATTCACGTGGTTTTTCTCAGACAGATCAGAAAAAGAGTACACCGATTCTTTGATGAACTTGATAATGTTGCCCACCGATGGAGCAAAAGCTACTTCCTCCACTTCCAGTTTCCTGAAATCCAGCAGTTGATTTACCAGGTGCAGCAAGCGTTTGGCGTTCCGGTTGATCATCTGGAACTGTCTCTGCTGCCCCGAGTCCTGGGTAGTGGCCAGCAAACGCTCCAGCGGAGCCAGAATGAGGGTGAGCGGCGTGCGGAACTCATGACTGATGTTGGTGAAGAACTTGATCTTCATGAGGTGCAGCTCGCGCATGTGTTTCACCTCGCGGCGCTCGCGCTCCAGGGCGAAATTCACGTTGGCTTTCTGCATCTCCACCCACCGGATCAGATAAAGCACCCCGAACACTATCAGGAAGTAAAGAACATATGCCACGTTGCTGCGCCAGAACGGCACCTCTACCTCAATGTTCAGGTTGATGCCTTCCTTGTTCCAGACGCCGTCATTGTTGGAGGCTCGGACTTTGAGTTGGTATTGGCCAGGGTCAAGGTTGGTGTAGGTGATGCGGCGGTTGTTACCGTTAGTGGTGTGCCACTCCTTGTCAAAGCCTTCCAGCTTGTATTGGTACTTGTTCTTTTCTGAATGGAAGAAGTTCAGGGCCGCAAACTCCACAGTAAACATGTTCTGGTCATGTTTTAGGGCAATCTGCCGGGTAGCCGACAAGGCTTTGGTGAGGATCACCCGGTGGTCTACCTCCTCCCCTACATTCAGGCTCCTGTTAAACAACTGGAAATCTGTGAACACAATAGCCGGCGCTACTTTGTTTAAGCTCAGCTTACTGGGCTGAAACAGGTTGAACCCGTTAGGCCCGCCAAACAGCACTTCCCCTTTTCTGGTTAAGTATGCGGCGTTCTCGTTGAAAGCTTTGCCCTGCAACCCATCAGATTCATCATAGTTGTGCGCCACGAAGGAAACGTTCTGCGCCTCCCGCCCGCTGATCTCCAGTTTGGAAATACCGTTGGGCGTACTCACCCATAGGTCATGGTTGCGGTCTTCCAGAATGTTCAGGATGATGTTATCTGCCAGACCATTCTCCTTGGTGAACAACCTGAACGAATTGGTTTTAGGGTTGAAAAGGTTTAGCCCCTCGTTGGTGCCCACCCAGATATTCTCCCGACTGTCCTGTAAAATAGAAAGCACAGTATTACTGCTGAGGCTTCTGGGATTTCTGGGATCATTCTGGAACTGCACCAGCTTATTGGTGGCAAGGTCCAGCACTTCCACGCCAATGTCGCCGCCTACCCAGAGTCTGCCTTTGGTGTCTTCGGCAATGGTAGCCACATAAAGGGCCTCAATTCCTGCCTGCCCGGCAGTACGGTGATAAGGCTTGAATTTGCCGGTGTGCGGATCTATCTGCTGCAAACCGCCACGCATGGTTCCCATCCAGATCCTGCCTTTGCTGTCCTGGAAGAGTTCCCACACATTGTCGTTCCCCAGGCTGAGCGCATCCTGGCCTTCGCGTTTGTATCGGGTAAATTTCTGACCGTCAAACTTATTCAGCCCGCCCAGGTACGTGCCAATCCATAGGTTCTGGTCTTTGTCCAGGAGCAAACTCACAATCACATTGCTGCTGATGCTGGTAGGGTCTTTGGGATTGTGCTGGTAGCGGGTGTATTGACCGGTGCTTCGGTTCCAGTAAAGCAAACCGCCTCCGTTGGTTCCAATCCAAAGGTTCCCCCGGGCATCTTCCACAAACCGGTTGATGTCTGCGTACGGCAGGCTGCCTTTCACCAGCAACTGATTTTGGTGGTGCTGAAAACGGAACAGGTTCTTGTGGTAATAATTAAGGCCTTTCTTGTAAGTACCCAGCCAGATAATCCCCTCCCGGTCTTTGTAGATGGAGATTAGGCTGTTATGTGAAAGACTGTTTTTTATTTCCGGCGAGTTTTTGACAAACTGCACCGAAAGATCCTTCTTGTTTACGATGTTCACCCCCCCATGATCCGTGGCCAGCCAGATGGTACCGTCTTCGTTCTCCACCACGCCTCTTACCAGATTGGAGTTCAGCCGAAGTTCCGGGGCATTTTCGTGGAAGTTCAGGAAGGTTCTGGAAGCTGACTTGTACAGAAACGCTCCCACGCTTTCATAGGAAGAGAACAGCCACAAGTCATCGTCCCGGTCAATGGTCATGCCGTACCCCAGGGCTTGCTGGCGGAACTGAGTCTGTAGCCCAGTCTCGCGGGCTTCAACCTTTAAGGTCTTGCCGTTCAATTTCTCCAGCAAGCCATCGGCATGCAGCACCCAGACATCGCCCTGGCTGGTGAAAGCCAAAGTGTTTATCTGAGATGAACCTAATGTGGTTGTCTTACCCGGAATGGGCGTGACTTTAGTTGAAACCTTGGTCTTGGGGTTGAACCTGGTTAACCCCTGGCCATTTTGCAGAAACCAGAAATTTCCAAAGTTGTCTTTCACAATGTCCTGCACCGGGGCTGCAGGCAGGGTGTATTTTTTCAGGAGTGCAGCATAGTCCCGGTCAAACTTGTCTAGAATGGGGTTGTAAACGGTAAGCCCTTTCTGAGTGGCTACCCAGATATTCCCTTCGGGGTCTTCAAAAATTTTGCTGATGTGGTTGTCCCGCAGAGAGGCGGTGGTGCGCGAGTTGTGCCGGAAGACTTTTACTCCATACCCATCAAAGCGGTTGAGGCCAGACGAAGTACCCACCCAGATGTAGCCCTTGCTGTCTTTCAGGAAACAGGTGACCTGGTTATGGGAAAGGCCATTATTGACATCAATGTGCAGGAAGCGTCGCTGGTCTGGCAAGTTAGCCAAGGCTTGGGTGACATTGGCTACTATGACCAGTACAGTGGCAATACTTAAAAAAAAGCGCCTTGACATACGTTACAACTCACCTGAGAAAAAACGAACCAGTAAAACCTCCCCCTTCTGCGGTTTACTGGCTTGCACCAGTAAAGAGAACCAACTCCCCTACATCCAATGATGCAACTCTCTTTTAGTGAGAATCCATGGAGCTTTCTGCGCCTTTATATTTGAGTGTTTATCACACACC
The DNA here is from genome assembly GCF_017355955.1 of Sabulibacter ruber. Classification (GTDB taxonomy): domain Bacteria; phylum Bacteroidota; class Bacteroidia; order Cytophagales; family Hymenobacteraceae; genus Nibribacter; species Nibribacter ruber_A. Next base: position 450,005 of record NZ_JAFFID010000004.1, on the reverse strand, counting down.
TATATAATTAAACACCTACGCAATATAGTGTTTTTTACAATAAGTAGCCAGTAACGCCAACAAAGCCTTAACCCCAGTTCACCTGAAAGGGTTCTTTTTAAGAAAAACGCAAGAGCCGCTTTAACACAGAACAAAGCCTATAAGACAAGCTTCTGCTATTCCTGGCGTTCTTTTCAGAAAACAGGCTTAAAACAAGAATGCTCATTTTAGGGGCAGCCTTAGAAAAACAAGCCGAAAACGGCTCTAATTACACCAGAACACAAGCCTGGAACCAGGCACTCGGTGAAGATGCCCTCGTTTAAAAATTGTTTACTTACCTTTGCTTTATGGAATTTACGGTACAACAGATTGCTGACTTACTCCAGGGCCAGGTGCAGGGAGATGGTAACGCAAAAGTGAATACTCTGGCTAAAATTGAGGAAGGCACTCCCGGCGCGCTTTCTTTTCTGTCTAACACCAAATATGAGCCATACCTCTATACCACGGGGGCCACGGCCGTTATTGTAGCCAAGTCGCTGGAACTCAAGCAGCCTGTTTCTGCCAACCTTATTCTGGTAGAAGACCCTTATTCCTCTTTCTCTACGCTGCTGGAGGTGTACCAACAAGCGGTAGCCGCTTCCAGACAAGGCGTGGAAGAACCTTGCTTCATGGGCGAGAACTCCACCATTGGCGAGCGCCATTATCGGGGTGCTTTTTCATATATAGGCAAAAACTGCAAAATAGGGAGCGGTGTTCACATCTACCCACACGCCTACCTTGGCGATAACGTAACCGTAGGCGATAACACCATCATCTATGCCGGGGCTAAGATTTATTCAGACACCAAGATTGGCCACTCCTGCACCATACATGCCGGGGCGGTAATTGGCAGCGACGGCTTTGGTTTCGCGCCGCAGAAAGACGGTTCTTACAAAGCCATCCCGCAGATTGGGAACGTAATCCTGGAAGACCATGTGAGCATCGGTGCCAACGCCACCATTGACTGTGCTACCATGGGTTCTACCATCATCCATTCGGGCACCAAAATCGATAACCTGGTGCAGATTGCCCATAACGTGGAGATTGGCAGCCATACCGTAGTGGCGGCCCAAACCGGCATCTCGGGTTCTACCAAGATAGGCAACTACTGCACCCTGGCCGGACAGGTAGGCGTGGTAGGCCATATTTCCATTGCTGATAAAACCATCATCGGTGCCCAATCCGGTGTTTCCAAGAGTGTAAAAGAGTCTGGGACCATTATCCAGGGGTCTCCGGCGTTTGATTATAAACAGAACTTGAGGTGCATGACCGTTTTCCGGAAACTGCCCGAGTTACAGAAACAGGTAGAGGAACTCAGAGAAAAGAATTAACTTTAAGCCCTCTTTACCTATTTAGTGCTTCATGAACGATAAACAGCATACCATAAAGGCGCCGGTAACGGTATCCGGAATAGGGTTGCACACGGGAGTAGTGTCTAACATGACCTTCATGCCCGCTCCTATCAATCACGGATATAAATTCCAGCGCATTGATTTGCCTGACCAACCTATTGTTGACGCCGATGTAGACAACGTGGTAGACCTCTCCCGCGGAACTACCATTGAACAGAACGGCGCCCGTGTCAATACAGTGGAGCACGTCTTAGCCGCCCTGGTAGGCCTGGAGATTGACAACGTCCTCATCCAGATTGACGGCCCCGAGCCTCCCATCATGGACGGTTCTTCCATTCTCTTCGTGAAACCTTTGCTGGAAGTGGGCCTGGAAGAGCAGAACGCCCTGCGTAACTTCTTTGAGGTACCGGAGGAAATCATGTTCCGGGACGGCTCCCGCGAAACTGAGATCGCCATTCTTCCTTTGGATGATTACCGCGTGACCGTGATGGTAGATTACCACTCACCGGTTTTAGGTTCTCAGCATGCCTCTTTGACCGACCTGCGTCAGTTTAAAGATGAGATTGCCTCTTGCCGCACCTTCTGCTTCCTGCACGAACTGGAAATGCTCTACAAGCAAAACCTGATCAAAGGCGGAGACCTGAGCAACGCCATTGTGGTGGTAGACCGCGTGGTGGAAGAAAATGAATTAGACTATCTGTCTGACCTTCTGAAAAAGCCCAAAGTGGCCGTGAAGAAGGAAGGAATCCTGAATAACGTTGACCTTCGCTACAAAAACGAGCCTGCCCGTCACAAGCTTCTTGACCTTATAGGTGACTTAGCCTTGGTGGGTCGTCCGTTGAAAGGCCAGATCCTGGCCGCCCGTCCCGGACACGCGTCTAACGTGGCGTTTGCGAAGAAAATCAAGAAATACATCAAGGAAACATCGGTGAAGAACGTGCCGGTGTATGATCCTAAGAAAACACCGGTGATGGACATCAACCGCATTGCGCAGACCCTGCCGCACCGGTACCCTTTCCTGCTCATTGACAAAATCATCCACCTGGATGAGACCACGGTTACGGGCGTAAAGAACGTGACCATGAACGAGTCTTTCTTCCAGGGGCACTTCCCGGGCAATCCCGTGATGCCGGGCGTGATCCAGATTGAGGCCATGGCCCAGACTGGCGGGATTTTTGTACTGAGCACCGTTCCGGATCCGGAAAATTACTGGACGTATTTTATGGGCGTAGACAAATGCCGTTTCCGCCGTAAAGTATTACCAGGTGACACCATAATTTTCAAATGCGAACTGTTGGCACCTATTAAACGCGGCATTGCCAGAATGCAAGGCCAGGCCTACGTGGGCGGGCAATTGGTAATGGAAGCCGAGATGTTAGCAAGTATCGTAAGAAAAGACGCATGAATCAGCCATTAGCTTACATCCATCCCGAAGCCAAGATTGCCACCAACGTAGTGGTAGAGCCGTTTAGCACTATCTCTAAAAACGTGGAGATTGGCGAAGGTACCTGGATTGGACCTAACGTGACCATTATGGAAGGCGCGCGCATTGGGAAAAACTGCCAGATTTTCCCGGGTGCGGTAATCTCGGCTCCGCCGCAGGACCTTAAATACAAAGGCGAGCCTTCTACGGTAACCATTGGAGACAATACCATCATCCGGGAATGCGTGACCCTGAACCGGGGCACGGCGCTTGATAAAAACACCACCGCTATTGGCTCTAACTGCCTTATAATGGCGTACGTGCACGTGGCGCATGACTGTATCATTGGCAACAACGTGATTGTAGCCAATGGCGTGCAGCTGGCCGGCCACATTGTCGTGCATGACCATGTGTTCATTGGCGGTACTTCTGCGGTACACCAGTTTGTGAGCATCGGGGCTCATGCCATGGTATCAGGCGGTTCTTTGGTGCGCAAAGACGTTCCTCCGTTTATCAAAGCTGCCCGCGAGCCGCTTTCCTACGCCGGAGTGAACTCCATTGGCCTGCGCCGCCGCGGTTTCACCAATGAGCAGATCAACGACATTCAGCAGATTTACCGCATTCTGTTCATGAGCGGACTGAATACCTCTTCTGCTGTGGATAAGATTGAGATTGACCTTTCGCCTAGCCCAGAACGTGACGAGATCGTGAATTTCGTGCGTAACTCCGGTAGAGGCATCATCAAAGGCTATCAGAAAGATGCAGATTAAGCTTACCTCTTTAGGCAAGCGCTTTAATTACGAGTGGATTTTCCGGAATCTGTCCTATGAATTTGTCTCGGGGAAGGCCTACGCCATCCTGGGGCACAATGGATCCGGGAAATCCACTTTGCTTTCTATCCTCAGCGGGTTCCAGCTACCTTCAGAGGGAGCCGTTTCCTACACCTTCCAAGGCAATGAAGTACCGGTAGATGAGTTGTACCGCTACCTTTCCATCGCCGCTCCTTACCAGGATCTGCTGGAGGAATTCACGTTGGAGGAAATGATTCAGTTCCACACCCGCTTTAAGAACCTGAAAGGCATTACGCCACAGCAACTCCCCGATCTGCTTCAACTCCAGGCCGCCAGACACAAACTGGTGCGGGATTTCTCCTCGGGCATGCGCCAACGGCTGAAACTGGGATTGGCCCTTTACTCAGACACTCCCCTCCTGCTGCTGGACGAACCCACTACCAACCTGGACCAAGCTGGCGTAGCCTGGTACCTGGAGCATCTGGAGCGCAATAGACAAAACCGTCTGGTCCTCATCGGCTCCAACGTGCCCCACGAGTACAGCTTCTGTGATGAGCAGCTTCCCATCAACGAGTACCACTACAAAGCACCGGAGCGGAAAAGAGGGTAACCAGCCTTGCGTTTATGGGCTGTTTTTAAAATACTAGCATCAAAAGAGACACTCGTAGGACCTTCGGACACTACGAGGTCTGGACGCTACTAGGTCTTTTGAACGAACCCCATCGCAACAGTGGCGAAGAATGGCTTTTCAAAAAGCCGAGTTGCTCAAACTGGATCAGCAAGGCGTTGTAGTTGGCTTAAAAAGTGGCTTAAACTCCAAAGACCTCGTAGTGTCCGAAGGTCCTACGAGTGTCTCAACCAAAGACCATTCCGCTGCCAGAAAAGCATTAACTATTTCCCGCCTACCTTTTTTAAAACAAAAACTATGGCGCGGAAGTTACTTCCGTGACTTGAGGATTGTGAGTCACGGAAGTAACTTCCGCGCCATTGCTGCCTTTGCCGAGCCCCCTTAAGGAAAACTATTCTCAGCCTCTTTTTTGAAAACCAGCCCCAAAACTCCAAACATGAAAAAAGCCACCTTTCGGTGGCTTTCCCATATATGTAGTAGGATAGCGCAAATGCTTTTTCAAAAATCATGGTTTGCTGCGCCTATTCATTGGCCGGGTACATTTCTGGTGGCTCTTTCTCCTTGGTCTTAACAATGAAAGGTCTTAGGGCTTCGGTTTCGTCCAGGTACAGGAAAGCGTCATAGCGCTCCGGAATAATGGTGGGCACGTAATTGCCGTACTTTTCCCGGTTAGGGTCATACACAACCCCAATGGCGCGGTGGGCAATCTGCTGGCGGGCTTCGTTGATTTCGCGAAGTTCTCTGGAGAGCAGCAGTTTATCGGGTGATCCCCCCATGTTGTGCAGCCAGTCTTCCCAGGAACCTTCCCGGGCAGGTGGCACCTCCATCTTTTTCATGGGCGCTCCCCAGGAATCTCCGGCAATCACGGAGCCTTCATAGGACCCGAAACCAGCCAGATACACATTTTCGCGGCCGTATTTTTCCCTAGCCAGTTGCCCGATGTTCACCATGCCGGCACGCGCCATATCGGTGAAGCGGGCGTCTCCAATGTGCGTGTTGTGCTCCCAAATGATGGCTTTTGACTCGGGGCCATGGAATTCCAGCAAGCGGTCCAGCGTCTCCATCATGTGGTGATCGCGGATGTTCCAGGAATTACCGCCCCCGCGCACCATAGATTTATAGTAACGCTCAGCATTAACGGCCACCAGAGCATTTTGCTCGGCATCAAATAGTGCTTCGGGGTTCTTGGCTTCTCCGTTTTCACGCTTGCCCAGTTCCTGCAGCATAGATACCACCTCGTCTTCGCAGTCTTCTGAAACGTAAGCCACGGCTCGGGCATATTCCTGCGGATCTGAACTGTACGGCTCAAAGCATTTAAAGGCCTCTTTAGCGGCTTTCACGGCTTGCCCGTCTTTCTTCTCCAGGTACTTCATAATGTTCTGGAGAGAATTCCACAGGCTGTAAACGTCTAATCCATAGAAGCCCACTTTATTGGTGGCAGGTCGGTCATTGTTTTCTTTAAGCCACTCAACCAGGGCCGCTACTTCCCAGTTGCCCCACATCCAGGTGGGCCAGCGGTTGAACGTTTTGAGCACATCAGACACTTTGGTGCCCGGCTTGCAGTACCCCCGGATAAACTTATTGATCTGATAACAGTCTGGCCAGTCGCCCTCTACGGCAATAAAGGTAAAGCCTTTCTCTTCAATGAGGCGTTTAGAGATGGCGGTGCGCCAGGAATAGTACTCAGAGGTGCCATGGGAGGCCTCCCCCAACATTACAATGCGGCTATCTCCAATATCGTCCAGCAGAATATCAAGATCAGCCTTGGTCTCTAGCCGGTGATACGGCAGTTTCAAATAAGTCATGGAATAAAGAGGGAAATATGAACTCCCTGCCTTTTACCCCACATAGCTTTTAAAAGTTTGCTCGTTTTTGGCCTATTTTTTCAGAAAAAGGTCAAAAACCGAAGCATCTAAATACCTCCTTCTTTGAATAACCACATAAAAGCAGAATCAATCCTGACAGAAAGGCCACGTGGTACTTAGAAAAGGTTTCTGCAACTACCTGAAGCAAGCCTTACCCAATTAAAAACAAAAAAGGCAGCCGCTGCTATGAAAGCGACCACCTTTTCCTGAGTCTTAAATCTGAAATCTATTGAATCTATCTGGAGCCGAAAACGCGCCGTAACAGCTCAGTGGTACGGGCCACTGGGTTCTCCCTGATGTTGGCCTCCTCCTGTGCCACCAGCACAAACAATCCGTCAACTGCTTTCTGGGTAGCATAGGCTTCCAGATTCGGGTCTACTTTTTTCACCAAAGGTATCTTGTTGTAGCGGTTCACCAGTTCTGAATAGTACCTGGTGGCATTCACTTTGTCCAAAGACTGTTTCATGATTGGGCTGAAGGCCGCCGTGAGCTGGCTGGTAGTGGTACGCTTCAGGAACTGGGTAGCCGCATCTTTCTCACCGCGCAGGATGTTCCAGACATCACTGAAGGTAAGCTGTTTAATGGCGTTCAGGAAGATAGGAGCGGCACTTTTGGCCGCATCCTCGGCACCGCGGTTCAGGGTAAGAATGAACTTGTCTACTTCAGAGCCCAGGCCAATCTGCCGAAGCGTATTTTCCACGCGCTGCACATCTGGCGGGAAAGGAATCCTGATCAAGCTGTTTTTATAGAACCCATCAGTTTGTGAGGCTTGGGTGGCACCTTTATTGATTCCCTGCGATAAGGCTTGTTTCAGGCCGTTGGCTACTTCGGTTTGGGTTAGGGGTCCTGTGCTCGTCTGCCCGGTTTGCTGCATGATGCCACCAATGGCTTGCTGTACCTGGCTGGTTGTGCAGGAAGAGACTCCTATTAAAATCAGTCCGCTTAAAACAAAGGAGGGCGAGACTAGTTTTTTCATACGTGCGTACATGTTTATTACTTTTGATCAACGGTGGTCAGGAGGGCCTACGCATAAATCAAGCCAAATAAATGAAAAAGGAAATATCGGCAGAAATCATCACCATAGGCGACGAGCTTTTGTACGGCCAGGTCATAGACACCAACTCCGCCTGGATTGGCCAGGAATTGGCAAAAATAGGCATCCGGGTGATGCAGATCACCAGCATCTCTGATAACCCCGGTGCCATTGTAGAAACGCTTTCGCAAACCATTGCAAGAGCCGATGTCATTCTGATTACCGGCGGGTTAGGTCCCACCAAAGATGACCTCACCAAACATACTTTGGCCAGGTTCTTCAACACAGAGCTTCAGCTGCATCAACCTTCTCTAGACGATGTGGAGGCCATTTTCAGGCGCTCCAACCGCCCCATGCTGGAAGTGAACCGCCAACAGGCCTTTCTGCCGGCCTCCTGCACGCCCATCAGGAACATCCTGGGCACTGCCCCCGGAATGTTGTTTGAAGAGCAGGGAACGGTGATCGTCTCCATGCCCGGTGTGCCCTTTGAGATGAAGCAGATGATGACCGATATCATTCTGCCCCGCCTGCAGCAGCATTTCCAACTGCCCCAGATCATCCACAAAGTGGTGCAGACCATTGGCATTGGCGAATCTTTCCTCTCAGAGACCATCGCCGATTGGGAAAACAACCTGCCAGCTAATTTGAAGCTCGCCTATCTCCCTCATCTGGTTGGCGTACGCCTGCGCCTGACCGGAATGTCTGATGGGGTACAGGACCTGGAAACCCAGCTGCAAGCCCAGGTAGAAAAACTTACCCAGATCATTCCTCAACACATTTTTGCCTATGGCGAGGTTACCCTGGAAGATGCCATTGGTCGGTTATTGAAAGCACGGAACCTCACCATTTCCACTGCCGAAAGCTGTACCGGCGGGTTAGTGGCGCATAAGTTGACCAGTGTGCCGGGTAGCTCGGCGTACTTTATGGGCAGCGTGGTGGCGTACAGCAACGAGGTCAAAAAAGCCCAACTGAGCGTACCCGCCGAGACGCTGGAAAAGCACGGAGCCGTGAGCGAAAAAACCGTTAGGGCCATGGCCGAAGGCGTGCGCCAGTTGTTGAAAACCGATATTGGCTTAGCCACGAGCGGCATTGCCGGGCCTGACGGTGGTACTGCAGAGAAGCCCGTAGGCACCATCTGGATTGCCTACGCAGATGCCCACCAGACCATTGCCCGCAAGCTCAATTACAACAAAACCCGCCAACTCAATATTGAGTACACGGCCCTGCAGGTACTGGATCTTGTCCGGCAAAGTTTGCAGCCGCAAGTTGAGGTGTAAACAAAAAAGCCTAAATTTGCCTAACAACAGTTAGGTTCAAAGGAATCTGTGACGGGTTGGGAACAATCATTCCCTGTTTTTTCTGTAACATTGTATTCCCTTTTCCTCTACCTGGCAGAGGTATTCTGTTTCTTCATAAACAAAAATTGACTGACACATACATATGGCTCTTGTAGAAATGGTGATGCCCAAAATGGGCGAAAGTATCATGGAAGGCACCGTGCTGAAATGGTTGAAGCAAGTGGGCGATACCATTGAGCAAGACGAGTCTGTTCTGGAAGTAGCCACTGATAAAGTTGATACGGAAGTACCGGCCATCCAGGGCGGCATCCTGAAAGAGATCCTGGTACAGGAAGGCCAGGTAGTGGCCGTGGGCGCTCCTATTGCCATCATCAGCACCGGCGGTGAGGAAGAACCTTCGTCATCTGCCCCTGAGCAGGAAGCTGCCCCCGTTGCCCAACCCGTAGCTCAGGAAGTCGCTCAACCCATTGAAGCTCCTCAAGCCAACGCTCATACGTTCCAACGCCTGGAGCAACCAGCCTCGGGCCGTTTCTATTCCCCGCTGGTGCTGAACATTGCCCGCGAGGAAGGCATTTCCATGCAGGAACTGGAGTACATTCCGGGTACCGGCAAAGAGGGCCGCGTGTCTAAGAAAGATATCCTGGAGTACGTGGCCGCCCGCCAGAACGGAAGCTCAGCCGCTCCGGCAGCTCAACCAGTTGCCCAGCCAGTTGCAGCTCCCGCGCCACAACCTACTCCGGCCGCTCAGCCTCAGGTTGCACCAGCCGCCAGCACTCCGGCTGTGGCTCCGGCGCAATCGTACAGCGGTAACGTGGAAATCATTGAGATGGACCGCATGCGCAAGATGATCTCCCAGCGCATGGTGGACAGCAAGCGCATCTCCCCACACGTGACCTCTTTTGTGGAGGCCGATGTGACCAACCTGGTGAACTGGCGCACCAAGATGAAGGATGCCTACAAGAAGCGCGAGGGCGAGAACCTCACCTTCACTCCTATCTTTATTGAGGCCATTGTGAAAGCCATCAAGGATTTCCCGATGATCAACGTGAGCGTAGACGGCGACCGTATCATCAAGAAACGCGACATTAACATTGGGGTAGCCGTGGCTCTGCCTAGCGGAAACCTGATTGTGCCCGTGATCCACAACGCCGACCAGATGAACCTGAACGGCCTCACCAAGAAGGTCAACGACCTGGCTAACCGCGCGCGTCTGAACAAACTCACCGCCGCTGATCTGGCCGATCCTACCTACACCATCTCCAACGTGGGCTCCTTCGGGAACGTGATGGGTACGCCAATCATCATGCAGCCTCAGGTAGCGATTATGGCGGTTGGGGCCATCAAAAAAAAACCAGCTGTGATTGAGACTCCTGAGGGAGATTTGATCGGGATCCGGCAGTTCATGTTCCTGTCGCACAGCTATGACCACCGCGTGGTAGACGGCTCTTTGGGCGGAATGTTCGTGCGCCGCGTATCGGATTACCTGGAAGGCTTCGATCCGAACACCAATATCTAGATTTAACGATTTGAAAATAAGAAGATTTGAAAATGATCTTCTGTCTAGAAAAGCCTCTCCTTTACCGGAGAGGCTTTTCTGTTATGAGGTACGTTTCCAGCCCTTTTTCGGCAAAACAGCCTTAAAACGGATTTCCAGAACCAACACCCCAAGAATATAGTAAAAGTGTTATCTTACCTTGAACAGACCATCTGACATTTCTACCCTATGAAAAATGCGCTTTTACTCGTCATCATTGCCTTTCTGCTTTTTCTGTCCATATTCTTCTACTGGAAGCAAAGCCAGGCCGAAACTGAATTAGCCTCAGCCAACGAGAAAATCACCAGCCTGGAACAGCAGATCCGGCGCATGACGAATAATGTGCCCGCAGATACGCTTCGGCCTACCCAGTCTACCCAACCGGAAATAGCACCCACCGTAGCCGAGGAGAAAATCACCCCGCCGGAATCCACCACGTTTGAAGAGGAAATCGGTACGCTAAGCGAAAGCGATGTGCAGCGCCTCAAACGCAAAGGCCTCAGGAACCCGGAAGCCGACCTGATGAACGATGTCATGCGGAAACAGAAAAGCCTGGTCACCGCCTCTGGCAGTGTAGGCGGCACCATGGCCATTCGTGACGTGCGCATCCTGAATGACCGCTACGCCCTCGCTTACTTTGAAGACGGCCACAACGGCGGCTATGTCCTGCTCCGCTTCTCTGTAGACAACGGCGCCATCACCTGGACTAGGCTGGATTCTTACACCATGTAGCGTTTCAGGCCTGTTTTCTAGAAAACGAGCTTGAAATGGAGTAAAGATATTCTAAAACACTGGCGCGAGACTTCAGTCTCGTGGCTTGGGATGAAGCGAGTCTCCAGACTCGCCGGGAACCACAAGCTAAAAGGACCTTTCTATGGCGCGGTTTACTTCCGTTCCTTGCCTGTGTTCTAAAGGCACGGAAGTAACTTCCGCGCCATAGTTGCCATTGGAACTCAGCCATGCGCGGTTTCGCTGCGGGGCAGCGAGGGTAGTCTGGAGACTACCCATTATCGGTTGGCACGAGTTACAAACTCGCGCCAACGGGTGAGAACGTAAAAGGCTTATAAACAAAAACGGCTGCTCTGTTGAGAGCAGCCGTTTTATTATTCATCAAATTTCAACTTCTATTCAGTAGGAAGCGCAGCAAGGCTCTGCTCCAAGGCGGCAATCTTAGCCTCGGCGTCTGATTGCTTTTTGCGCTCAGCGCTGATTACGGCTTCTGGGGCACCGCTCACGAAACGTTCGTTGCTCAGCTTTTTCACTACGCTGGCCAGGAAGCCTTTGGTGTAATCAAGTTCCTTCAGGAGACGGGCGCGCTCAGCGGCGGCATCAATGTTGCCTTCCATCGGGATGAAGAACTCAGAACTGTCTACCACGAAGGAAAGCGCGTTATCCAGTTGCTGCTCGGTTTCCTGGATTTCGCTCAGGTTTGCCAGTTTGCTTACCAACGTTTCGTACCCCGCGATGGCGTTCTTGCCTTCCACCAGGCGCACGTGCAAGGCCAGCTTTTTGGCCGGTGAAATGTTCTTGCTGTTGCGCAGGTTCCGGATCTGGCCTACCACGTTGAGTACGTACTCGGTCTGCTTGAGCAGATCAGCGTCTACCCTACCTTGCTGCGGCCAGGAAGCTACCACCAGGCAATCTTTGGCGGTGCGCTCTTTCATGGAGTTCCAGATCTCCTCAGAGATGAACGGCATGAACGGATGCAGCACCTTCATAAGCTTCTCCAGGAAGTCATTGGTGGCCTGCAACGTAGCTGCGTCAATGGGTGACCCGAAGGCCGGTTTGATCATCTCCAGGTAATTGGAGCAGAAATCATCCCACACCAGTTTGTACACGGTGAGCAGGGCATCGGAAATCCGGAATTTGTCGAAGTGATCCTCCAGGGTGTTGAGCGCCTCGTTGAACTTGGAGTCAAACCACTTGATGGCCTTCTCGTTCGGGTTCGCTAAAGTCTCATCTACTTCCCAGCCGTTAATTAACCTAAACGCATTCCAGATCTTATTGCTGAAGTTACGGCCCTGCTCACAGAGTTTCTCATCAAACAGCAAGTCATTACCGGCCGGTGAGCTGAAGAGCATCCCCGCGCGCACGCCATCGGCACCGTACTTGTCAATCAGATCCAGCGGATCTGGCGAATTCCCCAGCGACTTAGACATCTTGCGGCCTTGGGCATCACGCACAATTCCGGTGAGATACACGTTCTTGAACGGCAACTCTTTGCGGAACTCGTACCCGGCCATGATCATCCGGGCCACCCAGAAGAACAGGATCTCAGGGGCGGTTACCAGGTCATTGGTGGGGTAATAGTACAGGATATCCTCGTTGTCTGGGTCTTTGAACCCATCGAACACCGAGATAGGCCACAACCAGGAAGAGAACCAGGTATCCAGCACGTCTTCGTCCTGACGCAGGTCAGACAATTGCAGATCGGGGTTGCCGGATTTCTCGCGGGCTTCGGTTAAGGCTTCCTCGGCGGTACGCGCTACTACAAACGTACCATCTGGCAGGTAGTACGCCGGAATGCGCTGGCCCCACCACAACTGACGCGAGATACACCAATCGTGCACGTTCTCCATCCAGGAACGGTACATGTTCTTGAACTTAGGCGGGTGCAGCTTGATGGTGTCGTTCATCACGTTCTCCAGAGCTGGTTTGGCCATGGCGTCCATCTTGCACCACCACTGCATAGAAAGCTTAGGCTCAATCACGGCATCGGTCCGCTCAGAGAAACCTACGTTGGTCACGGAGTCTTCCACCTTCTCCAGCAGGCCAGCCGCTTCCAGGTCTTTGGTGATTTTCTTGCGCACCACAAAGCGGTCCTCGCCCACGTAAAGGCCAGCGCGCTCATGGATGGTTCCATTGTCGTTCAATACATCAATGCTGGGCAGGTTGTGCTTCACGCCCAGTTCGTAGTCGTTGATGTCGTGGGCCGGGGTTACTTTCAATACCCCCGTTCCGAATTCGCGGTCTACGTACTCATCAAAGATGATGGGAATGGCACGGTTCACCAGCGGAATAATGGCTTTCTTCCCCGCCAAGTGCTTGTACCGCTCATCCTCGGGGTGTACGCAGATGGCCACGTCGCCCATGATGGTCTCGGGGCGTTTGGTGGCAACGGTAAGCACCTCGTCAGAACCTTCAATGGCGTAGTGCAGGTAGTACAACTTGCCGTTTACCTGCTTGAAGTTTACCTCCTCGTCAGACAATGCGGTCATTCCCTGCGGGTCCCAGTTTACCATGCGCACACCGCGGTAGATGTGGCCTTTGCGGTACAAATCCACGAACACCTGAAGTACGGCATCGGTCATGTCTGGCTCCATGGTGAAGCGGGTGCGGTCCCAGTCGCAGGAGGCACCCAGTTTCTTGAGCTGCTCCAGAATGATGCCGCCGTATTTCTCTTTCCACTCCCAGGCGTATTCCAGGAACTCCTCGCGGGTAAGGTCACTTTTGTTGATGCCTTTCTCCTTAAGCATGTTCACCACACGGGCCTCAGTGGCGATGGAAGCATGGTCAGTACCCGCTACCCACAAAGCCTCTTTGCCTTGCATACGGGCGCGGCGCACCAGCACATCCTGAATGGTGTTGTTGAGCATGTGGCCCATGTGCAGCACACCCGTTACGTTGGGCGGCGGAATTACCACCGTGTAAGGCTCTTTTCTGGGGTTTGGTTTAGACTTGAAGAAGCCGCGCTCCAGCCAGGTGGCGTACCACTTGTCTTCTACTTCTTTGGGGTTGTATGTTTTAGGAATTGACATCACTACAATGTGCTAATGTTTTTATGTGCTGATGTGCTACTGAAGCAGCGCCCGCACGAACCATGCGAAGCTACAAAAATAGCAAATTAGCCGATGTTAGTTGACAGATATTGGTTAAGCTCTCCGGTAAAGCTCCCGTTTTCAGGCTGATTTCGGGAAAACGGTGTATAAACGATGCCGGTGGAGACACTCGTAGGACCTTCGGACACTACGAGGTCTGTTGCATGGAACTCTCTGCTTCCGCTGGCGCGAGCCTCCGGCTCGTGTCCGCACGCATTCCCGAGATAACAAGATTCACTCTCTTCTTTCATCCTGAAAGGCTCTTTTGCCAAACCAGACATGCATTGAAGAAACGCAACTGCCGTTTGCCCACAAGATCCTTCCAGGAGGACAAAAAGAAGGTATGGAATGCGTGTGGACACAAGCCGGAGGCTCGCGCCAGCGAACAAATAGTGGCTCCCGTTTCGGGTCAATTTTACAGAAAGCAGCCCTGAAACGTCAGAAAACAAAAAACCCGCACGAGGCGGGTTCCTGAATAGCTTTCTATAGAAGGATTAGCTGGCGTGCAACCACTCTTTCTTGGCTAGTAAGGCTTCCTCGGTCTCGCGATAGTCGGGGTCATCCACGCAGCAGTCTACCGGGCAGACCGCGGCACACTGCGGTTCCTCGTGGAAACCGACGCACTCGGTGCACTTGTCAGAGACTATGTAATAAAACTCGTCTGAGATAGGCGGTTGCGGGGCTTTGCCGTCTACCGTTACGCCACCGTCTTTTTCCACTTGGGTCAGAGAGGTACCATCGGCCCAGGTCCACTGTACGCCACCTTCATAGATAGCCGTGTTGGGGCACTCCGGCTCGCATGCGCCGCAGTTGATACACTCATCTGTAATCATTATAGCCATAATCGTATCTCCTGTTTCTTTTTAGTAATTTCGCACCGCCAACGGCACGCCATTCCGCGCACAAAAGTAATAGGTTATGCGCATTGTATCAAACGTTTCTCACGCTTCCACTGTTTCCCCAATATGCTTACCTTAGAAAACAGACTATCCGCTTTTATACAACTAGGAGTTTACCTTCGCACCTTACCCGTCGAGGAACGCAGATACCTGGCTCGCAGGGCCAGTGAACACAATAACTTCTTTGACTTCCCAAATGTTTCAGCGGCGCTGGACGGCATTGCCAGCATGTTGCAGAAAGAACAGCTGGAGGCCTGGCTGGCTCAATATGATATTCCGCAAATTAACCCTTCGCCTAAGAAAGTGGGAGTGGTAATGGCGGGGAACATTCCGGCCGTGGGTTTCCATGATGCGCTTTGCGTTCTGTTGGCTGGTCATATCTTACAGGCAAAACCGGCCTCGGGCGATCCGTTTCTGTTGCCGCACCTCTTGAGCAAACTGGTGGACATTGAGCCCGGTTTTCAGGAGCAGATCCAGTTGGTGCATATGATGAAGGAATCTGATGCCGTGATTGCGACCGGTTCTGACAACACCGCCCGTCATTTTGAGTTTTACTTTGCCAACCGGCCGCACATCATCAGAAGGAACCGCACCAGCGTGGCGGTGCTCACCGGCAATGAAACCAAGGAAGAACTGGCTTCTTTGGGCGATGACATCTTGCAGTACTACGGGTTGGGTTGCCGCAACGTCTCCAAAGCCTACGTGCCGCAAGATTACGATTTCACTCCGTTTTTTGAAGCCATTCAGTCTAAACAGGAAGTGGCCAACCACCACAAGTACCAGAACAACTATGACTACAACAAGTCTATTTACCTGGTAAACGGCGTGCCGCACCTGGACAATGGTTTCCTGATGGTCACTGAAAACCAGCAACTGGTTTCTCCTATCTCGGTTCTTTTCTATGAAACGTATACAGACCAGCAGGATTTAGGCCAAAAGCTGGAGGCGGTGCAGGAAAAACTGCAGTGCGTGGTTTCCAAAGAAGCCCATTGGCCCAGAAGCTTCGCGTTTGGTCAGGCCCAGTGCCCCTCTGTAAATGATTATGCCGATGGCGTGGATACCATGGAATTCTTGCTTAAATTGTAATTAAGTTTTGGGGCTGTTTCTCAGAAAGTGGCTCTAAAACGTGTTTTTTCTCGGTGGCAACAGATTTTACGCAGCTTTATTGTGTGATTTACCGTTTGCAGATGTAATAAGTTCTTTATTCATTGGGCTACTGACTAACGCCAAAACATGATTATGCCATGGAAAAAACCCTGCCCCACTGCCAGCTGATAGACAAAGAAACTATCCCGCAATTACAATTTGGCCAAGAGGATGTGTTACCGGACAAAGAGTCAAAAACAAGACGTCTGCATGACTTAGAGCGTGCCAGCCGTTTAGGAAACGGATATCATGGGAAAGTGGAAATCACTTTCCAGGTAGCTACCGGCGATATCCTTCGGGTTCAAACTACTATCTGGCAAGCCGATAAAGATTACACTACCATTAAAGCCGGTGCTACGCTACCCACCCGCTCTATTTTAGGTGTTGAATTTTTCTAGCGCATGCTCCTGAAGGTTAACCTTTCTTCAGGATCTTACTTTCAGTTTTCCGGTTAAACAGGAAACTAGTTCAAAAAAAGCCGAGGCCTTTGGTGTGCAACCAAAGGCCTCGGCTTTTTTTATGGGTAAGAAGGTTAGATTCTGTCCAATACCTTCAGAATCAGGTCATCTATAATCTCGTCACTGTTTGAAGCAAACTGATGGGTAATGCGGTTGGCCACAATGGCGTTGAGCGAAAGAACTTCATGCCCCAATAGTCGGCCCAGGCTGTAGATTCCGGCGGTTTCCATCTCAAAATTGGTAAACCGCACGTTCTCAAACTGGAAGTCTTTCAGTTTCCCAATCACATTTTCAATTTTGGGCTGTAAACGCAGCAACCGGCCCTGTGGGGCATAAAACCCGGGACAGGTGAACGTGTTGCCGTGGATCATGTCTCCCGCAATCTGCTCCCGCAGAATATCTGAGCCTTTTGCGCAGTAAGGCAGAAATCCCAGACCAAGCGCCAACTGCAGGTTCACGGCAATCTCGGTCTCATAGCCGGTTTCCATGAGCGGGTAGAATTGCATGAGGGTATCAAGCCCCACGGCATATTCAGTAGCCAGGTGGCTGCCCAGCGGCACATCTTCCTGCAAGGCCCCGGAGGTTCCAATGCGGACAATCTTGAGAGAGATGCGGTCTTCGGGCTCTACGGGTTCTCGGCTCACAAAATCAATGTTCACCAGCGCATCCAGTTCATTCAAGACTATGTCAATGTTGTCTGTTCCAATACCGGTTGACACCACCGAGATCCGTTTGCCTTTGTAATAGCCGGTATGCGTGACAAACTCGCGCTTGGCTACCTGCACCTCAATGGAATCAAAATAGCGGCTTACGCGGGCCACGCGGTCCTGGTCTCCCACGGTGATGATGGTGTCAGAGATCATCTCGGGCAGCAGGTTCAGGTGATAGATGCTGCCATCGGCGTTCAGGATTAGTTCAGACTCCGGAATTCGGGACATAGTTTCATAGTTTTAGGTGGTACAATAGCGCCAAAGGGCTTAAGAGAAATCCTCTCCGGCTGCTTAAGGTAGTATGGCAAAGTAGGAAAACAAAAAAGCGCCGACCAGTTGCTTTGCACAACGTCCGGCGCTTTCTCAAGTTGTTTTCTATTGTTTAAACGGCTTTGGGCTGTTCCTTTTTGCGTCGGTTCAAGCCTTTGTACGGGTTGTAGCCGTTGGTGTTTTTCTGGTAGTAACCGGTACCATCGTACGGGCGTTTGTCTGGATGCTCCTGGCAAGTGGTAGAGCAGGCACCGTCCATTTTCACCCCGCATTCCTGGCAGATAGGCACGTGCAGGTTGCAGTGCGGATTGGCGCAGTTCACCATTCTGGCCGAGGGCGTGTTACACACATGGCAGCGGGAAATCACCACCGGGTTCACGGTATTCACATCCACGGCCACGCGGTTATCAAACACGTAGCATTTGCCCTCAAAGTCCTCGCCGCCAGCTTCCATGCCGTACTTGATGATGCCGCCGTGCAGCTGGTACACGTTCTCAAAACCTTTCTCCAAAAGGAACGCGCTGGCTTTCTCGCACTTGATGCCGCCGGTGCAGTACGTCAGGATTTTCTTGCCCTCGTACTTCTCCTTGAGCTCGTCAATCTTATCCGGAAACTCCCGGAAGTTTTCAATATCCAGGGTCACGGCGTTCTTGAACTTGCCCATGCTGTGCTCATAGTCTGAGCGCACGTCCAGAATCACCACATCTTCCTGGTCTTTCATCTCCTTGAACTCCTTTGGCGAGAGATGCACCCCGGTACGCTGAGTAGGATCTACGTTGTGCAGCCCGGCATGTACAATCTCGGGTTTGTGCCGCACGTGCAGTTTGGTGAACGCGTGCTCATCGGCGTAATCCACTTTGAAGTCGATGCCCTCAAAACGAGGATCAGCCTTCACGGCGGCCATGTAGGCTTCGCAGTCTTCTACCAAGCCTGAAACGGTACCGTTCAGGCCTTCGGCGGCCACAATAATGCGGCCCAAGAGGTTTAGATTAAGGCACAGCAGGTGGTGTTCCTCCCGGAAAGCCTCTGGGTCTTCAATCTTGGTGTAGTGGTAATAGAGTAAGATACTGTACTTTTTCATACGGCTTAGTTTCAGACTAAGTGTAGTTAATGTGCTAATTGATGAATGTGCTGATATGCTATTGGGCAACACCAGCGTTTGCATTTTGGTGCGAATTTAAGGAAAACAGCCCGGAAACGGAAGATGACCTTTGTCAGTACTGAGTTCTGAGTCTGTAGTCCTGAGTCTATTCTATCAGGACTACAAAAATCTAACGTCCAGAATTTAGCGTTCAATGCCTTCCTTAAACAGGCTTGGCGGGGTTCCCGAAAACGGTTTGTTTCGCGGCCACATCGGCCACTACCACGGCGCCGGCACCCACGCGCGCGTTTTTGCCAATCTTCACGCCAGATACGATCACCGCTCCGGTACCCACAAAGGCTCCCTCGGCAATGGTGACCCCGGCGTTGACCATGGCTCCGGCCCCTAACTGCACGTTGTCTTCCAGCACCGCGTTGGTGTCTACCACAGCCCGGGCGCCTACAATGCAACCGTTGCCAACTTTGGCATTGGCGTTCACAATAGCCCCGGCCTGGATGAAGTTGCCGTGCCCCAGCCAGGCGTGCTCAGACACGTAGCTGAATTTATGGATGGCATTGACCGGCACCACTTTGTAGTCTTCCTTAAGCATATTGGTGAGGCTTTTGCGCGCGGCAGTGTCCTCGGCGGCCACAAACACGTCGCACTTCTTGCCCAACATTTTCAGGAAGTTCTCATCTTCTGTGTTCCCCATCACGGTGATGTCGTTCACTTCTTTCCGTTGCAAAGCCACTTGGTCATCCAGAAAACAATACACAATGACGTCATTGCTTTGGAAGGCATCTAAGGCCAGCACGCCCAACTCCTGGGCGCCTAATATAATTACCGGATTCTGCATGTTCTTTACGTTTGTTGTATTTACGGCTCACTCACATGGGAAAGCCTCCTTTGCTTCTTCTTTTCAGAAAAATGCCGTTACTGATTCTCGCCTCTTTTCAGGGAAATGAGACAAAACAATCAGCCCGCAAAAATAGGCAAAGAAAACCGAATAGCTTACTCTCTCCTGGAAGACAGCCGTTTGATCCAGTGAGGGATTGGTCCCCAGCTTATCACCACTAACAAAAAGAAGGGTAACAATGGTGCCCGGTACCGGTGCAGAGAACCCAGATTAGGAGTAGGCAAAGTTACCAACACGGCCGCGATGCAGAAAAACACCAATAGCACGGCCAGAAACGAAGGTAGCACAGGCTTTTTTAGATTCTTAAGGAGTTGGAACACCGTTAGGAGTATGGTTAAGAGCAAGGCAGTATTCTCCAGTGCCATCGCCTTATAAAAAAAACGCGCAGGTTCCCACAGTAAGGGCCTTACAAGCATCTGCAAGACAGCTTCGGGTGCATGCTGCAATATGGAGACAAGATTAGGTTCCAGGTTGGGAAACTCCAGATGCGGGTTTGACAAATCTGTCTTAGCGGAGAGATTACGGTAGTTCCAAAGGATGTGCTTAGCAAAGAAGTCCAGTTTAAAGGTAGGATGAGCAAAGGAGGCGATAAACGCACCTGCTGTTAATAAACCCAACCAAATCATGAACTGCCTTATGGCTGGTCGTAGCCAATCTACACGCCTAACTAGCCATTTTACAAACAAGAAAGTGACCAGTAATACAAGGAGTACTGCCGTCAAGAAGAACTTGATGCGCCAGAGAAGCCAGACACAAGGCAAAAGCAACAGCAAACCTCTAGTTGTCTCAGTTACACTTTTGGTCTTGTATAGTTTCAGGAACAGCCCAACAGTGAGGCAAAGGCTTCCCATGAAAACCGCGTCTTTGGTGATTCCACTGGTCCAAAAAACCACGGAAGGAAAGAACAGAAAAGCGATGATTGCTCCCATTCCGAAATCCGGATAATGCTCCTGTACCTTTCGTACCAGAAACCAACATCCCCAAAAGCTGAACAAGGAAAGATATAAGCTACTGAACCAATAAGAGTTGTTAGTTAGCAAGCAGACAACACTCAATAACTTTAAAAAGAAAAAGGAATTGGAATAATCCCGCCACTTAGTAAAGCCTATTGGAATGTTGTCTGTTTCATTGAAAAGCAGCAGACGAAAGTATTGTCCCAGATTCTGGCTGGCGACCTCTTTTACTTTGAAGGCCTGCTGATGGTAAACCCAGGTATCTCCGCCCCCCAAGTAGTGAAGGTAAACCCAACCGAGCAACACTCCGCAACTAAGTTTAAACAACAGGGCGGACCAAAAAACCCATGCATTTGCCTGCCCTTTAGCGGACCTCCACAGCAGTAAGACCAAGAAAAAGAAAACCGGAAGGTGGAGCCAATCAGCGAGCTGGTTCATGCAGGAGAAAGATTCTGTTTCATCAGGCGGTGCCCGATGGTGCAATGTACGCATTTCCGGGGAGTACAGTAGGAATGGTACAACCCTAGCAGAGCTTGGGAGTCTGCCGCCGAGGTATGGGGGAAATGAAGACTGCTGAACAAGCGTGTCACTCGGTTGTTCTCTTTGGCAAGATCTTCCAGCATACCCACAGCCTTTTCCTGGAAAGCGGCATTGTCCATCCGTCTGCTATAGGCCACTAATAAAGGAGCCACCACATTAATCATAAGTCCCTGGATGCTCTCCTCTCCTATCTGGGTAAATGGATGCACGGCTGGTTTTCCATGAGCGTAGTGCTGTTGCCAGTAAACAGGAGGAGTTTGCCGGAAGTAATTGAAGTAATCTGCTTTGGTCTCACAGGCGATTAAGTCTGACCAAAGGTGCTCATGGGCTAGTAGAACTGCCAACCATTGCCCTAACCGAACGGACGGGAAATTAGCGGGCCTGAGCCTGAGCATGTTCCAAGCACTGAAAGGTAAAGAAGCTGGCAAGGTATGCTTCTGCGCCAGATAACGGTGCTCTTTGGCTAAACTGCTGAGGTACTCATCTACCAGAGCCTCAGGTAACTGAAGAAAACCGGCTTGACCAAACACTAAAGCTTCCAGTTGCTTCGGCGAGTGCCTGTATTTCTTGATTATGCTCCAGGGCAATATCTGGGTAAGTCTCAGAAATCCGGCCTGATTGATTTTGAACCCGAAGCCAGCGGCCATGGTCTGGTAAACCGTGCTTTCCCAGTCCTGTTTGTTTTGCTCCAGCCGCTCCAACACCAAGCTAGCTTTCCCTTCCAATCGTTCCAGCAGGGCTTTGTCCATCATGGAAGATTTGAAGATGCTCTCTAACCCGGGAACCTGTGCAGCACAAGGAATCACGTCTCTGCTCCACAGCAATTCCTCATAGGTAGATTGCAGAGGCAAAAGAACCCGGTCTTTCAGCTCCAGGGTAGGCATCAGGGTTCCCTCTTCGCGGTAAACGGCTTCATCGTTTTCCCACACCACATGCAGTATTACCTGGTTGTACTTGGCATCATGCTGGTGCTGGTGCTTTTGCCAGTCAGAGGCTTTAAGGTGCAGTTCCACGCTACCTATCCATTCGGTGCCGGCTAGTTTTACGCGCGCACCAGAAAAATCGGGACCCGCATCTGAGCGGTTGTAGAAACCTGGGTGCAGTACTGTGATTTCCTCGTGGGCAGTGGTCAGCAGCCTGTCTTTTCGGAAGTATTGGTAACGCCAGATGTAGTGCAGGAAATCTTCTTTCATGAAACAGCCTTTCACATATTTCTGCACATACGCAACAGATTGTGAAAGGCTGTTTCCCCAATTAGAGGTTAGGCTATATTTTGGCTGTGAATTACAGAAAACTGCTCTAAAACAGTGGTTGGTTATCTGGGCAGGTATTTATCTAGATACTGCTCCATTTCGCGCTGTACCAACAAGGCAGCCTCACGGGCTTTTTCGGCAAAGTCTTCGCCTTGGGAGGCGTAAATAATCTGGCGGGCAGAGTTCACCAACAGGCCGCATTGCTTGTTCATCCCGTATCTGGAGACTTCTTCCAGGTTGCCGCCCTGGGCTCCAATCCCAGGTACCAGCAGGAAATGATCCGGAGCCAGATCCCTGATTCGCTCAATATAGTCATGCCGGGTAGCCCCTACCACGTACATCATGTTGTCTGCGGTGCCCCAAGTCTGGCTGTTGTGGATGACCTTCTCAAACATGAAGTACGATTTGCCCTCAGACACCACGCTCAACAACTGGAAATCATCATGGCCAGGATTGGAAGTGAGCGCCAGCAGAATCACCCACTTGTTGGGGAACTGCAGGAAAGGCGTTACTGAATCTATGCCCATGTACGGCGCCACGGTGAGCGAATCAAAGTTCATCTGCTCAAAGAAGGCACGTGCATACAGCTCTGAGGTGTTCCCTATGTCGCCACGCTTGGCATCGGCAATGGTGAAGATATCCTGCGGAATGACATTCAAGGTGCGCTCTAAGCTTACCCAACCTTTTGGCCCGTGCGCCTCATAGAACGCGATGTTGGGCTTGTACGCCACACACAGATCTGCGGTAGCCTCAATGATCTGCCGGTTGAACTCATAAATAGGATCCTCAAACTGAAGCAAATGCGGAGGAATCTTCTTGATGTCGGTATCCAGGCCGATGCAGAGGTAAGAACGCTTGCGCTGAATCTGCTCAAAAAGCTGTTGTCTGTTCATGAGTCAATGGTTAAGTAGGTTACCGCAAAGCTAAAGCGTTTTGAGCATGTTTTGGGAAAATCGGTTGAAAAATGGTGAATGAACCCAAGGCTAAACCCATGAAAAAGGCTCCCGCTTTTCAGCAGGAGCCTTTCTAAAAAATCTTGATATTTGGTACGTACTACAGGTTACTACCTCAGGTCAACTACCTTTACGCCTTTGTATTTGGTTTTGTCAAAGGCAAAAGTAGTAGCGGTTACCGGAGGGTTAGGCGTGAACTTGTTCACTTTGTAGGTGTACCGGTTGCCGTTTTTACGGAACATCTTCCAGGACTTCAAAGAGTTGTCCTTTTTGCTGATGTGGAGCCGGATCTTGAACACTTGGTTATCCCGGTCATTGGGGGTTAAGTCAATCACGTGCACAGCCTCTCCTCCTTCTTTCTCTTCACCGGCATACATGTAACGGTAGCCTTTCTTGTAAAGATTATAGATCTGGTTAGGCGTTAGCTCCTGCTCATCTGGGTCGTTGTCAGAAATAGTGACTTCGTTCTCTTTCTTCATGAACGTCCAGATGGTAGCGCCGTTGTTGATGATTTCCTGCCCGGCCACGGCCAGCCTGAACTTGTTACCAGACACGGTAATATCGCCGCTGATGGACTCCTTGGCTTTGGCCGATGGGCTTTCTACCGTTTGGGTAAACGCTACTTTGAAAGCGTTCATGGCCTGGTATTTCTTGCTCATGGCATCCAGAACTCGCTCGGCTTGGGGGTCTTTCTGCACGTTCTGAGCGTTGGTCAGCTGAACCATCGCTAACAGTACAAGCAGATATGAAAAGAATCGTTTCATGGTCTCTAGTTAAATGAATTCGGTTTTACTTACGGATTCATATTATTCAATAACTGTTCCAAACTGTATTCATCCGGAATTAAAACTTCACGGGCCTTGCTTCCCTCAAATGGTCCCACCACGCCGGCAGCCTCCAATTGGTCAATCAATCGGCCGGCACGGTTGTAGCCCAGTTTCAGACGACGCTGCAACAGCGAAGTACTTCCCTGCTGGTGCGTGACCACAATCCGGGCGGCTTCTTCAAACATGGAATCTTTGTTGCTGGGGTCAAAATCGGCTTTCTCGTTGCCGCTTTCATCGCCCACAAACTCCGGCAACAGATAGGCATCCGGGTAACCCTGCTGCTCGCCAATGAACTCACAGATGCGGTCCACTTCCGGTGTATCCACAAACGCGCACTGCACCCGTATGAGGTCTGACCCCAGCGAGAACAGCATGTCTCCCTGACCAATCAACTGATCGGCGCCGCCGGTGTCCAGAATGGTACGGGAGTCAATCTTAGACGTTACCTTGAAAGAGATACGGGCCGGGAAGTTGGCTTTGATGATACCCGTAATCACGTTCACTGATGGACGCTGCGTTGCTACCACCAGGTGAATCCCGATAGCCCGGGCCAGCTGCGCCAGACGCGCGATTGGTGTTTCCACCTCTTTACCGGCGGTCATCATCAAGTCGGCCAGCTCGTCAATTACCAGCACAATGAACGGCATGAAACGGTGGCCTTTCTTGGGGTTCAGGCGGCGCTCTACAAACTTGAGGTTGTACTCCTTCAGGTTGCGGCAACCGGCGTCTTTGAGCAGATCATAGCGCTGGTCCATCTCCATACAGAGCGAGTTCAGCGTATTCACTACCTTTTTGGTATCGGTGATGATGGCCTCCTCGGCATCGGGCAGTTTGGCCAGGAAGTGGCGCTCTATCTTGTTGAACAAAGATAATTCCACCTTTTTAGGGTCTACCAGCACAAACTTCAACTGCGAAGGGTGGCGCTTGTATAGAAGCGAAGTCAAGATCGCGTTCAGACCCACCGATTTACCCTGCCCCGTGGCACCCGCCATGAGCAAGTGCGGCATTTTGGCCAAATCGGCAATGAAGACCTCGTTGGTAATGGTTTTCCCGAAGGCGATAGGCAGGTCCATCTCGCTTTTCAGGAATTTCTCGGTGCTCAGGATGGACTTGATAGGTACCATCTCCTTTTTCTTGTTCGGCACCTCAATCCCGATGGTACCTTTGCCCGGAATTGGCGCGATGATCCGGATACCCAAGGCGGCCAAGCTCAAGGCAATGTCGTCTTCCAGGCTCTTGATCTTGGAGATACGCACCCCGGCATCGGGCACAATTTCGTACAGCGTTACGGTTGGCCCAATGGTGGCTTTAATACTGGCGATGCCGATGTTGTAGTTCCCCAGGGTCTCTACAATGCGGTCTTTGTTGGCCTCCAGTTCTTCTTTGGTTACCTGTACTTTGCCCACGCCGTAGTCAATGAGCAGCTCCAGGGCCGGGTACTGGTAGCGCGGCAGATCCAGGGTTGGATCATAGTTTTCGCTCACCAACTCATCGGCTTCTTCCTCCTCGGCCACTTTCTCAATGGCTAAATCTATTTCGTCTTCGGGCTCAGAATCTTCAATCAGGACATCTTCTTCTTCGTCCACTTCCAGGGAAAGCGGCACAGAAACGGCAGGAGCAACAGCTTTAGGAGTAACCGGCAATTCGTTTACGGCAAAGAGGTTTTCTTCGGGTTCCTCTACTTCTTCCTCCTCGTCCACAAACTCCTCTTCATACTCGTCTTCGGGCTCATACTCAAGTTCTGGTTGTTGCTCGGGTTCTGGCTCCACTTGCTTTTTCTTCAAGATAAAAGGGGCCGGGAACTCGGGTTCCTCTTCTTCTGGCTCAAACGAACCGGAAGGATTGGTCAGGTGATTCATGGCTACTGACGGAGAAGCGTATACACCTGAATCTGATTTCTCCACCACAGCAGGGGCCGGCGTAGCCAGTTTCGGGAATTTTGGTCTGCCCAGCGTAGTAATGTTGAAGAAGAACATCACAAAAGCAATGAGGGCAAAACCCATCAGCAAACCGGTTCCCCACCCTAAAAGGCTCTGCAACCAAAGGGCGCTCTCGTAGCCAATGGCTCCGCTTAAATACCCGAAATCTGCGGCAGAATTATTCAAAAGTACCAGATAACCCGCCGTGATGCAGCCCCACAACAGCCCGAAAAGGCAAAGGGTTACCACGGACGATAGGGTAATAGACGTGCGCCGGAAAACGATTTTATACCCTATGTAAAAAACGATAGGAATAAAGAAGAAGGAGGCTACGCCAAACCACCGGTTAATGAAATAGTCAGAAATCCAGGCACCAAACAAGCCCAGCCAGTTCTCAGAGGCCAGACCGGCTTCCTTCACGTCCTCGGTGGTCACTGACTCCACAATGCTCTGGTCTGCCGTGCCCGTGAACAGGAACGAGACAAAGGCGATGGTCAGGTACAGGGAAGACAGCAGGAAGAAAAACCCGACAAAAAGCTGTAGCCGTCGGTCTTTCAGGAAATCAAAGGAAAGTTGCGGTTTAGGGAACGACTTTCTGGGCTTGGCCTCTTTGGGGGCGCGTGCTTCTGTCTTTCCCTTCGGTTCATTCTGAGTCCGGGGCGTGTTCTTAGGCCGCGGACCAGTCCCTACATCGCGTTTGTATGTGTTCGTTGCCATGCTGTCTCCAAACTTCAAATCTACATTTTTCCGTTCAATAAGTCTTGAACATTTTGCCTGTATTTGGTATCTACTATATAGTATTTACCTGAGTAGCCGCTGGTTAATCTGCTTGATCAGCCACGGCCCCTCGTAAATAAAACCGGTGTATAATTGGATCAAATCGGCACCGGCGGACAGCTTTTCCAGGGCATCTTCCGGGGTCATGATTCCGCCCACTCCTACCAGCCTTATGGCTTCGGGAAGTTGTTGCCGCAGGTAGCGCAACACTTCGGTAGAGGCTTTGGTCAGCGGTTTGCCGCTCAGGCCACCGGCTCCCATTTCCTCCACCGTTCTGGCATGCGTACTTAGCCCTGCCCTACTGATGGTGGTATTGGTACCAATTACCCCTGATAGATTGGTTTGCACCGCTATCTCCACAATGTCATCCAGTTGTGCCTTGTTCAGGTCTGGCGCAATCTTCAGTAATAAAGGCTTGGGCTTGGCTTTGCCCTGGTTCCGGTTCTGCAGGTTGCTGAGCAACTCGCGCAAAGGCTCCTTTTCCTGTAACGCCCGCAGGTCTGGGGTATTGGGCGAACTCACGTTCACCACAAAATAATCTACCACGTCATACAGGGCATCAAAGCAGTACAGGTAATCCTGCAGGGCCTGCTCATTGGGCGTGACCTTGTTTTTGCCGATGTTGCCGCCCACAATCACGCTGCTTTTGCGGCTCCGCAGGCGCTCTACGGCTTTCTCTACCCCCTCGTTGTTGAAACCCATGCGGTTGATGATGGCTCCGTCCTGCGGCAGGCGGAACAAACGCGGTTTGGGGTTACCCGCCTGGGCCTTGGGTGTCAATGTCCCGATCTCGATAAACCCGAACCCCATCTCAGCGAACTCATCAATCAGGCGGGCATCTTTGTCAAACCCTGCCGCCAACCCCACCGGGTTAGGAAACGTGAGCCCGAAAACCTTGCGCTCCAGCCGCTGGTCGGTTACCTGGAACATGCCCCGGCTGATAGACTTGGCCAACGGTACTTGGTAGGCGCTTTTAAGGGCTGAGGTGGTGAGATGGTGCACCTTCTCTGGATCTAACTGGAAAAGTAATGGGCGGATGAGATTCTTGTACACGGTAAAAACAGGTTTAGGCAAAGATAAAGAATTAGCCTGCTTCTGGGGTGAAATTCCTGATTTATCCTCTTACCCAGTCCTGCTCCGCTGTAAAGAATGAGTTATTACAGGTACCCTTGTACCGCCTTACAGAGGATCTGAACAGGTAACTATCAACCTGATGAAGCTGATTTTCTGTTTTCGCCTCGTTTTCCAGAAATAAGCTGAAAAATGAACAAATACCTAGAACTACTTTTTAAATAATTTAAATATCTTTGATATAGCTGTTGCACTTACACAGGGTTCTCTCTATTTTTAGAAAGACTGATTCAATCCTCAGGTGCTGTTTAGGCATGTAATTTGCTCCTTGAAGAAAGTCAACCAGACAAGATGAGCGTATTAGAAACTTGGAACCCCAGGCTGGAAGTAAGCTGGAACTCCGATGAAAAGATAGTGCTGGATGAGTCCGTTTTACTGACCCAACAGTCAGGCCAGGTTTCTTATTTAGATAGGGTTTTGCAGTTCCTGTACAAACACACCGGGGCCGAGGTGGTCATGGTTTGCCGCAAAACAAAAGAGGAAGGCAAAATGCAGGTGGTGCGCATCTTCTACCAGGGCCAGGCACTTGGCATAAACCCCATGGTGGATCTGGAAGGCACTCCGTGCGCCAACCTGAACCGGCACGGCGTTTTGTACTTCCCTTCTAAAGTCCAGAAGCTGTTTCCCCGTGATTTGTACCTGCAGGAGTATGGCATCAACAGCTACTTTGGGGCGCCTCTGATGGATTCCAACAATGAGTTGATAGGTACCCTGGCTATTCTGCACCAGAAACCGCTCCCAAACCCTAACTTACTTGAGTTTGTCATCACCATTCTTTCCCCTTCTCTGGAGATTCTGTTAGAAAAATCAGCCTAACCAGGTCTCTGAGAAATTTTTTGGCTTAGAACAGACTTTGTCAAGAGGAGTAGTTTTCAGGAGTAAGCTAGCTATCCCTGCTACTTTTGGGCAGATTATCTGACAACTTTCCTCACCCACTCGGTGACTTCATCTTTGAACTGGGTATTGAAATAAGGTAGGAACAAGGCCACGGAAACCGCCACGTAACGGTCTATCTGCTCTGCTTCTGTGAGGTGCGCATTCTGGGGCAACCGAGCGTATTTCACCCAGTTATCGGAGAGGATGAAAACCTGCTCAAATAACACAGGAAACAGGCTGACATCCATGGATTCGGCGAAAACGCCTTCTTTTCTGAATTGCTCTAAAATAGTTAGCACCAACTCCCTTCTGCTTTGAATCAGGTGCTGGTACGCGGCATAAACTTTAGGGAATGTTTCCAGGATGGCCGTGGACTCGGTAAAAAAGAAGACATACCGGTACATAACCGCGTAACTTTTGGAAAGAGCCAGAACCAAAGATTGGGCGGTAAAGGGCATCATTGATCCCTCAGCGGCAAACGAGGCGATTTCTCTTTCCATGGCAGAGAAAATTGTGAGCACCAGGTCTTCCTTTGTTTTGAAGTAGTACCGCAAGTGCCCGTCACTGATGCCAAGTTCCCGGGCAATATCCCTGAGGGTAGCTTGCGTGATCCCTTTCCGGTTAAAAATCTCTACCGCCTGACCAATAATCTTTTCCTTCATATTAGCTCTTTGGAGCTAAATTACCAAAATTCACGCTATCTTTGCATTAGCTCAATTGAGCTAAGCTTATTTACAAGCTGATTAAGTTGTAAAACGTGGCTTTGATGCCCAAAAAAGCGTCATTTCTCATCAAATTTTCTGGCATTCGCCGTTGCTAACCTATGAAAGCAAGCAAAAAATGTCCTCACTGCGGCCAATGGTCTACCTGGAACCAGGAACCCACCGACCTCTGCCAACACTGCCTGAACCTGTTAGACCCCGTGGCCGTGGAGCGGCAGCAGGCCCAGGAAGACCGAAGAGAAGAAGAAAAGAAACGGTTTACGGTTGACCTTATCCAGATAAAAGCAGACGATTCTGCCTTCACTAAAATCTGGAAGAGCATAGGACTGGGCTTTCAGCTGGCATTTGTGGGTATTGTTTCTTTCATTCTATGGCTCATCGCGCTGTTAGCCGGGTAAACCGGGGCACCTTTCCGCCGCTGTTCTGGGCTTTTGCGGCCCTTTACCTGATGCACAGAGGCGTGGCATGGCTGGATGTTCCCTGCCCCGCCTGGTTGCAGTTTTACCTGGATGACCTGCTCTGCCTCCCCCTCATTCTCCCGCCCACTTTGTTCCTGATGCGCCTGTTTTACGGCCCGGAGGTACGGCTTTCCCTATATCAGATCCTGTTTGTGGTGGTGTATGTCTCTGTGGTGTTTGAACTGTTCTTACCCACGTTCATGCCCCGCTACACCACCGATGCGTGGGATGTATTCCACTATGCCCTCGGCGGCCTAATTTACTTGCGGTTTCTGAACAGATAGATTCTACCATTCTTTTTTGCGCCTGCCTTTGTTTTAAGCCCTCTTTCTAAAAACAAGCCTGTAAACCGAAACAAAACTTCTGCGCAAGGGCAGCGGTATAAGCGGGGTATGCAGGAAAAAGGAACCATTTACATCGGCACCTCGGGGTGGCACTACAACCACTGGAAAGGCAACTTCTATCCGCCGGGCGTCACGTCCAAACAGTTCACCCAGTATTACCTGCGCTACTTCAGAACCGTTGAGATCAACAACTCCTTTTACCGCCTCCCCTCGGCTGAGACCTTTGCCGCCTGGCGGACCAGCGTGCCCGATGACTTTCTGTTTGCAGTCAAGGCCAGCCGGTTCATCACGCACATGAAGAAACTGAAAGACCCACAGCAAGGGTTAGCACAGCTTTTGGGAAATGCGCAGGCGCTGGAGGAGAAACTGGGGCCTATTTTGTTCCAGTTGCCCCCGGCCTGGCGGGTGAACGTGGAGCGCTTCCAGGATTTCCTGAGAGCCTTGCCGCCTTACTACCGCTACACCTTTGAGTTCAGGGAGCCCAGCTGGTACCATCCCGAGATATACGAACTCCTTCGCGCCCACAACCACGCCTTCTGCATCTACGAACTGGCCGGGCACATGTCTCCGCTGGAAGTGACCGCCAACTTTGTGTACGTGCGCCTTCATGGCCCCGAGGGCAAATACGCCGGCAGCTACTCAGAAAGCGCCCTGCAATGGTGGGCCACCGCCTGCCGCACCTGGTCAGAGGAAGGCAAAGACGTCTACCTCTATTTCGATAACGACCAGAACGGTTACGCGGCGTTCAATGCCATGCGGTTGCAGGAGTTGGTACGGGGAGATCAGTGATAGCTATTGTCTATTTCTGTTTTAAAGCCCTTTTCAGGAAAAGAGACAGAAAACAGCTTTTGCCTACATCTATTTGAGAACCGCTGGCGCGAGCGTCCCGCTCGTGTCCGCACGCATTCCAGAAGGGCATTTCCAATCTGAGTAAAACAGATCGGCAATGTGAAGGCACGAGCGGGAAGCTCGTGCCAGCGAAAAATCAATGAGTGGTACTTTCTGTTTTCAAGCCATTCTCCTGAAACAGCCTGAAAAAGAGAGCGGATTGTCCAACAATAGCAGGAGGTATCTGGCGCGAGTCTCCAGACTCGTGCCTCTGGATGACGGGTAGTCTCCTGACTACCCTCGCTGCAGTGCAGCGAAATCACGCATTGTTGAACTACTTCTGCAAACGATTCCCGCGAGTCTGGAGACTCGCCTCATCTGAAGGCACGAGTCTGGAGACTCGCGCCAGCCCATTAGAATTGCTCTATTCTCTCGCCTCCAGCCCGTACGCTTCCGCCAGCAGTTCATAGCTTCGCAGGCGGTCTTGGAAGTCATACGTGATGGTGACAATTACAATTTCGTCTACGTTGTAGGCTTCAGCCAAGGCATCTAAACGGGTTTTCACCTGCTCAGGCGTGCCTACCACCATGCGTTGGCGGTTGTATTTCACCTGGGCTAGCTCATCTTCTGCCAGGTCCTCATAAAAGGCTTTGGCGGTTTCCAGGGAAGGCACGCCGCCGGCTTTGCCCTGCCTGATGTGCAGCATGAGCATGTCCATGGAGAGTTGCAGTTCTTTGGCTTTTTCCTCGGT
Organism: Sabulibacter ruber; assembly: GCF_017355955.1. GTDB lineage: Bacteria > Bacteroidota > Bacteroidia > Cytophagales > Hymenobacteraceae > Nibribacter > Nibribacter ruber_A. The sequence goes on along the minus strand of NZ_JAFFID010000004.1, from coordinate 418,433 downwards.
ATCGGCGCAGATCACGAAAATCCCGAAGTTTCCGGCGGGCTCTTTCAGGATGGCAGAAGGCGTAAACCGTGATTGGTAGGCCTGCATCATCTCTGGTCCGCCGTTGGGATTGATGAAGTGAGCAAACGAAAACCCCATCCCGAAATGGGCCGCAAATACGCCGCTTTGTCCGCTGGAGCTTAACAGCCAACGCTCGGGCGTAGTGGCCGAGCGGGGCGTTACCTTCACCTCGGCAGCCTCAGCGCCGTTGATGCCATCCAGCAGGTAGCGGTCCAGGTCCATCAGCTGGGAGATGAAATCCTGCTCGTTGAACTGGTTGTACGGGTTGAGTAGAACCGCCGTCTTGCGGTCGGTGCCCGGCGCCCTGCCAATACCCAGGTCAATACGGTTAGGGTACAGGGCCTCCAGCAACCGAAAGTTTTCCACCACTTTCAGTACGCTGTAGTGCGGCAGCATGACACCGCCAGAGCCAACGCGCAGGTGCCTGGTGTGCGCCGCCAAATGCGGAATCAGGACCTCGGGCGCCGGTCCGGCCAGCCCCAGCGTGTTGTGGTGCTCAGACACCCAAAAGCGCGTGTAGCCCAGCCTATCGGCTAACTGGGCCAGTTCCAAAGTTTCTTTCAAGGCTTGCTCGGCCGTTCCGCCTGCCCGCACCGGAGACTGGTCCAGCACGCTTAATTTTATCTTTTTCGCTTCTGCCATAGCTTAGTATTCAGGGAAAACACACGCACAGGGGCAGGCACTTCTGGCGGCTGCCTCCCTGTTTTACGGCCAATTTGGGCAAAACGGCCCGAAAATTGCGCAACCTTCCCGGTATCATTAGGGTAAGCATACCCTCGGTGCCAGATTATACGTTGTTGACGCATGCCCCTTTTTAACTCTTATTTTGGAAGTTTCTCTGATTGGATCAATACCCGCTGGAAGCGCTGGCACGCTCGGCACGGCCGCAAATTGACGCTGCAGTACTGGCAATCTCTGGATAAACGGGGTTGGATGCGGGTGTTGGGTAAATCGCTGTCGGCGGTGGCGCTGGTGCTGTTTGTCTTCTACCTGTCGGTGTACTTCGGGTTATTTGGCTGGCTACCTACCAAACGGCAACTGAAAGCCGTGCAGAACAACATGCCCTCTGAGGTTTATACCGCCGACAGCGTGCTCATTGGCCGCTATTTCATCCAGGACCGCACCAACGTGGCCTATGACGAGATCCCTGAGTCTGCCATCCAGGCCTTAGTAGCCACGGAAGATGCCCGTTTCTACGAGCACGGCGGGATAGATTACCGAAGCGTTGCGCGCGTGTTTTTCAAGAGCCTGCTCTTACAGAACGAGAGCTCGGGCGGGGGCAGTACGTTAAGCCAGCAATTGGCCAAAAACCTGTTTCCGCGCAAAAACGTGGGCTTTCTGTCAATGCCCGTGAACAAGATGCGCGAGATCATTTTGGCCCGCCGTTTTGAGGCCATTTACACCAAAGAAGAGATTCTGCAACTTTACCTGAACACGGTGCCCATGGGCGGAAACGTGTACGGCATTGAGTCTGCGGCCCGCCGTTTCTTCAGCACTTCCGCCGATTCTCTGAAAATTGAGCAAGCCGCCGTGCTCATTGGTTTGCTGAAAGGTACCACCTATTACCATCCCAAACTGAACCCTGAGCGGTCTTTGCATCGGCGCAACGTGGTGCTGGCCCAGATGGCCAAGTACGGCTATCTTACCCCAGAGCAAAAAGACTCCCTGCAAAAACTGCCGCTCAAACTCCGGTACAACCCCTACTCCCACCATACCGGTTTGGCGGCGTATTTCAGGGAGCACCTGCGGGCAGAGCTGGGCAAATGGGCCTCGGAACAAAAGAAGGCCAACGGCGATCCTTACAACATTTACAACGATGGCCTCAAGATTTACACCTCTATAGACAGCAAAATGCAGCGGCATGCTGAGCTGGCCTTGCGCCAGCGCATGAAAACACTGCAGGTGGAATTTGACAAACACTGGGGAAGCAAAGCTCCGTGGTCGGGGCAGCCTGGTGTGTTGCGTGATGCCAAGGAACGTTCGCTGCGCTACAAACGCCACAAAGCCGCCGGACTCTCTGATGAGGAAATAGACGAAATCTTCAACACGCCGCGCAAGATGCAGGTGTTCCGGTGGCGCGGCGAGGTAACCCGTACCATGAGCCCTATGGATTCATTGCGGCACTATTTACGGTACCTCAACGCCGGTTTCATCGCCATGGAGCCTACCAGCGGGTACGTACGGGCCTGGGTGGGCGGCATCAGCCACAATTACTTTCAGTACGATCACGTGCGGTCCCGCCGGCAGGTAGGCTCCACATTCAAGCCCATTGTGTACGCCACTGCGCTAGAAAAAGGGATCTCGCCCTGCTCCTACTTCTCCAATGACCGCCGCGTGTTCCCGGAGTACGAAAACTGGTCGCCCCGCAACGCCGATGACCAATACGGAGGGGCTTACTCCATGCTGGGAGCGTTGACCCATTCGGTGAACACAGTTTCGGTGAACGTGGCGCTGCAGGCGGGAATTCCAGACATAATCCGTACGGCCCACAACTTGGGCATTACCGGCGAGCTTCCTTCCACGCCTTCCCTGGCGCTAGGCACCGCCGATGCCAGTCTTATGGAAATGGTGGCCGCCTATGGAGCACTCGCCAACGGAGGCTATGAAGTAAAGCCCCGCTACCTGTTGCGCATTGTAGACCGAGAAGGCAAGGTATTGCTGGACAACACCAACCCTAACGGACAAGGTCGGCACATCCTTTCCAACCAGACCACCGCCTTGCTGCGCCCCATGCTGGAGAGCGTGATCAACGAAGGCACCGGACGCCGGCTCCGCAACGAATACCACTTAGCCATGGACATCGCGGGCAAAACCGGCACCACCCAATCCCACGCCGATGGCTGGTTTATTGGATTCACCCGTGATTTAGTGGCCGGTGCCTGGGTAGGCGGCGAAGACCGGAGAATCCGTTTCCGGGATCTAGAGAAAGGAGGCGGATCTTATACGGCGCTCCCTATCTGGGGAAGTTTCTTCCAGCGTCTGAGCAAGGACCGGGAGTACCGCCGCTACGCTTACAGCCGCTTTTCTCCCCTGCCTCCGTATCTGCAAGGGTACCTGAACTGTCCGCCGTACCAGCCACCGGTACTGGTAGCCAGCTACGAAGAACCCCGGGAAACCGGCCTTGAGCGGTTCTTCAAGCGCAACGGCAAAAAGCTGAAGGACCTGTTCAAGCGAAAGGACAAAAAGGAAAAAGACTGGCAGAAAGACCTTGAGAAAGAATTAGAAAAAGCCCAGGAGCGGGAAAGAGACCGAGAAAAAGACCGCGGAAAAGGCAGAGGCCGCTGGGGCCGGGATGATTAGCACCTCTGCTTTGAAATGCTTACAAAAAAACCTCACTGGTACCTGTACCAATGAGGTTTTTTTGTAAGCATTTCAAAGCCACTGTGTTCTGAGCCTAGTTTCACAGAACCAGCCTAAAAACCCCCAACGCTCCCCCAACGCTCCTCGCTCGCCTCTGGCGAGTGTGTGTTACAGGGCGGCGTCCCGCCGCGTTGCAAGCATTCAGCTTTAGAACACCCAGCAGCCAGAGGCTGCCTGATAACTTACACTCGCCAGAGGCGAGCGAAGAGGTTCGTTTTTAAGTATAGTCCTATTGATGATTTCCTATATACCTGAAATTCCATTGCCTTAGGTTGTCAAAAAAACAGAAACGCCTCACCGGTAAATAAACCAGTGAAGCGTTTACATGTTATCCTGTTTCAAGCTTGATTTCAAAGAAACAGCATCAAAACAATTCTATGCTTTGTTCTTCTCCAGCGTCACTTTGGCTTTGTGGCAGATGCCGCCTAACGGTGGATTGAACTTGGAGACGCTTACTTTCACCTGCTGCACAAACGGGAATTCCCGGAAAACACCTTCAATGATGCGGTGCCCCAAATGCTCCAGTAAGCGGGCCGGATGCCCCATTTCATGCAGCACCAGCTTGTACAACAATTCATAGTTCACCGTCTCATCCAGGTTGTCTGAGGCAGCGGCGTCCTGCAAATCGGTTTGGATGTAGAGGTCTACCCCGTACTTATTGCCTATTTTCTGCTCTTCGTCATAAAACCCGTGGAAGGCAAAAAACTCCATGCCTTCCAGTGCAATCTGTCCCATTAGCGCTGGTTAGATTTCGTCAAAGAACGACCCTCCACCGGCAGCCACGGCCGCAGTCGGCTTGGCCTGGGTAGTAGTCATGGGCGGTTGCACTTCTGGAGTGGTTGGTACCGGTTGCTCGCGCTCTGGTTCTGGCTCCTCAATAGGAGTTGGGCTTGGCGCTGGCGGAATATCTGGCTTAGGCTCTTCGCGTTGCGGAGGATCAATAGACGGCGTTGGGATATGAGGTGGCACAATCTCCGGGGTACGCGGATGGATATCCGGAGCCGGATTTGGCGGATGAATCTCTGGGAGAGTGCCAGGAGTAGCCGGGATAGACTCACGGCTTCCGCCACCTCCTATTTCGTACGCTTGCGGCTGGTCTGTGAAAGCCGATGCCGGCACATTCACGGGTTGGGCGGCCGGTATGATGGGCGTTGAAGTAAATGCGTTCATAGTGGTAGTATCTTTATCGTCAGCGGGCCGCTGCACTTTTACCTGTGCGGCTCTCTGTAAGATACTGCCAATTGAAGCTTTAGGTTTAGACTTGGTTTTCTCTACCTTTTCCAGGGCATCGGAAGCCAGGTTATGCAGGTCGCGCACCATGCTTTCCAGGTAGCCTTCCAGGCGCAGGTAATCCTGCTCCATGTTTTTCACCTCGGTGTGCATTTCGCTCACGGTTTTCTCGGCTTGCTGGTAGGCGTTCTCCAGCACGCTGCGGGCCTGCTGGCGGGCGGCGTCCAGCAATTGATCGGCTTTCAGCTGGGCTTCTCTGATTTGCAGATCGGCGGCTTTGGAGGCCTGCTCCACCATGCTGTTGCTGGTGTCTTCGGCGGTCTTGAGGGTTTTGTACAGTGATGACTCCACCTCGCGCAGTTTCTGGACTTCGCGGTTCGCCACTTCCAACTTCACGCGCAGGTCTTTGTTCTCGTCCTGCAACTTCTCCCACTGCTGGGAAAGGTTGAGCAGGAACGCCTGTACCTCATCTTTGTCCAAGCCCCTAAACGCTTTCTCAAACGTTTTCTGTCTGATTTCTAACGGTGTAATCTTCATATTTCCTTCAAGGTTAACGCCCAAACCGCAATGCTGCGGTCATCACTACACGAAACTAACTGATTCCAATGAGCCGACCAAAACAATTTGTTCACCGAGGTGCCGTGCCCGGCGTGCCGCGCCTTGTCTATGACTTTCAATAATTTGAAGCTCTGGGCATCCCACACCTTCACGCTTTTGTCCATGCTGCAGGTGGCAAACAGCCGTCCGTTGGGGCTAAAGGTGATGTGGTTGAGGGTGAACAAATGAGCGATGATGCTGGCGTGTTCCCGGTACTCGTTTTCTGCGTCCCAGACCCTCAAATGGGCATCGCGGCTACCGCTGAGCAGGTAATTCCCGTCGGGCGTGTAGGCCAAGGTGAACACAGAGCCCGTGTGGTTTTCCAGCACGTGCTTCCCCCGTAACGCAGAAGTTTCCAGAACCAGTATGCGGTTGTCGCTCAAGCCCACCGCCAGTTCAGGTTTAGTGGGGTGCAGGGCCAGGCACCGCACACTCTTTTCAGAAAGCCGCACCGCCTGCTGCACTTCCAGCTTTTCCAGATCAATGATCTGCAGGGTGCCATCGCCCAGGGCCAGGTAGGCCCGCTGGGTTTCCCAGCAGTATTGGATGTCAAAAATGGCGGCAGACGGCAGCGGAATGGTTTTCACGATGGCTTTCGCCGATAGGTCCAGCACTTCCAGGCTGTTGTGGTTGTGCCCAATGAGCAGCCAGTTGCGTTCCTCCACGTACTTGAGCGCGTACACGCTAGAACTCACCTTGGCAACCAACTCGCCGTGCTCGGGTTGAGTCAGGTCCCACAGTGCCACCATGCCATCGGCTCCCGCCGAAAAGAATTTGTGGGTCTCGGGCGCCCGTTCCAGGGTGTAGACGCAGTCGCGGTGACCGGTGAGGGTGGTGATTTTCTGAACCTGAAACGGACTGGCCATGGCGTGCGGAAAAGTGGTAGGACGCGATTTTTGCCTAAATTTACCAAAAACACCCCGAAAACCCGTTTCCTCCTTTACCGCGTATGCCGCTCCACCAACTCAACACCTTGTCTTCTACCTCATTATTAGGACTTTGGCGAGTGGAAGAAACGGTGGAGCAACTCAGAACCCAACTGCTTTCCCTCAGGCCCAACCATGAAATCCCTGTATTCAAAGCCGAGTCGCGCACCCGCGAGTGGCTGGCCGCCCGCGTGCTGGCCTATACCCTGCTGGAGAAACTATCGGCCCCGCCGTTGCTTCTGCACAAACTGGAGACCGGCGTACCGGTGTGCTCTGTAGAAGGCTGGCAAGTAAGTTTAACGCACTCAGGGCCTTGGGTGGGAGCCTTGGTCTCCCATTCGCACCAGGTGGGTTTGGATCTGGAAATGAAGGGAGACAGAATCCCGAGGTTGGCCTTTCGGTTCCTGAGTGAGCAGGAACTGAACGCCGCTGCAGCTGATCCCGAGAAAATGCACCTGTACTGGAGCGCCAAAGAAACGTTGTACAAAGTGTACCAGCACCGACAGCTTTTCTTCATTGAGAACCTGCAACTGGAGGATTTCACGCGGCAAACGGCCGGCGAATTCACCGGGCACGTCATCACCGATACTTTCCGGCAGCAGTACACCGTTCACTATGAAGTGCATCCCGAGTTTGTGCTCACGTACGTATTAGCTCCTTTGACTGGCCGCGAGAACGAACCTTCTGCACTTGGGCACGCTATTTGATTTGAACCTGATACCTATGAAAAAATATTTTACTTTTTTACTGGCTCTAGCCCTTTGCAGCGCCTCCTACGCCCAGACGGGTTACCGCATTGGTGCCAAGGTGGAGAACTTCACCCTGAAGAACGCCCAAAACCAGGCGGTGGAATTGTCTAGCTTCAACGATGCCAAAGTGCTGGTAGTGGTATTCACCAGCGTAACCTGCCCCTACTCCAGGCTGTACGAAGGCCGTCTGCAAAGCCTGGCTCAAACCTATGCGGGTAAAGGCGTGCGGTTTGCCTACGTGAGCACCACTATAGGGCTGGAAGAAGGCGGCGAAGCGCCCAAAGCCCAACCCGACCGGCCCAGCTCCCAAACCGCCCCATACCTCACCGACGAGAGTCAGCAACTGAGCAAGCAATTTGGCGCCACCAAAGCCCCCGAGGTATTTGTGCTGCAGAACGCCAGTGACGGATTTTACCTGCGCTACAAAGGCGCTATTGACGATAACCCGCAAGCGGAAAATTATGTGAAAGAGCGCTACCTGGCCGGTGCCCTGGATGCCTTACTGGCCGGCCGGTCTGTGGCCACCGCAGAACGCCGCGCTACCGGTTGCCTGATCAAGCGTTTCTAAGCCATTTCCCTAAAAATAGCCCCAAAACAGAAAGCCTGTCCCGCAAGAGACAGGCTTTCTGTTTATAGTTCGCTCCCAAACTTCCCCTGTGTACCTTTGCCATTCTTAATTCCTAATTCTCAATTCCTAATTAAAAAGATGGATTTCCTGGACCCAGACTTACATGCCTACGCCGAGGCGCATACCACCCCCGAAACTCCGCTCCTGCACCGCCTCAACCGCGAGACGCACCTGAACGTGATGAAACCGCGCATGCTCTCGGGGCACTTGCAGGGACGCACCCTGGCCATGTTCTCGCAGATGATGCGGCCGCGCCGGATTCTGGAAATCGGGACTTATACGGGCTACTCAGCACTTTGCCTCGCCGAGGGACTGGCCGAGGACGGCGTGCTGCACACCATTGACGTGAACGACGAGCTGGAAGACATGGTGCGCCGTTACATTTCTGAAGCCGGATTGGAACAGAAAATTCAGTTGCACATGGGCCAGGCCGCCGACGTGATTCCTACCCTGGATGAACAGTGGGACCTGGTGTTCATTGACGCCGACAAGAAAAGCAACGGACTGTACTTTGACCTGATCATTGACAAAGTGCGGCCCGGCGGCTTCATTCTCACCGATAATGTGCTGTGGAGCGGGAAAGTGGTGGAGAAATTTCGGCCGAAGCTGGACAAGGACACGGAGCTGGTTCTGGATTTCAACCGCAAAGTGCACGAAGACCCAAGGGTAGAGAACCTCTTGTTGCCCATTAGGGACGGCATTCTGGTGGCCCGGAAAAAGTAATCCACATTCTGTGGAAAAGCCCGTGGATAAACGTGTGGGTAAATTTTGATTCCCATCGGCTTCTTTTCCCTTGGCAAAATCCCCTACTTTGTGGTATAGCCACTCTTTACAACTGGTTACTGGATAGGTATTTAACTCCATCCAACTCCAGTTTTACAAGAATATAGGCTTTCTACTATTCTTTTACCAACTCTCCGATAAGTAGATGAAAAAGTCTTTATCGCTCCTGTTACTCAGCCTGTTGTGCATTCTGGCGCAGGCCCAAAGTCCGGTAGTTCCTAACAACATGTACTTTGCTGATATCCGCCTGGAGATTCAGGAAAGCGCCCGGACCGACATCCAAAAAATTGTGGATGCCTTGACCAAGCATCCGGGTTACTTCCAGAAAAAGGTGGAATTGGCCGATGCCTATTTCCCGTTTGTGGAGCAGGCGTTCAAGGAGCACAAAGTTCCTACTGATTTCAAATACCTGGTACTGCAGGAAAGCGGCCTGGTGTCTGATGCCGTTTCCACTTCTAACGCGGTGGGTTTCTGGCAGTTCAAGGAAGGCTCGGCCACGGAACTGGGCATTAAAGTGAACACCCAGGTAGACGAACGCAAGCACATCATTGAGTCTAGCCGCGGCGCTGCCAAATACATGCTGCGCAGCAACGCATATTATGACAACTGGTTCAACACGCTACTTTCTTACTACCAGGGCCTGACTGGCACCAAAGCCCTTACCAAAACCTCAGACATCGGGGCGAAGAAAATGGAGGTGACCAACCAGACCAACAAATACCTCTTGACGTTCCTGGCCCACAAAGTGGCCTACGAGAACGCCATCGGGAAGAATCCTAACCCTACCATCACGCTGCAACCGGTAAAAGCAACACCGGGCCAGACCCTGACCGAGATTGCGATGTCTGCCCAGGCCGATGCCGCCGAGGTTCAGCGTTATAACAAATGGCTGCTGGCTTCCAACGTGCCTTCGGACAAAGAATACACTGTAATGGTGCCTTACCTGGCTGGCGCACCTCGTCCGGTACTGGCCCAGGCCGGCCCTACCCTGAAAACCGCCGATTCTAAAGCTACTACTGTAAGACGAGGAGACAGTGTAAGCAGAATCAAAGGCTTCTTCTCTAAAATCAAAGCCAAGCTAAACGGTACCTATGAGCCCAAAGCGGTGGTAGCCAAGCAAGGTGACACCAAAGACATGCTGGCCCTGCAAGGCAACATTTCTACAAGCAAATTCATCCGCGTGAACGAACTGCAAGCCTCTGACGAGGTAGTGACCGGCCAAACGTATTACCTGGAAGCCAAACGCGGAAAAGCGAAGAACGCCGAGTACCACGTAGCCCAGCGCGGTGAGTCTATGCACGATATCTCACAGAAATACGGCGTGAAGGTGAGCAAGCTCCTTTCTAAGAACCGCATGAGCAAAACCGAGAACCTGGAACCAGGTCGGGTGGTTTGGTTACAGGAAACCCGCCCCAGCAGCATTCCGGTAGAGATCAGACCTTTGGAAGAGGAACCAGCCCCGGCTACGCAGCAAGTCCTTGCCCAGAGCTCAGCCCAAGCTACTCAACCAACTACAACTGCTCCGGCTTCTACTGCTGCCAAAACTCCGGCCACGCCTAAGTCTGGTTCTATCAGTGTAGAAGTGGAAGACACTACTGCTCCGCCTTATGTGCGCAAAAACCGCGAGGAAGAAGTGGCTGCCGCTCCGGCATCTACCTACCCAGCCAGAACTACAACCCCTGCCAAACCCGCTGCGCCAATTGAACGCAAAGCGCCGGATGAGCCAGTGGCGGCTCCGGTAACCCACGCTAAAGCGGCCATTCCTGCTTCTGGTAAGCACGTGGTAGAAAAAGGCGAAACCCTGTACTCTGTCACCAGAAAATACGGCATCACCATGGCTGATCTTCTGGCCTGGAACAGCCTGGATGGCGGCACCCCAATTTCCATTGGGCAGGAATTAAACGTAGCAAATCCAACTGCTGCTGCAACAACTACAACTGCTCCGGTTACTACTTCTGCGCCGGTTAAATCAGCGCCAGCTTCCACTACAACTACAACCGTAGCCGCTGCCGCTCCGGCTCCTACTGCCGCGACTGGCACCACCCACACCGTTGTTGCCGGCGAAACGTTGTATGCCGTGTCCCGCAAGTACGGAGTATCAGTGCAAGACCTGCAAACCTGGAACAACCTGACCACGGGAGGCATCTCCATCGGCCAGCAACTGATTGTGTCGGCTCCGGCTGCTCCTAAAACAACCGTGGCCCAAGACTCTGTTACAGTACCTGCTGCGGCCGCAGAGCCAATCACCCACACCGTGGTTGCCGGCGAAACCCTGTACAGCATCTCCCGCAAGTACGGCGTTTCCCTGCAGGACCTGCAAACCTGGAACAACAAAACCGATTACAAAGTGAGCATCGGTGAGACTTTGACCATCAAGGAAAAGCAATAAGCTTCACTTCATCCAAAACAGCAAGGCCCGCTCTAGAAGCGGGCCTTGCTGTTTTAGGGGTGTTTTTGGGGAAATGTTGGAAAACGTTAGTTCTGGAAGATTAGCTCAACTTGTGTAAACATTCCCCCTGCCCCCTTCAGAGGGGGAATCAACCGTATTGAACTCGATTAAGAAATCTTTGCTCAAGAAGTATAGGGAATCCGATGGGATAGTTAATGAGAACACCCTTACTACAACCTAGAAAAATCCTTCCTGAATACGTGCGGACACGAGCCGGAGGCTCGCGCCAGCGAATCGGCAGACGTGTGTTTGAGGCTCACGCCTCAGGGCAGTTGCAAACTGCCGACCATGGTAGGTCCAAGTCACAGACTTGAACCATGAAAAGGCAATGCGTGAAAGAGATAAGGCAGTGCCTTGTCTCTACAGTTCCCTCATCAAACGATTCCATCATTATTGCTTCTGTCTCTTTCCCCGATTCCAGTCTTTCGGGCGAGCGCCTTAGCAGGTTCCGGTGCCGTCAGGCATTGCGACCGCCAGGGAGCAAAGGAAGCTGGTACAGCGCGAGCGCGGAAGACGGGGCCCCGCGGCCGTGAGCGCACGGAAGCTAACTATGAAACAACTAAGCTCATGAGTCACTGGATCAGCCCCCACTACGCCAGCGAAAGCAAATCACATTATCCCCAAAATAAGATCATTTTGTTTCAAGGCCGTTTCAAAGAAAACAGCCTTGAAGCGCCTCCCCTACATTTTCCCTCCCTCCGGCGGAGAGGTAAGATCAGACGCTGTCTGCAACCCATTGGCAATCTCCGGCAAAATGCCTAACCGCTGGTAGATAGGCCGTACCAACGCCCGGGCGCGGGGCAACCCGATCACGAACGGAATAATGCTTAGAAGGCAGATAAACCCGCAGCCTAACAAGGTGTACATAATCCCGATGCGCTCCGCCAACCAACCCGCCAGCAAGCTCCCGATGGGTGCCATCCCCATAAAGGCCATGGAGTAAAAGCTCATCACGCGGCCGCGTTTGTCTTCGTCCACAATGGTCTGGATTAAGGTGTTGCTGGAAGCCATCCGCAGGATCATGCCCAAGCCCACCACAAAAATGCTCACCATGGCAAACAGCATGGTTTTGGCAATGGCAAAGGCCATTAACCCGATCCCGAACAGCACAGACGCCACCACGATCACCCGGGCCAGGCCTACCACGGTTTTGCGGGAAGCCAGGTACAAGGCCCCTAGGAGCGCCCCAACGCCGGAGGCACCCATCAGCAGACCCAGGGTATTGGCGTTGCCGTGCAGCACGTCGCGGGCGAAGGCGGGCATGAGCACCGTAAACGGCATTCCAAACAAACTAAGAGTGGCAATGAGAATGAGGATATCGCGGATGGGCGAAAAACCGAAGGCGTAGCGGAAGCCCTCGCCCAGGGATTTCAGCACCTCGGTGTCCTGCGTTTTCCGCTCCGTTTTCGGCACCCGCATCAAAAGCAGCGAGGTTAATACCGCCAGGTAACTGATCGCGTTCAGCAGGAAGCACATGCCCTCTCCCACGGCCGCAATGATCACACCGGCCACCGAGGGGCCCACCAACCGCGCCATGTTGAACATAGAGGAATTCAGGGCGATGGCGTTGCCCATGTCCTCGCGTTTCTCCACCAACTGCACCACAAACGACTGCCGCGCGCTCATGTCAAAGGCGTTCACGATGCCCGCAAACACGCCCAACCCCAGAATGTAGTAAATAGTAACGGTATTGGTGAGCACCAACGTTGCCAGGGTGCTGGCCTCAATCAGAAACAGGAATTGCGTGAGCAGGAGAACGCGGTGCCGGTCAAAACGGTCTGAGATAACCCCGGCAAACGGCCCCAACAGAAAAGAGGGAATCTGGTTGGCGAAACTCACCATGCCCAGCAGGAAAACCGAATCGGTGAGGCGGTACACGAGCCAGCTCATGGCAATCTGCTGCATCCAGGTGCCGATGAGCGAAATGCTCTGCCCAATGAAAAACAGCCGGTAATTGCGGTATTGGAGCGCCCGGAACATGCCGCCCAGGCGGGAAGATTTAGGTGCGGGGGAAGTTTCTGCCATTGGAATTCTGCCGTTAAAGCCAGAATCGTGTACGAGCAGAACCCTCGGTTTTGTTCAGGTTTATTGCCTGTAAAGCTGAAAGAGCTCCTGCATCAGAACTATCAGAATAGACCGTGAGGCGTCTCCTGGTAAAAGGCTTACCCTGAGGAAGTGTATTTCGGGGCTGATTTCCAGAAAACAGCCCCGAAATTGCTAATGCGCTTGCTCTTCTCTTGCGAGTTTTTTATCCAGCACAAATGTCCCGAAGGGAATCAGAGAGGCCACAAAGGCCATCACCACTTTGCCAAAGGACCATTTGTATTTCAGCCACACCTGTACCAACAGAGCAACGAAAAGGATAAACAACACTCCGTGCGCCCAGCCCACGTATTTCTGCACCTCAGGGATGCCTGCCATCCGTTTCAACGGCATAGCAATAAACAACAGGATGATGTAAGAGATCCCTTCCAGAACGGCAACCGTCCGGAAGCGGTCAAGGGGGGTATTAAAAGAAAAATGCATTGTTCTACAGGTTATTCGGTGCAAAGGTACGCCACAGGCGCTTAATGCCCGCACCCTTTCCAATGCTTATCTGAAAGTCTCCGCAAAGCTGCTTTTTACCCAACTTTCCGCATTTCTCATTTAGCGCCTGATTTCCAGAAAACAAGCCCAAATCAAATTTCCAGGGGCAACTTTTCAGCCCATCTCCGGTGTTTTCTTTGTATCTTCGTAGTCCGTTTCGGCGGGGATTTGGCTTGGCTTTTCGGTCATTCCTAATTCATAATTCCCAATTCTTAATTACCACACCGTGCCAGATTTTTCCCACCTCCATACCCACACCCAGTACTCGTTGCTAGACGGGGCCGCCAGCATCAGCGCGCTTATGAAAAAGGCGCAAGCCGATGGCATGAAAGCCGTCGCCATGACCGACCACGGCAACATGTTCGGGGCGTTCAACTTCGTGGCCGAGGCCAACAAGTACAACGTGAAACCCATTGTGGGCTGCGAGTTTTACCTGGTGGAAGACCGCTTTCAGAAGACCTTCTCGAAGGAGCAGAAAGACGTGCGGCACCACCAACTGTTGTTGGCCAAAGACCAGGAAGGCTATCAGAATCTGGCCAAGCTCTGCTCTTACTCCTACATTGACGGGCTTTACAGCAAATGGCCGCGCATTGACAAGGAACTGCTCCTGAAATACCACAAGGGCCTCATTGCCACTAGCTGCTGTATCGGAGCTGAGTTGCCGCAGGCTATTCTCTGGAAAGGCGAGGAAGAAGCCGAGAAACTCCTGAAATGGTGGCTGGACGTGTTTGGTGAGGATTTCTATATTGAGATCCAGCGCCACGGCCTCATGAACATTGACGGCACCGGCAAAAGCCAGGAAGACGTGAACCAGGTGCTGCTCAAGTGGGCCATTAAGTACAACGTGAAGGTGATCTGTACCAACGACTCGCACTACGTAGACCAAACCGACTGGAGCGCGCATGACATTCTCCTGTGCGTGAACACCGGCGAGCAGCAGAGCGTACCGGTGGGTGACTTCCGTACGAACTACTTCCGCTTAATGTCTGGCCAGGGCGAGGTGATTTACGATACTCTGGACAACATCCGTAAATCTTACAGCCACGACGACAATGTGCGCCGCATGCTCTACCGCATTGAGGAAGAGCTGCAGAAACCGCGTCCGGCGGATCGTTTCGGGTTCCCGAACGACCAGTTTTACTTTAAGTCTCAGGCCGAGATGAACGAGCTGTTCAAGGACGTGCCCTTTGCCGTAGACAACACCAACGAGATTGTAGACAAGATCACGCCGCCCAAGCTGCAGCGCGATATCCTGTTGCCCAACTTCCCGCTTCCTCCGGAGCACCCCACCGCCGATTTGTTCCTGCGCCACTTAACCTTTGAAGGAGCCAAAAAACGCTACGGCGAAATCACCCCTGAAATTGAGGAACGCCTGAACTACGAGCTGGGCATCATTGAAACCATGGGTTTTGCTGGGTACTTCCTCATCGTGCAGGACTTCATCAACAAAGGCCGTGACATGGGCGTGGCCGTGGGCCCAGGCCGGGGTTCGGCGGCGGGTTCAGCGGTGGCGTACTGCGTGGGGATTACCAACATTGACCCCATCAAGTACTCGCTGCTGTTTGAGCGTTTCCTCAACCCTGAGCGGGTATCCATGCCCGATATTGATATTGACTTTGATGACGTGAACCGCCAGCGCGTGATTGACTACGTGGTAGACAAGTACGGCAAAACGCAGGTTGCCCAGATCATCACCTTCGGTACCATGGCCGCCAAATCGTCTATTAAAGACGTGGCGCGTGCCCTGGACTTACCATTGGCGGAGGCCAACGAACTGGCCAAAATGGTACCGGAAGCGCCGGGCACTACCCTGGCCAAAGCCTTCATAGAAGCCCCGGAACTCGCCTCCATCCGGGAGCAAAGCGACCTGAAAGGCGAAACCCTTCGGCTCGCTGAGAAACTGGAAGGCTCGGTACGGAATACCGGTATTCACGCGGCGGGTGTGATTATTGCGCCGGATGACATCACCAACTACATTCCGGTGTCTACCTCAAAGGACTCTGACTTGTTGGTAACGCAGTTTGACGGAAAGGTGATTGAGAGCGCGGGCATGTTGAAAATGGACTTTTTGGGCCTGAAAACCCTGTCCATCCTGAAAGACGCCATGGCGCTCATCAAGCGGAACCACGGCGTGGAGATTGACATTGACAACATTCCGCTGGACGATGAGAAAACCTACGCCCTCTACCAGCGCGGTGACACCATCGGCACGTTCCAGTTCGAGTCTGAGGGGATGCGCATGTACCTCAAAGACCTGAAGCCGACCAACATTGAGGACTTGATTGCCATGAACGCCTTGTACCGTCCGGGCCCGATGCAGTTCATCCCGAACTTCATTAACCGGAAGCAGGGCAAGGAAGAGGTGGAATACCCGCACATCCTGCTGGAGCCGCTTCTGAAAAACACCTACGGAATCATGGTGTACCAGGAGCAGATTATGCAGACGGCGCAGGTACTGGCGGGCTACTCCCTGGGCGGCGCCGACTTGCTGCGCCGTGCCATGGGTAAGAAGGACATGAAGAAGATGGCCCAGGAGCGCGAGAAATTCGTGGCCGGAGCCAAGGAGATTCATAACATTCCGGCTAAGCACGCCTCTGAGGTGTTTGACGTGATGGAGAAGTTCGCGCAGTACGGCTTCAACCGCTCACACTCCGCCGCTTACTCCGTAGTGGCGTACCAGACCGGTTACCTCAAGGCGCATTATCCGGCAGAGTACATGGCCGCCGTGCTGACTCACAACATGAACGACATCAAGAAGGTGACGTTCTTTATTGAGGAGGCGCGCAAGCAGCAGATTCAGGTACTGGGTCCCGATGTGAACGAATCCATCCACCAGTTCAACGTGAACCAGCAAGGGCAAATCCGTTTCGGGATGGGCGCCGTGAAAGGAACCGGCGAGGCCGCAGTGGAAGCCATTATTGAGGAACGCGAGAAAAACGGTCCGTACACCGATATCTTTGACTTCGCGAAGCGCGTGAACCTGCGTGCCGTGAACAAGAAAACCTTTGAAAGCTTAGCCCAGGCCGGAGCTTTTGACTCGTTTGAACGTTACCACCGCGCCCAGTACCTGGAAACTCCGGAAGGCGAAAGCATCAACCTGATTGAAAAGGCTGTACGCTTCGGGAACCAGTTCCAAGCGGAGAAAAACGCTGCCCAGCAGTCGTTGTTCGGGGGTGGCGGAGCTGTGGACATGCCATTACCAAAAGTACCAGACGTTCAGCCCTGGACCTTGACGGAGATGCTCCGCCGCGAGAAAGAAGTGATTGGTTTCTACCTCTCTGGGCACCCGCTTGATCAATTTAGGCTGGAGATCGATTCCTACTGTACCTGTAGTCTGGACCGCATCGCTGAGTTCAAGAACCGCGATGTGAACGTGGCCGGTATTGTGAGCAACATTGTGGTTCGCACCGGTAAAAACGGCAATCCGTTTATGCTCTTCTCGCTGGAAGATTACGAGTCTTCTCTGGGTATGGCGCTGTTTGGCGAGGATTTCGTGAAGTTCTCGCCGTACATCAAAGAGGGCATGTACCTGTTCATCCGGGCCAAAGTGACGTTGCGCTACAAGTCTGAGGACCAATGGGAACTGAAACCCGTTTCCATGCAGCTATTGAGCGATGTAGCCGACAAAATGGCGAAAGGCGTGCGCATGGACATTGACATCCGCAACATCAACGCCATGCTCATTGACCGCCTGGAAGAAGCCGCCATCAACAGCCCTGGCCAGAAGAAACTGGAACTGGTGCTCACCGAGCCCGGGGAACGTTTGGCGGTGGAGTTGTTCAGCCGCAAGTACCGCATTGACCCGAAAGCGTTCTTGAACAACGTGAAAGATTTGGAAGTAGCGACCTGTCAATTGATTTAATTAGTAGCAAGAAGCACGTATAGAGTAGCACGATATCAGAAAGCCCTACCATGGAACATACTATGGTAGGGCTTTCTGTTTTGGAGCAGTTTTGAGAAAACCAGGCGAAAACCAAGTTGGTATTCTGTGCTGCTTTTATGCTGCTTTTCCTATATTTAGAGGAATCCACCGTTCGCCTGTATGCGCCTTTCCCTCACCTTCAAGAACGTGATTGCCTTTCTGGCTCTCCTTTTCATTTGCCATGAACTGCACGAACTGATTCATATTGTGGTAGGCTATCTGCTGTGCGGCTGTTTTGGGGAGCGGAATTTTGAGGGTTGGGAAGTATGCGCCTCCTGCCCGGAGTCTGTCACCATTGCCTGGATCACCCTTGCGGGACCGTTGCTTACGTACGGGCTCATGTGGGTGGCTTTCTTTCTGATGTCTTCCCGCAGGCCCCTCAGGCTCCAGGCTTTTGGTTGGGCATTGTTGTTCGCTAATCTGCCGCTGGGCCGCATTCTGCCCGTTCTGGACCGGGAAGGCGATGAATCGTTCATCACGCGCCAAATCATTCAGAAAACCTCTATGACGGTGATGTCCTGGGGTACCGAGATGGCCATTGTGTTCCTGCTTACTTTTCCGGTGCTTATCCGCGCCTGGCAACTGCTGCGGCCTAAACACCGGATTCTGGTTTTCGCTGGTTTTCTGGTTCTCCCTTTGCTAGCTGAGTCAGTCTTAATGAACAAGCTTGCCAATTACGTTCTGAAAATGGGACTTCTGACTTATGATGGAATTTTGGGCACTCCGGCCTTGGTGCATGCCTGGAACCTGGGTTGGCTGGTGGTCTTTGGATTGACATACCGGCATTTGTTCACGCTGCTTTCCCCGGCCGAGGTAACACTCCGTACGACCAAAGAAGCATCTGCCAAGGCTGAGATTTGAAGGAGTTTCTTTGTAAACTCATCAGAAATGCACCGCCATTCTGTCACATGTTTTTCTTTCTGGCTCAGGCCCAACCTTTTCCCAATGAATCAGTAGATATACTAGTTTTTTAGAACTGTTGCAGCAGAACACTCCTTCTCGGTATCCTTTAGGATATTGACAAACCTGACACAAATGCGTTAGTTTTACTAATCTAAAGGTTTGGTTCTATTTTTGAACTAGGTCTTTCATCATTTATGATACTTATATAAACAGACAATTATGGCAAATAAAGCAATCGAGATCACCGATTCTAACTTCGATGAGATCATCAATTCAGATAAACCTGTTCTTGTAGACTTCTGGGCAGAGTGGTGCGGACCGTGCCGCATGGTAGGCCCGGTGGTTGAGGAACTGGCTGGCGAATACGAAGGCCGTGTGGTAGTTGGTAAAGTTGACGTTGACTCCAACCCACAGACTTCTGCCAAATTTGGTATCCGTAGCATTCCAACCCTGTTGGTTTTCAAAAACGGACAAGTGGTAGACAAACAAGTAGGTGCTGTTCCTAAAAACGTATTGGCTCAGAAATTAGAAGGCCAATTAGCGTAAGCAAACCTGCCTTATCATACAAAAAAGAAGCCGCTCCTTGCCAGGAGCGGCTTTCTTATTTTAGGCCTGTTTTTTAGGAATAAGGCTGAAAAGAAGCTCTCTATTGGCAACCACAGAGGTTTTTCTCGGCGGCGCAGATATCGGCGTAGCCCTGGTCCAGGCGCTGGATGAACCCGCTGAGCCGTTGGTTATGGTCCCGTAGAGCCTCCAGCTTCAAATCCTTAGGAGAGGCCTTGTACAGGGCATCCAGTTCGCCCACGTGTTTCTTCAGTTCCAATTTCTTCTCATAGAGGCGCTGCACGTATTCTGGAAGAGACTCCGCGGGGTATTGCGTCTTGAAGGCGTTTTCCATGCAATCGTCCTGTTTCAGGTAGGCAATCACCTTGCGCTCTATTTGCTGGTTCAGATCCTGTAAGCGGGCTTTCTCCTTTTCCAGTTGCTGCTCTTCCAGACGTTGGTTGAACAGGCGGGCGGCCAGTTTCACTTCCTCGCGGCAGCTCCGGCACTTGGTAGAATTGGCTTTGTCCAGCAGGTTGTTCCGGAAAGCGATGTTTTCCTCGGTAGGCGGGGCATCGCGCAGGCGCGACACTTCTTTGGCGTACACATCATTGAACTGTGCCGATTCCAGGCGGTTGAGGTGGCGCTTGATACCTTCGCCTTCCAGCGTACTGGCAAGGAACTCGGGGTTAGGCAGTTCCACCGCGTAAATCTTGTTCAGGTACTGCTCGCGTTGCGCCACTGAATAGGCCCGGGCCTGCTCCTGCTCCAGATCCAGAACCGTGTTTACGAGCTCTTTTCCGTTTTTCAGGTTAAAATCAGACTCCATGTAATTGTCGGCGGAGGCCAGAATGGAGGCATATTCACCTTTGAACACCCGCTGGTACGTGTGGTTGCGGGAAAACTCATTATCGCGCTGGTTGGCCAGGGTTTTCAGGCGCTTGTAGTCCTGCACCACCGCGAACAGGGTTTTGGCGTTGGCCTCTGGGCTGTTGTTTTTATAGTTGAGGCGGTAGTTGTTCAGGTTCTGTTTCAGGTCAGAGAAATTGCGCAAAAACTCCACAAACAGCTTTTCCTGCTTGTAGGCATCCTCGGTGACCAACCCAGCAGTGAAGGCCTGCTCTATTCTAATGCGGCGTTTCTCAATGGTTTCTGAGGTGATCTCGCTGCCCGAGAGCGCATCCATGCGGTACAGTGACTTGTAGTTGGCTACCACCAGCACCGGGTAGTCTTTGTAGTTGAGCGCGGCTTCCAGTTTCTGCCGCTCAAAGCCTTGCGGGCTGTTGCTGAGCAGTTCCGTCAGCCTCATGGTGCGCAAGGCCGGGATCTTGGCGAACGATGGCACAAAAACATACACCCGCACCGAGTGAAGCCGGGTATCAAAGTTCTGGCCTTCGTACAGCCTGATGGTGGAGCTGAATTTATATTCTTTGCGTTGCGCCGAGTTCCTGATCAGGTTCCCGAACTCGCCCACCAGTGAAAGCATGGCGGCCTGCGGGGTTACCTGCTTGGCAATATTGGTGAGCTGGTTGGCGATGATATTGAAGAACAGCTCGCGGCTGTCTGAGGTGAACAGCTTGGCCTCCACGGTAGCGTCTATGTTCCGCTCATCGGCGGCCAGCGGTAATTTATCTATGATCCGGATGGCGTCAATGTTGTCCGAGATCCGGGAAGTGTAGTTCTTTTTGTCATTGGCGGGCTCAATGGCGAAGTTGTACAGTGGGTACACTACCGGTTCCTGCCCAAAAAGTTTGGCGTTTTTCAGCTGCGCCGAGATAAACAGAGACTCCAGGTTGATATAATCACGCCGGCGGGCCTTGGTGGTGCCCTGCTCCAGTTCATTGATCACCCTGGAGAATTGCCCCGGGTTAAACAAATACATGTCAGTAGTGAGATACTGCCACTCATCTGTAAATTCAAACTTATCTAAATAGTTGTACCCCAGACGGGTCTGAATCATGTCCTGTGCCTGGCCCGTAAAGGTGCACAATAGCAGGAAAAGCAGAAAGGAGCGGGTAATGCTTCTTGGCTTCATGTATTCACTTTTTATGATGTATGTCCCTGATTAACGCTGCTATGCGCTAACGCGTGTGTTCCCCCACAAAGTTCGCTCCTAAATTGACTATTCCCAAGAGTTCCTGCAGTTGCTTTGCGTAATGTTTCTCCCGACCTTTCATTTTTTACCTTTTAAGACGGAGTCTCTAGCTAAAATGCATTTTCATGAGGTTACTCTAACAACTGCCTTATAGGGTTCTCTTCGTTTGAGTATCTTCAACACTAGCTTACCAAACTTTTTAAAAAAAGAGCCCTGCCAGTAAATCCTGGCAGGGCTCTTCTATATGTGCTAAATTACAAAAACTATCTCTTAACAAGCTGGTAACTTGAAGTCACATTCCCGTTGGTCAGGCGCAAGATGTAAGGACCGGAAGGTAGATCCTGCAGCGGCAGGGTTTTCACATTCATGCCCATAGAAGCTTGGTTGTACAAGAATTGCTTGCATTCCTGACCTAGAATGTTGACTATCTGAATGGAGACAGGTCCTTTCCCTTTGTACTCAAAGCTGAATGACAACACATCAGTGAACGGATTGGGGTAAGCTAAAGCCTTCACTTTATCGGCTATGTCCTCTTCAGAACCTAAGATATTACGGGTTCCCTGGGCGTACCAAACAGCCCACTTTGAATCCCCAATCAAACCGGTGGCATCTCCATTGGCCAGGAGTTTGTCTTCAGCCATGGGCAGGACTCCAGTCACAAAAGAGGCCCCGTTCGCAGATTTCGCGCTAAAAACAACCCGATCATCCTTTCTATTAAAGGAAGGATAGTTCATCACGCCATTTGAAAAGACAGATCTATACACCAAGGTCTTCAGGTTCATAGTCACCAGAATGTAGGAGACTTCTGAGGGATCCTGCGGATTTCTACCGATGTAATCAAAAGTGACTATATGCGGAGAGTTCTTGGAGAAAGACGGGTTGATCACGTCTGAACTAAAGTGAACAAACTTTTGCACCTCGCCATTGGCAGCGTTATCAGCCTCTCTTTGCCAAACCTCTGCTAATCCAATGTTCCAGAATTCCTTTTCCTCGTCTTCCTCTTCATAGGAGTACAAGGCATCGAACAGAATCTTCTCGCCGGTGTAATCCCACTCCAAGCTATGGATATCCAGAATCTCCTCCTCGTCATACAGGGGAACGTTATTCTTAATTTCTACCGTAGACCATTGGTTTCTGGCGATGTTTAGGATGTATACCAAAGGCTCCTCCGTTGACTTAACCGCCGCTAATTTGGTTCCGTCTTTAGATACTGCCACGTTATCCCAGATGGTACGGTTGTCAATAGTGCGCTCATTGACGCTGCCTTGTAGATTCACCGCCTTGATAGTGCCATTCTGGGCCACAAAGTAGGCTACGGTTCCATTATCCGTCACGCTGGGCTTCCCTTTTAACTGCGTATTGGTAAGGATGGTGGCAGTTCTATTGGCAAGGTTTGCGTTTTGGAGGGTGTTATCCTGGGTATTCACAAACAGAACGAAATCGGCCCCAGGATTCTCAGGCAGATGGGTGAGATAACCATCCTCCGTTGGGCCTGTGGCTGGTTCTACAATCCCAACCGAAGTAAAAGCATTTCTGGCAGCAGTTACCGCACCTGAGTTAGCTCCGTATAGATCTATGGCAGCTTGTATCACCGCATATCTCAGGTCAGTAAACTGCGAATATCTGGTCAGGTAGCGGGTAAGCGCGCGGTAATAAACCCGTCCGGCTTTTTCTTTGTCCATGCCTGTAGCAGTGGCGAATAAATAGAAGGCTCGGTTTGGAATACCGCTGTTCACGTGCACCCCGCCGTCATCTTCCTCCCCGTCATACATTTCGCTGACGTGGGCGGGCTGATACCCTTGGTTAAAGTCGGCAAGGCTGGTTCCGCCGTTATGCGGGTCCTGCATGCTCCTGAGCGCCCCCGAAGGATACGCAGTACGTTTTACGATATCTTCCCCTACAAGCCAGTTCTTGCCTTCAATGAGAACACCAAAGACATCGGCCATGGATTCATTGATTGCTCCAGACTCGTCTTGGTACTCCAGGTTAGCGGTGTATTGAATGACTCCGTGGGTTAGCTCGTGCCCTGCCACGTCTAAAGCGCCCGCCAGGGGTTTGAAAGAAGTGTCTCCGTTGCCGTACAAAATGAAATTTCCGTTCCAGAAAGCATTGTCCATCAGCTCTCCTTCCTCGTCTTTCACGTTGATAATGGAGACAATGGACCCTCCTTTTCCGTCAATGGCGTTGCGGCCGTGTTTTGTCCTGAAGTACTCATAAGCGATGCCGGCGTTGTAATGCGCAGAAACGGAAGAGGCGCTACTCCAGGCGTTATCTTCAGAGGTGACATAGTACATGGTTGCCTCTTCACTGCCATAGGCTTTGTCTTGCAGGTCCAGAGTATAAATGACTCCCACTCCGGTATCGGGCAGCGAAGACTGCGTACTGTTGAACATGGGCCGAACCGCATCCAACAGGTAATAGGTGTTTCCTTTCTGGTAGGTGTTCAACGACTGACTTACGTTGTTCAAGTCTTTGGCCGAAGCCGTTTTAGGCCCGTCAATTGAACAAAGATGGTTGTACTTGTGCAATACGGCACCGCTCTGGGCATCCACGAAATACTCCCACCGGTGGAGCAGATCGGGCTGTACGGTCACGTGCCAGGTTAGCCGCTCTGCTTTGGGATCACGTTTAGGATGATAGATCACCAACTCCGCAAAGGATTCCTTCCTCCCGAAGAGAGAGTTCGCGTTTCTGCCGTGAGCTTTCAAGGGGCTAACGCTCACCGCTGCCAACGCAGTCTTGATAGCTGCTTGCTCAGACACCGTGGGGATCACACTTACCAGCGAAGGAGTTGGGAAATACTGACCATTTAGCAGAGACACCTGGTTGTCCTGAGCATGCAGGAACACTTCCCCGCCGTACACCGGCACCCCCCGGTACTTTTGCTGCATCTTTAGGTGGGTTTGCTGCAGTGCATCGGTCTCCAGACTGGCTACCGCAAATTCCTGGTTGGGCTCTACAATCTGCAGGGTGGCCTTCAGTTCTCTGAGGTAGGAAAAACCTGCTTCCTGGGGAGAAGTAGCTTTACGGGCGTTCTGTTGTCCTTTCTGGTTTATTTTCCCTTTGATAAACACCGGAAGCTTAGATTTCTTCTCTCTGATCACCTCTATCCCCTCTGGCGTTGCTGGCCCCTGCTGCAGGGCTGTATGGGTGTTTGCCACCCCTACAGAAGCGACACCAACCGGCTGGGGCAAAATGGAAGCGTTCGGTTTCCCCTGCCCCCAGCTTAGTGGCACCTGGGCAAAGCAAAAGAAAACCGCTATGGCTGCTTTTCTGGTAAATTTTGGATGCATAGGGTATAGGATAGAGGTTTGATGATTTTATTTCTGAACCAATGCCTGTAATTGGCGGTAAAGTGCCTGCACTTCAGTTGGGGGCGTAAACTGATGGCTGCCCCACACAGCTTCTTTGCCTGGATTTGACTCCTCACCCAACTTTATGAATTGGTACACATTACCTGGATGCTTAAAGGACAGGTCTAGTTCGGTTGCTTGTTGAAACATCCTGGCGGCCTCTTTCTCGCTCACGCTGGCAAGTTCCTTCACTTGCTTGGTGAAAGGCTCTTTCTGGAACAGTTGCCCGTTGGGCAACAGCACATATTCGGTTACCTTTCCGCCAACGCCTCCCCCATTTCCCCAGGACAACCGGTTACCTGTGTAAGATTCATATGCTACTTTTTTCTGCGAGGAACAACCTGAAGGAAAGCTGACCATCCCGACAGAAAACAAAAGGGCAAGAACATAGAAGAAACTTCTCATGCAAAAGAAAAGACTACTAAAACAAGGGATTGTAAATCACTAGAACAGAAACAATAATACAAAAATTGAGCAAATAAATACAACAAATCACTTAAATATCAAAAATATTGAATATTAAATACTAGTAAATAGATCTGAGTCGTGTTATGAATTAAATCAGCCCGCGTAAAACAAAAGAGGCCGGAAACGTTTCCGGCCTCTTTTGCAGAATTCAATCCTAAAACAGAGTAGCTGCTTAGTCTTTATAAATCAGTACTTCGCTTTTCTTGTTGTTGATATAGCCCCGGTACATGCCCTCTGAGTTGAAAGGCATGGCAAAGTTTCCGTTTTTGTCCAGGGCAATCACGCCGCCTTCGCCGCCAAACTTTACCAGCTTGTCCATCACTACATCATCGGCGGCTTTCTTTACGGAGGCACCTTTGTATTTCATGACAGCGGCAATGTCATACGCCACCACTGCCCGGATGAAGTACTCGCCGTGCCCAGTAGCCGAGACAGCGCAGGTGTTGTTATCGGCGTAGGTTCCTGCACCAATAATGGGCGCATCGCCTACCCGGCCGTAGCGTTTGTTCGTCATACCACCCGTGGAGGTAGCCGCCGCCAGGTTACCGAACGCATCCAGGGCCACCGCTCCCACGGTCCCGAATTTTCTGCCTTCGGTGAAGATGTTTTCGCCGGGCACTATGCTGCTGGTGGTATCTGAGTGGTCAAGCTTCACTTTTTCGCTGGCTTTGGCTTTCTGCAGTTGCTGGTAGCGGGTCTCGGTGCGGAAGTAAGATGGATCCACAATCACCTGCCCCTGCTCTTTCGCGAATTTCTCGGCCCCGGCGCCAATCATCATTACATGCTCAGATTTCTCCATCACCGCCCTGGCCGTGGAGATAGGATTCCGGATAGTGGTTACGCTGGCAATGGCTCCGGCTTTCAGGGTTTTGCCGTCCATAATGGCAGCATCCAGCTCGTTTTTGCCTTCGTTGGTGAAAACGGCTCCTTTTCCGGCGTTGAACAGCGGCGAGTCTTCCATCACCCGCACCGTGGCTTCCACGGCATCCAGGCTGGAACCGCCTTTCTTGAGCACGGCGTAACCGGTTTGCAGCGCCTGGTTCAGCACTTCCTGGTAGGCCTTCTCTTTCTCTGGCGTCATGTTTTTGCGGGTAATGGTGCCCGCCCCGCCGTGAATGACCAGGGTGATTTTACTGTAATCTGGCTTTGCCTGCTTCGCCCAACTGCTGAGCACCATCAATAAGCAAAACCACGTGAAAAGGAATTGTTTTTTCATTGGATTTAAGGAAACAGGTCA
This sequence comes from Sabulibacter ruber, assembly GCF_017355955.1. Lineage (GTDB taxonomy): Bacteria > Bacteroidota > Bacteroidia > Cytophagales > Hymenobacteraceae > Nibribacter > Nibribacter ruber_A. The sequence goes on along the minus strand of NZ_JAFFID010000004.1, from coordinate 392,544 downwards.
AAAACAGATGAGGTAGAGAAAAGGGCTTCTCTACCTCATCGTGGGTGAAAGATACGTTTTTTGGTCCTGCTTCCCAAAGGGCTTACTGCCCCGCCTGCTCTTTCTTGATACGCTGGTAATCTTTCAGATCGGCGCGGTTTTCCAGGGCCACATACTCGGCCTGCAGGGCTCTTATTTTGGTGGCGTGCCGCAGGATGATGTCGTCATGCAGGGCTTTCTCGCGGTCGTTAAGGCGCTTATAGATAGAGTTAGCGTAGTCCCAGTCCTCGGAGGTCCAGACGTCTTTGCGGGCGCGTACCTGCTGCATGAAATACACGTAGGCATCGCGCAGACTATCCGGCGAGACCTGGGACAGGTTGCGGTAGTCCCCCAGCAGTTCCCGCTCCATTTGCGACTGTTTGCCGGCCACCGGACCACGGGCCTCGCGCAACTTCCGCTCAGCGCGTTGCCTTGAAAGAGCACGTCCGGCCTCTTTCAGTTCATCTTTGGTTTTAGTGGCGGCGGCGTTGGCTTTCTCGTCTAGTTTTTCCAGCTCCCGGGAGGCCAGTTCTTTCCGTTCACGGGGCGTGGTATCGCAGGACACCATGGAGGTAGCGAGCAGCGCCGAGAGGAACAGAAGCAGGGGTAACGGAAACAGATGCGTTCGTTTCATAGTAGTACAAGGTGATTCAACTGGCATACGCAAAGATGGGGCCAGAAGGTACTTTTCCGCAACTGCATTTGGGTATGGCCAAAAATAGCTTCAATTATTCCTTAGATTTCAAGAAAACCAACTTCAGGGAACACCCCGAGCTGTACCGCGTGGGCGTGGGCGAACAGGGCGTGCTGCTGGTGGAACCCTATAAAAGCGAGATTCTCCCGCACTGGCGGTTCAAAAACGTAGAAGTAGCCACTGCCTCGGCCCAAACTATTTACGCCATGTTTGAAAAGTATCTGGCGGATGGTGATTTTGTGGGTGCTGACATGGCGCGTAAGTTTCTGCAGATGGGTTTCACCCGCGCCCGACGTTACGCCAATCACAAAGGCGGACGCAAATACGAACCCTCAGCAGAAGCCCAGAACGAAGGCCTTCCTTACCCGTACTCTTCGGGCAGCGCCCACAAGGGAAACCCCGTTCTACCCCAGGAAGCCGATGCCCTCACCAGTGAAAAAGCCCAGGCGGCGGCCGTGTTCAAAGAGTACTGGTTCCGGGCCAAAGACCACCCCGAGTATTTAACCCAAAAGCAGCAGTTCCGGGACAAGTATTATGAGAAGTAGCGTTTCGGGGCTGATTTCCTGAAAACGGCCTCAAACTAGGGTCCATATCTGCCCTGAATTGGCATTGGTTAAAAGCAATCGGGCTTCTGTTTTGAAGCTGTTTCCTGTGAAACACGCTCAAAACAAAAGCCCGCAGGGTATTGGAGTTTCTGAAGCTCAATCTTACATCACCGGCTGCTTACGTGCTTTGTAGGCGGCTACCCCGGCATCCAGGAACTGAATGAATTTCTGCACATCGGGCTCGTAGGCTACCGGAGGCACCAGAACATTCTCGTTTCCATCCATTAAAACGTAGTACGGCTGGGCGTTCACGTTGAATTTGGTGATCTGGTAATCGGCGTACTTTTTCCCGAGGGTAGTTTTCTGTTTCCCGTCATAAGAGCTGGTATACCACTCGTTTTGGGGCAGCTCCTGCCGATCATCCACGTACAGCCCGGCAATGATGAAGTTCTCTTTCAATCGTTTCAGCACCTCGGGGTGAGACCATACGCTTTCCTCCATTTTACGGCAGTTCACGCATCCGTGGCCGGTGAAATCAACCAGAACCGGTTTGCCTTGCTGCTCAGAACAACGTTTGGCCTGCTCTAAATCATAGTACCCCTGCAAACCATGCGGCATGGCCGGTAATTGGTTGGCGTATTTGGGCACCTCACACAGGGTATTGGCAACGGTAGAAGCATTGCTTCCTCCGTTGTTTCTGGCCAAAGCAGACACGTCAAAATCCTGGGTAGATTGCGGCGGCAAATAACCAGCCAAAGCTTTCAAGGGAGCCCCAAACAAGCCCGGCACTAAGTACACCACAAACGCAAACACCAGCACCGCAAACAGGGTACGCGGCACGCTAAGGTATGGCAAGTCTGAGTCATGCGAGAACTTTAGTTTGCCCAGCAGGTAAAAGCCCATCAGGGTGAAAATCACGATCCACAGCGCCAGGTAAATCTCGCGGTCCAGTAAGCGCCAGTGGTACACCTGATCGGCCATGCTCAGGAATTTCAACGCCAAGGCCAGCTCAATAAAGCCCAGGCACACTTTCACGGAATTCAACCAGCCGCCTGACCGGGGCAGGGTGCTCAGCCAGTTAGGGAAGATAGCGAACAGGGTAAACGGCAGCGCAAAAGCCATGGAATAGGCGAACATGCCCGCAATTGGCTTCAGGGTCTCCCCTCCCGCTGACATTACCAGGAGGGAACCTACAATGGGCCCGGTGCAGGAAAACGATACCAGCACCAGCGTAATGGCCATGAAGAACACACCGTAATAACCACCTTTATCGGCCTGGGCATCGGCTTTATTTACCAGCCAGTGCGGCAGCGTAATCTCAAACATGCCCAGAAAAGACATGGCAAACAGCAGGAACACCACAAAGAACAGCAGGTTCGGGAACCAGTGGGTGCTCAGGAAGTTTGCTACCTCCGGACCCGCCAGTTTGGCTACCAGCGTACCGATGAGAGTATAAAAGGCTATAATAGACAACCCGTAAACCAAGGCTTTGATGATGCCGCTCACCCGCGAAGCACTGCCGCCGGTGAAAAAGGTCACCGTCATGGGAATCATAGGGAAAACGCAAGGAGTCAGCAGGGCCAGCAAACCCGAGAGGAACGCCCCTACCATGAACTCCCAAAGCCCCACGGGAGCGGTGGAACCGGCCGCGGCAGAAGTAGCCGCAATGCTTGCCTGGGTTTGCGGTGTAGTGGCAACAGAAGTTTTGCCGCTGTCAGCCGCCTCCGGGAAGGCGGTCACTTGGGTATTGTCGCTCAGGAGCGAGGTATCGGCGGTGAGGGCGGCGGTGTTGGTGGAAGCCGGATCTGCTGCTGTAGGCGTGTTGGCGGCACCAATCTGGTCGGGGTTAGAGGCTCCGGGGGCCGGAGCAGCCCCGCCGCCGTTGTTTGTCCCCTGACCCTGGGCCGGTGAAGGAGCTGGAGCCGCCGCGCCGGGCAACACCTTAATCTGGGTGAAATTGAACTCGCCCTCGCCGGGAATACACTGGCCGTTCACCTCAGAGCACACCTGGTACTCGTAGCTTCCTTTCACTACCAACGTAGGCTGCAGTACCTTGATCCGTTGCCGGAACTGAGCAGTTTTGGTGAAATAGGTATACTCGCCGCCCCAGGTCTGGTCAAACTTTTTCTTGGGGTTCACGGGTTTGATTTTGCCCACCAACGCGTAGGAAGGGTGCTTCTGGAACGTGAACGTGGTCACAATTGGTCCCAGGTCGGGGTCAAAGTCAGAGGAGTAGAGATACCAATCCGGGATGATTTTAGCGTTGAAGATCAGTTCCACCTCCTCGCCTACTTTCACCTCGGTGGCAGATACGTCATGGCTCCAGGTAGAAGGTTTGAGTACCTGGGCCTGGGCCGCCAGCGTGAAAAAGAACAAGGTCAGCAGCAATCCCCAACCGCGTTTCCAAACTATAGTCATTTGATTTTTTTAGCTTCTGATATAGAGGGGCTAAATTAATACAATTACCCCGTAAACCCGAATAAACCCGCTCCAAGACTGCGTATTTCAAAGCCCGCGGTGGTTTACTTTCTGTCACCGTTCACGTAGAGGAAACGAATATAATCTCTTTGATAGTGCCGATAAACCTTTAAATTTGATGCAAGCGACCTTTTGTTACCCCTGAAAGGACGCCCTGAACTATGATCCTGAACATCTTCCTTACCATTCTGTTGGTTGCCCTGAATGGTTTCTTTGTGGCCGCTGAGTTTGCTTTGGTGAAAGTGCGGGCCTCGCAGATTGAGCTTAGGGCTCAGGCCGGCAACCAACTTGCTAAAATAGCCCATCACATGATCGGGCACCTGGATGCTTACCTTTCCGCTACTCAACTAGGAATCACCCTGGCCTCCCTGGGGCTGGGCTGGATTGGCGAGGGCGTAGTGTCTGAGATCATCATTGAAATCATGCACGCCATGAACCTGGCCGCTGATCCTGAGTTGGCCCACCAGATTGCCTTACCGGTTTCTTTTGCCGTTATCACCGTCCTGCACATAGTATTTGGCGAGCTGGCCCCTAAATCCCTGGCTATCCAGCGCTCTGAGGCAACTACCCTGGCCGTGGCCTTGCCGCTGCGGCTGGTATATTACGTCCTGTTGCCGTTCATCTGGATTCTGAACGGGTTTTCCAATTTCATCCTGAAACGGGTGGGCATAACGCCCATGCACGGCTCTGAAGTACACACTGCCGACGAATTACGCCTCCTTTTTGAACAAAGCGCCGAAAGCGGCGAGATTGGCGGCAGCCAGCAGGAGCTCATTGAGAACGTATTTGAGTTCAACGAGCGCATGGTCAAGCAGATCATGGTGCCCCGTACCAAACTGGTGGCCCTGGACCTGGACTCCACTGAGCAGGAAATCTTTGACGTGGTCTTCAACGAGGGCTATACCCGTATGCCCGTCTACCGCGACTCCATTGACAACATTGTGGGTATCCTGTATGTGAAAGACTTGCTGGTGGTACTAAGGGCCGGGGAGCAGGTGAGCCTGGAAAAACTCATGCGCCAACCCTACTTTGTACCCGAAACCAAGAAAATCAGCCGTTTGCTCAAAGACTTCCAGCGCAACCGCATGCACATTGCCGTGGTGTCAGATGAATTTGGCGGTACCTCTGGTATCGTGACCATTGAAGACATCATTGAAGAACTGGTAGGCGAGATTCAGGACGAATACGACGAGGAAGTACCGCTGGTAGAGAAAATGGGCGATTTTGAATACCGGGTGAGCACCGCCGCCTCCATCCTGGACGCCAACGATGATTTACCCTATCCGTTACCCGAGGGCGAAGACTACGAAACCGTGGGCGGTTACCTCAACATGATCTACGGCCGCATTCCGGAGATAGGCGAAACAGTGGTAGAAGGCGTGTACGAGTTCAAAGTCCTGGAGAAATCTGAGCGCAACGTAGAATCTGTGCTGCTCACCGTCACCGAAGACAAACGAGACGATATCTTGTAAGGTGTTTCGGGGCAGCTTTCTGGAAAACAGCCCCGAAACACCTTCGCTTTTCTAAAGAATGATCCGGCTCACAGAACAGGGAAAAGCCCGCTTGGTTTCTTTTGGAATTGCCACGGCTGTGCTGACTGGCTTTTGCTTCTTCCTCAGTTATTTCCTGAAAACCAATTTTTCCTACCAGGGTGAAGCTGCCATGAAGGGCTACGGGCACCTCCTGGAAGAAAACTTTCCCAAGGGCCTGTTTGTGGTCATCTCCGGTAACCTGGTTCTTTCCACCTTGATCACCCACCAGTTCTTTTTACTTCTGGAAAGAGAAGTGCAGGTCATTGCCTACAAACTTTTAAGAGTGGCGGCTTTGCTGATTTTGGCGCTACTGTTGGCATACCTTGGGGTGAAAATACAGGAAGGCCTTTCCGCTCCCCTACTCCATCACACAAGGCTCATAGACCTCACGCTGACTTGGGTACTGAGAATACTAGGCTTCTTCCAGGGATATTGGCTCACTAAAATGGTGTGTACCTATTCTAAACATTCAAAAGTCCCTATTTAAGAGATTGTCCTATAAAAGTTCAGTACTTAACCACTCTCTAAGAAGGCCTACTACTAATTACTCAAGGAACAAGCTGTTTTTTGGGCTTTTACCCCAAAACAGCCTCAAAACAGGTATTGGCTCTCTTCTTACTTGAATTTTTTTCAGCATCTTCTTCTATCACTTCTTTTTCTTTCCTGCTTTATTCATTTATCAATCTGGCTCCAGAAGTCAATTAAAATAATACTACTTATCAAATTCACACACCCCTTTAAACCATTGATTCTGTTATAGCCATAATCAAAACTCAGCAACCAAGAGAAGAATCAACTTACAATAATACAAAACACACCCATCACTCAGCTTCTCTAGCCTCGGTTCAGTACATTGTATTTTAAGCTTCTTTGTTGCCCGGCTAAATCCAAAGAACTGCCTGGAAACATAACCCTAAGTAGCTTTTCCACGTTTCGGGAATTAAAAAGCAAAAAAGCTATATATAGATTCCTCAGCATCATCTACTATGGTTCTACCGTGTGCCCATTTTCAGATTTCTGCCGCAACTTCAATGGGCAAGGTATCTGGAATCGGGAAGACTACCGCCAGGGAATCAGCATACCATACTCCTTTCACCGGGAATACTTTTCTCAACCAAACTACTGAAACTATTGGGTACGGAGCCTTGAGCGCCGACGAGGTACACGCGACCATGTCGCAACTGCGCCACGTCGGGTTAAGCTACGTCACGTGCGCTTCCCTCCGCAGCCCTTCTAACCCCTAAAATAACACCCACTGACAACTATGAAAAAGAAAGTCTTGATTACCGGCGGTGCAGGCTTCATTGGGTCGCACCTGGCAGATGAACTGATCAACTTCGGATATGAGGTACGCGCCCTGGATAACCTTTCTGAACAAGTACACGGCAAAGACTGCGAGCGCCCTGAGTACCTTCACCCCGAGGTAGAACTGCAGGTAGGCGACGTGCGCGACAAAGCCGCGGTAATGAAAGCCCTGGAAGGCGTTGATGCTGTGTTCCACTTCGCCGCCATGGTGGGTGTGGGCCAGAGCATGTACGAGATCAAGGAATACACCGATGTGAACAACATCGGCACGGCTGTGCTGTTGGAGTGCCTGATTGAGAAACCGGTAAGCAAATTGGTAGTGGCCTCCAGCATGAGCATCTACGGCGAAGGCTTGTATACCTCCGCCACCGGCGAAAAAGTGATTGCCGCCGAGCGTGGCCTGGAACAACTCAAAGCCGGCGACTGGGAACTGAAAAGCGAGAAAGGCGAAGTGCTTACCCCGGTAGCTACGCCCGAATCAAAGATTCCTTGCCTGTCCTCGGTATACGCCCTTTCTAAATATGACCAGGAGCGCCTTTGCCTCATGGTAGGCCGTGCCTACAACATCCCAACGGTGGCTATGCGCTTCTTCAACGTGTACGGCACGCGTCAGGCGCTTTCCAACCCATACACCGGCGTGCTGGCTATTTTCGCCTCGCGTTTCCTGAACAACAACGCTCCTATGATCTTTGAGGACGGAAACCAGCAGCGTGATTTCGTGCACGTGCGCGATGTGGCGTTGGCTTGCAGACTGGCTATGGAGAAAGAAGAAGCGGCCGGAATGGTTTTCAACGTGGGCAGCGGCAACAATTACACCATCAAAGAAATTGGCGAGCGTCTGGCCGAGGTAATGGGAAAACAGGAATTAACTCCCGAGATTACCGGTAAGTACCGCGTAGGCGACATCCGCCACTGCTACGCAGACATCAGCCTGGCCAAAGAGGTGCTGGGCTTCTATCCACAAGTAGAATTCAACAGCGGTTTAACTGAGCTGGCCGATTGGCTGGAGGGACAGATTGCGTACGACCGCGTCAATGAGGCGAGCGCTGAGTTAGCAGCACGGGGCTTAACCGTGTAAGTCCGCGTTTCTGACTTGTTTTCCCAAAAAGAAGCTTAAAACCCGTATGACAAGAACCGCTAAATCACAACCTAAACATACTCCCCTGGCCGCCCCCACCATCGGCTTGGTACAATGGTTCCAGCCTGGTGAGCACGCCCGCGTGGAAAAATCCCTCGCGGAGATGAAAGAACTTGGCGTCACGGAACTGCGCACCGGCATTTCCTGGGCAACCTATACCTCCGAGGAAGGCAAGGCGTGGTATGCCTGGTTGATTCCGGCGTTAGCCAAACAGGTGCAGGTGTTGCCTTGTTTCCAGGAGACACCCTCCGAACTAGGAGTAACCGCCAAGACCTCAGCCCCGCCCCAAAACCCTAACGCCTTCGCAGAGTTCCTGCACGAGGTACTGGTTGACCTGGGCACCCACTTTGAGTGGGTAGAACTCTGGAACGAGCCCAACAACATTGCCCACTACGACTATACCTTAGACCAGAACTGGAACACCTTCTCCCAGATGATGGCCGTGGCGGCCCAGGTGGCCAAGCAGCACGGCAAGAAAGCCGTGCTTGGTGGTATGAGTCCTATTGACCCCAATTGGCTGCAACTGATGTACAACCGTGGGGTGTTGGAAAACATTGACGCCGTTGGCATTCACGGGTCCCCCGATGTTTTTGACCAAAATTGGGAAGGCTGGGAAGCCAACATTCAGCGCGTACGTGAGGTGCTGGACCGCAACAACATCAAAGCCGAAATCTGGATTACCGAAGCCGGTTTCTCTACCTGGCAACACGATGAGTTCAAGCAATTCCAGGAGTTCCGTAAAGTGTGCAAAGCCCCGGTCACCAAAGTGTACTGGAACAGCCTGCACGACCTGGACGCTGAAGGCAAGTTTCACGTGGACAACCGTACTTTGTTCTTCGGTCTGAAGAACGCCGATGGCTCTCCAAAGCTGCTTTACAGATTATGGGCTGAAAACGGATTGGATGGGCTGGATAAGTTCAACTTCATCCGCCGCAAAGAAGATTTCTCTGACCAGGAGCGCTACTCCGTAGTAACCGGCGGGGCCGGATTTGTGGGCACTAACTTAGCCAAGCGCTTGCTGGAGCAAGGCAAGCGCGTGCTCATTTTTGATAACCTTTCCCGCACCGGCGTAGAGCGTAACCTGCAGTGGCTGCACCAGAACTACGGCGAGAAACTGGAAGTGTACGTAGGCGACATCCGGGATTTACAGGCCGTGAAACGTGTGATGAAGTACGCCAACGAGGTGTACCATTTCGCGGCGCAGGTAGCGGTGACTACTTCGCTCACCGGACCCATTCAGGATTTTGAAATCAACGCCCGGGGCGTGGTGAACGTGCTGGAAGCCATCAGAGCCCAGGACAACCCGCCGCCGTTGGTGTTCACGTCTACGAATAAAGTGTACGGCGGCCTGGAAGACCTGCGCTTCATCCCGAACGGTACCCGCTACAACCCCTCAGACAAGCACATCAAAGCCAACGGTATTTCCGAGGCCCGTCCGCTGGATTTCCATAGTCCGTACGGTTGCTCCAAAGGCGCTGCTGACCAGTACGTGGTAGATTACGCCAGAACCTATGGCATTCCGGCTGTGGTGTTTAGAATGAGCTGCATCTATGGTCCGCACCAGTATGGCAACGAAGACCAGGGCTGGGTGGCGCACTTCGCCATCAGAGCCATTGAGAACAAGGCCATCAGCATTTACGGCGACGGCAAGCAGGTGCGCGACATCCTGTTTGTGGAAGACCTGGTAGATGCGTTTTTGCTGGCGCAGGAGAACATGAAAGACCTTTCGGGGCAAGCCTTCAACATTGGCGGAGGCGTGAAAAACACCACCAGTCTGTTGGAACTGCTGGATTTGATTGGCACCTACCGCGGCAAGAAAGTGAACCTGAGCTTCGGCGACTGGCGTCCCGGCGACCAGCACTACTATGTGTCTGACATCCGCAAGTTCCACGAAGCTACCGGCTGGTACCCTAAAAACAGTGTGGCCGAAGGCGTGGCCAAACTCTACCAGTGGCTGTGCGAGACAAGAGGCATTGAAGTGTCGCTCAAAGCTCCCGTGGCTGTGGAACAAGAAACCGATAACGTAGCAGTAGCTTAATACCCTATCATGCAAACCGACCTATTCCAAGAAACCCTTGACACCGCCGCTGCCACTACCATGGCCTCGGCGGTGATTACCGCTCCTAAGCAAGTAGAAATCCAGGAGGTGGCTCTGCCAGAACCAAGCGCCACGCAAGTGCGCATCAAGCTGGAAGGCTGCGGACTGTGCGCCTCCAACATTCCCGTGTGGGAAGGCCGCGAGTGGTTCTCCTACCCTATTCCGGCCGGCAATCCGGGCCACGAAGGCTGGGGCATCATTGAAGCCGTGGGTGCCGAGGTGAAAGACCTGAAGGTGGGCGACCGCGTAGCCGCCCTATCCTATAATTCCTATGCTGCCTATGATGTAGCCGAGGCTACTTCGGTGGTAAAGTTGCCGGAGTCACTGGCGGGCAAACCGTTCCCCGGCGAGCCCTTGGGCTGCGCCATGAACATCTTCAAGCGGTCAGACATCAAAGCCGGACAGACCGTGGCCATTCTGGGCATCGGGTTTCTGGGAGCTTTACTCGTACAATTAGCCAAAGAGGCGGGCGCCAGGGTTATTGCCATCTCCCAGCGTCCGTTCTCTCTGGACATCGCCCAGCAGTGCGGCGCCGATGAAATCATCCCCATGGATGACCACTACAAAATCATTGAGCGCGTGAAAGAACTCACCGGCGAGGTTTTCTGCGACCGTGTGATTGAGTGCACCGGCAAAGAATGGCCTCTGAACCTGGCTGGCGAGTTATGCAAAGAGCGTGGCCGCCTCATCATTGCCGGTTTCCACCAAGACGGCATGCGCCAGGTGAACATCCAGCTCTGGAACTGGCGCGGCCTGGACGTCATCAACGCCCACGAACGCGACCCACAGATGTACCTGGACGGCATCAAAGAAGCCGTGAAAGCCGTGGAAAGCGGTCGCCTCAAACCCGAAATGCTCTACACCCACACCTTCCCGCTGGAGAAAATGGACGAGGCGTTCGCCGCCTTAACAGACCGTCCGGACGGCTTCATGAAGGCGATTGTGACGATGTAGAATACGCCTGATGATGATGCGTACGGACAGGTCGCGACCTGTCCTACCCGTTTCCCCGCGCATTGAATCAAAATTCAACGCAACAGGTAACCGATACTGCATCGAACAACCGTTTAGGACAGGTCGCGACCTGTCCCTACAACCACAACAAACCTGTTTCCCACCTATTTTCTATAAAACAGGTGGGAAACCTTTTGCTTCTACAAAGAAGCTGAACAACTTGGAAACAAACCCTTTCAACCTATGGCTGAAGACACTTTACTAGAACCCACCCTAGAAGCAGCAGCCCCCACCGTTGCTTCCACAGATACCTTGAAATTAGGTTTCCTGGGCATCGGCTGGATTGGCCGGAACCGCATGGAAGCCATCGCCAATGCCGGCGTAGCTGAGGTAGCCGCCGTGGTGGACCCGGCACCGCAAAACGTGGAGGAAGCACAGAAAACCGCTCCGGCCGCCAAAGTGGGCAACACTATTGAAGACTTACTAACTGATGAAATAGACGGTGTAGTCATCGCCACTCCTAGCGCATTCCACGCCGACCAATCCATTCAGGCCTTGGAAAGCGGAAAAGCCGTTTTCTGCCAGAAACCCTTGGGTCGATTCGCGGAGGAAACGCGGCGGGTAGTGGAAGCGGCCCGCAAAGCCGATACGCTCTTAGGCGTAGACCTCTCCTACCGCAGCACCGTGGCCATGCGCAAAGTCTACGACCTAATAAAATCAGGCGAACTGGGCGATATCTACGGCGTTGAACTGGTGTTCCATAACGCCTATGGCCCGGACAAACCTTGGTTCTATGACCCGAAACTCTCCGGCGGCGGCTGCGTGATTGACCTGGGCGTGCACCTGGTGGATTTGGCACTCTGGACCTTAGACTTTCCCGAAGTGGAAACCGTAACCAGCAGCCTCTTCTCCAAAGGCAAACGCCTGACTTCTTCCTCAGATACCGTGGAAGACTACGCCACCGCCAGCATCCAGTTAGCGACTGGTCCGCACGTGCAGTTGACCTGCTCCTGGAACTTGCCTGCCGGACAGGAAGCCATAATCAGTGCTACCTTCTACGGCACCAAAGGCGGGGTAGCCTTCAAAAACGTGAACGGCTCTTTCTATGACTTCGTGGCTGAGCGATTCTGGGGCACCCAAACCGAGACCCTGGTTTCGCCGCCAGATGCCTGGGGCGGACGGGCCGGGGTGGAATGGGCGCAGCGCGTCGCCAATGGCGAGAAATTCAGCGCAGAAGCCGAGCAGTTTGTGAAAGTAGCAGAAGTACTGGACAAGATTTATGGTAGATAAACCGCATCGGCGCGTACTCATGACCACCGACAGCGTGGGCGGCGTCTGGACCTACAGTCTAGAGCTCATCCGCGCCATGGCGCCTTATAACGTGCACTTTTACCTGGCTACTATGGGCGCGGCCATCACCCTGCAGCAACGGCAGGAACTGGCGGCCCTCACCAACGTGACCGTGTACGAAAGTGAATATCAGCTGGAGTGGATGGACAATCCTTGGACCGAAGTAGACCTGGCGGGTCAGTGGCTGCTGGAACTGAACGAACAGCTCAACCCAGACCTCATCCACCTGAACAACTTCTGCCACGGCCATTTGCCCTGGAACAAACCGGTGCTCATGGTCATCCATTCCTGCGTGCAGACCTGGTGGCGCGCCATGAAAGGCGAGAACGCCCCGGCGGACAGGCATTACTATTATGAGCGCGTGCGCGATGGGTTGCACGCCGCTGATTTGGTGATTGCGCCCACCGAGGCCATGCTCCAGGAAGCAGAAACCGTTTACGGCACCTTTTTCCAAAAGCAGGTCATCAACAACGGCCGCGACCCGCATGCTTTCCATTTTGGGCGCAAGGAGCCCTTCATCTTCAGCATGGGCCGGGTGTGGGACGAAGCCAAAAACATTGCTCTACTCACGCAGGTAGCCGATGCCGTGGACTGGCCAATTTACATCGCCGGCGATGCCGTGCACCCGGCCACCGGCGACAGCAAACTTTTCAAGAACGTGCATTTCCTGGGCAAGCTCTCGCAGCGCGAAGTAGCCGATTGGCTTTCCAGGGCGTCGTTGTACGTACTGCCTGCAAAGTATGAGCCGTTCGGGTTGTCTATTCTGGAAGCCGCTTTCTCGGGCTGCGCGCTTGTACTGGGTAAAATCAACAGCCTCAAAGAAATCTGGGGCACCTCCGCCGACTACGTAGACACCGATGATGTAGAAGGATTGACCACCCTCCTCCAGAAACTCATCGAAGATGAATTCCTGCGCAACATCATGGCCTGCCGGGCGGTGAAAAAAGCCCAGGATTACACCACCGCGCTCATGGCCCAGGAATACCTGCAAGCCTACGCTACCTTACCCAACCGCGTGAAAGCCAAAGCGCCTAATCAAGTGGAGACATTGTAAAAAGCAGATTCTCCCCTTGAGGGGAGATAAAGAGGGGTGTTTACATCTGCGGAGAATCTTGCAAGAAAAAACATCAGCAATGTGTGTTCAGCAGGTGTAAACATCCCCCTTCACCCCCTTCAAAGGGGGAATATCGGCTAATGTTGTTTGCGGCTAATGCCACACGGCAGTTACAAACTGCCGCCATGATAGGTCCAAGTCACAGACTTGAACCAGGAAATAAGTAAGAATGAAATTAGTCTAGTATCTAACATCCAACTACTAGCATCTAACCAAAAGCTATGAAACTTGTATTATTCTATCACTCCCTGCTCTCAGACTGGAACCACGGCAATGCCCACTTCCTGCGCGGCATTGTGCAGGAACTGAAAAGCCGGGACCACGAGGTGCAGGTCTACGAGCCAAAGAACGGCTGGAGCCTCAGCAACCTGCTGGAGCAGTACGGCGAGCAGAAACTGGAGGAACTGCACCAATATTATCCGGGGCTGGAAACCAACTTCTACGAGCTGGCATCGCTCAATTTAGACGAGGTGCTGGCCGGGGCCGATCTGGTACTGGTGCACGAGTGGAGCGAGCACGAGTTGGTACGCCGCGTGGGCGAGCACCGCACCAAAAGCAACTACCGCCTGCTCTTCCATGACACCCACCACCGCGCTGTAACCGAGCGCGAGAGCATGGCCGCCTATGATCTTACGCATTATGATGGGGTGCTAGCCTTCGGGAACGTGATTAAAGAACTGTACCTCAAACAAGGCTGGGCCCAGAAAGCCTGGACCTGGCACGAGGCCGCCGATACCCGCGTTTTCTACCCGCATACTTCGGCTGAAACAGAAGGCGACCTGGTGTGGATAGGCAACTGGGGCGACGAAGAGCGTACTGCCGAACTGCATGAGTTCCTGCTCAACCCCGTGAAAGAACTCGGCCTGAAAGCCAAAGTGTACGGGGTACGCTACCCAGACCACGCCATTAAATCGTTGAAAGAAGCGGGCATTGAGTACGGCGGCTGGTTGCCCAACTACAAGGCGCCGGAAGAATTCGCCAAGTACAAAGTGACCGTGCACGTGCCGCGCAGACCGTACGTAGAGGCGCTGCCGGGCATTCCTACCATTCGTCCGTTTGAGGCGCTGGCTTGCGGCATTCCGCTCATCACCGCGCCTTGGGAAGACGCTGAAAACCTGTTCACCCCGGGCCAGGATTTCCTGGTGGCCAGAAACGGCGAGGAAATGAAAAAACACCTCCAAAACGTGTTGCAGAACCAGCAAAGCACCCAGGAAATGGTGGCCCACGGTCTCAACACCATCCAGCAGAAGCACTCCTGCGCGCACCGCGTGAACGAACTGGAGGCCATCTGCGCCGAGTTGGGCATCGCGCCCGAGAAAATCCATGTAAAAACTAACTCCTCTGTGGCATATGCAGAATAAAAAACTCAACATCGCCTTCTTCGGATCAAGCTTAGTATCAGCGTACTGGAACGGCGCCGCCACCTATTACCGCGGCATCGTGCGGGCCCTGCACGCGCGCGGCCACCAGGTGACCTTCTATGAACCCGATGCCTATCAGCGCCAGGAAAACCGCGACATTCCCGATCCCGAGTACGCCAAAGTAGTGGTGTATCCGGCCACCGAGGAAGCCGTGTACAAAGCTCTGGAAGACGCCACCTCGGCCGATGTGGTGGTAAAAGCCAGCGGCGTGGGCGTGTTTGACGAGTTGCTGGAGGCCGAAGTGCTGAAACTACAATCTGAGAACCGCCTCGTGATTTTCTGGGACGTAGACGCGCCCGCCACCCTGGACCGCGTGGAAAGTGATCCCGCCGATCCGTTTAGAGTCCATATTCCGCAATATGACCTCATTCTGACCTACGGCGGCGGTGACCCCGTCATCAACGCGTACGCCAAATTAGGAGCGAAAAAATGTGTGCCAATTTATAACGCCCTAGACACCGCCACCCACTACCCAGTAGAACCCGAAGACCGTTTCCAATGCGACCTCGCGTTCTTAGGCAACCGCCTGCCCGACCGCGAAGCCCGCGTAGAGCAGTTCTTCCTGGACGTAGCCGCTCAACTGCCTGAGCAACAGTTTATCATAGGCGGCAGTGGCTGGGGCGATAAACCCATGAGCGCAAACGTGAACTACATCGGGCACGTGTACACCAAAGAGCACAACGCCTTCAACTGCACGCCCAAGGCGGTGTTGAACATCAGCCGCGAGAGCATGGCCCGCTACGGTTTCTCCCCGGCCACCCGCGTCTTTGAAGCCGCCGGTGCCGGCGCCTGTATCATCACCGATTACTGGGAAGGCATTGACTTCTTCTTTGAGCCGGAAACTGAAATCTTGGTGGCCAAAGACGGTGTCGAAGTAGCCACGCTACTGCAAGGTTTAACGCCCGAACGCGCCAAGGCCATCGGCGAAGCTGCTTACCGGAAAGTACTGGCCAAGCACACCTACGGTCACCGCGCCGATGAACTGGAGCAACTGCTTTTGACCACTCCACGCACCACTACGGCTGCTCCTTCCTCGGCAGACGCTTTGGTGTCTTAACCTGATTTCCGTTCTGGGGCTGTTTTACAGAAAATAGCCCCAGAACGGAAAATGTCAAATCCGCTGGCGCGAGCTTGCAGCTCGTGTCCGCACGCATTCTAGTTTACCTTTTTGTCATCCTGAAAGGACCTTGTGAGCAAACGGTAGTAGCGTTTCTTTAATGCCTTTCTAGTTCGCCCACAAGGTCCTTTCAGGATGACAAGGGTGAGTGCATCAAATGTTTCCAGCAATACGTGCGGACACGAGCTGCAAGCTCGCGCCAGCGAGAAAAGTCGTGCTACTTGATACCTGATACTTGTGTCTAAAAATATGAGTCAAAAACCATTAAACATAGTCATTCTGGGCTTGTCCATCACCTCTAGTTGGGGCAATGGGCACGCCACCACGTTTAGAGGTTTGGTGCGCGAGTTGCGTAACCGGGGCCACCACATCCTGTTCCTGGAGCGCGATGTGCCGTGGTACGCCTCAAACCGTGATTTACCCAATCCTGAATACTGCCAGACCGAGTTGTACCAGTCGCTCGATGATCTGCAGGCCCGCTTCACGGAGCAGGTGCGTACCGCTGATTTCGTGCTGGTAGGCTCCTACGTACCCGAAGGCGTAGCCGTGGGCGAATGGGCTATTCAGACCGCGCAGGGCGTAACCGGTTTCTATGACATCGATACGCCGGTGACCCTAGCCAAGCTGGCCCGCGAAGACTACGAGTACCTGCATCCGCGCCTCATTCCGCAGTATGACATGTACTTGTCGTTCACTGGCGGACCTACGCTGGAGAAACTGGAGAAGGAATTCGGGTCGCCTATGGCCCGGCCACTGTACTGCTCCTTTGATCCGGAGCTGTACTTCCCCGAGCCGCAGGAAGAGAAGGTATGGGACTTGGGCTATCTGGGCACGTACTCAGATGACCGTCAGCCGCCATTGGAGAAACTGATGCTGGATGCCGCCCGGGAGTGGCCCCTGGGCTCCTTCGTAGTGGCCGGTCCGCAGTACCCTGAGACCATTCAGTGGCCCGAGAACTGTGAGTACATCCACCACCTGCCGCCCGCCGAGCACCGGAAGTTCTACAACCAACAGCGCTTCACCCAGAACATCACCCGCGCCGATATGATCAAGGCCGGCTACTCGCCCAGCGTTCGGCTTTTTGAAGCCGCTGCCTGCGGTACCCCCATCATCTCCGATTACTGGGATGGCCTGGATGAGCTGTTTGAGTTCAACAAAGAGATTCTGGTCTCCTACTCCGCCGAGGACACGCTCAATTTCCTGATTCATTTACCAGAAGACGAACGCACAGCCATCGCCGAACGCGCCCGCCAGAAAGTATTGGCCCATCACACCGCCGCCCACCGGGCGCAGGAGTTGGAAAGCTATATTTTGGAAGTCCTGAGTTCTGAGTCCAGCGTCCTGAGTGGCAAAGAGGAACTTGAGTTGGACAGTTAGATTTTACTTTAATGTACGTGAATGTCGTTTTCGGCCTGTTTTGAGAAAAGCAGGCCGAAAACGTTTTTATGCCCACTAATACCTGGATTGGGAAGAGAGACATTGTCCTGAAGTAGCATTTTTTAACCTACATCTCACTTCAAACATAAAGCATAACTGAGTTCCTGGGTTACTGCCTGAGCAAACATCCTGTAAAGCCATTGCTATTCACCTGAAGCTCCCTATCTTCATACTGGAAGGTATTTTTTAAGAAAACCCTCCTTTACTTTTCCAGGACTTGCCAGGAACAATAACACCATCTTTGTACCTCCTCAAAGCTCAGATCATGTTTTCTATGGGTTCTCGTTCAAGAATTCTCTTGCTCCTGGTATTGATAGCCGGGTTTCCTTTCAGTGGATTGAAAGCGCAGACCAAAAACTTGCACGTCCTAAAAATCAGCAGTCCCAAGGAGTTGTACAACTTCTTCCGGTTCAGCCAAAACAGTATTCCTTTGATCAGTGGTCACCGGGGTGGAATGGAGAAAGGGTATCCAGAGAATTCCATTGCTTCTTTTGAACATACGCTCCGCAGCACGCCGGCTTTTTTTGAGGTTGATCCGCGCCTTACCAAAGACAGTGTCATTGTGCTCATGCATGATGAAACGCTGGACCGTACCACCACTGGTAGCGGCAAGGTTTCTGACTATACCTGGGAAGAATTGAAAAAATTGAACCTGAAGGACAAAGCAGGCAACGTTACCGCGTACCATATCCCCACCCTGGAAGAGGCCATCACCTGGAGCAAAGGGAAAACTATCCTTAACCTGGATAGAAAAGACGTGCCGCCCGCCATGATTGCCCGATTTGTGCGTGACCGTAAAGCCGAAACCCACGTGATTCTGACCGTGCATAATGCCCAGCAAGCCAAATACCACTATGAGCAAAACAACAAAGTAATGTTCTCGGCCCACGTACTTACCAAGGATGCCTTTTTAGAGTATGAGAAGGCAGGGATCCCCTGGTCACAGATGATTGCCTACATTGGCCCCACCTACAAGCCCGAGAACCAGGAACTGCTGGACCTGCTGCATGCCCGCGGGGTGACGTGCATGATTTCGGCGGCCCCTACTTATGACAAACTTCAGAGCAAGGCAGAACGGCAGAATGCTTACCGAGCGATCATCAAATCCGGGGCCGATATTATTGAATCTGATCTGCCTACTGAGGCTGCCGAGGCCATCAAACCCTTGATTCCTGCCCAAAGTAACAAAGCCAAATACTTTGGGACAATGGAAGCAAAATAACTTTTCTATACCCCATGACAATGGTATTATCTTTCAGAAAAGAGAGTTAATTTTTACAGCCCATTATAACTTGTAAATACCCCCAACAGAAATCATCAAATACCAAGCGAATAAGACTACGATATGAACCATAGACTAAACAAAATCTTCCTCCTGCTCCTCGTGGCTGTGCTAGTGGCACCCACCGTATGGGCGCAAACGAAAACTAAAAGCTCTGGAGCTTCCACCACCATGAACCAGGTAAAAACCGCCAATGGAACGCTGGAAGGCACCCTGGAGAAAAGCGGCATCCGCTCGTTCAAGGGCGTGCCTTTTGCTGCGCCGCCCGTGGGCGAACTACGTTGGCGGGAGCCGCAGCCGGTGAAGAACTGGCAGGGCGTGCGTAAGGCCACCCAGTTCGGGCCGAGGGCGATGCAGTTGCCGGTGTTCGGGGATATGAATTTCCGGAGCAACGGGGTGAGCGAAGATTGTTTGTACCTGAACGTCTGGACGCCCTCTAAAACCGGGAAAGAAAAGCTACCCGTGCTGGTGTACTTCTACGGCGGGGGCTTTATTGCCGGCGATGGTTCTGAGCCGCGCTATGACGGCGAAAGCATGGCGCAGAAAGGTATGGTAGCCATTACCGTAAATTACCGGTTGGGCGTGTTCGGGTTCTTTGCGCATCCGGAGTTAAGCCAGGCCTCTCCGTACAAGGCTTCGGGCAACTATGGTTTCCTGGATCAGGCCGCCGCTTTGCGCTGGGTGAAAGAGAACATTGCGGCGTTCGGGGGTGACCCTAACAAAGTGACCATTGCCGGAGAATCGGCGGGTTCTATGTCGGTGAGTGCGCAGATGGCGTCTCCGCTTTCCAGGAATCTTATTGCCGGTGCTATTGGTGAAAGCGGGGCCCTAGTGAACTCGGGGTTTGATCCGGTTCCTCTGGCGGAAGGCGAGCAGAATGGCGTGAAATTCGCTACCAGCATTGGTGCCACCTCGCTGGCGCAGTTGCGAGCCATGGACGCCCAAAAACTTTTGAACGAAGCGGGCAAGCCGGGCGTGGGCCGATTTGTTCCTACCATTGACGGCTACTTCTTCCCGAAAACGCCTGCCGCCATCTTTGCCGCCGGTGAGCAGGCGAAGGTTCCGCTGCTGGCCGGCTGGAACTCGCAGGAAATGGGCTATCAGGCCTTGCTGGGTCAGGACGCGCCCACCAAAGAAAACTTCACCAAAGCCGTGCAACGCGTGTTCGGGGAGCGGGCCGAAGAAATCCTGAAGCAATACGCCGCCACCACCGATGAAGAAGTGATGCAAGCCGCCACCGATTTAGCCGGCGACCGATTCATTGCCTACAGCACCTGGAAATGGATGGACCTGCACGGCAAAACCAGCGGCAAACCCGTGTACCGTTACCTGTATTCCCGCCCTCGGCCCGAGATGGTGCCCGAGATGGGCAATGCCACGCCGGGTCTGGCCGGTGGCGTGATCAAAGACAGCAACGCGCCTAAAGCGCCACCTGCCCGTGGTGCCGTCCACTCCGCCGAGATTGAATATGCCATGGGCAACCTGGCCACCAACAAAGTCTACGCCTGGACTCCCGAGGACTACAAAGTCTCCAAAACCATGCAGGAGTACTTCGCCAATTTCATCAAGACCGGCAATCCCAATGGGGCAGGTTTACCTAAATGGCCGGTAGCCACCGGCAACACTCCGCAGTACCTGAACATTGACGTAAATACCCGCCTTGAAACCGAGAAGAACCGCGGCCGCTACCAGCTGCTGGATGAACTCGCCACCAAGAAGTAAACCTTCATAAGGCTCCAATTCCAGGAAAGCCATCGGTCTGAATGCAGCCTTACAAAAGCTGAAATTCAGACCGATGGCTTTCTCTTTTTATGCTTACTTTAGCCCTGATTTCTAAAAACTAACCCTAAAACCAATCCAAGATTCTATCATCATTCCTCTATGAAAACAAAACTTTCCCTCGGCTTTATCGCTCTGCTGCTCACCTGCCTAGGTTTAGCCTCGTTTCTACCTAAAAAAGAATGGACGCCCCTGCTTGACAAAGACCTGTCGCAATGGGAGACGTACCTGAGCTACCGGCACAAAGTAGGCTACAACGGCAAAGTACCGGTAGATGCCCAGGGGAAAGAAATCGCGCCCATTGGCTACAACCCCAATGGCCAGACGGTTTTCACGGTGGTGGAGGAAAACGGCGAAGCTTTGCTGAAGGTTAGCGGCGAGGTGTACGGGTGCGTGTACACCGAGCAGGAGTACGAGAACTACCACCTCAAACTGAAATACAAGTGGGGCCAGAACAAGTTTGATCCCCGCAAGAACCTGCTCAAAGACTCTGGGGTGCTGTACCACTCCATCGGCAAAGCGGGCGTGGATTACTGGCGCGCCTGGATGCTCTCGCAGGAGTTCCAGATCATGGAAGGCCACACCGGTGATTACTGGACCATCGCCAACACGGCTATGGACATCAGGGCGTTTCTGCCCGAAGGCATGATGAACTCGGTGGCCGGTCACCAGCAGCCGTTCCTCAGCTTTGGGGCAGGCTCGGGCCGGGACGGGTTCTGCCTCCGCAGCGCCGACCACGAAAGCAAAAACAACGACTGGACCGAGATTGAGCTGATCTGCTACGGTGACAAAAGCCTGCACATTGTGAATGGCCAGGTAGTAATGGTGCTGCAGAATTCCCGCTACGTGGAGAACGGCAAAGCCACCCCGCTCACCAAAGGCAAACTTCAGATCCAGAGCGAAGCCGCCGAGGTGTACTACAAAGACATCCTGATTAAACCCCTCACCGAGATGCCGAAGAAGTATGCAGCCTATTTCAACTGAGTTCTTCTGAAAATCTGGGGAGCCGGGTTAGCCTATCTGTATCATAGCAGCTAAGCGAATCCGGCTCTCTCCTTTTTCTGGCAAATTGATTAGGTTCCTATTGCGTGCAGCTGATGCAGATGCACGATAGCGTAGTTCTTCACCTACAGGATTTACCAGGTTCCCTTTTGCCACAAATCTAAAAATGCGGGTACCGACAGGCCTAAGAAGTCAACCAGGAAATGAGCGACTATGGTCCAGCGCAGGCTCTTCGTTTTCTTATAGACAATGGCCCAAACCACTCCCATCAGAAAGGTGGAGCCTATTATTTCAAACCCACTATTCAGTTCAGAATTAATCCCGAAGGCGGCGTGGTTGAGGGAAAATGCCAGGCTGGTGTAGAGCACAGCCACCCAACCAGTCCAATGCTCGGTGGCATCCAGTAGAAGGCCACGCCAGTAAAACTCTTCAACCCAGGGGTTGATCAAGGCCAATACAATCCAGGGTACCCAAATCTGCCAACTCGCTAAGGTGTCTGCATGGAACAGGAAAAGGGGCAACGGAATTAAGCCAACCACAACGGCAAATACATTCCACCCCAAAGCCCCAGTAGGTTTCTGGAGCCATTTCCTGGTGGAGGAAGCTCCCCCAAACTTTGCTATAAAGAACAGCCAGAGCGCCCAGCCAATCAGGATCATGGGCAGGAAGGCCCACTTGCCCATAACACCACCGAACACGAATGCGGCCCCGAAATTGGCAGCAATAATCAACAACGGCGATGCTATAACCACCTTTCTCTGAATGGATTCCATCTTTCCTGATGTTGCCTAAGGTTTTACAGAAATCATGTACAAGGCTGTGGCGTTAGGCTGAGGTTTACACGATAAGTTGAAGCACGTAGTTTCTCCAGGTTTTAAGTAAAACAGGCCATAAATCGCTCTGCGTCCATCAGAGTTTTCCCCCAATAAACCTCCGTAGCACCTCTTCGGTCAGTTCTTTGGGAGAGCCATACCAAACAATTCTGTTTTCATTGTCTATCAGGACTGTCCTTGGCAGGGGCATATAGCCGTTGTGTTCTACTTTCAACTTCTTGTGCACAGCCTTTGTCCGGTCACTTACTACTACCGTTTCAAACCTAATTTTTTCAAGTACTTTCTCCGTCTCTTCGGGGTTTTGGTAAGTAACCGACAAGAAAATGATGTTCTGGTCTCTGAATTTCCTCTGAAGACTGTTTAAGTGCGGCACCGCTTTCAGGCAGGGTTTGCACCATGTCGCCCAAAATTCCAGAACTTTAAACTTGGGGGTAAAATCTTTATTTGTTGGCTCATTTTGCAGAAAATCTGTAAAACTGAGTGCATCCACTCTGGTCCCGATGAGGTCATGCTGGGCTTTCAACAAGTCAGATTGGGCTACCAAAGATTTAGGCACCGCAAACAAGAGCAGCAGAAACAGCATGGCTACTTTCATGAGCCTGCAGGGTTAGATTGGAGCTGCGCCATCACGTTTTCAAGCCGGAACATCTTCCCGTTCAGCAGTCTGATTTTTTTACCATCTGAGCTCGTGAGAATAAGGGAAGGCAGCGCAGAGGCCTGGTACCTACTTTTGAACTGTTCGTAATTTTTATACGTGACCGAATTCATCACTAAATTTTTGGGTAGGTCTACCAGAAAGACTACCAGATGATCCTTCGCGTATTTCTGGAACTGCGGATGGGCGAACACATCTTTATCCATCTTTTTACATGGGCTGCACCATTCGCTTCCGGTTAGCACAATCAGGATGTTTTTCTGCTCCCTGGCAGCCAACTCTTTCGCTTTCCCCCAGTCTGTGTGCATTGGTACTTCTTGCCCCAATCCATCCAGGGCAAAGAAGAGAAAAAGAATTGCTATGAACGATCTCATCTGATTTGGATTTTGTTGGTTCTAACGGTTGGTTAATTGGGCAATCTCCTCTTCTTTCCAGAAGACCTTTCTATGGAATTAACAAGGGCAAGCTATTCTCCTTTTCTTGATTTATCATCAGAGAGTATGATTTTATCGATCAGGAATAACTGTTGCTTATCCGGGATTTACACGAGCACGCTAATTTACAATCCTCTCCAATTCAATTACATACTTCTCTATTTCCTTGCCGGTATCACAGGTGAGGTATTGTAAAGCCAAAAGCGAGAGATCAAACGGCTCAGCGAAGGTATCGTTTAGCTCTGGCCTGCTTCCATAGTGACTTTGCTGGCAACTCACGCAAAAGGCAAGTGCTAGTAAAAGAAGACAGGTAAATTTCATTTCTCTGTTTAGGTATAGCACTGCTACCGAATAGCCATTCTTAGGACTAGTAATCTAATGAAAATGTCAGCACTTACAGGTAACAGTAGTTAAGAGATTAGCAGTAGTTAACAGATTTTTTGCCGGGATAATGAGTGTCCTATAGCAAGCTTATGCAGGTAATTCACCAGAATATAACTCTATTTTAAGCCTAAATTCTTAGAAACAGAAACAAAATATCACTGCGGTACACTTTTGCCAGAATCTCTGAATTTGCCACCAAAAACCCTTCAAACAGGACCTCAGCATTGGATATTTTATGCTGTAAATCGTATAAGATAATGGAAGAGAAAGTAGGTAGCAATGACTACGCAGGCGTACATAGCAATGGCTAGCCTCGGCTTGTTCACCCTTCTACGGGGGTGCGGAAGTTCTCCTGTGCAAGCACCCACCCATCAGCTCCAAACCAGTACCCAACTTACAGACCAAGCGTGTGATGACCCGGATGCACCCATTGACTGCTGTTTCCGCAACATGCCTCAACCGCTAACCAGCACCATGACCATGGCCGAGTTGCAGGAACCGGGCGAGCGATTGGTACTTAGCGGCACCGTCTACCAGCCCGATGGGAAAACGCCTTACCAAAACGTGGTGATGTACGCCTACCAAACCGACCATACCGGGCATTACACCAAAAAGGGCACTGAGACCGGGGTACAGAAGTGGCACGGGCACCTGCACGGCTGGTGCAAAACAGACCAAAACGGCCGCTATGAGATCCGGTCCATCAGGCCGGCCCCTTACCCCAGCAATACCATGCCGGCGCACATCCACGCGGCGCTCCGGCCAGAGGGTAAGCCAGCCGTTTACATCTCTGATTTTGTCTTCAAAGATGATCCGCTGGTCACCCAACAGTACCTGGCCACTATCCCAGACGTGGGCGGCACCGGTATTGTAGATATCAGGAAAAACAAGCAAAACACCTGGACTGGCACCCGCGACATCGTGCTTAAAAAGTAAAGGCCAATCTTTTTGGGGCTACTTTCCTTAAAACAGGAGAAAACCGCCCGCCGCTTACGCCCTAAAGCACAAACATATAACTTTTACTATCCTGTTTTCCGTAAAAGCGGTTGAGTACACTTTCTAACCCAACCTACCCATATGGACCTAACACAGGAAATTGCCTCCCTCGGCCCCTGGTTTCATAACCTGCACTTACCAGACGGTACCCAAACTGCCCCTAACCACAGTTTAGGCGATTTTCCATCCTTTAAGTGGCAACACATCCAACATCATATTCCGCAGGATCTGAACGGCTGGCGCGTGCTGGATGTGGGCTGCAACGCCGGCTTTTACACCATGGAACTGGCCAAACGCGGCGCTACCGTGCTGGGCATTGACGTAGACCCGCACTACCTGCGCCAGGCGCAGTGGGTAGCCGAACAGTTCGGTCTGGATGACAAAGTAGAATTCCGGCAGATGCAGGTCTATGACGTGGCCCACCTGCAGGAGAAATTTGATCTTATCTGGTACATGGGCGTGATGTACCACCTGCGCTATCCGCTGCTCTCGCTGGACATCCTGTCGCAGAAAGTGACGCGCCTGATGGTGTTCCAGACCCTTACCATGCCCGGCGAGGAAGTAGCCGATATCCCGAACGATATTGAGTTCAACGAGCGCGAGGTCATGCTGGAGCAAGGCTACCCCAAGATGGCGTTTATTGAAAACAAACTGGCCGGCGATGTCACCAACTGGTGGGC
Source organism: Sabulibacter ruber (assembly GCF_017355955.1). Classification (GTDB taxonomy): domain Bacteria; phylum Bacteroidota; class Bacteroidia; order Cytophagales; family Hymenobacteraceae; genus Nibribacter; species Nibribacter ruber_A. Next base: position 367,298 of record NZ_JAFFID010000004.1, on the reverse strand, counting down.
GCCCAACCACGCCTGCATTGAGGCCATGCTGCGCTCCTGCGGACTCAAAGTGACCCAGAAACCCGACCACGAAATTTACCTCTGCGAGCCAGACCCCAACAACCAGAACAGCACCCACACCTGGAACAGCTCAGAGCTGTTGTCGGCCACCGGGCAGGCCTGGCAAGAGGCCGTAGCCGCCAAAGTAGAAGGAAAAAACCGCACCCTCACCCGCTAATCTTTTACAGAAAATATGCTCGTTTCTGGCTCATTTTCTTGAAAAGAAGCCAGAAACGAGCATATTTGTTTTTAATTACGTTTACAGTCATGCCTACTCCCCGCCCCTGGAAGTTACTCCGTTCCCAGATCGCCTTCAAACACAAATGGTACACCCTGCGCCGCGATGAGGTGGAACTGCCCAACGGCCACGTGGTAGATGACTTCTTCGTGAGCGAACGCCCCGATGGGGCCTACGTTTTCCCCTTAACCGAGCAGAACGATGTTATTTTCGTGCGCCAGTACAAGCACGCCGCCGGCAAGATCTTCCTGGAATTACCAGCCGGTTCCTTCTTCCCCGCCGAGGAAAAAGCCGAAGACGCCGCCGCGCGCGAACTGGTAGAGGAAACCGGGGCGGTCACTACCCAGCCGCTCATTCCCATGGCCGTCATCCATGACAACCCGGCCAAAGACACCAACCGGCTGCACCTGTTTCTGGCCCAGAACGTGCGCATTGAGCAAAAACAGGTACTGGACATCACCGAAGACATTGAAGTAGTATCCGTACCGCTGGACCAGGTGATGCCTAAAATCCTGAGCGGCGAAATCTGCGTTTCGGGCTCGGTTTGTCTGTGCTTTCTGGCCTTGCGTTACCTGGGGCAACTTTAGGGTCAGCAACAGAATGCTGTTTTAGGGGTAAAATTCTCCAGAAAGGGGAAAACCGCCCCAGCTAAACGCCTGCCTACGTTAGAAGGGAAATTTAGGGCAGTAACCTTTCCGGTGCCGGTTACCGTAGAACCCGCAAAAACTCATCCCCAATTATCCTTAACCCCAGCAGCGAGATGGCGGAAGTGACCGAGGGCCTGGCCCCTGAAGAAGGCAAAACGAAGAAAGACAAATCATTGAAATCAAGGCGCGGGGCAGATACCTTGTTCCGGATTACGGCGGCCAACCAGATGCGCCTCAGTGACATGGCCGACAACAAAGCCCACATCCTGCTCACCATCAACTCCATCATTGTCTCGGTTCTGTTTACGGTGCTGTTCCGGAAAATTGACACGGAGCCCGAGCTGATTGTGCCCGGCATTCTTTTTCTGCTTACCTCTCTGAGCACCATGGTCCTAGCCATTCTGGTGACCATGCCGCGCATCAAACGAGACAAACCCGCTGTGCAGCATCCTACCAAAGACAAACTCAACCTTATGTTCTTCGGGGATTTCCACAGCATGAGCCTGCTGGAGTACGAGGGGCAGATCATGGAACTGATTGCTGATCCTAAAACCTTGTACGCCAGCATGATCAAAGACAATTACCACCTGGGCGTGGTGCTGCAGAAGAAATACACCAGCCTGCGGTTTGCCTATATCTTTTTCATTGTGGGCTTTGTGGTCTCGGCGGTTTCCTTTGCGGTGACCGAGCTGCTTTTCTAACTTGCGTTAATTCCCTTCAGGGCTGTAGAGAAGGCGGTTGCTCTTTTCGGCTGGATTTAGCAAAACCGGCCAGAAAACAACTCGCTTACCAAACCCAGAAACGTCCCGTACGTCTCCTTTCAATCAACACGTCGGCATTTTATGCTTCAAGCTACTACCCCGGCATCGCTCCCCTGGATTCAGGTGGCCCCGGATGCTCCCTACTTCATCACCGAAGACGGCCAACCCTGGACCCCGGTGGGCCAGAACGATGCCATTACCTGGCCCGAGCTGGAAGGCCTGTTCCGCCGGAAAAACCTGCAGGCGGTAGAAGAGTACCTGGCCTACCTATCGGCGCACGGCGTTACGTGTCTGCGGCTCATGCTGGAGTACGCTCAGGTGCAGTACCGTTATTTTGAGAAACCGGCGGGCACGTTCAACCCCAGAATGGTCCAGCTCTGGGACGATCTCTTTGCCCTCTGCGCCAAGTACGGCCTGCGCATTCTGCTCACGCCCTATGACACGTTCTGGATGTGGATCAAGTGGAAGTACCACCCGTACAACAAACAGCTGGGCGGTCCCTGCGCCGCACGCGGCCAATGGCTGCTGTGCCGTGACACCATGGAAGTGATCAAAAACCGACTCACGTTTGTAATAGAGCGTTGGGGCGGCAGCGGCGTGTTGTTTGCCTGGGATCTCTGGAACGAGATGCACCCCGCCCACATGGGCAACAGTTCAGAGAATTTCTCTGCGGCGGCCACTGAGTTAAGCACCCACGTGCGCGAGCTGGAGATGCGTTTGTACGGCCGCTCTCACCCGCAAACGGTCTCTATTTTCGGGCCTATCCTGTACACCAACCCAGATACCGCCGACACCATTTTCCGGCACCCCTTGCTGGACTTTGCTAGCACCCATTTCTACGACGCTAAAACCATTGACTACCCCAAAAACACGGTAGACTCGGCCATCAAAGTAGGCGAACTGGTGCGCGAGGCGCTGGAACATGCCCCGGCTAACCGTCCGTTCTTTGACAGCGAACACGGCCCCATTCACCTGTTCAAAGACAAAAAGCACACCCTGGCCCCCGAGTTTGACGATGAGTATTTCCGGCACATTCAATGGGCGCACCTGGCCTCTGGCGCGGCTGGCGGCGGCATGCGCTGGCCCAACCGCCATCCACACACGTTAACCCCCGGCATGCGCGTGGCTCAAAAGAACATGGTCGGTTTTCTGCCATTAATTAACTGGGCAAACTTCAAACGCAAGAACCTGAACCAGGAAATAAAGGCCTCTGAACCTGCCTTTGCGGTGATGGGCTGCGGCGACGAACAACAAGCCGTGGTGTGGCTCCTGCGCAAGGATGCTCTCTATCAAAGAAACCGGTTGATGAACCCAACCGCTTCCCCTCTGGACGTAGAACTTCACATCCCCAACCTAGCGGACGGAACCTACCAGATCACCACCTGGAACACGCAGGAAGGCAAAATACGCGAACAATTCCAGACCGAGGCCTGGGATGGCTACTGCTGCTTCATTGTGCCCGCCGTAAGAACAGATGTGGCAATTGCGGTAAGTAAGTTGCCTTAGTAATAATTTTCACTTTATGTTCTTGATTCTCCCCTTGAGGGGAGCGCAGAGGGGTGTTTACATCTGTTGATCATCTATCTGTTCCCTCGCTCGCCTCCGGCGAGTGTGAGTCATCAGGCGGCCTCTTGCCGCTGTGGAAGAAATGCTCGGTTGGGTTTTAGTAGATAGATATGCTCAGAAATGTAGCTGGATTAGGAGCATAGCGGCGAGACGCCGCACCATAACTTACACTCGCCAGAGGCGAGCGAAGGAAAAACTAGAAAGAATCGTCTGCTTTCAACCGGAACACATTTGATGCGTTAGGCTGCTTGTTTAAGGCCTATTTTAGGAAAAACAGCTTTAGAACAGAAAATACAAAGAGTTCCCACCTGACTTTTTTTGGAATCATATGGCGCGGAAGTTACTTCCGTGCCATATGATTCGAAAATCACGGAAGTAACTTCCGCGCCATAGGGAGACATAGGGAGGCAGCAGTTCCTAAAATTTCATACTTCTCGCTACAAAAACGCCTCCACCAACACTTCCCATTCTTCCTGTAGCGAAACGGAAGGTCTTTTCTTACCTGCCCGGTTGTACCAGTAATCGGCGTTCCAGAGGTCACCTTCTTTACGGTGGAAATAGGCGTGAATCCAGGAGGCGTTCTTGTCGGGTACATCCTGTATCAGTTCGTGTCCTTTTCCCATTTGCCTTGGGCGTCGTACCATAGAGCCTGCAAATACACCGAAGCTCCAGTGGGCGGAACGGGTGCGAAAAGGCTTTTCCTGAAATCTGTAAAGTCCATAGCTTCTAGAGGTTAAAGGAATCCAAGACGAGCCTGAAGGTGAGACAAAAAAATCAGAATATCAACGGATTTACTCTGTGTTCTTGATCATCCAGTAGGTTCGGTAAGCGGAAAGCCTGCTCATTACAGCCCTTGTTGGTGTTATCACCAACAAGCATAAAGGCTTCACCAACGACTAGGCAAGGCTTACCTCTTGAGAAGATACATTCTGTTTCAGGCCCATTTTCTTAGTAATAGCCCCAAAGCCCAAACCCCAGAATCTACACCGGCAAAGCGCCAGTGTCATTGATCACCATGATTCTAGCTGTCTCATCGTACACCTCAATCACGCTCACCGAGGCGGGGCTGATTTCAAGACGCTGGAACATGTCCAGGTGGATGCCGGCGTAATAGGCCACGGCGGCTTTGATCAGGTCAGAGTGACTTACCACGGCTACGGTTTCATGGGGGTGTTTTTCGCACAGTTTCTGTAAACCGGCCACAAAACGGGCCTGGGCTTCCAGCATCATCTCACCGCCGGGAATCTGGGCCACGCTTCTGAACGTGTTGAACTGGCGGAATTGCGGATTGCCGCTCAGTTCCTCGAAAGGCAGGTTGGTCCATTCCCCGAAATTCAGTTCCAGAAACGCCTCGTTGACGATAGGCTGAAGTGTGTGATGCTGGGCAATGGCCTCGGCGGTTTGCATGGTACGCTCCAGCGGGCTGGTGTAAATGGCCGTGAGGTTTAAACCAGAGAGGCGTGCGCCTAAAGCACTGGCTTGGGCTTGTCCTTCTTCGTTCAGATGAACACCTGGCGTGCGGCCCGATAACCGTATGCCTACTGAGTTGGTGGTGGCGTGCCTGATAAGTAAAAGTTTGGTCATGTAGTTGAGAAACTGGTATTCTGAGATTATATACACCACGAAAGGGGCTGAGGCTTCTAACGGAACAGAGGTGATATCCGTTGTATAGGGCAGTTACTATATTCCAGAACCTAATCGTTCCTGGAGGTGCTTTTATTTTGCCTTCGTACAAATGATGATTTTCCAGTGGTCATGGAAGGCTAGCGGCGCAGGAAAAGAGGAAATCAATTTAGTATATAACCTAAACCGTATGTATCCCGTTGGCATGATACAGCAGTAAGCACGTTACTAGCATATCCCATGTTCTGGCTGTTTTCCTAGCTACTTCGCAGACAGAAGATCAACATAATTCAGAAAAGCCTTGGAGAAGATTACCCACAAACCTGTATTGAAAATTGGTGTTCTGACCTTTCACCGCTGTATCAATTTCGGGAGTTACTGGCAGGCCCGTTGCCTGGCCGAAGGACTTCAGGCCCGCGGGCATGAGGCCGAAATCCTGGACCATGAATCCAGGCGCGTGAACCTGGCCGAGTGGCGCTGCGCGTTCCAGCCGGTGCTGCCCACCCACGTGCCCGAAAGTGACCGCCCCCTGTACCGCGCCAAGATACGGAAGTTCTTCCCCGTGTTTGACACCTTGCCGCTTTCGCCTAAGTTTGAGTTAGACAACCCCGCGGGGATGGAAGACTACGACGTGGTAGTGGTAGGCAGCGACGAAGTCTGGAACCTCACGCACCCGTGGTACGGCCGCTGCCCGCTGTTCTACGGCGATGGCGTAAAGGCCGAGCGGTTGATCTCCTACGCCGCCAGCTTCGGGAACTACGATGCCTCCTGGGGCCTGGAACCGTTCTGGGCCGATAAACTCAGAAACTTTGACGCCATCTCGGTGCGCGACGAGAACTCCCAGACCATCATCCAGAACGCCTTGGGCTTCACGCCCGAGATGGTGCTGGACCCCTGCCTGCAGTTCCCCATCACCCCGGAACCGCGGGACTTAGACATTCTGAAAGAACCTTACGTAGCCGTGTACGGCCACAACTTCACCGAGTCGTTTGCCCGAGAAATCAAGAAATGGGCCCAGAAACAGAACCTGCGCCTGCTGAGCATCGGGTACCGCAACGACTGGGCCGATGAACAGTGGATCACCGCTGATCCGCATGATTTTGCACACTACATGGCCAACGCCCAGGCCGTGGCTACCAACTTCTTCCACGGGTGCGTGTTTGCCTTGCGCAACGCCAAGCCGTTTGTGTGCGAGTCATCGCCCTACCGCCGGCACAAGCTGCAGGGCCTCATGGCCAAGATTGGCGGCGAGAAACACCTGCTGCCCGAGGGCACGCCTACAGAGGTGTACCAGACCTTGCTGAGCACCCCGCTGGACGCTGAGATTCTGCAGAAGATTGAGCGCCTGCGCCAAACCTCCCACAAATACCTGGACCGCGCCTTGAGACATAAACAACTGGAACTGGCATGAAGGAAGTATTGAGCCCCAAAGACATCGTACAATCGGGTTTGTGCATTGGCTGCGGCAGTTGTGTGGCCCAGGCGCACGCCCCTCAGGTACAGATGGACTTTGATGAATACGGCCAGTTGAAACCCCAGGGCCCCAGCAGTTGGTACCAGCGCGGCTCTGAGCAGTTTACCCAAACCTGCCCGTTCTCGCCGGCTGCCAAGAACGAAGACTACCTGGCCAACCTGTTGTACCCCACCGCCCAGCACCAGGATGCCGCGTTGGGCCGCTTCCAGAGCAACTACGTAGGCCACGTGGCCGAAGAAGATTTCAGGATGCAGGGCAGCTCCGGAGGCATGGTGACCTGGGTAGCCACTGAACTCATGCGCAAAGGCCTCATTGACGGCGTGGCGCACGTGATTGCCACTAAAGACCCGCAGGCAGACGGCCGCTACTTCCGGTACCGCATCGCCCGTACCGAGGCCGAGGTGCGGGAAGGCGCCAAGTCGCGCTACTACCCTATTGAGTTGTCTGAGGTGCTGAGTCTGATCAGGGAAACACCCGGCCGTTACGCCGTGGTGGGGATTCCGTGCTTCATCAAGGCTATTCAACTGTTGCGCCACCAGGACCCGCTGTACCGTGAGCGCATCCAATTCACCCTAGGGCTGTTCTGCGGCCATATGAAGAGCGCCCGCTTTGTGGAGAGTTTTGCCTGGCAGATGAACGTGCCCGCGGAGCAGATCCAGCAAGTGGAGTACCGTCAGAAAGACCCTAACCGCCCGGCCAACTGGTACACCGCCAAACTCACTATGAAAGACGGCCAAACTGTGAACCGCGACTGGTGGCACCTGGCGGATGGCGATTGGGGCGCGGGTTACTACATGAACTCGGCCTGCAACTACTGTGATGACGTGGTCTCTGAAACCGCAGACGTAGCCTTCGGTGATGCCTGGGTGGAACCGTATTCGTCTGATGGGCGGGGCACTAACGTGGTCATTGCCCGTTCTCCCCTCATTGAGAGCTTGATTCAAAACGCCATGCAGGAAGGCCGTCTGCAACTGCAGGAAGTAGACGCTAAGTTTGTGGAGCAGACCCAGGCCGCCGGTTTCCGGCAACGCCGTGAAGGGTTGGCTTACCGGCTCACGTGGTCAAAGGACGGCGTAAAACCCTGCAAACGTGTAGCGCCAGATGCTACCTCGCAATCCCGCGAACGCAAAATCATTTACCGGTTGCGCTACTACATTTCCAAGGGCAGTCACCAGATGTTTAAGCTGGCCCGCAAGTGGCAGAAACCTACCCTTTACATCAACTGGGCTAGAGTCACCTTATCGGCTTACCACGGCTTCGCCTATCACCAGGGCAACTTCGGGGAGATGATGGCCCGGTTCAAGCAACTGAGAGGACATTAAAAAAGCGGAGGGGCAACTCTCCGCTTTTTTAGTGATAATTAAAGTATCAAAGTCCTTCATACCCTCGCTCGCCTCCGGCGAGTGTGCGTTATGGGGCGGCGTCCCGCCGCTGGGTACATTCTAAGGAACATCTCGCACAAAAAGACATTCTGCATTGCGGCCAGAGGCCGCCCGGTAACGCACACTCGCCGGAGGCGAGCGAGGGGCATCTACACAGAAGCAACCATACTGATTTGAGCCTATTTTTACAGAATCAGGACAAAATCAGATGCTGTCTACCTGAACCTCTTTCCTGAGCTTCTCTAACTCAACTTTCACCCGCTGAATGACACCGGCCCAGTCGTCTTCCTGTTCTTGCCGGAAGAGACGCATGGTGGGGTACCAGGGGCTGTCTTCGCGGTGGTCCATCCAGCGCCAGTCGGCTTGGTGGTGAAGTAGGGTCCAGACGGGTACGTTGAGGGCCCCGGCCAGGTGGGCAGGCATGGAATCAACGGTAATCACGAGGTCCAGGCTGCGGATCACGCGGGCATAGTCATACAAACTGAACTCGCCGGGGTTGATCCCGAAGCCCTCCTGCCAGCCGTTCTCCGCGGCATTGGCCTGCAAAATGTAAAACTGGATATCCTTCAGTTCGGCCAACGGAGCGAAAAAGTGAAACGGGATGGACCGACGGGGTTCCCAATCGCCGGGTTTCCAGACCAGGCCCACGGAGAGCCGCCTCTTATCCACGGCCAGCGGCATGGGCTCCACTTCCAGGTAAGGGATCTTGGACGGGATGGTTTCCAGCGTAGTCCGGAAGATGTGCGTGAGTTCCATGATTTCAACGTCTACATCGTACTCCACCTCGGGGGTGCCGTCGTGCAGGGGCAGAAGCCGGTCTATGCCTTCCACGGTTTCCAGCAGCGGGATCAAGGGTGCCTGCGCCCAGACAATGACTTCTTTGGCGATGGCTTTAAGCATGGGCGCGAACCGGATAAACTGAATGGTGTCGCCCAGGCCGTGATAACAGCGCACCAGCACGCGTTTGCCTTCCAAAGAACTTCCGTCCCAGATGTACTGGAAGTGGCGGGGCCAGTGCCAGCAGGGTTTTCCGGCCCGTTCCTTTAAAACGGCATCGCTGTGTTTCCAGGCTTCTTCAAAGGTGCCCCGGCGCATGTTCAGCATCCATACATCCGGCGATTGTTCCTGGTTTTCTTGGCTCATAACTCGTCTTAGAATACTTGTAAAGGAAAGGCTACCGGGGCAGCCTCAACAAATCTGTTCTTTTGGGGACATACTGAACCAAGCCATTCGGTTCTGGACCTGTTTTACAGAAAACAACCCCAAAACCGAATGGCTTGGCAACCAGCTTTTGAAAAGCGAAGGTTAGGCGTAACGGCGCATCATGAGGGCGCAGAAATCGGCGAACTCTTCAATGTGCTGGGGTGGGCTGGTGTGGTGCGGCTGAATGCCTTTGTGCTCTGGGGTAAAGCAGAAGGTAGCGGTCACGTCAAACTCATCCAGCTTCTTCATCACGTGATCAAACCATTTCTCGGCATCCGGACGAAGCCAATCGGCCCAACTCAGGCCGGTGCGCAGCTTCTTCACGCCCAGGTTGCGGAGGTGTTGCACGGCATCGTCCAGGCGGTGGTCTTCAAAGTGGAACCACTGGCAGATTCCAAACTCAGGGGTGTAGTCTGCGAAGTGCTTGTGGGCCATTTTAGGGGTACCGTCTTCCTTGAGCAGGCCCATGTGAAAGTGGCGGTAGTAAGATGAACCCTCAGCCTCGCGGTGGCGGGTGGTGGCTTCCCAGGCCTGCGGCAGATCATAGAGGCTGTACCAGAAAGCGCGGTCCACGCGGCCCATCAGCAACTCGGCGGTACGGCGTAACCCGAATTCCTGCACTTCCTCGGCACCGAAGGAAGAAATCCCCACTTCGGTCACCCACACGGGCAAATTGGTGACGGCTTCAATTTCGGCTATTTTATCGGGCCACTCGTTGATGTTCCAGAGGTTCCAGTCCAGCGGGAAACCGTGCACGGCTACGGCATCAAGGTCTTCCAGGGTACCGTGCCGTTCTAAAGTCTTGATGAAATGCGGGTCGATGGGCGAGATACCGCCTAAAACCCGGGTAATCTCCGGCTTCTCGGCTTTACAGGCCTTGGCGGCCAGTTTCACCATTTCCCCGAAAATCTTCCATTCGGGGTCAATCTCGTAAGCCCAGTGTGATTTGTTGTTTGGTTCGTTCCAGAATTTAACTGCTTCTATCATAGTTTCATACGTAGCCTGCGCCTCACCGGTAAACGGCACGCGTCCAGGCATTAGGTGTTTGAGTGGCGGTGTTTTTATGCTGGAACGGGCTTGTAATTAGTGCCTGGCACAGCCCTCCAACTGACAAGATTCAATTCATTAGGATTACAGAATATCGTAGAATCTGAATTATTGCCTACTACGAGCTACAAAGCTGACCGTTGCCTCATCTTAGAAAAATGCAGGAAAGACAATACCCCAAAAAGCCTCTTCAGAAACAGGCGACTACCGAAGGACCTGCCTGATTTCACTCATGTACTGCGGATGGGTGCTCATGCCGTTATGGCTTTGCCCCTTCAGGATGATGGCTTTATCTGTTGTTTTCAGCCATTTGTGTAGTTTCACCGATGACTCGTAGTCTATGATTTCATCCTTCTCACAGTGGAAAATAACCACGGGCATGGTACACTTTGGCAGGTACTGGTACGTCTCAAATTTATACTTCAGGATAAACGGGGGAATGATGGGAAACCGCCGCCTCATGAGCTCTGTGACGCTGTAATACGGGGCCTGCAGAATCAACCTACCGGGGTGGTTCTCGGCGGCAAGCTTGGTGGCCGGGCCGGTGCCAATGGAATACCCCAAAACAATGATCTGGTTTTCATCATATCGGGTTTTCAGCAGGTCATAGGCGGTTTGCACGTCCTGGTAGAATTGCTCCTGGCTTTTGATTTTGCCTTCGCTTTTTCCAAATCCGCGGTAATCCAGCATGAACACATCATACTGCAGATCAGTGTAAACCTCGGCTACAATCCCCCAACTGGTCAGGGAACCGGCGTTGCCGTGCAGGTAGTAAATCACGCCTTTGGGCTTCTCTGCCTTGAACAACAGGGCATTCAGCAAGAGGTTATCCGGGGTTTTGATGCTGATTTCCTCAAACTTCTGCCCAAACCTGAATCTGTAGTCTTTCCCGTACTTTTCAGGAAAGTAAATAAGTTTTTCCTGGAAGAAGTATAGGAGCAGGCAGATACCTGCGTACAAAAAGACCAGAACTTTGATGACAGATAGTATCATTCCCTTCATTAAGGCTTCTCTTTCAACAATCGCTTCTGTAGAAAAGCAACCGTGATTTCTCTTGGGTTAGGCTGTGGGCCATGTGTTTTCCAGGCGCAATTTACTTGATCAAAGTAGCTTGATAACTGCTTTCCGCCTAAGAAATTCAATCAGTCCCTTACTACGAACCAAGTTTCTCGCTGTTTGTTTTCAGCTCTCTCAAACCCAGCCTCATCCCTTTATCTTATAGGTAATTTCATATTCATCCTTCAAAAACAATTCTGTAAATTTGCGCACCTAACAAGTAAACCATCATTTATAGTATCCTCAGAATCTTTCTCAATTAATTTAATCCAATATCAACCTGCTTCTGCCTTACTTTACACGCTACTACTTTGCCTGCTTACTGGCAGAAGGTTTCTAGCCACTTTTGCCTTCCTCTGTGATTGCCCAATGAAAAGTTACTATAGGTTTTCAAGGTCAACCAGGCAGGCGATAAAGATACGCTTTGGGCACCAGACACCAGAAAGCCGAAAAGAATAGAAGCAGGTAGTTTCCACTGCAGTATTAGACCACCATCGTTTTCGCATGATCAGCCGTTCCTCTTTTACATCTCTTAACTGGCCGTTGTTTGTACTGGTGTGGCTCTGCAGCGGCTTTGCTACCGGTACCTATCTGTTACTGGTGCCGCTAAGGGCCATTCTCACGTTTTTGCGGGAAAACAACTACAGCAATCTGGTAGAGACGGCGGTGGTAGGTGCTTGCATTGTCCTTCTGGTTCTGGTAACGTTTGGGGCATCGGTGTATTTGGTGAAGCTTTTTTCCAGAAGCGCCTCCCCTATCCGGTATGTAGCGGTATTGTTACCGGTGGCCTTGGCCGGTTATTCGCTGTACCTTTTCCTGAACCCCGCCAACATAGATTCCAGGTCTGGCACTACTGATGAGGTAACCAAAAGCTTCTTCATTGGGGCGTATCCTGAGCAAGAGAAACTGGCACAACTGAAGGCCGAGGGCTACACTGCGGTTATCTCCTTGCTGCACCCGCTGGTGGTGCCTTTTGAGCCTGTTTTGCTTGAAAAAGAACGAAAAGCCGCCGCGGCTGTGGGGCTTGAACTCATTGAAGCCCCCATGCTTCCATGGGTGGGCAACAACGAAGCGTCAATCAAGAAGCTCAAAGCCCTGACGGCAAATCCGGCGGGTAAATATTATGTGCACTGTTATTTGGGCAAGGACAGGGTGAACGTGGTGAAGAAAATCTTATCCGGCTCCAGTCTCTCAGTTGAATCAGAAACACCCGGCAGCGCCCGCAAACTTACAGAGGTGAAAGCCTTTGAACGCGGGCCTATCATTCAGATAAGCCCAGACATTTTCTTCACGCCCCTGCCCACCGATGATGAATACTTTGGCTACCTGGTTGCCGGCGACATCAAGACCATTGTTTCCTTACTGGATGCTCAGGTACCCGACAACAAACCCCTTATGCAAAAGGAAGCCAGCGTGGCTGCCCAGTACCAACTCTCGCTGCGCAACCTGCCCATTCAGGAAAGCTCTACCCAGGCAGAGTTGTTGCAAGTAGCCAAAGAGGTAGTAAAGCTCCCCAAGCCCCTTGTAGTGCATCACTTCTCAACCAACTATGAGCTTTCTAAACGGTTTGAGCAGGTTTTGAGAAAAGTGGCCCAAAAACAGTAAAGCTTGATTGGGTTGATTTACTCGGCTTGCTCCCCCTCCTGAAACCAACTGGCGTACAGCACATAATTGTCGGCGGTGCGGGCCATCTGGGCGATTTGCTCCGGGGTTAAGGCTTTCACCTTTTTGGCGGGCACGCCGGCGTAGATGTGGCCGCGCTCGCAGAGGGTGTTCTCCAGAACAACGGCCCCGGCGGCAATGATGCAATGCTCCTGCACCACGGCGTTGTCCATGACAATAGCGCCCATGCCAATGAGCACGTTATCTTCCACGGTGCAGCCGTGCACCAGGGCGTTGTGGCCAATGCTCACGTTGCTGCCAATAAGCGTGGCCGATTTCTGGTAGGTGCAGTGGATAACGGCCCCGTCCTGGATGTTGGTTTTGTTCCCGATGCGGATGCTGTTCACATCTCCCCTCACCACGGCGTTGAACCACACCGTGCACTGGTCTCCCATGACCACATCGCCTACAATAGTAGCATTAGGGGCAATAAAACATTCATGCCCCATGACAGGATGAACACCTTTTACCGGCAACAGCAACGCCATAGCTTTTACAATTAGGAATTAAGAATTAGGAATTAGGAATGATTCAAAGATAGGAAGAGTGCCTCAAAAGCTGCTCTGGTGTGGCTTCCGTTTTAAGGTTGCTTTTCTGGAAACTAGCGCAAAACGCAATCCTTTTACTTGTCTCGCTATCAACCACTTGCTACCTGACACTTGATACAAACTAGGAAAGCATCTTCTTCCAGGTACCTTTCCGGAGGTTGTATTTCAGGGTGCTGGGCAGGGCTTTCCACCAGTAGCTGTTCATCTCCACGGCAAAGCTGGGTTGCATGTAGCAGTTGATGGTGCAGCCTTCGCAGGCGGGCAATCGGCCTTCCAGGGCAACCAGCTTCTTTACTTCCTCAGACTTGTAGAGCTCGTACAGGTTGCCCGTGATGGGAAACTTCTGCGCGCCCAAATGATAACAGGGCAAGACCAACTCATTTTCCGGCGATATTACCAACGTAGAGCTGGCCGCTTTGCAAACGGGCTTGGCTATATGGTTTCCGCCGTCTTTGCGTAGCTGGATGAAGGCCTCGTTGAGGTACACCCATTTCTGCTTACTAAAGGTAGTAAGATAGTTGAGTTCATCTTCAGAGAGCTGCTCGCCGGTTTCCACCTGGTTGTACTCAAAGGCCGGGTTCAGCAGCAGCATCAGTTTATTGGGCAGGCAAATCTCGTTGTAAACCCGCTCAATCTGGTGCAGGTTGTGCTTGAACACGGTGAACAGAATATCGGGGCGTTCGCCAAGGCTTTTGGCCACTTTTATAGATTCCAGCACGAAATCAAAACAGGCCACACCGCGGCCGGTGTCGTGCTCGGTTTTGTCGGCGGAGTCCAGGGAGAAGTGCAGCATGTCTACCTTGCCCTTGAGGCGCTCGGCCCATTTGGGGTACAGCAAACCGTTGGTGGTAAGCGTGGTGATAAACCCGAAGTTCTGCGCCAGCTCCAGGAACTGATCAATCTGCCGGTGCAGCAGCGGCTCGCCGCCGGTGAAGTCAATCACGTTTACGCCCAATTTGCGCAAATCGCTCAGGTTCTGCCTCACGTCTTCCAGCTGGATGTAGGGCGAGGGCTTTTCCCAGATATCACAGAAAGAGCACTTGGCATTGCAGCGGTACGTGACGTAATAGTTACAGAGAACCGGATGTGGAATCAGACGCATAACCCAAAGGAGTAAACAAATTTCCTTGCCCCTGCAAGGTACTCAGAACATACGGAAGTTGGGTTATCTGAGGTACTAGCCTTTGCAATACCCTGCCTGTAGAGGCAAGGCAGAGCCTCCTTTCCTTTACGCCTGCCCTCTCTTCAGAGACCATCACAAAACCTGATTACAGGCTAAAACCAAAAAAACAGGTTCAAAACAAAAAAGATGTTTTTCATCAGCCAATGCCCTTTTGCCGAACCTCGGCGAAGTAATTACAAAGGTCCTGCAAGACACAGACCTCACATTTGGGGTTGCGCCAGGTGCAGATCCGCTGGCCGTGTTTGAGCATGTGCCGGTGCAGGTTATAAAGCACTGAGGCATCTTTGGGCAGCATATCCAGCAGGATTTTGTGGGCTTTGTCATGGGTGACGGTGCTGCCAATCAGGCCTACCCGCTGGCTGATGCGGTGCACGTGCGTATCTACCGGAAACACCGGTTTATGGAAATTGAACAACAGCACCAGCGTAGCCGTTTTCAGGCCCACGCCCGGTAAGGCCATAAGCCACTCCATGGCCTGGGGTACGTCCAGGTCGCGCAGGAACTCCAGCGAAAAATCTGGGTGCTCCTGCTGAATGATGCGCAGGGCTTTCTGGATGTTCACTGCCTTAGCGCCCGGGAACTCCGCCGGAGCCAAGGCCTGGGTCAGTTCCTCCACCGGGGCCGCCATCACTTCCTCCCAGGCAGGGAACTTCTCCAGCATCTGGAAGTAAGCCTTTTCTTCATTGGCGTGCGTGGTACGGTGCGAGAGCATGGTAGAGATGAGCTCGCGCATGGGTTCCCGGCGGGGATGGTTGGAAAGATGACCGAAAACTTCATTTAGCCGTATATGAACTTGCCAAATTTTTTCTTGGGGAGGAAGATGCTGATTTTCTTCAGCCATAGTTTGTTTTTTCCCCTTCTAAACGAGCCGCTTATGCTAAAGTTTACGTAACACAGTCTCTTCCCACTAACTGCGTAAGGTATGAATTAAGAATCACCAGACTACTATGAAATTTACATTCTTAGGGACAGGCGGTGCGTTTGACACGGCCTATGGCAACTCCGCCGCACTGGTAGAATTTAAGGGTAAAACCATTCTGCTGGACTGTGGCTTTACTGTCTACCCCACTCTGCGCCAGTATGAACTTACCCGCAGCATTCAGTACATCCTGATCACGCACCTCCACAACGATCACACTGGTAGTCTGGCCAATATTCTGTTACACTGCCACTATTTCAACACCAATTGCCGGCCCGTCATTCTTTACCCAGATGATGATTTCCGGGATGAGTTGTATGAGTTTCTGAGGCTCCAGATCCAGAAACCAGAGAAGTACGCAGACTTTATGCCGCTCTCAGAGTTGCCCGGAATCACGGCCCTGGACACGTTTGGGCTCCATGCTGAGCGCCTGCAAACCTATGCCTACATTTTTGAGGAAAACGGCGAGCGCCGGGTGTACTCCGGTGACCTAGGCCAACCCGATATTCTTTTTGCCAGCCTGCGGGGCATGCCACCTAAGGCCACTACCATTTTCCATGATATCACGTTCTCTGAGGAAAACGCCGGGCACACGTACTACAAGAAACTGATCCCGCTGTTACAGGAGTACCACATCTTTGGCTACCACTGTGACCCCACCAAGAACCCTGAGGACAATCCGCTGCCATTGGTGTACCACCAACCGGAGCTGATGTTGTCTTCCCTGGTTCAGGAGGCCGTACATTAGACTCAAACAAATAATTTAAAAACCTTTTACCCCTAAACACGCTTACCCAAGAGACAGCCGTACCTCCCTCATGCGGCCCTCTTACATCTGCTATTTTGCAGCGCACCTAAGACCAACCTCTGCATGGCCTTTACCTTCGCGACAGACCAGGAATTCACACACTTCCGTAAAAACCCTCTGCTCATTGCCTATGTGGCTATCTTTGCGGTGTTCTGGGCCTATACCGGCTTCCACACCCCTGATCTGAAAAACTGGTGGCTGGAGAATTCCCTTACCTTCACGGCCATCATCTTTCTGGTGTCTTTTTACAAATACTTCCGGTTTTCAGACTTCAGCTATACCTGCATGTTCCTGTTCATGATGCTGCACGTGTACGGGAGCCAATACACCTACGCGGAGAATCCCTTCGGTTTTTGGGTGAAAGACCAACTGCACCTGGAGCGCAACCACTATGACCGGTTGGTGCATTTCAGTTTCGGGTTTCTGCTGGCATACCCCATGCATGAGGTTTTCCTCCGCAAAACCAGCATGCACCCTTTCTTCAAATATGTGCTTCCCATAGATTTAACAGTGAGTTTTGGGGCGTTTTATGAGTTACTGGAATGGTCTGTAGCCGATGTGTTTTTCCCCCAGGGCGGCATGGCGTACCTGGGCACCCAAGGCGATGTATGGGACGCCCAGAAAGACATTGCCGTGGCATTGCTGGGGGCTTTGATCACCATTCTGGCCATTGTCTTCACCCGCAAAAAGCAAAGCCGCTGATCTGTTTTGCACCTGTTTTTAGAGAAACAGGCAGAAAACCAATCAGCGGCCACGCCATAAAGCAAGAGGTACTTAGTCGTACTTCACTTTGATGTCATTCCCCTCCATTTTCACCTTTCCCAGCTTGGTTTCTATCTTGGTTTCTTCTGGAGAGATCTTGATTTTGGTGTCGCCGGCAACGTATTTCACCTCCTTAGAGGCCCTGCGGTAATAATGCTGGCGCTTTTGCCAGTAGTTTTTCAGTTGGGGCAAACTCATTTGATTAGACCGGCGGGCATCTACGGCCAGTGCCTGTTGCAACTGCTTTTGGGTAGGTCTTACATACCTTTTCCGGGCAGTACCGGTTTTCTCTGAACTACCAGCCGAAGATTTAGACACGTTGGTGGTAGTCACCTTTGTGGCAGAGGAGCCACCGGTTTCATTGGCGGATGCAGTGCTACCATTAGAGGAAACACTGCGGGAGGCTACGGCTTCGTCTAAAGAGGCTGTTCCCGAAGCAGCACCAGCCTGTGGTTCACTCTGGGTTTGCCCTTCATTCAAGGCCATAGCTCCTTCCTCTGAGAGCGTGGTGTCAATCTCTAAGGTGTCTGGGGTAACCACTAGGGTGTCCTCGGTGGAAGTATCAGGAAGGGCAGCTACTGCTTCTTTGTCTTTTACGCGTTCACAACTGCCCAGTACAGACAGCAGTACTACAAGGAATAGTGATTTTACTAGGTTTTCCATCGCTACAAACCGTTGATTTCTATCCCTAAACGCGAAGAAAAGTGATAAGTTAACCTGGCACCTCCACGCAGACGCTCCCTAATGGTTTTTGAGAGGTGATTTATAGAAGCCAATACCTTTTTTGGGGTGTTTTTCTGAAAACAGAGTAAAACGTAGCTTCTGGTAGCTTTGCATACCCGGGAAACAAAAAAGGCTAGCCAACAGGCTAGCCTTTCAATGAAAGAATCTTGGTTACTTATTTGATCTCGCCACGCTCAGCAGCTTTTTTCAGTTCTTCGCTGGCGAAGATAGCTACCTCTACCCGGCGGTTTTGCTGACGTCCGGCTGCCGTAGAGTTATCAGCTACTGGCTGGGTTGAACCGTAACCGCGGGTCTGAATACGGTTTGGCTCCACGCCCAAAGAGATAGCGTAGTTGGCTACAGACTGGGCTCTGCGCTCAGACAATGGCTGGTTGATGGCATCGGTACCGGTGTTATCGGCGTGTCCTTCAATCAGGACGTTGGTACCTGGGTATTTCTTCAGGGTCTCGGCCAGTTTCTGGATATCGGCACGGGAGTTACCTTGCAGTTCAGCAGAGTTGGTGGCAAACAGAAGACCGGCGTCAAAGGTTACTTTGATACCTTCGCCCACACGCTCTACCTGGGCATTCTTCATCTCACGCTCCAATTCCTCTGCCTGCTTGTCCATGCGGCGACCAATGATAGCACCAGTGGCACCACCTACGGCTGCACCAATGATGGCTCCACGGGCTGTGTTACCAGTGGCTTTCCCAATGATACCACCCAATACCGCACCACCGCCGGCGCCCAACAGACCACCTTTAGTAGTTTTGTTCATTCCTTTTTTCTGGGTGGTTGTGGTAGTATCTGTACCAGCCGTTTGAGTGGATTTGCAGGAAGAGAAAAGCAAGCTTCCTACTAACATGGCAGTGAATGTTCCTTTCAAAAATTTCATAGTCGTTGTTTTTTGGTTGTAAACGTAGCTTAAAATTGGTTAGTATCGGAGATACATACTGAATTATCCACAAAATGTTCAGGTGTACCTTCCTGGCTAATCGTAGTGCAATAATAATCGTGCCAGACTGAAAAAAGAAAAGACCCGCCTTGCTTAGGCAGGTCTTCTGTTGTTTTATACGCTTTAATCTGCTCTCTTGGACAGAGCTTATTAGCTCCTTACCACCTCAGGCACAGGAACTTCCTCTGGCTGCAGCATAGAGATCAAATCTGAGATTCTTTTTTTCAACTCCTTGCGGTGCACAATAAAATCAAGGAAGCCGTGCTCTAACACAAACTCTGCGCTCTGGAAGCCTTTGGGCAGATCCTTCCCAATGGTTTCCTTGATCACGCGCGGTCCGGCAAAACCAATCAAAGCGCCTGGCTCAGAGATGTTGAAGTCTCCCAACATGGCGAACGAGGCGGTCACACCACCGGTGGTTGGGTCTGTGAGCAAAGAAATGTACGGAATCTTCTCTTCTCCCAGCAAGGCTAGTTTGGCCGAGGTCTTGGCCATCTGCATGAGTGAGTAACCGGCTTCCATCATGCGGGCTCCGCCAGACTTGGAGATCATGAGGAACGGAATGCGGTGGGCACGGCTGTAGTCAATGGCGCGGGCAATCTTCTCGCCTACCACTGAGCCCATAGAACCCCCAATGAAGTTGAAATCCATACAGGCTACCACCAGATCCAATCCGTTGATTTTACCGTGGGCGGTGCGCACGGCGTCTTTCAGCTGGGTTTTGCGCTGCGTGGCGGCAATGCGGTCTGGATACGGTTTGGTATCCACGAAATGAAGCGGATCTGAGGAACTCAGGTTCTCGTCCAGCTCCTTGAACTCGTTTCCGTCAAACAGAATCTCAAAGTACTCATGAGAGTTCACCCGGTCATGGAAGTTACACTTGAGGCAGGTATACAGCTGTTGCCGATGCTCTGCCGTGCTGATGACAGTCTTACATTCAGGGCACTTGTGCCACAGACCATCGGGGGTTTCTTTTTTCTGCTCCGTTGGGGTGACGATCCCTTTTTCTACTCTTCTAAACCAAGCCATATGATGCTCTAAAGGTTTTTCTTTTCAACAATGAAGCCTCCAGTAAGGAAACCGCAAGCATTTACTGATAAACGTGCAAAGATAAAAAAGAAAAGGAAGCTCCCTACTCCGGCGCGTAAAACCCTCTCAGCTCTTATCCGAGAGGTGTACCTCACTTTCAGGAGAATTGTTGTCAGAATCACCAACTGAGTGGTTCAGGGCTGTTTAAGGTACCAGGTGCGGTACCTAATCAATATACGTATTTACCCTGTTTTCCTCCAAAATCGTTGAAACTGATTTTGCCTTTCCTTCCCCATAACTCAAAAACGCAGCACTGGCTTGGTTAAAATCAGGGTACTTCCTTCTAGAACACACCTTATATAGTATTGTATTTAATCACTATGCCTACACGCAACAAAACCCTCCTTTTTTAGATTTCGCATTAAAAGGCTGTTTTTCTCATGCTTTTAATCTGCAACAGATCAAATAGTTGCCACCTGTTTAAACTTAATTAGTTTTCCTAAAGCAATTATTCTTTCTTTGCATCCGTTTCCCTAGCATGGTTCTTGCGCGAACTCACCTACTCAAGGTGTTCCTTACGTTTGTCACCAAAACCCATATATAAAACGCTAAAACCCGACCTATGAAGAAAACACGTTTCGCCTCTTCCGCCGCTGCCTTGATCCTGGGAGTAGCTGTACTTGGTTCTTGTGTCTCCTCTAAGAAATACAAGGAGCTGGAAGCAAGCAAAAATGCGCTGGAACAAGAGAAAGCTGCTGCACAGCGCAGCCTGGAACAAGCTAACGCTGATCTGCGTGACCGTGATGCCAAACTGGCCCAGTACCAACAACAGATTGCGCAGAAAGAAAGAATCCTGAACGAGCTGAGAGCTTCTGTGAACGAGGCATTGAAAGGCTTTGAAGAGCAGGGCCTTACCGTGGCAATCCGTGACGGGAAAGTGTACGTGACCATGCCAGAGAAGCTTCTGTTTGCCACCGGCAGCACCAAGGTGAATCCTAACGGCCAGTCAGCACTGGGCAAACTGGCCAACGCCATCAAATCTCAGCGCGATACCGAGATTTTGATTGAAGGCCACACCGATGACGTGGCGGTAGCTTCTGGAAACGTTTCCTACAAAGACAACTGGGATCTGAGCGTACTGCGCGCCACTGAGATCACCCGCCTGCTCATCAACAACGGCGTTCCTCCGCAAATGGTGGTACCAGCCGGCCGTGGCCAGTTCACTCCGGTAGCCATGACCCGTACGCCAGAGGCCCGTCAGAGCAACCGCCGCACCGAGATCATCCTGGCGCCTAACTTTGAGAAAATCCTGAAACTTATCCAGACCAACGGATAACTTCCCGACTCCGGACCTGATCCGAAAGACTGAAACGACAAGTATGACAAATCAAAGAAGCCGGGCGACAACCCGGCTTCTTCTGTTTTCTGCCTTTCTTGGGGAAAACAGCCCTAAAACGCTGCTATTGGTTTGGGTAGCAAGCTCAGCCGATTATCTTTGCAAACCAGCCTGGCTTTGAATACTTCTATTGCCGGGCATCTTTACCTGAGTTAACCTTATACTACTACTAACCCTAGTAAATAATTTTATCACTATATCAAGCCCCGTCATGGTAAAAAACTACTTATTCAGGTACGCAGGGGTGGCTCTTTTAGGCTCCTGCCTGCTGGGTTCCTGCACCACTACCAAGAAATACAATGCCCTTTTAGCCCAGAAAGTACGCCTGGAGCGGGAGAAAGCCGATTGTCAGAGCGCTCTTTCCAAATCAAAGAAGGAAGGTGCTGACCTGTCTAAACAAGTGGCAGACCTCACTGAGTACCGCTCCCAACTGGCCGCTGACACCGCTTTATTGGGCGGCACCCTGCGCAAAACCCAGAAACTGTACTCAGACTTAAGCGCCACCTATGACAAGCTCATTAAAAACCATGACAAACTCATGGCCAACAGCGCCCTTGAATCTTCCAAGTTATCTAAAGACCTGGCCCGCCGTGACGATGAATTGAACAAACTGAACGAGACCCTGACCAAGAACCGGTCTCAGTTAGATCAGTTGAGCACCGAGTTGAAAGCCCGCGAAGAACGCCTGAACGAACTGGAGCGCATCTTAGCTGAGAAAGATAAAGCCGTGAACGCCCTGCGTACCAAAGTAAGCAACGCCCTGCTGGGCTTCAACAGCAAAGACCTGTCAGTAGACGTGCGGAACGGGAAAGTGTATGTTTCCCTTTCAGAGCAACTGCTGTTCAAGTCTGGCTCCACCAAAGTAGATGTGAAAGGCCAGGATGCCCTGAAGAAATTAGCCACCGTTCTTAAAGACCAACAAGACGTAAACGTACTGGTGGAAGGCCACACCGATGACGTTCCGATTGCCCGTGGTACCGCCGGCATGCAAGACAACTGGGACCTGAGCGTACTGCGCGCCACTGAGATTACCCGCATTCTAACCAATGCTGGGCTGGCCGGAGCTAAAATCACTCCTTCGGGCCGGGCCAGCAACGTTCCGCTGGATGCTGCCAAAACTGCCGAAGCTCGCCAGAAAAACCGCCGCACCGAGATCATTCTCACTCCTAAGCTGGATGAGTTGTTCCAGATCTTAGAGGCCAATTAAGGTAAATAACTTTTGCAAGTTTGGTCCTGAACTTACGCCACTTGTTTTAAGGGCATTTCCTTGAAATTGGCTCAAAAACGCCGGCTCCCGTAGCCGGCGTTTTTGTTTAGCATTGGCCAGCAGCATAACTTAAGTTTCAAATAGCTTACAGTCTTCTTTCAATGACGAACTCACTCCTGCCTCGTCTTCTTGAGGGTCCTTCCATGGCAACTTTCACAAACGGGCAAAAGAACTTACCTTTAGCCACTTTAATGAAAACATCACCTTTAACCATTCTCACCAGATACAAACCTCATGAGTAAGATCATCATCCGTAGCTTTGAAGACCTCCAGAAATACGAAGGCACCGAAATGGGTGTATCTGACTATCACACCATTACTCAGGAGCAGATTAACCTTTTCGCGGATGCCACCCTTGACCACCAGTGGATTCACCTGGATGGCGAGCGCGCTAAAACAGAATCCCCCTTCGGGAGTACCATCGCCCACGGCTATTTAACGGTAT
Source organism: Sabulibacter ruber (assembly GCF_017355955.1). GTDB lineage: Bacteria > Bacteroidota > Bacteroidia > Cytophagales > Hymenobacteraceae > Nibribacter > Nibribacter ruber_A. The sequence continues at coordinate 344,565 of NZ_JAFFID010000004.1, read as the reverse complement.
CGTTACTGCCTTACCTATGGGGCCAGATCATTTCCATTGAGAACCTCAAAATGCAGGTAAACTATGAGATTGAGAGCCTACGGTTTAACCAGGCCGTGACCGTAAACAGCGCCCTGCGGCTGCGGGTAAAACTCTTATCCACCAAAGATTTGCGCGGAGTGATTAAGGCCCGGCTAGAGGTAACCATGGAGATTGAAGGCAACAAAAAGCCGGCGTTTACTGGAGTAATTACGTTCCTCTATCACTTTAATTAGGGTATACAAACTAAATATTCTAATCTCTTAGGAAGCATTGAAATCACAACTGCAGTACAGCTTCTATTTCGTTTGAATTTACATAGTATAGATTATCGTTTTTCTATATATTAGGCAATCCTTTCTATCGTCAAATTTTATAAGGCAAGATGAAAAAGTTTATTTCCATAACGGCTGGCATTGCAAGTTGCGTCCTCCTCTGCAACATACAGGCAATTGCCCAAGGAGTAGTGGTTTCCTCTGATATGCAGGATGTCCGCTACGTAGGAAAAACCTACAATGGCATCAAAGGCAGCCCGTACCTCTTACCAGACTGGGCAAACGGGAAAGTAAAATTGACGGACGGAACAGTTTATGAGGGCCTGAAACTACAGTACGACCAACTAAAAGATGAACTGATTTTCAGTTTAGAAGACAACCGCCCTAAGGCTTTCATGTACCCGGTAAAGGAGTTTACCATTAAAGATGAGAGCAACAAAGTAGTTCTTAATGAAAAGATGTTCAGAAGCGGATTTACGCCTATAGATGGCTCCACCGATAAATCATTCTATGAGATTCTGCAGGATGGCAACACGGCGCTTGTAAAAAGAACTTCTAAGAAAATTGTAGAAGAACGTGCTCCAGGTGACACCTACAAAACAAAGCAAATCAGCTCCTCTGAAAAGTATTATCTGGCCTCAGGCAACAACTTAATTAAGATTAAGAAAGACAAGAAATCTTTTTTGGAGGCTTTGCCAGACCCCAAAAAAGCTAGCCAGGTAGACAAATTCATTGCTGATAAAAAGCTAAACTTAAAAAATGAAAATGCCTTGTCTCAGGCTATCGCGTATTACAACTCTTTATAAAAGAAAAACTAAATAGAAAAGCGCTACTTAGACACTTTCTGAGTAGCGCTTTTCTATTTCTAATAATCGCCCCTTCTCTTATTTAGCTTATCTGTATTCAACACCTGTTTTCTGGAAATTAGCCCCAAAACAGGCGTCGCGTATACATTAAACCTAACCCTGCTGTCAAGCGTCAATTGCCTCAGGCTAACCTCTTCCTTAGTGTGAAGTCAGCGTTTGTTTCCTCCATTCTATTAAGAACCTGTTCAATAATATTTTCAAACTTTATTTGCCAGTATTGTATATTCAATCTAGATTTGCGCTCCTATTATTCCTCTCTTAAGTACAACCCTTAAACTACAGGAGGAAAAACCATGCTAGAAGTACGCAACATATCGCCCCTCCTGCTCATTGCTTAGTAACAGCAAGGCAACCTCTATTACCTATTTTTCAGACCTTTTCTGATAAGCTAATAGCCTCCGTGTGCTTTGCAGGCTGCTTTCCTGGCAGATGACTAATTCTTCGTTTTCAAGAAAACAGGTTTCCTGTGCCTTTCTCTAAGAAAAGAAGGAATGAGTTAATTCATCGCCCAGGTAGCACATCTCATTTTACTCTTCAATAGAGCTATCCTCTCTCCTGCCTGCTTAGGCCTGGTCACGCACTTTCGTGCCTACACCAGCGCATCAGGTGGTCTGTCTGAGTAGGTTTTTACCGGCAACGGGGCTTTTCAAAATGCCAGTAGAGGCACCTGTTTATCAATTCTGTCTAACTCCTTAACCCACTACCGCTATGTTGGTCATTCCTCAAAAATCAGCAGATCTGGTTTCAGAAATCAGTCTGTTTTCTCTAAATCAGCCGCAAAACGCGAAGGCTGTATTTTCAAAAGAAACAGATAAAAGAAGAATCAAACATCGCCTATGGGCAAATATTCTATCAAGTCGAAGGACTTAAGTAAAATCGGGTACCGCGATGATGTGGCAAGAGGGCTGGCTATGAACCTGGCCGCCCGTTATTTTAAACATACCCCGAAAGAAGAAGTAATGAAAATACTGCAGGAGGTGTTGCTGCAGCCCGAGGCCTATCGGGAGCATCCGTTCCTGGCCCCATTGGCCCTGAAACTGGCTCCGCCTCAGAAACAGAAAACCTTTACGGCACATACGCTGCTGCCAACGGCCGGACCCGTGAAAACCTACGGAAGCCAGGGCATTGAAGCCGCGGCCAAAAAGCAAATGGAGCTGGCCATGCGCTTACCGGTGGCGGTACAAGGTGCCCTCATGCCCGATGCGCACGCCGGATTCGGTCTGCCTATTGGTGGCGTGCTGGCCGTGGAGAACGCGGTGCTGCCGTACGCAGTGGGGCTGGACATTGGCTGCCGCATGGCGCTTTCCATTTTCGATCTGCCGGAGCGGTACCTGCAAAGCAACACTTACCAGCTGAAACAAGCCCTGAAGGAATTCACGCACTTAGGGATCACCGGCGGACTGGAGTTTGCGCAGGAACACGAGGTGCTGGACCGAAAGGAATTCAGGCAAACTGAGTTGCTCCGGAAACTGCATGGCAAAGCGATGAGACAATTGGGTTCCTCCGGTGGAGGCAATCATTTTGTGGAGTTCGGGCTTATTGAGATGGCCCAGAACAACAGCCTGGGCTTACCGGCTCAGACGTACGTGGCGTTGCTGTCGCATTCCGGCTCCCGCGGGCTGGGAGCTGCGGTGGCCAAGCATTACACCAACCTGGCCGTGGACACCTGCAAACTTCCCCGCGAGGCGCAGCAACTGGCCTGGCTCTCCCTGGACAGCGAGGCCGGGCAGGAATACTGGCTCAGCATGAACCTGGCCGGCGATTACGCCCGCGCCTGCCATGACCGCATCCACCTGAACCTGGCCAAAGCCATCGGGGAGAAGCCATTGGCGCGCGTTGAGAATCACCACAACTTCGCCTGAGAAGACACCCTGCCCAGTGGCCGCAACGTGATCATTCACCGCAAGGGTGCCACACCGGCCCATGCGGGTGAGTTGGGCATCATCCCCGGCAGCATGACCACGGCAGGCTACCTGGTCAGCGGCAAAGGCTGCGCCGATGCGCTGTATTCTTCCTCGCACGGGGCGGGCCGCAGACTTTCACGCGGCAGGGCCAAAGAAAGCTTAACCATGTCAGCAATGAAGAAGGCGGTTGCGGGCGCAGGTGTCATGCTCATTGGGGGCAGCACTGAGGAATTTCCGCTGGCCTACAAAGACATTGAAGCGGTGATGCAGGCACAGACCCTGTTGGTTGACATTCAGGGCAGGTTTCTGCCGAAGGTGGTACGCATGAACAAAGAATAGCCCATGAGAGACATGGAAATGATCATGCAAATTACCTCGGGCCGAGGGCCTGAAGAATGCTGGCGGGTGGTAGCCCGGGTGCAGGAAATCCTGTTCAAAGAAGCCCATACGCAAGGACTGCAGGTGCAGGTCCTGGAATCAGTGCCGGGCCATTTGCCTAACACGTTGCTGTCTTCCTTGCTTCTGGTGAAAGGCCCAGCGGTGGCTCAGTTCCTGAAGCAGTGGCAGGGAACGGTGCAGTGGATATCGGCCAGCCCCTTCCGGAAGTACCACAAGCGCAAGAACTGGTTTATAGGCATTCAGGCGATTGACACCGCACAAGCTTTTACCTGGCAAGAGCAGGATGTGGTTTATGAAAGCATGCGAGCCTCCGGACCGGGCGGTCAGCACGTGAACAAGACCGAATCTGCAGTGCGGGCCAGGCACCTGCCGTCGGGCCTTGCGGTGGTAGCCTCGGAAAGGCGTTCGCAGCACCAGAACAAAACCGAGGCCCGCGAGCGCTTACAGGAAAAGCTTCGGCACTGGCACCTGCAGCAGGCGGCTCAACTAGCCCGGGACCAGTGGGAACAACACCATTCCCTGGAAAGAGGAAACGCCATCAGGACATTTACTGACAAGCTGTAACAGAATTGCCGGCGAAGCGCCTTCTCTGCTTTTCCGGCAATTTTTCTTTGCAGCCTATCAAACTTCTTCTCTCGTTTTGTATTTTACCTCCTCTACTAAACCCAAACCCCAATGAAAAAACTTTTCCTCCTGCTGGTGCTAAGCGTGTGCACCCTCACCGTGTTTGCCCAGGAAGTGCCCAACTACTCGTCTGTCTCGCTGGCGGCCAAAGAAGATTACGCCAAAGCCGAAAGCACCGTCCTGCAAGCCGCCAACTACCTTGTCTCCACTCCTTTTGACAAGAGTAATCCAGAGCGCCTCCGGGCCATGCAGTTTATTTTGAAATGGATGGAAGGCACCCCGGATTTCACTTTCCAGATTGACGAAACCCCGGTAAAGATCTCCAGCGGTAATTCTGACCTGCTGGGAGTATACCTGGCCTGCGCCTCCAAATTCTGCATTGAGAACCGCAGCATGGCCAAGGATGCAAAAGCCGTCAAGCTGAATGCGCTGAAAACCCTGGTGACCTACAGCACCAACCCCGCGTACAAGGTGAAGCAAACCGGCGAGCTGAAGAAAGTGATCAAGGCCTCTGAGAAAGGCGAACTGGAGCAATACGTAGGTTAATCTTACTTAAGAACTATGGCAGGGAATCTGTTTTAGGATCGTTTTTCAGAAAACAACCCTAAAACAGATTCTTCATTTCAGGCCTCACCAGTCGGGGTGGTATTCACAGACCCTTGACAAACCCTTAGGCACCAGAAGAAGTATGAAAACTTGGCAACAGAAAATAAACCTATGAGCACTCTATTCACTCCTCTTCAGATTAAAGGAATACGGTTGAAGAACCGGATTGTGGTATCTCCCATGTGCCAGTACTCCAGCCAGGACGGGTTTGCCAATGACTGGCACTTAGTCCATTTGGGCAGCCGGGCGGTGGGCGGAGCCGCATTGATTATTCTGGAGGCAACCGGCGTCTCGCCCGAGGGGCGCATCACACCACATGATCTGGGCATCTGGAAAGACGAGCACCTCCCTGAATTGAAGCGGATTGTCAACTTTCTGGAGGCAAACGGCTCGGTGCCGGGCATCCAGCTGTCGCACGCCGGCAGAAAAGCCAGCCATCGGTCTCCCTGGCAAGGCGGCACTGCCCTGCATCCCGGCGAGGAAGGCGCCTGGACCACCGTGGCGCCCAGCGCCATTCCGTTCCAGGAAGGCGGCATCACGCCGGTTGAACTGGACGAGGCCGGCATTCAGAAGGTGATCTCAGATTTCAGGGATGCAGCGGTGCGGGCGCTGGAGGCTGGCTTTAAAGTAGCCGAAATCCATGGGGCCCATGGGTATCTCCTGCACCAGTTCTACTCGCCGCTGAGCAACCACCGCACCGATGCCTACGGCGGAAGCTTTGAAAACCGCATCAGGCTGTTGTTAGAGGTGGTAGACAGCGTGAAAGAAGTTTGGCCCGCAGACTACCCGCTGTTTGTGCGCATCTCCGCCACCGATTGGGTAGAAGACGGCTGGACCGAAGAAGATTCTGTAAAACTAGCTCGGATTCTGAAAGAAAAAGGTATTGACGTGATTGACACCTCTACCGGCGGCAACGTGCCTAAAGTCCGGATTCCCATTGCGCCTGGGTACCAGGTGCGGTTCGCGGAGAAAATCAAGAAAGAAACCGGCATTATGACCGGAGCCGTGGGCCTGATCACCACCCCAAAAGAAGCGGAGATCATTGTTTCCTGCGGCCAGGCAGACCTGATCCTTTTAGCTCGTGAATTCCTGCGTGATCCTTACTTCCCGCTTAGGGCCGCCAAAGCCCTGGGAGATGACATAGAGTGGCCGGTGCAGTACCAACGCGCCAGGAATTAACTTACCTTATTGCTTTACCAAGAGAAACAACACCGGGCGTTTTAAGGCTGATTTTCATTAAACAGCCTTAAAACGCCCGTTGAGCTAAAACTTCAGCATGAAATCGGTGAGGTTCTCGCTGCGGTCCAGGTGGAGCCTTTTGCGTAGCCGGTACCGGCTGATTTCCACACCCCGCACCGAGATGTTCAGCAACTGGGCAATGTCCTTGGTGGTGAGGTTCAACCGCAGGTACGTGCTCAGCTTGATTTCCTGGGGAGTGAGATTAGGGAAATGCTCCTGCAACCGATGGATGAAGTCTCCGTGCACGTGGTTGAAATGCAGCTCAAACTGTTTCCAGTCCACCTCGCTGGTAATGTTCTGGTCAATGCTACGGATGATCTTCTTGAGTTCCTCCTGCGGAGCGGTCCGCCCGCCGTTCTTCAGAATCTCCTGCAGTTCCAGTTTCACATTGTTCAGCAGCTCATTCTTATTGATGAGGTGAATGGTGGAATAGGTCAGCTCCCGGTTTTTGTGGTCCAGCTCGGCCTGAAACTTCTCGTTGCGCAAGCGGTCAATTTCCTGTTCGCTCTGGTTGGTGATCTGTCTGATTTCAATTTCTTTCTGCCCCAGTTTCCGCTCCTTATCCAGCAGAATTTTGCGTTTCTCCAACTTAAACCGCTTGTCTACCTGATAAAAAGCCGCCCCTAACAGGCACAATCCAAACAACGCGTACACGGCGTAGGCCCAGGTACTGCGGTAGAACGGAGGATTCACCACAAACTTAAAGGCTTTGGCCTCGCTCACCATGCCGTAGATATTGCGGGCCCTTACCAGGAACACATATTTCCCTTCGGGCAGGTTGGTGTATTCTTTCTCGGTTCTGGTGGTCCATTCAGACCAACGGGTGTCAAAGTTCTTCAGGAAGTACTGGAACTGCGTTTTCTCAGGTTTTTCGTAAAAAGAGGACGCATACACAAACCGCAGCGAGTTGAACGCATACGGCAACTTTGTATTGGAAGCATTATCCAGGCGGCGCCCTGAAAGAAGCAGCGAATCGGCCTCGTTGGAAATGGTTAACACCCGGGCCAAACGGGTATGGAACGGCACCATGTGCTTGGTTTTAGCCGCGTTGTAGTGAATGAACCCTTCTTTGGCCCCAAACAAAACGTTGTTCATGTCCAGCACCTGAATAAAGCTGAGGTCATCGTTCAACTGCTCTCTCAGGTTCTGGAAAAGCCGGTCTTCCATGGTGGGCTTTCCAAACTTATCAAACGTGATTCTTCCTACCCGCTGGTCTGAGATGAAATAGATGTTTCCCTGCACATCTTCTTCCATCTCAATGATGTGCTCAGTGGGGGCAAACAAGTCTGAGTACTGCTTGTCCTTTATAAATCTGTCCTGGGCCGGATCAAACCGGTACACGCCGTACAGGGCGGGGAAAATCAGCTCATTCCTTATTTTCTCCATGTTCACCAACTGATCTGAGGGCAGCCCGTGCCTGGAGTTATAGAATTTCACGGAGACTATGTTCTCATAATTCTGGTCAAACCTGACCCGGAAGATGCCTTTGTAGCCGTGGGCCATCCAGAGCTCGCCGTTTTTGTCAAACTCCAGCACCCTGGAAGACTCCTCCAGGCCTTTATATTTCTTCAGGTAAGAAAAGCCTTTTTCTGTGGCAGAAAGCAGAATAATGCCTTTATAGGTACCCATGATCACTTTACTCGGTTGGTTAGGAACAGGCACAAATTCCCAGGCCCCACTCTCCGGCGCAATGAGGTTCGCCTGCCCGTTTTGGATCACGTACGGACCGTTATGGTGCCCCAGCAAAGTATGGCTTCCTATCTGATTGAGGTTATAAACCTGTCCCGTACTGTTTGGCACCAGGGAAAAGCTCTTTTTTGGGGAAGATAGCCCGGAAACGAAGAGGCCGCTGTTAGTACCCAAATACAAGGCGTTGCCTTTCTGCAGGGCGGCATAACCGGTGCCGGATAGCCCTGCGGTGCCATCTAACCGGCTGAACGGCGAGCTCAGTTCTACCATGGAAATCCCGTTGTTCATGCCCAGCCATAGATTATCCTGGGTATCCTGGTAAATAGAATGCACGGTATTATCCAGCAGGCCTTCCTGCCGGGTAGTGTTCAGCAAGGGCCTCCCCTTGTTATCCATCACCACCAAGCCCTTGTTTTGGGTAGCAAGGGCAAAATTGCCGTCCCTCAACAGAACCGCCTGGTTGATGATCAGGCCACTGTACAAAGGATTTGCGGGCAACTGGAACGGGGTTACCGTGTGCCGGTCATAGAGATACACCCCGTCTCTGATGGTGAAAACCAGAAGGTTGTTTTCATCATACGGGAGTATGGAAGCAATCTGGCGGTTGGCGAAGAACTCACCTCCCGGCAGCAGACGCAGCCTGTTGTTCTCCAACAAGGAAAGGCCTTTCCCCCAGACCAGCGAGTAAATCTCTTTGTTCACCTGAAAAGAGAACTCCAAAGGGTCTTTAGGAGCGATTACCTGAAGAGGTTTGCCCGGCACGTAGGCATAGATATTCTTAAAAGTAAAGAAGTAGATACGCCCGTTTTGCTCATAAATGCGCCACACCTCGTCAAAGTTGCGGTACTTCAGGGGTAGGCTGTCGGCCAGGGAGAAATACTGCAGAATACCTTGCTTGTCTGGCTGGAAGTACCCAAAATCTGCCTGACTCCCTACATAAATTCTATCATCTCCGCCCACATATACAGACCGCACTTTGGTTCCTCTTTTAGGGGAATACAGGCTCCAGGTGGCCCCGTCAAATTCTACTAAACCAAAGTTGTTGGCTATGTAAAGCAGCTCCCGGTCGTCTTGCACAATGGCCCAGCTCTGGATGCCTCCCTTAAACTCCTCTGGTTTGAAATTACGGATAATAGGATTGCCAAAGAAGTACTGCTGCGCCTGACTTGTTGAGGTTATCACTCCCAACAGGAAGATCAGAATCAATCTCATCAAAGCCTCTCTTTTCAGCATGACAAATACAAGTTTATCATATTAAAGATTAAATATAATGATGTAATTAGAAAAAGTTAATTTTACAGAGTTTATTTTTATAAAAACAGCACAAGTACCTCATTTAAGGGTTTTTACCGATCCTGATGTAATCCTGATGTAGTGGGTTGTACCCAACTGATGTAGTATTGATGTATTCTCAGGTTAGGTAAAAAGCACCCCTACCGCCTACTTTTATCTCAGCATACATGCTAAACAAATTAATCACACCTAACACATGAAGAAAAAACTACTAACACTCTTGCTGTCTCTCTTCTGTGGGATAGCGCTAGCCCAGACCACAATCACTGGGCGTGTCACCTCGGCCCGGGGCGGGGAACCACTCCCCGGCGTGAGCGTGGTGGTGAAAGGCACCACCGCCGGCGCCTCCACCGATGTAGACGGCCGATACCAGATTCAATCTCCCGCTAACGGCACCACCCTTGTTTTCTCTTATATAGGGTATCTTTCCAAAGAAGAGCCTATCAATGGCAGAACCACCATCAATGTGGCGCTGCAAGATGACCAGCAGGCGCTGGAGGAAGTAGTGGTAGTTGGGTATGGAACCCAGCTGAGAAGAGAAGTATCTACCGCTATCTCATCCGTTACGGCAGAAGAAATTACCCAAACCCCCGTGACCCGAATTGAGCAGGCGCTTCAGGGCCGCGTTGCTGGGGTACAGGTGACCAATGTTTCTGGTCAGCCGGGCGATGCTCCTACGGTGCGCATCCGGGGGATTGGCTCTACCGGTAATGCCAACCCTATCTATATAGTAGACGGTTTTCCGGTGGGCGGCATTGATTACCTGAACCCCGGCGACATTGAGTCTATTGATGTCTTAAAAGATGCGGCATCTGCGGCCATTTACGGAGCCCGGGGCGGTAACGGGGTAGTGATCATCACCACCAAACAAGGCAGAAGAGACGGCACCATGCAGGTATCTTATGACGGATACGTGGGGGTGCAGAATCCTTGGCGCAGACTTGAATTACTCAATGCACGCGAATACGCCACCATTATGAACGAAGGCGCTGCTAATGCGGGTATGGCTCCTCCTTTTGCAGATCCTAGCATTTATGGCGAAGGAACAGACTGGCAAGAGGCTATTTTTGAGAAAAACGCCCCCATCCAGAACCACCAGATTACCGTAACGGGCGGCACTGAGAAATCAGCTTATTCAGCGGCCCTTTCCTATTTTGACCAGGATGGTATTGTGGGAGGTGACAAATCTAACTTCCAACGCTACACTGCCCGGGTGAACGCCGACAATCAGGTGAAGACTTGGTTGAAGTTTGGAACCAACTTGTCCTATACCCATATCAAGAGAAGATCCTTTGACCCTAACCAGGAGTTTGGTGGTATTTTGAGCAATGCCCTGAACATGGATCCCTTGACTCCGGTTTATGAGACAGATCCTGAAAAACTGGCCCAAACCACCTACACCCTGAACCCGGTAGTAAGAGACGGTAACGGAAACGTGTTTGCCATTTCGCCCTACGTTTCACAGGAAGTGGTTAACCCTCTGGCCCGTCTGCAGGTCATGAACGGCCTTACCAACGTAGATAAGTTTGTAGGTAACCTTTATGCGGAGGTGAAACTTCTGGAAGGGCTTACCTTCCGTTCTACCCTGGGTATTGATTTGGCCTATGTGGTTTCCACTAACTACAACCCTGTTTATTACCTGAATGCGGCCCAGCAAAATGCAACGGCTCTGGTTTCTAGAGGAACAGACCGGTACTACACCTGGCAGGCAGAAAACTATTTCAACTACAACAAGACTTTTGGGGAGCACAGCCTTGGCTTAACAGCGGGTACCTCGGCCCTCAAGTCACGCAGCGAGGGATTGTTTGGCTCTAATACAGGGCTGGTAACCACAGATCCAAACATGGCTTATCTGAACCTGGCAGTTGGAGCGGGAACAGCCCGTGCTACCGGCGGCTTTGGTGAGAGAACCATTCTTTCCTTCTTCGGGAGAGCAAACTATGCCTACAAAGGCAAATACCTGCTCACTGCTACTCTGCGGAGAGATGGTTCTTCCAGATTTGGCCGGAACAACCAGTTTGCCACCTTCCCTTCTTTCTCTGCCGGTTGGGTTCTGTCTGATGAGCCTTTCTTCCCTCAAGGCAACCTTATCAGCCTTGCTAAAATCAGAGCATCCTGGGGACAAAATGGTAACGAAGAAATTGGTGGTAACTACCCATGGGCCGCACAGATTGGTGTTGGCAGAGGTTACACCTTTTACAATGGAGGCAGCTCTATTGGTTATTTGAGCGGTGCCGCTCCCTTAGACGCCCCTAACCCTGAACTGAAGTGGGAAACCTCAGAGCAGACCGACTTAGGTATTGATCTGGCTTTCTTCAACAACGCACTGTCTATAACGGCAGATTACTACATTAAAACCACCAAAGGTCTGTTGGTAAGACCACCAATCCTGGCACACACCGGTTACAACGCTCCCTTTGTAAATGGCGGCGAAGTGAAAAACTCAGGCTTTGAGTTTGCGGTTACCTACCAGGGCGACATCAGCAACTTTGGCTATAACGTTGGCCTGAACGGAAGCTTCAACAAAAACGAGGTTACTGCCATCAACAACGCAGAGGGCATCTTAACCGGAGCCAACTTCATTACTTACGGTTTGGCCTCTCAAAGCAAAGTAGGCTTACCTATTGGATACTTCTACGGCTATAAAACAGCTGGTATTTTCCAGAACCAAAGAGAAGTAGAAGCCCAGACCTTGCAGCCAAACGCTGTTCCTGGTGATGTTCGCTTTGTAGACGTAAACGGTGATGGCGCATTGAACGGAGCTGACCGTACCATGATCGGGAATCCTACTCCTAAAACAGTTCTTGGTTTAAACCTGGGCTTTGATTTCAAAGGATTTGACATGAGCGCCTTCTTCAACAGCGCTTTCGGCCATCAGATTTTCAATGGTACCCGCCGCTATGACATCGTGAGAGCCAACCAGCAATCAAGATTCCTGAACCGCTGGACCGGCGAAGGCAGCACCAATGAGTTCCCAAGATTCACCTGGAACGACACCAACGGAAACTACACCCGAGTTTCTGACTTGTTCATTGAAGACGGAGACTATGTACGCCTGAAAACTTTGCAGCTGGGCTATAGCCTTCCGGCCGGGGTGCTTTCTAAGATCCGCATGCAGAAGTTACGTGTCTATGTTTCTGCCGACAACCTGATCACTTTGACAGATTACTCTGGATTTGACCCTGAAATTGGAGCCAGAGGCAGCTTAGACATTGGGTTTGACCGCGGGGTATATCCGCAGTCTAAAACGTTCAGACTTGGAGTTAACGCCACTTTCTAAAGATTTCAAAAATGAAAAATATAGTTAAAAAGACTTCCACGCTTCTACTGACCGGCCTCCTGTTGGGAACTGCCACCAGTTGCGATGATTTCCTTGATTTAAATCCTAAAGACACCAGAACAGAAGACAACTTCTATAGAACCGAGGCAGATGCCACCGAGGCGCTAATTGGGGTATATGACGTGTTGCAGTGGAATACGGTAAGCGGCTTCCACCCTACCCCCATGGTAACGGATATTCTGTCTGATGACGCGTACTCTGCGGGGCAGCCTAGTTCAGAACCCAACTTGCTTCAAATGGACCGTCACCAGATCCTAACCACCAACGGAGAGGTGTATGGGCTCTGGCGGAAACACTTCATTGGCATAGCCCGGGCAAATACCCTCCTGAGCCGCATGCAGGACATCAATGCCTCAGAAGATTTCAAGAGAAGAACCATTGCCGAGGCTAAGTTCCTGAGAGCTCACTTCTACCTTGACGCAGTACGTTTGTTTGAGAATGTGCCATTGATCTTGGATCCGCTTGCGCCAAGTGAGTACAACCAGCCCCAGGCCACTCCCAAAGCAGTGTATGACCAGATTGCTTTAGACTTAATGGAAGCCATGCCTGATCTGCCTGCGTCTAACCTTCGCACCAGCATGGGCCGGGCCACCAGATGGGCTGCCAAGGCTTTATTAGCTAAAGCGTACCTGTTCCACAAAGGAGTTTACAACCAGGATCTGCAAGCGGGCAGTACTGCCATTACCGCCCCAGTGGTTTTGCAGCACCTGAACGACATTATTACCTCTAGTGGCCATGACCTGCTGCCTAACTATGCAGACAACTTCACCAGAGCCAATGAATTCAGCATTGAATCTGTGTGGGAAATCTCTTACTCAGATGAAAACCCGTGGTTTGACTGGGGTTATGTGCAGGGCGGAGAAGGCAACATGCAACCGCAGCAACAAGGGCCAAGAATCAAGAACACGGCCATAGAGAATTACCTGGCCGGCTGGAGCACCGGAACTCCTACCCAGGAGCTGTACGATGCCTTTGAAGACGATGATCCGCGCCGCGATGCTACCATCCTGGCCGAGACAGAACTGGTAGGCGGAAAAGACAACCTGAACATCGGTTACCAGCACACCGGATATTTCAGCCAGAAGTACACTACCTCTAAAGAGTATGCACCTTCGGCCGGTCAGCTTGAACTGAACTGGGGCAACAACTACCGCGCTATCCGCTTCTCAGATGTATTATTGATGGCCTCTGAATTAATGCTGATGACCGGTACCGGCGATGCCCAGGCTCCACTAACCAGAGTAAGAGCGCGCGTTGGTCTTGATCCGGTTCCTGCCACCCTGGACAACATCTTCAGAGAACGCCGGGTAGAGCTGGCCCTGGAAGGTCACCGCTATTGGGACCTGCTGCGCCAGGGAACTGCCGCAGCCAACATGGCCATCACGGTAAACAGAAACACCCTGCCAGAAAACTATGAGGGTGTTACCAGTGACTTCAACATCCAGTTTAACACCGCCAGAAGAGGCTTCTTACCAATTCCGCAGAGTGAGATAGACCTTTCGGCAGGGTTGCTTAAGCCAAATCCCGGTTATTAATTCTAAGTTTCTAATTGAACATGACCATGAAAAAATACATCCATTATATAACGCTCCTGTTTTTGGCCTCCTTTGTCTGGATTGGCTGCGAACTAGAAGATCCGGAGTTAGGCCTGCCGCCTACTGCAGAACAGGTAACCTTTACCTATACCTATGATGCCAACAACCCTAACATTGTGCATTTCAAGAGCACGGCTCCCGGGTTTAAAGCGCTTTGGGATTTCGGGAACGGAACCAAAGCCGAGGGTACCGAGGTAGACGGCGCGTTCCCGTTACAGGGCAACTACACCGTGAAACTTACCATCTACACGGCTGGAGGGTCTGCCACTAACTCGCAAACCATCACTATTGCGCAAACCAACCCTACCATGCTCAACCGCGAGGACTACAACTTCCTGACCGGCGGGGCAAACCAGCTGGAAGGCAAAACCTGGGTGTTCAGCCCGGTAGGTCCTGTGAACTTTGGTGGGGAGCCTGCCAACGGCGGCAACAACTGGTGGAGCCAGACCTTGGCTGAGCAGAACGATTGTTTCAAAGATGATGAGTACACCTTCTCTCTGGCAGGTTTCAAATTTGAGAACAAGAGCAAAGGCGCCATGTGGGGCATCAACAATGGCGTTGAAAACCAATGCGTTCCCCAACCTGCCACTCCGGTAGCCAGTACCTGGAACCTGTATGAAGAAGATGGCAAAGTGATGCTTTCTGTAAGCAACAGCGAAACCATTGCCTGGGACGACAATGAAGGCGTGTACGAGGTAATGGAGCTGTCTGAAAACAGACTGCACATCAGAAAAGTGTGCTGCGGTGGCGGTGGCGTACGTAACTACGTGCTGGTGCCTAAAGGCTACACTCCGCCGGTAGTTGAGAAGCCCTACAAGTCTGCCAACCTGACTGACAATTTTGACGAAGAGGGCAACTTCACCTGGTCTAAAGACCGTGCCCTGTTCCTGGAAAGCTTTGACAACCCAGCACAGATAGGCATCAACACCTCAGACAAAGTAGCCCGTTACACCAAACCAGCCGGCCAGGCCGATGCGTTTGCCAACGTGTTCATTGACCTGGGCTACCGCATTGACCTAACCACCCGCAACGTGATCAAGCTGAAGGTGTTCATGCCATCCTTCAACGACTACGCGGCCATGGGCGGGGCCGAGGACTGGTCTCCGGTGAAAACCCTGCAGAAACAGGTTTCTGTGAAACTGCAGAACTCCTTGTTGGGCGGAAACGCCTGGACTACCCAGGCCGAGGTTATCCAGAAGGTAACGCAAACAGACCAGTGGGTAGAGCTCACGTTTGACTTCAGCAGCGTAAGCGCGCGCACCGACTTTGACAAGATAGTGGTGCAGATTGGCGGCGAGGCGCACTACAACCCGGGCATCTTCTACATAGACGACTTCCGTCTGATGCCTTAATGTTTCACATCGAAGTAGCCCCAAGACGCCTCGTTTTGGGGCTACTTTTCCTGAATCTTCCTGAAAATGCAGAAACTTTACTATCTGACACTTCTCCTCTGTCTCACCTTAGGGTTTCAGGCAGTGGCTCAGACCAACACGTTCAATGAACTGGTCTGGAGCGACGAATTTGAGGGTGAAGGCGCGATCAACTCAACCTGGTGGGGCTTTGACCTGGGCAACGGCGACAACGGCTGGGGCAACCGCGAGCTGCAATCTTACACAAACAAACTGGACAACGTGCGCCGGTCTGCTGGCAATCTTATCATTGAAGCCAAGAAACAGAACGGCAGCTGGACCTCGGCCCGGGTGAAAACCCAGGGCAAGTTCAGCTTCACGCACGGCCGCATAGAATACCGGGCCAAACTGGCTCCGGGCGTGGGTACCTGGCCAGCCCTCTGGATGCTAGGCGAGAGCATTACAACAAAAGGCTGGCCCGCCTGTGGCGAGATTGACGTGATGGAATACGTAGATAAAAAACCCGGCATTGTGCAGTGTGCCATGCACACGCCTTCCAGCCACGGCAACACCCAGCACGTGGGCTTCACGCCCGTGCCCGATGCCACCACCGCGTTCCACGTGTACGCCGCGGAATGGACCGAGAACGAAATTAAGTTCTTTGTAGACAACAAGCTTTACTACACCTATGCTCCTTCCGTGAAGAACGCCAGCACCTGGCCTTTGAACGATGATTTCTTCATCATCATGAACATTGCGGTGGGCGGAAACATGGGCAGCGAGCCTACCCTTGAAACCGGCGGCCTGAAAAACGGGATTGACCCTAACCTCACCAGCACCCGCATGGAGGTAGACTATGTACGGGTGTACCAGCAGTTCAAGGGCCTGACCCTGACCGGCCCAGCGGTGGTACGGCCATCGGCGCAGAACCTCACGTTCAAAGCCAGCCGCTTGGCCAACGCTACCTACACCTGGACCTTGCCTTCCGGAGCCACCCTTGTGAGCGGACAAAACTCGCCGGAAGTGGTGATCAACTGGGGAAATAAATCAGGGAAAGTGAAAGTGGAGATGCAGCACAACGGCCAGACCTACACCAAGACCATGGACGTGAAAACCAAAATGGTGCCCAACGGCAGCTCCTTCCTGATTGAGGGTTTCACGCCGTTTCCTGGCACTCGGCTTACTCCTTCGGGCGGAACGTTTGAGATGAGCCACCACCAGGATGCGCTCAGAATCAAGTACAACGTGACAGCCCCTGCTAACTTACCCAACGTGGTCTATGAACTGGAAAGCCCCCTGGACATGACGGGGTATCCGGTGCTGGCCGCCTCTGTGAAAACCAAAAACAAAAGCCGAACGGTTGTGTTACGGCTAGACTTAATTGATGCCGCCGGTAAAGTTACCGGCGGCAATCAGGTTTTTAGCCTTTCCCCTTTGATTGATGACGGCGAGTTTTACACCTATTATTTCAACTACCAGCCCCAGTTTGGCACCGGCACCGGCCAGGTAGACCAGACCAACATTGAGAAAATAAGGGTATTGATGAATTACGGGCTGTTTGGCAGTCCGGGCCAGGACTCTGTCTGGCTAGACGACCTCAGGATTTTGCCGGCCCTACCGGCCTCCCCCAACAGAGCCTCACACGTAGCCGCCTCCTTGGCGGCTTCTGGCGTTAAAATAGACTGGCAAGACAATGCCGCCAATGAGCAAGGATTTAACGTGTACAAGGCAAGCCAGAGCCATGGGGAGTATACCCAGATTGCCTCACTCTCTGCCAACACCAGGACTTTTACTGATGCAGCCGGTACCCGCGAGAGTTTCTACAAAATACAAGCCTATAACGCCACCGGCTCCTCTGATTTCTCTAACATCGCCACCGTAGCCGGTGTGATCAACAGCACCCGAGACGAGCTGCTGGCCCAGCAAATAAGCTTCTATCCTAACCCGGCTCCGCAGAAGTTCCTTATTGCGTATCCTGCAGGTTTAAAGGTAAAAGCCGTAAAACTGTTTAACACAGGCGGTCAGGAGCTGCCGTTACTGGTTTCTTTTCACCCGTCAGAGAAAACGACCGTTGAAGTGCAACCAGTCACCGCCCTTCCTTCCGGCCTTTACCTTTGCCAGATCCAGACCCAGGATGGTGTCTTCACCAAACGCATTCTGCTTCAGGGGCAGCCGCTGTAAGGTTTAGGGTATTGTGATCATGCTATGTTCGCCCCATTTTACTGGTTTCAAAATATCCACCTTACTATGGTGACCAGACCTACAACTCCAGAAACTAGGGCGAAAACAAGCCCCGAAATACAGCCTACTTTCATGGCTTTATCACTCCAGGTTTCTTTGGCTGGTTCTGGTACCGTTCGATTCCTTTTTTCAATTGAAGGCTCTATGTATTGAATGAGTGTATGGCTTTCTTCGTCAATCCAGTCTTCTCCATAATTGAGCGGGATAACTGCCTTAGGGTTTTCAAGTATGGTTTCTTCTGTGATTAACGAGGCTTTAAGCAAGCCAACGGCAAATAGTTCAAGCCCTTGTTTGTTGGCATGAATGAAACTTTCGTCATGGCCTTGTACGCTATAGATCCCGAAGTGTGCCTCTTCTTTTGAGTTGGAAGCTTCAAGCTGATGGATGATTCTTTGTAGGTCTTCTTTTTCCAAAGCGGTGTAATTCTAATTGAAAAGTGGTAGGCTAACCCTGGGGAGTTGCGCCACAAGCTAACGTAAAGCATCTTAATTTAAACCCCTTTTGGGCAAAACAAAGCAAAAACGCCAGCATTTACAGCTGGCGTTTTTGCTTCTGGTGCTTTTATCTGAAAGAGAACTACAATTTATAAGACTGCCGGGCCAGCAATTTCCAAGTGTCGCCTTGTTTCTGCCACACCAGCATCACGCCTAACTTTACAATGCCGGGCACGCCGCTGTCGTTGGTCTCACCGGCGAGTTGGTGCCGCACAATGGCCGTGTTGCCGGTGACCTGAATGGTTTGGTTGGTAAGGTTGATAGAGACGAAATCAGATTTACCACTCACAATGGCTTCCACAAAGGCCGCTTTGTCTTCTACTTTTCCGCTAGAGTGGCCGTAGCTCAGGGCATCAGCCACAATCGCTTCTAGGGCTGAGCGCTCACCCGCAATCATGGCTTGCTTTAGTCTATCTACTGCGGCAGCTACCTGCTTTTCATCTTTAGACTGCGCTTGGGCGGTGGTGCCCAGAAAGGTAACCAGCAAAACACTTAGCAGGCTCAGCCATCTGCTCATGTGACGTTTCATTGACTCAGGAGTTTGTGGTACCTAAATGTAGCTATTCTTCTCTTAGTACCCTTCTGCTGGCTTAGAATTTCCTTTTGGGACGATTTCCCCTCACATTTCTTCCTTGTGTTTATGGAAAACCACGCAAACCGGCATCATAGCATCTGACTCTTACCCTTTTTCCTTCTGCCATATGAAAAATTCACTTTTCAGCTCGTTTGCCTCGCTCCAGGTTTGGTTCCTACTTGTCCTGGCCCTACTATCCGCTTGCAGTCCGCAGGCTGCAGCTCCGCCCCGGCAGGTAAAGGTGCTGGGTTTCGGGAGCCTTACCTCCTACCCAGACTTAGCCGAGATCACAGTGGAATCATCCTTCACCAAACCCCGCATGCGAGACGCCGTGCAGGAGATGAAGCTGGTGACCGAGGAGGTACTGGCCCTGTCCAGGCAATTCACATCTAAGCCGGAGGACATCAGAATCAGTAGTGTCTCGGCGAACAAAGAGTACGATTATGTGAAAGACCGGCAGGTATTCATAGGCTACAACACCGCGCAGTCCATCACCATTAAACTCACTAACCTCAAGCGCTTGGAGTCATTCATGGAGGGCCTGCTGAAAACCCGCATCAACCGCATCCAACACATCCGGTACTCCCACACCCAAGCCGACAGCCTACAGCGCCAAGCCGATTTATTGGCGCTAAAAGAAGCCTCAAAAACCGCAGACCAACTGTGCCGCACGTCAAACGTGAGCAGGGGCAAACTGCTGGAAATGGCCAATTACAATTCAAGAGGCAACTCAGTTTTGGCTGATGCGGTGATGACCCAGGAAACCAATATGCGGCTGGAAGCCAAAGGCATAGGAACCACCGGTCTGCGCATGACCCCAGACCTTATTATTTTCAGCAGCACCTGCCACGCCACCTACCAGATAGACTAGCAAAATTGAAGTTAGCCTGCTGAGTGAGATAGTGTTTACAGAACATACTCAACCTATTTTAGGGCAGTTTTACAGAAAACAGCCTCAAATCTGCTCCGGTAAGATGTTGCATTAAGTTCTTTCTACAAAGCGAAAGGAGGCTTGTCGCCGGTTTTCCAGATGGTTTGGGCCAGTTCGTTCAGGGCAAGGCGGGCATCGCGGAAAGCTTCCGCCAGAAGGCCGTACACCTGCGCTAACTCCAGTTGATAGGCCAGTTTATGGCTGGCGGCTGTCTTGAAACTGGACCGTCCTACCGATTCATAAAAGGACGGATCTGGTGCGCCGCGCTGTTGCCGTTTCTCAATCCAAGCGTGGAACATGCCCGAGAGGAACAGCGCATAATTGCCTATGTGGACCCGGATGAGGAAGGCCTCGGCGGCTGAGGCTGTGGACAGCGCTTCCAGCATTTCTACGATGTACTGAAACCGGTGCGGCAGTTTCTCATGGGGCGAGTGCATGCGCTGCACCGTGGAGAATTGCCAGAGCAAGGCTCCTATGTAATCGGCTAGCTCGCGGTCTTCAATCCCTTTCCGCCGCAGCACCGTACGGGCCAGCACATAGAAATACAGCTGTTGGGAGACGCCTACTTGTCCTTCTCTTGAAAGCAGCGCCTTGGGCAAGGCCTCGTGGTCCAGCATCTCGTCGCGGCACTCAGGGTCACTGAGCAGTTCCACCAGACTCACTCGCTGGCTGTTCTGACGGGACAACACGCTGGCCACAAACTCAAAATCGGTGGCGGTGAATTGGGCTCGGCAATTGGCTAATACCATCGTTCACGCTCCTTTCCATTGGGTAACTGAATATACAAAATTGAATTTTGATAAGCACCGAAGTCCTTATCTATTTCCCTATAAAAAACGATGCAGGATTTTAGAAAGTTATGCCTTCCGGAGTTGTGGCTCCCGTTCTAGGGCTCTTTTCCGTAAATCAGCCCCGAAACAGAAAGCCCGCCAAGCATATGAGCGGCTGCCTTCTGATTTCCCTCCCTTTCCAGAAAAACGCCTCCAAAACAGGAACTGACATCCGCCCGGCGAAAAAAAAGAGCCTGCCCGGCACTTCACCAGACAGGCTCTTTTCTCTATTTACAGGAATTCAGGTACCCAAATTCATTCACTCACTCAATCATTCAATCACTCATTCAAAATTAGCCAATGGCTTGCTCCAAATCAGCGATGAGGTCTTCCACGTCTTCGATGCCCACGCTGAGGCGGATAAGCGAATCAGACAGGCCGCCTTTCAGGCGCTCCACCTGCGGGATGCTGGCGTGCGTCATGGTGGCCGGGTGTCCGCAGAGCGATTCTACCCCACCCAATGACTCGGCCAAGGCGAAGTAATGCAGTTTCTCCAGTACCTGG
The DNA here is from genome assembly GCF_017355955.1 of Sabulibacter ruber. Taxonomy (GTDB): domain Bacteria; phylum Bacteroidota; class Bacteroidia; order Cytophagales; family Hymenobacteraceae; genus Nibribacter; species Nibribacter ruber_A. The sequence goes on along the minus strand of NZ_JAFFID010000004.1, from coordinate 323,794 downwards.
ATGGCAGGCTGGATCTGGTCGTCTTTCAACTCAAACGAGATCATACCCCCGAAGTCGCGCATCTGCTCCAGCGCAATGTGGTGATTTGGATGACTCTCGAAACCAGGCCAGTACACTTTTCCTACCTTGGGATGCTCTTTCAGGTACTCGGCAATCTTACGGCCGTTCTCGCAGTGGCGCTGCATGCGCACGTGCAGCGTTTTGAGGCCGCGCAGCACCAGGAAGCAGTCCTGTGGTCCGGGCGTACCGCCGCAGGCATTCTGGATAAACGCCAGGCGTTGGGCCAGTTCATCGTCTTTCACCACAATGGCACCCATTACCACGTCTGAGTGACCGGCCATGTACTTGGTGAGCGAGTGCATCACAATGTTGGCACCCAGATCCAGGGGCGTTTGCAGATACGGGGTAGAAAACGTGTTATCCACCACCAGCGTGAGGTTATGGCGTTGGCAGATCTCGGCGGCGCCTTTTATGTCAATGATGTTCAGGAGCGGGTTGGTAGGCGTTTCTACCCACACCATTTTGGTATTGGCGGTGATGTATTGCTCAATGGTGCTGATATCGCCCATGGGCACGAAGGTGAACTTGATGCCGTAGTCCTGGAACACTTTGGTGAAGATGCGGTACGTGCCGCCGTACAGGTCATTGGTGGAGATCACCTCGTCGCCAGGCTTCAGGAGTTTGATGATGCAGTCGGTAGCGGCCATGCCGGAGGCGAAGCAAAGTCCGTGCACCCCGTTCTCCAGGGCCGCGATGGCGCTTTGCAGGGCACTGCGGGTTGGGTTGTGCGTGCGGGAGTATTCATAACCGTTGTGATCCCCGGGCGAGCGCTGCACGTAGGTTGAGGTCTGGTAAATGGGCGTCATGATGGCGCCGGTGGTTGGATCTGGCGCTACGCCAGCGTGTATGGTCTTGGTTCCGAATTTCATAGCTTCTTATACGGTAGTAGCGGCGCAAGTTAGAGAAATTGCCTTCAAGTTGCCAACCCAGCACCAAGACAGCCTTGAAGGCGTTTTCCGCGTACTTTCCCCAAAATACCCGATATTCGGCGCTTATGTGGAAGAAACTCCTTAAACAAAATACCGGCACGCTCCTTTACTCGCTTCTGTTGGTGGTCATTCCGGTGCTGGCCAGTTCCGGTTTGGCGCTGTGGCTGTACCACAACCAGGATCTGTTGCAGTCGCTTAGTCCGGGGCAGCAGCTTCTGTACTTCCTAGCGGTGTCCCTCACCATGGCCTTCGCTATTACGCCTACCACGTTTGTGGCCTTGGCTACTGGCTTCTTCTTCGGGTGGAGCGCTTTTCCGGGCGTGGTGATTTCCTATGGCGCGGCCGCCCTCATTGGCTACGGCATGGCCCGCCTCATTGACCACGGCAAGCTGACCACTTTCCTGCACCAGTTCCCCAAAGCCGAAGGGGTGATGAATGAGCTGCGGGAACATAGCTGGAGCCTGATCATTCTTACCCGCATCTCGCCGGTGCTGCCTTTTGCGTTCATGACCTTTGTGTTGTCCCTGGTGCAAGTGCCCCGGGGTAGATTCTTACTGGCCAGCATGGCCGGTATGTTGCCCCGCACGCTGTTCTTTTTTTGGGTGGGCACCCAAGCCCAGGACCTGTTAGCCCTCCTGAAAGACCCCAATGCGGGCACCTCTGGCAAGCTTTTGCTGGGCGTTTTGGTGGTGATTTCCCTGGGAGGCCTCTATTTCTTACTTAACCGAGCAATTAAAAAAGCCTTAGCCAGAGGCATATAGCATTTTTTTAAAGATTTTTTCAGGCGAGTACTTGCGCAATTCAAACCGAGTATCTACCTTTGCAACACTAAATCAAACGATGGTCACGTAGCTCAACTGGATAGAGCATCTGACTACGAATCAGAAGGTTTGGGGTTCGACTCCCTACGCGACCACAGCAAGTAAATGAAAGCCCTTAAGAATCAACTTCTTAGGGGCTTTTTCTTTTTATAGGTTAAACATAGGTAAAACAAACAGACTTGCTTCAAACCTAGGAGGTTCACAGGTAAGTTAAGGTTGTATAATGATCAAGCATAACTTGAAATAGTAAACTGATTCTAGTTACCCCCTCTGAGATTCGATTTAAATTCTTTAGAAATGAAATAGATAGAATTACTCAATTAGTTCTAGATTTCATTAATTCCTCCTGGCAATTAATACAAGCTTCAAACCTCTGTCCTTTACCCAACTTAATCTTACCTTAAAGATAATCGGCTGCCAGAAGGATTCCTTTTCCTGAATAGAGTTTAAATAGAAAAAAGCATATATTTATGAAATAAAGATTCACGGATGACTTATGCAAGGTTTGCAATTGTATTCTGAGCCCTTTTATTCCTTGGCCTAGGTTATTATATTAAATAATCAGACAGTATAACACTCTAAATTCTTAAATACCAATCCATACTAAACCCAGATCATGAGTAGAGTACATTATTTTCAGAGGTACACCAGTAGAGAGAACTGGATCACTAATTCAACACTTTTACTTTTATCAAGGCTTTATCACTACAATAGGCTGAAGTTTGAGACAGTAATGAATGCTATACTAATTGATAGCAATTTATCACTCAATATAGGAGTAGATTTTACCCAGCAAGAATGGGGTAAAGGAAGTGTTGTTGACGGTGTGATCTCCCAAGATAGTTTTAAAGTTGCCATTGAGACTAAGCTATATGACAACTTCTCCCATGATCAGCTTGTACGGCATTTAGAATCATTGAAGGGTAATCACTCTCAAAAGGTCCTTTTAGCTCTGTCGAAGAGTAAGGTTGATCACTCAACAAGAGAAAAGGTACTAAATGCCCTTAAGAATGAAAAGTACAAGGATATTAAGTTTGCGAGCACAACCTATGAAGACCTTTACCAAATCATTCTATCAAATTTATCTGAGTTTGATCTGGATATGCTTGAAGTCCTAAACGACTACTTTTCCCTTTGCCATGAAGAAGGATTAACGAATACCAAAAACAGGACATTGCTTGTTTTTACTGCTGGCGAGTCATTGCAGGAGAACCTGAAGTATGGAATCTACTATGACCCTGTCTTAAGAAACCACAACTCTCCATTTAAATACCTTGGCCTTTATAACAATAAGGCTATCAGAGCCATAGGGGAAGTAACTAAGATAGTTCCTTGTGATTACATTGACGGTAAACTTGTAGGCACCCAAGGCTATGACATAAATAAACTTTCCACTAATGAATACAATAGAATAAAAGAAACCATTGAAAACACCAGTTATTATGATTTGAAACTGGGCATTAAATTCTTCTTAGTGGATAAATTCTACAAGACTAATTCACCTAAAGCTTCATTCGGTGGAATTAGGGCAAAGAAATATTTCTGGCTGAATGAAACAGAAGGTTTTAAAGAAGGCATGACTGCTGAAGAATTGGCTAAACTCTTTGATAAAAAATCCTGGGGGTAAAAAAGTCTACAACTTTATCAAACCTAAATAAATATGAAAAGGAGGCTTCACTGGCCTCCTTTTTTATTGTTCATTTATTTGAGCCGCCATGCCCAACATTATTATGATAAATTAAGAACCTAACAGATCATCTGAAATCCAGTGACGATATAATTACATTTCATTAAGCTATCTGTTATTGCTTTATCAACTTAGAGTCAAAAGTAAACTTCCCATCTAAAGTCACTCGAAGAAGGTAAACCCCAGGTTTAAACTTCGACAAATGCTCTAATTTAATTTCATTATCAATATTATCTGGAATCTCCATCTTGTACATCTCTCGGCCATTCATATCAAACAACCATAATTGCACACCCTTACCTTTTTTAAATGAATTTAGACGAAGAGTTAGACTAGACCGGAAAGGATTTGGAGACACAGAAACTATCTGTTTGGCAGGTTCATCTTTCCTGTTCACAGCAATTGTTTTACTGTATTCGAACTTACCATCAAAATCCAGTTGCTTTATCCGGTAATATAACGTAGAAACTCTCTGAGGTAAATCTTTGTCAGTAAATTCATAGCGTTGTACTTGGCTACTATTTCCTTTCGCCCTCACCTCTCCGATTTCCAAAAATATTTTCCCATCCGAGGAACGCTCCACTTTAAAAAAGTCTGAGTTCGTTTCAGATGCAGTTGACCAAGAAAGTTGATTACCCTCCTCCTTAGCCTTACCATCAAAGGACAGCCAAGTAACGGGCAAAGGGGAAGTAAGCGGCTGATTGTACTTGACGGTTAATATATCATAGCCGGTCGTACTTGACTCAGTTACCCCTGTGACATAAACCTTACCGCCATCATCTACTCCCACGGCAACCCCCCACTTATCCAAATATATCCCATCGCTTACGTCTGTAGCAACCCATTCCTCCTTCCCAGAGTTCGAGTACTTTACTGATACAAATCCCCCTATTTGCCCATAGTTCCTTTTGATGCCGCCGACAACGTACACACTTCCTTCTTTATCGATAGTAAGTGTGTTGGTACTAATATAGAATTGGTTCTTGTACGCTTCATAATTTTTTACCCAAACTTGGTTACCGGCTGGAGTATACTTGATTGTTGTGTAACTGTTCCCATCGGGAGAGTTTACCCCTCCCTCAAGGTAAGTAGTTCCAGTAATAAATATATTGCCTTCAACATCTAGACCCAAAGCCCTTACAACATCCGAACCCAAGCTTGAACCTCCGAAGGTTCTAGCCCAAAGCTGATCGCCTTGTGGACTGTATTTCAAAGTGATAAAATCTGAATTTCCACCTGCATGGGAAGTCGAACCAGCTAGAATAATATTACCCGCCTGATCCGTGGAAACGTTGGTTGCATCATCGGTCCCATTACCTTCCCCGTTGTACTCTTTCACCCAAAGCGGCTCACCATCGGCACTATATTTTAATGTAAGTATGTCTGCCGTGGTAGAGCCACCAACAAGTCCAACACACATCCCAGCAACAATAATGTTGCCGTTAGAGTCCAATGATATGCTTGATCCTTTATCATGTGAATTTCCTGTGCCGTTATAAAGCTTTGACCATTGCAGGTTCCCCGCGGCATCGTACTTTAAGGTTATGCAGTCGGGATTATCCTGGCTACTAGAGCTTTGCCCTGTTATTATCACGTTGCCGGAAGCATCTGTGACAACGGCGGCGGGCCTATTGTAATTATCTCCTTCTAGAAGTCCTTTGAATTGCCTAACCCAGACTTCCCTTCCGTCCTGGTCATACTTGATTGTTGTTATGGCACGAGCTGAAATGTCATCCCCAAAATAACTCTGGCCCGTAACAATCACATTCCCTAGATAGTCCACAGTCATCGCGAATGGCCGTTCATCACCATTTTTTGAGCCATCATACCTTCTAACCCACTTCTCCTCTCCCAAGGGGCTGTACTTAATTGTAACTATGTCCGTATTCCCATCAAAGTCTATAATTGATGTTCCGGTGAGGTAAACGTCTCCCTTTCTGTCAACCCTCATTGCAGTTACACCGTCAGAAGCATTCCCTACAGGATTATTATAACGGTATTCTCCAATCTTGTCCCCAAAAGAAGTGTATTTGATAATTCCAAAGTCTAGCCCAGTGGATGATGAATAAAAATTTCCCCCGACCAGCACATTGCCTAACTTGTCCATCGAGATGCCTGCTTGGTAATCATGGTCAATGCCACTAGTCCTCCTTACCCAGATCATATCCCCATAAGGACTATATTTCAAAGTTGCAATATCAGTTTTGGATGGTTCCCCCGGTATCCCCAAATTTCCAACTACGAATACATCTCCGAATTCATCTGTAATTACTTTCTTCCCGGAGTTGTTTCCCATCATATTCTCCGAATATGTCCGTATCCACATTTCCTCTCCATCTGAGTTGTACTTGACTACCCCGATATCATAGTTTGTGCCATTCTCTCCATAGCTGCTGTTCCAATGGTTCCCTGTGAGGTAAAGGCTGCCATCGTAGCTTACAGAGAAGGAACTGGGTGCCAAATCCCCGGAATAGTCTTTATCCCATTGCAACTGACCCTCATTATTGAATTTGAATAATCTGTATGATGAGTATGAATAGGAATCAAACAAGTAAATATTTCCTTGCCCATCTAAATCCATGTCTCTTACGGAGGCACCCGCTAATTCTGTATGCCATAATTCGTCTCCGGAGTTGTTTAACTTAGCCACATAAAGGACATCCCCCGCGTTAGTAGTCTCATACCCAGACAAATAAATATTATTTTCGGGGTCGGTTTTTATGCTCCCTAGGGAAAAGGGCTTGGTGCTGTCTTTTGCCAAATAGGTTTTAACCCACTGCTCTTCCCCCCAGAAATTATACTTAATAAGAACTATCCCATTGTCGTAGCCTCCCACCACATAGATATTTCCGGACTGATCGCTTATGACCTTCATTCCGTAAGTATTAATATCCGTACTCGGTCGGTAGGATCTAGTCCAGTACAACTCCCCAGAGGGAGAATACTTAGAGGTATATAGTTCATGGGGATTTGTGTAATATCCTTTTAGCGTATTATTTCTTGTACCCGTCACATTGATGTACCCCCAACTGTCCATAGTTATGGATATAAACCCATCCGCTATTTTTTCTGAACCGTCATACTCCTGAGCCCACAACTTTTGACCATTCAAACCCAATTTTACCAGTACTGCGTCATAGCTTTCGTGAGTCCTTAACGCTTTCATCGACAAACCAGACATGTAAATATTGCCCTCGCCATCTGAAACAATCTCCCCGTTGAAATTATCATTCCCTCCTACTAGGGATGTATTGAAACGCTTTCTCCATTCCACACTTACGTCTTGGGTTTGGGCAACCAGAGGAAAGAAAGAAACCAACAGAAAAAGAAATGCCTTCAAGGCTATGCTTAGATTCGTCCTGAGGGAATATTGTATAAGAAGATAGAATGGTTTCTTTAAACAATTGATTAACATAAGACTATTCAATGTTGAAGAAAATTTAAGAGTAATAATTTAGATAAAGACCATTGATAGAGTTCAATGAAAAAGCTAATATAGTACAAATAATATTCTCTTTCAGAAGCAACAACACCTGTTTTAAGATAGTAAATGATACTTTCTCTTACCTTATCATTGCTTTTTAGTACTAATCTGGATGTTAAGAGCTTATAGTAACATTCAAAAAGTGTTGGCCTAATTGCTCCTTTTAGCTTTGCAAAATCAATTGCACTTGCCTTTACGAACCTTTCTTCACCATTCTTTAATGATTCAGCATTAAACTTTCTAAGTAAACGTAATACAGTGGATCAACTTTAAAATTTCCCAGGATCCATAAACACCATTTAATGAAAAAACATATCCGTTATTTGTTCCTTCTAATCTTTGTCATAGGTTGTAAGGAAACTGAAGTGATCCCTGACAAAAGTCCAGATCTAATCGCTAATGAGCACCTAGTATTAGGCAACCCAAGCAACGCTACCACAGACATAAACAACTCCAACAACTACTTAATGGAGAAACCTCAGTATGCCCTCTCATACAGCAGGGACAGGGGAACCCCAAACTGGGTAAGTTGGCACCTTACACAAGATTGGATAGGCAGTGCGCCTAGACAGGATGATTTCAGAGCCGACAATACTTTACCCTCTAGTTGGTATAAGGTAAGCCCAAATAGTTACTCAGGAAGTGGCTTTGACAGAGGACACAATACTCCATCTGCTGATAGGACAAGAACAATTGAGGATAACTCTGCCACCTTCCTTATGACGAACATGATTCCACAGGCTCCAAACAACAATCAACAATCCTGGGCTAACCTGGAGGATTACACGCGTGATTTAGTTAAGGCAGGTAATGAAGTCTATGTAATCATGGGAAGCTATGGGGTTGGAGGTATTGGCAGCAATGGCGCTAAAACCACTTTGGACAATGGTAGAGTCACTGTACCTAGTCAGATATGGAAGGTGATAGTGGTCTTAACGGAAGGTGAAGATGATTTGAATAGAATAACAACCAGTACAAGGGTTATCGCAGTAAACACCCCCAATACAAACTCAATTAATTCTTCTTGGGGAAGCTATAGGACAACAGTGGATACAATAGAAGCAGCCACAGGATATGATCTTCTTTCAGTACTCCCAGATGATCTTGAAGCATCATTGGAAGATAAGATTGATGCTGGTCCTACTCAATAAAGCATAATTTGTACTAATAACGCTGCTTGGGGTAACAATAAGGAGTAATACAAGGATGTATAATCACTCTTATGTGAACCTCTAGCTGTAAACAGGTATCTTTGCAAATCTTATCAATCCATCCTGATAGGACTATAAGAAATACTTCTTTCTAAACCTAAGTAAGCTTCGCAAATATAATGTCAGAACAAATTATAGATTCCAAGTTACAAGAAAAGCTTGACTATTGTCAACAATGCCATTTGCATAAAGATGAATGCAAATGCGAAGCAACATACAAAGTAACTCAACATGTACAGAATTCTTCTAATCATTCTAGCATAGACATTATGATTAGCAACTGGACAATTCTGACAAAGGGTATAGAGAAAACAGCACAGAACATTGTTGTAAAAAACATTGGAAAAGCTAATATCATAAAAGACACAACTTACCTTAACAGAGTAAGGAGAGAGTTGAAATTGGGAAACGAAGTCTTTGAAGTAGTCAAACTAGAGCTAATAAAAAAGATAGGAGAATCTAATGCTTCTTAGATAGTCATTGAAGCTTAACATTCTTGCAGTTTAACAAAAATCAAAACCCCCAAATATGCACATACAATAATATTCCATATATTGCAACCTTTATTAATCTTAATCAATTAAGTCTCTTTCTTTTATTAAAGAACTAGCTATATACACAGCAATAGTTTGATTAATAACTTTTTACCAAAATGATAAAAGGAATTATTTCGAAAAAACCGAAGACAAAAAAGAAACCTTTAACTGCTGAAGAGAAAAAAAGAAAAGCAGCTGAGGCAAAACTAAAGAAAGAGCAAAAAAAATATATAAATCAAATTAGAAGCATATTCTCTGATGCAGGATTTAGTAGAATAAATTCCGATGACATTGAAATCAATTTCAAGGGTAGAAGTGGAGAAATTGACGATCTATTTCTATATGAAAATGTTCTAATTGTATGCGAACAAACTAATGGGAAGAAGGTAGGCAAACACCTAATGAACAAACTTTATCTGTACAATGAAATCGTAGACAACAATTCAGATTTTATTGATTTGGTTGAAACAACATATAAAGAATTTAAATCAATTAAGAATACCAGCTACACGAATGAGCACTATAAAGTCATTGTTCTTTATTGTTCAAAGAATAGCATTCCTGAAGAACATAAAAAATTATTATCAAATAAAATCAAATTTTTAGAATATCACATTCTACATTATTTACTAGCAATAACTAGCACAATCAAATTGTCTTCTAGATTTGAAGTCCTTAATTTCTTAGGACTTAACTACAATGAAATTGGAGAAAACATTTTGACAGCAAGCTTAAGCTCAGGAAATGAATACCCTGGCACTATTCTTCCAGAATCGCATAGTTCCTTTAGCAAAGGTTATAAGGTAGTAACTTTTTACATTGATCCCGAAGCTCTTATTAGCAGAGCTTATGTTTTACGGAAAGATGGATGGGTAGATGGAGGAGTTTTGTATCAAAGGGCTCTTGATAAGAAGAAAGTAACTTCGATGAGAAACTACCTAAATGAAGAAAAAAGGGTTTTCGTTAATAATGTAATAGCAACCTTTTCAGAGGACACAAGATTTGTAGGTGCAGATAGGAAAACAATCGAAGTAGATAAAATCACAAAAACATCTCCAGTTTTAATATCATTACCTAATACTTTTAATTCTATCTGCATAATTGATGGTCAACACAGGCTTTATGCATACCATGAGAGAGAAGATAGTTTAGAAAGCGAAATTAAAAGTTTAAGAAAAAGACAGAATTTACTAGTAACAGCAATTTACTACCCACAAGGCACCACACAAAAAGAAAGAGCTAAGTTTGAAGCCAAACTTTTTCTTGAAATTAATGACAAACAAACTAAGACTAAGCCTGATCTAAGGCAAGCCATTGAGCTCATAACAGACCCATATTCAGGAACTGCTATAGCAAAAGAGTTAATCAATAGGTTTGCAAAATCAGGGCCTCTTGAAAATCTAATTGAATTATATTCATACGACAAAGGTAAGGTTAAAACCGCTTCAATTGTTTCATATGGCCTCAAACCATTAGTAAAATTTAGCGGTAGTGATAGTTTATACTCCGTTTGGACTAACCCTAACAAAACAAAATTACTAGATAGATCAGATGATAATGTCTTAACCGAGTATATAGATTATTGTGCGACAGAGATTAACAAAATTTTTGCGGCATTCAGAAAAGCGATCGATAAGGAAAGATGGAAAACTAACGGAGACGGAGTAGTTAAAATAACTGTTATAAACGGCTTTATAGCGGCTTTAAAAAGTTTAATAGAAAACAATAAATTGGATGACATAACAAATTATGCCAATAAATTAAAAGGAATTAATTCATTCAAATTTGAAAATTACAAATCAAGCCATTGGGCGGAACTTGGCAATGACCTTTATGATCAGTATTTCTCAAAGTAATTATATCCTAAACTCTAACTAGGCATTGCAATACTTATTATCAATACATTACTTCTGTAAAAGAATAATATACCTAGTAATCACTAAGCAGGAATTTTAGTTAACACAACACTTCATGATTCTGCACTTCGTTACCTACTAGAATAGGATTAGATAATACTGCTTTAAATGAAATATTTACTGACTGCCAAGTTCCATTCCCATTGTTTTGTGGAATGTGCTGAGACATAGCATCTTTGCTTATTATAAAAAGGTTTGGTGTAGGCTCAAGAACCCATAAATGAAACAAATAATTCTTTGTATTTTCTGCTGTTTCCCATTCATTTTTACTGATATAAAATGTAGCATATTCAAGCTTAGAAGTAGTGCTTTTGACCTCTATACTAAGCTTATCTGAACAAGATCTATCAACAACTGAAAGAATATCAAAACCTGAAAGATTAGACTCTAATGACTGCCATAATGGAGCAGCGTTTGTCCTTTGCCTTTCATATTCAAGACTGAGGCGCTCCCCTTTCCTACCTATTTCCAACATTTTTTGATTACTATAGCTTCTGTATGCTATAGATATTCTATCCCAGTACTTAATTAAATTGTCATTAAGTACACCAAATAAGCCAGCTTCTTTAAAGCATTGGAAAACATCTTCTGGCAGAAACTGCTTTGCCTCCTCTCTCCCTTTGGGAAGCAGAGAAGCCCATGTTGGATTAAAATTAAGTATCATATCTTCAAGCTGCAATAGAATAGCATCCCTGTACTCTAAAACAGCTATCTCATTCCCCCTTTTACTTAGCGATAAAGTTCCTACACCATCTAAGCTGATCCAGTTACATTTAAAGGCAACTTGGAGAATTTTTTCAGGATTACTGTAGCGATATTTCTTAAACGTCTGCTCAAACCTCTCTGGTGTTATATGGGATTCTAATAAGAAGTTTAAGAAATCCCTTGTGGAGTAAATTACACTTACAGAAAACATTTAGTTACTCTTTAAGTGTTTGATAAAAGCCTCAGCATCATCAAAGTTAAACCCTAAATCATCTAACTCAGCAAACTCAGCCTCTGTATGAAGTGAAGGATCATTCAGGACATCAGCCATTCTTCTTACCTTAGCCTCTAACCTTGAATGAATTTCCACATCAATGGAGTCAGGTGTGTGAAGTATTTCATAGGTAGTATCAGTATTTGGCTTCAATCCTAATCTATGTATTCTATCCTTTGACTGTAGATATTGGGCGGCATTATAATTCCTGTCTACATAAATAGCGTAATTACATGCAGTATGTAAGCTTATTCCTTCTGAACACGCCGCAGGATTTGCAACTAACACCATTGCTTTAGAATCGTCATGAAACCTTTTCACCTTCTGTTCTCGGGTATTTTCTTCATCTTCAGAACCTGCTTCAACACCCCCATGCAGGTAATCAGCTCCTAAGTCAGCAAGCTTTCGTGATATTAGTTCAACATTCTCAACAAAACCTGACCATATAAGAACTTTTTTCCCCTTGTTCACTAACTGCCTAGTCCTTTTTACAACATATTCAATTTTTGATGAGTCTCCATACTCTATCACTTCCCTTAGCAAGTCTGGGTAAGAATGATTATTTTTAATTAGAAGAGCTGGATTACTTACAATTTGCAATAGCCTCATGTAACTTCTTCCAAGAGTTCTCAAATAAGCTTTATCATACCTAGATAAGGATTGCGCTTTCCTTAGTTCTTCTTTCCTTGCAAGATCGTATAAACTTCTCTGTGGCTCATTAAATGGTATAGATACTATTTTAGTAATGGGGTCCTTTAGACCAAGTTCTTGCTTAGTCGTTCTTACATAAATACCTTGTATTTTATCAATGACCGAATCATCATCAACATCCTCAACTTCAGGAAATAGAAACTTGAATTGTGGAACCAAATCACTTGGTGAGTTAGGCATAGGAGTTCCAGACATAATTAACTTTCCCACTGGAAGGTGTGAAATCAACTGGATTTCCTGTCCTCTTCTGCTCCTATCACCTCCTTTGATTCGATGACTCTCATCAAGGAACAAAAAAGCTTCAATGCTAGAAAGAAACCTGGAAATAAGATCAGCAACTAGTATAAATTGGTCATATGTTAATAAAAACACATCTCTATCTAGCAGTAAAGATTTCTTTATGTTTTCCCGGCCTCCAGTAAGCCTTAAGATAGAGAATCTTTGCTCTTCAAAGCAATCCATAAATTGCTCTTCCCACGCAGGGAAAGCAACTTTAGGACATATTACTAATAATTTTTGTGTTGTTCTTTTAAGGAGATAATAAGCAATAGCTTCAGTGGTTTTACCAGCACCAGGAACTGAAAAGGTAGCACCAGCATGTAACCTCAGTAACTTTGCTACATTCTTCAGCTGATAACTTTTTAAAGTCCTCTTAAATCCAAGCGCATCTAGCTTTGCTTGAACTTCCGCTTCACTTGCTACTTTCGAAGTTGCTGAATTAATGAATGAATTTCTTCTATTTAAGGAAATTGATAATAATTCTCTAGCTTCTTTAGTAAACTCAACTTGAACCTTATACTGGTTAGCAATATAGTTTACAGACCTTAGGTTAGAAATAAAGGAGTACCAAGGAATTAAGACTTGGTTCGAAGAAACAGTACTTTCAGAAGAAAGTTCTGCAAACAAGACTTTTATTGAATCCCACTTTATGTCATCCGATTCAATTACACAAAACTGTCTTATTTCATCATAGCTAATCAAGATCATTTACTTGCCCACTCTTTAAGTTGCACAAGAACCTTTTCAATATTTGCTATTTGCGTTAGAATACCCGCTTTATCAGACTCTGACGTTCTAATATTATTAGCCTCGGTTAATGCTGTAGCTGCTTCCTTTACTTTTTTCAGAACTTGTTTCTTTCTATTTGTCTCTTCCTTTAAGTTCTTAACTTCACTTAGTTTATCCTTAATAATCTCAAATACTTCGTCCTGTATATCAGGAATTTCAAGCAATCGTAAAGTATCTATTGTGTTGTCTGGAAATAATGTATTATCGTCAAATAAATTGAAATCGACATTATTAGCCTTAACTTCTGCTAATCGATCTGCAAACTCTAGTTTAATCTCTTCTTCTATTTCTAAAAGATTCTGCTGTATTAGGGGTATATTGCTGTACATCCTACCAGTAATTTTATCCTGGTTCTTGAGTACTACAAATGACAGTTTTTGAAACAAATCCTTCTTAGAACTGTTATTTTTAAGCGCTTTTCTTCCTTTCTCTATTTCAATAAAGGCGAAATTATCCTTCTCTATCAAGTCGTAATTATCAGGCTTACCAATGTCTTCTAAAAAGCTCTGAGCAATATTAAGTTGTTGCAAGTATGAATCAATATCACTCTTCTTGAATCCAGACTTCTCAGCTAGAACCGCAGAATTATAGCCATGCTTATCCAATCTTCTCTTAAAACCTAAAGCTTTGTTTATCCAAGTAAACTCATCTTTAATGTCTTGCTGCTGCTCCAGAAAGTCTTCTATATATTCTATTTCCTCTTCAGTACATTTGGGCAAAATAACAACTCTTACTCGTTCAAAGTTTCTATACTTTTCATGACCTTTAGGCGAGTTAAAATATAATTCTCTCATGGTACAGAGCCTTCTATTTCCGGAAATCACAAAACCATCGTGTGTCAAAATCAAGGGATCGGTCTGAACATTACTTGCAAAGTAATCCTTTAAGTTCTTCCGATCTATTAACTGCTTAAGAATTTCATGTTGGACAGCTTGAAGCTTATCAAGCCAAATATCATCGTTAAAATAATCAGAACCTAGCTGATTATCAGACAAATACTTCTGTTGATACGAAAGAGTCCTTGTATTATCTAATCTGTACCTAGGTAGTTCAATAGGGACTTCAAAAACATCTTCTAACTTCATAATACCACCAATAGGCACATGAAATGACCCCTTCTTTTCACGGTCTTTATTTTTAAAATAGTCCCTGAAGCTTTCTTCAATTTCTGGCAAAGAGTATCCTAATCTCATCAATTAAATATTTAGTCCATATACTTTGATAGGCACAGTAATAATGTCTGAAAATATTTGAAGCTCTCTTTTGAGTCTCTCAAAAGTAACAACATTTGACAAATTCATAGCTTTTGCTGCATCCTTTGATAATATTATGTAAAAAGCCCCTCTTATTTTATCCTTCTTATAGAGATATTCAAGCTTTAGAATATCAGCATAAAACCTACTAAAATTACCTGTCTGTACACACAAACCATGCTCCTGATTGATAGATGTAATTGTAATGTTAGAGTTTTCCTGGAGCGAAACTTTATCTGACCATCCCAAAACATTTAATTTATCCTCTATACTTATCCTTAAGTCCTTAGATGATTTGTTAAGCAAAGTAACGCAGGTACCAACTAGCACTTCGCTGATTTCAGATGCTAATCTTTGGTCAAGAACTATCTCTGCTCTTTTATAAGAAAACTCTAACACATTCATTTAGTCGAATAAGTTTTTAGTCTGCTCAGGAACTCTAGACAAGTTACTCTGAGTGTGATCATAAATGGGTTTATTAATTGGCCTAAATTTCAAACTACCACTCATAAAAGAATCTATCCTTTCTTGACCAATAGTTATATACTTCTTATATTTTTCAATTCCTATTACTTTTCTATTAGTCTTTAAAGCGGCTAACATCGTAGAACCTACTCCAGCAAATGGATCTAAAACTAAATCTCCTTCATTAGTTAGAGCTAAAATACATCTTTCTACTAATTCGATAGGGTACTGACAAGGATGCTCCGTTTTCTCTAAGTGGTTAGCTTTAACATTTGGAATATTCCATATTTCATTCTCCCAATCATTAAGAACTATTTCCCATAAATCAGAAGGGTTCTTTCCTATGGGGTTGCTAGAATACTGCCCTTTTTTGGGACCTTTGAAATGTCTTTTCCCCGGGTACTTTGAAGGAACCCGCACATCATCTAAATTAAAGGTGTAATCATCCGTTTTAGTAAACCACAGAATAACTTCATATCTTCCTGAAAATCGTTTTTGAGAATGTAATCCGTGCCCAAAATGCCAAATTATTCTATTTCGCAATTTCAATCCTAATTCTTTAAATATTTCATAATAAAAAATATCGAGCGGGAACACTTCTCCATCCTCAATAAAGTTTCCTACCTGCCAACAAATGCTTCCATTGGGATGTAATACCCTAATCAACTCCTTTATTATACTTTTTTGTGTTTTTAAATATTTTTTTACAGAAACCTTAGTCTCATACTCCTTACCAATGTTATATGGAGGAGAAGTAATAATCAATTTATATGCGTCCGAAGGCAGCTTTTTCAGCCTTTTGGCAGAATCACCTTCTAAATACTGGTATGCAGAGTCCATTTTAAAAGTTTTCAGGTTAAAAATAACTCTTTTTGGCTTGTTGTTTCAAGTTTTCCAAATGCTAGGATAAAAAATAATTCATTAAAATATTGTAGAAAAAGGAATGAACAATTGCACATATTCTATATTCCTTTTTCTACAACAGCAACTAAATCAATAACACAAATCAACAATCATCCACTAAGATGCTAAATACCAGCTTTTTACCTCTCCTTTCAAACTCCTCTTTAAATAAATCATGAAGTCTAAAGCATTAATTGACCTGTCCAAGAGCTGGTCTATATAGGTGGACTTGTTAGCTCCGGTGAACAGGTTGTATAACCTCCATAGGTTGATTTCCCCATCCTCCTGCCTGCAAAAGTTTATATCTTTATAGTAGTCTCTGCAAATAGAACTAAGCTGGGAGTCACCGTAAAGAAGAATAGGAATTTGTTTCTTATCCTTTACAGACAAATGGGGGTACATCCTGCATCTCCCAATAAGCTGAGCAAACTGCTTCTCTGTGATAGAGTACTTTGTAAGTTCCTGCATCTGCCTCAAATGAAGGTGCTGGTTATAAGAACCCAAAAGCTGATAGACGGCAGAATAAAGCTGCTCTATGCTGCTTACCCTTATATCCGAAAGATAACCATCAGTTCTAACACACAAGTTGGTGCAAACCATGTTCTTGAACCCTATGAACACCTTAAAGTGCTCAGCAGCCCCTTTCTTGTTGTAGAGGTTGTCTAGGTTGTAGGCTTTTACACCACCTACTGTCAATGACAAAGTATTTCCATCTATGTCGTCGAACACAGAAGGAATCTCAATTAGGAACATCATGCGCTCATAATAGAGAGTCTTCTCCCATTCCTGCAATTGGTTGGCTGGTTTATCCTTTGCCTCTGGTATTCTGCCTTTTATAGGATGGCTACAGCGAATCTGAGGACTTAGTATCTGCTCACCCTGGAAGATACTTGAGACTATTTCCTGGGTAGTCTGGATGAAGTCAGACTGGCTTATCAGAGGCTCATTATCTTTTACATAGACCGGGATTATGTGTTCCTCCTGTATCTCTGTAAAAGGAATAGAAACCGTGTTAGCCTCTATAAAAGCAGAAGAGGCAGACTGTTGGTCTACCTCCCTGTTGCTGATAACTGTAAGTACTGGTTCTGGATGCTGGGTTTTAACCCTCATTAATGCGTTTTCCATATGTGTGTCAGTTTAGAATGGATTGAATAAACTTTGTTTAATAATCATAAGATGGTAGAAGGTGCAGTCGGTAAGACCCTTCTTTTCACACAAGCTGACTAAGTAGTCAAGTAACTCTTCAGAGTCAACTATGATACCAGTGGCTTCCTGGAAGCGGTACTTTTCCACTTCCCACAATCTATCTGCAATAGCCTGGAGGGAGTTGAAGATTTTATAATCAATGAACATGAACTGGGTCACCACCTGGTGACTTGTTCCATCTGGTTTACTTTCCATAAGCAAGTGAATAAGTAAGGTTGAGAAATAAGGAGCTGCAATGGGGTAGCATGAACTGCTACCCCTTCCCTTCTTCCTGCAGCTTAAGGACATGGCTACGTTGCTTTCAGTGGTTTTTTAAGGAGAAACCTTCTCAAAGAACCCAGCGAAGAAATACTACATAGCTCCAATACAGACAAAAAGCATCATTCTACTTAAGCCGGGTAATAGTAAGATTGTGGGGAGGAGAGAAACTGAAGTAATAATGAGGGAATAGCTCGCCTTTCACCATGAAAAGAATTTGCCCTGGATTGCCGTCTATCACACATTGGACCTCCACATTGTCCCCTTTTAAGAAGTGTCCAGTGTCCATGAGGCATGTAACCAGGAAAGGGCACGGAACCCTGTACAACCTGTACTCTGAGTGGAACAGACAGCTATCATCATCTACCGTACAGTTTAACCCCTCCCCGTTATCGGTAAAGTGTTGCATTTGATAATAGAATAAAAAAGGAGTAGCATATTAGCTACTTCTTGACTTGTTTAGGCAGCTGCCTTTTGGTTGAACACCTCCTGCTCTACAGTTTTGGGATTGGGGTTATAGTACCATGAATGGGTCAAGGTAAGCACTTCCCCACTTTCTGGCACCACGAATTTGTAAGGCTCTGTCTCCATCCTCTCTATGGCACCAGGTATCGTTTTTCCGATCAACCCCTGGCAGATCACATCATTGAAGGTACAGGACACGGTACAGGTTTTGGCAGTTGCATAGAACTTCCCCGTTGTTTTTGAGGGAAGAAACTCCAGATCCCCTTGCAGGATGAGCACGTTGAATTTCTTTCCATCGGCGGTGTTTCTTCTTTTGAATCCAGTAACGGTTACCATAGGTTTAAACATTTAAAGTTAGACATTTGTACCTGGGGGCACCTTGCCTCCAACACATGGGTGGGGCATGTAGCGGGTGCAGAGTGTTCTTTACATTGGCACAGAAAAAAAATAAATACCAAAAAAATTTTATGTGGGGCCTTTTCAATTTTAAGCTATATATAATTGCGTATGCTTGATTAGCAAATCATACTTAACAGGCATGATCAAGGGGATTAGGGATGATCAGTCAAAGAGATTAACGTACTAACAAATACTTAGCAGGCTGGATTACTTATAGGGTAAAAGGCAGGTGAGGTGAGATAATGCAAAAAGGGGAATATCAGGTATCAGGAATATCAAAACCCAAGGAAATAAATATTGTGAGACCTTGATACCTAACACATTCCTAAACTAATCTGACTTCCATTCAGGGAACACTGAAGCTACTTAACAAGAACCTATCATTGCTTTGAATCAAACCAAGGCAAAAATAAAGCCCACCTTTTAAAGTGAGCTTTAAGTTCTTTATCATATGGTATCAAAGTATCAACCCATAAAAACCCTAAGAAATTGGACTCCTGATACTTGATACTAATTTAGAGGTGGTTCCAAGTTATTATCAGGATGATCAGGATTAGGGTCATCATCTTCCTGATCCCAGAAGTACCTCTTGTCAGCCCCCTTCTTTATGTACTTCATCTCATAAAGTGTTGCGATTCGCCTTTTCGCTGTTGCTTCGGACACATCTAATTCTGTCATTATAGATTCATATAGGTCCTTGTAGGTCATACCGTGGCTTTCCTCAAGCAGTTGTCTAACTATGGGAATGCAGAAGGATATTTCCTTTTCTACCCTAGACAACTCTGCCTCAGAGCTTACTAACCCAATATTGACGGTCTCTTCTGTCAGTGAGAAGATGAAGGTCTCCTCATTGAATATCAGAACCAAGGCTTTCTCTTTATATTCCCTAGGACAGTAGTTCCCTTTGGTAACTGAAAGGTGTTTTTTGTTACTCTCCCCTGGTGAAATCTGCCAAGCTAACCTAACTTTCTGGGTTAAACCGCTCCCTCCTTGGATTCCCTGCTGGGTGGCAGCCTTTCCGTATGCAGCCTTGTTGATGTGGTGAACGAATAAAATTAAGCATTTATGCTTCTTGGCGAGTGAATCAAAGCTATTCACTGTTTGGCGCATCTGACTATTACTGTTCATGTCATTCCCACCAAAAACATCACTGAAACTATCCACCACAACCAAATCAGCAGGCTCTGCTGTAAGGGCATCTTCAAGGGTGTGAAGGATTGCTTTCTGGTCAAGGACCTCAGGAAAAACAAACCTTAGGCTCTCATTCGGCTGTAGCCCTAACCCTTCATGCTGTCTGCCTTGTAATTCCTTACAGCTTATTGGGTCATCTTCCGTAGCAAGGTAAATAGCCTTATGGTGTGACAGGTTCAATTGGAATCCCAGGAACTCACCCGCACCGTGGGAAATCAGGATGGCTAGTTGTCTTGCAAACTGGCTTTTACCTGTATCAGGCTGACCAGCCACAAGGGCAGTGCCTACTACCGGAAGAAAAGGCTCTAACAGGAATCTTTGGCTAGTTTCACCTTCAATAGCAGCTAATTGCCTTGCAGTGATTATAGATGGGATACGTCCCCCCTCTTGTTGTGGGTCCTGCTCATCAGAACCATTATTTTCAAAACTCATCCTATTAATAATTTATCATTAAACACTAGTTCACTTTGCAGCCAAGCTGCATTAAGGGCCTAAGTATTAAAATTATTTAAGGAGGCTTGAAAGCCTGATTATAGTGTTTGAGGAGCATTGCATCCACATCAGACCTTCGGTAGTATATCTTGTGTCCTACCTGGCTGAAAGCGATGATACCCATGTCTCGCCAGTTCTGAAGGGTCCTCTTACTGACCTTAAGAAGCTTTTGCGCCTCGTCATTGTCAAGCCACCATTCATAATTGATTGTTTTGATAGCCTTAAGGCAGGCCTCAATGCTGGCAAGTCTAGAAAAAAGGTTGTTCGCTGTATCTTCAGTTAATAAAATCGCTTCCATAAAACATGCTATTGTTTAGTGGAAGCGAAATTAGATCAGGCAAGCTGCATGGAGTGGTTAATAAATTTCGGTTAACTTATTCCTTCTTCCTATAGGCTAACTCATTGTGGATGTAAATCCTTTTATCCTGTTTGATCTTTTCAATTAATGCTATCAGGCTCTCAGCTACAAATTCAGCATCCTTTCCGTCTGTTTTGAATTTATGAGTTGACATTACCTTTGCAATAGCTGATAAATCTTGTTCAACGGCATCTTTATCATATGTAGTCAGTTGGCTTATTAGGCCACTCAGCTCCACACCAGAAATGTTCTCACTAATGATATTCTCTTGCCGTAGATAATAAAATAGGATAGCGATTTGGGCTACCTTCCAATCGGACCTTTTTAACTTTTTAGGTCTCATCACATTAGTTAAGTTCTGATACGCTTGGTTTAGAACTAAACCTACTTTATCATCCGGCAACTCCAATAACTCTTTTATTCTTCCGGCCCCGACCTTTCCATGCGCAATGTCTGTGGTTAACTCGTTCAAAAGAGGTCCATATACCGTATCAATGAAATCAAGCTCTGCTTCAAGGCTTTTCCTCAACTGCAAAAGGAATGGCTCAATCGCCTCCTTGAGAAAAGCAATTTTATCATACTCTTGCTGATACTTACTTTCGGCCCTCATTTTAGCTTCTTCACGTGTCAACCCTTCTTTTTCCATCAAAGAGTACAGTTCATGGGAGAGCTCTTGCTCTAGTTGATTGAACTCCCATTGATAATCATGGGAGGATTCTGACAGATAATCCTCTACAAGATTTTTATAATACTTTAGGCTTTTATCCACCAAATAAACTTCTGAATGAATTACTCTGGGATTAGTACCTAGCATTTTAGCAGCCAAATTGTTAAAACTAAAATAGTTTATCCGTGAATCCAGTGCTTGGGTCATATAATGCACGAAGTCTTGGTTACCTATCTCCCCCTTTTGCTTCTTTTCTAAAAAGGCAGTATGGAAGCCATACATATTCGCTTTAAACTTAGAATAGTTTTTAAAAAAATTTCCTAATTCTTTTAGTTTTAGGAATAGTTCAAGGTTTATATTCTTTCCCATTTTAATTTATATGACCTATTTTAATTAAAAACATCCATTGCTCTATCTAATTCCTCTGAGACAATCTTAGCATAAACCTGAGTAGTCTTGATTGAGGTATGTCCCATTAACTTTGATACATATTCTATCCTCATGCCCTTTTTCAAGGCTCTAGTTGCCCAGGTATGTCGGCTGGAATGGAAACTCAAATTACCACTAAATCCGATCTGCTCTCCAATTGCCCTGATATCTTTATTAGTGTAAGTAGTTGCTGCGGACAGAGCAGTGTACAAAGTCCTAGGATTTGTGTAGTCTTTTAGCGGGTTCAGGACAGGGAAGATAAAATCATCCTGCCTCGAACTTGACGTCCTGTAACCATCTAGAATGGTGATGGCTTTAGCAGGAAGCTTGATGGAAACAGTACTGCCTGTTTTATGGGTATCGATCACCACTCTTTCACCGTCAAAGTGTTTCCACTTCAATTGAAGTACATCAGAAATACGGAGGCCTCCAGCATAGGCGGCAAACACGTACATATTCCGATGGTCATACTTCCTGGTTCCTGGTTTAAAAGGCAGTTCCTCGATCTTCAAAAGTTCCTCCTCGGTAAGGTAGGCTTTCACTGTCTTTTCCAGTTTTAGCTTAAACTTCAGAAAAGGGTTCTTTTCAAAAGACATAATGTCTTCGCTGATGGCCTCATTGATGATTCGGCGGATAACCCTTAGGTTAGCATGAATTGTATTTGTGGAGTTACCTACTTCATCTTTAAGATGACGTTCATAGCTTTTAAGGAAAGTTACCGTCAACTGGTCAAATAAAAGGTCCCTGTTCCTAAGAAAAGCACGTAGCTTGCTGAAAACAGCTCTAGCTTTCTCAGTTGTGCTTATCTGATTGTTCTTTTCTAAGGCTTTTATGTAATGATCTGCATATTTCAAGAAACTCTCAGAGGTCTTACCGAGGACGGCTTCCTTGATTTTGATTGCAGGCGTATTCTTCTCTGCCGTCTCCAAAGTAAGGGCTACACCTTCTGCTTCGGCAATCTTTACAGCCAGAAGGTTGTTGAGCCTTTGGGAATTTGGGTGGGCTTTCTTTACTTTTTTCTCTGCTTCATTCCAGTGCTTTGGATGTATTTTAATTCCCAAGGAGATGTACTTGGGCTTCCGGTCTTTGGTGATCCGGATGTAGAGAGGTGCTTCGCCGGAAGCATCTGATTTTTCTGTTCGCAGCAGAAGTTTTACAGTGGCCATAATTGATAAATGATTAGGTTATAAAATTAGATTGCCCTACTGCCGTATCTCTTCACTGGAAGACCCCGGAAAGCATCGATTTGCTTTCTGTTTGGTCCTGGCACTTGAAGAGGTAAAACAATAGGTAAAACATTACCTTCATTTACCTGCTGGAACTAGCTGGCCTTTGCCTTCTTGGTTTGTATAAAACCCCTCTGAAAAGGCTTTAAAGCGTATTTTGGTGCTAAGGAAAGAACTTTCATCTCTCCCTACGCGACCACACTAGATTTTATGAACGCCTGTTTTGCTCCGCATTACAGGCGTTTTTCTTTTACTCCGTACGCATACCCTTTCTACTTCTGCTTACCCGCTGCTTTACATCCTGTAGATACGCTTCGGTTCGCACCTATCCAAATACACAGAACACACAGTAACGTTCCCAAAGGGCAGGACATCAATAAAGCCAAGGAGTTTATGGATTTAGGTGGCAATGGCTACTAAGCTTAATTAACCGTTGCACTTAGCACCTATGACTAAAAAGCATTTCAATGCTTTTTAGATTTTGTTGAATCCAGTCTCCTCTTGGACTACCCTTACTATCTCAACTGTTTATTGTTGGTGTTCAAAAGGATAAGGCCAACAAGAAGCGTTGCTCTATTTATTTTTAGGCTAGTTTTATAAACACAGGCCCAAAACAGAAAACGTGATTTTAGCCAAACTTATCCTGCTTTCAGCTAACCGAGTTCACTCCTCACCACGGCTATTATTCGTCATTGGTCTCCCGACACCAATGACGAATAATAGCCCATGACCAGCGCGCTCCTGCTCCAAGCCGGCGAAGGTGAATTCTATGTGACAAGTTCTGGAATAGTGATTACCGTCAGATCTATGAATAAAATTGCCTTAAATACTGGCATTCTGAAGGTGATTTGATAGCAATGAAAGATTATTTCTGCCAGTGAAGATTATTTAATATCTTAATGCCAACGTTGGCACGATTAAGCATTGCGCTTTGATAGGTTTGTATGCCACCTTGCAAATGATGCTCAGTTCCATTAAGAAAACCAACTAACAGTCATTTATTTATTTGAATATAAAAAGACGAATTTAATGAACATGAAAAGAAGGATACTTTTACCAGCAGTCATGCTACTACTTGGGGCATACCAGTATGCTTCGGGCCAGGATCTGAAGCTCAATGACCGGGAGTACTTTGAGCAGCAAGGCGTCAATGTGCTGGTGTACAACAACCTATTTACCGGAGGCTTCAACGATGAGAAGAACGCCGGGATAGAATTGATTCACCACGGCGTGAGAACCGCGCAAGGCGGTGCGGTACGGCTCTCCAACACGCCGGAGCAGTGGGACCTGGTTCCAGACATCCTGAACCGCAAGGTAGACCGGGCCGCGAAAACGGTAGAGGCCACGTTACGCTACAAAGAATACAACTTTGATTCTAGAGTAGTAGTGACGGCCAAAGGAAAAGGCGTGGAGATAGCCGTTTACCTGGATAAACCCGTTCCTAAGGCCCTGGAAGGAAGCGCCGGATTTAACCTGGAGTTCCTACCCTCGCAATACTGGGCCAAGAACTATTTAGTGGATGGGCGTCCTAATCTCTTCCCGCGCTATGTGGTAGGCAACACCGTTACCAAGCCTAACAGCCAGAAACCGAAGCAATTCAAAGGCTACGTCACTTCTGATGACCGGGGGACCGGCAAATTCATTGATCCGCTTCCATTGGAGACCGGCCGTACCTTTTTGTTTGCCCCTGATGCCCAGGAACGGATGGTGAAGATCACCTCACAAGATGCCGATCTGATGCTGTTCGATGGCCGTATGCTGGCTCAGAACGGCTGGTTTGTAGTGCGCAGCTTGCTCCCAACTGGGAAAACAGGCAAGGTGTTGACCTGGACCGTGGAGCCAAACGCCATCAAAGGTTGGGTAAGAGATCCAAACATCGGCTTCTCTCAGGTGGGCTACCTCCCTGCGCAACCCAAAGTCTCTATCATTGAACTAGACAAGAAAGACAAACCCGCTAAAAGCGCCTCTATTTTTAAAGTAGGCGATGATGGCAAAGCCACCAAGGTATTCACCGGCAAAATCGCTCCCTGGGGCGACTACTTCAAGTACCACTATGTGAAGTTCGATTTCTCATCCGTGAAGACGCCTGGTATCTACTACATTCAGTACGGAGACACCAAGACCAATAATTTCCTGATCGGGGAGCAGGTGTACAGCAAAATCACCGATGCCACCAGCGACATATGGATCCCCATCCACATGAACCACATGTTTGTGAACGAGGCGTACCGGGTGTGGCACGGCGAGCCGTTCAAGGAGGGTTACCGCCAGGCGCCGCCTAACACCGATCACTTTGACCTTCATGCCCAAGGGCCCACTACCGATACCAAGTACAAAGCGCTGGATCTGATCCCGGGCCTGAATGTAGGCGGTTTCTTTGATGCCGGGGACTTTGACATTGAGACCGGCTCGAACATCAGCGTGGTGCAGAACTTTGTCAAAACCTGGGAGAGTTTCAAACCCCAGCGCGACCAGACGTTTATTGACCAAAAGCAGCGGTACGTAGATCTTCACCGCCCTGATGGAATTCCGGACGTGTTGCAGTTCATTGAGCATGGCACCCTGAACCTGGTAGCGCAGGCAGAGATCATCGGTCACATGGCCCAGACGCTCTCCAACTCCGTGCTGGATAACTACCACCACCTGGGTGACGCCGCCTCCTTGACAGACGGCCTTCCTTATAACCCCAACCTTGGCCCTTACGAAGTAGCCAAAGATGGCCGCTCCAGTGGTGTGAAGGATGATTTATGGGCGTTTACCAGCCGCGAGCCCGAACTGGACCTCAGAGCCGCCACCATGTTTGCCGCCGCCAGCCGAGCCTTGAAGGGATACAACGATGATCTTTCGGCGAGAGCGTTGACACAGTCAAAAAGACTCTTGAAAGAAGCCACCGCCTTACTGGCCAATCAGAAGCAGGATACAAGTGGCAGAGGCAACGCCGCCAACATGGCCACCAACCTTCAGTTGTACATCGCCACCGGCGAAAAGCAATACCTGGATAGATTCCAGGAGCTTCTATGGCCTTCTCTGGAGCGTAACGTGAGTGGCAACCTGTTAACAGCCTTGGATGCTATCCCGCACCTGGATGCCTCTTATAAAGAAAAGCTCCGTCCGTACGTGGTGAAGTACAAAGAATACATCGCCGGTCTTGAAAAGGACAATCCTTACGGAGTGCCAATTGGCCTTACTAACTGGGCAGGCAGCGGAGACGTAATGAGCTTTGGGACCACCGTTTGCTTTGCTAGCAAATACTTCCCTGAGATCATTGAGGGGCAGCATGCTTTCAAAGCCACCAACTACCTGTTCGGCGCGCATCCGTACCACAATTATTCATTGGTAGCCACTGTGGGCGCAACCCGTCCTAAAGCAGTATTCTACGGTAACAACCGGGCTGATTTCTCCTTTATCCCGGGCAACGTTGCCCCTGGTATTCTGTTCAGAAAACCTGACCATTTTGAGAACTACGATGACTGGCCTTTCCTGTGGGGCCAGAACGAGGGCACCATTGGTGGCAATACCGCTTATCTGATTTTTGGATCGGCATTTAAGAATCTAATTAAATAAGCAGGTTGTTCTAGGCAGCTTAGAATTAGATACTGATTCTAAGCTGCAAAAAAAAACAGCGCAAGTAATAAGCCTTAAATCAAGAGGCTTATTACTTGCGCTGTTTTTTTTGAGTCGTGCAAAGGCAGCTATCTAAACAATGTTGACTGAACGAATTCTTGTTTGAACAGATTGATTGTTTGACTTTTTGTTTAACGATGCTGGTCAATCAAGATTGTATTTCCGTCCGGATCCGTTACCATAAAGCTTGCTGGTCCGGTAGAATCTTCATCGGCCTCGCTCAGTAGTGTGATTCCTTTACTTTTCAGATGCCGCTGAATCTCTCTCACATCATTGAACTTTTCAATGTGATTGGCATCTTCATCCCACCCCGGATTGAACGTCAGAATATTGCCTTCAAACATTCCTTGGAATAGCCCCACAAGCGCATTTCCATTCTTCATGATAAGATAATTCTGCTTCATACTGCCGGCAAAGACGTTGAATCCTAAGCTCTCATAGAATTGTCTTGAGGCCTCAAGGTCTTTGACATTCAGACTAATTGAAAATGCACCTAATTTCATATTATCTTTTCTTTTGGTGGCAATGCTTGCGGCCCAACGTCTAGTGCATGAGACATGCAAGGCCGTCGGCCGCAGCATGGCTTATGCACCTTGTAAGCCAAAGTTATTCTTTTGTTTTTGCCTGTTTTTACAAAAGCTACCCCAAAACAACTTAAAGGCTAAATTTTTGACTGTTACTGCAACAGCTTTCCCTTTTCATTCAGGTAGATGGAAATGAACTCCGTGAATGAATCCGCGAACGGTTCAATGAGGTTCAAGCCCCAATAGCTAACATATATTTTCTTTGTCTCTCTATTAAATCCAAAAGTGTGGGAGTTTATCAAGTAATCGGCAAAGCAAATCAGTGTAGCTGGTTGGTCGGGGAATTCATTTTCAATTCGTTGGGCAGACCAGAATGAAATCATCTCTATATCCCATTCAAAGTCCTCAAGACCGTTTGCTTGTTTAAGGTATAGCCTAAAGTCGTCAGGAAATTCGAATTTCAGTCTGTTTTCCAGTTCTTTTATTTCAAGCTCCGTTAGACCATGATTTACCTTGACGCCTACTTTTTTCCAAGAGGTTACTAGGTTTTCATATATGGCTATGTCCTTGCTCAAGGCTGTTGATTGATTTTTATTTTTGGCTAACGGCCTCGTGCATGAGGCGTGCAAGGCCGTCGGTCGAAGCATGGCGCTTATGCAGTGTGCTTGTTGCACAACCGGTGGAAGATAGTCGTTTATAGACAGAAGACCAACAGCGACGACTATGCAGGGCAGGAAGAGATTCGAGGACGAGCGGGAGCTGCGCTTCTCGCTCTCGGCGCACGTGCCGGAGCACAACTTCTACCGGCGGCTCAAAGACAGGCTAGACCTCTCATTCCTCTACGGTCTCACCCGTCCCTACTACGGGCGCTGCGGCCAGCACAGCATTGACCCGGTGGTCTTCTTCAAGCTGTGCCTGGTGGGCTACCTGGAGAACATCGTCTCCGACCGCAGGCTCATCGAGCACTGCGGCCTGCGGCTGGACCTGCTCTACTTCCTGGGCTACCAGCTCGACGAGCCGCTGCCCTGGCACTCCACCGTCTCGCGCACCCGCCAGCTTCTGCCTCCAAATCTGTTCGAAGAGGTCTTCACCCGGGTGCTCTCCCTGTGCGCGGAGGCGGGCATGGTAGCGGGCCACACCCAGGTGGTGGACTCGGCCCTGGTCAAGGCCAACGCCTCAATGGACTCTCTGGAGTTGAAGGTGCCCCAGCAGGAGTTGGACGCGCATCTGGAGCGGATCAGGGCCATCAGCCGCGCTGACCGGAAAACTACTCATAACAAAGCGTCTCTTCAGCAGCAGACCATCACCGCCAGCCATGACGAGCTGCAGGGGATAAAGGCCCGCCACCGCAACTGGAGCCTACAGCAGGACCTGCGGCCGGGAGCCCATAATAAAGGCAGCAAATACACCTCCAACAAGACCCACTACTCCCCCGTGGACCCCGACGCGCGCATCGCCGTCAAGCCCGGCAAGGCCCGCAAGCTCTGCTACCTGGCCCAGCTCTCGGTGGATACCGCCCACCACACCATCACCCATGTGCAGGCCGACCTGGCCGACAGGAAGGACAACCAGTGCCTGCCATCCGTGCTTGCCCCGCTCACCGATAGGCTGCGGCAGATGGGCCTGGGCTGCGACACGCTGCTGGCGGACGCCGGCTACTCCTCGGGCGAGAACTACGCCCTGCTGGAGCAGGAAGGCATCACATCCTTCATCCCGCCGCACGGCACCTACAAGGGAGGGCCTGAGGGCTTTGGCTATAATGAAGAAGAGGACTGCTGGGTTTGCCCGCAGGGCAAGAGGGCCACTTTCCGGAAGGTGAAGGTGGAGCCCAAGAACAACATCAGGAAGAAGGTTTACTTCACCACCCGCAGGGACTGCAGGGGCTGCCCCTTGAGGGGGAGTTGTATTGGCAAGAGCCACGAGAGGAAGGTGGAGATCACCTACTACCGGGAGGAGTACGAGCGGGCGATCGCCCGGCTACAAAGTCGCTACGGCAGGAGGATGAAAGGGCTCAGGCAGGCTACCGTGGAGCCGGTGCTGGGCACGCTCACCAACTACATGGGCTTGAGAAAGATCAACATTAGGGGCATCAAACAGGCGCATAAAGGCATGCTGCTGGCCGCGGCGGCCTATAACCTGAGGAAACTGCTGCGCTTCACCCCAAAAACAAGGCAATCAGCGGTCATGGCCCTGCCCGGGCCCTCTGCAGCCGCTTCTTCAGGCTTCTTTGGCCTTGAGGATCGAGGAGAAATCAAGAAACGAACGGAGGCAAGTAAAGAAACGCTACTTTACTCAAGAGTTGTGCAACAGCTACCAGTGTTGGATGGAGTTATTTTTTATTCATAAAGGTATAGCTGAACTTCAGAGAACTACTATCAAGTAATGCCTCACCCAAAACTACACTTTCAAACTTTAAACCTTTTTCTGTTGGACCTGAATTGCAGTTTTCTGGAAATGAATAATGTATAAATATTTTTTTACCAGTAATACTATCAACTGTCGGCAAATAATCCTCGCCTCTTAATCCAATTTGTTCTATTAATATGTTAGAAGAATCGCATACTTTTAAATTTATAGTACTCCCAAAAGCTCCTTGTTCTACTTTCGTAAGTTTAATTATATTCGCAGTCGATTTTAACTCCTGTATCAATACTTCATTATTGCCAAGGCATTTACAATCCTGCGAATTAGAGCATCCAAATAACGCTGTACAAAATAATAATAGGATTGAGTTTTTAGAGCTCATGAAGGCAATTCTAAATTTATATTAATTACACCCAACGGTCTCGTATAAAAAACGTGCGAGGCCGTCGGCCGAAGCATGATTTTTATACAGTGTTGGGCTTAGTTTTTCTTTTTTACCATTTCAAATACTAAGTCCTTTTCTTTTAAGGTGAAGTCTATAGTGTCTTCACGTGTTGACCAAAGTTGAATGGTGTCTTTTTTCACCTTAAAAGCAAATGATTCTGAACCTTGGTAATCATCAAGCGTCTGAGAGAGAATTAGCATATCTCCTTTATATTCAGGTCCAACACCGAAGTCTGTTTGTAGTTGATAGAAATTAAAATTATAGCCTGTTATCTTTTTATTCTCAGGGTCAAAATTTACACTCCACTTTTTGTGTCCTACTTTATCAAAAACAAGGTAATCTCCTTTGAGTATTGATTTGTTTGCAAGGTAGCCATACCCTTCACCATCAAATTCTGAAAGCCTATCTCCGCCGCTGACCCGCACAAATTCTATGGTATTCACTATTTTTCCAGTTTTATCTCTTTTAATGAGAGATAGCGAAGTGTCCTGTTTGGTGCTGTACTGCCATTGAGAAGTATACTCCCCATTTTCCCAATCCCTCACATTGCTTTGTAAGGATTGATTTGTAAACCAAATCTTGAAGGCATACCCTTCGTGGTTTCTTAGGCTTGAATTGACCTCTAAAGTGTCTCCTGAAATTTTAATGGGGTTAATCTGTAGCTCCGCTATGTCGGGGATGAATTTTGAGGAGATATAAGCTGACATAGTTTCGATTA
Source organism: Sabulibacter ruber (assembly GCF_017355955.1). Classification (GTDB taxonomy): domain Bacteria; phylum Bacteroidota; class Bacteroidia; order Cytophagales; family Hymenobacteraceae; genus Nibribacter; species Nibribacter ruber_A. Next base: position 293,405 of record NZ_JAFFID010000004.1, on the reverse strand, counting down.
ATGATTGTACATATTCCTTTGGCAACCAAACTCCCTTAAAAGAATCACTAAAATCATTTATACTAAATTCAGTTGCTTTATTTTCTAAGCTTTGGATAGTATCTGTATGTTCACCATTACTTTTTGTGTCTTTACATGCCAAGGGTAGTATGGCTAAAATAAGTAATAGAATAATAAGTTGCTTCATAATTTAAATTAAGCCCAACTATTGTGTATATGGAGCTGTTCCGGTTATTGGCACTTTGGATGGAGACCAGATAACTGTTTTCCAAGCCATCTTACCCTTCCCTATTCCAATCGGCAACATCCCTCCCAAAATCTATTAACAGCTAATATAGCCATTGCTCATAGACTGCCAACCCATTACTGCCCATGCCGGTGTAAATCTTGATGGCCCTGCTTTTTTTATGCACTTGGAAAACCTGGACAGATGTAGCCTTGCTCAATCTGGTGGTAGTGGTTAAGTGAGAGTATCATCAGGCTACTCAGAAGTTGGAACCGTTACTTACAACCTTTGAATTGCTTAATACACAATCCCTTACTTCGGGTAATCTCAAGCCAAAAAGCGGCGTTGTTCCTGCTAACCAAGGTAATCCAGCCCTAAATCGATTTTACAAAATAGTTCATCCTCCTCTATTGACATTACGTAAATGATTTGTAACTTTGAATCGCAAAGTACTTTAAAATGAATCAGCAGCAAGAACAATTAGCAGCACTACACGAGATCCGCAACATCATGGATCGCTCTTCGCGGTTTATTTCTCTTAGCGGACTTTCAGGTATTTCGGCGGGGCTTTCGGCACTTGCGGGGGCTGGTGTAGTAATTTGGTACTTTGGAAAGCATGACATTGCCTACCAGGGAAGCAGCAGGGACTTTGTGCTCAACCAGGAGATTATCCTTTTCTTATTAACCGTGGCACTTGGTGTATTGGTAGTAGCCCTAGGGTTGGCCTCTTTCTTTACCATCCGCCGGGCCCGTACCAACAATCAGCGCATCTGGGATAACCAATCAAAGAGGTTGCTGTGGAACCTGGCCATTCCGCTGGCTGCGGGCGGGGTGTTTTGCGGCGTGCTGCTTTACCACGGAATTTTGTACTTAGTTGCCCCGGCTATGCTGGTTTTCTACGGTTTGGCCCTGATTAACGGCAGCAAGTATACGTTCAGTGATATTAGGTATTTGGGTATTTGCGAGTTGGTTTTGGGGTTATTGTCCAGCTTCTTTGTAGGGTACGGGTTGCTGTCCTGGACAATAGGGTTTGGTGTGCTGCACATTGTGTACGGTGCGCTGTTGTACTTTAAATACGAGCGATAGACGTCTTTTGAAAACGTTTCTTGAAAATATAAACAAAGCTTTTGAAAGCAGAGCCCGGTTGGGCATTATGTCGGTGCTGATGGTGGAAGACAAGGTTGATTTCAACACCCTGAAAGAAACCCTGCAATTAACTGACGGCAATCTGGCCAGTCACTTGCGTGCGCTGGAAGAAGCCGAGTACCTGCGGGTGGAAAAGCAGTTTGTAGGCCGTAAGCCCCAAACTACCTACCTTGCCACCGATGCGGGCCGCCAAGCCTTCAAAAGCCATTTAGATGCTTTAGAGCAACTAATTTTGAACAACCGGCAGAACGACTAATTTTTTTTACCCCATTACTTTGTATTTCAAAGTACTTTAACCACAAACCGAATCACATAATCTAACTTATAAAACCATGACGCAGAAAAACACAACCACACAAACCAACCCTCCACTAGCACCAGTAAAACCAGTGGTAGTGGGTGCTGTAATTGCCCTACTTGTTGCCTTATTCTTTGTAGTTGGGGCAGATGCGCCAAGCCCAGCCTGGGGAAAGTACTGGATGGTTAGACCACTTATCATTATCCCTTTAGCAGGAGCGGCAGGCGGCGCCTTTTACGCCTTTATGATGTACCAGAGTGCCCGTGGCTTCAACAGAGTATTGGCTGTCCTTTTAGGCATAGGCGTTTACCTTGTTGGTCTTTGGCTAGGAGTAGTGCTGGGCTTAGACGGTACTATGTGGGATTAAGCATGCAGAAAAGCAATCTTCATACAAGCATTTAAACAATAGAGCCATGCGTGATCAAATACTTTCCAACTTACAAAACCCCAGGCAACTTGAGAAGTTGTACCGGGGCAACAAAGCCCCCTTTAAACGGGAATTCAGCGGTCTATACCCTGAACTGAAAGGGAATATCCTGGCCGATTATTGGAATGAGCGCCTGAACTACGAATCAGATGATATTTCCTGGGGTTCCAGAAAGGAGTTCTTGTTTGTGGTAATCGCTTCCCTCATAGCGGGCCTGTTTGCCAAATTCCCCGCCATCTTCAACATCAACGAAGAGTACTTTTATCCCAGACATATCAGTTTTCTGGTGTTCCCCTTCCTGGCAGCGTACTTTGCCTGGAAGAACAACCTAACCGTAACCAGAATAGCCGTTCTGGCTGGGGCAATTGTGGCCTGCCTGGTGTATATCAACTTCCTGCCAAACAACCCTAACAGTGACACTCTGGTATTGGCCTGCATCCATTTGCCGCTGCTGCTGTGGGTGATCCTTGGGGTTTCGTTTGCCGGTAATGAACTGGGCGATTACCAGAAACGGCTCAGCTTCCTACGCTTTAACGGCGACTTGGCCGTGATGTCGGCGCTGTTGGTGATTGCCGGCGGAATCATGACGGGCATTACCATTGGCTTGTTTTCCCTGATCGGGTTCCAGATTGAGAAGTTTTACTTTGAGTATGTGGTGGCTTTTGGGTTACCGGCCGTGCCAATTGTAGCGTCTTTCCTGACTCAAACCAATCCACAACTGGTCAACAAAGTATCGCCGGTAATTGCCAAGATCTTCAGTCCGTTGGTATTGGTGATGCTGGTCATCTATTTGGGGGCTATTATTTTCTCCGGCAAAGACCCTTACAATGACCGGGAGTTCCTGCTACTCTTCAACGTACTGCTCATTGGGGTGATGGCCCTGATTTTCTTCTCCGTGGCCGAAAACTCCACCCAAGGCAAACCTGCTTCGGGGGCATGGGTACTCCTTCTGCTATCAATTGTCACGGTGGTAGTGAACGGTATTGCGCTCTCAGCCATTTCCTTCCGGATTTCAGAGTGGGGCATCACCCCTAACCGATTGGCGGTGCTAGGCGGGAATGTTCTCATCTTAGTGCACCTGCTGTTGGTTACCGTGATGCTGTTCAAAACAATCAGGAAGAAAGCAGCAATTACCGAAGTCGGCAGAGCCATTACCCTGTACTTGCCGGTGTACTTTGTCTGGACCATTGTGGTAGTGTTCATTTTCCCCCTGCTTTTCGGATTTGAATAAGAAAACGCCAATAGCCCTTCACCTTCTGCAAGGGCTTGAATCCGTAAGTCTGATTTAGCCTTAGGTTTTGAAAAACTAAAGAAAACGAGTGATGGATAAGACAATTAACATAAGCAGTATTTTCAGTTGGGTATTCGCCTTTACCCTATTTGTGATTGGGGTCATCAATGTAGTATTGATACATCCTGTACCAGGTATTGCCTACTTTGTGCTTGCATTTATTTACGCTCCGCCAACCAACCAGCTGCTTCAGAGCAGATTCGGTTTCTCTATTCCACTGGCAGTGAAAGTCATCCTGTTCGTAGCTATCGTCATGTTCACCCTGGGCGTGAGTGACCTTGGCGACATGGTGGATGATTGGGTTATCAGGTCTTAACCAAGCCAGGAGAAAGCAAACCGGTGGCATACCCCAAACAGACCATGTCTCTTTCTTTAAGGTTAGACCAACTCCATTCCCAAGCCAGAGAAAACAGGTGGTTATGGCTGTTTGCCATTTTCTGCAGAGTGGCTTTGGCGGCCGGCTTTATCCCTTCTGGGTTGGTAAAAATCCTGGGGGAGCGGTTCACGGTTTTGTCGGTTAACCATCCAATGGGCAATTACCTGGAAGCCGTTTACCACACGGGTTATTACTACACCATGATTGGGATCATGCAGGTTACGGCAGCGGTTTTACTACTGGTTCCCCGTACGGCAATCCTGGGAGCAGTCATTTACTTCCCTATCATCTTAAACATCTGCATTCTGTCGCTTGCCGTGCGTTTCGATGGATCACTCATCACCTCCCCGCTCATGGTCCTGGCCAATCTGTATCTGCTCTGCTGGTACTACCATACCTGGAAATTCATTCTGCCATTTAATCATGGTGCCAGCCAGCAAGGATTTCCTAAGTGGAATGACCTCAATAACACGTTCCCCACGAAGTTCTTTGCCGGGGTGGTAACCACCGTTGCGCTGGTAGTCCTGTTTTTAACCAATGCTTTTGAAATAATGCCCCACAATATGCTAAAAGATTGCACCATGCAATGTAAGGACAAGCAAAACCCGCAGGCGTGCCTTACTTTTTGTGACTGTATCCACCAAGAAGGACAACCCTTAGACAAATGCCTGGAAGCCTATGACAAAGCCAAGTAACCACAATTCTTTCACTGCCTTTTATACCATGTACTACCTCGCAATTCACCTCTCGCCTTTCAGGTATGCATTTGCACTGGTAGGTACTTCCTCTAACTTTCTCTGCTCTTTTTTTGGGTATTCACTTTGTAATTCAAAGTTCTTTTTATCAAAGCCTCATACCTCAGCATCTTCCATTCTTAAACATCATAAGCTTATGAAACTACAAGTCATCAACACCCCAAAACCCTGTCACTTGCAGAGTCAAGCATCAACAAAATTGACTCTAAAAGGCTTCCTTTCCGTTTTAACCGTGCTCTCTACCTTTCTGGTGAGCGTGCCAATGTATGCGCAGGACAAAACCGCTGAGCTTGAGAAGATCTTCAGTTGGGCCACGAAGGAAAAGCCCGGCTGTTCCTGCGCGGTTTCGCAGAACGGGAAAGTCGTTTTCAACCGAGGGTACGGCTCTGCCGATCTTGAGCGCGATGCCCCCATCACTACCAACTCCATCTTTGATATCGGGTCGGTCAGGAAACAGTTTATAGCGGCGGCCACCCTCCTGCTGGTGGAAGAGAACCGGTTATCGCTTACCGAAGACATTCGCAAGTACCTCCCGGAGCTACCCGATTATGGCCAGAAGATCACGCTAGATCACCTGCTCACGCATACCAGCGGGCTTCGGGACTGGACGGGGATGTTGCCGCTGGCCAACGGAAAGCCTGATGCTCTTACCCTGATTCTGCGTCAGCGTGGCCTCAATTTCAAACCCGGCGAGGAGTGGTCTTATTCAAACAGCGGCTACGTGCTTCTAACGGAAATTGTGGCGCGTACGAGCGGAATGTCCTTTGCCGAGTTCATGCAAAAGCGCCTGTTTGAGCCGCTCGGGATGAAGTCTACCTCTTACGTGGTGGATATGACCGATGTCATAAAGAACCGTGCTCTTGCGTACGAGAAAAAGAAAGACGGCTGGAAACAGGATATGTACTGGGGCAATGACAGAGGTGGCGGCGCTATCCTCAGCACGGCCAACGACCTTGTTATCTGGAACGATGCCCTCACAAACAATCGCCTCAGTAAGTTCGTCAGTGACAAGCTGCAGGAGCCGGCAAAGCTTAACAACGGCAGAAAGCTTGGCTACGCCCGGGGCCTGTTCCTGGAGACCTTTCGTGGGGTGAAAGAGGTATGGCATTCCGGTGGCGCGGCCGGGTATCACTCCTGGCTGGGCCGTTTTCCGGAGCAAGGCATTTCCATTGCTGTCCTTTGTAATTCAGACGCCATGCCGGCCACAGGCATCGCGGAGCGGGTTGCTGACCTGTTTGTGACGTATGCAGACTCCCAGAAAGCCGTAGCCGGCACGCCCCCTGCCCTCACCGGCGATGCCCTCCAGGAAGCGAAAACCAAAGCGGGGCTTTTCATCAATGAGAAAACCGGTAAATTGCTGCGCCTGGCAGTGGACCGTGACCGGTTCAGGGTGGCAGGTGGGCCCATTCTACTGCCAGTGGCTAAAGATAAATACCGCCGCTCTGGCGCTTTCGTGCAATTCATGTCGCAGGACGAGTTTGAGCTTCACTTCCCGTCTCTAGACCAACTAGAACTCAAATCTATGGAAGGGCAAATCTCACAATATCGCCGCGTGAAGCCCTACACCCCCTCCGCCACTGATCTGCAAGCCTTGGCAGGCCGATTCGTAAGCGATGAACTAGGGGCGTTTTTTGACATGACTGCCGGAAAAGATGGCTTGAAGGGCCGCGCCAACGATGCGCCCGGCGCGGGATTCAGCTTTACTCCCGTTGACCGAGACACCTATCAGCTTGGTGGGGTAACCGTGCGGTTCCTGCGCGATAAAGCCGGGAAAGTCACCGCCCTTGACTACAGCAATCCGGTGGTCAGAAACATCAGATTCACCAGACTGAACGAATCCATCAGCCGGCGTTGATCGCCATATGATTTGAGAGTGGCTCTGCAACCGTTTACGACCTGTTTTTCTGAAAACGGGCCGTAAACGGTTTTATCTGCTCTATTGCAGCAATATTAATAATAGAAGAGAATTAGCCCTAACAACCGATAACTGTCACCTAATCCACACAACGACTGTGGCTAATTTCCAGCTCTTGTTTCTCCGTTTCGCTTCTCCCTAAACAGGCGCAAGTTCTTAGCTGTTTCAGGCCTGGTTTCTTGAAAAGGGCTGTAAAACACACTTGCCTACTTTTAGTCGGGCAAAGCTGACCTGTGTAAACCAGCAGATAACCGCCTACTAAGAGTTTTCCCGTGAAACTTACTTCCTGCCGGGAAACCGCAATTACTTCATAAGATATCGGATGAATCAGCCTCAAACCCGTATGTTGGAGGAAGAACCTTACCCGGAAGTATGAACAACAAGAAAACTGCTTTGGTGGCCGGAGGCAACGGAATTATTGGTAGCAACCTGGCCCAGTACCTGACCCAAACCGGTAATTGGGACGTGATTGTCACCTCCCGCACTCCGCTGCACTATGAAACCCCGGCCACGTTTGTGCCCCTGGATCTGCTGGACCCCAACGCAGTACAGGCCAAAGCCGACGAGCTGAAAGGCGTAACCCACGTGTTTTTCGCCTCCTATATTGAAAACAAAACCCTGGCCGAACAAACCAGTGTGAACCTTGCTCTGCTGGAAAACCTCATCAACGGCATAGAACAGGTAGCCCCCAATTTTGAGCATGTCACCTTTATTCAGGGCGGCAAGGCGTATGGAGCCCACCTGGGCATCTATAAAACCCCTGCCAAGGAAACCGATTTGCGTACCTTTCCGCCCAACTTCTACTACAGCCAGGAAGATTTCCTGCGGCAGGCATCAAAAGGCAAAAAATGGAGCTGGACTGCCCTACGGCCCGATATTGTCATCGGCTTCACGGTGGGCAACCCAATGAACCTGTCTAACCTTATTGCCGCGTACGCCAGTATGTGCAAGGAACTTAACGTGGCCATGCGTTTTCCGGGTACGCCCAGGGCGTATCAGGTGGTGGTGAACGTAACCGGGGTTGAGGTGCTGTCCAAGAGCATGGAATGGGCCGCCTTGAACCAGAACACGCGGGAGGAGATCTTCAACATCACCAACGGCGATGTCTTCCGGTGGGAACAGGCCTGGAAGAAATTCGGGGAGTTCTTTGGCGTGGAGATCGATCAGCCCCAGACGTTCTCCCTGCAGGAGTACATGGCCGACAAAGGTCCGCTCTGGGACCAGATGGTGCAGAAATACGGCCTACAACCCTACAAGCTGGACAAGTTAGTGCAATGGGGCTTCGGGGATTTTATTTTCAACACCGAATACGATGCCTTCTTTGACGTGAACAAAGCCCGGCGGTATGGCTTCCATGAAATGCACCTTGACAGCATTGAGCACATGCTGCAAACGTTCCAGACGCTCAGAGACAATAAGATCATCCCCTAGACTCTAGTTAGCTTCCTATTAATTTACTTGAAAAGTATGGTTTCAAGACGTGATTTTATAACCAAGACGGCTCTGGCCACTGCTGCCACCGCGTTTTCTCCCCTGCTCTCCTCGGCTTTTGCCGCAGAAAATCAGTTTACCCCTAATCAACCTGAAATGCCTGAAGTGGAATTTGAACAAATGAAAGCCGGTTACCGGCTGCCCAACAAATCTGGGATGGGCGGAGTAGCTGCCGGCAATGCCTTCCATATAAACACCAATGAACAGATCAACGAGGCCATGCAAGCAGCCTGGAACGCCGGGGTGCGCTACTTTGACACCTCTCCTTTCTATGGCTATGGCTTAAGCGAGCGCCGCATGGGGCATTTCCTTTTCAACAAGAACCGGAATGAATATGTGTTATCCACAAAGGTAGGCCGGGTGTTTGAGCCAGAGCCTAACTTCAAGGAAAACCCCAACGATATCTGGAAAGGCAAACTGAACTTTAAGTTCAAGTATGACTATTCGGCCGCCGGGGTGCGCAGATCGGTGGAAGACAGTTTGCTCAGGCTGGGCCTTTCCAGCATTGACATTGTGTTCATCCATGACCTGTCACCAGACAACGGCGACATGAAAGAGAACTGGACCGAGTATTTCCAACAGGCCCAGAAGGGTGCCATGCCTGAGCTTACCAAGATGCGGGAAGAGGGCATTATCAAAGCCTGGGGACTGGGCGTGAACCGCATTGAACCTATTCTGAAAACCCTGGAGGTGGCAGAGCCTACCATCATGCTCTCGGCAACCCAGTATTCCCTTATGTACCACCAGGATGCCCTCAGCCGGTTGTTTCCGGCCTGCGAGAAAAAAGACGTTTCCCTTGTGATTGGGGCTCCGCTCAACGCCGGGTTCCTGGCCGGCAAGGACCGGTACAACTATGGCAATACCATCCCGGAGGGCTACTTACAGAAACGCAATAGAATGAGTGCCATTGCCCAGAACCACAAGGTAGATCTGCGCACGGCGGCCCTGCAGTTTTCTGCCGCACCCGCCATTGTGACATCTGTGATACCGGGCGCCAGCAACCCAAAGCAATCGGCAGATAATGCCGCCTCTTTCAAAACCCGTATTCCTGCCGATTTCTGGAAAGAACTTAAAAAGGAAAAGCTGATTGCCGCTAACGCTCCTGAACCTAAATTGAGTTAAACCATCATTTCTATTCATTGAGAGCCCAACCGGTGTTTTGACGCTACTTTTAAGAAAAAAGCTTCAAAACACCGGTTGGGCTCTTTGTTTCTGTTTACCAACTTGCTTTTAGAAGGCTTCTATCCCAAAGAGCACAACATAACTATTTCAATATTTATTTAAACTTATTTTTGCTTTCTAATATAATTGGCTAACTTTAAGTAATCTTCGGATTTCCCCCTCCCCCTAAAACAAACGAAAGAATCCACGTCATCAGATCTTAAGAAACAAGAGCATTACATTAAAAGAAAGACCAGAATACTACCTTCTTAGTATAGGGCAACCCATTAACTTCAATAAATTATTAAATAGATACCATCTGTTTGGTTGTTTAGAAAATAACGCTAAATTAGATATTGCTTATACTTTTTTATACAATACCAACACTATTATTAAAAATAGGGCATGAATGTTCATTCAGAATTAAAGATTTACACTTTTTTAAAATATGTAGCGCTCTTATTCCTCATTATATACGCCACCTCATGCACCTCCTCCAAGCATCTTGTGTACTTTGAAGATTTGAAGCAATCACCTGAGACGGAAACCATTATTGAAAACACCAGAGAACTGATTATTCAACCTGATGACCTTCTGGGGATCACGGTCAGCAGCCTGAGCCCCGAGGCAAACGAACTGTTCAACAACGGCACCCTGGTTACGCCCGGGAGCGCCAGCAATGGGTCCGGCTCAAGATTATCTGAAGGATACCTGGTAGACAAAAGCGGTAGTATCAACTTCCCGGTACTGGGAAAGGTGAAACTGGCAGGGTTAACCAAAGCTCAGGCAACCGATAAAATGACGCTAGAAATCAAAAAACATGTCAAAAACCCTATCGTCAACATCCGGTTCCTGAATTTCAGGTTCACCGTGCTTGGAGAAGTAAACAAGCCAGATTCCTACACTGTGCCCACTGAGAGAATAAATATCTTGGAAGCCATAGGCCTGGCCGGAGACTTGACCTTATACGGCAAACGGGACAATGTCCTGATTCTTAGAGAGAAAGACGGAGTACGCAGTACTGCCCGCCTGAACCTGGCGCAGAAGAACCTTCTGGAATCTCCTTACTTCTACCTGCAGCAAAATGACATTGTCTATGTTGAACCGCATAAAATAAGGGCCTCCGCACTCAGTGAAACCAGATCAGATATCTCTTTAGGTCTTTCCATCATCTCACTATTAACACTTATTCTTTCCGGAATTATATAATACACCGCAATATGAAGGGCATGAAGGGAAATGAGGAACTGTTTCCTCTGAAATCAGAAAGAAAGGAATCAAAGGATTTCAAGACCACACTCTTTCAATACCTGAAATACTGGTATTTATTTCTGCTAGGGGCTCTCTTGTGCTCTGGGGCGGCCTTTATGTACCTACGTTACAATACCAAAACGCAGTACACGGTAGTAGGCAAACTACTGATAAAAGACAACAAAAGCGGGCCAGACATGGCCAGTTCAGGCGCGTTCAGCGATCTGGAAATGTTTAACTCAGCCAAAAACATTGACAATGAAATCCTGATCCTGAGCTCCAAAACCCTCATGGAAAGGGTGGTGACCAATCTTTCCTTGTTCACCAATTACTACATTGATGGCAAGTTCCAGGACGAGGAAATCTACGGGGAAGAACTTCCCGTTAAGATTGTCATCAATCAGCTGCACCCTGAGGCTTACGGCAAAGAGGTTACCATCCACATCAAGGACAACAACACCTTTGAGATAAGGGAGTACAACGGCAAGGCTACCACCCATCATTTTGGCCAGCAGATAAAGAAGCCGTACGCCACCTTCACCGCTTTAACCGCTTACAACACCACCTCAATTGATACCACCGGCATAAGAGACATCAAAGTAAAGTTCCAGGACATTCAGGAGGTGGCCATCCATTACCACAACGCGCTCAAGATTGTTCAGGTAAATGAAAACGCCAGTGTTCTAAACCTCACCCTGACAGACCCCAAGCCCGAAAGAGCACAGGATATCATCAACAAGCTGGTAGAGGTATACAACAAAGAGGCAAGCGAAGACAAAAACGCGATTGCCACAAACACTCTGAATTTCTTAGACGAGCGCTTAAATTACCTTACCACCGAGATCTCAGGGGTAGAGAAAAATGTAGAGAAATACAAAAGCCAGAACGAGGTGACCGATGTCAGCATTCAGGCGACCGGCTACCTGGAGCAGGCCAATAACTACAACAAGCAATTAGCTGACTGGGCCATCCAGATTGACATTCTGAGGTCAATAGAAAGCTACCTAGCGAAAAACAAAGGGCAGTACCGGATGGTACCAAGTTCATTGGGCATTCAGGACCCAACTTTAATGACCCTGATAGGCAAATTCAATGAACTGCAGCTTGAGCGGGAGCGCATGTTGCGTACCACAAACCCCAACAGCCCGCTTATCCAAAACATCAATGAGCAGTTAGCCAATCTGCGCAAGAACATTCTGGAAAACCTGCGCAACATCAAGGCAAGCCTCATTATCACCAGCAATAAATTGAAGGCCGCTTCTGGGCAGTACAAGACCAAAATCAAGAAGGTGCCCTCCATGGAGCGGGAGCTGTTGGAAATCAGTCGCCAGCAAAGCATCAAACAGAACCTATACCTCTACCTTTTACAGAAACGGGAAGAGACCGCATTGTCTTTGGCCGCTTCGGTTTCTCATTCGCGCATCATAGATCCGGCAATGATTGAAGAGAGTGCACAGCTGCCTAATCACTCTACCATCTATCTCATTGCTGTGTTGTTAGGGTTAGGAATTCCTTTCTCCATCATATACGTCAGCAACCTGTTCAACAACCGGGTACAAACCAAACAAGAAGTAGAGAACCTGACCGATACACCTGTGCTTGGTGAAATCTGCCATAACACCAGCCAGGACACCATTGTGGTAAGCAAAGGCAACCGTGATGCTATTGTTGAAATGTTCCGGCTGATAAGAACTAACCTAAGCTTTGCCATGGCCGGCAGAACAAACAAAGTGATCATGGTCACGTCCAGCATGAGCGGCGAAGGAAAGACTTTTTTCACCATTAACTTGGGCATGAGCCTTGTGCTGACCGGCAAGAAAGTGATTCTGCTAGGTCTGGACTTACGCAAACCTGAGCTTGCCAAGGTCCTGAACTTACACGGCAAACCAGGCATCACCAACTACCTGATCTCCGATGACGTCACCATGGATGATCTCATACATCCGGTGGAGAAAGCACCAGATCTATTTGCCATAGGTGCAGGCCCAATCCCGCCTAACCCAACGGAACTGATGATGTCTGCCAAACTCAACCACCTGATCACAGAGTTGAAAGAGATATTTGATTACATCATCATAGACACGGCCCCGATAGGAATGGTGGCGGACGCCTACACCCTTAGCAATCTGGTAGACTCTTCTATTTACATGGTGCGGTACAATCATACCCTCCGCAGCCAGGTGGATATTATTGAGAACATCTACCAGAATAAAACCTTGCCTCACCCACTGTTGGTGCTTAATGATGCAAAAGCCAGCGGGCACTATGGCTATGAATATGGATATGGCGCTTACGGAGATGATAAAAAAGAGAAAAGAAAGAGAAAAGAGAAGGATGCAGTTTAACAAAGCGGCAGCTATTCTTTTCAAGGGAAAATCAAACAATCTAAAAATTCAGGTATGTAAAAATACACCAAGCATATACTAACAATTCCCCCCAAATTGTAATGAAAAGAAAGATTAAGTACCAGGGTGGTATAACAAAACTGTTATGCCAAACCAAAGCCTCGTGGAATAAAAGGAAGTTCATTAAAGGCGTTTTACATAAACAAAAGGTAAGCCTTCATAACAGAAAACATGTACCCTTTGAAATAATCAGCTTCTCAGGAAGCCACGGTTTTGAGGATCAGATCCTCTCAATCATGTCAATGGTTCATTATGCCGGCACTCCCCCAAAATGGACCATTTACTCAGATGGTACTTACACAAACGAACAAAAGAGCGTGTTCAAAACACTCTTTTCCTTTGTAGAGGTTAAAAACTGGAATGCCCTCCATCAATTAGACAACATCAAGGTATACCAAGAACTTCTGAGGGTGAATGTTCTAGCGAAGAAACTGAACGTGATCCTTTGTCATCCACACCAAAACCAGACACTATTTATAGACTCAGATATTATATTCTATAAAAATATACCCTACTACCTAAACAGCCACTTACTACAGCAAGGCCTCTGGTATGTTCCTGACACAATTGCTGAAATTGGAAATCACTTCAACCAGGCAAGAGAGTCATTTTACCCCTTGAACTCCGGATTATTGGTCATAAACAACACGTTTGATTCTAGGGACATATTCCTTTACCTGGAGAGACTCAATAATAACTTCTGCTACTTCTCAGAGCAACTCGCATTTGAATACGCATTTACTAAACAAGGAGCAAATATTCTAGACCCAAGACAATTCATAATAGACTCTTCAGACCAGTTTGATTTTGCCATGGGGTATCACCCGGGCAAAATCGCGATGCGCCACTACACTGGGCCAGTGAGGCATAAAATATGGCAGATGGGCTGGAAATGGCACTTTAACTCTGATAACTGAAGTGCAGCACCAGAACAGCAGTTCCCTCTATCCAACCCAGAAGCAATAATTAGTTGAGAGTAATTGAAACCAGCAGTTAGGACAATCAAAATGGGCGAAATAGTTGGAATGCAATCTTCACACGCTTACTATGAAAAATTTATCTACCGGCTTATACTTCCGTTCCAATCTTGTAAAGCTCACCAGCCTTTTTAAGCTAACGTTTATCACCATATCCACTCAGACACTCATACAAGCCTCTGGTTTCATAAGCGGGATATTGATTATCAGATTACTTCCAACCCAGGAATATGCCTTCTATACCTTAGCCAACACCATGCTTGGAACTATGCTTGTCTTATCTGACTCGGGGATAAGCAATGGGGTAATGGCTAAAGGTGGAGAAGTCTGGAAAACCAAATCAGAGTTAGGAAAGGTGATCTCAACAGGGTTATCCTTAAGAAACAAGTTTGCGGCTTTTAGCTTATTGGTGTCATTGCCAATCCTATTCTTTCTCCTCTTACGCAACGGCGCCGGATATCTTGTTGCCACCTTTATTGCGTTGGCGCTTGTTCCTGCCTTTTACACCACCCTTTCCGGCTCCATTTTTGAAATCCCTGCCAAACTGCATCAAGACATCATAAAACTGCAGAAACTGCAACTGGCCAACAATGTTGGACGGCTTATTCTGCTGGCACTAAGCATTCTCCTTTTGCCTCTGGCCGGAGTAGCGATATTAGCTACCAGCATCATGCAAGCGCTAAGCAATATTAAACTAAAAAACATCACCGAACCCTACACCGATTACCACCAGAGTACCGACAAGGAGATCAAAAACAGTTTACTGGTGTTTGTCAGAAAGACATTGCCCATGGTAATTTATTACTGCATTTCTGGGCAACTCACCATCTGGCTGGTTTCCATGATTGGGTCTACCACCTCCATTGCACAAGCAGGGGCACTTGGCCGGTTGGCAATAATGTTAAACTTGGTAGCCGGGCTGTGCAGCATATTGGTCATTCCCAGGTTCGCCCGCATGCCCAACGACCTGGCCAATATCACCTCTAAGTACTTTCAGATATTACTTGGGCTGCTGTTCATCTGTATCTTCATCACCTTTAGTGCCTGGCTATTTTCTACCCCCATCCTGCATTTGCTAGGAAACAAATACCTAGGCCTGAACGATGAACTGGTTTTATGTATTTCAAGCGCGTGTATTGGCTTGATTGCCACGCAGGCATCAAACCTGACTACTAGTAGAGGATGGCTGCTCAATCCGTTTGTATCCATTATCCTGAACGTATCAACAACCGTCATCTTCCTGATCACAACAGATTTATCTTCTTTGATAAACCTCTACAAGATGAACCTGGCTTTCTCTCTTATTCAGCTTTCCATAAATGTATCTTATGGCGTTTATAAGCTGAAATTCTCAAAAGAGGCAAATAACTCAATGATACACAAAGACATTTGATTTACTACCGCATCACCACCTATACTAAACCAATTACGGTCCCAGGCCCTGCCTAAGCAAGGCAAGCAGGGTTACCAGAAAGAGGAGCTACTAATACTCACCTGATATGTCAAATAGAAGAGGAATATACCTTGTTGCTAATCAAAAAAGCGAGACTCACTGCGCAAACCTAATTGCCTCAATTAGGAATACAGGCTGTACTCTACCTATTCGGCTTATTCATTTCGGCGGAACACCCGTTCAGCAAACGTACATCTACAAACAGGTTGAAGTAGTAGATGTCGCTACGTTTCCCCAGGAGGCGTTTGACTTCATCAATAACTTACAGGAGGTATTAACTGATTGCCCCAAAGGCTTCTTGCTTAGGTTTCTTGCCTGGTTTGGCGATTGGGATGAATTTATTTACTCAGACAATGACATTGTAGCCCTGTGCAATTGGGATATCTTCTTTGAGCACTTACAAGACCATGACTTTGTCCATGCTGATTTTGAGTACAAAGCAAAAGGCAAGTACAACTTCAACAATCCAGAGGCTGTGGGGAAACTGTTTGGGGAAGACAAACTGAACACCGCTTTTACGGCAGGTCATTTTGCCGCCCGCCGGAAGAGGGAGTTCATTGATGATTTCTACCAGGCCATGGACTGGTACCGCGCCCACCCCACTATTGCCAAGAAGCATGATCAGGCGTTCATGCACATTGCTTCACTTCTTGGCAATTGGAACATCCTGAACCTGTGCAAAGCTCCACACAACTGGCTGAGTTCGTGGGCCGGAGACTACAACAACACGCTGGATCTAATCCATGCCTTGCAGAAAACCCCAGACAACTGCCACATAAGCCACATTCACTACTCGGGCGGGTACCCCTCGGGCACTCACCCGGTCCATGAACTCCTGTTTGCAAAATCGGGGTACAGAAAGAGATTAACTTCTCTGGTGATAAACGGCAGTATTGAATTACTGGGTATAACCTATTTGCTGAGAAAGAAGAAGCGCCTGACCAGCAGATTGAATCAGGCTTTCAAGAGTTTAAAGCTTTTCACTTTCCTTTAACTAACCAAGGCAGTGTTAAGATCCACTTTAAGCAGAATTCATAGAAAACAGGCCAAAAACCAAACTTCTTAAACTTCTCCCGATTGATCACCAAGATGAGGTATTAGCCATGAGAATAGCCGTAGCAAGTAAGGGAAACCCAAAATCAACTGGCACCTGGTCAGGGATTCCGGCGCACATCATATCAGCCCTTGAAAGAAAGGGCCATGAAGTTGCTCCCATCACGCTTCATGATGCCAAAGAACCCTGGCATTATGATTGGCTGAGGCGGTTCTATTACAGAACCCAGAAGCGCTGGTTTTTGTCATCGGTGGAAGAGCAATGGCTGAAAGAGGTAGGGAAACAGCTTGACAAGGAAGTAGCCAAAACAGACCCCGAGGTAGTACTGGTGATCCATGGCGATTGGCTTGCATATACTTCCTTCCAGAAACCCTCCTGTATAATCCATGACACCACCTTTGCTACCCTGGTAGATTATTACCCGGCCTTTACCAATCTTACGTCCCGCAGCGTCAGATCAGGAAACAGGATGTACCAGAAAGCGCTTCAGAAAGCCTCCGCCGCAGTTTTCTCGGCAGACTGGGCAACCCAGAGCGCCATCCACCATTATGGCATCACTGCCTCAAAAGTGGCTACCATTCCGTTCGGGGCCAATCTGAACCAGGCCCCGGCCAAAGAGGAGGTATATTCTTTGGTGGAGAAACGCTTGAAATCCGGCCGCTGCAACCTGCTGTTCCTGGGAATAGACTGGGAAAGAAAAGGCGGCCCAGATTCTTTGCTCTTTTTGAAAAAACTGCTCCAAAACGGCATCAACAGCCATCTCACCATTGTAGGCTGCTCCCCGCAGATACCCGCTGAGCTGGAAAACCATGTTACCAAGGCAGGTTTTCTAAGAAAAGACAACAAAGCCGATGAGCTCAGGATCAAGCAGATTCTTGAAGAATCGCACGCGCTGCTACTCCCGTCCCTTGCCGAGTGCTATGGATGCGTGTACTGTGAAGCAAATGCCTACGGATTGCCGGCGCTTGGCAGAGACACCGGCGGAGTATCGGAAATCATCAAAGACGGAGTGAACGGATTGTTATTGAGCGAGGGAGACTCCGTGGAAGAGTTTGCCATGCGCTGGGCCGAGGTCTGGAGAAACCCTTCCGTTTACAAAAAACTGGCTGAAAACTCTTATCAGGAATTCACAGACCGATTAAACTATGATGTCTTTGTCACCAAACTAGAAGGCATACTTACAGAAATGCTTCAGAAGAATAATTAAGTATCCTACTTTTTGACTCAATGGTATCCGCTATCTGTACTCTTTTTGAAGGACATTACCACCACGGGGTGGCTGCACTAGCTAATTCACTTTATTACCAAGGCTTTAGGGGAGAAATATACGCGGGATACCGAGGCCCTCTTCCGGCGTGGACCTCCGGCGCCACGGAGAGTCCATCCTTATGGCGGGGAAGCAAAACCCTTGAAGTAAGGCAAGACCTCAAAATCCATTTCCTGCCACTTGAGACCGATTACCATCTCACAAACTACAAGCCTGATTTCATGCTTCGGCTTTGGGAAGAGTTGCAAATAGAGGCAGATTCCCTGTACTACTTTGACCCCGACATAGTGGTGGTGCGCCCATGGTCCATGTTTGAGGATTGGGTAAAGTGCGGCGTAGCCTTGTGCGAAGATGTAAACTCCCCGCTTTCAGAGCATCACCCCAGGAGAATGACCTGGCGACGGTATTTCAAGGAGAAAGGCATTTCCCTTACCTTCAAAGAAACCCTGTATGCCAACGGAGGATTCATAGGCTTAACCCATCAGGACAAGGGTTTTCTTAACACCTGGAAGTGCGTACAGGAAGCAATGGCTCCCATTATTGGAGGCCTAAACCGATCCACGTTGGCTAGCGATGTTTTGCCCCAACCCTTTGACCGCACCGATCAGGATGCGTTAAATGCCGCCGTGGAGGCTTGGGATGGAACGGTCAGCATTGTGGGGCAGGAAGCAATGGCTTTCAAACCTGGCATGCCTTTGCTCCCGCACGCGCTTGGAAACCCCAAACCCTGGAAATGGAACCCTCTTGTTCAGGCAATGGCGGGTTGCCCACCACGCCTCGTAGACCGGGAGTATTGGAAGTCTTCAAAGGGCCCCATCACTTCCCAGCCTGCTACTATCATCAGAAATAGACTTTTCGCTTTAAAAATTGCAGCTTTCATAGGAAGATTTTACAAAAGAAGGTAAATTGATATGTTTTCCTTCTGTGGGCATCCTCTATTAAATATAGAATAGAAGCAATATTTAATAGAGTACACCCAAATTTATCCCGGTTACTCACCACAATGGGATAAAAGATTGCTCCCCTGGCTTGAGTATAAGAGGCACGATAGATGACATATTTCAAAGGGTAACAACACCTGTTAGATGAAAAAGCCATTGGTTAAGATTGTCAGAAAGGCAAGGCCCTACATAGCCTCCTGCCTCCGCCTGCTTCCTTATAGCCATCAGGTTTTGGGTATTCCGCTCAAAAGAATACCGGTCACAGAAACAGAAAATTACTTTAGGAGCAGAAAAGGTAGCGGTGCTTCTTTTAGAACCCAACCCCAAAAAACACTGCAGATACGCCCTCCTCATTTCATAGGAACTAGAAATGCCTCCCAAGACCCTGCCCCAAAAACTTATGAAGGTGAACGCTTTCTCATTGACTTGCCCAACGGAAAATATTGCCAGGTTCACTTTAGCGTGTTAACCGAGGAAGGGTACCAGTTGGCCATTGCGTCTAACCACCAGAATGTGGGGCAGTTTGAACACGCATTATTTCATAAATTAACTCTGCCCAGAATCAAAGAGGTGGATAGCGTCTGTCTGGTACTCTCTACGGCCAACGACAACAACTACTTTCACTGCCTGTTTCAGATTGCCCCCAAGCTGTGGTATATCAAGGAGAACGGATACGATCCTGAGCATATAGATGCCTTTCTCCTAGAGCTTTCTGCGCATGACTTTCAGAAAGAGATTCTGGCGGCATTAGGCATAGACCGGGAAAGAGTAATAGACCTGAAAACGTACCCGTATGTTAAAGCTCGCAGGCTGTTGGTCACGCCCACTTTTTACAAGCCAGAGCCGTGGATATGCCAAGGGATCAGAAGTTTATTCTTACCCGAAAACTTTGAAACCAGCGGTACCCCCAAGCGCCTTTACATCAGCAGAAACAACGCTAGTTACCGGAAAATCATCAATGAAGCAGAGCTCCTGAAACTGTTGGCCCGCTTCGATTTTGAAACGGTTTACACAGAAGGGTTAACCATCAAGGAGCAGGCACACCTGTTTCACAATGCCGAGGCGGTTCTCACGTCCCATGGGGCGGCATTAGCCAACATTGTTTTCTGCCAGGAACAAACCGCCATTATTGAAATTAGAGGCAAGTCTTACAACGATGGCTTAGGTGATCTCTATGAACATATCAGCAGCGTTTGCAATCTGCAGCATTACACGTACCTGTGCGAAGAAAAGGAAAACAGCCTTGGGGCAAACCCTATGTATTTAGACTTACAATTAGATATCAGGGAGCTGGAGGCTTCTTTTTCTCAATTATTCAGTGAAGTCTCCCAGGAGCTGCAGCATCCCCTTAAACTTTAGATCTATTTAACTAAGAACTACAAAAAGGAATCTATTACTTAAAATCTAAGCTATTTCAGACGACAAAACCATCCCCTAAAACATGTTCTGAATGGGTTTTCAGCAGAACCACAGAGTAGACGAACATATTTTTATTTGAAAAGGCATCACGTAATGAATGTATTTATAACATCAGCATATCCATATGATTCTCAGCATAACTTCGCTTCGGAATGGCTTAGAGAATCTGCCGCGTCTGATCCTTATAATGTGCATTCTGTGAGCGATGACCCGCATAAAGCAGATATCATCCTATTTGTGGAGCACCATCCGCCGCATGACCCTTATTTCTTTCAGGTACTAAAATCAAGCCTGTACAAAGAATTTAAGGATAAATGCTACCTCTACCACGACAGCGACAAGGTGCTTCCTCTGCTTCCGGGCATTTTTCCTTCCATTGAGAAGAGCTACTACCATCCTATCGCCATGGAGCCCGGGCCTTACATAGCCCGCCTGTGCAACAATGATGCAGTAAAGTACCTTGAAAATAAACCTGAACAGAAGTACCTATTTTCCTTTGCGGGGGCCTCTAAGTCGCACCCTATCAGAAAGAAAATATTGAATCTGAAATATGAAAAAGCATTCTTATTGGACACCACAGGGCTTAACTCCTGGGAGTTAGACCCAGAAAACAAAAGAGCCTTTGAAAGTAAATATGTAGAAGTGAGTTTGCACAGCCAGTTTGTTCTTTGCCCCAGAGGCATTGGCCCCAACTCATACAGGCTATATGAAACCATGGAAATGGGAATTGCTCCAGTGATTATCTCTGACGAATGGATTCCCTCTTTAGGCCCGAGCTGGAATAGCTTTTCCATCATAATCCCGGAGAGCCAAATAGACCTGATCCCTTCTATACTGGAGGCAAGGCAATCTGAGGCAGCGGAAATGGGCCGGAAAGCCAGGGAGGCATGGGAGAAATGGTTTTCAAAAGAAGTGTGCTTCCACCATATAGCAGAATCCTGTCAGCGGTTGCACCAAAGCCGGAGCAAAATCAACTCTACTTATTGGCTTAGAATGTACAGCCAGTTCTTCAGGCCGTACCACTTCCGTAATTTGTTACGCTTTACCAAAAATCAGCTAAAGCAGCACAGTACGCAAGAGGTGCAAATGAGCTAGGCGTTTTCAGGCTAATATTTGAAGATCAAACCAGCAAGTAACACGGCATCGCTCTCCTGCCCTCTGGAAATCACCAGAGTCGTTTCATGAACTTTCACCCTAGGTCTGCTTTAGAGAAGAGAAGTCTGTGAATTGGGGTTAGCTATCATTACCACGTACGTTTTATGAAAATCCTTTTCTTGTGTGGATGTTTTGAGCCTGGCCACGATGGCGTGGGAGATTACACGGGAAGGCTTGCGGCTGAACTAATCCGGCAAGGGCATCAAACAGGTATCGTCGCGTTGAATGATCCGCATGTTACAGAGGTGTCTGAGGCAACCCAGGAAGTGGATGGCACCGGGATACCTGCGGTAAGGATTCCTTCCTTTTACCCGGTGAAGCAACGGTATCTTTTTGCTGAACCATGGATTGAAGACTTTCAACCAGATTGGATCAGCCTGCAATTCGTTCCCTTTTCGTTTCACCCTAAGGGGCTTCCGGTTTGGTTGAGTTCTGGCATAAAGAGGCTGAAAAAGGAATACAAACTCCACATCATGTTCCATGAGCTATGGGTTGGGGTTAACGGAGTGGATACGTTCAAAATGAGAGTATTGGGGGCACTGCAGAAGCTGCTCATCAAAGAACTGATTAAAAGCAATACCCCTCACTGTATCACCACTTCCATTCCTATTTACCAGCAAGCCCTTTCAAGAACCAACTCCAGCCTTTTGCCCATCTTCGGGAACATTCCCATCGCTCCGGCAGAGGCCCCAAAAGGCACCCAGGAGAGCCTCAAAGTTGTGCACTTCGGGAGCTATACAGACCAGTTGGAGGAATTTGAGGCCCAGGTGCAGTTCCTCCATGAGGTTGCCAAACTACAAGGCAAGGGGCTGGAATTCCTATCATTCGGAAACGGAGGCCCCTTCAAAGACAAAGCCATCCGTATTGCGGCCCAGGTGATGGGCGAAGAAAAGGTAAAAGAGTTAGGTCTTCTGTCTGAGCAGCAGATTTCTGACTTGTTTCAAAGATCAACGGTCGGGATTTCTAAGTCAGATTTGGAGATGCACGGCAAAAGCGGCTCCACCATTGCCATGCTGGAACATGGTCTACCTGTAGTACTGCGGGGCAGAAAACCGAACCTAGACAACAGCCCCCTTTATTACTCAGAATATAGAGATCAGATTATCTTCTGCGATTCTGATGCCTCACAAGTCTTCCAGAAAAAGCCAATCCAAAGCACAGTAGGCAAAACAGCCCGGCACTTCATTGAGCTTTTATATGAATGCGAAAACAAACAGACCAGCTATCATCAATTGAAACAAGCAAAAGAACCGGTTGTATGATGTTCCCATAAGAAAGCATCATATAACCTCTCCAAAACAGCAAGATTGTTTCCGCTGTGTTTTCAAGATTTAAGGCCGAAAACGACCTGCTCCAGCAAATGAACATGTTGTCCTCGCCAGTTTTACCGCAGCCACTACCCCAACCCTTTTACTTCAGCGTACCAATGCGTCAGATATTAGTTTACTCCACACAACTCATGGAAACGGGCGGAATTGAAAGCCATCTGCTTGAATTCTGTAAGCAAATGAGCGGCAATAATATCCTGATTGATTTGGTAGTGCTTAATTCTCAAGTATCTCCTGCTGTTGAAGCGGCTTATAAAACGTATTGCCGGGGCCTCTATTTAGGCAAGAACAAGTCGGCTACCCAAAGGCTCCTTTGGCTTACTTCCATCGCCATCAAGCTGCAACTCCGCCGCTATGATGCGCTTTACACCAATGGGCAGGGCGAAAGCATTGGGGTATTTGCCGGGTTAGTCAGAACTAAAGGAGTATGGGTGCATCATCACCACACTTCAGGTGACAAAGAAGACCAGGCCACCTGGGGAAGCAATTACATAAAAACCCTGAAAAAGGCCGACACCATTATTGCCTGTTCTGGCCGAAATGCCCACGCTGTCTCTCTGGCCTTGGACAGGGCCATAGATACCATTCCCTGCTTCTCCAGAAAAATCTCGGTCCCGGATACTGAAGCTGGCGTGCCAGATAAAATCAAGTTTGGCTACTACGGAAGATTGATCCCTGAAAAAGGAATTGACACCCTTTGCAAACTGAGCGAGGATAGAGATCTGAAGGATGTTGAGTTTCACATCTGGGGAGAAGGCCAACAGTATCCGGCCTCCTTTTTCCAAAAGTACCCTAAACTTCATTACCACGGCACTTTTACTGGAATCTCCGGCCTTACAGCCACCATAGCGTCCATCAACGCCTTTCTTTTGCTTTCGGTGCATCCGGAGGGTTTGCCCATCTGCCTCCTGGAAGCAATGAGTGCCGGTCTTCCCTGGCTGGCGACCGACAGAGGAGGCATACCAGATATTGCCTGTGACCCTTACTCTACCCGGGTTATTGCTGTTGACTCAAGTTATGAACAGATAAAACAGCAGGTTTCTTCTTTTGCGGAGGATATACGGCAAGGCAAGATTTCAAAAGAAACGCAGGAACAGCTATATTCTGAAAAGTTCTCTGCTGCTGCCTTGGTCCAAAGATGGAGCGACGCCTTAGCCCTCAATTAACCATTAAACAACCCTTAACCTATTGTTCTTGTGGTATCCTTATCTCATCCTACAGGCAATGCAAACGTGAGAGCTGCTGCATGCGGCTTACAGGAGGCAGGCTTGCTGGCAGAATTCAGAACTTCCATTGCTTCTTTTCCCGGGAGCATGCTTGACAACCTGGGCAGCTTTGGGCCACTTGCAGAAATCAGGCGCAGACGCTTTGATCCTGAACTGATGCCGTTCACCAAAGCCTGGCCTTGGGTAGAAGCGGGCCGGCTTTTAGTCTCCAAAGCGGGACTTTCAAAGTTAACCCGACATGAGACCGGGTTGCTGTGCATAGATGCAGTTTACAGAAGCTTTGACCGTCATGTAGCCTCCAGCCTAAAAAAAGGCCGGAGCAAAGGAGTTAAAACGGTATATGCCTACGAAGATGGCGCCCAATTCTGTTTTCAGGAAGCCCGGAAGCTGCATCTTCAGTGTCTGTACGACCTGCCTATCGGGTACTGGAGGGCTGCGAGAAAGCTCCTTGAAAATGAACGCCTGAATAAACCAGAATGGGCCTCTACCCTGACGGGTTTCATGGATTCTGAAGCAAAACTAGCCCGTAAAGACGAAGAACTCAAGCTAGCCGATAGGATTTATGTTGCCAGCCAATTCACCGCTAGTACCCTTAAAGAGTTTCCGGGCAAGCTGGCTCCCGTGGAGGTAATCCCCTACGGCTTTCCGCCGGTCGCAGGCCAGCGTCAATACACCTCTCTGGCCAGGCGAAAAGCGTTAAAGGTTCTTTTTGTGGGAGGTCTCTCCCAGCGCAAGGGCATTGCAGAGCTTTTTGCCGCTGTCAAGGCAATTGGCCCCAGCGTAGAACTTACCCTGGTAGGACGTAAGGCGAGCAACCATTGCCAGGTCTTAGACCAGGAGCTCAAAAAGCATACCTGGATACCCAGTTTGCCCAACGCAGATATCCTTACACTGATGCAAGACCACGATGTCCTGGTTTTTCCTTCGCTTTTTGAAGGGTTTGGCTTAGTGATAACAGAAGCTATGTCTCAGGGCACCCCAGTGATTACCACTGACAGAACTGCCGGCCCGGATCTTATTGAGCATGGGCACAACGGTTGGCTGGTTGAAGCCGGATCAGCAACTGCCCTGCAGGCAGCTATAGAAAATCTTCTTTACCACCCTGAAATCATCTCCAAAGCCGGGCAAGCAGCCATGGATACCGCCAGCAAGAGACCCTGGCATGTTTATGGGCAGGAATTAGCGAATTCAATTTCAAATCACCTCTATATTTAAAGAAAACAAATACTTAATTATATAATCATTTTGATTTTATTCTTTATTATTCTTATATTGTAGTTCAATAAATCTATAGCCCCCATCTATAACTCGCAGTTATTCAATAATTTCTAAGTCTAAATGCTATACCTGCTAGCATGAACAAAGCAAAGAAGGTAATTTATGATAACGTCCAACAGCAAGGTAAGACAACCTGTATACGCGGTTACGGATGAAAACCAAATGCTTAGATATGGCATTTGGGCCTATTTGCTTTTGCTGATATTTGAGGGAGCCTTAAGAAAATGGGTTTTCCCAAGCCTGGCCACCCCTTTACTGGTCATCCGGGATCCGTTGGCTCTTTGGCTGGTCATTTCAACCTGGCAACGAGGCCTGCTTCCCGCCAATCTCTATTTAGCCGGCATGACAACCATTGGAGTGGTGGGCATCTTTACGGCCAGTTTACTGGGGCATGGCAATATACTGGTAGCCCTCTATGGGGCCAGGATATTCCTCTGCCATTTTCCACTGATTTTTGTGATTGGGCGCATATTCAACCGCGAGGATGTAGAGAAACTAGGCGAGTTTCTCCTATGGATAGCGATTCCTATGGCCGTGCTGATAGCGCTTCAATTCTATAGTCCTCAGTCTGCCTGGGTAAACCGTGGAATTGGGGGCGATATGGAAGGCGCTGGGTTTAGCGGGGCAATGGGGTATTTCCGCCCGCCAGGAACCTTCTCCTTCACCAATGGCACCACGTTGTTCTTTGGGTTGGTGGCAAGTTATATTTTCTACTTCTGGACCAATCCCTCCAACATAAACCGAATCATCCTAATAGGTGCCACCATGGGCCTATTGCTCGCCATCCCGCTCTCTATAAGCCGGTCATTGTTCTTTCAGGTAGTTGTCTCTCTTCTCTTTACCATCATTGCTATCTCCCGAAAACCCAAGTACCTAACCCAGTTGATCATAGCCTGTTTTGGCATAACGGCGCTCATGGCAAGTCTCAGCCAAACTGCTCTGTTTCAAACGGCCACTGAGGTTTTCACAGCTCGCTTTGACAGCGCCAACAAAGTAGAAGGCGGCCTGGAAGGAGTTTTGATTGACAGATACCTGGGAGGCATGGTCGGGGCTCTGAATACATCCTCTGAGCTGCCGTTCTTTGGCCATGGAATAGGAATGGGGACTAATGTTGGCAGTAAGCTGCTCACAGAAGGTTTTGCGTTCCTGATCTCGGAAGGAGAATGGGGCAGGCTGATAGGTGAATTGGGGGCTTTCATGGGTATAACGGTCATCTTCTTGCGCCTGGGGCTCTGTATGAAAGTAGCCTTGGCGTGTTACCATAAGCTAACCCAAGGCGACTTATTGCCCTGGTTACTTTTAAGTTTTGGTCTGTTGATTTTGCCGCAAGGGCAATGGGCTCAGCCAACTTCACTTGGGTTCTGCACCTTAGTTGCAGGGATCATTATTGCTTCTTTGCGGGCGCCAGACAAGGACTAGCTGCCACTTCCTGGAATAGTGTTCCTGCAACGGTCACTAACAGAAAGGGCCTCCAGAATGCACGTTAGAATGCCCATGAAATGCAATAGCAGCTTAAACAGTTTTAGCAATGCGCATCATCTTAATTGGAAACTACTCCCCAGACAGGCAGGAAAGCATGGAGCGGTTTGCCCAGATGCTGGCAGTAGGGTTTCAAAAGTTCAGTATTGAAGCAGCCATCTGGCGCCCAATTGTTTTATTTGGCACCTACTCCAAATCCACTACCTCTGGAATTGGGAAGTGGCTGGGCTACATAGATAAATGGCTTCTCTTTCCTCTGG
Source organism: Sabulibacter ruber (assembly GCF_017355955.1). Lineage (GTDB taxonomy): Bacteria > Bacteroidota > Bacteroidia > Cytophagales > Hymenobacteraceae > Nibribacter > Nibribacter ruber_A. The sequence continues at coordinate 266,826 of NZ_JAFFID010000004.1, read as the reverse complement.
TATTACGCGTGCGCCTGGCAGCCAGAACCAACCTGGATGCCAGTACGCGCTTCCATATCTGTGACCATTCCAACGCGCCCTATTTCAAATACCTTCCGGCCGACAAAACTGCCATAACTGTACACGATGTTTTAGCCATTAGAGGAGGGTTAGGGTACTCAGACGCGTATGCCCCGGCCTCTGGCATGGGCAGAATTCTGCAAAAATGGATTCTACACCATCTAAGCAGGGCCCGGTTTTTAGCCTCCGTTTCGCAATTCACCTTCAAACAACTGACCGAGCTTACCCCAGCCTCTCAACATCCACCAAAAGATTGGAGAGTCATTTACAATGCCTTCAACGCCGATTTCAGGCCTGTCCCTACAGAAGAGAAAAGGTCTTTGTTACGCCAGGCAGATATTGACCTCATGACTCCATTCCTTTTGCATGTTGGCTCAGGACTAGCCAGAAAAAACCGCAAACTACTCATTGACATGGTGCATGCACTGGGCAGTAACTGGACCGGGAATATCTGCTACGCCGGTGAACCCGCTGATGAAGACATGCTGGCGCATGCCAGAAGCTTGGGCCTGGAGAACAGGATTTTCTCGGTTGTAAAGCCAAACCATGCCACCCTGAGGGCATTGTACAATGCGTGTGAAGCGTTCGTTTTCCCCTCCTTTTCAGAAGGCTTTGGCTGGCCTCTCATTGAAGCGCAAGCCTGCGGCACCCCGGTAATCTCCAGCAACATAGAGCCCATGCCCGAAGTGAGCGGAGGAGCAGCCCTCTACGCCGACCCCAACAAACCAGAAGAGTTCGCCCGCGCTTTCCTTTCTCTACAGGATAAATCCGTTCGGGACAACTTGATCCAACAAGGGTTTGAGAACAGCAAGCGCTTTGCCTTGTCTGAAATGATGAGACTGTATTTTTCACTACATGGCATAGAGCCGCAAAGGGTGCAATGATGATTCTGAAAGTACTCACCTTTTTTCTGCCCTGGTTTCTCAGACGAAGAGCTTTAAAGCTGTTTTTCGGCTATAAAATCCACCCGAAGGCCAAAATAGGTATGGCCTGGGTTTTCCCTAAGAAATTAGTGATGGGTTCTGGCGCTCACATTGACCATTTCACGGTGGCCATTAACCTGGATTGTATTGAAATGAAGGAAGATACCACTATTGGAAGAAGCAACTGGATCACCGGCTTTCCTACCCAAACCCAATCGCAGCATTTCCACCATAAGGAAAACCGCAGGGCCGAACTGAAACTGCATACCGGAGCCGCCATCACCAAAAACCATCATATAGACTGCACCGATCTTATTACCATTGGTGCCTTTGCCACCGTAGCCGGGTATGACTCGCAGCTACTCACCCACTCCATTGATGTTGTGAAGAATAGGCAGGACTGCGCCCCCATTACCATAGGTGATTATGCTTTTGTAGGTACCAACGTGGTCATACTAGGTGGAGCAACCTTACCAGCCTATTCGGTTTTAGGCGCCAAATCCTTATTGAACAAAAAACACAGAGAAGAATGGATGCTTTACGGCGGGGTGCCGGCAAAGGCCATCAATGAAATCCCGAGCAGAGCAAAATACTTCACCAGAACAGAAAGCTTTGTATACTGATTTTACCGAGTTATACCAAAATCAACCTGAAAATGAAAGTACTACACGTGATACCCAGCATGGATCCAATCACTGGCGGTCCCTGTGAGTGCATTCGGAATTCATTGCCTGAACTGGAAAAGCTTGGTTTACAGAATGAGGTGCTGTGCCTGGATGATCCGGCCTCGGCCTTTATCGCCAGAGATCCGCTTACTATCCATGCGGTTGGTCCTAATAAAAGCCCGTGGCAGTACAGCAGTAAGTTGTCTCCGTGGTTAGAGCAAAACATAACCAGGTTTGATGTGGTAATTGTGCACGGCTTATGGCTTTACCACAGCTACACCGTCAAAAAGATCATATCAGACTACAAGAGCAGACTGCTGGCGGACCAAAGCAAGTCTGCCAGGATTCCTAAAGTGTACCTGATGCCGCACGGCATGCTTGACCCTTATTTCCAGAAAGCCAGCGGCAGAAAGCTGAAAGCACTTAGAAACCTGGCTTATTGGAAGCTTATTGAAAAAGATGTCATCAAAAAGGCAGATGGGGTGCTGTTTACCTGCGAGGCTGAACTTCAACTAGCCCGCAACTCATTTCAGCCCTATAAACCCAAAAAAGAGATAAATGTAGGTTTAGGGATACTTGCTCCGCCAAAAGCGACACCCGACATGTACAGCACTTTCCTGGAGAAATGCCCCGAGCTCAAGAACCGATCCTACATCCTCTTCCTGAGCCGGATCCATGAAAAAAAGGGAGTAGATATTTTATTGAAGGCCTATGAAGGAGTCATCAAAGCCAAACTAGAGAGCCCAGATCCATCACCTGCCTCAGGCAAGACACCTGGCAACTTATCAGATTGGCCCATCCTGGTGGTGGCCGGTCCGGGTTTAGACACACCGTACGGAGCCTATATCCAGCAAATAGTGGCAGGATCTGAATGGCTGAGAGACTTCGTGATTTTTCCGGGGATGTTAACGGGAGATACCAAATGGGGAGCCTTTTACGGCTGCGATGCCTTCGTTCTGCCCAGCCATCAGGAGAACTTTGGGATAGCGGTGGTAGAGGCGCTTGCCTGCAACAAACCAGTCCTGATCTCAAACCAGGTAAACATCTGGAAAGAAATTGCAGCAAGCGGTGGAGGCATAGTCGCAAGCAATACTTATTCCGGCATCAAAGGCCTCCTGAAGTCATGGTTGAGCTTATCTGAGGAAGAAAAGAAGCAGATGAACAAACTGGCTTACTCTGCCTATGAGAACAATTTTGCTGTGACTCCGGCCGCCCAAAAACTCTCGCACGCCATTCAGGGACACTACTGATATTGCCCATCGCTATTTCTAAAGGACCTCCACCTGTTGGCCAACGGCAGCAACATCCTTGATTTGATTGACTTATTTAAAAACCAGCCCTAAAACGCAATCGGGTTTACCCTCTTTCACCATGGCTACAATAACTTCTGATAGCTTAACCGCTCTGATTCTGACTTACAATGAAGAAGACAACATAGACCGGGTGCTCATGCGGCTACAATGGCTGGAGAGAGTGATTGTGTTAGACAGCTACAGCACAGACGCTACGTTAGAAATTATAGAAAAGTACCCTAACGTGGAGGTGTTCTTCAGGAAGTTTGACACCCACGCCACACAATGGAACTACGGGCTATCCCTTGTCAAAAGTGATTGGGTACTCACCCTGGATGCCGATTATGTGTTGCCAGATGAGTTCATTGAAGAAACAAAGGAGTTTATTCAAACCAGTGAGAAATCGGCTTACTTTTCCCAGTTCAGGTTCTTGGTATTTGGCCGGTCAATCCTGGGCGATAACACAACCCCGCGCCCCGTTCTATTTAAGCTAGACCAATGCATTTACTATGACGATGGCCATACGCAAAGGCTAAAGATCACCGGGGAAACAGGGTATTACAAGTCTTTCATTTACCATGATGACAGAAAACCCTTAAGCCGATGGCTCAAAAACATGGATGGGTACGCTATCCTGGAATGTAAAAAGCTTTTGAACCCCCATGACCCAACCATCAATTCCTTCACCAACAGAATCAGAAGAACAAAAATCTTAGGCCCAATCTTTATTTTCTTTTACTGCCTGTTCATTAAGGGTCTGATTTTCAGCGGCTGGGCAGGATGGCATTACACGCTCCAAAGAACTTTAGCTGAAATAATATTCTCACTAAGATTAGTAGAAGCCGAGAAATTGAGCAAATACAACCCGCAAACAAAAGTCAAGCAGGATATTGTCAAAGTATAATACACCTATGAATTAGCTTTATGAATTCATTTAAAACCTTCTTTTTAATTTTATATTTAGCTACTTTAGTATATACCGTCTTCTTTCTTCAAAGAAGGGAATTCATTACCTGGGACAAGAACATTGTTCAACCAGTCCCTTTTAAGAACACTATAAATTCTTATATTTTATTAAAAGAAGGACACACTACAAAAGCACTTTTGGTATTCTTTTTATCTAACATAATTGGCAACATACTCTTATTGCTCCCCCTCCCCCTCTTTATACTTGCTTTAACCCAAACCACTAATTATAAAGCCGTTTTCATTACAGGAGTTAGCACCAGTGTTTTAATAGAAACAATCCAATACCTATTTAGAATAGGTATTCCTGACATAGATGATCTTATTCTAAACACAACCGGAGTTGCTATTGGCATTGCCCTTTGGAAAACTATTTTCCACAACAGAGTGAAGCCCACTAGCAGTTAAATAGCCATTTAGTATTCACCTTATGCAAACAGACCTATCTAAGTTTACGACAGGAGATTATGAAGAGAAATTCAAACTAAAAACCCCCATTTGGTTCTTAATCAACTACTACATCTTCAACAGTTCACTTCCCTGGCCTTACGCTTTTAAACGGTTTTTACTTATACTTTTTGGGGCTAAAGTTGGCAAAGGGCTGATCATTAAAACCAGGGTCAGGATAAAGTATCCGTGGCGGCTGACCCTTGGGGAACACTGCTGGATTGGAGAATCTGTATGGATTGACAACATGGAAAATGTGGACATAGGCAATCACGTCAGCATTTCGCAGGGTGCTATGCTCTTAACCGGCAACCATGACTATACAATCAGTCATTTTCCTTACCGGTTGGGGAAGATCAAAATTGAAGATGGAGTTTGGATTGGGGCTAAGTCTGTGGTCTGCCCAGGAATTGTTTGCCGGTCCCACTCCATCCTAACGGTTAATTCAGTGGCTTCCAAGAACATGGAGGCCTGGAAGATATACGCCGGAAACCCCGCCAATCATGTCAGGGACCGTATCATGAAATGTTAATTACCGCCTATTAATTTGCCAGTATAGGTTCCATTTGAGTACACGTCACCCTAATAGTATAGCGTACAGGTTTATGCAGAAGCGCAAGAAATTACTGCTGATTGGATATAACTACCATCCTGAACCCACCGGTATTGGCAAGTACAGCGGGGAAATGATTGACTGGTTTGCAATGAAAGGATATGATTGCACCGTCATCACAACCTACCCTTACTATCCGTACTGGAAAGTACAAGAGCCTTACTTTAAATACAGGTATTGGTTTTTATCAGAGAGCAAAGAATTTGAATCTGGGGGTACTATAAAAGTACACAGATGCCCTATTTATGTTCCTGAGAAGCCCTCCGGCGTAAAAAGAATGCTGCTGGATTTCTCATTTCTGGTATCGGCAGGTTTCAAATTGCTACAACTAATTCCCAGCAAGAAATTTGATTATGTTATCACGGTAGTTCCTTCTTTTATGCTGGGGATTCTTGGCATTTTTTACAAAAAGGCCCGGAAATCGAAACTGCTGTACCATATCCAGGATTTACAGATTGAAGCAGCCAGAGATCTGCAAATGATTAAGTCCCAGAAAGTAATTAACACCTTATTCAGGATTGAGAAACATATCTACAATCAATGCGACTTAATCACCAGCGTTGGCGAAGGAATGATAAAAAAGATAAAAGATAAAACCAGCGGTAATGTTTCCTTATTTCTCAATTCAACAGATTTAAGCCTGTTTTACCCAATTCAGGACAAAACCAGCCTGAAAACCTCTTTCGGCTTCAACCCGACTGATTTTATCTTTCTTTATTCTGGGGCCATTGGGGAAAAGCAAGGCCTGGAAGCAATCCTGCATGCGGCAAAAGAATTCAGAGAGGAACCCCATGTCAAGTTTCTGATCTGCGGTTCCGGTCCCTACAAACAAAAACTTGAGGCTACGGCCACCGAGCTACAACTAAGCAACGTCATTTTCTTTCCATTGCAGCCCAAAGAAGTTTTCAATGAGTTCTTAAACATGGCTGATGTGCACTTGGTCATCCAGAAAGCGAATGCCGGAGATTTGGTGATGCCTTCTAAACTTGCCACCATCCTGGCTGTGGGCGGTTTGGCTCTGGTAACGGCTAACGAAGGCTCTAACCTGTATTCTTTAGTGGAAGAGCATGCCATGGGGCTTCTGGTTGAGGCCGAGAACCAGCAAGCCTTGAATGAAGCGATAAGAAAAGTAACCACCGAAGTTGACCCTGCTTTTTCCAGGAATGCCCGCTCGTACGCCGAAAACAATCTCTCAATAGAAAGCATTATGAGCTCCTATGAAGAACTTATGACACAAAGCTGATTTTTCAGGATTTAACTTTGTTGTTTTTAAACTCTTATCTACTTTAGAATATATAACAGCAGTGAATTTTTAGAACAACTATTTCTTAGAAGACCATATATCAAATACTATCTTAGCTAATAAATCAAAACCTATTACTAACATTACCTGATAATATGATAATGGATAGTCTCAACATCAATCTACTATCCAACGGTTAGTTGCCAACCCTCCTCTTCCTTGCGGCTTGTACTTAATAAACCCAGAATTTATAGCATACTAAATACCCATAATCTTATTCTATTATAACTATACCTAGCAACTACTAACCCAAAGAAAAGACACCACCCTTAGCACCCTCCCTTACTTACTTGACCATGAATGCTTTTTGACAGGCGGTTAAGTAAAAACGATCCTCTCTTCTATGCTATTTAACAGTTACTTAAGGAGTAAAACTCAAGCCACCTCAACATTATGTTTACTTTGAATTAGCAAGACATTTCCTAGGCAGCTCCCACATTAAAAAGACATTAAAATTTAAGCGATTAACTTTTAAGTTAAATTTTTTATTAGCATATTCAAATAAACAAACTCCCTTCCTTTCAAATTTCGGCTAGAAAGGCTACAGACTACTTCTCTTTCTCCAAACAAACTCAGAAGAAATAAAACAAACAGGCGTATGTCAACAACAACTACTGTATCTAGTCAGAGGCACTTTCTTGCTCTTTTGATACATATTCTGATTTTATTTCTCCCATTCGTCAGTTATGGGCAGTTACCAAGCACTTTCCAGAAGGTTGAATTATTAACCGGGCTAAAAAACTCCGTGAATATGGAGTTTGCGCCAGATGGACGGATATTCATCCTGGACAGGTACGGGGAGATGATTATTTACAAACCTGCCACCCAGACCTCAGTGTCTGCCGGCACCCTGGAAGTCTTCCATGACATGGAAGATGGTTTACTGGGGATCGCCTTTGACCCTCAATTCACCACCAACAATTTTATCTACCTTAATTATTCAGCACCCAACCTCCCCAAAAACAGGGTCTCCAGGTTCAAGATGAACGGAGACAAGTTAGACTTGTCTTCTGAGGTGGTAGTGCTTGAATGGACAGCCGACAGAAACGGCTACTATCACTCATCCGGAGACTTAGACTTTGACTCTAAGGGCAACTTATATATTGCTACGGGAGATAATACCAACCACTCCTCCTATGCAACCCTTAATGAAGTAGACAAGGACCAAAGCTCTGAAAGGACCTCCTCCAATACAAACGACCTCAGGGGCAAAATACTCAGGATTAAACCTGAGGCAAATGGCACCTATAGTATCCCGGCGGGCAACCTGTTCCCCAACGGGGATGGCGGAAGGCCTGAGATTTATGTAATGGGGGCCAGAAACCCTTTCAGGATCTTCGTGGATAAAACCAACACCGACTGGCTTTTCTGGGGCGAGGTTGGTCCGGACGCCAACGCAGAAAGCAACCTGGGTCCTGAAGGGATGGATGAAATAAACCTGGTGAAAGGAGCCGGTAATTACGGTTGGCCTTATTTCTCCGGGAAAAACGAAGCTTACCTGAACACCTACGCTGAGCCTAACTTCTACTACGACCAGACCAACCCGGTCAACTTATCAAAGTGGAACACAGGCGCTAAGTTTCTTCCTCCAGCCCAACCCTCCTGGCTGGAATTTTTCCATAAATGCTATCTGGCAGGGCCAAGGTATTATTATAACCCCAACATTAACAACCCTAAAAAACTGCCCTCTGATTTTAACCAGGCCTTTTTCTACTATGATTTCAACGAGAGCAAGATCTGGGTGGTCAAAATGGATAACAATGGCAACATAGTATCCAATCAGCAGTTTGCGCCAAACGTGATCAAAGGGTCTGGTTTCATTGAATTGAAGATTGGCCCCGATGGACAGCTGTACATACTAGAATATGGGGCCGGGTGCTGCCCTGGCAATACCGGTACCGGTAAGCTTGTACGGGTAGACTTCACGGGCATTGACTCCAACAAATCACCGCTGGTAAGCTTATCCGCCAATGTTACCTCTGGCCAGTTGCCATTAACCGTAAACTTTTCCAGTGAAGGAACTTCAGACCCAGACGGAGATGCCTTAACCTACCAATGGGATTTCCAATCTGATGGGGTGATAGATTCAAATGTAAAGAATCCCTCTTTCACGTACACCGTGAAAGGCATTTTCAATGCCCAGGTACGGGTAACAGACGCAAGAGGAGCTTTAAGTTCAAAGTCTATCCAAATCCACGCCGGTAACACTGCCGCCACCTTCCAGTTCAAGACTCCTATAGATGGTGGTTTGATCAGTTGGGGAGATGACATCAATTATGATATTGGTATCACTGACCAGGAAGACGGCTCTACCGCCAATGGAACCGTCAGTTGCAGTTCCTTGCATCTAATTCCCTCCTTTGGGCACCTGGGCCACTCTCATGACGGCTTAACCATTAACCAGTGTAAGGGTACATTCAACCTCAATCCGGAAGGCCATGACGCCCAAGGACAGGATGATATCTACTATGTATTCAAAGTCAACTACACAGATAAAGGCGGTCTTACCTCTTTTGACCAGGCTACGGTTCATCCCAAGTTAAAAGAGGCAGAATTCTACAGCGCACAAAGCAATACCAAGCTCATGGACAACACAGATAAGCTTGGCGGTGGATTGTACTCTGTAAGGGCCCTGGGACATAATGCCCACCTGGTATTGGCCGGAAGGAACCTGACCAATATATCCTCGGTCATTTACCGGGTAGCTGCTACTCTGGGTGGAACGATTGAAATACACGTTGGTTCACCCACCGGAGCGCTGATCAGTACGGCAACTATCCCGTCAACCGGCAACTTCAATACCTGGGTAAACGTGGAAGCTCCCGTTACAAACCCGGGCGGGAAAAACGATTTATACTTTGTATTCAAGAGAAATGCAGGTGATGTCAACCTCTTTGACGTAAACTACATTGAGTTTATTGGAGCCGGTGTTTCCATAGACAAAACACCACCTAACATTTATTCAATAGTAGCTCCCAACCCTACGCAGATAAATGTTAAGTTCAATGAACCGCTAGATGCCGCTTCTGCCCAGCTTGTAGCCAATTACGCGATCAATAACGGCGTCACCATTTCTTCGGCTACCCTGCAGCAAGACAGAAAAACAGTTATACTTAAAACCACTAACCTCATTGTTGGAGTTGACAATGAACTAACGGTAAGCAACCTCAAAAACGAAACCGGGGTAACGCTAACCCAAAGCATCTCCAAAACATTCAGGTTAGAAGAAGCCTTAGTCAGGATTAATGCGGGCGGGCCAAGGGTAGATGTCAATGGGGTTACCTGGAGCCAGAGCCAATACAATACAGGAGGATCTACTTACGCCAAAGCCAATCTTCCCATTAACAATACTACCGCAGACGTCATTTACCAGACGGAGCTATTTGGCAATATGACGTTCAACATACCAGTACCACAGTCTGGGGTGTATAACGTTGCCTTACACTTCGCTGAGTTATACCACGGGGTAGACAATACAAATGGCATTGGATCCAGAATCTTCAATGTGACCGTAGAGAATGGGCAGGGTTCCCTGAATAACTATGACATCATTCAAAGAGCGGGCGGTGCTGCTACGGCGGCAATTGAGAACTTCTACGGCCTCAGGGTAGATGATGGCTTTGTGACCATCACCTTTACAGGCGTAAAAGACCAGGCCAAAGTATCAGCCATTGAGGTTTCTTATGGTAAAGAAACCGTTCCAGAACCATCCATCTCTATCCTGAAGCCAGTAGATAACGCCACGGTAACTCCCTCTTTCACCCTCACAATGGAGGTGAAAAACTGGGAGGTTGGCGAAGGAACTACCCACATTCATAAGTTCCTGGATGGGGTAGACAAAGGAGAAGTATACAGCACAGGCCCAATCACCTACAGCAACTTGCCAGTTGGGCCGCATACCATTAAACTGACCCTCATGAATGCAGATCACACGCCCACAGCTTACAGTGACGAGGTTGCGGTGAATGTGATTGCGGAAGCTGTGTGTGAAGACGTTCCATTCCCTACCAGTTGGGCTGAGCGCACCATTGGTACTGAAGTGCCGTATCGTTCCCCTTACATCTATTCCGCAGATATAGACAAAGATGGGTTGAAAGATGTGGTAACCGGAGCCTGGTGGTATAAGAATCCGGGTACCGCTACCGGTACCTGGGTGCAAAAAGCGATTGGTGCTCCTATGAACAACATGGTGCTGATCCATGACTTTGACAAGGACGGAGACCCAGACATCTTTGGTACCCAGGGTACCTACATAAGTGCAAAAATGGCATGGGCCCAGAACGATGGCAAAGGTAACTTCACCATCCACACCAACATACCAGATGGTACCTCCACGTACTCAGAAACCTTTATCGCGGGTGCTGCCCTTGGTAACTTCAACGGGGTCACCAATACCCAGATTGCCATTGTCTGGAACGGGGCAGAATCAAGCCATTCTCCGGTGCAAATGCTAACCGTTCCGGCAAACCCGGTAAGCGAGGCCTGGACAATCAGATCTATTTCCCCCAATGCGGTTGGTGAGTCAATCTCTGCCGGCGACATTGACCGGGACGGAGACCTGGATCTTTTCCAGGGGGCCAACTGGCTCAGAAATGACAATGGTTCCTGGACCACATTTTCCACAGGCATTAACCTCCCTACTTTCTTTGACCGGAACGCCCTGGCTGACCTGAACAAAGATGGCATTTTGGATGCAGTAGTCACTCAGATTGGTTCTAACCAGGAAGTGAGCTGGTTTGTACCACCAGCTGACCCAACTCAAACCTGGACCAAAAGAACGATTGGTACTGATGTGGACGGAGGGCTTAGCCTGGATGTAGTAGACATTGATTTTGATGGCGACCTGGATATTACCACCGGTGAGTGGCAGGAAGCTCACCGCCTGATTGCATTTGAAAATGACCTCTGCAACACAGGTACCTGGATCAAGCATATCTTACACCCAGGTGGCACCACAGCACCAGACCATCATGACAGTGCGATAACAGTAGACATTGACAATGATGGAGATTTGGATATGCTTTCCATGGGATGGGACAAACGTATCCCGAGGATTTATATCAACAACGGAACTGGCACCACCACGAACGTACCACCAACAGTAGCCATCGCTATCCCAGACCAGACTACTACCACAGGGGCTAACTACAGCTACACTTTCCCGGCAGGTACCTTCACTGACCCGAACAACGACCCATTAACCTACACCGCCGCGTTGACCACCGGGGCCGCCCTTCCGGGCTGGCTGGCCTTCAACGCAACTACCCGCACCTTCAGCGGCACTGCCCCAACCACCGCCGCCACCTACGCCATCCGGGTGACAGCCAACGACGGCAAAGGCGGCACCGCCACCGATGACTTCAGCCTGGCCGTACAGACCGGCACCGGCGGAGGCGGCACTACCGTGCGTATCAACGCTGGGGGAACTCAGGTTACTGCTGCTAATGGAGATGTTTTCAATGCTGACCAGTATTTTGGTGCAGGAGAAGCCTTTACCAACACGCAAATTGTTGACATTGCCGGCACCTCAGACGATGCCTTGTACCGCAGTGAACGCTACGGTTCATTCAGCTATAACATACCAGTTACATCGGGCACCTACCGCCTGCGCCTGCACTTTGCTGAAATCTACTTCGGCGCCGCTGGCGGCGGGGCTGGCGGCAACGGCAAGCGGGTCTTCAACGTGACCGCTGAGGGGCAGACCATCCTGAGCAACTTCGACATCTACGCCCAGGTGGGCGCCATGACTGCTCTGGTGAGAGAGTTCCAGGTGAACGTGACCGACGGGACACTGAACGTAGCTCTCTCCTCCGTAGTTGAACATCCTAAGATTTCAGCCATTGAGGTAATCCCGGCCGCGGGAACGGTGAACCAGCCGCCGGTGCTGGCTGCCGCCATCCCCGACCAGAGCGCCACGGTGGGCACCGCCTATAGCTACAGCTTCCCCACCGGAACCTTCACCGACCCGAACAACGACCCATTAACCTATACTGCCACGCTCACCACCGGGGCCGCCCTGCCCGCCTGGCTGGCCTTCACCGGCGGCACCCGCACCTTCAGCGGCACCCCGCCGACCGGCAGCACCGGCACCTACGCCATCCGCGTGACGGCCAGTGACGGCAAGGGCGGCACCGCCACCGACGATTTCAGCCTCACAGTACAGGCCGGAACGCAGGTGAACCAGCCACCAACAGTAGCCGCCGCTATCCCGGATCAGACCACCACCACAAGCGCAGCCTACAGCTACACTTTCCCGGCAGGTACCTTCACGGATCCGAACAATGATGCTTTAACTTACACCGCCGCGCTCACCTCCGGGGCCGCTCTGCCTGGCTGGCTGGCCTTCAACGCAACTACCCGCACCTTCAGCGGCACTGCCCCAACCACCGCCGCCACCTACGCCATCCGGGTGACGGCCAACGACGGCAAGGGCGGCACCGCCACCGATGACTTCAGCCTGGCCGTGCAGACCGGCACCGGCGGAGGCGGCACCACCGTGCGCATTAACTCTGGCGGGTCGGCAGCCACTACCTCTTTGGGCGCCTTCGTGGCTGACCAAAGCTTCACCGGCGGCACGGCCTTTACCAACACGAAGATTGCTGACATCGGCGGCACCACCGATGACGTGATCTACCTCAGCGAGCGCTACGGCGCCCTCTCCTACAACATACCGGTCACCTCGGGCACCTACCGCCTGCGTCTGCACTTCGCCGAGCTCTACTTCGGGGCGACCGGCGGCGGGACCGGCGGCAACGGCAAACGGGTCTTCAACGTGACCGCTGAGGGGCAGACCATCCTGAGCAACTTCGACATCTACGCCCAAGTGGGCGCCATGAATGCCCTGGTGCGGGAGTTCCAGGTGACCGTGACCGACGGAATGCTGAACCTGGCTCTGGTTCAGGTGATAGAGAACCCTAATATTTCAGCCATTGAGGTAATCCCGGCCGCAGGAACGGTGAACCAGCCACCAACAGTAGCCGCCGCCATCCCCGACCAGAGCGCCACGGTGGGCACCGCCTACAGCTACAGCTTCCCCGCTGGCACCTTCACCGATCCGAACAGTGACGCCCTAACCTACACTGCGGCACTCACCACCGGGGCCGCCCTGCCCGCCTGGCTAGCGTTCACCGGCGGCACCCGCACCTTCAGCGGCACCCCGCCGACCGGCAGCACCGGCACCTACGCCATCCGCGTGACGGCCAGTGACGGCAAGGGCGGCACCGCCACCGACGATTTCAGCCTCACCGTACAGGCCGGAACGCAGGTGAACCAGCCGCCAGTGGTGTCTATCCCTATCCCGGACCAGACTACTACCACAGGGGCTAACTACAGCTACACTTTCCCGGCAGGTACCTTCACCGATCCGAACAACGACCCGCTGACGTATACCGCCATCCGTGGGAACGGCAATGCCCTTCCAACCTGGTTGACCTTCAACGGCGCCACCAGAACCTTCAGCGGCAAGGCCCCGGCCACCGCAGTGAGCTTAAACATACAGGTAACGGCCAGTGATGGAAAAGGCGGTACTGTTTTTGACACCTTTAATCTAAGCGTGCAAGCTCCTTCGGGTGGCACCACGGTGCGCATCAACGCGGGCGGACCGGCAGCCACCACCTCAATGGGCGCCTTCTCGGCTGACCAGTACGCCGCGGGCGGCAGCACCTACACCAACACGCAGATCTCTGACATTGGCGGCACCACCGACGACGTGATCTACCGTAGCGAGCGCTACGGCGCCCTCTCCTACAACATACCGGTCACCTCGGGCACCTACCGCCTGCGCCTGCACTTCGCCGAGCTCTACTTCGGGGCGACCGGCGGCGGGCCCGGCGGCAACGGCAAGCGGGTCTTCAATGTGACGGCCGAGGGGCAGACCATCCTGAGCAACTTCGACATCTACGCTCAAGCGGGCGCCATGAACGCCCTCGTAAGAGAGTTCCAGGTGACTGTGACCGACGGAACGCTGAACCTGGCTTTGGTCAAAGTGATAGAGAACCCTAAAATCTCTGCCATTGAGGTGCTCCCGGCTACTACCACCACAACTACCCTGGCTTCACAGGCTATCAACTCTAAGACGAACAAGCTGGCAGTTGATGTGGAAAAAGCGGTAAGTGCATTCCCTAACCCGTTTGAAAGCAGCATCAACCTGAGAATTAAAGCCGAAGAACCACAAGTGTACCACATAAGGGTTTATGATGCTTTAAGCAGAACTATCTACCAGAGCAAGGTGACGTCTAACGCGAAAGAGGCAACTCTCTACTCAATTGACTTAGCCAAGAAATCGCTCAAAGCAGGTGGTTTGTACTTCATCCACGTGGAAAGTAAATCCATCAGCTATAAGGAGGTGTTCAAGATGGTGAAAGGCCAGTAAAGCCTGCTTGTTGAAATCTAACTTTTAGCTAATCATTCAAAAAGGGAAGGGACTCAGGGGTAAGCTAAGCTTATCCTTTGAGTCCCTTCCTTTTTTTGCCAGTTCAGTTACCAGGGGCGATCTTTACCGCTTTGATTAGAAACCGACTCGGCAAAGCCTTTCATTTTCTACCTGTTTCTCAGAAAACAGCCCCGAAACGGAAGTGCTGTCCAAAACTTACTTTCTTTAGCTGACTCCAACCTGCACGATGCGGTTTGCTATTCAGGTTCTCAAAAAAACTCTTCAGGAATAAAGGTTATTGATTTGATAGTCTCTTGTTTGAGAATGGCTGAGCTTGGGGTAAGGAATGTCAATGATTGAGACGGGATTCCGTTTATGGGCTGTTTTCAGGAAAACAGGCATAAAACAGCGCTTTGGTTTTCTGCTCTTCTCTGCTATCTGGAAACAAACCATCACTCATGCACAATGCAACTGGTGACGGAAGCCTTGCTGTTTGACCTCCAGATCTCTGCCACAAGTAAGGCATTTTCATGGAAGACATCGGTTCACCTGGAAGTTGAAAAGCCGGTAGCAGGAAAAACAAGCAGGATATAACCCAAAGAAAAAGCCGATGGTCTTAACCATCGGCTTTTTCTTTGGGTGTGGGTAGTGCTTTGCCTACATACTCCACTCATATTCTTTTTCTAGTATGTCTTCTACTACCATTTGCACGCCTTCCTCTAAGGAAATCTTTGCCTTCCAGCCGTAGGAATTCAGTTTGGAGACATCCATCAGTTTACGGGGAGTACCGTCTGGCTTGGTTTGGTCCAGGACAATCCTTCCCTCGTATCCCACTATGTTTTGGATGAGTTTCGCTAAATCCAGGATAGAAATGTCTTCGCCTACGCCTATGTTCACCAATCCTGCTTCGTTGTAGGTCTTCATCAGGAACAGGCAGGCATCTGCCAGATCATCGGCATGAAGGAATTCTCTTCTTGGAGTTCCGCTGCCCCAGATCTCTACTTCGGGTTGCTGGTTATCTCTGGCCACAATGAACTTCCTGATCAGGGCCGGCAGCACATGCGAATTCTGGAGATCATAATTATCATTGGGTCCATACAGGTTGGTGGGCATCACGGAGATGAAGTTGCAGCCGTACTGAGAGCGGTAGGCATCGCACAACTTTATGCCCGCAATCTTGGCAATGGCGTAGGGTTCATTGGTGGGTTCCAGCTCCCCGGTTAAGAGATACTCCTCTTTCAACGGCTGCGGTGCCAGTTTGGGATAGATGCAGGAAGACCCCAGGAACATGAGCTTTTTTACGTCATGGAGATAAGCGGCATGGATGACATTGTTCTGTATCATGAGGTTATCATACAGAAATTGGGCCCGGTAGGTGTTGTTGGCTACAATACCGCCCACCTTTGCCGCCGCCAGGAAAACGTAGTCTGGCTTTTCTGAAATGAAAAAGTCACTGACCTGCTGCTGGTTGCGCAAATCAAGTTCTTTGGAGGAATAGGTTACCAGATTGGTGTAGCCTTCTTTCTCCAATCTCCTTACGATGGCAGAGCCAACCATGCCTCTGTGGCCGGCCACATAGATTTTATCGGTGGGTTGCATCTATTCAAACTGGGTGTTGATCTGGTAACCTGCCTCTTGCAGAATTCGCTCTTTCCGGAAGTTTTCCACATCGGCTTCCATCATTTCCTTCACCAAAGCGGCTAAGTCATATTTAGGCTGCCACCCCAGTACGTTTTTCGCCTTGGAGGGATCTCCTATCAGCAATTCCACTTCTGTTGGGCGGAAGTATCTTGGGTCTACCGCTACTACTTCTCTGCCGATTTCTAACAGGAAGTCAGGGTTGGAGCAGGAAGCGACAATACCTCTTTCGTTGGTGCCTTCGCCCACAAATTCCAATTCAACGCCCACCTCGCCGAAAGCCATGCGCACAAAGTCCCGCACGGTAGTGGTCACGCCGGTGGCAATGACAAAATCCTGCGGGGTATCCTGCTGTAAGATCAGGTACATGGCTTCTACATAATCTTTGGCATGCCCCCAGTCTCGCTGCGCATCCAGGTTACCCAGGTAGAGTTTGTCCTGCATGCCTAAAGCAATTTTGGAGGCACCTCTGGTGATCTTACGGGTCACAAAGGTCTCGCCTCTCAGGGGGCTTTCATGGTTGAACAAAATACCGTTGCAGGCAAACATGTTGTAGGCCTCGCGATAGTTGACGGTAATCCAGTAGGCATATAGCTTGGCTACGGCGTAAGGCGACCGTGGGTAGAAAGGCGTGGTTTCGCATTGCGGCACGGCCTGTACCAGCCCGTAGAGCTCAGAAGTGGAAGCCTGGTAAACGCGGGTTTTCTGCGTCAGGCCCAATAACCGCACAGCCTCCAGAATACGGAGAGTCCCCATTCCATCGGCGTTGGCGGTATATTCCGGTGTCTCGAAGCTTACCTGCACGTGGCTCATGGCCCCGAGGTTATAGATCTCATCTGGCTGAACCTGCTGGATAATCCGGATGATATTGGTGGAGTCGCCCAGATCCCCGTAGTGCAGCCTTAGGTTCACGTGCTCTTCATGGGGATCCTGGTACAGGTGGTCTATCCTATCAGTGTTGAACAGGGAACTTCTGCGCTTTATACCGTGCACTTCGTACCCTTTGCTTAGCAGCAGTTCGGCCAGGTAAGCACCATCTTGCCCTGTTATACCTGTAATCAATGCCTTTTTCATGTTGTACGCTACTTAATTGAATAGAAACTTTGATATAGCTTTAAGCCTGGAAACATCTGGAGTGAAGGAGTTTTTGCCTGAGAGGACTGGATTTGCCTGTAGCAGATGGTGTTTGTTGTTTTGAAAGACCAGCAGGAGTTTTTCCTTTTAGCTTCTACTTCCAAAAACAAGCCAGAAACAAAACTTGTATTTAGTTAACAATCAATAACTTACGCAAAGCATTGAAACCTGTTTCTGGCTTAGGCAGCAAGCACTTAAATTTATATTAACTTAACAACCTCTGTCAGACAAGAATCAGTTTGTTCAGGAATTCATGGCAGCCTGTTACATAGGTAAACCGGCACGGGAGGTATATTTTAAGTTATCTGCTAAGCTGGTTTAAGAGCAGCAAATAAGCTTTTGCAGGCCTTTTAAGGCACTTAGAGTAGGATTTGAGATTATCCAAATGTATAAAAATTAAATCTAATTTTTTATTTTTATTTTAATATTTTATTTAGTTTATTCACAACACTGCTCCCTTCCTCGCGATAAACTCATAAATAATCAGAATTAAAGTCTATTACTATGTTTATTATACTATGCCATATAAGTATACCACTATCTTTAAATGGATAAGTATATCAATAGACTATACGCTGCTCAATTTTTCCTTATCCATAGGTTTACTGCTCTCCAACCCAGCTTACTTTGATTCAGGCGTTCCAGATCAATATAAGCTCAACTGTCTTTTGTGCAATCTCATCTGGTTTTACTGTGCCAACCTGGTTGAACTTTACCAAAACGTGCTCAGCAGGGAGGCGGTGCCAACGCTCAAGGCTACCGTCCTGGCCCTTGCCATGTACTTCCTGGGGCTTCTGGCGTTGAAAGTATCGCTTCAGCATTTAGCCCTATCCTTTGAGTTTGTATGGCTGAGTTCTTTTTTGTTTGGCTTTCTGATTCTGAGCGGGAAAGTCACCTTCCTGTTCATCCGTAAAACCAAACGCCACTTACTCATCAACTATAAGAAAGTAGTGATCATTGGGGCGGGCAAAGCAGGCAAAAGGATACGAGACTACATCAACAAAACCCCGCACTTAGGCTACAAGGTGGAGGGATTCTTTGATGACACAGAAGACAGAAACGCCAACCATGAAGTACTAGGCACCATTGACCAGTGCTTTCTGTACGCCAAAGCCTTTGGAGTGTCTGAGATCTTTTACACGCTTCCTAGCACAGATTACAGCAGTGTGGACGCCCTCATGCAGGAGGCCGATAAACACATGATCCGCTTTAGGCTGGTACCGGAGGTAAACTATCTATTTGAGAAAGAATTGTTCATTGATCTGTACGGCCCTCTTCCTATTCTTACCCACCGACTGGAACCACTGGAAGACCGAGCCAATAGATTAGTGAAGCGTGCGTTTGACTTGTTCATTTCCTCAATAGTGGTGGTGCTGGTGCTGAGCTGGCTGGTGCCCTTGATGGCGATCATCATTAAAATGGAATCAAGAGGTCCGGTCTTCTTTCGGCAATTGCGGTCTGGCAGGTACAACAAGCCCTTCTATTGCTTCAAGTTCAGGAGCATGACCGTGAACAATGAGTCAGATAATATGCAGGCTACCAAAGGCGACGCCCGGGTTACCAAAGTGGGGGCATTTATCAGGAAAACAAGCATTGATGAACTGCCTCAGTTCTTCAACGTTTTGCGGGGCGATATGTCTGTGATTGGTCCCCGCCCGCATATGATAAAGCACACCGAGGATTACTCCGCAGTAATTGACGAGTACATGGTGCGCCACTACCTGACTCCTGGCATCTCTGGCTGGGCCCAGGTAAATGGGTTCAGAGGGGAAACCAAAGACACTGAAAGCATGCAAAAAAGAGTAAAGGCGGATATCTGGTACTTAGAGAACTGGTCTTTACTCCTGGACCTTAAAATAGTGTTCCTTACCATCTGGAAAGCCATAAGAGGTGACCAAAACGCCTATTGATTAAACTCCTACCCACAGCTGGTTAGTAAAAGATTAAGGCCCCGTTTCAGGCGTGATTTCTAGAAATCACGCCTGTAACGGGGCCTTTCAAATGGTTTAGTTTAAAATTATGATG
>NZ_JAFFID010000004.1:0-247379 GCF_017355955.1 Sabulibacter ruber | reverse complement strand
GCCCTGTGTAGCGGCAATTTTCAACCACCCGCCACAAACTCCCTGGCCTTGCATATGGTTAGTTGAGAAATGATGATGGAAAAACTATCACCAGACTTCTCTGCCAGTCTCCCTAATACTCGAAGGCATGTAAAGCAGGATGCGTTTTCTTAACCCCTGCCCCATGCAACCATCTCTCTGCCGCTAAAAGGCTATCAAAGATGCACACCTCCACATTCTTCACGTTCAACCGTTTTACGTAATCGGCTTCCATGGTGCTCATAGGAGGTTTTACCCAGGCAAAACATGTACAGGTGGTATTGTCCAAGGCTTTGAATCCTTCGGTGAAGGCCCATTGCGCCGTGGATTTCCAATGCCCGGTTACGTAGGTATTGTTGTTTAACACCTTGGTGCATTTCTCCTGATCCAGCATCTGAAGCATGAGGGTGCATCCGTCCAACACGTTTTGCTTTGTGACATCGCCCCACCAATCTACATACATAGTATCAGTTTTGGCATCCATCCCAATGGTAACATAGGGCTCAATCAGCAACACAGTTCTTGCCATACAATAAAGTTTATGAAGGCGGGGGCTTCCTCTTTTTACAGTATTATTTTAAGAATATTTTAACATGCATACAGTTTACGAAAAAATAGAGTTCCTGCCAGGAGGTAATAAATTATAAAAAGAAAGCCACCTAAGCAAGCGGTTTCTGAGCCGTTTGTGAAAATTAAACTCAAAAACGCTATAGAATACTTAGTATAAATCACCAAAGCACCATTAAACGGGCTTAATTGAAGAACAACTGCCATTTAGCAATTCTTTGGATTGTCCTCACGCCTTAGCTACTCCTACCCCATCAATAGTCTCTTACCGGCAGGCTTAGCCCGGTTTACCACACACAGGCTTGTCTTAACAATTACTTAACATAGCAGTAATATTCAGGCAATACACCCCCTCTACTTTTGCAGCAGAAAAAAGGTAACTGCTCCAAACCTGCAGACTACAGTTTTGGAGCAGTTCTTTTTTTGATGGTAGTGCAAGGGCTTGGCACCAATACCTGCTGAACTTTTACCCTACCAAAGCAATCTCTGTATTCTGACTAAATCCGGGGAGCGCTACAAATTTTAATATAATTATTCATTCACTTTTTGCTTATGTTCTCACCCATAAACAAAAGAGAGATAAGATCTTATTTGCAAAAAATAAGTGCTATCACTGCTTTTATGCTTACTGCTACTATGGCCCAGGCGCAAGAAACCATCACTTCTGCCCAGGATTCAGTGATAGCCAAACCCAAAGCCCCCGAAGCCACCAAATCCCATTGGTATGACAAAATCTCATTGCGGGGCTATGTTCAGATTCGCTATAACCGCCTGCTGGAAACCAATCCTAACTTCCGGACCGAGTACGATAAATCTGTGGGCGACAAAGGCGGCTTCCTGATCAGACGGGCCCGTCTGGTTTTCAGCGGAAACGTGCATGACCGCGTTTACATTTATATCCAGCCAGATTTGGCTTCTACTCCATCAGGCAGCACCAGCCTGCACTTTGCCCAGCTCAGAGACGCTTATTTTGATTTGTCTTTAGATAAGAAGAAAGAGTATCGTCTGCGGGTAGGTCAAAGCAAGATTCCTTACGGCTTTGAGAACATGCAGTCCAGCCAGAACCGCCTCACGCTAGACCGGAACGATGCCTTGAACAGCGCCCTTCCTAACGAGCGTGATTTAGGGGTGATGTTCTACTGGGCTCCGGAGCACATCAGAAAAAGATTCAGTGAACTGGCTAACAGCCGTTTCAAAGGCTCCGGCGACTATGGCGTATTCGGGTTGGGTGTGTACAACGGCCAGACCGCTAACCGCCCAGAGGCCAACAACAACCAGCACATAGTAGCCCGGCTTTCTTATCCGTTTGCTCTTAAAAACGGCCAGATCATAGAGCCCGGTATACAGGCCTACACTGGGGTGTACACCGTTACCTCAGACCAGTTAAGCAGTTCAGATATCAAAGGAGGAAACTTTACAGACCGCCGGGTGGCCGCCAGTTTAGTGGTGTACCCGCAGCCTTTCGGGTTCCAGGCAGAGTACAACGTTGGGGAAGGTCCTGAGTTTGATGCGGCTACCAGAACCATTCAGACCAAATCACTGCACGGCGGATATGCCCAGGCTATGTATGAAATGAAAATAGGCGGGCAAACCCTTATTCCGTTTGTGAAAGCCCAGTACTACAAAGGCGGCAAGAAAGCCGAAACCGATGCCCGCTTTAACAGAGTGTACGAAACCGAGATTGGCGTGGAATGGCAGCCTCTCCCCAACTTTGAGCTGGCTACCCAATACACCATCTCAGACCGTACCTCCCGCGACGGGAAAAGCCTGGACAACCGCCAGAACGGACGCCTTCTGCGTTTGCAGGCCCAATTCAACTTTTAAGACATTTTTTCAAAACTGACGTAATAATTTAAAAATTAAACCTATGAGATCCATCAAAACCCAAATAAGCAGCTTTCTGATAGCTACTTTGTTTCTGGGAGCTTGTGGCGGCGGCAACGATGCCAAGAAAGAGAACACTGAAGCTGACAAATCTGCCACCGGAGCGGCTACCATCACCATCAAGGGAAGTGACACCGTGCTCCCGTTGGCTCAGCAGGAAGCCGAAAAGTTCATGGCTAAAAACGCCGGTTCTGCCATAACCGTAGTGGGCGGTGGTACAGGTGTTGGTCTTTCGGCCTTACAGGAAGGCACCACTGACATTGCCATGGCCTCCCGCGGTTTGAAAACCGAAGAGAAACTGAAGCTGAAAGGCGCCAAGAAAGACGTAAAGGAAGCACTTATTGCCTATGATGCCCTTTCTGTGGTGGTTCACCCAAGCAACAAAGTAAGTCAACTCACCCGCGAGCAACTGGAAGGTATCTTCACCGGTAAAATCACCAACTGGAAAGAAGTGGGCGGTGCCGATGAGAAGATTGTGCCTTACTCCCGCGAGACCAGCTCTGGGACCTATGAGTTCTTCAGAGAGCACGTAATGGACAAAAAGAACTACGCCAACGGTATTCTCATGATGCCTGCCACGGGTTCCATTGTTCAGTCGGTGAGCCAGACGAATGGTGCCATTGGGTACATTGGCTTAGCCTATGAAACCAAAGAAGTGAAAGCGTTGGCCGTGTCTTATGACCAGGGCAAAACATTTGTGGCCCCAAGCGTAGAGGCCGCTAAAAACAAAACCTATCCTATTTCCCGTCCGCTGTTCTTCTTCTATGACGCTACTGCAGAAGCCAAAGTGAAGCCTTTTGTAGACTACGTCATGTCTGAAGAAGGCCAGAAAACGGTACAGGATATTGGTTACATCCCATTGAGCAAGTAATTTTTTTTCGCCTAATCCCATTCTCTTGAAACGGTACTTCAACAACCTAGGTGAAAGAGTAATAGAAGGATTGATCACCCTCAGCGGCACGGTTACCAGTATTACCGTGCTGCTGATTGTGTTCTTCCTCTTCAAAGAAGGCTTGGGCGTATTCAGCCAGACGCCGGTAGCGGAAGGCTCCGTTATTGCCGTTAACAAGCAAAATCCGGTGAAAGAACTCACAGCCTCCCAGGTAAAGGAGATCTTTGACCAGAACATTACCAACTGGAACCAACTGGGCGGCGCCAATGCCCCCATCAAACTGTTTGAGGTAGACGACATCACCGACTACTACACCGAAGAACAGATTGGCTCCAACTTTGAATACCTGCCCCAACGCCTTAGCGAGCTGGTAGCCAAAGACCCTACCATTCTGGCCTTTTTCCCAGAGGAATACCTTGCCAAGGATTTCGCCGGCCGGCGAATTGAGCTGGACAACATCTCAGTAGGCGGATTTTTGGGCGGAAAGGAGTGGTATCCTACCATTCAACCGGCGGTTCAACTGGGGGTTTTACCTCTCATTTTGGGTACGCTGTGGGTAAGCCTGGGAGCTATCCTCATCGCCCTGCCGCTGGGTTTGGCCACCTCCATCTACCTGGCCGAAATCGCCAATCCTAAAGTCAGAAACTTCCTGAAGCCTGTTATTGAGCTATTGGCCGGTATTCCATCGGTGGTGTATGGCTTCTTTGGCTTGGTGGTGATTGTGCCGCTCATTCAGGATGTGTTTGGGTTGCCAGTGGGTGAAACGGCCCTGGCCGGAAGTATTATCCTGGGCATTATGGCGCTTCCTACTATTATCTCGGTTTCAGAAGACGCCATGCGTACCACACCCCGCGCCATGAAGGAAGCCAGTCTTGCTTTGGGCGCCAACAAGTGGCAGACTATTTACCGGGTCATCATCCCGTATTCTATCTCTGGTATTTCCACGGCCGCCATTTTAGGTATCGGTCGGGCAATTGGCGAAACCATGGCCGTATTGATGGTGACTGGTAACGCCTCTGTGATTCCGCATACGTTCCTGGAACCGGTAAGAACCATTCCGGCTACTATTGCCGCAGAGTTGGGCGAGGCCCCGCAGGGAGGTATCCATTTCCAGGCACTCTTTGCGCTGGGTTGTATCCTCTTCCTGATGACCCTGGCCATTAACATGACGGTAGACCTGGTATCTACTAAAAAGAAAGCTAACAGATAAGCCATGAGTTTCGGAAGCAATCCTTCTTCAAATAAAAGCAAGCGGCTTTCCCAGAGCATTGCCTTCTTTATCTTCAGGCTGCTCAGCTTCGCCGTTGTAGCCATCCTGATTGTGATACTGGGTTTTATTCTGGTGAGGGGCATCTCCGTCATCAGCTGGGATTTCCTTACCGAGGCCCCGCGCGAAGGCATGACCGAAGGCGGTATTTTCCCGGCCATTGTGGGTACCCTTTGCCTGGTGGCGGGCAGCATGCTGTTCGCGTTCCCCATCGGCATTCTCTCGGGCATCTACATCAATGAGTACGCCAAAGACAGCTGGTTCAAGCGGTTTGTGAAACTCATGACCAATAACCTGGCCGGTATTCCGTCTATTGTGTTCGGTTTGTTTGGGATGGCTTTGTTTGTGCACCAGTTCGGGTTCGGGGATTCTATTCTGGCTGGTTCCTTGACTTTAGGGTTGCTGGCCTTGCCCGTCGTGATCAGAACCACGGAGGAATCCTTGAAAGCCATTGACAATTCCTTCCGGATTGGCTCGCTGGCTTTGGGGGCCACTAAATGGCAAACCACCAGCCGGGTAGTGCTTCCTATGGCCTTCCCTAACATCATCACCGGTCTGATTCTTTCCATTGGCAGGGTTTCCGGCGAGACGGCTCCTATCCTGTTCACAGTAGCGGCGTACTTCCTGCCCAAACTGCCAACCAGTATCTTTGACCAGGTTATGGCCTTGCCGTACCATTTGTACGTAATCTCCACCAGCGGTACCAACATTGAAGCCTCCAGAGCCATGGCATACGGAACGGCTTTCGTACTGATTGTGATTGTGCTGGTGGCCAACCTGCTGGCCAACTGGCTGCGGCGATATTTCGGTAACAAAGTAAAAATGCATTAATCCTTCGTTTCAGGCCTGGTTTCTGAAAAACCGGCTTAAAACACGATCCTAATTCCAAAGTGCCTTCTTTAGATTGATATGAATAGTATTGAAACCAAAGACGTTCATCTGTATTATGGCGACTTCCATGCCCTGAAAGGCATCACCATGGCCATGAAGAAAAACCAGGTAACGGCTTTTATTGGTCCATCGGGTTGCGGTAAGTCTACGTACCTGCGGTGCTTTAACCGGATGAATGACCTTATTGACGGCGTACGGATTGAAGGCGACATTCTCATTGACGGGACAGACATCTACAAATCTGATATCCAGGTAGACGACCTGCGCAAGCACGTGGGCATGGTGTTCCAGAAACCCAACCCTTTCCCCAAATCCATTTTTGAGAACGTGGCGTACGGGTTGCGCGTGAACGGCACCAAAGACAAGAAATTTATTGAGGAGCGGGTAGAACGATCTCTGAAACAAGCCGCCCTTTGGGACGAAGTGAAAGACAAACTGAAGAAAAGCGCGTTTGAGCTTTCTGGGGGGCAGCAGCAGCGTCTTTGCATTGCCCGCGCCCTTGCCATTGAGCCCTCAGTGCTATTGATGGATGAGCCCACCTCGGCCCTTGACCCACTTTCTACCGCCAAAACCGAGGAGCTGATTCACCAGCTGAAAGAGAATTACACCATTGTAATTGTAACGCACAACATGCAGCAGGCCGGCCGCGTGAGCGATTACACCGCTTTCTTCTACCTGGGCGAACTGGTAGAGTACGCCAAAACCAAAACGCTCTTCACCAACCCCAAAGACCAGCGCACACAGAATTACATTACCGGCCGTTTTGGTTGATAAAAAGGCTCTGCTGGTAACCCAACCCTTCTGTTTCAGGCCTGTTTTAAGAAAATGGGTATAAAAACAAGAGGAGGTTTCAGGTTACTTAAGCGAAGGAGCCATCATCAGGAAAAGTAAATTTGCTTTCATTCAAGTACTTTCCTTACCCAGAATCAAGAGATATGAACCAATTAGATAAAGAACTGCTCCGGATCAAGAACAAGGTGGAGGAGATGTGGGATTTGGTGGATTTCCAGTTACAGTCTGGCCGCGATGCCCTGGTTAACCCTAACGAGGACCTGACCAGGAAGATCATCAAAAGCGGAAAGAAAGTAAACGCCTACGATATCAAAATTGACCGGATGTGCGAGAACATCTTCGCGCTGTTCAACCCGGTGGCGGTAGATTTGCGGTGGGTTTTGTCTATCCTGAAGATCAACTCCAACCTGGAACGCATCGGAGACTCCGGCGAAAGCATTGCCCATATGCTGAAGGAGGCCAGTCTGCCCATTGAGCCTACCCTGCTGCAGGAGAGCCGGGTTCTGGAGATGTACGATGCCACCACCGCCATGCTGCAAAACGTACGGCAGGCCTTCCTGGAAGAGAACACAGACCTTGCCCGGCAAGTGATCAAACAGGACAAGATCCTGAACAAGATCCACGCCAAGACAGACAAGATGCTGATGAATTACTTCCAGTCTCACCCAGACAACATTGCCCAAAGCTTGAAGGTGTCTGGAATTATTAAAAAACTGGAGCGCATTGGCGACCATACCACCAACATTGCCGAAGAAATTGTATTCTACGTAGATGCCAAGGTGGTAAAGCACAAGCAGAAAAAGAAGAAAAAAGACAAAGGCGAAGAATAGGTTTCTGGCCTGTTTTTGCTGAATTTCAAAGAAAGCCTGAGACAAACCTCAGGCTTTTTCTTTTTTAATATTCTGTTTCTGCTTGGTTTCAATGTTCTAAAACCGGGCAGGAACAAGCTCTCTTCCATTGGCCTGAAACACTTTCAACGATTAGTTCTACTTTCTATAGGAGTTAACCTTAATTTAACACAGATACTCCAACATTCTTATTCAAAGAAGAGCAGGCTTTGTACCTTTGCAACTCATCAGCTTCTCTTCTCATGAATAAATCTTTACGCCTCCTCCTGACAGTATTGATGGTGAGTTGGTGCGGGATCTCTGCATCCATTGCGCAAACCGCCCCACCTGCTAACCTAAGCGGCTCTGAACTGAGGGCCTGGTTCCGCCAGAATTGGTACGACGGCAAACGCCAGGTTCTGAGTTACTCTACGGCCCGCGGCAAAATGTACCACTACGTAGACAATTACAACGATAAGGTTACCTGCGTTTACTCCGGTTTTGAGCAGGCCTTTGCCTACAGCGAAACCAGCACCTCAACTGACATTGCCAACATCAACTGCGAGCATACGGTACCGCAGTCCTGGTTTAACGAGGTAGAGCGGATGCGTACCGACATTCACCACCTCTTCCCTACCGTGATCCAGTGGAACAGTGACCGGGGCAGCGATCCTTTCGCCGATATTCCGGATACTCAAACAGCTAAATGGATCAGGCTGAATTCTTCCCAAACTACCATTCCAACCAGCAACATTGACGAGTACAGCGAGGACACCAACACCCAGTTTGAGCCCCGCGAAGTACACAAAGGCAACCTGGCCCGTGCCATCTTCTACTTCTACACCATGCACGAAGGGCAGAACTTTGAACAAGGCAAAAACACCATCAGCGCCGCAGCCGATATGCAGACGCTGTACCAGTGGCACCTGCAAGACCCGGTAGATGCTCAGGAACTGGAACGCAATAACCGCATAGAGCGCGTACAAGGCAACCGTAACCCGTACATTGATTATCCAGAGATGGTGGCCTCGGCCTGGGGATTCACGCCGGCCACTTGCTCCCCCACTACCCAAGCCAGCCAGGTTGCTATCTCAGAGGCTACCCAAACCTCTTTCAAGGTAAGCTGGACCAATGGAAACGGTAACCGCCGCCTGGTAGTAGTACGCGAAGGCGCCGCACCCAACTTTACCCCCACCGGCACCTACACCACCGGAATTAGCGCTGATTTCTCCCAAGCCGCTGACCAAACCAATGGAAACAAAATTGTGTACAGCGGCTCAGGAAGCTCAGTAACCGTTACTGGTCTCACCGCTACCCGCACCTACCACGTACAGGTATTTGAGTTCTGCAGCACAGACAATACCTACAACACAACCGCTGCCCCAACGGCGCAGACCACTTTACCAGATTACACCTGCGCTGGCGCTCCAAGCCAAAGCGTTACCAACCTGGCCTCTTCCAACATTGCTACTGGCGGATTTACCTTAACCTTCACGGGTGGCAACGGTGATAGCCGCCTGATTCTGGTGAAGGAAGGCAGCGCTCCTACCGCAACTCCACAAAACGGTACTTCCTACGCCTCAGCTAACCTGAATTTCTCCAGCGCACCGGCTTTGGGCGATGCCAAAGTGGTGTACAGCGGCAATGCCACCAGCGTAAACATCATGGGCCTAAAATCCAATACCGAATACTACGTGGTAGCATTTGAAAGCTGCTCTAACGGATGGCAATACTCCGCTGCCTCTACCGTTTTGCTTGTAAAAACCGAAACAGCCGGAGGCAACCTACCAGCGGGCGTAGTGGCAAGACAAGACTTTGAGAACAGCTCTGACGATGGCTGGGCTGTTACGTCAGGCTTCAGCAGCTCCGCTGAAAACACGGGCACTCCAAATGGCCAACGCATACACGGCGGCGCTAAATCCTTGCAAGTGAATGCCACAACCGCCGAGGTCACTTTTGAGAATATCTCTACCACCAACTACCAGAACTTAGCGCTGGAATTCTTCAACAGCTCTATTTCTATCAACACCAATGGAAACGGGATGGACCTCAATGACTTCATTGAAGCATATGTAGCCCTGAACGGAGCAGGCTTTTCTGCTACCCCAGACATCAAAATCACTGCCAATACCACCGGTAGCAACATACGCTATGGCATGAACGGAACAGGCGTCCTGGAAACCACTGCCGGAACTCCCCTGACTAAGACATTTTTGGTAACGAACGAAGTAACCGGCGACAATGCCCCTTCACGGGTGGTTGTACGCATCCCTAATGGTACTACCTCGGTACAGCTAAAATTGGTTGTTAGAAACAATAACTCGAACGAGGTGCTGGCAATTGATGATGTTACCCTTTACGGCACTTCCACCCTCACCGGAATCTCTAAAGAGTTAGAGGGCAAATTGACACTCTTCCCTAATCCTACTTCAGGTATCTTCACCATCAAGGCTCCTGCCGGCCTTAGGCTGATAGAAGCCCAGGTGTACAATGCCGTTGGAAAACTTGTTGCTGCAAAACAGGCTTCTACTGCCGGTCAGCCCACCACGTTCAACTTGCAATCATTGCCAAAAGGTGTTTACCTGATTCACCTCAAAACCGATAAAGGCACCACCGTACGCCGAGTGGTACTTCGGTAAGACAAAAAGAACATATCTCTGTTTTTATCCCATATTTCCATAAACAGCTCAAAAAGAAAGGCCGTCTCTTAGAGACGGCCTTTCTTTTTGAGCTGTTTAAAATCCAATCAGGCATAATCCACAGCCGCTTTACAATAGTAGCGTATATAGGCAATGAAAACAGGTCCTATCTATGCAAAGAGGCTTTTACCAACCGTTCAGGCACAAATAGCATCAAAGCCTAATTGTTGCCGGTACATGGCTTTCAGCTTCTCTAACTTGGCCTGAGACGATGTAATTAGTTGCTCTCCAGTCATAAACCCTTCAGTAGACGCCTGAGACGCCTCCTCTGGGGAGCTATAATCCTCCAGCCAGCCGTTTTGTATGGTTACTTCTTGGTTCAGCATAGCCTCTTTAATTTAATTTCTTATTCAAAACTATCATTCTTGATAATGACCTGCTGAAGTTTTAGGTCTACTTAGCCCTTCTCACGCTGAATGCCACCAAAAGCCTGACGAATTAATAAAGTACAATTATTAACTCTCCCCGCGTGCATTCACCTTGGCCCCTTGGAGCTAATGAGTTATTTTTGGAGAAGGTTTACCAATTTGCTTACACCAATGCCCGTACTTCCAAGTCCAGACTACAAGCCTCCGCTTTACATGTTCAATGGGCATTTTCAGACCATTCTTCCCAGTACGCTTAGAAGAACGCCTCCTCTTAGCTATAAAAGGGAGCGCATTCAAACGCCAGACAAAGACTTCCTGGACCTGGACTGGTCTATTGTAGATTCAGATACTTTGGTGGTGCTGTGTCATGGGTTAGAGGGAGATACGCACCGGCCTTACATGAAGGGGATGGTGCTGGCCTTGAACAAAGCCGGTTGGGATGCCCTGGCCTGGAACTTCAGGAGCTGCAGCGGCGAGCCCAACCTTTTGCTACGGTCTTACCACATGGGAGCCGTAGAAGACCTGGATTGGGTTATTCGGCATGCGCTTAGCCAAAAAGCCTACCAAAACGTTTTTCTGGTAGGTTTTAGCATGGGCGGCAACCTAATCCTGAACTACCTTTCTCAGTGGGCCTCAAAGGTGCCTTCGCAGGTTCAGAGAGCGGCCGTGTTCTCGGTTCCCTGCCATTTGAAGAGTGCCTGCCAGCAATTAGCCAAGCCCCAGAACCGGATTTACATGAAGCGATTTCTCAAGAGCCTGCACCTGAAGCTTCAGGAAAAAGCCCAGCGCTTTACGGTAAACCTGGACGACTATCATCTCATTACCACCTTTGAGCAGTTCGATGATCGTTTCACAGCTCCTCTGCACGGTTTCAAAAACGCCGAGGAGTATTATGAGAAATGTAGTTCTGTACAGCACCTGCACAAGATAACCGTGCCTACCCTACTGGTGAACGCCAAAAACGATCCGTTCCTTTCTCCTGAGTGCTTTCCTGTGGAGCAGGCTTTGCAGAACCCCAACTTCTACCTTGAAATCCCGAGTGGAGGCGGTCATGTGGGGTTTTCAGAGAATTTCTTCAAGAACCTCTACTACTCAGAAAGGCGTGCGGTAGAATTTCTGCAAGGCAGAACCAGCTAGTTTTAAGCCTGATTTTCACAAAACAGGCCCAAAACACCACTTACTACTTCCCTGAAAACCACTTCTGATTTTATTTATTTGAACACCAAGCATATAGCCTTGCTAACGGTTTGGGTTGCATCTTTTTAGATACTGCCTTATCATTGCAGACGTTAGCATAGGGGTTCTTGGCAGATTGGATGTCTACTGATTACTTCTACTAAAAGAGTAAGGTTGAAACGAAGGGTAAGGTTGGAAACTCATTTTAATAAGGATTTGATCGCTTTACCATTGATTGATATTGAAATGCGCCTCCAGAGAAAAACTTCAAACACCGTATCCAGAACATCTTCCCTTTTCCTTTTAAGCCTTTCCCTTCTCCTGGGCTCCTGCGGGAAATCATCTTACTCAACGTTCAGCAAACCCAACGAAAAATACAGGTCTGCAAGAGAGATTGCCGAGCTCAAGCGCAAAGAGCGAATGGAGCGTCGCACCGGGGGTGGCCGCAAACCGGTTAAAGAAATTCACCTCTCCACGGGTAAAAGCAGGAAAGGTCCGAGCTCTATCCATATCTCCAGCAACCACTCCTCTTCTGTACGCCGCGATATCCAGACGGTGATCTCCACCGCCCGTTCTTACACCGGCACGCCATACCAATTGGGCGGCACCACCCGCATAGGCATGGATTGCTCAGGCTTGCTGTGCACCTCTTACCAGGCCATAGACGTGCAACTGCCGCGCACCTCCAATGAACAAAGCAATTTTGGCCCCGCCATTTCCCCTGCTGAACTGCAGGCCGGCGACCTGGTCTTCTTCAGCTCCTCTCAAAGTGCTTACAACATTACCCACGTAGGCATGGTTACTGAGGTCAAAGGTCAGAACGATGTCTGGTTTATCCATGCCTCCACTTCTTTAGGTGTTAAAGAGGATAATCTGTTTAGCCCCTATTATCAGAAAATATTTGTAAAAGCAGTGCGGCCAAGCATCTAACAATACTTTTATTCTAACAATAATTTTATCAGGATAGGATCTCCTATACCTTCCTTCACCTTCTTAGAATCTGAGTGCCTGAAAGCTTAGTTGTTAGGTTATCAGCGATAATGATGACATCTTCCAGTATCGGGCCAATGATTTCACCTTTGTGACTTGTATGTTTTAGCATAAAAAAAGGCCCCGTCACCATTGACGGGGCCTTTTCTATTGTACATTCAATTTGTTATTGAATTACTTCGTAATTACCAGATTCTTTCTTCTCAAGTGTAGTCTGAACAGTTGTATTGCTTCCTCTGTAAACAATGTAGGTAAGCTGATACTTCTGTCCAACTTCAGCGTTAGGGTATTTAGCTTTCAAAAACTCGGCTAAGCCAGCAAAGATTTGGGCTTCGGTCCAATATCTTGTATCTGTACCGTTACCCACCTGATAGAAGTTCTTAAACTGTTTCAGGTTATCTCTGTTGGCTTGTGTTCCAACATTTGAGAAACCAGCTATCATCTCATAATCGGCTGCCACAAGGGTGTATCTAACAGTAAGATCAGGTGCCCATACACCATTTTTGCGCAGGAAGGTAAGTGTTCTTGGTTCAGTAGAGAAGTAGTTATTTGGGATTCTGGTCCAGTTGCTACCATCATACATCATTCCCATTACCTGCTGCAACGTTGAGGAAGAACTCATACGCACTGCATAACTCACGTACTGTACATCACCAGCTTTCGCTCCAAAAATTTTGTTCTTTAAGAAGTTATCAAAGAACCCAGGCAACAAAGCTTCATCTGCAGGAGCAAAAGCATTGTTTCTGTTCCGCTCTACTTTAAGATAATCTTCAGTAGTAACCAAGTAAGCATCTTCCCATCTACCGTTGGTGTAGTAGTAAGAATCTGTTCTGGTCTGTGAAGTTGGAGACTGGTTGTTGCTGAACCATGTAAAAGTTAGGGTTACCAGTCTGCCTTGTAAAGGCGTAGCGTATCTGGTATTCAGGAAAGTCTCAATCTGTGACCATCTGTCAAAGTTCTTGAAAGTTGTACCTCCTAAGGCATAATCAGCATCTGTCAAGGTGTAGGCATCACGCTCTGCCACAGTATTACCCTTGAAAGCAAATTTCAGGGCGTTGTAAGTAACATTGATGATGTCGCCTTCCAGAAGTTGTGGGTAGGCAGTGTTCAAATAAAGAGGAATAAATTTGGCAGCCTCTTCTTCTGAAGCAAAGTAATAGTTGTTGCCTACGTAAGAAGGAACATCATTACCCTTAATGTCTTTGTAGTTGGTTTGACTTAAGGTAATGTCAATGTTCTGATATTCGCTTCTATCACGTGGCAGCGCATCCAACTCTTCATATACATCTTCCATTGGATCACATGCGCTCACCAGCATGGTCATCACAGAGAAGAACAAATAAACTATCTTTTTCATGTTGGTTCTTATTAGAAGTTAATTCTCAAAGTGGTAGTCCAGGTTCTGCCTTGTCCAAAGTATACTGATGAGTTACTTGCATTGCTTACAGCAGGAGCATCACCACCAGGAGATACGAAGTTGGCCAGAGCGTCAGAGATGTATTCTGTGTTGAATACGTTGTTCACGTTACCGATAATAGAAGCATTCAGGCCTGCGAACTTAAATCTGTAAACTGCATTCAGATCAAGCAGTGAGTAGTTAGGCACTTTCCAGGTACCAGTTGCTCTGTTGTTAGGTAAGCTTACCGGGTTGAAATCTGCGCTGAAATCTGCATAGTAGTTATAGTCAGCACCAATTTTCAGATCCTCAATGATGTTTACATCCAAGCCAAGAGCAGCAGTTGTCTGCGGAGCATCACCTACTTTCAAGCCAGCAATGTTGAATGGCCCAATGATTTGTTCTCTGCTTAGGTTAGAGCTTTCAACAACCACTTGGTCTACGTTGTTCAACCAGGTCCAGTCACCTACAGAAAGCATACCTCTCAAGTTCACACCTTTGATTGGGTGATACTCAAAATCCACCTCAACGCCTTGGTGTAATGCATTCACCCCTAAAAGGTTCACGAAGATTGGGTTACCATCCTGACCTGTAAAGTTTCTGGCAAGGGTTCTGTCTTTCCAGGTAGTTCTGTACAAGTTCACGTTAGCTGTGAAGATGGAGCTTCTGTAGCCATACCCTAATTCATAGCTCAGGATTTTCTCATTCTCAGCTTCTTCGTTAGGCAAGTTTTGGTTTGTTGTGAAATCTCTTCCTGGGAAAACAGTAGTGAAGAAAGGAGCTTTCTCAAAATAACCCACGTTGGCGAAAACGTTGTGGTTTTCGTTCAGGTTGTAGTTAGCACCACCTTTGGCTTGGTAACCGAAGAAGTGTACTGTTTTACTTTCGCGGTTAGGATCGTCGGCAGTGTATCTGAAGTAATCGAATCTCTTGTAAGAGGTGTTGGAAGCAGCTAAGGAAACGAAAGCCGCTAAAGGACCGGTTTTGTACTCACCTTGCAAGAAACCACCTTCCCAGAACACCAGACCATCCCAGTTGTAACCAATCTTGTCACCAGTCTTGGCCATTTTGTTTGGATTGTTGATGTCACCACTAGCTCCTGTGGTATATCTATCCAGAACATAATCAGCTCCTAATAAGTTACGGACTGAGTTGTAGTGAATACCTCTGTAGTATCTTAAATCAAGACCACCCAATAAGTCAAACTTATCTGTCAATGACTTTTGGTAAGTGC
Source organism: Sabulibacter ruber (assembly GCF_017355955.1). Lineage (GTDB taxonomy): Bacteria > Bacteroidota > Bacteroidia > Cytophagales > Hymenobacteraceae > Nibribacter > Nibribacter ruber_A. The sequence continues at coordinate 232,378 of NZ_JAFFID010000004.1, read as the reverse complement.
TCAAGGTACCTACCCATACGTGATCATTTCTGTTAGACTGCAAGAACGCCACAGCTCTGCCATCTGGTGAAGCCACATTCTGATCAACCAAAGCATTGATGTCTACTGGTGAATATTCTCCTCCAGTTCTTGTACCCAGGAATAGGTTGGCATTGTTAGGGAACTCGTTACCACCGCGGCCAATAGAAGCATACACGGCTGTAGACAAGGAAGACGATTCATCAATTGTCCAGTAGTGGTTCAAAGACAACTGTGGTTTATGGTAGAAGTTACCGCTGATGGTTTTGTTCTCACCATTCAAGATTCCCCAGTTAGGGTTGAATCTGATTCCTTGCGGAGCATCTCTGTAATATTGAATACCTCTACGCTCAAATCTTGAACCATGGTATTGTGGGGCACCAAAACCTGTTAAGGAAAGCGTATGGTGCTCATTGATAATTTTAGAAACGTTGAAGAAGTAAGTATATGCTTCATATGCTAATCCTTCAAACCAACCGTCTCCGGTGTTTCTTGAGCCTGCAATTGAAAAAGCCCAACCCTTTTCATTCAGTCCTGAAGAAAGAGAGAAGGCGGTCTTGTTGTAGTTGTTATTACCAATAGACTGAGAGATGAATCCTCCTCTTTTTGCGTCAGTTGTTCTAGTGGCAATGTTGATAGTCCCTCCAATAGAAGGAACTGCTACTCTTGAGGCACCAAGACCTCTTTGAGTCTGCATGAATCTTGTCACATCCGTTAAACCAGCCCAGTTAGACCAGAAAACACGGCCGCTTTCCATGTCATTCACCGGAATACCGTTGATGAGAACAGCAATGTTGGCACTCTGGAAACCACGCATGTTGATTCTGGCATCTCCAAATCCACCGCCTGACCCTCTGGTTGCATACACCCCTGGGGTAGACTTCAATAACTCAGGAAATTCCTGCTGGCTGGCTTTCTCTACAATCACGTCACTAGTGATAGTAGACATAGCTACCGGTGTCTCTCTCTCAATTGCGAAGCTGTTTGCAGTTACAACTACTTCATTGATGCTGCTTGCATTTGCCTGCAATTTGATGGTACCTGCATTTGAGCCAGTAACGGCTACTTCCTGCGTCACATACCCTACATAGTTTACTACTAAAGTAATGTTGTCAGCATTTACTTTAATTGCGAATCCTCCATCAATGTCAGTTGACACACCATCTGTGGTGCCCTTCACACCAACAGATGCGCCTGGCAAGGACTCCTGAGTCACCGCATCAATTACTTTACCTCTAACTGTTCTCTGTGCAAAAACAGACAGGGAGCTAAAAAACATCAGGACAACTATTATAAATAGTTTCCGTTGTAAAAAGTTTTTCATATAAGGTTGTTGTTCTTTGCCGCAAAGGTAAGAACGAAATCATAATTTTTTTAACTCACATGTTAAGATAAAATTAACAAAGTCGCTCCCAATCAACGAATTACCTCCTTTCAAAGAGCAGACCGTTCACAGTTCTATTAAAATATTAAGAAACTCACAAAGAACCTTTCATAATTTTGAAAAACCTTCTCTTTTAGGTATTTATACTATCAGTCTATTATTTTTTACTATTCAAAACATTTACAGATAAAAATTTTATAAAAATTTTTTATTAGAAAATTCATACTAAAAACCTTAAGAATATTATCGCCTATATACAACCTTCTCTTCTCCTCATCAGACTTATACCCACAGTTGGCAAGAATGCCAGCTCACTACCAGTTGAACAATTGCTTACACCATTATGAACATATCCTAACGGTTCGCTCGAGTGAGACCCTTGTGCACTTCAAGTGTTAACTGCTGATCATTACACCTAACAGACTATATCTGTATGTGATTCAGGGAGAATCCATATACAAGAGACACCAACTAATGAACAAAGGACCTTTACGGCCAGATGCTTCTACTCTTAAATGGAATAAAAAGAATAATCCAAAAACAAGTATTAACCTAAGTCGTAAACCAAGGCAGTTAACGTAATGATAATCTTTCACTAAGAACATGAAAGCATTATCACCGTAAAGGAGACCGTCTTTTCTAATCACACTCTTGCAAATAGAAATTGCAAGTTTTATCTCCACTCCCTACCGGCAGACAGTGCTGGTCGCCTCCGTCAATCATAAGGAGGAGAATCTTTGATGCAAGCGCTCGCAAACCCGCCTATTTTAAGCTACACCCTTTTAAAGTACAGTTTACAAGCACAATTGACCAAAGTCACCTCTTTATGAAAAAACTATTTACTCCCTTCATGATTATTCTGGCGATTTGTTTACCCATTCACTTCGGCTGGGCCCAAGGGGCAACCACGGCCTCCATGACTGGTGTGATCAATGATGCCAGTGGCGTGGGATTAGCCGGCGCTACCATAGTGGCGGTACACACGCCTTCCAATACACAGTATGCCGCCAGTGCCGACGAAAACGGCCGTTTTAACCTGCTGAACATGCGGGTGGGCGGCCCTTATACCATTACAGCAAGCTATATAGGTTACCAGGACCAGCGTAGAGAGAATGTGTTCCTGTCCCTCGGCCAGACACTTCGGCTAGATGTAACGCTCTCAGCCAGTGCAGTGGGCTTGAGCGAGGTACAGGTAGTATCTGAACGGGGCGCAATCATTAACGCAGACAGAACCGGGGCAGCCACCAACGTGTCGCGGGAGCAGATTGAGCGCCTCCCCACTCTGAGCCGCTCTCTGCAGGATTTCACCCGTCTTACGCCGCAGGCATCCGGCAACTCTCTTGGCGGAGCCAACAACCGATATAATAACATCACCATAGATGGAGCCGTGAACAACGATGTGTTTGGTTTGGCAGGCACAGGTACTCCCGGAGGGCAGGCAGGCACCCAACCCATCTCTCTGGACGCCATTGACCAAATTCAGGTGGTATTGGCCCCGTATGACGTTAAATTCGGGAACTTCACCGGAGGGGGCATCAACGCGGTTACCCGCTCAGGTACCAACAACTGGGAAGGTTCTGTGTACGCCTTCGGCCGTAACCAGAATACGGTAGGCAAAGACCCCATTACTGAACAGGAAACCGCTGAGTTCAAAGATTACCAAACCGGCTTTAGGGTGGGTGGTCCCATCATCAGAGATAAACTATTCTTCTTTTTGAACGGGGAGATCACCCGCCGTACCGAGCCTCTTCTGTTTAACCTGGGTGATCCCAGCTCCATTGTACCGGCACAAGACGTGCGCAACCTGGCCGATACCCTTCGCATCAAATATGGGTATGACCCAGGTACGTTTGGGGCCATCAACCGCCGAACCGAGAGTAACAAAATCTTCGGTAGGTTAGACTGGAACATCACAGACCGGCACCAATTAACCCTTCGCCATAACTTTGTTGATGCCTTTGACGATAATATCACCCGCACCAACACCACGTTCCGGTTTGGGGGCAACGCCTACGAATTCAACAGCACCACCAACAGTACCGTAACTGAGTTACGGAGCCGTTTCTCTGAGAACATATCCAACAACCTGATTGTGGGTTATTCAAGAATCCGCGATCGGCGTGATACACCAGGGGCTTTGTTCCCGCAGATTACCATCCGGTTCTTAGGAAGCGGTAGCAACACCATTTCAGCAGGGACAGAACGGAGCTCCGCCTTTAATGAGTTGGACCAGGATATCTTTGAGTTCACCGATAACCTGACCATTTTCAGGGGGCGCCATACGTTCACCGTTGGTACGCACAATGAGTTCTTCAATTTCCGGAACCTGTTCATCAATAACTACAACGGCTATTACCAGTTCAACAGCATTGAAGACTTCTACGCCGGTAGACCCTTCCAGATTGAACAAACCTATTCCGCAGACCCCAATAACCCTACGCCCGCCGCTGATTTCAACGCGGCCCAATTAGGTTTCTATGTGCAGGACGAAATGGACGTAACGGAAAACCTGCGGTTAACCTTGGGGTTACGGGTAGATGTGCCGCTCATCCCGGATGAACCAGCCCGTAACGCGGCCGTTGAAACCGCTTTCGCCAACACCGAATACGCAGGTTTGAGAACAGACGTAACCCCGGGCGGCCAACTATTATGGGCTCCCAGGTTAGGCTTCAACTGGGATGTGAGAGGAGACAAGACGTTTCAGGTGCGCGGAGGTACCGGTATTTTCACGGGTAGGGTTCCGTTTGTGTGGCTGTCTAACCAGTTTACCAACAATGGGATAACCTTCAGTTCCTTACTCCTGCGCAACCAAACCGCCGCAAACAGATTTGTAACCAATATAAACGATATCAGAAATCTGGGTCCGGCAGCTTCTACCGCAGAAATTAACCTGATCTCTGAAGACTTTAAGATACCCCAGACCTTCCGCACAAACGTGGCAGTAGACTACACGCTTCCTTTCGGGATCATTGCTACTCTGGAAGGGATCTACTCCAAAACCATGAACGACATTGTGTACCGGGACATAAACCTGCTTGGTCCAACCAGTAACCTGACAGGGCCAGACAAACGTCCACTGTATTCTTCTGGCCGCGTTTCTTCTGCCTTCACAAACGTGATTTTGCTGGACAACACCAATAGAGGCTACACCTATACATTAACCGGTCAGTTGCAGAAGAACTTCAACAACGGCCTCAACACCATGGTAGCCTATACCTATGGCAAGTCTGAAGACGTGAACAGCGGCACCAGCAGCACAGCCCGTTCTAACTGGCAGTTCAACCAGATTTACTGGAACCCAAATGATCCGGAGCTTTCCTATTCCCGTTTCGATATCCGCCACCGGGTTATTGCCTCGGGAGGCTACACTTTCAAGTGGTTGAACAACTTCTCTACCTCTATCTCCCTGTTCTATGAAGGTCAGTCTGGCCTGCCGTTTACGTATCTGTACGCCGGCGATGTAAACAACGACGGCAGTAACGCCAACGACCTGATCTATGTGCCTCGCACCATTGAGGAAAGCGGACTGATTGACGCTACCAACAATGCCGGAGTCGTGACCCGCACCGTGGCTCAACAGTGGGCAGACCTGAACGCATTTATTGAGAACGATGATTACCTGAGAAGTCGCCGAGGCCAATTTGCTGAACGCCACGGAGCCCGTACCCCCTGGACCCACCGCGTAGATTTGCGCCTGGCTCAGGACATCTTCGCCAACCTGGGAGGCAAGAATCATACGTTACAGATAACGTTTGACATCTTCAACGTGGGCAACCTGATAAACCGCGACTGGGGCCACAACTACTCAGTAAATAACTCAGCAGTGGAACTAATCCGCTTCCAGAGACGCAATGACGAGAACCGGCCGCAATTTACCTTTACCAACCCCTCTACCAGCGTCTGGACCACCACCTTCTCCTCCAGATGGCAAGGACAGGTGGGTCTGCGTTATATTTTCGAATAAACAGTTTTAGAGCCGATTTCTGGAAAAGGAGACGAAAACAGATTTCGTCTCCTTTTCTGATTTTAACCCGAAAATTCAAACCTGCTTCTTGCTTCACTTAGACAAAAGAGAATCAACTACTTATATTTTATTCTTCGCAAGTTTGTATTTCACCTGTTGTGTTAGGTCAAACAAAAAAGCAGAAATGAGCAGAAAATATTTTGCAGTTATCAAAATGGCTGTTACTTTTGCATCATCAAAACGGGGGATTAGCTCAGCTGGCTAGAGCGCTTGCATGGCATGCAAGAGGTCATCGGTTCGACTCCGATATTCTCCACTACAGGGCTCATAATAGTGAGCCCTTTTTGTTTTATACACCTTTCTAGCGCTCACCAATTCAGAAAACATAGCCTGTTCTGGATCTATTTCCTCCAAAGTAGCCCTAAAACAAAAAGCCTCTGTTGTAAAACAACAGAGGCTTTTTGTTTTTTTTAATCAGTCCGGTTACACGAACAGTCCTTCTACAGACAGGTAACGCTCACCAGTGTCATAGCAGAACGTAAGAATTCTGGCACCTGGCTCTACCTCAGCAAGTTTCTGGGCTACGGCTGCCAGAGAACCTCCGGAGGAAACCCCCACGAAGATACCTTCTTCTTTTGCAGCACGGCGGGCGTACTCAAAAGCATCCTGAGGGGTTACCTGAATAACGCCATCCAGCACAGACATATCCATGATCTTAGGGATAAAGCCTGCGCCTACGCCTTGGATTGGGTGCGGACCTGGGGCACCACCGCTCAATACCGGAGACAAGGTAGGCTCCACGGCAAATACCTTCAGGTTAGGGAATTTCTTTTTCAGGACCTGGCCAACGCCGGTGATGTGACCGCCGGTTCCAACACCGGTGATCAGGTAATCCACGCCATCTGGGAAATCTCTCAAGACTTCTTCGGCGGTGGTTTCTATGTGGATGCGGGTATTGGCCTCGTTATCGAACTGCATGGGAATCCAGGCGTTCTCGTTGCCGTCGGCCAGTTCATGGGCGCGCTCAATGGCACCCTTCATGCCTTTCTCGCGCGGAGTCAGCTCTAGCTTTGCTCCGTAGGCAGCCATGAGTCTTCTACGCTCAATAGACATAGACTCTGGCATTACCAATGTGATCTCGTAGCCTTTAACAGCAGCCACCATGGCCAAACCTACCCCGGTGTTGCCGGAAGTTGGTTCAATGATATGGCTGTGTGGTTTCAGCAAGCCGCGGCGCTCTGCGTCCTCAATCATGGACAAGGCAATGCGGTCTTTGATGCTCCCGCCTGGGTTAGCACGCTCCAGCTTCATCCACACCTGCGCATCGGCGCCATATAATCGGTTAATGCGTACCACGGGGGTATTCCCGATGGTCTGTAAAATGTTGTCTGCTTTCATATCGTAAAGGTTACGTTAGAACAAATACCTGCCGCAGGCAAGGCTTCCTCCCGGCGGCTTGGTACAAATGTATAATTAATTTACCAACCCTATAAAGGCGATAGGTTAAATAGAAAAATCAAGGATGTTCTCCGGGGCCTCAGACCGGCTTACCTTGATTTGGGCCCGGTGGTACAGCCGTGAGTACGGAGGTACGCTCTCGGTGAGCCATACGTTACCGCCAATGATACTGTTTGACCCAATTACGGTGTTCCCGCCCAGAATGGTGGCCCCGGCATAGATAATCACGCGGTCTTCCAAGGTGGGGTGGCGCTTGATGTCCATCATGTGTTTGGAAACACTCAAGGCCCCCAAGGTCACGCCCTGGTACAACTTCACGTATTTTCCGATGTGGGTGGTCTCCCCTATCACAATGCCGGTACCGTGGTCAATGCAGAACGGATAATCAATGCGCGCGCCAGGATGGATATCAATGCCGGTGCGGCTATGGGCGTACTCCGTAAGAATGCGCGGCAGCAACGGCACTCCGGCCTGGTACAGCACGTGCGCAATGCGGTACACGGCAATGCCATAAAACCCCGGATAGGAACGCATTACTTCTTCAATGTGCCGGGCCGCCGGATCTTCCTCCAGAATAAACTCGGCATCGGCAATGAGCTGCTCGTGCAGTTGGGGCAGTTGCCGCATGAACAACGCCACGGTTTCGGCCGCCGAGAAATCACTGATGTGCTGCACGCCTTCCAACAGAGACTCCAGCTCTTGCTCCAGAAAGGTAACCTCCTGGGCCAATTCCTGCGAGTTTTTGAAGGGCTGATCTGTGAGCGGCGGAAAAAGCACCTGCAATAATCTATTTAAAAACTGGCACAAAAGGCCAGTGGGAATCCGGAACTGGTTCTGCTGGTGCAAACTCCAGAGCCTATGTAAAAACGATTCTTCCATAATAATCTCCTACGAAAATATAGCGGTGAGGAACCAAAAACCGTCTCCCTTTCACGCGCTGACAAAGGTAACCTGACTATAACCCAGTTGCTACTGCCTGAGGTTTCCTAAAGTATAGTAAATAGATAGATTTAGGGCAGATTTCCTGAAAACAGGTCTAAAACAGACTACTCCTGCCGCCTTGAGAAACGTTTCTCCCCCAGTAACGGGTTTTTGACTCATTTTCGGTGAACTCCGTTTAAACCAGATATGCGTAAGAAAAACGCTTTCTAGTAACTTCAACGCCTATGGCATTCTGGGATAATCTTTTCGGGCGAAAGCCACCACAACAAGGCAAGCCGCAACTCACGGTGCAGGAGCGGGTGAGCGCGCTCAAGCATTTACCGCCGTTCCTCAAAATGGTATGGCAAACCAATCCGCGCATGGCCTTGGTCAACGTGGTGCTGCGTTTGCTACGGGCAGCAGTACCGCTGGCGGTGCTGTACGTGGGGCAGCTGATCATTGACGAAGTAGTGCGGCTCACCCAGGCCGAGGCCAAACTGCTAAGCCATTTGTTCACGCTCATAGGCATTGAGTTTGGCCTTGCCGTGCTCTCAGATTTCCTGAACCGGGGTATTGCCCTGACGGATGGTCTTTTGGGCGATCTGTTCGCGAACCAGTCTTCTATCAAGCTCATGGAGCACGCCGCCGAGCTGGACCTGGACCAGTTTGAGGACTCCGCCTTCTACGACAAACTGGAACGCGCCCGCCGCCAGACCCTCAGCCGCACGGTGCTCATGAGCCAGGTGCTGGGCCAGATGCAGGACATCCTGACCATGATCTTCCTGGCCGCCGGGCTCATCGCCTTTTACCCGTGGCTATTGCTTTTGCTCCTGATAGCCGTTTTACCGGCTTTTCTGGGAGAATCGCACTTTAACGAACGAAGCTATTCTCTGGTCCACGGCTGGACCCCCGAGCGCCGCGAGCTGGATTACCTGCGCCAAACCGGCGCCAGCGACGAGACCGCCAAGGAAGTCAAGATCTTCGGCTTATCCGGTTTCCTGATCGACCGTTTCCGCACCCTGTCAGACAAGTTCTACCATGACAATAAAAAGCTCTCCACCCGCCGGGCGTTCTGGGGCAGCGTGTTTGCCGCTTTAGGTAGCGCGGGCTATTACGGAGCTTACGTGTACCTCATTTCCCAAACGGTGCAGGGACAGGTTTCTTTGGGTCAATTGACGTTTCTCTCCGGTTCGTTCATGCGCCTGCGCGGCTTGCTGGAAGCGGTATTAAACCGGTTCACCAGCGTGGCCGAGGGTGCCTTGTACCTGCAGGATTTCTTTGATTTTTTTGAACTCCAACCGCTCATCCGACGCATCAAAGGTGCTCCTGTTTTCCCGCGTCCCATCCGGCACGGCTTTACGTTTGAGAACGTGGGTTTTCGGTACCGAAACTCTGAGAAATGGGCTATCCGCAACCTGAGTTTCACGCTCCACGCTGGCGAGAAACTAGCTTTGGTGGGCGAAAACGGAGCCGGGAAAACCACCCTGGTGAAGCTCCTCTCCCGCCTCTACGACCCCACCGAGGGCCGCATTCTGCTGGACGGCATTGACCTGCGCGAATACGACCCCGCCGACCTGCGTCGCGAAATTGGCGTGATTTTCCAGGACTTCGTGCGGTTTCAGATGAGCGCGGGCACCAACATCGCGATCGGCCGGATTGAGGAAAAAGAGAACCATCCCCGCATTGAATCCTCGGCTCAGCAAAGCCTGGCAGACACGGTCATCGCTAAACTCCCTGAGGGTTATGATCAGATCATCGGCCGCCGCTTCAACAAAGGCGTGGATTTATCTGGCGGCGAGTGGCAGAAGATAGCCTTGGGAAGAGCCTACATGCGCGATGCCCAACTCCTGATCCTGGACGAGCCTACCGCCGCCCTGGACGCCCGCGCCGAACACGAGGTGTTCCAACGCTTCTCGGAGCTCACCCACGGAAAAACCGCCGTCCTCATCTCGCACCGCTTCTCCACCGTGCGCATGGCAGACCGGATTTTGGTCATTGAAAACGGCCAGTTTGTGGAAATGGGATCACATGAGGAGTTAATGGCGAAAGGAGGCAGGTATGCAGAATTGTTCCGGCTTCAGGCGAAGGGATATTTGTAGAAGAAATTATGAGTTCTGAGTCTTGAGTCTTGAGTGGTGGAGCAAGACAGACTTTTTCTATTCTTACTTCTGCTGGCGCGAGTGTTTTCTGGCGCGAGTCTCCTGACTCGTGCCTACGGATAATGGATAGTCTCTGACTATCCTCGCTGCCCCGCAGCGAAACAGGCGGTCATGAGTTAACTATGGCGCGGAAGTCACTTCCGTGCCTTGCTGGAAACTAGCTCAGAAGTCACAGTATGTAACTTCCGCACCACATGTGAATGTGGTGCCCGGCGAGTCTGGAGCGTTCGCATCATCCGTAGGCACGAGTCTGGAGACTCGCGCCAGCTCAGTTATACTGTCAGGAATCTTCTATTTTACTCCTCTTTTCTCAAAAAATAGCCTAAAACGCTACGCCTCTACCCGCTTCGGGAATTTGCCTACCACCACGTACAGGAACGCCAGCAGGCACAGCGCGGCGGCTCCCCAGAAAACGAAAGGGATGAAAGGAATACGGTTGCCGTAGATCCAACCGGCAGCGAAGGCACCGATTCCGATACCGGCTTCCAAAGCAATGTACACGGTGGCCATGGCTCTTCCGCGACGTTCGGGGTGGCTCAGGTCAATGGCCCAGGCGTAGAGCGTAGGCGAGTTCATACCGGTGCCGATGCCGTACAGCACGGCAGCTCCAAGGAACATAGCTTTGGTTTGGGCCAGGCCAAGTGCCACCATAGAAACCGCCATGATGAGGGTAGACACCCGCAGAACGGTGACGCGCCCGTAATGGTCTGAGGCACGACCGGCCAGAAACCGCACGCCCACCGAGGCCACGGTATAGAAAGTAAAGAACAGTCCTTTGTTCTGGATGCCCAGGTGCTGGCTGAAATCCGGCGTGACGGTGAGCACAGCACCGTAACAGAACAGCGTGAGCAGCATCACAATAAAGGGTGGAATCACGAGGGGCTCGAAAATCTCATCGCGCCGGATGCGCAGCAGGCCTAACCTGAACCGTTGCTTGTTGGGCAAGGTCTCTTTCAGGTTCACCAGTACCAGAATGGACAGCAAGGCCATGGCCGAGGAACTGTAGAAAAGCGCGTTCAATGAGAAGTGCCGACTGAATTCTCCACCAATGGCGGGACCGGCGGCCAGGCCCAGGCTTCCGGCCAACCCGAAAATTCCGATGGCGGCGCCTCTCCGTTCCAGGGGCACAATGTCTGCAATGTACGCCGATTCGCCGGTGGGCGTGAACCCGGTGGAGAACCCGTGGATGAGGCGCAACAGCAGGAACGCGAAGACGGTGGTCAGCAAAGGGTACAGCAGGCTACACAAAATGCAGACGGCCACCCCAAAGTACATGACGGGCAAGCGTCCGATGGTATCGGTGAGTTTTCCGCTGAACGGGCGCGAGAGTCCGGCGGTGAGGGTGAACAGGCCAATGATGAAACCTTTGTACTCGGCTCCACCCAGGCGCGTGAGGAAACTGGGCAACTCCGGGATGATCATGTTGAAACTGGCCGAGAACAAAAAAGAACTCAAACACAGCATCCAGAACCGGAACGAGTAGGTAGGCGAAGCGGGGGTATTCATAATGGCCGCAAAGGTCCGCATTTCTGTTCTAATCCAGGTACCGTTTCAGAGGCATTTTCTGAAAATCAGGGTAAAAACAGAATTTCCTATCAGGCGACTTTAGGTGAAATGTTTCAGACTGAGGCCTATTTTGTATCTTCCGTGCTCAAGATTCCTTTATGAAGAAACAGCTTAGAACGGCCGCCGTTCTTCTTTTTTTGGCCTCGGCCTGTAGGCAGCCTGCCCAGCAGAGCGGTGCCAATGTTGTGAATAAATTCAGTGATGCCACCCTCCGCAGAATCTACACGCTGCAAGACGAACGCAAAACCCAGGACCTGCTCACTTTCCTGGACCGGCCCGAAACCATGTACCGGCGCGAGGCCGCGCTGGCCTTCGGCTCCGTGCAGGACAGTACGGCCATTCCGGCACTTAGTGCGTTGTTGCAAGACCCTGAGGCAGAAGTGAGAAAAGCCACGGCGTATGCCCTGGGCCAGATAGGCAATGCCAAAGCGGAACCTGCCCTCATGGAGGCCTATAACCGGGAGCAGAACGTACCCGTACGCGCCGAGATTCTGGAAGCCTGGGGCAAATGCGCCACCCAGAACGGACTGGACATGATGGCCCGCTACACGGCGCAAACCAACATGGAACCTGCCCAAGCCTGGGCTTTGTACCGGGCGGGCCAACGCAAACTGAACTATGCCGGGGCCATTACCAAAGCGGCCGCTCTGCTCAACTCTGGCCAAGAGGAGGCCCGGCTAGGCGCCTCCCACTTCCTGGGCCGCACCGCCAAACTGGATCCCAGTCCGGCCAAAGTAGCTTTGTTCAAAGTGGTGCAGCAAGACCCCAGCGCCAATGTGCGCATGGCAGCAGCGCTGGCCTTAGGTAAAATGACCGATACAACGGGCCCCGTTCCGATAGTGACCAAGGTGTTGACGAGCGATCCAGATTACCGGGTTCGGCTGAATGCCGTCCGTCCGCTGTACCAGTTGCCGTATGCGGCGGTGCAAGCCTCGGCTTGGAAAGCCCTAACGGATGCGCATCCGCACGTGGCCCTGAGCGCCGCGGAATACCTGGCCGGCAAAGCTCCTGCCGCTGATGCAGGTAAACTTCTGGAAGCAGCCCAGAAACAGAAGGATTGGCGGGTACGGGCCACGTTGTTTGGCGCGGCACTAGCCTCGGCACCGGCTAATCAGAAGAACGAAATAGGACAACAGATTCAGCAGCGGTTTGCGAAGGCCTCCAACCCGTATGAGAAAGCGGCCTTGCTTACCGCCCTCGGCAAAGACCAGAGCCAATATCCGTTCATTGAGCAGCAAGTCTTCCAGGCGAAACACCCGGCCATCAGCACCACGGGCATGGATGCCTTGATCTCCATCAGAAGCCAGAAGAACTTTGATGCTACGGCGGCATCGGATTTCAACCAGCTTTTCAAAAAGGCTATAGAAACTGGTGATGTGGCCTTGGTGGGCATGGCCGCGGGTGCCATTCGTAACCCAGACCTGAACCTGAAAAACGCCTACTCAGATTTTGCCTTCTTGGACCAAGCCAAAGCGAAACTCACGCTTCCCCGGGACATTGAGACATACCTGGAAGTGCAGAAAACGCTGGATTACCTCCAAAGCCAGACCTCGGCTCCTACGCCTGCCACTCCGTTCAGCCACCCCATCAACTGGACCGTGGTGAACCGGTTGCAGAAAACCCAGAAGGCCCGGCTGAAGACCTCCAAAGGCGAGATTACCTTTGAATTAATGGTGGAAGATGCGCCCGGGTCCGTGGCCAACTTCGTGGAATTGCTGGAGCAGGGCTTTTTCAACGGCAAGAACTTCCACCGCGTAGTGCCCAACTTCGTGGCGCAAGGCGGCTGTCCGCGCGGCGATGGCTGGGGCTCCACCGACTACGCCATCCGCTCTGAGTTCGCGGATCTGAATTACCTGGAAGGCTACGTGGGCATGGCCTCGGCGGGCAAAGACACCGAGAGCTGCCAATGGTTCATCACCCACTCCCCCACCCCGCACCTGGACGGCAAATACACCATCTTCGCCCGCGTGGTGAAAGGCATGGACGTAGTGCATCAGCTGAATATTGGGGATAGGATTGAGAAGGTGGAGTTGGTGAAGTAGTAACAAGACACACGTATCAAGTAGCAAGATTTTCTCACTTCTCTTTCATCCTGAAAGGAGCCAATAAACGAATTGAATAAGTTACTGTACACCTCAAGTTGAAGTAAATCCAAAAATATTAACTCAATTGAAAATGCCCCACTTGATTGATGCCCTCGACGATTATAATGACTTCGCCCGAGCTCGATATTTTATTATCTGTTTTGAAAAACTACCTTCTACGCTACGATTTGAGACATCCTTAAAAGAAAGCAAAGAAAATATGGAGTCGGTGATCGCTTCGCTTGACTTCCAAAAACTAAGGCTTACTGAGGTGTTCAAAAACTGGAATACCGAAGATGACAAAGATTCTGATTCTTCTCAGGATTACCCCTATCAATACTTGCTGAAAAGTACGGCCACAGATCTACTTATTTGGATTTCCCTGATAAATAATGAACTGTTTGTTGAATTTCTATATGACGCGAGCGATTTGAATTTAGAACAGGAAGTAATTTCCATGAACAAATCTTTTCGGGAGAAATTTGGCACTGTTAAAGCACCCACCTTCAAGGTATTAACCTTTGACTCAAAACATTTTGACACAGAAGATGTCAAAAGTGAGTTCCTGCAGATGAACATAGAGGATCATTATAATGATGACTTTCGGGAAATAAATTCCATCATAGAAAATTCACTGGGGCAGGACAGGTCAGGATTGATTTTGCTGCACGGAGCCCCTGGCACTGGAAAGACCTCTTATATAAAACACCTTCTCTCCCGGTTCCATGAGCACAGCTTCATTTTTATCCAGAATGAGTTTGTAAAGGATTTGTTGAACCCAGATTTTATTTCCTTCTTAATAAAGAACAGGAATTCTATTCTGGTGATTGAAGATGCCGAAAAAGTAATTACCACCAGGGAAAGCTTAGGTGAAAATTCAGTTGCCTCTACGATCCTGCAATTAACCGATGGGCTTTTCAGCGATTACCTGAACATCAAAATCATATGTACTTTCAATACCGCTATTGACAGAGTTGATAAAGCCCTACTCCGTAAAGGCAGGCTGATTGCCAACTACGAGTTTAAGCCTCTGTCAGCTGAAAAATCAAATAAACTGTTGAATGCCTTGGGACATACCTCAAGCAATACTGACATGTCACTTGCTGACATTTTCAATTTTGAAGACAGAGCATTTGAAACAGCTGGTCCCAGAAAGAAGATCGGTTTTTAATAATATTCTAACGGTCTACTCCTTTAGACAAAAGCAAAAAGCAGAAGCCGCTTCAAACGAAGCGGCTTCTGCTTTTTGCTTATCCATTTCAGAGCTATTTTTCAGAAAGAAGGCGCAAAATCTTTACGCCGTGGGGTGCTGCGGCACATACACCACTTTCTTCGTGTCAAAGAACTCTTCCTGGAAATAGCTGCTTAAATCAAATACCTGGTGCACCAAACCAGACTCCGCTAATTCTTCAGACAGATCACCGCCTTTGAGGTAATACAGCCCTTGGTTAGGCACTGAGTCTTTTTTGAAGCTGAACTGAATCCACTGGTAGAAGGTGGCCAATCTTGCTACGGCGCGGCTCACAATGAAATCATACTTCTCGTGGACCTGCTCGGCGCGGGTGTGAGTGGCTTTCACGTTGTGCAGGTGGAGTTCGTTGGCAATCTCCTGCACCACATGGATTTTCTTGCCGATGGAATCCACCAGGTGAAACTTCACCTCGGGGAACAGAATGGCTAGGGGCAAACCCGGTAACCCGCCGCCCGTGCCCACGTCCATCACCGAGGTTCCCGCCGGGAATTGCACCACCTTGGCAATGCCCAGGGAATGCAGCAGATGGTGTACCACAATATTGTCCATGTCTTTGCGGGAGATGACGTTGATTTTGGCGTTCCACTCTACATACAGCTCCGCGAGGCGCGCAAACTGCTGCTGTTGCTCTGGGGTAAGATCCGGAAAGTAATGGGTAAGGATATCCACGGGTTGTGCGTTCATAGGCTCAAAGATACGTAAACGAGTCCTGAGTTCTGAGTTCTGTGTCCTAAGTTAGAAATTGAGCTGTTCCGTTTGGGGGCTGTTTTCAGGAAAAAAGGCTAGAAACCGCACCTTCCGCAGACCTGCCGCAAGTTTAGCGTACGCGTAACTTGTGGCTTTTCCTGGCAACCAGTTTGTAACTGGCGAAACACGATACCTGATGATGGTCAAAGCCAGTTGCAAACTGGCGGCATGTTTCCCGCAAGTTACCGCTGCGCTCAAACTTGCGGGAGGTTGTGTTTTCAACCGCTTTTACAGAAAAAGGACCAAAACGCAGAAAGCAGCCACTAGGGCTGCTTTCTGCAAACGCTAAAATCTAATATCTAACAGCTGGTGTCTTGCTACTTGATACCAAAAGCTAGATCAGGTGTTTCTTGTTTTTCACCATGTCATAGAGCAACTCGCGGGCGCGGTGCAGTTGGGCCTTTACAGTTCCTAGCGGGGCGCTGAGTTCGGTAGCGATCTCCTCGTAAGACAGCTCGTCAAAGTAGCGGAGCGTTACCAGGCGCTGGTACTTGTCTGGCAGCTTGCTCACAATGTACTGCATGATCTCTATCTTCTGGTTCTTGATGGCAGACTCCTGCGGGTTCAGGTTGTTGTCTTTGAAATCAATGGTAATCTCATCGCCGTTGTCGATCTTGATGGCCGAGTCAATGCTCATGGTCTTGATCTTGTTCTTCCGGATGAAGTCAATACAGTTGTTGGTGGCAATTCTGAACAGCCACGTACTGAACGCATACTCCGGGTTGAACTTGTGCAGGTTACGGAAAGCTTTCGCGAAGGCTTCAATGGTGAGGTCCTCAGCATCGTCGGCGTTGCGCACCATCTTGAGAACCACGTGGTAAACCGGCTTTTTGTATATCTGCATCAGCTCGGCGTAGGCTTTCTCGTCGCCATCCTCCACCGCAGACTGGATCAGTTTAAAATCATGTTTCGCTTTCGCGGAAAATTGCTTGTTTACTTCCATCTTACCTTTTTAGTCGTTAAAACAGAGATCCCGATCCCTATATAATTGAGGTAATATCCTACTTCCAAGATTGGCAGGAGCCACCATTTGAGCGGATCTTGCAGGCGGCGGGCCACCGGCAAATAGGATCCGTAGAGGGCGGCATATCTCACCCCAATAATGAGGCCAACCCACAATAATTGGTACTGCAAGCTTAAAAGAACGGGTGATATTACATAAAATAACACGTTTGACAGGACAAAAAGTCCGAGTCTGAACTGGTCCTTCTTCTGATACTGCCGCCCTGCCGCCAAATGTCTCCGTTTCTGGCGCCACCAGTCGCGCCATCGGTGTTCCGGGGCGCTGCTTGTCTGGGCGCTGTGGTCAATGACAATCTGGACGGCAGAGTGTTTGGCAGCTTCCTGCACAAATAAATCGTCATCGCCTCCCAAGGACCTGATATGGGAGGAAAAACCCTTGTTCCGGAAAAAAGCGGATTTTGTATAAGCAAGATTTCTCCCCACTCCCATATACGCTTGCCCTCGCTTAGCAAACGACAAATACTGTATAGCTGTTAAGAAGGTTTCAAATCGAATTAAATGATTTAATAATCCATATATCTGCATATACGGTGAAAAGCCTAAAACGATGTCATTTCCTTTCAGAAATCCGCTTGCCATACCCTGCGCCCAGGAATCTGAGGTGGGCCGGCAGTCGGCATCGGTGAGCAGTAGGTGCTCATACTGAGCAGCTTTTATGCCCAGGAAGAGCGCATATTTTTTGGGGCTCATCAGGGCCGGGGTTTCCTTTACCTGCACCAGCCTTACGTGGGCATGCTCCATCTCATACTCTTTCACCAGCACATGGCTGCCATCCCAGGAGCGATCATCTATCACTATAATCTCTAACGCCTGCGGATACTCCTGCTGTATCAGCAAGGGCAACAATTCTTTCAGGTTCTCTACCTCATTGTGGGCACAGACCAGGATAGAAAGGGGCGGCAGCGCGGCCGGGTTCTCTGGCACCGGGTCTTTATGGTAAGCGAGCGGCAGAAAATAGTAGAACTCATAAAACAACTGCACCAGCACACAGGCGGCCAGTAAACCGAGCAAAGAAACGTGGAGAAGAAACAGATGGTCCAAGGCGAAAAGAAAACTGGGTCCAAAAATAGCACAAATATCCTTGCGCTACCCATTGCCGGGCGGTGGAACAAAAGGTTGTTTGTATCTTTGTCAATTGGAGAAACCCAGGCTGGCAAATAGCTGACCAATTGTAACATGCTGCAAGGTTTCTCCGGCACTTTACCCGTAGTCCATGACCTTTGATTTAGTAGCGAAAGATCCCGCTTCCAAAGCCCGTGCCGGTGTGCTGACCACCGCCCACGGCACCATACAAACCCCCATTTTCATGCCGGTGGGCACCGCCGGTACCGTAAAGGCCGTGCATCAGCGCGAGCTCAAAGAAGACGTGAAAGCGCAGATCATTCTGGGCAATACGTACCACCTGTACCTTCGGCCGGGTTTGAACGTACTGGAGCAGGCAGGCGGCCTACATAAATTCAATGGCTGGGACCGGCCCATCCTCACTGACAGCGGCGGATACCAGGTGTTCTCCCTATCGGGCACCCGCAAGATTGTGGAGGAAGGCGTGAAATTCCGCTCGCACATTGACGGTTCAAGGCACCTGTTTACCCCAGAGAACGTGATGGACACGCAGCGAACCATTGGCGCCGATATCATCATGGCCTTTGACGAGTGTACGCCCTACCCTTGCGACTACCACTACGCCAAGAACTCCATGGAGCGCACGCACCGCTGGCTGCAGCGCTGCATTGACCGCTTTGACGCTACAGATCCAAAGTACGGGTATGAGCAGACGCTCTTTCCTATTGTGCAGGGCAGCACCT
Source organism: Sabulibacter ruber (assembly GCF_017355955.1). GTDB lineage: Bacteria > Bacteroidota > Bacteroidia > Cytophagales > Hymenobacteraceae > Nibribacter > Nibribacter ruber_A. The sequence goes on along the minus strand of NZ_JAFFID010000004.1, from coordinate 213,997 downwards.
ACAAAGACTTGCGCATCCAGAGTGCGGAGACCATCGCGTCCAAGAACCGCCCGGGCAACGCCATCGGGGGCTTGTCGGTGGGCGAGCCGGCCGAGATGATGTACGAGATGACGGATCTGGTCTGCGACATACTGCCCGCTGACAAACCGCGTTACCTCATGGGCGTGGGTACGCCAGCCAACATTCTGGAGAACATTGCCTTGGGTGTAGACATGTTTGACTGCGTGCTGCCTACCCGCAACGCTAGAAACGGCATGTTGTTCACCACGCAGGGAATCATCAACATCCGGAACGAGCGCTGGAAAGAGGACTTCTCTCCCATTGATGCGGAACTGGGTGGCTACGTGAGTACGTTCTACAGTAAGGCTTATTTGCGCCACCTCATGCATGCCACTGAGATGCTGGGGGCTCAGATTGCCAGCGTGCACAACCTCACGTTTTACCTATGGTTGGTGGGCCAGGCACGTGAGCAGATTTTAGCCGGAACTTTCCGCGCTTGGAAAGACCAGATGGTGAAGAAATTAATGACACGTTTATAATTAGGAATTAACAATTAGGAATTAAGAATTAGAAATGGTGCACCACCTAAAGATCATGAACGAGCGCTATTCCTAATTCCTAATTCTTAATTCATAATTGAATAAGTGTGAAACTGAAGCTATTAGACAATTACATCCTTAAGAAGTTCCTGACCACGTTCGTGTTCGTGGTGATCATCCTTATTGCGGTGATTTGCGTGATTGACTTCGTGGAGAAGAACGATGACTTTATCCAGCACAACCTCTCGGTGAAGGTTATTTTGCTGGACTACTACGTCAATATGATTCCCCACTACATCAACATGCTCAGCCCCATCACGGTGTTTATTGCCACGGTGTTTGTGACGGCTAAACTGGCCTCGCATACCGAGATCGTGGCCATTCTGAGCAGCGGGGTTTCCTTTAAGCGCATGCTGGTGCCGTACATCATCGGGTCGGTGATCATCGGGATATTTATCTTCTTTTTCTCTTCCTACGTGATTCCTAACGCGAACAAAACCCGCGTGGCGTTTGAGATCAAGTACGTGAAGAACCCTTACACTTTTGAGGGACGCAACGTGCATTTCCGCATCGGGCCAGATACTTACGCGTACCTAGAGAGCTATAACAACCACGCCAACGTGGGCTATAAATTCACCCTGGAGACCATCAGAAAGCAGGAACTTATCCGGAAACTTTCCTCTGAGTCTATCCGGTGGGACAGCACCAAGCAGAAGTGGCACATGGATGCGTATACCCTGCGCGTTTTCAACGGCGACCAGGAAACCGTTACTCAGGGCGGCGCCATTGATACCACGTTGAACCTGCTGCCCAAAGACTTCGCCAGTACGTACCGGCTAAAGGAAACGCTCACCACCGCCGAACTGAACAAGCTCATTGATGAGAAGATCCTGCGGGGCGCTACCGATGTGGAGATGTACATGACCGAGAAGTACGAGCGCATGAGTTACCCGTTTGCCATCACTGTATTAACGGTCATTGGCGTGATCCTGAGTTCAAGGAAGGTGCGCGGAGGCGTGGGTCTGCAGATAGCCTTAGGCTTTGTGCTGGCGTTTGTGTTCATCATCTTCGTGATGATGAGCCGAAGCATGGCCTCGGTGGGTGGTATTCCGCCGCAAGTCGCCGCCTGGATTCCGCTGGTGGTTTTCACCGGCATCGGCATTGTGCTGTACCGGACTGTGCCTAGATAATTGTTGATTGTTGATTGTTGATTGTTGATGGCACAGACGCTCGCAGGACCTCCGGACACTGCGAGGTCTTTTGAGTAAGCGCTTACCGTGTGCACTTGCCAATTGATTTTTCATAAGTCACGGAAGTAACTTCCGCGCCATAAAAGTAAAACCTAATTCACTGCGCGAGACTCTGGTCTCGTGACGCGGGATGAAGCGAGTCTCCAGACTCGCCGGGAGCCATGGGCAGATTTGAATTCCCGTGCTATCGAGAACATCAAAGATCAACAATCCCGGTTTCGCTGCTAACGCAGCGAGGGTAGTCTGGAGACCACCTAACATCCATAGGCACGAGTTTGGAAACTCGCGCCAGCGGTAGTAGCGCCAGAGCAGTAGTTCTTGTTTTAGGGCCATTCTGCAGAAACCAGCTTCAAAACAGAAGGCCCTACTCCACCGCCCAATTCTTAATTCCTAATTCTCAATTCATAATTCTTCCCAGTGCAAACCCCTCGCTTAAAAGATTACCTGGAACTACACTTCATTATTGTGCTGTGGGGCTTTACGGCCATTTTAGGGAAGTTCATCTCAGTACCGGCGGTAGAGTTAGTCTTTTTCCGGACGTTTTTGGCGGCGGTGGCGCTGGCGGTAGTGATCAAACTACGGAAGCAGTCTTTCAGGATTGGTCGGGGTCCTATTCTCAAAATTATCAGTGTGGGCTTCCTGATTGCGGCGCACTGGATTCTGTTTTTTGCCTCGGCGAGGGTTGCGTCAGTATCCATTTGCTTGGCGGGCATGGCCACGGCTAGCCTCTGGACCTCAATTTTGGAACCTATTTTCACCAACAAGAAAATAAAACCACACGAGGTGGCCCTGGCCTTGCTCATTATGGTGGGCTTGTACATCATCTTCCGGTTTGAGTTTGACCATGCCTTGGGGATTGCCATGGCGGTAGGCTCGGCGTTTCTGGCGTCCTGCTTCACCATTATCAACAGCAAACTCACCAAACAGCACGCGGCTACTACCATCACGTGCTACGAAATGGCTGGTGCCTGGCTGGCCACGGGGTTGTTTCTGCCCTTTTACCGCCAATGGATGACCGAAACCGGCGAGCTGCAATTTGGCCTTAGCTGGGTAGACGTGTTCTGTATTGCCGTGCTGGGCCTGGTTTGCACCGTGTACGCTTATACCGCAGCCGTGCGCCTGATGCAGAAATTCAGCGCCTACACCATGAACCTTACCGTAAACCTGGAGCCGGTGTACGGCATCTTGCTGGCGTGGTTTATCTTCAAAGAAGGCGAAATGATGTCGGCGGGTTTTTACTACGGGGCGGCAATTATCCTGTTCAGCGTGTTCCTGCACCCTATTCTGGAGGCAGTTATTAATCGTAGGCAGCAGCGCCTAAAGAACGCCCTGCCAAACTGAGTATTCCTGTGGGAAAAGTAACGGAGCTGCGGGCGCAGTTTTGAACAAGCCATACATGGTAGACCCGGAGCCCGACATAGATGCATACACCGCGCCCAGATCATACAACTGCTGCTTCAATTGGGCCAGTACCGGGTACTTGGGGAATAAACTTTCTTCAAAGTCATTCACCACTTCGTTTTTCCAGCTAGAGATGTCCTGGGCCAAAAGCGTTTTGAGGCTCTTTTCGGGAAAACGCGGCGAAACTCCGGCATAAGCCACGGCGGTGCTGATGGCCAGATTGGGGTATACCAGCACAATATGCCAGCCGGTTAAATCCAGCGCCAGCGGTTCAAAGACATCGCCTTTCTCTACGGCCAGCACTGGTTTGTTTCGCACGAAGAACGCGCAATCTGAGCCCAGTTGGCGGGCGTAGTTCTCCAGATCATCCGCAGAAAGTTTCAGGTCAAAAACCGTATTCAGAATCTTGAGGGTGAACGCGGCATCGGCAGAGCCGCCGCCCAAGCCAGCACCCATGGGAATGACCTTGTGCAGGTGCATCTGGATGGCGGGCAATTCAAAATCCTTCCGCAGCAACTCATAGGCTTTCCAGCAGAGGTTAGACGTGGGTTCGTCGGGCACTGCTAACCCCGAGAGCGTGAATGAGGCCTCCTCTTGGTTGGGCAGAATCTCCAGCGCATCGGTCCAGTTCACGGGGTAAAAGCAGGACACCAGGTTATGGAACCCATCGGGCCGTTTCTCTACCAACTGCAACCCAAGGTTAATCTTCGCGTTCGGGAATTGAATCATGGGCGCAAATTAACAGAATCTGGAGAGAGAATCGTACTTTCGTTTTGGAGCTGTTTTAGGGAAAGTAGACTAAAAACCAGAAACAGCCCTGCTCCCCCGCTTAGAAGTATTATCTTAGGTATTACATGTATCGAGCCTTCGGAAAACGCTTCCTGGATTTGCTGTTGGCTGGCAGCGCTTTGCTGCTGTTATGGCCGGTAATGGTATTGGTGGCGGTGGTGCTGTGGTTTGGCTTTGGCGGGAAGGTTTTGTTCCGGCAGCAGCGGCCAGGCCTGCACGGGAAACCGTTCGGGTTCTATAAATTCGTGACCATGACCCAGGCGCGCGATGTACACGGCCAGTTGCTTCCTGATGCCCAGCGGCTCACGCCTTTGGGAAAGTTTATCCGGAAAACGTCTCTGGACGAGCTGCCGCAACTGATCAATGTGCTGAAAGGCGACATGAGCCTGATTGGCCCCAGGCCCTTGCTGATGGACTATTTGCCGCTGTATACCCCTGAGCAGGCGCGGCGGCACCAGGTACGGCCCGGCATTACGGGATGGGCCCAGGTGAACGGACGGAATCTCCTGCGTTGGGAGGAAAAGTTTGCGTATGACGTTTGGTACGTAGAGCACCTGTCTCTGCGGGTAGATTTGCTGATTTTAGGCCGCACCATGAAGCACCTGTTCAAGCCAGAAGGTATCTCGGCCCCGGGCACCGCTACCATGGAGCGTTTCACTGGTTCTTCCAACACTTCCTCCTTATGAACACCGAAAAAAAGAAAATAGCCATTGTTGGCGCTGGCGGCCTGGGCCGGGAAGTACTGATGCTTCTCCACCAAATCAACGCCGCAACCCCCAAGTGGGACATAGTAGGTTTTTACGACGATGCCGCTCCCGCCCACCCGCAGATCTGCGGTTATCCTTACCTGGGCCAGGTAGATGAGCTGAACAACATTGACCATCAGCTGTACGTGGCCATTGCCATCGGGAACTGCCAGGCCAAAACCGATGTAGCTGACCGCTTGCTGAACCCTTTGCTGTGTTTTCCGGTGCTGGTACATCCCTCGGTGATCTGCAAGCCGGAGCAAGGCAACAAATTTGGCGAGGGTACCATCATCTGCCAGAACTGCGTGCTTACCACCAACGTCACTTTGGGCCGGCACGTGCTGCTGAACCTGGCCTGCACCGTGGGGCATGACGCCATCATAGGCGATTTCTGCTCCCTGATGCCCCAGGTAGCGGTAAGCGGCTGCGTACGCATTGGCACGGGTGTATACGGAGGCACCAACAGCACCATTCTGCAGAACTGCAAGGTGGGCGCTTTCACCATCATTGGCGCCGGCGCCGTGGTGAACAAAGACTTACCCGATTACTGCACCGCCGTAGGCGTACCGGCGCGCATCATCAAACAAACTGCATGAGTAACAGTCAGGATTTCATTTACCTCTCGCCTCCGCACATGGGCGGGAAGGAACAGTGCTATGTGCAACAAGCTTTTGACTTAAACTGGATTACCACTGCCGGCGCTAACGTAGACGGGTTTGAGCGGGAACTGGCTTCGTACCTGCAATTACCTGCCGTAGCGGCCCTGGCTTCTGGCACCGCTGCCTTGCACCTGGCCTTACTGGCTTTGGGCGTGGGTCCCGGCGATGAGGTTTTCTGTTCTACCTTCACCTTCGTGGCCAGCACCAACCCTATCCGGTACGTGGGAGCCACACCGGTATTCATAGAAAGCGAGCCCACTACCTGGAACCTTTGCCCTACTGCTTTGGAGCAGGCTTTGGAAAATCGGCACAGAAACGGCAAACTTCCCAAGGCTTTGATGCTGGTGCATCTCTACGGCATGCCGGCCCAATTGCAGGAAATTCAGGAGATCGCCCAACAGTACAAAGTCCCCATTATTGAAGACGCCGCCGAGGCGCTGGGCTCCCGTTACAAAGAGCAATTGCTGGGTACTTTTGGCAAAGTGGGTGCTTTTTCCTTCAACGGGAATAAAATCATAACCACCTCCGGCGGCGGCGCTTTGGTGTCTTCTGAGGAAGAAATTATTCAGCAAACAAGGTGGCTAGCCATGCATGCCAAAGATTCCCTGCCTTATTATCATCATACCATTATGGGCTATAATTACCGCCTGAGCAACCTTTGCGCGGGAGTTGGCCGTGGACAGTTGGAAGTACTGGAAGAACGGGTACAGCAGCGGAGAAAGGTGTTTGAGAATTACCGGCAGTTGCTGCAAGATGTGGAGGAATTGGAGTGGCAGACAGAACCAGACGGATTTTTCTCTAACCGTTGGCTCAGTTGTTTCACCATCAGGCAAGGCAGCAGAATCACGCCAGAGGAACTTCGGCTACAACTTTTGGCCGCCAACATGGAGAGCCGGCCGCTCTGGCAACCCATGCACCTGCAGCCGCTTTATCAGGGGTGTGATTATTTTGGAGAGCACACCAGCGATGATCTGTTCAACCGGGGCTTGTGCCTGCCCTCCGGTTCCAGCCTTTCCGTATCGGATCAGGAACGGGTGGCCGAAGTGATCAGGAAGGCGTTTTCGGCTTGATTTCAGCAAAACAGCCAGGAAATGGGATTGGAGCAGATGGTTGATTTAGAAGACAAAAAACACTCAACCGCATCACTAGCGAAAAGCTTTTCTATTTTCCACAGAATCTCGTGATCAAACCTCCCGATTAATCCTCAAACCTAATCCTGCTAAATCTGATTAATCCCGTAAATCCTGCTTAAAAAAAGAAAATCCTGTTCCGCAGATAGCAGAACAGGATTTTTGGAAAGCTTGTAAAAGCAGTGATTACTTCTTGCCTTTTCTCTCCTCTGTCTGAGCGCTCTTCAGGGCTCTTGGGATAGTTACGGTAGCCACTGGTGAAAGTGGGTTTGTCAAGATAGCGTAGTTTTCTGGAGTGATTTTGTTCACTTTGATAGACTTACCTAACTCAAGGTCAGAGATGTCTACCGCAATTGAATCTGGCAAGTTAGCCGGAAGCGCTTTCACGCGCAGTTTACGCAGCTTAGTTACCAATTTACCACCGGCCATTACACCTGGTGAAGTACCTACGAAACGTACAGGCACATCAATTTTCACTTCTTTATCATCTTGCAGCAACAGGAAGTCCACGTGCAGCAACATTTCGTTTACTGGGTGGAATTGCAGGTCTTGCAGGATTGCTTTGTAGTGTGTTCCTTCAATGTTCAGGTCAACCTGGTGCACTTCTGGAGTGTAAACCAGGTCACGGAACAAGATAGCTGGGGCAGAGAAGTGAACTTGCTCAGCGCCACCGTACAACACACATGGAACTTGAGCTTCCTCACGAAGCGCCTTAGCTTCGGATTTACCGAGATTTGCTCTTTTAAACCCTATAATCTCTAAGCTTTTCATAAAAATTGGTTATGGATAAAAAATAAAAAAACTATTCTAAGATTCAGTCTCTTTTAGATGAACAGAGAAGAGATAGAATCGTGGGTTACTACGTTGCTGATGGCTCTGGCGAACAGGTCTGAGAACGTCAGCACTTTGATTTTAGAACTTTCGCGCTTCAATGGAATGGTGTCTGAAATCACCAGTTCCTCCAGCACGGAGTTCTCAATGCGCTCGTACGCCGGACCAGACAACACCCCGTGGGTGGCAATAGCCCGTACGCTCTTGGCGCCTTTGTCACGCAACAACTCGGCGGCTTTGGTAATAGTTCCGGCAGTGTCTACCAAGTCATCCACCAGAACCACATCCATGCCTTCCACGTCACCAATCACTTGCATGGAGGCAATCTCGTTGGCCCGCTTGCGGTGCTTATCGCAGACTACCATTTCCACGCCAAATACTTTGGCGAAGCTTCTGGTTCTTACCACCCCTCCTACGTCTGGAGAAGCGAAGATCAGGTCTTGCCCCAGGTTCAGGCTGCGCAGGTAAGGAACAAAAATAGCCGAACCATCTAGATGGTCTACCGGGATATCAAAGAACCCCTGGATCTGACCGGCGTGCAAGTCACAGGTCATTAAGCGGTCAGCGCCTACGCACTGGATGGCGTTGGCCATTACTTTCGCGCCTATAGAAACCCGAGGCTTGTCTTTCCGGTCCTGGCGGGCGTAACCGTAGTACGGCATCACCACAATCACTTTGTGCGCTGAGGCACGCTTAGCGGCATCTACCAGCAGCATCAGTTCCATCAGGTTATCTGCCGGCGGGAACGTGGACTGAATCAGGAACACTTCACATCCTCTAACAGATTCATTGAAGTGAACAGAAACCTCGCCATCTGAGAAATGCTGCACCGTGAGGTCCCCAAGGGGTAAACCATAAGCATCAGCTACTTTTTCAGCAAAATACCGAGAGTTTGTACCAGAGAAAATCTTAACCGTAGGGCTCATTGATAAGGGAAGGTTGCCGATTGAAGTCGCAAAAGTACTCTATATTTTGCTAGGCTCAAACGAAGTAGCAAAAAAATAAGTAGTACTATTTCAGGAATTTACGGGGTAGAAATACGGACAACCCTTCTTTCGCTTCCTTAGCTAAATATTTGATTCTTAAATATTTCACCCCTCCAACCAAACACACCGGCTTTCCCGGTCTTTTCAATTCTCCTTGCCAGGCTTGCTGCAGATAGGAATATCCAAAGCAGAAGTGCGCCTGCCGCCCAGAATCACCTCTAATTGGGAGAAACACCTCCAAAACGGAATGAACGCTACAGCCCTGGATTGTTACAGCACTCCTACAAACGCAACCGGTAATAAAAGAAAAAACCTCTGTCTCTTGGAGAGACAGAGGTTTCAAGGTTGTCCGACCAGGTTTCGAACCTGGACTCTTCTGAACCAAAATCAGACGTGTTGCCAGTTACACCATCGGACATTTTCATCTGACAACCTGTTGTTGTCGTTTGATGATGCAAAGGTATACAAGATTTTTTTCAGTGCAAACTCTGGAGTGAAAATTTTTAAAAAAATTTATTCCATAATCCGCTCTAGCGCGGTGTCATAGCTGTTTTTGATCACCTGAATGGCATGGAAAACCTCGCCGTCTACCTCGCAATAACGGGCAGTTACGTCTCCAATTTTCTTGAATGTCAAGCCATTACCAGACACCAATTGCTCAAAAGCAGCTTGCTGTTCTGGCTTTACGCTCACCACTACGCGGCCCTGGCTCTCACCAAATAAATAAGCGTCTTTGCGGAAGTTTTCGTCAGTAGTAACTGAGAAACCTAACTCATTAGGCATGGCAGACTCCAGCAGGGTGATGTACAGACCACCATCGGCGCAGTCGTGGGCCGACTGAATCAGTTTCTCCTCAATGAGGTTTTTCACGGTTTTCTGCAGCACCAACTCTTTCTCCATGTCAAAGACCGGGGCCGGAGACAGTTTCACGTTGTGGTAAGAATACAGGTACTCGCTGGAGGCAATATCGTTCTGCGGATCGCCCAGCAGGTAAATGGCATCTCCCTCGTTCTGGAACGCCAGCGTCATGGTGTTCGCCTTGTCTTCCACAATGCCCAGCATGCCTATGGTTGGCGTTGGGAACACCGGACCTTCGTCTGAAGACTGGTTGTAGAAGCTCACGTTACCACCGGTCACTGGTGTACCAAACGCGGTGCAGGCTTTGCCCATTCCTTTGATCGCGCCCACAAACTGCCAGTATACTTCCGGCACGTACGGGTTCCCGAAGTTGAGGCAGTTAGTGATTGCAACGGGCTCACCACCGGCACACACAATGTTACGGGCGGCTTCGGCCACGGCAATAGCGGTTCCTTCTTCCGGATCGGCGTTTACGTAGCGGCTGTTACAGTCAACGGTAATGGCGATGGCCTTGTCTGAACCTTTTACCTTCACAATGCCGGCATCGGCCGGACGGTTGGTGGTGAGGGTCGCCGTCCCGATCATGGAGTCGTATTGCTTGTACACCCAGCGCTTAGAGGCAATGTTAGGGTGCGTGGCCAGGAACTCGGCTACCGCTTTATAGTCGGTTGGCTCTTGTACGGAGTCAATGGTGAATTTCTTGGACTCAGCGAAATACGCGGGCTCGCGGTACTCTCTGTGGTACACCGGCGCACCACCGCCCAATACTAAGTCTTCGGCAGGTACATCGGCTACCAGTTCACCTTTCACGTAGTAGCGCAGGCGCTTGGTATCGGTTACTTCGCCTATCTGGGCGCAGGACATATCCCACTTTTCGCAGATCTGGTAAATAAGGTCTTCGGCACCTTTCTCCATCACTACCAGCATGCGCTCCTGGCTTTCAGAAAGCAGAATCTCAAACGGCTGCATGTTGGCCTGACGCATAGGAACTTTGTCTAGCCAGATCTCCATGCCGCTCTCGCCTTTGGCGCTCATCTCTGAGGTAGAGCAGGTGATACCGGCGGCACCCATATCCTGCATACCCACTACCCGGCCTGTCTCAATGATCTCCAGGGTAGCTTCCAGCAACAGTTTCTCCTGGAACGGATCACCCACCTGTACCGATGGCAAATCGTTCACGGAGTCTTCGGTGATGTCTTTAGACGCGAAGGCCGCGCCGTGGATACCGTCTTTGCCGGTGGCAGAACCGATGATGAACACCGGGTTACCCACACCGTGCGACGTAGCGCTGGCGGTTTTGCCTACCTCCACAATACCGGCGGAGAAGGCGTTCACCAGCGGGTTCACGTTGTAGCAATCGTCAAAGAACAGCTCGCCACCCACAGTTGGGATACCGAACGCGTTGCCGTAATCGCCGATTCCTTTCACTACGCCGCGCAGCAGACGCTTGGTTTTGTCTGAGTTCAGGTTCCCGAAACGCAGGGAGTTCAGCTGCGCGATGGGCCGGGCTCCCATGGTAAAGATATCGCGGTTGATGCCGCCTACCCCGGTGGCAGCGCCCTGGTAAGGCTCCAGCGCCGATGGGTGGTTGTGCGATTCGATTTTGAAAGAACAAGCTAAACCGTCCCCGATGTCTACCAGACCGGCGTTCTCTTCACCGGCTTTGGCCAGCATGCGAGGCGAGTCTTTGGGCAGGGTTTTAAGCCAGACAATAGAGTTTTTGTAGGAGCAGTGCTCAGACCACATCACAGAGAAAATACTCAATTCAGTGAAATTAGGCGTGCGGCCCAGGATTTCTTTGATGCGGTCAAATTCTTCAGGTAAAAGGCCCAGCTTCTGAGCGGTATCAACGGTAGGAAGGGTCTGAGTTTCCAAAATGGGTGCTGATTTAGACTGGTTTTAGTAAGATGAGGCAAAAATAAAGATTTCTTTTACAAGCCACTGCCATCTTTTCAGATCGTTTTAAGCTTGTTTCCCCGGAACGGAGGCAAAAACGGGAAATTAGCCTGCAAATCCCTCCCGTGCCTCAGGAAATTATCTTATAAAAACGGACCAACCTCGCCTAAATTGTCTTTTTTGAACTCTTCCTGCTCCTGGCAGCCTTACAAGTTGCTCCAAAGCACAGCCCCTGCCGAAGTTGAAAATACAGGAACACCCTACAATATAAAGAAATTGTAACCGGCACATTACCTCTGCGTGACTTGCTTATTATGTTTTGGTTAAGCTTAAAAGCCCTACTGGATTGCCAGGAAAGTTGTGCGTAGACTTACGCAAGACAATTCTTCAATGCCGTTGGTTTATGGGAAACGAGAAAGAGAACCAGATCAGACTGGAGGTTTACTACACCTCAGCAGCGCCAATTTCAACTTTTTGGCTGGAGCAGGACGATGAGCATTTTGCCTGGTTGGCAGACAGCCTGCCGGTTGTGCCCAGAGGAGATCACTATTGCCTATACCTGAACAGCCCCCGGGAATTCAGACAAGCCCGGCGCATGTTTCCCGTTATTGGCCATACCAACCGCCACCTGCGTTTCAGAGGTTTTCTGCGGAAAAAAGCCACAAAACGCCAACCTACCCCCTCACCCGAAATTTCCTGGCAACCTTCAGTTCAGGAGGCCGCGCCGGCAATAAGCCTCACCGGCACCTCGGGTTTTAGCTGGCGCCAGATTGTTTCCCTCTTCAAACTTTCCCTAAGCCGTTTTTGAGTATGGACAGTGCAATTACCCTCTGGTTTTATTTCAGGTCATCCTCCCCTATCTACACCTATTCCCTCGCCCAGAATGACGCTCGCTTAGCGCAGGTATTGGAAGACGTGCGGAAGGTGCAGCACGGCAGCCACGTATTCATCCACCTGCGCAGCGAGTTTGAATGGTGCCGCGCCATGGACTGCCTGAGCCTGACACCAGACGAAGCCAAACACGCGGTGTTCCCTGCGGCCTAAACCGTCCTTCCCCCCGCCTCAGAGACTACTTTCCCCAGTTGTCAATAGAATTTAACAGTCATCAGCTTTCTACTGGAAGCGCCTGTACAACCCAGCAACAGGCTCAGCCAGGAAGCATGCCTATCCTTTATATCAGAATTCTCCTCTAACCCATCCTTCCCTTTAAAGTATAACCAGACAGAAACAGACGCACAAACGGATTGTAAACCTTACTGCTTTCTTTCAGTACTTCTCTTTGAGGGCCTGGCCAGCATACTCCTGTTTTCAAGCTGTTTTTGGCAAAGGTGCTGTAAACCAAGGCAGCAGCGGTTTAGCCTTGCGTAGCGCAAAACACCCCAAAAACAGTATCTCACAGTCCTAAGTCTAGGCTCAGGCATTCTATAAACAATTTTTGCCTACTTCTATGGAAATCAGGAGAGAATGCAGTAATTTTGCGACCTGAAACTAGTCTGTATCTATCTAAATTCTTATAAACCAACCAAATGGCGAATATTGGCAGAATTACCCAGGTGATCGGTCCGGTGGTGGACGTAAGCTTCTCGGGTGAGAATTCTAAGTTGCCCAACATCATGGATGCCCTGGTAGTGGTGAAGGATAACGGTGCCCGCGTGGTACTGGAAACCCAGCAGCACTTAGGCGAAGACCGGGTACGTACCATTGCAATGGATGCAACCGAGGGCTTGACCCGCGGTATGGAAGTAACTGACTTGGCGGCTCCTATCTCTATGCCTACCGGCGATAACGTGTTAGGCCGTCTGTTCAACGTAATTGGTGATGCCATTGATGGTATCCAGCAGCCTGCCAGCCAGGTGAACCTTCCTATCCACCGCAATGCGCCACGCTTTGAGGACCTTTCTACTTCTACCGAGGTATTGTACACCGGTATCAAAGTAATTGACCTTATTGAGCCTTACTCCAAAGGGGGTAAAATTGGTTTGTTTGGAGGTGCCGGGGTAGGTAAAACCGTTTTGATCCAGGAGTTGATCAACAACATCGCCAAAGGCCACGGTGGTCTTTCTGTGTTTGCCGGGGTGGGTGAGCGTACCCGCGAAGGAAACGACTTGCTGCGCGAGATGATTGAGTCTGGCATCGTAAAATACGGTGACGAGTTCATGGAGTCTATGGAACACGGCGGATGGGATCTTTCCAAAGTAGACGCCAATGCGTTGAAAGAGTCTAAGGCTACCTTCGTGTTCGGTCAGATGAACGAGCCGCCAGGGGCCCGCGCCCGTGTAGCCTTGTCTGGTCTGACCATTGCTGAGTCTTTCCGCGATGGTGATGGTACTGGTACTGGCCGTGACATCCTTTTCTTCATTGACAACATCTTCCGTTTCACCCAGGCAGGTTCTGAGGTATCGGCTCTTTTAGGTCGTATGCCATCTGCGGTAGGTTACCAGCCAACTTTGGCGACTGAGATGGGTGCCATGCAAGAGCGTATCACGTCTACTAAGCGTGGTTCTATCACGTCTGTACAGGCCGTTTACGTACCTGCCGATGACTTGACTGACCCAGCTCCAGCGACAACCTTCGCTCACTTGGATGCTACAACCGTACTTTCCCGTAAAATCTCTGAGCTTGGTATCTACCCTGCGGTAGACCCTCTTGATTCTACTTCCCGTATCTTGACGGCAGACATCGTTGGCGAGGAGCACTACAACACCGCTCAGCGCGTAAAAGAGATCCTGCAGCGTTACAAAGAATTGCAAGACATCATCGCCATCCTGGGTATGGACGAATTGTCTGAAGAAGATAAACTGGTAGTACACCGTGCACGCCGTGTGCAGCGTTTCTTGTCTCAGCCATTCCACGTGGCCGAGCAGTTCACCGGCTTGAAAGGGGTACTGGTTGATATCAAAGACACCATCCGCGGTTTCAACGAGATCATGGACGGTCTGCATGACAACCTGCCTGAGGCAGCCTTCAACCTAGTAGGTACCATTGAAGACGCCGTTGCCAAAGGACAGAGAATGTTGGCCGAAGCGAAATAATTTTTAATTAGTTCTGAGTCTTGAGTTCTGAGTCCTGAGTCTGTGAAAAGATTCTGACTCAGAACTCAAGACTCAAGACTCAGAACTTATAGAAATGTATTTAGAGATCATCACCCCAGACAAAAGAGTATTTGAAGGAGACGTGACATCGGCTCAGTTCCCGGGCATTAACGGTAGGTTTGAGGTTTTGAACAACCACGCCGCCCTGATCAGTGCCCTGGCTAACGGACCGGTAAGGGTAACTCCTACCACCGGTACTCAACTGGTGTTCAATATTGACGGCGGAGTAGTAGAGGTTTTGGACAACAAAATCACTGTCTTAGCCGAGGCCGTAACAGCCTAAAGACTCCTGTTTTCATAAATGAAAGCCCGCTCTTCTGCAAAGGAGACGGGCTTTCGCTTTTTGAGGCAGTTTCTCTGAAAACAGGCTCAAAACGGATTTAACAGGTTAGCGCCTTTCTTCTTACCTTTAGAATTGTTGATTGCCTATTGTTGATTGTTTTCAGAGCCCCTTCAATTCCTAATTCTTAATTACCAATTCCTAATTCAACCCGCTGTGTCTATCTCACCTAAAATAACCCCCATCTATCAAACCTCCGTCTTCACCTTTGAGGACCTGAATGCGCTAGAAGCCTATTTTGAGCAGCCGAACCAGAGCTATATGTACAGCCGCAACGGCAACCCCAATACCGATGAACTGGCCGATGAGATCAACAAACTGGAAGGCGGTCAGGGAGCGGTGGCTACGTCTTCGGGGATGTCGGCAATTCTTACGGCCATTCTGGTGTACTCCCAGTCCGGCGACCATGTGCTCTGTGCTGAGGAAATCTACGGCGGCTCTGCGGCGCTGCTCTCACAGGAACTCACCCGCATGGGCGTGCAGATCAGCTTTGTGCCCATGGACCAGATGTACAGTTTTGACAGCTACGTGCAACCCAATACCAAACTGCTGCTGGTGGAAACCATCAGCAACCCCATGATGACGGTGCTGGATCTGGCCCAGGTAGCAAAGGCGTGTCAGGCGAAGGGCATCAGACTAGTGGTAGACAACACGTTTGCCTCCCCGGTCATCACCAAACCACTGGAACTAGGTGCCGACATCGTGATTCACAGCGTAACCAAATACCTCTCGGGCCACAGTGACGTGACGGCCGGCGTTACCATCTGCAAAGAACCCGCCGATGCCCAGCGTGCCAAGCAGATTGTAGTGGCATGGGGCTTGACCTTGAGCCCCTTTGAAAGTTGGTTGGCCGCCCGAGGCTTGAAAACCCTGAAGCTGCGCATGAAACAACACTCTGAGAACGGACTTGCTCTGGCCCAGTATCTGCAGCAGCACCCCAAAGTAAGCGCCGTTTTCTACCCAGGCTTGCCAGACCATCCGCAGCACGCCATGGCCGCAGCCCAGGGGAACGGAAAGTTCGGCGGGATGCTCTCGTTTAGAATCGCCGATGACGTGGAAACCGTGAACCGCTTCATGCGGGGCCTCACCCACATTCCTTTCGCCCCATCGCTGGCCGGGGTAACTTCTTCGGTTTCCTATCCGCTGGGCACCTCGCACCGGGCCTTAACCCCGGAACAACGTGAGAAAATGGGCATTACGGTCGGGCTTATCAGACTCTCTGTGGGCATTGAGGAACCCGAGGAACTGATTGCTGATCTGGAGAAAGCGCTGGCAGCTATTTAGGCATACTTCTGCTTTGGGGCTGATTTTGATTTGGAGCTATTTTCAGCAAACCAGCCCCAAGTCAGGAGTATTCCCCCTCTTTTCGCTGGCGCGAGTCTCCAGACTCGTGACCAGGGATGAAGCGAGTCTCCAGACTCGCCGGAACGGTTTGACTGGTTCCTACAAGCAGAGGCTAAGGCGCGGATAATCTGAAGGCACGGAAGTAACTTCCGTGCCATAGAAGGTCATAGAGGTCTTCCACATTCAGTTTCGCAGCGTTGCAGCGAGGGTAGTCAGGAGACTACCCGTCCTCTTGAGGCACGAGTCTGGAGACTCGCGCCAGCGTGGGCCAGCGTAGGGAACGTACACCAGCATGATTCAGCGATAAAGAAGTAACTTGTCCACAACATTGTAATTACCTGTCCAACGCTACTTCTATTTCCAGCTGATTTTCTAAAAATTAGCCCCAAAACGTGGAAGACCTTACCTTTGCAGGATGTTTACACGTTTAGTCAACTGGCTTGGCGGAAAAGAGACTTCTAAGCCCGCAGACGACACTCCAACTGATATGAAATACTTACTGGTGGGCCTTGGCAACATTGGCCCCGAATACGCCAACACGCGCCATAACATCGGGTTTATGGTGCTGGATCACCTGGCCAAAAAACACGAGGTATCGTTTGACACCGGCCGCCATTCCTTCGTGACCGAGTTCAAAACTAAAGGCAAGCACTTCACGCTGGTAAAGCCTACCACTTACATGAACCTGAGCGGGAAAGCGGTGGCGCATTGGCTGAGCAGCTTGAAGATTCCGGCTTCGCAGATGCTGGTGATCACCGATGACCTGGCCCTGCCCTTCGGGAAACTGCGGATGCGCGCCAAAGGCAGCGCCGGCGGCCACAATGGTTTAAAACACATTGAAGAAACGCTGGGCAACAATGAGTACCCGCGCCTAAGGTTTGGCGTGGACGCGCAGTTCTCCAAAGGCCGTCAGGTAGATTACGTGCTGAGCCCTTTCTCCCCGGATGAGCAGATTGACTTGCCTACCCACATTGAAAAGGCCGCCGAGATGTGCATTTCCTTCGGGGCCATTGGGTTGGAGCGCACCATGAACTTTTTCAACAAGTAATTTTTCTGCAAAAGGTATGCACTCCGTTTCCGGGCTGTTTTCAGGGAAACGGCCCGGAAACGGAGTGGCTCCTACGCTTCCTGACTCTTAGGGTTAGGCTTCCTGCTTCTGAATTTCTCAGGGGCGGTCTTTGGGCTTAGCGGTATTTCTCTACTTTTGTGCCGCTAACGCTTCCCATGAAACGCATTCTCTCCCTCTATAGCAACGCTTTTGGTGGCCTCTCAAAGGAAGCATGGCTGCTGGCGGTAGTAATGTTCATTAACCGCAGCGGGGCCATGGTGGTGCCGTTCCTGAGCGTGTACCTTACAGAGGCCATGGGATTCAGCCTTAAACAGGTGGGTATTCTGCTCAGCCTATTCGGGGCGGGCTCTATGTGCGGTACGTTTCTGGGCGGCTGGCTCACCGATAAGATTGGGCATTTCAGGGTGCAGTTCTTCAGCCTGGTACTGGGCGGAAGCTGGTTCTTTGTGATGCTGTTCCTGAAACGGTTTGAGCTGTTTGCCGGCGGTATCTTCCTGCTCAGCCTCTTGACCGAATGCCTGCGCCCGGCCAATGCTTCCTCGGTGAGTTCTTACGCCCGGCCCGAGAACGTAACCCGCGCCTTTTCCCTCAACCGGATGGCCATTAACCTGGGCTTTTCCATTGGTCCGGCCTTGGGCGGAGTGCTGGCTACCGTTTCGTACGAGTTCCTGTTCATGGCCGATGGCCTGACCTGCCTCACCGCCGGAGCCGTCTTTTTCTTTTACTTCCGGCACAAACAAGGACATACCCCAGCTCCAGCCGCTGCCGCAGAAGCAACCGCTTCCTTACCAGCTGCGCGCTCACCTTACCGCGATGGACTTTTTGTGCTGTTCTCCATCCTGTGCTGCTGTTTTGCCGTGGCCTTTTTCCAGTTCTTCTCCACCATGCCCCTGTACTACCGGCGGGTCTACCACTTGTCTGAGTTACAGATAGGGGCGCTGCTGGCGTCTAACGGACTCATGGTGTTTCTGCTGGAAATGATCATTGTGTACCTCATTGGAGACAAGCACGCGCTCTGGAAGATGATTGTGGCGGGATTGCTGCTGCTGGCTGCGGCCTTTGTGCTTCTGAACCTGGCCCACGGGTTTGTGGTGCTGGTTTTCTCCGTGCTGCTCATGAGCTTGTCAGAGATCCTGGCCATGCCCTTCATGAGCACGCTTACGGTGCAGCGGTCGGGGCCGCACAACCGGGGCTCTTACATGGCCCTGTACAGCCTCTCCTATTCCGCGGCGCACATCATTGGGCCGTACGTAGGCACCACCGTGATTGACAACTTCGGGTTTGACACGTTGTGGTGGGGCGGCAGTGCCCTCTCGGTGGTAGCGGCGGTGGGCTTTTACGTGGTAGTGAGGCGCCTGAGTGCCGCTCAACTGACCTAGCGGCAACCAGACCGAAGGGGCGCACCATAACTTTTCACGCTAATCATTCGAATTACAGTCCAGAATCAGTAGCTTTCCTATCGTAATCAAACCAACTGCTCCATGCTGCACTCTTTCCGCACTCTTCTGACCGCTATTGGGCTTACCGCAACCCTGGCCGCCTGTACTTCCGTTAAGCAGAACTCAACTTCACAAGAGATGATGGTCTACGTAGGTACCTATGCCAAACCAGATGCCGAGAGCATCTTTGCGTACAAGCTAAACGAAGAGACGGGAGAACTAACCCGCATACAAGGCGTGAAAGCCGGGGAAAACCCGTCCTTTCTTACCCTGGATGCCGACCGCAAACACCTGTACGCGGTAAACGAAACCACGGAGTACGAGGGTCAGAAAAGCGGAGCCGTGAGTGCCTTCGCCATAGACCAGCAAACCGGCAACCTTACGTTCCTGAACAAGCAGCCTTCGCTGGGCGGTGCTCCCTGCTACATCAGCCTGGACCATAAAAACAAAGTAGCCCTGGTGGCCAACTACGTGGGCGGCAACGTTTCTGCCTATCCTATCCAAGCCGATGGCTCCCTGAGTGCTTCCTCAGACATGGACCAGCACCAGGGCAAAGGCCCCAGGAAACAACAAGACGCGGCGCACGCCCACTGCATCATCCCAGACCCGGCCAATGAGTACGCGCTGGCAGTGGATTTAGGCATTGACCAGATTGTAAGCTATAAGCTGGACCAAAAGGCGGGCAAGTTGGAGCGGCAGGCGCAACCAGCGTTCGCGGCGAAAGCCGGGGCCGGACCACGGCACCTCACGTTCCACCCCAACAAGCGGTTTGCGTACGTCATCAATGAGCTGAACGCCACCATGACATCGCTCATGTACAACGCGGCCAACGGTACGTTCACCGAGGTGGAAACCGTCCCTACCATCCCCTCCGATTACACCGGAGAGAACGCCTGCGCCGATGTGCATGTTTCCGCCGATGGCAGGTTTCTGTACGGCTCTAACCGCGGGCACAACAGCATTGTGGTGTTCGCCATAGACCAAGATACCAACAAGCTCACCCTGGTGCAGCACGTGAGCGTTCAGGGCAACTGGCCGCGCAATTTTACGCTGAGTCCTTCGGGCAAAACCATGCTGGTGGCCAACCAACGCTCCAACAACATCACCACCTTCAAAGTGGACACCCAAACCGGAAAACTGACCTACACCGGCCACTCTACTGAACTGCCTTCGCCGGTATATGTGCAGGTGATTCCCGCGTTTCTTGGGGTGAAATAGGCCATATCTCTCAACTTTCAACCGCTCCATTTCCGGGCCGATTTCTCTAAAGAAGCCCGGAAATGGAGTGGTTTGTTTTAGTGCCCTTTTCCCTGGAATTGTAAGTAACCAAATCCTGAAAAGGAAGGTATTGCCTCAGACCACCCATCAGCCATTTGCATGAAAGCAGTAGTGATTACCACGCCCGGTGCCCCAGACGTTTTGCAGGTACAGGAGAAAGACATGCCTTCGTCAACGGCGCAGCAGGTTCTCATCAAGGTAAAAGCCGCGGGTATCAACCGCCCCGATGTGGCACAACGCAAGGGGAACTACCCTCCTCCTGCCGGTGCTCCCGTGGATATTCCGGGTCTGGAAGTGGCGGGTATAATAGAGGCCTGTGGAGACGAGGTACAGCGATGGCAATTAGGTGACGCTGTCTGTGCTCTGCTGCCCGGCGGCGGCTACGCCGAGTACGCGGTGGTAGATGCCCGGCACTGTCTTCCGGTTCCTTCTGGCTGGAGTTTTGAGGAAGCGGCCTCGCTGCCTGAGACTGTTTTCACGGTTTGGCACAATGTCTTTCAGCGGGGCAAGTTACAGCCCGGAGAGTCCCTACTGGTACACGGCGGAAGCAGCGGCATCGGGATTACGGCCATTCAGTTGGCGAAAGCGTGGGGAGCCCGCGTGTTCGCCACCGCCGGTAGCCCGGAGAAATGCGCCGCCTGCGAAGCCTTAGGCGCTGAACGCTGTATCAACTACAAAACCGAGGACTTTGAAGAAATCCTGAAAACCGAAGGCGTAGACGTAGTTCTGGACATGGTGGGCGGCAACTACATCCCTAAGAACCTGAACCTGCTCAAACCCGATGGTCAGTTAGTATTCATCAACGCGATGCAGGGTGCCAAAGGCGAGTTCAACGTAATGCAGGTCATGCAGAAACGGCTTTCTATTAGCGGTAGTACCCTGCGCCCCAGAGACGCTGAGTTCAAAGCGCTCCTTACCGCTGACATAGAAAAACACGTGTGGCCTTTGCTGGAGGCGGGTAAATTCAGACCGGTAATCTACCAAACCTTCTCTCTGCAAGAGGCAGCCCAGGCCCACGCCCTTATGGAAAGCAGTGAGCACATCGGCAAGATAGTCCTCTCCATAGCCTGAAATCGTTTTGGCGCTGTTTTTCAAAGAATCGTCTCAAAACAGAAAACCGCAAACGTCTGGTTTAGCCAAATAACTCCTTCCGCCGTATCTCTAAATAGCCTTTTCTTTTAATCAGGCGCCCTTGCATGAATCTTCTGTTCCTTACATTCGGTCCTAACATCAAGAACCACTTCCAGGCAAACTTCGCGATCTTGTCTTTTTTGCCGTACCTGAAGGAGCAGCATCGTATCTACGTCTACACAGACTACCCAAACCTGTACCAGCATCTGCAAGACCATGTACAGGTAGTGACCGCCACCCCAGAGCAGCTCACCCAATGGAAAGGGCCGCACAACTTCTTCTGGCGCGTCAAGATCAAAGCCATTGAGCAACTGGTGCAGCAACACCCAGACCAGTCGGTAATGTACTTAGATTCTGATGTGTTCCTGTACCGCAATCCCGAGGAGTTGTGTTCCGAGTTAGCCGCCGGAAAAGCGTTCATGCACCTGTGCGAAGGCAAGCTCTCTGAGCTGAAAAGCAAAACCGATAAACGGATGTGGAGCCAGGTAAAAGGCCTGAACATTGGCAACCTGCAGATCACTGAAAACCACCACATGTGGAACGCAGGGGTGGTTACTCTGCCAGCCCAGAAGAACCTGGAGGCGATTCAACTGGCCCTCCAGATCTGTGACACGCTGTGCGCCCAAAAGGTAACTCCCCGGCTCATTGAGCAATTTGCCCTTTCGGTTGCGCTGGAAGAAACCTACGAACTCTGCGAAGCCAAGCCCTGGATTGCGCATTACTGGGGCAACAAAGACGAATGGAATGAGTGCATCAATCAGTTCTTCATGGAGTCTCATCTGCAGGGCTTATCTCTTGACCAGGACATTGCCCGCTTACAGCAGTTCAACTTTAAATCGCTTGCTTTGCTGAAACGCCCTAAAAACACCAGAACCCGCCTTATAAACGTGGTAGACAGCTTGTTTCCGGTGAAAGGCGAATCGTTTATTGAAGAATAAGCGGCGGGCCTTCAAGCGCAAAGACCTGCTTATATTTGGTGAGTAACTGGTGCAGGCACGGGTGTAAAGCAGAAACCATATAGAAGCCTTTCCTGCAGCCATCGGCCCCTATGACTAGCCTGTATTTGGGTAAAAAGCATATCTTTCGTATTCATTGTAGTTTATGAAGAAGCTTCTCCAGAAATACACAGGCTTTCTGCGGACGTTAAAGGCCGTTTACATTGTCAATAACCTGCTGCACCTCCCAGAGTTAAAGCACAACCGGGCTATCTATAAAAAATTTGGGGTAAAGAAGCCTATCTATGCTCCCGTTTCCAGTGTTGATTTTGCAAAACTGCCGCCTCAGCCCGGCCCTTGGCTAGACCGCCCTGCGGCATCGCAGCAACTGGCTTCTCACCCACAGTTAAGCTCTTTCCCGGCACCCGTACGGGAGCAGTTGCAACAATGGCCTGACAAGGGTTATCTTATCCTGGACAAGTTTTTACCTGAGAGCTCCGTAGACAGCATCAATCAGGAAATTGACAAGATGCTGCAGCGCAAAGAGGTAGACTTCAACTACACCAAACGCAAAATCATGTTCGCCTTTCGGCAGTCAAAAGTGATAGGCGATGTAGTGCATAAACCCGAGCTCCTGCACGTACTGGAGTTTCTGCTAGGGAAAAAAGTAATTCCGTTTCAAAGCATCAATTTTCTCAAAGGCAGCGAACAAAAAGCCCATTCAGACTCCATTCACATGACCACTTATCCGTTGGGATATCTGGTAGCCGCCTGGATTGCCCTGGAAGACATTACCCCAGAGAATGGCCCCTTGTTCTACTACCCGGGCAGCCATAAATTACCCTATGTCCTGAACCCCGATTTTAACAGCGGCAGCTCTGCTCTCAGAATCGGGGATCATGCGTATCCTAACTATGAGAAACGCATCAGCGAAATCATCCAGGAGAAACAGCTGGAGCAAGAGATATTCTATGCCAGGAAAGGCGATGTGTTTGTCTGGCATGCAAACCTGCTGCACGGCGGCTGCCCTATCCTTAACCCGGCGGCTACCCGTAAAAGCATGGTGATCCACTACTACGCCCAGGATGCCATCTGTTACCACGAGATTACGCAACGGCCGGCCCTTATTCCGAAAGAATTTCAACACCACTTCAGCCTACGGGATGATGACTAAACAAAAAGCCTCGCTGACGTAATCAGCGAGGCTTTTTGTTTAGCTTCTGTTTTAAGCGTGTTTCTGGCAAAGAAAGCCTGAAACGCTTAATATATTTCCTATTTACTAAGAGACTCCACCGCCGTTCACAATTGGCTTGGATGGCTGCATAAAAGCCAGAGATCCGTCGGCGTTTTCGGCCATCAGGAGCATGCCCTGGCTCACAATGCCTTTGATCTCGCGCGGCGCCAGATTCACTAGCACGCTCACCTGCTGCCCGATGATTTCCTCGGGGTTGAAGTGCTCGGCAATGCCGCTCACAATGGTACGCTGGTCAATGCCGGTGTCTACTTTCAGCTTCAGTAGCTTCTTGGTTTTGGCCACTTTCTCAGCTTCCAGGATGGTCCCAATGCGGATATCGATCTTGGAGAAATCATCGAAGTTGATGTTCTCCTTTGATGGCGCCGCCACGGCATTCGCCAGCTCGTTCTCCTTTTTGGTATTAAGCAGTTTCTGCACCTGCGCCTCAATCACGGCATCCTCAATCTTCTCAAACAGCAACGCGGCTTCGCCGATGGTGTGCCCCGAAGGAATGAGATCAGGTGAACCCGCCTCGTCCCACTTGCCCGGCGTGTAGTTCAGCATGGCTGCCAGTTTACCGGCCGTTTCCGGCAAGAACGGCTCAGACAAGATGGTCAGGCTAGCTGAGATCTGCAACGCGATGTTCATGATGGTTTCTACGCGGGCGGCATCGGTCTTGATCAGTTTCCAAGGCTCGGTGTCTGCGAGGTATTTGTTACCCAGGCGCGCCAGGTTCATCAACTCACCCAAGGCTTCCTTGAAACGGTACTTCTCAAGGGAGGCAGCAATTGATTCTGGATATCCTTCAAGCTCAGTTATTATAGCTACATCAATTGGGTCTAATACGGCTTGGCGACTAGGAACTTTTCCTTTGTAGTATTTATTGGTGAGCACCACCACCCGGTTGATGAAGTTCCCGAAGATGGCCAGCAGTTCGTTGTTGTTGCGGGCCTGGAAATCTTTCCAGGTGAAGTCGTTGTCTTTGGTCTCGGGAGCATTGGCGCAAAGCACGTAACGCAATACATCGGCTTTGCCGGGCAGTTCTTCCAGGTACTCGTGCAGCCACACCGCCCAGTTGCGGGAGGTGGAGATTTTGTTGCCTTCCAGGTTCAGGAACTCGTTGGCGGGCACGTTGTCGGGGAGCACGTAATCTCCGTGGGCCTTGAGCATGGCCGGGAAGATGATGCAGTGGAAAACAATGTTGTCCTTCCCTATGAAGTGCACCAACTTGGTGCCCTGGTCTTTCCAGTAGGTTTCCCAGTCCGGCGTGAGGTCTTTGGTAGCGGAGATATAGCCAATAGGCGCATCAAACCACACGTAGAGCACTTTTCCCTCGGCACCTTCTACCGGCACGGGCACGCCCCAGTCCAGGTCACGGGTTACGGCGCGGGGCTGCAATCCTTGATCGATCCAGCTTTTGCACTGGCCGTACACGTTCGTTTTCCAGTCATTCTTGTGGCCATCCACAATCCACTCGCGCAGCCAGGCCTCGTATTGGTCCAGCGGCAGGTACCAGTGCTTGGTATCGCGCAGCACGGGCGGCTCGCCGCTCAGGGTGCTTTTCGGGTTGATCAGGTCAGTGGCGTTCAAAGAGGTTCCGCAGCTTTCGCACTGGTCGCCGTAGGCGTTCTCGTTGCCGCACTTGGGGCAGGTACCCACAATGTAGCGGTCGGCGAGGAACTGCTGGGCTTTCTCGTCATAGTACTGCTGGGTGGTCTGCTCAATAAACTTGCCCTCGTTGTAGAGTTTCAGGAAGAAACCGGAAGACACCTCGCGGTGTGTCTGCGACGAGGTGCGGGAATAGATATCAAAGGAGATGTTGAAATCGGCGAAGGATTTCTTGATCAGCTCGTGGTACTTGTCCACGGCCTGCTGTGGCGTGATGCCTTCTTTTTTGGCCCGAATGGTGATAGGAACGCCGTGCTCATCTGAGCCGCAGACAAACTTCACATCACGGCCGCGCGAGCGCAGGTAACGGGCGTAGATATCGGCGGGAATGTACACGCCGGCCAGGTGCCCAATGTGCACGGGACCGTTGGCGTAGGGCAGCGCCGCGGTAAGGGTATATCTTTGTGGATAGGTGGTTTCAGCCATGTTGTATAGGTTATGCTGCAAATATAGTAAATAGGTACTCATTGGTGGGCGTGTTGCCAGGGCAAGGGCTTACTGGCACGTTTCGGGCCTGCTTTGCCAAAAACAGCCTGAAATCAGAATCTCCACCTTAGCAGGAGTTTACGGTTAGCCTCAACTAAGCCCGAGCTTAAAGTAGTGTACTAGCTTTCAGGAAGTTGGTTATCTAAGTTGAACTTCAGAGGCTTTTTAACCTGATCTTAACAGAACTGCTAAGTGTGTAACCAAAGCATCAATGGCCTTGCCGAATTCTATTTAACCTACCAGCAGCCTAAAGCAAAAACGCCGCTTCTTCCGTGCACATGCACGAGAGAAGCGGCGTTTTCTGGGTGTTTTTCAGAATATGCCGTGAAAACAGGTTCTATTGTTCTCCGCCGGTGGTGTTTACCCTGGGGGGCATGGCTGGGCGCCGGATGGTGTCTGGCGCTACCGGTTGCCGCCCCGGCAGAATTTTCTGGCTGCGCATGGCAGGTGTGTGGTTTCCCGGCGAGTTAGGATTCCGGTCCTCTATGTTCAGTTTCCGGTTCACGTGACTGGCCTGCTGGTTCATTTCCTGCACGGTGGGCGTGGCCCGGTACGTACGCTGCGGCTCTGCTACTTCCAAGGCCGGATTGTCGCGGGCCGAGGTGCAGGCTGCCACCCACAAACTGCACGCCAATGGGCAAAGAAACATGACAGCCGTTTTCCGCCCTCTTTCCCAAAATCTCCTCCAAAACGTCTGCATGGCTTTTCTGGTTAACGGGCGTTGCTTTGGCTTAAGTCCTCATCTTCCAGTTCCTGCACGGCTTTGTAGCCTACCGGAGTCAGCCGCAGACCGGCGGGGTCTGGGGTGGCATAGCCTTGGTTGCGCAAGTGTTCCTCGGCGCGTTTCTGCACATCGCGGTAGTGGAGTTTATCGTCTTCCTGGTGCAGGAAAGGATAAATCTCGTCCCAACCCAGTACTTCCTCGGCCTGCGTGCCTTTCACTTTGAAGGCCTTTAATATAAGGTAACCGGTGTTCTCTATATTCTCGCTGTTGGAGCTCAGGTTCTCTAAATCCATAGTTGTATGTGTTAAGGTCTGTGCTTACCAGTACGTCAACACACGGGCAAAGGATTTAAAGCCTAGTGGCGTTTGATCTTAGCCAAAATACCATCCCACAGGTGCAGGCGCATGCGCTGGCAGGCCACGGCTTCCTCGCGGCATTCTTCCCACTTGTGCTCGTCATCGCCGCACAGTTCAGACACCATTTTCATGGCCAGCGGCGAGTGAATCTCGTCATCCAGCTGAATGTGGCGGTCCATATAGTACTGGAAGGTGTCCAGGGTACCGGGGTAGCGGCGGTTCAGGTCACCGATGAGGCAACGGAACATATCCGGGATCACATCCTCGCGGCCAAAGGTGAATGCGGCGGCAATGCGGTGCGGTTGCCCGCTCTGGATGATTTGGAAGGTGTGCTTCACGAAATCACGGGTGTTGCCCGGCACCGGCAGGTTCTCTAATTGGGTGAACACAGATTTGCCCTGGTGCAAACCGGCCATGAACTCATGGATCAGGCGGGTATCGGCGCCGCACTCTTCCATAGCCCGTACATACAGTTCAAAGTGGCTGATGGGGTTGCCTTCAGGGTCTACATCGGTTTCTTCCTCCAGCACAATCTCATTGATGAGCCTGCGGTTAGAGGGGCTGCCGTGCGGGGTCCAGGGTACATCCACACAGGTTAAGTGGCGCTGCAGGCTTTTCAGCAGGCTCATGAAATCCCAGACGGCAAAGATGTGGCTCTCCATGAAAACCCGCAGGTCTGCCAGATCATAAATAGACTCATACAGTGGGTGCTGCATGAGCGCTTCGCGGTGCGGGCGTAGTTCCTGCTGCAGCCAGTTTATCCTTTCCTGGTAAATTGGCGAAAGAGAGGGGGAATAACCGGTTTTCTCCGAGGTTAGGGGCATACAATATGGGTATAAAAAGATGTAGATAGATACAGTAGGTCGTGGATTCTTCCACGCCTTTTTTCAAACGCCTCTCCCCTCCGCAGACTGAAATATTGTAAGGTAAAGGTACGTTCAGATGCGCTCATTACGCAAAGGAAATCCAAACGTTTTAATACAATATTGACTTTTCTGATAGTCAGTAATTCACCTGGTGTAAAGAAAAAATTACACGCTCAGCATTGGGGCAACAACAGTTCACTGGATATAGGACTATTGGTAAGAACGCCTAAGTACTTCATCTTAGGCAAATTAGAATATTGCGGTAATCAGTCCTACCCTCTTGTATACGAGAAAACAGCTTATAAAAGCCATAGAAAAACTAATGATTGTTGGGGAGAATAGCAAGCCGTTCCTTGAAAATATCTTCTCCAAGAGAATAGAACCTCCCCGGAACTTAGCCTACCCTTACAGGTGTTTTATACCTTAAGCAATTACCCGTAAGTGGTTGGGCAAAAGGGGTTTTTCAGAATAAGTATAGAAAAGCCTAAGAAAAACCTTACCTTTGCGGCCTGAAAATAACCTCTAATGCAAAATATCCGCAACATCGCGATTATTGCCCACGTGGACCACGGTAAAACCACGTTGGTAGACAAAATCATCCATGCTTCAAAGATTTTTGACGCACACCAACAGTTTGACGACCTGATCCTGGACAACAACGACCTGGAGCGGGAACGCGGCATTACCATCGTTTCCAAAAACGTGTCCGTTCGGTACAAAGATGTTAAAATCAACATCATCGATACTCCTGGTCACGCCGACTTTGGAGGGGAAGTAGAGCGTGTATTGAAGATGGCCGATGGGGTTCTGTTGCTGGTGGACGCCTTTGAAGGTCCTATGCCCCAGACCCGTTTCGTGCTAGGAAAAGCTATCCAGTTGGGCCTTAAGCCAATTGTGGTAGTAAATAAAGTAGACAAAGAGAACTGCCGCCCAGACGAGGTGCATGAGTCTGTATTTGACCTCATGTTCAACCTGGATGCCACTGAAGACCAGCTGGACTTCGTGACCCTGTACGGCTCCAGCAAGCAAGGCTGGATGAGCCGCGACTGGATGCAGCCAACCGAAGACATCACTCCTTTATTGGATGCTATTATTGAGGTGATCCCTCCTGCCCCGTTCCGTGAAGGTACGCCGCAGA
Organism: Sabulibacter ruber; assembly: GCF_017355955.1. Taxonomy (GTDB): domain Bacteria; phylum Bacteroidota; class Bacteroidia; order Cytophagales; family Hymenobacteraceae; genus Nibribacter; species Nibribacter ruber_A. Next base: position 185,812 of record NZ_JAFFID010000004.1, on the reverse strand, counting down.
TGCAGGTAACCTCTCTGGATTACTCTTCTTTCGTGGGCCGTATCGCCATTGGGCGCGTGCACCGCGGTGTCCTGAAAGAGGGAGCCAACATGAGCCTTTGCAAGCGCGATGGTTCTATCAAGAAAGTGAAGATCAAAGAACTTCAGGTATTTGAAGGTCTTGGCAAAGTGAAGGTGGCCGAAGTAGCCGCCGGTGAGATCTGCGCCGTGACCGGTATTGAAGGCTTTGACATTGGCGATACCCTGGCTGATTTCGAGAACCCAGAGCCGATGGACCGCATCGCCATTGATGAGCCAACCATGAACATGCTCTTCACCATCAACAACTCTCCGTTCTTCGGGAAAGAAGGTAAGTTTGTGACTTCCCGTCACCTGCGCGACCGTCTGTTCAAAGAAACCGAGAAAAACCTGGCCCTGCGCGTAGACGAGACCGACCGTGAAGACCAGTTCCTGGTGTACGGCCGTGGTATTCTGCACTTGTCTGTGTTGATTGAGACCATGCGTCGTGAAGGCTACGAGTTACAGGTAGGTCAGCCACAGGTTATCTTCAAAGAAATTGACGGCCAAAAACACGAGCCGGTAGAGCACCTGGTAGTGGACGTGCCAGAAGAAACCGCTGGTAAAGTAATTGAACTGGTAACCATGCGCAAAGGCGAACTGACCATCATGGAGCCGAAAGGCGACCTGCAGCACCTGGAGTTCAACATCCCGGCCCGCGGCTTGATTGGTCTGCGTAACAACGTCTTGACCGCCACTGCCGGTGAGGCCATCATGAACCACCGCTTCCTGCAGTATGAGCCGTTCAAAGGTACTATCCCAGGCCGTATTGCCGGTTCTTTGATTGCCATGGAAACGGGCCCAGGAACGGCCTACTCCATTGACAAACTGCAAGACCGCGGTATCTTCTTCGTGGAGCCGGGTGAAGATGTGTACATGGGTCAGGTAATTGGCGAGCACAGCCGGGGCAATGACCTGGTGGTGAACATCCAGAAAGGAAAGAAACTGACCAACATGCGTGCCTCCGGTTCTGATGACAACGTGAAGATTGCGCCTAAGAAAGTGTTCTCCCTGGAAGAAGCCATGGAATACATCCAGAAGGATGAGTACCTGGAAGTAACTCCTAAGAGCATCAGAATGCGTAAGATTTACTTAGACGAGAACGAGCGCAAGCGCTACGGCAACTCAGAGAACTAAGCATAACTTATCTATAGAAAAGCCCTCTTGCATCTGCAAGAGGGCTTTTTTGTTTTACGCCTGTTTTGCGGAAAACTGCCTCAGAACAGATGGTAGGAACAGAAAGAGCGCCTACCCACCCGTTGTAAGTACCAACTTCCGGCAGTAACTTCAAGCAACCGTTATCCCCTGAACGGTTCGGAAGGCCCTTGACCAAAATCAGCAAATTGTGAATCCTACTATAACCCTCATGGAGAACCAGGGAGACTTGAGAAGTTTACTGGAGCAGAAATCTGCTTTGTACTGGCAGGATTACATACCGCATATCTCCATAGACTGCGTAGTTTTTGGGTTTCATGATGCCACCCTTAAGGTTCTGCTGTTGAAGGTGAAAGACCAGGACCGATGGGGATTGCCTGGCGGCTACATGGGCAAGCACGAGGACATGAACCAAGCCGCCGCCCGCATTCTGCAGGAACGAACCGGGGCCGAAGACATTTTCCTTCAGCAGTTCAGTGTCTTTTCTGAGCTGAACCGCTCTGAGGACTTCTTCCAGGAGTATCCAGACACGCTGTGGCACAAACAGCGCTTTATCTCTGTTGGGTTCTATGCGCTGGTAGACTACACAGAGGTAATTCCTGTGCCAGATGAACTCTCCAGCGCCTGCGAATGGAAGGATATTGAAAATCTGCCAGCCCTGATGATGGACCACCAGAAGATCCTTCTGGAAGCGCTGGAAACCTTAAGAAGGCAACTGAACTACAAACCCATCGGGTACAATCTGCTGCCCGCTGAGTTCACCATGCCAGAGCTGCAAAAACTGTATGAAATCATTCTGGGCAAAAAGCTGAACCGCGGAAACTTCTACCGGAAGATGCTGGCCTATGACATACTGGACAAACTGGAGGAACCCAGAAAAGGAGGCGCGCACAAAGCCCCCAACCTGTACAAGTTTAATATGGAGAAGTACGAAAATGCCCTCAGACACGGGTTCAAAGAAGGCTGGTGAGTTCTGTCCTCTCCTTAATGGCAGCTTCACGCACAACCAAATTCTCTCTTTTTAAGCTAAAATTCAGAAAACACGCCTGAAACGCGAGAACCTGCTTTCTTTAAAGGGGAACTCTGCCTTAAAGGCCCTCTCATTTCACAACCCATCCCTGGAGCCGTAGGGGTACCGCCTGTGTTAGCTGTCTAGGGGTATAGCAATAGTCAAATGCGCTATTGGTTTCGTCTAATACCTGCGCAACTACATCACTCACCTATACCCCTTACATCTATGACTTCTAAACTTTCTTTCCTTGGAGGAGCATTGGTTCTTTCTCTGCTCACACTTCCGGCCCAGGCCCAGTTCAACATCGCGGACAAGCTCAAAAACAAAGTCAACGAGAAAATCGATGCCAAAATCAACAAGACGGCAGATCAGGTAGCTACTGGCAAAAAGGCCAAACCCGAGGCCAAGGAAAGCGAGGAAGCCTCTGCAGAGGAATCACCGGCAGAAGATGCAGGAACCGAAACCAAGGCCAAGGTCTGGAGCAAATATGATTTTGTACCCGGTGACAAGGTGCTGTTCTCTGATAACCTGAAAGGCGAGGAAAACGGTGAGTTCCCCTCGCGTTGGGACCTGAAAAACGGCAATGCTGAGGTTGCTTCTTTTGGCGGGACAGACGTCATCAACCTTGTAAGCAACGGCAGCGCCATCAGTCCGCTCATGAAGACCGAAAACTGGTTACCCGAAACCTTCACCGTGGAGATGGACCTGTACTTTGACTCAGACAACCCCAACATAAACTACGAGATCTATTTCGTGGAAGAACTCAACAAGTACAACGAGGCTACCCACGGCATGTTCTGGGACCCCATCATTGTTTCCGCGGAAGGCGTTCATTTCAGCAAATTCGGGTCAAAATCTGCTGAGTTGGAGGCAGCCGGCACCAAAAACCAATGGCGCCACGTTTCCATCGCCTTCAACAAACGAAGCATGAAAGTGTACCTGGACCAGCATAGGCTGATCAACATCCCCAATGTGGTGGGCAAACCAGTCAATATGAAAGTGAAGGTAGACAGACGCGTAGAGGGAAATACCATGATCAAGAACGTGTTCATTGCCGAGGGCGGCAAAAAGCTCTATGACCAGGTGCTGGCTACCGGCAAGATTGTGACTTACGGCGTGAAGTTTGACACCAACAAAGCCGATATCCGCCCAGAATCAGCGGGAACGTTGAACAGCATCGCTAAGCTCATGCAGGAGCAGCCTACCCTTAAATTCAGCGTGGATGGCCACACCGACAGCGACGGCGACGATGCCTCTAACCTGAAACTCAGCCAGCAAAGAGCCGAGTCTGTGAAAGCTTACCTCATCAGCCAGGGCATCTCCGCCGATCGTCTGAAAGCAAAAGGACTGGGAGAATCGATGCCTATCACCAAGGCCGCCACCGCCGAAGCCAAAGCCAATAACCGCCGGGTAGAGTTCGTGAAGATTTAATTTCTTCCGAAGTCCTGAGCCCCACCGCTTTCGATTTATAAGCAATAAACAAGGAGCCCGCTGCTTAACTGGCAGCGGGCTCCTCCTTTATCCCTGTTTTCAGGCCGATTTCAGAAAAACGGCCAGGAAATGGCTCCAATCAGTTTAGGCAAATGGCAGGGTTCTCTTTTCCTGGCTGCTTTGCATGATGAGTTCCACCACTTTTATCACATCGCGGGCCTGCTCTGGTTTTACGGCCAACTCGGTCTGGCCGGTGATAGCACCGTACACGTTGTCATAGAAACTGCGGTAGTGCCCGGCTTCGCTTTCTAGTTTGCCAATGAAGTGCAAGCCTTGGTGCTCGGTGTTCAGATGGCCCCAGATGGATTCTGGTTCCACGCCCCAATTAGGGGTGGTGTGCGGCAGCAAGCCATCGTTCAGCGCTTTTTCCTGCACGTCTAGGCCGTATTTCAGGAAAGAGCCTTTGTCGCCGTGCAAGGTATAGCGCGGGCTAGGTTCCCGTACCAATACCCCTGCCGATAAAGTGACTTTCAGAGAATCATAAAACAGCGTAGCCTCAAACTTATCAATCACCGGACTGCTGGGCCGCTGAATGCGCACATCGGCGGAGATTTCCTGCGGCGTCCCAAACAGCACCAACGCCTGGTCAATCAGGTGAGAACCTAAGTCAAAGACAATCCCAGAGCCCGGCGCTGCTTCCTCTTTCCAGGTGTTGCCTTTCAGGTTGGGCCGGAAGCGGTCAAAATGGGCTTTATACTCCACCAGGTTGCCTAACAAGCCCTGCTGCACCACTTTCTGCACTGTTTTAAAGTCGCTGTCCCAACGCCGGTTGTGGTAAACGGTGAGTACTTTCTGCTGCTCTTTGGCTAGCTGAATCAGTTCCTCGGCTTCCGCCGATGTAGCTGTAAACGGCTTCTCCACCACTACGTGTTTGCCCGCTAGCAGCGCTTTTTTCGCTAGATCATAATGCGAACTGTTGGGCGTGGCTACCACCACCAGATCAATGGCTTCATCCTGGATGATGTCATCGGCCTGGCTGGTGATCTGCGCCTGCGGGTACCGGCTCTGGGCCAGTTGAATATTTGGCTCCCGGGTTTCCCTGATTTTAACCAAGTCAAATCCTTCTACCACGTGCAGGAAGGGCGCATGGAAAATCTGCCCCGCCATCCCGAAGCCAATTAGTCCTACTCTTATCTTTTCTTGTGTTTCTGGTGCCATGTATGTGTTCATTTGTGAGCCAGCCTCCTGAAGCGGCCTTGCCTAAGGGCCGCCGGCTAGTTAAAGGTTCTGAGCCAAACCATCTGCCGGCAAGGTACTAAGCAGCGCTGAATTCTAAACCTACAGGCATGCTCTTTCAATACTTTAGGGTATTCTGCTATCCTGTTATGGCCCGCTTTTCTGCCATTAGCTTTCTAACATAAAGGGGCTCCCTGGTTTAAGAATTTGTAAATAAATTCGGCAAAAGGAGAGACTATGGATTTTAATACTTACCTTTAGTTTTTCTTTTATTATCACTTTTAATGAAAAACGGTAAAGTAAAATTCTTTAATGACACCAAAGGTTTTGGTTTCATTAAAGACGCTGACTCCAATGAGGAGTATTTCGTGCACGTGTCTAACCTGGTGGACGAAATCAGAGAAAACGATGAAGTAACCTTTGACCTGAAAGAAGGACGCAAAGGCCTAAACGCTGTGAATGTGAAACTTGCTTAAGTTTACTATACATCAGTCCTCCAAAAGGGCTCCACGCACGTGGAGCCCTTTTTTGTTGGTGCATGCGCTAGTATTAGTTTTAGAAAGGGATTCTTCCTGTTTTTAGCTTATTTTCTGGCAAACAAGCCTGAAACCAGTGCTGCTGATCTCAGAAATCAGTAGATTACAAGGTGAAGTTGGTGGAAGGTGCCCAAAGAAGCTGTCTCTCCACAACTAACTTCTTTTACCCTGTTAGCATTGAATTCCTGATCTACTATATGCCTTTTCTCAACATTGGTGGCAGATACTTTTTGGCTGCCGCTTTTAGCCTCGCACTTTTCTCCTGTTCCTCACCGGAGCAAAAAGCAGAACAAGTTAACGCCTCTTCCACCCCAGCAGTAGCCGCCGCAGCTAAGGTCCAAAGCAACGCTGAGCCGGTTTCCGTCAAGACAGAATCAAACCCCATCGCTGAAACCGAGACAGCCACGGCCGCCACCATCCTCAGCCGCAAGCAGGTGCCCATTCTGTGCTACCACCAGATAAGGGAATGGACCTCCCGCGATGGGAAAGTGGGAAAAGACTACATTGTGAAACCTGCCGATTTCAGAGCCCAGATGAAAATGCTGGCCGATAGCGGTTACCACACCATCCTGCCCGATCAACTGCAGGACTACCTCACCAAAGGCACCCCGCTCCCTTCCAAGCCCATCATGCTCACCTTTGATGACACCAAGCTGGACCAATACACCGTGGCCAAGCCCGAGCTGGACAAGTACGGTTTCAAAGCGGTCTTCTTCATCATGACCGTTTCCATTGGCCGGCCCAATTACATGACCAAAGAGCAGATCAAAGAGCTGTCAGACGCTGGGCACGTGATAGGCTCCCACACCTATGACCACCACAACGTGAAGAAGTACCAGGAGAAAGATTGGATCACCCAGATTGAAAAACCCACCAAACAGCTGGAAGCCATCACCGGCAAACCGGTGGAATACTTCGCGTATCCTTTCGGACTGTGGAGATCGGAGGCCATTCCAGAACTGAAGAAACGCGGCTTCAAAGCTGCCTACATCCTGGCCACCAAACGAGATGAGCAAGACCCACTCTACACCATCCGCCGCATCATTGCCAGCGGTTACTGGAGTACCAACGGCCTGCACAACAGCATTGTGAGAAGTTTTTAGTCCCTTCTGATTTCAGGCTTTTATAGGAAAAGTAGCTCCAAAACAGGGATGCGTTTGCTTTCCGCTGGCGCGAGTCTAAAGACTCGTGCCTTCCGGATGATGGATAGTCTCTGACTATCCTCGCTGCAGAGCAGCGAAACAGGCGGTGATGAGAAACTTATGGCTAACTATGGCGCGGATTTACTTCCGTGCCTTTTATAAGATGCGCACTTGTTTTGTTAGGCCCGGAAGTAAATCCGCGCCATAGAAAGGTCCTTTTAGCTTGTGGTTCCCGGCGAGTCTGGAGACTCGCATCATCCCACGTCACGAGTCTTTAGACTCGCGCCAGAAATCTAAAAAAACAAAAAAAGCGAATCGGGGCTGTTTTCTGAAAAACAGCCCCGATTCGCTTTTGTCAACACCTAATTCCTAATCTCTAATCTCAGCACTGTTCCAGCGCTTGCAGAATATCGTTCAGGATATCATCGGCATACTCCAGGCCCACGGAGATTCTGATGAGGCCTGGTGTGATGCTCACGGCCTGGCGTTCTTCCTCGGTGAGTTTGGCGTGGGTGGTGCTGGCGGGGTGCGAGGCGATGCTGCGGGTATCGCCCAAGTTGGCGGTGAGCGACATCAACTGGAGGCTGTCCAGGAATTTGCGCCCGCTTTCCAGGCCGCCTTTCAGCTCGAAACAGAACAAGCCGCCGCCGTTTTGCATCTGTTTTTTCGCAATCTCAGACTTGGGGTGCGAGGGAAGGAACGGATACTTCACCCAAGAGAGTTTCGGATGGTCCTGCAGCTTGGTGGCAATGGAGAGCGCGTTGGCCGCGTGACGCTCCATGCGTACGTCCAGCGTCTCCAGGCTCTTGCTCAGAACCCACGCGTTGAACGGCGACAAAGCCGGACCCGAGCTGCGGCAGAACAGGTACACCTCTTTGATGAGCTCTTTCTTGCCCACTACTACGCCACCCAACACGCGACCTTGCCCATCAATCCACTTGGTGGCGGAATGCACCACCAGATCGGCGCCGAACTCAATGGGGCGCTGGTTCACTGGCGTAGCAAAACAGTTGTCTACGTTATAGATGAGGTTGTGCTTTTTGCAAAGCTGGCCCGCCGCCTCCAGGTCAATGATGTCAAGCCCGGGGTTGGTGGGCGTCTCAATGTACAGCATCTTGGTGTTGGGCCTGATGGCGGCTTCCCACTCTTCGGGCTTGTCAGCAGACACGTAGGTGTACTCAATGCCGTATTTGGGCAGGTATTTGGTGATGATGGTGTGCGTGCTCCCGAAGATGGAGTTACAGGCCAGCAAGTGGTCTCCGGCTTTCAGGAAGGCCATAAAAGAGGCGAACACGGCACTCATACCCGAGGCAGTGGCGTAGCCCGCCTCCGCGCCTTCCAGGGCCACCATCTTATCGGTGAACTCCTGTACGGTGGGGTTACTGAACCGGCTGTAGATATTATCATCGGTTTCATCGGCGAAGGCCGCCCGCATGTCCTCGGCGTTCTCAAACTGAAAACTGCTGGTCAGGAACATGGGCGTGGAGTGCTCCATCTCGTTGGTGCGCTCGGTCTGGATGCGGATGGCCTTGGTAAGTGGATGATATTCCATGGATTAATGTGCTAATTTTTTTAATGTGCTGAGGTGCTAATGGTTGGCCTATCCCTGTAGCGGCGTTACACCGTAACGCCGTGGTGCTATGAAAAAGTAACGCCTCCCGGAGAACAGGCCCTGCAACACCGCAGTAAAGAATTTCTGGCAGATTTGAGACTGAGTTGGTGCATAGAGCCACGGCGTTACTGTGCAACGCCACTACATTTCTGCGTTTGGCGCTTATTTTACTACAAACAGCCCCAAAACACTCCTGCACTCAGCAACTGTTACTCAGTGATGCGCACCTCCCAGGTAATCTCGGCACCGGCCCGGCGCAGAGTCTCGGCTACGGAACAGTATTTCTCCATAGACAACTGGCAGGCACGTTCGGCTTTGGTCAGGTCCATGGGTCCCTGGAACTCAAACCCCACGTGGATTTTCTTCCAGAGTGAGGGTTCTGTGCCTACCTCCCGCTCGCCGGAGATATCCAGTTTAAAGCCCTGCACCTCCTGCCGTTTCTTCTTCAGGATCATGACTACGTCAATGCCGCTGCAGCCGCCCAGGGCCATCAGAAGCATCTGCATGGGGCGTACGCCAAAGTTGGTGCCGCCGCCTTCAATACTGGTATCGGTGGTGATGACGTGGCCGTTCGCGTCTCTGGCTTCAAAGCCGTAATCTCCACTCACGCGGTTCATCTCAATTCTTATCATAATTATTACGGTTTTACGCCTGTAGGCCTTTACTTTGTAAGATTAAAGTAGACTACATGCATTATTTTCAATATAACCAGCCTTTTGCGTTAGAAGGAGGGCAATCACTTCCAGAAATCACCATCGCTTACCACACGTTCGGTCAACTGAACGCAAATAAAAGCAATGTGGTCTGGATTTGCCATGCCTTGACTGCTAATTCAGACGTGCTGGACTGGTGGAACGGATTGGTGGGTGAGAACAAAGCGTTTGACCCCAGCCGATATTTTATTATCTGCGCTAATATTTTAGGTTCTTGCTACGGCACTACTGGTCCGCTGAGCATTAACCCAGAAACGCAGAAACCTTACTATTCGTCTTTTCCGCAGGTCACCATCCGTGACATGGTGAAGGCACACATCCTCTTGCGTGAACACCTGGGCCTGGAGAAGATACGGATTCTGGCCGGGGGCAGCTGTGGCGGCTTTCAAGTGTTAGAGTGGGCCTTTGCCGAGCCGGAAGTAGTGGAGAACCTGTTCCTGCTGGCTACGTCTGCCGCCGAAAGCACCTGGGGCATTGGCATTCACACCACCCAGCGCCTTATGCTGGAAGCCGACGGTACCTGGGGCGAACCCAGCCCAACCGCCGGTGACAAAGGCCTGAAAGCGGCTCGCGCCTTAGGCATGCTCACCTACCGCAACTACCAGATACTGGCCCAGAACCAAACCGATCCTGACCCAGAAAAACTAGACAATTACCGCGTTTCTTCTTACCTCAACTACCAGGGCGATAAGCTGGTGGCTCGTTTCAACGCCTACAGCTACTGGACCTTGACCAAAGCCTTAGACAGCCACCATTTAGGCCGTGGCCGAGGCGGGCGTTTAGAGGCTGTTTTAGAGAAAACAGCCCAGAAAACGCTCATCATTGGCATCAGCAGCGATATTCTATGCCCTACGCAGGAGCAAAAGTTCCTGGCCCAACACCTGCCCCACGCCGATTACGTGGAAATTGACTCTAACTACGGCCACGATGGGTTTATCATTGAAGGCGAGAAGATCTCCCCTCACCTGAACAATTGGTTAGCCAGCATACAAAACGAGACACAGGTCTCAAAAGCGATCCTGTAGCGACAAGGCACTGGCTTGTCTCCTGACAGATAGCTTTCCTTATTCAGACCAACTCCCATCCCGGAAAATAGAAAGGATCAGAAATGCGTAGAGACAAGGCAGTGCCTTGTCTCTACAGTTTTTATAAGGCCTTTCCAGCCCGGTTTCTTTTGAATCCTACTAAAACAGCCCTACCGCTTTCAACAGAATCCGGAGGCTCCAGATAATCACCAGCGAGCCTACGGCGATGAACATGGTTTTCATAGGCAACCGTCCGGCCAGCCTGGCCGCAAGGGGAGCCGCCAGCAGCCCGCCCAGCACCAAACCAATGATTACCTGCAGGTGACTCAAGCCCAGCATTGAGAAGAAGGTAAGCGCACTGGCAAAGGTCACGAAGAACTCCGTGATACTCACCGTCCCGATCACGAAACGCGGGGTACGGCCTTTGGCAATGAGCGTGCTGGTTACCAACGGTCCCCATCCGCCCCCACCAAAGGAATCAAGGAAGCCACCGGCTCCGGCCAGAATCCCGGCCTTTTTGATCTTTTTCCGTTCTTTATTCTTCTTAAAGGCGGTGTAGATGATGCGGATCCCTAAAATTAAGGTATAGGCCGCCAGGATAGGCCGCACGTAGTTGGCGTGCTCCTCCCCTACTTTAGCCAAAAGCCAGGCCCCCACAATCGCTCCAATCACCCCGGGTACCAACAGCACCTTGAACAGCTTTTTGTTCACGTTCCCGAACTTGTAGTGGCTGAAGCCCGACATCCCGCTGGAGAAGATCTCGGCGGTATGGATGCTCCCGCTGATGGCAGGCAAATTCACGCCCAACGATAGCAACACGGTGGTACTGGTTACGCCGTAGCCCATGCCCAAGGCGCCGTCTACCATTTGGGCTAAAAAGCCCGCAAACACCATCCAGTAGAAGATGGGTTCAATGTTATTGACAAAGGAGGTAACCTGGTCAAACGTGATGGCGGAAAACGCCAGACGGCCGAGAATCATAAAAAAGAAGGCCAGCAAAACGCCGTAGGCAATCTTCTTCCAGGGTTTCTCCGGTCGGGTGGGTTTGTTTTCTGGTTTATCTTTAACAGCTAGCACTTTGGTGATGTCATTAAGTTGATTGACCTTGGCGGTAAAGTCGCCGGCCAGTTGGTTTCTGATCTGCTGCATTTGATCCAACACCTCGTCTAGCTCTTCGGGCAGCGTTTCATTAAAGGTTTCTTTCAGGCGCTTGGCCATGGTGGGAGATTTCCCGTTCGTAGAGATGGCAATCTTGAGGTTACCCTTGCGCACCACAGAACTGAGGTAGAAATCACAGAGATCAGGAGTATCGGCTACGTTGACTAGTTTGCCCTGGCGCTTGGCCTCCAGGCTGATGGCCCGACTGGCCTCGCGGTCGTTCACGGCCACAATCACAATATCGGCTCCGGCCACATCCTCCGGGGTGAAGGGTTTGGCCTCCAGCGTGATGTTGTCGTGCTCCTGCGCCAGTTGCAGTACCGCCTCGTTGAATTGGATGGCCACCACTTTGATAGTGGTAGCCGGGGAGTTCTGCAGCAGTGCCGTCAGTTTCTCCAACCCAACGTTACCACCACCCACCAGTAAAATGCGCATTTGCTCCAGTTTCAGGAAAACCGGGAACAAGTTGTTTTGCTCCTTAGTAGTGATGGAGGTCATCGTCTTATTCTCTTCAACAGGAAGTAAACTTTTCCCTTTACTCAAATATAAGCTTAATCTCTAGTAAACCTATCAGGTATCAGATTATTAAATCATGTTTTAGGGCTACTTTTCTCATAGTAGCCCTAAAACATAAATCTCTGACAGGCAGAACCTTTTTCTGGTATTTCTGCTAAAAATCAGCAGAAAGAGGCAGATGGGTTTAATTTACCAGTGTACGGTAGGCAAAGTCTCCGAAGCGCTCGCCGGCCAGGCGGTTTTGCTTGAAAAGCCCGAACACGGTATCCAGTTCTTGCAGAATGGCGGCTTCGTCCAGGTTCTCTTTGTAGAGTTTGTTCAGGCGCTGGCCTTGTTCATCGCCGCCCAGGTTCAGATTGTAATGGCCCGGAGCGGTGCCCACAAACCCGATCTCAGACAGCACCGAGCGGCCGCAACCGTTGGGGCAACCGGTCATTCTGATGATGATTTCTTCGTCCTGCAGACCGTGGTTGGCCAGTACGCCGTCAATCTTGGTGATCAGTTCCGGCAAGTACCGCTGTGCTTCGGCCAAGGCCAACGGACACGTAGGCAGCGCTACGCAAGCCATGGAGTTTTTGCGCACCAATGAGGCCGCCGCGGTATGCGGCAGCACGTTGTGCTTGGCCAAAATCTGCTCTATCTCTGCTTTATTTTCCTCAGTGATGTCGCTGAGGATCACGTTCTGGTTACAGGTGAAGCGGTAGTTGGCTTTGCCGGTTTGGGCTACCTCCAGCATCGCGGTTTTCAGGGCTACGCCGTTTTCCAGATCGGTCACGCGGCCGTTCTCCACAAACACCGTGTAGTGCCACAGACCGTTGTAGCTCTGCGCCCAGCCGTAGTGGTCAACGCGGGTCTTCAGTTCATACGGACGAGAAGGCTCCAGCGGGAATCCGGTGCGTTTTTCCAATTCTGTCCGGAAACCTTCCAGGGTCATGTTGTCTACGGTGTACTTCAAGCGGGCCAGTTTACGGTCAGCACGGTTCCCGAAGTCACGCTGTACCGTCAAGACTTCGTACACAGCTTTGAACAGCTTATCGTCAGATTCCTCGGTGCTCACAAAACCAATCTCTGTAGCCAGACGCGGATACGTTTCTGGGTTTCCGTGCGTGAACGACAAACCACCGCCCACAGCCAGGTTGAAGCCTTTCAGTTCATCGTTCTCAATGATGGCGATGAGGCCCAGATCCTGCGCAAACACGTCTGAATCATTGTTAGGCGGAATCACCAACCCAATTTTGAACTTACGCGGCAGATACCGGTCCTGGTACAACGGATCTTCCTCGTCTACGCGGTCATAGATTTTCTCTTCGTCCAGCCACACGTCATAGTACGAGCGGGTCTTGGGCAAGAGGTACTCACTGATTCTATCGGCGTATTGGTAGATTCTGTCGTGCAGCGGAGACTCCAGCGGGTTAGCTGAGGCCACCACGTTCCGGTTCACGTCACCGCAGGCGGCAATAGAATCCAGCCCCACCTGGTTGAAGGCCTTGATGGTTGGCTTGGTTTTGGACTTAACAATCCCGTGCAACTGCAGGGTCTGGCGAGTAGTGATTTTGATAACGCCCGTAGAGTTCTCCCCGGCGATGTTGTGCGTGGCGATGTATTGCTCTGGGGTCAGGAAGCCGCCCGGCAGACGCAACCGGATCATGAAGGAATACAGGCGCTCCAGTTTCTTAGCCGCCCGCTCCTCACGGCGGTCACGGTCGTCCTGCATGTACATGCCGTGGAATTTCACCAGCGCCGTATCATCCTCACGGATAGCCCCGGTAATTTCGTCTTTCAAGCTTTCTTTCAGAGTTCCGCGTAATCCTTGGCTGACCTCTTTTATTTTCTCTATAGGAGATAAATTCTTTTTCTCAGTTGACATGCCGAACTGGTCTTTATGAGGAACAGGAAGTTTCCTGCCCTTGATTCTTTGATTTCCGTTTAGAGCCTGTTCTTCAAAAAAAAAGGCTCTAAACAGGTTCTTTGAGTTACTCTTTCGTCCCCCTTTGAAGGGGGTAGGGGGATGATTACTTCTGCTGGTCATGTCGTTTCCCGAGAATTCTTCGGTTCGTCATTTAGAGAATAGCAGATGGTTCTTCAAAGGCCTTTGTCATCCCCCTACCCCCTTCAAAGGGGGACGCTTTGTGTGCTTTCGCAAGTTATAAACTTGCGTCATGGTCGCTCCAGGTTGAAAACTTGAAGCAGGAGACACTAATACACATCCTTCAGGTAGCGGCCTTCTTCCTTCAGCTGCTCCAGGTACACGGCCGCTTCCTCTGGTGAAGATCCGGCTCCTAAACCAATGATCTGCAGCAAGGTGTTCTCCACGTCCACGCTCATAGGTTCTTTGGCGCCGCACACGTATACGTAGGCACCGGAATTAAGCCACTCATAGAACGTAGCGGCGTTTTCCAGCATCTTGTGCTGTACGTACACTTTCTCCTGTTGGTCGCGGGAGAAGGCACCGTTGAAGCGGGTCAGGATACCGGTCTCGTACCAGCTCTGGATCTCGGTTTGGTACAGGAAGTCGGTGGTGAAGTGCTGATCCCCGAAGAACAGCCAGTTGCGGCCCTCGGCTCCGGTGGCATCGCGCTCGGCCAGGAAAGAGCGGAACGGCGCTACGCCTGTGCCCGGCCCAATCATGATCACGTCTTTGTCGGCGGCCGGTAGTTTGAACTGGTTGTTTTTATGGATGTAGAATTCAATGCTTGTTCCCTCGGGCAATTCAGACAGATAATCTGAGCAGTGGCCGCACAATAGTTCTTCGTTGATTCTGAACTCATCCCGGGCTACGGTTACGTGGATCTCACCGGAATGCGCTTCCAGCGACGAAGAGATGGAATACAGACGCGGCGCAATAGGCTCCAGAATCTGCAGCACCTCTTTGAACTGCTCGGCGTCTTTCACCGGATAGATTCTGAGCAGGTCCAGTAAGTCTATACGAGTAGCCGGAATGTTCTGCTCCACTACCTCGGCATATTTTTTCACCACGCGCTCTGGCAAAAAGTTGATGTTCACCTTGTCATGCAGGAGTTCCTGAACGGTAGCCTCACTGTTGCGGTGCGTCACTTTCTCCTCTGGAGAGATGCCCGTGATTTTGAGGATGGCCTCAATAGTGGCCGGACGGTTTTTAGGCACCACGCCTAGGGCATCGCCGGGTTCGTAGGTCAGATCCTCGGCCTCAATCTCAATGTGGTGCGTTTTCTTCTTAGACCCCACGTCGTTCAGTACGATGTTGGTCAAAATGGTGCCGTTGTAGATTTTCTTGCCGCTTTTCTTGGCCGGTGCCGGGGCAGTGGTAGCCGGAGCGGCCGCAGGCGCCGAAGACTGGTTAAGAGTATCCAACACGCTCTGGAACCAGGCGTTGGCCTCGTCCTCAAAGTCCACGTCGCACTTCTGGATAGGCACCAGCTGGTTACCGCCCAGGCGCTTCAGTTGGGCATCCACGTCTTCGCCGGCTTTGCAGAACAGCGGGTAAGAAGTATCACCTAAAGCCAGTACGCTGTACTTCAGCTTAGGCAATTGTTTATCGGTTTGGTGAACGTAGTCGTAGAATTTCTGGGCGCCGGCGGGCGGATCTCCCTCGCCTTGCGTACTGATCACGGTCAGGAAGTATTCTTCCTTTTCCAGATCGTTCAGGCGGTACTGGTCCAGGCTCACTACCCGGGCGTTGATGCCGCTTTTCTTGGCTTTGCCAGCAAGCTCAGTGGCCACGCGCTTGGAGTTACCGGTTTCGGTACCGTAGGCAATGGTTACCCGGCCAATGGCTGGTTTAGGAGCCGCTGCCACGGCCTCAGTAGCGGCAGAAACGCCTACTCCCTGTGAAGAAATAAGCCCCGACAAGTAACCGCTCATCCAGATCAGCTCTTCTTTGGAAGATTGCTGCACCAGTTCTTGTAAGGCCTTTAATTTAGCTTCTGCTAACATAGCTTTGAAAAAATTATTGAAGTACCAAGCTGGCCTGCTCGGAGACCGGCTTGAAGTAATGTTCTCTACTTGGATTGTTGGTAAACCATTGGAACTGCTCGTGCAGGGCTACCACTTTACCTATGATCACCAACGAAGGCGAAACAAACGTTTTGCCGCCCAGGTTCTGTTCGTAGTCATATAAACTACTTACCTGCACGTGCTGCAAGGGCGTGGTGGCCTGCTCTACCACCGCCAGTTGTTTCTCCTCAGAAATGCCGTGGCGGGTCAGTTTCTCCACAACCTCATTCAGCCGCTCACTACTCATGTAAAACACCAGCGTGTCCTCGGTCTGGGCCAGTTCGTGCCAGTATTCCTCAGTGAGTTTGCTGTAAGTGTAGAAGGTAAGGAACCGCACAGCAGTGGAATGCTGCCGGGCCGTCAAAGGAATGCCTGCGTACGCTGCCGCACCCAGAGCCGCCGTGATGCCGGGGATGATCTCGTACGGAATCTCGTGCGCCACCAAGGCCTGTAGTTCATCCAGCACGTTGGAGAAAATAGACACGTCTCCGCCTTTCAGGCGCAGGACCTGTTTGCCCAGCAAGGCATACTCCACTAGCAGTTCATTGATGGTAGCCTGCGGTGTGGTACCCGGGCGGCGGCATTGCTTGCCCACGTACACAATCTCCGCCTGCGGCGAAGCGTACTCCTTCAGGATTTCCTCGCTCACCAGCCGGTCCACCAGAATGACCTCGGCCTGGCGCAACGCTTTTACCGTCTTCACCGTGATCAGCTCAGGATCACCGGGACCGGCTCCTGCTATGATTACTTTTCCTTTCTGTTGCGCTGGTTGCATAGTACTAATGGTAAGTCCACCGGCCCTTTGGCAAGAGACCGGTGGTAAATAATGATAAGGTATTCCGTTTTGAGCCTGATTTTTAGATTTCAGGCCAGAAAGGTTTCTCCTGCGGTTCAGTGGTGATCATACAGGCACCTACGGTTACCAGGCTGGTCTCATCAATGAGGATGGCGCCGCCGTTGGCTCTCAGGTTCTTGTACGTGTCAAATGCGATGGGCGAAGCGGTTTTGATGGTGGCTTTCACCACGTCGTTGAGGCCGGCAGACACCGGAGACAGTTCCTTCTCCAGGGTGTTCACGTTGAGTTTGTACTCCAGTTCTTTCACCACGCAGCGCACGTTGCGGCTGTTGATCTGCAGCAGGTACTTGTTACGCGGCACTAGCGGCGTGTTGCTCATCCAGCAAAGTACCACCTCAAATTCCTGGGCCACCTGTACCGGAGCATCCTGCTTCACAATTACGTCGCCACGGCTCACGTCAATGTCATCTGCCAGGTGCAGCACGGCGCTTTGCGGCGCGAAGGCTTCTTCCACTTCCTGGCCGCCTACTTCCACGGCCGAGATGGTGCTTTCAATACCCGCAGGCTGTACCACCACTTTATCACCTTTGCGGTAGATACCGCTGATGATTTTTCCGGCGTAACCGCGGTAATCTGGCAGCTCTTCGGTCTGAGGACGGATCACGTACTGTACCGGGAAACGACCTTCTTTCAGGTTGATGTCTTCGTGTACCTCTACGGTTTCCAGCACGTTCAGCAATGACTCACCTTCGTACCAGGGCATGGCCGTAGATTTCTCCACAATGTTGTCGCCGTTCAAGGCACTGATGGGAATGTAGGTCACATTCTTCAGGCCCAGAGAAGAGGCTACCTGTGAGTAGTCGATCACGATGTCATTGTACTTGTCCTGGGAAAAGTCTACCAAGTCCATCTTGTTGATGGCCACCACCACGTGTGGCAGGTTCAATAACGACACAATGATGGAGTGACGGCGGGTTTGCTCCACCACCCCATGACGGGCGTCAATGAGGATAATGGCCAGGTCTGAGTTAGACGCACCGGTAACCATGTTGCGGGTGTACTGGATGTGGCCCGGAGTATCCGCGATGATGAATTTGCGCTTAGGCGTAGAGAAGTATTTGTAGGCCACATCAATGGTGATGCCTTGTTCCCGCTCCGCGCGAAGGCCGTCGGTTAACAAAGCCAGGTCCACGCGGCCTTCTTCTTTGTTTTTGGTGCTCCGCTCAATGGCTTCCAGTTGGTCTACCATGATGGATTTGCTGTCATACAACAAACGCCCGATCAGGGTGCTTTTGCCATCGTCCACGCTACCGGCGGTTAAAAATCTTAAAATATCCATTCTGGTAAGGAGTTCTGAGGATTAGGTGTGAGCTTAGGTCCGTTTTGAGGCCGTTTTCAGGAAATCAGCTTTAAAACAGGCGGTTGCTCTGCACCCAAGCATTCATTTATTTTTTTGTAGATCCCTTCCCTCCCGTTTGTCATCTGGGAAAGATCTTGTGGGCGAACGGTAGTAGCGTTTACTACAGCGCTTCTCCAGTTGGCCCACAAGATCCTTTCAGGATGACAGGAAAGGAAAGTGATCTTCCTTTGTTTTTATCTCAATTCACTTTCATGAGGCGGAGCCAAACAATTCACTCATTCACTCCCTCACTCATTCACTCAATGCTTAGAAGTAGCCGTTCTTTTTGCGGTCTTCCATGGCAGCCTCAGAAACGCGGTCGTCAATGCGGGTTTGACCACGTTCGCTGGTGTTGGTGGCAATAATCTCGTTGATGATGTCGTCCAGGGTAGAGGCGTTAGACTCCACGGCGGCAGTACAGGTCATGTCGCCCACGGTGCGGTACCGAACGGTTTTACGGCTCACCACGTCATCATCATGCAGCGTGATGAATTCGTTGGTGGCTACCAAACGACCATCGAACTCCAGCACCTCGCGCTCATGGGCGAAGTAGATGGAAGGCAGCTCAATTTTCTCGCGGCGGATGTAGTTCCAGATGTCCAGCTCGGTCCAGTTGCTGATAGGGAACACGCGCACGTTTTCGCCTTTGTTGATTTTGCCGTTGTAGATGTTCCACAACTCAGGGCGCTGGCGCTTAGGATCCCAGGAACCGAACTCGTCACGCACCGAGAAAATGCGCTCTTTGGCGCGGGCTTTCTCTTCGTCGCGGCGGGCTCCGCCAATGCAGGCGTCAAACTCAAATTCCTCAATGGTGTCCAGCAAGGTGTAAGTCTGCAAGCCGTTGCGGCTAGGCAGTTTGCCTTTCTGCTCGGTGAGGCCTCTGGTTTTGATGGTGTCTTCCACGTTGCGCACAATCAGCTTCTCGCCAATTTTCTCGGCCAGGGCATCTCTGAAATCCAGGGCTTCCTGGAAATTGTGGCCGGTGTCAATGTGCACTAAAGGGAAAGGAAACTTGCCGGGACGGAAGGCTTTCAAAGCCAGGTGCACCAACACGATAGAATCTTTTCCGCCGGAAAACAAAAGGGCCGGGCGCTCAAACTGTCCCGCCACTTCTCTGAAGATGTGAATCGCTTCTGATTCAAGCTGATCCAGGTAATCTAATTTATACGAACCCATACTCGGTATTTCTATTCTATTACTTAGCCAGTTCCGGGGCAACCGGAGCCGGTGATTCTGATACGTGTAATCCGCACTCTTTTTTGCTGCTGTCTTCCCACCACCAGCGGCCGGCTCTGAAATCTTCGCCCGGCTGAATGGCGCGGGTACAAGGCGCGCAACCAATACTGATGAAGCCTTTGTCGTGCAGTTTATTGTACGGGATGTTGTTCTGCTTGATGAACGCCATCACTTCCTCAGTGGTCCAGTACAGCAGCGGGTGGAATTTGATAAGCTGGTTTCCCTCATCCCACTCAAATTTGGGCAGGATACCGCGGCCCGGCGAGTGCTCGGCGCGCAGACCGGTAATCCAGACGGCGTTGCCTTTCAGAGCCCGCTTCAACGGCTCCACTTTTCTGATGTGGCAGCAGTCTTTGCGGTTCTGGGTAGACTCATAAAAAGAGTTAGGGCCGGTGTTATGGATAAATTCCTCCAGCTGCTCATTATTGGGGTAGTACGCCTTAATGCGCGTGTTATACGCCTCATTGGTTCTGCTCCAAACTGAGTAAGTCTCGGGGAAAAGTCTTCCGGTATCCAGGGTGAAAATGCTGATGGGGAAATTGTTTTCCAGGATCTGGTGAGAGATTACCTGGTCTTCAAAGCTGAAGCTGGAAGAGAACGTCACCTCACCGGGATAACGGCTCACCAACAGCGCCAACGTTTGGTCTATGGTTAATCCTTCTGTCTCTTGTATAAGTTGAGACACATGCTCTTGTGCAGAAGAGGCCATGGCAAGAAAATACGTTATGAGAAAATTTGAACTTTAGGGGTTGCCTGATAGACAATAGGATTTTTGTTGATTTCTAGAGGGGCTAGAAACAACAGCAGCAGGAGCTGCAACAGCAGAAGCGCATTCGCTTTATGTAAGATGTATAGACCATGTAGTCTTTCTCTGGCTGTTAAAAAGATGTCGCAAAGATAGGTAGTGATCGTTAGAAATCAAGTTTCCCTATCAATTTAGTAGAGTTTGATCCTTAAAAATCAGCAGGTTTCCCTGCCTTTTGTTTCGAACTCCGCTAAAGAATCATCTGTAGCCTTAACGCATTCTCAAAAACCAGTGTTCCCTGTATCTACATCTTTTTTCAAAAACAGGCCAAAAACGGTCGTTCGTAATCTTTCAGGTCATTGCCTTCTGCTTACTGTTATGAAAGAAATACCCGCGTAAAAGCCTGTTTCTTGCAAAATGAGACCTATTTTCACAGCGTCTAATCTTATGCGCGCATGCAAACCCTAGAACAATTACAAGCCGGAGAACTGATTGGTATAAAAAAACTAAAGCTAGCCTGCGGCCTGACGAAGTTCCCGCTGGAGATTCTGGAACTGGCCGAGACACTGGAGATTTTGGATTTATCAGGTAATCGGCTCTCCCAACTGCCCCAGGAATTTGCCCGCCTGAGAAACCTGAAAATTGCGTTTTTCTCAGACAATGAATTTACGCAGTTTCCAGAGGTACTGGGGCAATGCCCTAAGCTAGAGATGATTGGGTTTAAGGCGTGTAACATAGAGACGGTACCAGAGAATGCCCTTCCGCCGCTCACCCGCTGGCTCATACTCACCAACAACCAGATTGCAGAACTGCCGCGCTCTATTGGCAACTGCGCCCGCATGCAGAAACTGATGCTGGCCGGAAATAAACTGACGCAACTCCCCAAGGAACTAGCCAATTGCCAGAACCTGGAACTGCTCCGTATCTCGGCCAACGAACTGGTGGAATTACCAGACTGGCTCTTTTCCATGCCGCGCTTGTCGTGGCTGGCTATCTCTGGCAACCCTTGCACCCAGCACGGCCAGGTGGCGGCAGATTTACGGGAAGTGTTGTGGGATGAGCTGGCAATGGAAGAAGTTCTGGGGCAAGGCGCTTCCGGCATCATCTCCCGGGCTCAATGGAAAAAACCCGGAGCCGTTTCCAGGCCCGTTGCGGTAAAAGTCTTCAAAGGCGAAGTCACCAGCGATGGGTTGCCCCAGGATGAAATGCAGGCCTGCATAGCCGCCGGGTCTCACCCCAACCTGGTGCAGGTGTTAGGGAAGATCGCGCAGCACCCCGAGCAAAAACAAGGCTTGGTACTGGAGCTGATCCCCCAGGAATACCGCATTCTGGGTATCACGCCTAGTTTTGAGTCCTGCACCCGCGATGTGTACCCCGAAGGCACGGTTTTTCCGTTGGCCCATGTGCTCAGCATTGCCACCGGCATTGCTTCTGTATCTGCGCACCTGCACGCCCGCGGCATCCTGCACGGTGATCTGTACGCCCACAACACCTTGGTGAATGCAACCGGGCACGCCCTCTTCGGAGATTTTGGCGCAGCTACTATCTATGACCAAACTGACCCGGAAAGAGCCTCTGCCCTGGAACGCCTTGAAGTAAGGGCCTTCGGGTGTTTGCTGGAAGACCTGCTGGACCATCTTTCGCCGGAAGATGCGGCAGAGGAATGTGTTCCTGCCCTGCTACAACTAAAGCAGAAGTGTATGCAGCCAGACGTGCTGCAAAGGCCTGACTTTTCTTCCATTCTCCGGCAAATCACCCAGGCCGCCAAACTTTAGACTCTTTTGTTTTGAGTCTATTTCCTGAAAATTGACCTAAAAACAGCAGACCTCAACCAAGTGTGCAAAAATTAGGAAACCTCTATACCTCCAAAACGGTACACGGTAAATCGAGCACCGGCAGGCAATCCCGGTGCCAAAAGCAAACCGTATGGCGAAGCACACCTATGACATGGGGCTTATTGGCAACTGCGCGTACCTGGCCCTCATCCACAAAGACACTAGTATAGAATGGCTCTGCTGGCCCCGTTTTGACAGCAGCTTTGTATTCGGCCCCTTGTTAGACCAGAAAAAAGGGGGAGAATATTCCATAAAACCAGATGCGGAACACTTCACGTCGCATCAGTACTACATGGAGAACACCAACATCCTGTGCACCGAGATCACTTGCCAGGAGGGTTCTTACCGGGTAACAGATTTTGCCCCTCGGTTTAGACAGCACCAACGTTATTATAAGCCTCTGATGCTGGTAAGAAAAGTGGAGCCTTTGTCTGGCTCGCCGCGCATCAAAGCCACCTGCCGGCCCGTGGGGAACTACGGAGAGTTCCCGCTCAGCCGAAGACGCAGCAGCAACCACATCGCGTTTCTGGGGCTGGATGAGGAGGTTCGCCTCACTACCAACGCCTCTTTGAGTTATATCCTGGAAGACCAGTACTTTGTCCTGAACGAGACGCTGTACTTTGTGCTTACCTACGGCGCGCCGCTGGAAGCCAACCTGGAAAGCACCGCCGAGGCCTTCCTGAGCCAAACCCGCCGCTATTGGAGAAACTGGGTGAAAAACACCAGCATCAGCAACTTCTTCCAGGACCAGGTCATCCGGAGTGCCTTGGCCCTCAAGATTCACCAGTACGAAGACACCGGCGCCATCATCGCCTCGCCTACCACCAGTTTGCCGGAGCACCCGGGCAGCGGCCGCAACTGGGATTACCGCTTCTGCTGGATGCGTGATACGTACTATATCCTCAATGCCTTCAACAACATTGGGCACTTTGAGGAAATGGAGCGCTATTTCCACTTCATTGCCAACATCACGGCCAAAGACACGCAACGCTACCAGCCGCTTTACTCCATCAGCGGACAGAGCAAGCTCACTGAGCTGGAGCTGGAGCTGGAAGGCTATCTAGGCAACAACCGTCCCGTGCGCATTGGAAACGATGCCTACACGCACATCCAGAACGATGTGTACGGCCAGATTCTGGTGGCCCTGCTCCCGCTGTACATAGACCGCCGGTTCAATGACGAGGAGCGCATTGAGTCCCGGAAACTCATTTCCAAAACGCTGAAGAAAATTCAGCAGACCATGAACGAGCCCGATGCCGGTTTGTGGGAATTCCGTGATTTTGCGCAGTACCACTGCTATACGTACCTGTTCCACTGGGCAGGCTCGGCGGCGGCCCGCAACATTGCCCGCCACATGGGCGACCGCGAGCTGGAGCAACAAGCCAACCAACTTATGCAGGAAGCCTCTTCTAAGATTGAAGAATGCTTTGACCCTCAGCGCGGCGTGTACACCCAAGCCATCGGCAAACACCACCTGGATGCCAGCACCCTGCAGCTCATCATGATGCACTACCTGGATCCGTCTTCTGACCGCGCCAAAACGCACCTGGCTGAGATGGAAAAAGAGCTAAAAACCCCGGAAGGCCTCTTCTACCGCTACAAACACGCCGATGATTTTGGCGTGCCGCAAAGCACGTTCCTGATCTGCGCCTTCTGGTATATTGAAGCCCTGGCCTGCGTGGGCCGCATTGACGAAGCCGTGAGAGAATTTGAGAGCATTTTGAAATACACCAACCACTTAGGACTGCTGAGCGAAGACGTAGACTCCCGTGACGGTAGCCAGTGGGGTAACTTCCCGCAAGCCTACAGCCACGTAGGTCTCCTGAACGCGGTGTATCGCATCTCCAAACAACTGGACAGACCTTCGTTCCTGTAACAAGTGGTTTTAGTTTGTAAAACAGGAAAGGCTCGCCAGTTGGCGAGCCTTTCCTGTTTTCAGGCCTTTCCCCGTAAATCCGGCCGAAAACGCAAGCCTCCTGTCCTATTGCCTTCTATGGCGCGAGTCTCCAGACTCGTTCCTTTGGATGAAGCGAGTCTCCAGACTCGCGGGGAATAGTTATCACGTTTGATCGTTGTGCCAGCGGTTCAGCAATGTGCTCCTATGGCGCGGAAGTTACTTCCGTGCCTTGATTAACTTTCTCGAAAGTCACGGAAGTAACTTCCGCGCCATAGTTGGTTTCTCTGCGATGCAGCGAGGGTAGTCAGGAGACTACCCGCTATCTGTAGGCACGAGTCTGGAGACTCGCGCCAGCGGATAGCGTTGTAGGAACCTACTGCTCACCTAAGAGCAATTAGCAATTATCAATCAACTAACAGCAATTAACAATCAGCAATCCTCAACACAAAGACTTGAGCAGTTTCCGGACTTGTTTGGCATTATCCAGGTTGAAACGGGCCAGGGAGCGCTCATTGCCAACTTTGATGGTGAACGCCTCTTCGGGCATCACCCGGAACATGTCTTCATCGGTGCGATCATCGCCAATGCAGAGGATGAAGTCATGGGGGTGTTGGTTCATCCAACGGGTACTGCCAATGCCTTTGTTGATCTCGCTGTTCTTCACTTCCACTATCTTATCTCCTTCCATAACCTGCAGGTTGATGTTCGACGCAATGAACAGCAGGTAATTACTCAATTCGCGGGCCCGCAAGGCAGCTAGCACCGGGTCTACTTTACGGTAGTGCCACACCAGGGAGAAATCTTTTTCCTCCACAAACGAGCCCGGGGTGCGGCTTACGTGCAACTCCAGAATAGGCCTGATTTCATCTTTCCAGGCATCAGACAAGCTTTGGGGCATCTCCCACTCGCCGTTTCGTTCTTTAAACCAGACTCCGTGCTCGGCTATGAAGTCCACGGGCAGGTGACCCAGCCAGTTCTGCAGGGTGTTCCTGTCACGGCCGCTCACGATGACCACGCGGGTTTTGGAATCCTGGGCGAGGCATTCCAAGGTGGAGAGCAGTTCCTCGTCAGGAATGGCCTTTTTGGGGTCTTTGGTGAACGAAGTCAGAGTACCGTCATAGTCCAGGAAGAGAAGACGCTGCTTGGCCTTCTGGAAACTGGACAGCAACAGATCTCTTTCTTCTGCAGAAAGGTACTCTGTAGCCATAGAGGCCTGCTTTAGCTTGATGTACTCCAGCCGGTTCATGAAAATATCTACCCAGTGGTGGATGTTGTAGCGCTGAACAATGTCTTGCATGTGCTTCATCCTGATTTTTTGTTCCTCCTCGGGCATCTCCAACGCCTCCCGTAACGACTGTACCATCTGGCCCAGGTCATTGGGGTTAATTAAAACGGCATCGGCCAACTCCCGGGAAGCACCGGCCATTTCGCTGAGGATCAGAACGCCGGTCTTATCCAGTTTACTCGCAATAAACTCTTTGCAGACCAGGTTCATGCCATCGCGCATGGGGGTTACCAAGGCAATGTCTGCAATGGAGTAAAGCGCCGAGAGTTCTTCAATGGGAAACGACCGGTAGAAGTATTGGATAGGATTCCAGGTGATGGTGCGGAAAGAACTGTTGATGCGACCCACCAGCTCGTCAATGTTTTCCTTCAATTGCCGGTACATATCCACCTGGTCGCGGGAGGGTACCACCAGCATGAAGAGCGTTACCTTGCCATGGAACTCCGGGTTCTCTTTCAGGAACAACTCAAACGCCTGGAGGCGCTGCGGAATGCCTTTAGAGTAGTCCAGGCGGTCAATGGAAAGCACTATCTTCTGCCCGGTCAAGGCCTGCCGGTACTCCTCCATTTTGGCTTTGGTATCTGGAGCCTTGGCCAGTTCTGAGTATTTTTTGTCGTCAATCCCCATGGGGAAAGCGTCTACCATAATGGTGCGGTAGCCGTTGTCAATGAAGCCCTGTGAATTGCTTAACCCCACAATGCGGCTCACCGAGCTTAAGAAGTGCCGGACATCGTCATAGGTATGAAACCCGATGAGGTCTGCCCCCAGCATACCTTCCAGAATCTGCTTGCGCCACGGCAACATCCTGAACACCTCAAATGACGGGAACGGAATGTGCTGGAAAAACCCAATGGTGCTTTCCTGTATCTGCTCCCTGATAAGGGAGGGCAACAACAGCAGTTGGTAGTCATGCACCCAGATGGTATCGCCGGGCTCAGCGCGCTCCATCACGGCTGTGCAGAATTTCTGGTTCACCCGCTGGTAGGCCTCCCAGAAGGCATCATCGTACACGGCGTACTGGCTGAAGTAATGGAAGGTGGGCCAAAGCGTCTCGTTGCTGAAGCCCTCGTAGAAGTCCCTGATCTCGGCCTCAGTCAGGAAAACCGGGTGCATGCTTTGCTCTGCCAGATCCTGGGTCACTTGTTGCTGCTCGGCCTCGTCGTTGAAAAAGGTGCCGGGCCAGCCAATCCAGATATTATCGTCCTGCTTGTAAATGGAGCCTAAACCGGTAGCCAAACCTCCTTCGCTGGTTTCATACGTTAGTCCTTCCTCGGTCCGCTGCACTTTGATGGGAAGTCGGTTGGAGATAATGATGGTCTTGGGCATAGGAGTAGTTTTTTAGGGTAAAAAGAGGCAGAAATGCAAAGCAGAGAAGGCTGGAAAACCGGTACGTTTCAGCCCACAAATGCTGTGCAACCGCCTGGCAGTATGTACTCCCTTTCTCCCGGTTTGGTTAGTTTCTCTTCAGAAAGTGCTATCCCTTAAAATGTTAAATCTCTAGCAGAAGCCCGCAAAAAGGTAACCTTTCACCCACGAAGCGGGTAGTGTAGAACTTGCATTTGCTTTACTTCTATGGAATTTCTAAATGAACTGGTTTCTGACATGAATCATTTGGTCAGAGACCACCTGCCCTTGATCTTGCAAGGGCTTGGCATCATTATAGGAGCACTTCTTATTGGCGGATTTGTAAAATGGCTATTGTTTAGATTTTTAGCCATTTACAACCGGCGCTTTCCCCGCTACTGGATTGCCGGCGTCTTACAATGCCTGGACCGGCCTCTCTTCTACTTCCTCCCCTTGCTGGTTTTGTCTATGGTGCTGCCCGTAGTGCCCTTGAGGCCAGACGCACTGGAGGTGTTCAGGAGAGTAGTGGAAATTGCACTCACCTGTGCCTTTGCCTGGACCCTTATTGGCTGCGTGTACGTGGTGCAGTACAGAATCAGGCATAAGTACCAACTAGACAAAGCCGATAACTTCAAGGAACGGAAACTGTATACGCAGCTTCAGTTCGTGAAACGGGTGGTGATCATTACAATCGTGTTCTTCACCGTTTGTCTGATCCTGATGAGCTTTCCAACGGTGCGGAAAATTGGTACCGGTTTGGTGACCTCAGCAGGTATTGCCGGGGTCATTCTGGGTTTTGCAGCACAGCGGTCCATAGGCAACTTGCTGGCCGGTTTCCAGATTGCCTTTACCCAACCTATCAGGATAGACGATGTGCTGGTGGTGGAAAACGAATGGGGCAAAGTGGAGGAAATCACCTTAACCTACGTGGTGGTGCGCATCTGGGACCAGCGCCGCCTCATTCTTCCTTTGAACTACTTTATTGAAAAACCCTTCCAAAACTGGACCCGCACCTCGGTAGAATTGCTGGGAACCGTTTTCATTTACCTTGACTATACCGCTCCGCTGGAAGAAATGCGGAAAGAACTCAACCGCCTGTTGCCCCAGAACCACTTATGGGACGGCCGGGTAGGCATTCTGCAAGTCACCGATTTCAAGGAGCGCACCATGGAAGTCCGTATTCTGGTAAGCGCCGCTGATTCTAGCAGCGCTTTTGACCTGCGGTGTTGGGTACGGGAGAAGATGATTACGTTTTTACAACAGAATTACCCAGAAAGCCTACCGGTTACCCGCACTGCTGGCCCTTCCGAAAGCCCCAAACTGCCTTTTGTTCCCATGGAGGAAGCGGTAACCTGAAAATAAGTGCCTCCCTGTTTTAAGGCTCCTTTAACGGAATCAGCCTTAAAACAGGGAGGCAATTTCTATTAGGCGAGCTACGGAAGGAAAGCTACCGTAGCTGTTTAGTCTTTGTAAGGATCATACACATCCTCGCCGGCCATGGCTACGCCCAGCGGTTTGAGGGTGTGCAGAACCTTGATGGTATTGCCCTGGTGCAGGAGCACGTCTTCCAGTTTTTTGTAGGCCTCGGGGGCTTCATCGGCACCGGCACCGCGCAGTTCAATGCCTTTTGCTTTCATGCGTTGCTGTACCGCGTCAAAGTCTACCAGACCCGGAGAAACCACGGTTTTCCGTTTCACGCCTTTCTTGTCTCTGATCCATTTGGTCTTCCCCGCGGCTGCCCGCCGGCTCAGTCTACGGCCGGCCCCGTGCACGGTAGAGTATAATCCTCTGATGGAAAGCTCGTTCTCCACGCCTTCTATGATCACGGAGTTGTCATACATGTTGGCACCTATAAAGCCTTTCTGACCGGGAAATGCGGGGGTACAGCCCTTCCGCACTACCCAATAGTACTCGCCCTGGTGCTTTTCAAACCACGCGAAGTTGTGATGGTTGTGCACAATCTCAGTGGCTTTTCCGCCCAGGATGTGCAGCACCTGGTCTACCACAATGTCGCGGCCGGCGTAGGCGTACTCTCCGGCCAGAGACATGGCGGCAATATAATCCTGGCCCAGTTCAGAGTCTATATCGAAGAGGATGGGCGGCGCATCCATGGAGCCTTCTTTGGCTTTATCGAAGAAACTGAGTCCCTGGCTCAGCGCGATGAACCCCGAGGCGGTCTTGTGCCCAAACCCTCTGGACCCGAAATGCACACCCACCCACAAATAGCCTTTCTCGTCTTCAAACAAATCAATGAAGTGGTTGCCGCTGCCTACGGTTCCTAGTTGCTCGGCGGCCACCTTGCGCAGTTCGCGCTGGGGCTTGAACTCGGCTTTCTTGATGTGCTCCAGCACCGGATGGTCAATGCGCTTGGGATTGGGCCGGCCCACGCCAAACCCGATGGTCTTGACAATTTCATCCATCACACGGGCAATGTTCACATCAGAAGCCATGATATCGGTGCGCACGGCTTTGTTTCCGCAGCCAATATCAAACCCCACCCCCGACAAAGAGACCTTATTCTTGTAAGCCACGGCTCCGCCGATGGGGTGCGCGTAGCCGTAGTGGGCATCGGCGGTGAGCACGCCAATGTCCTCTTCGCTCACGCAGCGTTTGAGCTGGTCAATAGCGCTCTGTTCAATAATTTCCTCCCCAAAGACGGTGATGTTGTCCTGCACAATAGCCATGGTTCTACAAATTTGGTGTAAAGGCTATACGTGAAAACGGCCCTGCGTTTTTTACCTGTTTTTTGGGAAAGGAGTGAAAAATAGATAACGCCTCTTCTCTCTTGCCTCTCTCCTATTGTCATCTTGGAAAGATCTTGTGGGCGAACGGTAGTGGCGCTTAATCATGGCTTATCTAGTTTCTCACAAAATTTTTCTAGGATGACAGAGAAAAGGGTCATGTGCTTTGAATGAATTATCAATCTCAATGAATAGTGAAGAAATAATCCCGAACCTTTCTTAGAGAATGGATCTGTTTCATTGTTAAAGAGTCCACAGGCTTATATCCATATTCAACCAATACAAAGGCTTTTTTAGCATTTTTTATTCCAGCATGCCTAAATCTGTAAGTATTCTTGTACTTGTCTAGGCTTAGAGGGATAGTGTCCTTGCCTTCAATGATGAATGATTTCACATGCTTAATGGAGGTTTGGGAAGTAGAATCATCTTTGCTGTGAAAGGTTATTTCCAGTAAATCATTGCTATAATTGGGAGCATAACACTCAAAGGCATATCCCTCACCTTCTACAAGGAAATCAGTTTGTTTCTTAGCATTTTGGGGAATAAACATGTGGTTGGATACTAAACAGCCTGTACAACAAACCGGGATTGTCAGCGAAAGAACTCCAAAAGCAAGTTTTACAAGTATGTTATCCATTACTAGGTTGTGTAGGTTTTGAGCACAATTTCTCCAAAATAGCTTAAAAACAAAGAAGCCCCACCAAAAAGGCAGGGCTTCTGATGATTCAATTATCTCAGATAAATTACTTCTTCGCAGGCAACTCTTTCAGCAGCACTTCCACGGCTTTCTCCAGTTGCTGGTCGCGGCCTTGGGCTACCAGGGCGGGATCGTTGGCGACGAGGTAATCTGGTTCAAGTTGGGCGTTCTCCAGGAACTTGCCGCCACCTAAGGTGCGGTAGCCTACCTGCGGAATCCCGAAGACCATGGTAGGGTCAATGAGGGTTTCCCACCATACAAAGGTACCGGTTCCGGCCACGGGCATACCCACGGTCTTACCAAGGCCCAGTTCTTTGTAGAGTACCGGGAAGATGTGCGCGTCTGAGTAGTTGCTCTCGTTCATGACCACAATGGACGGACGTGTCCACTTGTTGCGGGGCTCGTCTGACAGGTTCTGGCCGCGCGGCACAAACTCGGCGTACTGCTTGGTGTTCAGGAAGCTGATAAGATCATCGTGCAGGTTTCCGCCGCCGTTGGAGCGGGTGTCTACCACCAGCCCTTCTTTGGTCGCGTTCTTACCGAGGGCTTCTTCATACACGGTGCGGTAGCTGGCATCGTTCATGCCCCTGATGTGCACATAACCCAGTTTTCCGCCGGACAAACGGTCCACCTCTTTGCGGCGGCCTTCTACCCAGCGCTGGTACAGCAATTCGCTCAGGTCGGTGCCCGAGATGGGTTTCACCGTCTCTTCCCAGCGCTTCTTGGTTTTCTCGTCATACAAAGAAACCAGCGTGTATTTGTTGGCCTTGCGGTTCAGGAGTTGGTCCACATCGGTGTTGTATTCAATGGATTGACCGTCTATTTTCTCCAGGATCACGCCCGGTTTCACTCTGGAGCTGGCGCGGTCAAACGGACTCAGGTTGATCACCTCTTTCACCCTGAGGCCCGGGCCGGTGTACTGCTCATCATAGAACAAGCCCAACGAAGCCGTAGCGTCTGGATTGGCCGAGCGGTGGCTGTAACGGCCGCCGGTGTGGGAGGCGTTCAGCTCGCCCAGCAGTTCGCTCAATACATCGGCGAAGTCATAGTTGTTGGCGATGTGCGGCAGGAACTGACGGTAATTGTCGGTGTAGAACTTCCAGTCTGTGTTGTGCAGGTCTTTCACGTAGAACTTCTTCTCCAGCTGCCGGATCACGTGGTCATACATGTAGGCGCGCTCGGCGGCGGCGTTCAGGTTCATCTCGCCGCTTACTTTCAGGGTTTCCTGCTTGCCGTTGTCGGTGTCTACTTTCAGGATTCTGCCTTCGGTTAACACAAACAGGTTTTTGCCGTCCTTGGACATCACCATGTCTCCGCCGCGGGCACCCAGCTTGGCCAGCAGTTTGGTGTCATTGTCGCGCAGGTTGGTCACCCACAGGTCGTAGCCTTTCTCAAAGCGGCTCAGGTAGAACATGCGGTCGCCTTTGTCGGTGACCACGGCATCGGCCAGGTCCGAGGAAGTACCAGTGAGGCGCGCTTTGCGGTACGGCAGGTTGTCCAGTTCCAGCGCCATACCGGCCGGAGCAGCAGACTTAAAACTTTCGCCTTTTTTGCCTTTGGTTTTAGTTTTATCTCTCTCGGCGGAAATTCCACCCATAGAGGCTTCGCGCCTCTCCAAGTCTTCCAGCAACGTGAAATCCTCTTTGCTCAACTTGAACCGGTCGAAACCGTCTTGCGTGGTGAAGAGCGCGTAGATGTCGCCGGTACCGGAGTTGTTGCCGTTGCCGCGCAAACCTTCGCGGTTAGAGTAGTAGGTGATCATTTTGCCGCCCATCATCCACTGAGGATTGCGCTCGGCGTAGCCGCTCTGGCTCAGGTTAATCACTTCGCCTTTGCCGCTGGCCGAAATCAAACCTACTTCGCTCAGCCACTGCTTGGGCTGGTTGAACTGCACCAGAAACCACTTGCCGTCTGGTGACCACTCAAAGTACTGGTCTCCGTCTGAGTACGAGTAGTTATTGGCGTTGCCCAGAATGGTGCGCACCTGCTTGCTGGCTTTGTTCACCACTTTCAGCTGAACGCGCTCCTCCAGGTAGGCCACTTCTTTGCCGTCGGGCGAGTAAGCCGGCTGGAATTCCTCGGCCGCTGTGGCAATCACGGGCTCTTCTTTCAGCAACGTAGAAGCGTAGAAATACGGCTCACTGCTGCGCACGAGGCTGGTCTCATACACGTTCCAGCTGCCGTCGCGTTCGCTGGCGTATAGGATCTTACGGCCGTCCGGCGAGAAACTCACACTACGCTCCTGTTCCGGCGTGTTGGTGATGCGGCGGGTGATGCCCCCGTCTACCGAAGAAACAAACACCTCGCCCCGGTTCACAAACACCACCTCTTTGCCGTTAGGCGATACCTCCATCTCGGTCATGCCGCCGGAGATTGGCAACACGGTCTCGGGGTTAGAGCGGATGTCTGTGTACAGTTGGATGGCCACTTTCTGCGGCTGCGCACCGGGCTTAAGCGTGTAAATTTCGCCGTTATAGGTAAACGACAGCACCCCGTCTTTGGAACCACTCAGGTGCCGTACCGGATGCTTGGTAAAATTGGTGACCGCCGTGGTTTGCTTAGGGTTCTGCAAACTCGTCTTTCGCACGTTGAACGTGCCGTTGGGCTGCTCGCTCAGGTAGTAAATATCCTGCCCGTTAGCCGAGAAAACCGGTTGGCGGTCCTCGCCCACGTTATCGGTGAGTTTGGTGTGCTGCTTGGTTTTGGTGTTGTAAGCCCACACATCGCGGGCGGTGGAAGAAGTCTGGTGCTTGCGCAGGGCATTTTCGGGGCTCTTTTTGTCATGGTACACCAAAACCTCGCCGGAAGAATTATAGCGAGCCGCCTCAGCAGGCGTGGTGAGCACCATGGCGTTGCGGCCGCCGCCCAGCGACACGCTGTACAGCTCAGGGAAAGCGCCCGAGGGGAACATGGTATTAGCCGCCGCATCCAGCCGGGCCGACGTGAAAATCACGTTTTTGCCATCCGGAGTAAAATCTGAAGGCAGATCAGCGGAAGAATGGAACGTCAATCGCTTGGATTCTCCGCCCTGCGCTGGCATCACAAATACGTCAAAGTTGCCGTAGCGGTCTGAGGCGTAGGCAATCTGCTTTCCGTCCGGCGACCAAACGGGCATGTACTCGTAGCCCTCGTGCATGGTGAGCGGCGTGGCGTTTCCGCCGGCCGCGGCTACTTTGTAGAGATCTCCTTTGTAACTGAAAACAATGGTTTGCCCATCGGGCGAAATGGCTGGCGTGTTGAGCCAGAGCGGGGTTTGGGTTTGGGCCATGGTGCCTAAGCTGCTGGCGCAGCAAAAGGCCAACACGGCAAGAAACCGCTTTTTCATAAAGTAAGCTGTTGTTTGTTAGATTGGTTTACTAATGTAGGGAATGTTACCGCTTAATCAAAAGAAGCAAAGACTGGACAGGTTTTCAGGAAAAGAGATTAGGGCGTTTTGAAGGCGTTTTTGCAGAAACGGGCTTAAAATAAAAGCATCTGTATGGGCAATCCCTTGTCGTGGCCTTACAATAGCCTCCGCTGGCGCGAGCCTCCGGCTCGTGTCCGCACGCATGGCAGATCACCTTTTTTGTCATCCTGACAGGATCTTGTGAGCGAACGGTAGGAGCGTTTCTTCAATGCTTTTCTAGTTCGCTCACAAGATCTTTCCAAGATGACAAATGTTAAGGAGAACACTCAGGAATGCGTGCGGACACGAGCCGGAGGCTCGCGCCAGCGAATCTGCATTACCGTATTAAGTAATTGTTTTTCTGATGAAATAAGAAAGTCGTTTTATACCTGCTTTCATAAAAACAAGCATAAAACGGCCTCAAAAAAATCCTGACTTAAGCCTCAGGACTATAGACTCAGGACTCCCTTTATAGTTTTCCCTTCATGCCTTCCACAAAGCAGTGGCGGCAGCGGGCTTCGTAGGAATCTGTCTCGCCTAGGAGGACTTTGTCCTGGGAAACGGCGTTGCGGAACGAGTAAGAGGCAATTTCACCGCACTGCACGCAGACGGCGTGAACTTTGGTCACGTATTCGGCTACGGCCAGGAGCGAAGGCATTGGGCCGAAGGGTTTGCCCAGGTAGTCCATGTCCAGACCGGCCACAATCACGCGCACGCCGTTGTTGGCCAGTTGCACGCAGACCTCAGTGATGGCTTCGTCAAAGAACTGGGCCTCGTCTACCCCCAAAACATCGCAACCGCTGCCGGGCAGCAGCATATCGGCGGCAAGCTGCACCGGCGTGGAGCGGATGGCAGTAGCGTTGTGCGATACCACGTCAGATTCATGGTAGCGGGTATCAATGACCGGTTTAAAAATCTCTACCCGCTGCTTCGCGATCTTGGCCCGGTTCAGGCGCCGGATTAACTCCTCGGTCTTCCCCGAAAACATGGACCCGCAAATCACTTCTATCCAACCTCGCTTCTGGGCCTGTTGGCGGTTTCCCACCCGGGGCTCTATGAACATAATTTTAACTTAAATCAGTGAATGTGTGCCTGCGTACTTGAGTGAATCTGGCTCAATCGCGGGGCTAAATTACTAGTAGCCGCTCCTTCCCTAATGCACAATTTTTCCACATAGTTATCCAACCTGCTGCTTATCAGCAAATTGAATGATTGAAAGATGGATTGCGTGAGAGAATAGTTTCTTTTCCAAATTTGAAGAGGCGCTGATTTGGCAATGATTCCTGGTTACACCTGAATATCTCCAATTCAAATCTCTCAATCTCTCATTCACTCAATCATTCAATCCCTCAGGGAGTATAAGAAAGGTGGGGGAGTTTCGTTTGGTTAGGAACGCGGCAGGTAACCGGCCCCGAGAGCTGGGCCTGGCAGGTGAGGCGCTCGTTTGGTTTAAGGCGGCCGTTGTTGCGGAAACGGGTTTCCGGGGCGGTGTCTGGCAGGAGATTCTCAGGGCCTTCCACCACAATCATGCGGCAGGTGGTACAGCGCCCTTTGGCTCCGCAGGCGTGCATCCAATCAATGCCGGCCATGTGCAAGGCTTTCAGTACTGTTTGCCCCGGCGCTACGTTTACCACTACTCCGTCCAGATTCTGAACCGTTAATTCGGCCATATTTCGCTATATTTACAAGCGTATGCTTCCTCCAATGAAAGACAAATATAATCAAATACGACTGGCTCAATACAGCCAGGCACTTGCCCAAAAGCTTAGCCAGGAGCATTTCTCTCACCATGAGACGGTTACTGCGCCGCAACTGGTTTCCTTTACCCCAATTAAGCAGGTGAACCTGTACATGATCCGGGAGTTGCTCACGCTCTGGAACCATGAGATGGCCAACCTGCGCAGCCCTTACTTTGATTTTGAACACCCCGAGGTGAAAGATGCTCTGGTGCAGTTCATGAACGTGCTGTCGCGCAAGATTTCCATCAAAAGGGCGCATTTTGAACCGTTGCTGGTGAAGGCAATTCAGGATACGTTGCGCGCGGTATTGGAGCCCGTGGCTGTTTTTGAAGAGAAGTTCCTGCGCATGGATGAGCTTTCTGTTGCCAAACTGCAGGAAACCCTCAAGTACCAGGAGATAGACAAAGACCTGTACCGTCAGTTCCTGGAAACCCTCTCCCCCGGGAACCTGGACCGGACGCAGATTGCCTCCCAGTTGAACCGGTTCCTGGCAGAGCGCGAAGAGCAGCGCATGTCTGTAAACGAAGTAGTGGCCAGATTCAATGAACTGCAGCCGCTGCAGATAGAGGAATTACTCACCCCAATACCAGCCCCGGCTACCACCGTTGCGGCGGCCGTGAGCACAAATGTGGCATCGGCGCAACCTGCTTTCCGGCCTACGCTCAACGCCGAGCCTAAACTGAATGAACGGTTCCAGTCTGAGCAGAAGCCTACGCTAAATGATCGTCTGAAACAACCCATTGCCGCCACCCTAGCCGATCGCCAGCAGGACCAGAAGATAGGATCGTTGCGCGAGGCCATCTCCATCAACCAGCGTTTTTCCTTCATCAATGAGCTGTTTGACGGCGATAACATGTCTTACCACGCCGTGATCAAGCAACTGGATGAGTACAACAACGCCGAGCAGGCCAAGCAATACCTATTAAAAGAAGTGGGTAGCCGCTACAACTGGACCCGCAAAGAAGAGCACGTGCAAAAGCTCACCCGCCTCATTGACCGTAAATTTGCTTAAGCTGTTTTCAGCCTTCTTTCAAGAAAAGAAAGCAGAAACGCCCGGTTCTTTAGAGAGAGCCGGGCGTTTCTGCTTTCAGGTATTTCCCTGTTCTGTGTGAAAGGATAATTTTCTATTGAGCGGAAAACTGCTCTTCTGTTTCAGGCCATTTTGACTCAAATCAGACTAAAATCAGAAACTAGTAGCCCAGGTGATTACCTTCCCAAATCTAGTTTGCGGTGCGCGTCAATGGCCAGCAGAATGAACAGCAATATGGTGAACGACCACAGCGAGGAACCACCGTAGCTGAAGAACGGCAGCGGAATACCCACCACCGGCGCCAACCCAATGGTCATGCCTATGTTCACCAGAAAGTGGAAGAAGATGATAGAGGCCACGCAGTAGCCGTAGGTTCTACCAAAGACAGACCGTTGCCGCTCGGCCACGAAGATGATGCGCGTGAGCAAGCCCATGAACAGGGCTATGATGATGAGACTGCCCACCCAGCCGTGCTCCTCGCCTACGGTACAGAAAATAAAGTCGGTACTTTGCTCCGGCACAAAGTCAAACTTGGTTTGCGTTCCCTCCAGAAAGCCTTTCCCAAAGAACCCTCCAGACCCAATGGCGATCTTGGATTGCGTCACGTTCCAGCCCACGCCCAGGGGGTCTACCTCGGGGTCTACCAGTACTTTGATCCGGTTCTGCTGGTGTTCCTGCAACACATTGTCAATGAAGTAGGTCACGCTGAACACCATAATCAGGACGGCTACCCAAATTCCCACATAGGTAGACAGATACCGTTTGATGCGGTGGTAATTCATCCAGAGGTAAAGCCCCATCAGCACAGTGATAATGCCTGCCAGATACCACTGCGGAATCAAGAGGGTGAGCACGAAAACAAAGACTGCTACTGCCCCAATAATCAGAATCAGTGGCGACATGCCCTCGCGGAAGAACGCCAGCGTAAAAGCGGCAAACACCAGCGCCGAACCGGTCTCGTTCTGCAGAATGATGATGATGGGCGGCAACAAGGCCAGTCCGGCCAGTTTGGCCTGGTCCTTCCAGTTCTGTTGCCGCAGGTTAATGCTGCTCATGAACCGGGAGACCGCCAGCGCCGTGGCAAACTTGGCAAACTCGGCGGGCTGCAACCTGACAGATTCCGTGATCACCAGCCAGGACCGGGAACCCTTGATCGGCGAAGCCAACACCAACGTGCCCAGCAGGATCAAAATCACGAACCAGTAAATTCCGTACGCCAGCGAGTCGTAGGCCTTGTAGTCAATGGCAAACAGCATGATGATGATCACCACCGAGGTCCCGATCCAGGCCAGCTGTTTTCCGGAGTTGAGAGAGAAATCAAAAATACTGGTAATGTTCTCAGGGTTATAGACAGCGGCGTAAATGTTCATCCAGCCTAAGGTCACCATGAGCGCATACAGGCCAATGGTCACCCAGTCTATGTTCTGCGTAATTTTATAGGAAGTGCGCATCTTTTAATTTCTAGTCACCCCATTTGTAGAAGCTACCGGTAATCATATCGTGTTCCCAACGCTTGCGGTACGCCGTTTTAATGGTATCCGTCAGGTACTTCTCCACCAGCAAACTGGCCATGGGAGCCGCCGCAATTGCCCCGCTACCGGCGTTCTCTACGTACACCGCCAGCGCAATCTTAGGATCATCTTTTGGAGCGAAGGCAATGAACACCGAGTGGTCTTTACCATGTGGGTTTTGTACCGTTCCGGTTTTCCCGCACAAAATCACTCCAATATGGCTTAACCTGGCAAAGCGGGCGGTACCGGTTTCCACCACTTTCTGCATGCCCTCCACCACGGCCGGGAAATGCCTTGGGTCAACGGAGGTGTACTGCTTTACAGAGTACTCCGGCACCTGTTTGCCGTTCTCGCCCACGGAGCGCACAATGTGCGGCGTGTAATAATAGCCTCTATTTGCCAAAATAGCCGCAAAGTTGGCCATCTGCAGCGGAGTAACGCCCGTCTCCCCCTGCCCGATACTCACGGAGTAAATGGTTGGGAATTTCCAGCCGGTGGCTCCGTAGATTTTATCATAGAATTGTGAGTTAGGCATCAGGCCTCTTTTCTCATTGGGGAGATCAATGCCCAGTTTGGTAGCAAACCCAAAGCTCTTGATGTGTTTATTCCAGGCATCCAGCCCCAGTTTGGTGTCTTTGTAGACGTTGCTAGACCTGCCCCTGCTCACCACTGAGCGGAAGACCTGGTAAAAATATGGGTTGCAAGACTGCTCAATAGCGATGCCCAGATTGGCAGGATACGGGTGCCGGTGCGAACATCTCACCAAAGACCAGTTACAAGGATAGCCGGTCTCCGGGGTAAGCGTTCCCTCCTGCAAGGCAATCAAGGCCTGGGCTAACTTAAAGATAGAACCCGGCGGGTAGGTAGCCATGAGCGGCCGGTTGAAGAGCGGTTTCACAGGATCACGGAGCAACTTCATGTAGTTGTTGCCCAATTCTTTCCCCGTCAACAGCGATGGATCATAGTAAGGCGCCGACACCAGGGACAGGATTTCGCCGGTTTTAGGCTCAATGGCCACAATACTGCCGGTTTTCCCTTCCATCAGTTTCTCGGCGTATTCCTGCAGCTTCAGGTCAATGGTGGACATCAGGTTTTGCCCAGCCTCTGAGAGGGTGTCATATGCGCCGTTCTTAAAGGAGCCTTTCTCAATACCCCGCACGTTCACCATGGTGTACTTTACCCCGCGCTTGCCCATGAGGTATTTCTCATACTCACGCTCCAGTCCACTGATGCCCAGGTAGTCACCCTGCCGATAGCCGTGGTACGCCGTATCTTCCAGCTGCCGCGGGCTGATCTCGCCAATGTAGCCCAACCCGTGCGAGAGGCTTTTGTGTGGGTAACTCCGTACGGTACGTGCGTTGATGTAGAACCCCGGAAAATCTACCAGGTTGTCCTGGATAGCCGCGAATTCAATGTTGTTCAGACGCTGCAGAAACGGTGATGGCTTTACGTAGGAGTACTTCTTGGCGGCGGTGATTTTCTCGCGGTACTCCTGCAGGGTAATGCCTACCAGCTGGCAGAACTTGAGGGTATCAATGGCCTTGGCTTCTTTGGGCACTACCATGAGGTCATACACAGGGGTGTTCTCTACCAGAAGTTTCCCGTGCCGATCGTAGATAAGTCCTCTGAAAGGATACTGAACCACCCGCCGTAAAGCATTACTCTCAGCGGCCGTTTTGTAGCTGTCGTCCAGTACCTGGATATAGAAAAGTTTGATGAGATAAACCGCCCCTATCGCTAAAAAGATCGCTTGGATAACGTATTTGCGGCCTTCTAAATATTTCATCTAAAACCTCTTGCCCTTCGCTCAAAAAATAACATTTGAAAAATAACCAGCACTGCTCCGGTGAACAGAGTGCTGGTCACTATTTTGGCTAACGTAAAACCAATTAATTTAAATCCGTTGAGCTCAAGAAAAAACAACGTGAAGTGGTGCACAAAGATGAGGGTGAGCCCGTAGGTGAGAAACCAGCGCCAGCCCATAGAGTTCAAACTGGCATGATCAGACACCTCGTAGCCATCACGAGGCGTGAGCAATTTCAGCATAGACGGCCGCAGGTAGGCCATGAGCACCGTGGCAGCGGAGTGCACCCCAGAGGTATCATAAAACAAGTCTATGGTAAAGCCGCAGATAAAACCCAGCAGCAATAGCAGCATCTTGTCTATGTCAATGGGCAGAAACAGGATGAAGCCAATGTAGACAAAACAGAAGCCGGTTTCAAACAGCACCAGATTGCGCATGAGGAGCACCTGCAGGCTCATCAGCAACACAAACTGCACTAAGTGTATGAACCTAAAACTATTCATTGTCTTCTGTTATGCCTGATCTTATCCGCAGGCTATCTAATTCAGGCTTGCGCTTGTTCTCTACCACGTACACGTAAGACAGCTTTTCAAAGTCTACGCTCAGCCGCACCGTAATAGTGTAGAAGCTCTTATCCAATTCCTTTCGCACGCTGGTCACTCTGCCCACCAGAATGCCCGGCGGGTAAATGCCCCCGGCCCCTGAGGTAACCACAGAATCACCTTTGAACACTTTCTCGCTCAGGGGAATGTAATGCAGGCTGGCGGTCTCTGGATTCTCGGTATCCCAGCGGATGGAGCCCAAGCTTTGATTCCGCTTCAGCTTCACAGAAATAAGTGTCTGGGAGTGCAGCAAGGAAGTAACCGTGGCAAAATGCCGGGAAACCGCTTTTACCCTACCCACCACGCCATTGGCCGTCAAGACTCCCATGCCTGGCTGAATGCCCGCATCAGAGCCCACGTTCAGGGCCATGTGGTTGTTAAGCCCGCGTACCGAATTGCTGGTAACCCTGGCCGGCCGGTACACAAAAACCGCCGGACCTAGAGAGTCAATGCCTGTGGTATCTGTGGGGACAAACAAAGAATCCTTCACCGTACCCAGGCTATCGTTCAGCTTGTTTTCCTGCAACTGGGTGAGTTGGGCCCGCAACTGGGCATTTTCCTGGGCCAGGCTTTGGTTTACCTCCGTCAATCGGAAGTAATCGGCTACCTGGCTTTGGATTTCCAGCACCTTCCCCACGTAGTAGTTAGACGACTGGTAGAACGCGGCATTGTGGTACGCGTTGCTGCGGTACAAAAGGTACAATGAGAACCCCTCCAACAGCAGGAACAGCAGAAAAGCCCGAATCCGGAAGATGAAAATAAAGAGTTTCCGCATGGGCGCGCGTGCTTAGCTCAACAGCACGTTGCGGAAGCCCTCAATGTTTTTCACGGCTGCCCCGGTACCGCGCACCACCGCTCTCAACGGATCCTCGGCAATGTGGATAGGCAGTTTGGTTTTGGCTGCCAGACGCTTGTCAAGGCCGCGCAACAGAGCTCCCCCGCCAATGAGGTGGATTCCGTTGTCGTAGATATCGGCAGAAAGTTCTGGTGGCGCAATCTCCAAGGCCTTCAGTACCGCTTCCTCAATCTTAGAAACTGATTTATCCAGCGCAATGGCGATTTCCTGGTAAGTTACTTTGATCACCTTCGGGATACCGGTCATCAAATCACGGCCTCTGATCTCAAAGTCAGCCGGCGGATTGTCCAGCTCGGTCAATACCGCACCCACTTCAATCTTGATTCTCTCGGCGGAACGCTCGCCAATCAACAGGTTGTGCTGACGGCGCATGTGGTCCAGAATGTCTTTGTTGAACACGTCACCGGCCACGCGAATGGATTGGTCACACACAATACCAGACAAAGCGATTACGGCAATCTCAGTGGTACCGCCCCCTATGTCTACCACCATGGTGCCAATAGGCTGCTCCACGTCAATCCCGATTCCTATAGCGGCGGCCATTGGCTCCTGAATCATCCAGACCTCGCGGGCATCGGCGTGTTCGCAAGAGTCTTTTACGGCGCGTTTCTCCACCTCAGTGATGCCGGAAGGGATACACACTACCATGCGGTACGAGGGTTGGAACAGGCTTTTCTTGCCTTTGTTGATCATTTTGATCAAGCCCCGGATCATCATCTCGGCCGCGGTGAAGTCCGCGATCACCCCGTCTTTCAAAGGCCGGATGGTCTTGATGTTCTCGTGGGTTTTCTCGTGCATTTGCTGAGCCTCACGCCCTACCGCCAGCACTTTGTTGGTTCTGCGGTCCAGCGCGATGATGGAAGGCTCGTCCACCACTATCTTATCGTTATGGATGATGAGGGTATTGGCGGTACCCAAATCAATCGCTATATCGGCAGTGAAAAAATTAAATAATCCCATTCTTTGTCTGTGGCGCGTTCTCTGTCAGAACACTATATATGAAAACTATTTTCTCTACAAGGTATTACAATGGCGCAAAATTACGTATTTCCCGCCAATAATTACGCTTGACAAAGAGACACTTCTGTTTTTTGCTTTTTCCCCGGAAAATACGCCAGAAACGGGGTATTATGTTTTGTTTTCTTTTCTAAGAGTTGAACGGTTTATCGTTTTCCTTCAATCAAACCCCATTGTGGCAGGCAGGCATACAACTGTCTTTCAACTTGTTGAATATTAATATTTGGTATTGATGGCGTAATGACCGCTTTTCTATGGATTTATGGGCTACTCTTTCCATAGTCGGCGATATGCGCTCACGGCCGCGGGGCCCCGTCTTCCGCGCTCGCGCTGCACCAGCTTCCTTTGCTCCCTGGCGGTCGCAATGCCTGCGGCACCGGAACCTGCTAAGGCGCTCGCCCGAAAGACTGGAATCGGGGAAAGTAACAGAATCAGTGATAGTGTTAGTTTCCTGTAGAGACAAGGCACTGCCCTGTCTCCTACAACCATTACCTTTCCTTTCCATGGTTCAAGTCTGTGACTTGGACCTACCATGGTCTGAAGTTTGCAACTTCAGTGAGGCGCTAGCCTCAAAGAAACGTATGCTGATCCGCTGGCGCGAGCTTCCAGCTCGTGTCCGCACGTATTTCTGATCTAGAGCAGGTTCATGAATGAACCTTTCTTAGATCCGAAGTTGCAGGTTTTAGCCCTATTTTCCCGAAATCAGCCCTAAAACAGAAAGCCCAGCCTCTCAGAGAGAAGCTGGGCTTATCTACATCAATACAGGTGAGATTAGTGTTTAAAGTGACGCACGCCGGTCATGACCATGGCCATGTTGCGGGCGTTGCAGGCATCAATGGAGTCTTTGTCTTTGATGGAACCTCCGGGCTGCACTACGGCCGTGATACCGGCTTCGGCGGCAATCTCTACGCAGTCTGGGAACGGGAAGAACGCGTCTGAGGCCATCACGGCACCCTCCAACTCAAACCCGAAACCTCTGGCTTTCTCAATGGCCTGACGCAAAGCGTCTACGCGCGAGGTCTGTCCCACGCCGCTCCCCAGCAATTGGTTTCCGCGAGCCAGCACGATGGTATTGGACTTGGTGTGCTTGCAAACTTTCAGGGCAAACTCCAGGCCTTCCACTTCTTCCTGAGAAGGAGCGCGGTCGGTGACGGTTTTGAAATCAGCGGCGGTCTCGGTGGCCAGGTCTTTATCTTGCTCAATCACACCGTTCAACAGGGTTTTGAACAGTTTGGTTGGCAGTTGAACCGGTTTCTGGCGCAGCAGGATGCGGTTTTTCTTGGAACGAAGCAGTTCCAGCGCATCGGCATCAAACTCCGGCGCGATGAGCACCTCAAAGAACAGTTTGTTCAGTTCTTCGGCTGTAGCCAGGTCCACAGTCTTGTTGGCGATGATCACGCCTCCGAAGGCTGAGATGGGGTCGCAGGCCAGCGCATGCACGTAGGCTTGCTGCAGGGAATCGGCTACGGCCACGCCGCAGGCATTGGTGTGCTTCAGGATAGCCACGGCGGGCTGATCAGAGAACTCGGCCATGAGCAACACGGCGGCGTCTACGTCTACCAGGTTGTTGTAAGACAGCTCTTTTCCGTTCAGTTTGTCAAAAAGGGCGTCTAAATCACCGTAGAAGTAGCCTTTCTGGTGCGGGTTCTCGCCGTAACGCAGGGTCTGGCTGGTGCGCTCGCTCTGCTTGAAAGCAGGTGCCAGCTCCTGCCCTTGGCTCATGTAATTAAAAATGTGGGTATCATAATGTGACGACACGTCAAAGGCTTTGGCCGCAAAACGCTTACGGTCGGCGATGTCTGTGCTGCCGTCTTTGGCTTGCAGCAGTTCCACCACTTCGCCGTACTGCTCGCGCGATGACACGATCAACACATCCTGGAAGTTCTTGGCCGCGGCACGGATGAGGGAAATACCCCCGATATCGATTTTCTCAATCACGTCTTCCTCAGAAGCTCCGGAAGCCACGGTTTCCTCAAACGGGTACAGGTCCACAATTACCAGGTCCAACGCCGGAATCTGGAACTGCTCTACTTCCTGCTGGTCTTGCTCGTGATCACGGCGGTGCAGGATTCCCCCAAAAATCTTCGGGTGCAGGGTTTTCACGCGTCCTCCAAAAATGGAAGGATAATCGGTTACGCTGTCCACGGCCACTACCTCGGCGCCCAGGCCTTCCAGGAACGTCTGCGTACCGCCGGTAGAATAAAAGGTAACCCCTTGTTTCTGCAGTTCACGCACCAAGGGCTCCAGGCCATCTTTGTAGTAAACAGAAATCAGGGCTGATTTGATTTTAACGGAATTCATATAGCTAGTGAATAAATAGGTTCTTATGGATGGCTAATCTCGCCATACCTGAAGCTTTTTCAGGTCCAGGTAATAGGTGTTTTCTTTAATGAAGCTGAAATTGAGCGCTCCGTCGTACAGGATGTCTTTCACAGTGGCGGGTGCTGGCAAGGCTTTTCGGTGCAGGGTCAACGGCACGTTCTCCAGCTCGGTTCCCGGAGCCGACGAAGCCATGAGGCCCAGCACTTGCACCGTAGGGGGGGAAAGCAGAATATGGTCCAGATTTCCGGAATCGAAGAGAAACCATAGCTTTTTATTGGAGCCCTGCACTTCCAGAAAAAGGCTCAGCTCATTTCCGGCCAAGCCATTGGCAAACCGGCTGTTCAGCAGGGTCAGGTTCTTACGCCTGGGAGCAAAGCTCTTCTCGTCTTCTACCGTGAGTTGATTGATCTTGAGATCGATGCCCAGAATCTTTCCGGCAAAGGTTTTGAGGGAAATAACGCCGTCTAGTTGCGGCAAGCCTTTGGGCAGGATGCTCATGAGGTCCCACACGGCTACCTGGCTCTGGAACAAGCGCTGTCCGCTTATAGACAAGGTTACACTATCGCTTTTCTGGAAAACCACTTTCTCGCCGCTCATGCGGTAGGCCGAGAGTTGGCCGTACGGAGTTTTCCCCAAGGCTTGGGCAATCTGGGGGGAAATGATGGTTTCGCCGCCGCCCGTGTCAAACAGGAAGCGGTAAGGCTTGCCTTCTATAGTTACCCGCACGGCTTTGAGGTTTCCGGCGTACACCTCCAGCGGAATTTTACTTTGCGCGTAGGTCCGCAGTTGACACGCCAAAACCAGCAAGAGCAGGAGAAAGGGGCGTGTCAGGTGCGTCATCACGGGCGAAGATTAGGCAGTGGGCGTTTCGGGGCTGTTTTTACCAGACGTGAGCAATTCCTCTACTACGCGGGGCAGGTGCCGGTGCTCCAGCGTCAGGACCCGGGCGGCCAGGGTCTCGCAGGTGTCATCAGGCTGTACGGGGCAGCGCTCCTGGTAAATGGGGGCGCCTTCGTCGTAATGCTCGTTCACGTAGTGGATGGTGATACCCGACTCCGCTTCCTGTGCGTTGATCACGGCCTGGTGCACATGCTGGCCGTGCATGC
This sequence comes from Sabulibacter ruber, assembly GCF_017355955.1. Classification (GTDB taxonomy): domain Bacteria; phylum Bacteroidota; class Bacteroidia; order Cytophagales; family Hymenobacteraceae; genus Nibribacter; species Nibribacter ruber_A. Next base: position 140,901 of record NZ_JAFFID010000004.1, on the reverse strand, counting down.
CCTTGCCCCCGAATTTGGGCAACAACGAAGGATGAATATTGATGATCTTGTTGGGGAACGCCTGCACAAACGCCGACGGCAGCAGCCAAAGGAAGCCCGCCAACACAATCAGGTCTGGGTTGTAGGCCTGTACCTGCTCCAGCACCTCGCCGCTGCGCAAAGCCGCGCGGTCAAATACCCCCGTGGGCACCCCAAAGTTCTGGGCGCGCTGCAAAGCGAAGGCATCTGGGTTGTTGGAGAAAAGCGCCACCACCTGAATGTGCGGGTGGTGCTCAAAGTGCTCCAGCAGGCGCTGGGCATTACTCCCGGAGCCGGAAGCGAAAATAACGATGTTCTTTTTGTCTGAAGAGGTACCCAAAACTGCCTGTGCTGTCAATGGAAGAGCAAAGATAGTGTTTCTGGGGTATTTTCAGGAAAATAGCTGAAAAACGTTCTAAAATGCTTTTTGTCAGTTGATACGGAAAATTCGCCGCTACTTTGCTAAGCCTTCCTCGCTCGCCTCTGGCGAGTGTGGGTTATTGGGTGGCGTCCCGCCGCTGGGTACATTGTACTACATCAAACAAAATTCTCCAACGCGGCCAGAGGCCGCCCGGTTTCTCACACTCGCCAGAGGCGAGCGAGGGAGAAAGTTGGCTTAAGGAGACTAGCCACGATTCATCCCTGTTCCCAAAAGCAACCCAATCCCGTTTTGGCCTGATTTCTAGAAAACAGCCCTAAAACCATCCTCAACCTACCGGCTCAACTGCCTAAGCTTCGTGGGGACTTGTTTGTTCTGGATAGGCTGATGCGCCTGCTGCCGGGGCTTTTTCTCAGTGAGGTATTTCCAGTAGCGTTTGGGCATGTGGCGCAGGTGCAGCTTTTTGTTTTTCCGTTCCGGGATGTTCACGTGGTCAAAGTAGGTTTGCCAGAGTTGCTGGTACAAGGGTTCTACCTCGGTGAGGATATCCGGGGAAAGGTGGCCTTGCCGTAGCCCGCGTGGCGCTTCCTCCAGGGAAACCAGACTCACGCGTTCCAGGTCATAATAGGCGCCGTACTGGCGGCGCACGTCATAGATGAGCCAGGGCTGATCGGCGTAGCGTTTCTCAAAGTGGGTGATGATGAGCGGCAGCACGTTGAAGTCTGGGCTGATGGGTGCCAGAAACAAGCCATCCTGGGTGCGCTGAAACCGGATGAAAGCTTCCATGCGGTGTTTCTCCCGGAACATCTGCTTGCCAATGGCCGCGATCTTCTGCACGCATGCATCCGCGAAGTTCTCTTCCACCCCTTTCTGTTGGCTGGAGAACACCAGTCGGGCGAACCGGAAAATCAGCATCTCAAAGCCGGGCTGCTCCCAGAGGTACGCTTTGTACACGTTTTCCCAAGCTTCTCTGGAAAGCTTCTTCCCCAGGCCTTCCCACACGCGTTTGGCTTTAGCTTCATCAGTATGCACAAACAGATGCGTGGCGAAGATACCCGGCGGGGCCTCCCCTTCCCGGCCAATCTGGTCGGGCCATGCTTTGCGCTCATACGCCTCAAACACCACCGTCAGGAGGCCTTCAAAGGAGCCGTCATAGGTATAGAAATGCATGGCGCGGTGTTTACTTTATTAGGAAGCGATGCGGATGGAAGTGCGTCGGCCGGTTCCGTTGTTCTCGTGGCGTTGGGCTGAGATCTGGCGCAGATACGGCACCAGGGTGCTCAGTTTGCAACGGAAAGAAACAGGGGCTACGGTTTGGCGGTTGGTGATAGCTGGCATGGTGATAGACGTATGAGGTTTTACAAATACAATTCTTTTTCTTTTGATTGGCGGGAGAGGAGCGGGCGGTTGGTTTCTTAGCCCGCTTGCTGAAACAGGTCCAGTTGGCTGCCCCATAGGTTGCCTCGGCTCCCCTTCTCCCCGAAAATGATTCTTCTCCGGATTGCTTCTTCGTCCCATTCTCTCGTTTCCAAACTGCGCCCTCCGCAGGTGATAAAATACTTGGCCCGTTTTAGCACCACCCCAATCTGGCGCAAGTGCTCCCACGTTAAGTGGGCAAAGCGGCGGGCCGCCACTATTTTCTTCGCTGATTTGATCCCGATGCCCGGCACCCGCAGGATCAGCTCATATTCTGCAGTGTTGATCTCCAGCGGGAACAAATGCCGGTTGCGCAGCGCCCAGGCCAGTTTAGGATCAATCTGCAGGTCTAATTGCGGGTTCTGCTCATCTACCAGCTCATTCACCCCAAAGCCGTAGAGACGCACGAGCCAATCAGCCTGGTACAAGCGGTTCTCTCTTATAATAGGTGGCGTACTGATGATGGGCAGACGGCTATCGGTCACTACCGGCACATAACCTGAGTAGTACACCCGCTTGAGCTGATAGTTCTGGTACAGACCATCGGCCAGGGTCAGGATCTGGCGGTCGCTTTCGGCGGTGGCCCCTACTATCAACTGCGTGCTCTGGCCGGCCGGCGCAAACGAAGGGGTAGATTTGAACAGTTTCTTTTCTTCCTTCACCAGCACCAGTTGGTTTTTGATGTGGCCCATAGGCGTGAGTACTTCTTTGAAATTCTTCTCCGGCGCCAGGGTTTGCAGGCTTTGCTCCGTAGGCAACTCAATGTTCACGCTCAATCTATCGGCGTACAGGCCGGCCTCTTTCACCAGTTCTTCGCTAGCACCTGGTATGGTCTTGAGATGGATGTAGCCGTTGAAATTGTGCTCCTTGCGCAGCTTCTTGGCAACCCGCACCAGGCGCTCCATAGTATAATCGGCATTCTTGAAAATACCGGAACTCAGGAACAGACCTTCTATGTAATTACGGCGGTAGAAGTTGATGGTAAGGTCTACTACTTCCTGCACCGTGAAAGCCGCGCGTTTCACGTCGTTGCTTTTGCGGGACACGCAGTAGGCGCAGTCAAAAATGCAGAAGTTGGTGAGCAATATTTTTAGCAAAGACACGCAACGCCCATCCTCTGTGTAGCTGTGGCAGATGCCCATTCCCTCGGCATTGCCCAACCCTTTGCCCTCATTTTTGCGTTTACCGCCGCTGGAAGAACAGGAAACGTCGTATTTTGCAGAATCTGCCAAAATTCTTAGTTTTTCTACAAGCGAAGTTTGCATCTGCTATGTGGTTTAAGTCCTTGATTACGTTAGCAAGTTAAAACAAACCCTGCGTAATAGCTAATTATTTTAGCCACATTTTATCAACACCCTGTGGATAAAACTAATCACAATAGCAATATTTTCCACATTGTGGTTTTTTCCGGAATTTGCCGTATTTTAAGAGATGGAGTATAAGGTATGAAGACGGCCACAAGATTTTACAGGCACACTCGGCTGCTATTGCTGCTAGCTTTAGTGGGTTGGTGCACTTGTTTTAGCGCGTTCGGCCAGGACATTCCGCCAACTCCAGCCCCTAAGCCAACCGAGCCAGTCGCAGATACCACAGACCAGAAAAAGTTCTTAGAATCCCTTAAGCGCATCAGCCAGAAGAAAACCCTCTTTGGAAGGGCCGTAAAAGCTTTGGTGGTTTTCAAACCCCGGCGAATTGACGGGCCGGTAGAAAACACCTTACTTCCGCAGGCCCATGAGAAGCACAACTACAAGGTGGTGCGCAGCATCTATTTCAAACGACTGGATGCTTTTGGATACTCCATCAATGACACGCTGGCCATGCCAGACAATGCCTTTGAACGGCTGGGCAATGCCTTGCACATGCGCACCAAACTGGGCTTGCTGCGCAACCAGATCCTGTTCAAAGAAGGAGACCTGCTGGAGCCGCTGGCTTTAGCCGAATCTGAGCGTTTGCTTCGCCAGACCGATTACCTCCTGGATGCCCGCGTGCTGGTGAATGATTCTACTTCTACCAAAGACAGCGTAGATGTAGTCATCATCACCAAAGACGTCTTCAGTATCAGCGGGTCTGGTTCTGCCAGTACCTCGGGCACACGGCTGGCCCTGCGGGACATCAACTTCATGGGCGTGGGGCACCAGATCAGGACCAATTACCGGTTTGGGTTGTCTGAGCCGCAGACCTGGCAATTCACGGGAAGTTATTTCATCCAGAACATTTCGCACACCTTCATCTCGGCCGAGCTGCTTTACCAGAACACTCATTATTACAAACAGCAAAGCATCAGTTTCCGGCGCGATTTCTTTGCTACTAACACAAAGTATGCGGGAGGCGCTTCGGCGGGTTGGTACCAAACCCTGCAACCAGACTACTATGAGGAAGGCCTACCGGAAGACAACCCGCAAATCCCTCACATTCCTCTGGACTACAACATCCAGGACTTCTGGATAGGCCGCTCTTTTGCCTTGAAATCGTATGATCTGGCCCAGGATAACCCCAGCAGGTTTATTACGGCAGCCCGCTTCATGAACATTAAGTACACCCAGGGAAGCGGCCCCACCCTGCAAAGCGCGCGGCTATACCTTTCTGCTTTTGGCTTCAGTTTCAGGAAGTATTACAAAGACCAGTACCTTTTCGGGTTTGGTAGAACCGAGGATATTCCGGCGGGTAATCTGCTGGCGGTTACGACGGGGTTTGAAGACGGCGCCATCAAGAACCGGATCTATCTGGGCATCAAAGGTGCTTTTGGGAAATACCAACCCGGCTTTGGCTACCTGTACGGCGGCATTGAATACGGCAGCTACCGCTACCAGAACTCTTGGGAACAAGGTGTGCTCACTTCAGAAGCCCTATATTTTACGCCTTTGTACCGGCTGAGGAACTGGCGCTGGCGGCATTTCCTCTGGAACCGCACCTCCATTGGCATGCGCCGCCCCGATCTGTTTGCCCTGGACATAAACCAGGAAGATGGCATCCGGGGGTTCAGCTCGGCTAACGTAAGGGGCTACCGCAGGTTTGTGCTTAATTACGAGACCAACCTGTTCACTCCGCTTACGTTTCTGGGGTTCCGGTTAGCGCTGGTAGGTTTCGCGGATGCGGCCTGGCTCACCAGCACCGAGAACAAATCCCCGTTAAGGGAAAAGCCTTATACCGGGTTTGGTTTGGGTCTGCGGTTCAGGAACGAGTATTTCACCTTCAACACTATTCAGATTCTGCTGGGCTACTATCCGCGTTTACCGGAAATCAATGGGCAGCAGGATTTTAAGCTTTTCCAGACCACCCGCCAGTACTACGATTTCAACGATCTGCGCTTCACGCAGCCGCTCATTTCTGAGTTCAGGTAAGCAGCGCCGTTTTCAGCGGCTGATTCTTGAACATTTATCATCTATTTCTTGAAAAAAAGCAACAAAACGCTTACTATCACCATATAGGAAGGAGCCGCCTTCATTTCTTTCTCAGTCCCGAGGCTTACCAACTGGTTTAATCTGAATTTATTGAGCGTGAAGCTATCTTCTCACATATTCAGAAGCATCTGTTTGTGCCTTCTGCTCCTGCTGCATTATATGGCCGGGGCGCAGAGCACATCCAACAAAGGCCGGGATTTCTGGCTGGGATACATGGCGCATATCCAGAACGAGTCAGGCCCCAATCCTCCGCAGGGTATTTCTGAGATGAACCTCTACGTTACCTCAGATGTAGCCACCACGGTGCGGGTGGCCGTAGGGCAAGGCAATCCCACCTCGCACCAGGTGACTGCCAATGCCGTCACGGTGATTCCCATCAGGCCGGCGGTGGCGTACGTAGGTTCCAGCGAAGTGATTGAAAACAAGGCCATCCATGTCACCTCAGATGCTCCGGTAGTGGTATATGCCCACATTTATCACCTGAACAAGTCTGGTGCTACGCTGGTTTTGCCCTCCAACACCCTGGGGCGCTCCTACTACGCCATCAGCTACACCCAGAGCGCTCAGTTTGACGAACGGGCCTCCTCCCAGTTGATGGTGGTAGCCCTGGAAGACAACACCACCGTAGAGATCACGCCTACCGCCGCTACCTTGGGCGGAAAACCGGCCGGACAAACCTTTTCGCCTCCCCGGCCCTTGCGGAAGGGCGAAGTGTACCAGGTACGCTCCCGGCAAGATCTCACCGGCACCAAAGTAGAATCAGTAGACACGGGCGGAGGCTCCTGTAAACGTATTGCCGTTTTTTCGGGGAGTTCTTACACCGGCATTCCTGAGCCGTTCGATTGCCAGGGAATGCTCAGCGGCGACAATCTGTACCAGCAGTTATACCCGGTAAGTGCCTGGGGCCGCAACTTTGTCACGGCTCCGTTCCTGAGCAGAACCGTGAGCGATATTTACCGGGTGCTGGCCTCACAGGACAACACCGTGGTGACGGTAAACGGCCGTTCCGTCACCATTAACCAGGGGCAGTTCCATGAGTTTGAAAACCGAAGTGCCAACTATATCTCCGCCTCGGCTCCGGTGCAGGTAACCCATTACACCAAATCACAGGCCTGTGACGGAGTCCTCAGCGACCCAGACATGGTGCTCGTGAACCCGGTGGAGCAGACGCTGAGAAACATTACGCTCTATTCTTCGCCTAATTTTCAGATTTCGAACCATTTTATCAATATCACCATGAAAACGGCCAATACCGGTTCTTTCCGGTTAGATGGCCGGCCGGTTTCCTTCACCCCGGTGCCTTCCAATCCGGCGTATTCTTTCTCCCAGAATTCCGTCTCTAGCGGTAACCACACCCTCACCGCCGACAGCGGCTTCAATGCGTTCGCCTACGGGCTGGGGAACTATGAATCCTACGCGTACTCGGCGGGGGCCAACGTGACCAACCTGAACCAAAACATCACGGTATTGTCAGACAGTATCTGCGATGGCCGCGACATCCGGTTCAAAGGATTCGCCATTTATCAGCCGTTGGCCTGGAAGTGGTATTTTGGCGACGGCACCACATCTTCGGAACAAAATCCCACCCACGCGTTCAAAGATCCGGGAAAATACACGGTCTCGCTGGTCACCACCAAATCCAACGGCAACGACTGCGACTCCCAGGACTCCTCCTATATTGAGGTAGAAGTCTTCCCCAACCCCCAGGTTGATTTCGCCTATACTGTAGCCTGTGCCAATGACAGCACCCGCTTCACAGACCAAAGCAAACTGACCACCGGCGAAAGCATCACGGCCTGGCACTGGGACTTTGGCGATGGCAGCACCTCCACCCGGCAGAATCCGGCCCACAGGTTCAAAAACCCCGGCACCTATAACGTCACGCTCACCGTCACCAACCAGAACTCCTGCGTGAGCGATACCACCAGGCAGGTCACCATCTACGCACCGCCTAGTTCTAAGTTCACCACGTCTCTCACCTGTGACAAAGAAGAGATGGCGTTCCAGGATCAAAGCACCGTGGCGCAGGGAACCATCACGCGTTGGGAGTGGGACTTTGGCGACGGCTCTGCCCGTAGTTCTGAACAAAACCCCAGGCACCTGTTCGCCCAGGCAGGCACCTACACCGTGCAGCTGAAAACCTTCTCCAGCCAGGGCTGTAGTGATTCTACCCGGCAGCAGGTGGTGGTACACCCCAGACCCGTGGCAGCCTTCACCCTACCCGATCTCTGCGTTAGAGACGAGGCCGCTTTCCAAAACCAATCTACCCCGCCTGCGGGTAACATGACGTTCCGCTGGGATTTTGGCGATGGAGCTACCTCTACCCAGCGCAACCCGCGCCACCGCTACGCCTCTGAAGGTAATTATACCGTGAAGCTGGTGGTCACTTCAGACAAAGGCTGCCAGGACAGTGTCTCCCATACCTACACCATCAGCGGAGCGGCTCCCGTGCCAGATTTCACCGCCTCCTCATTCTGCCAGGAGCAGGGCGTCACCTTTAAAGATGCCAGCAGCATTTCCTTCGGGAAAATTATCCGGCGGCGCTGGACCTTCGGCGATGGAACCACCTCAGAAGAAACCGACCCAACGCATACCTACGCGCAAGCCGGAACTTATCAAGTGAAGCTGCGCATCTGGTCCGGCGTGGTCTGCACCGATTCTGTGACCAAAACCATTGTGGTACTGCCCAACCCGGCGGCGGGCTTTACGGCCACCATTTCCTGCGAAGGCACCGAAACCCGTTTCACCAACACCACTCAGGCCCGCGGCAGCGGCGCGCTCACCTACCGTTGGGACTTCGGGGACGGCACCACTTCTACCGCTACCAACCCCACGCACCTGTATGCCGCCCCCGGCACCTACACGGTCTCACTGGCGGTGACCGGGGCCAATACCTGCGCGCAGACCTTCACCGGTACCGTCACCGTTAACCCCACTCCCAAAGCTGATTTCTCGCCTACCGTGGGCTGCGTGACCGAAGCCGTTTCTTTCCAGGATATGACCAGTCTGGCCAGCGGAAGACTCACCACCTGGGCCTGGGACTTCGGTGATGGAACTTCCGCTTCCGTACAGAGCCCTTCGCACAGATATACCCGGGATGGCTCCTACACCGTTCGGCTCACGGCTACTTCAGATTTAGGTTGTTCGCAAACCATTACTAAAACCATTGTTATCTACCCGACACCGGTAGCCCAGGCTGGACCAGACCAATTGAACTGCGGCAGCAACTCCACCACCCTGGCTGCCAACTCCCCTTCCCCCGCCACCGGACTCTGGACGGTGGTGCGAGGCACCGGCGGTTCCTTCTCCAATGCATCCAGTCCTACTTCCCGCTTTACGGGCAACCCCAATGAGGCCTACCTGCTGCGCTGGACGGTGAGTAACGGAGGCTGCGTCAACGCTACGGATGAGGTGGAAATCCAGCTTCGGCCCATTCCGCAGGTGAATGCCGGCCCCGATATTCTCCTGATTGAGGGCGAAAGCACCCCATTGCAGGGCAGCGGACAGGGCACGCTTTCCTGGAGCCCGGTTGTGGCTCTCAGCAATCCCAACATCGGGAACCCGGTGGTTTCGCCTTTGGAGACCACTACCTATTATTTGAATGTGGTCTCTGATGCGGGCTGCCCCAATGTGGACAGTGTGGAAGTGAAAGTGATCAAACGGCTACAGATACCCACAGCTTTTTCGCCCAACGGCGACGGCCAGAACGACACGTGGGTGCTGGAAGGCATCCTGGACTACCCCAACATCTCCATCGAGATCTATAACCGATGGGGCCAGCAGGTCTACTCTACCAGAGGTTATCCGTCACCGTGGGACGGAAAACGGAACGGCGTAGATCTGCCCATTGGCGCTTACTACTACCTCATTGACCCCAGCAATGGCCGGCCCAAGATGAAAGGGCCGCTCACCATTCTGCGCTAACCCAGACAAGCCCATGAGAAAGAAACTACTTCTGCTTTGCCTGGCCTGTCTCCCGCTCCTGGGGTTGGCGCAGCAGATTCCGCATTACAGCCAGTACATGCTCAACCCGGTGCTCATGAACCCGGCAGTGAGCGGCGCCGATAATTACCTGGACATCAGGGCCGGGTACCGTAACCAGTGGATGGGCCTGGAGGCTGCACCCACCTCTTATTACCTGAGCGCCCACATGCCGCTTTCCCGCCTGGATTACATCAGCCCGCCCACCACGTTCAAGCCGCAGCCCGCAGTGAAGGGAAAACACAAAAACCAATGGCGGCCCGATTTCAAAAACAACGCCCAAAAAGCCCGTCCGCACCACGGCATTGGCCTGTTGGTGCAGGCCGACAAAGCCGCGGGTCTGAAACGCACCGAGGTTCAGGTCCTGTACGCTTACCATCTACCTATCTCGTCCACCCTCAAACTCTCGGCGGGGCTGGCCGGCGGCATCACGCAGTTTGGCCTGAACCGCGAGCAACTCACCTTCGGGAGCCCCGGTGACCCGGTCATCCACGCCGATGAGTACAACCGCCTGCTTCCCAACGTGGGCGTGGGCGTGTTGCTGTACAGTAACCGGTTGTTTGCGGGGGCATCGGTGGTGCAGGTCTTGCCTACGCCGTTCAGTTTTCGGGAGACATGGGCCGCCACTCCGGCCAGGCAGCAGCGCCATTTTTTTGCGCACGGCGGGTTCCGGTTCATGGCCAATCGGTTTATCAGCGTGATGCCGTCGGTGGTGGTGAAATACGCGTCGCCCAGTCCGGTTTCCGTGGATCTGAACACGAAGGTTTTCTGGCGCGATCAGTTCTGGGCAGGCGGCTCTTACCGCTTGCAGGATGCAGCCGTGGTCATGGCGGGTTTCCAGTACAAGCATAAATTCCACCTGGGTTACGCGTATGACCTCACCACCTCGGGGCTGAGCCAGGTCAGCAGCGGCTCCCACGAGATTGTGCTGGGTCTCATGCTCCGTAATCGTCGTAGCATCTACTCGCCGTCGCAGTACTGGTAAAGTTGTTTTAGGGCAGTTTTCCGGAAACCGGCCGCAAAACGAAAAGTCCTTCGGCCACCTCTTTCTATCCTCGCAGAATGCTTTTCTGACCGAAAATATTCTACATCGGGCTTGCCCATGGCCGGTGTTTTAGAGCTGTTTTCAGGAAAATAGCTTCAAAAAAGAAATCATTGCACAAACTTGGCTTAACGGTTGATAGGAGCCGTATAGATTCTCTACCTTTGTTCCCTATCTAACCCCTTACTTTGGTATGCTGCACCTAGGTGATTACAATTATCTGGAGATCCTCCGTGAGCTGGAACATGGCGTGTATTTAGGCTCTGATGACGGCGACGTACTCTTACCCCGCAAGTACGTGCCCGAAGGCAGCCGCCCCGGCGACATGGTATCGGTGTTTGTGTACCGCGATTCTGAGGACCGCCTGATTGCCACCACCCTGGAGCCCAAAGCCAAAGTAGACCAATTTGCCTGCCTGCAGGTGCGCGATGTGAACAACTACGGCGCTTTCCTGGACTGGGGCCTGGAGAAGGACCTGTTTGTGCCCTACAAAAACCAGCATGATGCCCTGCACCCCGGCCAATGGACGCTGGTGTACGTGTACCTGGACGAGAACTCAGACCGACTAGTAGGCTCCACCAAGTTGGCGCCTTACCTGAGCTATGAGCCTATTACCTTTCAGGAAGGAGACGAAGTTCAACTCTTGATAGGGCCTGAAAAAGCGCTGGGCTTTCAGGTGATCGTGAACAACAGTTACTTGGGTATGCTGTACCGCAACGAGGTGTTCCGCCCCCTGGAACCCGGCGAGTACACCCAAGGGTACGTCAAGAAAGTAAGAGAAGACAACAAACTGGATGTGAGCCTGCAAAAGCAGGGCTACGACGAAGTGGAGCAAGCCGCCCAGACCATCTTACAGAAACTCAAAGAAGAGAATGGCTGGCTGCCGCTCACAGACAAGAGCGCACCTGATCTGATTTACCAGACCTTGGGCATGAGCAAGAAAACCTTCAAGAAAGCAATTGGCGGCTTGTACAAAAAAGGCACCGTGCAGTTGCTACCCGAAGGCATTCAACTGGTTTCTTCCTGAGTTTCTTTCTAGCCTGTAGCGTTTACCCTTTAATGCGACACCTTTTCTTCCTGGCTGTTCTCCTGGGCAGCCTGCCTGCGCTTTATGCGCAAACACCTGTCAAAGAGAAAAAGCAACTGACAGCCGTAAGAACCACCACGCCGCCTAAATTAGACGGCCTGCCCACCGAAGACGTGTGGCAACAAGCAACGCCTGCCACGGATTTTACCCAAAACGAGCCTGTAAACGGAGCCCCCTCCCGGGAACGCACCGAGGTGCGGATTCTCTATGACGATGAAGCCATTTACGTGGGGGCCATGCTTTATGACCGCACCCCAGACTCCATTCTCACCCAACTAAGCCAGCGCGACGGTGGCCAGGTGAACGCCGATATGTTTGGGGTGTATTTTGATACGTACCTGGACAAGCAGAACGCCTTCGGGTTTGAGGTGTCCGCGGCCGGCGTGCAGACCGATTTCCGGTCTACCAGCAACGGCGAGGATTTTGCCTGGAACGCCGTTTGGGAAAGCGTGGTGGCGCGCCATGCCCAAGGCTGGTCCGTGGAATACCGTATTCCGTACTCGGCCATCCGGTTTCCTAAAAAGGACGTGCAGGCCTGGGGACTGAATTTCTGGCGCTCCAACCGCCGGTTCCGGGAAAGCGCTTTCTGGAACTATGTAGACCCATCGGTGCAGGGCTGGCTGAACCAGTTTGGCGTCCTGAACGGCGTGCAGGGTCTGAAGGCGCCGCTGCGGTTATCCCTCATGCCCTACCTCTCTGGCTACGCAGACCATTACCCTTATGACGAGGCCGGCAAGAAAGACCTGAAAAACACGGTCAACGGCGGCATGGACATCAAATACGGCATCAACGACGCCTTCACGCTGGACATGACGCTGGTACCGGATTTCGGGCAAACGCAGTCAGACGCGCAGGTACTCAACCTGTCTCCGTTTGAAGTCCGTTTCAACGAAAACAGGCAGTTTTTCACAGAGGGTACCGAGCTGTTCAACAAAGCCGGGCTTTTCTACTCGCGGCGCATCGGGGCCCAGCCCCTCAACCACGGCAATCTCTCCTATGACCGGAATTATTACGGCCGCGACGGAGAGGAAGTAGAAATAGTGGAGAACCCCGAGAAGACCAGTTTGCTCAACGCCACCAAGATATCGGGGAGAACGAACAAAGGCCTGGGCATTGGCTTTTTCAACGCCGTGACGCGCAACACCTTCGCCACGCTCAGGAGCAGCCGGGTAAACGAGGAATTCAAGATCCTCACCGACCCGGCCACCAATTACAACGTGCTGGTGTTGGACCAGACCTTGCCCAACACCTCGTACGTCACGTTCACCAACACCAACGTAACGCGCAGCAAAGGCTTCTACAACGCCAACGTAACGGGCCTCATGACCCGCCTATCCAACAAAAAGAACAGCTACACCCTGAATTTAGCCGGTAACCTGAGCCAGAAATATCATAAAGGAGACCTGGCCGAAGGCACGGACAAAGTGGAACTGGGTCACTTCTATTCGGCCAGTTTTGGGAAAACCAGCGGTAATTTCCAGTTCAACGTACGGCACACCGCCGAGAGCCACACCTATGACATCAATGACCTGGGCTACCTGGACAATAACAATTCCCGCGAGACACAGGCGCACGTGGCCTACAACATCTACAAGCCGTTCTGGAAACTGAACAACATGTACAACGCCTTGGGGGTACAGCACCGCATGCTGTACAAACCGGCCGCTTTCACCCAATTAGCCTATTTCCTGGAAACCAACGCCACCACCAAGAACTTCCTCTCGTTTGGGTACACGCTGGTCTGGCTCCCCAAAGACGGCTATGACTATTTTGAGCCCCGCTCCTACAAAGACGGCGTGCCCGACCGCAAATGGCGCAAACCCGCGGGCTGGGAGATGAACAGCTATATCTCCTCTGACTACCGCAAGAAACTGGCCCTTGATTTAAGCTTCGGGTTTTACCTGGCCCCGGAATACAACCAGTTTGACAAGTGGGTGGGCGTGAGTCCCCGGGTACGCGTCAATGACAACCTGCAGTTGGTGTACAGCCTCAATTACAACCACGCCCCGCGCGACTTTGGCTTTGCCGGCACCGGCGAACAGGACAGCATCTTCTTCGGTCGGCGGGAGGTGCAGACCGTGAGCAACACCTTAACGGGCACCTACATCTTCAACGCCCGCACGGCGCTTAATTTAAATATGCGCCACTACTGGTCTAACGCCACCTTTGACCGCTATTTCCTGCTGCAGGAAGACGGCAACGGAGCGCAACTGGGGTACCGGCCGGCTTCGCCTTCCGCAGAACAGCGCAATTTCAACGCCTTCAACATAGACCTGGTGTACAGCTGGCGGTTCGCGCCGGGCAGCGAGGTGAGCGTGGTCTGGAAAAACGCCATCTATGACAGCGCCCTGCCCACCCGCACCGACTACTTCCTGAACCTGCGCAACACGCTCCAGGCCAAACAATTGAACAGCTTCTCCGTTAAGGTCTTATATTACCTGGATTACCAGGTCATCAAACGAGTCCTGAAAACCTAACGCTTCTTACCCCGGAATCATGGTGTCTCCTAAAGTTGCGCTTATTGCCGGTGCCAGCGGATTGGTAGGCAGTCACTGCCTGCAGCTGTTACTGCAGAGCCCTCGTTACAATAAGGTGATCTCGGTGGGCCGCAGAACCCTGCCCATCCAGAACCCCAAACTGCAGCAGATTATTGTAGATTTCAATAACCTGGAGAAGCACCGCCACAGCCTCATTGCCGATGACGTGTATTGCTGTTTAGGCACTACAATCAAAAAAGCAGGCTCAAAAGAGAAGTTCAGGGAAGTAGACTACACCTATGTGATTAACCTGGCTAAAATCACGGTTTCTCACTTTGCCACGCAGTTTCTGGTGGTGTCTGCCTTAGGAGCCGATGCCCACTCCCGCATCTTCTACAACCGCGTGAAAGGCGAGATGGAACAAGCCATAAAACCGCTTCCGTTTACGGCTGTGCACATTTTCCAACCCTCTTTGCTCTTAGGCGAAAGAGAGGAAATGAGGCCCGGCGAAAAAGCGGCGGCTGTCTTTGCCAAGGTCTTCGGGTTCCTGTTCAATGGCCCGTTAAAGAAGTACAAGGCCATTCCTGCCAAAACCGTGGCTAAAGCCATGCTGGAAGCCGCCAAACAAGACGGCGGCGGCGTGCTGATTCACTCCAATAAGCAGATGCTGTACTATTCATAAAAGTCTACTAGCACCGTTTTAGGGCCGGTTTCTGTAAAACAGCCCCAAAACGGTGTCAATCAGAGACGCGGAAGCCTGCCTGGTTTGAAGACATTACGGCCATTACTCTCCCGCCAATGACGCTTCTGCCTTTTCTACCATGGGTATTTCTGAGAGGGAATAAAAGATGCGTTTGCCTTTCTCGAGGCCTACCTTCAACATTTCATCTGCGCCCTGCGAAGGCCCGCCCACCCGAAGCACCGCTCCGCAGAAATCCAGCAGTTGTACGGCCACCGGGTGAAAAATCTGGTTAAACACCGCATCTCCTATTTGCTTGGAACCGGCGGTCTCCAGCAGCGGTAACGCAAACCATTCACCTAACACCGGTAAATGGCCCAGTTTGTATACTTCCAGCGCTACTTCCTGCATCAACTGCACGTTCTTCTGGATCAGTTCGGGCTTATCCTGGGTACCAGAGCGGTAAGGCCCTGCCACCAGAATCATCAAAGACTCTTTCAATTTTATGGGATTATAGTTGATAGATTAGTAATAGGAATACACCACCTCTGAGCTGGCGTTTAACTCAGGATGGGCAGGGTACTCTATTGAATTCACCATCTTTTCCAGTTTCTCCTGGGAGATAGTGAAGTCTGTGGTGAGCACCTGCTCTACCCGGGCGGGCTGCCCCTGCGTGATCACGGTTTTGGTCATTTTCCTGGGCAGCCTGGTAAGCTTGCTCAGTACCGGGTAGTTGTAGAGCTCATACTTCTCGCTTAGGTCATGGCTAATGAATACCCAGGGGTCAAAGTCGAAAGGTTCAGAATAGCTCTCTATGGTCCAGACAATTTTCTGGCCGTTGCGGGCGGTGGCGGTTACTTTTGACAATAACTTCTGGGCATTGTACTCATACTGGTTGTGGTACACCAGTTGTTTTCCGGCCTCGTTTATCTTAAAGTAATCCATTTCAGAGACCGTACCGTTGCCGTTATATTTGTATTCAAACAGATAGGTAGAGCCATAACTTGTCGGCTGCTTCTTCGCGCGGGTCCAGGTAAGCATTTGGCCGGCGGCATTGTACGCGTAGTTGTTTTTGTAATCAGAACCTTCTAAAGCCATCTCAACCAGAGCGCCGTTCTGGTAAGTGAAGTAGATAGCGTTGTTTCCGTCTACCTGGCCTACCTGCTTAATGGTACTATCTGCGTTGTAGGTGTAAGCGGCAGTCTGACCGAAGCTTTTCCATTCTACGGTGCGCAGCAGGTATTTCTGTTGTTTCCGGATGCCTTTGCCCGCCACCGTGTCCTGGTTTTGGTCTGGTTCTACGTCTTCCTGCTCGCAGCCAGCGGCAAAGAGCAGCAATAACAAAAGGAAACCGCAAAGGGGGAAGATGCTTTTCATGGGTTTAGTGGGATTGGGGGGATAGCTCATCGCTTTTAAAAGTTAATTTCTCCTGGTTTACTACCCGACCCTTCTATCAGCCGGTAGGTTGCACAGGATTTACCTGAAACAAGACAACTGACTAACCACTCTCCCCTACCTTGCGTAGAGTCAGTAGAAATACGAACTCTTCATGGACTCCGCCCAACACCAGATCAAACACCATTTTCCCCGCAGTACCCAGTATGACCCTAAGTGGGTACGGGAACACTCTATGGGTGAAAATGTGCTGTTCAACCTAGAAAGCATTACCTCGCTTATTCCGCTTAAAAAAGGCATGCGCGTGCTGGACCTGGGCTGCGGCAAGGCGGCCAGTTCCATCTTTCTGGCCAAAGAATTTGGGGTGCAGGTTTGGGCGGTAGACGAAGCCATCTCAGCCACGGCCAATTACAAACGGGTGCTGGAAGAGAATCTGGAGAACCAGGTGTTTCCGCTGCAAGCCGATGCCCGTTCCCTGCCCTTCCCCGAGGAATTCTTTGACGTGGTGCTGGTCATTGACTCTTACACCTACTTTGGCACCGATGACAAGTACCTGCCCTACATCTGCCGGTTCCTGAAACCCGAGGGCTACATTGGCATTGTGGACGTGTGCTTCAAAGAAGAGATTGAGACCATTGACCAGGTACCAGACTTTCTGCAGCAGGATTTTCAGGCTTACTGGTACTACATCCACTCGGTGGCCTGGTGGCGCAAACTATGGGAAAAGACGGGCCTGGTGCAGATCAAAACCGCCGAACTGTTACCCGCCGCTGAGCTGATCAGGGACCAATACGTGCGAGATTTTGAGGAACACGGTCAGAAAAAAGACCCGTTTGCCCGAGCTTTGAAAAAAGATACCGAACACAAAATCAGCTTCTTCCGGTTAGTGGGGCAACGCACTTCCCGCGAGGCATACCTGCAATCCTACAAAAAAAGTTAACTTTGCAGCACCGGCTTCAGTAAGATACCTCAGAAGCCGGTTCGGGTTGTTTTTCTCCACAGGTAAAATAATAGCCGGTTCTGAGTAGTTGTATAGGAGCAAACTTGTCTCTTATCTTTTGCAAAGAATCTTTTTACTATGAGAAACAAACATCTTATTTTTGGGTTAGCGTTAGTGCTGTTGAGCCTTGCTAACCTGAAAACAGCCCAGGCCCAAACGGCGGGCATCGGTCTCCGGGTGGGAGGCTACGCCGCCGGCATCACTGGCAAATACTTCTTTAGAGATGATTTGGCCTTTGAAGGAATTCTGGGAACCGGGTTTGGCCGCAGAGGCTTTCAGCTGACGGGCCTGGCAGAAATACATGCCCCGGCTTTTGGCGTACAAGGGTTACAATGGTTTTACGGAGGCGGGGCCCACGTTGGTTTTTTCCGCGGCCGGTACTACCACAGCCCTTCCAGCAGGCATTACGCAGATTCATATGACAGAAACCTCACAACGGTGGGGATAGACGGTATTGTAGGTTTGGAATATCAGATTACGGAGATTCCGATTTCAGTAGGTATCGATTTTAAGCCATTTTTCGAAACCAACCGAGACGGCCTCTTCTTGTATGGCGACGGAGCTCTGACCGTCCGCTACACACTCTAATGCTTCCCCGAACCTACTTGAAAAGCCTGCCTTGTGCAGGCTTTTTCTTTTTACCCACCCTACACCCCGGGCCTGTTTTATTCCACTTTGATTTTGCTATCTTAGAACAGCTTAATTGCTTTCTAAAGACAATCCACCATGATGCCTTATGTCATTGGGTACTTCGCCTTGTTCGCCATCATCTACTTGTTTGCCTATCGGTGGGAATGGAAAAAGAACAAGCGAGGCGTAAAACAAGCCTTTCATCTTATCCTTTTCCTGCCGGCCTTCCTGATTGGCATAGCGGTACTAAACCGCGTACATGCTCTTATTGTGGATCTTATTGCCGAATGGCTGAAATAGGCACCTATCCATAGGGTTACTACCGATGATTTACACCTCTCCCTGACGGGAATTTTACTGGTATTTCTATCAGCCCTTGTTTATAAGCTGTACGTACTGTTCACCAGCAGATTGGGAACCAAAACCCCTATGTTTGAATAGAGTGCCTTGATGACGAATGGTTCGGCGTTGATGATTTTACTGATCAACCTCCAGGCTATTACCACCAGCACTTTTCTGCAGACAGTGGGCATCCTCATCATGCTGGGCGCCATTATTTTCAGCTGGTATTAGATACATCCACCCAATTCATCAACCACCTTCTCTGAGATAGAATAACCGGGCCAGATCACTCTGCACAGCTACATTGGATGCATCTGCTTCCAGCCCGGTTCAGGCCATTTCTGTTTTAGGCCATTCTTTCTGAAAACAGCCTCAAAACGCCTGACTTCATCCTTTCAATCCCCAACCTACTCATTTGCAGAATCCAACATCAGGCTGTATCTTTGCAGATGCTTATCAAGAAAGACGGAGGGACTAGGCCCTGTGATGTCTTAGCAACCCAATTCAGTTGGGTGCTACGTCCTACCCGCTGCACCTATGCGCCGGGGGAGATAAGTGACGGAGTCCCTACCTACCTGCGCCCGCCACTTTCCTCTGCCCTTTCTTGAGCCGCAACTAACCCTTTAGGTTTGCACAAGATGACCCGCATTGAGGAAGAAGTACAGAAACGAGTTTTAGTCTTAGACGGTGCCATGGGCACCATGATCCAGCGGTACAACCTCCAAGAGGAAGATTACCGCGGCGAACGCTTCAAAGACTACCATAAAGATGTGAAGGGCAACAACGATTTGCTCTCCATCACCCAGCCGCACATCATCAAGGAAATCCACAGCCTCTACTTTGAGGCTGGCGCCGATATTGCCGAAACCAATACCTTCAGCGGCACCTTCATCGCCATGGCCGACTACGACATGCAGGACCTGGTGTACGAACTGAACTACGAGTCGGCGCGTATTGCCCGGGAGGCCGCCGATGAGTGGACCGCCAGAACGCCAGACAAACCACGTTTTGTGGCCGGAGCCATCGGGCCCACCAATCGTACCGCTTCCCTCTCACCAGACGTGAACAACCCCGGTTACCGCGCCATCACCTACGATGAGCTGGTAGACGCCTACACCGAGCAGGTAAGAGGTTTGGTAGACGGCGGCGTGGATTTGCTCCTGGTGGAAACCATTTTTGATACCCTCAACGCCAAGGCGGCTTTGTTCGCCATTGACCAATATAGCCAGCAAACGGGCAAGCGCCTGCCTTTGATGGTGTCTGGTACCATTACCGATGCCAGCGGACGTACCCTTTCCGGCCAGACCGTGGAAGCGTTTTTGTACTCGGTATCGCACATGCCACTCTTGAGCGTGGGCTTTAACTGCGCCCTGGGTGCCAAGCAGTTGCGTCCGCACTTGCAGTCTTTGAGCAAGGCTTCTAAGTTCAGAATCAGCGCGTACCCTAATGCCGGTCTTCCTAACGCCTTTGGGGCGTATGACGAGACACCCGAGCAGATGGGCCAGCACATCCGCGATTTCTTGGAGAACAACTTCGTGAACATTGTGGGTGGTTGTTGCGGTACCACGCCTCCGCACATCAAGGTCATCGCCGAGATTGCCAAAGAATACCCACCGCGCCCGTTGCCGCAATTACCGGCCGTACCAACTTACTCGGGTCTGGAGCCGCTTACCATTTTTGAGGGTTCTAACTTCGTGAACATCGGAGAACGCACCAACGTGACCGGTTCCAAGAAATTCGCGCGTTTGATCTTGAACGAGCAGTACGAGGAAGCTTTGGCGGTAGCCCGTCAGCAGGTGGAGAACGGCGCACAGATCATTGACGTGAACATGGACGAAGGCATGCTGGACTCAGAAGCTGCCATGACCACGTTCCTGAACCTGATCGCCTCTGAACCAGACATCGCCCGCGTGCCTATCATGATCGATTCCTCTAAGTGGAGCGTGATTGAAGCTGGTCTCAAGTGCGTGCAGGGGAAAGCGATTGTGAACTCCATCTCGCTCAAAGAAGGCGAAGAGAAATTCAGGGAAATCGCCCGCAAAGTACGCAGCTACGGCGCCGCCGTGGTGGTGATGGCGTTTGACGAAGAAGGCCAAGCCGACAACTACGAGCGCCGCATCCAGATCTGCCAGCGTGCCTATAATATTTTAACCAAAGAAGTAGGCTTCCCCGCCGAGGACATCATCTTTGACCCCAACATCCTCACCGTGGCTACCGGTATTGAGGAGCACAACAACTACGCCGTTGACTTCATCAACGCCACCCGCTGGATCAAGCAGAACCTGCCGGGCGCCAAAGTAAGCGGTGGGGTGAGTAACATTTCCTTCTCGTTCCGCGGCAATGATCCCGTGCGGGAGGCCATGCACTCTGTGTTCCTGTATCACGCCATCAAAGCCGGGCTGGACATGGGCATCGTGAACGCGGGTATGCTGGAGGTCTACGAGGAAATCCCGAAAGACCTGCTGGAGCGCGTGGAAGACGTGCTCCTGAACCGCCGCCCCGATGCTACCGAGCGCCTGGTGGAATTCGCCGAGACGGTGAAAAACAAAGGCAAGGAAGTAGTGCGTGACGAGGCGTGGCGCCAGGAACCGGTGCAGCAGCGTTTAACGCACGCGTTGGTGAAAGGGCTGGTAGAATACATTGACCAGGACGTGGAAGAAGCCCGCCACCTGTACAGCAAACCGCTGGAAGTGATTGAAGGTCCGCTCATGGACGGCATGAACGTGGTGGGTGACCTCTTCGGTGAAGGCAAAATGTTCCTGCCGCAGGTAGTGAAAAGCGCCCGCGTTATGAAGAAAGCCGTTGCCTACCTGCTGCCGTTCATTGAAGAGGAAAAAGCCAGATCTGCCGAAAACGGCGAGGAAACGGGACCGCGTACCGCTGGCAAAGTGCTGCTGGCCACCGTGAAAGGCGACGTGCACGACATCGGGAAAAACATTGTGGGCGTGGTGCTGGGTTGCAACAACTACGAGGTGATTGACCTGGGCGTGATGACCCCCGCCGATAAAATCCTGGACGTGGCCCGCGAGCAGAACGTAGACGTGATTGGCCTCAGCGGCTTGATTACCCCGTCACTGGACGAGATGGTGCACGTGGCCAAGGAGATGGAGCGCCAGAACTTCAACGTGCCGCTTTTGATTGGCGGTGCCACCACGTCCCGCGCCCATACGGCCGTAAAAATTGCGCCGGCGTATAACGGTCCGGTGGTGCACGTATTGGATGCTTCGCGCAGTGTGCCGGTGGTGGGTTCTCTTTTGAGCAATGACCAGAAAGAGAAATTCACGCAGGACATCAGGACGGAGTACGACCAGATGCGCGAAGGTTACCTGAGCCGTCAGAAAGAGAAGAAATATTTGCCATTGGCCGAGGCCCGCGCCAATAAGCTGCCCATTGAATGGAAAGCCGAGGACGTGTATACCCCAGCCAAACAAGGCGTGCAGGTGTTCCAGAACTTCCCGCTGGAGGAACTGGTGCCGTACATTGACTGGACGCCTTTCTTCCAGGCCTGGGAGCTGCACGGCAAATTCCCAAGACTGCTGGAGGACGAAGTAATTGGCGCCGAGGCCACCAAACTGTACGCCGATGCCCAAGCCCTGCTGAAACGCATTGTAAACGAAAAGCTGCTCACCGCCAACGGCGTGGCTGGCTTGTTCCCGGCTAACAGCATTGGTGACGATGACGTGGAAGTCTACGCTGATGCGAACCGCTCTCAGGTTTTGACCACGTTCCGCACCCTGCGCCAGCAAGGCCAGAAAGGACCGAACGTACCAAACCTGGCTCTGGCTGATTTTGTGGCACCCAAAGAAACCGGTCTGCAGGATTACGTGGGTGGTTTTGCGGTAACTGCCGGAATCGGGTTGGATGACCTGGTGAAACAGTTTGAAGCCGACCACGACGATTACCACAGCATCATGGCCAAAGCCCTGGCCGACCGACTGGCCGAAGCCTTCGCGGAGAAACTGCATGAGATTGTGCGGAAGGAACTGTGGGCCTACGAGCCGGAGGAAAACCTCACCAACGAGGACCTGATTAAAGAAAAGTATCAAGGCATCCGCCCGGCACCCGGTTATCCCGCCTGCCCGGACCATACCGAGAAAACCACCTTGTTCCAACTCCTGAACGTGGAGCAGAACACCGGCATCACCTTGACCGAGAGCTTGGCCATGTTGCCTACCGCGGCGGTGTCTGGGTTGTACTTCGCGCACAAGCAGTCAAGGTACTTTGGGTTGGGCAAGATCGAGAAAGACCAGGTGCAGGATTACGCCCAGCGCAAAGGCATGACTGTGGAGGAAGTGGAACGCTGGCTGTCGCCAAATCTGAATTACTAAGCTTTCGGTTTCGGGGTTGTTTTGAGGAAAACAGCCCCGAAACGGAAGACTACCTTTAGAATGACTCTACTCCCCTTTCTGTCATATTGGAAAGATCTTGTGGGCAAACTAGAAAAGCGTTAAAGAAGCGCTGCTACCGTTCGCTCACAAGATCCTTTCAGGATGACAAAAAGAAGGGAGAAAGAGTCAAAACAAAAGCAATAAGAAAGGCCTTGGCCTAAGACAATAACTTCAATGAAAGTTACCGAGCACTTAAAAAACGCCAACAAAACCCTTTTCTCGTTTGAGATTCTGCCGCCCGTAAAAGGCACCAGCATTCAGTCCATTTATGAAGGCATTGACCCGTTGATGGAGTTCAAGCCGCCGTTCATCAATGTGACGTACCACCGTGAGGAGTACGTGTTCAAAGAGCGGGAGAACGGGCTGCTGGAGAAAATCACTATCCGGAAACGGCCGGGCACGGTGGGTATCTGTTCGGCCATTATGAATAAGTACCACGTGGATGCCGTGCCGCACATCATCTGCGGGGGCTTCAGCCGGGAAGAGACCGAGAATGCCCTCATGGACCTCAACTTCCTGGGCATCGATAACGTGCTGCTGCTCCGCGGCGACCCCGTGAAAACCGAACCCGGCTTCCGGCCGCACAAAGACGGGCATGCCCACGCGTCTGAGCTTATCCAACAGGTAGTACAGCTGAACCACGGCGTCTATCTGGACGAGGAAATGGAAAACCCTGTGCCTACCGATTTTTGCATTGGCGTGGCCGGTTACCCCGAAAAGCACTCAGATGCCCCCAACCTGGCCACCGATCTCAGGTACCTGAAACAGAAAGTAGACCTAGGGGCGGAGTACATCATCACGCAGATGTTCTTTGACAACCAGAAGTTCTTTGATTTTGTGAAAGCCTGCCGAGCCATTGGTATTAACGTGCCCATCATTCCGGGCCTGAAGCCGCTCACCACCAAAGGGCAACTGAACGCCTTGCCGCGCTTCTTCAAAATTGATTTCCCTGAGGATCTGGTCAATGCGGTAGAGGCCTGCCAGACCCCGCAAGCGGTGAAACAAGTAGGAATTGAGTGGGCCATTCAGCAGTGTAAAGAACTGATGGAATTCGGCGTGCCCAGCCTGCACTTCTACACCATGAGTAAGTCTGAAGCCACCGCCGCCGTAGCCCGGGCTATCTTCTAACCGTTCTGAAGCTACTTTTCAGAAAACAGGCATAAAACAGAAAGGCCACTTACCTGGAGTAAGCGGCCTTTCTGTTTTATGGAAGAAGGCACATCTGCGGCAGCTTCTTAAAGCCTGATCCTGAACTTTGTAACGGTAATTCCTCCAAAATTGCCGTAGCCGTTCTGGATGTTGCTGTACAGGTTCAGCGGCTCAGCGAAGGGGTTGTCTTCGGTATAATTGTCCTTGGAGCGCTCATACAGGAAAAGGTCACGGGTGACGTGCTGCAGAACCACCTCTAACTGGGTTGGCGGATTATCGCCGGTGTAAAACCCGATCTTACCCGAAAACGTGATTACGCCCTGGTTGGCCCAGCCATCGTCAAAGACTTTGTACAGTTCAATCTGCTCAATTTCTTCGCCAAAGATATCATCGTTTTCCTCGGTGGAGAAGGCATAGCCCAGGGGCTTGCCGGTGTTATCCAGCAGTTGCACCATCAGGCGGTAATTGTCTTGCTGGTTCGGCAGGTCGTTGAACTGGATACGCAGCATGCCCGATAGGTTGAACCGTCCGTTCTTGGAATCGGGCTGGAAAGTGGTAGACACCACGGGCACCGGCGCGGGCATGGTTAAGGTGCTTTGCACGGTCTCAAAGTTGGGGGCACTGATGGTGAGCGTATATTGCTGGCCCGGCTCCGGCACAAACCAACCTGTTGGGGTATAATTCCCGAACTCAGCATTGTACTCATTGGGCGTGAAAACAAACTGCTGCTTTACCGCTCCTGCGATGTCTTTGATGGTAATGGAGGCATCTCGTACCAACCCGGTACGCCAAAGCTCATCATTGGACAACACAGGCTGGCTCCGGCCTACAAACATGTTTTTGTTCGGGTCATCGGTGTTGAGGGTGTACTGTACCGCCAGTTTGGGGGTATGCTCTGGCACCTCCACCTCTACCACGGTCTCGCAGCCCGCCAACGCTCCGGCTAAAAAAAGCACCCATATTCCCACAAGGCTGTTTTTCACTTGTTTCCCCAAAAACAGGGCATAAACGTACTGTAACATTATTTTCTAAAACTTAAAAGTCTTGCTGATGGACGGTAACACAGGAAACAGGCTGATCTGCTTGAACACCGCCGGATCTCCTTCTTTCGCGCCTGCCTCCACATAGATGTAATAAGGGTTCTTGCGGTTATAGGCGTTGTAGAAACTGATATTATTGACTACCTCGCCCCAGCGTTTCTTCTTGGTGTGGCTCAGGCTGATGTCGGCGCGGTGGTAAGAGGCCATGCGGTAGCCGTTGCGGGCCCCGTAATCATTGTACGTCTGGGTGCCGCCGTAGCCGCCAGAGTAGGCATCACCTACCACGTAGCGGGCTTCGGGCAAGGTGATGGCGTTGCCCGTGCCATAGACCCAGGTGCCCGATAAGGTAAGATTCGGCTTCAGTTGATGGATCACCACCACTTCAAAATCGTGCCGCCGGTCATAGCGGTAAGGGAATTTCTCGCCGCGGTTCAGCTCTGTAAACTGCCGGTTAGACCAGGCCAGGGTGTAGCCAATCCAGCCGTTGGTGCGGCCCACTTTCTTGTGCAGGAACAGCTCCATGCCGTACGCCCAGCCTTTGCCGGTGGTCACTTTGGTGTCCCAGCTGTTGGAAATGCCAATAAACGAGGCGCCCTCTTTGTATTCAATGAGGTTGTGCATGGTTTTGTAATACCCTTCCAGGCTTACCTCCAGCTTGTCATTGGCGATGGTGCGGGTAGCGCCCAAGGCCACCTGGTGCGAGCGCTGGGGCTTGATCTTATCCGTGGACGGTACCCAAAGATCGGTGGGCAGCCCGATGCCGCTGTTGGTGAGCAGGTGGATGAACTGGGTCATGTTGGCGTACGAGGCTTTCAGGCTCAGTTTCTCATTAGCGATGAACCGCACCGAGGCCCGGGGCTCCATCGAGGAATAGAACTCCTTATTCACGTAAAAACCGTTTGCCCGCACGCCCACGTTCACCTTCACGCGTTCAGAAAGGCGCAGATCATCTTCCACGTACAAGCCAACTTCCTGGGCATTGGTTTTCTGGGTGTTCACGTTGAGGTCTTCGGCATCGCCGCCGTTGGTGTCCCGCACCTGCAGCGCGCCCGGCTGAAACTGGTGGTGCACGTACTGCGTCCCGAACCGGATATAATGGCTGGGGTTGGGAATGTAGTCAAAGTCCAACTTGGCGCTCAGGTCGCGGATGTTGGAAAGGTATTTCAGTTTATAGTCATACGTCTCGCCCTGGTACCGCGACTCTTCCTCGCTGCTGATGTCAAACTGGTATTTGGTGTAGGTGAGGTGAGTATTCAGGAACAGGCGCTGGTTGAGGATGCGGTTCCAGCGGAACGCCGAGGTAAGGTTCCCCCAACCTAAACCAGCTTGGCTTTTTTCATCGTCGGTGCCGCTGCGCTCAGTGGTGGCGTAGAACTTATCGTAGCCGGTGTAAGCACTCAGGTACAGGCGGTCTTTGTCGCTTACTTTCCAGTTCAGCTTACCGTTCAGGTCATAGAAATAATAACCACCCACGCCTTCTTCTTTGTTCATGAACGGCCGGGCCAGCAAATCAATGTAGGTGCGGCGCGCCGATACAATGAAGGAAGCCACGTCTTTCTTGATGGGCGCACCCACCGTGAGCCGGGAGGCAATCAGCCCGATGGAGCCTTCACCATCTACCTCGTTCATGTTGCCTTCCTTCATGGAGATGTCCAGCACCGAGGACAACCTTCCGCCATAACGGGCCGGGAAACCGCCTTTCACCAACTCCACATTGTTCAGTGCCTCGGCATTGAACACCGAGAAAAACCCGAACAAGTGCGAGGCGTTGTACACCGGCACCCCGTCCAGCAGAATCAGGTTCTGGTCTGGGCCACCGCCGCGCACGTACAAGCCGCTGGTTCCCTCGCCGCCCGACTGCACCCCCGGTAACAATTGCAGAGTCTTGAGCACGTCTACTTCGCCAAACAGCGCGGGTACTGCTTTGATCTGGGCCACACTCATGTTGATGGTGCTCATGCGGGTGCTCTCGCGCACGTCTTCCTGGCGGGTGTTCACAATCTCCACTTCGCGCAAAGCGGTGGTTACCGGCGATAGCATCAGATTCTGCTGCAGGTCTTTGTCTAAGTAAGTGGAGAAGAAGCCACGCTCATAACCCACATACGAGGCCACTAATTTGACTGAGTCTTTGGGCAGGGTTAAACTGTAGAACCCGTAGGCGTTGGTGGCGGTGCCTTGCCCGGTAACCGAGTTGAGAATGGCTACGCCAATGAGGTTTTCGCCGGTTTTGGCATCGCGCACGTACCCGCTGACGGTGAATTTCTGCCCCGTTGAGGTAAAGGGCAGCAAAAGAAAAAACAAGCCAAACAAGAACCGGACATTTCGCTTGCCCGCCGGATCTTGTAACCATAAAGAAAGAGACATTCAGGAAGGTTTTGAGATAAAAGGCCGCTGCCAGTGGGGAATTTACCTACAGCGTAGGTAAAAGACAGTGAAAAAAACTTTTTACCCTACTCCTTCCTGAAAAAAAATTATTCAATTCCTATATGCAGAATTGCGTCTCCCTGGTTCACCACCGGCATGTGGTTAAGCCCGATCACGTGCCCACTCACCGGGGAAGTAATGGGATGGCTGGCGTAGCCATACGGATCACCTACAATGCCAATCTGCTGCCCTCTGCTGACCCGCTCTCCGTTTTTCACAAAACTTCTGAACAAGCCTGCTCGGCGAGCCCTGACCCAGGTGGTTTTTCTACAGACTACAGATGGTTGAGAGGCCGGCACAGAAGAATCGGCCATGCCTAAATGGTGCATCACGCGCATGGTGCCTTCCAGGGCAAGGTTAATGCTGTTTTCATCCAGGCGCAAAGATTCCCCGCCCTCGTAGACAATGATGGATTTGCCCAACCTGGAAGCCTCTTTGCGCAAGGAGCCTTGCCGCAGTTTTGAATCAAGAATGAAAGGGGCTCCAAACGCATGGGCCAAAGCATCATTTCCTTCGGCTTCTAACTCACACCTGATCTGCGGGAAATTTGACCGGCTGGCTCCCCCGGTATGAAAGTCAATGCCGTAGTCTACCAGCGGCAGAATCTCGCGGGTAAACCTGTCGGCTACGCGGCTGGCCAGAGAGCCCGTGGCACTGCCGGGAAAACTGCGGTTCACGTCTTTGCCGTCTGGCACTTCCCGGGAGAAATTGAGGAAACCGTAGATGTTCAGGATAGGAATTGCCAGCACCGTGCCGCACTTAGGCTGCAACATGCGCCGCCTGATCATACGCCGGATAGTCTCAATGCCGTTCACCTCATCGCCGTGCATCCCGGCCATCAACAACAAGACCGGTCCCGGCTCCTCGGCCCGAAATACATGGATAGGAATATCTATCTGGGTACCGCTGGGCAACCGGGAGATGTTCAGCCTGATGAGGAGCGAGTCGCCGGGATGGATCTCTATGTTATTGATGATCATCTCCGCCATCGGGGGTACTCGGTTTTTTGGTTTTCTTCTTGCGGCCTTTGCTCACCAGCAGCTCGGTGTACTCAATGATTTTGCCGGCAATGTCTTGCTGGGTGGCCTTCTCAATGCCCTCCAGGCCCGGCGAAGAGTTTACTTCCAGGATAAGCGGTCCGCGGCTGGACTGCAGCATGTCCACGCCGGCCACATCCAGCCCCAGAGAGGTAGCAGCCAGTAACGCAGCGGCTTTCTCGGCGCGGGAAAGTTTAATGAGGCTGGCGCTCCCGCCCCGGTGCAGGTTGGACCGGAACTCGCCTTCCTTGCCCTGCCGTTTCATGGCTCCTACTACCTCGCCGTTCACCACGAAAACACGGATATCAGCGCCCTTGCTTTCGGCAATAAATTCCTGCACAATGATACGGGCCTTGAGGTTGTGGAATGCTTCAATCACCGACTCAGCGGCTTTCTGGGTCTCGGCCAGCACTACGCCCAAACCTTGCGTTCCTTCCAGCAACTTAATGACCAACGGCGCGCCGCCCACCTGCTTGATCAACTCTTTTACTTGTTTGGAGTAGTTGGTGAACGCGGTTTTAGGCATGCCCAAGCCTGCCCGGGCCATGATCTGGAGGCTGCGCAGCTTGTCTCTGGACCGCAGAATAGACTGAGAAGCCACCACGCTTTTCACTTTCATCATCTCAAACTGGCGCACCACGGCCGTTCCGTAAAACGTCACCGAGGCCCCGATTCTAGGGATTACGGCATCAAAACCGGTGAGCAACTCGCCTTTGTAGAGAATGTGCGGATCGCCTTTCTCCATGATCAGGTCACAGCGCAAATGGTCCAAAACCACTGCCTCGTGGCCGCGTTGCTGGGCTGCCTCTACTAAACGGCGGGTAGAATATAATTTAGGATCGCGAGAGAGAATCGCAATTTTCATACAGAAAGCTCTAGAGGGTTATTTTTTCTTTTTGACTTTGTTTTTGGCTTTGAGCGACAGATTCTTCTTAGAGACGTCTACAATGAAACGTTTCCTTAGCAAGGTGCGGCCCAGGAGCACGGGGTACTTCATATCACTACGGTCGGTGAGGGTGAGATCGGTCTCAATCTCCTGCCCGTGAATAAGCACCTTTGTACGGATAACGTAGCGTTCCTGCACATCACCAAACGAACTTTTCACGTTGCGCAGATCAAAATCTGTGAACTGAAACGCCTTGTGGTTGTACGCCGGATGGCCCTCATCCAACAGCTCAAAGTGGATGGCCTTTTGCCCGTTGGGTAGCTCTACCTCCCGGATGTTGTTGCAGTGAATGGCCGAGGTGTAGGCCCCGGTATCAATCTTGGCTTCTACCTCATATAAATCCAGGTCCGGAAAATCTACCATCTCCCGCCTTCCTATAATGCTTTTCTCAGGATGCTCTTTCTTCATACCCAATGCGTAGGCGTTTCTGAACCGATTCTGCAAAAAGAGGCCAGAAACAGGTTTAAATTTCCCCAGTATACGTGATGCGGTAAATGCAATCGTTCATGTCATCAGACACCAGCAGCGAGCCGTCTGGCATCACTTCCACGTCTACGGGGCGGCCCCACTCTTTGCCGTTCTGGAGCCATCCGGCGGCAAACGGCACAAAACTGCCTTTGCCCTGGGCATCGGTACGGAACAGGCTCACGCGGTAGCCTATCTTTTCGGTGCGGTTCCAGGAGCCGTGCTCGGCAATGAAGATCTGGTTTTTATAGGTGTCTGGGAACATGGTACCGGTGTAGAACTCCATGCCCAGGGTACCGCCGTGCGGATTTAGCTTCTGCACCGGAGGCGTGTAGCTGGCGCAGTCTTTTCCTTGGCCAAACTCAGGGTCCAGGGTCTCGCCGGCGTGGCAGAACGGGTACCCGAAGTGCATGCCTTTTTTAGGAGCGCGGTTCAGTTCATCGGGTGGCATATTGTCGCCCATGAGGTCGCGGCCGTTATCGGTGAACCAGAGTTCTTTCGTTTGCGGGTGCCAGTCAAACCCCACGGTGTTACGTACGCCGTGGGCAAATACCTCCAGGCCGGAGCCGTCTGGGTTCATGCGGTTGATGGCCGCGTACACTGGTTCTTTTCTGAGGCAGATGTTACAAGGCGCGCCTACCGGAACGTACAACTTATCATCTGGGCCAAAGGCGATGTATTTCCAGCCGTGGTGTTCCTCAGTGGGGAATTTGTCATAGATAACTTTGGGCGCGGGCGGGTTCTTGAGGTTATCGGCGATGTTGTCATAGCGGGTGATGCGGCTGATCTCGGCTACGTACAAGGCACCGTTGCGCAGGGCCACCCCGTTAGGCATTTTCAGTCCGGAGGCAATGGTGATGACCTCATCCACTTTGCCGTCTTTGTTTTTGTCTGGCAGGGCGTAAACGCTGCCTTTGTCGCGGGAGCCCACGTAGAGCGTTCCGTCTGGTCCCAAGGCCATGGAGCGGGCATTGACTACGTTACGGGCATAGTAGCTGATCTTGAAGCCGTCTGGCAGCGTGATCTGGGCCAGGTCTGCCTCAGTGGCGGGTTGCTCGGTTACCTCTTCAGAGGCGGTGTCCTGGGCAGCCGTGGAGGTTCTTTCGCCTTCTTCGTTGGCATCGGGCTTGCCAGAATTAGAAGAACAAGCCAATTGGCTCAGAAGCACCAACATGCAGGCGCTCCATTTCAGGGGTGCAGGAAGTTTCATAGTTTTAGATTGTACTGTATGGCAGAATAGGAATCCGGCAGAAGCTGCTCCTCGGCCGTACTCCCGTTTATAGGTAATATGGCAAAAGTAAGCTAAAATCGGAATTCTCTTCCTGAGGGGTATACGCAAAGAAACTTACTTGGCTGTCTCGGCACGATGTTTCCTTAACCACATGGCCACCGTGTACAGCAAATTGGTGTGCCCGGTCTGCAACACCACCAGGTTGTGCCGCTTGAGAGCATTCAGAAACACCTGCAGCCGCTTCTGGGAGATGATCTGGTCATACTTGCCCAGAAACACATTCACCTCAATGTTGCTTTGGTTCAGGAGCCGCACAATCTTGCGGGTGTCAAAGGTGAGATTACTGAACCCGGTCCAGCTGCGGTACACGCGCAGGCGTTTCTGCGGCGAATCCATCTGCCAGTTGGCGAACTTCACCAGCCCCGAGTCAATCCAGCGTTTCTGCTCCAGCCAACTCAACGTCCGGAAAAAACGGGTGGGCCGCAGCACAATGCGCTTGAACAGCCCCTGCAACCAACCGGGGTACGTGGCCAGGCTGTAGAGCAAATGCGTTTTGATGCCGTCTGGCGCAATAAGGTACAATTCCTCCATCTGCGGGTGGAATTTCTCCAGCACTGTAAGCGCGAACTTGCCGCCCATGCTGAACGCCATCACCGAGAATTTCTGAAGCTGCTCTTTTTCCAGCAGAGCCTGGATAAACTCCTGCAGTTTCCTTTTAGACAGCGGCTGATCGGCTTTGCTCAAGGTACTTTTTCCGTGAAAAAAAAGATCCACCGCAAACACCGTGTAGTCTGGATGCAGCACCCGGGCCATGGTGTCATAATAGTGGCTCTCCTGCCCGTACCCATGAAACGCCAGCAGCGCCTTAGGCCCGTTGCCCATGACGCGGTAGTGTAGTTTAGAAGATTTAAGCTGGATGAATGGCACGGTCTGGCGATTGATGATGGCTAGATGCTGATTGCTTCTTCTACGAATCTGAAATGAAGGAAAGTTGGTTTTGAGGTGTTTTTCTGAAAAGTGCTTCAAAAACAGCTAACACTAGTTTAGTTTAGCAACCTTCTAGTTCTTCCAATAGATTGCAACTGACCAAATAAAGATACTGAGCACCCACAGAAAATACCCTGCCCCTCTTGATACAATAGGCCCCATAATACCGCTTTCAGCAGCTAAAACCTCTTTCCAGAAAAGGAAACTTAATGCTAACCCAAAAGCAATACTACTTGTTAAAAGAGCGCTTACCTCTCTTTTCAAGGCATACATGATTGAGAACAAGTATAACGGATTGGCAAGCCAAATAAACCACTCCAACAGTCCTCCGCCTAAAACAGACGTTGATCCCATCAGAGCCAAAACCCAACCTTTATATGTTTCTACCTGCTCCTGATAGATATATGAAAAGGCTTCTTGGGTAAGCGAGACAGCATACAAGATTATACTAACTCCAAGCAGCATTTTTTGTACGAAGGAAAGCACCTCCAGTTGAACGGTTTTGCCCATTTCAATAACTGGTAGAAGTCTTACTTGTTCTCTACCGTAGTCACGCGGCTGGACCGGCCGGCGGCATCAAAGGCGGCAAATTTGAGGGTGCCCTTCTCTGAGACAGGCCCGGTGTACACTTTACTTTTCACGGTTGGGTCTGAGCCGTTGGTGGTGTACCGGATGGTCATGCCCGGCAATTGCACGTTGGCTTTCACTTTGCCGTTCTCGGCTACGGCCCCTACCGTGGGAATCCGGTAGTGGAAACCGCCGGCATAGTAGTTCAGGCGCGGAAGCTCGCGTTTGCCCAGGATGTTCACAAACTCTGACCAATCCTGCTGGTAAGCCGCCTGGCTCTGCGCAGATTCTGGGTTAGTCGCCCAGGATGGGTCCTGCGCCCAGGCTCTTTCGGCTAAGCCCAGGATCTTGGGCATAATCATGTATTCCAGGCGCTGCGGCGACAAGATGGTTTCGCTCCAGAGCGGGGCTTGTAAGCCTACAATGTTGGCCCGGGCCTCGGGGTTCAGTTGTTCTTTCCCGGCGAAGATAGCGTTGGAGGTAAGCGGTTTGTTGTCATCGTTCACCTTGATGCTCTTCATGTAATCAAATGGGATGAAGTAGAAGGCTTTGTCCACATCGGTGTAGCCGCCCCAGTACAAACCGTTTTCTTCGTAGGCTTTCTGATAGGCCAGGTCCATGTAAAAGTGCGATACGTTGGTGAGCACCACTTTGTAGCCGGCGTTGGCCATGCGGTACGGCAGATCCAGGTTGGCGCCTTGGTTGTTCCAGACATCCACGTGCACGTTCTCCTTCACGTACTCCGGGTTAGCGGCGTAGGTCAAGCGGCCGTTGGTTCTGATCTTGCGCAAACCCACTTCTTCCCAACCAGACAGGTACAGGCTGCGGGCTTTCAGCATATCGTTCAGTTTCCCGAAGAAGTAGTACCACAGGTCATCAATGGTTTTCACGTTGGCGTTGGAAGTCATCAGGTTCTGCACCACCGGCGATTTTTCCCACACGCCATTGGGTACCTCGTCTCCCCCGAAGTGGATGGTCTGGATAGGCGCACCCGCTTCTTTGTACATGGCCAGCAACTCATCGGTCACTTTCTCCAGGAAATTGTAGGTAGACGGCAGCGCCACGTTAATGACGTTGTCATTGAAATACTGCACTGAGCGGTACACCGATTTATCGTTCAGATCGCGGAGCAGGTACTGTTCGGCCTCGGCTTTCTTGCCTTCTTTCATGAGGCGTTCGTAACGGGCATCCATGGATTTGATGGCGGCGCGGGCGTGGCCGGGCGTCTCCACCTCCGGAATCACTTTGATGTGGCGGTCGCGGGCGTACTTAAGAATCTCCACGAAATCTGCCCGGGTGTAATAGCCACTACCAGTGGTATTGTTCACATCAGGACCCGAGGCGTAAGACGGCTGCAGGAAGTTCTTCTCGTCCAGGGTATGTCCGCGGCGACCGCCCACCTGCGTGAGTTCCGGCAAGCCGGGAATCTCAATGCGCCAGCCCTCGTCATCGTTCAGGTGGAAATGGAACACGTTCAGCTTGTACAGCGCCATCATGTCCAAGAGTTTCAGCACCTCTGCTTTCTGGTGGAAGTTACGGGCCACATCCAGCATGAACGCGCGGTGCCCAAACCGGGGCTCATCTTTCACCTGCACACCCGCTAGCTCCACCGAAGTTTGTTTCTTCGCCAAGGCTGAAGGCGGCAGCATGGTTTTTAATGACTGCGTGCCGTAGAAAGCACCCGCCGGCGTAGTGGCAGAAACCACAATCTCCTGCGGTGTTACCGTCAGTTCATACGCCTCGGCCCCCAGTCCCTCTTTTTTCTGCAGGCGGATGGCTTTGCCGGTACCGGAAGTTTTCACCTCAGGCTTCTGCCCGAAGACAGTGCCCAGATGCGCCGCCAGCAGAGAAGCCTCGTTCTGGAAAGCAGCCGGGGCAATTACCGGAACAGCACCAGTGAGCGTAAAGCCGTTACCGGTTTCTTTGTACTGTGCCGGCGTGGGAAAAACCTTGGTCAGTTTCTCGGCCGGAATGTCTCTGATGCTGCTGTTCTGCTGGTAAATATCTTTGGGCTCCACCCAGCCAATGGCGTTGTGCGCGGGCTTGATAATGGTGTAGTTCTCTACCGTGAAGCCCTTGGTTTTGTCTTTGTCCCATACCAGGTAAAACCCTTTGGGCGCCCTTGATTCATTCACAATTTGCCCGGCCGCCACAAACTCCACGCGCACAGTACCACCGGGCGCCAGTCCTTTGAAGTTGGTTGTAGGTTCCATCCGCAGCAAATCCCCGTTGATGGGCTCTACTTTTACGGGGGCATCGGTTGCCTTGGGCTTAAAGGAAGGCGAGCAGTGGAAATACAGACTCCAGCCCGAAGCAGGCAATGCTTCTTTCCCGGTGTTCTTGAACGTGAGCACCGACAGCGACTGGTTTTTGCCCAAATGCTTCTCCTCTATCACTGACCAGGTAAGGCTTATTTGGTCTGTGACCGCTTTACTGGCAGTTGCCTGCGTAGGATTAGGTTGCGAAGCATTCGGCTGATTCTGTCCCGAGGAACAAATAGACAGCAGGCTCATGGATAGAACGAGAAGGTGTTTCATCTGGGGGTATCTGTATGGATGGATGCAAAAACTGTTTTCTGGCAGGGCCCACTCAAGGGCATAAGCTTGGCCTGCTTTGAAACGCTAAATATATCACAAGCCGGTGACAATCCTGATTTTGCAAGCGCTAATTCTCTTTTCACAGGATTTTCGTTGAAAAATGGGCAGAATAACAGAAAAGGGGAAACAAAAAAGCCGTTTTCAGCCTCCTTTGATGAAAAGAATCTGAAAACGACTGAAAAGACTCAGCAAATACTTACTTCTGATTTTGAGCTGATTTCCTGAAAACTGCTAAAAAACGCAGGTTTGGGAACAGTACTCTAGCTTTGGATTCCTACAGCTTGGATACCCCGCCAGACACCACAAACTTCATGACCTCACTGCTCGGGATTTCCAGGTAGGTCACGTTCTCGCGGGCCACTAAGAAGAGTTCTCCGGAGAAATTGTAAGAGTGAGGAAAGTACACGGCCACCTTGTCTGGCAGGTGCACAGCTTCCATGGAGAGTTGCGTTACAAAGCCCAGCTTGTAGGTATCATTGTACTGCGTCATCTTCACCAGCACCGGTTGGTTGAATTTCTGGTTTTCGCCCACAAACGCATCAAACAGGTCTTTGAGCGAGGAGTAAATCATGTTCACCAGCGGCAAACGGCTCATGATGCGCTCTGTGAGTACCAGGAAAGGCTTTACCAGAAAAGAGGAGCCAATGAACCCCACCAGCGTTACCAGAATGATAATAAGCACCAGTCCCAGTCCCGGATAGTTAAGCCAGAAAAGGTCATCTAACCAGTTGATAACGGCCAAAATGATGTACACCGTTAAACTGATAGGTGCTACAATCAGGAAACCGTTCAAAAAATAGCGTAAGAGTTGTTTCATAAACCAGGAAATAGGAAAAAAGCCCCGTCTCCGGGGCTTTCAAATATACTACTTCTCTAATGTTTTGGTTTAAGAATTATACGGCAACCGGGTGCTGGGCCTGAATGGCATCGGCTACCTGCTGCATAAGCCACATAGGCGTGGAGGTGGCACCGCAGATTCCTACCGAGGCAGCGCCTTTGAACCATTCCATGTCCAGTTCATCGGCGTTCTCTACAAAGTAACTTCTTGGATTCACCCGTTGGCACACCGCGTACAGCGCCTTGCCGTTAGAGCTTTTTTTGCCGCTCACGAAGATAACCACGTCATGCTGCTGCGCGAATTTGTCCAATTGCGGCTCCCGGTTAGATACCTGGCGGCAGATGCTGTCGTTCGCGTCCAGATCCAGCACCTCTACCCCACCCGCTTTCACGGCGGCTACACGTTCCTCAATAAGCTCTTTCATGCGGTAGAAGCCTTTGGTACTCTTGGTAGTCTGGCTGAAAAGCGTGATGGGCCGGGTATAGTCCAGTTTGTCCAGGTCTTCCTCGGTGGTGATCACGAGGGCCTCGTTGCCGGTCTGGCCGGCCAACCCGATGACCTCGGCGTGGCCCTGCTGTCCGTACAATACAATCTGGCCATTATTGGCTTTGGTGGAATCGTAGGCGTGTTTTACGCGGTTCTGGAGTTTGAGCACCACCGGGCAGGAGGCGTCAATCAGTTCCAGGTTGTTGCGCAGGGCGGTTTCATAGGTTTCGGGCGGCTCGCCGTGGGCCCTGATAAGGACTTTGCAATCGCGCAGTTCCTGCAGTTGCTCGCGGTCAATGATGCGCAGGCCTTTGTTATACAAACGCTGAACTTCCATGCTGTTGTGCACAATGTCACCCAGGCAATACAATTCAGATACTTCCTCTAATTCATCCTCGGCCATCTGGATGGCGAATTCTACCCCAAAACAGTAGCCTGAATTCTTATCTATGGTTACGTTCATATATAAAAGACACTAGGATCAAGTTGCCAACGGCAAGTTAACGCAAAAACCGTTCCTGTTGGTCACTACTCCGCAACAATCTATTTACCCGGCAAGTTCTTTTTGCAGCAGCGCAGAGGCTACCAAATCCAGCACAAAATCTACCTGCTCATCAATGGTGAGGTGGGTGGTATCCAGTAAATGGGCGTCTTCGGCGCGGCGCAGGGGGCTTTCGGCGCGGGTAGAGTCAATGAAATCGCGTTTTTTGAGGTTTTCCACAATTTCATCAAAGGGCACCATCTGCTTTTTCTCAAACAGTTCTTCCTGCCGGCGCTTGGCGCGGGTTTCCACATCGGCGGTCATGAACACCTTTACTTCGGCGTCTGGGAAAACGGCGGTTCCAATGTCACGGCCATCCATCACCACGCCGCGGCGCTTGCCCATCTTCTTCTGCTCGGCCACCATGGCATGGCGCACGGCCGGCAGCACGCTCACCTCGCTCACTTTGTCAGAGATGTACATCTTCCTGATCTCGTCCTCCACGTTCAGGCCGTTCAGGAAAACCTCGTTACGGCCGGTTTTAGGGTTCCGGTGGAAGGTAACCTCAATGTTGTTCAACGCTTCCTGCACCTTTTTGGGGTTGGTGAGGTCTACGTAATGCTCCAGAAAATAAAGGGTAACGGCCCGGTACATGGCTCCGGTGTCAATGTACGCGTAGCCTAGTTCTTGTGCCACTTTCTTGGCGGTGGTGCTTTTGCCGCACGATGAGTGCCCGTCCAGGGCCACTACAATCTTCTTCATACCAGTGCCTTCGGTAATTTGTGATTAGCAATCTTTGGTGGGGCAGGGAATTCCCTTGCCCGAGCGCTGATGACGCTGATAGCTTTTGGTTTTCTTGCTCAGCGACGATGATTTGCGCGTACAGGCCGGACTCACCACCCCCAGCAGCAAGCACCAGATCAATCCAAGGGAAAAAATCTTTTTCAAAACCATTAACTTTGACCGCAAAGATACGCGTAATCTGTCAGGACGCTACGGGTTTTTACGCACCCGTCTGTTTCCGGTCTATTTTTCCCCAAACTTCTCAAAAAGGTACTATGGCTAACCCAAGATTCTTCAAAGTGAGCGGTAACATTGTTGACGTCCTGAACCAGGAGATTTACCAGGGCACCTTGGAAATCACCGATGGCCAGATTGCCCGCATCATACGGGAGCCTGTGACGGAGACGCACTACCTCCTGCCCGGCTTTGTGGACGCGCACGTACACGTGGAGAGTTCCATGCTGGTACCTTCTGAGTTTGCCCGCCTGGCCGTGCCGCACGGCACCGTGGCCACCGTCTCAGACCCGCACGAGATTGGGAACGTATTGGGCCTGAAAGGCGTGGAATACATGCTGGAGAACGGGAAGAAAGTGCCGTTTAAGTTCTACTTTGGGGCTCCCTCCTGCGTACCAGCCACCCCGTTTGAGACCGCCGGGGCCGAAATCACGCCCGACGACATTGAAGAACTTTTCCAGCGCCCCGAGGTGAAATACCTGGCCGAGATGATGAACTGGCCCGGCGTGCTGAACGGCGATGACCTGGTCATGCAGAAAATCACGCTGGCGCAGAAGTTTGACAAGCAGGTAGACGGCCACGCGCCTGGTTTGCGGGGCGAGGAAGCCAAAGCCTACGCCGCCGCCGGCATGACCACCGACCACGAATGCTTCACTGCCGATGAGGCCCGCGACAAACTGGCCGCCGGCATGAAAATCCTGATTCGGGAAGGCAGCGCCGCCAAGAACTTTGAGGCCCTTATTGAACTGCTGGCCGAGCACCCCCATGAAATCATGTTCTGCTCTGATGACAAGCACCCCGATAACCTGGTGGAAGGCCACATCAACGAACTGGTGAAACGCGCTCTCGCCAAAGGCCATGACCTGTTCCATGTCCTGCGAGCCGCCTGCGTGAACCCGGTGCAACATTACAGATTGGAAGTAGGCCTGCTACAGGAGAAAGACCCCGCAGATTTCATTCTGGTGGATAACCTGGAGGACTTTAACGTGCTCAAAACCTACATCAACGGCAAACTGGTTGCGGAGAACGGCCAGAGCAAGATTGAATTCACGCCCAGCGATATTATCAACAATTTCCAGACGGAGTCTAAAACCGTAGAGCAGTTCCAGATACCCGCCGGAGATACGGTTAAACTAAGAGTAATTGAGCCTTATGACGGGCAACTGATCACGGGTATGCTGCTGCTGGACCCTAAAAAGGAAAACGGCTTTCTGGTGAGCGATGTGCCCCAGGATGTCCTGAAAATGACCGTGGTGAACCGCTATCAAAATGCCGAGCCAGCCCTTGCTTTTATCAAGAACTTCGGGCTGCAGCGCGGGGCCATCGCCTCATCCGTAGGCCATGATTCCCATAACATTATTGCCGTAGGCTGTGATGATGAAAGCCTGTGCCGCGCCGTGAACTTGCTGATAGAAGCCAAAGGCGGCATTTGCACGGTAGACGGGGAAAGAGAGGAAATACTCCCGCTTCCGGTGGCGGGTATCATGTCGGCGGAGGACGGCTATTGGGTAGCCGAGCAGTACGCCAAACTGGACCGCACCGCCAAAGAACTGGGCAGCACCCTCACCTCCCCTTTCATGACGCTCTCGTTTATGGCTCTTTTGGTGATTCCGGCCCTAAAACTCAGCGACAAGGGTTTGTTTGATGGGCAGCACTTCCAATTTGTGAACGTTACTGAGTCTGCCAGAGAGTAGCCTGGTTCTCTTATGCGGCAGTTCTGTTGCAGCTGATGGTACTTGCCATTATCAAGAAAACAGGCGCTCTTACTCCTATTCTGTTTTTGACGTGTTTTAGGCAAAACGCACCAGAAACCAAGACACTCCGCCCATGATATTGGGAACATGAGAACAACCATTCGCCTGGTAGTTAGTAAGCAATAAGCAGACTTAAACAGATATTGTTTTGAATGATGGTTTGTTGCTTCTACCTTCAATCCAACAAACCACGCAACTTACACGGGGACACTCACTGCTCCCGCTTGACAACCAGGAACCCAACAGCTTGATAACAGAGGTACTACTATTTATAACAGGGATTGCGGTAAGCACTTTCGGGACGCTCGTTGGCTTTGGCGGAGGCGTGTTCATGGTACCTATCCTCATCATCTTCTTCCAGTTTCCTATTGAGTTAGCTATCGGCACGGCTATGTCGGCTTTGCTCCCAGCGGCGCTCATTTCTACCATTTTCAATATCCGGGAGAAAAGCGTTGACTACATAGTAGCTTCCCTGTTCCAGTTTCCGGCCATGGTTGGTACTGTTATTGGAGCTTTCCTGGTTGCTTACATGCCGGTGCTGCAGATGCAGATTCTTTTTGCGCTGTTCGTCTTGACTGTTGGCCTCTACATGTTGGCCACTTACAAACAGAAGCAGAAGCGCAAAAAAGGCATGATGTACCGCATCAACCGCATGCCCACGTCTTTCATCCGGAAGAACCATCCGAAACACCTGGCCTATAGATTGAATGGTAGCCTGATGGCGTTCTTCGGGCTTTGTACCGGCACCATTGCGGGACTTTTCGGGATTGGCGGAGGCTTTTTGCAGACCCCCATCATGATCAGGATCTTCAAGATTCCATCGCAGATAGCAATCTCCACCTCGCTGTTCATTTTGGTGGTCACCAGTTTTTCAGGTATCATGTCCCATTATTGGTTAGGCAACATAGACTGGACCAAAAGCATGCCCCTGATGTTAGCGTTCGCCTTAGGAGCATTACTAGGGAAAGGCTTGAAAGAAAGGAACTCAGCAAGCCAGCAAGCCTCTGAGAAGTTGATTGGCCTGGGACTGATTTTGGCTGGTGTGAGTGTAATGGTACACATCACCTTGAAGTATGAGTTTTAGAGGAAGCGGATCCTCTTTAAAGTACTATCACTGCCCACTTTTTAAGATTATCTACTCTCTGCTGTATCTTAGTAAAAAATTTTTCTTACCAATAGGGTAATTTTATTTTGAATTGTCTTACTAATAAGAGACAACTTAACAACCACTTGCCAAGACTGGTTAGTAGCGGCTTTTTACGTTTTATTATTTGGAAAGTACTTTTACCCCCAACTTATACGATGTATGTGTCCTTATCCCCTGCTACAACAATCTGGCAGGATTACGGAAGTCTCTACAGAGCATCAATTATCGCGCAAATAAGTTGTACTTGGTCATAGTGGACGATGGCAGTCAGACTCCGGTTTCAGAAGATGAACTATTGGGATATTTGCCCAAAGCCTATGCCATGAAAGTAATCACACTGGATATAAACCAAGGAATAACTACCGCCCTGAACACTGGCTTACAATGGATTGAGGCCCACCTAGCGGTAACCTATATTGCTAGGTTAGACTGCGGAGATATATGTCATGAAGACCGGTTTTACCAACAAATCTATTACCTGCAGCAACACCCAAAAGTAGGACTACTTGGAAGCTGGTGCATTTTTCAATCACCTGACGCTGAACTGAGATACGAGTATACCACTCCCACCCAACACGAAGACCTGATCAAAGAAATGCACCTCAGAAATGCCTTCATTCACCCCACAGTCGTCTTCAAGAAAGAGCTGGTGGAGGAGATAGGCAGTTACCCCACCTCTTTTGAGCATGTGGAAGATTATGCCCTCTTTTTCAGAATGATGCAGAAAACAAGAACCGCTATTCTGAATCAATTTCTGGTAACCTGCGAAATAAACCCTAAAGGCATATCCATTAAAAATCGCATGGATCAACTGAAAGGGAGGTACATGGTGGTTCAGGAATATGGCAGGAATAGTCTTTGGAAGTTGTTGGGAAAACTGAAGCTAAAACTGCTGATGCTTACCCCTTATTCTACAATCTTAAAAATAAAGAATGCCAATTAGCTTTGAAGCAGTTAAGGTTACTCCCACAGCATACCTAGCTTTAATCAGTTTAACTCAGGAGCGCCCACCAGAAGTTGGACTATTTGAAAAGTAGGCCTACACACAAACGATATAGAACGAATAAAACACGCGTTTCTTATAAATTTTCGCATAAAACCATACAGATTTTCAACTTATATTTTCTTAATTTTTTTTAAAAACTAAACCTGAAACTGCTACAAGTTGCCTAACTTTGGGTGTAAATACTGATTTCTACTCAGTTAAGGTGGTTAGACAGCAGAAAGGATAAAGAAGTACCTCCCCCGAAATGAAAATAGTTCACGTAGTAGAGCCCTTTGCCTCAGGGATTGCTGTCTTTGTAAAGTCCCTTACTGAAACCCTCCCCGAAGACCTGCACATAGTTATTCACGGCGAGAGAAAACAAGTAATGTCTGCCCGGGAAGTAAAGAGAACCTTCCCCAAAGAGAATGTCCGTTTTTTACGCTGGAAATCCGCTCAACGGGCTATACATCCCTTCAAAGACTTCCTAGCCCTTCAAGAGCTTCACTATACTCTTAGAAGGTTAAAAAAAAGAGGCCTGGTAGACGCCGTTCACCTGCACTCCTCAAAAAGTGGCCTTTTAGGAAGACTAGCGTGCAGACTGGCAGGCATTAAGAATGTAGTGTATACCCCTAACGGGGCTCCCTTCCTGTCAGGCACAAATCCTTTGCTGAATTTCATATACAAGCAAATAGAGAAACTCGGTGCCGGATTGGGAGGCCAGGTGGTTTGCTGTTCCGAATCAGAATCGGAAGAATATCAGAAATTAGGAATAGAGTCTACCTACATTAATAATGGTGTTCATCTAGAAGACACCATTTCCTCAATTCTACCAAAGAAAGCGGAAGGAAAATTCAGAATTGTTACTACCGGTAGAATTGAGGAACAAAAGAACCCTAAGCAATTCAACAGCATCGCCACCTTTTTCGAGGACTTTGACCAAATAGAATTCATCTGGGCAGGTGATGGAAGCTCCAGAGCAGACTTAACCTCCAAAAACATAAAAATCACGGGTTGGCTGGATTCCTCCCAAGTTAAAGAGCTTGTTTTCGATTCAGACCTATTTATCTCCACCTCTGTATTTGAAGGCCTTTCTTTTAGTGTACTAGAAGCATTAGCCCTCAAGAAGCCCGTACTACTAAGCGATTGCGTAGGCAACAAAGGGGTCATTCAGAGTAATCTCAATGGGGATCTATACAAAAATGAAATTGAAGCTATTGCGAAAATCATGCATTACTTCAATAATCGTGAAATGTTATCAGTTATGGGGGAATATTCGCAAGAGATATGTAGAAGCGAGTTTAATGTAGATAATAATTTCAAAAACTATAAAAATATTTATCAAGATTACACTGTCAGCAGATATAATAGTAGAATAGCTTATGTTGACTGAAGGCTCCATTACTTTCTAACAATAAAATTATATGGAAAATAGTATACCACTTCAAGAATTTATTCCTAAGCAAGACCCAATAGAAAATATAAGCAAGACACTTACTAATATCCAAGAACAACTGCTTAAAGAATTATACAGCAAACAGCAACTTATAGAAACAAAAGAGAAGGAAATAACTGACCTAAAATCTAAACTAGAGGATAGGATAAAACATATCGAAAATCTTAACCAGAAGATAATAGAAGTAGAAAGAAACAATGAAGGCAATAAACAACTTAATAAAAAACTAATAAATGAAATAGTTAGAAAACAACAGGATATAGAATGGTATAAGAGGACATACGAAAGCAGAAGTTTACTCGGAACTCTAAAGGAAAAAATTTTTAGAAAGATATTCTAATGCTACCAAAAATAATACATTATTGTTGGTTTGGAGACTTAGAGGTTCCAGATCCTTATTTCAGTTATATTGAGGAATGGAAAACATTACATCCAGATTGGAAAATCATGAGATGGGATAATAAAACATTTTCAGACAACACAACTTATTTTACAAATACATTAAGAAATAAGAAATGGGCCAATGCAAGTAATTACGCAAGGCTGAAAGTTCTATATGAATTTGGAGGAATATACCTAGATACAGATATAAAACTAGTAAAGCCATTACATAGCCTACAAGAACACGAATGCTTCCTCGGCTTTGAAGAGGAAAGCAACGAAGATAGAACTTTCAGTATTAATAATGCTGTGATTGGTGCAGTTCCAAGCCATCCATTCACTGAAAAATGTTTAAACAAAATACTTTCTAATTTTGATGGACTAGAGAATGCAAACGAGTCTTCGCCCAAATTAACCACGGAGATTCTAATTGAGGAGTATGGTTTATCCCAGTATGGTCATCAGCAATTAGCAGATGGTATTATACTATTTGAAAAAGAAGCTTTTTACCCGATTCCTTGGAATCAAGCTAAAAAAACGGCTGATTATAGTAAGTATATTTCACCTGTAACCTATGCTGTGCATATGTGGGGTAGATCATGGTTCACAAGAAAAATGATGTTAACAATGATTGATGAATTACAAGCATGGACAATTGAACAAGAGAAATACATCAACCAACTCAAAAATGGGCTTAATTACGAAAAAGATTTTTCGCAAAGACAAAGAGACTTAAATCATGAATTAACTCTACTAGTCCAATCGCTGACAACAGAACTGGAGAGTCACAAAATAGAGATCAAAAACTATGAAGCCAAATATGGTAAATTTAACTCAAACACATAAAATAGACACTTGTCACTAGTAATTAAGCACATATTAAGCTACTTT
This sequence comes from Sabulibacter ruber, assembly GCF_017355955.1. Classification (GTDB taxonomy): domain Bacteria; phylum Bacteroidota; class Bacteroidia; order Cytophagales; family Hymenobacteraceae; genus Nibribacter; species Nibribacter ruber_A. The sequence goes on along the minus strand of NZ_JAFFID010000004.1, from coordinate 96,790 downwards.
AACAGTACTGCAACTAATTAGTAAACTACCAAATAAATTTCACCTACTCTTTTTGCTATTTGAAGAAGCTGTAATACAGGCATCCATATAGTATATATAGTTAACATTAAACATTCAAATAGCTTCTAACCCACAGCATTCCCATAAAATGAACTACTGGATATTAACCATGGAATATCCTCCATTCCATGGTGGAGGAATAAGCACATATTGCCATCATACAGTTAAGATGTTGGAGAATAATGGCGATAACGTTACTGTTATAGTTTCAGATCATTCTCTGGAGTCGAAAATTGAACGCTCAAAGAACGGGGCTACAACATTAATACGTTTTAATCCAGGCAACAAACCTTACAACAACTACTTAGGTTACGGTGCAGCCTTAAGTTATGAGTTCTTGGAAGTTGTCAATGAAGAAATAGAACGCTCAGGTAGACCTGATTTTATTGAGGCACAAGATTATAAAGGCATAGCTTACTACATATTAAACGATAAAAAGTTAAATAGGAATAGTTACTTCCAAAACATTCCTATTATCATAGTTGCTCATGCCCCATCATATGTAGTACTTGATTACGATCAAGCTCCAACATTCAAATTACCAGACTTTTGGTCTGGTGAAATGGAGAAATGGAGCATGACTGCAGCAGACATTTTAATATTCCCTACAGAGTACACTAAAAACTTAATCTTACCAACACTAAACAGAAAAGATGCGAATTCACATGTGGTATTGCATCCATTTTACTTAGAAAATAGCAATATAGTCGCTACAAATAATTCAAAAAAGAAACTTGTCTATTTAGGAAAATTAACCTATACAAAGGGAATAATTCAACTAATTAGTTTCTTTTCAAATTTATGGGATCAGGGCTTTGACTATCCTTTATCCATGATTGGAGATGATCATTTCTACTCACCTAGAAATTCCTCTATGAAGGATTATCTTTCAAAGAAGTATAAGAGACACGTCGATTCTGGAAAATTAAATTTTGAAGGAAAGTTACCACCTTTAGAAGTTAAACAAAAAATCAAAGAGTCAGATATCGTAATTGTTTCAAGTTTGTTTGAAACTTTCTCTTATGCTACTGCAGAAGCCATGGCTTTAGGGAAAGTTGTACTAATTTCAAACTCAGGCGGCCATTCTGAACTAGTTTCAAACAAAATATCTGGATTTGTATATGAACAATACAACTTCGACTCTTTCAAAAGCTCGTTATTTGAGGCTATTTCATTAGATGACCAAACTTCAAGCAAGATCACTCATGCCGCCCTTAAATTTGTAGAAGAAAGCTTAAACCCTAACAAAATTTATCAACATAAAACTAAGATCCTTAAATCATACACTGCAGGAGATCACAAGACTTACCCATTCATAAGAGAGATAAGCACAACTACAACCCTTATTGACAAACCCTACGAAAAAGACTTATTATCCATAGTTATACCGTACTACAATTCAGGAAAATACTTACCAGACACCCTAAATAGTTTAAATAAGATAACTTATAGTAATTGTGAAATCATTGTTGTAAACGATGGGTCAGATGAACTAGAAAGTATAGAGGTGCTAGCCGATTTACAAAAGAAGTTTGACTTCAAATTGATATCACAACCTAATAAGGGGCTTGCTGAAGCAAGAAATGCTGGCGCTTTTTTTGCACGAGGAGAGTTCATGGCTTTTTTAGATGCAGATGATTTAGTACACCCAGAATATTATGTAAAGGCAATCCATGTTCTGAAAAATTACGACAATGTAAGTTTTGTAGGTGCATGGACACAATACTTTGAAGGAAGCGAAGCCGTTTGGGTTACTTTTACACCTGAACCGCCTTATATTCTAATGCATAATACTCTTAACACATCTGCATTAGTTTACAAGAGAAATCATTTCTTAACCTCTGGTCTGAATGATAGTGCAATGGTTTATGGAATGGAAGATTATGACTCAATGCTAAGCATGTTAGAGGCAGGTTTTAGAGGGGTCTCAATTCCAGAACTGTTATTTATTTACAGGATCAGGGAAGATTCTATGTCTAGGGCATTCAACCAAATAAATCAACTGTATCTTTTTAGACTAATATCTAAGAAGCATAAATCATTATTCAACCAATATGGCGAAGAAATTTGCAACTTTTTAAATGCAAATGGACCCTCTTACTTATATGACAATCCAACTTGGGAGCCATATACAGACGTCCCTAAACTCTGGAACAAGATACAAGAACTAAGCAACTTACTTGAAGAAAGCACAGCGAGCACTCTGAATAACGAACAAAAGGACAAAACAAAAACCAAGTCAAATAGAAAAGAATGGAAAATTGAAAATTTAAACAATGAGGATAAAGCTGAAGCAATAAGAAAATGGTACCACAAAGAGTACGAAGTACTTCCTCTATGGTATAAAAGATTTGGGCATGTTATTAAAGTTCTTCAGGGAAGAAGAAGTATCAACTCTATTTTAAAGAAGTAAACAAAGTAAAGTTGTATATATATTAAATATATGCTTTTAGGCAGTATTAGTTTAGAACAGATAAAGAATAAATTTACAGCAAGATGAGATTAAAAGGTATTTTAGCCCCTTCAAATTATGAGACAGACAATGAAGAAACAGAAAGAATAATAAGTCTTTGGAAGGAAGGAGGTAATGACTTTGGCTATTTTGAAAAAGCAGAGAACCCAACTTGGCTTGAAGGGTTTTGGTCTGATGGAAGTAAGTTTTTTGAGCTTTTTCAATTGATGGATCATAAGTATATTCTAGAAATTGGCTGTGGAGCAGGTAGGCATGCAGAGAAGGTAATTAATAACTGCGAGCATTTATGGTTGTTAGACACATCTAAAGCTGCACTTAAAATTGCTGAAAATAGATTGCTTAACAAAGGCAACTTCACTACCATTCTTAGTTCTACCGGGAATGGCATACCTCATCAAATAAAAAAAGATACTCTTACATCTATTTTTTCATATGATTCTATGGTCCACTTCGAATATGACTCAGTTATATCATACATAAAAGATAGCTACAGAGTCCTAACTCCAGGTGGTATGGCGTTATTCCATCATTCTAATTATGACAAAAATCCAGGTGGCTCGGTTGAGCAAAATCCAGCGTGGAGAAACTTCATGAGCCAGAAGCTATTTATTCATATTGCGAAACGCAATGGGTTCAAAATAATTGAGTCTGTTGTCTTTGATTGGGCAGAAGAGAACACAGATTGTTTAACTCTATTACAAAAATAAACCAAGTGATTTATTGGCTTCTTACAACTGAGTATCCTCCGTTTTACGGAGGTGGAATTAGCACTTACTGCAAATACACGTCTGAAATGTTGCATAGTTACGGGCATCAGGTAACAGTATTTGTTCAGGACTTTCACATATCCAGTATCAATGAAGAGGCCATCAACGGAGTAAGAGTTATCCGATTTCCATTCTGGATGACTAAAACCATTAACTTCCTTGGTTATAACGCAGCATTGAGTTATGAGTTTGCAGAGGTAGTACGCCAATACATCGAAAGAGAAGGCTCCCCTGATATCCTTGAGTCTCAGGAATATTCGGGCATTGCGTATTATCTACAGCAATTTAAACTGCTTAAATATCCTTTATTTGAAAAACTTAATATTGTAATTACTTGCCACGCTCCTTCCTTTCTTTGCCTTGAGTACAACCAGGTACCTATTTATCAATTCCCAGAGTATTGGACTGGTCAAATGGAGAAGGCCACTATCAAATCTGCAGACATATTAATATCTCCGAGTAAATACTTTGTTTCAGAAGCAAAAAAGCGGATGAATTGGAATACGATCGAGGAGGCCTATATATCTAACCCTATTGGAATCAATGCTTATACATCTGATGAAATACCAAGTTTCGAACCTAAAAAAATAGTTTGCTTTGGGAAGATGGCGCCTCTGAAAGGTTCCTTTGAGCTTTTAAAGTACTTTAAAAGCATTTGGGATGATGGGCATTTACTTCAACTACAAATAATTGGCGGCACTCAACAGATCTTCCATCCTGAAGGTCGCACCATGGGTGATCTAATTAGAAAGCAGTACCAGGAATATATAAATAAAGGTTTGCTAGTGTTGCTTGAGGAGATGGAGCCAGAAGTAGCACGCCAAAATGTAATGAATGCTCAAGTTGTCTTGGTACCTAGTTTATTCGACAATCTTCCATATACTGTTTTGGAAGCAATGTCATGGGGAAAAGTTGTGCTAGCATCAAGGCAAGGAGGGCAAAGTGAAGTGATTGAAAATGGAATTAACGGATTTCTTTTTGATCACTATACATCAGGTGATTTCCAGGAGAAACTGCTTCATATACTAAATCTACCTAATGAAAGCATTAAGATGATAGGTCAACATGCACGTAAATCAATCTTACATCGCTTCCATCCAGACGTTATTTATTCACAAAAGATAGAGCTAATTAATGATTATTTAGGCAATAAAGCTCAACATAAAATATTCCCTTTCATAGAGGCTTCTAACCACGAGGTGGCAAGCATAATCACTTTACAAAGCACCGATAATCTACTTTCAATAGTAATCCCTTTCTACAACATGGGAAATTACATTGAAGAGTGCGTACAGTCGGTATTAAATTCCAACTATCCCAATAAGGAAATTATCATTATTAATGATGGGAGTACTGAATCTGATAGTTTGAAAAAATTACAGGAACTTACAGCTAAATATCCTATTCAGGTTTTTACAACCGCTAATAATGGGTTACCTAGTGCCCGTAATTACGGTGCTTCCATGGCTAAAGGCAGGTACTTGGCTTTCCTAGATGCTGACGATGTCGTAGATGCCACCTACTATAGTAAAGCAATTCGGGTATTAGGATCATATGAGAATGTTCACTTTGTGGGGTGCTGGGTCCAATACTTTGAAGGTAGTACTAGTTGTTGGCCAACCTTCAACCCAGAGCCTCCTTACTTACTATTACATAATATGGTAAATAGCAGTGCCTTGGTATATAAAAAAGAGGCATTCCAAAATGGAGGCATGAACGACAGCGCACTGGTGTATGGCATGGAAGACTGGGAGAGCGTAATTAACCTCATAGGTAAAGGGTTTAGAGGTGTAGTATTACCAGAGTTGCTGTTTCATTATAGAGTAAGAAAGGGATCTATGGCAAGGTCATTTACTCAAGTAAAGAGATTGTATCTCCACAAGTATATAACAGACAAGCATGCATCTCTGTACCGGAAGTATGGGGTAGAAGTAGCACACCTTTTAACAAATAATGGCAGCTCCCTCGCCTTTGACAATCCTACATTTAGAGTCCCTGACGGGAAACTTACCCCTTTAAAGGAAAAGCTTAAAGAGCGAGTAAAGCATAACCGTCTACTTAGAAAGTTTGCATACTCCATTTACAAAAAAATCAATTAACTATTTATGCTTACCAGCCACACTATTAAAAACTTTTTCTCTGGCACTAACAAGCTTGAGAGATTATGGCTTATGGCCAAAATTGAGTTCAAACTACGTTATTACGAGAATAACTTAGGTTTGCTTTGGGCGCTTCTAAAACCGCTGATGGATGTAGCTATCTACTATATGGTGTTTAAGGTTATCTTGAAATCTGATATCCCAGCCTTTGCCTCATTCTTATTTATTGGCCTTATACTCTGGAACTTTTTTATTGAAAGCACTTCCGGTACTATACAAATCTTACAGACCAAAAAGTATCTGTATGAGTATAGCAACATGAACAAATTAGAGATTTACCTATCTACTCTCATGAGTAATACCATAGGCTTTTTCTTTAACCTGATCATGTTTATTATTTTTTTGAATTTTATAGAATCAGATATGATGGGGCTTAGCTTGCTAAACTTTTGGATAGTCCCACTCTTTTTAAACCTGTTTATATTATCCTTGGCTATGTCATTAATACTATCTTGTATTTATGTTGTAGCAAAGGACATTACCCAAATCTGGCAGGTGTTTACTTCTGGTTTGTTTTTCTTGTCACCTATATTCTATAAGCTATCTCTATTCAAACAAGCCCTTCCTTCCTTTGAGTATGCTAATCCAATAGCGGGTATAATCATTAATGCACGCAGAGTGATGATGGAAAATAACCTACCTGATCTTGAACTTCTGGTATTTGATTTTGGATATGCTATTTTTCTACTTTTTGTTGGTTTTATTTTATTAAACAAGCTTGGTGCTAAAGCAGCCGAGAAATTATAATATCATGGAAGAGACTTTCGCTATTAAAGCAAGAAATATTAGTAAGACATTTCATATCTCAGAAGACAGTCATAATACCGTTAAGCATAGATTGTTCAATCTCTTCAACCCGCCTAGAACCAAGTATGTGCCTGCGGTAAAGAGCATGTCTCTAGAAATTAAGAAAGGCGAGTGCATAGGCCTATTGGGGCGTAATGGCTGTGGAAAGTCAACATTGGTCAAGCTTTTAGCTGGCGTGTACCCAACAGACAGCGGGTATGTAAATATTCAAGGTTCCACTATGCTCATGAACTTAGGGGTAGGTATGAGTCATGAATTAACTGCTCGTGAAAACGTCTATGTCTCTGGTTCTGTATTAGGCTTAAAGATTAAAGAAATTGATGCTATCTTCGATGATATTATCTCTTTTGCTGAGCTTGAACAATTTGTAGACACTAAAATCAAGTTCTTCTCTTCAGGGATGGTAGCCCGCTTGGGGTTCTCCATTGCTGTAAAAGCTGGAGCAGATATCATGTTTTTGGATGAAGTATTTGCCGTTGGAGATGCTAAATTTCAGGAAAAAGCAGTTAAAGTATTTGAAAGCTCTTGGATTCAAGGGAAAACTGTAATTTTGGTTAGCCATAGCATGGATGTCATACGACAATACTGCAACAGAGCGGCTTTCTTGAAGAATGGAGAACTCAAGTATATTGGGGATACAGGGAAAGCTATAGAAATGTACATGGAAGACAACCAATAGACATCTTCCCATACCTTAAAAAAAGTCCTCTAGTTACAGAGGACTTTTTTTGTTTTCATCTATAAGCATAAATGGCAGAAAGAAACCAACTAGCATTACGCCAAAGGTTCTACCAAAATACACTTCAGTAGTCCAGGCAATGGCAAATGTTAGAATGAATACCATTCCTAACACATTACCAGACTTTAAAGCAGAGATAAAAGGCAAAATCAGCCAGCTAAACAGATAGGCGAAGAACCCAATTATACCTACACTGTAGAGAATGTCCAGGTAATTACTATGAACATTTTTTTCTGTCTTTATAGCGAATTGAAAATTCTTCTCCTGATACTTTTCAGTCAGTGCTTTTTCTTTATCGCCTAGATCCACTCCCTTCAGGAAGTTAACCTTTACTAGCTCCCATCCACAAGACCAAGCAGCAAGCCTAAAGTTTGCACCATTCCACTGATCAGGGGTAATCTCCATATTGTAGTGGCTTTCCTTTCCCATACTCTTGTAGTCAAAACTTGTATATCCAAGTTCTTTGTACCTATTAAAAGTTTTGGGCATTGTTTTATTTACAACCATAATTCCTATACCTAGCCCCAGTAAGAGTGTTATCCCTTCCAAATACTTCCGTTTATGAATGACATAGTAAAAACTGAAAGCAAGGGTGGCAAAGATTAGCAGAGCAAACATAATGCGGCTGGCAAGCAGATAACTAATTCCATACAAGAACAGTACCGCAATCAACATACTAAACTTATGACTGCTTCTCTTAAAAAAGATAATGTTGGCAAAGATGTAAATGGAGAGATTTACTGCCAATGCAACATATATAGATTGTTGCCTTATGAAATATGAGAGAGAATCATTGTAGAGGAACTCGGGACGTTTGAAGAAATCAGAAGCATCAATGGCATAGACTAAACACAAGAAGCAAATAATGGTAGTAAGTGTCGCAAATGTTACCAAAACCTTGCCCTTGAACTCATCTCTTAAACTAAGCAAGCCTATACTAGCTGGAAAGACTAAAAGAGGTAGCCTTATCTTTAAATGATGAAATCCTCTCGCCACATCGTCTGAGATGAGCGTACTGATCACTAATACTAGGAAGAAAAGGAGCATTCCCTGTATGTATTTTCGTTGCTTTAGGGTTTCCCATTTGTCTTGCAAAGACCCTATAAAAAAGCTGTAGACAACGATCATTCCCGTAAGGATAGAGTTAATACTACTCAAATGGGCGAAATAGAGGGTAATAAAAAAGGCAACCAATAAGCCGAATAAGATTTTCTCTTCTTTTTTTAAATCTGCGAGGAGGGTCATTTTTAAATTAAATCTTGGGGTGAATCTTGTTTGATACGGCTAGGACAAAAGAAAGCCGCTTAAACAATGTCTAAGCGGCTTTTATAATCTACAGGATAAGTCTTTGCTGCAAGGAAAATAATGCTGCTCAAACAGAAGAAGCAGTTTACTTCTATTTAATCTTCAACAGACAAAGATAAACGGTTGGCCTTGCAATCCCCACTCCTACCAGACAATACCCGTCTGAAAAGAGCAGCTAAAATACACCAAGCCTGCAAAGCAACTCCGGTTTTAGGGCTTCATTCTTAGAAAGAGGCTAAAATCGCATTAATGAAGTTTGAGGTTGGCTACATTAGCCCCAACAAGCTTACGACCTGAACTCAGGGAAATGCTCCTCCAGTAAACCTTGCACCTTTTCTGTGGTAAGGGGCTTGGTCAGGTAGGCGATGCTGCTGGCGGCAGCGCGCTCGGTGTCCTGGCTGTGCTCAGAGGTAGTGAGCAGGGCCAGCACTACATCTTTCCGGAAGCTCTCGTCCAATTTCTCAAACAGGGAAAGAAATTCAAACCCATCCATTACCGGCATGTTGATATCCAGCAGGATAAGGGCAGGTTTAAAGTATTCAGAAGAGGCGGTATCGTAATGGCCCTGGCTGATGTTGTAGAGATAGTCAAAAGCCTGTTTTCCGTTACGGAACTCCCTGATCTTCTCTGCCACCTGCATTCTGGTGAGCAGGCGATGGTTCAGGAAATTATTGGTGTCGTCGTCGTCTATGAGCAGAATGCCCTTCAATTTTTTCATACCCGTGCTCCGGTGTGTTGTTCATGGTGTACAAAATACAGCAGAAAAGTGGTTCCCTCGCCCAAGACGCTCTGCACCTCTATTTTGCCGTTGTTGTTGTCCATGATGCGTTTAATGATATATAGTCCTATACCGCTGCCTTCTACGTGGTCATGGAACCGACGGAACAGGGAGAACAGTTGCTGCCCGTACCGGTTCAGGTCCATGCCTATGCCGTTGTCCTGCACTTTCAGCACCGCGTACCGGTCCTGCAGTTCAGAGGAAAGAAAAATGTGCAACGGCCGCTGGGGTTCACGGTATTTGATTGAATTAGAAATAAGGTTGTTCAGCAGGCTGATGAGGTTGTCTCTGGAAAAGTAAATCTCCGGCATTGCCGTGAAATCTGCCCGAAGCAGAGCGCCCGAATCCTGCAGAGGTTCCCGCAAGCTCTCTTTCACCTGGTCTAACACCTCGGTTAAGGAAACCATTCCCAGTTGCTCTTCAGAGATAGGTTTCTGAATGCGGCTCACCTCGGCCAGGTTGTTCAGCTTCCGGTTTATGCGCGCCACAGAGTCGTCCAGGTGGGCAAAGAGTTGACCCAGTTCAGGGTTATCAGTGGGTAGTTCTTCCCTGATGGCTTCTACCAGACCAGCCACGTTCAGCACAGGGCCCTTAAGGTCACGGGAGGCATAGTAGACAAAATCATCAAGGTCAGCGTTCTTCTTGATCAGCTCATAGTTGGTGGAGATCAGGCGCCGCTCGGTCTTTTTCCGGTTTTCTATCTCCCGCTCCAATTCACGGTTAGCCGTGATGGCCTGGGCGCTCCGCTCCCGAACCCGTTGCTCCAGTTCTTGCTGTGTTTCGCGCAGAGCGGCTTCGGCTTTCTTACGCTCTTCCACCTGCTCCTGCAGTTTGGAGTTAGCTCTGGTCAGTTGGTTGAGACTAGGGATGGCCAGCAAACCAGGAATGGCCTTAAACAGCCTGATGGCGGCAATAAGGGCCAATACGCCAAATATTAGCCTTAAGATGAGCTGTGCATCGCCGGCGGCAGGGCCTCCCCAGATGTTCAGCAGGTGCACCGCGCCCCCCATCAGGCCAATAAACCCAAAGAGCAGCATAACGCGTCTGCGCTCCTTGTCGTCACGCTTGAGAGCCAGGTAGAAAAGAACGCCGGCAACAATCAGATACGCCGTCACTACCAGCAACTCGCCCACTAAAATCAACCCATCAGGCCCCGCCCCTCCGGCCGGACCACCCGCTGTGTTTGTATGTGAGGACAACTGAAAGAGAAACACCGATTTCTAATTTGAGGGATTTTAATTTGGTTTGAACGGCTACCCGCAGCACAAAGTTACCACGCGGGGTTTCGCCATCCGGCTTTATCTAACCTAAAACGGCCGCCTTGTTAAATAGCCAGGCGACCGTTTTGGGCTCAGTTTCCAGAAATCAGTCCGGAAACAGGAAATGTGATTTGTTACAAGTAGCCTTGCTCCCGCATCCAATCATCGTTATAGATTTTGGCAAGGTAACGGGTACCATGGTCTGGCAGCACTACCACCAGCGTGTCTTCCTCGGTGAGGTGTTCTTTGGCGTACTCCAGCGCCCCGTATACCGCTGAACCGCAGGACCAGCCCACAAACAAGCCTTCTTCCTTGGCCAAACGGCGCGTCATGATGGCACCGTCTTTATCGGTTACTTTGATGAAGGTGTCAATGAGGTCGAAGTTCACGTTTTTGGGAAGGATGTCTTCGCCAATCCCCTCGGTTTTGTACGGGTAGATCTCGTTCTCGTCAAAGACACCAGTCTCCTTGTATTTCTTGAACACAGACCCATAAGTATCAATCCCCACCACTTTGAGGTTTGGCTGCTGCTCTTTCAGGTATTTAGAGATACCGCAGATGGTACCGCCCGTTCCTACCCCAGAGGCAAAGCAAGTGATTTTGCCTTCGGTCTGTTTCCAGATCTCCGGGCCGGTGGTGTCATAGTGCGCCGCGGTGTTGGAGAGGTTATCGTACTGGTTTGGGTAAAACGAGTTAGGAATCTCCTGGTTCAGCCGCTTGGCTACCGAGTAATATGAATCTGGGTGTTCCGGGGCAACATCTGTAGGGCAAACAATTACTTCGGCACCCACGGCTTTCAGGATATTGATCTTCTCCTGGCTCTGTTTGTCAGACATGGTGAAGATGCACTTGTAGCCTTTGGCAATGGCGGTAAGGGCCAATCCCATGCCGGTATTGCCCGAGGTTCCTTCAATGATGGTACCACCTGGCTTCAGAATACCCGCTTTTTCGGCGTCTTCAATCATGCGCAGGGCCATGCGGTCTTTCACAGAGTTGCCTGGGTTGAAGTACTCCACCTTGGCCAGCACCGTGGCTTTCACTCCATCTGTGACACTGTTCAGTTTCACCAGTGGCGTGTTGCCAATGGCCTCCATAATATTGTTCAGGTACATAAGTAGTCTGTTGTTTATTGACTCAGAGAATCAGCCACAAAGGTAACCAAATTTTCCGGACCTACCGGCGCTGGAATTTGCTTTACCACCTGGGGTAGAAAGTGGTGGTGTCTCTGAAAAAGCGGTTGTAGCGTAACCGAGCCTGCCGGATGGAGTCTTGCCGCATGGCTTCGCGTTCCATTTCTTTCTGCCGCTCGCGCTCTTCCATGAGCTTGGCTACGCGTGTACGTTGCCTGCCTTCTTTGGAGAACTGTTCCCAGAGGAAACTGAGAGGGCTGGTAATAAGATCTGGCGGGGTGGGTGGCCCGGGTGGAATGATGATGCGGGGCACGGTCACGTTCATTCTGGGCTTGGGTGGCGCCGGACGTGGTTTCATGTTCCTGAGCACGCGGTCTACTTTCTCCGGCGACAAAGGCGAAACCTTCACCTCTTTCAGCTGCACGCTTTCTTCCTGCAGCAGGATGTTCACCCGCAGTTCAGTGACGCTCCTGAGAGAGGGCACGTACTCTTTCTGCCGGAAACCCAGCGCCCTGAACACCAACGTATCTGAAGAGGAGATTCTGATGCGGAAGGCTCCCTGTTCATTGGTAGCGCTCCCCTGCCCAGTGCTTTTCTGAAACACAGACACCCCGGCAATAGGCTTTTTGTTGTCTTCCCGCAACACTTGCCCGCTTACCCAAATGCTATGCCCCTGGGCTTGGGCCTTAGCCTCTGGCAACATCAACAGGCTGATCAAACAAAAAAACAAAAAGCCGAAACGCTTACTCATACAATTCTGAAGGGCGGAATAGCAATGAAAAAGGCTTGCCTTTCTTACGGGCAAGCCTTTCAAAGGTAATGAGAGAACGGTTAGTTCTCTACTTTTATTTTAGTGTCGCCAGACTTGTATTTTACTTCGTCTTTTTCGCGTTTCAGCTTGGCGTTATCGGTTTTCACTTTAGACTCGTTGGGCTCTTTTTTCACCTTGGTGTCACCTGTTTTCAGTTTAGACTCGTCGCCGTCTCTTTTCACTTTGGTGTCACCGGCTTTTACTTTAGACTCATCACCGTCTACTTTCAGCTTGGAACCGTCCTGGGCTTTGTATTTGGCCTCGCCGGAATAATATCTCTCCCGGTTGGCCTCATAGATCTTAAACTGAGCCGGAGTCAAAAAGCCTTTCACCTCCATGTCCACGTTGGAGTTGATGGACTCTAACTCATCATAATACTGAGTGGGATAATCTTCTGGGTAGCCGGTCACTTCCATGGTGTTAGACATGGCCACGCCGCTGTCCATCATCATGTCTTCGTCTACCATCATGTCCTCGCTCATCATGCTGCCGCTGTCGGCGGCCAAACCGGCGCTGCGGTTGGTGCTGCTGAAACGGGTCTCCAATTCGTTCATCTGCCGGGCGCGGTTATACATGACCGTACGGATACGGGCCTGCGTTGCGGCATCCAGGCTTAAATCCTGCGAGATCTGGTTTGACATGCGGTCTACCCGTTCTCTGGATTCCTGCTCATAGTCATAGTTAGAAGCGGAGGTACTATCAGTTGTCTCGCCGGAAGCATTGTCTGGGGTATCGCTGTCGTTTTCCTGGGTCTCTGTAGAAGTACCAGCGTCTTCACGGCATGCGGAAAAAGCCAGGGCTCCTGCCGCCAATATCATTAAAAATTGCTTTTTCATGGTGTAAATTCTTTGGTGGAACAAATTGGAGCCAACGTCTTTGGCTTGTTCAGGAGATTTTACGGAGCCAATCAACGCAGGTTTTCACATAATTGTACTTAACCAACAAAAACTACATCCACACCACTACCTTAAGAAGCAGAGTTACAAAACAAAATTCCTGTTTTGAGGCTAATAATCAGAAATTAGCCTCAAAACAAGAATTGTACTTACTTTCAAAAATTACTAAAATAAACTTTAAATCTTCTCAGACAGTCAAATTTCCCCTAAGTTCTTTTAAACTCAAAAACGGTGATCTCAGGCAGGAAACCCACCCTACCGTGGTAGCCCAGGAAGCCCAGCCCTACGTTCACGTATAAGTATTGCCGCCCTTTTTGGTACAACCCTGCCCATTGCTTGTACACATATTGCACCGGACTCCACTTAAAACCCGGGATGTTCACGCCAAACTGCATGCCGTGGGTGTGCCCGGAAAGCATGAGATCGATATCCTGGAAGCGGGTGTTCACTTCGCCGTCCCAGTGCGAGGGGTCATGCGAGAGCAAAATCTTGAACGGCAATTGCTCTGTACCGGCATAGGCGCGGGAAAGGCTGCCGTAGCGGGGAAAGTTCATGCGGGTACTCCAGTTCTCCACGCCCAGCAACCCTATGCGCTGCCCGTTGCGCTCCAGCACCCGATGCTCGTTCAAGAGCAGATCCCAGCCGGCGTTACGGTGGTGCTGCTTGAGCGTATCCAGGTTGCGCGTTTTAGCCTCGCGGCTGGCCCACTGCACATAATCTCCGTAGTCATGGTTGCCCAGGATGGAATACACCCCACTGGGTGCCTTGATTCTGGACAGGATGGGCACGTACGGTTCCACCTCTGAGGCCACGTTGTTCACAATATCACCGGTGAACACCACCACATCGGCGGCTTGTTTGTTGATGAGGGCCACGGCTTCCTCCAGGGGTTTGCTGGAATGAAAACTTCCCGAGTGCATGTCGGTGATCTGGAGTAACCTAAATCCGTCAAAGGCCGGTGGCAGGTTGGGGAACCGCAGCGTTACGCGTTTTACCTGGTAAGAATACGCTCCTTTCACCATGCCCCAAATGAGCGTACCCAACGGAATAGCCCCCATAATCAAAGCTAACTGGCTCATGAATTTGTGCCGGGAGACATTGAACTGGGGCTTCTCGGGGCCGCGCATGGCGTTGGAGAGCCACTGGGTGAGCCTGACCAGGTCATCAATGAACAGGAACAGCACCACCACCAGTTTGGAGATGAACAGAATGAAGAGCACGTTGGCCACCTGCATGCGCACCGGGTTGGGTGCCGAGCCTCGGGTTAGCAAAGCCAGCAGAAGCGTGCCTAGAGTGAAAAGACTGACCGCCCAGTAGATGATGTACACGGCCTTTCTGCCCGAGGGAGCAAGCCCCGCCGTTACCGTGCGGATGGCCTGGAAAACATAGATATCTATAAGTAGAACGAGTACTAACGTGATGATTAATCTGGCCATTTTTCTTTTTTACAGCTGACACATAGCGGCAAATATAGGCCGCCGCAACGAGGGGTTTACGGGAAATTATAAGCAGCCGGTGAACTATTTGCTTCGGTTTAAGATTGTAGAGTCAATTTTGAGGTGATTTCCTGAAAACAAGCCAGAATCGTATGTCTACCGCTTACGCCACCGCTCCGCTTTCCATCAAGTCCTGGGCCGAAGAAGACCGTCCGCGGGAGAAACTCCTGCTCAAAGGCCGCGCCGCCCTCTCAGACGCAGAATTAATCGGCATCCTGATCGGGTCCGGCACGCCCAGCCTCAGCGCCGTGGATGTGGCCAAGCTCATCCTGAAAGCCGTAGACAATGACCTGAACGAACTGGCCCGCCTCTCAGTCAAAGAACTGCAGAAGCACAAGGGCATCGGCGAAGCCAAAGCCATTTCCATTGTGAGCGCCCTGGAACTGGGCCGTCGCCGCAAAGAGGCTGCCCCGGCCGTGAAAACGCGCATCACCTGCTCCACTGATATTTACGAGTACATCCGGCCGCACCTGCAGGATTTGCCGCATGAGGAGTTCTGGGTTATTCTGCTCAACCGTGCCAACACCATCATGAAGAAGATCCAGATCAGTACCGGCGGTGTGGCGGGCACCGTGGCAGACCCTAAGATCATCTTCAAACACGCATTGGAGAACCTGGCCAGCGCCATTATTCTGGTGCACAACCACCCCTCGGGGCAATTGAAGCCCAGCGCAGCAGATATCGCTCTGACCAAGAAATTACAGGAAGCCGGCAAGGTACTGGATCTGCCCATCCTGGATCACCTCATCTTCACCGACAACAGCTACTACAGCTTCGCCGATGAAGACCTACTCTAAAACCAGAAAGTCTGTTGTTTGTTGTTTATATGTCTGAAGAAAGGCAGTTACGGTCCGGTAGCTGCCTTCTTTTTTGGCCTGTTTTCTGAAAAGGAGGCTTAAAACAGTGAACCGTAGCGGCGTTACACTGTAACGCCGTGGCCCTACGCAGCAGCTCCGCCTCAAACCTCCAGGAACCTGCCTGTGGCGCGAGAAGCCCCGTCTGGAAGAAGCCTTTTCAGAGATCCACGGCCTTAGAGCTTCATACATTAGTGACTTGGTTGTTTCATAGAACCTCGGCGTTACGGTGTAACGCCGCTACGAGGGCGTTTCTGGGCTGCTTTTAGAAAAAGAGGCTGAAAAAGGTCCGGTTTCCCAACGTATCAATTTCTTTCCGACCTTTGCGCCTTCAACCTGCCTTATTCCATGAAAGGATTCAAATACATTATCATTGTTGGCGTGCTGCTCATTGTGGGCTACCTGATCAAAGACCTTTTCTACAACGATGAAAGCTACGCCCAGGCCGTTCAGAAATTCCGCGAAAACAAAGACCTGTCCTTCCGCAGCGCCACCAGCTCTCCCCTCCCCGACTCGGTGCGCCGCGCTTTTAACAAGCTGAAGTACTACGCCCCCGCCCGTGACTACGAGGTGGCCGCTGATTTCACGCCCATTGAGCGCGCTGAGCCCGTAGCCATGCCCATGACCACCGGTACGCAGGAACCTTACTACGTAAAAGGAAAAGCCTCCTTTGAACTGGAGGGCCAGACACACACACTCACCTTGTTCCAGAAAGCCGGCTCCACCTCAGACACGCTCTTCATCCCGTTCACTGACCAGACCAACGGCTTTGAGACCTACGGCGGCGGCCGTTACCTGGACGCTGTGCCCAACGGCAAAACCATCGTGCTGGACTTCAACAAAGCCTATAACCCGTTCTGCGCCTACAACCCAGAATTTGCCTGTCCTATGCCTCCCGCCGAAAACCGGCTGAAAGTGAAGATCCCGGCCGGCGAGCAGGCTTTCGCCAAGTAAACCTGGCGAGTTCTGAGTCTTGAGTCTTAAGTCCTGAGTTATCCGCTGGCGCGAGCGTCCCGCTCGTGTCCCCACACATTGCTGAATTATTCCCTTTATGGCGGGATTTACTTCCGTGACTTCTTAATGAATAACTGCAAGCCACGAAAGTAAATCCGCGCCATAGTATTATAGGATTTCTGCTTACGCTATACCGCTCACTCAAAAGACCTCGTAGTATCCGGAGGACCTACGATCGTCAATGCCAAAACCGTTTTAGAGCTATTTTCCTGAAAACGGCACAAAAGCCCCCCACATTCCTTTGAACAAAGGTTGTCCAAGGCACTGGCGGAGGTTTTCCACAAAAAACAACTTCCCCTTACCCATCTTCACCAGTTTTTGGTAATTTTGAAAATTGCAGCCCTAAAACGGCTATCGGCGTAGCGTGGCTGCGCCCCTAACACAGAGAACAAGACACCATGCGCATCTCACTGGATTGGCTCAAGACTTTAATTTCCATAGATAAACCCGCCCAGGACGTGGGCAAACTCCTCACCGATGCAGGTCTGGAGGTAGAAGGTATTGAAACGTTTGACGTAGTTCCCGGCAGTTTGCAGGGCATGGTCATTGGGGAAGTGCTCACCTGCGCCAAACACCCCGACGCCGACAAACTGAGCGTGACCACCGTGGACATTGGCGAAGGCGAGCCCAAGCACATTGTCTGCGGAGCGCCAAACGTGGCCGCCGGTCAGAAAGTGGTGATTGCCACCGTGGGCGCCACCTTGTACCCAGCAGGCGGCGAGCCATTCCAGATCAAGAAATCAAAAATCAGGGGCGCCGTGTCTGAGGGCATGATCTGTGCCGAGGACGAGATTGGTCTGGGCACCGACCACGCCGGCATCATGGTCCTGGACACTGATCTGCCCAACGGAACTCCGGCTGCCCAGTACTTCGGGTTGGCTTCTGATGAGGTTTTTGAGATTGGTTTGACGCCTAACCGTGCCGATGCCGCCTCTCACCTGGGTGTGGCCCGAGACTTGCAGGCCCTGCTCAAAACGCCTTATCAATTGCCAGACCTGAGCGAGTTCAACGTAGCCAACACCAATCTGCCTATCTCGGTGGAGATCGAGAATACGGAGGCGTGTCCTCGTTACGCGGGCGTGACCATTTCTGGCGTAAAAGTGCAGGATTCGCCTAAGTGGTTGCAACAGCGGTTAAGAGCCATTGGCTTGTCTCCTATCAACAACGTGGTAGACGTGACCAACTACGTGCTGCATGAGTTGGGCCAGCCGCTGCACGCGTTTGACGCAGCCACCATCAAAGGGGGCAAAATCATCGTGAAAAAAGCTACCCAAGGAGCTAAATTCACCACCCTGGACAGCGTGGAGCGCACCTTACGCGCCGAAGACCTGACCATCAGCAACGCCGAAGAGCCGATGGTTCTGGCGGGCGTGTTCGGAGGTTTGAACTCCGGCGTAACCGCCGAAACGCAGAACATCTTTATTGAAAGCGCCTACTTCGCTCCGGCAGGTATCCGCAAAACCTCGCAGACGCACGGCATCAAAACCGATTCTTCGTTCCGTTTCGAGCGCGGCACTGACCCGAACATGGTCATCACGGCTTTGAAGCGGGCCGCCTTGCTCATTCAGGAAGTAGCGGGTGGTGAGATTTCTTCTGAGATTGTAGACGTGTATCCGCAACCGGTGCAAGCCACGCAGATCCGGGTGAGCTACGCCCGTGTGCACCAACTCATCGGGCAGCACATCGGCGAAGACAGAATCAAGGAGATCTTGTCGGACTTGGGTATTGAGATTGCTGAAGAAACCGCCGAGGACTTGCTCTTGACCATTCCGCCGTACAAAGTGGACGTGACCCGCGAAGCCGATGTGGTGGAGGAAATCCTGCGCATCTACGGCTACAACAACATTCACCTGAGCGAGAACCTGGCGGCGAGTTTCCTGGCTAAATTCCCGAATCCGGACCCGGAAGTGATTACCAAGCGCATCGCTGATGTGCTGGCTGGCAACGGTTACCTGGAGCTGATCACCAACTCGCTCACCAACTCCAACTACTACAAAGACGCGGAGGGCAACACTCCCGCTGAATTGGTGCCCATCCTGAACTACAACTCAGAGGACCTGGATGCCATGCGCCTTACGCTGGTGTACTCAGGCCTGGAAGTGCTGCGCCACAACATCAACCGCCGTCAACGTGACCTGAAGGTGTTTGAGATTGGCAAAGTGTACCGCAAAGACGGCGAGAAATACAAAGAGAACAACCATCTGGCCCTGTTCCTGACTGGAAACCGTGCCGCCGAAAGCTGGCAACAAGCCACCGCCAAAGCCACGTTCCATGACCTGGCCGGTCAGGTGCAGCAGGTGCTTACGCTTTGCCGTCAGCCTAACTACACCACCAAACCAACCGAGCACCCCTACCTGGCCGGGGGCGTGACCTACCAGAAAGGCGATGTGACCCTGGGCCACATTGGCTTGCTGAAAGACACCGTGTGCAAGCAGGTAGACGTAAAAGAGCAGGTGTGGTACGCCGAGCTCAACTGGGATTACCTTCTGCGCAACTACAAAGACAAGCTGGTGTTTGAGGAACTGTCTAAGTTCCCGGAAGTGCGCCGTGATTTGTCTCTGGTGGTAGACAAAGGCGTGACCTTTGAGCAGATGAAACAGGTAGCCCAGCGCGTAGAACGGAAACTTCTGCAGGACATCAATGTGTTTGACGTGTACGAGGGCGATAAGATTGAGGCCGGCAAAAAAGCCATTGCCATCAGCTTTACGCTACAAGACAAGAATCAGACGCTCACTGACAAGGTGATTGATTCTACCATGAACCGCCTGATGCAACAATTTGAGCACCAATTAGGAGCCGTAATCCGGAAGTAAGATGTTTGACCAGTCTACTCTTCAGCAGATACAGACCCTAGAGGGCAAAGTGCACCAGTTGGTACGGCTGTACCAGGCGGCTCAGGAACAATTGCAGGCGTCTCATAAGGAAATTGAGCGTCTGCAGCAAGTGATTGAGGAAAAAGACACTGAGATAAAAAATTTTCAGAATCAAGATAATATTACTAAAATTGTACAAACCATAGCAGTAGACACTGCCAGTTCAACGGAGCTGAAGCTGAAAATAAATGAGTACCTGCGCGAGATAGACAAGTGCATTGCTTATTTAAAAGAATAGAAGAACGGGTTGTCTGGTTGCGGTTGTTGTTTGTTCTTTCATAAATGCGTGCTCGCACGCAGATTTACCAATATAGAACCTTAGGCTTGAGATGCGGCATTTTTACTCTTTTACACATCGCTCTGCAACCTTTAACAACCAAACGCGCCACGGCAGCTAATAAAAGCATCAGGAAATGAGTGAGTTATCTATACGAATCAAGATAGCCGACCGCGAGTATCCGATGCGGGTAAACGAGGAGGAGGAAGAAAGACTACGGCAAGCCGGCAAATACCTGAACGAGCGTCTGAGATTATTCAGAGAGCAGTTCGGGATTCATGACAAGCAGGACCTGCTGGCCATGATTGCGCTGGAAACCGCCGCAGACAAGATCAAGGCCGATGACGCCGCTGTAGAAACCCAACTCACGTTAGAAGAGAAGCTCTCTTCTCTGAACCAACTGCTCTCTTCTCTGCAGCTAGACTAAACCGTCGGCTCCGCCCCCATTGGCTCAGTGTCATTGCTATACTTTATAACCATTTAAAGTTGTAGTCATGACCATTTATATCATCTTAGCAGCCTTGATTGGCGCAGGCATAGGGTTCTATGCCGGTCGCGTGCTGCTCCTGAAGCTCTTCAAAGAGCAGGAAGAACAGGCCAAGGAGCGCGCCAGCCTCATTATCCGCGAAGCGGAAGCCAAAGCCGAGACCCAGAAGAAAGACAAGATGCTGGAAGCCAAGGAGCATTTCCTGAAGCTGAAAGCTGAGCACGAGGAAGAGGCCAACCGCAAGAAGAACATCATCATCCAGAATGAGAACAAGGTTAAGCAGCGCGAGCAGTTAGTAGCCAAGCAACAGGAAGACCTGAAGAAGAAAGAGCAGGAAACCGATGCCCTCAAAAACAAGCTGAACCAGCAACTGGACGGCTTTAACAAGCGCAAAGAAGACCTGGAGACTCAGTACCGCGACAAGCTGGCCAAAGTGGAGCAAGACCACCACGAGATTTTGAGCCGTCTGGAGCGTATTGCCAACCTGAGCGCCGAGGAAGCCCGCGAGCAGTTGGTGGAGAACCTGAAGTCTGAAGCCTCTACACGCGCCTCTTCTTACATCAAAGACATTGTGGCCGAGGCCAAGCTCACCGCTACCAAAGAAGCCAAAAAGGTAGTGATTGAGACCATCCAGCGCACCGCCGCTGAGCACGCCATTGAGAACTGCGTGTCTATCTTCAACATTGAGTCTGACGATATCAAAGGCAAGATCATCGGTCGCGAAGGACGTAACATCCGCGCCCTGGAAGCTGCTACTGGTGTTGAAATCATTGTAGACGATACGCCTGAAGCGATTATCATTTCCGGTTTTGACCCCGTTCGCCGCGAGATTGCCCGCCTTTCCCTGCACCGCCTGGTAGCCGACGGACGAATTCACCCGGCCCGCATTGAGGAAGTGGTGACCAAAACCAAGAAAAGCATTGAAGAGGAGATTGTGGAGATTGGCGAGCGTACCGCCATTGACCTGGGCATCCACGGGTTGCACCCAGAGCTGATCAAGATGGTGGGCCGCATGCGTTTCCGGTCTTCTTACGGCCAGAACCTGCTGCAGCACTCCCGCGAGGTAGCCAACCTGTGCGCCACCATGGCCGCCGAGCTGGGCCTGAACGTGAAACACGCCAAACGCGCCGGTCTGTTGCACGACATCGGGAAAGTGACCACTGAGGAGCCCGAACTGCCGCACGCTATCATTGGGATGCAGCTGGCCCAGAAATACAAAGAGCACCCAGACGTTTGCAACGCCATTGGAGCGCACCACGACGAGATTGAGATGACCGCGATGATCTCGCCTATCATCCAGTCCTGCGACGCCATCTCTGGTTCACGCCCGGGTGCCCGCCGCGAGATCATGGAGTCCTACATCAAGCGTCTGAAAGAACTGGAAGAAACTGCCCACTCGTTTGAAGGTGTGAACCAGTGCTACGCCATCCAGGCCGGCCGTGAGCTGCGCGTAATGGTAGACGCCGACAACGTGACCGATGAACGCGCCCAGCAACTTTCCTTCGATATCTCCCAGAAGATTGAGAAAGAGATGCAGTACCCCGGCCAGATCAAGATCACCGTTATTCGTGAGATGCGCTCTGTGGCCTACGCCAAGTAAGATGTCTGATACTAGGTGCTAGATGTTAGACTCCTGTTTTGGAGCTGATTTCTGAGAAATAAACGAAAAACGCCCGTCTCCTTTGAGCGGGCGTTTTTTATTGGCTCGTAGCAGACCTGCTACCTACCTATACAAATCAAAATATTGTAGAATTCTCACTGATTGAGAGCCCAAGGATCTGGTTACGTTTTCAAGCTGATTTTCAGAAATCAGCTTGAAAACGTTTCTGCTTCCTCACGAAAGCTTATTTCCTGGTTACTTCCTGGAACACTTCCTCAAAGGCGCTCACCATTCCATCTACGGTGAACCGGGATGCCTGTTTTAAGCCTCTTTCCCGCATTTGAGCCCGAACCTGCTCATTTTCAACCACGGCTTTCACCCCATTCAGAATAGAGTCTTTGTCTGCAGGGTTCACGTATTGCACAGCCTCGCCTCCTACCTCCTCCAGCGCGCCGCAGGTGGAGGTAATTACCGGGCAACCCACGGCCATGGCTTCCAGGGCCGGCAAGCCAAACCCTTCGTAGAGGGACGGGTACACTAAGGCCAAGGCATTTTTATACAGGTGCACCAGGACCGCATCTGGTGCATCTACAAACAAAACCCGATCCTGCAAGCCCAGGCTTTGGAGCAAATCGGCTTCCCAGACGTTGCTTTTGCCGGTGCAAACCAAAAACAGGTCTTTTTGCCCGCGCATCCACTCAGCGATAGACAGGATAAAGAAGCGGAAGTTCTTGCGGCCGGTACGGTCTCCCACAAATGTGAGGTAGCGGGCGGGTAATTTTAAACTGGGTTTAGCTTCTACGGATACGTTCAGCAGATTACCGGTGTGGATTACGGCAGTCTGGCTTTCTGGCACATGCGTGAGTTGGAGGGTATCCTGCTGGGTAGCCACTGAAATACAGATGGCTTTGGCAGCTCTGCGGACCAGGTACGCCAAACGGTCTGCGTTGCTGCCCGCCGGGTCAAATAAGCCATCGGGGCCAAGCACACAGCGCATGGTATCATGCACCACCATCACGTAAGGTTTTCCGGACGGCAATTGCTTCAGGAACTCATCCTCAAACACCGGCGAAGTGATAAGCACTACATCGTACTGCCCTTCGCGCACTTTCCGGAAATACCACCGCTTAGACAGGACATCTACTTTGTTCAGCACTTTCCGGCCCAAAGGCAGTCCTGAGAAAGCGGTAAGCCCCTGCCAGTTTCCGCTGATGAAATCACTGTTGGAGCGAATCAAAGGCAGGTCAATGGTGTGCCCTTTCTTCTCCAGTTCCTCGCACAACCGACTATAATACCGCACCATGCCGCATCTTCCGTAAAAAAATATTTCGGGGTCAACTAAGATCTTCATACTGCTTTTTTCTGCTTGTCTGCCGTCCATATCTCAGGAGCGGCATGGGCACCGTAACTGAATCGCTCCTGCACCAATTCTGCGGCCTGGTGTACCAGTCTATCATAGAGCGCAGGAGTAGCGGCTAATTTTTCACATTGCCGGATGTATTCTTCGGCTGTCTCGGCTGGGAGATAGTGTACTTCCGGGCTTAGCCCTAGCCCATGCACAGACTCGTACGTTGCAATAACGGGTCTGCCGTACCACATGGCTTCAATCACTTTCAATTTGGTACCGCCGCCCGCGTGCAAGGGAGCCACTACCATGCCTGCCTTTGCGTAGGCTGGGTCCAGTGACGGAATACCACCTAAAAACTTCACGCCTGCTTGTTGGTTCAGGAAGTTCTGCAACTCCCTTGAGGCCTCGTAGCCCACCACCTGGAACACCCACTCAGGATCATGTTTTCGCAGAGGAATGAGCACCTCCTGTGCAAACCACCGGACTGCCTCCTCATTGGGATAATGATTAAGGCTTCCCACAAATAGCACCTGTTTAGTAGCGGGACTTTTCGGCAGTCGTTGGACGGCTCCATACATGCGATTAGGAAAAACCTGGATGTCTGCCTCCGGGAAACGTGCGCCCATAAGTTGCTTGTCTTCGCGGGAGCAGATATAGATCCGGTTGAATTTTCTTAACCGTTCCTGCTCCATCAGGTTGAACTGCACGGCAGACATGTAGCGCTGGAAAGCCTCTTTGTAGCGCCGTCCTTCTAAGAATACCTTAGATATCTTCTGGAAAGTAGTGGACTCAATATCGTCCAGGTCCAATTCCACCAGGGGCGTACGGGTGAGTTGTTGCACATAGAGAGCAAAATCACTGGTGTACAACCGGAAAGCCAGGATCTTGTCATACGTTTTGTTCTGAAAGCGCTGGTGGAGGTATGCTTTGTGCTCAGGACGCAAGGGCATCCAGAACAGCACAAAGGCACCTTTCACCGGCCTTACTACAAAAGAGACGAGTGCCTTAGCCCACTCCACCCATCGCTGCGGTTTGGTGTACCGTAGAACCAACTTGTCTACCTCTCCTCCTGCCTCTGGCTGCGTAGCTATCAGGAACAGTTCCACCGTGTTTTCCGCTGACAGCAAGGTCATCCACTGGTGGGCCCTTTTCTCCCTTCCGCCTCCGTTCACGTCTGGTAAGACCGGGGTTATAAACAGTACCTTTTTCATCTTTTTAGGCTTGTGCTTCCTTTATAACCGACAGAATTTGGTGGCATGCTGCTCTGCGGTAGACAGACGGTGCGTGATGAACATGACCGCTCCACGACCAATAAGCTGATCTATATTAGCCATTACCGCCAGCTCGGTGGTCTCGTCCAAAGCAGAGGTAGCCTCGTCCAGGAACAACAGTAATGGACGCCGGTAAAGAGCCCTGGCAATCCCGATGCGCTGCCGTTGCCCGCCCGAGAACAAAACACCGTTGTCTCCAATGGGTGTATCCAGCCCCTCCGGCAGTTCCTTCACAAACTGATCTAACTGCACAGCAGCCAGTACCTGCCAGGCCAACTCCTCCTCAAACGTTACCTGCCCAAACAACAGATTATCCCGTACGCTGCCGCTGAGCAAAGTAACTTCCTGGGGCACATACGCCACGGGCAATTGGTTTGCGCCAAGCGCCGGGACTACCAGCACTTCGCCCTTGGTGGGTGGGATAAACCCTGCTGCCATCATCAGGAGCGTACTTTTGCCTCTGCCCGTAGGCCCCAGCACCGCCACTCGGTCTCCCTGTGCAATATCCAGGGAAACACATTCCAGAATGGGTTCTTCTGGGCGGTACCCAAAGCTTACCTGATTGAGCTGCATCAGCAGATCAGGCCGTTGCAAAACCGGCTTGTAGTAGTTCTCTCTTTCGGCTCCCTGATTCAGTTCCTGCCTGATAAGACTGATGTTCATTACGCTGCCATCCAGCTCAGTGAAGGTAGACATCAGCATGGCCATGGCCGGTACTATCCTTCTAGCCAGAATAGCCACGGTTGCCAGGTTCGCGATCAACTCATCTGAAGAATAATCCCCTACTACCACCATTGCCAGCAAACCAAGGGCAATGGCCAAGGTTAAAATCAACTCCAGCACTATTCTGGGTATCTGGGGGAAAACCGATAGATCTACCTTGGCTTTGCTTAGCCGGTTGAGCTCTGCTTGGATCTCCTCCAGGAAATAACCACTGACCTGAAAAATCTTCATCTCCCGCGACAGGCTGAAGCTCTCGTGCAGTCTTTGATAGAAGTTCTTCTGGTAATGGTCATGCTCTTTCACTGCCAGTTGCACCTTTCGCTTGAGGTAACTTTTGGAAGCGTATGTGAAAAACGCCATTAAAACAGCACCTGTAATAGCCAAAGCCGGTACTTTCAATACTGTGGCTGCCCCTAAAACCACTAAAGTCACCAAAGCCCCAATCAGGTTGAACAGTACCTGGAAAGAGTAAGCCCCATCCAGCGCCGTAACGGTGCAATGTTTCATGCGAATGGCTTTGGTCTCTTTGGTATAGTGCAGCCACGGCAGAGACAGGTACTTTTCTATCAGGCGCAGGGAAAAGGATTGAAAGATATCCTGAGTAAGGGTGCGGGTGGTTTTGATAGAGAGGTATTCTATGCCTTGCCGGGCCAGCGTTAGCACTACAAACACCACCATGGTTATTCCCAGGCTGCCTTCCCTTAACTGCAAACCCAGTACGGAAGGGGTGCTGCCCTGCAAAACCATTAGCATGACAAACAGCCAATAGGCCAAGGCCAGATCCAGCAAGGGCATCAGCACTACGAAAAGAATAGCCCGATACAGCTTACCATGGAGGGCCTCAGGAACGCCCCTCATGATGGCAGCCAGTTTATCTTTCAGGTTCAAATAAGACTTCAGCGAGGTGAGCATACGTGATGGGCTAGAACTTCGCTTTCAGGTATAGCACCACCTTTTCCACCTGCCCTTGCAGGCTTTCCTTCCGGTACTCTGCCTGAGAGACTTTCACATCGGCGGGCAGGAATTTGCGGGCGATGCGGGCGTACGTGGTATCTGCAAAGGCTACGTAATTAGGGGTAAGCCGCTGATGGTGGAAGTAAGTGAAATCTGTGCGGGTTGGGCTCCACCACAGGTGGTTCCAGAGGTGCATGCTATAGATACCCTGCAACTCGGTTACCTTATTGACGAATATATTCCTGATGCCTTGTTTGCTCCAGTCAAAGAAGAAAAATGAGCGTTCAGGTTCCACATGAATCAGGGTGGGATTTTCCTGGCTCAACCGGTAAGGCAGGAACGTGGAATGGGCGCTCCAGGTACCATCAAACTCTTTAAAGGTCTGTTCCAACCAGAGCTGGATAAAGGCAGAATCCTTTTCGGCCAAGATCCAGGCATTGCAGAGCGAGCCTCCGGCCTTAACTGCCGCTTCCTGAGTCCAATCTACCTTCTCTTTTCCCATGACACAGGGTTTGGTAAACAGGTGCTCCGGGAGTTTGTTCACAAAGAGAGAATCAATATCGGCGTAAACCCCGCCATACTTAAGCAGCATTTCCAGTCGGATGATGTCTGCCAAATGCGCATACCGAAAACTTTCAATCTGTTGGTTCTGGTAGGCAAATTGTTTTACGAAATCACTTTCCTCCACCGGATTCAGGGTCAGGAAGGGTTTAATCCGGTCCCACCACTCGCCGTAAGGCATGTGTTTGTAGTGAAAGTAAATAGCATCTGGTTTGTTTACCTCCAGGCAGGACGCCAGGCATAAGTAATAAGCCAGATGAAAAGGCTCTGTCTGCGGTCGCAAACCAAATACAAAGTGATAGATATTGGGTACTCTATTCATAACAGGCAGAAACCCTCAGGAGGCACTTAATTGATTTTGAGAGGTAATCTCAGTTTTTTCTGGTGCTGCAATGCCCAAGGCTCGCAAACAAATGGAGGCGATTGCCTCCGCACTAAAATTAGTGGAAACATGCTGCCGAAGCAGACTCCCCTTTTCCTGGGCAATTACTGCGTTCTCAAAGATGTGGCGCATGGTTTTACGGGCCAGTGGCAGGTTCACTTCCGCCCACTTCTGGTTAGAACTGTAAGACTCCTGCCCAAAAGCGGTGTGCACCGGCACCAGATCAAAGTCTAACAAATAGGCCAGGTGAGGCGGCAAGTAATCCAGAGCCCCGCCATACGCGGTAATGGCTACCGCTTTGCCAAACCAGGCAGCTTCATAAGCCCCCATTCCCCAGCCTTCGCCGCGGGTGAAGGAAATAAAGCAATCGCCTCTTTTATGCAGCAGTGCCACCTCCTGACTGCTTAATTCCTGGCCCAGGTGGTAGATTTTGGAATTTTGGGAAGTAACCAATTTCTTAAAAGCATCAGAAGCCTCGCCAAAACCTTTCCGGAACAGTTTGTTCCATCTTCTTTTATAAGGGCTGGTCCAATCCACCCGGCCGGTCTTCAACACCAAGGCTACTTTCTCGTCCTTGGAAAACTCCTGCTGAAAGGCTTCTATCAGCAACCAGGGAGCTTTCCGCTCGTTCCAGACCCCGATGCTGTAGAATAGGAAATCGTCTTTCACGGTTTGGAAGACCGGATCCAGAACTTGGGACGGTTTACCCTCAGCAGCACCCTCAAACTCTGAAACGTGCGGCAATACTTCAATCCGGGCGGTGACGCCGCTTTTTTGAAAGACCTCTTTGTTCCAGTGGCTCGTCACAAACAACCCATCCAGCTGGTTTAGCAGGGCTGGCCAGTGGTCTGGAAGTTGGTCTGTTTCCCAGGTGGTATACCCCCACACCTGTGTTTCCCTGTTTTTCTGCTTTTCAGACCTAATCCAGTAAGGATAGTATTCTGGAACGGTATGGATGATGGAGAACGCAAAAGGGCCTGCAGTTTCAGGAACGTCTGCGCTGGTCCGTACGCCGCCTTCCTCGGGCTTACCCGGCAGAATACCCGTAAAGCTCACGTCAGCGCCAGAGCGCCGCAGAGCTTGCACCAATGAATTGGCAGCCACGCCATACCCAGTGGATTCATTGAAACCGATATAGTGTATCCTGGGAAGCAATTCTTTCTGTTGTTCAGACTCCTTTGTGATGTCTTTTGCCACTATCTAAGCTTTAGGATAGCAGATTCTTCAAAGGAGGTACCGGTGGTAGCGGGCGCCAGAAACTGTGGTTTTTTGGAAAAAGACCCGTGTTTTGGTTTATTCCCCCACAAACCGTCCCATAAGCCAAGGGCTGTGAGGAAGGCGTGCTGCTTACGGGTACCCGAAAATCTGAACAGCTTAGAAGTAAAAGCTACCAGGTATTTGGCAAGGTAAAAAAGGGCCCAGGTCCCAAAATGCGTTTGCAGTACTTTCCCAAACCCGTACGAGTAACCGTATTCACGCGTGAGGTAAGCCTTGGTGTACGGGGGCATCACCCGTGGGTGCAAGATTTGCACGTTGGCATCAAACAGGATAGTTACTTTCTGTTTCAGGGCCCGTACCGCCAATTCATATGACTCAGAGGAAAAGTTTTTGCCGCCAGGGCCAAAGTCCTCGTTAAACCCTTTCAGCTCCTGAAAGACTTCCCGCCTGATGAAAAATGCCGGCTCAGATACTTTCCCTATCAGGTTGAACAGGTTCACCTGGCATTGCTTCTGATAAAACCGGTTAAGGGGCACTCCCTCAAAATCAAGCACGGTACCCGTTACCACCTGAGGGGCCGACTGCTCAAATACCTCCTGCACTTTCCGTAAGGTATCAGGGGTGTAGACACAGTCATCATCCGGAAAACCGATCCACCGGCCTGTGGCATGGCTCGCACCTATGTTACGGGCTTTACTGGCGTTTTTCTCTTTTATTTTGATGTGCTTTACTCTGGCATCCTTGGTGAAGGATTGAATGATTGTACCCAGCCTATCATCTTCATTCTGGTCTACCACTATCACTTCAAAGGCTATTCCAGGCAGATTAACCACAGATAACAAGAACTTCCTGATTTCCTCTGTTCTTCCCACGGTAGCCATTACCAATGAAAAGAGTATTTCTTCCTTCATTTCGGGTACTATCACAAATTGAATTGGGCAGCAAAATTAACATAAAGCTTTCTGGTAAACTAGCTTAAGCTGCGTTAAGGCTGTGCAAGAAACTTACTATTGCATGAAGGACAGGCTAAGTCTTAAATAACCCTCATTTTTTAAGTTTTTTCTTGAAGTGAGCCTAAAAAGCCCTGACCAGGTAAAAAGCCGCTTATAAACCAAACGCAAAAAGCCACTTCCTCATTACAAGAGAGAGTGGCTTTTTAAATTGGCCAGACAAATAGGTCAGGTCACCTAAGCTTTGTTTACGTTTCAGGCCTGGTTTTTATGAAACACCCCGGAAACGTTCTTCATCATCACGGCTCTGGAAATGGTAGGTCCTCCCCATACTACAATCTCAGTGCAGAGACCAGCCGGGTTGAACTTCAAAGCCAGCATGGCACTGTAGACCACGGTATCGGTGGAGCCCCAGGTGCCTTCCAGTTGGGCATACCCAATCTCGCCCTGCACGCCTACCAAGGTGTAGGAAACGTTGGCGAACAATCCCATTACGTTGTCCCAGTGCTGCTTTATTTTGGCAGCCCCGAACACCGGCGCAGCAAACGGAGATTCCAGCAGGCGCACATCCGCGGAGAAAAGCTGCTGCAACGCTGCCGTGTCATTCTCGCCGAGGGCGGTTTGCATGGCCTCCAACCAGGCGGTGAAGCGCACTGGCGTAAGGAAATACTGCTGTTTGCTCTCTGGCAGGCGCCAAGCGGGGTTCACGCGGGTTTCGCCGGCATGGTACAGGCAGATGCGGTTGCCCGACGGATCGCGCAGATAGGCTTCGCGCCACTCCCAGGGCTGGTCTTTGGGGTCCTGCTCAAACACGTAGCCCTGGGCTTTCAGAGAGGCCACCCGTTGGTCCAGGTGATCGGTTTCAAAGTAGACCGTGGTGCCCGAGGCGGGAACCGGCCCCTCGTGCAGGTGCACCGAGAAGGTGGAAAGCCCATCTGGGCACACAAAACGGGCGTAATGGGGGCTCTGCACAATCAGGTGCAGGCCAAGCCCTAAGTAATAGGCAACCGCATCCGGTATATGCTGTACGGACACGGTTACCTGGTTCAATGCCAAAGCCATGGCGAAAAGGGTTAAAGTACTACCGGATGACCTTGCTCACGCCCACCACTACGGCAGCAATGCGCACGGCATCAAAAATACGCTGCTCAGAAGCGCCCAGCTTACGTACCGAGTCCTCGTGCGAGGTCACGCAACGCTCACAGCCATTGATGGCCGAGATAGCCAGACTCACCAGCTCAAAGAACTCTTTGCCGGTCACGGGGTTCATCATGATGTTCATCTTCACTTTGGCGGGCGCTGACTCATAGAAATCAGTGTGCATGAAGTGCTTGAAACGGTACAGAATGTTGTTGGTGCTCAACAGTGAGGTCACCGCCACGGCTTCGGCCAGTTCGGCATCCGTAGCGCCCTGGGCGGCGGCCAGCGAGCGGAACGCCTCGGTTAAGGTGTTGTTTTCTTCGTTCACGGCCGCAGACAGGGCAATGAGGTAAGCTTCTTTGGAAGAAAGCGTCTCGGCCTGCAGAGAGGTCTTCAGGTTGATGCGCAGGTCTTTCAAATATTTAGAGTCGCCCTGTACCAGTTGGTCCAGGCGATCAAAGGCTTGGCCGGAAAGGCCTAAATCTTTGAGGAAATCTTGTTGGGTTTCTTGGATAACGGAAAGCATTCTTATAGAAGTTGCTAATTGTTTATTGCTGATTGTTGATGGCAGTAAGGCAAGTTTCTGCCGAAGCCGATTTTGGTGATTGTTAGCGAAATCAGGTCAGAAACGCTTGATTCTGCTCCAGTGGCTTTGGCTGCGCGAGGATGCCGCGTGAGGGATAGCAGCGGAAAGCCCACGGGGCGAGGCACGAAGCCCGAGGACTTGCAGCGGATAGCCCGACCCGCAGGGGCACGCCCAATTGGTAGTCCTGAGTTCTGAGTTCTGAGTTGGAATGCTCAAGTAAACCGACTCTAATATGCGATTACCTTGCGGTGATACTTGTTTGGCGCGTTTTGAGGCTGTTTTCCTGAAAACAGGTGAGAAAGGAAGTGCCCGCTTTTGTGGGGCAGGCCTTTCCTTTCGCCTGAAATTAACCACTAAACAATCGGTAAAATTTTGACCGGTGATCTGCGTATGGGGCCGTGAGCGACAGACATTTCCTCTGGCCCGCAGCAGAGGCCGGGTGTGGGATTAAACAGTAAGGGTGGCTTCGCCTTTTTTCCAGTTGCAAGGGCAAAGCTCATCGGTTTGCAGGGCGTCCAGCACGCGCAGCACCTCGGCTACGTTACGGCCTACGTTCAGGTCGTTTACGCTTACCCAACGGATGATGCCTTGTGGGTCTACGATGTAGGTAACGCGGTAGGCTACTTTCTCTTCTTCGCTCAGGATGCCCAAGTCTTCGGCCAGGGATTTAGACGTGTCGGCCAGCATAGGGAACCGGAGGCCGCGCAGGTCATCGTGGTCGCGGCGCCAGGCGGCGTGCACAAACTCAGAGTCAGTGGAGGCGCCAATCAGCTGGGCATCGCGGTCGCGGAACTCATCGTAGTTTTTGTTGAACTCGGCAATCTCAGTGGGGCACACAAAGGTGAAATCCTTCGGCCACCAGAACATCACCAGCCACTGGTCGTTTTCGCGGTGCTCTTGCT
The DNA here is from genome assembly GCF_017355955.1 of Sabulibacter ruber. Classification (GTDB taxonomy): domain Bacteria; phylum Bacteroidota; class Bacteroidia; order Cytophagales; family Hymenobacteraceae; genus Nibribacter; species Nibribacter ruber_A. Next base: position 64,970 of record NZ_JAFFID010000004.1, on the reverse strand, counting down.
CAGTGATGGTTCTAAACTCTTGGTCTCTCTCTAAAGAAACAACAGCTTTTTTGGAAAAGGCAGGGAATTCTGCCCCAACAGATAGTACTCGGTTAAGTGACATGTATTTGGAGGTTAAAAGTAATAAAGGGTTGTAGTAGTGTTTTAGGTGCGGTGGTTTATTTGCCTAAGAAGGCGTTGAGCATCCAGAGGTTTTTCTCCAGGGCGTTCAGGTCTTCGCTGATGAGGCCCTGGGTACCTTCGTCGTCGCGTTCATCGGCTAAGGCCAGCAATTCGCGCTCTAAATGAATGATCTGCCCAATGTTTTCTACCGTGGTGCCTACGGTGTCCTGGTCAGAAGTAAGGCCTTTGGCTTCTTTGATATGCGAATACTGCAGGTAATCTGAGAAACTGTGCAGCGGGGTGTGGCCCAGGGTTAAGATGCGCTCGGCAATCTCGTCTATCTTCTCAATGGCGGCGGTGTACAGCTCCTCAAACTTGGCGTGCAGCTGGAAGAAGTTGCCGCCTCTGATGTTCCAGTGGAACGCACGCAGGTTTTGGTAATACAGGTGATAATTGGCCAGCAGCTCGTTCAGTTTCAGGGCTACGTCTTTGGTATCCTGACGCTCCAAGCCTAATTCATTTTGGGTTTCCATAGTTTGTGTATATAGGTTAGAAATCTTTTTCCTGTGCCTAACCATACGACAAAGGTGCCCGAAACGATTTTATCTATCAAATTGATAGTATTTATACGATTATAGATAATCCCTATTATATTTGCCTCATTCCTCTGAGCACCGTTTTTGGGCTCTTTTAGGAAAAACTGGTCCAAAACGCGCACCGGAATATTCATAAAACTTCCTTATTCACCCATTCACTCCATCACTCCTTCACCTATGACGCTCACCCAACTGGAATACCTGCTGGCCGTTGACACCTACCGCCACTTTGCCACCGCCGCCGAGAAATGCTTTGTGACGCAGCCTACCCTGAGCATGCAGTTGCAGAAACTGGAGGAGGAACTGGGCGTGCAGTTGTTTGACCGCAGCCGGGTGCCTGTACGCCCCACCGAGATGGGGAAAGACGTCATTGCCCAGGCCCGGGTGGCCGTGGCCGAGTTCAAGAAAATAGAGGAGTTGGTGAAAGTGCAGCGCGATGGCATCAGCGGAGAGCTGCGCATTGGCGTCATTCCCACGCTGGCGCCTTACCTGGTGCCGCTGTTTATTACCTCGTTTATCCAGAAGTACCCGCAGGTACACGTGAGCATCCAGGAGATGGTCACCGAAACCATTGTGGAAAAACTGAAACTGGAACTGCTGGACGTGGGCTTGCTGGTGACGCCCCTGAACGATAAGAGCATCTTTGAGGTGCCGCTGTTCTACGAGGCCTTTGTAGGTTACCTGCACCCGGCCCATCCCTTGTCGGTACTTGAGGAAATCACCGCCGAAGCCATTGACCCCGCCGAACTCTGGCTCCTGAACGACGGCCACTGTTTCCGGAGCCAGGTACTGCAGCTCTGCAACCGCGCCAAGACCACCCGCAACGTGCACCTGGATTACGAGAGCGGCTCCTTGGAAACCCTCAAACGCATTGTGGAAACCCAAAGCGGCATGACGTTGCTCCCAGAACTCTCGGTGCAGGAACTCTCTGATGAGAAGAAAGCCATGGTACGCCCCTTCGCTGACCCGCAGCCCCTGCGCGAGGTCAGCCTGGTGGTGCACCGCAGTTTCCTGAAGAAGAAGCTGATTGAATCCCTGCGCGACGAGATCATCACCCACCTACCCGATGGTTTGCGCGAGCGGAATCCGGTACGGGTGGTGAAGATTAAATAAAAGGTGTTTTGGGGCTGATTTTTGAAAATCGGCCCCAAAGCACCTTTTGCACGGGACTCAGGATTTCACCATGCGTTTTGATAATTGGAGATCACCCGCTTTGATGCGTAGGATGTACTGCCCGGCCGGTAAGCCGGCTACGTTCATTTGCACGGCACCAGTGACATAAGGCTTTGTCGTGAGCTGCCGTACTTTACGGCCTGTTAGGTCTAGTACCTGTACCTCATATAGAACTTCTTGCGGGAGTCCGCTTAGGGTGATTGATCCATCGGCGGTGGGGTTAGGACGCACCTGCACTTTGGCAGACGCTATTTCCTCAGGAGAGCTGGTGACCGTTACCCGCAAGGTCTGGGTCTTGGTCTCGGCAGCCTCGTGGTTCAGGTCTCCTGCCTGCGTTGCGGTGATATCTGTGTGGCCTAATCCCTGCACCGTTACCACGTTGCCTACTACCGTGGCCACCGCCGGGTTTGAACTGGTATAGGAAATGGTAAGACCAGCATCTGTGGTGGCAGGCAGGGTAAAGACATCGTTCAACTTCTTGTCAGTGATAGGATTCAACGTGATCAGTTGCGGCGCCTTGGTGATGGTCAAAGTTCCTTTGCTGTAGGTGGCGTACTCATACCTGGCATCTGTGCCTCCGCTCACGGTGATATCATAGGTGCCTACGTTGCTGGTAGAAGTGGCAGAAGTAGAGGTCACCGGTTTTACAGTGGGTCTCATGTCCAAATCCAAAGCATCGTCGCCGTTCACAAATCCGGAAAAAGTCAGAACAAAGGGCGGGTTCTCTTCTCCGTAGATGCGGGTGGCGTTCTCTACGCCTACCGCCAAGGGGGCTTTGGTGATGGTGAAAGTCTCCTCGGTGGGGGAAGCGGCCTCATAGTTGGCACTTGCCCCCTGGGTGGCCCTAATCGTTACTTCCCCCGCACCGCGGATGGTCAGGATATTACCGTTGGAGATGGAGGCAAACGCATTACCTGACCTGATGCTGAACACCACCGGGTTACCAGAGCCTCCGCCCGTTGCCTGCAATGGGAACGCCGTGGCTCCGTATTTCAGTGTTCCCGGATTAGTGATGGAGATGTTCTGCGAGGCTTTATGGATGGTGAAGAAACTGGAAGTTCTGCCTTCGTAATTATCCTCCAGCACGGTGGCTACGAGCATGTAATTACCCGCATTTTTAGGAGGGTTAGCAGACCCCGAATAGGTTACGGACACATTCAGCCCCGAAGGCGCAATGGACACGGTAGCCTCTTTCTCGGTGCCGTCATAGGTATGGTCCAGAGCTGCTAAAACCGGTATGGCTGAGGCTTTATTGATCAACAGGTCTACCTCTTTGGAAGCTGACAGATAATTGGGATCTTCGGCCACGGTGGCTTTGATTCTAACCCGTCCGGCCTTGGTGATCTCCACCTGCTTGCCGCTAATGGCCACCTGCCCCGGGTAAGCCGTTGTGTTCTGTTGAACCACCCCATAGGTGATAGCTCCTCCACCCTGGCTTACGGTTGCTTCTAACAGGGTATAGCCGTTAGCACTATAGGTTGCGGTTTGGCTTTCAAAAAAAATCAGTCTGGTTGCTTTGGCGATGACCAAATCCACTTCCACTGATTTCTCTTCGTGGGTAGCGGTCTCGGCTACGGTGGCCCTCAACCTCACCTTACCGGCCTGCTCAATAGCGATGCGCCTGTTACCGGTCCCGTACAGCCTCACATTGCCGTTGTACTCAGAATCAGCGCCCTCTCCTTCCTTGACAATAGCAAAGGTTACCGCTCCGGTAGAAGTAGAGGTTACCGCCAGATCAAAATCAGGAATCCCGAACGTTTTCCGCAGCTCACCGTTCACCAGACCAGTGAAATTCAAAGTAGGGGCATCTTTAAAAACTGCCTTGGAAGTATTTAATTGAAGCGCTTTTTCAATAGACCGGGCAGTTGCACGTGCTTCTGAGGCATAGCTTGCACTTGCCGAGGCAGTAAGATGGAGTAGTAACAGAACCAGGAGACTGGACGAGAACGGGGAACGAAGGGTAAACCATTGGGGGAGGCTTAAAGATGGTTTCATAGGTAGGTTAGGTTCAGAGTGGCCGTGGTCAAATGCCTGGCACCGGTTTTAAGATCAGTGAACCTATAAGTCAATCTTACCTCCCCTTCTCCCCCATTGGAACAAGCAAGTTTTCACAAAAACACGCCTGAAACCTACCTTTCATTTTCTGATGCTTAGGCGAAAGTGCAGCCTTAGGTAACAAGAGCAGCCAGGTTTACAGCCCATGCCCGTACAAGGAGGACAAAAAAAAGGCGGCTCCTGTGCAGAGCCGCCTTTTATATATCAGAGCAGGTGAGCTTACGCGTTGGTAGTCTCGCCTTGTAATACTCTTACCATGGTCTCACCAATCTCAGCCGGTGAGTCTACCACGAAAATACCGTTCTCACGCATGATGCGCATTTTAGCGGCAGCCGTGTCATCGGCACCACCGATGATAGCACCCGCGTGACCCATTCTACGACCAGCCGGCGCAGTCTGACCCGCGATGAAACCAACAACTGGCTTCTTGTTACCGGTTGCCCGGATGTACTCCGCGGCTACGGCCTCGTAGTTACCACCAATCTCCCCGATCATCACGATGGCATCGGTCTCTGGGTCTTCCATCAACAGTTCTACTGCATTTTTAGTAGGAGTCCCGATGATAGGGTCACCACCGATACCGATAGCGGTAGAGATACCTAAACCAGCTTTCACAATCTGGTCAGCAGCCTCATACGTCAAGGTACCAGACTTAGACACGATACCGATTCTACCTGGCTTGAACACGAAACCTGGCATGATTCCAACTTTCGCCTCACCTGGCGTGATCACACCCGGGCAGTTTGGTCCGATTAAGGTAACCGGCTTGTTTTTGATGTAGTTTTTAGCGGCAACCATGTCTTTCACCGGAATTCCTTCGGTGATGGCCACAATCACTTCAATACCGGCATCGGCGGCTTCCATGATGGCATCAGCGGCAAACGCTGGTGGCACGAAAATGATAGATACGTTGGCTCCGGCTTTCTGTACGGCCTCGGCTACGGTGTTGAACACCGGACGGTCTAAGTGGGTAGAACCACCTTTGCCTGGGGTTACGCCACCTACTACGTTGGTGCCATACTCAATCATTTGCTGTGCGTGGAAGGAACCTTCTGAGCCGGTGAAGCCCTGCACAATCACTTTGGAATCTTTATTTACTAAAACACTCATGTGTAGTGGATTATGTGAAAGATGTACGCTCTGGTTAAAACTGTACGCAAAAATAGGCTTTTTTGCTACCCATCCAAACTAAGAATCTGCTTTACTCCTTTGCTACTGCCCTCCCGGTTTTAGGTCTGTTTCCTTAACACCAAGGATAAAACAGGACCTGGCATTTTCCTCGGCATGCAGCAGAATACTGTTTTTTCCCTATATTAATAACAAAAAAACTGCCCTGCATGCCGCTGCTCCCCTGCCTCCGCACTCGTTTTCTATTCTTGTTTTTCATCTGCTTTCTGCAACTCACTCATCATACCTGGGCGCAGAAGAACCTCGCCAACAGCCGTACCACCAGTTACTACACCTACCTCTACCGAATCACAGACGCCGAGGCGAAAACGCTCTATGAGAAAGGAATGGGAGCCGCCAAAGAAAGCTTCTTTCACTCCAGGATAGACTCGTTCCCCACTAACCTGGCCTACCAGAAGCGGTTGCCGCAGGGGCATTACCTGTACACCTACACCTCGGGACCTGATCTGATGTATTCTCTGGAGAGCCAGACCAATCTGCAACTACAGCTTTTGAAAAACCACGTGGATCTGGCGGCGGTGCTGTATGACTCTTTGGGCAACCCCATCACCAACGCCAAGGTAGAACTGGGCAAGAAAAATATCCCGTTCGATGCTGCCTCAGAAAGTTACCGGCGGGCCAACATCAAGAAAAGCGGACTGCTCTCAGTGACGCATGAAGGCTACACGTTTTATGTGCCGGTAGAGCAGTCTTCAAAGAAAGCCCAGTATAATCTCCCACTCTGGAGAAAGATTGTCTACATAAAACCCATTTACTACGTCTGGGGGCCGGCTTGGAAGATTGTCTACAATCCTTTCAGAGATATCGTGTATAGTTTAAGGTACCATGACCCACAAGGTGTGGTGCGTAAAGTATTTGCCATTTTTGACGACACGTACCGCTACTATGACGGGTATGAAAAGAAGCAGCCTCGGGGCTACTTAGCTCTTAACAAACCCATGTACCGTCCAGGTGACACGGTGCAGTACAAGGCATTTCTGGTAAAACCAAGCGGAAAACCCTACAAAAAGAACCTGCGGGCAGAGCTCTACGGCAACAGCAATACCAAGAAGGTAGGCAACGTAAAACCATTTCGGCCAGGTGCCTACGAGGGTTCTTTCGTGCTCCATGATTCTCTCCAACTCAGGCTAGACACCTATGTAAACCTGGCCCTGGTGCGGGAGAAAAAATGGGACGATGACCGCATCATCAATACCCAGTTTAAGTACGAAGACTATGAACTGAAGGAGAACACCTACACCCTCAGGCTGGAGAAACCCGAGCATTTTGCCGGTACCACCAACAGCATCGTCCTGCGCGGAGCCGATGCCAACGGCTTAACCTTAACTGATGCCCGGGTAGAAATTACCGTGCTCACCAGGCAGATCAGGCAGGCCAAAGATCCGGTGCAGTTTATCCCAGACACGCTGTGGGTACATAAGCAGCCTTTGGAAAGCTCCGGCGAAACCACCATCCAGCTACCGGCCACCATCTTCCCGAAGGCGAAGGTGGAGTACCAGGTGCAAGCCGTTTTCCTGAACTCCAGCAATGAACGGAGCTCCAAAAGCGCCAGCGGCCTTTACTCCTTTGAAGACGGTCACCTGCAACTAACCCTACTCAAAGACAGTGTACAGGCCACCTACCTGCAGGCCGAGAAATCACTTCCTAAAACAGCCACATTGGTCTTAACCGATGCCCAGGGTAAGAAACTGCAGACACAGGTCATTCAACTGCCAGCTCTTCTTCCTTTGCAGGCCCATGCCCGTAAATACCAGGTTACCTCCGGAAAGCTGCAAAGCACCCTGGAACTGAGAGACGAACCGGCCAACCTCCAGTTCTATTCTGAGCGCACCGGCGATTCTCTTTTCCTTTCCATCCAGAACCCCAGACGCCTGCCGTTTTGGTACTTCATTTACAAAAACAACCAATTGATTGACCGGGGGCAGGATACCGCTTCCTTTTGGCAAAACACCCGCAAAGCCTCTAACCAGGAGCCATATTATGTGTCTGTGCAGTACCTGTGGGGCGCCGAGGTGAAGAGCGAGGAATACAATGCCCCCTTCCGGAAAAACGAACTAAACATCACCGTTCAGGCCCCGGCCACGGTGTATCCGGGGCAGAAAACTAATCTCACCTTAGAAGTGAAGAACGCCAAGGGCAAACCTGCGGCCAACGTGGACCTTACGGCCTATGCCCTCACCTCAAAGTTCAAAAACGATTCACCGCCCTCGCTCCCCAAGTACCAGAAATTCCAAAGCAGGAAAGACCGGCGCACCTTTTCCAGGAAAGATGCCCCGGGCCAGGGCTCGCACCTTTTGCAGTGGACCCATTGGCGGAAAAGCATGGGCCTGGACAGCCTGGCCTATTACCGATTGCTGTACCCAGAAAGCGGCCTTTACTCCAACTACACCGTCACGCCAGACAGTACCACCCAGTTCGCCCCCTTCGTGGTAGACTCCGGCCGGGTGGTGCCCGTGCATGTGATTTTCCTGGACCAGGTACCGGTGTATTTCTCCGGCACAGATGTGGTGCCGCCTTATTCTTTCCCGGCCGACAGCGGGTACCATTCCCTGAAACTTCGCACGGCCAGACATTTCTTTGAACTAGACAGCGTGTACCTGCAACAAGGGCAGAAACTAATCCTGAGCATCGACCAGAACAAAATGCCCGCCTTACTGGAGAAAGCCGAAGCCGGATATCTTTCCAAATCTGAACAAGGTGTCCTGTCTCAGTACCTGGTTCCCGTGGAGCAGAACTTCCATACCGGTCTCACTTTCCTTAAACAAGGGAAAACCGTGCAGTACTTACCCAATAACCCTACCCTAAGAACTTTCAACCGCGGAAACCAATGGGATAAAATTCTGCTGACCGGGCCTTTCAGACCTAATGTGGTGCAGTTCTATTCGCTGGGGAACTTCATGACCAGCTTTACGCCCGAAGTCAATTACACCCATCGTTTTGAGCCCGGTTTGCTGAAAATGCGCGAAAAACTGACGTTCCCAGACAAAGTGTTCCTTTCGTCCCAAGGCAATTCTTACCACCTTTCGTCTGGTTCTCTGGCAGAAATCGCTTATACAGAAAAAGGCTTGCGGCACCAGTGGGAAGAAGCCCAAAACGCTTTCTGGCTAACCCAAATACTGGAAAAACCCGAGTACCGCACTTTAGCTGGTAGCGGCCGTTTGCACTGGCAACTGGATTCCACCTTTGCGGAAGGTCCCAGGTTTGTCTTTTTGTATGAACCCAACGCCTCCAATGAACAGGTAACTATGTACCGGGGCAGCATAAATCATCTGGACCAACTGGCTCCTAAGAAATACAAACTGGTGCTGGTGTTTCCAGACCATCGGCAAATCAGCACCCTGGTGACCATTCGGCCCAATGGGGAACTGCGCCTTCTTTTCAGCAAATCTCAGCTAAAAGCTCCTACCCCGGAGACCAAAGCCCTGGAAGCGTATTTACAGAACAGCGTGGAAGCCGCCAAACGCCGGGCAATCACTACTGCCCCATTGTCTGTACCGGCACCTGCTAACCCAGCTCCTACCGTGACCTACAGTGGTTCTTTGGGGAGCTACTCCAATGAGGTAGAAGGCCAGGTGTTTGATGCAGCCACCGGAGAGGCCATGCCAGGAGTAACGGTTCAGGTAAAAGGAACTAGCACAGCTACTGCTACTGATGTGGATGGCAGATTCTCCATTGAAGCCCCTTCTAACGGGGTACTCGTGGTTTCCTTTATTGGATATGTGATGCAGGAAGTACCAATTAGAGGCAGCCGCCGCATAGACATTAAGTTGATTACAGATGCTAAACAATTGAACGAAGTTGTGGTTACCGGCTACGGCATACAAGGTGCGCTGCAAGGCCGGGTGGCCGGAGTGCAGGTAACAGAAGGACAACCCGGCAGTGCTGGCTATGTCCGCATCAGGGGAGCTTCCTCTATCCAAGGGAATACGGCGCCATTGATAATAGTAGACGGCCTGCCGTTCAGCGGAAATATGGGAGATTTGGGGACGAACGCCATTGCCTCCACTACCACCCTGAAAGGAGCAGAGGCAGCCGCCATTTACGGAGCCGCGGCAGCGAACGGCGTCATCATCATTACCACCAAGAAAGGCAAAGCCGAGGCCGAGCAGCCGCTTCTGGCTGGCGCCGAGGCAGACGCCACCGCCTCCATCCGCAGCTACTTCTCTGATTATGCCTTCTGGCAACCGCGCCTGGCCACCGATAAGCAGGGCAAAGCCACGTTCCCGGTTACCTTCCCCGGAGATGTCACCAGTTGGAAAGCGCACGTACTAGCTATGGATGGCAGGAAGCGGAGTGGCCAGACCAGCACCGAGATCCGGTCGTTCAAAGCCATGATGGCGACCCTAAGCGGCCCAAGGTTCCTGATTGAAGGTGATAAAACCCAGATAATCAGCAAAGCGGTAAACTACCTGCCAGATACCGCCAGTGTACAGACCCGGTTTGAATTCAACGGACAAGCGCTTCGGCAACAAACCCTGAAACTGGGCCGCGTGTTCACCGATACCGTCATGATTCAGGCTCCGGCCATAGCGCCAGACTCGGTGGAACTGATGTACTCTTTACGGCAGGGCCGCGGCTTCTCAGACGGGGAGCGTCGGCACATTGGCGTGTATAAAAAAGGCGTGCTGGAGCGTAAAGGAGTTTTCCTGTCGCTGCCCATTGACACCACGCTTACCCTCACGTTTGATCCCGCCAAAGGACCGGTGCATTTCTACGCTCAGAGTGACTTGCTGCAAGTCATGCTGGATGAGATCAAGGCCCTCCACCGCTATGAATACTGGTGCAACGAGCAGGCCGCCTCTAAACTGAAAGGCTTGCTGTGGGAGAAACGAATTCAGGCAGCTCTGGGCAAAGAATTTGAGCATGACAAACTAGTGAACCGCGCCATCCGGCACCTGGAGAAAACCCAGAAACAGGACGGCACCTGGAGCTGGTGGGAAAACGGCCCTACCTACCTCTGGATCAGCCATCATGTCACCGAGGCTTTGGTCATGGCCCAGCAGGAAGGTTACACTACCAGTTTCAAGAAACAACCTTTGGTTGATTACCTGACCTACCATGTAGAAAGGAAAGACGCACAGGACAAAATCAGGGCACTGGAGATCCTGCAGAAATTAGAGGCCAAAGTTGACTTCCCGGCGTACGTGACCAAGCTGGAGAAACAACCGCACAACTCACTGGAAGACCAGTTCCGCCTGACCAGACTTCGGCAGCAGCTTAACCTGAGGGCTCCTTTAGACACCCTGCAGAAATACCGCAGAGGTACTACGCTGGGCGGTTTGCACTGGGGCGAAAACAAAAGCAGTTTGTTCAACAACCACATTTCCAACACGCTGTTGGCCTACGAAATCCTGAAAACGGCGGGCAATCACGAGCGCGATTTGCTCAGAATCCAGGCGTTCCTGCTGAATGAGCGGCGTACCGGCTACTGGCGCAACACCTATGAATCGGCCCGCATTCTGGAGACGCTTCTGCCTGATTTGGTCAAAGAAAAAGGCCAGACACCCGAGAACCAGCTTTTCCTCTCGGGAGGCGTAAACACCACCCTAAAGAAGTTCCCGGCAGACACCACCTTTACGCTTACCCAACCACTCACCATCCGTAAACAAGGGTCCTTGGCGCTTTACCTCACGGCTTACCAAAACGAGTGTATAACCCAACCGGCCCGTGTAGAAAAAGACTTTGTGGTGCGTACCAGGTTTGTAGGAACCGGCTCTTCTAAAGCCAACCTGGAAGCCGGTAAACCGGTGGAAATGGAAGTGGCAATAGACGTGAAAGCCGATGCTTCTTACGTGATGATTGAGGTGCCCATTCCGGCTGGCTGCACCTATGACAGCAAATCCAGTTGGGGTCGCTACGAGGCGCACCGCGAGTACTTCCGCCACAAAGTGAGCATTTTCTCCAATCACCTGAGCAAAGGCCACTACACCTTCACCGTAAAACTGCTGCCGCGTTACAAAGGCACCTACACCCTGAACCCCGCTAAGGCCGAGCTGATGTATTTCCCCACGTTCTTCGGGCGCGAAGGCGTGAAGGAGGTGGAAGTGAGATAGTAGATAGTTCATAGTTCTGAGTCTTAAGTCCTGAGTGGGGTTGCTTACCTGTTTCGGGCCTGTTTGCAGAAAACAGGCCCGAAACGTTTGCTGCTCTCTGTAATTCTCTTTGGCAAAAGCGCCTTGAGTCTTTCGCTGGCGCGAGCCTCCGGCTCGTGTCCGCACGCATTTTAAAATTACATCTTCCCTCTGTGTCATCTTGGAAAGATCTTGTGGGCGAACTAGAAAGACGTTTACTCCAGCGCTAGTACCGTTTGCGCACAAGATCCTTTCAGGAGGACAAAATATGGAGGAGTCTTAGGAAGACAATATGAAAAGGGCGTTCAGAAACGCGTGCGGACACGAGCCGGAGGCTCGCGCCAGCGGAATATGCCGCAAGAACAGCTTGAGCCTAGCGCGCCTCAGGGCAGTTGCAACCTGCCTGCATATTCAAGTCCAAGTCACAGACTTGAACCATGGATTGATAGTCACCAGCTTAATCCGTTTCCGGCTTGTTTCTATGAAAACGGGTATAAAACGCTATATCACGCACCATAAACCCAGTAGACGTTCTCCAAACTCAGAACCTCATTTCCCCAAACTCAGCACTTCTTCAGAACACAACTGCCGCACCTCCGTTTACATATCCATAAACTTCTGCTTTTGGTATTGGTTTATAGCACCTAACCCTGCTACAAATGAAGATCGGATATCCTTGCGTGAACGAGACCTTAGACTGTAGTTCGTCTACCACTTTCCGGCTGGCGTCTTACAGTGAGGAACGCCTGATTCAGACGGTGGAAAAGAACCTGGCCTGCCTGCGCCGCATTCTGGAGTACAACCTGGAGCACGGGTTCCTGTTCTTCAGGATGAGCTCTGAGCTGGTGCCGTTCGCCTCGCACGAGATCAACACCTATAACTGGCAGAAGCATTTCCAGATGACGTTTCGGCGCCTCGGCGATTTCATCAAGAAGCACAACATGCGCATCTCCATGCACCCAGACCAGTTTGTGGTGCTCAACTCCCCAGATGAACGCATCGTGCGCAACAGCATCGCGGAGCTGGTGTACCAGGGCACGGTCATGGATTTGATGGGCCTGGACTCCACAGCCAAACTGCAGATCCACGCGGGCGGCGTGTACGGCGACAAACCCGCGGCCCTCAAACGCTTTATCCAGACCTACCATACCCTGCCCGAAGCCGTGAAAGCGCGTCTGGTGGTGGAGAACGATGACCGCCTGTACAGCCTGCGCGATTGCCTGGAACTGAACGCTGAGACCGGCATTCCTATTCTGTTTGACAACTTCCACCACGAATGCCTGAACCACGGCGAGCCCATGGAAGAAGCCCTGCAACTGGCTTCCGGCACCTGGCATCCGCAAACAGACGGCGTGCTCATGATGGACTACAGCTCCCAAAGCCCCGGCGAGCGCAAGGGCAAACACGTGACCAGCATTGAGACCGATCTGTTCCGCGAGTTTCTCACCCACCTCAACGGCCTGGATGTAGACATTATGCTGGAGATTAAAGACAAAGAGGCCAGTTGCCTGCGTGCGCGGCAGGTTCTGGAAGAATTGGCGTTAGTTTGAGCCGTTTTCACCACACTTTTCAGAAAACACACGTAAAACAGTTTCACACTAAAAGACAAGCAGTTAGCTACACCTGCCTTTCCAGAACGCAGACTTAGAAGATCTATCCCCCATGAAAATTCTAGTACGGTTCTTACTTTATTGCACCAACATTGCTATGACCTTTTCCTCCACCGGTTGCCAGTCAGACGCAGATTCTTCCGCCAAACCCACCGCCATCATCCGTAAGAAAGTGGTGCTGGAGGGAATTCCCTCGGCCTCGGGCATTGAGCGCGTGGGTGATCTGTACTACGTCATCGGTGATGATTCTCCTTACCTGTTCACCTTAGACAAGAACTTTAAACTGGTAAAACAGACACCCCTGTTTGAAGCCGGTTCTCTGGTGGAGGGACGAATCCCTAAACCCGTGAAGCCTGATCTGGAAGCCATTACGCAGGTTACCCTGGAAGGAGGTCAGCCTTGCCTGTTTATTGTGGGCTCAGGGGCCACGCAACCCCGCAACACCGGATTCCTGCTCCCCATCACCCGCGATGGCCTGGGCCAACCCATTACGGTAAACCTAACCCCGCTCTACAACCACTTGCGCGCCGATAAATCTGTGACCGGAACGGCAGCGCTTAACATTGAAGGCCTGGCGGCCGATGAAGAATACCTCTATCTGCTGCAGCGGTACGCCCCGGGTGGGCAAAACGTATTGATCACCTACACCATGGAGTCCATAACTCCTTACCTGCTGGGACGGGAAGCGGCCCCCAAACCTTCCGGAATTCAGACCTGGGCCTTGCCCGATTTGGCCCAGATCAAGACCGGGTTCTCTGGGATGACCTCGGCGCTGGGTGGCCGGATGCTCTTCACCGCCTCTGCTGAGGAAACGCCCAACGCCGTGCTGGACGGGGAAATCTACGGCAGCATGGTGGGCTTGCTGCAAGCGCATTCAGACGATGCTCCCCAACCAGCCAAACCCGAAGTAGTGGTTCCCATCACGGAGCAGGGCGGCAGCCCCTACAAAAGCAAAATTGAGTCTATCTGCATCTCGGGGCAGGACCGCAGTGATCTTACCGCCGTTGCCGTTGCTGATAATGACAATGGCTTTTCTGAACTGGTAGTCCTGAAATTTACCTGGTAAACAGCACTACAAAAAGCAAAGGCCTGCGCTGAGAGATCAACGCAGGCCTTTGCTTTGGTACATCGGGCGTCTACCGCAGGCGCACCCGTACTTTCTTCCAGTACACGGTAGTGGGGGTTTTCACTTCAACCAGGTACGTTCCGGTTTTCAGTTTGCCCAGGTTCATGGGAGGCGCCAGGGTATGGTCGCCCGCCGGAATAGGTTTGGTGTACAGCACCTTCCCGGCGTAGTTGGTAACCTCCAGTACCCCGTCTTCGGTCATGTCCTGCTGAAAAGAGAGCAGAAACACATCGTTGTTCTTTCTTTCGGGGAAAAGGTCAATGCCCGAGAGAGTTTCTCTACGTACCGGAGCATCTTTGCCCGGGGTAGCCGCGGCCACGGCAGAATCTTTATGTAACGCAATTGTCTTATTTTGGGCATAAGCAGGAACACCAGTTACTGCTAATATTCCCGCCACCAACCAGACACCAACAGAGTTCATTTTTACTTCCATACGGGATACATTTTGAGGTTTTGTTTCTCCGCCTTTGCGGCGAAAATTCCCTTTGCAGATACCGTTCCAAAAATGAAGCTTCTGAGAAAAATTTAATCCTGCAGTATCTTCCGGGCCTCGGGATAGGCGCGCTCTGCCCAGCGCTGGTGCATGAGACCACTGTAGTGCAAGCCATCCGGCGCCAGCAAATTTGGAGCGTCCTTCACCAACAACGACAAATCATACACATCTATTACCGTGCTGCCGGCGGCCTGGGCTTCGGTTTTAATCACCTCGTTGAATTTCTGGATCTGTTCACTGATCTTGGCGCGGTCACTGCCGGTGGCAAAAGGCGTAGCACCCCAGTCTGGAATGGTTAAGACCAGTACGTTTCTGGCGTTACGCTGCGCCAACTCCTTGCTAATGGTAAGCAACTCCCTGAACTGCCCGCGGAACTCCTCCAATGACCGACCCTGAAACTGATTGTTTACCCCAATCATCAGGGAAATCAGCCCATAATTTTTGGTGAGATTGGCGGATTTTACCGCGTAAAGCAGATCGGCGGTGGTCCAACCGGTGCGGGCAATGATGCGGGGTTCCCCTACCTTGATTCCGCCCTGTTCTAAGGCATTAGCCAGGTAAACCGGCCAGCGTTCTTTTTCGGCCACTCCTTGCCCGATGGTATAAGAATCGCCCAAGGCCAGGTACGCATTGGAAGGCGTTGGCGCAGACGGAACCTGAGGGGCTGGCATGACTACCGCTTCCTCAGAATCTGAAGAGGAACAGGCCGCTGCCATAAAGAAACTAATCCAAAGGAAGACTCCTCTTACAAGAACGCGCATACCAGAAGCTGTAAAGGTGAAAAGAAGCAGAACCTTCTGCTTCTCTCCTATTTACGCAACAGCGGATGCCTTTGGATTTGCCGCTTACTTTAGCAACATAAGAAGAAATGAGAAATCAGGCGATTTTCGTTTCTGGGTTGTTTTCCGGGAAAGAGGCCATAAACTCATCGCGGGCCTGCTCCAGAGCGGCCATCAGCCGGTTGCGCTGCTCCAGGAGACTATGCAGCACCGTGGAACGGCGGTAAAACAAGGAGAAGAAAATCCAGTGCCGGCGTGCCACCTGAATGCGGTGCCAGTAGTGCAGCACAAAGAAGCCGGTTACCGGCAAGGCTACCAGATACCCCACCAAAGCCCAACCAGAAAGCCCCAGCCACGCGTGTACTGCCCACCCAATGAGCGCATAGAAAATAGGGAACGTGAACATGCCAATGGTCATCATCATGGGGGCATGGAACTCAATGTCTTTGGTGAGCGCCCGGGCAATCTTGGCTGGCAGCAGATAAGGCAGGTAATTATGGATAACCCCGAACAGGTACACCGGAAAGCCCAGCACCAGGTACACAATGGTCTGCACCGTTCCCCAGGCCACCTCGTGGCGTTTGGGTACTTCGCGCATGGCCTGTGGCACCAACCCGATGCTGTTCAAATGCTGCAAGTAATCCTGTAGTTCGGCTCGAAGGTGATGCACCCGTTCTGGTTGCCGGGCCTCAAAGTACTTGATGCTTTGCAGAATGCCTTTGGTGATGAGAAAACGTTCTTTGGGTTCAGACTTGGCCAGGTCCAGTTCCTTCACCAGCGTGTCCTGGTACACGGCTTCCACCTGCCGGGCCAGGGCATCTTCCTCATCAGACTCGGTATGGATAACCAAGGCTTCCAGGCGGTCCTTTATCTCATCGGTGAGGGCGTGAGCGGCTTTGAAGGGATCCTGGGCGAAAGCATCCTGGAAGTCTTTCACGTAAATAGGTTCGCCCACGTTCACAAACACATCGCTCCGGAAACGGGATGGGTCTGAATAATTTACGCCCACGGGAATGATGCGCAAGCCCAGGTTGAAGTTATGCTGGGCCTCGGCTCCCAGCCCAATGCGGGCAGTACCGGTTTTCAGAGGCCGAAGGCGGCGCTGCATAAAACTGTTCCCCTCAGGGAAAACCATGAGCGTGCCGCCTTTGCCCAGGAACTCATAGCACTTGGCAAACGTGGCATCGTTCTGGGCCGAGCCTGAATCGCCTACGTCTTCGCGGCGATACACCGGAATCATGAACAGTTTGTGGAACAGCCAGCCTTGTATGCCCGGTTTGAAAAAGCTGCTTTTCGCCAGGAAATAGATATTCTGCTTCATGAGCGAGGCCGTCACCACTGGGTCCATGAGCGTGTTGGGGTGGTTGGAGACCACAATGAGCGGCCCCTCGGAGAACAGCAGGTGTCGGTTGTTCACCGTGAAGCGCCTGAAGAACACGCGCAATGCTATCTGAAAAAGGGTCTTGAGCAGAAAATACAGCATACAGGCTCCGGATTTGGGAAGGAAGCTACGCAATTTTGAGCTGATTTAAGAAAAACAGCCCTAAAACAAAAGTGTTCCTATTTTCTACGTTCAACCGGGGCAGCAGGCACCGCCCTCATCCTCTACAGGATTCAAGCTTTACCGTGCCAGCAACAGGTCACAGAACCAGAAACCGGTGTCATAGGTTGCCGGCTGGGCTACAAAGCAATCTTCCTCGGCTTCTTCAGCAGCAGGGGCATAGCTTCTGAAAACCGTTTCTCCTATTTGAACGGGCACCGGTTGCCTGAAATTAGGGCCGTCATAGACAAAGGAATGATATTCCCCGTTCTCGCCGCAGGGGTCTACCTGAGCGGGCAAGTCGCGGATGAACGCCTCATCCAGCTCCCGGCCGGCAAAAGAAGCGTCCAGGTACTTGCCATTGACGCAGACTACTTTCGCCTTGAAGCCGGCTTGCCAGAACTCCTCCAGCACAACCGTTGGGTCCTCGGCCCACAGCGGAAACTCGGCTTGGATGCCTACGGAGGCCAACTGCTCTTCGCGGTACTTTCTCAGGTCTTCCAGGTAAATGTCCCCGAAGATGCCGTGCGTCACCCCTGCTCCTTTAAAATCCTGCCAGGCCTGGGCCATGATAGTGTTGTATACGGGCAAGCTGGCGTCTTCTGGTAAGTACAGCGGCTGCCAAGGTAAACCCAGCGCTTGGGCCTGAGCCTGCATGAGTTCCTCGCGCACGCCGTGCATAGTTACGCGCTGGTGCGTCTGGCTTACGGTGGTGCACAAGGCATGCAATTGATATTGTTGTTGCTGTTGAACTCTGTATAACGCCAAAGCAGAGTCTTTGCCGCCGCTCCAGTTAAAGATGGCTTTTGGTTTCATGCCTGAAAGGTACAAGGTTCTGGTTTATGGCATGGCTGCCTCTGCCCAGAACCCCTCAATTGGTTTTTAAAGAGGAAGAAAACCTGCTGGTTATTAGAAGTATAATCCTCTAGCCTATTCTGTGCATTGGCTCATTTTTACCCATGGAATTGTCAACTTTATTTAGTAAAATTACATTATTGATTTCTACTTGAGGCTTGGATTAACAACTTTGAAGTTTGTTTATCATATTTTTAAAAAAACTAAGCCAAAAAAGAAACAATCTTGAGGTAAAAGCATATAAATACCTGAAAAGAAAAGCTTTCTACCCCTGAAAAGGACTGTCTGGTTCAAAGAGAGCAACGTGCTTATTCTGCTTTCTTACACCTAGAGAACCTCTCACCTGGACCATACTCCAGCGCGTTTCATGAATTGGCTTGCCTCATACGGCAGGCTGGTACTACAAGACAATAAGAACCTAACGCCTCTACTTCCCCTTACAGGTAAATTCTTATTAACGGCAAAAAATAGCAAAGAACAGGGTCTGCTAATCTCCCCCTCAATTGGCAAGTATCCTCAGGTTAAAACCCAACTTTTGAAACGTTCCTTGTTAACTACAATTAACTATATCATATATATTAAAAAGTTAATTATAGTTTTTAAAATGTTTAAATATCAAGAGTCCATCATCTTCTTTTTTTACCATTTAAGTTGAAGAAATAGAGGATACAGGCAAATACCTTTCTCGGAAACAGTAAATTTGTACAGCTACTGGAAAGGCGGGGTTGGCTCACATTACCTTCAATACACAACAAACTATTAGATCATGACAACAACTTTCTTTGAGGAACTTAACAATGAAGGACCTACCGGGGTAGCATTCAAGAATGTTAACCTTAAAAAGAAAGTTATTTCTTACTTCGCCAACACTGGCAACGCTACCATTGCTGAGCTTGGGAAAGAGTTAAACCTGAGTGTCCCTAAAGTGACCAGTCTGTTGAACGATCTTATCCAGGATGGGCTGGTGCAGGACCACGGGAAAGTAGACTCCACCGGTGGCAGAAAACCAAATGTCTATGGGCTGGCTCCCAACTCTGGCTTCTTCATGGGCATAGATGTGAAACGGCATCATATCAACATTGGCCTTACCGATTTCCAGAAGAACCTGATCAGCAGTTTTGACCGGCACCCGTACGAGCTGAACAACAGTGAGGAGTCACTGGAAGAACTCTGCCAGATCATCAACAAATTCATTTCTGAGCTTCCCATTCCAAAAGAGAAGATTTTAGGCATCGGGATCAATCTCTCCGGCAGAATCAACCATTCTAAGGGCTACAACCATAACCTGTTTGATTTCCATGAAGACCCGTTGAGCAAGATCATTGAAACGGAGATAGGAATTAAGGTTTTCCTGGAAAACGACTCCCGCGCCATGGCATACGGTGAGTTCTACTCAGGGGTGGTCACGAATGAGAGAGATGTACTCTTCCTGAACCTGGACTATGGTATTGGCATGGGCATGCTCATCAACGGCCAGCTGCATTACGGTAAGTCTGGCTACTCCGGCGAGATTGGGCACATTCCGCTGTTCCAGAACGAGATTCTCTGCCGGTGCGGGAAAAAAGGCTGCCTGGAGACGGAAGCTTCTGGCTGGGCTTTGGTAGACATGTTCAAAGAGAAATTACAGGCTGGTGCCTCCACCGTGGCTACCCGCGACAATATCAACCCAGATGAGTTGCGGTTGGAAGACATTATCAACGCTGCCAACAACGATGATGTACTGGCCATTGAACTGATTGCCGAGATTGGCGAAAAGATAGGCAGAGCCATTGCGCTCCTGATCAACCTCTTCAACCCCGAACTGGTGGTGTTGGGAGGAAGCCTGGCCTCTACAGAAGATTATATCCTGCTTCCCATCAAGAGCGCCATCAAGAAATATTCAGTGAGTTTGGTAAACAATGACACGCAGTTGAAGGTCTCCCAACTGGGCGAAATGGCTGGCGTGATTGGGGCTTGCTTGTTAGTACGCCACCGCCTGTTAGACCTGAACACAGCCAACTAATATCCTCTTACAAAACCGAACCGCCCATCTGCCTTGTGTTGTAACGCAAAGCAGATGGGTGGTTCGACTTTGTATAAGTGCAGATTTTACTCCAGATTCTCGATTTTACTCCCAAAACAGGCCTACCACGCGGAATAAGCCCAATACCAGATGAACTGCGCCAGTTTCCAGAGCCCGTACAGCAGCAAACCGAAGAGCACCACAAACGCAATAAGTACGGCAATAATGAACCCGGTGCCTTTGCCCTGGTACTTGCCTTCCTGGTAATGGCGGCGCAGCAGTTCCACGTTGCGCTGGTTGGCTTTGTAACCGAAGTCAAACAGCCAGCCCACCACCGGAATACTGCCAATCACGGCATCCAGGAAGATGTTGAACAGCATCCGAACCACCAGGTACCGGCTGGCTCCGTGTTTGGCCATGGTCATCACCAATACCCCAGACATGGCAAAAGACGTCATGTCTCCCACCACGGGAAGCAAGCCTAAGATGGGGTCTAACCCAAACCGGAACTTGGTGCCCGGCAGTTTGAACTGGTTGTCTAAAAGCCTGGAAAAGGAATCTACCCATCTCAGGCGTTCATCTACGGGAGTGACCGGTGGCGTGTATTGGTTCATGGCTGCGTCTGTTGGTTGTTATTCATACGCAGAACTCGTCTCACAGGATTATTTCTCTAACCTCCCGCCCAGCGTACGTTCCAGACGTTCCTTCATGCAAGCAAACTAGAAATGTCGTGAGAACATCAGAAAAGGCTTACCTGACAGAAAATGCAGAAAAGAAGCGGCCTGATTCCGGGCCCCTTTAAACAAAACAGCCCCGAAACGAGAATCCGTTTCGGGGCTGTTTTCAGGAAATCAGGTTATAAACGCTTACAGAGCACCTTCTACCTGGCCGCCTTCCTGCAGAAACGGGTAGCGGTAATCTACCGGCGGCACAAAGGTTTCTTTGATGGTGCGGGCGCTGGTCCAACGCAGCAGGTTCAGCATAGAACCGGCTTTGTCATTGGTACCAGAGGCGCGGGAACCTCCAAACGGCTGCTGACCAACCACGGCCCCGGTGGGCTTGTCGTTGATGTAGAAGTTACCGGCCGCGTGGCTCAGTTTCTTGGTGGCCAGTTCAATGGCGTAACGGTCACCGGCGAAGATAGCCCCGGTTAAGCCGTACGGTGAAGTCTGGTCTACCACTTCCAGCGTTTTCTCAAAGTTCTCGGCATCGTACACGTGCAAGGTCAGTACCGGCCCGAAGAGCTCTTCGCACATGGTCACGTACTGCGGATCCTGCGCCACAATAATGGTAGGCTCAACAAAGTAGCCCACGCTCTTGTCATAGTTACCACCAGCAATGATCTCTACTGAGTCATCTTTTTTGGCGGCATCAATGTAGCGGGCCAGCTTGTCAAAAGACTTCTCGTCAATTACGGCGTTGATGAAGTTGCTGAAATCACCGGGATCACCCATTTTAAACGATTTCAGGTCTTCCACCACGTGCTGCTTCACCTCATCCCACAGGTTGCTAGGGATGTACGCACGCGAAGCTGCTGAGCACTTCTGTCCCTGGTACTCAAACGCGCCACGGGTAATTGCCACCGCCACTTCCTTGGCGTTCGCCGATTTGTGGGCCAGGATAAAGTCTTTTCCGCCGGTCTCGCCCACAATGCGCGGATAACCGCGGTACGAGTTAATGTTCTCGCCAATGGTTTTCCAGATGTGGTTGAACACGCCGGTGCTGCCCGTGAAGTGAATACCCGCAAACTGACGGTGACGGAAGATCACATCGCCGGCCTCAGGACCATCCACGTACACCAGGTTGATCACGCCGTCTGGCAAGCCAGCCGCCTTGAACAGTTCCATAATCACCTGGGCAGAATAGATCTGGGTGTTGGCAGGTTTCCACACCACTACGTTCCCCATCATGGCCGGAGCGGCAGGCAGGTTAGCGGCAATAGACGTAAAGTTGAACGGCGTTAACGCGAACACAAACCCTTCCAGCGGACGGTGCTCCAGACGATTCCACATGCCCGGCATAGACTCCGGCTGCATTTTGTAGATGTCGGTCATGTACTTCACGTTGAACCGGAAGAAGTCGATCATTTCGCAGGCGGCGTCAATCTCGGCCTGGAACGCGTTCTTTGACTGCCCGATCATGGTAGCGGCGTTCATGCGCGCCCGGAAAGGACCAGCCAGCAGATCGGCGGCTTTCAGGAAGATGGCAGCGCGGCTTTCCCACGACATGGCGGCCCATTGCTCACGGGCAGCCAGCGCGGCGTCAATGGCTTGCTGCACGTGCTCGCCGGTACCGTAGCTGTAATGCGCTACTACGCGCTTATGGTCATGCGGAGGCGTGAACGGCACTTTGTTCTCAGTGCGCACTTCCTGTCCGCCAATGTACATAGGAATATCCAGTTGCTGCTCGCGCAGCGCATTGTATGCTTTCTGAAGTTCTTCTCTTTCTTTGCTGCCCGGTGCATAGCCTTTCACAGGCTCGTTCACCGGAATAGGGACATTGAAAAATCCGTTGGACATATTGGGTATTGGTTAAATTCAGGTAATGAGATAAACAAAGGTAGGGCTTTCGAGTAAAAAAGGCTAACACATGGTAGCCAGCGGTTTCAGGGTCTTTTTTTCTCCCAACGGCTGCCCTCTCTTAAAGGTTAATTCTATCACGTTATGGTTCCTAAGGACAATTTCTCCGCTCAGGCCAGTTTGTACAAGAAATTCAGACCCACCTACCCCGCCGCCTTGTATGAGCACCTGCGCTCCCTGGTTTCCACTCCAAATCTGGCGTGGGACTGCGGCACGGGCAACGGCCAGGTAGCCGTAGAACTGGCCAAATTTTTCACCCACGTGCACGCCACTGACATCAGCCAGAAGCAACTGCAACAGGCCCCGCCCTCAGACCGCATCACCTACCACCTGCTTCCTGCGGAGCACACCACCTTCCAAGACAATTCCTTTGACCTTATCACCGTGGGGCAGGCTGTGCATTGGTTTGACTTCGAGAAATTTTACCAGGAAGTGAACCGCGTGGCCAATCCCGGCGCTATCCTGGCGCTTTGGGGTTATGGGTTGCTTTCCATCTCCCGGGAAGTAGATGTACTCCTCCATCATTTCTATACCCAAATTGTGGGGCCTTACTGGGATTCTGAGCGCCGGTATATTGACGAAAGCTACGCCACAATTCCGTTTCCGTTCAAGGAAGAGCCCGCGTTCACCGGCGCCATCCTCACCCACTGGGCTTTACCTGACCTGGAAGGCTACCTCAATTCCTGGTCCAGCGTGCAGACGTACCTGCGGCAGCACGGGGAAAACCCGGTACCGAATCTCATGCAAAGAGTGCGGGAAGTTTGGCCCGAAGACGAGCAAAAAGAAGTGCGGTTCCCAATTTTCAGCCGGATTGGCCGAATACAAAAATGACCACTGTTTCAGGCCCGTTTTCCGGAAAACGGGCCTGAAACAGTGGTCATTTCTTTTAATTACCGGGCTACTTACACATGGTACAGAAAGAACGGCATGGCAAAGCCGGCTTTCTGCAGAATGGGTTTGGCTACGTTGAATACTTTAATTCCTTTGGCGGTCTCCCCTTCCAGGGTGCCTACGTGGGCGTGCCCGTGGAAACAGGCCAGTACGTTCTGCCGGTCCAGCGGCTCAGCTAAACGGGAACAGCCCAGGAACGGATGGATGGCCTCGGGTTCTCCTTCCACGGTGGCCTTGATGGGTGCATAATGCAGTACCGCAATCTTTTTCACCCCGGGGTGCTCCGTATCCAGGCGTGAAAGGCCGGCTTCCAGTTTAAGGGCTTCGTCTACGGCTTCCTGCACAAAGGCTTTGTTGCTGCTTTCCCCAAACATGGAGAGCATGTATTTGTCAAAGCCTCCGCCAAAGCCTTTTACGCCGGCAAAGCCTACGTTTTTGATCACCACGGCATCGCCGTCCAGGAAATGCACGTTGTCGCGCATGAGGCAGGTCCGGATTTCATCGTGCTCGTTTTTGTCGTGGTCGTGGTTGCCCAGCACACAGACTACCGGAATGGTACAGGCCCGCATTTCCTCGGCCAAGACCTCAGCTTCCTTGGCATACCCATGGTCGGTGAGGTCACCGCAGAGCAGCAGAATATCTGCCTGTTCTGAGGCGGCCTTGAAGAAATCAATCCACTTGCCTTTGTCCGTTTCGCGTACGTGAATGTCGCCTACTGCCGCAATCCTGACGGGTTTAGCTGCCTCTGAGGTGGGTACTGGCAAATCAGAGTGCTGCGGGGTAGTAGGTTGTAAAGGTTGAACGGGTTGCGGCGTAACGTAGGATTGTGGTTGTTGTTCCATTCTGGTTTAGATTTGAGACGCTAGACAATAGATG
The DNA here is from genome assembly GCF_017355955.1 of Sabulibacter ruber. Classification (GTDB taxonomy): domain Bacteria; phylum Bacteroidota; class Bacteroidia; order Cytophagales; family Hymenobacteraceae; genus Nibribacter; species Nibribacter ruber_A. Next base: position 41,034 of record NZ_JAFFID010000004.1, on the reverse strand, counting down.
GTAGACACCTTGTTTGAGTCATAGAATACGTGAGAAGAACGGGCCTTGGTTTAAAACCTGCTTTCGTACTCTCCTTTCCCGCTGAAGATCAAACATCTAGAATCTAACTTCCGGTCTCTGTTAAATGGTCATGATGGTCATGGCTTTGAAGCCCCATTCTGTTACGGCTGGTGCGTACTGCGTCTGGTCAATCAGCAAGCCACGGCATACCTTCTCTGTAGGCGGAGGCATGTCAAACTGCTCTTTGGCGCGCAGCAACAGCTCATCAAACAACCAGCGCGGAATAATGTCCCGCTCAGAGGGGTACACAAACTGGAAAGACAACAGCTGCGCCAATACCAGTTGCCAGTGCTGCTCCAGGGTTTGCAGGATGCGTTCCCAGTCCATCTGGTCGCCGTAACGCAGGATGAGGTGGTTCAGGTCTGAGCCATCGTAGCGCTCGCGGTTCTGGACGTAAATCTTGCATCGGAACAAATCCTCAGCGGAGATGTATTTCACGGGCACGCCAAACTCGGTTCCTTCGGGCGCTTTCCTGAACCAGCCGTCGTTCACGGGCGTGTTGTTGCCGGGGTTGTTGAAGATGAAGTCAACGTACTTGCCGTCTTTGTAGGCTTTTGCCAGCCAACGGGCATCTACCAACTCGGTCTTGAAGCCTTCATCATTGAAAATCTTGAGCAGACGCGGGCAGTCACCGGCTTTGCAGAACACGTCCATGTCTTTCATGGCGCGCTGCATGCCCGTGTATTGCCGGAGAGCAAAACCACCGCCCATCAAGAAAGGCAAACCGCTTTCATGCAGCATCTTGAGGGCCTGCGGGTAAAATTCCTGGGCCACCTCGGGGGCCATATCATCTAGTTCCATACTATATCTTCCGTGCTGAAAAGTGGATAGTTCTTCACCTGTAAAGGCATTGTTTTCCTCTGTATTTCCTCCGGGTACTCCATGAGGTTTCCCGAGTGGGAGTATCAGTAGGTATAGCATTTACTGTATTCTTGGGAAAATGTTATCCTGATGGGCCACGCTGCGCTCAAAAAAAGCCTGAATTCTATTTTTGGCCTGTTTTTGTAAAAAGACGAGCGAAACAGAGGTACCTTTGCGGCCGATTTAAACGCCGGTATAGCGGCACCATTTTCATTTCTTTACTTTTTAAACGATGTCTGGAAAGAAAGTCAAATACATACTTATCGCAGTTTTTGCCGTCCTGGTTATCTGGTTTATCCAGGATGCCTTTACCCAACCCAGCGTGCAGGATTTAGACGGCGACTTCACCGAGGTAGCCTTCTACCGCAACGAGAACAACACCGGTCCCATCCAGCGCATTTACGCCGTTACCGTCTCAGACACCCTCTGGGACCAGATGCAGCAGTACGGCGACCTGATGCCGCACACCAAATACGGCAACACCAAGATTTACTTTTTCCTGCAAGACCAACCCGCCCCCGACCAGGTTTTCCCCGGTGAGGAGAACTTTGAAGCGCAGTACCAACAGCACTGCGTAGCCAAGTACGAGAAAGGCACCATGGGGCAGGTGAGTTTGGTGAAGCGGCCGTTCAGGTAGGACAGAATCTGATGCGCAAATAAATTTATCCACACCAATACTATCCAATCTACTATATAGGTTTAAACAATATATAAAATATTTTATACCTAATTAATACATCATGAACCCCCCATTCTTTTAGCACTATTTGTATTTACCACTTCAACCATCAGCCTTGCCCAGCAGCAGCCTGGCACTTTGCGGATTGGGCTATTGGCCGGCCCTAATTATAGTTACTTAAGGGGAGGTGATTTTGAACGGACAGATGAATTCAAGACCGAAGGCAAAGCCAGATTCATGGCAAGTCTTGGCCTGTCTCTAAAGTACCAGTTTAATAAGGTATTCCTGACCACCAACCTGCTGTATGAGAACAAAAGCTCAGGAGCTTCTACCATATTTTACAACACCGGCACTTCTGGAAATGCAGGCAGGGAGTTTAGTTACAAGGTGAACCGTCAATACCTCACCATTCCGGTTCTGGTGGGAGTAAACATTAAGAATACCGGTTTCTTTGTAAATGCCGGTCCTTATGCAGGAATGTTGCTCAAATACAAAGCCTTTGGCGAAGGCCAAACCACTTCTGTTTCCACGGATGAAAAAAGTTTTGATTATGGGGTTTCTGTGGGGCTAGGTTATTCACGGGCTATTTCCTCCCGTCTAAACGTCAGCGGGGAGCTAAGATACAGCCACAGCCTTTATACCACCAGTACTTTTAGCTCGGTCGGGAAAATGGGTTCTACCAGCTTGCTTTTTGGAGTGAATTATACCCTTAACGGGAAATAATCACCTTTGTGTTTCGGGGCTGGTTTCCCTTAATCAGCCCCAAAATACTTTTCCCATGGCACTCAACGGCAAAGCTGTCTTGGCTTCAGGGTATCGCTTACGTTTTGCATTGTCCCCTGACAAAGCAGCTTCAGAATAGGAATTCAGGGATACTTTCTACATTGCCTTCCATACCTTACCACCCTATTCAATTCATGAAAAATTTTATTTGCGCCGTGGCTCTGAGTCTAGGTGCTGCGTCTTTCTGTTCTGCCCAAAGCACTCCCGGTTCTACCCAAGTGGGCATCTTAGTTGGCCCAAACCGCACGCATCTAAACCGCTCAAAAGACTACTTTGATTGGGCAGACTTCAAAAGTGATTTTAGAGGAGCGGCCGGCCTCTCGGTGAAACACCAATTTGCTTCCCTTTTCCTGAAAGCAGACCTGTTATACGAGAACAAAGGCGACAGAATAGACTACACAACAACCGATGCAAACGGATACCCCAGCGGGGAGCACAGCCTCAGGTTCAACTATCATTATCTGTCGCTTCCCGTTTTACTGGGAATTCACATTAAGCAAACCGGTTTCTTTGTGAACGCCGGCCCTTCTGTTTCCTGGCTTTTAAAGCAAACAAACAAAACAAATGAAAAGAGCGACATCCCCTTTGCAGACGAGGACACGACATCTGACTGGAAGAGGTTAGATGTTGGGGTTGCCGGAGGGATCGGTTATTCCCGGCCTATTGCTTCTGCTTTAAACCTTAGTGCCGAAGTACGGCATACCCTTGGTCTTCTGAACATTTCCAAAAGCTCCAACAGCGTCAGAACCAGTTCTACCAACCTGCTCTTAGGCTTGCACTATACCCTGGCAGGTAAGTAGGTCAATTTTATGTTTCCGGCCTGCTTTCTTCAAAACAGGCCGGAAACATAATCCTCGTTGCACAAAATCAAGAACCTGACTGCCCCGCCAAGATTGGGTTTCAGAATAGAATCAGAAACCTTTAACTTTGTAGAGCGATGGAGAATTTTGTTGTATCGGCCCGTAAATACCGCCCGACTACGTTTGATAGCGTGGTGGGGCAGCACCATATTACCACTACCTTAAAGAACGCAATCAGCAGTAACCACCTGGCGCAGGCGTTCCTGTTCTGCGGCCCCAGGGGCGTGGGCAAGACCACCTGCGCGCGTATTCTGGCCAAAACCATCAACTGCCAGAACATTACGCCGGAGGTAGAGGCTTGCAACGTGTGTGACAGCTGCAAGAGCTTCAACAACAACAGCTCGTTCAACGTGCACGAGCTGGATGCGGCGTCTAACAACTCCGTGGAGGACATCCGCAACCTGGTGGAGCAGGTGCGTTATGCGCCACAAACGGGCAAGTACAAAATCTACATCATAGATGAGGTGCACATGCTCTCCAACTCGGCCTTCAACGCGTTTCTGAAGACCCTGGAGGAGCCGCCGGCCTACGCCATTTTCATCCTGGCCACCACCGAGCGCCACAAGATCATTCCTACCATTCTCTCGCGGTGCCAGATCTTTGATTTCAACCGTATCCGGATTGAGGACATGGTGCAGCACCTGGGCCGTATCGCCTCCAAAGAGGAGATCAAAGCCGATGACGATGCCCTGCACCTGATTGCCCAGAAAGCCGATGGTGCCCTGCGCGATGCCTTGTCGATCTTCGACCAGATGGTGACTTTCTCTGGCCACCACCTTACCTACAAGGCCACTGTGCAGAACCTGCACATCCTGGACTATGACTATTATTTCCGCCTCACGGAATATCTGCTCACCCAGAACCTGAGCGGGGCCTTGCTGCTTTATGACGAAATCCTGAAAAACGGCTTTGATTCGCACAACTTCGTGCTGGGCATTGGCGAGCATTTCAGAAGCTTGCTCGTGTGCAAAGACACCGTAACGGTGCAGTTGCTGCAGGTTTCTGAGAACATCAAAGCCCAGTACGCGAAGCAATCGCAGGAGGCGTCTCTGAGTTTCCTGTTGTCTGGCCTGAACCTGGTGGGCACCTGTGACCAAAACTTTAAAGCGGCTAAAAACCAGCGGTTGCACGTGGAACTGCTGCTCATGAAACTGGCCCACCTGCCGCACGCCCTGCAGCTGGCCTCAGACCTCTCTTTGAACGGAGAGGTCAAAAAAAAAACTAATGGAAGTTCCGGCGTAGCCGCTCCGGTTGCGCAGGCACCGGTTATCCAGGCTCCGCCCGTAGCTCCTGCACCACCAGCTCCAGCTCAGCCAATTTCGGCCGGTTCTGAGAAAAACACCGCCGAAACGCACCACAACACCGCGCCCGCCGATATGGACGCCGGCCAGGAGCCCGTGTTTGAAACGTATCCTAACCAGGCCCCTTCTCCGGTACCCGTGGCGGCTAAACCGGCCCCGGCGGTGGCTGATCCGGCGGCTCCCATGCGCACCGTGGCTTCTCCCCTGGCTACCCGCAAACTGTCAAAACTGCCCAGCCTGAAGAACCTGGAGGAGAAAGTAGCGGCCTCGGCGGCGCCCGCGGTGGAGGTGCTGGAAGAAGAAACCGAGGCCTACGTTCCCGGTTCTCTGCCGCCCATCAATGAACTGAAACTGCAGCAGCTCTGGAAACAGTACGTGGACCGCGTAAAGCACACCGACCGCACCCTGGAGTACACCATCCTGAACCGCGAATGGTACTTTGACGCCGAGAAAGCCGAGGTGCACCTGCAGGTGGAAAATGAGGTGCAGGTAGCCGAGTTCAACAGCTTCAAGCCTGAGTTTCTGATGTATCTGCGCCAAGGCTTAGGGCATAACCGAATACAGGTGCTCATTGACGTAGTACAGCAGGAAGGCGGCCGTAAACTCTACACCTCGCAGGACAAATACAACTACTTAGCGGAGATGTACCCGGCCCTGAAAGACCTCAAAAACCGCCTCGGCCTGGACACCGACTTCTAATCTTTTCAAAACCTGTGGGGCTTTTCCAACGTCTCACAGGTTTTTACTTTTCCCCCTCCCATGAACCACCTCTTCGATCGCAAAACCGATTCTTTTTTCGGGACTTTAAGTTACCTGGGCTATGTGCTTTTATTGGCGGGCTTACTCACCGGAAGTAGCCCTTGGTGGAGCGGGGACGTAGACCAAGCCCAGATGCTTTCCGTGGGAGCGTTGCTGTTTGTACTGGGTCTGCTGTTCAAATACACCTACCACGGTTTCCAGATCGATTTTCAAAACAAACGGGTGCGGGAATACCTAAGCATGTTCGGGCTGAAGACCGGCAGATGGGCACCCTTGCCCGCGTTCAAGCAGGTCCTCCTGTCTTCCAATTTAGGCCACGCCCATGCCCACGATCATGACCACGAGCACGGCCACCACCATCATGAAGAACCCGCCCCACTGGTGACCTGGTACACCATCGGCCTATACTCCACCTCCCCAGAACCCGACTACGAACTCCGCACCGATAGCCAGCAGGATGCCCTGCAAACCATGGAATTGCTCGCTAACCGTCTCCACATTCCCGCCGAAAACAGAGCCATCTCTCCTGCCTCGCATTCCTAGACGGCTTATTTGTTTTGGGGCTGTTTTTCTTAAATGAGGCTGAAATGGGCTCTGCCCTTGGATTGTGGACCAGCAGATGTAAACATCCCCCTTCGCCCCCTTCAAAGGGGAATCTGCGCTTGGTAAAAGTAGTTGCCATAAGTGGATTGGGACTTTCCTCGCTCGCCTCCGGCGAGTGTGGGTCATCGTGCGGCCTCTGGCCGCGTTGTGTTGTGTTGTGTTGTGTTGTGTTGTGTTGTGTTGTGTTGTGTTGTGTTGTGTTGTGTTGTGTTGCCAATGTCCCTAGCGGCGAGACGCCGCCAAATTTCTCACACTCGCCGGAGGCGAGCGAGGGTTTGATTGGGCCTTAGTCACAGCTACGGTAACACGGCAGTTACAAACTGCCATCATAGTAGGTCCAAGTCACAGACTTGAACCATGAGGAGGGCAATGCGTGTAGGCGACAAGGCAGTGCCTTGTCTCTACGAGGTTCTGTCACCGTCAGTGCTGCCGCCTCTTTCCCTAATTCCAGTCTTTCGGGCGAGCGCCTTAGCAGGTTCCGGTGCCGCAGGCATTGCGACCGCCAGGGAGCAAAGGAAGCTGGTACAGCGTGAGCGCGGGGGCCCCCGCGGCCGTGAGCGCATAACGCCTGCTATGCAAAGACCCGCCCATAAATCCATAGGCAAGCGAAAGCTACGCCAGCAACAGACAGGATTAACATCGCACTTAGCTAAAGCATATCCTTAGCTACCAGCAACCACACTAATCCTCATTCTCAAAGCGTTATAATCAACGCCATAAAATCCCTTGGTTTTCCTATATTTGGTAACCATCTACAAGATTAATCCACCAGACGTGAAAAAAAGATTTATTGCTTTTTCCCTGATGGGAGCGATGCTGTTTGCCCAGTGCAAAACCAGTACGCCAACCCAGACTGCTTCCTCGGCAACGGAAAGCCCATCGGCGGAGGCAGCCCAGAAAGAGTTCCCCTACACTTCCGTGCCCAATGATCCGCTGAACGCGCGCATCTACAAACTGGACAACGGACTTACCGTGTACCTGACCAAATACGAGAATGCGCCGCGCATCCAGACCTACATTGCCGTGCGGGCCGGTAGCAAAAACGATCCCGCCGATGCCACCGGTCTGGCGCACTACCTGGAGCACATGGCCTTCAAAGGCTCAACGCGCCTGGGTACCATCAACTGGGAAAAGGAGCAGCAGGAACTGGCCAAGATTGAGGCCCTGTACGAGCAGTACCGTACCCAGAAAGACCCGGCCCTCCGCAAGAAAACGTACCACCAGATTGACTCCATCTCCGGAGTAGCCGCCAAGTACGCAGTGCCGAACGAGTATGATAAATTGGTGGCCGCCATGGGCATGGAGAACTCCAACGCCAGCACCTGGGTGGAGCAGACCATTTATTACGGCGACATCCCCAGCAACCAGGTAGACAAGTGGGCCATGCTGGAGGCCGAGCGCCTGGGCGTGATGATTCCCAGATTGTTCCACACGGAACTTGAGGCCGTGTACGAGGAAAAGAACCGCTCCCTGGACTCTGACCAGAACAAAGCGTTTGAGGCGGCCTTCGCGGCCTTGTTCCCTACGCACCAGTACGGCGCCCAGACCACCATCGGAACGGTGGAGCACCTGAAGAACCCGTCTATTACCGAAATCAAGAAGTATTTCGATAAGTACTACGTGCCCAACAACATGGCCATTGCCATGAGCGGCGACCTTGATTTCGATCAGACCATCAGAACCATCAACGAGCACTTCGGGCGGTGGCAGAAGAAAGCCGATCCGGTGTACAACGCTCCGCAGGAGAAGCCTATTACCGCGCCTGTTGTGAAGGAGATTCTGGGGCCAGAGTCTGAGATGCTGCTGATGGCCTACCGGTTTCCAGGCATCAAGTCCAAAGACGCCTTGGTGCTGCGCATGATCAACCAGATTCTGAGCAACGGACAGGCCGGATTGATTGACCTGAACATCAACCAGAAGCAAGCCGCTTTGGGCGCTGCGTCTTTCGCTGAGATTTACAATGATTACTCGGCTCACTTCCTCACCGGCAATCCGCGCCAGGGTCAGACGCTGGACCAGGTGAAAAACCTGTTGCTGCAGCAGATTGAACTGGTGAAGAAAGGCCAGTTTGAGGATTGGCTCATTCCGGCCATTGTGAACAAAAACAAGATCAGTAAGATGAAAGCCTACGAGAGCAATGCCGCCCGCGCTACGGCTTTCGTGGATGCGTTCATCGCGCGCCAGGACTGGGCCGATTACCTGAAGCAGGAAGACGAATTTGAGAAGATCACCAAGCAGGACGTGATGGACGTGGCCAACCGCTACTACGGAAACAACTACGCCGTCATCTACAAACGCACCGGTCAGGACCCGACTGCCCAGAAAGTGGAGAAACCCACCATCACGCCAGTGCCGGCCAACCGCGAGGCGCAGTCTGAGTTCTACAAACAGGTGGCCAGCCGCACCGTTTCTGAGTTGCAGCCGCAGTTTGTGGATTACCAGAAGGACATCCAGCAGGGCACGCTCAAATCGGGTATTCCTATCTACTACACCCAGAACAAGGAGAACGGCCTGTTCAACCTGTACTACATTCTGGACATGGGCACCAACAACGACCTGAAGTTGGGTCTGGCCGTGGATTACCTGCAGTACCTGGGCACCGACAAATACACCGCCGAGGAGCTGCAGAAAGAGTTCTTCAAGATCGGGTGCTCATTTGGGGTATCGTCTGGGCAAGACCAGGTGTATGTGTCTTTGACTGGTTTGGACGCCAATCTGGAACAAGGGCTACAGTTGTTTGAAAGTCTGCTGCAGAACCCCAAAGCCGATCCCCAGGCTCTGAGCGACATGGTGGCTGGTATCCTGAAGGACCGCAAAGACGCCAAGCTGAACAAGAACATCATCCACAGCGTGGCCATGGTGAACTACGCCAAGTACGGCCCTAAGAACCCGTTCACGCACATTCTGAGCGAGCAGGAGCTGAAGAAAGTGAAACCCGCTGAGCTGATTACCCGCATCAAGAGCATTCCAACGTACCAGCACCGCGTGCTGTACTACGGTCCGCGCGAGTTGCAAACCATCAGTGCTACTCTGAACACCGGGCACATTGTACCGACCAGCCTGAAACCGGTTCCCGCCGAGAATGCCTTCAAAGAGCTGGACATCAAAGACCGCCGCGTGTACTGGACCAACTATGACATGGTACAGGCCGAGTTGCTGTTTTTGACCAAGTCTCTCAATTATGACCCTAAACTGGTGCCTACCATCAGGCTGTACAACGAGTACTTTGACGGCGGCATGGGTGCCATCGTGTTCCAGGAACTCCGCGAATCGCGGGCTTTGGCGTACTCGGCCAGCTCTCGTTTTGCCAACGCCAGTCGGAAAGACCGCGCCAACTACATCATGTCGTACATAGGCACACAGTCAGACAAACTTCCCGAAGCCATGGCAGGCATGCAGGAACTCCTGAACAACCTGCCGTTGGCGGCCGCTAACTTTGAGAATGCCAAAGCCTCGGTGCGGAACAGCATCGCGACGGAGCGCATCAACAAAGTGGGCATTTTAATGAACTATGAGCAGGCCCGCAAACTGGGCGTAGACCATGACCTGCGCCGCGACATCTACGAGAGCCTGGATGCCCTCACCTTAGACCAGATCAAAGCTTTTCAGCAGCAGTTTGTGAAAGGCCAGAACCAGACCATTCTGGTGATTGGCTCCAAAGACCGGCTCAACTTCAAGGAACTGGCCAAATACGGCACTGTGAAGCAACTGACGTTGAAAGAGCTGTTTGGGTATTAAGCGATGGATGTCAGACGCTAGATTTTAGTATCTAGACTTTTGAAGAAGGAGGAGCCGTTGGTTCCTCCTTCTTTGTTTTTGGGCTGTTTTCTGGGAAACAGGTCAAAAAGGACCCAATCAATTACTCCTCAATATCCGGTTGTACTCTGGTTCACATAGCAGCACCCCGATGAAAAAGAATCCTTTCAGGCAACCGGCGCCTTTTATATAGCATCTACAAGATATTAACCTTCTGCCGCAGCTTCATTGCTGAACTGGTGCCCCCCATCTTGCTAAACAACTAATTCTATGATGCTCAAAAGAACCTTGCTGCTGCTGTTTTTCCTGGGGAATACGGCATTGGCCAACGCACAGCAAACTAAAATGGTAAATGTGGGGAACCACTCCCTGGAAATGGTACAGGCCGGTACAGGAGAATACACCGTCATCTTTGAATCGGGGTTTGGGACGGCTTATAAAGTATGGGGCAACGTAGCCTCTGAGGTGATGCAGACCAATCAGGTGCTACTGTACTCCAGGGCCGGAACAGGCAACTCGGAACCTAATCCCAATACGCATACCCTGGAGCAGACGGTGCAGGACCTGGAAACCCTGGTGGAAAAGGCCAACCTCAAAGCACCCTTCATTTTGGTGGGCCATTCCTACGGAGCCTTCATTATTCGCGCCTACGCGGCCAAGCACCCAGACAAAGTGAAAGGGTTTGTATTTGTGGACCCGGCGCATGAGAAAATGATGCAGGAACTGAAAAAGGCAGACTATGCCAAAGCGATGAAAGACGTAGAGCTGCAGAACAGCTTCGTGCCCGCCAAATTCAAGCAGGAGAACGAAGCCATCAACCAGATATTTGAGAAAGCCGAGTTGCCTGATTTTGGGAAGCTGCCCCAGGTACCGGCCGTGGTCCTGACCTCGGTTCAGAAGCGGGCTAACCCTGAGTTGTTCCTGCACGAGCCCAAAGGCGTGGAAATATGGCGGAATCTGCACAACGAGTTCTTTAATCAGTTTACCAGCGGCGAGCACGTCATCACCTCCAGAAGCGGCCACAACATCCACCGCGAAGAGCCGGAGTTGGTGGTGGACGCAATCAACCAGGTGGTACAGGCCGCCACCAAGGAAAAGCAGCGGCAGGAACACGAAGCGAAAATGGCGGCCTTAGAAGCTAAAATGTTGCAGGCAGCTTCTTACCTGAAACAGCGAAAATCGTCGCAGGCCGAGGCAGTGGTGTTCGAGGCGCTAAAGAACTCCGGGCTCAAGGAGCCCATGATCAACACCATTGCTTACCAGCAACTCAACAATCCAGATCATATCGGCCTGGCCCTACTGACGTTCAAATACAACACGGTCCAGTACCCGCAATCGGCTAACGCGTTTGATAGTTACGGCGAAGCCTTGCTCAAGCAGGGGAACCTCAAACTGGCAGAACAGCAGTTCCTGAAAGCCATTGAACTTGCCACCTCGGCAAACGACTCTTCTGCGCTCAGAAACAGCAAGAACAACCTTGAGAAAATCAATCAATTGAAACAGGCTAAATGAAGGAAGGGGTATGGGCTATCGGGCTGCTGAATCTTATAGGGTGAAAGTGCTTTTGCCCCGGGCTGACCTTGTTCTGGGAAGGTAGCGCCCTTTCATCCTGCCGGCTGACGTCGTTACGGTGTAACGACGCTACATATTGCCCTGTAACGACGCTACACCTTAACGTCGTACGCATTCCGTTAGAACATAATCAGGTTCAAAGCAAAGTCCGCCAACAAGACCTTTGGGACATTCAAAGACGTAATGACTTAACCCTCTGGGAAAGCCATTGGTCGCTCCTTCTTTGTTTTGGGGCTATTTTCACCAACGAAAGGGTAAAAACAGCAACTTCCCTTATGAATCAAGTCAGCAGCAAAATATTCATTCAATTATATATAGAAATTCCTTGAGAGTGATCAGTGAAATCGGTTTACCTTAGTGAATTGATATTTAAAGAATTTAATCATCCTTCCTTTTCTTCCCTCCACCTCTTATGAGAGTATTCCTTTCCGTTTTATTACTCCTGCTGCCAGCGCTTTGCTTCGGGCAGGCGGCTAAGCAGAACGACAACCAAATAACCATCGGCACCAAAGAAACCCTTCATTCCACTATTCTAAAGGAAGATCGCGAAATCTGGGTGTATGTGCCCAAGTCTTCTGATGTCCACACGCGTTACCCGGTCATGTACCTGCTAGACGGCAAAGACTTCTTTCATTCTGTGACGGGCATGGTAGACGAGATGAGCTCCGTAGGAAAGATGCCCAAGATGATAGTGGTAGGCATCCTGAGCAAAGACAGAGGAAGCGAGCTTACCCCCACGCCCTCTAAGTTCAGCCGGGATGGCATGGTAGACCCAGATTTCAAGAATTCAGGCCGAGGGGAGAAATTCATTTCCTTTATTCAAAAAGAACTCATGCCTTTTGTGGAATCCCGCTACCGCACTGCGCCTTACCGCATGTTTGTGGGCCATTCATTGGGTGGGCTCACGGTCCTCCACGCGCTAGTGAACCACCCAGCTTTGTTTAATTCCTATGTAGCCATTGACCCTAGCGTGTGGTGGAACGGTCACCTCATCACCAAACAAGCTCAGAAAGCATTTTCGCAAAAAGAATACGCTAACAAGAACCTTTACTATGCGGCCTCTAACACCATGGAGAAAGGCATGGACACCGTAAGGGTGATCAAAGACACCGTATATGCCAATGGCAACGTGCGCAACCACTTCCAGTTCAGGGACATTCTCAGAAAAAGCAAGAACCTGGTCTGGACCTGGAAGTACTACCCAGAAGATAATCACTCTTCGGTGCCTTTGCCCGCCGGGTATGACGCGTTGCGCTTCCTATTTAAAAAATATGAGCTAGACAAAAACTTGAATGACCCTACCATTACGGTGGAGTACATCAAAGACCATTACAAAGCGGTGTCGGCCATGATGCAGTACCCGGTGCTGCCCTCAGCGGGGACGGTGAACGCCTTGGGATATATTTCGCTGGGCAACAAGCGGTATGACAAAGCCTACCAGTTCTTCAAGCTGAACCTGGACAATTACCCCGCAGACGGCAACCTGCATGACTCTATGGGCGACTATTACGTGGCCATAGGGGATAAGAAAAAAGCCATGGAAGCTTTCAGAAAGGCGCTATCTCTGGAGGAGGTAGCGGAAACAAGACGCAAGCTGAAGCAATTGGAAGCCGGTCAGTAAAGTTCTGGCCTAAAGCCTGAAAGAAGGAGCAGCCATGGGTTGCTCCTTCTTTGTTTTTAAGCTATTTTTTAGAACCCCCCCTGAAACAGGTTGATCCTTACGGCTTGCGTGTAGCGAGCACTTCCCGCACGCTCGTCCATTTTATTTCAGGATACCGATGGTTGTCCAGCGGCGCCAGCTTGGGAGTACCGCTGAGCATGTTGCGCAGGTACTGCATGCCTTGCCAGGGCGGGAACACCTCGTCTTTACTGGGTGAGAAAAACCTAGTCAGTTTGATCATGGTGTCCAGCACTCCTAAGCCTCCAAGCCGGAGCAGTTTGAACTCTTCTCCGGTCACGTTGCTGGCCACCGTTTGGAGCTCTCTGACAGAAAGCACATCTCCGGCAACCCGCAGATACCTGGGCGTGGTTGGGTCTAAGGCCGCAGCCGCCGTGTAAGCCGCCGTATCTTCAATGGTGGTAAAATCCAGGGACTGATCTGCGTTGCCCCAGTACATCACGCGCTTCAGAGGGAAGAGCACTACGGGAGCCTGCCCGGTGAGCAAATCGGTGAACATGCCATTCAGGATGGAGGTAGCCGCGATGGGTGCTTCATCCAGGCGCTGTTTGAATTCTTTTCTGAGATCCAGGTTGCGGTTGGTGCCTTTGGGAAGCTTGGTAAAGTCAATTGCGAAGTCTGAGGGAATAAAACGGAGAATCCCGGCCTGCAGTGCTGCCTCCAGCAGCTTTGTCTGCGCCTCCACAATAACTTCACGCAGGCCAGACAACGCAGACACTACACAGGAAGCCCCTTCACACGCCTTGCTCAGCGCAGCGACATCGTTGAAATTAACTTCCATCACCTGCACGCCCAACTTCTGCAACGCTGCTACTTTAGGAGTACCGCTACCCCTGCGGACCAGCGCCCTTACGTCTGCCCCTCTCTTGCGCAATTCCTTTGCAATGCGGCTTCCTAAATCTCCGGTGGCTCCGGCTAAGACAATGGTACTATTTTCTAGGGAAGAAGTGCTTTGTGGCTCCATGGTTTGTTTAAGCAAGTAATGCTCATTAACCAGAAACCTTGGTGAAATGTTATAGAAATAAACTCAAGGGCTGGCCTGAGGGCTTCTACTATCCTAAAAGATACCAGCCACAAGAGCCAGAAACAAAGCCTGAGTTGCCGTTGGTTGCTCGGCCTTTGTTTTTGGTCTACTTTTAAGAAAATATGGCGAAAACAGGACCGAGGGTTTTTCCTTGATTAGCGGTATTTATACGTAATCCGCTTAGTAAGAGAAACATCTATCCAACAAGGCCGTTATTGCTACCTCAAACCTTATTTTATCATTCATCAGGAACATGCCTCCTTTATATTGGGTAATTCCTACCAAATACATACTTCATTCATAGTAGGATAAATCCAACACACCTGCCTTTTGCTTGCAATCAACCTGTTACAAACCATTTGCAGATGGAGGGTGAAGTATGGACAATTCTTCTGATCTCTTGTTTATAAATAGTACGCTTACCATGAAAAGTACCAACGCTTCTCCCCTCATCAAACTGAGTCTTATCTCGCTTACCCTTGGGGGCTTCAGCATAGGCATGACCGAGTTCCTGATGATGGGGATTCTGCCGGATATGTCAAAGGCCGTTAATATCACCATTCCGGAAGCCGGCCATCTGATTTCCATTTACGCTTTGGGCGTGGTGATCGGTGCCCCGCTTATGGTTGGCATCACCTCCAACATGCCACCAAAAAAGGTTCTGATAGGTTTAATGCTGATGGTCTGTGTCTTCAACGGGCTTTTTGGAGTAGCCGGTAATTACCCGTTGCTCATGGCTACCAGGTTCATGGCGGGTCTACCGCACGGGGCATTCTTTGGGATCGGGGCCGTGGTGGCCAGCAAATTAGCCGAACCGGGTAGGGAAGCCAGGGCCGTGTCGGTGATGTTTGCCGGATTGACGGTTGCCAACATCATTGGGGTTCCGCTGGGTACCTACATTGGGCACCATTACAGCTGGCGTTACTCCTTCGGGCTGATTGCGGTAGTGGCCTTGCTGGCGGCTTTGGCGGTGAAACTCTGGATGCCTTCCATCAAGTCAGACTCTGAGACCAGTTTCCTCAAAAGCCTCAACATCTTCAAACATAAAGAACTGTGGCTCATCATTGGCATCTCCACCATTGGCACCGGCGGTATGTTTGCCTGGATCAGCTACATCGCGCCGTTGATGACCGAAGTGGCCGGTTTCAACCCCAACTCCATGACCATCATCATGGTAGTGGCCGGTTTTGGAATGGCCGCCGGGAACTTCATGGGTGGTCGTTTGGCAGACCGCTTCTCGCCCCTGACCACCACCACGTTGCTGTTGTTGAGCATGGTAGTAACCCTGTTCCTTACCATTGGGCTGGTGCAATTCAAACCTACGGCCATTCTCATGACCTTTGTTACCGGCGCTGTAGGCTTTGGGATGATCGCGCCCATGCAAATGCTCATCGTGCAGCAAGCGAAAGGCGCCGAAATGCTGGCTTCTGCCCTGCTGCAGGCAACGTCTAACATGGCCAATGCTTTGGGAGCTTTCTTGGGAGGTTTGCCTATTGCGGCTGGCTTTGGATATACCTCGCCAGAATACGTAGGCGCCGGATTGGCCTTCACCGGGTTCCTGTTCTGCCTTTTGCTCATTGCAGCCTATAAGCAAAGAGCGAAAAGCATGGCGATGGCGTAGTAAGAGGAGAACTTGGGGGCGGATTTGTGAAGGTGGGCGCCACCGCTTTGCAGAAAACCGCGTTACGGGTTTTGTTTGGGTATCACTTCTGAACGTAAACAAGTAACGTTGGAAGCTAAGACCAAGTCCTGATATGTAACGGCTTAAACCTTATGCCGTTCATGGAGTATGAGAAAGAGTGCTTCTTCTTACTCATACTCCATGCATCAGGAAACAGGAAAAGCGAACCCCAGGCAGTCTATGCGTGCCGGCGCCCTGATTGGGGTAGGCATCATGGCCGCCGTGGATGAGATCATCTTTCACCAGTTACTGGCCTGGCACCATTTCTATGACCGCTCTACCCCCACCATTGGTCTGCTCACCGATGGCCTTCTCCATGCTGCCGAGTTGATAGCAATTGTGGCGGGCTTCTTTCTGCTGCTGGACCTTCGGCGAAGCCATTCTTTGGCTACCCTAAGAGCGTGGGCAGGCTTTTTCTTAGGCATGGGCGGGTTTCAGTTGTTTGATGGTGTGGTTGACCACAAGGTGCTGCGGCTTCACCAGATCCGCTATGTGCCCAATGTTCTTCCCTATGACATTGCCTGGAACCTGGCCGCACTCGGGCTACTGCTGATCGGGCTTCTTTTGACAAAACGGGCCAGAAATCAGGAAAGAGGTTCTTTGCAGGAGCGCCCCGTTTAAAAGAAGTCTAATGCAGCATCATTCCCATCACCAGCTTCAGGACGGCTCCTTCTCCCAATGGATACCTCTGTTGGTGATAGCAGCAATAGCGCTCATTTACTTGCTCGCCCTTTTCACTTTAAAGAAGAAAAATACCACCTGGCCCCCTCGGCGCACCGCTAGTTTCTTGACAGGCGTTTCTTTGCTGGCAGTTGCCCTGTGGCCCAGCCTTATGCAATGGGCTCATCAAGACCTGAGAGGCCACATGGTGCAGCACCTGCTCCTTGGCATGTTTGCCCCCTTGTTCCTGGTGCTGGGCGCGCCTATTACCTTAGCCTTAAAGACATTACCCGTAAAAGCGGCCCGTAGCCTTACTTCCCTGCTAAGGACTAAAGCCTTCTACCTTCTGAGCCACCCGGTTACCGCCTTTATCCTGAACATAGGTGGCATGTACCTGTTGTACCTAACGCCCCTTTATGTGAAAAGCCTGGGCAATCCTTCGGTACATTACTTGGTACATATCCACTTTCTTGCAGCCGGCTACCTTTTCACGTGGTCAATGATCGGTCCTGACCCTGCCCCTAAACGACCGTCGTTCCTGCTACGCGTAGCGGTGCTTCTCACCAGTATCGCTTTTCACGCGTTTCTGAGCAAGTTCATGTATGCCTATCTTTATCCGCTCCACTCCCCACATAGCGAAAATCAAATCAGGGAAGCGGCCAAGCTGATGTATTACTGGGGAGACCTCTCAGAACTGCTCCTGGCTATAGCACTTTTCACCATCTGGTACCGCCAGCGAGCACCCCGGTTTGGTTCTCCAGCTCAAAGCAGGAGT
This sequence comes from Sabulibacter ruber, assembly GCF_017355955.1. Lineage (GTDB taxonomy): Bacteria > Bacteroidota > Bacteroidia > Cytophagales > Hymenobacteraceae > Nibribacter > Nibribacter ruber_A. The sequence continues at coordinate 23,982 of NZ_JAFFID010000004.1, read as the reverse complement.
CAACGGCATGGGTATGTTGAATAATGCAGGAAAGCTTCACCACATAATCTCTCAAAAACACGGCTTCACAGAAGAAACTGTTCCTGGTCTTCCGCTTTGGTAGGGGTATTTACGGGATCAATGGTCCATCATAAGGACAGAGACTTCCTGCATGATTACAACTGCAGCTCTGCCCTTTACCCAAGTCATATTAAACTGACATTACCTTATGTTTCTGGAGAATTCAGGCCCTCACCTGAGCAAATGGCGAATACTTTATCTACTCACTCTGGCAAGCCTGCTCTTTGGCTGCGACAAAGAAGACCCTGCTCCTTTTGCGGGGCTTACAGAAGAAGAAGTCATTCAGATTCCGGTGGTGGTGCATGTGATTTATGCCGAAGATGCTTTCAACGTAAGCGACCAGAAAATTGCCTCCCAGCTAAAAGTCCTGAACGAAGACTTCCGGAAACGAAATCCCGACCATGCCAAAACACCGGAGGAGTTCAAGCACCTGGTAGCCGATGTGGGGATAGAATTCGTTTTAGCCACGCAAGACCCGGAAGGGAAGCCTACCAATGGAATTACCCGCACGTACAGCACCATCAGCGGTTTTGACGGGCACGGAGAGCATAAACCCATTGATGATCGCACGTTATTTTTTACCAGCAAAGGAGGCCATGATGCCTGGCCCACCGACCGCTACCTGAATATCTGGGTGGTAGAAATGAGCGACCGCCACGGCAACCTGGGGTTGGCTGGCTACGCCCATATGCCGGGCGCAGACCCTCGTATAGACGGTGTAGTCATAGATCCCAGGACATATGGCACACTGCCTCCCTTAACCAAAGAAAACGCCCTGGGCAGAACCGCTACCCACGAAATAGGGCATTGGCTCAACCTCCACCACCTCAATGGACAAACTCCCAACGGCTGCAACTCCACTGATCTGGTAGATGATACGCCACCTGCCAGCGATGCCTATTGGGGAACTCCCTCCTACCCGCAATATTCCTGCGGACAGAGCAGCCTGTTCATGAACTTCATGGACCGGGTAGATGACGAAGCCATGTACATGTTCACCAAAGGCCAGCGTGCCAGAATGCGGGCTGTGTTTGCCCCAGACGGCAAGCGGCACCAACTGTACCTGAATAGCAAGAAGCAGTAGACGCTCCTCTGGCAACTCGCTCCGTTTAGAAACAAAAAGGCCGCTTGAGATTTTCTCAAGCGGCCTTTCATCTAAATAAACAGCTCTTCTTAGAACTGATCAATATAGGTGTTCAAAGTAGCGCTTGGGCGCATGGCTTTAGATACCTTCTCCAGGTCTGGGTGGAAGTATCCGCCCATGTCAACTGGTTTGCCTTGCTCTGCAATCTGCTCCTGAACAATCTTCTCCTCGTTCTCGGTTAAGTTTTTGGCTAAGTCAGAGAATCTGGCTTTCAGCTCCTCGTTCTTGGTTTGCTCGGCCAGGGCTTGGGCCCAGTACAGCGCCAGGTAGAAGTGGCTACCGCGGTTGTCAATGCCGCCAACTTTACGAGCCGGTGACTTGTCTTTCTCCAGGAACTCAGCGTTAGCCGCGTTCAGGGCTTCAGCCAATGCCTGTGCCTTCTCGTTTTTGGTCTTGTACGCCAAATCTTCCAGAGAAACAGCCAGGGCTAAGAACTCACCCAGTGAATCCCAGCGCAGGTAGTTTTCTTCGGCAAACTGCTGTACGTGCTTAGGAGCAGATCCGCCGGCACCGGTTTCAAACAATCCACCGCCATCTAACAGAGGAACAATGGAAAGCATTTTGGCGCTGGTACCCAGCTCCAGGATAGGGAACAAGTCAGTTAAGTAGTCACGCAGTACGTTACCGGTTACGGAGATGGTGTCCTGACCGGCTTTGGCGCGCTCGCAAGAGTAACGCATGGCTTCTACCGGAGACATAATTTTCACTTCCAGACCGTTGGTGTCATGGTCTTGCAGGTAACGCTCTACCTTTTTGATCAGGTTAGCGTCATGCGCACGCTGCGGATCTAACCAGAAGATAGCCGGAGCACCCGTGATGCGGGCTCTGGTTACGGCCAGCTTCACCCAGTCCTGGATAGGCAGGTCTTTGGTCTGGCTCATTCTGAAGATATCGCCTTCCTCTACTTTCTGCTCCATCAAAGCAGTACCGTTGGTATCTACCACGCGTACGGTACCGGCCTCAGTCATCTGGAAAGTTTTGTCGTGAGAACCGTACTCTTCTGCTTTCTGCGCCATTAAGCCGATGTTTGGCACCGTGCCCATGGTCTTAGGATCAAACGCACCGTTCTCTTTGCAGAAGTTGATTACTTCCTGGTAAATACCGGCGTAGCTACGGTCTGGGATCATGAACTTAGTGTCATGCGGCTTGCCATCAGCGCCCCACATTTTGCCCGAAGTACGGATAGCGGCTGGCATAGACGCGTCAATGATCACGTCGTTAGGGAAGTGCAGGTTGGTAATGCCTTTGTCAGAATCCACCATGGCCAGGGCCGGGCCGCTCTCATACACAGCGGCGATATCGGCTTCAATAGCGGCTCTTTGGTCTTCTGGCAACTTCTGGATTTTGTTGTACAGGTCACCTAAACCGTTGTTAGGGTCAACCCCAATTTCTTTGAACACCGCAGCGTGCTTCTCAAATACGTCTTTGAAGAACACAGTTACCGCGTGCCCGAACATGATAGGGTCAGACACCTTCATCATGGTGGCTTTCAGGTGCAGCGACAGCAGGATACCAGACGCTTTGGCATCGGCGATCTCTTTCTCAAAGAAAGCACGCAGCGCTTTTTTGCTCATCACAGATGAGTCAATCACTTCACCGGCTTTCAGGGCGATGTTTTCTTTCAGTGGTCTGGCAGAACCATCGGCACCCACAAACTCAATTCTCACGGTGGTTGGCTCCTCTACTACCACCGACTGTTCAGTGCCGTAGAAGTCGCCGCCGTCCATGTGCGCCACGTGTGATCTGGAGTCAGAAGACCAGGCACCCATTGAGTGCGGGTTCTTTTTAGCGTACTGCTTCACCGCATCGGCCACGCGGCGGTCAGAGTTACCTTCGCGCAATACCGGGTTCACGGCGCTACCCAACACTTTGCCGTAACGGGCTTTGATTTCTTTTTCGGCCTCGTTTTGCGGATCTGCCGGATAATCAGGAATGGCATAGCCCTGAGCCTGCAGTTCTTTGATAGCCGAAGTCAACTGAGGAACAGAAGCACTGATGTTAGGCAATTTGATGATGTTGGCTTCCGGAGTTTTCGCTAACTCACCCAGGTAAGCCAGGTCATCGTTCTGCTTCTGCGCATCTGTCAGGTTTTCTGGGAAAGTGGCGATGATACGACCCGCCAAAGAGATATCTCTGGTTTCCACTTCAATGTCTGCCGCTTTAGTGAAAGCTTTCACAATTGGCAGGAACGATTGCGTGGCTAAAGCCGGAGCCTCATCGGTGATGGTATAGATGATTTTGGTTTTGTTTGACATTTCGTTCTTTTAAAGTTAAGGTGATTATACCAGGAGCCTACTCATACGAAATAACTCCCGGTCATGCCTTTGCTTTTACAGCCGGTTACTTTAGCAAATATAAGCGTCTTTTTAATATAGGCTAACCGCGGCACTGTCAAACCCAAATTCTGGTTTTTAGATAATACCGCCCGGCACTAGGCAACCCCACATAAGTTATTGCAAGCTAACTAGATAACCAGTTCCAGCGCTTCTTCTTCCCAGATCAGATGATTCGTGCAGGCACCCCTGTCCACCTGTTTTTACCCCCTATTTCCGGAAAAAGGGCAAAAACGCACTCAGAACTTACCCGGCAAGTATCCAGAAGTAACGCTCCTTGCTTTTAGCTCTGCGTTGTTTCCCATCGTTTGGGCTAAGGCACATTCCTCTTTCTCTTCTATCTCCTTTGGTAACTCAGAAAATTACGCCTCTGAAAAGGGCTACTTACGCGAACCTCTCACCACGGGCTGGCTCTTTTTGAACTTAAGGTCATTATGGAGTTGACGCTCTTTTTGCCAGAAGATGGTCTACTGGTCTTTTAGGCATTAAAGCAAACAAAAAATTATAAAAAATAATTATTCCACTAATTAATTAAACTATTTACGAAACAAAATCAATAATCTCTCTTCCAGACTCATCTTTAATATAAATTTATAAATAATGCTTATTGTTTTACACACCACTTATGCAACTCTCATCACCCTCTTCCTATTGCAGCAAAGTTTAATAAATTATAAGTTAGAGCCAATTAATTAAAGAAGTGTATTTACATTTTAAAACTATACCAAGATTAAATATAGCAAAACAACAATACACCTCCTCCCTAAATAGATTTTCAATTACATAAATTTTATATTACTATGAAGTCAATCTTACAACTACTCATTGTATGTGCGGCAGTCTTCCTCCAACTCAACGTGTACGCACAAAGGACTACGCTTTATCATGAAAACTTCTCTGGAACACTACCTACCATTAAACATAACTGGCAGCTTGCCAACACGTCAATGAGCACTGCTTCTTATGTAAAAGCTTCAAAAGGAGCCCATTTAAAAACGGGCACAGCCCTAGGCACTTATTCCCTTGAGATAGGAGAATTTTCAACCGGTGGATTTGCAGACATTAAGGTGAGTTGGGGAGGAAAAAAAACAGGGGAAACAAACATGGTTCTTGAATACAGTTTCAATGGAGGTGTATGGGTTCCGGTGGAAAAATGGTTTGACGTAGGCACAGCATGGTCTAAAGTGAATGCTGAGCTAGACATCTCCTTGCCGGCCTGTTTTAACAAAGGCAAGGTAAAATTACGTTGGACTTACGTTGTTTCTAACGGCACCAGCGCTTACGCCATAGATGACATCACCATTACAGGCATTCCCTACGGTGGACCAAGCAATTCATCTGCTAAATCAACCTTTAGCTGGGAGGACAGAACTGGCGGAGAAATACCGTACAATGTTGCAAGGTACGGTAGCACTAACTACTATGAGTTAGATGGGGTTAAGATGCAATGGGACAAGCTGCAGTCAGGCAACGCCAACATGTACACCCAACAAGTTACCCCAGACTACCAAAGCATAGACACTTACTCTATTTCCCAACAGTTTGCCGGGGCGCCAACTTCTACTAACTTCACAAAAACCACGTTGCACTTTATAAACAAGTCGGTTACAGGCCTCACATTTACGTTGTTTGATGTTGACCAAAGCAACAATCAATTTCTAGACATCCTCAAAGTTGTTGCCTACAAGAACGGAATCTCTACTCCTATCTTGCCTAAAAAACAGCAGGTGCAAACCACTTCCACAAATGACTTTGTTCAGGAGGGAACAGAGGTTTTCTTTAAGAGCAAAACCCAGTCAGCGGGAGGAGCAAACATAGACGGCTCTTCACCTGAAGGAGATGTAGTGGTAACTTTCTTAGAAGCCATAGACAGGTTAGAGATCTCCTTTTATAACGGCACCCCCCCACAGAATGGGAAAGGCCAGCAAGGTTTCGCAATCTCAGATCTTTACTGGAGAAACGTAAACATGTCTACCCCTGAAACAGACTTCATCACCCAGAGTGCTATTGGAGGAACCGACGTAGGCCCTGATCCGCTACCCGTTACTTTAACCGCGTTTGATGTCAAGAAAGTAGCAGAAGGCGCTAAGCTGGATTGGATCACTGCCGCTGAAATTGACAATGACCGGTTTGTGGTAGAACGCAGCCAGGATGGAAAAACGTTTGAAGCCATAGGTGAGGTAAAAGGGGCAGGAAACAGCAATGTGCTCCTGAAATATTCCTTCATTGATAAAGCGCCTAAACATGGCATTAACTACTACCGGTTAACCCAATATGACTATGATGGCACATCCGAGACCTCCAAAATGGTATATCTGAGCGTGAGAGTTGTTCCGGCTGTCAAAGCAAACCTTACCGCTTATCCTAACCCTACTTCAGAAGATTTGACCATCAAGACCACAGCAGCCTCTGCTAATGAACAAATCATTTACATATTGAACTCGGTGGGTAGTGTAGTAAAGACGGTAGTGTTGCCTAAGCACGAAACATCTGCCCAGTTCTCTGTCAGAGAACTGGCAAGCGGTCTGTACCTGGTAAAAACCGGTAAAGCCACCACCAGATTCTACAAGCAATAAAACCTAAGACTGTTAACTGATTACATAATAAAAGGGTGCCTTGGAAAGGGCACCCTTTTATTATGGGTACTCCGTTCTCCTTATGAAGCCCATCAACAAACATCAGAAAAACCGTATATAGCCTTATGAAGGTACTACATCTAGTTTTAAGCTGTTTGATACTCACCCTTGCAGGTTGTCAACCCAACTCAACCCAGGAAGAAGGCAGCGCAGAAAAAGCATCCACCGGTAGAAGGGCAACAACAAGAACAGAAGAAAAGCGGCAGGAGGCGGTACTACAGAAAGACACATTGAACGCGGTGCAGGAAGAAGTGGTGCGCAAACCTGCCCCTAGCTCTCAGGAGGAGTTCACGGCTTTTTTCGATCGGTTTGAACGAACCATTCAGCAGCAGGATGCGGAGGCGTTCAACCAGATGATAGATCCTAAGCAAGGCCTATACATTATTGAAAGTCCGGGAGCGGTACCTCAGTTCACCCATTTGGCGAATATCAGTACTTTCAAAAAATCAGGCTCAGAACAGGGGGCATTTTTCACTATCCGACAGAAGTTTAACCAGTGTAGTCTGAAGGAGGTCAAAAAACTACCGGCCGTCACCTGCGAAGGAGAGAATAACAATTTTGAGCAACAGGGTTGCTTCTTAAGCGACGGAACTGCTTTCCAGAAAAATGAGGCGTACAAGTACGCGGGTCTACCCAAGGAGGAGCAAACAAAGGTAGCCCAAACGCAATTGCTGGTGCAGAAAACGGTACTCCATACCAGCAGCGGTTACAAATTCCACTTCGGGCAAGTAGAGGGAAAATGGCGAGTCTTGTTCATTGACCTGATGGTCCCCTGCAGCGCCTGAAAACCGGAAAAAGTATCTCATCAGGTGGGTTTCCGTAAGTGTAAAAGCGAAAGATGTTTTAGACCTTATTTGGCAAAACCACGCTAAAAACACCAACCACAAGAAACCCAAACAAGATACTATGGCCTGGCCCCCGCACCTTCCCCCACCAGATCCGCAAGTGGTTAAGACACTTACTGAGCAACAGGAAAAACTCAGGCAACAGGTGGTGCTCCGGAAACCGGATTTTGAATTGAAACTTCTGGCGGGTTGTGATTCCTCCTTCATTGGCGAGAACATTCTCTCAGTGTTTGTGGTACTGCGTTACCCCGGACTGGAGTTGGTAGAAAGCGTCTGGAATTACAGCCCCGTGGAATTGCCTTACATTCCAGGGTTTCTGGCTTTCCGGGAAACTCCCAACCTGCTCCAGGCCTATGACAAGCTGCAACACCCCCCAGATTTGATCATGGTAGACGGGCACGGCATTGCGCATCCTCGCCGGCTAGGCATTGCCAGCCAGTTAGGAGTGCTCCTGAACAAACCCACCATGGGCGTGGCCAAGAAAGTACTGACCGGCAAGTACGAAGAACCAGCCATGACCAAAGGCAGCCTCTCCCCGCTCACCCACCGCGGAGAACATATTGGCAATGTGATCCGCACCAAAGACAAAGTAAAGCCCGTATTTGTATCGCCGGGGCACCTCATGGACATGGAATCGGCTACCAGCATCGCCCTGGCTACTGCCATCAAACACAAACTACCGGAACCCACCCGCTTAGCCGACCATTACGCGGAGGTCTACAAGAAAGAGGTGCTATAAACTATACCCTGGGAGGGAATACGGTAACCTTTGGGCATTTATTCCTTCAGGATTTGAATATATACCCAATTTTGCCCTTCAACCCAAACCAAGTATAACTCCCCAAAAAAGGCACTAGTATACTATGGAAGCCAATCCCTTAAGAGGCAGCGGTTGGCTTGGTAGTACCTAGTGTCATTTTAATTGGGAGAACATGGAAATACAAACGAAGGAGAAAACAAACACCCAACAGAGTACCCAGGAAGGATTTGACGTGTATCGCGTTCGGCAAGACTTCCCCATGCTACAACAGAAACTCAACGGAAAACCCTTCATTTACTTAGACAGCGCAGCCAGCGGGCAAAAGCCCCAGGTACTGATGGATAGGCTAAGTGATTTTTACGCCCATGAGTACGGAAAGCCCAACGAGCAGCACACCGCCAGCAAGAACGCCACCGAGATGTTACAGGAAACCCGCCAGAAGGTGGCCGACCTGATCAAAGCCAAAAGTAGTGATGAGATTGTCTTTGTGCGGGGCTGCACGGAAGCCATTAACGTGGTGGCCCTGGGCTTTGCGCGCGGCCTGCTGCAAGACGGTGATGAAATCATCATTTATTTGATGGAGCACCATGCCAATATTGTGCCCTGGCAAATGGCGGCGCAAGACTCCGGTGCCGTGGTGAAAGTAATACCCCTCACCGAAACCGGGGAACTTGACCTGGAGGCCCTAGAGAACCTGATCTCTGACCGCACCAAGATCATAAGTCTGGTGCATTCCTCACAGATACTGGGCACCATTAATCCCATCAAGAAAATAACGGCCATGGCTCATAAAAAAGGAATTCCGGTTCTGGTAGATGGCGCCCAAACCGCCCCGCACATGCCCATAGATGTACAGGACCTTGACTGCGATTTCTTTACGTTCTCGGCCCATAAAATGAGCGGACCTACCGGTGTGGGTGTTCTGTACGGCAAATCTGAATGGCTGGAGAAGCTTCCGCCGCATAACGGAGGCGGCGAGATGTGTAATACCGTCACCTTTGAACAGACCACGTACAAATCCATCCCTAAGAAATTTGAAGCGGGTACCACCTCGTTTGCTGACATCATCTCGTTAGGTGCCGTCATTGATTACCACCATGCCTTGGGCATGCAAGCCATCGCCGATTACGAGCAGGAATTACTGGAGTATGGTTTGGAGAAACTACACCAGATAAAAGGACTGCACATTCTGGGCTCGGCCCCGGAGAAAGAACCCGTGGCGTCCTTCACCATTGACGGAGTTGATGTAAAGGAATTGGAGAAATACCTGAACAGCGAGTGGGGCATTGCCGTGAAAGCGGGCTCGCTTGCCTCTCAGCCCCTGATGAAGCACCTAAAGGTAGAGCAAGCGATTAGAGCCTCCTTTTGCTACTACAACACCAAAGAGGAAATAGACACCCTCGCTCAGGCCATAGAAACCTTTATCCAGAAGGATTCCTGATGTTGCACTGGTTCATAGCCATTGTTTTTTTGGTTTTCCAAAGAGCCTTTCTCTTTTAGAGGAAGGCTCTTTTACGTAGGAATGCCCTCTGAAACAGGTTCTTGATATCCGCCGAAACAGGTTGGCCAACCAGGTTTTTATATAGGGTTTACAGGCTCCTTTTGCCAAAACTGGCCATTTCTTCAACCTAGGGTTAATAGGTTCCGTTCATGCAGGAGGCTGTCTTGTTTACCAACAGCCTTCAGAACCTATACCCATAAACAAACCAAACTATGGAAACCATCCGCACCTTTCACGGAGCAACAGAAGAAGAACTTTGGCACCAAGTAGCCTATGACATGGCTAGCCACAAAGAACTTCTCAGCTACTCGGCGCTTCTGCAGCAAAACGGCACCCAAATCTACTTTGACACCGACATTGACTTAGGCGGCGGCTTTGAGGGAGGCATCTCCTCCACCAATTTCATGGCCCCGGTACCCGAACACGTCACCCTGCGGTTTGCCCTGCATGAGCAAGGCTGGATGGACGAGGTGGGCAAGTTCTTCGGGATGGAAGACATTGAACTGGGCTACCCAGACATTGACGATGCCTTCATCATCAAGACCAACCAACCTGAAACCCTCAAAAGCCTGCTCGCCGATCCTACCATCCACGACATCCTGCTGAAGCACAAAAGCTGTGAACTGCGGCTGCACGAAGACCATGATGAAGACGGCTCTGAACTGGTCCTCACCTTCTCTAAAGACGAAGCCATTCTGGACATGGCTGAGCTCCGGGAGATCTATGGGCTTCTGTTTTCCTTGCTGCAAAAACTGAAGCAGTCGGTCTAGACACTCGTAGGAGCTGCGCACACTACGAGGTCTTTGGGAAGCGCTGTTAAGTTCACAAGCAAATAGAGGGTATGCAGAAAACGATACCTCTTGAACCGGGAAAGTTCTACCATGTGTACACGCGTGGGAATAATAAGGATAATATTTTTCTAGAGGAGCGAAACTATACCTATTTTCTTCAACTGTACAGAAAGCACGTTTCTCCTTTTGCAGACACCTATGCGTACTGCCTGCTACGTAACCATTTCCATTTGTTGATAAAAATAAAAGAGCGCTTTGAACCGGAACAGACCTCACAGGTTTTCAAAACCTGTGAGGTCTCGCCTGCTATCATGTCTAAGCAGTTCGCTACTCTATTCAACGCATATACCAAAGCCATCAACAAAGCCTATGGCCGCACTGGGAGCCTTTTCCAAGAGCGCTTTGGCAGAATAGTAGTCAACTCACCGCACTACTTCACAAGATTAGTTTACTACATCCATTTTAATCCGCAGAAACATGGCTTTGTAGACTCTTTCAAAGAGTGGCCTTATTCTTCTTATCATAGTTTAACTGCTTTAACCAAACAGACAAACCTGAAAAGAGACGAGGTGTTGGAGTGGTTTGGTGGTGTAGAGTGGTATCAAGACTTTCATCAAATGGATGAGGAAGGCTTTGCAAGCATCAGAGACGTAATTGGCGATGACTAGCTCAAACCTCACAGGTCTTGAAGACCTGTGAGGTTTTTTGCCACAACCACAGCCATCTTGTCACATTATGTTAAATTTAACATTTTGATTTCTGTCATATTTTCCGAAAAACAGCTATAATACGCTTCGGTACCTCATTTGCTTTAAAGGCCGTAGAAAAACGGGAAACTACGGAAAAACAAAGCATATGAACTTTAACAACTATACCATCAAATCGCAGGAAGCCGTGCAGAAGGCAACCGAGATTGCCGGCGGCAACCAGCAGCAGGCCATCGAGACGGGGCACTTGCTGAAGGGTATCCTGCAGACTGACGAGAACGTGACCGGTTTCTACCTGAAGAAACTGGGCGTGAACGTGAACCAATTTAACACGCGTCTGGACGAGATTGTGAACGCTTACCCTAAAGTGAGCGGGGGCAGTCCGTACCTGGGCAATGATGCGGCCGCCGCACTGCAGAAGGCCAATTCTTACCTGAAAGAATTTGACGATGAGTACGTCGCCATTGAACACCTGCTCCTGGGCTTGCTGGCTGGTAGAGACCGGGTGGCCACGCTCATGAAAGACGCGGGTATTACTGAGAAAGGCCTGAAAGCCGCCATCAAAGAACTGCGTGGCGACTCAAAGGTAACCGACCAGAACGCTGAGGCGAAATACAACTCGCTGAAACGTTATGCTATTGACTTGAATGAGCAGGCACGCCTGGGCAAGATTGACCCGGTGATTGGCCGTGACGAAGAGATCCGCCGCGTGCTGCAGATTCTGAGCCGTCGTACCAAAAACAACCCGATTCTGTTGGGTGAGCCGGGTGTGGGTAAAACCGCCATTGTGGAAGGCCTGGCCCAGCGTATTGTGTCTGGAGACGTGCCCGAGAACCTGAAAACCAAAACCATCATGAGCCTGGACATGGGCCTGTTGGTGGCGGGTGCCAAATACAAAGGTGAGTTTGAGGAGCGCCTGAAAGCCGTGATCAAAGAAGTGGTAGACTCTGAAGGCGAGATTGTGCTTTTCATTGACGAGATCCACACCCTCATTGGTGCCGGTGCCGGTGGCGATAGCGCTATGGATGCCGCTAACCTCTTGAAACCAGCTTTGGCCCGCGGTGAATTGCATGCCATCGGGGCTACTACTTTGAAAGAGTACCAGAAGTACTTTGAGAAGGACAAGGCCATGGAGCGCCGCTTCCAGGCGGTAACGGTAGATGAACCAAGCATTCCAGATGCGATTTCCATCCTGCGCGGTATCAAAGAGAAGTACGAGTTGCATCACGGGGTGCGCATCAAGGACGATGCCATCATTGCCGCCGTGGAATTATCCAGCCGCTACATCTCAGACCGTTTCTTGCCAGACAAAGCCATTGACCTGGTAGATGAGGCAGCCTCTAAGCTACGCATCGAGATTGACTCTTTGCCAGTGGAGCTGGACGAGGTACAACGCAAGATCATGCAGTTGGAGATCGAACGTGAAGCCATCCGCCGCGAGAACGACAAAGAGAAAGAGAACCTGCTTTCTAAAGAGATTGCTGACCTGAGCGAAACCCGTGACGCCTTGCGCGCCAAGTGGCAGAGCGAGAAACAGGTCATTGAAGGCATCCAGAAACAGAAAGAAGCTATTGAGCAATTCCGTCTGGAGGCTGAACACGCGGAGCGGGCCGGTGACTACGGTAGAGTGGCTGAGCTGCGCTATGGTAAAATCCAGGAAGCCGAAGCCAAACTTCGCGAGCTGCAGCAACAAGTGCAGGAGCAACAGAACGGCGACCATATGCTGCAGGAAGAGGTTACCTCAGAAGACATCGCCGAGGTAGTAGCCAAGTGGACCGGTGTACCGGTAAACAAAATGCTGCAAAGCGACCGCGAGAAACTGTTGCACCTGGAAGAAGAACTGGGCCGTCGCGTGGCCGGTCAGGAAGAAGCGATTGCCGCCATTTCTGATGCCGTGCGCCGCAGCCGGGCCGGGTTGCAAGACCCTAAACGGCCTATCGGTTCGTTTATCTTCCTGGGTACAACGGGTGTGGGTAAAACCGAGCTGGCTAAGGCTCTGGCCGACTTCCTGTTCAACGACGAGAACGCCATGGTGCGGATTGACATGAGTGAGTACCAGGAGCGCCATGCCGTGAGCCGTCTGGTGGGAGCGCCTCCAGGATACGTGGGTTACGATGAAGGTGGTCAGTTGACCGAAGCTGTTCGCCGGAAGCCGTATTCTGTGATCCTGCTGGACGAGATTGAGAAAGCGCACCCGGATGTGTTCAACATCCTGTTGCAGGTGCTGGATGATGGCCGACTGACCGATAACAAAGGTCGGGTGGCGAACTTCAAGAACACCATCATCATCATGACGTCCAACATCGGCGCGAACATCATCCAGGAGAACTTCCAGGATCTGGACGAGCTGAACCCGGAACCAACCATTGACCGGACCCGTGACGAGGTGTTTGAGGTGCTGAAGAAGACCCTGCGCCCTGAGTTCCTGAACCGGATTGATGAGCTGATCATGTTCCGTCCGTTGAGCTCAAGAGAGATCCGGAAGATTGTGGACATCCAGTTCCGTCACATCCAGGAACGCCTGGAAGACACTGGCATCCGTCTGGAAGCTACCGACGAAGTACTGGACTTCCTGGGCCGCGAGGGTTACGATCCGCAGTTCGGTGCCCGTCCGTTGAAACGTGTGCTGCAACGCCGCATCCTCAACGAGTTGTCCAAAGCCATCCTGGCCGGTGACATCCGCAAAGATGCCGTAGTAGAAGCGGTGTTGGAAGACGGCGAGATCAAGTTCATTAACGTGGACATTGATCTGCCCATTGATAGATAATCCGTTGTTTTAAGTTGATTGAAGGCGTCGGGGGAGCAATTCCCCGGCGCCTTTTTTTATTAGCCGCCGTTTTCAGCCTCCTTCTTGAGAATAGGGTTAAAAACCAAAATTGTAGCGGCGTTACACCGTAACGCCGTGGCTCTGCGAAGCGACGTTCTTTCCTTTCTCAACAGCCGTACCCTAAATTCGTCTTTTTAATCCTATAACCACCTGCAAGTTGTTAGCAGCGATTTTGCTCTGTGGCCACTCGGCGTTACGGTGTAACGCCGCTACGTTTCTCCGTTTATTTTCAAAAGCGGTTATAAAACAGAAACTTCACCTAAGACCAGAATTCTTTTCGCTGGCGCGAGCGTCCCGCTCGTGTCCGCACGCATTCCAGAAGGTTATGTCATCCTGCAAGGTATTTTGTCCCTCTATGGCGCGGATTTACTTCCGTGACTTGCGATCAAAAGGCACGGAAGTAACTTCCGCGCCATGGTGATAGTGGCGTTGGTGCATCTACAACAAGTAATTTACTCCTCTTTGTCATCTTGGAAAGATCTTGTGGACCACCTAGAATTGCGTTGAAGAAACGACTTTGCCATTGCCTCACAAGATCCTTTCAGGATGACAAAACAGAAAGAGAGTGTGATTATCTTCTACCATGCGTGTATCTTCCGCAATGCGTGCGGACACGAGCGGGACGCTCGCGCCAGCGAAGGCTAGCAAGATAGGTTTCAAGCCTGTTTATCTTAAATCAGGCTTAAAGCAGAATCTGTAGCGCCGTTACACTGTAACGGCGTGGCGCTGCACAGACTTAATTTATCAAATAAACTGAAATAACAGGAGAGACTGTCTCCTGTACAGAACCACAGCGTTACAGTGTAACGCTGCTACATTTCACCAACACCATCTCACATTTGAAAACCCAATTATGAGAAGGGTGTATTGCTGGAGTAACAGCATTTTCTAAATTTGTCAGTTTCCAGACTCAGACAAACAACCCTTCATCGTGTCTTCAGTTTTCTTCACGTATCTGCAATTAGGCTTTCACCACATCTTCAACCTGCAGGCGTATGACCATATGGTCTTTGTGTTGGCCATGTGTGCGGTGTATTCTGGCAGCGAATGGCGCCGTATTCTGGCCTTGGTTACCAGCTTCACTATTGGGCATTCCATTACGTTGGCGCTCTCAACGCTGGAGATGATCAAATTCAACACGGCTTTAATTGAGTTGCTTATTCCCATCACCATCCTGCTCACCTGTTTGTACAATTTCACGCAGTTGGGCAACGGCAGAAAGAAAGGCAACGCGCTGTGGTCCTGGAACAACCTGTTTGCCGCGGCATTCGGGCTGATTCATGGCATGGGCTTTTCCAACTATTTAAAATCGCTTTTAGGCCAGGGACAGAACATCGTTTTGGAGCTTCTGGCGTTTAATATAGGAATTGAATTAGGGCAGTTGCTGATTGTTCTGCTGGTGCTCATCATCAATCTGCTTTTAACACGTTTCCTGTCTGTAAAAAAGCGAGACTGGGCCTTGGGCATCAGCAGCGCGGCCGGAGCCATTGCCCTCATGCTGATTCTGGAACAGGATTTATCGGCTGTTTTCTAGAAAACGTGCCAGAAACAGCGGGCACACCACTTGTTTAAGAACCTGTTCTCATGTTGGCTGAGTCTTACCGGGTATTAGGAGTACCGTTTGGGGCAGGAATGCCCCAGATCAGGCGCGCCTACCGGCAGCTAGCCCTGCAGTACCACCCAGACAGAAACCAGGATCCGGGTGCACCGGCTATGTTTTTGCGCATTCAGGCGGCCTACGAATACCTGCAGCGGTTTCAGGAAGTAGCTTCTGCCCAACCCTCCTCTCCCACCTCGGCTCCACCACCTCCCCCACCCAAGCCGCAGTCTGACTGGGAAAAATACCAATACGTGTATGAACCACCCACCGACCCGAAAGAGTACATTGCCTGGGCCGCAGTGGCCCGCGAAAGGGTAAGGCGGCAGAAAGAAAAAGACCATGCAGATTACGTAAAACGCACGCTGGCCTTCAAAAAGAAGTGGTGGTACGGCATAGCCCTGCTGGGCAGCTACGCCGTGTGGTTGGCAGGCCTTGGCACCAGCCTGCTTCTCCTTATGGTGCCCGTCTTTTTCATATTCCTTGAGTTGGGTAAATCAGCGGTGCTGGGATGCCTCACCGTACCCATGGGCCTGGTGCTCATCAAAGTGATGCGAGACCTCAGACAGGATATCAGGAAGCATTTTGGCGAAGACCTCACCGAATCGTCTAAATAACAGACTGTTCGTTTTTTTCTTTGCCCATTATTACCCAATTTGCTCTTTGACACAAACAAACCTATTTCAACCACACTAATGAAACAACTCTTACTCGCCTCTGGGCTGCTTTTGAGTTTGGCAGTTCCGGTTCTGGCGCAGGAAAACATTGACAAATCCAAGTTCAGGCAACTGGGCCAGGAACTGCCCACCCCCAATACTTACCGCACCGCCTCTGGTGCTCCCGGGCACGACTACTGGCAACAGCGCGCTGACTACAACATCAAAGCCGAGCTGAACGACGACAACCAGTCGCTCACCGGTTCTGAGACCATCACCTACACCAACCTTTCTCCGGATGTCCTGACCTACCTGTGGGTGCAGTTAGACCAGAACATCTTTGAGAAGAACTCCATGACCAATCTCACCCGCACGAACAAGATCCCGGACAAGCCTACTTTTGGCGTGGCCGAGGCCTTGGCGGAGCAGACGTTTGACGGTGGGTACAAGATCAAAGCGGTGAAAGATGCCAACGGCAAAGCCCTGCCGTACACCATCAACTTCACTATGATGCGCATTGACTTGCCGCAGCCTTTGAAACCAAAGCAAAGCGTGAAGTTCAGCATTGACTGGTTCAACTACATCAACGACCAGAAAAAGCAAGGCGGCCGCGGCGGTTATGAGTTCTTCCCCGAGGACGGCAATTACGAGTACCAGATGGCGCAGTGGTTCCCGCGCATGGCCGTGTATGACGACGTGAACGGCTGGCAGCACAAGCAGTTCCTGGGCACCGGCGAGTTCGCCCTGCCGTTTGGCGACTACAAAGTGAGCCTCACCGTACCCTCTGACCACGTGGTAGCTTCTACCGGTGAACTGCAGAACACAGACGTTCTCACCAGCACCCAACGCAACCGCCTGGCCCAGGCCCAGAAAGCGAACAAGCCCGTGCTGATCGTGACCCCGGAGGAAGCCCTGCGCGCTGAGAAAAACAAAGCCAAAGGCAAGAAGACCTGGACGTTTGTAGCCAAAGACGTGCGTGACTTTGCGTGGGCCTCTTCCCGCAAGTTCATCTGGGATGCCATGAACGTGAACGTGGAAGGCAAAAACACCCTGGCCATGAGCTATTACCCCAAGGAAGGAAATCCGCTTTGGGGCCAGTACTCCACGGAGGTGGTTGCGCATACCCTGAAAACCTATTCTAAATTTACCATCCCGTATCCGTATCCGGTGGCTATCTCGGTGCACGGCGCGGTGGGCGGTATGGAGTACCCCATGATCTCCTTCAATGGCGGCCGACCGGAGAAAGACGGTTCTTACACTGAGCGCACCAAATACGGCATGATCTCGGTGATTATCCACGAAGTGGGCCACAACTTCTTCCCGATGATCATCAACTCAGATGAGCGCCAGTGGACCTGGATGGACGAAGGCCTGAACACCTTTGTGCAGTTCCTCACCGAGCAGGAGTGGCAGCGCGATTACCCCTCCAGCCGTGGCGAGCCCCGTAACATGGTCACGTACATGAAGATGGACAAGAGCCTGCAGCAGCCCATCATGACCAACTCAGAGTCTATCACGCAACTGGGCAACAACGCCTATGGCAAACCGGCTACGGCCCTGAACATCCTGCGCGAGACCGTGATGGGCCGCAAACTGTTTGATTACGCTTTCAAAGAATACTGCCGCCGCTGGGCCTTCAAACACCCTATGCCCGCCGATTTCTTTAGAACCATGGAAGATGCCTCAGGCACCGATCTGGATTGGTTCTGGAGAGGCTGGTTCTACACCACCGACCACGTGGACCAGGAGCTGACCGGCGTGAAATGGTACACCGTAGACACCCGCAACCCCGAGGTGGAGAACGCCAAGCGCCGCCAGGAAATCAATGCCGCGCCTAAGAGCCTGTCGCAGCAGCGCAACCTGCAGGACATCCCTAAAACGCTGGTGGAGAAAAAGCCCGAACTCAACGACTTCTACAACACCTATGACCCCTTGGCGGTAACCGAGGAAAGTAAGGCCCAATACCAGAAATACCTGCAAAGCCTCGCGCCGGAGGAGCGCGCTCTGCTGGAAAAAGGCCTGCACTTCTATGAGGTCGGCATCAAAAACAACGGCGGTCTGGTAATGCCGGTAGTGATGCAGATGAACTTCCAGGACGGAACCTCTGAGATTGTGCGCATTCCGGCCGAGATCTGGCGCTACGACGAAAAGGAAATCACCAAGGTGTTTGTGACCGAGAAACCGGTGGCCAACTTCGTGCTGGACCCGTTCCAGGAAACCGCCGACATCGATTTGAACAACAACTCGTATCCGCAACGTCAGCAGCCCAGCCGTTTTGAATTGTTCAAAGAGCAGCCGCGGGGCATTACGCCTAACCCGTTGCAGCAGCAGACGCAACGTCAGGCAGCTCCCCGCACCCAGGGCGGTAACTAAACAAACTGTTTCCGGCTTGTTTTCCTGAAACCAGGCAAGAAACTAGAATAAAGACAAAGCCCCGTCTCTTACCAGGCGGGGCTTTTTGTTTTGCTGGGGTACCTATTCTGGGCTGACACATTGCCATTGCCGGCCATCCCAGTACAGCCATCGTACTTCGCCCTGCGGTTTTAGGCCTACTACTATTCCGCCTCCCTTAATGCCCGGCAAACTTGCTCCGGCCCCGGCGGGGAAATGATCGGTTGGTTTCCAGTATTCTATCTCGTTGAAAGATTTTAAGGCAGGCCATCTTCCTTCTTCTATAATAGCCGGGGTACCAGGCTCTGCGCCTCTAATAAACACCATGGCTGGTTTCTGGCTTTGCTTGTTTTGGAGAAACACGGCGTAATCAGGCACTTCGTCTCCGTCAAAGTTTCCGCTAAGGTAAAAGGGGTTGATACTTCCGTTGAGGCGGTATTCCGTTTTGAGGGTATTTTGTTCAAAAGCCGGCAGAACCGCGCGCGGCAGATAATCTACAGTTAGGGTTGTCTGTTCCTGGTTCAGTGAACTACGGCAGCTTTGAAAAAGGGCAGCACTCAGGAGTAAGAGGCAAATTCTCTTCATTGGGCAAGAAGTCAGCATTGTCTTTGGTAGACAAACAACCGCCCCGTTTCCCTGCCGTTTTTGAAAAACCAGCACAAAAAAAGGACTGCTCACTTATTGAACAGTCCTTGGTGATGGGGTTTATTTTCTGGGTTACTCTCTATTCTTGAAGTCTCCGTTCTTGATGGCTTTAATCACCTGGTACCACTTAATAGGGTCTAGGAGCGGATTAGTGGCTCCCGGATTATAACCGCCCCGGCGCATTTGCTGCTGGTTTTGCAGGTTCATCATGTGGCGCTGGTTTGAACCGGCATCCATGGGCGTGTTCCGGAACATCTGGTCCAGAATCTGCTGGCTCATGGCGGTTTCCTGGTCTATATCGCCCAGCGGCGATTTCATGGCCAGTACGGCCTGGGTGAAATCACGGAAGGTGGCGTACGGGAACACCCTGATCTCAGGCAGCACCGTGGGGTCTTCCATCATCTCGATGATAATAGAGTAACTGTCGCGCTCAAAGCTCTCGGGGATGACCAAAGACTGCTTGGCGTAGCCAATGGAGCTGAACACCACGCTGTCGCCAGCCAGCACGGGCAGAGAGAAAAAGCCGTACTCATTGGTGTTGGTGCCTCGGCCGGCTTTAGGAATGTACACGCTGGCCCCGGGAATACCCAAAAGGCTATCGCCGGCGGTCACCACCCCGGTCAATTGGATTACTTTCCGGCCCCCTTGGGCCTTGGCCGATGACATGCTGAAACCTGCCACCAGAATAGCCGCCACCAAAAAGCGCCCCAAAAAGGAGCAGAAGCGGGCTTGCCGGGCAGAAAGATTGAAATATAGAGTATTCATGGATAAGATCGTTTACAAGTATAGCCTTTTTATGGTACTTTGCGCCGCTGGGCTTTAAATAAATTTTACGAAGAGATACTCCATGAGGCTCAAGAATTTCAACATTGGTTTTGGGGAACAAGTGTTCAAAGCCATGAGCGACGCTTCACGCATCAGGGTGCTCAATCTACTGTTACGCAACAAAGAGCTCTGCATTGCAGATTTGGAACTGGTGCTGGACTTTACCCAAACCAAAACCTCCCGCCACCTGATTTATCTAAAGAACACAGGACTAGTCTCCTACCGTAAACAGGATCAGTGGGCGTTTTATTATATCAAAGACGAAATGTTGGACTTTTTGCAGCAGATGTTCGGCTACCTGGAAAAAGACCAGCAACTTCTGAAAGACCAGGAGGTCTACCAAACCCTGTTCTCAAACCGTGAACTAGCCATTAACCGGCTCCAGCAGCGGCATTTCACCGGCATCTAAGAAAGTGAGGCTTTGAGCGAGGGGAAACAATACTTTCCGGCCCTTACCGGCCTAAGAGCGGTGGCGGCCTTTCTGGTGTTTGCGCACCACACCATGTCCCAGGCCCAGAACTCTAGGAACCCGCTGGACCTGCTCTCGCAGGAAGGGCACATGGGCGTTTCCATCTTTTTTGTGCTTAGCGGCTTCCTGATTGGGATCAGGTACTTCAATTCATTTACCCAGAACGGATTGGCCGGCTGGAAAAAGTACTTTTTCCATCGGTTTGCGCGCCTCTACCCCGTTTACCTCGTCTGCACCGTCCTGACCTTGCTTTACAACCCCAAGCCACTGGGCGTGTGGGTGCTGAACTTTGCCATGATGCAAGGCTTCTTTGAGGAAGTGGCGTTTACTGGCATTGGGGTTGGCTGGTCTTTGACAGTAGAGGTTTGCTTTTACGCCATCGCACCGCTGGTCATGTTTTATTGGAACAGGCTGGGCCTGCTGGGCTGGACCTTGCTCACCTTTCTGGCGGGAGGTATTCTGGTAGCCCTTGGGGAACTGCCTCTCCCCTATTCTTTTGTGCCAGATTTCAACTATATGGTGAGGACCACCTTCTTTGGCCGGTGCCTGGAGTTTTACCTGGGGTTAGCGTTAGCCCGGGTTTGGCTGGTTAGGTATTCTAGTAATTCTTCAGCCCATAAGACTTCCTTGGGACTGTTCACGTACGCGGGTGCTGTAGGAGTTTTAGGCTGCATGTTTGCCTTGGCGTACGTACGCGGTGAAAACCCAAGGTCTATGGACCAGGACCAGGTAATCCTTTTCAATGTTCTCAATAATTATGTATTGCCTTGGTTTATCGGGAGCCTTCTTCTGGGGTTAGCCAAGGAGAAAACGTTACTCAGCGCATTACTAGGCTCCAGAATAGGCCAGGAACTGGGCAAGGGCTCCTATATATTTTACCTCATCCATTTTAAACTAGGGGTTAGTCTTTTATACGGTCAGTTTTGGCCCAACCGGCTTGGCATCTGCCTGCTCATAGCCGTACTTTCCATCATTGGCTATTACGTAGCCGAGGCCCCCCTGCAGAAAAAGCTTCTGCAACTGAGCAAATCCCGCCGAATTGCTGAAACTAAAAGCGCCTAGATTGGTTTTAAAATCAGACCTTTGCTTTTCTGCTTACCTCAGAAAGCCCCCATTAGCATGAGAAAACCCAGAACATACAAACATCTTTTCTTTGATCTGGACCACACGTTGTGGGATTTCGAAAAGAACTCAGAGGAAACGCTTCATCACCTCTATGACCATTATAACCTGGCAGAACTGGGCAATTTTTCCCGTGACTCGTTTTACCGGAAATACAGCTTCGTGAATCAGCGGTTATGGGATTTGTACCACAAAGGCAAGATCACGCAGCAGCAACTGCGAGAGAACCGATTTGTCAAGTGCCTTACCGGCCTCGGCATGGATGCCGCCGATGTGCCCGCCGGTATCAGTGAAGCGTTCACCAGCATTTGCCCCACCAAAACGGCGGTTTTCCCTTTCACGCATGAGGTGCTTGGGTATCTGCGGGAGAAATATGTGCTGCACATCATTACCAACGGGTTCAAAGACGTGCAGTACATTAAACTGAAATCTTCTAAACTGGACGTCTACTTCTCTGAGATCATCACCTCAGAATGCGCCAACTGCACCAAACCAGACCGGAAGATTTTCCTGCACGCCCTGGAGCGGGCCGGGGTTACCGCCAAGGAAAGCCTGATGATTGGCGACAGCCTGGATGCCGATATTCTGGGTGCCATGAACGCCGGCATAGACCAGGTGCTTTTTAACCCCGAGAAGAAGCGCCCTCGCCTGAAGCCCACGTATGAGATTCATTGCCTAAGCGAATTGAAGACGTTCCTGTAAGCTGTTTTAAGGCTCCTTTTAGCAAAACAGCCTCAAAACGGGAACTCCGCCCGGCTAGGATTTGTCTATATTTTGGTTACTTTTGCGGGCATAGGCCGTAAAAGGGCCAAAGAAGTTCTTTCACAATTGGGGATGACCGGAATTGACAGCTTGAGCAAGCTGGGTGTAAGCATGCCGGGAGTTGGCAGATTTTCCCGTAAATCAGAACTGACCGAACAATTATCTGGCGAGTCTAACTACGCCATGGCCGCCTAATCTAGGTATTAGGTAATGCCATTGTCCTGCAGCCCCTCGGAACGGTGGGAGCTGGTCACAGGGCATCGTAATGCCGTTCTAGCGCAAGCCAAGGTGCGGGGTTTGTGCGAAACCAAAGCATCTAAGGTGTCTTCTTAGGCCAGGCTTGGGCCTGAAGCCACTCGAAAACCCAACCAAGACTAAGCATGTAGAAAGCGCTCGAGTTTCCTTGTCTGGACCAGGGTTCGAATCCCTGCATCTCCACATCAATACAATGAAAAACCCTGTAAATCAACAATTTACAGGGTTTTTTAATTTAGGTCGGACAAATATCGGACGCTTTTGCAAGGAATGTATTTTACCTGTTAGGTGGTTAGGCTCCATATACAAACCAAGGAGGTAAACCAGAAAGTTGGTATTTGTATTGCCCAACTTTGTATTGCTGAACGCGACACACCACCTAACTACACTACAAAACGAAGCAATGGGATATTCAAGTGACTTGCTACCAAAGACAAATACGCCTTCCTGAGCAGCTCTTATCCCCTCTATACTATTTCTTGTGCAGGTTCCGGTATTTCACTGGAGAAAGCCCCATTATCTTCTTGAACATGCGAGAGAAATAAAATGGGTCCTCGAACCCTAACTCCGTGGATATTTGCTTGATGCTCTTATCTGTAAAATAAATAAACTGACAGGACTTTTGGATCTTGAGCTGTATGAAGTACTGAATGGGGGAATAGCCTAATTTCTTTTTAAAAAGCTCTGAGTAGTAAGAAACCGAGAGATTCTGCTCCGAGGCAAGTTCTTTTATAGAGAACGACCGTGAGAGATGTTTCTTCATGTACTGAATGGAGTCATTCACGGGATCAGTCGCATATGCCGAGGGATTAACCTCTTTGTGGTATACCAACGATGTCAGGAAATGCAGGAAGTTGAAGTTCGCAATCTCAATCTCCTTATCCCCAAAGCTGTTTTCAAGCAACGAGATTACTTGATTGAATAAATTAACATGGTTTTCAACGTAAGGGATTGACATGACCGAAGCCTCTTTTGAATTACTATAGCGACTGAAAATTGCATCAGCTAATTCTCCTGTAAAATGCGCCCAGTAAATACTCCATGGGTCAGTATGCAGACTGTAGTAATGATGGGGTGTGCTCTTGGGGATAATGATGAAGCTGTTTGGCGCAAGCTCATGGACCTTGTGATCTATATTCACGAAGCCCCTGCCCTCCACACAATATAGAAGAATGTACTGTTGGCTCCCTTTCTTCCTTTCACGGTCATGAAAAGTCGCGTGTGGGTAGAAGCCAATAGCAGTGAGGTAGATCCCCCTGGTCAAAACATTCTTACTCGCAGCACCTTTCAGGTTGGGAGGAAGAACAATCATCCTTTGCCCAATAAATCCCTCCTTAACCTTCTTGTCTAAACTAGATATCCCTTCCATAAAACCAAGGTAGGCGATTTAAAAGAATATTAGATCAATAGAAGCAGGAGCGCTGCTTCTATTGATTAGATCTAGGCATTTTCAACCAAACCTTTCAGCCTAGTAGCGCTCATTTCCGGAGTGATGTCGCGCTGGGCTTCGGCCATGAGCTCGTAGCCCACCATGAACTTCTTCACCGTGGCCGATCTCAGCAGTGGCGGGTAGAAGTGCATGTGCAAATGCCAGCCCGGGTAGTCCTTGCCGTCGGTCGGTGCCTGGTGGATGCCCGCCGAGTACGGGAAGGAAGT
>NZ_JAFFID010000049.1 GCF_017355955.1 Sabulibacter ruber | reverse complement strand
AGCGGCGGGCCGAGCACATAGCGTCCGCCATCGACTGCGAACGGTGCAAAATTAATGTGCCTCTCCGGATATGTCACGTTTCGTTTGTATGACGTACGACCCGGATCGGCGGGCGGGCGCTACGCGCCTGCGGCGGGATCATCCGGCCCGCCCTCCAGCAGCGCCAGCATCGCGCGCTCGGCCCGCGTTTCGTGCCTTTCCCTATGGCGCAGGACCAGGAAGCGCCGCTTCGGCAGGGACAGCGGGATCCGCACCAGCGTGCCGGCACGCAGGGCCGAGGCGACGACCAAACGGGAGATCACGGTGGCGCCCGCCCCGGCCTCCACGGCGGCGCGGACGGCCT
>NZ_JAFFID010000048.1 GCF_017355955.1 Sabulibacter ruber | reverse complement strand
GGTGCTGGCGGCGATGCAGGATTCGGTGCTGAACCTCTGCCGCGTCAAGCTGCGCGACCAGCAGCGCCTCGCCCGCGGCCCGCTGAAGGAATTCCCGCAATACCCGAACGGCACCTTCGGCGACACGGTGCCGCGCGCCGGCAATGCGTCGGGCGGCGGCCAGCCGGGCTGGATCCTGAAGTGCAAGGGCTGGGAGACCGATCCCAACGCCTACATCTACTTCATCGCGCAGGCGCCGGTCTGGGCGAAGATCTGCCAGGTCATCGGCAAGCCGGAATGGATCACCGATCCTGACTACGCCACTCCGGTGGCGCGCCTGCCGCGGCTGATGTCGATCTTCGCGA
>NZ_JAFFID010000047.1 GCF_017355955.1 Sabulibacter ruber | reverse complement strand
TGGATCTTAGCCACCTACATGCGCCGGGTTAGTGTGTTTACGATCTTTCGCACGCCACTGCGTTTGCGGTAGGCTTCTCTAAGCTTCCGATTGACGGAGAATTGATAAATTTCTAATTTACGCAGCCGAATCATAGAGGACCCGCCATGCTAAAGCACTGCGCTGTCATAGTCTTATTGTTCTGTTTCTGTTCAAGCGACATCTCTGCGCAAGAGCTTGATAAGCTTAGCAAAAAGCAAATGGAGCAAAGAATATCAAGCTACCTTGATGTAGGGATTTATTACCCAGTTGCTAAGGCGCAATGGCATGCTATGCGATGTGATAAACCCCATGTTGCGGCAGAA
>NZ_JAFFID010000046.1 GCF_017355955.1 Sabulibacter ruber | reverse complement strand
GCTGTGATTATAGCCTGGGGTATATCACAGTTCGGTGCGATACCCCTCTGCTCACGCCGAGCTCGGCCATGAGGGCCTGCACACCGCCGATCTCCTCCGGTGTGGCAGAAACCTCCCGATGGGCCAGGATCAGCGCGGCGTCGCTGGCGAATGCGCTCAGCACATGCGTGGTGGTGCGGTCGTGCAGATGGTCGAAACTGCCACGCAGCATCTTGCCATCGAGTGCAACGGTGCGCCTGCCGTCCGCTGCATGGGCGCTGTCCAGCTGACGAGCGTGACGGCGAAAGGCCGCCTCCAGGACATCAGGATCAAGGGTTACGAACAGATGCCGCAGCGTGTTCACCGCC
>NZ_JAFFID010000045.1 GCF_017355955.1 Sabulibacter ruber | reverse complement strand
CCCGTCATCCCCGCGAAAGGGGGGATCGAGGCTTCCCGCAGATTGCACGCCGTCCGAAGTTCTGGATCCCCGCTTCCGCGCATAGGCGCTAACTTTGAGGGTTGATCGACCAAAGCAAGGTTCCGACCACCTTCCACCGTCATCCCCGCGGACGCGGGGATCCAGAGTTTCCAAAGGGTTCGCTACGGGAAGGACTGGATTCCCGCTTTCGCGGGAATGACGAAGAGGGATGGCGTGGGCTTCGGTCGAGCGAACGAACATGCAAAAGTTAGCGCCCATGCGCGGACGCGGGGATCCAGGGTTTCCAACGGTTTCGCTTCGGGAACACTGGATTCCCGCTTTCGCGGGAA
>NZ_JAFFID010000044.1 GCF_017355955.1 Sabulibacter ruber | reverse complement strand
TCTTCAGCGGGAAGGCGATGTTGTTGCGCACGGTCATGTGCGGGTAGAGCGCGTAGGACTGGAACACCATGGCCAGCCCGCGCCCGGCCGGCGGCAGGCGGGTGGCGTCCTTCCCGTCGATGCTGATGGTGCCGGACGACACATCCTCCAGCCCGGCGATCAGGCGCAGGAGCGTGGACTTGCCGCAGCCGGACGGGCCGACCAACGCGATGAAGTCGCCCTTGTCGATGTGGAAGCTGCTCTCGGCGAGGGCCTGCGTCGCGCCGGCATCCTTGCCGTAGCGGACGGTGACCCGCTCGAACTCGATGACCGGATAAACCGCGCCGGGCTTGACCGGTTCCGCCGGCGTCG
>NZ_JAFFID010000043.1 GCF_017355955.1 Sabulibacter ruber | reverse complement strand
ATCGGCTTCGCCCATGGCTTCTGCACGCTCCATCCTGACACCGAGGTCATCTACAACGTCACCAACTTCTATTCGGCCGAGCACGATCGGGGCCTGCTGTGGAATGACCCCGAACTGGGTATCGAGTGGCCCGTTTCCGCCGAAAAGGCTTTGCTCTCCGACAAGGACCGCAAGCAGCCCAGCCTGTCCGAGCTGAAGGACGGTTTCTGAAGCTCGCCCGTCCCCAAAGGGTCCCCGAGGATCTTTCCGGCGCGCTCATGGGCCGCGCTCCCTGTTGCTATCCGGACCGGAGACCAAACGAGAGTGGTCATGGGGTATGGAGACGAGATGGAGCGCCGAACCCTGGCGCAGCTC
>NZ_JAFFID010000042.1 GCF_017355955.1 Sabulibacter ruber | reverse complement strand
AACCATTGACCAATATCACGAATTACTGTAAGTGCTGTGACATCGTTAGTCTGAGCTACCTGATCAGCGTACATGAACGCTTTGAAGGCGCTTTCAATGGTCCTTGATGCGGTTTCAATGATGTTTGGAGAGATCTGCTGAAGGCTGCTCAAGAAACCGTTGGTCCACTCCATCCCGAGTGTGTTCGTTACATTGGCTTTGTGAACTTCGTTGAAGAACACAAGTGCCTCGCCAACGACTTGTCCGTCGTTGGTCCCTGGCGTATAAACATCTCCCCATCCTGTACCACCGCCAATAACCCACCCGTCTAAGAGAATCGGCTCGTCCAGAGGGCTCCCAGGTACAAGAATTGGAGGCAG
>NZ_JAFFID010000041.1 GCF_017355955.1 Sabulibacter ruber | reverse complement strand
CGACGCTCTACCGCTGGATCCAGGCCTATGCCCCAGAGCTAGACAAACGCATTCGGCCGCACCTCCGGATGACAACCGGCTCCTGGCGCGTCGATGAGACCTACGTGAAGGTGAAGGGCCGCTGGATGTACCTGTACCGCGCCGTCGATGCACGTGGGCAGACGGTCGACTTTCTTCTCAGCGCCAAGCGTGATGCCGCGGCCGCCCGGCGCTTCTTCCGCAAGGTCCTGAAGCAGGCCCACACCGTGAACCCACGCACCGTCACGGTGGACAAGAACGCCGCTTACCCGAGTGCCACCAGGGCGATGAAGAAGGCCGGTGAGCTGTGGCGCTTCACCAAGCTGCGGCAACGCAAGTACC
>NZ_JAFFID010000040.1 GCF_017355955.1 Sabulibacter ruber | reverse complement strand
GTCTCGACCATCCAGGCGAACTTCATGGAGAAGTACCTGCCGGACGTGCAGGTGCGCAGCTACGACAAGCTGGACAACGCCGGCATCGACCTGAACGCCGGCCGCCTCGACGCCATCTTCGGCGACCGCTCGGCGGTGCAGGCCATCGCCAAGGCGAACGAGGGCAAGATGGCCCGCTTCGCTCCGGACTTCGCGCGCGGCGTGCTGGGCGAGGGCATCGGTCACGGCGTGCGCAAGGCCGACGCCGACCTGAAGGCGCTGTTCGACAAGGCCATCCAGGAGTCCACCAAGGACGGCGTGGTCTCGAAGCTCAGTGTCCAGCATTTCGGCTACGACATCGCGGTCAAGTAAGCCCCCACCCTCCTGA
>NZ_JAFFID010000003.1 GCF_017355955.1 Sabulibacter ruber | reverse complement strand
CCGCCGAGCCGATGGTACTGCGGTCACACGCGGGAGAGTAGGTCGCCGCCAACCCCCCTTTATAAAGACGCCCCCCTTCAGAAACGAAGAGGGGCGCTCTGCGTTTAGGGGTCCTTGGAATTACAATTTGTATTTTATATTCCTTTGTGTTTATGGGCTATTTTGGTAAAATCATCTATAAACTAGTTTTCATGAAGGTTGATTATTGTCCCTGAGCTGAATGCTAAACGAATGCTGTAATAATAGATACTGCCTATTGCCATAGCTAGTAAAATTGATCAAGCCCTGAAACAAAAAAGGGAGAGCTAAACTGGCTCTCCCTTTTTTGTTTCAGGGCTTGATTATTAGTAAAGGTCTACACCTGTGTAAGTAGACGGAGTAATTACACGGAGCTCGGCTTTTATCTCTTCGCTCACATTCAAGGTTTCTATAAAGTCCTTAATAGATTCTGCGGTAATGTGTGTATTGGTACGTGTGAGGCTCTTTAACGCTTCATAGGGTGAAGGGTATGCCTCTCGTCTCAAGATTGTTTGGATTGCCTCTGCAACTACTGCCCAGTTCTCTTCTAAGTGTTTGTTTAGGGCATGTTGGTTAAGTTGGAGCTTACCGATTCCTTTCTGCAGTGATTTTGTCGCTAGCAAGGTATGAGACAGAGGTACACCAAGGTTTCTAAGCACTGTTGAATCTGTTAAGTCTCTTTGTAGCCTTGAAACCGGAAGCTTCTCTGATAAGAAATGTAAAAGAGCATTCGCCATCCCTAAGTTACCCTCTGCATTCTCAAAGTCAATTGGGTTTACTTTATGCGGCATGGCAGAAGATCCTACCTCTCCTTCTTTGATCTTCTGTTTGAAATAACCCATTGAGATGTATTGCCACACGTCTCTCGCAAAATCAATCAGAATAGTGTTTAGGCGTTTGATATTGTCAAACAATGCTGCTAAATGATCATAATGCTCTATTTGTGTGGTGACCTGGCTTCTGGTAAGACCAAGTTTCTCACTTAGGAACCTGTTACCGAAGGCAACCCAGTCCAACGGTGGATACGCCACATGGTGCGCGTTGAAATTACCCGTGGCTCCCCCAAACTTTCCTGCATAAGGCACCTGGTTCAGTAAGAGTAACTGCTGCTCTAATCTTTCCACAAAAACCTGTACTTCTTTCCCCAATTTAGTGGGTGAAGCTGGCTGGCCATGGGTATGGGCAAGCATGGGAATATCTTTCCAGGTTTGAGCCAGGTCAGAAAGGGTATTCTTCAATCCTTCAAAGGCAGGTACAATGTGGTTCTGTACAGCTTCTTTTAAAGACAGTGGAATAGCTGTATTGTTTATGTCTTGAGAAGTCAATCCAAAGTGGATAAACTCCTTCTGTTTACTTAAACCTAAAGCATCAAATTTATCCTTAAGAAAATACTCAACTGCTTTTACATCATGATTGGTAACCTTCTCAATTTCCTTTATAGCTTGGGCGTCTGCTTCTGTGAAGGCTTCATAGATGTTTCTCATAGAGGAGAATAAAGAAGCATCTACGCTGGTTAATTGAGGTAAGGGGAGTTCGCAAAGCGCAATAAAGTATTCAACTTCTACCAGAACCCGGTAGCGTATCAAACCAAATTCAGAGAAATAAGGAGCCAGTTCCTGTACTTGTGAACGGTATCTTCCGTCTATAGGTGAAATAGCTGTAAGCGCAGATAAATTCATAGAAATAGATTTTACTCAAAGATATAAAGGAACTTCATATCCTCTAGGAAAGCGAACTTAAACCCAGTTTTCTTGTGTTTGATAGGTTGAACTTTACTTTATACTTCACGTATTTACCCAGTTGCATTCCCCGCTGTTTTTATGTGTCAGGGAATGCATTACTTTTGCAAGTTGGAGTAAAGTTATCAACAGGCTCCATGTTACAACTAACATAGAATTGTACCTTGTCTAAGTTCACAGATTTCTTTGTAAGGAATAAAAAGAAGTTTTTTATCGGGGGGGGAGTGTTTGCTACCCTGCTGGTAATTGGTTTCGTTGCTTTCCTGCTTAACCGCGAGCGAATACTTAAATATGCGGTAGCAAAAGTCATTAAGAAGGTAGAAACTAAGTATCCGGCTAAACTGCAGATTGGAAATGCTCAGTTTGTTGACCTGAATACTGTTCTGGTGACCAATATTGCTCTACAGCCAATTGACCAACCTAAACTGTTGCAGATTGATACTGTAGAAGCAACCGTGAGTTTCCGGTCTCTTTTCCTAGGAAGAATGGTTTTTAAGCAGTTTGACATGGCTAATGGCTCCATCACTGCTTTCAAACAAGACAGTACCGATAACTTTTCCTTTCTGTACCGGAAGAAGGCCAGTGACGAACCTGCCGACACAACAGCTGAAAAGCCTAACTATGGTACTCTGCTGAACCGTTTGATTGAAACTGCTTTTGAGAATGTACCCGATGGGGTAAACTTCCGGGATCTTGGAATCGTGTTCAAGAGCGATGGTCGTCTTATTGACATGCAGTTACCCACCATGGTAATGGAGGATGGGGAAATAGATGCCCGTATGACCATTACCACCGAAGCGGTCACTAACACCATGTTTGTAAAAGGCTTGATTGATCCAGACGAGTATTTGTTATCGGCTAAGATGTATGGTGATGGCAAGTCTGCGGGCATAGAGGTACCCTACATTGAGCAGAAGTTTGGAGCCACCATGCGGTTTGATACGCTTAGCCTCAGTATCACCGATAAAGAGTACAAGAACAATCAACTTACCATCAAAGGGGAGTCTAGCGCCTATGGCCTAGTTTTGAATCACCCTAAAATCGCTGATGAGAATGTTACCGTTCAGAACGGGGCAATGAAGTATAAAATCACCTTGGGGGATCATTATTATGCACTTGAGCCTGAATCTGAGGTGCGCATTAATAAAGCGGTATTCTATCCCCAACTGACGTACGAAACTCGGCCAAATCGGAAAATAGGGATAAAAATTGACTCACCTGAGATTCCGGCAAATGACCTGTTTGCCTCCATGCCTCCAGGCCTATTTGACACGTTCCAGGGAGTGAAGGCAACCGGTAGCTTTAAGTACCACATGAATTTCTATGTGGATATGGCGCAGGTAGACAGCCTGAGGTTTGAATCAGATCTGGATGCCACTAATTTCAACATCACTGATTTCGGACCGAATGACCTGCGTAAACTGAACCAGGAATTCACGCACTCGGTGTACGAAAAGGGAAAAGTGGTAAGAACCTTCCAGGTGGGTCCTTCTAACCCTAATTTCACTCCGTACAACCAGATACCTGACCATCTGAAATATGCTATCATGACCGCCGAGGACCCTCGGTTCCTTACCCACAAAGGGTTCCATGACGGGGCGTTCAGGCATTCGCTTATCACCAACATCAAAGAGAATTCCTTTGTACGGGGTGGTAGTACCATTTCCATGCAGCTGGTGAAGAATGCGTTCCTGACCAGAAAGAAAACCATCACCAGAAAGGTGGAGGAAGCCCTGATTGTATGGATTATTGAGAACCTGCGGCTCACGCCGAAAGAACGGATGTACGAGGTATACCTGAACATCATTGAGTGGGGACCAAACGTCTACGGGGTTAAGGAAGCGGCCAGGTTCTATTTCTCAAAAGAGCCAAGTGAGCTTACGTTTGAAGAAAGCCTCTTCTTGGCGAGTATTGTACCTAAACCAAAGCAGTATAGAACTTACTTCAACTCCTACGGTGAACTCAGAGCCTATCCGCGCTACTTCTTTAAGCTGATCAGCGGGAATATGTTGAAGCGGGGCTTGATTTCTCCATCTGAGCATGCCAGCGTGTCGCCGTATGTTAATCTGAACGGTAGAGCAGGAAGCTTCATCATCCCTAAACCGGATACCACTACCCAGGTTGCCGATACCATGGAAATGCTCGCTCCTATAGATTTACTTGATTTTTAAAAAATAGCATAAAAACAGAAAAGGCCGCCTTTGTAAAAAGGCGGCCTTTTTCTTTATAGCGTGAATGGATTCAAGGTGATGATAAGATACTTCACCTTCTCTACTCAATGAGGGATAAACCTTACCAATTATCTAAAGCCTTTAAAGCGAATTATTGAAGTAGATTTAAAAGTATAGCTACTAGATAGGCTAACCCATTTCTATTGAAACTAATTAGCCAGTTAAAAAAGAACGCCTCCCTTGTTTTAGGTCTGTTTTCATGAAACGAGCCTTAAAACAAGGGAGGCGTTCTGTTGAGTGCTAGAACTAAGCCTGGGTTTCTTCTTCCTGGCCTGGTAAAGGAAGTACCTTAGAGTCTTTCTTAGGAAAGACAAGAGACAGAATTACAGAAGCCGTGAGAATAAAGGCAACCACTCCCAGAGCAAGGAGCATGTTCATGTGGTAGAATTCTGAGATAACCAGCTTCACGCCAATAAACACCAGAATCAGGGAAAGGCCATAATGCAGGTAATGGAATAACTGCATGATACCAGCCAAGGCAAAATAGAGTGCCCGTAAGCCCAGCAAAGCAAACACGTTGGACGTGTACACAATGAACGGGTCTTTTGAAATGGCCAGAATTGCTGGGATAGAGTCAGCGGCAAATACAATATCGGTGGTTTCCACCATGATAAGCACCAGGAAGAGAGGAGTTGCAAAAACTGTTTTATCCAGTTTCACGAAGAACTTGTCTTCATGATGCTTGTTGGTGATGGGCATGTAACGGCTCACGAATTTCACCACCGGGTTCGCCTCCGGGTCAATTTCATCATCTCCAGAGGAAGTAGCCATCTTAATACCGGTGAAGATCAGAAACCCTCCCAGGATATACACAATGAAGTGGAATTTGGCTAGTAGCGCAACCCCCACCAAAATGAATACCGCCCTGAAGAACAAAGCCCCCAGTACTCCCCAAAACAGAATTTTATGCTGGTATTTGGAAGGTACCTTGAAGTAGCTGAAGATCATGATAAACACGAAGAGGTTATCAACGCTCAGCGACTTCTCAATAAGATAAGCGGTAAGGAATTCCAGGGCTGGTCCGCTGCCTCTCCAATAGTAGATAAAAACGTTGAAGACCAAAGACAGCGCGATCCAGAAGCAGCTCCAAAGAAGCGCTTCTTTTATTTTAACTACGTGCGTTTTACGGTGGAACACAAAGAGATCCAACGCCAGCAGGATCAGGACGAAGGCGTTGAAACCCACCCAGAACATGATATCTGTTTTCACTATGCTTACGGAATTTTTAGGTGTTAGCAGTACTTGATTGCTGCAGTTGTTTTCATGCAAAACCTACGTACTGCCTTGAAGTAAAAGTTGAAAGATACACCTAAACAACCGCAAAACCATGAAAAAGCTGGGGAACTGAGTCCCCGTTTTGCCGCTATTCTCCTGAAAGTAGCTCAGAAACAGGAGCTAAGCCTTAGCGGGAAAACTGACGGAAATAGCTTCCCAGTTTCATCTGAATCACGCCCAGAAAAGCTTCTTTGATGATTCCTTTGCTCATCTTGGATTGGCCTTTGGTCCGGTCAGTGAAGATGATGGGAACTTCCTTGATCCTGAACCCATATTTAAAAGTCAGGAACTTCATCTCAATCTGGAAAGCATAGCCAATGAACCGAATCCTATCCAGGTTGATGGTTTCCAGAACCCGACGGGTATAGCACTTGAATCCGGCGGTGGCATCATGGATAGGCATGCCCGTAATCAGGCGTACGTACCGGCTGGCAAAGTAGGAGAGGAGCACCCGGCTCATGGGCCAGTTCACCACGTTCACCCCGCTGCTGTACCGGCTCCCAATAGCCAGGTCATAGCCTTCATCCGCGCAGGCATGGTACAAGTGCATCAGGTCATTGGGGTTGTGGGAGAAATCGGCGTCCATCTCAAAGATGTATTGATAGCCGTTACGCAGGGCGTATTTGAAACCGTGTATGTAGGCAGTGCCTAGTCCTAGTTTGCCTTTACGTTGCTCCAGAAAAAGACGATCGGTGAATTCGGTCTGCAGACGCATTACTTCCTGGGCAGTGCCGTCTGGGGAGTTATCGTCAACAATAAGAAGGTGGAAAGGGTGTGGAAGGGAGAAAACAGCTCTAATAATTGCTTCAATGTTTTCTATTTCATTGTAGGTCGGGATGACCACCACAGACTCTTTCATCCCCCAAATATAACCGATAAGGCTTTAAAGGAGAGAAATCCGCCTCGAATATATTTTTTGCGCAAGTTGTTTGGCGTACTTCACACAGTCTGGCACAGAGGTGCCGGCAATCCAGTTGGAGCAGGAGTAGAGACAGTCCTCTTCCACAATTTCGGCCAGTTGATGCACATCGGTGATGAACATATCTGCCTGTGGCAACCCGGTGGGCCACCGGTAGCAATGCTGAAACACCGGCATATTGGAAGAAATGGAATAGTTCTCTTTCAGTTCCTGGTGCACCTGAAGGAAAATGTCGGCATCAGGTAGGTTGGCCAGTTCCGGGGCCTGGCTTCCTCCCACAAAGGAGGAAAACAGCACCTCGTCATCCGGGCAGGTTCTGGGGAAAAGAGAACTGTTCCAGATGTTGCCAGAACTGAAAGGCTGATCTTTCTGCGGATGCAAAGCGCCAAACCCATCCAACGGGAACCCTACCGAATGCTTCCTGTAAGCCGTATGCACAACGGTCAAAGGCGCGTAAGTCACGTTCTGGAGAGCAGCCGCAAAACCAGGCATGGTGTAGTCCAATAATTCTGCAGCAGCGTGGGCAGGTAGAGCGACAACTACGGCATCAAATTCCACATCGGCCAAGCCTTCCACGTCATGCTGGATGCTCAGCAGGTATTTGCCTTTGGTTTTGTGGATCATCTCCACCTTATGGTCAAGGTGCAGGGAAATGAGCTTGGATCCAATGGCTTTAGGAAGCGACTGTAAGCCCTGTTCTAAGGAAAAGATCTGCCCGCGGGGAATATCCTTATGCAGGTCCAGCCCTTTCAGTACCGAGCCGTGCGTTCGCTCCAGTTCTTTCAACGCCGGAAAGGTTTTCTCCAGCAGCAGCTTGTCTGGGTCACCGGCGCAGATTCCGGCCACCATGGGCTTTACCAGGTAATCCACTACTTCCTGCCCAAACCTTCGCTTGAAAAAATGGCTGACCGTTTCCTCGGGGATTTCCTGGGGCGGCAGAGTGGTTTCCTGAGTTATTTTAAGTTTGGTACGCCAATGGAAAAAATCGTTCAGGAGCAGCCGGCGGGGAGAAGAGGGGATGCAGTAATATTCTCCGTCTTTCCTGATGTAACGGTCCTGGCTTTTGGTGGCAGGCCTGATGACCTGGTCCTCTAGTTTGAGTTCCTCTATCAGTTCCTGCAGTTCCTCGTTCATTTGCAGCGAGTGCGGACCAAACTCCAGTTGGTAGGCTCCCTGGCGTCTGCTTTTGATCACCCCGCCCACTTCGGTGTTACATTCAAAAAGGTCATAGCGTACCCCTAGCTTCTGGAGATAGTAAGCCAATGCCAATCCTGAAATACCTGCTCCAATAATGGCTACGCGCATGGGGGGGACAATATGTGTGATGAAACTAGTACGCAGAACAAGCCAACTCGTTTTACACCTGTTCAGGAGAAAATAGGTAAAAAACACTTTTAGGTGCATTGCCTGTCTCTTTCTACGTATTTTTGAACAATGCAAAGCCAAAACTCACTTATAAAAAACAAGGCGGTTTTCCTGGACCGCGATGGGGTATTGAATGTGGAAAGAGGGGATTACACCTGGAAAACCCTGGATTTTGAGGTGTGCCCCGGTGTACCAGAAGCGTTGAAGCTCCTGAAGCAGCATGGCTATCACCTGATTGTAGTCACCAACCAGGCGGGCATCACAAAAGGATTGTACACCAAAGCAGATGTCCTGGCCTGTCATGAGAAACTGCAGGCCGCCTGCGGAAACGCCCTAGATGCCCTCTACATGGCTCCCGGTCATCCCTCGCATTCAGAGTCGCTCTCAAGAAAACCTAACAGCCTGATGCTGGAAAGGGCCATTGCAAGATTTAACCTGGAACCTGCTGCCTGTTGGCTGGTAGGTGATCAACCCCGCGATATTGAAGCAGCGGCTAAATGCGGTGTTACGGGAGTTTTGGTGGGGCCTCACCCAGCAGGAACGTATATTCACCAACAACAAGATCTTTTGGCCGCCGCCGAGTGGATTATTAACAGCCAGGTAAAAGTCTAGGGCGTGGTTGCTTTCAAAAGAAAACCAAAAGCTGTTTTCTGGCTCTTTTACCCAAAACACCACCGAAACGGAGGAGAAACCCTCTTTCAGTTGCTTATCTGAAACGCTGCTGAAAGCGCAAAAAAAGAACCGGAAGTAAGCTTCCGGTTCCCAAGGTAGGTTTTTATGGTTCAGAAGAACGTTATCCGTTCACTCTGCTGGCTGCAGGAGCATTGGCATCAGCTTTCACCATTACTTTTTGCTCCGCCGAGCGGTCAGATTTTTGTGAGTACGCAGGGCAAGTAGAGGATTTACAGGATGCAAAGCCCAACATACAAATAGAAGCTAGTAGGAATAGGTTCTTCATATAATTATTGTACAACATTTGAGGTATTCTACTTCAAATCTACGGTTTTTGTTTAGGATTGATGAATATTTAGAAAAATATTTCTTAACCCTTGTACCCTAGTATTTGTAGCATAGATTCCACGTCCTGTTCTTCGGCAAATACCCAAGATTTCAGGGAACCATCTTCCTCACGGTCAATAATCACATGCTTAGGCGCCGGAATAAGGCAGTGCTTGATTCCGCCGTATCCGCTTAAGCTTTCCTGGTACGCTCCTGTATGGAAGAACCCAATGTACTGCGGCTCTTCCTGCTCTTTCTGGATCTTGGGCAAGAACACCTGGAACGAGTGCATCTCAGAGTTATAGTAGTCCTGGCTGTCGCAGGTGAGACCGCCCAGGTTCAAACGCTGGTAGTTCTTGTCCCAGTTATTCAAAGCCAACAGAATATACCGCTGGTTCAGAGCCCAGGTATCTGGCAGGTTGGTGATGAACGAACCGTCAATCATGTACCACAGCTCTTTGTCGTTCTGCAGCTTGGTGTCCAGAATAGAGTAGATGTGTGCGCCACTTTCACCCACGGTGTAGATCCCGAACTCGGTGAAGATGTTGGGCTCCTGCACGCCTTCCTCCTTACAGATACGTTGGATGGTGCGCAGAATCTCCTCAATCATGTACCGGTAGTTGTAATCAAACTGGATAGACGTTTTGATTGGGAAACCGCCCCCAATATCAATGGTATCCAGCTCAGGGCACAGCTTCTTCACTTCGCAGTACTTGTGCACAAAACGGCTCAGTTCAGACCAGTAGTAAGAAGTATCCTTGATACCCGTGTTAATGAAGTAGTGAAGCATCTTCAGCTTGAACTTAGGATTGTTCTTGATCCGGTTCTCGTAAAGACTTACTACATCATTGTAGTTCACGCCCAGACGGGAGGTGTAGAACTGGAATTTAGGCTCTTCGTCAGACGCTAACCTGATTCCAACCTGGCACTCGCCGTTCACAAATTGCTCGTAGTGGTCAATCTCACCCAAGTGATCCAAAACCGGTGTCACGTTTCTGAAACCGTCATTGATCATGGAGGTGATATGGTCACGGTACAATTCCCGCTTGAACCCGTTGCACACCACAAATACATCTTTGTCTACCTTGCCTTTTTCGTATAAAGCCCTGATGATAGGCATGTCATACGAAGACGAGGTTTCTATATGGATGTCATTCTTGAGCGCCTCTTCCAGTACAAAAGAGAAGTGGGAAGATTTGGTGCAGTAGCAATACGTATATGTGCCCTGGTAATTCAGCTTCTCCATTGACTCCTTGAACAGGATCTTGGCTTTCTGAATCTGGGAGCTGATTTTAGGAAGGTAGGTAAGGCGCAACGGAGTTCCGTATTGCTTTACCAGGTCCATCATGGGGATGCCGTTGAAAAAGAGTTCGTTGTTTACTACGTTGAATTCCTCGGTTGGGAAATCAAAGGTTTGGTGAATGAGATCGGTGTATTTATCCATTAGAATGTAAAGGCTTACCCAAAGCGGGTAACGTGCAATATTGCTTGTATTTTACCATCTTTGCAAAAACTAGTTTCCGTTTCGCATGAAAAAGATCCGACTGATAGAAGTAAAATCCGAGCTAGGGGCAGGTAAGCGAGGAGCTAGTTTGGGCGTGGACGCCCTCAAGATCGCATGCCTGAACAAAGGTTCAGACTACTTCAAACGCTTCACCTCTGTAGAAGTGCCTAATTTCAATGACGTTATGTTTGAGAAGAACCTCTTCCCACATGCCAAGTACATTGACAGCATTCTGCAGACGTATAAACGCATCAGCAACACTGTTGAACAAACATTAGAGCTAGGAATGTTCCCGTTGGTGTTAGCAGGAGATCATTCTAATGCCGGGGGCACTATTGCGGGCATCAAGGCCATGTACCCAGACAAAACGCTGGGTGTTATTTGGGTAGACGCGCACGCCGATATCCACTCGCCCTACACTACCCCGTCTGGGAACATGCACGGTATGCCGCTGGCAGCTTCCCTGGCCGAGGACAATCTGGACTGCAAAACCAACGATCCGGACCCCGAAACCATTTTCTTCTGGGAAGCCCTCAAACGCGTGGGTACCGATGAACCCAAAATCACCCACAACCACATTGTCTATATTGTAACCCGCAGCTACGAGAAGCCTGAGGTGTACCTGTTTGACAAGCACAATATCAAGAACTTCACGTACCCCGAGGTGCTTGCCAAAGGAGTGGAGCAGGTAGCAGAAGAAGCCCTTTACCGCCTGCGTGACTGCGATATCATATATGTGTCCTTTGACGTGGACAGCCTGGACTCCAAGTTCTCTATGGGAACTGGCACCCCGGTAGAAGTGGGCTTGAACGTAGAACAGGCCAGGCAGCTGTGCTACCACCTGGTAAGCAGCCCCAAAGTAGTGTGCTTTGAGATGGTAGAAATCAACCCTACCCTGGATGCGGAGAACACCATGGCGCAAAACGCCTTTGATATATTAGAATACACCACTGAAGCTATTCAGAACCGTTTGGCCCAGGAGGCTCAGACGGCGCCTACTGCTTAATTACAGATGAAACAACTTGAATCCCAGATAGCCCAGGCGCTGAGCCAGGCCTTACAAGATACTTTTCAGCATGCCCTCCCGGCAGAACAGATAAACCTGCAGCCAACCCGCAAGGAGTTTGCCGGTACCTTTACGTTTGTCACTTTCCCGCTGACCAAAGCCCTGGGCAAAGGTCCTGAGCAGATTGGCCAGGCCATTGGGGAGTCTTTGGTGCAGAATGCGCCGCAGGTAGCGGGCTTTAACGTGGTAAAAGGCTTCCTGAACATTGAGATCAAAGACAGCGTGTGGCTGCAGCAGTTCGCGGAGCAGGTTTCTGGTTCTGCGGCTGATTTGGCAGAAACAGGCCAGAAACAGCGCGTGGTGGTGGAGTACTCTTCCCCCAACACAAACAAACCCCTGCACCTGGGTCACCTGCGGAACAACTTCTTAGGTTTCTCGGTGGCCGAGATCCTGAAAGCAGCCGGGTACGATGTGGTTAAAGCCAACCTGGTGAACGACCGCGGTATCCATATCTGTAAGTCCATGATTGCTTACGAGAAGTTTGGGAACGGCGAAACCCCGGAAAGCTCCGGCGTCAAAGGCGACCATTTGGTGGGCAAGTACTACGTGGAGTTTGACAAAGCCTATAAGCAGGAGATTGACCAACTGGTAGCCCAGGGCGTGGACAAAGAGCAGGCGAAAAAGCAGGCCCCGCTTATGCTGGAAGCCCAGGAGATGCTCCAGAAATGGGAGCAGCATGACCCGGTTACCATCGCGCTGTGGGAGAAAATGAACGGCTGGGTGTACGAGGGCTTCAACGCCACCTATAAAAACATAGGCGTAGACTTTGACAAGTTC
Source organism: Sabulibacter ruber (assembly GCF_017355955.1). Lineage (GTDB taxonomy): Bacteria > Bacteroidota > Bacteroidia > Cytophagales > Hymenobacteraceae > Nibribacter > Nibribacter ruber_A. The sequence continues at coordinate 623,002 of NZ_JAFFID010000003.1, read as the reverse complement.
TACTATGAGTCAGGCACCTATCTGCTAGGCAAGGACCGCGTGGAGGAAGGCCTGGAAAAAGGCGTGTTTTTCAAAAAGCCTGACGGATCAATTTGGATTGACCTCACAGAGGAAGGCCTGGACGAGAAACTGGTGCTCCGCGCCGATGGAACCTCGGTGTACATCACGCAAGACTTAGGCACCGCCGAACTCAAATACCAGGATTTCCACTACGATCAGTCTGTTTACGTGGTGGCCGATGAACAGAATTACCATTTCCAGGTGCTTAAAGCCATCCTGAAGAAGCTGCAGAAACCGTACGCCGACGGCATTTACCACTTGTCTTATGGCATGGTAGACCTGCCCAGCGGCAAAATGAAATCGCGGGAGGGAACGGTGGTGGACGCCGATGAACTGGTGGACGAGATGATTGACACCGCCCACCAGAAAACAGATGAACTGGGTAAGATTGAAGGCTTTACACCGGAAGAGGCGCAGAAACTCTACCATACCCTGGCTATGGGCGCGTTGAAGTACTTCCTGTTGAAAGTGGATCCAAAGAAACGGATGCTTTTCAATCCCGAGGAGTCCATCGATTTCAAAGGCAACACCGGTCCTTTCATTCAGTACACCCACGCCCGGATTGCGGCCATTCTGCGGAAAGCCAATGAATTGAACATCGGTTCTACCGTAGAAACCTTTGCCGGAGTGGAGAACCTGCACGAGACAGAGCGCGAGGCATTGGTTCTGCTCAACTATGCAGACACTATTATTGCCGATGCGGCCCGTAACTATGCTCCGTCTATCATTGCGCAGTATGCTTTTGACGTGGCGAAAGCCTACAACCGTTTCTACACCGAGGTGCCCATATTCCAGGAGGCAAATCCACAGGTATTGAGCTTCCGGATTGCCTTGTCGGCGCAGGTAGCCAGAACCCTGAAGCTGATGATGGGCTTGCTGGGCATTGAGGTTCCGGAAAGAATGTAGGCAAACAGGTTTCTGAGTAGAAGGAAAAGCACGTGAGAGAGGATTGTTTTTAGGCTGGTTTTCAGTAAACTGGCCTAAATCGCTTTCCGAAGTTGCTTTGGAAGTAAAGTAAAAACAAAAAAAGTAAAACGCGGTTAAGAAAGATCTAACCTCTTATAAGTATGCTACAGCTCTTTACCTATTGCTCTTTGTCCTTGTTACTGGCCTGCTCTACACCGGCAGCCCCCACAAAAGACACTCAAACTTCTACCACCATGGAAACAGCTACCGCCTCTTCTATCTATGACATTCCGTTGAAAACCATTGACGGAAAAGATACCAGTCTCCAGAAATTCAAAGGCAAGAAACTGCTTATTGTGAACGTGGCGTCTGAGTGCGGCTACACGCCGCAGTACGCAGACCTGGAGAAACTCCACAAACTGCACGGCGACAAAGTAGTGGTGTTGGGTTTCCCGGCCAACGACTTCGGGAACCAGGAAAAAGGCTCCAATGAAGAGATCGCGCAATTCTGCCAGAAGAATTTTGGGGTAACCTTCCCGCTGTTCCAGAAAGCATCAGTGATAGGGGCAGAGCAGCAACCTTTGTACAAGTGGCTCACCAGCAAAGAAAACAACGGAACCAACACCCAGGCACCCACCTGGAATTTCTGCAAATACCTGATCAGCGAAGACGGAAAACTCCTGAAGTTCTATCCTTCTAAAGTTTCTCCTCTGGGCGAGGAGTTGCTGCGTGACATTAATAGCTAATAGTTGTAAGTGAATCTAAAAGTAACGGCTCAGAAAAAGCCAACAGCGGGCACGTGGGTATCGACTTTCCGGTTACGCACGCTGCCCCTTTCTTTGTCTTGCATAGGCATGGGCGGTTTCCTGGCCGCCGCCGATCATCTTTCCCGGTGGCCGGTGCTGCTGCTCTGCGTACTCACCACCCTGTTCCTGCAAATCCTTTCTAACCTGGCCAACGATTACGGCGACAGCAAGCACGGCGCCGACAGTCAGCACCGCGAAGGACCCAAACGTGCCGTGCAGGCCGGGCAGATCTCGCCGGGGCAGATGCGGGCCGCCATCATCGTTTTCAGCCTCCTTTCTCTCATTTCAGGCATAAGCCTGCTGTGGATAGCCTTGGGTACCTCGGGGCTGTACCTGTTTCTGTTTTTCCTGGCGTTAGGAATTGGAGCCATCTGGGCAGCCATTGGCTATACCAACGGAAGCAAACCCTACGGGTACGCCGGCCTAGGCGATATCTCGGTGTTCTTTTTCTTTGGTTGGGTTGGCGTTTTAGGTACTTATTTCCTGCAAACGGAGCGTGTCTTCTCTGAATTGCTGCTGCCGGCATCCAGCCTGGGTTTCTTCTCAGCGGCAGTATTGAACGTGAACAACATCCGGGACATGAAATCTGATGAACTGGCCGGAAAACGCTCAGTTCCCGTGCGCCTGGGTGCGCTCAGAGCCCGCAGGTACCATTGGTTACTGCTGCTCTCGGGGATAGCCTGCACGGTGGTGTTTGTCTGGGTGCGCGAGAATGCCACCTATTGGCCCTGGCTTTTCCTGGGCTCCGCGCCTTTGCTGTTCTTCAACGGCAAGGAAGTGAAGCGCCGCCAAACCCCCGCTGAGCTGGACCCTCTCCTAAAGCAAATGGCACTTTCTACGCTGTGCTTTGTTCTGCTACTGGGAATAGGCCTTTTGTTGGATAGATAATTCTCTAAAGCCATCCTGTAGGTTTCCTGAATTCTCCGGATAAAAGACGAAAGCCGTTTTCAAGTTAGTTTCTCTGAAACAGCTTGAAAACGGCTTTCGTCTTTTCTGCCCTAGTTGGAAGAAGGAGTCAAGGGTAGGGGCGGAAGGGAAGTAGGGGCGGCAATTGTCTCCCTGAACTGTTTGTATTTCTTCCAGTTGAACGCTCTCAGGAAATCGGCGGCGCCCTGCACCCCAATCTCAAAAAGCCTGATCTTATCGGTCTTGCTCATGTTGAAATCCAGCCAATTGAAGCCTCCGGTGGGTAAGAACTGGACCAACTGCCTGTAATCTGGGTGGCGCAGGATAAAATCAAAGTCATGTACCTGCCGGGTAGAGCCCATAAGGGCAGAGACAAAATCGGTTACCTTGTGGATGACCTGGGGAGAATTGCGGTCTACGCCTGGCTTAACTCCAAAAGTGGGCGCCACGGGGACTTTGCCGTGCTCATGGAAGAGATCAATGGGAAAAGCTGACATCATGCTTCCATCTACCATGATGACTTCATCTGGCACGTTGCCGTAGTAACCAACCTTTCGCCATCGTTCCAGGGCCTTGTCACCAAAAGGAAGTTGCCTTACCCGGAAGGGCTCAAAGAAGAGGGGAGCCGACATGGAAGCCCGCACAAAATCGGCTGGGTTTACTTCCTCTGGGTTAGCCCAGTACAGATCGGCCATTTCAGGGAACACCGCTTTAGTTTGGGTTGTCACCTCAAAAGCAATGAACGCGAGCCGCTCAGCCTTCAATTTCTTGTACGGGCGGGTTGAGTTCCGGAGATGTAGATCAGCTACCCCTTCCTTGCGGCGCTCTTTTAGTTTCTTCAGCGAATCTATTTTCTTCTTGGCGAGTAACGATTTGAGCCACTGGTGCAAGGCATTGCCGGGATTCAGCCCGAAATCTTCCCGGATACTTTCCAGCAACTGGGGAGTTTTGAGCAGTTGCGTGTACCAGTTTCTATTCTGAGCAAGAGATGCCAGAAAGTCTTTGGCCTCAGAGTCGCCGTCAATGAGTTGGCAGAAGTCAAAATTGGCTATTTCCTCCAGTATCCAGGTGCTTGTTTTCTCGCTTCGGTGACAGGCCGCGGCCATCAGGAGCGCCTGCATGGCCCCAACTGAGGTGCCGCCTAGTTGCAGAAACCGGATACCCATCTCTTCCAAAGCATACACATACCCAAGCAGCACTATGCCCTGCAGGCCGCTTCCTTCCATGACTAGGTCTACATATTGCAGGCCCTGGCTATCTACCACATCAGAGAATTCTTTGCCCTCTATGTTTTCTTTCAGTTGAGCCAGAATAGCTCGTATCCGGTTGTTTCCGGTAGTGAATTCACGTGCATTGACAGTTGTTCGGTTTCCGGGCATGGTATCTTTTCGTTAAGTATCAAACAAACATTGCAACCAGGGTGGTGTTGGTTTACTGGCGATTGTTGATGCGTGTATGCTGTCTTCAGGTTTCTACACAAATACAATGGGTTAGCAGTTGAGTCGATTGCCTTTATGCAGGTAATTTGCCTGCATGCTATGTCAGAGAAAGCCTAAACACAAAGTCCCTTCAGGTGAAAGGAAAGTAGGTTAGCTAAGTGTTTTTTATGAACAGACTCCATAGATAAGGTTGGTTCGTGGCACAACAAACGCAAGCAGCCGAGATGCAAACTGGTTGGAAGCCAGTACCTGTGGAGTAGGAAAGAGGGAGTTGTTCTAAAATACTTTTTTTAATTCAGTTATCAAATTTTAGTAAAAACTGTAGGTGGTGGCATAGAACGTACTCAGGTAGTTCCTTAAGCCCGTAAGAATGTGGACTTTTCCTGTTTTAGGTCCGGTTTTGGAAAACAGGGCAGAAAATAGATATGCCTCGCAGTTGAGGAGGCAAAGCAGCCGTAAGCAGGCTGAAGGCCATAATAGCTTGTTTTTAGTTTTCTGAAGGATGTGTAGTGTTTCCCTTGATGCTTCTTTAAGGGATGTGATAGGTGAAGTTTTGTATCGAGAGGTGCAGAAAACTTGAGGGCCGTTTTGAGGCTACTTATTGTAAAGTAGCTTCAAAACGGCCCTCAAGCTTAAGAATTGATGTTTAGTTACTCAGCAGGGGAAGCAGCTGCGGCTGGTTGGCTCCCTTCGGAAGGCTTTCTGTTAGTCGGTTTTTTGCGGCGTTTCTTTTTCCGCTTTACTTCTCCGTCTGGGGCTGAGGTAGCTTGGGGCTGACCTTCCGTTCTGGGTGGGCGAGGAGCGGTAGCTGCCTCCGGGGAAGTACCCTCTTGATTTTCGCCACGGGGTTTATCGCTTCTTCTCCTGTTTCGGTCTTTGCTGCGGGTGCCTTCTTTTTTGCGGCCTTCGGTTCTTTCACCGCCTGGTCGGCCTCCTCTGCCGGAGGAGGCGCCACCCCGGTTACGGCCACCTCTGCGGCTATTGGCAACAGGATCAAACGCCGGGCCTTCTCCTATTCCTTCGGGTAAAGGGAGTTTGGGCAGTTCGCGCTCAATCAGTTTCTCTATTTTCACCAAGCGCTCCTGGTCCTGCTCGTTCACAAAGGTGATAGCGGTACCTGAGGTAGCGGCGCGGGCGGTACGTCCAATGCGGTGCACGTAGTCTTCGGCGTCTTGTGGCACGTCAAAGTTTACCACGTGACTGATGCCCTCTACATCAATCCCGCGGGACATCACATCTGTGGCAACCAATACCTGTAATTGTTTGTTCCGGAACCGCTGCAGGGTGGCTTCGCGCTCTTCCTGGGTGCGGTCAGAGCTGATTCCTTCGGCCTCAAATCCCATTTTCTGCAGTGCCCGCACAATCTCGTTTACGGCGTTTTTGCGGGAGGTGAACAGAATCATAGACTGTACCTGGGCATCCTTGAGAATGTATTGCAGCACTTTCAGCTTCTGGTTATCATACACCAGGTAAATGCGCTGGTCTATGTTGGCGGCAGGCTTGGAGATAGAAAGGCTTATTTCTTCGGGTTCCTGCAGGATCTGCTTGGCAAATGTCCGGATCTTGGGCGGCATGGTAGCCGAGAACAAAAGCGTTTGCCGCTCTTTAGGGAGTTGCGAGATGATCTTCATGAGATCATCCATGAAACCCATGTCCAGCATTTTGTCTGCCTCGTCCAGGATCAGGTATTTCAGTTTATCCAGCTTTACGTAGCCCATCTGCATGTGAGCAATCAAACGGCCGGGAGTTGCAATAATGATATCGGCCCCGCTGGTGAGCGCTTTTTTCTGCTGGTCCCAGTTTTGGGCGTTGTTACCGCCATAGATTGCAATGGAAGTGGCGCCGGTAAAATAGCTGAGCCCTTCTACCTGGTCATCAATCTGCTTCGCCAATTCACGGGTAGGTACCAGAATAAGAGTGCTGGTGAAGTCATACCTGGCCTCGGCAATCTTACTAAGGGTAGGAACCAGAAAAGCCGCGGTTTTACCTGTACCGGTTTGGGCGCAGGCAATCAAATCTTTTGACTCTAGAATATGTGGAATGGCCTGAGACTGAATTGGGGTAGCTTGCTTATAACCCATAGACCGGATTCCGTCTAGCAAGTCGGGCTGCAGGTTAAAATCGTCAAATGTAACGCTCATTGTTATAAATTCTTCTTAGAGTGTAAACCAGTGAAAATTAGTTACTGGCTTTCGCACATGGGTTTGTAAAGATAGGCTTTTATGCCAAACTATCTCTTTTGTAGGGGGCATCACTCCCCTTAAAACATGGTTTTCCTATAAATAAGTATCTATATTCTTGCTTATATAAATTGCACTATATATTAATCTTTGATAGAATATTAGATTGAATGTAGTAGTAAAAATGCAATATAGTAAAACGGCTAAATTGATAGTAAAAGCTATATAAACGCAGATTTGATACAAAAACAAGCTTGTTTATTGTATTTATAAAGGAATATGTTTGTAACTTTTTTCTAAAATACAATTGCGTGAAACCGCAAAGTAGGTGCCTCGTTAAAGCCTATAGAAACAGAAATTGAAATTAACTAAGTTGTTGAACTGAAAACAAGATAAGAAACTATGAAGCTAACTATACTACCTGTCTTCCTTGAGAAAGTTTAGCCAAAGCGCTAAATAAGCTAATTACCAAGCTTACATTCTTCTTCCAAACCTAATCCCTGCGTGCGGGGACCCGGGCAAAATACGCCCAAACTCAATCCAATTACCTTAAAATAATCCTATCATGAAAAAATCTGTACTTTCATGGGCTGGCACCCTTATGCTCATACTTTTCGCATTCATAAGTCAGGCACAGGCGCAATGTGCTGGTACTAAGTCAGATGAGTGCTTTGATTTCAACTTCAAAGGCGTAACCCGTAACGGCAATGGTACAGTTACTCTTGCCTTCGCCATCAAGGTAAACTGCAACCGAGACCTGAGCCATGCTTCCTTTGAGTTGCCAAGCGGCGCCAAGGCTATCTCTGCTACTGGCCCGTCTGGGTACGAGAACGGCACCAACAATCCGTTCTACTCCATTAAGTTCAATACCGGGTCTGGCTACAAAAACGGCAAAACTGCAGAGTTTTCCTACACTATCACAGAGGCTGATTTTAATAGAATGACCACCCTCAGAGCAGAAGCCAAAGCTTCTACCACGGTAGGAATGGTGTCTTTTGATCCTAAAGCCTGTGGCACTACAGACGGCGGAAACAACGGCGGAGGAAACGACAATGACAACGGCGGTGGTAACAATGGTGGAGGAAACAACGGCGGAGGCAACAACGGTGGCGGAAATAATGGCGGTTCTAACTGCAGTGATTCCCAGCCAAGACCAATCTCAGGAAACGCCAATCCTTGCCCTGGTTCAGTAGAGACCTACTGCATTTCTAATGACCGCAACTACACTTCCTTTGAGTGGGATGTACCAAGAGCACAAGCAGGTGAGCCGCCAGTAGGCTGGGTGATTTTATCAGGACAAGGTACAAACTGTGTAACCGTATTGGTGGGTCAGAAAAGCGGTACCATGAAAGTGAAAGTGAATGATCCGGTGTGCGGCACCAAAGTAGCAACACTGCCGGTGAAACCAGGAAAAGACCTTGCGGTATCTATTGAAGGAGATTCTAAGTTCTGCGCCGGAGATGTACTTGTTTTCAAGGCGAAAGTTGGAAAAAACAACGGAAACGGAAACGGTAAAAACAACGGAAACGGCAATAACAAATCGTATGACTTCGCCTGGGCTGTACCAACCGGCTGGACCATTGTATCAGGACAAGGCACCAGCACAATGATTGTAAAAGCAGGATCAGCAACCGGAAACGTATCTGTGGTAGTTGCCAGCAATCCTAAAAAGAACAAAGCCCTATGCGAAGCAGGTGAAGCCACCTTGCCGGTGACTCAAAAACCAAACTGCAGCCCATGCGCTAAGCCTGACCTGAATGTAGACGCGCCATCTGTTGTTTGTGATGCCAGCGATAAGGTCTACAAATTCGCGGTGAGAAAGCCAGATCCATCCGGAAGAGTGAAATATCAGTTCTTCCTGCCAGAAGAGTTCCAGATTGTTTCTCAAGGCTATGGCTACGTGAACATCAAAGTGAACAACGCGAAACCAGATTCAACCCTGTATGTGACAGTGGTAGCGGTAAATGGAAACAATTGCGGTGCCGAGGCGGTTTGCCTGCCAGTTAAAGTGGAAGATTGCCCAACTGGTCCTTGTGAATTGCCAACCGTAAGACTGATTGCTCCTGACACCGTGTGTAACCTGGCCGATGAGCCTACCACCTTTAGAGTAGAGAATATGCAGGAAGGAGTGACGTACACCTTTGACGTACCAGAGAGTTTCATAGTACTGGAAGAAGGCCCTGGATACGTGACCGTGGTAGCAGTGTTTGAGGAAGAGCAACTTGGCCAGCCACAAACCATCAGAGTAACTGCTTCTAATAATTGCGGAAGCCAAAGTGCCGAAGCCAGAGTAGTAGTAGCTGACTGTGGACCAGGTAACCCGCTTCCGGTAACATTGACCAGATTTGAAGGCGCGTCACGCAACGGTTCTGTAGAGTTAGCCTGGAGTACTGCCTCAGAAATCAACAACGACCGCTTTGAGATTGAGCGCAGCGCTAACGGTAAGACCTTTACCAAAGTAGGAGAAGTGAAAGGAGCCGGTAACTCTTCTGCCCTGATTGACTACGCTTACACAGACCGCACCGCAGTATCAGGAACCGTGTACTACCGCCTGAAACAAGTTGACACCGATAACACTTCTGAGTACTCTAAAGTGATCGCGGTGAACCACAGTGCCGCCGCCAGCAGTAACGCGGCAGCCATGAGTGTGTACCCTAACCCGGTGACAGATGGAAACGTGACAATTCGCTTCCAGAAACAAATAGAAGGTCCGGCAACCATTAAGCTGGTTGACATGAGCGGAAGAGTGCTACATGCACAGGATTTGAGCAGCGTGAACTCTGAAGTAAGCATGAACCTGAACGGTCTGGGTCTGAGAGCAGGGGTGTACATGATCTCAGTATCTGCAAACGGACAAAACACTACCCAGCGGGTAATGGTAAGATAAAAAAGAGTTGGATTGATAGGAGGATGACAGGGGGCACCAGATTGGTGCTCCCTGTTTCCTTTTATATAAAACCTGAAGTATATAAAATGTTGGTTAAGAGCCTTGGTTGTTTAGGTGCTTCGGGTAAGCCGGTAACCAGGTTAGTCTTCAACTCCCAGGAAACAGGAGTGGTAAATCTTGTTGATCTCAACTCCTGCAGAATGAAACAGTTCTACGCTTTAGAATTGAACGTATAGAATAGACAAACACCTGATAGGTGGCCTAAGTCTGAGAAGCGGATTATTAGATGAATTATATATTCTGAAAGCCTTATCTAAGAAAAAGATGGACTCAGGCCGAAGAAAACCAAGAATTATGTGAGAAGTATGGTATTAAAACAAGATTGTTCTTGTGTTGTATTTTGAAAGTGCAATTTATGTGAAACCGGCCAAAATTGCTGTCGTTAAATAAAGTATAGTAAGAAAAAGGAACTTACTAAGGTTGTAAACAGCAAATAACCAGTATCATATGACAAGAATTATACTAACTCTTCTCTTACAGTCGGGATAATAAGATTACCACAATCGCTTTGTAGTTCATCCCACTTCATCTCACTCCCTCCCGGCCTGTATTCTCCATTACAGGATAGTTGCATCTTATTTCAATCCAAATCTGCCTAAATAATCCTGTCATCATGAAAAGACCTATACTTTCATGGGGTGTCACCCTTGTGCTTATACTTTTGAGTTTCTCACAAATAGTGCAAGCTCAAAACAAGAATAAAAATAAAATAGCAACTGCAGACGGTTGCTTTGAAGTTGAGTTCTTCGGGGCTAAAAGCAAAGCTAAAGGTACTGTAAGCCTTAGCTTTGATGTCAAATCAATCTGTGCTCCTAACATTGAAGCAGTTTACTTTGAGCTTCCTGCTAAAGCAGGAGCCCTTTCCCCAGTCAGGTACTTTAACTCCCGCGATAAGAAATATACCGTAGAAGCTGCCGTGAAAAAGCCTTTCCATGCAGTGGAGTTTGTTGGAATAGGGGGAAATAAAGAAAAAAGTAAAAAGAAAGTTAATGAAGAGACATTTACATATGAGATAAGTGAAGCAGAGTTTGCTTCCATGAAAAGTCTGAAAGTAAATGTAAAAGCGGGCGGTAAATCTGGGGAAGTAACGTTCGCACTTGATAAAATTTCAGATTCAAAATCAGTATCTGCCTTAGCTGAATGTTCTACTCCACTTCCGGTGATCAGCGGTAGCCCAGATCTGTGCGCCGGTGAAATTGTGAAGTTTGCCATCCAGCAAGACATGGACTACAGCGACATTACCTGGCAGGTGCCTACTGTTGGGTCAGATGGAAAACCCTCCAACTGGCAAATTTTGTCTGGCCAGAATACCAATGTGGTAGAAGTGAGAGTAGGAGATGTGTCTGGTACTGTATCGGCCAGTGTGAATGTGGCAGATTGCGGAACCAAGGTAGTGAGTATGGCTACTTACATTGGTGATGAAATTCCTGTCACTATTACTACGGTAAACGGAGATGGCGGCAATGAAGAAGTGTATGAGCCTAAAGACATCATGATCTTCAATGCGCATGCCAACCAGGGCCGTGATAAAAGAGAATATGTGTACAACTGGGAAGTTCCAGCAGGCTGGACCATCTACTCCGGACAAGGAACCAGTCAGTTGATCGTGATTGCCGGATCTCAGGAAGGTTTTGTTGAGCTGCACGTAAAAACCAAAGCCGACAGAGAATTCAGATACTGCGGTCTTGGATACGCATACGTAGAAGTAATCCAAGAGCAGGATGGTTGTACACCTCCAAACTTTGATGAAGACGAGGTAGCTACCCCAGATGAGATTTGTACCACAGGTGGTCAGACCTACCGGTACTCCATCAAGAACCCTAAACCAAATATCAAATATGCCTTCTTCCTGCCAGATGAATTCCAGGAAGTGGCCAAAGGCAATGACTACATTGATTTCAAAGTGGTAGCCGGTACAAAACCAGGTCCGCTGTTTGTAACTGTGGTAGCCGTGAACGAGAACAACTGTGGTGCTGAAACAGTGTGCATCCCGGCGGAAGTGGTAGATTGCCAGGAAGGGCCTTGCGACAAGCCAGTAGTTGCCCTGGTAGCCCCAGATACCGTCTGCAACCTGGCAGACGAGCCAACAACCTTCAGAGTGGCGCAATTGCAGGAGGGTGTTACCTACACTTTCCAACTGCCAGAAGGACTCCTGGTACTGGATGAGGGCCCTGGATACGTAACCGTGGTGGCCGTGTTTGAGGAAGATCAACTGGGGCAAGCTGCTGCTATCAGTGTAACCGCCACTAATGATTGTGGCACCACTACCGCCCAGGAGTCTGTAGTAGTGACTGAGTGTGGTCCTGGTAACCCGCTACCGGTAACATTGACCAGGTTTGACGGAGTGTCCCGTAACGGAGCCGTGGAACTGACCTGGAGTACTGCCTCAGAAATCAACAACGACCGCTTTGAGATTGAGCGCAGCACCAACGGTAAGGCCTTTGCCAAAGTAGGGGAAGTGAAAGGAGCCGGTAACTCTTCTGCCCTGATCGACTACGCTTACACAGACCGCACTGCAGCCGCCGGAACCGTGTACTACCGCCTGAAACAAGTTGACACTGATAACACTTCTGAGTACTCTAAAGTGATTGCGGTGAACCACAGTGCCACCGCCAGCAATGCCGCCTCAGTGAGTGTGTACCCTAACCCGGTAACCAACGGCAATGTGAGCATCAGATTCCAGGAGCAGGTAAAAGGGAATGCCACTATTCGCCTGGTAGACTTGAATGGTAGAGTGCTTCACACCCAGGAACTGAGCAGTGCAGACTCTGAAGTTAGCATGAACCTGAATGGTCTGGGCTTGAGAGCAGGGGTGTACATGATCTCAGTAACCGCTAATGGCCGCAATACTAACCAAAGAATCATGGTTAGATAAAAAGAAATGGATTGATAGGATGCCGAGCAGGCAGCGACCATTGGTTGCTGCCTGCTTTTTTATGCGGCTATGATGAAACCTACCAAGTTTTCATTTCTCTGTTTTTTGCCCATTTTTGAGAAAACTGCTAGAAAACAAATGACAGAAGAAAAAGGGTTGTTCCATGATTTGTTGGTAATTGAGTTGGCAAGCGTTTTGGCCGGGCCAAGCGTAGGGCAGTTCTTTGCCGAAATGGGTGCCCGGGTCCTTAAGATAGAGAACCTGAAAACAGCCGGTGATGTGACGCGCCGCTGGAAACTAGCCTCCGAGGAATCAACTCAAACCGTTTCAGCGTACTTTGCCTCTGCTAACTGGGGAAAGCAGTCTGTTTGCGTTGACCTATCCTCTGAGGAGGTCCAGCAACTGGTGTACCGCATGGTGAAGAAAGCCGATGTGGTGCTGGCCAGTTTCAAGCCCGGCGACGCCGAGAAACTGAAAATGGATTATGCCGCGCTTTCCTCCGTGAACCCAAGATTGCTCTACGGCCAGATTACTGGCTATGGGAGCGATGTGCCCCGCGCCGGGTATGATGCCGTCTTGCAGGCCGAGGCCGGGTTTATGTACCTGAACGGCGAGAAAGGTGGCCCGCCCGTTAAAATGCCGGTTGCCCTGATTGATCTCATGGCGGCTCATCAGTTAAAGGAAGGTTTGTTGGCAGCCTTGTACGCCCGGGAAAAGTACGGGAAAGGTCAGTACGTGGAGGTTTCCTTGCTGCAGGCGGCCATTTCTTCATTGGCCAACCAGGCTACCAACTATCTGGTGGCTGGTGTGGCTCCGCAGCGCATAGGGTCAGAACACCCCAATATTGTGCCTTACGGAACGGTGTTCAAGACCGCAGACCAGAAAGAAATAGTGCTAGCCATCGGCGATGATCGGCAGTTCAGATCCTTGTGCAGCATCTTAGGCCATCCGGAACTGGCCCATCAACCCCAATACGTCACCAATGCCCAGCGCGTACAGCACAGGGAGAGCCTGAACAAAAAGCTGGCTGACCTGATCAGGAATCACCCTCGGGCAGATCTGCTGCATGCTTTGATTGAGCAGCATGTGCCGGCTGGCGCGGTGAATGATATCCCCGAGGCACTATCCCAACCCCTTGTGCAGCCGCGGTTATTGCCAGATGAAACGGGTGAGCCCAGGGGAGTACGGCAGGTGGCGTTTACCGGTAACGGTTTTCCGGCCCTGTCACTTACCACACCACCAGCGTTGGGCGTGCATACCTGGCAGGTCTTGCAGGAGTGGGCCGATGCCTCAGCAGAAGAGTTAGAGAAAATGGCCTCCTATGGCGTGGTTTTTAAGCCTAATTTTTAAAAATGATAACCAAAACGCCTTGGGGTGGGTACTAATAAAGTTATCTCCTGCCACTGGCGCAGAAAGCATGTTTTACGAAACAGTGAATTATGGAAGATAGAATTGAGTCAATCTTTGAGGGGTTACGGCAAAAGTCTACCACTAAACAAGAGATCTTCAGGAATACCAAAGATACCTTTGAGAAGCTCAGAGCCTGCTCCGTTGAGTTAGTAAAGAACCTGAAGAACCGCATTACCGAGGTAGACGAAAACGTGGTGATTGAATACCGGAGCGTGAATGAGTTTGAATTCCATGTCAAGTTCTCCGGAGATTTGCTCATTTTTGTCATGCACTCCAACGTGATCACCCTGCCGGAAGACCATGAACTGATGAAAAGCCGGTACGTGGAAGAAGACTTCCGGAGACGCTTCTTCGGGCATATCATGGCCTACAACTTCATGGCCGATTCCATCAAGTACAATCGCCTGAACGATCCCGGGTACCTGTTGGGCCGGGTGCTCATCAACATAGACAACCATTTTTACCTGGAAGGGGTGAAACAGCTGGATTTGACTTACCATGACATGGCCAAAAACAAAATCACGGAGAAAACCCTGAAGTTGTTTGTGGAAAGCGCCATGGTGGCCTCGGTGAACAATGACCTGGTGGCGCCAGACGTAGACGAAATCCGGAAAATCACCGTGAAGCAGAAATTGGAGGAGCAGCAGGTAAGTACGCCACAGAAAGTAGGGTTTACCTTCAGTTACCAGCGCAAACCAAACGTGTACTAAGGCTTAAAGCAGCATGGAATGGCAGAATGAGCTAACCCGGCTTCTAAGAGTAACTTACCCCATCATTCAAGCCCCCTGCTGGGCGTTACCACGCCTGCCATGGTAGCGGCAGTTTCCAGCGCGGGTGGGCTGGGTTCCTTGCCGGTGGGTGGCCAAAGCCCTGACCGTACCAGAACCTTGATCAGGGAAGTGAAAGCCCTTACCTCAAAGCCCTTTGCGGTTAACCTGTTCGCGCACCAGCTCCCGGCCCAGGTAGATCCCGGGCAATTTGCCAGGATGCACCAGATACTCCGGCAGATAGGCGCTGCATACGGGATGCAATGGGAGCAGCCTTCGCTGGAAAACCTGAAGTTCTTTTTGGCCCAGGACCAGATTCCTGTTTTGTTAGAGGAAAAGATACCCGTTGTGAGCTTCACATTCGGGGCGTTGGGCAGTGAGGTGATCCAGGCTTTCAGCAATGAAGGAATCGTTACGATTGGTACTTCAACTTGCCTGGAAGAGGCACTTTTCCTGCAGGGGCAAGGCGTTTCTGCCGTGGTGGCACAAGGGATTGAAGCCGGTGGACATCGTGGTACCTTTCTTACACCTGAGCAGCCCCCGCAGATTGGTCTTGCCGCGTTGGTGAGAGGAATAGCAAAACAAGTGCAGATTCCGGTAATCGCGGCCGGTGGTATTATGGATGGTGCCGGTATTTCAGCGACCTTTTCTTTAGGGGCCCAGGGAGTGCAATTAGGGAGTGCTTTTCTCCGCTGCGCAGAAAGCGCGGGTGCTCCCGGTTATAAAGCCGCTGTAGCGGCAAGTGCCGATACCTCTACGGTGTTGACCAGAGCTTTTACCGGTCGATGGGCCCGGGGCATCCGGAATGAGTTTATCCAGAAGATGGAAGAGCATACTGCTGCTGTTTGCCCGTACCCCCGTTCAGGAAAGCCTGACAAGACCCATGCGGGAGCAGGTGAAACCAGAAAATGCGCATCGGTTATACCCGTTGTGGGCAGGCCAGGCAGCCTACCTTGCCCGCGAATTGCCCGCAGAGCAAATTGTGCAGAAACTGATTCAGGAAACAGAACTATCTGGAAGCACTGAGGATTTGTAAGGGCTTAATAATCGAAAAGGTCCGTTTCCGGGCTGATTCTTTGAAATCAGCTCAGAAACGGACCTTTTTTATGGGAGTGCCTTGCTTAAACGATTTCGGCCAATTCCAGCCAGCGTTCGGTTTTGGTTTCCACGGCATCGTTTATTTCCTGGATACGCTGAGCCAGCTCCGCCAGGCGTACGTGGTTGGCTGTGCCGCCGTTCATTTCAGTCACTAGGATTTCTTTTTCGGCTTCCAGGTCTTCAATCTCTTTTTCCAGACGCTCGTATTCCTGCTTTTCCTTGAAGGAGGCCTTACGCTTGTTGCCAGCCTCTGCGGTTGCGGCGGTGGCTGGAGTAGGAGCGGGAGCAGTTGCGACTGTGGCTTGTTTTACAGAACCCTTCGCTTCTTCCTCAGCTTTCAGGCTTTCCTGTTCTTTGGCCCACTCACGGTAATCTGTGTAATTTCCGGGGAAATCGCGCAGGTTGCCCTCGCCTTCAAAAACAAACAGGTGGTCTACCAGTCGGTCCATGAAGTACCGGTCGTGCGAAACGATCAGCAAAGAGCCACCGAAGTTCAGCAGGAAATCTTCCAGGATGTTGAGCGTGGGGATGTCCAGATCGTTGGTGGGCTCATCCAGGATCAGGAAGTTAGGGTTCTTGATCAGGACGCGCAGTAGTTGTAGGCGTCTTTTCTCGCCGCCGCTCAGTTTGCTCACAAAGGTGTATTGCTGCGCCGGCGGGAACTGGAAGTGCTGCAAAAACTGGCTGGCAGTGATCACCTCGCCATCGCCGGTTTCCACTACCTCGGCCACCTCTTTTACCACGTCAATTACCCGCTGGTCATCATTGAAGGTGAGTTCGCTCTGGGTATAGTAGCCAAAAACGGTGGTCTGACCCGGAATGATTTGGCCGCTGTCTGGCGCAAGTTTGCCGGTAAGCATGTTCAGGAAGGTGGTCTTTCCCGCGCCGTTCGGCCCCACAATACCAACGCGGTCTTTCTTCCGGAACACGTAGCTGAAATCGTTCAGCACCACTTTATCCCCGAAGCGCTTGCTCAGGTGGTCAATCTCCAGGATCTGGTTTCCCTGGCGGGTGCTTTTCACCGATAGCTCCAGCTGGGTGCGGGTGTCTTTCTGGGTAGCCTTATCCTTGAGGTCATAAAACGCATCAATGCGGGATTTGGACTTGGTGCCCCGGGCTTTGGGTTGGCGGCGCATCCATTCCAGTTCCTTGCGCATAAGGTTGCGGGCTTTCTCCGTTTCCGCCACCATGGCCTCCTCGCGCTCGGCTTTCTTTTCTACGTAGTAGCTGTAATTGCCTTTGTAGGTATAGATCTGGCCCCGGTCCAGTTCGGATATTTCGTTGGCTACCTGGTCCAGGAAGTAACGGTCGTGCGTGACCATCAGGAGCGTGGTTTGCTCTGTGGTGAGCAGGCTTTCAAACCATTCAATGGTTTCCAGGTCCAGGTGGTTGGTAGGTTCGTCCAGAATGAGCAGGTCTGGTTCTTCAATGAGCACGCGGGCCATGGCCACGCGCTTTTTCTGCCCGCCAGAAAGGTGCTCTACCTTTACATCCAGGTTCTGAATGTCCAATCGGCCCAGAATCTGCTTTGTGCGCACTTCATACTCCCAGGCGTGCAGGGTCTCCATGCGTTCCATTACCTGTTGCATTCTGGCATCTGAGGTGTTGGGGTCTGCCACGCAGGCTTCGTATTCTCTAATGGCATCCAGTACTTCGGTTTGGCCCGAGAAAATAGCCTCCTGCACCGTGGCACCCGCCGGGAATTCCGGTTGCTGCCACAAATACCCTACCCTGATGCCGCGGCGTAAACTTACGGTGCCGTTGTCTGGCGGAATAGAGCCTGCCAGTACTTGCAACAAGGTGGTTTTACCGGCTCCGTTGGCGCCAATAAGGGCCACGCGTTGCCCGCGGTTAATGCCAAAGGTAAGGTTCTGGAAAAGCCAGCGATCGCCGAAGCTTTTGGAGATAGAATCTGCTGAAAGGTAATTCATAGGGCAAAGGTACGCAAACAGAAAGGCGTATGCCAGAAGGGCTGGCAAAAACAAGAGGGCACAAAAAAAGGCCGGGGAGTACCCGGCCTTCTTTCTTTGTCTTTAACTCAAAGTGATGGTTACCCTTAGTGGGTATGACCATGGTTCATGGTACCTCTGTTATAGGGCTGACGAGTGGCAGCACCGTGCTCGGGCACAACACGAGTAATCATGGCTTCCAGAATAAGGGCAATACCAGCAATTAAGTGAGGTAAATACACATATTCATCAAAATTGAAGATCCATGGAGACACGGCTAAGAACGCACCAATTAAATAGTCCATGTTCAAGTGCATGTTCATAGACATCACGCGGAACATACCAACCTCAAAGTTGGTCATCAGAGCCTGAAGCAAGATCACGATACCTACAATCACAGGTACCCATGTTTCAGCTCCACCTCTGTCAAAACCTAAGATAAATGGAGCTGCGATTAACAATACACCCGCAAGATAATCTAATATCCCGTGGGCACGGGTTGATAATACTTTCATTTTTTTTCCTCCTATTTTAGTATCAACTTGTAGGGTCTTTTACGCCCCCTGAAAAGCGGATGTTGCGGAAAAGTGCATTTTAATTTTGTATTTTAAGAATATAGGTGTTTTTACGGATGGTGCCTGAGGTCTCCTTCCTGAGAACTAATAGAGAGATGAGACAGGCTGATAAACGGGAACGGCCCATTGGGGTGTTTGATAGTGGAATTGGCGGTTTAACCGTTGCTAAGGCCATAAAAGCGCATTTGCCGGAAGAACAACTAATCTATTTCGGGGATACCGCGCACCTGCCGTACGGCGATAAATCTACCGCTGCCATTCAGGCGTACTCGGTTAAAATATGCGATCTGTTAATAAGGCAGAATTGTAAAATAATTTTGATAGCATGCAATTCTGCCTCGGCGGCGGCCTATGAGTTGGTGCGGGAGTATGTAGGCAGCAAAGCGCACGTCCTGAACGTGATTGATCCGGTGGTGGCCCATGTGGCAGACCGCTATGCCGGTAAAACGGTGGGCCTCATAGGAACCAAGCAAACGGTTAATTCCAATGTCTATAAAAAGAAGATAGATGCCCTGGACCAGGGGATTGAACTGAGGTCTCTGGCCACGCCTTTGCTGGCTCCCATGATTGAGGAAGGCTTCTTTAATAATACCATTTCTGAGAGCGTTATCCAGACCTACCTTTCAGATCCCACGTTAGAGAACATTGAGGCGCTTATTTTAGGCTGTACCCATTACCCCTTGATCAAAGAGCAGATTGCCAGGTTTTACCAGGGCAGGGTAGAAGTGCTGGACGCCTCAGAACTGGTGGCGCGGCACGTAGGCAAAGTGCTTACGCAATTAGAGATAGCCGCGGAGCGTTTAAAAGGAGCGCCCCACTTCTATGTTTCTGATTACACGGCTTCGTTTGAGGCCTCTACTCAGCTCTTCTTCCACCAGAAAGTAAACCTGGAGCATTATCCGCTTTGGGAGTAAGAAACTGGATGGTTCAGCGACTAATCCTTTGGTTTGGCTTTAGGCTTACTTTTATAAAAACAAGCCAGAAATGGCTTTCGTATCTCATATCATGAAAAAGCGTTACTTCCTCATTGGTGATTTCTCACGCAACGTTTTGTTGGTGAGCGCCGCCGCCTGTCTTGGCCTCACTTCCTGTTCAGATAACCGCTCTGCCCAAAACGAAACGTCCACTGAGTGGAACGCTGGTGCTTCTGCTCCCGGCTACAGCCAGGGAGTGATCACGGAGATGACTGAGGTTAGCCCCGATAACTGGAAAATCACAGATGAGCGCCCAGCCCCCGCAGGACAGGTAATGGCCATTCTGCGCCATAACAACGGCAAGGTAGATACCCTGCAAGGCCTGGAGTTGGAGCGGCAGGTGCAGCAATACACGCAGGCCAATCCGCATAACGGTTCGGGTTTCGGGCTGATGAATGTGCTCATGTGGAGCGGTATCGGGTACATGGCGGGCCGCATGATGTCACCCAACCCGGCTTATTACGCCAATCCAAGCACCATGCAGCGCACCGAGGCCTGGCGTCAGCAGACAGCCGTGGAGCGGAGCCGGGGAGCCCAGGCTTTTAGAGGTGCCACCGGTACCTACAGCCGTCCTGCCGCCTCAGGCAACGTCCGTTCTTCCCGGCCAAGCAACAGCCGTTCCGGTACCTTCGGGAGCAGCAGATCAGGTGGCTTCAGCGGCCGTAGCGGCTTCGGAAGCTAATCTTTCTGATAGGCCAGCAGATAGTTTCCTGAGAAGCAGTATAATAGAAAAGAAGACTTACCCTTTTGCCATTCGGCAGAAGGGGCATACCATGCGGTGCGCCGTTTCTGGTCTTGTTTTCTGAAATTCATTTGAAAAACACCTTTCACCCAATCAATCTACCAACCCTCTCAAACCTGACGTTTCTATGCCAGATCAAACGCTACCAGTAAAATTGATGCCGCATCACGGCGATGTTACCAGAATGGTTCACCAAATGGGTTGGGAGTGGGTAGTGGAAGAAGAATGCCAGACATACCTGTCGGGCGAAGCGGTGGTGTTGAACCAGGATGCCGCCGATGATCTGATTGAGGCTGCCTCTACGCTGTACCAGATGATGGTGGAAGCCGTGCCCGAGGATGTGCCCGATGATTTCCTGCGCAAAATAGGCATCCCAGAGAAACTGTGGCGGGCCGTGCGCCATTCCTGGAACGATGAGCGCCACTGGCACATCTACGGCCGGTTTGATTTTGCGCAGACCCCGGAAGGAGTGAAGTTGCTGGAATTCAACGCCGATACCGCTACGTCCATCCCCGAGACGGCTGTGGTGCAGTGGGCCAGCCTGGCCGCTGCCGGGAAAAACGAGAGCCAGCAGGCTAACGGTTTGTACGAGGCCCTGGTAGAGCAGTTCCGTACCTGGAAAGGCCTGAACCCCGAGCTGGAGCCCGCCTTGCTGTTGGTTTACCTGGGCGAAAGCCGCGAAGACTACACCAACTGCGAGGTGCTGGCCGAAGCCGCCCGCGAGGCTGGTTTTGATACCCACCTTTGCCCCGCCGAGGAGATGCAGGTTTCTACCCTGGGTGCTGAGCGCGGCATCTGGGCCCAGGTAGGATCAGAGCAGTGGCGCCGGTTCCCGTTCCTGTTCAAGCTGGTACCCTGGGAGCTGTTCCTGCAACTGGAACCAGATCTCTGCGCCGATGTCATTGACCTGCAGTTCAGCCGTACGGTAGTTATCGCCAACCCGGCGTATTCGCTCATCTTCCAGAGCAAAGGCTTCCTGGCCTGGCTGTGGCAGCAGTTCCCGTACCATCCGCTGTTGCTGCGTACCGAGTTTGAGGCTTTTTCTGGAAAAGCAGTGGAAAAACCGTTCTTCGGGCGGGAAGGGCAAAACATCCAGGTGCGGGAAACCTCAGACGTTTCCTCCACCCACGGCGAGTACGGAAACCAGCCGCACGTGTACCAGGCCTGGGCCGAGTTACCGCAGGATACCAAAGGCTACCGCTACCAGGCAGGCGTTTTCTGGGCGGGCGAAGGTTGCGCCATTGGGTTCCGGCGGGAGCGGGGCATCATCACTAACTTGTCTCAGTTTGTAGCTCACGTGGTAGAATAGGCCAACAGGTATGAAAAAGAAGTCTTTGGGCCTGCTTTCGTTTGCGGTGCTGCTGACCTCAGGGATCTGGAGCTGTGAACAGCAGATTCAGGAAAAACAGCCCGTAAACCAAACCACGGCAGAAAACGCATCGGAGCAAACGGTGGCCGTAACCCCGGCCAGTTTGGAGAAGGCAGAAAGCAAACCTGCCACTCCGCCTAAGTGGGCACTCACCCAATTCCAGGACCTGGATCTTGATGCATTGTACCAGTTTTCGGCGTTCACCAAACCCGCCTTCCTGGAGGGAGATTTTAATGGCGATACCCTTTCTGATGTTGCGTTTTTAGTGCAGAATTTGAAAACGGAGGAGAAAGGCTTGTTGATTCTGCACCAAAAGCTGCCCAAGGAGTATTTCGTTCTGGGTGCCGGCTCAGAGGTAGACGGAATGACGAATTTAGACTGGATTGAAATATTTGAGAAAATACCCAAAGGGGAGTCTGTAACCAGCACCTTGGTAGATGAAGAAACCGGCGACATCATTGGCCCTGATTCCTTGCATGCCGTGACGTTGAAAGGCGAGGGGATTTACACCCACCTGGCCGAGGCTTGTGGCGGCGGAATTGCGTACTGGAACAAGAACCGCTATGAATGGTTGCACCTGGAGTAGAGTAGATTCTTAATTCCCATGAACCAGCATCCTTTAATCCTTCTGGCCAGCTCCCGCAGAGAAAGCGATACCCGGCTGTTTGTCCAGAGGGTATTCCAGGATACGCCCCACCAGATCCTGGATCTGCTGGATCATACCATCAGCCCTTATTCGTACGAAAACGACTACCCACCCGAGGACGAATTCCAGGCAGTGATAGAAAAGGTACTGCAACACCAGGTGCTGGTGATGGCCACGCCGGTGTATTGGTACGCCATGAGCGGCCTGCTGAAAACATTCTTTGACCGCCTCACCGATCTGGTGACGGTGCACAAACCCTTGGGCAGGAAACTGAAAGGCAAAAGCCTGTTTCTTCTGGCGGTAGGCGCAGATTCTGAGCTGCCCGATGGCTTTGAGGTGCCGTTTAAGCTGACGGCCAAGTACCTGGACATGGTCTTTGGCCGCAGCCTTTATGCCTCCACCGAGGAAGTGGAAACCGATATTAACCACCTGGGCGACCACCGGGAGTTCCTGCGCGAAATCAGGGACAGCTACCAGAAAGATTAACTGAATTTCTTGCCCTCGGCAACGCGCTCCACGGTTTTCTGGATGCGGTTTTCCCGGGTTTCTGTGCGTTTGGCCTCGTTCACCCAGCGCACATATTCTTTCCGGTGCGTGTACGCCAGCTTCTCAAATTTCTCCAGTTGCTGCCCCTCGGCCAGGGCTTGTTTCAGGTCTTCGGGGATTTCAATCACATCGCGCTCAGCAGATTTGGCAACGGTGCCGGCCTTTATCTGCGTGGCGGCTCTAATGTATTCTGCCAACACGTCTTCGTTCACCTCCTCTGCTTTTGTGAACTTGATGCTGCGCATGGCTTTGGCGTCCTGGCTGCTTGTGAGCAAACCGTGGGGGTCTTCCAACAAGGCGCCCTGAAAGAAAGCCAGGTTCACGTGCTGCTTGAAATAGGCCAACGCACACACCAGACCCGGACCTGCTTTCTCGTACACCGTAGCGCTCCATTTCCAGGTGGCTTTCAGCTCCGGATCAGCGTTGGCAATGGCCGTCCTGATTTTCTCGCAGATGGGTTGGGCAAAGGCAGGCGCATTGCTGAAGTAAGTGTCTATTTTCAGGTCAATCTGCTCGGATGTCAGTTTAGCGGTGGCCATTGGGTTGTTTGTTGGTGGATAAGGGTCAATGAAAGTAATTATCTGTTTTAAACCTCTTTTCAGGAAATCTGCCGGAAAATGTACTACCAGCGCGAGGTCTTGAAGCCGGCTACGGTAAAGATTTCTGCCGGAAGTGTTTTAGGGAATTTCATGTTGTAGTACACCTCGTGCAGGGTTTTTCTGTTATCCTGAAAGAAAGTTAGATCGGTGGCAATCCAGTTGCCCTGCACGTTTTTATAGCCATTCAGGTCTACTACGCTCTGGCGCTCCCCGTCTTGCCGCACAGATTGTAGCAGCCAAAGTTTCTCGCGGTCAATAATGAAGTGGCTGGCTTTTTCTTCCAGGGAAGTGACGCCCACTACGTACACTTTCCGGTTGTTCCAGGTAGTTTCCAGTACTTTGGAAAGATCAATGCCTGCTTCCTGTAACTGCGCCACGGTGCGGTCTACGGGTTGGTGGTACACGTCAAACCCCAGCACCAGCACCTCATGGATGCGCCGGCGGCGGTTTTGCAAGGTATGGTCTTTGAACACGTATTGGCTGTCCTGGGCGTAAATGGCCCCGTTGCCAGCCGCAAAATCATCGAACTTAATGGTCAGTTTACCCGGGAACGCAATGGCCTCGTGCCACACCTGCACCGTGGAGTCAGTAGAGGATTTATACAGCACGGCGGTTTGGTCAAAGGTAAAGTAAGGGTTAAACTTTCCTTTGTACTTTTGGTGCATCTTCTGCAAGACCTCTTTCCCGGTTAAGGAAAGCGCTGGGGCAAATAAGTGGGACCAGGATAAAAGAAGTGGCCAAAGAAGGTGCAACAACATAGGGTTCTGGGTAAATTGGAGGCCTAAAATAGAGAGATATTCTGATTCCTGAAATGGGGAGTATCTCTCGGGCTGCAGACCGTCCTGGTAAACCGGAAAGAACCAGCCCGATGGGCATATTTCTTGCTGGACCTTGGGTGAGCAGAGCGTTAGATGAAAGTAAACTATGAAAGTAGAACAGATTTATACCGGCTGCCTGGCGCAGGGAGCGTATTACATTGAAAGCAACGGCGAAGCAGCCATTATTGACCCGCTCCGCGAGATAAAACCGTACCTGCAGAAGGCCGAAAAAGATCAGGCCCAAATCAAATACGTGCTGGAAACCCACTTCCACGCCGATTTTGTCTCGGGCCACGTAGATTTAGCCAAGGCCACCGGGGCGCAGATTGTGTACGGGGCCGCTGCCCAACCCAACTTTGCCGCTTACCTGGCGAAAGACGGAGAAGTGCTAACAGTAGGCAACGTGACCTTTCAGGTGCTGCACACGCCCGGTCACACACTGGAATCTGTCACTTACCTGCTCAAAGACGAAACCGGAAAAGACTTCGCCATTTTCACCGGCGATACGCTCTTCATCGGTGATGTCGGTCGTCCTGATCTGGCCGCTAAATCTGATCTCACCCAGGAACAACTGGCCGGCATGCTCTATGATTCGCTGCGGAACAAGATCATGCCCTTGGCCGATGAGGTGCTGGTGTACCCTGCGCACGGAGCCGGATCTGCCTGCGGAAAGAACATGAGCAAAGAGACCTTTGACACGTTGGGGCACCAGAAACAAACGAACTACGCCCTGCGCGCTGATATGACCAAAGAGGAGTTCATCAAAGAAGTGACCGACGGGTTACTTCCGCCCCCGGGTTATTTCCCCCTGAATGTGCAGTTGAACAAGCAAGGCTACGCCAGCATTGAAAACGTGCTGACCCAAGGCCTGCAGGGGCTTTCCCCGGGTGCATTAGAAGCCCTTGTGAACGAAACCGGTGCCTTGGTGCTGGATACCCGCAAAGCCGTGGACTTCTCCGCGGGGCACATCCCCAATGCCATCAACATTGGCATAGACGGCAGCTTTGCCCCTTGGGTGGGTGAACTCATTCCAGACATCCAGCAGCCCATTGTCTTCATTTCTGATGCCGCCCGCGAGGAAGAGGTAGTCACCAGATTAGCCCGCGTAGGCTATGACAACACCTTGGGATACCTGCAAGGCGGAATGGAAGCCTGGCAAGCTGCCGGAAAAGAATTGGAGACCCTGGCATCAATCTCCGCCCAGGAGTTTGCGCAGCGTGTGAAAGAAACCTCAGGTGTGATAGTAGACGTGCGCAAACCCAGCGAATTCGACGCCGAGCACCTGGAAGGAGCCGTCAACATGCCGCTGAGCAACCTGAACGAGTACCTGGCTGAGATCCCCCGCGATAAAACCGTCTTCATCCACTGCGCCGGTGGTTACCGCTCCATGGTGGCGGCCTCCATCCTGAAAGCGCGGGGCTTTGATAACCTGGTAGACGTAGCGGGTGGCTTTAAGGCCATTGCAGAAACTGATCTTCCCAGAACAACCTTTGCGTGTTCCAAAGCATAATCTGCAACATTATCTGATCCCTCGCTCGCCTCTGGCGAGTGTGAGAAATAGGGCGGCCTCTGGCCGCTATGCGGGAATTTTGTTTAATGTAGTAAAATGTGCCTAGCGGCGAGACGCCGCCCAATAACTCACACTCGCCAGAGGCGAGCGAGGAAAATGTGAAAAGTAAATCTGATATGAGATGCGTTTCAGGGCAGTTTTGTTTAGAATAGCCCTGAAACTGCTCACTGGCTTTGCCGGTATTCTTTCCTCGCTAAAAAGTAGCCTGCTCCTAAACCGGCCAGCATCAGCAGCGAGAAGGGCCCTTCGTTCAGTTTGAGTTTGCCGATGGAGGGTATCTTTTCGGGGAATTCCGCATCCATGCCTTTGGCTCCAGGGAAGGCGAAACTTCCCGCCTGGGCGGCAAAAAAGAAGGCAGGCAGTAGGGCACCGGCTTTCAGTTGCAAATCCTGATCTCCGTTCTTTCTGTTGAGCAGATACAGGCTGCTTCCTCCCAGCATGGTGCCCAGTAGAATGGTCATGGCATCATGGAATTTGGCGTGCGGCGTCCAGTTGGGGTTGAAGAGGTGCGTTTTGTTCCAATCCATCAGGTAGCCGCCTACCGTGGTGAAACCGGCAATTGACGTGAGAATAACCCGGCCTGCGTTTGTCTTTTGCATCTGATCAGGAAGTTAAGAAGGTTCTTTCCTAAGGCGTACGCACAGGTTTTTGCGGTAGTTGGGAAAAACAGGGCTAAAACCAACACCGGGACTTTCCCGAAGGGAACCAAGCGCTTCGGTGTTTTGGGCCCAGTTTCAGGAAAACAGTCAGAAAACAATGCCGGAAAGAAAGTAAATTAGCCTTTTGTTTCAGCCTCGGCAGAACCGAAGGCTTTCCTCAGAAACCAGCGTACCATGTTCCAGTCAACTAAGGCTCCGCTACCGGAGCGCATGCGTCCCAACAACTTAGACCAATACGCCGGCCAGCAGCACCTGGTGGGCCCCAAAGGCGTGCTCAGGCGGTACATTGAAGCCGGCATGGTGCCTTCCATGATCTTCTGGGGACCGCCGGGCGTAGGTAAAACCACCCTGGCCAACATCATTGCCGGTCAACTGAAAGTGCCGTTTGTAGCGCTCAGCGCCATCAATGCCGGGGTGAAAGACGTGCGCGAGGTGATTGAACACGCCCGCAAGCGGCAGGGAACGGTCTTGTTCATTGACGAGATCCACCGGTTCAACAAATCACAGCAGGATGCTTTGTTAGGGGCCGTGGAGAAAGGGATTGTTACCCTGATTGGCGCCACCACCGAGAACCCTTCTTTTGAGGTGATTCCCGCTCTGTTGTCCCGCTGCCAGGTGTACATTCTTAAATCGCTGGAAAAGCAGGAACTCATTGACCTGGTTCAGAAGGCGCTCACGGAGGATGAGATACTTAAAAAGCGCGACATTGAGGTGCAGGAGTACGAGGCGCTGCTCACCATCTCGGGCGGCGATGCCCGCAAACTGCTCAACCTGCTGGAGATTGTGATTGACGGCAGCGGCCAGGCCAACGGCAAAGTGGTTATCACCAATGACGTGGTAAAGCAGATTGCCCAGCAGAACCTGGCCCTGTACGACAAAGGCGGTGAGGCGCATTATGACATCATCTCGGCGTTCATCAAATCCATGCGCGGCTCAGATCCTAATGCCACGGTGTACTGGCTGGCCCGCATGATTGAAGGCGGGGAAGATCCCAAGTTCATCGCCCGCCGGATGTTGATTATGGCCTCGGAGGACATAGGCAACGCCAACCCTACCGCCATGATCATGGCCAGTGAGTGTTTCCAGGCGGTGCAGGTGATTGGGTACCCAGAGTGTGATATCATTCTCTCGCAAACGGCCATTTACCTGGCTACTTCACCCAAGAGCAATGCCGCTTACAAGGCAATCAGGGCAGCCAGAGCGTATGTGCGGGAGCAGGGCAGTCCGCCGGTGCCGCTGCACTTGCGCAATGCGCCAACCAAGCTCATGAAGGAGATTGGGTACGGCCAGGAGTACAAATACGCGCATGACTACGAAGGAAACTTCGTGCCCCAGAACTTCCTCCCTGATGAGCTGAAAGGCACCATGTTCTTCAATCCGGGCAACAACGCCCGCGAGAACGAGATGCGCAAGAACCTGCGTAACCAGTGGGAAGGGTGGTACCGGTACTAGAACAGCAATCATCATTTAGTTCCTAAAGAAATCCGTTTTGAGGTTCGTTTGCTAAAAGCGACCATAAAACGGATTTTTCTGTTTGTCCCTCCCTGATTGTATTAAGCCTGTACACCCCGCCTATGAGGGTGTCCTGCCCATTGGTTTAAGGTAAATCTCTGAGGGAAGGCTCCTTTTTATAGTTCTAAAATTGCTGAAGAAGCTCTGGTTTAAGGTACCTAACCTTTCTTTGAAATTTTCCTCTTCAACGGAAATCCGGAAAACCAGCTTAATCTCAATTGAGTTTAGAAGGAGTAAGTCTCTCTAAATCAGATTACAGGCAGCGAGTACCTGTAGTTTATCAAAAAAGTTAAAAATACCTATCAAATTCAGCTTAACTACGGGGTGTTTTATAGATAAGTACTATTTCTTTGGTGTAGATACTTGAATTCTTCCAGTTTCTAAACTATGCCTCTACCTACCCGTAATTTTTTCAACCAGTACTTAATTACAATCTAAGACTGGGAAAAAATCTTATTAATTCTACAACCAGCTTTGACTGATTGCCCGGTGGGTAGATAGGAATTGTACCATAATCCTTCACGCATCAGGCAAAGACAAGTTTATAATTGGCTAATAGTAAACCTGTCAGGAGCTCAGAGCCTAACACTACAGATATGGAGAAAAGTGATAACCTGAACCCCGCTTACCCCGAAGTGTGGGCCGGTCTGGAATGTACCGTGAACCGGGTGGGCGATGAGTACATGGACCAAATGCAGCTCAATGGCCACGCCATCCGTGAAGAAGACATCGCCCTTTTTGCCTCCATTGGCGTTAGTAAAATGCGCTACCCGTTGCTGTGGGAACTAACGGCTCCCAATGGGCCTGCCACCGCTGACTGGTCTTGGGGAGACAGACGGCTGAAACTGCTGCAGGAACATAACATCACCCCGATTCTTGGCCTGGTGCATCACGGCAGCGGACCGCGCCACACCAACCTGGCAGACCCTAAATTCCCCGAGGGAGTGGCCGAGTACGCTCGCGCCGTGGCGGAAAGATATCCCTGGCTGGAATACTTCACGCCGGTAAATGAACCTTTGACAACCGCCCGGTTCAGCGGGTTGTACGGCGTCTGGTACCCACACGGCCGCGATGGCTACACTTTCGGTTTAACCTTGCTGCACCAGTGCAAAGCCACGGTTCTGGCCATGCGCGCCATTAGGGAGGTGATCCCCCATGCCAAACTGGTGCAGACCGAAGACCTGGGCAAAACCTATAGCACGCCTTTGTTGGCTTACCAGGCCGCCGCCGATAACGAGCGCCGCTGGGTGAGCCTGGATTTGCTTACCGGGAACCTGTCGTCGGAAGATTCCATGTGGAAGTACTTTGTAGACAGCGGCATTCCGGAAGAGGACCTGCAGTGGTTCCGGGATAATCCCTGCCCGCCAGATATCATTGGCATCAACCATTACCCTACCAGCGAGCGCTACTTGGATGAGAAGATGGAAGGTTTTCCGGAGTGGTCGCACGGCGGAAACGGTATTCACCAGTACGCCGATGTGGAGGCCCTGCGGGTAAAGACAGATGATCCGGCTGGTTTCTACTCGGGCCACAAGGTACTGCTGCGCGAGACCTGGGAACGCTACGGACTGCCTATTTCCGTGACCGAGGTGCATATCTGCGGAGCCCGTGAAGAGCAGATCCAGTGGTTCAAGCACGTGTGGGATTCCTGTACTGAGCTGAAGAAGAACGGAGTGAACATAGTGGGCGTGGCTGCCTGGTCTTTGCTGGGCACTTTTGACTGGGTGAACCTGGTTACCCGTGCCGATGGCTTCTACGAACCGGGCGTGTTTGACGTGCGCGGGCCTAAACCAAGGCCTACCGCCCTGGCTAAGATGTTGACCCAACTTGCCCAGGGCAAAAACTACGAGCACCCACTCTTTCAACTGCCGGGTTGGTGGCAGCGGCCCGACCGGTATTTCTATCCGTTCACCCCAGAAAACCTGGAGGAACACTCCCAGATTTTCCTGCGGCGCGAGGAAAGCCGATTCGGGCGGGGCACCAAAGCCTACTGGCGCCTGAACTGGAACCCCATCTATGAAACCGAGACCATACCAGACGGTACCGGCCTCACCGAGGAACAGGTACACCACCTGGAAAACACTACCCGTCCCATTCTCATCACCGGGGCAACCGGCACGTTAGGCAGTGCATTTGCCCGTTTGTGCGGAGACAGGCACATCCCGTACCGGTTGGTAGGCCGCAAGCAGATGAACATCACCGATCCGTTTTCTATTGAGCGGGCCATCAACTACTACCAGCCCTGGGCAGTGATCAACGCGGCCGGCTACGTGAAAGTGGATGACGCCGAGGACAATGCCGAAGCCTGCGATCTGGTAAACTCGCACGGGGCTATGCTGCTGGCGGCCACCTGCCAGAAGCGGGGCATCCAGTACCTGACCTTCTCCTCTGACCTGGTGTTTGATGGCCTCAAACAGCAGCCGTACCTGGAAAGTGACGCCGTGAACCCCCTGAACGTGTATGGCAAAAGCAAAGCTTTGTCTGAGAAGTACGTGCTGGACATGCACCCCAAGGCTTTGGTGGTACGCACCAGTTCTTTCTTCGGGCCGTGGGACGAATCCAACTTCCTGACCTTAATGCTCCAGCAACTGCTGGCAGGTAATTCCTTCCTGGCGCCGGAAGACATCATCATATCACCCACCTACGTGCCTGATTTGGTGAACGCCTGCCTGGATTTGCTGGTAGACGAAGAATCTGGTATCTGGCACCTGACCAACGAGGGCGAGCTCTCCTGGGCAGATTTCGCCCGGAAAGGAGCAGAACTGGCAGGACTCAACCCAAGCCTTATCCAGGGTTTTTCAGCCAATGAATTGCAAGGGCAACAGGCACCCAGACCGCGCTACAGCGCCTTAAGCAGTGAGCGGGGCCAATTGCTACCGTCCTTGGAAGACGCGCTCATGCGCTATGCCAACCGGATGAAGCTCTCCCGCCGCATAGCGCTGAAGACAGCCTAGGCTTGTACCCAAGAAAATAGCGTTTGTATATATCCCCCGCGGATGAGGCACCCCTTCACTAAAAGAAGGGGTGTTTCTTTTGCCGGGTAAAGCGTACGGAAAATGCCCGGTGTTTTTATGCCTGTTTAACAGAATTAGACCTGAAAACAGAAAGGAACAAGGTGTTACTCTTTTTCTTTCAGCCAGTACCGTACCCCAAAAGACAAGCTCATGATATTAGGATAGCCCGGCACAAATGCGGTGGAGAAGTCCACGCGGTCAGAGAGTTGGTAGTTGTATTCAAATTCGCCGGCGTACCAGATCATGCGGTATTGCCATTTGTCGTCTGGGTCGCCACCAAAAAAGGAGGTAGACAGGTTATAGCCTTCCAGCTCAGACCAATTGCGGCGGTACACCAGGGTGGGGCCCAGGCCACCGTTTAAAGAGTGCCGCCCAATGTTGAAAATAACGGCCCGTACGCCAAAATGAGTGAACCCGGCAAACCGCATGGCGCAATCGGCATAGAAGGCTTGTATGGCTTTGAAGGAGAATTTATCCGGTACAAAGAACTGCTCGTAGCCCACGCTGGCGCCTACGTTAACCACAAAGTAGCCCTTGCCGTCTGGGTTCAGCGGCATCAGGTCGGCGTTGTCATCTCCTTTGGGGTGCAGCGTCAGGCCAAAATACTTAATGTTAAGATTCCGCCTGTGCTGCGCCGGGGCGGTGAATGAACCAAGAACCAGGAGCGCTAATACTATCCATTTATTCATGTAAGCCTATATACGGCAGCTTTTTCATTTGGCTATCTTTCTGGCAAACCTTTGTCTTTGAGCAAGAACGCGGTTTTAAAGGTAAATATGGGAAAATAGCCAGGAAATAGGTGCTAATCGGCAGCAGGAATAAAAGTTATGTGGCGGGTTGGGGTGCGCTACCCGTTCTGCGTTAGAGAAGACAAAGAAGTTTGTTTAATTGTAAGTATTCTCACTACATTACGACTAATGTACCAACAGGGCTGGCAAACGCCCAGGCTGTGTTTTGATTAACATTATCTATGCGTCAATTTTTTAAGTTCGTACTGGCCACCGTGGTGGGCCTGATTGTATTTTCAGTGGTGGGCTTCCTGATTTTGTTAGGGATAGCCGCGGCGGTTTCATCGGAGGATACCGTCACCATTGCCGAGGGTTCTGTGCTGGAAATCAAACTGAGCCAGCCGGTAGTAGAGCGTTCGCCGCGTGATCCGTTCTCAGAGCTTGGTTTCGGCGGGATGTTCGGGGAGCAGGGAATAGGGTTGGATGAAATCAAAGCCTCCATCCGGAAGGCCAAAGCCGATGACAACATCAAAGGGATTTTCCTGAACCTGGATTACCTGCAAGCCGGGATGGCCTCGGTGGAGGAAATCCGCGATGCGCTGCTGGATTTCAAGAAGTCTAAGAAATTTGTGGTAGCGTACAGTGAGTTCTGCACTGAGAAGTCGTATTACCTGGCCTCGGTAGCCGATCGGTTTTACCTGAATCCGCAGGGAACGCTGGAACTGAACGGCCTCAGTTCTGAGGTGATGTTCTTCAAAGGAGCGTTGGAGAAGCTGGATCTGCAGCCGTATATCTTCAAGGTAGGAGAGTATAAGAGCGCGGTTGAGCCCTTCATCCTGGACAAAATGAGTGATCCTAGCCGGGAGCAAACCCAATCGTTCCTGAACTCTATTAATGACTTCATGCTCAAGAACATTGCCACTGCCCGCAAGAAGGATTTTGCCTACCTCAAGAACGTGTCTGACTCTATGCTGGTGCATAATGCCCAGGATGCGCTGCGCTTAGGCATTGTTACCCACCTGGGATACTTTGACGAAGCCAATGACTTCATGAAGAGCAAAACCGGCGTGAAGAAAGACAAAGAACTGAAACTGGTGAACCTGGGCACGTACCGCAAAGCCGCAGACCCAGAGAAAAAAGAAGGTTCTTCCTCAAACAAAATTGCCGTGATCTACGCCACCGGCGACATTGTGACCGGCAAAGGCGACAACGAAACCATTGGCGGCCAAAGCATGTCAGAAGCCATCCGTAAGGCCCGTCTGGATAAGAACGTGAAAGCCGTGGTACTTCGCATCAACTCCCCAGGCGGCAGCTCGCTGGCCTCAGATGTGATCTGGCGCGAAGTCATGCTCACCAAGAAAGTAAAACCCATTATTGCCTCCATGTCTGATGTGGCAGCTTCTGGGGGGTACTACATTGCCATGGCCTGCGATACCATTGTGGCGCACCCTAACACCATTACCGGTAGCATTGGCGTCTTTGGCATGATGGTAAACTCTGAGAACTTCCTGAAAAACAAACTGGGCATTACCACAGACCGCGTGAAAACCGGTAAGTTCTCTGATATCCCATCGGTGACCAGAGCCATGACGCCGTACGAGAAAATGCACATCCAACGCGAGGTGGAGCGTATCTATGAGGACTTTACCACCAAAGCCGCTAAATCCAGAAGAATGCCATTAGCCGAACTGAAGAAAATAGCCTCGGGTAGAGTGTGGTCTGGTATTGAGGCCAAGCAGCGCGGCCTGGTAGACGTGCTGGGCGGCATGGAAGATGCCATTGCCCTTGCCGCTAAAAGAGCGAAACTCAAGGAAGGCGATTACCGCCTGCGCCAGCTGCCGGCCCAGAAAACGTTCATGGAAGAACTGCTTTCAGATACCCAGACCCAGATGAAAACCTACACGCTGCGCCAGGAACTGGGCGATCTGTTCCCGTATTACCAGCAGTACAACCGCCTTATGCAGTTGCAGGGAATCCAGGCGCGTCTGCCATTTGAATTGGATATTCAGTAAACACATCAAAAGCGTATTTCCGGAAGGACTGCCCCACGGCAGTCCTTTTTTGTTTTAGCCCACAGCACTTTCCCGCTTTTGCTGATTTTTTCCGACCTTGGGGCCGCCTTCGGGTACCCTGTTTTTGGGTTGATTTCCGTACAACAGGCCTGAAAACCGTATTTAACAGAAACCATCATGATGCAAACCCTGCAAGAAGCCTCCGCCTACATCCGTGAACAAATAAATTCCTATACCCCAGATTTCGGGATTGTACTGGGTACCGGCCTGGGTGCCCTGGTGCAAGACCTCCAGATCGCCTATAGCCTGAACTATTCAGACATTCCGCATTTCCCGGTTTCTACCGTGGAGAGCCACTCAGGCAAGCTGATTTTTGGGGAGCTAGGTGGCCGTAAGGTGGTGGTCATGCAGGGCCGCTTCCACTACTATGAGGGCTATTCCATGGAACAGGTGGTATTCCCCATCAGGGTGATGAAGCTGTTGGGCGTGCAGAAGCTGTTTGTTTCTAATGCCGCCGGCGGTCTGGATCCTGAGTTCAATACCTCTGAACTGATGGTGATCACAGATCACATTAACCTGCAGCCTACCAATCCGCTCATCGGGAAAAACCTGGATGAACTGGGGCCGCGCTTCCCGGATATGAGCGAGCCGTATGACGAGCAAATGATTGAGCAGGCGCTGGAGATTTCCAGCCAGCATGGTTTGAACGTGCGCACCGGCGTGTACGCCAGCGTGCCCGGCCCCATGCTGGAAACCAAAGCCGAGTACCACTACATCAGAATCATTGGTGCCGATGCCGTGGGCATGAGCACCGTACCCGAGGTGATTGCCGCCGTACACATGAACCTGCCCGTTTTCGCGGTTTCCGTGATCACCGATCTGTGTGTGCCCGGCAAGATCAAGAAAGTAGTGTTGAAAGACATCCTGGACGCGGCCGCCAAAGCAGAGCCTAACATGACCTTATTGATCAAAGAACTGATCAAGCGCCAATAGGTAGTTTAACGAAAGAAGATAAAAAAGCCTGTGCCCCGGAAGTATTTTCCGGGGCACAGGCTTTTTAGGCATAGCTCTGAATCTGGCCTGAATTCTGGAAAACAGGCCTGAAACAAAACCAGACCTTACTTAATGATAAGTTCTTTGGGGGCGTAGTTCAAATGCGTGAAAACCCCAAAACCTCCCACCACGGTAGACTTAATAGTGACAGGTTGGGCAAACGGGTTTCCGTTTGCGCGGCGGGCATCTTCTACGCTGGAGATAAAGTTATAGTACGCTTCATCAACGTGGTAGAGTTTGAGGGTTAATGTATCGCCGCGGTCAAAGCGGTAGGTGGTGGTGTAGGTGATTTTCTGCCCGTTGCGCAGGCGGTCGTTTACCTCGGCATCTAATTGGCTGTCAACGCCCACGCTGTCTTTTTTGTGGGCCAACAGGCGGTAAAAGTTTCTGACGCTGGCATCATCCTGCCAGCGGGCCATGAGGTAGGCTTCCTGGTTTTCCTCGGGCTTGTCGTTGAATTTATAGCCAACACTGTCAAACGGAACGGTTTTCAAAACAGTGGTGGTGCCGGTGAGCCGGCGGCCTTTGGTGTCGGTAATCACCAGGGTGAAAACATCGCCGGGTTTGGTGCTCACGTTGGTGCGGTTGTAATGGGTGTACACCTTCTCGTTTTCCTCGTCTACCACTACGCTGTCCTTTAAGACAATAGGCGTTTCATTGTTCTTGGTGATGGTCACGGTGGCGCCCGTCACAATAGGAGCCTCTGGCGGCGAAAAGTATCCCGCCGACTCTGACAGGGCCAACCGGTAAGGCTTGCCGTCTTCCAGGTAGCACTCCACCACCAATTGCGGAGGAATAGTGGGCAGTTCCACCTCAATTTCCTGCTCCATGTCACAGGAAGAAACCATGGCCCCCAGCAGGAGCAACAGCATCAAAGGCTTGGAAAGTACTTTATGAATGGGCATTAGAATTTGAAGTTATATGTCACCGAAGGAATAACCGGGAACAAAGACACCTGTTTAGCCACAAAGCCGGTGATCTGGTCAGATTCTTCGTCCCGGATGGTTTCAAAGAACACGAAGTACGGGTTACGGCGGTTGTACACGTTATACACGCTGAACGTTAAGTCTGAGCTGCCGCGCTTAGGCCGAAGCTTGTATACCAAGCCCAGATCCAAGCGGTGGTAGGCTGCCAACCGGAAAGAATTTCGTTCTGGATACACCGGAATAACCGTATAGTCTTCGCCTTCCACATCCTGGAAAATGAACCGCTGAACCGGCAAAGAATAGGCGTTTCCGGTACCGTACACAAACGTGGCGGTGGCGTTGATGCGCTTATTGAGCTGATGGATGGCCACCACCGATAAGTCATGCCGGCGGTCAAAGCGGGTAGGGAAGGTTTTCCCGTTATTAATGTCTGGGAAGGTGCGGTTGCTCCAGGAAAGCGTGTAGCCAATCCAGCCGGTGGTTTTGCCGTCTTTCTTCTCCACGTAGAATTCCTGGCCGTAGCTGTCGCCGGTACCAAACACAAATTCCTTTTCCAGTTCCGTATTGGCGAAAATCTCGGCCCCGTCCCGCAAATCTAATTGGCGGGTCATCTTTTTGTAATAAGCCTCGGTGCTCAGCAGGTACTTGTCTTTGATGAGTTTAGTAAGGCCTAAGGCGAACTGGTCTGAACGCTGCGGATTCACCCCGGGCGTAGACGGATACCAGATATCGGTAGGCAGGGAGGCCCCGGAGTTGGAGATCAGGTGCACGTACTGGTACATGCGGGTGAAGTTGCCCTTGAGGGTGAGCGACTCTGAGAACCGGTAGCTGGCCGCGGCCCGGGGCTCCAGGCCCAGAAAGTTCTTGCCGCTGTTCAGGAAGCCAGACAGGCGCAGGCCGTAGCTTACCGTAAACACCGGGCTGAGGGTCCAGTCATCTGAGGCGTACACGCCGTATTCCTGGCCGCGGTACGTATTGCCGGTTCCCACATTCACAGATCCATCCTGGCTGTTGGCTTCTATGCGGCCCACCACAAAACGGTGATCGGTTACGGCAGCCCCAAACCGCAGGTGGTGCTTTTCTGAGGTAATGTACTCAAAGTCTGTTTTAGCCGTGAGATCGGTGATGTTGGAGGTCAGGTTGAAGGTGTAGATGTCCAGTTCGTTTTTGATCTGGTATTCATAATTTGACGCCGAAAACGTGGTGTTCACAAAGAAACGCGGCGAGAACTGGTGCATCCAGCGGGCCGAGGCCACCCGGTTGCCCCAGTTGAAATTGAAATCAAAGTTCTCGTCATAGAACTTGAAGAAATCGCGGCCATAGTACCCGCTGATGAACAGCCTGTCATTCTCGCTCAGGTCAAAGCTGGCTTTGGCGTTGAAATCATAGAAGTAATAGTCGGGGATGGGGCTCCAGTCTGGGTCGCTTTCCTTGGCTTTGTTGATCATGCGGGTGAAAACATCCACGTAGGTGCGCCGCCCCGATACCAGGTAAGAAGATTTCCCTTTCTGAATGGGTCCCTCCAGGGTAAGCCGCGAGGCAATGAGCCCTACACCGCCGCTCACGTCGTTTTCGTTTCGGTTGCCTTCCCGCAATTTCACGTCTAAAACGCTGGACAGCCTGCCCCCGAACTGCGCCGGAAAACCGCCTTTGTACAGTTCCACGCCGCGCACCGCGTCTGGGTTGAACACACTGAAAAACCCGAACAAGTGGCTGGGGTTGTACACCAGGGCATCGTCTAGCAACACCAGGTTCTGGTCATTGCTACCGCCCCGCACAAAAAGACCGCTGCTGCCCTCGCCACCAGACTGGATACCGGGTTTCAACTGCAGGGTTTTAATGATGTCCACCTCACCAAACAAGGCAGGCAACAGCTTTGCCTCGCGGGTGGTAAGGGTTTCCATGCTCATCTGCGGCGTGGTCAGGCGCTCCTGGAAGGAATTCCGCTGCGATTCTACCACTACCTCGTTCAGCCTGTTGGTGGTTTCCTGTAACTGCACGTTCAGGCGGGTGTTCTTTTTGAGGGTGATCTCGCGGGTGAGCGTTTCAAAGCCCAGGTAGGAAAACTGGATTTGGTGGGTACCGGCCGCCACTCTCAGCATGTAAGCCCCGTTCACGTCGGTTTCAACTCCCGTGGTGGTACCCGCCACCGAAACACTGGCCCCAATCAAAGGCTCTCCACTGGCGGCAGACCGCAGCGTGCCCGTTAGCGTGACCCGGTTCTGGGCCTCAGCCGGCAGAGCCAGGGACAGGATGAACAAAAAGAAAAGAGTGAAAGGCCAGGCGAACGGCCGCGGAAGCTCACTATGTCTGGTATGAGGATGCACGCTTGCTGTTATCAGATTTGAAACATAACGCCTGAACCGCCAATATGTTTTTCTTGATAGTACTTATAAATGTCTTGGTACTATTCAGATAAGCGTATTGGGCAGACGAAGGAGATAGTCTTAAAGATAGTGCAAAAAATAGTTTCAGGCACCTGGCAGACCCGTAATTCTGCACCGCTTGGGTATTCTGCTTCAGAGTTGATTCTGAATACAGGCTCTTTTGTAAGAAAAAGAGGAAAAGTGAGAACGCGTAACTCCAAAGGTTGCCGGCTTAGGATAAGCTGAAATTACGTACTTCCATCAGCGCGAAACCCAATAAGTTTAACCCTCGCCAGTGATAAGGGTTTTCAATCTGGCCATAATCCTTAGGCAGGCCAATGCCCCAAATGAAGTCTACCGGGCTGGCTTCCACCAGTATTCTGGATTTGGTAGACAGCAGGTATTCTTTCAGGGCTGGGTGCTGGCTGAACTTATGCAGGTTGCCTTCCTTCACAATCTCAAACCTGTTCTCCTCCCAAACCTCCTGGTCAAAGTTTTTGACCATTCTGCCTAATTCCTTTGCCTCGCCGGGTGAAGCACAAGAGATAATGGATTCATAGGTTTCTACGTCCTCAAACAGCAGAGCTTTATGCGCCATCATCCAGTGCTCGGTGGTTTTATACTCAATTCCGTCTACCTTGAACGGAGCCACATACCATTGGCTGAAGCAGTGTTTACCAACGGGCTGGTTAATGGCACCTTTCTGCCCCCAAAAGAAAATGTATTTCAGAGAATCGCCTGCTTCGTATTTCTCCAGCAGCCAATCAAGGTGGTATTCCATTGTTCTGATTCTAATTGCAAGCCTGAATTTTATATGGGTGAACTTAAAAAGAAAAACCCGTTTCAGAGCCATTTCCTGAGAAACAGCCCTAAAACGGGTGACAGGTTCTAGAAACCAATTACAGGTTAGAATACAACCAGGCCTGTCTTAAGGCAAGTTGCTCTGGCGTGGCATTGGGGTCTGGGGTGAGCAGGTGAGACACCGTTTCGTCTGAGGCTACCAACTTCGCTTTCAGTTCTACGGGTTTCACGGTGCTATTGGCGTCTTTGCGCCCCACGGTAACGGTAAGCTGGCTGCCTTCTTTGCCGTTGATTACGTGTTTGTTGAACAGTTCTGTGGCGTTGCGCAGGTTCAGGTCTTCGCCGTTGATTTGCCAGATCTGGTCACCGGCTTTCCAGCCCAACTGCTTCCCGAAGGCGTTCAGGTTCTCGGTGCTGGCTACAATCAAGTGCCCCGAGGCCTGGTCATACCCCAGGGTAGGTTTCCCCAGCGACAGGCGTTTCATGGTACCCGATGGCTGGTAGGTGATGCCCACTTTCCTGAAAAGCTCGGCATAGGGCAGACGCTCGGTTCCTTCCACGTATCTGCTGAAGAAATCCCGGATCTGGGGGTAGGTCAACGACGTGATTTTGTCAAACAGCTCCTCGTCTTTGAACGACTTGTCTTTGCCGTAGGTCTGGCTAAGGTCCTTCATCATGTTCCGGATGCCGTACTTGCCACCGGAAAGCTCCCGCAGCCTGATGTCCAGAGCCATGCCAATGAGGGCGCCTTTCTGGTACACGTTGCCGTACTCTTTCTCGTGCTTGTCCAGGGCACCCAGGCTCAGCTCAGTGAACGCCAGGGCATCGTTGTACTGCTGCTGCGAGGCAATGATCTTGTTTCTGATCTCGGTCAGGAAGTCCGGCAGTTCAATCAAGCGTTGATTTACCTGCACGTGGTGCGCAAAGTATTCGGTAACACCCTCGTACATCCAGAGGTGCTTAGACATCTTAGGGTTGCTGAAGTCAAAGTTCCCGATCTCCTCAGAGTGGATGTTGAGCGGCGTCACAATATGGAAGAACTCGTGGGCCGAGATGTTCCGGACCTGCTCAGCCAGCATGGGCGGTGGCATCTCCGGGAAATAATACACAGATGAGTAAGAATGCTCCAGCGCGCCGTAGGCTCCCGTACGGTTTGGTTTGTTGTCAATGTAAATCAGGAACGCGTATTTGTCTACCGGCAAGGTTCCGCCCAGGTAGTTCTTCTGCGCCTCCAGTATGGTTCTGATGTTCTCGGCCAGGTTTTTGGAGCGGGCTCCGCCACCGGCCGCGTAAGTAGAGATCAGCACATCGGCGTTGCCTACTTTGAGCATGGCCGTGTCTGGGCGGCTGTAGAGCATGGGCGCATCTACCAGGTCATTGTAGTTCTGCAGCAGGTACGTGTCTGAGGTAGGCGTTGAACTGGCGGCTCTAAGCGCTGTGGCGCCGTAGAAATCCTGCGGTTTGTTAATGGTGATCTGGTACGGGGCCTTGGTCATGTTGGCGAAGTACCCAAAGAACCCGTGGGTGTTGATCAGGAACACCTTGCCTTCCTCAATGTCTGTGGCGGCGGGCTCAAACACGATGTCTTCTTTCTTTGGCGTGTCCCAGGTGTCATCTACCAGGTACTCAAGGCGGGCCAGTTTATCTGCTTTCTTGATCTTCCAGGTATTCTGGTCCAGGCGCTCTACCGGCAGGGCACGGCCTTTTTTGTCTAAGGCTTTGAACGTTGAAACAAA
Source organism: Sabulibacter ruber (assembly GCF_017355955.1). GTDB lineage: Bacteria > Bacteroidota > Bacteroidia > Cytophagales > Hymenobacteraceae > Nibribacter > Nibribacter ruber_A. Next base: position 583,013 of record NZ_JAFFID010000003.1, on the reverse strand, counting down.
CTTTCCGAAATCATAGACCGCATAGGTGCCCGGTACCATTTTAGGCAAATGGTACAGAACTTCGTCTTCTTTGAAGTTGGGGGTAAGGAGGGTCACCTGCAATTTATCATCTTTCGCTTGGCCCAGATCAACCGAGAACCGGTACGTTGGTGTCTGGTTGTTCTGTGCCAGCAGGGGAAAATGCAGGGAAGCGGCAAAAGCCAGGGCCGCCAGGGATTTTTTAAGCATAGTTTTATTTTATCTGAGAATGCTAAGAAAACGAAAGTTATTGGGTTTAGGTGCTTATACGGGAAGATTGTCTTGGTTGCTTTTCTGCCCAGGGTACTTCCGGTTTCTACTTCTTTGTCGAAAAGTAAGCCGAAAACTTACAACCAGCCGCTCTCCGGATTGTCATTTAACTTTCAAACCTTGGTTTTTTGGCCTCTTTTCCTTAAAACTGCCTTAAAACAGCTACTCACTCCGCAGAGCTTTCACCGGATTCAGCAGGGCCACTTTGGCGGCCTGGAAACTCACCGTGGCAATTGCAATGACCAAGGAGGTCAGGCCCGCCAGGCAGAAAAGCCACGGACTCAGGTTCACGCGGTAAGCAAAGTCCTGCAGCCAGTTTTTCATGCCGTACCAGGCCAGCGGCGAAGCAATCAGAATAGCCACTACCACCAGCAGCGCAAAGTCTTTGGAAAGCAACAGCACAATCTCCATCACCGAGGAGCCCAGCACTTTCCTGATCCCAATCTCTTTGGTGCGCTGCTCAGCGGTATAAGACGCCAACCCAAACAGACCCAGACAGGCAATCAGGATGGTCAAGGCAGCGAAGTAGCCAAACACGGCCAGCATTTTCTCCTCGGCCTGGTACTGCTTGTTGAAGTAATCGTCCAGGAAAAAGTACTCCATGGGGTGTTTGGGGTCAAAGGCGCGCCAGTTCTGTTCCAGAAAATGCAGGGTGCTTTCCAGATTCTGGGTGCTGACCTTGGCCAGTACGTAACCGTTGGAATGCTGAACCGGCACAATCATGAGCGGTTCCACGGCGCTGTGCAAAGAAGCATAGTTGAAATTCTGGGTAACCCCAATCACTTTAGTGTCATAGTCCAGGAACTGCACGCGCTTGCCCAGGGGTTTGCTCCAGCCCAGCCAGTTGGCAGCGGCTTCGTTCACCAGCACAGCACCTTTGACGTCTGTGGGAATGCTTTTCTGGAACGTCCGGCCTTCTTTCAGGTGTACGCCCATTACCTCCAGCGCGCCGGCCTCCACAAACAGCACATTCATGGTTTTGTCTTTCTCACCACCTGCTTCCTCCTCCACAATCATGAACAGGCGGGACAACGGTTCCCCGGGAATATTGCCGGTGGCGGCCACCTCCAGAATGGCGGGGTTCCCCCTAAGTTCCTGCATGACCACCGGTAACCTTCGGGTAAGGGTAGAATCGGCGGTGGGGATGTCAATGGCCACCACCTGCTCTTTGTTGAAACCCAGGTTCTTGTTTTTCAGGAACTGCAGCTGGCTGTACACCACGGCCGTGCCGATGATCAAAACCAGGGAAATGGTGAACTGCACCACCACCAGGCTTCGGCGCAGCCAGGCATTGGAGCCCCTGGGGTTGTTATCAGATTTGAGGACCTCCACCGGTTTAAAGCCAGAAAGGAAAAACGCCGGATAACTGCCCGCCGCCACTCCTACAAACAACAGAATGGCCAACAGGGCCAGCACAAAAGGCCCCGTAAAGAACGAGCCAGATTCAAATTCTTTCCCCGTCAGGGAATTGAAAAGCGGCAAAGACAGCTCCACCAGCGCCAGAGCCAGCACCAACGCCAAGCCCGTAATCAACACCGATTCGCTCAGGAACTGGCGGATGATCTGCAGCCGGTGCGCGCCTACCACTTTGCGCAAGCCCACCTCACGGGCCCGTTTGGCCGAGCGGGCCGTAGCCAGGTTCATGTAGTTGATACAGGCAATGACCAGAATAAAAATGGCCACCAGGCTGAAAATGTACACGTAGGATTTATTGCCGGGCGGGCTCACGTCATGCTGGAACTCGGCGTTCAGGTGAATGTCTGAAAGGGGTTGCACAATCAGGTCCAGAGCCCCGCTGACCTGGTTTTCCTTCATCCAGGGCACAGCCCGGCGGTTGATCAGGTCCGTTAGTTTCTGCTGGAAAGCATGCCGCGCCTCAGGATGGTAGAGCGTGAAATACGTGTAATAACTGAAATTGAGCCATTCGTTTGCCCGCTCGGCGTAAGTAGAGTCGCCTAGCCTTTCTTTCTCCATTTGCTCGCGGGTAACCATGGAAAGAAACGCATCGGCTTTGAGGTGAGAATGCTTCTCGGCTTGGTAGACGCCCGTTACCTTGTGCTGATTTTTGGTGAAGGCAACCACCTGGCCCAGGGCTTTCTCGGGGCTTCCGAAGTATTTCCGGGCCAGTTCTTCAGAAATCACGATGGTCTTGGGCTCACGAAGGGCAGTGACCGGGTTGCCCGCCAGGAACTGATAAGGAATGACTTCAAAAAAGGTGCTATCGGCAAAGAAAAGGTTTTCTTCCAGAAAGGATTGCCGCTCTATCCAGACGGTTTGCTTACCGGCGGCGGCAATGCGGGCAATCTTTTTCACCTCCGGGATCTCCCGCCGGACATAATCGGCCAGCGGCCGGGGCGAAAGCGAGAATCTGTCTTCCTTGCCGTGGAAGTTCAATCTGCCCACCACCCTGAAAATGCTCTCTGCCTGAGGGTAATGCCGGTCATAGGTGAGCTCATGCGATACAAACAGAAAAATGAGCAGGCACGCCGAGATACCGGTAGCCAGCCCAATGATGTTGATAGCCGAGTACGCCTTGTGCCGCAGCAGATTTCGCCACGCTATTTTAAAATAGTTCTTCAGCATTCGCCAGAAATATGCTCTCTCCTGAGAGGTAAAAATGTTGATCTGTTTTGGGTTTCGGGGCTGATTTACAGAAAACAGCCCCGAAACCCAAACCAGTGTTATTCAGTTCTGAGGGCTTTGACCGGGTTCAGTAAAGCCGCCTTGGCCGCGTGGAAGCTGACCGTGAGCATGGCAATGGTCATGGCAATGAGGCCCGTCAGGAAGAAGGTGCTCCAATTCAGCGGTACGCGGTAGGCAAAATCCTGCAGCCATTTGTTCATGCCGTACCAGGCAATGGGCGAGGCCAGCACAATGGAAATCACCACCAGCCAGGCAAAGTCTTTGGATAGCAGCAACACAATCTCCTGCACCGAGGAGCCCAGCACTTTCCGGATGCCGATCTCTTTGGTGCGCTGCTCGGCGGTGTAAGAAGCCAACCCAAACAAGCCCAGGCAGGCAATGAAAATTGCGATGGCCGAGAAGATGGTGAAGATGCGCTGCTTCAGGACCTCAGACTCATAGAGCTGCCCAAACATATCATCCATGAACTGGTACTCAAACGGTTTGTTGGGCAGGAATTTCTTCCAGGTGGCCTGCAGGTGCGCCAGGGCCTCCTGCGGATCACCGGTGAATTTCACCGAGATCTTGCTGTATTGATCGCCGGACGGCAGCAAGTACACCATGGGTGAGATCTCCTCGTGCATGGATTCAAAGTGAAAGTCTTTCACTACGCCAATCACGCGGCCTTTTCTGCCGCCGTACTGAAACGGTTGCCCCAAGGCTTCCTGCGCGTTCTTCCAGCCAATCATCTTCACCGATGACTCATTCAGGACATAACTTGCAGTATCAGTGGGGTGGTCTTTCAGGAAATTTCGGCCCGCGGCCAGTTGCACGCCATACGTGGAGAACAGGTCGTGGTCAACGTTCACAAACCGGATGGGCAAACTGGTCTGCTCCATGGAATCGCCTTTCTGTACGGCCGCGCCCATAGAGTTGAGCAGACGCTCAGAAGGCACCAGCAGGGACCGGCCTACTTTCTGGATGCTGGCCGATGAAAGCAATTCATTTCTGTAGGCTTCAAACTGGTCAGACAAGTCATTATCATAATCAAACACCACCAGGCGTTCTTTGTCAAAACCCAGTGATTTGGTTTGCATGTAGTCTAACTGCTGCGAGATTACCCCGGTGGCAATGATGAGCACAATGGAAATGGAGAACTGTGTTACCACCAGCGTTTTGCGCAGGAACGGATTGCGCGCGCCGCTGCTCAAAGAGCCTTTGAGTACCAGCACCGGCCGGAATTTGGAGAGGTACAGCGCCGGATACAACCCTGCCAGTCCGCCCACCACCAGCGGTAACAGCAGCACCAGCACCAGTAAAGAAGGCTGTGAAATCAGGTCAAGGTCCATGGCTTTGCCGGTGAAGGTGTTAAGCCAGGGCAGCAGTACCTCGGCCAGGCCCAGCGCCAGCACCGTTGACAAGACCGCCACCAGAACGGATTCCATCAGGAACTGCCCCACCAGGGTTTGCTGGTACGCGCCCACCACTTTCCTGATGCCTATTTCCTTGGCGCGGCTGGTAGACCGGGCGGTGCACAGGTTGATATAGTTGATGCAGGCAATGAGCAGGATGAACACGGCTACCGCACCCAGAATCATCACGGAGGTAATATCACCGTTGGGTTCCTCCTCAGAGTCCAGGTGGGAGCGCAGGTGAATGTCGGTGAGCTTTTGCAGGTACAGGTGCGTAAAATCAGAGGGCTTACGGCCCCGGGCGTGGTCAGAGCCGCCCAAATGCCGGTCCAGAAAGGCCGGGAACTGGGCCTGAAGTTTATCTGCGGGGTAGTTTTCTGGCAACAGCAAATACGTGCCAAAGGAGTTGTTTCCGAAGTTGGTGGCCAGTGCCTCGGCTCCATACACGGCCGTATCGGCGAGGGAAGCGAATGACATCAGAAAGTCTGGGTGAAAGTGAGAATTGGCAGGCAAGGGTTCAAAAACGCCCGCTACTTTCACCGGAAACTGGTTGTAGACCTGCAGCACCTTGCCCACCGGATCGGCCCCGGGGAAATATTTCTCGGCCATGTCTTCGCTCAAGAGCATGGTGAACGGCTCAGATAAGGCCTTTTTCCCGTCGCCTTTGGTCACTGGAATGGTGAAAATATCCAGCAACTCCGGCTCCGCGAAGTACAGGTTCTGCTCGTTAAAGGCTTTCTGCTGCTCTTTGTCCTCTACCAGCAGCTCGGTGTTCAGGGTGCGGGCCACCTTTTCAATATCTGGGAAGTCCTGCTCAATCAAAGGACCGAATGGCGGGGCCACGTGGCCCAGGTGCAAGCTCACGGTGCCGTCTTGGGCCGTGAAATCGCGGGTGACACGGTAAATGCGGTCTGCGTTGGCGTGGAAGCGGTCATAGCTGAGCTCGTCCACCACGTACAGCGAGATGAGGATACAGGCCGTTAACCCAATGGTAAGCCCCGCAATGTTGATGGAAGAGTAAACCTTCTGCCGGATCAGGTTCCGCCAGGCCACTTTCAAATAGTTCTTGAACATGGTAGTATAGTTCTATGTCTGGAGTTCTGAGTCTTGAGTTATGAGTCCTGAGTCAGGGAAAGCACGGGTATTTTTAGCTCGATTTTCTAAAAATAGGCGCTAAACAGCCCGTTCGAAATTCTAAAAGAGAGCGCTTCTAAGCAATTCTGAGATGGTTAATTCTCTTTGTTCCGCTGGCGCGAGCGTCCCGCTCGTGCCACACGCATTCTGGATGATTCTCACTCCTCTCTGTCATCTTGGAAAGATCTTGTGGGCGAACTAGAAAGGCGTTGAAGAAACGACGCTACCGTTGGTCCACAAGATCCTTTCAGGATGACAAAATAAATAAGAGCGTTCGGCAATTTGCGCGGACACGAGCGGGACGCTCGCGCCAGCGGCATCATTTCTTATCGTCTACAATTCGTTTACCAGCACTTTCTCGCTTTGCCGTTGGGTAATGCTCTCCGTTACAATCTGGCCGTCTAGCAGGCGGATGATGCGGTGGGCGTAATCGGCATCGGAAGGGGAGTGGGTCACCATTACTACGGTAGTACCGGCTTCGTTCAGGGCGCTGAGCAGTTCCATCACTTCGCGGCCGTGGGCCGAGTCCAGGTTACCAGTGGGCTCATCGGCCAGGAGCAAAGCCGGTTTTCCTACTACTGCCCGGGCAATGGCCACGCGCTGCTGCTGCCCGCCCGAAAGCTGCTGCGGGAAGTGGTTGCGGCGGTGGGCAATCTGCATCTGTTCCATCACCTGTTCCACCCTTGCTTTCACCTCAGAAGAAGGTAATTTCTGGTACAGCAGCGGCAGTTCAATGTTTTCCTGCACGGTGAGCTCGTCAATCAGGTTAAAGCTCTGAAATACAAACCCGATGTGCTTTTTCCGCAGATCGGCGCGCTGGCGCTCGGTGCACCGTGAAACTTCCTGGTCCAGAAACCAGAACTCGCCGCCGTTGGGGTTGTCCAGCAGCCCTATGATGTTCAGGAGCGTGGATTTGCCGCAGCCCGAGGGACCCATAATGGCCACAAACTCACCTGCTTTGATCTCAAAGGAAAGGCCGTTCAAAGCCGTGGTTTCCACTTCATCGGTGGTGTATTTCTTCTGGAGTTGTACAGTTTTCAGCATAGGATTCAAGGAGTGAATGTCTGATTGAGTGACTGAGTGAATGAAGTACTAAATGGATTTCCTGTTTATAGGCCGATTTTCTGGAAATCAGCCCGGAAACAGGTAGCTCATCGCTGTGTAGCTCTCCAAACGGAATGCCAAAATTGGTAAATTGCTGTAAGATAGGTTTTTACCAAGGTGGCGTGGTCTGAACTTGTGCCAAAGTGCACGGTTTCGTACATTTATTCGTCTGCAAGCGTACACCGCGGTTTTGAGCCAGTTTTCCCGGTTTTTCCTAAGTTTTTGGAAAACAGGCAGTAAACGGCGGTTTCTGTGCGGTTCCGGACAACTGGCACCTTCCTTGTAGACCATCGGCGTAGCCAACCCTCAATTACTTTGCCTTATGAGCAAAATGAACTGCCGCATTCTCATTGTGGACGACCAAGAAGACATTCTCACGGCCGGACGTATCTTCCTGAAGCAGCACTTCTCGCATGTGCGCACGGAGATTAACCCGCAGAAACTCCCCGATCTGCTCCTGAAAGAGCCCTATGACGTGATTTTGCTGGACATGAACTACACGGCCGGGGCCACCTCCAGCCGCGAGGGTCTGGAACTGTTGCAGAAGATTCTGGAAGTAGACCCGCAGGCCGTAGTGGTGATGATGACCGCCTACGGCGATATTGACCTGGCCGTGCAGGCTCTGAAACTGGGCGCGATGGATTTTGTGGTGAAGCCCTGGCATAATGAGAAATTGCTGGCTACCATGATCTCGGCGTGTAAGCTCAAGGAGTCTACCAATGAGGTGCAAAACCTGCGATCCAAGCAACAGCAGTTGAGCCAGGTCCTGAACCAGGCGGGCGTGGAACTGATTGGCAACTCGCCGGCCATGCAGCGCGTGTACCAGACCCTGGAGAAAGTAGCCGCCACCGATGCCAACGTGCTTATTCTGGGCGAAAACGGCACCGGCAAGGAAGTTGCCGCCCGTCTGCTGCACCGGCTCTCCTTGCGGGCCAAAGAGGTGTTCATTCCCGTAGATCTTGGCGCCGTAACCGAGACCTTGTTTGAGAGCGAACTGTTTGGGCACGTGAAAGGCGCCTTCACCGATGCCAAGGAAGACCGTGCCGGCCGCTTTGAGGTAGCCTCCGGCGGTACGCTGTTCCTGGACGAGATAGGCAACCTGAGTTTGCCGCTGCAGGCCAAACTGCTTACCGCCCTCCAAAGCCGCCAGGTAACGCCGGTAGGCTCCAATCGGCCGCGGCCGGTGAACATCCGGTTGGTGAGCGCCACCAACATGCCGCTGTACGAGATGGTGAAACAAGGCCGCTTCCGGCAGGATTTGCTCTACCGCATCAATACCGTAGAGATTCAATTGCCGCCGCTGCGCGAACGCAAAGAAGACATTCAGCCGCTGGCCGAGCACTTTCTGGCTTCTTTTTCCAAAAAGTACCAGAAACCGAATCTGAAGCTGGACAAGCAGGTCTTGCAGAAACTCATGGGCTATTCCTGGCCGGGCAACATCCGGGAACTGGAGCACACCATGGAACGGGCGGTGATCATGTCTGAGCCCGGCAAGCTGCTGCCTTCAGATGTATATTTGGCCGAGCCATCGGCGGGGGCTTCGGTCTCGCTGGATGTGGAGCCTACGTTAGGCAACGTGGAGAAAACGCTGGTGCAGCAGGCGCTGCTCAAACACAACGGCAACATCACGCACGCCTCCAAAGAACTGGGAATCACGCGCACTGCTTTGTACCGTCGCATAGAAAAGCATGGTCTATAACTACTTCAATGTACGGGTAGCCCTGCGGGTGCTGCTGCTGGCGCTTACGTTGTTGGCGGCGGTGTACGTGGGGTTTGTGCACCGCTGGTATATTTCGTTGTTCTGCCTTTTGGTGCTGGCCACAGGTCAGGTGCTGGAGCTGATTGAATACGTGCAACGCACTAACCGTGACCTCATCCGGTTTTTGCTGGCCATCCGGCACTCAGATTTCACCCAACGCTTTACCGTGGAAGGCGCTCCGCCCCAGTACCGGGAGCTGCACCGCATGTTCAACGACATCACCGGGGCGTTCGGGCGCATCAAAGCCGAAAAAGAAGCCCATCACCAGTACCTGCAGGGCGTGGTGGAGCACCTTCGCATTGGCCTGATCACCTTTGATGCCGATGGCCACATCCAGCTCATGAACAAAGCTGCCCACCGGTTGCTGGATCTGCCGTTTCTGCAGAACATCCACACCGTGGAACGTTTGTATCCGGCCCTGGCCGAGGTGGCTTTCGCGGAGCCTACCAATGAAGCCAAATTGATCCGTCTGCGGCAACTCACCGAAGAAGTCTTGCTCACGGTGCACGTGACCAGTCTGCGTCTGCAGAACCAGGAAGTCAGGATTATGTCTTTCCAGAACATCCGGTCAGAGATGGAAGCGCAGGAGCTGGAATCTTGGAAAAAGCTCATCAGCGTGCTCACCCACGAGATTATGAACTCCGTGACGCCCATTATCTCGCTCACCTCCTCTATCAGTGATCTGGTGAAAGCCGAGCTAGCCCCCGTCACCGAGGCCGGAAACCTGGACGAAGACACCATGGAAGACCTGCAACTGGGGCTGCGCACCATTGAAAACCGTACCCGGGGCATGCAGCGCTTCGTGGAAAATTACCGCCGCTTAACACGGGTTCCGCCCCCGCACGTAGAAGAACTTTCTTTGCAGGCACTCTGCGGACACGTAGGCCGCTTGATGGAGGCCCAGGTGAAAAACACCAATATCTCGTTTACCCTGCAGTTACCGGATGAACAACTCTGGCTTTCCGCCGATGCAGAGCAGTTGGAGCAGGTTTTGTTGAATTTGCTGAAAAACGCCATGGAATCCTGCGCCACAGTAGCCGAGCCCAAAATGATTTTGCGCGCTTTGCAGGACCATAAACAGCCGCACACCGTCAGGATAGAAGTTTCAGACAACGGGCCAGGAATACCACAGGAATTGCAGGAGCAGATCTTCATCCCGTTCTACACCACCAAACCCGATGGTTCCGGTATCGGGCTAAGCTTATCCCGGCAGATCATCCGGCAGCACGGCGGCGCTTTGCACGCCACCTCCACGCCCTTCGTGCAAACCACCTTCTATCTGACTTTGCCCCTGGTAAAGGAAGAGAAGCAGGATTAACCAGTAGCAGGATTGCCCAGGATTGAAAGGATGAACAGGATTGTAAGTACAATTCTTAACCAGAAGGATTGTGCAAGATTCTGGAATGTTAGTGGGGATTTAGAGCTAAACTGGTTGTATAAAGAGGATTTAACCGCTTAATACAAAAAGATATAAAAAGATGGCGCGAGTCTCCAGACTCGTGCCTATGGATGTGGGTAGTCTCCAGACTACCCTCGCTGCTTTTGCAGCGAAAACGGATTTGCTAATCCTCACTTTTTAGTTGAGGTTCCCGCGAGTCTGGAGACTCGCCTCATCCGCAGGGCACGAGTTTGGAGACTCGCGCCAGAAATACCAGAAATCTCTAAAGTGGGCCTGTTTACATCCTGTTTTCAGAAAAACAAGCCGTAAATCTCTCTTTACCGTAAATGCTGTTGCACTACCTGACTGAGCATGTGCGCGGGAACTACCCCAGACTGACGCCAGAGTTGCTTGCCCTGGTGGAAAAGTAACAGCGTAGGAATGCCTTGGATGCGATATTGCTGGGCCACGGCTGGGTTCTTGTCTACATCAATCTTAATCACTTTCAGTTTTCCGGCGTACTGCTGGGCTACCTGCTGCAGAATGGGAGCCATGGTTTTGCAGGGCCCGCACCAATCGGCGTAAAAGTCTACCAGAACCGGCATGCCCGGGCTACTAATCAGTTCCTGAAATGATTTCTTGGCCATAGTCTTGCAAAGATGTTGGATGGTTGCAAGCAAGTATACGGAAAAGGACAATTCCGGGTGGGCACCTGCCCGTATAATCAAATTCGTTTCAGTTGTGTTTAAGAGAAAACAAGCTGAAAACGTGTGGGTTAATCGGAACTTTAGCACATCCCAGAACCTTTCTATTTATATCTTACCAATGACAATCAACGCTTTGAAAACTATATTTTTTTCTGTCTTACTAGCTTTTACCTCCTGGTTCTCTTCCTGCAAAGAGTCTGAGGTATTAGAGGAAAAACAGATACAAGCTCCCGAGAAAGACTTGCTGGTGTCGGTGGAGAAACTGACCATCATTCCGGCAGCCGGTCTTCAGGAGATTGCCAATACCAACGGCCGGTCTGAGCTGGCCGCCCTCATCAAATATGACGTGGATGTATACCGGATGGTGTACCTCACGCAATACAACGGGCAGGAAATCCAGGCCTCGGGGCTGATGGTGGTGCCGTTGAACATGTCGGCTCCGGGGCCAATCCTGAGTGCCCATCACGGAACCACGTTTGATCAGAAATACGCTCCCAGCAACTTCCAGATCAATTCCCTAACCGGTTTTGAGCCTTTTGGCGCGGCCGGTTACCTAACCCTGGTGCCAGACTTTATTGGCTATGGCGTTTCCCGGCAGATACTGCACCCGTACTATGACCTGAAACACTCCGGCACCGCCGTGGTAGACATGATCAAAGCGGGTAAATCGTTTTTCTCGAAAAACAACATCAAAACTACTGGTCAGTTGTTCCTGGCGGGTTACTCAGAGGGTGGCTATGTAACCTTGGCGGCCCAGAAAGAGATTGAGGAGAATCCGGATCATGGCTTAACGGTGACGGCTTCTGGCGCGGGAGCCGGGGGTTATGACCTGGAAGGCATGTTGAGCCGGGTAATAGGTGGGCAGCCGTATGAATACCCGGCTAACCTAGCGTTCATTCTACAGGCGTATAATACCACCTACGGCTGGAACCGCCCGCTCACCGATTTCTTCCAGGAGCCTTATGCCACCCGTATTCAGGAACTCATTGACGGAACCCGCACCAGTAGCTCTATCAACAGCGCGCTGGCCAAAGATCCGGCGAAGTTGTTCAATCCGGCTTTCCTGACCGCTCTGCGCGGAAACGGCGAGCAAGCCCTGAAAGAAGCCCTGAAACGCAACAGCCTGAAGAACTTCGTGCCCAAGAGCCCAACCCGTCTGTACCACGGTACCGCGGATATCATGGTGCCGTATGACAACACCGTGAGCACCTACAATGCCATGAAAGCGGCGGGTGCCCCTGACCTGAAGTTCATTTCCATACCGGGTGGTGGCCACGGCAGCAGTCTGGAGCCTATGATCAGGGATTTGATTCCCTGGATTGAAGGCTTCAGGAACCAATAAAATACTTTTTCTTACCCAAAGAAGTTATTATAAACCCAGCCTCTGAGGAGGCTGGGTTATTTTTTCTTTTACTCCTGAGCACCCTCTTTTCAGCAACATTTTTTACAGTCTTACTGGGCAGGTGCAACTCCCTGGCAGGGAGAGGAATCACTAGTATAGACAAGCACTGAAGAGAAGGTAAAAGGGCAGACCAAATATTTTTCATCTTTCACCCTAATGCTTCGTAGAAAGAACCATGGAACACTTACAAACAACAATCAAAGAAGCACTTACTCTTCAATACATAGATTACCAAATCAAAGATCGGGTTGGGTTTATCACGTTGAACAGGCCAGAGAAACGGAATGCGCTGAACGCCCAGATGGTATCTGAGCTGAAACTGGCCTTTGATCATGCAGAGAACGAGGAGGAATGTAAGGTAATAGTGCTCAGGGCAGCCGGACCGGTATTCTGCTCCGGCGTAGACCTGGAATACCTGCACGAACTGCACCATGATTCTTACCACGAGAACCTGGAAGACTCTGCCCACCTCATGCAGCTTTTCTACCTCATTTACACCCTCAAGAAAGTAGTCATTGCCGAGGTTCAGGGGCACGCCATTGCGGGCGGCTGCGGGTTGGCCACGGTGTGTGATTTTGCCTACACGGTGAATTCGGCCAAATTTGGCTATACCGAGGTGAAAATAGGTTTTCTGCCTGCTTTGGTAAAAGTGTTCCTGCTGCGCAAGATAGGGGAGGCCCGGGCCAAAGAACTGCTCTTGACCGGCGACTTGATCTCGGCCGAAAAAGCTAAATCTTTTGGGTTGGTGAACGAGGTGGTGCCAGAAGAGCAGTTAAGCGAGCGCGTTGCTGCCTTAGCCCAGCGGCTTTGCGTGGAAAACTCTGGCAACGCCATGGAAGTAACCAAGGAAATGATTGCCCATGTGCAGGAACTGCCTTTAAGAGATGCCCTGGAGTACGCCACGGAGCGGAACGCCCTGGCCCGTGCCACCGGTGACAGCCAGCGTGGCATCCAGTCGTTTCTTGCCAAGCAACCCATTACCTGGTAAAAGAGAGGAAAACTGTGCGGGAGGTGCTTCCGTTTAAAAGTGCTGTTAGCGGAAAGCGCCAGAAAGTAGTAGATTTCTGGCGCTTTTTGTAAGCTGCAACCCCTACGTAAGGAGTTCTTACACCACTTTTCTGATTTCTTAAAAAACAATTAGCCAACCTGTTGGTTGAGAGAATATGCTGACGAACGCGGCGATAGTAATAGGAACCTTTGTTACCATGGAGCTGGTGGCGTGGAGTGTGCACAAATACGTGTTGCACGGTTTCTTGTGGAGCATCCATAAGTCACACCACACCAAGCACAACCACATCTTTGAGCTGAACGATGTCTCGTTCATGTTCTACGGCGTGATTGCTGCTCTGTGCTTCATTTATGGGACGGAGACGCTGGACTATCGGTTCTGGATTGGCGTAGGTATCTCGCTGTACGGCGCGGCTTACTTCCTGGTGCATGATTTGTTTATCCATCGGCGGCTCAAGCTGTTCGGGAAAACAAAGAACACCTACTTCAGGGCCTTAGACATAGCGCACAAAGTCCACCATAAAACCAAAGGGAAAGACGGCTCAGAGTCATTTGGCATGCTCTGGGTGCATCCTAAGTTCTTTCGTATTGCCCGGAAGCGTTAACTTTACGTTTCGTTTCTAAACTCTCTCCTGTGGCGCATTACTCTATTAAAGAGTTAGAGCATTTGTCGGGTATAAAGGCCCACACTATTCGTATTTGGGAGCAACGGTACCAACTGTTGGCCCCAAAGCGGACTACTACCAATATCCGGTACTACGATGATGCAGACCTGAAGAACCTGCTCAACGTGGCTTTGCTGTACCAGGAAGGATATAAGATCTCCAAAATAGCCAGATTGATGCCCGAGCAGGTGGCCCGTGAGGTCCTGAAACTGACCGAGGCCGATCTGGGCAAGGACCAGTTCATCAGTCAGTTGATTGTGGCCATGGTGGAGATGGACGAAGGGCTCTTTGAGCGGGTGTTGGGCAGAGCCGTGCTGCAACTGGGGTTTCCCGCCTCGGTAAAACAGATCATCTATCCTTTCCTGAACAAAATTGGCTTGCTGTGGCAGACCGGAAACATTACGCCGGCCCATGAGCATTTCATCAGCCAGCTGATCCGGCAGAAAATGCTGGTGGCTATTGACGGGCAGGTTCTCAGCCGCACGTCAGACGCTCCCAAAGTGCTGTTGTATTTGCCAGAGGGTGAGTTGCATGAGCTTTCGCTGCTCTATTCGCATTACCAGTTTAGGGCAGCGGGCTGCCGTACCTTATACCTTGGCCAGCATTTGCCCTTGTCTGATCTGGTGAAAGCTGCCCAGCAGTTCAACCCAGATTATATCTGCTCTGCCTTTACCACCACGCCGCCCCGCTCAGAAGTAGAAGAATACCTGCAGCAGTTACTCAAAGAAGTACCAGGCACAGAGTTATTGATAAGCGGCTATATTTTGCATAGCATGAAAGATAGCTTGCCTAAGCGGGTTATGTATTTTGAGAAGATGGAGGAATTTGAAAAGTGGCTGGCCCGTTTCAACACCGCCCATGCTTAAACCAGGTAATCGTTTTGTTTCAATTTTCCTGCGCAATCCTTCAACAGTCAACGCTATTTAATCTTCCATAAACTGGTTATGGATTGTTTTTAAGGTGTTTCCCTGAAAACAGCCTCAAAACCGCCGCTGGGTGAATCTCATTCTTTAAGTTGCTCTGCAAAAAGCAGCTATCCTTTCCTAAAATCCTGTTTAAAACGCCTGCAGGTGGTTCCTGCCTCATTTTTGTCCTCTCGCCCAAACTTTTACAGGTGGTGCTTGGGGGTGAGCGCTTCTGCTATGGCTTCTTAATTCAGCCTTGTTTCAGCTTAGAATATTAATATGCTTCTTTAGGAGTGTTTATTCTTAAGAAAAAAAGTTTGAACAAAGATGGCTTTAATAAATTTGTTTGCGTAAAATTGTTTAACGTTTGATATTAAAGGTTAAACAAAATGACTGCACTAGAATTTACCTCCGTAGTAGAGCGCATGGCGCCCACCCTCCGTCCGGCCGCGTACAACCTGACTCGTGATAGTGATGATGCGAAGGATTTAGTGCAGGAAACCCTGCTGAAGGCTTTCGTGAACAGAGACAAGTTCAAGGCAGGGACAAACCTGAAAGCGTGGTTGTACACCATCATGCGCAACACGTTCATCAACCATTACAACAAAATCACCAAGCGTAGCAGCAATGTGGATACAACTGAGTATATTCAGTTCCACCCTTCAGATGAGCGCATGATCGCTGTGAATGGTGCCGCTGGTGAGTTCGCCTTGAAAGACATCAATGATGCCATTGAGAAGCTGCCCGAGGAATTGCGTTCGCCTTTCATGATGTACTATGTGGGCTACAAGTACTTGGAGATTGCTGATCAATTGAAACTGCCCATTGGAACCGTGAAAAACCGGATTCACCTGGCCCGCAAAGAATTGAAACAGGAACTGAAGGTGTACGCCTTCGCTGACTAGTTCCTGAACCTATACCTTAAAGCCTTGCCGCCCAACAGGGGAAGCTTGCTTTAGACAGAAACCGGAGAAATTCTAGTATTTAGTTTCTACTATATTCTAGTTTTTACGTATCTGTACTGACCTCTACAATTTGACACACCTTTACCATGCATGATTCTCCCAAAACCAAAGCAATTGTCATAGGAGCCGGATTCGCCGGGTTAGCCGCCGCTGCAAGTCTGGCCCAGGCAGGTTATGCCGTGACACTGCTGGAGAAAAATGACGTGGCCGGGGGAAGAGCTCGGGTGTTTCAAGCCGAGGGGTTCACCTTTGACATGGGCCCCAGTTGGTACTGGATGCCAGACGTTTTTGAGCAGTTTTTCCAGAAATTCGGGAAAAGCACCTCAGATTACTACCAGTTGCTTCGGCTAGATCCATCGTACCAGGTGCTGTATGGCAAGGGAGATGCCATTGAACTGCCCGCCAGCATGCCAGAACTGGAGGCCCTGTTTGAGTCTTTAGAGCCTGGTTCTGCCGAGAAACTAAGGTTATTCCTGAAACAAGCGGCCTATAAATATGAAGTGGGCATCAATAACCTGGTTTACAAACCCAGCCGGTCGTTCACGGAGTTTATAGATGTAAAGCTGCTGGTAGACGTTCTGCGCCTAGACGTGTTTCAGTCTATGCACAAGCACGTGCGCAAGTACTTCAAGCATCCGCGGCTCATCCAGTTGATGGAGTTTCCCATTCTGTTTCTGGGGGCTTTGCCCGAAAATACGCCGGCCCTGTACAGCCTTATGAACTACGCAGACATGGCCTTGGGCACCTGGTACCCCATGGGAGGCATGCACAAGATTGTGGAGGGCATGGTAGCCTTGGCAAAGGAGCAAGGGGTAGACATTAGGCTGGGGGAGGAGGTGCAGAAGTTGGAACTACAGAACGGACTTATCTCTAAGGTAGTGACGGCCAAAGGCACCTACGAGCCAGAAGTGGTGATTGGCGGATCAGATTACCACCACGTAGAAACACAACTGTTACCCGCCGAAGCGCGTAGTTATACGGAAAAATACTGGGATACCCGTGTGATGGCACCTTCGTCGCTCATTTATTACCTGGGCGTAGACAAAAAGCTACAGGGCCTTCGCCACCACAACCTGTTTTTTGACGAGGATTTTGGGCCGCACGCCCATGAGATTTACACCCAACCTGCCTGGCCCAAGAAACCCTTGTTTTACGTGTCTGCCCCTTCTATAACAGATGCCTCTGTGGCGCCTGAAGGAAAAGAAAATTTGTTTATCTTAATACCCGTTGCCCCTGACCTTCAAGACACTGAAGAGATGCGGGAACATTATTACCAGATGGTGATGGAGCGACTGGAGCGAATCATGGGGCAGGACATCCGGCGCCATGTTGTCTTTAAGCGTTCTTACGCCCACCAGGATTTCATGAAAGATTACCATGCGTTCAAAGGGAATGCGTACGGGCTGGCCAATACCTTGCTGCAAACGGCAATGCTTAAGCCCAGCCTTAAAAGCAAAAAAGTACGCAACCTGTTTTACACCGGGCAATTAACCGTACCGGGCCCCGGGGTGCCGCCTTCCCTTATCTCCGGGCAGGTAGTGGCCTCAGAAGTCCAGAAAGAGTTTGCCCCGCAGGAAACCACTTTAACCGTTTGAAGATGACGCAGTCGCCCATGAACTTGTTTGATACCACCACCCTGGAGTGCAGTAAGCTTATTACGCAGCGGTACAGCACTTCCTTCACGCTGGGGATCAAAACCATGCATCCGCGCTTTCATGACCCCATTTACGCCATTTATGGGTTTGTGCGCTTCGCCGATGAGATAGTGGATACCTTCCACACCCATGACAAGGCCGCCCTGCTGGAGCGTTTCAGACAAGAAACCTACCAGGCCATTGAAGAAAGAATCAGCCTGAACCCGGTACTGCATGCCTTTCAGATAGTGGTGAACCAGTATGGCATTGATTTGGAGTACATAGATGCCTTTCTGCACAGTATGGAAATGGACCTGCTGGACCACAAATATGACTGCGATTTGTATGATGAGTACATCTACGGCTCGGCCGAAGTAGTAGGGCTGATGTGTTTGCGGGTGTTCTGTGAAGGCGACGAGGCGATGTTTGAGCGTTTGAAAGCCCCCGCCTGTTCTTTGGGTGCTGCATTCCAGAAAGTGAACTTCCTGCGCGACATCCGCAGTGATTTCCATGACCGGGGCCGTGTGTATTTTCCGCAGGTAGATTTCATCTCCTTCTGTAACAAAGACAAAGAAGAGATTGAAGCCGATATTCAGAAAGACTTTGACGATGCCTACCAAGGCATTCTAGGCCTGCCGAAGGGCGCACGATTGGGAGTTTACCTGGCGTACATCTACTATTTGAAGTTATTTAAAAAAATTAAGGAACTCCCGGCTGCCCATATTATGGCAGAACGCGTAAGAGTGCCTGATAATACGAAACTAGCCCTATTGCTGGGTTCGTACATTAGGTACCAGTTTAATACAATCTAATGCAGATACTCGCTACTCTTATATCGCTTTGCCTTGTATTTGTTCCGTTTTCCCAAAAAACGGATCCGTACGCCCATTCAACTCTGTTGAATTATTACCAGACAGCAGCCAAGGACGAAGCAATTGCCAAGAAGTTTATCAGCCTCATGGACAAGTACCAGGGGAATGATCCACTCAAACTGGGCTATAAGGCTGTATCACATGCTATTATGGCCAAGCACGTCTGGAGCCCAATCAATAAAATCAAATACCTGCGGCAAAGCGCAGCGGTTTTTGAGCAGGCCGTGGCCCTGGACAAACAAGACCCTGAGGTACGCTTTCTGCGGTTTTCCATTGAAAATTACATTCCGCGCTACCTGAACATGAGCCCGAACCTGGAAGAGGATAAAAAGGTGTTCATGGCCGCCATCCTGAAACACCCACGCTCAGGAATCTCTTCTGAGACCGTTAAAATCATGCGAGACTTCCTGTTACGCAAAGACCTGCTTACGGAGCAGGAGCAAAAGCAGGTGGCTAAATTGAATTTATGAGCTATCTCCTTTTGGACTTGTGTTTCATGGTTTGACCGTTGATATCTTTTGGCAAACTAGGGTATGCCATGCTAACTGGCAGTACTTGTGTTAGGAAAATCTGAGCAGGCGGTAAGTGGCGTATGTTGCAGTGCCCATGAGCTTACAGTTGAATATCATTCTGTTGGGTGAATATTTTAAGCAAAAATCACAAGTGCGTGCAAACAAACCGATGAGGGAATTTGTTTAACAGATATGCGTCAGCTACAGGTACATATTGATTCAAATTCGGGCTTCTGCTTTGGGGTGATCTACGCCATCCAGATGGCCGAGGACTTGCTGGAAGAACAGGATTACCTGTACTGCCTGGGCGATATTGTACATAATGACGAAGAGGTGGAACGCCTCCAGAAAAAAGGCTTGCGCATCATCACCCACGACACGCTGAAAACGCTCCAAAACGAATCGGTGTTGATCAGGGCCCACGGGGAGCCGCCCTCCACCTACCAGACCGCCCTGGAGAACAATCTGACCTTGGTTGATGCTTCCTGCCCGGTGGTACTGAAACTTCAGAATCGCATCAAAACCTCCTTCGACAAAAAAGACAAGATTTTTATCTACGGAAAGCATGGCCACGCTGAGGTGGTGGGTTTGTTGGGCCAGACCAACAATGAGGCAGTAGTGTTTGAGAACCTGGACGAACTGCTCCGCCATGAGTTACCCCAAAACATCACGCTCTACAGCCAAACCACCAAAAGCACCGATAATTTCTACCGTATCAAAGGCGAGTTGGAAAGCCGTGGGTACTCAGTAGACGCCAATGATACCATTTGCCGGCAGGTTTCTAACCGTGACAAGGAATTGCGCTTGTTTGCCCGCAGGTTTGACAAGGTGGTGTTTGTGTCCGGTACCAAATCCTCTAACGGCAGGGTGTTGTACCAGGTCTGCAAAGACACCAATCCTAACACGTACTTCGTATCAAAAGTAGAAGAACTGAATCCAGAGTGGTTTTCTGAGGGAGATACCATTGGGGTTTGCGGGGCCACTTCTACGCCCATGTGGCTGATGGAAGAAGTACGGGAGGCGCTTTTGACCTTTTAAGGGCACCCGGTACTTTCCGTTCAGCCTTCCCTTCGGTCCACACCAAAAGATTCGATACCTTCGTAATCAGAGAGCACACCAAGTAGTATCCGTTTTGAGCCAGTTTTTTAGAAAACACACCGGAATCATCATCGCGCTGGTTATCCTGCTGGCTTGGAGTAGTACGCTGTGGGTTCTGCTGCACTGGAAGGTGGATTTTGCTTCGCCGTTCACTTATCTGGCCGTGCTGGTGATGATGCATTTGTACACCGGCCTTTTCATTACGGCCCATGATGCCATGCATGGGGTAGTAGCGCCCGGAAACAAAAAGCTCAATACCATCATCGGTACCATTACCGCCGGGCTTTTCGCGTACAATTATTACGGACGCCTTTACCCCAAACACCACCTGCACCATCGGCACGTCGCCACCGAGGAGGACCCCGATTACCACGGCGGCAACTTCTTTCTTTGGTTCTTCAGTTTTGCCAGCCAGTACATAACAGTATTTCAGGTGCTTTTGATGGCGGGCACGTATCACTTGCTGCAACTGTGGTTTCCGGTGGAGAACATCATCCTTTTCTGGATGGTCCCCTCGGTATTGGCTACGTTCCAGTTGTTTTACTTCGGGACCTATCTTCCGCACCGCGGAGAGCATGAGCCTGACAACAAACACAAATCCGGCACCCAGAGCCGAAACCATCTTTGGGCCTTCCTGAGCTGCTACTTCTTCGGGTACCATTATGAGCACCATGACAAGCCCTATCTTCCCTGGTGGAAGCTCTACCAGGAGAAAGACCGGCTGGTGAAAGGGAAGTAGAGATTTTGGTCTGGTTTCTGAGAAACAGGCCAAAAACAAAAATCGGGGTAAGAGAGCGTCTTTTCTCTTACCCCGATTTTGTTTTGAAGCGGATTGACTGCGATCTTCTTGAATTGACATCGATCTTCCTTTTCTGTCATCCTGGAAGGATCTTGTGGGCGAACTAGAAAGGCTCTGAATTAGCGCTACTAAGGTTTGTTCACAAGATCTTTCCAAGATGACAAGGTGAGGGTGTATAAAGTTGAGGGTGTATAATAATCCTTATTTCACCACATACACATTATCAGCGCGGTTGGCGTCTGAGGTGTGGGTGTGTTTCAGTTCCAGCTTTTTCACCGGCTTCTGGGCTGTAAATTCCAGTTGAGTGGTTTTAACGCCGGTTTCCCAAACGGCAATGGTTTTGTGCACGGTGGAGGTGGAATTATCGGCGTAGGTGATGACCAAATCCACCGGTACGGGTTTGGTGCCCTTGGATTCCACGGTGACCTGATACGCGCCGTTCTGCTGCTGTACGTTGGCGATGGCCAGATCGGGAACTCCGTTGTCAAAGAACCAGCGCTGCCAGAACCAATTCAGGTCTCGGCCGGCCCCGGCGTTCATGGCGTTGAAGAAATCCCAGGGCAGCGGGTGCTTGCCGTTCCATTGGGTGATGTAGTGGTGCAGCGCCTTGGTGAACAATTCATCGCCCAACAGGTCTTTCACATACAAATACCCAAAGGCCGGTTTAGGATACGAATTCAAAAAGAACGCCGTGCCGGATTGCTGGGTGGAAAGCGTGGTGATGGGTAAGTCAATCTCGGTGCCGGCCATCATGGAGTAAGGCTCCACGCCGTAATCGTCTACCATCTTGGGCTCGATCATGGGCGAGATAAGCCATTCCCCGATGGTGGCCCAGCCTTCGTCCATCCAGCCGTACTTGGTCTCGTTGGTGCCCATGTAGAAGGGGAACATGGTATGGAAGATCTCGTGGTCGGTGAGGGTGATGGCGTCTTCGCGGGTTTCCACGGGGTTGTCGTTCACCATCATGGGGTATTCCATCTGGTCCAACCCATCGAACACGGTTTCATGCGAGTAGGGGAAAGGCCACTTAGGGAACGAGTAGCTCATGGCTTCCACCGTTTTCCGGGCGAAGTGAATCACCTCATAGAAATCTCTGTGCGCCGGATTGAAGGCCACATCTACCCGGGTGCGGCGTTTGGTTTTTGGGTCTACTACCAGGCTGGTGGAGTTCCAGAGATAATGATTAGAGGTGGCGAAGGCGAAATCCACCACGTTATCGGCCTCAAACTTCCAGGTGTTGCGGGCGTTCTGGGCGGTGATGTTGCCGCGCTTCAGATCCACGCTGTCAATGATGGCCACAATGGCGTCTTTCTTCTCCGCGTCCTGCAGGCGCTTCGCGAATTTCTTCGTGAATACCTCGGAGGCATTTCTAAGGTCGCCGGTAGCCCACACCACGAAGTCTTTGGGAACGGTGATCTCAGTGTTGAAACGGCAGAAATCGTTGTAAAACTCCTGCGGACCCAGGTACGGAATGCGGTTCCAGCCTTCCACATCGTCATACACGGCAATGCGGGGGAAGAAGTAAGCCACAAACGCGGCGCCCTGCGGATCTACCTGCCCGGTGCGCATGTGCGAGCCCTCGTTCAAGGTGTAGTGATAGGCAATATTGAATCTGGCTTTCTGCTTGGGTGCCAGCGGTTTGATGCGCATGGTCAGGTTGGTGGCGTCTATCCTGAGTTTCTGCACGTCCTGGCCTTCGCCGTTCACGCTCAGGCGCTCAATCTGCACGCCTTCGCTCACGTCTTTGGAGTCAATGCTGCTAGCCCGCGGCGCACCTTTCTGGTACAGGTTGGGGTACAGTTTGAAGACAATCTGCTTGAGCGTGTCTGGGCTGTTGTTGGTGTAGTCAATGTCCACGGTACCGGCCAGGAGGCGGGAGGTGGGGTTGTAGTCAATCTTGATGGTGTAATCGGCGGTGTTCTGCCAGTAGTTCTGGCCGGGTGCGCCGCTCATGCTGCGGGTGCCTTTCTGGTAGGCGGCGGCAATGTTGCGGGGCATGGGCAATTGCTGTTGGGCAAATGTACTACTGCTCAACGCCAGCAACGCCAGCGCAATGAGTGGTTTCGGGAATCGCATTAAGAATAAGGTCAGAAGCTGATGATTTTCTATTCGCTTCTAAAAGTAATGCTTTCCGCGGTTTGTTGAAGGCTTGGCTGAAATTATAGGGCTATAAAAAGAAATGAGAGGCGTTTTGGGGCTATTTTCCAAAAACTCGCACCAAACGCCTCTCCAATTGATAGGTCAGACTACAGCGCGATGTTACCACCGGCCGTGTAGGAAGCCTGGGTGACGCCAGTAGTGTTGGTCTGGAGCCACTGGTAAACGGTTTCGGCTACTTCTTCCCAGCCGGGTTCGCCGCAGATGAAGTGGCTCCGGTTCGGGAATTCTTTGAGGTCTACCACGCCGGTCTCCTGGTCATAGGCTTTCACGTTTTTGCTGATGAGGTCGGCAGGACAGATTTTGTCTTCCGAGCCCGAGATGAACAGCAGCGGAACGTGGGGTTTGTCCAGGACCACTCTTCCGGCCGAGCCCATGCAGTCGCGGAAAACGTTGCGGCTGTCGTGGGTGGCAGTGCGTTCGTAGGCCTCACGTACTTCTGCTTCGCTCAGGGTATTGGCAAAGGAGGCATGGAAAGTCTCCAAATCCATGAACACGGGCTCGTCGCCTTTCAGCGGATTGGCAATGGTGGCGCTGTTCTTGAAAAATGCCAGGTCAAAATCGATCATGCCGTTAGGAGCCACCGAGCTGATGGGTACTCCGGCCTCAATCAGGCCCCGGTTGGCGAACACCTGGGTCAGCAACCCGCCCACCGAGTGGCCGATCACAATGGGTTTGGTGCCTTGGTTCAGGATAAGGGTTTCAATGGCCGTGGTTACCTCGTCTAGCCCCAACTCACCTAACCCCGCCGGCGGGTTGGCGCGCAGTTGCGCTGGTTCGCCTTCGTGCAGGGGCCAGGAAGGCGCTAAACAGTTGTAGCCACGTTGGGTGAAGTACGCCACCCAGTTATCCCAGCTTTTGGAGTTCTGGAACATGCCGTGGATAAAAATGATTGTTTTCATAGTGTGAGTATTTGTACGGATTGTACTTACGGGGTAAATACTGGATTAGATTTCCTGAAAAGTAAATCAGTGAAAAAACAAATAGTTCAGCATCAGGATGTTTAAATCAGAAGCAGCCCGTAAGTGCAAAGTTTTACCTGGGTTCAGTTTTCAAGCAGCGCTGGATTGAAACAAAAAAAGCCCGCTCAGGAGCGGGCTTTTCAAGGAAGGTCTGATATTCTTATTTGTGGTTTCCAGCGTCTTTTTTGCAGCAGGCATCTAAACGGTCATAGGCCCGCGGAGTGGCTGGAGCGTCATCGGCGTCATAGCCTAATTCGTTCACGG
Source organism: Sabulibacter ruber (assembly GCF_017355955.1). GTDB lineage: Bacteria > Bacteroidota > Bacteroidia > Cytophagales > Hymenobacteraceae > Nibribacter > Nibribacter ruber_A. The sequence goes on along the minus strand of NZ_JAFFID010000003.1, from coordinate 559,366 downwards.
CTTTTTTCAGCTTGTCCACAGACGTTTTCTGCGGATTGTATGTAACCGTCAGGATTTTGCTGTCCACATCCAGGGTGGCTTTCTCTACGCCTTTCTCATAGGCCATGCCTTTTTCAATGGTGGCTTTGCACATGCCGCACACCGCCGAGGTTTTGATTTTCACTTCCTCGCCTTTTTTGCCGCCCTGGGCAAACCCGAAAGAAGCTACACTGATCAGCATGAAAGAAAGCATCCAGATTTTGAGGGTTTTCATATGTTTTGGTTTGAGGTTGATGGTATTCGTTAAAAGTTAATTTCTGTTTTAAGGCTGATTTACCAAAATCAGGCCAAAATGGGTGGGTTGTTGATTGTTCGTTGCTAATTGTTTGCTCTAAAATCAGATTGAATCTTAAAACCAGCAATCAACAATGAACAACCAACAATCAAATTATTTAATGGTAAACCGCATGCCGGCGTAAATCACGCGCCCAATGACCGGAGCCCACACCATGCTGGCGTCAAAGTTCTGGCTGAAGGGTTGGTCAGCGGCAATAATCGGGTCTTTTTGCTTGTAATCCAACAGGTTTTCGCCGCCCAGGTACACCTCCCAGCGTTTGAAAGCGCGGGTGATCTGTCCATTAAACACCGCGTAGGGGTGAACAGTTCTGGTCATGATGGAGCTTTCGTGCTGGTTCATGTCATGCTCCATGGAAGGAACTTCGCGCTTCCCAAACCATTGGGCGGTCAGGTCGGCGCGCCACTTGTCAAAAGGTGTCGCGAAACCCAGGTTCAGGAACGCCCGGTGGTTGGGGATGAACGGCCGACGCAGCAATTGGTCATTGTAGGTAGTGCGCACGTCAAAATACTTGTAGGCCGCCTTGATGTCCAGCATGGAGGTGAGTTCATACTGCAGCTCGGCCTGGAAGCTTTTGGAGAACGAGCGGCCGTTCAGGTTGGTAAACGCTACCTGGTACGGGCTGCTGTACATATCGGGCACAATCTGGTTCTGGAACGTGGTGTAGTAGTAGTCTGTGATGAAAGCGCCTTTGCGCTCGCCCACCTCAAAGTACTGCGTAAAGCTTCCGCCCAGGTTCCAGGCTTTCTCGGGCTGCAGATCGTTCTGGAAGTAGAAAGCCCGGTTACTGATGAGGGAGGCCACGTTCTCGGCAATCGGGTTAGCAACCCTGAAGCCTTTCCCAGCCGCTAAACGCAGAATAGAGTTCGGGTTTAAATCGTACTTCACGTTGAACCGTGGCGTGTACACCCAGCCGTACAGGTTGTGATGATCGGCGCGGATGCCGCCCACCAACGTCAGATTGGCGCTGTTTTGGTAAATGTACTCGAAAAACGCCCCCGGCACGCGCTCTTTGCGGCTCAGTTTCTGTCCGGCCAGGTTCTCTTTGTAATCTTCGTACTGGTAGCTCAAGCCGGTTTTGTAGGTGTGGGCCGTGTTCCCAAACGCCGACTGGAAGATTAAGTTAGCCAAGCCGCTGTTCTGGTGCCCGTCATAGTTCCGGACGCCATAATGCGAGTCAAACACGTGCCGCGTCCCGGATAAAATCAGCCCGATGCTCTGGTACGGTTTGTTTTTGAACGTGTAAGAAGTCTTGGAAAAGCCGCTCACCCGGTCGGTCTCTGACTCAGTGCCGTAGAAACTGCCTTCGCGCTGCGGCATGCCAGAACGGTAGCCCACCTGCCCACCGGTGCGGGTTTCGCGGAGGGCCTGGAAGCCAATTTCCGCCACCCACTGCTTGCCGGTATTGTACTTCCATTTGTTGAACACATTGTAGTGCTTGCCCAGCGGAAGGTCCAGGAAGCCGTCATTGTTGCGGTCCACGCGGTTGCTGATCTGGTCGGTGTGCAGCATGAGCACGGTGCTCAGTTTTGGGGTGAGCGTGAATGAGGTGTTCACGTTGGCGTCCCACTTGGCCAGGCTGTTGCCGTACAGGTTCACGTACAAACGATCCGATTTCTCGGGATCTTTCAGCCGCACGTTCACCTGACCCGAGATAGACTCATAGCCGTTCAGCACCGAGCCGGTTCCTTTAATAATGTCAATGGCCTCAATATACGTACCAGACAGGTAGTTCAACCGGTAAGGTGTAGCCAAACCGCGCAGAGCCGGTACGTTGTCGGTGGTCATGAGGGTGTAGGCGCCATCCAGTCCCAGCATCTGGATCTGCTTGGCCCCGGAAACCGCATCGGAGGTAGAAACCTCCACGGAGGCGTTCGTCTCGAAGCTTTCGGCCAGGTTACAGCACGCGGATTTGGTCAGGTCCTTGGCCGTGATCACCTGCGAGTTGGTGGGTGTAAGGGCTGAGTAGCGGTCTTGCTTGCCGGTTACGGTCACTTCCTGCAAGGCGGTGAGGGCTTTCAGCTTCACCACCGGGTTTTCATGGCCTTGTACCTGGACGGTATCAGATTTGTACCCAATGTAACTGACCACCACCGCGGTTTGGCCCGCGGGAGCAGGTTTAAGGGAAAAGAAGCCGGTACCATCGGTGCTGGTGGCCTGGCTGGTGCCTAGCCACACCACAGAGGCGCCAATCAAAGGAGTTGCGTTGGCGGCGTCTACCACGCGGCCCGAGAGGTTCTGGGCCCAACCCAGGAAAGGAGTGAGGAGCCCTAGAAGAGTCAATGCCCAGAAAGCACGACTATTATAAGAAGACATAAGTTGAATTCATTTAGGTATAACATCTTTTCTGGAAAAGCGGAAGCGCAGGTAATGCTGCTTCAACTCTATAGAGCGAAGAGACGGGTAGCCTAAATGTTAAGGATGTGCAGACGGTGCAGGAGTTCTCTTCCGGCAACCGGCGGAGACGTGTCAGAATAGAGTGGCCACGCCTTGGTTTGGATTGAAGTGGGAGTTGGTGGGAGGAGGAACGTATTGACCAGCATGGGCGGCAGCGCCACCATTTCCACCTTGTCAAACTTAAGGGCAGACTGAACGTCCAGCTTATGGTGCGTCACAGAAATGGAGCAGCATTTGGCTTTGTCCACTTTAGCCGTGGTTTCAGGGCAGGCGGGTTTCTGCTTTTTGGTGCAGCAGTTCATTTTCTGCCCCTTTTCCCCAGAATCCGGCGAAACGGGCATGCCCAGCATGGCGCAGAAACGCTGAGTGGCCGCCACCCCAACGGAGCCCGTCAGGAGGCAAAATGCCAAGGCTAGCAGCACAATATTTCTGGTTTTCCACGCCATGCTGCAAAGTTACGGAATTTTGCTCCACTTTCCTCCACTTTCCCTCCATCAGTGAAGTTGTAGCTGTGTTTAAGGATTAAAAATGATGTAAGTATTTGTTTATCAAATCATTGCTTAAGTATTCACGTGTTATTTAGCAAATATTTTTGAATGGTTTTCCAAAAGTTATCCCAAAGTGGCAGAGGAAAAATGTGGATAATGTGTATAAGTGGGGTGGATAACCATGATTTATCCACAATGTGGGAAAAAGTGGGAGACCGTGGTTGACTTTGCCTCACCCTTTAGTACTTTTGTTTTGTACCAAAGACTGTAGTCGCTGCTTGTACCGTCATGAACTTCCTCTCCGGCGAATATGAATGTAAGCTAGACCCGAAGGGGAGGTTGGTACTGCCTGCCAAAATCAAGGCGAATCTGCCTGATGAGTGCGGCAACCAGGTGGTGCTGACACGTGGTTTTGAACCTTGCCTGGTGTTATACCCCAGAACCGAGTGGAAAGCCATCTATGACAAAGTAGCCAGTCTGAATGAGTTCAATGAGGAGTACCGCCATTTCCAGCGGAACTTCTTTAGGGGTAACACCGAGATTGAGCTTGACAATGCCGGCCGTTTCATCTTACCGCGCACCATGGTGCGCTACGCCGAGATTGAGAAGGAGGCCATTGTGGTAGGATTGGGGAACCGGGTGGAAATCTGGAACCCGGAAAAGTATGACGCATTTTTGATTAAGGACCAGCAAAACTTCTCCCAATTGGCGCAGAAGTACCTCGGGGACCAACCGAGTGCAACTAACTTAGAATAGAAGCCTATGCAGTACCACCAGCCCGTTTTGCTACAGGAATCGGTAGATGCGTTGGCCATTAAACCCGGCGGCATTTACGTAGACGTCACCTTTGGGGGAGGCGGCCACTCTGCGTACATCTTAGAGAAAATGCAAGGCGGGCAGCTTTATTCCTTTGACCAGGATACCGATGCCGAGAAGCAATCGGAGAAGCTCATCTCAGACAAATTCACGTTCGTGAAGGCCAATTTCCGCTACCTTAAAAAGTACCTGCGTCTGTACGGCGTGCGTCAGGTAGACGGCATTCTGGCCGATTTAGGTGTTTCTTCCCACCAGTTCAATACCGCTGAGCGCGGTTTTTCCACCCGCTTTGACGGCCCGCTGGACATGCGCATGGACAACGAAAGCCCATTGACTGCGCGGGAGGTGGTGAACACCTACCCAGAAGAGCAACTGCATAAAATCTTTGGGCTGTACGGCGAGGTGAAGAACGCCAAAACCCTTGCCCGAGAGCTGGTGTCTGCCCGCAATGTGCAGCCCATCGAAACCATCGCTGATTTTAAGCAGGCCATCGCCGGCTGTACCCCCAAAGGGAAAGAGAACAAGTACCTGGCGCAGGTGTTCCAGGCACTTCGCATTGAGGTGAACGATGAGCTCAAAGCCCTGGAGGAAATGCTGGAGCAAGCGGTGGAGGTTCTGAAGCCGGGCGGAAGATTGTCTGTCATCTCTTACCATTCTTTGGAGGACCGCCTGGTAAAAAACTACATCGCCAAAGGCAAGTTCTTTGGGGAAGTGGAGAAAGACTTCTTCGGGAATGAGATCAAGCCCCTGGATTCTGTCACGCGCAAGCCTATTGTGCCCACCGCGCAGGAATTGCAGGAAAACAACCGCTCACGCAGCGCCAAGTTGCGGGTGGCAGAGAAACGAAAGACGCAGGAATCGTCAAAATAAAAAGAGAAAAGAGAGAGAAGGGAGAGGTTTAACTTTTTACGATTTTGATTATGGCAGTTAACACTGTACGTCCGCAAGTGAATCGACCTAAGGCCAACACCGTACGGGAGGTGCCTCAGGTAGAGAAACCGCGTCCGGCAAGACCGCCGCGTCAGAAGGGGACCAGCTTGTTTGAGCTGCTGGACCGCTATACCAAAGTAGACTGGTTTTTCGCCGAGGGGCTGCCGGTGCGTTACCTGCCCAAGGTGTTGTTCCTGATGGCAGTAGTGCTGTTTTACATCGGCAACACGCATTACGCAGAGCGCACGCTTCGGCAGATTGACAAAACCAAGGCAGAAACGGAAGACCTGCGGGCCGATTACACCACCCTGAAATCTGATTACATGGAGGCCAGTAAGCAGTCTGAAGTAGCCCGCAATGTGGCTCCTTACGGCATTGTTGAAAGCTCCACCCCACCTATTCAAGTAGTTCTGAAAAAAGATGAATATTAAGAGGTCCATCGTCACGCGAGTGCGGCTGGCCTTTTTGGCTATCTGTCTTTTTGCATTCGCCATTATTTACAAGGTAGGTTACATCCAGTTTAAGGATGGGGATCGTTGGCGCGAGATCGCCAATGAGAAGCGTTTCCATTATCAGCCTGTTTTCGCCACCCGGGGCAATATCTACTCCAACGATGACCGCATCATGGCCACGTCATTGCCGTTCTACCGCGTGGCCTTTGACCCTACCATTACCCCAGACGATGTGTTCGCCAAGGGAATAGACTCCTTGAGTATCCTGTTGTCTCGATTCTACGGTGACCGTTCGCCGGACTATTACAAGCGCAAGATCAAAAACGCCCGTAGCGCAGACCGCAAATACGTGCGCCTGAACAGCCGACTGATCAACTACCAGGACAAAAAAATGATGGCCAGGTGGCCTATTTTCAGAGCCGGTAAAAACCGCGGAGGCGTGATCTTTGAAAAACTGGACCGCAGGTTCTTGCCGTTCGGGTCATTGGCGCGCCGTACCATCGGGTTCATCAACGAGGATAAGAAAGGAGCGGGCCTTGAATACAGCTTCAATCGGCACCTGGCGGGTAAAGACGGCGAGGCCTTGTTTGAGCGCATGGCCGGCGGTAACAAGCCCATCAACGACGGCACTGAGGTAAAACCGATGCCTGGCTTCGATATCCAGACCACCATTGACATTAACCTGCAAGACGTGGCGGAGAGTGCCCTGAGAAAGGCGCTTACCCTGAATGATGCCCACCACGGCTGCGTGATCCTGATGGAAGTAAGCACCGGCCACATCAAAGCCATTGCTAACCTGGGGAAAGCGGGAGAAGGCGTGTATGTGGAGGATTACAATTATGCCGTAGGTAACCAGGGCCGCACTGAGCCGGGCTCCACCTTTAAGCTGGCCTCCATGATGGCCCTGCTGGAAGAAACGAACATGCAACTAACCGATACCGTGGATACCGGAGTAGGATCTGAGCGCATTGGGGGAGCGGTGAAGACAGATACCCACGGTTACGGTAGAATCACGCTGCAGCAGGTGTTTGAGAAGTCTTCTAACGTGGGGGTTGCCAAGCTCATTCAGCAGACCTTTGAGAAAAATCCGCAGAAGTACGTGGATTACCTGCACAAATTTGGATTGCACAAGCCCTTGGGCTTTCAGATGAACGGGGAGGCCGTTCCTTACATCAAAACCCCTAAAGACCGCAGCTGGAGCCGTCCATCTCTTTCTACCATGTCCATCGGGTATGAGCTGAAGATCTCACCTTTGCAGACATTGGCGTTCTACAACGCGGTGGCTAACAACGGCGTGAAAGTGCAGCCCATGATTGTGAAGAGCATCAAACGGGCCGACCATATTCTGGAGTCTTTTGAAACCAAGGTGCTGAACCCGAAAATCTGCTCAGACGCTACGTTGGCGCAGTTAAAGCAAATGATGGAGGGCGTGGTGGAAAACGGAACCGGTAAGAACGTGCGCAGCACAGACTACAAAGTGGCCGGCAAAACCGGTACGGCCCGTAAGGTGATCAACGGCCAGTACACCAGAAAATACTCTACTTCCTTTGTGGGGTACTTCCCCGCCAACCGGCCTAAGTACAGCTGCATTGTGATCATTGACAGTCCGCAGAAAGGTGCCCAGTACGGGGGCGATGTGGCGGCACCGGTATTCCGGGAACTGGCCGACAAAGCCTACGCCCAGGACTTAGCCATCCATGCGCCAATGGTACGCCGGGCGCCTAACGTCCAGCCCAAATTGCCGGTTCTGCACGCGGGCAGTCAGGAAGAACTCACCGTGCTTTGCAACAAATTAGGAATCAGTGCCCATCCGCTCAGCCCCGAGGAAGACTGGGTGCGGGTAGATACGCAGAAACACTCAGTAGCCCTGAAACCGGTGCCGGTTAAAATGGGCCGGGTGCCCGACGTCACCGACATGACCATGAAAGATGCCCTCTACCTGCTGGGGAACCACGGGTTGAAGGTGCGGGCCATCGGCCTCGGTCGGGTTGAAAGCCAGAGCCTTCCACCCGGAGAGCCCGTGGCGAAAGGAACAATCATTACCATTACATTGACAAGACATGGCGCAACTAGAACACCTGCTACAGGTACTCCAGCCAACGCAATTGCTCGGGCCCACTAACCCCGAGCTTTCTGCGTTAACAATGGATTCTCGTCAGGCAGGACCTGGCGTGGCTTTCTTTGCTATCAGGGGAACCCTCCGGGACGGCCATGATTTCATTGAGGCTGCCGTTGGGCAGGGCGTTTCGGTGGTGTTTTGCGAGAAACTGCCCCAAAACACCCCGGAGAACGTGACGTTTGTGCAGGTGCCTAACGCCGCTGAGGCCATGGGCTACGTGGCCGCTGAGTTCTACGGCAATCCTTCTAAAAAACTGAAACTGGTGGGTGTCACCGGTACCAACGGCAAAACCACCTGCGTTACCCTGCTGCACAAACTTTACCGTGACTTGGGCTACAATGCCGGGTTGCTCTCTACCGTGCAGAACCAGATCAACGAGACGGTTATCCCGGCTTCGCATACCACCCCAGATGCCATCACGCTGCAGAGCCTGTTGGCGCAGATGGTGAAAGCCGGCTGTACGCACGCGTTCATGGAAGTGAGTTCGCACGCGTTGGTGCAGCACCGCGTTACTGGGGTGCAGTTCACCGGCGCCGTTTTCACCAACATCACCCATGACCACCTGGACTACCACGGCACCTTTGACGAGTACATCCGGGCCAAGAAGCTGTTTTTTGACAACCTGAGCAAGAAAGCCTTCGCCCTGGTGAACGCCGATGACAAGCGCGCCATGGTAATGCTGCAGAATACCAAAGCCACTAAATACACCTACGCCCTCCGCAAAGAAGCCGATTTCAAAGCCCGTTTGCTGGATAACTCCATTCAGGGCTTGCAACTGGAGCTGGAAGGGCAGGAGGTGTGGTTTAGATTAATCGGGACGTTTAACGCCTACAATTTGCTGGCCGTGTACGGCGCAGCTACGCTTCTGGGCGAGGACAAGCAGGAAGTGCTGGCCAGCCTTTCTAGCCTCACCTCAGCGGCCGGCCGGTTCGATTACGTGGTGTCGCCGGGGCAGATCACCGGGATTGTGGATTATGCCCACACGCCGGATGCCCTGGAGAACGTACTGCAAACCATTCAGCAGATCCGGAAACCGGAGCAGAAAGTCATCACCATTGTGGGCTGCGGCGGAAACCGCGATGCGGCCAAGCGCCCCGTGATGGCCGACATTGCCGCCCGCATGAGCGACCGAGTGATTCTGACCTCAGACAACCCGCGCGACGAAGATCCGCAGGATATCCTGAACCAGATGCAGACCGGCCTGAAAGCCACTGATCTGAAAAAGGCGTTATCGGTGGTGGACCGGCGGGAGGCCATCAAAACCGCGGTATTGTTAGCTGAAGCCGATGACATCATTCTGGTAGCGGGCAAAGGCCACGAAACCTACCAGGAGGTGAAGGGCGTGCGCTCGCCGTTTGATGATAAGCAGGTGCTCCAGGAATCGTTTGCCCTGCTGCAGAAATAACACAGGGCTTTAAAAGAATTGAAGTTGAATTGAAGAGGGCTTGAGTTCAGGCTTTCTTCTCTCGATAAAAAGAAACGAATGCTTTATTACCTTTTTGACTTTTTAGACAGACAATTTGACCTGTACGGCGCCGGCGTAATGCGCTATATCTCGTTTAGGGCGGGATTGGCCGCGCTGTTGTCGCTGTTGATTGCCATGATCTTTGGAGGGCGCCTGATCCGGTTGCTGCACCGCAAGCAAGTGGGCGAGACCATCCGGGATCTGGGCTTGGAAGGGCAGTTGGAGAAAAAAGGAACGCCTACCATGGGCGGGCTTATCATCTTGCTGGCCATTCTGCTTCCTACGGTGCTGTTTGCCCGCCTGAACAACGTGTACATCATCCTGATGATCGTGTCTACGGTTTGGTTGGGGGCCATCGGGTTCCTGGATGACTATATCAAGGTGTTCCGCAAAAACAAAGAAGGGCTGGCCGGGAAGTTCAAGGTGATGGGGCAAATTGGATTGGGCTTGTTTGTGGGGTTGACCCTGTTTTTCTCTGAGGATGTGGTGGTGCGCCAATACCTGACCGCCAAAGGACTCACGGCCATTGACGTGTCCAGCACCTTCACCGATGTGCGCAAAATGATCACCACGGTGCCTTTTACCAAGAACAACGAGCTGGATTACCACCACTTCTTCAGCTTCGCGAGTCCGCTTTTGGGTTCGTATGCGCGCTTCCTGTACATCCCGCTGGTGATCATCATCATCACAGCGGTATCCAACGGGGCCAACATCACCGACGGTATCGACGGATTAGCGGCTGGTACTTCGGCCATCATCGGGACTACTTTGGCCGTGTTCGCCTGGGTGTCTGGTAACTCCATCTTCGCCGATTACTTTGATATTATGTACATCCCTAATACCGGGGAGCTGGTGATTTTCTGTACCGCCTTTGTGGGGGCTTGTGTGGGCTTTTTGTGGTACAACTCCTACCCGGCGCAGGTGTTCATGGGCGATACGGGCAGCTTGTCTATTGGCGGGATTATTGCCGTTTTAGCCCTCATTTTGAGAAAAGAGCTCTTAATCCCCATCCTGTGCGGGATCTTCCTGGTGGAGAACCTCTCGGTGATGCTGCAGGTGAGCTACTTCAAATACACCAAAAAGAAATACGGCGAGGGCCGACGCATCTTCAAAATGTCGCCGCTGCACCACCACTACCAGAAACTGGGCTACCATGAATCCAAGATCGTGTCAAGGTTCTGGACCGTGGGCATCATGCTGGCCATTCTGACGCTGGTGACCTTGAAATTGAGATAATATGTTTCGGGTCTCTTTTTTAAAAAACTGACTTGAAACGAAGCACATAAAAACCAAAGCAATGCAGAAAATAGCCATACTAGGAGCAGGGGAGAGCGGCGTGGGAGCAGCCTTGTTGGCGCAGGCCAAGGGCTATGACGTGTTCGTCTCAGACCGCGGTTCCATTGCCGAGAAGTACCGGCAGCAACTGACCCAGGCGCAGATTCCTTTTGAGGAAGGCACGCACACGCTGGAGCAGATCTATGCCGCCCAGGAAATTATCAAGAGTCCGGGTATCCCGGACAAGGCGCCGGTGATCCAAGGTGCGGTGGAAAGAAACATCCCCGTGATCTCGGAGATTGAGTTTGCGGGGCGGTACGCCTCGGGCAAGTTCATCTGCATCACAGGCACCAACGGCAAAACCACCACTACTCTGCTGACTTACCACCTGTTGAAAAGCGCAGGCTTGAACGTGGCGCTGGCCGGAAACGTGGGCGAAAGCCTGGCCGGAAAAGTCATGGAAGATGCCTATGACTACTACGTGGTGGAGCTGAGCAGCTTTCAGCTGGACAACATGTACCAGTTCAAGGCGCACGTGGGCATTCTGCTGAACATCACCCCCGACCACCTGGACCGCTACGAGTACCAGATGGAAAAGTATGCCGCCTCTAAGTTCCGGATTGCCCAGAACATGACGGCTGGCGATTTCTTCCTGTTCAACCAGGATGATGCCGAGATCCAGAAATACCGGGCTTCGCACGAAGTGCCTGGGATGCAACTGGCATTCGGGTTGAGAGAGGCAGAAGGCTTGGCTCTGAAATTTGAAGGACAAGCGATTCTGGCTTCTTTCTCAGGAAACACCACTAAAATAGATACCTCGGCTTCGCCGCTCATCGGGCAGCACAACCAGTACAACACCATGGCCGCGGTGGGAGCTGCGTTGCTGGCAGGCATTGCGCCGAGCCAGATAGAAGAAGCTCTGGGCACGTTCCGGAACGCCGATCATCGCCTGCAACCAGTAGGGGAAATTGATGGCGTTCGGTTCATCAATGACTCCAAGGCGACTAACGTGGAAGCGGTGTGGTACGCGCTGGACGGAATCAACGAACCCATTGTGTGGGTAGTAGGCGGCACCGACAAAGGCAATGACTATACCCCATTGCTCCCCTTGGTGCGCCAGAAGGTGAAAGCCATTGTGTGCCTGGGCGTGGACAACAGCAAGATTTTGGCCGCTTTTCCAGATTTCGGCCCAAAAATGGTGGAGACGCAGGATGTGAACGAGGCGGTGCAACTGGCCAAAGATTTCGCGGAGGCGGGAGATGTGGTGTTGCTTTCCCCGGCCTGTGCCAGCTTTGACTTATTCAACAATTATGAACACCGGGGTAGGGCATTTGCCCAGGCAGTCGCCGCCCTTAAAAGTATCGTAGCATGACACCTATCAAGAACTGGCTTCGCGACAATCTGAAAGGCGACCCGATCTTGTGGGGGATTGTCTTGTCTTTCGGGCTCATTAGTATTGCCGTGGTGTATTCGGCCACGGGTACGCTGGCGTACAAAAAAATGGGCGGTAACACAGAGTACTACCTGTTCAAGCACTCCAGCCTCATCTTTATTGGTCTGGCCTTTGTGTGGCTGGCGCACAAAATCAATTACCGCTATTACGCTAAGTTAAGCCTGGTGGCTTTGATTTTCTCGGTGCCGCTGTTGATCTATACCTACCTCAAAGGGTCTAACATCAACGAGGCTTCCCGTTGGCTGACCATTCCCATTATCAACCAGACATTCCAGCCTTCGGATTTGGCTAAACTGGCTTTGATCTCGTATCTGGCCAGCATTCTGAGTAAGCGCCAGATGGAAATTGATTCCAAGCAGACGCTGATTCCGCTGTTCCTGTGGAGTGGTTTGATCTGCGGACTCATTGCCATGAGTAATATTTCCACTGGGTTGCTCCTGTTTCTGACGTGTCTGTTGCTGATGTTCATCGGCCGTATTCCTATGAAGTCCATCGTAACTATGATTGCGATCGGTGTTCTTTTCGGGGGCATCGGGATTACGTTTGGGCAAAGGGCAGAGACCGCAATGAGCCGGATCAGGAACTTTATGGATGAAGAACAGACGGTTTTCCAGTTGGAGCAGTCGTACATCGCCATTGCTACGGGTGGGGTGCTGGGCAAAGGTCCGGGTAACTCAGACCAGCGGAATGTGCTGCCGCACCCGTACTCAGACTTTATCTACGCCATCATCATTGAAGAATACGGCATGGTGGGCGGAGCCGTGATTCTGTTCCTGTACTTGGCCTTCCTGTACCGGGGCATGATGGCGGTGACCAACAGTTTAGGGGCCTTCGGGGGCTTGCTCTCCGCGGGGCTGAGTTTCAGTCTGGTCATTCAGGCCATGGTGAACATGGGGGTGGCTGTTGGGCTGGGGCCTATCACCGGTTTGCCGTTGCCCCTGCTGAGTATGGGAGGTACCTCTTTGATTTTTACCGGTATTTCCATTGGAATTATTTTGAGTGTGAGCCGCAGTGAGCATGAGGCCAAGCAAGCCTCGGCGCCGGCGGTGAACAAACCCGTAAATGTAGCTGCGCATGCCTAACAAGGAGTATAGATTCATCATCAGCGGAGGTGGCACCGGCGGACACATTTATCCGGCTATTGCCATTGCAAACGAGATTAAGCGCTTGCACCCCAAGGCAGAGATCCTGTTTGTGGGGGCGCAGGGCCGCATGGAGATGACGCGCGTTCCTGAGGCTGGTTACAAAATCATTGGTCTCTGGATCAGTGGTTTGCAGCGCCGGCTCACCATGGACAACCTGTCTTTCCCGCTGAAGGTGATTTCCAGCATCCGGAAATCTTATAAAATCATCAAAGACTTTAAGCCCGATGCCGTGGTGGGTGTGGGCGGTTATGCCAGCGGGCCTTTGCTCTACGCCGCTACCAAGCTGGAGATTCCATCTCTCATTCAGGAGCAGAACTCGCACGCAGGTATTACCAATAAGCTGCTGGCCGACAAAGTGGACAAAGTCTGCGTGGCCTATGACAGCATGTACAAGTATTTTCCCAGTTCCAAAATTGTGCTCACCGGTAACCCCGTGCGGCGCGATATCACCGAACTGGACGGAAAACGCGAGGAGGCCATGACGCACTTCGGGTTGAACCCTAATCGGTTGACTTTCCTGGTGATTGGCGGAAGTTTAGGCGCCCGTACCTTGAACCAGAGCACTGAACTGGCCTTGCAGAAGATTCAGCAGGCAGGCTATAACCTCATCTGGCAAACCGGGAAGGCCTATTTCCCTACTGCTGAAGCGGCAGTGAAAGGGTTTCCCATCGATCAGATCAAAGCCTCTGATTTTATAAAACGCATGGACCTGGCCTACGCCGCCGCCGATGTGGTGATTTCCCGCGCCGGGGCGCTGTCTATCTCGGAGCTGTGTCTGGCTAAAAAGCCGTCTATTCTGGTGCCTTCGCCCAATGTGGCTGAGGACCACCAGACCAAAAACGCGATGGCGCTGGTGCAGAAAGAGGCCGCCGTTCTGGTGAAAGACATTGAAGCCTCCCAGAAATTGTGGGATGCTGCGTTTGAGTTGGCTAATGACCCGGCTAAGCAAAAAACACTGAGTGTAAATATTGGGCAGTTGGGGAAACCGCAGGCCGCCGAAGCAATTGTACAAGAACTATTGAAGTTGATCAAATGAACCTGAGTCAGTACCGTCATATCTACTTTCTAGGCATTGGAGGCATTGGAATGAGTGCCTTGGCCCGTTGGTTTTTGGCCAAAGGCTTTGCCGTGGCCGGGTATGACCGTACACCCACCCCGCTCACCCAACGGTTAGGAGAGGAGGGAGCCAGCATCCATTTTGAGGATGACGTGCAGCTAATTCCGGCTTCTTTTCGGGAAAACAAGGCAGAAACGCTGGTGGTGTTGACTCCGGCCGTTCCGGCTACCCATGCTGAGCGGCAGTACCTGGAGCGGGAAGGGTTTACCATCATGAAAAGGTCTCAGGTGCTGGGCCTGTTAACCCAGGACCAGTACCTCATTGCGGTGGCGGGCACCCACGGTAAAACCACCACTTCCAGCATGGTAGCGCACTTGTTGCATCATGCCGGCGTATCCACTTCCGCTTTCCTGGGAGGCATCTCTACTGATTTGGGCTCTAACCTGCTGTTGCCGCACCAGGAAGAAGACCGGGCTTTGTGCGTAGTAGAGGCCGATGAATATGACCGCTCTTTTCTGACCCTGCACCCAGACATTGCCATTGTCACTTCTACAGATCCCGACCATCTGGATATTTATGGTCAGAAAGAAGCCTTGGTAGAGTCGTTCCGGCAGTTTGTGAGTCAGATCAAACCCAATGGATACTTGATTTTGAATCATACCGCTGACCAGAGTATTGCAGAGGCGGTGCATGAAACCGTGCAAGTAATCAGGTACGGGCTGGAAGAAGAGGAGCTGATTGCTTCTGAAGTGAGGATTGCAGAGGGGGCCATGAAATTTTCAGCCAAGGGCCGGAACTTACTTCTCCCCGAGACTGCTTTGCAGGTGCCTGGCTTCCACAACGTAGAGAATGCGTTGGCGGCGGCCCAAGCTGTATCCTTGGTAGACGTTCCGGGGGAGACCATCAGGTCCGGAATTGAAAAATATACCGGGGTAAAAAGACGGTTTGAGAAGGTATTTATTTCAGAAAATAAAGTATATTTAGATGATTATGCGCATCACCCCCGTGAGATTGAAGCTTTCCTTCGTTCGGTTAGGGCATTGTACCCGGGGAAAACGTTACGCGTAATTTTCCAACCCCATTTATTCACCCGCACCCGCGACTTTTTAGATGGATTTTCCCAAAGCCTGAGCATCGCAGATGACGTCTGGCTTTTAGATATCTACCCCGCCCGTGAGTTACCCCTTCCCGGAGTTACTTCGGCACTGCTATATGACCTGTTGCCGGGTCAGAGAAAGCGCCTGATGGCCAAGGAAGAGGTACTGGAAGCTTTAAGTAAAGATTTGGATTTTAATGTGTTAGCCACGGTAGGGGCTGGAGACATTGATACGTTGGTTCCGGAGATAAAAAGAATATTGGATAAAAAGAGCCATGTATTGGAATAGAAAGGTAAAAGCGCTTCTTTTTGCGGCTTTTTGTATTGGAGGATTTGTTTTTTTGGCAGGATTTTCTAAAGCTAGACAGGAGGAAAAAATATGCAAAAAAGTCAATATTAAAATTGATAATGAGTATAACAATTACTTTCTTAGTGAATCGGAAGTGATGGCATTGCTGACCCGTAATGGAAGTCGGCCGCTCGCAGGTACGAAAACGGAAGAGATTGATCTCAAGCGACTGGAAATGCGGATTAAATCGCATAAATTTGTGCGCGAAGCGGAGGTCTCTCGTGATCTGGAAGGAAATATAAATGTCACCATAAAGCAGAACAGGCCAATTGCCCGGCTGCTTAGTACTGAGAAGGACGTGTATTTAGACGAGGAAGGCAATCAACTTCCCTTGTCTTCCCTTTATACGGCCCATGTCATTCCTGTGACAAACTCATTGGTGGCCCCCTCCAGAGCAAACTCCTTTTTCCAGGACTCAGTAGGCACAGCGTATCTGTCTTTGCTGCGGTACATAGAGAAAGATCCCTTTTGGAACGCCCAGCTTGCCCACATGGACATTGACCAGAAAGGCAAAGTAAGCTTTCTGACACAGGTGGGAGACCAACAGATAGAATTTGGGAAGCCGGTTTACGTGGAGGAGAAATTCAGGAAGCTTTTCATTTTCTACAAAGAAGTAATGCCAGTGGTAGGCTGGGATAAGTACAGTAGAGTGAACGTAGAGTACAAGGATCAGATTATTTGTGAATAGTTATTGATATGACGCAGAACGACAAAATTGTTGTAGGCTTAGACATTGGGACAACCAAAATTTGCGCGCTGGTAGGTAGAAAGAATGAGTACGGCAAGCTAGAGATCCTTGGCTTAGGCAAAGCTGTTTCTGAGGGGGTAGTGAGAGGCATGGTCAGCAACATTGACAAAACTGTTGAAGCCATTCGCAAAGCAATAAGACAAGCAGAAGAGCAGTCTGGTATTGACATCAAGGTTGTGAACGTGGGTATTGCCGGGCAGCATATCAAAAGCTTGCAGCACAATGGCAGCATCACCCGCACTTCCCTGGACAGCGAGATCACGGTAGAGGACGTAAACCGGCTCACCAATGACATGTACCGTCTGGTGACCCCTCCGGGCAGCGAGATCATCCACGTAATGCCACAAGACTACAAAGTGGACTACGAAGATGGCATCATGGACCCTGTGGGTATGTCTGGCGTGCGGCTGGAAGGAAACTTCCACATCATCACGGCCCAATCTAATGCGGTGAACAACATCACCAAATGTATCTCCCGCGCCGGTCTTGAAATTGACCAACTCATTCTGGAGCCGTTGGCTTCCTGCATGTCTGTGCTGAGCGAAGAAGAGCGCGAAGCCGGAGTAGCCCTGATTGACATTGGAGGCGGAACCACAGACCTGGCTATCTTCAAAGACAATATTATCCGCCATACGGCAGTTCTTCCATTCGGGGGGAACATTATCACCTCAGACATCAAGCAGGGCTGCATGGTAATGCAAAACCAGGCAGAACAGCTGAAGGTGCGGTTTGGGAAAGCAATTGCGGACGAAGCCTCTGAAAATGAGATCGTTTCTATCCCGGGATTGCGTGACCGGACCCCTAAAGAGATTTCCTTGAAGAACCTTGCTTTCATTATTGAAGCAAGAATGGAGGAAATTGTTGAACTCGTTTACTCAGAAATTGTTAGAAGCGGGTATGCCAACCAATTGGCGGCAGGCGTTGTGATCACCGGAGGCGGTGCGCAACTGCAGAATCTGGTGCAATTAGTAGAGTACTTGACAGGCCTTGATGCCCGTATCGGATACCCGAACGAGCATTTGGGTAAGAGCAAGATAGACTCTGTGAAAAGCCCGATGTATGCAACTACCGTTGGTTTAGTTTTGGCAGGTTACCAGGCGCTGGATGAGCGGATCAACCGTTACACCCAGATGGCGGCTAACAATACTACTGTAGAAAACAGGGTGATAAATGAAGTCAAACCAGTACAGAAATCTAGCGGCGGCAGCGACTTCTTCAAGAGGATCTTTGAACGCACCAAAGGTATGCTGATCGATGATTTTGACGACAAGCAACAAAACTATTAACGCGTAATTTCAGGAGAGATAACATGAGTGTTTCATCGTACAAGTTTGATGTGCCATCGCACTCTAAGTCCATCATCAAAGTGATTGGTGTTGGCGGAGGAGGAAGTAATGCCGTGAACCACATGTTCAACCAAGGCATTAAGGACGTGGAGTTTGTGGTGTGCAATACCGATGAACAAGCCCTAAAAAGCAGCAGCGTTCCTAACAAGCTCCAGATTGGTACTAACCTGACCGAAGGTCTGGGAGCCGGTGCTAACCCCGAGCGTGGAAAGCAGGCTGCCTTGGAAAGCAAAGAGGAGATCAGAGAGTTACTTGGTGCCCATACCAAAATGGTGTTCATCACCGCGGGGATGGGTGGTGGTACCGGTACTGGTGCTGCTCCGGTAATTGCCAAAGTAGCCAAGGAACTAGACATCCTTACCGTAGGAATTGTAACTGCGCCTTTTGCTTTTGAAGGAAAGAAAAAGCGGGTTGCTGCTGACAACGGGATCAAGGAACTCAGCGAGAACTGTGACACCGTTCTTGTTATCTTGAATGACAGGCTGCGCGAGATGTTCGGGAACCTGCCAATCAGAGCTGCGTTTGCCAAAGCTGATAACGTGTTGACCACTGCCGCTAAGAGTATCGCCGAGATCATCACGGTAACCTCAGACGTGAACGTGGACTTTGAAGACGTGAAAACGGTAATGAAAGATTCTGGTGTTGCCGTGATGGGTTCTGCTATCACAGAAGGCGAGAACCGTGCCTTGCGTGCCGCCGAAGAATCACTATCTTCTCCATTGCTGAACAACACCGATATTCACGGAGCGCAGAAAATCCTTCTTTCCATCATGTCTGGTGATCAGGCTGAGTTGGAGATGGACGAACTGACCGAGATTACGGAGTACATCCAGGATAAAGCGGGTGACGAAGCCGAAGTAATCTTTGGTCACGGTATTGACTCTTCTCTGGGTGCCAGCATTAGAGTAACCGTTATCGCTACTGGTTTTGCACGGGAAATAGTAACCTTGCCCCCTGCAAAAAAGTCTATTGAGGCCGGACCCGTTGGAGCAACTGCGCCTCAGGCAGTAACTGAAGTAGTTGCCGAACCAGTCGCTCCAGTTGCTACTTATTCTGTGACTCCTCCAGCCAGTGCTACGCAATTGGTTGCCAATGACCCAGTGCGTAAGCCAGCACCAGCAGCTCCTGTAGCAGAGAACAACAAGATCATCTTCGATCTGGATTCCAGCAATGAGATTTTCACTCCGTCAGTAGAGGAAGAGACCGTTGAGGCCCCAGCCGTTCAGGACCCAAGACCATACTCTCTGCATGACAAGATGAGCGAGCGCAGAGAGCGCCTCCGCAAACTGAGCGCTGATGCGTACACAGACGCTTCCATCAAAGAGAAATTAGAAGTACCTGCTTATTTACGCAGAAATGTTCAGTTAGAGAATGTATCCCCATCTGCCGAGCAGAAAATCTCCCGCTTCAACCTGAACGATGACAATGAGTTACTAGGAGACAACCGTTTCCTGCACGATAATGTAGACTAGTCAGTTTTGACCTGTTTACCAAAAAGAAGCCCGAAAACGGATTGCGTTTTCGGGCTTCTTTTTTCAATTCATTTTCTATTCAAGAGTTGTTATTACCAAATCAGCTTGATCAAAAGACAAGCAGTTCGTCAATCTGCTCTTCCAGAAGTTGTTTGTACAAGGGATTGGTGAACTGCCCTTCCTGCATGTGTTTGTGGATGTAGGGAAACCGGGGCTTTTGGGCCAACACGTGCAGTCCGCAATAGTGCAGTACATCGGTTAAGTGGCTTAAAGCAATGTTACCGCCCTGGCTTCCTGTGGAAAGACCTACCAAAGCTCCCTTTTTCCGGCGCAACGCTTCTGGGTACTCCAATCCATCAATAAACGCTTTCAGAACGCCAGGGTAGGAGCAGTTATATTCCGGCACAATAAACACCATCTTCTGGGCTTCCGCTACCCGCTTACGCAATTCTAGGAATTCCTGTGAGTAGAGCTCGCTTTTGTATAAAGAAGGAGAAGCAAAATCAATGGGAAGATCTTGTAAATCCAAGATGTCAGAGGCCTGGCCCCGGGTTTCAAGCAACTGCTGGTACAGTTTCGCAACTTTAAGGGTGATAGAGTTAGGACGGTTGGTGCCGGAAATGATCAGAATCATCAGAGACTAGTTTTAGCCAGTGAAACAGGTAAGTGCGGTTAAAGTTACGGGTATTTAGCTTCAAAGGGTATGGGTGAAGCTCTTTTGGGCTGTTCTAAGCTTGATTTCAGCAAAGCAGGCCTAAAACAAAAAAGCGAAGCCTCTTGTAAGAAGCTTCGCTTTCTGCTGGTTTAAGCTTACTTATACGTTTTCTGACGTGAAAGTAGCGTTGATGTACTCGCGGTTCAACATAGCGATGTTCTCCAAAGAGATCCCAACCGGGCACTCAGCGGCGCAGGAACCAATGTTGGTGCAAGCTCCAAAGCCTTCTTTGTCCATTTGGGCCACCATGTTTTCCACGCGGGTTTTGCGCTCTACTTTCCCCTGAGGCAACATGGCCAACTGAGAAACCTTCGCACTCACGAACAACATGGCAGAACCGTTTTTACAAGCCGCCACGCAGGCCCCGCACTGGATACAGGTTGCCGCGTCAAACGCTTTGTCAGCGATTGCTTTAGGAATTGGAATCTCGTTCGCGTCTGGAACCCCACCGGTGTTCACTGAGATGTAACCACCTGCTTGTTGGATACGGTCCATGGCAGAACGGTCCACGCAAAGGTCTTTCAGAACCGGGAACGGACCCGCTCTCCAAGGCTCAATGGTGATGGTGTCGCCATCGTTGAATTTGCGCATGTGTAGCTGGCAAGTGGTAGTGCCACGCTCAGGACCGTGGGCCCGACCGTTGATGTACAAGCTGCACATACCGCAAATACCTTCGCGGCAGTCATGGTCAAATGCAACGGGGTCAATGCCTTGGCGGAGAAGATCTTCGTTCAACACGTCCATCATCTCCAGGAAAGACATCTCCGGGGATATATCTTTTACTTGGTAGGTCTCCATTTTACCTGCTGATTGGAAGTTCTTCTGTCTCCAAATCTTCAGCGTCAGGTTCATTGGTTTGCTGTTAGGATTATTACCAGCCATTATCTTTTCAATTAAGAATTTAGAATTTAGAATCAGGAATTGAAGAAAGAAGCGGCTTGCAGTAATTCACTGGGCTTGCTCAACCATTCTTAATTCCTAATTCTCAATTATTCATTATTTATAGCTTCGCTGCGTCAATTTCACGTTCTCGAACTTCAGTTCCTCTTTGTGCAGCACGGCTGGTTGGTTAGCACCAGTATATTCCCAAGCGGCAACGTAGGTATAGTTCTCATCGTCACGAAGGGCCTCGTTCTCTGGGGTTTGGTATTCTTCCCGGAAGTGACCACCGCAAGACTCGTTACGGTTAAGAGCGTCGTCTACCATCAGTTCACCCAACTCCAGGAAGTCTGCCACGCGGGCGGCTTTCTCCAGGGTCACGTTCAGTTCTTCGTTCACGCCCACAATTTTCACGTCTTTCCAGAACTCCTCGCGCAGCTTTCTGATTTCCTGCTTGGCAAACTGCAGACCTTCGGCGTTACGGGCCATTCCACAGTAATCCCACATGATGTGACCTAGCGCTTTGTGGAAATCATCCACGGTACGGGAACCGTTGATGTTCAACAAACGATCCACATCGGCGCGAACCGCAGTTTCAGCTTCTTTGAAGGCAGGGTGGGTGGTTTCCACTCTGGCGGCTGGCATTTGCGCCAGGTAATCACCAATGGTGTAAGGAATCACAAAGTAACCATCGGCCAGACCTTGCATCAGGGCAGAAGCACCCAAACGGTTAGCGCCGTGGTCTGAGAAGTTACACTCGCCGGTGGCGTACAGACCAGGAATAGTAGTCATGAGGTTGTAGTCCACCCACAGACCGCCCATGGTATAGTGCACCGCCGGGTAGATGCGCATTGGTTGCGTGTACGGGTTCTCACCGGTGATCTTCTCGTACATCTCAAACAGGTTCCCGTATTTCTGGCTCACCGTGTTCACTCCGTCGCGTTTGATCACATCGGCGAAGTCAAGGTAAACGGCCAGTTTAGTGGTTCCTACGCCGCGTCCTTCATCGCAGGCCAGTTTGGCGTTACGGGAAGCCACGTCACGAGGTACCAGGTTACCGAAAGATGGGTATTTACGTTCCAGGAAGTAATCACGCTCGTCTTCCGGAATGTCGTTCGGGTTACGGTTATCGCCAACAGCTTTCGGTACCCAAACGCGTCCGTCGTTACGGAGCGACTCAGACATCAACGTCAGTTTAGACTGATACCCGCCGGAAACCGGAATACAGGTAGGGTGAATCTGAGTGAAGCATGGGTTGGCGAACAACGCCCCTTTCTTGTGGGCTCTCCAAGCAGCGGTAGCGTTAGAGCCCATGGCGTTGGTAGAAAGGTAGAACACGTTACCGTAACCACCGGTGGCCAGAATCACTGCGTGGGCGCTGTGCGATTCAATTTTACCAGTTACCAGGTGACGGGTGATGATACCGCGGGCTTTGCCGTCTACCATTACCAGGTCCAGCATCTCGGTGCGTGGGTACATCTTCACTTTACCGTACGCAATTTGGCGGTTCAGGGCAGAGTAGGCACCCAGCAACAGCTGCTGTCCGGTTTGGCCACGGGCGTAGAACGTACGGCTTACCTGCGCACCCCCGAAGGAACGGTTCGCCAGCAATCCACCGTACTCACGCGCGAAAGGAACCCCTTGCGCGACGCACTGGTCAATGATGTTCACACTGACCTGGGCCAGGCGGTACACGTTTGCCTCACGGGCACGGTAGTCACCTCCTTTGATGGTGTCATAGAACAGACGGAACACGCTGTCACCGTCGTTCTGGTAGTTTTTAGCGGCGTTGATACCCCCCTGAGCAGCGATGGAGTGCGCACGACGCGGGCTGTCCTGGTAGCAGAACGCCTTTACGTTGTAGCCCAACTCCGCCAGAGTGGCGGCGGCAGAAGCACCGGCCAAACCGGTTCCCACCACAATGATATCGTATTTACGCTTGTTGGCTGGGTTCACCAGCTTCACATTGAATTTATGCCTGTCCCATTTTTCGGCCAATGGCCCGTCAGGAATTTTTGAATCTAGAATCATATTGATCAGCTTAGCTCAAAACAACGTCTTTGATAAAAAAGTAAAGTGGCATTGCGGCAAAACCGGCAGGTACCACAATGGAAAAGAAGGCGCCAAACTTCTGGATGGCAGGAGTGTACTTTTTGTGGTTCAGACCCAGTGTATGGAAAGCGCTGGAGAACCCATGGTACAAGTGGTACCCCAGGGCAATCTGGCCCAATACATAGATCAGCACATACCACCACAAATGGAAAGACTGGACTACTACTGAGTACAGGTCATCGTACTCGGTGCCTTCAATTGGAATCATGTTAGGCTCCCCAAACCGGGCACGCCAGAAGAAATTGTACAAGTGAATAATCAGGAACACTAAAATAACGGTTCCCAGCAGTCCCATATTGCGGGAAGACCAGTTGCTGTTGTCTTGCGGACGGTTGTACGCATAAGCCACCGGACGCACGCTTTTGTTACGGCGGGTAAGCACCACTGCCTCATAGATGTGGAAGATGAAGCCTAAAGCCAGCACAATCTCCATGGTACGGATGATGGGATTGGTAGCCATAAAGTGGGAGTAGATGTTGAAGGATGCCCCTCCATCACCTTTGAACAATTGCAAGTTGCCCACCAGGTGCACCACTAAAAAAGAGCAGAGAAACAAACCAGTGACGGCTACCAGAAGTTTCCGGCCGATGCTACTGGAAAACGTTTTAGAAAACCAACTCATTTTGTTGTGTTAAGGTTGATAAATAAGGTGTGTAAAGGTTTGGTAAAATCTTTCCAAAGGTACATGCCGCGCCTTTCTCAAACAATTCAAGAAGCTATTTTGATTGAATCTAAATTGGAAGATTAGAGGGGCTTTTTCCTGAGGCATTGGGTACAGTTTTGGGGCTGTTTCTCTGAAAATACTCTAAAAACAGCAAATGGTTCTAAAGACTACAACAGTAGAACAGGTATTTCGTTATAGCCATAAACCCGTTCTACTATACCCATGGTACAATAGATTTGTTGTAATTGTCCATGGTCAAGCATCAGATTCTTCTATATTTGTTTTTGCATGCAAAACGCTACTATATGCCTCTAGTTTTACAGAAAGTGAGAGCCTTGCTATTTGTGCTCTGTGGGGTGTTATTGTTCTCTTTGGTAAATACTCAGCAGGCGCAGGCCACACACTTGCGCGCCGGGAATATTTTCATTAAAAGTGATACCACTGCCGCCCGCAATCCCCTGCGGTTCTTTTTCACGTTGATCACCTACAGTGTTGCCCCGCCACCTTTTGAGGACCTGGAGGCAACCCTTTATTTTGGTGATTGTACGAGCCAGAAAGTGCCGCGCGAATCCAGAACTCTGCTCAATAACGGCCAGAATAACACATTCGTAAACATTTACCGGTTTGAGCACATCTACTCAGGGCCGGGCACGTTCACCGTGACATTTGTGGGCGAGAACCGGAACGGTGGAGTAGTGAACATATCCTCTTCTGTACAGCAAACCTTCTTCCTGCAAAGTACCCTTACGGTAGATCCCTTCCTGGGCATCAACCGTTCTCCCGTTTTGCAGTATGCCCCCGTTGACGTAGCCGTGCGAAACCAGGTGTTTGTGCATAACCCTGGAGGCTATGACCCAGACGGAGACAGCCTTTCTTATAAGCTTTTGGAGTCTAGGGTAGCAAATGGCTTTGATGCCTGTGGAAACCCCCTGGGTAGAACTGCTCCGGGGTTCCGGGGATTAGAGAATTACCTGGGAGTAAACCTTCCTCCTGATCCTGCGGGGTTGACACTGGACCGTTTCACCGGTCAATTGACCTGGAACACTCCTGGGGTATTAGGGGAGTTCAACATGGCCATTGTGGTTGAAGAGTGGCGGAATGGACGCCTCATAGGGCAGGTGATCCGGGATATGCAGATTTTCGTGCGGGAAGATCCCAACAAACCGCCGGTGCTCATTGTACCCCGGGATACCTGTATAGTAGCGGGAACGCTTTTGCGGGATACCATCAGAGCCACAGACCCCAACCGGGACCCTATCCTGATTTCAGCCATCGGGAGCATGCTTCCACCGGCTACTTTCCCAAAACTTAATGATACCACCCATATCTTCAACTGGCAGACTAGTTGTAATGATGTTCGCCGGGAGCCGTACCAGGTATTGTTCAGGGCAGAGGACCAACCGCCTGCGGGGAGAATCAAACTGGTAGACTTGCAGCCCTGGCGGATCACCGTAGTGGGGCCACCTCCGGTATTGGTATCAGCGGTGCCGCAGTCCAGCAGTAGTATTCGGCTAACCTGGAATCCCTATACCTGCCCTAATGCCAACAAGATGTACATCTACCGTAAGGAGGGCCCTTCAGATTTTGTGCCGGATACCTGTGAAACCGGTATTCCCAGCTCTGCGGGCTATGTTTTAGTTGGGGAGGTGAGCGCCGGGGTAATCACGTTCCTGGACAACAACAACGGACAGGGCCTGGAGCGCAACAAAACCTACTGCTATAGAATCTACGCTGGTTTCCCTGAGCCTGGCGGGGGAGAGAGTATTGCCTCTAATGAAGTGTGCGCTACCCTGGAATCTATTTCCATTACCAAGGTGAGCGTTACTGAGACTAACCCAACTACCGGTAAAATACGGGTGGAATGGAGCAAACCAAGACCTGCTAACCTGGCGAACCTGACAGCTCCGTTCCAATACAGATTGTTCCGGGCGCAAGGCCAGGCAAGAAGTAACAACACCTTCAGCCCGGTGACCACCTACAATTTCACTAGCCTGAACGATACTGTCTTCACCGATAATAACCTGAACACAGAGGATACCTCTTACACCTACCGGGTGGAGTTCTATCATGCAGGTAACACCGGATCGCCTACGGTGCTGGTAGATTCATCTTCGGCTTCCAGCGTCTTCTTAAGAGGAAGGGCCAATGGGCCGACTATGGAGTTGAACTGGACCTATAATGTGCCCTGGAACAATGCCAGCGTCGCCAATGATCCGCAGTGGCACATTATCTTCCTGGATGAGAACGGAGGTAGGAACTTTGTGCGCTATGACAGCGTGCAGGCAACCGCTACCTCAGGTACGTATACCAAGAACATCCCCTTAGAGCCGGGCAGAAATTACAGGGTTTATGTGCAGACCGAAGGCTCATTCAACAACCCATTCCTGCCTGACCCAATACTGAACAACAGCCAGGAAGTAACCATCAACCGCTTGTGCGTTCCTATCCTAGCCATTGACCAGTTGCCATGCGATGAGAGCTTTGTGCCAACTCCGCCTCCGTTCTCTAACAGGCTCACCTGGACCTTGCCTACCGGATGCAATCCAAGCGCCATTGATTTCTTCACCCTGTACTACCGCGAGACAGATGACGGGGAGTTTGTGCAGGTTGCCACGATTGATAACACCGGGCAAGCCGTTTATGAATACACCCATCAGGGGCTTCCGTCTTATGCGGGCTGTTACCTGGTAACTGCCACAGATTTCACCGGACAGGAAGGCGAGCAAAGCAACATTGTCTGCAACGAGAACTGTATTGTGTTCATGTTGCCTAACATCTTCACGCCTAACAATGACGGTAAGAATGATGTGTTTACGCCAAAGCAGGGAGCCACTTTCATCCGCAGGGCTACCCTCAAAGTGTACAACCGGTGGGGCAACAAGGTGTTTGAAGGCAGCGGAGATCCTGCTTTGAACTGGGCCGGAGTTGACAACAATGGCAAAGCGCTTTCAGACGCTACCTACTTCTACCAGGTGGAAGTTGAGTTCTACGGTAGAACCCCAGACGTACGTACCTTTAAAGGCTGGGTAGAAATTGTCCGCTAGAATTGGACTGATATTCCTATAAGTTTAGAAGTGTAAGATGGTGCCTGTTCTAAGAATGGGCACCATTTTTATATATTTGCCATCACCTTAAAACTAACCGTACGTTTTGGGCTTGTTTTTCCTGAATCAGGCCTGAAACGGAACTCAACACGCAACGAATGAAAGCATATGTATTTCCAGGCCAGGGCTCTCAGTTTGTAGGCATGGGCAAAGACCTGTATGAGCAGCACCAGACCGCCAAAGACATGTTTGAGAAAGCCAATGAGATCCTGGGCTTCCGCATCACAGACATCATGTTCAGTGGCACCGATGAAGAATTAAAGCAAACCAAAGTTACCCAGCCGGCAATTTTCCTGCATTCAGTGATCCAGGCTGACGTAGCTAAGGATTTCGCGCCGGAGATGGTGGCGGGGCACTCCTTGGGCGAGTTCTCGGCATTAGTAGCCAACAAAGTATTGGCGTTTGAAGATGCGCTGCGCCTGGTGTCTAAACGTGCCTTGGCCATGCAGAAAGCCTGTGAGGAACAGCCTTCTACCATGGCCGCCATTTTAGGCCTGGAAGATGAAAAAGTGGAGCAAATCTGCGCCGAGGTAGAAGATGTGGTGGTAGCCGCCAATTACAACTGCCCGGGCCAGCTGGTAATCTCCGGTTCCATTGCGGGCGTTGAGGAAGCCTGTGAGCGCATGAAAGCCGCCGGGGCCAAGCGTGCCTTGGTATTGCCGGTAGGGGGCGCTTTTCACTCACCGCTCATGAAATCAGCCGAAGCCGAACTGGAAGAAGCCATCAAGCAAACCGAGTTCAAGCAAGGCATCTGCCCGGTGTACCAGAACGTAGATGCCAAGCCGCACACTGATCCTCAGGAAATCCAACAGAACCTGATCAAACAATTGACGGCTCCTGTTCGTTGGACTCAGTCAGTACAGCAAATGATTGCCGATGGTGCCACTATCTTTATTGAGTGTGGTCCGGGCAAAGTGTTGCAAGGCTTGGTGAAGAAGATTGACAAAACCGCCGAGGTAGGCCAGGTAAGCTAATCCGGTTTCCGGGCTTCTTTTTCAGATTTTGATTTACCACGTAGATGGGGCACATGCAACAGTTTTTTAATCAGAAAATGCCAAAACAGCTTGTTTTTGGGATTGATCTCTGTTTGTGTGCCCTGTCTTTTCTGATGGCTTATTCGCTCAGGTTCAATTTTGACCTGCGTAAATACACTGAACTTTCCGTGGCCCAGATGCTGCCCATTGTGCTGGCAGTGCGGGCCACGGCTTTTTTTTACACCAGAACCTATGCCGGTATTCTGCACTATACCAGTTTAGATGACCTGCGTAAACTGTTTGTAGCCCTGTCGTCCAGCTCTCTACTGCTGGTGCTGGCCCAGCTTTTTTACAACAAGGTGCTTGGCTATCAGAACTTCATTCCTATCTCGGTTCTGTTGATTGATTATTTCCTGTGTATGGTCGTGCTGTCATTGGTGCGCGGTTGGGCAAAGATTGTGCATTATGAATGGGGCCATACTTCCTCCCAGAAGGTGAACGTAGTCATATTTGGGGCAGGGGAGGTAGGTAGTATCACCCTCCGCACCTTGCAACAAGACATGGGAACTTACTATCGGTTTGTCTCATTCCTGGACGATGATCCCAATAAACAGAACCGGGAAATCAACGGCGTTCCTATTACGCTACCGAGCGACGATGTGGTTAATCAGCTGAAGGCATTAGAGGCAGATCTGCTTATTGTGGCCGTACAGCAACTTCCTCTCTTAAGAAGAAGGCAATTGGTGGAAGCATGTCTGGCCGCCGGCGTGCAGGTACTGGTAGTGCCCCCCATGTACAAGTGGATTAACGGAGAGCTGAGTTTTAAGCAGATCAGGGAAGTCAGAATTGAAGATATCTTGGGCAGACCTGCTGCTGAGATAGACTCGCCTTTGCTGCATACAGAACTGCAGAACCGCACCATTCTGGTCACGGGAGCGGCTGGTTCTATTGGCAGTGAATTGGTGAGGCAATTGATTCAGTTCAAGCCCAAACAATTGGTTCTGCTAGATCAAGCCGAGTCTGCGCTGTATGATCTGGAGCTGGAACTGACGGAGTTGTACGTAAAACTGAACTTTGAGGTAGTGCTGGGCGACATCTGCAATAAAGACCGGATGGAGGCGGTGTTCCGTACCTTCCAACCCGAGCTGGTGTTCCATTGCGCGGCCTACAAGCACGTACCCGTAATGGAGGAAAACCCTTCTGAGTCGCTGAATACCAATATTCTTGGAACCAAGGTGCTGGCAGATCTGGCAGTGAAGTACCAGGTACAGAAATTTGTGCTTCTTTCAACGGATAAAGCCGTAAACCCCACCAGTGTGATGGGGGCTTCCAAAAGGCTCTGCGAAATGTACGTGCAGGCCATGGACCATTACCTCAGAGATTCCGGGAAGATGCGTACCCGCTTTATCACCACTAGGTTCGGGAATGTGCTAGGAAGTACTGGTTCAGTGATTCCGCGCTTCCGGAAACAGATTGCGGAGGGAGGACCAGTCACGGTTACTCATCCTGATATCTCCCGTTATTTCATGTCCATCATAGAAGCTTGCCAACTGGTGCTGGAAGCCGCTGCCATGGGAAATGGCGGCGAGATCTACATTTTTGACATGGGCGATTCCATCAAGATTGTAGACCTGGCCAAGAAGATGATCAAACTCTCTGGCTTAACTTTAGGCAAAGACATCCAACTGGTGTATACCGGCTTGCGCCCCGGCGAAAAGCTGGAGGAAGAACTGTTCCATGAAAACGAAGCCGTGCAAGCCACTGATCACCCGAAGATTAGATTAGCC
This sequence comes from Sabulibacter ruber, assembly GCF_017355955.1. Classification (GTDB taxonomy): domain Bacteria; phylum Bacteroidota; class Bacteroidia; order Cytophagales; family Hymenobacteraceae; genus Nibribacter; species Nibribacter ruber_A. The sequence continues at coordinate 530,189 of NZ_JAFFID010000003.1, read as the reverse complement.
AACGTACCTTCTCCCCACAGTGAACAAATTCTGAAAGAGATTCAGGTTCTGATTGACCTGTTCGTTACTCAGGACAATGCAGCGGTGATCAAGAAAATGAAGCAGTTGGTGCCAGAGTACGTAAGCCAGAACTCGGTTTACCAGAAATTTGACGTGCGCCCCTAGGAGCATATTTCAGAAGCAGGATTTTCTGGATTAAATTAATTTTCAGGATTTGAAATGTTGGGCCAATGACTATGTGGACAGCTTCATCCTAGCTTCCCGGTTTTTGGGTGAGACCAAAGTTAACTAGTGCCGTTTTACGTCTATTTTCATGAAAGCAGACCCAAAACCCACTTCCTAATCATCAGTTTTCCTCCTCTAATCCAATCCTGAAAATCGACCTAATCCTGATAATTCTGCTTCAGGAACTCCTTCACCTCCAATGGATCAGGACATTCTTCTAGTAATTGAGAAATGGTTTTCTGGAGTACCGGATGCACTAGCTCAGGAGCAACTTCTGCCAGGGGAGCTAAGGTAAACCGCCGGAGATGCAGTTGCGGGTGGGGCAGGTGCAGTAGATCGGTTTCGATGACCTGCGGCCCGTAGAAAAGTATATCAATATCAATGACGCGGGCGCCCCAACGCTCTTTTCTGATGCGGCCCAGTTCCTGCTCTATGCGTTGGGTAAGTGCCAGTACTACCCGAGGAGAAAATCCGGTACGGTAAACCAGCACTTGGTTCAGGAACGAAGGTTGGTCTTCCAAGCCCCACGCGGCGGTTTCGTAGAGCTTCGATTTTTGGATTGTTTTCCCGAAAAGAGCCGATAAACGGCGTTCCGCTTCAGTTAGGTAGAAGACGCGGTCGCCCAGGTTGCTGCCCAGAAGAAGATAAAGGTTATTCATCAGAGGCGTTCCAGGGTGGCTTGAAAGAATTGGATGGTTTTATCGGCGGCGGCTTTGGCCAGGGCGGGCAGTTCCTGGTGCTCGTACGGATGCCGTCCGCCGAAGGAATGATCACCGTTGGGCAACAGGTACAGCTCCGCGTACGGGTTTCGGGCGTGCAGGTCATGGGCCATCTGCACAGGCAGGGTTTCATCGCTCTCGCCGTGCAGAATAAGCAGCGGTATCTGGAGTTTCTCTACTGCTTTAGGAATGTTCAGCCTTTCTTTATTGGCCAGATAATTCTCCGCTAATTGATAATAAAGCGGCATCTGCTGACCGGTGCGCGCGTTAGGAATGTATTGCACGCCGTCTTGCTTCCACTTCTCCATCGCCTCCGGTGACCAGCGCTGGTCTATGTCACTGATGGCTGACCAGGTGGCAATGCCCGTTACGTGTGCGTTCTCTGCGGCTTTCAGCAACACCAATCCGCCACCTCGGCTGTGCCCGATGAGGAAAATGTACTCAGCATCCATTTCCTGGGCGGGAATCTCTGCGGGGGAGTTTTTCAGGTGCGAGAGCAGGGTTTCCACATCGTCCAGCTCAATGCAGAAATTGTTGTTCCCGAAGGCCTCCATGTTGGTGAGGTCATGGCCGTCTGGCTCCACGCCGTTGTGGGAGAGGTTGAGTTTCACGAACACAAAGCCGTGTTGGGCAAAGTAATCGGCGAGCAGATTGAAGTGCCCCCAGTCCTTAAAGCCTTTGAACCCATGCACAAATACAACCACTGGCTTAGCCTGCGCATCTTGCAACCAGCGAGCGTCCACGGCAAAGTCGCGGCCGTGCGGAGAGGAGAGAAGGAAGTCTGTACGTTGTAGCATAGGCACTATTATCTGAAAAGCCGACGAAGTAACGCCTCATTAACGGGAATTCCAAACCCAGCGTTTGCTTCTGAGGGCGCAGGCTCGTAATATTGCGCCCGAGAGATGAGCAGCCCCTTAAACCAGATACAGGCCCCGATTGCAGTGGAGATGCAGGAGTTCGAGAAGAAGTTCCGCCAGTCTATGCAATCCAACGTTTTGCTCCTGGACAAGATCATGGGCTACATTGTGAAACGCAAGGGGAAGCAGATGCGCCCCATGTTCGTGTTTTTCATGGCCAAACTCATCCAGGAGCAGATTCCCGATGCCACTTACCGCGGCGCCGCTCTCATTGAACTGCTCCACACCGCCACCCTGGTGCACGATGACGTGGTAGATGACTCCAACTACCGCCGTGGCTTCTTCTCGGTGAACGCCCTCTGGAAAAACAAAATAGCGGTGTTGGTGGGCGATTACCTGCTCTCCAAAGGCTTGCTGCTGTCTTTGAACCATGATGATTTCGGGCTGCTGAAGATTGTGAGCAACGCCGTGCGCGAGATGAGCGAAGGCGAACTCCTGCAGATGGAAAAAGCCCGCCGCCTGGACATCACTGAGGACGTCTATTTCGAGATCATCCGCCAGAAAACGGCTTCTTTGATTGCCTCGTGCTGCGCCGTAGGCGTGGCCTCCGTGGGTGCCGATGCTGAAACCGTGGAGCGCGCCCGCCTGTTCGGCGAGAAAGTGGGCCTGGCTTTCCAGATCAAAGACGATTTGTTTGACTACGGCACCGCTGAGATTGGCAAACCCGTGGGCATTGACATCAAGGAAAAGAAGATGACGCTGCCCCTCATCTACGCCTTGCAGCAAGCCGATTGGCTCACCAAACGCCGTCTCATCTACAACGTCAAAAACAACAACGGCAAAGCCGATAAAATCAACGCGGTTATTGACTTCGTGAAAAAGTCCGGCGGATTGGAATACTCCATCAACTGCATGAACAACCTCCACGCCGAGGCCCTGAAACTGCTGCACACCTTTCCCGCCTCACCCTCAAGAGACTCCCTGGAGCAACTCATCCGCTATACCATTGAGCGGGAGAAATAGCTTCTTCCTGTTTTAGGCTTGTTTTGGTGAAAATAGATTGAAAAATTGCTTTAATTAGTATATTAATGCCTGCTTAATTAGGCAGGCGTCTGGAAGGTGCTTTTATCGTCTATTGGTTATAATTAGATTGCATCATAAGGCATTCAATTTCCTTATTTAATATTTTTTTGATACATTCTTAAATGAATAAGAAGGTAATAGCTCTGTTTCTGATCATACTATTATCTACCCTAATTGCTAGCATATATGGTGTAATCCATAATCAGATCACGTATTCTGTTTCTTCCGAGTTCTTTACTAAGGATCTGTTTTATCGATTCGGGTTAGATGAATATTTCATGGAGGCCCCACGCCTGGGAGCTGCCATCATTGGGGTTTGGTCTAGTTGGTGGATGGGGCTACTAATTGGGATAATGTTTGGTATTGTTGGTTGCTTGTATCAGAGTACTAAAATGATGCTTCGGCAAACACTTAAAGCGATTTCCATAGCAATTGTGGTTGCCTTTTTTACTCCATTTATAGTAGTGTCTTATCTATTTCTACCAGAATATTTGAACTCTACATCACTTATGCAATACGAGGTAATGCGATCAAGTGAAGTGCCTCAAAATATGCTTATCCAAAATGACTATCTATTTTACTTAGCTGCTCAAATTCATAATTATAGCTATATAGGTGGATTGTTGGGGTTAATTGCTGGAGTGGCTTCCATGATTTGGAAATACAAGAAAAGTGAGATCACCATGAAATTAGCGAATAATTAGTTAAGGCTTAAATTTAATTTTGTACGAAGTTTTAACATGTCAATTCTCTTCTTTGATTCAAGGCTATTTTCTCAAAAACAGCCATAAAACAGAAGCGGCGCTGATTAAAAAATCAGCGCCGCTTCTGTTTTATGGCTATACGTAGTCTATTTCTCTGCTACTAACTCATCAATAGTTTTGTTGAACTCCTGCACAAACTCTTCATAATATTTGCCGGTACCTGGGCCGGAAAACCCGGTATGGATTTTTCTTACTTTGCCCTGCTTGTCAATGAAGATGGTGGTAGGGAAAGAGAGTACATGGTTCAACGCCGGCAGTGATTTTGCCACCAGTTCTTTGTCTTTGGTGCCACCAATTAATAAGGTGTAGGGTACGTTAAGGCGGTCGCGCATTTTCTGTACGCGTTCTTTGGCTTTGTCAATCTCGGGGCTTACTTCGTAGCCAAGGCCTACTACCTCTACGCCGCGGCTCTTGTTTTTCTCGTACCAGGGCGCCAGGAATTTGGTCTCGTCCATGCAGTTGGGGCACCAGGACCCAAAGATCTGCGCCACCACTACTTTGCCCTTGAACTGCGGATCTGAGAGCGATACTTTCTTGCCGTTCAGGTCAGGGAAAGAGAAATCCAGGCGCTCATAGCCGGGTTTCAGATAGGTGAGGGTATCGGCGGAGGCTAGTTTGAAAGCATCGTTGCGTTTGGCGGTCCAGGTTTCGTGACCAGATTGGCCGGCGTAGAAATCACCCGCCAGGGTGCCGTCCTCTTTGCCGGTGGCGGTGAAAAGAAACGCGTGGGCGCCGTCAAAGGCAGACAACTTGAGTTCGTTGCCGTTTACTTCGCCTTGCAGATAGCGGTAGTCTCCGGTGGTGGTCAGGAAAGTGCCGGTCAGTTGATTGCCTTTCTGCACAAACTCGCCAATGGCGGGGTAGGTTTTGCCTTCTTCCTCTGTGAAATGCACTTCCCATTTGCCAGTTACCTCCAACGCTGGTTTGGCCGGGTTTTGCGAAAAACGGCTTGTATTCCCAAGCTCGGCGCGGAAAGGTAGGCTGTACGGCTGGGCCTGGTCTTTACGCTCCCAACGTCCAGAAAGCTTGTCGCCTTCTACTTTGGCAATGAGTGCCGCATCAAAAATATGCATCTGCAGGCGCACACTGTCCTGAGAATGAGAAATTTCATTAATCAAAATTTTCTCTTCTCCGTTAATTAAATGCGCCACCTGTTTTCCGCCTTGTTCAGAGACGGTGAAATTGAAGGGCATCTCCTGGCCACTTACCTCAATGATACCACGCCAGGTGCCAGGTTTCAATTCTCCGGACGTTGAAGAAGAGGAGCAGGCTTGCAAGCCCCCGGCTACTGAGAAAAGGGATAAAAGGGAATATCTGAAAAAGGCATTTTTGATCATGCGGCAAAAGTAAGTGACGCCTCTTGAATTTCCCTTCTCGGCCTGGTAAAAACCTTTAGGAAGGGTAACATTTTAAAAGTTTGTGTAAAAGTGTTCTGTTTGCGACATTTGTGCGCGACGTTAGCACTGAACTTAAATAATACAAAGCAGATCTATGGCATTTGATGTAGACATGATCAAGGCGGTGTATGCGCAACTGGGCGACCGGATTGCGGCAGCACGTACGGCGGTAGGCCGGCCTTTAACTCAGACTGAGAAAATTCTTTACGCTCACTTATACAACGGTCCCGCCACTGAGGGGTATGAGCGGGGTAAATCTTACGTAGACTTCGCGCCAGACCGTGTAGCTATGCAGGATGCAACAGCTCAGATGGCTTTGCTTCAGTTCATGCAGGCGGGCCGTCCTACGGTAGCCGTACCTTCTTCTGTTCACTGCGACCACTTGATCCAGGCCCGCGTGGGTGCTGACCAGGATTTGGCCGAGGCGTATGCCGAGAACAAAGAAGTGTATGATTTCTTAGCTTCTGTTTCAAATAAATATGGTATCGGGTTCTGGAAGCCAGGTGCGGGTATTATCCACACCGTGGTGTTTGAGAACTACGCCTTCCCGGGTGGTATGATGATTGGTACCGACTCTCACACGCCTAACGCGGGTGGTTTGGGTATGATCGCCATTGGGGTTGGTGGTGCCGATGCCGTTGACGTAATGGCCGGTATGGCGTGGGAACTGAAATTCCCTAGAGTAATCGGGGTGAAACTGACCGGTAAAATGAGCGGTTGGACTGCACCTAAAGACGTGATCCTGAAAGTGGCTGGTATCCTTACCGTAAAAGGCGGTACAGGTGCTATTGTTGAATACTTTGGCGAAGGTGCCAAAACGATCTCTTGCTCTGGTAAATCTACCATCTGTAACATGGGTGCCGAAATTGGGGCTACTACCTCGGTTTTCGCCTATGATGACACCATGGCTGACTACCTGAGAGGCACTGAGCGCGGCGAGATTGCTGACCTGGCGAGCGGCGTGGCCGAGCACCTGCGTGCCGATGATGAAGTGTATGCTAACCCAGAGGCTTTCTATGATCAATTGATCGAGATCAACCTGAGCGAGTTGGAGCCGCACGTAAACGGTCCTTTCACACCAGATGCTGCCTGGCCAATTTCTCAGTTTGCTGCGGCAGTGCGTGAGCACGGCTGGCCTTCTAAACTGGAAGTAGGTCTGATCGGGTCTTGTACCAACTCTTCTTACGAAGATCTTACCCGCGCCGCTTCTTTGGCGAAACAAGCCGTTGACAAAGGCCTGGTGGTAAATGCGGAATACACCATCACCCCAGGTTCTGAGGTTGTGCGTTACACCGCTGAGCGCGATGGTATCCTGGAGACTTTCTCTGAGATTGGTGGCGTGGTACTGGCGAATGCTTGCGGTCCCTGCATCGGGCAGTGGGCGCGTCATACAGATGATCCAAAACGCAAAAACTCCATCATCACTTCGTTCAATCGTAACTTCGCCAAGCGTAACGATGGTAACCCGAACACCCACGCTTTCGTGGCTTCGCCTGAGATCGTAACAGCGTTCGCAATTGCCGGTGATTTAACGTTCAACCCTCTGACTGACACCCTTACCAACAAAAACGGTGAGCAGGTGAAACTGGATGAGCCGCAAGGTATCCAATTCCCGGCTAACGGTTTCGCGGTAGAAGATGCCGGTTATGTAGCGCCTGCAGTAGATGGCAGCGCAGTTGAAGTGGTGGTAGACCCAACTTCAGACCGTCTGCAGTTGTTGGCTGGTTTTGAGCCTTGGAACGGTGAAGACTTCAAAGGACTGAGACTGTTGATCAAAGCCCAGGGTAAGTGTACTACTGACCATATCTCTATGGCTGGTCCTTGGTTGAGATACCGTGGTCACTTGGACAACATCTCTAATAACATGCTGATTGGTGCCGTGAACGCTTTCAACGGCGAGACCAATAAAGTGAAAAACCACCTGGTAGTTGGCGAAGGATACGACGAAGTGCCTAAAGTAGCCCGTACTTACAAAGCTGCCGGTATTGGTTCAGTAGTTGTGGGTGATGAGAACTACGGTGAAGGTTCTTCCCGTGAGCACGCCGCTATGGAGCCTCGTCACTTAGGGGTGAAAGTGGTATTGGTGAAGTCTTTTGCCCGTATTCACGAAACCAACCTGAAAAAACAAGGTATGTTGGCCCTTACCTTCGCGAACAAAGAAGACTACGATCGCGTGGAAGAGGACGATGTAATCGACGTAATTGGGTTGACGAGCTTCGCTCCTGGTGTTCCGTTGCAAGTGGTGCTGCACCACAAAGATGGTACTTCCTACACCTTAGAAGCTAACCATACCTACAACCAAGGCCAGATTGAGTGGTTCAAAGCCGGTTCTGCCCTGAACTTGATTCGCTTCCAGCAAAATGCGTAATCACTAATTTAATTTCCTATAAACAGCAGCGGCGGCCCTTGGGTCGCCGCTGCTGTTTATATTTGGGTTCTTTTCTGGAAAGTAGGCCCAAAACAGATGGTTACTTTGCGATGGATAGTTTCTGGGTGATTACGCCTTCTTTAGAAGCCAGCCGCAGGTAGTAAATTCCAGATGCCAGGTTGCTGAAGTCAAATTCCAGCCGATCTTTCTTCTGGAACTGGCCAAGTGGCGTCACCAGGCCTCTTGTATCAACCAACTGCACCGTTAACGCAGTTTGCTGCAAAGCAGAAGGTAACGTAACAATTATCCGTCCTTGGGTTGGGTTAGGGTAAAGCACAACTGCCTTTTTATCAATGCCGCCGGGAACCGAGGTTACCGTTCTACCTACTTTCAAACTGTTGTATTTCTGCAAAGCGGCGGTAGCATTCTTCTTTAAATCTGCCAAAGATTCCCCCGCAACCAAGGCAAAAGCAACGGTGTCAGATTCAGTTGGGGCTAACGTCTTTAATGCCGAAGAAATCACAAAGTACACGTCTTTGCCGCCCTCAAACCCCGCGCTGTCCCGCTGAATTCCCCCAGACAGAGCTTGGTACTTCTCTTGAGTTGAAAACCCGTCGGCAAGGTTGATCACCCCAGTGCCCACTGTGTTATCCAAAGCGTAAAATCCGGGCGCACCACCTGACAATAATTGGATACCGGTCATCAGGCTGTGGTCAGAGATGTGCCTTGTGATTCCTAAATTCAAATCACGGTCCCATTCTACCACGTTTTTGGAAGCTGCAATTAGATCCCAGTCTGCAAACATCCCGGCAAAGGCTTTCTCAATCGTCTCCGTAGAACGATTTGTTAGGATATACTCCAGCAAAACAAATTCTTGGTTGGGAGAGTTAGCCCAGGCAAAAACGTTCTGCTGAATCCGCAGGCTCTTGGTCTTGGTTTGGGTAAGCGAGTCCTCCATGATGTTGGATGCATGGAAATCAGCGTAAGGGGAGTTTACTTTCCGCTGGAGGTTGGTAATAGCGTAGAAATCATGGTCGGTGCTGCCCTTCTCATTTCTGATATTATCAGAAACATGGGTAGGAGAGTAGCCAATGAGCAATCCTCCCTCTGCCAGCAATGGATTGCTTCCTTTGAATGTCACTCCCCGGCCTTGGTTGTAGTTCAGTCCGTCATATCCAATGTTGCCGGTGCTCATAATAGAGGCAGCAAGGTTATTGACATCCGTGGTAAGAAAATCAGGATTCAAAACCAGTTTGATGTACTGGTAATCTGTATAAGAACCGCTGGCAAACCCGAACCGCACCGTTACCTGTGTGTTGGCCGGTGTGTTTTCGGCAATTTTGAAGTTGAAAGGAGTGGATTCGTTATTTGTATTGCCGAGGGTTTCCAGGCTGTTTATGGTAAAACTGCCCTGAACAACCTGCAGGTAAGGACTACTGGTTGATACAGTTACTTGCAATCCTGTTATAGGAGATAGGTAGTTCTTAAAGTTGGCAAGGAGTTGTAATACCGCTCCGGGCTCATAACTTGAAGAACCGGTGAAATTCCAGGTAGTTACTCTAACTGATTTGGGAGAGTTTTCTGACAACGCGCGGTATACGTTGAGTCTGCCCTTGCCTAGTTTCTCAAGGTATTTCGTGTTTCCGGCTAAGGTATAGATATCATCCGCAGTGGTTCGTAACCGCTCGGCAATCTGTTGGGCATTGAGGCCTGGGAAGTAGCTTCTAAGCAAGGCCGCCGCACCGGCTACCATGGGAGAGGAGTAGGAAGAACCAGAACCACCGGTTATATATGCATTATCACTGGAATTGTTAGTGGTGTAAACCCCTATTCCTAATGCCCCCAAATCTACATTGTAGCTGAAAGTATGCGCTGACCCTTTTACATCATTTTTATCCAGGGCAGCCACAGATAGTACATTGTCATAAGAAGCCGGGTAAAAATCAAGCTCATCATTGGTATTGCCGGCAGCGGCAACAATAACAACATCTTTATTTATCACGGCATAGTTTATAACATCCTGCTCAAAAGCAGAGTAGAAACTGGCCGCACCCCAGGATAGATTGATGACTTTGCAGCCATGATCAGCAGCATACACAATTGCCTCATATCCTTTAAAGGATCCAGTGGAGGAAGATGAAAAAATTTTGATGGGTAAAAATTTACACTTGTATCCTATGCCGGCAATACCCAGCTCGTTATTAGCCTGCGCGGATACAATGCCCGTTACCAAAGTACCATGTCCGTTGGCATCAGCAGTGGGGTCATTATCACCATCTGCCATGTCCCATCCTCTGTAATTGTCTATGAATCCATCTCCATCGTTGTCTGCTCCATCTATTGGGTCATTGTAATTGTACTTGAGGTTATTTTTTAGATCCTCGTGGGTAAGCCTTACGCCCGTATCTAAAATCCCAATGACAACGCTGGTATCTCCCTGGGTGAGGTCCCAGGCTTTGTAAGCACTGATTTGCTTTAGGTAGGTTTGGGAGCCCGAAACAGAATCTGCTTTCGGGTCATTGGGCATTTGCAATGGTTCGTATAGATAGAGGGGCTCCACGTACTCAACCAAGCCCGTATTAAGTAACTCCTTTTTAACCTGCTCAAATGTTTGCCCAGGGGTGTACCGCAATTCATAGATGAGGGAAAGATCAACCGCATTCTTCAGGGAGGTTCTGGCGGATGAAGTAGGTGCAGCATTCGGGAATTTCTGAATGGCCTTTTTGGTTGCTACGCGTTGCACCACTTGCTGTAAAGTAGAGGTAGCAGAAGATCGGTTTGCGTTACCAGAGGCAGTTGCCTTCAATTTGTAAACCAAAGTATTAGGTTCTGTTTTGGGCACATTCTGGGCAACAGCACTGGTGGCCCAACAGATCAGTAGTATTGGGAGCAGGAGCAGGGAGCGGTAGTGACTATATTTCATTGATGGGAAAGTAAATATTTTATCAAAGGCAAACAGGTTTTCTCGTTGAAATAAGGTATTGGCAAGTTCAGCCTATAATGGCAAGAGTTGGATTTTTCTTCCCTGCGGCTTTAATCTGGTTTAGTATATCGTAATATCCTGCACAAGGTTGTATATAAGATATATTATATCAAAATACAGTTTTCACCCTGATTATATGAGGTGAGCACCATCTTACAATCTCATTAGGATCGGTATTCAGTAAACTTTGCCTTCAAGATAAATTAGTCCTTCAAGGGGATATGGTACTCAATTCAAAGACTTATTGGTTAAGGTTGTGGCTATCACGTATCTACCTCTTTGGCAGGATGAATAGAGTGAGTTTATCCAGAGTCTTGTAATAAATAAATAGTATAAACCCTTTATGTTAGAAACGCCAAATATGGTGAACATAACGGTAAAGGTATATGACTGTTTCTAAAAATTTGCTCTTAATGTTATTTCAGCGTAACTTTCTGAGGATAGGTGCTAGGGAAAGGTAAACTTGTGGCTGGTGGCCTGTTGGTTGTCTTATTTTGTATTTAACTTATAAGAGCTTAGTAAGATAGTCCTGTTGTCTATTGAAAACTGAACTGGAGAATAGAATTTCATGATTGGTGGTTCTACGGATGAGAGAATCTTGCTTCACCACATAGACGATTACCGTTTACTCTTTGATCACAATCCGCTTCCCATGTGGGTTTTTGATACCGAGAGCCTGCGGTTCCTGATGGTGAACTCATCTGCCCTTAAATTGTATGGTTACTCAAGAGAAGAGTTCCTGCAGATGACAATCAAAGACATCAGGCCGGGTAGCGAGCTCCCGGGTTTGTTGCGCATGACTTCCAGTATGCGGGATGACCTTAACTACGCCGGAGAATGGATGCATCTGAAAAAAGACAAAACGCCCATCTACGTAGAGATTGTCTCGCATCTTTTACCTTCAAGTGAGGAAAGCGATAGACGCTTGGTGGTGGTGCATGACATTACTGCCCGCAAGTTAGCTGAGCAGCAATTAGCTGAGGTTGAGCGATACGCCCAATCCATTTTGAACAACATTGTGGAGGTCGTTTTCTCGTTCAATGAGAAAATGGAGGTAATATACATGAGTCCGCAATGTGAGGCCATTGTGGGCTTTAAACCGAAAGACTTTTACCAGGACAAGTATCTTTGGTTCAACTTGGTGCATCCAGAGGATAGAGCCTATTTTGAGAAAACCCTGCCTAAAATCAAAGTCTCCAGCGAACAGTTTCAGATTGAATACAGAATAAAGACCTCAGCAGGTGAAGAGAAATGGCTTATCACGCGGTGCACGGCGCAATTAGATAGTCTTGGCAAGATGGTGCGCATTGACGGAAGCGCCAATGACATCACACAGCGGAAAAAAGTGGAGGAAAAGCTACGGTTTGCCAACTTCTCCATTGAACGGGCCTCGGAAGCTTTTCTCTGGACCCGACCCGATGGCCGCATCATTCGGGTAAATAGGGCGGCCTGCTCCATGTTGGGCTACTCAGAGAAAGAACTCCTCCAACTGAAACTGGCTGACTTGGTGCAGGGGTATGCAGAAGACGCGTGGCAAAGCCATTGGGGCCAACTAGAAGCCCTCAAGAGCCTGGAGTTTGAAACTTCTGTGCTGACTAAGAAGGGGCAGGTTCAGCCGGTAGAGTTACACCTCAACTACTTCAGGTTTGAGCATCATAGCTATAGTTTTACTTCCATCAGGCAGATAGCAGAGCGTAAGCAGGCCGAGGCGGAAAAGGCAAGGCTGACGGAAGAAATGGCCAAGCAGAATGAGCATTTGCGCCAGTTTGCCTATATCGTTTCCCACAACCTAAAGGCTCCGGTGGCAAATATTCTGGGCTTAACCAGTTTGTATAACCGGCAAGATGCCGCAGATCCTGTCAATGCGCTTCTGATGCCAAAACTGGAGCGTACCATTCACTTGCTAGATTCTACCATCAATGATTTGAATGATATCCTGACCGTTAAGAGCAAGGCTGCTTTGGAATTAGAGAGTGTCAATCTGGAGCAGGTATTTTCTGATGTGAAGGAAAGTGTGGTTGGTCAGCTGAGAAAGCATTCGGTGAAGATTGCTGCTGATTTTACCTCCGGGGCCACCGTTTTAGGAGTGAAAGGCTATATTCATAGTATTTTTTTGAACCTGATGACCAACGCCATCAAGTACCAATCGCCTGGGCGTAATTTGGAAATTCATATTAATACAGTATTTTCAAACGGCTTTTTGTGTTTTCAGATCCAGGACAACGGATTAGGCATTGATCTTAGAAAGCAAGGATCCAAGATATTTGGCCTTTACCGCAGATTCCACCCTCAAATTGAAGGAAAGGGATTGGGGCTGTACATGATCAAAACCCAAGCAGAAACCATGGGCGGTTGGGTTGATGTAGAAAGCGAAGTGGAAAAAGGATCCACATTTAAAGTATTTTTTCAAGTACCACCAAAAAATGACTAAGTACCGGAAAGTATTTTTGATTGATGATGATGAAATACACAACTTTCTGTGTGAAAGTGTGATCAAAACTCAGGAGTTCGCGGATAACGTGAACAGTTATCTATGGGCAGAGGAAGCGCTCAACTCCCTGGACAGCATTGTGAAGGAAGCTCCGCAGGAATTTCCGGAGATAATTTTCCTGGACATCAACATGCCCGGGATGGACGGATGGGAGTTCATTGAGGAATATCGTAAACTGCCCAAGGAACTGACAGAGAAGTGCCTGCTTTTTGTGCTTTCCTCTGCGGTGGATAAGAACGATATCACCCATGCCCGCAACTTATCTGAGGTCAATGACTTTTTCTCCAAGCCATTGACCAATGATATTCTGAACATTATTTCAGAGCAGTATCCCCATTCCTGATTATCTGGCATTTTCCTTAGGGAAGTTAAACGTACCTTAAAATCGAAGCCGGAAGCGTTTCGGGGCAGTTTCTATGAAAACTGCCCCGAAACGCTTCCGGCTTTCTAAGTAAAGGATGATGTCCTGGTTTTCTGAGGGTGCTTCCGGGGTGTATTCGGTTTCCTTCAATCAGAAGATCTTTTTGATTCCATCGGTCAGGTCATCCAGGCCTTTTTTGATCTCGCTCCAGGTGCCTTCTGTATGGCCGGAAGTGTTCTCCAGTTTCTTCGCAATCAGGGCACGTTTGGCTTCCAGGGCGGCTATGTGCTCATGGTAGGTATTGTTGGAGTCTGCGGTGGTGGCATTTGCACGGCCCTGCAAAATTTTTATCTTAGAGTCCAGTTCATCCAGACTTTTGCGTATCTCATTCTCATTCAGGTGCTCAGGAGCTCGCATGTGTTCGGGCTTAAGGTTATACGTATCCATAGTAGTCTGTTTTTATGGTTTCTATCCGCTTTAAAGTACTTTGGTGAGCAGAAAATGTTCCGCCATAGCTGCTTTTGTTTCGTACAAAGGGGCGCTATGACCCAAATTGACCTGATGAGGCTTGCGCTGGGTGCCATAAAATGAATCAACCAAGGAAATCAATCCACATTTCTCCACTGCGGGAAACGTTCAAAAACACCCCTCGGGTAGCTGCTCTGATAGACACCTTTCTGCTTTACCTGAGCAGTCTGGGCCTGGTTGCCTTTATCTATGACATAGGGTTCAACCATCCGCAGGTAGAAACCAGGATTCTGCATTTCTTCTATCATGCCTTCTTCCTGACGGTACTGGGAGCGGTCACCCTCCGGATACTGGTGTTACTGAAGGAAAAGGTAAGAAGGCCCTCGCTCATCTTTGAGGGGCTACTGCTCTCCTTTATGGTGGTGGAGCTGGTTTCCAGATTTCTGTTAAGGAACAACGTCACCAGTGCCAGCACCCTGTTAAGGTTCTTTGACAGTGAGCAGCCCGTTTACCTGATCATTTTATACGTCTTTTTTATAGAAGTCTCTAAAAAGACATTGTTGTTCTATAGAAGCACGGTGCACCCCGCGCTCCTGTTTGTGCTGAGTTTCGTGTTTCTGGTGTTGGTGGGTACCTTGCTGTTGTTGTTGCCTCAGTCTACGTTTCAGGGGATCAGCTTTATTGATGCCCTGTTCACGGCCACAAGCGCCGTTTGCGTTACCGGTTTGGTTACCTTAGACACCGCCACTGTTTTTACGCCTACCGGCAAAGTAATCATCCTGACCCTGATACAGGTAGGCGGGCTTGGCATTATGACCTTCGCCAGTTTCTTCGGGATATTCTTTCAGGGAGGCTCTCTGAGGAGTTCCCTGTTTATGAAAGACTGGATCAATGAAGAAAACCTGGGTCAGATTACCAGCTCGCTTTTTAAAATTGTGAGTTTTACGCTGGGGATAGAGTTATTGGGAGCGTTGCTGGTGTGGGGAACCCTCCAGGAAATACCAGACCAGATTCTGCCTGATAAGTTCAGCTTTGCCTTATTCCATTCCGTGTCGGCGTTCTGTAATGCCGGGTTCTCCACCTTGACATTAGGCCTGTATGACCCCATGGTCAGGTTTAACTATCCGCTGCAATTGATCATTGCTTTCCTGATTATTGTAGGCGGGTTAGGCTTTCCCATAGTTTTCAACTTGTACAAGTACATACGGTACAAGGTCTTGGCTTTAGCTGATAGAATGATTACCTCGCGTAAAATCAAACACACGCCCCGATTGCTGAACGTAAACACCCGTTTGGTGCTCATCACCACTTTGGTCTTGCTGGCTTTGGGCATGGTGCTTTACTATCTGCTGGAGTACAACAACACCCTGGCAGAGCACGGGCAGGTTGGAAAAGTAGTAGGCGCATTCTTTGGCTCGGTGACTCCCAGAACCGCGGGCTTCAATACCGTGAACATGGCGGCGCTCACGGCACCTACCGTGCTGCTGTATTTATTGCTGATGTGGATTGGTGCCTCGCCGGCCTCCGTGGGCGGAGGTATCAAAACCACTACTGTTGCGGTGGCTTTCCTGAATATCTTGAGTCTAGCCCGTGGCAAAAACAGGGTAGAAGTCTTCCGGAGGGAAATAGAGGAGGAATCTGTGTACAAGGCATTTGCAATTATCATGCTTTCCTTGCTAGTGATTGGGTTAGCCGTTTTCCTGATTACCATTTTTGATCCAAAGATGCACCTGGCGGCTGTGGCCTTTGAGTGTTTCTCGGGGTTCAGTACTGTGGGCTTATCGGTGGGCATCACGGGTTTGCTGAGCGTGCCCAGCAAGGTGGTTCTGATTATCACCATGTTTTTAGGGCGGGTAGGCACGCTTACTCTCATTATAGGGCTGTTCCGGAAAGTGTCTACGCTGCGTTACCGCTATCCTAAAGAAACCATTATCATCACGTAATTAATTTTATATGCGATACATTGTCATTGGGTTGGGCTACTTCGGGTCTTCGCTCTCTATTAAGTTAACCGAAATGGGGCATGAGGTCATTGCCGTGGACAAAGACATGCAGAAAGTAGAGAACTACAAAGATAACGTTACCCATACCGTCTGCATGGACGCCAGTGATTTCCAGGCGCTTTCCACGCTGCCCACCGCGGAGACCGATGTGGTGGTAGTGGGGATTGGCGAAGACTTCGGGGCATCGGTAATGGCTACGGCTATTTTCAAGCAATTAGGCGTGAAGCGGTTGATGAGCCGGGCCATTTCGCCACTCCACCAGACGGTACTGGAAGCTATTGGGGTAGACCAGATCATCCGCCCGGAACAGGAAAGCGCCGAGCGGTTGGCCAAAAAGCTGGAGATGCGGGGCGTGATAGATTCCTTTGACCTGACCGAAGATTACAACATCATTGAAGCTACCGTGCCAGACCGCTACATTGGCCAGACCATCGCCGAGGCTAACTTCCGGGCCAAGTACCAGGTAAACGTTTTGACAATCTTGCGGCATAAGGAAACCAGAAACCTGTTTGGCAAAGTGCAGCAGAAACCCGCGGTGTTAGGTGTAGTGAAAGCCGAGACTGTCTTTGAAAAAGGCGACATTCTGGTGGTGTTCGGGAAGATTCAGGACATTGACAAGCTCCTCCATTCTGCCTAGTGAAGCACAAGATAAGGCTGAAATCTCCTATTCGTTTTCAGGCTTGATTTGCTAAAATGGCCTGAAAACAGCTTTAGTCGGAACGCAAAGGTCTTCGGCTGCAGGATGGACCTATGTATCCTTTTGCATTTGCTTCTGCGTAAAGAAAGGGAATTGAATCAATTTCCTTTCTGATGAAGAACGCATATTCCCGCTCAGCTTCTGATCTTATTCCCTACCGCTTTCTGCTTCTCCTGCTTTGCCTCTGGGCTTGCATTGGAAGCACACAAGCGCAGTACAGGCCGCATGAACAGCTAGGCGATTTGTTCAAGCAAGTGCAGATGGCGCCTGTTTTCCCAGATTCCAAGACGTTCCCAGATTGTATTCCTAAATCATCGCCGGAGCAAATCATGCAGGCGTATGCCCGGGAAAAAGGGAAGGCCAGCTTTAACCTGAAGGCGTTTGTGCTGCGGCACTTTCACCTGCCTCCTGAACCTGCCAATGAGTTCAGGTCAGATTCTACGTTGGGGGTTGCAGGGCATATCAACCGTTTATGGCCTGTTCTCACGCGCCAACCCGTGCCTGAGAAGAGTTCTCTTATTCCCTTGCCCAATGCCTATGTGGTACCGGGCGGGCGCTTCCGGGAGATTTACTACTGGGACAGTTACTTCACCATGCTGGGGCTGCAGCAAGCCAACCAAGTGGAGTTAATCCAGAACATGATTGATAACTTCACTTACCTCATCAACACGGTAGGGCATATCCCTAACGGGAACCGCAGCTATTACGTGAGCCGCTCGCAACCGCCTTTCTACGCCCTTATGTTGCGGATTCTGGCCAAGGAGAAAGGGCAGGAGGTGCTCAAGCAATATGCGCCCGCTTTGCGGAAAGAGTATGACTTCTGGATGAGCGGGCAGGAGACCCTCTCAGCCGCGCACCCGGCCCACCGCAGGGTGGTGCGCATGCCCGATGGCAGTTACCTGAACCGGTACTGGGATGATGATCCCTGGCCCCGCCCCGAGGCCTACAAAGAAGACGTAGAGGTGGCCCATGCCTCCGGCCGAAATCCGCAGGAAGTGTACCGTGATCTCAGAGCCGCCGCCGAGTCTGGCTGGGACTTCAGCAGCCGCTGGTTTTCAGACCAGAAATCGCTGGAGACTATCAGGACCACCCAGTTGATTCCCGTAGACCTCAATGCCTTGCTGTACAACGTAGAGGTTACGCTGGCAGACATGGCCCAACTGGAGGGGAGCAAAGAACAGGAACAAAACTTCAGGCAAAAAGCCGAGCAGCGAAAAAAAGCGCTGCTTGCGTATTGCTGGAGCGCCAAAGATCAGTTCTTCTATGACTATGACTTCACGCGCCAGCAAACCACCAACATTCCTACCCTGGCAGCAGTAGCGCCCCTGTTTTTCAGCATGGCTACCAAAGCCCAGGCCAAAGCTGTGGCCCAGAAACTGGAACGTGATTTCCTGAAACAAGGCGGTCTAGTGACTACCCTTACCCATTCTGGCCAGCAGTGGGACGCACCCAACGGATGGGCTCCCTTGCAGTGGATGAGCATCCAGGGGCTGCGCGCCTACAAGCAAAACAAACTAGCCGATGCCGTTGCCGCCAACTGGACCAAGCAGAACGTGGAGGTTTTCCGGCTCTCGGGCAAGTTAACCGAGAAATACAACGTGGAGAGGCCCGGGGCGGAAGGAGGCGGCGGGGAGTACCCCAATCAGGATGGCTTCGGATGGACCAACGGAGTATTGCTGAGATTACTGATGCAGCCCAAGAAATAGCTTAACGCAGTTATATACCTGTTTAGGGGCTGTTTTCCAGAAAACAGCCCCTAAACGGTCGCTTTAGACCAGCCATTTACCACCATAACCAATTGCCCATGATCCATCGCCTTATCAACCTAAGGGTGTTCAGGTCCTTTTTCAAGTCAGCCTCAGCGGGAGGTTTTCTGCTCATGTTTTTTGTGGCGCTGTCACTGCTGGTGGCAAATTCTCCGCTGGGCGATGATTTAGAGCTGTTTTTAGCAAAAGAGGTCGGATACGCCTCTGCGAGCATCGGGCTGAGATACCCTATTTTGCTGTGGGTAAATGATGGATTGATGGCTGTGTTCTTTTTGCTGGTGGGCTTGGAAATTAAGCGGGAGTTGCTGGAAGGCGAACTGTCTTCCCTGAAGCAAGCGGCACTCCCCATTTTCGGGGCGCTGGGGGGAGTCCTAGCGCCGGCTCTTATCTTCTATGGCATCAATGCCGGAGAGCCTACCGCCAGCGGTTGGGGTATTCCCATGGCCACTGACATCGCCTTTGCCATTGGCATACTTTCCATTTTAGGCAACCGCTTACCCCTGGGCCTGAAGATTTTCCTGACTGCTTTGGCCATTGTGGATGACCTGATGGCCATTCTGGTGATTGCTGTTTTCTACTCCACCGAGCTGCATCTGGATTATCTGCTCTACGCCGGCGGAATCATGGTGCTTCTGATTGCCCTGAATCGGTTTGGGGTCACTTCGTTGCTGTTTTACCTCGTTCCCGGTTTGGTGATGTGGTACTGCATTCACCATTCGGGCGTGCATGCCACCCTGGCCGGGGTACTGACTGCGTTCACCATCCCCACAAATCAAACTTCAAAGGAGTCGCCGCTGGAGAAACTGGAGCATGCCCTGGTGAACCCGGTTAACTTTGTGATCATGCCCATCTTCGCTTTTGTGAACACCAACATCAGGTTTGAGGCAGGAATGGTGGAAGGGCTGGTGAGTCCGTTGGGTTTGGGTATTCTTTTGGGGCTTTTCCTGGGCAAGCCCCTTGGTATTCTGCTTTTTTCCTGGGTGTCGGTACGGTTTCGGCTGAGCAGTTTGCCTGCGCACGTGTCATGGGGTCAGATGGCTGGGGTAGGGATGTTGGCCGGGATTGGCTTTACCATGTCTATCTTCATCGCCTTGCTTTCTTTTCAGGAGGAAGCCTACCAGACTAACGCCAAATTTGCCATTTTAATGGCCTCGCTCCTGAGTGGGATGGCAGGGTACCTGGTGTTGAGCAGATATGCCCGGAAACGGAGTAAACCAGCAAGTAGTAGGTTCTGAGGAAAATGATGCGGGTAGGTGGTTGTATTTGCTTTTTATTGATAATGAGAATGTTATAGTGGAAAAATCTTAATATTTTTACCTCTCAAACAATTTCTTAGATAAGAAATACGTATTTATTCATTGGTTTGCATTTATTTTACCATCACAAACCGAATACCCCCACCCTGAAATTGGATTACCTGTGAAGAAAATTAAATCGATTCTACTGATAGAGGATGATGAGATCACAAACTTTCTCAATCAGACTGTTATCGAAGAAACCGGGATAGCAGAACACATCTCCGTTGCCCTCAACGGCTTGGAAGGTTTGGCGTATCTTCAGAAACTTACCTCCGCCGAGGATTACCCTGAACTGATCCTGCTGGATATCAACATGCCCGTTCTGGACGGTTTCTCTTTTCTGGAAGAATATAAAAAGCTCCCGTTGTCTAAAGAAGCCTCTACCAAGATTGTGGTGTTGTCTACGTCTTCCAATTCTTCAGACATGAACCAGATGCGGTCTCTGGGCATCACTACCAGCCTGATCAAGCCCCTGAATGAATTTGACTTCAAAAAGGTGGTAGCCGAACTGTAGCCACTTTCACAAACTCGTTTCACCAGCCCGCTCAGATGTAAATCCTACAGGAGCGGGTTTTTTATGCCTTCTTTCTTCATAGTCATCTTGCTGCGCTCTTTTCATCTCATCTGTTTTAAGCCTGTTTTTCTGTTTTCGCCCTGAAAACAAGTTGATGTTCTTTTAACCCTTGAGCTATGGAATGCCAGAGTGTAGGTTATAGTAGCTCCTTCTCTTTGATAAATTATAAATCCACCCAATATTTAATAAGTTTCAATGCGTTTTTAAATTATTTAAAGATGTATATCGTTTGGTGATGTTGAGTACTTGTCATCTGGGTGAGAATAGTTATAGTTTAGTATGATTTGGTCTTGATGATGTCCTGCAGAAGATTTTAATAGATGTCCTATTATGGAGAGTGAAGTTGTTTTCTTAGTCTCTATTTCAGGTGATTAAAAGATGATTGTTGTCACTTTTTACCTAAAAAGAATTAAATACTTGAATAATTTGAATGAGTTTTTGCCTTGTGGTAATAATACTATTTATTAATTTTTTTAAAGTAGTAACTTGCAGTATAAAATTGTTGAGATAATACGTGGAATCTAAGGAGGTTGAGTTAGATTGGGATAAACGGATTGTAGAGAAGGTGATGGAAAAAGCACCGGATCTGCTTTGTGCGTTGGATGTAACAGGTAAGATTATTTATATCAATGATGTCTGCGAGCAAATACTAGGGTACAGAAGCGAACAGCTTTTGGGGCAGGACTTCATTGACTTAGTTTCACCCAAAGACAGAGCCCAAACCAAAGAGGCGTTTCGGGAGGTATTTGGCGGTTTTCCATGTAAGAACTTCATAAACCACTACACTCACCTGAGTGGGCAGGAGATAGCTATTTCCTGGTCTGCGGTCTGGTCTGCAGATGAAAACATCATGTATGGCATTGGCAGAGATGCCTCTGACCACCTGGCAGCCAATCAAAAGCTGCAAGAGAAGGATGAATGGCATAAAGTGCTGGTGCAGCACGGCTCTGATATGATGGGGCTGCTCAACGAAGCAGGGGAATACATCTATTTAGGGGAAACTGTGCAGAAAGCGCTGGGCTATACTGTAGAAGAACTGAAAGGCCGCAATGTATTTGAATTCATTCATCCTGACGATTCCAAAATGGCCGAAGAGTTCTGGAATGTTCTGCAGCACAGTGACGTAGTGCAGGTGCCAGATGTCAGGTTCAGGAATAAGAAGGGAGAGTGGAGATGGATTGATGCCATTGTAAGCAACCAGCTCAGAAACCCGGCCATCAGGGCATTTGTGATAAGTTCCCGGGATATCACAGACCGTAAACTTGCCACCTTACAGGTTGAAGAAAGCGAACGGCGGTTCAGGTCCTTGTTCGATAACAACCCCGACCTGGTACTTTATGAAAAACAGGATGGAACCATACTGGATGCCAACCCGGGTTTCCTGTCTCTGGTCAATTTGCCTAAAGAAGAAGTAATCTCAAGAAACCTGCTCGAGTTTCTGCCTGAAGGCTTAGGCGAGCAATGTTTAGATGCCCTTGATAAAGCGTATCAGGGGAACATCGTCAACTTAAACCTGGAGATTCCTGTAGAAGATAACCCAAGTGTGCACCTCAGCATCACCAAGATTCCTGTTCGGGTGAATGAAAAAGTAGTAGGGGTACACTCAGTAGGTAAAAACATAAGTGAGGTAACCAGGGCCAATGCCATCATCCAAAAGCAGGCAGAAACCTTAAGTACCATTTTTGAGAGCATCAAAGATGCTTTCTACATGCTTGATAAAGAGTGGCGGTTCAGGTTAATCAACACAGAATTTGAGCGTATTCTTCAGCTGAGCAGAGAAGAGTGCCTGGGTGGGACTATTTGGGAGTTGTTTCCCGAGCTGGCCACCGGGCCCTTTTATGAGCACTTCACGCAAGCCATGCAGACGGGGCAACCCGTAAACTTTGGCATTTACCTGGATAGGTTTAACAAATGGTTTGATATAAAGGCTTACCCGTCTGAAGAAGGGCTTTCGGTTTATTTTTCTGATTCCACGGCCAAAGTGGAAGCCCAGCGAGAACTGGAAAAACTTTCTCTGGTGGCAAGCAAAATCACCAACGGGGTAATCATCACCGATGCCCAGGGAAGAGTGGAATGGGTGAATGAGGCTTTCAGCCAAATCACGGGTTACACCAAGGAAGAAGTAATTGGGCTGAAACCTAGCAGCATCCTTACCGGGCCGGAGTCTGACCCCGGAAGAATCCTGCAGGTTGAGCAGGATTTGCGCAAAGGTGTGCCATTCAACGTGATTTTCCAGGCCTACGTAAAGGGGCAGGACAGGGTATGGGTATCTGCGGATGTGGCTCCGGTTTTTGATGAGCAGGGCGCCATTGTGCAGCACGTTGCTATTCTGAAAGACATTTCCCAGCGGAAGGATGCCGAAGATAAGCAGTTGCAGATGACCAATGACCTGTATCGGCAGAACCGCGACTTGCAACAGTTTACCTACATAGTCTCCCACAACCTGAGGGCCCCGGTGGCCAATGCCATGGGCTTGTCAGAGTTGCTTACTAAACTGGACAAGAACTCCAAGGAGTATGACACCTCTCTGAGCTACCTGAAAACCAGTATCTTCAAACTAGACACAGTGCTGCGTGACCTGAACCTGATTCTCTCGGTGAGAGACAAGCAGGACGTGATGGACCGTGAAACCGTGGTGCTAAGCGAAGTGTGCGAACAGGTACTGCAGTTCTTCCAGGAATCGCTGGCCAACCATAACGGGAAGGTAAATCTGAACCTGGATGCCAGTATAAAACTGCATGCCAACAGGGCCTACATCTACAGTATTTTCTATAACCTGCTGTCTAACGCCATTAAGTACCGGGCTGAGAGCAGACCCCTGGAGGTGAACATCAGTTGTGAATTCTGCAGCAAGGGAGTAGCCCATCTGGTGTTCTCAGACAACGGCTCGGGGTTTGACATGAGCAAGGCCGGAGGAAACGTCTTCAAGCTCTATAAACGCTTCCACATGAATAAGAAGGGGCGGGGAGTAGGCTTGTTCCTGGTCAAAACCCACGTAGAAAGCATGGGCGGAACCATTGAAATGACCAGTCAGGTAAACAAAGGTACCCAGGTTTCCATCTTCTTGCCGGGAGCGGCTACTTCACCTAAATAAGTAAAAAAACAAAGAGAGGCGTTTTAAGGCTGATTTCTGCAATTCAGCCCTAAAACGCCTCTCTTTGTTTCTGCTTAAGTTAGAAAACCGGCTTCCTGAATGATTCAGAATTAATCCTTTGACTTAGGTGGTTTGCTCTGATTCCACCTTCCCGAAGTTCAGTAGAAAGCAGGCACCGGCTTTGCCGTCGTTGCGGTCGGTGATGCAGACAGAGCCGCCCAGCTTTTTGGTAATGGATTGAACCGTTGCCAAGCCAATGCCCATGCTGCCGTCCTGGCATTCTTTCTTGCTACCCAAGGTTTCAAACAAACGGAAAGCCTTTTCCCGCTGCGTTGCCGGAATGCCCGGGCCATTATCGGTTACCCGTAACATGAAACCCTTTGGGTGGATCTGGTATTCAATCTCCAGCTCTCCCGTAGGTTTGTCATTGTATTTCACCGAGTTGGTCACCAGGTTCTGCAGAATCTGGTAAAGCCCGATGCGGGAAGAATTTACAACGGCGGTTTCCTGAGGGTACCATACCTTAAAATGGCCGGGTACTTCGCAATGGTCTAACACCTGTTCCAGTAGTTCTTTCAGGTCAATTTCCTGGGTTTGGTCTTCCTTCAGAGAGGTGTTTTTAGCAAAGAGTAGAATTCCTTCAATAAGATGCTGTAATTGGTCTGCGCGTTTATTTATGAGTTGCAGGTAATGGGTGCCCTGGGAGTCTAATCTGGTGGCGTACTCTTCGCTGAGCCACGCAGATAAACTGCTGATTCCGCGTAAAGGGGCTTTCAAGTCATGTGAAACCCGGTACGAGAACTCAGACAGGCTGTGGTTCAGTTGCGTTACTTCCTGATTTAGCTTTTCTAATTCCCTGTTTTTCTTCCGGAGCTCTAATTGGCTTACTACCTGGTTTGCCAATGCCTTCAACGCCTCCAGTTGGGTAGCGGAAAGCGCGTGAGGCTTGGAGTCAATGACGCAGAGGGTACCCATGGCGTACCCCTCAGGCGAGCACAGCGGAACCCCCGCGTAGAAGGTCACATTAGGTTCGCCGGTTACAAAGGGGTTGTCGTGGAACCGCTCGTCCTTAGAGGCATCTGGTACAATCAAAGGTTGGGTTGGTTCTTTGATGGCATGGGCGCAAAAAGCCAATTCCCGCGGGGTTTCGGTTCCTTCAATCCCCAGGGTTGACTTAAACCATTGCCGGTTGGCGTCAATGAACGTGATCAGGGAAATAGGGGTCTGGCAAATGGCGGACGCCATCTTGGTAAGATCATCGAAATCTTTCTCCGGTAACGAATCTAAGATCTGGTATTGCTCCAGTGCTTTCAACCGTTCTGCTTCATTCTCGGGGAGGCCAGGGTCAATCATGTCAGTAGGGGGCTTATATAAAATTTATAAGTTGTTGTTTGTCGTTTGCAAAGGTAACAGATTGCCCTAAAATGTGCTGTTGCCATGAGTGTTTAAAATAAGGAAATTAGCGTGAATACTATAAAATCTCTTGTCAGCAATAGTTTAGCAGGGAATAAGTGAATTGTGGTTCAGGTGCATCAAAGAAGAGAGTTGGGTTAAAGAGATATTTGATTAATGGCCATACAGGTTTGTTTATAAGAAAGGAATATGAATATATCTATGTTGCAGAAGAGGTTTGAAGCGAAGGAAGCTATTCCTTGTTCTTAAAATATAACTTCTTTAGCATGGCTGATGGCATGTTGTTTCATCTTCTTTACCAAGGCATGTATGGGTACTAGTTCACACCACATTCTCATTTAGAAGTGCCTTGTGCAGTGCAGTTATTTAGGAGTAGGAGCGACCTCTCAGGCTACTTCATTTTAGGTATAAAATCTTTTTGATCTATGCCCAATATCAAAAATGTATAACTAATTATAGATAAGTATAGTATTAAGGTGGGTGGGCTAAGGTAGCCTTATTTTCTAGGTGAAGGGGGAGAAGACAGCTGTAGGTGAAGGAAAATACCAATAGAGAACTTTTTCTTTTAACATAATTCTCAATACTATGAAGTTTAAAAGTTTACTGCAGCTTGTACTTGTTTTCCTGGTTGGCCAGTTCTTGCTGGCCTGTAGCTCCACAGAGTATTATCGGTTTTCTTCTGTAAAGCCAGAATCATATCAAAAATCCGTCGCGAAGGTTGATCCTGCCGCGGCTCCGGTAGAAACAACGGTTACTGAAGGAACGGTGAGCGTGCCAGCGGATATAACACCGGTTGAGGCAAAGGCAGAGCCGGTGTTGGAGGCCAATGCGGGGAAAGCTGAACCGGTTTTATTTGAAACCAAAAGGATAGCAGAAGTAAACACGCCCACCGCTGCCAAGCCCTCTTTAACGTTGAAGGAGAACTTGGTTTTGGAGTCTGCCAAAAGCCGTCTGGAAAGCATGACCAAGGCCGAGAAAAAGGAGTTTAAGAAAGAGGTTAAGAATGCCATTAGAGGTACCAACGAGGTAGGCACGGTGCTGAAAATCATTCTGGCTATTTTACTGCCTCCGTTAGCCGTTTTCCTGCATGAGGGCTTAGGAAGCAGGTTCTGGATAAGCGTACTGTTGACCTTGCTCTTCATCTTGCCAGGTATCATTTACGCGCTCCTGGTGGTGACAGACTCCATTTAACCATAACACCACCCAACAAGAAAGCCTCTGCCTTAACGGGCAGGGGCTTTCTTGTTGGGTGCCACTAAGGATTGCTTTCTGGCAGGTAAAACCTGAGGTTGTGCAAGGTTATTTGAGCCAGGCCAGGGCAGACGAACGATCAGCAAAGTTCTGCATCTCATAATGCAGGTCAAGGCTGGTCTGAATCCGGAGACGGGTTTCCTCTGCTTCGCTTTCCCTTCGCAGGTCTGTAGACTCTAACCTGGCTATTTTCTGCAATCGGGTGGAGTTCAGGTCCTGCGCCAGCTTCAGCGATAAAGACGTACTCTCCTCTTTTGAGATGGTGATGCTGGCTTTGCTGCCATCTATCAGCACTTTTTTGACATCATAATTCCGGATAGTTTCCACCATGGTTTGCATGGCTTGCCGCACTTCAGGGAGCAGGTCGGGATCAATGTCTGGCCACGTCATCTCCAGGATGTCTGTCGCCGGATCATATTCTAGCTTGAGAATGCTGTCCTGATGAAGTAACATAAGATTCCTTGTTAATGGAAAGCTGGATCAAAGCGGAAGCTAAAGTCCTGTCTCAAATAGGAGAAAAAGGGAAAGGAGCAGCGTGGGTCATGCAAGACCTTGAAGATAGGCCCAAGCTTCTCTGACTAGAAGGGATGCTTTTGACTTAAACCTAAGGTACGGAATTAAATATAGTAAACCATATGTTCTTGAGGATTATTTTACCAGTCAAACAGGCTCACTTGTATCTTTTCATTTTAGAGCAGTTTTTATTAAATCTGCCCTAAAACCGCAATCCCCTCCAGAAACACTGAAGGGGATTGCGGTAAGGTAAAACGTTGTAAAAGAAAGCTAGTTCAGCAGAACCGGTTTCCCGAAGCCTAGTTGCTCCAGTTTTTTCAGCTGGGTGGCGGCATCGCCTACCACCAGGTAGTACATCTTGTTAGCGTTCACGTACTGCTGGGCCAGTTCCTTTATCTTGGCTACGGTCATGCCTTGTACCAGGGCTTCGCGGCGCTTGGCGTAGTCATATGGCCAACCATAGGTGCTGATGTTGTTGAGCATGCCCAGCTTGGCTCCCATGGTCTCAAAAGCCCGGGCGTTGCTCTTGATCAGGAAGCCTTTGGTCACCTCCAGGTCCTGGGCTGAGTAGTTAGGGCCGTAGTTCTGCAGAATCTGTTTGATGAGATCGGCAGATTCAAAGGTCACGTTAGACCGCACCCCGCTCTGGATCACGAACGGACCCGGAAGAACCGAGCCTGAGAAGTTTGAGCCAATGCCGTAGGTATAGCCTTTGCCTTCGCGCAGTTGCTGCGTGAGCTGCGACGCGAAGCCTCCGCCGCCTAGAATATAGTTCATCACCTGGGCCGGGTAGAAGTCTGGGTGCGTGGCCGGCAAGGCCAGGTACCCAAACCGCAACACCGACTGCTTGGCGCCCGGCACATCATAGAAGTACACCGTAGAGTTGGTTGGGGCTGCCGGTGTAGGATACTGCGGCAAGCGCACCTCTTTGGCTTTCCAGTTCTGGTTAAGGCCGGCCAGTGAGTTGATTACTTCCTGCTGGTCTACGGCACCCACAATCTGGAAGGAGGCCAAAGACGGAGACAGGTTGGCGGTGTAGTAGTTCTTCAGGTCTTCCAGCGTAATCGCTTTCACCGAGCCCTCTGAGCCCAGGATGTTGCGGGACAGAATGTGGTTTTTGCCGTACAGCAGCTTTCTGAAGTTGTTATCGGCGATGGAGTTAGGGTTGGCTTTCTGCTGCTTTATCTGGCTTTCTACCTGTTGTTTGATCAGGCTGAATTCCTTTGCATCCCAGCGGGGCTCCAACAGAATCTCCTGCACCAGCGCCATGGTAGGCTGGTAATTTCTGGCCAGCGTGCGGCCGCTGATGTTGAAGCTCTCTTCACTGGCGTTGATGCCGATGGAAGCGCCCAAAGCCTCTATGGCTTCCTCCAGTTCCTCGGTGGTTTTGTTTTTGGTGCCTTTTAGCAATAACTCAGACAAAAGGTTAGAAACGCCCACTTTGGCTGTGTCCTCCAGCAGCAAGCCCCCGGCAATGCGCAGGTTAAATTGCACCAGCGGCACTTCACGGTCGGTGATGCCTACCAGTTTCAGGTTGTTGCCCAGTTTGCTTTCCCACACGTTGGGCACGCGGGTCTCAGGGGTTTTGCCGTATGGTGGCTCTTTGGTGCGGTCAAAGCTGGAAGGCGTGCGGGTGTAAGAAGCCTGGGTAGAGGCATCGAATTTCTCCTCGGCACCTTCCACAATTTTCTCTTCCACCACGCTGGCCTTCTGCGATCCGGCCAGAATCAGGTTGGTCTGCCCTTTAGGGACAAAGCTGGTGGCTACGTAGTTTTTGCCTTTAATATATTTCTGGTATACACGCATCACATCCTCGCGGGTCACGGCCAGCATGTTCTGGATGTCTTTGCTGATGAAGCCCGGATCTCCGGCAAAAATGGCGTACTGGGCCAACTGGAAACCTTTGCCTTGTGCGCTGGACAATCCGTTGTAGAAACCCACTTCCTGGGCGGTCTTGATGCGGTTCAGGTCGGCATCAGAGAAGCCTTCTTTCTCAAAGCGCTGGAACGCTTCTTCCACGGCAGCGTGCAGGTTGTTCAGGTCCACTTTCTCGTAGCCCCGGATGCTCATGGTAAACTGACCCGCCAGCTCAGACCCGTACTGCGACATGTTCACGCGGCCTGCCAGTTGCTTCTCGTCTACAATCACTTTATTGAACGGAGCCTTTTTGCCGTCGCTCAGCAAGGTGGCCAGTGTGCGCAGCGCGTAAGAATCTGGGTGGTACATGTACACGCTCGGCCAGGTCATGGTCAGCTCAGGCAAGCGGGCGAAGTTGTCTTCGTGGTACAGTTTCTTGGTTTGGGCCAGCGTCACGGGCTTTTTCTCCAGCGCCGGGATTTTCTCGCCTTTCTTGATCTCGCCAAAGTATTTCTCCACCCACGCTTTTGCCTGGGCCGGATCAAAGTCGCCGGAGATGGTCAGTATCACGTTGTTGGGCACGTACCAGCGGCGGTAGAACTCCTTCACGTCTTCCAGGGTGGCGTTCTGCAAATCTTCCAGAGAACCAATCACCTGCCAGTTATACGGGTGGCCTTTGGGGTACAGGTTCTGGTCAATCACGTAGGAAGTGTGGCCGTACGGAGCATTGTCATAGCTCTGGCGCTTTTCGTTTTTCACCACCTGCTTTTCTTTGGACAACACCTGCTCGGTTACGGTGTTAATGAAGAAGCCCAGTTTGTCGGCCTCGGCCCAGATCATTTTCTCCAGGGCATCGTTGGGCACGGTCTGGTAATAGTTGGTGCGGTCGCGGGAGGTGGAACCGTTGGCGCCGGAGCCGCCAATGCGGGCGCTCATCTTGTCTAGGCCACCTTTGCCCAGGTTCTCAGACTCCAGGAACAAAAGGTGTTCAAACAAGTGGGCGAACCCGGTACGGCCTTCTTTTTCGCGAGCCGAGCCCACGTGGCTAGTGAGGGCCACAGCTACTACCGGGTCAGATTTGTCCACGTGGAAAACCACGGTAAGTCCGTTGTCCAGAGTGAACTTCTCAAAATCTACCTGAAAAGCCTGTTTCTCGGTTTTGGATTTGCTCTGCCGCTGACAAGCTAGCAAGGATACGGAGAGGCACAAGAGCAAGGTGAGGTGTCTGTAAAATCGCATGAATGTTAATTGTGGTGTACTAAAAATATTGCGTGTAACAGGAACAGCAGCAAGTAATGACAAAAGCTGCTCTAACAAAGGTAACAGTGCAGTTCTGAATTTGCATGGCCCTTCCAGAACCAGGAGGAAAATCCAGTGCCACAGCAAGGGTAATCCTTTTGAAATAAGGTGCCTACTGGTTGCCCGATAGCCTGAAAATAGAGCGATAAACCAACGTTTCTTTAGTGTTAAGGCCGCTCAGGAAAGTTAATAAAAGCATTACCAGAAGTACCAAAAGAGACTAGAAGCTTCCCGCTATCTTGGGTATATACCAAGCCCAAAGATGGAAAAGAAAAACCTAAACCTACTTAGCCGCAGAAGCTTCCTCCGAAACTCAGTGATTGCGACTGCCGGGGTGACCTTGCTGCCTTCTGCCCTGATCAGCTGCTCAGATGATGACGCAGGAACTACCCCCGAGGGCAATTTCGGCTTTTATGAAGGAGTGGCCAGTTTTGATCCTACCCAGGACCGGGTCATTCTGTGGACCCGCTACACGCCCGCCGTCAATGAAAGCGGAAAACCCGTTATTCTGCTGGATGTGGCAAAAGACCCGGGATTCACCTCTGCCGTGGTGAGCCAAACCGTGGAGGTTGATACCGCCAGCGACTACACGGTGAACGTAGATGTAAGCAACTTATCTTCATATACCCGGTACTACTACCGGTTCAGAAACGAGAAAACCGGGGCAGTATCTGTGGTAGGGGAAACCAGGACCTTGCCTAAAGCCGGGGAAGCCAACGAGGTAAAACTGGTCGTGGTGTCCTGCGCCAACTTCCAGTCAGGGCTGTTCAACGTGTATGGCGCCGTGGCTGAGTCTGAAGCAGATGTGGTGGTGCACCTGGGAGACTATATCTATGAATATGGGGCAGGTGGCTACGGCACCAACACCACCACCGCCACCTTGGGGAGAGCGCATGTGCCTGCCGGCGAAATCACCAGGCTGGAAGATTACCGTGCACGCTACCGGCAATACCGAAGCGATGAGCAACTGCAGAAAGCTCATCAGTTAAAGCCTTTCATCTGCGTGTGGGATGATCATGAAATCACCAACGATGCCTATAAAGACGGAGCCGAAAACCACCAGCCCAATGAGGGAGATTATAACACCCGTAAAATGTACGCCCTGCAGGTGTGGCATGAGTACCTACCCGCCCGCGTAACTGACAACTCCAAAATCTACCGCAATTTTGAGATAGCGGGCCTTGTTAACCTCATGATGCTGGACACCAGAATTATTGGAAGAGACAAACAACTGGAGTACAGTGCCTATATCACGCCATCGGGGTTAAATGCGGCCGCTTTCCTGGCAGATTGGCAAAACCCGGGCAGAACCATCCTGGGTACCGAACAACGCAACTGGCTCATGTCTCGCTTAGGAGCCAGTACCGCAAAGTGGCAGGTGTTGGGCAGCCAGGTCTTGATGAGTAAGATCTTCATCCCGGCTGAGCTGCTGCTCATGACCGCCCAGATAGCCTCGGGAAATCCCACGCCCGAACTACTGCTTCAATTCAATACGCTGGTAACCCAACTGGTTTCCATCAAAACCAGGATTCTACAGGGAGATACCACTGTCACGGCTGCCGAAAGGGCAAGGGTTGAAACGGTGCTGCCCTACAACCTGGATGCCTGGGACGGTTACCCGGTAGAGCGGGAGATGGTGTTTGCGGCGGCCGCTGGCAAAAAGCTGGTTTCATTGGCCGGTGACACGCACAATGCCTGGGGTTCCACTTTGGCAGACGCCTCTGGTAATGAAGTAGGAACGGAGTTCGCGACGGCATCAGTAACCTCGCCGGGTTTGGAAGCTATTTTTGGTAATAGCCTCCAGGTCATTGCGGGCGTGGAGCAAGCCTTTACCTTGCTGATTGATCGTTTGAATTACCTCAATGCCTCACAGCGGGGGTACGTGTTG
Organism: Sabulibacter ruber; assembly: GCF_017355955.1. GTDB lineage: Bacteria > Bacteroidota > Bacteroidia > Cytophagales > Hymenobacteraceae > Nibribacter > Nibribacter ruber_A. The sequence goes on along the minus strand of NZ_JAFFID010000003.1, from coordinate 498,820 downwards.
GCAACCTTCACCAATTCCAATGCCCACGCAGATTGGCGGTATGTAAGTACCATTGCCACCAGAAACACCGCCACCACATCCGGTAAAAAGCTTACTACGGCATAAGTTAATGCTGCCAACCTTTTAGCCGAGGGACTGTCTGAGGAAGGCAGTCCCTTTTCTGTTTTTTAGGAGAGGGATTTGTAAAGCCTGGGCAGTTCTGGGCGTCTTACCTGTGCTTTCAAATAAAAGAGGCAGCCATCTGGCCGCCTCTTTTGATACTATTCCTAACAGCAAACATTGCAAAGCTAAGCCCCAGCCACCTGGTACTCTACACCCAAAGCAAACCTTAACCAAATGATAATCCCTGGTCAATGTGCTGGTAGGGCCGCCTTCTAAAGCAGAAGGAGAACCGTCTTCCCTCAGTAAAAGTAAGGCAGCCTACGCTAGTCGGGCTGCAATCTTCTTCAGATCTGGCAGCACCCGGTCCCCGAAGAACTCAATGTATTGTTCCTGCTCCAGGTTCACGTTGTGCAGGTGCAGGTGCGTGAAGCCCAGTTCCAGGTCTTTGGCCAGCAGGTCAATGTGTTCCTGGGCACTGTCTGAGATGCGCACGTGCGGCTCTAGTTCATCTGGTTTCACCATGGTGCCGGCAGCATCAAAGCCTTTCACCGTGGGGATGTCTGAGAGCAGGGCCGAGGGGAACACGTTGTTTTTCCATTGCTCGTGGGCCGTCTGGCGAGCCTTCTCCTTGGTGGTATGGTAAGAAAGCTGCACTTTCAGGTGCATGGGCTTGCCCTCGCCACCACCCCGGTGAAAAGCCTCTACCATCTTCTGCAGTTCATCTGCCGGTTTAGAGATGGTGATCATGCCATCAGCCCAACTGCCCACCCATTCGGCGGTTTCCGGGGTGATGGCGGCACCTATGACCGGCGGCATGTAGTCGGGGCGGGTGTAGAGCTTGGCGTTCTCCACTTCAACCAGGCCCTTATGCGACACCGTTTCGCCGCGCCAGAGCGCCCGCATGATGTCTACGCAGAGTTTCAGGCGCTCATTGCGCTCCTGTTTGTTGGGCCATTTCTGTCCCGTGATGCGCTCATTGAGGAACTGCCCGCTGCCGGCGCAGAGGAAAAACCGGTGCGGAAACATCTCGCAAAGCGTGGCTACTTTCTGCGCCGCAATGGCCGGATGGTACCGCTGTCCCGGCGCTGAAACCACGCCAAACGGCAGTGACGTGGCCTGCATGGCTGCGCCAAGCCAGCTCCACGCGTACCCGCTTTCGCCCTGGTTTTCGCTCCAGGGGTAGAAATGGTCTGAGGAGAGGGCGTTAGTAAAACCGGCCTGCTCGGCTTTCTGCACCAGCGCTAACAGGTGGCTCGGTTTAAACTGCTCATGAGAGTTGTGGTAGCCAATGGTGATGTTCTTGTTGTCCATAGGATATAGCTTGTTTCGGGAAGACCCGTGAGGTTCCCTTCCTTGTTTCCGTTGCGTTTTACAGGTGAAATCTTGAATAGGTAAACAGATCAGGATCAGCTTGCTCTGACAGGAAAAGCCACTGCTCTGTTTGCTCAGAAGGTGTACGGGGAGTACCAATTGGAGTTATAGGAACCCACCTTTCCGGCAAGCCGATTTTAACCTGTTTTCAGCAAAACCGGGTGAAAACAGCTACTTATGCACTAACAGGATGTATTGGGCAACTAGAATGCATCAGGCGGGCGCCTGGTCCAGGTCTTTGATCTGCTTTTTGTAGGCATCGGGCAGAATCACCGATTTCAGAAACCAATCCAGTTTGAGGTACCGCGACACCTTGTAGCTCTGCAGAAGCGGCGAGATCAGGGAAATCTTCCGGAAGCCCAGCAACTGTTTCACGCGGTCTGGCACTACCATGATCTGAGCCTCCAGCAGCAGCCGGTACCTGATGTTGCCCAGATGCTTCTGGTACTGCTTGAACAGATCCTGGGTGTAATGGCTCCAAGCCAGGTCCTGCTGCAGGTGCTCCTCGCGGGAAATCAGCCATTGCTCATAGGTTTGCGGCAGGCCCTGCAAGCCCATGCGGTAGCCCACGCGGTAAAACACATCAAAGACTTCGGCCTTCTCAGAAAGGGTAAGTTCGCGCTCCAGCACCTCGTAAGACCGGATGGAATAATCAATGAGCATGAACAGGACGTCGCGGTAGGCCCAGTCGGGGATTTTGGCGCCTCTCTTGGATTCAACCCCGGCATGGATGTGGGCCATCTTGTCAATGGTTTTATTGGCCGCCTCCAAGGGAGAGAACACAATCTGGCGGGCGTAGGCCACCGTGGAGAAAAGTCGGCCCAGGGGATCGGCGGGCAACCTGCCGGTGAAGTAAAGCCAATCCACCGCTTTGTTCAAGGCGAACTCGGCCGCCGAGCCTGCGAAGATAAAGAGGATGGTATCGCCTTTACCCCAGATTTCCCGTACCACTGAGTCCTTCTCAACAAAGAATTGCATGACTTGTCTCTCGTCTGATGAATGTTTTCAGGCCCGTTTTCTTAAAGTAGCCGCTAAACAGAAAACGCGGATCCTGAAACGGAATTGCCTGGCGGGCGCTGCGGTAAAGTAACGCTTTTCTGCTTTCATCTGGAAAGCAACGCCCGGGATTGCTGAAGAAACTGGTTTAAGGCAGGTTTACCCATGCCATGGCCTCTGCCCGTTGGGTGGCAGGAAAGAACTGAACCTCGGCGGTGGTGAACGGTTTGATGAATTTGGTGATTGTGTTCTCCCAGGTTTCATCGCCCACAATGGCCACTTTCCTGAAGCTGTTCACGTGCTTTACATCAAACTTGATGTCTTCCCACACGGCCCCGGCTGACCAGCCTTCAAAGTCGGTCATTTCCCAGTAGAGGTCAATCTTGCCTTGCTGGGCAATCTGGGCCTCCAGGGCGGGCACAATCAGGTCATATTCCTCTTTGCCCACTTTCCCGCTCAGGCGGGCGGCAAATAAATCTGGTTTCTCGGTGTTCAGGATCTCTACCATGGTGAACTGATTTTTAAGGATAGGTACGTGCCTGCTTTATTGGAAGTTAACGGTGCCGGATTACAGGTGCTTTGTGAGCTGAGGCCTGGGGCAGGGTTTTGTCTGGCCAGGCCTGAAAACAAGAAAGCCGTTTTAAGCCTAATTTCAGGAATTCAGGCTTAAAACGGCTTTTATAGTGGCTACTGTTAGCTAGACAGTTCTTTTGTTTTGTCTGCCCAGGATGTATCCGTAAATCAGGAGCCCGGCACCGGCGGCATAAGCTACGTATTGTTTATCTCTGTTAGAAAGAGACCGGTAGATGTCCATGCCTGCTTTGCCCGGGTTAGATACTAAGGCCATGATCTGAGAAGGATCTTTCAACAGGTTAGAAAGTCTTTGGGTGGTTTCGTTAGATTTCATAGTTTTATTTTTAAAGTCAGCCTTACCTACGTCTTTTAAGGTAGGTGGTTTACCTCAATCTGCAATTCGCACGGTAAATGCGGGCCGAGCTGTTTTTCTTGCTGCGTCAGGAACCGGGTGCGGTTTACCTGAATCCATTATTTCAGAAAATACCTGCCTACCAGAACCCCGTTTACATAGACCTTCCACAGGCGTTTGGTTTTGGAAGACCGCAGAATGGTGACCAGGTAATAGGCCGAGGCAAGGCAAACCGCTGCCAGCACAATAATAGTAAAGACCGTCACCAGGTTGCCCAGGTTCTTTTGGTGCCAGGAAAGCAGCAGGCAATTCAGATGCAGGGTGATAAAACCAATCACCGTGGCGCAGCCAAGCAGTAATTTGTCTTTCAGGGAGATTCTGCCGGCGGTGCTTTCTTTTTCCTCCCACAACAGCAGCAGGACCGTGGCCGCCACCGTAAGCAGAAGAACGAAAAGGTAAATGGATAACAGTAGTTGCATGTAGTAAATATGCTTGCCAGTTATTACATGAAGGTAAAGCCAATGTTACCCTTTTATGAAGGATGTACCGGGTGGACGAATACCAGAAGCAAGAGCCACGAGGCCGGTTAAGTTGGCGGTCTGCCCAGGGTGTCTCCTAGTTTAGTACAATTCTAAATTACAGAGAAAGGCTGTTTTTGTGTAACATAACTGCTGCAAGGGGCGGTATAATTCATATACAAACTTCATGTTGAACTTAACCAACTAATGATATGGAAGCTACTTGCAATCACTGTAACCACTGGATCCAGGACCAGAAAATTGTAGAGGTACAAAGCGACCAGTTTGGGGTTTGCGATGAACTCTCCGGCAAACCAGCCATGAACCCCGAGTTTGTGCTACCCGTGGTACATGAGCCCGGAATGCCCGCCAGCCAGCCTAAACCATTTGAGATGGTAACCGGCGCCCAGTTTGGCTGCAACCACTTTGAGGTGCGCAATACCTGGATTAAGTAAAGTCCTGAACTACGAATTGATTTCGGGTCACCTAATCTGTGATTGGGTGACCGGAAAATATGACCAAGATTAAACGAAAAGCCGCTGTAACGTTTGTTGCAGCGGCTTTTCGTTTTGGGCTTGATTTTAAAAAAATGCCCTGAAACTATATTGAAGGACCATGGCTATTTCTTCTTCCACTTCTGCGCCAGGCTGATGGCGGTTTCCAGCATTGCAGGTTCCCACTGTTCTACCTGCCAGGCAGAATGGGCCAATGTGGAAGTACGGAGTTTCTGTTGGGCTTCTTCATAGGAGCCGGCAGTTTCCAGAATGGAAGAAAGCTCTACCTGCTGTGCATACAGGGCTTCATCTTCTACCAACTCCGCAGAAAAAGTAGCCTGGGGTGGTAAAAAACGCTCTGGTTCCGGTATCGGGTTCAGGTGCGTAGCGTTGAAATCCCGCACTATCGCTTCCATGCGCAGGTAATCCTGGTAAAACTGGGTTTTGCTTTGCTCTGTTTTGAGGCTGTTGCCCAGTTGCTCCAGCACCACGTACTTCAGGTTAGGGCAGAGGGGCAGCGTTTGAGTGAGCAGGTTAAATACCTCTTCCGGTACCCCGTTGTCATGCGTGTCTCTTCTGATTTTTTTGGCAGGCGTGGTGAGAGAGTCTTCCCAGCTTCCGCCGGAGATATGGATCTCCCGTACCCGTTCGAGCGGGTAGAACGGAATGAGTTCCTCAAACGAAACCGAGAAATTGTGGAGCTGGCAGTACAGGTTATGCAGATCCAGAATGATGAAACCGTTCACCGGCTCAATCAGCTTCTCCAGGAATTCGCCATGTCTTTTCACGTCTTCCACAGAATAGGAGAAGGCCAGGTTCTCCAGGCCTACCGGGCATTGAGCCGCTTCCTGGATACGTGCCAGTCGGTCTTGCCCAATGGCCAGGGTGGTGGCGGTGTAAGGAATGGCCAACGGAGCCCCGTGGTGGAAGTTCTGCCCCGTCATGAACCCGAAGTGCTCAGTTACATGGTCAAACCGATAGCGCTGAGAGGCTTCGGACAGGGTTTTGAGCCATTGACGCTGCCCCTCAGACCATTTCCCCGAAAACAGCGAGAAGAATACCCCGTGTGCCACCAACCGCTTTTCCTGACCAAAAGCCGTGAGCAAATCCAGAAACCAGGCCGGTACCTGCCTGGTCTGGAAAAGCGCGTCAAAAGACCACTCCAGGCCATCTACCCGGGCTTCCTCCAGCAAGGGCAAAGCGGCCGCCAGCAAGTCCAGGTCCAGGTTGCAGGCCAAAGAGGGCAGGAGGTTCGGCATCGGTTCTACTTCTGGTTAAAAGTGTAGACCATCACCCCATTCCGCAGGCGGGGCAGTTATCAGGAACAGAGGGCAGGTTGGCAGCATTGTTGGCTTCCTGCTCGGTGTTGGGGGCCGGCAGGTTTTCCTCGTCAACGCAGCTGGTGGTCTGCACGGTAATTCCCAGCAGAATGGCACTGAGTACTGATTTTGGAATATTCATCTTCAGTAAAGATTAGTGGATAAAACAAACAGAATCAGGTAGCCTCCTTTTCCGAGGTTCAAATAGAAGACCCAGCTCGGTGGTTGAAGGTTGCATGAGGTCTTGCCCTTCCTTGACCTTTTAGAATCCGTTTCAGGCCTATTTTAGCAGAATTAGGTAGAAAACAGAAAGAGAGTTCAGGCAAAATGGCGCTTGCTTACGGGTACAAACTATATGAATGTTTCCCTCGGACCGTGGGCTGTGGATCTAGTCTGGAATTTAGCGGATATGTTAAGCAAAGATTTTAGGCATTGTCAAAAGGTATGCTTATACAGTTCTTGCATTTAAAATGCTTCGCGCTGAAATGAGTTTTTGTTGAGGATTCATGAAAATTTAGGGAGAGTTGCCTCAGGATATATGCGATACATTATGTATACTTATAGGCTGTTTTCAATATTCCATCATGAATTTGTTTAGAAGTGCGTCCCTTTGGGGAGTTGCCCTGTTGGTACTGGGCACCCTGGGCTGTGAGAAAAAGAGGTCAGTTCAGGAAACTGAGCCAGAAACTGCCGCCACAAGCCAACCAACGCTGTTTACCCTTTTGGGCACTGAGAGTACCCGCATCAGTTTCAACAACACCCTCACAGAAACGCCCTACGCCAACATCATTGCCTACCAGTATTTCTATAACGGGGGCGGAGTGGCCATTGGCGATGTAAACCAGGACGGTCTGCAGGACATCTATTTCTCCGGGAACATGGTGCCTAACAAGCTGTACCTGAACAAAGGCCAGATGCGGTTTGAAGACATTACCACGGCCGCCGGGGTGGAGGGGAACCCCAATACCTGGAAAACCGGCACCACCATTGCCGACGTGAACGGCGACGGCCTGCCCGATATCTACCAGTGCTATTCCGGCCCTATGCGCGGCAAAGCGCGCGTGAACCAGCTGTTCATCAACCAGGGACCGGGCAAGAACGGGGTGCCTACTTTTGTGGACAAAGCCAGGGAAATGGGGCTGGACGATTCTTCTTACAGCACCCACGCCGCCTTCTTTGATTATGACCGCGACCATGACCTGGACATGTTCCTGCTCAACCATAACCCCATTCAGTTCAACAACCTGGACGATGTCACCATTCAGGAAATCAAGAAGAAACCGGCCCGGGACATGCAAGCCAAGTTGTTCCAGAACAACAACGGCACGTTCAAAGATTTGTCAGACAAAGCGGGGCTGCACAAATCGGCGTTCTCGTACGGTCTGGGGGCAGGCATCGCCGATATCAACCAGGACGGCTGGCAAGACATCTATGTCTCCAATGACTACTCTGCGCCAGATTTCCTGCTGATCAACAACAAAAACGGCACCTTCACTGATCAGTCCAGGGACGCCATCCAGCATACCTCCATCTATTCCATGGGCAATGACATCGCAGACATCAACAACGATGGCCTGCATGACATCATGACCCTGGACATGCTGCCCGAGGACAACAAACGCCAGAAACTGCTCTTCGGGCCAGATAACTATGAGTACTTTGATATGCTGGTCCGCGCCGGGTTCAACTACCAATACATGCGCAACATGCTGCAGGTGAACAACGGCAACGGCACGTTCAGCGAGGTGGGCCAACTGAGCGGTGTCTCTAATACTGACTGGAGCTGGGCCCCCCTTTTAGCCGATTATGACAACGATGGCTTAAAAGACCTGTTCGTGAGCAACGGTTTCCTGCGCGATTTCACCAACATGGACTTCATCAAGTTCCGGAGCGCCTACTTCCAGTACCTGCGGGGCAAGGTAACGCCGGAGAGTGTCATGAACCTGCTCTCCAAAATGCCCGCCTCTAACGTGAATAACTACATGTTCAAGAACAACGGGAACCTGCAGTTCAGCAACATGGACAAAAACTGGGGCTTTGACAAACCCTCTAACAGCAACGGAGCCGCCTACGCAGACCTGGACAATGACGGCGACCTGGACCTGATCACCAACAACGTGAACCAATCTGCCTTTGTGTACCAGAACCAGGCCCAGAAACAACTGAAACACCAGTACCTGCAGGTAAAACTGGTAGGCACCGGCAAAAACACCGACGGCCTGGGCGCAAAGGTAACGCTCTACCACCAAGGCCAGCAGCAGTTCCAGGAGCAGATGACCTCACGGGGTTACCAGTCCAGCGTGTCGCCCGTTCTGCATTTCGGGGTGGGAGGGAATGCCTCCATTGACTCGGTGCGGGTGGTTTGGTTAGGAGGCAAGCAGCAAATGGTGCGCAATGTCAAGCCTAACCAGGTGCTCACCTTAGAGGAAAAGAACGCCACCGCTACCTACGTGGCACCCAAACCCGGCAAGCCTTTCTTCACCGAGACAACCTCGCCGGTCACGTTTGCGCATCAGAAAAGCAACATCAATGATTTCAAGCGCCAGCCGCTCATGATAAACCCTATGTCGTTCTCCGGCCCTTGCTTGGTGAAAGGCGATGTGAACGCAGATGGCTTGGAGGACCTATTTGTGGGTGGTGCGGCTGGTCAGGCCGGGGCGCTCTATTTACAGGCTAAAAACGGAAAATTTGCCCTGAAACAAACACCAGCTTTTACCGCCGATAAAGCCAGCGAAGACGTGGATGCCCTGTTCTTTGACGCCAACAATGACAAGGCCCTGGATCTGTACGTGGTGAGCGGCGGTTACCACAATTTCATGCCCGAGGATGCCGCCTTGCAAGACCGCTTGTATTTAAACGATGGCAAAGGCAACTTCACCAAAAGTGCGCAAGCACTGCCCGCCATGCTTACCAGCAAAAGCTGCGTGCGGGCCTACGACATCAACGGCGATGGTTTCCAGGATTTGTTTGTGGGTGGCCGCGTGATTCCGGGCCGGTACCCAGAAGCTCCCAGAAGCTACGTGCTGCTTAACAACGGAAAAGGCCAGTTTACAGATAAAACCGCCCAGGTAGCCCCAAAACTGCAGAACCTTGGCATGGTGACCGATGCCGCCTGGCATGATCTGAACGGCGATAAAAAAGCCGAACTGGTGGTGGTAGGCGAGTGGATGCCCATTACCGTTTTCAGCCTTTCTTCCGGAAAACTAACCGAAAACACCAAAGCCTTCTTCTCAAGGAACTACAGTGGCTGGTGGAACAAGCTGTTCATCGGGGACTTCAACAAAGACAATCGGCCGGACCTGATTGTGGGGAACCAGGGCCTGAACACCCAGTGCAAAGCCTCAGACAAAGAACCCGCCGAACTGGTGTACAAAGACTTTGACGACAACGGCGCCATTGACCCTATCCTGTGCTTCTACATGCAGGGCAAAAGTTACCCGTATGTGACCCGCGATGAGTTGCTGGATCAGGTGAGCATGATGCGCACCCGCTTCCAGGATTACAGCACGTATGCTAACGCCTCGCTGGAAAACATCTTCTCGCCGGAGGAACTTAAGGGAGCCAGTCGTTTGTCTTGCAATTACTTGCAAACGGCTTATTTTCAGGGAGGTACAAACGGGAGGTTCAAAGAAATGAAATTGCCTTTAGAGGCGCAGTTCTCGCCGGTGTTTGCCCTGGCTTCCCTGGATTACAATCGAGACGGAGCGGCAGATCTGCTGCTGGGCGGGAACGTCAACAAAGCCCGCTTGCGCTTTGGGAAAACCGATGCCAATTACGGGCTGCTACTGCAGAACGACGGCAAAGGAAACTTCACTTGTGTGCCTCAGCAGAAATCTGGGCTCCGCCTCACCGGCGATGTGCGGAGTATCCTGCCGGTGAAAAATACGGTGCTGTTTGGGGTTAATCAGATGCCAATAAAAGCTTACAATTTACAGTAATGAGAAAGTTTTTACCGGTTATCCTCCTCCTGAGTGTGCTTTGGGGATGTACGGGCCCTGCTCAGGAGAAAAAACAGAACCTGGACTTCAGCTCAGGGCAGATCAGTCAGGTGATCAATAAAATGACGGACATCATGGTGAACGACGTCACCAATCCGCCCCTGGCTTCCCGCTTTTTTTCCTATGCTACCTTGGCCGGCTATGAAGTGGTGTCGCAGAACGACAGCAGCTACCAGAGCATGCACGGCATCCTGAAAAAGTATCCCCAGATTGCCAGACCTAAAGACGTGACCGGATATTCCACGGAACTGGCGGCAGTGCTGGCCATGATGGAAACCGCCCGGAAAATGCAGCCCTCCGGCGTGCTGCTGGATACCCTGAAAACCAGGTTCCTGGATTCCTGCCGCCGCGAAGGACTAGCCGAAGAAGTGATCACGGCCTCTCTGAAATACGCCCAATCGGTGAGCAAGGAAATTCTGGCCTACGCCAAAGCCGATAAATACAACCGCATCAGTAACTATCCGCGCTATACGCCCAAAGAAGGTGAGGGGAACTGGTATCCCACGCCACCCGCTTATTTTGCCCCGGTTGAGCCGTACTTTAGCACCGTGCGCTCCTTTACCCTGGATACCTGCACCCAGTTTAAGCCGGTTCCTCCGGTGGCGTTCTCTACCAACAAGAAGTCTGAGTTCTTCCAGTTACTGCAGCAGAATTATTACGTAAGCACCCACTTAACGAAGGAGCAGGAACAAATTGCCGCTTTCTGGGACTGCAACCCTTTTGCCCTTCAGGACAATGGCCATTTGCAGGCGGGCTTGAAAAAGATCTCGCCGGGTGCACACTGGCTGGGTATTACGGGTATTGTCTGTAAACAAGCCAAAGCCGATTTCAGAAAATCCATGAAGGTGCACATGCTGGTATCTGTGGCGCTCATGGATGGGTTTATTTCCTGCTGGGACGAGAAATTCCGCAGCAACCGCATCCGCCCGGAAACCGCCATCCGCAAGTACATTGACCCGTCGTACAAGCCTATGCTGCAGACTCCGCCGTTCCCCGAGTACCTGAGCGGGCACTCCACTATATCCGCCGCCTCGGCCGTCATTCTGAGTTATTACTTCGGAGACCAGTTCCAATACGTTGACACCGTAGAAGAGCGGTTCGGTTTGCCCGGTCGCAAGTTCAATTCTTTCCAGGAAGCAGCGATAGAAGCGGGCCTCTCCCGGTTTTATGGGGGTATTCACTTCATGGATGCCATTGACAACGGCCGTAAACAAGGCCTGGAAGTAGGAGAGTGGGTGTTGCGGAAAGTAGAGGGAGCTCCGCAGGTGTTGGCTTCTGTTCAGAAGAAGAAATAAGGTTTATCTGTTGTAAGCTTTGCCTTGCGGCAGGCTGTTAGATTCAAGTGTCAGGTGTTTTCGCCTGACACTTTTTGTTTTATGTAGGCTTGTGGTTGCTGGCGTAGCTTCTGCTTGCCTATGGAATTATGGGCTGCTTTTTTCATAGTTAGCGATATGCGCTCACGGCCGTGGGGCCCCGTCTTCCGCGCTCGCGCTGTACCAGCTTCCTTTGCTCCCTTTCGGTCGCAATGCCTGGCGGCACCGGAACCTGCTAAGGCGCTCGCCCGAAAGACTGGAATAGGGGAAAGTAGCAGAAACATTGAAGGTGATGGTGATGATGGAATTGTGGGATGGTGGAACCCTGTAGAGACAAGGCACTGCCTTGTCTCTTACTATTACTGCCTTCCCTTTCCATGGTTCAAGTCTGTGACTTGGACCTACTATGAGGGCAGTTTGTAACTGCCGTGAAGTACTAGCCCTAAACTCATACTCTTGATCATTTTATCTTATCTCAGCTGTTTGTCATAAAACAGAAAAGCCGCTCTTACATCTGCAAGAGCGGCTTTTCTAATGTGTGAATTATCCAGATTAGTTACCTGGCCAGGCGTTCCATGGAATGCGGCTGAGGATAAGAACCAAACCAATGCCGTAGAAAATGGCAATGGTTTTGAAGCCACGGGTGGTACCCACCTGGCGTTTTGCTTTAGAGTAGCCTATGGTGATCAGGACTACGGCAAGCACCATCATGAGCGGGTGCTCCAGAACGTACAAACGAGTGGTAGAGTCTTTCATCGCATCGCCGGAGGCGCTGGCCATTCCCAGTGGTGATACAAAGTATAAGATCAGGCCGATCAACCACTGCAGGTGGGTAGGGATAAGCCCTAACAAGCCTAATTTTCTGTTTTTGTCTGTAAAGGTTTTCCCTCCGAAAAGTCCGGCCAGGGCTGCCAACAGAGAGATGGCTACGCCTAAAAGCACCAGATACGCCAAGCCCGAGTGTGCGTGCTGTAATCCTGTATACATTGTTTCATTAATTGGTTGCGGTGGTAAAGATAGGCAATAGCAGCTTACGGGCAGTATGTTGCCGGGAATGCAAATAGCAAAACTTACCAGTCTGGTAGCCTGGCCCAAGGAAAGACCAGCTGTTTTAATCCTTATTTTCTGAAAGAAGGGCAAAACCTTATTACGGAAGCTTTACATTCAGTTTCCTTTTAAGCCAACCTTAAGGCGGAACACATCAGGATACGCACAACAAAAGCTCCAGCGCTAACAACTAAGGCGAGTCCTTTTGCCTTTCAGGTATAAAAAACGGGTGCGGGAGATATCCCGGCACCCGTTGGTAAGGAGAATAGATAAGGAGGGCAGGGCGTTTATCCGTTGTGTTGGTTGTAATCACCGCCTCCCTGGTAGTCGCCGGTAGAGTAATCGCCACTGGCTCCGGTCATGTCTGGGGTAGTGCCGGTTGGGGTACCGGTGATAGCATCGGTGGTCATGTGATCGGCAGTGCCATGGGCTGCGCCGGTTGCGCTGCCACCTGTAGCACTACCGGTTTGTCCCGCACCCAGATGGCCTGAGGCGCCATGCCCGTGGTGCGTTTTATGGCTGGATGATCTCAGATAAAAGCCGTACGCAATAAGCCCCAAGCCCGCGGCAAAGGCTACAAATTGCTTGTCTCTGTCCCGAAGCGCCTTATAAAACCTCATACCACCATCTGCCGGATCAGCTACAATGGCGGCAATCTCTTTGGGGTTTTCTATTAAATCTGTCAGTGCTTTTGTTTTTTGGTTCTGTTCCATAGTGGTTATAGAAGTTTATGTCAAACTAGGTACGGCTTTTGTGGTGCTAAGATGCTGGATTGGCTAATTAAAATTGTGATAATCAGTATTTTGGTAAGGGAAGCTGCGTGTTTTACGCAATTCAGCTTAGCAGAAGGGTAGAAACAGGCTTCTGCGGTGCCTGCCCGTTAGAAGCAGCCCAAGCTTTTGATGCGCATACAATCGTATCCAGTAGGGTAGCTAGATGCCAGTTGTAAGGGGATAAACTATATCCCGACATTGGGTTTTAGCAGTGTTTCCACCAATTTAGTTGAGTTGTTCTTCAAGGTGAGAAGATCAAGCAAACAGCAGGAGTGAGCCAAATTGATTTCAGCCATCTATAAATGAAGACCCGGCTATAAACAATAGAGCAGAAATTGATAGAAAGGGGAGTACTCTTTAATAAATAAGAGTAGTGATCTGAAATAGGCTTCCGTTTTGGAGATGTCTTATAGAATTGTACCCCAAAACGCCTTACATGGGTTTAAATAAGAAGAGTGCGTTCAGTTGATTGGCCGAACGCACTCTTTATGTCAGGTGAAACTTGAACCAGCAAAGTAAACTACCGCCACTTCACATTGGCAAAACGGTTCACCAGCATCGGCTTTAGGCGGGGGTATTCTTCCTGCCAGAAGGTATGCAGGTCGTACACGGTGGCCAGGGATTTCAGACTTGGAGACACTAGGTGCAGCACCACGTTTACATCGCCGTTGTCTACGGTGGGGTTCTGTTCCCAGCCTAGCACGTCTTGCAGGCGGATTTCCAGCAAAGGCGGTTGGCCGTTGGCACGGTAGGCCAGTTCCATCTCGTGGCCGTCTGGCAAAGTGATGGTAGCTGGGGCCAGTTCTTCCAGCCGCTGCTTCTGTTCAGCGTTCAGCATGCCTTGCAGCAGGGGCAGCAGGTCAATTTCAAACAGATCCTCGCCAATTTCCACGTCTTCCAGGTGGTAGGCCAGCCACTCGTTACAGGTCATGAGCAGAGTAGGGGTACTGATATCAGGGAAGCCTTCAGTAGGATGCCACTTGCGTAAGCACAGCACTCGGTTCTGGAACTGGACTATTTCCTCAGAGAAATTGAGCAGTTGCTCGCCTTCGCGTTTGATGGTTTCGCAGATGGCCTGGATCAGGAAGCGGTCGTCGGGTGGGGGCAGCGGCTTGGATTGCAGCACAATGTTCCCGATGCGCATATCGCGGGAAGCGGTGAGTTCACCTTCTTCCGGGTCCCAGGAAACCACATCCTTCTGCTTCACCAGCGGTGCCAGGTCTTTGGGGTTCAGCGGCGAGGCCAGGAAAATACGTCCCGGGCCATCGCCGCCGGCGTGTAAATGGGCAATGGCCAGCCAAGGGTCATGGGCCAGGTCGTCGCGGTGGCCGGCGCTGGCGTATTTGCCGTTCGCCAGCTGGAACTGAGCATTGTTGCCGGGGCGGGCGTACGCAATCCGCTCGGGGTAACAGTTGGCCAGCAGCAAGCCGGTCTCGTAGGGGTCTACCACGGTATTCTCCGGGGCCATGTCAAACATACGGCGGTACTGGGCAGCAATCTTGTCAATCTTGAAGAAGCGCTTGTTGTGCATCTGCTCCTTCCGGAACCGCCGCAGCGCCTCTATGCGCAGGTTTATGTCAATACCCGCCTCGCGGGGCAGCGGGTCGCGCTCTTCCAGGATGGCGGCAATATCGGTGGCCAACGCCAGTTGGTTTGTTTCCTGGGCGGCCAGCAGCATGTGCGCAATACGCGGGTGCGTAGGCAGGGCGTGCATCTTGCGGCCGTGCTCCGTAATGCGGCCATCTTCCAGGGCGTTGAGCTGGTGCAGGGTTTCCTGGGCCTGTAGCAAAGCGGCTTTGGGCGGAGGCGTGAGCCAGGTGAGCTGCCGGATGTCAATAATGCCCCAGGCGGCCATGTCCAGCACCAGCGGGGCCAGGTCGGCTTCCTGAATCTCAGGGGTGCGGTGCGGCGCCAGGCGGGCATGCAGGTTCTCGGTCCAGAGGCGGTAACAGGTACCCGGACCCAAACGACCGGCCCGTCCGGCGCGCTGGTCGGCGGCGTCTTTGGAGATGCGAACCGTCTCCAGTCGGCTCAGGCCGGTGGCGGGGTCAAAGCGCGAGGTCTTCCCGAAGCCGCTGTCTACCACCACGCTCACGCCTTCAATGGTTAAGCTGGTCTCGGCTATGGAGGTAGCCAGCACCACTTTGCGCTTGCCGTTACGGTCGGGCATAATGGCGGCGTATTGCTTGCCCGGGGGCAGCATACCGTACAACGGGTGAATGGCTATGTCACGCAGGTCGCGGCGCAGCATAGACTCCACCTTTCTAATGTCGTTCTCGCCGGGCAGGAACACCAGCACATCGCCTTTCTGGTCTTTGAGCGCCTGCTTTACGGTGCGGGTAGTCATCTCGGGCAGCAGGTGCGGATCGGCTTCGCCGGGGGCGTAGTGCACGTCTATGGGGTATTGACGGCCCTGGCTGGTGACCGCCGGAGCATTGAGCAGGCGGGTGAGCTGAGGCATATTGAGGGTGGCACTCATGACCAGGATGCGCAGATCTGGACGCTGGGTGGCCTGGGCCTCGCGGCTGAGGGCCATCGCTACATCGGCGTGGATGCTGCGCTCATGGAACTCGTCAAAAATAACCAGCCCCACGCCTTTCAGGGCATTGTCTGAGTGCAGCATGCGGGTGAGAATCCCCTCGGTGACCACCTCCAGGCGGGTCTTTTCTGAGATGCGGGTTTCAAACCGGATGCGATAGCCTATCGTATGTCCTACTTCTTCGCCTAACAGTTGCGCCAATCGCTCGGCGATGGTGCGGGCGGCCAGCCTGCGGGGCTCCAGCATGATGATCTTCTGCCCCGCCAGCCAGTCCTGGTCCAGCAGAGCCAGCGGCAGCAGGGTACTCTTTCCTGCACCGGGTGGTGCGTTCACAATGAGCGTGTTCTGGGCGGCAAGATGCTCTCTTACTGCCGGTATGATTTCCCTTACGGGAAGGTCTATGTTGAATGGATTGAAAGACAAGGAATGTGATTTTGAAGGTACTAACCGGTTGTATTTACTACGTTTAGGGGCCTCAAAGTTACGGGAAATTACAAGCCCCCGAAAACCACCCGTTTTATAGGGCATTGGTCTGTTTTATCACTGAAGAAAGGAGCGGGGTGCAATCAGACTTATGTTAAGCTGAAATTAGACTAGTAAACATAATCATGTCCTTGGTTTTAAGGCAGTTTTAATAGAAAGGCCTGCAAAACGGAAATTCACTTAAAGCAAATCACTCTGGAGTCACCCATCTTAGCCAAGCCTGAATACTGCTTAGAAAAGCGGATTTGAGGAGTTTCGGGGAAAATGGGCGTGAAACGTGCTTGCCATCAGAGAGCCTGGCGGGGCAGGGAGGGGAAACTCAGTGCAAAACCAGATTAAAAAAAGCATTAAAATTATGTTGAATATCAGTTAGTTAAGAAAGGTTGCATCTAAAGCAGAAAAAAAGAAAGAATTTATAGAAATAAAGTAATAAAAAATGTGGGATTATTTACAAAAGCTACGTAAATAGCACTTAAATAATAATAAATATAAACCACATCTAATATTTATTCTCAATTCAACCAATTTTTTAATTATGAAAGTAAAATTACTGAAGTACAGCACGTTGCTTGCGGCAGCGGCTGTCATGTTTGGGTGTAATCCAGAGGAAGAAGAGCTGGTAAACCAGGAAATTTCGAGCAGTGGCCTGGCCATGCCGGCGGTGGGGACCTGTGAAACCATCACCTTTGACAAAGTGATGCGCGGCAAAGACGGCTTTGTGTCTGCCGTGATGAGCGACGTGGCCACCACGCCTATTATGGTTAGTGCGTACCGCAGAACCGCTCCTAACACGTACAGCAAAATCAGCAGCGCCAACATCTTTGACTCCGGCCAGAAAGGTCCGCTGGGCAATGACGTAGACGACCTGCTCACGCCGCACAAAGAATACGGCGGATGGGGCGTGGGAGACGGTGGCCGTGCCGGCAAGCCTTACAAGAACGACACTGCCCTGGGCAGCCTCATGATCATTAACCGCACCGACAGCCCAACCCCGGCCTATGACACCAACGACGGTGGTAAAATGGTGTTTGACTTCTCGGGCTACGGTACTGTGACCTTAAGCTCTATCACAGTGCTGGACATTGACTCTTATGAAAGAGGATCGCGTGTACTGTTGTATGGTTTAGGTGATAAGCGCCTGAAAACCATTGAACTGGCTGTAAGCGGCAATAACGGAAAGCAGATCGTGAACCTGGGCAACACCGCCGGGGTGGTAAGAATGGAAGTGTACCTGGGACCAAGCGGTATCTCGCCGCAGAACGGCAAGCTGAGCGGCTCCGGTGCCATTGACAACATTGTGTTCAACTGCCCTCAGCAAGAGGCTTGTGAGAACATTACCTTTAACCGGTACACCCGCGGTGCCGATGGCTTTGTGGCCGAGGTAACCAGCAACCAGTCTTCTACGCCAATCCTGGTGAGCGCCTACCGCAGAACCGCTGCTAACCTGTACAGCAAAGTGAACGCTGCCAACATCTTCAACTCTGGCCAGCCTTCTTCTATTGGTAACCAGGTAACCGATATCCTAACCCCGCACATGAACTTTGGCGGCGGCGGTATTGGCGACGGTGGCGCTTCCGGTGCATTCGTGAACAACACTGCCCTGGGTAACATGCTGATTGTGAACCGCACCACCGATCCTCTGAAACCGTTTGACTACAACGGCGGCGGTAAACTGGTGTTTGACTTTTCCAGATTTGGTTCTGTAAGCATGGGTTCTGTCACCGTTATGGACATTGACGACTATGAGTCTGGGGCTAAGATTGTGCTGTTTGGCGCTGGCAATACCGTGCTTAAAACCGTGACGCTGGCCATCAGCAATAACAACGGCAAGCAGATGGTAGACCTGGGCAACACCATGGGCGTTACCAAAATGGAGATCCACCTGGGAGCCACGAACAAACTGACCGGCTCCGGTGCTATTGACAACATCGCCTTCAACTGCGTGCCTTCTCTGCCTTCTCTTTAGGGGTTGAAAGAAGCGCCTTTGAATAGGCTTCCTAGTAAAACGCCGTTGGTAGAACTTCTACCAACGGCGTTTCCTTTTTCCTTTCCCAGGTTACACATCAATCCACTGCATACCGGAAAGCTTCTATACGCTGGCGCGAGTCTCCGGCTCGTACCTTCTCTTTCAATCAGAAGAAAAGATTACCTGCCTCATACGGGCATCTGGCATACGTACGGACACGAGCCGGAGGATCGCGCCAGCAGGGAGAGGGGTAAAGTTAGCGGTTCCTGCTTCCTTTTCATGCCGCAAGTTTGAGCGAAGCGGTAAATGTGGAAAGGTTTGATGCTAGTTTGTAAAGGCGAAGTACGTGATCAGATAAAGTGTAAAACGCCAGTTGCAAACTGGCGATCATTGCTACTCCATTTACCGCTGCGCTCAAACTTGAAGTATGGGCTACATGTTTCGGGCTTGTTTCTTGAAAGTAGCCCCTAAACCATTGGGTGCATTGAGCAAGGTGTTGGCTGTAAGGAGGTTATGCCATGCAAAGAGAACGTGCTGTACGGGTAAGTTCTGGTGGTCAATGGTTCTTTTTCTTCTGCGCGGATAGAACCAACGAAACAGCGGTTCTATTGTGCCTGTTCATAGGCTTTTTCAATGCGTCGGTCTGGAATAAGCCACAGGAAAGCCACTAGTACGTACACCGCATTGGCAGCCAAAGAATTCCAGAAAGACAAAGCAATACCCACCAGGTACAACAAGGGCGAAATCTTTCCTTTCAAGTCATTGCCAATAGCTTTGGACAGCAAAGAATCTTTCCCGTTTTTTCTAACAATCGTCTGCTCCAGGATCCAATAGGCGATAGAGCAGAACAGCAACACCAACCCGTACAAGGCCGCAGCTGCCGGCGCAAAACTGTTCTCGCCCATCCAGCCGGTGGTAAAGGGAATTAAGGATAACCAGAAGAGCAGGTGCAGGTTGGCCCACAAGATGGCGCCGTTCACTTTGCCGGTGCTGTGCAGCATGTGGTGGTGGTTGTTCCAGTAAATGCCTATGTAAATAAAACTAAGTACATAGCTCAGGAACACAGGCAAGAGCGGGCGTAGCGCTTCCCAATCTGTACCGTGCGGTACTTTTATCTCCAGCACCATAATGGTAATGATGATGGCTAAAACGCCGTCACTAAATGCTTCTAACCTTCCTTTATTCATAATGGTGCAGGGTCACTTTGTTAAGTGCGGGGTGTTTGCAGGCGGAAATATAACAGAAAAAATGAATGGGAAGCAGAAGCCAGGTGCGGCACACTCTGTAACCCTTCAAGAAGGAACTCCTAGGCACCACCCCTATTGGTAAGCCTTCTCATGCCGCAAGTTTGAGCGCAGCGGTAACTTGTGGCTAGGCTTGATGCCAGTTTGCAACTGGCTTAACACATAATTAGAAAAAGAACCACGCCAGTTGCAAACTGGCGATCATTGCTACTCCAAGTTCCCGCTGCGCTCAAACTTGAAGTATAGATTTCTACTGTTTATAAGCAGATGCTACAGATAACTTAACCACTTCTTCTCTGGGTGGGCAGCTTTGTAGCGGCTGTACCAGCGGCAGGCGGGGTAGAGCACCAGTACCACCATGATCCAGACCAGGTACACATAGGGCAGTTCTACACCCACGCCGGTTTTGGGGCGGCCAAACTCCAGAGAACCGAAGGGCAGTTGCTGCCAGGTGAGGCCCTGCCAGAGCATGAGCAGCAGCATGCCGGTGTGAATGAGGTACCAATGCGCTAGGTAGAAGAACAGCGGCACCCGGCCGTACACGATGAGGAAGCGGGTCACCGCGTTTTGGGCGTGTTCCAGCAACACCAGCGCTACAAACATAAGGCCCAGAAACAAGGCCGCGTACAGCAAAGACGGCGGGTACTTGGTCACGTTCAGGAAAGATAGCACCGAGAACACCGTGGTTTTCTGCACCGCCCAGGGGCTGGGGTCACCGTACACCTGCACCCACCGCAGCACTGCAAACACGCCCAGGGCCACCGCCGCCGAGATGCCCAGCAGTTTCCGGCGTTCTGAGGCCGTTTTCCGGAAAACAGGCCCAAACCCGAAGCCCAGCAGCAGAATACCCAGCCACGGAATAACGGGGTAGGCCACCAGCAGCGACAGCCCCTCAGTGGGTTGGAAGAACCCCGGCCGGAACAGGAGGGAATAGGCAAATTGACCTACCATCCCCTCGGCCGGACCTGCTTGCGGCAGCAGGTTGTGTAATAGCAGAATGGCCAGCCCGATGCCACCCACAACCCGGACCGGGAGCCGCAGCAGCCCCGCCAGCACCACAAACCCGAACCCAATGGCAAAGATCACCTGGAACATAATGGTTCTAAAGAAGATGTCAAACCAGATACCGAAGCCCACTACCGTGACCTCCAGCACCATGAGCCAGACCCCGCGCGAGAGCAGGAACCGTTGGGCGCGCCCGTAGTCTCCGTCCCGCATCAGGGAGAGGTACGCCGAGGTGCCCGCCAGGAACACAAAGGTGGGCGCGCAGAAATGCGTGACCCAGCGCGTCAGGAACAGGGCCGGGGTAGTGGTGTCAAACGACAGCGGGTCCTGCACCAGCGCCGTGGTGTGCCACAGATCGCGCACGTGGTCCAGCGCCATGAGGACAATGGCCAAGCCCCGCACCACATCAATGGAGGAAACCCGGGTCTGGCGGGCATGCGCCAGCGGTGTAGAAGCTTCGGTGCGGAGCATGGGCGGAAGTTGGTGGATGTTGTTCTAAGTTAGAATTCCATATTTTATTTTACAACTTACAAAAAATTATAAATAAAAATTTTATATGAAATAAATTATATTTTCAATGAGATATGTTTAAAAATTATGTCATTATTAGATAAGCTATCTTTGAAATAAAAAAGAAACTCAAATAATATAAATGAAGTGTCAATAATTTAATCAAAGGCTGATTTATTATTCTTATTTGTCCTTTCTTGCGACCCATTGTGTATGTTCTCTCGAAAATGCATTTTCGGAATCTTTAACAAAATCGGAGAACTCTCTTTCATTTGTGCAGTAATCAATGTTCTGCCTGAAAAGGTTTATTTCATGAGCTGTTAGATTGTAAGATGAACCTAATTCTTGAAACCTTTTGATCTGCATCCAAGAAAGTATAGAACTGGCTATCACAATAAGAGGTTCAATTGGAAAACCTTCTTTTTTGGGGTGAAGGATTTTAATAAAAGAAAAAATAATAGCAATTGAATTGGTTGCTATTAAAAGCGTGAACCAAATTTTAGCGTTTCTGTTATTCAAGTTTGCTTTAGTAATGTACCAGTTTTTTTGGTCTTCAAGGCGATCAGTTTTGTATAATGATTTACGATCATTCAAACTAAGAGACCGGATTTCAACCATTTTTTTAGTTATACTATCAGAGTCGTAGGTGTTATCAAGGTAATTACCTAGGCTTTTGTTTTCTTTTAATATTTCACTTATATCATTATTGAATTTTTTTGCTTTATCACTGTAATCACCTAAATCCTGATAAGGCTCAGTTTGCATAATAAACCTCCAAGTTCTAGTCTTTACAGATTCTGCAACTGCCCTGCCGTTATACCAGATATTGTCAAATCTTTTTACACCATTGAATATTGTAAGTAATAAAGTGATAATCAACAAAATAGTAGAAACAATAGACCATTCAGCTTCTTTAGGAGCATATTGTGTTACTATGCTGCTTAGAACTAAAGAGCAGATGAAAGTTCCTAAAGAAATTAAATAGTATTTCTGTGTTCTTTTAGATGCTCTGTCAGCTGATTGGTATAAACTTGGATAATCTGCTTCTTCCATCGATTTTATATGCCTAATCTAGTATAAACTTCATCAGGATAGTGCCACCGAGTTTCATTACCCTTGTAATTCCTTATAAAAGATGGAAAGTTGTCTAATGCATATTGAATTATTTTACTCCTAAATGCTACATAAACTGTTTTGGGGTAAGTGCGGATTATAGCAGGACATAAAGAAGGATTTTGAACTCGAGTCTTATCTAAGTTGACTGCTATAATTGGTAAATTTAACTCTATAGCTAATTCCAACTCCCATCTAACATATTTGTATAAAAATTTAGTTGATTCTCCAATCAATAGTATTACCTGATCTGTTTGCTTAAGACGCTCTCGAAGTCTTGTTTTTATATAAATTTCATCTTGAGCTCTATATGTTAATGGCTTTAATTCATGGGCATCATCAAAATTAAAATCTATATTTCGATTATTATTCCAACCTCTCATATATCGATATGCCCATTGGTCTTTGTCGCCATCAAATATTACGTATGTCCTATCCTTGTGTCCCATTAATATCAAATGTTAATTATAAATTGAAAAAAAATCAATAATTATTTTTTGCGTTATTTAGTGCTGTGATAATTTTGTCTTGTGTGAATGAGGTTGCGAATGAAGTCCCAGTATTTAGTAAACCTGATGGTGTAGTGTTGTAGTAGTCGATCTTAACAGCCGCTAATTTTAATTTAATATCACTTTGCTTAGCCCTTTCAATTTCCCAATTCATCCAATTACTTTGCCAAGATTTTCTTCCAATTATCACAAATAGGTATTCTGCATCCATCATCATTCTTGTTAGTGATTGTTTGATCCGTGCAGAATCTGTACTGTTAATTGCAATGTTAGGAGATCTTTGGTCGAATTCGAAACTAAAGGCACTGTTAGCATCCCATGCTCTTAACAACTCTTTGTAAATTTTATCTTCGCTATGGTCATAGCTTATAAATACTTTTTTTGCCATATCAATAAAGTTAATAATTTAAAATTTCTTCTTTTGTTTTATTAAATGTGTCTATCTCCCAATTTACTGGGTTTAAATTTAAAAAATTTGTTTCATGAATTAACGCATTCTCACTATCGTTGATTGCTAGAAAACAATTTGAAAGCGTTGCATACAGCCATTTTTGATCTACTCTTTCCTCTATATTGTTCTCTAATATTTCTGAAATGGATCGGATAATAGACTTTCTTGTATTTCGGGCTTCAACTTTGGCGTAAACTTTTTCCTCTTCATCTTGAATAGCTTTTCTTTTCAACTCAAGGCAATGTGCATAGTTTTCGCCTGTATAATAATCACTCCTAACAAGATAGCACTTCCTGTAGTAAGTAATAGCCCTATTTATATATTCGATGTCACCATTGTTTCTGTATAAATTCTTATATATAGCACCAGTTATACCCAATGTTTCTGGATCAGTAGTATCACCGTCTGGATTGAGCTTATTAATGATTACTAATGCATCATTTAGTGCTGTATTAGGGGAAGGAAATTTGCTTTTATAAGTACATAATGCTTGCTGTTGAATAAAGTAAGTTTCATTAGGTGCTAATGAACTTGCTTTTTCCCAAGCTTTTGCAGCAGCTGTGAAGTCATTATTTTGCATTGCATCTAATGCCTTTTCCCTCAAAGCGAAGATGTATTTTTCTTCTTTAGCTAATTTTTCTATCAAATAAGAATATTCGTCTTCAGGCAATTTAGGAGCATTTACCCCACTTAAAAATGAATATAAGGGACTATCTGTTTCATTAGTGGCTAGAACCGTTGTAATCAAAGAAGATAGTTCTTTTCTACAGCGGTCTGCTTCTGTTGCTGATATATCGTCTCCCATATGATCATAGTGGAATATTCTACTATGGTCTAAGTCGAAAGGTATCTTACCCTTTCGTTCTTTTATGATTATTGTTGCATATGGTTTTACAGCGTGTCTTATACCCAATTCGTAGATTGCATTGGGATTGTAAGTTGTAATATCAGCAATTACAAGATCTGCATGCATCAGTAATGCATACATACTTTTATCAATCAAACCCGCTTCTTGAATCTCATCAGCCCTAATGCATTCTAACCCGCTAGCCCTAACAGCGGGTTGAATAATATTTAAATATGTCTTATCTAAATCGAGGGTTTTCCCAGTATAAGGGTCTGATTTAGAACCAAATCCCATTATAACAAAACAAATCATATTAAATTTTTTTTCAATATATAGATTTATATTATTTAATGCTAAACTTTAATTTTTATTTAAATAAGACTCATTTATTATGTAAAGTAAATGAATGGTTTTATTTTAATCTATGATTATACACCTTATTACTTTATCAGGAGTATGATTGTTTATAGCTTAATATTATAAAATTTTATTTACTACGTGGTACAAGATTTTATTTCTCCCTCAACTACTCTCTTCCCCGGCTTCGTCACCGTACGTGGGGCACGCGAGCATAACCTGAAGAACGTAGACCTCACCATTCCCCGAGACGCGCTGGTGGTGTTCACGGGCGTGTCGGGGTCGGGGAAGTCGTCGCTGGCGTTCGGGACGCTGTACGCCGAGGCCCAGCGCCGCTACCTGGAGAGTGTGAGCCCTTACGCGCGGCGGCTGTTCCACCAGATGGCCGTGCCCGAGGTAGACGCCATTGAGGGCCTGCCTCCGGCCGTGGCCCTGCAGCAGCAACGCGGCACGCCCACCACCCGCTCCAGCGTGGGCAGCGTAACCACCCTTTCTAACCTGGTGCGCATGCTGTATAGCCGGGCCGGAGACTATCCGCCAGGCCAACCCATCATCTACGCCGAGGCGTTCTCGCCCAACACCCCCGAGGGCGCTTGCCCCACCTGCCACGGCCTGGGCCGCATCTACGAGGTCACCGAGGAAAGCATGGTGCCAGACCCATCGCTCACCATCCGGGAACGGGCCATTGCCGCCTGGCCTACCGCCTGGGGCGGCCAGAACCAGCGCGACATCCTGGTGACCCTGGGCTATGACGTAGACACCCCCTGGCGCGAGCTGCCCCAGAAAGACCGTGATTGGATCTTGTTCACCGAGGAGCAACCCGTGGTGCCCGTGTACCCCGGCTATACCCCCGAGCAAACCCGCCGTGCCCTGCAGCGCAACGAGGAACCTAACTACATGGGCACCTTCACCAGCGCCCGGCGGCACGTGTTCCATACCTTCGCCAATACCAACAGCCCTCAGATGAAAAAGCGGGTCATGCAGTACATGCTCCACACAGACTGCCCCACCTGCCATGGCAAACGCCTGAACCCCGCGGCACTCTCCGTCACCTTCGCGGGCTATGACATCACCGAGCTGTCGCGTCTGCCCCTGCAACGTGTGGCCCAGACCCTGCAACCGTACGTGAACGCCTCGGCCCCCGGCCCCGCCACCCAAAACGAGGCTCACCCCGAGCAACAGATCGCCAAACAGTGCATTGCGCAGGACCTGGTGGCCCGCATTAAGGTGCTGTTGGATCTGGGCCTCGGGTACCTGTCTTTGGAGCGAAGCACTCCTACCTTGTCGCCCGGTGAGTTGCAGCGCCTGCGGCTGGCCACGCAGCTGTACTCGCACCTGTTTGGCGTGGTGTACGTGCTGGACGAACCCTCGGCGGGCCTGCACCCCAGTGATACCGTAGCCCTGCTCACCGCCCTGGCCAACCTGAAGAAAGCGGGCAACTCGCTGTTTGTGGTAGAGCATAACCTGGACGTGATCCGGCAAGCCGATTGGCTCGTGGACGTTGGCCCCGCCGCCGGCGAGAAAGGCGGCGAAATCCTCTACAGCGGTCCACCCGAGGGCCTGCAACAGATTACCCACTCCCAAACCGCCGCCTACCTGTTCGGCACGGCCCCGGTGCAAATGCGTCCGCGCCGCACGCCCACCGGCTGGCTCCAACTGAGCGGCGTCACCCGCAACAACCTGCAGAACCTGAGTGCCGAATTTCCGCTGGGCGTGTTCACCACCGTCACCGGCGTATCGGGCTCGGGCAAGAGCAGCCTGGTGAGCCAGGTGCTGGTAGAACTGGTAGCCGAACACCTAGGCCAGGAACTCCAACCCGAGGAAGAAGAAAGAGATGCGCTGGAAAGCCCCGCCCCGCAGACCCTGGGCGGTCGAATCGTGAGCGGCATGGAGCATATCAAGCGGCTGGTGCGGGTAGACCAGAAAGCCATCGGCCGCACGCCCCGCTCTAACATGGCCACCTACACCGGCCTCTTCGACCACGTCCGCAAACTCTTCGCCGATACCCCGCTGGCCAAAAAGCGCCGCTATGACGCCGGCCGCTTCTCGTTCAACGTGGCCAAAGGCCGCTGCGAGAACTGCCAGGGAGAAGGCTTCGTGATGGTGGAACTGCTGTTTCTGCCCAGCGTGTACGCGCCCTGTCCTGTCTGCCATGGTGCCCGCTATAACGCCCAAACCCTGGAAGTGACCTACCGCGACCTCAACATCGCCCAAGTCCTGGACCTCACCGTAGACGCCGCCCATGCGTTTTTTGACGAAGAACCCACGCTCCACCGCATCCTCACCGTGCTGCGCGAAGTAGGCCTGGGCTACCTGCGCCTCGGCCAGCCCGCCACCGAGCTCTCCGGCGGCGAAGCCCAGCGCATCAAACTCGCCACCGAACTCCAACGTCTCAGCCGCGGCAACACCCTGTATGTGCTAGACGAGCCCACCACAGGCCTGCACCCCTCAGACGTTGACAAACTCATGGCCCAGCTGGAGCGGTTAGTAGAAGCCGGTAACACGGTCATTGTGGTAGAACACACCATGCGCGTTGCCGCCGGCTCCGACTGGGTCATTGACATTGGCCCGGGAGCAGGGGAGGAGGGCGGCCAGATTGTGGCGGCTGGTACGCCAGAGGAAGTGGTTTCCGCCTTAGGCAGCAAGACCGCTCCGTTTCTGGCAGAAGCGTTGAGGCGGGAATTATGAATTGAGAATTAAGAATTAGGAATGGGTGTGGTTTCGGACTGATTTTGGAAAAACAGACCAAAAAGGCTATTTGACAAAAGAGCTGCTCCGCTGGCGCGAGCCTCCGGCTCGTGTCCGAACGCATTCCAGATGCCCTTTTGCTGAATTTTCCTCGATTCTATGATCTGTAAGAGAAGGCACGAGCCAGAGGCTCGCGCCAGCGAAGGTAACAAGAGAAGTCCTACCCACTAGCCCTGTGTCTCTAATGCTGCAAGTCACCACTGTGCCCAAATTTGATGTAGGTTCGCTTAAGGGGTTATTTTTTGAAATTCACCTTATTCCGCTAGCGCGAGCCTCCGGCCCGTGTCCGCACGCATTCCTGATCTACAATAGGTTGGTCACAGCATGAATTTGCTATTTAAATCAATCTTTCCTTATCTGAGCCGAACCTGAGATAAACATATGATGGTTTCAGCAACAGAGGATCAGGAATGCGTGCGGACACGAGCCGGAGGCTCGCGCCAGCGGTTCTAGCAGGCTCGCAGGTACAGCAGAGAGAAAAAGAAGATCATTTTCGGTGAATTCTTTCGTATAAATGCCGGTCTATTCAGTCTCTAAAAGAAACCCCATGAGCCGGAAGTATAAGTTCCACAACAAAGAAGGTTTGTACTTTGTGAGCTTTGCGGTGGTGTATTGGATAGATGTTTTTACGCGGGAAGAGTATTTCAACATTATCACAGAAAACCTTGATTTCTGCCGAAAGAACAAGGGCATGGAAATTTATGCCTGGTGCGTGATGCCTAGTCACCTACATCTGCTATTCCGAGCCAAGGACAATAACCCCGGAGAAGTGTTGCGGGATTTCAAGTCTTTTACTTCCAAACAGCTGTTGAAAGCCATTGCCGAAAACATACAGGAAAGCCGGAAAGAATGGATGTTGTGGTTGATGGAACGAGCTGGTTTGAAGAATGGCAATGTGCAAAAGTGCCAGTTTTGGCAGCAGCATAATCAACCCATTGAAGTATGGAGCCCAGCAGTGATTGAACAGAAAGTGGAGTACATTCACCAAAATCCGGTGGAAGCTGGGTTTGTTGCTGAGCCACATCATTGGAAGTATAGCAGCGCCCTTGATTACTGCGGAGGCAGGGGAGTGTTGGAGATAGATCTCGTTTAGGAGAAGCTTACAGATCAAAGAAAACAAATTAGTACCTTTTAGTTACTTCATCCCCGCTCAGGGCCAACCTCCCGCTCCCGCCCAATATCTGCTTGCCTCGCCTCTCCCTTTTCATAGATCTTCTCTTCCAGAGAAAAGGTACTGCAAAACCTATTTGTAGAGCACACCAAAGACTGCATTTCAGGGAAAATGGGTAGGCAATACCAGCCTAACGCATAGAAAATCTCCTACAGCAACGGGCAACCGGACAACAGCAGGTTTAAAGTAGAAGCTCCACGCTTTAAAGTTGTATTTTTGGTGCAAAGTGCTTACTTAGAATCCTGATTTAAATTCTTCTATATGATAAAAACTTTACGCCTTGGTGTCGTTCTGTTTGCTCTTTCCTTCCTGACGGTGAATTGTAGCAAAGACAAAGAAAAGGATCCTGAACCTGTGGTAGAGGAGGAGAGCGCCTGTTACATCACCCGGGAGGTATTCAACAACCCTAGTACTGGCTTTGCGCAAACCCGCGAGTTTGTCTATGGCGATGACCGCCTGTTGGTGATCAATGAAACCACCAACCTGCCCACGCCCACTACCCTGAACATTGTAGCCGAGTATGATGCCCGGGGCAGGGTATCCAGAACGCTTTTCCTGGATAAAGGCAAAGAGGTGCAGTACTATACCTTTGAGTATGATGACCAGGACCTGCTGAGAAAAATCAACTGGTACATGGAAAGGCCCGATGGTACCCTGCGCCTCCATTCTGCCCGGGAGTTGGGCTACAATGCGCAAAAGCAGATCATCACGGTCAGGAACTACCTCCTGGTAACCCAGACGCCCCTGTTGATTGGCGATGCAACCTACATCTATGATGAGAAAGACAACCTGGTCAGGAGCCGGGAGTACCGCGTGCTTTCTTCCAGAGAGTCGGAAATCCTGAATGACATTGTGATCAATGTGCGGTATACCCATGATGATAAAATCAATCCGCTGCACGAAATCCCGTATCTGCTTTACACCAATCCTAACTCCCTGGCCGCAACCTTGTCCAAGAATAACTCGGTAACGGTCACCTCCGAAACCACCCTGGAAGGTACCCAGAAAGGACCCGGAACCTTCAATCTGGCCAGCTTCAATTTCTCCCGTAGTTACACCCATACCTACTCAGACCAGAACCGACCCGTGATACGGACCGGGGCCGATGGTACCACTACCGTCTTTGACTATGTCTGCGAGTAAGTAGCTGATCTTTATGTTGTTCACAGGTGATTTCAGCCTGTTTCTCTTAAACTAACCTGAAAACAGAGGTTAGCAAAGCTTCACCTGAAAGCTAAAGACAAAGCCCGTTTTTACTCCTGTTGGTACAAACGGGCTTTGCTGTTAAAACGGGTTTTACACCGATGTTGGCAGCAGAAACCCCCTTGCGCTAAGCAGCAGAGTGGAGGATTCTTATGAAACGATTTGCCTTTCTAGTACCAATACCTTCTTGCAGAAGGGTCGTGGATTCTCTGTTGTCCTCAACCCTTTTCGGGACTGTTTTTCAGAAAACAGGAGAGAAACAGCGGGTGCGTTTAGAGGGATTTTCAGCACAAAGAAGGCGTGGGTGTTACCGGTTATATCCTTTCTAAGGTAACGTTTGAGGCGGGTTAGTACGTAACCTATGGGAGAGAACCAAAAGCGGCCACGCCGTTTTCAGACCATTCTGCCATTCTTTTAACCTCAAAAGCATTCCATGACCCTTCAAATGCCTTTGTCTATCCGCTTAGTGAACTTTAAAAATCAACGTGCTGGCCTGGCCAGAATCTTTTTCCTGGCGCTGTTCCTGACAAGCCTGTGCACCGTGCCTGATCAAGCTTTGGCCCAGGCGCAAACCCAGGAGCAGGCCAGCGACACCACCGCAGCCGTAGAACCCCAGTGGCCCCAGGACTCCCTGGGAAGAAGAACGCCCCGGGGAACTGTGCAGGGGTTCATCAGGGCTATCTCCGAGGAAGATTACAACAAAGCCGCCCTGTACCTGAACCTGGACAGCACCCTGCAACAAGAGCAGCAGGGCGCCAAGTTGGCCCATGCCTTGCAGCGCCTGCTGGACCAGGGCGGTGAGATTGTGCCGTATGCCCTCATCAATGATACTCCCGGCGGGGCCGAGGATGATAACCTGGGTCCCAACCTGGAGCGGGTGGGGAACGCCACCATCAACGGTGAGACCTTTGACCTGATCCTGGAAAAAACCGAAGGACCCGAAGGCGGCCCCATCTGGCTGTTTTCCTCGCAAACGGTGCAGCGCATTCCGGTGGTCATTGAGCAGGCCTCCAAGCCCCTCGCCGATAGGGTGATGCCCAACGTAGTGGTAGAGAAGAAGTGGGAGGGGGTGCCTATTGGCCATTGGCTGGCGGTGCTCATCATTGCGGTAGGAGCCTATGCTTTGGCCTGGCTCATCATTCGGTTGGGGGTGTTTTTGCTGAAGACAACCTGGCACCGGGCGCGGGAAGAGCACATCGCTCACCTCATCAGCGCATTTACCTTACCGTTCCAGTTGTACCTGGCCGTGTGGATCTTTGTGGCTACTAACCAATGGGTAGGTATCTCCATCATTGTGCGGCAGCGATTCAGCCAGTTAACCATCATTGTGGGCATGGTGGCCGTTCTGTTGCTCCTCTGGCGATTGATTGATGTCATGACCCAGTTCTTTGAGCGGAGCTTAACCCGCCGCGGAAACATGGCCGGACTCTCGGCGGTGCTGTTCCTGCGGCGCGGGGCCAAAATTGCGGTGATCGCCTTCGGGGTGATCGGTTTCCTGAGCACCCTCGGTTTTGACGTAACCACCGGTTTGGCCGCCCTGGGGATTGGTGGTATCGCCCTGGCCCTGGGTGCGCAGAAAACCGTGGAGAACTTTGTGGGCAGCGTGACGCTCATCGCCGATCAGCCCATTAGGGTGGGCGATTTCTGTAAGGTAGGCGAAACGGTGGGGACGGTAGAGTCCATTGGCATGCGTTCTACCCGCATCCGCACCAATGACCGCACGGTGGTCACCATTCCCAACGGCGATTTCTCCTCCCAGCGCATTGAGAACTACGCCCACCGCGACCGCGTCTGGTTCCATCCCACGTTTGGCATCCGCTGCGATACCACGCCAGAGCAGATCCGGTATCTGCTGGTGGAGCTTAGGTCTATCCTGTACGCGCATCCCAAAATTGACCCTGAGTCGGCGAGGGTGCGGTTTGTAGGAATCGGAGCTTCGGCCTTCAACCTGGAAGTGTTCTCCTACGTGATGACCGCCGATTATAATGAATTCCTTGAGATTCAGGAGGACCTGCTGCTGCGCATGATGGACGTGGTAGAAGCCAGCGGAACCGGTTTCGCTTATCCTTCTCAAACCATTTACCTGGGGCGTGATACTGGTAAATCAGAAGAAAAAACGCAGGCCGCTGAGGAGAAGGTAAAGCAATGGCGCGCCGCCAATGACCTGCAACTGCCCAGTTTCAAGCCAGAGCGCATCCAAAGCCTGAGGAATACCATTCAGTACCCGTCCAGGGAGTCTTAACCAGTACCTGCCATTCTTCTTATGAAAGCCCGTTTGCCTGACCGTTTGGGCAAACGGGCTTCTTTTTTACTTTGGAAGTAGAAGGCTATTTCCTGAAAAGAGGTTTCTACCTCAGGGCATGGAAACCCACCAGAATATCATTATTCTTGTAGAATCTACCCTGACCAAACTTCTATGAAACCCAGATACGCTCTCCTGGCAGCCGTCCTGTTTGCTTTTACCGGTGGCTGTACCACCATGAAAACCGAGACCGGAACTCCGTTCCAGGAACTGCCCGCCAACGCCTTGCAGCCGGTGGGAAGATACCAGGTGAACAACGCCCAAAACCTGGAACTGATCACGTCTGCGGCACACGTGGGGTTCAGTTTTGAAGGCCCCGAGGCCCGCGTAATTGCCTCTGCTCCCTGGGCCGGCGGGCACACCTATCTGCAGTATGAAGTAGACGGAGCGTACCAGAAACGGGTACGGATTGATGGCCTGCAAGACACCGTGGTGATTTCTGCCCCTGCCGGAGGCAAGCACACCGTATGGCTGTACAAAACCACCGAGGCGCATACTGGTGCCCTGGTGCTTGAGAAGGTGCTTGGGCCCAACTTGACCGCTGTGAAAAGACAGGAAGCCCCCTTGATTGAGTTTATCGGGAACAGCATTACCTGCGGAGCCGCCGCCGATCCCTCTGAGGTGCCCTGCGGTACCGGGGAGTACCACGACCAGCACAACGCCTACATGGCCTACGGCCCGCGCGTAGCCCGTGCCGTAAAAGCGAATTTTGTGTTAAGCAGCGTGAGCGGGTACGGCGCTTACCGCAACTGGAACAACAACGGACCCGCTCTACCCCAAGTGTTTGAGAAAATAGATTTCCAGGCCAAAAACACCCAACGTTGGGATTTCACTAAGTTCACGCCCCAGATTGTGAGCATTGCCCTGGGCACCAACGACTTCAGCGATGGAGACGGCAAGAACCCCCGCCTACCCTTCGACAGTGCCAGCTTTGTGCAGGCTTACGTTAGTTTTGTGAAGAACGTGAAGTCACACTACCCAAAAGCCAGAATTACCCTGTTGAGCAGCCCCATGCTGAACGGCCCCAAAAGGCAGAAACTGGAAAACTGCCTTACGGCCATCAAACAACAGGTAGATGCCTCTTACCTAGCAGACAAACCAGTTGCCGTGTTCTTCTTCAAACCCATGCAAGCCACCGGCTGCACCGGTCACCCCAGCGTGGCAGAACATGGCGTCATGGCCCAGGAAGTAACACCTTTCTTTCAGGGCTTGTTGAAACAGTAAGGGATGAGTCTTGGCCTACAGGCAAGTATTTTATTTGGTGGTGCTTACAACAATTGCTGCTACAAGTTACAAGCTTGCTAAATAGTTAATTTGGCTTGGTTTATAGCTGCTCTGATTATCTGGCATCATTTATAAGGAGAAAGTACGTTTTATGCCCTTTTTCTGAAAATGAGGCTTAAAAGAACCTTCTTCCAGGCTTTGTCGCTGGCGCGAGCCTCCGGCTCGTGTCCGCACGCATTCAGAATCTCATTAAGTTCCAGCTTACGTATTCTGGTTCATTCCGAAAGAGACTCTCCTCCTGTTTGTCATCCTGAAAGGATCTTGTGAACAAACGGTAGAGCCGTTTGTTCACAAGATCCTTTCAGGATGACAACTAAGTGTTAAGCTTTATAATCGCAGCACGTGCGGACACGAGCCGGAGGCTCGCGCCAGCGGTGGGGATTACTGATTTGATCTGAAAATGAAATCCGTTTATCGGCTGTTTACGTGAAAACAGCCGATAAACGGATTCCTTCAATTTGTGGCCAATACATACCCCAAGTTTAAAATTGTGGCTCAACTTAGTAGCCAGTTTGTAACTGGCGCCAGTTACAAACTGGAAAAAAACATGCCGCAAGTTGCAAACTTGCGGCATGTTTGGAGGGCAGGTTTGAGAGCGCCACCAGTTATGTGAAGCTAGGCAAGTTTATAACCGAGTTGAATTTATAACTAAACTGAATGCCTGAAGGCTACTTATGCTTCCTGTTCCGTTGAATGAGGCGGTGGATGTAGGTCAGCTTTTCTACGACCGGTTCTGAGAAGGTTTCGGGTAGTAGGTCTGGGAGGCCCAGGGAGCGGTTTACTTCGTTCACTTTCAGGCTTAGGTCTGCGTAGCGGCTGAGCATGGTTTCCAGCTGGGAGTCTACCAGGTCTTCGGAGGGTAGTTCCAGGAGGTCATGGTTCTCGGCGGTGTCCAGCACGGCCATCATGTCCAGGTAGGTACCCCAGGTCTCGGCGAAGTCTTCCCAGGAGTGCATGGTGGCGTATGCGCTGATGTAGCTTTTCTGCCAGTCGGGTTTAGGGCCATTCTTGTAGTACTGGTCCATGGCCTCGCTGTACGTGGGGTTTTCATGGTCCCCAAATACCGCCTTGTAGGCTTCCTCGTCTTTGCCCTGCACCAGCAACTGCCAGTAGTAATGGCCTACCTCGTGCCGGAAGTGCCCGATGAGCGTGCGGTGGGTCTCCCCAAAAGAAACGCGAAGCTTTTCCCGCTCTACAGGGTCTGCCTCGCTTAAGTTGATGGTGATCTTGCCATCGGCGTGGCCGGTAAACACTTTTTCTCCTTTCTCCAGCCCAATCCAGCCTAAGACCGGCGAGGCTTTTATGTCTTCTTTGAAGTCAAAGGAGAGGGGCAGTTCAAATTTCTCGGCTTTGGACCCGTAGGGTAGGCCCAGTTCATCCAGCAAATAAAGCAGACGTCTTTTGGCGGCCTCCAGGCTGTACCATTTCTGGGGATTGCCCTCCACAGATAGATCAGGGATGGTTTCTGTAAGCTGGCAGTAGCTGCACAATTGCTCAAAGTTAGGCTGCTGTGACTGGGGTACCTCAATCATGCGGTTACACACGTTGTAGGTAGCGTAGTTATAGCATTTTACTACATGCGCCTGACAGCTGGGATTGGTGCAGTGGTAGGCTCCTTTGCCATCCAGTTCCATGGCGTGCATGCCCTCGCAGACGGGGCACCAGCCCACCTCCCGGCTGCAGTTCAGACAGAAAGAGTTCTCAAAAAATAATTTATTGCCGCACGTACAGTGGTAAGTCTTCATGGATTTGGGTTTAAGCAGAAAGCCTTTGTTTTTGAAACGCCTGAGGTATGGCCAGGTTAGGCACTAGAGGGTGGTTTGCAGTTGCTGTTGCTGGGCCGGTTCTGCCTCCTGCAGCGGATGCACCTGCACCCCGTACCTGGTTTTTTGCTTTCCGTTGGTTTTAAGCGTGCCCTTTAATGGGCTACAGTCTGAGTAATCTGACCCATGCGTGGCTTTGATGTAGTGCATATCAGCCAGCAGGTTGTTGGTGGGGTCAAAGCCCTGCCACCCGAAACCCGGAATGTAGGCTTCGGCCCAGGCGTGCATCACCGCCGATCCGGCCAGGTCAAGCCCCTGGTTCAGGTAGCCAGATACATACCGGCACGGGATTTTGTTCAGGCGCGCAATGCCAATAAACAAATGGGTGTAATCCTGGCACACGCCGCGACCTAACTTGAGCACCTCGTTGGCCGATGTACACACATGCGTAGGCTCGGGGTCAAACTCAAGCAGTTCATAGGTGAAGGTGCACAGTTTCTGCAGGTAATCATACACAGTTTGCTGGGGCTCGCGCATCAGCAGTTTGCTGCGGTATTCCTCCTGTATGCGGGTGTAGTGGGCAAACCCCAGGTATAGGTGGTTTTCCAGGTAAAACAAGTGGTCCTGGAGCTGGCGCTGCTCTTCCTCTACAGGCAAAAGGCCGTCTATGGGAAACCAGGTCATGCGCTTCTCCACAATGGCCCGCATCTGAAACTCAAAGGCATTGAAAGGCTCTACCGTATGCAGGTTAATCGCCTCAAACCCGAATGGGTTGGTATGCTGAAAGGTTTCTGCCTCCAGTGAGTTGCTCCAGGACACGCTGCGCACTACCTGGCTTTCATTCTGGCAGGGTAGAATTAAAAAAGAAAAGAAGGCCTCCCTCACATTTTCTTCATACGTGTTGTGGGTTTTGTATACCACCTCGTAATCTGTTTTCATACATGAAAGACCAAAACTGGCATCAATGGTACTTAAGATATTTAACGTCTAGTAGGTTGGCCAGCTCATAAATATTGCCCAGTGTCCGGCTCAGGAACTGGGTGGCCCGGTCATCTACTTCTTCAATGGTTAAGTACTGGAAGCGGCAGGCCAGTTTTCCGGCCATAAACTCCAGGGACTCCTTGCGGCTTTCTTCCTGCTGAAAAGAGATTCCCTCAATGCATTTCTTAATCCACTCCATGCTATACGCAACAGACTTAGGAAACTGGGTATCAAAAAGCAAAAAATCTAACACATGAGACCGGGTAGGACTGGTTTTGTGGCAGCGCATGAACATGTCAAAGGCCTCGGTGCTTTTGAGGGTAGTGCTCCACTGGTAGTTTTCCAGGGCGCTGCCCTGCTTCAGGAACTCAAACTTTTCAATGTCACTGAGTTTGGTTTGCAAAATGCGGATCACCTGGATGGCGCGCTCCAGGTGCATGCCCAGGGAGATAAGCATCCATACATCATTGTGGAGCAGCGTGTTTTCAATGTAGCCCTTGGTAATGTAGCTGTTCTCCTCAACCCTGCGCGAAAAGAACTCTATCTCCTCGGCGGCCATTTCTGAGGTCAGCAGCTCGTTTGCCTTGTGGTAAAACCGGTTGATAGCTTCCCATAATTCAATGGAAATGCTGTCACGGGACCCGCGGGCATTCTCGCGTATGCGGCCTATGTAACTGTGAACAGAGAACTGGTTTGATTCTGAAATGGTGATGAAATCAATGACCTTATCGTCTTCCAGCTTGTCATGCACCCCAAAATACGCCTCTTTGCTGCCCGCCATTTCCAGGATGGATTCCAAAATCAATTCCCGGCTCTGGCCCAGCGGCGCATCTACAGAAGACACATATTGTACCCGCGTGTACCGGGCAATGTGTTCGGCCCGCTCAATGTAGCGCCCCATCCAAAACAAGCTGTTTCCAATTCTTGAAAGCATGTATCGTTTTTTGTTTGTGTTCGTGTTTAATTTGAATTCCTGAGGTCTGCGTCAGGAATGAGATTTGATTTCGTTTTACTAAATCTGATGGTCCCCCTTTGAAGGGGGTAGGGGGATGACTTTCTTTTGCTGATCAACTTCCCTCTGGTCACGTCTGTTATTTTCAAGCCTTTTGTTTAGGGCTTATTTTCCCCAATCCAGTGTTCAACTGACCTTTGCACATTAGTGATGTCTTTTCTCACCTCTTCATCGGTAAACCTTAAGACCGTGAATCCTAACTCTGCTAAAACTTTGTCTCGCACTTTGTCTTCCTCTGTTTTGAAGTGATGAGAGTACCCGTCTACTTCAATAATCAATTTCAGTTCCCGGCACATGAAGTCAGCGATGAACCTGTCTACCGGGCGCTGCCTTAAAAAGGTGTATCCCAATCTGCCTTTGCTCAGCACCTCACACCATAACCTAACTTCTGCCTTAGTAGAATCTGACCAATTTGCTCTGGCAAATGGCTTCAGGTTCTTGTTGTAATGGTGGTTCAAAGGCATGCAATTCTTAGTTTATGAAGTTCATAAGTTTCATAGTTGCTGCTTTACGCTAATGTGTGCTGCTTTGTCATCCCCCTACCCCCTTCAAAGGGGGACCATCTTCTTTCCCGGGTTCTTTCAAGTATCCTTCAAAAACTTTAGCTGATAAGTCCCCCTTTGAAGGGGGTAGGGGGATGACTTACTTTTGCTGATCATTCCCCTGCATTTCTATTCCGTGCCGGGTTTGCCCATAGACACGGTGCCTTGGGTGCCTATAGACATGCCTTGCGGACCCATGGTCATGGTTTGGCCGTCCATGGTCATGCTTTGTTCCATAGAGCCGTTCTGCTGCATAGACATGCCGTAGTTATCTTCCGTCATGACCCAGGTGTCTTTAGAACCGCCGCCCTGGGAGGAGTTCACAATCAAGCTCCCTTTTCTGAGGGCCACACGCGAAAGGCCTCCTTTCAACACATATTGCCGATCTTTGCCCAGCAGCGTGAACGACCTTAAATCCACGTGGCGGGGTTCAAACTGGTCTTCGCCCTCAATGAAGGTGGCGTGCATAGACAGGTTCATGACCGGTTGAGCAATGTACTTGCGCCGGTTTGCTGCAATAAGGGTTTTGAACTCGCTGATCTGCTCTTGGGTGGCTTTGCTGCCGATGAGGATGCCGTACCCGCCGCTTTCGTCCACGGGCTTGATCACCAGCTTGTCCATGTTCTCCAGCACGTACTTGTAATCATCGTCTTTCTCGCAGCGGTAGGTGTGCACGTTGTTCAGGATGGGTTCTTCCTGCAGGTAGTACTTGATAATGTCGGGCACATAGGTGTACACGGCTTTGTCATCGGCGAAGCCGGTACCGGGAGCATTGAGCAGGGTAACGTTGCCTTTTTTGTAGGCCGCCATAATACCCGGTACACCCAGCATGGAGTCTGGCTTGAATTCCATGGGGTCCAGGAAGTCATCGTCCAGGCGGCGGTACACCACATCTACCCGTTTAGGACCGTTGATGGTCTTCATGTACACAAAATTTTTGTCTACGTACAGGTCGCGGCCTTCTACCAGCGGCACGCCCATGGTGAGGGCCAGGAACGCGTGCTCAAAGTAGGCCGAGTTGTACACGCCCGGGGTAAGCACCACGCAGGTAGGAGCGTCTATACCGTTGGGTGCCACAGACTGCATGGTAGCCAGCAGTTCCTGCGGGTATTCGCCCACCGTTCGCACGTTGAACTGCCGGAACATCTGGAACAGGGTACGTTTCATGGCCACCCGGTTAGAAAGCACGTAGCTGATACCAGACGGGCAGCGCAGGTTGTCTTCAAGCACGTAATACTCGCCGTCGCTGTGCTTGATCAGGTCTGTGCCGGAGATATGGGTATAGATGCCGCCCACCGGTTTAAAATCCAACATGGCCTTGAAGTAGTTCTTGGACGAGAAGATCAGCTCAGCCGGTACCACCTTGTCTTTGAGGATGTGCTGGTCTGAGTAAATGTCCTGGATGAAGAGGTTAAGAGCCACGCACCGTTGCAGAATGCCTTTTTCCACTTTGGCCCACTCTGCGGCCGGAATGATGCGGGGGAACAGGTCAAAGGGGAAAATGCGCTCCACCCCTTTGGACTTGTCTGAGTACACCGAGAAGGTAATGCCCTGGTTGAAGAAAGACATCTTGGCGTGTTCATTCAGGGCCTTGAACTCTTCTTTGGAGAACTCCAGAAACTGCTGATACACCGCCTGGTAATGCGGATGAACCTGACCGGGAGCCCGGAATACTTCATCTAAAAAATTAGGCGGAATCTGGTAATTAGCGAATACTTCACTTGTCTGGTTCTGGCGCACAGCTGCATCCATATCTGTAGGTCTAAAAAAATTGTTAATGCAATAGAGGTAAACCAACCAGCGGGAAGGCTTTGGTATACACCTGGGCATTGCCCGCTTAACGCGAATTGAAAGGTAGTTGCCCTGAAAGAAGTTGCTTTACAGCCCTTGGATTCCTGGTTTGGCAGGTTTCCGGGGGTAGGGCAAAATGTTCACCTGACTAGTTCCTGGGGGTATCTCAGGCGCTGACTGGTTCCTTCTAAAGTTGCACTTTACGCAAAAACGATGGGTGTTTGTTCGCTGAAATGAGTAATTAGAAAGGCGTAAATAGGAAATTCCGTATTTACCTGCCGGGTAGGTAGTAGTTGCCGCAATCAGCGGAAAGTTGTGTTTTAGGCCTGTTTTAAGAAAAGTAGTTCAAAATCAATCTCTTGCGAACGGCCGGAAGCGGGTGCAAATTTTAAGCCTGTTTTCAGGAAATCAGCCTTAAAACGCAAAACGGAAGGGGAGCAGGAGGTGGTGGGTTTTCATCAAGGCCGCTTTCAGGAGGAATGCCAGCTATTGGTTTCTCTGCCCTGAGTGCTGCCCGCTGGGCAAGGAGTACCGGTTGCGCGAAATGCCAGTAACAGCCTATGACCAACATTGCCTTCTCTGCCGGGAGTAGAACGGGTCACGCAACACCAGCAGAACCCTTCGTGCCTCTATTTCCTTTTGATCTGGCCTTTGCATTTGTTCTTTGCTGCAGGCGCTGTGCCTACTTCTTTCCTCTGACACTTGGACTTCCAAATGGCGATGCTGTTTTGTCTGTGATTTCAGGAAAACAGGTGAAAAACAAGCGGGTCTGCTTCTCCTAAAAGTCTGGTAACTTGGAGTAATTTTTAATATATGAAAGTTATATATTTCTAATAATTATTTTAAATATATTTTTTGTTAAAATATTGACATTTAACATAATAACATCTTATCTTCCATTATCAATTTAATAATTTATCTTTTAACCTTAACAGTAAGCTATTATGAAAACACGTTTATCGAAATTCAGCTGGTTGCTGGCTGTGGCTACTGTGTTATTTGGGTGTAACCCAGAGGAAGAAGAGCTGACCGAACAGCAGATTCGGGGTGAGTTGAGCGAGAATACAACTACTGGTGGAACTTGTGAAACGGTGACTTTTGATAAGTATACCGTTGGTAAAGATGGCTTTGTGAATGCTGTGATGAGTGACCAGGCCTCCACACCAATTTATGTGAGCGCCTACCGCAGAACCGCGCCCAATACCTACGCTTCAACTAACGTAGCGAACATCTTTAATTCTGCCCAGCCTACTCCTATTCCAGATGTGAATGAGATAGACGACATCCTTACCCCACACAAAGATTTTGGTGGCGGTGGTGTAGGTGCCGGGGGAGCAAAAGGCAGTGCTTACGCCAACAACGCTCCTTTGGGTAACCTCATGATTATTAACCGCACCAATGACGCTTCTAAAGCATATGACAGCAACAGCGGCGGTAAAATGGTGTTTGATTTCTCCGGTTACGGTACCGTTACGTTGAGTTACATCACCGTTTTAGACGTTGATTCCTATGAAAAAGGCGGAAAAGTAGTTTTGTACGGCCTTGGCGGAAAGGTACTGAAAACCGTAGAGCTGCAGGTGAGCGGTGATAACGGTAAGCAGGTTGTAAACCTTGGCAATACCGCTGGCGTGGTAAAAATGGAGGTATACCTTGGCCCGGGCGGCATCTCGCCCAATGGCAAGCTGAGCGGTTCAGGGGCTATTGATAACATTGTGTTCAACTGCATGCCTCCGCAGGAATGTGAAACCATCACTTTCAACCGGTATGTAAGAGGCACCGATGGCTTCATTTCCTATGTCACCAGTGACCAGTCTACCAAACCAATCTACGTGAGCGCCTACCGCAGAACCGCGCCTAATACCTACAACTCTCCAGATGTAGCCAATATCTTCAATTCTGGCCAGCCAACTCCAATTCCGGACGTGAACCAGATAGACGATATCTTAACACCTAACCAGGACTTTAGCGGCGGCGGTGTTGGCGAAGGCGGTGAGGCCGGAAGCAAGTACGCCAATGACATGCCCCTGGGCAACACCTTCATCATTAACCGCACCAACAATCCGGCCCAGGCCTATGACTCCAACACCGGGGGCAAAATGGAGTTTAACTTCTCCTCTTACGGAACCGTATCGCTTACTTCTGTGACCGTGATTGACGTAGATTCCTATGAGGCTGGCGGTAGGGTAGTTCTGTACGGATCTGGCGGAAACGTGCTGAAAACCGTGATGTTCCAGGTAAGCGGCGACAACGGAAAACAGATTGTAGACCTGGGCGGAACCAGTGGCGTAGCCCGTATGGTGATCTACCTGGGACCAGACGGAATCTCGCCAAACGGAAACCTGAGCGGTTCTGGTACCATAGACAACATCGTCTTCAACTGTCCTCCACCGCCACCAACCCACTACGGCTGTACTTACACCCAAGGGTACTGGAAAAACCACGCCACCGGCAAGAAACGCGATGCCACTTGGGGTGATTTAGCTGATACTTACTTCTACGGCAGCGGCTTGACCTACCTGCAATTGCTGAACACTCCGCCTAAAGGAGGCAATGCTTACATCATTTTGGCTCACCAATACATTGCGGCCAAGCTGAACATGATGCAGGCTTCTTCCACACCTGAAGTGGATGCCGCCTTTGCTGCCGCCACCGCCTACTTCTCTGCCACTGCTGGCGGAAACTACCGCAACACCATCTCTAACCCGTACGTGACCGTGCAAAGAAGTACCCTCATTAGTTGGTCTGAGCTATTTACCAGATACAACGAAGGGCACATAGGCCCAGGCCATTGCGACAAAGATGATAACGGTGGCGGTGGTAAGGATGATGATAAGAAAGACAAGGATAAAGGTAAAAAAGACAAAAAAGACAAAAAGTAAAATAATGCGTTAAAACCAGAAGAATAGAAAATTGAATTAAAAATTTAATTGAATCTTCCATCCCTTACCACAAAGCCGCTTCCAGGTACCCTGGCAGCGGCTTTGCTTTTATACCAGAAGTAATGCCCGTTTCACGCCTGTTTTCCAGGAAAAAGGTCAGAAACAAAAGAAGGTACTGAAGAGGCAGAAAGAAACAAACGTACTGTGCCAGGTGGGTTGCTGTAAAGCTTGGATGACTGATTGATTAATCACTGTAGGGCAAGGTAAAACCTGAATATCTTGAGATACCACTAGACGCAGAAAAGCCTCCAGGTCTGGGCAACTTCTTCCCAGACCTGGAGGCTTTTTTGGGTTTGAAAACGGACTTACCGGTTAAAGCCGCCTAGCTCACTGCTGCCCCGGCTGGAGTTCTGGGACGAAGAAGTATCCCCGAAACTGCCGCGTCCGCTACCGTAAGTGCTGCCGCCCATGGGACCGTAGCCACCCAGGTTACCGGAAGTGGTGCCGTAAGAATTATCGCCCCAGGTGCCGCCCTGGTGACCGCCCACGTAGCCGGTGCCAGCACCGTAATTGGTGCCTCCGTAAGAACTGCCTAACCCGGAACCGTAGCGGTCTGGGTACGAACGGATGCCGTAATTGGGAATACCGCGGTCTGAGTGCATACCAGATTCTCCCAACCCGCCGCCAAACTGCGACCGGTTATAGCCGTCGCGGTCATTGGAATAGTAGGCCTGCTCGTCTTGGTTAGAGCCATATCGGTGTTCGCTGTTGAGGGTGTTGAACCGGTCTGAAGTGCCGTCATAGCTGGAAATGCCGTAACCCTGCCGGATGTTCCCCATCAAATCCTCGTCCTCAGAAACCCGTGGCAGAGTAGGATCATGGCGGAAATCATCCTGGTAATTGTCTCCAAACCGGTCCTGATCCCGGCTGTAGTTACTCTGGTACGGATGGTGGCCCTCCCGGTCATGCCGGTAATGGTTATCAGAATTCCGGTAATCAGTAGGGGAGGAGTACCGGTGTTGGTCATGGTGCCGACCACGGTCCTGCTCAAACCGGTCAAAGTC
The DNA here is from genome assembly GCF_017355955.1 of Sabulibacter ruber. Taxonomy (GTDB): domain Bacteria; phylum Bacteroidota; class Bacteroidia; order Cytophagales; family Hymenobacteraceae; genus Nibribacter; species Nibribacter ruber_A. The sequence goes on along the minus strand of NZ_JAFFID010000003.1, from coordinate 456,200 downwards.
ATTTCTGGGATAGTGGTGCAGGTGCTGGTAATCGCGGCTCATGTCACGGCCGGGCCAATCCTGCTGGTGGTCGTCATGGTGTCGGTTATGAGGTCGGTAATCGCCGTAGAAATCACGGTCTCGGTCATATCTTTCCATAGGTACCTTGGATTTAAGTTGTCAATGCATACCCCTAGTTTAACGAGTGCTTTGCCGCACGGTTTTCTCTCGGGTGCCCAGGAAGGCAAGGGTACGACAAATCATCAACACTCCCTGTATGTTCTTTTTGCGGTCAGAAGGCGTTCCAGCCTCGGGCTGTGATGGCGGAAACCAAGCCGGTAATCTGCCCTGGTTTTATTTCTTCAGAAACCAATCTATCGCCTTCCTGGAAATGTGTTCAGGGATTTCGTGCTCTCCCTCAAACTCCAGGTAAGTCGGCTCCACTTCCTGGTCTCTTAGATTGCGCACCAGGCGTCGGCTGCAGGAGTCAATAGGCAGAACGCCGTCCTTGGTACCATGCGAAATGAAGATGTTGGGCACGCCGTGCGATTCCATGTTGTAGGCGAAACCCGGGGAGAAAGCAATGATGTGCGTGAACAAGTCGCCGTTGGTGAGCCCCAGGCACAGCGCGTACGAGGCACCGTCTGAGAACCCGCCAATTGCAATGCGCGCAGGGTCTATCACGTAGTGGGCAAAGACCTGCGTAATTGCCTGGTCAATGAAGATGACGTCTGGGCCAAAGTTGTTGCTGGCAATGATGTCCCAGCTGTACTTGCGCGAGACCGGGGCAATGAGAATGAGGTTGTGGGCATCAGCGTACCGTTGCAGCAGCCACATGCCCTGGTCTGCGTTCCCGCCCGAGCCGTGCAGCATAACCGCCAGAGCCGCTGGTTTGCCGGGAGAATAAGCGCGGGGAACGTACAGCAGGCCGTCTTTGAGGGAGTCCAGGCCCAGAGGCTGGGTACCGGTTTTTGCTTCCTGCTCTGCTGTTGGCAATCTGTAGGTAACTGCTAACCGACCGGTTTTGTAGGTGTTCCTGCTTACTTTCATGCTACCTCCTTCTTTACAGCTAGACAAAATGATGCATACGGCAAAAAGCCCGAGGGTTTTACAGAAGAAGCCGGTAAATTTCATAGTGCCAGCAGGTTAAGGGAGCAGAAACCCTTTGGTGTACCTGTTAAAAGGGGCCTGGGTTTATAGAAGAAAGGCAGAAGATAGAAGAAAGCACCGCGGTAATCTTTATACTTCGTTTAGGCCCTGTTTTCTTAAAATCTGCCTTAAAACTGGTTTGCCTGTTTTCACCGCGGGCAGGTGGTTTGTTTCGATAGGTTCTAAATAGGCTTTGCGGCGCTTCATTTTACCGTAGATGGTCTTCTATAATGGGCAGGTTTCTTTAACTTAAAGGCAAGGAAAAGTGGTAGGAATGAGGGACTTTCATGGAGGTGAAAGAATATCTGAGTTCCTGGGGCTAAACCTAACAGGGAACTTGCGTATGTAAGGGATTGCAGTCATAGGCTGAGATCTGCTTAAAAAGGAAATAAAATGAAGGTGCTCATTGAAAATAAGGATACCAAACTGTTCGCCATTGGGCAGCTTAAACCAGGAAGAGAAGCCGTTATTCTGCTGCACGGCGGGCCGGGGGTGCCAGATGGCTTAACGTTCCTTTTCGATTTCCTGTCCCGGCATTATCAGGTGATCACGTTCCACCAGCGCGGTACCGCCAAGTCACCCACCACCGGGCACGACTTTTCCATGGATAGCTACGTCTCAGACCTGAACCGCATTGCGGCGTACTTCAAACTAGACAAGTTTCATTTGTTCGGGCATTCCTGGGGTGGCTTGTACGCCCAGATCTACGCCCAGAAACACCCCGAGAAACTCTCCAGCCTCTTTCTCTGCAGCCCGGCCTCTGGTACGGGCCGTCAGTGGAAAGACACCATGCTGGAGATTGCCCGCTACAACAAAGCCAAGTGCAGCAGCTTTGAATGGATTACCATGAACCTGAACTCGGCGCTGGGTTTGCTGGGGCGCGACACCGGGTATAAGAACTTTTTCTGGCAGGCGCTGGAGAATTTCAGCCGTGGTTTCAAAGAATCGCACCCAGAGAAGTTCTCGGTAGAGTGCGTCAAAGCCTCGGCCATTAACCAGACAGTGAAATCTATTCTGGCGGCCCCGTTGCTCCCCAAAGAGATGCACCCGGGGTGTAAAACCACCATTACGTACGGCGACCAGGATATTTTTGGAGACAGCAAAAACTACGTGCTGCAGCGGTACCCCTCGGCCGATGTCCGGTTTATTCCCGGGAGCGGGCACATTCCGTGGTCACACAATCAGAAAGGGTTTGTGAAGGTGCTCAAAGAGCATTTCCAGGTGTAAGCAAGAGCGCGGCAGGCATCAGCAAATCTTGAAGTGGCATAAGCGGAAACCGGTGGGCTGATTTTCGTATACGCAGTGTACAAAAACAACCGGACTTTGCCTATGAACACCCCCGATGCTCCGCACCACATCATCGTGATTGGTTCCTCCGCCGGCGGTTGGGACGCGCTTCCCATGATCCTGGAGAATTTACCGGCCGATCTGCCTGCCTCCGTTTTTGTGGTGCAGCACCTGTCCAGTGTCTCCATGGGGAACGGTTTCAGGACGCATCTGGCGGGCAGAAGCCTCCTGCCCTGCGACTTTGGCGTAGACAATGAACCCATTAAGCCCGGCCGGGTGTACCTGGCGCCACCAGATCATCATCTTTTACTTACCCAGGACCGCATCCGCATCACCCACGGGCCGCGCGAGAACGGGTTCAGGCCCGCGGTAGATACCCTGTTCAGGTCAGCGGCTGCTTACTTTAACGCCAACGTGATCGGGATCATTCTGTCTGGCATGCGCGACGATGGGGTAGAGGGGCTCTCGGCTATTTCACGCAGCGGCGGAGTCACCATGGTGCAGGATCCGGCCACGGCACCTTTCCCGGATATGCCCCAGGCCGCCATTAACCAGATAGAGGTAGATTACGTGGTGCCGGTCATTGAAATGGGCCTGGTGCTGTCTGGTCTGGTCAGCCAACCCAGACAGCAGAAAAAAGAAGTACCGCTGGATGTCCTGAATGAAGCAACCATTGCCGAGCGGGTACTTACTTCCATCAATTCCGTTGAAAGAACCGCAGAGCTTACAGAGTTTACCTGCCCCTCCTGCGGCGGGGTATTGTGGGATGTAAACCACGGGAACCAGGTGCACAGTTACAGGTGCCACGCCGGGCACGCGTTCAGCCCAGACAGTTTGTTCCAATTCAAAACCACCGAGATAGAAGAAACCCTGTGGGCCTCCCTGCGGCTGCTGGAGGAACAGAAGCGGATGCTGGAGAAATTCTCTTCCCACAACAGCCTGCTGGGCCGAGAACAGGAAGCTTCCCTGGAAAAGCGCCTGGAAGAAAACCAACGATACATTGACCGGCTCCGGAGCTTGCTGCTAGCCGGCAAGTTTGGCAACGGGAACGGCACCAAGACCTCGCCAGATTATTAGTTTTCTAGTTGAGTGAACAGGTGTTTCAGGCCTGTTTTTCTTACATCTCGCTTAAAACAAAAGGCAAGCTCCTGGGGAACAATTATTTTTTAGCCGATTGACATTCCTGGAAGTAAGGGGTTTTGCGGAAAACGGGCTAAAATCAGAGGTGTTGCATGCTGGTTTAATGGCTTAGCTTGGAACATCACCACACTAGAAAAGAGCCAGAAATGGTTAACTTGCAGGCCGTATTCTGCAGGTTTTGGTTGCCATTTACGATGAAGTTTCAAGTGTTTCCCATACTTCCGGAGCTACAGTATTGCCTGCGCAAGGTGTGGGTGTTTGAAAGCCGGCATGATGTGGCCCTTACCGATATTAAAACCGTGGTGCCCTCGGGGCATTTAACCCTCACGTTTACCTGCAGGGGAAATTACAGTACCCTGGTGCAGGGTTCTGAGCTGTACCACACCAAAGAAGCCACCTTGAGCCTGATAGGGCTCCAGAGCGGACCGGTGCTGCTGGACGGAGGCGGCGATGTGCTTACTCTAGGCGTCAGTTTCCAGCCATTTTCTGCCTACCGGTTTTTCCCGTTCCCGTTGCAGGAGACCGCCAACAGGTTAGTGACCGGCGAAGAACTGTGGGGCAACGAAGCCAACCGCCTCACCGACCAACTCCTGACTCTTAACGAACCAGCCCTGATGGCCCGGCGCTTGCAGGAGTTCCTGCTTGCAAAGCTTATCCCGGCGAAAAGCCTGGAAGAGATGGCCCGCTTTTCTGTTGAGGCGCTGTTTCGGGAGCGGGGAGGAGTGCCTATTCACGTACTGGCCCAGAAAACAGGCTATTCGCAGCGGCACCTTCACCGTATCTTCCATGAAATGGTAGGTATATCGCCTAAGAGTTTCGCACGCATTGTCAGGATCAAACACCTGCTCTCGGTAGCGCCTCCTTTGCAAAAGCCTCATTTGCAGATGTTCCATGAAGCCTTCTTTGATCAGGCCCACTGCATCAAAGAGTTCAAGGCTTTCACCGGCTACACGCCCCATCAGTATGCCCAGAAAGACAACTCGTTCGGAACGCTGTTTAACCAACTGAAGTAGCCCAGGGGTTTGTCCATTTTTTACAATACAAGAGGCCACCGCCGCTCTAGTTTTGTGCCATAGTTTACGTTTTTAGAACAATGGACAATACCAGAGATTACACCACCATTAGCCCTTCGGCAGCAGCATTGCTCCTGTTGAAAGCCCAGACCAACCTGCCCTACGCGTATGCCGCGGCTAGTCATTTCTTTACCCCACAGGAACTGGAAACCTCCTTTGACCGCACCAGTTTTGGGGCCTGGGCCAGCGTGGTGCATTTTGAAAACCGTTCCGCCACCGTTCAGCAACTTATCCTGGACAGCAACCTGGACCAACTGCTGGAGCTTTCCTCGGGGTTCTCGTTCAGAGGACAGGCACTGGTGCAGCAAGGCCATATCCGGCACTGCATTGACACCGATCTGCCCCACCTCATAGAACAGAAAGCTCAACTCTGCGAAGACCTGCAACTGACCTTCCCGGCCGGTAGCCGGATAGAGATGCTGGGCCTCAACGTAATGGACCGGGAACAATTCCTGACCACCGTGGATCAGTTTGCTCCCGGCCCTTTAAGCATCGTCACCGAAGGGTTACTCATGTACCTGAACCTTCCAGAGAAAGAACAGTTGTGCCAGACCATTCATGCCGTTCTCAAAGCCCGCGGCGGCTACTGGATTACCACAGACATTTACCTGAAACACGCCTTTGTGCAGCGCAACACCCAACAAGCCAAAGCTTGGGAAGCATTCTTTCAACAGGAAAACGTGCAGAACCAATTGTTCTCCACCTTTGCAGAAGCCGAGCAGTTCTTTCGAGCCAACAGCTTTGTCATAGACAAGGTGGCCGAGCCAGCCTATGAAACGCTGAGCTCTACCCCGCACCTGTTGGCCGTAGCCAATGAACAGCAACTGCAAACCCTCCGCACCGGCGGACAAATCCAAGCCACCTGGCGGCTGAGTTGTAAGTAAGGGCAGTAAGTGCTCTGTTAGGGTTCAATGGTTAAAGCAGGAGCATAGAGAATTCTATTTGAATGTAGTAAGAAAGCAGCACGTATGTCGTCCCCCTTTGAAGGGGGTAGGGGGATGACAAGTGTTTACTCTTTCACTAGAGCTCTGGCTGCAAGGTGAGTTGGTAGATGTTGCACAGCCTCATTCAACCGCGTTACGTTTGTTTTCTGTTGACTTTTATCCGCTAGATGGTGATTGTAGTTCAGGAACAGGTAATAAAGTAGAATTCTGTTGTAATCATCCAGTTGCTTGTCTTTGATCATGGTCAGGAGTTGGCTCTCGATTGTTGTGGCATGCTGCGATTCTGATAAGGCGCGGCCTAACCTGCCTATGTTGCCGTAATAGTGGTTTTCGCCGGAGTTTTCAAGGCGAAGGCTAATGCCTATGAGCAGGTCTGGCACATTGATATCTAACACTTCCAGTTCCCGGATGTAGGTTTTTCTGCCAGCCCAGGCATAACTTCCATCAGAAGCGCGGTCAAATCTGTCGTTCATAATGTCCAAGTGGGCGCGCAGGAAAGTCTCCCAATTGACCGTTTCCGCCGAGAGCTGAGCAATGGCCACGGCGTGTTCCCTGGGAGCAGTGTCCTGGCTGCAACTGCCTACTACCTGGCGTTTTCTTTTCAATTCCAGCTCTGTCTTTTTAGAAATGTATTGGCCAACGTATTCTTCAAACTCCTCGTCATAGCCGCCTTCCTGCAAGGCAACGGGTAAAGCCGCTGCTAACAGAGACGTAAATTCCTTTCTATTTGACAGATCGTTTTGCACTTTGTTCTTTCTGGTGACATGATACCAATGGTAGTAGTCTTCATAATAAGATTCGTTTTTTTCATCATACACAGGCATATTGGTTGCCTGATGTACATAGTTCATGAAGCGGTCTAAAGCAGCCGGAGTTTTTTCTGGTCTACTGGCTCTGCCCCAGTCAGATTCCAGGTAAATCTGTGCAGTGGTGTCAATCATGCAGTCTGCATACTGCACCATGCGGGCATACTTTATAGGGAGGGAAGGTGCCTTGAATTCCTCTGGGAAGTAGAAAGCCTCAAGCTTTTCATCTGAATAGGCGGTTTTATCCCAATACTCGAAAATCCATTTACCTTTCAAAGGCTGCTCGTACGCTGTGGTGGTGGCTTCCACCTCAAGAGTAAAGTCTCCCTTCCCGTTCAGGGGCAAACTAAAGAACTCTACTGTTTTCTTTCCATCGTAGCTTTCGCTTTGGGTTTTTGCCACCAGCAGGTCCTTCACACAAGTGGTATGGGCATACTTCTTTACAAATTCCTCAAAGGAAATATTCTGCTTTAAATCCCTTACCGCGGCTGAGATATTGCCTTTTTCCAGCCGCACATAGTGACCCTTGGTCTGTGGTAAGGCTCTATAGTCTTTGTGCAGTTCACAGACCTTGAATTTCAGGCTCAGGGAATCTACAATGCCTTTGAGTTGGGAGATGGTTGTTGTGCTGTAGATCAGTCCATTTGGGTGGGTTTTAAATTCAGAATCCTGCTCCTCCTGGGCTTGGCTTTGTTGGGCATACGTGAAAGGCGTGATCAAAAAGATGGGAAGCAGCACGACTAAAACGGTGCAGGTAGCCACTATACCCGGCAAGCTGGCATACATTCTTTTTCTTGGTTTCATGGTGGAGGTGTTAAGGTGGAAGAATGCTTTCCAACTCATGATGCCAGATTCAGGTGAATTCCACAGTGCTTTTACTATATTCCTCTCACCTGAAAAGATGAGCAATGGTATATAGACCTGTTTGTTCTGAAATAGTGAGTGTGAGTGAAAGCACTTAAGCCAGAAGCAAAGCGGAATATGTTTTAAGTTTGAACTTTACAAAAGGTAAAAGGACACCCTAAGGCGCAAGGCGCGGTTGTAACTTTGGTATTTACCTAAATAGAGCAAGGCACGGAAGTAATTCCGCGCCATAGTGGGGTCGCATAAATCCCAGGGATAAGGCGTTTTAGGGTAGTTTTCTCTAAATCAGCCCTAAAAGCCTTATCGCAACAACGCCAGCAAATCCTGCTTGCTCATGTTCTTCAGCATGCCGCCATCGGTTTTCACCAGATCCTCTACCAGTTCCTTTTTGGTGGTTTGTAGCTTGCGGATTTTCTCTTCCACGGTGTTGGGGCATATGAGCCGGACGGCCACCACGTGCTTGTCCTGGCCGATGCGGTAGGTGCGGTCAATGGCCTGGTTTTCCACGGCAGGGTTCCACCACGGGTCAACCAGGTACACATAGTCGGCGCGGGTGAGGTTGAGGCCGGTGCCGCCCGCTTTGAGGCTGATGAGGAATACCCGCACGTCTTCCTGCTCCTGGAACGCCGCCACGGCGCCCTGCCGGTCTTTGGTCTGGCCGGTGAGGGTCTCGTAGCCGATGCCGCGCTGCTGCAGAGCCTTCTCAATAAGGTGCAGCATGGACACAAACTGCGAGAACACCAGAATTTTGTGGTGGGGCGCCTTGCTTTCTATCTGTTCCAGCAGCACCTCCAGCTTGGCCGAGGGTTCGCCTATGCCGGCGTCGTCGGGGAGCAGGGCGGGGGAGTTGCAGATCTGGCGCAGGCGCGTAAGTCCGCGTAGCACGTACATGGGGTGCTTCTGGATTTCGGCCTCGTCCTGAGCCGAGATAAACTCTCTGATTTCACGTTCATGAGCGGCGTAGAGTTCGCGCTGCGCATCGCCCATCTGGCAGTACAGCACCATCTCGGTTTTGGGCGGAAGTTCCTGCGCCACCTGCTCTTTGGTGCGCCGCAGCAGGAACGGGCTTATCTTGCGCTGCAGTTCCTTGGCCTTTCTGAAGTCTTTGAACTGGTCAATGGGCTTGGCGTAGATGTCCCGGAAGTAGCGCTTGTTGCCCAGCAGCCCGGGACAGGCGAACGATAGCTGCCCGTAAAGATCATAAGTGTTGTTTTCCAGCGGAGTACCCGTAAGTACCAGTCGATTACGGGCTTGTAGCAGGCGCACTGCGCGGTACCGTTGGCTCTCGGGGTTCTTGATGTTCTGGCTCTCGTCCAGCACCACGTAATTGAAACGGTAGTTTTTGAGCAGCGCAATATCAGTGAGCAGGGTGCCGTAAGTGGTAAGTACCAGTTCATAGGCATCCAGTTGGGCCAGATCCTGCACGCGCTGGTTCCCATACAGCGTAATTAGCTTAAGCGAAGGCGCAAATTTGGCCACCTCTTCCTGCCAGTTGAACAGCAGAGACGTAGGCACCACCACGAAGTTGGTATTACGGGCTACTTTGCCGCGCTGCCCCAGCAGAAACGCCAATACCTGCACGGTTTTTCCCAGCCCCATGTCATCTGCCAGGCAGCCCCCAAAGTTGAATTGGTCCAGGAAGTTGAGCCAGTTGAGGCCCTGCCGCTGGTAGGTTCTAAGGGTGGCCTGCAGACCATCGGGCACCGGTACTTCTTCTATGTGGGTGAAATGGGCCAGCTTCTGGCGGTACAAGGCCAGTTCTTCGCGCACTTCCTGGCTCAGTACCTCGGTTTCGTACAGGTCTTCAATGGCGCTGAAGTTCATCTTGGGCGTGCGTAGTTGGTTGCCTACCACATCGCCGGCGGCGAAGTATTTCTGCAATCGCTCCAGCCACTCCTGCGGCAGAATGCCCTGGGTACCATCGTCCAGCGGCACGAAGCGTTGTTTGTTGCGCAGGGCGCGATGCAGGTCTTTGAGGCCCGCCCGCTGCTTGCCAAACTGCACGTCCAGTGAGGTGTCAAACCAGTTGATACCGCTGCTCACCAGAATAGAAATCCTGGCCTTGTGCGGATTGACCTTGGTCACGGTGAGGTCCTTGAAGCCCAGCAGCGTAATGCCTTGTCCGCGCCAGCTTTCAAAAGCCTCCAAGAACCAATCATTTAACAGAAAGCGGCTTTTGTGCAGGTAAAAGCTATCCAGGTGCAGTTGCTCCCTGAACTGGGGGTGCTCCCGCATGATAGCGGCCGAGAATTTATGTTCCGCCTCCCGGTCGCGCACTACCGTGAAGCTCTGCCCCAGCGTGTCTTTGGCGTAAATCTGCTTCTGGGTGAACACCGGAATTTCCACGTGCCCGTACCGCATCACGGGCGTGAACAAGATGAAATCCTGCGACTCTGAAATGTACAGAATGCGCTCCACTTCCAGGTCAAAGCCCTGCTCTTCCAGTTGCTGTGGGGTAGCGGGCTTCAGGAAGGCGTAGGAGATTTTAATGCGCGTCTCCAGGTTGGCCAGAATGTTGTCCCGGAACTCCTCAAACTTAGACGCGTGAATGAGTAGCCGGTGGCCCCGCTTCTGGAAGAACTCCACCACCCGGCGCAAATCCGGGTTAGAGAGCAGGTACAGGCAGCGCTCCGCCTCCAGGAAATGCCCTAACCTGAGGGGGAGTTGCCTCAAAGGGAACGGCTGCCCTTCTATCTGCAGTTGCGGCGTAATGTAGTAGAAGTTATCCTGCGCTTCCACCTCCAGGGTTAGGTCCAGCGAGGAGTGCCGTACCTCTACCGGCTCCAGCGTACTCGCCGAGAGTTTGCCCTGGGCTTCGGGCTTTTGCAGGTACACGGGAAGGCCCAGCGGGTTCTGCACCAAAGCCTTGAGGGCCTCAAGATCGGTATCAGAGACTTCTGCGTTGTAGTTGTTCTGGAAACGGGAGAGACCGGTGAAGAACTTCAGCTCTTCGGGTTTATCGGTTTGCCAGACAAAATCCAGCGGATTCAGTTGCTTGAGCGGGTTCTTGATCTTGCCCGTCTGGGCCACCGCCGCCTCCAGCAGTTCTACGTTCAGATGCTTGTAGTATTTGTGTTCGGCCAGCACCAGAATGCGTTGGGTAGCCTGGTTCACCTGGGCCGATGGGGTAGACGTCTGGAACGGTAACCTGGGTTGTTCCGGCAGCAGTTTTTCCTTCAGAAAGGCCTGGGTCTCGGGGGTAATGGGCAGCAGTTCCGGTGAGGCAGGCGAAATCTGCAGTCCTTTGGAGGTGTAGTCAAGGGTGAAGTACTGGTCCAGGTTAGGTTCATCGGTTAAGCCGTATTCCTCGGCTTTGGCCAGTAGTTTTTCTCTTCTGAGTTGGGCGTCAAAGAACACCCGCAGATCCTGACGGTTCAGCAGCAACTGTAGCACCTGGGCCTGGTGCGTACACAAAGCCCGTTTAAGTGCCGGGCAGTCGCAGGAGAGCAGCAAGCCGTTTTCCTGCTGCACCACGGCCACCGCGGGGAACCTGCCATACGACGAGGTGCCTGAGATGGAGGCGGCATTGATTTCAATGTGAACAGGGGCAAGACCGCTCACAAATCCTCCGGCCATGGCTTCGGCTGAGGAGTGGTGGGCAATGGTGGCGTAGGTCAGTTGGGGGACGGAAATACCCGGCAGAAGATAATTGGTGGGGTGTACGCGGGGTACGGGTTGCGTTTCGCCTTTCTCCATCTTGCCGGTAGGTGCTTCCATGGCCTGAAATTACACATTTTACAGGAGGTGCAGCGCATGTTTTCCTTTCAAGGGTCTGGTTTGTGTCTGATCAATCCTAAGCGGTTTTTCAGGTAGTTTTAGAAAAAGGAGACTAAAACCGGAGCCTATAGGAAGTTGCCGAATTATGCGTAGATTTCACCATCAATCTAGTTGAACCTCACGTGTAAACCTTCTGCTGTATGAAAAAATGGTCTGCTCTCTGTTTCGCTTCGTTCTGTGCTTTTGCGGTTGCCTCCACTCCCTTGGCTGCGCAAACCAAACCGGCAAAAGCGGTAAGCAAAGCAAAACCCGCTACGGCAGGCAATCCCATTTTTGAGGGCTGGTACGCTGATCCGGAGGGCATCATCTTTGGCAAGAAGTACTGGGTGTATCCTACGTTTTCGGCCCGTTATCACCAGCAGACCCATTTTGATGCCTTCTCCTCGCCGGACCTCCTCACCTGGACCAAGCATGCACGCATCCTGGACACCACGCAGGTGAAATGGGCGAAGAAGGCGATGTGGGCCCCGGCGGTGGTAGAGAAAGGAAACAAGTATTACCTGTTCTTCGGGGCGAATGATATTCAGAACAACCAGGAACAGGGCGGCATTGGGGTGGCCGTCGCCGATAAACCCGAGGGACCGTTCAAAGATTACCTGGGCAAGCCGCTGATAGATAAATTCCATAACGGTGCCCAGCCCATTGACCAGTTTGTGTTCAAAGACAAAGACGGGCAACATTACCTTATTTACGGCGGTTGGCGGCACTGCAACATTGCCAAACTGAACGATGATTTCACAGGTTTTCTCCCGTTCCCCGATGGCACCACCTTCAAAGAGATCACCCCGAACAATTATGTGGAAGGACCCTTTATGTTCATCCGGAACGGGAAATACTACTTCATGTGGTCTGAAGGCGGCTGGACCGGACCCGATTACTCCGTGGCCTACGCCGTGGCCGACTCGCCGTTCGGGCCGTTTGAGCGGGTGGGCAAGATTCTGCAGCAAGACCCCGCCATCGCAACCGGAGCCGGGCACCACTCGGTGATTCAGGTACCCAACAAAGACAAATGGTACATTGTGTACCACCGCCGCCCCCTCACCGAAACCGACCGTGATCACCGCGTTACCTGCATAGAGGAAATGTTCTTTGATGAGAAGGGCTTCATTAAGCCGGTGAAACTCACCAACGAAGGCGTGGCCAAGAACAAGTTGTAAGCTGCAAAGCCTTTAAACTTCATTTTACCAAAGCATTCAAACTATTTCCGGGCTCTTTTCTGAAAAAGGGGCCGGAAACAGTTTTATTTATGTGGGCTGATTCTCCAGCAAAACTTGGAGTTAATGTCCATTTTGCGGAAGGCCAACTAAATTCCTTCTTGAAACCATTTCTTGTCTGTTTTCCTCAAAGCAGGCCAAAATCAACCCTTTTCTTCTGGCGGCATATTCAACCTTCAGGCTGGGTTATGCATGGAGCGGTGTTTTGGTGAAGGTGCAATCTTATATAAGCTGCTTTTCTGTTGTTCCTTATTCTTCGGCAAAGACTTAAGGGGATGTGGCAAATACTTAATTCTTCTTTTTGTCCTAACTAATCGGATGGGTGGGGCGTACCCATAGGATGAGTTAAGGTGTTGAAAAGATCCAACTATGGTAATTGTCATAACAGGAGCATCCAGTGGAATTGGCCGGGCAACTGCCTTACGGTTTGCCAAAAAAGGCCATGATTTAGTTTTAGCCGCCCGGTTTCAGGCAGGTCTGGAGCAAGTGGTGGAAGAGTGTGCAAGCCTGGGGGCGCGGGCCATTGCCGTGCCAACCAATGTGGCCGTGGAAGACGAAGTAAACGCGCTGGCAGACCGGGCCCGAACCGCCTTCGGTGGGTTTGACGTCTGGGTGAATAATGCCGCGGTAGGCTTGTTTGGGCACTTTGAGGAAATCCCTACGGAAGACATCCGGCAGTTGATGGACATTAACCTGTTTGGGTACATCTACGGAGCGCGCGCCGCCATCCGGCAGTTCAAAAACCAGGGCTACGGAAACCTGATCAATGTTTCCTCCATGGTGGCCCTGGTGGGGCAGCCGTTCTCCCTGCCGTACACCATCAGCAAGTTCGCCATCAGGGGCATGAGCATCAGCCTGGCCCAGGAGCTGGCCGATGAAGAAAACATTCATGTGTGCTGCGTGTTACCGGCCGTCATAGACACCCCCATTTTCCAGCATGCCGGAAACTACATGGGCAGGTCTGTGAAGCCTCCTAAACCTATCATCCACGCAGACCAGGTGGCGAAAGCCATTGTCGGGCTCACTAAAAATCCGCAGGAACAGGTAACGGTGGGCAACATGTCGCGCATGATGCGGTTCCAGCGCCTGGTAATGCCGGCTAAGCTGTTTGATAAGTTCCAGCAGAAGATGATTGCCTCCCAGCACTTCAAGAAGAAGCCATCGGGGCCGTACCAGGGCAATCTGTATGGGCCTATGACAAACTGGAACAAGGTGAACGGCGGCTGGTTAGCCGAAGATTCTGGCAAAGACAAGAAAAAGACCTTCTCCATTCTTGGAGGGGTATTGCTCGCCGGGGCTTTGGGCGCTGCCTACTATGCGCAGCAAAGAAAAAAATCCTCTTCCACCTTCACGAAGAAAGATCATCTGCTGCCTGTGCCGGTTGATTCTCCCACCACCGGTGGCGTGGAGGTGATCAGCAGCAGAAACAGTGCGCTTGGTGGAAGGCACGGAGGAAGTATCATCATAGACCACGGAACAGACCAGGACAACGGAGAGGATTTGTATCAAGGTCCATTGGGTGGCAGTTGAAATAGAAGGACATAGCCTGAAAAGGAAGAGAAGGGCAGGAGGAAGTCTGCAACGACAGACTTCCTCTGGGTGAGAATGGAAGAGTATTCAGGATAACTCCGGAAGCAGATTGCTGCTTTCCTCAAAAAACTACTGCCAAAAAGGGATGTGCTGTATGAATAAATGGAAGAAACAAACCCGATGCTGCTGGTTTCTGCTACTGTTTGCCCTGTTCTGGGTTGGCTGCAAACAGGCCTCTCCGCAGCAAGCCGCAGCCCAGGGAAACAAGAAGAATGACAAAGCCGTCACCCTCAGGATTCCCAATCACCCTTTGCGGAGCGAGAAAGACCTGGATGTGCTGCTGCAGCAGATTGGTGACGCCCGCATAGTGTTGCTGGGGGAAGCCTCGCACGGCACATCGGAGTACTATACCTGGCGCGCGGCCATTACCAGACGGCTCATGCAGGAGAAAGGCTTTGACTTTGTGGCCGTGGAAGGAGAGTGGGCCGATTCTTACCGGGTAAACCAGTTCATCAAGGGACCTAAACGGGATAGTACGGCGGCCGTGATCTTGCTGGAGCAATACAACCGCTGGCCTACCTGGATGTGGGGCAATTACGAGGTGGCTTCTCTGGTGACCTGGCTCAATGGCTACAACCAGAACAAACCCGCCGCCGAGAAGGTAGGCTTCTTTGGGTTGGATGTGTATTGCCTGTGGGAATCTATGACCGAGCTGATGCCGCACGTGAAAAACGATCCCTCGCTGGTGAAAGCCGCCCGCGAGGTGCACCAGTGTTTCCAGCCTTTCAGTGCCGATGCCATGCAGTACGCCGAAGCCGTAGCCCGGGCGAGCGCCAACTGCCGTTCCGAAACCAGCCGGCTTTGGCGTGAGATTCAGAAAAAGAGCCAGGGAACCGAAACACCCCAGACCGAAGCCCAGTTTGTAGCCGAGCAAAACGCGTTGGTGGCTTTGAACGGGGAGCGGTACTACCGGGCCGCCGTGAGCAGCAACACCGACTCCTGGAACATTCGTGACAACCACATGGCCCAAACCCTCAAACGCCTGCTGGACTTTCACGGGCCTACTTCCAAAGCCATTATCTGGGAACACAACACCCACGTAGGAGACGCCCGGTATACCGATATGGCGAGCACCGGCGAGGTGAACGTGGGCCAGTTGGTCCGGAAGGAATACGGCGAGGAGAACGTGTTTATTGTGGGGTTCGGGTCGCATCGGGGAACGGTGATTGCCGCCGGCAGCTGGGGAGCACCCCTGAAAACTATCCAGGTGCCACCGGCCACGCCGGGCAGCTGGGAGCATATCCTGCACCAGTTAAGCCCCACAGACAAAATCATTTTCTCAAAAGACCTGGCCCAGAACAAAGTCCTGAGCCGTCCGGTAGGGCATAGGGCCATTGGCGTAGTGTACAATCCTAAACTGGAGCATCTGGGCAACTACGTGCCCTCTGTGATTCCTAAGCGCTACGATGCCTTTATTTACCTGGACAGTACCCGGGCGCTGCGTCCTATTGAGACCATCACAGTCCGGAATGAGCCGCCCGATCTGTATCCATCGGGCACTTGACAGACAGTTACATCCCTCATAATTCAGTTTTGGGCAACCAAATGTTCCGGTTCA
This sequence comes from Sabulibacter ruber, assembly GCF_017355955.1. Taxonomy (GTDB): domain Bacteria; phylum Bacteroidota; class Bacteroidia; order Cytophagales; family Hymenobacteraceae; genus Nibribacter; species Nibribacter ruber_A. The sequence goes on along the minus strand of NZ_JAFFID010000003.1, from coordinate 440,819 downwards.
GGTACGAACAAAGGAGTTCGTACCTGAACCGGACATAAAATCGCGCATATTTGCGTCCTTACTTTACCATCATGCAGTCACTTCAGAACCAACGGGTATCCCTGAGCCTGTTCTTCTTTTTATCCGGGTTTAACTTCTCCAGTTGGGCTTCCAGAATACCTACCATCAAATCTGCCCTTGACCTGAACGAGGCTGAGTTAGGCACCATTCTTTTGACCATGCCGGTGAGTTCCTTAATAGGGCTTCCTCTCTCAGGCTGGCTGGTCTCAAAGTTTGAAACCCGGATTCCACTCACCATCGGGTTCCTTATCAATTCTATCTGCCTTTCGTTTATCGGGCTTGCTACTACCTCGGCTACGTTAGTTATGGCTTTGTTCCTGTTCTCGCTGAGCATGCGCATCTTCAACATCTCGGTGAACACCCAGGCCATTACCTTGCAGAAGCAGTTTGAGAAGAAAATCAATGGTTCTTTCCACGGCTTATGGAGCACCGGCGGCATTGTGGGGGTAGGATTCTCTACTTTGTTGATTTCAATGGAGGTGCCCATCACCACGCACCTGATTGTTGTATCGGTGATCAGTGTGGTGGCTACGGTGTTCTCTTTCCGGCACCTGCTCCGGAACGATACCTCTGCCTCGGGTAACAAACTGGCCCTGGGCAAACCAGATCCGTTTATCCTGTTTTTAGGCTTGCTGGTGTTCTTTGCGGCCGTGTGCGAGGGAGGCATGTTTGACTGGAGCGGCATTTACTTCCAGCAAGTAGTGAAAGAAGAGGTATTTACCGCCGGTTATCTCATTTTCATGGCATTTATGGCGCTTTCCAGGTTTATGTCTGACCGTATCATTGAACGGCTGGGCATGCCCACTACCTACATTCTGAGTGCCCTGCTGATTTTTTCCGGCATCAGCCTGGCCATCCTGTTCCCAAGCTTTTGGCCCGCCATGCTGGGGTTCTCCCTGGTGGGTTTCGGTACCGCCGCCGTAATCCCCATGACCTACACCCTGGCCGGAACCTCCAAGAAATACTCCCCGGGCATTGCTATTTCATTAATCGCCACCTTCGGGATTGTGGGCATGCTGATCGGACCACCCATGATCGGGTACCTGGCGCACGCGTTCAGCCTAAAGGTGTCTTTTATGGCGTTCGCCTTGGCCGGGATTATGCTGATTCCTATTTCCCGCCTGTTTTTCAAAATGGACCGCTCTTCTGAAGAAGCCTACGCCGTTACCAGCGAGGAAGCGGCCTGAGGTTGAGTTGAAGTGGTTGGTAGCTTTGGGGCTGCTTTCTGAATGGATTAAAATGGACTTTTTCTACTCCCCCTTCGCTCGCCTCTGGCGAGTGTAAGTTATCTGGCGGCGTCTCGCCGCTAGGCACTTATTACAAGCAAAGTTCTTCCCCAACGCGGCCAGAGGCCGCCCTATTTCTCACACTCGCCAGAGGCGAGCGAGGTAAAAGAGGGTAGTTGACTTTGAAAGTAAGTCAATCAGGTTTTAAGGCTTTTTCCTGGAAAGTAGCCCTAAAACCCAGCCGCTGCATCATCTCCCCGGGGATCTGCACCGCCTTCTAATCTTCCGTCGGGCAAAACCAGGATACCAGCTGCCCGACCGATGCCGCCGTATTTGGGGGCAATCTTATGCCCTTTGACCCAGAGACCCACACCGGTGCCCGGGCCAAGTGCGCCCCACTCGGCCAATACCCAATCCGGGAGCCACTGGTGGTGGAACCGGCCGGCGCTGACAGCTCCCTGCATGGTGAACCCAAACCTTGTCACGTTCTGGATGATCTGGTACACGGTGGTGATGATGGTAGAACCGCCCATGGCCCCGATGACCATGTACAGCTTGCCGTCTTTCTCCAGAATGGTGGGAGTCATGGAACTGAGCATGCGTTTGCCGGGGGCAATGGCGTTGGCTTCTTCGCCCACCAGCCCGTAGGTGTTGGGATAACCGGGTTTGGCGCTGAAATCATCCATCTCGTTGTTGAGCAGGAACCCGGCCCCGGCCACAAATACTTTGCACCCAAAACTGCTGTTCAAGGTGGTAGTCACGGAGACTGCGTTTCCCTGGGTGTCTACAATGGAATAGTGGGTGGTGTGGGGGCTTTCGGGTGGAGCGGGAATGCCAGGGTACACATCGTCGCTGTCGGTGGCTTCGCCGGGGGAGTATCCGTACATTCTCCGGCGGATGTAGGCCGTGTCCAGCAGTCCAGCTACGGGAACCTTGTAAAAATCAGGATCGCCTAGATGCTTGGCCCGGTCTGCGTATACCCGCCGCTCGGCCTCAATCATGAGGTGCGCCGATTTTACCGAGTTCCAGCCCCAGGCTGGGAGAGGATAGTCCTGGGCAATGGTGAGCAGTTGGATGAGGGCGATGCCGCCGCTGGATGGAGGAGGCATGGAAATGATTCTGTACTTACCTACCTGGCCCGAGATAGGAGTTCTCCAGACGGATTGGTAGGCGGCTAAATCGGCTTTGGTGATAAGGCCTTTGCCGCGTTTCATTTCCGCCTCCAGCAGATTAGCGGTGGGGCCTTCGTAGAAGCCCGCTCTGCCTTTGTCTCTGATCAGCTCCAGGGTGCGCGCCAGATCCTTGAAGTAGAGAGAATCGCCTTCGTGCCAGCGGTGCTGCAAGATAAACGAGGGTCTTTGAGTGTTGTACTTCAGGAAATCGGCTCGTTGCTGGTTCAGCTTTTTGGCTTCTTTTTTGGTGAGGGGGAAACCCTTGGCCGCTAGTACAATGGCGGGCTGCACCAGGTCTCGCCAGGGCATGCTGCCGTATTTTTCGTGGGCCTTCACCATACCATCTACCGTGCCGGGCACCCCGGCGGCCAGATGCCCCTTCACGCTAAGGTCCTCTATCACGTTTTTCTCCTGGTCCAGGTACATGTCCCGGTGCGCCGCGGCGGGAGCTTTCTCGCGGTAATCCAGGGCATCTACCGAGCCGTCCTTCTGCCGTAGCACCAGGAACCCACCCCCACCAATGTTGCCCGCATCTGGGTACACCACGGCTAGCGCAAACTGAACCGCAATGGCTGCGTCAATGGCATTGCCGCCGCGGCTGAGAATCTCGGCTCCCACCTGGGAAGCTAAGGGATGGGCGGAAACCACCATCGCTTTGCTGGTGATGAGACCGGGAGTTTTGTGGCTTTTCTGGCTACAGCCAACCACAGTGATGAAGACAAGGAGAAACGTAAGACTTCTGGAAACCAATGCTCTGCTAGTTAGGTGGTGAAACCGGTGAGTTTGGTTTTACTTTTTTGGGGCACCTCAGGTTATTGCCTACGGGTACCAAAGCCAGAACTTCTGCCCGAAAACCTGTGAAGGGCTCCTGCTTTTTGCCCGAAATGTTACTCTAACCTTCCTCCATCATGGAATTGTAAAGGAATGAGTGAGCCCTGAACTTGTATAAAAGCGAGGGGTTGGCTATCTTCATACAATAGATTTCTGGAAGTGGAGGCAGGGGCGTTGGAAAGATGGGCCTTCCAGGCGTGCTCCGGTTGACCTCCCTTCTTTTTTGGAGTCCAGCATTATCAGATTAGTCCCCCGGTACTATCCGCCCTCCTCCGGTCAGGAGCCTTGCCTTCCTCTTCAGACGTGTCTGTGCGTCCTGCATTTGCCTCCATTGAACAGGGTTGCTGCCAATTCTTACAATGCCACTTCTGAAGGTGTTAAGGCATAGGTGCATCCTTCCATCAAGTGAAAATCTCAAACATGAAACAAATGCTTACTTTCACCGAAACGGTGCTCAGAGCATCCTTTCTGGCAGCCTTATTTTTGTTTTCTTCCTGCAGTGACGATGACGAGGAGGAGGACCTGGCGGGCACGCATTATGGGATGCCTGTTACCGTTGGGCAAGGCACCGGCAGAGCCTGGGTAACCACCAACGATGCCGGGGTGCCTACCTCTGTGGGCATCACCCTCTCAGAGGGAGCGGTCACCAACCTGGGGAACGGCATGCGGATGTACACCTTGCCTTTGCCAGCGCAGGCAGACCAGACCCTGTATGACCACGTGATGCTGGACTGGAACCCTGAGGGGCACCCGCCCTTCGGTAATTATGATGTGCCCCACTTTGACGCCCACTTCTACATGCTCTCTGAGGATGAAGTTTCTGACATTGAAGGGGACGTTGCCATGGATGAACAGCCAGCTTCTCAGTTTATCCCACCCAATTACATCTTAACCCCAGGGATTGTGCCGGCCATGGGGGCCCACTGGATTGATGTCACCGACCAGAACAATGCACCGGGCCAGTTTGCCAGAAACTTCCTGTACGGATCACTGGATGGGACCTTTATTTTCCATGAGCCCATGTTCACCCTGGCGTATCTCAATAGCCTGAAAACCATGAACTCAGAAACCATCAGCATTCCGCAACCTACGGCTTACCAGAAATCGGGATTGTACCCCATGAAATACAGCTTTTCCTACAACAGCTCTACTAAAGAATACACCATCTCCTTGCTGGAACTCACCGCGCGGCAATAGTTACCTTCTTCTCTGCGGCACTGTAAAGGGTGTTTTGCGGCTGGTTTTAAGAAACGAGCTTCAAAACACCCTTTTTGATGCACCGCTACCAAGCCTTCTTCTCAGGTGGGCTAGATCACTCATGGCTAGTAATGCTGAACAACAGCTCGTTTACCTTTTTGCCGGTTACTTCCAGGGCGCCCATCTTTCGGAGACAATACGTGATCTGGCGACAACGGTGCAACGGCAACAAAAGGGCTTTTGCCAGGTCTTTGTTGGAGAAGGGCTGCGGCAGGTGCGGCGGGAGAAATTGCAGGAAATCCTGGGCGCAGGTAAAGGTATGCGTGCTCACCACCTCCAGTAGTTTGCGGTCTTTGATGCTCACCTTTTTACGCCATTTGCTGCCCTTACCGTCGCGGCACCTGATTTCCTCTTCCCTGATAAACGGGAACTCCAGGGTGAAGGCCGCATGCGTCACCAGTTCGGGGATGCGGACCAGTTCCTCAAAAATATCAGTCAGGGCACCGCGGTACGTGGATTTTCGGCGGGAGAGGACGGAGGTTCCCTTGGCATCTACCTGCACCACCCATTTCTCGAAAGTGATGGGATGCACCAGGTGCACTGGATGTTCTTTCAGGAGGGATTGCAGCTTGGGCCTGATGGCCGTAAAGTTGCGGGTCTGGAATTCGACTAACTGCTGACCCCGCACCAGGTCAATGATGAACCCACCAACAGGTACCTCAAACCTATCGTGCGGCTGGGCGTACCATTGCTTCAGGCCCGCGTGCAGTGAGCGCTCGTTCTTGATGTTAATGCCGTTCCGTTCGGCAACGGTCAGGTTCTTTCCCTCTTCTCCTACCAACTTCTCCGGTGTTTGCTTTGTGCTAAATTATCTTAAAGGTGTTTTCAGGCCGGTTTTTCAGTTTTCGGCTTAAACTAATTCATGTAGCCGCGTACTTTGCTCTTCAGCGGCATTGAATTAGCGGCGAATGCTCAAATGTGCTGATACTACTTGCCAGGTGCCGTTCAGGCGGGCATACACGTTGGTGTAGCGCACCGGCAGTCTGAAAGCGTTGTCCTTCCAGGTGCCCGCGTATTCCGTTTTGCCCGTGGAGACTACCGTTTGGCCATAGGCCTTAAATTGCCGGTCTTCCAGTTTCAGGGGCTGCAGGTTTCTGGTAGGCATAGCCGATGTTTGCAGGTACTGCTCTCGGGTTTCCCTTTCCTCGCTGCTGCCGCTCAGGGTGAATTCCGGCGCCAGAATTTTAGACAATGCGGCGGTGTCTTTGCTTACCAGATCTTGCATCCAGGCATCTTCCAGTTTCTCAACCGCCTGGGTACTTTGCGTGTCCTGGCTTCCGGAGGAAGTGGTCCTGACACAAGCCGAAGAAACAAACAAGAGCAAACAAACCGAAACCAGAACCTTCATGGCTTTGTGCATTGAACCAGATTAAACTTTCGTTTCTGAAAGGCGGTTTTGAGCCCCCTTTCAGAAAACAACCCTTAAAACGGCGGCAAAGCTACAGATTCTTTCTTCTCAGGCAACCAAGGGCGAGAGAGTGGCAAGACCTAAAAGAACATAGACGGAGTTTTGTTTCTGGGGTGTTTTTTATGAATTCTCTTAAAACTAAGGAGGACCTGAGAGCTTAAATGGCTGGTACGTACTTTCAGTAGAAACCCATAAACTGGCCTAGGTAAGTACGTGATTTTGGCGGAGGGCAAAACTAGCGGCAGAATCTTCCGTTCCCGTGGAAAAAGAGCATACCTATGATTATACCTCCGTTCCTGCAAGCAGGTGATAAAGTTGGCGTGTTAAGTACCAGTAACTTCACCGAGCAGGAGTACATTGACAAACTGGTGGAGATTCTCAAAGAGTGGAAACTGGAACCGGTTCTGGGTCAAACCGTGGGGCCCCGGTCAGGCAGTTTCGCGGGGCCAGATGAACTCCGCCAGAAAGATCTGCAGCACATGCTGGATAACCCTGAGCTCAAAGCCGTATTGCAGACCATGGGCGGGTACGGAATCCTTCGGATCATAGACAAAGTGAACTTCAACCAATTCAAGTATCAGCCCAAATGGTTGGTGGGATACAGTGACACCACGTTCCTGCACAGCCACGTGCAGGGCATGTTAGGGACCGCTTCCATCCACGCTACCATGGCCGCCGATCTGGAAGCCGGATACCAGGCCTCTTCTTGGGAAAGCCTCCGGAAAGCCTTGTTTGGGGAAGAACTGAAATACACGGTAAAACCCCATCCGCTGAACCGGTTGGGCTCGTCAGAGGGAACGCTGGTGGGCGGCACTACCAGTGTGCTGTGCAATGCCAAGGGTACCATCTCTGAGGTGAACACCAACGGCAAAATCCTGTTCCTGGAAGAAGTGGGCGAACACAAATTCCGGCTAGACAGCTATCTCACCTCCATGAAAAAAGCCCAGAAATTTGAGTATGTGAAAGGACTGGTGGTGGGCCATTTGATTGACATTGAAGAAGACGAGCCGCCGTTTGGCAAAACCCCCGAGGAGATTGTGCTGGATGCGGTAAAAGAGTACGATTTCCCGGTTTGTTTCGGGTTTCCGGCCGGGCACGGGAAAATAAACAAGGCACTTATTCTGGGGGCTTTTGTGCAGTTGAACGTTACGGAAGAGGGCAGTACCCTTGCCTTTTCCACCTAAGTCCAACCCTGCTTCAGAAATCACGTCAAACTATTCGTTTCAGAGCCGTTTTCTATAAAACAGCCCTGAAACAGGCCTCACCTTGACTCCCTTGCCATGGCTATTTTCTGTCTTCTTTCCTGCGAGCACGCCGGCAACGTAATCCCTGAGGAGTACCTGCACCTTTTCAAAGGAAAGGAAGAGGTGCTGTTCTCCCACAAAGCCATTGATTTTGGTGCCTTGCGCCTGGCCAGGCACCTGGCCAAAGAATTGGAAGTGCCTCTTTCTATCATGACCACTTCCCGCCTGCTGGTAGAAGGCAACCGCTCTCTGGGAACCGATGAGCTTTTCTCTGAGTACACCCGGCACCTTCCAGACCAGGAGAAACAGGCTATTCTGGAAGAGTACTATTTCGCGCATCGGCAAAAAGTAGAGCAAAGAATACAGGATAGAATCAAGGCGGGGTACCAGGTCTTGCACCTGGCGGTACACTCGTTTACCCCGGCCCTGGAAGGGGAGGTGCGCGAGGTAGAGATTGGGATTCTGTTTGACCCCGATAGGGCCCTGGAGGAAACGTTTGCCCGGGAACTGAAAAACAGTCTGCATGACTTGAACCCTGAGCGGAAGGTGATGTACAATGAACCTTACCCCGGCGTGGCCGATGGGTTTCCTACGTACCTAAGAGGCAAGTTTGGCCCGGACCAATACGCGGGTTTTGAGCTGGAGGTAAACCAGAAGTTCTTTCTGGATGGGGAGGAAAGGGTATGGCAGCAGGTAGTTTGGGAAATCACCGAAGCCTTGAAATCGGTTCTGAAAGCTGGTGATTAGCCTCTTACCAGCTTGCCTGATGGGGTTCTGTAGACCAATTACTGGCATCAACTTACCGCTTTTCCACAATTTTTCAGTAATTTGAGGGTTTGTTACATGAGCAGAAGCAAAAAGAAATCTTCTGCTGAGACTAACCCCTATCATGAGTAAACAATTTTTACCAGTTGGCAAGGCGCCCAGTTTCATGGTGATGCTGGCCATGGTGGGCTGTACCTCCACGCAGCCGCAGCAAACCGCCACCACCACCGCTACACCTGCTCCTGCCGCTACCCAAATGAAAGAGACTTTGGATAATCCCCTGCTAGCCGAGTGGACGGGTCCTTACGGCGGAGTTCCGGCGTTCGATAAAATGAACCTGGCCGAGCTGAAGCCTGCTATGGAGAAAGGCATGGCCTTGCACTTAGCAGATATTGACGCCATCACTAATAACCCCGCCGCGCCCACGTTTGAGAACACCATTGTGCCTTATGAGAAAGCTGGCGAGGCCCTGAGCAGAGCCTTCATTTACTACGGCATCTGGGGCAGCAACATGTCTACGCCGGAGTTCCGCAGGATCCAGGCCGAGTTGGCCCCGCAGATCTCTGATTTCCGGTCTAAGATCTCGCAGAACACCAAGCTGTTTGAGCGCATCAAAACGGTGTATGACCAGTCGCAGAAAACGCCTTTGGCCGCCGATCAGCAGCGCGTGGTGCAGTTGATCTACGAAGACTTCGCCATGGAAGGCGCCGGCCTGAGCCCTGAGGCCAAGCAGCGCTACGCCGCTATCAACAAAGAACTTTCTTCTTTGTACACGGCCTACGGCAACAACGTGCTGGCCGATGAGGAGAAGTACGTGACCTATTTCACCAAAGACCAACTGAGCGGTTTGCCCGAGTCTTTCGTGAAAGCCGCCGCCAAAGCCGCTGCGGACCACGGCCAGCCCGATAAGTACGCCGTGACCAACACCCGCTCGTCTATGGACCAGTTCCTGACCTATTCTGATAACCGGGCCCTGCGCGAGAAAGTCTGGAACACCTATTACTCACGCGGCGACAACGGCGATGCGAACGACAACAACAAGAACATCACCCGTATTCTGGAGCTGCGCGATGAACGCGTGAAACTGCTAGGCTACGAAACTTACGCCGATTGGCGTCTGCAGAACCGCATGGCCAAGAACCCCAAAAACGCCATGGCCTTGATGGAAGCCGTTTGGCCTGCAGCCCTGGCTCGCGTGAAGGAAGAGGTGAAAGACATGCAGGCCATTGCCAACTCCAGCGGCGCCAAGATCACCATCGCGCCCTGGGATTACCGCTACTACGCCGAGAAAGTGCGCAAGAAAAAGTACGCCCTGGATTCTGACGAAGTAAAGCAGTACCTGGAACTGGGCAACCTGACGCAGGCCATCTTCTACACCGCCGGGGAGCTGTTCAATTTCGCGTTCAAACCAGTGCCAGCCGGTTCGGTGCCGGTCTTCCATGAGGACGTGAAAGTGTGGGAAGTGACGGATAAAACCACCGGCGAGCACATCGGGTTGTGGTATCTGGATCCGTTCGCGCGTACGGGCAAGCGTTCCGGGGCCTGGGCGTCGCCGTACCGCAGCCACACCACCTTCAACGGCAAACAAACGGTATTGGCGTCTAACAACTCCAACTTCATTAAGCCCGCGCCGGGTGAGCCCGTACTGGTTTCCTGGGACGATGCCACCACGTTTTTCCACGAATTTGGTCACGCGCTGCACTTTCTGGCGTCTAACGTGAAGTACCCAACGCTTAACGGCGGCGTGCGCGATTACACTGAGTTCCACTCGCAGTTGCTGGAACGCTGGCTGTCTACAGACCGGGTGATCAACCAGTTCCTGAAACACCACAAAACCGGCAAGGTGATGCCGCCGGAGTTGGTAGCCAAAATCAAGAAAGCGGCCACCTTCAACCAAGGCTTCGAGACGACCGAGTTCCTGGCCTCCGCGCTGATGGACATGAAGTTCCACACCGTGCCAGACCCAACCGGCCTGGACCCCGACAAGTTTGAACGCGAAACGCTGGCCGCCCTGAACATGCCTAAGGAGATTGTGATGCGCCACCGCTCACCACACTTCACGCACGTGTTCTCCGGCGAAGGCTACGCCACCGGCTACTACGGTTACCTGTGGGCCGATGTACTGACCTCAGACGCTTCAGAAGCCTTTGAAGAAGCCCCGGGCGGATTCTATGACAAAGAAGTGGCCGCCAAACTGGTGAAATACCTGTTTGCCCCGCGTAACTCCATGGACCCCGCCGAGGCGTACCGTCTGTTCCGCGGCCGTGACGCCAAGATTGACGCCCTCATGCGCGACCGTGGTTTCCCGGTACCGGGCCAGAAAGCCACCGGTGCTAAAGCCAGCACCAAGAAATAAGCTTAAAGCGTTTTAGGCTCTATTAGTTAAAATCGGGCTTGAAACAGATGAAAGAAGAATCCCCATGTTCACCGGTGAGGTGGCGCATGGGGATTTTTGTTTTTATAGGACCTATTTGAGTTGTGAGTGTCATATTCCCCTCGCTCGCCTCTGGCGAGTGTGGGTTATAGGGCGGCGTCTCGCCGCTATGGGGGAATTGTTTTGCCACAAGTACCTAGCGGCCAGAGGCCGCACCATGACGCACACTCGCCAGAGGCGAGCGAGGGTTTGGGTTATATCCCATCCTAAGGATATTGGAGGTCTGGTGCACCTGGTGGCTTGCGTAAGTAGGCCCTTCCCAGAAGGAAGTCAAGCTTTATCGCCTATAGCTTCCGTAGTATTCTCTAGCCTGAGCATACTTTCAGAATTGATGCAGTACCGCAGGCCGCTGGGTTCTGGACCGTCCTGGAAAACGTGGCCCAGGTGGCCATCGCAGGCGTTGCACTGCACCTCTATCCGCTGCATGCGATGGCTGTCATCGAAGAGATATTTGATAGCGCCTTTGGAGATGGGTTGGGTAAAGCTGGGCCAGCCGGAAATGGCGTGGTATTTCTCGGTGGAGTTGAACAGCGGGGTGCCGCAACCGGCACAGACATACACCCCCGGTTCATAGGATTTGCAATAGGCGTTCCGGTAAGGCGACTCGGTGCCTTTCAGGCGTAGGATCTGGTATTGCTTCGGGGTGAGTTGCTGCTGCCATTCTCTCTCGGTTTTCTCCACCCGCAGGTGCGGCTCGGGGTTGCTGTATTTGGCATATTTGATTACATCTATCCAGCGAAGCATACAAGGCATAGTAGGTTTGCCAGAACAACAAACAGGCGTAAACCGGGGTTCATTGCTGAGGTAGCTCGGCTTAATTGTAGGCTGGAATAAACTGTTTGTTTTGGAGCTATTTTCCTGAAAATAAGATTAAAACAGGTTTGTAGGTAGTAAAACTAGAGTTGTTTGCCTGAGGAGTGCCTTCGGAAAGTACCACTTTTCTGTAGGTTTTGCCGTATGACGCGTGTAGGTACAGAGACATACGCTGGAAGTGCCCCATTATTGAGGCAATTCACCCCTTCCGCTCTGGCACCTGTTTAGGCAAACCATGAGATACATCTATACCGTTTTCTTCTGCCTGTGGTCGGTAAGCTTGCTACAGGCCCAGGTGATCACTGCTCCAGACTCAGTTAAACCCGGTAGGGGCACCCGGGAGGAGCAATTGCAACGCATCAAAGAACGCAAAGCAAACCTGTTCAGGGATTCTCTGGGCGGAACCGAACCCACCAACTCCTTTTTGCTGGACACCACTTTGTTCAACAAGTACGGCGACCTGCTTAACGATGACACCGAGTACAACAAACGGCAGCCCATCTGGAAACCCGCTGCTCAGGTGGTGGGCATCAACGCCGTGTTCATGGGCTTCAACAGATATGTTGCCAAGGCAGAGTACGGCTACGTGAGCCCCAGCACCTGGAAAACAAACCTGCGCTCTAAACCCGAGTGGGACACCGATGAGTTTGGCATCAACTTCATTGGGCACCCGTACCAGGGAACTCTGTATTTCAACGCCGCGCGCAGCCAGGGCTACAGTTACTGGCAGTCGTTGCCTTTTGCGGTGGGCGGAAGTCTTACCTGGGAATACTTCGGGGAGAATACCTTGCCCTCTTACAATGACATGGTATACACGCCGCTCAACGGAGCTGCCCTGGGCGAAATCCTGTACCGGCTGAGTTCCAACATTCTGGATGATCGCACCCGCGGCCGGGAGCGCGTGGTAAGGGAAATAGCGGCTGGTTTGGTGAACCCGGTGCGGGGACTGAACCGCCTGCTACAGGGCAAAACCTTTCAGGTCACCAACAAAGAAGTGTACGAGAAAGAACCGGTCAACATCACCTTGTTTGCCGGGGTGCACCGCCTGAACGACCAGCAGGACGATGTCTTTGGTTTGGGGCGCAACAAGGCCATGCTGAATGTGCAGTTAGACTACGGCAATCCGTTTGAAAAGCAGCGCCGCAAGCCGTTTGACATTTTCAGGGTACGCGCCGAGTTCAGCAAAGGCGCCAATGACACCGTTGGAGGTACCATCAACAACATTACCGGGTACGGCATCCTGTTCGGGAAGAATGGGCAGTTGGGTAAGCTGTCGGTGCTGACTGGTTTGTTCCAGTACTATGACTACTGGAACACCCGCAACTTTGACTTAGGGGCGCTGGGCTTTGGCGGAGGTTTGTTCACGCGTTTGCCGCTTACCAAGCAACTGAACTTCTACAATAACGTGCACCTGGGCGTGATTCCGTTGGCGGGCAACAGCACCCGTTTTGCGCCAGACCAGAACGGCCTGCGCGATTACGTGTACACCACGGGTTTGCACGCCAAACTGGAAAGCACCCTGAGCCTGAGCCGCTACGCTTCCCTGGCGTTTGTGTATTACCATTACTGGCTCAACACCTTTGAAGGGCTGGAAGGAAATAACTCCATCGGTATTGTGCGGCCGCGGGTGACGGTCAGGCTGTTCAAGAACGTGAGTTTGGGCTATGAGCACTTCGGCTACACCACCAACCGCAGACTGGAGGAATATCCTACCCAACGCTCCGTGATCACCGACCAGAAGATTTTCCTGCAACTGTTCCTGGAAGACCCACAGCGGAGAGGCCGGTACAACTAATTGGCTTAGGTGCTGTTTAAAGGCTGTATTTCAGGAATTAGCCTCAAAACGGAAAGGGTGGTTTTGGTGAGAATCAGCGGCGGGTCACTTAATTTCCGCCTGATCGCTTACCTTTACGCGCAATAGACCAGCCTTTGGTATGCACTGGTATCACCAAGAGGCTAAAACAAGCGTAAGAAGAGTATGAAAGTTGTAGGCAATATTCTGGGCATCGGGACAAAGCAAGACAGTAAGCATAAAGACGTGGAGGTGTACCTGGACACCGTGGAATACCTCACCAGCCGAAAAGATGGAAAGTACTTTCAGGAGTTTTCCTACGAAGAAGAGCTGGAAACGCCTTTGGTGATCACCGGCGATTGCCTGGCCCGCGCCAGCGCCAAACCTACTCCGGATGGAGAATACGAATTCCAGGTGTTTGACAAAGTAGGCGAGGAGTATGTGCTCAACCCCAACAAGCATCTGAGTTTGAATCTGGAGTATGACTTTGACGAAAACCTGACCATTCTGTCCTCGGCGTATTACGCCATTTCCCTGCCCGATGCCGAGTTCACCAAGCTGAAAACCGAGAAGGAAAAAGAGAAAGCGGTGAAAAAGTGGAAGGGGAAAAAGAATAAGTAGAAAAATAGCTTAGAATTGCCGTTTTCAGCCTATTTTAGGTAAAATCAAGGGAAACTTTTGCCCAAAGCGGGAGTACAGGTAAGTATCTAACCTTGTTCTAGAAAGGAGTAAAGGCATGGAATTGTCGGGAGCCGAAAAACTGATGACGCTCACCCTGGAAACCGTCTACGAGGAGGAGGTGGTCCAGATTAAACTGAGCAAGGAGGCTGCCGTGCTGCAGCTCTCTTTTCTGCAGCACCCCGCCAGTGAGCAATTCCGGAACGCTTACCGCCTGGCCATTGATCTGGCTCAGATGAAAGGAGTGAGGTATTGGCTCACCGATGCCCAGCGGATCAAGTCCATGCTGCCAGAAAACCAGGCCTGGTTGGTTCAGAACATGGCTCCTTTGTTCAGCTCCCAGCAACTCAAGAAATTCGCAATTGTGATGGCTCCTGAGTGCTTTGTCATGACCAACCCTACCAAGGTGTATGAAAAGCCCGTGGCGCCAGAGGCCCCATCGGCCAAGCCCATCAAAGTCCATTTTGACAAAGACGCCGCCTACCAGTGGCTCTTAGAAGACTAATTCCCGTAAAAGGCCCTACAGGTTCAGGAGAATCGGCTACCTTTGCCTCGCCCTTTGAGGCTGGGGTGAGATTGCTCCGCCTATGCCGCCGGGAATGAGTTACAACCTCTTTCCCTGGCTCTTGAAAACAGAGGAATTACCAGTTATGAAGGATACCCAACCCGAACTCAGGGCTGTCAATGTGGTACGGTATGTCACTCCGCTGCGCGAGGGTGGTTCTTTGCCCGCCATAATTGAGGCCGATGATGAGTTTCTGTATGTACTTAAGTTCCGGGGAGCCGGGCAGGGCGTAAAGGCGCTCATTGCCGAGTTGGTGGCCGGGGAGATTGCCCGCCTGCTGGGCTTCCGGATTCCCGAGATTGTGTTCGCGCAACTGGATGAGAGCTTTGGCAGGGCCGAACCCGATGAGGAAATCCAGGATCTGCTGCAGTTCAGCGTAGGGCTCAACCTGGGGCTGCATTACCTTTCCCGTGCCATCACCTTTGACGCCATCGTGAACACCGTTGATTCAAGATTGGCCTCCCAGGTTGTCTGGCTGGATTGCCTCATCACCAACGTAGACCGCACGGCCCGCAACACCAACATGCTTGTCTGGCACAAAGAACTGTGGCTTATTGACCACGGGGCGTCCTTTTACTTCCACCATAACTGGCAGAACTGGCAGGAGCAGGCCAAGCGCCCGTTTGTGCAGGTGAAAGACCACGTGCTGCTGCCCCGCGCCACCGAGCTGGAAACCGTAGACGCAGAATTCAAATCTATTCTAACTTCGGATCGGATTCAATCCATTGTATCTTTGATCCCGGAGGACTGGTTAACCGGTGACTCGCCGTTTGCCACAGTAGAGGAGCATCGGCAGGTGTATGCCCAATTCCTGGAAACCCGCTTGGCCCATTCAGAAATTTTTGTCAAAGAAGCACAGAATGCAAGAAAAGCACTTATTTGAGTACGCCGTTCTAAGGGTGGTGCCGTGCGTAGAACGCGAAGAGTTTCTCAATGTGGGTGTCATTCTTTATTGCCCGGCCCAGCGTTTCCTCAAGACTACCTTTCACCTGAACCAGGACCGGCTCCGTTCCTTCAACTGCGACCTGGACCTAACTGAGTTATACGAAAGGCTGGAAGCGTTTGAACGGGTCTGCGCCGGTGGGAAGAACGGGGGCACTATCGGGCAACTGCCATTGGCCTCTCGTTTCCGGTGGCTCACCGCTACCCGCAGCACCGTGGTACAAACCTCGGCCGTACACCCCGGTCTCTGCACCGATGCCCAGGAAACCCTTCAGCGGCTGCATACCCAACTGGTGCTTTAGGCCCGGTTTCAGGAAAACAGGCCTGAAACAGCGTTGAGGTGCATTACATGAGTTGGGGAAATACTACCGGAAAACCGGAGTTAAAGATCTTCTCCTCCAAGGCCCAGAATCCGCAGGGTTTCGGCCTTGAAGCCTGCTTGCGCTACTGCGTTCTCAATGCTTTGTGGGTTTAAGTTCTCCCCAGACACGCTCAGGATTTTGTCGGCACTGTCTGTATCCACTTCCCAGCGGCTGATGCCTTTTTCTTCTTCCAGCAGGGGAGCAAGTTTAGCGACTGCTTCCTGGTTGGGGAGGTTGGTTTTGAATTTCAGTAGTTCCATGAAATGATACCTTTTCTGTTTTTATACTGAATCCAGCGGGTCAGGTTTTAGTTGGCGTGATGTCCAGGTCTGTAGTACAAAAACAAAAAAGCCTCTTGCTTTCAGAAGCAAGAGGCTTTTTTACTGAGCTAGGAAAGGTTATCTCTTCAGTACACGTAAGGTTTGTACCTTGGAGCCAGTGGTTAACCGGATGATGTACATTCCCACATTGGCGGATCTGGCATCCCACTTGGCTTGAACGGTTTCGCCCGCTACGGCTTCCCCTTGCTGCAGACGTTTTACTAAGGCGCCTTTCAGGTCATACACATCCAGGGTGTACTCCTCATCCTGGGCCACACTAAACTCAACGGAAGCTTCGTCTGTGAGTGGGTTAGGATAGGTAGTGAACCGGGCTTCTTTCACCTCAACTTCTTGCGCCACAGAGGCAGAAGTAGCAGTTGTTGTAACCGTTGCAGTTGAACCAAAAGAACTGTTGCTACTTACTTTCAGGTTGCCTTTTGTAACCAGCTGTTCCGTTGTTTTCACGCCGTTCCAGCTTCCGGAGAACCATAAGCCACCCGATTTATTCCAAACGGTAATGCCAATTTTATCAGAGGTGCCCGGTTCTCCGGCATCCGTCATGGTTACCTGTAAGGTGGCATTGCCGTCTATGGCTATTGGAGCAGCAGGGTTTGTGATATCCTGGATATTTGCCTTGCCATTGAAAACAGCGGTGGGGTAAGGGTGCGCCGTTGTTTTGCTGATGTCCACCGCCAGGGAAGTCATCACATTTCCTTTCACCTGGTACACTCTTCCGTCTTCTCCTCTTACAATGGTATTAATGTTCCCCTGCAAGTTGGTGCCTCCTTTGTTGTACTTCACGTTGAACCCGAAGTTGTTCTTGGTGCCTTGTTTCGGTTTTATAAGCCCGGTTGCATTGGTGAGGGTGGAGAATCCGCCACCGGTGATAAAGTCACTAAGCGGTTTGGAGACAGTCACCACAGTGTTATCCTCGGAGCTGTTGCGATTGTAATAGTTGTTCACAATGATTCCGATGGTAAAGGTGGCAGAATTAGCACTGCCGGTGCTTAAGGAAACATTGGCAGTTGCTGTTCCTGTTTTGGTATCCCCTGAAGATACAAGACCTACCGGAGCGGTGGCCAAAACAACGCCAGTTTCTCTGTTTACAAAGGAAACGGTTGCATTACGGATATCACCGGGGTTAGTATCTGAGTTATCTACTGCCGAGATATCCTGAATGGTAGCACTCAATGTAACCGTAGCAGAATTACTTGTTGCGCTGGAAGTGGAGGCAAATACAGCACCTGTATAGGTTGCAATTGCATCTTCCTTGGTGATGGTTAAAGTAGCATTGTTTAGATTGCTAAACGTCAATGCATAATTGGTGCTCAAAGCAAGGTTACCCTGGGTGATGGTGTATGTAGCTGGAGCCTCACCGGTAGTTCTACCTAGTTTACCTGTAAAGGCATCACCGGATAGAATAGCCGGAGAAACTACATATTCAAACACCGGATCAAGGTCGCTGTATTGTTTCGAGTAGGATTGTTTAGGCGTAACCACAACCGCCAAGGCCGTGATATTGGCAGAGGTTACCGTTTCTGTATTGCTTAGAGCATAGTTAAGGGCATCAGCTCCTCCCGTCACAGAAATTCCACTCACACTTACCGGCTTGTTGGTGCCTTTGTTGGCATCATTAAAGGAGGCAGAGGTATAAGCAGTGTTCAAGACATCTCCTTCTACTCTGTTGTCAGATAAAGTAACCGTGGCCGCTGTGGTGCCATCGTATACTTTATTGATTCCAGTGGCAGATACCGTCAGTGAACGAGCCTGGATTTCTGCTTCATCTGTGGCAGTAGCTCCTTCTGCCAGCATGTAATTTGACGCTTGCGTTCCGCTCAGGGTAAGATTACGCGCGGTAGCAGTACGAATACCCACCTTTTTGGAATCGAAGGAAACGTTTCCTACTACCAGATCAACGGCCGTCTCCTCATTCACTAATCCACTTACAGATTTGCTGCTTAACGTAGCGGAGGTGCCTCCATCGTAGATTTTGTTTTCAGCGATGATGTGCGGAGTCAATAGTTTGGCCGTGATGGCAAAGGTGTTTGTTTCTGCCAAGCTTAAGGTATAGTTGTCTCCTGCGGAAAGGGTTCCCATTTTGTAATCATAGGTAGCCACGTTTTCCCCGCTAGTTCTGGACAAAGCACCAGAGAAACTGTTGCCCTGCAAGAGCTTTTCGCTTGGAGTATAGGAGTACACGGGATCAGGTGAACCGTATACCTTGGATTGATCAGGGTTGGCTGTGATGGTGATTGCCTTTGGTGTGATGGCGAATGTATTTTCACCTGCTAAGCTAAGACTGTAGTTGCCTCCGGCAGATAGGGTACCTAAGCCATAACTATAGTTACCCACATTTACTCCTTCTTCTCTGCTTAACTCACCGGTAAAGATATTACCTGGTAGTAAGGCTTCACTTGGTGTGAAGGCGAAGGAAGGATCTTTAGAACCGTATACCTTTTGCTGACCAGCATTGGCTGAGACTGTTATGGATCTCTGCTGGATGGTGACATTGGCAGTACCGTTTTCATCATGGTAATTTGTGCCCCCGTCAAAGGACCAAGAAGTGGTGCCGCCTGGTACATTGGTGTAGCCAGCTGCAAAGCTTAGGTTTTCTGTGAGGTCCTCTCCGATTACGCCTGTTGCGGTTCCTGTAGCTGTGTGCGCTATGCCATCATAAGTTCCACTGAACTCTTTGATGGCAATGGTAGCTTTTGCTTTGTCAATGGTCACCTTTGCAGTTCCGGAAGCATCATGATAGTTGGTACCTCCCTGGAAATTCCAGGCGGTGGAACCTCCTGGCGCGTTGGTGTAGCTGGTTAAAAAGGCAAGTTGTTTGCTTAGGTCCACTCCCCCTACACCTGTTGCGTTTCCGCTTGCAGTGTGAGAAGCCCCGTCATAGATACCCTTATAGTCTTCAACAGCGATAATGGCCGCAGCTTTATTGATCACGAGAGTACCCAGCTTTTGATCGGCAGCTTCATAGTTGGTGCTAGCAGCGTAGTCAGCGGTTACTTCATAGGTACCTGCATCCGTTGGATTCTCAATGGTGTTAGCATCCTGCTTGTAGATTACCGTGGCGTTTCCTAAAACTGTACCGTTAACTCCTTTCACCAAGGCACTTTCAACATAATGGGCTTGGCCGTCATAGGTTGGTGCTTTGCCTGCTATAAGCGTTATTTCTGGTTTAGCTTTAAGGATGGTAATTTCTACACTGCCCTCTGCATCCTGGTAGTTTTTGCCTCCTTTAAACGTCCAGTTTGCCATACCACCTGGTGCATTGGTAAAGCTTTCACCTAAGTTTAAGCCGGACAGTTCCTCCCCGTTCACGTCTAGTGCCTCGCCGGAAGCGCCATGTGCCTGACCATCGTAAGTGACGGTTTTGCCCACAACCGAGATTTTGGCTTCTGCTTGAGCAATTTTGAGGATATCATTGATTGGTTCGGCTTCATAGTTATCATTCTTCAAACTGGCGGAAACCGCATAATCACCGGCATCTGTACCGGACCCGCTCACTGTTACACCGCTTACACTAGGTTTTGCAACTGCGGTAGCTTCTTTCACTTTTCCGTCATAGGTGAACTCAAGTTGGCCAAATTCAAGTGCTATTTTGGCTTTGTCTACAAACAGATTAACTGTTTTAGAGGCGGCATGGTGGTTGTCGGTTTCTTCAGCAGTAACAGATAATGATTGAAGACCGGCATTCAATACAGTTCCTAAAGCAGGAGAGTATTTTAAGGTTGCTCCTCCTAAAGCTTCGGCATTTAACTGAGTATCAGATAAAGCGGTTCCGTATACTATATTCTTGGGGTTAGCCCAGTTAATCACTTGTTCAGCTTTAGAAATTACTAGTGTACCAGTAGCATTGATAGCTTCGTAATTGTTGTTAGTGATTGAAGCCTGAACTATGTAAGAGCCTGCATTAATTGGTGAAGTAACTGCAATGTCATTTTGACTATAATTTATACTTACACCACTTAGTCCAGCAGGGCTGATGCTGTACCCCACAGTCTTAGGTGAACCATCAAAGGTCTGTTCTAAATCATCTACCACTAAAGAGAGGGAAGCTGTTGCTTTGCCAACAGTTAAACTTCCAGCAGCAGAACTAGCAGCATAACTTGCCTCTGCCGCGAACGTTGCCTCAGTAGAATAGCCGGTTGTTGCAGCATTAATACCAGCAATAGAAACGGTTTTACTGGCTATACCCTCACTGTTTGTGGTTGCTGATCCTACTGGTGTGCCATCAATTGAGAAATTAATGGTCTTACCGCCCAACAATGTTGAGCCTGATTTAAGAGTGGCAGAAAGTGTCGTTGTTTCACCATACGTTCCTGAAGCATGTGCTATGGTAAGAATTGTTGGGCTGATGATAGTTACACTTACTGTGCCTGCTAAACTTGTACATCCATTTACAGTGGCAGTGACTGAGTAGGTGCCAGTGGCTGCAACAGTGACATTTGAAATAGATGGGTTTTGCAGAGATGATGTAAAACCATTTGGCCCAGTCCAGTTATAAGTTGCCCCTGGTATTGAAGAAGCAGTTAAATTTAATGTACCCCCTGCAAGTAAGGGACCATTACTTGAAACTGTAGGGGATATTGGTAAAGGCTGAACAGTGACAACAAAAGCAAGAGAAGTGATTGAGCAGCCTTTGTTATTTGTTATGGTGACTGAATAACTACCCGCATTTGAAACTGTGTAATTAGGTTGTTTTGCAGGATTTCCGTTGATGGCGGTGCCGTTCAAATTCCATTGGTAACTGCTGATGGTTTCAACACCTGCTGTAGAATTTACAGTAAGAGTTGTATTCCCTCCACTACAAAAAGATGAATTACCAGTAATTGTAGCAGTTGGTAGGGCATTCTCGGTAACTGCTGTAATTGCAGAAGTAGCAGAGCAACCACTTGTATTGGTGACAGTTACATTATAGTTGCCGGTCTCTGTGGCTGTATAAGTTCTAGAAGTTGCTCCGCTAATAGGTTGGCCATTCTTATTCCATTGATAACTAGTAGCGGTTGAAGCAGTCAGTAATACACTTCCACCTTCACAGAATGTAGTGGAAGAGTTAACAGAAATCACAGGGATAGAAGGTACCACTATCGTTTTTAATCCACTTGGATTTGAACTGCCTGTTTTGGTGTCTTTACTGTCGTTTGTTGTTATATCTGATGGCTGGGTTCCATTGACACTTATTGTGCTTCCATTTGTAGCTGTATTAGCAACATCCATGGTAATCCAATAGTATCGAAAGTTATTACCTGTGTTATGATTAAGTCCAGTAAAGCTTTTCGGCCCAGCACTTGAGATTGAAGTTATAGTGCCAAGGGGGTTGTTTGTTTGAAATGTAGGAGAGCTAGTCCAATATAATTTAAAATTGATTATATCTGATGCTTTATAATTCCCAAAAGTTGTAAAACTAATACTTGTAACAGTTCCACCGCTACTTGTGCCATTGAGGGAAAAGCTATGGATTGGAACATTTATGGAGTTTAAACATACACTACTAGCAGTTACTGAATTGCTACTTATAGCAATTCCTCCATCTGTAAAAGTTGTAAATTCTTTAAAAGAAGATGTTTTACCTTCTGCACTAACCGTAAACTTTACTCCCCAATGCCTTTCTTCTACTTGGTAATCAATCTTCCAATTACCATCGGCATCTACAACCACATCATAGACATGGTAATCAGGATAGTCTGGTTCTTCTTTGAATTCCACATGTACTTGTTGGTCTAAAGTCCATCCGGTACCCGTAATGTGGGCGATCTCACCTGGGGCGTAATCATCCTTGTCTGATGTCACTGTTGGCAGTGGTAATCCAGCCTCAGTATAGGCGTTTTGGGCAAACGCGCCTCCGGTTAGGAAGAGGCTGAAGAAAAGGAAGAGCAGGAGCCCGTAGCACCTGGAGTTTTCCTTTACAACATTAGGTAAGAGTACATTCATAGATTTTGATTTAAGATTAGATAGAAAAGATTAATACTAGCCGCGCCAATACTCTTCAGGAGAAAGTTGGTTTAAGCAGGGCAGCGACTCTGATAGGGATTTTCATAATATTATGTAAAGCTAATCCTAGTTTTAAAGGGGATAGTTACATTTCGTTGAACAAGCTGTTATTCCTGTTGAAATAGGTATATAGTTAGATTAAATTTTAACTTTCGAAGTCAAAGTATAGACTGGACTTATTGTAGTGTAAGGTTAATTAATTATTAATGAGTGGGTTATGTGAGCGTTTGATGCACAGATGAAGTGGTTGCACTTGTTGAGCTCTAATCAATTTTCATATGTAAGCATTACTGGTTTTTTTGTGAAGGCAAGATTGAATGAGAGGGCCTCTGCTGTTGCCTGTTTATGGCATTGTTTTCTACATAGCACACAATTCATCAATGCTTTACAGAAACTATGCAAAAGACGGGTATGCTCCCTTTAGTGACAATTGAAAGAATCAGAAATCTAAATAGGAATAGGGCTTTCCACTCTGAAAGAACCAATCGCCATTCTTGTTCTCTCAAAAAGTTTCCGCTTCCAATTTTGGTTTTAAAGGAGTACAGAGAAGAATCAGTGAATACCTGACAGATGGAAAAGATGGATTGAGTGGGATAGATTTAAAGGAACTAACATTATCAGAACTTTTCCCTTAATGGGGCAGAGGGTTACTCAGTGAGGTCTTGTATCAGCCTGTGGCTTACTCTTATACCTTTACTTTACTTCATTCATTGATGCTGTAAAGTGTTGAAGTTGAACCACCGGAAGAGAATTGTCAGTAGGCAATAATCATGTAGTTTGGAGGAGTATTTGCAACAATTAAAACCAGTGTTGAGACACTTACCAAATCATTCTATCCCTAACTAGCAAGATCAGTCTATAGGAAGTAATTTGAAAATCCTGCAAAAGAGCGTACTTTAGAGGTGATATTATTGAGATTTATTTGGGAGAGAACAAACTTTTTGAAGGATTCAGATTATTATCCACTGAAAAATTCACAAACACAGGTTACATGAAAGAGAAGGCATTTGAGAAGTGGGTTTTTGGACTCTTTCTATTGGTTAGCTCCCTTTTTGTTTCCTGTAACCAGGCAGAGGAAACCAAAGAGTTTACCATCGGTTTTTCCCAGTGTACCGAGGGAGATGCCTGGCGCAAAGCCATGCACAAAGAAATGCTGCGCGAGGCTTCTTTCCACCCAGAGTTTGACCTGCAAATCAAAGACGCCCGGAACAGCAACGCAGAGCAGGTAAAGCACATCCGTGAATTCATTGACCAGAAGGTTGATTTGCTTATTGTCTCTCCCAATGAGGCTGAGCCCATCACACCGGTAGTGGAGGAGGCGTTCGAAAAAGGAATTCCGGTGATTCTGGTAGACCGCAAAATCAGTTCTTCTTCCTATAGTGCTTACGTGGGAGCCGATAATTTTCAGATCGGGAAACTGGCTGGTGAGTACATCGCCAACCTGCTGAACGGGAAAGGGAAGATCATTGAGGTGTGGGGGCTGAAAGGAACATCGGCCGCGGTGGAGCGCCATAGAGGCTTTCAGGAGGCTACCAAGAATTTCCAAGACATTCAAGTGGTGGCCGAGGTGGAAGGCGAGTGGGAGAAGGAAGTCGCCAAAAAGCGTTTTCCGGCCGTTTTTCAGAAACAACCCCAAATTGATCTGGTATTCGCCCATAACGATGTCATGGCGTTAGGGGCTTACGAAAGCCTGCAGGGGCATCCGGCCCAACAGCAGTTGAAGTTCACCGGTTTTGATGGACTTGCCGGGCCTAACGGTGGACTCCAATTCATTGAAGATGGCATTTTAGATGCTACGTTCCTCTATCCTACCGGAGGGGAGGAGATTATGCAATCGGCCTACAACATTCTGCATAACCGGCCTTACCAGAAAGAGAATATCCTGAACACTACTGTCATTGATGGGCGTAATGTGCACATCATGAAGCAGCAGGCCAACAAAATCCTGAGCCAGGAAGAGAACATCAACCGGCAGCAGCACAAGATCAATGAGCAGATCAAGATCTATAACAACCAACGCATGCTGTTGTATATCCTTATCGGCAGTTTGACCGGTGTGGTAGTGCTGGGGGCGTATGCCTTGTATTCCCTTCGGTTGAGGCATGAAACCAACCGGGCCCTGATGGCCAAGAACCGGGAGATCCTGGAGCAGCGCAATGAAATAGCCGAGATGGCCAAGAAAGCCGAGAAGGCCAACGAAGCCAAACTTAAGTTTTTCACAAATGTATCGCATGAGTTCCGCACGCCCCTCACTTTGATCCTGGGTCCGGTGGAAGACGCTTTGCAAAGCAATATTCCCATGGGCCTGAAAAAAGACATGCTCCTGGTGAGGCAAAATGCCATGCGCCTGCTTAAACTGGTGAACCAGCTGATGGATTTCAGGAAGGTAGAGCGCAAGAAGATGCGTTTGCAGGCCTCTGAATCTGATCTGGTCAGGTTTGTGGAGGAGGTTGCCCAGTCTTTTGAACGGCTGGCCCGCAAGCGCCACATCCAACTGAAGGTAATCTCCCGGCTGAGGGAAATCAACGTCTACTTCGATAAGGACAAGGTAGACAAGGTCCTGTTCAATCTGCTTTCCAATTCTTTCAAATTCACGAGGGAAAACGGGAAAGTCACCATCCTGCTGGAGTTGTCTGAGGACAGGAACCACGTGCTGGTCACCGTGGAAGACACCGGAAAAGGGATGACTCCTGCTCAGGTAGCCAACGCCTTTGACCGTTTTTACACCGCCGAGGACAATACCAGCCTGGGAACAGGCTTAGGACTGGCTCTGTCTAAAGAGTTTATCAAACTGCACCATGGTGAAATCTCGGTGGTAAGCAAAGAGCGGGAAGGAACCCGTTTTACGTTTAGCCTACCGTTAGGCAAAGAACACCTCAAAGAAGAGGAGATTGTGCTGGAGACCCCCAAAGCGGAACAGAATGCCCCGCTGGTGGCCGGCGTGTTAGACGCTGACCTGGAGTTGTTTAACGGTCAGTCAGCCCCGGAAAATGCTTCAGTGGTCAAGGAGCACACCATTTTGGTCATAGAAGACAACAAAGAGCTCCGGGAGTTTCTTTCCTCCAGGCTCATGGCCGATTTCAATGTGGTAGAGGCTCCGCAGGGGAATTATGGCCTGCAACAAGCCTTCGACCTTGTGCCAGACCTTATCATCTGCGATGTCACCCTGCCGCAGAAGAACGGGCTGGAAATCACGGCTGCCCTCAAGACTGATGTCAGGACCTCGCACATTCCCGTCATATTGCTCACCGCCAAAGACAGCCTTGAGTACAAAATTGACGGCATCCAAGCCGGCGCCGATTTGTATGTGACCAAGCCTTTCAGTTACCTCTATCTGCTGGAGCGGGTAAAAGGCCTGATCAGAAACCGCGAACTGCTCAAGGTCTACTACAACAGCGCGATTGCAGTTGACACCAAAGTCCATACGTCCCAGCCTAAACAGTTAGACAAGAAGTTTATCAATGAGGTAGCCGCCCTGGTGGAGCAAAACCTGCAGAACCCAGACCTGAGCGCCAATGACATTGCGGCTGGCCTGGGCATGTCTAGGGTGCACGTGTACCGTAAGATGAAGGCTCTCCTAGGTTACTCCCTCAATGATTACATTGTCAATTCCCGCCTGAAGAAAGCCCGGCACCTGCTGCTGAACAGCCAGATGAATATCTCCGAGATTGCCTATGAGGTAGGCTTTTCGTCGCCGGCCTATTTCTCCACCGCGTTCAAGAATCATTTCAACATGAGCCCTTCAGATTTTAAAGCCTCCAAACCTGGCAAGGAGAAGAAGACTGTATAAGAAGTAAGTTTACTGAGTTGTCAGACACCCCGTTTATAGATTGTTTTTTAGAAAACAGCCTATAAATGGGGTTCTTTGCTTTCGCAGGAACTGAAGTGATGGATGATGCCCATCATCTATAATATGCTTTCCCCTGCATCTGCTGTAGCAACTCCAAACTTACGTTTCTAAAGCGATCTGGTAGGTTCTGGGTTCATCGGTCTTTTGTCACAAGTGGGTTCTTCCAAAAACAATCAAACGCATTGATATACAGCCTAAAACTCAAGCAATAATGGTATTGCTTCCACTTCATTTTGAGCCCGCTTTTGTGAAATAGGCCTTAAAACAACATTCACTTCCCTTATAGAACTAAGCTTCCTGTGTTATCAGCCCTGTATGTTTGGGATTTTAAAGTAGGTTCTGCAGTGGGAATATAAAGCTGTCTTTTTGAAGAACTTCTAAAATGGGTTTAGATATGGTTTCGCTTTCTGTCTGTTTTTCAAAAAACAGAGCAAAAACGAGCAAACATGATTTTGCCTCTTAAGCTAACCTTTAGAAAATGTATCAAAAATGTAACACCGGTTACAATTGTGAAAGAACAGGTAAAGATTTATGAATATCAATTAGCTGATAATCAATTATTTATTAAGCAAATCTTAGCAGGTATCAAAATGAGTGCTTTTTGAAAAACAAGTGAAATTGAGTGGTTCTGGAGGTAGATACCTTTGAGAAAAACATTCAAGATTCATGGCTAGCAAAAAAGTATTCTTCTGGTCCATCGTGGTTGCGCTGGGCGGATTCTTATTCGGGTTTGATACTGCGGTAATCTCTGGTGCTGAGAAGGCCATCCAGAAACTGTGGCAATTAACCGTATTTGAGCATGGCCTCACCGTAGCCATTGCCCTCATTGGAACAGTGCTGGGTTCGCTGACCGGCGGTATTCCCTCAGACAAGTTCGGGCGCAAGAACACCTTGTTCGGAATTGCGGTGCTGTACTTATTATCTTCCCTGGGGACCGCCCTGGCCCCGGATTGGTACACCTTTCTCATCTTCCGTTTTCTGGGCGGTATTGGGGTTGGGGTTTCGTCCGTAACTGCTCCCTTATATATATCAGAGATCTCGCCGGCTAAATCAAGGGGCAAACTGGTGGCCTTGTTCCAGTTCAACATCGTGTTCGGGATTCTGGTAGCCTATCTTTCCAACTACCTTTTTGCCGGCATGGGCGAGCATGACTGGCGCTGGATGCTGGGAATACAGACCGTACCTTCCCTCATTTTCCTGGTGACAGTTTTAATGGTGCCTGAGAGCCCGAGATGGTTACTGCTCAAAAGAGCGGGTAGAGCCGAGGAAGCCAAAAGAACCCTGCAGATTGCCAACCCAGAAGCCAATATCAACCAAATGGTCACCGACATTCTGCTGTCTGCCCAGGAGCGTGACGATGACGGCAAAAAGCCTGCTTTGTTCTCCAGAAAACACTCTTTGCCTATTACGTTGGCGGTATTATTTGCCTTTTTCAACCAGGTATCGGGCATCAACGCCATCATCTATTACGCTCCGCGCATTTTTGAGATGGTAGGCCTCGGTCAGGAATCAGCGTTGCTTTCCTCGGCCGGAATAGGCTTGGTCAACTTCCTGTTCACCCTGCTTGCCATGAACGTGATTGACCGTTTTGGGCGTCGTACCTTGATGTTCATCGGGTCCTTAGGTTTGATCGTGACGCTGGGCCTGGTGGCAAAAGCCTTCTATTTGGAGGAGTTCAACAGCCTAGCGGTTCCTATTTACCTGTTCGTGTACATCGCCTTCTTCGCCTTCTCCCAGGGAGCGGTGATCTGGGTGTTTATTTCAGAAATCTTCCCAAATCAGGTGAGAGCGTCAGGCCAGGCTCTGGGCAGCTTCACCCACTGGATCATGGCCGCCGCCATCGCTTTCAGCTTCCCTTACATCGCTGAGACGCTGGGCGGGGGCAATACCTTCATGATCTTTACCGGCATGATGGTGCTGCAACTGCTGTTTGTGTGGCGCCTGATGCCAGAGACTAAAGGAACCTCCCTGGAGAAAATTGAAAAAAGTGTTGTCTTCCACTAAGCCAAAACCCTTTATGCAGCATAAGATAGTTTGTTTCGGAGAAACCTTGTGGGACATCCTGCCCAGCGGAAAACTGCCCGGCGGAGCCCCTATGAACGTGGCCATTCACCTGCGCCGCAACGGATTTGATCCCGCGGTGGTGAGTAGGGTGGGCAACGATGACTTGGGAAAAGAACTGGTTTCTTTCCTGAAGGAACAGGAAGTCAATACCGATTGGATACAAACCGGCCAAACCCACCTCACCGGCGTGGTAAAGGCCAACATATCGGACCGCAACGAGGTCACCTACAAGATTGTGGAACCGGTTGCCTGGGACTACATCCAGTTTGAAGAGAGAACCGCCGAGTTGATTTCCCAGAGCGATGTCTTCATTTACGGTAGCCTGGTAGCACGCAATACCACCTCACAGGAGACTTTGTTCCAGTACCTGCCGTTGGCAAACCTCAAAATCTTTGACGTGAACCTTCGGCCGCCGCACTACACCCCAGAGCGGGTCTTGACCCTGCTGGAATTTGCCGACATAGTGAAAATGAACCACCAGGAACTGGCGGAGATCTGCGAGTGGCTGGGAGCAGAGGGAGACCCAAAACAACAGATGCATTTCCTCAAGGACCGCTTTAACCTGGAACTGGTGATTGTGACCCGCGGTGACAAAGGCGCTGCCGCCCTGAATGAGACCGGCTACTTTGAACATGAAGGATTTCAAGTGGAAGTAGAAGATACCATTGGCAGCGGTGATGCCTTCCTGGCTACGTTCCTCACCAACTACCTCCAAAAAAAGCCACTGGAGCATACCCTGGAGAGAGCCTGCCTGATTGGGGCATTCCTGGCCACGCAGCGAGGGGCTACCCCGGCTTATGTACCCAAGGAGATTACCCCTGCGTCGCTTAATCCTTCCAATAAGAATTCTATTCTTCATCCTTAACAGACAGACAAAAGCACATGAAAAAAATTTTACACCTACTCCTTGTCTTGCTTTGCCTAGCGCAGGCCGTGCAGGGGCAAAACACCGGAGAAATCACAGGGCAAGTGGTTTCTTTCGATAAAAACGAACCCTTGATAGGTGTTTCGGTGGTGGTGAAAGGCACTACCATTGGTGCTACTACCGATGTAGAGGGTAAGTTCTCCCTGAGAGCCTCCGGTGAGGCCACTTTGGTAATTACCTACATCGGTTTTCTTCCCCAGGAGGTGTCGGTGGGAGGCAGAAGTACCCTCCAGGTGAGATTGCAACCTGATACCAAGGTGTTGGATGAAGTAGTAGTGACAGGGTACCAAACCGAACGGAAGAAGGATTTAACCGGTGCTGTGTCTGTGGTGGATACCGATGAGATGAAGAAGCAAGCCGTAGCAAACCCCATCAAGGCCCTGCAGGGGCAAGTAGCAGGAATGGTAGTGACCGGGAACGGTTCACCCAGTGCCCCCGCTACTGTAAGGATCAGAGGGATTGGTACTCTAAACAACAATGATCCGCTTTACATCATAGATGGGGTGCCTACCAAGGCCGGAATGCATGAGTTAAACCCAGCCGATATTGAATCCTTGCAAGTGTTAAAGGATGCCTCTGCCGCCAGTATCTACGGGTCACGGGCTGCCAATGGTGTCATCATCATCACCACTAAAAGAGGAAAAGCCGGGCAGACGCAGCTAAGTGCCAATGTGTATTCTTCTGTATCCCGCTATACTAACCGAACTAAAATGTTAGATACGGAAGGGTACGGAAGGGCTTTATGGCAGGCGCACATTAACAACGGCAGTGATCCTAACAGCAACAGTGTACAATATTTGTTTGACTGGGGTGTTGACCCTCAAACAGGAACCCCGGTTCTGAACAAAGTCCTGGTTCCTGAATATTTAGATGCGGCCCGCACCATGCGTGCCTCCAACACCGATTGGTTCGATGAGATTTCCCGCACGGGAGTTATCCAAAACTATGATGTGTCCCTCTCTAACGGTACTGAAAACGGAAGCTACCTTTTGTCCCTGGGCTATTTTGACAACCAAGGAGTCATCAAAACCTCAGAGTTCAATCGGTTATCAGCTCGCCTGAATTCAGATTACCGTTTCTTCAAAGACCGGGTAACCGTTGGGCAGAACCTGAGCTTAACCAAGACCAAGGAAGTAGGGGCAAACCCCATGAATGAAGCCATGCAGGCACTTCCCCTGGTACCCGTAAGAACCGAAGATGGCAGAGGCTGGGGAGGACCCGTTGGGGGGATGAATGACCGGCAGAACCCGGTGCGGGTAATTGAAGACAACAAGCAGAACGGGTATGATTTCCTGCGCCTGTTTGGTAACTTCTTTGCCGATGTAAAGCTGGTGGAAGGATTGGTGTTCAGGACCAATGTAGGGATTGATTACGGCAACTATTCTCACCGGAGATACCGCAAAAGATATGTTTCCGGGTACCTGAACAACCCAGAAAACAGGTTAGAAACAAACCAGAGCCACAGTATCAAGACTACCTGGAGTAACACCCTTAACTATAGCTATGCGGCCGGAGACCACCGGGTAGATGCCGTGGTGGGTACAGAATACTATGTAGACAATTCAAATTCTTTCTGGGCATCAAGAGAAGGATTTGTGGTGGAAGATGATGATTTCATGTACCTGGATGCCGGGGTAGGCGACAAAGACAATGGCGGCAGCGGGGCCAAACACGTGCTGTTCTCTTACTTCGGGAAGGCCAGCTACTCGTTCAAAGACAAATACCTGGCGTCGGTAACGGTGCGGAGAGATGGTTCCTCCCGCTTTGGGCAGAACAACCGGTTTGGAACGTTCCCAGCTTTCTCCCTGGGGTGGCGGTTAAGCGAGGAAAGCTTTATCAAGAACAACACCACGTTCTTTGATGACTTGAAACTGAGGTTTGGCTGGGGTAAGACCGGTAACCAGGAAATCAACAACAACGCTATTTTCAACCTCTATTACACAGATTACGCCAATACCTCATATGACATTTCCGGGAGAAAAAGCGGGGTGTTGCCCTCGGGTTTTGTGCTCCGGCAGAACGCCAACCCTAACCTGAAATGGGAAGCAAGCACCATGACCAACTTTGGTCTTGACTTTGAAATCCTGAACCAACGGTTCTACGGAAGCGCAGAATACTACATCCGGAAAACTTCTGATATTTTGTTGCTGCCTCCTTACATAGGTACCTTGGGCGAAGGCGGAAACCAATGGGTGAACGGGGCCTCCATGGAGAACAAAGGTTTTGAGTTGTCTTTGGGAAACCGCACCAATATCGGGAATGACCTCTCTCTGGATATCAATGCCAACATCAGCACCTACCGCAACAAAGTAACGGAACTCCCGGCCGAAGTAGTGAATGCCTATGGCGGTGACGGAAGAGGCCAGAACATCCTGGGCAGACCTATCAACTCCTTCTTCGGGTATGTGGCAGATGGATTGTTCCGCAGCCAGGAGGAACTGGATGCTCATGCAGCCCAGAACGGGAAAGGCTTAGGCCGGATCCGGTACAGGGACCTGAACGAGGACGGGGTAATCAATGATTTTGACCGCACCTGGATTGGCTCCCCGCACCCAGATTACACCTACGGCTTCAATGCTTCCCTGGCCTACAAAGGCTTTGACTTCTCTTTCCTGTTGCAGGGCGTGGCCGGGATTGACGTAGTGAACGACTTTAAATACTCCACAGATTTCTGGAGTGTCTCTGAAACCGGTTCCAACAAAGGAGAACGGCTGCTGGGTGCCTGGTCACCTTCTAATCCTAACTCAGACATACCGGCCATTGCCTTAACAGATGCCAACTGGGAAGCCCGCTTCTCTACCTACTACGTGGAAAACGGCTCTTACCTCAAGTTAAGAAATGCCCAGGCGGGGTACACCTTCAGCGGTGCGCTGTTGCAAAAAGCCCGGGTTCAGTCGCTGAGAGTATATGTGGGCGGAGACAACTTAGGCATTCTGCTCAAAAGCAAATCGTTTACCGGGGTTGATCCTGAAAACCCAGGCTTTGGCTACCCAAACCCTACGGTGTTGACGACAGGTCTTAATGTTAGATTCTAACCCTCACTTAGAAAGAATTTCTATGAAAAAGATAGCAGTCCTATTAGTAGGAACATTGATAAGCATTTCCGCTTGCGAAGATAAATTGGATGTCAATCCGCGCGGGGTGTTGAACGAAGGGCAGATCAGTAACCCGGAGCAGGCCGAAGGCTTTGTGATTGCGGCTTACTCGCATCTGGGAAACGACGAGATTAACCGGGGGAACAGCCTTTGGCAATACGGGAACGTGCGGGCAGATGATGCCTACAAGGGCGGGAGAGACCCGGGCGACGGGCAGGGCTTCCACTTTATGGAAACCTTTGTGAACACCCGGCCAGACATGTGGGAACTGGATGGAATGTGGTTCCAGCAATACGTGGGCGTACGGCGTACCAATGAAGGGCTCAGGATTCTGAACACTATGACCCAGGAGCAATTCCCGCTGCTGAATGTTCGGAAAGCTGAGTTGAGATTTCTGCGGGCGCACTACTACTTCCAGCTGAAAATCTTGTTCAACCGCATTCCCTACATGGATGAAAATGTACCCGCCGACCAGTACAAGTACATCACCAATGTAGAGCTGACCAGTGACCAACTGTGGGAAAAAATTGCTCAGGACTTTGAGTTCGCGGCAGCTAATCTGCCCGCTACCCAACCCGAGATAGGCCGTGCCAACCAAACGGCGGCTTACGCTTATCTTGCTAAAACCAGGCTGTACCAGGCTTATGAGCAGAATGAGCAGCACGCCGTGGTGAACATCAACCAACAGCGTCTGCAGCAGGTGATTGAGGCCGCTGATAAAGTAATTGCCTCCAAGTACAGTCTACAGCCAGACTTTGCTAATAACTTTCTTACCGGGTCTTATGAAAATGGCGTAGAGTCCATCTTTGCGGTACAGTTCTCCAAAGGCGATGGTACCGCCAATGGCCGGTTGAATTGGGGCGACATGCTGACCGTGCCGCAGGGGCTGGGCTGCTGTGATTTCCAGAAACCCTCTCAGAACCTGGTCAATGCCTACCGGACCAATGAGGCGGGTGTACCGCTTTTGGAAACCTACAACCAAACCAACGTAGATTTCGGGCAGAACACGGTAGACCCAAGGTTAGATCATACCGTGGCGCGCCCCGGCAATCCCTGGAAATACGAGCCTACCCGGGTGTTTACTGAGAGCTGGAGCCGTACGCCGCAGATCTATGGCTACTACAACTCAATGAAAGAGAACGTGTCGCCAACTGATCCGGGGTTTACCAACGTGGATCCCTTTTACGGCAACACCAAGCCCAGAATTGTGCTGCGCTACGCCGATGTTCTTTTATTCAAAGCAGAGGCCCTCATAGAGTTGGGCCGGCATAATGAAGCCTTGCCGCTGATCAACCAAATCCGGGCCCGTGCGGCCACCAGTACAGCCAGGTTGAAAAATGAGGAGGGCGCCTTCACTGCCAAATATTTGGTGCGACCCTATGAAGCGGGTGTAAACATAGATTGGAGCCAGGAAAATGCGCGCCAGGCACTCAGGTTTGAGCGCCGCCTGGAGATGGCCTTGGAAGGCAGTCGGTTCTTTGACTTAGTGCGCTGGGGCGTGGCAGACCAGGTGATGAACAGCTACCTCACCGTGGAGAAAACCCGGCGGGAGTTCTACAAAGACGGTTTCTTCACCAAAGGCAAGCATGAATACCTGCCCATCCCGCAGAACCAAATCTTTTGGAGCGAGAACCGCTATGTCCAGAATCCAGGGTATTGATTCTGAGGTGGCGTGAGCTACAATTTGAGAAGCCTATGTTTTCTGTTTCTGGTCTGATTGTTCAAAACTAGGACAGAAACAGAAAACATCCACCAAGTACATCATGCGCTCTGAATCATCCATCCGCTGTGATTTGGTGCCGCTTTCAGGAAAACGCGTCCAAAACAGGTTCAAGCCGTCAAGAATAGAACTTAAAATGAGAGGTAAAGGAAAACTACTGCGTTTGTGTTTCTTGTCCCTGATGCTGCTGTGCGGGTTTATGACTCAGGCACAGTACCAGGAGAAATACCGGCCCCAGTTCCATTTCAGTCCGCAGAAAGGCTGGATAGGAGACCCAGACGGACTGATCTTCACCGAAGGCAAGTACCATCTGTTCTGGTGGGGGCATGCCGTCTCCGAGGATCTGGTGTACTGGAAAGAACTGCCTTACCCCATGAAAGGCGATGATGGTTCCTTCTCTTACTTCTCCGGGTCTGTGGTGGTGGACAAGAACAACACCTCGGGGTTTGGGGCCAAAAGCATGATAGCGGTGTACACCCGGCATTTGCCCGGCGATTCCCTACCAGAAACCCAGGCCCTCTCAGTGAGCAATGATGGAATCTACTTCCACTATTACCAACACAACCCCGTGCTGGATATCAAGAAAGTGTTCTTCAGAGATCCGCAGGTGTTTTGGTATGAGCCGGAGCAGAAATGGGTGATGGCCGTGGTGTTGCCGGATGCGCAAAAAATCCATCTCTATGACTCAAAAGACCTCAAACACTGGAATTATCTGAGTGAATTTGCGGGCTTAGGCGCCCAAAGTGCATTTTGGGAGTGCCCAGACCTGTTTGAACTTCCCGTAGAAGGCAATGCCAAGCAGAAAAAGTGGGTATTGCTCATAGGACGAGGACCCAACCGGGTGCAGTATTTTCTAGGGTCTTTTGACGGAAAAACCTTTAAAGCAGACGAAGAAACCACGGCATACCTACGCCAAGGAAAAGGTTTGCCAGGGCGATTATTTGCTGGTTTTGATGAAACGGCCCTAAAGAACTGGAAGCAATCTGGCACGGCATTCAATACTCAACCAACAAACCTGGATTCAGTGGTGCATCTGGGAAATGGGTTTGCTTCTTCGTTCAAAAAATCTGGAGAAGGGGTAGGAACCCTTACTTCACCCGCTTTTACTATCCGCGAGAGTGCCATTAATTTCCTGATTGCAGGTGGAAATCACCCTGAAAAGGCTTCCATAAACTTGCTGGTAGATGGTAAAACGGTAAGAACTACCACCGCAGATAACAGCTCTGTCTTTAAATGGAAAGGCTGGGACGTAAGCGAATTCAAGGGAAAAAAAGCGTCCATCCAATTGGTTGACGAGGTGACAGGCGGCAAATGGGACTACATATCAGTGGACCACATTCTGTTTTCAGATGTGCTGATGAATCAGAACCTGGAACACGCTCTGTGGTTAGACTACGGCCCCGATTTTTACGCCGCCAGAACCTGGCGCGACATTGATCAGAAGAGTAAGCGTACCACCATGCTGGGTTGGCTGGGCAACTGGGATTACGCAAGAGATGTACCCACCACCTGGGGCAAAGGGTTTGAATCTGTTCCGCGTGAACTTGCTTTGATAAAACAGGGCAGCGGGATAAGAATGGTGCAACAACCCATTCCAGAGTTGCAGAAGCTCCGCAAGGCCCTGCACCAATTCTCTAACCGGGAGATCAGTGGCACAGCTGAGATGAAGGAGTTCAAGCCTGCTAAAAACACCTATGAACTGGAGGTGACATTTGATACCAGAACCTCCGCCACCTTCGGGTTGAATCTGCTGGTAGGAGAGGACCGGAAACTGGTGGTACAATACAATCCCACTACCTCCAGCCTCACAGTTGACAGAACCAACTGTACTGATTTTGCCTCTAACCAGGAGTTCAATCAGAAGTTTCCGCTCAAGTGGCAAGCGCCAGTTATCCCAATCCATCATCAGCTCCGGCTACACATATTGGTGGATCAATCATCAGTGGAAATTTTCACGAACCAAGGGGAAGTAGTGGTCAGCGCGCTCACCTTCCCGGCAGAATCGCAAACCGGAATAGAGTTGTTTGCAGAAAACGGCAAAGTGACAGTGCTGGACCTTAAAGCATGGGAGTTGTCCTCTATCTGGGCAATCACTTCCAAACCATAATGACCAATTCAGAAAAACTTTCTTGTAAACCTAAAAGAAACTAAGGAGACATGTTTATGATAAAAGCTTCTACCATCTGTACCTACAGGTATCTGGCAAGCCTGGCCTTTGCCATGCTCTTTGTATTGTTCTCCTGTGAGGAGGATAATGAAAACCCCGACTTCGTCTTAAGTGCTCCGGTACAGATTGCCTCTTTTCAGATAAATGGGGTGAACGGTACCATTGACCAGAAATCAGGGGCTATTGTTTTTTCGCTGCCTTACAACAGTAATGTATCGGCGGTAACCCCAACGGTGGAGTTACCGGCAGGCGCCACTATCAGCCCGGCAATTACTACGCCTACCAATTTCGGTCAGGAGGTGGAATACACAGTAGTGAACGGTAACTTGTACAAGAAATACAAGGTGCGGGTACAGATTCTGCAGCCTATCCTAAGGTTTGCCTTGAATGGGGTTGAGGGAGCCATTGACCACGCCAATAAAACCATTTCGGTGGTGCTGCCTTCGGGTACCAACGTGTCGGCGCTCACGCCGGAGATTGAGGTATCAACAGGTGTTTCCATCAACCCTGCATCAGGTGCGCCTCAGGATTTCTCCTCGCCTAAAGTCTACACCATTACCGCCGGCAACCGCAGCGAAGAATACACCGTGACCGTTAGCTTGCAGACCGTTGGGCTGAACGTTGCTTTTCTGGGGGTAGCCGCCAATAGAGGTGCCCTTACCAACCCCGATGAGAAGGCTGCGGCAGACTGGCTTTTCTCCAAGTTCTCAGACGCGGCATACCTCTCCTTTGATGAAATAATTGGCGGAAGAGACCTCAACCAGTTTGATGTCATCTGGTGGCACCATGATGCCGCCATGGAATTGCCCGGGGTGGCCTTGGAAGCAAAAGCCGTGAACGCATTGAAAAACTACCGGGCCGCCGGTGGAAACCTGTTGCTGACCACGTTTGCCGCCCGTTACTTGGAAACTCTGAACGTGATCCCACAAGGCAAAGGACCCAATAACGTGTTCGGGGATTTCCCGCCGGCCGGGTTTGTAGACCAGAACAGTTCCTGGGGCATTTCCTTCAAAGGGCATGAAGATCATCCCATCTTTGCCGGATTGCAGACCTATGAAACTGGCAAAGCTTATCTGTTAGAGAAAGGTACCTTTAGGTTAAACCACGTGGCGTGGTGGTTCCTGCCCGAATGGGGTGGCTATGGCAACGGAGCGGGTTGGAGACAGCAGACGGGTGGTGTGAACCTGGCCAGTGAGGCATGGGATGACCAGTTGAATGGCCGAGTGGGCATTGCCGAGTTCCCCGGCAACGGAACATCAGACGGAAATGTGGTGGTGATTGTCTTTGGGGCATATGACTGGTTCAATGAGCCAGACGCAAACGGTACCCCTAGCCAGGCCAATGCCTTCAGATCCAACATTGAGCGTTTGACGGAGAACTCCATTAAATACCTGGCAGAGTAACAGAACGTGGGCAGTCCGAAGCTGTTTTAAGCTTTCTTTTCAAAAAGAGGCCGCAAACCAGCTTCGCGGGCTCCTACCAAACGATTTTCTTTCAATTCATAGAAAATGGACTTAAAACAGTATGGTTCTTTTTCAATGTAAAAAACAAATAACACCCTGGTAGCTAATTGAATCTCAGCAATCAGGTAAGATTGAACAAACTAGTACAATTATGAAGATAAGCACCATGATTAAGGCCCTGGTATTTGTTGGGGTAACGGCTTGTGGGAGCAATGATGACCCAGTTCCCGTTGACCCGAGAACAGGCGGGGAAACAAAAGAGGTAACGGTTTACCCCCAACCACCCGCCGGTTGGATGGGCACTACCAATCCTTACAACACCACCGGTTGGGTAGGAGACATCATGCCTTACTATGACAATGGCAAATTTCATGTTTTCTTTTTGCATGATGCCCAGAACAAGCCTGCCGGCCAGGGTTTCCATGACATCCACAAGTTTGAGACTTCTAACCTGGTAGACTTCTCCTACGCGGGTAGGATGATTCCATACGGTACCGCCAATCAGCCGGATTTTGCCATAGGCACGGGTTCCACGGTGAAAGTGGGCAATACGTACTACATGTACTATACCGGGCATAATGGCAATACTGCTTTTACCCATGGAAACCCGAGGGAGAGCGTGCTTTATGCTACCAGCCAGGACTTAAAAACCTGGACCAAGAACACTACTTTCAAGCTGACTGCCCCGGCGGGCTACTATGACTTTGATTTCCGGGACCCTCAGGTCTTCTTCAACTCAGAGAAAAATGAGTACTGGATGCTGGTGAGTACTCAAACCAGCGCCCGCAAGGCCGTGGTGTTGCTTTTCACTACCCAAGACCCCGCCTCAAATAACTGGACTTCCCGGGGGCCGCTTTACACAACCACTCCTGAAGAGAACTTCCTGATGCTGGAGTGTGCCGATGTGTTCAAGATGGGCAATTACTGGTACCTGTTTTTCTCAGAAAACTGGAGTGGCATGACCGGCACCCGGTACCGGATGGCCACCTCCTCTGAGGGACCTTGGGTGAAGCCCACCCATGACATGCTGGACGGCCAGTTCTTTTATGCCGCTAAAACCGCTTCTGATGGCAACAAACGCTACCTATTTGGCTGGACCGCCAGAAGAATGCCTGAAACCGATACAGGTAACAAAGAATGGGCGGGAAACATGGTCACACATGAGCTGACCCAGGCAGCCGACGGCACCTTGGGAGTCAAAGTCCCCGAAAATGTGGCTAACCTGTTCACCAAAGAAATACCTTTGCAGGTGAAAAACACCGTTGGTTCTGTGACTGTGACTGGTGCTACCTATCAGTTAAATGGATCTCCTTCTGCCGCTTTCAACCTCTTCAGCCCATTAACCGGAACAAGAAAGATTACCGCCAAGCTAAATATTGCCGCAGCTTCTGGAGCGGCTGGTTTTGTGTTCAATTCTGATAATGTAATCCAGCAGTACTACAAAGTTGTGGTAGAACCCGGCAATGGCAGAATAGCGGCATATCAGGTCTCGGGCACCAATGAACAGCTCATTTCCCGGGTACCGGTTACCTTACAAACCGGTACAACTTATGATGTAGCTGTGGTGGTGGATGGTTCAGTGTGCGTAGTGTACCTGAATGGCAAAGCAGCCTTGAGTAATCGGATTTATGGCTTACAAGGTAAGGCTTGGGGCATCACGGCTACCGGTACGCAAGCTACTTTCTCTGAGGTAAAACTTCAAAGCTCTCAGAAATAGACACACAACTACACTTGTGTTAGACGAACTATTTCCGGGCTGATTTCTACAAATCGGCCCGGAAATGAGGCGATAAAATCATTGCTCATAGACATTAAAACCATGAAAAAAATCTCAATTCCTGCTTTAGCAGCTGGCGCTTTTCTCGCAGTTAGCTGTGCAACTATCAAGAATACTGATCAGGCAGTAGCAGTTTCCCAAGAACAACACCGCCCGCAATACCATTTCACGCCGCCGGCCAAATGGATGAACGACCCCAACGGCATGGTGTACCACAAAGGCGAGTACCACCTGTTCTACCAGCACCACCCCGGCGGCACAACCTGGGGACCCATGCACTGGGGCCACGCTGTCAGCAAAGACATGGTGAACTGGGAGCATTTGCCCATCGCGTTATACCCAGATGAAAACGGGACCATTTTCTCGGGCAGCGCGGTGGTGGACGTGAACAACACCTCGGGGTTGGGTACCAAAGAGAACCCGCCCATGGTAGCCATCTTTACTTACCACAATGAAAAACTAGAGAAAGGCGGTAGAAATGATTTCCAAACGCAAGGGATTGCCTACAGCCTGGACAACGGTCGCACTTGGAAGAAGTACGAGCAGAACCCGGTGCTGAAAAACCCGGGTATCCGCGATTTCAGGGACCCTAAGGTGGCCTGGAACGAGAAAGCGGGGCAGTGGGTGATGACCCTGGCCGTTCTGGATCATATTGAGTTCTACGGCTCCAAGAACCTGAAGGACTGGTCTAAGCTAAGTGAGTTCGGGCAAGCCATTGGAGCGCACGGTGGAGTGTGGGAGTGCCCGGATCTGTTCCCGCTTCAGGTAAACGGGCAGGAAAAGTGGGTACTGTTGGTGAGCATCAATCCTGGTGGGCCAAACGGCGGTTCTGCCACCCAGTATTTTGTGGGAGACTTTGACGGAACCCGGTTTATCCTGGATAAGCAGTTTGAACAAGCACTCACCAGTGGTAGAAGCGTGCCGAACGGAAAACTGCTTTCCGGCTTTGAAGGAGGAACTTATGGTACTTGGAAGGTAGAAGGGGATGCTTTTGGCAGTGCGCCCGCCACCGGAGCCTTGGCGAATCAGCAGAAGGTAAGTGGCTTTGAAGGGAGCGGGGTAGTCAACAGCTACCAGAACGGGGATCAGGGCACCGGTAAACTGACCTCTCCCGAATTCACCATTGATTCTGACTACATCAACCTGTTGGTAGGAGGAGGGAAGCACTCCCGGGGCACAGCCGTTAATCTGTTTGTTGGCAATGAGCTGGTAAAGAGCGTAACCGGCAACAACAGCGAAAGCCTGAATTGGGTAGCCATGGATACCAAAGCCTTAAAAGGCAAAAAAGGGAGGATAGAGATTGTGGACAATGTGAAAGGTGGCTGGGGGCATATTCTGGTAGACCAGATCCTTCTTTCTGTGCAACCAGCTACCCCTAGAGTGGAAGGTTTCTGGATAGACTATGGCACCGATAACTATGCCGGTGTCACCTGGGCCAACATCCCGAAAACGGATGGTAGACGTTTGTTCCTGGGATGGATGAGCAATTGGCTGTACGCCAATGAAGTGCCTACCGCCTCGTGGCGGAGTGCTACCACAGTTCCTCGTGAACTCACCCTGCGGCAAACAAAAGAGGGCATTAAGCTAGTGAGTACCCCGGTGAAGGAGCTTCAGAAACTTAGAACCGGTTCTATTGCCCTCAAACCCGAGGACATCAACGGTACGCTTGATCTGAGCAGTAAGTATAATCTGAACACTCCCTTGCTGGAACTGGACCTGAACCTGGACGTGAATCAGGCGCAACAGACCGTGGTGAGGTTCTCCAATGCCAAAGGCGAGCAGGTAGAAATAGGGTATTCCGCAGCTGATAATGAGCTGTTCATTGACCGTACCAAAGCTGGCAAGACTACGTTTAAAACCGATTTCCCGGGGAGACATACTGCTCCGGTAACCTTGGAAAACGGCAAGCTCAAACTACACCTCTTGCTGGATGTCGCTTCCGTAGAGGTATTCGCGAATGATGGTACTACCGTGATGACGGATATCTTCTTCCCGAATGAAGATTTCACCAAAGTAGAGCTCGTCTCCACCGGCCTCTCCAAACTTGAGAACAGCAGGGCTTATAAGTTGAAGGCAGCAGAAATCAAGGGGCAAGGGCTTTCTTTAGTGAACCAATAGTTTCCCGTCATTTGATAAGAATTGTATAGGCTGTGTTTTGGAGCTGTTTTATGAAAAGCAGCTCCAAAACCGCTTTTATCCTTTATAACTAGGATTTAAGCCGATGAGAATGCCACCAAGCTTTCTGCATTTGCCTCCCGTAGATCTGCCCGAATAAAAAGCCTGAAGCTTTACAATCTTTCGCAACCAGCCTTATAGATTGTTCAGATTAGGAGAACATAGTACTCTATCTGAAATCAGGCTCATCTTCTCCTTAACCAGGGAACCTTTAGAGCCGATGTTATCAGACTTTACTTCCACAAAGGGCTAAACTCATTGCCATTTATTAACTTGTTTCTTCTAATAGGCTCTGTTCATTGAAAAAAATAAAATTTATGTTGTTAATTAATCGTTTAACTATATATTTACGCAAGTATTTCCTCTTAGCCAGTTAAGGCTACCTCTCTTTACTTTTTAGTGTATAGTTAAACGATTAAAATTTAAGCCTCTTATTGGCAGTTTGCAGGCGTTCACCTTCTGTGGAAGGGCATCCATAGGAAAGAGGGTACTGCATACAACCAAAGGCAGAGTTGTAAGAAGAGGTGAGGTACATACCACTGCACGTTTGGGTGCAGAAATGCAAGTGCTTCAGGATATTTTAAGCACTAAGGAAGTTGGGAGGGGCAGGGAAGGTGTCTACTAATGTTCATTCAATTAAAATATTCATTAGATATATTCAACTCAGATGAAAGAAGAAAATAACCGCCGATCCTTCCTGAAAAACCTGGGAGTGAGTGGTTTGGCCGCCGTCACTATGCCCGGAGCTTTGCTGGCTTCTCCCACTATTCCTGAAAAGAAGAACGAAAACCCAACCAGTGCCGAAGATAGTAAGAAAGACGTTGTTCAAAGGCGAAATTTCAATGAATCATATAAGGGTGAATATCTGAATAGAGTTGCCTTCCCCATTGGGGGGATGGGGGCTGGTATGTTTTGCCTGGAAGGTACGGGCGCTATCTCGCATATGTCTATCCGGCACAGACCCGAGATCTTTCACGAGCCCAACATGTTTGCTGCCGTAGCCGTGAAGGGACTGGAAAAGGGTGCCAAGGTGGTGGAAGGCCCCGTCCCCGACTGGAAGATTTTTGGTCAGCGGGGTACCGGTAATGGTGCCCATGGTGCTACTTTTGGGTTGCCCAGGTACAGCAGTGCAGAGTTTCTGGCCCGTTTTCCCTTTTCTACTATCAATCTGAAAGATCAGGATTTACCGCTGGAAGTACAGTTGGTGGGTTGGAGTCCTTTCACGCCAACAGATGAAGACAATTCCAGTCTTCCGGTAGGGGCTCTGGAGTACAGAATCGTGAACAAGGGAAACAACCCGGTGGAGGGTGTTTTCTCTTACAACTCCAGAAACTTCATTCCCCAGCACGGTGGTGGAAAAGCCTCTATCAAGGGCATTCAGAACGGGTTTGTGCTTTCGCAGGAGGGCACCAAGGAAAAACCACATTTCAGCGGTGACTTTGCCATCTTCACCAATGATCCTAACACCGTAGTGGACCATTGCTGGTTCAGGGGAGGCTGGTTTGACCCGCTTACCATGGTTTGGAACACCATCAAAGAAGGCAATGTGAAAACCAATGCTCCGGTTGAAAAGGATGCGCCCGGTGCCTCTCTGTATGTTCCGTTTTCCCTGCAACCAGGTGCTGAGAAGAGCATTAACGTAATGATGGCCTGGTATGTGCCGGATTCTGATCTGCGTTTCGGGGACAAAGTGGACGGATCAGGTTCCTGTTTAACTACCGCCGATCTGGGAATCGAGATCAACAAGAACTATACCTCGGCTCACTATAAGCCCTGGTACAGCAGCAAATTCAAAGATGTGCAGGAGGTGGCAGCCTACTGGCGAAACAATTATGCTGATCTTCGGAAAAAGACGGAGGCTTTTACAACTGCTTTTTATTCCAGCACCCTTCCGGCCGAGGTAATGGAGGCAGTGGCTGCCAACCTTACCATCCTGAAATCGCCCACCGTCATGCGGCAGTATGACGGCAGAATGTGGAGTTGGGAGGGCTGCAGCGATGATTGGGGTTGCTGCCATGGTTCCTGCACCCACGTCTGGAATTATGCGCAGGCTGTGCCGCATCTCTTCCCCGGCCTGGAAAGGACTCTGCGCCACACCGAATTCTGCGAGAACCAGAACGCCGACGGGCACCAGGCGTTTCGGGCTAATTTACCAATTTCACCCCTGAAACACGATTTCCACGCTGCGGCAGACGGTCAGTTGGGAGGCATCATGAAAGTGTACCGCGACTGGCGCATCAGTGGTGATAATACTTGGGTAAAGAAAATGTACCCAATGGTGAAAACCAGTATGGACTACAGCATCCGTACCTGGGATCCTAAAAAGAAGGGAGTAGTAGAAGAGCCCCACCACAATACCTACGATATTGAGTTCTGGGGCCCCAACGGCATGATCACCAGCTTCTATCTGGGAGCTTTGAAGGCCACCTCCGAAATAGGAAAATTCCTGAAGCAGGATGTTGCTGAGTATACTTCCCTTTATAACAAAGGAAAGAAATACATGGAGGAGAAGCTTTATGATGGAGAATACTTCATCCAGGACATCCAGTGGACAGGGTTGAATGCCCCGGATCCCGTAAAAGCCCAATCCTTTCACACGCAGTATACCGAAGAGGCCCTGGAGGTGCTCAAAAAAGAAGGACCGAAGTACCAGTACGGGTCAGGTTGCTTATCAGACGGGGTGCTAGGTGGTTGGATGGCAAGAATGTGCGGACTGGAGGAGCCGGTTGATGCGCAGAAAACCAGGAACCATTTGCTGGCCGTTCATAAATACAACCTTAAAAACGACTTAAGCGACCACGTCAACCCCCAACGACCTACTTACGCAATGGGGAATGAAGCAGGCTTGCTTTTATGCTCCTGGCCCAAAGGCGGTATGTTATCCCTACCCTTCGTGTATAGCAATGAAGTCTGGACCGGAATAGAGTACCAGGTTGCCTCACACTTAATGCTGCAAGGCCAGGTAAAAGAGGGGCTCGATATTGTCAAAGCCTGCCGGAACAGGTACGACGGGCGGGTCCGGAATCCTTTCAATGAGTATGAATGCGGTAGCTGGTACGCAAGAGCCATGTCTAGCTACGGGATGCTACAGGGACTCACAGGCGTGCGCTACGATGCCGTTGATGACACCTTGTACATTGATTCTAAAGTAGGGGATTTCACTTCCTTTATCTCCACCAACACGGGTTACGGCACAGTTAGTCTGAAAGGAGGCAAGCCTACCCTTTCAGTGGTGCACGGCAAGATTCCCGTGAAGAAAGTGCTTGTT
This sequence comes from Sabulibacter ruber, assembly GCF_017355955.1. Taxonomy (GTDB): domain Bacteria; phylum Bacteroidota; class Bacteroidia; order Cytophagales; family Hymenobacteraceae; genus Nibribacter; species Nibribacter ruber_A. The sequence continues at coordinate 396,446 of NZ_JAFFID010000003.1, read as the reverse complement.
TCCGGTAAGTCCGCCAGATTAGGATAAGTTATTCCAATGCCTCGTGCTTGGGCTATAACTTAAAGTTTAAGCCTTTGTGGTTAAAGTGGGTTTTGGGGCTGTTTTTTTCAAGTTAGCCATAAAACACATCTGAACCCAAGCGTGTTGTACTAATAATTAATTCAGGATATTCTCCTGTGCTTCTCAACAGAGGTGCAGGAGAATATCTTGGATAACTTCCTTCAGCTTAATAACCTTCTCATTTGCATCTATTATTTACAAGTTATTAAAGCAGGATCTTTGTCTTTTAGATAGCTTTTGGTTAATCGATAAATAAAGTAGTAAAACATTAGGAATTTAATTTTAAGGCGTTTAAATTTCCTGTGTTAATTAAGGGTTTGCCAATGTAGAGGCGGCTGTGCTAACTGTACCTTAGAATACACAACTACATTTTTGCAGAAATTGAGTGTTTAAGCAGTACAAGGCTAAAAAGCCACTTCTAATCAATCAGATTCTTGCATTACAGATCAAGGATTTGCAAGCTAATGCTCTGCTTGGCTGATTATCTATTACTATTCATTTCCACTTTATAGTTCATTTAAAATTCAAAATGTAGGCTTTAAACCGAATATTTTAGTTAAACGATTAAAAAGATAAAGTTATAATTCGAATAAGATTTATATAAGTATGAAGGCTCCCTAAAGTGCTGTGTGGGGAGCTTTAAGGCTTACCCCAACTAAGTAGCTTGAATATTAGAGTGGAGTAAATCCAGCGAGATGGGAAGGAGTGCATTTGATAAAGGTAAAGTTCCTGTGGGGAAGGGTGCCGGCTATCTAACTGGAAGCATAGTTTTCTTAAGTATTTGCTTAGGTAGTATTTAAATAATCTAAAAAGTTTATATGGGATACATTTACAAACGCTTTTCAAAACCGCTGGGTAAGAAGCTTCTAAAATTGATATTGTTGTACCCCTGTGTGGGTATTGTAACAGTACAGGCCGAAAGCTTATCCACTAAAACCCTCTCTGAATCTAAGTTAGAAAATCCTTATCTGTCAAAGGCCGCCAGTGAAAACGCAGATCTTCACTCAAAAACCGGGGCTGTTGCAGCTCCAATCTCCATTACCGGCAAAGTAACAGATGAGAAAGGCGGACCACTTCCCGGGGTTACTGTGTTGTTGAAAGGTTCTACTATTGCTACTGCCACAGATGCCAATGGCAGCTTTGAATTATCGGTTCCAGATGAGAAAGGGGTCTTGATTATCACCATGATCGGGTACGAGCCTCAGGAAGTTCCTATTGCTTCCAGCGTTGTAAGAAACCAGGCTGTTCTCAATGTAACCATGCGTCCTGATGCAAAAGCCTTAGAGGAAGTAGTGGTAGTAGGGTTTGGTACCCAGAAGAAAGTATCTGTAACAGGCGCAGTTTCCACAGTTAGCACCACAGAGTTGCAGCAAACGGCCACGCCCTCTTTATCCAATGCCATAGGAGGGCGGCTACCTGGTATTGTAACCCGGCAGGCTTCTGGCGAACCAGGCTTTGATGCAGCCCAAATCTACATTAGAGGCCTGGGAACCTGGGTGAATCGTGCTCCCTTAATCCTGATTGATGGGGTGGAAAGGGATATTAACAGTATCAATGCGCAAGAGGTGGAGAGCTTTTCCATCTTGAAAGATGCCTCTGCCACTGCCGTTTACGGGGTACGGGGAGCTAACGGAGTAATTCTCATTACTACCAAAAGAGGAGTGAAGGGTAAACCAAAGATCACCTTCAGAACCGAGTCTGCCATGCTCACCGCCATGAGACTTCCAGACTATATCACTGGTCCTGAATATGCAAACCTCATCAATGAGGCTTTGGTTAATGAAGGTAAGGCTCCACGTTATTCAGAGGCAGAGTTAGACAAGTTTCGTACCGGATCAGATCCTTATTTGTATCCAAATGTAGATTGGGTAGATCAGGTTCTGAAGAAGAATACTTTTCAAACTATCAATAACTTAAGCATAGTAGGAGGGGGAGATGTGGTAAGGTATTATACCAACGTAGGGTACACCTTACAGAATGGTATCTACAAAGAAGATGAACGAAATACCTACCAGACAAATGCTCAGATCAAGAGGTACAACTTTCGCTCTAATGTAGATATTACCCTTTCAAAAAGCCTCAGTATGGAACTGGGGTTAGGAGGAATCATTAGACATGGGAATTATCCGGGGGTACCCGCAGGAGGAATATTCAATGCGTTGAGAATAATATCACCTATCCAGTATCCGGTGTTTAATCCAGATGGATCACTTGGAGGAGGGGCCGCCTGGCTAGGGGAAAACCCTTATGGCCAATCTACCCAATCTGGGTACACGGTGCAGGACCACAACACCTTACAAGGAACTTTTGGAACACGTTGGGATCTATCTTCTTTAGTAACCCCGGGGCTTTCTGTACAGGGTAGGTTCGCCTATGACCATTATTACCAGGCTGCAATTGATCGGTTCAAAGCTTATGAATTGCGCCAATACAGAGGTAAAGACGACCAGGGGAATGACCTTTATACCACTATCAGAGAAGAATCTCCTCTTGGTTTCAATGTTTTGAACTACGCTAACAGGGCAGTTTATTATGAAGCTTCGGCTAATTATGACAGAAGCTTTGGGAAACATGCTTTGACAGGTTTAGCCCTGTACAACCGGCGGGAATACATAGACCTTATTCGTCCTGGTATTACATCAACCGCTAATCTTCCTTACAGACGTGAAGGCTTTGCAGGTAGATTTACTTATGGATTTGATGAAAGATACTTGCTGGAGTTCAACATGGGCTATAACGGTTCTGAGAACTTCCCAAGAGGTAAACGGTTTGGGTTTTTCCCCTCTGTGGCTGCAGGCTGGATTGTTTCAGGAGAAAAGTTCTGGAAACTTGATTTCGTTAATCACCTAAAATTCCGGGCCTCACACGGGCAGGTTGGAAACGATCAAATTGGTCCACGGTTTATTTACAACACAACCATCAACCGCGCAGGGCAAAGCTACCTGTTTGGGGAGAATATGGCTTTTTTCCAGGGGTTTGATGAGGCATTGATTGGTAACCCAAATGTGACTTGGGAGGTCTCTACCAAAACAAACCTGGGAATGGATCTGGAGCTGTTCAATGGAAAGGTGGCCCTACAAGTTGATGCATTTAGAGAAAACAGGGAAGGAATTCTTCTTCAGAGAAGAGACGTGCTGCAAGTAGTAGGTATTTACCCCTGGATTGTTCCTTTCGCGAATATCGGGAAAGTGAAAAACCAAGGGTTTGATGCCCAGTTGACCATCAGGAACTCCACCACCAATGGCTTCTACTATTCATTGAATTCAAATTTCACCTTTTCCAGAAACAAGGTGATAGAAAATGATGAACCCACTCCTAAGTATCCTTACCTGGCTAGAGAAGGGCAAAGAATAGACCAGCCCTTCGGGTTGATATCCCTTGGCTTGTTTAGAGATCAGGAAGACATAGCCAACAGCCCAAGACAGACCTTTATGGATGTTGTAAGGCCTGGTGATATCAAATACAAAGATGTAAACGAAGATGGCGTGATTGACACCTACGACCAGGTTGCTATTGGTCACCCTAGAACGCCGGAAATTATGTATGGAATGGGAGGAACCCTGGGGTACAAAGCCTTTGAAATCAGCGTGTTTTTCTCAGGAGTAGCCAATACCAGTCTCTTCGTGGATGGCCCTTCTATGTACGCCTTTGAACTGGGAATGGGTACCTACAATATCTTGCGGGAGTACTATGATAACCGTTGGACTCCGCAGAACCCAAATGCAAAATATCCAGGCGTGATTACCGCTGAAAACAGAAACAACTATCGTAGTAGCACCCATTATCTGCAGGATGCCAGCTATTTAAGGCTGAAGAATGCCGAAGTAGCTTACAATGTTCCAAAACCTTTCCTGGATAAGATTAAGCTAAGCGATGCCAGAATCTTTATAAACGGTACTAACCTGTACACCTGGGATAAAATAAAGGTGATTGATCCTGAGTCAAATTATGGAACAGGTGGCTATCCGCTACAGAGAGTGATAAATTTTGGTGCACAGGTGACCTTCTAGTACAATCATTAAGAAATCAGACATGAAAAGTAAAATCATATCGCTTGCTCTTTCTTTGTTGATACTTCTGGCAATGTCCTGTGAGCAAGACTTTTTAGATAAAGGACCGGAGGAAGATTTAACCTTAGATGAGGTTTTTGCTGAAAGACAGTACGCTGAGAGTTTTCTTACCTCGGCCTACTTCAATCTGCCAGAAATGATGAACCCTGCCGATTGGCCCGCCAGAAATCCTTTTACCGGCGCTTCAGATGAGATGGAGATAACCTATAAGGGTGCTTATGCTCATTTGCTGAATTCAGGGGCCTGGAACTCTGACTATACCGTGCCAGATATCTGGGGATTCAACTATGAAGGAATCAGAAAGCTGAACATCTTTTTAGATAATGTGCATAAGGTGCCCTTGGTACAGGGGTTCACCGAGGAAGACCGGCAACGGTGGATAGGAGAAGCCACATTCCTGCGTGCCTTCTACCATTTCTTCATCATGCGGATCCATGGACCAATTCCAATCATGAACCGCACTTGGGGAGTAGATGAAGAATTTGATGCCATCCGCCGTCAGCCTTTAGAGGAGGTGGTCAACTTCATCGCCCAGGAATGTGATAAAGCTGCTCAAACTTTACCTATGCGCAACACAGGCCCAATGGTGGGACGGGCAACCAAAGCCGCCGCAGTGGCCTTGAAAGCCAGAGTTTTATTGTATGCAGCAAGTCCGCTGTACAATGAGAATGTTCCTGCTGAGTTCAGAGCCCTGAAAAATGATGACGGTACGCTCCTGTTCCCCCAGGCATACAAACCTGAGAAGTGGAATGCCGCCGCACAGGCCGCCAAAGAAGCGATTGATATGGTGGAAGGAGGAGGGTACACCCTATACAAGGCAGCCAACAATGATCCGGTAACCAGTTACCTGGAACTGTTCATGCGCAATTGGAATGATGAAGTGCTTTTTGCCCGTAACCTGGGTTTCTATGGTCACTTTGAACGGCAAGCCAACCCATTGAGCCACGGCGGGTTTTCCATCCTGTGCCCAACCCAGGAGCATGTGGATGCCTATCAGATGGCTAACGGAGAATCGCCCATCCTGGGCTATAACCCAGATGGTTCACCAAACATCAACCCTAACTCAGGTTATACAGAACAGGGTTTTTCCACTACTGCTCACCCCAAAGGCTATTATCCAACAGATGTGAGCAACATGTATGTAAACAGAGAGCCCCGTTTCTACGCCAATATCAGCTTCAGCGGCTCTATGTGGAAAGGCAGAAGACTGGAATTCTGGAACACGGGGCTTGACGGACGATCAAGAGGAGGTTCTGACTACAACATTTCAGGTTACCTGATGAGAAAAATGGTAGATCCTAACTCCGTTACCTTCCAGGATAGGTTTGCATTAAGATCCTGGATCTTCTTTAGAGTAGGAGAGCTTTACCTGAACTATGCCGAAGCCCTAAACGAAGCCCAAGGCCCGGTAGCCGATGTGTATACGTATGTAAACCGCATCCGGGAACGGGCCGGGTTGCCAGGACTACCTGCAGGGTTGTCTAAAGAGCAAATGCGTGAACGGATCAGGCATGAAAGAAGAATTGAGTTAGCCTTTGAAGCTCATCGGTACTTTGATACCAGAAGGTGGAAAATAGCCGAAAATATTGACAATAAACCAATCCATGGGATGAACATCCTGGCCGGGAATAACCTTAAAGATCCTGCTTTCTATAACAGGGTGATTATTGAAAACAGGGTATTCCAAGCCCCTAAGCACTATCTGTGGCCATTACAAATTGCAGAGATCAACAAGAACTTTGAGCTTGTGCAAAACCCTGGCTGGTAAGTTTAATCTTAGTGTTGGAAGTTAATCATTGAATCAGAAGCTGAGCGATACATAGCTTTATCATAAGAGATGGTCGCTTAGCTTCTAAAAAGAAACTGTAGGTATGAAACTGTATCTGGTTGGCGGATTTCTAGGCAGCGGAAAAACAACCGCAATTCAAAAAGCCTGTTCTGAGTTGCTTAGCAATGGCATAAAAGTAGGGGTAATCACCAATGACCAGGGAGATCAGTTGGTGGATAGTGGGTTCATGAAAGGAGCAAACGTGCCTACTCTGGAAGTGACCAACGGCTGTTTCTGTTGTAATTATGACCAACTTGACTCAAACCTTTATTCCCTGAAAGAGGAGAACAGTGCAGAAATAATTTTCGCCGAATCGGTAGGTTCATGTACCGATCTGATCGCCACCATTGTAAAACCCTTGTCTCAATACCGCCCAGAAATAGAAGTGGTGGTATCGGTTTTTGCAGATGCCCGGGTCTTGCCAACGTTGCTTCAAAGCTCAAGGCTTTTTGCCGATAGTGTGAGTTATATCTACAAAAAGCAACTGGAAGAAGCTGATCTTTTGGTAATCAATAAAGTGGATCTCCTTTCCCCCACCCAGCTGCAGGAACTGAAACAGCTGGTAGAGAAAAAGTACCAGCACAAGCAGATTCTTTATCAGAATTCACTAGACAGTAAAAGTATCCAGAATTGGTTGAGAGGGCTTCTGGAGTTTGAGCTTACCAGTAAACGCACCTCGCTTGATATTGATTATGAGGTATATGGAGCAGGAGAAGCGCTACTGGCGTGGGTAGATCAGGAGATTGAAATCTTTTCAACTGAAAGCAATGCCGTTGAAATTGGAATTGGGTTAATTTACAGAATCCATGCCGGAATCAAAGAAAATGAGCTTTCCATTGGGCATCTTAAATTCTTGATCAATACCGGTCTTGCGCAAGAGAAGATAAGTTTTACAACCGCTTCTGTTGCTCAAACTCAAATCAGTACAGCTTTACCAGAAACCAGGCATCTATCTATTCTGATAAATGCGCGGGTTCAGGCCGAACCGGATTTCCTGGAAGCCATTATCTCAGATGCCATCCAGGAAACGCAAGAACTATCTGGTTGTACCATCCTGGAACAGAAGAAGAACTCATTTCAACCAGGGTTTCCTACGCCAACTCATAGAATTCTGGAATAACTTTTTTGACCTGGAGGTATGCGAGTGAACTACAGGAAATGGCTGGCAGAGTATGTGGGTACTTTTGCACTGGTATTTGTTGGTACCGGGGCCATCATTGTGAACCAGGAGTCAAACGGAATGATAACCCATGCTGGGGTTTCAATTACCTTTGGAGCCATTGTGATGGGCATGATCCTGGTTTTCTCAAAGGCCTCCGGGGCGCATCTTAACCCTGCAGTAAGTTGTGCTTTCTTTATAAGCGGAAGTTTACCAGCCAGGCAATTCCTGTTATATGCTGCAAGCCAGTTTCTGGGTGCGTTATCGGCCAGCCTGAGTTTGAGGCTTTTATTCCCCTTGAATCCGTCACTAGGAGTAACTCAGCCCTCCATTAGCCCTATGCAAACCATTGCTTTGGAGTTCTTTTTGACTTTCCTGTTAATGGCTGTAATACTGAAAGTAGCCGAAAAACGGGAAAGCAGCCTTCTCGCAAATAGCTTTATAATAGGTCTGGTGATAGCCTTAGAAGCTCTGTTGGCAGGTCCCTTAACTGGGGCTTCTATGAACCCAGCCCGCTCTTTTGGCCCTGCCCTGGTCTCTGGTCATATGGAGCATCTGTGGATTTACCTGGTGCCCACTACCCTGGGGGCAGTAGGTGCAGTGCTTTTATGGAAACTTGTTGGTTCAAGATTTAAAACAGCATTACAGGCCTAAAGTATTAACAACAACAAAGTGTCAATTTCTTTACAACATGCAGGTAGCTTTCAAGACGGTAGTTTCATTACGGTACCTAATGAAGAACAGTAAAGGTGAAGTCCTAGAAGACACTATGAGTGGTGAGCCTATTCAGTACATCCATGGTTTCGGGAACATACTGCCTGCCTTGGAAGCCAACCTGATTGGCTTAAGAGCCGGGGACACCAGAAATGTGTCTATTTGCCAAGAGGATGGCTATCAAGACCTGGATGACAGTTTTACCCTGGAACTGGTTGTGGAGGAGGTACGTGCCGCCACTAAAGAGGAACTGGAAGTAGGGTTATTGGTCCAGAAAATCAAGGAAGAAAGTTGTGGGCCCGAAGGCTGCTGTTAAGGTGGGGGCTTCGCCTAAGCTTCACTGAACAATCTTTTCGCTTGAATGATTCTTCCCGGTACTGGTAAGGCCAAGTAGCTCTATGCCAATGCTGTATCACGCTTGCTTTCTTACAATTATTCATAATCACATCATTTATCATGAAGCATAAAATTCTACTTCTATTTGCTGCCTTCCTATTGCTGGTAGAAAATAGCAATGCCCAGGAGTTGATGGGTTTGTCACAGATTAAGCAAGATGTGAAGTCCAGAAGGGTAAGCAGCCATGACCGGACCGGAGGTAACAATGACCGTTTTGAGAATATTCCTGACGGACAGAAACGCACGCTGTTTGATGTAAAAGGGGCTGGTATTATCAATCATATCTGGATCACCATCGCGCCCGGACCAGATCACTTAAACCGCAACGATATCATCCTTAGAATGTACTGGGATGGAAATGACTATCCATCGGTGGAGTCACCTATAGGTCCGTTTTTTGGCCAGGGTTGGAACGAGTCCTATAACTATGCTTCTCTGCCCCTGGCAGCGGGTCCGGTAGATGGAAGTGGACTGGTGAGTTACTTTTCTATGCCCTTTGCCAAAGGAGCCCGGATTGAGATAGAAAACCAGACCGGAAGGAACATTGAGGCCTTCTACTATTTCGTGGATTATGTAGAGATGCCCAGCCTTCCTAAAAACACCGGCCGGTTCCATGCCTGGTACAACAAAGAATTGACCGAGGCACCGGCAGAAGGAGAGAACGAATGGGCTGCATTGGGTCCACAGGGCAACAATACCTCTGGCAAAGACAACTACCTTATTGCAGACATCAAAGGGAAAGGTCATTTTGTGGGGGTAAACTACTACGTTCACTCTCCAACCCCAATGTGGTATGGCGAAGGCGATGATATGATCTTTATTGATGGAGCAACTCAGCCCACTATCAACGGAACGGGTACCGAAGACTACTTCAACACTGCCTGGTGCCCTAAAGATGTTTACGCACATCCTTACTACGGGTATGCCAGGGTGAACAATGATGTAGGTTGGTTAGGACGTACCCATGTTTACCGGTTCCACATATCTGATCCAGTCTATTTTGATAAGTCGCTAAGGTTTACCATTGAACACGGGCACAACAATGTCCTTACCTTGGATCTGGCCAGTGTTGCGTATTGGTACCAGAGTGAGGCAGCAAGAATTCCCGCCATTCCAAACAAAGAAGCCAGAAAATTCCTGCCGTTCATTGGCCCAGTGGAGATGCACAAATGGCGGAACGAGTGGCGGAAAAGCAAAGGCAACGGGGCGCAACTTTGGGGAAATTGATTCCTTTCAAGCACTGCTATTTCTAACCAAGAGTGCTGAAGTGAAAGTGCATTTTAAAGGTGTTTTTGCTAAAATAGCCTCAAATCAGGAGTAAGGGGAGTAGTACAATTCTCCTTATTCCTGGTTAATGTGGTTTGCAGTAGCCGTTGGGAGATTTGTATTGCATTCTGTGACAATAACTAAGGTAAAACCATGAAAAGTAAGTTAATGGCCATTCTCTTTTCAATTGTATCCCTTAGTGGTTGGGCTCAGAAGACCATGAACCCGGTGATTGACCAGGATTTCCCCGATCCTACAGTGGTAAGGGTAGGAGACACCTACTATGCCTATGCCACTAACAGCGATGTAGAGGGCAAAACGTTGAATATCCAGGTGGCTTCTTCCAAAGACTTGCAGAACTGGAAAATTGAAGGCGATGCACTTCCCAATAAACCTACCTGGGCCGCTACAGATTTCTGGGCGCCCCATGTACTTTATGATGATAGCTTAAAGCAGTACGTGCTGTTCTACTCCGGTGAGTCCAATGATCAAAACGTGGGGAAATGCATGGGAGTAGCCTTTTCAGACAACCCGCTTGGCCCTTTTGTTGACATGGGAAACCCTCTGTTGTGCGGAGACACCTTCATCAACATTGACCCGATGGCTTTCATTGACCCTAAAACCGGCAAGAAGCTTTTGTATTGGGGATCAGGGCATGAACCTATCAAAGTGCAGGAGCTCTCTTCAGATTGGAAGTCTTTCAAAAATGGGACAAGTCCCAAACCGGTTATCCTACCAAGACAAGAAAAGAAGTATGACCAATTGGTTGAAGGAGCATGGGTAGATTACTATAAAGGAAAATATTACCTCTACTATTCGGGAGATAACTGTTGCGGCGAAAAGGCCAGTTACGCGGTATTGGTTGCCCGCTCAGAAGATCCTTTTGGCCCTTTCACCAGGTTGGGGGAAGAAAGGAAGAACGGCACCAGCGTCATCTTAGAGAAAGATGATTCCTAGCTTGCCCCCGGGCATAATTCCATTTTCAAAGACAAAAATGGGAAGCGTCATATAGCCTATCATGCTATAAAAATCCAGAAAGACGGTAAAGTAGATATGAATGCGGGTAGGGTAATGTTGATAAAGCCGATCCGGTATAAGAGTGGATGGCCTCAGATCAAGTAAGTGCCTTACAGAAGGCAGGAGAGCAGTGTTTAAATCTAAGCAGAGTCAATGGTTTAATAGGATACAGGGAATTGCCTGACCTATTTATGGGAATTACTATCCTATGCTTTTACCAATCCGTCTGTTTAGTTCTGAAAACTTTCTGTTTTAAGTCTAATTTCTGGAAAGAAGGTGTAAAATGAAAAGAAAGGTCCTTGCAGTGGTGTTATCATCAAGTGCTTAAACAGAAAATGCAATTCTTATAAAGTCAGGATATAAACCAATTTGCTGCTTTCGTAACGTCAAGGGTTCTAGCTACTTGTACTTTTGCCTTAACCATGAGGAAAAAGAAAAAATAAATAATCGTATTTTAAACGATTAACTATTTATATACTTGTGAAAAGTATCGTAGAAGTTAACATATTATGTGTTTACACCCACCAATGCTTTTGATTTAGGTTATGAGGAACAAAGTCTCTTTGAAGGATATTGCGCAGAAAGTGGGGGTGTCTACAGCTGCTGTCTCCTATGCGCTTAACAAGGGCAAGGAAGGAAAAGTGAGCGATGAAATGGCAGCCAAAATAAGAGCGGCCGCAAAGGAGCTTAATTACCAGCCCAACCAGATTGCCAAAAGCCTGAAGATGGGCAGAACAAACACCTTGGGCCTGATTCTGGCAGATGTTTCCAACCCTTTCTTTTCATCCATTGCGAGAGTGATAGAAGATGAAGCAAAAGAACACGGGTATACAGTGATTTTTGGTAGTTCAGACGAAAAGCCTGAGCGTTCCTGGGACCTGATCAACGTATTGCTGAACCGCCAGGTAGATGGGGTAATCATTGTCCCTTCTGAATCTTCTGAGGAGCAGATTTTATATTTAAAGGAGCAAAAAGTGCCCTTTGTGCTTATTGACCGCTATTTCCCGGAGATCCCCTCCAGTTTTGTGGCTTTGGATAATCACAGGGCAGCTTATGAGGCCGTAATGCATCTGGCTAGAATGGGAAGAAGACGCATTGGGATGCTGGCCTATAAAACCAACCTGTACCACATGCAGGAAAGAAAAAGAGGTTATCAGGAAGCCCTTCTTGATGTTGGGTTAACCATGAGCAAAAACTGGTTAAAAGAAGTAAAATACGGGGATATCAAAAACGGGGTTAAAAACGCAATTGACGGCATGCTTTCCAACGGTGAGCCAATAGATGCCCTGTTTTTTGCAACCAATACCTTAGCCATCAATGGGTTGAAATACATTGATAAGCTAAAGCTGAAGGTTCCGGATGATTTGGCCATTGTCAGCTTTGACGAAGGCGAGGCTTTTGATTTTTACTACTGCCCACTTACCTATGTAAGACAACCGGTATATGAAATCGGGAAAGGGGCTGTTCAGTTGCTCTTAGACCAGATTGAGAGCAGTAACGGCAGAATTGGGCAGATTCAGTTTGATCCGGAATTAATTATCCGCAAGTCTAGTGGTGCTTAGAATTTTTTTAATTTTAAGCCCGCTTTTTTTTGGATTTAATATTTAATCGATTAACTTGACATCGCATCAGAGATGGTCTGATATCCTAAGCAGAAAGAAACATACCTGTTAAGTAGCTAAAGCAGCCACCAAAACGGGTCATAACGCAAGCTTTTCTTCAATGCATGTGAGATGGTGGGGGTACTTGGCTACCGGTTATTTTAACCTGGGTAAGCCAAAGTGTAAAGCGAGCAGAGGATGTTGATTCCATTAACCGCCAGTTGACCAGTTGGGCTAAGATGGTTTGTCTAAACGCAAGTATCAAATGTGATCCATACCAGAAATATGAAAAAATGTAATCCTTTATTAGCAATACTAGTCGCGATGAGTATGCAGGCATGTCAGACCACAGGAAAAGAATCCACATCAAATGAAAAAGCAGAGCAATTTGCCTCCGGTAGCTTTGGGTACGATATCAACTTCCTGAAAAGCAAAGATGACAGCCTGATTGTTTTAACAGATGGCAGCGGGGAAAGTCAGGTAATTGTATCTGCAAAATACCAGGGCAAGGTGTTTACCTCCACCGCTGAAGGTTTGCAGGGAAGAAGCTTCGGGTGGATAAATTACAAAGCGTTTGATGCTGAAAAGGACCCGCACATGAATGCCTATGGCGGGGAAAACAGGTTTTGGTTAGGACCGGAGGGCGGTAAGTTCTCGGTTTTCTTTAAACCTAAAACTCAGATGGTATTTGAAAACTGGGTGACGCCTGCGTCGGTAGATACAGAAAACTGGAAAGTTGTATCAAGTGACCAGTCCAAGGTGGCGCTAGAAAAAGAGACCTCGTTGACCAATTACCTCGGCTCGCCCTTACAGATAAAAATCAACCGGGATGTTCAGATCTTAACGGATGCCGAAATTGCCAGGTTGTTGGGGATAAAAGGAAATGAAAGCGTAAAGGCAGTTGGTTACAAAACCCAGAATGCCATCACTAACACCGGGCAGAATGCCTGGACCAAAGAAACCGGTGCCCCTTGTATCTGGATCCTGGATATGTTTAATCCTTCGCCTGAGACGGTGATTGTAGTCCCTTACAATGAAAAGGCAACTGGTAAAGTAGCTACCACAGATTACTTCGGGCAGATTCCGGCTGATCGGGTGAAGCATGAAAAGGGCATCCTTTACTTCAAAGCCGATGGCAAATCAAGAGGTAAATTAGGTTTGTCGCCAGAAAGGGCCAGACCGGTGGCGGGTAGCTATGATCCTGCCAATAATGTACTTACGGTGACCACCTTTGATGTGGAAAACAAGGGTACTTACTTGAATCAGGAATGGACCGCCGAAAAAGACCCATTGAAAGGCGATGCGGTCAATGCCTACAACGATGGCCCTTTGGAAGACGGAAGTCAGATGGGGCCTTTCTATGAAATTGAGAGTGTTTCGCCGGCAGCTTTCTTAAAACCAGGCCAAACCCTGACTCACCAGCACAATGTCTTCCATTTCACCGGAGACAAAGCCGCCTTAGATGCCATCTCGCAGAAGGTGTTGGGAGTTTCTCTAGCCACTATTCAGGGCTCCTTCAAAAAGTAAAATTTTTATCAGGTAGACTTATCACGCGTTCTCGGTTTATTGAATATGAAAATTACTACAGAAGATTATCCTAAAATTGGAATACGTCCTATCATAGATGGAAGACTTGGTGGTGTACGTGAGTCATTGGAAGACACCACCATGAACATGGCCCGCAACGTGGCAGCCTTATTTGAGCAGGAACTCAGATACCCAGATGGTACCCCGGTGCAGTGCGTTATCGCCGATTCTACTATTGGTGGGGTGAAAGAGGCAGCAGATTGCGCCAAGAAATTTGAAAGAGAAAACGTGGGGGTGTCTTTGTCTGTAACGCCGTGCTGGTGCTACGGAACAGAAACCATTGATATGAACCCGCATCTGCCAAAAGCCATTTGGGGTTTTAACGGTACCGAAAGACCAGGGGCCGTTTACCTGGCTGCTGCGCTGGCAGGGCATAACCAAAAAGGCTTACCTGCCTTCGGGATCTACGGCAAGGATGTGCAGGATGTGGGAGATCCTTTTATCCCCGAGGATGTAAAATCAAAATTGCTGAGTTTCGCAAAAGCCGGGTTAGCCGTGTCGCTCATGCGTGGAAAGTCTTACCTGAGCATTGGCTCGGTTTCCATGGGCATTGCAGGCTCTATTGTAGATGCCGATTTCTTCCAGAATTACCTGGGCATGCGTAATGAGTACGTGGATTCCACGGAGGTACTGAGAAGGATTGAGCACAATATCTTTGACCAGGAAGAGTATGCCAGAGCATTAACTTGGACAAAGGAAAACTGCAAAGAAGGCGAAGACTACAATCCTGACGAGAAACAAAGCTCCCGGGAGCAGAAAGACAAAGACTGGGAGTTTGTCGTCAAGATGACCTTGATCATCAGGGACCTGATGATGGGCAATGAGAAGCTGGCCGAGATGGGTTTTGGAGAAGAAGCCTTTGGCCACAACGCCATTGTATCTGGTTTCCAGGGACAACGCCAGTGGACGGACTTCCTACCCAATGGAGATTTCTCTGAGGCCATCCTGAATTCTTCCTTTGATTGGAACGGAATCAGGGCACCCTACATGGTTGCCACCGAAAACGACTCCCTGAATGGGGTTCCCATGCTGTTTGGCCATCTGCTCACCAACACCGCCCAGATTTTTGCGGATGTGAGAACTTACTGGAGCCCTGAGGCGGTGGAGAGAGTTTCTGGCTGGAAACCCACCGACCAGGCTGCCAATGGTTTCATCCACTTGATCAACTCCGGTTCCTGTACCCTGGATGGTACCGGCCAGCAATCAATAGATGGTAAACCGGCCATGAAGCCTTTCTGGGATATCAGCGAAGAGGAGGCGCAAGCCTGTTTAGACGCCACTACCTGGTATCCGGCCAACAATGGTTATTTCAGAGGCGGCGGATACTCTTCTAAATTTTTGACCAAGGGCGGCATGCCGGTGACCATGAGCCGGATCAACCTGATCAAAGGAATTGGACCAGTGCTGCAGATTGCTGAAGGTTGGACGATTGATGTCCCCGAGAATGTGCATCAAGTCTTAGACGAGCGCACGGATAAAACTTGGCCCACCACTTGGTTTGTGCCCAAAACTACCGGCGAAGGAGCGTTCAGAGATGTCTATTCGGTGATGGCAAACTGGGGATCTAACCATGGTTCTATCAGCTACGGCCATGTTGGGTCTGATCTCATCACGCTGGCCTCTATGCTTCGTATTCCAGTTTGCATGCACAACGTGGAAGAAGAGAGAATCTTCAGACCCTCGGCCTGGAGCGCTTTCGGGATGGATCCAGAAGGTTCTGATTACCGCGCCTGCCAAACCTACGGCCCTTTATACAAATAGGACTTCGCTCCTTAAATCAAGCAATCCACACTTAGTACGGCATTGAAATGCCAGCCCAACGCTCTGTCTGTTTTAAGCTTATTTTCCTGAAATCAGCCTTAAAACAGACAGAGTTTATTCCGCTCACCTTCAAGGGAGCTTCCTCGCTCCGGTATTCAGTTCGCTTCCACCAATGAAAATGTAATAATCTCAATTTCATATTTCAATTACCATGGCAACCAGCAATCGCACGTCTCTCTTTAAAGCACCAAATGGTAGAAGTTTCTTGATTCCCTTCATCTTCATCTGCAGTCTTTTTTTGCTATGGGGGTTTGCGCACGGGTTACTGGATGTGCTTGATAAACATTTTCAGGATACTTTGCACGTTACCAAGGCGCAGTCTGGGTTTGTGCAGTTTTCATTGTACATCGGGTACCTGGTGATGGCGCTGCCCGCGGGCTTGTTCATGAAAAAGTATGGCTACCAACGGGGTATTATTTTGGGGCTTGTGTTGTTTGCGGTGGGGGCCTTCCTTTTTTATCCGGCGGCAAAGTTTGAGGCTTTTATCCCTTTCCTGTTAGCCTTGTTTGTGCTTGCCTGTGGGCTGGCGTGTCTGGAAACCGCCGCGAACCCATATTCCACGGTGCTGGGCCCTCAGGAAGGCGCCGCCAGACGCATCAACATTTCCCAATCGTTCAATGGACTGGGTTGGATTCTTGGCCCTTTGATGGGTGGATTGCTCATTTTTGGCGCGGATGTGAAAGAAGGAGCCGAAAAGTTTGACTCGCTGGTACAGCCTTACATGTGGGTAGGATGCATTGTGGTGGTGGTTGCTTTGATCTTCATGATCATCAAATTGCCCGAGATCAAAGAAGAAAGCGCTTCTGAGCATGAGGAGAACCCACCTATGCGCAATTTATTGAAACACCCGGCCTTTGTGGTGGCCGTAATTGCCCAGTTTCTTTATGTGGCCGCCCAAACGGGTACCAACTCTTTCTTCATCAATTATGTAACCGATGCCATACCTGACCTGAAAACCCCCATTGGAGGGATGATGGAGAACCTGGGACTGTTTGGCGAGATTTTTATGCCCCGAAACCATGAGCAGGCAGCCTCTTTGATTCTGGCCATTGGCGGGATGGGTGCCTTCTGGATTGGCCGTTTGAGTGGTTCTTACCTCATGAAGTTTGTGTCTCCTCAGCGGTTATTGGCTATCTACGCGGTCATGAATTCGCTTCTGGTCTTTGTGGTGATTATGGATTGGGGTTGGTTTTCGGTTATCTCACTTTTCACCACCTACTTTTTCATGTCTGTGATGTTCCCTACCATCTTCGCGCTAGGAATTGCAGACCTGGGTTCCTTAACCAAAAAAGGTGCTTCTTTCCTGGTAATGGCAGTGGCTGGCGGGGCTTTTTGCCCACCCATCATGGGACTGATTGCCGATAACTCCAGTATGTCTTTTGCCTTCATTATTCCGCTGTTCTGCTTTGTCTTCATCGCCTGGTATGCCATCTGGGGAATCGGGAAAAAGGTAGAGGTAAAGGAATTGACCTTGGTTCACCACTAAAATGATGAAAATGGACGAAAAACATTATGTCATTGGGGTTGATTACGGGACCGATTCTGTCCGGGCCATCATTGTAGACGCCATTTCAGGAGTGGAGGTAGCCTCCTCCACATTCTCTTACCCCAGGTGGAAAGAGGGCCTGTACTGCAATGCAACAACTAACCAATTCAGGCAGCACCCCCTGGATTACGTAGAAGGGCTGGAAAACACCATTACGGATTGTCTCCGGTTGGCTGGTGCTTCGGTACAGCAAAATATAAGAGCGATTTCCATTGATACCACCGGTTCTACGCCGGTAGCGGTTGATGCAGCTGGCATTCCCTTGGCGCTTCACCCGGCCTTTCAGGAGAACCCCAATGCCATGTTTGTGCTCTGGAAAGACCATACCTCGGTACAAGAAGCCGCCGAAATAAACGCGCACGCCCAACATTTTGAAACCAACTACCTGCAGTATGTGGGCGGGATTTACTCTTCGGAGTGGTTTTGGGCAAAGTTGCTTCATGTGTTGCGCGAAGACCCTGCCGTAAGAGATGCTAGCTACACCTGGGTGGAACACTGCGACTGGATGCCGTTTTTGCTCACAGGTGGAAAAAACGCTTCAGAAATAAAACGGAATATCTGTTCCGCAGGGCACAAAGCCTTGTGGGCCGAAGAGTTTGGGGGCTTTCCGCCGGAGGACTTCTTTGCTTCCTTAGATCCGCTTTTGGCCGGGTTTGCAGCCAGAATGCAAGGTCCGGTATATACCTCTGACAAGCCAGCCGGTCAACTTTGCCAGAAATGGGCCGAGCGTTTAGGCCTTTCCACAGACGTGTTGGTGGGAATAGGAGCAATGGATGCGCACATGGGAGCCGTGGGCGGAGAAATTGAGCCATTCTATCTGTCAAAAGTCATGGGTACTTCTACCTGTGACATGTTGGTAGCGCCAACCCAGACCATAGGCAACATGACTGTAAAAGGGATTTGCGGACAGGTGAACGGTTCCATCATACCAGGGTTGATAGGGATGGAGGCTGGTCAGTCTGCTTTTGGAGATATATA
This sequence comes from Sabulibacter ruber, assembly GCF_017355955.1. Taxonomy (GTDB): domain Bacteria; phylum Bacteroidota; class Bacteroidia; order Cytophagales; family Hymenobacteraceae; genus Nibribacter; species Nibribacter ruber_A. The sequence goes on along the minus strand of NZ_JAFFID010000003.1, from coordinate 378,403 downwards.
TGCCTGGTTTGCTAAACTACTCGCGTGGCCTTTGCAGAACTTGCTGAAGCAATCTGAACTGATTGATGCAGATACCGCAACCAAATTGGTGAAGGAAGCCTCTGAGAGAATGCTTTCAGTGTTAAACCAGCAAGCCGCCCAGGTACCATTTGACATAAACAGCGAGTTAGCCATTGATTGGTTTAACGGCCGGCGGACGCCAGATGCCAATCAAACGTTGAAGGGAGCTATTCAAAACCTGAGTCTAGGAAGCGATGCGCCGCGCGTTTTTAGAGCCCTGGTGGAAGCTACCTGCTTTGGTGCCAAAAAGATCATAGACAGGTTTGTGGAGGAAGGCGTACCGGTCAAGGGACTGATTGGGGTAGGGGGAGTGGCTAAAAAGTCGCCTTTCATTATGCAGATGATGGCCGATGTCACAGGCATGCCTATCAAGATCCATAAGTCTGAACAAACCTGTGCCTTGGGAGCCGCCATGTTCGCGGCCACGGTAGCTGGTCTGTATCCATCGGTACAAGATGCCATGCAGGCCATTGGCCAGGGATTTGACAAAGAATACTATCCTGATCCACAGAAAACCGAACTATTTGCTGCCAGGTACCAGAAATACAATGAGCTATGCCGGTATGTGGAGTTTTCCCATTCTGTTGAGGTTGAAACCCCTGTTTCTACCTGATAGCAGATTGGATTTGTTCCTTACCAAAATCTAAATCTTTACTAGTACATTCTCTGGTAGTAGCAGAAGACTAGGGTGTCTTTAAAGCATCAACAAACTAGAATCTCCTGTATCAACTTATTCTATCAGTTATTAGTCAGCCGGTAACTGGACCATGTGCCTGAATATAACCAGGCGCAGGGTCCAGTTAATTTAGTTTGGGCTTGTGTTGGGGATAATGATATTCTTTAGTGATAGTTTTTGGAAAATAAGCTATAAACGCCTGAAAGCATTGTAGACATAATTTACTACCTTCTAATTTTAAGGCTTTCCTTGTGCTTAGACAATTCTTCGTTGGTAAATCAGGGTAGATATTATATAGTGTAATTTTAATATTCAGATAATGAGTTTTGGTTTACCTCCCTATTAATTTAGCCATTGTTGAAATTCATAAGTTTTGCAAGTCTCTAAAAAATAGATTGATTCGATTTGCTTAAATGAATTATATTAGCTATTATTATCTAATCAATTTCAATATTGATAATAAAGTATTCTGGCATCCACAACTGATTTACTTTGAGATATAAGTTGTGCTGCTTAAGCAGTGTTCCAGATAAAAGTAAGTAAGATATTCTAACCTTCATTTCTTTCGTACAGTACCTCTAATATGCTGAACGAAGTAATGGAAAGGACTCGTGACTTTTGCAGTATTGGTTCTGAAAATCTAAGGTTCCAATGTCATGACATAGATCTAGGTCAGTGCTTAAGTTTTGTTTTCTTCAATTATACCTCCACTCCCATTAAGTAAAATATAGGGAATCAATCTATTGCCTTTTATTTAGTTGAATTCCTCCTTGTGTAAAGCGGATGATGCTCGTTGATTTTAACCCTATTTCTTCAAAATAGCCTGAAATCAAGTTAGAGGTTCAATGCTTATAGCATATTCTCATTCGAGGGATTTACAAGCTTTTACTTTTCCTGCGAACCACGAATTTATCAGGCTACAAAGTCAATCAGAATAAAGAATTGCTAATGAAGTTATTCCTGTTTTTAAGTGTTTGATAAGGTTAATCGATTAACTGAAATTTTATATACCTTAGTCCTATGATCAAGAAGGTGTTCTCTAGAATTGGTTTGGTTTGCCTGCTCCTTTGTGGAAGTAGTGTAGCCTCTTGGGGGAATCTGTTGAAGGAGTTGCAGATGCTGTCAAAGATAGATCTGCTGCCCAGATTCAGGGAGAATACGGTGGTAAAACAAGTTTCCAGCTACGACAGAACAGGAAATAACGACGATGGCTTTTCGGGGAAGTATTCCTTTATAAGGAAAGAGCAAGACGGCCTGGTGATAGCAGATCTTAAAGGTCCGGGAGTGATTCACCGGATCTGGACACCCACGCCAACAGAAGATATTATTCAGTTTTACTTCGATGGAGAGTCGCAACCCAGAATCAGTGTAAAGTTTATTGACCTGTTTACCGGTGGGGTTTACCCCTTCATAAAACCAGTGGTAGGCAATGAGGTTGGAGGGTATTACTGCTATATTCCCATACCCTACCAGAAATCATGCAAGGTGGTCTTCAAGGGCCCCCGGATGCAGTTCTACCAGATCCAATACCGGGAATACCCCCCTGAAGAAAACGTCACCTCGTTTCCAAAAAGGCTTTCTGCGGATGAAAAGCAGGCATTAGACAAGGTGGCGGGCCTATGGGGCAACTACGGGAACAACATCATAGATCAGATTACGGATAAATCGTCCAAAATACAGGTTAAAGAGAAGAGCATCGTCTTGAAGCCGGGAAGTACTGCCAACTTGTTCGAGTTAAAAAAAGGGGGCAGAATCATTGGCTTTGAGCTTACTCCCCAGGGTTCCCTGGAAAGCACATCTAAAAATATTGTCCTCAAAGCCACCTGGGACGGAGAACAAGTCCATTCAATCAATAGCCCGGTAACAGACTTTTTCGGGTATTCTTATGGCAAACCCGCCATGAAATCTTTACTGATGGGTGTCAATAACAACACCCATTACTGCTATCTCCCAATGCCCTTTGAAAAGAGGGCCAGCATTGATCTTGAATATTTGAAAACAGCCAGACAGCCAGAAAATGAGCTACATTTCAAGGCAAAGGTGTACTACCTGGAGGAGAAGTTAAGGCCAGATGAAGGTAAGCTTTACGTAAAGTGGCGAAGAGAAATCAGGCCAGAGAATGGCAAGCCTTACCTGATGCTGGAGGCAGAAGGAAAAGGGCATCAGGTTGGTACTATCCTCCAGGCGCAAGGCCTGAACACGGGCATGACCTTGTTTTTTGAAGGAGATGATTCTGTTGTGGTAGATGGCGAACTGCGCATCCACGGTACTGGTTCTGAGGACTACTTTAACGGAGGTTGGTATGCCTTGGCAGATAGGTGGGACCAGGGCTACAGCCTTCCCTTGCATGGGGCCCTTACGTATTCCATTTCCCTGTCACAGACCGGCGGCTACAGATTCAATGTCTCTGACAAGGTTTCCTTTGAGAAAAGCTTTCTCCTAACAATTGAACATGGGCCTGAAGGAAACAAACTGCCAGTAGATTATACTTCCGTCGCCTTTTACTATAGTGATACTGCTCCCAAACAAAATCCAGCTCCTTCTGCTGATCTTCTGGAAGTAAACCATCCAGTTAAAATGGAATACTGGACAGATCTGTTGCCGGTAAAAGCGCTAGGCTTTAACTCCAGTCTGGTTTATGAAAACCTGGAAAATAAGAAGGATAAAAACCGATATAATGTATACAGAATTACTGCCGCAAACGGCGGGTTTGCCAAGCTGGAGTTAGAAGTTCCTTCTGAGGGAGAGTACCTATTATACATGTCCTACTTCAAATGTTCCTCCTGCGGCTCATTTGAAGTGAATCAGCGCCAAAACCCAATCAAAGAGCTAATTCAAGCTAAATCAGGAGAGAATGTATTGGTGGTGAAAGAACTCCTAGGCACAGTGAACATAAGAAAAGGTACCAATACCATTACACTTAAGGTTAAGAACAATCCCGATAATAACGCTAAAACAGATGTAGTGCTGCATAAGCTTTTCCTGGAGAAAAAGCAGCAGGAGCTTTAAAGCTAGTTAAATATATTAATGAAAGTTGTTGATTGATCATAAATGTAATTAAGGTCTTTGTATTTGTAGAATGCACTTACATAGTACTTAATATTATTGTTCTCCTGAGTTAAATATAATGGCTTACAAGATGCTAGTTAGTTTATTAATGTTGAAGAAAGGAGGAGTTAATCTGATATGATTTAAGGTGAGATATCAGCTTTGCTATGGCTTTAAGGGAGTATAAAAATCTATTTTATGCAGCTAAAATTGGTCTATTTATGAGAAAAAATTACAGTGCTTTATGTAGTTGGAGAAGTTTGAAGTTGCCTCAACTAATAAAACTTACCATTGTGATTCTTGGCCCTGGGATTATGGAAGTGAAAGCAATGAACCATACCGCTGTTTCAACGCCTTCTCTATCCATTGTAGCTACTAGCACAGCTGATATCTCTATTTCAGGAAGAATAGTTGACGAGAAAGGGGATGGTATGCCTGGGGTGACAATTTCTTTAAAAGGTACCACCATTGCTACTTCCACTGATGCAACAGGTTATTACAGTTTATCTATTCCCGAGGGGCAGCAAAACGGAACCCTCCTGGTTTCTTTTATTGGCTACACCACCAAGGAGGTAAAGATTGGAAACCAGACGGTTCTAAATGTAACCCTGGAACCGGACACGAAAGCCCTGGATGAGGTAATCGTGACGGGGTACATGACGCAAAGAAAAGCCGATTTAACCGGAGCTGTTTCAGTGGTTACCTCTGATGTCATTGAAAAGAACAGCTATGCGAATGTGCTGCAGGGATTACAGGGAAGAATACCTGGAGTGCAAATCACCACAGACGGAAACCCGGTTGGCAATGCAGGCATTCAGATCAGGGGATTAACCTCCTTTAGATCTGCCCCGCCTTTGATTGTAGTAGATGGTTTACCCACCAATATCAACCTCCGGGACATCAACCCCAATGACATTGCCTCCATTCAGGTGTTAAGGGATGCGGCCTCTGCCAGTATCTATGGTTCCAGGGCGGCAAGCGGGGTAATCCTTATTGAAACCAAAAAGGGGAAAACGGGCGAAACCAAAATCACCTACAGCGGGCAATTTGGGGTCTCCAGCTTCATGAACCAGGAAGATATGCTCAACACCCAGCAGTATGGGCAGGCTTACTGGCAGGCAGCGGTGAACGATGGGCAGGATCCTAACGCCCGAACCCAGATATTTGATTTTGATTGGCACCGAGATGAAAACGGCATCCCAGTTTTAGACAGGGTAACGCCCGTTGAGTGGCTTAATGCGGCTAAAACCATGAGATCCGCTGACACTGATTGGTTTAAGGAAGGCACCCGTTTAGGTATTCAGAACAACCATCAGATCACTCTCACCAACGGAACGGAAAAATCCAGAACCCTGCTTTCCCTGAATTACTATGAGAACAAGGGTACTCAGATTCATACTTATTTCAGAAGGTATGCGGTGCGGTTGAATTCCGATTATAGCTTTTTGAACAACAGGCTCACCATTGGGGAAAACCTTTCCTTGTCTAATGTCAATTTCGTGGATCAAAACCATGCTTTCTCCATGCTTACCATGCCGCCTATTGTGCCGGTTTATACAACCGATGGGGGATGGGGAGGAAGCGCCATGGCCATGGGTATGGATGATTACAACAATCCCATCAGAATGCTGACCCTTGGCAAGGACAATGATCAGAACTTTTACAAGGTACTGGGGAATGCCTATGCAAACCTGAGGCTTTTCAAGAACCTGAATCTAAAAACCTTATACGGCGTCGATTACACCACTGGTAACTACCGGCATATTGATTTTACCTGGGAAGAAGGGGGCGGTAAAAAAGATGAGAACAACGGCGTGGTAAGTAACCGCTTCCACAATATTACCACCACCTGGACCAATACCCTGACCTATGGCCTGGAACTAGGAAAGCATAAGCTGGACATTTTGGGTGGTATAGAAACCGTGCGCTACCAGTTTGAGGACCTGAACGGATACCGTCGGGATATTGAATTAGAAGATTATGATTATGCGTACTTAAATGCTGCCACTGGAACCCAGGAAGTACAAGGTGGGGGAGATGAATGGACCTTGTTATCTTACTTCTCAAAGTTCAACTATGTTTACAATGAGAAGTATCTGTTATCGGCTACTTTAAGGTATGATGGTTCTTCTAAATTCGGAAGGAATAACCGCTTTGGATTCTTCCCTGCTGTGTCTGCGGGTTGGAGATTGAGTGAAGAAAACTTCTTAAGAAACAACGGTTTCCTTTCTGAACTGAAATTAAGGGCTAGTTGGGGAAGAAACGGAAACTCCAACATTCCTATCGGAGCATTGGTAGATACGTATGATGCCGCTTATCATGCAGGTTTGCACGGCACCAGTTACGGCTTGGGAGGCAATGAAACCGGAACCCTCTTTTCTGGATACCGGAAACTGCACACCGGGAACCCTAATTTGAAATGGGAAACCACCGAGCAGACAGACATTGGGCTTGATTTTGGATTCTTTAATGGAGCTCTGTCAGGTTCTATCGATTTCTTTCATAAGTACACCTACGGCATGTTGTATGAGCCACCCTACCTGGCCGCCATTGGTGAAGGGGGATACAGATGGGTGAACACGGCAAATATGACAAACCGGGGAGCTGAATTTGCGCTGTCCTACGCAGGGCAACCAACCGGAAGTTTCTCCTACTCTGTAACGGGTAACCTGAGCTTCTATAGAAACAAGATCAATGACCTGCCGGAGTCTGTTAAATACACCTTCGGGGGAAATGGATTGGATGATGACATCCTTGGCAGACCTCGCAACTCTCATTACGGATTCATCGCAGATGGGCTTTTCAGAAGCCAGGAAGAGGTTGATAATTCCCCTGAGCAGCCCGGTAAAGGCCTTGGACGGATCAGGTACAAAGACCTGAACAACGATGGCCGTATTACCTGGGAACATGACAGAACCTGGCTGGGAGACAGCGATCCTGATTTTGCCTATGGTTTAGAATTCCAGGCCAAATACAAAAACTTTGACTTCTCTATGTTCTGGCAAGGCGTTGTAGGAAACACCGTCTGGAATGACTGGAAAACCTTCAGTGATTTCTGGAATGTCCATGTACAGAAAGACTTCAATCACCCGGTTCGCATCCTGGATGCCTGGTCACCTTCAAACCCAGATTCTGACATTCCGGCCTTGTCAATGACCAACCCCAATGATGAATTAAGGCCTTCCACTTACTTTCTGGAATCTGGCTCTTACCTAAAGCTTAGACACATTGAGCTTGGCTATAACCTTCCGCAAGGGATCTTGTCTGCGGTACGCCTGCAGAATGCCCGGCTTTATGTAAACGCCCAGAATATAGTCAATCTAAGAAAATGGTGGGGAGATGATGCCTATACAGGCATTGATCCGGAAAGCCCCGGGGCTAGTTCTTATGTAAGACCTCAGATGTTTTTTGTTGGGGTGAATGTATCATTTTAATCTCTGTTAATATGATCAAAATATTCAAAAGCATAGCAATTACCGGGGTATTGGCGGTTTCTCTGGCAAGTTGCCAGGATATCCTGGACGTGAGCCCCAAAGGCATTCTTACCGAGGATCAATTAGTAGAGCCAGAACATGTAGATGGCTTAGTGACGGCGGCCTACGCTTTCATGCCCAAAACCCACGCCTTTGAAACCTATAACCCTTGGTTGGAGAGTGTGCGCTCTGATGATGCCTATAAAGGCGGTGGTGGATTGAATGACCAGTCGCCCTGGTACCAGATGGAAGTGTTTTCATTGGTAACGCCAGCAGTTGGCAACAATGATGGATCATGGTACCGGGGGTACCAAGGCATTTCAAGAACAAACAGTGCCATCAGAGCTATTCAGAGAATTGATGAAGCAAGATACCCACAAAAGCAGAGTCGGCTTGCCGAGATGCGCTTTCTAAGGGGATGGATTCACTTTAAAATGAAAAGGCGTTGGAAATGGATTCCCTACATTGACGAAACGGCCACGCCAGATGACATCGTGCGTATTTCCAACCACCCAGATGACATGCCCAATGATTTACCACTATGGCAGAAAATACATGATGACTTTAAGTTCGCCGCTGACAACCTGCCACCTATTCAGCAGGAAGTTGGCCGGGCTAATCAATATGCGGCAAAAGCTTACCTAGCGCAAACCCTGCTCTGGATGGCCTATCCGCAGAACGACAGACATCAGGTAACCGGCATTGACAGACAGAAGTTGGAGCAGGCCCTGGTGCAGATTGATGAAATCATCCAATCCGGAAGATTTAGCCTGGCGGCAGACTACGCTAATAACTTTTTGCCTGAGTTTGATAACAGATCGCCGGAGTCTATCTGGGAACTTCAGTTTACCAGGAGTGACGGTACGCCCCGGGGGAATCTGAACGAGGGCAACGGACTCACCGCACCCTGGTGGAACCCCCATTACAGCTGCTGTGACTTCCATAAAGCCACCTATGACATGGTGAATGCCTTTAGGGTAGATGCCAACGGCTTGCCGCTTTTTGATACATACAATGAGGCAGAAATAGTGGATTCTGACAACGCCAGACATTCCTATGATCTTCCCTATTTCGCCAACAATACCTGGGACCCTAGGCTAAATCACACCGTTGGAATTCCGGGTTTTCCGTGGAAGTATCAGCCAATCATGTATGACAGCGCGGGGTCCAGAGATCCGGGAACCTATGGGTACATGCACTCCATGAAAGAGAACGTGCCCACCGATGATCCTGGGCTTTGGGATGAATTCTGGATGTTCAACTCTATGAATCAGATTGAGGTACGGTATGCCGAAGTCTTGTTATGGAAAGCCGAGATCCTCATTCAACTGGACCGGCACCCAGAGGCATTGCCCATCATAAACCAGATACGGGAACGGGCCGCCAACAGCGTAGGCAGATTGAAGTTGCCCAATGGTACGTATCCTGTCACCTATAAAGTAGAACCTTATCAGGATGGTGTCAATATCACCTGGACAAAGCAGAACGCCTGGGAAGCGCTCATTTGGGAAAACAGGCTGGAAATGGCCATGGAAGGACGCCGGTTCTATGATCTTGTGCGCTGGGGAATTGCGGAAGAGGTCATGAACGCGCATTTTGAAAAAGAAAGGCAACGCCGCCCCTGGATGAACGTGGCCCGGTTCAACTCTGGTAGAGATGAATATCTGCCCATCCCGCAAGCCCAGATAAACTGGGGTCAAGGTGTTTACAAACAGAATCCGGGTTATTGATTTTAAACTCCTAAATGCTGGTGTTATGAGAAATTGTATTTTCTATCTCTCAATTCTAGGCCTTCTGCTTTGTTACAGCTGCAAAGACGATGACATCTTAACCTCCAAGCCCGGGGAGCCCATTGCTCCTGTGACTAATTTGAAACATACCATCACAGATAACAATGTTACGCTCACCTGGGACCTTCCGGCAAATTACCCGTCAGACATTATCCAGCCCATCTCGGTGTTGGTGATTAAATGGGAAGACGGAAGAAGCCTCGGTTCTCAAGTGTTGCCCGATGCGCCCGAAACTGTTTCTTTCCCCTATAGTACGGGTAAAAAATACAAGTACACGGTGAAAGTCCAGGGGGCGGTGAATTCAGAAGACCCGTACGTTTCAAAACTGCGGATTTCACCGGGCCAGACTATATCATTCTAGCTTCATTTTAAGAGGGAGCAGCCTGCCTCAGGAGCACTGAAGGCTGGCTGCTCTTACCTTTCTGTCAAAACTGTAGAATGTTCTTCAAAGGAACCTGGTTCATCTTCAGCCATGTGGTTGGACAGAAGAATCAGATAAGTTTTATCTTAACCTTTCATGAAACGCTTTCTGGTATCGTGCTCGTTTTTGGTGTGTTTTTCGGCCTGCAAGCAAAAAACGTTTGCTGAAAAGGTTACTATTTGGCCCGGCTACAACCAGGTAGAAAATCTGGATAGTAACAACGGGTTCAAAAACCTGAAGTTGAACCGGCATATCAGCGCCTATAAAGCTTACCTGGTCAAAAGCAATACCTCAGAGAGCTTACCCTATGCCGTGTACTCCGTAAAGCCAGATTCCTTGACCAGGTTTTACATGGAGGATATCAAAATTAAGTCTATCGAAGCCCATTTCTACAAAGATTTACTCTTAAGGATTAAAATAGACCTGGAAGGGGAGAAGAACTCCTTTCCGTTCTATCTTCAGTTGATAGAGGCGTATGGGGGCGCTTACCCAGAAGAGAATCTGCAGCCCGAAACCTACGTCTGGAACGGGAACACCGTAAACCTGAGGTATTCAGTAGCCAACAACCGCAATGCCACAGCAGACATTACGAGTAACATTCTGTTAAAAGACATGAACAAGTAACGCCTGATTGCTGCAGTCCTGAAGCAGGTGGTAATCTTAGTAGCTTTTTGTCATCCGATGATTTTACAGGTTTGTAAAAGTACTGCAGAACTTAATTCACAGAGTTGGCAGAAAGCTCCTGAATTGTCAAAATCTGCCCGGAAACGATAATGGAACTGAGCGTGACGTTGATGTCATCGGCAAGCTGGTGCGGTGAGTCATTGACTCTGGTGTTGGCCAGTACCACAAAGCTGTACTCATCGTTCAGCCTGGTGATAACGGAGGTAGTACCAGCCATGGAGCCATAGTGGGTCCAGTTGGTGTATCCAAAATAACCGGTCCTTAGCAAACCACTGTCAATGAGATCGGGCTCTCCGGGGTTCCGGTCAATCACAGCCATAAAATGCGCCAGATCCTCAGCCGTAGCAATCCAACCGCCGTGTGAATCCATGCGCGCCATGTTGTAGGAGTAAGGATCAAACTCATTCTGGTAATATACCACCTCATCTTTTGCCCGCTGCCGGTGGGTGCTGCCCGCAATCCGCATTCCGGAAACACCCGCGGGCATCAGGATTTCTTCCTTTACAAAATCAGAATACTTTTTGCCGGTCACTTTCTCAATGACTCTGCCCAGTATGCAGTACCCTATGTTAGAGTAAAAGAACGTGGTTCCTGGTTTGTAATCCAGGGGTCTGTGGAGGATTTGGTTCTCGATGATCTTTTCGGCGGTAAAGGAATAATCGCCGAACATAGGATCATTGGGGTTGTTCGCCCAACCGGCTGTATGGTCAATGAGGTTCCGCACGGTGATCTGCCCAATGGCAGACTTAGCCGGGGGAGATGGATACGTACCGCCCAAAATACCCCCTGCGCCAAAAACCTTGTCTGAAAGGGATAGCTTTCCGTCCTGCACCAGTTTGAGGATGGCGGCGTGCGTAACCGGTTTAGAGAGGCTGGCTACTCTAAACATGCTCTGGTTATTTACCAAATCACCGGTTGTTTTGTCAGCGTACCCGTAGCCTTTGGAAAATACGATCTTTCCGTTTCTGGTAATGGCCACCGACATGCCTGGCACCTTGTAGCGCTGTCTGAGGGCTTCTAAGGCTTCGTCTATCGCCTCAGTAACCGGATTTATCTCCACATGGTAACTGTAACGCTTTCCATCTTCTGAGACGGCTTTGTAAATGATGTCAGAAGAGAAGTCATTGACATTGGTCCTACTGGTCTGCTCCAATTCGCCAATAAACACTTTGGTGCCTTTGGATTTGGTGGAGAAAGAGGCTACCAAAGAACCTTTTGTAACACCCGGTGGCAGATTCAGCTTTATCCTGGTACCGGATATTACCGCGTTGACATCTTCGGTCAGGCTGCTGTTATCTTCTTTCAGGAAACTGAACGAGGTTAGCCCTTCTTCAAGAAGGTACTGGGGAGGGGTAGGATCTTCGTCCTGGCATGAGAAAATGAGAAACAGAAATAAAGCCACGCAAAGCTTTCCTGCGCTTACCATGAAAATAGAAAATAAGAATATGTAATATGATTAACATGGTAAATAGGAAAAACCATATTCTACCAAGGTTTTCTTTTTCATAGTTTAGGAGAGAGGAGCAGAAAGTATTTGCCGTATAGCTACGGTTTAAATACGATTGCAAAGTAAAATAAAATCAGAGGACGAAACAAAAGTAAATCTAAATCGTGGTTGTATTATTCCTTTAAATATATATTGAAGTAGCTGTATTGATTGTATTTGTTAATGGTGCTATGTCTCGCTTCAGAGTAAGTGGTATAGGACTATAGAAAAACTTTCAACTTTAAGTTTATGTGTGTTGCTTTAATGTAAAGATTGTTGCGAGTTGTGGCTCGTATTTAAATAGTTAAAATTAAATGCTAGGTGTGTTTTGCAAGGATTTGAAGTGGTATTAGCTTCTAAAAGCATTTCTACTAAAAGATGTACAGCACTTGCTTAAAAAAGGAAGGGCTGCAAAAGGTTAAAGCGGGTAGTTTCAGCAGGAAGCTTTCAGTGAACTGATCTCTTTGGCTTTGAGCAGTTTTTCTATCTCGTCAGTAGCCGTTTTCAGGCCGTTTTCCTGATTCAAGGCCGAAGCTACCTGCATGGCTTTGTGGGTGTAGTAAGAAGTTGAGAGAAGCTCCTGTAGCCCTCTTTTCAGGGTGCGGATACTTACCCTCTGCATGGGAATGCCGCAGGCAATCCCTAGTCTCTTGGTTCTTTCCAGGTTGTCGTGCTGGTCATTGCACTCGGGTAGGATAATCATGGGTTTTCCGCTGTGCATGGCTTGCCCGGTAGTTCCAATGCCGCCCTGGTGGACAATGCAGGACGCATGAGGAAACAACTGGGAGTAAGGGGCATAGCTGTCAAAAAGGATTTTATCGTCACTCAGGCCTTTGAACTTGGCATAGTTTGCCTCGCCCGTCAGGATAACAGAGCGGGAGTTGAGTTGCTGGGCCACCTCATAGAACAGGTTGAAGAGGCAACGGTGCTTCATCACACTGTTAGAGCCCAGGGTAAACACAACGGGTGGTTTCCCTTTCTGCAGGAAGTTCCTGAGTCTGGGGGATAGTTCCTGGTGATTCAGGTGCTGGTCAAACAACACAAAGCCCGTCAAAAGAGAATTGGCCGGAAAATCAGGCTGTATTTCTCCCAGAAGTGGGGAGTACAGACCAAGGTTCAAGTACTCAGAAGCGGCTCCATCAGTTAAGGGGTTTGATTCATCCCATATCCCTTCCTGCAATTTCAATTCCTGAACCGGCTTGGTCCACTCCTTTGAAACCCTGAAAATCTCCCTAAACAGAAAACGGTTGAAATCTGGGCCAAAACGGTAGGCGTACTTCATAAACTCCATGGTAGGAATCACCGGCGGATCATAAATGGACCAGAACGTCATGGGCGAAAGCATCACTGATACCCACCGTTTCTGCAGTTTTTTTGCGCAAAGAGGCGCAAAATAGGAGAGTATGCCACTGATAATCAGATCAGCTTTGTCTGCTACTTTCAAAAAAGATCTGTAGCTCTCCGTAATGTGTGGGAAGATGATGTTCCGGTGAAAACGTTCCGGTCCCCGCTTGGGGTCAAGCACCGTCTGAATGATTTCGCTGTTGTTTGGGTCCAGGTTGGGTTTCACTTCATGGAAAGTAAGACCGTGCTTCTCTATGTAGGGCTGAAAGTATTTTGAGGTAGAAAAGCTGATGTGGTGCCCCCGGCGTTTAAGCTCTAAGGCAAGTCCTAGCATAGGGTTGATATCCCCCAAAGTGCCCAGAGTAGTGATCGCTATCTTCTTCCCCATTTACAGCTGATTTCGGGTACGTGGTGGCTCCGCCTCAAGGCTCTGAGGTCAACTCCAGAGCCGAAGCAAACAATTACCTCAAACGGCAAATGGGAAGCGGCAGTTACTTCGCCTGTGGGCATAATACCTTTAATCCCAGGTGTCGGCGAACTCCACCCCAAAAGAAAATCCCGAAAGAAAGGTGCCTTTTTTGACAACCTTCCCTTCGGGATTTCTGGGGTGTTTTCCTGAAAATAGACCTAAAATAGCCTTGCTTCTTCGTGAGCACTTCAGGGTTGAATTTGGCTAATGCTTAGTTTGGTAAGCTGAAGTTTATTAGCCTTAAGCCGTTTTGGCAGAAGATTTAAAGGAACTGCGAATGAGGGCTACCACTTTCTCTATGATACCGCCCAGTATAAGGCCCCCAATAGCACAGGCCAATGCTTTCGCTAACCAGGCCAGCACGGGAACGCTGGCAAGGGAGTGCTCCAGTGCCTCAAGGTAATGGTGCAGGAAAGGAATGCCGTGCACAATGATCTCGGCGCCTACCCATAGCATGGCGGCTGTTCCTATGTAGCCCAGAATCTTCAAGAAGTGTGGCATGAATTTCACTAGTCCGTACCCAAACCGTCTAACCTGAAGGGGCCGGTTCTCCTTAGCCAGGTGAACCCCAAAGTCATCGGCTTTTACCAGCAAGGCAACAAACCCGTAAACCGCAGCGGTGATTACAATTGCCACCGAAAACATAACGGCAAGTTGCGTGACAAAGGGCTTGTCTGACACCGTGCCGTAGGTAATGGCAATGATTTCTGAGGAAAGAATAAAATCGGTTCGTACCGCCCCCGTAATCCTGATCTTTTCCAGTTCTTCTGGGGTGATCACCTTTACCTGGTCGGCTTGCTCATCGTCATGGGCATGCTTGCTAAACATTGAGTGTACTTTCTCATAGCCTTCAAAGCAAAGGTAAGCGCCTCCAATCATCAGGATGGGCGTGATGATCCAGGGCAGGAAAAAGCCTAACACCAGTGCCGCCGGAGTTAAAATCAGCACCTTGTTAATCAAGGATTTCTTGGCGATCTGGTAAATGATGGAGATTTCGCGGGAGGGATCAAGCCCAACCACGTATTTGGGGGTTACCGCCGTGTCATCAATCACCACCCCAGATACTTTCCCGGTGGTTTTGGCCACTTGGGTAGGAACGTCGTCAAGGCTTGCCGCGCTGGCTTTCACCAGGGCTGCCACATCATCCAAAAGTGCGAGAAGACCTGATGCCATTATCTTCCCTCCGGGTTTAGGTACGAAATAATTTCTGCGCTCATTTTACTTGTAGAACGTTTGGTTGACTTTGTAAGGCTGCTTATGAAAAGGCAACTGCCAAAGTAATCATTTTATTCAGCCTAAAGGTAAACCAAAGTAATCAGACTCAAAATAGAATTTATCAGGGCAAGCGCTGATGAATGGGTTCGGTGGCAGCCCGGTTCCTTGTGGTCAGGCAAGCGGCGGCGGGCAATAATTTATCTCCCTCAACCGTCTATATATTCAGAGAATTATGTTATATTCCATTGTAAATCAACAGGGAAGAATGTTATGGGATGGGCCTACACTTTTAGCCTGAAAGCGAAGATAACACTGGCGTTGATCACTGCTTTCGTTTTCATATTTATCAATGATTGGTTGGAGAAAAGAAGCGTTTCTGAGCTGGGAACCTCTTTCTCTTCTGTCTACGAAGACCGACTCCTGGCCGAGAGCTACATCTACAAGCTCTCAGACCATCTGTTCCGGAAGAAGATGATGATTGATGACAATAGCACTGCCTCAAAACTGAGCCAATTGCGCACCGAAGTTGATAAGTACAACCTGGCAATGGACCAGATCATCCATGACTATGAGAAAACGAAACTGACGGCGGAAGAACAAAACCTGTTCGAGAGCCTGAAGGGTAACCTTAACGTCATAGAATCTAAGGAATCAGGTTATCTGGAAGCAATCTCGCATGGAAAGCTGACCGAAGCCGATAAGGCTTTGTTCGAAAAGCAGTATACAAGCGCGTTAGAGAACTTACAGCAACTTTCAGGTATCCAGGTGTCTGAGGGGAAGGCGTTGAACGATAGATCCCAGAGGATAATGTCTGGATACGCGGTCTCCACTTATTTAGAAACCGGCTTGTTGTTAGGGATAGCAGTACTGGTGCAAGCCCTTATTCTTGCAAAGAAATCAGTCTTATCCAGAATCTCTCAAAAACCTAGTTTAAACTAACATTGCTAAAATTGGCGGTGGTTGGCCCTTAAATTAAGGGAGCATACTACAGAGTTTTTGCTAATTATATTAACATTTGTAGCTTCTAAACGGCTAAACTCATAACCTTTAAACCTGTTTTGCGTAAAATATTAGCAAAATATGTAACTAAAGAGTATGAAACTGAATATAGAAGAAAAGCCATTTCTACCCGAAGGCCGTCACATAGTAACAGTGACCGAAGTAGAAGAAGGAAAGAGTGAAAACAAGGACATACCATTCATCAACTGCCGGCTGGAGAACGAGGACGGTTTTGTGAACCAACGTTTCTACCTAAGCGAGCCCGGGCAACCTATTCTGGCCTCTTTTCTGAGGGCGCTTGGAATAGATAAATCAGAGGTGGACACCAAAGAGTTGAAGGGCAAAACCCTCTCGGTGGAAGTAGAGGAACGCTCCTATGAAGACGCCGAAGGGAAAGGAAAAACCATCAAACAGGCGACGCACTTTGAACAAGTGGGCAAAGCAAATACCTCCGATAGGTTCTGACGGAACCTCCTCCTTAAGCGTACACTCCTTAGATTTCTGCGTGTATCATAGGAATTTTAAATCCAATGAGATTGGCTAAGCGGCACTGGGCACTCGCGCGCGCGTATAAAGCTGCCAGGCAATTATCGTGAGCAAGAGGAAGCCCGCCGTTAAGCCAATCATCGGCGGAACAACTGCCTGCAGAAGCCATCCGCTGAGAAAGGCGCCAATCACATCAGACAAGTTGATCAGGGCCATATAGGCGGTGAACTGTGAGCCCGCAACTCTATGGTCGCAGATCGCCATGAGTAATGGAAAGCTGCAGACGCTGAAGAGCGGGTCGGCCAGTCCCCAGAACACCAACCCGAACTTTACCCATCCATCACTGCTATACCCCAGCAGGTAGCCGTTGAAAAGAACCAGGAACACAGCTAGTCCTGTAATGGTGCAATAGTACATCTTTCTCAGGTGCACTCTGTCGGCAAGGTAACCACCGCCCAGTACCACTACAAGGGTTATTGCGGCTCCCCAGCCTCCCTGGAAAAGGGACAGTTGCCTGTCTTCCCAACCTAGCAACTGGATCAGGTGGAACGACAGAGACCGCGTAAATAAGCTGAAGCAGAGATACGAGAAGAACACCAGCCCGAACACCGCGAGTGACTCCCTGCTCAGCAGGCTCCGGAAGAGGCGGGTGAACACCAGCCGGAACTCAGGGTTTGAGTCTGTTTGTCCCTGGATTGATATTCTAAGAGCTTCTTTGCCTTGCATGGGAGTGGCAATAAAGAGGAGCGTGAACAGAAGCAGCACCGCCGACATGGTACCGGCCGCGATAGCAAATCCATAGGCGTGCAGCAGGTAGGAGAGGCCTGCTGCGCCAAAGCTGATTCCCAGCAGCAATCCTCCCCGCATAAAACCGTTAACTCGTCCTTTCTCGCGGTCCGATACCAAGGAAATCGCCAAAGCGTCTACGCTGGCATCCTGCACGGAGGCGAATAGGCTATGGGTGAAGAAGAGAGCGGCGAGTAGACCGGTTTGCCGGGTGGGGTCCTGAATGGCCTGCAGCGGCAGAGAGGCTGCAAAAGCAAGCAACTGCGTGAAGACCACCCAGCGTTTGTAGGGTCCCAAGGCAGAGGAACTGAACCTATCAATTAGCGGCCCCCAAGCCATCTGGACTACCCAGGGGAGCCCCACCGTACTGGCAAATGCTCCCACCGTAGCAGGCGGTACATCTTGCCCGATCAGGTAATTGGCAAGCGCCGTTAGGGCGAAACCCGAAGGAACCCCCTGCATGAAGTACAGGTAAAAGAAGGTGAAGTACCTCAGGGGAGCATTCTGTTGTACGGAAGGCAGCATGGCAGGCTAAAAACAAGCCAAGTGCTTGTTTTGTTATGTCAACACTCCATTGGTTTGGTGCATCTCAAAAAAATACTTGTCTCTTTCAATCATTACTGGTAGTTGATGGCGCAGCTTCCTCTGCTACCCTAAAACCCTAATCATCTTTTCTGTTAGAAAAAAGGCCACTCAATCAGAGAGGCCCGGAAAAGGGGAAGTCCAACAAAATCATTGATTGCTTTCCTATGGGGCAATCGCGTTCACGCCGGCCTGAGCCACTGTATGGTCGTTCTCCACCGTGCTGCCAGACACGCCAATGGCCCCGATTATCTCACCATTTCCTCCCGTGATAGGAAGTCCACCCGGGAAGGTGATCAGCCCGCCGTTGGAGTGTTCAATGTTGTAGAGCGGGCCGCCCGGTTGTGAGGCCTGCCCCAGATCGCCAGTGGGCATGTCAAAGAAACGGGCCGTTCTGGCCTTCCGGATGGCGATGTCAATGGAGCCTAGCCACGCGCCGTCCATGCGGGCGAAAGCCGTCAGGTTGGCCCCGGCATCCACCACAGCGATGTTCATCTTCAGGTTAAGCTCCCTGGCTTTCTCCAGCGCAGCCTGAATTGCCTTATCGGCTTGTTCCAGTGTTATTCCCATTTGTTTTGAAATTAATAGGTTAAATATGAGATATTTATAATGTATTTTTATTGATACTAAAGGGAGCGGGAAAAGTTGACTGCACTTGGAGTGAACGAGGCAAATGCAACCCACCGCTCCAAACAAGGATCTGGAAGTAATAAAGCAGATGCAAAAGGGAGAAAAGGCGTCGGTTGCTTTTGGGCAGCCCCTGTATTTTCAGGAGTCCAATACCTTTTACCCCGCCAAGTACAATATCTACGTAGATGAAACTAACCCTCAACTCCACCACGTCACGTTGAGTGATTTTGTGTTGAGGTGAAATTTCCTGCCTGTGTAATCAACCTGTATTGGCCTTCCGTGAAGATAAAGTTTCACTTGGGGGTGGCCTATATGTCATCCATTAGTCAGTGTCTGAACTGGTGCTTGTGAACTAAGGGGTAATCAAACCCAAATAAACAGGAAAGGAAAGTTGTACGTTGGTTTGAGCGATGAAAAATAAAACGCCTCTCAGTCTGCTCTGGGAGGCGTTTTGGTCGTCCTTATGAATGAATTATTGAACCGTATCCACAAAGATATATTAGTTCCAGGAGACTACTTATGGTAAGAGCTAGCAGGTATAACCTTCTAAAGGAAACTTGATGAACAAAAGATCCATTATAAAGCCAGTTTAATATAAATTGGTTACCTATTTGAACTAGCTTTTAGTGCCTAGTAATGGCCTGCGAGAACAGTATAGATGCGTGACTCAGGCCGGAATCCCTTCCCTGTACCCGGCTGTTGTCAGTCACTGTGCCCAACTCCTGCTTAAGTTTTTCCCGCCAAGGTGTGATTTTTCCTCTTGAAGTCGGACATCAATCCGGAACGAAACCGGTACAGACACATTGAGCAAAAGGGAAGCATTTACCGCCCCAATAAAGTAAAACGGGCGGCTTCATCCACAGGAACGCCTACACCGATACCCGGGAGAACCTGGTGCAAGATAATAATAGGCCAGTTACTGCTTTAGTTTGACAAGGAGTCCGTCTCCTATTTCATCTCTTTCCAAAACACCCTTAATCATGCCCTGAGTGTGTCCTGCCACTATTATATCCCCTTCATTGGTTTTTGTTAAATCGTATGCCCTGTCATGCTTTGACCCGCCTGCTGATTTCTGCCAAAGCATATTACCAGCCTCGTTTATTTTGATAATCCAGAAGTCATTCGCCCCATTGCTTGGCTCCAAACCTGCATGGCTACTGTTGCTGGATCCTGCGATGATATACCCGTCCGGATCAGATACAATGGAATGTGCCTCATCCTGACCTGAGCCTCCATACATTTTTACCCATAGCTTATTACCGTTCTGATCCACTTTAGCTACCCAGTAATCTGTCTGTCCCGTGTTGAATGCCATATCACCATCAACACTCTGAGAATGACCTGCTACAATATACCCTCCATCCTTAGAGGTAGTGATTGACTGCGCCTGCTCGCTCCTTGAGCCTTTGATAATAGTTTGCCACTGTTCATTTCCAGCTCCATCAAGTTTTACAAGCAATGCGTCATTATAGGCGTTAGCACTTCCTGATTCAGTAGTATTAGGCATTGTCTCGCCGGCTAGCACGCATCCACCATCCGGACTAGCTGTTATGCCATACACTCTGTCTCTGTAAGAGCTAGTGTTAACAATCGTCTTTTCCCAAACAATATTCCCACTGCCATCAAACTTTACAGCATAAAAGTCATCATCGTTAAAGCCATAGGAAACAGTTTTTGTTGTGGCGCCTGCTACTATATACTTTCCATCCGTTGAGGCAGTGATAGCATGTGCTAAGTCAATATTGGAGGTGCCAAAGGTTTTTTGCCAAACAATATTACCGCTGGCGTCTAGCCGCACTAACCAAATATTGGTAGAACCTAAGTTTGTGATTACCTGCTGGTCCCTACTTGTTGTAGTAGCGCTGAAGATACATCCCCCATCCTGCGTTGCCACTATGCCGCTAACGCTTTCAGCCCCAGAGCCTCCATACACTTTTTGCCATACCTTGTTGCCATTGGCGTCTACCTTGACAACCCATGCATCTGCTGAGCCGTGATTCCCTGAAAGCTCACCGTCTTTACTTGAGGAACCACCTCCTGCGAAAAAGCCACCGTCTGAGGAGCGTGCTACTGCATTGAAGGATTCCTCGGACTGGCCTCCGAAGGTCTTTACCCAGTTAGAGGAAGCTGTTTGAGCCACAGTTACTATAATAGGCTTTGCCGATGTATTCCCCGGTGAGGTGATCGATACAGTAGCATTCCTGGTTGTGCCTGTCAGGTTATTCTCCACGACAGTGAGGACAATCTTGTCATTCCCTTCACCCTTCGTTTTGCTAAGATGTAGCCAGGCCGCTGTTGCAGGTGTCACTGTTGCTGTCCAACTCAACCCGGTTTTAATAGAGATGGAGTCTTTGCTGCTTACATTACCTTCAAGGGAAATGCTTGTTCTGTCAGATTCAAATTGCACAGTTGGAGCCTCCTCCTCGCTATTGTCACATGATACAAAGACAATAAGCAAGCATACAAAGAGTAAAAGGTGTTTCATAGAATGATGATATTGAGTTGTTGATTTGCAATGAAATAGAAAGGAACAATGTTATATAGTTTCAATCGTTTTTCAAATATTCGTAATATGATTTTTCTGTCATCCTACTTGTAGTTTTTCTTCAACTTGACCACTTTCTTATTTAGTCCCTGGGCTAGTTCATGCTGTTCTGCTTCTGTTTTGCCCTTTACTGACCTTCTATTTTCCTTTTCTTGGTTAGAGTAAGGTTTAGGCTGTTTGTACAGCTTTTATTCCCTTATTACTTCTATATGATGCAGGATAATGTCTACCCACCTTTTCCTGTATTTCTAAAAACAATAGCTGGTTCAGGGGGGGCCTCTGTTTTGATCTTGCTAGTGCCCATATTTGCTAGCCCCACCTTGTGTATTGCTCCATATTCGCTGCGCCAACAATCTATCATATTCCTATAAGACCGTTCGCTAGTCAAAATGCCGGGAGCTAATACCGCTTGATTGGTTTGCTTAGGCAGTCAAACCGTCAAGAAGCAGATACAGGCACTTCTTGGCCAACCTGTGTGAACGAGCTCATAGCCGGTAATCACCAGGTGTTACTTGAAATCAGATCGGTTATTCGGTGAAATTGTGGGGGAGATAAATCAAAAAGGTAAGTAGTTTGATAAATCACTTAAAAATAATCCCTGCTTCAAATTCTTTCTGTATGCTTGCCATCCTAGTCCGATTAATTCCTTGCCAGACCTATGAAATTCAAACTTAGCATTAATAGCTAGGCATAACAGGAGTAAAGGTCACTAGCATTGCAGATGGATATAATCACCGTTACGTGAGGGTTGCTCTTCATTGGTTCAAACAAAAGGCTGTTTGAATAGAAGTCTATCTGTAGTCTAAGTGCGAAATATTGGGTTATTGGTGTCCGAATAGTGTCCGATGGGAAATAAAAAAAGCCTCTCAGTTTGCACTGAGAGGCTTTTAGTAGTCCGTAGGGGAATCGAACCCCTGTTACCAGAATGAAAATCTGGTGTCCTAACCCCTAGACGAACGGACCATCTGTCGGTTTTGATGGTGCAAATATAGAGGGCGCTTTTTGATTTGCAAAAGGTCTGGAGAAAAAAAGTTAAAATAAATTTTGTGCTTTTTAGCTATCGACTGTAAATCAAGTTGTTTGAATTTAGAATCTGCGATAAAAATTTTCTGTAGCAAACCTTGATTAGCCGCTGCCAGAGGCTTTCACGTCTTATTTCCTTACTTAAAGTGTCCCAAAGCAGGAGAGAAGTGAGGTAGAAAGCAGAGTAGAAGGTGAAATTTAATGTAGGTGCGGGCTTAATCACCGCACAGGCAACAGGAGCCTTAACAATCATTTTCTTAGAGCAATAGCCATTTTATGCCTGTATTGAAAAGAACAGGCGTAAAACGGCTCTTGTATGAGGCAATGATCTCAAATACTAGAATGCTTCATGCAACACATTCGTCAGAGATCGTAAAGCGGTTTAATTTAACTGCTGTGCTTCTCCAGATTGTATAGGATCTTGCCTAGTTCAAATAGAGTAGGGTTGTCAAGGCCGCTCTGCTGGCGGGCGTCTTCCTCGCTTGAGCCTTCAAACAAGTGCCGGATATACACGTGGTACGATTGTAATACCTGGGTGAGGATGCTCTGAAGCGAGGCTTTGGTAGAACCCACCTGGGCCTCGTGGTAGGTAGCTTTCTCCAATACTTCGTCTACCAGGTAGAACTCTTCTTCCATGACCCGGTGATTTCCTTCCTCATCCAGATACAGCGGTTTGTAGACCTTGAAATAGTGCTGGTCTGCCACAAACGTACTGCCGGTGGTGTCCTTCAGGTCAATGATGTGAGGAGAGTCGGGCAACTGTTTCTGGGCAAATTGCCGGAAAATGTCAACAATGTGCTGTCCCTGGTCCTCGTAGTGCATGAGCATGGCAAAAAGCTCTTCCATCACAAACCCCAGGGAGATGTTTTGGGCCCCAGAGTCTGAGCGCAGTTTCCCGTTGATGGTCACGGCGGTATCCTCGTCATAGACAATCTCTTCTATCTCAAGGGTGTCGGTGAGTAACACAACCTCCGGGGTGTAGGAGTTGGGATCTATAACGCCCGGTTTCTGGGTCTGAACCTCCTGTTTTGGGGCTGGTTTTTCAGCTTCAGATAAAAAGGAAGACACAAAAGTAGTGTGCTCAGTGCTATCGCCTAAGGATCTCAGCTGCTGCAGATAAGTATCCAGGAAGTGAAGGGTTGGCTTTAGCTTCTTGTAGATCTTGGTTCTGCGGTAAGATTTCCGGTGATGGTAAAGCAAGGTGGCTACCTCGCCGTAGCAATCCAGTTCTTTCACCGTTTCCATCTCCCTGAGCACTTCCTCGGGGCTGGCTTTGCCTTTCAGGAGCAGTTCCTCATACAGGAAAATAGGATAATCATGGGTGGGCTGACCAATCTCGGGCAGCACATTGAAGGCGCTTTCCTTTTCCTCTTTGGCTTCCAGCAGCACTTCCAGGTTCGTCTTTACCGGTGCGGTTAGGTGCGCGGTGGCCGCCTCCTGCAGGTTTTCCTGTACTTCCTGCAACACTTCCTCTGAAAGGTCGGTGGCCTCGGTGAACTGCCAAAGCAGTTGCAGGTGATCATGAGAGGGAGGAAGGCCATAGGCAGCCATAATCTCTTCCTCCAGCTCTATTACCGCCTCAAACAACCTGGTGTTCTCTTCCGGCCCGCCTTTCTCTTTCAGTTCCTGGTAGTGCTGGTAATACTTCTTAAGTTTATCCTTCACCTGCATATCCTGTAGATTTCCTCCTCTGGTTTAAGTGGTTTTGTATAGCTCAAAGGTTGAGCAATAAGGTATCATCAATTTCCGGGGATCTTGCTTCTAAAACAAACGTGCTGACAGATTGCTGCCAACACGTTGCCAATGAATGGTCCTATTTCCGGCTTGTTTTGTTGTACGCAAAAGAACTCGGCAAGATGCTTCCCGGCTTAGGGGAACAAACCAAAATACTACTTATTTTAATTTCCAGGGAAGGCTTGTCCTGAAGATGGAAAATTCAAAGAAGCAAAAAACCACTTTGGAGCATAAGCAATTTTCACTTGCATGGCTCCAAAGCGGTTTTCTGGGTGTTTTTCAGAAATCAACCCTAAAATAGGGTCGCTTAGGTTACCGGGTCAGTAGTTTCTCGGCCCGGAACAGATCATCGGTGGCTTGTAATATTTTGGCTTTGAGTTTGGGGTTGTAATCTGGATGGCTTTGCAGGAAATTACGCACGGTTTGGGCCGCCGTTGGGGTTTGGTACGATCCGAACGTAGCCGATAGCCAGTTATAGGGGAAGAAAATATCGCCGGTGAGCTGGATTTCCTGCAGCAGGTCCAGGCTGGGAGCCAGGTATTTTTCTGAAGTGGTTGCCCGCAAAGGATGGTGCAGGTAACCCAAGGCAGAAATAACCCAGGCTTCCTTTTCCCGGTTTTCTTCATTTTTCAACGAGGCGAAAAAGGCATCCCGGACAGACGCCTGGCCCGACAAGGCTGGCATCAGGAACTCCAGTCTCTTCTTGCGGTCTGGGTTGGCGATGCGGGCCTGCTGCGCTTTCAAGATTGGCTCCGGGGCGGCGTAATCACGCAGCGCCAATGCCAAAGCCAGCGACGTGTAGTCTTCCTCGGTCAGGATTACCTTTGCCGGTGCCTGCTGGTTCTGCCAGATTTGGTAAAGCCGGTCCTGGGCAGGCTGGGAGAGAGCCACATTCTGGTAAGCCTTGAACAGCAGTTTCTTGGAGTTAGGGTCTGGGTTTTGCTCCAGCGCTGCCCAGATTTCCTGTTCCAGCGCCGGGGCCAGCTGGGCTCTTTCGGCTGGCCGCAGAAATTTCCAGAAAATATCGGCTACCTGGCCGGTAAGCAGTTTCAGGTTTAATTCTTCAGTTTCCCTGGTAAGGCCGCTGCGGTAAAGCTCCAATAGCTGGGTAGGGGGCAGGTACCGGCCATTCAGCATGTTCTCATACAAACTGATGTACGCCGAGGCCCGGGCCACAGGATCTTTCGCCGTAAACAAAGCGGCCGTCAATTTCTCATCTACTGGAAACACTCCGTAGCCGTGGCCCTGGGTGTTGAAGAGGATAAACAGGGGAGCGGCCTGGCCGGAAACCTCTGGCACTTCAACTTCCCGCTCCTTCATCTGCACCATCACCTCCTTCACCCGGTCTGGGTACACCAGGCTGATTTCAAAGAACTGCGGCCACAGACGGTCAGCGCCTGCTTCCGGCCTCTGGATGAGGCTCAGTTTCTGAACCTTGTTGCCGTTGGTTTGCAGGGAATAGTCAAAGATTGGTCTGCCGGGCTCGTTTACCCAAACCTGGTTCCAGGCTTGTAAATCGGCGGGGGTGTAGTTATCCAGGATCTGGATGAGGTCTGGCCAGGTGGCGTTGCTGAACGAGTACTTTTTCAGGTATTCCTGCAGGCCTTTCTGGAAAGCGGCTTCGCCCATGAGTTGCTCTAATTGCCGCATCATGACGGGCGCTTTGTGGTAGATGATGTTGCCGTACATGGAACCGGCATCCTGCAAATTATCCAATTGCTGCCTGATGGGGTTGGCACCGGCCGTGCGGTCCACGCTGTAGGCGGCGGGTAGGTGGTCAATCAGGAATTTGAGATCAAAGTTAGAATTGGCTAGGGAAACCTGGGTGATCTTATCGGCCATGAAATTGGCGAAGACTTCTTTGGTCCAGACATCGTTGAACCACTGCATGGTCACCAGGTCCCCGAACCACATATGCGCCGTTTCATGGGCGATTAGGCTAGAACGGGCAATTTTCTGGTCTTGTGTGGCACCTTTGTCCAGGAACAGGGTAGAGGCCTTGTACTGAATGGCGCCCACGTGTTCCATGCCGCCGTACTGGAAATCAGGGATGGCTACAAAATCGAACTTCTGGAAAGGGTACGGAATTTGGGTGTATTGCTCCAAAAACGCCAGCGCATCCTTGTGGTGCCGGAAGATGGGTTCTACGCTTTCCTGTAATTTGGTTTGGTCGGTTTCGCGGTGCAGAAACCGCATGGTGCGCTGGTTTGCTTCCTTTTCTATGGTCTGAAACTTACCGGCGGCAAAAGAGAACAGATAGGTGGGAATAACGTCTGATTTCCGGAAACGAAGGGTTTTCCGGTCTCCCGAGATGGACTCCGCCACCACCTCGCCGTTAGCAATGGCGCTCCAATCCTGTGGCAGAGCCAGGGTGAGCTCAAACGTGGCTTTCAGGTCGGGTTGGTCAAAACAAGGAAAAACCGTTCGGGCCCGGTCTGGCACCAGCAGGGTGTACAGGTAATCCTCACTGCGGTTCAGCGACAGATTGCCGGCAATAAACTGAATCTCTATCTGGTTGGAGCCTTTTTGCAGGTACCTGGCCGGGATTAGCACATGCTCTTTCACCAAACCTACCGGTACCGCCTTATTGTTCACCTCAACCTGAATCAGGTGGTTTGCTTTTTCTTTGAAATCCAGCGGCAGGGGCTGTGAGTTGTCTTTGAGGTGAAAAATGATGGTTTCGGTGGCCGGAATGGGCTCCTGCTTTTTAGCCGGGATGTTCAGCGTGAGTTGGTAGGCAAGGTCAGAAATGATGGCCTTCCTGAACTCGGCTAACCGCTGGGGAACTCCCGCTTCTATCATAACGGCTGTTTGCTTAGGAACTATGTGGCTGCGGGTACAGGAAAAAGAAGCCGCCGCCACCCCCAGAAGAAGGGTGCTCTTAAAGCAGCTGATAAGAAAGTTAGTTTTCATGCTTTTCAAAAATACAAACTTCTCCTTTCTTGCAGGGAGATATGCTCTCCAGAGTTTCGGTTTTAAGCCTGTTTTTCTAGAAACAGTTTCAAACCAAAGAAGTAGAACGGTTTAGCCCCCTCTTCCATAAGGTTCTGGAAAGCGCAATGTTTGATGTATGATTGAAAAGAAAGTAGTGGTAGCCTCTACCAATCCGGTGAAAGTACAGGCCGCCTTGGCGGGGCTGCAGCGCATGTTCCCAGATGTAACCTTTACCGCAGAACCAGTATCTGTGCCTTCAGAGGTAGCCGACCAGCCGTTTTCAGATGAAGAAACGCTGCAAGGTGCCTTGAACCGGGTAAAGAACGCCCGAACCTTACAACCTGAGGCTGATTTCTGGGTAGGGCTGGAAGGCGGAGTAGACGTGATGGGCCAGGACCTGACCACCTTTGCCTGGATTGTGGTGCAGGCCGGAGAGAAAGTGGGGCAGGCCCGGTCGGGCACTTTTTTCTTGCCCAAGGCGGTGGCTGAGCTGGTAGCGCAGGGAGTGGAGTTGGGTCCTGCCAATGACCAGATCTTCGGCCAGGTCAATTCCAAACAGAAAGGCGGAGCCATTGGCATTCTCTCGCAGGGGGTGGTGGACCGGAAAGAGCTTTATGAGCAGGCGGTAGTGCTGGCCCTTGTGCCCTTCAAGAGTCCGGAACTGTACTAAGCCAATTAAACACCTCTGAGAAATGACATCCAGTTTAACCGCATCAGGCCAGGAGCAACCCTGCAGGCTGTACCCCATGGGTGAGGCTGCCTTGGTGGTGCAGTTTGGCGACGTTATTTCTCCTGAGATCTTTTCCCGGGTACAAGCCTTGTCCTGCTTACTGGAGCAACATCCTTTTCCGGGTTTTGTGGAGCAGGTACCGGCTTTCACCACAGTTACGGTGTATTACAACCCCAAGGAGCATAAACTGTCCGTAGGAGGTTCTACGCCCTTTCAGCAGGTAGCCCGTTTGGTGAAGGGATTGCTGGAGCACCTGCCCGCACCCTTTGAACTTACTGCCCCCGAAATCAAAAGAATACCCGTTTGCTACGGCGGCGATTTTGGCCCCGATTTACAATTTGTGGCCCAAACCAATGGACTTACCCCCGAGGAAGTAGTTGCCCTGCATACCCAAGCAGAGTACCTGGTGTACATGATCGGGTTTGCGCCGGGTTTCCCTTACCTGGGCGGGATGAACGAGCGAATTGCCGCTCCCAGAAAAGCATCGCCCAGAGCTTCCATTCCTGCTGGTTCTGTAGGGATTGCGGGAAACCAGACCGGCATCTATCCGCTGGAAACGCCGGGTGGCTGGCAACTCATTGGCCGAACTCCGGTACCGCTGTTCAATCCCAATGCGGCATCGCCTAGCTTGTTGAAGGCCGGGGATGTCATCAAATTTTATCCCATCACCGCATCTGAGTTCAAAAACTGGAAGGAGACTGGCATTGATGAGTCTTAAGGTAGAGAAAGCGGGATTACTTACCACCGTGCAGGACTTGGGTCGGGTTGGGTACCAGAAAGTAGGCGTGGTGGTAAGCGGGGCCATGGATACCGTGGCGCACCGGGTTGCCAATTTGTTGGTGGGCAATGAAGAAGGTGCCGCCACGCTGGAATTTACCTTACTGGGTCCTACGCTTCGGTTTGAGGCCGATCATCTGATTTGCATGACGGGCGCATCGTTTTCCTCCCGAATCAATGGCAAACCAGCCGCTTCCTGGCGGCCTGTCTGGGTCAAAGAAGGAGCGGTGCTGGAAATAGGCCGAGCGAAAAACGGCGCCAGGGGTTACCTGGCTTTGGCAGGCGGAATACAGGTGCCTGAAAGTATGAACAGTGCCTCTACTTATCTGCGGGCGGGCATTGGGGGACTAAACGGGAAAGCGCTGCAGGAGGGGGCACTTATTCCCTGTGGCAATGCAGCTTTTACGGGGAGCAGTTATCTCTTGAAAGACCGTTCTGATCAGGAAGGTTTTGCCCAAGTAAATTGGTACCCCGCCCCGGAACTGCTGCCCGCCTATCAGGAGAATCCCACTATCCGGGTTGTGAAGGGACCGGAATATGATTGGTTTACTTCGGAAAGCCAGAAAGCGTTTTGGGAGCAGCCCTTCAACCTAACGTCCCAATCAGACAGAATGGGCTACCGGGTAGAAGGGCCGGAAATTGTTTTGAAAGAAAAGCGAGAGTTGCTGTCAACGGCGGTTACCTTCGGGACGATACAGGTTCCGGCCCAGGGAAATCCCATTGTGCTCATGGCCGATCACCAAACAACGGGTGGTTACCCCAGAATAGCCCAGGTGATCTCCGCGGACCTCCCGATTTTGGCACAGACCTTACCCGGGAAACAAATCAAATTCCAGGAAGTAAGCCTGGAGGAAGCGTACCAGCTCTACTTCCGGCAGGAGCAAAACATAGAGCAGATAAAAAGAGCCATTTCTGTAAAGCTTATCAGATGACACTACCCCAAACCGTTGATTTAAACTGCGACTTAGGCGAAAGCTACGGTGCTTACCGCATGGGAAATGACGAAGCCATTCTGCCGTACGTCACCTCCGCCAACATTGCCTGCGGCTTCCATGCCGGCGATCCTTCGGTCATGAAAAAGACTGTGCGGAATGCCCTGGAATTACAGGTAGCCATAGGCGCACACCCTGGTTTGCCTGATTTGGTGGGCTTTGGGCGCCGGGAAATGGCGGTGTCTCCGGAGGAAGCCTATGATATGACCGTTTACCAGATTGGGGCTTTAGGAGCTTTCGTGACGGCAGAGGGAGGGCGGTTACACCATGTAAAACCGCATGGGGCCCTTTACAACATGGCGGCCGTTAACCCCGCGTTAGCTGAATCTCTTGCCGAAGCGGTCTACAAGGTAAATCCCAGCCTTGTGCTGTACGGGTTAGCCGGAAGCGAACTGATCAAAGCCGGAGAGAAACTTGGCCTTCAAACCGCCCAGGAAGTCTTCGCCGACCGCACCTACCAACAAGATGGAACCTTGACCTCCAGAAGGCAGTCAGATGCTCTGATCTCTGATCCTGAGCTAGCCTTACAACAAGTAGTCAGGATGGTGCGGGAAGGCAAAGTCCTGTCGCTGCAGGGGATGGAGGTACCCATCAAAGCCGATACTATCTGCCTGCACGGCGATGGTCCGCACGCCCTTTCCTTCGCCCGGCAGATCAGGGAAGCTTTTCAGGCTGAAGGAATTTCGGTGCAAGCGGTACCTGCTCTATAACCCATCACCCAATCGCTTATTCACTCAATCACTCATTCACTCATTCAAAAAATATGTCCCCGAAAAGAAACTGGAGTGTTTTACTGGGAGCGGCGTTTCTGATGGCCACCTCGGCGGTAGGGCCGGGCTTTCTCACCCAAACCACCGTCTTTACCCAGAGCTTGGGTGCCAGTTTCGGGTTTGTGATCCTGCTTTCCATTGTATTGGATATTGGCGTGCAGCTGAACGTATGGCGCGTGATTTCGATCTCTGAGAAACGGGCTCAGGACATTGCCAATGCCGTGCTGCCTGGTTTGGGAGCATTTATCTCTTTCCTGATTGTGCTGGGTGGTTTGGCCTTCAATATTGGGAATGTGGGTGGCGCCGGGTTGGGCCTCAATGTGCTCTCAGGCATGTCGGTGGAAATGGGAGCGGTGCTTTCAGCCGCGGTAGCCATCGGGATTTTCCTGGTCCGCGAAGCCGGTCAGCTCATGGACCGGTTTGCTCAGCTTCTGGGGGTGGTCATGATTGGGTTGATTGTGTACGTAGCCTGGATTTCTTCGCCTCCTTTAGCCGAGGCAGCCATCAGAACATTTGCCCCGGAGCAAGTCAGTTTCTCGGCCATCATTACGTTGGTGGGCGGAACCGTGGGTGGGTATATCACCTTTGCGGGCGGACACCGGTTGCTGGATGCCGGCGTGAAAGGGAAAGAATCGCTGGGGCAGGTGACCACCAGCGCAGTGTCCGGGATTACCCTGGCCTCCATCATTCGGGTGTTTCTGTTCCTGGCTACGCTGGGAGTGCTGCAGCAGGGAATGACCCTGAATCCCGAGAACCCGCCGGCCTCGGTATTTGAGTTGGCCGTCGGGAATTTGGGCTACAAATTGTTTGGGGTGATGATGCTGGCCGCGGCCATTACCTCGGTGGTAGGTTCTGCCTATACCTCGGTTTCCTTTATCAAGTCTTTTCATCCGCGCATCGCCCGGAACGAGAACTGGTTTATCATCGGGTTCATCGTGATCTCCACGGTCATTTTTGTGTCCATCGGGAAGCCGGTGGCGTTGTTGGTGTGGGCCGGATTGCTGAATGGCTTTGTACTCCCCATCACCCTGGGCACCATGCTCATTGCGGCGCAAAAGAAAACCTTGATGGGAGAGTACCGGCACCCACGGTTGCTTACTTTTTTTGGGGTGGTGGTAGTGCTCCTGATGACCTGGATGGCCGGCGATACGCTGGTGCAGCAGATGAAAGATTTGTTCTAGAAAGTGCCGGTTCCGTTTTGGAGGCGTTTTGAGGAAAATAGGTTGAAAACAGAAGCGAAGGCGGTCGGCAATTGATTAAGCTTTCATTAAAATCATTATATTCCTGCCGCTAAACGCTTCCCAAATGAAACAACTGTCTGGCCTGTTTCTGGTCATACTACTAGGAGCCTGTGGTCAACCCCAGAAAAAGGAATATGTGGTACAGGTTGCCAGTGAGCCCTTGCCGGAGAAAGACTTCTACCATCCCGAAATAGTCTATGACGTGGTCTTTGATTCTGAAGAACTGGCTTCAGATTCTGTTAAGCGCCAAAGCCGTCAATTGTTTCTGGAAGCTATTGACTTTGCAAAAAACAAGAAAAATCCGGCCGAGGCTATTCCCTTGTTCAAGCAATCCATCCGCCTGTTTCCTGAGGCAAAAACCTACTATGAGTTAGGCTATGCCCTGCTGGAGGTTCAGCACAAAGATGAGGAAGCTCTCAAGGCGTTTGAAGTGGCAGAGTATCTGCAGTTTAAGCCGGTAGCGGGAATTTATTTCGGGAAAGCCTTGGCACATAGCCGACTGTACCGCGCCAGGAACCCCGGCAGTCAAGAAAGATACAACTCAGAACTCATGCAGGCCCTGAACGCGGGTTTCTCAGATACAGCCCAAATCCTGAGGTACCCAACCCTGCGGCAAGACTTCCAATCAGCCGATTTCCAGTATGCCCTGGCCCAGGTGAAGATCAGCAGGGTGAAGGAAAAAGCCGGTGATTTGTACTCGCTTTTCCTGAAATCCTTCCAAAGCGTGAAGCAGCCGTTTGAGATAGCGGTAGAAAAGGTTGATATGAAACAGTATAACCGCTCCATCAGCTATGACTTTGCCAAGTACATACCGGAAATGCAGAA
Source organism: Sabulibacter ruber (assembly GCF_017355955.1). Taxonomy (GTDB): domain Bacteria; phylum Bacteroidota; class Bacteroidia; order Cytophagales; family Hymenobacteraceae; genus Nibribacter; species Nibribacter ruber_A. Next base: position 346,683 of record NZ_JAFFID010000003.1, on the reverse strand, counting down.
TACCAGCTTCGGCCGTGATGTTTCCCATGATTTCTTCTTTGTGGGCAAAGTGGCCGAAACTCCGGCTTACACCGCCGTGGTTTATTCCTCGGTGAATTTCTATGGGGAAGAAATGCAGCCGGTTTTAACCAAACTGGTCACGTATGATCCTAAAGGCAAACTCATCAGTAACCTGTTGTTCAGCTGCCAGTGCTCGGCGGAGAAAGTGAAAAAGGGCAGAGTTGAGAATAACCTGATTACCCTGGAGGATTTCAAACGGATTTGGAAGCACCCCATTGATAAGGTTGGGTTTGAAAACAATCAGGTACTCAAGTATGAACCTTTGGCTACGGCCACCTACCGGATCACCGAAACCGGGACGATTGTGGAAGAAGCCGTTCCCGCCAATTACAAAGATTCAGGAATACTCGCCAGCCGTCATTAATCATCATGAAGAAGCCTTTAAAACTACTTTGGGCAGGCGCTTGCTGGCTGATGCTTTCCGGTTGCTCAAAAGAACCAAAAACCGAGGTGATCATCCAGAAGGTACCGGTTCTGAAAGCCAGCAGCCTCTACAAACCCGAGATGGTGTACGATTACCGCGAAGCCCACGGTGATTTCCATGAAGAAATGGCTACCTCTTACCTGGCCAAAGCCAAAGAAGCAGAAGCCACCAACCTGCAGAAAGCCATTTACTTCACCAAGCGGGCCATCACTTTGCAGCCTACTTTAGATTACTACAAACAGTTGGCGGCTTTGCTGCACAAAACGGAACAGTATGATGAGTTGATGAGCTTGTATGAGCTGCTGGTTTTTGACCAGGCAGACAAAACCACCAAGAAGGATACTCCCATGTATATCTTCGGGAAACCTGACGAAGAGTTGGTGTATGAATTTCTGGTGGTTAACCTGCTTGTCAACTCCTACCACACGGGCCAGATAGTTGAGGAAGCCAAAAAGCAGGGAGTTTCCCTGGAGAACCTTAAGAAAAGGCTTTTGGCAGATCAACGGCTGCAGTTTACGCCCACCTCCAGTGGCTACCAGCAGGTGCTGTTTTACTTCTTCACCGAAAAGGGAAAAGAGGCATACATCAGGAGCGAAGCCAACTTCAAGCAATTACTGGCCTCCATTCAGGATAGCAGCAGCTCTTTTGAGATTGGACAGAAAGACGTTCCTCAATTCAACTATGAAAAGTTTTACCAGGATGATTACGCCGATTTTTCTTCGCCGCACTTCTTCATGTATTTCCTCCCGGAGAAAAAGGAAAAACCCGATGAGTGGGTGGTCTTTGATTTAAAGCGTAAGGTAAAAATCAGTCCTGAGGTCAATGCTATTGTGTATGCCATTGATTCTTCAGAACTGGGTTGCCCCGAAGAAATGCGTGATCTCTATTACAGGTTGGTTACCTATGGTAAAAAAGGAGAGGTGCTGCAATCTATGATTGTAGCAAGGCAAAGCGGGGAAAGTCTTTCTACGCTGTCGTATGACAAGGGTAAGTTTACCGTAACAGACCATAAACGGACCTGGAAAAAGCCCTACGCCAAGAATGATTTCGATAATTACCTGGTGAAAACGGAGAAAACCGGGGAACACCGGTTTGAGATTCAGCCGACCGGGAAAATCATACCGGTTGTTGCTCCATCACCGGAAACGCCTGATTCAACCTCTAACCACTCTATTTCGCCAGAATAACACTAGTTCAACAAAGAAAAGATTGGGCACCCAACTGAGCCACGCTACCCACACGTACATCTCGCGGCCGTGCAGTCCGTGCCAATGCGCAAAAAGAGGCAAAACCCAGACGTAAGTACGCAAGGTGATGGCGCTGAGGGTTAAAGCAAAGCTCCGGTACATGAACTGTTTATGCCTGGTAAAATCACCTTGTACCGCTTTCCTGAACGCTACCCAGGTAAAATACCACCATAGCAGCGAAATAAGGACAAAGGAGATCTTCGCCCAAAAGCCTCCGTTCGCGTACACTGCCATTACCAATCCAGAGGGCGCACTGACCAGCAGAATCAGAAGCACGTACATCTTGCCAAGTTGCCGGTGAACACGGGGGTAATACACCAATACAGGCTTTACCAACTGTATAATACCAGCCAGTAAAACAAGTAAACTTGAGGTGATGTGGGTATAGAATGCTACCCGCCAGGCAGAAAGGTGCAATACATTCTGTTTCGTGAGCAGGAAATCTACATCATACCGGAACGAGAGGTAAGGAAGGGTGGTCTTGCCCATCAAAAACACAAAGAAGAAGCCCAGAAGCAGAAGAATGCCATAAAGGAAGCGGGCCGCAATTGTGTACATAGTGGGGTGGGGAAGTGAATTGTTGGTAAAAGTTGTTTTGGGCTTACTTCCTTAAATTAAGCTTAAAAAAGGAAAACTGCTCATTTAGTTACTTGATGAGAATCAGATTCCCTTAACCTCCGTACACCTCTAGATACTGCGGAGCCACAAAATCCGTAAGCCACACCCCGTTCTCAGATAAGTAAAAGACCTCGCCGTTCCGGTGCATTTCGCCGCTTTTCACCAGAAAGAGAAAGGGCTTGCCATGGCGGCTACCAACCTGCGTGGCAGTTTGGGCATCTGCGGAAAGGTGCACGTGTAGCCGGGACCGTTTAGTGATTCCTTCCCGCAAAATGGCCTCGGCGTTGGTGGTGGAGGTGCCGTGAAACAGGAGCTCCGGCGGAGTAGCGGGAAGAAGCTCTACATCTACCTGCACTGAATGTCCTTGGTTGGCTCTTATTTTGGTCTGGTCTGCATTAAAGGCGAAGCGCTGTTTGTTATTGGTGGCAACAACCCGTTGTAGCTGCTCCAGATCCACCGGCATTCCCTTTTGCTGCATTTTGTTTAGCAGTTCCTCAACATTAGCCCAGCCGTTTGGGTCCAGGGTAATCCCTAATTTTTCAGGTTTGTGCCGAAGCACCAGGCTCAGGAATTTGCTTACGTCTTTGTCATTCATACATCAATAATACGCAAAAAAGCCCCAGCTTTAGGGCTGAGGCTTTTCTGTAGGGGTTATAGAAGGTTATTTTACTTCTTTCAGCAGTTCCTGCACGGCTACTTCCAATTGCTGGTCTTTGCCTTTGCTTACCTGCTCAAACTCGTTCATCACTTTCACGTCTGGCTCGGTTTGCAGGTTCTCCAGGTAACGGCCCTGTACGTCTTTCACGCCCAGTGGTGGCACGCCCCAGCGCACGCTGTTGTCCTGGAGAGATTCCCATCCGGCGAAGGTACAGGTGCCCGGCACCGGCATGCCTACCAGTTTGCCCAGTTTCAGGTCCTGGTAGCTGAACGCGAAGCAGTGACCGTCTGAGTAGTTGGCTTCGTTGGCCAGGGCAATGCTTGGTTTGGTCCACCGGAAGGATGGCTCAATACCGGTAGAGCGGTTATCGGTGGTGTAGTTCAGGAACATTTTGCCGCTCAGGAACATGGCCAGATCAGCTACCAGGTCACCGCCGCCGTTGTTGCGGGAGTCTACCACCATGCCTTTGCGGTTGGCGTATTTACCCATTACTTCCTCGTACACGGTACGGTAGCTAGGGTCGTTCATGCTGGGGATGTGCACGTAGCCCAACTGGCCGTTGCTCAAACGGTCCACTTCCTCGGCGTTGCGGCGTACCCAACGCTTGTACAGCAGGCTGCTTTCCTCGCCGGCTGAGATTGGCTTCACGGTGATTTCGCGGCGTTTTCTGGAATTTGGGTCAAAAACGGTGAGCAGCACATTCTTGCCGGCTTTGCGGTTCAGGAACTGTGCGTAGTCCTTGTCTGGGGTGAGTGTTTCGCCGTCAATTTTCTCAATGATCATCCCGGCTTTCACGTCCAGACCGGCTTTCTGCAAGGGGCCTTCCAGTATGACCTCGTCTATTTTGAGGCCGTTTCCGGTAAAGTTCTGGTCATAGAAAATACCCAGGGAGGCGGTAGCATCGGCGTTGGACGGTACGTTGGAGAAGCTGGAGCCGGAGTGCGACACGTTCAACTCACCCAGCAACTCGCTCAGCATCTCAGAGAATTCGTAGTTGTTGCTGATGTGCGGCAGGTAACGCTCGTAATCGGGTTTCAGCTCGGCCCACTTGGCCCCGTGGAAACCGGCGGTGTAGAAGGTCTTCTGGGTGCGGCGCCACACGTGCTCCAGCATGAAGGCGCGCTCGGCGGCCACGTTCAGGTTCATGTCGCCGCTGATGGCCAAGTTCTCCTGTTTGTTGGAGGCGGGGTCCAGCTTGATCACCCTTCCATCGGCCATCAGGAAGATGTTTTTCAGGTCTTTGTCCCAGTCCATGCTGGCGCGGTTGGCGTTCAGCGTCACGGCCATTTTGGTTTCCTTGGTGCGCAGGTTGGTGCTCCAGAGGTTGTAGCCCCGCTCAAAGCGGGCCAGGTAGTACAGCGTTTCGCCGTCTTTGGAGATCAGGGCATCGGCCAGGTTGGAAGAGTGCAGCGTGAGGCGTGCCTTGCGGGTTTTCAGGCCTTCCCAGTCAATGGGCATCGGCTCGTTTTCCTTCTTCTTTTTGTCTTTCTCCTTTTCTTTGGCGGCTTTCTCTTCCTGCTCTTTGATGAGCGCGTAGTCTTCTTTGCTCAGCCGGTATTTGTCAAAGGCGTCTTGCGTCATGAACATGGCGTAGACATCTGACTGGGCGCCGCCGCTGTTGGCCTGGGCGCGCATGCCCTCGCGGGTGCTTTGCCAGATGAGCATTTTGCCACCCAGCATCCACTGTGGTTCAGAATCCTGGTAGCCGCTCTCGGTGAGGTTGATTTTCTTGCTCTTGCCATCCACGGAAATCACGCCAATCTCGCCGTTGGCGAAACCCGGCTCCGAGAACTCAAACGAGATCCATTTGCTGTCTGGGCTCCAGGTGAAGTACTGGTCGTTGTCGCGCATAGAGAAAAGCTCATTGGTGGTGAGCAGCGTGCGTACCTGTTTGTCTTTGATGTTGTAGACTTTCAGGGTCATGCGGTCTTCCACGAAGGCAATCTCTTTGCCGTCCGGCGAAAACTGGGGCTGGTAGTTCTCTTTGTCGTTGTCAATGAGGGCCGTTTCCTTGAGCAGGGTAGAGGCATAAAAATACGGCTCCTCTTTGCGCTCCATCTGAGTCTGGTAGATTTTCCAGCCTTTGCCGCGCTCGCTGGAGTACAGCAGGGTTTTGCCATCGGGGGAGAAGCTTACGTTGCGTTCCTGCTCGGGCGTATCAGTGATGCGCTTGGTGGCGTTGCCTTCCACCGCCGAGACAAACACCTCGCCGCGGTAAATGAAGGCTACTTCCTTGCCATTAGGCGATACCGCCAGGTCCTGCACGCCGCTACCGGCTACCTGTACGATGCGCTCATTGTTGGTTTTGGCATCTGAGGCGATGACCACGTTCACTTTCTGCGGTTGCCCGTTGGACTGCATGGTGTACAGATCGCCGTCAAAGCTGAAGCACAACACGCCGTTGTTGGAGCCGCTCAGGAAACGCACGGGGTGTTTAGTGAACTTGGTTACCTGAGAAGCCGAGGCCGGATTGTCGGCGGCCATTTTGTGCACGTTGAATGTTCCGCTGGCTTCACTCAGATAATAGATGGTTTTCTCGTTGTCGGCGAAAACGGGGTTGCGGTCCTCGCCGGCGTAGTTAGTCAGTTTGGTGTGCTTACCAGATTTAGTGTCAAAGCTCCACAGGTCGCGGGCCACGGATGACACATGGTGCTTGCGCCACTGGTTCTCGCCGCCTTTTTTGTCATGGTACAACATGATCTGGCCGTTCTGGCTCAGCTTCACGTCTTCGGCGGGAGTGGTCAAGACCTGCTGCACCCGTCCGCCGGTGGTGGCCACTTTGTACAGCTCGGGCTGGGCGAACGTAGGGAACTGGCGGTTTGGCGCGGCATCCATGCGGGTAGACCCAAAATACACCGTTTTGTTGTCTGGCCCGAACTCATATGGATACTCATTGGCCGAGTGGAACGTCATGCGCTGCGCCTCGCCGCCAGTTGCCGGAATCTGGAACAAGTCAAAGTTGCCGTAACGGTCAGAGGCAAACACAATAGTTTTACCGTCTTTGCTCCAAACGGGCATGAAATCGTGCGCCTCGTGGGCAGTGAGCGGAATGGCGTTTCCGCCGCTGGCCGGTACGCGGTACAGATCGCCTTTGTAGGTGAAGACGATGGTTTGCCCGTCTGGCGAAATGGAAGGGTAACGCAACCAGGAAGGCGCGTTCTGGGCATTTGCCGAGATCAAAGAACTAGTCAGCAAAGCCCCTGAGAAGAGTAATTTTCTAAGCATAGGGTTGTAGGAATGCGCAGTAAGTTACGGAGAGAGAAGGGGAATTAAAAGATGCGCTCCTCGCCAGAAGATTTCCCTCACCCGTTTATTGGCTGGTTTTGCCAAATCCTTCTAAAACCGCCTTCCTTTTATTTAACAGAAAGAAACAATGCCTTCTATGGATTGGCGGCGATTACGGGAAAGAAGGCTGGAAACACAGATTTAATAAAAGACCTGTTTGTAAGGCTTAGGGAAAAGTTCCTTGAGAATTTAAATATTTTAGATTTCTATTTGGAATTAATCTAAATAGGGAGTTAGTTTGCCACTGTTTAGAAGAAGTCTAAATAGAATTGGTGTCCGGCTGACGAGTCTTTCTCACCAAAATTTATTTCAGACATCCCCCATGTTCCTATAAACCCACACCATGTTTAAAAAGATTACTGTTTATACTCTGCTCTTCTTCCTGGCTCAGTTTGCCTTTGCTCAGCGCCACACCTCCTTAGTAAGAGGAACCATTACGCAAGAGAACGGATCACCTTTAGCCTACGCTACCGTTGCCCTGGTAGGCACAGCGTACGGCACTTCCACCACCGAAACGGGTGCCTATGAAATAAAGCCTTTGGCCGAGGGGACTTACCAGATAAGAGTTTCCATGATCGGTTTCCAGACGGTTGACCATAAATTCCAACTGCAGAGCAATCAGGATCTGGAGCTTTCTTTTGTCCTGAAGCCTGTTTCCAACCAGATAAAACAAGTAGAGGTGTTTGGCGAGCGCGAGAAACAGCCCGATAAACTAGACGCCATCACCCGCCTTCCTTTGAAACCCATTGACCAGATCCAGTCTATTTCGGTGATTTCTGATAGATTGATTGAGCAACAAGGGGCTTTAACGGTCATGGAAGCGGCCCGCAACGTACCGGGCGTGTACACCTACGCTACCTACGGCGGCGTGCGCGAAAGTATCTCCTCCCGCGGTTTCCGGGGAATTCCAACCCTGAAAAACGGCGTGCGGGTCATGACCGATTTCAGGGGCATGGGCTTCTCCACCGACATGCAAGGCGTGGAAAGCATTCAGGTATTGAAAGGTGCTTCCTCCATCACCATGGGTACAGCCACTGACCTGGGCGGCCCCGGCGGAATTGTGAACATCGTGACCAAAACCCCAAAATTTGAAAACGCCGGCCAAGCTTCTTTGCGGGTAGGTAGCTTTGGGTTGGTACGTCCTACGTTTGACATACAAGGTGTCCTGAACGAAAGCAATACCCTGGCCTTCAGATTAGACGGAGCCTATGAAACCGGCGGCAAGTTCCGCGATCACATGACCAAGGAGTCATTCTACATCAACCCGTCCTTAGCCTGGCGACCAGATGCCAAAACATCGGTGATCCTGGAGATGGATTACTACAACAACAACCAAACCATTGACGCCGGTACCGTGAACCTGAGCGTGGGCAACAAAGAAAATCAGATCTATGACCTTCCGCTGGACCGTTTCTTGGGTTTTGAATCTGATATCTCCACGGTAAAACACACCACCTTTGCGGCTAGAGTTAAGCGCGACTTGAATGACAAAATCTACCTGCGGGCCGCTTACTTCCGGTCTAACTATGACTCAGACGCCATCCGGACCTCTTTAGCCGCGGCAAGAATCGATGCCAGCAAAGGCATCAACGTAGACCAGGTGAACATCTACAACCGTTCCATTGCCCACAACCAAGCCCGCTTTGACAAGAGCAGCGTGTTTCAGGTAGACCTGGTAGGGGCAGATGTGCAATCAGGCTTCCTGAAACATACGTTCCAGGTTGGGTTTGACTACCGCACCATTGATCTGGAAGAGCCCGTGTTTAACTCAATTGCCATTGACCAGATCAACGTGCTGGATCCTTCCACCATCACCAATACCTTACCGGCCGCAACACCAGACTTCCAGAGAACCGGCGGTACGCATTCGTTTGATACCCGTTTGGGCTTGACTTTCCAGGATGTGATCCAACTGACGCCTTGGGCCAGAGTGTACGGCGGGGTACGATACAGCACCACCCAGACCAGCACCCCAGAAGGAGCAGGCATTGAGCGCTCAGACTTCTGGAATCCGTTGGCGGGCCTTATGCTTACCGTAAGAGAAGGCATCAATGTGTTTGGTTCTTACACCAATAGCACCAACCCAAGATCAGCCTCAGTAGTGGATGTGAACGGCAACGTGTTAGGCGCAGAGCGGATTGACCAGTTTGAAGCCGGCGTGAAGTCTTCCTGGTTCCAGGATCGTCTGAGATTTAACCTCACCCTGTTCCAGATCAACAACAAAGACATGAACCTGCAGGTGTTCAGGGTAGATGAAAGCGGCTCAGTGGTAGCAGCGGGCTACTACACCAAAGGCGGAAACGATGAGCGCAAAGGAGCCGAGGTTGAATTAACCGGCCGTATATTGCCTAACCTGGAAATTGTGGCGGGCTACTCTTACATTGATGCCCAGTACAAGGAGCACACTACCTTTGTGCCAGGCTCGGCCCCAAACAACACGCCAAAACACACCTTTAATGCCTGGGCCAACTACTCAGTACATGAAGGCATCCTGAGAGGCCTGAACGTAGGGGTAGGTACCTACTACCTGGGTGAGCGTCCTTACAATGACTGGACCCTGGCTGGCGTACAGTACCACAACATTGACCCGAATACCGCCCCCTGGTACAACAAAGCCTATACCTTAGTGAATGCGCAGTTAGGGTACGAGTTCCAGGAGCATTGGGGCGTACGGGTGCTGTTCAACAACATCTTTGATAAAGTAGGATACGATGCCTACCGCTCCAACTTTATTGACCGGATTCAGCCTAGAAATTTTTCTGGTACAGTTACTTACCGCTTTTAGGTAACTTTGCAAAATATGAACCTAAAGCTGCTGGCCTCTGCGCTGGTGGCTTTGAGGTAAAAAGGAAATAACTACCCAAAAACCATATGAAAAAAGAGTTCACCTGGCGTAAATTGTTCACTGACATCCACCTTTGGCTGGGGCTGGCCAGCGGATTGGTGTTGTTTGTGGTGTGTTTGACAGGCACCATCTTCACGTTCCACACCGAAATTGAAGAGATGCTGGAGCCGCAGAAGTATGAAGTGCAGGTGCCCGCCAACGCCGTAGCCCTGTCGCCGGATGAACTTATTTCCAAACTCCAGAGTGCCCACAAAGGCAAAGTAACCGCCCTGCAGATACCACAGGACCCAGCCAAGCCTTACCGGTTAACCCTCAAGAAAGAAGGAGGTGACAAAGGCGGAAAAGGCGGCGGCGAGAAAGCCAAAGCCGCTGCCGGCCCTCAAGCCATAGCTGGTGGCCCGGCGGCCGGAGCAGGCGGTGAAGGTAAAAAAGGCGGCAAAGGTGGCCCTGGCGGACCCGGTGGCGGAGGCCGTGGTACCACGTACCTGGTGAATCAGTACACCGGCGAGATCAAAGGCACCACCGAAGGCCCGGCCCATGGCTTCTTTGAAGTAGTGGAAGGCCTGCACCGTACCCTCATGGTGAAAGGCGAGCCTGGTGCCCTGAATCCCGGTAAGATCATTGTAGGTGGCTCTACCATTATCTTCGTGTTTATCATCCTGACCGGTTTAGTGATCTGGTTCCCTAAAAAACTGAAGAACTGGAAACAAGGATTGATGGTGAAGACCAGCGGCAACTGGAAACGCATCAACCATGATCTGCACAACTCACTGGGCTTCTATTCTTCTTTCTTCCTGCTGATCATGGCCCTGACCGGTCTTTGCTGGTCATTTGAATGGTACCGGGACGGAGCCAGCGCCGTTTTAGGAGACAAAATCTTCAAGCAGCGCAATGAGAAGCCTTTGAACTCTGATCTGGCCGGAATGGAAGGCCAGAAGCCAACCTTGGCGGAGTTCATCAAGATCTCTGACGGAATTCTGCCCTACGAAGGCAACTACCGTATCTCCTTGCCTGCTGATTCTACATCAGCTTTGGTGCTGAACAAATCCAAAAGCGGATTCTTCGCCCTTTCGGCCTCAGACAAAGTGCAGTTAGACCAGTACACCGGCAAAACCCTGAAGGTAGAGAAGTTTGAAGACAAGAAGCTGAATGAGCAAATAGCCGCCTCCGTGAGAGGGCTGCACCTGGGAGAAATCTTCGGAACGTTCTCCAAGATCGTTTACTTCATTGTCTGCCTTATTGCCACCAGCTTACCTATTACCGGTACTTTGATCTGGTGGAATAAACTAAAGAAAAAGTCAAAGAAGCAGGTAGGCGCCTCCAGACCAGCCGTCTCCAGAGCCTAGTCCTTCTTGTCTGTTTTGGGGCTGATTCAATTAAAACAGCTTCAATACAAATACTGCTGATGAAAGTACATTACCCAGCAGCTAGTTCAGTTTAACGTCAAATGCAAACGGGCTTGAACATTATGTTCAAGCCCGTTTTATTTGGGGTGAAGTCACCTATGAAAGACTATTCCTTATCTTTTGGATGACTAGCCCTTATTTATGATTGCCCCTCTTGTCATCAATTGCCCCTCCTTTGTCATCCTGAAAGGATCTTGTGTGCGAACGGTACTAGCGCTTCCTTTTAGCCTTTCCGGTTCGCCCACAAGATCTTTCCAAGGTGACAAAAGGAGAGATAATAAACGTAGGAAGATGGTTACTTGTTACCTGCATTACATTTTAGAGCCGGTTTTCAGAAATCAGGCCTGAAATAGGAATTAAGAAGGATTGGTCGTTTTCAGGAATTTAGGGGCGGTACGGTTCTTGGAAATCTGCTCGTAAGCATAGGCTATTTTAAGCAGTTCAGGCTCTGAATACGCTCTCCCGAAGAACGAAATGCCTACCGGTAACCCTTGTACCAAGCCCAACGGAACGGTGATGTGTGGATACCCCGAGATAGCCGCCGGAGTGGACATGCCGTAACCAGTGAAAGAATCACCATTCACCAGGTCAATGCACCAGGAAGGGCCATAGGTAGGTCCGGTAATGGCATCAAGTTTATGTTCCTTCATGATGTTGTCAATGGCGGCCCGGGAACCGGAAAGCTGTTTGGCCACGGCATCTTTATACTCCTTGGTGTTCAGGTCACCCAGTTTGTTGGACATCTCCAGAATCTCCTGCTTGAAGAACGGCATAGATTGCGCCTCGTTCTTCTTGTTGAATTCAATCACGTCGGCCAGGGTTTTCACCGGCGCGTTGGCGGTGGCCAGGTACTTGTTCACGCCGTCTTTGAATTCATATTGCAGAATCTTGAAGCTGTTGCCAGACACCTCCCTGATCTTCTTCATCATCTCCACTTCAACAATGGTAGCGCCTTTGCTTCTGAGTTGGTCTAGGGCTTTCTGTAGCAATGCATCAATGGCTACGTGGCCCTCCAGGAAAGATTTCTCCACGCCAATCCGTTTGCCTTGCAGTCCGTTGGCGTCCAGGAATTTAGTGTAATCTGGTTGGGCTTTGCCGGTGCTTTCTTTTGTCACGGCGTCGGCGGGGTCCACAGAAGCCAGGGTGCCCAGCAGGATAGCCACATCAGTCACAGTACGACCGATAGGTCCGGCAGTGTCCTGCGTATGCGAAATGGGAATGATACCCGAGCGGCTCACCAGCCCCACGGTTGGTTTCAAGCCTACTACGCCGCTCACCGCCGACGGGCACACCACTGAACCGTTGGTCTCGGTACCCACTGATACGGCGCAAAGGTTAGCCGAAACAGCCACGCCCGACCCTGAACTGGAACCGCAAGGCGTACGATCCAGCACATAGGCGTTTCTGGTTTGTCCACCGCGTCCGCTCCAGCCGCTGGAGGAGTTGGTAGACCTGAAATTTGCCCATTCGCTCAAGTTGGTTTTGCCAATGATCACCGCCCCGGCATTGCGGAGTTGTTTTACTATAAAGGCATCTTTAGACGCTTTGTTGTTGGCCAGTGCCAGGGCTCCGGCCGAGGTGGACATTTTATCAGCGGTGTCAACGTTGTCTTTCACCATCACCGGAATGCCGTGCAACGGTCCGCGAACCTTGCCGGCTTTGCGCTCCTGGTCCAAGGCATCGGCAATCTGCAGGGCATCTGGGTTCACCTCAATCACTGATTTCAGTTTAGGGCCGTTCTGGTCCACCGCCTGAATGCGGTCCAGGTACAGTTGGGTAATGGCTCTGGAAGTGAGTTCTCCAGACTGCATTTTGCGCTGCAGCTCCTGAATGGTTACCTCATTCAACTGAAACTCCTCGGGAGAAGCGCTGGTGCTGGCCGAAGCAGTAGCAGGAGCCGGGGCAGCGGAACTGGCATTGTTGGTCTGGGCTGCTGGCGCGGAAGTAGCACAGGCCCCCAACCCGAAAGCAGATAAAGTAATACCGGCCAGAGAGCCGTTTTTTAAGAAATTGCGTCTGTTCATTAGTGTGGAATTTGTAGAAATATACTCTAAAACACGCTGAAAACGAAATTTACCCTTGGCCATTCGGTAAAGCTCCGGGTCACCGGTGAGGTAAATTCCAACAGAACAGATAGATTTAGTACCGTAAACACTTTTTGCGTATGAGAAATCTCCTTCTGGTAGGCTGCTTTTTAATTCTGGCAACCCAACTTATGGCTCAGAACCGAAAAAGATTGCGTGAGTACGGAATCAAGATAGGAGTGCTGCCCACGGGGCAGTTGAACGCCATCACCGATGTGGCCGGGGTGCGCGTAGGGCAGGTGACGCTGAGCAAAGGAGAGCGCATCAGAACCGGGGTAACGGCAATTCTTCCGCACGGCGGCAATCTGTTTCAGGAGAAAGTACCCGCGGCGGTGTTTGTGGGCAACGGCTTCGGGAAGTTGGCGGGCAGCACGCAGGTGCAGGAACTGGGCAACCTTGAAACACCCATCATCCTCACCAACACCTTGAGCGTGGGCACTGCCATGAACGCCGTGGTAGACTACACTCTGAAGCTGCCTGGTAATGAGCAGGTACAATCAGTGAACGCGCTGGTGGGCGAAACCAATGACGGCGGCCTGAACGACATTAGGGGAAGACACGTAACCGAGAAAAACGTGGTGGACGCCATCCAGAATGCCAGGGCGGGAGTAGTGGAAGAAGGCAACGTGGGTGCGGGCACCGGAACTATCTGCTTCGGGTTTAAGGGCGGTATCGGGACCTCGTCGCGTAAACTGCCCCAGAATTTAGGTGGTTATACCGTGGGGGTGCTGGTGCAGTCCAATTTCGGGGGCGTGCTGCAGGTGGCCGGGGCTCCGGTAGGAGAGGAGCTGGAACGCTTTTCTTTCCGGCAGCAGATTCTGGAGAAAGCCGATGGGTCCTGCATGATTGTGGTGGCCACCGATGCGCCCTTAGATGCCCGCAATCTGGAGCGCATGGCCAGCCGGGCCATGCTGGGCCTGGGGAAAACGGGTGGCATTGCCTCCAACGGCAGCGGCGATTACGTCATTGCGTTTTCCACCCACCCAGAGTTGCGAGTTGCGTATGAAGGTAAGCAGAAAACCCAAACCGTGCCCTTGCTGCGAAATGATGAGATGTCGCCGTTGTTTATGGCCACCATTGAAGCCACCGAAGAAGCCATCCTGAACTCCCTGTTCAAAGCCGAAACCACCGTAGGAAAAGACAAAAACCAAGTGGTGGCGCTGCCTCTGGATAAAACCCTTGACATTTTAAGAAAACACCATGTTATCAGACCATAAGACTTACGCCTACCTGATTGATGATTTCCTGCCGCTGGAAAGTGCTTTTCTGCATATTAGTGACCTTTCCATCCAGCGCGGATACGGCGTGTTTGATTTCTTTAAAGTTCGGGAAAACCAGCCCCTTTTCCTGGACCAATACCTGAACCGTTTCTATGGGTCTGCCCTGATGATGGACCTGCCGGTACCCTTGTCTGAGGAGAGAATGAAGTCTGTTCTAGAACAGCTCATCCAAATGAACAACCTGCCGGAATCTGGGATCAAAATGATTTTGACCGGCGGATACTCACCCAACGGGTACGAACTAGCCGAGCCTAACCTGATCATCACCCAGCAGGAACTGACCTTACCCAGCCCCGAGCAGATTGAAACCGGCATCCGGATCATCACCCATGAGTACGTGCGGGAATTGCCCCGCGCCAAGACCATTAATTACTCCATGGGCATCCGGCTGATGCAACAGGTCAAGGCTCAGAAAGCCGATGATGTGTTATACCACAAAGATGGCATTGTGACCGAGTTTCCGCGCAGCAACTTTTTCCTGGTAACGCAAGACGAGGTGGTGGTTACCCCGGCCAAAGATATCCTGCACGGCATCACCCGGTCTAACGTGCTGCATCTGGCTGGTAAGCACTACAAAGCCGAGGAACGCGATGTGACCTTGCAGGACATTGCCCAGGCCAAAGAAGCTTTCATGACCAGCACCACCAAACGGATTCTGCCCATTGTGGAAGTAAACGGCGAGCCCGTGGGCACCGGTAAACCCGGCCCGGTAACCCTGCACCTGCTACAGGAACTGCTGGCTCTGGAAGAAACCCAACTGAGGGTTCGGCAATAAAAGGAACCAATCATAATCAAATCGGTCCGTTTACAGGCAGTTATTCTATAAACTGCCTGTAAACGGACCGATCTGTATTTTATATAAAGGTATTCTACCGGGTACTTACTACGATTTTTCCTTTTTCACTGCCTGCACAATGGCTTGTAGGGCTGGTTTAGGCTGGTAGTTGCGGTCAAAGATCAGCGGGTAGCTAGTGCGGCCTTTGATAGGCCAGTCGTTCAACCAGGAGTCGGCATCGGTTACGCCCCAGAACGTTACGCGGGTGATTTTGTCGCGGTGTTTATGGAACAGCGTGAAGATATCGGCGTAGCGCTTGGCCAGTTTCTGCTGCACCTCGTTGGGCAGTCCGTTGGTGTATACGTTGTATTTCTGATCAAACTCAAAGGTAGCGTCAATGTCGGCGCCGGCGCGGTTGCTGGGGTTCGGCAGCACGTCAATGTCCAGCTCGGTAATCATCACGTTCCCCAGTTTAGAGAAGGCCACAATGCTTTCCTCAATCTGCTGGATAGACGGAGATTCCAGTCCCCAGTGGCCCTGCATGCCAATACCGGTCACCTTCAAGCCTTTGGCCTGAAGGCTTTTCACCAATTTAATGGCACCATCGCGCTTGGCCGGTTTCCACAGGTTATAGTCATTGTAGTACAGCTCGGCTTTGGGATCTGCTTTCTGGGCGGTCTGGTAGGCGTTCGCCAGGAAGTCATCACCGGCAATCTTGTACCATTTGCTTTGGCGCATGGTACCGTCATCGTTCAGGGCCTCGTTCACTACATCCCATCCGTTGATCTGGCCTTTATATCGTCCGGCAACCGCCATGATGTGCTCGGTCTGTCTTTTCAGAAGCTGTTCTTTAATAGCGGGTTGCCCGGCTTCGTCTTCAAACACCCACTTGGGCGTTTGCTGGTGCCAAACTAGGGCGTGCCCCACAATGAACTGCTTGTGTTTCTTGCCCAGGGCCACGTAAGCATCGGCGGGCTTATAATTGAACGTAGTGGGTTGCGGATGCACCGATTCCCATTTCAGCAGGTTTTCCGGCGAAATAGTGCTGAAATGCTGCGCAATAATGGCTTCGGCTTTGGGGTCTTGCCCGGTGGCTTGTCTGTGGTTAAGGGCCGCACCAATGTAGAAATCGTCCTTGAAGATTTTCTTCAGCGAGGTTTCCTCCGCCAGATTGGTGCTGGCCACGGAGCCGAAGGTAGCCAACGCCACGCCAGCCGCTACCAGAATTCTGTTTTTTCTCATCTTATCTTCTGTCTGAATTTGTTTACTAGAAAAGCGAAATTGAAAGCGGCGGCAGGCCGAAGCTGCCAGGGTAATCCTTTCGTTTCAGGCCTGTTTTGCAGAATTCAGGCCTGAAACGAAAGGGAAATTTTGTCTTTAGTTTGATGGGGCAGGGGCCGATTTTAGAACCCGATGGAATTACCGCCATCTACGGGCAGCACGGTTCCGGTCACATATTTGGCGCCCTCGGTGGTGAAGAAGTACACCGCCTCGGCCACATCGGCCGGGGTACCAAACTCGCCCATGGGGGTACGGCTCAGGGCACGGTTCATGCGCTCAGGATCGCTTTCCATCGCTTTGGCCGACATAGCCGTTCTGATGAAACCAGGCGCCACGCAGTTGGTCCGGATACCGGAGGCTGACAGTTCGGTGGCCATGGCTTTGGTCATGCCCTCAATTCCGGCCTTGGAAGCGGTGTAGGATATCACCTTCGGGATGCCGTACTGTGAGGCCATGGAGCTGATGTTCACAATGCTGCCCCCGCCGTTGGGCAACATCGCCTTCACCACCTCGCGGCTCATCACGAACACCGAGGTAAGATTGGTCTGGATGATGCGGAGGAAATCCTCATCGGTTACTTCTACAAACGGTTTCTTCTGGTTTATGCCGGCGTTGTTCACCAGAATATCAATTTTGCCGTGCTCCTGCACAATCTGCTCAATCAAAGCCGGAATGCCGGTTAAATCGCTCAGATCATACGAGATGGTGATGCATAGTTCGCCAAAGTTTTCCTTCGCGCTTTGTAGTTTCTGTTCATCGCGGCCAATGACAATGGTCTTGATGTTTTCATTGATAAACTTCTCTACAATGGCCAGGCCAATACCTGAGGCGCCGCCCGTTACGATGGCAACTTTGGTGGCAGGGGTGGTGGTTTGCGTCATGATTAAATGTAATTCAAAATATTAGATACCGGGTACAAACTTTGGATCAAGGCTCATGTAGTAGTCCAGAGTATTAGCCGGTTTTTCAAGTTCTTGTGGGATAGGACGCTTAGAGAAGGTCTGGAAGTACAGCAAACAGGCATCTCTCCAAAGCTTGGCGTCTTTCTCCTGCATGCTTAATAACATCTGTACTTGTTTGAATCTTTCCTGGTCTACCTGGCCCTGCAAGCCATTCCAGGTTTTCTGCATGGCGCGCACGGAGTCAACCCCACCAGAATAGCGGTAGCACAGTTCATTCCATAACTCCCGGCCAGATTTGGTTTTGTAGTCCCACGGCAAGTGGTGGAACCACAGCAGGAACTCTTCTGGGCAGGTAGCCGGGTTTTCCCATTGGGCCTGCACCTGAGGGGCGTATTGCGCCAGGGCGTTGCTGCCGGTTTTGGTACGGTCAAACCCTATTCCTTTCTCGGTGGCTCTGTGGTAGTACACAGAGGTCCAGTCGGCGCGGGGTTTGTCTTTGATCCAGGGTCCGGGTCCGTAATGGTGGTTCCAGCCCATGATATGGTGTAAGCCCAGTGGGGTCATGTAATTCACTACCGCCTCGCGGGAGCCCATCATCATCTGCTTTACTTTAGACACAAAGGTTGGATCATGCGAGAAGGTCATTTTGATCCACTCGTCGGCAATGTCTTCTGAGGACAACGCGTGGTCCCAGGCCAGGCGCCCGAAGGCATACCAGTTGGCCTGCCCGAACGGATGGCTGGTCCAGTTACGGTCAGTCCCGATGTTAGATACTCCCGCAATGCCGGTCTGGGAATAGTTGTGCAAACTGCCGTCAATGACTTTGGCCACGCTGGAGCCTTTGCCGTTGGCGTACGTATCGCCGGCCAAAGTTTCCTTGAACATAGGTGCCAGATACGCCAGGTTGGTGCCCTGGCCCAGGTACTCCTGCGTGATCTGGAACTCCATCATAAGCGGCGTTTTGGGCATAGCCCCAAACAGCGGATGGAAAGGTTCCCGTGGCTGAAAGTCAATAGCTCCGTTTTTCACCTGCACCATTACGTTGGAGCGGAACGTGCCATCCAGCGGTTTGAACTCGGTGTAGGCTTGCTTGGCGCGGTCTTCGGGTACGTTGTTGTCATACACAAAGGCGCGCCACATCACAATACCGCCTTTAGGGGCTAGGGCATCGGCCAGCATGTTGGCACCGTCGGCGTGGGTGCGCTTGTAGTTCTGCGGACCGGGTTGGCCTTCAGAGTTCGCTTTCACCAGAAATCCCCCAAAATCAGGAATATAGGTGTAAATCTCATTTACTTTCTTTTGCCACCAGGCTTTCACCTCATCGTTCAAAGGATCGGCGGTTTTCAGTTTCCCGATCTCGATGGGCGAGCTGAAGCGGGCGGTCAGATACACTTTGATGCCGTAGGGGCGGAAAGCATCGGCTAAGGCTTTCACTTTCACCAGGTACTCCGGCGTAAGGACCAGGGAGTTGGCGTTCACGTTGGTGAGCACGGTGCCGTTGATCCCGATGGAGGCGTTGGCCCGGGCGTAATCAAGGTATCGTTGGTCAATGTACTCGGGCAGTTTGTGCCAGTCCCACAGTGAGAAACCGGCATAGCCGCGCTCCACGGTGCGGTCCAGGTTGTCCCAGTGGTTAAGGATACGGTGCTGAATCTTAGGGCTGTTGCTTACCTGCAGTTGGCTGATGTCTTGTTTGGTTTGCAGCATCCGCAACAAATGGAAGGTGCCGTACAGCACGCCCACCTCTGAATTGGCCGCAATGGCGGTGTAGCGTTTCCCGCCCGATTTTCTGGAAACAAGCAAGAAACCCTCTTTCCCCACTGATTTTAGTTGCTCGTCTAATCCAAGGCTTTTGATGAGGGGAGAGGTAGCGGGAGTTCCGGCCACCAGCACGTCTTTCTTGCGGGCCTGATCTGTCACCTGCACCGGTTGGCCCAGCAATCCGCCCAAAGCCATTTGCAGTTCTTCTTTCACCACGGTCAGCGTAGGGGAGGAGCCCTGCACCACTACTTCGCCCAGGGCTTGCCGGTATTGTTTCAGGGTTCCTTTGTCCTGAAGTAGATCATAGCGTTGCCACAAGCGGTAACCGTCCTCGGCCCAGGCCGTTGTTTGGGTGCTTAGAAAGACAAACAGTAAAAGGAGGCTGTAAATAGATTTCTTACCTATCATAGAGTCTAAACTGATTCAGTAAAAGAGAGTACAGATAGCCTCCCGTTTGAGAGACTTTGTTCTGTTTCAGGGCTGGTTTTATGAAAACAGCCCTGAAACAGGGTATCAGCAGGGAAGACGCAGGCAGTATTGCTGCCGCAGAACCTCCGCTACTTGGATTCCTTACGTTGCAACCGATTTCTTTTTAGTGGTGGCTTTGCTTTTCAGCGATGATTCCCGAATGATCAGATCAGACCGCAGATTGATGGTGTTGCTGGGAATGCCCTCGCTGCTGCCGTTTATCTGCATCAAAAGCACTTTCACGGCCACTTCGCCCATTTCCTGCCCCGGGTAATTGATGGTAGTAAGGTTAGGTTCCACCACCCGGGAGGTCAGATCATTGTTGAACCCAATCACCGCCATGTCTTTAGGGATAGAAACGCCCGCCTGCTTCAACGTTTTGAGGCAGCTCACGGCGCAGGTATCGTTGGAGACGAAGATCCCATCCGGCAAAGGATCCATAGCCAGGATCTGCTCGGCGGCTAGTTTCCCGGCCTCTTCGGTCATCTGGCCGGTAATGACATTGTTCTCGGTGAACGGCAGGTCATGGTCAATCAAGGCGTATTTATATCCCTTAAGCCGATCTGCGTACACGTTCCGTTTCAGGTTACCGGTAATATGGACAATGTTGGTGCAGCCCTGCTCAATCAGGTGCGAGGTAGCTTTGTAGGCTGCCTGCAGGTTGTCAATGACAATGCTGGTGCAGTTCCTGTGTTCGGCCACGCGGTCATAGAAAATCACCGGAATGCCCTTGTTGAAGAAGCGCTCAAAGTGGTCCAGGTTCTCAGTTTCAAAGGAGAGGGAAACCAACAGCCCGTCTACCCGGCTGTCAAACATTGTCCTGGCGTTTGCCACCTCTTTCTGAATGGTTTCCAGGGACTGGCTGATGATCAGGTTGTATCCTTCCTCATTAGCCACCTTCTCTATACCCGCGATAACGGCAGAGTGAAAAGGGCTGTCCAGCCTTGGCACAATCAGCCCGATGGTGTTAGTGCGCTGCTTTCTGAGGTTACTGGCAAACATATTAGACCGATACCCCATCTGCGCCGCCGCATCAGAGATCCGCTGCTTTGTCTTCTGGTTCACCGCCGGATGGTCGTTCAGAGCCCGGCTGATGGTGGTAGGCGACAAGTCCAGTTCTCTTGCTATATCATATATGGTAATTTCCTTCTCCATGCTGTAAATGTCTAGCAGTCCAAATGTATGAAATCGGTTTCAGAGTCTATGTGCAACTCCCTTTTAATATAGGAACTAAATACCGGGTAAACAGTTCCTGTTTCATTGAAATTTTAACAAATCTTCAAAGAAACAGGAATTTCAGGCTTTTTGGGTGTCATGTTGCTGAAACCTTTTCTGTTTGCTCTACGTCAAGCGTCATTTTTTAGCCTTAATGTTGCTCTAAAATTACCAATGTTTCACATATTTCAAAAATATGGGTTCTTTAATCAGAAAATTATTTGAAAAAATGTATGAAATCGGTTGTAATATTTGAAAATAATATTCAAGTTTGTAGAGCCACTTGAGGCGAAAGAAAGCTTTGGTTTGCTGCAGAACTGCCTAAAACGCGTCTAAAGCTGGTTTTTAGCCTAAATTTCCTGATTTACGGCTAAAAACGGGAGCTCCGGTGATGGGGTGTCGTTTTGAAGTTTTGGCAATTTTAGACGGCAGCCTCTTTAAAGAAGCCAGGGATTTGTTGAAAGGCTTGCTGCAATCGGTTGGGGTAGGAGAGTGACAGGAGCCTACAAGGTTTGATGGTTCATACAGTTTTACAGAACTCACCAATTAACATATACAACTACTTAACACTTACTAGCTCTACACTTCAAATCAATTTTGTATGAAAGGTAATATTACCCAAAATCCCAGGTCAACGATTTCCCTGCTGCGGAAGTCGGGTACCATGAAACTGGCCTTGATGCTGGTGGTTGCTCTCGTGGCGAGCTTACAGGCTTTTGCCCAAGGCAATGTGACAGTGAGTGGCCGGGTGACCGATGCCGCCGGAGCAGGGTTGCCAGGTGTGACGGTCATGCTGAAAGGTACTTCTACCGCTGCCCCTACAGATGTGGAAGGGAACTACTCTATTTCAGTGCCTAACCCCGCCGGAACGCTGGTGTTCTCCTATATTGGCTACCTGCCGCAAGAGGTTCCTATCAATAACAGAACCTCTATCAACGTGACGCTGGCCTCTGATCAGCAGACCATTGACGAGGTAGTGGTAGTGGGGTACGGTACTCAGAAAGCGGAAGCAGTAACTGGTTCAGTAGCCTCTATCAGTGGAGATGCCCTCCGTGAGGTGCCTTCTGCAAACATCTCACAGGCCTTGCAAGGTCGTCTGCCAGGTGTGGAGTTTTCCCAGTCTTCGTCTCAGCCGGGCGCCAACATGCAGATCCGTATTCGCGGTACGCGCTCGCTGTCAGCCAGCAATGATCCATTGATCGTATTAGATGGTATCCCTTTCCCCGGATCTATCAGCGACATCAACCCCAATGATATTCAGAGTGTGGATATCTTGAAAGATGCCTCGGCTACCGCCATCTACGGATCTCGTGGAGCCAACGGGGTAGTGTTGATCACCACCAAAGGAGGTAAAGCAGGGCAGAAGCCGCAAATCAGCTATGATAGCTTTGTTGGCGTTAAAACTGTATTTGCCAAATACCCAATGATGAATGGCGCTGAGTTTGTTGCCCTGCGTAAAGCAGCCGGCATTTACACAAACTCACTGGATGAAGCCGATGATGTAAATACAGACTGGCAGGATCTATTGTATAGAAAAGGTATCCAGACAAACCACAACTTAGGTGTTTCTGGGGGTACCGAAAATGGCCGTTATAACTTCAATGCGGGTTATTATAAGGAGCAAGGCGTCATTCCTAGCCAGCAGTTCACCCGTTACTCTGTGCGCGGAACGCTTGACCAGGGCGTAGGTAAATATATTCGCGTTGGTTTCACTACCAACAATACCTACAATCGTTCTGAAGGTTCCAACGTGGGCTTGTACGGCGTGCTGAGCATGTCGCCTATCGCCAATCCATACAATGCTGATGGAACCTTGAAAAGAACCGTTAGAATGCCGCTGGATGAGCAATGGGTTTATACCAGAGATGTGGTAGAAGATTTACAAGATAGCTGGTTAAGCCAAACCAGAACTATGGCTACTTACAACACCCTCTATGGAGAAGCCAAAATACCAGGCGTGGAAGGGTTGAAGTATAGAATCAATCTGGGCTTGAATTACCGTCAAAGCCAAGGGGGCGCTTACACAGGCCAGGGGGTTACCTCTGCTACGCCAACAACTCCTTCTACGGCATCGGTTAGCAATTCAGTAACTACTGACTGGACGGTTGAAAATCTGTTAACCTATGACCGCACCTTTGCTGATAAACATAACATCAATGCGGTGGCCTTGTATTCAGCTTCGGAAACAAGCTTCAACAGATCCCGCATTGCGGCAAGAGATATCCCTTCAGACGCCTTCCAGTTCTACAATCTTGGCTTGGCTGCGGGCGAAATCACCGTGAACCCAGGAGACCAACAGTATCGGAAAACAGGTTTAATGTCATGGATGGGGCGTGTGATGTACTCCTACGATGACCGTTACATGTTAACCGCTACGGTTCGTTCAGATGGAGCTTCTGTGTTAGCGCCTGGTTATAAATGGCATACCTATCCAGCTGTGTCTGTTGGCTGGAACGTGGCAAGAGAATCGTTTATGGAAGGAATTTCTGCGATTAACATGCTGAAACTGCGTGTTGGATACGGAAGAACCTCTAACCAATCAATTCAACCGTATGCCACTCTTGGGTTGTTAGCCTCTCGTCCTTACAACTTTGGTCCTACCAATTACCAGACTGGTTTGTATGTTAGTGAAGTGCCTAACCCTAATTTAGGTTGGGAATTCTCTAAAACATGGAATTATGGTTTAGATTTCGCGGTACTGAACAACCGACTGTCTGGTACAATTGAGTACTATGTAACCAATACGGAAGATATCTTATTGGCGCTTCCATTGCCTCCAACTTCTGGGGTGAACAGCTATACTGCCAACATTGGAGCAACCCAAAACAAAGGTATAGAGCTTTCCCTGAATGGCGTGATCCTGGACAACCTTAACGGCTGGACCTGGGAAGCGGGTGTCAATTTCTACCGCAACCGCAACAAGATTGTATCCCTGGCGGGAGAGCAAGACAGAGATGAGGGCAACTGGTGGTTTGTTGGGCAACCAATCAACGTGATCTATGACTACGAGAGAATAGGTCTCTGGCAGGAAGAAGATCCTTACAGAAATATTTTGGAGCCAGGTGGAAACGTAGGGATGATCAAAGTGAAATACACTGGCGAATACAACCCAGATGGTACCCCAACCAGAGCCATTGGTCCTCAGGATCGTCAAATCCTGGACGTGAATCCTAATTTCCAGGGTGGTTTCAATACCCGCGTATCTTACAAAGGATTTGATTTAAGCGCAGTAGGTGCTTACCAGAACGGAGGTATCCTTATCAGTACCCTTTACGGAAGTTCAGGTTACCTTAATATGATGAGCGGTCGCCGGGGGAACGTGAAAGTAGACTACTGGACACCAGAGAATACTGACGCCAGATACCCTAAACCAGGAGGCCTCATGAGCGGTGACAACCCTAAGTATGGCAGTACCCTTGGGTATTTTGATGCCTCTTACCTGAAAATTCGCACTATTTCCCTGGGGTATAACTTTGATAACAACGCCTGGCTGAAAGGCGTGGGTGTGAACAGACTGCGGCTTTACGTAACGGCCCAGAACCCATTTGTGATGTTCTCGCCTTATCACAGAGAATCTGGAATGGATCCGGAAACTAACTCCTATGCAAATGAGAATGCGGCCGTAACGGATGCTTACAGACCGCGCTTACTGACGATTGGTACTAACGCGCCTGCCACCCGCAGCTACTTAGTGGGCTTAAACGTTACATTCTAAAGAAGAGAAAAATGAAGAGTCTAAAAATAAAATTTTTGATTGGGGCAGCCGTGATCTCTATGTCAGCGGTGAGTTGCTCTGATATTCTGGAAGAAGAGCCACGTAGCACGTATACACCCGAGTTTTTCAAAACGGAGAGAGGTGTTCAAGGTGGACTAACATCCATGTACGCCCACCTGCGCTATATTTACGGTGATGCTTACTTTTATAACACCACCCTTACCGGTACTGATGAAGTAACTTATGGAAGGGATGCCGACGAGAACTTCCTGGTAATGGATCTCTCAGGCAGAGGGGTGATCAACTCCAACAACAGCCGGGCTGATAGATTGTGGGGAGCTGCTTTCCCTAATATCAATACCGCCAGTGGTGTGATTGAAAATGCGGCTTTGGTAGGCACCATTTCCCCCGCTTTGATTGCTGAAGCCAGATTCTTCCGGGCGTTCGATTACTTCATGCTGGTACAAACCTTTGGAGGGGTTCCCCTGGATCTGGGTTCCGGTGAATTGAAGTTCAACACAAACCCTATCAGAACTTCTGTGCGCAACACAGTGCCTGAGGTCTACACCAAAGCCGTTTTCCCAGATTTACTCAAAGCGATAGAAGATTTGCCAACTACCAGTCGGGTTACCGGGGCAGTAAACAAAACGGTTGCCCGTCTTTACCTGGCAAAAGCGTATCTGACATATGCCTGGTGGCTTGAAAACCCCAATAACATTCCAACTTATCCTGAGACTCCCCGCACTGATCCTAACGGCCATAATGCCCAATGGTATTTCCAGCAGGCGTATGACATTGCAGCAGCTGCCATTGACAACCCTGGTACTTACGGATTAATGCCGACCTACTATGACGTTAACCTGGCACAGAATGACCGCAACAAGGAAATTCTGTTATATGCCGATCACACCGAGACAAGTGAGTTATACAACGGGGGTAGTTTAACCTTTGGCTCAGGAGGTGCTCCAGATAACTTTGCCAGCTGGATGTTGACCTGGAACTATACTAACATCAGGAGCGCCCTTAATGCAGACGGAACCAATCCTGTGTCTTCTGTTCAGCGGGAAGCGGCACAAGCTTTAGGGCGTCCGTGGAATCGTATGGCACCCACCATTGGGGCAGTTCAGAACACCTTTGCCGACAAGACAAACGATTCCCGTTACGATGGTACCTTTACCACTACTTACCGTGGAAACTGGCCTAAAGGCGGTGTGAACGCACAGGTGGTATATAACGCAAACAACTTGCCCGTTAGACCAGGAGAACCTATCCTGACCTTCCTGAACGAGGATCCAGCTACCGGTATCGCTTATCCAAACGGAGCAGGAAAGAGCAACATTGGGGCAGGAGAAATGCCTGGTAGAGCAGATTACGTGATTGCCCCTAGCGGCATCAGCCGTATTGTTTATCCTGGTATTTGGAAGCTTGGTCCTTACCGTACCGACAATGGCAACGGCTTAGGACAGCCAAACGCCGGCAGTACCCGTCCGTTCAACATTGCTAAATTCTCTGAGCTGTACTTTATTGCAGCTGAAGCAGCAGTGAAAGGTGCCACCACCCAGCCAGGTAAAAGCGCCAGAGACCTGATAAATGTGATCCGTGCCCGTGCCGGCAAGTGGCGTTGGGATAACAACGGCAATACCGCCAAAGTGGAGGACAATAGCGCTGCCATGGTTGCTGCCACCCCAGCCACCATTGACATCAACTATATTTTGGCAGAGCGGTCCCGCGAATACTTTGGCGAAGGATACCGCTGGTATGATCTGGTTCGTACTCAGAAATGGAATGAGCTTGCTTCCACGTATCAGATTGCGGGAACTGCTTATGGAGACCATACCGCTGTCACCGTAACTCGTACCATTCAGCCGCATCACTACTTGCGTCCTATCCCGCAAAGTCAGCTTGACCGCATGGATGTACCAGCGTCAGTGAAAGCTGCTTACCAAAACCCTGGTTATTTATAATCTTGTATTTTCCTTATGAAAAGATTGGCTGCCCCTTAAGAGCAGCCAATCTTTTTAGTGCGTTGCTCAACTGCGTTTCGGGGGCTTTTTCATAAAACCTTGGTAAAACCAGTCTGCTAAGGTGATGTTTGGGTATTTTGGCGTGCCAACGCTGTCAAAGATTGGCCAACCCTTAAGGATGGCCTACACCATTCCACACTTTATAGGCTGCAGTTTCATAAAAGAAGGTGACTGGACGCTAATGCCAGACAACGTAGACGGAACCTTCCTTAGCACGCGTGCGGCTGGCGGGTTTGTGAGTGTGACCCTGGGTATGTACGCCACCTTCCAGGGAAAACCCTCCACCGGAAAAGCCACCTTTGACTGGTTCCATTACGAAGGCAAAGACCCTATTTACCAAAACACTGCATCGGTAAAAACAAAGTAGCTGAAAGCGGGTGCTTTTAGGCTATTTTCCTGAAAACACCGGCAAAACAAAAAGTGCTACATTACCCTAGTTTTACCACAAACAGGTAAGATTAAATCATATTTAAAGAACCATTCTATGTCATTACTTCAAAGCTGGAGATGGTACGGACCCAATGATCCAGTGACTCTGCAGGATGTGAAACAAGCCGGGGCTACCGGTATTGTGAGTGCCTTACACCATGTTCCCCACGGTGCCGTTTGGCCCCTGGAGGAAATCCAGGAGCGGAAACGCATTATTGAGGAAAGCGGCCTTACCTGGGCCGTGGTGGAAAGCGTGCCGGTACATGAATCCATCAAAACCCGCACCGGCGATTATGAGCAGTATTTAGAAAACTACCGCCAATCGCTACGCAACCTGGCTGCCTGCGGCCTGAAGACCATCTGCTACAACTTCATGCCCGTGCTGGACTGGACCAGAACCAACCTGGCGCTGGAGATGTGGAACGGGGCCAAAGCCCTCTACTTTGACTGGTCTGACCTGGCCGTTTTTGACCTGTTTATCTTAAAAAGAGAAGGAGCCGAGCAAGACTACGCGCCAGAAGTGGTGCAACAGGCCAAGGAAAGGTTCAACACATACTCCCAGCAGCAACTGGATGAGCTGAGCGAGATCATCCGGATGGGCGTTCCCATGGAAGGCTACATTGAGCTGGAGCACCTAACCCAGAGCATCGGGATCTATAAGAACATCGGCCATGCCGGTTTGCGCGAGAACCTGGCGTACTTTCTGGAATCAATTATGGACGTTTGTGAGGAAAACGGCCTTAAAATGACCATTCACCCAGATGATCCGCCTTATCCAATTCTGGGCTTGCCGCGCATCGCCTCCAACAAAGAAGACCTGGAGTTTATCATCAAGCGGGTAGACCGCGAACCCAACGGCATCTGTTTCTGCACGGGTTCCCTGGGTGCCGGGCCGCACAACAACCCGGTGGAAATCCTGAAATCAGTGGGGCACCGCGTGTACTTTGCGCACCTGCGCAACGTGAAGAAAGACGCTATGGGCAACTTCTATGAGTCTGACCACCTGGCCGGTGATGTAGACATGTATGGCGTGATGCGTGAGCTGGTGGCCATTAACCGCGAGAGAACCGAACCCATTCCGTTCCGTCCGGATCACGGGCACCAGATGCTGGATGACCTGCACAAAGTCACCAACCCGGGTTACTCGGCCATCGGTCGCCTGAGAGGTTTGGCAGAGCTGCGCGGATTAGAGATGGGTATTGAAAGAACTATTTACGGTAACAGCTAATTTCTTATGCAAGAGAGCTTCATTCTCCCGTCTTCCGTTGCTCCTCGTAGTCCGCAGCCTTCATTGAACACGTTTCTGAATGAAGATTTCCTCTTGCAGACCGAAACCAGCAAGCAACTGTACCATGGGTATGCCAAAGGCCTGCCCATCATTGATTACCACTGTCACCTGTCGCCAGAGGCCATCGCGGCCAATGCCAATTACGCCAACATGACCCAGATCTGGCTGGCAGGTGACCATTACAAGTGGCGGGCGCTGCGCACGCTGGGCCTGGAGGAAAAGTACATCACCGGCAAGGCCACAGACGAAGAGAAGTTTCTGAAGTGGGCCTCGGCGGTGCCGTATACCGTTCGCAATCCCTTGTACCACTGGACCCACATGGAACTGCAGAACCCGTTTGGGGTAGACGAGCTGCTCACTGAGTTCAACGCCCTTGAGGTGTACGAGCACTGCAACGGGCTGCTGCAGAAACCAGAATTTACCCCGCAAGGCCTCCTGACGCACTTTGGGGTAGAGATGGTGGGTACCACCGATGACCCCACCGATGATCTGGCGTACCATGAGCAATTGGCGGAGTCTTCTTTCCAGACCAAAGTATTGCCTTCCTTCCGCCCCGATAAAGTCCTGAATCTTTCCGGCGGAGAGGCGTTCCGCGACTACATCCGGCTACTCGCTAGCGTCACCGGCTCTGAGATCTTCAACCTGGACAGCCTGCTGGAAGCCCTTGAAAACCGGGTCAACTACTTCCACGCGCACGGCTGCCGCATCTCAGACCACGGCCTCACGAACCTACCTATGGGGCAGGTATCGCTGCACCAATTGAACAAGGTGTTTACTGATGTGCTGCAGGGCGATGACCGGGAAGCAGTTCAGTACCACGATGCCTTCGCCCGATTCTTATTGGTGGAGTTGGGCCGCATGTACTACCAGAAAGGGTGGGTGCAGCAATTCCACGTAGGAGCCATCCGGAACAACAACCGCCGCATGCTGCAGGTGAACGGCCCCGATACCGGGTATGACTCCATCGGGGACTATCCGCAGATCCCCGCCATGGCCGATTTCTTCAACCAACTGGAACAGGAAAACTGCCTCACCAAAACCATCATCTACAACCTGAACCCCGCCGATAACGCCGCTTTCGCTACCATGATCGGGAATTTCCAAGGGGGCGGCATCAAAGGCAAGATGCAGTTCGGTTCGGCATGGTGGTTCCTGGATAACCTGGATGGCATGAAGCAGCAGCTAGATGCTTTGTCTAACATGGGGCTCATCAGCTGTTTTGTGGGCATGCTTACAGATTCGCGCAGCTTCCTCTCGTACTCCCGCCACGAGTATTTTCGGCGCTTGGTGTGCAATATGCTGGGCGAGGAGATGGAGCGCGGTTTGCTGCCTATGGACCTGCCCTGGATAGGTAAAATGGTGCAGGATATCTGCTACTACAACGCCAAAAACTACTTTCCCTCCTAATTGATTTCCCCGCATGAATTACGTCACTTTTACTCAAAACAGGTCAGAAACGCAGATCAGGCCAAAAGCCAATTGGCGAAAGCTGGTTCTGGTGCTACTTATTTTGTTGGTGGCTCCGGCCGCTTTCGCGCTGGACGATGTTTCCTATGTCTCCAGCCAGAAGAAGGGCAATGCTTTTCCGTTGGCAGAAGCCGGAAAGCCAGCTTCTTTCTTCATCCATGAATCAGATTTTCCGGGTGTTATCAGAGCCCTGAAAGACCTGCAAGCCGATGTGCAGCGCGTCACTAAAACCGAACCCTCGCTGACGGTTGGGAAGAAGACCCCCAAAGTCAAGACGCTGGTGCTGGTGGGAACGCTGGGCAAAAGCCCGCTCATAGACCAACTGGTGAAAAGCAAAAAGCTGGACGTGAAAGACCTGACCGGCAAGTGGGAGACCTTTGTGGTGCAGACCGTGAAGAAACCCATGAAAGGGGTAGACGAGGCGCTGGTGATTGTGGGCAGCGACAAACGCGGCACCATCTACGGCATCTATGACGTGTCTCAGCAGATTGGCGTATCGCCGTGGTACTGGTGGGCCGATGTGCCAGTAAAGCAGCAGCAGAACCTGTACGTGCAGGAAGGTCGCCACACCAAAGGAACACCCGCCGTGAAATACCGCGGCATCTTCATCAACGATGAAGCCCCGGCATTGTCCAACTGGGCTAAGCAGCAGTTTGGTGGGTTCAACCACAAGTTTTACGAGAAGGTGTTTGAGCTGATTTTACGCATGAAAGGCAATTACCTGTGGCCGGCCATGTGGGGCAGCGCCTTCAGCGACGATGACAAGATCAACCCGCAAACCGCCGATCTGTACGGCGTGGTGATGGGTACCTCGCACCACGAGCCGCTCGCGCGCGCGCATGACGAGTGGCGCCGGAACGGGGGCGGACCGTGGAACTACAACACCAACGCCGAGAAACTGCGCGAGTTCTGGACTGGTGGCATCAAACGCATGAACGGCTTTGAGAACATTGTGACCGTGGGGATGCGCGGTGACGGCGATGAACCCATGAGCGAGGAAAGCAACATCGGGTTGCTGGAGCGCATCGTGGCCGACCAACGCAAGATCATCTCTGAAGTAACCGGCAAAGATGCTTCGCAAACGCCGCAGCTGTGGGCCCTGTACAAAGAGGTGCAGGACTACTATGACAAAGGCATGCGCGTGCCTGATGATGTGACCCTGTTGCTGGCCGATGACAACTGGGGAAACATCCGCAAATTGCCAAAACCAGGCGAAAAACAGCATTCCGGCGGCTACGGCATCTATTACCACTTTGACTACGTGGGCGGCCCCCGTAATTACAAATGGCTCAACACGAACCCAATTCCCAGAATCTGGGAGCAGATGCACCTGGCCTACCAGCACAAAGCCGACCGTATCTGGATTGTGAACGTGGGCGACATCAAACCTATGGAATTACCCACCGAGTTCTTCCTGGACTATGCCTGGAACCCGGAGAAATGGCCTGCTGAGAGCCTGGAAGAATACACCAGACTTTGGGCCGAGCGCCAGTTTGGAGCGGAGCATGCCCCGTCCATTGCGCAAATGCTTTCTAAATATACCAAATACAACAGCCGCCGTAAGCCAGAGCTGCTGTCTCCTGACACCTACAGCCTTACCAATTACCAGGAAGCCGAAAGGGTAGTAGCCGATTATAACCGTCTTGCTCAGGAAGCGGAGCGCATCAACGCCGCCCTCCCGGCCGAGTACCGTGATGCGTATTATCAATTGGTATTGTTCCCCATTAAAGCCTGCGCGAATTTGAACGAGCTGCACGTGACCACAGGGCTTAATCGGTTTTACGCCAGCCAGGGCAGAAACACTACCAATGACATGGCCGCCCGAGTAAAGCGCTTGTTTGAGAAAGACGCTGAACTCACAGAGTATTTCCACAAGAACATTGCCGGCGGTAAGTGGAACCACATGATGTCACAAACGCACATCAGCTACACCTACTGGCAACAGCCCGAAAAAGACGTGATGCCGGAGGTGAAGCAACTCTCGGTACCTGCCGCCGCAGACATGGGCGTGACTGTGGAAGGCTCCGCGCAATGGTGGCCTCAGGCGAAAGAAGCCGCTGTGCTGCCGGCTTTCTCGCCGTACCAGAAACAAGGCCATTACCTGGAAATCTTTAACCGCGGTCTGCAACCGTTTGATTACACCATCAAAGCCAGCGCTCCGTGGCTTAAAATATCGCAGGAGAAAGGCACCATAGCCAAAGAGCAGCGCCTGTGGGTAAGCGTAGATTGGGCCAACGTACCAGCCGGTCCGCAACGCGCCTCGTTGACCATCACCGGTCCTAAAGGAAAAAGCGTGACAGTGCAGGCTCCTGTGGAACCAGCGTTAACCGCAGCCATCTCCACCGAAGGCTTTGTAGAGAGCAACGGCTACGTTTCCATGGAGGCAGAGCACTTCACCCGCGCCGTGAACGGAGACAACATCCAATGGCAACTGATCCCGGATCTGGGTCGTACCGCATCGGCTATGACCACCGAACCGGTTATTGCTCCTAGCCAGACACCCGGCGGAAACACTCCGCACCTGCAGTACAAAGTGTACCTGCAGAAAGGTGGTGAGGTAAACGTGCAGGTGATGCTGGCCCCCACGCTCAATTTCCACAATACCCAAGGGCTGCGCTATGCCATCTCCTTTGATGATGAAAAGCCGCAGATCATCAACATTCACGCAGATAAGTCTGAGCGGGAGTGGAACAAGAACGTAGCCAACAACATCAACCTGACCATCTCCAAACACCAGCTAACCAAGCCAGGCGAGCACGTGCTCAAGTTCTGGATGGTAGACTCGGGCGTGGTGCTGCAGAAAATTGTAGTAGATGCCGGCGGACTTAAACCCAGCTACTTGGGACCACCAGAGAGCGCCAACTTATCTGCCAAGCAGGTGAAGTAATTCTGTTTCGGGTCTGTTTTCTTGTAAACAGGCCCGAATCAGATTTTTCCTCTCAGAGCCTATTGCATCTCATCAAGTTCTTTACTCTGGTGTAGAAACTCAAGCAGTAAAAGCCAAGCCCTCCAACTGCAGTAGTTTTTACAACTTATTTTTAGGATATTTCTACTAAAAGTACCTCAAACCAAAGTGCAGTTCTCCGTTCTATAGCAGTGGTAACACCTTACTTATGATCAAAAATCTACCTTTAATTAAGAAAAGCATCCTCATTGGGCTGTGTCTGTTTGTAATGCTGTTCAGGATTGGTTTTGCCCAGCAGAAGAAACCAATGTTCCAGAACCCAATTTTACCTGGCTTTTATCCTGATCCCAGTATCTGCCGGGTGGGGGAGGATTACTACCTCATTACGTCCACCTTTGCCTATTTTCCGGGAGTGCCCATCTTCCACAGCAAGGACCTGGTGAACTGGACCCAAATCGGCAACATTCTGGACCGGCCCGAGCAATTGAATTTGGATGGCCATGATGTCTCCCGAGGGATTTTCGCACCTACTATCTCTTACAAAAACGGCACGTTTTACATGGTTACCACTCTCATTGATAAGGGAGGAAACTTTGTGGTAACCGCCACCAACCCCGCAGGACCTTGGTCCAATCCTTATTGGTTGCCCAATGTAAACGGCATAGACCCCTCGCTCTTTCATGACGAGGATGGCAAAACCTATGTCATATACAATTCAGATGCCCCGGATAATAAGCCGCTGTATGATGGGCACCGCACCATCAGGATGTACGAACTTGATCTTAACACCATGAAAACCGTGGGTCCCCAGCATTTGCTGGTGAACGGCGGGGTAGACCTTTCCAAGAAGCCCGTCTGGATTGAAGGACCGCATATCTACAAGGTGAATGGCTACTATTACCTCATGGCCGCTGAGGGCGGAACCAGCGTGAACCATTCTGAGGTGATTCTGCGCAGCAAAAGTGTGGCGGGGCCTTACGTACCGTATGAGAAGAACCCCATCCTTACCCAGCGCCACTTGCCGGCAAACAGAACTAATCCAGTTTCAGCGACGGGCCACGCCGATTTGGTACAGACGCAAAAGGGTGAGTGGTGGGCCGTTTTCCTGGCAACCAGACCTTATGACGGACCCGGGGATCACTACAACATCGGGCGCGAGACCTTTCTGGCTCCCGTGACCTGGAAAGAGGGCTGGCCTATCATCAACCCGAACCATGAAGAAGTGCAGTATGCGTATCCGGTGCCCAACCTGCCGGCGCAGAAGAAACCTGCGTTTCCGCTCTCTGGCAATTTCACGTACCGCGAGGAGTTTACCGGCAATACCTTGCCCATGTACTGGCTGCAACTAAGAACGCCTCGTACTCTCTGGTACAGCCTGAGCCAACCTGCCGGCAAGTTAACCCTGAACGTTCGGCCTGAGAGCTTTTCCCAGAAAGTGAATGTCTCTTACGTAGCCCGCCGGCAGCAGCACGTACGCGGAAGTGCCAGTACCATTCTGGAGTTTGTGCCTCAGAAAGAAAATGAATTTGCGGGGCTGGTGGCTTTCCAGAACAGTGGGCATTATTACGCCCTTGGGAAAACCTTGAAAGGGGATGCACCGGTGGTGCGTCTTCTGAAAGCGGATAATTCCGTTCTGGCGGAAAAAGCTTTGACCACCGCTGAAAGTAAGCAACCGCTCTACCTGAAAGTTGAATTCAATGGCGCCGATTATTCCTTTTACTACGGCACCAAAAAAGGCAACTGGCAACTGCTGCAAGACAAAGTAGACGGCAAATACCTGAGCACCCGTGTGGCCGGCGGTTTTGTGGGCGTAACCCTGGGCATATACGCTACTTCCAACGGGCAGCCTTCCACCAATAAAGCTTCTTTTGACTGGTTTGACTACCAGGGCAAAGATTCTATTTATGATTCCTCGGTTAGCCTCAAAAAGTAGCTGCTGTATAAATTTTAAACTATTTACTTCTTAATTGTTTTAATTTCTTAATAATTGTTAAATTGACATTTAATTAATCCGCCTTGATTATTTAACCTAAAGAAACCAAACAACATCAACCATAAACCTATTCAACCATGAAATTTTTCATTGACACCGCCAATCTGGCGCACATCAAGGAAGCCCATGATCTGGGGATTCTGGACGGCGTAACCACCAACCCTTCTCTGATGGCAAAAGAAGGCATCAAAGGAGAGCAGGCCACCCTGGATCATTATAAGGCCATTTGCGAGATTGTGGACGGAGACATCAGCGCCGAAGTGCTTTCCACCGACTTTGAAACCATGGTAGAAGAAGGTAAAATTCTGGCGGGGCTGCACCCTAACATTGTAGTAAAGGTGCCTATGATCAAAGACGGCCTTAAAGCCATCAAGTGGTTCACCGATAACGGCATCAAAACCAACTGTACCCTGGTGTTCTCGGCGGGTCAGGCTATTCTGGCGGCTAAAGCCGGGGCTACCTACGTGTCGCCTTTCTTAGGGCGTCTGGATGATATTGGCTGGGACGGAGTACAGCTGATTGAGCAGATTGCTAACATTTACTCCATCCAGGGGTATGAAACCCAGATTCTGGCGGCCTCTATCCGCAGTTCCATCCACATTGTAAAATGTGCCGAGGCCGGGGCGCATGTCTGCACCTGTCCGCTGGAGCCAATCCTTAGCCTCCTCAAGCACCCGCTCACCGATAACGGTTTGGCTAAGTTCATTGCCGATGCCGATAAGATGAAAGAAGTAATAGAAGACGCTCTGTAACAATTTCATCTTTTCAGGAAAGCACTGCTACCAGAGACTTTCCCCAGTGGGATAGTCTTTTTCTCAAGCAGTTCCTTCCAATCTAAATCCTTATCAGAAAGCAAATCAGAACATATGCAGATAGAAGAAAAAGAAGCCGTGCAGGTAGAGGAACTGGAGCAGATTGCCAAACAGGTGCGGCGAGACGTTGTACGCATGGTGCACGGTTGCCAATCTGGTCACCCCGGCGGTTCCCTTGGTTGTACCGATTTTCTGGTGGCCCTGTATTTCCGGATCATGAACCACAACAAAGAGTTCAGCATGGATGCAGTGGGAGAGGACCTGTTTTTCCTTTCCAACGGACACATCTCACCGGTATGGTACAGTGTGCTGGCCCGCGCCGGTTACTTTGACGTAAGCGAACTCAAGACCTTCCGCAAGCTGAACTCCCGCTTGCAGGGGCACCCCACCACCCATGAGGGCTTGCCAGGCGTACGGATTGCCTCCGGTTCCCTGGGGCAGGGTTTATCGGTTGCCATTGGAGCGGCGCTCTCCAAGAAACTGAACGGCGATAACAGCCTGGTATTCACACTTCACGGTGACGGTGAATTGCAGGAAGGCCAGATTTGGGAAGCAGCCATGTTTGCTCCGCACCACAAAGTAGATAACCTGATCTCCACCATTGATGTGAACGGCCAGCAGATAGACGGACCTACCGATAAGGTCATGTCTCTGGGGAACCTGCGCGCCAAATGGGAAGCCTTTGGGTGGGATGTACTGGAAATGAACGGCAACAATTTTGAAGACGTGATCAGGGGGCTGGAGCTAGCTAAAAGCAGAGCCTTCCAGGGGAAACCTATCATGATCCTGATGCAGACCAACATGGGCCACGGGGTGGATTTCATGATGGGATCTCACAAGTGGCACGGGGTGGCCCCAAATGATGCCCAGTTAGAGCAGGCATTGGCGCAGCTTACCTGTAACATGCAGGACTATTAAGCCCGCGGTTGTTGATCATTTTCTTTTGGGCTTCTTTTCCAAAAAGTGGCCTGTAAACGCATCAATCAAATTCCTGCAATGGGGCAGGTTTCAAAAGAAATCATCTACATGAAAAAATATACTTATACAGAGTCTAAAGATACCCGCTCTGGCTTTGGCGCGGGGTTGCTGGAGGTAGGCCGCAAAAACGAGAATGTGGTAGCACTCTGCGCTGACCTGGTGGGCTCCCTTAAAATGGCAGACTTCATCAAGGAGTTTCCTGAGCGCTTTTTCCAGGTGGGAATTGCCGAGGCTAACATGATGGGCATTGCCGCCGGTATGACCATTGGCGGAAAAATCCCTTACACTGGTACTTTCGCCAATTTCTCCACGGGCCGGGTGTACGACCAGATCCGGCAGTCCATTGCCTATTCAGACAAAAACGTGAAGATCTGCGCCTCGCACGCGGGTCTGACCTTGGGCGAAGACGGAGCCACGCACCAGATTCTGGAAGACATAGGCATGATGAAAATGCTACCGGGCATGACCGTCATTAACCCCTGTGACTACAACCAGACTAAGGCCGCTACCATTGCCATCGCTGATCATCACGGGCCGGTGTACCTGCGCTTCGGGCGTCCGGTCATTCCGGTGTTTACCCCAGCCGATCAGGAGTTTGTGATCGGGAAAGCCTGGATGGTGAACGAAGGAACCGATGTGAGCATTTTCGCGACGGGTCACCTGGTGTGGGAAGCCATCAAAGCCGGTGAGAAACTAGCTGAAATGGGCATTTCCGCCGAGATCATCAATATTCACACCATTAAACCGCTGGATGAGGAAGCCGTTCTTGCTTCGGTAGCCAAGACCGGCTGCGTGGTAAGTGCCGAGGAGCATAACCGCCTTGGTGGTTTAGGCGACAGCATTGCCCAGCTTCTGGTGAAACACAATCCGGTGCCCATGGAGTACGTGGCCGTGAACGATACCTTCGGGGAAAGCGGTACACCAGAGCAGCTCATGAAAAAGTACGGTCTGGATGACGAGCACATCATCAAGGCTGTGCAAGCTGTGATGGAGCGGAAAAAGGTGCTGGTAGGATAGGCATGTTTGCTGATCCTTTTTCGGCTTAGTTTTCAAAAAGAACCATAAAAAAGATTAGGATATAGGAGAAAGGCGGGCTCTACTGGAGCCCGTTTTTTTTTTGCCTGGTTTTCTAAAAAGAAGGCAAAACAAGTATTTCGAAATGAAAAAGTGAGCGCCAACCAAAATAAAAAGGCTGCCTCTAGCAGAGGCAGCCTTTCCCATTTATGCATGAAAAAAAAACTACAATTTTGAAAAGCTGAACTTACGCAGGAGCTTAGATGAACCGGTTGATCAGGTTCTCCAGGTACTCCTGACGGCCGCTTTGCAGGGTTGGCTCACCTTGCTCAATGGCGTAGGCGCGCAGGTCTTCCAGAGACAGTTTGCCTTGCTCAAACTCCTGACCTTTGCCGCTGTCAAAAGAAGCGTAACGCTCCTTGCGGATTTTGAGGTAGTCAGAGTTCTGCAGGATGTTGTCAGCGGTGATCAGGGCGCGGGCAAACGTATCGGCACCACCAATGTGGGCGTAGAACAGGTCAGCTGGGTCAGTGGAGTTTCTTCTGATTTTGGCATCGAAGTTCACGCCACCGCCTTGCAGGCCACCGGCCTCCAGGAAGATCAGCATGGCCTCGGTCAGTTCGTTCAGGTTGTTCGGGAACTGGTCAGTATCCCAGCCGTTCTGGTAGTCACCGCGGTTGGCATCTACTGAACCCAGTACCCCGGCATCAGCGGCAACCTGCAGCTCGTGCTGGAAGGTGTGGCCCGCCAGAGTAGCGTGGTTTACCTCGATGTTGATTTTGAAATCACCTAATAAATCGTGCTGACGCAGGAACCCGATCACGGTAGCGCAGTCGTAGTCGTACTGGTGCTTGGTTGGTTCCATTGGCTTAGGCTCAATGAAGAATGTACCTTTGAAGCCTTGCGCACGGGCGTAGTCTTTGGCTGAGTGCAGGAAGCGGGCCAGGTGTTCTTGCTCACGCTTCATGTTGGTGTTCAGCAAAGTCATGTAACCTTCGCGGCC
Organism: Sabulibacter ruber; assembly: GCF_017355955.1. Taxonomy (GTDB): domain Bacteria; phylum Bacteroidota; class Bacteroidia; order Cytophagales; family Hymenobacteraceae; genus Nibribacter; species Nibribacter ruber_A. The sequence continues at coordinate 308,746 of NZ_JAFFID010000003.1, read as the reverse complement.
TCCCCAGAACACGTAGTTTTCACCACCCAGGGCAATAGTGGCATCCAACGCACCTTTCACCTGCGCAGCTGCGTGCGATAACACATGGAAATCTGGGTTAGTAGAGGCACCGTTCATGTAACGCTCGTGCGAGAATACGTTGGCAGTTCCCCACAGCAGTTTCACACCGGTTTCGGCTTGCTTCTGCTTCGCGTATTCCACCATGGTCTGCAAACGACGCTCGTTTTCCACAACGTCATTGCCAAAGTCTACCACGTCCACATCATGGAAGCAGTAGTAAGGCATGCCCAATTTAGTGATGAACTCAAACGCGGCATCCATTTTGGCTTTGGCACGCTCAATTACATCTGAACTCTGGTCCCAGGCGAAGTTCAACGTTGGGCCTCCGAATGGATCAGAGCCGTTCGCGTTGAATGAGTGCCAATAGGCCACTGAAAACTTAAGATGCTCTTTCAGGGTTTTGCCCGCCACTACACGGTTTTCGTCATACCAACGGTACGCCAACGGGTTGTCAGACTCCGGACCTTCAAACTTTATCTGTCCTATTCCTTTGAAGTATTCTGTGTCTACTAAGGTGTGATTTGCCATGGCTTTGAATGTATGGTGTTAAAAAATTAGTTACTCAGTTGTTTTAATAGCAATGCTTTCCAGTCCTGGTAAGCGGTTTCGAAGGCATCGGTCTGGGTTGGTTCCACCACTCGCAGGCGCTCAAACCGGCTGAACGCTTCCTGCGCGGAGCTGAAAACCTTGGCACCAATTCCGGCCCCCAGGGCAGCGCCTACGCTACCGTCGTTCTGGTACAATTCTACCGGTACGTGGGTGGCGTTCACAAAGGCTTCGGCGAACAGATCGCTCAGGAACATGTTGGCGTTGCCCGCCCGTATCACCTGCGGATTCATGCCGTTCTCACGCATGATGTCCAGCCCGTAGCGGAACGTGAACGCGATTCCTTCCTGCACCGCCCGGAACACGTGGGCTTTGGAATGCAGGTTGAAATCAAGATGATGGAATTGTGCGCCAATGATGCGGTTGTTGAATACCCGCTCCGCTCCGTTCCCGAAAGGGAAAATGCGCAAGCCCTGGCTACCCACCGGGGTTTTCCGGGCTTCTTCGTTCATCTGCGGATAGCTCAAGCCCTGGCCCATGTTTTCTTTTAACCAGCTGTTCATGATGCCGGTACCGTTGATGTTCATGAGCACGCCCACGCGCTTAGATTCTGGGGTGTAGTTCACGTGCGCGAAGGTGTTCACCCGTGATTGGGGGTCATACACCAATTGATCGCTCACGCCGTAAATTACGCCCGAGGTACCTGCCGTAGCGGCCACTTCACCGGGATGGAGCACGTTCAACGAAAGCGCGTTGTTAGGCTGGTCGCCTGATTTATAAGCTACCGGTATGCCTGCTTTCAGAGAAAGGGTAGAGGCAACTTCTGGTTTCACTTCGCCGTGCGATGAAAACAGCGGTCGCACCTCCGGGATAATGTCTGCGCTGAACCCAAAGAAGTTCATGACATCGGCAGAAACCTCGTCTTTCTGGAAATCCCAGAAAATCCCCTCAGACAAAGCCGAGACGCTGGTAGTGATTTCGCCCGTCAGTTTCATGGCGATGTAGTCGCCGGGCAGCATGATTTTATAGATTCTGCTGAACGTTTCCGGCTCGTTTCCCTTTACCCAGGCCAATTTGGCGGCGGTGAAGTTACCCGGAGAATTTAACAGGCGAGAAAGACTCTGCTCTTTGCCAATGTGCTCAAACGCCTGATTTCCGTAAGGCACGGCGCGGCTATCGCACCAGATAATAGATTCGCGCAGCACGTTCTGGTCTTGGTCTACCACCACCAGGCCGTGCATCTGGTAGGCAATGCCTATGGCGCCAATGTCCTGGGGGTTGTACTTGCCCGTGGCGTTTACCTTGGCAATGGCTTTCTGGGTATGCTCCCACCACATCTCGGGCGACTGCTCGGCCCAACCCGGCTGCAGGGAGTTGATTTTGGATTCCGTGTCGGGATACTGAGCCGAAGCCAAGCTTTTCTGGGTGTCGGCGTCCACAACAGAGACTTTGATAGAAGAAGTACCTACGTCTATTCCTAATAAGAGCATACTGGGCGTTGTTTCTTAATGAGCACTGTACGCGGGCAAACGGCTGATTTAATGGTACGAAATACTTTCAATTCAGATTTATGCCAACGTTGGCATAAGTTTAAGGGAAAATTTTTAGAATAGAAAATTTATTGACTTTAATTACTGAAATTTTAGGAATAAAGGCGAAAAATACCTCGGTTTGAAGAGAAGTTTTTATTTTATTGCTGCTTATTCTTCAGAGAAGGAAAAAGGCAAGATTCGTCAATCTTGAATCAGAAAGGCCAAGTGGTTGCACGGTTTCCTGGTTGATTTTCTAAAAAGAAGCCAGAATCATATTGGTTAAAGCTATTTGTTGAAAATTTTTAAATGAGCATTGGGTATATTTATGCCCAATCCCCGAGAAGTTGAAGAAGACCACCATACATGATATTGCCCGTGAGTTAGATGTAACGTTCTCTACCGTAGCCCGGGCCCTGAATGACCATCCGGCCATCAGCGCAGCCACCAAGGCCGCCGTGCTGGAAACCGCCAAACGTCTGAACTACCAGCAGAACAAACTCGCATCCTCGCTCCGTTCTGGCCGCACCAACGTGATTGGTATTATTGTGCCCAGCCTAGATACCAGTTTCTTCAGTTCGGTGGTGCACGGCATTGAGAAGGTGATGAACGAGAACGGCTACAACATTCTGCTGTACCAGACCGGCGAATCCCTTTTGCAGGAGCAGAAGGGGATTGAGACGTTTTTGCAGTCCCGGGTGGATGGCATTATCTCCTCGGTGTCCAATGAGGCCGAAGGAAATGAGGTGTATTCCGAAATCAGGAAACGCCAGGTGCCGCTTCTGTTTTTTGACCGGGCCATCAAAGATCTGGGCGTACCCTCAGTGACCATCAATGACTACCAGGGCGGTTATGCCGCTACGGAGCATTTGATTCAGCAGGGCTATCAGCGCATCGTGCACATTACCTCAGACCAGAACCTGACCATCTTCAACGAACGCTACCGAGGCTACCGCGACGCCTTGCAGGAGCACGGCTTATCGGTTTCCCGAAAACTGATCTTCAAAAAACGGATTGCCCTGGAATCTGGCAAAGCCGCGGTACAGCAATTGCTCAAAGATAAAACCCCGTTTGACGCCGTTTTCGCCGCCGAAGATTATACCGCCATGGGCGCGCTTCAGCAACTGTTGGAATCGGGTGTCAGGGTGCCCGAGGAGGTAGGCGTGGTAGGATTCGCGAATGAAGCCTTCGGAGCCTTTGTGACGCCATCACTTTCCACCATTGACCAACAGACCGTAAAGATGGGGGAGGAAACCGCCCGATTATTCCTGAAGCTAAGCTCCAGCACGCAGGATTTCTACGGCACCGCCCCAGAGCGCATTGTCTTAGACCCCATCCTGGTTCCCCGCAAGTCCTCTCAGCCAAACTAAACCTTTTGCCTTGCTTCTGTTTCAGGTTTGTTTTTCAGGAAATAGGCCTAAAATAAGTGGTGGGTTGAAAATGATGTCAGGTTTAGGCTCTTTGTAGTTGCTTATACACTCCCTCGCTCGCCTCTGGCGAGTGTGCGTTATTGGGCGGCGTCCCGCCGCTATGCGGGCAAAATCCCTAGTTCATTATTTGTTTTTATAAAGTGCATAGCGGCCAGAGGCCACATGATAACGCACACTCGCCAGAGGCGAGCGAGGGAGAAATGACTAACCATTAATGGTAACTTAGCCTGATAAGCAGTTCCAAAAGGCAGCAAACCAGGATGTATGTTCTTAGCTAAATTAATATGTAAAGTAAAAGAGCTTTGCCTCAAATCTTTTCTACTTATCTTATAGTAACCCACATAAAATTATTCCCCCTCATCCGTTAATTTTGTAGTATGGGATTGAGCATAGCATCATTGGCATCGGGGAGTAACGGCAATTGCTATTACGTGGGGAATGAGAAGGAAGCAGTGTTGGTGGATGTGGGCATTTCTTGCCGCGAAACTGAGCGGCGGATGAACCGACTGGGGCTTTCCCTGGAGAAAGTAAAGGCTATTTTCATTTCCCATGAGCACTCAGACCATATCAAAGGCCTGACCGTCTTAGCCAAGAAGTACCGTATTCCGGTGTACATTACTCCGGCCACGTTGCGGGGGCTACGGTTTGGGGTGGAGGCGCAGCTGGTAAGATCCTTCCAAGCCTATGAGCCGGTAGATATCGGGGAGCTGGCCATCACCGGTTTTCCCAAACTGCACGATGCCGCTGATCCGCACAGCTTCGTGGTTTCCGGAGGGGGCATCAACATAGGCGTTTTTACAGATATCGGGACGCCTTGTGACCATGTCATCCAGAACTTCCGTCAGTGCCATGCTGCTTTCCTGGAAACCAATTATGATGAGGAGATGCTGGACCGCGGGTACTATCCTTACCACCTGAAAGCCAGGATCAAGGGAAACCATGGCCATCTTTCCAACCGGCAGGCTTTGAATCTGTTCACCGGGTACAAACCCGATTTCATGAGCCATGTGCTGCTGGGGCACCTTTCCCGGGATAACAACAATCCTGCGTTAGTGAAAGAATTGTTTTCTACCCATGCGGGTGGTACGCAGGTGGTAGTAGCCTCCAGGTTTGAGGAAACGCCTGTGTATTATATTGATGGCGCGCCTGTTAGTCCAATTCTAGCACCTCCTGCTAAACCGAAGGTAATTTCCCCGGCAGAGCAATTGTCTCTGGAGCTGTTTTAGGGTTTTTCTGCCTGGCAGATAGGAGCGCACTTGTGCAAAGTGGAAGTAGTTTTAGGCTGGTAAGAGGGAAGCAAAATTTGCCTTCTGAAAGGAATTAAATCTGTGAGAGAGGAGCTACTATCAGTGATAAACTCAATTCTTTCTCCGCATCTTTTGATTTTTTGCTAACCTTAGAAAAGCTTCCTACGTTTTGATACCCATATACCAACTTATTAACCCAAATAAAGCTATGGACGTATCAAACTTAAAAGAAAAAGCCGACAACTTTAACCCAGATCATAAAGAAGGACCAGTAGCCCGTGCTATTGAAGAGTATACCGCTAAATTGCCTTCTGATCTGTTCCTGTGGGCAGCCCTTGGCTCAATGGCTGTATCTGCTACCCTGAAAGTGATGAAAAAAGACGATGAAGCTCTGTTTGTAGGGCAATGGCCAGCGCCATTCTTGCTTTTAGGGCTTTACAATAAACTTGTAAAAGTAAAAGGCTCAGATGGCGAGAAAGACGGCCCAAATCGTCCGGCCGGCGCTAATGCTGAAATCAGAGGCTATTAATGTAGCCCGCCTTTAAAACAACAAAGGGGAAGCCATGGCTTCCCCTTTGTTGTTTTTACCCCATTTTCTGCGAAACAGCACTGAAACAGAGAACAGCTTTTATCAGGCGGGACATCTGAGTGCTAGACAACTTATGGCTGAGGTCTTTTCTTGGTACCTCTTGTAGGTGGCGCCGAGAGCGGATCATCGGGCCAATGGTGTTTGGGGTAGCGGCCGCGCAGGTCTTTTCTGACATCAAAGTAGCCGGTGCTCCAGAAACTACGCAGATCGCGGGTAACCTGAACGGGCCGGGAAGCCGGAGAGAGCAGGTGCATGAGCACCGGAACCTTGCCGCCGCCAATCCGGGGCGTGTCCAACATCCCGAAGACTTCCTGCAATCGCACGGCCAGCACCGGGGCGTTCACGTCTGAATAATCTAAGGTAATACGAGAACCGCTGGGCACCTCCAGGTGGGATGGGGCCATCCGGTCCATTTCCTGCCGCTGTTCCCAGGTAAGATCGGCCAGCAGAATCTCCTTGAAATCTAATCTGGACACCTGGTCCAGGTTTCTCAACCCAACCAAGTGTGGCAGCAGCCATTCTTCCATGGTAGCCTCCAGGTGCGGTTCCGACACATCAGGCCATTGCTCAGGCAGGAGGTGGTGCAGAAACGCCAATCGCCTAAGCGTTTTTTGGGCATCCTCCGACCACGGCAACCGTTGAATTCCTTTTTCCTGCAAACCCTGCAAGAGCGCTCGGGCAACGGTCTCCTGGTCTGGGTTCTGTAGTATATTTTCTTCTAGGGTCAACGCTCCCAAACGGGTAATCTGGCGGGCAATCACTTTTTCAGTAGCGGCATCCCAGCGCACCTCTTGTATTTTCTCCAGTTGACCGGAGAATTGTTTGAGTAATTCTTCCTTGGAAACAGGCGCGGCGGTGAGTACCCGGGGCTTGTTGCCTAGTTCCAGGTGTGCTACCGCGTAGAACTCCGCCTCGCCGAACAACTCGGTTTGCAAAGAAGCCCGCTGCCCTGAGACCAGACGTATTCTGCCGGATGCTTCGCGTTGGGCAAGCCGGTCTGGGTACGCCAGGGCAGTGAGCAGTCCGGTTGCATCCAAATTGATAGGTGCTCGTTTCTCTTTGATCCGCTGCCGAAGGTTCTGGGCTTGTTCCCGTATTTTCCTGACGGTGTTAGCGTCTACCGTGTACCCTGGCGTGGGAGGGGACTGGCCGTCTAAGATCTCCAGCCGCAAAGACAAATCGGGCAGCGGGTCTGACCACGATATCTGCAGGGGTTTGAGAATGTCGCGGTCTGATAAAAGGGCAGCCAAGTCACAGGCGGTGGTGCCCAGGCCTAGTGCATGGCCGAGCATGACCAAATGGCCTAAACGGGGAGATAAGCCCAAAGCGGCCAGGGCTTTTCCGTGGGCGGTGGCTTTCCCGTTCTGATCAAGGGCTTCCAGCCGAACCAGCAGGTCACGGGCCAGGGCCAGCGCGGCAGCGGGCGGAGTGTCCAACCATTTGAGGTCGGTGGCTTCCTGGGCACCCCAGATGGAGAGTTCCAGGGCCAGGCCGGTTAAGTCGGCCTCGCAGATCTCAGGCGTCTGGCGGTCGGCTAATTGCAGTTGATCCGCCGAGGACCACATGCGGTAGCAGACGCCCGGTCCTAAACGTCCTGCCCGGCCCCGGCGTTGATCAGCCGCCGCCAGGGAGACCGGGATAGTGGCTAATGTGGTGAGTCCAATACGCGGCACAAACTTGGGGACGCGGGCGTAGCCGCCGTCAATCACCACTTTCACACCCTCTATGGTCAAACTGGTCTCGGCGATGCTGGTGGCCAGTACCACTTTGCGCCTTCCTGCCGGAGCAGGCCGGATAGCGGCTAGTTGCTGCGACAGGTTCAAATCTCCGTGTAGCAGGTGCAGGTCAACCGTGGAGGGCAGTTTCTCTTCCAGTGCTTGGGCCACGCGGCGCATCTCGCCCATGCCAGGCAAAAAGACCAGCACATCTCCCTCGGGTTCCTGCGTTAGGGCCTGCCGGATTGCTTTCGGCACTAAGTTGTTCAGGCGTTCTGCCGGACGGTGGCCTGCCGAGGCAACTTCGGCGGGAGAAAGGTACTTTGTTTCTACGGGGAATTGGCGGCCCTCGCTTTTCACCACGGGCGCTTCCAGCCAGGTTGCCACCGATTTCGCATCCAGGGTAGCACTCATCACCAATAGCCGCAAGTCGGGACGCAGCACGGCTTGGGCATCCAAAGCTAAGGCAAGCCCTACATCGGCCTGCAGGCTGCGTTCGTGGAATTCATCGAAGATAATGGCGGCAATGCCTTCTAGGGCCGGGTCGCTCTGCAGCAGCCGCGTGAGAATACCCTCGGTAACCACCTCAATCTGGGTTTTCTCCGAGACAATGTGCTCCATGCGTACCCAATACCCTACCGTTTGGCCCACTTCCTCGCCCAGCAGATCAGACATGCGCTGAGCGGCGGCCCGGGCGGCTAACCTACGGGGCTCCAGCATGATGATCTTTCCGCCGGCGCGCCAATCTGCCTCTAACAAGGCCAAGGGCACCAACGTGGTTTTACCGGCTCCGGGAGGCGCCTCCAACACGGCGCGGGAGTTTGTTTCTAAAGCGGAGACCAGCCGCGGAAGCGCTTCCTTGACCGGTAACTCGGGTAAACTGGATAGGATAGAGGTACGTGACATGCAACCGCAAATTTCCGGAATCTAAGCCGAAAGTCATCTGCGCTGTTGTACAATTTTCAATCTTCGGCTTTCTCTAAGTCCAACTTGATTTGGGCTTCTTTCAGGAAAACAAGATTAAAACGTAGCTTAACTAAGAAGGAGACTAAGTCTGTTTGACGCATATCCAATCACATTTGTCATCCTGGAAGGATCTTGTGAGCAAACTAGAAAAGCTGTGAATAAACGCTATTACCGCTCGTAACCAAGATCCTTTCAGGATGACAAAAGAGGAGGGGGTAGTTCAGTCTCTCTTATTAGGAAAGGTAGTAAAACAGAAGAGCCCGCTACGTTGAGCAGGCTCTTTTGAAAGCGAATGACTTTAATTTAAAACTATTCTGCTTTTTCGTTGATGTAGCTTTTCGCCAGATCGTTCAGGAGCGTGTCGGTTTTTTGCTCTTCTTCCAGGGTTTGTCTCAGAAGTTGGGCAGCCTCTGTGTGGCCTAAACGCTCTGCGAAGTGAGCGGCAGTACCGTAACCGGCAATCTCGTAGTGCTCCATGCGCTGGATGGAAGCGATCAAACCGGCGTCTTTTACTTCCGGGGTCGCATCTTCTTCAATGGTTTCTTCGCCTTCTTCTACCAGGCCTTCCATGGCTTTACACTTCATGCGTCCTGGGCTGGTACCTACCAACTCGCACACTTTCTCCAGGCGGTCTTTCTGCGCTCTGGTTTCTTCCAGGTGCGTCTCAATCATCTGCTTCAGTTTCTCGTCCTCAGTGGCTTTGATCATTTTAGTGAGGGCAGCAATGCCTTGCTTTTCGGCACTGTATAGGTCTTTTAGTTGGTGCTCAAACAGGTCTTCTAATGTCTTTAACTTAGCCATAGTGGTATAGGTTCTTTTGGTTAGTATTTGTACTAGCTATACGAGGCGGTATTTAAAGGGTTGAAAAATTACCGGCCTTATGGCGTTATCGAATTGAATTGACAAATGCTCTTAGCAAAAGTGGACAAGGGCAAGTTCTTTGTACTGAATAAGAAAAGAGTATTAGAGGAATGATACATTAGTCATTCCAAACAGAGGCTGACAACTATTCTGTTCTTGAACTTATCTCAAGCTATATGTTAAGCAAATTTGATTGATTTGGTAAGAAGCGATTGACAGGTGTACTAGAACTTGCAGAGACGTAACCCGATTTTTGGTTTGAAGTTTGAGGTGTTTTTCTGCCGCTTTCTTAAATTTTGATACTAAAACTGCACTCAGAAAAAGGGAATATGCGTAAGAAAAAGGCTGAAGGATTTCTGAGGTAGAATAAAAAGCGCTTAAATGCGGTTATACTTTCCGAGGAACCAGCCAGAAAGGAGGAGAACATGAATCATAACATTTGGAAATACTTCGGCGCGTTGGGGTTTATTGCGGTGACCGTGCAACTTTGTAGCCAGCAACCCTTGCAAGTGGTGAGTTCGAGCGAAAGCGGCTCGGGACCTGCCTTGGTGCGGGAAGGAGTGGTAAGAGCACCGGTGCTGCCCACCTCATTATCTTTTGCCGGAGAACCTGTTCCTTTGGAGGTGCCCGATGTAGCCGAGCGGCTGGACCGGGAGCTACTGGTAAATTCCTATCTGCAAGCCACCACCTTGCTGGGACTGAAGCGCATGCAGCGGTACCAACCCGAGATTGAGCGCCTGCTCCGCGAAAATGACATCCCGCAGGATTTTGTGTACCTCTCCCTGGCCGAAAGCCTGTTCAGCCCGGTGACGTCCCCGGCCGGAGCTTCCGGTTTCTGGCAACTCATGCCCGACACTGCCCGCGGTTATGGCTTGCTGGTGAACGCCGAGGTAGACGAACGTTTCCATGTGGAGAAGGCTACCCTAGCAGCCTGTCGGTACCTGAAATCGGCGAAGAAGCGGTTCGGTAACTGGACCAACGCAGCCGCCGCCTACAACCGGGGAATGAACGGCATTGGAGATGCCTTGGAGCGGCAGCGGGTGAGTTCCTACTATGACCTATACCTCAACGACGAGACCTCGCGGTACATGTTCCGCATTCTGGCCTTGAAAGAAGTGTTGGGCAACCCGCAGAAGTATGGCTTTGAACTACCGAAAGAACAGGGCTATGATCCTCTGCCAACGCGTACCTACCGCGTGACTTCTTCTATTCCAGATCTGCCTCAATTCGCGGTGGAACAGGGCATCAATTATAAGACCCTTCGGCTGCTCAACCCCTGGATCAAAGCCTACAAGCTCACGGTTGTTCCCGGGAAGGAGTTTGAGTTGCTTCTGCCTGAGAAATCATAGACTCTTATACTTTTCTAACAGCATCTAACAAGAACTTACCGATAAATTTGGAAGGCAGGAAACAGGCTGAACCGGATTTTCTTCTTTGTTGATAGGGGCAGGTTAATAAGTAATTGGATTCGTTTCGATCAGTTTTCTGGAAAATAGGTCAGAAACACTTTTATCTCAAAGCTAAACCTAAGTCTTTCCTCAGCACTATGGATACATAGAAAAGTGAGGTGAGTTCCGCGCTAAATAGATATAGAAGAATAGTTTTGCCAATCGTCTTGATAAGTGAACAATCGCCAGGACAATTGTTCTCATACAAGGCCTTTTTGGTTTGCCTATCTGATCCTTCCAGAATGGACTAAGGAATAGTTGATTTCAGGCTTACTTCATATCAGAGATCTGACAATACGTTTCGGGACTGTTTTGAGGAAAACAGACCCGAAACGTTTTTACTTTCAGCGTACGTCTACTTCTTTCCCACGGCATTGCTGGGCTTCATGAGCTTTCGTTGGAAAAAATCGGCGGTAGCCAAGCCTACTTTGAGGGCATTGGCATGGCTCATCCAATGGTGGGTATCATCTACAATCACCAGGGACTCGTAGGGCACACCTTTGGCCTCCAGGCGCTGCACCAGATCGGTGCTTTGGCTGAATTGTACGTTACGGTCATCATCGCCGTGAATGATCAGAACGGGGGAGGTCCATCCATTTACGTGGGCGGTTACCGATGACTGCCAGGCTACTTTGGAGGCCAGGTCCGCATCTGGGGCTCGCTCGTAACGGTCTGGAGCGGTGATGCCCAAGGTTCTGGTAATGGTGCGGTCATGTACGCCGTGAATGTCAACGCCGGCCGCGAAAAGTTTGGAATCTTTTGCCAGGGCCATGGCGGCCAGGTACCCGCCGTAGGAGCCGCCGTAAATCCCGATGCGGGAGGCGTCTACCTGCGGCTGCTGAGCCAGCCATTCACCGGCGGCTTTGATGTCCTGGTACTCAGAATTGCCTTTGGTGTTGGCGTTCTCGGGATTCTGGAAGTCGTAGCCGTACCCAATGCCCAAGCGGTAGTTCACCGAAAGCACCACAAACCCCAGGTTGGTCAAATATTGGTTCAAGGCGTACACGTTGGAATAGTACTCTGAGTAGTTCCAGCCCAGTAACATCTGCCGGGAGGGTCCGCCGTGCACATACACAATGGCTGGTTTCTTGCCGCCGCCTTTGGGCTCAAAAAGCTGCCCGTGGATAGTTGTGCCATCCGGGGCTTTGAAGGTGACCTGTTTGGGGGTGACCAGTTGTTTGATGGGCAGTTGAGCAGGAAGCAGGCTTTCTCCCAGCAACGTGGGTTTCCCTTTTTTGAAAGGCATCATGGCAGGCAGGGGCGCGCGCTGGGCTGTAGCACAGAAGTATACAATTGAATTTCCGTCACCCGTAACCACCGGAGTCCATTCCTGGCCAGTTCCTGGCGTCAGCACTTCCATGGCTGCTTTGTCTACGGGTACCCGCACCAAGTGCCTCCGGTCTATGTCTTGCTTGTCTGGGCCGGAATTGGCACTGAATACCAGCCATTTTTTATCGGGGCTCAGGCAAATGTGCTCGGCCATGAAGGTACCGGGCGTGAGCAGCAGCGGCTTTCCGCCGGTTGCCGGGATAGAGTAGAGGTGGGGCCAGTTGTCCTGATAAGAGAGGAACACAATGCGGTCATTCGCGGCCCAGTGCAGGTTAGCACCCCCGTGGGTGCCGGGAAACGAACCAGCCAGGGTTTTGGGAGCTTCCCACAGTTTAAATGCTTTGCCGGTAGAGACTTCGGCCGTCCAGATAGACCAGGGCTGGTGTCTGCGGGCCAATACCGAGTCTGGGGCTCCGCCCAGGCCCGGAGTGCGTACAAACACTATCTGCTTTCCGTCTGGCGACCAGCGTGGATTTCGGTCGCGGGTGAAGGACGGGGCAATCCAATTAATGGGAGTTTCTGCGTTGGTGAAGACTCCAATGAACGCATGGTCTCCGCGATTAGAAATAAACACCAACTGTTCTCCGTTGGGCGACCATTCCAGGGAACCGTTCGTGCCTCTCGCCGAAAACAACTGCTTGGCCGGTGCAGAGGCATCCAATGGCGCTCCCCACACCTGTCCGTTTTTGGTGAAAGCAAGGGATTCTCCCTTAGGTGAGATGGCTGGGTTTTCGCCATCCCCTAAAGCTTTCGGTTCGCCTCCGGTAAAAGGCACACTCCAGATCTGCACCTTAGGAGTGACCGGACTGAAGGAAGCGTTCACGGGCGCCTCCTCGTTCCAGCTTGATCCATGGTCCCCACCTCGTACATACACCACCCATTTCCCGTCTGGCGAAAGCGAAACACTGGTGAGTTCCTGCCCATCGTCCTGCAAATAATTGGTGAGCCTACGGGGAACGAAATCCGGCCCCTCGGCCACGTAGATGTTCCGTTTGCCCTGCTCATCAACCGCCCAGGCAACTCTGGAGCCCTGTGCTGAGGCGGTGAGTGCGGTAGGAAAAGGATAGGCTTTTACTGCCTCAAAAGAGAACTTCTGAGCAAACGAAGGGAGGGCTGTTAAAAGCAGAAGACAGCAGGCGAGCAAAGGGGGAAGGTGTTTTCTCATAGGATGAAACTGAACGGGGGTTATAAATTATCAGTCCTAAATCTAAAATAGATTTTTATTTTCCGGCTTATTCTTAAAAGGTTAGCGGAAAATAATCTAAAGACGGTAACTGGCCGGTACATGTAAAATTAGTTTTATTTGGTATATACTAATTGAATTGAGAAGGGCACCAAGCCCGTTAGGTATTACAGGCGGGGTTAGTTATCTTAGGCAAGAGTTAAGAGGGTTGGCAAGCGGAAAACGTTAGGGGAAGATAAAGAAGATTATATGGCACCATTGACCCTGCAGAGAGAAGCAGAAGAACGACTGATAGAGGCAATCCGGGAGGGGAAACAGGAAGCCTTCGGGCTGCTGTATGATGCCTACGCGCCGGTGCTCTTAGGGCTGATCTCGCGCATTGTGCAAAATACCGAGGTAGCGGAAGAGGTGCTGAAAGAGACGTTTCTGGCCATCTGGTCCCGCATCCATATTTTTGACCCTACCCAAAGCCGGTTTCTAACCTGGGGTTTGGCCATGGCCCGGGGAATAGCGCTGGAGGCACATAAAACGGGCAAATACGCGCACCTTACCTTCGGCAAAAAAGACGAAGACCCTGTTACACCAGAGGCAACCAGGGAAACAGATCAACTGGAGGAGAGCCAAACAAAAGAAGTTTTCTGCCAATTGCAGCCCCAGGAAAATGCCATCCTTGATTTAATTTACCACAAAGGCTATACCTGCCAGCAGGCGGCCGAAGCCTTGAATATCTCTCAGGAAGAACTCAAAAGCCAGTTAAAATCGGCTTTCAAACACATAGGAGCGGAAAGAACAGCATGAACCCCATCATAGACTATATAGAATCCGGGATTTTAGAGCTGTACGTCATGGGAGTTACCACCCCAGGTGAAACCCAGGAGGTGGAGCAGATGGCTTCCGCACATCCTGAAATCCGAGAAGAGATTGAGACCATTCGCCAGACTATTGAAGCCTATGCGCTAGCGCATGCCGTAGCGCCTAAAAGTACGGTAAAGCCCCTTGTATTGGCTACCATTGACTACATGGTGCGGCTGCAGCAGGGAGAACCCGTTACCTTTCCGCCGGTACTTTCCCCCGAATCCCGCCAGGAAGACTATGCCGCCTGGTTAGAGCGCGAAGACCTGCAAACTCCTTCAGAGTTAGAGTACATTTACGTGAAGATCATCGGCTACTCGCCCAATGCCACCACCGCCATTGTCTGGATCAAAGGCGTGGCCGAGGAAGAAATCCACCACGATGAACAAGAGCGGTTCCTTATCTTAGAGGGCACCTGTGACATTACCGTTGATGGAGAGGTCAACCACCTTTCTCCCGGCGATTTCTTTTCCATTCCCCTGCATCAAACACATAAAGTGAAGGTGACTTCTGAGGTGGCATGTAAGGTGATATTGCAGCGATTGGCGGTGTAGGGGAAAGTCAGTTCTTATTTGAAAAGGTTAGTTCCCACTTTTATGCTAAACAATCCATATTTTATAAATTATTGGAGTATATCTGCTATACAGACATTCCACTACTAGTTATATTTAAGAACTGTCTTATCAATTTTTCCTAAAGGGTGCATTTTAAGTGATATATACTTAATTATAGGTATTGATTATTGAAAATTTAAATCCTATCTTGTTATTATAAAAAAAAGTAAAAGTATTTTAGACTTTTTTATACTATAATTTATGATTAATTATTGAATAAAAAAAATAGTTAAATATATTGTAAAGCCTGCATGATAATGGCTGAAGCAGCCTGTCAAATTTTATAATTTACTTCTTCACAATACGGAAAACTTATAACTAGTTAAGCCGCCCCCTCTCTGTTGCCAAAATTGTATAATACCAATCTAATCTAGTTGTGGTTACATAATGAGTGTGGCTGAAATACTAAATAGTGTCCTTGCCTGGTCTAGTCAGCGCATAACATATCTGACTAAAAGAGTAGAAGTTCAGGAGTCATATAACTCATTGCTGCAGTCCTTCATAGAAGCAGAGCAAAAACGTCATATCGCTGAACTAAAGGCTCTGCAATTAGAAAAAGAATTGCAGGGGCAGCGTGAAAAGCTAGGGCGGGATCTACATGATGGTTTTGGCTCACAATTAACTCACCTAATTTCCAGATTGGAATTGCTAGCCTATCATAAATGGCCTGATTCTGGTCAACTTCTCCGATTAAGTGAATTCACCCGTGGGATGAACCACACCCTCCGTGAAACTATCTGGCTGCTTGATCAAGAAGAAATAACTGTAAAAGCTTTAGGGGCACGTGTGCATAATTTACTTCTTAAAATTTGGGAAGACCGTGAGTTACCTGTTTTAAATTGGGAATTTATAAATATCGATAGCAACTATGTTGTACAGCCTATAATTGCGATGCACCTTATCCGAATAGCACAGGAAGGAACAATCAATGCATTAAAATATGCAATTGCCTCACAAGTGAAAGTAACATTAGAGATTTCCCAAACAGATACTTCGCTTACCATCACAGATGACGGCCAAGGTTTTCATGATGTATCTTATACAAAGGGTTTTGGGCTAATTAACATGCGTAAGCGTACTGAGGAAGTTCAAGGTACTTTTTTATTAAATTCTACTACTTCAGGTACTTGTATTAAAGTAGTATTACCTATTTAAGTTTAAAAATACGTCATTTGACGTATTTACAAGCTGTTTTTCACATTGTACCTTTCAAATATCAAGTAAATCTAACTTTTGGCTTGAATGCAAAAGATAACCATCGGCATAGTTGAAGACAATGTCCAACTGGGGCAGGATATTCGTGATAAGCTAGCGCTTAGCGAAGAGGCAGAGGTGCTATTTGAAGTAAGAAGCGGACATTTGCTCCTCAAGACGTTACAGGCAGGAACTGTGCCTAAAGTGCTGTTGATGGATATTCTAATGTCTGAAATGGATGGTATAGAAGCAACGAGGCAGGTTAAACAGCATTACCCGGACCTAAAGATTATAATGCTAACGGTAATGGATTATGAGCAAAAATTATTTGAAGCACTGCAAGCCGGAGCATCTGGGTACATGCTCAAAGATGCCAAGCCACATCAATTGTTCAATGCCATTGACGAAGTACTTGAAGGTGGGCTGCCGCTATCACCTAGCTTGGCTAGTCGTGTATTGAAATATTTGCTGGGTGTAAAATTAATACCAAGTCCTTCATTACCAGGAATAGAATATTTGACTAAACGAGAACAGGAGATACTAGAATTATTTAAGAGAGGAATGACGGGAAAACAGATTGGTGAAAAGTTATTTGTTGCAGATAAAACTGTAAGAAAGCATTTAGAACACATTTATGAGAAGTTACAAGTTCATTCATATAAAGAACTTGTTGCAAAGTTGAATGGTCATTAGGGGTAGTTTATACTATTTATAATTTAATTTGTAATATTTAAGCTAAATTATTGTTTTTTATCATTAAAATATATCAAAAATAGTTTTTATATAGATGTGTTTTAGATATAATTTATATACTTTTTAAAGGGTTAGTGTAAATTATTATTAATTACATCTAAATAAATATGTATTTATATAAAACATTAATAAGTTAAAAATAATGTTGGTGTTTTTATATATAGAAAAAAAGTATGGTAGGGAAAAATTTATGAATTCTATAATTATTTAACATATGGCAGCGGATCTGAATTTATTAGTTCCTGAATTTAGGGATAAGGTTTTAGAACTACTTGATAAGTGTTTAGAGAGGGGAATTGAAATGCGTCCTAATGAAGGTATACGTGACCCCTTTAAGCAAGGAATATACTGGAGACAGTCTAGAACAAAGGAGCAAGTTTATAAAGAAATAAATAGACTCAAGGATCAAGGTGCCGACTTTTTAGCGTACTGTATAGAAAGCGTAGGGCCTAGGAGTGGGAGACATGTCACAAATACTATTCCTGGGGTATCTTGGCACCAGTGGGGTGAAGCTCTAGATTGTTTTTGGGTTTTGGATGGGAAAGCAGAATGGTCTTTAAAGAAAACGGTTGGTGGTTTGAATGGTTATATGGTTTATGCTTCTGAAGCTAAGAAATTGGGCTTAGATGCTGGGCTTTATTGGACATTTGTTGACGGGCCTCATGTGCAATTAAGATCAGTTTCAAATGCTAGTCATGTGTATTCAATTCAGAGGATAAATAACGAAATGCAAATCAGATTCGGTGAGAGTTAGTTTTAGGAAATAAATAAAAAGGATTTAAAGAATGTGTGCTTCAATATTATTATAATGTTTCGAAAGTAATATTTATGGGTGAAAGTATTGGTAAAATTATAATTGTTTTTGTATAATAATAAAAATAAATTTTTTATTCGCTTCTGCTATAGTTAATTTAGGTTATTTTTTGAGAAGATAAGTTATTAAAAAAAATAATCTTTGGGGTTAAATAGCTTTGAATGGGTGCTTGTAATAGAATATTGACTATATGTATTTTGTAGATATAATGACTGATATTAAGCCCGTTGTTATAAATGTTATATGGGTGTTTTTAATTATTTACTTGATTGTTATTGTTATGTATGTTCTGTGTTCTTTTTTTGTTGAAAAGTCAATTGTTAAATCTTTTTCAAAGAATAATGTAGATAAGTTCAATGAGGCTGACCTGATTTACTATCTTCCAATCGCTACATTACAAGTTACAGCCACTGCCAAAGTCTTAATTAAAAGACAAATAAAACTGCCCAAAGTTAGTTCGGAACTCATTGACTTAACAATGCAAGCAACCACACAAAATGTGCCAGATACTTCAAATCCCTATGCTCTTAAATATCAAGGGTCCTCTTTTTCAAGCGACACTTTCAAGGTAAGTGTAAATTCATTGGGGCTTATCGAAGGCATTAACGTGACGGCCGAAGATCGTATTACTTCTATTATTAACTCTATTTCTGACTCTCCAAAAACAATTTTCTCAAAAGATAATCTTGTGCAGACAGCTCCGCCCGAAAATGGTTTCACAACAGAGGAAGATGGTTTCACCACTGAGGTAAAAGAAGTTTCGAAAATATTTTATATTTCTTCAGATGAGCTAAAAATTGGAAAAGCAGATTGCTTATGGCGAATTCATATAGAGGATGTTAACTATTGTGATGCTTCTTTTTACTTAAAGTTTGATCAACCAACTATAAATATTGGAGAAAATGTAAATAGTCAAAGTAATGAAATAAAAGGTATTTTTACAAGACCACTAAGCCGTACTATGATGTGCGTATTTTTTGAAAAAGACAAACGTGATAGTAGTAATGAAGAAGTATTTAAAAATGAATTAATAATTCCTGATTATTCGAAAGTTACTGGTATTGTTATTGACAGGTCTTCTTTTATTAAGAAAACTTATGCCTTAAAAGTTAGTAATGGAATTCTAATTGAAAATTCCATCGATAAACCTAGTGAAGTAGAAAGTTTTATTAGTATGCCTATAGCTGTTGCAAAGGCGATAGTATCAATTCCCGCTCAGTTGATTCAATTAAGGGTAGTTAAAATTAAGAATGAAACTACTTTAGAGACTACTGAGCAAGCTTTAAGAACAGCTAAATTGGCCACAATTAAAAATGAGATATCACTTGAGACAGAAATCATAAAGGCTAAATTTGAAGCTCATAAAGGATTACTAGAGGCAGAGAAAAATTTAATAAATGAACAAAAGGCTTTGGCTACCGCAAGAAAGGCATTTGAGGATGAGATTAAGAAGCTTAAAGAATCATAAAAAGATGTAAATACAGCTTAAAAGATGTATATGGTAGAATAATTTAAAATGCATTTATTAAACAAATATAGAATGTTGTATTTGTTCAATTGTGTGTGTTGTTTATGGGTAGAAGCTAAATGTTAGTTTGTTAAGTATAATTCATTTTAGTTTTATAATAAAACTATATTTAAAATAGTTTGAAATTAATTACAATAGAAAAAATACAGAGATTGTTCAAATAAGCACTAGTAATATGGCAACACCATTCTTCAATCAAGAATTTACTTTTACTCAGCCGGACGGTACAACGTTGCAAGTAAAAGGTTCAGGAAATCAATTCCATGCTACATTTGAAACATTAGACGGGTTTACAGTTATTAAAGATCCGGTATCCGGCTTTTTTCAATACGCAAATTTAGAATTTGATGAACTCAAACCTTCTGGGATAATACCTGAAAAGGCAAACCCAAATTTACTAGGTTTCTCTAAGAAACTAAGAAGCAGCCCTGAGGTAAATCGCTCTATGGTCTATTCTTCTACTGGGTTAACGCCCGGTAAAACCCGCTGGCAAACCCGTATTGAAGAAAGAAAAGCACAGTTAGTAAAATCTGCATTGTCTGATGGGCCACTTCTAGCGCCACCAACAAGGGAAACAGTAGGTAAATTTATAGGTCTGTGTTTATTGATTCAGTTTCCTGATGTACCAGGAACTATAACTGCTAAAGAGGTCGATGATTTTTGTAACAAAAGAGGCTATAGCAACTATGGAAATAATGGGTCTGTTTATGATTATTTTTATGATGTTTCAGCAAAGAAGTTAGAGTACAATAATATCATAGCTCCATATTATACAGCAAAAAATCCCCGCAGCTATTATACTGATCCGAAAGTCAATCAAAGTATAAGAGCAAGAGAGTTAATTCTAGAAGCTTTGAACCATCATAAAAATAATGGTTTTGATTTCAAAAGGTTGACTTCAGATTCCCAAAATTATGTCTATGCCATAAATGTGTTTTATTCTGGGGAAGTTGTAAATAATTGGGCAGAAGGATTATGGCCCCATTGTTATAGTTTAAGCAGTCCTTTTCAGCTGGCCTCTGGCAAGAACGCGTATGATTATCAAATCACTAACATGGGGCAACAGCTTAGTCTAGGAACTTTTTGCCATGAAAATGGCCATATGATTTGCGATTTTCCAGATTTATATGACTATGGTAACGAGTCGTCTGGAATTGGTCATTTTTGTTTGATGTGCGGAGGGAATAATGCTGATCCCAAAAATCCTGTAGAAGTTGGAGGGTATTTAAAGTATAAAGCAGGCTGGACGGATATACTCCACCATTTAGATAATGGCATGAAAGGAAAATTTTCTTCCAAAAATGAGTTTTATATAAAGCGAAAGAATAATGCTGAATATTTTATTATTGAAAATAGAGTACAATCAGCACGAGATAAGGCTTTGCCTGATGAAGGTTTAGCTGTTTGGCATATTGATGAATTAGGTAGCAATCATAATGAACAAATGCTTCCTGATTATCATTATGAATGTTCTTTAATCCAAGCGGATAACCGATTTGATTTGGAGAGTAGAAAATGGCATCCCGGAGATAAAGATGATCTCTTTAAAACAGGTTCCTTTGGCCCGTCTACTTCCCCTGATAGTAATTGGTGGGATGGATCATCTAGCCAGCTTGAGATTAAAAATATTAAAAAGGTTGGCTCCAATATTGATTTTGATGTTACAATTCATCCTCTAACTTAGATTGTATTTTATACATTTCATTCACTATAAAAAAAACGGTTGTATGCTTTACTCCTTCCAGGAAAGTCCTATCCAAGATGTTCCATTTGGAACTGCTATGCAAACATCGCTGAACAACTACTATGATCTTCTTAAAGCCCAGGCAGCTAGTCTAAACACGCAAGAGTTCCTTCAATTAAAACTGGTTGCAGATCCTGTAGATGTTTCTTTGCCGCTGAACTCTCAAGGAACTTATGAATGGTATTCTTACTATAATTTATTAAAAAGGTCTGATTTAGAAATAGAGCCAGGAGCTGTTTCTGGTACTGGAGAAGTAGGGGTTGCAAGAATTAGTGACATATATGGAAAATTTATAAACCGGCTTAGTAGTTTAGTTGTATTGCAAGTATTAACGCCTGAAGAGCAGAAAAAGAAAGATCAATTAGAAACCGAGTTAGATGGTCTTCAAACTCAAATGGCAATATTAGCAAACAGTGACTTTTCGGCTTGGAGAGATTACGCAAGCTTGCGCGGTTACAATTTCGGTGATATGGCGGCGTATAATCAGTATAGTTCTGCCTATGGTGTTGCCAGCAAAATGGAGAGGCTTATGCGTATTAAAATTAATAAAACCTTTGAGTTAATTAAGCTAATAAATAAAACATACGCCTCAGCAGATGATCAAGAAATTATCAATGCTACCGTTGATTACTATAATTCATCAATGCGGCTTTGCTATCCAACCTATCCCGATTATACGTACCTGCCAACAATCATAAATCTGAACTATTTATTAGGACTACCGCATGTGAGTACAGCGGTTTTTGACGACAGATATGCATTTAATTTTGACCAGTCATTAGATTTAATTAAAACCAGCCAGGTTGGAGCCTTCTCTGCCAAATATGATCGTACTACAGGAAATTCTAGTTCTATCACTACTGATTGGGGTTCATCAGGAAGTGCACGCTGGGGTTTTATTAAGGCAAGTGCTTCAGTAACAGAGCATCAGCAAATTACGGAAGACTTTAAAAAGGCAACAGAGATAAAACTTTCTTCTAAAGCTGCTTTTCGGGTCGGAATAAATTATGGGCCTTGGTTTAAGCCAAATCTTTTTAAGAGTAAGTATATAAAGGAGCAACCGGATCTTTTCGCTGAGTTTTTCAATGAAAATGGTTCGCTGTTATACTATCCTACTGCCTTAATCCTTATCAGGGGGTTTTCTGTTGAATTTAGTAGTTCAGCTAATTGGTCTTTTGACTACAAAAAAAGGTTCAGTGCCTCTGGAGGAGGAGGATTTAGAGTATTCGGGATAAACTTTGGAGGGAAAAGTAATTACACTCGTGATACAAAAGAGCATAAGGTCGATCAAACAAGCACAACATTGAATTTGTCTGATGATGAAAATACAATAAGATTTGTTGGGTACGCGGTTAAGAAAAATAAGGTTTGGACTGAAGCCTCAGAAAGAAGCTTTAATAATTTAAAATTTGCACCTCAATAATATGTATACCAGTCTGAAGTATTCTTTAATCTTGGCTTCTTCATTCTTTCTTTCTTCCTGTTTTACAACATCAAAATTTCCCCTGTGCAAAAAATTAAACAGTACGAAGCCAAGTGAAATTCAAGGCATTACTACAACCTTATTAGCAGCTTGCAATCAGAGAAATATTAAAGTAACGCCATGTTCCGAGTACTTTGCTGAGTTTACAGGTAGTAGGAGCAATATGAAATGGTTACAAAAAAACTATCACATATTTCTTTGTGATTTTGATAATAAATCTACTCTACTCGGCGCACGTGAATATGAAAACTGTTCTTCAAACGCAAAAAAGTGGATTAAAATTGCACAAACAGATGTAACGAAACTTATGAAAGATGGAACTTTGTATTGTCAGACATGCCTTCCCGAACCAAATTGTTATTAATTACAACGCACTGCCGTCTATAAATAATTCATTTTGGCAGAATGAAACCCAAGCTTAATTAAATCCATAAATATTAATATTATGCCTATTGTTGTCTCTCCTCCTTTCCGGGCAGCAGATGTTCAAAACAGTAGTTTTGCTCAGAATCAGCCCTGCGCTATTAGAACGCCTCCAAAGTTAAACAATATACCTACTTTTCATATAAAAGATACATTCATAGCGTATGCATCACCCGACTCTACTTATGCGGTTACTTGTCGCTTGATTAATGGAGCGAAAATGCAAATTATAATTGGTATTTATGACTTCAGTGCTGATCATATTAAACAATTGCTTATTTCCGCAAGAAACCGTGGAGTAGAGGTACTTATAATGCTTGATTTTCGCAAAGGGGAGAAGGATGAGGCAAGGATTTATCAAGAACTTCAAACATTTGGGTGCAAGATTGAACAAGCACCTTCGTGTGGAAATAGCTCTTCTAAGTATTTTCACGCTTGCCACGAAAAAATTATAGTAATTGACGGAGAATGGACTCTAATTCAGAGTGGTAACTATTCAGTTAATAGCATTCCTCAAAACAATGAGGAAAATCCTGGAAACTTCATCACAGGAAATCGTGATATGGGAGTAGCAGTTAGATCTCCCCAATTAGCTGATTTCTTTCTAAATTTAATTAAAAATGATTTAAAACTTACATCTCCTAGTACCAACTTTATTGAATCTGAATTTTCAAAAGAATTTGAAACTCCATATTTTGTTGAACTAGCTCCACAACAATTGCCCTTGAAATTATTTCAAAGTAAAGAACTGGACCCGAAGGTGAAAGTAACAGTACGACCAATTCTTACTCCTGATAATTATATGGATGAAATTCCGATGATTCTTTCTAAAGCCAAAAAATCAATATATATCGAAAATCAGTACATACGTGGTCAACAACCTGAGGTATCAAAGTTGCTTGCAGCAATAAAAAAGGCAAAGGATATTAATCCTGACTTAAATGTGAGAATAGTACTAGGTAAAATTTTCGGAAGAGATGATTACGATAAAGAGCTAGAAAATATAGAATATATAAAGAGTTCATTTAATTTAATTCTTGATGAAAACATAAGATATATAGATACTACTCAATTTGTACATTGTCATAATAAATTAATTATCATAGATGAAGAATCTGTCCTGATAAGTTCTCAAAATTGGTCAGACACTGGTGTTTCCTCTAATAGAGAGGCTGGCTTATACATCGTATATGAGGATTTGGCAAAATATTATTTATCAATTTTTGAATTAGATTGGTCAACAGCCCAACGAACTATCCCTGAGCCTATTTATAATGCAATTAGCTTAGAAGATTTAGCCAGTGGTAGGTTCGTTAAAGTAGCAGCTGCTGACCATATTGAAGTTTAAAATGTATTATTGTAAAATTTTAATCTGCAAACCACTTGTCGTAATATCATTAGAAAATTTCCCCCTGTAAAGTAGAAGGAACTACGTGCGATCCAAATTCTATTATTAATTATCTATTTAAAAAGCCTTTTAAGAGGAAATGAGGGATATGCAATAAATGGATTAAGACCAGCAGGGGGGTACTAAAGACAAAAGTTGGGTTAAAACACTTTATTCACCTGATAACTGGAAAATCGAGGAAAGTTGCGATTAACTCCTTCATTACAATCAATTTTTCTTAAACTATCAGCAGGAGAGCAACTAATTTTTACAATTGTGCCATAAGAAACATGTAAATACAAGTTTGAAACAGTTGGATTCAGATACTGTAATGGTTCTGTTTGAAGAGGAACATACAGGGTTACTGTATCCGATAGGAGATGATGACTTGTTGAAGATGAGTATTTAGTTTTGTGATTCAATTAATACAAAGCACAAATACATATAAAAAAATAGAATGTATTATAATAATAGACCGCAAGAAACGGGTGTATTGATGCTATGAATTAATTTAAAATGGAGTTTACCTAGAATGTGAATCTATTTAGGATTGATAAAACTTTATAACCTAATTGAATCGGCTCTCTAGTTTTATGCGTTTATGTCTCATTTCGTGTTTTTAGTAAAGCTGTATGCCTTTTTCCATGAATTAGATGACTTGCAACTGCCAGTGTTCCCGATGACATTATTGATTGGTTGAATGAAAATATTAGAGCGCCTGAGCCCGGAGCCGAAGGGAAACCAGGTTTGATGGCTTCAATTCCAAGCCAATTACTATAATGGAATAAGATTACAAAGCCAAAGGAATATTTATAATCTAATGTTTTGTCTCTGTTTTAATAACATTATAAAATACGATGGCTCATTTAAAAAGATTAGCAACACAGATTCTTGCAGACAGAGGTTATTTGAATGTTACAAACGACATTTTATTGAAGAACAGTGATGTTGAGGAGATGGCTGAAGAACTCTTACATATCTATAGGCAGATTCAAGGTAAAAATCATTTATCCCTTAATAAAATTATAGATGATATTTTATACAGACCTAAATGTGGGAATTTAACTTTTTCTGGAAGTAACTTGTCGTTATTTACAAACAATCTTTTAAGAGCTGGCGGTTTTTCTGGTTATAAATTTGAGTCTTTATTATTGGGAAATCCACCTATAATAAGGTATGCTTTCAAAAATTATCATCCTAATATAAATAAATTTGAAATTGAAAGTGCTATAAGTTTCGCATTTGAGGAGTGGCAAGAGTATATACCAATTGATTTTATAAAAGTTAATAATGTTGATAATGCAATAATAAAAATAAGTTGGGAGCCTAGAAGTCATAGTTGCGTTTGGGATTTTGACGGTAGAAGGTTAGGTAAAGGAAATGTTGTAGCGCATGCAGGCTATCCAAATACTGCATCTAGAGTATTTGGGCAAATTCATTTTGATATGGATGAAGTTTGGTCTGTAAATCCAAGGAATGATTTAGAGATTGATCTGCAAACTGTTGCTCTTCATGAAATAGGGCATGTGCTTGGTTTGGAACACAGTACTATTGAGGATAATGTCATGTATGAGGATTATGTTGGTGTTAATAGGCGCCTCCACAATGATGATATACAAATTATACAGAGTGTTTATGGTTCTAGGTTTCGCAATCACTTTGTGTAAAAAAACTCTTTATTTACTATTATTAATCAAGATTATGAAAAAAGATATAAACAGCATCCTGAAAAAAATATTATTCCTCTTTTATTTATTGTTTTTTGTTAACTTATTCGTTAAAGCCCAAGAAGTTGATGATTTTATAAATTCTATAGAGGTTCAAAAGTATTTACTCTTACAAGAAGGAAAGGACGCTACTGGGAAGCCTACTCTTTTTTATATAGTTGACGAAAGTAATGCTTCTTACCCTCTTAGTGACACTACATATTTTACCTTTACTGGAGGTAAATCTAATTCGAAAGATATTATTATTTATATAATACCAATGAATCCATTGCAACGTGCAATTTCGCTTGCTGTCAGTGATTCTGATGATCCATCAATAAAACAATTTACGAATGCATTAATTAATATAAGAACTTTGTTAGAGCCTTTTGCAGCTGGAGCACCTATGGGTGCAAATTCAGCCTTGGAGTGTAAAGGGTTAACTAAATTGTCAGCAAAAATAGACGAAATAAATAGATTAAAAGATGCTGTTACAAATAGAACCTTCGTTGAGTTATTTAATTCAATGAAAAATGCCCCATTTGGTAATAAAGATAATGCAAGTGCATCAATAGAAAGAGCTAGTAAAGAACTACAAAATATAAAGCAAAATAATGATTTAGTAGCTGGCTTAGTATCTGAAACACAAAATATTATTAAAGATGATCTGACTTGCCCTATTCAAAGTGTTGGACTAGCTCTAAAAGTGGCTTTATCAGATTATTTACAAAGTATTACATTGATAACAGAGGAGAGAAAACTAAAGTTAGCTACACTCCAAGAAGCTTTTGATTTAATTAATACAGAGTACAATAAATTGAATGAAAGTGCGGAGACTCAAAAGTTTGATAAATACCCATGGTCATATAAATACGTTTATACTTTGGATAAAGGCAAGATTAAGAATATTACTGCTATTGTAAGTGATGCGGGTTATTTAGTTTCCGCTGACGCGAAAGCATTAACTTCCAGTAGTAAAGAATTGGCGAAGCATGTTATTAGGGTTTGGTTTAAAAATCCAAAAGTTTTTCTAAGTGTTACACCTGGTTTAGCTTTTACGCAACTAACCTTCCCAAAATACGGAACTTCGACTGATCCTAATGGTCAGCTTTATATCACAGAAGAAAGTTCCGCAGAAGTTTTCAAAGTTAACTTCGCAGCTATGATGAATATACATTTCAATGTTGGGGATGATACATTTTTTCCTATATTACAATTTGGTGGCGGCCCAATAGCGGAGCGTCCTGCTCTCTTTACCGGTGGTGGATTTGTTTTAAGGAACTTTTCTGCTAATTATAAGAATGCTTACTTCGGTCTATCCTACGGAAATGTATTTTTATGGAATCAGGAACTCATGACCAAGAGACCAGGTGATTTAATTTCTGAAGTTGACGACCTTAATGATGATTTGGAGTGGCGTCTAATAAAGGGTTTTAACCCTTATTTAGCTATCTCATTTAAATTTTAATTGATATATTAATAATCTAAGATTTTAAAATATCTTGTTTAATTGGTTTTAACATCTTATAAAAATTTATATAAGATGATAGTTTAATGGAAATTTTATCTATATGTTATTTAATAGAATGTGTTATAGTTTTATTGGTGTTATATGTTATTGTTAATGATAATTTGTTAATTATGATTATGGAAAACCATGATTGTTTAATAAAAAAAATTATCATTAATATTTAGGCTATGTATTAAATAGGAATTTATTTTATTATTATTTATATTGATTACTTTGCCAGCAGATTATGGTAAAAGAGTTTTTTCAATATCCATAATAATGCAATAGGTATAGTTTTCTACAAGATATTGTTAACTAAAGAAAAAATTTGAGTGTCCTATTACTTTACTAATGACCTTAAAAATTGGGCTGGTAATTTATTTTATTCCCCGAAGAAGGTTTATTTTCCTAAAACCATTGAAGAGCTACAGATTATAATAGGATTTAAATCAAGATTTAGGTCCTTAGGCTCCCGGCACTCCTTCAATCCGATAGCAGATAGCAATGAATGTTTGATTTCACTTCAACATCTGAATAAGGTAGTTTCTCTAAATATTTTGAATCATACCATTACTGTGGAAGCAGGAATGCGTTATGGAGAAATATCAATAATTATACATGATAGCGGGTATGCAGTTCCCAACATGGCTTCCTTGCCCCACATCACGGTTATAGGGGCTTGTGCTACAGCTACCCACGGCTCTGGAATTCAGAATGGTAACCTAGCTACTTCCATTTCAGCTATTGAATTTGTAAATGCTGCAGGTGAATTGGTGACTATGTCCCGGCAGAAGGATGGTGAACTGTTCAACGGAGCGGTTGTGTCTCTCGGTGGCTTGGGCGTAGTGACCAAAATCACCCTTGATCTGGTGCCTTCTTTCAAGATGACACAAGTAGTGTACCGCAACTTACCCATGAGAGCGCTGCAAGACCATTTTGTGGAGATCATGTCAAAAGGGTACAGCGTGAGTTTGTTTACTCATTGGGAAAACCAAAACATCAACCAGGTTTGGGTAAAGAGCAAAGTGGAGGAGGGAGTATCTACCGTTATTGAACCTGAGTTGTTTG
Organism: Sabulibacter ruber; assembly: GCF_017355955.1. Lineage (GTDB taxonomy): Bacteria > Bacteroidota > Bacteroidia > Cytophagales > Hymenobacteraceae > Nibribacter > Nibribacter ruber_A. The sequence goes on along the minus strand of NZ_JAFFID010000003.1, from coordinate 280,767 downwards.
GGGCAAAACTCGCTACCCAGAAGCTGCACCCTATAGAAGACCAATCGCCGGAGAACACCACTGATCAACTGGGGGAAGTAGGAGAGTGGTACGAACGTTTGCCGCACTTCAAAATGGGGTTCAAGCCTAGTGCTGGGGCGGAGTTGCAGAGCGAATATTTTGTGGCCATTGAGTATGCCTATGAAGCCATGATGGCGATAGAGTCCCTGCACGAGAAAATCACACCGCATCTTTTTGTTTCTGAGATCAGGACCATTAAGGCAGATGAGTTGTGGCTGAGTCCGCAGTACAAGCAGACCACGGTGGCGTTTCACTTTACCTGGAAACAGGATGAAGAGGTGGTGATGCAACTGCTGCCACTCATAGAGGAAAAGCTGGCCCCATTCAAACCCCGCCCGCACTGGGGAAAATTGTTTACCATGGCGCCCGAGGTGATACAGGCGCAGTATGAGAAGATGGAGGATTTCAGGCAGTTGTTGCGCCAGCATGATCCGGAAGGGAAGTTCCGGAATGAGTTTATGGACAAGTATATTTTCTCTAATGAAGAGAAATCTGCCTAATCCTCCTTCGCTAAAAGCAATATCATTCAAGGGTGTTGATAAAGCTAAGATTTCTGTTTAGGAGGTAATTTTCCAATATCAGCCCCTAAACAGAATGTTTTAGCGAAAGAAAAATTAAGGCATTTATGGCTGTTTTACAGAAAACAGGCCGAAAACAACCCAATTTAATTTTGCCTCACACCGGCCATTGTTCCAGTCGCCAGGCGCTGTCCCAGAACATCCATTCCAGGCGGGAGGCGGTCAGGTAGGCTTCGGTCATGGCTTGCTGTTGGGCGGGGGAGCAGGTCTGGGCTATTTCGTCGCAGAGGCGGATGGCCCGGGAGACAATGTTCCCGAACTCCTCGCCGGCATAGGTATTGATCCAGTCCTGGTACGGGTGATGGGTAGGACGGTCCTGCGCGTAAATGTAATCGCCTACCTCTTTGTAAATCCAGAAACAGGGGAGCACCGCGGCCATGGCTACTTCCAGTGGAGCTACCGCGGCCTGACTGAGCAGGTAGTGCGTGTAGTGTTGGCAGGTAGGGGAGATGGGTTCGTTCTGGTCAATGTTGAGCTTCTGGAAATAGTCCGCGTGCAGCGCCTGTTCTACCACAAAGGCACCTTCCGCGAAACGCATGAACTCTAAGGCATGTTCGCTGTTCTGGGCTCGGGCCGCAATGAGCGACAAGGCCCGTCCGAAGCCCGCCAGATACAGGGAGTCCTGGGCGATGTAGAAAGTAAACTTCTCCGGTGCCAGCGTGCCGTGAATGAGTTCCTGGATGAACGGCATCTTCGTGATTTGCTCATAGACGCCGCTTCCTGCCTGCCAGGCTAGTTTACTCCAACTCATGTTTCTGTAAAGGTTGAGGGTTAAAAAAATGATTTAAAGGACCATGACCTTCGCCGGTTTTCACATCCTTGCCCTGGTCAATGGCCTGGTACACGTAATGGCGGCCCTGCTGCACGGCCTCGCCCTGAGGTAAGCCCAACGCGCGGTACGCCGCAATGGCCGAGGAGAGGGTGCACCCGGTGCCGTGGGTGTTATAGCTCTGGATGGCAGCGGATTCAAACACCTTAAGTTTCCCGTTCTGTGGAAGGTAAACATCAAACAACCTGGGACCCTGCAGGTGGCCACCTTTCAGCAAAACTGCTTTACAACCGGTTTCCAGAATTTTTTGCGCGGCTGTTTTCATCTCCTCCACGTTTCGAATGAGATTGCCTGCAAGAATGCTAGCTTCATCTAAGTTGGGGGTTACCACCTCTGCCAGGGGGAAAAGCTGCTGTTGCAGCAAACCGATGGTCTCGTCCTGGATGAGCTTATCGCCGCTGGTAGCTACCATCACCGGATCCACCACCACCGGCACCTGGTACTGCTTCAGTTGGTGGGCAATGGCCAGCACCAGCTCGGGGCTGTGCACCATGCCAATTTTCACCGCCGCGGGTTTGATGTCCTCCATCACTGCTTTAATCTGCTCTTGTACAATGTGTGCCGGTACGCTGTGGATGCCCGTCACGCCAAGGGTATTTTGAACCGTAATGGCCGTAATAGCCGAGGTGCCGAAGCAGCCCAGCGCAGAAAAAGTTTTCAGGTCGGCCTGGATGCCGGCTCCGCCCCCGCTGTCTGAGCCGGCAATGGTAAGCACCGCCGGATAGGTATATTGTTTCATAAAGCTTTTTCTATTTGGTTTCTGATTGCCTCGGCGGCCCGGGCCGGATCTGGATCGGAGAGAATGGCAGACACTACAGCCAGGCAATCGGCACCGGCTTTGATTAGATCAGCGGCATTTCCGGCATTCACCCGACCAATGGCCACCAAGGGCTTCCCGGTCATGGACCTGATTCGCTGGATGCCGTCCAGGCCCCACTCGGTAATGGTATCAGTTTTGGTGGGCGTGGAGAAGATGGGGCTTAAGGCCAGGTAATCAGCTAACTGGGCATGGGTACTATGGAGCAGCACCTCTGCCTCCAGTGAATAGCCCAGAATGCCGCAGTTGGGCCACACCGCCCTGATCTGCTGGGGCGCCAGGTCGCTGTTGCCCACGTGAATGCCTGCTACTTCGCTTTCCATAGCTACGCCCAGGTGGTCGTTCACGATCAAGGGTACGCCGTACCGGTCCAGCAGTTCCTTTAGCCGAAGCGTTTTCTCCAGGAAGGCAGGCACCGGCAGGTGCTTCTCTCTGATCTGCACCAAATCCACTCCGCCCTTTACCGCCGCCTCCACCACCTGCAGAAAGTCGCGGCCCAAACAGGCCTGCTCATCGGTGACCAGGTACAGGCGGTGAGGAAAGGTTGTGTTCTTGTTCATGTGGTTATAGGTATAAAGTCAGTGTTGATAGTGGGTTGTAAAGCCCTCTGTTCTTTAAAATTTGAAAGACACATTTTCCCTTTGGTGGAGGTAGGGGGATGATGTCCTATCCGGTTGTGGGGGCGAAAGCTTCTTACTCAAAGCCTACCTCCTTTATCTCGCTCGCCTCTGGCGAGTGTGGGTTACAGGCGGCGTCTCGCCGCGTTGGGATGTAAATGAAGCAGTGAGGACGCGGCCAGAGGCCGCAAGATGACGCACACTCGCCAGAGGCGAGCGAGGGACTTTGTAACGGCCATGCCTTTCAGAGGAAACATTCTGATGCCTTATAATGGTGAAGCAAAACTTCAGCGTCGCTTTTCTTAAATAAAGAACAGTGCCTAGATCAGAGCTTTATCTTTCTTGCCCTCGGGAAGACTCTCTCTAAGTTTGAGTCTGCTGTTAAATTCCTGCTCGGTGAGTTGGTGTAAGGCATCCAGGAAGTGCAATTGCAGGGTGCCTGGACCAGCAGCTCGTTCAGCGGCTATTTCGCCGGCTACGCCCATGAGCGCCATGGCGGCAGCCGTGGCGGTGAAAGGATCATCCGGAAGCACGGCGCAGCAAGCCCCGGTAAGGGCACTAGCGGTGCAACCCATTCCGGTGACCTTGGCCATGAGCGGATGTCCGTTGGAAAGGGTGTGGGATTTGTCCGGGGACACCACAATGTCGGTGGCGCCGGAAATGCAGAGAACGGCACCAGTGGAGGCGCTTAGGTGAAGAGCAGCTTCCTGCGCTTCCTGGCTTTGGTGGGTGCTGTCTACGCCTTTGGTCTGGGAAGCGGTTTTGGCCAGAGCCATGATCTCTGAGGCATTGCCCCGGATCACGGTGGGCTTGTAGGTGAGCAGTTCTTCCAGCACCTGGTTTCGGTACGGCGTGGCTCCGGCCCCCACTGGGTCTAAGATCCAGGGCTTGTGGAGGATGTGGGCTTGTTGGGCTGCCAGGCGCATGCTTTCTACCCAGTACTCATCCAGCGTACCAATGTTTACCACCAAGGCGCCAGCAATTGAAACCATGTCTTTGACTTCGGGGTGGGCGTGGGCCATCACCGGCGAGGCACCCGCTGCCAGCAAGGCATTGGCGGTGTTGTTCATGACCACGTAATTGGTGATGTTGTGTACCAGCGGCGATTGGGCTCTAACGGCCGATACAATGTTCCAGAGTTGCTCCTGCATGGGTTCTTGTTTAAAAGTTCAAGATGGGCTCAGGAGCCTCCGGGATGGAGGATTGAATTGAAAAGAAGGAAGAACAAGCTAGTTCTTCCATGCTTTTTCCTACGCCAGTATGACCTGGATCAGGTTCAAAGGGTACAATCTCAGCTCCGCAATTGGAACGCCCCTAAAGCCAGCGCCAAGATAGAAGGTTTACATTTCAGATGACAGCTTTTTCTGAAAATTGTGGAGCTAGCCTGAATTGGTTTGGGGCTGATTTTGTAAAAACAAGCTGCAATCTGAGCCAGGACAAGCAAGGTGTTTTTGCGTTGATTTCATTTGTTTTTTGTGGGAAGAAAGATAACTTGTTAGAGCATATTCAACCCTTGCTTTATCCATCACAACCATGAAGATAATTGATAAGCTTGCTTGGATTCAGCTCAAAGACGGCCAGATTCTGAGCACCCGCACTAAAGGCCGCTCCAAGTTTTACATCCCCGGCGGGAAACGGGAGGCCACGGAAAATGACTTTGCCGCGCTGTCCAGAGAGATTAAAGAAGAATTAAGCGTGGACCTGGTGGAGGATACCGTCAATTACTTCGGGACGTTCCAGGCCCAGGCCGATAACCATCCCGAGGGGATTGAAGTGAAGATGACCTGCTACACCGGCTCCTATAAAGGAACCATTCAGGCGGCCAACGAGATAGAAGAAGTTGCCTGGCTGAGCTACGCCGATAAGGAAAAGGTGTCGCCGGTGGATAAGATCATCTTTGACTGGCTCAAGCAGGAGCAACTGTTGAATTAAGTATACTTCCTGAAGTAAAAACGAACCCATCCGTTTTAAGCCTGTTTTCTATGTAACAGGCTTAAAACGGATGGGTTCGTTTTTACTTACATAGCCCGTTCTACTTTCACCTTTTTGCCTTTCAGTTTTTCCTGCCGAAGCAGTTGCATCGCTTTCTCCAGTTTCTTTTTAGCAACGGCCACATAGGCAGCGTTGTCCTGCAGTTCAATCCGGCCCAGCTCAGGTTTTTCCAGACCGCCTTTCTGCAGCATCCAGCCTACAATGTCTACTTTGTTTACCTTGTCTTTTTTGCCGGCGCTAATGTAGATGGTTTCCCATGGGGAGGGGGTAGGCAATGTTGCCTTTGTCGGCATGGTTTCTACCGGCGGCACCTGGGGCAGGTAAGAAGGCTTTTCGCCGGGCTGTAGCAGCAGGTAGCTGGTGCCTTTGGCATTCATGCGGGCGGTACGGCCGTTGCGGTGCGTGAAGTTGTCTTCATCGGGTACCTGGAAATGGATGACAAACTCCACTTCGGGGATGTCCAGGCCGCGGGCCGCCAGATCGGTACTCACCAGGGTGCGGTAGGTGCCGTTTCTGAACTTCATGAGCGTTCGTTCGCGGTCGGGTTGTTCCAGTCCGCCGTGGAAGATGCCGTGGGGCAGGTTTTTGCTGCGCAGGAAATCACTCACGGCTTCTACCGTTTCGCGCTGGTTGCAGAACACAATGCTGGATGCCGTGCCCACCTTGCACAAGACGCCCAGCAGGGCCTGCATCTTGTTTCCTTTCTGTACCTCCACGGCCTTCACCTGTAGGTCAGGCGTATTGCTGGCCTCTTTCAGGAAATTAACCGTAACCGGGTTCTTCAGCCTGGTAAACGCCGGCACCTCCGCCATGTTGGTCGCCGATACCAGCAGCCGTTTGGTCAGGTTTTTCAGTTGCCCAATGATAGAAGCCATGTCATCCTGAAAACCGTATTCCAGCGACTTGTCAAACTCATCCAGCACCAAGGCCTGGATATGGGTAGTAGAAAAATTCTCCTCCCGTAAGTGGTAGGCAATGCGCCCCGGGGTACCGATCATCAGCGCCGGTGGGTTGGCCAGGCTGCGTTTTTCTGGGTTGGTAGCATGGCCGCCGTAGAAGCAGTCTACCTTAAATCCCGTGGCCATGCTCCTGAAAACCTGCTCTATCTGCATAGCCAGTTCACGGGAAGGAGCCAGGATCAAGGCCTGAACTTCCTTTACCTCGGGCTTGAGCAAAGGCAGAATGGAAAGCAGGTACGCCAGCGTTTTCCCAGATCCGGTGGGGGAAAGCAGAATGACATCGCTCTTCTGCGCGGCCTCAAGCGTGGCTTCCTGCATTTCGTTCAGTTGCGGAATGTTGAGCGTCTGCAGGATTTTGGAGTGTTGGTTCATACAATAGACTTGATAGTGCGAAGGTACGCCGATGAATCTGAAAGGGAGAAGGTTATTTCTGTTTCTGGAAAATAAGGAGTTTGAAGCCGGGCAGAATGCAGGTGAAACCCGTCATACTTCCCTTGCAGTTCCTGTCGGGCTGCCTCCTTTTTCAGTCTTGTTTTCTCAAAAGACAGATAAACCATTGATGCATCATCAGGAGGCACTATAAAAAGTACAGACCACCCTGTTATATTTTGTGTTGCCGTACGACTAATGGAAAAAACAGTAGCAAGAGAAATCCCGGTGGCATTTGAGGCTGGCATTGAAAAAAGGGATGAACTTGCCTGGGTAGCAATGGGCATTGCCGGCAAGTATGCGTATAGAATCTGCTAGTTTCTACGTTTTAGCAAAAACAGATTTTAAAAATGGGAGCAATCATATTTGCGTGCATACTGGCTGCCTTTCTGGGGTATATTTACGGCAACCGGATAAGGCCAAACCGAAAACTGAAAAGAGCCTTGGCCGAGGTGAAACAGAAATGCCAGGCAGTGCTGGAGGAGGGGAGAAAAGGCGTTTACAAAACCCTGGTCACCCAAGAGCAGAAGTCCTCTGAACTGGTGGTGGAGATAAAGGAGCTGGCCATTACCCAGGCCGGGCAAGTGAAGGTGCAGTACCTGAATGCCTATTACAAGAACCCGGCGTTCCGGACCCGCAAAGGCGAGGCCTTGCTGCAGGAAGTACAGGGACTTTTAGGCGATTACCTGCCCCAACATGAGATTGAGTGGTATGACGAGAAAGACCGCCATGAAACTATTAAATCGTTTGTACAAGCAATAGATACCATTTATTACCCCCACCAAGTAAGACAACTGCACCATGGAAAATAACGAGATTGTATTGTCAGAGAACAAAGAGCTGATTCAGCAGAAAGCCCTGGAGATTTCTAAAACCCTGGACCCGGCCAAGCCCGAAAGCCTTAGCTCCTTTGGCGTGGAAACCCAGAAGAAACTGGGCTACTACTCCAATGAACTGCTGGCTAAGGTGAAAGCCAAGGACTCAGGGGAGGCGGGGGCGGCCATCAATGAACTACTGGCTCAGATCAACATGATCAAGGTAGACGAGACCGAGAAACCCGGTTTCTTTTCCCGGCTGCCGTTTGTGGGCAAGATCAAGGATAAGACCAAACAGCTGGCCAGTCAGTACAACTCTGTTTCTGAGAACGTAGACGATGTGGTGGTAAAGCTGGAGAAAACCCGCCAGAGCGTGATGAAAGACTCTACCGGGCTAGAAGTGATGTTCAAGCAGGTGGTGGAGTACATCCATGAGGTGCGCGCCTTGATTGCCGCGGGCAAGATGAAGATTGAGGAAATTGAGATGCAGGAAATTCCCAAGCTTCAGGCCGAGGTGGAAAGCAGCGGTCAGGATGAACTGGTGGTGCAGCGTTTAGCTGATATGGTAGCGTTCAAAGAGCGCCTGGAGAAAAAAGTGCATGATTTCACGCTGTCGCATACCATTGCCACGCAGTCTATGCCGCAGATCCGCATGATCCAGACCACCAATGATGTGCTGGCCCAGAAAATCCAGAACTCCATTGTGACCGTTATTCCGGTGTGGCGCCAGCAGGTAGCCATTGCCTTAGGATTGGAGAAACAGCGCAAAGCCCTGGAGATCCAGAAAAAGGTAACCGATACCACCAACGAGATGCTCCTGAAAAACTCCCAGTTGCTGAAAACCAACGTAGTAACGGCGGCCAAGGAGAATGAGCGTGGTATTGTAGACGTAGAAACCCTTAAGAAGGTAAACAAAGACATGGTGGAGACCTTGGATGCCGTGATCAAAATCTCAGAGGAAGGAAGCCGTAAACGGGCCGAAGCCGTAAAAGAGCTGGCCCAGGTGCAGGAAGAATTAAACTCTAAGATCTTGGGCGCTTTGGGTACCAAGTCTAAGAAGATTGAAATTCAGTGATGATACATACTCAGTCTACCGATAAAACCTTGAACGGCGTCCTGACCCAAGAGCAGGACGCCCTCCTGGACCTGTACCTCCAGAACCTGGACAATTTCCTTGAGAACCAAAAGGCCGCTGAAAGAATCCAGGTGGAAATCGAAACGATGCATCTAAAAAAAATACTTTCTGAATGATGGATTTTGTGCGCACTCTGTTTGGGATGAATAATGAGGCCAGCAAAAGAGAAGTGGTGGGTAGCCCGGTTGAGTTTGGGCTGCAGGACGTAGGGTTTATCCAGGACTCTAACCGCCGCCTTACCTTGCTGCAGGACCTCAGTACCCGTTACCAGGGCACGCCGCATGAACCCAAAATGAAAACCGTTTACGAGAAAACCGAGAACATCCACAGTTACCTGGTTTCCCGCAAAAAGGTGCACGAGCTGGAAATGTTCCACCTCCAGAACACCGATCATTTCATTACCACCTTCACGGCCATTCTGGATGTGCACCAGAAGTTCCATGACCTGACGCACGCTTCCAACGGTACGGCCAGGAAACTGGAAGATTCCCTGCAGGAGAGCAAGGCTGCTGCCCTCAAGCGCCTGGAGAAAGCCGCCAACCTGCCGGAGCTGGTAAAGCCGGTGCAGACCTCGGTGCAGTTCTACCATGACCGGGGCGCCAAGGCCACGGTTCCCCGGTTGTATGTGCCGGAAATCTCCATCAATACCGTAGAGAAGGTTTCTTATTACACCCATGACAAATCTGACCAATTAGTGGCCAGGGAGGTTGGGTTCACTTCTTCAAAAATAGAGAAAGAGGCTTTTCAGGAGCATATCTGCGTACGTATGGGCCTCAAAGATGTGTCTTACATAGGCAACGCCCTGTTAACCATCCCCAATAACAACGGCATCACGCCCACCGGGGTGGTACCAGTCATCCATTGGGAAGGTTGTCTGTACGCCATTAACCTAAATGATTACCGGCTGTTTCCAGTCCGGATTTTTAGAGCTGGCATCAAATAAGAGGCTATTGAATCTCTCTTTAGGCTACGGATTAGAAGAGCCCGTTAGGTACAGTTCAGGTCCAGTTTCACCGGCAAGTCAATAGCGACTTCTTATCATTACCCTGTAAGCTCCATTTTACTAACAAAGCTTATTTGAACATCTCCAATTCCTGTTTTACCCTCCTTTTCAGTAAAGGAAGGTGGAAACAGGAATGTTGCTATATTGCCTGTTGTCTTCCTTTTGTGCCAATCAGTAACAATTTAGCGCTACTAGAGCGTAGGAATTGTATAAATTGGCTGCTAACTTGCACTTATGTTCTACTTCTACTCTATAGAAGGGGTGATTCTGTGAAAGAAGTGAGCGGTGGAACGGGAGTCTAATGAACATCAAACGATTTTTAGGGAAGCATCTGCTGCTTTCCAGGGCAGATAAATCAATTCTGGAAAACGAGGTTAGGCATACTAATCTTCAGCGCATTCTGGTTCTGAGTTTTTTGATTTTACCTGTCTCTGCTGCGCACGTTCTCCTGTTCAAAGCCCAACTGAACGAAGGAACCCCCACTGAGTACCGCTGGAAAATGGGTATCATCTACGCCCATTCTACTTTCTTCCTCCTGGTATTGGTTATTGCGGGGCTTACCTATTATCTAAAAAAGAAAGACCTATCTAAAACAAAATTGGCGAAGGCAATTATAGGAACGGTGTTTCTTTTGATGCCTTGTTTTGGGGCCGCACTCACGGCCATAGATCAGTTGGTGAATGCGTCCATCAATGCGTTCCTGATCACGTGCATTGCCCCGGCTCTGATTTTGCAGATCAGGCCCATGGTCGCGCTGGTGCTTTACCTGGTTTCTTACGGGGCCTTTTTTGTGAGCCTGGGGTATTACCAACCCGATGATGCGCTTTTGCTAACCATGCGCGTGAACGGGATTTCGGCCACGGGGATTGGCATTGGCTTGGCTTGGGTGCTCTGGCGGACCAACATGATGAACTACCGGCAAAGCAGGCAAATACTGGCTCAACAAACGGCGCTGGAGAAAAACAATGCGCAACTGCAGCTTTCCACCCAGCACCTAGCCGATGCCAACTCTGCCAAAGATAAACTCTTCGCCATTGTCTCGCATGATTTGCGGGGGCCGCTTCAATCCACTTTGCAGCTTTCCAAGATGATGGTGGACAACACCGCCGGCGATTCTGAGGAAAGCCGTCAACGTCTGTCGCTGCTGCAGTACAAGAGCCTGCAGAATACCTCCCGTTTGCTGGAGAACCTTTTGCTGTGGGCCAGAAGCCAGACAAACCAGATCCCGTTCAAACCAGCGGTCCTGGATGTACACCAAACCGTGAAAGAAACCTTGGGCTACCTGCAATCCATGGCCTCGGGCAAAAATATCTCCTTGCAGAATCAGGTCAAGCCCCAGGTGTTGGCGTTTGCGGACAAGGAAATGGTGGGCACCATTTTCAGGAACCTGATTTCCAACGCCATCAAGTTCACCCGACTGGGAGGGCAGATTGACATCCTAGTAGAGAGTACCGGGCCCTCAGAAGAGGGTGTTCCTTCTATCCTGGTGAAGGTGCAGGACAATGGGGTAGGTATCGCCGAAAAATCGCTTGCTTACCTGTTTGACATCAGTAAGAAAACGACTTCGTTGGGCACCCAGAACGAAGCAGGCTCAGGACTAGGACTGATTCTCTGCAAAGAGTTTGTGGAGAAGAATGGAGGCACGCTTGGCGTGGAAAGCGAAAAGGGGAAGGGTACCTGCATTTCCTTCACCCTGCCCCTGGCAAGCAAAGAGCAACTGCACGCACTGGAAAAGGCGAACAACCAGAATTTACTGAAGGGAATGTCTTCTAATTAGGCGCTCACCATACAGTTTCCTCTAAAAACGTCTGGAAAAAAGAAAGTCCTTTTTGCACCTCTTTTTCTAAAATAAGGCGCAAACCGGGCTTTTGCCTAGTATGTACCAATGCTCTTAAGTACGGTTCTGGCTACCCACTCTGGAATAGGTTAGCTGGTGTACCGCCAAAAGAGTGCCTGAAAACAGCACCACCGCTACTACCTGATGAAGTACCCCCAAGGCAACCGGAACCTGTAACAGCAGCGTGGCAATGCCTACACCAGCTTGAGACAGGCCTACCAAGAAAATAAATCGCGCTATCCTTTGGGTCTGTTCTGAGGCATTGGCCTGACGGCTGAGCCGCCAGAAGCGGAAAAGTAAAACCAATACCAAAAAGGCCACCCAGCGGTGAATGAACTGCATCAGGGAGCCATTTTCCATGAAATTGCTCCAGATAAGAATTTCCGGCAGTACAGAAGGATAGACCTCTCCGTTCATAAGCGGGAAAGTGTTGTAATAGAATCCGGCCTTTAACCCAGCCACAAAGGCGCCCAGAACTATCTGCACCAGAACTGCCGCCAATAACCAGCGGGAAAAACGTACCAGTTTCTTTTCAGTGGAGGCTGGCTTTTTGCCTGAATTTCGCAGATCGGCTACGGTCCACAGGATGGTGCCAATCAACGCCAGGGCCAGGCAAAAGTGCGCCGCCAACCGGTAGTGGCTCACGTGCGGATTCTCTACCAGGCCGCTCTTCACCATAAACCAACCCATCGCCCCTTGAGCCAACCCCAAAAACAGGATGAACAAAAGACGCTTCAGGAGCCCGCCAGAAACTCGCTTTTTAAGGACGAAGTAGAGAAAAGGGATGATAAACACCAACCCGATCAACCTGCCAAGGAGCCGATGCAGGTATTCCCACCAAAAGATTTGTTTGAAACCGGCTAAGGTCATGCTGAAGTTCACCTTCTGGAATTCGGGGAACTGCTGGTACTTGGCAAAAGCAGTTTGCCAGGCAGCTTGGGTGAGAGGTGGAAGCGTTCCGGAAATTACGTTCCACTCCACTATGGAAAGGCCGGAGCCCGTGAGGCGGGTGATGCCCCCAATGATGACCATGGCCAGTATCAGGAATGCGCCGGTAAGAAGCCAGTACGTGATGGCTTTGGAAGGAGGTACGGTATTCATGCGAGCAGAGAAATAAGGCAAATCTCCTGATTGCCGCGTTGCTCAGCAGTGACAACTATATTTCAAGGAACTGATTTAAATCAGTGTCTGAGAACTGCCTCTGTAAAAAGGACAGCTTTTATCTGGATCAAATCTCAGGTTTAGGGCTGTTTAGGGAAATCAAGCATAAAACTATACCGCTTGATTTACATGTATAAAGGCTGTGGGTTGTTTTTAAGCAGCTTTCTGAAAAACAGCCCAAAATCAACCCACAGCCTAATTCTAAATGAATTAATTACTTCCGGAAGAAAACCTTAAAAGTGGTTCCTTCGCCTAAATGGCTTTCTACTTCAATCTTACCGCCGGCATTGTTAATGATTTTCTTCACCATATACAGCCCAATGCCCGATCCTTCCACGTGGTCATGGAAACGCTGGAACATAGAGAAAAGGTGGTCTTTCTGCTCGGGGCCTAACCCCAGGCCATTGTCTTGTACCTGCAGCACCACAAATTCGTCCTCCGTGGTGCAGGACAAAGACACTTTAGGCTCACGGTCTGGGGCGCGGTATTTGAACGCATTGGACACCAGGTTGTAGACAATGCTGCGCAGGTTCTTTTCTGAGAAAGAGATAACGGGGCAATTGGCTACGTCAATGTCTAGCTGGGCATTGGTTTCCTTCATGAGGGGCTCCAGATCCAGCACCACATCTTGTACCAGGTGGGCCAAATCTATGGAGGCCACATCCTGGCTGCTGTGGTCATTTTGCAGCTTTGTGATCTCGGTGAGATTCCCGATGGTTTTCTTGAAGCGCTCCACGGCGCCCTGCATCATGCGCATGATCTGCTGCACATCTACCAGCTCAAACTCATCCTGCGGAAGTTCCACCTGCAACTCACGCAACAGGGCCTCAATGTTGTGGATGGGCGCTTTCAGGTCATGCGAGGCGGTGTAGACAAAATTATCCAGGTCATCAATCACGCGCAGCAGGTGGGCGTTGGTTTCCTTCAGCTTCAGTTGGGTGTCTTTCAGGTCTGAAAGGTCAATGAAGGAGCCCAGCACGCGGTGCGGAATCTGGTACTCATTGTGCAGGATGTACGCCCGGTTGTAGACATCAGCAAACGTGCCATCGGCCCGGGCCAGCTTAAATTCCTCCACCCATTGGTCTTGCCCAGCGTTAATGGCCTCGTTGATGCCCCTGATAATGCGGTGTTTGTCTTCTGGGTGAATTTTGTTGAACCAGGCGTTAATCCCTTTGTCCATTTCTTTGGGTTCATACCCCAGAATGGGCTGCAAAGTATCGCTCCACCACAGTTCATTGGTGATCAGGTTCCAGTCCCAGACTACGTCATTCGTCGCTTTGGACACCAGGTTAAAGCGTTCCTGGCTTTCCAGAAGTTCTTTGGTGCGGTCTTTCACCCGGTGTTCCAGCTGCCCGTTGAGCTTGATGAGGTCTTCCTCCGCTTTCTTGAGGTCTTCGTAGGCCAACAGGATTTTTTCCTCGCTGTTTTTCTTCTCGGTGATGTCGGCCATGGTGAGGGTGAGGCCATCACCCATTTTAGCGGCGGCAATCTCGTACCAGGCGCGTTTACCGTTCACTTCCAGGTTCTGTTCAATGTGCAGCGGCTGGCCGGTTTCCACTACCTGCTTGAACTTGTTGAACAGGCTGGTCCTTTTCAGGAACACCATGTCTGGCTGAATGCTCTGGTGCAGCAACTGCTCCTGGGGTTTGCCTATCAGTCTCTCAGCGGGCTTGTTCAGCAACGTCCACCGGAAATCCGTGATCTGCTGTTCCTCATCTCGGATAGCCCTGAACGCCATGATGCTGTTAAGCGAGCTGTTGAGCACGCCCTGCACCACGTTGCTGAGGGTTTTAAGGGTAGTCACCTCCACAAAGCTGAGCACCACGCCGTCTTTGTTGCCGTCGTGTTTCAGGTACGGGATAATGCGCATGAGAAAGAACTTACCGTCATGGGTTTCCACTTCCTGCTCTACCTCGGCGGAGGTGTTGTTCACCTTCTGGATGTCTTCCATCCACCGCGAGTACCGGAGGTTGTGCGAGAGGTGATGGATGGGGCGGCCCAGGTCTATGTCAATGATGTTGATGAGGTCTTTGACGGCGGGCGTAAACTTACGGATGGCCAGGTGATGGTCCAGGAACAGCTGCCCGATGTTGGAGCTCCGGATGTAGTTGTCCAGGTCCTCGTTCAGCTCCAGCAGTTCCTTTATCTTGAGCTGGTGCTCAGAATTAACCGTGTGCAGTTCCTCGTTCAAAGACTGCATCTCCTCATTGGAGCTCTGCAGTTCTTCGTTGGAAGACATGAGTTCCTCGTTGGTAGACTGCAGTTCCTCATTGGAGGTGCTCAGGTCCTGCACCGTTAAATGCAGGCTTTCGCGGGCTTCTTTCAGTTCAGCCTCCAACACCGAGAGCTGGTGGAAATACTCGGTATCGTCTTCAGAGACCAGGGCGGGCTCCAACGCTTTTAAAGACGGACTCAGTTTGCCCACTTCCTGCAGCATCACCAGAATCACCTTGGGCAGATCCTTCTCCACCGAGATAGGCTTTACCGTGAGGTTCACCAACTGGTCTTTGGTACCCAGCCGAATGACCACCTGCCTAGACAGGGTTTTGGGGTTTTTGAGCACTTTTCTGATATCTACGCTCAAAGTAACCGCCAACTCTTTGGGCACCATTTTGATGAGATTCAGTTGCAGTTGTTTCTCGGGCAGTTTCAGGAACCGGTTGAAGTCGCCAATGCCGTGCAGCAGTTGGTAGTTGTCATCAATGTAGAGGCCGGTCATCTTAAAATCCTCGGCTATTGCCTCCAGAAACATTTCATTGTACCGCAGTGCCTGGGCGTTGCGGTAGGAGTGAAGCCCGTCTGCTGCGTACGTGGGTGTCTGCTGAGTGATGCCGTAGGTCTGCTGAATGCCCTTGCTTTCCTTCACTTTCTGGAAGATTTTCCACTTGCGGTTCTTCTCAGAGAAGTAAGATTTCAGTTCGCCAATGTGCTCACTGGGGCCCAGAAACAGGTAACCGTGCAGCTTCAGGGCATACGGGAACACCCCCAGTACCTTTTTCTGCAAATCAGGGTTCAGGTAGATGAGCATGTTCCGGCAGGTGATCAGGTCAATGCGGCTGAAAGGCGGATCTTTCTGCAGATCATGCTGGGCAAAAATCACCAGCTTGCGGATGTCTTCCTTTATGGTGTACCGGTTGTTCTTGAAATGGAAGAACTGCTGCAAATGCGTTTCTGACACGTCTTTGGAAATGGAGGCCGGAAACACGCCCTTAGACGCCTGCCTGATGGCGCGCTGGTCAATGTCTGTGCCAAAAAGCTTGATGTTTGGTTTTCGGCCCATTCGCTGAAAACACTCCTGAAACAGAATGGCAATGGAATACACTTCCTCGCCGGTGCTGCAGGCGGTCACCCATACTTTAATGGTCTCTTCCTCGGGCACATGGGCAATGATCTGCGGAATGATATCGGTTTCCAGCGCCTCAAAGGCTTCGGGGTCCCGGAAGAAACGGGTTACGCCTATCAGGAACTCCTGGCAAAGCTGTTTAAGCTCGGCGGGGTTCTCATGGATGTAGGTCAGGTAATCGGGTAGGGTGAACACCTTCAGCAAATCCATCCGCTTTCTGATGCGGCGATAAATGGTGGGCTGCTTGTAGTTCTTGAAATTAGTTTGGGTGTGCAGACAGATCAGGTCCAGAATTTCCTGCAACACTTTATCATCTACGTCTTCGTTCCGGTCTAAAACAGTTTTCACCAGCGGAATCTGGCGAGTATATTCCATGATTTCATGTGGCATACGTTCTGGGGGAAAAACATAATCTACAAATCCGGTTTCAATTGCACTACGGGGCATCCCGTCAAACCTGGCCGTGAACGGGTCCTGCACCATGACCATGCCGCCCGCCGATTTAATCATTTTAACACCCTTGGTGCCGTCTGTACCGGTACCAGACAGAATAATGCCAATGGCGTACCGGCCCAGGTCTTTGGCCAGGGATTCAAAAAAGAGGTCAATGGCAAAGTTGGGTTCACGGTTCCTGATCTGGTCCGTCAACCTTAACCTGCCGTTCCTGATGGTGAGTTGTTTGCCGCTGGGCAGCACGTACACGCAGTTGGGGCGGGTAACCATGTTGTCCTCGGCCTCCTGCACCCGCATCTGGGTGTGCTTGGAAAGCAGCTCGGCCATGAGACTTTTATGGTCTGGCGAGAGGTGCTGAATGATGACAAACGAGAAGCTGGAGTTGCTGGGGAAATGGTCAAACAGCTTATGGATGGCTTCCAGCCCACCGGCAGATGCTCCAATGCCCACAAGGTAATGGTCGGTTTTGGGGAGCATGTCTGGTGGGGGTGCAAGTGCCATAAGCAAATATCTGAAAGAACTATGTTTTAGTAAAACGAGGAGAAAAACGCCTTAGTACCTTTCTTTGATGATCTTCTCCAGCACGGAGCTTCTAAGCGTTTCGGCGGCTTCCAGTTCTTCCGGCAGCCAGGGAACGGAGGTGTGCTTCACAATTTCCTGGTAAGTGGCGAAGGAATTGCGCGGGTGGTAGGTTTTACCATCGGCCTCCATCTGGATGGCCTGGTTAGGATTACCGCCCCAGCTAATGGTTTGCAGCACCTCTGGCCGGAAGCCCAGAATGTACTCTCCCTGCTCAGGGTTAATAGGCAAGGCAATCACCCCACTGCCAATTTCTTTGTAATCGCGCGCGCGCACGTACTGGCTGGGCAGGGTATCTGAGGCAAAGGATCTTTCAGTACCGTTCCGGCGCAACCAGTAAATCAGTTCTTTCATGTCCTGGGTGGGAGGTACCTCACCCAGGGTCCAGACTCCGCCCTCAAACAACACCGCCGCCCCTGAAAGGTTTAGCAGGTGCTGAATACCGGCTGTTTCGTTTAAAAGTCCCTCCGCAAAGTTAGCCGAGGTATACAACTGCTCCAGCAACCGGGCATGGATGCCGCGTAACTGGGCGGTTAGTTCAATATGTTTCTCCCGCTCTTTAGCCGCCAGCTGCGCCGATACAATCCCCGACAGCAGTTCCATGGCCGATCTGAGCTCATAGCTGGGGTTTTTGGCTTCTTTGTGGTGGCAGGAGATAAGCCCCCATAGCTTGTTGTCTATGATAAGCGGCAAAGACATGGAGGCGGTCACCTGCAGGTTGGCCAGGTACTCTAAGTGCACCGGAGCCACGCTGCGCAAATTACATTCAGAAAGATCGGTGAACCGTTGGGTAAGCGGATTGATGATTGGGTTCAGTCGTACGGGGGTATAAGACCGGGTAGGAATTAACCGGTACGGATTGCTGAAATACAGATCCCTGGATTGCTTGGGCACGTCTGAGGCCGGAAAGCGGAGGTCCATGTAATCTTCCATGTCCTCTTCCTTGGCCTGGGCTATTACAATTCCGTTCCACTGCGGATCAAACTGATAGGCCAATACCCGGTCAAAGCCAGATAGTTGTTTTAACTCCTCCACGGTAATCTGGGCAAGTTCTCTGGTGTTATTCGCCTGTTTTAGCCGGGAGGTAATGTATTTGACTTGTTGATAGAGTTCCAGAAATGAGTTGGCCTGCGCCGCGTTCTGGTTGTCTTCCAGCTCAATCAAGACATATTCCTCTTTGGGGTGCACCAGGGCCGTAAAGGTTTTCTCCGCTTCCTGCCCCAGAATAGTGACACTGAACGGGATTTTCGCCTGGTTGTCCTGGTGCTGTACTTTCTTTTGTAACTGTTCCAGCTGAGCTGCCGGCAGAAACTGGGCGATAGGTTGGTTCAGAAGCCTCTCCAGCGGAAGGCCCAAAAGTTGCTCCACGTTCTCACTTGCCTGTACAATGCGCAGCGCCGGGTACGCCAGGGTAAGCAGGGCACCGTGTGGCTGAATCAGGTTGACCAGGTGCAGCGGAATGCTGCCGCAGAACTCTGAATCATAGTTTTTCTCTGGCGTAATCTCAATGGGAGCTTGTTTTGTTTCCATGGTTCAGCGTTCAATTAAGGCAAATGCAGTAAAAACAGACAGGTGCCACAAAGCCATCCCCGCCTAACTCACATAGCCAAACTGACGGTACTTCTATCCTTAAGAACAAGACTGCCAGAGCAACTATACCTGCGCCAAATGTACGACAGTATGGTAAACTTCAAAAATTAAGGATTTACTCTCTGTTCACTGAAGCTGGTACGGTGAGGTGTCTTCCCCTCAACTCTGGCGTGAGTAAACCAGCCCATTGCCTCTGGTCATTAGCAAGCTCAAGATTAATCGTAAAGCAGTAGGTGGCAAGGGAGTTCAGGAATGAGCAAAACAAGCTATAAGAGAAGTGTACAGTCTTTTAAGCCTTTGTAGTTGATTTAAATAGGTTAAGTTGGCTTGCCAGTAGGTGAGTTTTTATGTTCGCTTCTGATTTTTTTAAAGTTGAACAAAATATTTTTTGAATAAGCTTTAAATAAGATAGGGCTCACTTTTTAATAATGTTTTGGTACTTAGTTGATAAATAATAGAGAATAAATATAACTAATCAATTAAAAAATTTAATAAGCAATGAACTTCTGTTATTCCATTCAAGTTTGCTCTATCAAGAAAATTTATAAACAATTTAATAACAAACATAAAAATTTAGAGCAAGATGTTGGAAGCGAGCCTGTTTGGAAAAGCTGCTAAAGCCTTCAAAGTTTGGATGTTATTCTGGGCATTTTTCATCTTTAAGAATTCTTCTGCCACCGCACAGACTGCCATTATTTACGCAGTTGGTGACTACCGCACCACCTCTTCAGGCACAATCGGCCAGGCAGGAGGTACCTGTACAATTGAACAATTTACAGCGCAGGGTACTTGGGTAACAGCCACCTACCCACTTCCAACTACCGCCACTTTATACGTAGAGCATCAGGTACAGCTTTCTGGCCTGCTGAAACTTACCAATTTGTTTATAGGTTCTGCCAAATCCTTTACAGTACCCGCAAACACCACGCTTCAGACATCAGGAAAATTAACGTTGGCTGCCACCTCTGAGTTGATACAGGAGGGAGAAGTGGAGAACCGTGGTACTCTGCAGTTGCAAGCTAACTCAAGGCTAATCGTAAAATCGGCTACATACAAAGCAACCTCCTTGCTGTGGGCGGGTACAGAGCAGATTGATGCCACCTCAGAGGTGAAAATTGAAGGAGCCGCACCTGGTGCAGTATTGTTCAGTAGTACCAATCTTGCCACCCAGCCGCATGGCTACTGGTTTGGCCGCCTGACGGTGGCACCTGGTCTCGCCGGTAGCCAATGGCAACTCACCGATGCCACTGCTCCGCTGGCTGCCCAAAGTTTCCAGACTACTCTTCCCGGCACCTCTTCGCTTCTTTTGTTAGCCGGCAACAATCAATCACTTAGCTTTGGGCAAGATGTGACCTTAACGGGAGGCTCTTACTTTGTGCAAAGCCAAACATCGGGCACCGGAACACTTGCCGTTAATGGAAATCTAACCCTACAAGGCGCTTCGCTTACGTTGAACCAAGTGTCAAGTGCTGCGGCGGTTACTTTAGTAGATTTGAAAGGCAATCTCACCGCAGACGCTACTTCTTCCATCAATAACAGCAGCACCGCCAATACCAGCACCAGCGGAATCCGGTTTATGGGTACTGCCTGGCAAACTCTTCAGGTAAATGGAACCGTCAACCATGTGTTATTAGCCGTGAAACCAGGCGCTTTGGTGAGGTTAGGGCAGCATCTGCGCCTGAATCCTATCAACTCGGTGTACGCGGCCACCCTCACCGTTGAGAATGGAGGCACGCTTGATTTTGGAGCCGATGCCGCTGGGAACGGCTACCAGGTGCAGGGACTTGGCTACTTTAAACTGGATCAGGGCGGTACTTTGTACGTCACCAGCGCCCAGGGAATAAACGCCACCGGAAACAGCGGTAACGTGGTGGTCACCGATAACCGCAGAACGTTCAACCAGGTTGCCACCTATATTTATAGCGGTTCACTTCCGCAACAGACCGGTAACGCTTTGGCTTCTACTACCAGCGGTAAAATCCTGATCATGGATAATCCTACCACCGTAACGCTCACACAAAGCACCGGAATTTCAAATAATAGCACTTTGTCGGCTCAGGGCGCAAGATTAGAAATCAGGCAAGGGACCTTCATCGCAACTCCCACCGCTGATATCAATGGGGGCGGTAAGCTGGTAATGACGGGTGGCACTTACCGTATTGCAATGGTGAATGCACAGGTTCCCTTGCTATCAGGTGCATTTGACTTAACCGGTGGGGCTATTGAGTTGGCGGGAGATGGAGAACAGATTCTGAAAGGCAAAACGTACCACAAAATCATTGTGAGTGGGAGCAATACAGCGGGAGTGAACGCTAAATCTATCTCCTCAACTACCACCATCAACCAGAACCTGACCATTCTGCCCAATGCCATTCTGGACATCAACAACAAAACCCTGAAAGGAGAAGGAGGTCTGACCATGACGGGTGGCTTGTTCCGGGTCGGGAAGGTTTCGGGGACTTTTCCGGAATTGAACGGGAAAACCGAACCTTACAGGCTTACCGGTGGCACCATTGAACTGTACGGTACTACCAACGGGCAGAGTCAATCCATCAGAGGGACTTATGGCTCCTCCCAAAAGATCACGTACCATCACCTGCTTTTAACCGCGCTGGAAGCCAACACCCTAGATAACATTGGCAACCACCTGGTCAGCGCCAATTTTGACGTAACGGGCACCCTTACCGTGAAGGCCCCGGCGGCGTTGCAGATTGCCAGTAACCGGGCGGTGGGCGGTACCGGTAATTTTATCCTGGAGCCTGGCGCTACCTTGCTGTACGGCTCTCCGCAGGGAATCAAGCTGAGTGGAACCGGAACCATGGACGGCAACGTGCGGGTAAGCGGTACCCGGTCTTTCTCGCCGCAGGCCAACTACGGGTTCATCGGGAACTCAGACATGGTTTCCGGCGATGGTCTGCCTGCCACCGTTTCTAGCCTCCTTATGGCAAAAACTGGTGGAAGTGTAACTCTCACCAAATCAGTGAAGGTAGCCAAAGCCTTCACTTTCAAAAGCGGGGTGTTCAGGACCGATATTAACGAGCTGGAGTTACTAAACCCCGAGGAAACTGCTTTGCAGTTAGCAGATTCTACCTTGTACGTGCACGGGAATCTGCGCAGAGCGGTTAACAGCAGCGGGATCTATTCTTTTCCGGTAGGAAGCGCCACTGGCAAGCGCCGTCTGGATTTGATGTCTATTGGCCTGAGCGGAAACGGCTTTCAGAATATTGTGGTCAGTTTTAAACCGTTGACCCACCACCAGGACGCTGATATGTTCCTGAGGGAAGGAGACCATCTGTACACCCATGTTGAAACCGAAGGCGTTTGGCATGTGGAGCCTAACGCGCAGCCTTCCAGCGGTACTTTCACGGCATACGCCTATCTGCAGGGGTTCCCTAACCTGACCGATAACAAATTCGCGCTGTTGATCAGACCCTTGCACTCCACCAGCGGCAGGGATTGGACTACCGGCGGCGGAACGTTAGATGCGCCTGGCAAAGATGGACGTACCCTGGCCAGCGGCTATGCCAAGCGGAACTTCATCACCCCGTTCGGGCAAGTGGGCATCGCTACCCTTGAAACAGTCTTACCGGTTACCTGGCTGAGTGTGCAGGCGGAACGGAAAAACCAGCAAGTGGAGGTGAAATGGGCAACGGCATCTGAGATCAACAACGATCGGTTTGAAGTGGAATTCTCTGCCGATGGCAAGAACTTCTCCCTGGCCGGAACAGTGCAAGGAGCAGGCAACAGCAGCACAATACAAGAATATCATTTCCACCACGTACGCTCCACCAACGCCCCTACCTATTATAGAGTGAAGCAGGTTGACTTTGATGGTAAGTTTGAGTACAGCAAAACCGTGTCGGTGAAGGGAGGCAGCCCGGCGGTGGCCCAAGTAAACCTATACCCTAACCCCAGTGCAGACCTGGTTTATCTGGCTAACATCACGCTGGAGCCAACGGCCGTAGTGGAGATCCTGGACCTGAAAGGTCTGCGAGTGGAGAGCGTGCAGCCTGTTTCAAGGGGTCAGAACCCGGCCATTCAGGTGAAGCATCTGCCCGCCGGGAACTATATCCTTAGAGTGCAGAACGCAGGCCAACTCATCCAGCAACGCTTCATTAAACTGTAACTGGGTTTTAGGCCTGCTTTCCAAAAAAACCTTCAAAAACCAACAGCGCCGCCTCATAAAGAAGCGGTGCTGTTGGTTTTTGAAGGTTTTGGCATATCTAAGCTGAAAACACTTGAGCGGTTGGTGTAAGGTCAACGCAACTTGCCATTCCTGCTTCAAGGTTTTCTATCCTCCAGTAGCAACTTCAAGTTCTTAACTTTCAGTACACAATTAATTAGCATTCAGATAATCAGGGGGTAACACTCTCATAATGCGGGAGGGATAACTTGCCGGGGATAGCTACACTAACTCCCTACCACACCTCTATGATGAAAAAACTACTCCTTTTATTAGTACAGTTAGTACTACTGGTACAAGCGGCCATGTCGCAGACCCTGGTGCATTACTGGAATTTCAACACCTCCACCAGTGTGCAGACCTTGCTGCAACCTTCCTCCAGTATAGTAACAGGAGCAGGGTTGGAGTACGTGGCCTCGGCAACCAGTGAACTCCCAATCACCGGTAACACCACCGGACAAGGCTTTGAAGCGGCTAACCTGAACGCCCGGAACAATGATCCGGCGGGGGCTCACCTGCGGTTTAACAATCCTATCGGGGGCGCACTGGTGTTCCAGGTTCCTACTACCGGTTACCAGAACGTGGTCATGAAATACGCTACGCGTAGATCAGGTTCAGGTGCCGGGACGCAGGTGGTGGAATACTCTACAGATGGTACCACGTACGTTCCCTTCACTACCATTGCCCCGGTAGACGGAAACCCTACGCTGCAGACCCTGGATTTTACCTCGATAGCCAGCGTGAACAACAATGCCAACTTCAAAGTGAGAATATCCTTTGAGCAGGGAGGCGGTGGCACCGTGGGTAACAATCGTCTTGATAATGTTACCCTGGAAGGCAATCCGCTGGGGACAGACAATGTGGCGCCTACGGTGGTTTTCAATCCTGCTACAGGTGCCCAGCAGGTACCGGTGGTAGTTCAGCCAACCCTAACGTTCAATGAAGATGTGAGGCTGGTCAATAACGCAACCCTCACCAATGAGAACGTAGCTGCGCTGGTAGAGCTTAGGAAAGACAATGCGGCTGGTGCCCCCGTCGCGTTTGAGGCTACTGTGTCTGGCAGAACCATCACCATGGTGCCCACCCAAAGCCTGCAAAACAACCAGACCTATTTTGTGGCTTTGAAAGCGAATGTGGTGGAAGACCTGAGCGACAATGCCCTCCCCGCGGTGCAGAGTGCCACCTTCACCACCATTGCCGTGCAGACAGTTTTTCAGCCCGGGGACCTGGTGCCCGTTGCTTACCGCATGAACGCCACCAGCACCGATGATGAGATTGCTCTCATAACGCTGGTGAACATCCTGCCCGGTACCATGATTCACTTCACCGATGCCAAGTACACCACCAACGCGCAGCCGCAGTGCCCCGGTGGCTTTACCTGGACGGCTCCGCCAGCAGGAGTAGCGGCAGGAACGGTACTGAGAATTCAGAACGATGCCCTGACCACTAACCTCGGAACCTTATCTGGCTCCGGCTTTGGATTGAGCTCCAGCGGCGACCAGGTACTGGTATATACAGGCACTCCCCAAAATCCGGCGTACATCACGGCCCTGAGTTCCAATGTCTGGGTTTCTGCCAACACCTCGTGCAGCGGCAGTAACTCTATGTTGCCTGCTGGCTTAACTGACGGTGCTACTTCCATTAACCTGAGTACCGCGGCTGGTAACGTGTCTGGCAATACTGTAAACGCTTATTACAACGGACCGCAAACCGGTTCTAAAGCCCAGCTACAGCAGGCCATCCTGAACCCGGCAAACTGGGTGGGCACTGCCTCTGGTACAGCGGCCCAAACCTGGCCTACCTGGGCATTCCCAGGCCCGCCTTCTGTGGTGACAGCTAAAACCGTCAGCAACACTACCATTGCTTTGGAGTTTAGCCGTGAATTGAACGCCGCCTCTGCAACCCAACTGAGCCACTATACCGGTATTGCCGGATTGCAGTCGGCAACATTAGGAAGTAATGGCAAAACGGTCACCTTAACGTACTCAGCTCCATTCACTTCCGGCGCAAGCTATTCCCTGGTGGTGAGTGGGGTACAGGATACCGAAAACCAGCCTATGTTCTCGGCTTATACCTATGCGTTTACCTACAACACTACCATCTCGCTGGCCAGCAATTTCCTGACGGTGAACGAAAATGCTGGGTCGGTGCAGATTAGAATGAATCTGGTGAATCCAGCCAGCGGATCGGTGCAGTTGGTGCTTAAACAGGCGCCTTTCAGCACAGCTGGTGCGGCAGACATCACTTATACCACGCAGACTTTAACCTTTACCGGCAGCAGCCCGGCGGAGCAGGTAGTGACCATTCCGGTGATAGACGACAACGAGGCGGAACAGGATGAATACTTTGTGCTCAGCCTGGAGAATGCTACAGGGTTGACCATCACGGGTAACGCTTCCATCACGGTTTACCTCAAAGACAATGACCGATTGGCCCCGCAACCCACCCGCGAAATCAGCCTGAACCATGTGGGCAGCTTTAAGCCCGTAGCCAGCGGCAGTACCACCGAGATTGTGGTGCATGACCCGGCAACCCAGCGGTTGTACATGACCAGTGCCGTGCAAGACCGGCTGGACATCGCAGATTTCTCCAACCCTGCGGCTATTCAACTCATCAAGTCTGTAGACATGAAGCCGTATGGCGGCATCACCAGTGTGGCGGTGAAAAACGGGATGGTGGCCGTGGCATCGCCCAACGCGAGCGAGCACCTGAACGGATCGGTGGTTTTCTTCAACACCAACGGAGAGTTCCAGAAACAGGTCACCGTAGGGGCCCTGCCCGATATGATTACCTTCACCCCAGACGGTACCAAGGTGCTCACGGCCAATGAAGGCCAACCCAATGCAGACTACTCCATTGACCCCGAAGGCTCCATCACCATCATTGATGTGTCTGGTGGACTAGCTAATCTTACCCAGGCGAATGTAACCACTTTGCTTTTTGATGGCTTCAACAGCCAGGAAGCTACCCTGAAAGCCGCGGGAGTTCGCAAGACCAAAGCTTCCAGCACTCTGTCGCAGGACCTGGAGCCGGAATACATCACGGTGTCAGAAGATTCCCGCCGGGCGTGGGTGACCCTTCAGGAGAACAACGCCTTCGCTGAGATCAACCTGGAAAACGCTTCTGTGACCAGCATCTGGGCCATGGGCACCAAAGACATGAGCGCACTGGGCAACGGGTTTGATGCCTCTGATAACAACAACCAGGTGCTGCTTTCCAACTGGCCTATAAAGGCGTTCTACACTCCGGATGCCGTTGCTTCCTACAACGTGGGAGGAGTGACGTACCTGGTTACGGCCAACGAAGGAGATGAAAAGGAATATACCGGCTTAGTGGAGCGCACCACAGTGGGGGCGGTTACCCTTGACCCTACGGTTTTCCCCAATGCCGCCATCCTGCAACAGAACAATAACCTGGGCCGATTGCGCATCACCAATCTGCACGGCGATACTGATGGAGATGGCGACTACGATGAGCTCTACATGCTGGGTTCCCGTTCGTTCTCCATCTGGAACTCCACATCCAAGGCGTTGGTGTACGACAGCGGTGATGATTTTGAGCGCATCACTTCCACCGATCCCAGCATTGCCCCGCTCTTCAACGCAGACAATGAAAGCAACGGAGTGAAGTCCCGCAGCCGGGCCAAAGGACCAGAGCCGGAGGGTGTGACCGTTGCTGCCATTGAAGGTAAAAATTATGCGTTCATCGGGCTGGAAAGAGTAGGAGGGGTAATGGTCTACAACATCACCAACCCGGCCCAGCCTGTTTTTGTAGATTACAGGAATAGCCGCAGCCTTACTGCTTACGCTGGAGACCAGGGGCCTGAAGGGATTTTCTTTATTCCGAACACCGCAAGCCCTAATGGCAGACCCTATGTGCTGGTGGCGAATGAACTGAGTGGCTCTGTGGCAGTGTACCAGGTCATGGGTACGTTAACGGCCTCCAAAGAAGAACTGGAAAAGGAGAATGATTTCACCCTGTTCCCTAATCCGGCAAACGGCGGCAAAGTCAGCTTCAGCCAAAAAGTTACCATTGATGTGTTGGATGCCACCGGCAGAAAAATATATGCCGGCAAAAACGTGCAGTCATTGGATGTAAGCCACTACAAGAAAGGCCTATACTTTGTGAAAACAAGCCAGGGGCAAGTGCGACGCCTGGTGGTGAACTAAGGACAGCATTAAACCTTAGCCTCTCGATTTCGGGTTGTTTTCTGTAAAACAGGCCAAATATATACGCATAAAAAGAAGAGAGCCGGTTCAACTGAACCGGCTCTCTTCTTTTTATCACAAGGCTAGATAATTAGCACATGAACTCAATAAAGCATTAGCACCTTAATACGCTCTTCCAGCTTTGTTTTCCATAAAGTTCACGAAGGCGCGGTTCACCACTTTCATACCGCCCGGGGTAGGGAAGTTACCGGTGAAGTACCAGTCCCCGATGTGGTTAGGGATGGCTTCGTGCAGGCCTTCAATGGTCTGGAAGATTACCTGTACCTCGGCTTTTACGTTAGGCGCTTTGACAATCTCGGCCACTTTGCCGCTGATTTCTTCGGCGGTGAATTGCCGGTAGAGCTCCTGCACAAAGTTCCGGGTTCTGGCTTCGCCGGTTTTCAGGGCCAGTTGGCAGTTTTTATATACCTCGTGCGCCAGGCATTCCTGGTTACGGTCTTTGAGCAAGCCCATGAGCGCTCTGAACGCCACAAACTCCTTCATCTTAGACATGTCAATGCCGTAGCAGTCTGGGTAGCGGATCTGCGGAGCGCAGGACACAATGATGATTTTCTTCGGCCCTAAACGGTCCAGCATTCTGATAATGCTTTTCTCCAGGGTAGTACCGCGCACAATGGAGTCATCAATCACCACAACGGTGTCAACGCCTTTCTTCACTACTTCATAGGTGGTGTCATAGACGTGGGCCACCAGGTCATCACGGGAAGTATCATCGGTGATGAAGGTTCT
Source organism: Sabulibacter ruber (assembly GCF_017355955.1). GTDB lineage: Bacteria > Bacteroidota > Bacteroidia > Cytophagales > Hymenobacteraceae > Nibribacter > Nibribacter ruber_A. Next base: position 253,429 of record NZ_JAFFID010000003.1, on the reverse strand, counting down.
GAGCTTGGCGTCTTTGATCACCAGTTTCTCTACCCGTGGCCGGAAAGAAAGCAGGTTGTCCAGTTTCTCTTCATCGCCGTCTGCTTCCAGAATGGCTTTGCGGCGGTACGCGCGCAGGTAATCTTCCACGCCTTCCATCATGCCCAGGAAAGAAGTCTCGGCGGTGTTAGGGATGTAGGAGAAAACGGTGTTCTCTAAATCGTAATCAATGGCTTTGAGCACCTGCGGGCACAGCAATTTGCCTAAGGCTTTGCGTTCCTGGTAGATCTCTGGGTCGTTGCCACGGGAGAAGTAGATGCGCTCAAAGCTGCAGGATTTCTTCTCCAGCGCCGGAAGGATCTCTTTCTCGGCGGCTTCCCCGTTTTTCTGGATGATGAGCGCATGACCCGGGGTGATTTCCCTGATCTGGTTATAATCAACCCCGAACGCGGTTTTGATGGCCGGTTTCTCCGAGGCGATCACGACCACTTCATCGTCCATGTAATAATAGGCCGGACGGATGCCCGATGGGTCACGTACCACAAAGGCCGCTCCGTAACCGGTAAGACCCGCCATAGCGTAGCCTCCGTCAAAGTCTTTGCAGGCCCGGCGCAGCACGCGCTGCAGGTCCAGGTGCTCTTCAATGAGGGCGGTAATTTCTTCGTTGTTGTGGTCGGGTTTGAAGTAGTCAAACAGGCGCTGGTTTTCCTCGTCCAGGAAATGGCCAATTTTTTCCAGCACCGTTACGGTGTCAATTTTCTGGCGCGGATGCTGACCAAGTTCCGTGAGCACGTCAAAGAGCTCATCTACGTTGGTCATGTTGAAGTTACCAGCCACGGCCAGGCTCCGGTTACGCCAGTTGTTCTCACGCACCATGGGGTGGCAGTTGTCAACGCTGTTCTCGCCGTGGGTACCATAACGCAAATGGCCCAGATACACATCGCCCATGAAGGGGAGATTCTGTCTGAGCCAATCAATGTCTTTCGCGTCCTCGGGGAACTTGCGTTTCAGCTTGTTGTATTTCTCGCTTATTTTCCCAAAAATAGCATCAATCGCCTTGGTCTTCACTGACCGGTACCGGGCAATGTATTCCGTACCCGGTTTGGCGTTGATTTTGATGCTGGCAAATCCGGCGCCGTCTTGCCCACGGTTGTGCTGTTTCTCCATGAGCAGGTACATCTTCTGGATGCCGTACATGGGAGTGCCGTATTTCTCGGTATAATATTCTAAGGGTTTGCGGAGGCGGACAATGGCTATTCCGCACTCATGTTTGATCGCATCACTCATTTCAAAAGGTTTTAAAGCGAAAGCACGTGTCAAATAGCTTTCTGCCTCTAACGCTGCTTTGGAAGACCAGAGCAGAATGGGCATGCAAAGTAAGGGTAAATACACGTAAACCGCCACTGGAAAAACCATTTTCTATCTGCTTTCATTCCTTGCCCAGGTGATGTTTCTTCCCTAAAGAAAGATTCCTTCTATCAGTACAAATGCGAGTGGTTATAATGCTATAAATACCGGAGAATGCAGGTAAATGCGCCTTATGGCACGTTAGTGGAAGGAACTACCCGGTTCTGTTTTCAACCTGATTTCATTAAAGTAACCCTAAAACAGGGTGAGCCGGTTAGGTGATGTAAAGGGTACCAGGTTACCTTTGCGGTCATGAACAGACAAGTACAGGTGCATGCTGCCTTGTTTCTGGTGGCACTCATCTACGGGGCTAACTACAGCATCGCCAAGGAGATCATGCCAGATTATGTGCAGCCGTTCGGGCTGATTGTGATACGGGTGGTGAGTGCCGTGTTGGTGTTTGGGGCCATCTCGGTTTTTGTGGTGAAAGAGAAAATCCAGAGCAAAACCGATTGGGTCAGGATTGTGCTCTGCGGTCTGTTCGGGATTACGCTCAACCAGCTTTCCTTCTTCAGCGGGCTCAACCTCACCTCGCCCATCAATGCTTCGCTTATCCAGACGGTGTCGCCGGTAGTGGTGGTGCTGCTGTCTTCCTATCTGCTCAAAGAGCGCATCAAGGTGTTCAGGATGGTGGGCATTCTCATTGCCGGGCTGGGAGCCATGATGCTGATCTCGGGTAAAGCCGGTAACACCCAGGGAAATATCCTGGGCGATATTCTCATGCTGGTGAACGCCGCCTGCTTTGGGGCGTTTCTGGTGTTGGTAAAGCCCTTGATGCAGCGGTACAATCCTATCACGGTGGTGAGCCGCGTGTTTCTGGTAGGTTCAGTGGGGGTGATTCCGTTTGGGATGGCGCAGGTCATACAACCAGAGTACGCTACTTTCCCGGCTTCAATCTGGGGCGCGGTGGCGTTTGTGGTGATCTGTATGACTATTCTGGCGTACCTGCTCAACGTGTGGGCCATGAAATACGCCAGCCCGGCGCTGGTGGGCGTGTACATCTATCTGCAACCGGTTTTCGCTATCCTCATTGCGGTTGGGTTAGGGAAAGACGTGTTTACCTGGCAGAAAGCCCTGTATGCCGCCATGATTTTTGGGGGCGTGTACCTGGTGAGTAAACCCAGAAAACCAGCTATTTAGCGGTCTTTGCTTAAAAAATGTAGACGTAAATGGCACCTTGCCCTCTTTTTGGGCGTTGAAGACTTTATTATTACATGAACCACGAGATGACAGAACAGCTTTCATACGCTGATGATGCATTGCACCACCTCTTTTTGAGGGTAGAGGCCCAAGACGCTACCTGTATGCTCAACCTTGCGGGTCATCCGCTGCGCATCAGAGAAGTAGTGTTCCAGATGGTAGACAACGGATGCCGCGTAAGCAAAGTAGACGCCGACGGCTACAACACCTTCCTGTTTGACAAAGAAGTCACCGAAATCTACGACTATCTCACCACCATCATCAAAGTGAAGTTTTCTACCGTTTGACGCGCGTTTCAAGCCTTGTTTCCCCTAAACAAGCTTAAAACTCTTACGGGGCTGTTCTTCTCTAAGTGCGTACTTACCGCAGCCTTGCAGAATTAAAACAAAGTTCATCTAATAGCGGTACAGTACAGGGTATCCCCACACCTGTTACCAAGACCACTAGATGAACACAGACTTTAGAATAGAACACGATTTCCTGGGCGAGAAAGAGATTCCTAACACCGCTTACTACGGGGTGCAGACCCTCAGGGCCCTGGAAAACTTCAACATCACCGGAATCACCGTTGCCTCTGAGCCGCTTTTCATTGTGGCGTTTGCCTACGTGAAAAAAGCCGCCGCCATGGCCAACCGGGATCTGGGAGTTCTGGACAAGAAACTAGCCGAAGCCATCATTTTCGCCTGCGATGAACTCATTGCCGGCAAGTACCTGGATCAGTTTGTGACCGATCTGATTCAGGGCGGCGCGGGTACCTCGGTGAACATGAACGTGAACGAGGTCATCGCCAACATCGGACTGGAGTACCTGGGGCATCAGAAAGGCCAGTACGAGTTTCTGCACCCCAACAACCACGTCAACTGTTCCCAATCCACCAATGACACGTACCCCACGTCTATCATGATGGCGGTGCATCTGAAAGTGGATGTGTACCTGAAAGCCCTGGATGCCCTCCGGAAATCCTTCTTGCGCAAAGCGGAAGAGTTCAAGAATGTCTTGAAGATGGGCCGCACCCAGTTGCAGGATGCCGTGCCCATGACTTTAGGCCAGGAATTCCATAGTTTTGCCACCACCATCAACGACGATATCAAGCACCTGCGCGAAGCCCAACGCAAGCTGCGGGAGTGCAACATGGGCGGTACCGCCATTGGTACCAGTATCAACGCCCCGCAGGGATACCCAGAGCTCTGCACGCGCTACCTGGCTCAAATTACCAAACTGCCTATCACCCTGGCACCTGATCTGATAGAAGCGTCTTCTGACATGGGAACCTATGTGCTGGTGTCGGCCATGCTAAAACGCAGTGCCCTTAAGATTTCCAAAATTTGTAATGACCTGCGCTTGCTTTCATCTGGTCCCCGGGCCGGATTGAACGAGATCAAACTGCCGCCCATGCAGCCGGGCTCGTCCATCATGCCGGGTAAGGTGAACCCCGTGATTCCGGAAGTGGTGAACCAAACCGCTTTCTACGTGATGGGCGCCGATGTTACTATTTCCATAGCCGCCGAAGCCGGTCAGTTGCAGCTCAACGTCATGGAGCCGGTGATTGCGTTCAGCTTGTTTACCTCCATGAACTACATGATCAACGCCATTACCACCCTGCGTACCAAATGTGTTGACGGCATTGTGGCCAACGTGGATGTGTGTCGCGAAGAGGTAATGCGCAGCATTGGCATTGTGACCGCCCTTAACCCCTTGTTGGGCTACGAGACCTCGGCCTCCATTGCCAAAGAGGCGCTGGCCACCGGTAAATCCATCCACCAGATTGTGGTACTGGAGCGCAAACTCATCACCCAGCAGAAGTGGGATGAAATCTATTCTTTTGAAAACATGATCCATCCGGTGTACATCAACGGGTAGTTTACAGCTTATTTTAGAAAAAGAGGCTTTAAACAGGAAAGGTGCTGTTGAAAAGCACGGGCTCCGCCACTCCATTTAAATGAATAACAGATGAACCGAAGGATATTTCAGGTAATTGACGGTGTGAAGAAACAGGTAGGGGAGGGCTTTCAGGTGACCAGCCCCATGCCTGGTTCCAGAATTAGGCAGCTGAGCCCTTTTCTCCTGATTGACCATACCGGACCCATGCAAGTGGAGCCTACCGAGTCTCCGTTGGGGGCAGATCCGCACCCGCACCGGGGCTTTGAAACGGTCACCATTGTGTACCAGGGTTACCTGGCCCACAGAGACACGGCTGGGTACAGCGGCAAAATCGGTCCGGGCGATGTGCAGTGGATGACCGCTGGCGCCGGACTGCTCCACGAGGAACGGCACGAAAAGGAATTTGCCCGGCAAGGTGGCGTACTGGAACTGATTCAACTGTGGGTGAACGTGCCCAAAAAAGACAAGATGTTTCCGCCCCGTTACCAGGAACTCAGAAGCGGAACCATCCCGGTAATTGCCACCGCAGAGGGGAAAGGGGCCATCCGGGTTATCTCGGGTAGCTACGCAGGGGTTTCTGGTCCCGCCGAAACTTTCTCGCCCATTACCATCCTGGATGTGCATCAACCCAAAGGCACGACTCTGCAATTACAGTTGCCGGCCGCTTACAACGTGGGTATCTATGTGGTGAAAGGAAGTGTGCAACTGCACGGCAACCGCGCTGCCCAGACCAAACAGTTGGTGGTCTTTGGGTGGGATGCAGACGGGATTGAAGTCGCCTTTGAAGAGGATTCAACGTTCCTGGTGCTGGCCGGGGAGCCCATTGAAGAACCATTGGCTACCTACGGCCCCTTCGTGATGAATACAAACCAGGAACTGGTGCAAGCCATAGAAGACTTTGAAAGCGGCACAATGGGCAGTTTCGCAGACTAGCAATTCTGTATTTCTGAAGGAATGTCTTTTGAAGCTAAGTGAAGGTCTGTTTCAAGGCATTTTTGACGAAAACGGGTCTAAAACAGATTAGCCTTTTATAGTTTGTTTACTTTCGGGTTACTTGAATTTCCATTTTAGAAGTTAGTTTGCCCTTGTTTTTGGGATTACTTTCTTACCGGGCTTGATGAAACTAAATCATTCCAGATAAGCTTATGAGGGAGTATTCCCGCTTAGAGAATTGACATGCTAGAACATTCGCTTTTTCATAAACTTCCCCCCAGAAACCAAGCCCAGCTTCTGGAGCAAAAGGGTATTGCTCTTGCCCAGCGAGAATTCAAAGGCTGGGCCATTACCCTGTTCTCGTTTGAAAACCGCCTGATGGAAGTTTGGAACAAAATGGGAATAGAGGTGGTTGCCTCTTTCCAATCCGAGGCTCCTTACATGGATATCATTGAACCCTATATCCAGGAACTTGATGTTCCGGAGAATGCCTGATTGAGTCTTTAATCTTACAATACCGTAACAGCCGCTGAGGAAGAATCCTTAGCGGCTGTTTTCTTTTTGCCCGGTTGCAACTATAAAGTCAAAAGCATTGGCTCAGTACTTCTCCTACATAAGAACAAAAGACAGGAGGTCCACTTGTTTACGACACTTTCAAATAATAAAAAGCACACTCTTATTAATAAAGTTTAATTATGCATTTGATAAGTGAAGAAATTTCATAATTTTACTTTCATAGAAACTAAAACTACTTTTTACCCAAAGGCTGAATAGTTTATAAGAAAAACCATATAAACGCCAGAGCTTTATCAATTATTTATTCAGTTTGTACTATGCTGAATCACAAACAGATAAAGAAGCCCTGTTGTTGGAAGTAGGCTAGGGTATTCATCTTGTATTTGCTTCATTTTTGAAATTTGGGTACAAAAACAAGAGCTTAAAATAATGAAATAGGCTGGTTTGAAATTGTCCATAAATTGGGCAAATCAAATACAAGGTCTTACCAGCAAACAGATTGTACGGCAAAGTTCAATCCCACAGAATTGGACTCAGCTTCTAAAAAGCCGTGTTATTGAGATTAAATGACTTGCTTATAGGTGTTTATCTTCAAAGATTGTCCTATGAATACTTTCTTGCCTGAACTTTCTTCGGTGATCGGCTACCTTCTCAAAACCCTTTACTCCCATCTACTGCTTAGGTGTTTTATTCCCCGCATGTTTAAGTTGCCACTACCTTCTTGCGGCAGATCGGCTTAAACGAGCCGGTAACCTGTTTTTGTCAGGTTCAAGGACGTATTTAAAGTTGCCACAACCGTCTTCTGCTCTGCTTACCTCTCTTATAGTCCCCCTCGCTCACCTGTCCGGATTCTCCGTTGCATGCCTTCCCGCATGAGTACCTCTGATTTCAACATGAAAAGCTCCTTACATGCTCAATCAAATCAACATTATGGAAGAATTTGACTCCTTAGGCCCACAAAGCTATTCACATGACAAGGTAACTACCCTTAGTCTTTCAAGAGAGAAGGGTAGGGTAAACTCCTATCTGAAATTCTTGTTTGTTTTTTGCTTGGTTCTGGTCTCGTTCATTGATGTCCAGGCATCCCATTTTAGGTATGGGAGTATTTCCTGGCGGGTGGTGGGGCCCAAAACAATAGAGTTCAAAGTTTCGCAAGCATATAGGAGTGGCTACTTTGGGAACCCGGAAGTTGGATCCACCTTGGTGCCCGATGTTGATTTTTCTTTTGGAGACGGCTCCTCCCGCGATATTCCCTTACTGGTAACGGCAGTCAATGAGGCGCAGGACTGGTTCTATGGAGTGGCAACGTTTACCCATACCTACTCAGAAGAAGGTACCTATACCGCAAATTTCAGCAGCTGCTGCCGGTTAGTTTCCTTGAAAAACAATTCAGATCTTAACTACCGGGTAGAAACCACTGTACAGGTAGGAGGGGGCAATAATTCGCCGGTGGCCACCCTGCCGCCAATCAGAACCTTGCCAAACGACCAGATGGCTGCCACGTTCCCCATCCCGGCCACTGACTTTGAGGGAGATGTGCTCAGCTATAGATTAGCCACTTCTACCGAGATGGGAGGCGGGTCCAACCCAGAGGGATTAACCGTGAACCCTACCACGGGTTTCGTAACCTGGACAACCATGGGTTTAGAAGATGGTCTTTATAATGCGGCCGTTGCAATCACAGATACCAAGGGCGCCAAAATAGTGGTAGATTTCATTATATCTGTACAGGCGGTGCCACCGCCGCCACCCGCTTTTGACTTCACAGTTACTCCTACTCCGTCTGTGCCCATAGAGGCGCTGGTAGGTCAACTGGTAGGTTTCAGGATAAGGGCAACCGATGACTCGGAAACAGATCTGGTCACCATTTTCGCCCTGGGTATGCCGGCGGGCGCATCCTTGTTTCCTCGGATTGTTTTAGGGAATCCGGTCCAGACGGCTTTTAACTGGACCCCTACTACCGCAGGTTCTTATGTGGTTACGTTTGTAGCCGAAGACAGCAGCGGAAACCAGACCATCACCTCTGTGACCATCAATGTCTCCAGTTGCGTACTGACGATAGAGGCCGATGCTTCTAATGTGTCTTCTCCGGGAGCCAATGACGGCGCCATTAACCTAACGGTAAGCGGCGGCACAGCTCCGTACACGTATAACTGGTCTAACGGCAGCACCTCCGAGGATCTGGAAGGATTAGCGGCGGGCACTTACAACGTAACCGTGGTAGATGCCACGGGTTCCTGCCGGCAAACGGCTTCTTTCACCATCCAGGAGGAAGTTGCCTGTGATCTCATGCTGACCGGAACTGTCACCCACGTGTCTGCACCCGGAGCCGCCGATGGTTCAATTGACTTGACCGTGAGCGGCGGCATTGCACCGTATACGTACACCTGGTCCAACGGCAGCACAACTGAGGATGTGATGGGCTTGATGCCCGGTACCTATACCGTAATGGTGGTAGATTCTACGGGTGCTTGTATGCAGGATACCACTTTCACCATACAGGGTGACACCACCATGACCTGCCCCGATACCGGTGGTATCTCGTATGAGCTTTGGAGCAGTGTCTCCTCTAAACTTGTAGAACTTCACCACCTGCCCTCTGATACGCCGCCTACCAGTACCAACACCCTTAGTTCCTTCATGATACCTTCCAACATGGGCGAGAATTACTTCACCCGGTTAAGAGGGTATTTGTGCGTGCCGGTGTCTGGGGAGTACCGCTTCTACCTGGCCGCCGACGACAGGGCTGAACTTCTGCTGAGCACAGACGAAGACCCTGCTAACAAGATGCAGATTGCCTGGGTGCGCAAGGCTACTAAGCCTGATAAGTATACCGAATTCCCTACCCAGCAGTCTGAGGTGATTTACCTGGAGGCAGGGCGCCGGTACTACATAGAGGCGGTGATGCGGGAGTTCCGGTTCAAAGATCACCTCTCCGTGGCCTGGACCAAGCCTGATGGCATGATGGAGACCATACCCGGTTCCAGCCTCATCCCGTACATGTCTGCCCCAATGCTATCTGCAAGCCAACGGTCAGAACTGAAGTCTGCGTTAGCCGAAAAACCTGCCCAAGAGGCGTTCATTGCCAGTCCTAATCCTTTCAGCCATAAGACTAACATCAGTTTCACGGTGGAAGCGGAGGGAGAGGTTAACCTGGAGGTTTTCAATTTGCAAGGGCAGCGGCTACAAGCCTTACATGCCGGAAGAGCCATTGCAGGCCAGACGTACCAATACCAGTTTGACGGCTCAAAATACACCAATGGAGTTTACATCTGTAGGTTCACCGTTGGCGGCAAATCAACCATCAAAAGGCTGGTACTGAACCGGTAACCTAATACATTTTCTTTTTGACAGAGAGGTCTCCAGTGACAGGAGACCTCTTTGTTTATCAGACTAAACGGAACTGGCCAGTTCAACCCAAGTGCAAATGAATCATAATCATTGGTGTTCCATTGAATCCCTTTGGCGTTAAATCTGTTTAGCCAGAGAAGGCAGTTGAGCTCGGTTGAGCAGAGGAAAGAATTATCGCCTATATTAGGGGCATACTTACTAGATATGACAGAAGAAGAATTTGATGCAAATTACGTGGCAGCCCTTGACGCGGTGTTAGAAGCCATGGCGGAGGAAAAGGAGATTGAACCGGGCAAGTTCTTCAGTATGACCTACATTCTGGAAAATCTGCGCTACTTCAGCCCCGTAATTTATGGGGTGCTCCAAAACGCAAGAAATAATTCACAGCAATAAATAAACACCCTTTATCCCGTGAAGCCACTCAGATACCAAATCTGAGTGGCTTCGCTGTTTTCAGGCGCATGAAGAAGGTTGTTAGAGTTTCCGACCGGTGAGGTTCAGTTCAAGGGCTACCTCGGGGTAAATGTGGTGCTCGCCCAAGGCAGGATCAGCGGCGTAGGTCATGCCCCATTTGGTCCGGTCTATTTTGAAGGTAGCTTTGGCCGAAAGGGTGGAAGCCTGGAACGTAACGTTTGCCGGAAAACTGATTTGGTGGGTTTTGTTCAGCATCTTGAAATCTCCTGTGATGAGGTAGTTTGCTCCGTCAACGCCCTCCGGTGTTTTCCCTTTGTAAGGTTTCACCTCAGTGATGGTAAAGCTGGCCTCCGGGTACAAAACCATGTTGAAAAAGTCAGGGCTTTTTAGGTGCTCCAGCAGAGCCGGTTGCAGGTTGGGGGGCAAGTCAAAGTTTTTGATAGAGGAGATAGGGATGGTAAACGTTCCTTTTCTGATCTGGCCGTTCACTACTTCCAGGTTCTGGCTGCTAACGGCAAAGGAACCATCATGCGTTACGCCCGGACCAGAGCCTATCCATTTCACCACCGAGGTTTCGGCATCAAGGGTGTAACTCGTTTTTGTTTCATTTACTTCCGCGTCATCGGTTTCGCAGCCTGCCAGCAGAAATCCGAAGTTGGCTAATAGCATTATCAGAAGGATGTTGATAGATTTCATAGAGGTAGTTTTAAGGGTTGTTTTAGAATTGATCATCGATTTTAAAAGGCACAAAGTGGCCGGGCTATTCAGATGTAAATAGCAATTGGTTAAAATAGAGTTGAGAAAGAATAAGCGTAGAGGTGCGGTGAGGGTGGGCACCCGCATTACCAGCAGAAGGTACAGCCAGCGCTAGCTGTTTTCTGCCTGTTTTTACAAAAAGAGACTTATTTCAGAAGTATTTATTCCAAATGGGCATACTGGTGCTTCCAATCTTCCAGGCAACCTAGTTCCTGGATCAGATCAGAAATGTCCTGGTTGGTGAGGACTTGTTTTCCCGGTTGCTGCTGGGTAGCCGCCAGGGATGCAATTACCTGTTCAAACAAGCCTTTTAGCACCTGTCTTGATTGGTGGAAAGAACCAAAATACGCCCTGATGACCTGCAAATAGCCCACCAGCAGTTCAGTAGCCTCGGGGTCCAGGAAAATGTTTTGCTTCCCCGAGACCAGCAAAGCGGCAGAATCCAGTGACACTCCATCCCTCATGGGAGTCTGCTTGTGCACTGCTACCGTTGGTGCTTTGAAGAGGATGGAGGTTTTAGGCATCTTTATGAAAATTAGGGGATAAACCGGACTGAGGCCTTAGAGGAACAACACCCCATATTTCTCTTCCAGTTGAGAAGTCATAAAGGCAATGTGTTCTGCCGGAGGTGGGCCTTGCGGCGGTGTCACCTGCACTTGCTCAGCGGCCGGAAAGCTGAACTGCAGAAAATACTCCAGAAACTGGCCGGGAGTAATAAAGGTAAGGAACCGAGCCGTGGGGGTATTGATTTCAAAATGGTGCTGCACCTGCCTCGGCGAGAAAACCGATTCTCCCACGCCAGCTTTTATCGCTTTTTCCCCCACGTGAAAAGTCATTTCTCCGTCCAGCACATAAAAGGTCTCGTCTTCCCGGGTGTGGATGTGCACCGGTGGTTCCACTCCTCTGGGTAGGGTCATGTCTACCAAAGCAAAGCTTCCCTGAGTTTCTTCAGGGGAGATCAACACCTTGAAAAATCCTCCCTGGTAATTGCGGTAAGCACTTTCCTGCGGGTTGGTGCTTGTTTGTGTTACTGTCTGCATCATTGTAATGGTTTAGTGATTAACAACGTTACAAAGATAGAAGCGGGAGGAGTGGTTAAATTGTACAAAACCGACCTGTTGTGTTAGTGGTTAAAGCTATGGTAGGTGTTTGATTGGATGAAAATGGGTTTGTCTTTCTCTGGTGAAGAGAAAGAGCCTATCTGAATTTTTGACCCAATGGAAGAGCTAAGAAGCCAGGCCAGACCTGTAAAAAGATGGGGCGGGCTGTTGCTTAACAAAGCACTGCCCATGCGTGACAAAAAGCTCCTGCGAGGTTTGGGAAAACAATTTAGAAGGACTTACGCCAGCTATTCCTTTGAAGTCCCTGGAGAAGTGCGACTGGTCAAAGTACCCGGCCTCATAAGAAACCTGCGTCAGCGAAGTAGACGGATTTGCCTCCAGGTTTGAGAACGCCGCATTGAGCCGGATAATCTTGCTCATTTCCTTCGGTGATAAACCCAGTTTAGCCCGGAACAATCTCTCCAGATGCCGGGTGCTGATACCCAGTTGCCCTTCCAGGCTTTTGATGGAAACGTTGCCTTGCTGGTTCTTCAGTTGGGCCAGGGTGAAATCCACGTAATCAATCATATCTGATGCGGGCAGCAACCGTTTCTCCAGAAAGGAATTGAGGTGCTGGATTCGGTCCTGGTCCGTTGCAGACTCATGCAGTTGCTCCAAAAGGGTAGCGGTTGCCCTGCCCCACACGGCTTCCAGATCTAGGCTGGGTACGTTGGTGAATTCCTCCATGTTCATGGGCAGAAACTGCTGCAGCCCGGTGGGCTTGAACTGAATCTTGATGAGCCGGGTGTGTCCGCTGAACCGCAGCCAGATAGGTTGGGTGAGTTGCCCTACCATGAACGCCTGGCGGGTTTTTAGCATCGTATCGGCCGGACCCGTCAGGTTATACTCATGCGAATCGCCGTACAGAAACAGCATGGAAACCTTGCCGTACGGAATCAACCGCCACACCGAAGCCACAGATGCGGTATCCTGCCAGTTGATATCTACCAGCATGTAGTTATCAATGTACCGGCTGAGCGATGGACTGGGTTTGAAAATCTCGGCTTTCATGTTGGATTAAGCTAAGGATTTATTTCTTTTAACCCAAAAGTAGGCGTACACAAGTTGGCAGGCTTGTACAAATACGACATACTTACCTTCGGCAGAACGGCGCGTAGTTGGTGTTACGCCAAGCACGAAAAAAGCCCGCCAGTATACTTGGCGGGCTTTTCTTAGGTGTAGTTCGCCTGTTTAAGGGCTACTTTTCAGAAATCTTGCTAGAAAATAGGCTCCGGCATTGAATGAGCACCAACCGGCTATTAGGTCCAGTACAGAACAGGAGCACTGGGGAAGCGTTTCTTCAATTCTGAGTAGAAGAAACTGCGGAGCATGCCCATGGTGGAGGCATCGTACACGTACTTCTTGCCGCCAAACTTATTGAACTTCATAGACCGGTTGGTCTCGTCAAAGTCAATGAGGGTGTTAGGGTACCACTCCTGCAACAGCGCTTTGGAACCCGGCGTGAACCGGTGGCTGATCAACTCAAACGTAATGTCACAGGGGAAATCCAGGGTTTGCTCCAGCCTGTCCAGCAAATGAGTGTACTGCTCTTCCCAATCTGGAATGGCCATGATAGGGGCAATCACCAGGCCAACTTTGTAGCCTCCTCCGCCCTCAGCTTTTGGCAAGGCCAGTTTCCGGATGGCGCCCAAACGGGCTTCCATAGAGGCCGTGCCGCCTTCCATTCTGCGGGAGATAAAGTCGGCGTTCAGGCTGATTCTGGGGTGCGTATGCCCGTTATGCGGCAAGGAAAGCAGCCCGTCTACCTGGTCAAACTTGGAAACCCATCGTAGGTGCATGTCTTCCTGCTCACCAAAAAAGCGGATGGTCTCGGCCAGGCTACCGGTGAGGTGCTCAATCCCCAACGGATCGGTATAACAGCTTGCCTCAAACGTAGTCACCTTTCCCGGTTGGCGGTAGTTGGTCAGGTTCTCCAGAATGGTAGGTAAGTTGGCGAAGGTCCTGATCACCGGCGGACCCTGCAGACTTCCGGCTAAATAGCAATACTGGCAGTGGGCAGGGCAGCCTTCGGCCAGGTGAAACTGCCAGTCGGCGGAGGGCGGAATAGGCTGTAGTTTGAGGGCGCTTGGCGGAGCCGTCACAATGGCCAGTGTGCTTTTGGCTTTGCGGTACGTTTCGCGTTCGTCTTCCCCGCGCAGGCCCGTAATCCGGTTTTGCTTCAGTTCCTGTACCGGCAGGCCCAATGAGATGACATGCTCGTATATCTGCCTTCCCCAGGGTTCGTCTAACGCAGCCGGGGTAATCAACACTTGCTTGGGCATCCAGAGCTTGGCGGGGCGAGGTGCTATGGTTGGGCTTACTTTCTCCTGAACGGTTTCCATTCTTCTACTTTCCTCAGATCTATAATTGGGTAAAGCCTCACAAAATGCCCTAAAAAGAGCTTTTCTGTTGCTAGTAAAAGAACATTCCTGTAGCCTCTATGATTCAATTTTAAGTTTTGGAAAAACATTTTAAAATACTGGAAATCAAGGAGTTGTATAATTATTTGCCTGAACTCGAAAGGTGGTTTAACTGTTAAGAAAGGGTATGCAGCACTTCAATCCTTCCACCATTCTTTACACGCCCGATGCCCTGAACGAACGCGGGAAAAGGGCTCTGCTCACTTACCCAGAGGCTATTCAGCAGGAGATTAAACAGCACAACCGTTTGCCCGAACTAGAGGGAAACCACTACCAGGTGAAATCCAATGTGCTGGTGCTGGGGCGCCTTAAAACGCTGGTGTGCCGCGAGAGCGGACGCAGTTCAGATTTCATTGCGCCTAGCCTGGCCAACGGGTGTATGGGCGCCTGCGCCTATTGTTACGTAGACCGCAACAAGGCCGTGAACCCCATCACGCTCTTCACCAACACCGAGGAAATCTTGCTGGCGGTAGACAAACACGTGCAGCAGCAAGCCTGGCCCAAAGTGCCCAACCAGACGCATGCCCAGTTCTACACCTATGACATTGGCTGTAACTCAGACGTATCCGTGGATGCCTCCATCTCAGACAGCGTAGAAACGGCGGTGCATTTTTTCAGGGAGCACCCCAAGGCATTTGCCACCTTCGCCACCAAGTTTGTGAACCCACAGATGCTCACCTATGACCCGCAGGGCAAAACCCGCATCCGGTTCAGTCTGTTGCCCCGCAAAGTCAGCAAGCTGGTAGACGTTCGCACCGACAGTCTGGAGAAACGGTTAGCCGCCATCAACGACTTCTACCAGGCCGGTTATGACGTGCACGTCAACTTCTCGCCGGTGATTGTCTACGAAGGCTGGCTGGACGATTACCGCGAACTGTTTGAGCAGCTCAACGAGGTGGTGCACCCTAACCTGAAAAAGCAGATGGATTGCGAGGTCATTTTCCTTACCCATAACCAGTGGCAGCACAACATCAACCTTTCCATCAACCCCAAAGCCGAAGACCTGATCTGGGCTCCGGAAATTCAGGAATCCAAGAAAAGCCAGTTTGGGGGCATCAACATCCGCTACCAGTATCAGTTAAAAGCCGGCTGGATCAATGACTTCCGGAAGTTGCAACAGGAGGTGATTCCGTGGTGTACCATCCGCTACATATTCTAAATCAACTTCAAAGTCTTTTCACTTCTGGTGAGAAGACAGCAGTACCTAAGAGGGATTAAGTGTTCTACAGAGCACTTAGTCCCTTTTCTGTTTTAGGGCTATTTTCTTAAAACCGGGTTTGCAACAGCAGACTGTATTCAATTCAACACCCGAGCAGAAAGAGGCAGGCAGCGCTTAGAGGATTTTAAACTTGTTTTCCTGTAAACACCTTGAAAACAGCGCGGGCAGATTCATTCAGGAGAGGAAGCAAGTGCTGTTTGGTGGCATTTTCTCCCGGGCATCTTAACTCCTGAAAATAAATCCCGTTTCTTTACCCAAAACATTACATCATCTCCCATGGAATACAGACAACTAGGCGCATCTGGACTGATGGTTCCGGTGCTGAGTTTTGGTACGGCTACCTTTGGCGGTGGCAACGAGTTTTTCAAGGCCTGGGGCAGTACGCAGGTAGACGAAGCCACCCGTTTAGTGGATCTTTGCCTGGAGGCAGGCGTGAACTTCTTTGACACCGCTGATACCTACTCCCAGGGGTTGGCCGAGGAGATCCTGGGCAAAGCCATCGCCGGTCGGCGCGATCAGGTGCTGATTTCCACCAAAGGCACTTTCCCGTTTGGCGAAGGACCCAATAACCAGGGCTCGTCGCGTTTCCGCTTAATCCAGCAGGTGGAAGGTAGCCTCAAGCGCATGAACACCGATTATATTGACATCTACCACATGCACGGGTTTGACGGCAACACGCCCGTGGAAGAGACCCTGCGTACCCTGGATGATCTGATCCAGGCCGGAAAGATCCGGTACATTGCGGCTTCCAATTTTTCGGGCTGGCACCTCATGAAATCGCTTTCGGTTTCGGAGCGATACGGCTGGAACCGCTACATCGCCCACCAGGTGTATTATTCCCTGGCTAACCGCGAGTACGAGTGGGAACTGATGCCGCTGGGTATTGACCAGAACGTGGGTGCCATTGTCTGGTCGCCGCTGGCCGCCGGAAGATTAGGAGGGAAGTACCGCCGCAACCAGCCTCTGCCCCCAGACAGTCGGGTGGCACAAGGCGGCAGCCCGGTACCCGAAGCCGTGGTGAACGAAGAAGTATTTTACCGCACCATTGATGTTTTGGACGAAGTAGCCGAGGAAACCGGCAAAACCGTGGCCCAGGTAGCCCTGAACTGGCTTCTGCAACGCCCCACCGTGGCCAACATCATCATAGGAGCCCGCAACGAAGAACAACTAAAGCAGAACCTGGGCGCCGTGGGCTGGAACCTCACCCTTGACCAGGTAAAACGCTTGGATGCCGCCAGCGAGATCCCCACTATTTACCCGTACTGGCACCAACGGCAAAACACCAGACTGAATCCGCTGCCCAAATTCTATGAGAGATTCGGTGATCAGGAGTTTTAATCAGAACTGAGTTTATAACGAAAAAGCCTTTCAGCAGCCCTGTTGAAAGGCTTTTTCTTTGGCTTAGTTCTGACCGGAAGAAAGAAGTGAAAGGGATATACTCAAGCGTATCTTTCTAAGAAGTTCTGAACCTCAGCCGAAAGAGAAACTCACACCTTCCATCCTGTCATAATCATCTTGCTGCCTGACAGGAGATGCAGAAGAAAGGCAAGCACTTCTCTGAGACCCAATGCCTTCAAGACTTTGCGAGTAAACTGGCAAGAAATTGAATAATATGTATCTTTCTGTTTCAGTGCTGTTTTACGGAAAAGAACGCAGAAACAATCCTGATGAAAGACTCAACCCATCCTCTATGAACAAACCCAAGACTTCCCCCTGGCTGAAAGGCAGTTTACTGGTACTGTCGGGCTTATTGTTTCAGCAACACCTGGCGCAGGCAAAAGTGACCTTGCCGGCGGTGTTCAGCAGCCACATGGTGCTCCAGCAGAAAGACAAAGTGCCATTTCACGGTACCGCTGCTGCGGGCAAAACCGTCACGGTGTCCCCGTCCTGGAACAAAAAGAAATACACCACCCAGGCCGACAAGAACGGGAACTGGCAGGTGACGGTGCCCACCCCGGCGGCAGGCAGGGGCTTTACCATCTCGTTCAATGATGGCGAAGAGCTCACCCTTACAAACGTGGCGGCTGGCGAAGTGTGGGTGGCTTCCGGGCAGTCCAACATGGAAATGTGGCCCACCGGTATGTTCGGGGACATCAGGAACGCACCCCAGGAAATCGCTGCCGCTAATTACCCAGACATCCGGTTGCTGCAGGTAGACAAGAATTCCAGCTTTTCGCCCTTGAAAGATGCCCAGGTAAGTACCGGCGGGTGGCAGGTGTGCACTCCGGAGGCCATGCAGAAGTTTTCGGCGGTGGCCTATTTTTTCGGGCGGGAGCTGCACAAGAACCTGAACGTGCCCATCGGGATCATCAACACCTCGTGGGGTGGCACCATAGCCGAAGCCTGGACCAGCGGCTCCTCCCTCAAATCCATGCCCGAGTTTGCAAGCAAGGTAGAGGACATAGAAAAAGTGGCCAGCACGGGCAAAACCCAAGAAACGATCTTGGCTGACTATCAGCAGGCTCAGCTTGACTTCAGGAAGTTGATTAACAGCAAAGATGCCGGCTATGCGCAGGGGCGGGCCGCCTGGGCTGCAACAGACCTGAATACCAGCTCCTGGAACCAGATCAAAGTGCCCGGGCTTTGGGAAAATCAGGGCCTGCCCGGGTTTGACGGCATCCTGTGGGTGAGGCGTACCGTTACGGTCCCTGCCTCCTGGGCCGGGAAAGAACTAACGATAAGCCTGGGACCGGTGGACGATGACGAAATCACGTTCTTCAACGGCGAACAGGTAGGCGCCACCGAGGGATGGGATAAACCGCGCCTGTACAAAGTGCCGGCCCACCTGGTGAAAGCCGGCGAAAACGTGGTTACCGTTCGCGTGAGTGACAAAGAAAACGGGGGTGGCATTTACGGCAATGCGCAGGAAATATACCTGGCAAATGCGGCCGGCGAGAAAGAGCCGCTTACGGGAGATTGGAAATACAAACCCGGGGTACGTTTAGCTGAGCTTCCGGCTGCTCCAACAAACCCGCTGGGGCCAAACCAACCAACGGTGCTGTACAACGCCATGGTGTATCCGTTTACCAGCGTACCGGTAAAAGGCGTGATCTGGTATCAGGGCGAAAGCAATGCCGGTAGGGCATACCAGTACCGTACGTTGTTTCCCACGCTTATCAATGACTGGCGCAAAAGCTGGAACCGCCCCGCACTGCCTTTCTACTTTGTGCAGCTGGCTAATTTCATGGCTCCTACCTCTGAACCCGTTGACTCAGACTGGGCCGAGCTGCGCGAAGCCCAGCTCATGACCTTGAAGCTGCCCCACACCGGCATGGCCGTTGCCATTGACCTGGGCGAGGAGAAAGACATCCACCCCAAAAACAAGCAGGACGTAGGGTACCGGCTGGCCTTGGCCGCTTTGGCGCAGACATACGGCAAGAAAATCCCTTTTTCCGGGCCGCTGTACCAAAGTATGAAAACCGAAGGCAACAGCATCAGGCTTACCTTCCAGCATACCAATGGTGGCCTGCAGGCCAAAGACGGAAAACCGCTCACCGGCTTTGCCATTGCCGGAGCAGATAAGAAATACTACTGGGCCGATGCCAAGATAGTAGGCAATGAAGTAGTGGTGACCAGCCCCAAGGTGCCCAACCCGGTGGCCGTGCGGTACGGCTGGGCCAACAACCCCAGTGTGAACCTGTACAACGGAGCGGGTCTCCCGGCCTCGCCTTTCCGTACCGATACCTGGCCGGGGCTAACGGTAGCCGCCAAGTAGGCACAACTGTTTCGGGCCTGTTTTAGAGAAAACAGGCCCGAAACAATTTCGCTCATCCCTTCCTCTGTTTCTCTCAGGTTCAACTATGAACTATTTTAGAAAAAGATAGATAAATTCTTATCTTATCTGTTTTAAATTCTATTTTGTTTGAGTAGGTTTGTTATGTAACCTTCTGGCAGACAACAGATTTCCTGTTTCTGCATTCCCGCCTCCTTTCTGCTCTTATGAACGAGCAGACTTCTCCATTGGCCTTCGTTGGTTCCTTTTACAGGCATTCCCAGGGCATGAACTGGAATCAAAAAACTGCTTCAAAATTTGGTTAACGCGTCTCTCTGAGGGTTACTGCCCCAAGTAACCTGTTCCTGGTTTTAATGCATCTGCTTCCCGGAATTTCCACTGGCTGATCTATGAAACCTTTTTTTCTTTTCCGTTGCCTTTGTGTTGTTGCCGGTCTGCTGTGTAGCTCCCGCGCCTTTGGGCAGTTCTCGGTTTCAGGGAGGGTGGAGGAAGCGGCCGGTGAACCAACGCCTTTCGCCAATGTGCTGCTGTTAAACGCCACTGATTCGGCTTTGGTGAAAGGGGTACTGGCCGGGGACAACGGCACGTACCTGATTGAGAACATCAAACCTGGCAAATACCTGTTGGCGGCCTCCATGGTGGGATCGGGGAAAACCTTCAGTCCGGCTTTTACGGTGCCCGAGGCGCCCAGTGGCAAGAAGGTAATCCATTTGGTTCTTCCCGGCGGAAGCACGCAGTTGAAGGAAGTGCAGGTAGTGGGCCAGAAACCCTTGTTTGAGCAGCAACTGGACCGTCTGGTGGTGAACGTGCAGGGAAGCATCGTGTCGGCGGGGTCCACGGCCCTAGATGTGCTGGAGCGTTCCCCGGGTATCACCCTCAACCGACAGAGCAATTCCATTAGTATCAGCGGGAAAGATGGCGTGATTGTGATGATCAACGGAAAACAAAGCCGTGTGCCTATTTCCTCTATCTTTCAGATGCTGAGCGGCATGAACGCCGGTAACATAGAGAAGGTTGAGATCATCACCACTCCCTCGGCCCAGTACGATGCCGAAGGAAACGCCGGAATCATCAACCTGGTGTTGAAAAAGAATGAAAACTATGGCACCAATGGCGCTTATTCCCTCACCATGGGATACGGCTGGTACGAAAAACCAGCCGGTACCTTCAACCTGAACCATAGAACCGAAAAGCTGAATCTCTACTCTGATTATTCCTTCAGCCGGGATCATGAATACAACGGCATAGAAACTTTCCGGCAAACCACACATCAGGGGCAGGTGACGCAAACCAGCAGTTTCAACAGCAGGCAACCGGTGACCACCAACCACACCGGGCGGGTGGGGTTTGACTACACCCTTACGCCCAAAACCACTCTCAGCGGGTTGGTGTCTGGGTTCAGTGACCGATGGGATACCGGACCGAAAGACGAAGTAGGGACTTCGGAAACCCGAATCAACGGGAACCTGGAGTCGGTGGTCCGGACGCAGCACCGGGAGGTGAACCATTGGCGCCACCTGATGGGCAACCTCAACCTGACCCACAAACTCCCCCAGAACCAGGAAATCACTATTGACACCGATTACCTCTATTACCATGACCGAAATCCGCACCATTACACCTTCAATTATGAATGGTATGAATCTGCGGAGCGGATGGAGGAGCAACTGGGAATGGAGAAAACCACCCCCATCAAGTTGTGGGTAAGTAAACTGGATTACCGCAATTCCCTGGCTGAAAATACCTCCCTGGAGGCCGGGGTGAAGGTGACCCTCTCCAAGTTGCGGAACAAAGTGGAGGTGCAGAATTACCGGGATGGCGTGTGGGAGCCCAACCCTGAATTCAGCCAGCATATTCGTATGTTAGAAGATATTGGCGCTGCTTACCTCAATGTCAGGCACCAGCTCCCGTATAAAATCAAGCTGCAGACCGGGCTGCGGTATGAGTACACCCACACAGATTTGGCCACCATTGAGCGCCAGCGCATTGTAGACAGACGCTACGGAAATTTTTTCCCCAGTATTTTCGTGTCGCGGGATCTGACCAAGAAAAGCAGTGTGCAGGTCTCCTATAGCCGCCGGATCACCCGGCCCACCTACAACAACCTGGCGCCCTTCGTCTTTTTCATTGATCCCAATTCGTTTCTGTCAGGGAACACCAACCTGCGGCCCACCATCACCAATGCCTACCAGGGCACCTACCGCTTCCTGGACAGCTACCTGCTTTCTGTGGGCTACAGCTATGATAAAACCCCCATTGTGGCCTGGCAACTGCACCTGGACCCCGAGACCAACAAACAATACGCCCGGGCAGAGAACCTCAAGTACGCGCACAACTTCTCCCTCAATTTCTCTTTCCCGTTGAGCCCCACCAACTGGTGGCAGATCCAGAGCAACCTGATGGGCATCTGGATCAGCAACACCGGGCTCTACGATGGCCAGGAAGTCACCATCAACGGCGGTTTCGCCAGCGTCAATATCTCGCAGAGTTTCAAGCTGCCTAAATCCTTTTCGGCGGAGCTCTCTGGCTTTTACCTTTCCCGCAGGCCCATGGGCATCGCCTACGGAAAACCCTTTGGGTCCCTCAACGCCGGTTTGCAGAAAGAACTGCCCAATGAAAAGGGAGTGCTGCGGTTAGCCATAGAAGATATATTCTGGACCCGGCGCTTCAGGCTGCTGTCCGATTTAAAGGATCTTAACCTATACTCAGATTTTGACGGAGTTTTCTCAGACCCACGCGTAGTGCGGCTCACGTACTCCAGAAATTTCGGGAACCGGAAAATGAAAGCCGCCACCAAACGGGAAACCAGCTCAGAAGAAGAACGGAAACGGGCCGGGGGGAATTAAACCGGAAGGAGCGTGAAGTCTGGCTCCAAAGTTTGAGTTTAGCTAACAGCCCTGAGCCGGATTACGCCGGGCAAATGCAAAGCAGATCTGTTTTAGCCCTGATTTCTGGAAAAAAGGGCCAAAACAGATCTGCTTTGTTATTGTAGCAGTTTGATACATAACCAGAGAAACGGGCAACAGCCGGTAAGAGACTTTTTGGCGTGCTACCCTTACACTATCTTTCCGCCTGAAGCACAGCAAGAAAGAGCAGGATTTGAACCTGCATTTCCCGAACCTGAATCGAAGTAACTCTTGCCTACGGCACCGTTTCCTGGCTATTTTTTCAATTGTAGAACAAAAACAAAGAACGAGCGGGCAACAGGCGGCAGGAGACTGTACGTTGCTCTACCAGCTGAGCTACACCTCCCCGAGGGGAAATGGAGGGAATCGAACCCCCGACACACGGATATCAGATCGAAGTAACTCCCACCTACGGCACCGCTCGTTTTTGCTTTGTTTTCTGAAATTAGCTTTAAAATAGAAAGGGCTACAAGCGGCACGTGCTTTCCGCTGTTGCCAGCGGGCAGGGTTCGAACCTGCTTTGTCCAAAGACGTTACCACGAAGTATCACGCACCTACGGCACCTTTCCTTATCTTCTATTCTGTCATCAATTTTGGTTTGTTTGTAGAGACAAGGCACTGCCTTGTCTCTGTTGCGTTCCCCGTTTCCGGCCGGTTTTGCAGAAACAGGCCGGAAATCAACTTTGCTACACTTCCATTTTCTCCACCATTTCCAGAGCATCTGCGCCGTTTTCAATGGCCTGCAGCACCTCAAAGATCTTGTCTGACCAACCGGCAATCAGGAAGACGTCTTCCTGTAATAGGTTGAGAGGCGAGGAGCCGTAACCGGCCAGATCGAAGAGGTACAGGCGGGCACTGGGGTACAGGGCTTTGTACAGTTTCCATTCCTGGGTGAGGCTGCGTTGGTAACCGCTGTTGTCCCACAGTTGGCAATCGGTGAAGAACATGATTTTGTCTGCCTGCACCTTGCATTTCCTAAGGTTTTGCAACACCAGGTACCCGTTGGTACTGTAACCTACCTCGCCCTCGCGGCGATGGAACTCCTGCACATTGGCCAGCACGCGTCCGCGAGGCAGATTGATGACCTTCCAGGTGTCACCGAACATGCCCGAAACCACACGCTCGCAGCGGTGCTGCAACAGCATGCCCAGCATCAGCCCGATGTCATACAGCTGCACCTTGCTTTTAGGCGAAATGGATTTCTGCATGGATCCCGATACGTCACAGGCCACCACCACCTTCTGTTCCTGCGAGAAGCCGGGCAGGTTGCGCACGCTGTGCTGCACGGCTTGTTCCAGGGCATCCAGCACGCGTGCGGTGTCTGGGTACTTTAGCACCTGTACCTCCCGGTACGCAGACAGAAACCGGAAGGGCAACTGCCTGGCTTTCTGCACCGCCACGGGATCAGCCAACGTTTGACACACTTTCTGAATGTGGGCCGCCGATACCTCGGCCTCCAGAATGTTACGCAGGTTACGCAACAAGGCCATGTACCCCAGTTTGCCGCTGTCAATGAGTTCTTCCCATTTGGCGCAGAATGCCAATGCCTTTTCCTCGGCAAAGTCAAACTGCTGCTGCCCCAGCCCCGACAACTCGGTTTCCCAGGTATAGGGAGTGGGCAAGGTGTTGGTGGCGATTTGATTGAAGATGGTTTGCTGCTGCGCGTCTTTGGGCACCGGGTGGGCCAGAAACAAGGCATCTCTCAGTTTGATCTCGGCCTCCCGGTTGTACTTGGCAAACTGGTAGGCATCAAACCGGTTGAAAGCCATGGCAATACCCCGCTGCAACTGCTTGGACAACTTGTGCAGCTTCTTGGTGCCGGTACGCCCGTTACGGAACTGGTAATACGCCAGCAACTCGGTGATTTCATCGGCGCGCTGCAGGGTCTGGGCCACGGCCCGGCTCACCAGGTTATCGCCGCGGTGTACCAAGGCAAGTTCCACTAACAGCACCAAAGGAACGCTGCGCAGGTGCATGTGCGTTCGGGCGTAGAGGGCCAGTTTTGCTACAAACTCCGGTTCGTTCTGGGCCACCAGCACCTGCAACTGCTCCAGACGGGCAGTAGCGGTCTGATAGAAAGAGTCCTGCAACGAAGCTGTTACCGTGGCGGCATACAGCTCTGCTTTTGGGCCCAGCTTCCAGGCCAAGGCTCCCTCATGGTTCAGGGTCTCGGTTTCTTTTGCTTTGAATACGTTGAATCGCATCGCCTTTGTGGTTAGTGAACGATACAAAGGTGGAGGGCTCCTGCGCAGTCTTTTTGCGCAGATGAAGAGGAGAAGAATTTTTTTGAAAATTTTTTGGGGAGAGGAATACAGCTTCAGCAATAGGATACCTTCTATAAGTTCAGCTTTCAAATTCTACTGCTTTATTATTCAACTCTCTCAATGCAGCTAAGCCGAGCAAGCAACCAGAAGACAACAGTGGTATGCAACCATTCTTTGGGCAGAAGGCTCTTTTTAGTAGTTCTTATAAGTTAATGAAATGAAGAAAAGTTATTTGCTGCTCAAGGTATTTATCCTTTTCACCTTCCTGATGGGGTGTAGCGAGGACGACGAAGAAACCATTGGCGAGCCCCAACCTGTTGCCTTCAAAAATTTTGGATTGGCGAACAGAATCGTGTATGAACTGAAGACAAAAGATGGGTTCCTGTATGCTGCCACAGATAATGGATTGTTTTCCAGAAATCTTACCGGAGCAGCAGATTGGCAGCCGGTAGGCTTACAGGGGGAGATTGTCAAGACTATGGTCTTCCTGCCAAACAACGTTATCCTTGCCGCCGGCTCAAACCAAAGCAAGACCACGTATAAAATCTATAAGAAGGTGGGTGGCAGTGCTGCTTTTCAGGAGGTGGCAAACAATTTTGGCGGTGGTTTTCCAGAATCACTGAACAATTTCTTCTACCTGGAAAACAGCCAGGAAATACTTGCGGTAGGGAACACGGTCATTGCCAAATCCACCGATCTGGGAAGTACCTGGACACCCCTGCAAGGAGAATGGCAGGGCTTGGGATCGGGGCTGGATTTTGTTCAGGCGAACCCTTTGAACGGGGATCTTTGGTCTGGCGGACAGAATGGAATAGAAAGCTTTACCCTTTTTAAATACTCCCAGGCTCATAAAAGTTGGAGTAGCTGGCAAGGTCTGCTGCCGGCCCCCAGTGTAGCCAAGGATATTGCCTTTGATAAGACTAATGCCAATACTTTACTCATTGGCGGGGAAGACGGTATCATCAAAACCACCGACAATGGCGCTACCTGGACTACCATCAAGCACGATGACCACAAAGCCCGCTTTTACTTTGGGGTTGAAATAGACGAAACAGACAATAAAACCATTTACGCGGCTAGCTGGCTAAAGAACTTTGATCATCCGCAGCCGCTTATCCTCTACATTTCCCGAGACGGTGGAGCCAATTGGGAAGAATTTGCGCATAAGGACGCAACTCTGTTTGGAGGGGTGTGGGACATGGTGCAGGTTAAATCTGGTAACCAAACCAGGCTGTACATGGGCCTTTACAAAGGCGGGGTGTATGAGGTTACGGTGAATTGAAGCAAAGGGTGAAACTAACCCGTACTTAAAAAAGTAAAGCCTCCCATTGGCTAATCGTGCCAGGGGAGGCTTTCCTTTTTATTAATCATTCTCTAAATACTGCTCATCGCCGCACATGCGCACAATCTTGGGCGAGAAGGTTCCCACGACTTCTACCAAATCTTGTTGCGCAGCCATCACCTGGCGAATGTCTTTGTATGCCATGGGAGCTTCATCCAGTCCGGACCCGATTACGTCAACGCCTGCTTCCTGTAAATGCCGCTGTACCTGGGCCGCGGAAAGCGTGTTCTTAGCCTGGGTGCGGGACATCTGGCGTCCGGCTCCGTGCGAGGCAGAGTTCACCGAGGCGGCTGTTCCGCGCCCCCGCACAATATAGCCGGGAGCCGTCATAGAACCCGGAATAATTCCCAGCACACCCATGCCGGCGGGGGTGGCGCCTTTGCGGTGTACAATCAACTCCTGACCATTGGC
The DNA here is from genome assembly GCF_017355955.1 of Sabulibacter ruber. Lineage (GTDB taxonomy): Bacteria > Bacteroidota > Bacteroidia > Cytophagales > Hymenobacteraceae > Nibribacter > Nibribacter ruber_A. The sequence continues at coordinate 227,597 of NZ_JAFFID010000003.1, read as the reverse complement.
ATCCTGTTCTTTCCAGGCGAAGTTGTGGTGGTTCTCTACCCTCGCCAGTGGTTCCAGGGCCAAAGCCTTGGCTAGACGGTCATGAATCTGGTGGTGGCACGCGCTGGCGTAGTCACCGGCCAGGTTCATGGCGAGCCAGTATTCCTGACCCGCCTCAGTGGTCAGGTCCAGCCAGGCTAAGTGGCGGGCCTCCTGGGGCAGCGGGCAGTTCTGCATGGCCAGTTTGGTGTAGTATCCGGCAATGTTGGCCCCCAATCCACGCGAACCCGAGTGGGAAAGAACCGCCAGGTAATCGCCCACAGGCAACCCAAATTCATTCTGAGCATCGGGGAGGGCAACCGTCCCGAACTCCACAAAGTGGTTTCCGCCCCCTGAAGAACCCAATTGAGAAAAGGCACGGTCTTTCAGGCTGCGCAGCACCGGAATCTCGGTGAACTCTGCTCGGTCCATTACGGCATGGTCCATAGGCTTCTGAAACGTTGCCCTTCCAAAGCGGGTGTTATCCACCAAAATCTTCTTTAATGGCCCACGGTTCTGGTCTATAAACCCAGATGGGGCAGGGTAGAGGGTAAGGCACATTCGGCACCCGATGTCTACGCCCACGCCATAGGGGATCACCGCATTACGGGTAGCCAGTACCCCGCCAATGGGCAAGCCATAGCCCTGGTGGGCATCGGGCATGAGGGCACCGGCTACTGCCACTGGCAAGCGCATGGCCGTTTCCATCTGCCGTTTGGCGCCCTCCTGAATCCCCGCCCCATCGTACACTGCAAAGGGCAGCGGAGCTTCGTGCAAGGGGATAACACCGGGATTTACTTGTTCTGTCAGCGCCTCGGCCAGTGAAGCAAGTTTTTCGTGCGTCAGAAACTCCGCTGGATTTGCCAGAACCTGAGCCGTAAGCCGAATCTGATCTTCTAAAGAAAAGTGGTGGTAATGCTGCGCCATCAGGCGAAGGCTAATGCCAATCGTCTTTCCTTCAGGGTACCCCAAGGCAAGAAGGTCTTTGCCGGTGAGGATAGAAGTATTTGCCATAGTTTTCAATAGGTAAGTGGTGAACTATGGCAAAGAGAAAAGGTAGGTGCGCAGTGTTTTTGCGCAGCAAATTGCATGAAGTAAGTTTTTAGCGTGTTTTTTGTTAAACGGCTTGAAATCAGTTGACTTGAACTAAGGAGGTACATGCATCAACCTGACTTTCTCAAAAAAATAAAGCCAAGGAGTGGAGCCTTGGCTTTATCTTTTAGAGAAAGAAAAAGCTCCCTCTACAGAAGGTTGATCCGTTTCACCACTTTCACTCTGGATGTTTGAATTACCAGAACGTAGATGCCGGTAGGAGAGGAGTCAAGGTTGATTTCCACCTGGGCTAACTGGGAACTTGCAATAGGCGCAGATATTAGCAGCTTGCCAGCCAGGTCAAAGACCTGTACAGCTTGCACGTCAAAGTCTGCTTTGATGAAATCTACGGTAAGCCGGTCTGGGGTGGGGTTAGGGTAGATTTGGATGGCTTGGTCTGGGGTAAGTTCCTCCACCTGGAAGCTCGCCTCGGCTCTGCCGCCGGCACCTGCAACGGTAACCTTCCCGGTGACGGCTCCCCTGGGCACCCGAACTTTCAGCACAGAAGCCGAGGTACTTAAAACAGCCGCTTGCACTCCGGCAAAATACACGGTGTCGGTTTGGTTCAGGGTCATGAATTCCTGCCCCATGAGTTCCACTACCGACCCCATGCTGGCCGAGGCGGGTTTGATCTGGGTGAGCACGGGAGCTGGAATGATCTCAAATCCATGGGAAGCTGTTCCGCCCGGCGTGGTCACGTTTACCTGACCAGAAGTGGCTCCCTCCGGAATACGGACCAGCAGTTGGGTTTCGCTTGCCTGTAGCACCTGAGCAGGCTTTTCCCCAAACAAGACGCTGTTACGGCTAGCCTGTGGGGCAAAGTTTGATCCGGAAAGCGTAAGGTTTCCGCCTACCCGCTCTCTCAGTTTGTCCACGCCTGAAATCACCGGTGGGTACCAGACATGGTAAACAGAGGTACTCTGGGCTATACCTCCTTTCGTCTGAATGCTAAACTTCCCTGATTCTGCCCTGGCAGGAACCCATACCCGCACAGAATTGGGCCCAAAGCCGATGATGGAGCACGGGATGGTACCCAGGGTAATACTTTCCACCAGGTCTTCAGAAAGATGGTTGCCCTCCAGAGTGACCACAGCGCCGATGATACCTTCGGCGGGGCTGAAGCTTGAGATTACCGGTGGTTGGTACACCGTAAAAGCTGAATTGCTGGTCCCATGGCCGTGTTCGGTTTCCACTTTGATGGGGCCAGTAGTAGCTCCTGCAGGCACCTTTACGGTGAGCGAAGTAGGCTGAGCAGACACCACTTCGGCCAGTTGGTTATTGAACCACACTTTGTTATTCTGGGTGCTGCCTGAAAACTTAGTACCCGTGATGACTACCTCAGCACCATGTTTCCCGGCTGATGGGGAGAAACCAGCAATAACCAGGTGATGCCATACTTTGAAGTTTTCTGCAGTCTCTACCTGGCCGCCCAGCGTTTTCAACTTGATTTTACCAGAATAGGCGTTTTCTGGCACTCTTATTTTTAACTGGTTTTCGGTGGCTTCCAGCACTTGGGCTTCTGCTCCGTTGATGGTCACCGTGTCCTGCAGAAGTATTGGAGAGAAATGATTGCCTGTAAGTGTCACCACCTGGCCGGGAACAGCTTCCTGCGGGCTAACAGAAGTGAGGACAGGGGGCAGATAAATGACAAAGTCACTGCTGCTGGTAACGGCTCCGTCTGCGGTGATTATTTTGATTTTGCCGGTAAAAGCGTTGGAAGGTACCACCACCTTTAAGGAAGCTTCACTAGCATCTAGCACCTGTGCCGGTACTCCGTTGAACGTGACCTGGTTTTTTGCCGCAGGTACCGCGAAGTTCCTGCCGGAGATGATGATTATCTGGGCTGCCCGGCTTTGCGTTGGGGTGAAATTGGTGATAGAAGGTGAAGCAACCACTTCGCTGGCCGAAAGCTGTTTATCAGCGTTTACAACCGGCGGCATGTCATAGAGACGGTTTACAGTGGTGTTGGTTCTTACCGGCTCGTTGTAGTCAAAGAAGATATCTGCGAAGTTTTCTATCAGGTGTTTCTCGGGGAGGTTGGCCTTGGGGTTGACACTGAACTGGATAGAACCGTTACTTCTTGCCTGGTCTACCGAGCTGTCTGGCAGCATGATGTTGTTGAACGTGAAGGTGAGCACTGGGCGCTCTTTGCCTGTCACAGTCAATTTGTAGGGGTGTGAAACAGCGCCTATTTGCAAGGACCCCAGATCTACATCGGCGGAAAGCGTGTCTACCACTACCACCCGATAAGCCACATCGGTACCCGTGTTCTGGAACCGCACCGTGTAGCGCAGAGGAGTGTTCGTGGGCGTGTAGTGCTCAGCGGTGAGGCCTACGGGTTCTACCTGCTTGTCATTAGGGTCAAAAGAGTCAATAATGGGGAGACATTGCTCTGTTTTCTCTGGCTCAGGATCATCCACGGGGAAAGCCATCATGGGTATGGCGGGTATTCCGGTGTTGCGTTGCTTTATTTCCACGTTCGCACTGGCGAGGGGCTTGATAGGATATCCTGTGGGCTGGTCGGCCTCTACGCGTATCACCCGGCCCGTTGTGGGAAACCGTAGCACCAAACTATCGCCGGCGGCCAGTTTATACCGGCTGTTCAACGCCAATTCGGCATCCTGGAGAACCCGGTAGGAGAGGCTGTCGGTCATGTCGCCGGTGCCCTGGTTCTGGATGACAAAGCGGGCTTGGGTGCTCTCGGTGGCCGCTCCACTTACCGCTATTTCAGCTTTGTTCCAGTGGGAAGGTTCTGGTTTGGCATTGGCAGGTGTAATCCAGGCTTTGGTGCAGACCGTCAGTCCTCTTATGTCAGGATTATCGCAGGATACGGAGTCAATGATGGAGATGGTACCGTGCTGGCCGGGCTCCAGGTTACCCACCTCAAAGACGTAATTGCCTTTATGGTCCTGGTAATGAGGCAAAGAGGCGGAGATAAAACTAACTTCTTGCGGCAACTGCAGCTTTACCTGTGCCCCCCTTGCTACGGCAAACCCCATGTTGGAGTAAGAGACCGTGGTTACATTCTGAAAACACCTACGCCGGCGGTCTGAGCTAACACTAACATTCAGGAAGGGGGATAAACGGACACTAAGGCCTATATCAGGACCAGAAACCTGACTAAGATAGCTTTTGACCGGCACTATAGTGGAAGAAGGGCAGTTAAATCTAATGTCCCTTCCAACTTCTTCTCCAGGTAAGATAGGGCTTACTGTGTATCTACCTGTATCAACAGGAATTGTGTATAGACCGGTATCATCTGATATTCCGTAATAGGGCCCAGGCTCAGCTTTCATTACAATTCCAGCTAAAGGGGTTTCTGTTACATCTTGTACACAATTAGAATTAGAGTCTTTGAAAACCCTGCCAGTGATCACTGAGACTTTAATTGGAGCACTAGAAGTTTCTTCGTTTGAAATATGCTCATTCACATAAGAGAGATTCAATACTAGGAGTTTTGTGTTTTTCCTGTTTATAGATAAATACCCAGAAGAGCCATTGATTTGGTTTATCTGAGTTCCTGACGGGTTATAAATACGAATGATATTGCCTATCCCATTCCAGAGATACAGATTGCCATGGCCATCTGTCGCCATGGAAGAGGCTTGGAGTTTAAATCCGGCAAACATAAATCCCTCTTGCTTTGGGGTTTCAAATACATGTAGTAATTCAGCTTTTGAGTTGAATTTATGAATCCTATACCCATCCATATCTAAGACAAACATATTGCCATCTGGGTCCAGGGCAAGATTAGAAGGCATATACAAGCGCCGGCTATTTGTGCTGAGCCCGTAGGTGGTAATTAGCTGGCCCAGAGGATTGTATTTTTTTATAGTCCCTCTATAACAGTCTAACAACATGAAATTTCCATAGTAATCTATCTGGAAGTCACCTTTTAAGTAGGCATAGTAATTGGCAGGATCAAGGGCAACTTCAACAGCAGTTTTAATAAATTTCCCCTCATTTGAGAACTTCTGTATTCTAGCTCGGCCTGTATCCGTAGACTTAATCTCTAAACAATAGATATTACCTGCTCTGTCTGACTTTATAGTGATAGGAGTCCATTGAGGACCATCTTCATTGCCTTTATAAGCAAATTCCTTTACAAATACCCCAAAAGAGTTATAGTGCCGGATAGCATAGGTAGGTTCTCTTTGCAAAAGAAAAAATTGTCCTTGATCATCTTGCGTTATACCAATAAACTCTTTCTCGTTGCCAATTTTCTTCTTTAGTTCACCACTGGCGCTGAAAACTTGTATGGTGCCTGTACCAATGTTGCCTCTGTTTGTCACATAGACGTCTCCGTTATCGGAAATAGTGATTTCAAATCGGCTACCCGTAAAGCTGCTGACTCCATTTACCGAGGAGGTATAGCTTTGAAGAAACTGACCGGAAGAGGAGTATTTGTCTACTCTTGCAGGACTGGTGTTGAACACATAAATGTTCTCTTCTTTATCAAGCCCTAAAGAATTAGAAATATTGAACGTTGGGTTGTTTTCAAACTGAATCTGCATGCTGTCAATCAACTGCAGGTCTTCTGTTAATTTATAGAGTTTACCATAAATGCCCAGTACATACAAAGTACCACTAGGGCCACTTTCAATAGCGACAGCTTTTTTGTGGACTGTATCACCGGGGAACACATAACTTTTCAGAAATTCGCCTTTGTTGTTGAGTTTCTGTATTCGGTTATTATAGGTGTCTGCTACATAAATATCCCCCTGTTTATCCAGAGTAAGATCATTGGGATGATAGAAATTTTGAGGCCCTATTCCTTCGGAGCCTACTTTCATAACCACTTCCCCTTTGGAATTAAGCTTCTGCAGGTTAGAGTGATAAACATCCACTAAATAGATGTTGCCCTCTTTATCTAGTTCAAACGACTGGAAAGTTCCTGGATCATTGTCTCTTACCAGATCCAATTTTTTAAGGAGATTTCCATCTTTATCAAGGGTTTTTAGGATGTTGTGCTCCAAGACCACCATGTTTCCTTCCTGATCTAATTCTAGTTGAAAGGGAGTAGATAGGGGTGTGCCTAAAGTACGGGAAAAGGTGAAGCCGGTGTTTTGAGCCCGTAATTGGAAAGAAAGTAGTAAAAAGAAGAAAACTAAAGGTAGCTTTTGTAAAGCTATTCTCATAAGCAAGCGGGTTAGGAAAGATTCAATATTTTATAATTTATTGAGATAAAGGTAAGCCAAAGAACCTAATTAAGTAATAGTGATTTTAGTTAGGAGCAAAAAATAGAAAATCGTGGGATCATGTATTTACTGCCAAATCTGATGTAGGCTTGTTTTGCTATAATAAGCTAAAAACAAGACCAGGACATTGAGTTAGCAAAGGCGGCTTCTTAATCAATCATAGGTTGTTAAATTACTTTAATTTGGTTTAGAATGAGAGAGTTCTACCTGAAAAGGAAATGCCAAAAGCCAAATAAGGGCAGGAGTTCTACCATGATTTTCAATTGAATTCATGGTAGAACTCCTGCCGTATCTGCACCAGCGTTTGGTTGATTCTTTCCAGGTCCGGTTCATCGGGCAAGTCTGATGCGGCGTAGAGAGAATCCATCTTTCCGATTCGTTCTTCGGCCATGGCAACCAGGTCTGCATACTCAAAAGCTCCGGAGCGGATTTTTAGCAGGAACTCCCGGTTGGGCCGGCGTACCACAATCTGGCCGGTGCGGGCAATTTCCTCGGCCATGTCCAGCAGCCGGAACGTGTGCATCAGGTTTTTGGCGTCATAGTTCTTGCCGTGTGAGAGGGTGTTCTGGTAGCGGGCATCGTTGCGTTTCTCTACCCATTCCCAATACTCCTTGTACTCTCTGCAGTAAGTGGAATACCCGTTTTTGTTGAAGGACATCACCGCCATAGGGGGCAATCCCTTAGGGATGGAACTGAGTGAGATATCATTGGCTACCTCGCTTTGTACAATCCCCTTGAATTTTACATCCTCCGCAAAATAGAGCCCGTAGAGTTCTGGCATATGCGGGATCTTGGCCAGGCCGCAATCTTCCTGTTTTAACCCTTTGGCTTTTAGAAACTCCTGGACCGGTACCGCTCCCTGGCCTTGCGGCACATAGCAGAAATCAAGCACAGATTTACGCTCCGGCTCCACGGGGTTCACTATTTTCTTGTTGAGCCCCTTGGCTTTCTTCACCTGGGTGAGCGCGTACCCGGCAAAGGTGTTTTGGCATAACCTGGAAAGAAATAACCCGGGGGTAAGGTGCCGGAACAAAGGATGCTGATACAGAATGCAGTCCTGCGGCATGGCCAGCAACTCCAGCATGTTAGGGTTGTTTTTGCCCAGTAATTCCAAAAATCGCTTCAATTCATAATAAACAATGTCGTTGCTCTCGTTGCTGAGCTGGTCAGTATAGGTTAACCCGTAAAGGTCTTCCTGCGGAAGGAGGTACACTCCCCGGATGTCAGTATCTGAGGTGGCGGTGTCAAGTCCGTAGGCTCTGCTGCCGCTGATGGTTTCCAGCAGCAGCAGGTTTCTAGAAGACAAGTTGTGGAGGCTGAGTGTCATAATCAAGAATTGTGTTACGCAGAAGTTGGTTTAGCGCTGTGGTGGAGCCTTGCGCCTTGGGTAAGCTACCGGCTTTTGCTTCGCAGTATTGCAGCAGACCCATTACGAAGGTTTCTAATGTTTCTTGTTTGGGATGGCGGTAACTCTCATCAACCTTCGTCTTTACCTGGAGTAGTTGCTGAATCTCTTCCCGCATGGTTTGGTCCTTCACCAGAGGAAGCAGGTCCTGAAACAGCAGGGGCGGAATACTCTTATTCTCCACAATCCAGAGGCTGGCTAAAGCGGTGCGCAGCAGGTAGAAGTAGCTTTTGAGCTTCACTTCGGGTTCCGGCGCACAGGAGTTGTAATAGTTGTAGGCCATGCTCAGGTAGTGGTGGAGGCCCGCCCTGGCCGAGAAGTACGCCGGAGCCGTTTCCTGCATCTTTTCCAGAAAAGAGCCCCTTTTCAGGTACAGGATAGGTGACTGCATTTTCTCAAACACAGAGGCATTGGACTTACGCATTAGCCTAAGTGCCTTCCTCAGTTCCCAGCCAACAAAGTCCAGGTCGCCTTCCAGCCATTCCAGGGTGTCTTTCTGTTCTTCCAGCGTAAGGTACCAGTCGGGTTGGTGAGTATAGACAAAGCGCACATCGTAGTCGCTGTCAGGAGAAGGGAAGCCCCAGGCCCGGCTGCCGCTCTCCACCGCAAACAGAATGGTGATCTGGTGGGTGCGCTCCAGTTCCAGAAGCTTCTGTAGAATCTCGTTTCTCATCTTCGGTCTCTTTTGATGCCTCAAAAGAAAGGAGGCACTGCGCAGTGTTTTTGCGCAGCAGAAAGTTTTTTCTAATTTTCTTCCAAATTCAACTCCATGCCCGTTAACCGCAACGCCCTCATCCGGTTCAGAACCATTGACAATTGTCTCAGAAACCGCTACCGTAAATGGACCCTGGAAGACCTGATTGAAGCCTGTTCCGAGGCGCTGTATGAATACGAGGGCATTGACAAAGGCGTGAGCCGCCGCTCGGTGCAGATGGACCTGCAGCTGATGCGCAGTGACAAACTGGGCTATAACGCGCCCATTGTGGTGGTAGACAAGAAGTACTACACCTACGAAGACCCAAACTATTCCATCACCAACATCCCGCTCACCGACCAGGACCTGGGCAAGCTCACCGAAGTGGTGGAAATCCTGCGGCAGTTCAAGGGCTTCACGCACTTCAACGAACTCAACGGCATGGTGCAGAAACTGGAAGACCGCATCCACACGGCCAAAACCAAACAGGCACCCATTATTGATCTGGAGAAAAACGAGCACCTGAAAGGCCTGGAGCACATTGACACGCTGTACCAGGCCATCCTGAAGAAGAAAGCCATCAGCCTTACGTACCAGTCGTTCCGGGCCAGGGAGGCGAGTGCTTTCCATTTTCATCCTTATTTTCTGAAAGAGTACCGAAACCGCTGGTTCCTGGTGGGGGTGCGGAAAAAAGACCAGCCGGTGCTCACCCTGGCGCTGGACCGCATCATCTCCGTGGGAGACGCGGTGGTGCCCTACGTGGAGAACACCACGTTGGACGTAAGCACCTATTTCAAAGACGTGATTGGCGTAACCGTGGCCAACGATGAACCCCAGACGGTGGAGTTGTATGTCAACGCCGACAATGCGCCCTACGTGCTCACCAAACCTTTCCACCTCACCCAAAAACTGCTGGAAAGAACCAGTAACGGCATCATCATCCAGATTCAGGTGCAGCTGAACTTTGAGCTGGAGCGGGAGATCCTGGGCTTTGGCGACTGCATCAAGGTCCTCAAACCCGAACGGTTGAAACGCCGGATCCAGGACAAAATGAAGAACGCCGCTGAGCTGTATGAAAAGGAACTGCGCCTGATTGAACTGGAATCTAGCCGCAAGAAACTGTTGCGCAGCGGCACGGCCATTCTGGACGGCATGTACACGCAGAAGGAGGTAGGCAAAATGCTGTCCATCATCCATCGCGCCACAGAAGACCCCAACCGTTTCAGAAGGACCGATGACCTGTTTGCCATCCGGGGCTTGCTGCAGGAAATCCCTAAGCTGAAACCGGTGCTCTTCAACCAGAACCTTTGCTCCCTAGTGAAGGAAGGATTTGGGCAAGACTATTTCCTCACCAAGGCCATTTACTTTGACAAACCACCAAAATCTAACTGGTATGTGACCTGGCACCAGGATGTGCCCATCAATGTGCAGGAGAGAGTGGAAACGGAGGGTTTCCGGGGGTGGACCAACAAAGCCGGCCTGGTGAGCGTGATCCCGCCGCTGGAATACCTGCAGAAAGCCTTCACCGTGCGCATCCACCTGGACGATACCGACCATAAAAACGGCGCCCTGCGCGTGATTCCCAAAACCCACTTCCAAATTTTGACGAACGAAGAAATAGCGCATATGCGGGAGGCGGAGGAAAGCAAATGCTGTAAAGTGCTGCGAGGTGGAGCGCACCTGATGAAGCCCCTGACCCTACACGCCTCCTCCAAAACCGAAGACGAAAGGCACCGCCGGGTAATCCACCTGGAATTCAACTGCCTGGACCTGCCCAACGGACTGGAGTGGTTGGAGCGGGAATTCTTAAGTTAAAGAAGGCTTCTTAGTAGCATCTTGTCCCTGGCACGCTTTGGGTTAATCTTCAGCTACGGAGCATCTTATCACCCGATTGGGAGGGTAAACTAAATACCGAACCTGGCCTTTAGCTACTCTCAGGGAAAATGTGTACTTTATTAGAGCGGGTAGAGGTTGGCCCTAAGTGAGTTCCGTATTTCCGCTGTGTTTTACAGAAAGAGCAACCAAAACAGAAGAATAGTCATTGACCTACTAATGCCATGCCCCACCTTAAAAATCTACTTTATTGAAAAAAGCCTTTTACCTTCTGTTTGCCTTTTCAGTTTCTTCTGCCACGGCGCAGCAGGCGGCAACCAAAGCAAATACGAACTATCCGGCCCCGGTGAACTTCACCGCCGAGCAGGACCACCAGCACATGATGAGGCAGCTGGGCATCAAGGCGCTCCGGCCCGGGCCCAGCGGAGACGAGAAGTCCCCCAACGCAGCCAACTACGACGAGGCCAAGGCCAACCCGTACCCCAACCTGCCCGAGCTGCTCACCCTCAAAAACGGCAAGAAAGTGACTACCCCGGGCCAATGGTGGAACCAGCGGCGGCCCGAGATAGTGGAGGAGTTTGAACGGGAGATTTTCGGCCGGATTCCCAAAAACGTGCCCAAAGTGACCTGGAAGACCCTGGTCTCGGAGCGCGAGATGGTAGGCTGGATTCCGGTGAACGCCAAACAACTGGTAGGCCAGGTAGACAACTCGCAGTACCCCTTGCTGGAGGTGAACATCAACATGACGGTGGTCACGCCCGCCAACGCCAAGGGTCCGGTGCCGGTGCTCATGATGTTCGGGCGCAGCGCCTTGCCGGCCCCGGCGCAGCCGCCCAAGGAAAGCCTGGAGAAGATCAACGCCGCCATGAAGAAACTGCTGGTGGAGGCAGACCCCTCGCTGAAGGCCGTCTTTGAGCAGTACCCCGCCTACACGCCCATCGCCCCGCAGGGGCCTCCTCCGATTGGTCCGCCCCCGGCCGGAGATCCACCTCCCACGCACCAGTTATTGGCAGCCGGTTGGGGCTACGTCCTGATTGAGCCCGGCAGCATCCAGGCCGACAACGGCGCGGGCCTCACCAAGGGCATCATCGGGCTGGTGAACAAAGGCCAGCCGCGGAATCCTGAGGATTGGGGTGCCCTGCGCGCCTGGGCCTGGGGCGCCTCCCGCGGACTGGACTACCTGGAAACCGACCCGATGGTAGACGCCAAGCGGGTGGGCATCGAGGGTGTGTCGCGGTTCGGGAAGGCGGCGCTGGTGGCGCAGGCCTTTGACCAGCGGTTCGCGGTAGGTCTCATCGGGTCTTCCGGCGAGGGCGGGGCCAAGCTGCACCGCCGTAACTTCGGCGAGGCCGTGGAAAGCCTCACCAGCAGCTATGAGTACCACTGGATGGCCGGCAACTTCCTGAAATACGGCGCCTCGGAGGCTACCTTCGGTTCCAAGACCGCTAATGACCTGCCGGTGGACGCGCACCAGCTCATCGCGCTGTGCGCCCCCCGGCCCACCTTCATCAGCTACGGTATCCCCGAGCAAGGCGACGCCAAGTGGCTGGACCAGCAGGGCAGCTACATGGCCACCGTGGCGGCCGGACCGGCGTTCAAGTTGCTGGGCGCCCGTGACCTGGGCGTTGGACACGATTACAAAATTGCCAAAATGCCGGGCGTAAACGTGAGCCTGCTGGACGGGGAACTGGCCTGGCGCCAGCACGACGGCGGCCACACCGATGCCCCCAACTTCAAGTTCTTCATCCCCTGGGCCGATAAAATGCTGAAAATGAATACAGAACCTGCTTCCTCAAAGCGCTAAGCGGGGTAAGAGGTAATATGGTGGATGTCAGTTAACTTGAATAAGATTCAAGTGCTCTGCGGGTAGATAGATCTCATTTGCTTGAGGCATCAATCCAAATCCTGGTTTTCAGTTTCTGCGTTCTTTTTACAAAATCAAGGCAAAAAACGGAACCATTGAAGATTGAAGGTGCCACAGATCTGGACAGTAAACCTTTGTGAGGTAAATACATTTGCTGACCAGAGGAAAACCGGTAAATAATCTCTATCAGGAGCACTGTATCACAAAAAAGCCCTCAGCATCAGCTAAGGGCTTTTTGATCATAGGAAGGATTATTGATTCAAAGGCTGTAATCAAAGCATATCATCTATTAAAAGCTGTCAACCGAAATGAAGTAAAATGAATTTATCGTCTACAGCAGCGATATCTTTTTCACTACATTGCCTCGACTGGTTTGTACTACCACCAGAAAGAGCCCGGGCTTCTTGCTTGTTAGATTTACCTTAATTTGCTCAGAATACCCCGAATTCACCTTTTCAGAGTAAACGAGCTTTCCTGTTGGGTCAAATACCTGCACGGTCTGCACATCAAAATCGGCTTTGGTGAAGTCAACCGTGAACCGGCCTGAGCTGGGGTTAGGGTACACTTGTATGGCCTGATCTGGGGTGAGTTCTTCCACGGTAAAGTCTTTTTCCGCCCGGCCACCCAAACCTGCGACCATTATTTTACCGGTGACAGCCCCGCGCGGCACTTTCACTTTCAGGTTGGTGGCAGAGGCCTGCAGCACCACCGCCTTAGCGTCTCCAAAGCTCACTGTATCCTGTGCTCCCAAGGTGTAAAAATTCTCTCCCTTCAGTTCTACCACGGTACCAACACTTGCTGCTTCAGGCAGCACCTGGGTGAGTACCGGGGCGGGAATAATTTCAAAAGGGTGGGTGGAAGTACCGCCAGGGGTAGTCAGGCTTACATTCCCGGTTCTGGCTCCATTGGGTACGCGCACCACTAAACTGCTTTCACTTGCTTGCAACACAGTTGCTTCCTTGTCTTCAAACATAACCTTGTTTCGAAGGGCCGCAGGGGCAAAGTTCTCTCCCAGAATGGTTAGGTTTCGGTCAACCCGCTGTCTGACTTTATCAAAACCAGCTATATGTGGGGTGTGCCATACGGTGTAAAGCGTAGTACTGGTAGCGGTTCCGCCTTTGCTCAGGAGGGTGAACTTGCCTGTGGTAGATCCGGCTGGTACTTTGATGGTTACAGATTTTTGGGTAAAGCGCACTATCTCACAGGTGAGTAACCCTAATTGGACCGTTTCTACCAGATCAGCGCTTAGATTCTCTCCCTGCAAGATCACCTCTGAGCCTACTACGCCTTCGGAAGGAGAAACTGAAGCGATGGTGGGCGGATGGTAAATAATGAAGTTATCAGAACCAGTGGCCACCCCGTCTGGAGTGACTAGTTGTAACTTACCAGAAATGGCGTTTGAGGGTACCCGCACCCTCAGTTCTGTAAGGCTTGCGGTTTCTACCGGCGCAACCACTCCGTTGAAGGTGACCTTGTTGTTTGCCGCAACTACTGAGAAAGCTTTGCCAGTGATTGTCACCAAGGTTCCGGCCTTACCTTTATTTGGCGTGATGCCCGTGATGGTGGGGGAGGCCACTACTTTATCTGTGGAGAGCTGCTTGTCTCTACTTACCACGGGAGGCATGTCATAGATGCGGTTTTGGGTAGTGTTGGTCCGCACGGGCTCGTTGTAGTCGAAGAAAATATCGGCGAAGTTCTCAATAAGGTGTTTCTCCGGTAGGCCTGCCCTGGGTTTGACACTGAATTGGATGGCTCCGTTGCTGCCTGCCTGGTCGCGGGCGCTGTCTGGCAGCATGATGTTGTCAAAGGTAAAGGTAACCACCGGCCGTTCCTTCCCGCTCACACTCATCCGATAAGGGTGCGAGACCGCCCCAACCTGAAAAGTACTCATATCCAGATCTGCCGACAAGGTATCTACCACTACCACCCGGTAAGCGTAGTCTGTGCCCGTGTTCTGGAACCTGACGGTGTAGCGCAGCGGGGTGTTGGTAGGAGTGTAGTGCTCAGCGGTTTGCCCCACCGGAATTACTTGTTTGTCATTGGGGTCAAAGGAGTCAATGATGGGAAGGCATTCTTCGGTGATTTCTGGCTCGGCATCATCGGGAGGGAACGCCATCATGGGCAGGGCAGGGATACCGTTGTTCCGGGCCTGTATTTCCAGATTGGCGCTGGCCAGAGTCTTGAGCGGGTGACCTTGGGGCTGGTCTGCCTCCACCCGCACTACCCGGCCATCGGTGGGGAAGCGCAGCACCAAGCTGTCGCCAGCAGAAAGCTTGTACTTGCTGGAAAGGGAGAGCTCCAGGTCCTGAAAAACACGGAATGAAAGGCTATCTGCCATATCGCCTGCGCCCTGGTTTTTCACCACAAACCGGGTTTGGCCCTCACCCAGATCACTGCCGGTGATCACCATGTCTGCCTTGCTGTAACCAGACTCAAAAGGGTAAGAGTTGGAAGGGGTGATCCAGGCTTTGGTGCAAACCGTAAGTCCCCGGATTGTGGGGTCGGCACAGGAAACCGAATCTGTGATGGTGATAGTGCCGCGTTGGTTAGGCTGCAGGTTACCAAGTTGGAAAACAAAATTCCCGTCCTCGTCCTTAGTATGCGGCACACTGGCAGAAATAAAGGAGACAAATTCTGGCAGGCGTACTGTCACCTGTGCATTGGAAGCAGCCGCAAAGCCAGTGTTTGAGTAAGAGACTGTAGTGGTGTTGCGGAAGCACCTACGCCGGCGGTCAGAGGAAACACTTACGTTGAGATAGGGGGATAGGGTGACTTTGGTCCCGAAGTTGTTGCCGGCAGAATAGTTGCCAAAGCTCTCAAAGTGAACCCCTCGGGCAGCGTCACCAGACATACAGGTGGTGGTCAGGGATTTGCCTGAGGTATTTTCTGCCAGCGGCCTTACTGTATAAGTGCCTTTTCCCACCAGGAGCCGGTAGTTGCCATTCTCATCCGTTGCCCCATAGTACGGGCCCGGCTCGGCTTTCACAATGATATCGGCAAGTTGGGTTTCATTGGCATCAACCACACAGTTAAAGTTATTATCAAGGAAGATGTTGCCCTCAATCAGGTTGTATTCTTTAGGCGATGCAGTTGAATAGACTGTGACTATATCATATTGCGGGTCAGCCATGGCCAATAGGCTGCCGCTTTTGTTCATAGCCACACTTGGTGTGTTGATGGGGAGGGCAAAATTCAACCTCCCGGTCAGGTCATAATATTTTACATAAGCACCTCTTACGCCTAAATGGCTGTCTCCCAGTGTAGCTACCAGAATATTCCCGAATGCATCTGAAGAGATACTGGAACGAATAGCATAGTAATCTTCTTCTTTCACATCAAAGGAACCGTATTGTTGGATAAACTTTCCGGAAGAGGAAAATTTCTGTATCCGTTTGCCATTTAAATCTAAGACAAAGACATTTCCGGCCGCATCTACCGTAACATCTGAGGGCCTATGTAATTGTCCGAGGCCTTTCCCAACAGGTCCAATTTTTGCGATAGTTTTTCCATTTGAATCTAGTTTCAATAAGGCGTGATTATCGCCATTTTCATAGCTGGTTACATAGATATTACCTTCATGGTCAACTGCTAAACCTGCTGTGACATACTGTCTTTGAGTACCATGGTAGAGACCCGGCTTTGGGCCTACAAACGTTGTGATCTGCTTCCCTTCAGAATCAAATTTTTTGATGTGGGAGAATGAACCGTAGTATTCTAAAATATAAATAAAGCCCTTTTCATCTATTGTAACTGTTAAAGGGTTCAGGAGATAAGCAACGTTTAGTTTAAAGGTTTTATCTTCCTCCCCTGCTGCATTGTATTTAATGAGTTGTCCTTTTATATGATCCAGTACATAGAAATTGTCAAGTTTATCAAAGGTAACTTCATAAGGGCGTCTCTGGTTACCTATTCTTTCAACCAACTTATGCTCCTGATCATATTTCAAGATGTGGTCTCCAGTTGTACTAACCATTTTCATGTACATATTATTCTCATCATCGAAAAAAATCAAACTTCCCCTTTCCGCATTGATTGGAAGTCTTTTTTTCAAAGTGCCATCTGGAGAAAAGACAACGATAGGCCAATTGATTGTATTGATGTATATGGAACCGTTGTTGTAGGCGTAGAGGTCACCGTTTTTATCTACCTCTATTGCTATGGCGTAAGACTTGTTAAACCCGGTTTCTTTCATAACAGCATCGCTGATACGCTGTATGATCTTACCCTCACGGTTCAGGAGTGTTATGTAGGCAGTTGGACTCCATGCACTTGTTTGGACCTCAGCTACATAAAAATTATTCTGGTTATCAAAGGTGAGGTTTATGTAATCTGAATTCCAGATTGGATTAGGGTTTTCAAGTGTAATAGTTTCTAGAACAACGCCTTCTGAGTTATATACGTGAACCTTCCGGTTAATAGGATCAAATAGAGTGACATGATCATTTCGATCAAGAAGTATCCTCAGATTTGCTCCAGAAATCTCTTCTTCTACTGGAGGGAACGTCTTTATAAGCTTACCTTTCTGATCATGCTTTTCAATGCGTTTTTGCTGTGCGTTTAGAATATAGATGAATTGTTCCTGATCAACCACCAGACTTAAAAACACACCCTCACTATTATTATACCCGGCATTGTAATCCTCTACATTTACCCTGAAGTCCAAAAGAATTTTTCCGTCCTTCACTTTCACAACTCTGGACATTTCTGTTAGGTAGAAGTTTTTTTCGTTATCCATCGCCATGCTATAAATATTCATAGCAGGCACACTACCTATTTCAAACTTTTTCTGATATGGGGAGTTTTGAGCAAATGAATAGAAATATGGAATCAGCGTTAAAATCAGCAGTAGAAGTTTTTTCATGTATACCCTTTTCAAATAAAGACTTAGGTTGGTATAAAATATTGAGTAAGGTAAATATATGGATTTATAGTGCTTCAGTAGATGAGCTTTATAAAATAAATTAGAAAGCAAAAGAGTGTCTGGTCAAATACTTCAAGTTAATTGTGGAGCAAGGTCTAACTACTTACCGGATGGTAACTGGACTTTCTATCCCTGTCAGTTTTTTTTATAGAATTTCTTTTATCAAGATGAACATGTATTATAAAAGAAGTTGGGATGAAGTTGTGTTCTATGAAAATGAAGAATGGGGCATTCCTGTTTACTATTTTGAAGTAGATCCAACAGGGTGGCCCATTCGGCAAATTGAAGTTTATAGCAATGGCAAAAGACTAAAGTATAGCCTGGAGAACCCTGCTGATGATTTTGGAATGCTGAGTGATCAGAGTCTAGACTTGGCTGAATTTGATAATTACATCATACCAAAAGAAGAGTTTGACAAGGAGTGGAACAATTAGGTCATAGTACCTCAAGCCTTGACTAGTTTCATGTATCTCTCCCCTTGAACCACTAATTTTTCCATAAGTAAAGCAAATATTAATAAGCCCTTAGAGGTATAGAATAGCTAACGTAGAGGTTACATCGTAAGCTAGTACAAAAACTTCTACCAGAGTGTTTATTCATACTTTGAAACTGAATCCCACCTTTGACTAGGGAACCTTTTCCTCTACCATTCTTCTTAAGAAAGTAAATACTTAATTCCTGGCAACTACCTTTTCTGCCAAACCCCGGGATACCAGAATGATAAGGAAGCCAGCGTGGCTGGCCGCCGGAAACATCACGTATTACGCGTGACTTGCTTTGGCAAGCCAACCTTCATTAAAACCATAGCTTCAAAGAATGTTCACAAAAGGCCTTAGCAAAGTCATCTAGAAGACGACGAATAGGGTGTTGGTGAATTTCAGGTATTTTTTGGGCAATCTTTTCATAAAATAGCCTGATTACTCAGCGAGCCTGATTCCGGTGAACTGCCATTGGTGCTGCGGGTGGAAGAAATTGCGATAGGTCTTGCGGCTGTGACGGGCGGGCGTGGCCACTGAGGCGCCGCGCAGCACCATCTGGTTCACCATGAACTTTCCGTTGTATTCCCCAACTGCACCCGGGGCCCGGGTAAATCCGGGGTAGGGCAGGTAAGCGCTGTTAGTCCATTCCCAACGGGTGCCCCAGGAGAACCTGTCGGCAGCGACTTCCCACTCCGCCTCTGTGGGCAGCCGTTTCCCTTTCCAGGCGGCGTAGGCGGCCGCCTCGTAGTAACTGACGTGGCAGACGGGTTCACTTAGCTGAATTTCCTGCAAGCCGGCAAGCGTGTAGTGCATCCACTTTCCGTCCATCTGGTGCCAGTACAGGGGCTGGCTGGCGTTCTTTTGCCTGACCCAATCCCAGCCTTCGGCGTGCCAGAATCGGAAGTCGCGGTAGCCTCCGGCCTCTATAAAAGCCAGGTATTCTCCGTTGGTGACTAGGTTTTGGGCTATCCTGTACTCCTGCAGGTACACCTTATGCCGGCCCAACTCATTGTCAAAGCAGAAGCCTTCCCCTTCAAAGCCTATATCGTACACCCCTGCTTCCAGGGTCAGGAACTCGTCTGTGGAATTCTGGGATTGACTTACTTTTACCTGAGGGCTGTAAACCGGCAGCAGGGGGTTGTGGCCAAGGATGTACTTAATATCGGTGTAGAGTAGTTCCTGGTGCTGCTGCTCATGATTAAGCCCCAGGATGATGAGTTCAGAAACATCTGAAGGTAACTGATCTGTTTGCAGCAGGTGCTCCATGCCCCTGTCTACATGGCGGCGATAGGAATACACATCTTCCACCGAGGGACGGCTCAGGTTGCCCCTGTCCGTGCGCACCACCCGGGCGCCCACCGTCTCATAGTAACTGTTGAAGACGAAGTTATATTGCGGGTCATACTCGCGGTAGCCGGGTAGGTTGGGCAAGAGCACGAACGTCTCGAAAAACCAGGCCGTGTGCCCCAGGTGCCACTTGGGAGGGCTAACGTCCCCGATGGGCTGCACCACATAATCCTCTTTCTCCAGGGGGGCGCAGATCTCCTCGGTGAGTTTCCTTACTACCCTGTATTGCTCCAATAGATTATTCATTTTCGTCTTAGTTTAGAAAATCCAGCCTTAAAACCGCGGCCCAGAACGTATCCATAAACCAGTCCTTCGGATCAGAGCAGGAGTAAACAGGCTCAAACCCTGAGCTATGGGCAAGTTCCCAGATCTCCTCCAACGAATATTTCTGGAATATGTCCATAAAGATAGTTTCATCCCGGGTGAATGCAATCTGATTTCCGACGATAGTGGCGGTTTGGTTCGCAGGCTGGCCAGGTAGCTTTTTCAAGCCCCGTTTATTGAGGTCATAGGTATGGTAATGCTCAAATGGCACCAAGTCTTAAATCGCTACCCCTTTATCTCTAAGCGCCTGAAAGAGGGGCCGTTTGGATCAAGTACAGCAAAACCACCAAGATCTACACCCACCTCACCGCTCACGCCCTAGATAAGATCATCAGCTCGCTGGATAATCTCTAGCAAACTGTTACATTAGCTACAACATATATGATCATGTACCTGTCTACACTACTTCTTAAACACAGCCACCATGATGGCTCGAAAGCAAGCTGCTGGAGTTACATACATAGTGCAGATAACCGTATGTTGTGGTATATACAGTAGTTAGGCAACATTATAATGAAAGAAATTGTCGAGAAGATTATTGAAGAGCTAAAACTTAATACAAAAATCCAAAAAACAGATGTACACACATTTGATTCTGGTGCTTATATGATTGATATCTGGAAGGATGATAAATTTTATTGTATTCAGCTATTTGATAATAAATTTGGTTTAAGCGAAGTGGATAAATATGATTTTAGCACCATTCCAGATTTCACCTATGAAACTTATGATGAATTTAAGTTCAACCTCAATAATATGCTTCAGTAGATAAATAATTAGAACCGTTATTATGTTCTGGATACCTATACTTTAGAAACCAGAGCAAAATAAAAAATAAATAACGGTTGCCTAACACTGTATATACAAAACCCTTGCCTCGCTGCGGCCTTTGCATATACTAAACGTTAGGTGCAAATAATTTACATAAATGAGGTTATTAATCATCTGCTTTTTGATTTGTAGCGGAAACTTTATGTCATATTCTCAAACAATGGAGAACAATCCCTTAGCAAGAACACTAGATACTTTCAAGCGTCACGAACTAATTTCTGGACCTGCATACTTGGAATTATCAGAAAGAGTAGTAAGAGGAGAGATAACTACTAATAAAGAACTAGTTGACCTTTTGACAAAACTCCATTTTGAAGGACGACCTGAAGATGTACAAGAAATAATCAAACTAAGAGATACAAAAGAAAATTATTATTATGTAGTACCTCGTGTTTTTGTAGATGTTGAATTGCCTCAAAAATACTCTGACTTAATTGTCAATTTCTATGAACAAGGAGTAATAAATAAAAAGAGCAAAAATAAGCTTCTTAAAAGTTTAAAGACACCATCTTCTCTAATTGATGTTAGAGTGCAGGAAGGAACCTTTCATTATTTCTATCTTAAAAGCATTTCTGAAGTAATAAATTAATAAAATATCAGCACTTAATACTGCATAAACGTCGCCCTTCAGCAACGGCCTTGAGCGTCGTTTATACGAAACCGTTAGGTGCAACAAGTAAAATGAATAAAGAGCTAATAAATAAATCCATAGAAACAGAGAGACTGCGCAACGAAGACTATTGGAAAGATAAAACCAGTTCAATAGCAGGTTTGTTCATATTTTTTGCCTTATGGGTATTAGCGGCTATACCCCTGAAGTATGAAGAAGCTCGGGTTAGCGGATTTACGACGTGGCCTCTCTTCATTGTCCTAGGCACCTTATTCAACTACCAATTGCTAAGATTCTTAATAGAAGATGATTTGCAGAAGGTTTATACAGGTTTAGATGCTCCTACCAATCAAAGGGCTGTGAGCGCCTGTTTAGAAAATTTGAGTTGGACAATTGTTGAAAAGAACAAAAACCTGATTGCCGCACAGATTAGTTCGGTTTACGGTTTGCTTGGGCAAAGGATGGTTGTGATTTCTAGTGAAAACTACATCTACATCAATGTCAAACACATAGGCACAGGAAATGGTAGATTCCCTTCTCTGTTTGGACTGAACAGAAAGAGAGTAAGCCAATTGGTTAGTGAATTAAAATTGCAGCACCCAACATCGCATAAACAACAAGCTACGGCCGACGGCCTCGCCGTAGTTTAGCCCAGTACGTTAGCCAAATTTAAAACAACAATGGAAATCCTGAAGAAAATAACCGACGCTATCTACGGTACTGAAAAGGTGAGGAGAAACTACTCTACACAATATCCTAATGAAACTGTACTTGCAGCGGACGCTTCAAAAGGAATAATGACCAAAGGCAATAAAGCCACACAAAGAAGCTTGGACTGGGCTACTTCACAGAGAGCTGTAGTCTTACTGACTGACAAAAGGGTTAAATGCGGTAAGTGGGACATTCCCCTTGACAGTATCGAATCGGCCCAGCTTGTAAAAATCAACACAACCTTCGGACCTGGTCAGGTACTTAAACTAGAAACAAAGGATAAAGAGAACTACCAGTTCGGAATGCAAATGAACCGCGAATGGACTGAGCAAAATGTCCTGCCAATAACTTTAGAAAGCGGGAGCGTAAAATATTCTCTTATCAGTATTGCGCTCCGTCTGTTACTGGTTGGCTACTTATTCTACTGGCTGTTTGAAGAGTTTAATTAGAAAAACTTTGCCTAACAACACCTAAACTCTAGCCTTGGTCTATGGCCACCACCGCCGGTTAGTCCATCACGTTTGGATTCATTGTGATTGCGGCTTACGCTAATTCATACTAGCATATTCATGTAACCTTTGTCGCAATCAACCTCTTTTATGACGCGATTACACCTTATTCCTTTTCCTGTTAAGCAGTATGTTAGAACCCTGGGAATCAATTTAATAACTATGGCGCTAATTAATCCTCACATTAACTTCAATGGGAATGCCGAAGAAGCATTTACCTTTTACAGATCAGTATTTGGCGGAAAGTTTGCAAAAATCATACGCTATAAAGATATATCGAACCCTGAGTATACAGTAGCAGAAGATGAGACAAATAAGATAATGCACATTTCTTTGCCAATTGGTGATAACGTTTTAATTGGCAATGATGTCCCCGGATTCATGGGAAAAGTTAATGAAAACGAAAATAGATCTAAAATATCTGTTAGTGCAGAAAGCCGTGAAGAAGCTGACAAATTATTTTATGGGCTTTCTGCAGAAGGGGACATAGAAGTGCCTATTGGAGACAATCCTGAGGGATCATGCTTTGGAATGTTTAGAGACAAGTACGGGATTGAATGGATTGTGGAATTTGAATCAAAGTTTTAAGGGTAATATAAAAAACAACGAACCCCTATTCGTTTGCGGCTTGTAAAAGGCGGGCTGAAGAGCTTCTTAGAAATGATGTTGTAAAATAAACATTTGTTCTTCGTAGGAGCTTTAGTGCTGAAAATCTGGCCCTGCGCCAAGCTGCAAACCCTCAGGCGCAAGTGAAAATATGTGGAAAGAGATTATAACAAAAGCTGATATAGAAGAACTGCTGCATAACTATGGATACTTCCATGACAGTTGCTTGCGTGATGTCCATATATCGACAAGAGAATACGTAGATGAAAGATTAGCAATGCACTTTGACAATAAGAATGTTGCTACTCTAGTATTTCAGCGTCAATTTGATCAGAATACAATACTTGAGTTGAAGTTTGAAGATGTCTGCAGGTTTAGTTTCTATCCATTGCAACCCGACTATAATGGGGTAATCTATGATGTGACATTCAAAAAAGAAGAAGATATCTATTATTGGGCTGATGAGCCCGAATGGGAAATTGGAGACGAAGACGCTAACTGGATTTCCGCCAAGAAAGCCTATTGGAGATATAGACCTGGATTAAGAGGAAGCGTGACAAGGTTAAAGGAAGAATAAATAACACTAGCATTTAACGGTTAGGCGAAACGTTGACGGGCTCCGCCGCCATTCAGCTAAGTACGTTAAGTTCGTATTTTATCCCAAGAGCCACTTCCACGTCCTGATCAACTCACTTCCTTGCGCGACTGGTGTGATACTTATCAAGTAAGACTAATGTCCAAATTAAGTTGTGGCAAGGGTAAATAGGAGGGGAGCAGAGAAACAGACCTTCTGAGATCTTGTTTACCATGCCTGGCCAGACATGTTTCAACCGGAGTAACAGGCCCCATCTGATCTGTCCAAGCTACTGAACCTATGCTGGGTGAATCGGCAAGAAGCCCCACCCGGATATCGGCTTTCCTGGTAATATAATACGGTAGAGAAGCAGAAGTTGTACGTAAAGAGGTAAGCGGTTAAAAGAAAAAAGCCAGTAAGAGATTTCTTACTGGCTTTTGCTGTAGTCCGTAGGGGAATCGAACCCCTGTTACCAGAATGAAAATCTGGTGTCCTAACCCCTAGACGAACGGACCATGTTTCCGTTTTGATGATGCAAATATAGAGGGCGTTTTTTTATCTGCAAAGCACCCTTCCCAAAAAAAATCCGTTTAAACGCTAAATAGCTCAAAATGAGCCCAAAAATTTTTAGTTTGTTTTGCCTGCGGGAACATGTAACTTGCCGCGGTTTAATAAGAACAAAATTTACTCAACATGTCTAAAAAAATAAGAGTAGCCATCAATGGCTTCGGCCGTATCGGCCGTCTTACCTTTAAGACCCTGGTAGAACGTGGAAACGTGGAAGTAGTAGCGATCAACGATCTTACTGACAACGCTACGCTTGCCCATTTATTGAAATATGATTCAGTGCATGGCCGTTTCAACGCGGAGATCTCTGCCGATGAAAACAGCATCACTGTAAACGGTCAGCGCATTGAGGTGTTTGCTGAGCGTGAGCCAAAGAACTTGCCTTGGGGTAAACTGAACGTAGACGTAGTATTGGAGTCTACTGGCCGTTTCGTAGATGAGAAAGGTGCCGGCGGACACTTGGAGGCTGGTGCCAAGAAAGTGGTGATCTCTGCTCCTGCTAAAGGTAACATCCCTACGGTAGTATTGGGTGTGAACGAAGAAACCCTGACTGGCGAAGAAACCATCGTTTCTAACGCTTCATGTACCACCAACTGCCTGGCGCCAATGGCTAAAGTATTGGATTCCGCTTTCGGGATTGAGAAAGGGTACATCACCACCGTACACGCCTACACGGCTGACCAGAACCTGCAAGATGCACCGCACTCAGACCTGCGTCGTGCCCGTGCTGCTGCCTTGTCTATTGTGCCTACTTCTACTGGTGCTGCCAGAGCAGTTGGGTTGGTGTTACCTCACCTGAACAAGAAACTGGACGGTATTGCCATGCGCGTTCCAATTCCAGATGGTTCTTTGACAGACCTTACCGTGATCCTGAAGCGTGAGGTAACCAAAGAAGAAATCAACGCGGCAATGAAACAAGCTGCTGACAATGAACTGAAAGGTATCCTGGAGTACACTGAGGATCCAATCGTATCGGTTGACATCGTAGGTAACCCACACTCTTGTATCTTTGATGCAGAGCTTACTTCTGTAAACGGTACCCTGGCCAAAGTAGTAGGCTGGTATGACAATGAGTTCGGTTACTCTAACAGAGCTGCTGACCTGATTGAGCGCCTTGGTGCATAAGTTACCAAACCTTTTATAGGAAGTGGTGCTGCCTTCTGGTGGCACCACTTTTTTGTTTATTTTTACCAAAACAGCCAAAAAACAGGAAAGGCAGACCCATGCAATTGCGCTCTTTACTAACGCCAGAATTTCTTAAGGCACGGCAGTCTGCTGCATCAGACCACATACCCCAGAGATCCATGCAAGAGACGGTTGCCCAAGAGAAAGCCTGCTTTATTCTGAACCCCAGATCTGGGGTGCGGAGCAACGTCTCGGTGCCCGACTTGATTGCCCAACACCTGGATACCAACCGTTGGAAACCTGAGCTCATCTTTACCGAGTACGCCGGACACGCCACCGAACTAGCGCAGCAAGCCGCCGCCGATGGGGCCCGCCTGGTAGTAGCCGTTGGCGGCGATGGCACGGTGAACGAAGTAGCCCGCGGACTCAAGGGTACTTCCTCCGCCCTGGGTATTCTGCCCAAGGGTTCGGGCAACGGATTAGCCCGCCACTTAGGCATTCCCCTGATTTTGCCCAAAGCCCTGGCTTTGCTCAACCACCCCACTTTTCACCGCATTGATTCCTGCACCATCAACGGCCATCCGTTTTTCTGCACCGCCGGGATTGGGTTCGATGCCATGGTAAGTTCGGCTTTCGCCCAGAGCACTAAACGCGGTTTGAGCAGCTACGTGCAATTAGTGGTGCGCGAGTTCCGGAACTTCAAAGCCCAGAAAACCACCGTCCGTATCAAAGACCGGGAGTTGTCGTCTGAGTTCTTTGTGGTGGCCTTCGCCAACGCGTCACAGTACGGGAACAACGCCTACATTGCGCCCATGGCCGATATCCAGGACGGTTTGATGGACGTCTGCCTCATCCGGAACGTGGGCGTAGCCGAGGCTTTTCAGTTGAGCTATGGGCTCATGACTAAACAAATTGCCACCTCCAGTCTGGCCGAGTTCCACACTTGTGCCACGGTTCACGTACAATGCGAAGAGCCCCAATACTTCCACGCCGACGGCGAATTCATGGGCTTGGCGAAGGAGTTTGCAGTGCAGATGTTTCCGCAGTCGTTAGAAGTAGTGGCCTCTTTACAGGCAAAAGCATAATTTTTATGAGTAAGAACAAGAAAGGCCGGGAAGGCGTGGTCTACTCCACCAACCCCGATTTTGAATACGAATACGAGCAAGGCGAGGAGGTGCAAACCCTGCCTCCGCAACAGCAAAACCTGCGCGTGCAACTAGATAAGAAAAGCCGGGGCGGCAAGCAGGTTACGCTCATCACCGGTTTCGTAGGCCAGGACAGCGATCTTCAGACCCTGGGGAAAACCCTGAAAACCAAATGTGGGGTAGGCGGCAGCGCCAAAGAAAACGAAATCACCATCCAAGGCGATTTTAGAGACAAAGTACTGCAGATTCTGATAGATATGGGCTACAAAGCGAAGAAGTCCGGAGGCTGAGGCCGGTAATTTTCTCAAAGGTACGCCTTCGATTTAGGCCTGTTTTCATCAAAACAGGCCGGAATTGAAGGCTTTTTTTATTTGATTGAGGGTGAAGCCCGATTGGTGATATATCTATTGGGATGAACATTCTCCTGCCTCTTTGATGAGGGATTCTGTTGTTTGAAAGGTTGCTTCTAGAACAGTCTGGTTTTAAGTGAGAAAAGCAGTGGCTAGCTGGTAAAGACGCTATTACTACTACTTAGAAAAGACATTCTGGAATACGTGCGGACACGAGCCGGAGGCTCGCGCCAGCGGATCTAAGGACCTGTCTTTGAGGCTATTGCCTCACGGCAGTTGCAAACTGCCGACCATGGTAGGTCCAAGTCACAGACTTGAACCATGGAAAGGAAAGGTAATGGTTGTAGGAGACAAGGCACTGCCTTGTCTCTACGAGGCTACGAGGACCAATATCGTCACCGATTCTATTACTTTCCCCGATTCCAGTCTTTCGGGCGAGCGCCTTAGCAGGTACCGGTGCCGACAGGCATTGCGACCGAAAGGGAGCAAAGGAAGCTGGTACAGCGCGAGCGCGGAAGACTGGACCCCGCGGCCGTGAGCGCACGGAGGGTAACTATGAAACTATCAAGTTCATGAGTCACTGGATCAGCGGTCACATCGCCAGCAATCGCAAACTACAGGACCAAATACTGTAAGGAAACTTACCCTTGGCTCTGCAAAAACAAAACTGCTTTCTCCAAATCAGCTGGCGTATCAATGCCAATAGTTTCCAACTCCGTCACGGCAGTGATGATCTTAAAGCCATGCTCCAACCACCGGAGCTGTTCCAAAGACTCTGCTTTCTCCAGGGGAGAAGGTTGAAGTTGCGTGAGTTGGGCTAACACCGAGCTTCGGTAACCGTAAATCCCGATGTGCTTATAGAACCCGTGGGCCGAAAGCCAATCCTGCTGATCCACGCCGCGCAGGTATGGAACGGGGTGGCGGCTGAAGTACAAGGCCTGCTGCTGCGCTCCAATGACTACCTTCGGGCTGTTGGGGTTAAAGAGTTCTTCCTGAGACTGAACAGGTTTAATGAGGGTGGCAATCTGGGCTTCGGGTTGGGCAAAGCAGCCTACAACTTTATTGATCTGCTCGGGCTGGATGAAAGGCTCATCGCCCTGGATGTTCACCACCACGTCAAACAATTCACCTAGTTGGGAATAAGCTTCCTGGCAGCGGTCGGTGCCGCTTTGGTGATGGGAGGAGGTCATGACCACCTTTCCGCCAAATTCCTGTACGTGTTGCCAGATGCGCTCATCATCGGTGGCCACTACCACTTTCTGCAGGTTGGCTTTTTTCGCCTGCTCGTACACCCGTTGGATCATGGATTTTCCTTCCAGCATCACCAGGGGTTTGCCAGGGTATCGGGTAGAAGCAAAACGGGCAGGGATTATTCCAACAGCATTCATAAAGTCAGGATTCAGGTGGGGTTTACGGGTTTGTTAACGTTACAACTGCGGGCAAAGGTATTCAAAAATCAGAGGAGTGCTTTGCAAGCCGGCAATGGAATAAACAGGAACCAGCGTTAGGTTTTAAGGCCGATTTCTGGAAAACGGCTTGAAAACAGAGGTTATCTGGTAACCACCAGGCGCTGCTGGAAGACCTTTTCTTTTTGCGGAGTCACCCCGGAAAGGACATATACACCTGCCGGCAGGGAATCTGTGCTGAAAAGAAAGGTAGTTTCGCCCGCCCGCACATGGTCTTTTAGCAGAACGGCCACCAGCTTTCCTTCCAGAGTATGCAGGGTGACGGTGAGTTCTGCCGGTTTTTCCATCCTGAACAGTAACGTAAACCGGGCTGAGGTGGGATTGGGGTGTATTCTGGTGCTTTTGGCATACCCGGGGGAAGGGGAACTTAGCACGTTGGGGCTTGCAATCTTGGCCAGATACGGCTGCCGTGTTCCGCCACCCGGCCCTGCGCCCACAATGGCACAACCCTGGACCCACGCAATACCGGGTTTGTTAAACTGTCGGCTTACCCCGGTGTAGTCACCCAGGATGGGAACATGGTTCTCGCCTTCCCTGATGCGGACCGGAGCCGAGAACTCTCCCTCTGAATTCACGAAAACACCCGAGAAACCCGGGAACTCAGAAGGAGAGGCGTGCGCATACACAATCAGGGCAGCATGATCGGTTTCCGTCAAACCCATGTACACCAATGACGGAAAGGCGGCATCCAGCGCCTCGGGCACCAGGCTGGCCTGCACCGTGGGGGTAACCGATTGAAGGTTGGTGATTTGCCCGTAGTAAATGCCCGCTCTGGGGTTTTCTTCTGAGGCGTTCAAGGCATTCATCACAAACCGGATGCGCTCACCGTGCAGAAAGGCCTGCAAAATACGGGCATCGTTCCGGTCAAAGACATAGGTGGAGTTCTTTTGCCGAACGTTGGGAGGTAAGGTATAAGGAGTAACTCCTGAGCACTCCACTATGGTGATTGCCGCCGAATTGCTGGTTAGAGGGGAGGAAAGCCGAACCAAAACCAATTTGCTGGATTGGTTG
This sequence comes from Sabulibacter ruber, assembly GCF_017355955.1. GTDB lineage: Bacteria > Bacteroidota > Bacteroidia > Cytophagales > Hymenobacteraceae > Nibribacter > Nibribacter ruber_A. Next base: position 198,917 of record NZ_JAFFID010000003.1, on the reverse strand, counting down.
GCCGTGATGGCCTCGTTAGAGAGAAAGTAAAAGGGCAGCGTTCCGGCTACGGTACTGCTTTTAACGGGCGTGAGGTTGAAAAGGGCCACGCCGTTGTGCTTGATGGAATGATGGTACCGGGTATCTGCCAGGGTTAACGGCTGACCCGAGAACAGCTTCTGTTTGCTCAACTGCCAGATCACCGACTGCCGGAAACCAGAGTTCTGGACCGAGCCATCGGTAAAGGTGTTGCAGGTGATATAGAGTTCTTCCTGCGAAAGGGCAATGGCCGGGAAATCACTCCAGGTACCATCGTTCAAAGGATTGCCGTTCAGGTGATAAGTGTACCAGTTACCCAGCGGATCACCAGAGGCCGACACCGCCACATGAATCTGGCTGGAGGCGGCTACGTTACCCGTCAGGAAAACCACCACAAACCGGTCCTGGGCTGGGTCATACACCACGTGCGGATCAAACCCATTCACGGCCGGCGTTTGCGCGAAAGCCGAAAGCGACTGGCTTTTTAGCATGGTACCAGCTTCATTGTGGATGGCAATCCGGCCGTTCATCACGCTTACAATCATCCCCGCGTTGGAAATGGCCATGTCATCGTCATTGGGAATGCCGGGCAACTCATGGCCAAAGAATCCGTGTTCTATTTTGGGCGGCCTTGCCGTGCCCAAAGTCTGCGGCGTGGCTTGGCCGGGCTTCCGGGCAGGTGTTTTTTGAAGCAGGCTGAGGCTATCTTTGATTTGTTTGAACCGGGCCACCGAAGCGCTTATCTGCGGAGCCGGAACAGACTTGGTTTTGAGGGCAACTTGAAAATCTGGACGAGAAATAGAGAAGTTTATCTTTCCTGGCGCAGCTACGGAAATGTTTTTTGTCTCAAAAAAAGTTTGGCCGTACACAGGTAAAACGGCAAGCACAAGCAGCAGGAGAATAAGTTGAAAAGGGCTAATAGCCGGGTAGTTGGCTTCTTGCCCGGTAAAGAAGCGTGTTGTTTTACTAAACCGCATGTCTGAGTTTATTTACACAAAAGAGCTAAAAAGTTAAGAAAAGGATGCAGCCCATAGGAAAGTATTTAGTTGTTCTGGGATTAGTCATTGCCGGTATAGGGCTGTTGCTGTGGTTGGCTGGTCCGCGCCTGGACTGGTTTGGGCGCTTGCCCGGCGATGTGCGGGTAGAGCGGCCTGGGTTCAAAGTCTTCGCCCCGTTCACTACCATGCTGCTGCTAAGCCTGCTGCTCAGTTTGGTGCTTTGGGTGATCCGGCGTTTCTTTGGTAGTTGAATTTGAAAAATTGCTTTCCACAGGTTCCTGGTAGCGTGGTGTACCGTGGTGCGCGCGCGGCTTGCCATGTGGCTTCTTACTTTCTATGTTTTTCCTGCTTTCTAAACTTCTCCAGTACTTAGTTTCTCCGCTGCTTTGGATCATTATCCTGCTTGTTTTAGGGCTTCTTTTCAGAAATCCGGCTAAAAAACGAAAAGCCTACGGTGCCGGTATTCTCCTGTTGCTGTTCTTCACCAATCCTTTTCTGCTGAACGAAGCCTGGTTGGCCTGGGAGCCATCGCCCATCTTAATGCGGGACGTAGCTCAATATGACGCCGCCATTGTGCTCACCGGGGTAACCGAAGTAAACAAATCACCGCATGACCGGGTGCATTACCGCGAGGGGGCCGAACGTATCTTAGATGCCATTCAGCTCTACAAAATGGGGAAGGTGAAGAAAATCGTCATCTCCGGCGGCTCAGGGGCGATAAAAAAGGTAGCCAAGACAGAGGCCAGCAATCTGCAGCAAACCGCCTTGTATGCCGGGGTTCCGGCCCTGGATCTGCTGCTGGAAGAGCGCAGCCATAACACCCGCGAGAACGTCCAGTTCACCAAAGAACTTCTCCAGGGGCAACGTCATTTGAAGAAGCTGGTGCTGATCACCTCGGCGTTTCACATGCGTAGAGCCAAAGGCTGCTTTGACAAAGTAGGGCTGCCGGTGGATACTTTCCCCGCCGATTTCCAGACCCATGACCGCAGCTTTCACCTGGATGACCTGCTCATCCCCAATCCCGAGGCGCTCTGGAAATGGTCGCATCTGATTCATGAATGGGTAGGGTTTGTTACGTATAAAGTGCTGGGCTATTCCTGAACTGATTTTTTGTAAAATGCCCCAAACCAAATCCTCTAGGCAGCGTACTAATACGGAGTTTTGAATTTCGGCTTTACCTGCTTCAAACATTCCCCCACTTACGGTGTTTACAAAAGTACGTAAAGCATGGAGCATCCATTTCCCCTGCATAGTCATCACTGTCGGCACCAAACATGCGCGGCTTAACACCTTTATTGGTTGGATACATCATCTAATATTTCATCAGAAGAGAAACTGGTGGCCCAGTTGCGGGCACAGGACCAGAAAGCCATCACTCTTCTTTACCGTAACTACTCGGCAGCTTTGTACGGGGTGATCCTCCGTATTGTGAAGCAGGAAGAGGTAGCCGAGGACGTATTGCAGGAAAGTTTCGTGAAGATCTGGTCCGCTTTTCCTACCTATGATGAGCAGAAGGGCCGGTTGTTTACCTGGATGCTCAACATAGCCAGAAATCTCGCCATTGATAAAATCCGCTCAAAACAATACCGCGTAAGTTCTAAAACGCAGCCCATGGAAAACACCGTTACCACGCACATGGTAAGCAGTGACGGAATCAAGCCAGACCACATCGGGTTGCAGGAAATGACCGAACAATTGAACCCGGATCAGAAAGTAATCATAGATTTAATGTACTTTAACGGTTTCACCCAGAGCGAAGTGGCAGAAGAGCTGAATATTCCATTGGGAACGGTGAAAACCCGGGCTCGGATGGCCATTAAATTCTTGAGCAAATTAATCAAATAGAGTTGAACATACAGGAGTATATAGATTCAGGAGTGCTGGAGCTGTACGCAGCCGGTGGACTGACCCCTGCCGAGAGTGCAGAGGTGGACCGATTAGCTGCGCAACACCCCCAGGTACGCATGGCTTTGGAGGAATGCCTCCGTACCATGGAAGCCTATGCTTTAACCCACGCCAAAGCCCCACGCCCTGAACTGGAAGATCAGATCATCCGCCAGATGGAGGCGGTTACCCCGCCCCGCAAAGAAACCACGCCGGTCAACGGCCGGGTTCTGCCTTTAAACCCAAGTGCCACAGAGGAGTTTACAGAACGGTCTAATTCCCGCTGGTGGCAGATGGTGGCAGCAGTATTGCTGGTTTTGAGTGTGGGCTTCAACGTGTACCTCTACAGCAACTTACGGAACACCCGGTCTGAGTTGGCACTTGCCCGCCAGGACTCCCGGCAGTATGCCTTGCAGGTCAGTCAGCTGGAGCAGCGGAATTTCCAATCAGAGAGTTTACTGGGAGTGCTCCGTAACCCCAGTACCGTGTTGGTGCAGTTGAAAGGCGTAACCCAGCACCCCGATGCCCAGGCCACTGTGTTCTGGAACCAGGAAACCAAAGAGGTTTACTTTGATGCCTCCAGCTTGCCCAAGGCTCCTACCGGTCGGCAATACCAGCTATGGGCCCTGGCGCAGGGCAAACCCATAGACGCCGGGGTGGTGAAATCCACCGACAGTACCTTGCAGCGCATGAAAGCCATTGAAGAGGCCCAAGCCTTTGCCGTGACCCTGGAGCCGGAAGGAGGAAGCGTAAACCCTACGCTGGAGGAAATGTACGTGATGGGTAACAGCAACAGTAAATAAGATTCCCCTGGAGTTGAGTTTTTTACTTCTTTAAATAAAGAGGCGTTTTCTTTCTATTAGTAACTGATGAACTTCCCTAATCATACAGGAAAGCTAATTATTCCCTTTTCCCTTGTGTAGTATCTTTTGGCAGGGTATACCTCTATGACGAAACGTTTACTGCTCATTTTAGTCCAAACTCTTGAGGTAGGCAAAACAAAGCCACATCCGGCTCATTCCTTTGGAGGTGAGCAAGTGTATCAGGTTTTCAATCACTTTTCAGAGCAATCCCACATTAATAACTTTCCTGTACCCGTCACCAAATGGGTTTGCCAGGAAGAAAACCTTGCGGCTGAGGATTTCCGGTTTGATGGTTCATGGGAGCGGCAACAGGTACCAATTGACAGAGAAGTGGGCTACCGTCTGCAGTTTTTGTTTGCCAAAGGGCTGGTAGAAGGTTACTCGCCAATCATCATGGTGGGGAGTGATTGTCCTAACCTTACACCTGAGTTACTGCAAGAGGCCTACCAAAAGCTAGAAACCAGCGATGTGGTCTTTGGGCCTGCTAAAAGCGGAGGTTATTACCTGCTGGGCCTGAATTACCTGGTGCCTGAATTGTTTACTGACATTCCCTGGGGCACCGAACAGGTTCTCTGCTTCTCCCTTACAGCCGCTTCTCAATTGCAATTAAAGGTAGACCTGCTGCCAGAACTCCACTGCCTGGAAGAAGAAACTGTGCTTCACCATGACCCGCACCAGTTGAGGTGATTTCCTGAGTTCGTTACCTGAAATGGAGTAATCGCTTCTATGCAGGTATCCTATCGGCTGTTTTAGGTCTGTTTCTATCAAAGTAGGGCTGAAACAGAATTTTAGGGGAGGAAAGACGTTTTGTTGCGGGAACTGGCCGGAAGAACTTACTTTTACCCTTGTTTGTTCTGCCCACGGCACAAGCCCATCTAACGAGACCTCATGAAAAAATACCTAGACCAATCTACCTTAGATTTTATCCGGGACCTTCGCCAGAATAACCAACGGGAATGGTTTGAGAAGAACCGCAGCCGCTACGAGGCCGCCCGTCAGGATTTTATCTCTTTCCTGCGCACCCTCCTGAAAGGAGCCGTTGCCTTTGAACCTGCTCTGGACGGACAGGAACCCAAAGACCTCATGTTTCGGATCTACCGCGATGTTCGGTTCTCAAACGACAAGCGGCCTTATAAAGAGCACATCTGCGCCTACATGGCCGAAGGCGGCCGCAAGACCATCAACCCCGGCTTTTACCTGCACATCAGCCCAGATGATGGATCTTTCCTGGCCGGCGGGGTTTGGATGCCGCCCGCACCAGAGTTGAAAGCCATTCGGCAGGAGATAGACTACAATTATGAGGAGCTAAAGGCGCTCTTAAACGATCCTACCTTTAAGAAATACTACAACGGGGTGGGCGGGGAGAAACTGAAAACCACTCCCAAAGGCTATGACAGCGAGAACCCGGCCATAGAGCTGCTTCGGCACAAAAGCTGGAACACCACGTACATGCTACCGGATGAAGTGGTCACCAGTGAACGCCTCTACGAGGAATGTCTGGGAGCCATGAAAGCCGTAAAGCCGCTTAATGATTTCTTCCTGCGCCCCATGCAGGATCTGAAAGCGGAAGAAGTTTAATCAGTTTTGGTGCTGTTTTTCCATATTCAGGCTTAAAACAAGGAGGCGTTTCTCATTATAAGAGAAGCGCCTCTTTGTTTTAACATCTCCCGAACGAGTGGTTTTGCTAGGATTAAGAGGTGCTTATTCCTTAAGAGGAGAGAATGGTTGATTGTTTAAAACAATGAGCATCAAACCGAGGTAAATTCAAGGAGTTGCACTAATTTGTCCTGCCGCGGGCAGCGGCGTAAACTCACCAAGAACTATGTTAAAAGAAGGAGAAAAAGCCCCTGATTTTGAATTGCCAAACCAGGCCGGACAGCTTGTTCGGTTATCTGATATCCTGAAGGAGAAAAATGTGGTGCTGTATTTCTACCCCAAAGATGATACGCCCGGCTGCACCAAAGAAGCCTGCTTTTTCCGGGACCTGTACGAAGACTTCAAAGGCCAAGGCGCCGAAGTGATTGGGGTGAGCTCAGATGATGCTGCCTCTCACGGGAAATTTGCCCAGAAACATAACCTGCCCTTCGTTTTGCTAGCCGATGAAGGCGGAAAAGTAAGGAAGCAGTTCCGGGTAGGCAAAACCCTGGGTTTCATTCCCGGTAGGGTCACCTTTGTGATAGATCAGCAGGGCACCATCCGGTATTCCTTTAATTCCATGACCAAACCTCTGGAACATGTGCAGAACACTTTATCCGTTTTGCGCAGCATGAGCGAGGCAAAGCTTTAATATGCCTGTAGCTTAGATTATATGTTAAGTATAACACCCGTTTACAACCTGTTTTCTATGAAAGTCTTCAAAAGGAGTTTGCTCTTGGTTTGGCTAGGGATAGTAGGTGGAGAAGCGGCAGGTCAGGGCATCCCGGACACTGAGATTTTCCTGGTTTTCCTGAAAAAACAGAAAGAGACGCTGCAAGTGGGGCAGCCCACCAATATCACGCAGCGTTCTGGCTATGACAATCAGCCCAGCTTCACTCCAGACGGCAAGTTTATTTTGTATGCCTCCCAGCAAGACGACCAGCAAACCGATATCTTTCAATACTCTCTGGAAAGCAAAAAAACGGAACAGCTCACCAGTACTCCGGAGGCCGAGTACTCACCGCTGGTTACGCCAGATGGCAAGACCTTCTCTGTGGTGCGGGGAAAAGAACAGCATCTCTGGCGCTTTCCGTTAAAGCCGGGTTCCGGCCAGCCTGCCTTGCTCATGAAAATGCCTCAGTTGATAGGCTATCATGTTTGGTATAACCCAGATACCTTGCTTATGGCCGCGTTCCGTGACCAGCCACCCATGAGTTTATACGTGGGAGCCACCAAAGGAGGAGAGCCCGTGAAGCTGGAGGAGCCAGTAGGCCGAAGCCTGCATAGAGTACCCCGGAAGGCGGCCATCAGCTATCTAGTTCCTGTTTCAGATTCCATTGCTGAAATCAAGCAATTGACCCTGAAAACCGGAGCCAGGGAAACCCTGATTCAAGCCTTACCGGGCAGTCAGGATTTTGCCTGGCTACCAGATGGACGGTTGCTCATGGCCCAGGGAGCCAAAATATTTGTCTACCGCCCCGGCACCGATCCACGCTGGAAAGAGATCGCTGATCTGAGCAAGCACGGCATCAAAACCATCACCCGCCTGGCAGTAAGCCCAACCGGTGAGCAGTTGGCGTTTGTGGCAAGTTTATAGAGAAACCTAAAACAAAGAAGCTGTTTTAGGCCTGTTTTATTGTAATCAGGCCCAAAACAGCTTCTTCCTTTTTACTGGTGTGCAGAACTACCGCTGCCGGTAAATCTTGCCGCCTTTCATCACCAGCCGTACTTTTCTTACCGCCGATATGTCTTTGGTGGGATCTCCTGACACCGAAATCAAATCGGCTAGTAGGCCTTCTTTTACCCTGCCCAGCCGGTTATCCAGGTGAAATAGCTTGGCGTTTCCTGCGGTGGCTGCCCGTACTACTTCTAAGGTTGGCATGCCGTAATCTACCAGCATCTCCAGTTCACGGGCATTGTCGCCATGAGTGAACACGCCTACGTCACCGCCTACGCTAATGGGCACCTTGGCGGCAAGAGCGGCTTTAAAGCTGTTTCGCTTTTGGGTGATGCGGGCAGGCTCCGGATCAGTGCCTTTGCGCCAGCCGTTATATTGCAGAATGGCATCTCCGGCGGCCAGGGTAGGGCAGAGGGCCACGTTTTTCTTCGCCATCAGCTTGAATACTTCAGGGGTGCCGTTGTCACCGTGCTCAATGGTTTCAATCCCGGCCTCGGCGGCTCTCCGCATTCCCTCTGGGGTACTGGCGTGCGCCACCACCGGACGACCGCTGCTGGACGCAACTTCTACCATCAGCTTCAACTCGGCCAGAGTAAAGGTGGGCAGGGCTTCTCCGTTCGGTCCCCAGCGGTAATCAGCGTACACTTTGATGATATCGGCTCCTTTACCAATCTGATCCCGTACCACACGGGTGATGTTGTCTACGCCGTCGGCGGCCTCGGCTCCCTGGGGTACCTCAAACGCGGGATCAAAACCTTTAGGGCCGTAGCTGCCCGTAGCAATGATGGCTTTGCCCGCCACCAGCATGCGCGGCCCCGGAATAATTCCCTGGTCGATGGCTTGTTTCAGGCCTACATCGGCATACTCGGCTCCTTCAGAACCCAAATCTCGAACGGTGGTGAAGCCGGCCAAAAGCGTGTTTCTGGCGTGTACCGTAGCACGGGCCACCCGCAGGGCATCGGGCTCCTTCAAGACCTGATCGTTCCAGGAGGTCTCGTTGTATGGGTGCAAAAGTAAGTGCGAGTGCCCTTCAATAAGCCCCGGCATCAGGGTTTGGTCAGGAAGGTCAATGGTGCGGGCATTCTGTGGCAGGGTGAGGGAGGAAGCGGGGCCGGCAGCGGTAATTCGCTCGCCCTGCACCACTACAACCCAGTTCTTGTGCAGTTCCTGCCCGTCAAAGACCTGGCTGGGGCGAAGAACAAACGCAGAGTCTGTTTTGGGGCTGTTTTGGGCAAAACTCTTCGAAAACAGGGAAACCCCCAGCCACATCAACAGCGGGAGCCATAAGCGATATGGTTTTGGCAACTTGATTAGACTAGCGTACATACCATTCCCCTTTCGCGATAAGTTGCACCTGGCCGCCTACAAAAAGCTCATAATTTTTTGCATCGGTTTGTCGGCCTTTCAGCTTGATGGTAGAGTTGCGGTTGATTTCGTAGCCTTGCTCCACCAAAACCTCCACTTCATCCTTGCCGAAGTAGTGATGCTTCAGGAGGTAGGCCAACAGGCAGCCGTTGGCACTTCCGGTAGCGGCATCTTCAATCACTCTTCCGTTCTCCAAGGCCAGCATGCGGGCGTTAAGTTGGTGCTCTGGGGAGTAGGTCTCGGGACAGAAGAAGTAAAATGCTACCGTCATACCGTCTGCCCGCTGCGATTTATATAGCCCGTGGTGCTGCAGAAAGGAGAGCAACTTCTCAGGCTGGGTTTGTAGTTTCTGGATGTCTGCAAGACGATGAACCGGAATTATGAGGAACGGCAACCCGGTGGATACTTCCTGCACCGGAAAATCTGGGTGCAAGGCTTCTGCGGGCAAGCCGAAAAGATCAGCAATTTCTGCTTTGGCTATAGTTTCGCCAAAAAAGGGATTGATCTGGCGCATCAAAAGAAAATCAGGTGAATCGTTGGCGTAGGTGATTGAAACCGGAATCTGGCCTACTTTCAGGCTCAAGCTTAAATCTTGTATTTGTTTCTGCACCAGGAACTGCTGAATCACAAAGGCAGTGCCCAGCGTTGGATGTCCGGCGAAGGGAACTTCATATTCTACCGTGAAGATCTTTGTCTCAAAGCCATTCTCAGAAGGCTTATCTGAAAGAATAAAGGACGATTCTGCGAACCCAATTTCCTGGGCTATCTGCTGCATCTGCTCTGTGCTGAGGCTATCTGCATTTTGGAATACTGCCAGCTGGTTTCCCTTGTAAGGAGCATTGGCGAAAACATCCACTATATAAAAAGGTAACGTTTGCATGGCCGGAAGATAGCAAGTATCTGCCATATGAGCCGCTTTGGAAGAAGGTAGAAGCCGTAAGTGGTGTCTTTATCCTTGAAAGTAAAGAGTATAGGCTTTGTAAGTTGCTGCCCTAACATTTTCTATAGCAATCAAGGAGGTGGGGGAGGGCAGCTGCTGAATCAGTCTACAGAGATGTCACTGTACTTTGCCTGCACAAACATAAAGATACCGTACCCAATCAATCCCAGCGATACAATGGCTAACAAAACATTCCCGAAAGGGGAGGTCTGTAGAAAAGTAAATGCTCCTTTGGTTCCTTCTGCTTCTTCAGGCCTGTGTAACCAGGCGGCTCTCACAAATAGGAAACCAATAATACTAAAGACAATTCCGCGGGCAGCAAAGCCCCATTGGCCTGCTCTTTTCAGTAAATTAAACCTGTCAATTGGAAGGCCTTTCACCTCTTTCATGAAAGAACCAGTCACTGCTTTTTTGATTTGGTAGATACCGTTTCCGATGGTAATTAAGCCAATAATTATCGCCAGGTACATCCCGAATGGTTTACTTAATAATTCGGTGGAAATCATCTGCTCCCTATTACCCTCTCCACCAGAATTTGTCTGTGTTCCTGTACCTATTTTGAAAGCTAATATCGCTAAAGCTCCGTAGATAAACCCACTAAAGGCATAAGCTGCTCTTTTCAACAATCCTTTGCCGCTATTGCCTTTATGCTCTGTATCTTTTATTGCTTGTACAAAGCGCCACAAACTATACCCGCCTAACCCCGCAGCTAGAATGCCTAACAAAAAACTCCCTCCCGGAAGTGATTTGACTTGAAGTAAAGCATCAGAATTTGAGGATTTCTGTCCTCCCACGCCAAAAGCAGACATAGCTGTTAGGACCCCAACAAGTACGTACACCATGCCTTTTGCAACGTATCCAGCTTTAGCAAACGTTTCAATCCATTCTTTTCTGCGTTGATCCATTAACGGTAATATATTAAAACAAAAATAAAGTGTTTAGTTGCTAATGTTTAAGGCCTTTAATTCGTTATTTTTAGTTTCTGTAATAACTACTATTTATTAGAAAATTAGTTTTCTATTTCCTTCTCGATTAATCAAAGTGTAGTTATTTATAGAAAACGTGACAACCTAGAAGTTATTAATGATAAAAATTTTAGCATTGTTCCTTGGCAGAATTGCCTACAAGTCCTAGAAGTGACTTGACTGTGTTGAAAAGCCTATCGTAAGATTTAAAGCTTAGTGTATTATATGACTGTATTATGATTTGATATACAGGGGTATATGATTTTTGTGTTCTTGTTTAACTTTAAATGTTGTTAGGCCACTTTCAATTAAGGGAGCAATAAAAATGAAGTGACAACTCTGCTTTAGTGAAGTAGAAATATTGTTTAACACCTTAATGCTATACGCAGGTTTGATATCATTGTTGTAGATTTTATTAACACCTAGTTTGTTATGTTAAATTTCTATTGTCGTTATATATTATTTATAAAGTTTGTGTATTGATATCATTCTTGTTGCGGGTTGATTATTGTTTAATTAGATGTTGGTAGATGGAATTTTTTATTATGCCATCTATTTTAATTTAATCTGTTTCAGCTTGATTTCGAGGATGTAAGCAATACGTTATTTTAAAGTGTTAAGTGAATGATTATTTAATAATATATTTTTTAAGTAGATAGTTGTTGTAAAATAGGCTTTATTGCTAGAAAATATTTATTACTATTTAACCTGTTTATTTTAAGGTGTTATATTGCTAAGTTGGGTTTTGTTTTAGAATGTAAATATGAATTATAAGTTTATATTAATAATAGATGTGGTGATGTTGTAGTTTAAATTAGATTGTTTTATTAAACAGTTAATTTAATCTCTTAACTGATTGCTTGAAGTAAAATGGCTTCTGTGTGCATATATTGGTAATGGTCAGTATTGTTAAAATTAAAGTGATTCATTTTATGTTTTAACTTTGACCTATTTTTCAAGGTTCCTTAATGCCTTTCCTGATTTATATATGGTTTTTATATGTTGCAGCATTTGTTTATATGTTTAAATTTAAGTGTTTGTTTTATAAGAGCAAGCTTGAATAGATTTGTACGATGTATGTAATTCGTATTGTTACAAATGTCTCGATTATTTAAGTTAATGTGGAAAATCAGTAACTCTGCTATAGAGCTTATTGTTGTATTGAATAAATGTAAGTAGATGGTGGTTACTGTTATTTCTAAGATTGAAGCTTAGTGAAGGATTAAAAGTTTTAGAAAAGGATTTGCACAGAATGAAAGGATAGTATACATTTGTACCATCAAACGGGGAAAAGCCTTGTTCGTGATTTGCGCACGTGGTGAAACTGGTAGACACGCCATCTTGAGGGGGTGGTGCCCTACGGGTGTGGGAGTTCGAATCTCCCCGCGCGCACTAGTAACAACTAAAAGCCTTGTAAGCCAAAACTTACAAGGCTTTTTCTTTTTTAGTTGCGATGGAACAGTATTGAAAAGTCTAATACTACTAAACAACACCCAATAAATAGAATTATTTTATCCACCTGATAATAAGAAGTTTATACTTTTAAATGGTACTTCCCATTCCTTTGAAGCAGATTCTGTTTTACATGCTTCTACTCCTTTCATTGTTATCTTATTCCTGCTCCGATGAGGATGAAGAGACTCATCTTCCTTCTGAACCTAGGCTTTCAAAAGTCCTTGTTAAGAATACCAGAATCAATGTAAATGACCTTCTGACTTTCACTTATACTTACAGGAGTGGCTTACTTACAGAATATAGGGGTAAAAGTGAGATAATTGGGTCGCTCTTTAGTTCTAGTTATACTTATGACAATAACAGGCGCCTCATTCACGCACAATACCCCGAGGATAGTGACACTCTTATTTATGATAAAACGGGGAGGTTGAAGTCGGCTACAGTGACCGAATTTGATCGGGGCTTTCGTACTACCCGTACTTATTCATTTGTATATGACACGGGAGGAAGGCCAAAACGCGTCAACATTGGGGGAGACTTTGGACCATCCCATGCTCTGTTGCTTTCTTTTGATGATTGGGGGAATGTAATCAAGGAGGAACTCTTTAGGCTGGATGATACTACCCTATCTATAAAGGAGTACACAACACGGATTACTTATGATGCAAAGAAAAACCCTTGGCGCGGAGTTGGAAGCCCGTTCATTGATGTATTCTTTGCTCCTGAAAATTCTATTTTATCAACTGGGCATCAATTTATCGCCTTTTTTAGTCCCAATAATCCTGTAGAAATCAAAACAGATATATTCTATGCAAATGATACTAAAATTGAATACGAGTATAATTCTGAAGGTTACCCTAAGGAAATAAGATTCGGTGATCTGGTGCAAACCCTGGAATACATCAGGGATTAACTTCTGCGATCTTATTTTAATGAGTTAAAATCATCATCGTATACCTTGGTGTAGGGTTGATAGGTACAAAGGCTCAAAAGTGATATAAGTTTGATCAGATTAAGTTATGTTACTTATTATCCATTTGTTGGCATAAGCTTTACTCTAAAAAGTATAAACGAAGGAACACACAAATATGACAAAGCCCTATTTGTGTGGGTTATAGTAGGTTCAGGCAGTTCGGTCAACTGGAATAAGCAAAGCCTTCTATCTCGGCGTAAATCTTTCCTTTGATAGATTTTTACCGAGATAGAAGGCTTTGCTTTGACTTAGGACCAGGTACGCGGTACACCTGAAAGAACAGCAGAGAAGTTAAGCTCCCTTGTTTTGGAATCAAACATAATCCCCGCCTGCAAGAACAAAAGGAGCAATTATACCTTATGCCTATGAAGAAACAAACTACCTCTGCTTCAAGGAACCTTTGTTTGTTCTGAACATCAACCCGATTGTGACTGCGCTACCCCCAGCGTGTTGCAGATAATACCTGCCGTTCATCCTCTCAAAATACTTTTGACGGTCAAATTCATACCGGTAGTTCACAAACACATAAACATTGTTGAAATAATAGCCTACTTCTGCTCCTCCAACAGGCGAGGCCATGATGCTAGGGGTTTCGAAAATAGTGCCAGGAACATAGTAGTGCCGGTCATACTTAACCGGCACTACTGCTCCGTGGACAGCCATTCCAGCCTCCGCCAAAAGTCTAAGATTAGCCGATAGGGGCAACTTGTATCCAATAAGTGCTGGAACCTGGAGGTAAGTCACCGTTTTCGGTTGTCTTTCATAGAAGGTGTTGCCTTGGTGGTCGGCCCCTTTTACTATTCGGTTAGCTTCCAGCTTCAACTGCAGGTATTTATTCAAATCAGTGGTAAGGGTAATGCCGTACGTGGCATCCTTGTGCGGCACAAAGTCATCTCCGCCGGTTCTCATAAGATCAACCTCAGTACCCTTTACAGAGAACTCAGTAATGCCTCCTTTGATGCCAAAATAAGTCTTAGGTGTAAACGAGGCTTCTTGCGCAAAGGAACTCTTAGCTAATGCTAGCAGGAATAGAAGTGAGTAGATTTTCTTCATTAAATCTAAAATTGAATTTTTATATCAGTGACTTAACGCCAAAATTACGTAGATAAATACTATTTACAACACCAATACGGCATTAGTCTTATACCTATTTAATTAATCTAATATGGTCAGATTGCAGGTACTGTGGTCTTGGGCAAAAATTGAGTGTAGTACCCTGTTCTTTGGTATACAAGATTGTATTACAGCTCTGGCCAGAGGTTTCTAGGTTTTATGGAGAGATTCAAAATCGCGTGGTGAACAGGTTATCGTCTGCAAAAGGGATGCATTGGAAAAGAAAGGAAAATCCATCAACCGCATACCCAAAGAGCACCCTTGTAAATCTGGATCTTCCGGTAAGGGAGGATTGAATTACAAATGTTCTAATCTGTTTTTAGGGTGTTTTCATTAGAACTCCCCCAAAAAGGTTCCTCTAAATTTACCCCTCAAAACTTTGCCTGAAAGGGTTCTCAGGCTTTACCAGAAGTACTTTCTCTCGTTCTACTATCACAGAGCCCGGGGCGGCCCCTTTGGCCTTTCTGACGTACTTTTTTGGGGTATATAAAACAGGGCAGAGGCTATCGGTTCTTCGTTTAGAGTAAAAGGCGGCTAACTGAGCAGCGGCTTCCATAACAGGCGCCGGAATGGTTTTCCCGGCCTGGTTTTTAATGACCACGTGGGAGCCAGGAACATCCTTGGCATGCAGCCATAAATCGTCTTTGTGGGTATGCTTCAGCGTCAGCTTATCATTGGCTTTTGCATTTTTTCCAACCAGAATCTTGTAGCCCATCATCTCAAAGGTATGATAGGGCAGATCAATCTGGGTTTCTGCTTTAGCAGGACTGTGCTGTTTTAGGAAAGCTCTAAGCTGTTGGGCTGTCTCAACCCCTTCAAGTTCATCCAGGAGCCTGCTGAGGCGTTCCACTTCTCCCTCTTTCCGGGTTGCGCGTTCCTCCAGCAGTTTAAGTTCTATTTTCTGGTTCTTTGCTTTTTTATAGAGGCGCTCCGCGGTTTTTTGGGGTGTTTCCGTAGATTTCAGAGGAATGACCCGAGCGGTGTCATGGTAGAAATCATACAATTCAACCTCTTTGCTTCCCGCCGGAATGTTGGTGAGGTTGGCCATGATAATGTCAGCCGTCTGAGCATAAGGAGTACCATGATCCCACTTCTCCAGTTGTTCCTGTATCTGCCACCAGATTTTCTGGGCACCTTCCAGTTGCTTGCTAATCTGCCGATGGGTAGTACCAAAGTTCTTCTGAAAGTATTCCTGCGACCTATACTGCGGCACAAAGGCATTAAGCGCAGTAATAGGGTCAGAAAAGGTCTCCTGGATCTCACCCAGGGGCAGCAGTGAAAGTCGGAACTGCTTATTGAGGTTGATGAGATAGTAGGAGGGTGGGTTCTCCAATACCAGCAGCATCTCTTGTACCATGTTCCACTGCTGTTCGGGAGATACGGTGTCATAGCCCTTTTCCTGTAAGTAAAGTAAGGGAACCTCGCCCAGCGTAGGCAAGAGCTTACGGAGATTCTGAGGCTGTTGCAGGAAAACCTCTTTCTCCAGCGAGAACTCTTTATCCATCAAGCGGTAATCCAACTCCAGGTCTTTGGAGAGCTTCTTATGGAAAAGCTCTTTAGCCACCTCTTCCACAAAGAGAACCACGTTGGAGCGATTTCCAAAAAGCTTGAATAGAAGCACCCGTTGGTTGGTGAACCGAATGTAAAAGCTCCGTTCCTGTTGGTGTACCAGCACCTCCAGAACCTCTTGCCCAAGTAAATCTGGAAACAGGTCTACCGAGTTCTGTTTGGCCCGATGAAAGGATTTAGGAAACTGCAGACTGGAAAACGTGGAGGTCTGGATGGCTTTGATATAAAACTCCTCCTCGTCTTTGTATAAACCAAGCATCAGCTCATCTTTCTCCTGACTGAAAGCCGCCTGAACGGTATAGCCTCGTAGCTGGCTATCCAGTTTTTGGGCCAGTTTTCGTAAAAAGTAATAATTCTGATGCACGTTTATAAACTAAGGACAAGGCCATCATAGGCCAGATTCACGAAAGATGGCAATTCTTTCTCCACCTCCTGATGCAACCCCAGAAGATGACTTATGTGGGTGAGATAGGCCTGCTCTGGACCAATTTCCTCCAATACAGCCAGGGCTTCGGACAAGGAGAAGTGGGAGATGTGGGGCTCCTTCCGGAGGGCATTCAGAACTACCACTTTAGAGCCCTTGATCTTCTCCTTCTCCGCATCAGAGATGAAGTTCGCATCGGTGATATAGGTGAAATCCCCGATCCGGAACCCGAACACGGGTAACCGGTGATGCAGTACGTTGATGGGCGTCACCGGTATGCCAAACACCTCAAAAGGCTCGTTCTGGATAGGGTTCAGTTCAACCCTGGGAACGCCAGGGTACGTGGCGTTGGTGAAGATGTAACTGAACTCCTGCTGTAACTGGTTTAACACCCGCTGATCGCCGTACAGGGGCATGTCCATGTGCTGCATGAAGTTATACGCCCGTATGTCATCCAGACCGGCCGTATGGTCTTTGTGCTCGTGGGTGAACAGCACCGCATCCAGCCGTTTTACCCTTTCCCTGAGCATTTGCTGTCTGAAATCTGGCCCGGAGTCAATCACCAGTGTTCTGCCTCCTACCTCCACCAGAATAGACACCCGCAGCCTTTTATCCCGGAAATCTAAGGAGCGGCAAACCTCACATTCGCACCCAATGACGGGTACTCCCTGAGAGGTGCCAGTTCCTAAGAAGGTGATTTTCACGCAGAGGTTATGGTTTGTTCTTTGATGGCCAGGTACAGTTCCTGACTTTCGGGGCGAAGGCTCTCCGGGTTGATGTCTATTGACCGGAGAATCTCCACTAAACAATTGATTCTTCCCTCCAGAGGGAAGTACTTATTGATTACGGCTACTTTGGTGTCTTTCAAGATACAGAACCCTGATTTGAAAGTACCCTTCTCGTAACGCAGCATGTAATCAGACTCCGCAAAAATATCTTCTAACCGGTTTAAAAAGGGCCGGGTGTACTTCAGCTGCATACGCAAGTAAAATGTTAAATAGGATTCTTAGTGCACGTACTCCTTCACGGTTTGCACCAGCATGTCAAAATCCAGAGGTTTAGGCAAGTAGGCGTTGATACCTGCTTCTTTGAATTGTTCCAATGTGTAGTTATTGGCATTTCCTGTCACGGCAATGATAGGAATCTGGGAAATCTGCGGGTCCTCGTTCGCCCGAATCTCCTTGGTGCACTCCATCCCGTTTTTCACCGGAATATTAAGGTCCATGAGAATGGCGTCAATTTTCTGGTCTTGCACCTTCTTCAGAACTTCCCCGCCGTTTTTCGCCGACACTACTTTGTAGTTCTGTAGTTCTAAAATTTTCTTGGTGAGGTTCAGAATTACTGAGCTATCCTCTGCGATTAAAATGGTTTTAGGCTCGGCCATGGTCAGTTCGATAAAATTTTATTTCGAAAGTTTGCTCTAAAATTAGTAAAACTTGTTTCTAATTCGGAAAAGGTATCTTCAACAAATGTTAATTTACCTTTTAATATATCATGTTCCAACTCTTTGGCTATGGTTGAAACAGTGTCTAAGCCTAAAGTGGAGGCAGTACCTTTGATTTGATGCAGTGTACTCAAAATACCTTCATAATGTTGTGCAGCCACTTCTTTTTTGGCTTCTTCCAATAATTCTGAGGTCTCTTCTTCAAATTCAATGTAAAGCTGTAACGCAAAATCATCTCCACCAATGCTTTTCAGTTGCTCCACCACGTCCATGTTAATGGAGAATTCTCCATCTGGCTGGGGCGCAGAAACCGGCACAGAAACTTCAACTTGTTTTCTTTCTGCCGGGGTACTGTTGCCATACCACTTCTGAATGCGGTGGTAAAGGTCCGAAATCTTCACCGGTTTGGAAACATAGTCATCCAGGCCTTCATTGATGAACTTCTCGGCATCATCCTTCATAGAATAAGCGGTCATGGCAACAATGGGCGGGCATTCCGTTCCCAACAGCTTCTTGAGCTCATGGGTGGCGGTGACTCCGTCCATTTCCGGCATTTGAATATCCATGAAGATGAGGTCATACTGCTTTTGGGTAGCTTTCTCTATTGCCTCAAACCCGTTTGAGGCCACATCAGCAAAACAGCCCATTCTTTCCAGCAGTTTTAGGGCTACTTTCTGGTTAATCTGGTTATCGTCTACCAACAATAATTTTGGCTCAGGATCAAACTGCCCAATCTCCTCCAGTTCTTTGGCAGATTGCAGCTGTTCATGGATCTGCTTGATATCATCGGCCTCGCGGCAGAGAATCGTAAACCAGAAGGTACTTCCTTTGCCGGGTTCAGATTCCACGCCTATCTGTCCGCCCAGCAATTCACTTAATTGCTTGGAAATGGCAAGTCCCAAACCCGTTCCTCCAAAAGATTTGGAGGAGGAATTGTCTAGCTGGGTGAAATTGGTGAACAGCAACTGAATGTCTTCCTCACTGATGCCAATACCGGAGTCTTTTACCCGGAACATGATCAGGTGTTTATCATCTTCGCCCTCCACTCTGCTTACTTCTACACTAACAGTGCCCTCATTGGTGAATTTGATAGCGTTAGAGGTAAGGTTAGAGAGAATCTGCAACAGTCGGGTTTCATCTGTAATGATATACCGTGGGGTATCTTCTGATATCTCGTAGGTGAAGGTAAGGTCTTTCTGGGTGGCCCGGTTGGCGAACAGAGAATGTATCTTGTCCAGCACGTAGAACAAGTCTATGCCGGTTTCATGCAGCTGAAGCTTACCCGCCTGAATTTTTGAGAGATCCAGAATGTCGTTGAGAATATCCAGCAGGGCATCAGAGGACTTGCGCAGGGTGTCTATGTAGTCGGTCTGTTCATCGTTGGAAGCCGTGTGATGCAACAGATCAATCATCCCGATGATGCCGTTCATTGGGGTGCGCAACTCATGGCTCATGTTAGCCAGGAACTGGTTTTTGACCTGCAGCGAGTTTTCGGCTACTTCTTTCGCTCTGATCAGTTCCCGTTGCGTTTCTTTCAGCTCCGTAATATCCCTGCAAACTCCTTCAATGGCTACGGGTTCCTGGTTCTGGTTCAGGATCAGGCGGGAGTTGATCAGAACTTCTATTTCCTGTTGCTGGTTGGTGCGCAGCGTGGTTTCAAAGTTCCGGACCGTTTTCTGGTTGAAGAGCATTTTCAGCAGTTCTTCGCGGTCTTCTGGGTAGACATACAGCTGGCTGATGTTCATGCGCATGGCCTCGCTTTGGGTATAGCCCAGCACCTCCTGCACAGAAGGGCTTATCAACTGGAAGTCGCCCTCAATGCCGGTTTTGTAGTACAGATCCTGGAATGACTCAAAGATCTGGCGGAATTTCTCTTCGTTCTCGGCCAGACCCAATTGGGAGATTTTCTTCTCAGTGATATCCAGGGCGATGGCAGAAACGTCTTCAAAGCTACCATCCTCCAGGTAAATAGGATTCAGCAGAACCTCACGCCATTCGCTGGTGCCGCTTGGGTGCCGCAGTTCAATTTCAAACTGCTGCGGCTGGCCTTCAAACGCCCGCTCATAGGTTTGCTTCATCACTCCAAAGTAATCCTCATTGAAGAACGAACCCACCAGTTTGCTGAGTTTTGTTCCTTGTTCCGGCAGGTTACCCGTCCAGTTCTGCACTTCATGCGAGAAGTTGCGGTTAAAGGAAGTAAGTTGGTATTGGCGGTTAATGGACCACATAAGGTGGTTACCGCTTTCAAAAATGGCTTTTAACCTGGCGTTTTGCAGAGTGATTTGCTCTTCGTTCCGTTTCCGTTCAATGGCAAGCGCAACCTGGTTGGAGATGAAGTGCAGGATCTCAATATCAGTGCTCACATAAGCCTCTGGGTTTTTGTAATCCCGCACGGCAATTACCCCAATGATGCGGTCGCCAATGGAGAGGGGAGAGGAAAGCATCACTTCTGGTACCACACCGTTCACCTCAATCTTTTTCTCATCCACCAGCTTCATGAAGTCTGCTTTGGTGGCGTACAAAGGCTTCCCGGTTTTGATAATATACTCGGTCATGCCCATGGAGAAGGGGCGTGGTGCCGCCGGTTCATTGGAGAGCTGGTCTACATAGTACACAAAGTTGATGAGGTCTTTCTCCTCATCAAACAGCGCGATGTAGAAGTTATGGGTCTCAATGATTTTGCTCAGTTCCCGGTGGATGGCGCTGTACAAAGACGGTAAGTCTTTGGAGCTGATGGCCAGGTTGGCAATGCTGTAGTACACCTTCTGCAGGCGCTCGGCCTTAATACGGTCGGTGATGTCGTGCAGGATGGCGCGGGTGGCAATGGGTTTGCCATCTTGCCAGCTGCAGTTGATACTACCAATGAGGTGAATCGGCTTGCCGCTTTTGGTCAGGAAAACGGTTTCTATTTTGTTCACATCTTCGCCTTTGTACAGGTTGCGGAGCTGGTAAATGAGCTTGGCTTTGTAGTAGGGGTGAACAATGTCATTAAGGGTCAGGTTTTCAATGTCATAATCGTTGTAGCCCAGTTTCTCTTTCCAGGCCCGGTTCACGAAAATGAATTTGTTATCGGTGGAGATGTTCTGGATCAGGTCATGCGCGTTGTCAAACAGATCCTGGAGCCTGATCTTGTTGTCTTTCAGGGCTTCCATGGCAATCCGCTTGTCGGTCATGTCTTTCCCCACGGCGGTGATCCCCACCACTTGCCCTTCGGCATCCATCTCAAACATGATGTTCCATCGCAGAATCTTCACTGACTGGGATTTGGTGATCAGGTCCCACTCATAGTAGCTGCGCAGGCTCTTGTTCTGCAACGCCTTCTTGATTTCCTGAATGCGGGTTGATCTATCCTTCTCAGGCACAAAAAGGTCATAGTAGTTTTGGCCTACCACTTCCTCGCGCTTGTAGCCGGTGTATTGCAGAAAGTAATCGTTCACGTACACCACCCGCAGGTCAAGGTCCATGCTCACATAGGCCAGGTTCACCTGGCTCAGGAACGTACGGAACTGGTGCATGGATTCGCGCAGTACCTCTTGGCGGCGCAGCAGGGCTTGGGCTTCTTTTTTGGAGGTGATGTCCCGCACAATGCACTGGACAAAGTTCACTCCCTCCAGCTGGATGGCGCTGATGCTTACTTCACAGTCAATGATGGTACCATCGGTTTTCTCAATGCGCCACTCAAAGGAATGGGGTTTGCTATCCTGAACGGTGCTTTCAATCATCTGCAATGATTTTTCCACCGAGGAGGTGTTATCTGCCTGCAGCCCCGGGGAAAAATCTGCCAGACGCTTGCCAATGATATCCTGCTTGTCACAGTCTAACAGCACAGTCGCCTGGAAGTTGCAATCGGCAATCTGGGTATTGTTCAGCAGGAACACGGCATCGTTGGAGGACTCAAACAAGGTCTTGTATTTGCCTTCTGAGTAATGCAGTTCCTGCCGCAACTCAAACTTGGAAAGGTAGGAGCTTACCTCAAACCCAATATGGTTCACAAATTCAGTAAGGCTGGAGGTCATGTGGGCGGCATCATCTATCAGCAGCACCAACGTGGCCAGGTAATATTTCTCGGTACTGACAGGCATGGCCAGCAACTCCCTTTTGTTGAAGAGGTGCTGAAAATTGCGCGAAATGCTTAGGATGGAACGGTCTTTACTTTTGTTTTCCAGCTGTTCCAGAAACTCCGGCGCTAAGGCTAGCACGCTCTTTTCCTGAAGCAGAATGGAATGCTCTCCTTTGCTGGTCACCAACTGCACCATACGCGTAGCCGGCTGAAACACGTACACGCCACCACCACTTATGGTAGGCAGTTTGATCAGTTCGGTGAGCACCCTAGACAGAATATCCTCGGGCGTTTTCAGGTTAGAGAACTGGGGCAGCAGCTTGTTCATGAATTCCTGCTGCTCTTGTTTCTGCTTGCTGTTTTCTGCCTCGTTTTCTGGTTTTTCAATGAATTTGGCGGTACCCAATACCACGTCCTGGCCAAAGTACTTGCCGCTTTTAAAGGAAAGCATCAGCGGGAAAGAGGTGCCATCAGTCATGGTAAACCACCACACAAACCGCTGGGTTTTACCGCTGCAGGCCTGCAGAATCCGTTTCTTGAAAGCGATCTTTTCTGATTGGTTTAGCTCAAACGCCTCAAAAACGCTTTTGCCTATGAGGCTCTGCTTTTCCAACTGGATGACCTGCAGCGCTTCTTTGTTGACGTCAATGAAGATGCCTCTTTTGTCCAGGATGAAGAGCGGGTCGCTGCTTTCTTCAAA
This sequence comes from Sabulibacter ruber, assembly GCF_017355955.1. GTDB lineage: Bacteria > Bacteroidota > Bacteroidia > Cytophagales > Hymenobacteraceae > Nibribacter > Nibribacter ruber_A. The sequence continues at coordinate 176,833 of NZ_JAFFID010000003.1, read as the reverse complement.
GATGCTGCGGTAGCTTGACTCAGTCGCGAACATGTCGCCCACCGGCATCACCTCGGCCGAGGCGGAACGCAGGGCGATGTAAAGCAAATCAAACCCGTTTTGTTTTACCAGGCTGGACTTGAAGTACAGCAGGTTGGCATCCAGGGAGGTCTCTTTGGACTGGATAAAACCACTTATGTTTTTGCGGTGCCGCAGCAAACGTATGTTACGGTCAAAGGCTGTATGATACTTCTCATCCAGCATTTCCTTGATGTTCTTATCCGGGGAAATCACATTTCCTCTGAAGAATGCCTCTCTGGCTTGCCGGTTAGAAGAAAGGATGGTGCCATCTGGCTGACAGACAAAAATGCATTTCCGGCTCCCGCTCACATGCTCCGCAAAATCAATCAATTGTGCTGCGGCTGCAATTTGTGCTTCCCGATCTACAGAGGTTTGAATTGTTGTCATATCCAGTGATTCTTCTTGTTCAGGTAATAACCAACCTTTGTTTTTGCAGCACTTGGCTGGAAATAACCTATTTTAGCAAAAATAACTTAAAAATCCATTTATTGCATGGAGGGGAAGCGGCCACAGAAAAAAGCTGCTTGGTTTAGTCCCTTATTCCAGAACATGGGTAAATCCATCGTCTTCACGGTTACCACCGATCTGAGCCATGACCAACGGATGCAGCGCATTGCCGGCAGCTTGGCGGCTGCCGGTTTTAACGTGACCCTGGTAGGTCGAGCCTTACCCCAATCCCCCGCACTGAAATCGTTGCCTTATCATCAGCACCGGATCAGGTGCTACTTCCTCAAGGGGCCGCTGTTTTACCTGGAGTACAATCTTCGGTTGCTCCAGTGGTTGGTTTCAAAGCCTTACGATATTTTGGGCACCATAGACGCAGATACGGCTCTGGCAGGGGTAGTGGCGGCCACCATCAGGAAAAAAACACTGGTGTATGATGCCCACGAACTCTTCCCGCAGATGCCCGAAGTGGTCAACCGGCCTAAAGTGAAGAAGCTCTGGGCTTGGCTGGAAAAAATGGCCTTCAGGAAAGCCACGCTGGCCTATACCGTGAGCGACTCTCTGGTGCAGTATTTCCAGAAAACCTACGGCAGAAAAGTAGAGCTGATCCGGAACATGCCCTGGTTACAGGCAATCACTCTTGTGCCTGACTCTCCCCCGTACTTTATCTACCAAGGTGCCCTGAATGTAGGCAGAGGATTGGAAAACACCATCAAAGCCATGCAGGGTGTTCCGGCCCGCTTGTTGATTTGCGGCGATGGGCCTTTGAGGCAAGGGCTGGAGCAGCTAACGCAGCAACTAGGCTTAGAAGATAAGGTCATTTTCAAGGGGAATGTAGTACCAGATGAGTTACGAATGATAACGGAATCGGCGGTGGCCGGAATTATGCTGCTGGAAAACCAGGGACTGAGTTATTACTACTCGCTGGCCAACAAGTTTTTTGATTATGTGCAGGCCGGTATCCCTCAGGTGTGTGTGCCATTCCCCGAGTACCAGAAACTGAACGCTCAGCACCAGGTTGCCTTATTGACTTCCTTGAAAGTAGAAGAAGTGCGTGCCAGCTTGCTAACTTTGCTGCAGGACCAGACAACGTACCACCGGTTACAACAGAATTGCCTGTTGGCCCGCCAGGAATGGTGCTGGGAGCAGGAAAGCCAGAAGCTGGTGGTACTTTACGCGCAGTTAACATGAAGAACGGTAAATTTTTAGTGGTAGTGGTGGGGCCCACCGCGGTTGGCAAAACCGATTTCTGTGTGCATTTGGCGCGTCATTTCCAGACCGATATCCTCTCTATGGATTCCCGGCAGTTTTTCAAAGAACTCAGCATTGGAACCGCCAAGCCAAGCCCAGAAGAGCAGGGGGGCGTAACGCACCACTTCATTGATTCGCACTCCATCCTGGAAGAATATAATGCGGGCGCTTTTGAAGAAGATGCCCTGAACCTGTTGAACAGCTTATTCCAGGAACACCAGGTGGTGATAGCCACGGGCGGATCTGGGCTGTACGTGCGGGCTCTGTGTGAGGGGTTGGATGAAATGCCTGAGATTCTGCCTGGCGTACGGGAAGCGCTGACCCAACAGTTGGCGCAGGACGGATTGCCTACCTTAGTAGCCCAGCTTCAGGAACTGGATCCGGTGTACGCCGCGCAGGTAGACCCTCAGAATCCGCAGCGGGTGGTACGGGCCTTGGAGGTTTGTTTAAGCAGTGGCCAGCCGTATTCTTCTTTCAGGACCAGGAGCAAAGAGCGTGCAAGAGACTTTCACATCATCAAAATAGGCCTAAACAGAGACAGGCAGGAGCTTTACGACCGCATAGACCTTCGGATGGACCTCATGCTGGAGCAGGGGCTTTTAGAGGAGGTAAAACGCATGTTGCCGTACCGAAACCATCAGGCATTGCAGACCGTGGGGTATACAGAGCTGTTTGATTACCTGGACGGAGCCTACCCTTATGAAGAAGCCGTACGGCTGCTGAAGCGCAACAGCCGGCGCTACGCCAAACGGCAACTGACCTGGTTCAACAGAGACCCGGAGGTACAGTGGTTCCATCCTGGGCAGTTCTCAGAGGTGCTGGATTATATTAAGGCCCAGATGAGAAAAGCAGGGGAGCAGTAAGGCTTAGAGCAAAGAAAAAGCGAATCGGGGCTGTTTTCCAGAAAACAGCCCCGATTCGCTTTAAAAGCAACTGGTGCTTAAAGGTTATACGCTCAGTACTTCCACTAATTTGAGGAAGCTCTCGCTGATTGGTTTCTTCTTGGTGATGGTGTCATGGAAAGGAGTGTACACCAACTCGCCGTTGATCACACCCACCATTTCATTTGAACGGCCGGCAAGCAGACCTTCTACAGCCGCCATTCCCATCTGGCTGCTCAGCAGGCGGTCGGCAGCGGTTGGTTTACCGCCGCGCTGTACGTGCCCGATGATGGTTACTTTGGCATCCATTTGCGGAAGCGCTTCCTTCACCTTGGCGGCAATCTCAGTGGCACCACCTTCGTCGTCGCCTTCGGCCACAATGATAATGAAAGACGTCTTGGAGCGGCGCCAGCCTTGCTGTAAGGTATCAATTACCTCTGGCATAGAAGTGATAGTCTCAGGGATCATCACCATCTCAGCGCCCCCGCCAATGGCGCAAGGCAAGGCAATGTAACCAGAGTCTCTACCCATTACCTCCACAAAGAATACGCGTTCGTGACTGTCGGCGGTGTCTCTGATCTTGTCAATGGCATCAAGGGCGGTGTTTACGGCGGTGTCATAGCCAATGGTGTAATCGGTACCGTACAGGTCATTGTCAATGGTACCTGGGCAGCCGATGATCGGAATACCGTACTCCTCATGGAAGATCTGCGCTCCGGTGAACGTACCGTTTCCGCCAATAGCCACAATTCCCTCAATCCCGAACTTGGAGATCTGGTCAAAAGCTCTTTTTCTGCCCTCGGGCGTATGGAATTCCAGGCAGCGGGCCGATTTCAGGATGGTACCGCCTTTTTGGATTATATTACTCACGGAATGCGAAAACAAGCGGTAGATCTCTCCCTGGATCATTCCGTTGTACCCGCGGCCAATTCCGTATACTTCTAATTTATGGTAAACTGCTGTCCGCACTACGGCGCGGATACATGCATTCATGCCGGGAGCATCTCCCCCAGACGTAAAAACGGCTATTTTCTTCATCTTAACATCTAATACGGAGCCACAAAGTAAGGCAATACCTTACAATTCTCAAGTTTTTGTGGCCTTCTATCTTATAAAAGATTGTTCTTGGGCTCTCTTACAAGCAATTCCAAATCACACTTTACATGGGAAAAGTTTCTGAAAAACGCCTTTCAAGAAAAATTTCAATACTTTTCCTGAATAGGTGCAGCAAATTTCTTCACTTTTCGTAATTTATAAGGTGCAAATTTCTTTGTGCAAGAATTTGCGTAAAGGTAAGGCAAGCCCGGGAAATTTTCTGACCACCACCAATTCAGTAACCCTATGTTTTCAATTTTTGAGAGTGAGGAAACAAAACGGCTCAAAAGCCATATTGTTAATTTAGGCGCATTGGCTAAAATTGATGGGCATATAGATTCGGCGGAGATGGAGCACATCATCTCTATTGGCGAACGCAAAGGTATGCGGGCCCAGGAAGTGCGCGCGCTGCTGGCCGATAGTAGTAACGTGAAACTAACCATGCCCAACAATGACCTGGACCGGTTTGATCAGATCTATGACCTGGTGGAGATGATGCTGGCTGATGGCATTGTGGATGACAGCGAGATGGAGTTCTGCGTTGACATTGCCACCAAAATGGGCTTCAGAAAGGCCGTAGTAGGGGTCCTGATCAAGAAAATCACCACCGGGGTGAAAGACGGCCTCTCCCGTGAGGAAATAAAGGAAGAAGCCATCAGCTTTCTGGAGCTGTAAGCAGCAAGCCCTCAATCTCCGGTTTCAAATTTCCTGAATTTGCCGTTGTCCCACACGTACGTAGCCGTGTAGTTCTCTGCGCCCACTGAAATCCCGTCTAAAGGGATACTCATTTGTTTGCGGGTGGCGTAATCATAATACTTAGCGGTTTTCTTGGCTAAGGTGAGATACCGGATGCTCCTTTTCTTGCCGTCAATATCAAACAACTGGTGCCTTTCCAGCAGGTGCTCCTGAAAATCGGCTTTGTTCTTCAGGAATGCATACACAAAGGCAGAATCCCTTTCCAGTAGCTGAATGGCGTAATCCTGTTGCTTGTCTCCGTTGAAATCGGCTTCCAGGTAATAAGGGCCTTGTTCCTCTTTGGGTACCCGTTGCACGTCATAGTCAGTCAAGGTAGGGAATTGCCACAGGCCATGGGTTCGGTCCAGGTGGACTTCCAATTCGGCGGGCAGTTGTTGTTTCACGTCCAGGGGTGGGGTGGAGGTAGTAGCCGTGCCGTCTTCCGGCGCATTGGAAACAGAATCCACTACCTGCTCCAGGGAAGTGCTGGCAGAATCTGAGGCAGGCGGAAGCACCGACAAATCTTCCGGGTCTTTCTTGGGAGAACACCCCAGCAACAAAACAAAGCCGAAGCAGAGTACACGGTTCATACGCCTAACAAATGGTTCCTTACCAGTACGCGAAGCTTCCTCTGCCTGTTGGCTAAAATCCAGTTTCTGGCTTGTTTTCTGAGAAACAGCCGTAAAACAGCAAAATCTATAGTGGCCAGAAAATAGGTACCAGAAACAGGATAATCAGGACCAGGATAAGCGTGAGCCCCGACCCAATCTTAAGGAAATCCTTGAACGAGTACTTGCCCGGGCTATAAACCAGGATACAGGAGGGCTCAAACGGGGTAATCAAGGACACCGAGGCTGAGAGCATAATGGCGATAGCGAACGTGCGCGGATTGGCGTCTAGCTGTTGGGCCGTTTGCAGGGCAATGGGCAGCACCACCAGCGCGGCCGCGGCATTGGACATGGGTTGGGTCAGGAAAACGGTTAGTAAAATAAACCCCGCCAGGATGACCAGTATACCAAATGGTTCCAGCATATCTACGATAAACTGGGCCAGAAACTTATCTGCCCCGGAGTTTTCCATGGCCATCCCGAAGGCCGTCATACCGCCAATCAGCACCAGCAAACGCCAGTCAATCACCTGGTAAGCCCTGTCGGTGGTTATACATTTGAAAAGCACGCTTAAAACGGCCGCTCCCAGAAAGCAAATGGAAAGCGGCAGCAATTCAAAGCTCCCCAGCAGAATGGCGGTGATAAAGAAAATAAGCGTGAGGATGCCCTTGCGCTCCTTGAACAGGATAGGCTTGAACTCATCCAGCACCGCTAAATGCTGATGCGTTTTAAGGTATTCCAGCCGCTCGGCGGAACCTTGCACCAGCAACAAATCCCCCAACTGGAGCTGCACGTCCCCAATCTTGGTCCGGATGGTTTCGCCCTGGCGGGAAACCGCCAGCACCACCAGGCCAAAACGCCGCTGGAATTCCACTTGCTTGATGGTACGTTTCAGGAGGTCAGACTTACCGGTAATCAGGATTTCGGCCAGCCGTATATCGCCGCCCACTAAATCTTCTTCCACAAATACGTCGGCCAGGATCTGGATTCCCTTGGTTTCCTTTACCTTGATAAGGTCATCAATCTCGCCCTCCACCAGTAGGATGTCCTGGGTTCTGATGCGGGTGCGATAATCTGGCAGGAAATTTTCCTTGTTCCGAATGATGTTCAGGATCCGGAACCCCATTTTAGACAGGTCAGAGGCGAAGGCTACCTGCCCGATCAGGGGGGAATCATCCTGCACAATGATCTCGGTAAGATAGGTTTTGATGTTGTATTTGGTGGTAAGGCCCTGCGAGGTGCCCGCTGGCAGCATGCGTTTGCCAATGGTCATCATGTACACAATGCCCACCGCAAAAATGATGAGCCCTATTCCGGAGAATTCAAAGAAACCGAAGGGCTCCATGCCCGCTTTGCTCACATAACCGCTTACCGCCACGTTGGTGGAGGTTCCTATGAGCGTACAGGTACCGCCCAGAATGGAAGCATAGGCCAGGGGCATCAGGTATTTAGAGCTACTGGTGCCCATTTTCTTGGCCACTCCCACAATGGGCGTCACAAAGAGAGCCGTTACGGTTGTGTTGTTCATGAACGCCGAGATAGCCCCGGGAATGACCATGATGAACAGCAACAAGGCGGTGGGCCGGTGCCCGGTATGGCGCATGAGCCAGTTCACCAGAAAGTCTAAGATGCCCGTGTCTTCCAGGGCGGCGCTCAGCACGAAGATGGAGGCCAGAATAATAATGAAATCGCTACTGAAACCGGCGAACGCTTCGGCGGGGGTAATGATCTGGGTGCTCGTTAAAACAATAAGCAGGATGAGGGTCACCACATCCACAGAAAGTTTCTCTGAGGCAAACAGGCCTATGGCAAGCAATAAAAGGCACAGGACTAAAGCTATCTCCATGCAGAGGAGGGGGATTATAGGTAAGTGGTTCTTTTCTTAAGCTCAAAGAGCCAGCATGTAAATGACTGGCTCTGATTCGTGCTTGTACTGTATGTGGGTTTAAAAGGTTCAGAAATTAAATACGGTTTATTTTTGGGCTGTTTTCTGCAAAACAGGTTAGAAACCCAGTTCCTCAGTAATAGCCGTTAAAATAAGATCACAAGCTTCGTCTATCTCCTGGAAGGTAATGGTAAGGGGCGGCGCAATGCGCATGGAATTGTCACAGAACAGGAACCAGTCGGTGAGCACGCCTTTCAGAATTGCATTATCTATGATGGCTTTCAGAATCTCAAAGGATTCAAACTCCACGGCCATCATCAAGCCCTGGTTTCTGATCTCCTGAATAGCAGGGTGCGCCAGCCGTTCTTTGAACCGGGCCGCTTTGGCCGGAACCTGCGCTAGAAGTCCTTCTTCCTGAATCACCTGTAACGTAGCCAGAGAGGCCGCGCAGGAAACCGGATGACCGCCAAACGTGGTGATGTGGCCCAGCATGGGATCATTCTTCAGAGAATGCATGATCTCACGGCGCGAGATAAACGCCCCAATGGGCATTCCGCCTCCCATACCTTTGGCGCAGGTGAGGATATCTGGCACCACGTTAAACTGTTCAAAGGCCCAGAAAGTACCCGTCCGCCCGAAACCGCTTTGGATCTCGTCCAGGATCAGCAGCGCACCTACTTCCGTACACCGCTGGCGCAGGGCTTGCATGTAATCCTGGGTGGGCACCCGAACGCCGGCCTCGCCCTGCACAGTTTCCAGGATGACGGCCGCGGTGCGATTGGTAATCAGGTCCAGGTCTTCCAGTTGGTTGTGCCGGATGTGGCGCACATCTGGCAACAGCGGCCGGAATGCCCGCTTGAAACCCTCTGAACCGTTCAATGAGAGGGAACCCTGGGTAGAGCCGTGGTACGCATTGTTAAATGCCACCAACTCCGTACGGCCGGTGAAGCGCTTGGCTAGTTTACAAGCTCCTTCCACTGCTTCGCTGCCAGACGAAACAAAATACACATTGTCCAGGCCAGTGGGTAAGGTTTGAGCCAGGGCATGGGCCAGTTGCGCCGGCGGTGCCTGCACAATCTCCCCGTACACCATCAGGTGCAGGTATTTGTCTAGCTGCCCTTGAATGGCCTGTAACACCCGTGGGTGGCGGTGCCCCACGTTGCTCACCCCAATCCCTGAAATCAGATCCAGGTACCGCTCCCCGTTAGGACCGTACATGAACACGCCCTCGGCACGCTCCACTTCTAAGAGCAAGGGAAAATCGGTGGTCTGGGCTTGGTGCTGAAGAAAGAGCTGGCGCGGCGATAACATAATATTTTGATTTAAGTCAGCCACAAAGATACGAAGATTGCCGGTAGGCGTGGGATTTTGGGGGAAGTTCAGCCAAATGGATAGAAATGTTTGACCTGGTTCCCTCGCTCGCCTCCGGCGAGTGTGCGTTATTTTGCGGCGTCCCGCCGCTATGCATATATTCCCAGTGTATGAGATTACAGTTAAGGCCTTCCCCATCGCGGCCAGAGGCCGCCCTATAACTCACACTCGCCGGAGGCGAGCGAGGGGAGGTGGTTAACGATTTCAGCTCATTTTCACCAAAACAGGCCTAAAAAGAAAAAGGAGACTTTCGTCTCCCTCTCTACACTAAAACCAAATTGTTACTTGCTGGCGGTTTGCAGGCGCTCCAGCAGCAGTTTCGTGAATTCCCGATCTGCCCGGTAAAAGGTGGCCAGTTGCCGGGGGCTGATGATGCGCAGATAACGCTCCATGTAATCTCTGTCCAGGTCCAGTTCCCGTTGGCGCAGGTTGAGCCGGGTTTCCAAACCGGCTTGTATCTGCTCATCAGAAAGGTTATTCAGGTTTTCTTCCTTCACAGAGCGGCTTTTCTGGCGGAGCTCGTTTCTGCGGCTTTCGTGCTCTTTGTAAAGGGGCCAGAAACGTTGAGCCTGCTCAGTGGTGAATTTCACCTTGTCAGAGATGAAGGCGATTTTAGCCGTCTCTATCTTCTCTATGCGTTCTCTACGTTCTTCTGGAGTTTCTTTCTTCTGCGCCTGGGCGAAGGAGACCGACCCCATCAGCAGCAGAACCAGAAACACTACTCTTGTTACTTTCATTCTCTTTATATTAACGGTACTCATACGCTTCTTCCAACAGCTCTTTTCTTTGCTCTTCGGTTATGTCTGAGGAGCGTACATCCAGAAACTCCAGAGACTCCCGAGGCTTCACGGCGGGCACCTCGGCCAGATCAGAGGTTTCCAGGTCCACGCGGGTGGTGAGGTAATGGTAGATGTCTTTTTGGGATACCTGCGCCATTACTTCCTCAGCAGATGGATCTGTGTTGTAGTACTGGGTAGCCAGAAAAGACAAGGCAAACACCACCCCCAGAGAAGCACCCGCCACCGCCGTTCTGAACTGCCGGAACCACGTAACCGGCGATGCGGCCGGGGCAGAGGCGTAAGCGGTACGCTGCATAATGCGGGTAGGCAGGGCATCAAAATAATGCTCGGGTACCTGAAAGCCCGGTTCTTTGGGTAGTTCTGTCATGTCAAACTCCTTTTTCATTTCCATCTGCCTGTTAGATTGAAGTTAAGCCCTGAGGTTTAATCTTTTTTCAAATATTCTTCAATTTTTTTCACCGCAATGTGGTAAGAGGCCTTGAGGGCCCCCACCGAAGTACCCAGAATCTCAGAGATTTCCTCGTACTTCATTTCATCAAAGTATTTCATGTTGAAGACCAGCCGTTGCTTGTCGGGCAGACGCAGAAGCGCCTTCTGGAGTTTCAGTTGGATCTCGTCGCCGGTGAAAGAATCTGAGGAATCCAGTTTCTCAGAGAGCTCAGCGGCTACGTCGTGGAGGGGCAGGAAGAAGCGTTTCTTTTTGGAGCTCAGGAAGTTGAGGCACTCGTTGGTGGCAATGCGGTAGATCCAGGTGTAGAGCTGGGAATCTTTGCGGAAATTTTCCAGGTTGGTCCACACTTTCACAAAGACCTCCTGGGTCAGGTCATCGGCATCGTCATGGTCAATCACCATTTTACGCACGTGCCAATACACCTTCTGCTGGTACTTGCGCACCAGTTGGTTAAAAGCCAGGTTGCGGGAATCTGGGTTCTGAAACTTCTCTAAAATCTCTTTGTCTTCCAAGGGAAGTTAGCTGTTCGGTGTTCGTAATCAGTTGGGTAAGGCAAGTAGAGGTTTATTCAAATGCTGAGATGATGGAAGAAAAAGCTTCTGTTTTAAGGCTATTCTAGCTAAAACGGTCTTAAAACAGAAGCGAGTTCATTTACTGGTTTAACAAACTGATCACGAACACCAAAAAACTATTGCTTACGGGCTATGGCGCGCTTGGCGGCGTCTACAATGCTTTGCTCGTTTAGGCCGTATTTCTCCATCAACTGCTCAGGAGTACCGCTCTCGCCAAAGGTGTCTTGCACGGCCACAAACTCCTGCGGAGTTGGCAATTGCTGCGCCAGCACCCGGGCCACAGATTCGCCCAGGCCGCCCATGTAGTTATGCTCCTCGGCAGTAACTACGCAACCGGTTTTGCGCACCGATGCCAGAATAGCCTCGGTATCCAACGGCTTGATGGTGTGGATGTTGATGATCTCAGCGTCAATGCCTTGCTCTTCCAGCAGTTTGCCCGCCAGAATAGCTTTCCATACCAGGTGACCGGTAGCCAGGATGGTGACGTCTTTGCCTTCGTTCAGCATGAGGGCTTTGCCAATCTCAAATTTCTGGTCGGCAGGGGTGAAGTTAGGCACCACCGGACGTCCGAAACGCAAATACACCGGACCTTCATAATCTGCGATGGCAATGGTAGCGGCTTTGGTCTGGTTGAAGTCACAAGGGTTGATCACCGTCATGTGCGGCAACATTTTCATCATGCCTATGTCTTCCAGAATCTGGTGGGTAGCTCCGTCCTCGCCCAGGGTCAGACCAGCGTGCGAGGCGCAGATCTTCACGTTCTTGCCAGAATACGCCACTGACTGACGGATCTGGTCATACACGCGCCCGGTAGAGAAGTTAGCGAAGGTACCGGTGAACGGAATCTTACCGCCAATGGTCATACCGGCGGCAATGCCTATCATGTTGGCCTCCGCGATACCTACCTGGAAAAAGCGCTCCGGAAACTCCTTGATGAAGTCGCCCATTTTAAGGGAGCCCACCAGGTCAGCGCACAGCGCCACCACATTGGGGTTGGTTCGGCCTAATTCCAACAAACCGGCCCCAAAACCGGAGCGGGTATCTTTAGATTCTGAGTAAGGGAAATCCTTCATCTTATTAGTTGAAAAGTTTTATCGTAGTGGTCAAATTTGATTTAATACTAAAGTCTTTCACATCTGTGAACTGGCTGCCTTTGGCAGATCTTATCCTGAACACCAGGCGATAGCGGCCCGGCTGCAGCGGAACACTTATTTTGCTGCTGCCCTCTGGCATGTTCCAGATCCATTGCTGGCTACCGTCTGGTTGCAGCAGGTAAAGGCTGCCGTAGCCCTGCAAATCCTGCGTAATGCTCAGGGAGCCGGGTGGGGCAAAGGTCACCTGTGTGGCCTGGCCTTGCTTTACCGTAACAGTTTGCCTGATGCGCGGCAAGGTGAGCAGCTCCACTTCATAGGTACCGGCCAGGTACTTCTGCTGGCTGGGGAACCGTTGGGTATTCAGGATATAGGGGCTGCCTTTTTCCCGCACCAACGCCGTCATAGACCCATAGGAGGTAGGCGCATCCTGCCGAAGGTACAGATACCCCTGCGGGGCTTTCACCCGGAATACGTTGTGCTGGCCTGGCTTGATGTTCAGGTTCTTGAGCTGCACCGCCGGGATGGTGTTCACCACCAGGTCATACGAAAGCAGGGCGTCAATCTCCAGCACATCGGTTTTGCCGGTAACATCCATGTAATGCACATAGTTGTACTCGGGTTGGTCGGTCACGTTGTTCATGAACGTCATGTTCACGTTGGTTTCCACCGGCCGGCCGGCATCATCTGTGAGCTCCACTGAAACGGTGGTTTTCTTCAGGGCGATACTGATGACGTTGTCCAGCACTTTCTGGAAGGTCTTGATGTCTGAGGCATTATAGTACTGCCCCATACACCCAAACTGCTGCGCATAACCGGGGTCATCGCCCAGGCCAATGATGAACGGTTTCAGGAACACCCGCTTTTTCTGCAGGGCCAGTGAGGCCGCACAAGGGTCTCCGCCGCAACTCTCCAGGCCATCGGTGATGATCACGATAACGTTCCGGGAGTTTGGGTCCTGCGGAAAGTCCTTCGCCGATTGTTCCAGTGAGTAGGTAATGGGCGTGTTTCCTTTGGGCGTAATCTGCTGCAGCCGCCTTTTGATGTTGTTGGCGTTGTGCGCCGCAAACGGTACCTCCAGTTTAGTGTCTTTGCAGTTCTTCTGGTTTACCGGTGTCTGGTGCCCGTACACCCGCAGCCCAATCTCCAGGTTGGAGTAGGAGTCCAGGGAGTCGGCCATGCGGGCCAGCATGCGTTGCGCAACTTTCCAGCGGTCACTGGTTTCCCATTTAGCCATCATGGAACCCGAGGCATCCAGCAGAAACAACAGACGGGTTTTCTTAGGCGGCGGCGCGGGTTTGTTTTGGGCCATGGCAGGCAACGCCAGGCAGGCTCCCAACAGGAGACAACAGAACCACAGACAAACAAACCGCAAGCGCTTCATACCGCAGAGAAAACACAGGCCGGTACCGCAGCACCAGATCCAGGAAGAATATTAATAGTCGTTGAGGGTTTCTTTTAGTTGAACCAGCGCTTGCTCCAACTGGGCATCGTTAGGGGCAACACCGTGCCATTTGTGAGAGCCCATCATGAAATCCACGCCGTAGCCCATTTGGGTATTCATGAGAATACAGATTGGCTGGCCCTGGCCGGACAGTGATTTAGCTTCGTCCAACACCGGAATGAGGCTGGCGAAGTTGTTACCGTTGTCGCAGTTCAAGACCTTCCACCCGAACGCCTCAAACTTAGCGCGCAGGTTACCCAGGCTCATCACCGCATCTACCGGTCCGTCAATCTGCTGGCCGTTGTAGTCTACGGTCCAGATGAGGTTGTCTACTTTGTGGTGCGGGGCATACATGGCGGCTTCCCAAATCTGGCCTTCTTCCAACTCACCGTCACCGGTTAGCACGTACACCAATGAATTATCGTTGTTCAGTTTCTTGGCCTGAGCTGCTCCAATAGCTACGGATGGACCCTGGCCCAATGAACCAGAAGCGATGCGGATGCCAGGCAGACCTTCTTCGGTGGCCGGGTGACCCTGCAACCGGGAGTTCAGCTTACGGAAAGTAGCCAGTTCTTTGGGGTCAAAGTAACCAGCTCTGGCCAGCACACTGTACCAAACTGGAGAGATGTGGCCGTTGGACAGGAAGAACAGGTCTTCGCCGATGCCGTTCATGTTAAACGCTGGGTCATGCGTCATCTGACGGAAGTACAGGGTTACCAGAAACTCGGTACAGCCCAAAGATCCGCCGGGATGGCCGGAGTTTACCGCGTGGACCATGCGCACGATATCGCGGCGTACCTGGTGAGCCACGTTCAGCAGTTGATCTGCATCATAATTGAATGGATTCATGCTATTGAATTCAGGTTTTGGTGGGTTGATAAATTGAAAGTAGTACTCTGTTCTGTTAATCTGTTTCAGGCCTGGTTTTACGGAAATGGGCGTAAAACAGAAAAGGGTTGCAATTCCCTACCAAAAGGAATCACAACCCTCTTACTTCTGGTTATTTCAGCAACTGGGCCGTATGGTTTTTGGTGTCTACCTTGGTGATAAGGTCTTCAATCTTGCCTTCCTCATCAATCACAAACGTATAGCGCATGGTACCCATGTACTTACGGCCGTACATGCTTTTCTCCTGCCATACGCCGTATTTCTCCACAATCTGCTTGTCAGTATCGGCCAGGAGCGGGAAGGGCAGGTTGAATTTCTGGATGAACTTCTGGTGCGATTTTTCATCGTCTACGCTTACGCCTAGCACCACGTACCCTTTGGCTAAAAGCGCATCATGGTTGTCGCGGAGGTTGCAGGCCTGAGCGGTACAGCCCGGCGTATCGTCTTTAGGATAGAAGTAAAGCACTACTTTCTTTCCTCTGTAATCACTCAATTTTACAGGTTGACCGTTCTGGTCTTTCGCCTCAAAATCTGGGGCAATGTCACCTACTTGTAGCACAGTTTTATTTTGTTTGTCTTAAAATCAAATCTGGTTCAACCGTTGGTGTTGGTGGCAAGCAGCAGAGATAACCAACGGATGTTTTCAGGCTCTTTTCTTAAAAGTAGCCATAAAACGCTAGTTTATTGCCTGGGTAGCGCAAAAATTTGCCGCACCGGCCAGTAAGAACTACCAAAAACAGGAATGCTCCTTAGATTTTGGTGGTAAAAACGGCTTCGTTGCCCATGGCATCCTTCACCCGCAGCACCACATCTCCCTTCAAAGGTACTGTTTTGTCCAGTTTCTCTGACGTGAGCAAGGAGGCTTTGTGCTCCCATTTCAGGAGAAGCCATTGGCCGTTCACCTCGCAAGACCAGGAGGCAATCCCGGATAAATTGTCTTTGATCCGGAAACTGATCTGGTTAGGCGATTTGCTGGCCAGTTTTATGGTAGGGGCCACGGTATCGCTCAGCACTTTGAACTTGCCCAGGTCTTTGGCCGAGAACGTAATGGCGTCTCCGTTCCAGGTGCCTCCCAGAAAACCGGCCCCGCGTCCCCAACCCAGGGAGTAGACCGCCGCCTTTGATTTATCTGCGGGCAGTTTGGAAGGCCTGATGGTGACCTTGGCTGGCTGGAACAAGGTAGTCAACGGGTTGTTGATGCTGAACACATCATTCGCGTCGCGGTCGGTTTGCAGGATGAGCGTGTCATACAGAGACTTCTCGGCGAAGGTGATGTCCAGAAAGCGGTTGGAGTACAGGTACTCGGTGTTAGGCGGTACCATGTGGCTGAAAGGGAAACGGGCTTTGATGCCGGCTACCTCGGCAGAATCTGGTAACCCGCCAATCAGGTTGTAGAGGTACACAGATCCGGCGCTGGTGGTGTAAGAAGGGATCACCGCGTACTTGTAATTGCCCATGTACAGGTCCAGGTTGCGGGCCTCGGTGGCAGTATCGGCTACGGTAATTTTCAGGATGCTGCCCATTACTTCGTGCCCAATCTTTGGTTTCACCACTTTTGGCGTAGCCAGTGCTTTATAGGCGCTGCTTTCGCCTTTGATGAAGAAACGCAGCTGGCTGGTGTTCTTGTAAGAATCTAAAAGATCTGCCACTACCTCGTACACTTTGCCTTCTTCTATCCTGAACCGGCCACGGTTGGCGTCAATTTCATAGATTGGCAGTGTGTTGCCGTCTGCTACGTACAGCCGCTGGAACGCTCGGTTATTTAGTTTCAGCACCGGGAAGTTGATGTGCGCCGAAACTTGGCGTTGCTTGTTGAAAGGAACTCCGTCAATGGTATGCCGGTAGATGGTTTCCCCGTTAATGCGCAGTTCCATGGCCTGCACGCCGTTGGTGTTGGCCGCTCCGTTGTATTGGTCAATGGCCTGGATTTCCAGTCCCAGCAAGCCCGCGGCCGAAATGGTGTCTCCAATGGTATAAACGCTCCCCTGTTTCACTGGGGTGAATTCACGGCGGGTGAACTCGCCATTTACCCGGCCATCAATCCCCTGAGGGTTCAGGGCGAAGTTGTACACGGTGGGAGGGATTTGGTCCACAATCTCCGTGAAGCCGTACCGCAGCGGGTTGAGGAGGTTGTCTTTGGTATCGCGGACCTCAAAGTGCAGGTGCGGGCCGCCCGAACCACCAGTGTTGCCGGAGAAGGCAATCACATCGCCCTTCTTAACCGGAAACTGCGACTCATTGAAAAACGCCTCTACCTCAAACGACTTCTTCTCATACTGTAAGCCCAGCATATAGTCAGCCAGGGCCGGTACAAACTGGCTCAGGTGGGCATACGTAGTCACCAGCCCGTTGGGGTGTGTCACATGGATGATGTAGCCGTAGCCGTAGCTGGAAACCTTTACCCGGGAGATGTAGCCATCGCCGGCGGCATACACCGGCAGGCCAATCTTGCCTTCGGTTTTGATGTCAATTCCGCCGTGGAAGTGGTTAGGCCGTATCTCGCCCATGCTCCCGGAGAGAAAGTTCTGGGTACCGGGTTTGATGGGAAATACAAAAGGATTTGCGGCAAACGGAGCCTGCTGGGGTTGTGGTGCCTGGGCCAAAGCGGCCCCGCCAGCGCCCAAAAGCAAGGCTGCCAGGTATGTTCCTAAACTACTTAACTTCAAAGTTCAATAGGGTTTTGTCTTCAATAAACGCCTCTAGTCTGTCACCTATTTTAACCGGACCCACCCCGGCCGGAGTACCGGTAAAGACAAGATCGCCTTTTTTGAGGGTAATAAACCGGGACATATACGCCAGGATGGAGGCAAAGTCATGCAGCATCATGCCGGAATTTCCCTGTTGCTTAACCTCGCTGTTCAGTTTGAGCCCGAAATTGATGTTATCAAAGGCCGGGAACTCCTCCACGGGTAAAAAGTCAGAGATAGGGGCAGAGCCGTTGAAGCCTTTAGCCAGGGTCCAGGGCAAGCCTTTGGCTTTGGCTTTGGACTGCAGGTCACGGGCCGTGAAGTCCACCCCAACACCGATGGCGTCAAAATACTTGGCCGCAAATTTAGGCTGGATGTTCTTGCCCTCCTTGCTGATGCGCAGCACCAGTTCTACCTCGTAATGGATGTCTGAGCTGTAATCTGGATAATAGAAAGGCTCATTGTTGCGCAGAACGGCGGTATCGGGTTTAAAGAAAATAACGGGCTCTTCCGGCACCTCGTTTTTCAGTTCGGCAATGTGCTCTGCGTAGTTCCTTCCTATGGCAAGTATTTTCATGACTTTTTTGTTTTCAAAGATAGGGCTTTCTGCCTGCCGCCTCAAGTTTGGAAAAGACTCTTACGGTAAAAATAAAATTGGCATGGAATTGTATGGAGTAAAAAATAGATTTGCGCCCGGATAAACCTAAGGTTAACACTTTGTCTTGTATTCTCCGTATAGTTCAACGGTCCTGTACAGAGGCAGAGCGCCCGGCGGAATCCAGTTTTTGTACCACTTAACCTATCTATGAAAATGAGTATGTTTAAAAATGCACTGTTTACCTTGGCGGTTCTGCTAATGGTGGGGTGTACCACAGTTCCTATCACCGGACGCCGGCAACTATCGCTGGTGAGTGACCAGGAAGTGATTGCCATGTCTTTCCAGGCTTATAATGAGACCTTAAAACAAAGCAAATTATCTACTAACGCTTCCCAGACCGCCATGGTGAAACGGGTGGGCCAGCGCATCCAAGGCGCGGTGGAACGGTACATGGCGCAGAACGGACTTTCTTCCCAACTGGAGGGGTATCAGTGGGAATTCAACCTGATTGACGATCCTAACCAGCAAAACGCCTTCGCGATGGCGGGTGGTAAAACTGCCGTGTACACTGGTATTTTGCCTATCACGCAGAATGAAACCGGACTGGCCGTAGTAATGGGCCACGAGATTGCCCACGCCATTGCCAAGCACTCCAACGAACGCATCAGCCAGCAGATGGCGCAGCAATACGGCGGTGCCGCCCTTGGTGCGGTGGTAGGCGCAAGATCTGCGGCCGCCCAGGAAATCGCGAACACCGTGTACGGAATTGGAACCGGCGTAGGCTTGCTGAAATACGGCCGCGATCAGGAGTCTGAAGCAGACCACTTAGGGTTGATCTTCATGGCTATGGCCGGTTATAACCCAGAAAGCGCCGTAGATTTCTGGCAGCGTATGGCCGCCGCTGGCGGAGGTGGAACCCCTGAGTTTCTGAGCACGCACCCGTCCAACGAAACCCGTATCCGTAACATCCAGAACCACTTGCCAGAAGCCAAAAAGTATTACGCTGCTCGCTAAGTCATGAAAGCAAGAACGAAATGGTTTGTGTTCGGTGCCGTTTTAATGGCCCTTTTGCTGAAATCTGATAAGGCTAGATAGTAGCGCCTTGCACGTATCAGGTAGCACGACCTTCCGAAACAGAGAAGCCTTTTTCACAAGAAAGAGGCTTCTCTGTTTTTAAGCTGTTTTCAGGAAAACAGGCCTAATACAAATATCTACTATGGCGCGGAAGTTACTTCCGTGACTTGAGCATATCAATAAGGAAAGGCACGGAAGTAACTTCCGCGCCATATAGGGGAATTCCCGCGCCATATAGGACTGCTTTTGGTTCTAAACAGCAAGGCCTCCTTCAAACAAAGGAGGCCTTGCTGTTTACAGGCTTATTTTATAACACTAAGTTAAATTGAATCCAATAATGTCTAGTTGCTTGAACCTAATGTCTAGCTACTTGATACGTGCTACTTGCTACCAACTACAGTTTCATGGCCGTTTGCTGAAGGGCTCCGCGGAGTTTAATGCGGGTCAACACTTTCTTGGTGTAGAGCGGGAAATTGCCTTTCATCATCCAGTCATAGTAGCTAGGCTCTTTCTTGAGCACCTCTTCCACCACTGAGTTTTTGTGCTTCCCGAAATTAAAGACTTCCACGCCTTGGGCATTGTACACAATGCAGCCAGACAAGTCGGCGGTTTTCTGGAAGGTGAACTTGTGCAGGGCCTGCATGTCGTTCTGAACGGGAAAATGAGACTGGTCCTCTGCCCCGGGAAGCGGAACATTGGCATAAAGGCTCACCTGGCTTTTCAGGATCTCGTACGTGGCGATGGTATCTGCCTCGGCGGAGTGGGCGTTCTCCAGGGTTTTGTCGCAGTAGAACTTGTAGGCCGCCGAAAGGGTGCGCTGCTCCATCTGGTGGAAAATACGGCACACGTCTACAATGGCGCGGTTCTCAATGTCAAAATCGATGTTCACGCGCAGAAACTCCTCGGCTAGCAACGGAATATCGAACCGGATCAGGTTGAAACCGCCTAAGTCACAGCCCCGCAGGAACTCATCCAGCGATTTAGCCAACTGCGCAAAGGTGGGACAATCGGCCACGTCATCGTCATAGATCTTGTGGATCATGCTGGACTCAATGGGGATGGGAATGGTGGGGTTGACGCGCCGGGTCTTGAGGATTTCCTCGCCGTTGGGCATCACCTTTAACATACTGATCTCCACAATACGGTCTTTGCAGATGTCCACGCCCGTGGTTTCCAGGTCAAAGAAGACGATGGGCTTGCGTAGATGTAATTTCATGCGCCAGAGGTTAAGAAGCGGTGATTTTATTGGCTAGTTCCTGCAGATCCAGGTTCCCGAAGTTACCCGAGGTCATCATGAGCAGGTTTTTGTCTTTCCAGTTGGTGTTGAGCAGGTACTCCTGCAGGGCCTGGTTATCGGTATACACTTCTATCGCTTCATCGCCAAAGGCAGCCTTCAGATCTGCGGGATCCAACGGAGGCATGCGTTTGTGCTCCAGGGTCTTGGGGTTGAAGTAAACAATCTTCACATCGGGCGCCAGGAAGGTGCCCTTGTACTGCGGCAGAAAGTCTTTGTTCAGGCTGCTGAAGGTGTGCAGCTCCAGGCAGGCAATCAGTTCGCGCTCCGGAAACTGTTTCTTCAGGGCTTCAGACGTGGCTTTCAGCTTAGATGGTGCATGGGCGAAGTCTTTGTACACCAGGGTGCTCTCGCTTTCCCCAATCTTCTCCAGGCGGCGGGCGGCTCCTTTGAAGGTAGCCAGCGCCTCATAGAACGCCTGCCCTTTAATACCGATCTGCTTGCAGACTTCTTTGGCCGCGGAGATGTTGCGCAGGTTATGCTCGCCAAACAGTTGGATCTCTACATCGTCCTTCTTGGTTTTGAGTACGGTTTTGCCATTCTTCTTGATCTTATGCTCATGGATGGTGTAGCCAATGTAATTCACGTCTGAATTGTTGGGTACGCATACTTCCAGCACCTGCTCATCGTCCTGGTTGTAGATCAGGGTACCGGCTTTTGGCGTCATGTCCACGAAAATGCGGAACTGCTCGCGGTAGTTCTCCTCGGTTGGGAACACGTTGATGTGGTCCCAGCTGATGCCACTGATTACCCCAATGTGGTGGTGGTACTTATGGATTTTTGGTACCCGTTGAATTGGCGAAGACAGGTACTCATCACCCTCAATCACAATGATGGGAGCTTCCTCGGTGAGTTTCACCATGAGGTCAAAGCCTTCCAACTGGGCACCCACCGCGTAATCAAACAGGCGGTTGTGGTATTTGAGCACGTGCAGGATGATGGACGTGATGGACGTCTTGCCGTGGCTACCGGCAATCACAATGCGCTGCTTGTTTTTGGACTGCTCGTAGATGAACTCCGGGAAAGAGAAAATGGGAATGTTGTTCTCCTGCGCGAAGAGCAGCTCGGGATTATCTGGGCGGGCGTGCATGCCCACGATCACGGCATCAGGGAGAGGGGAGAGTTTCTCCGGGAACCAGCCTTCGGCTTCGGGGAGCAACCCGTCCGCTGCCAATCGGCTTTTGGCCGGTTCAAAAATCTCATCGTCAGAACCGGTGACTTTCAAGCCTTTCCGGTGCAATGCCAATGCCAGGTTATGCATAATGCTTCCCCCAATGGCAATCATGTGGATGTGTTGATACGCCGCTGTACTCATGTAATCTCGTTCAAAGAGAGCAAATGTAGTTAAATTCCCCTACGCACTACTGCTACGCACCAAACGGATTTGTGGATATCTGCCCGGAAATTTGTGGATTACTTTTTGGGGTGCTGAATGGGATTAAGCTTCACCTTGCTCATTTCTTCCTAGAAAAGTTGGGCTGTTTTGGGCCTGTTTTCCCAAAATCAGGTCTGA
This sequence comes from Sabulibacter ruber, assembly GCF_017355955.1. Lineage (GTDB taxonomy): Bacteria > Bacteroidota > Bacteroidia > Cytophagales > Hymenobacteraceae > Nibribacter > Nibribacter ruber_A. Next base: position 156,091 of record NZ_JAFFID010000003.1, on the reverse strand, counting down.
AACGTGCCTCATTTTGAACTGTAGCGGCGTTACACTGTAACGCCGTGGTGCTTCAACCCAATACCAGCTTAAAGCTAGAATATCGCCTGGTAGGAGCATGATCCATTAGCAGTACCGTTCTAGAAGGTTTGCTGCTGTTCAGTTGCATAGAGGCCCGGCGTTACAGTGTAACGCCGCTACAGATTAGCGGAATAAAAGCTGTTTTAGGCCCATTTCTCAGAAAACAGGTGAGAAAAGGCAAGAACCTGGGGTCAAGAAATCGTTTTTTTTTATCTGAAGATTGTGGATATGTAGCCCTGTTTTGTGGATTACCTGAGGCGCTAATTCGCTTACATTTGCTCTTATGGAGGAGACGAAATTAAAAGCCACGCGAGGAAAAGCGGCCTGGAACGCCAAAGCTGCTGTGCCTCAGGGATTAGGAAAACTTCCGCCTCAGGCTCTTGAGCTGGAAGAAGCGGTGTTGGGTGCGCTCATGTTGGAGAAAGATGCCCTCACGGCGGTTATTGACTTATTAAAACCCCAAAGTTTTTACAAAGACGCGCACCAGCGCATCTTCAAGGCAATTCTGGCTCTGTTTGACAAGTCAGAGCCGATAGATATTTTAACGGTTACCCAGGAGTTGCGCCAGCAGGGCGAGCTGGAGTTTGTGGGCGGTGCCTACTACATCACCCAGCTGACCACCCGCATCAACTCGGCTGCCAACATTGAGTACCACGCCCGTATCATCACGGAGGCGGCCATAAAGCGGGACCTCATCAGCATTTCCTCTGAAGTGCTGGGCCGCGCCTACGAAGACACCACCGACGTATTTGAACTCCTGGACTCCACCGAGGCCAAGCTGTTTGAGGTGTCTGAATCCAACATCCGGAAGAACTTTGATGACATGCAGTCTTTGATGCACAAAGCCATCAAGGAACTGGAATCCAAGAAAAGCCAGAAAGAAGGCTTGACCGGGGTGCCCAGTGGCTTTACCGCCCTGGACCGCGTGACCTCCGGCTGGCAGCCTTCTGACTTGATCATCCTGGCAGCCCGTCCGGCGATGGGTAAGACGGCGTTCGTAGTTTCTGCCATGCGGAACGCCGCGGTAGATTTCAACAAAGGGGTGGCTATCTTCTCGCTGGAGATGTCCTCCATTCAGTTGGTGAATCGTCTTATCTCGGCAGAGGCCGAGCTGGATTCTGAGAAAATCAAGAAAGGAAACCTGGCCGAGTATGAGTGGGCACAGCTGAACCACAAAATCTCCCGCCTGAGCCAGGCACCTATCTTTATTGACGATACACCGGGTCTTTCCATTAGGGAGTTGCGGACCAAGTGCCGTCGTCTGAAAGCGCAGCATGACATCCAGATGGTGATCATTGACTACCTGCAACTTATGAGCGGAAACGCCGAGGGCGGCAAAGGCGGCGGTAACCGCGAGCAGGAAATCGCGTCCATCTCCCGGGCCCTGAAGCAGCTGGCCAAGGAACTGAACGTGCCGGTGATCGCGCTTTCGCAGTTGAGCCGGGCCGTGGAAACCCGTGGCGGCGATAAAAAGCCAATGCTTTCTGACTTACGTGAATCTGGTTCCATTGAGCAGGACGCCGACATGGTAGTGTTCCTGTACCGTCCGGAATACTACGGCATCACCGAGGACGAGATGGGGAACCCCACCATTGGCGTGGGTGAGGTGATCATTGCCAAGCACCGGAACGGTGAGGTGGGCAGCGTGAACCTGAAATTCATTGGTAAATTCACCAAGTTCGGGAACCTGGAAGACGGCTTTGGCCAGGGCAGCAATCCGTTTGAAGGCGGGGCTGGTTTCCCTACCTCAGATTTTGATGGTCCGGCTTTAGGCGGAGGTCCTAACACCATCAGGTTAGGCAGCAAAATGAACGAGGGCGGCGGATTCCCGGCCTCTTCGTTTGATGACGCGCCTCCGTTCTAAGTAGAAATTGCTACACTAAAATATCAAGGCCATTCCTTTTGTACGGGAATGGCCTTTTTTGTCTAATTTCCTGAAAAAGGACTCAAAACAGATACTGCCTGATGTTGTGAGGATGATTGCAGCACGTTATTTCTTTCTTTCCCAACATTCTACTACTAGTGTTATGAACCCTATCTTCACCCATAAACCCATGCACTTCCGCGAAGCCAACGTTTCTGATATCCCCCAGATCCAGCGGGTGAGGCATTCTGTGAAAGAGAATGTTTTATCAGACCCCTCCAAGGTCACCGATCAGGATTGCGAAGAGTACATTACCCAACGGGGCAAAGGCTGGGTGTGCGAGGAAGCAGGAGTGGTGGTGGGCTTCTCCATCATCAGTCTTCAGGACCACAACGTATGGGCGCTGTTTGTAGACCCAACCTGGGAAGGCAAGAGCATGGGCCGAACGCTGCACCACCTGATGCTGGACTGGTACTTTAGTCAGACCAACCACCCCGTATGGCTCAGCACCGAATCTGGTTCTAGGGCCGCAAGTTTCTACCGCAAAGCCGGTTGGACAGAGGTAGGCCCCTACGGCAACAATGAAATCAAGTTTGAAATGACGCCGGATGCGTGGTTGCAACACCGCCCCGCACAAGGCGGGGTGTGAGTTTTCTGTTGACCGGAAACAGCGGCAGTTTTCTGAAAAATAAGCTCAAAATGGCTTACTGCTAGCATATTGTATCTCCTCGCTCGCCTCCGGCGAGTGAGAGTAATAGGGGCGGCGTCTCGCCGCCAGGTACTTAACCAGAAATTTTTCCCGCATTGCTGCCAGAGGCCGCCCGGTTACTCACACTCGCCAGAGGCGAGCGAGGGAATTATTTTCAGGCGCTTTTCGGTGAGTCATTTTGCAGCGACGGAACGCTGCAGGTTAAATTGGAAATAGCAACCCATCTGCGGCGAGATGTAGCGCAATGGCTCACCCGTGTACAAGAGGCGAGTGAGCGAGGGTACCATCCTACAAAAGCCCGCTACTAAGAAACTATATAAACAGATCTCTGCCGCCGTGCTTCTTGTCACCGTTAATCTGCCGGTTGAGTTGGTAGGCTGCGCTGATGAGCGCCAGGTGGGTGAAGGCTTGGGGGAAGTTGCCCAGTTGTTCGCCTTGTTTACCTATTTGTTCAGAATACAGGCCCAGGTGGTTGGCGTAGCCCAGCATGGTCTCAAAGTGGAGGCGGGCTTTGTCGTGTTGGCCGGCTTTGGAGAGGTTCTCGGCGTACCAGAACGAGCACATACTAAAGGTGCCTTCATCACCGGAGAGGCCGTCCTCGGCACCGTCATTGAGGTTGTAACGGTACACCATGGAGCCAGCCATCAGGTCTTCTTCAATGGCTTTTAGCGTGGAAAGCCACTTAGGATCTACCGGGCTGATCATGCGAACCATAGACATCAACAGCACGGCAGCATCCAGAGTTTTGGCCCCTTTGTACTGCACAAAGGCTTGTTTTTCCTCGCTCCAGTGGTTTTCGTAGACTTCTTCGTAAATGGTATCGCGTACTTTCAGCCATTTGGCCAAAGGAGCGGGGAATGATCTGCCCTGGGCAATCCGGATGCCCCGGTCCAGGGCAACCCAAGCCATGATTTTGGAATATGTAAACTCCCGTTTCTCGCTGCGTACTTCCCAGATGCCGTGGTCGGGGCGCTGCCAGTTATCCGCCACAAAATCAATCATGGAGCAAAGGGCTTTCCAGAAGGCATACGTAATGGGGCCGCCGTATTTGTTGTACAGGTAAATGGTGTCAATCAACTCCCCATATATGTCTAACTGGAACTGTTGGGCGGCCTGGTTGCCAATGCGCACGGGGCCACTTTTATAATACCCTTCCAGATGGCCCAGGATGGTTTCGTGCAGATCGGTGGAGCCGTCTACGGCGTACATGAGTTGCAGGTCTGAGGGGTTGGGCATTTCCTTGCAGCGGTCCATCACCCAGAGGCAAAACTTGCGGGCCTCGTCCATGTACCCCAGGCGCAAAAAGGCATAGATGGTGAAAGCGGCGTCCCTGATCCAGGTGAACCGGTAATCCCAGTTGCGCAGGCCGCCAATGGCCTCGGGCAAACTGAAGGTAGCAGCGGCCACCGTGGAGCCGTAGGTGCAGGAGGTAAGCAGTTTCAGAGTGATGGCCGACCGCATGACCATTTCCCGCCAGTAGCCCTGGTACGTTGATTTAGCCACCCATTTGTGCCAGAACCGATACGTGCGGCGCAGCGTGTCTTCATAGTAGGCCATGAGGTCCGGCGAAAGCTCAGGCCTCTCCGCCGATTGCCCGGCCATCACAAAGCAGACCGTGTCGTTTTTGGCTAGGGTCCAGGTGCCTTTTAGGTTTCCTTTGTGGATGGAACAGGGCTTGTTGGCCGTGAACCGGAGCACGGTACCATCCTGTCCTTCGCTTTTCAGGAGGAAAGAGTTCTGGCCCTGCCGCGAAATAGTGTGGGTGGCGCGGGCATAGTCAAACCCGGGTTTGCAGTCCATCCGGAACGTCATCTCACCTTTTACTACCTTCAGCATGCGCACAATGACGCCGCTTTCCTCCTGGCCTTTCAAGGGCATGAAATCTATGAGCTCGGCCATGCCACTTTGGGTGTAAAACCGGGTTTGCAGAATGGCGGTGTCTGGGATGTACTGCTGCCGGCTCCGGTATTCCTTTGTATCGGGTTGGATGTTCCAGTAGCCTCCTTTTTTATGATCCAGCAGGCGGGCGAAAAGGGTAGGAGCATCGAACCGGGGGAAAGGGAGGTAATCCAGGGAACCGTATTTAGAGACCAGTGCCACCGTGTGCAGATTTCCAATCAGGCCATATTTTTCAATAGGAAGGTAGTGTTGCATGCCATAACCAGTATTTATACTATAACGGTTTAAAGCGGCGAGTGTTTAAACTCTGTTTTGGTAAGCGCCCTGATTGCCACTGAGATGGGCTTCTGTTTTAGGCCTGTTTCAGGAAAAAAGACGCTAAAACGGCTTACCCGCTTCAGCCCTTCCGCCTGATTTTCGTATAGCAAATGCCTGCCGGTTTTCGTTTTTAAATCTGTTGTGGTAAGTTAGGGGCAGTGAGGCTTAGTTATATTAGATGAAAACGTTTCAGTTAAAAAGAGGCAGTTTACGGATGGAAGGCGACCGCATCTTCATCAGCGGAGACCAGGCCAGATATGTGAAAGTGCTGCACCTGATCTCGGCGGTATGCTGGTCGGTTTTCTTCTCTTTGCAGGCCCAGAAACACTACAAAACCTTTCTGCTCACGCGTGACGTAACCCAACTGGTTTTCCTGGTTATTACCACCCTCATTGTGGCGTTTTGGGTGTACGTGGGGTATACCCGCGGCATCCTGGACTCGGGCCGGGATGAGATTCACGTAAAGCAGATCGTGAAGGCCCAGAAGAAACTGCGGGCCTCTGATGACGTGCCCATGGTAACGCTCTTCCTGAACAACAACCGGCGGCGTACGTTGGAGTTCAATGATCTGGATGACCTGCACTTTGCTGATTCTTTGGCCGGGCGGGGCGTTTTGGTGGTGGATTAGCAAAATAAGCCTTTCCCCAGAGACGTTCTTCTGATGCATTGTTTTGAAGCTGTTTACGCCAAACCAGGGCAAAAACAGGTTTTGTGATTCGGTACTTCGGTTCCTGGTACAGGGAGGCTTTCCTTGGCTTACCACAGGAGGTAGTTGGTTTTCGTAAACGGATTGGAAAACAAGGCAAACGTAGCCCTTGTTGATGGCAGGCGCTGAAGATGTGACTCATATGAAGAAAAACTACCCAATATATTCCCGCTCTTTGTTTCCCTCAAGGTTTCAGGTAAACGGCTGGCACTGGCTGCTGCTGCTCCTGCTGTGTTTTCTGCCTGGGTTCAGGGTATGGGCGCAGGAAGACTTTGACACCCAGAAGCGCCTGAACTTTTTCCGGACCTGGGGACACGTGAAATACTACCATCCGGCCTCGGCCATGGGCCAACTCAACGCCGATTCCCTGTTTCTGCAGCAATTGCCAAAGGTAGACTCTGCCCAGAACCAGAAGCAGGCGAATGCCGTGTTCAAGCAGCTATTGAAGGAGGTTGGGGTACCTGCCTCAGATAAAGTGGGGCCGCAGAAAGACAATCCCAAAGGCTCTTTTCTGCTGAAGAACCTGGACGATTCCTGGCGCACCAAGGGCAAGTTCCTGTCTGGCGACAACAAGAAACAACTGGAGCGCATCTTTGAGCGCCGCTACACCGGTGACCGGCACCATTATACGTACGTGCGCAACAATCCGTACGGGGGTGTCATGCCGCATGAACCTGCCTATGAGTTAGATCCTAAGGAGAACGTGCCGTATCCCTTGCGTATGCTGGCGCTGGCCAAGTTCAAGGCTTTTGTAGATTACCTGTACCCCTACAAGCACCTCATGGATGAAAACTGGGATGAGGCCATCACGCAGGCCCTTCCGCTGTTTGCCCAGTGCCCCACCCGCGAAGAATACGAACGCCTGTTGCTCACCCTCAATGCCAAGTTAGATGATACCCAGGCGTATTCCTTTTTCCGGCAGCTGAACTACAAAGAGCAGTTGTTCAGAAACCGGTACTACCCCCCGTTTGATTATGAGGTAGCCGAAAAGAAAATCATAGTTACCGGAGTCATTGACCCCGTCCTTTGCAACCGCTCCAACATTAAGAGGGGCGATGTCATTGAGATGCTGGACAGCGTAGCCGTAGCGGAGTGGGTAACCGCCCTGGATGCGGTTTTGTCGGTCTCCAACCAGCAGGCCCTCTGGGCCCGGGTGGGCGAGTGGGGCGATAACCTGCTGTTCCGCTCAGAAGATCCCCAAATGAAGGTGCAACTCACCCGAGGAGACGAGCAACTCACCACTACCTTGCGGCTAATGAATCCCTCGGTAACAACCAAAGCCAAACTCATAGATGCCTATTTCAAGAAGAAACAGGCGGCCCCGGCCAAGAAAAGTAAGGGCCTGGTTTATGCTGCCAAGGGAATTGTGCACTTCAAGATTGATGACACGTTCAGGATGATCAGGGACGAGTCTTCTGAGGAGGACTTCAGGTTGATGGATTCACTGTTTACCCGGGCCATGAAAGCCAAGGGCATTATCTTTGACATGCGCGGCGAGCCAGACAACAGCGATTTTGTATTTTATTACCTGTTCAAGAAGTTCGGGAAGAAAGGCCACCATTTTGCGCGTTACTACCAGTTAAATCCCTATCACCTGGGCACATACCGTTTGCTCACCCAACCAGAAGTGTACTACCCCTCAGAGATCACCCCGGAGGAAACTACCTATCCGGGTAAAGTGGTGATTCTGGTAGATGGCTCCACCCACACCATCGCTGAGTGGCACACCATGAGTTTGCAACGGCTTTTCCCCAACAGTATCACCATAGGTGAACAATCTGCCGGTGCCGATGGTGACGCCAAGAAAATGGTACTGCCTGGCAATTACATGGTAACCCTCTCGGGCAACGGCATCTATTACCCCAATAACTCCGTGACCCAGCGCGTGGGCGTTCGCCTGGACGAAGAAGTGCACCCCACCCTGAAAGGTGTTTTAGCCAAGCGAGATGAATTGCTGCAAAAGGCCATTGAGCACATCAACGGGGAAGAAAAGAAGACCGCCGCTAAGCAGTAAATTCAAGTTACAAACCCCAGAAAAGAAACAAGGAGTAGGCTGACTATAAGATTTGACTTATATTCAGCCTACTCTTTTGGTTTTTGGAAGGTACATGGGGATGAATCAGAAGACAGGAGAGAGCCACAAAAGCCAAGTTAGAAATAAATTGCATTGTTAAAGAACCGCTACAAGATTATCCTATTGGTTGCCACAGTCACCTGTCTCTACGGTAACCAGATGTCTATTGCTGCAACTTCTAAAATCTTGTTATCTGAACGCCAAGCTCCACTGGAACAAGATTCAAGCAAAGTGGCTTTTACCTCAATTGAGCAGGTAGTGAGAGATTCTAAACAGAATACCTGGGTTGAAATAAAAGGCAATAGCGCCTCCCTAGCCCTGCATTTCAATCCAAATCTGAAAGATACTCTTTCGGTTTCCTACTCTTCTGAGTGTTGGCTATATTTTCCCTATAAAATTGAAAATGGCAGGCTTATACTCTATTGGTATGAAATAATTGATAGTAAATACAAGGACTTTGAAGTAGTGAAAGCCATAAGAAAAGTAAAGAAGAAATACAGGGGCCAACCCTTTCTGGTATTAGAACTTGCCAATGAAACCACCCTTAGGGCTACTTATCTTCTTCCAGATTTGATTAAAAAGATCAACAATTCCAGCAAAGAGCGCATATTATTCCCCAACACATTCACTGTAATACCAGAAGTATATTTATAAAAAGGAACCCTCAACCTGTATAAACACCGTGTTAGATAAGTCTCTCCTGTGTTTATACCAGATGTGAACTGATGAAAAGATATAAAAGGAAACTAATCTTAATTCTATTTTCTGTAGTTGTTTTTGTAGTAAGAACCCAGGCCCAGACAGATTCCACCAAAAACCAGGTTGTCGGTGGGTTTCTGATCATGCCGCTGGAGTTTCCGGTTATAAATAAAACCAAGCTTAACAAAGAACTCAACGCATATGGCTTACCCTCTGCAAACCACCCGGCGGCGGCTATCGGGATAGGGCTTCAGCTTTTCATCAATCGGTTTATTACCACCTTTTCTTTCAACAAAACCACCAGGAAGAGCGATAAAGACACCTACCTGACGGAAGTGGAATACCGCTCTACTTCGTTTAACGTAGGGTATGACCTAACCAAAAACGCTTCACATTCCATTTACCCTTATGTAGGGTTTAAAGGCAGTGGTCTGAATTATCTGTACCGGGAGAAGCTACCGGATGAAACCTCAATGGAGCAATATCTGGAGACGGATCTTCGGTATAAGGAAATCACAAACTCAAGAGGCCACCTGGATCTGGGATTTGGAGTATCGCATCAATCCTTTTACCTGGTAAACTGTAGAATTGGTTATTTGCTTCCCCTTGAAAAAGTGAGATGGAACATGAATAATAATCAAACTACCCTTGGTGATTCACCTGCCATTAGGTACACTTATTATTTTACTTTAACCTTAGGGATAGGAACTATTGTGAGTGAAAGACAGGCAAGACAACACTTCACTTCAAGGTGAGGGAATACGTTTTTCTGAAGCTCATTTTTTGCTTCGTTTTCAAATAATAAGACTTAAACTGGTCTGCAGCAGATCATTCAATTAATTTGGTTGCCGTTTAGAATAACTCAGATAGAGTACATCAAACCAGTAAATTCCTGCAGTTTGGTGTGAAGGTTCACCTGCCAAAATTTAAGGATAGGTATTTCAAAAAGACACGCTCCTCTGGTCACCTGAACCATAACTTCAGAAAGTAATCCTTCTCCGCTTTCGCAACGTTTAAGTACATAGTCGGTGAGAGAACTCAGGGCAGGTTTTAATCCCTCTAAGACAATAATCCTTCAAGTACGGCTATTCAGTGCGGTGACCATCCGACCCCATTAATGACTTTGGTGAAGTAAGAGCCCCAAAGTATCTGCTATTGTTTGCATTTTAACCCTTCTTTTTGGAAAACAGCCAAAAAACAATCGCTGATTGAATTACTGCCATAGTGCAGTAGTGGTAAACTGTTTCTGAGCTGTCTTCCTGATAATGAGGCAGAACTGGCGAGAGCTTTCCTGTGCTAAAGCTTACTGCATTCAGCCATATTTCCCAGATCACAAGTTCGCTTTCACGGATAAACATTGCTCAGGCAATTGTATTCACTTTGTAGTAAGCAATTCTATCAGGTGAATCAGTTGCCGAAACTTCTAAGAGGATATTGCCTCCTATGATTTTTATCAGTCACTAATCAATAAAAAGAAAGAATATGCACTTGAACTTACTATTCTCAAAATGGACGAAGGTGGCCGGTTTACTGTTGATTGGCGGAGCCTTGGCCTGGATCCTGAAATTAGGGGTTATTATCTCCACCAACGGTAGAATCATTGATACCGGTGCCGCCGCTTTATTGATGAAGGTAGGACTTATACTGCTGGCGGTAGGCTCCACCGGAATAGGGCATCGGCTGAGTTTGCACCGTGCCGTTCTCATTAAGGTAGTTGCCATTATTCTTTCACCAGTGCTAGCTTTTGGCTTGTTTTTGCTGTTCGCCAAAGTTGTAACGCCGCTTATCAGCCCCGTAATTGAGAGCAGCAACGTTTGGTACGCCCAGCAGGAGGCACCCATTGGTCTGGCAGTTTTGTTTTTCCTGACGGTGGGGTACCTGCTTTTCAGGAGCTATAAACCGGCCTTACCCAACCAACCCGCTTAACTCTGCAGGAACAGAGAAAATAGTAAGATACCCCAAAAGAGAAGCTTGCCTGGTGCAAGCTTTTTTTATGGAATTTGTCCGGTGTTTTTGCACTGGTTTCTTTGGTTCAGGTGAAAAACAGAAGCAGCTAAACTATCCAACCACGCAGGTTGGTGTTCATTGAAAATAAGCGGCTGGTTGGTCTTTACCACCTCTTTTTAGAAGTAGCTCAGCTGACTGAAAGATTGGCACAACTCCTGCAGGTGATTACCTTAGCGAAAAGAACCAGTCACCTCCAATGGATTTACAGCCTAGAATAGAAACACTTCCCCAGACAAGACTAGTTGGCAAACGAACCACCATGTCTTTTATGGCAAACCAGACCCAGGCTTTGTGGCAAAGTTTTATGCCCAGGCTTAAGGAGATTAAAAACAGCGTAGGCTCTGAGCTGTATTCAGTGGAAGTTTACCCTTCTCCTGAGTTCTTCAGAAACTTCAACCCCGCCGGGGAGTTTGAGAAATGGGCAGCCGTGCAGGTGACAAATTTTGATTCTGTGCCGGCAGAGATGGAGACTCTGGTGATTCCGGAAGGGCTGTATGCGGTCTTCACCTACAAAGGCAAAGCCAGCGACGGTGTCAGTACTTACCAGTACATCTACGGCACCTGGATTCCAGATTCTGCCTACAACCTGGACAATCGGCCGCATTTCGCGCTTATGGGAGAGAAGTACAGAAACGAAGATCCGGCCTCAGAAGAGGAGTTATGGATCCCTATCACGCATAAATAAGAGCAAAAAAACCTTATCTTAGGGTGATTAGAACCTACGTAACGCCAAAACTAACCTAACAACTTCCTTTTAAATGAATAAGCTAAAGGCACTACTTTTATCAGCTTTCCTGTCTGCCTCCACTTTTGGCTATAGCCAAATCAAGTTACCGCGCCTGATCAGCGACGGGATGGTGTTGCAGCGGGATGCCAAAACCAAGGTCTGGGGCTGGGCCGCTCCGCAGGAGAAAGTCACCCTGGCCTTCAATAAAAAGACCTACAGCGCCACCGCAGATAAAGACGGCAAGTGGCAGATCACTTTGCCTGCCCAACCGGCAGGAGGGCCCTTTGAAATGAAGTTTGTGGCCAGCAACAACATCACCGTAAAAGATATTTTGTTTGGGGATGTGTGGCTGTGCAGCGGGCAATCTAACATGGAACTCACCATGGCCCGGGTTAAAGACCGTTATGCCAACGTTGTCACAAAAGCCAATAACCCCAACATCAGGCAGTTTGAGGTGCCAGACCAGTTTGAGTTCAAGCAACCCAAAGAAGATCTCAGCGGCGGTCAGTGGATCAAAGCCGACCAAGAGAACATCCTGAAGTTCTCCGCGGTGGGTTACTTCTTTGCCACTGAATTGTATGATAAGTACAAGGTGCCGATGGGGTTGATCAATTCGGCGTTGGGTGGTTCTCCGGCCGAGGCATGGATCAGCGAAGAAGCCCTCATAAGTTTCCCTACCCATTATGCCGAAGCCCAGCGCTTCAAAGACAGCTCGGTGATCTCTCAGATAGAGGCCGCTGACCGCAAAGCGAACCAGGAATGGCATGCCCAACTGAACCGCACCGATGAAGGTCTGAAAGGCCAGTGGAAGAACCCCGCCTTGAACGATGCCTCCTGGAAACAAATGAACGTGCCCGGTTACTGGGCCGATACCGAATTAGGCAGGGTCAACGGCTCGGTTTGGTTCCGGAAAGAAGTGGAGTTGCCCAGGACTGCCGCCGGAAGCCCGGCCAGGCTGCTGCTGGGAAGAATTGTGGATGCTGACTCTGTTTTCATCAACGGCGTATTTGTGGGAACCACCAGTTACCAGTACCCACCCCGTATTTACAACGTACCCGCCTCGGTGCTGAAAGAAGGCAAAAACGTGATCTCGGTAAGAGTCATCAATCAGTCGGGGAGGGGAGGTTTCGTGACCGATAAGCCCTATAAACTGGTGCTGGGCCAGGATTCGCTTGACTTAACCGGACCGTGGAAATACAAATTGGGGGCTACCATGGCTCCTCTTTCGGGGCAACCTCCTGTACGCTGGAAACCAACCGGCTTGTTCAACGCCATGATTGCTCCCTTGACTAACTATACTTTCAAAGGGGTGCTTTGGTACCAGGGCGAATCAAATACGGGCAACCCAACCGAGTACGGGCGCCTGATGCCAACCCTTATTCAGGACTGGCGCGCCAAGTGGAACCAGGCCAATCTCCCGTTCATTTTGGTGCAATTGGCTAATTTCATGGAAACCACCAAAACACCGGTAGAAAGTAACTGGGCCGCCACCAGACAGGCACAATTGAACACCCTTTCAGTACCCAACACCGCTTTGGCCGTAGCCATTGACCTGGGTGAGTGGAATGATATTCACCCTTTGAACAAACAAGATGTAGGCAAACGCCTGGCTTTGCAGGCCATGAGAGTAGCTTACGGAGACAAGAAGGTAGTAGCCTCTGGGCCAATGCTGCAATCCGTGAAAAAGGATGGAAACAAACTCGTTCTGACTTTCTCAGATACCGGCAGCGGCTTAATGGCTTTGGGGAACAAAGACCTGCAGTATTTTGCAATTGCCGGACCAGACAAAAAGTTTGTGTGGGCCAATGCCGTGATCAAAGGCAACACCGTGGAAGTTTGGAACGAGGAAATCAAGAATCCGGTAACGGTGCGCTATGCCTGGGCCGATAACCCCGAAGGAGCCAACCTGTACAACAAGGAGAAGCTGCCCGCTTCTCCTTTTGAAGCTTCTGTAGAAGTAAAATAGAGTTCAGCAGATCTGATTGAAGAGCCCTCAGGAGTGTAGCCCTGGGGGCTTTTTTGTGGAGATTCCATACAGATTAGGATTTCAGGATGCCATAGAGTAAACCTGTTGCAGGTTTTTCTGCGTAAAAGATTAATTAGCCTTAATTCAAGAAACTCCTAGGATTCTTTTAAGTCATTCTGGTGAGCGCGGGTGCCGTTAGCCAGGAAGAATTCCTTAGGAAACACGGAAAGCTCCTCACTGGCGAGGGGAAGGAATGGAATTAGCTTTCAGACTGTTCCGGGACACGTTTATTTTCACCACCAAACGGCTCATCCTCACAGGAACTATGACAAAACTCAAGCCACTTCTTTCATTGAGCCTCCTGGCTCTCAGCACTCTTTCGTTCACCGCTGAGGCTCACCAGAGACCCTACTTCGGTGCACCACTTGAGCTTCCGGCCCGCGTAGAAGGCGAGAACTTTGACCGCGGCGGCAGGAAAATCGCTTACTATGATACAACCCCCGGAAACCGTGACCAGGCTTACCGAACGAGCGAGGACGTGGACATTGCCCGTAACGTACATACCTCGGGCTGTCACATCAGCGCCATCCGAAGCGGCGAGTGGCTGGAATACACGGTCAGGGTCAAGGCCGCTGGCGAGTATGATTTCACGGCATCCGTGGCAACCACCGCTTCCGGCAAGAGCTTCCAGATGCTCATTGACGGTGTCAACCTGATGGGGAATATTGAGGTCCCTAACCGGAACAGCTATCAACGTTACTCCCTCACCGCCGCCAAGCGCGTGAAACTGAGCGCGGGCAAACATTTGCTGCGGTTCCAGACGCAGTCTGAATACTTTGATGTAGATTTCTTTGAATTCAAAAAAGCAAGCAATGATCCGCCGCCGCAGACCGGCAAAGTGAACCTGATTCTGGACCTTGATATCTTCAACGACTCAGATGATGCAGGGGCCCTGGCTGTCCTGCACAGCCTGATCAGGTCCGGCGAGGTAAATGTCCTCGCGATGATGGTCACGGTTTCTTATCCGTATAGCGCCCCTGCCGCCGATGCCATCAATACTTACTTCGGACACCCGAATATCCCAATCGGGACTCTACAGGATAATACCCTTCTCCCCACGGGCGGCTGGTACAGCCAAATCTCCGCCAACTACCCCCACGATCTCGTCAACGCACCCAATGCGACGACTCTCTATCATCAGATTCTGTCCCAACAGCCAGATAACAGCGTCGTGATCGCCACCCTCGGGCCGCTCCGCAACATTGATAACCTGATGTTATCGTCGGGCGGAATGGACTTGATCCGGCGCAAAGTGAAGAGGCTGGTTGTTGCGGGCGGCCGTATCAACGAAGACGGCTCTTCCGGAACTTCTTTTAACTTCAAGATGACGGCAGCCAGCACCCAACGGGTCATCAATAACTGGCCGGTGGAAGCTTGGTTTGTGCCCAACCAAGTAGGGGACAGGATAAAGACAGGAAATCGCCTCCTGGGCGCCAAGTCTAACTCCAATCCCGTGCGCAAGGCTTATGAAATAGCTAAGAACCGTTACGATGGCCCCGATTTCCGGCCAAGTTGGGACCAAATGGGCGTGCTGATTGCGGTGCGGGGCCTCTGGGACGGCAAGCTGACTTCCGTGACCAGTGGACAGCTGAGGTCCAACTCGGGCGGCAACGTCTCCTGGAAATATCCGTCGCGCAACCACCCAGACAAAAATCACCACTGGATCAAGCTCAACACGAACGCGTCCAAAATCAGCGTCCTGGTAGAGAAAATGATGATGATTGATCCGTGAGTTGGAGAACTACGATTCTTGTAAATGAGACAGGGCTGATTTGAGTTCTGAGGCAGCCCTGTCTCATTTTTGTGTGACTAACGGACCTGTTGAAAGGGCCGGGAAATTAACGGCTTCTAGCAACTTTGCGGTACTAGGCCGTTCCGCAAGGTTTGAAAGCAGCGGTAAGCTTGGATTCCGCAGATTTTTGTGCTTCCACGGATGCGGCTAAAAAGCCCTTAGAATTGTATTCCTGAGGGCTTTTTTGTACATTTCTCTCAAGGTTCAGGCAGAAGAGGAAAGGGAGTGCGGTAACCGGTTACAGCGTAGCACGCGATAAAAGAAAAAATCAACCCTCTAACCAAACAGCATATGGGATTCTTTTCTGCCATTCTTGGAAACGCCGGAGCCGTTAGCCAGGAAGAATTGCTTCGGGAATTTGGCAAACTCCTCACCGATGGGGAAGAAATAGAACTGGGCTTCAAACTGATGCGGGACACCTTCATCTTCACCACCAAACGGCTCATCCTCATAGACCGCCAAGGCTTCACGGGCAACAAAGTGGAATACCTTTCTATCTCTTACCGAAGCATCTCCCGGTTCAGCGTGGAAACCTCGGGAACTTTTGACCTGGACGCCGAACTAAAGATCTGGATTTCCAGCGAGGTAGAACCCAGCATCAGGAAGAAATTCAGCCGGGCCGTGAACGTGTATGATGTGCAGAAGGTACTGGCCTATCATGTATCCAGGTAAGCGAGGATAAAAGAATACTGCTGAGCGCCACTTCTCAAGGGAGGGGCGTTTGCTGTTTTAGGGCAGTTTCCCCTAAAATACCGCCAAAACAGCGTGGCGGAATTCTCTTTACCTTTGCCCTGTTAACCCTACAGTAACGAGACTGGCCAAAAGCCAGTACTATACCTGTCTTAAACCTCAAAAGCAACATGGAAAACCAAGAGAAAAAATATAACGACCTCACCCCAGAGGAAGAATACGTGATTCTGCACAAAGGCACCGAGCGCCCCTTTACCGGCAAGCTGTACACCAACAAAGAGGCCGGTACCTATGTGTGCCGCCGCTGCAATGCCCCTTTGTACCGCTCTGAAGACAAGTTTGAGTCGCACTGCGGATGGCCTAGCTTTGACGATGAAATACCGGGAGCCGTAACCCGCGTGCCAGACGCCGATGGTCGCCGGACCGAGATCATCTGCTCCAACTGCGGTGGCCACCTGGGTCACGTTTTCCTGGGCGAGCGGTTCACCGCTAAAAACACCCGCCACTGTGTGAATTCCATTTCTATGGCCTTTGTGCCGGCCAAGGATAACGCCTAAGTGGCAGCCAGGTGGAGGCTATTCTCTTCATGGGCTTGCAGGCGTCTGGGAAGTCTACGTTCTATAAGAAGTACTTCTTCAATTCCCACGTGCGCATCAGCCTTGATCTGCTCAGGACCCGTAACCGGGAGCAGAAGTTTCTGAACGTGTGCCTGCAGACCAGCGCCAAGTTGGTGGTAGACAATACCAACCCCAGAAGAGAAGACCGGGCCCGGTACATTGCCTTGTGCAAAGAGCGAAGATACCAGGTGATCGGGTATTTTTTCCAGACTTCCCTGCCCGATGCCCTGGCCCGCAATAACCTCCGCGAAGGAAAAGACAAAGTAAAAGACGTCGCCTTGTATGATGTACGCAAGAAGCTGCAGCTCCCGTCTTTTGACGAAGGCTTTGACCGCATCTTCAGCGTGCGCATCCAAGGCGATGACTTTTTAGTACAGGAATGGAAAAAAGAGGCCGGAAATGTTTCAGAACCGAAGGATAGATTGGGCTAAAAACCAGCAGAACCAGGACGAAGGCGTGTACCTCTGCAGCCGCTGCGGTACCCCCTTGTTTTCCTCGGCCCAGAAATTCGATTCTAAAACCGGCTTTCCCAGTTTTTGGGGTCACCTGGAGCAGAATGTGCAGCAACACTTACTGGACACCTACGGCCGGGAGCGCATCCAGCTGCTCTGCCACCAATGCGGTTTGCACCTGGGCCACTTGTTCCAGGACGAAAGAACTCCCACCCACGTTCGGTACTGCATCAACGCAGATTCCATCCGTTTGCAAAAAGAAGCCTAAGAGTTTTAGGAGGCACAACTGTCTACCGCTGGCGCGAGCGTCCCGCTCGTGTCCCTATGCATTCCTGATAGTTCTCCTTCCTCTATGTCATCTTGGAAAGATCTTGTGGGCGAACGGTAAAGGCGTTTCTTTAAAGCCTTCTAGCTTGTTCACAAGATCCTTTCAGGATGACAAAACAAGAAAGAGCGTTCTGCAATGCGTGCGGACACGAGCGGGACGCTCGCGCCAGCGAGACTATTCCGTTTTCAGCCCCTTTTCAGGAAATAAGCCACAAAGCAATTTGAACATGCAGGGCTTGCTACAGAACGCAACCAGTTCTTTCCTGCGCTAGAAAATAGGCCAGCAGCGTATTCTGGATAGGGTGGGAGAGTCCCAGGCTGGCCATTTCTTCCTTGAACCTTTTCTTCTCTCCGTAACCGCCTAAATAGCCATTCACCCGGGCCACCGCCGTAGAATTATTGAACGCCTCCGGGTCACGGTAGATCTTTTGCAGTTCGGCTAGAACTGCGGGTACCCGCCTAAGTTTCCATTTCTGGTGCCGTTCCTCGGCCAGGTAAAAAGATTGGTAAGGCTTCAGTTCGGTTTGTATGGGTTGCTGCAGGCGGTCTTCGGCTGTTCTTATCGCTTCTTTGGCGGCTTGTTCCTGCTCTGGGGAATGGTAGAAAATAGCCGAGGTGTATTGCCTCTTGCGGGGCTCTTTGGTTGGGGTATGATGCCTGAAAAATTGCTCCAGCAATTGGGCATAAGTGATCTGGCTAGGATCAAACTCCAACTGAACAGTTTCAATGTGGTCGGCCAGGTTGCGGTAGGTGGGGTTCTCAGTGCTTCCTCCGGCAAAGCCCACCCGGGTTCTGATCACTCCGCCGGTAGCCCCAAACAACCCTTCAGGTCCCCAGAAGCAGCCCATGGCCAGGGTTGCCGTTTGGGTTGTTGCATAGGTCAGCTTATCTAAGGCGGGTATCTTATCTTCTTCTAAAGGGTTCATAGGCTCTTGTACGAAGAATAAGAGAAGGGGTGCACCATACACCTGGTACACCTCCGCCGGTACCTCAAGGCACTAAAAGCTACCCGTTTCTGAGGTAAAATACTGAAAACAGAAAGAAAACAGGTTCAGATGACCTGCCTCAAAATGCCCTTGTAAGCTGTTTAGAGACGGTTTTCTCAGGAACGTGCTACCCATCCTGAAAAAAACTCAAAATATTTTACCGGAGATATTGCTTTTGTGAAAACCCTTTCTACATTTGTAGTGTACTATGTAACTAATACAGTAAACAGCTAGGCTATGATACACATCAACAACTTAAGTTTCGGGTACAAGAAGGGCAATCTGTTGTTCCAGAACCTGGAGCTGTCGCTGTCCCGGGGGCACATCTACGGCCTGCTGGGAAAAAACGGGGCCGGGAAATCTACGCTGCTGAAGAACATGATCGGGTTGGCTTATCCTAGAAGCGGGTCCTGCACCATTGACGGCGCCGATGTTTCCAAGCGCTCGCCCAAGGTGCTGGAGAACCTGTACTTCATCCCAGAAGAAATCTATGTGCCTTCGCTCTCCACGGCTAAATTTGTAGCCAATACAGCCTGTTTTTACCCAAAATTCAATGAACAGGAGTTTTATGGGTATCTGGCGGAGTTTGAGGTGCCCCGCCATGCAATCCTGGACAAGCTTTCCTTCGGGCAACAGAAAAAGTTCATGATCGCCTTTGGGTTGGCCTCCAACACCGATTTCATTGTAATGGATGAGCCTACCAACGGTCTTGACATTCCCTCAAAAGTGCAGTTCAGGAAAATCATAGCCTCTGCTCTAACAGAGGAACGGTGCATGATCATTTCCACCCACCAGGTGCGGGATCTGGAAAGCTTAATTGACACGCTGGTGGTGTTGCATAACCGCGAAGTGGTCGTGAACCAGGAGCTGGACAAAATCGCCGAAAAACTTTTGTTCACCACTTTGTCTTCAACCGAAGGCCATGAGGTACTCTACGCAGAAGAATCTTATCAGGGCAAGCACGCCATTTTGCCCAACCATGATGGGATCTATAGCCGGGTAGACATGGAGCTATTTTTCAATGCCATCATCTCAGATAATCAGCTGCTATTACATATGTTAAAATCTAACCAACTGGAAAATGCAATTTAGCTTGAAACGGTTTTGGTGGTTGTTTAAGAAACACACCGCCGAACAATATAAATATTACCTCATGTCAGTGGCTGTATTGATGGGTATAATGGCCATTTTCATAACGTTCCTGATTTATTCAGAAAATCAGCCATTTGATGCCGGTAAGCAAACCATCATGTTTATTTTGCTACTGTTGGCCACGGGTACCATTTTCACCAGTACCGTCTTTGCCCATTTAGGAGAGAAACGCAAAGCCATTGCCGCGCTCACTCTACCCGCCTCTCATTTTGAAAAGTACCTGGTAGGTTGGCTGTATTCCTATGTGTTCTTTCAACTGGTGTACATTGCCTGCTTTTACCTGGTACTCTTCATAGTGCTGCCGCTGGATGATTGGGGAGGAAAAGAGATAGAATATATGGCTTTGTTCGGGACCGATGATGCACCTGAAGTAGCGCTGTTGTTGTTCCTCTTCCTGCACTCCATTGCCTTCTGGGGATCTATTTTCTTTGAAAAATGGCATTTTATTAAAACTACCTTCTTATTCATTCTGGTGGTTTTTGCGGTAGTGCTCCTGAATACCGGGGTATGGCAAACGATTATTGACGGAGACATTGGAGATGTGGGACCGTTTGAAAACATCAACTTCATGCGGGGAGAGGAGTTATACCAGGTGAGGTTTCCGCATGACAACGAGTTCCTGATGAGACTGGCGCTGGTGGGAACGGCCCTGTTTATATGGGCAGCAGCCTACTTTAGGCTGAGAGAGAAAGAAGTGTAGGCAAAAGAAACCAGACTATGGAATTTAGAAACAATGAAGCCATTTACCTGCAGATTGCCGCTTACGTGAGCGAGAATATACTGCTGGGCAAATGGCTGCCGGAAGACAAGATACCTTCTGTGCGTGAACTGGCGGTGGAGCTGCAGGTGAACCCCAATACAGTCATGCGCACCTTTGAATACCTACAGAACCAGGAGGTGATCTACAACAAGCGCGGAATAGGATTCTTTGTAGCTCCAGATGGGGTTGGCAAGGTGAAGAAATACCGGAAAGAACGCTTTCTGCAGCAGGATCTGCCCGAATTCTTTCGCAACGTTATTCTGCTGGACATCCCCCTGGAGGAACTGCAGCAACTGTATGAACAATTTAAGTCAGAACATTTCACGCTTAACTAGAAGAACATGAAAAAGAGTAATATTCTGGTACTGGCAGGCTTGGCCTTTTTCCTCTGCACCTTAACAGCCTTCAATTTTATCATGAAGGCTGAGTATGAGACCGGCCACTACAAAGACCCTTATTTTAGTTTTGTGCAGAAAGATTTCGCTGGGTTTACCTCTGTAGAAGTGAATGGGGCCAGCAGAATGACCGTATACATCGTTCAGGGCGACTACAAGGTAATGGCGCACGAAAGAGTGCAGGAGTACCTGCAGTTCAAACAGCAGGGAAACAAATTGATTGTGACCGTGAACGAAAATGATGATTTCATGAAGTTGTACGGTTCCCATTCTGTCCTGATTTCCTGTCCAACCCTCACCTCCGTAACTGCCAATGGCAGCTATACCTTCAAAGGCAATCCCATCACCGACAAGGCGTTTGACTACCTGCGGAACAAGGTGCTGGTACAAGGGTTTAAGCTAGACAGTCTGCAGGTAACCCAGGACCACGCCACCCAGGTAGATCTGGAAGGAAGCACCGTTGGTAAACTGTCGGCTGTGGTGGGCCTCACCCCCGGTAGCACTTCTGTTCTGAGTATTGGCGGCACTAATAAGATACAGGCGGCAGACTTACAGGTGAACAGCATCAGTACCTTGAACCTGCACAATGTGAGGATACCGGCTGTTTCTTACCAGTTCTCTGACAGCGCCAGGGTATTCCTATCGGGTACTGCTCTCGCCAGTTTGAACAGGAAGTAAGAATAGGAGCAGCTATCTTGTTTTCGTGCTGTTTTCAGGAATTTAGGCTTGAATCAGCATTCGTTTAACATACCCACGTGGTTGTAATCTTGAAGTAGGATAATAACAGGTTCACACTTGTTGAGCTAATTGCTAATGGGTTGTCGTTTTGTAAGGATTTTAGGGTAAAGCAATTCATCCGTACTGAAATGAATGGCCCTAAGATCCTTACAAGAAGACAAAACCAAAGAGTACGCTGCTGATAGAAAGCCGGAAGAGTGCTTTACTACCCCTCAATAACCATTTTGCCTCCTTTTGCGTGAAAGAGGCCAAAATTGGAACAGTCAATCTAGAAGCTAATCCCAATTACAACCATTAGAACTAAAACCTGAAAACCCATTCCAAAAGGCCATCAGGAGTTGCCCCCTAACACAACCTGACCATTTACCAGAAAGCTGAGGAAGCCATGCTTCTCCGTTTTCTCTGCCCAATTCTCATTTCTGCACCCACCTGAATACTGTCTTACCAGCACCTGCAAATTTGGAGCTCAGTAGAAGTATGCTTTTCAACCACCTGATCACACACTTTACCAGTTACAAACCACATTCAATAGGTCAGCATGCCTGTTAGACTTGGTTTATCACATTTTTCCCGGCTTTCATCACATTTAATTTCGCTTGGTCGAAATGCTGGCTAACCTTGACCTATCAATTACAAACCACCGTGGCCTTTTCTGTTGGAGGTTTATACAATTCCAAGAAGAGGAAGAGGCTTCCGCATGGGAGTGCTACTGGTTGATGACTCTTTTATGAACCCATAAATCTAAACGTATGAGAAAACTATTACTTTTTGCAGTAGCCGGAGTGCTGGCTGCGCAGCCCACTATTGCCCAAACTCCGCAAAACAAACCCGTTGCTTCGGCCCCTCAAAACAAACCGGTTGTCCCGGCAGCACAA
The DNA here is from genome assembly GCF_017355955.1 of Sabulibacter ruber. Lineage (GTDB taxonomy): Bacteria > Bacteroidota > Bacteroidia > Cytophagales > Hymenobacteraceae > Nibribacter > Nibribacter ruber_A. The sequence continues at coordinate 134,218 of NZ_JAFFID010000003.1, read as the reverse complement.
CCTACCCCTAAGGGAAACGGGAAAATAGCCGGGGTCATTCTGGACGAGACCGGGAAGAAACCGGTGGAGTTTGCCACCGTTACCCTGGTTGACCAGGCCACCGGGAAAACCATAGACGGCACCGTGTCTGATGACAAAGGCAAGTTCTCTTTGGTGCGCGTGGCCGCTGGTCAGTACAAGCTTCTGGTAAGTTTTCTGGGCTACCAGAACAAGGTGGTGGAAAACATCACGCTGGGCAACAAAGAAGAAGTGAATGTGGGCGTCATCTCCCTGCAGACAGATGCCAAGGTGTTAGGCGAGGTCTCCGTAGTTGGCGATAAACTGCTGGTGGAAGACAAAGTAGACCGCCTGGTGTACAACGCCGAAAAAGACATCACTAACATAGGCGGCAACGCCAGCGATGTCCTTAAAAAAGTACCCGGCTTAACCGTAGATTTAGAAGGAAATGTGGCTTTGCGGGGAAGCGGGAACATACGCGTATTGATCAACAACAAACCTTCTGCCATGATGGCGTCCAGCATTGCTGATGCCCTCCGGCAAATCCCCTCAGACCAGATCAAGAGCGTGGAGGTGATCACCAGTCCCTCGGCTAAGTACGATGCCGAAGGTACTGCCGGAATCATCAACATCATTACCAAAAAGAATAACCTGCAGGGCCTGAACGGTACGGTGGCTGGTTCTTACGGCGTGCGCAGCAGCACGGCAAACGCAAACGTGAACTACCGCAAAGGGAAAGTGGGTTTCAATACGGCCTTCGGGCGGAACTGGCGGAACAACCCCGCGGAGAGCACCCGCGAGACCGTGTACAACGGCGTGCCCGGCATTGATCGGCTGAGCCAGACCATGGATGGAAAAAGGAATGGAGTGTTTCAGTTCCTGCAACTGGGAGTAGACTATGACCTTTCCAAGAAAAGCAGTCTGTCGGCTGGCTTCCGGATGCAGGGCGGTGAATTTGCCTACGTAACCAGCCTTCGTTCCACGCAATACTTAGAGGGAGCCGTGATTGGGGGCAATACCCGCAACAACCGCAATGAGTTTGACAACCTGAACTACGATCTCAACCTGGATTTCACCAAGCAGTTTGCCAAGCCCGGGCAGGAGCTGAGCGTTTTGGGCCTGTTAAGCCGAAGCAACCGCGAAAACAACAACTTTGCCGATGTCTATAACCGCGATCAGCAACTGGGTTCCAAAGAGCAAAACCTGAACGATGCCTACAATGAGGAGAAAACTTTTCAGGTAGACTACACTCATCCGTTCAAGAACAAACACCTGCTGGAGGTCGGAACGAAAGCTATCCTGCGCTATGTAGAAAGTGATTTCCGGTTTCTGGAAGCTAAGCCCGCCTCTGCCTCTTTTGTGACTGATCCGTCCCGCACCGATGTGTTTTCTTACGACCAGAATGTAGGGGCGGCGTATGCATCCTATGAGTTCAGCCTGAACAAGAAGTATAACTTCAAGGTGGGTTCCCGCTATGAATACACGCACGTGAACGGTGATTTTGTCACAACCAGAACCACGGTAAAGCAAGACTACGGCAACTTTATCCCCAGCGTGGCCATTTCCAGAGCGTTAAAGAACAACCAGACCCTTAAGTTCAACTACACCAAGCGCATTCAGCGGCCGCAGTTGTCTTTTCTGAACCCCTTTGAGAACCGCACCGATACTTTCAACATCCAGGTAGGGAACCCTAATCTGCAGGCCGAGATCACCAACTCCTATGAAGTTGGCTACAGCACCTTCTTCAAAAGCGGGGTATCTGTGAACGCTACGTTCTTCTGGCGCCAGACCAACAACTCCATTGAGGCGTACACCTTACCAACCGAAGGAGGCGTGAATTACACCCGCTTCGCGAACATCGGCCGGAATGCCAGTTACGGGATGAGCCTTTTCGGGAGTACCAAGTTCCTGAAGAAAGGGAACCTGAGCGCCAACCTGAATGCCTTCTACCTGAATCTGGAAAGCGAATCTGCCCTGGTGAACGCCTCTAACGGCAGTTTCATGTACAATGCCAACCTGAATGCCTCCTATACTTTCAACAAGGGCATCAGTGCCCAGGCTTTCGGGCAGTTCAACTCTCCCCGCGTAACGCTTCAGGGCAAAATGTATCCTTTTACCACCTTCAACTTTGCAGTGAAGAAAGACATCCTGAACAAGAACGGCAGCATCAGCGTGGGCGTGGAGAATCCGTTCAGCGAGCGCCTGAGACAGAAAACGACCTTCAGAACGCCTACCGCAGAGCAGGTGAGCAACATGTACATCTATGCCCGGCAGGTGCGGGTGAGTGCCAATTACAAATTTGGGAAGGTTACTACCAAACAGCAGCCTAAGCGCAAAAAGAAAATCAACAACGATGACGCCAAATCAGACGGAGACAGCAACTCCTGACCTGGTGTCGCGCATGGACATATCATATTATACATCACACTGTAACAGATTGTCATCCTGATGATGATTGTGTTCATAGGCCTCGGACTTCTGCTAAGCTGTTTCTTTTTTAGGTTGGTTTGTTTGTAGAGACTGGTAAAGTGGAAGCGTTTCGTTTCTGGGTTATTTCCCCAAAATAGCCCGGAAACGAACGAGGCTGATGTGATGTAATTAGCTTAAACTAAAAAAGGCGTCTATTTAGAATTTCCGGTTGGAAAAGTAAGCAACCAAGCGTATCCTGAAAGTAGCCGTGGACTGGAACCCTGCTTTCCTGCATTATCTCTGAAACTGTAAATTACGTTTAGAGATACGATAGTCAGAAAGCGTTTAGATGGACCCACACTACCACACACTTACCATTACCAGCATTAAAGAAGAAGTACCAGGCGTAAAGACCTTTGTTTTTGGCGGGGTGGAGGCCAGAGCCATATCGTACCTGCCAGGCCAATACCTTACTTTGGTGGCAAAAGACGCCAAAGGAGAAGAGGTGAGGCGGTCTTATTCTATCACCTCCTCACCGGCGCTGAACGAGGACCTGGCCGTTGGGGTGAAAAGAATAGATAACGGTTTTCTCTCGCGCCGCTTAGTGGACCACGCCCAGGTAGGAGACCAAGTGCAAACCATTGGAGCCGCCGGGTTTTTCACCTTGCCAGAAGATGTCTCGGCTTATAAGCAACTCTTTTTCTGGGCAGCCGGTAGCGGAATCACCCCCATCTATTCTCTGCTGAAAACGGTGGTTCACCACTTTTCAGAGGTAAAAGTGGTACTGGTGTACAGCAACCATTCACCGGAGTCTACTATTTACCTGGAGGAATTGAAGCAGCTCGCCGATCAATTTCCCGACCAATTACAAGTGCATTTTCTATTCAGCATCTCCCGGAGGCTAGACCAGGCCCGCCTGCACAAAGAGTTACTGAAGCAACTGGTGAAGAAGTATGCCCTAGTGTCTGCCGCTGAAATATTATGTTATGTTTGTGGTCCTGAGAATTACCGGAGGCTGTGTTTGTATGGATTGAGGGAAGTAGGGGTGCCCGCCGCCAACATCAGGCAGGAAACCTTTAGCACTACCAAACTGCTGACCAAAGTTACCCCGCCGGATACTGATCCGCATACCGTCACCATTCAGTACAACGGACAAACCCACCAGCTTCACCCGCAATTCCCCGATACCATTCTGCAGGCAGCCAAGAAGGCGGGGCTTTCATTGCCGTATAGCTGCGAAGCCGGCAAGTGCGGAAACTGTGCCGCGGTTTGTTTACAAGGTAAAGTATGGATGTCTTATAACGAGGTACTCACCGACCGGGACATAGCCCAAGGCTTAACCTTGACTTGCGTAGGCTACCCGGTAGGAGGGGATGTGGAGCTGAAAATCAAGTAAGGACTAAGTAATCGTTTCAATCCTTCTTTCCGCAAATCACCTTCAAAACGTCTTCATCTGACAAAAGTGGCAGAGGAACAAACCCCGTAAGACTTAGAGTGGGAGAGGAATGAGATAGTGGTGGGCATGACAAACTCCCTCAACAGGAATTTGAAACATCCGTATCCAGAAAAGTTGAGGATTGATATTCCAACAAACGTTTTAAAACAGAAGAGCCCCTGGATTGCAGGGGCTCTTCTGTTTTCTATTTCTATGAAAGTGTTCGTTTGCCAAAGGGCTGCTGGGATTGATCGCTCTTCCCAACGGTCAGAAGCCATTCTAAGGCGGGCTCCACTTCTTCAAACATTTTGATCTGGAACTTGTCTCCTATGAACTGATGAAGCTGGTGGAAGGACATTTTGCCGTACACGCCGGGGGCCAGCACCTGGCTCATGTATTCCAGCCCTAGTTCCATTACCCGGGGAGTCCAGAACTGCACAATCCAGTCGTTGGCTACGGTCCAGGGGCCAATTAGCTCTTTGTGGTTGTTCAGCAGCCGTGGACAAGGTTGCTCCTCCAGCATTTTTATATATAGCGTTCCTCCCTGCTTCACGGTGTCAAGCGTCTGGATTCCGATCCACTGTGCATGGATGTAAGAATTATCCGGGGCCCGCTCCGCAATGAGGAAAACGTCCCCATTGGGTTTCTTCAGTTCTACTTTAGCCATTGAGTAAGCATTGTAAACAAGCGAGATCCTGTCAAATCTCAGAGTGCCTGTTTGGTTTGTTGTAATGTCTGTTAAGTTCTACCTGTAAGAACTCAAAAAACAGGCCCTTGTTTTAAGAACGGGCCTGTTTTTTCAAATGTAGCACAAAACTATAGCTTGGTCTGCGGCTGCGGCTTATTTTTTACATATTTCTCCAGCCATTGGTCCATTTCCCACAGCATGTGCATGATGGATTCCTTGGCGCTGTAGCCGTGGCTTTCGGCCGGAAGCACTACGTAGCGGGTGGTGGCCCCGTGTCCTTTCAAGGCATTGTAGAAACGTTCGCTCTGGATAGGGAAGGTACCGGAGTTGTTATCGGCCTCGCCGTGGATCAGCAGCAGGGGTGTCTTGATTTTGTTGGCGTAGTTGAACGGCGACATCTTGGCGTACACCTCCGGCGCCTGCCAGAAAGTGCGCTCCTCGGCCTGGAAACCAAACGGCGTGAGCGTACGGTTATAAGCTCCGCTACGGGCAATACCGGCGGCAAACAAATCTGAGTGCGCCAGCAGGTTGGCCGTCATGAACGCTCCGTAGGAGTGTCCGCCCACGGCTACCCGGGTTGGATCTGCGATGCCCATTTTGGTGACCTCGTCAATGGCGGCTTTGGCGCTGGCCACCAGTTGCTCTACGTACGTGTCATTGGGTTCGGCATCGCCTTCGCCCACAATCGGAATATCGGTGCGGTCAAGCACGGCGTAGCCGCGGGTTACCCAGAACAGCGGTGAACCGTAGCTGATGCGCGTAAACTCATACGGCGATGATTTCACCTGACCGGCCGTAGCCGCATCTTTGAACTCCCGCGGGTACGCCCACAGCAACATAGGTAATCGGCCTTGCTCTTTCTTGTAGCCTTTGGGGGTGTACAAGGTGGCGGTTAGGGTAACGCCGTCGTTCCGCTTGTAGGTAAGCAGTTGTTTGTCTACCCCAATCAGCTCCGGCGATGGGTGCGGGAACTTGGTAACCGCGGTTAACTTCTCGGACCCGACCTGGCGTAGAAAATAGTTAGGCGGATCGTTCTCTGACTCCCGACGGGTAATGAAAACGCCTTTATCGGCATCCAGTAAATCTACCGGCCGCTCGTAGAACGGGGCCTCAGAACGCCACAGGATATCGGCTTTTTTCGTGTTCAGGTTGAATTTGCTCAGGAAGGGCCGGTTGCCTTGCGGAGATCCGCCTTCACTGATCATATACAGGTTCTGGCCAGATTTATCGGTGAGCAGCACGCTACGCCCGTATTGGTTTTTGGTCATCACCGGCGAGCCGGGATCTGTGTACAGGTCTTCGTAGGAGCGCTCTACCAATACCACCGGCTCGGCACCTGGCTGGCTTGGTTTCACGCGTAATTGGCGTTCCTGGCGCGTTTTCCACCAGCGTTCGGTCACCAGCGCCAGGTCATTGTTTCCCCAGGTGATGCCGCTGAATCTAAGCTTGGTGCCCACCAGTGCAACCGGCTTTTGTGTGAACGGGGCGGTTTGCAAGTACACTATGTCTCTTACCGGCACGTCTTTTTTGTCATCGCCGCCATCCTGCGCTTCTACCCAGTACAGGGTTGCGGGCTGATCTGAGCGCCAGTTCACGTTTCTGGGACCAGCCGCCACGGCGTTGAACCCAACGGGTATGTTTTCGCCCAGCGGAATGTCTGCGATCTGCTTCACCAGTTTGCCTTGCCTATCCCACACCTGCACCGTGTACGGGAACAGGCTGGAAGGCACCAGATAAGAATACGGCCGGTGCGTGGTGGCTACCAACACATATTGCCCGTCTGGCGACACGCTGAACGACCGGATGATGCCCTGCTCGCCAACCTTGGTTTGGGTACCGTCTAAGGAAACCTGTACCAATTGGCTGGTAAGATAGTAGTCAAACAAGGCTTCGTCCTGACGGTTCTTCAGCAGATCCTGGTACGTACGGGAAGGGGCGGTGCGGCCCAGGTTTTCCTGGATGATTGGCCCTACCGGGGTGGTCTGTGATTTAGGCGCATCTCCGCGCAAGGGGTTCACTACCTTCACCAACAGCGTTTTACTGTCAGGAGTCCAGCTAAAGGCGTTGCCCCAGGCGTCGTTCACGGAGGCGGTGGTGAGTTTACGCGCTGAGCGGTCCTGTACGTTGAGTACCCACAGTTCAATTCCGTTGCTGATGGTGTTCAGGAAGGCCACTTGCTTTTCATCCGGCGACCAGGTCACATCGGAGATCTTGGCGTTGGCCGGTAGTCCCTGGATGGTGAATTCCTGACCACCTTTCACCTTTTTGACTTTCAGGTTGTTGAAAGAGGAACCTCGGCTGGCTCCGTTCACCGCCGGGTTGATGCGCAAGCCGCCAATGCGGGCCTCTGGGGCAGCTACTTCTTCAATGGAAGGAAAACCGGGACGCTCCATCACCAGCATCCATTCGCCTTTGGAATCAAAACTAACGGAAGGGGTGGCCGGAGCCTCCACCAATTTGGCAATAGACTCAGCTGGGCGTTGGTAGGGGACGTTGAGGTCTTTCGTGCCCTGGGCATAAGCTGCCGGCCCCGTAAGCGAAAGGGCCAGAAGCCACACAGCCAATCGGGAGCGGCGGGAAATGACTTTGTTTGACATGTTTGTGTGTTTGGTGGAAGGATGTAGAGAAGCCAAGTTACAAAACAAATGGCAGATATGTTTTGAAGCTAGTTTCCGGAATTCAGCCTAAAACCGAAAAGAAAATCATGTAAATACAGGCTGGATAAGCCTTTCAATCCCAACCAGACCTCGCCTTGAATTGGCGGTATTATAAGGTTTGACTGCCTTTTGAAGAAATTAGGCAATAATCACTCACCCTTGCCTCAACTTAAGCAAGCGTAAGTTTATTTGCCAGAAGTTGGCCACCGCTGCTAGAGCTTAACAAAGAGTTTCATCTCATTCCAGGCACATGCAGGCAGGGCAGTTTAATACTTTACACTGGGCAGTGGTGAACAAAGGAGAATTGAGCTTTACTTGTTTTCAGCCAAAGATTGCCTGTAGAACAAAGCGCTCCGTTGCGAGGGCGGGGTCTTGATGTATCTCTCCAGGAACTTCTCTTGCTGGTCGGCGTGGGTAAGGGCTTTATCCAGGGTCTTATGCAGGGATTCCACGTTGAGCAGCAGGTTGGTATTATCCAGCGGCCTTATTTTGAGCAAATACGCCTTCGCCTCTTTGAAGCTATGGGTGTAACTCTGCATCATCTGCCTTACTTCTGCAAGGTTCTTTTGGGGCATGAAATGGTTATTGCGGTACCGGATGAATGTGTTGAACTTTTCTATCCCGGCATTATAGGAGTTCACGGCGGCATTGTAAAGGTCAATGGCGTCGTTTTGCAGGGCAATGCTCAACTGCTTTTTGTTATGGTTAAGTTGCTCCAGCACCACCGGCGGGATCACTCTGTTGGCTTCCATTCTTCTGATGGTGCCTATCAACTGAGCTTTGTCAGAGGATGCTTCATAAGCGGCAAGAGAGTCCAGCACGTGAAAAGTAGGTTTGCGTACTGCCGTTTTGGGCTTGCCGTAAATGAATTCCTGGAAGGTGAGGGGCTGGGGCAGAAACTGCCACAGCGGATCAAAGGGCATGTGGGTCTTGATCATGGTTTCCGGGGAGACCATGAAGTGCCGGTCATTCACGCGCCGGATGTACAGGTTATTATCCACGTAGCCCGCGCCCCAGGTAGGGTCAAACAGATACCATTGGCCGTTGAGGCGGGCAGCGGCCCAGGCATGCGTCATGGGAGTGGGAGTGTTTCTTGGAATCACAAAACCGGTAACCACGTGCGCGGGGATACCCGTTTTGGTACAAAGCTCCTGAAACACCTCGGCGTAGCCCTGGCATAAGGCTTTGCGGGTGCGTAAGGTCTGGCTGATGAGAGCTTGCCGCTCATAATACTCTGAGGCATTCTCCAGCCGTAGAATATCATAGGAAATGTTGTTTGCCAGCCAGTAGTAAATGGCTTTTACTTTCTCCTGCGGGGAAGGATAATGGCTGTTGATGTAGCGCGCAATCCCATCGGTGGTTCTGGTTTGCTCCACCGGGATGGGAATAGTAATCACCTCATTCTCCCGTAGGGCGGCAGGTCTGTTCTGTGCCGGTGCCGGAAGAGTAAGGAATAGAAGTAAGACTAGGAGGAAAAGTTTATCCATTGACAATCACCCGGTGTACAGGTGCAATTGAATATTTTCTACCAGATCAACAGCATTGAGAATGAGAACGTTTCAACGTTGATTCCTAAAAACAACGCAGAAAACGCCTTGCATCATATTTTTTGGCTTTATACTTGCACCCTCTTTTACAGATGTAAGCAAAGCAGCCCTTTTATGAGAAAACAATTTGTACAAATGCTCGCCCTGGTGATCATTCTGATCAGTGTGGCAAGTTGCTCAAGTTCCAGGAATACTAGCAGTTCACGCTACCCCACGGGTACCAGAACCTCCAAAAGCCAGAGAACCTCAGATTCTTTCCCCGGTATCATTTTTCCGGGTAGCAGAACCTCCACCGAAGGCATGCCTCCCGGCCAAGCCAAAAAGGTAAACGGCGACCAATCTGCCCGCGCGTACGCACCGGGTCAGCAAAAGAAAAATAAAGGAGTTGGCAAAGGAAACGGCAACGGCAATAAAGGCGGAAAGAAGAAAAAAGGCAAAAAGCACTAAGCTTCTTTTTACCAATCAGTTGAATTAGAGGAGAGTCTGCCCGGCAGGCTCTCCTTTTTTGTCTTGTTTAGATCAGAAAAGCCTCAAACTCCACCGGGTCCTCTTCGTACACAGTAAAAACTAATTACTAAGAATATGGCAACAAAAGACGATAAAGATCTGAGTGGAAAAAACACCACCAAGAATATAAACGAGGATTACAGCGAGAGAAACTCTATGGGCAACAGCCCAGATCCATCGGCTAAACGGAACATCGGGTTGGGCGGAGATACCCAGCGTAACAGCCAGAAAGATAAGTTGGAGAACCTGCACATTGGTGGAAATGAAATTACCGGCTACGGTGCCAACGACCACAGCGAAACCGAATCTATTTCCCAAGGACCCGGTTTTGAGTACGAAGGCAGCTACGAACCCATGGACGGAAGCGCCAACGGGGTACGTATGCATGATCAGCCGCTAGGCAGCAAAGACACCGAAGACGAGGAAACCGATTACAACCGGTTGTAACCTTAATCAACTAAAACAAGAAGCCGGCCTGCTGTTCTTCAGCAGGCCGGCTTCTTGTTTTAGCCTTGTTTCAGAAAAAGAGGCCAAAAAGGTAGGCTCCATCAATTCTACTCGGCTGATGGGTACCATTGCCGCAAACGCACCTCAATGTCTTTCTTTCCTTCCTCCACTTTGGCTTTAAAGGCGTTCACGTCGCTCAGTCCACCCTGGCCGCGGTAATGGTAGGGGTACACAACTTTGGGTTTGAACGCCAGCACCCCCGATGCCGCCTGGTTAATGTCCATGGTGTAAGGCAGGTTCATGCACACAAACGCCACGTCAATGTTCTTGAGGGCCCGCATTTCAGGTATGTCTTCGGTGTCACCGGAGAGGTACACATTTTTGTTCCCGATGCGGAGGACGTACCCGTTACCACGACCTTTGGGGTGCATGGCATCAGGAGCCTCGGGCAGGTTGTACATAGGAACTGCCTCAATCTGGATACCTTGTTGCTGGGTTTGGGCACCGTTTTTCAGCACCACCGCTTTGCTTTTCAGCTGTTCGGGCAGTTTGTCTACCACCGCCTGAGGTGCCACAATGGTAGCCCCGGTAACAGGCAGAGCTTGCAATGTGTTCAGATCCAGGTGATCGGGGTGAATGTCGGTGATGAGCAATAGGTCTGGTTTGGTGATTCCCTTGTAGAGGGCGGCTCCTCCGTAGGGGTCTACCCAGATGGTTTTGTTGTTCCACTGCAGCACTACAGACCCGTGGGTGATGGGCTGAACGGTCAGGTCTCCCTTTTCGGTTTTGATTTTATCGGCAGGGGCAAGGGTCTGAGCCCACCCGGGAATTGCACAAGCCCAGGCAAGCAGTAAAAAAAGTTTTTTCATAGCGATGTTCTGTAAGGTTACTGGTTAGGTTATACTTTGAAATTCTAAGTTATACTTTAAGATCCTGAAAGGATATAAGCTAGTTGAAAGCAGTGGCAATACAAGAAGAACCTGTTTTAGGAGCGATTTAGTAAAAACACTTCTAAAACAGGTTCTTTCCTTCAGCTTAAAAACCTGAAAAGGTTATTCAGACTTTTTTTTCTTTTTGCGTAACCGTTTACTGGGCTTGGCGTCAAAGCTGAAGCCTTGGGTGCTCAGCAGCCCTGGAGGAACGGTAAGTTCTCCCGAATGGAAGTCAATGAGCCCGTTTTTCTCTTCCTCAATGTTGGTGGCCTGCGTGTACACATCACCGGCAATACGGCGTTTGCGGAGCTCCTGCTTGAACGTCCTGATCTTCTCGGTACGCTCCTCGGCGCTCTCGGGCCCGCCGTAATCTGAGAACCCAAAGCCTCCCCACTCACTTACAATCAGCGGGGTTTGTCCGCGGTAGAAGTAATGGTCACCAATTACCAGCGGTAACACGGCTACGCCTTCCATTTCGCCGGCGGTAAGTTTGTCTAACAGTTTTTTCCATTTCTTTACCTCTGGCGTGTACAAGTGGGCAGTGAGCAGATCGGTTTTAAGTTTTCCTTCGTAGGAAATATGCTGCCATCCGTCATTGTCCACCACCAGGAACTGCGGGTACCTGATCTTCATGAAGTGGAAAATATCCATGATGTACTGGCGGGTTTCTGGGTTGGTAGCAATGTCTTGCGCACCCCAGTCCTCGTTGTACAAACTCCAGATCACCACCGATGGGTTGGTTTCAATAAGCGCCAGCATGCGCATCAGTTCGAGGCGGTGGTTTTCGCGGCTGCGTTTGGTAGAGGAGTGCGGACTAGGCACTTCCACCCAGAGCAGCAGCCCCATTTCATCGGCCAGGTTATAGATACGCGGGTCAATTCCGGCAATATGCACACGCACCAGGTTGCAACCCAATTCTTTCATGGCGTACATATGGCGCTTCATTTCCTCGTAGGTAGCAGTACCGGGCTGGTACAGAATGCCGTCAATGTAGATTTCCTGGTTGTTGAGGTAAATGTGCCGACCGCGGGCTTCAATCTTCCGCAAACCAAAGTGTCCTTCAATCTCGGCGGAGTAGCCGCTGGCATCAATCAGTTGGGCCACAAAGCGGTACAAATGCGGATTCTCGGGGCTCCACAATTCCGCGTTGGGCACTTCAATCACCACGTACTGTGACCGTTGACCGGCCTCCAGTTTAAGCGGGTAGTCAGACGTGGCCAGGGGCGGAGCATCATCACTGCCATCACGTTCATAGATGTTCAACCGAAGCGTGTATTGGCCCGGGTCATGGATTCTGGTGGTAAAGTTGAAGCGCACCAGGGAGTCTTCAATAAGGCCCTGCACCCCAACCCGTGAGCGGAGGCGGTTGCGTTCAACGGTCTCCAGCCATACACTGCGCACCGGACCGGCGTAAGTTTGGTACCAGATTCCGCCCCGCTTGTACACGTGCGATTCCTGTTTACCGCGGGGCACCTCGGCATCCATGCTGTGCGACACCCGTACCGTCAGCCAGTTGATGGGCAGCAAATGGTCTTCGTTTATCTCAAAAGAGAAGGAGTTGTACTCCCCGTAGTGCACCTCGCCGCCTTCAATATCGGTGAGCAGACGGCCGTTGAGCCAGACCCGGGTTTCGTAGCCGCAGGCGCCAAAGGTGATCTGGTAAATCCTTTTTCCGCCGCTTTCCAGTTTCTCTGGTCGGGTGAATTCGCGCTCATACCAGGCAATCACTTTGTCTTGCCAGGCTGGGGTCTGCAAATCTTCTTTGTTCTGAGCCATGTGCTCCTCTACAGAGCCCGGCCAATTAGCCGTATGCGGATATTTATGCCCCAGGTACCAGGCCTCCCGTAATCCGCGGTCGTCCTGATCCAGGGAGAACCTCCATTCCCCATCCAGCAGCGAATACGTGTTAGGCCTAAGTACCACCCTGGGGAGCGGGTTTTCGGCGGTGCGGGCAAGGGATTCCTCTTCTTCTGCTACTTCCGCCTCGGTTGGTACCTCATGATGTCTTAAGCCAGTTGATTCTTCAAAGCTCTCGGTGACGCTGAGATTTGGGTGATTTGCAGTCATAAATATTCTTTCGTTAAAGGGGTGTCATGAATCTCTACGTCTTAAACGAAGATTTTTTTAGGGAAGGTTGTCTAAATTCTAAATGAGTTTGCCTAATCCTGAGTTGATTGGATTAGGCCCTAACTTAATGCCCAGGTTTATCATTGGGCCCGTTCTGCGAAGTAGTACCTGAGGATTGGTGTTGCTGAATTCAGGCTTTTTTATAGAAAATAGGCCTGAAACGGAGGAAGAGGCAATTTCTACCTATCCTGAAAAGGAAAGATGAAAATTAGGATACCTAAGATTAGAAGCATGAAACAATAGTTTGGAGCGGGTTAACCTGATTAGAAGCTTTGGACGCCGGGCTAAGCCGTTTTGGATCATTTAAATAGTAGTAATACTATTTGTTGACTGAGTGCGGCGGGAGTTTAATGAATTTCCTTTTCACGGACCAGAGAATCAACTATAAGAAATGCCTCAGTAGAAGTGAAGGGCGAGAAGGGATGGGATAGATGGAGTTGAAAGATTTGCAAAACAGGTAAATCAAAGCTGATATATTTTTATGAAATCGGTTGCAATAGTAGGTGATATTTGCATATCTTCACCAACTAAACAAAAACTGCCAACACAAATGACAAGACCTAACTCTGCCAAGTACCTTCCTTTGGTATTTCTTGCGGCTTCTGCGTTCAACAGCGGCTGCCAAAAGCAAACCACATCAGACAATGCTTCTGCAACGCAGGTGCAAAGCACGGCTACTACCCAAGACACCACAACCGCTGCCAAGACTCCTCAGTATCTGTCTCAGCCGTTGGTAACGGATATTTATACGGCAGACCCTTCTGCACACGTGTTCAACGGAAAGATCTATATCTATCCTTCGCACGACATCAACGCCGGTACGCCGGAGAATGACAACGGCGATCACTTTGACATGCGCGATTACCATGTTTTCTCCATGGATGACGTGAACGGCAAAGTAACCGATCACGGGGTGGCGCTTGACATCAAAGACATTCCGTGGGCCAAACGCCAATTGTGGGCACCAGATGCGGCTTTCAAGAACGGGAAATATTATCTCTACTTCCCGGTGAAAGACAAGCAAGACATCTTCAGAATTGGGGTAGCCACTTCTTCTTCTCCAACGGGTCCTTTCAAGCCAGAGGCTAAGCCCATTGAAGGAAGCTTCAGCATTGACCCTGCCGTATACACCGATACCGATGGTACCTCTTACATGTACTTTGGCGGAATCTGGGGTGGTCAGTTGCAGCGCTGGGCGAAAGGCAAATATGATTCTACCGCCGCTCCTGAGCCTACTACCGGAAACGCGCTTCTGCCTAAAATGGCTAAAATGCGGAAAGACATGCTAGGCTTTGATGGTCCGGTGAAAGATGTGGTAATCCTGGGCGAAGACGGAAAACCTTTCCCAGCCACCAACCACGACAAGCGTTTCTTTGAGGCTGCCTGGCTGCACAAATACAACGGTAAGTACTACTTCTCTTACTCTACCGGTGATACCCACAACATTGCCTATGCCATCGGGGATTCTCCTGCCGGACCTTTCACGTACAAAGGTGTGCTCCTGAACCCGGTACAAGGCTGGACCAACCACCACTCAGTTGTTGAGTTCAAAGGCAAGTGGTACCTGTTCTATCATGACACCCAATTGTCTGGTAAAACGCACTTGCGAAACATCAAAGTTACCGAGCTGACCCATAACCCAGATGGTACTATCCAGACCATCACCGCTGTGAAGTCATAAGGAAAGATAAGTTTTTTCAACAGCAAGGCCCTGCTTCTGACTTGAAGCAGGCCCTTGCTGTTTGGTGGCTTTCTTCTTAGAAGGAAGGAGTTTGTCTAATGGTGATTGTTTCTGTTTTGGGGGTGTTTTCTGGAAAGGAGGCAGAAAACGGTAGTAGGTTGATGCTGTTGTAAAATATGGTTGAAGAATGTGCAAGGCGGCCAGAGGCCACCTAATAACTTACACTCGCCAGAGGCGAGCGAAGGAGGGTTTGACTTCGCCCTATATGGGTTAGGCCATTATGCTTATAAAATTTGCATCGGTAGAGACAAGGCACTGCCTTGTCTCAGGCATTCCAATGTTTCTGAACGGAGGATGCAGGACTATCAACTGAATTGGTGCTGATTATCCAAAAACAGCTTAAAAACAGCGGGGCCGATTTCCTTAGAAATCGGCCCCGCTGTTTTCAGGTAGTAAGATGAAGAATTAGTGCATCCATCTTGGGCAAACCACTTTCCCTTTGTTGAAGAGCTTCAGGCCCAGCACAATTTCGTGGGAGCCGGAATTAGCTACATTCAACGGGGAAGTGTTGTAGTCATAGGAATAGCTCACGTCCATGATGTGGCTGATGTTTACGCCTGTCATCAGCGCAAAGGCATCCTGGTTGCGGTAAGAGACACCTACCCAGAAACGCTCCGCGTATAATGCTCGCAGGTTGTAGTCAATGGTGGTAGGGCTGGGATTGGTCAGCTTCACCAGCACCGACGGAATCAGCGTCACCTCCCGGCTAATGTCAAATTTGTAACCGGCGGTTCCAATGAAATGGCGTTGCAGGATCCCGTTGGTTACTTCGCCTTCCTCGGTATTCAGGTCCCGCTCGCTTTTGATCAGCTGCGCGCCAGACAATCCCACGAAGAAATGGGGAGAGTAAATCCAGGTGCCAAGCCCTACGTCAAAGTAATTGCGGTTTACGTAGCTGCTGGAGATAGCCGGATCTGGGTTGGTGAACGTGGCCTCGGCCGGGTTAAAACTGTTCCTCAGAATACCCGCGCTGGCTCCCATAGATACCGTAATGGTACGGGTAATGGGCAAGTGGTACGCGTAGGTCAGATTCACGTTGGTGCGGCGCAGCGGACCGGTTTTGTCGCTGATGGCCTGGATACCCACCCCGTGGTGCGGGTACGCCCGCACAAAGCGGTTCCGGTTCACGGTGCGGGTGCTGGTGAGGCCTTTGCCTGAGCGTACGCTTTTCACTTCCTTGTTCAAAGGGGTATGGGCACTCACGTGGTAGGTTTTGGGCGCGCCCTCCAGACCAATCCACTGCTGGCGGGTCCCAATCTTAACTTCTGTATAGTCCTCAATCCCCGTGATGGCCGGATTCAATAAATAACTGTTGATCATATATTGGCTGTACTGCGGCCGTTGCTGTGCCCAGGCAGGCACGGTCAGGAGCAGGAAAACCAGAAGAACGCCTAAATTTTTCGTCATCGGATTATTTGATAATGGTGACACTGCCCGTGAATGGTTTCTCGTCTTTGTTCAGTCTGATGATGTAGTAATAAGTAGCCAGCGGAAGCGGGCTGCCGTTATGCGTACCATCCCACGGTTGAGCGTAGCCGTTTGATTTAAACACCTGGGCACCGTACCGGTTGAAGATCTCTACCGTTGCGTCCGGGTAGTTTGCAATGTTTTCAATCTCCCAGTATTCGTTGACCCCATCGCGGTTCGGGCTGAACGTGTTCACGATTTTGATGCGCGGCAAGACGTTGATGGTCACTTCATCGGTGTCCTCGCAACCATCAAAGGAGGTTACCTTCAGGGTGTAAGTGGTGTTCACGTTTGGAGTAGCAATCGGGTTGGCCGATTTAGGATCGCTGAGGCCAGTGGCCGGAGTCCACTCGTAGGTTGTTCCCCCAGACCCGCGCAGTACCACAGATTGTCCCTGGATGATGGTGGTATCACGTCCGGCATCTGCTACCACCGGAATGATGCTCACCCGTACCGAGGTGCGGTTAGCGCTGGCGCATTGGTTAGGGCTTACCGCCTGAACATAGTAAGTAGTAGTAGCGCTCAGCGAGTTAGTAGTGAATTCTGCTCCCACAAACACCGGGGTTCCTCCGGTTTCCTGGGTGAACCACTCATAGGTGTTGCCGGCACCCGCATTGGTTACCCGCAGGGTAGCAGGCACCTCGGGGCAAGTCTGCACATTAGACGCTTCTACGGTTGGGGCGCTTGGTGCTTTCTCTACCGTAATAGCAATCACATTAGAGACATTTGGCGGACAGGTTGCACCTGGTACTCTCACGGTTCTTCTGAACCAGGTATTTTGAGAGATGAACGGAGGCGTGTAATCCTGGGTGTTGTTGGTACCCGCTGCTGGATTAAAACCGGCAGTGGCACTGGTGGTGCTGGTTTCCCATAAATACTCCAGTGCAGCTCCGCCGCCACCGCTGGCCGGGGTACCCGTAAAGGCCACCGTTTTGCCTTGGCATACGGTATTCTCAATAGAAGAAATGTTGTTGTCAGTGATGGGAGGTACCACCGTAATTACTACTACATTACTTCTGTTTGGATCACAGCCACCCTCGCGCACCGAAACCGTTCTCCGGAAGTAAGTGGTTTGGGTTAAGACCTGAGGAGTATAGTTCTGGCCGTTGTTGGCGCCTGCAGCCGGGCCAAAGTCATCTGGGTTGCCGGTGAGGCTGCTTTCCCAAAGGATCACCCGGTTGTTGGCCGTACCGCCGCCAGTAGGTACCGAGCCGGTTAAGGCAGCCGGAGCAGTCCCGGTAGAGCAGATGGTTTGCTCTCCCTGGATGGTGTTGTTGGCCACTGGCGGAATCACAATGACTCTTACCGCATCAGACACCGCGGTACAACCGCCCTGATTGATTCTTCTGCGGAACCAGGTGGTGGTTGAAAGAGCACCTGGTGAGTACACCACTTCGCCGTTGATACCAGCCGCCGACGCGAAACCAGCCGTAGCACTTACGGTGCTGCTTTCCCAGATGATGGTAGCAGTAGCGGCGGGTTGAGAACCGGTGATCTGAGGAGCCTCAGCGCCCTGGCAGATGGTTGCCACAGTGTCTCCCTCAATGTCAACGGTGTTGTTGGTGATGGGCGGAGTTACCGTTACCATGACCACATCACTGGTGTCTGCCGAGCAGGAACCTGAGGTTACCAGACGTCTGAACCAGGTAGTCACTGTGAGCGGTTGGGCTGGCGTATAGTTACGGGCAGTATTGCTACCAGCGGCATCCCGGAAATCAGTTGGGTTGCCGGTCTGGCTGGTTTGCCATTTGTATTGGTAAGAACCTGTACCACCGGTTGGCAAAGAACCACTGATGGCCCCTGGGAACGGCTGACCCGCGCACAATTCCTGTTGGTTTTGCGCCAGGGTAATGGTGTTGTTTTCCATTTCAGGCACTACGTTCACGGTGAAGGCCGTACGGGTAGGGCTCTCGCAGTTTTGGGCGTTTTTGGCGGCTACGTAGTACACCGTGGTAGTGAGCAGCGTTCCGGTCTTGAATTCCCGGCCGGAGCCCAGGCTTGTACCGCCGGTCTGCTGGGTGTAGAACTCAAAGTTGGTTCCCGGACCGGTTGGGCGGATGGTGGTGCTGTCGCCGCTACAAATGGTCACGTTGTTAGGCGTGAACTGCACCGCTCCTGGAACAGCATTGATGGTAATGGTGGCCTCGGCGGGTTGCTGCTCAAAATCTCTTGAGTTCCCGCATTCATTCTCAAAGACGACGTTCACTTTGTACTCCCCAACATTGGCAAAGCGAATCTCAGGGAATTTAGAGGATGGGCTGGTGCCGTTAACGAACGTCACTCCGTTATTCGGGCTCACCGTCCACCGGAAGTTCTTTTCGGTGTTACCAAGATTCAGGTCATAATTGACTTTCTGGGCGTCAAACAGAATGGTGGCTGGTCCGCAGGAAGTGGAGTCAGCGAAGAGGTTTACTTCCGGCCGGGCAATCAGAACACTTTGGGTGGCCGTATCGGTACCGCAGCTGTTTGATACAATTAACCGAATGTTATAGCGGCCTTCCACATCAAACTGGAGAACCGGTTCCTGCGAGGTGGAGTCGGTGCCCTGGATAAAGGAAACTCCACTGGCAGGTTGTCCCTGGTTATTGGTTACCCTGTACCGATAGGTGAGATTGCCCCCTCTAGAGGTATCGGCAATGGCAATGATGACCGGGGTACAGTTCGCGGGATTCAGACGTTTTTTCCCGCTATTGGCATCAAATTCAGCCTCGGGCTTTTTATTGATCTCGAAGTTCTTGGTATATACGGAGTCGCACCCGTTCGCCCCAATGGCTCTGATGGTGATAGGGAACGAACCGGTGGTATCGTATGGAATGGTGTTTTGAATAGCCTGAGTAGACGTGAACTGTTGAGGCAGAAACGTCTGTGGACCAGCACCATCGCCAAAATCGACGATGTATGAGGTTACATCACCTGAAGTGTTATTGTTGGTCAGGTACGCCTTTACGCTTACCGTTTTTTGGGTATCCGGAATACAGACATTGAAATTGCTGCTGTCTGTAGGTGGCGTGAAACGCGGCTTACGATTTACCGTTACGTTCTGGGTACGAGTAGGAGAGATACATCCCGCCTGGCTCACTGCATACACAACAACAGGAAAATTTTCAGCTCCTACTCCAACCGTTTTATAGGTATGGTTTACCGAATTTCCAACAGTAGTGGTACCATCACCAAAATCCCAAACGTAAGAGGTGTTTGGTTGAGGACTGGTGATGGAGAAGTTGATAGGAGACCCAGAGCATTGCGGGGTGTTTGGGTTCAGGATGAAATCTGGTTGAGCAGGTAAAGGATTTACAGTTACTGTAACCGGAATAGAAGAAGCCGGGTCACAGGTTGGTCCATCTGCTTCAACAGTATAGCTTCCAGATTCAACTGCCTGAAAAGTCGCGCCGGTTGCATTCGGGATCAGAACTCCGTCTTTAAACCAACGAAGAGTAAGTCCGGCGGCGCTATTGGCAGTAAGGGTAACGGCGGTTCCCTGGCAGACAGGGCCGGGTCCATTAGGTGAGATGGTAGGGGTGGTACAGTTTTGCGCCTGCACCAGCGACATGCTACAGAGATAGAGCAGGAGTATCAGCAGATAGCTTTTGTAAGAATGCATTCAGTTTTCTGAAAAAAGTAAACAATACCAAAACAGGTAAACTCAGGGAAGATGAAAACTGCACAAACTAGTACGTCTGCCTATCCAGAAACAGGTGGTGTTGGGTAAGATGATCCAGATGTAGGGGAGTAGTATTAGTTATCTCAAATTTTCTTTCTTCTTAGTTATTGAACCTCTTGTTATTTATCGTAAAAAGCGTGGATTTATTATGTCATTGCGCGTAAAACATTAAGTGAAACGTGACCACTAGAAGTTGCAAAAGACGGGAGTGGGTGAGGGGTTCTTTCCCGGTCTTCCAACTTAAAAGTACACAATAATAGTAAATCTGCAATTCTCGGCACAAACAAGAGATTCTTGCGTTGACTAGACCTTCTTTTTGTATCGTTACGTTTGGTTTAGGACTTTTAACCACGCATCCATGAAGTACTTATTCTTATAGATTTTGTTCAAATGATTCAGGTGTAAATATCTCTTTTAGGTAAAGTGAATTGGAAGTAACTCTCTAGTTGTTTAATAATGTTATTAGATAAATACAATTCAATAACTTACCCCTTCTTCTCAGGCTTTTCTTCCTGAAAGTATATTCCTGTTTTACTTCTACAAGCAGCCCAACACCAATGCTGCTTTTCTGCGCAGACAATAAAAGCAGGCGAGTGCATGTTAGGGAGTATAGGAGAAGTTGAGGAGAAAACGTTTTTGGTCTGTTTTCAGGAAAACAGGCGGTAATTAGACGAGGGTACAGTAGAATCAACTAAGAAAACAAAGTGGAGGTAGTTCCTTTTTTTACCTAGATTGGCATATTAGAACCTCGGTTAATACGTAGAAAACCTTTTTCTGCATTCTTAGTAAGTGCCCAATAGCAAATGAACCTCAACTGCATGCACATAAATCGGTTTGCGGGTAGCGCCCAGGTGCTACTGCTTTGTGGAGCACTGGCCTTGTCCGGTTGCTATAAAAAAGAAAACAGAACGGGGGAAACCAGCCCCCAGAATCCACCCGCACAGGAAGAAACTACGGCACAGCCTCGCACAACCACCAAAACCCCTGAAGCCAACCCAGCCACCGCCAGCCAGAAGGTAGACATTGACCTGTACCTGGAGATTTCTAACGGAATGAAAGGCTTTATGCCACCACCGGCGGCTGACAAAGAACCTACGGTTTTTCAGAATCGGTTGAATAAACTCATCTCTGAGGTGCAGGATGGGATCTACGTGGATGCCAAACGGTATTACATGGCCCGGGAAGACCGGCAGGGCAGACCCGTATTGGACAGCGTGGCCTATGGTACCCTGAAAAACACCATTGTAAGCGGAATCAAAGCCGACGTAAGAGGAACCCCTTTGCCTGATATGTTGCGGGCCGCTCTGGAGAACACCGTAAACAGAGGTGCCGTGAGCGTGATTGTGTCAGATTTCATCCATGGGCCAGACCCTAACAATCCTGGGCAGTTCCTTTCTCTGGATACCGATATCAGAAGCAGTTTGAAATTGGCCGAGCACGAAAACCTGGTGGTTGCGGTGTTGGCCGAGGCTTCTCCCTTTTATGGCACCTACCACCCGGCGGTGAAAAAGCCTCAGGTAAGCCGCACGTTGAACGGCGAGGAAATCCCGTACTATATCTGGGTAATTGGCAAGCAACAGGAGGTGCAGACCGTCACCAACAAAGTACTCCGTAATTTGCCCGCGCAGCAAGCCTATTTTGGGTTCAATTACCAGGAGATTCCATTTTCGGCTATTCTCAAATCCAATACCTTCCGGCCGGCAGGGATTGTGTACTGTACCAGCCGCACCGCCGAGGTGTGTACCAGCGTAAATTTAATGCCAGAAAAAGAGGCACCGGTTGAATTTACCATTGGTCTGAACCTGAGTTCGTTGCCTTCTTCCATGCAGGATGTGAAGTATTTGAAGCAACACCTCAAGCTTGCCGTGGCTGGCGGAAAGGCGTCTGTTGGTACAGTAATTGCAGCCGATGAAGAAGTGAAGGCTACGCCTGATCTGGCAAAGTACACGCATTTTGTTCGGGTAATTGTACCGCAACTGACGGCTAACACGGGTTCCATCACCTTGCAGTTACCACAGGTGGTGCCCGCCTGGATAAGCCAGTGGTCTACTGCCAATGATAACAACCCGGTGGCCAGCCCAAAGAAAACGTACCAGTTCAACAAGATTATAGAAGGGGTACAGGCGTTATACAGAGACCAGAACGAAACCGTGTTTAGTGCAACCATGAAGTTTAACAAAGAAACCAAGTAAGGATGATCCAGAATTTCTTCTCCGGCCTTTATGAGCTTTTCCTGGGCAGACCCATGCCCGCCAACTTTACCAATGATTACCGCGAGGTAATCTTTCCCAACACTGGTTTGCTGCTGATCATCATCACGCTGGCCATGGTCGTGCTGTATTATTACATTTTCAACCGGGTCATGAGCACGGGGCTGTACAAGCCCAAGCATTGGACCATCATGCTGGTGCTCAATGCCATCATCGCGTTTATCATTCCTATTGTTCAGGTGAACAACAACAACGTGGAGTCGCACTCCTATGTGTACACGTTTGCGTTGGTGAACGCGGTACTCAGCCTCATCTTCTTTTTCGTTTTCTCTATCCTGCTTAAAAAAGGATCTGTCCAGGCCTGGACAACTCCTGTGAAATGGCCACACACAAGATAAACTATGGCAAAACTTTTTGTATTCGGAATTGGGGGCACCGGCTCCCGAGTCATCCGCTCGCTGGTCATGCTCATGGCCGCAGGTGTCAAAATCAAGAACTGTGATAAGATAGTGCCCATCATCATTGACCCCGACACCCAGAATGGGGACATGAACCGCACCGTGGAGCTCCTCAAAACCTACAAGCACCTGCACGACCAACTGGGCCGCCGCGAGGAAGGGTTCTTCCATACCAACATCAGCACGCTTTCCAGCATTGCCGGCGACGGATCGGCTAAAATCAGAGACAGTTTTGTGTACGATTTTGGTGGCATCAACAAGCCTTTCAAAGACCACGTGGGTTACAACCAACTGGACATTGACAGCCAGGCCCTGGTAGACCTGCTCTTTACCCCCGAGAACCTGAACAACAGCCTGGACGTGGGTTTCCGGGGCAGTCCTAATGTGGGCAGCGTGGTGCTGAACGAGATCATTGATTCTCCCGAGATGCGCTTCTTTGCCTCCAACTTCCAGGCCGGTGACCGTATTTTCTTCGTGAGCTCTATTTTTGGCGGTACCGGGGCGGCTGGTTTTCCTTTGCTGCTCAAGAACTTCAAAGACGTGCATACCACACTCCCCAACGGTTCCAGCCTGAACGATGCCCTGACCGGCGCCATGGTGGTGCTGCCGTATTTCTCACTGGAGCAACCAGCCCCAGGCGCGGAGGCCGACTTTATTGATTCCAATACCTTCACCACCAAAGCCAAAGACGCACTTTCCTATTACCAGAACCACCTCACGGGCGTGAACGCTACCTATTATATAGGAGACACGCCTGATAAACCCCTGGAGAACAACCCGGGCCGGGCCAGCCAGAAGAACGATGCGCACCTGATTGAATTGCTAAGTGCCTTGTCCATCATTGATTTCATGGACTACTCAGACAATGAGCTGTCCGGCAATTCCTTGTACCATGAGTTTGGCTTGCGCGAAGACGTGGACCATGTGCAGTTCTCGCACTTAGACCAGGAAACCCGCGACCGCGTGGCCAAGCAATTGATTCGGTTCCACTATTTCACGCGCTACTACAACGCGCATGTTCCTAATGATGCCCAAGCCGCCTATGCCAAAGGGGTAGACCTGAGCAGTGCCATCCGAAATGAGCCCGTTTTCAAGGAATTAAACAAATTCCTGAACAGTCAGGAGTTTGGCTATGAATCCTGGCTAAAGGAACTGAGCCGCATGGAACGCACCTTCTCGGCTTTCCACCTGAATGAATCTGACTTTAACCGCATGGTATCAGACAAGCAGGTAGAGACCGGTTTCCTGAACAAGGGCATCCACCAGGGCTCGTTTGTGAAAGAGCTCAATCGGGCCTCAGAAGCAGTCTCGGACCGGGAGCCTTTCAAAGCCACCATAAAAGCCTTTGAGATTGCCACCAACAACCTGGTGGAAGAAAAGCTGAAGTATTCTTAATCACGCCTTCCAAGTCCCCCTTCAAAGGGGGACGGAGAAGTAGTAAATCTTCTTACTAGAAGTAACAATTCTTCCTAAAGGAAGATGTAAACAAAAGGAAAGAGAAAGAGGTCATCCCCACATCGTTTTTGATCTCTTTTCTCTAAAACACCTTAAAAACAGACCGAACTATGCCGAAAGTACTCAGACTACATAAAACCGGCTCAAACGTAGAGGGTTGGGCAAAAACCAGCCAGATTACCAGCACCGAGATCAAAGACATGGTAGACGGGGCCGGCGGACGGGCGCAGAAAATCAACGCCTCCATTCCTACGCCTTTCGCCCGCATGCACCTTTTTGAGACCGCCTTTGATTTTGTAAAGCAAGGGGTGACTAACTCGCAGAACAGCATTTACCACAAAATGGTGACGCACTTCTGGGACCTGTGGGAACTGCTGTACAACCACCAGAGCTACGCCCAGGGCGGAAATAAGATAGTCATCCGGCGCTGGAACAAACAGCAGCAACTGTATGCCATGCAGTCTAATTCCAATACGCACCTGCTGGGCAAGACGCTGGAGTTGTTCATGAATGATCCCAGGTTCAGGGGCGTGGATGACCTGTTCTTGTTTTACCTGGAAACCACCAATGACCGCGGAGACCGCCATCTGCAGTTGCTGGGTGGTACCTCGCCGCTCACGTTCCTGTTTGTGTCGCCTAATGTGCAGCCACTTTCCATAAACCGGGCCCAAAACGTAGGCGTGTACTTTGATAACAACTTCATTTCTTTGAATGACCGGGAGCGCGATTTCAAAGAATACATACACAAGCTGTTCGTTTCCAATCCGGCCTTTATCCAGGCGTTTCCGGCGGTGTACAATGCCTTGGATGAGCGTCTGTTGAAAAGCATCAGCATGTCTGGAGTGGTGGGGCAGAACGCCATCGCTTCAGACTACCTGCCTTTGGTTGACATCCAGCAGAACCCGGTGCACGTGGGGCATCTCACGTTTCTGGTGAAGAAAGACCAGACCGCCGTGACCAGCAGTGATCTGTTCCTGCGCCCTACTAACCCCATGTTTGCGGGAGATCGGCCTATTGTGCTGAAACCCGATTTGCGTCTGGCTCCGCACGTGAAATACGTGAACAATCTGGCGTGGCCGGTGAATACTCAGGTAGGGTACTCAGACCCCAAAGACATTCCGGCCCGCTCGTTGCCCGGCGTTGGTTTTAACTACCCGTACCTCACCATCAATGACCTGTTGCAGGAGAGCATTGTGCAGGTGCCTTATGAAGTGAACACAGAAAGGTTCTACAGCGGAACAGTGCTATACCAACCGGGAGTCACCGACAAAGTGTTCAACTACCTGCTGCCGGTCACCAACCTGTACTTTGAGTATTTCACCCCCGATGACCTGGCCAACCATCTTACCTTCTACGTGGATGTGAACCATGTACGGGTAACCTTGCAGATTCCTACGGAGCAGGGCAACGTGGTGTATGAGCGGAGTTACTATGAGAACCCCATGAACTCCAAAGATGCCAACGGGCAGGTGATCCCGGAGAAAGGGTATATCCTGAAATCCCGCGTGGGCATTGGCGTTTTTCCGTTCTACAAGTTCACCGATGCGCCTACCTACAATGACTTCTACAAGGTAATGCTGGTAGACGAAGACATTGACCCGCTGTTGGTGAACCGCAACCACTCGCTGGCGTTTTATGCCGGCGGCAGACAACTGGAAGCCAGCGGAGGGATCATCTCAGCCACGGAGCAACGCCGGACCAAGAAAAGCAACAGCAGCGCCGGTAGTACTTACTACGAGATCAGGGGCACGCACTTTGACTTTGCGGAACTCACCCACCAGGGCATGGACGTGACCGGGAAAGCCTTGATTGTGCCGCGGTACCAACTGGTGCAGCAGGGCATCCAGAACTTTACTTTTGCTATTGATTTCGGGACCTCCAACACCCACATCGCCTATACTTCGGGAGCCAACCAGGCACCTAAGGAGTTTGCCATCACTGCCCATGACCAGCAATTGGTGATGCTGAACAAACCTTCAGACGACAGCTCCCTCACCGATTACCAGCGTTTCCATAAGCGGGGCTTCGGGCGTTTGTTTGCGGTGGAGACCTTGCTGAAACGCGAGTTCATTCCGTTGCTCATCGGCTCCGGCGGATCGTTGTATTCGTTTCCTACCAGAACGGCCACCTGCGAGTCCATCGACTTTGAAAACCAGATCCCGAACCTGTTTGGGAACATCAACATCGGGTTCTCCATCAACACCGAGGGTACTCACCAGAGCCAGTACAAGCAATCGTACCATACAGATCTGAAGTGGAGCGAGACCTTATCCAACACCGGCAAACGGCGGATTGAGGCGTTCTTCACCGAGATCATGCTGCTCATCAAAAACAAGGTGGTCCTGAACCACGGCAACGTGGCCAATACTAAGGTGGTGTGGTTTGCGCCCCTGAGCTTTGATGACTATTCGCGCAACATGTTCCAGAACGTGTGGGACGGTGTGTACCACAACGTGTTCAAAAACGGCCGCAACACGGCTTGCATCACAGAATCTGTAGCGCCGTTCTACTTCCTGTCCAGAACCGGGGTGGTGGTGCCCAGCCAGGACGAGAACCTGTTCAACGTGGACATAGGAGGTGGTACCACCGATGTGCTCTTGTTCACCAACCGCAAACCGTCGCACAGCGCTTCTTTCCGCTTTGCGGGGAACGATATCTGGGGCGATGGCTTTGCCTCGGTGAAAACCAGCAAAGACAACGGTCTGCTCCAGTATGGAGTGGCACACGTGCTGCAGATTCCGCTCACCGAGGAAGGCAAGGAGTATAAAAAATTCCTGGAGACCGCGCTGGACAACCCAGATTTCAGCTCGGCAGACATTACCAGCTTGCTTTTCAGCTATGACAAAGAACTGCATTACAGCTCTCAGCTGTTGCAGGCCCGGCAACTGCGCCTGATGTTCTACCTGCACTTCGGGGCGTTGATGTACCATTTGGCGCAGCTCACCCAACAACTGGGAGCGCAGGTGCCGCGTTACATCTGCTTCAGCGGGCAGGGTAGTTTGTACATCAAGCTGCTGAGCGCCGGTAATAACCTGTCTAACGTGGAGCGCTACGCCAAAACCGTGTTCCGGAAGGTAACAGGACAGGAGCCGCCTGCTAACTTCAAACTGGTGCTGGTAGACAATCCTAAGCAGGTAACCGCCAACGGCGGGGCCATGGCTCTGGAAGGCACCAACCTTTCTGACCTGACGGATATCCCGATAATGCGCCCCACTGGCGTTGCAACCGGTGAAGATGCCCTGAAAGCGGTGAACAAAAGCCAGATCACGTCGGCCATCCGGCAGGAAGTGTTGGCAAACGTCATGAACTGCCTGGAGATGCTGCTGGACGATGTGGACATCGCGCCGCTGATGCGTTCCATGGGCGTGGAAGTGGACCCGCACTGGGTGCTGGGATTTATGCGCTCCAACATCCAGGACAGCTACACCATGGTGCTGGAAGACACGCTCAGAGGTTTATCTGACCGTGAGCTGATCCCGGAAACCATGTTCTTCATGCCACTGAAACAGTCCCTTTACCTGCTGTCTAAAGAGTTGTACCAGCAACAGGTAGGCGCATTTGTTTAACCCAGTCAGGCCGAACGGAGCTTCTTAAAAGTGCTTCGTTCGGCTTTCCTCTACATTGATATTTTCTTATAAAGAACCATTGGTATGACATATGTACCTTTAATTTTAGGGATAATTGCCATTTTGGTAGCAGGGTTTACCTTTTATAAAGTGGCCTCAATCCTGGCGCGGGTGCAGTCCCTGGAGAAGCGTAACCGCAGGCTGGAAAGCGAGGTCCAGGACCTGAAGGAAGACCTGAAACGTCTTAAGCGGAATCAGCCGCAGCAGGATGGCCGGCAAGGCAGAGGTAACCAGCAGCCGCAGGCCACGCCGCCCCAGCAAAGAACTCCCCAACAGCAGGAGCCCAGGCAGAAACAACCCCAGGGGCAACAAGCCAGAGCGCAACAGGCACCGGAGCAACGCTCCAACCAGGGCGGCCAACCTCAGCAACAGAGAACTCCCCAGGAACCAAGGCAAAAGCAACCTCAGCAAAGACCGCCCCAGGAGCCTAAAGCCCCCCAAGAGCCCCGCCAACGGCAACAACCCCAGGCGCAGGGAGGCACTGCCAACCAGCAGCAGAGAGCGCCGCAGCAAAGAAGAAACGATAACCGTCGGCGTGAGGCTGCCAACCCGGGCGAGCAGGTAGACGCAGCATCGGCTCAACCAGTAGGTGGTGCCACTCTTGGCGTGGGCATGGTAGGCGATGACCTGTTGAATGAATTAACCCAACCCCAGCCTCAGCCGCAAACGCAAACGCAGCCACAACCAGAAGAGCCGGTGAGCCGCACGCGCTATGCGATCATCCCGGAGGATGGCATCATTAAAACCCACCAGATGCAGCAGCGACCGGACTCTGACAGTTACCTGGAGATTGACAACCCCACAGACGGAAGGTCTACCATCAATTACCGGTTTAACCTTTCCAGCAACCAGGCCTTTGTGATCTCGCAGGGCATGGACCGGCTGGAGAATGCTTTCTCTTTTGAGAAACCCTCTAACCGGATGGTCAGCCGCATAGTCCTGCAAGGCGACGGCGTGCTCACCAGAACCAGTAGCGGCTGGAAGATTCAGGAAAAAGCCCGGATTGATTTCCGGTAAGCCATAATAAGCGAGAAGTTGTAGTGCCAAGGAACCGTTTTGGGGCTGTTTTCCAGGAAAAAGCCCCAAAACGGTTCCTCTGTATTTTCCCTGTTTTCTGAAAAACAGCCCCAAAACAGCCTTGTGAAAGAACCGGATTACGTGGAAGACAAGGCAGTGTCTTGTCTCTATAGAGGACACTAAAAAAGCGATGCACTAGATTTCACGAGCCGGGTTTTCACCAATCAAGCATAAGTAGACAACGGCGTTTACTATCTTTAAGGAAGCCGCTGTCTTTACGCACCTAACACCTATGGAAGGAATATTTATTTTAGAAGCGCTCCTGATTATCCTCATTCTGGGATACCAGTGGCGCATGTACAAAGCCAATAAAAACAAAATTGAAGCGATTGAAAGCCTCTTTCCGGCAGAGGAAAGACTTTCAGTGGCTAGGCGGTCCTTGCGCCAGCAGGGTACCCCGGCGGTACCGGCAGAATCGTATGAACGGCAGTGGGAAAGGCTTTTGTATGGGGAGAATTTCAGGGAAGGATCGGCCACCAACCCGGTGGTGAAACGGATTATTGCGGTAGACGCCGAGGAGCTGCACATTGAAGCCCAGAACGATGCCGTTCCGTTTTATAAAACCGGAATTGACAAGTTCAGGCAGCAGCTCTACAGCGGCAACATTTACCTGGTAGAGGCAGGCGCTACTCCGGCAACTCCAACCCCACAAGATGATCAGGACACCACCATTGACCTGATTGAGGTGCAGGGCTCTTCGCCCACGTTTCAGAAGATCATTAACAGTACCAATGAATACCTGCGCCTGAACAAAGGAGCCGCCGCCGATTTCAACATCCTGAAAGACGTGGCCGAGCGCCATTCTGATGCCCTGGAAGCCGAGGTGCAGTCTACCATTGCCACGCCTTTGTACGTGGGGTTGTTGGGCACTTTCTCGGGCGTGATCATCGGGCTTTCCAGTCTTGTGTGGGCCGGGTTGGGCAATGAAGCAGACGATGCCTTTATCACAGACCAGAACATTCCGTCTTTCCTGTTCGGGGTATTGATTGCCATGGCCGGTAGCTTCTTCGGGCTGCTCCTGACCTTGATGGGAAACCACGCGCTCAAGAACGCCCGCAGTACCCGTGACCGGTTGAAGAACGAGTACTACACCTTCCTGCAAACGCACCTGCTGCCCAAGCTTAACTCAGACATGGCGGCCAGCCTGGGCAACCTGAAATCGGTGCTGGATTCGTTTAACAAAGACTTTCTGGATAAGATTCTGGGCTTTAGACCGATTGTGGAGACCCTTACCGATAACATCAGCACGCAGAAGGAATTCATTCAGAAGCTGGACGAGATCGGGTTCACCCAGATGGCCAACGCCAACCTGCAGGTCTTTGACAAGATCAAGGAAAGCGAGCGCCTGTTCATGAACTTCTTGCAGTACCAGGAGGCCTTGAATGAATCGGTGAAGCGGGGCGGGGAGCTCACGCACAACATCACGCAGGTGCTCAGCCGGTTGACTAAACTGCAGGAAGGCTTTGACCAGGTGCCCGGTTACCTGCAACAGCATGATGACAACATCCAGCGGCAGATTGACTTCTTCGCACGTCACCAGGAGGAAATGGACACCATCGCCAGCCGTACTGAGCAGTATTTTGATAAAGCAGCCCTAAAACTCACCGATCTCATGCAGGCCCGGTTGCAGCACCAGGAGCGCGATGCGCAGAACGCCTACGAGAAATGGCAGGAGCACTTTAGGCGCCTGAACGAAGACAACATTTACCAGCGCATCCTGGACTACATGCAGCCCTTCCAGAATTTGACGGGTCAGCAGGAAACCCTTAATCGGCAGCAGCAGGATTTGGCGCAGGAAATAAAACAAACCAATGAGCGGCTGCTGCGCAAGATTGACACCGATACTGAGATTCAGCAGCGATTGCTGCAGCAATTGGCCGTGCTGAACGCCAACGTAGAGAAAAGCATGGAGCCTGGCCCCATCAAAGCGGCTATGGGAAGAATCTTTGGAACCGGGCAGCCCAACAACCCCCGCAAGCGGTAATTGAGCATGAATAAACAAGACCAAGACTTTTTCTGGCCCAGCTACGTGGACCTCATGACAGCCCTGTTCCTGATCATGCTGGTGCTGTTTGTGCTCAGTTTCAAGATGTTTCGGGATAAAGACGCCGAAAACCGCCGCAACATTGAACTGTTGCAGGTAGAGGTGCAGGAGAAACGGAAACTGGACGAGATCAAAGCCGCCCTTTCAAGGCTAGACAGCCGGTACTTTTACTATAATGAGCGCTATAAACGCCATGAATTGCTGGTAGATGTTTTGTTTCCGCAGAGCAGCGCCACCATTCCGCAGCGTTCTTTGGTGCCTTTGCGCCGGGCGGGGCAGGAGCTGAGCCGCGTGATCAACTCCATCAAGGGATCTGATGTGAAGTACCTGATTGTGATTGACGGACGGGCCGCCAGTTTCCCGCAGGGCGATCCCCGCAACATCACCCAGCGTGATTACGCCCTGGAACTGAGTTATAAACGCGCCTTGTCTTTGCTGCAGTTCTGGCAAAACGCCGGCATCAAATTCCCGAAGGACCGGATTGAGCTCATCGCCTCGGGCAGCGGCTTTGAAGGAGCCGGGCGTACCGGTGACGTGAGGGACCGTCGGTTTGTGATCCAGATTCTGCCTAAGGTGGGCACGCTGGATACAAGAAGAATCAAGTAATCATCGGGTACCAGTACCAATAGTTCTGAGTTGGATGTGCGATAAGCGGGGTGATGAGAGGTTTTTGGCACGCACTTTGAATAGAACCAAGAAACCAGGCAGGAAAGGCCTGCTGCTTTGGTTGAGTAACACAGCATACCCCTTTATCAGAACTAAGATGAAAAAGATGATAGCCATGCTCTCTATGGGCATTTTGATAGCCGGAAGTTCCTTCGCCCAGACTACGCTACCACAAGAGGGCCGAAAGCCCCGCTTTGAGCAGCGGGGCGAAAGAAGCCAGGGGCAGAAAGAAAAGAAAACTCCCGAACAATTTGCCGCCGACCGTACCGCCCGTTTAGACAAACAACTGAATTTAACCGAAGCGCAGGAAAAAAGAATCAATAATTTATTCCTGCAACAAAGCAGAGAACGGGAGCAATTGCGGGCAAATCGCCAGCCAGGGGAGAAACGAGATGGTCAGAACAAAGGCTTTAAAAAAGAAGCTCACGCTAAGTGGGAAGCAGAACTGAAGCAAATTCTGACCAAAGAACAATACGCCAAACTGGAGGTAAACCGCCAGGAAAAACGGACTCGTTTTGAAAGAAAAGTGCAGAAACGAGGGGTAGAACAGAGAGGCAAAGAGCTTCGCCAGAATCAACAGAATGGCTAAGTTTGAATAGGAGATAGGTTGATGAACAGCAAAGGCAAGCATACGCTTGCCTTTGCTGTTTTATGGTAGTGTGAAGTGGTTCAGGAAATCAGGCCAGCCTATGGTTACAGGGAAGGGCAAACTTATACCGTGGGCTGCACCGACGTACGTTTCTCTAAAACAGCTTTGAAAACCCGTTGCATTTCTTCGGTCACCAGAGCCACATCCTGTGCCGTGGTGCGCCAGTTCACCAACGAGGCCCTGATTCCTTTCTTCCCGTTGTACACGGTAGGCGTCATGAATACCTTGCCGGTGGCATTGAGTTGGGTGAGAAATTCAGCAACATGCTCCTGGCTTTCCTCTCCCTGCAGGGTGAAGCATACGTTGTTGAGTCGGGTAGGGGCTAACAGATCAAACGCACTGCTTTGCTGGATGAATTTGTCAAGCAGGTTGGCCATCTCCACGGAATTCTCTACAATGGCTTGGTACCCGCTTCTGCCGTACGCGTTCAAGGTAAACCAGACCGGCAAGGCCCTTAAACGCCTTGAGTTTTCTGGCAGGAAGTTCAGATAATTGAAGTTGGCCAGCGGATCGCCCAGATAAGGGGCATTGGAGTTCTGGAACGTCTCGGTTTGCAGCAGCCGGTGTTTTTCTTTTACCAGGAAGAAGGCACTTTCATAGGGCACATTCATCCATTTGTGGTTGTCAATGGTAATGCTGTCGGCGGTTTCCCAGCCGTCCACCAAATGCCGGAACTTAGGGGAACAGGCGGCAAATCCACCAAAAGCGGCATCAATGTGCCACCAGAAGTTGTATTTGGCTTTCAGGGCGGCAATAGCCTTGAAATCATCAAAGTCAACGGTGTTCACGGTGCCGGCACTGGAGATGAGGATGAATGGCTGGCCTTTCAGGTCCTGGATCTTTAGCTCCAGATCCTGCACATCCAATGCTTCCCGGTTTCCGGGCAGCACCTCCACTTTGGTGAAGTTGTTGCTGCCCATGCCCAACATAGCCATCGATTTGATAGACGAGGAATGCGGCGTGGCCGTCAGCACGTTGATTTTCTGGGTAACCCCTTCCTTGGAGAAATCATGGCCCAGTTCTTTCCCAACCCATTGCCGGGCCACAGCCAGACAGGTGAAGTTAGACATGGTAGCTCCGGTCACAAAGCCTCCCAGGAAGTCTTGGGGTAAGTTGAACAGATCAAGCAGCAGGTGAACGGTGTCTACCTCTATGGCGGCAGAGACATCGCCCTGTCCCTTCACCGATTGGGTGTTCTGGTCATACACCGTAGCCAACCAATCTCCCATGATAGAAGCCGGGGTGGAGCCGCCCGTTACAAATCCCCAATACCTCGGTCCGCCAGAAGCTACCAGAAGGTCCTCATATTGGCTGTTGAATAACTCCAGTGCTGCAGAGCCCCCCAACCCATGATCCTGAAGGCTTTCTTTATCACGAGGTTTTTGGGTGACAGACGTAGGTCTTTCCGGTAGCTGGTCAAGGTAGGCAAGGCTTTGCTCTTTTACTTTTTCCAGCAAAGAGCCAAGGTTAGAAAGGTCAGTTTTTAGTTGATCGTTCATTTTTATGTAGCTGTTGGAGGTAGATGACTGGTGCACTTTCAATCTGGTGGCAGAATAGGTGAAGAAGAAATGCTTCTGCTCTCTACTCTTTCAAGATAGTGGTGCTAAGTTTAACTGATTATTCCAAAGACACAAAAATGAAACGCTTTTCAGCAGAATGCATTAATCTAGGTTAACAAAGCGCAGTAGAAGAGCTCTTTGTTTTTACTGTTTATGGCTTCCTTTACAGAAAACGAGTCGAAAACAGAAGGCTTATTTCGGGCTTTGCCAAGGGCACAACCTTTCTTTTACAAAAAGGAGAGCGTAAACAGATTGGACGTTCGGTGGAAATTCAGAATATAATCTTGTAGCTTACCTGAGGTACCGCCGTAGCATTTAAGGATCCATGTGGGGGAAGGGGTACCTGTTCAAAGCCAACCTCCAAGGCTCTGGCTTTTCTCTTGTTGTGACCGGCCGAAATAAAGGAGATGGTGCCCCCAATAAATGATCCTACTCCCGCTAAAATGAGAAGAGACGAAAAAGCACCATTGTTTTTATCCTCCCCTAGGGTAGCAATAGAATTACGTGTTTCACCTACAGCCATTGACCAGCCAAGGCCAGTGAGCACTAGACCGCCTGGTGTAAAGATCCAGCCTTTGGTTTTTTTGACTTTGCTTCTTTGTAAGTAATATTCTTTTGTTCCCTTCGCAGGCTCTGGAGTTGAAGGGGGTGTTATCGGTGCCTGGCTGTAGCAAACTGTAGCCAAAATCAGCAATGTTAGAGCAAGAACTATCTTTTTCATGATGATGAGTTTTCGGCTTCTCTGTATGTGACTTGCCTTGAGGGAGGAATTTTAGAAAGAGACCTTAAGCCCTACAGTTGGAACTGCCTTCGCTATCAAAGTTCCTGATAGGGGCAAGGGAACCTGTTCATAGCCTACCGCCATAGCCCTGGCTTTTCGCCTGTTTTTTCTGGCAGATATAAAGGAAACGGTGCCTCCAAGAACAGATCCTATCCCCACCGCTACCAGTAAACCCGGTGTAGAACTGTTTTTGCTGTCACGCCCTAGGGTAGTGATTCCGGTGGCTATCTCACTCCAAGCCATTGCAGTGCCCAATCCTATGAGTGCAACGCCTACAGGCGTAAGAATCCAGCCCCTTACCATATTTGATTCTCTTTTCTCCAGGTAATATTCTTTTGTTCCCTTGGGTGGCTCTGTAATAGGCGCAGGAGGTACAGGTGCCTGGCTGTAGCAAGCGGTAGCCAGTAACAGGAATGTTAGGGCTAGGACTATCTTTTTCATGATGATGAGTTTTTGTGCCTACTCAATTGGTAAACAGCTTTCGGCTACGGTGTCTTCTGAAAAGGTAATAGGAGAGCCAATAAAGAAGCCCGAAGAAAAGGTAACGCAGGGGGTGGGTTCGCTTTCTTTCTTCGGTTGACGGATCAGAGGGGGAGGGGAGAAGTAATAAATAAATATACCTATTTGTAATCTTATATGATATGGAATTCAATAAAATAGCTGCTTAATCCAATTGCTCCTTCAAGGGGATAGTTCAGAAGGAGATCCTGTAGCCTACTTGCGGTACCCACTTAGCCATCAAAATCCCCTGGCTTGGCAAGTAGATTTTTCCATGTTTCATTTTCATAGCCCTGGCTTTTTTCCTGTTGCGTCCGCTGGCGTTGAGCAAAACAGCACTTCCCACTACAGAGAGTATGCCCGCAGTCCCCAACGTATAGAAAGCGGTGTTGTCAGCATCATGATTGATCCCCAGTTCTATGGAGCTACCTGCGGTAATGCATAAACCAGTACCCACTACAAGGAGAAGGATTCCCCCTGTGCTTTGTGACTTCGCTAGTTTTAGAAGGTCAGAGGAAGCAGGAGTAGGAGTAGGAGTAGGAGTAGGAGTAGGAGTAGGAGTAGGAGTAGGAGCCTGGCCGAAGCTGTTGGTTGTAAATGAAAGAAGAAATAGGAAACTTATAAGGCTTTTCGTTTTCATTACCCTAAGTGCTTTTAGCTACAGTTTTTGGTTTCGCTGTCCTTTTCAATCCAAAAAACAAGACCGGATCAGTAACCGGCTTGTGGGGTCAGGTGCGATTTCCTGTCTCAGGAATGTATCAGAATTGATTATTGAATATAATCTTTTGCGATTGAAGAATAAATAGTTAAGCGATAGTCGTTTATGGATTGTTTGTGAGTAGGTGAAAGTCCTATAAGCCGTTTTTGAGGTTGTTTTATCAAAAGGCATTAAAAACAGCATTTCGTCTTGGCGGTGGAATCGTAGGTAGTGGGGAACAGGAATCGGTTCAGAGCATACCTAAGCAAATTATTAGGAGGGATGCGCCTAAATAGGTTTTGTTTTAGTCCTCAATTTCTAAAATCACCTCGAAAACAGAAAAGCCCGGAGAAACACCTCCGGGCTTTTCTGTTTTATAAAGAGAGAAAGATTACTTGCTGAGCAAATGATCCGCAGCCAAAATCAGGAACATGTAATCTGAGGAGCCGCCGCCAATCACGTATTCGGTTTGCTGCCAGAGGTAGGGCCAGTGCAGTAACTCCGGGAAATCGGGGCGGATGAGGGCGGTGCCGGAGCCTACGCCACCGGGGATGTAAGACCATTCATCTCGGTTGTTCCCGTAAGCGGTAGTCAAGGACTTGGCACCCACACCCGAGGCAAACGAGGAAACGTTAGAGCCCGGGTGCACACCCAAAACAAAGTTCATGGCATGCAGCATGTAGGTCCTGGGGAAAATTTCGGGGTAGGACGTATGCAGGAAAAACTGCTGCACCCCGAAGTTCTGGATGCCCCAACCGGCTCCCCAGATATCGGGTTCGTACGGCATGCCGTACGGCGTTTTCCGCTCCTGTTCCTCCACCACTTTCTTGTAGTTCTGCACCGCAGCCAGGACAGCAGCTTTGTACTTCTTGTCTTTGATGAGCGGGAGCGTGCGGCCAATAACCCAACCGGTGCGGCTGATGTTCTTGGTAATGTCCTGGGTGTTAGCTACAAGCCAGTTGGCGTATTTCTTATCCTTGGTAGACAGGAACAGTTCCGCCGCCGCATTCACGCGCTGGAGTTTGTCCTTCTCCTGGGTTCTGTCCCATAGTTCCTGGGCAATTCTCAGGCAGTGCGTAGACAAGGTATCATTGTACCCTTTCAAGGCCCGCGAAGCCACCGCCAGGCAGGAAGCCACCTGTAATTCCCGGCCGGGATTCTCCTCGGTGAACACCCAACGGTCATCAGGGGCACCTTCCTGCCCGATGGGCGGAGTCGGGTTGGGCGCTTTGGCCGCGTCAAATACCACTTCATCGGTTTGGGTGGAGGCGTCGCCCAACAAGGTGTACTGGCGCAAAGACGGTTCAATGATACCGCGGTACAACCGGCCCAGGTTCTGGTAACCAGCCACTATGGAAAGTGCGCCGTGTTCTACCTGTTGCAGCAGATCGTTCTTGCCATCGGGGCGGTGCAGCTCGGCTATTTTCAGTTTTTGGTCTATGCTGGTGTTATCATACTTCACCTTGAACTCCTCAAAGGCCAGGGACAAGATTCTGATTTCATCGGCCAAAGATTCCACACGCATATCATAGTCGCCGGCATCGTGCCAGCCGCCCACGGCCAGGTTGGGCACGTGTTCGCCGGGTTGGTACTTGGTCAAGGTGCTGGGGCCTTGCAGGTACCCGTCAAAGTGGTTGTGGTTGAGGGGGGCCATGCGGGCATCGTCCAGGTGGCAGACGTCGTGCCATACTTTGTAGCGATCATTGATGCGCATGTGGCACATCTGCACGGGCAGAAACGTCTCAATCACGGGTTGCCACACATGGCGCTTGAACACCTGCTCGCTGATCTGGAACGGACTGGTTTCATACGCGCCGTACTTCACCTTGTACATGCCGGGTTTCTGTACCTGCGTGAAATCAAACTGCAGGTAGTGGTAGCGCAGGAACTTGCCCCATTCTTTGGGTTGCGTCTCCATGACTTTCTCCAGCCCACCGGTTTCATTCACCCGGAACAAAGTAACCGGGTGGCGCTGGGTTTCGGTTTTGTCCAGTTCAATGACGGCCACCTTCTGCTGTTTAGGGTGATA
This sequence comes from Sabulibacter ruber, assembly GCF_017355955.1. Classification (GTDB taxonomy): domain Bacteria; phylum Bacteroidota; class Bacteroidia; order Cytophagales; family Hymenobacteraceae; genus Nibribacter; species Nibribacter ruber_A. The sequence goes on along the minus strand of NZ_JAFFID010000003.1, from coordinate 96,854 downwards.
GCCCACCTGCGAGACCTGCACCACGGGTTCAGATTTCCAGCCGGCAATGGCGTTGGGCGAAATCAGCCATTCAATAGCACCTTTAGAAGCGCCTTTCTTCACCAATGACCGCACTACAAACCAACCGTTGTTGTGCTGCGCCCGACCGTCTATCAACTGCAGTCCCTCACCGGAGACGTTCTGGATGGTGAGCGTCTGCCGGGGATCTTCGGGCACAATGGTCAATTTCTGGCCCGAGGCCAGGGGCGTAGTCTGGTATTCCTTAGAGGCATCGTAAAAACCGGGGCCGTTCAGCTGCCGCGGGAAAATCCCGAACTGCTGGTCCATGTAATAGGTCTTTCCGAACAGAATTCCCGGAAACAGCTCAAAATTGAAACCTACTTTGCCAATCCATTCCTCGGGCAGGGGTTTGTCCAGGTCCACAATGATCCGGAAGTTCTTGCCCTCTGGCCTCACCTTCACCTCGTAAGCGAAGTTCAGATCGGGGTAGATGATGGGGTTGAAGCCCTTGCGGTTCTTATCGGGATCTGGGTACTCCATGCGCACACTAATGGTCTGGGTGGCCCGGTCAACCACGCGCGGCCCTACCTTGGGCACGGGTTGCCACTGGCCGGGCGTGGGCTCCAGCCTCAGGTCGCCGTTGGTACCAATGCGCAGACCGTTCTGGATGATTCCTACACCGCCCTGGTGGCTCTCTGGGTAGAAGTCATGGGCCAGCATCACGTTGAGGCCCGGCATCTCCAGGTATTCCAGTTCATTCAGCCGTAAACCCGGTTGGGTTTGCGCTTGGGCAAAGTAGAGGGGTCCACCACAGGTAAGCACGGCAAAAGCCGGCACCCAGATGGCTTTTCTGAGTAATGTTCTAATCATGTAGATAGTGGTTTTGGCTGCTTTATTGCCGCCCGTGCGGTACCTGAAAGATATTCAATTTACCCTATTCATGAAATGGCTGAAGTGGTGCAGTTTTGCCTTTCTTTAGTATAAATCAGTCACTAACTCAGGAAAATGAGCTGGAGCCGGGCCTTCAGATGAATTTCAAGGGCCGATGGCTGTTTTAAGGCTGGTTTCTGCAAAAAAGAGGAAAAGCAAAAGGCTGGCTGAAACCGGATGGTACCTTGGTGAGGGGGAGAACCAGCTAGGCATCAGCGCTTTCTCGCAATAACAATCAGGTGCGTGGCAAGGCTTCCATCGGCTTTTGGGTAGTTCTTCCGGGATAGGGTTACCAGTTCAAAGCTGTTTTCAGACAGGAATTGCAGCAAATAATCTTCCTGATGGTAGTAAACAAAAAGAGTGTGCTCACCGTTGCTGCTGGTCTCTGGGCCGGAAAGTTGGTACTCGCCTTCTATGGTGCTGAAATAGAAAATGCCCCCGCTGGACAGTAAGTTGGCGCTATCCTGGATGAGTTTGGCGCAGGCTTCTTTAGACAGGTAGGGCATGCAGAACCCACACATGATGCCGTCAAAGCCGCCTTGGATGTGGGCAATATCCCGGCAGTCCATCACCCGGAACCCTGCGGTGGGGTTATTGGCTGCGGCCAGTCTGATCATGTTGGGCGAGGTGTCAATTGCCTCCACCTGAAAATCGGCCCGTTTGGTTAGCAGGTACTTGGTGATGTTGCCGGGGCCGCACCCTATTTCGAAAATTTTAGCCCCTGGCTGCGGAAGCAATTGGCAGAATAGATCATAGGTGTCATCATACAAATCCAGGTTCATGAATTTGTCTTGATAGGCTTGGGCTAACTGGTCCCAGGTGTCTGTGGTGCGTCTATTCTGGTCCATGGCCTGGTGGGTGTAAGAAACGGGCTTCCGGCGATTGTTCTGGTTTATCTGGCATACTCCATTCTGTACATATCATACCCCGGAGCCCAGTAATCTTTTACTACTTCCAGTAGTTGGAAGCCTTGTTTCTCATAAAACCGGTAGACCAGTTGGGAGGTTCTCACCGAGATAGTTCTGATCTGGGGAAGGTTCTTCAGGGTATCTATCCGGTGGTTCAGGAGCAGGCTTCCCAGGCCTTTCCCCTGATAGGTAGGGTGCAGAATGTCCCAACTTATTTTTCCGGTGGCCTGATCCTCTGAAAAGTTGATGCCGCCGCTGCCCACTACGTTGCCGTCGTACTCAAGTACAAAGTACCGTTCAATTTCATTGTTCAGGTAGTGGATTAAATCCTGTTCCTCCTCCGGTGAAAAATAGGCAGGCGTGTTCAGGCGCAGCAATTCCAGGATTACCGGTTGGTCTTCTTTTTGGTATTCTCTGATCAGGATTTGCGGGTTCATAGCTGGGTTACACAGAATTGGATTGAAGATGTGCTTAAATGACCAGGTTCAGCGCCAAAACCCCCAATAAACCAATCACCGAAACCAGGGTTTCCATGATGGACCAGGTAGCGATGGTGTCTGGAATGTTCAGGCTGAAGTATTCTTTGAACATCCAGAAGCCGGGGTCGTTCACGTGCGAGAACATAAGGCTTCCGGCACCGGTAGCCAATACCATTAACTCGGGACTTACCCCGGTGGCTTCAATCATGGGCAAGGCAATTCCGGCGGTGGTGATGGCCGCCACCGTAGCCGATCCCAGACAAACGCGCAGCAACGCCGCAACGCTCCAGGCCAGCACCAAAGGAGAAAGAGCCATATCCTTTACATGCGAGGCTATATACGTGCCAACGCCACTGTCTACCAGCACTTGTTTTAGTGCGCCGCCACCACCAATGATCAGCATGATCATGGCAATACTGGAAATAGACCCCGAAAGAAGCTGCATGATCTGCTCCATGTTCCGGCCCCGTTTTATCCCTAGCGTGTAAGTAGCCACAAACACCGATAGCAGCAGCGCAATGGCGGGGTCACCCACAAAATCTAAGGTCTGCCGAAGAACAGATTCCGCGGGTAAAAGAGCATTGGCCAGGGTAGCCAGCGCCATCAGCAAAACCGGGAAAATGGCGGTAAACAAACTCACCCCGTAACCGGGCATTTCCTCATCGGTAAAGATCCTGGGTGCCGCTAAACCCGCCGGAGGACTGGCTTTAAACTTTGACAGAAACCGGGTAAAAATGGGGCCTGCCACAATGATGGCTGGTACGGCCACAATGAGCCCGTACACCAACGTTAAGCCCATGTCGGCTTTGTAGATAACGGCAATGGAAGTAGGGCCGGGGTGCGGTGGTAGGTACCCGTGGGTCACGGAGAGGGAAGCCGCCATAGGAATGCCCACATACAAAAGCGGTAAACCCGTGGAAGCAGCCACGCTGAAGACCAGCGGAATCAGCAGCACAAAGCCGGCATTGTAGAACATAGGCAAACCCACCAGAAAACCCGTCAGAATCATGGCCCACTGGATGTGGCGTAATCCAAATTTCTGTATGAGGCTCAATGAAATGCGCTGAGCCGCCCCGCTATCAGAGATCAAACTCCCCAACATAGACCCGAAACCTAAAATCAAGGCGATGGAGCCTAGTGTGCTGCCAATCCCGTTCTGCACCGAGGTGATGGCTTCTTTCACCGGCATCCCCTCGGCAATGCCTAAACAGAGTGCTACTAAGATCAAAGCCAGAAAGGCGTTGAGTCTTAAAAAGATCATCAGGATTAATAAGGCGAGAACAGCGGCAGCAACAAGCAGTAGGGGCATAGGGGAGTTATTGGTTTATTTTAAAGGTGTTTTCATGAAAAGAGGTAAAAAAACGATAGTAAGCGGGTAGCCGTGAACCGGCAGTACCAGGTAAGAAGACTCCTTAAAGCTAGAAAAGATTTGGAAACAAACAGTGACCCCGGTCTATGCTCAATGCAAAATGCTACCACTAATCTTCTATGAATGGGACTAAAAACGTGTTTCAAGGCTGATTCTTTGAAAAGGAGGAGAAAACAGGGTACAGCCATTGAGCCCTGCTAACCAGAAACCCGGAGCTGCCTATTCTTGAAGCAATAGCCGAATAGAAGAGAAGGTGAAGGTACGGCCGTATGCTAAATCTGCCGTGCTAGCGCAGAAGAATAGCAAACATCGGGTGTTTTGCCCCGTAAGCAGGAATAACAATTCTAAAGGCCAACCTACATGGTGTTCGCTTCACTTTTCAGTTTGCCCATTCAGGACCCTGTACTGGTCTTTGCGGTCATTCTGCTTGTTATTCTGTTTTCGCCCCTGCTTTTCAACCGGTTGCGGGTTCCTGGTATCTTGGGGTTGATTCTTTCCGGGGTTTTGCTTGGGCCACACGGCTTGGGGGTACTGGAGCGTGATGAAAGCGTGGTTTTGTTCAGCACCATCGGGTTGCTGTACATCATGTTCCTGGCCGGTCTGGAGATGGACATGGACGATTTCCGGGAAAACAAAAACAAAAGCATCGTCTTTGGGGTGCTCACGTTCATCATTCCGCTGGTGCTGGGGTGGTTGGGTTCTTATTACGTGCTGGGGTACAGTCCGCTCTCGTCTTTTTTGCTGGCCAGTATGTTCTCCACGCATACGCTGGTGGCTTATCCCATCATCGGGCGCTTGGGAATCACCCAGAACAAAACGGTGACGCTCATTCTGGGAGGTACCATCATCACCGATGCCGCCGTCCTGATCATCCTGGCGGTGGTAACCAACCTGCAGAAACCCGATATCTCTTCCTTGTTCTGGGTGCAGTTTGTGGTTTCACTGGTTGTTTTTGTGTTCGTGGTGCTGTGGGGTGTTCCCCGTTTGAGCCGGTGGTTTTTCCGGCAACTGGAAGGCGAAGGAAATTCCCAGTACTTGTTTGTGCTGGCAGTGGTGTTCTTGTCTGGGTTCCTGGCCCACGTAGCCGGGGCAGAGCCTATCATTGGAGCCTTCCTGGCCGGATTGGCGTTAAACCAGCTCATCCCCAAAGCCTCTCCCTTGATGCACCGCACCGAGTTTGTGGGCAATACCCTGTTCATTCCTTTCTTCCTGCTCAGCGTGGGAATGTTGGTAGACGTGCGGGTGCTGCTGGAAGGGCCCGAGGCCTTGTTTGTAGCCGGGGTGATTATCTGCATTTCCTTCCTGGGGAAATGGCTGGCCGCCTACGCCACCCAAAAGATCTACGGCATGAAGGCCGCTGAACGGAGGCTAATTTTTGGGATGAGCAGTGGACATGCCGCCGCCACCATTGCGGTGGTACTCATTGGGTACAACCTCCGGATTCTGGATGAAAGGGCCTTGAACGGAACGGTAATCCTGATCCTTATTTCCTGCCTGGTAAGTAGCATTGTGGCGGAGAAAGCAGGCCGCGAAATTGCCATCGCCGAGGCTGACAAAGTACCAGAAGGCACCGAAGGCGATGAACGGATCCTGATTCCGGTTGAGAACATGGAGCACCTGAAACGCCTCCTGGATTTCTCCCTCCTGATCAAGAATCCCAGATCGGTTGAGCCCTTGATGCCGTTGGTGGTGGTTTCTGAACACCACGCCCCCGATGATAAAATAAAGCTGCACCAGAAAAAGGTAAGTTCGGTTATCAATGAAGTAACCGAACACGCAGAACTGATGCTGCCGGTATATAGGGTTGACCTGAACGTTGGCAACGGTATTATCAGGGCAGTACAGGAACTGCGCATCACCGAGATTGTCATGGCCTGGAACGGTAAATTAAGCGCCCGGGAGTGGTTCATGGGAAATATCCTGAACCGGGTAGTCAACCATACCACTGTACAGACGCTCTTCTGCAAGTTCTGTGACCCCTTGAATACCATTCAAACCATCATTGTGGTGGTGCCGCGTAACTCAGAGCGCGAGGCCGGATTTCCGTTCTGGGTGAATACCATTCTGCAGTTTGCCAAGGGGGCAGGAGCCAGAATACGTATTCTGGGGGCTCGGGGAACCCTGTCTACCTTAGAGGGTTTTGTGGAGTCCCAGGATAGATACACCGTTAACATCAGCTATGAACTGTTTGATGATTGGGACAAATTCCCCGAACTAGCCAAAGAAGTCACTAAAAATGATTTGCTGACGGTGGTATTGGGCAGACCGCACACGGTATCTTACCGCCCAGAGTTCAATGTGGTTCCGCGGTACCTTTCCCGCTATTTTGAAGATGTGAGTTACGTGATACTGTACCCCGAGCAGAAGTAAGGCGTTCATTCCAGACCGGTGAAGAAAAAAGAACAGAACCGATGGCTGACTTATGTTCTGCTGGGAGGAGGTGCCTGGTTGGCATTCAGAACTGCCAAAGCCCAGCTTCAACGCAGAAAACTCCTGAAAAGTGGCCAAATACTGCCTTTACAAAGCGAATGGTACCAGGTGAACGGCCTTCGGTTACACGCACGGGTTTCAATGGCTGCTTCCAACGCATCGGTTCCTATAGTCTTCGTGCATGGCCTGGGAGTATCCAGTTCCTATTTCGTGCCTTCTGCGGAGCGACTGGCCACCAGCTTTAACGTGTATGCCCCTGATCTTCCCGGACACGGCAGAAGCGAAACGCCCCCTAACCAGCCAGATATAACCGGTCTTGCCCAGGTATTAGTTGATTGGATGGAGGTAGCCGGCATTCCCAGGGCTACGCTGGTGGGGCAATCCATGGGTTGCCAGATAGCGGTAGAGGCAACGCTTCGGTTCTCTGAACGGGTAGACCGATTGGTGTTAATTGCCCCAACTCCAGACCCGGCGGGGCGCAGCGCACCGGAGCAGTTCCGCCGCTTCCTCAAGGGGCCAGCTTTTGAGCGGCTTTCCCTGAACTGGCACGTTCTAAAGGATTACTCCCGGATGGGCAAAAGGCTTTTCCCCGAATTCAGGTACATGCTCCGGGACCCCATAGAAGAGAAATTGCCCCATGTTCAGGTACCCACCATGCTCATCAGGGGTGAAAATGACCCGATGGTGCCAGCACGCTGGTTCAACGAGGCTGCCAATCTGCTCCATCCTGACCGAACAGTAGAGATCCCGTTCTGGGGCCACGCCGTGCAATACAGTGCTCCGGAACAGTTCACAGACGCGGTACTTCCCTTCCTCGCCAGCCAGAGAAGCTAGTTTGGGGTTGAGCCCATCCGTTCCAGAAGTGAATTGGTTAGAAAATCTTTAATCTCCTGAAGGTAATCTCCTGGAGGTAATCTTAAGGGCTTTTCTCGTTTGTAATACGAGATTCCAAGCTTCCTTTGGCGGTTACTTTTACTCTTAGCCGATACTCAAGGCCAATCATTTAAATACTCCATTTTTGGTCTACTTTTCAGGAGAATACTTGAAAGTAAACCTGTGTAAATCAAAAAGCCCTTCCTGAGTTAATCAGGAAGGGCTTTTTCAAAAAGGTATACTTGATGGTTATCTCAGTTTGAGGTCAGAGATAATGCGCTGGATTTTATCATCCAGTTTCTGGCTTACCTGCTCGTATTCATCGGCTGAGGCCAGAGGCTCCCGCACACTGAAATAGAACTTGATCTTAGGCTCGGTACCAGACGGACGGGCCGATATCTTGCTTCCGTCCTCGGTGAGGAACTGGAGCACGTTGGAGCTTTCCAGCCCAGTGGCGCTTTCCTCGCCGGTGCGCAGATTTCTCCGGAAGCCGGTTTTATAGTCAATCAGTTCTACCACGCCAGAACCGGCCAGGGTTTTAGGCGGGTTTTCGCGCAGTTCCTGCATCATCTCCTGGATTTCCTGGGCACCGCGGTGTCCTTTCTTGGTAAGGGAAATCAGGTCTTCTTTGTAGAACCCGAAATCAATGTACATCTGGATCATGAGCTCATAGAGGCTCTTGCCCTGGTCTTTGGCCGCAGCAGTCATCTCCGCGATCATGGCGCAGGAAGAAACCGCATCTTTGTCGCGCACAAAGTCACCCACCAGGAAGCCGTAGCTTTCCTCGCCGCCGCAGATGTACTGAGCCTGACCTTCTTTCTCGCGCATGATGGTAGCAATGTACTTGAAGCCTGTCAAAGTCTCGTAGCAATCCACACCAAAGCCTTCGGCCACGCGGTTGATCAGGTCGGTGGTTACAATGGTGTTCACCACGTACTCTTTGCCGGTCAGTTTGCCGGCTTTTTTCCAGGCCTGCAGAATGTAGTAGGTGAGGAGGGCAGCGGTCTGGTTTCCGTTGAGCAGCACCCATTGGCCATGCTGGTCCTTAACGGCAATGCCCACGCGGTCGGCGTCTGGGTCAGTGGCCAGTACCAGGTCGGCGTCCAGTTCCTTGGCTTTTTCCATGGCCAGGTTCATGGCGTCTTTCTCCTCGGGGTTTGGATATACTACCGTCGGGAAGTTGCCGTCTGGCGTAGACTGTGCCTCTAACACGTGCACGTTGGTGAACCCAAAGCGCTCCAAAGTACGGGGTACCAGCGTGATACCGGTTCCGTGGATTGGAGTGTATACGATCTTGAGATCATGCTGGCGCTTGATCATCTCTGGGTCTACCGAGAGCGTTGCCACTTTGTCTAAGTAGGCCTGGTCTACTTCATCCAGAATGTATTCTATGTTGTCTTCGTTGCGGTTAAACTTCACCTGGTCAATGGACTGGATCTTGTTTACCTCGGCAATGATGTTCTTATCGTGCGGGGCGGTTACCTGGCCGCCGTCGTTCCAGTAGGCTTTGTACCCGTTGTATTCTTTAGGGTTGTGGGAGGCCGTTAACACCACGCCGCTCTGGCAACCCAGGTGCCGGATGGCAAATGATAGAACCGGGGTAGGTCTCAGTTCTTTGAAGAAGTACACCTTAATGCCGTTAGCGCTGAACACATCTGCCACCACATTGGCAAAAAAGTTACTGTTGTTGCGGCTGTCGTGTGCAATGGCCACGCTGATCTGCTGGCCGGGGAACGATTTAAGCAAATAGTTGCTCAGGCCCTGGGTAGCCATGCCCACCGTGTAGCGGTTCATGCGGTTGCTGCCCACGCCCATGATGCCGCGCAGACCACCGGTCCCAAACTCCAGGTCTTTGTAGAAAGAATCGGTGAGGGTATCGGCGTCCTGGCTGTCAATGAGGCGCTGCAATTCTGTTTTGGTGTCCTGGTCATAGGCACCCTCTAACCAGGTGTTCACCTTGGTTAATACGGCTGGTTCTAGCGTTAGATTGTTTTCCATAGTTCTGTAAAATGACAAAGCGTTATAAGGGTTGTTTTGGTAAAACAGCCCTAAAACGGCTCACAAAGTTATAAGTTTCCCCGAAGGGCCTGTTCACGTTCAATTGATTCAAATAACGCCTTGAAATTTCCTTTCCCGAAGGATTTAGCTCCCTTGCGCTGTATGATCTCGTAAAACACAGTTGGTCTGTCTTCTACGGGTTTGGTGAAAATCTGCAGCAGGTAGCCTTCGTTGTCGCGGTCTACCAGAATATTCAGGTCCTGCAGCGGCTTTACGTCCTCGTCAATCTTACCTACGCGGTCCAGCAGATCCTGGTAATACGCACTGGGCACGGTTAAAAACTCTACCCCGCGCCGGCGGAGCTCGCCCACGGTATGCACAATGTCATCGGTCGCAATGGCGATGTGCTGCACGCCGGGGCTGTGGTAATAATCCAGGTACTCTTCAATCTGTGATTTCTTCTTGCCTTCGGCGGGCTCATTGATGGGGAACTTCACGTACCCGTTGCCGTTGCTCATCACCTTGCTCATAAGGGCCGAATACTCGGTGGAGATGTCCTCATCGTCAAAAGTGAGCAGCAGTTTAAAACCCATCACCTCAGAATAGAAATCAACCCATTTGTTCATCTCGCCCCAGCCCACGTTGCCCACGCAGTGGTCTACGTATTTCAGCCCCACCGGCGTTACGGGTACCGTGCTTTTGCGGGGTTTATAGCCCGGCATAAAAGGCCCGGTATAGTTTTTCCGCTCCACAAAGGTGTGCACGGTCTCGCCGTAGGTGTAAATGGACGCCACCCTCACCTCGCCAAACTCATCAGAAAGGGTTTGGGGCTCAGCCGCCGATCTGGCACCACGGCGGATGGTTTCTTCATAGGATTTGTAGGCATCGTCCACCCACAGGGCCATGACCTTCACGCCATCGCCGTGCAGGCGCACGTGTTCTGAGATGGGCGAGTCTGGCAGGAGGGAGGTGGTGAGCACAAACCGTACCTTTCCTTGTTGCAGCACATAGGAGGCACGGTCTCGCACCCCTGTCTCTGGGCCGGCGTAGGCTACCAGCTCAAACCCGAAGGCGCTCTGGTAGTAATAGGCGCTTTGTTTGGCGTTCCCCACATAGAATTCTATGTGGTCTGTGCCGTTGAGGGGAAGAAAATCTGCGGGTTCTGCCATAGAATTCAGGAGAGGTAAAACGCTGGGTTACATCACAACTTCTGTAAAAATAGAAGAAATGTGGAGGAAAGAAAATAGGTTTTTGGCACACCGAATTGCAGCATACACTTGGAAATAGCCTAAGATGTTATAAAATTTGTGAAAAATAAGAAAGAATGAACATCCAGGAACTGAATAACGCGCTTGTGGCCCTCATCCGGAAGAAGCAGGAATTAGGGCAACTCTCCTATAATGATGAACGCTACGATGACGTAGAGGAAGAGCTGCATGATTTGGAAGATGAGTTCAACGACAACTTTGGGGAGTACCTGGAAGAAGTCTTAGGCGATGTACACGAGCGGATTTGCCCCGACACCGACGTGTTGTTACCCACCGCATACCTGCCCGAAGCCCTTACCGCCGATGGCCAGGTAGACCTGACCAACAAACAGGGCGTTTGGGTAGAGGCCGATGCTTACCCTAACAAAGAAGCCCGCCTGTTGCTGGTGCCAAACCCTACCCGCCTGATTCTGAGCGTAGGCAAAAACGTGCGCGAAGAAGTCTGGAAAGCGTAGTCTAATAGACGCTAGATACCAGATTTTAGACAATAGATAAAACCGGCTCCTGTGCAGATTCACTGCGCAGGAGCCGGTTCTATTTTAGGGCTGTTTATTATAAAACTGGGCAGAAAACAAGATGTGAGGCTGAAGGGGATTGCCTCAGCTTGACCTTACTCTGATGGGTGTGTTTGACTGTACTTCCTGTTTTAAGGCTCTTTTTTGTATTTATTGATCAAACCTCTACATTGGTTCCCGGATGCAGGCTGCGGGCCTTTCAGGTACAGGCAAGCATCCGGAATTTTGAATAACTCTATCCTAAACCCTGCCAACTCCATGAACACCAAACTCGTCATGACCCTGAGTGCCGCTTTTCTGGCTCTGCTGGGCCTCGGCCTGACTTTTCTGCCCCAGGAAATCTCCTCCTACCTGTCATTGGGAGATGGTGCCGCCATCCACCTGGTATTACAACTTTTAGGCGCGCTTTACCTGGGGTTTGCCATGCTCAACTGGATGGCCAAAGGAAGCCTGCTTGGGGGCATCTATAACCGACCTATTGCGGTAGCCAACTTCACGCACTTCTTTGTGGGAGCGCTTGCCTTGATCAAAGGGAACCCTGGTACGGCTTTGCCTACGTTGGTGGTGGTGGGTTTGTACTCCGTTTTTGCCCTTGTTTTCGGGATTATCCTTTACCGGCATCCACTTAAGGCAGAAGCGGGAGCGTAAGGGCCGTTCCTCAAACTTCAGAACAAGAGTCAATGAAAATCAATAGTTGGGTAATTTTCTGTTTGTTTCTGGTTTGTGCCTGCACAAAGGAAGAGACAGCCAAAACCAAGGCCTCGCCTCCGCCTCTTGAAACTCCCAAAGCAGCTCTATCTTCTCCTGACACCATCTATGAAACTGCTTATATGGATAAGGAACGGTACTATGATACCTCTCAGGTTAAGATAGGACAAGATGTTTATGTCTCCCATGCAGAAGCCATCAGTCTGAATGACAGTTCTTTTGTTGAGGTTTTCAGTTGGGATGATTATAGGACAGTGCATAAGGTTAAGCAGCACAACAACCTATACAAGATCAAGTTGCTGAAAAATGGACAGACTGTGTTCCAGAAACAATTCACTAAGCATGACTTTGCTAGAATGGAGAAGGAAAATCCATACATTCAGGGAAGCGTGCCCAGACCGCTTGTCTTTACTGGAATAACCACCGATGGAAAAGTATTGTTTGATGTACACTTTGGATTGCCCGATAGTGATGTGGGAGGAATTGCAACGCTGGTGACAGACATGCGGGGAACCCCTTTGCTCCTGCAGAATTACAACCATACCGGGGGAGGGGGCTGTGACGGTACGTTACAACTCTCTGAAAACCGCCAGTATTATTTAAACTGTCAAACGTTGTATGGACCTAATGGATACAAGTTTGACTTTGCCAGGTCAGATGTAGTGTATACATCCTTTCTTACAGACACAAGCTTTGTTGTGCTTTATGACTACATTTTAAAAAGCGGCTACAGAATGGAAAATGGGGTGAAAGAGTATTATGAGGAAAGGGATACCATCTATGATAACCTGGTCTTCTTCCACGTGAACGGAAAACGATTGGCAAGTGATCGGTACGACGGGTTCTTTCAGGAATTAGGCTATACGGCTCCGGTCAAGTTGATTCAAAACAGCTTCGTGACGCTTGATGGAAAGAAAGAAGAAGTTACGGTTTATCCTTTTTCTAACCCGTCGGAACGTAAACGAATTAGTTTGAAAGAAGCCCAAAAACTCTCCAAAAGAATGAAGAAGCCTCCGGTTCAAGAAGTTTTCATTAGAACCTTAGAGAGAAACTACTTTCTATACTTTTTTCCAGATGGCTTGCAATACTACTCAGGTAATGAGCATGGAGAGTAAACAAGAAAGCCGGGACTTAACTGCCTCGGCTTTCTTGTTTCTATGTCTAACTATTAGAGTCCTACTTTTAGAAACCTAGCTTCTCTCTAACCCGCTTCAAAACGGGAGCACCAATGGTGCGGGCCTTAGCGGCACCCTCGGCTAGTTTGGCATCCAGTTCAGGCAGGTTGCTCATGTAGTAGTTGAAGCGTTCGCGCGGCTCAGCGTATTTGGTGATAATCAGGTCATAGAGCGCCTGCTTGGCATGTCCGTACCCGAAGCCACCGGCCAGGTACTTCTGGCGCATCTCCTCCACCTGGTCTTCTGAAGCAAGCAACGCATACAGCTTGAACGTGATATCGGTGGAAGGGTCTTTGGGTTCTTCCAGGGTTTTGCTATCGGTGACAATGCTCATCACCCGCTTGCGCAGTTCTTTGTCTGGCAGGAAAATGTCAATGGTGTTGCCGTAGGACTTGCTCATTTTCTCGCCGTTCACTCCGGGCACGGTCATCACGCTCTCGTCTACCTTGGCCTCGGGCAGTACAAAGGTATCGCCGTAGATATGGTTGAACGAGCTGGCCAGGTCTCGGGTGATTTCCAGGTGCTGGACCTGGTCTTTGCCTACCGGCACATAATTGGCGTCATACAACAGAATGTCGGCGGCCATGAGCACCGGGTAAGTAAACAGGCCGGAGTTCACATCAGACAGTTGCCGGCGCGCTGATTTGTCTTTGAAGGAATGCGCATTGGCCAGCATTGGATACGGCGCGAAACAGCTCAGGTACCAGGTCAGTTCGGTTACTTCGGGCACGTCAGACTGGCGGTAGAAAATGTGCTTATCGGTGTCCAGGCCAAATGCCAGCCAGGTAGCCGCCACCGCGTAGGTGTTCAGGCGGCGCTCTTCCGCATCACGAATGGTGGTGAGGGAGTGCAAATCAGCAATGAAATAAAGCGATTCATTCTCTGCTTTTCTGGAAAGCTCAATCGCCGGAAGGATAGCCCCCAGCAGGTTGCCCAGGTGCGGACGGCCACTGCTTTGGATGCCGGTAAGGATTCGTGCCATGTCTTATGTATGTAATACCGCTGCAAAGAAAGCAATTGAAGGGCAAACAGGAAAGCGGCATCGGTTTTTGGCTTCCTTTTCAGGGAATAAGCCTAAAATGCCTCAGCCCAGGAACTGATTGATGATGCGGCTTACCTCAGCCGCGTGGCTCATCACAATAAGGTGCTCGCCTCCTTTGAAAAGGTACACCTCTGGGTACTGTGGTACCGGCAGGATCTTGTCTTTATCGCCGTGGATGATGACTACCTCATTGGGCAGCGCTTTATGGCGCCACCGCAAAATGGCACTCAAGGCCCACCGCAGAAAACCAATGTCTGTGTCCCTGATGATTGCCTCAAAAATCTTTTTTTCCTCCTTCGTTTTAGCCCCAAACAGCCAGGCACCCGGGCCAGTCCATCCTTTCGCCAAGCCAAAAGGCAGCCATTTCTGGAGCTGGAGAGTGCCGCCCAGCCGGTAGTACCAGTACAAATCAGAGGTATCTGCCAGGCTGGAGAGAAGGATCACTTTTTTCACCGGAAGCAGTTTGGCGATCTCCTGCGCAACCATCCCCCCAAAGCTCAGCCCTACCAGTACAGGAGGTTCAGAGTCTACCGTAATCTGAGCAAGTATGCGTCGGGAGTAGGCCGGAAGCGATTCATTGGGAAACGGCTTGATCCACCTGATCACGATGGGGTTAGGATGGCGCAATTGCAAAAACCGGAACAGCCGCTCATCGGCCCCTAAGCCACTCAGCAGGTACAAAGGTGGAATACTCATACTGGTGTTCTACTGAACTAAGCGTAGCAGGTTTAATCCTGGGAGATGAAAGTTTCCATGGGCACTTCCCGGTTTCCGGCCAGGTAGCGGTCAATAAGGGGGTGGGCGATGTAAAGAAGCGGCGTGAGCACCACCGCCACGGTAAATTTATACAGGTAATTGATCACCGAAACCGAAAGTACCATTTTCAGGTCCCAATTCCCGAAGAGGTAAAAAGCGATAAAAAGAACCACCACTGTGTCCACCAACTGAGAGACCAGGGTGGAACCGGTGGCCCTCAGCCAGATCTTCTGGCTGCCGGTCAGGCGCTTCAGCCAATGGAACACATGGGCATCCAGCAACTGCCCCAACAGGAAGGCTACCAATGAACCGATGATAATGCCCAAGCCCTGGCTGAATACCCGATTGAAAGCATAGTCCATATCAAACGAGGTGCCGTTGGGCCCTTGGCTGTTTACTTCCTGCCAGAACTGGGCAGGAGGTAAGGCGGTGGCTACCACAATCACTAAGAAAGCATAGGCAATTAAAACGGCAGTGAGATAACTGATCCGTTTTACGCCTTCTTTCCCAAAATATTCATTGATGATATCGGTGGTAATGAACACCACGGGCCAGATGATTACTCCGGCTGTGAGGTTAAAATCAAACTTGGTACCCATCACCGGAATCTGGGCGCCCGGCAGGCCAAACACCCCTTCCCCCGAGAAAATCTTCACCCCAATCAATTCTGCCAGCAACGCATTGGTAAGAAAGATACCGCATAATACCATGAACAGTTGACGCTTTTTATGCGCTACCTGGGTAGGTTCTGTAACGATTTGCTGCATGTTAAAGAAGGTTGAAAAGTTTGAAGAGGTTTCTCTGGCACTGTAAAGATGAAAGAAAGTTGCTAATAATAAAATGGCTGGTAGAGTAAGCCTTGGTTTCGGCTGGTAAACTGTTTTCTGTCTGTTTTGGTAGAATCAGGCTTAAATCGATAGAGACTTAGATTTCGCCTCACAGCAGTTACAAACTGCCATCATGGTAGGTCCAAGTCACAGACTTGAACCATGGAAAGGCAATGCGTGCAGGAGACAAGGCAGTGCTTTGTCTCTACGAGGCCCAACATCGTCACCGCTTTTGCCACTTTTGCCACTTTCCCCGATTCCAGTCTTTCGGGCGAGCGCCTTAGCAGGTTCCGGTGCCGCCAGGCATTGCGACCGAACGGGAGCAAAGGAAGCTGGTACAGCGCGAGCGCGGAAGACTGGGCCCCGCGGCCGTGAGCGCATACCGCTAACTATGGAAAAAGCAGCCCATAAATCCATAGACAAGCAGCAGCTACGGTAGCAACAACCCAAACCCTACTCCAACACGCTAATCGTTTTCCCCTCTGTAGCCAAAGCCGTATTCGGGAAAATAGCCTGGGCTTCCTCCAATAAGGGAGTCAGGTCTTTGTAGCGAGCGGAGAAGTGCCCGATGAGCAGGCGTTTTACCCTGGCTTTTTCCGCCAGCGTGGCGGCCTGGGCAGCGGTGCTATGATAGGTGTGGGCGGCCCGGTGTTCCATGTCGCTCAGGAACGTAGATTCATGGTACAGCAAATCCACGCCTTGTACATAAGGCAGAATGTCTTCTTTGTACCTGGTGTCTGAGCAATAGGCGTAACTACGGCTGCGCTTGGGTTCTGAGGTGACCTCTGCGTTGCGTACCAGTACCTCGCCTTGCTCATTCCGGATGTCTTCGCCCCATTTCAAGCGTACCAGTTGGGGTGGGGTAAGGAAATCAGGTAGTTTGCCTTTCAATAAGTGGCGGGGCTTGGGTTTTTCCTTGAACAGGTACCCACAACAAGGCACACGGTGCTGCATAGGGAGCGTATGCACCGTGTGGTATTTGTCTTCAAATATTTTTTTGGAAACGGTAGTATCCACTTCCACAAAGTTGATATGGTAAGGGAGTTGGGTGTTACCGTATTTGAATTGAAGTGTAAGGATATCGGCTAAACCTTTTGGGCCGAAGAGGTTGATAGGACCGGTGCGCTGTTGCAGGTTCATGGTAGACAGCAGGCCCGGTAAGCCAAAATAGTGGTCACCATGCAGGTGACTAATAAAGATGTTACAAATGCGCTGATGCTTTATCTTGTATCGCATCAGCTGCATTTGTGTACCTTCTCCGCAATCTATCAGGTTGATCTGGTTACCAATCGTGAGTAGCTGTGCGGTATGATGTCGTTCAAAAGACGGGGTGGCAGAGGAACTCCCAAGTATTTTCAGCTCAAATTCCAATCCGCGGCCCGCTTAGAAACTATTCTTCTTTTTTTGTAAGATCGCTCTCAATCTCGTGGAGGAACACACGGTCAATGCCTTCTTCCACCGTAGGCAGGATGTTCAGCACAGATTCAAGCTTGGAGATAGTGATCAGTTTGGTTACGTGCTCTTGCAAACCAGTTAAAATAAGAACCCCTCCAGAAGAGTTGCAAAGACGATTGGCAATCAGGATAGAGGAAAGTCCGGAAGAATCAGTATATTTTACGTTAGAAAGATCCAGGATCAGGTTGGTAATACCTTCTGCATTCAACTTCACAAACTCAGACTTCAAATCAGGTGCGATCGTGGTGTCTAGTTTTTTTTCATCTATGGTGATGATGGTGTAATTCTCTTTTTTATCAATTGTGTACTTCATAAGTAACAGCAAAAAGGTTTAGAGTGCGAATCTACCAATTTTTGGTGGAATATCTTTAACAATGTAAGTTAAAAAATGTTGTCGGCAATGCTTTGTTCCAGCCCCTGAAGTTGGCTCGCATATTCCTGCGGCTCAAATTTCTTGCCAAGCAGCTGCTCATATAATTCAATGTAGCGCTGCGAGATCTCGGTTATCTTCGCATCTGTCATTTCTGGCACCTGTTGTCCTTCTTTTCCCTGAAAACCGTTCTCAATGAGCCATTGACGTACAAACTCCTTAGAAAGTTGCCGCTGCGGCTGGCCGCTTTCCTGCCGTTCTTCATAACCTTCTGAGTAAAAGAATCTTGAAGAATCTGGCGTATGGATTTCGTCTATGACATAAATTTTTCCATCGGCTTTCCCAAACTCATACTTGGTATCTACCAGGATCAAACCACGCTCTGCCGCCAGCTCAGTGCCGCGTTGGAAGAGCGCTCTGGTGTATGCCTCTAATTGGACATAATCCTGTTCAGACACGATACCTTGTTTTAGGATTTCTTCGCGCGAGATGTCTTCATCATGGCCTTCGGCGGCCTTAGTGGTAGGGGTGATGATGGGCTCCGGAAAAGGGTCATTCTCTCTCAAACCTTCGGGTAGCGTAACCCCGCACAGCGTGCGCTTCCCGGCGTTGTATTCACGCCAGGCGTGGCCCGCCAGATAGCCTCTGATGACCATTTCCACCTTAAAGGTTTCGCACTGCCAGCCAATAGTTACGTTTGGTGCCGGATGGCTCAACACCCAGTTGGGAACCACATCTGCGGTGGCGGCCAGGAAAGAGGCGGCAATCTGGTTTAAGACTTGTCCTTTGTAAGGGATGGCCCGGGGCAGCACCACATCAAAGGCCGAGATACGGTCTGTGGCCACCATGGCCAGTTTGTCCTGGAAATAATATACATCACGCACCTTTCCGCGGTAAAAACCCGTCTGGATAGGGAAGTTGAAGTTGGTTTCTTTTAAAGCTTGCATGGCAGATAACTAAGGGGGCAAAGTTAGGAAAGGATAGGAATGGGGCAAGTATATTTAAGTGAGGAGAATAGCGCTGCCGGGCACTGCATTTACTAACAATTGTTTGTATTTGAAAATTTTTCTTAAATTTTTTTGAAAATTGTTTGGGGTTAAAGATTTCGTTGATAGATTTGCAGCATCAAGTCAATTATTCCGGTAGTTGATTTATAAAGAAGAGCGGAGAGACAGGCTCAATGAAGCTCTAGCAACCTACCAGCCGTGTAAGGTGCTAATTCCTGATCCCAGGGGACATATTGCCACCTGGGGAATATAAATTGATACGAAGATGGAAAAACAATTCAATCCCACTTCTAGCAATGCAGCGCCGAGCCTGAAGATGCCGGCAACAGGTGTAACACCTCAATTTATTATCTCTTCTATTTCGCGAATGTGCGACATGTCCATTATGGGCATTGGTTGCTGTTGTCGCTAATCCCTAACTCTCAAATATTTGTTTTTCAGGGCCTGACGCGCAGCGGCAGGGGGAGTTCTGCTATCTGTTAGTTTTCTGGGCTCTTGTTATTGTTCAATTTTTCAATTGTAACCGGCTATAATAATGTCTAATTCATATCGTTTTGAAACCCTTCAGCTTCATGCTGGCCAAGAAATAGATCCAACCACTCGCTCACGCGCAGTTCCAATCTATCAGACCACTTCCTACGTGTTTGAGAATGCCGAGCACGGGGCTAACCTTTTTGCCCTCAAGCAATTCGGGAATATCTACACACGCATCATGAACCCTACCACCGATGTGTTTGAGAAACGCATCGCGGCGTTGGAGGGCGGGGTAGCGGCAGTGGCAGTAGGATCTGGTCAGGCAGCGCAGTTCATCGCTTTGAACAACATTCTGCAGGCGGGAGACAATTTTGTTACCTCCAGCAACCTGTATGGCGGTACCTATAACCAGTTCAAAGTGGCCTTCAAGCGTTTGGGTATTGAAGTTCGTTTCGCCAAGAACGACGAACCAGCTACCTATGCCTCTTTGATAGATGAAAATACCAAGGCCATTTACCTGGAAACCATTGGTAACCCACGCTTTAACATTCCTGATTTTGAATCAATCGCGGCTGTTGCGGCCGGACACCGCATTCCACTGGTGGTAGACAATACCTTTGGGGCGGGTGGTTACCTGTTCCGTCCGTTGGAGCACGGAGCTAATGTGGTTACCGCCTCAGCCACCAAATGGATCGGCGGACACGGTACCACCGTAGGCGGCGTGATTGTAGACGGAGGTAACTTCAACTGGGGCAACGGCAAATTTCCGCAGTTCAGTGAGCCTTCTGAAGGATACCACGGCCTGAACTTCTGGGAAGTGTTTGGCGAGAACGGACCATTTGGCAACATCGCCTTCGCCATCAGAGCCCGAGTAGAAGGTCTTCGTGATTTTGGCCCGGCCCTGAGCCCCTTCAACTCCTTCCAATTGATCCAAGGTCTGGAAACCCTTTCGCTGCGGGTAGACCGCACGGTGCAAAATGCGCTGGAATTAGCCCAGTGGCTGGAGCAGCATCCGCTGGTAGAAAGCGTGAATTATCCGGGCTTGGCCTCCAGTCCTTACCACGAGCTAGCCAAGAAATACCTGAAGCGTGGTTTTGGCGGGGTACTGAGCTTCAACCTAAAAGGAGGCAAAGAGGAAGCCGAGGTGTTTGTGAACAGCCTGGAACTGGTAAGCCACCTGGCTAACGTAGGAGATGCCAAAACCCTCATTATTCATCCGGCCTCTACTACTCACCAGCAGCTTTCAGAGGAAGAGCAGCTATCGGCGGGGGTGAACCCAACCTTCCTGCGGGTATCAGTGGGGATTGAGCACCTGGATGACATTAAAGCAGATTTTGAACAGGCGTTTGCCAAAGTGAAAGTACGGGAACCAAAGTTGGAGGCCACTTTATAAGTGAGTAACAGAAATGTTAAGAGGACGCGTTTTTAATTATACAGATGAATTTCAATTGGAGTCCGGGCGAACATTGCCCGGCTTCCAACTCTTTTATACCACCTGGGGCACCCTGAACGAAGACAAAAGCAACGTGGTGTGGGTATGCCACGCCTTTACCGGCAATGCTTTTGTGAAAGACTGGTGGGGTGACTTGTTTGGCGAAGGAAAAACCTTTGACCCGGCCAAACACTTCATTGTGTGCGCCAACTCTCTGGGCAGTTGCTATGGTTCTACCGGTCCGCTGAGTCTGAACCCAGATACCGGGAAGCCTTATTACCATGCATTCCCAACCCTGACCATCAGAGATACCGTGCGGGCGTTTGATGCCCTGCGGGAGCATTTAGATATTGAGCAGATTGATGTACTGATTGGCGGTTCAATTGGTGGCCAACAGGCCTTGGAATGGGCCGTAGAATACCCATATGTTACCAGAAAGCTGGTGCAGGTAGCCGCCAATGCCCGTCAGACTCCGTGGGCCATTGCCCTGAATGAAAGCCAGCGCATGGCCATTGAGCAGGACGTTACCTGGCAATTGGCCACCGATGATGCCGGCCTGGAGGGAATGAAAACTGCCCGTTCTGTTGCGTTGTTGTCTTACCGCAACTACAATTCTTACAACCAGGCCCAGAAAGAAGGGTCTGATGAGTTGAAGAGAATTTACCGTGCGGCCAGCTATCAGCGCTACCAGGGGGAGAAATTAGCCAAACGGTTCAATGCTTTTTCTTACTGGCAGCTGACTAAAATGATGGACAGCCACAACGTGGGTCGGGACAGAAGCAGTATAGAAGAGGCCCTGCGGTTGGTACAGGCACAAACGCTTATCATTGGCGTGAACACAGATCAGTTGTTCCCGCTTAACGAACAACGGTTTGTTGCCCGCTACATCCCTAACGCCGTTTTCCAGGTAATACAATCAGAGGCTGGACACGACGGGTTCCTGTTGGAAACCGATCAGATAGCGCTCCACTTAGAAATCTTTTTACAGAAAAAACAAAAGCGAAAAACATGGATTCCCACCGTCTTCTAAAAATCGGCTTGTTTGGGTTTGGCTGCGTTGGTCAAGGCTTGTATGATATTTTATCGCGGGAGGAAGGACTGCCCTACAAAGTTGACCGAATTTGCGTGAAAGACCCAAATAAATTGCGTCCGTTACCCTCAGAAAGCTTCACCTATGACTGGGAGGAAGTACTGGAAGATGCAACCCTGGATATTTTGGTGGAAGCCATTAGTGATGCTTCTGAAGCGTACACCATTGTCTCTGAGGCGCTCAGACGGGGTAAAAAAGTGGTAACCGCAAACAAGAAACTGGTGGCGTATCACTTGCCGGAACTGCTGGCGCTGCAAAATGAGTTTGGCGGCGTATTGTTGTACGAGGCAGCGGTAGCGGGCGGAATCCCGATTATTAGAACGGTAGAAGAATATTTTTCCAATGAACCCTTAGACCGGGTGCACGGCATCCTGAACGGTTCTTCCAATTACATCCTGAGCCAGATCTTCAAAAAGCAGAAAGCGTATTCAGAAGCCCTGAAAGAAGCCCAGGACAAAGGCTTTGCGGAGCTGGACCCGTGGCTGGATGTAGCCGGCGCCGATTCGCGCCACAAGCTATGCATCTTAACGGCGCACGCTTTTGGGAGAACCTTGTCGCCAGAAGAAGTCGCCTTCTTTGGTATTGATTTCCTAGATCAGCAGGATTGGGAATTCGCGAAGCAAAACGAATCTGTCATCAAGATGGTGGCCTCAGTGCACCAGACTCCGGACGGAGAACTGGTGCCGGTGGTACTGCCAAGCCTGGTAGATTCTACGGATGATCTGTACGGCGTGGAGCAGGAGTTCAACGGAGTGGTGGTACAGGGTGTCTACGCCGGGCCTCAGCTTTTCAAAGGCAAAGGCGCAGGTGGTCACCCAACAGGGGCCGCGGTGTTGTCAGACATCGTTTCCATTGCCAACGGCTACTCTTACGGGTACAAGAAACTAAACAAGACCACCAATGCTCCGGCGCTGGCTTTAGACTTCCAGTTTGAAGTATACCTGCGCAGCAGCGAGCCAGATCTGGTAGTGGAACTGGGATTAACCAACCTGCAGAATGTGCAAAGAGGAGCCGATTCGTTCAGCTTGATTGGTACGGTTTCCCTGGGAAGCCTCATCAAATCGCAGGAACTGATCAGAAAAGCGGGAGCTTACGTAATGGCCCTGTCTTCTGATTTCGTGAACGCCAACGTGAAAAAAGTAAGGGAAAGAGTGGCTATTTCTTAAAGAGTAGCCTGATCCTTGGAGAAGAAAATGGGCTAGTGCCCTAGAAAGATAGCTTGTTTTATTAGTTCGTTTCAATGCGTAGGCGCCTGGCTGTTTTGCCGGGCGTTTCCGTTTTAAGGCAGATATCAGCAAAACAGCCTGAAAACAGGATTGATTTAGATTAGAGGGAAAGTTTCGCTTGTAAATCTAACCAAGATTGATTGGCAACGCAGTTGTAGCTTTTAAGGGTAAATAAAAAAAGTCCGTTTTAGGGTAGTTTTCATGAAACTAGCCCAAAACGGACTTTATGTTGGTTCCTTTTTAACTAGGAAAGATAGATTGCCTGAACTCTGTCTCGCAGGTTGTATTCAGACACCATCACTTCGCCGTAGGCTCCGGCGGTTCTGATGGCTACTAAATCGCCGCGCTTGGTTTCTGGGAGTTCGGTTCCTTTAGAAAAGCAATCGGTAGATTCGCAGATAGGACCCACCACATCGTATGTCTTGGCTGGCAGGTCACTGGTCAGGTTCTCAATCTTGTGATAGGCCTGGTACAGCGCCGGACGCATCAGTTCGGTCATGCCCGCATCCAGAATCACAAAGTTGGTTTTCTGCCCATGTTTCATGTACAGTACCTTGGAGATCAGGTTACCACTGGCGGCCACCAGAGCTCTGCCTAGTTCAAAGTGAACTACCTGGCCTTCGCGTTTCTCCAGCAATCGGTCAAAAATCCCGAAATACGTAGCGAAATCAGCAATTGGGTTTTCCTCCGGTGAACGGTAATCCACGCCCAATCCGCCGCCTACGTTCAGGTGCGGGAACACCATGCCGCGTTCTTCAAACCACCGCTGCAGTTCATTAACCCGGGCGCACAGGTTCTCGAAGGCCCGCAGGTCAGTGATCTGGGACCCGATGTGGAAGTGCAGGCCAATCAGTTTCAGATTGGGCCACTCGGCAAACCTGGGGACCAGCTCCTCCAGCTCCCACACATTGATCCCGAATTTGTTTTCCTCCAGACCCGTGGTGATGTGCTTGTGGGTGTAGGCATCCACGTTGGGGTTGATGCGCAAGGCTACCTGGGCTACTTTCCCTTTAGCAGCGGCCAGCTCCTGGATTACTTCCAGCTCCTGCACCGATTCTGAGTTAAAACAGAAGATGTTCGCATCCAGGGCAAAGTTGATCTCCGCATCTGATTTACCCACGCCGGCAAATACCACCTGCTCGGGCTGGAAACCCGCTTCCAGGGCACGTTTCACCTCGTTGCCGCTCACGCAATCCGCCCCAAAGCCTCTTTCCCGGATCTCGGCCAGAATAGGTGCGTTGGCGTTTGCTTTCAGAGCGTAATGGATGTGAAAGCCGTATTTCCCCGCCTCGGTTTGGGCAGCGTCTAAGGTCTGCCGCAGAAGGGAAAGATCGTACGCGTAGAAAGGAGTTTGGTGCTGAGAGAACGTTTGCAAATGTTCTTTAAGCATGGTTTTCCTCCTTTTCCTGGAATACGCCTTCATTGATAGCCACTAAGGACTCCACTTTTTGCGTGGTATTCACCAGCACACTGATGTTATTGCTGCTTCCGCCGTAAGAAATCATGCGCAAAGGAATGTTTTTCAGGGATTGCAGCACGCGTAGAGCAGCCCCTGGTCTATCTTCCATGAAGTCGCCAACCACGCAGATGATGGTGAGCTCGGTGTCAATCTCTACTGTCCCGAACCGTTGCAAAGCCTCGGTGATTTCGGGCAGGTAAGTTGGGTTATCAATGGTCAGAGACACGGCTACCTCAGAGGTAGTGATCATGTCAATTGGCGTCTTGAATCGTTCAAACACTTCAAAAACGCTGCGCAGGAAGCCGTACGCCAGCAACATGCGGCTGGATTTGATCTTGATGGCAATGATGCCGTCTTTGGCGGCTACCGCTTTGAACTGGTTCCCGGTTTTCTTGGAAGAAATGGTAGTTCCGGCGGCTTCCGGCTCCATGGTATTGAGCAGACGCACGGGAATGTTGTGCTGCTGCGCCGGCAAAATGCTGGACGGGTGCAGGATTTTTGCCCCGAAGTACGCCAACTCCGCCGCCTCGTCAAACGACAACTCGGCAATAGGGTAGGTGTTCTTCACAAACCGGGGATCATTGTTGTGCATGCCGTTGATATCGGTCCAGATCTGGATCTCAGAGGCTTTCACGGCCGCCCCAATGATGGAAGCCGTATAGTCGCTGCCCCCGCGCTTCAGGTTGTCTATCTCGTTCTTAGCGTTCCGGCAGATGTATCCTTGGGTGATGAATAACTTGTTGTCCGGGTATTTTGCCAGTTGCTGCTGGATGTGTTCCCGGATATAGGCATGGTCAGGCTCTTCATCTGGCGTAATGCGCATGAACTCCAGGGCAGGCAGCAACACAGAAGGAATGTTGTTTTCCTCCTGAAACAGCTGGAACAGTTGCGTTGACAAAAGCTCGCCCTGCGCCAGAATGATTTTCTCAGATACCGCAGAATACGGGTGGTTGAAGCAAGCTCTGATGTCGGCGAAAACCGTGTCAATTACCTGTTTGGCCTTGTCCTTGGATGTGTCCTGTTTATATAAGTCAGCAATCACCTTGTAGTAGTGTTGCTCCAATTGATTTGTGAGAGATTCTGCCTGGGCTTGGTCAGCCTCGGCCAGTTGCTGTCCAATCTGCACCAGGTGGTTGGTAGTGCCTGACATGGCAGACAAAACCACAATCACCGGCTCCTCAGCTGGAAGCAGTTGTGAGACGGCACCCATGCGCTCGGCTGAGCCTACGGAGGTGCCCCCAAATTTCATGATTTTCATAGATCTTAAATAAAACCTGCGAATTTACTAAATCATAAGCGATTACTAAAAGAAAACCCCACCCTCTGCATTTTTTCATGAGCAGGGGTGGGGTCTTACCCAAGGTTTATCTAAATCAATCTTTCTTCACCACTCTGATCACCTCAGACAATGAAGATCCGGTCACTTTCAGGAGGTACACCCCATTGGCAATCTTAGACAGATCCTTGGTGAGGGTTACCTTGCCTGCTGAAACTTCCACCTCTTCCCTGTAAATCAGTTTTTGGTTCAGATCCAGCAGCACTACCTGTACTTTTCTGGTTTCTGAGCTGTTGATAGAGAAGGACAGGTTCTGCGTGAACGGGTTTGGAACTACTGCCACCTGAGCTGCGGCTTTGCTGGCGGTAGCATTCACCGAAATGGTTTTGCTGTACTCAAACTTCCCATCATAATCAACCTGTTTCAGGCGGTAGTACACGGCACCTGCCGGGGCAGAAGCATCCGTGAAGGTGTAGTTTTTCATCACGTTGCTATTTCCGTTTCCTTGTACTCGGCCGATGCTGGCGAAGGTCTTTCCGTTAAGGCTGCGCTCTACCTGGAAGTAGTCATTGTCTTTTTCTGAGGCGGTGGTCCAATTCAGTTGAACACCATTGTTAGTGGCTGTAGCCCTGAAAGAAGTCAATGTTACGGGTAGCGGGGTGCCGATGATCACGTTTGGTGTAAGCGTTGAACTACCCCCGTTGGCATCTGTAGTATTGATAGTTGGAGAATATACCTCTGATTTCAAAAGACTACGATTGCTGACATACATCTTCAACTGGCCACCTTCCAGCTTATAAGATACTCCCGGGATGGAATAATCACCTACAATCGAATAACTAGTTATTGGAGCATCATTGTCCCCGAAGGTGAAAAGTACTTCTCCGTCTTGGTAATCAGTTACTGGTTTAGGTTCCATAGAAGAAACAATCACCGCTTCACATTCCATGGTGATGGTTACCTCATCCGATTTTGAACCACACGATGTAGAAGATACCGTCCATCTGAAAATGTAATCTCCGGAATTCAAACCGGACACAGTGGTAGTAGGGTTTGAGGCATCCGCAAACACAGGGGTTCCTGAACCGGTTGGTTGAGAGACTACAGTCCAATTTCCCGTCGTTCCGGTTGGCGCTGTGGTTGCTTCAAGGGATACTGTTTTGCTTCCCTGGACATTGGTTGAACAAAAAACTTTATCTGGACCAGCATTTGCCGTGAATTCAGGTGTTGAAGTAATAGATACTTCATTAGATAAGGGGCTCTCACAGCTGTTGGAAGTAGCGCGCACTCTGTACGTTCCAGCCACTGATGCCGTGAAAGTAACCTGCCCAATTGCTACAACGGGTGAACCACTAGGATTTCCATTAAAAAACAATTGGTAGCTGTATCCATTTACAGGCGAAGTAACGCTAATGGTAACCGGAGTACTGCCACAAATTCCAGAGTTGCTTGTTGTTATAGCCGGGGCCGTTGGCGCCGGATTTACCGTTACGGTAACTTCATTGGAAGTGGCAGAAGGGCAGGAGGCACTGGATGCCACAATGGTGAATTTAGCTGTTGCACTTACAGATACTTCAAAAGAAACAGAGTTGCTTCCATTATAGGTAATGGGGTTTCCTTCTGCTACTCCGTTTCTGAAAAGTCGGTAAGAAACATTATTTACCAGATTGCCGGTAGCCGAGATTGTTGCGTTACCGCTGCCACAGATAGCTGCCACGGTAGTACTGATGGTAGCCGACAATGGGGTAGGTGAGACGGTGACAGTTGAAGCATCAGAATTAACTGCTGTACAGGTTCCACTAGAAGCTCTAATGGTAAAGGTAGCACTTGCAGTTAAGCCAGTAGCAGTGAAAGAAATGGTGTTAAATCCATTGTAAGTAAGGGGGCTTCCTTGAGCAACCCCATCCTTGTATAGCTGGTAAGTGACCCCGTTCACCAAGTTCCCTACCGTGAAGGTAACACTTCCGCCGCTGCATATAGAAGAGGCGTTTGCGGTTAGGGTTGGCTTTAGGGGTTGAGGAGCCACAGTTACAGCAGAAAATCCGTCCATGGTCACGTTGCCGCAGGCACTGGAAGAAAGTGCCACTACCGTTAGGGTAGCATTTGAAGTTAAAACACCAGACATTAAGGTGATGGCATTGCCGTTACCTAAAACCTGTGCTCCCGTGGCAGTATTACCATTGTATAGTTGGTAGTACACACCGCTTTGAGAACCTGATAAGGTAACCTGAGCGGTTCCGTTAGCACAGATGCTGTTGGAGGCAGGAGAAACGGTATAGACCGTACTTGGAGTCCCTACAGTTATCAGGTACGTGTTAGTCATATCTACATTACCGCATCCAGATTTGCTAGCTACTACCTTCAGGGTGGTACTGGCCGTTAGCGGAGAGGTAGTCAATGAGATCTTTCCGCCGGTACCTTGTACCGGTAAGCCTATCGCCTCATTGTTCGCATAGATCTGATAGGTCACTCCAAGCTCTGAAGTTGCTAAGGAAAGGGTAGTTGTACTACCTGAACAGATGGAAGCGGGTGTATCCCTGGTTACCGTTTGTGCAGTTGGCGAAGCAACAGTAACTGGAAAGGTAGAGGAGCCAAAGGCAGGGCAATTACTTGGTGTCACCAGTACACGCAAGGTGTTGGTACCATTCGCATTGAATACAGCGGAAGTTAAGGTAATATCACCACCTGTACCAATGACTGACGTTCCCGTGTTGGTATACGTAGGTCCTGTTCCGGTGACGGTTTGCAGTTGGTATACGGCGCCATATTGAGAATTCAAAATGGAAACAGTAGCGGCAGATCCGGAACAAATTGTTTGGGTTGATGTAGAGAATGTCACTGCAGTGGAAGAAACCACCACATCTACGGTGTTCAGCATGTCTTTGCTGCAGCCCCCTGAAGTGGCTACTATTTTCAATGTTGCATTAGCTGACAAAGTAGGAGTGGGAAACGTTAAAGCACCAGAAGCCCCAGAGCCATTTACCCTTGAAACAACCGGGTTGAAATCTACAAAGGTTCTTGTCACTCGATCATAGTATTTCAGGGTGTAAGTGGTGTTTGGTGAGGAGTTGGCTAACGTTAGGGTTACCGTGCCGCTGGAGCAGATAGTGGTGCTGGTGGGTGAAATGGTATAAGCCTGGATTGTATTAACGGTAACAGCAACACCAGCACTTGTAAGGGAGTTGCCACAAGAATTACTTGCTCTTACGGTCAATGTGGTGCTGGCCGTTAAGCCGGCAGAAGTAAGCACTATGTCGCCGCCTGTGCCCACTGCAGAAGAACCGCTGGTGTAATTTCCGTTGTAGATCTGGTAGGTAACACCCAATAGCGAGTTGGTCACGCGAATGGAAGCGGTACCGCCATCGCAGACAGGGTTGCTGGAGGTTAAGGCAATAGTTGGGGTGGTTAGGGCAGAAGTAACCGTTACCGCGAAAGTTTGGGACAGATCAACGCTACAAGCAGGGTTTGAAGTGGTGGCTACCACTCTGAAAGTGGTAGTGCCTGCTGTGGTCAGAGCTGCTGAGGTAAGGGTGATGTCACCTCCGTTACCCGCCACGGCGCTCCCCGAGGCAGTAGTGCCATTGAAAAGCTGGTAGGTAACTCCTGTTTGAGAAGACCTGATGGTTACTGATGCAGTGGAGCCGCTACAGATAGACCGGGTGGCAGGTGAGAGCGTCAATGTATTAGAAGGCACGAAAACCGTGAAAGTATTCCCCATATCAACTGTACAGGAGCTGGAGGTAGCCACTACTTTGAAAGTTCCGGTGGTACTTAAGGCCGCAGTTGTCAAGGTGATGGCGCTTCCTGTTCCCGCAACGGCGTTTCCACTGTTCACATAGGTGTCAGTGTTGGCATCGTACACCTGGATACGGTAGCTTACACCTGCCTCAGAACCAGAAAGCGACACAGTAGCGGTTCCTCCGTTACAGATGGACAAGTTGGTAGGCGTCACGTTAAAAGCAGTCGGGCCTGGATTCACGGTCACCACAGCGGAGCCATTCAAAGTGACGGTACAAGCGGTGCTTCCAATACGGTAGGCTCTCACTTTCAAAGCGGTTGTTGAGGTAAGGGCGCCGGAAGTCAAAATCAAAGTGGTATTTGCTGAAGTGGTATCTCCAACAGCAGATGGGCCAGTTGCCGTTTCTCCATTAAATAGCTGGTAAGCAACTCCATTTTCTACTCCGCTAATAGTCACAGTAGCCACATTGCCACGGCAAATGGTTTGAGATGTGGTAGAGATAACGGGGCTGGAAGAAGGAGCATAACAGGAAACAATCTGAGGAGCGGTCTGCTGACTTTCACAGGTTCCTGTTGGAGTGCTTGGCAGAATAGAAGCAGTCACCTGAACACCTGCCGCAAGGTTCAATTGGTTCGCTGAAGTGATGGAGATACTCCATTGGGCAGCGGTGGATCCGTTGGAAGATACCGTAGCTGTACCGGCAATCCTGGTTCCATCAATGTAGACATAAACGGTACCCGTACCATTGATAGTGGAAGTACCCGTGATGGTGGTAGCTCTTTCTTTAATTGGGTTTAGCACTAAGCCATAACTTGCCGCAGTATTCGGTATTGTAACGGTGGCCAGGTTTGAAATTCCGCTTTCTGTTTTGTTTGGAGCAGTGGCTACAGCATATAAAATGCTTCCTGGTGCAGGAGTGAACCCGGTAAGGATATTGGCTGTCCAGCCTCCATTCACAACTTCTACCGGATTTGTAATTCGGGTATCCACTGTCCGGTCAACTGCTGAACCAACCCTCCGGTATACGGTCACAAATGATCCGTTCTCAGGAGATGTACCTGAAATGGTAGTGGTAGTAGGGCAAGGAGATGTAGTATTAATAACTGGGGTGGCAGTAATACAAACGCCTACTTCCAATTCTGTGGTAGCAGCAGAAAGCCCTTCATAATTACTAGGGTACATTACCTTGTTACCGCTACCTACTGTATTGTTGGCAACTGCAGCTCTAAAAGAGATTTTATCACCTGCTTGTAAGTTGTAAGTAGAAATATCTACTGTCCAGGATCCTGTGTTTGTGTTGGATGCACTATTCGTAATGGGACCCATAGCAGTTGCAACATGGGCTGTGTAAGTGATTGGAGTCCTCCCACCTGTAGTTACATTGTTAATTGTACCCAGACCTCCATCTACGTTAGCATTTAATGGCACACCGTTTATATACATGAATATCAGAGCGCCGGGTTCAGCCAATCCATTTATGTAGCGAGAACCAACAGGAATACAAGTTGTTGATACGGTAGGCGTAAGGGTTGACTGAGGTTCCGTACTAGTGTTAGGCGTAGATGAATCTACAGCCGTAGAGTTCATGTAATGTGTGTTTGACCTCTTTGACTGACATCCATTCACTGGTGTTACAGTTGCATTAACAGCGGCATAATCTCTAGAGGCACCTTCACCATTTGCGTCCCTTGGGTACCCAAAATCTCTTGGATATGTATTATTGTTATAAGTCCAGCTATAAATGTTTCCTCCCACTGTTGTTGGCGTAGTGTTTGAAGTCACGCTAGCATAATAAATACCGTCTTTGTAAATCCTGATTTCAGCGCCTGGGTAAATAGTGGTACCTTCTAAAATATCTTTTCCACTAACACTTATAATGATAGGTGCCACAGCCGTACAAGTTCCATATTGAACCGTACCCACTGTAGCAGTGGCAGATGAAACCGATGTTAGTTCAGGACATGGAGACGCTGCCGGCCTGGTTACTTTGGCAGTAATTTTATCATTCAAGGCCAGTGTGGTACCTGAAGGCAATGGAAAGGACCAATTACCACCAGAAACTGTAACTGGACTTGTGGCAATGATTTCCACCCCATTTCTGTAAATTCTAATGGTACCACCATTTTCAGTGGACGTACCCGTAATAACAGTTGTTGTAGTTCTGAGGCCCCCAGCGGTTGAAATAACAGGGGCTGCAGGAGCGGCTGATTGGCAGAAATCACCGTTCTGTATATCCTGAGGGGAGGTTGGAGGAAAGGCGGGAATCAGCTCTTTCCAGATTCTGATTTTGTCGTTTCCATATTTTTTATCATCCACGCCGCCGATATCTGATATAGTTCCTTCCAATCCAGTTTGCGCACTGGTAACGGTAGAGCCACTAATCCGCATAGGAGTGGTAGGCGAAATACCTACACTACCGTCTGCGCTGAAGGCAGAAAGTGGAACGTAGAAGTCAAAGAAGTAATCGGCATCGCCACCGGCAGTGGTGGCAGCCATAGATTTCTGAAAATATTTGTTGTAACCACCATTTGCACTACCCCGCCAAATGACGTTGCTTGACATAGGGTCACCGGTATCCCCGCTTCCTTTGTGGCGATATACAATTACATCAAAGTTAAGGGCTAGAACTACTTCGTACTCAAACCCTAAGTTGGTTACTTTAGATGGTGTGGTATAATCTACCAGCGTACCATCCGCCAGTTTCTGTTTATTGAAGACCCCATCAGTATCCAGCAAGAAGCTATATCCTTTGGAGGCTGTGGAGTTCCCCCCCAATCTTGCCCTGAACAACAACTGGTTCCCATTGTAATACATACCCAAGGGAACATTGGCTAAATCTGTATGGCCCCCGTTTGACCCGGTCACCAAGTCATTCAAGGGCTCAGGACCCGACGGAGAAGGCATTTGGGGCAGAAACCGGTATGTGATCTCACTGTTGGTACCCATGTCATTGGTGCCAACAAATCCGGTTCTGAATTTTGATACATACCCATCGCCATTAGGGTCCAGCACCGTGGGGCCAGGGCTTAATGATTTCTGAAAGATAAACCCTGGTGTCTGGGCGTTAGCCTGAAACACCAGTACAAAGAGGAAGAATAAGACAGAGTTTAAAAAAATCCTAAAAATATGTTTAGGGGGATAGGTAAAGGTTTTTTGCATCTCTACAAAATGAGGTGATAGAATACGTCTAAATGACAGTGCAAAGCTATCTAACAGGGATAGACCGGGGATTTTATTCGATGAATGTACCTTTGGAAAATATAATTCAGCTTATGTATATCCGGCCAACAAATTGAGTATGTGCAAAAAAATAGGCTTACGAACCAAGACCATGTACCTACAGTTTAATGATTTGAGCTGAAAATTGACTTAAATCAAGAAACGGTAAATACGGAGCTAGGTTGTTGTTTTTTCGATAAAACGGGTGTTTAAGCGGATGAATGAGTTTTTTGGCCCTGTAAACAGATAAGTTTATATATTATTATATATAGTTTATTATATGATTATTTTGCTTAGAATCAAGCTTGCTGCATTACCTCCAAAGCCTGCAGCATTTATGAGCAGTTTAGACAAAGGCCTTAGAAAAGTGCCTGAAATGCAATTTAGATAACCAGGTCGTAAGCCCTGCAAAAGCCGGACAGCCAGGTCTGCCGACAAAGC
The DNA here is from genome assembly GCF_017355955.1 of Sabulibacter ruber. GTDB lineage: Bacteria > Bacteroidota > Bacteroidia > Cytophagales > Hymenobacteraceae > Nibribacter > Nibribacter ruber_A. The sequence goes on along the minus strand of NZ_JAFFID010000003.1, from coordinate 64,388 downwards.
TCCTGAAGCACCTAAGGTGTGCCCAATCTGCTGTTTATTGGTGCAGAAAGCAGGCCGCTTCGTGCCAAAAATCTGTTCAATAGCATATAATTCAGCCGCATCACCGGCTTTGGTGCCCGGGGCGTGCAGCACAATTGCGTCCATTTCGGAGGGGGTGAGTTTGGCTTGCCGAAGCGCATCGCGCATGGCTAGTTGGAAATGATGCCCTTCGCTTGTAATGCCTGTCTTGGAAGGGCTGCGTTCATAGCCCATGCCTACGGCTTCCACAACCATCACCTCGGTCAACCCTGCCTGTTCCATTTCCGCCCGATTCATGATTTCCAGGGCAAAAACGGCAGCGCCTTCGCCTAATACAAACGTGTTGCTTTCCTTATTTAATGGTCGGCAGGGAAGGTCTTGGGCGGCATATTTGGAGTAGATACCAATAGATTTCATCTGCGCCAAGGTGAAAGGAGTAAGAGGAGCCTCGGAACCGCCCACCAGAAAGCGTTTCGCCATGCCAGATCTGAGCCACGCCAACCCATTGGCGAAGGCCTGCAAAGCCGTACTACAGGTCACGGAATGGCTGATCATCGGACCACGGGCCTGCACATCATTGGCTACCCAACTGGCCACGTTGCCCAAGGTGGTACTAGGCGAGACACCCGGCGAAAGGCGCTGTTCCGGGTTTTGCAGGAATTCTGAAAAATGATGCTCAAAAAGACCCGTAGCTCCGCGCGAAGAACCTATGTTCACTCCCACGGGTATTTCGTCCTCCATCTGCCAGCCTGCCTGCGCCACTGCCTGACGCGAAGCCAGAATCGCTAATTGGACGGAACGGTCCAGGGTGGCGTAAGTGGCATTCTCCTGCAAGAGGGCCTTTAACTGAGCCTCGGCGGAAAAGGAGAGGGGGGCTACCGGTAAATCTGTCCCTAAGTGGGGAAGCGAGATGAAAGCCGTTTTCCCGCTGGTGTAAGAGGCCATGATTTCCTCCGTGGTCCCGCCCAACCCTGAGACAGAGCCTATTCCTCTCACCACAATCCATTCCTGTTCCCGCGCTGTACTCATCTGTTTTTGGGTTGTTTTCCTGAAAAGAAGCTGAAAATGGCCTAAGAAACCAGTTCTCGCATTTGTTCTATGACACTGTACACCTGCTGAAGCTGAGCCTGGGTGATGCAATAAGGAGGCAGCACATAGATAATGTTCCCTAATGGCCGCAGCAGCACTCCGTTCTCCAGTGCTAGATTATACAACTGATCACGCAGGGAATGGAAATAGGAGGTTTGCCCCACTTCAAACTCCACGGCCAGAATAGTACCGGTTTGGCGACATTCCTTGATGCCGGGCTTCCCGATCAGGCTTTGCGCGAAAGCAGCGTGCGCGTGGCTGATTCTCTCCAGGTCTTGCAGGAACTCGGGTCTCTCCACCAGGTCCAGGCTGGCCAGGCCGGCGGCGCAGGCAACCGGATTTGCCGTGTAAGAATGGCCGTGGTAAAGGGTTTTGGTTTTGTCTTCGCTCAGGAAAGAGGCGTAAATTTCTTGCGTGCAGGTGGTAACGCCCAAAGCCATGGTACCGCCGGTAAGGCCCTTGGAGAAACACATAATGTCTGGCTGCTGGGTCAGGTAATCATTGGCGAAGCGTTTGCCCGTGCGCCCGAACCCGGTCATGACTTCATCGGCAATGAGGAGCACGCCTTTTTCACGGCAGAGTTGCATCAAACGGTCAAGAACGGCAGGCGAGTACATCACCATTCCAGCTGTGCCCAACACTAGTGGCTCATAGATGAAGGCGGCAATGTCTTCCCGCGCGAGCAGGTTTTCCAGGTGGGCAATGGTCTGCTCTTCTTTGCCCGGCACCGGAACCGGCAGGAATTCCACGTCAAACAAATACTGCTGAAACGGCCGCGTGAACACCGAACGCTCGCTCACCGACATCGCCCCGAAGGTATCGCCGTGGTAGCTGCCTTCAAACGCGATGATCTTAGTCTTGCTGATGCCCTGATTGTGCCAGTACTGCAAAGCCATTTTCAAGGCCACCTCTACCGCAGTAGAACCGTTATCGGTATAGAATACTTTGGCTTGGTTTTGCGGCAAAAGCTTCAGGAGCCGCTCAGAGAGTTCCACTGCCGGGGCATGGGTAAACCCCGCGAAGATAACGTGCTCCAGGGTGCGCAACTGCTGGCTCACCCGCTCCGCGATGTGCGGATGCGCGTGCCCGTGGATGTTCACCCACCAGGAAGAAACCGCGTCAATGTATTCTTTTCCGTCCTCGGTAAACAGCAGGGCACCTTCACCTCGCACTACCCCAATGGGGGGCGGAGCGGTCTGCATCTGGGTGTACGGGTGCCAGTTCACCTGTTGGTCGCGGGCAGAGAGGCTATTTTGCATGTTGGGTAAAGTATTCTTGAAACGTTTGGGCGTACCTCCGAATGGTGGCTTGGTTGAGGGTTTCTTCCTGCACAATTCTGGGCAAAGCCGGTAATTGGGAGTAATTCAGGATAAACTCCTCGGTAGAAGCATTGGGTTCGCCGTTGAAGATGATTCCGGCTACGGGTATGTTTCGGTACTTCAGCACCTCCAAAGAAGTGAGCGTATGGTTAATGCTGCCCAGGTAGTTCCTGGACACCAGCACCACCTCCAGTTGCAGTTTCTGAATTAAATCAAGAACCAGTTCACGCTCGTTCAAAGGCACCATCAGTCCGCCCGCCCCTTCCACAATCAGGTGGTTTTGGGTTTGGGGTAAAGTGATCTGATCTAGTGACAGACGCACTTTCTCGGCGGCGGCGGCAGTGTGCGGGGAGGCCGGCATCTGCAAACGGTAGGCCTCCGGATGGAAAACTGTGCAGGGATTGGAAACCAGACTCCGGACGGTGTGCGTGTCAGAATCCTCCAGATTACCCGCCTGCACGGGTTTCCAGTAATCGGCTTGCAGGGCTTCGGTGAGGATGGCGGCGGCTACCGTCTTTCCTACGTCGGTGCCTATGCCTGAAACGAAATATCTTTTGGGGTATGCTGGAAAAGCAGCTTGCATAATTCTTCTACTTGTGCGGGGGTATTGAAGGCGTGCAGCACCAGCCGCAGCCGCTCTTTGCCGGCCGGGACCGTGGGGCTGAACACCGGCCGTACATCAAAACCCGCCGCCTGAATGGTTTGGGCTAAATGCCGAAGTATGGTAGGATCTGCCATCTGCCAGGCCTGAATGGGGCTTCCGTTTTGGGGCTGATTTCTTGAAAACGGCTCAGAAAGGCCTTGGGATCGGATCAGCGACTGGTAAAAGGAGGCCAGTTCCTGCACGTGTTCCCGCTCCTTGCTGAGCCCGGGCAGGAGGTGATACGCTTGTTTGATTGCCACCAGGGAGGCCAAAGGCAGGGCGGTGGTATAGATGAAAGGCCGACTGAAATTGAGCAGAAACTGCTGCAACTCCTTAGGTCCAACAACGGCCGCGCCGTGGCAGCCAATGGCTTTCCCAAAGGTCATCACCCGGGCAAACACCTGGTTTTCCAATTGCAGGGCGGAAACCAGTCCTTCGCCTTTCTCGCCGTACAATCCGTTGGAATGCGCCTCGTCTACCACCAGGTACAAGCCTTGTTCCTGGCACAAACCTACCAGTTCCGGTAGCGGAGCGAAGTCGCCGTCCATGGAGTACAAAGACTCCACAGCAACGTAGACATCGCCTTGCGCCCGCTTCAGTTTGGTGCGGAGGTCCTCCACATCGTTATGGCGGAACGGGAAACTCTGCGCGAAACTCAGCCGGATGCCTTCTTTCATGGAAGCATGGCTGGCTTCGTCATAGAGAATGGTATCGCCGCGCTGCGGAACGGCGGAGAAGAATCCGCAGTTGGCCGCGTACCCGGAGTTGAACAGCAAAGCAGCCTCCGCGCGGTGAAAACGCGCGAGTTCTTCCTCTAGCGCTTGGGCGTAAGCGGTATTGCCGCTCAGCAGACGGGAGCCGGTAGCACCGTGGGCCGGTTGATTTCCTAGTTCTTCGGCTATGTTTTGGGCCAGAACCTCTGATGCCGCCAGACCCAGGTAATCATTGGAACTGAAGTCTACCAGCCCCGCGGGCGGGCTGAGGAGACTCCGGAGGGTTCCTTTCTGAACTCTGGATTCCAGCTGGCGCAGCAGACGTTCCGGCACCTTCATGGCAATAGGTTATTCGGCTGCTACAACGGCCTCGGCCGGCGCATCCACGGTTCCGCCGCAGGCTGTTTCGGCTTTGAATGATTTACGGGGAGTTAAGCCTAACAACTCAAACATGACTTTGTCATCGGCGAAGCCTGGGTTGGGCGTGGTCAGGAGTTTGTCACCCGAGAAGATGGAGTTGGCTCCGGCCAAAAAGCAAAGGGCCTGCTCGCTCACCGGCATTTCCTGTCTACCAGCAGAGAGACGTACCATGGTCTTCGGCATCAGAATACGGGCGGTGGCAATCATGCGGACCATTTCCCACACGCTCACGCGCGGCTGCTCGGCCAATGGCGTACCTTCCACAGGCACCAGTGCGTTCACCGGCACACTTTCTGGGTGCTGCGGCAAATTGCTGAGCACGTGCAACATGGCGATGCGGTCATCGTCGGTCTCGCCCAGGCCAATGATACCGCCGCTGCACACCGAGATACCCGCTTTGCGCACGTTCTCAATAGTGTTCAGGCGATCGCCATAGGTACGGGTAGTGATGATGTTGTTGTAGTTTTCCTCAGAGGTGTCCAGGTTGTGGTTGTAGGCGTAGAGACCGGCTTCTTTCAGGCGCTCGGCCTGGTACTCGTTCACCATGCCCAGGGTGCAGCACACCTCCAGGCCCATCTCGTTCACGCCTTCCACCATTTCCAGCACGCGGTCAAAGTCGCGGTTGTCGCGCACTTCGCGCCAGGCGGCACCCATGCAGAAACGGGTGGAGCCGTTTTCCTTGGCTTGGCGGGCGGCATTCAACACCACCTCGTTGCTCAGCAGTTTGTGGGCTTTCACATCGGTGTGGTAGCGGGCGGCCTGCGGACAGTACGCGCAGTCCTCGGGGCAACCCCCGGTTTTCACGCTCAGCAACGTGCAAACCTGCACCTCGCCGGTGGCCTGGTATTGTTTGTGTACCTGCGATGCCTCTACTATGAGTTCAAGCACAGGTTTATAGTAGATGGCGCGAATTTCATCCATGGACCAATCAGTGCGGATTGGGGCGGTGTTCAAGGCGTCCGTCATAGTCTGTAAAGTATAGTTTAGACGGCTAAAGTACGGCGGAAAAAGCAATAGGAGAAATTTTTTCGCTGCCGATGATGCGGGAAATTGCGGCTGTTTTAGGCTTGTTTTCTGAAAATCAGCCTGAAAACGGAGGTAGCGGCGTTACACCGTAACGCCGGGCTGCTATAGAACGCAACCGTTTTGTCTGGGGGAAGCAGTTCTATTTGAAGAAGATTTTTATGGTTCCTGTGGCAAAGATGGTTCTACTTGTGACCATCTGTACTGCTGCGGGGAGCCACGGCGTTACAGTGTAACGCCGCTACCTCTGTTTTGGAGTTGTTTTCCTGAAAACAAGCAAAAACTACAACCAACTACCAGACTACTTCTTATCAGCCACCACTACCTGGCCGTTGCGGTACTCCACTTTCTTGAGAGGCTTGCCATTTTCGTCAAAATAAGTCCAGGTGCCAGTTTCGCGGTTGTTCCGGAAGGTGCCGGCCATTTCGGTTTTTCCGTTTTCGTAGAGCTGCTTGAAGGTGCCGTACCGCAGCCCGTCTTTGTAGAACGTCTCAGACTTCACTTTACCCGAGGGGAAGTAGGTGACCAACGTGCTGATGATCTTGCCGTTCACGTAGTTGGCTTTGGAAGACAATTGGCCGTTGTCATGGTAGGTGAGGCGCTCGCCGTTGATTTTCCCGTTCTTGTACGGCTCAGTGGTTTTCAGCTGTTTGCTCTCGTAAAATTCCTGCCAGGTACCCACGGGCTTGTTCTCTTTGAATTCCTGCTGGGCCGCAATAGCGCCGGAAGGGTAGTAGTTGGTGATTTTGCGGTCTTTTTCAGAATTGCTGTAACGGATTTCCTGCTGCAGTTTGCCGTTCTCGTCAAAGGTCTGGGCCACGCCTACACGTAACCCTTTGCTGTAGGTGAGGGTGGCTTTGCGTTGGCCGTTCTCGTAATACGCCACCGAGGGTCCTTCGGGTTTGCCGGCCAGCACGCTGCCCTCGGTCATCAGTTTGCCCGAGCGATAGTAGGTTTTGAACTTGGCTAGTTTGTTAGGTCCCTGGCTGATGGTCTCGGTTTCCAACTGTCCGTTGTCGTAGTAAGTCCGGAAATCGCCCTCAATCATGCCGTTGCGGTACGTGGCTTCCGATGCTTTCTCGCCGTTGGGATGGAAGGTGCGGGTAAGGCCGCTCTGCGCTTTTTTGGCGTAGGTGATCTCAGATTTCAGTTTGCCATCGGGGAAGTATTCTTTCACCAAACCTTCGGGGAAGCCGTCTGCAAAGCTGGTTTCCTGTTTCAGTTGGCCGTTCTCATAGTACGTTTTGAAGGAACCCGTCTGCAGATCATTGGCGTACTGGCCTTCCTGCATTTTCTTGCCGTTTGGGTACACGGCCGTAAAAGACCCGTTCTTTTTCCCGTCTTTGTAAGGAACCGTCAGCTTGGGTTTTCCATCGGGAAAGAATTCGGTGTAGAGGCTGTCGCGCTTGCCTTCCACCACTTTCACCAGGGCCTGCAACTCGCCGGTAGGGTAGTACTTGCGGTAATATCCATGGATCACGGTGTCTGGATTGGCCTTGATGAAGTAGACTTCCTTTATAGCCGATTGCAGCGAATCATAGTAGGTGACCACGCGCGTCTGGGCCTGGGTTTCCTGCTGGAAAAGCAGAACGCCAAACAGAACCGCGATAGAAGACAGAATCCTTTTCATGGATACAAAACAATAAAAAAAGCCTTACATGTAACGTAAGGCTTTTTACACTTAGTATAGTTCAATGACTTACACGCGCTCCAGCACGATGGCCGAGGCCCCGCCACCGCCGTTGCAGATGCCGGTTACGCCAATTTTGCCGTTCTTCTTTTGCAGCACGTTGATGAGCGTAGTCACGATTCTGGCACCGGAGGCTCCCAGCGGGTGACCCAATGATACCGCACCGCCGTACACGTTCACGTTGCCGCCTTCCAGGCCCAGTTTCTTGTTGTTGGCCAGAGAAACCACCGAGAAAGCTTCGTTTATTTCATAGAAATCTACTTCTGAAGGATCTACCCCGGCTACTTTCAAGGCTTTCGGGATGGCCAGGGCAGGCGTGGTGGTAAACCATTTCGGTTCCTGCTCGGCATCGGCGAAGCCGCGGATTTTGGCAATCGGGGTAACGCCCAGTTCCTCGGCTTTCTCTCTGCTCATGAGCAGCAGGGCCGCAGCCCCGTCGTTGAGGGTAGAGGCGTTGGCGGCCGTCACCGTTCCTTCTTTGTCAAACACCGGGCGCAAACCAGGAATTTTCTCAAACACCACTTTGCTGTATTCCTCGTCCTCAGTTACCAGAATAGGGTCTTTGCCACGTTGTGGTATCTCCACCGGAATGATCTCGTCTTTCAGGAAACCGGCTTTGGCTGCCTCGGCGGCTTTGCGGTACGAGTTGATGGCGTATTCATCCTGCATCTCGCGGGTGATGCCCAATTCGCGGGCAGTGTTCTCAGCGGCGCTGCCCATGTGGTAATCATTGTAGACATCCCAAAGACCGTCTTTGATGAGCCCGTCGATCATCTGGCCATGGCCCATCTTCGCCCCGAATCTTGCTTTATCCAGATAATACGGCACGTTGGACATGCTTTCCATGCCGCCCGCTACAATGATGTCTTTGTGGCCCAACATGATGGCTTGTGAAGCGAACATGATGGCTTTTGAGCCCGAGGCGCATACTTTATTGATGGTGGTACATTCCACCTCATAGCCCAGACCAGCGCCAATGGCGGCCTGGCGGGCGGGTGCCTGTCCCACGTTAGCGGAAAGCACGTTGCCCATGATCACTTCCTGTACCATGCTTTTGTCGATTCCGGCTTTCTCCACCGCGCCTTTGATGGCAATGGCGCCCAGTTGCGGGGCCGTCAGGCTGGACAAGGCACCGCCAAAGCTCCCGATGGGGGTACGAACCGCCGAAATCACGTATACTTCTTTTATCTGCATATCAGTAGGTGTAACTAGATTTATGGCATCAAGATATTGGTAATTCTGATAATTGCCAAACGCTTGTTAGGTTGAAGGGTTTTGTTTACTCTTTAAAGTGACGTTTGAAGTAAGTTTCTGCTTCAATTTTAGAAAAACAGGAGAAAAATGGATGGTAGTACGTGTTCAAGCCATATAGGATCAATGCAGCCTCTCAAAAACACTTAACTTTTACATCAAAAGGCACTGTTTTAAACTTTGTAGGCTACTACTCTATTCTGTTTTTGCCTTGTTTTTACCAAAATACTCTGTAAACGGATTCGCCGGATTCTACCAGTCCGGTGTGTTACGGTCCGATTGCTTTGCTCTTTTACGCGGAAGTTGCTGCAGGTACTGGGTTTCTTCCTGGCGCATGGCATCCAGCAATTGGCGGGCTTTTTCAGGGCTCAGTTGTAGCTTTTTCAGCCGTTCATAGCGGGTTTGGAGCATCGGGTCATTTTCGCCGCCCAATTGATTACTTCTTCTGTTACCAATATTGGCGTTTCCAGTTCCTGAGCCATTATTGCTCAAGCCCTGGTTCTGACCCGGGGTGTTCCCAAAGTTCTGCTTGCTGTCTGTACCGTCAAGGCCATTCTGAGGGTTCTGTTTGCCTCCTCCTGGATTTGTACCTCCCGGGCCGGTATTAGCCATGCCATTAGATTGCCCCTGAGTGGTAGTGGTGTTGGAGGTGTCTTGTTGCTTTCTTCCGCCTGAACCGTTTTGCTGTTGGTTTCTTTTTTGGGGAGGAGGGGGGCTTTGCCGTTTTTCTGGGTGCAGTAGAAGATACTTTTGCAGCAGTTCATAGTTGAACCGGGCCGCCTTGTTGGTCTCATCTGAGGTAATGGCCTGTTTGCTGAAGGCAATGGCTTTGGTGAAGTTTCCTTCCTCGGCCTCAATCACCGACAGTTGGGTGGAAACTACCGAAAGCAGGTTTTTATCCCGGGTGTTTAAAAGGACTCGGTACAGGGGAGAAGCCTGGCTGTATTCATGTAAATGGAAGTAGGAATGGGCCAGGTTCAAAGTAACCGAGGGAGGAATGGCGCCGCCTTCGGTCTGGCGTACTTTCTCATACAAAGCGGCAGCCTCGTGGTAGCGCCGTTGTTTGTACGCTGCCTCGGCTTGCTGGGCATACTGGTTCCGCAACGCTATGCGCTGGAGTCCGTCAAAAGGGGAGAAGGCCAGCAATAAAATCAACCACCAAAGCCTCATATTCTAAGCACTTGTAAGGTCCACAACACATCCAACGCAATCAGGAGCAGAGCTGCCAACAAAGGGTAAAGATACTTGTTAGCGGCCACTTCCACCACCTTGGTCTGGCGCAGTTCGCTTTTCACGGTGTTCACTGCGCTTATCAGCCGGGGCATCTCGCTTATGTTCTGGTTTATCTCAAAGTAATCTCCTTGGGTGCGTTGGGCCAGGGTCTTCAATGATTCGGGTTCTAGTTTTGTCACCACGGTTTGGCCGTCCTGGTCTTTCTTGAAGCTGCGTCCTTCCGGGATTTTCCCTCCAAAGTAGGTTCCAATTCCAACGCAGTACACCCGCACTCCCTGGCTTTGCAGCGCATTGATCTCGGCCTGCAGATTTTCGCCAAAGGTCTCCCCGTCAGAAAACACCACCAGTATTTTGGAGCGTTCTAATTCACGGCTGGTTTCACTATCCCTGAATTTCTGCTGAACCAGCCCTAAAACAGGTTTCAGTTGGGCAGCCTCCTGCGGAGCCAGGTTAGACCGAAGCGATTGGATGAACAGTTCCAGGGCGCTCAAGTCATACGTAAGCGGACTCAACACAAAAGCCTCGGAAGAAAAACCAATCAGCCCCACTCGGTCAGCGTTTGAATTCCTGACGAAATCCATCAGCTCCAGTTTCATCTTCTCAAGGCGGGAGGGTGGCACGTCCACGGCGTTCATGGACTGGGATAAATCAACCGCCAGGAAAACATCTTTGCCGTTGGTCCTGATCTCTTTGGTCATGGCTCCAAAAGAAGGCCCCAGCAATGCCACCACTAGCAACACCATGTAAACCGACCGGATAGCGGCTTTCACCCAGAGCGTATTAGCCGATTGCCCAAACTGAAACGCCAGCCGTTTGATCCGGTACAGGTAGCCGCCATAGAACACTATAAACAGGAGCAGGAAAAAGAACTCCATGGAAGTGAAAGGCAAGTACCAGGTCATAGGCAGTATAGGATGCTTCTTAAATTCTGGGGCAAGTTAAAAAGAAAGAAACAAATGGCTTTGGGTTGAATGGGGCTGGTGAGGTGTGGCAAAATCTGTCATTCCTTGGTGAAACGGACAAAGTCTGAAAAAATTTGAAAAAAATCTGCGATTCTAAGCTGCTGGGAAAGAAGAGGATGATGGTGGTAGGGCCCTCTGCTGGGAAATTTTTTTGGCGAGGGCTTTGGTAATCTCATTTTTGTTAGGCTATATTTGCACACTCTTTAACCGAAAGAGGTAGCCCGGAGAGATGGGTGAGTGGCTGAAACCAGCAGTTTGCTAAACTGCCGTACCTCTAAAGGGTACCGGGGGTTCGAATCCCCCTCTCTCCGCGAAATTTTTCTGAAAATAAATTTTGACAGTAAAATTTCTTCTTATATCTTTGCACCGCAATTCACCGAAAGGTTAGGGTTTGGTTAAGTTGGTTAATCGGTAATTGCAGGACTCGGGGTGTAGCGTAGCCCGGTATCGCGCCACATTTGGGATGTGGAGGTCGTAGGTTCGAATCCTGCCACCCCGACGAAAGAAGATGAGTAATGTTGGATGACTTAAAAGACATTCTCCATTACTCATTTTTGTTTCGATGGTCTCGTAGCTCAGCTGGATAGAGCAACTGCCTTCTAAGCAGTAGGTCTTTGGTTCGAATCCAAACGGGATCACTTGAAAATCAGCCGTTTATAAGGTAAAACTTGTAAACGGCTTTTTTGTTTGCTACCAATTTGCGAATTTTCTTTCAAAGCCCTCCAGTCTTTTCCCTCATTCATAAATAAGTATGCCCCTCGGCAGAACAAAAGCCTTGCTCTTCCTGGCGGCTTAGATTCAAAGAACGTTTGACGGTGATCAAATCTGAAGAGAGTTGTTTCAATTAGAAAACTATTCAGCAATGTTTTATGGCAAGCTGATCTGAAAGCAGGTTCCTTCTCCTACTTTACTGTTCACCTCAATTTGGCCGCCCATGGAATCTAAATGAGCCTTAATAAGGAATAAGCCCATTCCTCTGCCCTCAGTATATTGGTGGAACCGTTTATAAAGTTTGAAGACGTTTTGCCTGTTCTTTTCCAAATCGAAGCCAGAACCGTTATCTGAAAACGTGATAGTGGTGCCTTCCTCAGTTCTGCGGCTCTTTATATTTATTTCAAGCCGGCGGCCTTCTGCTCTGTATTTGGCAGAATTGGACAGAAGGTTAGAAAAGATGCTGTATAGGTAGGCTTTGTTGGCTTTCACGGTTAGGCCATCGGTAATGTCAAGGTTTACGGTGGTTCCTGCTTTTTGGAGTTGTTCTTCTAAAGCTGAAAGCGCCTGAAGAGTTACTTCATGCAGGTTCACCTGTTCCAATCCTGTAGTTTCACGCTTTTCTCTTATGCTCAGGATGGTGTTCATGTCCTTTAGAACATTATCCATTCTGTATAAACTCAGCCGCAGGAAGGACAAGGATTTGTCAAACGTAACGGAATTCCTGTCGGTGTGTACTAACAGGTTTGCCAGGCCTACTGCATTGGCCACCGGGTTACGCAGGTTATGGGACACAATGTACGTGAACTGCTGAAGGTCGCTGTTCTTTCTATGAAGATCCTTGGTAAGTCTGGCGAGATCAACTTCTGGTTTTTGAGGCAAGGTGTCTTGGACAGGCATAGGTGATTGTTGAGTACCAGAAGGCTCAGAAAGGCCCAGAAAGGAATTGGTCCGGGATGCCTCCATGTACACCGGTGCGGTTAAACTCTTGGTTGATTCCCATGCCATTACTACTGTGAGATCACGGCCTACGCAAAACATGGTTTCGTCTTCCTCAGACCAGGCAACAGACCATTGGATCCTGACCTCGGTGCCGTTTTTGTGTAAGACCCGATTCTCCAGATGCACCTGTCTGGAGTTGCTGAAAGTTGCCCTGAAGATCTTCTGGGTTTTGGTAGCTTCTGCAGGATGGAGGAAGTCAGTATAATGCTTACCCTCCAATTCCCAGGGTTCATACCCCAGCATGTTTCTGCTGGCTTCGCTTGCATAGGTGTAAAACCCGTCTGCATCCAGGGTGCAGAATAGATCCACCGATACTTTAGCCATCTTTTCCCAATTCACGTTGCTTCTTACCGAATAGATTTGGGACTCTTTCAATGGACACCTCCTTAGTTTATATTGGATGATAAGTTTATATCTGCAATAAATATAGCGGTAAAATTATAAACTGCAATACATGATATAAGTTTTATTAGAGATAAGTAGATAAAATAATGATATGTTTGGCTTGGAAAGGTTACTTATTTTTAATTTATAAGATCATTCTAATGAATGGATGTAGGTAGTTGAAGATGCTTTATAATTGATTCAACTAGGTTTCTTGGTTGAATTTGCGATAACAGGCAAAAAAGCCAGCAAATGAATGATCTGCAGAAGAGCTGAACCAAAAGCTAACTCTTGGTTGTACACTTAAAATAAAATTTTGGGGTAGAGTAGATAGACCGGGTTTTCAAGGTTCTATCTTTAACTATCAATAAATGCTAAACTCACCTATGTTAGACCTTAAACAAGGAAAAAGATTTATATGGAGTTGGTTGTGGTTGATTTGTGTGCCTATGGTATCCCATGGGCAGGAATCTCCCCAATTCACCAGACAAGATACCTTGCGGGGTTCCATTACTCCTGAGCGTGCCTGGTGGGACCTGATCCACTACGACCTGAGCATGAACGTGAACCCTCAGGACAGTTCCATGTACGGCATGAACAAGATCCGGTACAAGGTGCTCAAGGGAATGCAGGTGATGCAGCTTGATCTTCAGGCCCCCATGCGTATAGAGCAGGTGATGCAGAACGGTCAGAAGCTTTCTGTAAGGCAGGACGGAAATGCCTGGTTTGTTCAACTGGTACAGCAGCAGGAACCAGGCTCACTTCAGACCATTGAGGTGCAGTATGGCGGTAAACCCAAGGTCAGTAAGAATCCGCCCTGGAGTGGGGGAGTGACCTGGAAAAAAGATTCTAAGGGCAACCCTTTGATTGCCACCTCCTGCCAGGGCGATGGAGCCAGCCTTTGGTGGCCCTGCAAAGACCACATGTATGATGAACCAGACAGCATGATGCTACGGGTCACGGTTCCTCAGAGCCTGGTGGAGGTTTCAAATGGTCGTTTGCGACAGGTAGAATCCCATGCAGATGGTACCAAAACGTACCATTGGGCAGTGACCAACCCTATCAACAATTACGGGGTAAATGTGAACATTGGAGATTACGTGCACTTCTCAGAAGTATATTCCGGGGAAAAGGGCCCCTTGGATTGCCATTACTATGTGCTGCGCGAAAACCTAGAGAAAGCGAAGCAGCAGTTCAAGGAGGTTCCCCGCATGCTGAAAGCCTTTGAGCATTGGTTTGGGCCTTACCCGTTCTATGAAGACAGCTACAAACAGGTGGAAGTGCCCTATCTGGGCATGGAGCACCAGAGTTCAGTGACCTACGGAAACAAGTACCGCAACGGCTACCTTGGCCGGGATTTAAGCGGAACCGGCTGGGGCCTGAAATTCGATTTCATCATTGTCCATGAGAGCGGGCACGAGTGGTTCGCCAACAACATCACCTATAAAGACATCGCCGATATGTGGATTCATGAAAGCTTCACCGCGTATTCAGAGAATCTCTTCGTTGAATTCTACCACGGCAAAAAAGCCGGGAGTGAATACGTGATTGGCACCCGGCAGAACATCTTGAACGACCGACCGCTGATTGGGATGTACAACGTGAACTACGGAGGCTCCGGTGATATGTATTATAAAGGAGCCAATATGCTGCACACCCTTCGGCAGGTGGTGGACAATGACGACAAGTGGCGCAAGGTTCTGAGGGGGATGAACAAAGATTTCTATCATCAGACGGTAACTTCTGCCCAGATAGAGAATTACCTTAGTTCTAAAACTGGCTTAAACCTGGTGCCGTTCTTCAACCAGTATCTAAGAACGGTTCAGGTGCCCGAGCTGGAGTACTGGATGGAAGGCAAAATCCTTCACTTCAGGTGGAGTAACTGCGTGGAGAATTTCAACTTGCCGGTGAAGGTATTGATAAATGGAAAAGAGAAATGGCTGAAGCCGGTAGCCAATAACTGGAAGCAAATCTCTTTGCCTTCTAACGTGACTGAGTTAAAAGTTGATCCTAATTTTTACGTCACTCAGGAGAAGCTTCATTAAGACTCTTATCCCTTTCATCGGTTTTAAAGGTGTTTTTCGGAAAAGAGGTTAAAACCATATAGTTGTAACCTGTAAATGAATGTCTAACTCCCTTGTAAGAGTTATGTGACCTGGTTCACAGACCAACTTAAACCTGCAAAAGCAAACAGTCTGTTGAAAGAACTTACTTTCAGCAGGCTGTTTGCTTTTGAATTGATTGATAACCCAGGAGTGTTTTGGCAAGCTTTTCTGGAAAGCAGGCTAAAAATGCCTAGTAATTTGCTTGTAATTGATTAATCAAGGCCTCCTCGGCGGGTAGGGCCTTTAGGGGCAGGCCAGGTGGCTGGCTGGTTCGTTTTAGCGTCTACTGGCAGAACAATCCGCTCCCGTGAGGTTTGCTCTGGGTCCTCGCTGGCCATATAAGCAAGAATGGCGGTTAAGATGGCGTTACTGCGCACATCGTCAAATACAATCTTGTCATAGGTGTCGCGGTTAGTGTGCCAGGTGTAGGTGCCGTAAGACCAACTCAAGGAACTCAAAGAGAAAGCAGGCGCTCCGGCGGCCACAAAAGAAGCGTAGTCAGAACCGCCGGCGCCGGGAGAACCCGGGAAATTGGTTTCAATGTGCTGTCTGATCTCCTGCGGCACTTTTGATAACCACCGACCTATGTAATTATACGAGTGCAGGAAGCCCTGGCCTGAGATGTTCACCACACGACCAGTGCCGTTGTCCTGGTTAAACAAGGCCTGCACATTCTTCACAATCTCGGGGTGATCTTCCACAAACGCGCGTGAGCCGTTCAACCCCTGCTCTTCGCTGCCCCAGTGACCTACCAGGATGGTGCGCTTTGGGTTAGGGTAGATCTTCTTCAGGATGCGCATGGCTTCCATCATCACCAGGGTGCCGGTTCCGTTATCGGTAGCGCCGGTTCCACCGTCCCAGGAATCAAAGTGGGCCGAAAGGATCACGTATTCGTCTGGCTTCTGGATGCCTTTTATCTCTGCGATGGTGTTGAAGGTAGGCACAACGCCACGCTCCTTTGACTCAGCCTGAACTGAGATGCGGGGCTTCTGCCCAGACTCCGTGAGGCGATACAGCAAGCCGTAATCTTCCAGGGCGATGTCTACCGTGGGGATTTTCTTGGTATAAGCGCTGAAGATTTTGTTCACCCCAAAACCTGATGACCAGTTAGACATTACAATTCCGGCGGCTCCGGCTTTTTCCAGCGCCACAGGTAAGGTGCGGTTGTTGAAGCCGGTTTTTCTCAGTCGCTCCCGCCAGGCCTCGGTTAAGGCGGTGCGCTCTTTCTTCATCTTCTCAAATGAATCTTTGGTACCGAATTCCTGCCAGTTATAGTCAGGCCGACCAGTAGGCTGGGCCATGGAGATCAGGACAAACTTTCCTTTGGCGGTTGGTAGCCACTTCTGGAACGCTACGGAATCGGCAACGTCTGGCAGGATGATGGTCTCGGCAGTAACGCCTTTGCCTTTGGTGCTGGGGCTCCAGGCCAGTTGCATGCCTTCCAGTGATTTCACCCTTGGGTGCACCATGTCAATGTGGGAAACGCCTCTTTGCCAACCGCGCCATTCGCCCCATTTTTCGTTTCGGGCGGTAATGCCCCAGCCCTTGTATTTGGCTACGGCCCACTCGTTGGCTTGCTGCATCTGCGGCGAGCCTACCAGCCGGGGACCAATGACATCCATGAGTTCATGCGCCAAGGGCTCTAACTGCGAGTTCTCGTTGGCTTCTTTGACAATGGCTTCTACCACGGGGTCTTTGGTCTGGGCAAAGCCTAGCTGGGTAGCAAGCATAAGGGATACTAATAAAACCTTGGGCGTTCCGGTTCCGGAACCCAGGCGGGAGGGAAGTAGTGGTATTTTCATGGCCCTAAAATTAGGAAAGAGTACAAATAATGAAAGCCTGCCCTTTCAACAAAGGGGCAGGCTTTCTGTTTTCTGGCTATTTTTTACCAAATACCCTAAAAAACGAAGGGATTACTCCAGCACAAAGTCATCAGCTTTGGGCAGAGTCATGAACTTTTGGGTGAGGTCTTCTGGTAGGGCAGTTAGTTTGCGTTTCATCAAGTCAATCCAGGCGCCGTCTACCTGAATAATAGCGGCTTTCACGCCATCGCCCCGATACAGCTCATGGCGGATAGACCAACGGGAGCCATCGGCCCGGGATTTGGTCAGCACAGATTCAATCTTGATGGTGTCATTGAGGCCTACCTCGCGCAGGTACTGCAACTCCTCCCGGAAAAGGATTGGACCCATTTTAAGGTGTTGGAATACCTTGAAATCTAAGCCCAGAGTTTCCAGCATAGAGATACGGGCTTGGGCGGCAAAATCGGCATAGGCAGAATGACGCAGGTGCATGTTGGCGTCTACTTGCGCCCAAATCACATGCCCTTCATAAACAACGCTCATATAGAACTAGGTTTGGTTTGACTACTCATATCATAATGGCACCTTCTTAATGGCAGCTACAGATCGGTGCCTTTTTGGAAAAGGTAAGGTAAATACCCGATTAAGAAGACAGGAAATCCTCCGTAAGCATGCTTATACTTCTGTTTGCCTACTTTTTGTTTCTGCACTTCTGACAGCAGGAGCCTTGTTTTGGCTTAAACTACTGGGTTTGTGACCTAATCACGTTATGTTAAATCTGTAAGCAAAAGAGGCTGAAAGAGCAAATTTGATCAGAAAAATCAATTTTCTTTAGAATGCTTACAGGTTATGTCTTATCTTACGGCTGAAAAATACTATTTGTCAACTAGCTGAAGTGAACGTTATGAGAACACGGCTGAGAGATGGGCAAGTTATTTTGGTTGTGCTGGGCCTGCTGTTTGCGGGCTTTGCCGCCGGCAGATTCTTAAGCCAAGACCCGGTATTAGGTGGCATCCTTACAGGGTTACCATTGCTTTTCGCCATTTACATACTCCTCAAGAACAGATACAGAAGCAGAAGCTCCAGAATCTGACGCAAGTCAGGTGGCAATGGGGGAACGTGCAAAACAGTGACAGACCTCTCCTCTGCGAGGGGTTTCACCTACCTGGCTGTACTGTCTTAGTTGGTTTAGGATTGAAACCTGGATTTCTGTCCGGAAACAGAGAGTTCTGTTGTTTTACTTCTGCAAAGACAGGAGCAAAGTACTTCATTGATTTTGGTTTGTACTTGAGTAATAGATAATTAGAGAAGAGAGTGAAAGAAGGGAGAAGATGGAAAAGGAAAAAGTTTAAATAAATAGCTTTTTCTATATCCGTTTTAGGCGAATTTGAGTAAAATAGCTGAAAAATGACCTCCCATGCAACAAATATCTTCTGCTTCTCCGCATCTTCTGGAAATAGCCTGGGAAGCGTGTAACCAAGTAGGTGGAATCTACACGGTAATCCGCTCCAAAGTGCCGGCCATGATTGAGTACTGGGGTGACCAATATTGTCTTATTGGCCCTTATTTTCCGCAGCAAGCTGCCAACGAGTTTGAGCCCACAGATGATTATTCAGATGTTTACGGACAGGCCGTTCTGGAGCTGAGGGCGCTAGGCGTAGAATGTTATTATGGAACCTGGCTGGTCACCGGCAGGCCCCGTATTGTGTTGATTAACCCGTTTAGCGCGTACGGCCAACTGGGCGAGATCAAATACTTCCTGTGGGAAAACCATGGAATCCCTACCTCCAATGAAGAACTCCTGAACCAGGTTTTGGCCTTCGGGGTGCAGGTGAAACGCTACATTACGCTGCTGGCTGGTAAAACCCAGGTGGTGGCTCACTTCCACGAGTGGATGGTGGGTTCCCCAATCCCAGATTTGCGCAGGGAGCAGGTGCCGGTGAAGATTGTGTTCACTACGCACGCTACTTTGCTGGGCCGGTACCTGGCCATGAACGACCCTAACTTTTATGACCAGCTCACCTCCGTGGATTGGCAGAAAGAGGCACAGCATTTCAACATTGAACCGGCGGTTTCCATTGAAAGGGCGGCCGCCCACGGATCGCACGTGTTCACCACCGTGAGCGAGGTCACCGTGCGGGAATGTATCTACCTGCTGGACCGTATACCGGATACCGTACTGCCGAATGGACTCAACATCCGGCGGTTCATTGCCATGCACGAGTTCCAGAACCTGCACCTTACCTATAAAAAGCGGATTCACCGGTTTGTGATGGGCCATTTCTTCCAGAGCTTCCCGTTTGATCTTGAGAAAACCGTCTACTTCTTTACGTCAGGCCGGTTTGAGTACCGCAATAAAGGATTTGACCTCACGCTGGAAGCCTTAGCCCGATTGAACTACCGCCTGAAACAGGCTAAGAGTGATATGACGGTAGTGATGTTCTTCATTACCAAACGGCCGTTCTACTCCATTAATCCCGGAGTGCTGCACTCCAAAGCCCTGATGGAGGAAATCCAGGATACCTGCGAGTCCATCAAAGACCAGATAGGAGAGAAGCTGTTCTATGATGCCGCTACCAGCCAGGATCATCGTTTGCCGCAACTCAATGACTTTGTGGACGATTACTGGAAGCTGCGCTACCGCCGTACCATCCAGTCCTGGAAAACGCACCAATTACCGCCGGTGGTCACGCATAACCTGGTCAATGACCAGCAAGATGAGATCCTGCATTTCCTCAGAGGCTCCAACCTGGTGAATAATGCCGATGACCGCGTGAAGATTGTGTATCACCCAGATTTCATCTCGCCTACCAACCCGCTGTTCGGGATGGAGTACGGGCAGTTTGTGCGTGGGTGTCACCTGGGTATCTTCCCGAGCTACTATGAGCCGTGGGGCTATACACCGCTGGAATGTGT
Organism: Sabulibacter ruber; assembly: GCF_017355955.1. Taxonomy (GTDB): domain Bacteria; phylum Bacteroidota; class Bacteroidia; order Cytophagales; family Hymenobacteraceae; genus Nibribacter; species Nibribacter ruber_A. The sequence goes on along the minus strand of NZ_JAFFID010000003.1, from coordinate 45,107 downwards.
GGCCAGTGGTATTCCGGCTGTAACCAGTGACTTGTCTGGTTTCGGGGATTATGTGAAGAAAAACATCAAAAAACACACCGACAAAGGTATCTACGTAATTGACCGTCATGAGCGGAGCTTTGATGTTTCCTCAGAACAATTGGCGCGGCACATGTTTGATTTTGTGGAAATGAGCCGCAGAGAGCGCATCACGCAGCGTAACAAAGTGGAAGGCTTGTCTGAGATGTTTGACTGGAAAAAACTGCTGGTGCACTATGAGCGGGCGTACCAACTTGCCCTGAGCACTAGCCAGGAATAGCCTTCTGCGCTATTTCCTGATACAACTCTATTAAAAGAAGAAGTCCCGTTCTGGAGGTGTTTTTGGTAAAACACTTCCAAAACGGGACTGCTCCTTTTTCTGTCTTGCTATGACCTATGCCTTGGCTGCAGAATAAACCTGCAAGGAAGCAAAGGCTGCCGGTGCGGTAAGCGATACCAGGTTAGTCTCAGCATCTGCTTCAAAGGCTACTTCTTCACCGTCTACCAGAATCTTTGCGGTGTTAGCCGGTAAGCCATGCAAAGTTACTTTATAGGTGGCGTAAGCATCCTGACCAGAGCCTTCTCTTGCCTGGGTGAGCGTGAATGCACCCTCTGTAGTAGAAGTTGTGAATGTCTTGTGCAGGAAGTTGCCCTCTGTATAGCCGTAGCCTTCGCCACCATCTTCGTACAATTCGCTCACGCAGGTTTCCTGGCTGTAATACACGTGCAGGGTTACTTCCGGCACTGCCAGTTCGCCTACGTATTGCTGAACAGGGTACATGGGCACTACCGCCCCGGCCTTTACAAACATCGGGATTTTATCCAGGGGAGCATCAGCCCATACCTCGCGTTTGCCTTGCACCAGCGCATCGGTCCAGAAATTAAACCATTGTCCTTGCGGCAGGTACAGAATTCTGCCCTCCACGCCTTGCTGGGTGATAGGGCACACCAGCAGGTTGTCGCCCAGGGAGAACTCGGCCATGCGGTGGTAGCACTCCGGATCATTCTGGTCCAGGAAGGCTAACGGACGAAGCATGGGAGTTCCCTGGTCCACGTACTGCCAGAAGGTGGTGTACATGTAGGGGAGAAGCTGGTATCTTAGCTCAATGAACTTGCGGGCCAGCGAAGTGTACGGCTCCCCGAACGACCAAGGCTCCTGATCACCGTGGTCACCGGACGAGTGCGTGCGGCAGAATGGATGGAAGATGCCCAACTGAAGCCACCGGATGTATAGTTCGCCGTCCGGGGTTTCAATGAACCCACCAATGTCTGAACCTATAAACGACATCCCGGAGATGCTCAGGCGCTGGCACTGGATGTTGGCCAGCCACAGGTGATCCCAGGAGGCAATGTTGTCGCCGGTCCAGGCGGAGGCGTAGCGTTGAACCCCAGCGTAACCGGAGCGGGTAATGGTGAACGGCCGGTCTGGGTACGAGAAGTTCTTCACGCCTTCATACGTGGCGCGGGCCATCTGCATGCCGTAAATATTGTGGGCTTTGCGGTGCGACCCCGGTTCGCCGTCATAGTGGTGGCGCACGTCATTAGGGAACGTGCCAATCTCAAACACGGCCGGTTCGTTCATATCATTCCAGACGCCTTTTACGCCGGTTTCCTGAATCAAGCCCTTAAACAGGCCAGACCACCAGGTGCGCACGTCATCGCGGGTAAAATCGGGGAAGTGGCAGAGGCCCGGCCACACGGTGCCTTTGTACAAAGGACCATCGGCGCGGCGGCAGAAATAATCGTTCTCAATGCCTTCCTGGTACACCCAGTAGTTTTGGTCAATCTTGATGCCCGGGTCAATGATCACCACGGTTTTAAAGCCGTCTTCCTTCAGCTCCTGCACCATGCGCTTGGGCTCCGGGAAGTGGTCTTTGCTCCAGGTAAAACACCGGAAGCCTTCCATGTAGTCAATGTCTAGGTAAAGGGCATCGCAGGGAATCTGGCGGTCTCTGAAACCTTTGGCCAGGTTCTTCACCACCGATTCTGGGTAATAACTCCATTTGCACTGGTGGTAGCCCAGTGACCACAGAGGCGGCAATTCTGGCGTACCGGTGAGTCTGGTGTATTGCTGCACCACTTGGGTTAGAGATGGGCCGTAGATGAAGTAATACTCCATGGTACCGCCCTGCGCCCAGAAACTGGAAGCCTCCTTGCGCTCGCTGCCAAAATCAAAGAAGCTGCGGAAGGTATTGTCAAAAAAGATCCCGTAGGCCTGGCGGTGGTGCAGCCCCATGTAGAAGTTGATGTTCTTGTACAAAGGGTCTGTGCCTTTCACGTAGCCGTAAGTATCAGAGCCCCAGTTTTCAAAGCGCTTGCCCCGCAGGTTCATGTTGTTGGCTTTGTCGCCCAGGCCGTAGAAGAACTCGTCTTTTTGCACGGTTTTGCTCATTTTCACAATGTCGCCGCCGTAGTCTTTGTGGTCTTCCCAGTGGAAACCTTTCTCGTCTTCGTTTAAAATATTGCCAGACTTATCCAGGATTCTTGTAACCAAACCTACCTTGGAAACCGTACAGATCAATTCCTTTGTGGTAAGTCTAATATGATCAGCGAGTGCTTTAACCTTAAGACGAGTGTTATTTTTTGGACGATTTGGAGCCAGGGCATAAGAGAAGTCCCGGGAGAAAGTACCGTCCGTAGTGAATTTAAAGCGCAAAATATGATTAGAGACTGCCTCCACCCGCAGCCCTACCCGGTTATCACATAAAAAAACAACGCTATTGTCTTCCTGATCAATGTGGGTTATAGTGCCCGCGAAAAACTCTTCGCGTTTAACCCCAAGATCATTGATCATGTAATTGGAGTCTTGAATAAAACTATCCATGAAAAAATATTAGCGGAAAAAGAAATAGAAAGGATATGGGGTACTAGGTATTTATTCAGAAAACAAACCGCATAATTACGGAATGTTTTTAAATATGTTCTGATTTTTGCCGAACAAACCGAAAAAAATTGTGGGAGGTGTCTTGTACTAGTGGAATGCTTAGTTATCTTTACAAGATACCTCTCCCCAGTGATATTTGATGAATCGAGTAATTGAGTTATAATGAAAAAATTGCGAGTACTTATGCTAGGCTGGGAGGACCAGCCTATATTAAATGGAGGAGTAGGCAAAGCCTGTTTTCATTTAGCCGAGGCCCTGGCCAAACAAGTAGAACTCACCATGATTGTGCCGCAAGCAGACCATTTGGCGCTTGAACACCATGCCGAGGTTGTAGGCCTGAATGAATTGGACCTGGAAGAGATCAAGCAGGCGCCTGTTGCCCAAACTTTTGAACGATTTGCTACCACTCACTACGTTCCTGCCAACCTGTTCCCTTATGAGGGTTCAAGCATCCCCGCCGACAGCACCCCAGTAGAAGAAAAAACTGAGTCTGTGACGGTAGAAGTGCCGGCCCAGGAAACCGTAAAAACAACAGTATCAATCCCCAACGGCAAGCCGCAGATCAATGTGACCAACGGCGCCAAAGGAACTCTCAATTTTGAAGTAATTCAATTTGCCCGCTATGCCGCCCGTCTGGCATCCCACAAAGAATTGGATGTGGTTTATGCCCATGACTGGATGACGTTCCTGGCGGGAATGGAAATAAAAACCCAGCGCAAAGTGCCGCTGGTAATTCATGTGCACAGCCTTTCCTTTGACCGCCAGGTAGGGGAGCCTTTGGGCTGGATCTATGAACTGGAGACCCGCGCCATGCACGAGGCTGACCTCATTCTGGCTGTAAGCGAAAGAACTGCCCGTATGATCACCAAGCGCTACGGGGTGCCCGCCAAGAAAGTACAGGTAGTATATAACGGTGCCGATAGAGTGGCTCCTTCTCCGGTAACTCCAATTAAGCGGAAGCAGGTAACTTTCCTGGGCCGTTTGGTGGCACAGAAAGGGCCATTGCAGTTCCTGAAAGTTGCCAAGCAAGTACTGAAGAAAGACCCAGACGTTAACTTTGTAGTAGCCGGCCATGGCCCTCAGTTTGAGGAAGCCCAGCAGATGGTACGCAGGTTAGGCATTGAAGAAGCGGTTACCTTCACCGGGTTCCTGCAGCCTTCCAAAGCTGAAACGTTGCTGAAGAACTCCAGCGTGTTCTGTTTGCCAGCATTGTCTGAGCCATTTGGCTTAGCAGCGCTGGAGGCTACCTTAGCCGGCTTGCCGGTGGTTATTACCTTCCAGACCGGTGCCGCCGAAGTATTGCCGGAGGCCAGCGTCGCAGACTGCAACGATACCGAAGGCCTGGCAAAACATATCCTGCAGTTGCTGGAAGATGAAGATCTCCGTAAGCAGCAGGTGGAAGCCAACCAGAAAGCTTTGCGTCAGCTTACCTGGGGTTCAACCGCTGATCATGTAATGGAGGCGTTGCACAGTGTGTTACAACTTCACGAGCAAGAATTATAATCTGTTTTCGGGGCGGTTTTCAAAAATCAACCTGAAAACGAGGATGTAGATAAAAGCTGCACCAGATTGCTTTGATTCACAAAAGGGAAGGCCTCCGCAAGTACTTTGCGGAGGCCTTCCCTTTTGTTTTCTTCTATATCTCACCTGATAGGGAAGCTTACCATTCTTTCAAAAAAACAACCCTGCGCTTTAAGGAAATTTTAGGAAAATGGCCTTAAAACGCAGGGCTGCATTGTGTTTGCACTTCCTAAAGTACCTTCAGCAGGGTAGCGCTTGAGGGTACTTTAGGTTGCGTTGGTTAATCTTCTTTTCTCAAAACCAAGGCAGTCCGGTTAGGCAAGTAGATACTTAACCTTGGCCCATATTGGGTTGGGATAGTGAAGTAGCGGATAGTAGGATCTACCCGGTCAAAGCCGCCCGTCTCAGGTGTGTCTGAAGAAAGCACCATGGAATAGCTGCCCGCTTCCTGAACCGGGAATCTGTAATCCGGAATTGAGTTCTGGGTATGGAAGTTGAACAGGAAAACCAGGCCGGCTCTTTCAAAGATGATAACTTTGTTTACGTTGTCCTGGTGCAGTTTATGGGCAGGGCCGTGTTCCATGATCTGGTATTGTTCCGCCAGGGCAAGCATGTCCTTCTCAAACTGCCAGAGGTGACGGTACCGCAGGTCGGGGTTATCTACCAAAGACCATTGCCGGCGGGCGTACTGATAGCTCCAGTTGTTTCCTAGTCTTGGGAAATCCACCCACTCCGGGTGCCCGAACTCATTGCCCATAAAGGTGAGGAACGCTTCTCCTCCCAAAGACATCGTCAGGAGCCTGATCAACTTGTGCAACGCAATGCCCCGGTCAATTACCGGATGCTGGTCAATGGTGCGCATGTGGAAGTACATCTCCTTGTCCATCAGCCAGAAAGCCAGCGTTTTGTCGCCTACTAAGGATTGGTCATGGGATTCAGCGTACGCCACGGTTTTTTCCCCCACGCGGCGGTTGGTAAGCTCCCACCAGATATCATCCAGGTTCCACTCTTCGTCTTTTTTGTGTTTTAGGGTCTTGATCCAGTAATCTGGAATGCCCATGCCCAGGCGGTAATCAAACCCGATGCCTCCTTCTGTGATAGGACGGCAAAGGCCAGGCATCCCGCTCATGTCTTCGGCAATGAGAATGGCCCCAGGTTTATAGGTATGGCTGAGTTCAGCGGCCAGTTGCAGGTATAAGATGGCATCCAAGTCTACGCTCCGGTCAAAATACCGGTCATAGTGCCCAAAGGCAACACCCTCGCCGTGGTGATGGTACAGCATGGAAGTCACCCCATCGAACCGGAATCCGTCCAGGTGAAATTCCTCCATCCAGTAGCGCACGTTGGACAAAAGAAAGCGTCTTACCTCTGGAATGCCGTAATTGAATAGTTTAGAATCCCAGCCCGGGTGATGCCCGCGGGGGCCCTGGTGGAAGAACTGCCCGCCTGAACCATCAAAATCGGCCAGGCCTTCTGCCACGTTCTTCACCGCATGGGCATGAATCAGGTCCATGATCACGGCAAGGCCCAGGTTGTGGGCTTTGTTGATCAGGTATTTCAGGTCTTCTGGCGTGCCAAAGCGGGAAGTAGGAGCAAAGAAGTTAGAGACATGGTACCCAAAGGAGCCGTAGTAAGGATGCTCCATCAAGGCCATCATCTGAAGGCAGTTGTATCCGGTCTCTACAATGCGGGGCAGAATGTTATCGGCAAATTCGCGGTAAGTGCCCACGCCATGTTTTTCCTGGGCCATGCCCACGTGGCATTCGTAAATGAGCGGCTGGGTAATCTGTCTTACGTCAAAGTTTCCATCGGTCCAGGTGAAGGACTCTTCCGGTGCCCAGACCTGACCAGAGAAATCGTAGGTCTGCGGATCTTGAATGGACCGGAAGGTAAAAGGGGAGATGCGGTCACGGGCTTCTCCGGTAGCGCCAACCACGTGCACTTTGTACCGGTGGCCATGCTGGGGCTGCACCTTGTCTTCGGGCAGAAACACTTCCCAGATACCACCCTCCATGCGTTTCATGGGGTGCGCGTGCCGGTCCCAGAAGTTGAAGTCTCCCACAATGGAGAGTGCCTGAGCCGCCGGGGCCCATTCGCGGTAGCGCCAACCCTTGTTCTCTGGTTCATAATGGAGCCCCATCTGCTGGTGCCAGGTTGAATAGTCAGCCAGCGAGCCAAAATTATGGTTGATGATCTGACAGGTTTGTTCAAAGCGATCCAGCCGTTGGCGTATTTGAGGCAGGTAGGGAGCAAGCCAGCTATCTGATTCAACTAACGGGAGTGTTGGGGTTACCTTAGGCATATGTGCGGTTTTGGAATTGGTTAAGTTACACTTCTTAGGCGTAAGGTGCAACAAGGTTTTGTTTATGGATTCAGGTTGTTGAAAGTTGGTAAAAAGGCAATGGGTTTCCTGGGTAATTTTAATAAATTAGCAAGGAAATCGATTTCGTAAGGAATTGATGCTTCTATTTTCATCACTAAACTAATCCTGCCTATTGCATGAAAACTACGTTACGTTTGCTAAGCTTGTTACTGGCCCTGCTGCTGGTCCAGGCGGTAGAGGCTCAGGTTGTGACCTGGACACCTTCCTTCCCGGTAGACAATGAGCCCATCACCATCACTTTTGATGCCACCAAAGGTACCGGGGGGCTGGCTAACCATTCTGGTCCGGTTTACGCCCATACCGGAGTACTCACTAACCTTAGTGTCTCAGATTCTGACTGGCGCTACGTGAAAGCACCGTGGAGTACGAATGTACCGGAGGCATTGATGGAGTCTTTGGGCAATAACCGGTACCATATCACCCTCACTCCCAGAACGTACTACAATGTTCCGGCCTCTGAGGAGATCAAAGCCGTGATGTTTGTCTTCAGGAGTGCAGATGGCAATAAACAAGGCAAAGACACCGGTGGGAAAGACATAAAGGTTGATGTTTACCCTTCTGGTAAGGTAAGTGTGTCTTTTGACCAGCCTGAGGTGGGAATGAATGGCCTTTATGTAAACCAGAACCAATACGTTCAGGTGAGCGGTAGGTCTTCTTCCAGCGCTAAACTCACGTTGTTTTTGAACGGAACAAAGGTGAAAGAAGAAGCATCTGCCACAAGCCTTGAGATGCAGTTAACGGCAGCTACTTCCGGAGCAAACAAGGTGAAACTGATGGCCGAAACCCCCACTTCCACCGCCGTTGATTCTTTCATGTTTGTGGTACGGTCTGCTGCTCCGGTGCAGGCGCTTCCGGCAAACGCAAAGGATGGAGTAACCTACCTGAGTTCTACCAGTGTGCTGCTGAACCTGTATGCGCCTGGCAAGCAGAATGCGTTTGTGGTAGGTGACTTCAACGGTTGGGTGGTAGGAGCCACGCCTATGAACCGCACCCCAGACGGGAACCGTTACTGGGTACAAATCAACAACCTTACCCCTGGCCAGGAATATGGATACCAGTATTTGGTAGACGAGACCATCAGGATAGGGGACCCCTACACCCAGAAAACCCTGGACCCCAACGAAGACCGCTTCATTTCTGCCGAGACGTACCCTAACCTGAAAGCCTATCCGAACGGCAAGGCTACGGGCATGGTGTCTGTGCTGCAGACAAACCAGACTCCTTACAACTGGAAAGTGACCAACTTTGCCAAGCCCAAGAAAACCGACCTGGTGGTGTACGAGTTGCTGGTGCGTGATTTCCTGGCCAAACATGACTACAAAACCTTAACCGACACGCTGAATTACCTGAGCCGTTTAGGGGTAAATGCCATAGAATTGATGCCAATTCATGAGTATGAAGGCAACCTGAGCTGGGGCTATAATTCAGTATACTACTTTGCGCCAGACAAATATTATGGCCCTAAAGAGATGCTGAAGGCGTTCATTGATGCGGCCCACGCCCGCGGCATGGCCGTAATACTGGACATCGCGTTGAACCACTCCTTCGGGCAATCACCCATGGTGCAATTGTACTATAACAGCGCCACCGGCAAAACCACGCCAGAAAGCCCCTGGTTTAACCCTGATCCCAAGCATGATTATAATGTGGGGCACGACTTCAACCATGAAAGCGAAGCCACCAAGTACTTCGTAGACCGCGTGACGGAGTTCTGGTTGCAGGAATACAACGTGGACGGCTACCGGTTTGACTTGTCTAAAGGGTTTACCCAGAAGCAGACCTTGGGAAATGTAAATGCCTGGGGGCAGTATGACGCCACCCGCATCAGCCTGCTCAAGCGCATGGCAGACCACGTGTGGGCAACCGAAAACGATGCTTATGTGATTTTGGAGCATTTTGCCGAAAACAGCGAGGAAACGGCTCTGGCTAATTACGGCATGATGCTGTGGGGCAACCTGCACGGCAACTACAAGCAAGCCATCATGGGCTATACTTCAAATTCAAACTTCAACTGGATCTCCTACAAACAGCGTGGTTGGACTAGTCCGCACGTGGTGGGTTACATGGAGAGCCATGACGAAGAGCGCCAGATGGTGGAAGTCATGAACCATGGGGCAAGTTCTGGGTCTTACGACACCAAGAATCTCACCACTGCCTTGCAGCGCATGCAATTAGCGGCCGCTTTCTTCTTCACCATCCCTGGGCCTAAGATGATCTGGCAGTTTGGCGAGTTGGGCTACGATGTTCCCATCAACTTCAACGGCCGTACCGGCGACAAGCCTATCCGGTGGGAATACTACCAGGACCCGGAGCGCCGGAAACTGTACAACGTGTACGCGGCTTTGATCAAACTCAAAATCAACCAGCCTGCGTTTGAATCTGCAGACTACGCCTTGAACCTGGAGGGTGCCATGAAAACCATCCACATCCAGGACCCGGACATGAACGTAGCCGTGTTGGGCAACTTCGGGGTGACGGCTGGCCCTATTGTTCCTAAATTCCAGCATACCGGTACCTGGTACGATTATGTGACCGGCGAGGCCTTGAATGTCACAGACGTAAACCAAGCCATCAACCTACAGCCCGGCGAGTACCGTATTTACACTACCAAAAGACTTTCTACCTCCAGCATTCTGCTGAAATCGAATGATGAAGTTGAAGTAGCGAAGAACGTAGTAGTGTATCCTAACCCTGCCCGAAACGGAGAAGTGACGGTTAGGTACCAGCTTGCCTCCGCTGCTGAAGTCTCTCTGCAGGTGTATGACCAGGTGGGCCGTTTACTAATCACCCGTTCACTGGGCAAACAAACCGCTGGGAACCATTCTGTTTCACAAGCTCTAAGCACAACCGGTGGAGTCAAGTTAGCACCCGGCATTTACCACTGTAAACTCATTACTGGCACTACTGCCAAAGCGGTGCAAGTGGTGGTGCAGTAAATTTATCTACACAGGTAATTAAAAAGATCCTCCTTTTTAGGGGCTGCTTTCTTGAAAACAGCCCCTAAACAGGAGGATCTTTTTTTGAGTTACTTAAGCAGAGTATTTGTCTATTAGATAAGCTCCGGTTTTGAATGTTTCCAGGCTATCATAAAATACTTGCCCTATTCCTTTTAAGGTCTGTAAAGAAGAAGAGACAACAGAAATACTTGTCATCACTGGACATTCCAGACTAGAGCCATTACCAGATTCTACTTCCTGCCTAAGGCATAGTTGATGCCGCCCAGAAGATGACGGAGGAATAGAGGCTCTCTGAAGCTTTCATCGGTATGGCCGCCGGCGGTATAGAAAGCCCGGCCACCATCATATGCGTGATACCACGCAATGGGGTGATTTTCTCCGTTTTTACCTCCTTTGTAGGTGGTTTCGTCCAGGGTGGCCAGCACCTTTACGTTCGGGTTGATGCTTTTGAAGTTATACCATTCATCGGTGCGCTCCCAATTGTCAGGCAGAAACGTGGTGGAGGGGTGGGATTTGTCTTTCACCCGGATGGTAGCTTTCTGAACTTCGGGATGGCTCTCAAAGTAAGCGCCTACCAATTGGTTGTACCAGGGCCAGTCATACTCAGTATCTGTGGCGGCATGAATGCCCACAAACCCACCGCCATTGCGGATATACTGCTCAAAAGCGGTATGTTGCGTGGGGTTTAACACATCCTGGGTGGTGCTCAGGAAAACCACCGCCTGGTACTTTTTAAGCGAATCGGCCACAAAGTAAGCGGCATTCTTGGTAGTATCTACCCCGAAACCATTCTCCCTGCCCAAATCCTGTAAGGCCCTTAGGCCGGTGGGGATGGAGGTGTGGTAAAAACCGGCCGTTTTGTAGAAGACCAGAACAGTGGGTGGGATCTTGCTTTCTGCAACGCCGTTTTTATGGGAGCAGCCAGAACAGACAAGCAGCAGAGAAAACACAGCCAGTAGTAGGTGTTTCATAGAGGAGAGTAGGTTTAGGTTGTAGATTTGGCTAAGACTTGGCATTTATATCTCTAAGTCTAACCGTTTTTCTCCTGTTTTACAAGAAATAGCCGTAAAGCACCATCTTCTGCTCTGATCCATCCGCCACCAAATTTTCAACCCTATAACCATTTGTTGGCCTACACCACTGGGCACTACTTACCCAAGTAGCTTCTGCTTTGAAGCCAGGACTTGCATAGCAATAAGGATTATCCTGATTAGTTTACCGGCTGCAAGATCAAGTGCAAGGCCTTGTCCATCTCGGGGGTGTTAGGGATGGGCAGATCGAACCCTTTCTTCAGAACCGTGATGAGCTGGGTAGGGGTGGTGATAATTTGGCGCTTGGATTTGCCGTTCACGTAATGGACGCTCAGTTCATTGTTACGCAGGCAATACCTGGCATCTGGGGTGGTTTTAGCTACCAGAAGTCCGTTTACAAAAGGTGATCTGGGGTGAGTAGACGTAAACCAGTTGTACACTTCATAATCCTGGGTAACCTGCTCCTGCAGGCCAAACTGATACAGCGGTTTCCAGGTATCCTGGACTTTGGCTTGCAACACATACTCTTCCTCTAGGGCCACTATTCTGAAGGTTTCGTGCGAGGTCTCCTGTTCTGACTGGTCGTGCAGGCGCAGGGGACTGGTGAGGGTTAACCCGCCAAATCCTACATCGGCAATGAATTCTTCTCCTTCAATCTCTACCAAAAGCAACATGTGGGCCCGGGCGGTGGTAACCCCGGCCGGAACGTTCCAGAGAACGCGCGCTGCCAATCCTCTCACGGTAAACCCTAGTGCCTGTAAAACATGGCTGAACAAGGTATTTTGCTCAAAGCAGTACCCACCCCGGAAATCCTCTACCATTTTGCGCTGCAGGGTCTCTACATCCAGCGGCACCGGTCTTTTCAGGAACGGGTTCAGATTTTCAAAGGGGAAGGTGAGGGTATGGTAATAATGTAGCTCCTGCAAGGTGCGTAAGGTAGGGGTGGTATCCCCGTCATAGCCAATCCGGGCAAGGTAGCGGTCCAGGTTGATGCCGTCTTTCTTAATCTTAAAGTATGTCTTAACCGGTGCTGCTTGAGTAGAGGTGTACATAAGGTGATAGGTAAAGGGTGTAGTAGTAGTTGTTAGATCTAAATATTTGATATAGGTTTTTAAGCTGCAGTACTGTATTGGGGACTCCTGATCGTTTGACGCAATTTCTTATAGCCCGGAAGAGAAGGAGGGCAACTATCAATCAAAGAAACAATCAATAATTTATTAAAATGAGCCAAGTTTAACGGGTTGTTTATACTCCGTATTGGCCTATTTGATACTAATATATACTTTAAATTTTAATTTGTTATAATATTCCTGTATTATTTTTTGATTAACTCTTCTACAGTACCAAAAACCCTTTTTACGTCCCGTTATGCCTTACTTCTATACTTTATGGTGGTAAAATATGATCTATTTAGGTTTAATGGTGATTGGATATGCTTAAAGAAAGTATAGTAGAACTTGTATATTGATAAATATAGTTGAAGTTAGATTTAAGCAAGCGGCTGATTAAGGTGCAAATGGGAAAATTGGTTAGCGCCAATAGTAAACAGTCAAGCGTTGAAAGCTATCTAGAAGAAGTGTTACCCAGCACTGTGTTGCGGAGGGGCTTGTTCTGGATAACCCAGAAAGACTATCTTTCTTTTCCCCTGAACGTTAAAGTGCTAACCCTCCGGTGTATTTGGATATGAAGGAGAGTTCCTGTTATTTAGCCCTTAATACATGTGCCTTAATTTCTATTACTTATGAAAAAACTAATTCTTTTATCGGCGTTTTTGCTGTCTACCAGTATGATGGCGAATGCCCAGATTTTCACCCTTGGCTTGAAAGCAGGGATCAGCTCATCCAATGTGGACACCGACGATGCGACCGCCAACCTTACCCAGTTCAAAAAAGAAGGCAGCATTACAGGGTTCCATGCCGGGGTTTTTACCAGGTTCAATATCGTGGGTTTCCTGCTTCAGCCTGAAGTAGTTCTGTCCTCCTCGGGTGGTAAATTTGAGGTTCCGGATGACAACAGCCCCAATGCCACTACAACCGTGAAAGAGATGGGCTTCACCAATCTGGATGTTCCTATTCTGGTGGGCTATAAACTGCTTTTCGCCCGGGCCTACGCCGGACCAGTAGCGTCTATCCTAATTGACAGCGATTTTGACGGCGAAGACATCAAGGATTCTTTTGACTCCGCTGACTGGGGCTACCAGATTGGGGCCGGGGTAGACATCTCCCGCTTAACCGCCGATGTACGCTATGAACGCCTGAAACGCTCCTACACCGATGGCAGCATCAGAAACCAACAAGTTATCCTGAGCTTAGGCTATAAGCTGATCGGTAAATAAGTTGCCCCTTCTTCAACGTTTCTTGTTTTACCTTACAAGCGCTGGGTTTTAGCGCCGTTTTTCAGAAAACGGCGCTAAAACCCAGCGCTTTTTTTGGCTGCTATGTAAGGGCTTTCACACAATATAATTTGATGTGGCTCAGAACTCCTGATTGATCTACCATTACCTAAAAGTAAGTAAAATTGCGGGTGGTGTGGGTGATTACACCTTTCCCTGAGGTACTTTTGCAAACTTTTTTTAATTTCGAAAAGACTTTTTAACAGGCAGTGTCCATATCGGCTACGCGCTGATGCGTTTGCAATCCCCCGGCCAACGGTGACACGGTTAGCTTTACCATTTCAACGGAGTTTTCCAGAAAGTAGGGCAAAAACCTTTGACAATCCACTCGGCAAGCACTATCTGTTTGCAATACAGCCTTGTTGAATCGGTTTCTTTTTCATTCTAAATCATTCATTCGCAAGTATGAAGAAAACTTTACTTCTCTCATTCATATGCTTTATCATCGGCTTGGGGGCTCAGGCGCAGGAGGCTCAGGATTCTGTTGCGGTCAAAGACACCGTGGCGGTACAGCCAACCGATCCAGCGGTTCTGGCCGAACGGATGTACAAAACAGGACTCACGCTGATAAGCCAGAAAGAATACAAGTTAGCCGTGGCCAGCCTTGACTCCGCTATCACGCTGCGGCCCGAGCTGGAGCTGGCGTGGTTCAATCGGGGAAACGCTTACCTGGAACTGAAGGAGACCAAAAGCGCCCTGGAAGACTACAACAAGGCCATCGCCCTGAACAATGCTAACCCGCAGTCGTTTTTCAGCAGGGGCAAGGCCAAACAACTCCTGGGCGACAAAGCCGGGGCGCTGGAAGACTATAACAAAGCCGTAGCCTTAGATGCCAACCACCCCTTGGTGTGGTACCTGCGCGCCGGTCTGCACTTTGAAAACAAGGACTATAAAGAAGCGGTGGAAGATTATTCTGCTGCCATCAGATTCACGCCCAGAAACGCCAACGCTTACCATGACCGCGGAAGCGCCAAGCGGCAACTGAATGACCTGGAGGGCGCCCTGTCTGATTTCAGGAAAGCAGTGGAACTGAGCCCAGATCTGGCCGTGGCCTATCATAACATGGGTGCCCTCAAGCAAGGCAAAGGCGACCTGAACGGCGCTATTGAGGAGTACACCAAAGCCATTGAGCGTAAGAAAGATTATCACTTGGCCTACAACAGCCGGGGGAAAGCCCGGTTTGAAGCCGGTGATTACGCCGGCGCCATCGCTGATTTCACCAAATGCATCCAGCTGAATCCGCAGTATGCCTTAGCGTTCAACAACCGGGCGGCCACCAAATTCAAACTGAAAGACTACCAAGGCGCGCTGGAAGACTGCAACTTCGCCCTGCAGATCAATGACAAATACGGGTATGCCTACCTGAACCGGGGCATCGCCAAAGAAATGCTGCGCGATGAAACCGCCTGCCAGGATTGGGAGAAAGCCCTCTCCCTGGAGGTGTCTGCCGCCAAAGCGTACCTGGCCAACTGCCAAGAGAAGTAGTCCTCCACTTTCAAATCTCTTTTTCATGAAAAGATATATACTTACCGTTGCCTGTCTGCTGGCGTTGGGGCAGGCGTACGCCCAGCAAAACGTGGAGTTCAACAAAGACAACTTCAAACAGAACAAAGACGGTTTCCGGGATGCCAAAAAGAAACTAGATGATGGCGATGCCATTTTCAACGCTAAAAAAGTAGACGATGACTACCGCCGCATCCACTACAGAAACGCCATTCCGTTGTATGTGGCCGCCCATCAGTTCAATCCCAACAGCGCAACCTTGAATTTCCGCCTGGGCGTTTGTTACCTGTTTTCAGATGAAAAAGGAAAAGCGGCCCAGCACCTGGAAACAGCCCGAAAACTGAACCCCGCGGTTAGTCCTGAACTAGGCTTTTACCTGGGCCGGGCGTACCAGGTGAACCTGGAGTGGAAAAAGGCCACCGCTGAGTTCAAGAAGTACCTGGCCACGCTGCCCACTGATAAAAACAAGGATAAGATCCAACTGGTGAACCAGCACATCAGGGAATGTCTGTCTGGAGAAGAACTGCAGAAGAATCCGGTACTGGTGTATCTGGATAACCTGGGCCCTGAACTAAATTCTGAGGGGCCGGAGTTCAACCCGGTTATCTCCGCCGATGAAACCGTGATGGTGTTTACCTCCCTGCGGCAACCCCAGGCGCTCCAGAAAGCCAAAAAGGAGAAAGACGAGGACAAGATAGAAAAGGCTCCTGTTCTGAATGAGGACCTGTTCATCAGTACCAAGGTGAACGGCAAGTGGACCCCGGCCCAGAACATGGGCCCGAACATCAACACCGATAAGTTTGAGACAGCAGTGGGGCTCTCGGCCGACGGGCAGCGACTGATTCTGTACCGCGAGGAAAACAACGGCGATTTATTTGAAAGCAGCCTGAAAGGGGAGGAATGGTCTAAACCCGAGGAGCTGAAGAACATCAACTCCAACGCCCATGAATCCTCGGCTTCTTACTCATATGACGGCAAAACCCTCTACTTTGTGAGCAACCGGCCCAATGGGATAGGAGGGCATGACATTTACTCCTCGGTGCTGGATAGCAAAGGCGAATGGAGCAAACCGGTAAATGCCGGCCCTGATCTGAACACGCCCTATGACGAAGGCTTTGTGTTCCTGATGCCCGATGGCAAAACCCTTTACTTCAGCTCCCAGGGGCACACCTCCATGGGTGGCTTTGACATCTTCAAAAGCGTTTACGAAAACGGAAAATGGACTAAGCCCGAGAACGTAGGTTTCCCCATCAATTCGCCGGACGATGATTATTTCCTGGCCGTGGGTGCCAGTAGCCGTTTCGGGTATTTTTCGTCTAATCGGGTGGAAAAATGCCAGAAATCAAGCGACCTCTATAGAATCACTTTCCTGGGGCCAGAGAAACCCATGGTACTGAACACCGAGGATGATCTGCTGGCCAGTATCTCCTTGCAAGTGCCCCAGCCGGTACAGGTGAAGGTTCAGGAATTGAAAACCCCGCAAAGCCTGTTGCTGTCCGGCACCATCAAAGATGCCAAAACCAGTGCGCCAACCGAGGCAAAAATTGAGCTCATTGATAACCTGAAGAATGAGGTGATTGCCGTCTACTCGTCTAACAGCCAGACCGGCAAATACATCATCTCTTTACCCGCCGGCAAGAACTACGGTTTGGCCATCAGGAAAGACGGCAATCTGCTGCACTCAGAGAACTTTGACCTTACCTCAGCCCACGCCTTTACCAAATTGCAGAAAGACATTCAACTGAAGGCAGTGACTTCGGGTAGCTCGGTGGCCTTGCGGAACGTGTTCTTTGAGCCCGAGCAAGCCAAACTGAAGCCGGAGTCTATGAATGAACTGAACCGCCTGGTGGAATTTTTGAAGGATGAACGGAGCCAGAAAGTAGAGATAGCCGGCTTCACCGATAGCAAAGGCGATGCCGCTGAAAAGCTCAGACTCTCCGAGAGCCGGGCCAAAGCTGTGGTGGAGTACCTGATTTCCAAAGGCATCAACGCCAAACGTCTGCAAGCCAAAGGATTTGGAGCAGAGCAGCCCATCGCCACCAATGACACTGATGAAGGTCGAACCTTAAACCAACGGGTTGAGCTGAAACTATTAGGAAAGTAAGCGAACAAGGCCTGGAGAAGGTCCGGCAAGCTGGTAATTACCCAACTGATGAACAGAATGCACTTCAAAAAGTAGCCCTTTGTTTCAGGTCTCTTTTGGCGAAAAGAAGCCTGAAACACAGGGCTTACAGTATAAGGCTAACTTAGGCTACTCAGAAGCCCGATGATCCTCAATCCTCAGCTAAGCTATCGTTAATGTTATTCCTGAGCTTTCTTTAGGTAAGTCTCTAACTGTTCTAAGGTGCCGGCAAAGCCTTTTTGCATGGAAGTAAATCCGGCTTCAAAGGTGGCTTTTTCTTCTGGGCTGGCGTTATGGGGGCGGCTTCGCAGGTGAAGCCTGGTTTTGCCGTTTTCTTCGGTAAGGGTAAGAAGGTTCCACATCTCCAACGGCCAGGTCTCGCTGAAGGGGGCCCGGGTAGTAGTTGCTTCCTCATCAGAGAACGAGTTGACGTACACCAGTTGGTCTGGGGCCGCTATCTCCTGAAAGACAAACTTGCCCCATAGTTTTGGCCCATTGCCCGCCTGCATGCTGTAGAGGAAGATACCTCCGGGTTTGAGCTCCAATTTGCCTACACCCAGCGTGAACCCTTGAGGGCCATACCACTGGTTCAGGCGATCGGCCTCTGTCCAGGCTTTGAAAACCAGTTCCTTTGGAGCATCTAAAACACAGGTTATCTCAAAGTCTTGTCCAATGCTGGAGCTTTCGGGTGAGGAAACTTCCAGGGCAAGTACCTCCTGCAGTTTGTCCAGTGATTCGTTCCAGCCGGCCTTAGTCATTTCCCGCATTTCGCCGTTGGGCAAGCCTTTATGCTGCAGGGTGAATAGGGTTTTCCCGTTCTGTTCTTCTAGGGTGAGGGTGACTTCCAGTTCGTCGGCCCAGTCGCCGGGCAGGCCCGCATCTGCAGGGGAAATCGTGTTGCCCTGGGCATCAGAAAAGCAGTCCGTGGCCACTAGCCTTACTGGTTCCTGTATTTCTTTGTACACGCCTTTGCTCCAGTAATCCTGCCCCTCAGAGGAGCGCATGCAGAAGAGGTACTCGCCGCCCACCCGTAGATCAACGTAGCAAACTGGTGAGGTAAAGCCTTTGGGACCCCACCATTGCACAAGATAGTCTGGGTTGGTCCAGGCTTGCCATATGGCTGCTGCCGGAGCGTCAAAGGTGCGGGTAATCACCAGTTCCTCTAGTTGGGGAGTAGGGAGGGTTTCTATAGTTTGGGCCATGGTGTTGGGAGTTAGTTTTTTCAGATTCTGAGTAGGAAATTGATGAAGGGAATTGGAGGGCTTGGATGTGGTAATAGGTTCGTTTTCAAACTGTTTTACCACAAACAGGCTTAAAACACCTGAGGCACAAGGAAGGAACTAGACCGTTGCCGCCGCTTTGTTGCCCGTTTGTTCCTGTGCCTGGGTTTGCGGAGGCGAGTAGCTCACCATCCACTGAATGCCGAACTTATCAATCAGCATCCCGAAGTACGAGCCCCAGAACACATCCTGGATGGGCATGGTTGTTTTGCCGCCTGCTGAGAGGGCACTGAAGAGTTTATCGGCTTCTTCCCGGGAATCAGTATCAATGCTCAGGTGAAAGTTGTTGCCAATGGTCAGGTTCTGGCCCATAGATTCCAGGGAATCGGTGCCCATCAGGATCACACCCGGGCCAATGGGCAAGGCGATGTGCATGATCTTGTCTTGCTCATGGGCCGGGATCCTATCTGCCTCCGTCGTGTCTTTGAAGCGTTGCAAAGCCAGGAACTCGCCCCCGAACACCGATTTGTAAAAGGTGAAGGCTTCTTCTGTGTTGCCCGGAAAATTCAAGTAAGGTTGAATGGTAGCCATGGTAAATGCCTGATTATTTAACGGTTAAAGATGGTTTTTCAAGAATCACTTTCAGGTTAGAAAGACTGGTTTCCAGGTCTTTGCCCAGCATGCCGTCTACAAACAGGTGCATCAGGTTGAGCGGGTAAGGGCTTTCGCCGGTCATGCCCCAGGTCACTTTGGTCTGATTGTTTCCTACCGTTTCGGTGCGCATAGGCGTTCTGGCGATGCTCTCCATTGGCCGGATAAACCTTACCTCCACGTCCAGCCATTCGCCCTCGATGATGGTAGTGATTTCCTGCTCGCCCTGGCCGGCCTGGTCATTGCCGTTCCAGGCGTAGACAAACCCAACCTCGCCATCGGTGCCCCGGAAAGCCTTCTTCATGTTAGGATCGGTCATGACCCATTTGCTGTAGTGGTCCTGGTTTTTCAGGTGCCGGATGTAGCTGAACACCTCGGCTTTGGGTTTGTTGATGATGATCTCACGCTGCACGGTGTATTCCTTTTTCACGAACAGTGCCGCTACCAGCAGCAGCGCCAGCAGACCACCTGCTCCCAGCATAACTCTCTTCAAAATCTTCATGGCCGCAGGAGGTTAGTTTTGGGGCTGATTTTCGGCTAGTTCCTTGATTTTAGCTAAAGCGGAGTCCCAGGCAGTAGACATCATCTCGTAATACTCCGGGGTCATATCCGTAGAGATGGCCATCTGGGTGATGCCGTCTTTCTGGGTGAGTTGGTAAGTCTCGCGGCCGCCTTGTACCGCTTTGGCTTCCTCGCTGGTGGTATCTTCCTGGCCGTTGCTGAGCAATCCTTCGTACTCCACCGCCAGGAGTTCATGTGGCTTGTTGGAAACCACCCGGGCTACCATGCCGTTGTTGGTTTCATCCTTGAAAACCACCTTGCTACCTTCCTGCCAGTCGGTCTCGGCGTAAGCACCCTCGCTGAAAGAGGCATACCAAAGTCTTACCAATTCGTCTCTGGTGAGCACGTCCCACACTTTCTCCGGTGAAGCGTTGATGGCAATGTCTTTTTTGATTTGTAGGGTTTCCATATGGTTAGTAGTTAAATGGTTAGGTTTCTGAAATGGGTGCTCAGAACTCTCTGAGTACATTGCAAACATACAGGCATTTTCAGAAGAAGAGAGGGTGTGTTCACGCCATTCTTAGGGTTGATTGCGACAATCGTTTTCCTTAGTTTTGGCTACAGCCGTGAGGGAGAAAAAGGAAGAAAAGAAGCTGTGTCAATACAGATTAATGCCTGGCTTCTGTACCATAATCAATGGGCAAAAGGCTGCATTTATGAAGTTCTGGAAGCTTTAAACCGCTACAACTACACCCTTTATGAAACACATCACACTTCTGGTACCCAAAGGGGCCATTCTGGGCAGCGTGGAAGGCCCTCGCCAGGTGTTTACCGAGGTAAACAAGCTTCTGAAAAGCATGGGCAAACCGGCCATGTTCCAGCTTCAGCTTGCCGGACTCACCAGAGAGGTTACGGTGGCGGGTGGCATCTACACGGTCTACACCGATGTGCTGGCCCAGGACATCTCTAAAACCGATTTGATCATCATCCCCGCCCTGGATGGAGAAATGCCTTCTGCGCTGGAAATGAACCGGGCGTTTATGCCCTGGATTATTGAACAATACCAGAAAGGGGCCGAGGTGGCCAGCCTTTGCGTGGGTGCTTTCCTGTTGGCTTCTACCGGACTGGTCAATGGCCGCAAATGCGCTACCCACTGGATGGCGGCCAATGATTTCCGCCGGATGTTCCCGGAGGTACAATTGGTGGAGGACCGGATCATCACCGATGAACAGGGCATTTATTCCAGCGGCGGCGCTTTCTCTTATCTGAACCTGGTGTTATACCTCATAGAGAAGTTTGTGGGCCGCGAAATTGCCGTGCTCATGTCCAAAGCCTTCCAGATTGACATAGAGCGCCGGAGCCAGTCGCCGTTTGTGATTTTCAACGGGCAGAAAGACCACGAAGACGATCTCATCAAAAAGGCCCAGGAGTTCATTGAAGCCAATTACCAGGAGAAAATCACGGTAGATGAACTGGCTTCCATGTTTTACCTGGGCCGCCGTAACCTGGAGCGCCGCTTCAAGAAAGCCACCAGCAATACCGTGATGGAGTACATCCAGCGGGTCAAAGTGGAAGCGGCCAAAATGCGCCTGGAAACCTCCCGCGAAAACGTGAACGAAGTCATGTACTCCGTGGGCTACTCAGACACCAAAGCTTTCCGGACAACCTTCAAGAAAATCACCGGCATCTCGCCGCTGGAGTACCGCAACAAATACAATAAAGAAGTGGCCCAGATCTCTGTTAACTAACAGATTGTTTCCATTTAAACCTCTGCCTAGTGTATCAAAAGCCAGTCTGTGGGGTGAAATGCTTAAATTAGGCACTTAGAAGTAAAGCGTAGAACCGATAGGCGGCTTAATAAATAGTGGGCGAGATTTTCTGAGTTTACCTGCCCAATAAGTTTGATAGCTCAGGTTGGAAAGAGAAGAGTCTTTACTTCAAAAAAATAGCATACTAAACGTTTTAATTGGCGAATGAAAGTACTGGTGATTGAAGATGAACCCAACGTGGCGGCGTTTATAAAAAGAGGTCTCCAGGAACAGACATTTGAAGTTGAAGTAGCCTACGACGGAATTACCGGCAAACGGCTGGCTTTGCAGAATGAATACCAGGTAATTGTGATGGATATCATTCTGCCGCACCTCAGCGGGCTGGATTTATGCCGGCAGTTGCGGCTAGAACAGCTACGCACCCCCATACTGCTCTTGACTGCGCTAGGTACCACCGATGACATTGTGGATGGCCTGGAAGCCGGAGCAGATGATTACCTCACCAAACCTTTCAAGTTCAAGGAACTGCTGGCCCGGGTGCGGGCGCTGGTTAGGCGGGCAGAACCGGTGCAAGCAACCAATATCCTGAAAGTGGGCGATCTGACCATGAACCTGGATTCAAAAGAGGTATCGCGGTCAGGCAAGGAAATCAACCTCACCGCCCGGGAATTTGCGTTATTGGAGTACTTTCTGAAAAGGAAGGGAAAAGTACTCTCCCGGGTAGACCTGCTGGAAAACGTCTGGGACCTCAACTTTGATCTGGGCTCCAATGTGGTAGATGTCTACGTGAATTACCTCAGAAACAAGATAGATAAAGAATTTCAGACCAAACTCTTGCACACGGTGGTAGGAATGGGGTACATGCTGAAGGAGCCGGAGAGCTTATGACATTTAGAAAGCAACTCACCCTCACCTTTACCGGGCTCACCACTGCGGTGCTCATCTTCATGGGCGTTATCATTTACCTGGTAGCCGAGCAGTTTACCAGACGCCAGTATTTCCAGCGGCTCATGGACCGGGGTATTGTAGCGGCGCAAATGTACCTGGAGCGCGATGAGTTCAGTTCGCAACGAATGCAGAGAATCCGGCGGAAGTTCCTGCAAAGCCTTTCTGAGGAGAGATTCGCTATCTATGACGCAAACCAGAGACTGCACGTGGCCTCTGATACCACCAGTTTGAATATACCAGCCAGTGTTTTCCAGCAGATCAGGAAAGACGAACAGGTAGAGTTTTGGCAGAATGACCTGCAGGGGGTGGGCCTTTGGTATAAAGACAACGAAGGCGATTTCTACGTGGTGGTGCTGGCCAAAGATGTTACGGGCACCGGTAAGCTGCGCAACCTGCAGGAGATATTGCTCATTAGTGTGGTAGTGGGTTGCCTGATCATGATGGTGGCGGGACATCTTTTCGCCCGTAAAGTTCTGCAGCCCATTGTAGCCATTGTGCAGGAGGTAAATAAAATAAGAGCCTCAAACCTGCATCTGCGGGTGAAGGAACGCGAAACCCGTGACGAGATTGGCGAGCTGGTCAACACGTTCAACCAGATGCTGGAACGCCTGGAAACCTCTTTTTACATGCAGAAAAGCTTTATTGCTAATGCCTCGCATGAACTCCGTAATCCGCTCACGGCCATCAGCGGCGAACTGGAGGTAACGCTCATGCAAGACCGTTCGGCTGCTGAGTACCAGGCTTCCCTGCAAACGCTGCAGAAAGAAGTAGGCCGCCTGGAAAAACTCACCACCGATTTGATTTTGCTGGCCCAGGCCGGGTTTGATGAACAGGAAGTACGGCAGGAACGCGTGCGCCTGGACGAAGTGCTTCTGGAAGTGATCGCTGAATTGAAAAGTTACCTGCCCCACAACCAGATTCAGCTAGACTTCTTGGCGTTACCCCCAGACCCTGATGTTCTGATCGTTTCAGGGAACCGAAGCTTCCTGCAAGTAGCCTTCAAAAACGTACTGGAAAACGCCTCCAAGTTCTCAGATAACAAGCCCGTACAAGTGTCGCTTTCCTGGTCAGGGTCACAGGTGGAAGTGCGGGTGCAGGACCAGGGCATCGGGATACCGGAAGCCGAAATCAGCCGGGTGCTGGAGCCTTTCTACCGCGCTCAGAATGCCCGCTCCCGCACCGGAACCGGTATAGGTCTCACCATGGCCGAGAAGATCATAAAACTCCACGGCGGCTATATTCAACTGACTTCCAGGTTACAACAGGGCACTACCGTCACCATAATCTTGCCAAAAGGAAATGCCTAATTTTAGGCCCTTAACAGATAAAGGCCATTAACCGAAATACTTCCGGTTATGGCTCAGCAAATGTGTTTCACTTCTTGCCCGTTTCACCTTCCGAAGTTGGTTCATTTCCCGCAAAAGTGTTTCCAGTATATGGTTCAGGTTTGCAACCTGGACCTAAAACGACCTGAAGTTTAAAACTTCAGTGAGGCGATTGCCTCAGCTTAGGCGTATCTGAACTAAAGCAGTATATCAATTGACATCATGATTCAGAACAGGCTACCTACCACCATGCGCTAAGCCTTGTTTTCCATCTGTTTTCCCGAAAACACCCCTAAAACCAATTTAAGACTAATCACTATAATTGGTATGGGCAAAGGAGCTTGGCCTTATCTAAAGGAAACCTACGTTTTAAGCTTATTTTCCAGGAAATTACCTTGAAACAGAAAACCCCTAAAATAAAGGAGGCGGCCAAGGGCCGCCTCTTTTGACTCAAGTTTGAACCTACAGTAACACAAAGGGACTGTCAAACCTATCTTAAACTAAGCTAAACGGGCACGGCACCTACGTTGCGGGGCACCCGGGAAATGGTTCGCTTTTTCTTGAGTGTTCTCTTGTACACGCTGTCAAATAGCAGCGGGAAAATCAATAACGTAAGGATAGTGGCGCTGATGAGGCCGCCAATCACCACAATGGCCAGCGGTTTTTGGGTTTCGGAGCCGATGCCGGTGGAAAGCGCTGCGGGCAACAGGCCGATAGCCGCCATCAAAGCAGTCATCACCACGGGACGGGTGCGCTCGGCCACGCCTTCTTTGATGGCTTGGGCCAGGGGCATGTCTTCCTGCAGGTTTTTCTTGAACACCGAGATCAGAATCACTCCGTTCTGGACGCAAATCCCGAAAAGGGCAATGAAACCCACCCCGGCCGATATACTGAAATTGGTGTGGGTAATCAGCAAAGCCAGAATTCCGCCAATTAACGCAAAAGGCACGTTTAAAATCACCAGCGCCGCATCACGGCCGTTGCCAAACAACGCGATCAGAATCAGGAAGATGAGCATCAGACTCACCGGCACCACTTGCATCAGGCGGTCGGTGGCCCTGATCTGGTTTTCAAACTCGCCCTTCCACTCCAGGTGCATGCCTTTGTCCAGCTGCACGGCCCGGTTTACTTTTTCCTGAGCCTCCTTGATGGTGCTACCCAGGTCGCGACCGCGCACCGAGAATTTCACGGCAATGAAGCGGGCGTTGTCTTCGCGGTACACAAAAGCGGGCCCGGTAACAGTGCTGATTTTAGCGATCTCCTTAAGCGAAATATTACCGCCGTGGCTGGTGGGCACCCGCAGGTTCCCCAATTGCTCCTCATTGTTGCGGAACTCCTGCTGGTACCTGATCCGGATGGCAAACTTCCGCTCGCCCTCGTACAGGCTGCTGGCGCCTTTCCCGCCAATGGCCATTTCAATTACCGCCTGGGCATCGGAAGGGGAGACCCCGTAAGAAGCCATCCGCTGCTGGTCCAGCTCCACCCGCATCTCGGGCTGACCAATAAGGCTGATCACGCCCAGGTCATCAATTCCCTCAATCTGGCGGAGTACATTGTACACGCTGTCGCCCAGTACCTCCAGGCGTTGCAGGTTATCCCCGAAGACCTTCACCGCCATGGAGCCTTTCACCCCAGACACGGCTTCCTCTACGTTGTCCATGATGGGCTGCGAGAAATTGAAGCTGATGCCCTGGTAAGAAGCCAGTTTGTTCTGCATCTCCTGGATGAGCTCGTCTTTGGTGATCTTGCGCTGCCAGTCTTCTTTGGGTTTGAGGTCTACGTGCAGCTCAATGTTGAAGAATCCGGTAGGGTCGGTACCATCGTTGGGGCGGCCGGTCTGGGACATGACCTTTTTCACCTCGTCAAAAGAGCCAATGGAGCGGCGAATTTTCTCAGACATCTCCACCGATTGTTGCAGCGTGGTACTCATGGGCATGCTGGCCCGCACGTACACCGCTCCTTCGTTCAGTTGCGGCAGGAACTCAGAGCCCAGGAACCTGAACATATACAGCCCCGCTACCAAGACCACCAGTGCTACGCCCAAACTGGCTTTTTTGTGTTGGTAGGTGAAGGTAAAGCCCCGGTACACGTATTTGTTGATGAAGTTCACAAACGGGTTGTGCTTCTCTCTCACGTTTTTGTTCAGGAGCATGCTGCTGAGCACCGGCACCAGCGTAAGGGTGAAGAACAGCGCCCCCAGCAACGCAAAGCCCAGGGTGTACGCCAACGGCGAGAACATTTTGCCTTCCACTTTCTGAAACGCGAAGATGGGCAGCAGAGCGGTAATGATGATGAGCTTGGAGAAGAAGATAGACTTACCCAGATCCACGGCGGTTTTCTTGATAATACCCCGCTTGGAGAGGGCATTGAACCGGGGCATTCCCAGTTCATGCGCTTTCTTGTCCAGCACCACAAAGAGCCCTTCCACCATTACTACCGCTCCGTCAATGATAATCCCGAAGTCAATAGCCCCCATGGAAAGCAGGTTCGCTGACATGCCCTTGAGGCGCATACACACAAAGGCAAAAAGCAGGGCCAGCGGAATGATAATGGCTACCGTAAGGGTGGTGCGCCAGTCGGCCATGAAGAGGAACACGATCACGGTGACCAGCACAATCCCTTCCAGCAGGTTATGGGTAACGGTTTTGGTGGTGAAGCCAATCAGGTCAGAACGGTCATAGAAGGGCACAATTTTCACGTCCTCGGGTAGTACCTGCTCGTTCAGCTCGGTGATTTTGCTTTTGAGGGCGTCCAGAACTTCGCTGGGGTTCTCGTTTTTGCGCATCACCACAATGCCTTCCACCAGGTTGGTCTGCTCATCGCGGCCCACGTAGCCCAGGTTAGGCAAATGTGATTCTGTCACTGAGGCCACATTTTTGATGAGCACCGGCACACCCTGGCGCTCGGTTACCATCACGTTTTCAATTTCCTCAATGTTGTTGAGCTGCCCAATGCCGCGCACCACGTAGGCCTGCCCGTTTTTCTCTATCACATCGCCGCCCACGTTGAGGTTGCTCTTGGCAATGGCCTCGTACACGTCTGGGGCCGTGATGTTGTATTTCCCAATCAGGCTTGGATCAACGCTTACTTCGTAGGTTTTCACTTCTCCCCCAAAGCTCACCACGTCGGCAATGCCGGGCACGCCTTTCAGCTTTCGGTCAATCACCCAGTCCTGGATGGTTTTGAGTTCGCGCACATCCTTGGTCTGGCTCTGCAGGGTATAGCGGAAGATCTCGCCGGTTGGCCCCGCAGAAGGTTGCATCTCGGCATCTACGCCATCGGGCAGGTTGACACCGGCTAGTTGATTGGCCACCAGTTGGCGGGCATGGAAATCGTCTACCTCGTCTTCAAAGATCATGGTGACCACAGACAACCCGAAGAGGGAAATGGACCGCAGGCTCGTTTTCTTAGGCACTACGTTCATCTCCACTTCAATAGGGATGGTCACAAACTTCTCTACTTCCTCGGCACTGCGACCCGGCCATTGGGTAATAATCTGCACCCGCGTGTTGGTCACATCAGGGAAGGCCTCAATGGGGGTGTGCAGAAAACTGAATACCCCCGCCAGGATGATGCCGGCGGTGATGAAAAACACCAGAAACCGGTTCTTGAGCGAAAAGGCGATAATATTTTTAATAAAAGAACTCATGGTGAATTACTGCTTTTCAGAAGTTAAAAGGGCTTTGCTCCGGAAATCAATGGGATATCCCCGGCGTTTTGGGCCTGCTTTTCCGTTTCTGGTCTGTTTTCAGAATAACCGGCGGAAAACAGCGGGAAGGAAACATCGGCAGGCAAAGCAAAAGAACACCCCATCTTATTTGGCTTTGGAGGCATTGTACACCAGCAGCGGGTACTTGCTCACCACCTGTTCCCCGGGTTTCAGGCCGCTTTGCAGATAGGCCGTCTGGCCTACGGTTTGGTAGATGTTCACCTCGCGCTGCTCCACGTCACAGCGTTTGCGGTACACCATCACGTAGTTTTTGCTTTGGTCAAACACCAGCGCGTGCGCCGGAATGGCCATCAGTTGCCTATCCTCGGGGTACTCAATGGTGATGTTGGCGAACATCTCGGGTTTGAGCGAGAAGTCAGGGTTGTCTAACCGCACGCGAACTTTCATGGTGCGGGTCTCGGGATCCAGCACGTTGAAGATTTTGTCAATCTTGCCGCGGAAGATTTTGTCTGGGTAGCTGAGGGTGGTAACCTGGGCATCATAGCCCACCTTCACCTTGGCAATATCAGATTCAAACACGTTGGCCATGACCCAGATCTCGTTCATGCTGGAAATGGTGAACAGGTTGGTGTCATTGTCTGAGCGGATCTGCATGTCTGCGTTGATGTTTTTCTCCACCACAAACCCCGCCGAGGGGGCTTTGACCACGTACTCAGAACCTTTACTGGTGCTGTAAATGCTGAAGATCTGCTTCATGCGCTGTACTTCGGCCTGGGCAATGCTCTTCTCCCGGCGCGCCGCCAGGAGATCTTTCTCTGAGATGAGGCCTGCCTGAAGCATGTCCTGGGCTACCTCCAGATTCTTCTGGGCTACCTGTAAGGCAGACTGAGCGGCAATGCGCTGTTGCTCAAACTCGGCTATCTCACTGCTCTGAATGATGGCCAGGGTCTGGCCTTTCTGCACGTAATCGCCCAGTTCCACTTTCACAGACTGCACGTGGCCACCCACTAGCGGGAAAATCTGGAACACCTTTTTCTCGTCTAAGGCTATTTTGCCCACCAGTTGCAGTTGGTTGGTGACGGTTTGCAGCCGGGCGGTATCTAGCTTGATAAGCTGGGAGAGGGTGTCTGTGAGGCACAGTTCCTGCGCGGCCAGCGGGGTGTTGTCTACCGGTCTTTTTTCTTCTGAGCAGGCAAAGAACAAGGCGCTGCCCGTGAATAAGGTTAGAAGCGGGATGGTTAAATTCTTTTTCATCTTAGTACCAGGAGAGGGTTAATAGCTTATGACAGGTTTGCCTACAGCGTAATTGATTTCTTCCAGGGCGCGCAGCCGGTTGGTGCTTAGTTCCAGCAACTGGGTCATGCTGTCTGTGTAGGTTTCATAGTAGTCCAGAAACTCAATGAGGCTGATGTTTCGGCGCATGAAGCTGGTGGTGATGCCCTCCAGCAAGCGGTTGAAGTCTTGCCTGAAGCTGGGGTCAAAGGAATTGTAGAACTGCTGGGCTTCCTGGGCTTTGCGGTAGGCCTGCATTACCTGAGTTTCCAGTTCCAACTGCTGCTGCGCCAACAGGTGCTGGCTTTGGTCTACCTGGTGACGGGCCATGCTGATGTTCCCCTGATTGCGGTTCCAGAGCGGCAGCGGTACAGAAACCCCCAGACCGGTATAGTTCCGGATGAAGTTACTCTGGCGGTCATAGTTGGCGCTGAGGGTGAGGTCTGGCACGGCCAGGGCTTTCTGCAACTTCAGGTTAGCTTCCTGCAACTGCACCTGCGTTTGGGCGGCTTTGAGGTCATAACGGTTTTCCTGTGCGGTTTCCAGCAGTTGGGCAAAACTGAGCTGCCCACCGGTTACGGCATTCAGGGTGGCTTCCTCCAGCGTAGGCACCAGAACAGTAGTGGCCGGGGTGTGGGTCAAAAACCTGAGTTCTGACTGCCTTTCCTGTATTTCATTGAGCAAGCTCAGTTGCTGGTTGCCTAATTGGAAGAGGAGGGCTTTCAGGCGGGTGATTTCTTTGAGCGGGATATTGCCTTTGCGGTACTGGCCATCCAGCGCCGTTACCAGCCGCTGCACCGATTGCGTTTTCTCCTGCAGTACCTGATAGCCTTGCTGTTTGTAATACAGCTCCACCATGTTTGCCCGGAGAGTGAACCGCAGCGTGCGCAGCAAATCAAAGTAGGCTTGCTCGGTGAGTTGGCTATTGAGCGTTTCAACCTGCACCCGCTTGTTGCGCTTGCCCGCCAGTTGAAACAATTGCTCCAGCTGTACAAAGGTTTGCCCGTTACGGCTCACGTCAAAGTACCGCCCGTTTGCGTGGTTGTAGATGTTCTGGTCAAGCGTAAGGACAGGATTCTCAAACAACCTGACCTGGAGAATGGCGGCTCTGGATGCTTCAATGGCTGATTTCTGCGCCAGCAAAGGCAGATTCCTTTCCTGGAACAGTTGTTCAGCCTGCCCAAGGGAAAGACGCAGGGTATCACTGGGTGCTGCTAAGGCTGTAGTTGCGGTAGGTGCCTGCCGGGCCTGTGCCGGCTCCAGTGTACAAGCCAGCAGGGCCAGGGCAGTAAGGATAATTGGAATTCGCATGGGTATTCTGAATGGAGAATGCCCAAAGCTAGAAGGTCCTTATTAGAGGGTGATTAGAGCCAGATTAGAAAACGATTAGAGGAGGGGAAAAGGGCTAAATCAAGCTTAAATGTAGGTTTTTTTCCCTTTATAAAATCCACTCACCTTGAAAAAAAATTGCTTCAGGTCCGGAGGGAAACCAGATTTCTCAGGCAACCACAGCCGGGCAATTCTGTATTCTGGCTGTGAGAACGATGCTTGAACTTGCCTCTGCCGAATGACCCACTTGCGTTTTCAACTGCTTTCTGTAAAATCCTGGCAAAACCAGCTAGCAGGATAATCAAGGGCAGGATACACCTTCACTGCTTCATCAATTAACCCAAAGGTGCCTTTTAGAAAGGTAGTGTTGCTGAGGGAGGAAAACAGATGGCCTAAAAAGAAGCTACTGCCCAAAGCTGTTCTGAGGCTCTTTTCTAAAAAGAAGGCCGAAAACCCCTTGGCTGGCCGATGCAGGTGGCAGCGGGAACAAAGGTGGTTTTCGGCCCGGGAAGGGGAAAATTTAATAAAAACGTAAAAATAGTATGCATGCAAACTATTTTTTAATCATCTTCGTAATCTAAACCCATTATCTTGTTGTAAGCTTGCTGCAACTCTGAGAACGCGTGAAGCTGGCCCAGTTGGCGACTGACCTGCATACCCTTCTGGTAGGCCTGCTTTGCAAGTTCCGGTTCCTCTAACTGCAGGTAGAGACTGGCGGCGTGGTAGTAAGTGCCTACATACTCTGGATGTTCGGCAAGCAGTTTTTCGTAGAACCAACGGGCCTTTTCTGGGTCTGTGGGGCGGTATTCCGTGGCTAAAGCGTACAGCGTGAAGGGGTCATTGGGATCCTCTTCATAGAAGGCCAGGAGCTGCGTCAATCTGCTGTTGGTCGTTTCCATTTGATGATTTATTCTTTTAAATTGCCCACAAAATTAACTTAAATCCGCTAACCCTAAGTTAAATGAAGATCTTAGTTTGCATTAGCAACGTTCCGGATACCACCACCAAAATTACGTTTACCCCAGACGGTAAATCGTTTAATACGGCGGGGGTTCAGTTTGTTATTAACCCTTATGATGAATATGCGTTAACCCGTGCCATAGAGTTGAAAGAGGCGTTGGGCGGAACGGTCACCGTACTGAACGTAGGGGAGGCTGATACGGAGCCCAACATCCGGAAGGCATTGGCCATTGGAGCCGATGATGCCATCAGAGTTAATTTGAAGCCCACCGATGCCTTTCTGGTGGCCCAACAGATTGCCCACTACGCCAAAGAGGGCGGATATGACCTTATCCTGATGGGCCGTGAGTCTATTGACTACAACGGTTTCCAAGTACACGGCATGGTAGGAGAGTTGTTAGGCATCCCAACCATCGCACCGGCCATTAAGCTGGATATCAACGGCAACACGGCAGTGGTAGAGCGTGAGATTGAAGGCGGGAAAGAAGTAATTGAAGCTTCTCTGCCGTTGGTGGTAACGGCCCAGCAGCCAATGTCTGAGCCTCGTATCCCAAACATGCGCGGCATCATGACGGCCCGTACCAAGCCTTTGAAAGTAGTGGAGCCAGTAGGCCAAGAAGCTAAAACCAGCGTTCAGAACTATGAACTGCCACCAGCCAAATCCGGCGTGAAGATGATCCCTGCCGAGAATGCCGGTGATTTAATTAAATTATTACGTAACGAAGCTAAAGTTCTATAAGCATGTCAGTATTAGTAGTGATAGAATGCGCGAACGGCGAAGTGAAAAAGTCTTCTCTGGAAGCAGCTTCGTACGGGAGCCAAGTAGCAGCCGCTCTGGGCACCACGGCTACTGCCGTTGCCATTGGTGACGTTCAATCCGATGCCCTTTCTGGTTTAGGTGCCCAAGGCATCACCAGAGTTTTGTTAGACAATGACACCCGTTTGCACAATTTTGTGCCTGGCGCTTACGTGAAAGTGATTTCCAAAGCCGCTGAGCAGGAAAACTCCAGCGTAATTGTGCTTTCCAACTCCAACATTGGGGCGGCCATTGGGTCACGCTTAGCCGTGAAATTGGGAGCCAGCCTGGCCACCAACGTAGTTTCCCTGCCACAGATCAACGGCTCTACCTTCACCGTTCGCCGTGGCGTGTTCTCCGGGAAAGCGTTTTCTGACGTAGAATTAAGCTCCGATAAAAAAATAATTGCGGTTAAAAAGAACGCCGTTGAGATTGAAACAAACGCCGGTGCCACTGCCACGGTAGAGAATTTCTCCGCTGATTTAGCTGATGCCGACTTTGCCACCGCGCCTAAAGAAACCATTAAGCAATCTGGCGATATCTTACTGACAGAGGCCGACTTAGTTGTTTCTGGCGGAAGAGGCTTGAAAGGGCCTGAAAACTGGCATTTGATTGAAGACCTGGCCAAAGCGCTAGGAGCGGCCACGGCCTGTTCCAAGCCGGTGGCAGACGTGGGTTGGAGACCTCACCACGAGCACGTTGGACAAACTGGTATCACTGTAAGCCCTAATTTGTATATTGCCGTCGGAATCTCTGGGGCTATACAACATTTAGCAGGGGTTAACTCTTCTAAAGTAATTGTCGTTATCAATAAAGACCCAGAGGCCCCCTTCTTCAAAGCCGCCGATTACGGTATTGTAGGGGATGCTACAGAGGTTGTACCTAAATTGATAGAAGCCGCAAAAGCTTTAGACAAATAGAAGAGAAACTGTGAAGAAAATTGAGCTAGAGATTCTTGGTTTGTCCTCAAGCCAGTCGCAATCTGGATCGTTCGCCCTGGTGTTGGGTGAGAAGGAAGGCAGCCGCCGCTTGCCCATCATCATCGGCATGTTTGAGGCGCAATCCATTGCCATCCAGATTGAGAAGATTAACCCTACACGCCCGCTCACCCATGACTTGTTCAAGTCATTTGCCCAGCAAATGAATGTGCGCGTGCAGGAGATTATGATTTCGGATTTAAAAGAGGGAGTTTTCTTCTCCAAAATTGTCTGCACAGACGGGGAGAAGGAATTTGAACTGGATGCCCGCCCGTCTGATGCCATCGCCATTGGTTTACGGTTTGGGGTTCCTATTTACACGGTTGAATCTGTCTTGTCTGAAGCCGGTATCATTCTGAGTGATATGGAGGATGAAGATGAAGAAACAGGAGAAATCCCAACCTCTTCTTCTTCCGCCAGTTCCAGCGTTCCGGCCACTACCGGCAAAAGCAACATTTCAGATGTCTCTACCGAGGAACTGAACACCATGCTGAACGATGCCCTGGAGAAGGAAGACTACGAACGTGCCGCTAAAATCCGCGACGAATTGAACAAACGGAGCTAAGTTTTTCTAAGCATACAGAAAGCAAAGTCTTGGGCCCACACCCAAGACTTTTTCTTTTTCTGTTTGGTTATACTTCACCTCTAGACTGCCTGTTTTTAGGCTTGTTTCGCCATTTTGTTCAAATTGTAAATGCCTTCCATTTTCTTTTATCAGAAATAAATGCCTGATTCAAGCCCTCAATTGATAGATGCTACTTCTGCCTTTATGAGTACTGAGATCATAGATTTCATCCTGGTTTAACAAGAAATCAACAAAAAAGGCGGCCTGATTTCGGGCCGCCTTTTTTGTTCATGTTGGATGAATACTGAGATGCTTAAGGCCCTGGATTGTTTTTGGGCTGATTTTCAGAAAAAGCCCTCTAAACAGAATAAGGAAAGGTTAGAGCTTTTCTTCCCGGCTTTGTTCATCTTCAATCTGCTCCATTCGCTTCGCATCGCGCATGAGGCGGTTAGAGAAGATGAAGTCATTGAGTTCTTTCACCTGGGTGTCCATAATGGTGCTGCTATGGCCTTCCCAGAGCTTTTTCCCTTTATACAGGAACATTACATTGTCGCCGTACTCCAGAACGGAGTTCATGTCGTGGGTTACAACAATGGTGGTGATGTTGTATTCCAAGGTGATTTCCTTGATCAACTCATCAATGGTAATGGCGGTTAAGGGATCCAGGCCGGAGTTAGGTTCATCGCAGAAAAGGTAAGTACAGTTGGGGGCTATGGCCCGGGCAATACCAACCCGCTTTTTCATCCCGCCACTCAGTTCAGAAGGCATCTTCCGGCCGGCATTTTCCAGACCTACCCGCTTCAAACAGAAGTCTACCCTGTCCCGGCGTTCATTCTTAGTCATATCGGTGAGCATCCGCAAGGGGAATTCCACGTTTTCGCTTACGGTCATGGAGTCAAAAAGCGCGCTTCCCTGGAACAGCATCCCTATTTTCCGGCGGATTTCCTGTTTAATGTCTAGTTTGTTGTTGGCAAAAATGCGTCCATCGTAGGTAATGCTGCCAATGTCTGGTTTCACCAGCCCTACAATGCACTTAAGCAACACGCTTTTACCTGTACCGCTGGCTCCCAAGAGCATGTTCATCTTGCCAGACTCAAAGACGCCACTGATGCCGCTCAGTACTTTGACTCCGTTAAAGCTTTTATGTATGTTATGAATTTCAATCATAATGATTCAAACTAAGGTTTGCTGCCTTGCTTTGTAAGCTTACAGCAATATTTGAGCGCACAGGTAATCTGCAATCAAGATGGCAATCACGCTGTTGGTAACGGCCTTGGTACTGGCTCTACCTACTTCCAAGGCGCCGCCCTCGGTGAAGTAGCCCTGGTAAGAAGAGATAGAGGAAACCAGGAACGCGAAAACAATAGATTTGATCAGCGCAAACGTAATGTTATACGGTATGAAATCGGACCGAAGCCCGGTCACATATTCCTGCCCAGACAAAGCCCCGGACAAAGTACCTGCCAGATAGCCGCCCAAGATGGAAAGGAACATGGAAATGATCACCAGCATGGGAAATACAAGAAGAGAGGCGATGATTTTAGGCGTCACCAGGTAAGACGAGGGGTTAAGGCCCATTACCTCCAGGGCGTCTACCTGCTCGGTGATTCGCATGGTTCCCAATCCGCCGGCGATGTTTGACCCCACTTTACCGGCCAGCACAATGGAAGTAATAGTAGGAGCCAACTCCAGGATAGTCATTTCCCGTACCATAAACCCGATGGTTGATCTTGGGATAAGGGCATTGGTGAGGTTATAGGCAATCTGTACGCACGTAACCGCACCAATGAAAGACGACACCACGGCCACAATAAAAATAGAATCAATACCTATCAGGATGGCTTCATCTATAGTTCTTTGGGAGAGGATTTTAGGCGATTCCCCTCGCTTTACAAGGCTGGATAGAAAGAGTAAAAAAGAACCAAAGGTTTTCATGTATTTGGAAAAAGGAGGTCAAAGCGGTAAACCGCAATCAGGCGTAAGTAAGCCGTACTTATTTTCAAATGCCTATATTACGTTGAAAAAAGAAAAAACATCATTGCCATGCAAAAATATATAGTGGTAACAGGCGGAACCAAAGGCATTGGACGAGCCATTATAGACCGTTTTGCCGCCGAGGGATTCCATATCATCACCTGTGCCCGGAACGAACAAGAGCTGCATAAACTGAAACTGGACATTGAGCAGAATTTTACTTTCTCCAAGGTGTTTTACCTGGCCACCGATGTAAGCCAGGAAGGCGAGGTGCGGCGTTTTCTGGATTACATCCACTCCCTTAATATAAAGGTAGACGTGCTGGTGAACAATGCCGGTTTCTTCATCCCCGGCATGATCCATCAGGAAAGCGACACCGTGCTGCGCGAGATGATCAACACCAACCTGTACAGCGCCTATGATCTCACCAAGGGCTTGGTAGGCGACATGATCCAACGCCGCGATGGGCATATCTTCACCATCTGCTCCACGGCCAGCATCACCGCCTATACCAACGGTGGCTCTTATTGCATAGCCAAACACGCTTTATACGGCATGACCAGGGTACTGCGCGAGGAGCTGAAGGAGCACAACATACGGGTTACGGCGGTGCTTCCCGGAGCCACCTACACCGCCAGCTGGGAAGGCGTGGATTTACCCAAAGAGCGCTTCATGAAACCCGAGGACGTGGCAAACGCCATCTGGGGAGCCCACAGCGTTTCAAAACAAACCGTGATTGAAGAATTGTTGCTTCGGCCCCAGCTAGGAGACATTTAGGGCAAAGCTGCCATGAGGCTTCTGTTTATCTTTCTGTTCGGGCTTTTTCTGGCAGGATCTGCCTTGGTAGGATATTTCTTTTTTGAGAGATGCGCTCTGCCTTATAATTCAGAAGGAAGGTATTTTGATGGAACGGTGGTGTACCACCGGCAGTCAGTAGAAGTGCTGGGGCTGGGTTTTGCCGGTTGCGGGTTGGTTACTGCCTTGCTTTTCAGGCGCCTGAGGTTATCAGCCAAAAGCAACAAGCTTACGTAAACTAGAACTTCGTTTCAGGTTTGTTTTTCTAAAAAGAGGAGAAAAACAAAAGAAGAGTAAAATTGTACTTAGGTGAGTGCGTTATTTTTACTGAATTTTTAATTTTTATCGTTTAGCACGTACTGTAAACGTTACCTATGGCCGTTAATTGGAAACTGCCAACTGTTCACTAATTTTGAGTTAAATAAAACCTAATATGGAATTAGAAGGAAAAGTAGTGGTCATTACCGGCGCCAGCAGCGGAATTGGATTAGCCACCGCTCGGCTTTTGTTAGAGCATGGTGCAACAGTAGTGAGTTGGAGCCGCACAAGACCAAAGATTTCTCATCCGGATTTTTACTTTTTTGAGTGCGATGTTCGCCATGATCATTCTGTATGGGCCGCCTATGAGCAAACCGAGGAGCGTCTGCGCCAGAACATATCGGTGTTAATCAACAACGCGGGTATTGGCATTCAGGGTGCGTTGGATTCCATGAGCCCTAAAGACTGGCTTACCATGATGGACACCAACGTGAACGGTATTTTCTACTGCACCCGTTTGGTACTGCCCGGCATGAAGCGCATGCGGGAAGGCCACATCATCAATATTTCTTCCATTGCCGGTTTAATGGGCTCCGAGAACCTGACCGGGTACTGTGCTTCTAAATTTGCCGTGCGCGGTTTATCTGAAGCCTTGTACAAAGAAGTGCGCAACTACGGAGTAAAGGTAACCTGCATCTATCCTGGCTCTACTGACACGCATTTCTTTGACAATTTTGAAGGCGCTACCTCCACAGAGTACATGATGAAGCCAGAGGATATTGCCTCAACCATTTTGCACTCGTTGCAGGCGCCGCTCAATTACCACCAAGTAAACATTGAGGTCCGGCCGTTGATGCCCAAAGGACCCATTCCAGCTAAAAAAGCCTAACCCATCTGCATGGGAATTGAAATAAAAGAACTTACCAAACTTTACGGTCCGCAAGCCGCCGTTGATCACGTCTCGTTCACGGTGGGTACCGGCGAAATTGTAGGTTTTCTGGGTCCTAACGGAGCCGGAAAATCTACCACCATGAAAATAGCCACCTGTTACCTGCCGCCCAGCAGCGGAACGGTACTGGTGAACGGCCATGATGTGCTGGAAGAACCCAAAGAGGTCCGCCGGCAGGTGGGCTACCTGCCAGAACACAACCCGCTGTATCTGGATATGTACGTGCGCGAGTACCTGCATTTTGTGGGGAAACTGCATGGTTTAAGCAGCAGCCAGGTAAAGGCCCGTACCGAGGAGATGATCACGCTGTGCGGTCTCACCCGCGAAAAGCACAAGAAGATTGGCGCGTTGTCTAAAGGCTACCGCCAGCGGGTAGGTTTGGCGCAGGCTCTCATCCATGATCCGGCGGTATTGATTCTGGATGAACCCACCACCGGTCTGGACCCGAACCAGATTGTAGAAATCCGCCAGTTGATCAAGGAAGTAGGGCAGGCCAAGACCGTGCTTTTCTCCACGCACATCATGCAGGAGGTAAGCGCCCTTTGTGACCGCGTGCTCATCATTAACCAGGGAAAACTGGTAGCCGATAGTCCGGTGGCTGACCTCAGGAACATGGGCCGCAAAGAAACCAGAATCCTGGCCGAGTTTGAGGCTGAGGTGAATCCTGAGCCATTGCTTGCCCTGCCAGGTGTGGAGCGGGTGGAACCCGCTGGGCCACTCAAATACCGAGTGATTGCAACCCCAAAAACAGATCTTCGCTCGGCTATCTTCCGGTTGGCAGGGGAGAAAGGCTGGCCTCTGGTAGGGCTTCAGCAGGAAGAAAACTCGCTGGAGAAACTGTTTCAGGATTTAACCAAGGCCGGAAAGTAAAAACTGTTTCAGGCCTGTTTTCCTGAAATCAGGCCCAAAATCTAGAACTATACAACTAGGCAGAGAACCTGGGGGCGCATCATGAACGCCTCTAAAACTTAAGAAAAGTCTTGATGCTAGGGTCTAATATCTAGTGTCTAACCAATATGTTCGCGATCCTTTCAAAAGAATTCAATTCATATCTCAACTCGCTCATTGGCTACATCGTCATTGGCGTGTTTCTGGTAGCCACGGGCCTGTTCATGTGGGTTTTCCCCGATAGCAGCGTGCTGGATTACGGCTACGCCGATTTACAAAGTGTCTTTGCACTGGCTCCCTGGTTATTCTTGTTTCTGATTCCGGCCATTACCATGCGTACCTTTGCCGAGGAGCGTAAGGGCGGCACCATGGAGCTGTTGCTGACCAAACCCGTTTCAGATACCCAACTGCTGTTGGGCAAGTACTTCGCCTGTTTGCTGCTGGCCTTGTTTGCGTTGCTGCCGTCTTTGCTGTACTACGTGAGCGTGTACCAACTGGGGGACCCGGTAGGCAACATTGACTCAGCGGCCGTGGCTGGTTCTTACCTGGGGCTGGTGTTTCTGGCAGCGGTGTTCGTGGCCATGGGCATCTTTGCTTCGTCACTCACAGAGAACCAGATTGTGGCTTTCATTCTGGCGGTGTTTCTGTGTTATCTGGTCTATACGGGTTTTGATCTCCTGGCCTCTATTGATGCCTGGGGTACTTTCTCTTATTACATCGCCCAATTAGGGATTTCTTATCACTACAGCTCCATTAGTAAGGGATTGATTGACTCCCGCGATGTGCTGTACTTCCTGAGTGTCATTACCATTATGCTGTTAGGAACTAAACTGGTATTGGAGAGCAGAAAATGGTAGAGCAAACAAACACCCAAACGCCTAAGCCCGTGGTGGAGAGCCGCCGTCGGCACGACTGGACTTTCTTCCTGGTGGCGGTAGGCCTTTTATTGGTCCTGAATTTCGTGGCCAACCGCTACTTTTTCCGCATAGATTTAACCGAGGACAAACGCTACACCATTTCTGACCAAACCA
Source organism: Sabulibacter ruber (assembly GCF_017355955.1). Taxonomy (GTDB): domain Bacteria; phylum Bacteroidota; class Bacteroidia; order Cytophagales; family Hymenobacteraceae; genus Nibribacter; species Nibribacter ruber_A. The sequence continues at coordinate 6,418 of NZ_JAFFID010000003.1, read as the reverse complement.
AGAATCTGCTCTCTGGTCTGCAGGAGCCGGTGCAGGTGACCGTTTATCTGGAGGGGGAGTTTCCCGCTGGTTTCCGTCGGCTACAGAACAGCACCCGGGAAATGCTAGAGGAGTTCAGGCTGTACTCAGATGGAAGAGTGCAGTACCAGTTTGTAGACCCGAGCGCCAACACTAACGAACAAGCCCGAAACCAGTTTTACGCACAGTTAGCCCAAAAAGGCTTACAACCAACCAACCTGTTTGCGCAGGAAGGAGACAAAAAGGTAGAGAAAATTGTGTTCCCCGGAGCACTTATCTCCGCTGGAAACAAAGAAACAGCCGCTACCTTATTAAGGGGGAGCCAGGCTTCTCCCCCGGAAGAGCGACTGAACCAATCTATTGAAGGTCTTGAGTACGAACTGGCTTCGTCTATCCGGAAAGTGGCTTCAACCAGTTCCGGCAGAATCGGGGTTTTGCAGGGGCACGGGGAATTATGGTTGCCACAGGCCGCCGATTTCCTGGGAACTTTGTCTGAGTACTACACCGTGAACCGAGTGGATCTGTCCCAGGTGCCTAACCTGAACAACTTCAACCTGGTGGTGCTCATGAAACCCACCAAACCCTTCTCTGAACTGGACAAGTACAAAATGGACCAGTTCCTGATGCGGGGCGGGAAATTGATGTTCATGGTAGATGGGGTGAGGGCCGCCTTAGACAGCATTGGCGAGCAGGGCTTCCTTGCCTTCCCTTATGACCTGAACCTCCAGGACATGCTGTTCCGCTACGGCGTGCGCGTGAACCCAGACCTGGTGCAGGACCTGAATGCCAGCTTCATCCCGATGGTGACCGGCTACATGGGTAATCAGCCGCAGACCCAGCTGGTGCCTTGGCGCTATTATCCGCTTATCACCAATTTCAGCAAACTGCCGCTCACCAGAAACCTGGATGCGGTACAAACCCGCTTTGTCAGTTCCTTGGATACGGTGAAAGCCGTGGGCATCAGGAAATCGCCTTTGCTTTGGACCTCCCAGTATTCCCGCAAGCGCGAGTCGCCGGTCTCCATTTCCCTGAATGATCCGCGCATTGACCGTGATCCGAGTTTGTTTAAAGAGAACGCTATTCCCATTGGGTACTTGCTGGAAGGTAAATTTCAGTCTGTCTTCAGGAACCGGCCGGTGCCGGAAGGGGCTACTATTCCTTTCCAGGCGGAAGGAAAACCCTCGCAGATTGTGGTGTTCTCAGACGGTGATTTAGGGGCAAACGATGTGGACCCTCGTTCGGGACGTCCGCTGGAGTTGGGTTTTGACCGCTATACCCGCGCCCGCTTCGCGAACAAGGAACTCCTGAAAAACGTAGCCGATTACCTGCTGGATGAGAAGGGGCTGATTGAACTGCGCGGAAAAGAGATCAAGTTGCGCCCACTTGATAAAGCCAAACTGCGCGATGAACGCACCAAGTGGCAGGCCATCAACTTGGGCATTCCGTTGGTGCTGTTGTTGGCCTTCGGAGCGGTAAAGTTCTGGCTACGCAAACGCAAGTATGCCCGTTAGTTTAGAGATCAGGGAAATATCCGCTCCCCAAACCTGGCCTTTACGGCACCAGGTCATGTGGCCGCATAAACCAATCAGCTTCGTTCAACTACCCGAAGACGAAGGCGGCCTACACTTCGGGGCCTTCCTGGACCAGGAGCTGGTTTCGGTGGTTTCTTTGTTTATCCAGGGAGACCAGGCGCAGTTTAGGAAATTTGCCACGTTACAGCAGTATCAGGGACAAGGCATAGGCCGGCAGCTTTTAGGGCATGTCCTGTCGTATGCCTCTTCCCAGAACCTTTCTAGAGTTTGGTGCCACGCAAGATCCTCTGCCTGTTCTTTTTACCAGAAGATGGGAATGGAAGCGGAAGGAGAGCCATTCATAAAAAACGGGTTAGAATACGTTAGAATGGTGAAGAGCCTTTAGGTTCTGAGTGAACCAGGAGAACTTCACTGGTTAAGGGATACTGTTTAGGAAGTACCTGGCCTTTAAGAGGAAAAAACAAGGTGAGAAGCCCAAATTGGTTTTAAGGCTATTTTGGGCAAAAGAGTCTAAAAACACCACAACAAGGATCTTCTAAAAAAGGCCTTATCATACAAGATCTGCCTACTTAGGTAGGCTTCAATTTAGCTTCACATGAGAAAAAGAGTACTCCTTTACTTTTCTGCCGGTTTGTTGGGATTGCAATTAGGAAATTCTGAGCCCCTTTTTGCGCAGAAGACAAAGGGCAACCAAGACCTGAACCTGGTGTACGTTGACGCAAAAGGCATCCTGCGCTGGAAGAAGAACAATCAGGAGGCTGCCTTTTTCGGGGTCAACTACACGGTACCCTTCGCGTATGGTTACCGTTCTGTGAAGGCGAGAGGCGTGGATCCGGAGAAAGCCATTGACCAGGATGTGTACCATTTCGCCCGCCTGGGGTTTGACGCGTTCCGGGTGCACGTGTGGGACACAGAAATCGCTGATACGCTGGGTAACCTGATCCAGAATGAGCAACTGCGCCTCTTTGACTACCTGGTATACAAACTGAAGGAGCGGAACATCAAGGTGATGCTGACGCCCATCGCATTCTGGGGGAATGGCTATCCCGAGAAAGATGAGGAGACGCCCGGTTTTTCCCGGCTGTACGGCAAGCAGAAGGCCTTAGTCAATGAGCACGCCTTCAAGGCGCAGGAAAATTACCTGAGACAACTCCTGCAGCACGTAAACCCCTACACCAAGCAAACATACGGGGCTGACCCTAACATCATTGGGGCCGAAATCAATAACGAGCCGCAACATTCAGGCCCTAAAGCCCGAACCACCGAGTACGTGAACCGGATGGCCGCTGCCATACGCAACACCGGTTGGACCAAGCCTATTTTCTACAACATCAGCGAGTCGCCCCGGTACGCCAATGCCGTGGCGAAAGGACAGGTAGACGGGTTCAGCTTCCAGTGGTACCCTACCGGGCTGGTGGCCAACCGTACCCTGCAGGGGAACTACCTTCCGCACGTAGACCGCTACCATATTCCGTTTGATACCATCCCGGAGTTCAAGAACAAAGCCTTAATGGTGTATGAGTTTGATGCCGGCGATGTGTTGGGTTCTTACATGTATCCGGCCATGGCCAAGAGTTTCCGGGGAGCGGGTTTCCAGTGGGCTACCCAGTTCGCCTATGATCCCCTGGCTACCGCTTACGGCAACACCGAATACCAGACCCACTACCTGAACCTGGCGTACACCCCTTCCAAAGCCATCAGCATGCTGATCGCCTCCAAGGCGTTCCACCAGCTGCCGCTTCGGAAGAACTACGGGACGTACCCGGCAGACAGCGTTTTCAGTGTGTTTCGGGTAAGTTACAAGGAATCGCTGAGCGAGATGAATACTCCGCAGGAGTTTTACTACTCCAACAGCACGCCCACCAAACCCGTGAATAGCGGCAAACTGACCAAAATTGCGGGCGTAGGCAGTTCACCGGTGGTGCAGTACACCGGAACGGGCGCTTACTTCCTGGACAAGCTGGAGAACGGGGTGTGGCGCCTGGAAGTGATGCCCGATGCCATTCACATCCGGGACCCCTTCGCCAAGGCCTCGCCCAACAAAGAAGTGACCCGCATTCAATGGGCACCCCAATCCGTGCAGATCAAGCTGGCTGAATTAGGGGAAAGCTATTTCATCAAAGGGGTGAATGACGGCAATACCTTCAATGCTACCGCCAAGGGAGGTGCTTTCCAGGTTCAACCCGGAACGTACCTGCTTACCAAGAAGCAAAAAAGCTCCTGGACCGGTGATAAGACGTTTGGAACCATGCAGGTGAAGGAGTTTGTGGCCCCGCAGGCATATGACTCTAAGCCTTACGTGAGCCATCAGCCCCTGAAGGAAGTCTCGGCCGGAAAGACATTCCCTCTTCAGGCGCAAGTAGTGGGCATCTCCCCTGAAGCGAAGGTGACCCTGCAGATCAATAATTTGTCTGGGGTGTACAAAACCATTGGCATGGAAAGGGTAGGTGGGTACACGTACCGCGCGGTGGTTCCAGTGGATCTGACTACGCCTGGTTTGCTGAATTACCGGATCATGGTGCAGGAAGGAGAGTCCCATTACACTTACCCGGGTGGACACGAAGGCAATCCCTGGGCTTGGGACTATTACCAGAACGACACCTGGCAGACGTTTGTGGCCTCTGAGAACGGAAAGTTAGAGCTGTTCAACCCCACGCATGATCGTACGCCGTTTATCTTCCCTAACCTCTGGAAAAGCGACGAGCGTGAATTGAAAACCACGGGTGAGGCTGGCCAGTTAGCCCTAAAGCTGACCAGCAAAGAGCTGCCGGTAGAGCGTACCATGGGTTTCCAGCAGTACATAGGAGATAAGCTGAAAGGGAGAGAAGCAGAACTGGAAACCTTCAAAAAGCTGGTGATCAGAATCAGAACGGCTACTCCTTCCCCCGCCAAATTAAGGGTAGCGTTGATCTCCGCAAATGCAACCTCTTTCGCTTCACCCATAACAGCAGAGGCCAATTACCAGAACATTGAAATTCCGCTGAATAGCCTTAAAGCAGACGAGTTTATGTTGCTTCCTAGACCTTACCCCGGCTTTCACCCATTCTGGTTCAAGGCTTCTCCAGCAGGTGGCTTCTCTTTGTCACAAGTAGAAAAGCTGGAGGTTTCTTTAGCACCAGATCAGGCTGCGTCAAACCAAGCCCACAGCTTTGAGGTAGAGGCAGTTTGGTTAGAGAAATAGGTAGCTTTTCTCCCATTTTATTTCAGCTGCCCTAAAAAACGGTACTGATGCGAGGCGAGGGAAATGTTGAAAGAGCAGGATTCAGTATTCGTAAATTTTGTGTTCACATATAGTCTATGATCAAGAGGATATTAATTGCCTTGCTCCTCCTTTTTTCCACCCTGTCCTGGGCACAGGTGCGGGTGGTGACGGAGCTGGGGGAGGGCTGGCGTTTCCGGAAGGGGAAGCATGACCAGGCCTACCGCACGGACTTCAACGACAAGGGCTGGGAGAAGGTGACGGTTCCGCACGACTGGGCCATCTACGGCCCTTTTGACAAAGAAATTGACAAGCAGGTGGTCGCCATTGAGCAGAACGGCGAGAAGGTACCCTCAGAAAAAACCGGCCGGACGGGCGCTTTGCCCTACATCGGGGAGGCGTGGTACCGCCACGAGTTCACGCTGCCCCACTACCGGAAGGGGCAGAGGGTGCTGCTCGTGTTCGAGGGCGCCATGAGCGAGCCCAGGGTCTTCCTGAACGGGCAGAAGGTGGGGGAGTGGGCGTACGGCTACAGCTACTTCCACTTCGACATCACCGACAAGGTACAGGAAGGGAAGAAAAACACGCTGGCCGTGCAGCTGAGCAACCGGGGGGAGTCCTCGCGCTGGTACCCGGGGGCCGGTCTGTACCGCAAGGTGCAGGTGATCGTGAAGAACCCCGAGAGCATCGAGCAGTGGGGCACCTTCGTGACCACCCCCTTCATCTCCAGGGACCTGGCCAAGGTGAACGTGAAGACCAAAGTGTCGGGCGGCAACCTGCGCCTGGTCACCCAGATCCGGGACGCCCAGGGCAACACCGTGGCCACCGACAGCACCGCGAAGGTATTCGGGCAGGAGTTCGAGCAGAACATCGCGGTCACGAACCCCCAGCTCTGGAGCCCCGAGACGCCTTACCTCTACACCGCCGTGACGAGGCTCTACGCGGGCAACGTGCTGAGGGACGAAGTGTCCACCCGCTTCGGCATCCGGGAGATCAGCTACAGACCCAACGTGGGCTTCAGCCTGAACGACAAGGTGCGCAAGTTCAAGGGCGTGTGCCTGCACCATGACCTAGGGCCCCTGGGCGCGGCGGTGAACAAGGCCGCCCTGCGCCGGCAGCTGCAGATTCTGAAGGACATGGGCTGCGACGCCATCCGGAGCTCGCACAACATGCCCTCCCTGGAGCAGCTGGAACTAGCCGACGAGATGGGCTTCATGTTCCTGGCCGAGAGCTTCGATGAGTGGGCCAAGCCGAAGGTGAAGAACGGCTACAACCGCTTTTTTGAGGAATATGCTGAGAAGGACATCGTGAACCTGGTGCGGGCCACCCGCAACCATCCGTCCATCGTGATGTGGAGCTCCGGCAACGAGGTGCCCGACCAGTGGGGCGCCGAGGGCGTGAAGCGCGCCAAGTGGCTGCAGGAGATCTTCCACCGCGAGGACCCTACCCGCCCGGTGACCGTGGGCATGGACCAGGTGAAGGCGACGATGGCCTCGGGTTTCGGGGCCCTGCTGGACATCCCGGGCCTGAACTACCGCGTGCACCTCTACGAGGAGGCCTATCAGTCCTTCCCGCAGGGCTTCATCCTGGGCTCGGAGACCGCCTCCACCGTGAGCTCCCGCGGCATCTACAAGTTCCCCGTGGAGAAGGCCATTGAGAAGCAGTACCC
>NZ_JAFFID010000039.1 GCF_017355955.1 Sabulibacter ruber | reverse complement strand
CACCGCCATCGACACCCATTGGATCTGGCAGGACGGCCAGCGCCTGACCAGGGAGCCGTTCCAGATCAAGGGCGGGCTCGTCGCCGTGCCGGAGAAGGGCGGCCTCGGCGTCGAGCTGGACATGGCCGAGGTCGAGAAGGCGCACGCGCTCTACAAGGAGCACGGGCTGGGTGCCCGCGACGACGCCATCGCCATGCAGTACCTGATCCCAGGCTGGAAGTTCGACAACAAGCGCCCCTGCCTGGTCCGCTGATCGCCGGACGGGAGGCCGAAGGAGGAAACACGGACGGGCGGGCGGGCCGGTGAGCGGTCCGCCCGTCCGTGCCGGAAACCACGGTCCGGACCAGCGTGCGGGCCGAAAGAGAAGG
>NZ_JAFFID010000038.1 GCF_017355955.1 Sabulibacter ruber | reverse complement strand
CCATCATGAACAGCGCGCCGTAGAGCATGTAGCTGGCGTCGTAAACCCAGAAGGTCGGGGCGCGGAAGACATAGCGCATGAAGACTTCGTAGGAGATGGCGAGCGTCAGCAGAAGGATGCACCAGGCGAAGGTCTTTCCGACCCAGGCGCTGATGCGGTCGATCGACAAGAGAAGCCGCTGCATGCGGTGCGCCTCCGTGAACGCGGAAGGAATGCGGGAGAGGACTGTGGACGGAGGTGGGAGGGGGCACGGACAGCCCTAAGGGGACGGCGCCGAGGGCGCCGTCCCGACACAGGCCAGCCGGCCGTCCGGCCGGAGCGATCGCGCGGATCAGCCGAAGAAATGCTTGAAGGCCTGCTCGCGCGGGACTTCC
>NZ_JAFFID010000037.1 GCF_017355955.1 Sabulibacter ruber | reverse complement strand
ACACAGCCCGCGCCGAGGATTGCCGTTGGGCGTCCGTTGAAGCGCGAACTGAAGAGGGTGGCTTAGGCTACTCTTGGAAATCTCCCGGCTTTAGCCGTGGGGAAGATGTTAAGCGATGCTCATCCAAGGTCGCGCACCCCGGCCAGGGCTCGGGCAACCGGCAGAGGAAGAGACCGGAGTTGGAGATAGGGCCGCCAGGGTCGATCCCTGCGGCCCGGACCGCCACAGCGAAAGGCGGAACGCCCCAGAGCGTCACGAAACCAGCAATATCGCTCCCCTCGGCGTCTGGCGCGGCGGCGAAAGCCGCGTTTGCCCGTTCCATGGCCTCCAACAGCTCCGCCAAGGACGTCTCCAGGGAGCCGGCGACCATCATGTCGCA
>NZ_JAFFID010000036.1 GCF_017355955.1 Sabulibacter ruber | reverse complement strand
ATATTTGAATTGGAGTGATTCATAAAAGAGGATTTCGTTTTCAGGCTCCTTTCAGGGAAAAAGGCTTTAAACTAGCGGGTCCACTCAGACTCATTGTAGGAGGTCTCCGGTTTTGCGGTCTGCAGCAGGCCGGTGCCATCCACGATGCGGGCGACGTAGACCGGCAATTCCCGGCCGAACCTCTTCAGGTAAGCCCTTTCCATGGTCCGGGTGAACTCCTCCAGCTTCTCCAGCCGCACCAGGTTGATGGTGCAGCCCCCGAAGCCGCCGCCCATCATGCGGGCGCCCAGCGCGAACCCTGATTCTTTCGCTTTCTCGGCCAGGAAATCCAGCTCGGGGCAGCTTACCTCGTAGTCGTGCTGCAGGCCCTGGTGCGAGGCGAACA
>NZ_JAFFID010000035.1 GCF_017355955.1 Sabulibacter ruber | reverse complement strand
TGTTCGCCTCGCACCAGGGCCTGCAGCACGACTACGAGGTAAGCTGCCCCGAGCTGGATTTCCTGGCCGAGAAAGCGAAAGAATCAGGGCTAGCGCTGGGCGCCCGCATGATGGGCGGGGGCTTCGGAGGCTGCACCATCAACCTGGTGAAGCTAGACAGGCTGGAGGAGTTCACCAGAACCATGGAAGGGGCCTACCTGAAACAGTTCGGGCAGGAGTTGCCGGTCTACATCGCTCGCATCGTGGACGGTACCAGTTTGCTGCAGACCGCCAAACCCGAGCCCTCCTACAATGACTCTGAGTGGACCCGCTAGTTTAAAGCCTTTTTCCCTGAAAGGAGCCTGAAAACGAAATCCTCTTTTATGAATCACTCCAATTCAAATAT
>NZ_JAFFID010000034.1 GCF_017355955.1 Sabulibacter ruber | reverse complement strand
GCTTGCTGCTGCGCGTGGCGCGACCTTCGGACCTTTCGGTCCTCCAGGCGCGGTGGATCAAGCCGATCGAGCGATTAGTAAGGCTCAGCTTCACGCGTTGCCGCGCGTCCACATGCCTCCTATCGACGTGATGGTCTGTCACGGCTCTCGAGGGAGTTCTCGTTTCGAGGTGGGTTTCCCGCTTAGATGCTTTCAGCGGTTATCCCGTCCGCACTTAGCTACCCGGCCATGCCGCTGGCGCGACAACCGGTGCACCAGAGGTGCGTCCATCCCGGTCCTCTCGTACTAGGGACAGATCCTCTCAAAACTCCGACACCCACGGCAGATAGGGACCGAACTGTCTCACGACGTTCTAAACCCAGCTCACGTACCACTTTAATCGGCGAACAG
>NZ_JAFFID010000033.1 GCF_017355955.1 Sabulibacter ruber | reverse complement strand
ATGCCGGGCCGGGCGAACTGCGCGACTACGGCATCGGCGCGCAGATCCTGCTGGATCTCGGCGTGCGCAAGATGATCCTGCTGACCAACCGCAACAAGGCGATCGTCGGGCTGGAGGGCTATGGCCTGACGGTCATGGGCCGCCGCCCGATCCCCCTTCCGGGCCGGGCCGACACCGCAACCGAGACCGGGAAGAACTGAGATGACGGACAAGCCGCACATCATGATCGTGGAAGCGCGCTTCTACGAGGATCTGGCCGACGAGCTGGTCCGGGGCGCCATCGCCGAGATCGAGAAGGACGGCGCCACCTACCAGCGCGTCTCGGTTCCCGGCTGCCTGGAGATCCGGGCGGGGAGGCTCTACGCGCTGCGGTCGAAGGACTATTACACCG
>NZ_JAFFID010000032.1 GCF_017355955.1 Sabulibacter ruber | reverse complement strand
GGCCATGGTTGCCCACTGCTACACCGAATGCTTCGGCGAAGACGGAGCAGAACGGGCCAAGAAGCTGATCGTAAACACGGGCGTGTTCGCTCTTTCCGCCGAATCCCCCGTCTGGAAGGTGTGGCAAGCCTATCTGGCCAGGGGGCTAAGGCCGGGTGCCAAGACCTGGCTGGTGGAGCAGCAGGCGCTCAACCTCGCCATCCTCGACCGGAAGGTCTCCTTCTCCCTGCTGCCGCAGTCCTGCAACTGGAACGTCACCACCCACAGGCCGCTTCTCGATCCGTCGCGGGGGCTGCTCTGCGATCCTGGGGCTCCCTTGCATCCCATCGGAATCCTGCACCTGACCGACTCCAAGAAGCTGGAGCGTGCGGCCGTGAACACGGTATCGGGGGGTGTAA
>NZ_JAFFID010000031.1 GCF_017355955.1 Sabulibacter ruber | reverse complement strand
GCGCAGCCGCGCCATGCCGGCCAGCCGGGGCGCGAGCCCGAGGCAGAAGGGCACGTCCTCCGCCGTCGCGGGGCGGACGGTCAAGCCGTTCAACGGCGCTTCCCGGCTCACTGCCGCCTTCCCTTGCGCAGCAGGGTTTCCGGGGCGAACTCCTCCGGTTTCATCGGCTTTCCGAAGACCGGCGGGCCATGCTGGTTGTCCAGCCCGCTGGCGACGTAGCGCCCGTCGGTCAGGTCGTAGGTGATCTCCATCGCCGGGAGGAAGGCCGGGACCTGCGAATGGGCGATGCCGTGCGCCTCGCCGTAGCGGGCGAGATTGCCCTCCGCGTCGTAATAGTCGGCCATCAAGATCTGCCAGCTGTCCTCGTCCAGGTAATAGGTACGCTCCGGGAAGGCGTCGCGCAGGCC
>NZ_JAFFID010000030.1 GCF_017355955.1 Sabulibacter ruber | reverse complement strand
CGGAATATTAACCGCATTCCCATCGACTACGCCTTTCGGCCTCGCCTTAGGGGCCGGCTCACCCTGCGCGGATTAACCGTGCGCAGGAACCCTTGGACTTTCGGCGAGAGTGTTTCTCACACTCTTTGTCGCTACTCATGTCAGCATTCTCACTTCCGATACCTCCAGGCGGCCTCACGGACGCCCTTCGCAGGCCTACGGAACGCTCCGCTACCACGTGCCTTACGGCACATCCGCAGCTTCGGTGGGTGGCTTGAGCCCCGTTACATTTTCGGCGCAGGCCGGCTTAACTAGACCAGTGAGCTATTACGCTTTCTTTAAAGGATGGCTGCTTCTAAGCCAACCTCCTGGTTGTCATGGCCTTCCCACATCCTTTCCCACTTAGCCACCACTTGGGGACCTTAGCTGGCGGTCTGGGCTGTTTCCCTCTC
>NZ_JAFFID010000002.1:1101191-1131446 GCF_017355955.1 Sabulibacter ruber | reverse complement strand
TCGAAGATGAGGTAGCCGCCCAGCACCGGGGCGATGGTGGTGCCCAGGGAGTTGAGCGCCTGCGTCAGGTTCATGCGGCTGGAGGAGGACTCCGGCGGGCCCAGGATGGAGACGTAGGGATTGGCCGTGATCTGCAGCACCGTGATGCCGGAGGCCAGCACGAACAGCGCGCCCAGGAACAGGCCGTAGGAGTGCGAGTCGGCCGCGGGCAGGAACAGCAGGCAGCCCAGCGCCGTCACCGCCAGGCCCACGATGATGCCGTTCTTGTAGCCGATCCTGAGGATCGGGTCGCCCTTGGTCACCGAGATAATGAAGTAGAGGAGCGAGACGATGAAGTAGGCCCCGAAGAAGGCCGTCTGGATGAGCATCGCCTGCCAGTTCTGCAGCGTGAAGACCTGCTGCAGCTTGGGGATGAGGATGTCGTTCATGCACGTGATGAAGCCCCACATGAAGAACAGCAGCGTCACCACCATCAGCGGGCCCGTGTAGCTCTTGCCCGCGGGGGCCACCGCCTCCGCGGCAGCCGAGGCCGTGCGGGCGCTGTTTGAGATTCCTGCCATGAAATTGTCTGGATTTTTGGTGAAAGGGAAAGGCATGCTCCAGTTGCGCAGAACATGCCGGGAAAAGGTAAATGGTAAAAAGTAAAAAAATACGGCGTACCAGCCCTGGTGATAACCAACGCATCCACCACTCCGTGTTTCAGGGCTACTTCTGTAAAATCAGCCCTGAAACCCGGAAATAGCCTGCGTTTAAATAGCACCATTGAAAGCAAATGGCCACCTTACGGCAGCCATCTACGGCTAATACGCCTTCAAGTATACAGTTTTCTACTCAGACTTCGGTGGAAAATAAGCCAGCCCGCCTCCTGCCCAGAATCATTCAGGGACTTAACCGCTTATTGGTCAGCAGACTTGCACCGGCCGTAGCGTTTCCTGAATTCCTGGGGTGTACAGGCGTGGGTGCGCCGGAAAATACGGTTGAAGTACGAGGGCTGGTTAAAGCCGCAGGCCAGGGCAATCTGCGTGATGGGCTGGGACGTTTGCACCAACATGCGCGTGGCGTGCCCCAACCGAATGGCATGCAGGTTTTCCACAAAGGTTTTCCCGGTCCGTTGTTTCAGGAATCGGCAGAAAGACTCTTCGGCCATGTCTACCAGTTCCGCCACCTCGGCCAGCCGCACTTCTTCCCGGTAACAAGCCTGGAGGTATTGCAGCACTTTCTCTACCTTCACATTAGATTGAAACCTGGGCCCAAGCGCATAGGTGGCCGGCAAAGAAGTTACCGTCACGCTCATTTGCCACTTCTGGCGGCAAAGCCAGCTTTTTGTTGCAAGGCCTCTACCGCCCCGGCCAGGTATACCAACGGCGCGTTCCAGTTGATGGCGATTTCGTTGGAAGCGTAGGAACAATCCACATCCAGGTACATTTCATCGGGAGAAGTAGCCGTGTAGCCTTCGCACTTGTCTTGTTTGTTCGCCTGCCCGTTTGTTCCGCCCGACAGCAAACCGGGAACGGGCTCCTTGATGCCATCGGCGATGGACGGACGGTGGTGTGGGTTCATGGTAGCTTTGTCGCCGTATCCGGTCACAAAGGAGTAGCCCACGGCGTTGCGGCCCAAGAGGTAATCCAGGTTGGAAAGGGCAGCTTGCAGGTACTTTTTATCGCCAGTTTGCAGATACGCCTGCACCAGAGTGATGCCCTGGTTTGCGGCTACAGAGCTACTGCCCCAGATGTAATCCTGTGCCACACGGCCCATCACTGTCCGGTAGGCTCCCTGGTTGGCACCGGTTACCATGTCATCGGCTAGCTGCAGAAGGCGCTTCTTTAGCTCGGGCAGGTCTTTCTGGGCAGCAGGGCTTAGGTTGTCTTTGTGTCTGAGTAAGGTGTAATAGCCTAACAAACGCACCTGCGGCCAGCTGGGCAGGGGCATGTTGGCATCGGGGAATATGGAGACCGCGGTGTAGTACTTGTCTTGCTTGGTGGTGGCGTACAGCTCGGCGGCGGCCCAGATGAACTCGTCGCTCACGTCACGGTCGCCGTAGGTTCCGGTGCTGATATCTGGGTCAAAGCTTTTATTGATGGCCTCCTGCTCATAAAGCACCTTCGGGTTTTTCTGGGCCCATTCCCAGGCCCGCACTGCGGCGGTCAGGCAGGAATCAGCCAAACCGGGGAATTCTTTAGGGAAGTTTTTGTACACACGGCTGGCCTGGGCCATAACGGCGGCAAAGTCCAGCGCGGCGGCGGTGCTTTTCTGCACTACGTACCTTGGGTTGGTGGCTTTGTTTGGCATGACCATGCCGTCAAAAGACGGGTTGGTGAGTTTGTGGTACACGCCTCCGTCATTGGGGTCCTGCATGGTCTGCATCCAGCGCAGGTTCCACATCACCTCATCCAATAAATCAGGCACGGTGTTGTTGCTTTCCGGGATGTTGAGGTTCTGCGTCTTATAGAAAGCCGGAAAATCCTCGTACGCCGACAGCATGGTGCCCATGGTAATGCCGCTGTTCACAATGTACTTGTTGTAGTCACCGGCATCATACCAACCCAGCGGGGAAGAAATGACCGTTCCGGCGGGGCGCTGCGCCGAGGCCGCCGAGGGATGCACCAAAACCTTGGTATCTGGGTGCCCGGCCGGCCGGTGCCATTTGCCCGCGTACTTCTCGGGTAGGTCGATGGCGGTACGCTGGTAATAGAACCCTTTGATAGACGCGGCGGCTACTCCTTTGTGCACATCGGGCTTTATTTCAAAGGTATAAGAACGGCCCACCTCCGGAATTTCCAGCACGTAGGTGCCGGGCGTGCTGAAGTCGCTGAAATCTGCCACGCGGGTAGGCCGTTTGGAAAGTTCGGCGGGCTTCACCTCAGAGAGCTGCCCGGTGTACACGGTTTTGGCTTTATCGGCGGATTTCAGGAAGAACTTGCCGCCTTTGTTCTCGCCCACCACTACGGCTATTTTAGAGGCGTTTGGGTAAAAACCCAACTGATTCAGACGGATGGCCTCTTGCCCTTTCACCGTCTGCGGTGAATTCTGGGCGTTGGCGCAGGAAAAAGAAAGGCAAAGAAATGCTCCCGTGAGGGCTTTGGAGAAAGTACGCATGTTCTATCGTTACGGGGTATGGTTGAAAATCAGGTAAGGGGATAACAGAGTTGAAACCGGCAGACAACTCACCGGGCATCTGCCAGATACCAGGATTCAACGTCTGCCGGTTTCTGCTAAAGTAACACTCCCCTGCGGCTCACAGGTGTACCAAATGTTTCAAATGTATCCCTGTGATGTTAACCCCGCCGTTTTTGCCCTGTTTTCCCAGAAAACCCCGGAAACGGGTACTCTCCCACGTGCCCTATTCCTGCGCTTGTACTTCTTTTTCTTTCAGGCTTTCTGCGTAGTGCGAGGGCAGGATGTTGTACTCCTCTTTGAAGTATTTGGTGAAGTACTTCCGGTTGTTGAACCCTACTTTGTACGCCACCTCGGCTACGGTCAACTGGCTTTTCTCCAGGTACTGCGCGGCGTGCTGCAAGCGAATCTTCCGGATAAACTCCACCGGCGACTGCCCCGTGATGGCCAACAGCTTTTTATATAAGTGTACCCGGCTCACACCCAACTCCCGGCTCATTTCCTCAACAGAGAGGTCTGGGTTAGACAGGTTATCTTCCACCAGTTTAATGGCTTTCTGCACCAGTTTATCATCCAAAGAGACAATCTCGTTTTCGCTGGCCTGTACGCTGATTTTCTTCTCAAACACCTTCTGCAACAGCTCGCGCTGCGAAATCAGGTTCCTGATTCTGGAAAGCAGAATGTCAAAATTGAAAGGCTTGGTGAGGTAATCGTTGGCTCCTACGTCCAATCCTTTGAGCTTTTTCTCATCAGAGGCGTGGGCGGTGAGCAACACAAACGGAATCTGCGAGGTGCGGGCATCGGCTTTGATTTTCTTGCAGAACTCCATGCCGTCTACTTCCGGCATCATGAGGTCACTCACAATAAGGTCTGGCAAATGAGCCAGTGCTTTCTGCCAGCCCTCTTTCCCGTCGCTGGCTTCCAGAATGTTGAAATGTGGCCGCAGGCTGTCTTTCAGATAGAACCTGAAATCTTCGTTGTCTTCTGCAATGAGCACCAGGGGTTTGTTCTCTGTAAAGGCTTGGGTATTTCCTTTCTTAGGCGCTGCTTCCGAGGGTTCCGGCACCCTTTCCGGCTCTACTGAAACCTCCTCTGCAACAGGCTTATGACTCAGTTCTTTCACTGGCAAGGTTACAGTAAAACAGCTTCCTTTTCCGGGGGTGCTGTCTACGGTTATCATGCCGCCGTGCAAACTCACAAACTCCTGCACCAAGGCTAAGCCAATGCCACTGCCCTGGTTCATCATGTGGCTGGGCACCGTATCCCGGAAGAACCGTTCAAAAATCTTCTTGTGGTTTTCTTTGGCAATGCCAATGCCCGTATCCTTCACCTTGATCTCCAGAATTTTAATTCCCTCAGAAGAAGAATCATTGTGGTGGCAGTTCAGCTCCACTTCTATGCGGCCCTGTTCCGGCGTGAACTTAAAGGCATTGGAAAGCAGGTTGAACAGAATTTTCTCCAGTTTGTCTTTATCGAAAGAAATGAACAGCTCTTTCAGGCTGGAAGTGAAGGTCAGCGTGATGTTCTTCTTGTCTGATAAATCCACGAAGGAATCAACGGTTTCCTGCACAAACGTGACCACATTGCCCTCAGACGGCGAAAGCCTGAGATCCTCCACATCCATTTTCTTGAAGTCCAGCAACTGGTTCACCATGTTCAACAGGCGCTTCGCATTTTTGTTGATCATCTGGAACTGTAGCTGCAACTCGGGATCCTGGGTGGTTTTCAGGAGCTTTTCAATGGGCGCCAGAATAAGCGTGAGCGGCGTACGGAACTCATGGCTTACGTTGGTGAAGAACTTGATTTTCATGAGGTCCAGCTCATGCAACTGCCGGGCTTCTCTGCGCTCCTGCTCCAGCGCGAACCTGGCAATGGCTTTGCGCAGTTCCAGGCGTCTAACCAGGACAAGGCCGGCTATGACCACCAGGCCATACAGCAGGAAAGCCAGCGGCGTCTGCCAGAAAGGCGCCAGCACCGTGATCTTCATGGTAGCCCCGGTTTGGGTCCAGACGCCATCGTTGTTGGCCGCCAACACCTTAAATTCATACTCGCCGGGGTCAAGGTTGGTGTAGGTGATTCTGCGGGTATTGGCATCGGTGGTGTGCCACTCTTTGTCAAAGCCCTCCAGTTTGTAGCGATACCGGTTTTTCTCTGGATGGATGAAATTCAGGGCCGAGAACTCAATAGAAAACAGGTTCTCATCGTGCTCCAGCGTCATTTCCTTTGTATCTGAAATGGTTTGGGTAAGGATGACTCTGTTGTTGACCGGCTGGTTAGGCTCCAGGGATTTGTTGAACAACTGAAAATCTGTGAACACCACCTGTGGGGCTGTTCTGTTCTTTCCGATGCCGTTTGGCAAAAACAGGTTAAAACCGTTGGAGCCACCCAGCAGAATCTCTCCCCGGCGGGTGGTCAGGGCCGCATTCTCATTGAAGGCTTTTCCCTGCAAGCCATCTAGTTCATCATAGTTCCGGAAATCATAGCGGTAGCCGTTTTTATCTTTATGAACAAGCAGGTTGGAGATGCCGTTGTGCGTACTCACCCACAGATTGCCGCTTTTATCCTCCAGAATGGTAGTAATGGTATTGTTGGGCAGCCCGTTTTTGGTGGTAAAGTGCGTAAAGGAATTCTCTTTCTCGTTGTACAGGTCCAGCCCTTCGGTAGTGCCTATCCAGAGATTGTTCCGGCGGTCTCTGTGGATGAAGGTAATGCTGTTGCTGATAAGGCTTTTGGGGTTCTTAGCATCATGGAAGAAATAGGTGCTCTTGCCGGTTTCTTTGTTGATCACGTCAATGCCGTACCCGCCACCTACCCACAGGTTCCCCTGACGGTCCTCGGCCATGGAAGTTATGTAATTGCAGTGTACCGGAAACTTACCCATACCCACCGCAGAATGGATGAACCCGTTCTGCTGCGGATTAAACAACTCAAGCCCACCTCTCAAAGTACCCACCCACAGGTTCCCCTTGGAGTCTTCGTACAGTTCCCAGATGCTGTTATCTGCCAGGCTTTCGGGCTTGCCCAGTTCATTTTTGAAGTGGGTGAAGGTTTTGCCGTCAAACTTGTCAAGGCCGCCCAGGTAAGTCCCTATCCACAGGTTGTCTTTCTTATCTAGCAACAGACTCACCACCACGTCGCTGGAGAGGCTGTTGGCATTGGCCGGGTTGTGGTTGAACCGGGTGTAGGTGCCTAGCTGCCGGTCATAGTACAGGAGCCCGCCGCCGTTAGTACCAATCCAGAGATTGCCCTTTTTATCCTCGGCGAAAGCGTTGATGTCATCAAAAGGAAGGCTACCCGGAATAGAAGTATTGTGCTTGAAGTGCGGGAACCGCACAATGTTTTTGTGGTAGTAGTTGATGCCTTTCTTGAAGGTTCCTACCCAGATAATGCCTTCGTTGTCTTTGTATAGCGCATGAATACTGTTATGCACCAGGCTTTTGTCCATTTCCTCGTCATGCCGGATGTACTGCACCGTGAAGGTTTTCTTATCCAGCAGGTTGATGCCGCCGTGATCAGTGCCTATCCAGATTTTCCCGGGGTCGCCTTCAATGAGGGCCCGCACCATGTTGTTGTTCAACTTTATGGGCGAGGAGCCTTTGTGCAGGTGCCGGAGCGTTTTTGAGGCGTTTTCATAAAAATAGACGCCATGCTCCCGCTCGCGCACATACAGCCAAAGGTCGTTTCCAGAGTCTACGGTGAGAGCGTAATCCAGGGCCTCGCGACTATAGGTGCGGTAGATCTCGTCGTTGCGCTGGGTTACTTTCAGGGTTTTGCGGTCCAGTTTCTCCAGGATGCCGTTTTTATGGATTACCCACAATTCGCCCAGGGTATTCTGCCCGATGGCCGAGATGTTGTTGGTGCTGAGGCTGCTTTTGGAGGAGAAGTTGTGTTTCAGGTGCACCGAGGCTTTGGTGCGCGGATTATACTTTGCCAGTCCCTGCCCGGCGACCACAAACCAAAAGTTACCGTCTTGGTCTTTCAGGAGGTCTTCCACTACGCCGGCAGGTAGTTTGTATTGTTTTTGAAACGTTTCCTGGTTCCGGTAGAAACGTTCGGTGCGCGGGTCAAAAACACAGGTTCCCTGGGAGGTCTGCACCCAGATTCTACCGTCCGGCCCTTCTAATAACTTAGTCACATCATTGCTCAGGAGAGAAGTAGTATCATCAGACTGGTACTTGTACACCTTCAGTTTGTAGCCATCGTAGCGGTTGAGTCCGCCGGCTACTGTGCCCACCCACAGGTACCCGCGGCTATCTTTCAGAAAGCACTTTACCTGGTTACTGGAGAGCCCCTGGTTTATGTCAATCACCGAAAACCGGTACCGCTGCGGAGACTGGGCATGCGCCTGCGTGAACCAACACAGGAAAACCAACGCCACTACAATCTTTCTAACAAAACCCATAGGTGACATAACGTGGGAAATAAACCTGAACATGGAGAGCGCACCTTTCACAAAGCCGCCGGAAACGAGTTAACATTACGTCCCTCTCCGGCAATGCCCCTTCGTTTTCCGGGAGCACTGGATTGGGCCTGTTTTTTGAAAAACTAACCCAAAACACCCTTTGCATTCCTCCTCTTCCGGCAGGCACTCTTTGTAAAAATACTAAATGCTTAAGTCACTAACAGACAATCTTGAATTTATATTCAAAAAAATTGACCTGTTTCTACCAACCTCACAACATTTTTTCCTCAAAGGTATCTTGCCTAAGCGCTCCCCGGAAGTATCAAATGTTTCCTTTTAAGGCCTCATTTGTTAAGCAGGCCATTTATCATCCATCACCCATGGGAAAGATGCTTTATACTTGTAAAGACATTGAAAACTGTTTTAAGCAAAACAATATCCTTCATGCCATCACCAACCAGAAAAACCTCCCTGAGGTATTTGACTCCGGCCGCTCTTTCGTTGGCTTTGGCCTTTGGCCTGCCTGCCTGCAGCGGCACCAAGACAGCGCAGACGTCGTCGTCAACTACCAACGCTGGCACCACCACTTCTTCAGCAGCCGCGCCGGCTCCCGTGCGCGATCAGCAGATTGAAGACCTGCTCTCCAGAATGACCGTGGAGGAAAAAGTGGGCCAGATGACCCAACTCACCATTGACCTCATCCTGAAAGACTCCGAAGCGGCCACGGTAGACACCGCCAAGCTGCGCAATGTACTGGTGAACCACCATATAGGCTCCATCCTGAACGTAAAAGGCCGGGCTTACACCATTGACGAGTGGCACACCGTCCTGAACGCCATCCATGACGTGACCGACAAGACCCGCCTGAAGATTCCGGTGATCTACGGCATTGATGCCATCCACGGGAACAACTACCTGGCCGGTACTACCCTTTACCCGCACAACATCGGCATGGCCGCCACGCGTAACCCGGAGCTGGTGAACCGCCTTGCCCAGATCACCGCCCTGGAAACCCGGGCCGCCGGTATTCCGTGGAACTTTGATCCGGTATTGGACGTGGGTCGTCAGCCGCTGTGGCCGCGTTTTGAGGAAACCTTCGGCGAGGACGTGTTTGTGGTGAAAACCATGGGCGCCGCCGCCATCAGAGGGTATGAGCAGAACGGCAAAGGCCCGGATTTCACCGTAGCCGCCTGTATGAAGCACTTCCTGGGCTACTCCTACCCTTCTACCGGCAAAGACCGTACGCCTTCTTACATTCCGGAGCAGATGCTGCGTGAGATTTTCCTGCCGCCGTTCAAGGCAGCAGTAGAGGCCGGCGCTTCTACCGTCATGATCAACTCCGGCGAGATCAACGGCGTACCGGTGCACGGCAGCAAGTACTACCTGACCCAAATCCTACGCAACGAGCTGGGCTTTGAAGGTGTGGCCGTGTCTGACTGGGAAGACGTGATTCGTCTGCACACCCGCCACAGAGTGGCTGCTACGCCTAAAGAAGCGGTAAGAATGGCCGTGGAAGCTGGTCTGGACATGAGCATGGTACCCACCGATTTCTCTTTCTATGACCATCTGGTGGCTTTGGTGAAAGAAGGTACCATTTCTGAGGACCGCATCAACACCTCTGTGCGCCGCATCCTGGCCCTCAAGAAGAAACTGGGCTTGTTTGAGCAAGTGAGACCAAAAGCAGCCCTCAAAAACACCATCCACAAACCGGAGTTTGACCAGGTATCGCTGCAGTCGGCGCTGGAGAGCATCACCCTTTTGAAAAACAACAACCAGGTGCTGCCGCTTAAAAAGACTTCCAAGATTGTGGTAGCTGGTCCAACCGCCAATACCCTGGCCTCGCTTCACGGCAGCTGGTCGTACATCTGGCAAGGAACCGATGAAAGCCAATATCCAGCCAAAGCCAAAACCGTGGTGCAAGGCCTGGTGGCCGAAATTGGAAAGAACAATGTGATCTCCCGTTCTGTGGCTGAATTCGGCAACGCCGCCAACTACAACGTGGCCCAGCTGAAAAGAGACGCCGCCCAGGCCCAGGCTATTGTGCTTTGCTTAGGCGAGAAAGCCTACGCCGAGAGCCCCGGTGTGATTGATGACCTTGACTTAGAGGAAAACCAACTGGCCCTGGTGAGAGCCGCCAAAGAAACCGGCAAACCGGTGATCATTGTGTTGCTGGAAGGCAGACCGCGCGTATTGTCATCCGTAGAGCCGCTGGCCGATGCGATTGTGATGGCTTACCGTCCGGCTACCTTCGGGGCCGCGGCTATCGCCGATGTGCTGTTCGGGGATTACAACCCAGACGGCGTGCTGCCTTTCACGTATCCAAGATTCTCCGGCGATGTGCTGACTTATGACCACAAAGGCACCGAGATCATCCGTGAAGACGTACCTAACGTGGCCGGTAACCGTGGTTTCAACCCGCAGTGGCCGTTCGGGCATGGTTTAAGCTACACCACGTTCGCTTTCTCTGACCTGCGCGTGGACAAAACCACCTTCGGTAACAATGACAACCTGAAGGTAACTGTGCGGGTGCGGAACACCGGAAGCAAAGCCGGCAAGAAAGCAGTGGAACTCTACAGCCACGACCAGTACGCCAGCATCACCCCGGCCGCTAAACGCCTGAGAGCTTTCTCTAAAGTGTCTCTGCAGCCCGGCGAGGAGAAAGAAGTGAGCTTCACCCTCTCGGCCAAAGACCTGGCTTTCGTGAACGAGGCTGGCAAATGGGTAACCGAGCCCGGCGCCTTCGACCTGATGGTGGGTGACCTGAAAACCGTAGTGACCCTGCAATAAGGACTATCCCACCTGAACAAGCCTTCCGTTTTTATCCTGCTTTCTGGCAAATGGGCTAAAAACAGAAGGCTTGTTTTCTTTCCGGCGCTCTGCAACAGGCTTTTGCCTGACCTAAAGACCCGCCCAAATCCGTTTTGGGCCTGTTTTCAGGAAAACACCTGCAAAATGACTTTCTACACCTTTCGTCAATCCTTCCACCCTTATACAAACTTGCCTATCGTGCTATGCCTACAAAACCCATAAAGCGTTTCGCGTTCTTAAAATCTGTCGCTTTGGCGGCGGTACTGGCAACTGGTTTCGGTTGCAAAAACTCAGTTCCAGACAAACCTTCCATTGCGCAAACTCCGGTAGAAAAATATGGGCAACTAAGGATAGAGGGAACCCACGTGGTAGACCAGAAAGGCAAACCGGTGCAGCTGCGGGGCATGTCCTTTTTCTGGAGCCAGTGGGAAGGCGATTTCTACAATCCTTCTACCGTAAAATGGCTGAAGGAAGACTGGCGCAACACAGTTGTGCGGGCTGCCATGGGCGTGGACCACGGCGGGTATTTGCAGAATCCGGCGGCGGAGAAACAGAAAGTAATCACGCTGGTGGAAGCCGCCATCAAAGAAGGCATTTACGTGATCATTGACTGGCACGACCACGAGGCCCACAAGCACACCGCCGAGGCCAAGGCTTTCTTCTCTGAGATGGCGCAGCGCTTTGGCAAGTACCCCAATGTGATTTATGAGCCCTTCAACGAGCCTCTGCAAAACGCCGACTGGGCCACGGAGATAAAGCCGTACCACGAGGCTGTCATTCAGGAAATCCGCAAGCATGACCCGGACAACATCATTGTCTGCGGCACCAGGATGTGGTCACAGCGGGTAGACGAGGCCGCCGAGAACCCCATCAGACAAAGCAACATCGCCTATACCCTGCATTACTACGCTGCCACCCACAAGCAAGACTTACGCAACATAGCGGCTAGAGCCATTGCCAAAGGCGCCCCGCTGTTTGTGACGGAGTTTGGCACCTGCGCCGCCGACGGTAACGGCCAGGTAGACGAAGCCGAAAGCAGAGCCTGGTGGGACTTCCTGGATCAGCACCAGATCTCTTGGTGCAACTGGTCGGTGGCCGATAAAGACGAAGCCGCCTCGGCGCTTAAGCCCGGCACCAGCACCACCGGCCAGTGGAACGAAGCCAGCATCAGCAAATCTGGCCAGTTAGTGAGGAAAGAGCTGTTAAGCAAAGCTGCGCAATAGGTGGGTATTTCCATACCCTTCATGCAAAAGCCCCACGCCAATTGTTTGGCGTGGGGCTTTTCATTTTGCGTCTCTTTTCAGGAAAACACCTCAGAATCAGCTTCTCAGCAAGAGTCTGTTTTGCAGGAAACCGTTTCAAATCCGGGGTTCCTTTCTGAATAAGCCTTAAATAAACACCCGTGAACCGGAGTAATTCTGCCGGAATTCTTTGGGCGTGCAGCCGTTCTTGCGCCGGAAAATGCGGTTGAAATACGATAGGTTGTTGAACCCGCACTTGAAGGAGATCTCGGAGATGGTCTCGGTGGTGTCAATGAGCATGCGGGAAGCGTGCCCCAACCTTATCTCGTTCAGGCTTTCTATGAAGGTTTTTCCGGTCCGTTTCTTGATAAACCGGCTAAAGGAAACCTCGGGCATGTTCACCACTTTGGCCACATCGGCTAGGGAAACATCTTTGTCATAATACGTCTGCATGTACTCAAACGCCTTCTCAATACGCCGGCTGTAATAGTTAAATTGGTCAGAGGTGAAGGTGCTGTTGGAGAGCGTCCGCATGTTGCGCGAGATGGACAGGTCATGCAGAATGGAAATAAGCTCCAGCACAGAATCAAAGCCGCCTTTCTGGGTTAATGCCTCCAACCGGGGCTTGAACGCTTCTTTGGTCTCGCGGGAAAAGGAAATGCCTTTGCTGGCCCGCTCTAACAGGGCTCTTATGAAACTGAGTTGGTTCCGGCGCAGGAACTTCTCATCAAACAGATCGCGGTGAAACTGGATGGTGATCTCCTTGATCTCTTTGTCTTTGCACTGGTGGGTAAACCAGCCATGCGGCAGGTTGCTGCCTACCAGCACCAACTCATAATCATCTATGACTTCTACATGGTCGCCCACCACCCGCTTGGCGCCGGCGGCATTGTAGATGAAGTTCAATTCAAAATCCTCGTGGTAATGCAAGGGGAAGTTAAACTCCTGCTTCACCCGGGAGAAAAGAGTAAAACAGTCGTTCTGCGTTAGTGGAGTTATCTCCCGATAGATTGCACTCATACAACTTATAGTTCAACCTGTAAAATCAGGCATGCTCAATATCTACTGTAAATATGTTAAAAAAAGACTAAACCAGCATACATCTATCAGCCGTTTATGCACCCTAAATCTTCTTCGTTTCTTTGGTTTAACTCAAGTTTCATTAAATGACCTCCAAAACAGCTAACCTTTGGTATGCCTCATTTACAGCTAAATAAACCATACTATTTAATAATTCAGCAACATTACCTTTCTTTAAGGCTTGTCAACCACACTTCTACCAGCTTTCTTCCTTTCAGTCCAAATCCGTTACAGTTTTTCGATTTGGGGCCAAAATAGAAAGTTTCAATCAACTATTTGATAAAAAAGTATTAATCGGGGGCATGAAAACTATGTAGTTTTGTATTGGAGCCAAAGACGTATTCCATAGCATTTCTACCCTTTCAAAGAAGCGCCCTAAAAGCAGCTCTTTGGGTTTGAAAAACCGGAAAGTCTTTGGTAACAGAGCCAGCACAAACCAGGTTGCCACCTGGAGCAAAGTGCTTCTGCCTGGCTACAATATTCAACTGTTTGTTACCTGTACACCCATGACCAGATTATTTGCGGCTTGCTTTTTCCTGGCATTCACCTGTCTTACTGCTGTAGGGCAGGCACTTCCCATCAACAAGAAAGCCACGGCCGAAACCCGAAACCTGTACGCGAACCTGAAGAGGCTCTCGCAGAAAGGCATCATGTTTGGGCACCAGGATGCGCTGGCCTACGGCATGGGCTGGAAGTATGAACCCGGCCGTTCTGACGTGAAAGAAGTAGTAGGCGAATACCCGGCTGTGGTGGGTTGGGACCTGGGCCACCTAGAGCTGAACAAACCCGTGAACCTGGACAGCGTTCCGTTCCAGAAAATGCGGGAGTTTGCCCAAGAAGTGTACATCAACGGCGGCCTGAACACGTTCAGCTGGCATTTAAACAATCCGCTGGACCCCAGCAAAACCAGTTGGGACCCTATGGACTCCACCATTCAGCATTTGTTCAAAGACAAAAAAGCCCTGAAACGCTACCAATCCTGGCTGGACGGTTTGGCTTCTTTTATGAGAAGCCTCAAAGGACCCAAGGGCGAGTTGATTCCGGTGGTCTTCCGGCCGTTGCACGAACATACCGGCAGCTGGTTCTGGTGGGGCCGCAAGCACTGCTCGCCAGAGGAATACAAGCAGATGTGGCGCTTTACGGTGGACTACCTCCGCAAGAAGAAAGCCAACAACCTGCTCTTCGCCTACTCCACCGACCGCTTCACCTCCCGCGAGGATTACCTGGAGCGCTACCCCGGCGATGACTACGTAGACATTGTGGGCTTTGACATTTACCACCGCCCACCGGCTAACGCCGACGCCAGCCAACTAACCCAATCTAACCAGACCTTTGTAAAAGAAGCCCGCCAGATGGTGGAAACGCTGCGCCAGATTGGTCAGGAGAAAAACAAAGTCTGGACCCTCAGCGAAACCGGCCTGGAGACCTTGCCGGTCACTGATTGGTGGACCAACGTGCTGTACCCCATCGTGAAAGACGCCGGTTTGTCTTACGTGCTGGTGTGGCGCAACGGCCGCCCAGATCACTACTACGCGCCTTATCCGGGGCAGAAAAGCGCCGCGAATTTCAAGAAGTTCTACCAAAATCCTAAGGTGTTCTTCATCAAGAAAACGCAGCAGGAGAACCTGTACGCACCAGTTTCCCAGAACAAACAAGCTGCCCAATAAAACGCTTCTTACCTGACACTAAACTAACCCACAACAACGACACCTCATGAAGTTAACCGCGCTTGACGTAGGCATCATCCTCCTCTACCTGGTATCGGTAGCGGCCATTGGATTGATTTTGCAGAAGAGAGCCAAGGCCAACAAAGAAGCGTATCTCTTGGGCGGCAACACGCTGCCGTGGTACGCACTGGGTTTATCCAACGCCTCCGGCATGTTCGATATCTCGGGCACCATGTGGATGGTGATGCTGGGCTTTGTGTATGGCCTCAAAAGTATCTGGATTCCGTGGCTGTGGCCTTCCTTCAACCAGATCTTCCTGATGATGTTCCTGGCGGCCTGGCTGCGCCGCTCCAACGTGACCACCGGGGCCGAGTGGATGCTCACCCGTTTCGGGCGGGGGAAAGACTCCAGTAAGTCGCACGCCATTGTGGTTATTTTTGCCTTGCTCAGTTGTCTGGGCTTTCTGGCGTACGGCTTCATTGGGTTAGGTAAGTTCGTGGAGATTTTCGTGCCTTGGTCGGTGGTGCAGCCGTACTTGCCCTTCACCATTCCCGCCGAATACGTGCCGCATTTTTACGGCATGCTCTTCACCTTCTTCGCGGTGTTTTACTCTATTCTGGGCGGTATGGCTAGCATTGTATGGGCCGATGTGCTCCAGTACATGATTATGACGGCCGCCGCCGTAGCTATTGCGGTCCTGGCCATGAATAACCTGGAGGTTGCGCAACTGAATGTGCCTGAAGGCTGGCGAACACCCTTCTTTGGGGCTACGTTGGATGACCTGAACTGGACCGGCATCATTGACGAGGTGAATGCCAAAATCCAGGCCGATGGCTACTCCCTGTTCGGGATTTTCTTTATGCTGATGGTCTTCAAGGGAGTTTTAGCCAGCTTGGCTGGTCCTACCCCCAGCTATGACATGCAAAAGGTACTTTCAGCCAAGTCTCCGCAAGACGCCGCCAAAATGAGCGGATTTGTGTCGGTGGTTCTGATTCCTACCCGCTACCTGATGATCATCGGGTTTACCGTGCTGGCTATTTTAAACTACAACCAACTCAACCTAGAATCTGCGAACGGCATTGACTTCGAGCGCATTCTGCCCGCCGCTATCCAGAACTTTGCCCCTAACGGTTTAATGGGCTTGATCCTGGCCGGTTTGTTAGCCGCGTTTATCGGAACCTTCGCAGGGACGCTCAACGCGGCGCAGGCCTACCTGGTGAACGACGTGTACCTGCGGTACGTGAACCCCAAAGCAAGCAACAAAACAGTGAACAGCATCAACTATCTCACGGGCATTGTAGTGGTGTTGGTGAGCATGGTGTTGGGCTTGTTTGCCAGAGACGTGAACAGCCTGCTGCAGTGGATTGTGGCGGGTCTGTACGGCGGCTACATCTCGGCCAACGTGCTTAAGTGGTATTGGTGGCGTTTCAACGGCAGCGGCTTCTTCTGGGGCATGCTGGCCGGTATTGTTCCGGCGCTCGTTTTCCCTTACTTCACCGAAGGCCTGGACCTGTACTACTTCCCGTACCTGCTGCTTATCTCTTTAGTCGGTAGCATCATTGGTACCTACCTGGCCCCGCCAACCGACATGGAAACCCTGAAGGGCTTCTACCGCAACGTGCGTCCGTGGGGCTTCTGGGGACCGGTGGCTGAGCAGGTGAAAGCCGAAGATCCGTCGTTTGTGGAAAACAAAAACTTCTGGCTGGACATGTTCAACGTGCTTATTGGCGTAGCCGGGCAAATGGCGCTCACGCTCCTTCCTATTTACCTGGTGCTGGGCATGCACACCGAACTGATGGTAGTCCTGGGAATTATCCTGGTGGTAGGCGTGATCCTGAAGAAAACCTGGTGGGACCGGCTGGACCATGACGGTGACAGCGTGGCCTCTGCCCTAAAAAGAAAATTAGTTTCCCATACATAAGCCAACAGCGGCAAGGTGCATTCCCTAACCGCTCTCCTCATTATCTTTTTAAATTCATCCTCATGGAAAATCTCTTCCAAAAAAGACAGCAAGCGCTGGAGAAGTTTCACACTGAGCTGATCAGCAGAAAAAACGAGAAGCAGCCTCTGGGCAACGGCATCTACGACAAATATAAATTCCCGATCCTGACCAACCAGCACGCGCCCATCTTCTGGCGCTATGACCTGAACCCCGAGACCAATCCTTATTTCATGGAGCGCATCGGGGTGAACGCGGTCTTTAACGCGGGTGCGATCAAGTTCAACGGCAAGTACCTGGTGGTGGCCCGGGTGGAGGGCAACGACCGCAAGTCGTTCTTCGCGGTGGCCGAGAGCCCAAACGGCATCGACAACTTCCAATTCTGGGAGAAGCCTATCACCATGCCCGAGACCGATGATCCGGACATCAACGTGTACGACATACGCCTAGTCCAGCACGAGGACGGCTGGATCTACGGCCTGTTCTGCACCGAGCGCAAAGACCCGGAAGCCCCGGAAGGCGACCAATCCTCGGCGAATGCGCAGTGCGGCATCGCCCGTACCCGCGACCTGGTTTCCTGGGAAAGACTGCCCGACCTGAAGACCACCTCGCCGCAGCAGCGCAACGTGGTGCTGCACCCCGAGTTTATCAACGGCAAATACGCGCTCTACACCCGTCCGCAGGACAGCTTCATTGAGGCGGGCAGCCGTGGCGGCATCGGTTGGGGCCTGACGGATTCCATGGAGAACGCCGTGGTGGACGAAGAAATCATTGTGGACCCCAAGACTTACCACACCGTGTACGAGGTGAAGAACGGCCAAGGCCCCGCTCCCATCAAAACCGAGAAAGGCTGGCTGCACCTGGCCCATGGCGTGCGCAACACCGCTGCCGGCCTGCGCTACGTGCTGTACCTGTTTCTGACTGACCTGCAGGACCCATCCAAGGTGATTGCCAAGCCCGGCGGGTTCTTCATTGCGCCGGAAGGCGAGGAACGGGTGGGCGACGTGTCCAATGTGGTGTTCGCCAACGGCTGGATTCTGGACGAGGACGGCACCGTGTTTATCTACTACGCATCCTCAGACACCCGCACCCACGTGGCCACCTCCACCGTGGACAAACTGCTGGATTACGCCCTGAACACTCCTGCCGATGGGCTTCGCTCCGCCGCCTCCGTGCAGCAAATCAATAATCTGATTGATAAGAACCTGGCGTACCTGGAAAGCAAAAAACAGGTAGAAGCGCCTGAACTAAACAACGCACGGTAATGGATTCCCTCACCGGTACAACCCTTAGCCAGACGCTTTCCACCTACCAGCAGGAGATGGAAAGCGAGCTGGAAAGGATATTAAGTTTCTGGATGGAGCACACCCTGGACCACCAACACGGCGGCTTCATCGGGCAGATCGATTACGCCGGGAACGTGGTCTCAGATGCGCCCAAGGGCAGCATCCTGAACGCCCGCATCCTCTGGACGTTTTCGGCGGCATTCCGGCAAACCGGGCAGGAAACCTACCTGGAGATTGCCACCCGGGCCTTTGATTTCCTGCGCACCTCTTTCTTGGACACCGCCCACGGCGGTATCTACTGGATCGTGGATGCCCAAGGTCAGCCACTGAACACCCGCAAGCAAATTTACGCCCTGGCGTTCGCCATCTACGGCTTCAGCGAGTACTACCAGGCCACCCAGAATCCGGAGGCCCTGAAGGCCAGCCAGGAATTGTTCCAGTGGATTGAGCAGTTCAGCTTTGACCCCGAGCACGGTGGTTATCTGGAGGCTTTCAGCCAGGAAGGTGAGCTGCTGGAGGACTTGCGCCTGAGCGAGAAGGACCGCAACGATCCCAAAACCATGAATACGCACCTGCATATTCTGGAGGCCTACGCCAACCTGTACCGCATCTGGCCGGATCAACAGCTGGCCCAAAAGCTGAAAGGGCTGGTTGAGGTGTTCCTGCAACACATCGTGGACCAGAACACGGGCCATTTGAAACTGTTCTTTGCCCGCGACTGGACTTCCACCGCTAACCTGATCTCCTACGGCCACGACATTGAGGCCTCCTGGCTTCTGCAGGAAGCCGCCGAGGTGTTGGGCGATCCGGAGCTGCTGAGTCAGGTAAAGGACACCGCTTTGAACATGGCCATCGCTACGTCAAAAGCCCTGTTGCCCGACGGGAGCCTGTACCACGAACTGAACGTGGACACCCACCACTACGACAAGCACCGCGAGTGGTGGGTGAGCGCCGAGGCCATGGTGGGCTTCCTGAACGCCTATGAGCTCACGCACGACGAAGCCTTTTTGCAGTATTCTTTGAACGCTTGGAAGTTCGCCCAGACCTATTTCCTGGATCTGGAACGCGGCGAATGGTTTTGGGGCGTCAACGATGATTATTCACTCATGTCCAAAGAAGATAAAGTAGGCTTCTGGAAATGCCCCTATCACAACGCCCGCGCCTGTCTGGAGGTCATCCACCGGTGCAAAAAGGAGCTGGCAAACGAGTAAGGTTCTCTGAACCTGATGGCAGCATAAATATTTGTTTTGGGATTGTTTTCCTTAAAGCAGGCCCAAAACAAATCTTTATCAGAAGGAATGGATTGGGTAGCACCTTGCCCCGAACACTGGAATTTTCAACTGTTACTTACTGAACATGAAAACACGTTTACGAAATTCTGCTGCTATTTCTTCTAAAGCCTGGCGGGGCTTTCTATTCGCCTTGCTTGGTGTGTTCGCCTCCACTTCGGTTTTCGCCACTGAAATCAAAATAGAAGCTGAAAACGCTACCCGCAGTTCCGGCATGACGGTGGGGAATTCAGTGGCGGGGTATTCCGGTACGGGCTATGTGCAAGGCTTTGACAACACCTTCGCCAAAAACGTAACCTTTACGATGAACGCGCCCGCGGCCGGTGTCTATGACCTGACCATCCGGTACGGCACGCCTTCTGGCGAGAAAGGCTACGTACTGGAGGTAAACGGGCAGCAATCGCAGGGAATGTTCCCTAATGTGGCCACGTACGGCACCGCGCAGGCGGGTAAATTCTCTCTCAAAGCGGGCAACAATACCCTTGTGATTGGCGGCGGCTGGGGCTGGTACACCATTGACTACATCACACTCACCTCAGCCACGGTCACCCCTCCGGCCAAACCGGCCAAAAACTTAACCGATGCCAACGCCACCACTTCTACCAAAAACCTGTTCTCGTACCTGGTAGACGTGTACGGCACCAAGGTGCTGGCCGCTCAGCAGGAAACCAACGAATTACAGGAAATCAACTACGTGCGCACGCACTCCGGTAAAGACCCGGCCATTGGTTCCTATGATTTGATTGAGTATTCCCCATCCAGGGTGGAGCACGGGGCCAGGCCCCAGGGCTTCTCCGAGAGCGCCATTCAGTGGGCCAAGAAAGACCAGGGCCGCGGCATCATCAGTTTGATATGGCACTGGAACGCGCCCACGGATCTCATCAACCAGGCCCCCGACAAACTTTGGTGGAGCGGTTTCTACACGCGGGCCACCACCTTTGACATCGCCGCGGTGCTAGCCGATAAAAACGGCGCCAAATACCAACTCCTCCTCCGCGACATTGATGTCATTGCCACAGAACTGAAGAAATTCCAAGCGCAGGACATTCCGGTGCTGTGGCGACCGCTGCACGAGGCCGGCGGCGGTTGGTTCTGGTGGGGCGCCAAAGGCGCGGCACCGTTCAAGGAACTGTGGCAGATTCTGTATGATCGGCTCACCAACCACCACCAACTGCACAACCTCATCTGGGTGTACACCGCCGAGCACAACAAACCTGAGTGGTACCCCGGCGATGCCTACGTGGACATTGTGGGCATCGACATCTACGAGAACACCGCCTCTGCCTCCAACCTCAGCGCGCAATGGACGGGATTACAGACGCTGTTCAACGGCAAGAAACTGGTAACCCTCTCAGAGACTGGCAACCTGCCCAACCCGGAGTTCATCCGTTCCTTTGGCACGTGGTGGTCCTGGTTTGCGGTGTGGCCCGGCGCAGACTTCACCCGGAAACAACCCACCAGCCTTCTCCGCTCGGTTTTCAACGACCCTGATGTGATCACGCTGGACGAACTTCCTGATTGGCGGAACTACGGCACGGTGACGGCTAGCCCAAACGAAAAAGAACAGAGCCAACTGGCCGTGTTCCCAAATCCCGCCACCGGAGAGTACCTTACCGTTAACATCAGCGCCCAAACCCCAGTGGCCGCCACTTTCACCTTGTGCAACACCACCGGAGCTAAGGTCACCTCCATCACGCAGAAACTAACCAGCGGACAAAACCTGGTGCAAATTCCGCTGAAACAGATTCCGGCGGGCGTGTACACGCTCACCATCAAGCAAGGCCATACTCAGATTTCCCGCAAGGTGATGATCAAAAAATAAGATTATCTCCCGTGCTGTTTTGCGCCCGATTTCCGAAAAACGGGCGCAAAACAACTCAGGAACGAACATAGGAAATGAACCACACAAAGTAGCTTTTACTTCAAACCCCATTCTAATCACATGAAGAAACTATTGCTATCCGCAGCCGCCTTGGTTATGTCGTTCGCGGCGTTGGGCCAGGGAAACAACTACGTCCAGAACTACACCAAATACGAGAACCTGGCCATGACCCCGCCCATGGGCTGGAACAGCTGGAACAAATTTGCCTGCAACGTAGACGAGAAACTGATCAGGGAGACCGCCGATGCCATGGTGAGCTCCGGCATGAAAGCTGCCGGTTACGAGTACATTAACATAGACGATTGCTGGCACGGCGACCGCGACAGCCTGGGCTTCATCCACCCAGACCCCAAGCGCTTCCCTTCAGGCATGAAAGCTTTGGCGGATTACGTGCACTCCAAAGGCCTGAAGTTGGGCATCTATTCCGATGCCGGTTCCCAGACCTGTGGCGGTCGGCCGGGTAGCCGTGGCTATGAGTTCCAGGATGCGCAGCAGTACGCCAAATGGGGCATTGATTACCTCAAATACGACTGGTGCAACACCGAAGGCCTGAAAGCCGAGGGTGCCTACAAAACCATCGCGGCGGCGTTGCGCAGAGCGGGCCGTCCGGTGGTGCTGAGCATCTGCGAGTGGGGCAACGACAAGCCCTGGGAGTGGGGACCAACCGTGGGGCACCTGTGGCGCACTACCGGCGATATCTACAATTGCTTTGACTGCGTGGAAGACCACGGCACCTGGAAATCATGGGGTGTGATGCAGATCCTGGACAAGCAGGAAGGCCTTCGTCAGTACGCCGGCCCCGGCCACTGGAACGACCCCGATATGCTGGAGGTAGGCAACGGCATGGCCGTGAACCAGGACCGCGCACACTTCACCATGTGGGCCATGCTGGCCGCTCCGCTCATTGCCGGCAACGACCTGCGCAAGATGAGCAAGGAAACCGTGTCTATCTTAACCGATAAAGAAGCCATTGCCGTGAACCAGGACAAACTGGGCATCCAGGGCTTTAAGTACGCCGCCAAAGACAGCCTGGAAACCTGGTTCAAGCCGCTGGACAACGACAAATGGGCCGTGGTGTTCCTGAACCGCAGCAAATCTGCCCAGAAAGTAAACTTCGATTGGAAAAACACGCCTGTTGTGGATGATCTCTCCAAAAGAGAACTGAACGCCGGCAAAACCACTTACAAAATCCGCAACGTGTGGACCAAGAAAGAACAAGGCAATACCAAGAAGACTTTTTCTGGCACGGTTCCGGCCCATGACGTGATCATGCTGGTACTTTCCGGTGACAAGGCCAAAGTAGCGAGCAAGTAAAAACTTCTACCTGTTGGAAGCCAAGAGGCAGCGTTTAGAGCCTGTTTTTCAGAAATCAGGTTCTAAACGCTGTTTCAGCTTCCTCTCACTTTCAGATTAGGAACACAATGAATAAATTTCTCTGGCAGCAGGCAAACACACCTGGGGGCCAAACCTGAACATAATATCCTCATCCATTTCTCTGTATGAAACTCAAAACCTTTATCCAACTATTTGTATTTATGGTGATTTGTGGCGCCGCTACCTCAGCGGGCGCGGTCTCGCTTCCGGCTATCATTGGCAACCACATGGTGCTGCAGCGCAACGCCGAGGTAACCATCTGGGGCTGGGGCAAAACCGGCGAGGAAATCACCGTTACCGGCAGTTGGGACAACAAACCCGTGAAAGTCAAAGCCAACAACCTGGCCCAATGGTCGGTGAAACTGCAGACCTCCAACGCTACCGGGCCGCAAACCGTGACCGTGAAAGGCTATAACACCATTGTGCTGGAAGATGTGTTGCTGGGCGAGGTGTGGTTATGCTCGGGCCAGTCTAACATGGAATGGAGCGCCAACGCCGGCATAGACAACGCCGAGAAACACGTGGCGGAGGCCAACTACCCTTCCATCCGTTTCTTCCAGGTGGGCCACCGCACCGCCGATGCGCCCCAGATGGACGTACAGGGCCAGTGGGTGGTGTGCACCCCCGAGACAATGAAACACTTCAGCGCCATTGGGTACTTCTTCGGGAGAGAGATCCACCAGAACGTAAAAACGCCCGTGGGCCTGATCAACAGCAGCTGGGGTGGCACTCCCGCCGAAGTGTGGCTGAGCGCCGGGGCCATTGCCGCCAATCCTGTTTTGGCTGAGGCCGCCGCCAAACGCAAAGAAGTGGAATGGGGACCAGTGCAAACCGCCAAAGCCTACAACGCCATGATTGCGCCGCTTATCCCTTTCCGGCTGGCCGGTGCCCTCTGGTACCAGGGCGAATCCAACGTAGATGCGCCGGAGGTCTACGCCCAGATGCTGCCCGCCCTCATCCAGGATTGGCGCTCTGCCTGGAAGCAAGATTTCCCGTTCTACTACGTACAGATTGCGCCCTACAAATACGGCGGGGCCGAAGAATGGCCCCGTTTGGCCGAAGCCCAGCTGAAAACCCTGAGTGTGTCCAACACCGGCATGGCCGTGATCAGCGATGTGGGCAACGTAGACGATATCCACCCCAGAAACAAACTGGACGTAGGCAAACGCCTGGCAGCGCTGGCCCTGAACAAAACCTACGGCAAGAAAGACGTGGTCTCCTCGGGGCCTATTTACCGCACCATGAAAGTACAGGGCAACAAGATCCGCCTCTATTTTGACCACGCCGACCAAGGCTTGGTAGCCAAAGGCAAAGAGCTCACTTACTTTGAGATTGCCGGCGAAGACCAGAAGTTTGTGCCTGCTATTGCTAAAATAGACGGCAACACCATTGTGGTCAGCGCCAAGGA
Source organism: Sabulibacter ruber (assembly GCF_017355955.1). Taxonomy (GTDB): domain Bacteria; phylum Bacteroidota; class Bacteroidia; order Cytophagales; family Hymenobacteraceae; genus Nibribacter; species Nibribacter ruber_A. The sequence continues at coordinate 1,107,956 of NZ_JAFFID010000002.1, read as the reverse complement.
AGTGAAAAAGCCGGTGGCCGTACGGTTTGGCTGGAGCAACAGCGCCAACCCGAACCTTTTCAACAAAGCAGGCCTACCCGCCTCGGCCTTCCGGACCGATACCTGGTCCCTGAAATAACAGGGCTGGTTCGTTTCTCCTTTACTTTTTGAAAAATACATGAAAAGAATCTACCTCGTACTTGCCCTTCTGTGCGTTGCTTTCACCCAGCTCCACGCCCAGAAAAAGAGCTTTGTGAAAACCGATGGCCATCAGTTTACTTTAAACGGAAAGCCTTATTACTACATTGGCACCAATTACTGGTACGGCGCGCTGCTGGGCTCCACCGGTGAAGCGGGCAACCGCGAGCGCCTGCGCAAGGAACTGGATATGCTCAAGAAAGCGGGCGTGACCAACCTGCGCATTCTGGCTGGCGCCGAGGGCCCCAACAACCAACCGTACCGCGTGTCGCCGGGTCTGCAGCTATCGCCGGGCGTGTACAATGACACTGTGCTGGCAGGGCTTGACTTTCTTTTGGCTGAAATGGACAAGCGCGACATGAAGGCGGTGCTGTACCTGAACAATGCCTGGGAATGGTCTGGGGGTTTTAGCCAATATGTGAACTGGAACACCAACGTGCCGATTCCTTACGCCCTGGCCAACAACAATGACTGGGCGAGTTTTATGAAGTACTCCGGCCGGTTCCACCAGTGCGCTCCCTGCAAGCAGCAGTTCGCGGATCATGTGAAATTCATGCTAGGCCGCACCAATCAATTCACCAAGAAGAAGTACACCAATGACCCCGTAATCATGTCCTGGCAGATCGCCAATGAGCCCCGCGCTTTCTCCATGGCCAACGTGCCTGCCTATGACCAATGGATTAAAAGCACCGCCGCGCTGATCAAGTCCCTGGACAAAAATCACCTGGTGTCTACCGGTTCAGAAGGCTCGCACGGCTCCGAAAGCTCCATGGACGTGTTCAAGCAAGTCCACACCGATCCGAACATCGATTACTTCACCATGCACATCTGGCCACGCAACTGGGGCTGGCTGGACAACCAGAACCTGGCCGGCACCCTTGATGCGGCCATCACCAAAACCATGGAGTACATGGACCGCCACATCGCCTTTGCGCGCGAGCAGAAGAAGCCTATCGTACTGGAGGAATTCGGCTTGCAAAGGGATAACAACGAGTTCAGCCCTTCGGCCAAAACCACGCACCGCGACCGGTACTACCAACGGGTGTTTGAGCGCGTACTCTCCAGCGCCCAAGCCAAAGACGCTTTGGCCGGCGCCAACTTCTGGGCCTTCAACGGAACCGCCCGCTCCAACCCTACGTGCCACTTCTGGAAACCCGGCGATGACCTCATGGGCGACCCACCACAAGAGGAACAAGGCCTCTACGGCGTCTTCGATACAGATAGCACCATGCCGCTTATTGCCAAGTACAGCAAGTTGGTGAGTCAGGCGGGTAGGAAGAAAGTAAAAGGTGGGAAATAATTAACATCCAAAAATCCAGCATTTAGACTATAGATATCTCTTCATCAACACATTAAACATCTTTCGTCCCATTATCTTTTACCCAATTATCTTTCCATCCCTATTGTCATCCTGAAAGGATCTTGTGTGCGAACTAGACAGACCTAAGAGAAACGCAAATACCCTTTTTGACTAGGGTATGCTCAAGGTCTGAGAATAAGCAAAGCTTACCCCAAACTATAGTTTCAATTTAGAATCCACACGGCTCTAGCCTCTATCAATTGATTCTGTTTATAAAAAGGAAGAGCCTGCACGTCTTACATGCAGGCTCTTCCTTTTTGGGGCTGTTTTCCTAAAATCACCTCAAAAACACCAGCTTGAAAACCTTCTTCACGTTGGACGTTCTGATGGTCATAAAGTAAAGATCAGGACTAAGGTGGCGCAGGCTGAACTGAGCTTTGCCGGTGAAACTGCTCAAAGTTTCATGATACATTTTCTTCCCGATGGAATTGACTAGCTCAATTTCTACTGTCTCTGTGAGGGTAGGACCATCAAGTGTGATCACACCATTGCTGGGGTTTGGGTACACATTGAAATCGCTGAAAAAAGAGACTGAAAACAGGTCAGAAAACTCAGATGTACATGGCCCATCCAGCACGCGTACTCTGTAGAAACCCGGCTCTTTTATCTTTATTCCATTCAAATCAGAAATCAAGATCGTTCCGTTGGCCTCCCACTCATAAACGGCTCCTGTCATGTCTACTGCCAAACTATCGGTGCCGATTTTCTGGATGGTTGGTTTCCCGTGTACATCAATCACCCTGATCTGCTTTGTATCTTCTCCTTTGCTTCCGTTTTGGCAAGTGAAAGTATAAGTCAGCGTATGGATTCCTACTCCCGCTGCTACCGGGTCAAACAGTCCCGAGGTCGTCACTCCCTTACCCGTCCAACTACCTCCTGCTGGGGACGCTCCTTTTAACTGAAAAGGAGCATAAGGCAAACAAACTTCTTCATCGGCTCCGGCGGTGATGGCCTTTAGATCATACACGGTCGCTTGTACAGGCACCCGCGAACTTTCGCAGCCTTGCTGGCTTACAATGGTCACATAATACGTGGTAGTAGTTGAAAGGACAGGGGTAGTAAACGCACCTCCGGTCTGATCTGGAATAGGATCACTACTCAGGGCATCCGGGTACCAGCGGTAACTTGCATTGGCCGGAGCACCAGAAGCAGTCAAAGTAACCGACCCAGGCCCGCAGCTACTTCCAGCAGAAACAGAAGGAGCTGAAGGCACGGCATTGATCGTGAGGTTACTTCCATTATCACTACCTTCTACTACCGGTGCGGTAGAAACCACCCTGATTCGGTAGCCAGTTCCACCAGGTACAGTAGCGGGCAAAGTAGCCAGAATGGGGCTAGTGCTATTACCTCCTAATGAAGTGGCATTCACAAAAGAACCATTGGCATCAGATAATTGCGCGGTGAAGGTATTACCAGTTGCAAAAGCCCCTTGGGCCGTGAAGGGCACTGCTACCTTATTGCCGGCACAAAAAGTAGATGGGGTAATGGCCCCCGTGGAGATCACATACGCCGGCACCTGCACCTTGCCTGCTTTCAGGGCTACGCTGCTTTTACGGAACTCATGATTTGAGAACTCCAGTTGGGCAGGCGAGTTCAGGAAATTGATTCTACTGCTAGAGCCATAATCACCAGCTACTTTAAACCGGATGGCAAAGATAACGGCGTTCTCTGCAAGGGTCACGCCCTCCAGGAGGGCATCATCCCAGGAGAAAAGCAGTTCCCCTTTCTCACTATTGGTAGTCCCGAAGTTAAAAGCGTTCAGGCCCGGAAGCCCGTACTGCTCCACCTTCACCAGCGTAACTACCTTGGGGTCAAAAGAAATGGTACCCTGCCCGGTGATGACCTTGTCAAAGCCTTTCACCCGGATGGGCACCACCACCTCGGTGCCTGGCAGGCCAGCGACAGAGTCCGCAGAAAGTTGCAGTTCTGTCGCCTGACCATAGGCAGTTGAAAAAAACAGGATAAATAAACACGTTAAAAGTGCGCTCAAGCGCTTTCCAAACAGCATTATTTCTTCTCGCTAAATCTCTGTTACTATTTCTCCTTAATCAGCAAGAATGATCTGAATGGTATCAGTGAACTTACCGGCCCGCATGCGGCAGAAGTAGGTTCCATTGCTCAGGCGTCTGCCCTCCGCATCGTCTCCTTTCCAATCCACGAAGTGCTCCCCGGCTACGAACTTCCCGCTGATCCGGCGCACGGTTTGGCCCAATGCGTTGTAGATGGTGAGTTGCACGTCTTGATCTTCTGGAACCTCAAAGTGCAGGGCGGTTTTGCCGGTGAACGGGTTAGGGTAGTTCTGGTGCAGGGCATAGGTAAGGCCTTTCACCTTCACCAACGCGTTCTTTGCCTCCACGTCCAACTGACCTAGGCTGCCGTTGTAGGCCACGCTTCTGGTCAGGGAAGACCCGATGTTCACCTTGCTCTCCGAACCGGTTTCCCCTACTACTCTGAACCGCACGTAGAAGGCGTTCGCACCGTCTTTCAGACTCAGGCTCCGTCCGTTCGGCTCCGTCCACGCGGTAGTCAGCTTGCCGCCAAGTACGCTGTGGGTACCGTAGAAGCCTTCTACTCCGGCGTGCTCAATTCTGGAGAACTCCAGCACTTTCGGGTCCCAATCCAGGGTGAACTGGTAGCCGCTCACATTGGAGAAGCCTTTCACCGCTACAGGTACTATGATCTCCGTTCCGCGGGTTGCTTCTTGGTTTTCCATCTGGAAGGCCACGCTTCCGGAAATACCCGTGCGGGCGGTGGCGGCATCCCAGGAGTCATTCACGTCACCCAGCTTCACGCCTATGAAGTCCTGGTTACTCAACTCGGTGGCTTTGCTGTAAGTCCGTACGCTGTCATAAGGGAACGGCAGAGCCGGGTTGGCAAAGCTGAAGTCGCTCTTCACGAACGCCCACGTGCGGTTACCCGGGAAGCTGGTGGTGTTGTGCAGGATCAGGGAACGCACCAGGGCAATGTCCAGAGTGGTCACCGAGTTGGAAAGGTTCACATCCGCCGCGATGATCCGGTACGGCGAGGACAGGGCCTCGATGCCCAGAATGTGGCGTTGAATCTGCACGATGTCCAGGGTGGTGACGCCGTTGGTCACGCTGGTTTCATTGCGTTTGGCCGGTGCCACCGTGTACGCTTGCCCTTGGTTCAGCTTCAAGCTGAAGGCACCCGAGACGGAAGTAGTAGCGCTGGTCTGCGTATTTCCGGTGGTAGCCTTCACCACCACATTGGTGAGCGCCGTACCCAATTGGGACCGCACCGTTCCTGCCACTGTTACTGTAGTCGGCAGCACGGTGAAGTTGCTGCTGCTGGTCACCGTTCCCGTAGGTGTGGTCACGCTGATCAATCCTGTGGTGCTGCCATCAGCTACCGTAGCGGTGATGGTCTGATTGTCTACTACGGTGTAAGTAGCCGCCGTGCCGTTAAATTTCACACTGGTGGAACCAGTGAAGCCGCTGCCCTTGATGGTCACGCTGGTGCCCACCGTTCCGCTGGTCGGGCTGAAGCTACTGATGAGGGCTGGCTGGTTTACGGTTACAGTTACTGTGGCCGCAGGACTGGAGCAACCGTTTACCGTTGCCACCACCGTGTAGGTACCTGCCATAGCTGAGGTCACGCCCGTTCTGCTTGGGTTCTGGGCGGTTGACGTAAATCCGTTAGGACCGGTCCATTTGTAGGTAGCACCGGTCAGGTTGCTGGCAGTTAAGGTAAGCGCACCGCCCACCAGAACCGGACTGTTGCTGCTGGCCGTAACGGTTCCCGGAGCGGCTACTACTTCAATGGTTTTGGTTGCCTTGTTCGTACAACCACCCGCATCTGAGTACACGTACTCAATGGTATGGATAGCTACACCGGCTGTTGCAGGAATGAATACCCCATCTTTATTTAAGATTGTATTCACCTTCCAATAACCGCCAGCAGGAGACGCACTCAATTTTATTGGCGCGGCATCTACACACAGTGTAGCTGGTAAATCAGTGATTAATACTGTTGGTAGCGCTTTTACCTGAATGATGTTAGTCGCGGTACTGGTGCAGCCGTTTTCATTAGTATATGTATACATGATAGTGTGTGTACCAGCACCAGCAATAGCCGCACTAAATTTACCATCTACTACCCCTAGGCCTGAATACGTACCGCCCTGTGGAAGCCCCCCTGTCATAGCAAAGGTCGGAGCATCTGCACATACAGGGGCAAGAGAGGTCAAAGTGACGGACGGCAGTGAATAAATTACAATTTCCTTAGAAAAAGTATCGCTGCAACCCAAACTATTGCTTACAACAAGACTCACCTTGTAAGTTCCAGCTTTGTTAAAAGCTTTGGAGGGGCTTTGTTCAGTGGAAGTGGTACCATCCCCGAAATCCCACGTATACTTCATGGTTCCGGAACTTACGGTGCTCTCGTTGCTAAAAGCTAAAGGAACCTTGGCACAGGCAGCTAGTGCTGAGAATTTAGCTACTGGTGTGGTAATAATATTGATATCCTTGCTTATTGCACCGTAGCAACCCTCTTCAGAATAAGCCCGCAAGGTAATAGTATAAACTCCAGACCTTTTGTAGATATGTTCTGGGTTCTGTATATCTGCTGTCTCCCCATCACCGAAATCCCACTCATAGCGAGAAATTTTACCAGGGGTTACGCTAGCATTCCCTTGAAAAGATATAGGTAGGCCTGCACAACGGGCAACAAAGTTAAAGTTCACACTGGGACGTGGCTTTTTAAAGCGTGCTATTCGTAACGTGTCATTATTAACATTATCATCCTGAATATCGACAAGCCATACCTTGAAATCATATCGACCTTCTGCTAATAAATTTTGGCTTTGTTTAAAAGTATAAGCAATATCATTCTCAATTGAACCAGGAATTATTTCGGTAAAAATAGTTCCATCATTTACCTGATACGCCACCTTAAGATTTGTAAAAGGAATGTCTCCAAATTGTGTAATATTGATTGTAACATTTTCGGAAGAGGTTAAATCACAATCTAAAGTTGGACTAATCAACCGGGTAATACCAAAATCAACTAGGTATTCATCTGCACCTTCATCAGGTGCAGAGGCATTCCTAATTTCACCATCAATATCTAAAGGAATATTTGGAAAAGGTATTCCTGATCCATTTAGGGCTAGGTTTAAAGGCGTCAGATCGGTTTTGGACTTGAAGAAGGGGTTGACCGATTTGGAGTTGGCCTCCTTGCTCAGCGCCTGCTGCCATTGGGCGAGCGTG
>NZ_JAFFID010000002.1:0-1101095 GCF_017355955.1 Sabulibacter ruber | reverse complement strand
CTAACCCCTCCGTTGCTCAGCGCCTCCGCGACCTGCGCCAGGTCCTTGAAGTGGGCACCATCGCCGCCCACTGTGTAGGTGCCGCATAGGCCAGCAGCCAAATCCTTCACCATAGCTGTGTCATTGTGAACAGCCAAGTCTGGTTTTCCATTTGGCATAGAAGCCCAGGTTTTGATAGTAAAGGTTTTTCCAGATGTGAAGCCATATTCCCCTACCGCTATTTCTGTATTGGCACGGCTAGCTAGAGAGCCTGTCCATGTATGCTTTGGTTGACTTACTCCATTCACAGTCCAGTGAAGTTCTACTGCGGTCAAAGTAGCTGTGCCATGATTCTGTAGTATTACCTTCACCGGTAGGCTGCCAACCGGCAGAGGGTTGCTAGGTGCGGTAACAGCGTTTACGCCGGCATCTAATTCTGGCAGCCCAAACTCCTTGGCTCCCGGATCCGGGGAGGTTGCTCTTGCAGCGGCATCTATGTCCTGAGTGACAAGGGCATGAGATACACCGGCATTGTCCAGCAACATCTGCGTAGGCGTCAGATCGGTTTTGGACTTGAAGAAGGGGTTGACCGATTTGGAGTTGGCCTCCTTGCTCAGCGCCTGCTGCCATTGGGCGAGCGTGCTATAGGCGCTGCCGTTGTAGTGCCCCAGGCGGCCCTGGGCGCTAAAATAGTCGTTGAAGTCCCAATCGCTGGTCCCCGACAGTGCGCCGGACAGGTAGGCGGCGTACCCCTTGCCGGTGTTGGCGAAGATGTTGTTCTTCACCGTCAGGCCAGCGGCCCCGGCCACCGAAAAGGCCTTGCTGTTTATGGCGTCATTGCCCTCCAGGTAGACGCTGTTGAACACGACCTTGGCATTGGCAGCCTTCTGCGTCAGCTCGACGCCTGCCTGGTCCGTCTGCACCCCCTTCACGTGGATGTAGTTGTTGGCTACCAGCATACCGCCCCCGTCTACCACTATTCCTTTGCCGCCAATATCCACCAGCCTGTTCTGCAGTACTTCCCCGCTGCCCCCCAGTACTGAGATGCCTGTCTCGCTTGTGTTGACCCTATTCTGGTTCACCTTTACTGCAGCCCCGCTGACGTAAATGCCGCCGTTGTACTGACCTTGTTCAATGATGTTGCCTATCACCTCTACGCTGCTGTTGTTAGTGGTTGCGCTGCCTGCGGCGGTGATAGCGGCACGGACTTTATTGTTTGTGATCCATATCCTACCCCCTGCTGCGGAAGAATTATACACCGATATAGAACCAGCCTCATTGTCTTCTATAACCGTTCTTCTTGTTGAGGAGAAGCTGATGCCCAGGTAAGACGAATGGCCATCTGTGTTAGTTGTTTTCAGCACGTTGTTCTTGACGTAACTGCTGTCGACGTCCGTGGCCTGTATCCCAGAGTTGCCAAACAAGAACTTGTTGCCCCTGATGGAGAGCGTATCTGTCCCGCTGACGTCCATAGCGGTGCCATCATGATCTGTAGTAGTAGTGGAGGAAGAATACTGATCATAGGCAGCCCGTCCGTTGCTGACCTTGAGGCTAAACGTGTTATTGGTGATACGCACATTGCTGCTCCTCAGCGTACGTCTAAGTGTATAGTCATACTCTCCTCCCTTTACGACGATAGCCCGGACCGTGGAAGTATTGCTTCTGTAGTAGTATCCATCATGAACCTGATTGCCGTTGTAGTCAGTGGCTACACTATCCAGGACGGTGATACTGTTGTTCTCGATCCTGATCCCGCTGCTTCCGCCGCGGATGTTGATCGCCGTAAGAGGGTTGACCTTGGTGCCGTCCGACATGGTGATGGTATTATCCGTGATCGTCACCTTGCTGCTCCTGTCCATGTCAACGGCCAGGGTGGCGGAGTTGGTGCTAGTCTCGCTCCGATGATTTAGCTGCACAGTATTCTGAGTGAAGCCAACATTCTTACTCTCACCTATCGAGACAGGGATGCCTGAGTACTGAGCAGCATAGGGTCGGAGGACCTCGTTCCGTTCCATCTCCACGCCTTCACTCTTGTAGATGCTTATTGAGCCAGATGTATTTTCCCAGCTGTTCTCCGGCACACGGCCGACCTTGTTACCCTTGATGGCTACTCCCCTGCCTAGACTCAAGCCTATGACGGAACTTACTATATTGTCCTCTATCGCCAGGTCTCTGACCGAGGTAATATTTACAGAACCGTCAACTGTGTTGCCTTTGAGGGTGATTCTGCGTCCTGGGTACGCGTCCGGGTATTGTATATTGACATAAGAAAGCCTGCTGTTCCTGATGGTGATATCTGCGTCCACCGCCCTGGTGTTGGAGGAGAGGCCCGAGTAGAAGCTCCCTACGCTGTTCTCCATCATGATATGGTGCGACTCGTTCTGGATCGACGGCGAAACACTTAGCCTGCGGAAGGTCACGTATGCCGCACCCCGAAGGGCAAAGCCGCCTATGTTGACCTTGGTGCTGTCCCCGCTCTCTGACTCGAACGTGACGGTGTTGGCGGCCGAGGAGCCAGGCACTTCGTAGAGCATAATGCCCCCGCTTGAATAATAATCACCGTTGCGGATCTTGAAGGTAACCGGACAGCTAACCCCTCCGTTGCTCAGCGCCTCCGCGACCTGCGCCAGGTCCTTGAAGTGGGCACCATCGCCGCCCACTGTGTAGGTGCCGCATAGGCTGCTATTTAAAGTTGCATACAGAGTATCATTCAAAGAATTGAGGTCATTCTGCCCATTTGGGTTCTCCTGCCAGATCTTGAATTGGTATTGTTTACCTTGTTGAAAGTTGAAATTGGCAAGCGTTATATTCTCTTCGGTTTCCCCAATCCCCAAGGAGCCAGTCCAGTTTTTAGCTGTTTGGGCTACTCCATTTACTGTCCATTTAAGCGTAGTACTTTTAAGGGTACTAATCCCGTAGTTACCAAGCGAAACTTTTATTACTTGACTACCAGAGTTAAAAGGCATTTCCGGAGCATTCAGCTTCACCACCCCAGCATCACGTGACAAAGGGGAGTAGATGCGGATGTTGTCAATCGCCCAGAAGTAAGAAGCATTGCCTTCCCACCTGAAACGGACCTTAGCGTTGGTCACACCACCTACGGTTGAGGAAAGATTATAAAGCTTCCTTTCTGGTGAGGAAGTGCTATCTGTGAAAGTAGCCACAGTGCTCCAGCTTCTGCCGTTGAATACCTCTAGGGTCCCCTTTCCATTCTTGCCTCCTGAAAAGAAGTGGTCAAAGGTGAGCAAGGTGTTGTTACTAATGGAGGCATCAAAGAACTTAGACTCTAACACCACATTCTCGGCCCCATCAGCCTTTGAGTAGTTGTCGCTGTCAAAAATGGCAAACTTGCCAGTGAAAGGGTAAGGAAGATTTCGGTTCCCTACGTTGTCAAATCGCCACTTATCAGTAGCCGCTCCGGTTAAGGTGGAGTTCGCCCAACCGGTTGGCGGCGTAGTCTCTGAGGCAGAGGAAAAGTCTTCGTTCAGGAGGTATGTCTGGCCAAATGCCTGGGAGCAACCTATGAGAACGAGGAAAGAGAGCAGCAGGTAAAACTGTTTCATGCTTTCGCTTATAAAGAATAAAGGGATTGGATAGGTAGAATAGATATGCTGTAAAAAAGAAGAGTAGCCACAGGTCTTCCCTGCGGCTACTCTTTCTTGAGATTTCTAAAGGATAATGGCGCGTTTAGTCTGGGTGAACTTACCGGCTTCCATGCGGTAGAGGTAAGTGCCTTTGCCTACAACTCCACCCTGGCTGTTGGTGCCATCCCATAGGACTTCGTGCTCACCGGCGGCATAGGTAGAAGTATAAGTTCTCACCAACTGACCCAGGGAGTTGTAGATGCTGATGCGTACTTCCTCCTGCTGCGGCACGCTGAACTTGATGCTGGTACCATTCTGCGCAAAAGGATTTGGCACGTTCTGGTGCAAGGTGTACCCTGGAGTAACCTGAACAGCATTCCCTACCAGAATTTTGGCGTTGGTTGGTTTTACATTCAGTTGTTGCAGGTTCTGATTATAAGCCACACTGCGGGTCAGGTCTGAGGTAATGGCTACTTCGGTTTGGGTGTGCAAGGCTCCAATGGCTCGCAGTTTCACATAGAAGAGCACACTACCCTCTGGCAAGGTCTGGCTCTTTCCGGCCGGGTCATCCCAGGCAGTTGTCAGTTTTCCTTCGGTTATTTTGTGGGTACCAAAAGCTCCTTGGGCAGCGGCATTTTCTACCGATACAAACTCCAATACAGTAGCATCCCAGGCAAGCGTGAACTGATAGCCGCTCACGTTTTTGAAGCCTGCTACTTTTACCGGCACCAGTACTTCGGCTCCTGGCAATACTTGTTGGTCTTGCAATTGAACGGCAATATCTCCGGCAGTACGTACCCGCGCTACTTTAGAGTCCCAGGTATTGTTTACATCTCCAATCTTTACACCAATAAAATCCTGTCCGGTTAACTCTTTAGCTACGCTGGTATGCACCTGCACCGAGTCTTTGAAAGGGAAAGGATTGGCAGGATTAGGGAACTTGAAACTTTGCGGGACAAATCTCCAGAGTCGGTTGCCAGGGAAGGAATTGTCTATGGTCAGAACCACTTTCCGGATGCTGGCAATATCCGTGGTGGTAACGGAACTGGAGTTATCAGCATCAGCGGCCAGAATCTTGTAGGGTGAGCCAAGCGCCGTAATGTTCAGGATGTGTCTTCTGATCAGGGCGATGTCCAGGGTAGTAATCCCGTTGTTGGCGGTGGCATCGTTGTTTTTGAATGGGCTAATGGTGTAGGTGCCATTCTGCATTACCTGGAACTCATACAAGCCATCTGGTTTTGTCTCGTAGGTTAAAGGTGTGGCACCACCCGTAGCCGTAAGGGTTACGGTACGTATTCCCTCGCCCTGCTCAGATTTGATTTGCCCGCTGATCTTTACTTGCTTGCGGATGGTGGCAGCACCAGCTAATTTGATTACTGGTACAATGAAACCATTCTTCTCAGAAACCTCAACCGGGGTGGGCTGATCAGCAATGGTGATGGGGGTACTTTGCCCCATGCTGCCTATTAGCTTCAGGCGAATCTTGAACAGGATAGTGCTATCGGCTAAGGTGTAAGACTTCAGGCTGGCATCGGTCCAGGAGAGCATCAAGTTACCGGTTGCCGTTTGCGTAGTACCGAAGCTAGTAGCCGTTAACCCGGTTAACCCGAAATCTTCCACCCCCACAAACGAGGCTACATTGGTGTTCCAGTTCACACTGTATTGTACACTCACAATATCTTTGAAGCCTTTTACCCTTACCGGCACCAGGATCTCGGTGTTTGCCAATCCACTCACAGAGTCCACATCAAAGGTTACCGGTGGCACATTGATCACGGTTACGGTAACCGTACCGGCCACACTGCTACAGCCATTGATGATGGCCACTACACTGTAAGTACCGGAGTGAGCAGTGGTGGCATTTGGAATAGTTGGGTTCTGTTGGGTTGAAGTGAAACCATTTGGCCCGGTCCAGGAATACGTGGCACCGGTTACGGTACTGGCACTCAGTTTCAGGGTACCACCCACCTGGGTTGCCGAGGCAGTGGCTACCGGCGTTGCCGGAGTAGCTTTTACTGTAGCAGTAACAGGAGTTCTGGTGCTTTCGCAATTAGCGCTGCTTACCACAGATACATAATAAGTAGTGGTGGCGCTCAGGCTTGGGGTGGTATAAGAAGCACCGGTAGCACCGTTGATGGCGGTTCCACCCGTAGCCACTATGTACCAGCGATACGTGGCTCCGGCGGGAGCACCACTGGCAGTTAAGGTGAGCGAACCCGTACCACAACGTTCCGCAGCTGTTACAGTTGGGGCATTGGGTTCAGCATTGATGGTAGCTGTTACGGCTGTTCTGCCGCTCTCGCAGTTGGAGCTATTCACCACCGACACATAGTAAGTAGTGGTGGCCGTTAAGCTTGGAGTAGCGTACGTGGTACCAGTAGCCCCACTGATTGCTGTTCCGCCCGAAGCGGCAGTATACCAACGGTAGGTGGCTCCAGCTGGCGCCCCGGAAGCTGAAAGCGTCACGCTTCCGTTTCCGCAACGCTCAGCACCTGTAACAGAAGGGGCGGCAGGTACTGCATTCACGGTAACAGTGACAGCCGTTCTGCCACTAACACAACCAGCCGTGCTGGCAGCTTCTACATAATAAGTAGTGCTGGCGCTCAGGGTAGCGGTGGTGTAAGAAGAACCGGTAAAGAAAGCAGTTCCTCCGGTAGCTACCGTGTACCAGCGATAGGTATAGGCAGTATTGGGCGAGTTCACCGCAAGCGTGGCTTTCTCCCCGTTACAAATTGCTGCATTAGAAAGAACCGGACTGGCTGGCACCGGAGAAACAGTTACTTTCACAGTAGCACTTACATTTACCGGGCAGGAATTACCCGAGGTTACTTTTCTTCTGAACCAGGTATCAGCGGTAAGAGCCGCAGGAGAATAATTCTGTCCGGTGGCTCCGCTGATGGGTGCGAAGGTAGTGCCATCAGCACTTCTCTCCCACTGGTAGGTATAGGTACCGCTACCACCAGTTGGCTGGGTACCGGTCAATTGCGCAGGGACGCTGCCACTACAGATGGTCTGGGCGGCGGAGATAGTGTTGTTCGTTAAAGCAGGCACCACGGTGGCGACTACGGCCACCCGGCTGCTCTCACAACCGGCACTATTGGCGGTGGCTACATAATAAGTTGTAGTGGCACTCAGGCTTGGGGTAGTGTACGTAGCTGCTGTGGCACCGCTAATGGCGGTTCCGCCGGTAGCTACGGTGTACCAGCGGTAGCTACCTCCCGTAGGGGCTCCACTGGCCGTCAACGTCACGGTTCCCGGTCCGCAGCGCTCAACAGAAGAAATGGTGGGGGCTGATGGAAGCGTACTGATGGTGATGTTGCTTCCATTATCTGTTCCCGTGATAGCCGGAGAAGAAGAAACCACTCTGATTCTGTATCCCGTCCCTTGCACGGTAGTAGCTGGAATAGTAGCAGCAATGGGGCTAGCAGCACCTGTTCCAATTACCGTAGGGCTGGCAAAAGATCCGCTTGCGTTAGAAAGTTGTACGGAGAACGTGTTATTGGAAGTGTAGCTGCCTTGTCTTGTGAAGGCTACGCTTACGCTGCTCCCGGCACAAAGGCTATTATTGGAGAGGGCACTGGTAGTGATGGCATATGACGGCACTTGCACCTTACCCGACTGCACCGATGTCTGTGCCGTAGCAAAAGCCTTGTCTACAAACTCCAGAGGAACGGGACTATTGGTAAAGCTGATGCTGGTATTGGTACCGTAGGTTCCCACCACCTTCAGCCGGATGACAAAAATCATGGAGCCATCTGTCAGGGTCTTGCCCGCCAGGGTAGCATCATCCCAGGAGAAAACAATTCTACCGCTGCTGGCCTGGGTGGTTCCAAAATTGGAGCTTGTCATGCCAGGCAACCCGTACTGCTCTACTCCCACATAGGTGGCCACCGCCGGGTTAAAGGTGATGGTTCCCTGGCCAGTAATCATGTTGTTGAAGCCTTTCACCCGCACCGGTACTAACACCTCAGTGTTAGGCAGACCGGCCACAGAGTCTGCATAGAGGGTGATGGCTTCCGCCGCGAGAGCTCTATTTGCCTGCGGCGATTTCTCTTTACCTGAAGCAACCGCATTCCCTTTAAAGGGTAGCATGGCTGCGCCAAGCGTCAATAGGAAAACAAAAAAGAAGCGAAGTAGATGTTTAACCATATAGTTGTTTGTTCAAGAAGTGCAAGGGGAGGAAGGACCCTGATTGACGGAATCCACTATTACCAAATTCATTTGTTTGTATATCAATATTTTATAACCTTAACAACCTATATTTATCTCTATATATGAATATTATTTTATAAAAATTTCCTAAAAGTATGATTATTCTTCTTCCTCAACAAACCTTTATAAATATTTTTATTAATTAATTGTATTGATCTGAAAGGGTTAAAAACTTCAAGCTAAGTTTTTGCATTTCTAACTGGACCAACAAAGGCTTAGAGCTCTGTAATGACATGTTAGGTTAAGGACATTGAGAACCGTTTCTCCCCTGTTTCCCGGAAACCAACCCTAAAACACAAACCTCCTCTACTACCTTTATCCAACTTACCCCTTATCTTTACTCAGGGCATCAAATCAGGCCTTGAACAACATATGAAATGGATTACCCGCGAGCGTCCCAAAATTGACCGGTTGGCCTGTCCCTGGCTGATCAGGCGTTTTATTGATGCCTCGGCGGAAATCATCTACGTGCCCGAGAACCAGGTGCTGGACAAGGCAAAGGAATTGGACGCGGTGCCCTTTGACATTCCGGGGGTGGAATACTCACACTACCAGGACCGCTGCACCTTTGACTATTTCCTGGAGAAGTACAACCTTACTGATCCGGCATTGCAAACCATGGCCGTGATTGTGCGCGGCGCCGATACCGATGACCATAGCCTGGCGGCGCAATCGGCGGGGTTGTGGGCCATCTCGCACGGCATGTCGTTCAACATCTCAGATGACCATGAATTGCTGGAGAAAGCCATGGTACTTTATGACGGGCTCTACAGTTGGGCCAAGCATCTGCAGAAACAGAAGCATACCACTGAGCCCACGGAGCAGCTGTTTCTGCAGGTGTACCACAGGTATCTGCAGGAAAAGAAAGAGAATCAGCAGAAAGTACCGGCCTGGGCGATGCACCTGAAAGAAATCATCCAGGACCAGATTGATACCAACCTGAACCTTAACCTGAAGGAAATCTCGGAGGCGCTGGACGTTCACCCGGCCTACGTGTCCAGAGTGTTTTCCAAGTACTTTGATAACCTCTCGTTTGGCGAGTACATCCGCAAGCTACGTATTGAGAAGGCGCTGAATTTGCTGCACACCTCTGGCTACTCCCTGGCCGAGGTAGCTTACCTCACTGGTTTCTCAGACCAAAGCCATTTCACGCGCATTTTCCGGCAGTACATGGGCCAGAGCCCTTCTGAGTACCGGAAAAAGTTGCGCAAAAAGTAAACCCCGTTCCAAAGGTTAACTGCGTTCTAGCATCTCCAATCCCCTCAGCGTAATCTTGCATTGCTTTTAGCTTGATTCCGGAATTGTAGCCGATAAACGGGACTCAATTCTGGCTACGGCTCTTGTTTTCACGCTGCCTATCAAAGACTACGAAGCGTTCTGAATGACTTTCCCAAGGAAAGGCACTGCCTAATACCCGAGGAATTCTGGGATGGTCTGCCTCCACGTCTCAGCAATGCCACATACCCATAAAAGGCTCCCTTTTCAACAAACCGGAAGAAGGCAACCTATCAGGCAGACTCAAAAAACAGCAAAACTGCCTGCCAAGCGAAGAAAAACCGGAAGCCACGCGCTAACTTTAATTTACTAACTATCAGTCTATTATGAAATTAACCTCAAAAATTTGTGAGTAAAAATTTGCAGAAGCCGTAAAAAGCAATTCTATTTGTCTACCAAATCTATAGAGATTAAGAGTATATAGAAGATCAAGGGATTAAATTGCTCACGAAGCTTCTTTTGGGTTCTTCTCTCTGGTGATTTATACAGGTCGTGTGGCTGAGTGGCTAAGCAAAGACCCGCAACGTCTTTTACGGTGGTTCGATTCCGCCCGTGACCGCAACCTTCCTCTACCCAAAGAGCTCCGCCGAAGCAGGTAAGGGACAATCGACGGAGCGTTTTGGGGCTGTTTTTAGAAAACAACTCTAAAACGGTAAGGAGGAGGAGTACGGTGGGTAAGAGATTGGTAAGGCCATTGCGGGTATTAGGCCAAGCCGTCTCTCCCACCCTACTAACAAGATAAAGCGAAAGCCTACGCCTGAAACCCGTGCAGCCACATAACAGAACAGTAGAATTTAACTCAAAAACCCAAAGCCCCTGCACCCGCAACTACCATGTGTTGATTCACCCCGCAACCAGAAGAAAACACCATGGTATTACCCGTGAAAAATCATCCATAAACACCGCATCAACCCATCAAGTTAAAGTTCTATGAAAACCGATGTCTTCCTGAAAAGAGCCAAGAAACGCATGCAGGGCCAATTTGCTGGCTTTGGCTGTTGTTGCTGTCGCTAATCGCCTCCAACCTCCAGTTTCCTCCTTATTTTTTTAAGACATCATCCATGAAACCAAAATATTTACTTCTTCTTCATTTCCTTTTTCTTCCACTCATCGCCCTGCACGCGCAGGAAACCAATCTGGTGGAAATCAGTGGTCGGGTAACCGATCAAAGCAACAAAGAGCCACTGCCGGGCGTGAGCGTGTTTGTGCGCGGTACCGTAACGGGCACCACCACCAATGCCGCCGGTGAATTCATCCTGAGAACCCGTCTCAAATTCCCGTTCAACCTGGTCATCTCTATGTTGGGCTACCAGTCCCAGGAGTTTAACATCACTGAGCCGGGCTCCAAGCTGGACATCGCGCTGGTGACTCAGACCCTCTTGGGCAAAGAAGTGGTGGTAACGGCCTCACGGGTGGAGGAAAGCATCCTGAGATCGCCGGTGGCCATTGAAAAACTGGATGTGCGGGCCATCAAGGAAACCCCGGCCCCCAGCTTCTATGACGCGCTGGAGAACGTGAAAGGCGTGCAGATGACCACTTCCAGCCTTACGTTCAAAGTGCCTAATACGCGCGGTTTCAACATCCCCAACAACTTCCGGTTCATGCAGCTGGTAGACGGCGTAGACATGCAGGCCGCCACCCTGGGCGTGCCGCTGGGCAACGCCATCGGACCCACGGAGCTGGACATTGCCAGCGTGGAGATTACCCCCGGCGCGGCCTCGGCGCTGTATGGCATGAACGCCATCAATGGCATGGCCAACCTGATCACCAAAAGCCCTTTCCTGTACCAGGGCCTGAGTGTGTACCAGAAAACCGGCATCAATCACGTAGACGGCAAAGACTACGACCCCAGCATTCTGTCTGAAGTGGCCGTGCGCTACGCCAAAGCCTTCAATGACAAGTGGGCCTTCAAAATCAACGCCAGCTACATGAGCGGCACCGATTGGCGCGCCAACACCGCCACCGACCAGAACCCCAATACGCTGAACACCGCCAACCCCTTGTTCCCCGAGCTGTCCGGCGCCAACAACCCGGCCTATGACGCCTGGAACAAGTACGGCGATGAGAACAACAATGCTGTGACCATTAGTGGCGTGCAGTACGGCGGCAAAAACCAGACGTTCCTGGTGCGCCGTACCGGTTATTGGGAAAAAGACGTGGTGAGCCCCAAAGTGGATAATTTGAAGTTCGATGCTGCTCTGCACTACCGCCTCTCTGATAACGCCGAGCTTTCCTACGGTTACCGCATCGGTAAAATGGACGGTGTGTTCCAGCGCGGAAACAAGATTCAGCTGGATAACGTGGTGGTGCAGAACCACCGCTTGGAGCTGAAAGGCGCCAACTACTTCCTGCGGTCCTACGTCTCCCTGGAGAACACCGGCGATTCTTACAACGTGAAGCCCATGGTAGACAACCTGGACATCACCAGTGGCGGCTCTAACAGCGAGTGGGGCGCCAAGTTCAAGACTTCTCTGCAAACGCAACTGGACGCTGGTACTGATCTGGCCACCGCCATGCAGATTGCCCGCCAGGCCGCCGATGCTGGCAGAGTGGTGCCCGGCACGCCTGAGTTTGAGGCTTTGAAAAATACTATTAGAGGCATTAACAACTGGGACCACGGCAAAGTAATTCCGGGCGCTCCGGCTACCGGCGGGGCCTGGCTCACGCAGAAAAGTCGTCTGTACCACACCGATGCCCAGTGGGATTTCACCGATCAGATCAAGTTCGCGAACGTGCTGGTAGGCGCTGATGCCCGCGTGTACGAAGTCATCCCAGACGGGAACAACTTCGTGGATTTCACCCGCCCCATTGAGCAACGCACGCAGCCCGGCGGCAACAACGTGTACTACAAGAAATTTGGGGCGTTTACGCAGCTTACCAAAACCTTCTTCGCCGATAGGCTGAAACTGTACGGCTCCCTGCGCATTGACTACAACCCCGAGTTTGACCCCAAACTGAACCCCAGAATTGCGGCAGTGTACACCTTCGCGGAGCACCACAACTTCAGGGCTTCGTTCCAGAATGGGTTCCGGTTCCCGGCGCTGTTTGAGGCCGTGTCTTATGTGAACAACGGAAACGTGCGTCGCGTGGGTGGCCTGTCTTACATCAACGAAGGCCTGGGATACCTGGACAACTCTTACACGCTGGCCTCGGTGAACGATTTCAACGCCGCCGTGAACCGTGACGTGACTGCCGGGCTTGCCCTTAACGATGCCGCCTTGAAAAACCGCAACGTACTGCAGATTACCAGCCTCTCGCCTACCCGCCCCGAGCAGATCAACTCCTTTGAAGTGGGTTACAAGAGCGTGCTGTTTGACAGCAAACTGGTGATTGACCTGGATACCTACACCAACGTGTACGATGGATTTCTGGGCCAGGTAGAGGTATCGGTACCGAAGAACAACACCGTGCAGGTGGGCACCGATGAAGCCGTGATTGCCATGCTGGCCGCCAACCGCAACGGGCAGCAGACCCGCTACCGCGTGTACACTAATGCCAAGAACAAGTACAACAACTACGGTTCCTCGTTGGGCATCACGTACAACTTCTACAAGAAGTTCACCCTCTCGGGAAACGTCAACTACAACGACATCAAAACCAACGAGGAGCGTGACATCTTCGTGACGGCTTTCAACACGCCCAACTGGATCACGAACGTGTCCTTCGGGAACCGCGAGATTGTGAAGAACCTGGGCTTTAACGTGGTGTGGCGCTGGCAGGACTCATTCCTGTGGGAAAGTCCGCTGGCCAACGGAACCGTTCCGGCGTACCAGACGGTAGACGCACAGGTGACGTTTACCGTGCCTGAAAGCAAAATCACCATCAAAACCGGAGGCACCAACATCTTCAACAAACGCTACATCCAGTACGCCGCTGGCCCCACCATTGGCGGACTCTACTACGTAGCCGTAACCTTAGACGGTCTCCTAGCCAAGTAATTAAACCAGCAGCGGCAGGGTAAAACCTGCCGCTGCTGGTTTCTACCTGTTTTTCTGTTATCAGCCCGATTTTCAGAAAATAGGTAGAAAATGAAGTCTATTTCGCAAGCCACTTCTCAAGATTCAATTTTTTCATGTCTGGCTCACCGGACCATCTCTCAGAATTTTGAGCAACTTTCTCGTCCCCTTTGAAGGGGGCAGGGGGATGACAAAACGGATTGAAGAACCGTTTTCTTTTGCTATTAAGCAGCTACTATGGCGCAGAAGTTACTTCCGTGACTTCCACTCAATACAAAAATCACACGCCATAGAAAAAAATGTGTTTATCCGAACTGCCCTGATCCGCACGAGTCATCATCCCCCTACCCCCTTCGAAGGGGGACGAAGTTCCAGAAGCATTTGCCAGACTTAACTATCCATTAAGAGTCATTCCACATACAACCACTCCTAACCTGCTCTACCCTATGAAACAACTTCTACGCATTCTCATTTCAGCTGCTTTTCTGCTTCCTTTCCAAACTCAGGCACAAACCCCGGAAAAGCAGGTCACCGATCGGCAACAAGTTTGGTTGGGCTACTTCAACCAGACGCGGCTATCAGACAAGTTCTCTCTGTGGTTGGACCTGCACTCCCGCCGTACGGATTTCCTGGACCGCTGGGCCACTACCATTGTACGCCCCGGGCTTACCTACCATATCTCAGACCACACGCGCTTTACCGTGGGCTACGCCTACGTTTCGCACTGGCCCGCCTCAGAAACCGAGGAAACCGTACGCCCCGAGCATCGGCTGTGGCAACAGGTGAACTGGTCTGGCAAGAGCAAGCGCCTGCAAACCAACCAATGGGTGCGGCTGGAGGAACGCTTTAACCGGAACATCGCCAATGATCAGTTGCAGGAAGGCTACCATTTCAATTTCAGGGCCCGGTACATGATTGGCCTGATGGTACCCCTCACCGCCGATGCTATTGCGCCGGGCGTACCGTTCCTGGTGCTGAATGATGAGTTGCACGTGAACTTCGGGAAGGAGATTGTCTACAATTACTTTGACCAGAACCGATTGTTCGGCGGAGTGGGCTACCAGTTCTCCAAAGGCTTTAATGCTCAGCTGGGCTACATGCAGGTGTTTCAGCAAACGGCCGCCGGTAACCGGTACTTCAAAACCCATGCGCTGCGGCTTTTCCTGTTCCATAACATAGACCTGCGCAAACCTAAGGCAGACCCGGCAGCCGGCAAATAACCAGAATGTTTTTAGCCTGTTTTTGTAAAAAGGAGCCTGAAACAAAGCCAATGGCAGGCTTGGGTGGCCTTTATGAACAGAAAAAGTTTGCCCAAAAGTAAACCTCGTACTAAAAGTTAAGCTTGTTCTATCTTACCATTTCGGCCCTACGTAGTATTGTAATGATCTTTAAGAGAAAGGTATGACACAGAAAGTTCTACTTACGCCGGAGCAAGAGGCTGGCCTCACTCCCCCAGAAAAGCCCTCGTTTAGAGAGGCATTTCTGTTTTGGCTTAAACTGGGGTTTATCAGCTTCGGCGGGCCGGCCGGGCAAATAGGCATCATGCACCAGTTTGTGGTGGACGAGAAACGCTGGGTCTCTGATTCCCGGTTTCTGCACGCGCTCAACTACTGCATGCTGCTGCCCGGCCCCGAGGCGCAGCAATTGGCCACCTACCTGGGCTGGCTCATGCACGGCGTGCGGGGCGGCCTGGTGGCCGGCATCTTCTTTGTGTTACCCTCGGTGTTCATCTTGCTGGCGCTGAGTGCCGCCTATGTTACCTTCGGGACCATTCCGTGGGTATCAGCGCTATTCTATGGGCTCAAACCAGCGGTAGTAGCTATTGTGATATTGGCGCTGATGAAGATTGCGGGAAAGTCTCTGAAGAGCTGGTTCCATTACGCGGTGGCGGCCGTGAGCTTTATCTGCATTTTCTTTCTGAAGGTTCCATTTCCTTTGATCATCCTGGGCACCATAGTGCTTGCCTTCATTCTGCAGAAGTTCCATCCGTCGTTCCTGGCCGAGAAACCCTCTACCGCCAAAGCTCAGTCAAACGAAGACGGCTATTACCTGAACGCCAACAGTGCTGTGGTGGGCGAGGGAGTAGGCCTGGGCACCAGTATCATGCGGTTGGTCATCACCCTGGTTCTGTGGGCCTTGCCGCTGACATTGTTCTACCTGCTCACCAGTGAGTTCGCCTTCTGGAACACGCTCATCCTATTCTTTACCAAAGCCGCCCTTATCACGTTTGGGGGCGCCTATGCGGTGTTGCCGTACGTGGCCCAGGTAACGGTGGAGCAACTGAACTGGCTTACCAAGTACCAGATGATTGACGGCCTGGCCCTGGGCGAAACCACGCCGGGTCCGCTCATAATGGTGCTAGCCTTTGTGGGATTCATGGCCGGGCACAACCATTACGGCGGCTCCCTGGCTATGGGCGCGGTGGGCCTTTTCACCACTACGTTTTATACCTTCCTGCCCTGCTTCCTGTTCATTCTGGCCGGGGCTCCGCTTATTGAACGCACCCGCAGCAATACTGCCGTAAAATCAGTGCTGGGCGTGGTGACAGCGGCCGTGGTGGGCGTAGTGCTGAACCTGACGGTGTACTTTGGGCAAGCGGTTCTGTTCCCCAGGGAAATCTCGTTCACCGGACTGGACTACTTCGCCTTAGCCTGGACGCTGATTTCCTTCGTGGCCATGTACCGCTTCAAAATAGGCATGATCACCTGGATCGGCATCAGCGCTTTGGCTGGGTTAGGATATTACCTGATTACCGGAATCTCCTAAAAAACCGGCTTGTTCACAGATGGGTGTTACTCCAGGGTTAGCCAATAGTTGGGAGGCAGGTTGGGGTTCCTGAGGCCGGGAATGTAGTAGGTAGCCAGTTTCTTGGCTAAGTACGGATAAAAGCCCCGCTGATTGGTAAGCACCACAAAGGTTAGTTTCTGGTCATCGAAGCGCACGAAATCTGCCAAGGCTGGTCCGCCGCTGTGCCCCGAGGTTTTGTGGCCCTGGTACATCTCAGAAACAAACCCCACCCCAAAATCGCCTTTCCCTTCTGTTTTCAAAGGCAGGTTGTTCAGCAGCAAGGCTTGCGTAGCCGGGGTAAGAAACTTGCCATTGTCTAAAGCCTGGGCAATTTTAGCCATATCCAGGATGGAGGTGTACACGCCCCCGGCGGTGTAACCGGTGCCGGTGAATTGCATATCGCTCACTTTGTAGGCATTGTTCTGATAGGTATACACGGTGGCTTCTTTGGGCAATACCGCATGCGTCCGGATAAAGCTGTCGTCATTGTTGTTCACAAAGGTGTGTTGCATGCCCAGCGGGTCCAGCACATAGCTTTTCAGGATCTGGTAATAGGGCTTGCCCAGTTTCTTCTCCATGATGTGCTGCAGAATCCAGTAGTCTGAGCTCACGTAAAACGATTTGGTCCCCGGCTCATAGCTCATCTCCTGTTTTTTAGCCAGGTCAAAAGCTTCTTTGGTTGTTTTCAGCTTAGCGAAATCAGCGATCCAGATGCCCGATTGGTGCGCCGCCAGTTGCTGAAGGGTGATGGGTTTCCAGTAGTACGGAATAGAATCCAGCAACTCGCCCATGGTTTGCTCAGGTAGCAGTACCTTTTCATCGAACAAACGACCTAACAGGAGGGCGGTAAACAACTTACTGCAGGAGGCCGTCTGGAAAACCGTCTCTTTGTCTACCGGTACGCTCCAGGAGAGATTCGCCATGCCGTACTGCCCCTGGTGGAGAATCTTTCCGTCTTTCACTACGGCATAGGCCAAACCGGGAATGTGCTCGCGGTCCATGATTTCCCGCAGGAACTTGTCGGCTTCCTTCGGAAGAGTTTTCTGGGCCATCGAAGCAGTGGCCATGAGAAGGGCTACCATCAACAGACTGCCCCATTTTTGAAGTGTTTTCATCATTTTAGAAGGGTTTGAAGTGCTTGAAAGAGAACAGGTCAAAGATGGCAGATTTACCAACCGCACGTCAATCGCATAAAAGGGGGAAACACCTGTGCACCCAGCCGGGCGAATCCCATAAACGGGGGATATTGCGCGCAGCTGTTTCAGGATAAGCCGCTAACTAGTACCTTTAGTTAGAGCAACTTCATATGCGAAATCCACGGGCACTCTTTGGTTGGGCACTCCTCGTTTTCGGGCTGTTTTTAGGCTTTGAGGGGAGGACCGTGGCAACGCCTCACCCTTACGTGTACCAGCACCTGGACCGCGAGGACGGACTGGCCAGCAGCATTGTGCTGGCGATACTGCAGGACCAGGAAGGTTACATGTGGTTTGGCACTGACAATGGCTTGCAGCGCTATGACGGCCGGCAGTTTCTGCATTACCGGTTTGAGCTGAACAATCCCAATAGCCTGGCCTCTGATATTGTGGAGGCGCTTTTTCAGGACAAACAAGGCACCATTTGGATTGCTTCCCCAGACCAGGTTACCCGCTATTCTCCCCAAAAACGGCAGTTCACCCGTATCCCCATCCGCAAGGCCGCCCGGTACGCCAGTGGCCCTAAACGGTGGCGCCTGCTTGAATGCGGGGGCAGTATCCTGCTGCAATCCGGGAATCAGGAGGAAACTTACGTGTACGCCCCGCATCAGCAGGCATTTGTTTCGCCCGGCTCAGCTTTCAGACAAAAGAATTCTTGCCTGGCAGCAGCATCTAACCTGGCCGTGCCCGCTCCCAGCCACGAGCCCTATGTTTACCTGCAAGACCAACAAGGCACCCTCTGGGCCGCCTCAGAACAGCTGTTTTTCCGGAAACCCGGTGCTATACCATTTGAGCAGGTGCCCCAGAACAATGATTTCCGCTACGGCATTTCCTATGACCAGATCTATAGCATCGCGCAGAACCGCGAGGGTACCATCTGGCTGGGCACCAACAAAGGCCTTTATTATTTCAACCCCCAAAAGCAGCAATTCACCACCATCAGCACCTTTGGTAAGGCCCAGGGCCAAACGAAAGAACTGGGCGTGGTCTCTGGCTTTCTGGAAACTAAGAATGGTGAGATTTGGGTAAGCACGCTCAACAGCGGAATACTAGTTTATGACCAGGCACTTCGCTTACAGAGGAGCTACGGGAAGGAAACCTTTGGCAAGACATCGCAGGTCTGGTGCCTGATAGAAGACCAGTCTCGCCGTATCTGGGCTGGCTCTGAGAAGGGTACGCTCCTGCTCCTGGAGCCGGGGAAAGCCTCTTTCAAGCCTGTTGCCCCACCTGCGTTAAAGGGCCTCAGCATTCTAAAAGGGGCCATGGATGCACACGAGCAGATCTGGTGGGGAACCAGCAAAGGAGAATTGGTGCAACATAACCCTAGCACAAATCAATTCCGGGTGTTCGCCTTCCGGGAGCAGCTTGCTGGGCAAGAGCCAGGGTCAATCAAGCGTATTCTGTTCGGTGATAATAACTCTGTGTGGCTGGCTACTTCCCAAGCCGGGGTGTTACGCGTGGATGCTACCACCGGAACCATCAGGAAGCAGTATTCCGCAGGCACCAAACCGCAAGCCCTGCTGAGCAATGCCGTTGGGGAAATAATCTGGCTTCATGACAGCACCCTGGCTATTTCTACCAGTTTAGGTATTCATTTTCTGAACATTCCCAAAGACCAGGTAACTACCCTTACCACGGCTAACGGTTTGCCCTCCAACACCATTCTGAATCTGGTGAAAGCTACGCCCACTCACCTGTTTTTCACCACTCAGTTCAGTTTAGGGCGCTGGAACGCGCAGACCAAAACAGTTACCACGTACGGCACCAGAGATGGTCTCATCAACGAGTCTTACGCCTTCAATACCGCTTATACCCTGCAAGACCGGCGCATTCTGCTGGGCACGCTCCAGGGCTTTTACTATTTCCATCCAGACAGCCTTACCCAAGCCGCAACGCTGCCCCCAGTAGCCATTACCGGGTTTAAGGTCTTTGACCAGAACATTGCCTTAGATGCCACTACTCTAAACAAAAAAGGACTTCAGCTGGCGTATAACCAGAACTTCTTCACCATAGAATTTGCCTCGCTCAACTACTACGATGACGCAAAGATCCGGTACCAGTACCAGCTGGAAGGCGTAGATGACACGTGGCGGCAAGCGGGCAGCAATAGGTTTGCCAGTTACACCAATCTGGACGGTGGCACGTACCTGTTCAAGGTGAGAGCATTCAGTGATGACGGAGCTATTACTCCGCAGATCACCACTTTGCAGCTTTCCATTTCCAGCCCCTTTTGGAAAACCTGGTGGTTTTTGACCTTGCTGGTTCTGCTGGCGGCAGCCGGCGTGTACGGGTTGTACAGGTTGCGCATCAACCGGCTGTTGGCTTTGCAGCAAGTGCGCACCCGCATTGCCCGCGACCTGCACGATGACATGGGCTCTACCCTCAGCACCATCACCATTTTCTCTGACCTGGCCGATCAGCAGGTGCTCGCCAACCCTACCCTGGCGAAGGGCTATTTACAGAAAATCAGCCGGTATTCGCACCAGATGATGACCGTGATGGATGACATTGTCTGGTCTATCAATCCGCACAACGATCTGGTGCAGAACCTGATCTCCCGCATGCGCGAAGTGGCCACTGAGCTGTTTGAAGCCAAAAACATAGCCTCCGTTATTGAGGCAGACCCCGCCGTGAACACCCTGCGCTTGCCCCTGGAGGCCCGGTATGACTGCTTCATGATTTACAAAGAGGCCCTGAACAACATTGCCAAGTACGCCCACTGCCGCCAGGTCTGGATCAGCGTTCACCTTACCGGCAATGGCTTACACCTGGAGATCACTGATGACGGGCAGGGATTTGACGTGCATGCCGCCCATGACGGCAACGGCCTGCTGAACATGCAGAAACGCGCCCACAACCTGAAAGCTCAACTGAACCTTACCTCGGCACCGGGCAAGGGCACTACCCTCCGGCTCAGGGTTCCGCTTCCTAAAACCACGCTCCAAACCTTACGGGTATGATCAAAATCCTACTTTACGAAGACAACGCGCCCCTGCGGGAAGGGCTCTCCATGCTGTTCAACGGCACCCAGGGTTTTTCTGTGGTAGGCGCTTTTCAGAATTGCACGCAGGTGGTACAACAGGTCAGCCACCTGCAACCCGATGTTATTTTGATGGACATTGACATGCCCGGTCTAGGAGGCATTGCCGGACTCAAGCTCATCAGGAGCCAGTTTAAGCAGGTGAAGGTGGTCATGCTCACCGTTTTTGACGATAACCAGAATGTGCTGGAAGCCATGCAAGCCGGGGCCGATGGCTACCTGCTCAAGAAAACCCCACCCGCCAAACTCCTGGAAGCCGTTGCAGACGTGTGCGAAGGCGGCGCACCCATGACCTCCTCCGTTGCCCGGCAAGTGCTGCAGTTATTCGCGCATAAAGCCCCGGCACAAGCGCCTACCTCCTACCAGTTAAGCGACCGCGAGAAAGAGGTTCTGCATTGGCTGGTGCAGGGCTACTCGTACAAAATGGTGGCGGCCCAACTCTTTATCTCCCTGGAAACGGTGCGGTCTCATGTGAAAAAGATTTACGAGAAACTGCAGGTCAATTCAAAATCTGAGGCGGTGGCCAAGGCTTTCAAAGAGAACATCACGTAGCTGAATAAAGGTGGCTATGGGCCGTTAACCCGATGACCTAAAAAGCAGAAGCCGGGCATTTACCCGGCTTCTGCTTTTATATTAACCTAGCAGCCAACGCCTAGTCTCTGCCATCTATGTAGTTAAAATCACCGGAATAATTGCCTTTCACGGTTTTACCGCCATCCAGGGTAAGGTTATATTCCACGGTGTAGTCATTGTTGGAGCCTGACACCTTTATTGTTCCGCCGGTGACCTCCAGATAGTCATCGTCCATATCCAGCATATTGTCATTGTTTGAGTCTACCACCACTTCGACATACTCAAAGACATGCTTGTCCCGGTTCTGGGCCGCATTCACATCTTGCACGAACGTGAACGTGCCCACCTCAAAGGCATCTGCGCCCGGAGACAGAAGCTCAGCGTACACAGAAATCTTGGCGTTGGGTATCTCAAAAATCTCCTCGGTGTCTGGCAAGATGCCATCTGTAACCATAAAATCATAGTTGTAATGAGTATCCTCATCGCCGGTTACACCATAGTCTATAACCACCCCTGATTTAAGGGTATAGGAAGCGCCATTGTACTCAATTCTGTTTTCGGTGTCAGGCGATACCTCATCGTCATCGTCGGAACAGGCTGAGAACGTGAATCCCACCAAAACGGCAAGGGCAAGAGACCTGATTGGGTAAAACTGTTTCAGCATATCGTTAGGATAAATGGGTGAGAAAAGAAATAAATGTAACGATGTAGACTGACCGCTGAAATACCGATAAATAGGTAATCTTGCTCCTCTTTAGCTGCGCAAAGCCCTATGCTACAGCCCCTTCTGTGGAAGAAGGCTGCAGTTAAAAAATCTGAGGCTGATGCTATCCAATGGCCGCACAGACCATCTGGGTAGAAGAGAAAACCTGTTTTGGGGCTGTTTTCAGGAAAACAGCCCCAAAACAGGTTAAGCCCAGCGGGAATTCATTTCCTGGAAGAAAGCGTCGTTCTCTTCGCGGGAGGCTTTTCTCCTAACCTCTGAGGTGCCAAAGCCTACTTCCAACTCACCCTGGTCAATGCGTTGCATCACAGAGTCAGCGAACTCATTCAGCGGTGCCCCAAAGGTGTGCAAACCGGCCCCACCCAGATCAGTATTCACGGCCGGAGGCACTATCTCCACTACTTCCACGGGGGTATTTCTCAACAGATACCGCAATGACAAGGTGAAGGAATGCAGCGCCGCTTTGGTGGCGCAGTACACCGGCGCAAACACCGCCGGCGTAAAGGCTAGCCCCGAGGTTACGTTGATGATGGCCGCCGAGGCTTGCTGCCGAAGATGCGGCACAAACAGATTGCACAGGTGAATGGGTGCTTCCAGGTTGATGGCAATCTCCTGCTGCGTCTGGCTCCAGGGCTCCTGCTCTTCTATGATGTTGACCCGCCGCTGAATCCCGGCGTTGTTCACCAGTACATTCAACTGCGGAAACTCAGCGGTAGCCCGTTCCAGCAAAGCAATACGGTCGGTTTCCTGGGCCACATCACAGACAATGGTGTGCAGCGCTGGATGCTTTTCTTTGGCTTCGTTCAGCTTATCGGCGCGGCGGCCGCAGATGATGACGGTACTGCCTGCATTCAAAAAGCGCTCGGCAATGGCCAGGCCAATCCCGGAGGCTCCCCCGGTTACCAGCACGGTATTTCCAGTTAATTTCATAAGTCTTGTTAATGGTTGATGGATCTAGATCTTTCTGTGTTTACTGATTGGCACTGCGGGAGGTTCTACGCGACTAACCTCCAGGGACTGCAAACGGGTTTTCGTCTCCTTTTTAGAAAATAGCCCTGAAACCCACTTGTAAAGTTTGCCGCTGGGTTCTGCCCCCCTGCTCTCCAAAGCAGATTGCCACATAGAAAGGGCGCTTTCCGGGAAAGAGGGAACCTGCGTTTCTAAGTTATTTGCTCTAAACAGGCTGAAAAACGCTCTACTGGCACGAAGCTTACTGCAGAAGCCTTGCTTCTTTTATTCCAGAACAGGTTTTCACACAGAGAAAGCATTCCTAAAAGTACAATTCAGGCAATTCCACCTTTCTCACTTCGCTTTATCACTCCATCCTATAAATCAAGTGGTACTCCAATAAAGATATTTATTTCAACCAAAGCTCTTTACTCAGCATTAAAATTTATAAAATCATATTTTTATCAAGCTCAGACTACCAAATAACTAAATTGACCAGAACCTATAGTATATACAGAAAACCAAAACAAGTTACCAGAAAGCTACGCACAAGTGAATCAACGTTCAAGACCTTTCAAGTTGAACTATCACAAGCAATCACAAAGGCCAACTTATAAGTTAAATTCTAATTTTAGCACTTAAAAAAGGCACTATAGTTAGTTTCAAAGTATTTTAATCAAAATTTTGCACCAACAAAAAATTGTTAAAAATTTGCACACGCTAAAAAAATCTTCATTCAAAGGATTTTAGAACTTGCTGTTACATCCCCAAAACAGCTAAGGAAAACACTCATTTATATAGCAACTTCTATCCACAGATAGACAACACAGCTTTCATGACCCACAGTTACGCCTGACGCAAATACATCATAAATTCTATTTCATTCTCTTTGCTTCTCAAGACAGATCTGCTGACAAGCACAGGAACCCGAAATAGGAACGCAGGTGGTTAAGACTCCCCAACAAGCATGACTCTTACTTTAAACAATGATCCTATAGTTTAATTTCTACTATCCCATTCCCATGAATTTCTTTGTCGCTAACTCTTCATAAAAAGAGTGAAAGTAAAAGCCACGTCCTCTTAAAACTGCTTCAATCAGGCTTTACCAGACATGGCAACACAAGCCTCTTGAACCAAGAGCAACCTACCACGGGCCCTTTATGGTTCTGACACTCCTACCAGAGAGCCATTCTCTGTGAGGCTCACCTTTCTTCTCCTGAAAGGTGAGTCTGCGCGCTCATACCCTACTAAACCAATTAACCCTTTATTATGAAACACTTATACGAACCGCCATCCTCACCCCGATGGCAAAATCTAGTCTTCAGTAGAGCAAAGGCTAAAATGCCCTACCTCTGGTTTATTCCAGCACTCCTTTTGGGATTGTGTTTTAACAGCCAGGCACAAATCATCAATTTACCTGCCCCAAATGTTACAACTCCTGTTAATGCGTGTTCTGGTAGCCCAGTTACGCTTACAGCTTCTCCTAGAAGTGGTGGATCTTTAACCTGGTATACCACTGCAGAGGGAGGAACCGCTATTGGCACCGGAACATCCATCCAGGTAAATCCAGCGATTAACACCTCTTATTTTGTTCAAGAAAATGTGAGTGTGAGCAACACCGTTGATCATAATTCTCTCACCGGTGATGACAGAGGAAGCATTGCTGTCACAAATAACCATGTTTATGTGACAGGTGACCAAAATACTGCCCGGTTTAATCTGGATTTAACTGGCGGCATTTCCTTACCTATGCGTGACGCAATTTTCTCAGACCTTTCAACAGGACAACTTTGGTCTTTTGTTGGAGACGCAAATCCTACACAACCTATTGCGGAATACTATGATGGTAGTAATTCGTTTATAGGAATTGTGCGATTAGATGAGAATACTTTAAACGCACAAGGGGCAATCATTCCATTGAGTACTGGAATCCCCTTCTCAGAAGGAAGTATATTAGCAGCAGGTCCTGGATATGTACTTTTGCATTTACAATATGCTTATAATAATACATTCTACAAAATAGCGCTTCCATCTGGTCAAGTAACAGCAATTCAGGGACCCGATATCACAGAATTCATGGGGCCTGAGTCATGGGCGGCATATGGGTGGTCTGAACAAGTGGGGAATGACTATTATCTAATCTATAGGAGTAGTAACGGCAACGAACAAATTGTTAAAAGGAACATTAGAACTGGTTCTGAATCCGTCCTGTACGAGTTCAATAACCTTTCTGACATGGCCGCCATTACGTATGCACCGTGGGTTAATCGTATGTATTTCCATCATGAGGGCACTAGCCAATTCGGGGGCGGATATGAGACTCTAGGGTACTTGACTAGTACGTTTAATAGCCCGGTAATAGGATTTGAAAGTCCAAGAGCTGAGATAGTTGTTACAATTAACACCGCTCCTACTGTAACAGCACCTGCCAACATTGTAATCACTTCAGAAGCAGGAAGAAACGGAGCTTCCGTTCCTTTCGCAGCAACCGCTATTGGAACTCCAAATCCAACCATTGCTTACACAATCAACGGTTCTGCTGTTACTTCTCCTTACTTCTTCCCCATTGGGGTAACTACGGTAAAGGCAACAGCTTCTAATTCCTGCAGCACAGACTCTAAGACTTTCACCGTTACGGTAACTGACACCCAGAAGCCTACCATAACGGCTTCCAACGTAACGGTGAACACAGATGCCACTAGTTGTAATGCGCAACCAACCATACCAACACTGACGCTGAATGATAACTCTGGCATAGTAGGCTATATTGAGACCTTTGAGAAGTTCACGGTAGGCAATGTAAGTGGCCAGAATGGCGTATGGGCGGCATGGCCTGGAGGCGCATCGTCTTCTCAGGTAAGCTCCTCCCAAGCCAGCAGCGGGCAAAAGAGCCTTAAAATTGAGGGAGGACGTAACGAAGACCAGCTTTTCTTCATGGGAGACCAAACTTCCGGCACCTGGACTCTCAAGTTTAAGATGTATGTTCCCGTTGGCAAAAGAGGCTACTATAATATCCAGCATACCGAGGAACCCGGAGTTGAGTGGGCACACGAAGCCTACTTCTATGAAGATGGAACCGGTGAATTCTACGCCGGAGCTCCCCACGCATTTTCCTATCCACAAGGCCAATGGTTTGAGGTTTCCCAAACCATGAATTTAGACACCGACCAGGCTACCCTATTGATCAACGGGGTGGAGGTTGCTACGTGGCAATTCTCTAACCAACAATCAGGTGATCCGGGCATCAAAAAACTGGGTAGCATAGACTTCTACCCAGCCGATGAAACATACCTGTTCTACGTGGATGACCTCGCTCTCTATGGTACCCCAACCGCTATGGGGCAATACGTTGCCAGAACCCTTACCAAAGCATATGCTACCGGTAAAACCACGCCTACGTTCACCATCTCTGACCTGTCAGGCAACACAGAAACGGCAAGCTTTGATGTAACCGTAGAAGATAAAACCAATCCGGTAGCCATCGCTAAGAACATCACAGTACAATTAGACGCTACTGGTGCTGTTTCCATCACCGCTAACCAAGTGAACAATGGCTCTACAGACAACTGCGGCATCGCGTCTCTGGCTTTGTCCAAAACTACCTTTGACTGCAG
Organism: Sabulibacter ruber; assembly: GCF_017355955.1. Taxonomy (GTDB): domain Bacteria; phylum Bacteroidota; class Bacteroidia; order Cytophagales; family Hymenobacteraceae; genus Nibribacter; species Nibribacter ruber_A. The sequence continues at coordinate 1,075,210 of NZ_JAFFID010000002.1, read as the reverse complement.
TAACGTGGGCCCTAATCCCGTTACCCTCACCGTAACCGACAACAGCGGCAACACGCATACCGCCAACGCCACGGTGACAGTAGAGGACAAAGTGAAACCAGTGGCGCTTGCCAAGAACATTACCGTTCAGTTAAACGCTACCGGCAGTGCCACTATCACTATTGACCAGGTAAACAACGGCTCTACCGACAACTGCGGAATCGCTTCGGTTACCCTGTCCAAAACAGCCTTCACCTGCGAAAACGTAGGCGCCAACCAGATAACCCTTACCGTAACCGATGTGCACGGAAACGTATCCACCGCTACCGCTACGGTAACTGTGGAAGACAAAATCAATCCTACGGCTATCGCTAAGAACATCACAGTTCAGCTGAATGCCCAGGGTACCGTTACCATCGCCCCGACCGATGTAAACAATGGTTCTTCTGACAACTGCGGGATTGCCTCTGTTACCTTAGACAAGACATCGTTCAATTGCGCCAACGTAGGGGAAAACACCGTTACCCTGACCGTAACCGATGTCAACGGGAATTCTGCTACTGCCACAGCAGTGGTTACCGTGGAAGACAAGGTGAAGCCGGTTGCTTTGGCCAAGAACATCACCGTTCAGTTAGACGCCACAGGTAACGCCGCTATCACTGCCGCTGAGGTAAACAACAACTCTACCGACAACTGCGGCATTGCTTCTGTCACCTTGGATAAGACAAGCTTTACCTGCGCCAACGTAGGTGCCAACACGGTTACCATCACCGTCACTGATGTGAACGGCAATGTATCTACCGCCACTGCCACGGTAACGGTGGAAGACAAGGTAAAACCAGTAGCGCTTGCCAAGAACATCACGGTGCAACTGAACGCCAGCGGTACTGCCACTCTTACTGCGGCAGACGTAGACAACGGTTCTTCAGACAACTGCGGCATCCAGTCCATCACGCTGTCTAGAACTGCTTTTGACTGCGCCAATGTGGGTACCAACAACGTGACCCTCACCGTGACCGATGTACACGGCAATGTGTCTACCGCCCCGGCGGTTGTGACCGTGGAAGACAAGATCAACCCAACCATTACGGCGCCGGCAGCGGTGACCGTGAACGTGGATCCGGGTAAGACTACCGCTTCCAACGTGAACCTGGGCACTCCGGCAACGGCAGACAACTGCTCTGTAGCAACGGTGACCAACGATGCCCCAGCTGAATACCCAACAGGTACCACTACCATTACCTGGACCGTGACCGATGCCTCCGGCAACACCTCTACCGCTACGCAAATTGTTACGGTAAGACCAAACGCGGTATCGGTGGTGAGACCTGCCACCCTGGAGGTGCCTATCCGCACCACTTTTGCCCAGGTAACCAAGCCTGCCACCGTAGGCGTGACGTTCACTGACGGCAACACCGTGCAAGTACCGGTAACCTGGCAGCAAGGAACCTACAACGGCTTGGAAAACGGAGATTACGAGATCACCGGCATCCTGAGCGTACCTTCAGACAAATCAAACGTGAACAACGTGGAGGCGAAGTGGACCGTGCGGGTAATGCCAAACAAGGCTCCTACCAACATCACCCTGAGCAAGTCTACTTTCCAGCCTAGCATAGGGCCAGATCAGGCGATTGGTTCTTTCACCACCACTGATGAGGACGACCCAATTGACAACCAACCGGAAAACCAGCACCTGTATGAACTGGTAACGGGTGCCGGCAGCACAGACAATGCCCTGTTTGAGATTGACGGTAACCAACTGTACCTGAAATCAAACAAAGGCCTGTCCGGCAAAACGTCCTTCTCCATCAGAGTGAGAACGGTAGACCCTTACAACAACACGTTTGAGAAAACCTTCACTCTTACCAAAGAAGGGTACAACGTGGCTACGGTAGATCTTAAGATAGTGAATGCCTTTTCTCCTAACGGCGACGGCGTGAACGACAACTGGACGGTACCAGAGCTAAGATTCTACAACAATGTGGAGGTGCAGGTATTTGACCGCGCCGGGGTACGCTTGTTCCACACCACCAACCCTGAGCAGGGCTGGGACGGCCGCAACCAACGCGGCGAGGTGTTGGCAGGACCTTACCTGTACATCATCCACGTGAAAGACATCAACTATGTGAAGAGAGGTACCGTGACCATCCTTAAGAAATAACGAAGATGAAAAAGTTGACCCTATCTATTTGTTTACTGCTTTCTGCTCTGGGCGTTTCCGCCCAGAGCCGGAAACACATTGCCAACTTCTCGCTGTTCCAGCAGTACTTCAACCCGGCCCTGACCGGTTATGAAGGCTCTATGGTGAAAACCTTTTACCGCGACCAGTGGAGTGGCTTTGAAGACGCACCGCGCACCCTGTTCGCCTCGGTGGAACTAGACCAGGCAGACATCGCAGCCTGGAAGAAAACAGACGTGCTCAAAACCCGCGAGACCGACTATTACAGCCGTCAGGCCGGTGCCAAGCACGCCTGGGGATTATCGGTGCTGCATGATTCCTTCGGGCCGTTCGTGCAAACCCAGTTCAACCTGAGCTACGGTTCGCGCATCCGCTTATCAGAAACCCTGAGCCTGCGCGCGGGTGCCGCCGTGACCTATGACCTGCAGCGCTTCAACGGAAACAAACTGGTGCTGGACCAATCCGGTGACCAGGAGTTTGCCGAGTACCTGGGCAGAGAAAACAGGGTGGGTAAGCTGGACGTGAACCTGGGCGCCATGCTCACCGGCGAGGACTTCTACCTGGGCTATGCCCTGCAGGATGTGTCCCAGGGAAGCCTTACCTCCGGTGATGATTTCATGGAAAACACCTACGCCCTGCAGCACGTGGCGCAGGCTGGTTACCGCACCGCTTTGTCAGAGCAGGTAGGTCTGGTGGCGAACGGAATCTTCCGCTATGACAGCAAGCAGAAAGAAACCACCGAGGTGCAAGCCAAAGCCGTGTTCCAGAACATTATCTGGGCCGGGGGCGGATATCGCCACAACCTGGCGTACACGCTTAACGCGGGCATCCGCCTGAATCAGTTCAGAGTGGGGTACGTGCTGGAGATGCCTACCGGCGATGCCAGCCACGTGGGCAGAAACACCAGCGAGTTCATGGTGACCTACAACCTGTTCTCGGTGAAGTACCCTAAACTGGGCAAGAAAGTAACTATGTGGTAACCCGTACGCACGCAGCATCAATGAAGAAGACTATTTACACCATTGCTTTACTTCTGTCTACGGCGGCAGTAACCCATGCCCAGACTCCAATCAAAGAAACCCGCGAGAAACTAGCCGATGTGTTCCTGGTGGGCCAGGACCTGGTCCTGTACACCGTTAAAACCCAGGAGGGGCAGTTGATCTACTCTGAGAAAAGAAGCGATCAATCTTACAGAAAAGAAACCGCGCTGAACGCCGGAGCCGTGAATGGCATTATTGGCGCCAACGCCGCCGGAGATGAAGTGTACGTCTATCAGAAAACCAGCCCTACCAAAGAGAAGATTGCGATCTACCGCTGGAATGGGGCTGATTTCCAGAAAACAGGCGAAAAACCGTTTCCAAAGCTCACCAACCATTCCTACAACCTGGGAGCTTACCTCTCGCCGGACCAAAGCACGCTCCTGCTCACAGCCGATCTGCGGAAAACCAAAGGTTACGAGGATTTGTACCTGAGCAAATGGGAGAACGGCAAGTGGTCTAAACCCGCCAATCTGGACGTGCCGGTGAACACCCGTGAGGCCGAGTTTTCGCCCTACGTGGTGAATGATTCGCTGTACTTCTCCCAAAGAACAGGCGAGCAAGCCTTTGTCCACTCCCTGCCTTTGGGCAAGGATGGTAAAACGACTGGCCAACCCACGAAGGTGGGCAACGTGGTGAACAAGGAAAATGCCTTCACCTCGGCCTACAAGCGCCTCGGGAAAAACGAGATGTGGATTTCCCGCACGCCAGACGGCCTATACACCGCCTACCTGACAGGGCAAGCCAAAATGCAGGAAGCACCTGTGGTAGCTCAACAGCCCACCGAAGTTGCCCCTGCTACTGCTCCTGCTCCAACCGAGGTAACGCTCGCTTACGGCTTCAACGAAGTGTACCTCTCTATCGGCCAGACGGCAGCGTTTGACGCCTTCCTTTCCCAACAACCCGACAATGCGTCGCTGTGGGTGAAAGGCTACTCAGACAATGTTGGTCCGGACAAAGGCAAGAAACAGGTGGCCAGGCTGCGCGCCGAGTTGCTGAAAAAGTACATCCAGCTATACCACGGCAAACGCAACTTCAAAGTGGAAACTTCCAACGATGTGCTTGGCGGCGAAGGCCAGGAGTACCGCAAAGTGGAAGTGCACCTGCACTCGCAGTTCTAAGCTAATTTAGAACCGTTTTCTCAAAAGGAGGCTCTTTTCAAAAGGAGCCTCCTTTTTTTTATGGACCTAAGCATCCTCCTTTCTGCGCTGAAAAGTTATGGCTGGAGCGAAAGCGTTTCTGGGCTGTTTCAGGAATGAGGTTTTAAGATTGTTTTGCAGAAAATAGACCAAAAACAGTTTTTCAGCAGATTGTGACCTTAGAGGCAGCGAAGGAGATACTTACTGTTCTCCCCCCTCCTTCCTGGTTCAAGTCTGTGACTTGGACCTATTATTGTCTGAAGTTTGCAACTTTAGTGAGGCACCAGCCTCATAATCACTATGGGCACTATGGCGCGGATTTACTTCCGTGACTCACTTTCTTCTGCCTTTGCTTCCTACTTCCTTCCTTACAAACTCCCGTTCGCCGTCGTTCGCCGTTGTTGGAGTTCTCACCAACAACCCAAACTGCGCCTCTACCTAACTTAAGCTCCTACTTCCTATTCCCTTCCATACCAAGCCTAAGGGCTGCAGCCGCGGTCTGCCCGCGTTTGTCACTTTTCTCCTTGATGAGAAAAGTAACCAAAAGAATCAAGAAGAAAAGAAACTCGCTGCCGCTCAGACAGTCTTTTCTTCATCATGGTGACACCTGGCCACCGTCCTCTGTTGCATAGCTAGCCTACGCAACTACCAATTGAGGAGCCACTGCTTGCGGTCAGCGGAGGTTGGGTTACGCATGCGCCCAACCTCCGCCTCCCTACATGTTCCTCCCTTGGTTCTGGAACCGCTGCAATGCCTGCATCGTCCTTCCGGACGAAAATTGGGAAATGAGGCAAGAAATACACCAGGAGGTAGGGCCGAGATAACCATATTTTTTATTCTGGTTCTCGGCGAGTCTGGAGACTCGCATCATCCCAGGTCACGAGACTGGAGTCTCGCGCCAGCGACTTCAATCTCCGTGCTCCAGCAATGACGCTGCTCCAAAGACCTCGTAGTGTGCGCAGCTCCTACGAGTGTCTCCGCCAATCCCGTTTCAAGCCCAACTTCCAAAACCAGCCCCAAAACAAAAACGCCTCACCCGCTTAGCAGGTGAGGCGTTTTCAAAACATCAGAAAGGTTATTCCTGAATACCGGGCACGCCCAGCGGAAGGGCGCTGTGCCAGTCAAAATCAGGGGCTTTCTTTTTGGTTGGAGCCAGTTCATCTAACGTGTTGGCATCGTAGAGACGACCGTTGCGCATCACGTATTTGATGGTGTTGGTGTTGCGGATGTTCTCCAGCGGGTTCTGGTCCATGATCACCAGATCCGCCAGTTTGCCGTTCTGGATAGATCCCAGGTCACCGTCTAAGCCCAAGGATTTCGCACCCAAGATGGTGGCTACTTTCAAGGCATCCAGGTTCTTCATGCCTCCCGACTGGATAGACCACAGTTCCCAGTGGTAACCCAAGCCCTGCAACTGACCGTGTGAACCCACACCAGCCAGACCACCGGCTTTCACCAGGTTATCCACAAACTGGGCATGTTTGTCAAACACGTGCTCTTCTTTCATGAACCAACCGGCTCTGCGGCGAGACTTCTCATCCAGCTCCACTTTCGGCGTGAAGTAGTTCAGTTTCTTGTCGCCGGCCAGGTTCTCGGTGGCGTAGTAGTAGTTCTCGGCCCAAGGGCCGCCGTACGCCACCAACAAAGTTGGCGTGTAGGCAATCTGCGACTTAGACGCGAAATCAATCATATCTTTGTACAGCGGATAGATGGGGTACGAGTGCTCGTGGCCCGGGTAGCCATCCAGAATCTCCGTCAGGTTCAGTTTGAAATCCAAACCGCCTTCGGTGGTAGGCATCAGGCCCTGCTCTTTGGCCGCCATAATGATCCACTGACGGTGCTGGCGGTTACCCACCAGGTACATTTTAATGGTCTTGGTGTTGTAGTAGTCTGAGTACTGCTTCAGCACACTCTTGGCGTGATCCAGGCTCTTCAGGTTGTAGGACCAGTAACCAACGCCTGGACCAGTAGAGTACACGCGCGGCCCAATCATTTTGCCGGTTTCCACCATGTCTGAGTAGGTCAGTACGTCTGTAGTGGCGGTTTGTGGGTCGCGGGTGGTGGTGACGCCGTAGGCCAGGTTAGCGGCGTAGATCCACACCTGGTTGGAGTGCACACCCCAACGTGGCCACATGTGCGCGTGGGTATCCACAAAGCCCGGCGTGATGGTTTTGCCTTTCACGTCCATCACAGTGGCGTTCTGCGGCACAGATAAGGTACCCGAAGCACCTACGGCTTTGATGCGGTTGTCCTGGATCAGGATGTCGCCGTTTTCAATCACTTCATCGCCGTTCATGGTGATGATGCGGGCACCCTGCAATAGGATATTTCCGGTTGGTATGTCACGCGGCACTGTGATAGCAATTCTGGTTTCCACCGGCTTGTAGCCTTCAATCTTCACGGCTTCTTTGGCGCCGGTGCTGTCTTTCTTAGCTTCAGTGCTTGGCTTGGCTTCTTTCTTCAGCTCCTCGGCAGCCTCCATCTCGCGTTTCTTCGCGAAGGCCTGGTCTAAGTTATAAGCGAAGAACGCGTTCCCGATGGACCAGTACACAGATTTTCCATCCGCAGACCAGCTTGGGAACTGACCCCCAATATCGGTCAACTTCCAGCTTGGGAAAGAAGAACTGGCTACATCGGCTACGGATATAGTTGGCGTTTCACCACCCACAAACGGAATGGTCACCACGTAAATCTCGTTGTTGATCAAGGCCAGGGCTTTGTCGCCTTTAGGGGCTTTGATTACCGTAGTAGCGGTAGAAGCCTGCATTTGCGGCTCACGCTCGTTTACGTGCGTGTTGTGGCTCATTTCTTCTTCCAGCATATCGGCGAACGATCCGAAGGTGGTGATCCCTTTCACTTTCACGTACGGCTTCTTATCAGTACCATCCCAGCGGATAGAAATCAACCCGTCCGAGGAGCTGTACAGGTAAATGCGGTCATCGCCTTGCACAAAGTGCGGGTTCGCGCCCAGGTTGGCCTTGGTCACAAACGTGCTGGGTCCGCCTTTAGACGAAATCCAGTTGATGGTCTGGCGAGAATCAAACGCACCCGGACCGGCCGATTCGCGGTAAGTCTGCGCTGAGCCTTTCACGAACACAATCTTGTCTCCTTTAGGCGACCAAACCGGCTCCTGGAACACCGAGTTCTCCTGGCTCAACTTCACCGGTTTTCCTTTGCCGTTGGCGGCCACTTTGTAGATAGCGCCGCCGGTTTTCTCGTGCCAGGTCACAAACACCAGTTCCTTGCCATCGGGCGACCAGGCAGGCTGAGCCTCGGTGAAATCATTGGTGGTAACGCGTTTAGGCGTACCGTTGGGGTACTCGGTTACGTACAAGCGATCCAGCGCGGTAAAGGCCAGGCGCTTGCCATCTGGTGACATAGCCGCATCGCGGATCTGCGTCACCTTCATGGTTTTATCGTCGTTGATGGGGTATTTGAATTCCAGTTTCGGACCGATGGCAATTTTGGTATCCACCTCAAACGGGATCTCCTTGGCCGCCCCGCCGTTCACCGGAATGCGGTAGATTTTACCACCGTAAGACGCCACCAGTTCTTTGCTGTCTGGCGTGAACGACATGGCCGGCAACACGCCCAGCGGCGCAATGGATTCCTGCTCGTCGCGCTGCACCGGATACGCCAGCCACTTCTCGTCGCCGGATTTCAGGTTCTGTACAATCAGGCCGGTCTGGTTATTGTAGCGGGTTCCGTACACCAGCATAGTACCGTCTGGCGACAAGGTTGGCGAGAACGCCGAGCCGTAGCGCGAGGTTCTGGTATCGGTCTCACCGGTTTCGCGGTCAAACGTGGCCAGCTGGTACTGCGGTAATTGCGCGTTGTAGTTCCAGGCCCCTGTCCGGCGCGAATACCAGATGTACCGGCTGTCTTTCCCGAAGGCGGGCTCCACGGTCTTCAAAGTCTCCGGGGTTTTGATCAACGCCGTTCCGCTGCCGCTGTCTTTGTGGTACAGGTGCAGTTTCAGGTTACGGCGCCCCTGCGACACCACCAGGTACTCGCCGTCTGGCGTCCACTCGGCCGCCTGAAAGTTCTCATTCTTGCTTTTGCTGATCTGGCGGGTTTTCTTGGTAGCCAGATCCATGATCCAAACGTTGTCATTCCCGTCGCGGTCCGAAAGGAACACAATAGACTTCCCGTCCGGGCTGAAACGTGGCTGCACATCCAGGGCCATGCCTTCGGTGAGCTGCTGGGCTTTTCCGCCGCCTATGGGTAGCAGGTACAAATCGCCCAGCAAGCTGAAGATGATCTGGCTCCCGTTGGGGTGCACATCCAGCGCAAGCCAGGAGCCCTCGTTGGTTTTGATGTCAATGGTGCGGCCCGCCTCCAACGGCAGGTCCTTTTTCTCTTCTTTTTTGGGGTTGTCTTTCTTGGCAGGCGCAGGTGCGTTCTGGGCCATGGACGGCTCCACGAACAGCCCTAACGTGCAAAGCAGCAACACGGGTTTCCGCCAGCCAGAGACATGGTTGGTAAAAAACTGCTTCATAAATAAAGGGTTAGTGGTGTGTTTGGGATTGGTGAAGATAAGGATTGTTTCTAAATTTTATGGATGATTTAGCATCTGTTCGAAAATCCTCTTATTAAGAAGCACCACTTACCCGGTAAGAAATATTGGGAACTGAGGAGACAAGGCATGCCTTGTCTCCTCAGTTCCCCTTGCAAAAATCTGTTGCTTTCTAAGAAGACAGGAATTCACATTTCGGGCCTATTTTCCGAAAACAAACCCGAAATGGAATCAGGCGTGTACAACCTAACCTACGCTTACGTACCGCAGATTCCCCCTTTGAAGGGGGCCAAAGGAGATGTTTACACCTGCCAATGATTCTTTTTCCCTATGGTTCAAGTCTGAGACTTGGACCTACCATGGTCTGAAGTTTGCAAATCAGTGAGGCGCTAGCCTCAAACCTCTTTGCCTTCTATGGCGCGGAAGTTACTTCCGTGCCTTTCTTTATTAATTGCTGTTTCGCCAGCCGTCCGCCGTTGTTGGTGTTCTCACCAACAACCCAATCTGCCCCTTAAGCCGCTACTTCCTATTACCTTCTCTCTAACTTCTGGACTTCAGCTGCGCTCTGCGGGCGTTTGTCACTTTTCTCCTTGATAAGAAAAGTAACCAAAAGAATCAAGAAGCCTCAAACTCGCTGACGCTCAAACAGTGAGGCTTCGGATAGGTACCACCGGGCACCGTCCTCTGCTGTGTAGGGAGCGTGGGCCATTGCCACTGGAGACGCCAATGCTTGCCCCAGAGCCCCTGTTGGGTTACGCAGGCGCCCAACAGGGGCTTTCGGGCAAGAGCCGAATTTGGGCATGAACCACTGCATTGCTTTCATCGTCCTGCGGACGGAGTGGAAATTTCTTGTTTGTTTTATGCCTATTTCTAAAGAAATAGGCATAAAACAGAACGGCATACCTTGCTTCCAGATGGGAAGCAAGGTATGCCGTTCTGTTTTTGGTATGTACCGGGTGACTTAAGCCAGCAACGTATTTTTCACGTAGTCACGGCTTTGTTTGATGCTTTGGTAAGGGTCCTTGGAGGCGGCAAAGTTTTCCTGCTCCACGAAGATGCGGTCCACGCCGGAGGTTTTGGCCTGCGCGAAGATGGCTTTGTAGTCAATGGAACCGGTGCCTACCTCGGTGTTCAGGTCTGGCGAGTTTTTGTCCATGTCTTTCACGTGCCACATCACAAAACGGCCCGGGTTCTGGCGGAACATGTCTACCGGTTTGCGGCCGGCTTTTTCCATCCAGAATAAATCGGCCTCGAAGCTTACCAGCGCCGGATCGGTTTCTTTGAGCAGGATGTCGTAGCCGGTGGTGTTGCCGTATTGCTTGAACTCGAAATCATGGTTGTGGTAGGCCAGTTTCAGGTTAGAGGCTTTACACAGCTCGGCGGCTTTGTTCACCTTCTCCGCAATGTTTTTGTAGGCATCGGCACTGTTTCTCAGTTCCTCGCCCAGATAAGGCACCGTAATGTATTTGTGGCCCACAATATTGCCCGCCTCAATGTAGCGCTTCACAATATCGGTGTTGCCGTCTTTCATGTACTGGCCAAAATCATAGTGCCCGCTGGTAGACACCAGTTTGTTGTCGGCCAAGAGCTGTTTGAACGCTTTGGGCTCCAGGTTCCAGTAGCCGGTTTGGGTAGAGTAGCCGTAGGTTTCCACGTCATTGTAGCCGGCCTGCGCCACTTTGCCAATCACGCCTTTAGGGTCTTTGGGCAGGAAATCGCGCAGGGTGTACAGCTGAATACCGATGTCGCGGATGGCAGCGGCGCTGCTTCCGCCAGAGGTGTTAGCGCTGCTGGACTCGGCTGTGGAAGAGGCCGTTCCCTGGTTTTGGTTGGAAGAATCGCAGGAGGTGAGCAAAGAGGGCGCAACGGCAACCCCCACGGAAAGAAGCCCTAGCTTCTGTAAAAAAGATCTTCTGTTGTTCATTTATTTCGGGTTAAAGCGAAGTTGAAAAACGGGTAATTTTCTGATTTCAAGCGAAAAACAAGCACCTCAGACATCACAAATCTGAACGGCTTGCCTCAGAGATTGCAGCTTGTCTTTGGCCTGCGGGATGAACTCCTGCGCCACGTAGCCTTTGAAACCAGTGGCTTTGATGGCCCGCATAATGGCCGGATAATTGAGTTCCTGCGTGTCATCCAGCTCGTGCCGACCGGGTACCCCGGCGGTGTGGTAGTGCGCAATGTATTGGTGGTTATCCCGGATGGTCTGGATCACGTTGCCCTCGTCTACCTGCATGTGGTAGATGTCATAGAGCAGCTTGAAGTTCTCGGAGCCCAGCCGTTTGGCCAGCTCTGCGCCCCAGGCGGTGCGGTCGCACTGGTAATCGGGGTGGTTCACTTTGCTGTTCAGCAGCTCCATCACCAACACTACTTTGTGCTTCTCGGCGAGGGGCAGCAACTTCTTCAGGCCTTCTACGGAGTTTTTCAGACCGGTTTCATCGTCCATGCCTTTGCGATTACCACTGAAGCAGATGAGGTTCTGGTAACCGGCTTTGGCCACCAGCGGAATCATGTCTGAGTAGTTTTTCAGCAAAGTGGCGTGGTACTGCGGGGTATTCCAGCCCTCGGTGAGGCTGATTTCCGCACCGTTGCACATGGTAGACACCAACCCGTATTTCTGCAGGGTAGGCCAGTCTTTAGGGCCCACCAGGTCAATGCCCTTCAGACCCATTTCCTTCGCCACTTTGCACAGTTCCTCTACTGACAAGTCATTGAAGCACCAGCGGCAGACCGAGTGGTTAATGTTTCCTTTCAAGGCATATTTCGTTTCGGCTTCCTTCTCGGTGGCCGCAAAGCAGGCCAGGGAACCCGTAGCCGATAAGGCAGCGGTACCGGCCAGAATGCCTTTGAGCGCCGTTCTCCTTTTGTTTACAAATGCCATAAGTAGCCTGAAAACGTTAGGGCAAGCTGGTTACTGCCGGTGATTTATCAGTCTCGGGTTCAAATGTTCCGGCGGGCACCTTTGGCGCGCTTTGGTCTCTGAACAGCAGCAGGAACAGCACTGCCACTACGGCCGCAATTCCGGCTGGCACCAGCCATACGCTTTGCCACAGGTTCTCCGCGCCTGCGCCTCGGTAATACTCACTTACGTACCCCGCAACCCAGAACCCAATGAGCATGCCCACGCCATACGTAGCCAGCGTCACCAATCCCTGGGCCGAGCTTTTATATCTTTCACCCGCGCGGGCATCAGTATAAATCTGGCCCGACACGAAGAAGAAATCATAGCAGATGCCGTGCAGCGCAATGCCAATGATAAGCATAAACGACAGCTCGCCCGCGTTCCCGTAAGCGAACAGCACGTACCGAACGGCCCAGGCCAGCATGCCCACCAGAATGGTTTTCTTGAACCCGAACCGGGAGAAAAACACCGGCAACAGCAACAGGAACAACACCTCAGAAATCTGCCCGATGGTCATTTTCCCGGTGGGGTTATCCAGCCCAATGTCGGTGAGGAAGGGGTTGGCGTTTTGATAGTAGAACGCCAGCGGAATACAGATCAGCACCGAGGCCAAAAAGAAAATCAGGAAGTCTTTGTTCTTCAGCAGCTTGATGGCGTCCAGGCCCAGAATCTCGGAAATAGAACTGCTTTTGGCCTCGTTTCTCACCGGCGGCGTTTTAGGCAGCAAAAAGCTGTAAATGCCCAAAATCAGCGAAGCGATGCCAGCCATCATAAAGGTATTTCTCAGCAAACCCTGTCCAATGCCCTCGGCTGAATCCCAGTGGAAAATGTAGCTGATGGAAAGACCGGCCGCAATCCAGCCAATGGTTCCCCACACCCTAATGGTGGAAAACTCTTTCTCGGGGTTTTTCATCTGCCGGAAAGACACCGAGTTCACCAGCGCCAGCGTGGGCATATACGCCACCATGTACGCAAACACGTACGGGTAAAAGGTGCTTACATCATCTGAATTGTACATCTGGTACATCAGGAAAGCGCCCACCAGGTGCAGCATTCCTAAAATGCGCTCGGCGTTGAAGTATTTGTCGGCGATGAGGCCGATGATGAAGGGCGCGATGATGGCCCCGAAGGATTGGGTGGAGAAAACGCTGGCCGTTTCCAGCTCGGAGGCTTTCAGGTTGTTGCCCAGAAAGGTCCCCAAGGTTACGAACCACGCGCCCCAGATGAAAAACTCCAGGAACATCATGGCCGATAACTTAATGCGGGTAAGGGTATTCATAGTTGGTTTTGTTCGTTCAATGGGTGTTAAGTGTGGGAGGTCTCTCCTTCCGTTTCTGGCTTCTTCTGGCGCGTGTCTCCAGACTCGTGCCTACGGTTGCCGGGTAGTCTCCAGACTACCCTCGCTGCCCCGCAGCGACACTACGCATGGCTGGTTCCAGAGCATTTCCTGATCATGGTTCCCGGCGAGTCTGGAGACTCGCTTCATCCGAAGGCACGAGTCTGGAGACTCGCGCCAGCGTATATTTCAAATGCTGCCGGAAATCTTCCAGCTCAGATTCATTCAACTGTTCTAAGCCTACTTTTCAGAAAACGGGCTTAAAATGCTTCCGTCTTCCATAATCCAGCCGTGGCGGGCTACAACCGTTTGATCTGGATGTTGCGGTACCAGACATCATCGCCGTGGTCTTGCAAAGCAATCTTGCCGGACTTGAAAGTGCCGAAGCCGGGCATGCTGGCGAACTTGCTTCCGGCAATGAGGGTGCGCCAGTTATCGTCCCACATGGTGGTGGAGACCACTTTCTTTCCGTTCTGGATTACTTCCAGGCGGCCGTTCTGACTGATGATCTCTACCTGATTCCACTGGCCTGCGGGTTTCGCGGTCTCGGGGCTGCTGGCGATAAGGTCATATACATCGCCGGCGCGGTGCTTGTGGATTTTGGCATCGGGGTGGCCGGCGTTGTCCAGCACCTGAATCTCCAGGCCGGTGTTCCAGGTCTGCTGGTACTTGGCGGGATCTTCCTGCACAAACAGAATGATGCCGCTGTTGCCGTTAGGGGCAATCTTCCAGTCCAGTTTCAGGTGAAAGTTGTCGTAGCTCTCTTGCGTGACAATATCGCCGCCCTGGGCCTGGCCGGCCTTGAGAGCGGCGGCATCCAGGTGCAGCGCTCCGTCTTCTACTTTCCAGCCGTTGCTAGCAGTGGTTTTGCCGTAGGTGTGCCAACCCTGGGTGGATTTGCCGTCAAACAAGGACTGCCACTCTCCCGCTTTTGATCCAGATGATTGGTTTTGGCTTGTCATGGAGATGGAATCTGAGGACTGGCAAGCCACCAAAGCCGCCAGGGAAAGAACCGGAAGTAGATGACGGAGCGCCATAGGTTATCTATTTTTTAAGAGATAAGATGTACTGTGCCATAGCCTTGGCGTCTTCCTTGCTAAGGTCTGGGTGCGGTGTCATCGGGATTTCGCCCCAAACGCCTTTTCCGCCCTGGATGATCTTGGTAGCCAGATAATCGGTGTCTTTGTCATTGGCCTCGTATTTCTGGGCCACGGCTACGTAAGCGGGTCCTACCAGTTTGTCTTCTATTTTATGGCAGCCAGTACAGTCAGACTGGGCAATGAGTTGGGCTCCTTTTTCATGTACACCGCCACCGCCGGCGGTACGTTCTGTGCCAATGTTCATGCTGCTGGTGTCTGCATCGTTCTGGCGGGTAGCGGCACTCATGGCCGCCGCATCTGCCGAGTCAGCGTCTGCCGCCGCAGTGGTTCCGTTGTTTTCATTAGCAGTAGAAGAATTGCTGCTGCAGGCTGCCATAAAAGCGCAGCAGGAAAGAAGGAGAAAAGCTTTTTTCATGGGTGTGTTAAAAGTTTGAAACAGTAGCTGAACGCAGACAGGTATTTTCTGTCTGCCTTTGGTTCTATGAACCAATCTGCCTCTTTTCTATCTATTTGTCAATTTTTATCTGAAATAAGTTAAACTCTGCCCACGGCCTCTGAACCGTTTGCCTTTTGTTAGAGGCTGTTCTGCCAGAATTCTGTTTTTGGGCGTATTTGCGGGAAACAGCGTAAAAACGGGGCATCCCATCAGCACGCCACAAGCTTTACCTCAGATTGCCCAGGCTTTATCGCCTTTCTTGTAAGGCATGCAGCCATCATAGCGGCCGGGCACGGGCAGGTAGCGCAGGGCCTGGGTAGCGCCCACCTCAGAGGTAAAGTAGCCCAACAGGGTGAGTTCCTTCATCATCCGGAAGTAATGGTTAGGCTCTTCTTCTTTCTTGTTAAGCTGGTGCTTCTTCTGCTCGGCATCCAGTTGGGTGAGCAGGGCGGTACGCTCCTGCGGCATGGCCTTCATGAACTTCTTATCATATTTCTTCTCGCAGGCCTCGTCTAGTTGCTTGATGCCGTTCAGGAATACCTTCTGGTCCTCGGCGTTGTAGCAATCCTGCACCATGGTGGCCATGAAATTGCCAATCTTAGCGGCTTTGGCCCCGGGCGTGGACGTGGTGGGCAGAATGGTCTCGCCTACCTCGTCTAAAAAGGCTACCTGGTCCTGGTCAAATAACTTGTTTACCTTAGCCGAGCTGGAAGTGCAGGACACCAGGAACTCCGCTCCTATCAGGGTGCCGCCTAACATTAACCCGATGGCTGCAACTGCTTCTCTTCTGTTCATATTTACTGCAGGTTATTCTTCTTTCTTTTTAAGTGAAGGCATGGTTCAGCACCGGCCCATCAGGCTCCTAAGGTCCAGCCGCTGCGGTACTCGCGCTTCACAAATTGGTTTACTTCGTCAAAGTTGGTGATGCGCATGTTCTGGTTGTCCCAGAGCAGTTTGATGCCGCGGCCGGGGTAATCAAACCCGGTTCCGTCGGCTTTGGAGCGGCGTACGTCCACGCCCCTGATGGCCAGGTTAGCCATGAGCAGGGCCTCGGTGAGCGGACCGGCAATCTCAAACGGAGAGCTTACCTCCATTTTGCCTTTGCCCGCCAGACAGGCTTCTACCCACTGCGCGTAGTGCCCCTCGGCCCCGCCGGGTACCCGGGCTAACTGGTGCTTGGGTTTTACCTCAAAGGTGCGGGAAGTAGGCAATAAACGTGGATCGGCGCCATAGGTGCTGCACATCATCTTGCCTTTAGTGCCCACAAACAGCGTTCCGTTACCGCCGTCGCCAAACACTTCATTAGGTCCCAACTCCTCCGGACGAACGGGCTGAATGCCGCCGTCCATCCAGTGCAGGGTCACCGGGCCTTTGGTTTTGTCTGTCTTGGGGAACGTCAAAGTCACGTGGCTGGAAGGCGGACAGCTTTCTGGGAAGTAGCCGCGCTTGAACTCGTCCACGTACACGCTGCCCACGCTGGCCTGCACATCAGAGGCGTAGTCCAGATCCAGTACCCGGAACGGTGCTTCAATCAAATGGCAACCCATGTCGCCCAGGGCACCGGTGCCGTAATCCCACCAACCGCGCCAGTTAAATGGCACCAGTTTGGGCACGTAGTCTTTGTACGGCGCAGTGCCCAACCACAGGTCCCAATCCAGCCCGGCCGGCACCTCGGCTTTAGCGGTAGGCCACGGAATGCCTTGCGGCCACACGGGCCGGTTGGTCCAGCAATAGACCGTGTGCACTTTGCCAATGGCTCCGGAATCATACCACTCGCGCAGTTGGCGCACGCCATCGCCGGAGGCACCCTGGTTTCCCATCTGGGTGACTACGTTGTAGCGTTTGGCGGCATCGGTGAGCACGCGGGCCTCATAGATGTCATGGGTGAGCGGTTTCTGCACGTACACGTGCTTGCCCAACTGCATGGCCGCCAACGTAGTGATGGCGTGGTTGTGGTCTGGCGTAGACACCGAAACGGCATCAAAGTTCTTGTGTTCTTTGTCAAACAGCTCGCGCCAGTCTTTGTAGTATTTGGCCTTGGGAAAGCGCTGCCGCGTGTTGGCGGCGCGGGTATCATCCACATCGCAGAGGAAACCGATTTCGGCTTTGCCGCTGGCGTGGAAACTCTGGATGTCGCTTTCGCCTTTGCCGCCTACGCCCACAGCCGCTATAACCAGGCGGTCGCTGGGGGCCAGGAAACCTTTGCCACCCAGCACGTGGCGGGGCACAATCATGAACCCAGCCGCCGCCAGGGCACCGGCTTTCAGGAACTGCCTTCTGCTGTTGTCCTGGGCTTTGGGTTTATTTTCTTCGGAAGCCATACAATTTGAGGGAAAATGCGTTTTAAGGCTAATTTGCGGAAAACAGGCGTTAAATGTTCAGCTTTTTCATCTCGCCCACGGCGTGGTCTACGGCCCGGGCAGTGAGCGCCATGTAGGTCAAAGAAGGGTTCTGGCAACCCGCCGAGGTCATGCAGGCTCCATCGGTCACGTACACGTTAGGCGCATCCCACACCTGATTGTGCTGGTTCAGCACCGAGGTCTTGGGATCTCTGCCCATGCGCGCGGTGCCCATCTCATGGATGCCCTGGCCCATGGCGTAGCCGGAGTCATAGGTGGTCACGTTCTTGAGACCGGCAATCTCCAGCATCTCCTTGGCGTCATTGGCCATGTCTTTGCGCATTTTCAGCTCGTTTTCTTTGATTTCGCAGCTGATATCCAGCACCGGCAGGCCCCACTTGTCTTTTTTGTCTTTATTCAGTCTAACCATGTTGTCATGGTACGGCAGGGTCTCGCCAAAGGCGTTGATGCCCATGCGCCACGGGCCGGGCTCGCACATAGCGTCTTTGAAATCGGCCCCGATGCTCATCTCGGCAATCTCGCGGCCCCAGCCAGAGCGACTGGCGCTGCCCTGGTACCCGAAGCCCCGGATGTAATCACGCTGCTCGCCGTTCAGGTTCCGGAAACGCGGAATATAGATGCCGTTAGGTCTGCGGCCGAAATAGTATTTGTCATCATAGCCTTCAGCATCGCCGTTAGCGCCGGCCCGGAAGTGGTGGTCCATGAGGTTATGGCCTAACTGCCCGCTGCTGCTGCCCAGGCCGCCTTCCCACACATCGGTGGCGGAGTTCATCAAGACCCAGGTAGAGTTTAAGGTAGAGGCGTTCAGGAACACCACTTTGGCGAAGTACTCATAGGTTTGGTTTGTTTCGGCATCCAGCACCTCCACGCCTTTGGCTTTCTTGGTGTCTTTGTCATACAGGATCTTGGTCACGATGGAGAACGGCCGCAGCGTCAGATTCCCCGTAGCCACAGCTGCCGGCAGCGTAGCCGATTGCGTACTGAAATAAGCCCCAAACGGACAGCCCAGCCAGCATTTGCTGCGGTACTGGCAGTTCACGCGGTCATGGTGCGGTGCGGTTAGGTTGGCCGTGCGCCCGATGATCATGTGCCGGTTGCCTTTGTAGTGCGATTTGATGCGGGAGGCCACGTCTTTCTCCACGCAGTTCATGTCCATGGGCGGCAGGAACTCGCCATCGGGCAACTGACTCAGCCCGTCTTTGTTCCCGCTGATGCCCGCGAATTTCTCCACGTAGCTGTACCAGGGGGCAATGTCTTTGTAGCGGATGGGCCAGTCTACGGCAATACCGTCTTTGGCATTGGCTTCAAAATCCAGGTCAGAAAGACGGTAGCTCTGGCGGCCCCACATGAGCGAACGCCCGCCCACGTGGTAACCCCGGTACCAGTCAAACCGCTTTGATTCTGTATACGGGCTTTCCTTTTCGTTTACCCAAAAATCAAGGTTGGTTTCCTGCAGGGGGTAGTCGCGTTTGAGAACGGGATAGTTCTCTATCATTTCCTGGGTTCGGCCGCCGCGGTGCGGGAAGTCCCAGGGGTTCTTGTTGGCGTTGACGTAATCTTTGACGTGTTCAATATTTCTGCCTCGCTCCAGCATGATTGTTTTGAGTCCTTTCTCGGTCAACTCTTTGGCGGCCCAGCCTCCAGAGATTCCAGAACCTATCACAATTGCGTCGTAATGATTATCGGCCATAACTCAGTAAAGAAATTTATTGGGTTTAGTAGAGACTACACGTAGCTTACCTTTAGCAAGCACAATAAGAAAATAGCAGCAGTTTAGTTAACATATTCATCTGTGTTAAAATAGTATCAACAAAACGGCCTTTTAATAATAAATTTTAAAAATCAGAAAAACAAACTAGAGGTAGGCAGTCGGGGCAAAAAACGCTGTTTCGGCTATATTTTTCAGAAATGAAGCCAAAAACCGAAGCGATCAGGAAAGCGGCAGAGCAGAATAAGGCGGCTGTGGCGGTTAAATAAAAGTTACTTTTCTATGGGGGTGGCGAGCCGCATAAGAAAGGAATTGGGCAAAAAGAAGAGCCTTCTGTTTTAAGCCCGTTTTCTTTAAAACAGACTTAGAACAGAAGGCTCATAACCCAGACCCGAAATCAAGCAGGCCTATAAAGCAGAAGCGGGAACCAATCACCTGGCTCCCGCTTCTGCGGTTACTTTCTATATATAAGGTTAGCGCCCTTGCACCGTAATGTCTTCGGTCTTGATCTCGCTCTGGCGCAACTGCACCGGATCTGATTTCTTCCGAAGTTTCATGTTCAGCATTTCCACTACCAGTGAGAAGAACATAGCGAAGTAGATGTATCCCTTAGGAATGTGGGCGTGCAGCGCCTCTACCACCAGCATCACCCCAATGAGGATGAGGAAGGAAAGCGCCAGCATTTTCACGGTTGGGTGGTTGTTCACAAAATCGCTCACGTATTTAGAGAAGGCCAGCATGATACCCATAGAGATAATCACGGCCACAATCATCACGCTCACGTGGTCTACCAGACCCACCGCGGTTAAGATGGAGTCAAAGGAGAACACAATGTCTACCAGCACAATCTGCACAATGATTTTGCCCATGGTAGAATTTCCGCCGCCGGCCCCGTGATGCTCTTCCTCGCCCTCCAGTTTGTTGTGAATCTCGGTGGTACTCTTGGCCAACAGGAACAAGCCCCCGGCAAACAGGATAATATCACGCCAGGAAACGGCATACGGCTCATCCAGCCAAGGCAAATTCCAGGTGAACAAAGGTTGGTTGGCGTGTACAATGTAGCTGATGAAAGACAGCAGAATGATACGGAACACCAAGGCAAGGATCAACCCAATGGTGCGGCCTCTGCCCTGCTGCTCGCGCGGCAACCGGGACACCACAATAGAGATGAACACAATATTATCAATCCCCAAGACTACCTCCATGAAGGTAAGCGTGAGCAGACTTAGCCAGACATCTGGGCTGGAAAATACATCAAACATAGTTTTATCAGATCAGGTAGAACGTACTAGGTAGCAGGATACCTGAGTTAAACGCAGAGTATCCGGCTGGGTTAAACCAACTTGGGCTAACCTTTCGCTTTTGGGCAATGGGCAGGCAGCGTTGCTTACGACTTCATGTTCACAAACTGCAGCGGAATGCCCAGTTCGGCCCGTCTCAGCATGCCAATCACCTCCTGCAGATCATCAATCTTTTTAGCCGTTACGCGCACCTGGTCATCCATGATGGCGGGCGTTACTTTCAGCTTACTGTCTTTGATGAGCTTCACAATCTTTTTGGCATCCTCTTTGTCTATACCGGCCCGTACCTTAACGTCTTTCTTGATCATGGGACCACTGGGGAACGCCTCGTTGCTGAAATCAAGGGCGGTGGAGTCTATCTGCTGCTTTACAATCTTGCTCAGGATGATGTCCTCAATCTGGCGCAAGCGCATGTCATTCTCTGTGACGATGTGCACAATGTTGGATTTCTTGTCCAGCTCCACGCTGCCTTTGGTGTCTCTGAAGTCATAGCGGGTCTGGATTTCCTTTTTTACGGTGTTAATGGCGTTGTCCAGCGTCTGCGGATCAACTTTACTCACAATATCAAAAGAAGGCATAGATCTAGATTTAGTGGAAAGAATAGGTATTTAGAACTTTTATTGCCGGAAGCCGAACAAAGTTACTAGTTTAGCGGAATTTTACGGAAAAGAGCTAAAAAACGCAGTCATGCAAATTATTAAGCCCTCTACCTTTCACGAGTTTGAGCAGTATTACCGCCTGCGGTACGAGATGTTACGCAAACCTTGGCATCAGCCTTTCGGCAGCGAGCGCGCCGAGGACGATGACCATGCCATTCACCTGATGGCTATTGACGAGAACACCGGCGAGATCATGGGCGGTTGCCGCGTACACATGGAAAGTGATTCTGAAGCGCAGTTGAGATTCCTGGCCGTTGGCCCCAAGTACCAGAACAAGCAAGTTGGCCGCCGCCTGCTGCAGGCCGTGGAAGATGAAGCCCGCCAGATGGGCGCCAAAGACCTCATTGTACAAGCCCGCGAGTACGCCAAAAACTTTTACAAGCGCAACGGGTTTACTGAAGAGTACCCTACGCACTTGCTCTTTGGAGAAGTGCAGCATTACCAGATGCGCAAGCCCCTCCAATAACCAGCGACGGATAAAGGCCATTGCTCCGCTTGCCATCTGTGGTGTTCCAGACCAACAGGGTAGCGGACGCAATCTTTTATCCACCTGACATGAAAAAAGCACTTCTCTTTGCCGGAGTTACAGCGGTTTTACTGGTGGTAGCGGGCCTTTACATGGCCCTGAAACCCAAACCCGCCCCTCTGCCCACCGTAGCCTCCGTTGACTTGCAGCGCTACGCCGGCAAATGGTACGAGATAGCTCTTATTCCCAACCGGTTTGAGAAAGGCTGCCACTGCACCACCGCCCAATACTCACAAAAAGACGGGTATGTGGAGGTGCGAAACACCTGCCGCAAAGACAGCCCCACCGGCAAAGACGATGGCGCCTTGGGCAAGGCTTTTCCGGTAGAAGGCAGCAACAACGCCAAACTGCGGGTCCAGTTCTTCTGGCCTTTCTGGGGCGATTACTGGATTCTGGATCTGGCCCCAGATTACTCCCATGCTCTGGTAGGCTCCCCAGACCGCAAATACCTCTGGATCCTGGCCCGTTCCCGCCAGTTAGCTCCTTCTATTTACCAGCAATTAGAGCAGAAAGCCCAAGGCCTGGGGTTTGATACGCGCCTGCTTGTCAAGACGGATCAAAGTTGTGGGGAGCGGTAAATGCTGATCTCTTAGGCTGGCCTGGAGCAGGCAGGTTGCCGATGCTGGCGTAGGGTACGCTGATTCAGTGGTTCATAAGCTTAGTTGTTTCATAGCTACCCTCCGTGCGCTCACGGCCGCGGGGCCCCGTCTTCCGCGCTCGCGCTGTACCAGCTTCCTTTGCTCCCTTGCGGTCGCAATGCCTGCGGCACCGGAACCTGCTAAGGCGCTCGCCCGAAAGACTGGAATTGGGGAAAGTAACAGAATCGGTGACGATGGTGGTGGAACCGTAGAGACAAGGCACTGCCTTGTCTCCTGCACGCATTGCACTTCCTCCCCAAAAGCGTATTTCCCTCTTGAGAGGGGAAGGTTGGGTTCTGTTTCCCAAAGCAATACCGCTTATGCAAAAGACCTCGTAGTGTGCGCAGCTCCTACGAGTGTCTCCGCCAAAGGCTTACCCATCTAGACCGTCATGGTTCTTATCAGCCCCGGGATTTTGGGTTGGAGTACCAGAAGCAGCATTTTGATGCAGCGCCAGCACCGCCCTCAACTCCGCGCGCAGTTGTTTTACTTCCTGATGCAGTTGCTCAATCTGTTGGGCACCGGCCACTTCTGAACTGTCACTGGCGGCATCGCGGTCCAGGAAAAAACTGGCCAGCAAGGCAGTGAAATACCCAAATACGGCAAACCCATAGAGGGCCAGCACGAAACACAAAGCCCGGCCTTCGGGGGTTTTAGGCCAGTACTCGCTACCCAGTGAAATCAGGATCATGGCCGTCCACCAGAGCGCTTCGCCGTAAGAGGCAAGTCCGCCCGGCACTTCGTTTTCAAAGGCGTACATGCCCGCCGCCCCTGAGAACAAAACCGCCAGCGACAAGGTGAGCATGTACCCAAAACCTCTTCGGCCCATGGTGGCTCCCAGGCTCTTCATGCCCCGGTTCAATGAACTGAGCACCCGCACCAGCCTGATGCCTCTGATGGCCCTCACCGTCCGGAAGACTCTAAGGAAACGCGTGATCCGCAATACCCTTAAGGCGGGCACAGCCAGAGAAACAAGGGTTAGCCAGTTCTGCTTTATGAAAGTCAGTTTCTCAGGGGCAAGCGTAAAGCGCAGGGCAAAGTCCTGAATGAAAATCACCCAGATGGCATAGTTGAGCAGCTGCAATACCGGGCCCAAACCCCAGATCAATTCTACCACTATCAACACCAACCATACCAGCCCCAGCAAGATCATAGGGCCTTCCAGGGCATGCTGAATCCGGCGGAGCAATTGCCGGCGCTCCTGGTTTAAAGCGGTGTCTGAGTTGCGGGGTTTAGGAGTAGGTTGAGGAGGCATTTACAGGTGCTTTTCTTGTAGAATACGCAAGCCCTGCGCAAGGTTTGGCACCGGCCGGGCTCAACTCAGAACCACTGCAATAGCAGGCGCAGGGAGCAGCGCCTGTTTTGGACTTATTTTCATGAAAACAGCTCAAAAACTACGCTAAACTCATTGTTTAACATACAAATATGTAACCACAGCTATATAAGTGGAGTACAAGTAGCATCTCCATTAACTGCTACCCTTTTTCGTTTTGTCTACGCATACTATAAAGAAATATACGCTAAAGACACTGGCCGTACTGCTATGGATTATAGGCATAGTGTTGGTACTGGTAGTGCTTCTGTTGGTGGCTCTGCAGATCCCCAAAGTGCAGGATTTTGCCGCCAGCAAGGCCGAGAACTACCTGCAGAACAAGCTGGGCACCGAGGTGCAGATTGGCAAGTTCCGCAGCGATTTCCGGAAAGACATTCTGCTGGAAGGCGTGTACCTGGAAGACCAGAAAGGCGACACGCTCTGGTACTCGCAACGGCTGGCCGTGAACCTGGACATTCTGGGAATCCTGAAGTCAAAGGTTGCCTTGAAGTCCCTGGAACTGGAGAACGCCACTGCCCACCTCTACCGCACCCTGCCCGACAGCACCGCCAACTTTGATTTTATCCTGGAGGCCTTCGCCTCACCCGCAGATACCACCACCGTCACAGATACCACCAGTGCCGGGTTCACCTATGACATAGGCACCATTGACCTCAAGAACATCTTTCTCACCTACCGCGATGAGGTAAACGGCCAGAACGTGCGCACCCGCGTGGGCAACCTCAACGTGAAGATGGATGAACTGGACCTCACCAAGGAAATCTACCGCATTGGAGACATCGCCCTGCGCGACACCTATGTAGACATGGTGCAGACCAAGGTTCCGCCCGAAGGCGAGCAGGAGCCGATGACCATGCAGTTCGGTTTGAAGACCGTGGCTCTGGACCGGGTCAAGCTGAAATACCGCAACGGCGTGGCCAAACAGTACATTGACGTGAACCTGGGCCAGGCCCGGATGGCCTCCGAGAACATTGACCTCATCAACTCGCGCATTGACCTGCGTAACCTGGAACTGCACAACAGTACTCTGGCCTACGCCCAGAACGCCGAGATGCCCGCCGAGTACCGCGTAGTGAACCCCGCCGAGGCCGTGGAAGCCATTGAAGAAGCCGTTTCCAAAGCCACCGGCGAGCCTGTGAACTGGGTCTTTACCCTGGACAGGCTGAACGTAACCGAAGTAGACGCCGCCTTTGACAACTACGATGCTCCCAAGCAAGCCCGAGGTATGGATTATAACCACCTCATGGTCCGTAACCTGAACATTCAATTAAACGATCTTTTTTACAGCACCAACCGCACCACGGCCAAACTGGAGCAGCTCACGTTCCAGGAGAAAAGCGGCTTTGAGGTACGGCAGTTCACCGCTGGCATTCTGTTTGATTCCGTTGAGACCGAGCTTTCTGACCTGGTGCTGGAAACCGGTAACAGCCGCATCGCCCGCCGTATTAAAGTGGGCTATCCTTCTCTGGAAACAGCCGCCGATGACCTGAGCAAACTCACACTTTCCGCCGATCTGCAGAACACCTACATCGGGTTCCGGGACATTGCTTTACTGCAACCGGCCTTGGTGAACCAGCCTCCGTTGGCGGGCAATCTGAACCAGACTGTGCGGCTGAGTGGCGTGGTAAACGGCCGCATGGACAACCTGCTGCTGAGCAACGTGCGCGTGAGCGGCTGGCGCAACACAGAACTGGCCCTGAACGGCCGTATCCGGGGTTTGCCTAACCCAGACAACCTGGCCGCCAACATCCAGATCAACCGGTTCCATACCACCGCTGCAGATGTGAAGTCCCTGTTGCCTGCGGGCACGCTGCCGGCCAACATCACCTTGCCGCCATCCATGGATGTGGAAGGATCCTTTAGCGGCACCATGACCGCCTTTGACGTAGATGCCACCGTGCGCACCACCTTCGGGAACGCCGTGGCCCGGATAGACATGACACCCGGCCGGGCACCGGGTCAGGAGCGTATTCAGGGCAATGTGCGCCTGTTACGCTTTGATTTAGGAAAACTGATGCAGAATCCGGCACTGGGCCGGGCAACGTTAGGGGCAAACATCAATGGCACCGGGCTTACCCCTGAGACCATGGTGGCCAGCATAGACGGTACCGTGCAGAGCTTTGAGTACGGCGGCTACAACTACCACAACATCGGGTTTGACGTGGATGCCAACCGTAACCGTTACGTCATCAAAGCCAACAGCAACCGGGACCCCAACCTCAACTTCGCCCTGAACGGAACCGTGAATTTACGGGGCACCCAACCGGCCATTGCCATGAACGCCAACCTGAGAGCGGTAGACTTCCAGGCGCTTAAGCTGTACTCAGAAGACCTGCGCCTGCGCGGCGATATTGTAGCTGATCTGCGCGGGGCCGATGCCAACAGCCTGAACGGCTCTATCATTGCCCGCAACACGGCCCTCACCAGCAACAACCGTCCGCTCCGTTTTGACTCCCTAGCGGTTTACCTGGTGCAGCAACCCCGCAGAACCGAAGTACGAGTGCTGTCAGACGTGATCACGGCTAACCTGAACGGCAACATCGGGTTGGGTGATATTGGGCCTGAACTCATGAACCACATCAGCCGGTACTATGACCTGGGAAGCGGCCCTTACAAGCCAAGCACCTCGCCGCGTCAATTCACGTTTGCCATGGCGCTGCACAAGCCGCGTGTGTTCCAGGCGTTCGTTCCCGGGCTTACCCGTATCCGGTTAGACACGCTGTACGGGGGCTACAACAGCCAGACCGCCAACCTGCAGGTGGTTGCCAACGTGCCGCGGCTGCGCTATACCACTACCCGGCTTGACTCGCTGGTGCTGGAAATGAACTCTAACCCAGAACAGCTGAACTATGCCGTACGGGCCGAACGGGTGCGCCAGGACACCTTGAAGATTGAGAACATTGTTCTGGCAGGCAACGTGCAGGACAACATTGTAGCCACACGGGCCGCCATTCAGAACGAAGCCGGCGAAGACCAGACCTCGTTGGGGGTTCGATTGCAGCAGTTGAACAATGCGCTGGAAGTGCGTTTTGACCCTGATTTGCTGATAAACCGCGATAAATGGAATGTCTCAGACAACAACTACGTGCGCTACTATACTACCTCCGGGGCAGTAGTGGCCGATGCCCTGCGTTTGTCTAACGGGCCTATGTCTCTGGCCTTGCAAAGCCAGAATCCGCAGAATCCTAACTCACCGCTCAATGTCAACATCACTGATCTGGACATTGGGTACCTGGCCCGCGCCTTTATGGACCAGGACAGCTTGGTAGGAGGTATCCTGAACGGTCAGGCCACGGTGAACGATATTACCGGCAACATGAGCTTTACGGCAGACATGCGCCTCACGGGCCTGGAGTACCAGACTTTCCCGGTGGGTGATCTCACCTTGCTGGCCAATAACCCAAGCCCTAACCGGTACAACATGACCGCCCGTCTCACCGGCTACGGCAATAACGTGACCATGGACGGGTATTACCTCACCACCGAAGGGCAGCCAATGTCCTTTGATGTAGACTTAGGCCAACTGAACCTGGCCAGTATCCAACCCTTCACCGCGGGCATGGTTAAAAACATGGGAGGTAATCTGCTGGGCACGGTAGCCATCCGGGGTACTGTGAATGATCCAGATATAGTAGGTGATCTGCAGTTCAGAGATGCCACCTTCAACGTGGCTATGCTCAACTCCACCTTCCGGGTACCTGAGGAGCACATCAGCATCAACAACCAGGGCATCCAGTTCAATGACTTTGTGATGCTGGACTCTCTGAACAACCGGGCTACTGTGAACGGAGCCATTCTGACCTCCAACTTCACAGAATACCAGTTTGATCTGCGCGCCACCACAGATGACTTCATGGTCATGAACAGCACCGCCCAGGATAACCCGCTGTATTACGGCCGGGTGCTCCTGGACAGCGACACCCGCATAACCGGTGACCTGAACGTGCCTGTCATCAACACCACCGTAACCGTGGCGCCTAACTCCAATTTCACGTATGTGGTGCCGCAGGAAGAAACCACCGTGAACCGCGAGGGCATTGTGGTCTTCATCAACCCAGACAGCAGCCGGTTCCTTAACCGGAAAAAGGACATAGACACCACCGAGGCTGAAGTACAGGGTATTGAAATGACCATGACCCTGAACCTGACAGATGAGACTCCTATTTCGGTGATTGTAGACCCTGAGACTGGCGATAATCTTACCATTAGAGGAGAAGCCAGCCTGAACGTGGGCTATGACGTAACCGAGAACATCACCTTGTCTGGCCGCTTTGATGTAACGGAGGGCCGTTACGCCATGAATCTGTACGAGCTGGTGAAACGTGAATTCACCTTTGACCCGGAAAGCTACATTGCCTGG
Organism: Sabulibacter ruber; assembly: GCF_017355955.1. GTDB lineage: Bacteria > Bacteroidota > Bacteroidia > Cytophagales > Hymenobacteraceae > Nibribacter > Nibribacter ruber_A. Next base: position 1,047,701 of record NZ_JAFFID010000002.1, on the reverse strand, counting down.
ACCGGCGACCCTTACAATGCAGACGCCAACATTACCGCTATTTACAACGTGGAGGCAGCTCCGCTGGAGTTGATACAGAGCCAGACTGCCGGGTTAGACGCAGCAACAGCAGGGCAGTACCGCCAGAAACTTCCGTTTGATGTGCGCCTGAACATGAAAGGTGAACTCATGAGACCTGCCATTTCCTTCAACATTGAGCTGGACGAGAAAGCCAGGGGCGGCATTGTGGAAGAAGTGGATGCCCGTCTGGAACAATTAAGCCAACCAACGCAGGAATCTGAACGCACCAAACAAGTCTTCTCGCTGCTGGTGCTGGGCCGGTTCATGGCGCAGGATCCGCTGGCATCTTCAGGGGGTGGCGGTATTAACAGTGCCTTGCGCGGTAGTGCCAGCAAAGTACTCTCAGACCAACTCAATGCGCTCACCGGCAGGTACCTGGGCGGCCTGGGCCTGGAACTGGGCCTGAACACCTATGAAGACTATTCTTCCGGCGAAGCCCAGAACCGTACAGACCTGAACGTGGCTCTGCAACGCCAACTGCTCAATGACCGCTTAACAGTACGTTTTGGGGCAGACATAGGCTTAGAGGGTAGTGAGCAGAACCTGGGCAATAACACCAGCGGTTTTGCGGGTGATGTACTGGTAGAATATTCCATTACCCAGGACGGCAGGCTCCGGCTGCGGGCCTTCAGGCAGAATGCGTATGAAGGCTTCCTGGACGGACAGCTGCAACGTACCGGGCTCTCCCTCATTTTCGTGCGCGAGTATGACAGTCTCGCTGAACTCTTTAAAAATACTGGTAAAGCAAAAGAATGATATCGCCTTACAAACCTGTGAAGTACCTCCGTTCCTCTCTTCCCTTCAGCATGCCTTTGGTATTGTTGCTGGCCTTTCTGGCTGGTTGCAGCAGCACCAAAAGCGTTCCCCAGGGCGACTACCTCTACATCGGCGGCGATATCAAGGTCAACTCCCCTAACCCAGACACAGACACCAAAGCCCTGGAAACTGAACTGGGAGCCGCTATAAGACCGCAACCCAATATCTCTTTTCTGGGCATGCGGCCTAAACTCTGGATCTACAACGCTATGGGCGGAAACCGTGAGCGTAAAGGGATAGCCAACTGGATCAAAACCCGGTTGGGGGAACCGCCCGTGCTGCTGAGTGAAGCCCACCCAGAGCGGGTGCAGGGCCAGATGATCAACCGCTTGTACAACAACGGCTACTTTGCGCCAACCCTGGAGCACCGCATTGACAGCACCAGCAAACGCAAAATGGCCAAGGTGCACTACACGGCCACCGTGAACAAGCAGTACACCATCCAGCAGATTCAGTTCCCGCAAGGAAATGACAGCCTGGCTTTGGCCATCAGGGAGACCGAGCCGCAGACCCTGCTGAAGGTGAACGACCCTTATAACCTGGAGACCTTGATTGCGGAACGGCTGCGTATTAATGATGCCTTAAAAGAAAAGGGCTTTTTCTTCTTTGACGAAGACTACCTCATTTACCACGTAGACAGCACCCTGAACAACAAGGTCAACATCTTTTTGCGCATAAAAGATACCGCTCCCACTAAAACGCTGATTCCGTACCGGTACCAACAGGTAAGAATCTTCAGTGACTTCTCTTTGGGTGATACCCTGGGCGACGTGGGTCCGCCGGTGCACTACCGCGATTACCTCTATTACCCAGACGAGAAAACCTTTAAAGCCCGCACTATCCTGAACGCGGTGTTCATTGAAAACAATGACCTGTACAGTCGCAAACGGCACCTGCAGACCATTAACCGTCTCATGGATCTGGGCACCTTCAAGTTTGCCGAGGTCCGGTTCACGCCGCTTGACTCTGCCGGGCGAGACGGCCGCCTGAACGCCGATATCTTGCTCACGCAGGCTAAAAAGAAATCACTACGGGCAGAGATACAGACGGTACAGAAATCTAATGGCTACGCAGGCCCTGGGGTCACCGTCAGTTTCCGGAACCGGAACGCGTTGCGCGGGGCGGAGCTGTTACTCATAAACCTGGTGGGTTCTTTTGAATCGCAGATCAGTGGTGATTCGGCCCGCACTGGTCTTTCCTCTTTTGAAGTAGGTGCCGATGCCGAGATGCACGTGCCCCGCATTATCTCGCCGTTTGACATCCGCATCTCCACCAGTATGTACCAGCCCAGAACCCGTTTCAGGTTGGGTTTCCGGTTCATTAACCGGCAGCAGTACTTCCACCAAAACTCCTTCAACTTTGAATATGGGTACTCCTGGCGGCAACGGTCTACCACTGAGATCTCCATTAACCCGGTGCAGGTACAATACGCCCGCTTGTTGAATACCACTCCAGCTTTTGAGGCAGAGTTGGCAGCCCGTCCGTTCCTAGCCAGGTCCTTTGACCAGCAGCTGATCATTGGCGGGAACTACCGGTTTGTCTACAACACGCAAGGCCTGGAAGGGCGCAAGCACCAGTTCTACATCAGCCCGGGTTTTGACGCATCTGGTGGGTTATGGGGCTTGTTCTACCGGGTGAAGAATCAGCGGCCCGCCGATCCAGCGAACCCTAACCGTTTCAGAGGGCAAGCGTTGTCTCAGTACGTTAAGTTCGATCTGGAAACCCGGTATTACTTCAACATCACCGATAAACTGGTACTGGCTACTCGCCTGCTAGGCGGGTACGGTTTGCCTTACGGAAACTCTAATGTGTTACCCTACATTAAACAGTACGGCATAGGCGGACCCAACAGTATCAGGGCGTTCCCGGCCCGCAGCATTGGCCCGGGCTCTTATGACCCCACCAGGTTGGTAAACGTGGGCGACCCGGTTTCGCAGAGCTTCACGTACTTTGACCAGACCGGTGACATCCGCCTGGAAGGTAACGCGGAGTTCCGGTTCCCGCTTTTAGATCCTTACCTGAAGGGGGCTGTGTTTGTGGATGCGGGTAATATCTGGCTCGTGAACGAAGACCCCACCAGACCGGGCGGAAAGTTCAGCGGCAACTTTATGAGCCAACTGGCCATTGGTGCCGGTGCGGGGGTTAGGATAGATGTGCAGTTCTTTGTGATACGGGTAGATTTGGCGTATCCGCTGCGTGACCCTACCTACCCTAACGGAGGCCGGCCCGCCTCGGGACTCTTCGGGACGGGCGTGCTGAACCTGGCCATCGGCTATCCATTCTAAAAAACTTAGTTACCTATTGCTCCCGTTTCAAGGCTGTTTTAAAGAAAACTGCCTTAAAACGGGAGCTTATTTATTGCCACTTCCCTACTTATCCACTACCAGTATCCTGTTTTTGCGCTGCGTCCTTTTTCCAGGATTTCAGAAAATCAGCCCATAAACAACAGAGCCCTGCCCGCTTTTAAGCAGACAGGGCTCTGTTGTTGTAAGACGTAAATTTAATTAGCTGTCTCCGTAACCAGGTCTTTTTTATACGCATCGGCGTGCACGTTGGCCACGGCTCTGCCCGATGGGTCGTTCAGGTTCTTGAAAGAGGCATCCCACTCCAGCGCAATAGGCGTGCTGCACGCTACGGATGGCACCGAAGGCACCGAGAGGGCGGCGGCATCGCTGGGGAAATGTTGCTCAAAGATGGAACGGTAGTAGTACTCTTCCTTGCTTGAAGGCGGCTGGATGGGGAACCGGGTGCTGGCGTTGGCTAGTTGCTCATCGGTCACTTTTCTGTTCACCATTTCTTTCAGGGTATCAATCCAGTTATAGCCTACCCCGTCTGAGAACTGCTCTTTCTGGCGCCAGGCCACGCTGGCTGGCAGGTAGTCTTCAAAGGCTTTCCGCAGCACCCATTTCTCCATGCGCTCGCCGTTAATCATCTTGTCTTTAGGGTTGATGCGCATGGCTACGTCCATGAACTCTTTGTCCAGGAACGGCACACGTCCTTCAATGCCCCAGGCGCAGAGAGATTTGTTTGCACGCAGGCAGTCATACATGTGCAGTTTGTCTAACTTCCGGACGGTTTCCTCGTGGAATTCCCGGGCGTTTGGCGCTTTGTGGAAGTACAGGTAACCACCAAAAATCTCGTCTGAGCCTTCGCCTGAGAGCACCATTTTAATGCCCATGGCTTTGATGGCGCGGGCCATCAGGTACATAGGAGTAGAAGCCCGTACGGTGGTTACATCATACGTCTCCAGGTGGTAAATCACATCTTTGATGGCGTCTATCCCCTCCTGGATAGTAAACTTTATCTCATGGTGCACGGTGCCTAAATGGTCGGCTACTTTCTGGGCGGCGGCTAAGTCTGGCGAGCCTTCCAACCCGATGGCGAACGAATGCAGTTGCGGCCACCAGGCAGCTTCTTTGTCATTGCTTTCAATGCGCTTATCGGCATACTTTTTGGCAATGGCCGAGGTGATAGAGGAGTCTAACCCACCCGATAGCAATACGCCATACGGCACGTCGCTCATTAACTGACGGTGCACCGCGGCCTCCAGCGCTTCTCTCAGGGCCTGGATATCGGTTTCGTTTTGGGCCACGTTTTCATACTCCGTCCAGTCGCGGGAATACCACCGCTGGAAACCTTCTTCTTTGCTGGACAGGTAATGGCCCGGCGGGAACAATTCAATTTTGGCGCATTTTCCTTCTAACGCCTTCAATTCAGAGGCCACATAGAATGTACCGCTTTGGTCCCAGCCTATGTACAGCGGAATAATGCCCATGTGGTCACGGGCAATGAGGTACTCATTGTTTTCTATATCATAGATGGCAAACCCAAAGATGCCGTTCAGGTCGTCCAGGAACCGGGTGCCTTTCTCTCTGTACAGCGCCAGGATTACCTCGCAGTCTGACTTGGTCAGGAAGTTATATTCTATATTGAGATTGGCGCGCAGCTCCAGGTGGTTATAAATTTCTCCGTTTGCCGCGAGCACCAGTTTACCGTCTTGGCTAAACAATGGCTGCTTGCCCGAGGTAGGATCTACAATAGCCAGGCGCTCATGCGCTAAAATGGCTTTCTCGTTACTGAAGATTCCGCTCCAGTCTGGCCCACGGTGGCGAATGCATTTCGCCATTTCCAAAATCTGAGGTCGTAACGCTTCAGAAGTTTCCTTTAGATCAAAAGCACAAACAATTCCACACACGATACTTGAATTTTAAAGTTATGATTAACAAATATCGTAGTATTCATTTAAAAACAAAGTAATATTGACAAACTTTTAAGTTTTTTGTTAGTAATTATTCAACCAAACAGCTGTTTGGTTAATGTCTTTGCTCCTGAAAAGAAGGAATTTTTCAGAAAATACCCCTAAAACGGTATCAAGTTGGCAAAGTGATGAAAGGGCGTTAGCAGAGATGGGAGAAAGGAAAACAGTGGATGGGTAGTGACCACTTATAGGGAGTTTACTTGGTTGGCTTGCCTTTTCTGCTTTCCTCTTGAGGCAAACCCTGCCATACTGTTAATAAACCTCAGCATTGTTCTTAGCAGGCGCTTCTTTCCCTAAGCTGTCTCTGGTGTTTTTCTGAACCGTGATAGCAGCAAAAAGGCTTAGTAAGAATGACATTGCATAAAAACCTTTTTCGCTAAGAAGTAAACTGGCGTTCCAAAGCCCCACTGTTAGCAGCACCACCGCCAGAATGGTAGAAAACCAACTGAGCCCATAATAGATACTGGTAACAGGTATGCCGTCCAATTGGTCGCGCACGCTTTTCTGGAGGGAGATGGCCGAGAACAAACCGTACATCAGGATGGTGAAAAAATAGCCTTTTTCGTTCAGCAACATTTCGGCATTCCACAGCCCTATGATGTATGCGGTTACACCAGTGAGTAAAGTAGCCCAAGCGGCCGCAACAAACGCGTTTGAAGGTTTCTGATTCATCTTTGTCTTTTGTGAAGTGATGAATCAAAGGTATACCACCCCTAACTCCTTTCTTTTGACAATTGTCAAAAAAGGCAGGAAACTAAACCTGGCTTCTGATCCGGCTCAGCGTTTCCTGGCTGATCCCAAGGTAAGACGCTGTTTGCCCCAGAGAGATCCTCTGAAGAATATGCGGGGAGGTTTCAATGAGCTGTTCATACCGCTCCCGGGCCGTTTTGAACTGCAGGCCCATCAACCGTTCTTCCAGCCTGATGTAGTACTGCTCATTTATGATACGAACAAGGCGCTCAAGATCACTATGAAGATCAAACAACTGGTTCAGGGCTTCAAAACTGATGCCCCACAAGGTGGAGTCCTCTAAGGCTTGTATGTTTTCTACGCCCGGTTTCCGGGAAATGAAGCTGTAAAATGAAGTAATGAAATTATTCTCGAAGCCAAACCAATAGGTAATCTCCTTCCCATCCAGGTTATAATATCCGCGCAAACAACCTTGCTCCAGAAAGTACAGATGATTGCACACCGTTCCTTCCTGTACTAAAAAAGAATTCCTTGAAAGTTCTACCCGTGTTAATGCTTTGGAGAGGGCCTCCCAAGCTACTAAAGAAATGGGATGGTATTGCGATATGCAATGAAGCAATGCATTCATTAATAAGCTCTTTTACTTTGGATATGGAATGAGGTTTACTTAATAAGGAAAAGGGATTTCAATCTTTAATAGTAGCCTGATGGTCTTGTCATGAGGCGTGCAGGACCTACAGACAAGGTGACGTTTACCCATTATTCTTCTACTGCTTTATAAATTGATGTTGATCTTCCTTTATCTGAGCCCCCAGCAAAAAGAGCAAAGCCCCATGCCAGAAAAATGATCTATCTTCCCAAATACAGTATCCTGAACACCATTATAGCGACCATTTAACTTTATTAATTCGGTTTTAGAGATCGGTTCAATTAGATACGTTGCAGGGCTCAAATTCCTTAAAGGGCTACACCCTACAAGTAAAACCACTGGAATCAATATCAAGAACCTAATTATTCCCATTTAGCTATACGTCCATTGTATTTCTTAATCAGCGACAATGGTCACAAATAAGAGTAGTGGAAGATTTAAGACCACAGTCTTTTCCACCAAGACCGTATTTTATCTTTACTTTCTTTTAGCTCAACATTTTCCCTGCCATTGCTCTTATGCATTGTTGGCGGTTGGCTTTTTCTTCCATTTCAAATTGACTCAACAATTCATCTTCTTCGTCTGGTTTGTCATAAGCATCTGCATCTGTCAAGTGTCCGTCAATTTGGCTAACTCGGGCTATTTTCTTCCCCTGTCTAAATACTAATTGCAACCCGTGTTCTTGTTCCCAGTCACATTCACAATTAATATCAACATAAACATCTTTGTCTTTGTAAGGTCTTCTAGTAATATAAATATGACTTGGCTGAACGTGATTCCAGATTTCATTTTTGTCTTTCATTCTCCAAAGCGACTGATCAGTTTCATCATATTCAATAGCATTTAGAAAATCCATACAGTTTTTATAAACAAGACCAGAAATCAGAAATTTATCAGTCCCAGCCTTTTGCAAAAAGCTTTTAAGTGCTTCGTCAGATTCTTTGATAAATTCAGGATCACTTTCAGGAACAAAATACATAAAGGTGATTTTCATCTTTTTATTGAAAAAAGGAATCTCAATCAATTCGCTTTCCCACCAATCTTCAAACTCGTCATATTGTCTTAGTTCACCTATGATGTTACTGGTTATTGATTTCATTTTTTAAGCTTGTTGCTAACGTATGGTATAAACGACAGGCAAAGCCATCGACTGAAGCTGGCGTTTAGGTGTTATTACAGCCTGATCTTTTTTAAACGATTGAGTAACTCAGCGTAATGACCTTAACTTCTGGCCCCAACTCGCGAACAATTGAATAGTTCCTATCTATCAAAATCTCATTTGAGAATGACGCTATATCTGCGTGGTCATATTTCTCAACCTTTACTTTATTCAATTCTATGTCCTGTTTGAGTTCTTGGTAGTCAAACTCTTTGTCAAGAATCTTTGCAACCCACAGCACTTTCTTGTAGACGTTACGCCATTGGGTGTAGTCAGTTTTGTCGTTTCTTAGCCTGAACTCAGCCGATACAGTAAAGTGGTTGCAACCGCCCCTGTAGATTAACAGCGTGTCACCAGTTTCAAGCACAAAGGTCGCTGTCCGTTTTTCATGGTCCCACTTGTAGCCATTGAGTTCTTTAATATTCCGCAGGAACTTATCGGTTTGAGTTGTCTGATCAAAAACACATTCTTCAGATTCTTCTTCATCAGGAGATGTGTCCGCCACTTTTTGAATGGAGTCCCCATGATGTTCCTGGGCTGGTTGGATGACAGAATGCGCTGTCGGCTTTTCTTCTATTGAAGTGCTAGGCGCACTTTCTTGGGTTGAGTTAGAACAAGATGTAATTAAGAGTACAAATAAAATTTTGAATACATGTTTCATTCATTATAATTAATAGAGTTGGCCATAACGTACTTCTCTAAGGCAGACTTTATTGTGCTTTGGCTGTTGCTGTGAGGTGTACTTTCTATTCTTCTTTTATTCGTGAGTAATACTCCACAAGGTATCTGCTTTCTTTAGTCTCTCTTGAACAGCCAAACAGAGTCTCCACTGTTGGCACCTCTTTGTAGACTTGCTCAATCCAATCTTCTACCTGTCTTTGATTCCTGAACTTATCCTTATGCTTTTTATAGTATTCAATTGCTGTAAGCCTACTGGCTGGGTTTATGGAGTACATCAACAAGATAGCTTTCTCTGATGACAAGCCAGGTTCAATACTGATAAACTCCTCTCTGTTCGATAATAATTCGCCACTGTAGCCGCCTGCATACCCATATGTTGTTCCTGAATATGGTGTCATATAGGTAAGAACCTCATGGGAAACTTCTTGGGTTGTTAAAGGACCATCGTACTCTGCTAATGGTTTAAATAGAGAGCTTTCTCTATATCTGTAGGGCTTTACCTTTCCTGAATCAACATCAAAGGTTTTCTCAAACCATTTAGTGTATTTCCCAATTAACTTTTTGTCGTTGGGCAAGTCCGAATACATTCTGTAGCTGATAATACTGTCATTGTGATAAATAATCACAGCGCTTAGTGAGATATAACCGCCACCTATTCTTGTGTTCCATAATGACCAGCCGAAACCCAGATTTACTTTTTCAGGATTACGTCTATGTTGTAAGAAGAAAGACTCAACTTGGCTAGGATCAGCTTTATCCAACTCATTAAGCTGCTTCAGAATTTTCTTGTCCATTTGAACCCAGAATGGATTTGAAGCTAATGAAGCAAGGCAAACCATCCAAAACAAAAAAGTTATACCGATTCTCTTCATATCTGGATTATATCCATGCATACTCCACAACAACGGCTAAACGAAGGGCAAGTCCGCCGGCCGAAACTGACGTTTAGGTGTTGTAGGTAGTTATTTTTTCCTCACGAACTCAATTACCCCGTTCAGTCCGATGAGACCGTATTTTTTATATGCAGGCTTACCTCTTAAGATGCTCATAGAGTAGTCGTCGCTTTTTACCTCGCTTAATCTTTTTCTCAACCTCCTGCTCATCTTATAGTCCTTCCTAACCAATCCGTATCCGTCTACTACTGCTGCACGTTGCTTAAAAACCTCTCCCTCTATTGCGTAGATGGTGTATCTATCCTTAACTAGGTTCTTATCAATATAAGTATAATCAGAAACAAAGTCATGAAGCTTATTCTGAGTATTGGTAGTGAAGCGCGAGTCAAGAAAGCGCTGTATCAGCGAGTCATTTTCAACTGGTTCTGTAGCTGAAAAGTATATTGTATCGTCCTTTTTTGTGTAGGTTAAATGGAAGTCTCTTTTTTGCCTGACCATTGCATCCGCATGGTTGCGCGCTGGAACTGCAAGTCTGCAATTTTTACTATCGAGAAAGATTAAGTAGTGAATCGGTTTATTCTCTTCGGATACTGTTCTATACCATGCGCCAATCTTTTGCGCTGTCCCGCAAGTAAAGGTGAGCGCAAAAAAAAGTGTCAACAATAAGCGCATTTTTTATTTCATTGATTACCTAAAACTATCATATAACTACAACCTACTCCGGTTCTCAGCTCTCTACCTACAGAATCAGGTTCGGTTATCCAACCAAGGGTAGACTGATAACCAGAACTGAACGAACGAATATACAATATTTCGTCAGTCATATATAGCCTCATTTTCCCCTTTTCACTTGAAACGGATTGACCCCAGGAAGAATCATACCTGGCAAGTGGGGCAAAAGTAGGTGGCGCGGCCGGCCACGTATTTTTTCTGGATGAAGGTGCCGCAGCGGGGGCAGTTGAGGTGCGCATTGGTTTCGGCAGACACAGGCGCGTCGTCCCATTCACGGGCGTGGATGAGGTAATGCGATGGGAAATCGCGGTAAATGGCTTCGGCGGCGATAGCCGTTTCCAGCACTTCCCGGATGGTGGTGGCCAGACGGTCAATCTCGGCGGGCTGCAGGGTATCGGCGGGGCGCTCGGGTTCCAGCTGCGCCTGAAACAGAACTTCATCGGCAATCCAGTTGCCTACACCGGGCGCAATGCGCTGGTCCAGCAGCAGGGGCTTGATAGCCGATTTCTTTTTGGCTATCCCCCGGGTCAGTTCCTCGGTGGTGAGGGTGAGGGCATCGGGGCCTAGCTTTTTCTGCTGCCGAAAGGCATCTACGCTCTGGGCAAGCCCTAAACGCCCGAACTTACGGGAATCAATGAACGCGAATTTAAAGCCTGTCTCAAAGTAAAACACCGCCCGGGCAAACCGGGGCGTATCGGCTTCATCGCGGTAGTAGGCCACATCGCCGGTCATTCCAAAGTGCATGGTCACCAGGGGGCCATTTGCGGTGAGCAGGAACAGTTGCTTGCCAATGCGTTGGGTACCGATGAACTGATTACCCCGCAAGGCTTTCCGGAAATCGTCCAGATCTACCAGCAACTGGCGCTTGGGGTCCTGCACCTCTACCTCGGTAATGAGTTGGTACAGGCAGGTTTCATCAATGAATCGGCGGTAAGTTTCTACCTCGGGCAACTCCGGCATGGCAGCAATGTTTGGTTTGGGGCTGCTTTCAGAAAATCAACCTGAAAACGATGCACTACCTTCAACCACCAGCGGCCATACATTGTTGCGAAACGGCTTATTTTAGTTGGTTCCTGAGCGTTGCGTTTGGCCCTGCAAAGCACCAATGAATGCTTTTTCCATCCCGCTTTCATGGTTTGGGAGCTGGCCTGCGTTTCTTTCTGCCAGGATAACGGCTCCTCAACTCCTTCTCGGTTTTCTGTAAACGAGTAAATACGGAATCAACTCCGTGGGTCATAGGCTTTTACCCTGAAAATCAAAAATACAGGCCAAAAACGCAGCCTAGAACCGTGTTATTCGTTAGATTTGTTAAGACCAGTTCTCTTATCTGTATGGAAACCTCTACTCTACCCTTGGAAAAACTAAGATATCCTGTAGGTCGGTTTGAAACCCCACCCCTGTACCGGTCAGCCCTTGTGAAACAGGCCATGGCGTCTATTGAGGCGCTTCCGGCTCTGTTGCGGGCAGCGGTGGTGAACCTTTCAGACGAACAACTGGATACTTCTTACCGGGCCGGCGGCTGGACCCTGCGGCAGGTGGTGCATCACCTGGCCGATAGCCACATCAACAGCTACACTCGCTTCAGGCTGGCCTTAACCGAGGACCGTCCTTTGATCAAGGCGTATGAAGAATCTGCGTGGGCGTACCTGCACGACGCCCGCTGGGCAGATACAGAATTGTCACTGCGTTTGTTGGAGGCGCTGCACCACCGGTGGATTCTGCTGCTCAGGTCTTTTGACATGGAAGACTGGCATAAATCTTTCCTGCATCCGCAGAACGGTGAGGTGTATTTGTTTCAGGCGGTGGGCATGTACGCCTGGCACGGCGAGCACCACCTGGCGCACATTACTTCCCTAAAAGACAGAATGGACTGGTAGTTTGGGTTTTGTGCCTCTTTTTCCCAAAATCCTTTTAAAACAGCGCAGGTTTAAGCAGGTATTTCAACTATCATATAAACAATTTTAGCTAGATTAGTCAGAAGTTAATGATTTCTGACCATGTGCCTGCCTGCCCCCGCTTTTGTAATTACCGCGTTCTGGTCGCTGTTACAAATCTTCCTGAATGCACCTACTCCTGCGGTTGTTCCAACGCCACAGGCCATCGCCCCTGCAAGCAAAAATATTTCTGACTCAAGAACCCTGGAGTTTGTTGAAAACCGGGGGCAATGGCCCAAACAGGTCACCCATGCCGCTGATGTTCCCGGCGGAAAGATGTTCCTGCAGCCCAATGGCTTTGTGTACGTTTTGCGGGATCCATCTGCTACGGCAGCCCACGGCCACACCTCAGAGAAACCGGCTCCTACCCTGCGCGCCAATGCACAGGCAGACAAACGACAGAGCCACGCGTATTCTGTCACCTTTGAAAATGCCAACCCGGCGGCTTCTGCACAGGGGCAGGAAGCCACTCAGGGTATCCGGAACTATTACCTGGGCAAAGACCCGGCTAAGTGGGGAACCAACGCCCGGGGCTTCCGGCGGGTACAGTACCAGAGCCTTTACACCGGCGTAGACATGGCTCTGTATGAACAGAGTGGCAAGCTCAAATATGACCTGCACGTGGCCGCCGGCACTTCACCGGATCAAATTAAACTCCGGTACAACGGAGTTAGCCAGCTCTCCTTACAGGATGGCAATCTGCACGTGGAAACATTGGTGGGCAAGGTGCTGGAGCACAAACCTATTGCGTACCAGATGATCCAGAACCGGCGCGTGGCAGTGCCTTGCCAGTACCAGCTTAACGGCCAGACGCTTTCTTTTCAGTTCCCAAAAGGATTTGACAAACGGCACCCGCTGGTGATTGATCCCGTGGTAGAATTCTCTACGTTCAGCGGCTCCACCGCCGATAACTGGGGCTTTACCGCCACCTATGACAGCCAGGGCAATATGTACTCTGGCGGCATTGTGTCCGGCGTTGGCTACCCTGTTTCTTTGGGCGCTTTTGATGAATCTTACAACGGTTCCTGGGACATGGCTATCACCAAGTACAATACCCAAACCGTAGGCGATGCCGCCATGTTATACGCTACCTACATTGGCGGCATTGAAACAGATACTCCGCACAGTCTGGTAGTGAACTCCTCTGATGAACTGATCATCTTGGGCACCACCAGCTCCGCCGATTATCCCACCTCCCAAACCGCTTTCAGCCGTGATTTCAAAGGCGGGCCGTTTATTGCTCCTTTAGGCGCAGGCGGCAACCCGGCCTATTTTGAAGGCTCAGACCTGGTGATCACGCGGCTCAGCTCTAACGGAGATCGGATGCTGGCCTCCACGTTTCTGGGCGGCACCGACAATGAAGGACTCCTCTCCCGGATAATCACCCCGGCATTGGTGCAAAACTACGGCGACCAGCACCGCGGCGACATCATCACTGACCCAGACGGCAACGTTTACATTGCCACCAACACCGCCTCCAATGACTTCCCGGCTCAGAACGGTTTCAAATCTCAGTTCAACGGGGGCTCGCATGATGCCGTTATCTGCAAGCTTTCCCCAGATTTAAGCCGCATCCTTTGGTCCAGCTTCTACGGAGGCAACGGTTCTGATGCCGCTTACTCCATCCAGGTAGACCAGGACCGCCAGGTGTACGTCTGCGGAGGCACCACCAGCACTACCCTGCCCGGCACCGCCAATGGCTTGAATCCTGCCTCGGCCGGCGGCACGGATGGTTTCGTGCTCAAGATCAACAGTACCGGTACCGCCACCATGGGCGCCACGTTCCTGGGCACTGCTACCTATGACCAGACCTATTTCCTGCAGTTAGACGGAGACAACAGCGTGTACCTGCTGGGGCAAACCCTGGGCAGTTACCCGGTTTCCCGGGGCAGATACACCAACAACAACGGCCGCCAGTTCATCCATAAACTAAGCAATGACCTTACTACCAGCACCTGGTCTACCGTGTTTGGCTCGGGCAGGAGCAGCATAGATATCTCGCCCACTGCCTTTCTGGTAGACGAATGCCAGCGGATTTATGTGTCTGGCTGGGGTGGCAGCAACAACGGCGGCGTGTACGGGAACGGCAACACCATTGGGTTACCAGTAACCCCAGGCTCTGCCCAGACCACCACCGACGGCGGCGACTTCTACCTCATGCAATTAGGCACCGATGCCAGCGAGCTTTTATACGCTTCCTTCTACGGAGGCAACCAGCAAGTTACCGGTGGCAGCAATGAGCACGTAGACGGCGGCACCAGCCGCTTTGACAAAAAAGGATATGTGTACCAGGCCGTATGCGGCGGATGCCAGGGTCGGTCTAACTTTCCGGTTCCTATTGGGGCTAACTTCTATTCCAGAACCAACAACAGCGCTAACTGTAACAACGCCTCCTTTAAGTTTGATTTTGCCGAGGAACTCCGCGCCGATGCCGGCCCTGACCAGGAAATCTGCGCAGGGGCTGTCCCTACCATCTTGCGCGGCACTCCTTCCGGCGGGGTCTGGTCCGGCGATGGTGTTACCCAGGTGGGCGGAGTATTTCGGTTCACGCCTACTAACGCCATGGTTGGTACTCACACGCTTACCTACACGGTAACCGGTACCGGTTCCTGCTCCATTTCCAACACCATGGTGATGAACGTGACGCCACCGGCACCGCACACCCTGTCTGTCCCAGAAACTAAATATTGCGCCAACGCCAATGTACAGGTGCCCTTGACTGGCTCTCCGGCAGGAGGCGTTTTCTCCGGCCCAGGCGTAAGCGGTTCTAATTTCAACCCGTCTGTGGCAGGGGTTGGCCGCCATACCATTACCTACCGGAGCGATGGTTCCAATGGGTTCTGTGGCTCCATTACCCAGGAAATAGAAGTGATTCTGCCGCAGGTGAGCCTGGGTCCTGATACTACGCTTTGCCCCGGCAGTACTACTCCTTTCCAGTTAAAGGCTAACCTGGCCGGCGGAACCTGGACCGGAGCCAACGTTTCGCCTACCGGCATTTTCACGCCGCCACCCGGCTTTGAGGGCACCATTGAGGTAACATACTCAATCACCTCGCCCTGCCCAGCCACCGACACCAAGCGCATTACGGTGCCGCCTAAACCAACCATGGAGGCCCGCTTGACCAATGCGTGCTCGGATAATCCTGAGATCTCGGGGTATGCGCCGTTCAATGCGGCTTTCTTCAATGGCACCAACAATGCCGTAAGCTTCACCTGGTTTTTCGGGGACGGCTCCCAATCAGATGAAAAGTCGCCGCGGCATCTCTACCAGCAGCCGGGCAAATATAAAGTAACCCTGGTTGCCACCTATGGCAACGGCTGCCAGGAAACCCTGGAGATAGGAGATGTAGTGGTGGCCCCTCCGTTTGTGCCCAATATCTTCACGCCCAACGGCGATGGCAAGAACGATACCTTTGTGCAGCACTTCAGTTGTTTCCCTACCGAGATCATCATCTATAACCGCTGGGGCAAACAGGTACACCAGGAGAAAATCTACAACCAGAAGTGGGATGGCGGCAAGCTCTCAGACGGAAGTTACTTTTATATCCTGAAAGACACCGAGGGGAATTCGGCCAAGGGCTGGGTTGAAATTGTAAGATAAAAAGCACGGCTTGCTCTTACTGCACAAGCAAGTCTGCATCTAAAGATACGAGGTCAGTTTTAGGGCTGCTTTCCAGAAAATAGCCCTAAAACTGACCTCGTTTTTATTGAAAATCCTTTCTTCAGGCATCATACGATACACCGCACAAACGCATAAGAATACCGGAAAGAAGCGAACTCTTCTAAACCCCCAATAGTTTTAATATTTTTAGGACCTGATACATTTTAGATACTATGTCAAGACGCGGTAGACGCACTTTAGGCGTTCCTACTTTCCCCATGCCCATCTCGGGCCGGTTTCTGCCTGCTACCATTCTGATTATCCTGGGCTTGGCTCTCCTGATTTTCAAGAGCTTCACGCAGGAAGTACGCGGCGAGCAGGACCTGGTGGCAACAGAAGGAACCCTCAGCAATTATTCATTCAAGAAAACCCCCGAGGGGGAAAAGGATTACGGCATCTGGCTCAGGGAATTCTCTGAGCGCTTTGAACTGGCGGGCCCGCAAGAGACCTCTTTTGACACGGCGGCGTTTAGGGCCCAGGTGAAACCCGGCGACAAGGTACGGGTAGAGTACAGCACCCGTGAAGACGTGATTGAAACTGGCGGCACCCGAAAACTCTACGGTCTGGCGGCACCGGCCAAGAACCTCTCTTTCTTTGTGGGCAGCGAAAGCGTGGCCAAACAAAACAGCGGAGGCATCAACTATGCCATTTACGGTTTTCTTGCGCTGGGCATTTTGTTGTACATCTGGCAAGTGGTAAGGTCGCAGCGCCGGTCCACTGCCTACGATGAAGAATAAACCCTGCACCTTTCCGTTAGGCTGTTTTAGAGGTATTTTCCTTGAAACAGGCTAGAAACACCCGGAATACTTTTTCTTAACCTAGCAGCTCTTCTCATGTAAACCAGCCAGTGCCCAGGATTGGCCGTACAACCACGGAAGAGAGGCAAAAAGCAATTATGAGTAAAAGCCCCAAAACGCCCCGCCAGGTTATCTATGCCTGTGGCAGCGGCAAATGCCAGAAACGCGGCGGCAAAGAGATACGCAAGAACATGCGCGACCAATTGAAGATGGCGGGCCTCAAAGACGAGGTGGAGATCATCAAAACCGATTGTACTGACCGGTGCAAGCACGGCCCTATCTTCAGCATACAACCGCAGAATGTTTGGTTGCAGGACATGACCGAAGGCCAGATTTTACAGGTTTTCCGGGAGCAGGTCCTGAACCAGGGCCAATAAAAAAATCCCTCAGACTTACGGGCCTGAGGGATTTTTCTTTCTTATACGCATAGCCGACTGGCCAGGTTGTTACTCGTCGCCGTTATCGTATTTTATTTTACGCACCTGCTTGTCAATCTCCCAGCGGCCGGTGCCTTCTTCGCCAATCACATCAAACAGTTCCAGGGCGCGGCGGGCCACATACTCTTCTTCCACCTGCTCTTTCAGGAACCACTGCAGAAACTGGAACGTCATGTAGTCCCTTGATTTCATGCACTGATCTGCCAGGCGGTTGAACTGCTGCGTCACGAAGATCTCCTGTTGCAGCGCCTTTTCAAATACATCTCTAAAAGAGTCAAACTCCTGCGGAATGTTCACCACCTCCGGCGAGATAGCGTTGCCCCCCAGGTCACACACAAAGTTGAAAATCTTAAGCATGTGCTCACGCTCTTCATGGCTCTGCTTCATGAAGTAATCGGCGGAGTAATCAAAACCCTGGCGGTTGCACCAGGAAGACATAGCCAGGTACGTAGCCGAGGAATGCGCTTCTACTTTTATCTGTTCGTTCAAGAGCGTCTCTATTTCTTCTGAAAGCGAGGTACGCAGTCTCAATAAATCTTTCATAGTCTAAATCTCCATTGTAACGGCACTTCCAAACACAAGCGCCTCAACTCAAATATACCGGTAAAACCCTTCATTGGTTCTTCCAGATGCACCATTTGGGTTAATACAGATTCAGTCTAAATTCAGGAAAGGACAAGCGTAAGTCCCCTGCTTCACTCCTTGCAAGATCAAGCCCAAAGCCACACGTCCGCAGAACGATGAAGGTATTGCAGCAGTGAAAAACAGCAATCAATTGAATGCCCCCAAGCCGCTGTTGGGCGCCTGCGTAACCCAACAGCGGCTTGGGGGCAAGCAGTGGCTTTTCCCTTGGCAACGGCCCACGCTCCCTATGAAACAGAAGACGGTGCCGGGTGGTACCGAAATGAAGCCTCACTGTTTGAGCGTCAGCGAGTTTGAGGCTTCTTGATTCTTTTGGTTACTTTTCTCATCAAGGAGAAAAGTGACAAACGCCCGCAGAGCGCAGCTGCAACCCGAAAGTTAGGAGAAAGGAAGTAGGAAGTAGCGGCTTGAGGGGCAGGTTGGGTTGTTGGTGAGAACACCAACAACGGCGGATGGCTGGCGAAACAGCAACTAAAAAAGAAAGGCACGGAAGTAACTTCCGCGCCATAGAAGGGCTCCAAAGAGTTTTTGAGGCTAGCGCCTCACTGAAGTTGCAAACTTCAGACCATGGTAGGTCCAAGTCACAGACTTGAACCATGGGGAAAAAGAAGGTTCAGTAAATGAAGGTTCAGTAAATGTAAATAAACATCCCCTTACCCCCTTCAAAGGGGGTAAGGGGATGTTTAGTAGCGCTCTTGTGGTTTGAGATGATATGAGGAAAAAGAGGCTACTTTCAGGAAAATAGCCTTGAAACGTCTAAGGAAAACCCTTAGTACACTACCGGAGCATACAGACATTCATACAGAATGCTGTTCAAAGAAAGCATCACCTTGGCGCCCTGTAACAACTCCTGAAAGTGCAGCACATCAGTCAAGGTAAGCACAAAGCAGCGCTCAGAACGGTAAGGCATTAAGATATGGACGTCTAACGCGCGGGAAGGATCCTTGGCCATTTCTTCTACGTTGATGGCATCCACCTGCTGCTTCAGGGTAAGGAAATCCTGCACCTTGAATGCCGAAATGCCCCCGGCAAACTCTACAAAATAACAGTTGTAACGGTTGCATTGGTACACAGCGCCGTAAGCAGTCCGGAATAACTCAAGCAGGTTGGGGGAAGTTGGCATAAGGCAAGGTCTCTGGTTGCTCAAAAGGAACAGCACAAATTTAGCCTCTGTTTAGAATTGGTCCAAATAATAATTAATGAATTTCTCACTTCATAGACAATTCTAAACTACGTTTCGGGCCTGTTTTACAGAAAGCAGGCCCGAAACGTGAGTTGCCGAACAAAATACTAGTCGCGGTTCACCAGTTTGGAGAAGCGGCTGTCTTTCTCGTCCTGGTACAGGAAGGCGAGTTTCTTTTCCTCAAACTTCTCAAAGAACTCCTCCCAGGTAATGTCCTCCAGGTTGTCTTCGGCGTAGCCGGGGAAGTTGATGCGCAGCAGACCGGCCTCCTCGCCTTTGCCGGTGCCTTTTACGGTAGCCGGTTTGCCGTCGCGGGCCTCGGCCCATTTGCGGATAGTATCATGATCGGTGGTGGTTTTCGCTGATTCAGACATAGTTTTATCTTGCTTTGGTTTACAGGTATTTGGACGAGACGAGGCTTAAAAAGTTACCCTGCCGCCTCCGTAGTCTTAGAAACTTCTACCGTACTTTTACGGTTGTACCTGTAGCCATTACGTGCACCCTCTTGCCTTATGAAACATCTCCTCTTTGCCTTGGTTTTATTACTGGGTTTCACCTCCTGCGCCCAGAGCCGAAAAGAAAAACAAACCGCCTCGCAGAAAACACCGGCGCAGAAGGAAGTTGCTATTCCGCGCGACAGCCTGGCCGTAGCCACCTTTGCCGGAGGTTGCTTCTGGTGCACAGAGGAGGCCGCGGAGAAACTGAAAGGCGTACATGACGTGGTTTCTGGCTATACCGGTGGCGCAACCAAGAACCCCACCTATGAACAGGTGAGCACCGGGCTTACGGGCCACGCCGAGGCCGTTCAGATTTACTATGACCCCAAAGTGATCTCGTACCAGACCCTGCTGGAAGCCTTTTTTGCAGCGCATGATCCTACCACGCTCAACCGTCAGGGCCCCGATGTAGGAACGCAATACCGCTCGGCTATTTTCTACCGCACGCCGCAGGAGAAAGCCCAGATAGAAGCGTACATCAAGAACCTGAATGCCACCCGCGCGTTTCAGGCTCCTATTGTGACGGAAGTGGCCGCCCTGAAAGAATTCTACCCCGCCGAGAAGGAACACCAGGATTTCTACCGGAACAACCCCAACAACCCGTACATGCGCGCAGTGTCTACACCCAAGGTGGAGAAGTTCAAAAAGAAAATGGAAGGCAAACTAAAGGAGGGCGAGTGACCTTAGAAAACCTCATTAACCTATATAAAGAAAGGGCGCTGTTCTGGTTAGAACAGCGCCCTTTCTTTATATGTTTTTATTTGATCTAAGCGGCCAGTTTTCCTTCCAGCCTGGAGAGGAGCTCCAGGAACTGCTCAGACAACTTCTCAATCTTAACAAGGCCATTCTGCGCCTCATCTATTTTTCCCCGTTCATAGAGGCTAAACAGGGAATCGGCGACGGAGCTCAGGTCTTGTTGCACCTGCTTTAGCTCCAACATCTCAGACACGTTCCTGTACCTGGAGAAACCCACGGAGTTAAACCAAATGTTGATGGGTCCATTACGCGAAAAGAAGTCAGCATCGTACGTGCCGCCGTAAAGCACAGACCGTACTTTTGACTTGAAAAGAATATGCTTGATCCGTAACTGTTGGAAATCTACCTGCGCTTGATTCATTTGCAGCAAACTACTTTTATAGATAGTTCTAAACCTCAACTAGGGGTTACCCTTTTCTGAGTGTTTCCAACTCTTGTCTTAACTTAACTTTATCTGTGACATTGTACCCAAAAACAATGATTCCGGTTACCTTGTCTGCCTCAATAAGAGGCTGGTACGTGGTGGTGAAGTAGCGTTTCTCTACCTGCCCGGTGTTGTCCCAGTCCAGTTCTACCCCAATTTCTTCGGCCACAAAAGGAGTACCAGAACTGTAGACATTGTCCAGAATCTGGAGGAATCCTTGCTCTACTACCTCAGGCACAGCTTCTGCTACGGTGTTGCCCACCAGATCTCTTCCCGGCATCAGTTGCTGGTATTGCGGGTTCACCAGTTCAAACCGGTGTTTTTCCCCTTTCAGGATAGCGAAGATAGCAGGGGCCTGCATAATGAGCCGCTCCAAGGTCAGGCGCTGATCCTCGGCTTTCTGAAAGGCTTGCTGCACCTGGTCAGAGAGGAGAGACATCTGCTCATTGGATTCCAGGATCTCCTGCACCATTAGTTTGGTGCTGTGGATGTCATTGGCACTGCCCACGCGCATGATCACCTTGCCTTTCTCATCCTTCATGGGAAGGCTTCTTACCAGGTGCCAGCGGTAGCTGCCGTCTTTGCTCCTGATGCGCAACTCAGCCTGGAACTCGGTCTCGGCGTAGACAGCTTCCTTCTGCCGGTTTGTGACCCGGTAAATATCCTCTGGGTGAATTACTTTCTGCCAGCTGTTGCCCATGAACTCCGCAAACGGCAGACCGGTATAGTCCAGCCAACGCTGGTTCACGTAGGTACAGGCCCCGTTTGGCTCGGCGGTATGGATGAGCTGCGGCACGGCATCGGTCAGGAACTTGAATTTCTCTTCGCTGGCTTTGCGGGCCTGTTTGGCTAGTTCGCGCTCCGTTACGTCATGGGTGTTCTGGATCACGAACCGTACATTCCCGGCCTCGTCCAGCACCGGCGTGTGCGAGGCCTCCCAGTAGCGGGCTTCGTAGCCGCCGCCTTCACCTTCGGGCTTTTCCAGATCGTATCTAAGCACATCCAGAAAGTCTACCTTCTTGGTTTCTATGGCTTTCCTGATGGAAATGATCACCGGGTTTTCCTCAAAAGAGATAGACGGGTCCTGGTACACTTCCTTCAGGAAAACCTTGCCTATAATTTCTTCCCTTCTGCGCATGGTAGTTTTCAGGTACCGGTCTGTGGCAGCCAGAATCTTGAAATCAGGAGAAACAATCACGATGTTCTCAGGGACATTGACGAAATAATCAAAGAATTCCATATGCAGAGGTTAAGCTTAGGAAGGAATGCGGTGCCAAAAATAAAGCATTTGCAGTACATATTTTACTGCGTAATCAAATTACCTCTGGTTTGCGTTAGGCCAGCGTTCTCCATTTTTTGACTGTTTTGGAGAAAATACGCCTAAAATGTTGTTGACAGATAGGCCTATACCTTTAGGTTTGAAGGCAACTAAGCCCTCTTGCTCTTCGTTTCCAGTAACCGGCAAGAATGGCTAGCTTTGCCCCTGTTTTTCTAGATTAGATTTACTTTGAAAGCAACTCAATTTTTGGAACTGTACCGGCAAGACCCCGTGGTGCAAACCGTGGCGCAGCGCCTGCAGTCTCCTGAACCTCATCATATACAATTGAAAGGGCTGGTGGGCAGCTTAGATGCCGTGGTGGCGTCTGCCCTGCAAACCCTGCAGCCCAATACGCACCTGTTCATTCTGCATGACCGCGAAGAGGCCGCTTATTTCTACAGCGATCTTTCTAACCTGCTGGAGAATGACCAGGAAGTGATGCTCTTCCCCAGCTCGTACAAACGGGCTTACCAGTTTGACCATACCGAGAACGCCAACATTCTGCTGCGCGCCGAGGTCCTGAACCGCCTCAATGACCGCGCCGGAGCCGGGTCTTTCATTGTGACCTACCCAGAGGCCCTCACCGAGAAAGTGATCAACAAAAAATCACTGGTGGCCAATACGCTGGGTGCCAAAGTGGGCGAAAAGCTGGACGTGAATTTCCTCTCTGAGGTACTCACCAGCTATGACTTTGAACGTACCGATTTTGTCTACGAAGCTGGTCAGTTTGCCGTGCGCGGGGGCATCATTGACGTGTTCTCCTACGCCAACGACCTGCCTTTCCGCCTGGAGCTGTTCGGTGATGAGATTGAAAGCATCCGGACGTTTGATCCCAACACGCAGCTTTCGGTAGAGCAGAAGAAGCAGATCTCCATCATCCCTAACGTGCAGACCAAACTGCTGCAGGAAACCCGGGAGTCGTTTCTGGACTTTATTCCTGAAAACAGCAAGATTTGGGTGAAGGACTATCGCCACACCGTGGAGGTGGTGTCTGAGTCTTACGAGAAAGCCGAGCAGTCTTTCCAGGAAATGCTGGAGGCCAGCGCCGGCGTGCAGATTGTGTCCAAACCCGAGGATCTGTTTGAATCTGGCAAGGGTTTCAAGAAACGGCTGGAGGCATTCACTTTGGTGGAGTTTGGCAAGCGCTTCAACTTCAAGAACGCCGAGGTCATCCAGTTCCAGGCGCACCCGCAGCCTTCGTTCAACAAAGATTTCCAGCGGCTGGTGAGCAACCTGCACGAAAACCAGAGCAACGGTTACGTGAACGTGATTGCTGCTGAGTCGCCCCGCCAGGCAGATAGGCTCCGCACCATTTTTGACGAGTTGGACCATGACGTACGGTTCCAGCACATGATGCTGGCCCTGCGCGAAGGGTTCATTGATGATCTGGTTAAAGTGGTGTGCTACACAGACCACCAGCTGTTTGAGCGTTTCTACAAGCACAAAACCAAAGAAGGCTACTCCAAATCAAAGGCCATCACGCTTAAAGAACTGCGCACCCTTAAACCCGGCGACTACGTCACGCACATGGACTACGGCATCGGGCGTTTTGCGGGGCTGGAGAAAGTGGAAGTAGGCGGCCGCCTGCAGGAAGCGATACGATTGGTGTACCGCGATGACGATTTGCTGTACGTGAGCATTCACTCGCTGCACAAGATCAGCAAGTACACCGGCAAGGAAGGCACGCCGCCTACCATGAGCAAACTGGGCTCGCAGGAATGGGAAAACAAGAAGAAGCGCGTCAAAAGCAAAGTCAAAGACATTGCCGCCGAGCTTATTTCTTTGTACGCCAAACGCAAAGGTGCCCCCGGGTACGCCTTCTCCCGCGATGGTTTCCTGCAAGCTGAGCTGGAATCTTCGTTTATCTATGAAGACACCCCAGACCAGGGCAAGGCCACCGAAGACGTGAAAAACGACATGGAGCAGCCCCACCCTATGGACCGGCTGGTCTGCGGCGACGTGGGCTTCGGGAAGACCGAGGTGGCCATACGGGCGGCGTTCAAAGCGGCCTGCGACGGCAAGCAAGTGGCCGTGCTGGTGCCTACCACCATCCTGGCCATGCAGCACTACAAAACGTTCCGGGACCGTTTAGAAGCATTTCCGGTAAACGTGGAGTACATCAACCGCTTCAAGACCACTAAGCAGATAAAAGAAACCCTGGGCCGTTTGGCTGAAGGCAAAACCGATATTCTCATAGGCACGCACCGCCTGGTGAGCAAAGACGTGAAGTTCAAAAACCTGGGCCTCCTGATTATTGACGAGGAACAGAAATTTGGCGTGAAAACGAAAGACCGGCTCAAGGAGATGAAAGTGAACGTAGACACGCTCACGCTTACGGCCACGCCAATTCCGCGCACGCTGCACTTCTCCCTGATGGGGGCTCGTGACCTTTCCGTGATCGCTACGCCGCCGCCTAACCGCCAACCGGTGCAAACCGAGCTACACGTCTTTGATGAAAGCCTTATCAGAGATGCCGTATCGCATGAGCTCAAGCGCAAGGGGCAGGTGTTCTTTGTGCACAACCGCATTTCAGACATTGAGGAGATGGCTAACCTCATCCTCAAACTGGTGCCCGATGCCAAGATCACTTACGCGCACGGCCAGATGGACCCAGAGGAGCTGGAGAAACGCATGATGCGCTTTGTGGAAGGCGAGTACGATGTGCTGGTGAGCACCAACATCATTGAAAGCGGGCTGGACATTCCTAACGCCAACACCATCATCATCAACCGGGCGCACATGTTTGGGTTAAGCGATCTGCACCAGATGCGGGGGCGCGTGGGCCGTTCCAACAAGAAAGCGTATTGCTACCTGTTAACGCCTCCGGTATCCGGTTTGCCGTCTGATGCCCGCAAGCGCCTGAGCACCCTGGAAGAGTTCTCAGACCTGGGCGAAGGCTTTAAGATTGCCATGCGCGACCTGGACATCCGCGGCGCGGGTAACCTGTTGGGCGGCGAGCAGAGCGGGTTCATCAATGACCTGGGCTTTGAGGCCTACCACCAGATTCTGGACGAGGCCGTGCAGGAACTCAAGGAAACCGAGTTCCGCGACCTGTTCTTCAAAGACATGGAACTGGAGAAAGTGATAGAGCCGGTGCGCGAATGCTCTGTAGAAACCGACCTGGAGATCCTCATCCCAGACACCTACATCAGCAACATTTCTGAGCGTCTGCAGATGTACAGCAAACTGGACAGCGTGAAAGACCTGGAGAGCCTGGAGAAACTGGTGGAGGGCATGGTAGACCGGTTCGGGCCGCTGCCGCCCGAGGTGCAGCAGCTGGTAGCCATTGTGAAGATGCGTTGGGAAGCTTGTCACCTGGGTTTTGAGAAACTCACGCTCAAAAAAGACACCCTCAGGGGGTACATCCCCAGCCAGAACAATGACTCCTTCTTCCACTCTGAAACCTTTAGCCGTATTTTGCAGTACGTGCAGCAGCACTCCCGCCGGTCCAGATTGAAAGAAGCCAAAGACAAGCTTATTGTAGTTGTGGAAGATGTATCTACCTTAGATGAAGCGAAGGAGATCTTTGAGCAACTGCAGGCTTAAGGTTGTTTCCAGCCTGTTTCACAGAAAACAGGCCGGAAACAAACAAGCTGTTCTTCGGTTATCCTTGGCAATTGGCAAAATGCCGTTTATGAGGTGAATCTCACCAGAACTTTTGAATTCATTGCGCATGAACTCGTCTACAGTCCCAGCTATTGCCCAAGATATCTTATCTGTCTTTAGGGCATTACCTGGGCTTTATATTGTGCTTACCCCAGACTTCACCATTGTGGAGGCTAGTGACGCTTACCTGCATTCTACCTTCAAAGACCGGTCAATCATTGGCCGCGGTTTGTTTGAAGTGTACCCAGACAACCCAGATGTGCCGGAGGCCAAGGGCGTACTGAACCTGCGCCGTTCCCTGGAATACGCCAGAGACCACAAGGTTCCGCACAAAATGGAAGTGCAGCGCTACGATGTCACCAAGCCCGCAGCCTTAGGGGGCGGGTTTGAGGAGAAATACTGGCAACCGCTGAACACTCCGGTGCTGGACCCAACCGGCGACGTTCTCTACCTCATCCATAACGTAGTAGATGTCACGCAGGAGCAGAAAGAGAAAAAGAACTCAGAAACGGCCCATAACAGCCTGGTTGCCATTGCCGAAGCCTCAGGAGGTGTTTCCTGGGACTATGACGTAGAAAGCAAGAAGTTTTTCTGGAGCAAGAACTTTGAGCAGGTCTTTGGCTACCAGGTTTCAGAAGACGGAGAAGCCCCAGACTCCTGGGACTTAAAAGTGCATCCGGAAGACTACACGCCCATCAAACAAAGCCTGCGGCACATCATTGAGCGGAAAGAGAAAGTCTGGACGGGCAGCTACCGCTTTCAGAAAGCAGACGGCTCCTTTACCCAAGTCACAGACCACGGGTTCATTCTCTATGACCAGGCCGGCGAGCCCTACCGCATGATGGGTACCATGGTAGACATTGAATACCAAGAAAGCCAGGCCCGGCAAGCCAGAGAGAACCTGAAGCGTTTTGAACTGATTGCCAAAGCCACCAATGACGTTATCTGGGACTGGGATTTAACCGATGACACCATCTGGTGGAACGACGGGTTCAAAATCACCTTTGGGTACAAAGAAGAAGAAATAGAGCATGATGTAAACTCGTGGTACAGCCGCATTCATACAGAAGACGCCCAGCGCGTGGTAGACGGCATCCATGAGGTCATTGACGGTGACGGCGTCACCTGGCAGGATGAATACCGGTTCAGGAAGGCAGACGGTACCTACGCCGAGATCCTGGACCGTGGGTTCATTTCCCGTGATGCAGACGGCAAGCCCTTGCGCATGATTGGGGCCATGCTGGACCTCACAGAGAAAAACCGGTATGCCGCGGAACTGAAGGCCAGCGCCGATCACGTACGCGCCTTGCTGGAGGGCATCCCGGAAATAGCCTGGGTAGCCCGTGCCGATGGCTACATTTACTACTTCAACAAAGCCTGGTATGACTACACCGGCAATCAGGGCCCGGATGAGGGCTGGGACAAAGTAGTACACCCAGACGACCTGGCTTCTACTGCCGCTATCTGGGCCAGGGCGCTGGAGAGCGGCCAGGAGTACGTGAACGAGGCCCGGCTGAAGCGAGCCTCAGACGGCCAGTACCGCTGGTTTACCATGCGTGCCACACCGCTGCATGATGAGCAGGGAAATATCCAGGCCTGGATTGGGGTAGACACAGACATTCAGGAGCAGAAAGACATACAGCAAACCCTGCGGGAGCGGGACAATTACGTGCAACGCATGTTGGCCCAGGCCCCGGTGCAGTTTGCCGTTCTCAAAGGTGCCAACTGGGTAGGCGATTTCGCCACGCCACTGTTCAGACAACTCATTGGTGGCCGCGACATTGTAGGCAAACCTTTCAAAGAGGCACTTCCAGAATTAGAGCATCAGGGGTATTTTGACATCCTGGAGAAAGTGTATGCTACCGGTAAGTTGTACCGGGGCAATGAGCAGCAAGCCTATCTTGACCGCCAGGGCAACGGCACCCTGGAAGTAGGGTATTTTGATTTCATCTACCAACCCTTGTTCAGCCAGGACCAAACGGTGGAAGGCGTCATGATGCTTATTGTGGAAGTAACTGAACGGGTACGGGCCAAGCAAAAAGCTGAAAAACTCACCGCCGAACTTCAGGCTTCCCATGACCGCATAACCCAGATCCTGGATGCCCTGCCCCACATGACCTTTACCAGCAAGCCAGACGGGTACATAGATTACTACAGCCAGCAATGGTATGACTATTTAGGAGGCACCCGTGAGGAACTCACCGGCTGGGGTTGGGAAGAATACATCCACCCAGATGACCTGCAAGCTACCAACACGGGGTGGCAGCGCTCGCTGGCTACCGGGCAGCACTTTGTCATTGAAAACCGGTGGCGTTCCAGCAAAAGCGGAGAGTACCGGTGGTTCCTGGTAAGAGGCGTACCCATGCGCGACGCCCAGGGCAACATTACCATGTGGGTAGGCTCCCACACCGATATCCACGACCAGAAAGAAACCCAACTGGCCCTGCAGGAAAGCATCCGGCAGTTCCAGTTCCTGGCAGAAAGTATGCCGCAACTGGTCTGGACCACCGATGCCCAGGGCTACCATGACTACTTCAACCAGCGGTGGGTAGACTTTACCGGCTATGACGTGGAGACCAGCAAAGGCAAAGACATGTGGAACAAACTCCTGCACCCAGATGACCAGGAACGTGCCGCAACCCGCTGGCAATACTCCCTGGAGACCGGTGCCCCCTACGAGATTGAGTACCGCTTTAAGCGGAGTTCTGACGGAACTTGGCGCTGGTTCCTGGCCCGGGCATTGCCTCTGCGCGACCAGGAGGGCAACATCATCAGGTGGTTTGGCACTTGCACCGATATTGAAGACCAGAAACAGAACGAGGCTCTCATGGAGCAGACCAACCGTGAGTTGCGCAGCATCAATGAAGACCTGGACAGCTTTGTCTACACCGCCTCGCATGACCTCAAGTTGCCCATCATCAACATGGCCGGCATTTTCCAGGAGCTTACCCAGAATGCCACGTTCCATGACCCAGACGCAGAACTCTTGATCAGTATGTTCAACAAGTCTCTGCGGCAGATCAATACCACCATCTCAGACCTGGCCGAGATTGTGAAGGTGCAGAAAGAGATTGATGCCCACCTGGAGGAATCTTCGCTCTCTGAGTTGGTAGACGAGGTAAAACTCAGCATCCAGGACCTTATTCAAAACTCTAAAGCCAAGATAACCTGTGACTTCTCCCAGGCTCCTACGCTGGTATTCTCCCGCGTGAACCTGAAAAGTATTCTGTACAACCTTATCAGTAATGCGGTGAAATACCGCTCCCCAGACAGAGTGCCGGAGGTGTATTTGCACACCTACAAGCAGGCCGACTTCACTGTGCTCAAAGTACAGGACAACGGCATGGGCATGGACCTGGAGAAACACGGCGCCAAACTGTTCCAGATGTTCAAGCGCTTCCATAACCACGTAGATGGGTCTGGCCTGGGACTGTATATTCTGAACCGGATTGTGCAGAAAAACGGAGGCCGCATAGAGGTGGAAAGCGAAGTAGGCCAAGGCACCACCTTTACTATTTATTTTAAAAATAACGCTTAATAGCCTACTGGCTTTCTATATTTGTCCTATGAAAAGGTTGAACTTGATTTTGCTGGTAGACGATGACGAAACCACCAACTACCTGAACAAACGGCTTCTCACCCGTATGAACATTACTGACCAGATTGAAGTGGTCACCAACGGAGAAGAAGCGCTCAGGTATTTGACCAACGCCATTGACAACAACCAGCCCCTCCCAGACCTGATGTTCCTGGACATTAAAATGCCGGTGATGGATGGATTTGAGTTCCTGGACCAGTACCACCAACTACCCGAGTCTGCCCAGAAATGCATTGTGGTCATGATGCTTACGTCTTCGGCCAGCTTCTATGACCTTGAAAAGCTGAAGAAATACAACGCCGTACAGCAGCATATCTCCAAACCCCTGGAAGAAGCCCATGTGCGCGAAATCCTGCAAGACTACTTCCAATAACAAGATAACGCTTAAGAAAAGCAGAAGGGCGGCCCGTACTGAACGGGCCGCCCTTCTGCTTTTTTGTTTGGTTTGTTGGTGTAAGAGGCATTTCTGAAAGCTTACGCAGCCCTCAGCCCCTCGTTATGGGTGCATGTTGGTTTCAGAAGCCACGTGTGCTACCTGCTGCACAAAAGCCGTTTTAGAAACATTTGATTCTTTGCGGGGCTCCCCGTAGGCAAACCCAGACATCACCAGAAAAAACAACAAGAAAACACCCAGCAGAGGTAAATATCTTTTCATAAATGGAGCTAAAAAAGTTGTCACCTGCTCTTACTGTTTTTTGCCTCAAAGGTTCTGAAAAAGTCTGTTTATAGCCTGCATTTACAGAAATAAGGCAAAAACCGCCAACCCGGCATAGCCCAACTTAACCCTCTGGCAAGCCTACCGTACATATACCTATCCGCCTCGCAAACAGGGGCATTGTTCTTAGAATCTTAAAATTACTACCATGCAGGATAATCAAAGAAACTGGCAATCTCCGGAACAGAATGACGAGATTGAAAACCACCGCGTTGGTCGTGAATTGTACCAAAGAGACCAACAACGCAACCAACCTACCCAACGCTCGCATGACAACCAATGGAGCAACGGCAACAATTTCCATACTGGGTATAGCAACCAAAACCGGAGCCACTTCCCAGAAGATTCGCACCAGCGCAACTCCAATGCAGATCTGGGCGGCAGCTTAGGCAAACACTACGGCGAGCGCGAGCACAGCGTGTACCGCAACCCCAACAGCCTGAACTACGGCGATGGCCGGGGCAACAGCACCCGCTCCTCTAACCAGCACCAGGACAGACCGGCCTTCGGGAACCACAATAACCAGAACCAGAACCGGTCTCCGTACGGCGACGGACGCGGTAATTACTCGGCCCGTCAGGACTCCTACGGACACGGCCACGACCGCATCCATTCAGACAACAGAGTCAATGAGCAGCGCCGCCGCGATGACTCCAACGAGAACTACTACCGTGGTGCCTACATGGAGCCCCGCGGCGTACGCGATGAACTGCCTCGCCCAGACTCTAACCCGTACAATGAATATCCGGGCTCACGCAGCCGCTACAAAGACGATGACTACCGCTACGGCAGCGGAAACCACACCTGGTATGACGAGCACCGCTACACCGGTAACGATGGCCGCCGTGCAGACCGCGACCGTGGCGATGTGATTGGCGACATGGGCGAAGGCTTACGCGAAGCCTGGCATGACATCAAACACGGCGTACAGAACATGTTCAACCGGTCAGGCAACCAGCATGACAACGATCGTGATCACCGCTGGAACGATCAGGACAACCGCCGGAACAACCATGAGTACCGCTCCCGCGATGACCGCGGCTATGAAAGAGGTCCGCGCTGGTCAGACGAAACCGACAGCGGAGACGATTCTTTCCCTTACAACCGCGACAATAACCCACGGTACTATTAATCAGTAGCCTTTCATTCTGGTCAAGATGAAAGCCCTCATGATTACCCTTGCCGTGACCAGCGTAGCTATCTCCATCTTGCTTCTGAGAGCTTTTCCGGAAGACGAGGTATCTACCGATGGTTTACTGGACACCTAGAAACAACTTCATAACAGTGCCGGGAAGTCGGTGCCATCAGGCATCGACTTCTTTTTTGCGTAACTACTTTCCTTACGTTACCCTCGTTCGCTTCTGGCACCCCTGAGTTGCCATGCGGAATTGCTGCACACAACCCAAGCCTTTGGTCTACTGTTCAGGGGGGAAAGAAAAGGCAGAAAATATCCTCAAGCGTTTTGGCGTTATCTTCCCGAAATTTGCCCCAAAACCCTGCTTTACCCTTTCATGCTAGAAGAACTGCTGCCCCAGATAAGAGCCTGCCAGCTATGCGCCGCCCATTTACCGCACGGCCCGCGTCCGGTACTGCGGGCGGCGGCCTCGGCCAAACTCATGATTGTGGGCCAGGCCCCGGGCACCAAAGTTCACGCCACCGGCATCCCCTGGAACGACCAAAGCGGGAAACGCCTGCGCCAATGGCTGGGCCTCTCACCCCAGGAATTTTACGATGAGCAGAACGTAGCCATTGTGCCCACCGCGTTCTGCTATCCGGGCACCGCCCGCTCCGGCGACTTACCACCCCGCCCTGAGTGTTTCCAGCACTGGCATCCGCAGTTACTGCCCTTGCTGCCCAACATCAAATTAACCCTGCTCATAGGCACCTACGCCCAAAAGGCTTTTCTGGGAAGCGTCGCCAAAGCCACCCTCACCGAAACCGTAGAAGCCTGGCGTGATTACTTGCCCAAGTACCTGCCTCTGCCTCATCCCTCGCCGCGGAACATTGCCTGGTTTAAGCGCCACCCGTGGTTTGAGATGGAAGTAGTGCCCACGCTACAAGAGATTGTGCAGGCCACGCTGCATGGCTAGGTTGGCCTAATCTGTTTTTTGCCTATTTTCACAAAAACAGGCCGAAAGCGCATGAGCATTTCTTTGCAGAGCAAGCTACCCAACGTAGGTACCACCATTTTCTCTACCATGAGCCAACTGGCCCAGCAGCACGGGGCCATTAACTTGTCACAGGGTTTCCCAGATTTTGATTGTCCGCCGGAGTTGGTGGACTTGGTGACGGAGGCCATACGGGCTGGCTTCAACCAATACGCGCCCAGCCCCGGGTTACCGTTGCTCCGCCAGAAAATTAGCCAGAAAACGCAACTGCTGTACGGCCACCTACCCAACCCAGACACCGAGGTCACCGTCACCTCCGGCGCTACCGAGGCGCTGTTTGCTGCCATTGCCGCCGTGGTGCAGCCCGGCGATGAGGTACTGGTGCTGGAGCCCTGCTATGACTCCTATGTGCCGGCCATTGAGTTAAGCGGCGGCGTACCGGTGTTTGTGCCCCTGCGCTTCCCGGATTTTAGCGTAGACTGGCAGCAGGTAGAAGAAAAGCTCACCCAGAAAACGCGCCTGCTCATCATCAACTCGCCGCACAACCCCAGCGGCGCCGTATGGCAAAAAGAAGACCTGGAGGCGCTCACGCAACTCACGCAAAAGTACCCATTCCTTATCCTCAGCGACGAGGTGTACGAGCACATGGTTTTTGACGGGCAGCCGCACCAGAGCGTACTTACGGTACCCGCTTTGGCAGAGCGGTCCTTCGTAGTTTCTTCCTTCGGGAAAACGTACCACACCACCGGCTGGAAAGTAGGCTACTGCATTGCCCCCGCCCTGCTCACCACCGAGTTCCGGAAAGTGCACCAGTACCTCACCTTCAGCACCGCCACACCGCTCCAACACGCCATCGCTGCTTATTTAGATAACCAGGAGCATTACCTAACGCTGCCCCAGTTCTACCAGCAGAAACGTGACCTGTTCACCTCCCTGTTGCAGCCCTCCAAGTTTGAGCTACTGCCCAGCGCCGGCACGTATTTCCAACTCGCCCGCTACCCCCAAATCTCTGATTTATCAGACGTAGAATTCTCACAATGGCTCACCAAAGAAGCCGGTGTGGCCGTGATCCCCGTATCCGTGTTCTACCACAACGGCCTGGACAATGGCGTCATCCGCTTCTGCTTCGCGAAGAAAGAAGAGACTTTGAAGGCTGCGGCAGAAAGGCTGTGCCAACTGTAGTCCTGAGTTCTGAGCTTTAGGGCCATCCCATTGGGGTGCCGCCTCTATGGCGCGGAAGTTACTTCCGTGACTTCCGCGCCATAGAAATAAGGAGGACTGGCAGGTGTAATCATCCCCCTACCCCCTTCAAAGGGGGACTTAGCGTTTGAGGAGCGTTGTTCAGGTTGTTGATGAAAACACCAACAACGGCAGAATTCAACGGTAGAAATCAATTATGGCCGTCCGCAGGACGATGAAGGCATTGCAGCGGCACCAACAGCAAGAAGCAGAATGCCCCCAAGCCCCGGTTGGGCGCCTGCGTAACCCAACCGGGGCTTGGGGGCAAGCAGAGGCTTTCCCAGTGGCAGTGACCCACGCTTCCTATGCAACAAATAGCGTTTACCAGGTGGTACCGAAATGAAGCCTCACTGTTTGAGCGTCAGCGAGTTTGAGGCTTCTTGATTCTTTTGGTTACTTTTCTCATCAAGGAGAAAAGTGACAAACGCCCGCAGAGCGCAGCTGCAACCCGAAAGTTAGAAGACAGGAAGTAGGGAGTAGCGGCTTGAGGAGCAGATTGGGTCGTTGGTGAGAACACCAACAACGGCGAATGGCTGGCAAAGCAGCAATAAAAAAGAAAGCCACGGAAGTAACTTCCGCGCTATAAAAGAGCAAGAGTGAATTTGCGGCTAGCGCCTCACTGATTTGCAAACTTCAGACCATGGTAGGTCCAAGTCACAGACTTGAACCATGAACCCGTTTCAGGGCTGATTTCCTGAAACCAGCCCTGAAACGACATAACGTTACAATAACTTCTCCGCTACTTCCCTCCACGTACTCACCCGCTCAAACTCATGAATGTTCACGTTATGCGGCGAGGTGAACAGCATCTTCCGTTCCCCGGTGAAAGTGCGCAGGTTGCGCGGACGGTCATCAATCATGATATCGGCACCAATGATGCTTTTGTCGCCGCACAGCACGTAGTTGCGCCAGCTGATGAACGGGAAATGGTCCTGCAGCCAGTCAAACTTGTCAATAAGCGAGTTCCGGAACTCCATGCCCGCGCTAACAATAAAGACATCATATTTCTCGCACAGCGCCTGAATGACCTCTTGGGCATCTGGAATTACGTTAAGGTCGCGGAAGAAGCCCTCGGCATTGATATACTCCCAGGTTTTGCTGGAATGCTCAGGCGGCACTACCTCGTGGATGTCTTTTCCGTGCAACGCTTCTAAGGTCAGTTCCAAGGCACAGTCGCGGTTGTATAGTCTGATGAATTTCTCGATGGGGTCGGCCATGACCTCGTCCATGTCAATGGCAATCTTTTTCTTTTGTATCTCCATGGGGGATTGTTTGGTGTAAACAGAAGTGAGTACTTTTATCGTGTTTGAAATGGAGAAGTTCTCCTGTCCCAGAAAAATCAAGGACAACCGCCTCAATTTCTAACTTCCACTTCTTAATTTCTAATGAAACAGATGTCTGATCTGCGTGTTTCCCTTCTTCAGTTAGACCTGGTGTGGCACGATGCCGCCGCCAACAGAGCCAGGTTCCAGGACAAAATACAACAACTCCCTGAAACGGATCTGATCATCCTGCCCGAGATGTTCACCACTGGTTTCAGCATGGACGCGCCCGCGTTGGCCGAGGAAATGACCGGCGAATCGGTGGCTTGGATGCGGCAGATGGCCCAGGAGCGGAACGCCGTGGTCATGGGCAGCCTGATCATCACCGAAAACGGAAACTACTACAACCGCGTGGTCTGGATGCGCCCCGATGGCACCCATGCGCACTATGACAAACGCCACCTCTTCCGGATGGCGGGTGAGTGCGAGGCCTATTCTCCCGGCACTGAGAAACTGATCGTAGACTTAAAAGGCTGGAAGATATGTCCGCTGGTGTGCTATGACCTGCGTTTCCCGGTTTGGTCGCGCAACACGCCCATTGCGTATGATGTGCTCATCTACATCGCCAGTTGGCCAGACCGCCGCCGCCTGGCTTGGAGAACGCTGCTGCGGGCCCGTGCCATTGAGAACCTGTCCTACTGCATTGGCGTGAACCGCGTAGGCACCGATGCCAAAGGTCACGCCTACTCCGGCGACTCGGCCGCTTACAACCTACTGGGCGAGGAACTGACCCACCATGAACACGAAGAAGCCTTGACCACCCTCACCTTATCGCGCCAGCACCTGGAGGAAACCCGCCAGAAACTCCCCTGGGACATTGACGCTGATGCGTTCACGATCCACGTGTGATTGAGTGAATGAGAGATTGAGTGAATGTGTGAATGTGTGAATGAGAGATTGAGTGAATGATAAGATGAAGGAATGTCTTCCTTTGTGTCATCCTGAAAGGACCTTGGTAGCGAACTGTGACTGTGCTTCTAAACGCTATTACTGCTTGCCACAAGATCGTTTCAGGATGACAAATGAGAGAGATAACATTTCTATTCAAAAGTCCTTTTCCTGAAATCAAGCTAAAAACAGGAAATACCCATTAGTGCCTCACCACCAACTTATGCGTCACGGCGCGGCCATCTACCAAATGTACCCGCAGGAAGTAAAGACCTGCCGGTAAGGCTGCGGTGGAGATGTAATAGGCTTGGACGGCCAATGTCTTTCCTTTAGAAACCAGAGCTCCGGCGGCGTTGTGTAGTTGGTAGGTGGCGTTTTTGGGCGTGATGAGTTGCACCGCTCTATCTGCGGGGTTGGGGAAGAGTTTGATGGCGACTAGCTCTTCTTGCAGGCTCTCCACGCTTAGCGGTTCAGAGATGGCTTTCAGGAAACGAAGGCCGCCGGCGTGGGTTCCTAAGATGAGCTCGGGCAACTGATTTTCCTCTTGGTCCAGATTTCCCGTTGCGATCACCAGCCCTGGCCCGAACTTGGCTTTTCCGTATTGCTGCTTGAACGGTATCCAGAGCACGCTTTCCTCTGCGGGGAATGAGCCGGTGAGATGCGCCTGAAAAGCAGGGAACACCCGCAGTTGACCGGAGTTATCGGTGGCAAGCAGATCGGGTTGGCCGTCGCGGTTCAGATCGGTGACGGTGACCTGCAAGCGGTTACGCTCCGGATCGGCGGTAATTCCGCCAAGCGCTTCAGAGACCAAGGTCCAGGTAGGGGTGGCAAGGGTACCCGAGTTTCGGTAGTAGGTTAATCCGCCGGAGGCGCGGCCAATCAGCACGTCCATCTTCCCGTCACGGTCCACATCGTACCAGTACGGCGTATCACCCCTGAACAGCAGAATGCCGGGCACGGTCACGGCATTCGCCATGGTGTACTGGGCGGGCTGACCCACCGGGGCTTCGTTCAGAATGTACCTGAATTCCACGGTATTTGCCGACTGCCGGTAAGCGCTCCAGGCCAAATCTGTTTTCCCATCGGCATTCAAATCTACCAACTGGGGCTTGAGGGAAGTGAGGTTCTGCGCCGAAAAGCTAAGGTAATCTATGGCAACTGCTTCAAAAGCAGCCTGGCGGGCGATGCCTTTGTTCTCGTACATCGTGAGGGAGGCAGTATAGCGGCCATTCTCCAGAACCGCCGTGTTGCCTACCAGCAGATCCAGGGTTCCGTTGCCGGTGAGGTCTGCCAACGCGGGCGCAGCTCCTTCGCCCACGTCTACCATCTGGTCTTGCAGGAACGGCTGTTTAGGACTGTTGAACCGGGGCTTGGCGGCGGTACCGCTGTTGGCATACACCCACACCGAATTTTTCAGGTTCACGTTCTGGTGCGAGTTGGAAGTCATGTTAGGCGCCACCACCAGATCGGGGAGGCCATCAAAAGTCACATCCAGGTAATAGGCCGCCGGGAAAACACTGAACTGCTGGCCGGTGATATCGGGCGGAAGGTTGTAAGCGGCACTGGTAATTTTAGGCTGCAGGTTGGTACCCGTGTTGTAAAGGCTCACCAGATCGGGGCAATCGTCATGGCCGGTCACCAGGTCCAGCACGCCATCGTCATTCAAATCCAGGGGCAATACGCTGGAACCGCCAATGTGCTCCGTTGACGGGCACGTTTGTCCAAAACTGTAGTTGTTGCAGGAACCTACGCAGCGGGTCACCTGCCCCCACCAGGTAGAGACACGGGTAAACGTAAGCGAATTGCAGCCTAGCCCCTGCTCTACCCGCTCGTTCCGGTAGTACTCCAGTACGGTGCCGTGCGTCCACTCCCAGGTAAGAATGTCCAGGTCGCCGTCGCCGTCCATGTCTACAATGGCGGGCATGTCCTCAGAACCCACCAACAGGTTGGCCCCTGAATTGAAATACACCACCGGGTGGGTAAGGTCAAACTGGAGCCCTATACTGGCCGAAGACGTATTGGTGTACACCACCAAGCCCAGGTTAGAAGCCGTGAACAGGTCTGGAGCCCCGTCACAGTTGAAATCGCGGAGAACGGCAAAGAAACGCAGGCCGGATGGAAAGGCGTTTTCGTACTGCGGTGCGTGCTGGTAAGACCATACCCCATTGGTCTGCACCGCCAGAAAAGTGGTTACCTGTTGCGAGCTTCGGTCAAATACAAATAAATCCTGCTGCCCATCGCGGTTCAGGTCAATGGCCGAGAACTGCGGGCTATTGAACCCACCCGCCCACGGCAGGAGTAGCGCTTGTCCGGCCTGGTTCCGTAGCTCGGGTCCGGTCACCTCTTGTAGTCTGATAGGTGCCTGGGCCAGGACGGTTTGCCCCAGCGCACCTATCCAACTTAAAAAAAACGCTAGTACCTTTAATGCTCGATTCATTTATTCGTATCCTTGACTTGACAAAGCAATCTATCCTATGGCGGAGCTAATAGAGCACCTGTATCAGAAATATCTGGAGTGCCGGAAAGTAAGCACTGATTCGCGGGCCGAACAAGACAACACCCTTTTTTTTGCCTTAGACGGGCCTAACTTCAAAGGCAGCCAGTTTGCCCAAATGGCCCTGGACAAAGGCGCCCGCTATGCCGTTGTGCAAGACCCAACTATCACGGGTCCTAACATCATCCAGGTGGAAGACTCTCTCAAGGCCTTACAGGCTTTGGCGCTGCACCACCGGTTGCAATTGAACATCCCGTTTATTGGCATTACCGGAAGTAACGGTAAAACCACTACTAAAGAACTCATTAATGCGGTCCTGAGCCAGAAATACAACGTGCTCTGCACCAAAGGGAACCTCAACAACCACATCGGTGTGCCGCTCACCTTGCTCAGCATTCAGCCGGAGCACGAGCTGGCCATCATTGAGATGGGTGCCAACCACCCCGGCGACATCGCGGAGCTTTGCTCTTATGCGCTGCCTACCCACGGCATTATCACCAACATTGGCAAGGCGCACCTAGAGGGCTTCGGGAGCCTGGAGGGTGTGGCCCGCACCAAAAGCGAACTCTACCTGCACCTGGACAAAGCCGATGGAACTGTGTTTGTGAATACTTCTAACGAACACCTCATGCGCATGGTACGCAGAATAGCCAAGAAAGTCACCTATTACCAACCCGAAGATGATTATACCGCCGAACTGCTTCAGGCCGCCCCACAGGTGATTTACCGCGCCGCCAACGGAGAGGAAGTGCATACCCACCTGATGGGTTCCTACAACTTTGAGAACATGGCCGCTGCTGCGTGTATCGGGCAGTTTTTTGGCGTGCCGCACGAGGCAATCAACGCCGCCATTGCCGGGTACGTGCCCACCAACAATCGCTCCCAGATTGTACAGAAAGATACTAACACCGTGCTGCTGGATGCTTACAACGCCAACCCAAGCTCTATGGGCTTATCGGTTTCCAACTTCGCGCAGATGGCCGGTGAATCAAAGGTGGTCATCTTGGGCGACATGTTGGAACTGGGCCAGGAAAGCGAAGCCGAGCACCGCGCCTTAGGCGAGCAACTGAATGGACTGAACTTCGCGCAGGTGTTTCTCTGCGGCAAGGAAATGCGCTACGCCGCCGAGGTGAACCCCGACTTCCGCTACTTCGCCGAGAAAAGCGCCCTGGAACAATGGCTCACCGATCATCCCGTGCGCAACAGCCACGTGCTCATCAAAGGCTCCCGCGGGATTGGCCTGGAGACGGTGGTGAATTTGCTGTAGTGGCTTTTGGGTTGTTTTTAGGAAAACAGGCCTGAAACGCTACTGTCGAAGACACTCGTAGGAGCTGCGCACACTACGGGGTCTTATTGAGTTCTGAATTCTGAGTCCTGAGTCTAAATGATAGAAAAGCTGGCGCGAGACTTCAGACTCGTGACCTGGGATAAAGCGAGTCTCCAGACTCGCAATAAACCACCAGCCGGAACTCGGGAGTCTGGAGACTCCATTCATCCAGCGGCACGAGTCTGGAGACTCGCGCCAGCACATTGCCAAAATAGACCTCAGTTGCGGGAACAGGTAGGCTCCAAAGACCTCGTAGTGTGCGCAGCTCCTACGAGTGTCTTCCGCAAACGGCGTTTCCCAAATCGCCCAGACAACAGGAACAAAAACCCTCACAGGTCTTCAAGACCTGTGAGGGTTGAACTCGCCGGCACTGCAGGAGTTCTCACAAACGATTTCAGCCTGTTTTTCTGAAAACACCCGCAAACGGTAGCCACTTCTATCTGCCAACAAAAAGGGAGACCATACACATGGTCTCCCTTTTTGTTGATGGGCAAGCTTTTTATTGTCTCACCACTGTGTTGTAGAAAATCTGGTCTTTGTCAATCAGCCTCATGAAGTAAGCACCGCTGGCCAGGTCGCTCAGATCCAGCTCAACTTTGAACGAGCCATTCTGCACCTTCACTTCTTTCTCCAGGATAGGCGTACCCACCGCGTTGTAGAGAATGATGGTCACTTTCTGCGAGCCTTTGCTTGAGGTGTATTCTACCTGCGCCTTGTCGCGGGTTGGGTTAGGATACAGTTTCACGAAGGCGTTGCCCAGACCGTACGGCGAGCCGGTGATGCTGTTCTTGGTAGTAGCGTTGGCCACGGCACTGTACTCAGACTGCGCGTTGGTGGCGTTGATGGCTTTCACGCGGTAGTAGTACGTGGTTTTCGCTACCAGGCCATTGTCGGTGTAGGCGGTGGTGTTGGCCGGCAAGGTAGCCACTACCGTAAATGGTCCGTTCTGCGCGTTGGCCCGCTCCACTACTACGCCTGTTTCAGAGGTGGTATTATCTGCCCAGGTTAAAGCGATCTGAGTAGAAGTGATGCCCTCTGCGGCAAGCGTGGTGGGTGCCTGAATCACTGGGTTCACCGCAATGGTTCTGGAGGCCGAGGCACCGCAGTCTCCGTTCACGGTGTAGGTGATGGTGAAGGTTCCGGTTTCTACCAGGGCAGGATTGAAGGTTCCGTTCACAACGCCCATCCCGGTGTAGGTACCTCCGGCCGGTGAACCACCGGTTAAGGCAAACGGGGCCGCAGATTCTGCAACCGGGGCAATGGCCGCTAAGGTCACCGCCGAGGCCGCTGTCACGGTCACTTTCTTCGTAGCAGTGGCAGTACAGCCGTTCACTTGCACCGTGTAGGTGAGCGTATGGGTTCCTACGCCGGCGGTGGCCGGGTCAAATGTTCCGGTGGCGCTTACGCCGTTTCCGGCC
Source organism: Sabulibacter ruber (assembly GCF_017355955.1). GTDB lineage: Bacteria > Bacteroidota > Bacteroidia > Cytophagales > Hymenobacteraceae > Nibribacter > Nibribacter ruber_A. The sequence goes on along the minus strand of NZ_JAFFID010000002.1, from coordinate 1,007,400 downwards.
CATTTTCCGCCTTCGGGGCTAAAACCACTGAGGGCAAATGCCGCCTGGTTCTGGCAAATAGTTTGGTCTGCCCCGGCATTCACCGGCGTGGTGATGCCCACGGAGAAAGGCTTATCGCTCACGTCTTTCACATTGGTGTTAGCGGCGTCTTCCACCTTAATCACCACGTTGTCAGAGGCGGCCAACGTGGCAGGAACCGTCCAGTTAACAGAACCCGTAGCCGCTTGGTTTGTGGCGATGCTCTGGAACGATTGTCCGCCGTTGGTTGAGTAGAAAACATTCACGTTCTGCACGCCCTGACTTCCCCACGTTACCTTAACCGGTGAACCTGGGCAGTACAGCTCGCCGCCGTTCGGTTGCAGCACGGCCACTTTGCGGGTATTGTCATTGCCTTTCACCAGCAGACAAGCCTCGCCGGTAAATTTCATGGCTTCCAGGTTGCCCACGTTGTCTCTGCCTATGGAGAAGAAGCAGTAGGTTTTGCCCGGCTGACCCGTGAACGCATAGGCCGCGGTTGGCGCCAGTTTCTCTTTCAACAAGGTGAAGGCACCGCCGTTTTCAGACACGTACAGGTCATAAGACTGCACCCCGCTGCCTTTGGCCTCGTCCTGGATGGTAACCGCTACCGCCGTAGAGGCTTCCACAATGGCTGGCAGATCCGCTACCTTAGATTCCGGCGCTTTCGCATCCAGGATGTTTTGGGCCCGGTTGGTGATAATCGGGTCATTTGTATCGAAGACAATGGAGCCTCTGGCGTGGATAGTGTCTCCGGTGGCAGCGGCGCTCTTCGGCAGCACGGTGTAGGTCACAAAGCCTTCTCCGGCCCCGCTGGCGTTGTTCTTCGGCAGGAAGCCTTTCAACGGATCTGCGGGTGGTAAACCGGTAGCTGGGTCAATGGTTTGCAACATCCAGAAGGCTTCGTTCTCCAGTACGTCTACCCCGGCGGTTACTTCCACGTTGTAGCCCAAGGTATCGGCCAGCGCCAAGGTAGTCTGGTAACTGGCGACATCTGCCGGCACGTTGAAAGTGAACGGCCCGAACCCAAAGGAACCCAGTCTAAAGCTCAGCGGATTCAAATCAGCATCCAGCGGTACCTTCACCCGTACGCGTTGCGCCGGTGCCGAGGCCAGGGTTGAGTCATTCTCATAGGTTACTTTGTAGCTCATCGGCATGGTAGCCGCCACCATGCGGTTCGGCCCGAAGCCTACCGGTCCTATGATCTCGTTCGGGTCACAGGAAGCCACAATATCCGTGCAAAGGGCTTTACCGGCACAGGTTGCGATGTTAATGGCCACCTCTATGCCCGAAGAACCATTGAGACAGCTGATTCCGTCAATGATGTACTGGATCATCTGCTTTTTCCAAGGATCCGTTTCTGCACAGTTTACCCAGGAAAGGCCAAATTTCACCACATTCAGGCCGGTGCTTACGCCCAGCACAATTGGGTTTGGCCCACCCGTAGAGACGGAGGCAATCAAGCTATTGAGTCCATCGCCCGCAATACCCACCGCAGCACTTATTCTACAATCAGAAATGGAAGTAGAAACCATGCCCACTGCCGCTGAGTAAGGATCACTGGCACCCGTACGCACTTTGACCACCTGGTTTAAGTAGTCCAGGCTTTTCTTACAGTCATCGGCTGAGAAGAGCGTCTCGTCACACTTCTTCGGATCGGTGGGCGGTTCCACGTCATCTTCTGGTTGCTGCGGCTGCTGAGGCCAGTCAGGAATGTACGATTTGCTGTACCGGTAAGAACCCGGTCCTTTTGGTCTGGAAGTTGGTCTTCTGTGCGGAGGCGTACCCGGAGGGGTTCCCGGAGGCGGGCCTGGTTGCTCTGGACCCACCGGACCTGTAGGACCGGTTGGACCTTCCGGACCCGGGCCTTGCGGGCCTGGACCACCTTCACCTCCACCGCCGCCCTGGCCACCACCCGGACCACCGGGTCCACCAGGACCGCCTGGCCCACCAGGGCCCGTTGGACCTGCCGGTCCGCCTTTACCGCCTGGTCCACCCGCACCGCCGTTTGGTCCACCGGCTCCCCCGGGGCCACCTGCGCCCGGTCCAACAGTTCCCGTGCCAGCACCACCTTGCCCGCCGGGGCTTCCGGCTTCGCCCCATCCGCCGGGGGCACCCGGCACGCCTTGTTCGCTTGGTTTAGGCACATAAGCGGTAAAACACAGGTATAACGTGTTGCCGGTCACCCGCAGCGAGAACTTGCCTTTGTAGGTATAGTTGTGGGCCACAAAGCGCGAAGTGTCAATCGCGAATTTGTTTTCGGCGAAGCCGGTGATTCCGCCTTCGGCTACGGCAATGGGCCAGCACTTATCCACAGCCGGGTACCAGCCTGCCAGGTAGCTTGGGTAATTGTCATAATCCAGCGAGGAAACCCTGATCACAAACGGGTTCTGGGCCGTAGCCGTGATGTTCAAACGACCATTGATCTTGATCAGATCCCAGCCTGGATCTGCCCCCGCAGAGCCATTGTACTTGTTGATCTCCCACAGGTAATCCTGCCCCGGCGCAAAGGTGGCCGTAGGCATGATGATGGATCCCGGGCTCGCCCCTGGGTCATAGTCAAACGCTACTACCTCTGGGTTCTGCTCTTCTGCTTCATCGGGTTGGTTGTTCGCAGGTACGCTACCGCAGGTTGGACAGGTAAAATCAAAGCCGGTCGTATCGGCGGTGGCCAGGAACCCGTTGGCGAACAGAGGAGCAATGGCTTGGTCAGCGAATTTCCGCTGGTTGCCTGCCAGGTTAACCAGCCCATCAATTTTGTGTGCATTCAACAGCTCCGGATTGACCAGGATGGCCCGTCTGGTGATTTCAATCTGCTCAATGAGGTTAGTCATGAAATACTCCTGCGGATACGCCATCAACTGCACGGTGAGCGGGAAGCGGTTCAGTTTGAAATCCTTCAGCCCAACATTCACTGCGATGGTCAGTTTTTCGCCGGGAGCCACATTCCGGGCGATAAACGGAACCTGTTTTGAGCCGCCCACAATGGTGTAATCTGAATTGGGTACGCCCGGGGCCAACGGCCAGTCAGAGCCGGTCAGGAATTTTCCTTCTACTTTCTCCACCGATACCTCGGCATCATCCAGCATGGTGAAATTGCCGTGCAGCACCGGAATGTCTACGTTAGACGTGTTGCGGAACGAGAAGGTGTACAAGCCGCCTTTGCCCTTACGCAGCACATTGGGCGCCTGCGGAATGTAGTCTACCGTGTACGGCTTGATCTCTTCCACGGTCACTCCTTTGGCCAGCACCTGTTGCTGGTTGTTAGGATTGGTGGCCACCACATCATAAATCCCTTTTGGTGTGTTGGTCAGGTTCCAGCGCAGTTGCAGTTCCATGCTGCTCACCATTTTCACTACCTGAGCGGTTGCTGCCGTAGCACCATTAGCACCTTTCAAGGTAACCTGAATGCCCTGGCGGAACCCGGCTCCTTGCAGCGTACCGGTCACCTTGCCCTGCCCCATGCGGTTAGGCGTGATGCCCATGATGGAGAAAGGCAGTGACTTGGCCAGCAAGGTAACGTTCTGGCTTCCGCTGAACCCTGAAGAGGCCCTTACCAGCACATAGTAGTTGCCGGCTTTGGTCTGCGGAATGAGTACCTTCTGGTTAGGTCGGTTGAGGTCTGAATACTTGAAGTCAAAGTTGGCGGCCGTTGGAATGCGGTTGTAGGCTACGTACACCTCGTTCAGGCCATACTCCTGGTCGCTGTTCAGGGTCAATAACAGATCTTGGTCAGCGGTAACGGCTACCTGGTAGAACAACTGGTCATTCAGCTTCAGCGGCGCGATTTCCGGCACATTCAGGAAAAGCGTCTTGATTTTCACGTTGACCGGCGCGTCTCCTGTTTTCTGGTTGTTATTCAGGTTATTCTCAGCAACAGCGTTGCTGGAGTTGGTGAGCAGGATTCCCTGGTAGTTGGCAGGCAGCAAACCGGGTACCGGCGCCATCAACGTTCCGGAGAACGACTTGCCAGGCTCCAGGTTGATGCGGGTTTCTCCATAGTTGAGCAGCACATCAGAGGCCGGGTTCAAGTTACCATCAGCGGAGAGGAAGGCGCTATTCCGCAGGTTGCCCACGGCCGGCACGGTGCCCACGTTTTTCACGGTATAGGCCGCCTGCAGATTTTCGCCCAGGTAAACGCTTGGCGTGAGGTTCACTTTCTCCACGATCAGGTCAGCCGGAGGTGCGGTGGTGATCTTCACCGGAATGGCCACTGAGAGGTTATTCTCTTCCTTGTCATGCTCAAACACCATGTCCTGGTTATCGGCGCGCACAAAGAGGTAATACTCGCCGTTGAGGTACGTTGGAATCTGCACCTCAATGCTGTCTGTATAAGAATCGCCTTTCGCCAACGGGTCTGTTTTCTGGTTGCTGCCCAGCGTCTGGCTCGTAGCCTTGGAAGCCAAAGCCGGATCTAATCCCAACCATACGGCATCGCGCCAGTAGGCCAGATCTGGGTACTTGCTGGAAGCTACTCCCTGGCCCTGGTTCTTGACGGTGAACTTCACCTTCAGGTACTGGCCCGCGTAGGCTTCGGCCGGAGCCTCGATCTTAGTCACTACCAGGTCTGCCGGCGGAGCTGTTGATAAGATGATTTCTTTAATTTCCAGGTTGTTCTTGCGGTCTGGATCATTGGTCACCAGTTTGTCAGGGTCCGTGAGTACAATCAGGTAGTAGGTTCCGGACAGGCCTTTCGGCACTTCGGTGGAATACGTAGCGTCGTAAGAAAGGCGCGGGTTCAGGCCACCGCTGCGGAAGTATTTAGAGAAGAGAACCTTATCTCCGGCGTCCAGAGTCCGGTCTTTGGAAAGGTACACGGCATCTGACCAGGTAGAAACCTCGGGGCTACCGCTTCCTATGTTAGACACTTTCCAATCCAGTTTGATGGTGGTTCCGGCCTGGGCCACCGGCGGCACGGTAAAGTCTGTCACCTTCAGGTCTGGTTCCAGAGGTGCATATTTCACCGTCACTTTCTTGCCGTACGTTTTCAGGTTGTTTTCCTCATTATTCTCGTAAACCTTGCCCGAGAAATCTGTCTGCACAAAGAAGTAGGCATCGCCTATGGCATAAGGGGCTCTTACGATCATTTCTCTGTTCTGCGTCTGTTTTGGCTCTGGCTGCCCGTCATAGTTCTGGGTCTTCAGGCTTTTGGTAGGATCCCAGGTGGTGGTGCTGGAATAAGAGGTCTGGTCCTGGTACACCCCGGCTGGTTTACCGGTACCGTTGTTCTTCACCTGGTACTTGATTTTGAACTCAAGCCCGGCAGTTACCTCATCTGGCATATCAATGTTGAGCACTTCCAGATCGGCGTAACTTCCCACGGAGATGTTGATCTGTTTATCGCTTCGTTTCTGGTTATCTGAGGTAAAAGTGTGCTCAAACACCTTGTTGTCCTCGTCGGTGATCAGGTAGGCATAATACGTACCGGAGATTCCGTCTGGCAAGCGGATGCTCTTGGTCTCGGTGTAGGAACCCTTGTTGCCCACGAAATCAGGACCGGCGGTATGGTAGAATTTGCCCAGGCTGATGCTGGTAGCCTTGTCAAAGGTGCTTTCCTTGGAAATGTACAGGTGATCATGCCACACATTTTCTGTAGCCCTTGGCGCGGAGGCTCCGCTGTTTTTCACTGTCCAGGAGAAAGTAGCCTCTTTTCCGGCAACCCCGGTGTTCTGAACGGTGAGCGCACTTACCTCCAGGTTGGGTGGAGGCGTCAGTTTGATGTTGATTTCCCCGCTGGCCATCACGTTGTTGCTCAGGCGCGCCCCTTCATCTACTCCGTCTTTATCGGCGGCTACCACAAACACGTAGTATTTCCCTAACTTATCTACCGGCAAGGTGACCGGGGTAACCAGGGTATAGTCCTTTTTAGTGGGCAGCGGAATGCCAGCAAAATCACCGCAGGCGTTTTTCTGAGTGGTGCTTTTCAGGCTCACAAACGAGGCACCCAGGTAGATGTCTGTCTCAGGGGAGAAATTCTTGTCCGTAGACAGGTAGATGCCGTCTTGCCAGTAATGATCATAGCAATGGGCGGTGGCTCCCAAGCGGGCGCCTCTTCCCCCAAGCACTTGCGTCTGAGGAATTACTCCACTGGCATACGTTTTCTTACCCAGGGCACTGGCTTCGCCCCTGTTGAAAACCTTATAAGAAACGTCAATAGTGCTTCCGTTGAATACTTCTGATTGTACCCCCACAGAAATCATCTCTAAGTCTGCCGTTGGCCCGGTCTGGATGTTGATGAGCTGGTATGCGTAGTTGTTCTGTTCATTGGCCTCGTGGAGGTTATGCGCCCCAATCAGCCGGTCAAGAGAGCATTTATCACCGGTGAGGTCTCCTCTACAGTTGGCGTGCTCATTATCTGTGATGATAAAGAGGTAATAGGTACCCGGCGTGGAAGGTAATTTCACTTCCTGCACCTGCCGGTACGATTGGCCAGGCTGCAGATACGTCATCTGTGGGAAGGTGCCCAGCAACTCGTCTTCATCGGCGCGCAGATCCAGGTCGCTGGACAGGTACACTCTGTCTACCCACTGGGCACTGCCTGTTCCGGCTTTTCCGGTGTTCTTCACATCCCAACTCACCGGAATGGTGCCACCGCTGGTAGCCGTTGCCTGTACAGACTTGTTCAATACCTCCAAATCTGGCAGAGGTCTGGTATGGAACGTCTGAACAGGTCCTTCGGTCTGCTTACAGTTGTTGCGAGACACTACCTGCCATTTGTACGCCACGTCTGAATCAAGATGCCGCGCTGGCGGAATGGTATACCCAGGTTCCTCTACATTAGCTACAAACGGATGGTTTGGACGGGTAGCTTCTGACGCTGGCCAGATATAAACATCATAGGAAGTGGCGTTGGCCGCCGCCGCCCAGGAGAGACTTGCCGAGGGAAGCACGTTTTTCATGTCATTTGCCGGCTTCATGCTGGTGACTGCCGCCGGAGTAACCGGGTTGCCTACCACCACGGTAAGGGTCTGGGGCTCTCCTGCGGCTCCGCAAGCCGAAACCGGTGTAACCGTAATGGTGTAGGTACCCAAAGCAGTCCAGTTGATGGTCACCTCCTGGTTGTCTTCGGTCTTGGTGCCACCTCCTGAAATTTGCCACCTGTGCGTGGCGCCGTTGCTGTTTTTAACCTGGTATTTCCAAATACCCGGACAAACGTTCACTACCCCTGTAATGGCTTCTGGCTTATAGGGAGGCAGGCAGGACGGTTTCAAAGTTTGAACGGGTCCTTCTTTCTCCTTGCAGGCATTCTTGGCCACCACCTGCCACTTGTACTGCACCCCGTACTGAATGCTACTGGTCACCCGTACCGTAGTAGCGGTTACATTATCATAGGTAGGGAACGCTGGCCGGGGCTTTCCATCATCGGGCCACAGGTATACGTCATAGGAAGTGGCATTCTGAGCAGCGGTCCAGGAAAGATCAAAAGGTACCAGCAAATTGGTAGTTCCGTTTACCGGCTTCATATTGGAAACTACTCCCGGAACAGGCGGATCTTGCACCGTTACCTGTATGGTCCGCGCCGGACCTGCCTGTCCACAACCCACCGAAGGCGTTACGGTCAAGGTATGGGTACCGGCCTTGTTCCAGGTAACCTGCACCATGTTTCCGGTTCCGGACACAGTACCGGCCCCGTTGGTAGACCAGGTATAGCTGATTCCGCTTACCTGAATCACACTGTAGGTCTGCTGAACACCCAGACAAACATTGGCCACGCCTGTAATCGCCGAAGGCTGACCTGGGGTAACGCACTTGAGGGTGAAGGTCTGGGCTACGCTTTCCACCTGGAAGCAGCTGTTCCTGGCTATTACCTGCCATTTATAAACCTCGCCATAGTTCAACCCGGTGGTGAGGGAATATGAGGTAGTAGTAAGGTTATCTGCCAGTGGTGCGCTTGGTCTTGTGGTGCCGTCTTTCCAGACGTAGACATCATACTGCGTGGCATTGGTTGAGGCCGCCCAGATGAGATTCAGCGGTAAAGAAAGATTGGTGCTTCCGGAGGCCGGCTGCATGTTGGTAATGGCAGTAGGTAGCTGTACGTTCTGTACCGTCACCTGCAATGTACGGGCAGGCCCGCTCTGGCCACAGCCCACCGATGGGGTCACGGTCAAGGTATGCGTTCCGGGTTTGGTCCAGGTCACCTGAACGGCGTTGCCGCTGCCCGAGATGATTCCGGCCTCTGACGCGGACCAGGTATAGGTCACTCCTTCTACCCGTTCTACACGGTATTGCTGCTGCTCCAGGCAGACGGTCGTTTTTCCGGAAATGACGCTTGGCTGCAGAGGTGCAACGCAGTTGATGATGAACGTCTGGATGGGCCCATCGGTCTGGTGGCACGTATTTTTGGCTACCACCTGCCAGTTATAGGTAACCCCATTGATGATGTTGACATCATCATCGGTGAGGGAGGCAGAGAGGGCCTGTAAGTCTGCTTTCACCGGCGAGAAAGGACGGGTAGTACCTTCGCGCCACACATACACGTCATACAGCGTAGAATTGGCGGCGGCAGACCAGGACAAGCTAAGCGGAAGCGAAAGATTCCCGCTGCCAGTAACCGGCTTCATATTGCTTACCTGACCCGGTGCCGCCATCTGCTTCACGGTAACCTGAATGGAGCGCGGGGTACCTGCAATGCCGCAGCCTACCGGGGTGACGGTAAGGGTATAGGTACCCGGCGTTTTCCAGGTGATCATCGCCAGGTTTTCCACGGCTTGCACCTCTCCCCCGCCTGACAGAGTCCAGTTGTAAGTGACTCCATTGATTGAGGCGACGGAGTAAATTTCCATTCCGGCACAAACCTCGGTTTTACCGGAAATAGCAGCGGGTTGCGCCGGAGGAGTACAGCCCAGGGTAAACGTTTGTACCGCACTTTCCGTGGACTGGCACTCAGACTTGGCTACCACTTTCCACTTATAGGCTACGCCATTGGTCAAACCAGAAGTGATGGATACCGTGGTACCCTCCAGATCATCTTTAAAAGGGGTAGAAGGCGCATTCGCCAGACTTGCCGGCCAGATGTACAGGTCATAACTAGTGGCATTGCTTGAAGCGCCCCAGGAGAAGGTGAGCGGCAAAGACAAATTAGCCGCATTCTGCGCTGGTACCAGGTTGGCAATGGCTCCGGGCTTGGGGCTGGTAATAACGTCTACTTCATACGTCTTGGTGATTCCGGTTGGCTGGCAGTCACTGGAGATGGTAAGGGTGAGGGTGTGCTTGCCGGTTCTGGCCCATTGTACGGTCACTTCATCCTTGGTAGAGCTCAGGATGGTTCCGCCGGAAGAAACCGTCCATTTGTAGATGGCTCCTTCCACTTCACCGGCCGAGTACGTTTGGGTTCCCACGCAGTTATTCCCCTCCACGTCAATGTCTTCCGGCATCACAATTTTTACGCAGAAGCTTCGCTCCACCGCCGGGGCCGGGGCATACACGCTGTTCCCGTTCTGGTTGGCCGTAACGGTTACTTTCCCGAACCCATTCAGTAAAACCAAATTGCCGTTGAATAACTGGGCAGGACCAGAAACGGAATAAGAAACGGGTAACCCTGAACTGGCTTTGGCATTCAGGGTTAGTGTTTCGTAGCTTTCCCGGTCTTGTATCTGGTCAAACGTGATGGTTTGGGCGGTTTGCCCGGTAGACAGCCTGCCCGCCCCGGTCAATTGCAGGACCACAACCCGCTGTGTATGGCTTCCCCCCTGGCTATGGCCTCCTTGGTTGGTGACCACCGGTAAGTCTGTACTGAACGAGGAACCTACCGCTACCACATTCCCTTCAGCATCTGTTGCAACGCCCTTTAGGATCTCTTCCCCGGTTGCCCCGTAATACGTAGCCCATTGGCGAGCCCCCGCGGCATTGAATTTCAAAAGGTACCCATCTGAATAATCATCCCCGGAACCTTGCAATTGGTTTAACCCACCGGCAATGGCCTGGGTTGGAAATGCTACTCCGTTGGTAGAACCAACCACAAAGATGTTATTGCTTTTATCGGCGGTTATGCTGCTGCCCAGGTCTTCGTCTGGACCACCGTAATAGGTAGCCCAAGTGCTGGCTCCCCCGTTGGTGAATTTCAGGATAAAGGCATCGCTCTCGCCCCCGAAGGTGCTTTGGTTGTATGCGCCGGTTAAACTCTGCAGCGGGAAAGACATGCCGTAGGTGGTACCGGTCACCAGCACGTTGTTGGCCGCATCAACGGCAATGCGTTCCCCGGAATCATCGGCCCTGCCGCCGTAATAGGTTGCCCATTGCCGAACGCCCCCCGGCGAGAATTTTAGAAGGAAAGCATCGGTTCCGTTGGAAGAACCGGTGGCAAAGGTCTGGTTATAGGCGCCGTTTAAGGTGTGCAGCGGCATGCCGACTTCGGCTGATCCCGTTACCCAAATGTTTCCGTTCTGGTCGGTGGCTACCCCTTTGGCTATTTCTTCCTCGGCTCCGCCATAATACGTAGCCCACTGCCGGACACCACTGGCACTGAACTTCAGAATGAACGCATCGTCACTCCATCGGCTGGAACCGCCGCCCCGGGTAGCTTGGTTATACCCTCCGGCAACCGCCTGCACCGGGAAATTGGTGCTGTACGTACGTCCCACCACAATGATGTTCCCGGAGTTGTCAATGGCTACATCGGTTCCTTCTTCCTCTTCATCGCCGCCGTAATAGGTACTCCAAAGCCGAACCCCGTTGGAATTCATTTTTAGGATGAAAGCATCCTGGTTTCCTTTGAGCGTGGTTTGTTCGTATCCGCCGCCTGCTAATCTGGGCAGGTTGGTGCTGGAGGTATAACCGGTGACCACCACGTTGCCGCTGGCATCAACGGCCAGGCCATTGGCTTCCTCATTGCTGCCTCCGCCAAAATAGGTGGCCCATTTCAGCACTCCGTTTTTATCGAATTTTACCAAAAACGCGTCATAAGCGCCGCCATGCTGCGTCTGGTTGTAACCGCCGCCAATGATCTGGGTAGGAAAATCCTCACTGTATGTTTTACCGGTGAAGTAGATGTTGCCCGCTGCATCGGTGGCTACATCAGTGGCTTCATCCAACAGGGAGCCTCCGTAATAGGTAGCGAAGGGATCTATGACCAAGTCTTTTTGAGTGTCATACTCCCCTACCTTGAAACCGATGTTGTTCTTGCTTTTAAGCACGAAGTTGGAGTGAACCGCTCCCTCTTTGCCTTCCTTTTTCTGGTAGGTATAAGGCGCCTCCTCCTGAATGCCTCCCAGCGGATGCTTGATCTGCAAGTGCCCTTTGGCATCAATGCTGATGTCGGTGGCTCCTTCATATTGCATCTGGATATCGGCAGGGTTACCGCCCGGGTGCACCACAAAGTCATATTTCACCCCCTCAGGATTGGCATGGAAGACCAAGTCTATGTTAGGGTACACCTCTTGGTACACCAGTTGCTGATAAGCGGGCACCCCGGTAATGCCTTGCGGGCAATGGGGCAAATAGTAGTTATAGAACTCCCCCGCTTTCTGCTCGCTCAGGATCTTAGTCTTCGGATTGGCATTCACTAACCGCATCACCACTTGTTGGGTTTTGCTTTTACCGGTACTTTCTTTTTGCTGAAAGTTATACACCACCCTGTCTGGCGTGAAGTAAAGCGTAGCCCCGGGCACCGTAGCCGTGAACGCCACCCGAGCACTGGAATTTACCGCCTGAATCTGCCCCCGGTTCTGGATGAAGTGAACAGGTTTGGCTGGCTTGACTGGTGCCGCTTGCAGGTGCAGCACATTTACTAGAAAGACAAAGAACGCAAGAGAAAATCTGGTACAGTAGCGCTTCATTGGCAAGGGTTAGCTGAAGGTAGGTTATAGGAAGTAGTTGCACTGAGAAAGGCAGGAATGATGCAAGGCTAAGGAGTTGAGGCAACCGGGCATTTGCAAAGTGGCTTATCGCTCCAAAGAGCAGCCGCTTTGGGGAGCCAGAAAGAAATCAGCGCGCTCCGTACACCCTTTTCTCATCTCCTTAAAGGAAAACATCACTCATGTCTAGAGATGATAGACAGGGCTAAAGAAGAAATCCCCTATAAGTATTATAAAAAATTAAAATAATTTTAAAACAGGAAAACTTTAGGATATTTCTGTAAGGAAGAAGAGCTGTATTGTGGGAGGTTGGTAAATTTTATACTACGTTTCTTGCCGTTTTTGCCCTGTTTTTAAAAACTAACCCTTAAAATGCAACTAAGCCTAACCCAATTTGTGCGACTGCTTTCAAGTTTAAGGAGAGGAAAACCAGTAAAGGCGGAAGGCCTTACGGCGATTAGTGAAGGGACTGCAGAAGTTTAGTGTTTGCAGCAACTGAGAGAACGGAGAAGCTGTTTTTGCCCCTTTTTCACAACCCGTGCTTAAAACAGACAGACAATAAAAAAAGCCTCTGCTTGTGGGCAGAGGCTTCTGTTTAGGGGCTGAATTCTCAATTAGAAAGGAGAATCAAAGTTCTCAAGCGTAGGAAGAATTTCATCTTTTTCAGATACTAAAGGAGTTTCAATTCCCCAATCAATGGCTAACGCCGGATCATTCCACAGCAGACCACCTTCCGATTCTTTATGATAGTAGTTGCTGCACTTGTACTGGAAAATGGTGCCTTCTTCCAGGGCTACAAACCCATGCGCGAAGCCAACCGGGATGAAAAAGGAATTCCGTTTTTCGGCGTCTAAGATGCAAGTCACGTGCTGCCCGTAAGTGGGTGAATTTTTGCGGATGTCTACCGCCACGTCCAGTGCTCTGCCCACGGTCACGCTCACCAATTTCGCCTGCGCGAAGGGTGGCTTCTGAAAGTGCAGCCCGCGCACCACACCTTTTTTGGAAATGGACAGGTTATCTTGGACAAAGGTCTCGGTGACACCGGCTTCTGCGAACAGTTTCGCGCTGAAGGTTTCCAGGAAAGCTCCGCGGTCATCGGCAAAAATTCTGGGCGTGATTTCTAATACTCCCGCAATTGGGTAGTTCTTTACTTGCATAGGATCTGTTATTTTATCTTTCTGGCTACTTTCCCGGTAGCACCTTCTATGGCCGCAAAATAGCGATCAATCACAAATTTCTCGTCGAATTTTTCTTCTGCTAAGCGGCGGCTCTTCTGGCCCATGCACTGGAGTTCCTGGTCTGATAGTAGATAGACCTGCTCCATTTTGGCGGCCAGATCGGCGCCGTTGCGTACCTCGCAGAGATAGCCGTTGTAGCCGTCTACCACGGTTTCCTTGCAACCAGGCACGTTGGTAGTCACAATGGGTTTGCCCATAGCGGCCGCTTCCAGCAGGGTGCGCGGGGTTCCTTCGCGGTAAGAGGGCAGCACCACGCAGTCAGAGCCGTGCACTACGCTGGCCACATCATCTGAGGTACCCAGGTACTCCAGCCATCCTTCGTTGGCCCATTGCTCTACTAGTGCCCGTTTGATGCCAATGTTACCTTCCTCGTCAATGGCACCCAGCAACTGGACACGCAAATTTGGGTATTTCACTTTCAGGATTTTGCTGGCCTCCACGTACTCCACCAGACCTTTCTCATAAAGAGCCCGGGAAACCATCAGGAACACGAAAGGCTCCCGGCGTTTGAAAGCGGCGGGTTGGTATTTCTTGGTGTTGATTCCCGAACCGGGAATGACTTCGGTGATGGAGTCGCGCACCAGTTTCCGGTCCAGGAACAGGGCCTGGTCATCGGAGTTCTGGAAGAAGACTTTGGCCGGGAACTGGAACGAGAACCGGTACAGCGCCATGGCAATCTTGGACACCAGGTTCTGCACAATGAAAACCGTCCCCAAGCCAGACACGTTGTTGATGGTAGGAATGCCCGCCAGTTTGGCCGCAATGGAGCCGTAGATGTTGGGTTTGATGGTGTATTGCAAGATCACATCGGGCTGCACGCTTTTGTAGGCCTTCAGGAATTTGCGCACCAGCAGCATGTCTTTGAACGGATTGGTGCCTTTGCTTTCCATGGGCAGATGCACAAACTGGCATCCTTCGGCTACCAGTTTAGCGGAATAAGCATCTTCCGGGGCAATGGCCACCACCTCGTGCCCGGCGGCCAGAAGGGCTTTCACTAAGCTTAATCTAAAATTGAAGATATTCCAGGACTTGTTGATAACAATGGCAATGCGCATGGGGTAGTATAAAGCAAAAGACAAAGATAGCAGCAGATTCGGCAGCAACCTGCACCTACGGACAGAAACTGTTCTGGTTTGTCGGTTTTCAGGGCCTTTGTGCTTATTTTGCGCCGAAACCAGCCTTCGGTTTGCCGTTTTATTTCTATGACCACCGCTTTCTTGCATACCCATGTTCTGGTAGTAATCCTATTCCTGATCCTGTTTCTGGTAAAGGCGTTTCTGCTGTTTCTGAACAAACATGACCACCTGAACAGAACCCGTTCCTCCACCAAAATGCTGGACATGGTGTTTGGCGGCCTTACCCTCGTTACCGGTGGGTACCTGGCCTTCAGCTACAACGGCCCGCTCCCAACCTGGCTGTTTGTGAAAGCAGTGCTGGTGCTGGCAGCCATTCCCCTTTCTATTGTGGGCATCAGGAAGCACAATAAGCTATTGACAGCCACCGGGGTACTGATCTTTCTCTATGTCTATGGCGTGGCCGAAACCAAAAGCCTGAAAATGCGTCCTGATAAAGGTGAAGCGGTATCGGTCTCCCCCAACGGAGAGATTGGCACCGCCTCTCCTGACCCCGAGAAGGCCAGCCACCCTATTTTGTCTCAACTGGAAGGAACGCAACTGGAAAACGCCAAAGCCATCTACAACAACCTGTGCGCCAACTGCCACGGAGAAGACGGCCAGAAAGGCGCCAGCGGGGCGGTAAACCTGCAGTTGAGCACCTTGAACGTGGAGGGTCGCCGGGAAGTGATTGCCAACGGACGCGGGCTTATGCCGGGCTTCGGCTCCCAATTATCGGAGCAGGAAATAGAGGCCCTGGCGCTCTACTCCACTTTGCTTAAAAAGTAACCGAACTACATGAAAAACCAATTATACATCACGGCCAAAGAACAGGAGACCGCTGTTTTGGTAGCCGTTCCGGAATACCGCCAGTCAGACGAGAAAACCAAGGAGTACCTGGATGAGCTCGCGTTCCTCACCGAGACCGTAGGCGCCAGAACCCTCAAGCGCTTTATCCAGAAACTGGACAAGCCAGACTCCAAAACCTACGTGGGCAAGGGCAAGCTGGAGGAGATTGTGGCCTACGTGAAAGAGCACAACGTAGACATGGTGATCTTTGACGATGACCTCTCCCCATCGCAGGTGCGCAACCTGGAGCGCGAGCTGGGTGTGAAAATCATTGACCGCAGCTTGCTCATCCTGGACATCTTCGCGCTACGGGCTCAAACGGCCACGGCCCGCGCCCAGGTGGAAATGGCCCAGTACCAGTACCTGCTGCCCCGCCTGACCAACCTCTGGACTCACTTATCGCGGCAACGAGGCGGGGGCGTGGCCATGCGTGGTCCCGGTGAAACCGAGATTGAGACCGATAGACGGATTGTGCGTGACAAGATCTCTTTGCTTAAAGAAAAGCTGGAGAAATTTGAGAAGCAGAACTTTGAGCAGCGCAAATCGCGGTCTGGCATTGTGCGCGTGTCTTTGGTAGGATACACCAACGTGGGCAAATCCACCATCATGAACCTGCTGGCCAAGGCCGATGTCTTCGCCGAGAACAAACTCTTTGCCACAGTAGACGCCACGGTGCGCAAGATTGTGATTGACAACGTTCCGTTCCTGCTCTCAGACACGGTAGGGTTTATCAGAAAACTGCCCACCAAACTGATTGAAAGCTTCAAGTCCACGCTGGACGAGATCCGGGAATCTGACCTGTTATTGCACGTGGTGGATGTGTCGCACCCGTCGTTTGAGGAGCACATTGAAGTGGTGAACGATACCTTGAAAGATATTCAGTCTGCCGAAAAGCCCGTCATCCTGGTCTTCAACAAAACCGACCTTTACCTGGAGCAACGGGAGCAGGAACTGAAAGAAGACCACCCAGATGCCCGACCAGACATTAACGAACTGAAATCGTCTTACCTGGCCAAGCAGCACACACCGGCCATCTTCATTTCGGCTACCAACCGGAACAACATTGATGAGATGCGCCAGGTGCTGGTAGAGCAGGTTTCCAGGATCCACTTTGAGCGGTACCCTAACAATGCGCCCCATGTAGAATAGCGTCTGTTTCGGGCTTGTTTTAAGTAAAACAAGCCCGAAACAGACCAGAAAGCCTTTGCCAGGGAGGCCTGGTTCCCAGGGTGAGCATCCGTCCAGAGTGCAGACAGAAACTCCGCAAGGCAGGCTTTCCAAAGCACAACTATTTTCCAGCGCATCCAGTAAAGATGAAAGCCACAGCTGTCTGTCAGTTGTGGCTTTCATCTTTACTGGATGCCAAATGAAAACGCTATATCTGTTAAGACACGCTAAATCCAGCTGGGACTTTGAGGAGCTGAGTGACCATGACCGGCCTTTAAGCACGCGCGGGCGCTCTGATGCTCCGCTGATAGGTCAGGAATTGTCAGAAAGGAAAGTGAAGTTGGATCTGATTATCTCCAGTTCAGCGGTAAGAGCCATTAGTACGGCCACCCTGGTAGCCAAGGAGCTTGGTTTTGCCCCAGAGAAGGTTGGGGTGCAGGAAGAGCTGTACCATATCACCGCTGAGGATCTGCTCATGTTCATCCAGTCACTGCCGGAGGAGTATACCCATGTGATGCTGGTGGGCCACAACCCCACCTTCACGGAAATAGCCAATCTGCTGCTCCCGGAAAGAAGCATTGTGAACATACCCACCGCTGGTATTGTGGCCATCAGTTTTGACTGCGGCTACTGGGGAGAAATCTCGCCAGACAATTCCAAGCTACTTTTCTTTGATTACCCTAAAAACTATCGTTAACGCGTGCCCGTGCTGCCACGCATAACTCCACCTGAATGGCTGCCAACGAACCAACCGCCCCTACAGAAACTACGCTCGCCAATGCTGCCCAGCCCTCGGTCCCGCTCATCAGCAGAGACATGAGCTGGCTGGCTTTCAATTACCGGGTGCTGCAAGAAGCCAAAGACCCGCGGGTGCCCCTGTTGGAGCGCCTCAACTTCATGGCCATCTTCTCCTCTAACCTGGATGAGTTTTTCAAGGTGCGGGTGGCCACCATGCGCCGCCTGGTCAACCTGAAAAAGAAAACCCGCGAGAAACTGGAAGAAGACCCATCGGCGGAGCTGGAGAAGATCATTGAGGAGGTTTCAAGGCAACAGAAAGAATTTGGGCAGGTGTTCCGGAACGAGCTGTTGCCCGAGCTACGCAAAGAGCACATCCACCTGATTAATGAGGCTGAGTGTACCGATGGTCAATTTAACATGGCCCTGGTGTACTTCCGCCGGAACGTGAAGCCCTTGCTGGTGCCCATCATCTTCAGCACCAACCCAAGTCCGCTCTTCCTCAAAGACCAGACCGTGTACCTGTTGGTGCGCCTTAAACCCAAGGCAGAGCAGGCAACAGCCCAGGAACAATACGCCATTCTGGAGATTCCTACCCAGAAACACGGCAGCCGTTTTGTGCAGTTACCGGCAGAACAAGGTGAAAACTACGTCATGCTGCTGGACGATGTCATCCGGTTGGGCTTGCCGGAACTGTTCCCCGGCTTTGCCCAGATTGAGGCCTACGCCGTGAAACTCTCCCGCGATGCCGAGCTGGATATAGAGGAAGAAGTCTCTGGTAACTTAATGGCTAAAATCAAGAAAAGCCTCAAAAAACGGGAGAAAGGGCACCCCAGCCGTTTGCTGTATGACCCCGCCACGCCGGAGCCTATGCTGCAGGCCCTGTTGGAGCGCATTGGCATCACTACCGATGAATTGGTAGTAGGCAGCCGTTACCATAATTACCGTGATTTCTTCGGGTTTCCTAAGTTCCAGAAGCCTGATCTCTCCTATGAGGCCAAGCCACCGCTGCCGCACCCCGGCCTGGAGAAGGCCAGCAGCATCCTGTCGGCCATGAAAGAGCAGGAGTTCCTGGTGCATTACCCGTACCAGAAGTTTGACTACGTCATCAGATTCTTTGAGGAAGCCGCCAATGACCCGGCCGTCACCAGCATCAGCGCCACCCTGTACCGCGTAGCCGATAAATCAAAAGTGGCCAAAGCCCTGGTGCGCGCCGCCGAGTTCGGGAAGCTGGTAACGGTGGTGGTAGAGTTAAAGGCCCGCTTTGATGAGGAATCCAATATTTACTGGGGCAGCAAACTGGAGAAAGCCGGAGCCAACGTGATCTACAGCTCACCAGATTTGAAAGTGCACAGCAAGATTGGGCTGGTTACCCGCCAGGAAGAAGGGAAAGCTGTGCAGTATGCGTACCTGAGCACCGGTAATTTTAACGAGAAAACCTCGCTCATTTACACAGACCACGCGCTTTTCACCACAGACGAAAGGCTTACGAACGAGCTCACCAAGGTCTTCAATTTCCTGGTAGATGGCGGCGGAGACCAAACGTTTGAGCACCTGCTGGTGGCTCCCATTAACCTGCGCGAAGGGTTTGAGGCGTTGATCCAGCACGAGATGCAACTGGCCCGCGAAGGAAAACCCGCCTACCTCATCGCCAAGATGAACGCCCTGCAAGACACCCGCATGATCAAGCAATTGTACGCGGCCAGCCAGGCGGGCGTGAAGATTGAACTGCTGGTGCGCGGCATTTGTAGCTTGATTCCGGGCGTGCCGGGTTTCAGCGAGAACATCACGGTACACAGCATTGTGGACAGGTTCCTGGAGCACGGCCGCATCTATGTGTTCGGTAACGGGGGCGAAGAGAAAATCTACATCGCCTCCGCCGACTGGATGAACCGCAACCTGAGCCGCCGGGTGGAAGTAGCGTTTCCGATGTATAATCCGGAATTAAGGCAGGAAATACGGCAGATGCTGGACCTGCACCGCAAGGATAACCAAAAGGCCCGCACCACCGACAACCAGTACTGGGTGTCAGACGATCCCTCGGTCTCTGTAAGAGCCCAGTACGAAGCCTATGATTTTCTGAAAGCAAAAGCCGTTGCCGCTGGCCTCCTGCCTGAGGCGGAAGGTTAGAAAATATACTATCAAAAAAGCCAGAAGCCCGCTTCTTCTCAGAGGCGGGCTTCTGGCTTTTCTATGCAACCTGTTTTGGGGCTGTTTTCAGGAAATCAGCCCCAAAACAAAGGCTAAAGTTACTGCTTGAGGAACCGGCGCGGCGGCACCAGGAAGAGCTCTACGTTAAAGAATACGGCGTCTTTGATGTGGGTTTCAATCAAAGGATTGGCATCACGCCGGCGGCCGTCATACACGTTGAAGCGGTGGTTGTACCGGTAACCGGTTTCCAGCCCAAACCACAGGAAATCATAAATCTCGCGGTCCCATCTCAAGCGGCCTTTGATTTCAGACTTGCGCAGTTCCACGGTCTCGTACTGGTTGAACGGCGGCGTGTCTATGTTGATGTTGTAGGTGGCCCCGTCAATTCTGTAGCCCATGTACAGCAATGATTTTTCTGAGAAATTCCGCCGGAACGTCACGTTGGCCGGAAAGATGGCTTCCACGCCCCATTTATCATTGAAGGTGCGGTTATAGAGCAAGGCCGGGTAAATGGTCTGCCGCCCAAAGGCATAACCCAACTGCACCCCTACCCCAAAAGACAGGTACGGACTTTTCTTCCAGCCGTAGATGGCTTCCATGGAGGTTCTCAGGTAGCGCGTCAGGCTGATTTTGTCATTTTTACCGTAATCGCCGTTCAGCTCGCCCTTCACCCGAAAGATGATGTAATTCTTGTGGTTGAGGGGTTTAAGCATGACCAACTGCCCGTCCAGTGACCGCAGGTTCTTGTCTTCCAGCCGCTGGTACAAAGGATATTGCTGCGTCTCGGGCTCTTTGTAGTTGAACTCCTCCAGAAAGTAGCCGCCGCCCAACACCAGCTTGAAATGCGGGTTGTTCACCAAGGGCGCATAGGCTTTGAACTCAAACCGGTTGCTGCGGAGTACATCGGCGCGGGCATCTTCCACGGTACTTTGTTGCCCCCGGGAATGCATGCCAAACCGGGGCAGACGCTCATACCGGATGATCACCCCTTTACTTTTTCCCTGCCCCAGCACAGAGGGGTTGGCTAGTTCCTGCGGGTCAGTGGAATCACGGGCGGCGCGGAGGGCATCAGAGAAAAGTCCCTGTGCTGTTGCCTGCCTTTCTGCTCCTATTAAAGCCAAAATCCCCACCAGAATAAAAAAGCGTTTCATAAAAGTTGAATAAGAGGACTTGCTAAAACAGGAACCCAAAATTGAGGTTGAACAATTTTTCATCTTCGCCGGCGGTATAGGTCGCGTTGATGACGGCCTGCTTGAGCACGTCAATCCAGATACCGCCCCCTACGCCCCGGTGGATTTTATTGGAGCTTTCGCCATCGGCCCACACGCGGCCATGGTCTACCAAGCCCATTACCCCAAACTTGCCGGGGAACAGGTATACGTTGAATTTGAAGACCTCCAGCCTGATCTCGGTGTTCTGGTACAGGGAGCTGCGGCCGGCAAAACGGGTACGGCGGTAGCCTCTCAGGTTGGTCAATCCGCCCAGGGTGTTGGCCTGGTAAAAAGAGAAGTCCCCGAAGTTATGCGCCCCGCCAAACCGGGCGGCCAAGGTCAGCTGGAACGGCAGTCGCGGCCCGATGTAAAACATGAACTCAGATCCAACGCGGGTAAAGTTCTTGCCTTCTCCGCCAATCTGGTGGTTGTAGGAAACCTCGTTCAGCCATTTCAAGCCAATGCGTGGATTCACCGGCGTACTGACCGCCTGCAGGTTCATAAAGGCCCTTACCCCCGTAAACTGCTCCATGCCAAATACGTCTTCAGAGAAGATTTCATCTACATAGCGGCCAGGGTAATGTTGTAACTCAAACCGGTCATAGAACGGCCCAATTCCCAGCCTCACAAAGTGCGTGAAACTGGTATTGATGGTAGGGTTCACCAACATACGAGCCAGGCGTACGCGGTAATATTCTATATCATCGCGCTCCTGCCGGGTCTCGTTCCCTAACCCAAAGAAGTTGATCTGGTACTGCGGCCCGTAAATGGCGGCCTTTACGCCCAGGTCTAATTTATCATTGAAAATTTGCTTGAATTCTGAGTCATACCTGATGTTATAGGCCCGCGTGGCAAGCGCATAATTGGCCCGCAGGTAATGTTCAGAGGCATACGGCTTCTTCCGGAATTTATGGTTGCGGTACAGTAAACCACCGCCCAGGAACAGACCATCGTCTACGTTGTATTCAACAGAAAGCCGGGGCCCTAAGTAAGCCAGTTTGTAGTTATCGCGGTCATAGAGGTTGACGTCCTCAAAATCCTCGGTTTTATCTTCCGATTCACTGCTCAGGCTCAGCACGTTTTTCTCGCCGGTAAAGTCGTACACTTTGGTCCTGCGTACCCCACCGTTCACGTGCGATCTGTCTGTGATGGAGTCATTTCCTTCTCCGCCAATGATCCGGACCATGATGCCCCGGCCAACATCGCCGGTAACCTCAAACACATCATCTCCGCCTAAGCCGTACAGCCTGATTTCCTCGGTTTCGCCGTGGAAGAATTTGCGCCGGTACAGCTCTTTGCCAAGCGCCCCTTGGTTGGTGATCTTGCGCACAATGACATCGGTCTCCTCATTGTTGAGGCGGTTAATTTCAAATTTTTCGCGTTTGTCACTGCCGGCAATGTCTACGTCCTCGGCTAAGTGCACGTAATATTTCTCGGCTACTTTGGGCAGCAGATCCCGGCGCGATTTCAGTTTAGCCACAATCTCAGGACCAGAAAGCGGGTACACTTCCGGAGGCATCTGGCGGACGGCTTCTTCAATGGCCTGGTCAGTCAAAGAGTTCTTCATTTCGTTGGCCAGGGCAACCCACTGCTCCCGCGTTACGCTGGACAGGAAGGTGCGGTCTACGGTAAGGGCGGTTAGGTTGAGGCCTTTGTAATCGGCGTAATCTTTCCCGAAGTTCTGGAAGTTGCGCACCGCCCACCGGCGGCTCACCAGCCAGGGAATAAGACCATCGCCTTTGAAGAAAGCCACGTCGCGGTCTTCGGGCACCGGGCGGTAGGTACGGTTGTCTTCGCCGGAACGGGTCTCTACCCAGCGCCATTGGCCCTCGTGACGGTCCCAGTCGCCAATGAGCATGTCCAGCAGGCGGGCTCGGGCAAATTCCTGCTCGTTTACGCGGTTGTCATTGTCATTGCGTCTGCGCTCCAGCACTTTTTCTGTGCCCACAATATTAGTGGCGTTGCCCAGGCTGGCTACGTCTGAATGATCTTCATCGGCATCTTCTTCCAGGAAGGCCATGGTGTTGCTGAACTCATCCAGGTACTGGCGCAAACGCGGATCATTGGGAATATACACCAGTTTAGGGTTGGTGTGGTACACGCCGGCGGCATCTGCTAACCTGGCGGCAATGAGGGCTCCGTACGGATGCTGCGCCGAGATCTGGTCCTGTAGCAAATCTCGGGCGAAGGTTTCCTGCAAGGCCTCAGGCAAGACGTTGGTAGGGTCTTTGTTGATGGAGCGCAGGGTGTACTCGCGGCCTTCCTCGTTGCGGAGTTTCAGCGAGGCCGTCTGTTTTCCGCCTCCTTTTTGGTAAGGAGTCAAACCGCCTCTCTCGCGCTGTAAATCCAGTAACGGAAGCTTTATCGGCGTATCCCAAACCTGGCGGTAGTGCTGGCCCAGCAAGCTTTTCTTTACGCCTCCCCCGTTTGCATACACCGGGTTAGCCGGCAAAGTAATGGTGCTGTCTTTGTAGTCTTCGGTGGCAACGGCAATGTGCTCCTGCACGGTTCTGGTTTTGGCGTACATAGGCATCCGGAAGGTCATGACCCCGGCGGCATCACCGGCGTTTTCTGAGGTCCAGAATTCTACCCACGCCTCGCCGTTGCGGTAGTAGTTGATCTTGGCAAAGCCTTTGGTTTTATGGGCATACAGGGCATCGCCGCCGTCGCGGGCGTGCTGCGTTTTACAGCCCGAGCCGCTGATAATGTGCGGCAGTTTGCCGTGTTTGAAGTACTGCAGGTTATGCTCGTGCCCCGCTGCGTACACAATGTTGTCATACTTCTCAAACACGCCCAGCAAGCCTTTGATATACGCTTGGTAGCTTGGGTGCGGAATGTCCTGGCTGATGCCGCCGTACTTGCGGGCCAGCGGATAGATAGACCCGATGATGGGCAAAGGCAAGACAAAACCTTTTCTGAGGATGGTCAGGGGGAACAGGTGGTCTGTGAGCGTGAAGTACCCCCCGTGAATACCGGCGCTAAACAAGGGGTGGTGCCCCACTACCAGTATGTTTTTGCCCTGGTTTTTGGAAATGATGTCTTCCAGCTGCACCAGCATGTCTACCTCGTTCACCACGCCGCAGACGTTGTCATTGCCGTAAGGGCGCTCATACGGGTGCAGCCACCACTGGGAGTTGAGGGCAATCAACACAATGTCTTCTGAGATGAACGTCTCAAACGGACCAGGGCAGCCGTTGCCAGGCACAAAGAAATCGGTGCCTACTACAATGCTGCTGTCAGAGAGGTATTCTTCCACAAAGCGCTCCTCGCGGATCACGGCCTGCAGCCCGTCTGGGGTGCCGCTGCCGCCGCCCCAGTCATGGTTGCCGGGAATCATGTATTTCTCGCCTTTGTAGCCCTTCAGGATGTTGAGCTGGGCCTTCATGCGGTCCTCGGCGGTCTTGCGGTCATAAGCGTCTGGCTCTGGCAAGCCGTTGTGGTAAATGTTATCGCCCAGGTACACCACCGCGCTGTTTTCGCCGGCCACGTCAATCTGCGACTTGAGCAACATCAAGGTCGGGTCGGGTTTGTCTGTAAGAGGCGCGCCGGCATCGCCGATCAGGAAAACAGAGTAGACAATTTCAGAGGAATCTTTGGGTGTCTGTGCCTGCCAGTTAGTGACGGTGCGGTCGTAAAAAGGTCTTCCTGTGGTACAGGCTTGCATCAGCCAGATCACAGCCATTGGAAAGAAAAGGAGGTAGATGTATTTTTTTTTCATGAACAGGATTTGCAAAGCTTCCCACTACTGCGCCCGACCGGGTAATTGCGGCCGAAATCATTCCAATCCGGGAAAGCTGCTCTTTATACGGAGCCAAGGCCTCTGGGATAATCCCGATTCCTTTAAATAGCTTTCACAGAATATTTGCTCTATGACGTAAGGAGCAGGCTTTGGGTTAGAGAAAATAAAGAGAGACCCCGTGGCTTGCCTCTGCGCTCAGACAGCTTCTATTCTGGGCCTGTTTTCTGAAAAAGAGCACGGAAACAAATAAGCGTTAGAGAAAAAATTCAGCCGGATTGGGCCCAGGGAGGAAGCGGAATCTGAGCAGTGCTGAATCTCAGGAACTTCAAAGCAATAGTACCACCAATTTACTTTGCCGGTGTTTTGCCAAAAACAGGCTTAAAACCCGGGTTACTTCCTACCTAAGCCCCGTTAGCCAACCAACCAGCAGCAATTCTGCTAACCTTAAAAGGACATTTCGCGTTGTAGACCTTTGGATTCATCTACATTCAGCAACAGCCCACTTGCTGCTGCCGATAAAGTGCCACAGGCAGTACCGCTCTCACCTAATCTATGGAAAAAGAAGATCTCATCCGGAAAGCTGGCAATTACGTGTTCGCGCTTTTCAAGGAGAAATTGTCAAAGAAGCTGGTTTACCACAACTACAAACACACGTTTGAGGTGGTGAAGGAAGCCAAGTCATTGGCCGAAGGATGCAACCTATCTGAAGAGGAGATGGAGATCCTTACCCTGGCCGCCTGGTTTCATGACACCGGCTACATTAGCACCTACCAGAACCACGAAGAAGAAAGCGTAGACATTGCTACTGCTTTTCTGCGCGAGGAGGGATATCCAGAAGAAAAAATTGAGCAGGTTAACCAGTGTATCATGGCCACCCAGCAAGGCCAGATCACGCATCATCTCATTGAAGACCTTCTGGTAGATGCGGATATCGCCAACATTGGGAAAGACACCTTCTTTGCCACCGCCGAATTGCTGCGCGTGGAGTGGGAAATTTTCCAGAACCGAACGTTCTCTGACCTGGAGTGGGCCCAATTCCAGCTGGATTTCCTGCTATCGGTCAGTTTCCGGACGCAGCCGGCCCAGGCCAAATACTCCAAGCAACTCAGCAAAAACATTCAGGCGCAACGCAACCACCTGCAGGAATTGGCCAAGAAGAAAAAGAAGAAAGAGAAAAAGAACCGCGAGAACCTGGCCCAGCCCAAACGAGGCATCGAGACCATGTTCCGGAGCACGTATGACACCCACATCAGTCTTAGTGCCATTGCGGATAACAAAGCCAACATGATGATCAGTCTGAACGCTATTATCATGTCCATCATCATCACGTACCTGGGTACCAAGTCCTCTATCATTGGGGCCGAGTTCACCCGTAACCCCATCCTGATGATCCCGGTGGGGATTCTGCTGGCCACCACCCTGGCCTCGGTTATCTCGGCCATTATCTCGGCGCAGCCCGAGGTAACCAGTTTCCGCCTGCGGCCAGATAAACTCACCAGCCGGCGCATTAACCTGCTCTTTTTCGGGAATTTCACCAAAATCCCGCTGGAGGATTTCCAGAACGGGATGCATGATATCATGCGCGACAAGAATGCGCTCTACAACAACATGATCACCGATATTTATTACCTGGGAGATGTCCTGAAAAACAAGTACCGCCTCCTGCGTATTTCCTATACCATATTCATGATAGGCATTATCTTAACGGTGGTGTCTTTTGTGATTGCCATTGCCCGGTAAAATCCGTTTACTCCCTAAAACAGAAAGGGCTGCCATTCCTAAAATGGCAGCCCTTTCTGTTTTAGGGAGTGTTTGAAAGCAGTTACTTCTTCCTGTTCTGGTGGATCTGCTCACACAGGGCTTTCAACTGGTTCAGAGAGGCTTTCATAAAGCCTTTGATCTGCTTGCGGCCGAAGTAGTCGTAGAAATAATCGCCTACTGATACGCGGCTGTAGTGGAACTCTAGGGTAACGTTGGTTTCCTCATTGTCTTCGTACAAATAGTAGAAAATAAGCGAATTAGGGAACATCTTAAAGTTCGCCATTTTCTCAATTACCTCTATTTTCTCTGGGGTTACCCTGCTTTGCAGCGTCTGCATCTCAATGGAACCGCCCTTCTCCATCTCGCAGAGATAGTTGGTCCCAATGCGGTTTATCTTTTTGGTGTCAATCTGGGCGCTCTTCACGCGGTGCATCCATTTGGGCTTAAGCCGGTAGTTCTGGATGACGCGCAGCACCAACTCCACCGGCGCCTTGATACGGTCTTTCAGGGGAAAGGTATTGGGGTACTGCTTATGCGAGTGCTCTACCTCAGGATCGGTTACCAACAGCCGCAGGGGCGTGAGGAAAGCATACTTATAGCGGATTTCTCCCACGTGGTCATAGGCATTCATTCCCTCTTTCAGCTGGGTCCACTCAAAGTTCTGGGTTACCGCCTCCGGATCCTGGGTGTTGAGATAGCCTTCGGTCAGGAGCACGTATTCTGAGCCTTCTATGCTGTTTTTGAGCAGCCGGTGGGCCAGGATCACATCGGTGCCCATGAGTTTGATATGGTCTCTTATCTGGGTCACAGAAATGCGCCCGTAATGCACAACAATTTTGAGGGTGAGCTTGTTATCTGAGAGTTTGGGACCGGGCATTAGCTCATCCCGCTCCATGATGCGCAGGTAATTCTGGAAATCCAGGAAAATCTGTTTGCACTGGCTTACCAGCTGGTCAATGGCCGGCGGATCTCCCAGTTTGTAGAACAGAATAGCATCGCCCTGGATCTCACACACCTCCATGTTCAGGATATTGGCCTCAATGATTATCTCCAGCAGGTCTGCAATGAGGTTACGGCTGTACCGTACGCCGTTTTCATGCATGAAACGCGTAAAGCCACTAATATCAGGGATGAACAGCAGCGCAGGCTGCGTGTCATCCGCCTCATGGGGTGCTAGAGAAATATTGGTCACTGTTGACTCCATGGAATACAATCAAAATCAGAAGCCTTTCAGCTATGCTCTTCAATGGGAGTACCCATTTGGGTTACCTTCCAACGCCACATATACGTGAATAATGGCTATTCATTTGCCTTAAGCGGGCACTTGTTTCGAAAATTTTCCTGAAGCTGACAATAGGGCCTTGCCAACTGCTCTAATATTCCTGTGGATGTTGAAAAGATTACTTAAAACGGAACAGAAAGGCTCAAAAAGAAAGGTCGCGGGTTTCCTTTAGGGAAAGGGAGTGCAGAGCAAATGTAATAAGCGATGCAAAGCCCTGCCTTAATAGAGTTACTATTGTTAGTTTAGATTTCTTCTTTTTAAAGAGTTTTTGCGGAAGAAGCCGGCAAACAGAAAGGGGTGAGAAACCAATGATTTGGTTTCTCACCCCTTTCAAAAAAACGACGGATCAACTTAGGAATTAGCCTCTGCGTTTTTAGGCTTACGGCCTCTTTTGGCACCTGCTGGTTTGTTCATTGAATCTGGGATCTGGTTTAAAGCCTCGTTCATTTGGCTGAAAATACCCAACATCAATTGAACATCTTCCACATTTTGACACTCACGGATTACCTCCATTTGCATCTTGTCAAGTTTACTTTTTAGTTGCTCTTTCATGATGAATGTGTTGTTAGGAAATAAAGTCTGCGCAAATATATTAATTACCCTTAATATTCAGCCAACCCCCACAATTTATTCTGGTTTATTTACACTACGAGTATTGAAAATGAATTTGTTTCCATTTTTCTCAAATTAAGCGTTTTATACATCCTTTTTATTAAGGCGCTATTAGCTAAAAAGAACCAATTTACCTTTCTTTAAAATCCTGTGCAGAAATTGTGTCTTACGCACAAGGCTCCCTGGACTTTAACCGGTGCAATAAAATTCAGTCAGATTTGATGCCGCCGTATTTCTTCACAATCAAAATTCATTTACTTTTGCAACCACCTGGAGGTAGCCACCTTTAAAGGAGGCCTCGTAGTTCAACGGATAGAATAGACGTTTCCTAAACGTTTGATCTGGGTTCGATTCCCGGCGAGGCCACTACCTTCCCTTTCCCCCACCTGTTCATCTCTAAAGGATTAATTGGCAGCTTTTGAAAAGTTTGCCCAGCTATCTCTATGTGTTTTGCTTAACATAGCAGTTCACACCCTCTTCTGTTTTTAACCTGAATTACAGAAATTAGTCTTATTTTAACCTAACGCACATAGTTGATTTATCTGCAATTATATACCGTAGTATTCCCTATAATCTAATCCGTAAAACTTCAATCGCCCCAATGAGCCTTATTTGATAAATACTAAGATTTGCTTTTTGGGGCAGAAAAATCTCTAGTATCAAAAATGCCGATAATTGACCTCCCGCAGAACCTCATAGACACTTCAATGTTCAATAGAGAGGATTTAACTTTTTAATTTAATTACAAAAAGTACCTGGGCTAAAAGCATTGACTCCTTCCTTCAATTTACCTGCAAAGACAGAACAGCAATGCCCAGCATTTCTGGTTTCTAAAAGATAGTAAGCATTGAAATGGAAGCCAGACCATGAATTTGCTCAACAGCCGTAAATAAAAAAGGCAAAGCTTTACGCTTTGCCTTCTGTTATATGAGATGCTTAGAGCTAACGAAGAATCACTTTCCTGATTTCGCTATACGTGGGGGTTTCCAGTTTTACGTAATACAAACCTTTGGCTAATTTGTTTAAGTCTAAGGTTTTGGCGTATCGGGCTTCCGGGTCTTGGATCACTTCCCGGTACACCACATTGCCTATCACGTTCAGAATCTTTAAATCGGTCTTTTTTCCTTCAAAGCCATCTAATGAAATGGTAATCACGCCACTAGACGGATTGGGGAACACAGACATTGACTGTTCCTCATTTGCTGCTTTAGCTTCTTGGCTCTGTTCGGTGGGCAACGCCCGAGGCTTCACCTGGGCCGGCAATTCTAAGAAGCTGAAACAAATAAGAAGTAAGAGTATAAGGTGTTTCATGTGTTTTTCCTTAATGTTGAATACCAGAACTTTACAGTTCCCATACTTGACTTTACGAGCAACGCGGCACTGGGTTTTGCATTTTAAGAGAAACAAACAAGCCAATTTCCTGTTATAATTCGTCAGTTATTGCATTAAACCATTATTCCTTTATGAACACCCGCAAAGTCATAATTATTGGTGGAGGTTTAGCTGGTTTAATCAATGCTTTGCAACTATCAGGCCAAGGCGCAGAGGTAACCGTTATTGAGAAAAAGAAGTACCCTTTTCACAAAGTCTGTGGTGAATACATCTCCAACGAGGTCATCCCCTACCTGCAAACCCTTGGAATTGAAGCAGATGCTCTTCAACCGGCCCACTTAACCCATTTTCAGCTTTCCTCCCCGGCAGGCCGCCTGCTGCAGACTCCGCTGGACCTGGGCGGGTTTGGTGTAAGCCGGTACCGGTTAGATTATTTCCTCTTTGAGCAGGCGCAGCGCCAGGGGGCAGTGTTCAGGCAGCAGGTGAGCGCCACAGATGTCTCTTTTGACGGTCAGCTGTTCACCGTTAGCCTCTCCACCGGAGAAACGTTGCAGGCTCCTGTGGTGATTGGTGCATACGGCAAACGCAGCACCCTGGACAGAAAGTTCAACCGCTCGTTTTTTGAGGAACGATCTCCGTATCTGGCAGTTAAATACCACCTGCGCACCCAACTGCCCAAGCATGTCATTGCCCTCCACAACTTCTCAGACGGGTACGCCGGGGTTTCGGCCATTGAAGAGGACCGATACTGCTTTTGCTATCTCACCACGCGCCAGAACCTCAAGAAACACGGCACCATTCAGGAACTGGAAGCACGTGAGCTAAGCAAGAACCCGCACTTACTGGACCTCTTCCGGAACAGTGAGTCTTTGTATGCCCAGCCAGAAGTCATCAATGAAATCTCGTTTGCCCCCAAAGCCTGCATAGAAGACCATGTGCTCATGAGCGGCGATGCGGCAGGCCTTATTACGCCCTTGTGCGGCAACGGCATGGCCATGGCTATCCATTCGGCCAAGATTCTGTCTGCCCAGGTTCTGCTTTTCCTGAACGGCCAGCAGACCCGGCCACAACTGGAAGCAAATTACACAAGATTATGGAACCAGCAATTTGGGGCCAGGCTACAGACCGGCCGGTTGGTGCAACGCCTGTTCGGGCATCCGGTGCTGTCTGAAATAGCGGTGACCACTCTCAGGCAACTTCCTTTTGCGCTAAAAGCCATCATGAAAC
Source organism: Sabulibacter ruber (assembly GCF_017355955.1). Lineage (GTDB taxonomy): Bacteria > Bacteroidota > Bacteroidia > Cytophagales > Hymenobacteraceae > Nibribacter > Nibribacter ruber_A. The sequence goes on along the minus strand of NZ_JAFFID010000002.1, from coordinate 977,177 downwards.
GCACCCATGGCAAGCCTTTCTGATTATTCCGTTTTCATGCCCGTTTCTGTAAAACAAGGGCAAAACACCCTTTCTGAGCATCGTCTTTGAGCCGCAGAGCAGCGCCAGGTTTCTTCTGGCATAGCAAGCTCCTAAAACCTAGACCGGCTCCAGAGAGTATGGGAACAACGGCGGATGCTATTCCTTTCTTCAGGTTGCCAGGGCAAAACACCTACTGCTTTTAAACATCTTGCCGCTTTTTTGCTTATACTTAAGATATGAAGAGTTACCTCTGCGCCATCGGCACGGCTAATCCCCCGCATGCTTTTCCTCAGCAGCAGATTGCTGATTTTATGGCCGAGGCGCTTCAGTTAGACGAGCAAGACACCCGCAAGCTAAAGGCCTTGTACCGCGTCTCGGGCATTGACCAACGCCACACCGCCTTGCCAGACTATGGCCGGCAGAACGGCGATTTTGAGTTTTACCCCAACACGCCCGGGCTGGAGCCTTTCCCTACGGTGGGCGACCGCATGCGCGAGTACCGCAAAGCCGCGTTGCCCCTCTCTGTGACAGCGGCGCAGGAGTGCCTGTCCCAGGTGCCAGACCTCAAGGTAAGCCAGATCACGCACCTGATCACGGTCAGTTGCACCGGCATGTACGCCCCGGGGTTGGACATTGAACTGGTAGAGGCATTAGGCCTGCCTCCGCAGGTACAGCGTACGTGCGTGTATTTTATGGGCTGCTACGCTGCGTTCAACGCCTTAAAGCTAGCCGATACCATTTGCAGGGCCCATGCCGATGCCCGCGTGCTCATTGTCTGCACCGAGCTTTGCACCCTCCATTTCCAGAAACAAACCGAAAGCGATCACCTGGTCTCCAACGCGCTCTTCGCCGATGGCGCCGCTGCCGTCTTGGTGAGCCCTCAGCCACTCTCGCCTTTGTCTTTGCGGGTAGATGCCTTCCACTGCGATCTGGCTCCGTCGGGGCAAAAGGAAATGGCGTGGCACATCCATGACTTCGGGTTTGAGATGACGCTTTCTTCTTACGTGCCGGCCTTGATCAAACAGGGCATTGTGCAACTCACCCAATCTTTGCTGCAGAAACTGAATTTAAAGCTGGAAGATGTGGATCTGTTTGCCATCCACCCGGGCGGTCGCAAGATCCTGGAGGTGATAGAACAGGCGCTGGGGCTTTCGGCCAAACACAACAAACACGCCTACCAGGTGCTGCGGCAGTTCGGGAACATGTCGTCGGCCACGGTCTTGTTTGTGCTGCGGGCCCTGTGGGAAGAACTGCAGCCAGACCGCCACGAGGCGCCTATCCTTAGCTTTGCCTTCGGCCCGGGCCTCACGCTGGAATCCATGCTTCTTTCAGTGCACTATGTTTAAGCAGCGGTCTACGGAACTGGAGCTGATGGATGACCTCACGCTGGCCAGCGAGGACCTGCGCCGCAACCTGGAGGAACTGGAGTTTATCAACGTGTGGCTGGGCGGTCACGATGTGGTGCGCAACGGCTTACAGCAAATCATCCGGCATCCGTTTTCTGGCCCTTTTTCAGAAAAGAAGCTCAAAATAGCCGATCTGGGCAGCGGCGGCGGAGACACCCTGCGCATGGTGGCCCGCTGGGCCCGGCAAAACCAACTCTCCGTGGAACTGGTGGGGGTAGACGCCAACGCGTTTATGCTCCAGTACAGCACCTCGCTCAGCCAGGACTACCCTGAGATCTCCTACCGGCAGTATGATGTGTTCTCAGAGGAGTTTGCCCGGGAGAAGTTTGACATTGTGATCTGCAGCCTGTTTCTGCACCATTTCACAGACCGGGCGTTGGCCAGTTTACTCGCGCAGCTCAGGCAGCAGGTGCGCCTGGCCGTGCTTATCAATGACATCCACCGGCATCCGCTGGCGTATTATTCCATCAAAGGGTTCACTCAGGTGTTTTCCCGTTCTTACCTGGTGAAGAACGATGCCCCTCTCTCGGTGCTGCGCTCGTTCACCCGCTCAGACTGGCAGCGCATTCTGGCCAAAGCCGGCATTTCCACGTATCAGATCAAATGGAAATGGGCATTCAGGTGGCAGATTGTTTTTGGCCCCATTTCAGAAAAATAGCACCAAAATCAAAAATATTCCATAACTTACTATAACAGAATAAGTTCTGCGGTAAATACTTAGTATAAAACCGGCAGCTCTTCTTCTGGGAAAGCGCAGATTCTGGATGAGCTGGTATTGTTGGCGCTTATTGTTTCACCAAATCTTTACCCATGGGCCGAAGTTCCTCAAAACAACCACTTCAATTCTGGCTGCTTTTAGCGGCATCTGTTCTTTTATCAGCCATGGTCATCAGCCTGTTTTTTGAGACAATGAAGGTGATGATCTACTTACTGATGGTGCTTCTGCTGGTACCAGCCATTTACCTGGTACTGAAACGTTCCCTCCCTTACCTCAGAACCTCCGACACCAAGCTTAAAACCCGCATTTGATGGTAGCGCGTAGTGCGGATCAGGTAGCAAGACTTTTTTGTCGTGATGCCTGATACGCACTACCAACTTAAAAGAAGATCTGCTGCGCGAGCCGGAAGGTATTGGCGTGCGCCTCTACTATGTCTGCGATGCGGGTGGAATAGCCGCCGCCCATGCTGGCGCAGACGGGCACGTTATGCTGATGGCACAGCTCCAGCACCAGGCGATCGCGTTCTTTGCAGCCGGCGTGGGTAAGCGCCAGTTTGCCCAGTTTGTCTGAGGAAAGCACGTCTACCCCGCTCTGGAAAAACACGAAATCTGGCTCAACACGGTCCAGGAGGGCGGGCAGGTGTTCGCGCAGCAGCTGTAGATAGGCGGCGTCTTCTATGCCATCGGGCAAAGGCACATCTAGATCAGATTTCTCTTTGTGCAGCGGGTAGTTGTTGCCGCCGTGCATGCTAAACGTGAACACCCGGGGCTCATGCGCGAAGATCTGGGCGGTACCGTTGCCCTGGTGTACATCCAGATCCACAATAAGGATCTGGTGCGCCTTGCCTTCGTCTAATAAGTACTGCGCCGCCAGGGCATTGTCATTGAGCAGGCAAAACCCCTCTCCCCGGTCAGTGAAGGCGTGGTGCGTGCCGCCCGCAATGTTCATGGCCACGCCGTACTGCAGGGCAAACTCTGCCGCCTGCACCGTGCCGCCCATAATAATGATTTCCCTTTCCACCAATTCTTTAGACAGCGGAAACCCGGTCTTTCTGATCTCAGAGGCAGTCAGTTCCAGGTGGCTTAATCTCCGCCAGTAGTCTTTCTCGTGCACCCGCACAATTTGGTTTTCCGGTAGAGCCGTGGGCTTGAAAAAATTCTCCTGGCTTACCGTTCCTTCGTACAACAATTGTTCGGGCAGCAACTCGTACTTGAGCATGGGAAACCGATGGTTCTCGGGCAAAGGGTGAGCGTACTCTGGTGACCAGGCAATCTTAAGCATATTCTGGAGCGAAGGGTATAGGTATTTTCCTACTTTACTACTTGCGTTCGACGACAAAAGCAAGACCTATTTTGCCGTGCTTTTGACGTGCAACATTATAAGCAAGACGCAGTATAAGAGGTAACCCGAAATAACACAAAGGGTTTAACAACTGACATCAAAAGTACGATAGACTATGAAAAAACTTACTTTGCTTTTAATATGTACGTTCATATTTGGTGCCGCCCAGGCCCAGGAGCGCGTCTTGAACCGGGGAGTCATCAACCATAACGAAGAAACCGGCGGCTTGGACCGCAACAACAGCGGTTTTGGGGTGAAAGGCGGGGTGCTTTTCAACACGCTGTACGGCGATGGCAAAGACTTTCTCACAAACGTAAAAACCGCCACTAACTGGCACGCAGGTTTCTACTCACAGTTCAGTTTAGGCCGGGTATTCTCCATTCAACCGGAGGCCCTGTACTCTCGTCGCGAAGTGAAGTCTGATGACGGTAACATGCAATTTGACTACATTGACGTACCGGTGCTGGGCGTGGTGAACCTTACAGACAACATCAGTATCCATGCCGGCCCGCAGGTGGGCGTGATGCTTACTGCCAAGCAGGATGACAAGGAAATAGACAAAGAAGGGTACAACAGCTTTGACTACGGTGCGGCGGCCGGTTTGGAGGCCAAGGTGTTCATCTTCCGGTTAGGAGGCCGTTACTACCGCAGCTTTGGCGATCTTGGCAAGTTTGACTCTGCCAATGCCCAGCGTTTCATGAATGATGTGAAGACGGGCAACTTTCAGGTTTATTTAGGCGTAGGCTTCTAGTAAGCGTTAATAAAGGGTTTAGGCAAAATGGATGTCTCTGCTAAGAGGCATCCATTTTTGTTGTCTGTCATTTCTAGCCTGTTTCCCTGGAATTAGCTCTAAAACGCAAGAGCCGGTAGTGGATGCTACCGGCTCTTTTACATTTACATTAGCGTTCTCTGCAGAAGGCTTAGAATGAACTGTGTTTCCCTTCAGCAAATTCTTCAATCATCTTTTGGTTGAAGGCCGGGATATCATCGGGCTTACGGCTGGTGACCAAACCGTTATCGGTGACTACTTCCTCGTCTACCCAGGTGGCTCCGGCGTTGGTGAGGTCAGATTTGAGCGATGGCCAACTAGTCATTGTACGGCCTTGCACCGCCTGGGCCTCAATCAAGGTCCAGGGGCCGTGGCAGATGGCCGCAATGGGTTTGCCGTTATCGCTGAAAGCCCGCACAAACGCAACCGCCTGGGGGTTCACACGCAGGTAGTCTGGGTTCATGACTCCGCCGGGCAGCAAGAGCGCATCATAGTCAGCGGCCGTGGCTTGCTTCAGGTCTACGTCTACGTTAAACTCTTTCCCCCAATCGGTCATGTCCCAGCCTTTCACGGTACCAGACTGTGGGGAGATGATATGGGCCTCAGCACCGGCTTCTTCCAGGGCGGCTTTCGGCTTTTCCAGTTCTATCTGTTCAAACCCGTTCTCTACTAAAATGGCAATTTTCTTGCCGGCAAGTTTTTGTGACATGGCAGTACGTTTATCTTACTGTTAAAATCGTATAGGAGTGTACTTCTGTACTAAAAGAATCGTTACATTGACATGAAATACAATGCATTTATGTTCTTCCGTAGAATCTTTTGTACCATCGTTTTACTCCTTGGTTTCCTGTGGGCGGGCAATGCCATGGCCCAAACCAATAAGGTAACCATGGAGAAACTGCCGCACCTGCAGAAATACCTGAACTCCTCTTCAGATACCACTTACATTATCAACTTCTGGGCAACCTGGTGCAAGCCTTGCATTGAGGAGTTACCCAACTTTGAAGCCATTCAGCAACAATACCAGAGCAAACCGGTGCAGGTGGTGTTGGTGAGCATGGATTTTGCGAAGGACTTTGAGAAAAAAGTGATACCGTTTGTTTCCCGGCACAAGTTGAAGAGCACCGTCTTTCTGCTGGACGAGCCAGACCAAAATGCCTGGATTGATACGGTAGACCCCTCGTGGAGCGGCGCTATTCCGGCCACTCTTTTTGTGAACAATTCGCGCAAGCAACGGCTTTTCCTGGAGAAGCCCATTACGCTGGCGCAACTGCAAGAGTACCTTACTTCCAAATTCTCACAAAACCCCTAACCGTATGAAAAAACCCTACCCCCTCTTCGTTCTGCTTCTGAGCATGCTGGCGTTGTTTTCGTCCACAGCATACAGACTTGCCGAGACCGGCTATCAGGTTGGCGACACTGCCTCTGACATTAGACTGAAAAACGTGAACGGCCAGATGGTGAGTTTACGCGACCAGAAAGACGCCAAAGGATTTATTGTGACGTTTACCTGCAACACCTGCCCGTACGCCAAACTGTATGAAGACCGCCTCATTCAACTACACCAGAAATACGCCTCTAAGGGATATCCGGTCATTGCCATCAACCCCAACGATGTAACCGCCTCGCCGGATGATTCTTATGCCGATATGCAGAAGCGGGCCAAAGACAAGAAGTTTCCGTTTGTGTACCTGCATGACGAAACCCAGGAAGTAGCCAAACGCTACGGCGCTACCCGCACCCCCCACGTCTATGTCCTGACCAAATCGGGCCAAGACTTGAAAGTGTCCTATATTGGAGCCATTGATGACAACTCCGGAGATCCTGCCAAAGTACAGAAACGCTACGTAGAAGCGGCTATTGATAATCTGCTTTCTGGTAAAGCTGTGCAGCAAGCCAGCACCAAAGCCATTGGCTGCACCATCAAATGGCGTAACAACAGCTAAAAAGAAAATATTTTAATAACTAAGAAGGTCCGGTGTTTCGGGCTTGTTTTCTCTTAAACAAGCCCGAAACACCGGATCTTCTTTTTATTGGGCCTCTACCATAAGTATTTATACCGTAGAAGAGGGCGGCGAGGCCTGATTTTGCTTCGCCAGCAGGCTTTCTTTCACTCCGGCCATGCGCGCCTCCACTTCATACTTATTATTGTAGTAGCCTACCTTTATAGACTCCAGCAGGTACAGCCATAAAAATCTAAGGTAGCCATGCTCCTGGAACTGACGCACATGGCACAACTCATGAGCCACCCAGGCACTGTCCCGCAAAAAATTTTCTTTGGAAACTCCGCTAAGGTGTATAGTTTTGCCCAGCACCATGGCCACGTTGGTACTCTTCAGCTTCCAGCGGGCAATGCGGGCCAGAGGTGAGTTCTCAATAATTTTCAAATTATTTTCCAGGGACCTCATCTTTTTATTTTGCCAAATTATACGGCATTCAGGCCAATCAGGCTACATTCTTGACTTCTTTTCTCTTCTTTACAATTTTAAGGCAATAAAACCGCGCTTATACGAGTTTGGTTTTAAAAGGTTTCATATTTACCTTTGAAATAATGAGAGTATGTTGGATAACAATGTACCTCTTGTAAAAGGGCTTTCTTCCTGTTTTCCGGCGTCTTTGGCGCTTACAGTTGGAAGGGCCGCAAGTGGTCTCTGCTGCAGCCGGTACCACTTGATGTTTCACCATTAAAACAGATGATGAAAAGTTACATTCTGTCTGCACTAGCCTTAGGCTCTGCATTTCTGTCCTTCTTTTATGAAGTACAGCCTTCTTCAGCCACCAACAACATTTCTGAAGAAGCCCAGATGGTCACCCCTGCTGAACAAATGCAGGAATGGGCCTTGGAACACAACCGTTTCAACTACTCAGACCCTCTGGCCGAGGCCGCCAAAACCAAAAGCCTCAACTACAAAGATTCCCTCTTTTACAACTACTACTCGCAGTCTCTGGGGCTTAAGCTTGACTACACCGAAGACAAAGACCTGCTGGAAACTGTATCTGACTGGATCGGCACCCCGTACCGTTCCGGCGGAAACACCCAGCGCGGCACAGACTGCTCAGGCTTCGTGAGCAAAGTCTACAAACAGGTGTACGGCATCACGCTCACCCACAGCTCCCGCTCCATGTTCCATGAAGTGGACAGAGTTCCTAAAACCGAGATGGAAACCGGGGACCTGGTTTTCTTCCGCCGTGGCCCCGGGCAACCCATCTACCACGTAGGCATCTATCTTAAAAACGGCAAATTCATCCATGCCGCCTCTAACGGTGGGGTCATGATCAACTCTCTCATGTCTCCTTACTACAAGAAACATTTCTACGCTGCCGGGCGCGTGATCTAATTACTCTCCCCTGCTCAGCATAAAAAAAGCGCCTGCTCATCTTCATGAGCAGGCGCTTTTTTTATGTTCCCTGTTTTGCCCCTGTTTTTCTGAAACAATCCTTAAAACGACAGAAATTAAGGGAAGGCCTTTTAACTATTTAGAGCCAAAACAAGTATAGAAATCTATACCAGCCAGAGCAGCCTGGGCGTTTTAAAAGTTAGCGATCAAAATCTGTTTCCCTATTCATTTTTTCGTTACTTCGCCTCCGGTTTATATATAATCTGGACTATATACCCGTTCCTTTAACACAACTGCTTATATGGAAAACCAAACCAATAATACCAAGAACGTACACGAGTCATCGGTTTTTAAACGCTTCCTGAAAAGCGCCGAAGAATACCTGAAACAGCCTTTGCGCATCAAGCAGCTCCTGAACGATGCCTTCAGAAAAGCCACCGAGAAAAAGGACCTGGGCACCATTGCGGGCGAGGTCTTTGAGAACTTTTCTATCTTATTGCGCATGATCAAAGCTGCCATTTCCGGCGACTACAAGGGCATTCCTAACAATACGATTGTAATGGGAGTGGCTGTGCTGATCTACTTCTTGTCTCCTATTGACCTGATTCCGGACTGGTTGCCTATCATAGGCTTGTTGGATGATGCTAGTTTGCTGGCCTGGTTTATGACCACCATCAAATCTGAGATTGACAAGTTCCATGCCTGGGAAGCTGCACAACCCGTAAGAACCACCGCCGCTGACCCAAGCGCCGACTTGGCCACTGCCATGAGCGTGGACACCTCGGCCCACACTCCAAAGTACGAGAACGAACCCGCCGGCCAATATGGCACCGGCCGTGAGACAGCTCCGTCTAACAGTGGCATCGGTTCTTCGGCGCAGCCGCAAAACCCTACTTACGGAAGCGGCAACATGCAGATGGGCAATGACTCTACCGGCTCCCAGGGATCTACCGGCGGCATCATTCCAAACCAGAACAGCGCCCCGGTTACCAGTTTACGCAGCGTGGAAGGTACCCCTGAGCAGGAAATAGACCCGACCTCTAGCCTGGATGCCCGCCCCACCGATCACGGCGTGCCTACCGGCTATGGGGAGCCCAACGTACGCGCCTCCACCACAGACAGCACCCGCGTGCCCAGCAGCAACAGCTACGACACGGACCATGGCGGGAACGTGCGCTAAAGATTGATTGAGAGAATGAGTGAATGAGAGATTGAGTGAATTGTTTTTTGCCTGATCAGGTGCTTCTCAACCAACCTCTTTAACTATTAGGTAATTTTAAAAGCGTCTCTGCGGAGGCGCTTTTTTTATGCCCTTTGTTCTTCTGTACTAGCCAGAATTTTAACGCGGCAACCCTATCTTTGTACGAGATATGGAGAGTAAGAAAAGCGCCTCAGCCCTGAAGAAGGAAGTACTGGAGAAAGAGATTGACAACATCGGGGTGGTACGGTTTGTGCCTAGCGCCACCGCCAAATACGTTAGAATCAGCATCAGACCAGGGCAGGGAGTGCGGGTGACGTTACCTAAGCGAGCCTCATTAGCCCAGGCCGAAGCCTTTGTGCAAGAGAAAGCTTCCTGGATTAGGAAACACCTGGATTCCCAGCATCAGGAACAACAAAAGAAGACCCTTTTCTCTCCGGATACTGAGTTCCGTACCCGTTTTCACCAATTGCTTCTGCTTCCTCATCCGCTGCCGCACTGCAAAAGCAGGCTGAAAGACGGAGTGCTGTATGTGTGGTACCCAGAACAGATTAATCCGGAGCACGCAGACATCCAAGACTACATCCGGAAATCAGTGGAATACACCCTTCGTCTGGAAGCCAAGCAATACCTTCCGCAGCGGGTAGCGTATTTCGCCCGGAAGTTTGGGTTTTCCTACGAGCAGGTTACCATCAAGAACGCCAAAACCCGCTGGGGAAGTTGTTCCCACACCAACAACATCAACCTGAACCTGCACCTGATGCGCCTCCCGGAGCACCTCTGCGATTACGTGATCCTGCACGAGTTAGCCCACACCGTAGAAAAGAACCACGGCCCCCGTTTCTGGGCCCTCCTAGACCAAATCAGCGGCGATGCCAAAGGCTTGGACAAACAACTAAAAGCCTACCGTTTGCAGGTGTTTTAGGGGAGTTCTGATAGTGGAGTTCTGAGTCTTGAGTTCTGAGTCTAAGGAAAAGAATTTCTGACCTGTTTTCAAGAAAGCGGCTCTAAAACTGCATCTGGTCCCATTCATACATCTGCCAATTCCGTCCGCAGGACGATGAAGGTACTGCAGCTGCACTAACAGTAAAAAGCTACTTGCCCCAAGCCCCTGTTGGGCGCATGCGTAACCCAACAGGGGCTCTGGGACAAGCAGTGGCGCAACATATGGCAACGGCCCATGCTCCCTATGAAGCAGAAGACGGTGCCGGGTGGTACTGAAATGAAGCCTCACTGTTTGAGCGTCAGCGAGTTTGAGGCTTCTTGATTCTTTTGGTTACTTTTCTCATCAAGGAGAAAAGTGACAAACGCCCGCAGAGCGAGTCATGAGTCAAGAGTTCTGAGTCAGGGAATAGGAAGTAGCGGTTTGAGGAGCAGATTGGGTTGTTGGTGAGAACACCAACAACGGTTGGCGAAGCAGCAATTAAGAAGCAGCAATTTAAAAGAAAGGCACGGAAGTAACTTCCGCGCCATAGAAGGGCAAGAGTGAATTTGAGGCTGGCGCCTCACTGATTTGCAAACTTCAGGTCATTTTAAGTCCAAGTCACAGACTTGAACCATGAATACGTTTCGAAGCAAATTCCCCGAAATCAGCCATGAAACGAGCATCAAAAAAAGGCAGAAGGATCATCCCTCTGCCTTTCAAGTGTAAAAATGAGCAATGTAATAAAAGGTTTAGCTAGCTTGTCGCATGGTATGCGTTGAGACATAATCCACAAAATCTCCAACTGTATTCAGCGGCACCTCGTCTGGGATAACAATCTTGAAGTTCTTTTCCAACTCTAGGATAATATCCACGACATCCACAGTATCAAACCCAAACTCCTTGCTCAGGTTGGAAGTAACCCGGAGACGTGACGGCTTAATCTCCTTGGTCTTGCTAATAATTCTAACTACCGTACGTGCGATAGAGGGTGTATTTGCGGTTATCATATAGGTAAAAATAAAGTCCTTAGTTCAATCATTTCAGCCAACCAAAACAGCCTCTTGTTTGTGGCGTTTGGTGTGCACCCGGTTCTTGATCTTCTCATTAATCAGGTACATCATAGGCACTACCAACAGGGTAAGGAACGTAGCAAAGCTTAATCCAAAAATGATGGTCCAGGCCAGGGGTCCCCAGAAATCTGCGTTTGCGCCGCCCAAAAAGAAATGCGGCTCAAAATCAGACAGCAAAGTGAAGAAATTGAAGTTCAACCCAATTGCCAGCGGAATTAACCCCAGGATGGTGGCGGTGGCGGTCAGCAATACCGGACTCAGACGAGTTTTTCCGGCCATTACAATCGCCTCCTTCAGCTCCATGCCCTCTCCCAGCAGCACATCTGTGAATTCCACGAGCAGAATCCCGTTCTTCACCACTATCCCGGCCAGGGCTATCAGGCCAATACCGGTCATCACGATGGACATGTCCATATTAAAGACAGAGAAACCCAGCAATACCCCTATCACAGAGAAGATAACTTCTGATAAAATTATCAGCGGTTTAGACACAGAGTTGAACTGCGTTACTAAGATCAAGAAAATCAGGCCCATAGAAGCAATACCGGCCAACGACAGGAAGTCCATGGTTTCTTTCTGATCTTCCTGCTCCCCTCCCATTCTGATCTCGTAGCCTTCTGGGGTTGGGAATCGGTCTAGGGTGGTCTGGATGTTGCCTACCACTTCATTGGGATTATAGCCGCCCAGCACGTTAGAAGAAAGGGTGATGACCCGCTTGAGGTTCTTCCGCTTGATGCCGCCGTAGGTAGTGGAATATTTGATGGTGGCTACCGCCGATACCGGCACCTGCCGCACCCTGCCGGTGGCATCCCGGAACGTGAGCACCATGCCCATCAACTGGTCAATGTTCTTGCGGTAATTCTCGGCCAACCGGATCTGAATAGGATACTCGTCTTCGTCTCTTTTGAATTTGGAAGCCTCCTTCCCGAAGATGGCCGTCCTGATCTCTGAACCAATCTGAGCAGTGCTCAGGCCTTCGCGGTTAGCGCGTACACGGTCAATCTCCACGGTAATTTCCGGGTTCTTGTCCTCCAGATCGGTGCGCAGGTCCTCAATACCGGCAATCTGCGCCGAATCAAGGTAGCGCTGCACCTGCTTGGACAGCCTGACCAGCCCATCAAAATCCTCGCCGGCAATCTCCACCACAACGGGCTTGCCTACCGGAGGTCCGCTTTGCTCTTTCTCCACGGTGATCTCGGCGCCGGGTATGCCTTTTACCGCTTCCCTTATCTGATCCAGGTATCGAGCCGTGCTTACGCCTTTCTCGCGGTACTGGTACTCCTCAAAGGCTACCGTTACCCGCCCTTTGTTGGACTCGGCCTGCCTGCTCCCCGACATTGGGTCACCGGCCCCTACCGCCACGTTAGAAATCACAGATTCCACGTTGGGGTTGTCTTTGCCAATCACGTTGAACACCCGTTGCTCCACCACTTTGGTGATAGAATCTGTGACGGCCTGGTCTGTACCCACGGGCATGCTGATGTAGGTGTAAATGAAGTTGGGATCTCCGCCGGGGAAGAAAACCACTTTGGGTGCTCTTAGAGCGGTAACAAAGAAGGAGACAAACAGCAGGCCAACCACAAACGCTACTGCTTTGTAAGGCCGGCGGCCCACCAACATCCAGCGCAACAGGCGCTCGTAGCGGTTCATGAAAGCCGGCAGCACCCGCTCCTGAAACTTATTGATCCAGCCGGTGAAGACAAATTTGTTCAAGGCCACAAACACCATGATCACCACCATCAGGCTACCCAGGGCGGTTACCCCCATGGCAAAAGCTGCCAGTGCTACCCCTCCCATGATCAGCATGGACAAGCGGAAGGTTCTTCTTTCCCGGGCGGGGTCATGGTCGCGGCGCATAAAGGACACCGCAAATACCGGGTTAATGATGAACGCCACCACCAAAGACGCCATCAAGGTCAAGATCAGGGTAATAGGCAGAAAGAACATGAACTCGCCCACTATGCCCGGCCAGAACGCCAGCGGCAGGAATGGAGCCACGGTGGTAAGCGTACCCGCCATTACCGGCAGAAATACCTCGCCGGCCGCCATCTTCGCAGATTTGGTAATGCTCCAGTGGGTTTGGTGGAATATGCGGTGGGTGTTTTCAATCACCACAATGGCATCATCTACCACAATGCCCAGGGCAAGCAGAAAGGAAAACAGTACAATCATGTTCAGGGAGAACCCAATCATTGGCATGATCAGGAAGGCGATGAACATGGAAATAGGCACGGATAACCCCACAAACAACGCGTTGGTGGTGCCCATGAAGAACATGAGGATGAGCGTTACCAGAATAAACCCGATGATGATGGTGTTGATCAGGTCATTGAGCGTGTGGCGGGTAGTGGTGGATTGATCGCCGGTTACGGTGATGTTGAGGCTTTCGGGGAGTTGGGTACCATGGGCTTCCTCAATGATGGCGTTGATTTTGTCTGAGGCCTCAATAAGGTTCTCGCCGCTGCGCTTGACAATGTTGAGGGTGATTACCGGCAGATTATCCAGGCGTGCAAAGCTCTCGCGCTCCTCAAAGGTGTCAATTACCTGCGCAATGTCTCTGAGGTAGATGTTGCCGCCGTTCAAAGATTTCACCACAATGTCGCCAATAGCGACCGGATCTGTGTACTGGCCTACCACGCGCACGGCCCGTTTCATGTCTCCTACCCGCACGGTACCGCCCGAGATGGTCATGTTCTCGGTGTAAATGGCGCGCTCAATATCGGCAAAGGTTACCTGGGCCACCTGCATCTTATACATATCCAGGTTGATCTGCACTTCCTGCTCCAAAGCCCCTACAATGTCTACGCGGGTGATCTCGGGCAGGGCCTCAATGCGGTCCTGCAGGTCTTCGGCAAACTGTTTCAGTTTCTCGGCGCTGAAGTTCCCGGAGAGGTTCACGTACATGATGGGCATCTCAGAGAAGCTGATTTCCTGCACGTTGGGTGCCTGGGGCAGATCGGTGGGCAGATCGGTCTGGGCTTTGTCTACGGCGTCTTTTACCCGCTGCTTACCCACTTCCACGTCTACATCGGTGTTGAATTCCACGGTGATCAGGGCAAAATCCTGCATGGAGGTGGAGGTTACCCTTTTCACCCCGTTCAGTGATTTGATCTGCTTTTCAATGGGCCGGGTAACCAGGTTCTCCATGTCTGACGGCGAGGTACCGGGGTACACCGTGGTCACAATCATGGTAGGGATCACTATATCCGGGAAGTTCTCTTTCTGCAAGCGGTTGTAGGCCAGAATACCCGCAATGGTAATAATGAGGGTAATGATGTAGATACTGGTTCTGTTATCTATGGCCCAGCTGGTAGGCTTGTATTCTTTGATGTTTTCTGATTGTTCCATAAGATGGGTTGTTTAGGCCGCCTTTGGCACCCGGGGTGCGTTTCAGGCTTCCTTTTTGAAAAACTCCTTAGAAACTCACCGGCTGGCCCTCGTTCAGGTTTTGGGCGCCGGCACTAATCACCTGATCGTTGGCGTTGAGCCCGGTCAGAACCTCTACTTTACCGCCATAAGAAGTACCCGTGGTAATGGTGCGCTTGGCGGCAATGCGCTGCTTGCCTTTCTCCTCTACCACGTACACAAAGTTGCCTTGTTCGTCTTTCTGCACCACATCCAGGGGCAGGGTGAGGGCATTGGGTTTCACGTAATCCTGGATGCGCACCACGGCTACCATGTTGGGCCGCAGGTTCACCTTGCCCTGCTCTGATGGTTTCACGCCCAGCTCCACATTGAATGACCGGTTGGTAGGGTTGATGTTAGAGCCCACTACCTTCACTGTAGTCATGATTTCCTGGTTCAGGTCCGGGAACAGCACCAAGGCATCATCGCCGCGTTTGATCTTGCTGGCATACGCCTCAGAGACCTCCGCCACAATCTTGCCGCTGCTGGCATTCACAATCCGGATGATGCCTATGCCCGGGGCCACGGCTTCGCCAGATTTAGGAATGACTTCATCCACCTCGCCGGAAATCGGCGCCTTTACCACGTACTGGGCCCGGGTTTCGCGCATGGTGGCAAGCTGCCGTTCAAGACTCTCCACGTTGTTTTTGGCTTGCAGGTACTGGATCTCGGTGCCTATGCGTTGATCCCACAGGTTTTTCTGCTTCTGGTACACCGTGCGGGCCAGATCCAGGTTAGGGCGCAGCGAGGCTATCTGCTGGTCCAGCACGCCCGCGTCAATGGTAGCCAGCGTCTGTCCTCTGCTCACGCGGTCTCCAGGGTCTATGCGCAGGCTGGTGAGTACGCCGGGTACTTTGGCGCTGACCATCACGTTCTGGTCAAAATCCACGCGGCCCTGTACTTCCAGGTAATGGCGGAAAGTCTCCGGCTGCACCGCCACCACCGATACCGGCACCGCGGCCACGGTTTGTTTGGTTCCTTTGCCCTCTTTCTGCAGTTCATTTTCCAGTTGGGCAATCTTTCCGGCAATCTCCGCCTGCTCTTTCTTCAACTCTGCCAGTTGCGTTTCCTTGTCTTTCTGGGCGCAGGCTGAGGCTAATAGAGCCATGGCGAGGAAACCTGAGATGATTTGCGTTTTCATAGAAGCTATGCGTATAGGATTCTTTGGGATGGGTTATTTCAGGAGAAGGGCACCGGTAGCTTTGTCTGCGTCTACCTGGGCAATGAGGGCGTCATAAAGGGCACTGTAGTAGTTGGTTTGGGCGGCCCTGAGGTCGGTCTCGGCGGTGATGACTTCCAGGTTGGAGCCTACGCCCTGCTGGTATTTGATGCGGGCCACGCGGGCAATCTCCTCGGCCAGTTCCAGGTTCTGGCGCTGCGCCCGCAGCACACTTAACGTGTTTTGCATGGTGGCATCTGACTGGCGCAGTTCCAGGTCAATGGCTTGCTTGAGTTGCTCAAAGCCCAGTTTCACGTTCTCCAGCTGTATTTTGGATTGCTGCACCTGGTAGCTTTTGCGCAGCCCGTCAAAGATGGGCACCTGCAAACTCACGCCCACCACTCCAAAATCAAACCAGTTACGGGTAGTGGTATTGTTAGCGCCGGCCTTTACATCCAGCAACCTTCCGGCCGAGGTTCCTACGCCGTTATACCCATAATTGGCGCTGAGCAACAGCCTAGGCCAGTAGCCAGATTTGATATTCCGTTGGTTGAGCACGGCCAGTTCCCGTTGGGTTTCCAGGATGGAGTACTCTATGCGGTTGGCGTATTGAAAGCTGGTGTAGTTGATCCTGGGCTCGTTATTGGTCAAGCCGGTTTCGTTCAGCTGATCGGTGAGCAGGATGGGCTGTTCCTGGGGCAGTCCCATCTGAAACTTGAGCAGCTGTTCACTCAGAATCAGCAGGCGCTGGGCTTTGTCTCGGTCAATCTTGAGGTTGTTCAGGCTTACGTTTAACCGGTCAACGTCCAGTTTCTCCACAAACCCGTTGCGGTTCATGACCATGGTTTGGTACAGCAGCGTGTCTAGCCGCACCAGGTTCTGGTCTAAAAGCTTGATCTGCTCCCCCGCTACCAGTACGCCATAATAGGCTTTGCTCACCTGCTCAGCCACATCAATTTCTCCCTGCTGGGTACTTTTTTTGGAGAGCTGGGTGTACGTGGAAGCTGCTTTCAACCCAATGAGGTAAGAACCGTCAAAGAGCAGCTGCGAGGCAGAAAGAGCGGCAGCTCCGGTCCAGGGCTGTACAAACGTGATGGCCTGCGGACCCGCCATTTCCTCCGGAATGGTGTAGGTAGGCGTTAAAACAATGTCCTGGCCCGAGTTAAGCTGCTGCTGCGTAATCACGAAGCTGTTTAGCTGCCCGCCTCCGCCAAACGCACTGAAATCTACAATGGATTTCTGCTGGATAAAGTTGTTGCTGATGTCTACGCCGGCGTTTACCTGCGGAAGGCCAATAGACCGTACCTCGCCTACTTTGGCTTTGTCTATCTGTTCCTGGTTGCGCAAGGTCTTGAGACTGGGACGATTCTCCAGGGCGTACTGAATGGCCTGTTTCAGCGAGAATGACTGGCCCTGCGCCCAGGCGGGCACAGAGGGGAACAAGGCGGTGAAAAGCCAGCCCAGAAGTAGCCAACTGACCTTCGTTTTCTGTTTCATAGGACTTATTCTTCTTCGGTGATTTTCTTGTAATCATTGATCAGCTTATGCCCTTTGAGCGTAGCCAGCCCTAGTATGAAGTGCTCCAGCAAGGCTATCTGCACTTGCTGCCGGTCAAACTGGGAGGCCGGGTAAATGGCCGAATCAAACCCCAGTTCCACCTCGGCTAACCTCAGCCGGGCCAGCACTTCCACATCGGCGTCTTCCCTGAACAACTTCTCCTTAATGCCCCGCTGGATGTGCTCTTTGGTCTGTTTCAAAAAGAACTGGTCTTTGTGTTGTTGCCACAATTGCCAGGCCGCGGGGTGGTATTTCTGGAGATCATAGAAGATGTTGGGATGGATCTGGCGCATGATTCCGCGCACCATTTCCACAATCTGAAGCATGGCTTGCATGGCGTTCCCGGCAGAGGCGATCTCCTGGCTGCAGGTTCCCTCAATTTTGGTGATGTACTGCTCCATGGCATCATGCACCAACTGGTCTTTGTTCTCAAACCATTTATAGATGGTCTTTTTAGAGATGCTCAAGTGCATCGCCACGTCATCCATTGAAACTGCTTTGATTCCCTTCTGGAAAAAAAGCATCTGTGCTTCCTGTAATATTCTCTCTCTGATTTCCATGTGTTTGCGTCAACTCCTGCACAAACCTATGGAAACTTTTTTTGTTTCCTAAGTTTCCATCAGAAAAATTTTAGGCACTAGGAACAAACTAACTATCTGTGTATGAACTGGTTTATTTGCGCACCGGAAAGCTACAGACCGGGAACCAAGAAGTAGCACCAATTATGATGAACCGGCTAAATAGGCCACTGAAACCGGTTATTCTTACTATGAAGCAGATCCTGTTCCAAGGCAGATTTTAGGAAAAGAGAGCGAAAACAACGTTCAACTATCAGTGAAGCGGGTGCGGGTAAATTGAGGATGGAAGCTAAATGCCTAGCACACTTTTAAGCCGGGTGTAGCCATTTTTGCTCAGCGGAATGCGGGTTCCGTTCCGGAGAAGCGCCACGTGGGTCTCCTTCTCCAGCGGTTCAATGCGGGTGAGTTGACTCAAAGCCAGAATAAACGACCGATGCACCCGCACAAACTGGTTTCCTTCCAGGGTCTTCTCATAATAGCCCATGGTTTTCTTCTTCAGGAAACAGCCGTAGGTGGTATGGATTTTCACGTAGTCATCGTAGGCCTCCAGGTACAGAATGTCCTGCACCGGAATTATGCGGATGTCATTGTTTACCCGTACAACAATGCGCACCTGCTCTTCGGGTTGTTTGGCAGACACCTCTTCCAGTTGCTTCACTCCTGCCTCCGGCACCGGCTGTTTCTTTTGCTGCAGCCACTTCTTCATGGCGGCATCAAAACGCTCCTGGGTGAAAGGCTTGAGCAGGTAATCCACGGCGTTGGTTTCAAAGGCTTTGATGGCATACTCGTCAAAGGCCGTGGTGAAGATTACCCCGGGCACCGATTCCACCAGTTCCAGCATCTCAAACCCGTTGATCTTAGGCATCTGAATGTCCAGGAACACCAGCTCGGGCTGGTGCTGCATAATGGCTTTCACACCTTCAAACCCATTGTTGCACTCCTGCACCATCTCCACCTCAGGGTACTTTTGCAGGTATTCACAGACAATGCTGCGGGCCAGAGGTTCGTCATCAATTACCAGGCACTTGATCATGATTTCTGAGGTATTTTAACGGTGGTGATGAATAGATTGTCTTGTTGGGAGGTGGTCAGTAAATCGTGCCGGGCATACAACAGGTACAGGCGGCGGCGCACAGAATCTAACCCGAAACCCGTGCCCTGCTTATGCTGCAACAGCGCCGAGTCATAGGGATTATGGGTGCTGATGACCAACATGGAGTCCTGCACCTGGGCGGTTATCTGGATCAGAATATCATCTATGGTGTCATAAAGACCAAATTTGATGGCGTTTTCCACAATGGGCTGTAAAAGCAGGTAGGGCAAACTCAGTTTCAGGCTTTCTTCCTGGTACTCCACGGCGGTTTGCAGGCGGTGCCCAAAGCGTACTTTCTCAATGTCCAGGTAAATCTGGAGGTGCTGCAGTTCATCGGCCAGTGGCACCATGGTCTGGTCGTCTTTGCGCAACGTGCCCCGCAGGAAATCTGATAGTTGCTGCACCATCTTCTTGGCCTGATCGGGTTGCGTCTTCACCAGCGCGCTGATGGAGTTGAGGCTGTTGAACAGAAAGTGAGGCTGCAGTTGCTGGCGAAGATTGAACAACTCGGCTTCGCGGGCCAGTTTCTCAGTGGCGGCTTTGCGGTCCTCGGCCTCCTGCTTATCGCGGGCGTAGAACCAAAGCCAGTTCTGCAGCACTATGAACAAGAGCATAAGCCAGGCAAAAGCAAACCGCACCGAAAACGTTTTCTCTACAAACGCCAGGTACTCTCCCTGCTGCGGCAGCAGGTATTCCAGCACCAGGTCAGAAATAAGCAAACAGATGCCCGCCACCGCCATGCTGGAACCCAGAAGATAGACCACTTGCCTCACTCCTGGCCTATAAAAGCGCAATGCAACCGACATCAGGTAGCCACCCCCTACTACCACTGCGTTCGTGAGGACTGCATCGGTTATGATAGGCTCCAGCGAGAACCCGGCCTGGGAGACCACACAACCCTGTACCGCCGCCCACAGTGCCGCCCAACCCAGGTACAGCAGAATTACACGTAGAGTAGACATTGATTCAGAGGTTGCGGTGGAAAGCAGCAGCAAAAAAGGACACTTGTCACGGAGGGCTGAACAGAATGTAAATTAATAACTTTTAATTTCTATTCCGGCAAAGACCATGGTTCCTTTCAGGACCAACACTTTGTTTGATTCCATGAAGGCCTCACTAAAAGGCCGGTTATCACTAACTCCGGCAAAAATGGTGGCTACCTCTGAGCGCACCCGCCAGTGCGCCGGAAGTATCAGGCTGACACCCCCACAAATCTGAGTCACGTTCAGGACCGCTTCGCCCTGTATATCAGCGTGGGTAAGATCGTATCGGCCACCGCCGCAGAATGTGACAAGGTCTCCCCCTTTGAAATCTTTGGTGATCACGTTTTTCTTGATGCCGCCAAAAATGGCGCTGGCGGTCAGGAAATCTTCTTTGGAGAAATTAGCACTTGTACTACTCGTGCCAAAGCCTTTGCCACTCACCGGTGGTCGGTTCATGTACTGTTTCCGGAAGTGCTTCTCGCAGGTATGCCGGGGTTTGAAAATAATCCAGAGCCCGGCCCCAATGATGAGCGCCGGCCACAGAAAAGGTTTGATAGACGCGCCCGGCACCAAGTCCTCTACCAGGAACAAGCCTCCAATGATGATGGGGAAAATCCAGCCCGCATTTCTGAAAGAATGCTTAAAACCGGTGTATAAGCCCACCAAAATCAGGAACACTTTCCAGGAGAACACCCATCTTGGCAGCACCAAAACATCTAACTGGTACGCCAACAACGCCGCTCCCACCGCCACTACCAACAGCCCTCCGGCTACTCTTCCACCCCGGCTGGCGGGTTGCCCCCACTCCTGGTAGTTTTCTGTTCTGTTTATGTGTTGATTTTCCATAACGTTTTTAAGTATGGTCCAAAGCTATAGCAAGGGGCCACCGGGTACAAGGTGAAATAGGCTAAGAAAAGAGAAAAGTAGGTAAACGGCAGGTTTGCGTAGGTGAATGGCGTTACCGCCGGTGAACATGCCTGGTCAAGGCCTTTTAGCGGGCGTTTCAGGCCTGTTTTCAGGGAAAAAGCCTGGAAACAAAAGCGGCGGCAAGTGAGAAGCTCAGGTCTTCGGGACAAAAGCTTACGCATTCACCATTACTTCTTTATCTTTGCGCTATGCTATTTGAGAACATTCAACGGCTTACCCAAGAGGTAGAAGCCTATACAATAGAGAACAAGGAGCAACTGGAGGCGTTCCGGAATACGTATGTGAGCCGCAAAGGCCAGATTGCTGCGCTGTTTGACGAGATGAAAACCGTTGCCCCTGAGCAGCGCAAACAGGTAGGCCAGGAGTTGAACCAGCTCAAGCAGTTGGCCCAGCAGAAGATGGACACCGTGCAGGAAGCGCTGGAGCAGAACGCTACCCCAGATGCGCTGGCGGGCCTTGATTTCACCTTACCGCCTGTGCCTAATGCCTTGGGCACCCGGCATCCGCTGGCTCGCGTGCGGGAACAGATCATCCGGATTTTCGAGCGCATTGGGTTCAACGTGTCTGAGGGCCCCGAGATGGAAGATGACTGGCACAACTTCTCGGCTTTGAACTTCCCTGAGAACCACCCCGCCCGCGACATGCAGGACACGTTCTTCCTGAGCAAGAACCCAGACATGCTGCTGCGCACCCACACCTCCAGCGTGCAGGTACGCGTGATGGAGCACCAGAAACCACCTATCCGTACCTTGTCGCCGGGCCGTGTGTTCCGGAACGAGGCCATCTCGGCAAGAGCGCACTGTGTGTTCCACCAGGTGGAGGGCTTGTTTGTGGACCGGGGCGTAAGTTTCAAAGATCTGAAAGACACCTTGTACTACTTCGTGCAGGAGTTGTTCGGGCCAGACACGCAGATCCGTTTCCGTCCGTCGTTCTTCCCGTTCACCGAGCCCAGCGCCGAGATTGACATCACCTGCCATATCTGCAAGGGCGAAGGTTGTAACATCTGTAAATACAGCGGCTGGGTAGAGATTGGCGGCTCGGGCATGGTAGACCCGCAGGTACTGGAAAACTGCGGCATTGATTCAAAAGAGTTCTCCGGTTTCGCCTTCGGGATGGGCATTGAGCGGATTACCATGCTCAAATACCAGATCAAAGACCTGCGCCTGTTCACCGAGAACGATGCCCGCTTCCTGCGTCAGTTTGAAGCCATCTAGGTTTTTCTAATGTAAGAGCCGAAAATTGAATACTGTTTCGGTGTTGCTTTTCAGAAAACAGCCACCAAACAGAAAATTTTTAGGTTTCATTTTCAATCACTTACCAAAAAACCTAAAATTTTTCTTCGGCAACACTTGCGCCATAAGACTACAGCCCCTACTTTTGCATCATCATTCAAGGCCACACAGCCAGAAAGTGATAAACTCCTCCTTAGCTCAGTTGGTTAGAGCACATGACTGTTAATCATGGGGTCCTTGGTTCAAGCCCAAGAGGGGGAGCTTCTAAATCAGCCACTTACGAGACAAAGCTTGTAAGTGGCTTTTTTGTTTTCCCACCATTTGCACCTAGGTCATAGGAATAGGCGTCATTGTTTGTACCCTATCCTAAACTTCTCTCCTCCTACCTCATTTCCACAAAATCAGGAGAAAAGCTTCTGGCAATGCCCAAAATAGTAGAACAGGCCAAGGCGTACTTGTTGGAAGTTAGTGGAAGGCTCGCTTACTTAGGTAATCCCTGATGTAGCAGTGCCTTGAACCTGAATTCCATATGCCGGCAGTATACCATTCTAAAAAAGCAGAAGACTTACGGGAGGAAGAAATCGCCACTATTCTGGAGCATTGGGAAGTACCCGAGTGGCGACAGATGGATGCAGAAGCTTTCCGGGAGAAATTCGCTAAATCGGATTTCCACCTTTTGGTGGGCGAGCGGTCTGAAATCCTGTGCGTGGCCCGTATCAACTTCGATTTCCGAATCAGAATAAACGATCAGGAGCATGACTTTGCCGAGTTCGTGGGGTTTGTGGCCATGGAGAAGGGAAAAGGATACGGCACGCAGTTACTGGAAGCAGTAGTGGGATCCATGAAAGCGCGGAACGTAGAAACCATTGGCTTCTGCGAACAGGAACTTCGACCTTTCTACGAGAAGTGCGGCATAGAAATCCTATACGATAAGGCGAAGCGGCTAAGGGAGATGGAATCGGACCAATGGGTAGTCCCAACTGATGATGATATCCTGGTCTTAAACTTGTCCAGTGAGAAGTTAGAGGCTTTGAGAAACCTGAACGAAGACAATCTGGGGTACCTGATTTGCCCAGATATTTAAACTCACCGTTGATCTGCTCAGGCACTTTGCTTGGGAAAAGAAAGGAACAACCAACCACCTAAAGCCCTGTTTTGTGCCTAAAATGGGGTAAACAGGCGGAAAACAGTAACCGCAAACTCACAGCCCCCCCCCGGCTTGCCTTAAGGTAGCACCACAAGCCCCTATTGCCCTGACACTTCACTTAAACTGCTCCAAAACATTCTTTTACCCCCCCTTTCATTAATCAATGCAAGCCGACTGCGCTTATAAAATCACGGATTAGCATTACCGGGATAATATTCAGGTAACAATCAATGTCCTTCTTTGTGAACGTGTTACGCAAACAGGTTACCTCATGCAAGTTCTGTTCACAAACCCATTTCGCAACCCGCTTCTGTTTTTGGGCAAAAGCACCCTTGCAAAAGCCACTTTCTTCTGCGTCAATTTGTTGCTGCTGAGCATGGGCGTCTGCGGCCAGCCTGCTGCTTTAAGGCAAGCCAAGGAACTAGCGCAGCACCGTCCAGACTCGGCTTTCAGGTTGCTGAAGAATGTGTTGCAGGAAGCGGTGCAGCAGAAAGACAAGAAAACGGAAGGGCTCTGTTTGCAGCAGATGGGTCAGATTTTCTACCACCAGGGGCGTTACCCACAGGCGCTGGATCACCACCTGCAAGCTGATAAAATCTTCAGAGAACAGCAGTTACCAGAGCAGCTGGCACATAACCTCAATGAAATGGGCACGCTGCATTACTATAACCGGCAGGAGGAGGTAGCGCTGAAAGAACACCGGGAAGCTTTAGGTATTTTCAGGAAGACGCAGGACCGAAAAGGAACGGCTTTCACGTACGGCAACATAGGTCATTTCTATGAAAAGCGGCAGGTGCATGACAGCGCTTTTCATTACCAGCGCATGGCTCTGGGGTTGTACAAACAGATCAAGGATAGCAGCGGCATTGCCAAAATCTTCGAAAACCTGGGCAGCATCTTTGAAGACCTGAGCAAGTATGACTCGGCGCAGTATTATTTCCAGCAGTCGCTTTCCATCAACCAGCGGCTCAACGACCAGTTAGCCCAACTGGAAGTGCTCAATAACATGGGAGACGTACTCCGGAAAACGGGGGAATATAGAAAAGGACTGGCATATTCCTGGCAGGCGGTTCGGTTGGCGAAAAAGTTGGGGGAACTGTACCAGCTGAGCAGCGGCTACCGCGATCTGGCCAAAGCCTACCACTTCCTGCACCAGGATGACAGCGCTTTCTTTTACATGGAACAGAACCGCGATGCCCTGCTCAAAATATACTCAGACGAGAACAACAAACAGGCCGCCCTGCTCAGTACGCTGTATGAAATAGAAAAGAAGAACAACGCCATTACGCAACTAGAGAATGCCCGCCAGCGGAACGTGTTGCTGAGCATAGGCGCAGGTATTATTCTGGTGCTGTTGCTTTCCTTAGGGTGGGTAGTCATCAGCAGGCAAAAACTCAAGCTACAGAACGAGCAGACTCTGCGGGAGCAGAATGAACAGATGTACCACACGCAAAAGGAACTGATGGAAACGGAGCTGAAAAACAAACAGCTGCGGGAGCAGTTCCTGAGATCTGAGCTGGAAACCAAAGGCAAAGAGCTATCCAGCCACACCTTGCACGTGATTCAGAAAAGCCAGTTGCTGGAACAGCTGCGCGATAAGCTACAGGAGATGGTAAAGGAAGACAAGCGCGACCAGAAAAAGCAACTCAAGCAACTGTTGGTACTCATTCAGCAGAACTTCAGCCAGGATAAATACTGGGAAGACTTCCGGGGCATTTTTGAACAGGTGCATGAGTCGTTCTTCCAAAACCTGAAACAGCGCTGTCCAGACTTAACCGCCGCAGACCTCAGGCTAGTGGCTTTGCTTAAAATGAATCTCACCTCTACCGAAATTTCTACGCTGCTCAACATTTCACTGGATAGTTTGCGGGTATCCCGTTACCGCTTGCGCAAGAAACTCAACCTGCCCCAAGGCGAGAATCTGGTCGCTTTTATTCAGGGCCTGCAAGAGGTGCCCGCGCAGGAAGAAGTACTGGAAGATCTGTTGCTGGAGGCTTAACAGGTATCTTCTGTTTTAGGCCTGTTTTCAGAAATCAGCCCTAAAACGGCAAAACTCTATGGCGCGAAAGTTACTTCCGTGACTTAAGATTCAGTTGTAAGTCACGGAAGTAACTTCCGCGCCATAATAAGAAGTAGTACAGGAATATAAAATACGGACTTCAGCCCAAAACTTAAAGTCCGATTTCGGCCTGGTTTTCAGAAATCAGCCTGAAAATAGAAAAAGCGAAACCTCCTAACGCTCTGGTAACGGTGGCATAACAATAACATAATGACTGTTTGCAACGGGCGTTTTATGCTGATTTCCAGGTGTATAGCAAGATACTGTTAACCTTGTTGCCTTCTTGTTTACGGTGCCCAAAGGCTTGTTCACATTTTGTATACGCCCCAAAATTGATTCTGCCCTGTGGAGAGCATCACCTTTACAGCGTCAATCAACCAACGCTATGAGGTATAAACTTTTACTCAGCTTTTGCTTTCTGGTCATGGGGTTTTCAGGAGCCGCCCACGCACAGCAAGCCATCTTACGAGGCAAGATTACAGACGCAGTAAATCAGGAGCCGCTGGCAGGAGCCGCCGTAGAACTGGCAGGTACCAGCAACGGAGTATCAACCGGACTCAACGGGGAGTTCAGGCTGTATGCTACGCCGGGCAGTTACACTTTAAAAGTACATTACCTGGGCTACCAGGACACTACGTTTTCGGTAAGTGTGGCCACTGGTGAAACAGCACTGCTGCAACTCAGGCTGAAAAGCAACTCCAACCATTTGAGCGATGTATTGGT
This sequence comes from Sabulibacter ruber, assembly GCF_017355955.1. GTDB lineage: Bacteria > Bacteroidota > Bacteroidia > Cytophagales > Hymenobacteraceae > Nibribacter > Nibribacter ruber_A. Next base: position 951,528 of record NZ_JAFFID010000002.1, on the reverse strand, counting down.
AACCGGCTCCCTACAGGGCCAGGCTAGAGCACTAAACCAACAGAAGAACGCAGACAACATTAAGAACATAGTAGCGGCTGACCAGATAGGCCGTTTCCCGGACCCGAATGCCGCCGAGGCGTTGCAACGCGTGCCCGGCGTAAACATTGAGCGCGACCAGGGCGAAGGCCGTTACGTGCTGGTAAGAGGGCTGGCCCCTCAGTTTACCAACATCAACGTGAACGGCGAGCAGATTCCGTCGCCAGAGGCCGATGTGCGCTTTGTGGCACTGGATGCAATTCCATCAGACCAACTGGCTTCTATGGAAATCTCCAAGTCCTTAACACCCGACATGGACGGTGACGCCATTGGTGGTTCTGTCAACCTGATCACCCGTACTGCGCAGAGTGGTCGTCCGCAAATCTCCGGTTCCCTGGCGGGTGGATATAACAACCTCATGGACAAACCTAACGTGAACGGGCAATTGCAGTTCGGGCAGCGGTTTGGAGCCAATGAGAAGCTGGGCTTTTTGGTAAACGCCAACTATTACCAAAATAAGCTGGGCTCCGATAACTGGGAGTACGCCCCGCAAGACAATGAACTGGAGCTACGTGATTACGAGCTGACCCGTACCCGAACCGGCCTTAGCAGCACCATAGATTACAAGTTTAACCCCAACCACGAGGTGTACGTGCGCGGCTTGTACTCCCGCTTTACCGACCGGGAATGGCGCCGCCGCTACGTGTTTGTGCCCGAAGATGAGGAAATTGAAAAGCTTACCAAAGACCGTTTTGAAGAGCAGTCTATCCTTTCCATCAACGCAGGTGCCAAGCACACCTTTCAACGGTTTTTCCTGAACTATGAGGCACAGTACTCTTACGGCGAGCAAGATACGCCTTATGACAATGAGGTAGGTTTCATTGCGGGCTTACCGGCTACTTTCGGTTTTCCCACGCCTAAGTATCCGCAGATTGATGCCGAGAACTTCACAGACAACACCCAGTATGAGCTGGATGAAGCCGAGTTCGGGCATACGCTGGCGAAAGACCGCAACATCACGGCTAAGTTAGACCTGGGCATTCCGTACAAGCTGGGCGATAACAGTGGCCTACTCAAGTTTGGAGGTAAAGTGCGCCGTAAACGCAAGAGCTATAATATCACCGCCAACAAGTATGAAGGCAGAGGCGGCGTTCCTACGCTAGATGCCTTTGCCGGTTCTCCGGTGAAAGACTCCTTCCTGGGTGGCCGTTACAACATGGGCAATCCGCTGGACGTGACCAGCTTCATTCAGTACTTCAACGCCAACCCGGCGCAGTTTGAGCTGAACGTAGAAGACAAGAACATCGACGAGGCCTTAGAAGCCTTTGACGCCGAAGAGAACGTGTACGCCGGTTACGGAATGGTGCGCCAGCAGATGGGGCCTTTGATGGTGCTGGCAGGTTTGCGTTACGAGAAGACTAACGTAAATTACTCTTCTAAAGACGTGATCATCAACGCAGCCGGTGACCTGGAGTCTATTCGTCCGGTGGAAGGAAGCTCCAACTATGACTTCTTGCTGCCGCAACTGCACCTGAAGTATGAACTGAACAAATTCACCAACCTGCGGGCCGCCGCTACTTACACCTACGCGCGTCCTAACTTCAGTGAACTAATTCCATCGCAGGAAATCAACCGCGAAGACAACCTGGCAACGGTAGGCAACGCCAACCTGAAACCGGTAAGCGCCTTTAACCTGGATGTACTAGCCGAGCGCTACTTCGGGAACGTGGGGGTACTTTCTGGTGGGTTCTTCTACAAGAAGCTGGATGACTTCATCTACCGCAAAATGATCTTCGCCAGCCCGTATCCACTAGTAGGCGAGCCCATCATAGACCGAATAGACATTGCGCAGTCGCAGAACGGTAACCAGGCTAACTTAACCGGTTTTGAAGTAGCTTACCAGGGTAACTTAACCTTTCTGCCCGGCTTCCTGCGCAACTTCAGTTTGTACACCAATTACACCTACACCCACTCAGACGCCAAGATTCAGAGCCGTTCGGCTAGCAGCAACAATCCCAATGCTACTGAGAGCCTGCGTTTGCCGGGTCAGGCCAAAAACGTAGGAAACATCTCTCTTAGCTACGAAGGGCAGAAATTCACCGCCCGTGCTTCTATGAACTTCAACGGTGAGTACCTGAGTGAAATAGGCGGTGTGGCCGAGGAAGATATCTATGTGAAGAACCGCGCACAATTAGACTTCAGCGCCAGCTATGCCTTCAATTCCCGCTTCAGGCTGTTCACTGAGTTCATGAACCTGACCAACCAGCCTTTTGAGCGCTACATGGGCCATAAAAACCTGCTCATTCAGCGCGAGTTCTACTCCTGGTGGAGCCGCATAGGCGTGAAGTTCGACCTATAAGTCAAGCGCTGTTTTTTACCTAAAATCCGCAAAACACATGAAAAACATAAAATTCTGGGCGCTCGCCGGGGCGTTCCTCTATGCCCTGTCGGGGTGCGATGACAAAGACGACAACGTAGTAACGCCGCTCATGGATGTGGCTTATCCGCAGGTGCTGTTGCTCTCAGATGAAGGCAATGGAGACCTAGAAGACGAAGACAAATTCAGCTTCAAAATAACCCTGGCCGACCGCGTAGACCCACAAGGCGAAGAACTGGGCGGCAAAGTAGTACCGCTGGAGAAGGATGTAACCGTGCAGTTTCAGGTTACAGATATGGAGGGCTTCAGCAAGCTTTCAGACTACGTCAAAGACTGGACGGCTTTCTATGAAATAGATGACTGCACCACCTCAGAAGACCAAAACATAAACCTCAACCTCACTTTTGACCCGGCTACTGGCATCGGCTCGGTACGGTTTCCGGCCGGAGTAGAGGAGATTGAAGTAGAGTTTGAAACCGACGAGGATTTGTTTGACGATGACACGTTCAATGCTGAAAGCAGAGGACTGGTACTCAAGCTGGTCGGGCTCAATGCCAATGGCCAGAACGTGGTTGCCAACACCACCAATGCGTTTGAATACAAGGTGCTGGATGATGAAGGCGTTTATGGCGAATGGGAAGTAGGCGTTGATGATGCTACCGAGTTCCAGAACTTCAAAAACCTGTTCGGGCTCATCAATGAAGACATCAAACACCTGGACGCCGATGAGGTGGAGGAAATCACCCTCTCTTTTGAATACGGCGAGTGGAAAGCCGAAGTGAAACTGAAAGAAACCGAAATGGTGGAAGAATGCGGTGAGGTAGAGGAAGAAAACAAGGTGATTGAGATAGAAGCCGAGTTTGAGGAGCTGGAAGATGACAAGCTGGAAGGTGACCTGGAGTTTGCCGAAAGCATTGAACAGGAAGATGGCTCTGAAATTGACTTCGCGTACGCCGGTTCTTTCAAGGTGCAAGGCAAACGCCTCACGCTAACCCTCAAAGGCGAGTATGATGATGCCGAAACCAGTGCCATTACCCTTCACCTCAAGAAATAACAATCCGTCAACCCAGGTTTTTCGCCTCCTGACATCATCCCCCAATCTACTAACATGTTCACATCGTCCTTTTTGAAAGAGGCCAGCCTGGTTTTTATTCTGGCAGCCTGTTCCGCTCCTAAAGCAGAAACCATTAGCACTCCCCCGCTAGAGCAAAACGCAAATCAGTCTGTTGCCGGCAAAGTAGTGCAGGCAACTGTGATTACAGACACGGTTCAGTTTGACTCTGATGACCCCGCCATTTGGGTTAACCCTAAGAATCCCGCAAAGAGCCTCATCATTGGCACCGATAAAGATGCCCAGGGCGGCCTCTACGTTTTTGACCTGGATGGCAAAATTATCCCTGAAAAGACCGTCAAAAACCTGCAGCGCCCTAACAACGTGGATGTTGAATATGGCCTTCTGCTGAACGGCAAGCCCACCGACATAGCCGTGGCTACCGAGCGCATGACGCACAAGCTCCGCATCTTCTCAGTGCCCGACATGAAACCCATTGACAAAGGCGGCCTGGACATGTTTGTAGGCGAAACCACCGAAGGCTACCGTGACCTGATGGGCGTGTCTCTCTACAAAAACAAAGCGGGTAAAATTTATGCCATTGTTGGTCGTAAAGCAGGTCCGCAGGACGGCACGTACCTGTGGCAGTACCTGCTGGAAGATGACGGTACCGGCCATGTGAAAGCTACCCTGGTACGTAAGTTTGGCGAGTACAGCGGCAAAAAAGAGATAGAAGCCATTGCCGTAGATGATGCCCTGGGGTACGTGTATTACTCAGACGAAGGCCTGGGCGTGCGCCAGTATTATGCAGACCCCGAGAAAGGCAACAAGCATCTGGCATTATTCGCTACCAAAGACTTCACCCGTGACCATGAAGGCATCTCCATCTACGCCCTCACAGACAGCACTGGCTATATTCTGGTATCCGACCAGGAGGCTAACCGCTTCATGGTGTTCACCAGAGAAGGAACCGCTTCTAACCCCTATGAGCACCGCTTCCTGAAAAGCGTGAACGTGTCTGCTATCAACAGCGATGGCTCAGAAACCGTGGCAGTTCCTTTAGGGAAGAAGTTCAAGCACGGCCTGTTTGTGGCCATGAGCACAGATAAGACCTTCCATTTCTACCCTTGGGAGGATATTGCCGGAAAAGACCTAAAGATGATCAAATAATGGCCACGTATTCCTAAATCAGTTCACATGAAGGCACAAGCCCGCCTTCATGTGAACTGATTTGATTTAGTGAATCTCGGTCATTACTCAGGCAACGGGCGCATTTTTCAGATGATGGTTCCTGGCATATTCCTCGTCACAAGCTACTGCAGACCCATTTAGAGAACTTACCTGACATCAGCACCAATCAACCGCCGGCTTAAGGCAAGTGTAGATAATCCTGTCACTTTATTCGCTCAAAATGATGGAAGCCCTTCCTGAAAACTTCTGGTTCTAAGATTCAGACGTATCTTTGGCAGAATTTTCTTAAGTCCTTACCCCATCATGCTTTACAGTTTCACCAACGACTACAGCGAAGGCTGCCACCCCAACATTCTTGAGAGATTAGCAGAAACAAATCTTACTCAGCAGGCAGGATACGGAAACGATCAGTTTACTTTGGAGTCGGTGGCCGCTATCCGGAAGCTGTGCCAGAACCCCGAGGTGGATGTGCATTTGGTGGCTGGAGGCACGCTGGCCAACTTGATTGTGATTAGCGCTTTCCTGAAATCGTATGAATCTGTGGTGGCCGCAGAAACCGGGCATATCAACAATCACGAGGCCGGGGCCATAGAAGCTACCGGGCATAAAGTAGAGACGGTTGCCACTCCAGATGGCAAACTCAGTCCGGAATTGATCCAACCTGTTCTGAACAAATTTCCGGAGTACCACACGGTAAAGCCCCGGATTGTTTACATCTCCAACTCCACCGAAATCGGTACCATTTACAGCAAAGAGGAGCTAACCGCACTGTCTGCCTTCTGCAAACAAAACAATCTCTTGTTGTTCATGGATGGGGCAAGGCTGGCAATGGCATTAGCCGCCCAGAACAATGATCTCACCCTAGCCGATATTGCCTCCCTAACCGATATTTTCTACCTGGGTGCCACCAAGTGCGGGGGATTGATTGGCGAGGCCATTGTGATTGGGAACGAGGCACTGCGGAAGAACTTCAAATACTACATCAAGCAGCGCGGGGCCTTACTGGCCAAAGGAAGGCTGTTCGGGATTCAGTACGCTGAGTTGCTGCGAGACAACCTCATGTTTGAACTCGCCCGCCATGCCAATGAGCAGGCTCAGCGCATTGCCCAAAGCCTGCAAGAGCTTGGATACACCTTCTTAACCCAATCTAACACCAACCAGATCTTCCCTATTCTTCCCGATTCCTCTATTGCAGAGCTTTCTAAAAAGTACGGGTTCTTTGTGTGGAAAAAGATGCAGGAAGAATATTCTGCCATCCGGGTGATTACCTCCTGGGCCACTCCGCAGGAATATGTAGACCAATTCATCCAAGACATAAGAGACCTCTCCAGAAAGCTAAAAGAGGAAGCATCTATGTAAGTCAGATTTCCATCTTCAATAGAGCTTTTGAAGCACTTGAACAGCCTTGCAGCATGTATAATCCCGTCATGCCGCAAGGCTGTTTGCGTGTCAGGGGATAAGGCTCTAGTTGATAGTTAAGCTTAATTGATGGAGGATTTTTTTGAACTTACCAGCCTATATCTTGGCATGAGCATGTTCCTCCCAAACACAATTTGCGTTCTATGGCTACAAATCAGGGAAATTGCTATTTGCATCTTTTCAAGGTATCAACTACAAAATACTTCCGCACAACTTCTATCTTAAGAGACTTAAACCCTTAGCTTTCTTCGCCTTATTACTCCCCTAAGTTTCTGTGGAGAACTTGACTTATTCTCTATTTATAGCCTTAAACATTCCATTGGAGCCAAAACCCTACATAGCTCTGATTTTAGCCTACTTTTAAGATTCGAAGCATAAACTACCTTTAGTACAAATTCTTGAAAAAAAGCCTAGAAACTAAGATCTTGAGTTCTCCCCGATAGGAATAGAAACTAGCCTATTACATCTTTTATGGTGTGTTCAATAGCTTATTCTTTCTGCTCAGAGCCTCACATAAAAGTCATATCAAAACCAAGATTATATCAAGTATCAATAGTTTTGAACTATATAAACAAGCTCAAAAAACTTATTGAATTATAAGTATATACATCATAATTTCACAAAGAAGCCCCCAAGCACCAGTTACAACTAATTGACGCATATTGCCTTATACTACAATCAAGCATCAATACACTCAGACTAATTCTTTGTTGAAAAAGCTAAGCTGTCAGCAAAGCACTGTCTCATTCCTTAGAAAGAACCGGCACCTGAAAGGAGGCCATTGATCTTTCTACTTAGCACATGTATTTCAATCCATTAGGTGGCTGCCATGCACTGCTTAAAAATACATTGGTTTTAAAGGCAGGTAATAACTCCATAAAGTAAACATCTCTATGGGCAGAAATTCTACGTTCACTTTTTTATTAGCTTTAGTTTTATCAATCGCGTTCATTCCCGCTTACGCTCAAAAGCCTGTTTATCTAGGAAAGATCAAGGAGGTGGCCGCTTCCTATAAGAAAAAGGCCGAGGCAGCAAACCGGGGCTTGGTTAAGCAGGAAGCACGAATAAGTCATCAGCTAGTTTCAGGCAAACTTTTAAATCTCAGGCTGAAATCAAGTAAGCAAGCAGGCACGGCCCAGCAGTTCTATGGTGAAGTGGTGGATGCACCTTATAGTAACTTCTTCTTAGAGATAACCAACCGTGAAGCCAGGGGAACTATCATATTAAGAGAGCAGAAGAAGCTGTACCGATATTCCTCCACCTCAGATGGCTCCGTTTACCTCACCGAGGAAGACATTGATAAGGTTTTATGCATTGGGTTTCAGGAAGAAAAGCAAACGCTTAGTTCTTCCATCATACAGAATTCCACTGTTGCCGCGGCCACGCCTCTGCTTGAAAGCTTTCCGGGGGCAAGTGCCGTTTTATACCTGGATTTTGATGGACAGACTGTAACCAATACCTATTGGAACTCCCATTTTAACAGTGGCAATCCTATTGTGGCTGCTCCGGCCAACCTCTCTGCATCTGCTATAACTGAAATCTGGAAGATCATTAGTGAAGATTATCGCCCTTTTGGGCTTAATGTGACTACCAGCGAGGCCGTTTTCAACAGCGCGCCTTTGAACCGTCGTATGCGGGTTATCTTCACGCCTACCAACTATTTTTATCCCAATGCCGGGGGCGTGGCTTATGTTGGTTCTTTTACCTGGGGAACTTCCAGAGGAGCAGAACACCCTTGCTGGGTATTTAACTCCTCTATTAAGGGAGCCGGAGATTGCGGCTCCCATGAAAGTGGCCATACACTAGGCTTAGGACACGACGGAAGAACTACTCCTACAGAAGCCTATTTCCAGGGTCAGGATTCCTGGGCTCCCATTATGGGGACTTCCTATTACAGATCAGTAGCCCAGTGGAGCAAGGGAGAGTATTCCTACGCAGACAACACAGAAGATGATTTGTATAAGATAGCCACCATGAACGGCTTCAGCTACCGCGCAGATGACCACGGCAACGTCAACAGCACAGCTACCCCACTCAAAGTTGATGAAAGCGGCAGGATAGTGGAGACTTCCAACAAAGGCATTATAGGCACCAGAACCGATGTGGACGTATTTTCTTTTACTTCCATTGGAGGTACAGTTACGTTGACGGTTTCCCCGAACCCTAATTACCCCAACCTGGATATCCTGCTAACCTTACGGAATGGGGCGAATACAGTGGTAGCCAAAGCAGACCCCACCACCCTGGACGCATCTTTATCGGTCACGCTACCCGCCGGCACGTATTATCTAGCCATTGACGGGACAAAAGGCAGTTTAGGCGCTGATTCTGACTACGCCTCCCTGGGCGAATACACGGTGTCGGGCCTAATCCCCAATGGTTCTCCAAGCATCAGCATCACCTCTCCCACCGCTGGCGCTAATTTCAATGCTCCGGCCAGCTTTTCTATTGCAGCCTCGGCCACCGATACCGACGGGAGCATAACAAAGGTTGAGTTCTTTCAAGGCACCACCAAGCTGGGAGAAGACTTAAGCGCTCCTTATTCCTTCAGTTGGAATGGAGTAGCGGCCGGCACCTATTCCCTCACCGCCAAAGCCACAGACAACTCGGGCAAAACCACTACCTCGGCTCCGGTTACGGTTAGCAGTGTGGTACCAAGCTATTGTGCGGCTACCTATTCCACGGGTTGCTCCGCGGCTGATTTCATCAACAATTTCAGCTTTCATACCTTGGCCAACAACAACTCGGGCTGTAGCAATGGCACCTCACCGGGTTATACAAGCTATGCCCCCACCGGTGCCCTAACCACCACTGTCACCCGAGGGCAAACTTACAGGGTTAGTATACAGTCTGGCGCAAGCTATGCCCAGGGCTTTGGCATCTGGATAGACTATAACAACGATAAAGACTTTGCTGACCAGGGAGAGTTTGTGTATGCAACCCCTTCCTATTCAACAACCGCGTTTGTCACCAACATCACCATTCCGGTTACGGCAAGCGTGGGTTCCATCAGAATGCGGGTGAGAAGTAAATATGAGGCTATTTTCTCCAGCACAGAGTACTGCTCTTCCCTTACCTATGGAGAGGCAGAAGATTACACTATCTCCATTGTAAATACGCCGCCTGCGGTTACGCTCTCCTCTCCTTCTGCGGGATCTTCGTTTACGGCACCGGCCACTATTAGCATGGCAGCCTCAGCCAACGACCCAGACGGCAGAATAACCAAGGTGGAGTTCTTCCGGGGCACCACCAAACTAGGCGAAGATCTCACCGCGCCTTATACCTTTACCTGGACAGGCGTACCTAGCGGAACCTACTCCCTTACGGCTAAAGCCTTTGATAATTCGGCGGCTACTGCTACTTCTACGCCGGTCTCGGTGACCGCGCATCCTTCCATCACCTCAGACACCCAGTGGAACTACCGGTTTGGAGGCTCAGGCAACGACCTGCTTACCGTCATGATTAAGACAACGGATGGAGGCTATCTCCTGGGAGGAACTTCTTCCTCTTCTATCAGCGGGGACAAGACTGAGGACAGCCGGGGCGGGAAGGACTTCTGGATAGTGAAGATTAGCAGCGCCGGCACCAAACAGTGGGACAGACGCTTTGGCGGCACCGCCGATGAGGAATTGAATTCTCTTATTGAAACCACTGATGGGGGCTACTTACTGGGAGGTTACTCTGCCTCTGGCATAGGCGGCGATAAATCTGAGGCAGGCCGGGGAGGAAAAGACTTTTGGGTAGTAAAGGTGAGCAGCGCGGGCACTAAGCTGTGGGATAAACGTTTCGGGGGCTCTGCCGATGAGGACCTGCGCTCTGTTCTTCAAACCCGAGACGGAGGCTACCTGCTGGCTGGCACTTCGCTTTCCGGCGCTGGCGGAGACAAGTCAGAAGTTAGCCGCGGGGGCATTGACTACTGGGTTGTTAAGATCAACAGCACCGGCACCAAATTGTGGAACAAACGGTTTGGGGGCTCTGCCCATGACGAGTTAACGGCCGCGCTTGAGACCGTAGACGGTAGCCTTCTATTAGGCGGATATTCTGCCTCGGGCACCAGCGGAGACCGGAAACAAGCAAGCCAGGGCCTCACCGATTACTGGATTGTGAAACTGAGCAGCACCGGCTCTAAACAATGGGATAAACGCTTTGGCGGAACTGCCGAGGATGTATTGCAAGCGATAACCCCAACTACTGATGGTGGATTCCTGCTAGGCGGTTCCTCTTTTTCTGGAAAAGCAGGCGATAAATCAGAGGACAGTAAAGGCAATAAAGATTTTTGGGTATTGAAAGTAAGCAGCTCCGGCAACAAGGAATGGGACAAAGGAATGGGTGGGATAGCCGATGATGAACTCCGCTCTTTACTTATAACCTCTGATGGCGGATACTTATTGGCCGGTTCTTCTGCGTCGGGTATTAGCGGCGACAAGACAGACGGCACCCGGGGAGGCAAAGATTACTGGGTTGTGAAAGCCACAGAAAACGGCGCCAAACTCTGGGATAAAACCTACGGCGGCGCTTCAGATGAGGAACTTAGAACCATTCTCCAGACCTCCGATGGCGCTTACCTACTAGGTGGACTCTCCGCATCTGGCGTGAGTGGCGACCGAACGCAGCCCACCCAGGGCCTCACCGACTACTGGATTGTGAAAGCAGGTCCCAGCACCAACCAGGCACCTACAGCCTCAGCAGGTGCAGTAGACAAAAGCCCAACCGCTCATTCTCCGGAACACCCAGAAAATACTTTGAGCACGGCACCCAACCCATTCACAGAGAAGATAACGCTGCAATTCAAGCTAGCCCATCAAGATCATGTTACCCTAAAAGTATTCAATGAGCAGGGACTGGAAGTGGCAAGCTTGTATGAGGGCGAAGGCGAAGCAGGAAGACATTACTCCTATGAATGGAATGCGAAGCAGCAAAAGCCCGGGGTTTATATCATCAGGCTAGTGACCACTGCGGGTAAAACAATTCATAGAAAGGTGGTGCTTATTAGATAGCATTTTCCAGGAAGTGGACCCATAGGCGGCTCCAATTCCAATCTCTAGGTGACAAACCTGTTGTTCCCGCAGGAATTATAAAACGGGTGTATTGGCAAAAAGAGGTCAAAAACACCCTTTCAGGGAAATATTATGGGCCTCTGGTAGCCTGCCGGCAGCAACATTCTCATGCCAACCACTTAAGCCCTTTCTCACATTTAATACACTGTTGACACTGCTTTAATCTTGACATAATACTGGTTTAATAGTTTTGATCATCAAAACTATAACCATGAAACATCTAGTTACCCCAAGATTTGGAATTGCTTTAGCCTTTGCGGCAACAGGCTTAGTCTCTGCCTGCAATGACGATGACGCTACAACGGATAACCCTGTTGTTGACTCCGTTGAGCTGAAGAATTACTCCGTGAATCCCTCATTGGTGAAGACGTTGTCAGGGTTTGAGAACGTGAAAATCAATACGCTCATCAGCAGCGATGACAAGCTTCCAGAGTCTCCAGAATTTGTGTTCGGGGCGCAGCCAGACGGTGGCGGGATGATCAAGAACCCCAATGGCGAAGGCTACATCATGTTGAACAACCACGAGATTCTGTTCTCGGTGTCAAGGGTGTACCTGGATAAGAACTTAAAACCCGTAAAAGGCGAGTACATTGTGGATGCCGCTGGCGGAAAGATGCGCTTGTGCTCGGCCACCCTGGCCACACCGGAAGAGCATGGCTTTGGGCCGGTATTCCTGACCGCGGGTGAAACCGACGGAGAATCCATGATCCACGCCATTGATCCGTTCGCGCCGGTGTACAACAAGAAAGCCGACCGCACCCTGAAAGCCTTAGGAAAAGCCAGCGCCGAGAATGCCGTTCCGTTCCCAAAAGACGCCTACGCCGGTAAAACTGCCATTTTCATTGGCGAAGATGAAAGCTCCCGCAAAGGCTTGGGCCAGGTGAACATGTACCTCTCCAACACCGGTGACCTGAACAACGGCAAACTGTACATGCTGCGCCGCACCAACCTGAACGTAGTGGAGACTGACATGCAGGTAGGCCAGGGCTACGATGTGGAGTTTGTGGAATACGACAACGTAAGCACCAGCACTGGTGCTCAATTAGCCGACCAGACAGTTGATAAAAGTGCTATCCAGTTCGCCCGCGTTGAGGACTTGGATTACGGAAAAGGCGGCGGAAACGCCAGCAGAACGCTTTACTTTACCGCCACTGGGGTAAGCCAGTCAGACAAGAGAACTCCGGTGACAGGTCTTACCATGTGGGGCCGTGTGTATAAACTGGAGTTGAATGCCAATGATCCGCTGAAAGGAAAACTCACTCCGTTGATTGACGGCGTGGAGAACCCCGGCAACAGCATTGTGAACCCAGACAATATCTGCGTAACCCAGAACTTCATCTACATTCAGGAAGACGGCGATTCTTACTACGCCGAGAACAAACACGATGGCCGTATCTGGCAGTACAACATTGCCACCAAAGCCTTGAAGCCGATGCTGGAAATGGATCACCGCCGCACAGATGCAACGTTCAACGGCAAGTACAACCCGGGCAACGACCTGAGAACCAGTTCCTGGGAATACGGTGCCATGTATGACATCTCTGACCTGGTGGGTAAACCCGGCACGTTCGTGGTCAATATTCACCCCCACACCTGGACCCACGACAACTTCCGTAACGCCGATGGCAGTGGCCTCACCACAAACAAAGAAGGCGGCCAAACCGTCATTCTAACCGGTGTAGAAAGATAGTCACCAGAAAACAGCAGTTTGTGAGAGCCTTCCGCAGGAAGGCTCTCCTCTTTTTACAAGTAGTAAGATGACATCAGCTAAACCTCTTTTCTTAGTCCTTTTCCTATTGTTGAGCCTTGCTTTCAAAGCTTGTACTCCTTCCGCCTCCAACAACACCAGCCTAAGCGAGAAAGTAAAAACCCGCCTGGTGCATCAGATCGATTCCCTGCAGCACCTGGTGGAGCATGATTTGTTATACGCTGCCCAAAACGGCACTGATGCGGAGGTAAAAGAAGCTTTTCATCAGAGCCGCAATGCCTACAAAACCATTGAATGGTTCACAGAATATTACGCCCCCACCGCCAGCCGGGAAATCAACGGGCCGCCTTTGCCCGAGATAGAAATTGAGGAAACCAAGGTGATGCCACCGGCAGGGTTTCAGGTGATAGAGGAACTTGTGTTTCCGGCTTTGTTAGGAGAAAACCGGCCTGAACTGGTAAGGGAAACCAAATCTTTGCTGTCTTCCCTGAAAAGAACCCAGCGCATTGCCGAAGAGGCTGAATTCACCCCGGCTCACCTCTTAGATGCCTGCAAGCAGGAAATCTTCCGTACCCAAATCCTAGGCATCTCGGGGTTTGATACTCCTTTGTCGCAGGTAGGCATCCAGGAAACGGCGGTGGCCTTAAGCTCTGTCCAGGAGGTTCTTTCCTTCTTGGGCGAGAATGCGCAACTCACCAAACTGTTTGAAAAAGCAACGGCCTTTCTTACTGCCAGCCCCAGCTTCAATGAATTTGACCGGCTGGCGTTCATTACCCGGTACGCAAACCCTATCACCAGAGAGATGGTGCGGTGGCAGCAGGAGATGAACATCGCTCCGCTGGAAAATTCGCTGGCACTAAGCCCCACCGCCACTACCCTCTTTGACGAGAAGGCCCTTAACAGCAACCACTTTGCGGGAAGCCTGGAGGCTCAGGCCACACCGGCCAAAATTGAGTTAGGCAAGGCTTTGTTCTTTACGCCGGTGGCCTCGGGAGGGAACCGTACATGTGCCAGTTGCCATAATCCAGAGTTGGCCTTTACCGATGGCCTCCCTAAGAGCGTCGCTTTGACCAAAGGTAAATTTGTGCAACGCAATGCCCCTACGCTTCTCTATGCCGGTCTGCAGAACGCCCAGTTCTATGACATGCGGTCTCCCACGCTGGAAAACCAGGCCATGGACGTAATGGCTAACAAAGATGAAATGCACACGCCGGTAGAAACGGTTGCCTCTCAACTCAACCAGAAACCTGAAACGGTTTCGGCGTTTAAGAAAGCGTTTCCCGCCATAGAAACCGAGATCAAGCCCCGGCACGTCATGATTGCCATTGCCAGTTACATACGTTCCCTGGCTCCGTTTTCGTCCCGTTTTGACCAATACATGCGCGGCGACACCACCCAACTGAACAGCCATGAGATAAAAGGCTTCAACCTGTTCATGGGCAAAGCCAAATGCGGAACCTGCCACTTTATGCCGCTCTTCAACGGTACGGCCGGCCCCTCATTCGCCAACACCGAGGGCGAAGTGTTAGGCGTTCCGGCCCAGGCGCAGGCGAAAAATCCAACCATAGATCCAGATCTGGGCAGATACGCCCACAACAAAATAGAGGAACTCAAATTCGCGTTCAAGACTCCCACGTTGCGCAACATAGCCAAAACCGGTCCTTACATGCACAACGGGGCTTACCGCACCTTAGAAGAAGTGCTGGATTTCTACAACAAAGGCGGCGGACAAGGCTTGGGGCTATCGGTAGAAAACCAAACGCTGCCCGCCGATCCGTTGAATCTGAGTCAGGACGAAATCAAAGCGATAGTAGCTTTTCTGGGCACCCTGACGGATAAGGAATAGGAAAAACCAAATCCCAGCTTTCCACCTGCTCCTTTTATGTAATCACTTCATCAACCCCTTGGAAGAGTACTCCGCACCCACTCTATCTTTATTGAATCAGTTACGCTGCCTTAAGCTACTTTGCAGAGTAAACCGCTGCTTTCAGAGTCACCCAACCGGGTGACTCTTATTGTTTTATAGCTTTTTATCGATTTCAGTGTATTATTCACAACAAATTAGACAATTTATTATTTAATAAATCCTTATTTTAGAGCAATAGTTGGGGCTTTTATAAAAGTGCCTTATAGGAAAAAGTACATATTCAATATTCTGTAATAGAAACATATAATGAAAAATCCTCAGAAGGTATGCCATAGGCAAATAATAGAGGAGAGAATTTCTGGAATTGCGGCCATTGCAGATCACCTACCAGGGGTAATCATTATTCATAACATCAAGAGAAATCTGACGGTTGAATACATGTCGCCCCGGGGCCTGCAGCAGATAGGAGTCACGTTGGAAGAGTTGCAGCAGATGGGAGCAGAATTCCATACCCGGTTTTTCAATCCATCAGAATCTGCTGACTATGTGCCTAAACTCATCAATGGCTTGCTCCAGCGCAATGACGAAAAAGAAGTTCTCTCATTTTTCCAACACGTACGGTTCAAGGAGCAGGAAGACTGGATGCTTCATCTGAGCACCGTGAAGATTTTCATGCGCGATGAAGACGGGCTTCCCTTACTCACCATTACCCTGGCCATTACCGTGGACCCCATGCATCACTTAACTTCCAAAATCAACCGGATTATTGATGAAAACGCCTTTTTGCGGCAACACTACCAGAATTTTTCCCAATTAGGTTCAAGAGAGCGGGAAGTACTCAAGCTGGTGGCACTGGGCAAAAGCTCCCACGAGATAGCCGATGAAATGTGTATCTCTGAGAAAACGGTGAACACCCACCGCCGCAACATCAAACTGAAACTGGGTACACATTCCTCGTTTGATCTTAACCAGTACGCCCGGGCATTTGATCTGATTTGACCTGGTTGCGTGTGTTTTAGACCTGTTTTCTAAAAAGCAGGCCTAAAACTAAACATGAGGTTTCTATGGATGGCTAAGGAATGATAACCGGTTCCTTGCAGTGCTGTTTTAACCGTATTTTTCTGAAAACAGCTTAGAAACAGAGAAGAAGGTACTTGAAAGCCATTGGCTAGAGCAGCCCTCGGGCTTTAAACTCCAGGTACTTGTTGATGGTATTGATGTTCAACTTGTCTGGGGGCGTTAACACCGAGTGGATGCCGTGGGCGGTGAATTCCTTTACAATCTGGCGCTTCTCATAGGCAACTTTCTCCGCGATGGCTTTGAGGTAGAGTTCCTCCATGGTATCAGCAGGTTTTTCCAACAGCTCGCGCGTCTCGGTGTTTTCAAAGAAGATGACCAGCACCAGGTGGTGTTTGGCCAGTTTGCGCAGGTACGGCAATTGGCGCTTGGCCCCGTTGAGCGTTTCAAAGTTGGTGAACAGCAACAACAAACTCCGTTGTTTAATTTTGGACCTGATGGTTACGTACAGCCGCTGAAAATCGGTTTCCTGGAACTTGGTGGTCTGGTTATAGAGCAGCTCCAGAATCTTCTGTAGTTGGGAGGCCCGGCGCTCGGCGGGCAAGATTGACCCGATCTGGTCAGAAAAGGTGATGACCCCGGCTTTGTCTTCTTTCCGCAGGGCCACATTAGACAGCACCAGCGTGGCATTGATGGCGTAGTCCAGCAGACTCAGTTCCGCGAAGGGCATTTCCATGACGCGACCTTTGTCAATGAGGCAATACACCTGCTGCGATTTCTCGTCCTGGTAGTGGTTCACCATCAGCTCGGCTTTCCGGGCAGAGGCTTTCCAGTTGATGGTGCGCTGATCGTCTCCGGCCACGTACGACCTGATTTGCTCAAACTCGGCGCTGTGCCCCACCTTGCGCATCTTCTTGATGCCCATAGCCGAAAGGTGCTGCGAAGCCGCCATGAGTTCATACTGCCGCATCTGAATGAACGAAGGGTACACCGGCACCTGCTGCCCCTGCCCAAACTGGTAGCGCCGGCGCACCAACTGCAATGGGCCGTTCACCAGCACATTGGTAGCCCCAAAAGAATATACGCCTCGCTGCACCGGCCTCACCTGGTACTCAATCACGTGCGTTTCGCCTTTGGGTACCTGCACCCTGAAACTGGCATCGCGTTTCTGGAACTGGAAAGGCAACTCCTCAATCACCTCCAGCCGAACGGGAAAGCCGTACCGGTTCTCCACATACAAGTACACCGGGTTCTCGCTGCCGTTGGAAAGCTTTTCCTGCATGCTTCTGGAAGCCACCACTCCGTCTGCGTGGCGGAACAGCGCAGCCATGTCTACTCCCACAAACAGCACCAACACCCCAAACAGAACCTTCACCAGAAACAGGAACGCCGGGAAAAAGAAGGCCAGCACAAACAACCCTACCGCCGCCAAGGCAGCGTAGAAAAAGTACTTGGTGAAATACAGGCTGCGGAGAAACTTCACTAGCGCGGAACGTCGGTTTTCTGGATGATTTGCTTGATCACATCGTCTGGGGTGGCACCTTCCATTTCGCGTTCAGGCGTGAGCAGCACGCGGTGGCGCAGCACAGAAGGGGCTAACTCCTGCACATCCTCGGGCACCACAAAAGAACGGTTCCTGATCGCTGCCAACGCCTTGGCACTGTTCAGTAGGGCCAGAGAAGCCCGGGGCGAGGCTCCCAGATACAAAGACTTGTTTGCGCGGGTTTGCACCACCAGTTGGGCGATGTACTCCAGCACTTTAGCGTCTACGTGCACCTCGCGCACCTGTCTGCGGAGCGCGGCTACTTTCTCAGAAGTCAGTACCGGCTGAATCTCCTCCAGTTCCCGCTGCAAGGTGGGCCGTTGATGATGCACCGCCAGAATGGCTACTTCTTCCTCCAAAGAAGGATATTGCACCAGAATCTTGAACATGAAACGGTCCAGTTGCGCCTCAGGCAGCCGGTAGGTTCCCTCCTGCTCAATGGGGTTCTGGGTGGCCAGCACAATAAACGGATCGGCCATGGGGTACAAAGTGCCGTCATGGGTGATCTGCTGCTCTTCCATGACCTCAAACAAAGAGGCCTGCGTTTTGGCGGGAGCGCGGTTGATCTCATCAATCAACACAATGTTGGAGAAGATTGGCCCCGGCTTGAACTGGAACGTGGCCGTGCCCGGATGGAAAACCGAGGTTCCCAACACATCGGAAGGCATCAGGTCTGGCGTGAACTGGATGCGGTTAAAATTCACGTCAATGGTGTGGGCCAGCAATTTGGCCGTCAGGGTTTTCGCGATGCCGGGTACTCCCTCAATCAGCACGTGCCCATCGGCTAAGATGGCAACCAGCAAGAGGTCTATGAAGGCTTCCTGCCCTACAATGCGCTTGCGGAGTTCTTCTTTGATTTGCTGCACCGCCTCCTGTAATCCTGAAAAATCGGCCTGCGGGGCCAGGCCCAACGCGGTGTCTTCTAGTGGTTCCATAATTATATGCTTTAGCGGCTTGCCTGCCGGTAAAAACTCTCTAACATCTTATTTAGCTGCCACAGACTCTTTTCCTCCAGTTTCTCTGAAGTTCTGATGTGGCTGATCAATCTGAATAGCTCTGCAACGTCTGTGCTGTCTACCCCAGATTTGTGGGCAACCCGGTCCTGCAGTTCCTGGTCCAGCACGCTGGTAGACTCGTAGTAATGCAGGCGCAGGTACTCCAGAAAGTAATTGATTTTTTTCTCGGCGATGACGCGGTGGTCACGGTGGTTGAAGTACAGGCTGCCAATGACGCGCACAAACTCCAGCGTGGTATTTCTGGGCTTTTCCAGGATGGGGATAATGCGTTGCGTGCGTTTGCTTTCAAATACCACAAACAGCAGCAAGCTCCCCAAGGCTACGTAGTAGGCCCAGGCCAGGGCATCATGGCTAAGCAACACCCGGAACACGGAATCACTGCCTTCTGCGCCTTGTTTCTGGTACTCGTCCCACCAAACGGGCCGTACGGGCAAGTGCGATAAGGCCAGCGCTACATAGTTGGTTTGCGCCGGATCTATGACATGGTAGTTGGCAAACGCCAGAGGCACCGAGCTCAGGAAGAACTTGCCCTTTCCATAAGGCACCTGCACAAAAATGGTATCGCCGGCGGTATTCTTGCCCAGCACCATGGCTTTGCTGGCAGAATCCAGCGACAAGGTGTTGTTTACCTTATTTCGGGCGTAAAACACCGGCTTTGTTTTCTGTAGTTGCGGGTGGGTGAAGACCAGGCCCAGAGAATCGTTTTGGGCTTTTTTGGAAAAATTGGCGTCAAAACCCAACGCGTCCTCCAGCAAAGGAGAAAACTCGTGCGCACTGATGAAGACATCGTTCCCCTGCTCTACAAACTGCAGAAGAGACGCCAGCCCCAGACTATCAAGCTGAAAGTTGGAATTGACAAAGAGGTAGTTCACGTGCTGCCCGGTGCTATTCTCCACCTGATTTACCAGCGGCAGCCTTACCGATGTCACCGGCTGGTTCTTGAACAAATCGGGTAGCAGTTCATAGAGCACGTAGGTGCCGTACGGGATTTTGTCTTTGTTGGAAAACGTCTGTCGCCAGTCAATGGGTTTGGGGCGGTAGTATTCCACCACTACAAACACGGCAAACAGCAGCCCCAAGCCTAACGCGTATGCTTTGTAGCCTTTCATGCCGCTTTGGTTAAGGACTGGTTGAACTCCAGGAACGATCTGCGTACTGCCTCAAACTTTTGCCCATCCAGGGATGAGCCGCCGTACCACACATACTCAAACAACTGTGTGATGTGCTCAAACGGCCGCCGGAGCGATGATTGGCTCAGTTCATTCACGTAGCTTCGGTTGGTTTTGCCCGGTTTCCAGGAAATAAGCCCTAAATCTGTGAGGCTCTTGAGGGTACGCAGATAGTGTAGCCGGATGGCCCTGCGATAGTCGCCCTGCGCCTCGGCTTCTTCAATCAGCTTGGCAAAATCTATCTCGTGGATGTTCTCGCGGTAAGTGTCAAAAGTAATGGGTGCCGAAGTAGATTTTCTGCCGAACAACCCGGTAAAATCTACCTGCATGAGTTTGAGCACCACAAACACCGTAATGCCAATGGCAAGGGCGTACAGCACGTATTTCCAGAAACTGTCATAAGACTGGGCCTGTAATACCTCAGAGATGTACCGGCCCACGCGCCGCCAAAAACGCTCCCAGAAAGACATATCGGGCCTTACATCCTGCTGGTATTGGAAATCTCTGCTCTCGCGCAACTCCTGTATCTTCTGAGGATCTGGATACCGAATCTGCAAGGGCTGATACGCAGCGGTTTCTTTCTGCGCCGGTACTGCCATACAATTAGCTGTACCCACTGACAAATGCAGAAACAGAGAAAAGAAAAAGATCAGGAGAAAGCGCACAGCCGTTTGGTGGGGTTATTCTGTTTCTACAAAAGATTTGGGTTGGGCACCAATCTGGTTCACCTGCTCCAGCAGCCCGATACCTTCTTTCTTCTCCACCAGGTCAAAGTACAGGAAGGCAATGGCCGTAATGCTGATCACGTACAGCAACAGCCCTACAATGGTGGTAACAGAACTGGCCACGATAAACAGCAGGTCATTACTGCCGCCGGGCAGTTGCAGAATGCGGAGCACGTACACCGCAATGGCCGGCAAAGACGCCACGTAACTGATCACGCCCTGGATCAGGAACGTTACCAGCAGAAACCCGAAAGCAGGCCACCAATAGCCTTTTACCAGGTAAAAGCAGCGCTCCATGGCCTCTACCAGGCTTATTTCTTCCACCAGCATGACCACGGCAAACATGCACAGCGGTACCATCACGTAAATACCCGGCACCACCAATACCAAAGTGGCCAACCCGCAGATAACCAATATCCCTACCGCTGAATACAGCACCGGAATAAAGTTCGCTTTGATAATCTCCCAAACATGGGTCATCTCTACTTTCCCTTGGTTGGCCATGTACTGCAGCATGTAGGAATAAATGGTGAGGCTCAGCAACACAAAGCTCACCAGCGAGAAAAACATACTGATCCAGTAGTGGAGCGAGTTCAGGCTGCTGGCGAACGCGTACGCGCCCCAGGAACCATACTCATAGGCTCCTCTCATCTGGTCTATCTGCGTGCTTTGGTAAATGCCGGAGAAAATACCCGCCAATAGCGCAAATGGCACCACAAAAAAGAGGATGCACTGGCAAAGCGGCTTGAAATTCTGCCGCAGAAAGGTGAAAGTGGCATTGAATTTCTGCCCTAAGTCCCGCTCTTCTCTAAATTCAATGATTTGGTCTCTCATGAGATGCTTTGGCCTGCAGCCAGTAAGGGTAATAGATAAAGTAGAAGACAATCAAAGCCGCCGAGCCCAGGATAATGGAAAGGCTGGCGTACAGGGGCATTTCGGTATGGCGGGTCACAAAACCTTCCAGGAAACCGGCCATCATGAAAATGGGCACCAGACCCACCACCAGCTTCATCCCATCTTTGGCTCCGCGCTTGAAAGACTCCAGGCGGGAGAAGGTTTTAGGGAAAAGTAGGCTATTGCCCATGACAAACCCCGCACAACCGGCAATAATAATGGCCGAGATCTCCAACGTACCATGAATCCAGATGGTGAGCACCGAGGTCAGCAGCAGGCCCTGTTTGTAAAAGAAGTATTGGAAGGCACCCAGCATGATGCCGTTTTGCAGCAAAATCCAAAAAGTACCAATAGAAAACACCGCTCCCATCACAAAAGCAGTGAAGGCCACCTTAATGTTGTTGTAGGTGATGAACAGGAACATGCTGGTTTCATCGGCTTTCTTGTAGACGGCCATGGGATCACCTTTTTTGATGTTCGCCAGGGTTTGGTTCACGTAATGGTCACCAAGAATCAGCCGCACGAAGGTATCATCGTACGCCGCTGATATAGCTCCAATAAAGCAGGCTGCCGAAAAAATCAGGAAGGCGAAAAACAACTGCCGGTGGTACTGCCCCATGAGCAAAGGCAGTTCCTGTTTCCAGAAAAGCACAAAGCGGTTGGTTTTCTCTTTCTTGTTGCGGTAAATAGTCTGGTGCACTTTGCCGGTAAGGGCGTTCAGGTACTCGGTGTTGTCAGACTCAGGATAGAACGTGCGGGCGTACGAGAGATCATCGGTCAGTTCAATGAACCTATCAGCTAGCTCATCTGGATTGGAGGTGGGCTCAGAGGCATACCGCTTCCATTTGGCAGAGTTCTGTTTTATAAAAGCGGCCTCACGCATGCCTGGTGTTTTTGTTTCCTACCAAATATATCTAACTTAGGGAAGTTACAAAAGCAGTTTGATTTTTTAAATGGACACCATCAAGATCAAAACCACGCAGAACGTGGAGGTGGAATACCCAATCGCCAGCATAGGCGACCGAATCCTGGCGTACTTAATCGACTCTGTAGTGCTTGGTGGGTGGATTCTGGTCTGCTTTTTTGCCATTGCCTTTTTAGTTTCCTCCAGCCCGGGCAATACTGTACTGACGGTTATCCTGGGGGTAATTGCCGCTATTCCTTTTCTTTTCTACCACCCCATCTGTGAGATCTTCCTGAACGGCCAAAGCATTGGGAAAAGAGCGAAAGACATTAAGGTTATCAAACTAAACGGGCAGTCTCCCAGCGTGGGCGATTACCTGCTCCGGTGGCTTCTCAGGATTCTGGACATTACGTTCTACGGCCTGGTGGCTATTGTCACTATTGCGGTGAATGGCAAAGGGCAGCGCCTGGGCGATCTGGCAGCCGGCACCTGCGTGATCAGAACCACGGCCGTAAAAAGAAGAAATCCTTTCCAGGTGAAACTGGAAGAAGATTACGTCATTGTTTTCCCGGAGGTATCGGTGCTGTCAGACAAAGACATGGCCCTGATCCGGAAACTGCTGGCCAAAGCCATTGAACACAAAAACGAAGTCCTGCTTACCCGCATTGCAACCCGAGCCAAAGAAGTGATGGGCGTACAGCCTGATATAACGGACAGGGAATTCCTGAAAACGGTCATCAAAGATTATCACCACCTTACCGCCAACATGGAGGTTTAGCCTAATAATGGCATATTCCCATTTGGGTTCTAGGCTTCCTCTATCAGGTTGGGCTTCACGCCATTTTCATTCAGGTGAAACGGAATGATGCTGATAGACCCGTCTTTTTCCAGCACGGCGTACTTGATCTGGCTCATGTTCTCCAGGCCCTGCGTTTTGCGGGCGGCTTCCAGAATGTCGTCTTCCTGCAGGCGGGCTTTGTCCATCCGGTCTTTTAATGGCTTTCCGTTCTCCAGGATAATGAGCGGAATTCCGTTGACTATGCTATCCAGAAACCTGAACCTGTTGGTGGCCAAGGATACCATTATGTCTGCGAATACCAGCGTTAAGATCACCAGGAAACTTCCGGTAATGGACTTGTCATCATCTACCAGGGCATTCTGCACGGCTTCACTTATAATGAGCAGCAAAACCAGGTCAAAAGCGGTCATTTCCCCTAAGGTACGTTTGCCCGCCATGCGCAGAATAATGAAGACCAGGACGTAAACAATCAGGGCCCGTAACACAATTGACTCCATAACAGCTGAGTTTGGTTTAGAAGTAGATAAATTGATTAGCGGTCATCTGCGCATTGCCAACAGATACCTCTAAGTGCTGTGAGCCCATTTTCATAGGAACCAGGTAGAAGGTGATCAATCCTTGCTGAATAGAATTGAAGGTATAGATCAGGGTGTTGTCTTTTATTTCTACGGAGACCGGCTCAGGAATAATCTGGTCAATTCTTACTTTCCTGATGTAATCATTGTTGATGCTGATTTTTGCTTCCTGCCCTAAATCACCCACGGTAATCAACAACTCGGTGCCTTTCTCTACCCGCATGAACTTGTTGTACTCAAACTGAACACCGTTGGCCGTGTAGGTTTTATCGCTAAGCAACCCGCGCCCAAAAAGGCCCAGCGCTGCCCCAGCCAGTATCAGGCCCATCAACATCCAGAATACCCGGAAAGCCTTCCACTCTTTCTTCTGAAACGCATAGAAGTCCTCCGCCAATCTTATATCCTTGTCCATACCCGAAAAGATTAAGTAACCATCATTCTAGAGTGTTACCCGCTTCTTGGGTTAATGTTGCTTTTCACCGGTTTATTTACAGGTGCTGCTACTGCTACAGCCTTGTTTTAAGACTTTTTTCTGCAAAACGCCCAAGAAACACCTGGCTACCTAACAGGTATAAAATCTTCCTTTCGCCTGAAGACAATTGCAAACTGCCGCAAACGAAAAAGAGGTGTTTTAGCCTTGTTTTGGAGAAAACGGGGCTAAAACACCTCTGCAGAAAGCCAGAATGCTTTTACTAGATCAGTTCTAATGCGTCAGTTTAAACCATTCAAACCCGGCGGTTTGAGAGGCCGGGCCTTTCGCTACCATGCCTACCCGCACGCCGCGGTCCCAGGGCGGTAAAAAGGAGCCGTTGATGGCAGTTCCATTGTTCATCTGGTTCCAGTTGGTGCCATCGGTGCTCCAGGCAAACTGCAACTGATCGCCATTGGTGGTGGTTAGCCTGAACTGAAGGTTGCCTTGGGTAGAGACCGAAGCCTTGTCTATCACCTCGGTTTTGTTTCCTTTGGTAGACCACAACTGGATCTCACCATTAGCCACCGAGATACCCACGGCATTCTCCGGATCGCCAATGGCCGCCAAGCCCGCTGATACGCCCTGGCCTACCATCTTTTGGTTCAAAGCGGTGGTTGCGGTATATTCATTCTGGATGGTCCGCTGCGAAAGCACGTTCCCCACTTTATCCGGCGAGGCCTGCAACAGCAATCTTCCGCCGTTTCCTGTCTGTAACGAGTAGGTAGGCGTTTTCTCTACAAACCATTGCCACGATTGCGGCAACCTGCTGGCCGTAAACTCTTCCTGCACATCCAGAATCTCGGCCCGATTGGTATTGTAAGGCGCTTTGGCGGTCAAAGAAGGAGAGTTGTTCTGGAACGAAGGCCACCCATCGGTTCCCCAGATGATCTCATCCAATAAGCCTTGCCGGCCCGGATACACGGTGCTCTTGGTGCTGTAAGCGTGGTACATGAAGTAATCCCGGCCTTTACCATCAGAAACCACCGTGCCGTGGCCGGGGCATTTCCACTCCTCGTTTTTCTTCATGATGGGGTTATTGGCGTATTTTTCCCAAGGACCTCGCAAATCCTTCGCGCGGGCCACTCCTACGCCGTACGTACACTCGCGGCCACAGCAGGCATCACCGGCGTAGAACAGGTAGTAGTAGCCGTTACGCTTGACCAGGGCCGGACCTTCTACCAGGCCGCCTTCCCAGGTGCCTTTCTCGTTCCGGAACAGCTCAAATTTCTCGCCTAGCAGAGCGGTTCTTTCCTCGTTCATGCGCTGGCCCCAGAGCGGCGTTGGCTTGCCCACGCTGTTGGCGTCTTCTTTCCAGATGAGGTACAGTTCGCCTTTTTCGTCCCGGATGGGAAACCCATCAATGGAACCCACTTCCTGGCAAACCAAAGGGCCCAGATCAGTATAAGGACCGGTTGGCTTGGTGGCGCTGGCTACGCCTACGCACAGGTTGCCGCCTTTCTTTTTGGCCGTGTAGTAGATGAAGTATTTGCCGTTGTCATAGGTAATCTCGGGGGCCCAGAAATGCGCCTCGGCCCAGTCTGGTAACTTGTTGGGGAACACGTGCCCCACGGTTTCCCAGTCTACCAGGTTCTTGGAGTGCAGAATTGGGTACAATGGGGCCCACTCAGAAGACGTGGCAGTGGCCCAGTAATCGTTCCCCACCCGGATGACCGAGGGATCTGCGTAGTCGCCGGGCAGTACCGGGTTGGAGAAGGTGACCGCCGGCGTGTTGGCGGCTGGGGTATCAGAAGCACTTTGGGAAGTGGTGCCTTTGTTAACATTACATCCCAAAGCCAGCAAGCTGACGAAACAAATTGAAAGTAAGTTCTTTTTCATAAGCAGAAGAAAGGCCTGGTGAATAAATTATTTCTGAACCGAGAATTGATACATACTACTGGTTCTATACGTATCTCCGGGCTTAAGAACGGTAGACGGAAAGGTGGGCTGGTTAGGCGCATCGGGGAAATGCTGGGTCTCCAGGCAGAAAGCGGTTCTGAAATCATCTTTGCTGCCGCCTTTGAAGGTGTTCTTGCTCTGCATGAAGTTTCCGCTGTAGAACTGCAGCCCTGGTTCCTGCGTGAGCACTTCCATCACAATGCCGCTTTTGTCTCCCACCACTCTGGCGGCTCTATTCAGGCCGGTGCCCTGGTTTTTGTTCAGCACGAAGTTGTGGTCATACCCCTGCCCGTTCTTCAACTGCTCGTTCTGGACGTTGATGCGGGCCCCGATAGCGGTGGGTTGCCTGAAATCAAAAGGCGTTCCGGCTACGGGCACAATCTTGCCGGTAGGGATGAGCGTGGCATCTACGGGCGTGTAAGAATCGGCGTTGATCTGCAGGGTATGCCCTAAGATGGTGCCGCTGCCCTCCCCGTTCAGGTTGAAGAAGGCGTGGTTGGTGAGGTTGACAATGGTGGTCTTGTCAGTGGTGGCCTCGTAGTCCATCTTCATCCCGTTGTCATCCGTGAGGGTGTAGGTAACTTTGGTGGTTAAGTTACCCGGGAATCCTTCTTCCATGTCTTTAGACAGGTAAGTGAAAACAATGGTCTGGTCATTGGTTTGCTGCGCATCCCACATCACGTACTGGAAGCCTTTCTTCCCGCCGTGCAGAGTGTTGGGGTCATTGTTGATGGGCAGCGTGTATTCTTTGCCCTCCAGGGTGAACTTACCCCGGGCAATACGGTTCCCGACCCGCCCGATGGTAGCCCCAAAGTAAGGCTCGGTGGCGGTTTCATACTCAGCGGAGCTGGCCATGCCCACTACCACATCGGTTAGCTTGCCGTTTTTGTCCGGCACCTGCAAACTTACCAGGCGTCCGCCGTAGTTGGTGAAAGTGGCTTTCACGTTGTTTTTGTTGATGAGGGTGAACAGCCGCGCCTCGGTTCCGTCTTTCAGTTTCCCGAAAGACTCGCCTTTGAAAGTAGTGTTCGTACTGTCTGTAGTAGCGGAGGTTTGCTCAGTGCCAGAGGTCTGCTGCTCGTTTGCTTCTTGTTTGGTAGAACAAGCCGATAAACCCACCGCGGAAATACTTCCCAGAAGCGATAAGGACAGAACAGCCTGCTGCAATGCTTGTTTTTTCATAGTTTGATGGTTGGCGCTGGAAAGCGCTTGTTTGTAAAAGTTTATTTCTGACCAGACGGCACCGGAACAGGCACCCCTGCCGGAATGGGCTGCCCGAAAACCGGGTACCCATCTGCAGACCAGGTGAATTTCTGCATCCTGATGTCCCGCTGCCAGCCCGGCGTGGCCGATTTCTTGGCATGGTACAGAATCCAATCTTCAGTGTTGTCCGGCGAGGTGGTGAAACTGCAATGCCCTACGCCCAACACCTGCTCCGTTCCCTCAAACACTGGCCCGCTGGATTTAACCCAGTTACCGGGCTGCATCGGGTCTGCCAGGGTATCAGAAAGAGTGAGTTGCCCTAGCCGGTACTCCTTCAGCCAGGACTCGCGGGTAGAATAAATCACGAAGGCTTTCTCCCGCTTCTTCAGCAGCTCGGGCCCTTCGTTCAGGTCCAGTTCGCCGCCGGTTTCCCAGGGTTGCGTGGGCGAGGAAATCTTCACCCGGTTAGAGCTGATGGTCCACGGGTTACTCATTTTAGCGATGTACAGGTGCTGCTTGGTTTTGTCTGTGGGGGCATTTTCTTGCCACCCCGACCAAATGGCGTATAGCTGCCCGTTCAGGTAAAACGGCGACAAATCAATGGCCCATTTCACGGTGCTGGGGTCTGACAGGTTATCGCCGGTGTATAGCATGCCTTTGTCAACGTACGGCCCAAACGGACTGTCGGTGGTTGATTCCAACACCCCGGAGCGCTGATGGATGTACGGCCCGCCCGGCTCTTTCCCGGCGGTGTAGTAGATGTACCACTTGCCTTGCAGGTAATGAATCTCAGGAGCCCAGATGTTGTGCGCGTTCCAGCCCGTGGCTGGTGCTTGCCAGACGGGTACCCTTTCGCCTAACTGGGTGAGCTTGTTTGACTGGGAAACGTAAATTCCTTTATTAGCCGATCCGCAGGAGTAATAGATACTGTCCTTTTTAAGCACCCAGGGATCAGCGCCATTGGCAATGGGGTTGGTGAAGTATTGGGTTACTTCTTTCCTGGTTTGAGTATCGGCAACGGAAGGTTGTACCGCGGTGGTCTTACACCCCAGCAACCCAACCTGGCAGATACCTACTACCAAAAACTTAATTAAACTTTGCTTCATGCTTCCTTGAATCGCTTACCATCTGCTGGCAAGTATATCTCAAACTTTCCTTTTTGTGACCGGCTGGCCAGCACCCTGTCAACTTGTTTGTACAAAATCCTGCTTTCTGTTTCTGGACCATCTTTAAAGAAATGGGCCAAAAACAGAAAGCAGGACTTATTGTGCTTGTATGAAGTACGTACTTGATTTTCAGCAACTCATACCTATTTTGATTTACCTGGATGCGGTTGCCTGAACGGCGGTCATGCTTTTGATCAGTTCTACTTCTTCCTGGCTGTAAGGCGTGCCGTCTTGCCGGAAAATGTCATGGAACCATACTTTAGGCTCACTGGTGTACTGCTTGTCCCAGCTATCCCAGGGGTAAATGGTTTGGGTCTTCCCATTTACAAAGCCCCAGTTGATCATGCCTACGTTGTATTTCCTGGCAATTGGCAATGAACTCTGGAAAGTACTGCCATTTGGCCGGGCCATGTACTCTGTGCAGATCAATGGCTTACCGTAGCGCTGTAACCAGGTAATACGTTTTTCCAGCTCCTGAGGCCCATCATAGTTATGGAAAGTGATCACATCAGATTGCTCAATCATCACTTTCTGAATGGCCGTTAAACTATCATGGCTAGACCAGTTCCCTTTCCAGACAGCAGCGGTTACCGGCTGAGAAGGGTTGGCAGAACGAGCCCATACAAAGGACTTCTTCAGCAAAGGCAGAACATAGTCTAACTTATTAGGCAGCTCCTGCTTTCCGTAAGCAGAGCCTTCGTTCAGGTTGTAAGGTTCATTCCAGATATCCCAGGCCAGAACCCGTTCATCCTTGGCAAACTTCCCGATCACTCCTTTCACGTACCTTTCCAGGCGCGGATACTGGGTAGAATCTTGCAGGACTGCAGAACCAGGGCTTTGCACCCAACCCGAGTTATGCACATGGGGCCGAGGGTCACGCTGCTTGCCCAACTTTGGATGCGGATCCCAGACAGAGTCAAAAATCACCAGCATGGGTCTGATGTTATGGCGCTCCGCGATGTCCAGGAAAGTGTCTATTCTCTGCAGGAAGCCGGCTGAGTCTTGCTGATACAGCAGGTCATGCAGATACACCCTGGCCGTGTTCATCCCGATGGACTCCGCCCAGCCCAGTTCCCGGTTAATGGTGGCCGTGTCAAAGGTTTCGGCCTGCCACATTTCCATTTGGTTAATGGCCGTACTAGGCGAGAAATTTGGCCCGATCAGGAAGCCTTGCTTGCCGTACCATGCTTTCGCCTCCTCTTTCGTCCAAACTGCCCTGGGCTTAACGGCTTTGTTTTCGGCCTCCTTTCTAAAACAGCCCTGGGTAAAGAGGCAAACCACCAGTGCTAGCAAATACAGTTTAGTATGCTTCATGGGTACTGTGTTATTGGAATCTTGTTTGGTTTGAATGAAAACAGGCTCTGTTCCTAAGCCCAAAAGCAACGCTGTTTTCTTCCTGGTTTCTGAGAACAGGGCTTAAAACAGAATATGCCTGAGAGAAAGAAGCCCGCCCTTTTGGGACGTAGCTCCTTCCAATCAAAGCACCTCACACAAACTAATTTACTTCCAGATCATTTTTAGACGGCAGTTTGGGGAACGGAGCATGCGGCTCTGTCTGGTACCAGAAAACCACCGAGCTAATGTCTGATTGCTGCGGCAGATACCGGTGTTCGCTGCGCCAGCCCAAATCCTGAATGGTTATTCTCAGGTCTTTGTCAAACCTGATGGGGTCTACAATATGCCAGCGGTACATACCAAATCTCTGCTGCGCGTTGTACAAGCCGTCTGGCCTTATCACCTGGTGCAAGCCGGCATAAGCGGTGGAATAGGGTTCATATTGCCGGGTCTTTTTATTCTCAAAGTTGTAAGAACCGCAGAAGTAGTCTTCGGCCCCGGTTCCGTTGATGGTTGGGAAGTCTTTGTCGCCATCCATGTAGAACTTGATCTCGCCTTCACCCCACCAGCCGTTGTTGTTTACACCCCAGGCCATGTAAGTACCCACGTAGTGGCCTTTTCCTTTGATGCCATCAATCAGGGTATAAAGCGATCCTTTGGTTGGGTTGCTCCGGCGGAACTGAGCGTGGAAGTAAGCGGCATCGCTAGGGATATCGGTTAGCGTGTAATCAACCTGGTAGAACAGGTTCATGCGCTCAGAACTGGTGTTCTCCATGGTTATGCGGCACTTCTTACGGAAGGGCATCACCCAATAAGAGTTGAAAGCGCTACCCGGGTTTACCGTTACAGCCAGCGAGTTCAATGGTGCATACTCGCCCCATCCCATCCCGAAGAAATCACCTACCGGTACTTCAATGGAAGGCTCTTTTTCATCGTCCCAGTAGAATCTAAGAATAGAGTAGCGCCAGTTACCGGTTGGCGTCATCCAGATGTGCTGGATAGCGCCTGGTCCCTCAATTTCGGCTAGGGTGATGGTTTTGCCACCCTCAATCCATACGAAGGGGTTTATTTTCCAGCCCAATCCTAATTCACGCGCCTGATGCCCATGTACCCCTTTGTCTAAGGGGGTCATGCCTCCTTTGCCTTTCGCGCCGGTTATGTTTTCAGGACTAATAGAACGGGACTCAGCGTTAGACAACCGGAAGAGGTTACCCAGGTTCATTTCCAATCCAGTAAAGTTGCCTGCCTTTTGAGCATAGGCTCCAAAAGAAAACATGACAACAGCCAATAAAGCAAGTACTTTTTTCATCAGAATTACTTCTTTTTGATAGATTATAGTTATTCAGAAAGGTTAAAAAACTCAGCTAATTACTGCATTAGGCCACTATATAAACCTATGATTGCGTGGATGATTCACTCAAATAGCAATCACAAACCTGCCAAATGGGCAATACCATTCCCTCCTCAAAAAGAGGCATTATTGAAGAATCAAGAAACGCACTAGGTGGGCTTATTACTTGTAGTATTCTTTACTTTATTTCCCCTGACGGTCTTTTAATTTTGGTATTGATGTTTACCGGCTCCCCAAAATCAGGAGTGCCATCTCCCCGCCAATTGATCTTTTGAATGCGTGGGCTTCGCTTGTCAGCGCATCCTTGCCCCGCCAGTGGGTTGGCGTGGTAAATGATCCAGTCTTCCTTGCTATCTGGCGATTTAAAGAAACCGTTATGCCCTGGACCAAACGCGCTGCTCTCAGCTTTGGTAGAGAAAACCGGATTGGTAGATTTCACCCAATCTTCTGGCTTCAGGGGATCTCCGTTTTCCTTTAAGGTGAGCATTCCCAGGGAATAGCTATCTGTCCAGCAACCGCTTGCTGAATACACTAAGAACGGGTTTCCGTCTTTGTTTTTAAGTACTTCTGGCCCTTCGTTAACCAAGCCATTTCTTTCCCAGGTATAGGTGGGTCTGGAAATCATTATCCTCTCCCCTTCAATGGTCCAGGGATTACTCATCTTGGCTATATAAATCTGCTGCCTTCCAGAGTTAGCGTTAGGATCTGTTCCTTCCCAGCCTGACCAAATGAAATACAGTTTGCTATCATGCTCAAAAACAGAACCATCTATCGCCCATTTATCTGACGGATCAGAAATTTTGCCTTTGAAAGTCCACGTACCTGATAAGGGGTTGTCACTGGGGTTTTCCAGTACATACATTCTATGGTTTGCGTCATTTCCATCATCAGCCGCGAAATACACATACCACTTGTTATTTATTCTATGGATTTCTGGTGCCCACACGTTTCTGGAATAAGCCCCGGTAGCAGGTGCTGTCCAGATGGTCACGTTAGAGGCTTTGGAGAGCTGGCTTATGTACTGGGTTCTGTAGATACCAATCCTGTTCCCCATGGTATGGGTATAGTAATAGAAACTACCATGATGCACTACCCAAGGGTCTGGACCACTCGCCAGCAACGGATTTGTAAAAGTTGAATCAACTGCAGCTACCGGGGGCTTGGGCGTGACGTCATTAGTATCCTCTGAATCTGCTCCGCACCCTAGCGTGAACAGAGCAACAAACAGAGAACCATAAACAAACTTTCTGATAGACATTTTAGCTGTAAATTTTAACAAGCCTCCCAACTCCATTTTAAATGCATCATTTGTTGACTCTTCCCTACTTTATCCTTCATCTTTATTATTCCCCTTGGTATTTGTGATGCAGAAATAAAGGATTAACAAAGAGAAAAAATTAATCTTAAACACTCTACCTGATAGGCAAGATAAACTGAGGCACAAAACGTTAATATTCATGCTCTATCCTGCGGTAATAAGATCAAATAGACGCTACTCTTATTACTTGGATAACAGGAGCAATTTAAAAAGGTTAATCGATTAAACAAATTCTATTACCGTTTTTTATTTATCGTACTATTTGCCCCTCTTTCATATAAATTTCGCTATGCCCGTCACTAAAGTTCCTGGTTGTAAGAGCTACTATAGTATTGGCGTCTTTCAGGAAAAGCGAGTTATAATACGCCCCCTCGGTAGCAGGCAGATTAGGCCAGGGGTAAGATATATTGGTAAAGTTTTTGGCAACGCTGTTCCCTACCAATACCAACATTGTATTTTTCTTCCAGTCCGGTACACTTCTGCCCCCTGCATCCTGGCAAGACAAAATGGTTTGACCAGAAGGCAGTTGAATGATGTAAGGCGCACCGCCCCAAATATTTTGCGTTGTAGCTAGCCACCTTCTTCCGTTTTCCAGGGAAGCAGTTGATTTATAGTTCCAACTTGCGCTCAAAGAAGACCACACCATCCAGGGTGATTTTGAATCCTTTACGCTTTCAATCGGGAAAACAATTCCTTTGTTATCGTTCAACACCAAGGGAACCGGCATCCCGTCACGCATATTGTTTGTATAGGCAACCTGTTTGGGAGACTTCCAGGTAGCTCCGTTATCAGTTGAACGCACCATTAAGATTTCCTGCTGTTCAGCTACAGAACCAGGTCCGTTCCAGAACCTTGCCTCGCTGGCATAGAACAGCTGTATTTCACCATCGGGCAATTGAATCATGGCTGGTTCCCATGACCTGCCTCTGGCTACAACCTTTGGGGGACCAAATGTCCAGCCCCGGTCATTGCTCATTCTGATTTGCACATTGCTGTGTGCGTTGTCATCGGGGTTTCCTCGTCCTGCATACGCCAGCATCACAGAACCATCTTTCAAGACAATTATCTCGGGGTTTGAAAAACCATAGTAATCTGGCTTATCATCTGCCACTATGGTTTCTGGTGCTGACCAAGTGGCACCGTTATCAATACTTCTTCTGATGGCGATGTTATCCCACTCGTTGTTTCTGGGGCCGAAGTGGTAGGTAAGCAAAAGAGTATCACCTTTCACCCGGTGTATGCGCGGGTACTCCGCAAAATATACATCATGGGATAGCTTAGTGGCAGTGTTACTCCAGGTGATAGTTAAAGAGGGTGTAGAATTATCCTGCTCCGGATAATCGTCTGCGTGTACCTGGGAAGGTTGTTGGGGTCCTACCGGGGTAGGATCTTCCTGATCACTCTTACATGCAGAGAAGGTAAGAATGCCAAGTGACAGATATAAAAACCCAATTTTCTTAAGCTTTATCATAAACTTCTAACTCGCTAATCAATCCTTTACTTTTACTTAATTGACCTATTAAAAAAAACTGGGATAGCCCCACACTAAAGGCTATCCCAGTTTTTAAAAAAATTATTTAACAACTATTCTGCGAGTATCAACGCCGCCACGAGGGTCTGTCACGTGCAGCACGTAGACACCGGCACGTAAATCTAAATGCAGGGTTCCTGCTACTGCCTGCTCTTTTACCAACCTGCCATCTACGGTATTCACTCTCACCTGGTATTTCTTACCTTCTTCAAACTTCACCATTACTTTACCAGGAGAAGGGTTAGGATACACTACCATAGCAATCTTTGTTTTTTCATCTGCCACCTTGGTAAGCACACCGTTAGAAACAGTAAAGTGCGTTTTCATGAAGGGAGATCCTACGAAACTGTTGTCTATGGCTTGTACTCCCCAGCGATACTTACCTTCCGGCAGGCCTTTCAACGTCCAGGTTTTATTTAGCTGCACATTTCCCATGCCTGGAGTTCGCACCATTCCCGAGGTAGTGTCTGCTAATGCATAAGTATATTGCTTGCCGTTAGGTCCTACCACAAATAGGTTATAGGTTAAAGCAGCACTAGGGGTGGTATCATCAGTAGAGGCATTCCAGGCGAAAGTGATATCACCATTACCTGCCAGGGTTGCCCGCAAGTTAGAAGGCGCAGAAGGTGCTGCATTGGTGGCTGTTGTCGGGTTTACAACAACCAGAGAAACGTTTCTGCTGAAAGCACTATTGGCGCCATTGTAGTTGTTACCTGAAAACCCGGTCATGATAAGATCAAGGTCCTTATCTCCATCAACATCGGCCACTTCAATTGCGCTTTCAGACACACCCGGGATTGAGGCATTATTTGAATGCGCTGTGAATGTACCATTGTTGTTTAGGTAGATGTCTGTTGCCTGCCGTCCTTGGTTATGGCTCCAACCGGTAACAATCACATCCAGATCACCATCGTTGTCCCAGTCTGCAAATCTTCCACCATCACCGGCAGATAACTGCCGATAATCCTGAAAGGTAGAAGCCGCTACAAACGCACCTGCGTCATTTCTGTAAAGGCGATAAATATTATCATTGTTTTCCCCAGACTCTAACCAACCGTCGCCATTCAACAACAGGTCTAAGTCACCATCACTATCATAGTCTCCCCATACAGCAGAGCCCCAGCCTTTTGGCATGAGATTCAGGTTACGCTCTGTAAAGGTTCCACCATTATTATCAAAGATTCTGGAAAAACGGCGATCCCCTCCGGTTTGGACGTTTGTTGCCATTACAAATAGGTCCAGATCACCATCATTATCATAATCTACTGGTGATACCATAGGGTCAATGAACTTATAAGACTCAAACTGAGATGATTCAGTATATCCCCCTTGTTTATTATTGAATAAAATCTTGGGTCTTCCTAAATCCTGATTTCCAAAAACATATACATCCTGATAGCCATCATTATTCAAATCGGCTATACCTATAGTAGGCGCCATCTGCGGCAATGGAGAGGAAGCTTGCTTGGTGAATACCCCTGCATTATCTGAAGTAAACAGGTCTGCAAAAGGCGGCCCTCCGAAACCAGATTGCACCATATCCAAGTTGCCATCATTGTTGACATCTCCCCAGCCATAGGTCACGTGCGCGCCGCCCGTAAACGGATGCTCTGCCGGCGTAAACTCCCCACTTCCATTATTTTTATACAGCATCACATTATTCCCCGACCCACCTATCAGCAAATCCACATCTCCATCTTTGTCAATGTCAATAGCTGAAATTTTTGCGTGCTGGACCTCTAATTCCAGATTCCTGACAACGAAAGGCCCTTGGGCATAGCTTGCCAATGGGCCTAATAGCCCTAAGCTAAAAAACAGTAGATTTTTTTTCATAATAGTGGATTTAGTTTTGGGAATAAGGTAAAGCCTTGGGGCTATTTACCCCAAGGCTGTGAATATGATTACCAATTTGGATTTTGGGTAAGGTTTGGATTGATGTCTATATCACGTTGTGGAATAGGCAGCAACTCATGCTTGCCTACCTCAAACCGCGCAAAGGCTGGATCCCTTTGGGCTAACTGTGGCCCTAAGTCACCCCATCTGGCTAAGTCATTCCATCTATGACCTTCTCCGGCAAGCTCAGTGATTCTCTCGTGCTTGATTTGAGCCAGGAACTCAGATTGTGACATTCCGGGTTTCGCATCGGTCAGCCTGGGCAAACCAACTCTCTGTCTTACTCTATCCACGTACTGGTAGGCATCCTGGGTTCTGCCTACCGCGTTCAGACATTCTGCGTACATCAACAATACATCTGCATACCTGATGTAGCGCCAGTTATTTGGAGAGCGGAAACCTTCTGTATTTTGGGTTGCGTCATTCAAGAATTTCCTGAACCATACCCGATTACGGAAAGCATGAGAAGGATTATAAGCTACTGCCCAGGTCTGGTCATATACCCTTGAGAATTGTGGTCCTCTCACATCAGTAGAGTCATATAAGAAAGTAGCGTCTACTCTTGGGTCTCTTTGGCCTGTTGAGGTCTGTTCTTTCAAGAACTCTCTTGGTACCCATCTAAGCGCCTCAGCATCCTGGAACCCTTTAGGCGAAAAGAACTGAGCAATAGAAGTTCCATAGTTCTGATCCGGAGTTGCAATGTCATTATCGGTTGTTTCTACCGGGTTAATTGCAAACTGTATCTCAAAAACAGATTCTCTGTTGTTTTCAGTAGTACTCAGGAAATTATCACGGTAATTAGGCATCAGGCTGTAAATGTTTCTGCCCTCTTCCTCTACCAGCCATTTCAGGGGAGTAAGTGCCTCATTATACTTACCATCTTGCATGTAGGCTTTGGCTAACAAGGCAAAAGCAGCTCCCTTTGTAGCCCTCCCCAGATCAGCAGGATTCTGGTAGCTAGTAGGCAACCCTGCCGCGGCTTCTGTGAGGTCCTTTTGTATCAGAGCCCATACTTCTTCTTGTGAAGCCTGCTCTGGCACATCAGTAGGGGTGGGAGTTGCAAGCATCAAAGGAACGTTACCCCACAAGCTTGCCAACTGATAGTAGAAAAGGCCTCTCAGGAACTTTGCCTCTCCTATCAGCCGCTGTTTTAGCGTCTCATCCATTTGAATAGCCGGCACATTGTCCAATACCTGATTTGCCCGGTTTATTCCTACATACATTTCATGATACAGCGTTGCTGTCTCCCAAAGGTTGTAGTCTGGCTGGATGAATTTGTCTATTGCATTTGCAAGGGTAGGGTTAGGGCTATAACTAACTCCTAAATCTGACCTTGTGATTGTCAGGAAAGGCAATAGCCTGGAAAAACCAACCCGGTGGAATGTACTATAGACAGCGTTTACCCCCTGTTGAGCGTCAGAAGCATTTTGCCAGAACACTTCTGTAGTTGGCCGGTTAGGATTATCTATATCTAGCTCATTATCACAGCTTGACATTACTAACCCTGCTGCTAAAAGTGAATATATTAATATCTTTTTCATGTAACTCTAACTCTGTTTTGTATTAAAAACCACACTGAATCCCTAAAGAGAACATTCTGCTGGCTGGCCAGTTTCCTGCATCAAAACCACGGTCAAGGATTCCACTACCTACCACATCCGGATCCAGACCAGTATATTTTGTGATTGTGAATAGATTTTGCCCGCTTACAAATACACGAGCAGTTCCAACTCCAACACGGTTTAGCAGGTTTGCAGGAATGTCATATCCAAACTCCAGATTTCTCAGCCTAACATAAGAGCCGTTTTCTAACCATCTGTCACTGGAGAAAGTATTGTTAAGGGCAATGGCAGGATCACCTTCTTCCAGGCCAAGGCGAGGATCATCTGTATTGGTGTTATCTGGTCTCCAAGGATTGATGTCTCTTCTGAAGTTATTCAGCTGGTAGCCGTCAAGATCTCTTCTAACTCCGTTGAATATCCTGTTCCCAAATACACCTACTAACTGAACATTGAGGCTGAACCCTTTGTAAGAAGCATTGAATTGGGCACCTGTCTGCAGGGTAGGCCAGGGAGAACCTCCCACAAATGTTCTGTCCCCATCTTCTGTGATACGTCCGTCGCCATTTACATCCACAAAACGGATATCACCTGGTTTGGCATCAGGCTGGATAATGGTTCCATTCGCATTTACGTGGGCATTTACTTCTTCCTCGCTTTGGAAAATCCCGTCTGTTTTCAGCAAGTACCACTCTCCAAGAGGTCTGCCCACCTGGCTGCGGGTAAGACCAGTAG
This sequence comes from Sabulibacter ruber, assembly GCF_017355955.1. Taxonomy (GTDB): domain Bacteria; phylum Bacteroidota; class Bacteroidia; order Cytophagales; family Hymenobacteraceae; genus Nibribacter; species Nibribacter ruber_A. The sequence continues at coordinate 913,739 of NZ_JAFFID010000002.1, read as the reverse complement.
AAATGTAATTCTGCACACGGCCGCTGTTACCCAAATCCACTACTTCATTTTTGATGGTAGTAGCATTGGCAGAAACTTCCCACTTAACGGCGTTCTCATTGTTTCTGTAAGTAGCTCCAATCTCAAAGCCAGTGTTTCTGATAGAAGCCGCGTTTACTGCCGGATCTCCTTCCAGGTTACCCAAGTACCAGGCAATAGGCAGATTCACCAATACATCTTTAGACAATGAGTTATAAGCATTGAACTCAATGGTTACTCTGTTATTGAACAAGCCAGCATCAACGCCAATGTTCTTCACTACACGGCTTTCCCATTTCAGGTTAGGATTGGTTAATCTGGCCTGGTAAGCACCAATAGCGATTACCTCTGAGCCGTTAGGTCCAAATGGCGCTCTAGGGTTACTGTTCAGGAAGCCGATGTAGTCCCATGAGCCTAAGGTATTGATACCAAGTGTACCATAGGAAGCATTAATCTTCAGGTCAGATACCCAAGGAGCATTGAAGAACTCTTCTTCACTAATTCTCCAGGCGGCAGAGAAGGAAGGGAAAAATCCGGTTCTGTAATCTTTACCAAATCTTGAGTCTTGATCAACACGGCCAGTGACAGTGAACAAATACCGGTCTTTCAGCACATAATTCACTCGTCCCAGGTAACCAATGTTTCTATAATCATTACCCACATCGCCGCTTGCAATAGCTGAGCCTCTTGCGGAGTTGATGGTGGTATAGTACTGGCCATTTATCACCTGCAACCAAGTACGTCCGGCAGTTGCCCCTTCACTTTGAATATGCTGTTGAGTTACACCTAAAACTCCATCTATGTGGTGAGCCCCAAAGTCTTTCGTAAAGTTTAAGGTATGATCAAATTTGGTGTTGAGGAATCTTCCACGATAATCGTCAATTCTGGTAGAGTCGTCTACCATCTCATACCGCCAATCTCCCCGCTTTCTGGTAGTTTTTACATTATCAAAACTTACCTCAAGGCCGGCATCAAATTTATAGGTAAGCCAATCTGTGATTTTAACTTCCACGAAGCCATTCCCGATCAGCTTAGAGAAGTTCTCTCTTCTTCTCCACAGCTCGTTTACGGCTAGTGAATTCCACGCATAGGTTTCAGCATCGGGATTCCCAAGCCCCCAACCTCCGGGGTTATTGCCACCTACACCTATATAAGCAGGGCTTTGCACTGGTATTACCGGCAACATTCTGGGAAGATCATAGAATGGGTTCCCTCCTGCAGGCAGGTTCCGTACAGTATTGGTTAAAAGAAGGTTTTCACCGAAAGAAACACGTCCTCTTTTGCTTCTTGTATTGATTCTCAAGCTTCCTCTCTCAAAGTCATTCCCCACCAGGACGCCTTTGTTTGTGAAATAGCTACCAGACACCATGTAAGTACTTGTAGCAGAACCTCCAGACACATTCAGGTTATAATCCTGCACATTGCCTAACCGGAAAGCAGCGTCCTGCCAATCTGTATCTATAGATGGGTCAAACTGATCTCCCACACTTGCCGGAGGCGTTAAACCAGCATTCTCAAACTGCGTTCTTTGCATGGAGGCAAACTCAGAAGCATTCATCATATCCCAGCGCTTTGGTATTTGCTGCACACCATATTTTGCGGAGAAATTAACCTTGGCTGGTCCTTCGCGCCCCTGTCTGGTAGTGATGATGATTACTCCATTACCGGCACGAGAACCGTAGATTGCGGCAGCCGATGCATCTTTCAGGATCTGAATCGATTCGATGTCGTTGGTGTTAACGGTGGTATTAGCATCTGAGAGCATACCATCGATCACGTACAAAGGAGAGGTATTTGTGAAACTTGCCGCTCCCCGAATCTCAATGGCAGCCCCTTGCCCCGGAGCACCACCGGTTCTCACCGTTACCCCAGGAGACAAGCCCTGGATAGACTCTGCTACGGTAGTTGCCGTCACTCTTCTGGACTGCTCAGGATTAACCACCGAGACTGCTCCTGTCAGATCTCTTTTCCTTACAGTCTGGTAACCAATTACCACAACTTCATTCAGAGTCTGCTCATCAGACTGCAAAACGGCATTCACTACAGACTGCCCCGAGATAGGCACTTCTCTGGTAACAAATCCGATGTAAGAAAATACAAGGGTACCGTTCTCCTGCCCACCAGCGAGCGGAACAAGGTAGTTTCCGCTTGCATCAGTAGAAGCCCCGTTTGTTGTACCCTTTACCAATACGGTAACCCCCGGGAGGCCCTCCCCTGCGGCATTTGTTACACGCCCAGAGATGTTTCTGCCTTGCCCGGCTACTTCCTGCGCCAATGCGCTAATAAATAGGAAAAAAATAAGCAAAAAGCTGCTAGACTTCCGCAGCATCTTCCTGAGATGCAACGCCTCGTCTCCTTCTTGCAATTCAATAGGTAACTTTTTTTTCATGTAAACTAGAGATTGGAATGGTTAAAGCAATCTATGATTTAATAAAGAATGCCAAAGGGAGGCCAGGGCATAAACTTAAGAAATCTGTAAATTAACGTAATCGTTTACGTACTGCATTTACAATCCTAAAATTTAACAACCCTAAAAAGTTTAGCCAAAACTACGGCTAACTATTAATATTCAAAAAAAGTTAACCGATTAACAACAACAAACATATAAATTATTTTTAAAAAACAAGGCCTGTAATTATGGTTTTATAATTCAGCACTTGCGTCACCAATATTACAAATATGGCAACCCTCCGCTTCTTCATGTAATCGATTACATACCATGCAACGGATCACCTTACACGATATCGCATAGAGTTAGGAAGCACGGCGGCTACCGCCTCCCCCGCGTTGGATGACTACCCTTCCATCAGCGCAGCTGCTAAAGCTCTCGCGCGGAAGACCACACAAAAACTTAACTATTAGCAAAACCAAGCCGCCTCTTCCCTAAGACTAGGCAGATGTCTCCTGCTTGAGGTTATCATTCCCAGCGCCGAAAACCAGTTTCTTGGGCTCAGTGATTCACGGCATTGAGCAGGTTGCCAAAAGCCAAGGTCACACGGTACTGCTTTTTTTAATCCAATGAGTCTTACAAGGATGAGGCACGGGGCGTGTAGACTCTTTTGCAGTCTAATGAAGATGGAATCATCGTCCCTATTGCCAGGGAGTCAATTAAAAACCAGACCTCTTCCTGGAGGTTAAAAGGTGCAGAGTGCCGCTGGTACTCTTTAACCAAGTTATGAATAGCTTGGGGCCAATCCGTAGTAATTGATGACTACAAGGCGCCTACCTTGCTACCGAGCATCTAGCCTAGCAGGGATACTCGACGCATTGCTCATCTCTCTGCCCTAGCACATCAAGATGCTCCGAGCTATGCAGACGCTCTCAAGCCTCACAATCTGGAAGTAGACTATAAGGCAAGGTAGACCAAACCCTGTCTCCTAGCGGAATTTTCTTGCTCCTTTGTTGTTAGTACGACAAACCTCAACCCGACTTGCAGTGGTGAAAACTGAACTAAATACTGTTAACTCTTTATTACAGTCTTAAACTGTACAAGCCATTCGCCCTTAGCATAGTGGTTGAACAGGGTACACACTGACGGCCCTTTTAAAACGCGAGAAACATATAAAGCTTAGCCTATTCAATAGTGGGCAAATACCCGTCCCGCATATGAGAATTTGACCTTGCCGTAGCTATCTATGGGTTTACTATTCAGGACTACCTTACAGTATCAAATATCCACGCTGCGCTTTGCTTCTTAGGCAAGGCAGTTTGGTTTTTTATTTCTTTTATAGAAATAAGTCAAAAACAAAAATCCACTAAATATACCGGTTAGAAACGCAAAAGGGCAGAAGTATTCATCTGCCCTTTTGCGTTTCCAACCTATAATTGAAAAAAGACACCATTTTCAAGGCAGAGAAATACTCTTGTCTAAGCCAACAGTATTTCTCTGCCTTGTAGATGCTGAGACAGATACGTGCCTACTGCCTATATTCCTTCATGAACAAAAGTGAACTGGAGTAAACTAATCCTGTGTTCAAACCTTCAATCAATTGGGTAGTAAGCAACCTATTTCCTCCCATATTTTACCAGATCAAAGTCTCAATTTCTTTTATTAGTTGCTGATGCCTTCACATTTACCAGGGAAGGATTGTAAAGCTTGGTATGTACTTCTTTTAACTTCTCGGTGGGCACCTTGATCACTTTTCGGTCATAGGTCATGAAGCCGTTTGTTTCCACTTCCACATCTGTTGTCTGGGTGTATACTGCCGCTGAGAGGCCTTTCTTGATCAACTCTTCTAGTTTATTTGTGAAAGACTTATACCTGTCAAACATCTCGTCGGCGGTCTTGAAGCTTTGATACCCCCAGTTATCCTTTTGTTGCCAGGTATGCCCTTCTATGGGCAGACCTAACCCTCCATATTCACCCAGTACAATGATCTGGTTTTGTCCGAACAGATCTGCTCTTGGCATTGCAGGCCCCGGATAGTTGTGTAAGTCTATAATATGCCCCACCGGATGGAAGTTACCACCGCTGGCACTGTTCACCAGTCTGGATGGATCCTGCTGCATGGTCCAGTTCGTGATCTCAGCAGTCTTGAATTGGCCCCATGCCTCGTTGAAAGGCACCCATACCAGAATGCTGGGGAAGTTGTGCAGGTCTTTCATGATCTCCGCCCATTCTGTCCGGTAAACCCTCTCTGACTCCGCTGTCCGGTTCATGTCTTCGGCTACTCCCTCAATGCCTGGCTGGTTGCCCCAACGGGCACCCAAGTCTCCGCTTGGCATATCCTGCCACACCAGCATGCCTATTTTATCGCAATAGTAATACCAGCGGGCGGGCTCCACTTTTACGTGTTTCCGGATCATGTTAAAGCCCATCTCCTTTGTCTTGTTAACATCAAAAAGCAGAGCCTCTTCGGTGGGGGCTGTGTAAAGTCCATCGGGCCACCAGCCTTGGTCCAGAAAACCGTACTGGAATACAAATTTGTTGTTGAGCAGCATGCGCTGGGTTCCGTTTGCGTCAGGAGCCATGCTGATTTTGCGCATTGCAAAGTAGCTTTTCACTTCATCCACCACTTTCCCGTTGCGAACTACGGCCACTCGCAGGTCATAGAGGAAAGGGTTTTCGGGTGCCCAGAGCTTTGGGTTAGGAACCTTTAGCGCAGCCGTACCATTGGCACTTACCTCTTGTTCTGCCACTTTCTTTTTTCCGTCCCAGGCAGACACTCGTACCCGATCGTTTGCCTGCAGGTTTTGCACCTGGGCCGCCACATTCACAACCTGCTTATCTATGTCTGGGGTTTGTTTGGTAGAGGCGATGTAGGTTTCAGGAACCGCCTCCAGCCATACCGTTTGCCAGATGCCGGTTACAGGGGTGTACCAAATGCCTTCGGGCTTTTTCACTTGTTTCCCTCTTGGCTGGGGACCTTCATCGGTTGGGTCCCAAACCCGAATGGCTATTTCCTGCTGGTTCCCTTTCTTCAATGCCGAGGTGATATCCATGCTGAAAGGGTCGTAGCCGCCCTGGTGCGAACCTACTTTTTGTCCGTTTACAAAAACATCGCACTGCCAGTCAACGGCCCCGAAGTGCAGCAGCACCTTTTGCTTCTGGAGTTTTGAAGGTACGTTCACTGATCTTTGGTACCACAGTACATTTTCCTTGCTCACAGTCTTCCCAACCCCAGACAGAGCAGACTCAATTGGATATGGCACCAAAATGCTTCCCTCAAAAGAGGCAGGAATGCTCTCGTTCTGGCTTTGGGGCTGCACGGTATATTGCCATAGCCCATTCAGGTTTTGCCAATTATCCCGCACCATGTGTGGGCGGGGATACTCCGGCAGAGGATTAGCGGGGTTCACTTTTTCTGCCCAAGGTGAAGTTATCTTGCCCGCTACAGGTTTCCAGTCTGCTTTTTGGGCATTCACAAATTCTGCCTGAAACAGCAGAATAAAAAGGAGTAGAAAGGGGGTTCTCTTCATATTATGAAAGATTAATTATTTCCTATTCTGGTGATTGACGTATCTGCTTTTAGATGTAAAATTTGCTTGAAAGCCAGTTATGATGCTTCATCACTCCATTTGATAGCTATGAGGCATTTCTTCCTTCTCACTTATTGCCCATCAGGCAAGTGAAACACAGTAATTCCGTTAAACCTGGCTTTGGTCTGATCTGTATGTAATCCTATCTGAGAAGCCGGGAAATCGTTCTTCAAGCGTAGCACCTCTTGCCCATCAACAAAAAAGATAATTGCGTCTTTTAACCTGCTTACCCTTAGGTTGTAGGTTTGCTTGAACATCTCCTCTACCCATACTTTGTAGAAGTAAAAGTTATGGTCTGAGGCGTCTTTGTTTACCAGCCTTATTTGCTCTGCTTCAATTGGCTCAAATGATATTTTACTGAACCCCGGATGGACAGAGGACACCTCTTTAAAGGAGGTCAAAGGATGCCACTCGCCAGCGCGCTTATAGAAGATATCAACCTTCTGGTGTATATTCTCAATGGTGGTGTCTTGCTTTAAATGAGGTGTTTTGTTAAAGCGAATGGAGTTAATGAAAGTGGGAGTATTGAAAGAAAAATACTTCTCCATAAAATCTGTATACTTCATATCAGCATAGAGACTCTGGCTTTTCCGGAGTACTACTTCCTGTTTTTTAATGGATTTGCCTCCCCTTATTCCTTCAACAATAAACTTTTGATTTTTAAAGTCGAAGGCCGCTTTCAGGTAGTTATTGGCATCTACATAAACCGGGTAAATGCCTGCACTTCCCGTCTTGTTCTCTGAAGAAACCTGTACGCTGACTTCGTAAGTACTTAGGGCATCTCCTTTAAAGATGGCTGATTCACCTGTAGCTTCGGTTTGGGTAAATCCGTTCTCAGCAACTATCCAGTTCCCTTTTTTGGAAGACCCTTTGGCTGAAGCGCCCCAACCAGTGATCGTGTTATCAAATTCATCCCAGCCTATGGTATAAAGTACTCCATCAAAGGCAGTATTTGCTCCATCTGTATAGAGGCCAGGCACCCCTTTACCAGAGAAGTTTGTTTGGATCAGGGCACCTCCTGGGGCTGGCAAATCATCAATCTTAACAGAAAACCGATTGCCGTTTTTATACACTCCTAAGGTATGGTATACATCATAGTTAAAATCTACAGGCAGAGCATATGCCTTAGACTGCAGTTCTCCGGCAACATTTAGAATGCAGGTCCATTGTTTCTGCTGAGGGTTTAGCACTACCTTCACCCAATTACGATCATCTTGCCACCAGGCATAAATTCCTGCTTTTCCAGTGGAAGAATTACCTATTTTAACCCCAGCTTCAAAAAGATAATTGGCAGCTGGCGTACTCTTCACCAATGCCTGCGCGGTGGTTTCCTCAGCTTGCTTTATTTCTTTGTTCTGTAGGTTCCAACGGTCGCCGCTAGTGTTCCATTTAGCTTGCCATTGCCTGGTATCCCCCTCATTAAACAAATCAGAAAAGGTGGGAGCCGCAGGGGCTGGATGGTAACCAGCAGTATGCGTACTGCTAATTCCATCTACCGTCATGGTTTTATCAAAGAAGTGCACTCTATTAATATACTGCCCTCTTCGGTCAGCATTCTTGTTGGCCATGTAGATAAGCCACCATTCAAAGCCATTTGGTCCGCGGAGGATATTAGGTTGGCCGGGCGAAAAAAGAATATCATCTCCGGTTTGGTCCTTTAGGTCAAACAAGGAAGCATCCAGAAAATTGGAGTGATCCCCCTTTGAGCTTTGGATTGCCAACGTGTTATTTCCTTCTTTCAGGAGGGAAGCGGCTTTCTTATCCAGGTTCCAGGTTGTGTATTTTCTGCCTTCTCCTTTGTAGATAGATTTACCATTCAAAAAAACTTCGGTATCTCCGTCATGATGAATCCTAAGCATTAAATTACCGGTGTTTTTCTTATCAGCGGTAAAGGACTTTCTTACCCAGATCTGCGGCGATTTCCAGTCTATCTTGACCTTACGAGTGGTAGAGTTCTCGATTACTCTTGACCCGAAACCCGCTTGCGCTTTTTGCCAGACTGCGGTATTAAAATCAGGTTCTTTCCAGTTCCCGGTTGGCTGTTCAGTTGTATACAGAAAAGAAGCACTCTCTTTGGCCGGATATTTCAATAAATCTACATAGGTATCCTCCAGGTCTATCTGGTTAGATTTTACCACCGGATAGGGATACTTTGTACCATGATTAAAGCCCAGAGGGTTATCTGCTTCTGCCACACCCAGGGCATAATTGCCCCACTCAGTACCGGTGTGGTTTGAATTATACATTAAATAATACCGGTTCCGGTATTTGATCACCCAAGGCCCTTCTTCTACCCTGTTATCAAGTGTCTCCCAGGTACCCTGTAAGGATGAAAACAGGTAGGTGGGGTCACCGGCAAACGTACCGGGATCTTTCATAGGCCTTGCCCAGATAGTATTGCCATCGGTAAACTTTACCATGTACAAATACAGCTTACCATCATCATCAATGAAAAGATCGGGGTCAATCCGGTTATCTAGCCAGGTAGTCTTTACCGGTTCTTTGTAAGGCCCCAGAATGTTGGGGGATACAGCATGCCCTATATGAATGGCATTTCTATCCTTGCCCCAATAATTAACGGACCAATACATGTGAAACACCCCGTTGATATAGTTGATATCATTAGCATGAATCTGGTCATCTCCGGCAGATCGCCCTTGGGTCCAGTTATTATCCATGGAGAACACATGCACCGGGCCATCCCATTTCACCAGGTCTTTAGATGAATAGAAACCACCGTTGGTAAATACCCCGCCTATGTAATACTCTCCATTGTATTTGATGACACCGGCATCTGCCACACCGGGCAGAACAGGATTAGCAATGTTGGGGCTTATTTGACTATACACCGGTAAACAGGAACCGATCAGAAGTACAGACAAACCCAGCAGATTTCTCAACGATCTTCTATCCGTTTTGATATTGCTGTAGAGTTGCTGACTGTTGTCTGATTTCCTTTTCATAGTGTCTACTGATATGCTAAATACCTTGGGCATGAACTTGCGGTAGAACTTTCATGCGCTACCTGCTTGGCGTTCATAGATCTGTGATGCGTTACTTGCGTTTTAAGGCTACCTATTTCTTTATTTTGCCAAACCGTACCTGAATGTTGTGCCCGCCTTCTGTTCTTCTCACTGAATTGATTATCCCCACTTCCTCTTTGCCAGTCTGGTAGATAGCGGGCCATAGAGTGTTTTCCCAGGCTGGGGTGGTTTTATACCAGGTTTTCCCATAGTCTTCACTGATGGAGACAGTACTCTGGTTAGAAGTGACAATCAGTCTCCCGTCAGTCAGGGATATAATGTAAGGACCGCCTAATTGATCAGGGATGATGGTTCCTAAACCAACTGGCCAGGAAATACCATCATTACTTGTCTTGAAGTAGATGTTACATTTCTCGGGGCCGCATATCTCATACACCACAATGTATCTGCCGTTCTTCATTTTGGTCCAGACAGGCATACCGGGCCTAGATGAATTGTGCCCGGGTTCATAGGCCACCCATATCTCTTCTCCCCAGGTTTTACCATAATCGGGAGAAATCTTCTGCGAGATAATCTGGCTGTAGGAGACACTATCTGTCACGTGTTTCTCACTGGCGTACATAACAGAAAGCCGTCCATCGTTCAGGAAATAGAAATGAGGCTCGTACACGCCCTTGTCTGGCTTACCCAACTCACCGGGCTTTCCTTCATTTGTGTCAATGGTGCTTAGCTTCACCCAGGTACGTCCGTTGTCGGTGCTGCGGTAAACCGGCAGCCTGTAAGACTCCTGCCACCGGACCGATCGGCACGCCAGCAAAATGGTTTTATCTGGAAGTTGTATTAACTGGGCGTTATCCAAGTCCCTGCCTTTGTCTGAGATGGTAGCTATTTTCTTCCAACTTCTTCCGTTATCAGAGCTTTCTGCCACTTCAAGTTCAAGGCCTCCTTCAGGATCTTTCGCGTACCCATTGTTTCTGGAAACGGTATACCCCACCATCCATTTCCCATTGGCCAGCTTTAGCATCCGGCCGTACTGCGCCCCAAACATACCGTGGTGCCGGCCTGCGGTTCCGCCGGCTTCAGACACTTTGCCAAGATCATTAAATACAGGCACATTGTTAATCAGCACCTTTTCGCCCCATTCAATCTGGCTGTTTTGGGCAATGGCCACCCCTTGCGAGACAAGGAAAAAGAAAAGAATCTTTAAGGTCAGCTTTTTCATATTGATGATATAGTAAGCATTCTCCTCATTGAGCTTCGGCTCCCTTGGTTGTGAGCTAAAGCCATCTCTAATTCACTTGAACTAGTTCACCTCTGTTTCAAGGCTAGTTTCTAGAAACTGGCTAAAAACGGCAGACTAGATTTGAAGCTCCTGACAAAAGGTTTATCAAGGAACTTACAACCTCTCTGTAATCGGTTTCCAGCTATTGCTTCAATGAAGCTTGCTTAGGGTAATAAAAGGTTTTGTGATCGACAGTGAGATTGGCTTTACCGTTGTTGTTCTTTTTAGAGAAGTTGGCCTTCACGATGGCGGTTTGCCGTGGTCCTACCTGGGCATTAGAGTTGTGCGTATGGAAAACATAGTACAGGGTACCTTTCTTGTCTTGGAAGAAATCACCGTGCCCGGTCCCGTTTATGCCCATACCTGCTCTGCTAATGATGGGGCTATCCTTTTGTTTCTCCCAAGGCCCTAATGGATTTTTGCTGACGGCATACCCCACAGCATAATCAGGGTTCCTGAAATCATTGGCAGAATAAACCAAATAATAGAGATTCTTATGCTTTAGAATAGAAGGCCCCTCCACTACCGGCCATTCTGCACGAACGGTATGTTCCCAAGGTTCTTTTGCGCTGACGCACTCCCGCAAAGTTTCTGGCTTGATGGCGGAGAAATCATCGGTCATTTCAGCCACAAAGATTCTATTTCCCTCAATCAGCCGGACGTGGTACAAGTATTTTTTACCGTCTTCATCTATAAACACGAAGGGGTCAATTTGCTTTACCGGAGCGTCTAAGGATTTAAGCTCCTTTTGGGTAAATGGCCCCAAAGGGCTATCGCTCTCAGCAATGGCAATGTTTTCATTGGCGGTATAGGCCATGTAGAACTTGTTTTTATGGTAAAAGACCTGCGGAGCCCAGAAGCCTTTGGCGCCAAAAACATCGCCCTTCTTCAAAGCAAATCCATCCTTTGCCCCTTTGGGCCCTTCCCAAGATTTCATGTCTGAAGAAGTGTACACCAAAAATCCCTCGCCGCTATTCCCTTCCACGGTACCGTACAGGTAGTAGACTCCGTCATGAAAGAAAATAGTGGGGTCTGCCAGACTGATTTGCCCTTTCTGATTTACGGGTTGAACGGCAGTAGCCTGGGCGAAGGCAGTGCCAGAGGTGATACCCAGAAGCAAGAACAGGAAAAGGATTAAGGCTCCGTTTTGGGGGTACTTTTGATAAAAATGCTTCATTTTAGTTTACTCCTATTTTACTATGATCAGAAACTACTGCACAGGTTCACTTTTATTTGAGGGTGAGGGTCAGCCAACTGAAAGGCTGATCTGAGTTATTGGCCGAAATACTCTCTCTATAATCTACCTGGCCTTTGCCTGAATTTTCGGTTAAGCTGATATTGAGCCCCATGCGCGTATGAAGGGCGGGCTTACCTCCCACCAGAGCCCAGGGAATAGCCAGTTCCTGCACATATCCGGTTGTACTGGCCTTGCCTGAATGCTTCAGATTCTTAACATCGCTCAGCACAACCCACTTGCCCCCTTCGCCTACTTTGGCCACCAGTTGGTTGTCTGCCGACAGGAAGAAGCTATACACTCCTTTCCCGGGCTTTTCATAGGCTGTGTTGGTGGCATCAATCTGCACCGTGACACCGTCACTTCCTTCGGGATTCTGCGCATCCTTGACCACTTTTCCGTCTTTCACTTTATGGAGCACATACAGGAACTGGTCATCATAGGCCAGAGAACTGGATACTTGGGTTAAACTTTTCTGCCCAATGAAGACGGGGAACGACTCTGCCCATTTACTCTCACTTTGAGACCCGTCAACGGTAATGGTGCTTTGCTCAGCCGCTATCTCAGGAATTACGTGCCCCTTGATCATCCATACCTCGGTTGCCCCGTTGGTAGAGTAAGCGTTGGTGCTGGTAAGGGCAATTACTGTATTATCTTCCAAAACACTGAGACTATTCCAGAGGCCCGATTTATCCTCGGGGATGGCGAAAGGAGATGTCTTACGGCTAAAATCCCGGGCTTCCTGGTTTCCAATGACCACCTTCATTTCGGCAAAATCCATCTTATTGGTCCTTCCTTCGGTTCCCTGGTAAGACAGGATGGTCTCGCCGGTTTTTAGCTGCCGCAGGTAAGGTGCTCCTGCGTAAACAAAGTCATTGATTTTCTCGGCCAACGCGTAATTGCGGTCGGGGCTGTCTGCATTTACCGTATTTGACCAGTTTTTGGCAAAAGTGGTTCTAACGGTAAAAGGCTTGAACTCACCGGGTCCATTGTCTTCAATAGCCACCATAATATCCTGCCCATTCTGCAGCAATAAAGGAGAAGGCATTCCGTCTCTTTTGGATGCCCTGAAACTGACAAACTGGGGTTGCCTGGTCCAGGTTAACCCGTTATCAGAGGATCTTACCAGGGAAATGTTCTGCTCCGCTGAATATGGATAAGGACCTTCATTGGCGAAGAACAACTGAATCTCTCCATTGGGCAACTGGATGGCCGAAGGTTCCCAACAGCCATTTTCGAATTCATGGCCTGCTTCATACAACAGCCGTTCATCCTGCCAGGTCTGGCCTCCATCATAACTCTTCTTGGTACGAATGGCAAACCTTCTTGCCGGGTTTATGTCAAAAGGTCTGGGGTTATAGCAAACCAGAATGGAATGGTCTTTTAGCTCCAGCAGATCTGGAACCGCCATGTTGAACCCATCTTTTTTTGCGGCTACCGTTACCGGCGCAGACCAGGTACTTCCCTGGTCATGGCTCTTAACCACCACCACGGTTCCGTCTGCCTCGTACGCACAAAGCAATGACTGGTCATGTAGCTGAATTACCCGGGCGTAGCCATTGTAGCGCGCACCTGTTTCTGCAGAAGATACTCTCTTAAGGGTGCTAAAATCCCAGGCTATTCTACTACCGCCTACAGAAGCCCTTGATTTTACTTCTTCAATAGCTGGAACTACATCTGGATTGTTGTCTTTGCTACAGCCTATACAACTGAAGGAGCAAAGCATAACCAACGCAGCTTTTGAGATTCTTGCAACCATTCTAACCATTATTGAAAGCATGAAGCCGGTGAGGGCTTTTATAAGACCTGACACAGTGCGCACCCGTGACCAATTTGATAGCAATTCTGTTTTAGGCTCTCATTTTCAGAAACAGGCTCAAAACAAGGGGAAGAACAGAAGTTGCAAGAAGAGCTTGAGTAGCTTCTTCCTGTAACATTGCTTACTCCCTCTACTTAACCTCTCCAGATGGCCTTGGCACCTCTGTGTATATTTTGACCGGCTCCCCGAAATTGGGGGTTCCGTCTGTATTCCAGTTCACCTTCTGCATCCGGGGATTTCTGGCACCGCTGCATCCCTGCCCCGGTTCATTGTTTGCGTGGTAAATGATCCAGTCTTCTGTGCCATCAGGTGACTTAAAGAAACCATTATGCCCGGGGCCATAGGCCTTGCTCTCTGGTTTCTTGGTAAAAACCGGGGTGTCTTTCTTCGTCCAATCAGCGGGTTTCATAGGATCACCGCCTTTCTTTAGCCGCATCAACCCCAAAGCATAGTCATCGGTCCAACATCCGCTGGCAGAATAAACCAGGAACACATCTCCTTCTTTATTCTTTAGAATTTCAGGTCCTTCATTTACACTGGGCAGGCCTACCTGCTCCCAGGCATACCTTGGAGCAGAGATCTCTACCCGGGCACCTTCCAATGTCCAGGGGTTTGTCATTCTGGCGATGAACAGCCGCTGGGTATTGTCTGTGGCTGAAACATGCCCACTCCAGATAAAGTATCTGGCACCCTCATGCTCCAGGATAGTACCATCTATGGAGAAGAAATCCGCGGCTGGGTCTGCTACCTTGCCCTTTTCCACCCAAGAACCCTCCAGCGGACTGGCTGAGGAGTTCTCCAGCACAAATGACCTCTGCGTGCTCAGGTCCGGTGATGCCCCGGCCGTATAGTACATGTACCATTTACCATCCAGAAAGTGGAGCTCCGGCGCCCATATATTCTGGGAGTTGGCCCCTGCTGCCGGAGGATTCCAAACCGTTTTCACCGGCGCGTCCCGCAACTGCGACACCGCCCTTGTTTTATAAAGAACGATGTTGTTGCCAACGGTGTGGGTATAGTAGTACAGGCTATCCCGGCGGATTACCCAAGGGTCTGGTCCTGTCGCCAGCAACGGATTGGTAAAGGTTACCTTTTCCTCCTTTGCCGGAGGGATTGCAGACTTAGCAGGGAGAACTGCTTCCTGCTTACAACCGGCAACTACTGACAGTTGCAGGAAGACGGCATAGAGAAAAATCCGCTGTGCCGCTACAGCACCCAGCCTCCTACTAAATTTAAGAAGGATGCTCTCCATCACTTCACTGTAACGCTGGCTCCTGTCAATTCACTGATCAGCTCGGTCTCCTCCTCCCGGTAAGGTGATCCGTCTTTTCTGAAGATATCATGGAACCATTCCTTCGGCTCAGAGGTGTACTGCTTCACCCAGCTGTCCCAGGCGTATTTGGTCTGGGTTTTGCCATCCACAAGTCCCCAGTTGTACATTGCCACGTTGTGCCGCTTGGCCAAAGGCAAGAACCCTTGGAAGGTGCTTCCATTTGGGCGGGCCATATACTCGGTGCAAAGGATGGGTCTGCCGTACCGCTTCAGCCAGGTCACGCGCTCCTCAAAATCAGAAGGCTTGTCATAATTGTGGAAGGAAATCACGTCTGATTGCTCCACCTGCAGTTTTTCAATAGGCTTCATCACCTCATGCGAAGACCAGTCTCCTACCCAGATCCCGGAGGTGAGCGGCTGCGACGGGTTGGTTGCTCTGGCCCAAATGAACGCTTTTCTCAGCAGAGGCAGAACGTAGTCTACCTTGTTTTTCAGCTCCACAGCTTCGTAGGAAGGACCAGTCATGTTATCGGGCTCATTCCACACGTCCCAGGCCAGCACCCGGTCGTCATCGGCAAATCTGGTGAGCACCCCTTTCAGATAGCGCTCCAGGCGTGGGTACTGAGTGGAGTCTTTCAGGGCGTTCTGTCCTGGGCTCTGCACCCAACCGGAGTTATGCACGTGCGGCTTAGGCGCTCGCTGGGTACCTAACTTGGGAAACGGATCCCAGCAGGAGTCAAAGAACACGAACAGGGGCTTGATGCCGTGGCGTTGCGCGATGTTCAGAAACGTGTCCATCCTATTCAGGAAACCGGTTGAGTCCTGTTCCCATAACAGGTCATGCAGGTAGACCCGGGCGGTGTTCATTCCAATGGACTCGGCCAACCCCAGTTCCCGGCTAATGGTGGTGGTATCAAAGGTTGCGGCCTGCCACATCTCCAGTTGGTTGATGGCATTGCTGGGGATGAAGTTGCTGCCCACCAACCATTCCTGCCGGGCATACCATTTATTCGCTTGGTCCTTGGACCAGATTTCTCTTGGGATTCTCCTCTCAACTGATGCAACTTGTTTGGCCTCGCGCTGAGGCGAGGTACAACTTTGAAAGAACAGGTATACTAAGCTTACTAAGAGGTAGAACTTTGATTGGCTTTTCATTCCTTACTAGATTATTGTTCAACTTGAGGGTATTTCTTTTCATCTTCTACCTTAAGCACGTCAGGCATATTATTCTCGCCGGTCACAAAAGCGGCTTTGCTGTAGACAACTTTCCTTGGGGTGGGAGCCTGGGAACTTTGGTGTGCATGGTAGAACATGATTAATTCATTTGCAGGGGTGGTCACAAACTCGCATCCGCCGGTGCCACGTGCGGTATTATCATTCTTGATCAAAGGGTTATTAGTGTATTTTACCCATGGCCCTAATGGAGAGGAAGAAGTAGCATACCCAACGTTGTAGTTTGGGTGTCTGAAGTCGTTTGCTGTATAGAAGAGGTAGTAAGTATTTTTATGTTTAAGCATTGCCGGAGCCTCGGTTACCGGCCAAAGGGCACCAGAAGCAATTTCCCATTGCTGTGATTGCTTAATACATTCAGTGATTGTGTTCTCCTTAACAGATAGGAGATCACTATTCAGTTCTGCCCCATAACTTCGGTTACCGTTATCAAAGCGCACAAAGTACAAGTACTTTTTTCCATCCTCATCTACAAAAACATGAGGATCAATCTCTTTGATATCGGGGTGAAGGGGCTGCTTGTTTGTTTGCGTAAAGGGACCTAAAGGAGAGTCGCTCACAGCTACGGCAATGTGCTCGTTAGCAGTATAGAACATATAGAACTTGTTGTTCATATATAGTACATAAGGTGCCCAGAAGCCCGTGTCTCCATAGCTTTGGCCTTTATTCAGCGCATTACCTTCTCCGGCAAGCCCTACAGGTCCTTCCCAGTTAACCAGATCCGTTGATTTGTAAACAGGTATACCCAGATTGGGATTAACATCTGATGTCCCGTATAGGTAATAAGCTCCTTCGTGTCTAAAGATGAAGGGATCTGCAAGTAAAATATTCTGCTTGGTTACAGGCGCGGGGTTAGGCGCTACATCCGCCTCCTCGTCTTGCTTGCAACCAGCCAAACAAAAAGCCAAACATCCCAGATAGACAAGGGCTATATATAACCTATACTGATGCTTAGCCCTATTCAGCAGCTTAGAATATAAGCCGTTGCCAGGCACCTCCCATTTGTTCAATGGCAGCTTTTTAGAAGAGTTAAATGAAATCAAAAGCAAATTTTTAAGGGGGGGGTTAATGCTTAATTAAATTTCATGCTTGGTACTCACATATGCTCCAGGACGCAGAGATGCTCCTTTTTTAAGTTGAAATGATGGCAAGCAAGCCTTGATGGCTTGCTTGCCATAAGGAATTAATATTTAGGGTTTTGGTTAAGGTTAGGGTTGTTTAGAACCTCACTCTGAGGAATTGGTAGCCTAATGTGCTTTCCAACCTCAAAGTTGTTGAAGTCAGGATCGCGTTGGGCTACCTGGTCTACTTTCGCGTCAGTTTCCAGATCTCCCCATCTTTTCAGGTCTGCCCATCTTACGCTTTCACCATACAACTCCTTAGCCCGCTCTATCTTTAATCTCTCTCTGAACAGGCCTTGGTCATTTCCAATCTGCGGATAGGCTTGCGCCAGTGGTCTTAGATTTGCCCTGCTACGTACTTGGTCTACATATTGGTGGGCTTGTGCCGTCTGGCCAAGTTCATTCAGGACCTCGGCATACATCAGCAGGATATCGGCATAACGGATAACTCTAAAGTTTACTTCAGAGAAGTAATCTTCATTGTTACGGTAGTAGTCACGGGAATACTTTCTGAACCAGGCTTCATTATCTCCCCACTCCCAGTTTCTTCCGTAGGTTTTGTCACCAAAATCCTCCTCTAACTCAGGGTAAAACAAGGTATAGCGAAGGCGCTCATCAAGTCCGCCGGCTTGCGTTCTTTCACTCTTGAATTCATTTATAATCCAAGGTCTGGCTTGCCCATCGGACCAACCAATGCCTCTTGGCGCAAAGAACTGAGCTCGGTTAGTTCCCATATTGCTATTAGGTCCATCTCCTTCGCCGGTTTTGTTAGCATCAGAGAATTGGATTTCAAACACAGACTCTGCGTTGTTCTCATTCGTATGTCTGAAATTATCCCTGAAATTGGCTACCAGGCTGTATTTCCCGGCTCCCTCACCAGTAATGAAATAATCCAGGGCTGTTTTGGCACTTGCCCAATCCCGTTGTTGCATATGTGCCTTGGCCAAGAAAGCCATCACAGCCCCTTTAGTAGGCCGCCCTACGTTGGCAGCATCCCATTGAACGGGCAACGCTGGCAAAGCTTCTGTCAAATCTTTCTCCACCTGAGCCCAGACTTCATCTAAAGTTCTCTGCATTGGAAGGTCATCTGGGTTAGAAGGCTCCAGTACCAGAGGAACATTTTCCCAAAGGATGGCAGCATAGTAATAGTAGAAGGCTCTTAGGAATTTGGCCTGGGCTATGATCTGCTCTTTCTTGGCTGGATCAGAGAACTCAATGTTAGGAACATTGGCAATAACCTGGTTAGCTCTGAATATAGCTTTGTAAATGTCGCGCCAGGTATTGCTGTTGCCTTCCCAGAAATTGTAGTTCACGTACTGGAAGCGCGTCCAGTCTGCTAATTCTACCCAAGGGCTGATGCTATACCCTTCATCAGAAGTAAGGTCTAACCTGAAGTAAATCCACCGGTTAAAGCCTCCGTTCTGATAAAACATATGGTAAACTGCATTTATCCCTTTTTGGGCATCACTTTCTGATAGCCAAAACTGTTCCTGTGTTATGGTATTAGGGTTATCTACATCCAGAAGGTCCTCACTACAAGATGAAGCGCTAAGGAATGCAAACACTAAGGCTGCTTTATATATTATCTTTTTCATATTAGCCTGTTTCTAGTTTTCATTAAAAGCCAAACTGCAATCCTACAGAGTACATTTTGAGGTTAGGGAAAGCGCCAAAGTCATAGCCTCTTTCATAAATGCTTCCGTTATTGAACTCTGGGTCCAAACCGGTGTATTTTGTGAAGGTCAGCAGGTTTTGTCCAGAAATAGAGACTTGAGCATTAGCTATTCCAATTCGCTGGGTAATGGCAGCAGGAATGGTGTAAGCTAAACTGATGTATTTAAGTCGCATAAAGCTTCCATCTTCCAACCAACGATCAGTATCACCTCTTGAATTAAGCGTAGAGGCATAGTAGGCTCTTGGCACATCGGTGTTAGGGTTTTCTGGTGTCCAGGGCTGCACTCCCGCGCGGTAATTGGAGTTATCATCAAACCTGTCCATTATACTGCGAGGCCCGTTGAACACAGTGGCGCCAAAAGACCCGAACCAGTTCATGGTCATTTCAAATCCTTTATAAGAAGCACCCAGGTTTATGCCAAGCTCAAAGTCTGGCCAAGGATTTCCTACTACTACCTTGTCATCATTGGTGATGGCCCCATCTCCATTATGGTCTTTGAAACGGATATCGCCAGGTTTAGCATTTGGCTGGATAACTTGTCCCTCTGCATTTCTGTAGCTTTGAACCTCTTCATCGCTTTGGAACAAACCATCTGTTTCTAACACAAACCAGGCACCTATAGGCTGCCCTATCTCGGTCACTGTGTTTCCAACAAAGATGTTGTTTCTGCCATAACCTAGTTCTAACACTTCATTTCTAAGAGTAGTCAAGTTGATTCCAGCAGAATAATTAAAGGCTTTGCCTTCTTCTGTATAAGTCGCAGAAAACTCAAACCCCTTGTTCTTCAGGCTGGCAGCGTTTACCACCGGGTTTCCGCCATCATTACCAGTTGTCATAGCAATAGGCATACCGGTTAACACATCTTCCGTTTTGGCAATAAAATACTCAGCAGTAATGGCCAACTTATTGTTTAGGAAGCCCAGGTCAACACCAAAGTTTGATTGTTTCAGGGTCTCCCATCTCAAGTCTGGGTTAACTAATCTTACTTGTGTGGCTCCAGACTCAACATGCTGATCTTGCCCTATAGCAATGGTTGAGAATGTGTTGATGGTGCCCAGATAATCCCAGTAACCGATGTTACTGCTTCCCAGAGTACCGTAACTAGCTCTAAGTTTGAGATCAGAGACTAAAGGCAGGTTGAAGAAACTTTCTTCGCTAATGCGCCAGGCGGCAGAAACAGAAGGGAAGTTACCCCATTGGTAATCTCTTCCTAAGCGGGAAGTTCCATCTCGGCGGATAACCGCATTGAACAAGTATCTGTCACCGTAGTTGTACTCTAAACGTCCTAGATAAGACAACAAAATGGCTTCACGGGCAAACCCACCCGTCTGAGGCTCGTTTCCTTGATCTAATACCGGATAGTATTGCTGTGTAGTAGGGTTATAGAGAATATTCCGCTTGGTTCCCCAGATTTGCTCATATTTTTCACGCTGGTAGGTCTGCCCTCCAAGTAAAGTGAAGGTATGCTGCCCAAATGCTTTGTTAAAGGTTACGGTATTTTCAACCAAGCCACTGCTGTACCTTGCTCTGTTTTCATTTGCAATAGCTGGATCAAAGGCCTGGTTCAGTGTCCAGTTTCCTTGCTTACGGAAATAGGAATAGTGGTCACTGCTGGTTTCGTATCCTAAATTGAGCCTGTAGGTCAGGAACTCAAATGGTTTTAGCTCCGCAAAAATATTACCTCTAAGTCTCAGGTTCTCATTTGTACGATCCTCAAGATCAGCGATAGCCACCGGGTTTGTACCAAAGGTTCTACCTGTAGATTCGTTTCCATAGCCATAGCCACCTGGGTTTCTTGGATCATACACCGGGATAGTAGGAAGCAACCGAACAACATCCACAATTGGGTTGCCCGACATTTCATCTGCTTTGGAGTTAGATATGGCAATATTCTCTCCTATGGTAAAAATCCCTTTTGTACCTCTTGAATTTACCCGCAAGCTAAGTCTATCAAACTCAGTGTCTATTACCGTACCCTTGTTACCGAAGTAGTTGGCAGAAACCAGGTAGCTTCCGTCTTTACTACCGCCGGAAAAGCTTAGATTATAATCCTGAATATTACCCGTCCGGAACGCTTCATCCTGCCAATCTGTATTGATGCTTGTATTCAGGTTTTGCCTTGGCACATTAGCATTGTCATAGGCCATGTAATTTATCCGGGCAAACTCGTCTGTTTCTGCCAAATCATACCGTGGCATGGTTTGTAAGCTACTTTTACCAGAAAACTCAATTTTCATCGGGCCTTCTTTACCTTTTCTGGTGGTAATGATGATTACCCCATTGGCAGCTCTGGAACCATAGATGGCCGCAGCAGACGCGTCTTTCAGAATCTGAATGGATTCAATGTCATTTGGGTTGAAATCCCGGTTAGCGGTAGTGATCAAACCATCAATCACATAGAGCGGATTAGCTCCTGACAAGTTTTTCAAACCCCTGATCTGGATTTGGGCCTCTGAACCCGGTTGACCACCACCTCTCACCACAACACCAGAAGCCAATCCTTGCATGGCTTCTGCAACTGTGGTAGCCTGTCTTTTCTGAATCTCCTGAGGTTTAACCACTGAGATGGCACCTGTCAGGTCTTGTTTCTGTTGGGTACCGTATCCTACCACTACCACTTCTTCCAATGCTTCTGCATCAGGAACTAATTGGATGTTAATGGTTGAACGGTTATTGATAGCTACCTCATGCGAGACATACCCTAAGTAAGAAACCACCAGGGTACCATTGCTTTGCCCACCTGGAACTGTAAGAGCAAAGTTTCCGTCTGCATCTGTTGAAGCTCCTACCGTTGTACCTTTCAAAACAACAGCCACACCGGGAAGCCCACTACCCTTTTCATCTGTCACAGTACCCCGCACTGCAATCCCCTGGGCAAATACCCCAGAAGTAGATGAAAAGATGAGCATTAGTACAACCAAGTACCATACATTCTTAATAAGATAATTGTGCTTCATACATTTTGTTTTAAATTTTACAAACGAAACCCTAAAAAGCTGCTTAAAATGAAATATTGAAGAATCTCTTCATACATGACACATGCTCACAAACTCATTGGTAACTAAATAGGACACGACTACTACAATTGACCTTGAAGCAGAAAGAATAAGTTGTTTTCTCTTATTGCTAG
This sequence comes from Sabulibacter ruber, assembly GCF_017355955.1. Lineage (GTDB taxonomy): Bacteria > Bacteroidota > Bacteroidia > Cytophagales > Hymenobacteraceae > Nibribacter > Nibribacter ruber_A. Next base: position 891,995 of record NZ_JAFFID010000002.1, on the reverse strand, counting down.
AGGATAAACTTGAAGCGTTGATTTCCCTTTCCCTAAAAGGAAATCAACACAAATGTGAGCGCTACTTGATTTTCCATGCTCCTGGCCTTTAGGTTAACAAAGTAAGTTGCAGATACTGCAAGGCTTTAGTTGCCCACTTCAGTACTAGCCCTTCAATCTGCCTACAGATCCCCTTGGACAAACAGGACTACTATTTCCTTCCTTGAGACAAACTCAAATGCTCAATTTGCGCTCACCTACTCAATAAGGTTGGTCAGCCATAACCCCCATCTTACAGCTCCCTATTCCTATTGGTACTACTGTTTAAATATCACCCTGGCAGAAAAGAAGCTTTCATAAACTTGATCGTTTTGAATCCTTAAATCTTCTAAAACTGGCGGTAAGCTTGAAAAGCAATTAAGCTACACTCTTGAGAAGACCGTAAATCCATGTAATCGTTTACGTGCTATATTCCCATTTTTTGAATTAAGGCAGCTACTGTTACTTAGTAAATCAAAGGGATGTCATTAACAGTAACATAAAGTTAACCGTTTAATGATGGCAAACATATAAAAAAATATTAAACAGCAAGTCTATTAATTACATTTTTATAATTTAGCGACAGTTAATCCAGAATTACGAATATCATAATTCACAAACTCCCCCACGCAATCGATTACATACCATGGCACGGACCACTATACACGACATAGCAAAGGAACTGAACACAACAGCAGCCACTGTTTCCCGTGCCCTAAATGACCACCCTTCCATCAGCACCGCCACTAAAGAGGCAGTAAGGCAAGCAGCCCTTAGACTAAACTACCAGCAAAACAGAACGGCCTCTTCGCTGCGTTTGGGCAGAACATTTGTTTTGGGAGTGATCATCCCCAGTGCCGAGATAAGCTTTTTCGGCTCCGCCGTACATGGCATTGAGATGGTAGCCAAAACCCAAGGCTACACCGTGCTGCTTTTCCAATCAAATGAGACTCAGGAAGACGAGGCAAGGGGCGTGCAGACGCTGCTCCAATCCAACGTGGACGGAATCATTGCCTCTATCGCCAAGGAGACAACCAGCTTAGACCACTTTTTAGAAATTAAAAGGCGCAACGTTCCGCTGATTCTTTTTGACCGCGCCACTGACGAGCTAGGGGTACCCACCGTAGTCATTGACGATTACAAAGGGGCCTACATGGCTACCGAGCACCTGATCCAGCAAGGATACCGGCGCATTGCCCATATCTCCGGACCGCAGCACATTAAGATTTTCCACGAAAGGCTCCGGGGGTATGTAGACGCGCTAAAAGCCTATAATTTTAAGATAGATGGGGATTTGATTATTTACGGGAAGGTTTCTATAGTCACAGGTCGTGCCTGCGCTCAACAATTATTGGCTATGCCCAACCGCCCCGATGCGATCTTTGCCGTGGAAGACTTTACCGCCCTTGGCGCCCTGCAGGCCATCAAGGAGTCACCCTGGAACAAACCCGGACAGATTGGAGTGGTGGGCTTTGCGAACGAGGCGTTCAGTGCTTATATCACCCCGAGCTTAACCACCATTGACCAGCAGACAGCCTTGATGGGACAGGAGGCCGCCAACCTTTTCATGGATATGAAGCAAGAAGAGCATGACCCCGCCTTACCTCCCAGAAAAATCGTTCTTGACCCTGTGTTGGTTATAAGGCAATCGTCTATCCGCCGTGCCACAAGGGGAAAATTGACTAAAGAAGAGAACCATCTAGCTCCTGATCATGCAAGCCATCTACCCTAGCAACTTGCACAACCAATTATTAACTGCGTAGAAAGGCACACAGCTTCTCCAATATTTTGAGTAGTACTGCATCAATATAATTTAGTGCTGTTGCTGCTTACAGTCTTAATCACCTGCAGTCAATTCTGTACTTATTTATAAAGATTTTCAGTTCCTATCATAAGCTCTACAGGTAAATGTAGTACACTACTCTTTTTAGGGGGTTGGTGCCCACACAGCCGTTCCAGGCCAATTTTCCAGGAAGCAGCCTTAAAATACCTCTGCACCATATTATCTTACCTCGCCAGAAGGACGAGCCATGGGAGTTCCCACTTTTACGGGTTCTCCAAAGTTAGGCGTACCGTCTGCGTTCCAGGTGAATTTCTGGATGCGGGGGTTCCGGGTATCACCGCATCCTTGGTTGCTGAGCGTATTGGCGTGATAGATAATCCAATCCTCGGTGCCATCTGGTGATTTAAAGAAACCGTTATGGCCGGGACCATACGCGTTGTTTTCTGGTTTGGTGGAGAAAACCGGGGTGGAATTCTTCACCCAATCCTCTGGATTCAAGGGGTTGCCGCCGTCTTTTAACGTGAGCCTGCCCAGGGAATAGCTGTCGGTCCAGCAGCCGCTGGCTGAGTAGATCAGGTTCACTTTGCCGGTAGGGCTTTTGATTACTTCCGGCCCCTCGTTCACCAGGCCGTTCATCTCCCAATTGTAAGAGGGCCGGGAAAGCATCACCCGGTCGCCTTCCAGGGTCCAGGGGTTCGTCATTCTGGCTATGTAGATTTGCTGGTTCCCGGGGTTATTGGTGCCCTCCCATCCAGACCAGAGAAAATAAAGCCGGCCGCTGTGCTCAAAGACAGATCCATCAATGGCCCATCTATCGGTGGCGGGGGTTAGTTTCCCTTTAAAGGTCCAGTTGCCGGTGGTGGGGTCTGCCGATTCATTTTCCAGCACGTACATCCGGTGGTTGGCATCATTCCCGTCATCGGCGGCAAAATAAACGTACCATTTCCCGGCTATCTGGTGCAGTTCAGGCGCCCAAAGATTGCGGGAATAAGCAGTACTGGCAGGAGGTGTCCAGACGGTGGTAAACCGTTCTTGCTTTAATTGGGAGATAGCCTGCGTTTTGATTAGCCCGATGCGGTTGCCCAGGGTATGCGTATAGTAATAAGTGGTATTCTGCTGATACACCCAAGGATCTGGCCCACTCCCTAAGATGGGATTGGTGAAATTGGTAGCGGGGTTAGGATTAGGGGTGACAGGTACTACCTTCTCCTCATCGCTTCCACCGCATTGTACAAACAAAAGCACCCATGCCAGCAACAGCCAAACCCCTGGCTTCCTGATTTCTTTCTTTCCTGTTTCCACCCGTTTTATGCTTAATTTTTTAAAAAATGGCGAGAAAACGCTTTCAACGTCTTTCTCGCCATTTTACCTACATTAGAAGTTCTGGTTAAGGTTAGGGTTGATGTCTATTTCGCTCTGCGGAATAGGCAACCACTTATCTCTTGGGATGTCAAAATTGTTGAATTCAGGATCACGGGCTTCCAGTTCATTGACTCTGGCAGGATCATCCAGGTAACCCCAGCGCAGCAAATCTAACCACCGGGTGCTTTCGCCGGTTAATTCAGTGATCCGCTCGTGCTCTAGTTGCTCCATGAACGCCTGCTGCGAAAGCCCGGGTCTGGCAGTGGAGAGCGGGGCTAATCCTGCCCGTTGCCGCACCCGGTCTACATGCGGATACGCTTCAGCGGTACGGTTCAAGGCATTAAGGCACTCCGCGTACATAAGAAGCACATCGGCATACCGGATGACCCGGAAGTTGATGGGCCCCTCAAAGGTCTCATCAACCCTATGGTAGTCGTTGAGGTACTTCCGGTACCAGGCTGCCTGCATTAAATTGTCAGGAACCAGCTGGTCAAAGGTTCTGCCGTAGAAAGTACCCGGGTTACCGTTAAAGATGGCAGTAGCGTACAACCGTGGGTCCACGGCGTTGCTGGTGGTTCTCTCCTGCATGAACTCATCTATTACCCACCGGTGCATCTGGAAGTCATTGAAGCCCGCCTGCGGATCTCCCTGATTTCTGCGGCCCGGGCCAAAAAACGGTCCCCGCTGGTTTCCTAAGTTAGAGGTGGGCGCATCTTCATCGGTGGTAGATTGCAGGGCCAGGAACTGCACCTCAAAGACTGATTCGCGGTTGTTTTCTGTTGTGTGCAGGAAATTGTCACGGTAATTAGGCACCAGATCATAGAGGTCATTCCCAGACAGCCCTAGCCGGGAACCGTCTCCGTCTACTAACCAGGCAAAAGCATCTAAGGCCTGTTGGTATTCCCGCTGCTGCAGATGCGCTTTCCCTAGCAAGGCATAGGCCGCTCCGCGCGTGGCCCGTCCCAGGTTTTCCAGGTCATATTTGGCGGGCAGATTTGGGGCTGCTTCGGTCAAATCTCGTTCAATCTGGGTCCAGGTTTCCTGCTCTGTTACCTGGAAAGGCAAATCGGTTAGCCTGGATGGGTCCAACACCAATGGAACCGATCTGAAAAGCGACACCAGGTTAAAGTAATGAAGCGCCCTCAGGAACTTAGCCTCCGCTATGTACCGCTGTTTCAAAGTCTCATCCATCTGGATGTTGGGCACGTTCGTGATTACCTGGTTCGCTCTGTAAATGGCGCGGTAATGATGGTCCCAGATATTGCGGGTTCCTTCAAAATTAAAGTCCAGTTGCGTAAAGTCTATGGTGCTGCGCAACTCTCCCCAACCGGTAGAAGCGAACCCATCATCTGAGCGGGGATTGAGGTACATGTGCAGCCAGCGGGCATAGGTGCCATTTCGGTAAAACGCCCCATAAACGGCATTCACCCCGGCCAAGGCTTCGGCTTCGGTACCCCAGTAAGTTTCCACACTCACTTGGTTTGGATCCTCAATTTCCAGCGTATCCTCACAAGCCAGAACGGTACCGGTAAGCGTAAGGGCTATGATATAGTTGAATATCTTTTTCATATGCTAAGTAGATTATAGTAAGCACTGACTCTTCTCAAAATCCGAATTGAACCCCCAGAGAGTAGATTCTCAAGGCAGGATACTGTCCGTTATCCAGACCGCGCTCAAAGATGTTCACCCCGGCAATATCTGGATCCAGCCCTGTGTACTTGGTGAAGGTGAGTAGATTCTGGCCGCTCAGGCTTACCCGGGCAGATTGCAGCCCAATGCCCTGCACAAGGGTTGGTGGCAGATTGTACCCAATTTCCAGGTTCCTCAGGCGCAGGTAAGAGCCGTCTTCCAGCCAGCGGTCGGTGTCGGGCCTGGCATTGAGCTGTATGCCTGGGTCTGTGTTCCCGAAGCCGATTCTGGGGTCGTCTGTATCGGTGTTGGTGGGCGTCCAGGGCGAGTAGTCGCTGCGGTAAGAGGCGTTTTCATTCCCCCGGTCCATCCAGAAGCGCGGGCGGTTGTAGATTTTGTTTCCTGCCACGCCGTACCACTGCATAGAGAAACTGAAGTTGTTGTAGGAAGCATTGAACACAAGCCCCCCCTGGATGTCTGGCCACGGACTACCTGCATACGTACGGTCTTTATCCACATTCAAGGTACCGTCTCCATCCACATCCACATACCGGATATCACCTGGTTTGGCATCTGGTTGTATCCCGTGAGCAGCAACTTCTTCCTGCGTCTGGAAAATACCGTCGGTCCTCAGAACATACCACTCGCCAATGGCCCTGCCAACTTGGGTACGGGCATCTCCGCTCTGGATGTAAGTTCTGCCTTCGCCCAGGTTACCCAGTTCCAGCACCTCGTTTTTGATGTGGCTGAGGTTTAAACTCACATCCCACTTAACAGGATTCTCCACGCTGCGCAGGGTAGCGGTTAACTCCACCCCTGTGTTTTGCAGGGAAGCCGCATTAATGGGAGGGTCACGCAACACCCCGGCCGGGGCCGCATTACCAATGGTGAGCGCTACAGGCAGGTTTGTGAGCACATCCTCTGTTTTAGAGATGAAATACTCAGCCGTTATGCTCAGCCGGTTGTTCAGGAAGGCAGCGTCTATCCCGAAGTTGGTGGTTTTCTTTTCTTCCCAGTGCAGGTCTGGGTTGGCTAACTGAATGTTGGTAGCACCCTGGAAAATGGTTTGCTCCGGCCCAAATATGGCTCTTGGGAATGGGCTGATGCGGCCAAAATACTGCCAGGGCGAAAGTACCTCGCTGTTCCCCAGCGCCCCGTAGGATGCCCGCACTTTCAAATCACTCACCCAAGGCAGCGCAAAGAAGGGTTCTTCGCTTATTTGCCAGGCCACTGACACAGACGGGAAGTTCCCCCACCGGTAATTAGGTCCAAACCGGGAGTCACCGTCTCTCCTGAAGGAGGCACTCAGCAAATATTTGTCCCTGAAGCTGTAGTTCACCCTACCTAAGTACCCCAGGTTAGCCCATTTGTTTGTGTAGCTCCCCACGATGGGGTTATTACCCTGGTTGAGCACCGTATAGTACTCGCCAGTTATTGGGTTTCTGGGAAGATTCTGTTTCTGGCCGTAGATCTGATCATACTGGAAAATCTGGTTACTCACCCCAGCCACGGCACTTACCCTATGCTCGCCAAACTGCCGTTCAAAGTTCACCGTGTGCTCTAACAGGGTGGAAAGAAACTGAGCCCGGTTTTCATCGGCGGTGGCCAGCACGTTGGGGGTACTTTGCCTTACCACTCCCGGCCGGCGGAATCCTCTGAAATTATCAAAAGTAGACTCTAAACCGGCGTTGAACTTGTAGGCCAATCCTTCAATGATCTCAAACTGCACAAAGGCATTTCCCCTGGCCCTATAGCTATACAGATCGCGCTGGAGCAGATTCTGCAAGGCAACCGGGTTGGTCCCGAAGGTATTGGCAAAAGTCTGGTCACCAATGGCCCAGCCTTCGGGGTTGCTTGGCCCCACATACCGGCTTCCCTGGATGGGCATAGTGGGCAGCATCCGCAGCATTTCTACCAAAGGCTCTCCTTCCAGGTAATCATCATGGGTATAGGAAAACAGGAAGAACTCCCCAAACGAGAACCGGCCCCGCTCCCCGGTGGTGTTCACCCTGAAGTTGGCGCGTTCAAAACTATTGTCAATGATGGTGCCTTTGTTTTTGAAGTAGTTTCCGGAAATCAGGTACGTTCCGGTGGCGCTACCGCCCGAGAGGGTGAGGTTGTAATCCTGGGTGGAACCGGTCCGCATGAGGGCTTCCTGCCAGTCTGTGTCCACATTGGGGTCAAATTCCGTGGAAACGCTGGTCTGCGGAGGCAAGCCAACATTGGCGTACGCCTGGCGGTTCAGCTCGGCAAACTCTGCGCTGTTTCTAAGGTCCCAGCGCTTGCGGAACTGCTGGATACCCGTTTTCACGTTACCGGTAATCTGTAAAGGCCCTTCCTTCCCTTTTCTGGTAGTGATGATGATTACCCCGTTGGCCGCCCTGGACCCATAGATAGCCGCCGCCGAGGCATCTTTCAACACCTGGATAGACTCAATGTCATTGGGGTTGAAGTCAGGAGTAGCATTGGAGAGCATCCCGTCAATCACATACAAAGGCTCGTTGGCCCCGAACGTACCGGTACCCCTGATGTCAATTTTAGCGGCAGCCCCCGGTGCCCCGGTGTTACGTACCGTTACCCCGGCCGCTAACCCTTGCAGAGACTCCGCCACGGTGTTGGCAGTTACCCGGCGGGCATCGCTGGCCTCTACCACAGAAACTGCCCCGGTCAGGTCTTCTTTTCTTACGGTCTGGTAACCAATCACCACCACCTCGCTCAACGCCTGCTCATCTGACTGCAGGGTAGCATTCACGGTGGTCTGCCCTGCAATGGGCACTTCCTGTGACCGGAACCCGATGTACGAGAAAACCAGGGTGCCATTCTCCTGTCCCGACGCCAGGCTAAGGGTGTAGTTACCGTTGGCATCTGTAGAGGCTCCATTGCTGGTACCCCTTACCACCACCGTTACTCCTGCCAATGCCTCGCCATCTGCGCTGACCACTCTTCCGGTAAGAGTTCTCCCCTGGGCTTTCGCCTCATAAGCAAAGGAATTTACCAGCAGACCAACCAGTAACACCATAAGCCATTGAGCAACCTGCTGTTTTCTCAGCGGATGTTGGCAGCCCCCAATCCATTGACTACTTTGTAAAGCTTTTTCCATAAATTATAGATGTTAAGTGGTAAGACGCTGTGAGGTATTTGCTCCTGTAAACCGTAGTAACATCTATGGGTACCCCTGTACTAATACCCATCGCAGAAACCCGCATATATGGTTGTCAATCAACGGCTTACTGTAATCGTTTACGTTAGATATTTATTATTTGATTATAGTTTACCCTTGTCTTTGCGTATAAAATCGATTGTTTTTAAAGTTTCTATAACGCTCTGAGCTCTAAGCCCAAATACATTGACAAAAACTTAAGCAAAGACAATATTTTTATGATATTTAAAACAACTATTCAGCTCAGGTTTTGGCAGGCAAGCAATCATTGACATATATTTACGCAATCGATTACATTAGATTGGCGAGATGCGCCTTCTATAAGGGGAGGGAATAATAGACGGTCTTAACCACTTGCGCGCTTTGAAAGGCGCACGAGCTACTGGTTTTCCTTTGTATTTTGGTTATTACTTGATTATGCCCGGTGGTAAGGAAGGACTTTAGCTGCAACCGATAAGCGTTGATTTGCCCGAGAGAATCGGCCAGGAGAGGCAAATAGAAATTTCTTAGTATAAGGCTTAGTATATAATAACTAAAAACCGATATATTCACAAATCCGTCAGAAAATTTAAAAACTAACAAACCACTGTCACACTTCTTACTATGGGCTTACAAACCATTGACTACATCATTTTCCTTGCCTACTTTCTGATAGTCTCGGGCTACGGATATTGGATTTACCGGCAGAAAAAGGCAGACCACATGGACTCTAAGGAGTACTTCCTGGCCGAAGGCTCTCTTACCTGGTGGGCTATTGGTGCTTCCTTGATCGCTTCCAACATCTCTGCCGAGCAGTTTATTGGGATGGCTGGTTCTGGCTTCGCCATGGGTCTGGCAATCTCAACTTATGAATGGATGGCCGCCCTTACCCTGGTGGTAGTTGCGGTATTCTTCATTCCTATTTACCTGAAAAACAAAATTTACACCATGCCTCAATTCTTATCGCAGCGGTACAACGATGCGGTAAGTACCATCATGGCGGTATTCTGGTTATTGGTGTATGTATTTGTAAACCTTTCCTCTATCCTGTACCTGGGGGCGCTGGCCATTGAAACCATTACCGGTATTGACTTCTACTACTGTATGTACGGTTGTGCCATCTTCGCTATTTTTATCACCCTGGGTGGTATGAAGGTAATTGGTTACACAGACGTAATTCAGGTATTTGTACTGGTATTGGGTGGTTTAGCTACTACCTACCTGGCGCTTGACCTGGTATCTGACCACCTGGGCGGCTCTGGCATTTGGGATGGTTTAACGTTCCTGCGGCAGCAAGCCGGTGACCACTTCAGTATGATTCTTTCTGAAGGCGAAATCATGATCCCGAACGGTGAAGGCGGTACCCGCGATGCGTACATGGACTTGCCGGGCCTTTCTGTTCTTCTGGGAGGTATGTGGATTGTGAACCTGAACTACTGGGGTTGTAACCAGTACATCACCCAGCGTGCCCTTGGTGCCGACCTGAAAACTGCCCGTAACGGTCTTTTGTTCGCTGGTTTCCTGAAACTGATGATGCCTATTATTGTGGTATTGCCAGGTATTGCGGCTTATGTGTTGCATAAAAACGGCATGTTCCAGGCAGAAATGGCTAATGAATTAGGCCACGTAAAACCAGACCACGCGTATCCGGTATTATTGAACCTATTGCCAGCCGGCTTGAAAGGTTTGTCTTTTGCCGCGCTTACTGCCGCTATTGTGGCTTCTCTGGCCGGTAAAGCCAACAGTATCTCTACTATCTTCACCCTGGACATCTACCGTAAGTTCTTCAACAAGAATGCCTCTGAAACCAGATTGGTAAACTTTGGTAAAATCACGGTAGTGGCCTCTTTTGTGATTGCGATTGTGGTGGCTCCGGTTCTTCGTAACCTTGACCAGGCATTCCAATACATCCAGGAATATACCGGTTTCATTTCTCCTGGTGTGTTCGCCATCTTCGCCTTGGGCTTCTTCTGGAAACGTACTACTGCCTCGGCAGCATTGGTAGCGGCAGTCTTGACTATTCCGCTTTCCACTTTCCTTAAGTTCCAGTTCCCTGAAATTCCGTTCCTGGACCGTATGGGTATCGTGTTCCTGGTGTGCGTGTTCCTGATGGTACTTATCACGTTGCTGGATCCTAAGAGCAAGAACAATCCTAAAGGTCTGGAAATTGATTCTTCTATGTTTAAAACCAGCACCGGCTTTGCCATTGGGTCTGTGCTCATCTGCGGAATCTTAGCAGCACTTTATATCATTTTCTGGTAATAAAAAGCTATCAAAGCATTTTAACTTCCGTTAGTAATATCTCCGGGTGAGCACCTCACCCGGAGATTCACTTTTATAGAGCAACCATGGTTGAAGACATTGTAGCCAGATTCAAAGAGCTATTCAAAACAGAGCCGGTGGTAGTCCGGTCGCCTGGCCGGGTAAACCTCATTGGAGAACACACAGATTACAATGAGGGCTTTGTATTACCGGCAGCCATTAACAAAGAGATCTATTTCGCCATTGCGCCAAACGGCACCCAGACCATGCGGGCCCATGCCTTTGACCTGGATGAAAGCGCAGACTTCTCTCTCACAGACGTGCACCGCACCGATAAAGGGTGGGCCAATTACCTGCTGGGGGTAGTGGCGCAGCTGCAGAAAGCCAACTATGAGGTGAAAGGGTTTGACCTGGTGTTTGGGGGCAACGTGCCCATTGGCGCCGGACTTTCTTCTTCGGCGGCGGTGGAATGCGGTCTGGCGTATGCGCTGAACTACCTGTATGCCTACGGTATTGAACGGTTCGACATGGTGAAGATGGCCCAGAAGGCCGAGCATGAGTACGCGCTGGTAATGTGCGGCATCATGGACCAGTTCGCCAGTATGTTTGGCAAGCACAACCACGTGGTAAAGCTGGACTGCCGCTCACTGGAGTACCAGTACTACCCTTTCAACATTGATGATTACCGCATCGTGCTCTGCGACACGCAGGTGAAACACTCCCTGGCTTCCAGTGAGTACAACACCCGTCGGCAGGAATGCGAAACCGGCGTGGCCATTCTGCAGAAACATTATCCACAGATTCACAGCTTGAGAGACGTGACCCTGGAGATGCTGTCGCAGCACCAAGCCGAGTTTGACCCGGTGGTATACCGCCGCTGCACCTACGTGGTACAGGAAAACCTGCGCGTAGAAGAAGCCTGCCAAGACCTGGAGCGTGGCGACCTGGAGGCGTTCGGGCAGAAGATGTTCGCTTCGCACAAAGGATTGCAGCATGACTATGAGGTGAGTTGCCCTGAGCTGGACTTCCTGGCCGACAAAGCCAGAGACTCAGACGCCGTGCTGGGGGCCCGCATGATGGGCGGAGGATTTGGAGGTTGCACCATCAACCTGGTGAAACTAGCCCAATTGGATGAGTTCACCCGCCAGATGACCGAAGCCTACCAGGAGCAGTACGGCATCACGCTCAAGACGTACGTAGCCGAGATTGTGGACGGCAGCAGCCTGGTCCCGCTTGACTTCTCCAAAAAATAACCAGCACCGGCTCTCTTCCATTCTTACCTTTAGAAACTATGAATTCATTCGATATCACGGAGCACTCGCACCGGCGCTTCAACCCTCTCTTGGGGGAGTGGGTGCTGGTGTCACCGCACCGCTCCAAGCGCCCCTGGCAGGGGCAGCAGGAGACCGCCGAGAAGGACACCCGGCCGCAGTACGACCCGGGCTGCTACCTGTGCCCCACCAACGTGCGCGCCAACGGCGAGACCAACCCCGACTACCCCTCCACCTTCGTGTTCACCAACGACTTCGCCGCCCTGCAGGCCGACAGCCCCACCGGCTCCTTCGCCAAGGGCGGGCTGCTCCGGGCCGAGAGCGAGCGCGGCATCTGCAAGGTCATCTGCTTCTCGCCCCGCCACGACCTGACCCTCTCCGACATGGAGACCCCGGACATCAAGAAGGTCGTGGACCTGTGGCAGGAGCAATACCTGGAATTGGGCGCTATGGAGGAGATCAGCTACGTGCAGATCTTCGAGAACAAGGGCTCGGTGATGGGCAGCAGCAACCCCCACCCGCACGGGCAGATCTGGGCGCAGAGCTCGGTACCAGGTGATCCGGCCAGGGAGACCGTGCAGCAGGAGGCCTACTTCCAGGAGAACGGGAGAAGCCTGCTTTCTGATTACCTCGCTTTGGAGCTAGAGGAGAACAAACGCATCGTAGCACAGAACGGGCACTTCGTGGCGCTGGTGCCCTTCTGGGCGGTGTGGCCCTTCGAGACCATCGTCATCCCCCGGCGGCACTTCGGCCACCTCGGTGAGATCACCGAGGACGAGAAGCTCGCCTACGCCGACATCATGAAGCGCCTCTCCAGCGTGTACGACAAGCTGTTCAATACCTCCTTCCCGTACTCGGCCGGCATCCACCAGGCGCCCACCGACGGCAAGGACTACCCGGGCTGGCACCTGCACATGCACTTCTACCCGCCCCTGCTGAGGTCCGCCACGGTGAAGAAGTTCATGGTCGGCTACGAGCTCATGGCCAACCCGCAGCGCGACATCACTCCCGAGAGCGCCGCCGAAAGACTCAGAGCCCTGCTGTAAGTTGTTTTTAGGCTGTTTTCAGGAAATCAGCTTTAAACCAGAATACTAAAACAGAAGACCTCACAGGTTTTAAAAACTTGTGAGGTCTTTTCGTTTAAGGAGAGGCAGGTGACATAAACACTCGCAGGTCCTCCGGACACTACGAGGTCTTTTGAGCAAGCGCATTAAGTTCAACCAAGCCCTTGGATTAGCTTAGCGATTAGAGCCATTTTTCAGAAAATCAGCCTTAAAACAAACATCTGATTCTATAAACCAAGTCCCGTTTTGAGTCCGATTTTCTGAAAATAAGCCCGAAACGAAACTCTCATTTAAGAGGGAAGACTACGCCAATTTATCCGTTACCACGGCGTACTGCGGGTCTTCCAGGATGTTGACGTCAATGACGGCATCGGCGTTTTGGAGCAGCAGGCGGCAATCGGGGCTCAGGTGGCGCAGGTGCAGTTTCTTGCCGGCTTTGTGGTAGCGCTCGGTGAGTTTGTGCAGGGCATCAATGCCGGACATATCGGCCACGCGGCTTTCCCTGAAATCGATGATTACTACCTCGGGGTCATTCTGAACATCGAATTTCTCGGTAAAGGCCGTGACTGACCCGAAGAACAAGGGACCATACAGTTCATAGTGCTTCACACCTTTCTCATCCACGTACTTTCTGGCCCTGATGCGCTTGGCGCTCTCCCAGGCAAACACCAGCGCCGAGATGATCACCCCAATAAGCACCGCCAGAGCCAGGTTGTGCAGCCAAACGGTGATAGATGCCACCAGAATCCCCACGAACACATCGTGGCGGGGCATTTTGTTGATGATCCGAAAGCTGATCCACTCAAACGTCCCGATGGAGACCATCACCATCACGCCCACCAGTGCCGCCATGGGCACCCGCTCTATCACCGGGGCGCCCACCAGGATAATGGCCAGGATAGTGAAGGCCGAGATAATCCCGGCCAGCCGCGCCCTGGCCCCCGCCGAAAGGTTCACCAGCGTCTGCGCGATCATTGCGCAACCGCCCATGCCAAAGAAAAAGCCGTTCAGCACATTCGCGCTGCCCTGCGCCACGCACTCGCGGTTGCCGTTGCCTCTGGTGCCGGTGATCTCGTCTACCAGGTTCAGGGTCAGCAGGCTTTCGGTTAGGCCTACCCCGGCCATGATGAGGGCGTAAGGGAAAATGATTTGCAGGGTCTCCAAAGTAAACGGAAGCTGCGGAACATGGAAAGGCGGCAACCCTCCGCTTACGGCGGCAATATCACGCACCATCTTGGTCTCGATGCCGAAGCCCATCACTACCGCAAAAACCACGATAATGGCCACCAACGACGGCGGCACCGCTTTGGTGATCCTGGGCAAAACGATGATGATGCCGATGGTCAACGCCACCAGACCGGCCATGATGTACAAAGGCTCGCCGGTAAGCCAAGTGGTCTCGCCGTTCACCACCGTCTTAAACTGGCCTATCTGCGACATGAAGATGATGATTGCCAAACCGTTCACAAAACCGTACATCACCGGCTGCGGCACCAACCGGATGAACTTGCCCAGCTTGAACATGCCCACCAGAATTTGCAGAACCCCGGCCAGGGCAACCGCCGCGAACACGTACTCCAGGCCGTGCGACTGCATGAGCGCGATCAAGACCACCGCCGTGGCCCCGGCTCCGCCCGAGATCATGCCGGGCCTACCACCCAGCACGGCCGTCACCAGCCCCATGATGAAGGCAGCGTACAAACCCACCAGCGGCGGAAAACCCGCCAGAATGGCGAAGGACAAAGACTCGGGAATCATGGTCATGGCCACGGTGAGCCCGGCCAGAATCTCTTTTTTATAATCTACTTTTTGGCTGAAATCAAATAAGCGTAAAGAAGGAATCATGGTACTAAAACTCTAAAAACAGAAAGTACGGTTACGGCTACGCCACAGGCCTATGAAAGGTCTGGCAACCCTTAACCGGACAGAACTCAACAGCAGAAAAGAAAGGAAACGCCCCTGCCAGAAGGGTGGAGCGGACTGGTACTCACGGCGGAGTAAGCGCTATAAATTGGAGGAAATTTGACATAGCAGGTGCAAAGGTACCATTTTTCTGCCACTCTTCCTTCCGGCGCCAGGGCAGGTCGCAGGTGTGTCCAGACAGTGATGCATTGGGTGTTTTAAGGCCGATTCATAGAAAACAGGCCCAAAACACGTTTACCTCTCACCACTAAGAACACTTTCCTGTCTTTTGGTTTAACGGTTTGCCACAACCACGCAGCTCCTCGCCCGTACAAAAGCCACCTATTTAGATTTAGAAGAACCTCTATGACGATATCTTTTTACGGTGCGGCCCAGACCGTGACCGGCAGCAAGCATTTAGTGACGTTGGAGAACGGGAAGCGCATTCTGCTGGACTGCGGCTTAACCCAGGGCATGGGCGACAAAACCGAGGAACGGAACAGCTCCTTTGACTTTGAACCAGAGAACCTTACCTGTGTCATTCTCTCGCACGCCCATATTGACCATTCTGGTTTGCTCCCACGGCTGGTGGCCGATGGGTATTCAGGCCCCATTTACTGCACCCCGCCTACGCTGGAACTCTGCAAACTGCTGCTGCGGGATAGTGCCCGCATTCAGCAGAACAACAGCAACGGCTCCAGCAAACCGCTTTACACCGAGGAAGATGCCGAGAAAGCCCTGGAGCAGTTTGTAACGGTGCCATACAACGAACCTTACCAAATTGCCGAAGACATAGAACTGCTCTTCACCGACACCGGCCACGTACTGGGCAGCGCCGCCATTTACCTGCGGCTGCAAGACGATGGCCGCGAACGCACCCTTTGCTTCAGCGGCGACATCGGGCGGTTTGCCAACCGTATCCTTAATCCGCCGCAACCCTTCCCACAGGCCGAAATCATCATCTGCGAGTCTACTTACGGCAACCGCGTGCACGACAGCCTGGAGAACACCGAGGAACGTTTGCAGAAAATAGTGCAGGAAGTGTGCGTGGAGCGCCAGGGCAAACTGCTGGTACCGGCGTTCAGCATCGGCCGCACCCAGGAGCTGATCTACTCGCTCAACTACCTGGCCGAGGAAGGCCGCCTGCCCGATGTGAAGGTGTTTGTAGACAGCCCGCTTTCCGTCTACGCCACTGACATCATGCGCGACAACCCGCAGTACTTCAACGAGACCATGCAGGAGTACATCAAGGACGACCCAGATCCGTTCGGGTTTCCGCAACTGAGCTACATCACCGAGGTCAGTGATTCCAAAGAACTGAACAAGATTGACGAACCTTGCGTGATCATCTCCTCCTCGGGCATGATGGAAGCGGGTCGCATCCAGCACCACCTCAAGACCAACTTACCAGACCCCAACAGCGCGGTGCTCATCACCGGCTACTGCGAGCCTTCTACCGTAGGCGGCAAACTCATGAACGGAGCCGAGAAAGTCTATATTCTTGGCGATGAAGTGGAGGTGAAAGCCGAGATGCTGGTTATGAAAGAATACAGCGCCCACGCAGATTACGGCGACATTGCCAAGTTCCTGCACTGCCAGGACAAAGAGAAGATCCAGCGCATTTTCCTGGTACACGGCGAGAAATCGGTCATGCACCAGCTCCGCGATGACCTAACGGAGCTTGGCTACCAGAACATAGAGATCCCAGAGTTCCGGTTGTCTTATGTAGTGTAACATTCGACCTCCTTTACGCAGAGCGTTTTAGACCTGATTCAGGGAAAACAGACCTAAAATAACCTGTTCATAAACAGAAAGGCCATCTCATAGGAGGTGGCCTTTCTGTTTATGGGCTGTTCTGTTGGTGCTTATTGCTTCACTACTCGGGTGGTAGTTTTACCAGTAGTGGTTTGCACCTGCACATAGTAGATACCCGGAACCTGACCGGCAAGATCAAGGGACAATTCCTGACCTTGTTCTACCTGCTTCTGCACTACTACCCTACCACTGCTGTGGTACAGGATAAGTGTTACAGGCCCAGATGCTGCATCTGTGGAAGTGAATACCACTTTGCCCGGTGTTGGGTTGGGCTTGGCCACCAAGGTAGCTTCTGCGCCACTTCTTCCGTCTGCTTTCACGGCGATCACCTTGGAGTACTCAAACTTGCCATCATAGTCCACCTGCTTGAGACGGTAGTACACGGTGCCAGCTGGAGCAACACCATCTGTGAAGCTGTAGTTCTGAACCACATTGGTAGTTCCATTTCCTTTTACCTGGCCGATGGCAATGAAAGCCTTGCCGTCTTGGCTGCGCTCCACTTGAAAGTAGTCATTGTCTTTCTCGGAGGCCGTTCTCCAATACAGGTAAACGGAGGCATTCCTCTGCTTGCCTTCAAAGTCTACCAAAGTTACAGGCAGCACTTTATTTATCTTGGCAAAAGCATCAGCGACGGAGGTGAGCGAATAGTTACCTGCGTCCGCTCCTGTTAGGGACGCATTGGTCATGTCAAAAATCACCCGCTTCAACTCCTCACTTGAATGCGGATCCTCAAAGTGGGCAACACCTCCAATAAGACTCACCAAATCCCCTGGAATTGTACCAACTAATTCCCGAGTCAGAATAACAGCATCTGTCTTACCATCGTGTGTCTTATCATCTGCAGTAAACTTGCCTGTAATTCCTAACGAACTTATAGCAATACCAGGCACCTGTATAGACAAAGGAATATCGTAATTGACAGCGGCAGCTTCTGTGAGTTTATATCCAGTCACAGTCACAATCTTATTAGGATTAACAATTTTATCCGCAAAAGTTGCAGTTGGGGAAACATTTGGGTCCAGAAATTCAATATTTGCATCACGGGCTAATACCCCACCAACTGACATGTTACTGACAAGAAGCGGAACTGTGACCTTGCCGTCATACACCTTATTTAATTGGCTTTTGTCTACCACTGTTACCGTAAGAAGTATTTTATTTATGGTAAGTTTTATTGGAGTTCTAACCGTAGTTGCACATGAGCCACGCGCTTGAGCATAGAAAGTATAGGATTTAGCAACTGCTACAGAAGGAGTAAAGCTTGAGGTTACCACCTTAGTTGTAAGGTTAGTAGTCTCTATTGTATTTGAAGCATTGGAGACCAGATTACCGTCTGCATCATACCAATCAATTGATTGCCCCTCATATGCTGTAGCGCTTAAACTCGGAGTCTCTCCATAAGTAAACGACTTGTCTCCACCACTCACGGGGGCTCCCGCTTTTACAGTGATAAGATCACTAGGCAAACTTTTAACAGCTGGAGATATAGTATTAGCCGGAGGTACGGAATGCACTTGAACCCTGTAACTTCCTGAAACTAAACCAGCGGGAAGATTTACTGTTCCTGTATAAAAATTTTCAGCGTTCCTACCTGTTTGAAAAGTAGCATTGGTTCTTGTAACGGTAAATCCATTTACCAAACTAAATGTTCCGGCTCCGCCAGGTTCACTTATATCTAATCGGAAAATAGCATTGTTTACAAACCACTGTCCGCTACTTGCGCTATTTGATGTTCCATTTTTGGCAGTAAATCCAACTGTAATTGAAGAACCTGCACAAAGGGAAGTAGGCACAACACTTGTAACTCTAATTTCTTGAGCCTGCACCAAATTAGTTCCAGACAGGAACAACACCCCCACAAGGAATAAAAACAAAGAGACTCTTTTAAGAGCAGAAACACTCCAAGGCATATTGCTCTTTGGCATCTTGTTAAAAATTACTTTAGAAGCCTGAACAGTAAGCTTAACATATGCCCTCCTTTCAACTAACCCTAGCCCGTCAACAGAGTACAAGTTTCTCATAAATTATTCTATTAAGATCTATTGATATTGAATTACAAGAATATTTTCTTGTATTAATTACACAAATCTGATAAGAATGATTCATTTTTTGAAGAGGCAAAAAACTACGAAATAGAATTTATACTTCTACATCATACAATTTAATATATTTTATATTATAATTTTTTTTAATTATAAGTCTGCTTATATACTAATACTCTGCTTTTAGATTTTAATAATTTTAAGTTAAACTTTATATCAAAGACTATTACCACCATAAGTTTTCATCTTACAATACAAAAGTTCTTTATATTATTATATATTTTATTAACTATTTTATAAACTAAAAATTCTAAACACAGTATTCTATCTCAATCAATGGTATATCATTAGAATAGACCTGTAAACCCTACACCAGACATTTATCTAAAGCCCCAATCAATCTGCAAAAGGGAGAAAACACGCTATACAACAAAGCCAAAACAAGGTAAACTTCACTCTAACCATAGAAAGCCATAATTTTCTGATGGGCCAATAAGCGCTGAGCGCAAACCTTCAGAGATATACTCCTTCAACATACCCATCAAAACGAAAGAAGGCTGCCGTATCCGGCAGCCTTCTTTCGTTTTGATGGGAAAAAAGCTTTACTTCCTAATCACCTTAGTAGTTGCTATCCCGTCAGCAGCTACAAGCTGCACCAGATATGTACCTGGAGCCAATTTATTTAAGTCTACAGAGAGGCTTTGCCCCGCTTCCACCTGAACCGTTTGCGTGAGCACCGCTTTTCCGACACTGTTGTACACCGTTACCGTACCTGCGCCCAAAGGAGCCTGGGAAGACAAATACACAATTCCCTCCGTAGGGTTAGGGCGAGCCATCAATGAGGGAGTAGCATCAGCTTGGTTGAGCAAGTCATTTTCAACACCATTATCTGTATCGGTTTCAAGCGCACTGGTGCCGGAGGTAGTCACAGTACTGGTTCCTATCTTATTCACCACTTTCTTGCCAATGTAGCTCCCAACTTTGAAGGCAAAGTTACTGGCATCTACAGAGGCGCCTCTTTGCATACGGTAGTAAAGTGACAAAACACTTGATTTATTGTATGTGTTTTGCACTTTCAAATCCCATACATTCCCTTTGCCTATCACCTCCACCACGGGCACTTCCACTCCTGCAGACTTAATAGTAAATCCTTCTTTAGTCAGAACAACCGGACGATCAAACACCACCCGCACTTTGTTAACCTCGGTAATAGTGGCACTCGTGATCTTAGGAGGCAGTACATCCAGAGCCGGATCAGCAAAAGTCTTTTTCTCCTTGAATAGGTTGATCAGGCCAGTAGAGGAATTAAACGAAACCTTATCTAGGGTTCCGCTTTTTACTACTACAGAGGAAATGCTTCCGCCCTTTAGCAACAGAGACACATCTCTGAAACGGTTGTGCTCCGGAATTTTTGAGTAATCAAGAGTGATCACCAATTTCTTAGTAACGGCATCATACGTTGAGGTTCTAACCAAAAGTCTCTTCACCTCAAAATACTCTATCAACTCCTGAAAAGAAGGCACCCAAACCCGGTCTTTGGAGGCTGTCTGCAGATAATCCATCAACTCTGCGAATTTGGGCACATCAGGCCCGTGCGTGCCTAACCTGAACATTTGAGGCGTAGCCGGGGTAGCTTTTGCCAACAAAAGCCTGTCAAACTTCTCTTTGAAAGAATTAGTAGTGGTTTGATCCCATTTATCATTGAAGGACCTGTGGGTATACAGCATCTGGCTCCAATCGGCGGACAGGGCAGCATAGCCAAAGAACATTGGGCCCTCGTCACGCTTCGTTTGGGTGGTTAGCCCAATGTAGCCCAATTGCTTGCTGGTGGGGTGATACCCCTCGTCATTTGTTGGGGTTACTGCTACCCGCATCCTAAATGGCAGACCTGCCGCCGCCATTTTAGAGTAAAACACTTTGGTATTTTCGTGGATGTTCTTGGCTATGTCTCCATCAATTAAAGTGTTGCCAGCACTATGGGCGTAGCCATGATTTTCCAGGGTCCACTTGCTTCTCACCAAAGCATTCAGCCCTTCCTGGTTTATTTTTTTCCCGGAAGAGGTATACACAATCTGGTCCTGGTTGTAATTGTTAAGGTAGTTCAGGGCAATAGCCCCGCGGTAATGAATTGTATTTCCACAACCATCGGTGAAAGTTTTACCGGTGTAAGTCACGCCATTAGATGCCGTACCCCCGCTCAACACTTTTAATACATCTACTGCTTTGCCACTGTTGTCGTCTAACTCAAAGGTGAACACCCCTGCTTTGTTAAACTTCAGGTTAGCATATTCTAAAGAGGGAGCAGTTGAGACATTCTGAAGACTCACCTCAATAACTACTTTATCAGGAACTGTGCTTTGAGTTTGCGCTAAAAAAGCAGGCGCATCAGTTTTTTGGCACTTTAAAGAAGATTTACCACTGACTTCTTTAGAGTTACTTCCAGGAATGGTAATCTTTTCATGCGAGAATGCTTCCTTACCCAGGAAGCAGGCGAACACGAGCAAAAACAGAATTTTAAAAGAATAAAGGTACTTCATAGAACTACTAAATTGAACATTTCATCTGCGTATGCATTCCTGAAAGAGCAAGAAGCATATTCATTACAGCCCTCAAAAGTAGCCCTACTATCTAAATTGTTCAAATTCAGAAGTTTACTCTATTAGCTATGTACAATTTGCAGACCTTTACAGAAAATAAAGCCCTTTTAGTAAAAGAGATAAGTTTCTTAGTCACTAAGGCCAAAATACAAGTAGGTACATCTAAGTTTTACCAATTAAAACCTACGATGCTCATTAACTTTTTAATTCATTGCCTTTGAACTTCAAAATTGACATACAGATAAAAAATTTTCCTTAGTCATATTTGTCCAAAGATTCTTTAACCATTTTTTGCAAATATAATTATTCAAATATCTCTATGGATATAAAGCGGTCTCCGCTCTTCCCAATTCTCTTTATGCAACCTTTAGCTTAAGTTTTTTTCTTGAGATAGTTTACACCCAAGGGTAGATGCCATTCAAACTTATTCCTTCTGAACAAACCCAGCCAGCATAGGATACTATAGAGCAACTAAACCCTTCCATGCTTGCAACAGCCTTGCCACAGCAACCCAAGGCTACTACCAAATGACAACAAGAAAAAAAGAGGGCAACCCATGCAGGCTGCCCTCTTTTTATTAGGTAAGAATTCTTAAACTTTCACACCTATTGTTTTACTATTCTGGTTACCGCAGTACCTGTACTGGTTTTTAACTGCAGAATGTAAACACCAGGACTAAGTTTGCTCAGGTCTAATTCTAGCGGCTGACCAGCCACCACTTGCACCTCTTGCGTTGACACGGCTTTTCCGCTGGTGTGCAACAACGTAACACTTCCGGCACCTTCCAAATTTGAAGCAGTTAAAAACAGCTTGCCAGGTGTTGGATTTGGTTTTACCTCCAAAGATGCCTGAACACTTGTCTTGCCATCTGCTTTTACCGCAATCACTTTGGAGTACTCAAACTTACCGTCAAAGTCAACTTGCTTCAGGCGGTAGTACACGGTGCCGGCTGGAGCAGTTGCATCAGTGAAACTGTAGTTTTGCAATACATTGCTGGTTCCGTTCCCTTTCACTTGGCCAATGCTTACAAAGTTCTTAGCATCTAAGCTACGTTCTACCTGGAAGAAGTCATTGTCTTTCTCAGAAGCAGTAGCCCATCTTAGTTGAACTCCAGTGGTTTGCTGAGAAGCTGCAAAACTGATTAACTCAACAGGAAGAACTATTGGATCAAGTGGTCGCACAGCGGCAGTAGGATTTCCGTCTGGGCTAACACTATAGGTCACAGGGACTCTACTAACTTTTCCAGTTCGAGTATTGGTTGCAAAGATATTAGCCGTTTTGGTACCAGTAGCCAAAGAGCCCAAATTAGAAACATAGATTTGACCTGTTTTAGAGTCTACCGCTGTACCGATCAGCAAGTTATCACCGGTGAAAGTATAAGAACTATCTGGATTTGTGATAGGTGTAGCCATTATCTCATACATAATATACTCACGTCTTTGGTAAGCCGGTTCTACTTTATAGGTAATATTGCAGTTAACAACTTCCAACTTTATTGCTGACGAAACAGGGCTTTCGCAAACACCTGCAATCGCTTTCACTTTGTAGTAGGTTGTTTCTTTTACATTCACATAAAACTCAACAGAACCAGAACCCATGTAAGCTGGCCATGTAGTCACAGTCTCACTCACCCCATTCTCTGATGTTCCTTTCATTAGCTCATATCTGTAACCAATCTGAGGTGAAGAAACACTTATGGTAGTAGACCCGCTACCGCAAAACGCAGTTGCACCAGAAGAAACAATAGGCGCAGCGACTGAGGTAGTTGTAATAGTGAGTTCATTAGAATTTGCTGACATACAACCCTCGCTCGATGCCACCACTGTAAATTTAGTAGACGCAGCATTTACAACGGGCGTGAATTCAACCTTGTTAGAACCGTTATAAACGATCACCTCTCCTTCAGCAGTTCCGTTCCTATACAATCTGTAAGAAAGTCCTCTCACCAAGTTAGAGGTAGCGGAAATAGCAACCGTCTGCCCAAAGCAAACATTAGTAGACGAAGCAGAAATACCTGCTGCTACGGGTGTTGGGCTCAGGGTAATGACTATAGGCGTATTTTCAGAAAGTGTTACTTCACAACCCCCTACCACTTGATAAGCTTTTACAAACAAGTTGTGTACACTATTCACACTGTTAGAAAGAGAGGACGAAGTAAGCTCAATGGCTGCTCCAGTACCCAATACGGAAGAACCGGTATATGCTCCTGTGGTCTGGTTAAAAATCTGGTAAACAACACCTTCTTGCGAGCTGCTTGTGGTCAAGGTGACTGTACCACCTGTACATATAGTTCTGGAAAGTGGAGATACTGTAAATGTCTTCACAGGAGGTGCGCAGGAGACAGCTACCGCTTGCGTTTTTTCTGTTTCACCACAACCAGTAGTTTCTGAGATAGAAATCTGCACAGGCAAACCTGCCACAAGAACACCCTGGGTAATACCGCTAACAGTCCAATTAACAGACGCTCCGCTAGAAGTAACAGTGGCAGTTTGGCCTAGTTTCTCACCATCTACGTACACAAAGATAGTACCTGATTTTGTGCTGGTACCCGACAGAGCAATTGCACCATTTGGGATGGGTGAAGTTAGCACCAGTCCTGTTGAAGCAGATCTGCCAGTTACAGTCGCGCTAGTAGTGTTAGTACTTACACTCTTTCCTACTGCCGTAGCTGTGGCATAGAAAGTTGCAGTAGGCGTTAACACCCCGGCAGGAATGCTTGCTGACCAAACTCCACCAGCCAGAACAGACGCAGTACCAATAGGCGTGGCCGTTCCTGTCTTATATACATTTATTGTAGTGCCTTGCATCTCGGAAGATGTTCCATTCACTGCAAGAATAGACGTAGAAGTACAATAAGTGCCTGTAATTGCAGGAGTTGACGTTACCGGCAAAGCACTTGCAGTTACTGTTATTACAGAACCACTTTCCGCAGGGCAGACAGCAGTTGCATTACCTAAAGCTCTAACTAATAAAACATCCCCGCCAGAAAGATTAGAAATTTGACTTTGAGTTAGGCTAAAAGTATAAGTCGCAGTTCCTCCAGATACTAAAGGCGAAGTAGCTAAAGTCACGTAGCTGTAAGCAGGCGCTGTGCCAAATCTTTTCACCAAACTAAATGTTACCTGTGAAAAGTCAGCATTATTCGCTATAGTGGTTGACACCTGAATGGATGCTGATACATCAGTTGTTTTCAGTGAAGATGTACTAACGGTAGAAGATGATGTGGTCATGGTCCAAGTTGGCGTAGCTGCAGAGGCAGTTTTATTGCCTAAACATGCAGGTGGGGAATAAGCTGACTCACACCCGGTCCCTAGCTTTGCAGTAATCACATAGGAACCTTGATTTAGTGTCTGCCCGGTTCCACCAAACCCGTATGAGTAGGTGCCTGTAGCAGAAGACACGTCCTGGGTTACTGGCCCGGTTCCAGCTTGATAGATGTCACTAGCCAAATTGCTATATCGTCCATCTGCCATAATTTTGTATATAGTGAAAGTGATAGTCGAATTACTAACACCTGTGTAAGTTCCGTTTATATCTTTATTGCTTCCTCCATTAGAAGCATTTGGAGTTAACGGAGCCGGAGTGGAACAAATGCCTCCAATCACTTTAATGGCAGTAGAATAAGCAGAAACACACCCTTCTGTAGAGGTTACAACAGCCCGAATAAAATCATTCTCATTTATAAACACCCCTCCAGCGAGGGTTGCAGTCCAACTTCCTCCTGAAACAACTACCGTTGCTGAAGTTGCAAGCAAAGTACCTCCCGTTAATGAGCCATCAGCACCAACAGTTCCATTCTTATAGAGCTTGATTGTAGATCCATCACTAACATTAGCAATACCTTTGATTGTAGTATCGTAAGCTTTTAAGGTACCTATGATGGCAGGAGTAGATGGCTTGACACAACCAAACCCTCCATTTTTAATTTCATTGAGCGAGGTTGGAGGAAACGCTGGTATAACATCTTTCCAGATCTTTGTCTTATCATTACCATAGCTCTTGTCATTCACGCCACCAATATCAGAGATAGTTCCCTCTAAGCCAGTTTGTGCACTTGTGACTGTGGAACCACTTATCCGCAACTTCTGATCTTCTGTAATACCTCCACCAAAGGCACTTAATGGCACATAAAAATCATAAAAGTAATCAGCATTCCCTCCTTCTGTGGTTCCCGCTATTGATTTTTGGGAGTAACTTGTGTATCCGCCATTCTTTGAGGCTTCCCAGATGATGTTGCTAGAATATGAAACAGGGTCATTTGCATCGCCGCTTCCTTGGTGCCGGTAAACCAGCACATCAAAATTTGAAGCAAAAACAACCTCATATTCAAAACCATAGTTTTTCACATCAGAAGGTGTTCTATAGGAAATCAATGTGCCATTTTGCGCTTTGATGGCATTGAAAACTCCATCGCCATCAATCACAAAACTGTACCCTTTTGATGCAGTAGAGTGACCGCCTAATCTCACCCTGAAGTAAACATTAGTCCCATCAAACCACATCCCCAGGGGAGCATTAGCTAAATCTGTGTGCCCTCCATTGGACCCCGTAGCCAAATCATTTAGTGGCTCAGGAGAAGTAAATTGAGGAAGCATTTTAAAAGGGATTTCACTGTTTGCACCCGTGTCATTTGACCCAGAAAAACCAGATTTAGTTTTGGACACATAGCCATTATTATCTGGATCCAAGACCGCCACTCCATTGCCTGTTGCTTTCTGAATAATCATTCCTGGGGTTTGCCCAAAGCTA
Organism: Sabulibacter ruber; assembly: GCF_017355955.1. Taxonomy (GTDB): domain Bacteria; phylum Bacteroidota; class Bacteroidia; order Cytophagales; family Hymenobacteraceae; genus Nibribacter; species Nibribacter ruber_A. The sequence continues at coordinate 866,362 of NZ_JAFFID010000002.1, read as the reverse complement.
CTTTGAACAGAAAACACCAGAAAAAATAAAAAGCATAGAGCCAACTTTCCAGCACAGTAATAAGTTTGCCCTGGAAAATCTGTTTCTTTACTAAAGGTTACTTTTGCTCTAAGCAGTCTCAGCACAAGCAGCATCTGCGAATAAAATACCGCAATGCCACTCCTCAAGAGCGAGTACAAGTTTTTCATAAAAGGGTTAAGTAATATTCAATTGTATTTGTATTGCTCAATTATATTATTGACTTACTCCTACAAAATTGAATATGAATTTTGTCAATTCTACCCTTCTAATAATTATAATTATTCCCCTTAAATAGTATAAATACTAAAGTTTACAAGTATAAAATACTTAATTTAAATCCTAGACAACCATCCTTTATCGTTTTCTATACAAGTCACTTATGTTTTACCGAAGCAAATATCTTATCAAACCTTTCACATGGTTCATACTCAAAGAACTCTTAAAATATTTATAAACTCCTTTCTATAAATTCGTATTAAAATTAAATATTTTATTAAATTAACACAGAACCTTTTATCTCAATTCTAAGTAAGACCATATTTTATGTAACTACACATAAGTAAAATATTACAATAATTTATTATGCATGCATAATAAATTATAAGAACTTTCACACAATTTAGGCTTAACCTCTACTGTTTAACTATCTATTGTAGCATTAATCCAATGCAATCGCCTATTTAGGGAACCCTATAGTTTCATCTATGACTCAGATAACTTCATCTGTGACTCAAGGACAATTTTGCATTAAGCATTTGGATGATTACTAGGGTACAGACTTACAGCACCTAACCTAAAGATGCAAGCAGGACCAACACAGCACAGAAGCATGAACATATTGCCTTGTGGCATATAAAGACTTATTCCATCCACACCAATTCTTCTATCAATAGGACCATCTAATATTGACTAAAAGTAGAGGATCTGTAGAAATGACAATCAGTTAGGCAGACTCAGGCAACCACCACACATTTGTAGCTTATCATCTGTGCTAAGGATTCCTTTCATACCTTGGAGATTTATTACTTTTCCAAAGCCTTCTCAGGTTTGACATAAGTTTATACTATCATCAAGCATTTTGACATTGAATAAAGTTGGTAAAAGTTTAAGTCATAGCTTCTCTTCTTTAAAAGCAATTCTCCAATGAAAACCAACAATTTGAGGCTAAACTCCCAGGAAGTCCCCACTTTTCTAAGACATGATTGAACCTTTACAGGAGGCGGAAAGTTACGAAGAAGCACAACCAAAGGTTACGCATACAATTGTCTTTAACTTATAAAAAAGGATGGACCATGAAGCCTACTAATTTCAAAAAAGCAGTCTCTTTCTTTGCCCTTGCCTCTGTTTTCACTATGGCTGGTTGCCAGAAAGAAGAGCTTTTAGAAGAAACTGCAACCACCCCAGTTGCACCTGCTACTTCTTCAAAAGCAATAGAGGGTAAATTTATTGTAGTAATGAAGGAGGGCAACGCTGCCTCCAAACAGGAAGTAAGAGACCGCTTATTTAAGAGATTAGGGATTTCCCAAGACCGGCTAAGCAATGTATTCACGGGAGCATCTGATGGCTTCACTGGCAATCTTACCAAAGAGGAAGTAAACCAATTGAAACAAGATGAGAGCGTAGCCTACGTTGAACCGGAGCAAGCCGTCATGCTGGGCAGCGCAAACCTTTCCTCTACTATCACTACAACTACTACCGTCTCCGCCCAAACCATTCCATGGGGAGTGGCTCGCGTGGGTTACGGCGATGGCACCGGTAAAACTGTGTGGGTAATTGACTCAGGTGTGCAGTCTACGCACCCAGACCTGAACGTAGACAAAGTAAGAAGCAAATCTTTTATCTCCGGGGTTACTTCCTGGGAAGACGGGTACGGTCACGGCACAGGCGTGGCAGGTATCATTGGCGCTAAAAACAACAACGAAGGCGTAGTAGGCGTAGCTGCCAATGCCACAATTGTAGCCTTAAGAGTATTTGACAACACAGGTTACGGCACCCTTACCCGCATCTATTCTGCCCTTAACTATGCCTACCAAAACGGAAAACCAGGCGATGTGGTGAACATGAGCTTACGGGTTGATGGCTCCACCATGCTGGATGACCTGGTGAAGAAAACAGCCGCCAAAGGCATGTTTGTAGTAGTGGCCGCCGGCAACAGCTACATTGATTGCAAAAACGATTCTCCTGCCCGCGTAGTAGCCCCTAACGTATTTGTGGTGTCTAACATGGATTCTTACGGAAAATTCAACTCCAGCTCTAACTTTGGAGCTTCTGTGAGATTTGCAGCTCCTGGCACCAACATCCGTACCACCTGGAAAGGCAGCAGCTACGTTTCAGGGAATGGCACTTCTTACGCTGCTCCACACGTAGCTGGCATTGTAGCCCTCACTGGCGGAAGAGTGAATTCACAAGGCTTCGTTACTGGTGACCCAGATGGCAAACCAGATCCAATCGCATTGAAATAATAAAATCCTCCTCTGTAGTATCAACTTCAAAAGGCTCGTTTTGCAACGAGCCTTTTTTGTGCTTTATGGCACTGTATGATATATAAATGCTTGGCGCCTAATCTATCTACTTCTGCTTTTCTCTTTGAACCTTCTGCATCATTTCTCAGAGTCACCTTCTCCAAAGCAGATGGGTAGTCTAAAGGGGATTGGCAAGTAATTACCCCAGAGCTCCTGGAAAGCAATTGGACAACAAGCTATTTTCTCACGGCATCATGCTTTGCTACAATTCTCGCTTCTCTCCACAAGTTACCACTCCCTTATCTTCAACTAGCCACATCTTTGTGAATCTTATAGTTATAAAAATCACACCAACCTTTTATGTAAAAACCTAGTACTCAAAATATCCAAAGGCGCAGCATACAACCTGAGCCGTTTACTTTGACAAAACACTACAACTATGAAAAATCTACAGGCATATTTTTATTCGCTTCTGCTCTTGCTCACTCTTTCTTTGTCTAGCTGTGAGTTGGTTGGCGACATCTTTGAAGCTGGTATGTGGACGGCCGTAATCATCATTGTGATCATTGTGCTCCTGATCCTATGGCTTCTTAAGAAGATCCGCAGATAAGGATTTTAGATGTATTTTCGGCTAAACAGCCTTAAAACAGAGAAGGCCACCTATTACAGGTGGCCTTCTCTGTTTTGCTATTGAATGGGTTATTTCTTGCGTTCAGGCATTGTACCTAGCACCCAGTCCCAAAGAGGAGTTGACACCCCGTAAGCCCGCTCGTGGTCTTTGTAGTGGTGGATGGCATGGTGTATCCAGAGTTGCTTCAGGAAGTTCTTAGGCGGCGCGTAGGCGTGCACCGCATAGTGCACAAACAGGTACAGCGCATAACCGAACAGGAAACCGGCCACTATGCCAAATACCATGCTCCCAAAAATCAGTTTAAACAGGAAAAAGAAAAAAGACGCCAGAAACAGACTCACAATGGGAGGCATGGCCAGACGGGTCTTGTCTTTGGGATAATCATGGTGATTACCATGAAACGTATACTGAATGTTTTTCTTGAACTCATTGGTAGGCGCCATGTGGAAGATAAACCGATGGGCCATGTATTCTACCAGAGAGAACATGAGCCAACCCAGCATGAACAAGCCAACAGCCGAGAGCACATCCAGAAAGCCATACCTAAAACCATAAATCAGCAGGCCGGTTGCAATTACTAAAAAGATAGAAATAGGAAGCGCAATGTGGGTATGGGTAAGGCGCTCCAGCACTGGGTTTTTAAAAAGCGTTGCAGATCCTTTGTGATTCGGTTTCATAGTAAACGTAATTTGTGTTCAAATGCCTCTTGCCGAGGAACGTGCAAAAATAACTAAAATTATCCAGATAGTGCCTCTTGCCGGGTTTTATGAAGCACCCAGGCACTGCTCTATCTCCTGCGCAATCTCTTCTACGGCACCCCTGCCCGCCGCCACTGTGCAGGGGGCTTCTTTATAGAACTGCTCGCGCTGGTGCAATGTTTCAGTTAAATACTGCAGCAATTCTGCCGTGGTTTTGTTCCGTAGCAAAGGTCGTGCCTGTAAGTCCAACTCGGTTAGCCTTGAGACCAGATCCTGCGGAGAAACCTTCAGGTAAACCGTTAATCCGTGGGTGAGCATGAAAGGCATGTTCTCGCAGAAACAGGGAGCCCCACCGCCGGTAGCCAGCACAACGTTCTCAGACCTGGAAGCGGCCAGACGCAAGGCCTTGGCTTCGGCTTGCCGAAAGTAGTCTTGCCCCCGTTGCTCAAACACCTGCGGCACCGTCATGCCTTCCTGCTCCTCAATGAGGGTATCCAGATCCAGGAAGGTGTAGTTCAGCCGCTGTGCCAGCACTTTGCCCACCGTTGATTTTCCGCACCCCGGCATGCCTACCAGAAAGATCTTCATGTTTTTTGAAATGAGTGATGGAGTGAATGAGTGATTGAGAGAATGAGGAATGGAGTGAATGAATTTGGGAAGTTGAACTGGTATAAAACAGCAAATGTGTTTTAAGCCTGATTTCTAAGGAACAGCCTCAAAACACATTTTACCTGTTTACTACATCACTCCATCGCTCATTCACAAAAGTTGCTGTACCTCTTGTAGCGTGGGCACATCGTTGTAGTGCCATTTGCCTACTACCACGCCGTCTTTGAACAGCAGCAAGCCGGGGTTGGAGCGGATCATGGTTTTCAGCACAGTAGCATCGGCGAAGAAGTACGGAGCCGCCAGGTTTACCTCGTGGCGGAACACGTCAAAGTCCTGGCTGCTGCTGGAGGTGATGACCACCGGCACAATCTTGGGGCTTTGGTCTTTCTCTACTCCGGCTAGCAGCGCGTTAATCTCCTTGAAACTCTCCTGATCGGCTTTCTTCACGTCTTTCACCAGAATGAGCAGACGGTTGCCTATGAACAGCTCCTTTGTGAAATCGCCTTGGTCGTTCCAGATGTTGAAGTCCGTGATTTTGGGGCCATCCTCTGGGTTAAGGGGCACCATCTTTTTGAACTTGTAAGTAGTATCAGTGGGATAGCTGGTCAAGGTGAACTCCTGGCCGCCTTTCTCCATGATGTACTGGTAGCGGATGGGGGCCGAGGGTTTCATGAGTTTGGGGATGTTAGCCCCTACTCTGTAGGCCCTGAAATCAATAAAAGGCTCATGCCGGTACGCGTACACCGAAATAGCGACAGAAAACACCAGCGCTACCAATACAATTGCCCCGGTTACTCCGGCATTCATGCGCGGGATAGACAAAATGTGCCTCTGCGTGAACAGCAACACCAAGATAAGCACCAACAAGGCCACGTCTTTCCCGAACGATTGCCACGGCGTGAGCTTGATGGCATCCCCGAAGCAGCCGCAGTCGGTTACTTTGTTGTAGTACGCTGAGTAGAAGGTGAGAAACGTGAAGAACACCGTCAGGAAAAACAGCAGCCAGACTACGGTATTCAGTCGCCAGCGCACCAGCAGGGCCACGCCCAGCACCACTTCCAGGGTACTCAGGAAGATGGACATATAGATGGTAAACGGCTTCAGAGACAGAAACACCGAGGAGAAGTCTGAGGAAAACACCTCAAAATACTCTTCCAGTTTGATAGCGGTGCCTACCGGGTCGTTTAACTTGATAAGGCCAGAGAAGATGAATAATCCTCCCACCACTATCCACGCAAAACGGCTAAGCAGACGGAGTGCCATGGTCAGGGTAGTTTAATTTTATAAGACAGAAGACCGCGTAATTCAGCATGTCGCGGTAATTGGCTTCCACGCCTTCAGACACCAGCGTTTTCCCGGCGTTGTCCTCAATCTGCTTGGTGCGGTAAATCTTCATCAAGATCAGATCGGTCATAGACTCTACCCGCATGCTGCGCCAGGCTTCGCCGTAGTCGTGGTTTTTGTCTTGCTGCAGCGCGTGCGTTTTCCTGATTTCCTCTTCGTACAACTCCCGTACCCATTCTACCGGCAAGGCCTGTTCGGTCTCGCCCTGCGCCAGCAACTGCTCCTGCATCAAGGCAATCACGCAATAGTTGACAATGGCCACAAACTCTGAGGCAATGTCATCCTGGATCTTTTGCGTGCCCTTCTCCTGGATTGACCTGATGCGCTGTGCTTTAATGAAAATCTGGTCTGTGATGGAAGGCAGGCGAAGGATTCGCCAAGCGGTTCCGTAGTCTTGCGTCTTCTGTAAAAACAGCCGTTTGCAGGCTTCTATCACTCGGTTGTATTCCTGGGCAGTTTGGTGAATCAAGTTTTTCGTTTTACTTTTATAGGAAATGAGAAAATAGCCAATTGAACGCGAAAGATACACTTTTTTGCAAAAAAACCACCCTCAACTGTGGTGGCCGATTGGTCCTGTTGCAGCGCCCCACCGTGATGGGGATTCTTAACTCCACCCCAGACTCTTTCTATGCCAACAGCAGACTCCAGGGAGTAGAGCAAGCCATAGAACAAGCGGGCAATATGCTCCGGGCGGGAGCCACCTTTCTGGACATTGGCGGGTATTCTACGCGCCCCGGCGCCCCCGAGGTTACGGAACAGGAAGAGCTAAATCGCGTACTACCCATTATAGAGGCGCTCTCCAAAGCATACCCGCAGGCGTTGTTGTCAATTGACACGTTCCGGGCCCGGGTAGCGGAAGCAGCGGTACAAAGTGGGGCTCACCTCATCAATGACGTGTCTGGCGGCACCTTAGATGAGGCCATGTTTGCCACAGCAGGGAAACTGCAAGTTCCTTATATACTCATGCACATGCGTGGCACTCCGCAGAACATGGCCATGCAAAACCAATACCCCAACGGGATGATGGAAGAACTGGTTTCTTTCTTCTCTGAACGGGTAGCGCAGCTGAAGGCCGCGGGGGTGAAAGACATTCTGCTAGATCCAGGGTTTGGCTTCGCAAAAAATGTGGAGCAAAATTACCAACTGTTACGCCGCTTAAAGGAGTTGCAACTGTTTGAGTTACCGCTCTTAATAGGGCTCTCGCGGAAATCAATGACCTACAAGCCGCTACACGTGGGTCCTGAGGAGGCGCTAACGGGTACAATTGTTGCCAACACCCTGGCGTTACTGAACGGAGCCGATATTTTGCGGGTGCATGACGTGAAGGAGGCGGTACATACTATTGAGATTGTTAAAAAGATGTTGACGGCGTGATTCCATTATTTTCCATAGGGTTTTTAGAGATTGAGTGGCTGGATATCATAGATATTCTGCTGGTAACGGTACTATTGTACCAGCTCTACAAACTCCTGACCGGAAGCGTGGCGCTGAAGATCTTCCTGGGCTTGCTTTCTATTTACCTGCTGTACCTGGTGGTGAAAGCCGCGGGCATGGAGCTGCTCACCATTATTCTGGGGCAGTTCATGGGCGTGGGCGTTTTGGCGGCCATTATCGTATTCCAGCCCGAAATCAGGCGGTTCCTGCTCATGATCGGGAAAACCACCAGCTTGAACAACGAGCGTCTGTTCAAGGGATTTCCCTGGCGCCGCACAGAACCCGCCGACAAACTTTCCATCACGCCGTTCATTGAGGCCGCAAAGTCTTTGGCCGGTAAAAACACCGGTGCCCTCATTGTGTTTGCCCGCAGCTCTGAACTGCGCTACTTCGCCGAATCTGGCGATGCCATTGACGCCATTGTGAGCAAGCGTCTGCTTATTTCCATCTTCAACAAGAACAGCCCCCTGCACGACGGGGCCGTCATCATCCAGGGCAACCGCATCAAAGCCGCCCGCTGTATCTTACCCGTCACCGAGAGCAATGACGTACCCGCCTCTATGGGACTCCGGCACCGGGCCGCCATCGGGCTTTCTGAAGTAACCGATAGCGTGGTTCTGGTAGTTTCTGAGGAAACCGGCCAGATTTCCCTGGTGCGCAACGGCACCGTCTACCGCAACCTGTCGGCCGCCGATCTGCGCTCCAAACTCAATCACTTCCTGTTTGATATTGAGCCCAAAGTGGTAGAGAAAGTTGCCGCCGCATAGCTGGTTGCTGGTTGTTAATTGCTGATTGCTCATTGTTCATTGCTGATGGCTGGTTGTCGGAGCAATTTGTTGTTTATCATCCGCTCTTCAGCTTTCTCCTCATCATCTAAAATAACGCTGGCGCGAGTCTGGAGACTCGCGCCTACAGATGCCAGGTAGTCTCCAGACTACCCTCGCTGCACCGCAGCGATCCACGCATTGCTGAACCAACCAAGGCACAGAACCCCTCCGTTTCTTTTAAAGAACCATAAGCAACAAAGCTGCGTCCTTCCTAATACCCGTCACAAGCACCCCGCGAGTCTGGAGACTCGCTTCATCCAACGTCTCGAGACTTCAGTCTCGCGCCAGAGGGGATCTCTATGTTTCCAAGCTGTTTTTCAGAAACCAGCCAGAAAACCGCCACACGTTTGGCGGTGCCAAAGGAAGATATAGGAAAATGTGTATCTTTTAGGCCTCAACCCAATGACCATGCGATTCCCTCAACTCTTCTCGCTTCTTCTCCTGCTTTCCTTCACTTTCCCGGTTTTCGGGCAGAAAACGGCAAAAGAAAAAACCGATGCTAAACTCACCCAGAAACTGGAGGCACTCACCAAGGACTTCCAGGGTGACGTGGGCATTTACGTGAAGCACCTCAAGACGGGAAAAACGATTGCTATTAACGCAGATACCCTCTTCCCCACGGCCAGTATGATCAAAATACCAATCATGGTGGGCATGTTTGACAAAATAGAGCGCGGCGAGATCGACCCAAAAGCCACGCTCCGCTACCGCGATTCGCTCTACTATGCCGGTGAAGACATTGTAGGGAATTTCAAAGACAGTTCTACGGTAGCCCTGAGCAAAATCCAGATGCTGAGCATCACCACCTCAGACAACACCGGCAGTCTTTGGTTGCAGCAGTTAGCGGGTACCGGTACGGCCATTAATGCGTGGCTGGAGAAAAACGGCTTTGTCTACACCCGCATGAACTCCCGTACGCCGGGCCGCCGACCTAACTGGGAGAAGTACGGCTGGGGCCAGACCACGCCGCGCGAGATGGCTACTCTGGTCACCATGATCCGGGACGGAAAAGCGGTGAGCCCTGCCGCCAGTGAACGCATGTACCGCAACATGGGCCGGATTTACTTTGACGGGGAAGCACTTTCGCAGATACCACCTTATGTGCACACGGCCTCAAAATCCGGGGCAGTAAACCGCTCCCGCTCCGAGGTGGTGCTGGTCAATGCCCCGCACGGTGATTACGTGTTCTGCATCATCACCAAAAACCAGCAAGACGAAAACTGGGAATACAACAATGCCGGCTACGCTTTGATAAGAGCTGTCTCCAGAACGCTTTGGCAGTACTTTGAGCCAAAATCTGACTGGAAACCGGCTAAAGGGGTAGAGAAATATTAACTAAGGCACCTATGGAGGAAATACTTGGTTTAACGGAACGAGAAGAGACCATCCTTAAAGAATTTCCTTCGGGAATCCAGTTCTTATATCCTTGGCGCAAATATCAGGAGCGCGTACTGAATGAACTAGACAGCCACTTAGAGAACGGGCACCTGCATGTAATTGCGCCACCAGGTTCAGGGAAAACAATCCTGGGGCTGGAAGTGATGCTGCGGCTCAACAAGCCTACTTTGATTCTAGCGCCCTCGCTGGCCATCCGGAACCAGTGGATTCAGCGTTTCTGCGACCTTTTCCTGAAAACAGCTCAGAAACCAGACTGGATCTCCCGCGACATCAGGCAACCGGCCTTTGTCACGGTGATCACCTACCAAGCCCTGCACGCGGCCTGTAACAATCTTTCTGTCTCAGAAGAAGAAGAGGAGATATCAGAAGCAGAAGATACCGAGGCAAAAGCCTCCGCCCGCTCCAACTCAAATCTGGAAGGTATCATTAAATTGCTCCGGCAACAGCGGGTTCAGACCATTGTGGCAGACGAAGCCCATCACCTCAAAAATGAATGGTGGAAAACGCTTATTCAGGTGAAAAAGAAGCTCCGCCCCACTGTTGTAGGACTTACCGCCACACCGCCCTATGATGTAACGCCTCTGGAATGGCAGCGGTACACAGAACTGAACGGACCGGTTGACGCTGAGATTTTTGTTCCGGAGTTGGTGGTAGAGCAGGACCTATGCCCACACCAGGACTACGTCTATCTCTCCACCCCCACGCTGGAGGAGTCAAAGAAAATTGCGGAGTTCAGAAGCAAGATCCTCCAACTCTTTGAAGAATTGAAGCAAGACTTAACGCTGGCGCAGGCGCTGGAACACCACCCCATTTACGCCCAGCCGTTAGAACAGCTGGAGTGGATCTACACAAATCTCAAGTGCTACTCGGCCACGCTCATCTTTCTGAACGGCATCGGGAAACAAATTTCACCGGCCCATTTAGAAGTCATTGGTGATCCTGAGTTCAAGATTCCGGAGCTCAATTATGAGTGGATGGAAGAAGTGCTACAATTTTATCTGTTCCTTGACCCTGCAACTTTCCTGGGCTTTGAGGAGCATCAGGAGCACCTGAAAAACAAACTAAAGCGCTACAGTGCGCTGGAGAAAAGGCAGATTAGCCTCAGGCACAGCCACAGAATACAATCTTTCCTAGGCACCAGCTTGAGCAAGCTCAAAAGTATAGAGCAGATTGTTTCTTTTGAACACCAGACGTTAGGCAAGGACCTCAGGTTGGTGGTGCTCACAGACTTCATCAGGAAAGAATTCCTACATCCGGCCGGCCACCAGCTGCCCTTGAACAAAATGGGTGCTTTGCCCATCTTTGAGCAGTTACGAAGAAGCCTGGAGAAAACCGTCAGGTTGGGCGTCCTGACAGGCTCCGTGGTGATTCTGCCGCAGACTGCCCTCCCTGCTCTTGAACGGTTTGCCCTGGCGGCAGGTATCCTAACCATAGCTGCAACCCCGCTTGCCTACGATGCCAGTTACCTGCAAATCCAATTCACGGAACAACTGAAACACGCCCTGGTACACTTAGTCACTCAGGTATTTCAGGCCGGGGAGATTGAGGTATTGATTGGCACCAAATCTTTGCTGGGCGAAGGATGGGACGCTCCCTGCATCAACACGTTGGTATTGGCTACTTTGGTGGGCTCCTTTGTATCTTCCAACCAAATGCGCGGACGCGCCATTAGAGTACAGGCGGGCAACACTGCCAAAACGGGCAATATCTGGCATCTTGCCTGCCTTGATGCCACAGACGCCCACGGCGGAAATGACATGGAAATGCTGCAGCGGCGCTTCAAGGCTTTTGTGGGAGTTTCTCTCAAAGAAGAAATAATTCTGGAAAACGGGTTGGGCCGGCTTAATTTGCCAACCGGATTTCTAACTACAGATCAGATCAACACCAGTAATGACCAGATGCTTGCCTTTGCCGCTCAACGGCACCAGTCGCAGGAACGCTGGCAGCTAGCTCTGGCCAAAGGCATGTCTCTGGTAGAAGAGATCAAGATTCCCTTCCCCGAAGCTCGCCGCAGCTACCAGGCTTCTAAATCTCTGTTTTACAACCGCACCATCGCCTATCTTTTGGCAGAGTTGATCAGCATGATCCTGGCATTTAGTAACGGTGCCCTTCAAGGTTTAGGCCGTTCAGCCCGCCATATTCGCACCACCACCGACCTGTTCATTTACCTGGCTTTTATAGGTGTCATTGGCATGCTCTTTTTTGGAAGGAAGCTGTATACTACGGCTCGGCTATATATCAAGTACCGCGATATTTCCGAAGACTTCAGACAAATTGGCGAAGCCCTCCTGCAATCATTGGCAAAAGCAAGAGTGTTACAGACGGAGGTAGCCAGGCTCAGTGTGGTCTCTTCTGTAGACGCACATGGCAACATCTACTGCCACCTAAACGGCGGCACCACCTTTGAGCGCTCTTATTTCATCAAAGCCCTGCGGGAGATGATTGGCCCGGTGGGCAATCCTCGGTATATCATCATCCGGAAGAACTCTTTTTTAAAGTTTCTGCTGCAGAAAGACTATCACTCCGTTCCAGAGGTGATTGGGAAAAACAAAACACTAGCGGAATTTCTGGAAAATCAATGGCAGAATCTGGTAGGGCATTGCGAATTGGTTTTCACCCGTAATCTGGAAGGGCGCAAGCTATTGTTAAAAGCCCGCCTGCACTCTCTTGCCTCAGAGTTTGAAGACAAAACCGAGCAGGTAAACAAGTGGCGCTGAGCCTTTCCTGTTTCCAGCCTCTTTTTCAGAAAATGAGCAAAAAGAGGCCATAAACAGAAACTGCCTATAAGAATAAAGCCCACCCTCCGCGCCGAGACGCTTCAGGTGGACTTTCCCCTTCATGAGATAGTAAGACCGCTATATTTGTCTCTACCCCTATCTCCTTTAATATTTTTTCTTCAGGATAATTTTGGAGCCGATAAGCCGAACATGTCTTTCAGGGCTCTTCGGGCGGCGTGATAGCCACACATGCCGTGCACCCCTCCGCCCGGCGGCGTGGAGGAAGAACACAGGTAAACGCCCTTAGCCGAGGTCTGGTAAGGCGATAATCCCACTACCGGACGGGTATACAACTGCCCCAAATCAATGATGCCGCCGTTGATATCGCCGCCAATGTAATTGGGGTTATGCGCCTGCATCTGGACCGTGTTGAACGTATGTTTGGCCAGAATCAGGTCCTTGAAGCCGGGCGCGAAACGTTCCACCTGGCTTTCAATGGCCTCGGTCATGTCTACGGTGGAACCGTTGGGCACGTGGCAGTACGCCCAGGCAGTGTGCTTGCCTTGGGGAGCGCGGGTATCATCAAACAGGCTTTGCTGCGCCAAGAGCACAAATGGTTTCTGCGGATGCTGCCCGTTAGCCGAGGCATGTTCTGAGGCAGCTATCTCTTCCAGGGTATTCCCCAGGTGCACCGTTCCAGCCTGTCTGCATTGCGGGGCGGTAAATGGAATCGGTCCATCCAGCGCCCAGTCTATCTTGAACACGCCCATGCCGTAGCGGTAGCGCTGCAATTGGCTTCGGTACAGAGAAGACAACTTGTCGCCGGCAATCTCCAGCAGTTGCTTGGGAGTCACATCCAGTAACACGGCCTTGCTTTTGGGCAACTGGTCCAAGGTTTTCACATAGAAGCCGCTTTCAATTTTCCCTCCTATGCTCTTAAAGTAAGAAGCCAAGGCATTGGCAATCTGCTGGGAACCGCCTTTGGGAATGGGCCAGCCTTGCAAATGCCCGACCGCCATCAGCACCAGGCCAATGGCCGAGGTGGTCAGGTTGGTCAACGGCTGAATGGAATGCGCTGCCATGCCCGCCCATAGTCCTCGGGCTTCCTTCGTCTTGAACCGCCGGGCCAGAAACGTAGCCGATGTCAGTGCGTTCATGCCAAAGGCCGCCATGTCCAGGGGATGGTTGGGGATCCGCAGGGGGCCCAGCACATCCGTTGCCAAGGCAGGCCAGCGTTTCACCAGCGGAGTAAGAAGGTTTAGGTAAGATTGCTGGTCTTGCCCCAATGACTGGGCAGTTTCCTGTAAAGAAGTAGCCAGAGCGGCGGCGGTACCGTCATCAAAGGGGTGGGCGGCCGCTAAGCCGGGGTACAGGAACTCCAACCCGTGGTCTTTCAGGGGAAGCGTCTTGAAAAAGGGAGAGCCTGCCGCCAGCGGGTGAATGGCCGAGCAAACGTCATGCACAAACCCCGGCAAGGTTAATTCCTGAGAGCGCAAACCGCCCCCAATCTGATCTTTGCCTTCTACCAGCAGCACTTTTAACCCAGCCTGCTGCAAGGTGATAGCGGCGGCTAATCCGTTAGGTCCGGAGCCAACAACCACTGCGTCATATTGCGTTGTACTCACGCTTGCTTTTATTTAGATGTATCCTGTTCTCACCTGTGCGGCAGGTCCATTTTAGCTTCTCTTTCTGAAAAACAGGGCTAAAACAGATTGCGGCTCTTGCGTATACGTGCTACAAGCTACTTAATTTTTTCATGTCAAACGCGCCTTATCTTCCGCTTTTTCCGCACCTAACGTCCATTCTGGAGAATGTGACAGTTCTTGATTTTGAGACGACAGGCGTAAGTGGCAGTAAAGGCAGAGTGATTGAGATAGCGGCCATCAAGGGTAGCAACAGCCAGATCACCGGAAGGCTTCATACCCTGGTAAAACTGAAAGGTGAACTCCCCAAGAAAATCACCGAGATTACCGGCATCACGCCGCAGGATTTGGTCAACGGCCTGGAAGAACGCACGGCCTTTCTCATTCTGCAGGAGTTTATTGGAGATAGCACCGTTGTGGCCCACAACATTCCGTTTGATTTGGGATTTCTCTACAGCACCTACCGGCGGCTGAAACTGAATCCAGTACAGCACCCGTTTCTGGACACCCTATCGGTTTGCCGGTTACGCCAGCCCTCGCCACGAAGCCTGCCCGATATGTGTAAGGCCTATAACATTCCATTAACCCGTTGGCACCGCGCCTTGCCAGACGCCACCGCAACCTGGCATCTCCTCCACCGGCTACATGAGGAAAGCCCGCTGGATTACATGCGCAACAAACTGGTCTTGAATACTAAATACGGCACTCCTTACTGGCTCCCACCTTTAGCGGAAGTGCTCCCGGCCACAGATACGCCAGAAGCCACCGGATCAATCTCCCTTCAGGAATAAGATCCGGCCTAAACATCCTATCCAGAACCTGAATAAAACATTTCTAATAACCATCTCACCTTTCTCACTTACGATTTTTCGTATTTCCCACTCCTAAATGCCGTATTTATTCAAAATACAAAGGTTCATCTTCTCCGTTTAAGCAAACATTAGGCATAGGACCGAAAGCTATTTTAGCACTATTCCTTTTCCCAGAACTCAAAACAGAAGATTAATCATAGAGAGAAGATGGCAAAGATGCGGTTGATTTGGATAGTTCTGCTGAGTGGTTGGCTGTATTCCTGCTCCTCTGAGGAAGACCCGGTAGCGGAGCTGGAGCAGGAAACAGGCTTCCTCACCAAGGGTGTCTACCCACTGGAGGATATCCAGGATCTGGATGTTGTGATCAATGAGATTGGCAACAGCCAGTACGTTCTCATAGGGGAAGCCAGCCACGGAACCTCTGAATTCTACACCTGGCGCGCAGATTTAACCCGGCGCCTCATTCAGGAGAAAGGCTTTAACCTGATTGCCGTGGAAGGAGATTGGCCGGCAGCCTATTCCCTTAACCAATACATTCAAGGGCAGCAGAACGGAACCGCGCAACAGGCGGTACAGTCCTTCCAGCGGTGGCCTACCTGGATGTGGGCAAACCAGGAAGTGGCCAACTTCTCTGAGTGGCTGCGGCAACATAACCAATCTCTGCCCCAGAACCAGAAGGTAGGCTTCTACGGCATGGATGTGTATAGTCTGTGGGAATCTCTGGAGGCCGTGCGGTCCTATTTCACTTTCTCCAGTGCTGATCCGGCAATTGCCCAGTTGGCCCAGAGTGCCCAGCAGTGCCTTGCTCCTTATAACCAGAACGAACAACTTTACGCGGCGGCCACTACCCAAGGCTCTTCCTGCGCCCAGCAGTTGGAACAACTACTGGAAGCCGTACAGGCGTACCGGGCAAGACAACCCGCCAACCATGAAGCAGCTTTCAATGCCGAGCAGAACGCCCTGGTAGCCGTAAACGCCGAACGCTACTACACGCAGATGGTACGCAGCGATGCCGGTTCCTGGAACGTGCGCGACCGCCACATGCAGGAAACCGTGAACCGCCTGATTGCCCACAGGGGTAATGGCGCCAAGATTATTATCTGGGCCCACAACACACACGTTGGCGATGCCCGTTACAC
The DNA here is from genome assembly GCF_017355955.1 of Sabulibacter ruber. Taxonomy (GTDB): domain Bacteria; phylum Bacteroidota; class Bacteroidia; order Cytophagales; family Hymenobacteraceae; genus Nibribacter; species Nibribacter ruber_A. The sequence goes on along the minus strand of NZ_JAFFID010000002.1, from coordinate 850,627 downwards.
AGACATGGCCTCGGCCGGGATGGTCAATATCGGGCAGTTACTGCGGCAGCAGCACGCGCAGGCAGGTGTTTACCTGGTGGGCTTTGGCACGTACCAGGGCCAGGTGATTGCCTCTAACCAATGGGGTGGCACCGTGCGGGTCATGAACGTGCCGCCGGCCATGCCCAACAGCTGGGAAGCGGTGTTGCACGCCTACAGCGCAGAAGACAAGTTGTTGCTGATGCGCGAACTGCAGGACATTCCGGAAGCCATGCAATCCAGAGGCCACCGGGCAATTGGTGTCACCTATAATCCTACGTACGAAGCCGGCAACTATGTCCCCACCATTTTGCCCCGCCGCTATGATGCGTTTCTGTACATAGACCAGACAACGGCTTTATCGCCACCGGCGGGAGGCAGCTTCTAAAATTTTACCTGAACAACTCTGTAGCTTTTGACCCGACGAGGAAACTGCCAGTTTCCAAAAAGGAAAGGGGAGCATTTCTGCTCCCCTTTTTTACTTGTTGTTTCAGTTGTACTCTTTTCAAAGCAATGAATAGCTTCAGGCGTGTTCCTCAGGCAGTTAGTCAGGCTGCCGCAGGATGGTGCAACAGTTAGTCAGGCTGTTACAGCAGTCTTACGCTTTTGGCTACATCGTTGCCTTCTCCGTCTTTTTCAATCTCAAACTCCACTCTATCGCCTACGTGCAGCTCATTGAAATCTGTGTCTATCACGTTGGTGAAGTGGAAGAATAAATTGTTGGGCGGATACTTAATGAAACCATAGCCGTTTTTCAGGCTCATGATCTCACCTTCGCCATGGCTCTCAAACCGATTCCCGATGTTGTCCTGATCGTGGTCTTCGTCTTCCTCCCGGGAAACGATGGTCCGTTTCTGGTCTGGCTGCACAAACAGCCGCTGGATGGTGGCGTCATTACGGGCAATGCGCTGGTCAATGATGCCGTGCATGGCCATAGGGTAGGTTACCTCGGCCAGGAGGTCCTGTGAGGGACGCGTTGTCATCCGCTGTCCGTTGTCTGTGGTGTACTCAAACTCCCAGGTCAGGGCCATGATACGGGTTCCCAAAGTATTGATCTTGCGCACCATAGGCACGTAATCTCCGTCTGAAGAGATCAAAACCAATACATCAAACCGCTTGTAAAATGCCTGCTCAAAAGCCTCCAGTGCCAGCCACACGTCTATGCCGCGCTCCTGCTTGTATCCTTCCGGTGTAGTCCGCACCGGCAGATAGTGAGTAGTCACGCCCTCAGACATGAGGATGTCATCGAACACCCGGTCCCAGTAAAGGGTATCGCCGCGTTGGCTGGCTTCATATGCATTAAGCCGGCCACGGAAGTAATGGGCATCTACGATCCGGCAGAAGCGCGGATCTACCCCTTCTTCCTCCGCCACTTGTTCCCGAATGAACTCGTGGAGGCCAGAGATACTTATCCTACGTTTGCGCTGGTGGCCGTAGGCATAGTAATTACTGACCTGTAAGAAGTAGTTACCGTCATAAAAGACGCCAATTCTTACTAATTTGTCTTGCATGTTGTTGTCTGTTTTTTGTCTTTCTGTCTTTCTGTCTGTCTTTTAATTTGTCTGTCTTGAGTTTTTATGTTTGTTGCTGTAAAACGGGGTAAAGGGAAATTACTAGAAGAAAGCGGCAAAAAACAGAGAGACTTCAGGGGGTATGGAGGAGCAGGAACTAGTTCTATATTGGCTATGGGATAGAAACTTCTGGTTTGGATTCTGCTATTAATTGATGATACCTTCATTTAATTCGTCTGGGGGACTCTTAATTTACTTTTATTTCTTCTGCTTGTGCTAGGGCAACAATTACCGGCACAAACCTTATGTTTAGTTAGGTTTACTACACATTTCCCGCGAAAGAAAGAACTTTTTCTTTAAAGCGCTGTCGGGCAAAAGTAGGGAATCATTACTTTGCTAACAACCTTAATTATTCAAAGCTTACTATATAACAAACGAAAGGGCAGAATGTTCTAGTACCTGCCACCAATACTGTTTTGGTGCCATTTTCTAAAAACAAGCTAAAAACAACACAAACGGTTACAATTCATCAGGTTTTCTGCACCAGAGAACTGTTTGAGGAAGCTAATCCAAGAAAAAAGATGCTTTTACTTAAAGAAAGCCGAAATCTGAAAATTCAGACCCGGCTATTAAGGGCTTTTATATTTTATTTCAATTCACCTGTAATTGGGCGAAATTCCTTTCTTCATACAACTTAAATGCGCTGGAATTTAACCCCTGATTCATGCTTGTATTTTACACATTAATTAAAAAATTTAATAAGTAGCATTCCTCAAGCAGATTCCAGAAAACAAGTTCTCTTGAAATAGAAAAGCCTGCCATCTTTTTCAGACAACAGGCTTTTCTATAGATTTTTGCAAAATAGGCCAAAAACAGATTAGGCTTTCAGTACTCCCAATTCTCTTCCAACCTCGGTAAAGGCCTGAATGGCTCTGTCCAGATGTTCCTGGGTATGTTCTGCCGAGAGCTGTACCCTGATGCGGGCTGCCCCTTTGGCTACCACCGGGTAATAGAACCCAATGACGTAGATGCCTTTCTCCAGCATTCTGGTGGCAAAATCCTGGGCCAGTTTTGCATCATACAACATGACCGGTACAATTGGGTGCACACCTGGCCTGATGTCAAACCCGGCAGCAGTCATGTTCTCTCTGAAGTATTTGGTATTCCACTCCAGGCGGTCGCGCAGTTCAGTGGTAGAGCTCAACAGTTCCAGTACCGCCAGAGAGCCGCCCACAATAGCCGGAGCCAAAGAGTTAGAGAACAGGTACGGCCGCGAGCGCTGGCGCAGCATTTCTATGATTTCCTTTCTGCCGGTGGTGAAACCGCCCATGGCTCCACCCAAGGCTTTGCCTAAGGTACCGGTAATAATATCTACCCGACCCATCACATTGTGGTACTCATGGGTACCCCGGCCGGTCTTGCCAATAAAGCCGCTGGAGTGCGACTCATCAACCATCACCAGTGCTTTGTACTGATCTGCCAGATCACAGATTTTGTCTAGCTGGGCAATGGTGCCGTCCATGGAGAAAGAACCATCGGTGACAATGATGCGGTGCTTGGCGCCCTGGGCTTGCTGTAGTTTGGCTTCCAGATCGGCCATGTTGTTGTGCTCGTAGCGGAAACGTTGCGCCTTACACAGCCTGATGCCGTCAATAATGGAGGCGTGGTTCAAGGCATCAGAAATGATGGCGCTTTGCTCATCAAACAAAGGCTCAAACACGCCGCCGTTTGCGTCAAAAGCCGCGGCGTACAGAATGGTGTCTTCGGTGCCCAGGAACTCGGCCAGTTTCTGCTCCAGTTGCTTGTGGATGTCCTGGGTTCCGCAGATAAACCGCACGGAGCTCATGCCGTAGCCGTGGGTGTCCAGGGTGCGCTTGGCGGCCTCCAGTACCGCTGGGTGCGAGGAAAGCCCCAGGTAGTTATTGGCGCAGAAGTTGAGCACCTCGCCGGTCTGCTGGGTCTTGATCTGGGCGTGCTGCGGGGTGGTAATGACACGTTCTCTTTTATATAAGCCGTTCGCTTGGATGTCGGCTAACTGCTGCTGTAAATCAGGTTGCAGGGTTTCGTACATATAATCGTGGTTATTGGTTCGTGGTGTTCGTTGAGTCAGATGAAGTCAACTTTTCCTGGTAGAAGCTGTACGCAGGTTTTGGTTTCCAAAGATACGAAACGTAGGCACCTCCCCTAATTTTTTGGAGCCGCTTGAATAACGTACATTTGTTTTTCTATTCAGCACCTTCATGACAAAAAAGACCCATGCCATTCTAGTGATAGGCGCCTGCGGCCAGTTAGGCTCTGAACTCACCCTGGAATTGAGAAAGATCTACGGCGATGCCAACGTAATAGCCGCCGATATCCAATACCCCAAGCAAGCCGAGTTACGCGAGACTGGTCCGTTTGAAATCATAGACGTACTTACGCCACAGCATCTGGAAGACCTTACCTCCAAATACAAAATCAAGCAGATTTACCATTTGGCGGCTATTTTATCGGCCACCGGCGAGAAGAACCCCAAGTTTGCCTGGCGCCTGAACATGGACGGCTTATTCAACGTGCTGGACTTTGCGCTGGAGCACAAGGTAGAGAAAGTGTACTGGCCTTCTTCCATCGCCGTTTTCGGGCCGAATACTCCGCGGGAGAACACCCCGCAGCACACCATCATGGACCCCAACACCGTGTATGGCATCAGCAAACAGGCCGGTGAGCGGTGGTGCGAGTATTACTTCCTCAAGTACGGGCTGGATGTGCGCAGCCTGCGTTACCCGGGCCTCATTGGCTACAAAGCCTTACCAGGCGGCGGTACTACAGATTATGCCGTGGATATTTACCACCAGGCCCTGGCTAAGGGCACCTACAAGTGTTTCCTGAGCGAGAACACCCGCCTGCCCATGATGTACATGCCCGATGCCCTCAAAGGCACCCTGGACCTGATGCACGCCCCGGCCGAACAGGTGAAAGTGCGTTCCTCTTACAACCTGGCGGCGATGAGCTTCACGCCGCAGGAGATTGCGGCCAGCATTCAGCGCCACTACCCAGATTTCACCATTACCTATGAGCCCGACATGCGGCAGCAAATTGCCGACTCGTGGCCACAGAGCATTGATGACCTGGCTGCCCGCCAGGACTGGGGCTGGAATCCGCAGTATGACCTGCACACCATGACCGATGACATGCTCCTGCACCTGAAACGCATCAACAACTAAGGTCCTGCCAAAAAAACTGGCCCAAACGCTTCAAAGTGCCTGCCGTTACCCCACGGCAGGCACTTTGTTTTTCACCTGTTTTCTCCAAAACAGCCCGGGAACTGCCAGCTAAAACACTCCTCTGTGACCTAAGCCACATAGAGAAAGCGGCTTTTTCTACACTTCAAATCTATCTGGTTCATTAGCAGCAGGATAAAGAAGCAAACCTTCTATTGGTTACCAAAACTTGCTGTAAATAGATATTGCTTCCTTAATATTGAGCTTTCTTTTACCCCCTTATATACTATTAAAGCTATGTTAAAGAAAGTTTTTTCAGCTGCTGCGCTTTGCTTCTCCCTTGCCTTTGGGGCATCTGCCCAGGACGGCGGCGGGATTAAACCGGCGGCTGGTGAGGTAACCGGCGAAGTCCAATTGAATCTGACTGGTACCAACACCGTTGGTTTAGGCCTAAACCAATTGCGCGGCCGTTACTTCCTGGCCCCCAACACGGCAATCAGGGCTTCTTTTATCCTGGATGTTCAGAATGACACTGAAGACGATGATTTCAGCCGTACTTCTACCCTGTTTGTGCTGGCTCCTGGTATTGAGAAACACTTTGCGGGCACAGAGCGCTTGTCTCCTTACGTAGGCGCTGAGCTAAGCTTCACCAAGTTCTCGGCCAACGAGGAAGGCGATAACTACGAGATTGACGGTGCCTGGTCTAACGGCGGAAATAACATCACCAACCGCAACTACTTCGGGTTTGGGTTAGGAGCCGTAGCCGGTGCTGATTACTACTTCGCCCGTCACGTGTACCTGGGCGTGGAGTTCGGTTTCGGTCTACAGTACAGAAAAGAAGGAGATGTGGAAATCAATCCAGAAAGTGGTCCTAACACCACCATTGACGGCGAAGGAGGCTCTCTAAGACTGCGCCCTACCGTGAACAGCGGCCTGCGTCTGGGCTTTGTGTTCTAGTCCCAGAATTACCCTAACTTACCTGGCCCGGCACTAGTCTCTAGCGCCGGGCTTTTTATTTTCTGCCCTCCTTGCCACAGTTCTCAACTGCAGAGCCTATGGTATTCCGGCTGCTCTCTGTTTTAAGGCCTTTTTGCGGGAATCAGGCAGAAATCATCTGCAGCATATCTGCCTAAGCACCACAACCTTTCCGTTTTAGAATCAGTTAAAAAACGCGGCAAACGTTACGGCAGAAAGAGGTTATGATTGTAAATCCGCACGAGAAAGGATGGGAGATTGTTTTCCAGCAGGCACACGCACTATTGGCCGCCGAGATTGGATTTGCGTGGCAGCCAGAAAAAAAGCCATTGCACTTCATGCAGACCTTAGCCGCCATAGCCCAGCATGATGATGGCCAGAAAGACTGGTCTGGGCGGTATGCCCTCACCCCGGCCGGAGCCCCCGCTAACTTTACCCAACTCCCCTTCTGCCTGGAGCAGGCCCAGCAGGTCATGAAAGAGGCCAGGTTCCAGGGCCGCTGGCGCAGTCTGCTGACCAGCATGCATTTGTCTTTTCTGTACGAGGAACTACGAGGCAAAAAAAAGCTCTGGGACGAGTTCCTGGATGAGCAGCGCTCCTGCCAGAAGAAATGGCGCCAGCAGCTGAAGATTTCCAAAGCCGATGCCCAGTACGCCTATGACTTCATGCAGTGGTGCGACCGCTTCTCCCTGATTCTCTGCCGCAACGAACTACCCGAAATGGAACGCGCTCTGGAAATAAGCAACGGCCCAGACCAGATCAGGTATGAGGTAACGCAGTTGAAAACCGGCCCGGTGCTGGTAGAACCCTGGCCGTTTGAGGTGAAGCAGATCCAACTCTCAGTAGAGGCCCGCTGTCTTACCCAGCTTCAGTTCTCCTCAGACCAGGAACTGGCCGATGCCATCTGGCAAGCTCCCATTCTCCGCAAAGAGTGGCTCCTGCAGCAGGCCTAGGCCAGGAGTTGAAACCAGGCACCTGAGAACCCGCTCTGCGCTTCTATCTGTTTTCTGCGTTTTTAGAGAAAACTAGCCTCAAAACACCTGCAGCACCAGGCCCAAACCAAGGACCCGTGTTTTCCGCTAAGCCGGCACCAGCCTTAACCTCCGCAATTGAATCCTCGTTAAGTATAGTTTAACCAACTTTTATCCTAATGGCCATTCAGATATCGTCTGACAACGAGCTACGTTCCATCATCTTTCAGCGCGAACGGGTAATTGTCAAGTTCATAGATGAGGACTGCGAGATTTGCAAACTGCTGGCACCCTCTTTCAAGCAATTTTCTGAGGATCCCAAGTACAAAGACGTGACCTTCCTGCAGATGGACGCCTCTGAAAATCCGGTTTCCAGCCAGGAGGTAAAACTCACCGGCACCCCGTTTTTTGCTATGTATTTCAAGGGCACTTTGCGGCATTGCAGTTTGTTGTCCTCGGAAGACGAGGTCAGGAAAATGCTGGACCGCCTGCTGGCCTGCAAAGCGTAGCCGGTTTTAAGGCTGTTTTTCCTGACCTGGCCTGAAAACAAGGCTTTCGGCTTTGTCTTCCGTCCCTTAATTTTACAGCATGCGCAGGCGTTGCTTTCTTTATTTCGTTTCTATTTTGCTGGCCTCGGGCCAATTGGTAAGCTGTCAAAAATCTACAACGCTGGCAGACACCAACCCCGGCACTGCGGTAAGCCCCCAACCGCTGCCAGAGCCACCGCTTTCCACCATTACCTTACCGGTTTCTATCTCGGTTGCTGCCCTGGAAGAACGCCTGAACCAGGAAATGAAAGAGGTCCTGTACCTGGACAACAACCTGGAAGACGATGACCTCATGGTGAAAGTCACCAAAACCGGCCCCATCAACATGCGGGCCGAGTCCAGCAAACTTTACACCGAAGTACCCCTCCGGATCTGGGCCAAGGGCCGTTGGCAATGGAATGCCTGTGAATTCTGCAAAAAGCTGCAGAAAACAGAGGAAACCGAGTTTGAGATGACGGTGCGCACCGAGACCCGGCTCCAGATTCTGCCAGATTATGTCTTAAAAAGCTACTCCTCCGGTGATTTCTCCTGGGGCGAACGCAAGCCCACTTTCTCTCTGGGACCTTTGAAAATAAACCTGGCTCCGTTTATAGAGCCCCGTCTGAAAGCCCAGCTCAATCCCATGCTCCAGCAATTGGACCAGGAACTGCAGAAACGGGTTCCGCTTAAAACCTATCTGTCCCAAGCCTGGAGCCAATTACAGGCACCGGTGTTGATCAACTCCCAGTACAATGCCTGGCTTGCCATGGAGCCCCGGGCAGTGAAACTCACGCCCATTGAATTGCAGAAAGATGTATTGAGCTTGCAGATTGGGATAGAGGCCCTGGTGAGGGTTTTACCCGGCCAGAAACCCGCGCCCAGCAAACCCGTGGCGCTGCCGGCCTTTACGGCTGTTCGTAACCTGCCGCCGGTAGCCCAGCTCAACGTCTCCAGCGATGTCTCCTACGGTTACCTGACCCAGGTTTTGCAGAAAGAACTCAAAGGCCAGTCGTTCTCTTTTGAGAACGGCAAACACCAGCTCACTGTGCATGACATTGTGGTAACCGGCAAAGGCACGCAGTTGCTGCTGGCCCTGGATGTAAGCGGTCAGTCCAAGGCTGGTTTCATCACCAAAAAGCTGAACGGCAAAGTCTGGCTACAGGGCACCCCTTACTATGACGCGGCCTCCCAGGAGATAAAAGTGCGCGACTTGTCTTATACCCTCCAAACCCGCGACCAACTGGTAAAAACCGCCAACTGGCTTCTGCAGAATAAATTCAGAACGCAGGTAGAACAGCAAATGACCTTCCCTGTAAAAGGCCAGCTGACTACCGTGCGCCAAGCCCTGCAAACCGGCCTGAAAGAAACCCAGCTTCAGGACAAACTGGTGCTGCGCGGTTCCAATTTCACTCTTGAGCCAGATACCATGTTTGTGACCGAAAACGGCCTGCGGGCGCACTTTCTGGCCACCGGACAGTTGGGTCTGTTCTTCCAGTAAACCAAGCCTGGCAAACAGAGGCATCACCCCGCAGCTCTTGGTGCTTTGCTCATCAACAGCTTGCTAGCCAAAGGTATTTATTCGCCAAAATCCCGCCTATTTGCTTCTTCGGCATCGCCGCAGGTATCTACAAAAGGCCCCTTTTATCAACAATTGGGCACTTGTTCCCGTAGGTTCACGTAAGACATATCAGAAAAAGCGAATGGCAAAGTATACCGCAAAAAGCATCTTAGGTCTTATCACCAACTCTGCGGGAGAGTTCATGAAGAACAACTCGTTGCGGCTGGCGGCAGCGTTATCCTATAACACTATCTTCTCTTTGCCTCCGCTTCTCTTCATAGTGGTACGCACCGCTGGTTATTTCTTTGGCGAGGAGGCAGTCACCGGGCAGCTCTACAACCAGATCAAAGGCCTGGTAGGCCCAGAAGCCGCCACCGAGATCCAGACTATGATTACCAAACTGCATCTGGAAGGCCCTAACCCGGTGGCTACCTGGGTGGGTATTGGTACGTTGGTGTTTGCCGGCACTACCATTTTTGTCACCCTGCAGGAATCATTGAACCAGGTGTGGAACCTCCAGACCAAACCTAAGAACGGCATCCTGAAACTGGTAAGAGACCGGGTCCTGTCTTTTGGGCTCATTCTGAGTATGTCTTTTTTACTGCTGGTAAGCTTGGTAGTGAGTGCCGTCCTGGGAATCCTAACCGATTACCTGCAGAAACTACTTCCTGGCCTGGCTATTGTGTTCATATACATACTGGACATTGCGGTCTCCCTGGGCTTTATCACGCTGCTCTTTGCATTGATTTATAAATACCTGCCAGATGCCCACATCCGCTGGCGCGATGTGTGGGTGGGCGCTTTGGTAACCGCGTTCCTCTTCCTGCTGGGCAAGTACCTGATTGGCTGGTACATTGGTCAAAGTGATTTCAGCAGTTCCTACGGGGCCGCCGGGTCTATGGTCATCCTGCTTTCCTGGGTTTACTATTCCTCGCTCATCATCTTCTATGGGGCCGAGATCACCCAGGAGTACGCCGATACCTTTGGCCAGCCCGTAACGCCCAACCACAATTCTGTGAGGTTTGAGATAAGGGAGTTACCGCACGAGAGCAGCAACGAGGCCATGGCCGGCCGCCCGCCCGCCGAAGGCAGATTCCGCAAATAGCGGCCTCCGGGTTTCTACTGTTTTTGAGCTGATCCAGGAAAACCAGCCCCAAACGGCCTTGTCTTTCAGGCTGGTTTTGGCTATATTACAAATAGAACTCCAGTACTCGTACCCATAAGCTTATTCTTACTCACCAAAAATCAGAACAGAATTTTGGAGGTATACAGAGGGTAACCGCACGTTCAATGGTCTAACCAAAAGAATTGTGGCACTTCTGTGTAGCTTTACACGAGGTTTCCCCGTATAAAATCTACCTTCCTGACTAAACCTCTTTTTTGTTTCTGTACTGGTATGCGGCGGCTGATAATGCTTTTGTGTTTGCTCCCTATTTGGGTATATGGTGATTGTCAAACCAGACAACAACCTGATTCTCCCCGGGTAGCTGCGGTGTTGCCTAAACCGCGCACTAACAGTCCCAAACCAGCTCCTCAGCGGTACTTTAACAATACGGCCAGCATGCAGGCCTTCTATGAGCGCGTAGAAACGCTGGCAGAAGACAACCCCGAGGTATTGAAAGCCATTGAGTTTATTTCCAATCCTTTCTTGACTGAGGAAGAGGAACCTGCCCTGCGGCATTATACCGCCCAGGTACGCACGGCCACCCAGGTTCTGAAAGACACCATCACCAACGTGCACAACGCCCGGTACATAGACACGCTTTTCCAGCTCAACTTTGACTCCAGCACCGTAGAGCTGTATTACCCTATGTACACCAAGCGCTTCCTGCTTTCCTTCGCCGATATCAAAAGCCCTAACCTCCCCCTTAAAAACGGGATTAAAGTAGGCTGTACCAGACAGGAACTGTTGCAGAAACTACAAGGCTATAAACTGTTTATCAAAGAGAACAGGAATGTGGTGGAAGTCTGCGACGTAGAGCAAAACCTATGGCTCAGGTTTAATCTGGCTAAAGGCCGGGTGAGCAGTATCCAGTACGAAGGCTACGTAGATTAATTAGGAATTGAGAATTGAGAATTAGGAATTAAGAATTTCTTCATATCGCCCTGGGGTGAAGTATGCTTTGTCTCTTGCCATTTGCTGGTTTATTGCTCCTGAGGCTGAGAGTTGTTTTTAGTCTATCTTCCAGAAAACAGGGCTAAAACAGGGGTGCCTTCCGTCTCCATTCTTAACTTTGATTCCCAATTCCTAATTTCACCCCATGGACCTGGAAGTAAGACAAACCAAAGACGGCTCCACCACGCTGTACGTGCCTGAACTGAATGAGCATTACCACTCAGTGCACGGGGCATTGCAGGAGTCTTTGCACGTATTCATTAAGATGGGTCTAGAGGCTACCCTGGAGCGCCTTTCTACCGTGCGCCTGCTGGAAGTGGGGTTTGGTACCGGCCTAAACGCCCTGCTCACCCTGCAACACACCCTGGCCTCTGGCGCTACCGTGCAGTATGACACGCTGGAAAAGTACCCCTTGACCCCAGAGGTGGTAGCGCAACTCCAGTTCGATAAATTCATCCTCAACCCCGAGTTGCTGGACTTCTTCGGCCCGCTTCACGCCGCTCCCTGGGAGCAGCCGGTTTCTATTACTTCCTCGTTTACCCTCCGCAAGCTGGAAACCGATCTGGAAACCTTCGCTCCGGCCCCGGAAAGCTATGACCTGATTTATTTTGATGCCTTCGCCCCGGAGAAACAGCCCCACCTCTGGACCGATGCCGTCTTCCAGAAAATGTATGATTGCCTCGCCCCGGGCGGTACCCTGGTCACTTACTGCGCCAAAGGAAGCTTCAAACGCAGCCTGAAAGCCGCCGGCTTTACGGTAGAAGCATTGCCCGGCCCTCCCGGCAAACGGGAAATGACGCGCGGCGTGAAAAAGTAAGCTCCCATTCCTTTTATTCAACATTCAATATTCCATTTTTAGATTCTTTACATGAAAAGAACCTTTACGCTATTCCTTTGCCTTTTTCTCTGCTCGTTTCTTTTACAAGCCCAAAATAACTTCAGGCCGGGGTTGGTGGTGGCCATCGCCGGCGATACCCTGAGGGGATTCATAGACCACCGGGAGTGGCTGCGCAACCCCACAGAGATTACCTTCAAAGCCACTGCCTCCGGCAGTACTGAACAAAAGTTCACCCCTGCCACCAGCCGTTACGTTCAGATTACCGGACTTGAAGCCTTCCAGAGCCAGGACACAAGGATTTCCATGGGATCAGTGGATTTGTCGGGTTTGAGCCATGGTCCGGATACCACCTCCACCAGAGCCACAGTTTTCCTGAAGGTGGAGTACGCAGGCCCCAAGGTTACTCTTTTGTCTTATACAGATGTAGTAAAGACCCGTTTTTACCTACAAGAACACAAAGAGGGCACCCCTCCGCAGGAATTGGTCTACAGAAAGTATTATGCCGTGGGGCAACAGAACCAGATGGCCACAGATCCTATTTACATGAACCAACTCTGGGCCAGTGCTATCAAAAATGGGGTGGGCACTGAAGATTTCCTTCGGAAGATAAAGTCCACTACTTATACCGCGCAGAACCTGTTGGCCTTGGTACGGCACATCAACGGACCGGAAGAAACCAAGGCTAGCCCCACAGCATTTGCGAAGAAATCCAGAACCAGATTTGTGGCGGGCCTATGGCTTAACAGAACCACTATGAGCCAGGACAGCGAAAGCAAATTTGCCGATGGCGCTACCCAGCAGGATTCTTACCTTCCTAAACTAACCGTTGGGCTGGATGCCTTCGCTAATCCTGCCACGCAGCGCCTGGTTATCAGAACTGAGCTTTCGGTTACCTGGGCCAACCCCAGCTTAAGAAAGGAAGTGAGCTATACCCACTCTCCTATCACTACCCTCTACACCTATGAGTACTCACAACTCACGGCGTCGCTTAACCCGCAGGTGCTTTATAACTTCTTTAACTCAGACAAGCTGAAAATGTACCTGGCGGCAGGAGTAGTTGGTACTTACGCGCACTACTTCAAAGATAGATTTACGACTGTCAATTACTTCAGCAATGACGGCACCCAAACCACAACCGTGGCAGATGGCTATGAAACACCGCAAACATTCTGGTACTCTTACTCAGTCAGGGCCGGAATTGTGCTGTTTAATAAACTAGACGTAGCCGTGTTGTATACCGCTAATGATATTTCTACCCGCCCTGCGTATTCTATCAACACGCAGTCTACCAGCCTGGGGGTTAGTTACCTCTTTCAGCGGAAGAAGGCACAGTAAGTTCTCTCCTTCAGAGGGCTTTTAGAAGCCTCTCCTACAGTTATTCAATCAATTAAACAGAAAGAGCCAATGTCAACCTCCTGATATTGGCTCTTTTTGTTTAGCTTTAAGTTTGGTAAAACTGCTCATATTCTTACACCCATCATTCTACCTTACACAAACCTTTTTCATGAGACTTGTTTACACGCTGGCCGTAGTGTTATGGACCAGCCTGGGGCTGCACGCCCAAACCCCACAACCTGCTAAAGCCAACTACCAGCTGGCTTCCCGTTTCTCGCCTAAAAAGCTGGAAAAACTCATTTTCACCACCAGCCTGGATCCGCACTGGCTTAAAAAGACAGATCGGTTCTGGTACATGTATGAGACCCCCAACGGCAAAAACTGGTACATTGTAGACCCGGCCGCCAAGTCCAAGCAGGCCATCTTCAACACCGATAAACTGGCCGCCGACATTACCTTAGTGGTACGTGACCCCTTCGATGCCCAGCATTTGCCCATTGAGAACCTTAAGTTCACCGAAGACGAGAAGAACGTTCAGTTTGAGGTAAAGAGCACCATTGACCAGGTAAAGAAAGACCGCACAGACAAAAAGGCCGCCGACTCATTGGAGAAAAAAACCTTCTACTTCCAGTACAACCTGGCTACCCGTCAATTGACCGAACTGAAGGATTACAACAAGCCCAAGCGCAAGCCTAACTGGGCGTCTATCTCGCCAGATCAGAAGTTTGTGGTGTTCGCCAAGGAGCACAACCTCTACTGGATGGACCGCGCCAATTACGAGAAAGCCCTCAAAAACGAGAAAGACTCTACCATTGTAGAGCACAAATTCACCACCGACGGTGTGGAGAACTACTCTTACGGCGACTCTCAGGGCGAAACCAACGTGGAGCGGGAGAAAAACAAGAAGAACCGCAAACCGGCCTTCATCATGTGGTCACCGGACAGCAAATACTTCATCATGACCCGCACCGATGCTCGCAAAGTGAAAGATCTTTGGGTGTTGCACCACACTGCCGCTGGCCGTCCGGCGCTGGAAACCTACAAGTACCACATGCCCGGCGAGAAAGAAGCCCCCATCCGGGAGCTACTTTTGTTCAATTTTGCGGAAAAGACCTCTAAAAAGATCAGCACGGCGGCCTTTAAAGACCAGGAAATCTCGGTGTGGCCAGCACCAGCCAAGCAAAGCTCCCGCGATGACGAGTTCCGCGCCAATCTGTGGCACGGCACCAACAACAAGGTCTATTTCACCCGCACCAGCCGCGACCTGAAAAAGATTGACGTATTGTCTCTTGATGTTCCTTCCGGAACCGTGAAGCCGTTAATCGACGAGCGCTTCAACACCTACGTGGAAGTAAGCCGCGTAGGCCTGGTGAACGGCGGCAACGAACTCATCCACTGGTCTGAGCGCGATGGCTGGGGCCATTTCTATCTGTATGACGGCAACGGCAAACTGAAAAACCAGATTACATCCGGCCCTTTCCACTGCGAGGAAATCATCGGGATAGATGACAACGCCCGCGTGCTGTACTTCACCGCCAACGGTCGCGAAGCCAAGGAAGACCCCTACTACCTGCACCTGTACCGCATCAACTTTGACGGTTCTGGCCTGAAACTGCTTAACAGCGGCAACTTTGACCATCAGGTGAGCATGAACGATAGCCGCAAGTTCTTCGTGAACACCTCCTCCCGCGTGAATACTGCGCCCGTTTCTGCGCTGTACAACAGCAACGGCAAGAAAGTGATGGACCTGGAGAAAACCGATCTGTCCCGCCTCATGGCCGCCGGGTACAAGTTCCCGGAGCCGTTCACGGTGAAAGCCGATGATGGCGTGACTGATCTGTACGGCGTCATGTACAAGCCTTTTGATTTCGACTCTACCAAAAAGTACCCCATCATTGAGTACATCTATCCGGGTCCGCAGACCGAGGCTGTGAACAAAGCCTTCGGCCGCAGTATGGACCGCATGGACCGCCTGGCTCAGATGGGCTTCATTGTAATCACCGTAGGAAACCGCGGCGGTCACCCGGCCCGCTCTAAGTGGTACCACACCTACGGCTACGGCAACCTGCGTGACTACGGCCTCGCCGATAAGAAAGCCGCCGTTGAGCAATTAGCCGACAGATACGACTTCATTGACATTAACCGCGTGGGCATCACCGGTCACTCCGGCGGAGGCTTCATGTCTACAGCTGCCATGCTGGTGTACCCAGATTTCTTCAAGGTAGCCGTATCGGGCGCCGGAAACCACGAGAACAACATCTACAACCGCTGGTGGTCTGAGAAGCACCACGGCGTGAAAGAAGTGATTTCGGCCAAAGGCGACACTACCTTCCAGTATGCCATTGACAAGAACCCAGAACTGGCCAAGAACCTGAAAGGCCACCTGCTGCTCACCCACGGCGACGTGGACAACAACGTGCATCCGGCCCACACCATCAGAATGGCCGATGCCCTGATCAAAGCCAACAAACGCTTTGACCTGGTGATCATGCCCGGCCAGCGCCACGGCTACGGTGACATGACCGAGTACTCCTTCTGGATGACCGCCGATTATTTCTCTAAGCACCTGCTGGGCGACTTCTCCCAACCAGTAGACATCATG
Source organism: Sabulibacter ruber (assembly GCF_017355955.1). Lineage (GTDB taxonomy): Bacteria > Bacteroidota > Bacteroidia > Cytophagales > Hymenobacteraceae > Nibribacter > Nibribacter ruber_A. The sequence goes on along the minus strand of NZ_JAFFID010000002.1, from coordinate 834,976 downwards.
GAGATGAACAGAGAAGCCGAACAAAACAACAAACGGCCTCAAACCAATAGAACTGCCCAACCAGAAGACGAGGAATAATCCGTAGTTGACAAGCCAAAGAAAAGCCGCAGCCTTAAAGAGAGGTTGCGGCTTTTTTGTGACCAAACCCTCGGGGCTACTTTAGTTTAAACGTATTTACAGGGCTTTTCTCTTCGCTCAGCCTGAAAGCATCCTCATTCCCGCAAATCAATCCCTCGCTCGCCTCCGGCGAGTGTGAGTTACTTGGCAGCCTCTGGCTGCTATACGATCTATTATAAATGTATTCTTAGCGGCGAGACACCGCAAGTAACCCACACTCGCCAGAGGCGAGCGAGGACGTTGGAAAGTATCAGCCAATCCGGCAAAGAGGACATTTTACTTGCTCTCCTTTTAGAACTATTTGCAAAAAGGGTCAGCAAAACAGCTTTCTACCAACAATACACGCCTTCAAACCGGAAATTCTTACACCCGAGGGCCAATCCTCTTATATAGTACTTCCCGTATAAAGCTGCTATGAGAAAACTATTCCCGTGTTTGACGCTTTCTTTCTTTGTCTTCTTCTCCTGCTCCCGAGACAATACCTCGCAGTCTGAAATCAACCCCATTGCCGAGCAAGTGGTGGATGCTTCCCCAGCAGTGTCCTTTACAGAGTTTGCTTCTGAGTTGCCAGTTCTCCCATTGCCATTTACCGCCACCTGTGGGTTTGCTTACACCACCGGCTCCCGGTTAGATACCACCGTTGCCAGCACGTACCTGAAACCCCATGAACTGCCTTACCGGCGGCTCCCAGTCAACCAGGAAATAACCGCCCTGCTGGTGCTTTATCCGGCCGACGAGACGCTTCCCAGAATCAGGACCTATAACCAGGCGGGCCTACTTCTGGATGAGCAGGATCTGAAGTTCACCCCTTGCGGGGAAGAACCCGGCATCAAGCATAGTGAGCAGTACACCATTCAGAAAGACTACACCATTGTGCACGTAGACAGCACTACCCGCTGGCAGGTTGATGCGCAGAGCAACGAAGTGCCCAACACCAGAAAGTCTACCGTCACCCGCAAACGATTCAAGATTTCTCCGCAAGGGCAAATCACTGAGATAAAATAATCCCAGAAGTCAAAAGCGGTTTTACCTTTACACAAACATCAGCCACATGAAAGACTTCAAGAAATATTTCACCATACCTGCCACCCCAGAAGAAGTATACATTGCCCTTACCAACCCCATCACCCTGGAGATCTGGACCGGTGACAAAGCCGAAATGTCTACCCAGCCCGGCTCTGAGTTCTCACTCTGGGAAGGCAGTATTGTGGGCAAAAACCTGGAGTTTGAGGAAAACAAGAAGATAGTGCAGCAGTGGTATTTTGAAGGAGAACCAGAGGATTCTATTGTCACCATCAAGCTGCACCCGCACAAACAAGGCTGCTCCCTGGAAGTGCGCCACACCAACATCCCAGACGAAGCCTACGAAGACATATCCCAGGGCTGGGAAGAGAGTTACGTAGGCTCGCTCATCGCGTTCTTTGATGAGCAGTAAGTTGAGCGTTTTCTTACCGCTTTTCTTGAAACTGCCCCAAAACAACAAAGGCCGGTATAGTACCGGCCTTTGTTGTTTTTATCAGATGTGGATACGTTTAGTCTTTATCCCACCAAACTTTGCCATATAGCCCATCTACACCACCAAATTGGCGTTGTACAGCTTCTTTGTAGTTTGCAGTGTTGTTAAACTCTTCAGTGGTTGGGTATCCTTGTCTGGTTGGAATGGCTTTTCCGCCAGGGCTGATCAGTTCATTTGGGTAGCCTGTACGTCTCCATTCGGCCCAAGCTTCAAATCCGTGCATGAATAAATGAATCCACCGCTGCTCAGCAATCTGCTCATATCCGGTAGCCGGATTGTACTCTACCCCTGGTTTGGCAAGCAAAGCATTGGCGGCCGCCACTGCATTGGCTTCAGAATAGGTTGGGCTTACAGTCCATTGAATGACAGAATTCCGAATTGCTAGATCGTAGTTTGTTTTTGCTTCGGCGTCTCCACCGGAAATCCAGCCAATTTTAGCTGCCTCGGCTTTGGCAAATAAAGCCTGTGCAAAGGTAACCAGGTAGATTGGGGCATCTTGCTTCCAGATAGCACTGCCAAGAAGCGAAACAGAAGTGGTGCTCAGGTTTTCGGTTTTCCCAAACTCCTGCCCAACATACTGACCCGCAGAGTTCTTGTTGCCGTAAACGGCCAAACGAGGATCATCTACCGGCTTCAACTTATCCACTAACGTGTTGCTCAAGGCCCACCATTGTCTTCTTTGATCATTGATCTGGTCATACCAGTAGTTCTCATTGGCGGCCTCGGCTAAGTGCTTGAAGACAAAGTTATCAGCGTTGGAAGTCATTATACCTGCCGTAAGCGCCTTATTGAACTCTTCCTGTCCTTTGGTAGGGTTCACTTTGGACAACCTTAATGCCATTAACAACCGCACGGTATTTCCAAACTTCTTCCACTTGGCCATATCACCGCCGTAGATGATATCATTGGTGATATTCCCCGGAACAACTATCTGCTTATCTGCTTCCTCTAACAAGGCGAACAGACTATTGTAGATGAACTCCTGAGTGTCATATTTAGGAGTGAAGCCTTCCCTTCCTTTCAAAGCCTCGGAGAAGGGAACATCTCCCCAACGGTCGGTGACGTGCCAGAAATAATAAGCCTTCAATATCTTGGCAACCGCTAATTGGTTTACAACAGGCCCTTCCTTGACATCCAGATTCTGAGAAGTAAGCACCGCCTCCAGGTTCATCAGGGGGCCTTGGTACAGACCATAAAAGCTTGCGCTCACCTGGTTGTATAAGGACAAGTTAGGGTACTGCGTCTCTGATAGATATTGCGCAAAATACTCGCCCTGCGGCACAGAGCTCAATCCTGGCAGTGCCAATTCTGCGTTGGCGATTAACTGGGTGTTAGACGCCTGAGTTGGTAAGTTAGGATTTAAGTTAATATCGTCTTCAAAATCTACGCACCCACCTAGTGTTAAGCAGGCAAGGGCCAGAATATATATCTTTTTCATGATGCTACGCCTTAAAAAGTGATGTTTAAGTTAACTCCGTAAGAGCGAACTGTATTTGACTGCCCAGACTCATACCAGCTGATAGCCTGTGCACCGGTGGAAAGTTCAGACGGATCTAATCCTTTAGGTGCCTTCTGCCACAGTTGCGCCACGTTGCGGGCGATGAATGCAATTCCTATGTTCTGAATAGGCAGGCTCTTCAGCAAAGCTTTGTCAATGGTGTATCCTAAGCGGATTTCTCTCAGTTTGATGTAAGAAGCGTCATAGATCCATTCTTCATACACATGGGTACCCAGAGTAGTTCTGTAATAGGCTCTGGCGTCTACGTAGCCATTGAACTCCTGACCGCTTACATCTTGCCCATTAATCACAGTACCTGGAGCATAGATTCCGCTTACTTTTACACCACCACCCTCAGAAAGAGGATCACGCACGTTCTTTCCATTGTCATTCAAAGCAGCAGTTTCAGGAGCCATACCTGTTTTCACAGCCAGCATGCGTGATCTGCTGAAGAATTGACCGCCCATTTGGTAATCTATCATAGCACTTAGGTCAAACTTGCCAAAGCGGAAGGTGTTCTGGAAACCACCCGTGAAATCAGGAAGAACACTCCCAAAATTATGGTTGGCTTCTGTGAAGGTTGGCAAGTTGGCTTTATCTAGCAGGATTTTACCGGTGGCTTCATCTCTCCTATAGGCCTTTCCTATCAGGCTTCCGAAGGGCTGACCAACGTAAGAGTTCAGGTATGCGGTAACGCCTGAGTAAGTGCTTTGATCGTAGATGTACACATTTGAGCCTGGCGTCAGCTCCTTCACCATACTCTCATTTCTGTTCAGGTTGAAAATGGCATCCCAGGAGAATTTGCTTGTCTGAATAGGAGTACCGGTAAGAGAGAGTTCAATTCCTTTGTTTTCAATAAGCCCGGCATTGATATCGGTTGAACCGTAACCGCTTGCCCCGGATATGTCAAAAGAAAGCACCTGGCTTTTGTTTCTTTGCAGGTAATACGTAAAGTCTATCCCCAATCTACCGTTAAAGAATTTCAGATCAACCCCAGCCTCGTAAGAATTGGCAAATGCTGGCTCTAACTCTGGATTAACCAGGTTGTCTCTTATGAATAATGTATTAATCCCATTGTATACTCCGCCTACCCCATAGTTAAAAGAAGTGGCATAGGTGGCTACATCGCTGCCGGCTTGGGCATAGCTTGCTCTTAATTTACCTAAAGACAAAGGCTTCCATTTCAATAGTTCGCTAAACACAAAGGAGCCTGAAACAGAAGGGAACCAGTAAGGGTCTGGCAAAGTGGAAGAATGGTCTCTTCTTAAAGACGCATCTAAAAAATACGTGTCTTTATATCCTAAGGACACCATTCCATAGCCACTGGCAATTTTCTTTCTGGTTAAATTAGAGGAAACAACTGGTCTGTCTCTTGACGCAGCCAGATTATAAAATCCTGGGCTAGATAATCCACCAGCAGTAGCTCCAACCACGTCTGTGTATCTTCGGTCAAATAAGTTGGCACCTAAGTTCGCCTCTAAAGAGAAATCTCCAAACTCTTTGGAATACTGCGCCAGAAACTCATAGTTCATTTCTCTACCTTGATACTTCCCATTTGTGTAAGCCGGAACTCTTCTTCCTCCAAAGGCAATTCTGGTCTCAATCTGTTGGGTGTACATGTCTGAGCGAACAAATCCGCTCAACTTCAGATCTGGCAATACCTGGTAGGTTAACCCTACATCTCCAAAGAACCTATCTCTTCTATCATTACTTAGATTTTCATACGCATCAAAATACGGGTTATCCCAATACAGCCCTGTGAAGTTGGTGATCTCGCCGGTTGTAGCATTAGGCCGACTTAAATTCCAGTTCAGAATTGATCCATCTGGATATCTGTAGTTCTCAAGACGGCTCATGTCTACATTTCGCTGGAACCACTGCACCAGGTATCTTGCTCCCCACTCTGATCCTTGGGAAGGACGCTGCGCTTTGTTTCTGGCGTAGTTAATATTGGTAGACAAACTCAGCTTTTTGTTTAAATCAAGTGAAGCGCTCAGCCCAAGGTTGTTTCTGTCTAACCAAGTATTAGGCTCTACCCCTGTAATTCTGGTATCATTAAAACTTAAGCGGAATGTTGAGTTTTCATTTCCGCCAGAGACAGAGATTCCGTTATTCAGATTAGTACCTGTCTCGTAGAAATCTTCAATGTTATCTGGATGCGCTACAAACGGAGTTAACTGGCCGTATTCTGGATCCTGCGGATAAAAACTGAACACCTGGCGCACTAACGTACCATCCATTCTAGGTCCCCAGCTTTCATCAATGCTCATATCTACATATTTCTGACCATTAGGAAGTGTGCGCCAGGTCTGGCTGGAACCACCACCGTATAGATTCTGCATCGGCATAAAATTGCCTGCTTTCTCCATACTGAAAGCAGAATTCAACTGTACAGATACCTTCTTAGCACCTTTTGCACCTTTTTTGGTAGTAATCATGATAACACCATATTGACCGCGCATGCCGTAAAGAGCAGAAGCAGTTGGGCCTTTCAGAACGTTCACAGACTCTATATCTTCTGGGTTGATGTCTTGGCCCAAGTTCCCGTAGTCTGCTCTGTCGCTGCCGGCAAAGTTGGAGTTAGAAATTGGAGTTCCATCTATCACAATCAGCGGCTCGCCTCCACCGGTGATAGAGTTTACCCCACGGATCTTAATTTTCTGAGTACCACCCATGCTTGCCCCAGATGAACCCGTCACCTGTACCCCAGCTACTTTACCAGCTAGTGCGCCTAGCACGTTCTGCTGTTTTGTGAAGGTGAGGTCCTCTCCTTTCACTTCCTGCGTGGAATACCCTAAAGAGCGCTCGCTGCGCTCAATGCCCAAAGCAGTAACCACTACTTCATTCAGTTGCTGGTTATCTGGCGACAAGGTCAGATTGAATGAGCTTTGCCCGGCCACCGGTACTTCTCTGGTCACATAGCCCAGGTAGCTAAGTACCAGAACAGCGGCTTCATCGGGTACGCGTAATTTGAAGTTTCCGTCAGCGTCGGTGGAAGTACCGGTGGTGGAGCCTTTGACTACCACGCTTACGCCCGGCAGTCCGCTTCCGTCATCTGAGGAAGTGATTTTACCGCTGATTTCTCGCTGTTGAGCATAGGCCATGCTCCAGGCAGAAATTAGCATGAGTAAAAGGAGTACTGTTTTTTTCATGCGTTTTTAAAGGTTTGTTAGGAGGATTTGTTGTTTGTTTGGGAAAGGCAATAAATATTCATTTTGAAGTATATTGATAAAATCATTTATCTCCTACACACCTTCTAAAAAAATTTAATCTTATTTTAATCATTTGTTAATACATAAAATATCATTAAAAACTTATGCTAATTATTATCAAAACTGCAACATCTGTAAGTCTATCTTAGAAGAAGAGGAAAGCTGCACATCGAAAAATGGTGCCTTCATACCCTACTTTCTGGATCAGGTAAAAAACGTTAGTTAAATCTTTAGACAAGCATCAGATCAGAAGCATCTGCGCATTGCCAGGAGTATAAAAACTACCCAAACCATGCGTATACTACCTCAATTCTGTTTTAAGCTTCTTTCCTGAAAATCAAGTCCAAAACATAGTATACACCAGGAGCTTATACCAAAAGAAAAGCCTCCAGAATTTCTGGAGGCTTTTCTTTTGAATATTTTAAAATACTGCTACTGCTTTAATCTGATCCATAGGGTCCGGATCACGTTCAGGTTGTTCTGGTTCAGGACCTCGGTTTCAATTTTAACATTGGTATCCACGGGTGCCTGCGGAACGGTATAGGACACAATCAATGTATCGGTGCGGTCTGTTTTGGAGAAGGCCGGTTGGTAAGGATAGGTCCTTACTTTGGTCCGCTGACCGGTGCCCACTGTTTCGTACACGTTAATTTCTTTCACCGGAGATTCAGAAAAGAACTGCAATTCATAGCGTATTTCTGTACCGGCTGTGTATTTCGTGGTGGTTGCGTTATTAGAGGTAGAGATGGCGGCGTTGGTGTTCAGGTCCCGCAGCTCATTGGCGCTCACCGGCGCGCTACCCACCCCGGTGGGCGTAGTGTTGTCTTTGATGAAATCTGGTTCATCATAGCAGGCCGTAAGGAAGAAACTACCAAAGGCCAGAAGCAGGGCGTAGAATGCTATTTTTCTCATTTGATTTCTGTTTGTTAGATTATAAATCCCACCACATTTTCTCAGCTAAGCCTTTGGTTACCCTTGCTACTTCATCGGCGTTGCGGGCAGCCTCGGCTTCTGGGTAGAACACCCTCCGGATGAATTGACCATTTAAGGCTGGGTTGTGCTCGGCGGGCAATTCCATGCCAGGGTAAATCTCTGATGAGTAATCATACCGGCGCACATCAACCCAGGCTTCGGGGTTCAGGTACAGCGCGATGAGCTTTTCCTTCATGATCAGCTCCAACGTGAGGTTAGCCGCCCCTACCCCTACCAGCGGGTTAGTTAGGTAAGCATTGATATCTGCAGCGGGCACCCCTAACTTCTCCATATGCGCTCTGATTCCCGCCAGGTAAGCCTGATACGCCTCCTCTGTGCTGCCTACTGTAGTACTGGTTCCCCCATTGGCTACAAAGCGGGCTTCGGCCTCAATGAACTTCATTTCACTGTAGGTTACCATCATCACCGGGGCGGCTGGTTTGGCGTAGAAAGTATTGGCGGTAAGGTTGGTATTTCCGCCGGAGCCTAAGCCGTTCCTATACCCGGCGTAGTTACCGGCACTAGTCCCCTTGTCGGCCATGAGAGGCAACCGAGGGTCCGTCAGGCCGGCGTAAACGTTCCCGTTCATGAGGTTAATTAAGGTCTGGGAGGGAGCCACAATAAAGTTACCGGTGGTGGTACCAATAGCAATGCCGCGGTTCCAGGGATTCAGGTTCCGGTCATTGTATACCACCTGCATGTCCTCGGTATTGCTGGTGAACGACTTCGCTACAAACCCCAGCGCGGCATTGGCGGCGTCTACTCCCTCCCTTTCCAGCAAGTGGATGGTGTACCGGGCTTTCAAGGCATTGGCTGCCTTAATCCACAAAGCAAGATTTCCGCCGTAAATCACGTCATCGGCACCGGGCTTCACCAGGGAGGTAGGACTTTGCAGGGCTGTTATGGCTTCATCCAACAATTGCTGGATAGTAGTATACACCTGTTCCTGTTCATCATAGGGCGGCGTTAATTCTGCCGGCCCCTGAAAAGCCTGCGAGAACGGCACGGCACCCCAGGTATCGGTCAGCAAACCCAGATTCAGCGCCTGCAGCACCTTTCCTATGCCCACGTAATGCGTGGAGCCTTCGGCAGTGGCCTGTCTGACCAGGATATTGGCATTGTACAGGTTCCGGAGGTAAATGTTGTTCCAGGCCGTGTTGATGCGGGCATCAATGTGCCGGTCAAACTGCTGCGGCCCCGAGGTGTACGCCGCCAGCTGCTGCGCAAACAGGCTGGTGTACTGCCCCAGGTCAAAATGGGCATCGGCGGTGGATACCTCAATGGGAGTAAGCAGGGCATCTGAGCTTACGGTAGAGGCCCGGGTAGGATCATCGTTGACATCCAGGTAAGAGTCACAACCGGCAGCCATGAACAGCGCCAGACATCCCAGAATGATATATCGTTTATGGAATTGTAGCATAGGAAAATTCATGTTATAGCGTAACGTTCAATCCAAAAGTGTAGCTTCTGACCGCCGGAATGCCGTATCCGGTGTATCCCAGAGAATTACTGCCAGAACCGTAGGTAGGAGTTTCGGGGTCAAAGCCTTCAAAAGGAGTAATCAGGAACAAGTTATTACCGGTAATGCTCACCCGTACGCTCTTGAACGGGGTTCTCCCGATGAGGCTGGCCGGCAGCGTGTAGGCCAGCTGGGCGTTTCTCAGGCGCACCCAGGAGGCATCCTGCAACAGAATATCGGCGGCATCATTGTAGCTGCCGCTGTTGCGGTAGAAGTTCTCATCCAGCACCACCGGAATGGTATTGGGTTCTCCGTTGGCGTTCACGCCATTGAAAATGAGTTGCTGGTACCGGTTCTCGGTTCTGATGTCAATCCCGTTTCTGATGCGGTTTCGCAAACTTACGTCGTAAACGTCGCCGCCCTGCCGTACATCAATCAAAGCGGTTAAGCTCAGGCCTTTCCAGATGATGGTGTTGGTGATGCCTCCCTGCCAGTCTGGAAGGGCATTGCCCACCTTCACCAGCGGCGCGGCCGGACTCAGAGTGGGCAACCCGTTGGTCCCGATGATCAACCGGCCCTGGTCATCACGCTGGAACACGCGTCCGTACAAATCACCGGCCGAGCCACCCACCACCAGGCGGTTCACAATTCGGTCATCCTGGAAAGTGATTTCACTTACCGCCGGATGGATTGATAGTACCTCACTGCGGTTACGGGACCAGTTCACTATCACATCCCACCGGAAGTCATTGATCCTGAGCGGTGTGCCAGAGACCAGTAATTCTATTCCTTTGTTCTGGATTTCACCGGCATTGCTGGTGTAGTTGGTGATGCCGGAGGTAACGCTGGTTGGAATGGCCAGAATCTGGTCAAAGCTGTTGGACCTGTAGTACGTAGCGTCAATAGACAACCGGTTCTGGAAGAACTGCAGCTCTGCGCCAAACTCAATAGAGCGGGTTCTCTCTGGTTTCAGTTGCGGATCACCCTGCGTGGTGCTCACCACAAAGCCGTTGCGGTTCCCGAAGGGGAAACCAACGGCCGAACCAAAATAGGTACCTACCCGGTAAGGCTGGGTGTCTTTCCCCACCTCGGCCCAGGAAGCCCTGATCTTCCCGAAATTCATGAACCGGTTATCGGCCAGGCCTAACAGTTCTGAGAACACAAAGCCGGCACTCACCGATGGGTAGAAGAAAGAACGGTTTTCCTTGGGCAAGGTAGACGTCCAGTCGTTACGGCCGGTCACGTTCAGGAAGAGCATGTTTTTGTAGTCTACCTTGGCGTCAAAGAAAGCCCCGATCAGGCGCCGTTCGCTGATGCCGTTGGTGGTGAAAATGTTGGCCGTGTTAGACAGGTGGTAAAACAAAGGCACGGTGAAACGTTCTCCGCGAGTATTCAGGATGTCTGAGTACTGGTTTTCCACACTGTTCCCCAACATAATGGAGGCATGCAGGTCATCGGTGAACTGATGTTCTGCGGTTAAGAACGCGTTGGAAGTGATTTCCCGGTAATTCACGCGCTCCTCTATCAGGAAACCGCCCGTTCCGGCAGCAATATCCAGCGTGGGCGCTCCCTGGAAGATGGGCCCCGGCACCAACCGCTGACGGCTATCGCTGTATATATCGGCCCCAATGCGGTAGCTGAACCGCAGCCAGGGCGTAAAATCATAGTTGAGCCCAATGTTCCCAATAACCCGGTTCACGTCATCTTCCAGCGTGCTGTGCTCGGCCAGATAGCGCGGGTTGTCAATCACGCCCGGTGAGTACACTTTCATGGTGCCGTCTGGGTTGATGTAGTCATTCACATCAAAAGTGGTGGTATGATAGGTCAGCGCCGACATGATGCCTTTGTCGCCGGAGGCGGCTTTGTTTCCGCCAGACTGGCTGTACGTCACGGTTCCGTTCACGCTGAACTTGGGAGATACCGTAATCATACCGCCCAGTTTCACCGTGGTGCGGTCCCAGTCTGAGTTAGGCACAATTCCTTCCTGGTTAAAATGGGAAAGAGAGGTGTAAAACGTGGCTTTCTCGTTACCGCCCGAAATGCTCAGGTTGTTGTCAAAGCGGGTGCCGGTCTGGAAGAAGTTCTTGAAGTTATCATAGAAAGGATCATCGGTGATGGGCGGCCCGAACGTCTGGAAGCGGTTTGGCGCGCCCGTGGAGGTGTACCGAAGCCTGCCTCCCAAGCCTTCCCGGTATTTGGTCTGGTACTCGGGGGTTTTGTTTACGTTGTCAATTCCGTAATTGGAGCTGAAACTAACGGTGGTGGCCCCGGCCTTTCCTTTCTTGGTGGTGATGATGATAGCGCCGTTGGCGGCCCGAAGCCCGTACAAAGCGGTGGCCGCTGCCCCTTTCAGCACGGTCATGCTTTCCACATCCTCGGGGTTGATGTCAGCGGCCCGGTTGGTAAACGCGAAAGATTGCTCATTTCCGCCGGCTTCTGCGGTGGCCACCGTACCGGCGCTGGGCAACTGGTTTCCGGCAATGGTTTCGTTGCTGATGGGAATACCGTCAATGACAAACAGCGGCTGGTTGTTGGCCCCGGGATTCAAAGAGTTAATGCCCCTGATCTGAATTCGGGAACCGGCCCCGGGAGTACCGCCCGTGCCTATTACCTGCACCCCGGCTACCCGTCCCTGAAGGGAATTGACAATGTTTGGGTTCTGCGTCTGTTCAATCTGCTCAGCGCCTACTTCCTGCACAGAATAGCCCAAGGTTCTTTTCTCCTGCTCCCGTCCAAAGGCTGTTACCACAACCTCCTGCAATTGCTGGTTGTCTGGTGCCAAGGTCACGTTCACGGTGGTTTGGCCGCTTAAGGGCACTTCTCGGGTCTCGTAGCCCAGGAAACTGAACACCAGCACCGAGGCATTGGGTGCAACGCTTAGCCGGTAATTACCGCTCGCATCTGTAGAGGTACCAACGGTGGTTCCCTTGACAACCACACTCACGCCGGGCAAGGCACTCCCGTCGTCGGCGGTGGTTACCCTTCCGCTGATTTCCCGCTGTTGGGCCAAGGCCATGTGCAGCGTAGAAACCAGCATAAGTAAAAGGAGTAATGCTTTTTTCATGCTTGGTTTGGGTTAGTGAAGTGAAAGAAATTATACTGAACCGGGAAGACGGCGCGTTCTTCCGCAGACTGATGTTGCTAAATTTAATCAAATAACCCAGAATTAAAAGCCTGTATCCTAGCTATTTTAACCCAAATCTATTCACCTAACTAAGAAGACGCACCCTAAACAACCCGCCACATTACATTGCACATTTACTATATATCAAAAGCAAAAGACCTGACTTCTTGTTTCAGGGCTGCTTCTGGAAAAGCAGCCTTAAAACAAGAAACCAGGTCTTTGTATAAGAGGAAAGTACCTCAGCTCAGAAGAACCTGATGCGCTTAGAGCAAGCGGGCTTTCCTTTTGCTGATGGATTTATCAATGACGTACGAGGTAATGCCTACCACATTCAGCCCAATGAAATTGCGCCAGAAGACCGGTGCCCCAGAGGTAGGTTTCACAAAGTAATGATGGGCGGCCAACGCATTAAAAAGCCCGATGTTGACAAAGTACGTTTGGTCGTTTTCCGGCCAGCCACCGCTTCTGGTAGGAGGAGTCAAGGACATGAGATGCATACTCGCCGCCGACCAATAGGCTCCGTTTTTGGCAAACCCGATTGAACTCACCAGACCTGCCATGACCTCGGAGACCAGAAACATCAAGACCTTGTTCTCCTTCTTAGGTTTAACCTCCTGCCTGAAAACCCTATTTTCTTTCAGCCTTTCCGAGAAGCTACCTTGACTTAACTTATAAGAACTAGCAACCGAAGGTAAAGACCTCTGAAGCAGGATAGTAGTAGGTGCGCTGCCCGATACAAAATCCGTTGTATTGCCATAGGAAACAGAGTCCGCTATGAATGCGTCAGTTTGCCCATAGCTCTGGAACGGGCACCCCGCCAGCAGGATGATCAGGAAAGAGAGTAGTTGTTTCATAAAGGTGTGACGGCTATGTGTAGCTGCGCATAAGCAAAGCCAAGCCTATTTTATATGAGTTTAATTCAAAATAAGTAGACACTCGTATATATCAAGGCATTCTCCTCTTCTGAGCAGTACCTTCCATTTTTAGAATGCCTAGAGCTCTCCTAAGACTTGGATGTTGAGTGATTCCCCTACATGCCGTAAAGAAACAAACATGAAGCACCTGATTACTAGCTACTTAATTTTAGCATCTGTTTTGTCTGCTTCCCTGGGGTGGGCGCAATCTGTTCCCGGAGCCACTGAACGGGTCTTGGTATCGGTGCCACAGGGGATGCGGAGCGGACCTTTCAACACAGACCGGTACGTCACGGTACCCAAGCACTTCGCTCTCTCAGTGTACGCCCGGGTGGCGGGTGCCCGTTTCATGGCCATCGCGCCCAACGGCGATCTGCTGGTATCGGTGCCTGGCCAGGGGCGGGTGAAACTGGTACGCCCCAACGGCACCGGAGCGCCTATGATTACTGACTTCGTGACGGGACTGCAAAGGCCACATGATTTGGTGTTCCACCAGATCAATTCCACTATGTACCTCTATGTAGCGGAGAAAAATAAGGTGAGCCGTTACACCTACCAGAATGGCGATGTGACGGGCCAGAACCGCGAGGTAGTAGTGGACAACCTGCCGGATGCCAGCCTTCCGGAGCTCAATGGCAATTATGGCCACGAGTTGAAGAACATCGCCCTTGACGGCCAGCATAATCTTTATATCTCCATCGCGTCTACCTGCAATGCCTGCCTTTCAGATACGCAGAGCGATCCGGTGAGAGGGGCCATTTATAGGTATACCGCCGACGGGAAAAACGGCCGGCTCTTCGCCCGGGGGCTGCGCAACGCCGAGGGGCTGGCTTTCCTGCCGGGCACCAATGAACTGTGGGTGACCGTGAACAACCGCGACCAGATCAAGTACCCGTACAATGACAATACCGGCAACTACGGAAAAATCATTCCCAGCTTTGTAGACAACAACCCACCCGAGGAGTTCACCAAGGTGCGCGACGGCGGCAATTACGGCTGGCCTTTCTGCAACCCTAACCTCAAGGAAGGCTATGACAACCTGCCCTTTGGCCCTGACTATGACCTGAACCGCCAGAACACCGTTGACTGTGGCACCATGGACCGCATCTCCAAGGGAATTGCCGCCCACTCGGCTCCGCTGGGTTTCATTTTCACGCAAGGCACCGCGTTACCGGCTCCCTATAACAAAGGCGCGATTCTGGCTCTGCACGGCTCCTGGAACCGCACAAAGAAAACCGGCTACAAAGTCATCTATTTCCCATGGAACGAGGCCACCCAGACGCCCGGACCCCAAGTGTCGCTGGTAGACCATATTCTTGACCAGGACTCTGCCTCGGCCTGGGCGCGGCCCGTGGATGTGGCCGTTGACCTGCAGGGCAACCTCCTGATCTCCGATGATCAAAGCGGCACCATCTTCAAGCTGTCTTACCAGGATCCGTTATTGGTGAAGGGAGATCAGGAAGAAAGCCCGTGGCTTTCCGTAGCACCGGTTCCGGCGCAGAAAAGCACTACGGTCACCATTCAGACGATTAGAAGCACCCGAGCCACGGTGAAGTTAATGAATCTGCAGGGAGCCCAGATCTGGGAGAGCAGCTATTCCTTGCAGGCGGGCACCAACAAGCTGCCGCTCAACACCCAACCGTTTGCCAATGGCATGTACATTCTGCAGGTCATCGCCCCGGAATTCAAAGGTGCGAAACGGCTCTGCATCCTGAAAGAATAACAGAGAAGCTGATCCGAAGCCGCTTAAATGAGAGTTGGTTTGCTTAGGATTTGGCAGAACTCGCCCCGAAACGCCATACCTGCTCCGGGGTGATCACCGCATCCAGGGTGAGGTCTTTGGCGTGCACATCATCAATGGGCTCCACAGGTGGAAACAGAGCCAAACCCAGTTTCTGGCTTGTTTGGGGCAAAAGAGCCAGAAAACGGTCATAGAAACCTTTTCCGTAGCCTACCCGGTGCCCATTCAGATCAAAAGCCACCAGGGGCACCAGCACCGTGGTAATCTCTGATTCTGGGAGCGGAAGTGCGTTCACCGGCTCCGGAATGCCCCACTTGTTTTCCTGCAACTGGGTGCCTGGCGTGAACAGGAAATGCGTCATGGAGAAGTCCTGCGCATTGGCTACCGGAACTGCCACCTGCACCGCAGGGAATTCCTGCCAGATGCGTTCAATTATAGGCCAAGTGTTGATTTCGCTATGCTGCAGAATGGGCAGAAAGGTATGCACCGTTTCTCCTGCGGTTGGCGCAAAACCAGCGAAAAACCGATCAGCGATCTGTAGACTCAGCGTTCTTATCTCCTGCTGCGAAAGTGCGCGCCGCTGAGTCAGTGCCGATTTCCGCAGATCTGCCTTTAACCCCATATTAATCTTCCTGCAGAATGGTAAAGCAATAAGCGAACGGATCAAAAGCGGCCACCAGCTCTTGTATGAAATTAGGGTTGTTGGTCTGGTAGGTAAGCAGGTTGTCTACCCGCTCCTGCAACACGCCCGTTGGGAACAGCTTTTCCTTTAGGTTGGCCAATTGGTTATAGGCTGTCTCGTTTTTGCTCTCAATGGCTTTGTTCAGCTTCTTTTCCAGCATCTGCAGGCTGTTCTGAGCTTTCTGCGCCTCGGCTCCTACCGCCTTCACCAACGTAGGATCAATGGACTTAGCCAGTTCCTCTACCTGCCGGAACGCCTCTTCTACAACAGTCCGTTGCTCTTGCAGACTCAGTTCTTCCTGGTTCAGCAGCTCGGCCAAGCGTTTCTTCAGTTCGGGCAATTCTTTGAACATCTCCAGCACCGTAAAGCCCAGTTTCTCCATGCGCTGCCGGTTGGCTTTGTTGATGTACAAAGCCGAGTTCCGCAGCATCACCGCCGGGTACGGTACGCCCAATGCCTCAAACACGCCTTTCAACTGGAACCAATAGGCCACTTCGGCCCCGCCGCCAATGTAGGCCAGGTTAGGCAACACCAGTTCCTGGTACACCGGCCGCAGCACCACGTTCGGGCTGATTTTCTCGGGTTGCTCCTGCACCAACTGCAAGATCTGTTCCTGGGTGAAAACCAGATCAGTGTTCAGCGCTTTGTAGCGGTCACCCTCCTTCACGATGCGCTCGCGCAGGTTCTGGTCCAGGTAAAACAGGTTGATTTCGCGCACCATTACCTGTGGTTTGTAGTGTCTTTCCAGTGCCGCGTTGGTTTGAGAGATAGCGTTAAAGCCTACTTGCTCGGTCAACTCACGCTGGGCCACGGGAACGAACGCCCGCTTCAAAGCCGGACTGTCCCCATCCACGCACACCACCCCGTATTCGCCAAACAAGCCGTTCACAATCTGGCGCATGGCCTGGGCCAGGGTAGCGCACTCGGTATAGGCTTGCTCAAACAGCGGGTAATCCTCGGGCATCTCGTCCAGAAGCTCGTTCAAGCCGTCCGTGGCAAACCGCCCCACGGCACCTTTGGCATCGCTCTCCCAGGTATAGGTCTTTCCGAAAAGGGTGAAATGGTTCACCTCGGCAAAGTCGTGGTCCTCGGTGGCCATCCAGTACACGGGCACAAACTTCTGCTCTGGGTAGGCTTTCTGCAGTTCCTGTGCGGTTTTAATAGCCGTCACAATCTTGTACACAAAGTACAGCGGACCCGTGAACAGGCTGAGCTGATGCCCGGTGGTGATGGTGAAGGTATTTTCATGGGCTAGGGCCGCAATATTGGTCTGTACCGCCTCAGAAACCTCCAGGCTTCCATACTGCCGCTGCAGTTCCTCCACCAACGTCTGCCGCTGCTCCTTCGGGAAAGCGCGTTCTTTGATCAACGCCGGAAACGAGCTGATTTCGGGAAAATGGGCGTAAAACGGCTGAAGCTTCGCATCCTTTCTAAGGTAATCCAACACGAGCGAAGAGAAGGCACCGGTGGCGCTATAGTCAATACAGGAAACGTTCATATCAAGGGCATGCCGGCGTTAAGCGCGCACGCCGTGCAAAGGTAAAATGTATTTTCAGAAATATACCGGTAGTACGTTCCTAAGCGCTTCAGGGATGGTGTAATGCAGGAAACTGCGTAAGTTGGCGGTGTTTTAGGGCTGATTTCTGGAAAACTGGCGGAAACTGTGATTAGGAGACTGGCAGAAACTGTGACTGGGAGCTTGAGGATAAACCCTCTATGGCGCGGAAGTAACTTCCGCGCCATCATATGAAATAGGTTTTAAGGCTGTTTTCTGAAAAGCGGCCAAAATAACAACGCTTATTAAGAATCTCTGGCGCGAGTCTCCAGACTCATGCCTCCGGATGGCGGGAAGTCTCTGACTACCCTCGCTGCGCAGCAGCGAAACCACTTTGGAAGATTTCCCTGTCTGGCAGTAAACAGGTGCTTACCCAAGAACTCCATCTCATGGTTCCCGGCGAGTCTGGAGACTCGCACCATCCAGTGGCACGAGTTTGGAAACTCGCGCCAGAGATTGATAGAAAGACGGTACATAAAACAAGAAGACCTCACAGGTTTTGGAAACCTGTGAGGTCTTAAATATGCTTCTGTTTTAAGCCAGATTTGTGGAAAAGAACCGAAAATCGGCTTAGTTCACCGCGGCGTCTTTGGCTACGGAGTGTTTGCTCTCGTAAGCATTGCCTACCACTTCGCCGTACAGGTCGAAGTCTGAGGAATCGGTGATTTTCACGTTGGCGAAATCACCCAGGCGCACGTAGTTGGAATCGGCAGGAACCAATACTTCGTTATCTACCTCCGGGGAATCGTATTGGGTACGGCCCACGAAGTAACCGCTCTCCTTCCGGTCGAACAAGACTTTGTAGGTATTGCCTACTCTCTCTTCGTTCAGCTCCAGGGAAATGCCTTGCTGCAGTTCCATGATGGCATCGGCGCGCTCTTGTTTTACCTCGTCCGGCACGTTGTCTTCCAAGGTGTGCGAGTGCGTATTTTCTTCGTGCGAGTAGGTGAAGATCCCCAGACGGTCGAAACGGGTTTCCTCTACCCAGCGGTACATCTCCTCAAAGTCCTGCTGCGTCTCACCAGGGTGACCGGCAATCAACGTAGTGCGCAGGGCGATATCTGGTACGCGCTGACGGATGGTGTCTACCAGTTCCAGCGTACGGCGTTTGGTAATACCGCGGCGCATGGTCTTGAGCATGTTGTCTGAGATGTGCTGCAGCGGCATATCCAGGTACTTGCAGATGTTCTCGCGCTCTACCATTACATCCAGGGCATCCATCGGGAACTGGCTTGGGTAAGCATACTGCATTCTGATCCACTCAATGCCGTTCACGTCTGACAGACGCTGTAACAGCTCAGCCAGTTTGCGCTCACCGTAGTGTTGCAGACCGTAGTAGGTTAAGTCTTGGGCAATAAGGATCAATTCTTTGGTGCCCATTTTGGCCAGACGCGTAGCTTCCTGCACCAGGCTTTCCATTGGGCGGTCCATGTGCTTGCCGCGCATCAACGGGATGGCGCAGAACGAGCAAGGACGGTTACAGCCCTCGGCGATCTTGAAGTAGGCGTAGTGCTTGGGCGTGGTGAGCAGACGCTCGCCAATGAGTTCGTGCTTGTAATCGGCTTCCAGGGTCTTCAGCAACTGTGGCAACTCCAGGGTTCCGAAGTAAGCGTCTACCTGCGGAATCTCCTCTTCCAAAGAGTCTTTGTAGCGCTGCGAAAGGCAACCAGTAACGTAGAGTTTATCAATAGCGCCGGCTTCTTTGGCATCGGCGTAGCGCAGAATGGTGTCAATGGATTCCTGCTTGGCGTTGTCAATAAAGCCGCAGGTATTCACGATGATAATGTTGGCGTCATCTTTCTCTGAATCATGCACCACCTCGCGGTCGTTGGCGCGCAATTGGCCCATGAGTACCTCAGAGTCTACCAGGTTTTTGGAGCAACCCAGCGTGATAACGTTGTATTTGTCTTTTTTAAGCGATCTTACTTTCACGTGCCTGTCTTAGGGAATTTATGTAGAAAGGCAACACCAAAACATGGGGAATTGGTTTATTTGCTGCCAGAAATTCAATTGGTCTTTAGGAGTATCGGGCTAAAAGCACCACTAGCACCGTAATGGATCTATATGGATACTTTTGAATCACCTATTAGCTTGAGAAGCTCATCTGCCTGAATAACAGTAGCAAATTCATTGTGCAGACTTGCCAAGGCTGTATCATGGATAATCTGGGCCGAGAACTTTTGTCCGTTTACCCCTACTTTATCAAATGTGGAGCAGGCATCAGCTACCAGATAAGTCTCATAGCCAAAATTACCGGCCATTCTGGTGGTAGTAGACACACAATGATCTGTAGTTAAACCGGCAATAACCACTGTCTTTACATTTAAAGCATCCAGCTGCTGCTTTAAATCTGTGCCAATAAAAGCACTATTCACATTCTTCCTGATCACAGGCTCCCCTGCTTCTGGCTTGACTACGTCCATGAAGTCGTTCCCAATTTTGCCTTCTGCCAGGCGTGACTCAGGATTGGTAGAACAGTGCTTCACATGGAATACAGGTAAACGGTTCTCTCTCCAGTACAGCAGAAGCTGTCCCGCTCTTTTCTCTGCTTCAGGATTATTCCTATCCCCTCCCCAGTACTCAATGTCATCAAAACCCTTCTGAATATCTATGAGTAACAAGGCCGGTCTTTCGCGTTCTGTCATGTCTAGAATGCTAGTTAGCGTTGGAAGGAGAAGTCTTATTTTTTAGAGAACAACGAATCCACGAACTCGCGTTTGTCAAAAACCTGCAGGTCTTCCACGCGCTCACCTACGCCAATGTACTTCACCGGAATCTTGAACTCGTCTGAAATGCCTATGATCACGCCGCCTTTGGCCGTACCGTCTAGTTTTGTGACGGCGAGGGCGGTTACCTCGGTGGCTTTGGTGAATTCACGGGCCTGGATCACGGCGTTCTGGCCGGTGCTACCGTCCAACACCAACAGTACTTCCTGCGGAGCATCTTCAATCACTTTCTGCATCACGCGTTTGATCTTGGAGAGCTCGTTCATGAGGCCCACTTTGGTGTGCAGACGGCCGGCGGTGTCAATGATGACCACATCGGCCCCCATCTCTACGCCTTTGCGGACAGCATCATAGGCCACCGAGGCGGGGTCTGTGTTCATGCCGTGGTCAATCACCGGAATGCCTACGCGGTCGCCCCAGATTTTGAGTTGGTCTACGGCGGCAGCTCTAAAGGTATCACCAGCGCCTAGCACTACTTTCTTGCCAGCTTTGTGGAATTGTGAGGCCAGTTTCCCGATGGTGGTGGTTTTGCCCACGCCGTTCACGCCCACTACCATGATCACGTACGGATTGCCGCCGGTGTCTGGCAAGCTGAAATCAGCTGCCACTCCGCCTTTGCTTTCTTCCATGAGCGCCATGATCTCCTCGCGCAGGATGCGGTCCAGCTCAGAGGTACCCACGTATTTGTCACGGGCCACGCGTTTCTCAATCCGGTCAATGATCTTAACAGTAGTATTGATTCCCACGTCGGCGTGCACCAGCACAGTCTCCAGCTCGTCCAGTACCTCTTCGTCTACCTTTGACTTGCCCACCACCGCTTTGCTGAGCTGGTCAAAGAAACTGGTTTTGGTTTTCTCCAGACCTTTGTCCAGAGATTCTTTTTTCTCTTTGTTGAAGAAACCGAAAAGTGCCATAGCCGTGCTGGGTACTATTGGTGGTAAAAAGGATTAAAAAGGGGCGAATACCAAAAAAGTCCCGCGTATGGAGGGACTTTTACAGGTATATCATTAATGCGATATCGGCAATTATTTTTTCAGGGCGTCCTGAACTTGGTCTACAGGCACCATTTCTTCTCTGAAGGTGTAAGCACCAGTCTTAGGAGACTTAACAGCTTTAATTACCTTCGCCCAGTCTTTACCGGTTGCGGTCTTCAGGGTAGCAACTACTTTCTTAGCCATGGTTATTTAATTTCTTTATGTACAGTTACTTTCTTCATGAAAGGATTGAACTTCTTCATCTCCAAACGCTCAGGAGTGTTCTTTCTGTTTTTGGTAGTGATATACCGAGACATGCCAGGTACGCCGGAGTTTTTCTGCTCAGTGCACTCCAAAATCACCTGAACTCTATTGCCTTTAGCTTTCTTTGCCATCGCGAAGTTGATTTTTTATTTAGGACTGCAAATATACAGGCCTAATTACTTAATTACAAATGCTTTTCTAGTTTTTTCCTGATGAATAACAGAGAGCCTGGCAAAATCATTCAAGAAGAAGTCAGAAATTCAGCTGTTTTAATGCCGTTTTCCCTGCATCTTGCCCAAACCAGGCGCATCTCTTTCAATTAGCCGCAAAGATTAATTCAAGGCAGGCAGCTTGAAATTATCCAGCGGACTAGGCTTGGCCATGGTATCCTCAATCTCCTTCACCGTGCGGGGCGCGCCTGCAGAGAGGTTTTCCCAGCCTTTCTCCGTAATGAGCACATCATCTTCAATGCGCACGCCAATGCCCCACCACTTCTTATCACACGGGCTGCCTTCCGGGATGTAAATGCCGGGCTCAACCGTAATCACCGTGCTGGGTTTGAAAGCGCCGTAGGTACCACGGTCATGCACATCCAGCCCTAAGTAGTGCGACACGCCGTGCATGGTGTAGCGGCGGGCTTCCGCCGGGTTCTTGATGATACCCAGTTTCACCAGGCCATCGGCGAGTACTTTCTGGGCCGCGGCGTTGGTGGCGTTGAACGGATTGCCCACTTTGCACTCCTTAAAGCCGGCTTCCTGGGCGGCATACACGAGCTCGTAAATCTGTTTCTGCTCTGGCGTGAACTTGCCGTTGGCCGGAATGGTACGGGTCACATCGGCGGTGTAGCCGTGGTATTCGGCGCCCAGGTCCATTAAGACCAACTCATTGCCCAGCTTGGGTTTCTCGTTCTCTATATAGTGCAGAATACAGCCGTTGCTCCCCGCCCCTACTATAGACGGATAGCCTTCGTACTCTGAGCCGTATTTCTTGTAGACGAACTCATGGATTCCCTGCACCTCGGTCTCAGACATGTTGGGGTGCATGGCCTTCATGACCTCTACCTGCCCAATAGCTGACATGGCAATGGCCTTGCGGAGCAGCTTCATTTCCTCGGGGCTTTTTACTTCCCGCATCTCGTTCAGGAAACCTTCCAACGCAGAGACGTCAATCTTCTCCTTGGGCATTTTGCTTACCAGAGCAGCGCGGGAGGCGGCATCTTTGGCGGCTACGTAGCTCTGCAGGAAAGCATTGCTGCTTAACGCCGGATTAGCCGCCAGCTGGCGCTTCACCTCTTGCTGCACCCGTTCGCCCGCCTGGGCATCATACATCCGAATGACTTGGTAAAGCTCCTGGTGCGCCAGATCCTGCCCTTGTTTCAACCCTACTTTCTGCCGGAACTGCGCCACCAGATCAAACAGGTCGGCTTGGTCTCCGGGATCGTTGCGCAGGTCGTGCGGCAGGTCTAGTAAGAGGACATGCTCAAAGGCGGCGGTGTCTAGCTTGAAGCCGGCAAAAGAGGTAGCAGGCAATGCGTGCGTGAGCCCCAAATGTTGTTTCACTCCTTCCTCGCCCAGGCGCTTCCCGGTCCAGGACTCGCGCTGCGCGTTGCGGGGCTGCGCGAAGAGCACCTCCTGCGTGGCCACTCCGTTTATGACGTGTTGTTCCGAAAACAGGAGCAGAACGGCGTTAGGTTCGCGGTAGCCGGTGAGGTAATAAAAGTCCGGATCCTGGTGGAAGTGGAAATCCACATCGTTGGCCCGGTTGCGGAGCGGGTTGGAAAACAAAACGGCAACGGAGTTGGCCGGCAGCTGTTGCCGCAGGGCCTCTCTCCGTTGCCGGTGAAATTCTTTGTCCAGGAAATCAGCGGGTTTGTCCGGGCCAGTGTTTTGCGCGGTCACCCCTATCGGCAGCGACACAAGCAATGTTAAACATAGGTGTCGCAGTGCCTTCATGGCAGAAGCTTAGTAAACGATGTAGCCTTGTTCTTTGGCTTTCTTCAATACAGAAGAGATACCGTTTTTAGTAATGTTGCGCAGGGCAGACGTAGAAACTTTCAAAGTTACCCAAGCATCTTCTTCAGGGATGTAGAAACGCTTCTTCTGTAAGTTAGGGTAGAATCTACGCTTGGTTTTATTGTTAGCGTGCGATACGCGGTTACCCACCTGCACTCTTTTACCGGTTAAATCACAAACTCTTGCCATTTTATCTTTAGTATCGTTTATTTCAAAAGGGATGCAAATATCCACAAAAAGTAATGGAATGTCAAGGACACCCCGCAACTTTTTTCTTTAATCTGCTCTTAAAAAGCTATTTACCGCGTTTTACCGGCATTTTCGCTTCCGTTTTCAGCCCCAGAATTGCCTTTTTTCCGGAATCCGTAAGGGCAATGGCGGCAGCCGCTCCGGCAGCAATAACCCCGCCGCCGGTGGTATTGTTCCGTGAAAACCATCAGCCCCTGCTCGTTGAAATAATAGTCGCCGGGTTCCAAAGGAAGCGGTTTTGGTTTCATGCCGCAAAGATACAAACTCGCTTTTTCAATGAAAAAACTCCGCCCGACTTCCGTTTTGGGGCAGTCTTCCGGGAAACAAGTCTAAAACAGAGCAAGCCCAGGGCTGCGGCTTACGCATTGCAGACTTTTCTTTACTTTTATCCCTGCAAGCGGTTCTCCGTACATAAAAGCATCAGGAAAGAGCTACCGGTTTCTTTTCGTTCACCCTTAATTCTAATATCTGCATGAATACTTCCACCATTACCTCCAGCCAAGAGGCCATTGCCTTAGAAGAAAAATACGGGGCGCACAACTACCATCCTCTGCCCGTGGTGCTCAACCGTGGCGAAGGCGTTTTTCTTTGGGATGTGGAAGGTAAACAGTACTATGATTTCCTGTCTGCCTACAGCGCCGTGAACCAGGGGCACTGCCACCCGCGCATCATTGGCGCGCTCACGGAGCAGGCCCAGCAACTGACCCTTACCTCGCGTGCGTTCTACAATGACAAACTGGGCCAGGCCGAGAAATACCTGGCCGAGCTTTTCGGGTATGACAAAGCGCTGTTGATGAACTCCGGGGCCGAGGCCGTGGAGACAGCCATTAAACTGGCGCGCAAATGGGGCTACAAAGAGAAAGGCATTCCGCCGCACGAGGCCACCATTCTGGTGGTAGAGCACAACTTCCACGGGCGTACCACCGGTATTATCTCATTCTCCACCGATCCTACCAGCACCGTTGGTTTTGGGCCGTACATGCCGGGCTACAAAGTGCTGCCTTATGACAACCTGGAAGCGCTGGAGCAAGCCCTGAGAGAAAACTCCCACATCTGCGGGTTCCTGGTAGAGCCTATCCAGGGGGAGGCCGGTGTGGTGGTTCCTTCTGAGGGCTACCTGGCCAAAGCCAAGGCGCTGTGCGAGCAGTACAACGTGCTCATGATCGTGGATGAGATCCAGACCGGCATCGGGCGCACCGGTAAACTGCTGGCCTCGCACTACGAAGGCATCAAAGCCGATATCCTGATCCTGGGGAAAGCCCTCTCGGGTGGCGTGCTGCCGGTTTCCGCGGCCTTGGCCGATGACCACATCATGCTCTGCATCCAACCCGGCGAGCACGGTTCTACCTTTGGCGGTAACCCGCTGGCCTGCGCCGTGACCATGGCCGCCCTGGACGTAGTACAGGACGAGAACCTGACCGAGAACGCTAATCGGCTGGGCGAGATCTTCCGGGCCAGAATGAACCAACTGAAAGACCGCCATCCTGAACTGGTAAGCCTGGTACGGGGCCGGGGCTTGCTCAACGCCGTCATCATCAACCCAACGCCCGATGGCCGCACCGCTTGGGATGTGTGCGTGAAACTGATGGAAAACGGTCTACTGGCCAAACCCACCCACGGCGACATCATCCGTTTCGCGCCGCCGCTGGTCATCACCGAGGAACAACTCAACACCTGCTGCGACATCATTGAGAAAACGCTGGCGGAGTTTTAAATCCTGCTTTGCTATAGTTTTATAAGAAGGCTGCCGAAGGTTAACACTTCGGCAGCCTTTGTTTTTGGGCTGTTTTCAGGAAAAGGGTTTGAAAATGAGCGCTCCTACTCTAACCCTCTATGCCGCGGAAGTTACTTCCGTGCCTTTCTAAGCAGTATCTGTAAGGCACGGAAGTAACTTCCGCGCCATAGGAACCATAAGAGCCATAAAATGCTATAGAGGTCCACTCCATAGAGGCAATTCGGAGGCACTACATTTTCCGGCTGGTTTTTCAGAATAACGCCTGAAACACGCCGCTGGCCTTTCTCGCATCTTTGATAGCATCTGACCAACACGTGCCGTACCTTTGCGGCCGCAGCGCCCGCTGATTGCCCGGAAAACTTTCAGGCAGTTATAACACTTTTCGCGGCGCTCTTTTGTTGTATCAGCAGCAGGCCACACGTTCTTATGACAGGCTTGCCTAACTCTATCAGCTGCTATGAACCATTTAAACCGCCGGCCTCGCCGGAACCGTAAATCGGAGGTAATCCGGAATTTGGTACAGGAAAACCATCTCACCTTACACGATCTCATCTTCCCCATCTTTGTTACCGAAGGCCAGAACGTAAAGCAGGACATCCCGTCCATGCCCGGCATCGCCCGTTACAGCTTAGACCGTTTGGTGGACGAAGTGGGTGCCTGCGTGGAACTGGGCATCAAGGCATTTGCGCCCTTCCCCAATATTTCTGAGGACAAAAAAGACCGTTTCGCGCTGGAAAGCCGCAACCCAGAGGGTCTGTTCCTGAAGACCATCTCTGAGCTGAAGCGTCAGTTCCCAGACATCGTTTTGGCGACCGATGTGGCCATGGACCCGTACAGCACCGACGGCCACGACGGCATTGTAGACAACGGTGAAATCATCAACGATGCTTCTCTGGAAGTACTAGGCCAGATGGCCTTGGCCCAGGCGCAAGCCGGTGCCGACATTGTAGCCCCTTCTGACATGATGGACGGCCGCGTGGCCCATATCCGTCAGCTACTGGACAAACACGCGTTCAGCAATGTGGCCATCATGAGCTACACCGCCAAATACGCCAGCGGTTTCTACGGTCCGTTCCGTGATGCGCTGGAGTCGGCTCCTAAGCACGGCGATAAGAAAACCTACCAGATGAACCCCGCCAACAGCCGTGAGGCCCTCATTGAAGCCGAGCTGGACACCCTGGAAGGCGCCGATTACCTGATGGTGAAACCCGCTCTTTCTTACTTAGACATAATTAAGTTGTTGAAAGACAATTCTAACTTGCCTATTGCCGCCTACAACGTAAGCGGCGAGTACGCCATGGTGAAAGCTGCCGCCCAGAACGGCTGGCTGGACGGCGAGAAGATCATGCTGGAAACCCTGTTGAGTATGAAACGCGCGGGGGCAGACATCATCCTCACTTACTTCGCGAAGGAATTTGCCCAATTTATCAGGCGCTAAGCGTTTGGGGTCTGTTTTTCAGAAAACAGCCTGAAAACACCATATGCAAAAGGGAGCCTCTCGGGCTCCCTTTTTTTGTTTGTTCCAAAGATCTGATGCGGCGTTTACTCCAGCAACATCCGCTGGATGGCGTTGCTCAGTTGCTCCACGGTACCGCTATGGCTGCCCAACACCACGTTCCGGATGGTTCCTTTTTTATCTATCAGGAAAGTGGTGGGCCAGTAAGATACGTTGAAAACGTCTCGGGCTTGTTTGCCAGACTTCGGCAGGAAAATCAACCTGGAGGTGGAATCGTTCACAGGCAGATTCTCCACTCCCGGCATCAGGAAAAGCACTTCCGGCACTTCGGGGTTGGGCTGAAACCGCCTGGCTACTTCCTCCAACATCCCTGTCTCTTTGTGGCAAGAAACGCAGCTGTTATACCAGAAACTGAGGATAACTACTTTCCCCGTCAGTTGCGGCAAGCGGTAGAGAACCCCGCGGCTGTCCTGGAAGGTAACGTCTGGCACAGGCTTTCTTACCCAACTTTGCTTGTAGCGCTTCCAAACTTCTTCGCGGGCTTTTACTTCCTCCTCAGGCACCGGCACAGCTCTCTGCCCTTTCAACAGCAGGGCTCCATTTGGCAATCTCTCCGCTGCACCAGCTTTGATGAGACTGTCTATCTGAGCCGGAGTATGTTTCTGGCCCCGAGGTTGTGGGCTTGTGCTCTTTTTAAGGACAACATGATCGGCGGCCTCGCCGGGAGCAATCTGGGCAGTTGAAAATGAATAGCCGCCCCTTCTGGTGGCAGGCTTGTTGTTCACGTCTTGGGCCCCGGCGGTAAAACACAGCAGCAAGAAAACAGCACTGATGAAGCCTCTTGTTTTATCCATGCTCTAAATATGCACAATTCTCTATCTTCTACCGTATTCAGTCTATACTAAAGGAAAGGGAGCAGATACGTTACTCACCTGCTCCCTTTCACGCACTTTTCAGAAATCTACCGCAAAAACACAGTTCGTCTGGTGTAGCGCTTTCCGTCCACAATGAGCTGGTACAGGTACGTGGAAGATGGCATCCACTGCCCTGCTGCGCCTCTTCCGTCCCAGGTTACCTGATGCTGGCCGGCTGACTTTCTCCCATTTACCAACGTAGTAACCACCCGGCCACCCAGGTCATACACTACCAGTTTCACCTCGGCGCTTTTCTCTAAGGCAAACGGTATAGTGGATACCGTTCCTTGCCGGAATGGGTTAGGGTAACTCTGCTGCAGACCAAACTTAGCCGTATTCTCTATTTCTTCTTTAGAAGCCAGCGGCCCGTTGTAGCGGCGGCTGTACACCCCATTGCCGTGGGTTCCAACCAGCACTAGGTTGTCGGTGGTTCGGCTGATGACCATGTCTACCGGCACATTGCCTATAAAGCTGGCTCCTTCCTGAATCCAGGTGGTAGCAGAGCCTTGCAGATTGGCAGTGGAATACAAGCCGGTGCTGGTTCCCACAAAGTACTTGGCTCCGCCTCCTGCCTCCGGCAAAATGGAAACCCACCGCGTAGATGGGCCATTACCGGTAGTGGCGTTGCCGTTTTCTTCCAGGTTCCCGGAAATAGCGGTCCAGGAGGCTCCCCCGTTGGTGGTGTAGAAGAGGCTTTCCACGCGGTAGTTTGTAAAGGTGACCACTACCTTGTTTGCATCCCGAGGATCAACAGTAATACACCCAATATTGGCGTTCGCCGGGAAATTGGTTCCTGTTACATCAAGGGTCTGAGAGGGAGAGGCACTTACCGAAGCATTGCCAGACGCATCCTGAATTTTGTACAGCTTTCCGGCCCTCGTTCCGAAGTACAAGACATTGGCCGGGGATTTACTCACGGCTACCGCCGAGATGATCTCGGCATCATTCAAATCAGCGATTACTTCCCAGCCAGAAGCCGACTGCGCTCCGCCCGTGGGCAGCACCCGCACGTTCTTGTTCCGCCACAGAGAATCACCCGCCGGAATGTACACGGTGTATTCATTGTTAGGATCTATGGAATACGGGTTGATAAACAGATATCCTTTTGCCTTGGGCGGGTCAATGCGGGCATAATTCACGTAATTGCCCGCGTCATTGAAGATGTAGCGGTAAACCGTTCCGTTCTGAGAAGAGACAAAAAGCGAGTGGGTGGTAACAGCCGTAAAGGCCCCGTCGCCGCCTAGTTCTTCATCCCATAAAGTAGTGGCGTCTATGTCGCCCACAGACCAGGTTCCGTTATCCTGCATCCCACCCACCACAAAATCATCGGTGGTATTCATGTCCATGGCCACGGTATAGAACTGGGTGGTTTGATAGCCCCGGTTCAAAGACTCCCACACCACAGAATCGGCCAACACATTGCTTGTTCTGCTTACCCCGCCGTCATGCCCAGAGAGCGTTCTGCGGGTGTTAGATGGGTAGAAAATGAACTCGTGCTGGTCTGGATGATGGTTAAGGTACAAGGAGTAATTGTTATTGGTTGGGGTGTAGCCGCCAATCTTGCGGGTATTGGCCGTAGAAGCGAACCCATTGGTTGAGATGTACAGGTTGGTTCCACCCAGCACCACCACGTTAGGGTTATCGGGCTTTACCTTGACCACCATGTTATAACCGCCTTGCAGGTCCAGATCGCCCGATCTGCCACCCAGCATGGGCAGGTTGGCAGACAGATTGGTCCAGGCACCGCCTGCTCCGCTTCCGTCACCAGAGAGATACTCATATTTCCAGACGTTGGCTTTGGCGGTTGTATTCTCGTCTGTGTACAGAAAGAAGTACACGATGTTCTCATTTGACGGTGCCACATCCATGACAATCCGCCGGTAGGTAGCGGGCCAGGTGGTTGGGGTGATGTCTACCCACGTTACCCCGTCCAAAGACCGGAACGCGCCTTTTTTCTCTGCTTCGCCGCCCGAGGCGAACTGGCTCATGCCCGCGTATTTTACCCCGCCGGGGCTTACCTCAATGTCTGTATAATAAGAACTGGTGCTGAACTTACTAACGCCACCGCCCAGTACCACAGACCAGGTAGTGCCGCCATTGCTAGAACGCCAGATAGCTGCCGGGGTAGCCGCGTAGACTTCATCTTGCGTGGTACTGGGCGCAGTTGCTACCCTGTACACGTATTGAAACAGGTTGTTGAAGGTAGTGGTGGTTCTGGTTTGGGTAGACGGAAGCGGGTTCCAGGTAACGCCGTTATCAATTGATTTGAAGATACCGTTCCCCATGTAGCTGGCCCCAATTTTACCGGCAGAATTTCCCAGGAGCTCGCCAGTGCCATAGTACCAGATGTTGCGCTTGCCTGCACGCTGATCTTGGGCAATAGTGGTCACGCTGTGCAACTGACCGGGATCGGTTACCTTGGCCCAGGAACTTCCGCCGTTGGTGCTGCGCCACACGCCACCAGAGACACCACCCGCCAGAATATGGTTTTCATTGGCTACATCCAGCGCCAGAGCCCGGGTGCGTCCGCCCACATTGTACGGCCCTCGTTTACTCCAGGCAGAAGTAGCCAGCAACCCGTAAGGATTTTTCAGGCGCTCTAACCGCTCCACCGAAGGAATAGTAGCCGCAAACGCCAGTTCCAACTCTCTGATTCCGGTAGGAATAACACCCGTGGCAGGATCTCTCAACCTTTCCAGTTCGTACTCGGCCCGGGCGGTAAGTTTGTCTTTGGTGCCAATGGAGCCCTTTTTGTGTAACCGCTCGGCTCTTGCCACACGGCCTGCTTCTTTGAGCCCGGCTAACGTAAAATGAGAACTCTGGCTTTTGCCTACCGGAATAAATGAGGCAACATACAGGAACACTCCAAAAAAGAGGAGAAAGGCGCCAGAATACCAGACCTGCCGCTGTCTGCTAAGGTAATCCATGAAAATAAAGGGTAGAGGTATTTGAATAGTAATGGATTGGGGTGAATCAGAAGAAGCTAACCCTTCTTCTAAAAGATAGGATTATTTTATTTATCTATTTTTGAATAAGAATTGACGGTTAACCACTCGCTTTCCAGCACAGGGGCTTGCAGGTTTACGTTCAGCCTGTCCTGCTCTTTCAGGCGTTTTCCGCCCGTATTCTGGGTTTTCATCGGAAAATAGACTTTTATGCTTTGCCTGTTGCCTAAGGCTAGGTCAAACCCCGCCCCGTAACCAAGGACAGTTTCCACCTTAGCCTCTGCCCTTTGCGGCTCCTGCCCGGCAGCACCGCCCTTAGCCGGGTCTGCCAGAAACTTCTCAATCCGGATGACTACCTGCGCACTTCCCGGCGCAATGGGTTCAGGAGCCTGAATGTTAGGCCTTTCTCGGCCTGATGCATCTTTGGTCATAGAAGATTGAGCGGGCGTACTTTCGTTTTCTTCTGGGCTGTTGGTGCGCTTACAAGAAGCGCTGTTCAGCATAAACAGAAGCACCAGAAGCAGAATATTATAATTCAAAGACTTCATTCCAAAAGGCAAAAACAAATATATCCATATAATCCACATTTCTAATTGCTTGGATGGATATTATTTAACTTCCCGGCTCTAATATTTTTTTATTTAAAACATACAGCAGCAACTCTTGTTCTTTAAACAAGTATAGAGAACGAACAATATAAAGTACCTATCCATCCATGAGAACAAACTACCTGCCACCGGTTTACAAGTGGCTGGCTTTATCCATTCTCCTGCTGTTTTCTGCCTGTGATCTTTTCCAGTACCACCCATATGAGGGTAATCTTGAGTACAAAAACCTCACGGCAGAGAATGTAGCCAGAATCAAAGCCTTAGAAGCCCAGTATACCCCTCAGACTACCCTTCGCTTTGCGTTTACCGGAGACACCCAGGGCTACTTTGCCGAGACCGAAGACATGGTGAAAGACATGAACACCCGTGACATAGCGTTTGTGGTTCATGCCGGCGACATCACCAACTACGCCTTCACCGATGAGTTTGAGCGCATGCACCAGGAGCTGTCTAAGCTGAAAGCGCCCTATATAACCGTTATTGGTAACCACGACTGCCTGGGCGATGGCGACAAGCTGTACAAAGAAATGTATGGCCCCCTGGACCACTCGTTTACCTTAGGCCCCCACAAATTCATTTTCCTCAACACCAATTTCCTGGAGTTTGATGAAAGTGTGCCTAATCTCACCTGGTTGGAACAGGAGCTAAACACCTCCCCCAGCATATTGAACAAGTTTGTGATCTCGCACATCAGCCCAGACAACGCCGAGGCCAACCGCGCCAAAGAACAGGAGTATGCCCGCCTCATGCGCGACTACGATGTTCGCCTTTCCCTGCACGGCCACACCCACAACTACAAGGCAGGACAATTGTATAACGATGGCATCACCTATGTGACCACGGCGGCCTCGCTTAAGCGCAGCTATGTACTGGTGACGGTAACGGGCACCCAGGCAACCTTTGAAAAAATTGAATTCTGATGCGTATGCGTTACCTCTTCTCTCTTTGCCTGTCTGTATGGCTTGCCTTTCCATTTATCTCCCACGCCCAGGACGCCGCTGACAAAGTAGACCGACCTAAAAACGCGTGGTACGCACCAGACTATGTAGTGGCGCAGCATGCCGGTCTTATCGGGATTCTTGCCGCCGGAATTGGGTATGACTTCGGGAAGCATGACCGTACCAACGCCGAGCTGATGTATGGCTTCACGCCCAACTATGGCTTCAAGAACACTACCCATACCTTTACCACCAGAATCTACTACCAGTCGCACCCCAAACCGCTGTTCAAAGGCTTTCAGATCAGCTGGATCAGGGCGGGCGCGGGCATCAGCATGACCATTGGCGAGCAGTTTGAAACGTTTTTCCCCAAGAAATACCCCAACGGCTACTACATCTGGCCCACTGCTACCCGCATTCTGCCGTTTGTAGGCTCGGCGCTGCGGCGGGAATTCCAGGGCAAAAAACGGCCTCATTTTGGCGAGTTGTATGGCGAGATAGGCACCACCGATGTCATGATTGTGGACAAGTACCGCAACAAAGGCATCTCGGTGCCAGACATCCTCAACCTGGCAGTGGGCCTGCGTTACAGCCTATAGCTGTTTCGGGGCTATATAGGCAAAAACAGCCCCAAATCTCTTCTTTCCAGAGGTAAGCCAGCATAGGTTAGTGTAGGTTTCCAGCGCATTATCTGCCATTTTTGCACCGCATTTCTCTTATTTCTTTCCCAAGCGGATGTCCTTATGGATTATAATTACCTGAAATCGCTGCACATCATTTTTGTGGTTACCTGGTTTGCGGGCCTGTTCTACATTGTGCGGTTATTTGTCTATTACGCCGAAACGGCCCAGAAACCCGAGCCGGAGAAAAGCATTCTGCAAAATCAGTTCGCGCTCATGCAGAAGCGGCTGTGGTACGGCATTACCTGGCCCTCGGCGGTGCTCACGGTCATCATGGGCCTGAGTCTGCTGCATTACTACAACCCCATTCCTACCTGGCTGTGGATTAAACTGGGCTTTGTGGCGGGGCTGCTGGCCTACCACCTGTACTGCCACCGCATTTTTAAACAGCACCAGCGCGGCGAAATCAAACAAAGCTCCACCGCCCTGCGCATCTGGAACGAAGTAGCCACGCTTTTCCTGGTGAGTATTGTGTTTCTGGTGGTCCTGAAGAACGGCCTCAGCGCCACCTGGGGCGTGCTGGGCTTCATTGGGTTATCCGTGGTACTAATGGCGGCCATTATGGTGTACAAGAAACTGCGGAAGGCCTGAGGCTTTTACTTTTCTTCGGGTTGTACATACACCGGCCTTCCTTTGCTCATTACATTACCAATTTCTTTCACCAGTTCTTGCCCCTCCCCTCTGTCATCCTGAAAGGATCTTGTGGGCAAGCTGTAACAGCGTTTACTTCAACACCTTTTCAGAATAAAAGCAAAAGCGTTTCGGACCTGATTTTCACAAATCAGGTCCGAAACGCTTTTTGAGGCTATCGCCTCACTGAAGTTGCAAACTTCAGCCCATTATGGGTCCAAGTTGAAAACTTGAACCAGAGAAGAGGTAGAACTACCCACCCCTATCTCTCCGAGGAGGGGAATCTCTTCAATGTCCTTCCAAACTCCTTTTTCTCTCCGAGAGAACTTGTCGCTTTTGGCGCTAGTGCATCGATAATTCCAGATGATTACACAGCTTTGCTGAACATGGGTTTGGCGGCGGTGTCCTGGGTGTTGGCTTTCAGGTAGAAGTCAAAGGCGGCGCAGACAGAGCGCAGGAAACGGCGACCGATGGAGGTTAACGCTAACTCCTCTTCTCCCAACTCAATCAAACCATCGGCTGCCAAGTCTTCCAGCGCAGGCCTTACCTGTTCCTCTATTAACGCTTTCTCGGGGCTGTGCTGCCAGCTTGTTCTGCCGTTGCAGGCAATGCCCAGAATGTGGCGGCGCATCTGCACGTCTAGCTCAGATAGCAGATAGCCTTTCAACAAGGGCCACTCGCCCATGGCCAATAATGCGTAGTATTCTTCCACGGTTTTCACGTTCTGCAGGTAGCCGCGGTACAAATCACTGATAGAAGACACGCCTAACCCGATCATGAGTTGCGTCTGGTTGGTGGTGTAGCCCATGAAATTGCGGTGCAACCGGGCTTCGCGTTGGGCTACGCAGAGTTCTTCCTCTGGGAACGCGAAATGGTCCATGCCCACGTCTTCGTAGCCGGCTTCCAGCAGCAGGGTTTGACCCAAGGTGTAAAGGGCCAGCTTCTCGGAGTCAGAAGGCAGATCGGCCTCAGAGTAGTGACGCTGCGATTTCTCTTTCCACGGCACGTGCGCGTAGCTGTAATACGCGATTCTATCGGGCCGCAGGCCGATGACCTGCCGGAAAGTGTCCTCAATGCTTTCCAGGGTCTGGAACGGCAAGCCGTAGATGAGGTCATAGTTCACGGAAGTGTAGCCAATCTGGCGGGCCAGTTCGGTGGCCTGCACCAGGTTCTCCAGCGGCTGGATGCGGTTAATGGCTTTCTGCACTTTCTCAGACAAATCCTGCACGCCGTAGCTCACCCTCCTGAAACCTACTTCATACAAGGCCTGCAGGTGCTCAGCGGTGGTGTTGTTCGGGTGGCCCTCAAAGCTTAATTCGTGCTGCGGATGCACCTCGGTTTGGGCCAAAATTTCATTGATTAAGTATTGGAGGTTCTCGGGGCTGAAGAATGTAGGCGTGCCGCCCCCCAAATGGATTTCCCGAATCACGGGTTTTTCCGGAAACAAGGCCAGATACTTGTCCCACTCCTGCAGCACCGCTTTAAGGTACACCGGCTCCACCCCGTGGTTTCTGGTGATGCGTTTGTTGCAGCCACAGTAGGTACACAGGCTCTCGCAGAACGGCAGGTGAATGTACAGACTGATGCCTTCTTTCTGGTTGGAGGCTTCAAACGTGGAAAGCAACACCCGCTGCCACTCTTCTACGGCAGGCAGGTTGTTTCCCCAGAAAGGCACCGTGGGGTAACTGGTGTAGCGGGGAACCGGCACGTTGTATTTCTTCACTAAATCTGCCGGGGGTGTAGGGGTTGTAAGGCAAGTTTCCATGGCACAAAGTTCGGGAGGGGGCGGCTTGCAGGAATCGCAACCTCGTCACCCGGCCAGATGATTTTCATCAGTTTACCTGATTTCTCTGGCCGGAAAGCCTCAGTGTTTTCACCCTGTTTCCCTAAAATCGGCCTTAAAACGGAAGCTTTGCTTACGAATGGTCCTAAAAAAGAAGCGGCCCCAGAAGGGCCGTCTCTCTACAAATAAACCAACATGATTAAAAGCTACTGGTAAGCAGCAATGACTTTTTCGTATTCATATTTAGAACCCACGGTCTTTGCTGCCTGGGCATACGCTTCTTTTACTTTTTTATCGTCTTTGGGCAAGTGAGCCGCCATTTTGCGGAGCAGCTTGGCTTTCTCGTAGTCTGAGCCAATGGCTTCGCTGGCTTTGAGCAGCGGTACGTACTGGCTGGCTCCTAACCGGGTATTGCTCAGAAGGCCGCTGTAGGCTTTGGCTTTCTCGTAATCAGAGCCGATGCCGTTGATGAGCGGCAGCACTTTATCAAAATACGTTACCACCTGTTGCTCGTGGCGCATGAGGGTGCCCAGCCCTTTAGTGCGCTCGTAATCTGAGGAAACGGTTTGCAGCGCGCGCAT
Source organism: Sabulibacter ruber (assembly GCF_017355955.1). Classification (GTDB taxonomy): domain Bacteria; phylum Bacteroidota; class Bacteroidia; order Cytophagales; family Hymenobacteraceae; genus Nibribacter; species Nibribacter ruber_A. The sequence goes on along the minus strand of NZ_JAFFID010000002.1, from coordinate 799,691 downwards.
GGTCAACTCAAACTGCTTCTCGGTCAATTGCGGACGCTCGGCCAGTGTGGAAAGCACTTTCACCTTCTCATAGCCGGAGGTTATGCTTCCAATGGATTCGGCGGTTTTGTCCAGGGCTTTCTCGGATAGCTTTTCCTGCCGGAGCAGGTGCTTTAAGGCCCGGCCTTTCTCGTAGTCAGAGGAAAGGGTGGCGCTGGCGGCGGCGTATGCCTCAGCGGTGCCAGACTGCGCCAGGTGCTCTACGGGAACCTTGGTCATGATTGAGGCGGCTTCGTAGTCTGAGGTTTTCCCCTGGGCAACCTGCTCCAGCAACTGCCTCATGTCATCAGACTTCAGGCCCTGTTTGCCCATCAGGTGCTTGTACATCTTGGTGCGGCCGGTGCCCGGCTGCATGGTAGCCGTATGGGCCAGCACTTTCCTGGCGCCGCCTTCCTGGTACAGGCGCTCGGCGCGGGCTTCGGCTCCCAGGCCGGTTTTTGAGATCATTTCGGGCAGGTACTTGGCCAGCCATTCTTTTCCGGCAGTGGCGTACTCCTGCGCCTCGCCGTCTACCCAATATTTTCCTTGCAGCTGCCCATTATTGCTTTCCAGCACTACCTTATGCTCAGGGGCGCCTTTCTCGCGGCGGGAGAATTCAAACCGCCCGTTCTCGCTGAGGCCCGAGATGGAGCGCTCATCTTCTGAAACCGTGACGGTGCCTTTGGTGATCAGTTGCAGACGCAGGCCGTTGTCATCGGTGGTGATGTACACGGTTTCGCCTTTTTCGCCATTGGTGGAGAAGGAACCATTGATAACGTTCACGTCATCATAGTTGCGCGTGGTGGTGCGGGTACTGGCAGATGCTTTGGTTTCTTTCTTGGCAGGCGCAGAGGTCTGGGCACCCACTGGCAGCACCAGGTTCATACAGCCTAAGGCAATGAAAGAGGAAAGTAGAAAAGGACGCATTGTATCTCTGTTTTTCATATCAGGATGTTTTCTCAGTACCAGAACCAAATCTTTACTCTAAAGACAAACCCGTTTGGGCGAGGTTGCACGGTTACCTGCAAAAAATCATCTACCCTCCTATTGGCAAGGCCTGTGCCAAACAAAATACCTGCTGATTTTCAATGGTTTACATATTTATCCAAAACAAAAAATGTTCGCTTCTGAACAGATTCTATTCAAAAGCGAACACCAGACAGATACGTTTTATGCCTGTTTTACCGTAATGGGCAGCAAAACAGGGAACCGGTTGCGGCAGATGGCCTGGCTATTCCTCTTCCCGTTCCAGCAACAGCACCGCCGATTGAGGCACGATGAAATATTTATCGCCCAGGTAGTTGATTTCTACGGCATCGCGCTGGAGGTAGATAGCCAGATCTCCTTCGCGGGCCTGCAAGGGGATGTAGCGCACCGCCTCTTTCTCGTCCTGGTTCCAGATCTCGTCATCTAACCCATAGTCGGCCGGAATAGGGTAACCAGGACCAACGCGCATCACGTAGCCTTCCTGCACTTTCTCTTTCTCCTGCACGCCGGGCGGCAGAAACAGCCCACTTTTAGTCTGGTCTTTGGTGCTCTTGGGTTTAATGAGCAGACGGTCTCCTACAACAATCAGTTTCTGCAGTTTGCTTGCGGGTGAGTCTTGAGACATGGCAATTAACAGTTAAGGTAAATCGGGCTGCAAAGATAAAGCACCAAAAAGGTATTACGCTACATTGAAAAGGAATGGCCGAGGTGAGGAAAGTTTGTTTTAAGGCTCTTTTGGCAAAAGGACGCCGTAAACAAAGGAACGCGTCTACTCAGAAGCAAAACCGAACGGGATCACAGACCCATTCTAGCAGCATAGCCCCGCTATACCGCCACGGCCAGCCGCTGGGCAATAGCAGAAGCCGGAAGCTTGACCGTGAACAGAGATCCCTTGTTTACCTCGCTTTCTACCAGGAGTTCGCCTCCGTGCTTACTGATCAATTCCTCGCAGATCATCAGCCCGAAACCGCTGCCGCGTTCGTTATCGGTACCCATGGTGGTGAAATAGCTTTTGCGCTTGATCTTGTTTAAGGCGTCTTCGCTGATGCCTATTCCCTGGTCTTCTATCTTTACCAGCAGGCCTCTCTGCACTTCGGCCGTTACTAAAATTCTGCCTTCTTTTCTGGTGAACTTAACCGCATTGGACAGCAGGTTCCGGAACACCACCTTCAGCATCTCAGGATCGCCCTCCATCCATAGCTCTGCATCCACTTCGTTTAAGATGGAGATGCGTTTGTTCAAGGCAGCGGCTTCCTGTTCCCCAATCACTTCCTGGAGGAGAGTTTTCAGGCTGAGTTTCTCTGGCCGGATGGTGTCTCCCTTCACCTGGCTTTTGATCCAGAACAAAAGGTTCTCCAGCAACGCCAGCGATCTTACATACTGCTTTTCCAGCTCTACCAGCATGGGCTTATACTGCTTCTCTTCCAACCGCCCGCTATTGATTAGCTGCAGAATGCCTTTGGTGTTAGCCAGGGGTGCCTTTAAGTCATGGGAAAGAATGGAGAGCAGCTTGTCTTTCATCTGGTTTGTCTGCTCCAGGCTTTCGTTCTGCTTTACGATGCTCTTGTTGAGCGTATCCAGTTCCAGAGAGTGCTTTTCAATGACGGCATTTTTGGTCGCCAGTTCTTCTTTGGCATCCTGCGCTTTCCGGTAGTTTCTTAACAGCAGATACACAATGGTGGCCAGCGCAATAGAGATTCCCATGACAAAGGCTAAGGCGTAGGAGGTGATCTTTGCTTTCTGAGAAGCCAGCAGCGCGCTCTTTTCATAGGCCAGTTGCTGCTCCTGCTTTTCTTTGAGCACATCAAGAAAATTCAAGGCAAAGGTTCTTTCCCGCGCAAAAAGCTCTGACTCTTTTTGAATAAGGGAGTCCTGCCAGCGCGCCACCTCTTCATGCTTCTTCTGGGTTTTGTAAACTGCCACCAGCGTCTGCATGACCTCGGCTTCCAGCTTGGCCGCGTTAATGGAACGGGCGTCTTGCAGGGCAGCGGTAGCCAGGTTAATTGCCTCCTTGTAGTTCCCCTCTCGGCTAGAAACCAGGGCTAATTTGTTTTTGGCAAGCGACAAACCATACTTATCATTGGCTTTTTGGTCCAGTTCCAACGCGTTCTGGAAGTAAACCCTCGCTTTGGGTAGTTCTCCAGTTTTCAGGTAAAGCAGCCCCAGGTGGAAGTTTGCTTTCTTGAAGCCGTACTGATAGTTTTTGGCTTTGCTCTCCTGCAGGGCCTGGGTGAAGTATTGCTCTGAGTGGGCAAACTCATTCTGCTCCAGTTCTATCAGTCCAATACTGTTCCTGACGTTTACCACATCCTCCCAGCGCTCAAGGGCAGCGTAGTTTTGCAGCGTCCGCACGTAGATTTGCTCGGCTCTGTCTAACTGCTTGTCTTCCAGCAAGGCATTGGCCACCTGCTGTAGCGCCCGGGCAATGTTGAAGGTGTCCTTTGTAGCCTGACTTATCTCTAAAGCTTTGTAGTAAAGGGAAAGAGCGCTTTTTGAATAACCGTTCTGCTGATAGATCCCCGCTTCATACAAGTAGCAGGTGGCCTCTCCTTTCTTGTAATTGCTACTTTGGGCCAACAGCAATGCTTTCTGGAGCAAGGATAAAGCTTTATCAACATTCTGCCGCTTCACACTAAATGCCAGTTGATTCAGGGAGTCTACTTCAGCTTCTACCCTTGAGACTCCCTCCTTGTATTGTCCTTTACCGCCTGTCTGCGCCTGGGTTGGCAAAGCCAAGATCCAGAACAGGACAAGGATAGAGGATGCTTTTATCCATTGCACCATCTTTACGCACCTATAATGTAACAAATCAAAGGATATAGAATCTTCCAACCAGGTTGGAAAACACCCTACATCCTTCTTTTTGTACAACAAACAACCAACAATATTTAGGGGAGCACAAAGATAAAGACAATAAAAGCAAACTCAATACAATCTCACTTACCAACAGTATAGTTGTTGGTATTCTACAATGAATTCAGCTTTTCCCAGAGCCGCACAGGAAAAAGAGACAATGCCATCTCTTTTAGGTGTACTTTCCAGGAAACGGTCCGAAAACGCTACTCCATCATGTCGGCGGGTCTGGGTGCGTGTACGGCAGCTTCGGGATTCCAGCTCATGGGGTAGTTCTGGTCCAGGAACTCCAGGGCCTCGGTGGTAAGGTAGAGCGGTTTAAAGGTGTCAATCATGACCGCCAACTCGTGCGTCTCCTTTTTCCCGATGCTGGCCTCCACGGTGCCGGGGTGCGGCCCGTGCGGAATACCGCTGGGATGAATGGTGAACGACCCAATGTCAATGCCTTTGCGGGACATGAAATTGCCGGCCACGTAGTACAGGATCTCGTCTGAATCTACGTTGGAGTGGTTATAGGGCGCCGGAATGGCCAGCGGATGGTAGTCAAACAGCCTCGGCACGAAGGAACACACCACAAAGCCCTGCGTCTCAAAGGTCTGGTGTACGGGCGGTGGCTGGTGGATGCGGCCGGTAATGGGCTCAAAATCATGGATGGAAAACGCGTACGGGTAGAAATAGCCATCCCAGCCCACCACATCCAGCGGCGAGAAATCATAGTGGTACTGGTGCAGGAATCCTTCTTTCTTGATCTGGACCAGGTAATCGCCGGGCTCAGTTTCCTGAATTAACTCGTGGGGTGGCCGCAAATCACGCTCGCAGTAGGGCGAATGTTCCAGCAACTGCCCGAAGTGGTTGCGGTAGCGGCGTACGGTCTCCACGGGGCTGAAACTCTCAGTGATGAGCAGGCGCAGCGGCCCTTCGTTCCATTTCCACTGGTGGATGATGGTTCTGGGAATGACCACGTAATCGCCGGCTTCCACTTCCAGGCGGCCCATTTGGGAGCGTAGTTCGCCTGATCCTTCGTGGATGAACACAATCTCATCGGCCAGCGCATTCTTGTAGAAATAATCCATGGTGCGCTGGCGGGGCAGGCAGATGGAGATGGTGCAATCTTTATTCATCAGGAGCGTCTTGCGGGCGCTCAGGTAATCCTCGCCGGTGGTTTCTCCTTTGAACGGGCGCAAATGGTACGGCGCCAAGGGCACGTCTGATTTCACCGGTCCGTAGGGCACCGGCTTCTCTATGCGGGTAATCTTAGTAGGCGCGTGCCGATGGTACAGCAACGAAGACACCCCCGAGAACCCCAGCGTGCCCACCAACTGCTCATGGTACAGACTGCCGTCCGGTTGCCTGAACTGCGTGTGCCGCTTGCGGGGAATGTTGCCTAACCGATGATAGTATGCCATATCGAATGAGTGAAGGAGTGATGGATTGAAGGAGTGAATGCCTCCTTAAAGAGGCATCCGGTATTCTTACCAACGAACCAAAAGGCCTGCCTCCGCCGCTATCTACCACCACCTTGCAGTTTCTCGCCTGTTTTAGCCAAAAGAGCCTTAAAACAGCCCCGAAAGATCGCTCTGCTTTAAGCAGGAGCTACCCAGAAGCGTTGCCGTGAATAAGTTAAAACTATCCTCCTTACAAAGCAAAAGCGCCGCAGAAAATCATTTCTGCGGCGCTTGAAGGTTACTTTCCTAAGCTGATTTGCTTGGCCTGGTCAAAGAGCCCTAAGGCTCGCTGGAAGTCTGGGTCTACCTCGTTCAGCACCGGATAGAACCCGGCGGCCTCGTAGCGGCTGCGGGCAATGAACGCTTTCAGGTTGTTCCTAATGGTGCGTTCAGAGCGTTTCAGGTCTTTGTTATCCACTTTGATTTTGGCCTGTTTGGCTTCTTTCAACAACTCCTGCATCATGGCATCGGTTACGTGGAAAGACTCCAGGAAGCTGTTCAGCGGAGTGTTCTCTAGTTGTTTGCGGTGCTCCCGGAAGTACGTCAAGGCGTACTCACGCAGCACGTTCTTCTGGAACAGCTCGGTCAGCAGCTGGGTATTATCTGTGGTATCGCGCGGCACAAACACGTCTGGCATGATACCGCCGCCGCCGTACACAATGCGCCCGCGGCTGGTTTTGTACTTCAAGGAATCATTGAACTTGATGCTGTCCTGGCTGAAGAACTCCCCGTGCTTGTAGCGGTTCATGATGTCGTTCTCGTACTCCTCCGCCGACTCTGGGTTGTACGGTTTCTGGATAGACCGGCCGCTTGGCGTGTAGTACCGGGAGATGGTCAGGCGCAACTCAGAACCGTCTGATAACGGAATAGGCACCTGCACCAGTCCTTTCCCGAAGGAACGGCGGCCCACAATCAACGCGCGGTCATGGTCCTGCAAGGCACCGGCCAGAATCTCAGAAGCCGAGGCACTGCCCTCATTGATCAAGACAATCAGTTCGCCTTGCTCAAAATCACCTTTCACCTTGGCGTAGTAGTTGGCATCGTACTTAGAGCCTTTGCCGTCTGTGTACACCAGTTTCTTGTTTCCGGCAATGAACTCATCAGCCATGCGGGTGGCGTGGTCTAAATATCCACCGGGGTTGTCGCGCAGATCCAGGATCAGGCGCTGCAAGCCTTGTTTCTTCAGGGCGCTCAGCTTGGACTTGAACTCCTCATAGGTACCGTTAGAGAACCGGCTCACTTTGATGTAACCGGTCTTGTTATCAATCATGTACCCGGCATCTACCGACACGGATGGAATCTTACGGCGGGTCACACTGAACTGCATGGGCTTGGATTCATGCGGACGCAGCACGGTCAAATTCACCTTGGAGCCTCTGGGGCCTCTCAGTTTCTTGAAAACGGTCTCGGTAGTGATGTTTACCCCGGCAATGTTTTCGCCGTTTACTTTCAGGATCTTGTCGCCGGCCTGGATGCCCACCTGCTCAGAGGGACCTCCGCTCAAAGGCGCAATCACGTACAGGGTATCGCGGAAGATGTTGAACTCCACGCCAATCCCGTCAAAATCGCTCTCCAAGTAGGAGCGCGCAATGGTCAGGTCTTTGGCCGGAATGTACGACGAGTGCGGATCCAGTTTCTCCAGCATCTTGTTGATGGCGTACTCAGAAAGGCGCTCGGTGTTCACGGTATCCACGTACTCGCGGTCTATGTAACTCAGGATTTCCCTGAACTTAAGATACCCACGGGCCGTGCCCTGCGGATTGTTGGAACTGGGCTGAAACAGCGTGGCACCTAGTAAAATACCCACCGCTACGGCCAGACCTAAGAAGAAAGGCAAACGCACCTGGAACAAAGAGTTCTCTATTTTCTTGTGCTCATTTTTCTCAGTCATATTACTCTGGTCACTTAATGGCAACTATTCTTCTTCTCCAGAAGAAGTACTTTTTAGATCTATTCAATTACCATGTTCAAGAAGAAGTCTTCCTCTTTAGTACAAATTCTAAGCCAGTAAAGTTGCCTTTACCAGCTTATACTTCCTGACCTAAGCGCTGGGCCATTTTCTTTAGTTCACGGGCGTAGATCTGACGGTAACTGCCGTTGCGGGTAGTAGTGTCTGAGGCGGCCGTAATAGGTCTGGCTTGCACCCGCTTGGCCGTGGAAAGCGCGGCCTGGGCAATTTTCTTGTCATCCCAGTGGCCCTTGAGGGCGCGCAGGCATTTGTAGATCAGTTCAGAATCTTCAGACCTGGCCTCAAGCAGTTGCTCTGTGTAGTACCCAATGGTGTTGAGCACGGCGGTATTGGTCATGTCCTGGTAATAATGCGGGAACAGCTCATTGCGCAGCATCTCGTTGGCTCCCTGCTGCTGCAACACAAACAGGTAGTCTTCCTGCCCGTTCTGCAGCAACACACCTTTGATGTCGGCGTGCTTATCGGCCCAGTTGGGCTCCCCTTCGTGGGCTTTTATGATTTTGGGAATCTCCTCAAACGGGTTAGACTTTGCCTTGGCGGGCGGAGTAAGGTTTGCGTATTTAGATCCCTTGGGGTACGTGATCTCGTATTCTGGCTCTTTGGCTGCCGTGGCCGTAGCGGCGGCGGCTCCTTCACTGGCGGTGGCGGCTGAGTCTGCCTGCTCCTGCTGGCCGGTATTGGTTTTGGTGGCCATGTCCCGCAGCATCTTCTCACACGAAGAAAGACCGATAACACTTACACAGGCTAGTGCCAACACGGCACGTTTGGGGAAAGAATAAATCATCTAAAACTTAAAATATAAAAGACAGCAATATGACAACCGAAGGGCAGGGTAACCCTACGTGTCGGTTCTAAAGTAATACTTTAGGTCAGTTCCTTGAAGAAATTAAGGGAGAATCTTTGTCCACAACTTATCCACTTAGGCCCTGTTCTGCAAACGGCTTCCCATCTTCCTGAGTTCACGGGCATAGACTTGCCTGTGGTACCCTTTCACGTTGGTTGTGTCTGTTGCAGCTTTCTGGGCTCTGGCCTGCACCCTGGAGGCCGTGGCAAGCGCCACTTCGGCAATCCGTTCCTGAGGCCAGTAGTCCCTTAACGCCCGAAGGCACATATATATTAGCTTGGCGTCCTCAGATTTCGCTTTTTCCAGTTGCTCGGTGTAAAACGCAATGCCCTCCAGCATGTTCTGCTCCGAGGGGTCTATGTAGTAGTGGTGGAACAATTCGTTCCGAAGCATTTCATTGGCGGCCTGTTGCTGCAACACAAACAGGTAGTCTTTGCCCTCGTGTTTCAGGAGCAGTTGGCGCATATCGGTGTCTTTGCCGGCATAGTCGCGCACGCTGCCGTTTTGGCGCTTTATCCGCTGCACTTCCAGAAAGGGGTTGGGCTTCACGCCCGGCGGGGGCGTCAGGTCTTTGTATTTGGAGTCTTCCGGAAAAGTCAGTTCCCAGTCAGGCCCACCAGCACGGGGCGACTGAGCCGAGGCAACCACGGGCCCGGACGGGGAAATCTTCACGCCCCTGGGCTCTGAGGCAGGCAAGGGCAGAAAGAAGCGCTGCACTACCAGGGTAGCCAGTCCCAGGGCAATTAAGATGATATCTAGTTTGTAAACGCCTTTCATGTTTTGGTTTCCTGTTCAGCATGCACTTGATCTCAACTCCCACCGGCTCCTCTTTTAATGACAAGATGCGTTTTAGGATTGTTTTCCACAAAACACCTGTGAAACGATTGTAGGTTACGGCTCCCGGGCGTCATGCTCGCCGGTCTGGTACTGCAGCTTCTCCTGCTCCAACTGCTGTTTCTGCTCCGGCGTGAGCGGGGCCAGATGCTTCAGATCGGGCTGGCCGGCGTCTACCCAGGCGGTGTACCAGTAACTGGCCACCCGGTGCGTGGCTAACCTGATCTGCCGCTCTACCTGCCCGTGCAATCCCCGGCTGTACGCCTGGCTGAAGTCGCGGGAGTATACTTTCACGGTGGTGGCGCCTCTTTCCTCCAGGCTGTATTTCCTGTCCTCAGAAAACGTCTGCGAGAGTTGCTTTTCCAGCGAGAACACGGAGTCTAAAGCGGCATGGGACCGGGCCACAATCTCCCAGGCCGCCCGGCTGGGATTCTCTAAGTATTGCGGCTGCCCCAAGAAGAAATCATATTCTGCCGCGAAGAGTTCCGGCACCCGGCTTTCCCACAAGCCATGAATGCCGTGTTGCCCGGTAAGTTGCCCGTTGTAGTTGCGGGTGGTATGCAGCGGCACGCAGGCATCGGCTACGTAATGGCCCAGCTCGGCGGATAAGCGCAGGATGCGTTGCAGGTCATGCTGCTTGAACGCCTGGGTGAGTTGGTACTGCACCAACCCGATGTGCCAGGGCACAATGCCGTGCCGCTGCAGGGTATCCAACGTGAATTGCTTTACGGCATCCTCCCACCGGCGGGGCAATTTCTGCGCGGCGCTATCGCCGTACACTTCCAGGTCAATGTAGTGGCGGGCACCTTCCTCCGGCACCGCATACCGTCTTTTATCAGGGGCTACGGCCTGTTCTATGATGTAAGCCAGATGCTGTTTGTAGAAGCCCACCATCTCGGGCGGCAACATGAAAACCGCCTGCCGGTTGATCCGCTGGTGGGCATAGAATCCCCAGCCAGATGCACCTAGAGGCACCACCAGGAACAACAGAAGAAATAACAGACCCGAGAAGAAGCGCATATACCTGTATACGAACAACCTACACGTGCCAGTTCTCTGCTTTTGGGCTTCTTCTGGAAAAACAAACCGGAATCAGAAGCAAAGCCGGGAAAAGCCTTTTCACCTTGAAGAAAAGGTCGGCGACGGCAAGCATTACCAGAAAATTACTGCAGCTAGCGTTGGAATTGGCTTAGGGCAATACACCGGAACAATTCATGGCTCAGAGAAGCCTGGGCTACAGATCCTCGTTAAACCAAAGCCCTTCGTTTTAGGCCTGTTTCCAAGGAAACACCGCCAAACCGAAGGGCTCTGCCATGGCTATTCGCTGCCAATTTCCAATGCCAGAATAGGACTGATAATCTGAGTACTGGTTTTACAGACGGGCGTTCTTTTTGGCTTCCAGGTAATCTTCTTTGGCGAAGATCTTGATGCCGTAGTAGTCAATCTGCTTGTAATCATAGATTCGGGCCACCACCAGATCATCGGCGTAATCGGTGTAGGCGTCCAGAAAGTCAAGGCCTTCGGCCTGTTCCCCTTCTTCCAGCACCGCCATCTCCCGCTGCTTTACATGCTTCCTGATTTTGTCAAAGGCGGGTCCCTGGGCATTATAGAGGATTCGGTTGGGCTTGCCTTCGCCGTAGTACAGGATGCACCAGGCATCGGCCCCTTCGCCCTCAGGGTTGAACGCCCACACGGCCTTGCCTAATTTCTCCGCCGATGGAGCCGCATCTGATTTGGAGACCCAACCCTTCTCCTCCAGAAAAAGGCCGATCTCCTGTTTGCCCATGCTTTGCAGCTTCAGGAGCTGCGCCAAATTCAGGCTCTGCCCCATGCTGGCAAAAGAGAGCAATACAAAAAACGGATAAAGAACAAGCTGCTTCATACATCTTCCCTGATAACAACTGCATGTCAGGAAGATACATTAATAAATCAAGAAATAAAAGAAGTAAACCTACAATCCTATCTGGCAGTGTTTCTTCTTAACGTGCTACCCAAGCTGCCTGTAAAAGCTTTACAACCCCTCGCTCGCCTCCGGCGAGTGTGAGCCACCGGGCAGCCTCTGGCTGCTATGCGGAACATCAAAAATTCTTGCGCTCCTCTCCTAGTGGCCAGAGGCCACAAAATAACGTACACTCGCCGGAGGCGAGCGAAGGATGAAGGAAACATCACAAGAGAACAACCTGAACAGCTCTGTTTCAGGCCTACTTCCGGCAAAATACCCCAAAAACAGAAAACCTCACAGGCCTGGCAGACCTGTGAGGTTTGAAAAGCTAACCGGAAGTTTATTACCGGCGGCCGGCGGCGGCAAATTTCATGCGGTAATCGGCGTCTACGTCTCCTTTGGAGATCTTGGTGAGTTTGCCTTTGAGGAGGCGCTTCTTCAGGGCAGAGAGGTGATCGGTGAAGAGGATGCCTTCAATGTGGTCGTACTCGTGCTGGATCACGCGGGCGGTCACGTCATCGTACTCTTCCTCGTGCTGTACCCAGTTTTGGTCATAGTACCGGATGCGGATGCGCTCCTGGCGCCATACTTCCTCGCGTACGCCGGGAATGCTGAGGCAGCCTTCGTCAAACGCCCACTCGTCGCCGGACTCTTCCAGGATCACCGGGTTGATGAACGCTTTCTTCACGCCTTTGTCTTCTTCGCCCTCGTCCATGAACGGCTTGGAATCGATCACGAACAGCCGGATGCTTTTCCCGATCTGCGGGGCGGCCAGGCCTACGCCGTGCGCGTGGTACATGGTTTCAAACATATCCTCAATGAGCTTGTCCAGCTCCGGATAGTCCTGGGCAATGTCTGTGGCTTTGGTGCGCAGCACCGGATCGCCGTAGGCAACTATAGGGTAGATCATAGATATTGTCTGCTCTCTAAATAACTCTGTAAAATGATGGTGGCGCTGATCTTGTCCACGGTGGCTTTGTCGGCGCGGGCTTTCTTGCCGATGCCGGCGTCTATCATGGTCTGGAACGCCATTCTGGACGTAAACCGTTCATCGTGGGTCACCACTTTCTTGCCGGGGAACTGCTTCCGCAGCTTCCGCACGAAGCCCACCACGTGCTGGGTGTTGTTGGTGTCATTCCCGTCCAGGTGCTTGGGCATGCCTACCACAAACTCGTCCACCTCCTCTTTCTGGCAGTACTGTGCCAGGAACGCCAGCACGTCCTTGGCGTGCACCGTGTCCAGGCCAGAGGCGATGATCTGCAGCGGATCGGTCACAGCCAGGCCCACGCGTTTCACTCCGTAATCTATGGCCAGTATACGCCCCATGTTTCTGTTTTTACGATGATTTCCGGAAATCAGCCCGAAATGGCGGCGGAGCCCTGCCTTCTGTGGCAGTTTTCAACGCAACACCACTGCAAAGGTAGCGCATTCTTCTGGAAAACCTTTTCTCTTGCGGGTACTGCCGTTTTCAAAGCGAGGTGCTTTTGTGTAACTTACGCGTTAGAATTACACCTTATTCCATGTCTAACAAACCTTTTGGCCGGACTTACCGGCTCTTGCTCCTGGCGCTGCTGCTCTGGAGCACCGCTCTCCCCTCTTTTGCCCAGGTTGATTTCCAGAAGCTGGATGCCTATTACCAGAAAGCCATCAAAGACTGGAACGTGCCCGGCATGGCCATCGCTATTGTGAAGAACGATTCAGTAGTGTTTGCCAGAGGGTACGGCGTGCGTGATGCCCAGAAAGGCGGCACCGTGGATGCCAACACCCTCTTCGGGATTGCCTCCAACTCCAAGGCCTACACCGCCGCGGCCCTGGCCATGCTGGTAGACGAAGGCAAACTGAAGTGGGACGACAAAGCGACCCAATACCTGCCCTACCTGCAACTCTATGACCCGTACGTGACTGAGCAACTCAACATAAGAGACCTGCTGAGCCACCGCGTGGGCCTGCAAACCTTCTCCGGCGATTTGCTTTGGTACAACACCACCTTCAGCCGCAAAGAGATTCTGCAACGGGCCAGGTACCTGAAACCTACTTACCCGTTTAGGGGCGGTTACGGCTACTCTAACCTCATGTTCATTGCCGCCGGCGAGGTGATTGAAACCATTACCGGCAAAACCTGGGAGCAGTTCATCCAGGAGCGCTTCTTCAAGCCGCTGGGCATGACCAACTCCTACACTTCGGTGAACCAACTGAAAGGGGTAGACAACGTGGCGAGCCCGCACGCCAACCCAACCACCGAGGGCGGAAAACCGGTGCCTACCGTGTTCACCGCCTGGGACAACTGGAACCCGGCCGCCGGTATCTTCACCAGCGCGTACCAGCACGCCCAGTGGATGCGCCTTCAACTGAACCGCGGCACCTACAAAGGCCAGCGCCTGTTCTCTGAAAACGCCTCCCACACCATGTGGACCATGCACAACCCCTTCCCCATCGCGCCGCAGGCCGAGGCCCTTACTCCTTCCACCCACTTCTCCGGCGCCGGACTGGGCTGGATGCTGAACGATTACCAGGGACGTAAAATAGTTACGCACAGCGGCGGCCACGAAGGCATGAACAGCCGCACCATGCTGGTGCCCGAAGAGAAACTGGGCATTGTGATCCTGACCAACAGCATGAGCAGCATCATGACACCTATGGCCTACTACACCGTAGATCAGTTCCTGGGCATCAAAAACGGCCGCGACTGGAGCCAGTTCAGCTTAGAAATGGCCGCCAAAGGCAGAGAAGCGCAGCAAGCCGCCGAGGCCAAGAAGCCTAAAACGAAAGAAGCCAAAGCCAAGCTCACCCGTGACCTGAATGCCTACGCCGGTACCTACCACAGCCCGCTGTATGGCGATGCGGTAGTTTCTGTCAAGAACGGCAAACTGGTGCTGAGCCTGCCATCGGCCCCGGCGTTGGGCGGCGAGCTCTCCCTCTGGAAACCCGACATCTTTGACTTGGCCTGGAAAAACAATTTCGCGCTGCTGACCCCAACCAGAGTCCGCTTTTTGACCGGACCGGAGGGCAGCATCCAGGAACTTCGGTTAGATTCTGAGAACCCAGACTTCCACTTCTCTGAACTGGAATTCAGCCGCGTCCCTAACCCCAGCGCTTCGCTTTAAACTAGGAGCCAATCAATTACAAACGTTAAATCAACAATCCCTGCCTTGTTCAGGGAACCAGAAGCCCTCGCCAAGCATTTGTGTGGCGAGGGCTTTGTTTTAGGCGTGTTTTCAGAAAAACAGAATTAAACTGATTGCGCCTGTAATATCCTTGCCTTGCCAGCGACAAATGCCGCATCGCCTGCTCATCAGCAATGGCGGCATCTTTGGTTCAGTGTGTTTACCTGTAGAAAACATATCTGTTAGTGCCGCTTCCCCGCTGGGAGAAGTAGAAATAAATACTTAATATTATTTTTTTAGAGCAACCCTTTTACCAAACATAAACAAGCTTTCACATGTCTAAAAAGAGTACCCTGGCCATCTTGCTGGCCGCCGCTCTGTTAACGCAGGCGCAGGCCCAGACTACCAAGAAGGCCACTCCGGCCAAAAAAGCCACCACAGCCACCAAATCCCAAACTGGCACCCGTAAGATTGAGACAGTAACCCGCAAGGGAAGCGAACTGGTTATTCCTTACGAGAAATACCAACTGGCAAACGGCCTTACCGTGATTGTGCACGAAGACCATTCAGACCCAATCGTACACGTGGATGTGACCTACCACGTGGGCTCGGCCCGGGAAGAGGTGGGCAAGTCTGGTTTCGCGCACTTCTTTGAGCACATGATGTTCCAGGGCTCAGACAACGTAGCCGATGAAGAGCATTTCAAGATCGTCTCTGAGGCCGGCGGAACCCTGAACGGAACCACCAACCGCGACAGAACCAATTACTTTGAGACCGTTCCTTCAAACCAGTTAGAAACCGCGCTGTGGTTAGAAGCTGACCGCATGGGTTTCCTGCTGGATGCCGTAACGCAGCAAAAATTTGAGGTACAGCGTGAGACCGTGAAAAACGAGCGCGGACAGCGCGTAGACAACGCCCCTTACGGCTTGTCTTACGAGAAAGTAAGTGCCGCCCTTTATCCGTATGGTCACCCGTACTCCTGGACCACCATCGGGTACATTGAAGACCTGAACCGGGTAAACGTAGATGACCTGAAGAACTTCTTCCTGCGCTGGTACGGACCTAACAACGCTACCCTAACCGTGGGTGGTGACGTTACCCCTGAGCAAGTAGTAAAGCTGGCCGAGAAATACTTTGGCTCTATCCAGCGCGGACCTGAAGTGAAGAACATGAAGCTGCCTGCGCCGGTATTAGCCCAAGACCGTTACATCTCTTACGAGGACAACGTGCGCTTCCCGCTGGTGCAGATGACCTTGCCAACCGTGCCGGCCAATCACCCGGATGAGCCTGCCCTGGATGTTCTTTCTGACATCATTGGCGGTGGCAGAACCTCTATCATCTACCAGAACATGGTAAAAACGCAGAAAGCCAACCAAGCCGGTGCGTACCATTCTACTTCTGAGTTAGCCGGTGAATTCACGCTTTCAGCGCGCGTACTGCCTAACCAGAACTTAGCTGATGCTGAGAAACAACTGCGCGAAGCCATTGCTGAGTTTGAGAAAAAAGGCGTGACCGATGAGGACATTGCCCGTTACAAAGCTTCCTATGAGGCGAGCATTATCAATAGAATGTCCAGCGTATCTGGCAAGACCTCTACTCTGGCAGCCAACCAGTTCATGACCGGCAACGCGAACCACCTGGTAAAGGAAAGACAGGCGGTAAACGCGGTGACCAAAGCCGACGTAATGCGCGTGTACAACCAGTACGTGAAGGGCAAAAAAGCCGTGATCCTGAGCGTGGTGCCCAAAGGCAAGTCTGAGCTGATTGCCAAAGCCGACAACTTCAAGGTAGACCCAAGCGGTTACAAAGCCCCGGCCGACCAGTACTCTGGCCTGAAATACGTAAAAGCCAAAGATACTTTTGACCGCAGCAAGCGTCCGGCCGCGGGTGCCGTTCCGGCCATCACCGTGCCTCCGTTCTGGAAAGAAAACCTGGCCAACGGCATCAAAGTAATCGGTGCCAAGTCTGACGAAGTGCCTACCGTTACCTTGCTATTCACCCTGCAGGGCGGGCACAAACTGGAAGCCAACGATCCGTCTAAAGCCGGTATCGCTTCTTTGACCGCCTCCATGCTTAACGAGTCATCCCAGAAATTCACCGCCGAGCAAATCAGCAGCGAACTGGAGAAACTGGGTTCCTCTATTGGTTTTGGCAGTGGCGCAGAAAGCATGACTGTCTCTGTATCTTCTCAGGTGAAAAACCTGGATGCTACGCTGGCCCTGCTAGAAGAGCGCATGTTCCACCCGCGCTTTGACGCGGCTGAGTTTGACCGCATCAAGAAACAGCGTTTGGAAGCCATCAAAAACCAGAGCACCCAACCTACCGTGGTTGCCGACAATGTGTACTTAAAAATGCTGTACGGCGAAGGCAACATCCAAGCCATTCCGGTAGCGGGTACCGTGCAGACCGTGGAAAGCATCACCCTGGATGACGTGAAGAAATTCTACGCAAACTACTTCTCACCAAGTGTGACCAACCTGGTAGTGGTAGGTGATGTAGACCAGAAGCAAGTGATGCCTAAACTGGCGTTCCTGAACAAGTGGACTCCCAAGCAGGTGACCATGCCGTCTAACTCCAAAGCAGCCAGCATTGACAAGACCAAAATCTTCATCGTGGACAAAGAGAAAGCCGCCCAGTCTGAGATCAGAATAGGCTACATGGCACTTCCGTACGATGCCACCGGTGAGTACTACAAAGCCAACCTGATGAACTACGTTCTGGGTGGGGCCTTCAACAGCCGCATCAACCTGAACCTGCGCGAAGACAAAGGCTACACCTACGGCGCCCGTTCCGGCTTCAACGGCACCGAGGAAGCTGGTCCGTTCACCGCTATGGCCGGTGTGCGTTCCAATGCCTCTGATGCTTCCGTTGTGGAGTTCATGAAGGAGATCAAGCGCTTCAGGGAAGAAGGTATCACTGATGCTGAATTAGCGTTCATGAAGAACGCCATTGGCCAGGCCGATGCGCGTCGTTATGAGACCTCGTTCCAGAAAGCGGCCTTCCTGAACAACATGCTGCGCTACAACCTTTCTCCTGATTACGTGGCCAAGCAGAACGAGATCCTGCAGAACATCACCAAAGAGGAAATCAACGCATTGGCTAAAAAGTACCTGCCAGTAGATAACATGAGCATTATGCTGGTGGGAGACAAGGCTTCCATCAAACCAGGCCTAGAGAAACTGGGCTACGAGGTGGTGGAACTGGATTCAGAAGGTGCTCCGGTACCCGCTAAAGTGGAAGCCCCAGCCGTAAACGCTGAGCCGAAAAAAGCTGAGCCAACCAAAGGCCGCAAAGCCAGAAAAGAAGGCCGCGTTTTCTAAGCGATTTTGCTGAATCTTCCTGAAAACAGGAGGAGTATATTTTAAAGGCGTTTTCGGGAAAAGACCCCGGAAACGCCTTTTTTCGTTTTCCACCAAGACCCATCAACTTTCCTGTAAACCAACGGGTTACCTAGTTCTACCATCCGGGATTAAATAGAAACAAGGAAGTTCAAATCATGCGGCACCTTCTCTCCTTTTCCATTCTTCTGTTGGCCGTTCTACAGGCCTGCTCCTCTGACCCTGAACTGCAGTTTGAGCAGCCTCAGCCGCTTTTGGGCGAAGAGGAAAAAGCCATTCCGGCCGCTCTTGTGGGGCAGTACCAAAATCCGCAAGACAGCAGCCTGTTGCTCATCACGACCAACGCCGTAGTGCAGCAGGAACAGTTCATCTGCCCTACCGCAATTCAGGAGCTTACCAAAGACTCTGTGGAATACCGGATAGAGAAAGGACACTTCTATTCCTCAGAAAACCCAGAAGGTGTACCAGTGCTGCGGCAAACCCCTGATTCGCTGTATCTTCTTTTCCGTTTGCAAGACACGCTTTACTCCGCAGAGGACCGCTACCGGCTCAGAAAATTCAAGGGCTTGTACGTCCTGAACAAGCAAATAGCGCCTAAGCGGTGGAAAGTGCTGCTCCTGAAACCAAACGGCAGAAAATCCCTGCAACTGCAGCAAGTGGCAGATTCACTGGACCGGGTGAAACTGAAGGAGATTATCACGCTGCGCGAAGCCGAGAACCTGTTTCTGGCCAACCCATCGCAGAAAGAACTGCGCAAGTTTCTGCGGCAAGGCGGCTTCCGGCAGAGAACAACGTTTCTGCGCGTAACATACCCGGCACAACCAGCCAGACCTGCCTTGTCTTCTGCTGCTTCTCAGTTAACCAACCGGTGTTTTCAGCCTGATTTCAGGAAAACAGCTTAAAAACTCTTTTTCAACTGAACGCCTCCGTAAAAATTGCGGCCCGGCGCAGCCTGGAAGTAACGGTTCCCAAAGGCGTTCAAGTCGTTGCCCAGGCTGTAGTCGCGGTCTGTGGCATTGTCTACCCCGCCGTACAGGTCCACGCTCCATTGCTCCAGGAACGTGCGTCGGAAACCGACTCTGGCGCCCAGGATGAAGTAATCTGGGGCGTACACCGTGTTGGCATCGTTGAGCGGAATTTCATCTGAGTAGTTGGCGGTGGCATTCAGGTAGAAACCAGGATTGGTTTCCACATCCAGCCCTGCCACGGCTATGTGCGGTGCGGTACCGGTGAGGCGGTTGCCTGAGAAATCATTCTCGTTCTGTTGGTAATTCCTGAATCTAAAGTGGTTGTAGGTGTACGTACTCCAGAGTCTCACCAGGCTCAAAGCTTCTTCGGGAGCCTGTACAAACGCATACCCAGCCGCTACTTCTACGCCTTGCTGGCGGGTGGCTCCGGCGTTGGCGAATACGGCTACGCCGCTTGGGGTGGTGCGGCTCACAATGGTTTCCTTCAGCTTGAAATGGAAGGCCACCACGTCAAAGGTGAAGCGTTGGTTCAATAGGTTTCCTCTTACACCCATCTCGTAGTTGGTGCCGCGCTCAGGCTGTAACCCGAAGTTGATACTGGCATCTGAAGGACGCACCTCGGCCTCGGTGGGGGGCGAGAACCCGGCACTCACGCTGGCGTGCGCCGATAACGTGGGCGAAATCACTTTCACCAACCCAATGCGGGGCGAGAACTGCGCGTCAATTTTACGGGTTAGTTGATAATTGGGGTTGGTGGCGGCTTCGGAGACGCGGGCGATGTCATACCGCAGGGAGTTCACACTGGCTCCCAGGGTGAGCAGGAAATCCAAAGGCAGATCTACCTCGGCCTGCCCAAAGACAAAGCCTTCTTTTACGGTCACCTCATCGTCATAATTCAGCTTACCGGGCGTACCGGCATTGTTCACGTACTGACGGGCATTGATAAAGCGCCGATGCGCCTCGGCTCCCAGAGTGAAACGGGCCGGAAAGTCTCCTACCATCGTTCGGTAGGTGGTGCGGGTGCGCCCACCGAAGTTCTGGTTCGTGTTCCGCTCGTAATCGGTGACGAAGGGATGGTTGAGGAAACTGAACACGCCAAAGAAAGAGGTAGTGTTGCTCCACCGCTCATTGAACTGGTAGTTATGCACAAAGCCCAGGTTCAGGCCTTCCACGTTGAGCGAAGCATTCTGGTCTTTGTTCAGTTGCCGGGCGGCTCGAGGATTTTGCTCAAACTGCTCGCGGGTGAGGGCACCAGGCAATTCATAGAACAAATCAGAATAGAGGGCATGAAACGAGAAGTTTTGCTTCTGATTTGGGTAGAACTGCCCGGAAAGCAGCAGGGTTTTGCGGTCCATGGCACTTTGCTCGCGGTAGCCGTCCAATGTCTGGCGGTCAAAACGCAGAAGCAGGTTAGATTTCTCGGAGGCCACGCTGGCTCCTACAAACCCTCGGCGCAAACCGTAGGAGCCTACCAAACCACCAGCCATGACGCTGCTCTCGGTGGGTCTTACCGTTTCCAGCAAGACCGTTCCGCCCGTTCCGGCCCCGTACACGCTACCGGCTGGACCTTTGATCACTTCCACGTTGCCAATGGTGGCGGCATCCAGCATGTTCAGCGGAATGGTACCGTTGGCTTCCACCAGGGGCACCTCGTTCAGGTAGATTTTCACATTGCGTACGCCGTAGGGAGCCCGCAGAGAACTGCCTCTAATGGAAAGCCGGTAACTGGCGGTGGCGCGTTCTTCCATGCGTACGCCGGGCAAGGTATTGAGCGCGGGAACCAAGGTAGTCTGCGGAAAGCGCTCCAGATCACGAGGCGAAAGCAGGCCAATAGCCCCGGCGGTTTTCTGCAGGGGCCGACGGGTTTCATAGCCTCTTACCACCACTTCCTGCAAAGCTACGGCCAAAGGCTCCAGCATGATCACAAGCTGTTTGCGGCTCTGCGGTACGGCCAACTTTCGCATGCGGTGAGAAGTGGTGCGTTGCACCAGCAGGGAATCAAACCGAGAGGCAAGCACAATCCGGAACTGACCGGTGGCATCGGTGAGGGTTTGGGTGCCGGTTTTGTCTTCGCTCACCACCGCTCCCTCCAGGGGCTGTTGGGTACGGGCATCCAGCACGCGTCCATTCACGGTGAACTGCGCCGAGGCAGGCAAAATAGAAATCAGGAAAAGAAGCGGGAAAAGGTATTTCATGGTACGTCAATCAAAAAGAACAGCCCTATGCTGCGAGGAAACCAGGCACAACCGTTTCTTGTCTCCGCAGCATCTGACCTAATAAGGAACTGGCGCAAAGGTAAACATTCCGCCTCAGCCCGATTTGCTTACGAAATCTGCCGCCGGTTGACTACAGGATACCATTAAAAAGCTTAGGCTTTGGCGCTCTTCCCTTCCTGCTTTCTGGCAGACTAGGCTTTAAGGCAAAAATTTATCAATGGTCAGGTAATTCCCAATATTATACAAGGGCTTTTCAGGTAGGCTTCTTTGGAGAGAAAACTATCATTGCAAGCTTAGCGCAGTTGGGTTTTACTCAGAATAATTCTAGCCTGCCACAGGCTCTTTTAATTGGATAAAATCTACATAACAGGCTTAGTAGTTATGGTGCAAAAATCCTTCTATATTTGGCCCAAAAAACTAAAAACACCCAAAAAACACCTTTATCTCCATCAATTTATAAGTATGAAAATTATGAGGCAGTTCAGTGTCTTGGACAAGGAAACAGAAGAGTTGATTGATGAAATTCCGATTCCTGATTTCAGCCTAGAAGAAGTAAAAAAAATCATCAAACCCTCTCAATATGATCTAAACTTATACGACTGCTACAAAATCACTGGATGTTTAAAAGAATACTTTGAAAGTATAGGCTTCTGCTTCGATACAGATAACAAATTGTATTTCCTTTGCTGCTACAAAATCCACGAATAGCTATTTGAAGAAACTCCTACTACTTGCATTCCTGCTTTTTTCCTTCCTGCTTATTTTCTTCTATGTTGGATTGCTCTACGACAAGCTTGTCAGGCCGCAGTTCAAGAACTTAGGAACCGAAGGCTTTGTCTTCTGGGGCTTGTTTGTGGCTTTTCTAATCATCTGGGATGTTGTGATCATCCGGTGGTTTATCAGACAGAGAAAGAAAAACAAAACCCAGTTTTAGGAACTCAACGCATGAGGTGTGTAGTGGCTACCTGCCGCACATATCTCATGCCTGGGGTTTCTACCCGCATCAGAAAGGGAGCGGAGACCCTACCCTGGCGATGTAAAGCTTTCCGCTACTTTTTTTCATATCCAGTAACAACTCCATATAGAAATTTTGATATCTTCCATTCAGGCTTCTATCGTATAGTAGTTTGGTTCTGAATACCCCTGGTCACTGCTGCACCTGCAACGTCTGAAGCAGGCACTCCAGAAATTTTGGGAAAGAAACGGCCGCACATAGCCTTATAGAGGAAGATTGATGGAAAAAGACTTAACCAATGCTATTTCCCCTACGCACGCGCCTAAACTGAGAGAGTTAGCGGCCACGGCCATTTGCGGGAACGATATTACGTCTTCGTGTCTGTACGTGTCGGCGCTTGCTATTCTTTACGCGGGGCAGTACGCGTGGGTGGCGCTTCTGATGGTGGGTGGGGTTCTGTACCTCTTCCGGAGCATCTATGCCGAGGTGGTGGGTGCCCTCCCCTTGAACGGCGGGGCCTACAACGCCTTGCTCAATACCACCAGCAAGAGTACCGCTTCCCTGGCCGCCTGCCTTACTCTGCTGTCTTACATGGCCACGGCCGTGATCTCTGCCACCGAGGCCATGCACTACGTACATCACCTATGGGAGGGCCTTCCCATCATGTACGCCACCATCGGGTTGCTGGCTTTCTTTATGGGCCTGACCATTATGGGTATCGGGGAATCATCCATTGTGGCCATCATTATCTTTATCACCCACATTACCACGCTTACCCTGCTGGTATTGGTGGGCTTCTTTTATCTGTTTAACCACGGTTTTGATACGCTGGCCCTCAACTACAGCCAGCCTTTGCAAGGAAGCATTTGGCGGGCCCTGTTCTTCGGGTTTGCGGCGGCTATGCTGGGGATTTCGGGGTTTGAGAGTTCCGCCAACTTTGTGGAGGAGCAAGCGCCGGGCGTATTCCCCAAAACCCTGCGCAACATGTGGCTGGCGGTTACCATTTTTAACCCGTTAACGGCGTTCCTGGCCATAGCCATTGTGCCCATGGCGACTATACCAGAACACCAGGCCGCGTTGCTGGCCTACCTGGGAGAAGTAGCGGGCGGTCATTGGCTGGCCATCCTTGTCTCGGTGAATGCCGCGATGGTACTGAGCGGCGCCGTGCTTACTTCCTACGTGGGGGTAACGGGCCTGGTGCACCGCATGACCCTGGACCGCTGCCTGCCCCAGTTTCTCCTGACCACCAATAAACGAGGCTCCGCTTACCTGATCATGATCAGCTTCTTTCTGCTGTGTGTCTCCATTCTGTTGATCACCCGCGGCGATATCGGGGCCCTGGCAGGCGTGTACACCATCTCCTTCCTTTCCGTGATGGCCTTGTTTGGGATTGGCAATATTCTGCTGAAAATACGCCGGAATCGGCTTCCGCGGCCGGTACGTGCTACTGGCATTGTTCTGTTTGTGGCTATTTCTGCGGTGCTTGTGGCCCTGGTGGGGAACGCTATCCTGAACCCCGCCTATCTGGTAGTGTTCCTCAAGTACTTTATCCCAACGGTATCGGTGGTGTTTATCATGCTGTTCCGGATCAGGCTGCTGCGACTTTTCACGTATTTGCTGCAGCAGATAGAAGGGCCTCTGGAGAAGATACTGCCGCTTACCTCGTACAACCTCATGCGCCTGATCCATAAAATCAGATCGCAGGAATTCGTCTTTTTCACCCGCGGCGACAACATCGCCAACATCAACAAGGTGATGCGCTACATTGTGCAGAACGAGCAAACAAAGAAAATAAAGATTGTGAACGTGCTGCGGGAAGGCGAAGAACCACCTACCAAACTGATGCACGAGGTAGAAGTGCTGGATCGGGCTTATCCAGAACTGGAGGTAGATTTTGTGGTACTCAGGGGGCACTTCGGGCCGCAGCTGATCCAGGAGCTCTCCACCAAGTGGAACATCCCCAAAAACTTCATGTTCATTGGCTCTCCCGGAGACCGGTTCATCTACGGCCTGCAAGAGTTAGGCGGTGTACGGTTGGTGATCTAAGGCTTGGTGCGTTTAAGCTTGTTATTTTGCCCCTCAACCTGCTTACAAAACACAAATCCCCGGCATGGGTGCCGGGGATTTGTGTTTTAGGGCTATTTCTGTGAAAACAGCTCTGAAACGGATATCAACCGATGGCTTGAACGAGGAAGTAGTTACTTAGCCACTGCCTTCTTCACCGCCGGGGCTACCACCGTGCCTAGTAGTTCAATGGCGCGGAGCACTTTCTCGTGCGGCAAGGTGCCCACGCTGATGTGGAACAGGAAACGGGTGTTCCCGAACAGCTCGTACTCCCACAGAATCTTGTCAATCACTTGCTGCGGGCTGCCTACCAGCAAGGAACCCTCGGGGGCGCGCATCATCTCAAACTGCTCCCGGTTCATAGCCGACCAGCCCCGCTCCCGGCCTATCTGGCTCATGAGGTAGGCATAGGGTCCGTAAAATTCATCAGCGGCTTTCTGGGAATCATCCGCGATGTAGCCGTGCGAGTTGATGCCTAATTGGAACTTCGCCTGGTCATGGCCGGCTTTGCGGTAGACTTCTTTGTACAGATTGGTGAACGGCACAAACCGCTCCGGCGAGCCGCCGATGATGGCCAGCGCCATAGGCAGACCGTTGCTGGCCGCCCGCACCACCGATTCCGGTGTTCCGCCCACGGCTACCCAAATGGGTAGTTCTTTCTGGTGCGGCCGGGGGTACACGCCCAGGTTGTCAATGGCGGGCCGGTGCTTGCCTTTCCAGGTTACTTTTTCGGTTTTGTTCAGCAGCATGAGCAGTTCCAGCTTCTCAGAGAACAGCGTATTGTAGTCTTTCAGATCTTGCCCGAAAAGCGGAAAAGACTCAATAAACGACCCACGCCCGGCCATGATCTCGGCCCGGCCCCCGGACAGCAGATCAACGTGGGCAAAGTCCTGGAATACCCGCACCGGATCATCGGAACTGAGCACCGTCACCGCGCTGGAAAGTTTGATGTTCCTGGTCTTCACCGCCGCTGCCGCGAGCACTACAGCCGGTGAGGAAACAATAAAATCGGGCCGGTGATGCTCGCCAATGGAGAAAACATCCAGCCCCAGTTGGTCGGCCAGTTCTATCTCCTCCATCAGGTTGCTCATCCGCTCATAGGGGCTCAAGAGTTTGCCGGTCTCGGGGTTGGGGGTGTTTTCAACGAACGTGGTAATGCCTATTTCCATAAATCAATGTTACTACATCTTTTTGTGTAAGTAAAGCCCTGCAGTAAATTGTCTCTACGAAAGCCTGCCCGAATGGCTCCTGTTTTTATCCACACCAAACAGGTTCAGAGCACTTCGTTCCCCTGGATCTATCCTTACTTGTGCACCTTCTGGTGGGCAAAGCCTGCTCTGCCCCAAGTACCTGATTCTGAAAATTCTTCTTGCCAATCTGCCAGGTATTTAGTTTTTTAAAGTAGGAAAAAACCAAACCCGTATGCTGGACCTTGTCATTGAAGCCCGAAAAGCATCGCTGGCCCCCGGAATGGATGTGCGCCGGATTCTCCCCTTCCGCCTGCGCCGCATGGTGGGGCCTTTCATCTTCATGGACCATGCCGGTCCGGTAGACATTCAGCCGCCGTTGGTGCAGTCTTTGGATGTGCTGCCGCACCCGCACATCGGCCTGTCTACAGTCAGTTACCTGTTTGGCGGCCAGGTCACGCACCGCGATAGTCTGGGCGTAGAGCAGATCATACGCCCGGGCGAGGTGAACTGGATGACGGCCGGCAGCGGCATTGCCCACTCAGAGCGCTTTGAGGACCCGGCTACCCTGGCGGGCGGCGAACTGGAGATGATCCAGACCTGGGTGGCCCTGCCCGAGAAAGACGAGGAAGCCGCGCCCGCCTTTGACAACTACAGACCCGAGCAACTGCCCATCTACACCGATTCCGGTGTGTGGATGCGCCTGATTGCCGGCGATGCCTTCGGGTTGCGGAACAACGTCAAGACGCATTCGCCGCTTTTTTACCTGCACGTGATCCTGGACCAGGACGCGCGCTTTGGCCTGCCTCAGGAACATGCCGAACGCGGCATTTACATTGCCAAAGGAAGCCTGGAAGTAGCCGGCAGAACCTACGGCGCCGGGCAGATGCTGGTGTTCAACAAAGGCGTAGACCCGGTACTCACCGCCAAAGAACCCACCACGCTCATGATGCTGGGCGGCGAACCGCTGGGCGAACGGTTTATCTGGTGGAACTTTGTCTCCTCCCACAAGGAACGCATTGAACAAGCCAAAGCCGATTGGAAGGAAGGTCGCATCCTGCTTCCGCCCAATGACAACTCTGAATATGTGCCGCTGCCCGAAGACAAATCCCGCCCGGCCGGCAGTCCCTCGCCACAAGCCCTTTCCTGAGAAAATCACTTCAAAAGACTCTGAACTGAACGACTGTGAACGCCTCCCTGCCACGGTTCCTTTGTCTCGCGCTGGTGCTTCTCTTGTTTGGATTCCAGGCAATAGCCCAGCGGAAAGAGATTCTGGTGGAAGTCAACAGGAACATTGAGCTGCTGAGCACGCTCAACAACCAGATCTCCACGGCTTTCCTGAAAGACTCCGCAGAAGATCCTTATCTCTACAGAACCACCCGCCTGATGCGGCTCAACTATGAGCACTTCAAGCCCTACAAAGACCATCCGGCGGTGGTGGCTACCCAGCGCATGTCAGACAAGATTGGGACCGGGGTGTATCTGCTGGGCCTTTTTTACACTGATTTCCCGAAACCAGCCCTAAAACACCCGATTTCTGAGGTAATCCTCCGGGAGATCCATCCTAATCTTGACTCGGCGAATTTGCTGGTGCAGGAGTACTTCAGGCTGGCTTCCCGGTTTTACCAGGAGGCTAGTTTTGAGAAGTACTTCGCCCAGAACCAACTGCTTTACAAACTGGCCAAAGAGGAAGTGCAGCGCAACCTGCCCGGGGCCAACTTCATCCCGGCGCTGGAAGCCTACTACGGCGCCAAGAAAGACAGCTACCATTTGGTGGTCATGCCTTCCTTCAAATCGGGTTGGGGGCTTTCCTGGCAGATCCAGCACAACGGCCAGGTACACATCTACAACATTGCCGCGCCGCTGCAGGAGCAGCGCCTTGGTGCCGGGGCAAAGGTGCTGGAAGCGGGCTACGATAATCCGGCAGAGATCCGGAATTTATCGGTACATGAGTTCGGGCATTCGTTCGTGAACCCGCTCACGTCGCAGCCTCGCCTTGCGGAGCAGATCAACCGATACCAGCACCTGTTCAAACCTATTCCTAACCAAGGGCAATATTCTGATTGGCTTACCTCATTCAACGAGCACCTGGTCCGGGCCGGCGAGATCAGGATTGCCCAGCAGATGGGGAACCAGCAGGAAAGCCAGAACCTGCAACGCGCCTACCAGGACTGGATGTACCTGCCGCATTTCCTGCAACAACTGCAGCACTATGAGCAGAACCGCAAGCAATACCCCCGCCTGGAAGACTACCTGCCGGTACTTATTGCTTCCTTGGGTGCTTTGCAAGCGAAGTAGCCGCTTTCCTGGCCTTTGAAACTTCGCTGTCATGTATCATTTTAGGGCTCTTTTAAGAAAATCAGGCCTGAAAAGCAGCGAGGGAGAATAAAAAGAAAACCTCAATTTTACAGGCACTCACCGCAACCGAAAAAGTAACATGAACGCACAACCGCTACTCGCCTACATCAGAAACTACATTGACCTGACGGAGGAGGAGGAAACCATTCTGCTTTCCAGGGTTAACTCCCGCAAGTACCTGAAAGGCCAGTTTGTGGTGCAGCAGGGCGATGTGTGCCGTTATGAGAACTTTGTGGTGTCTGGCTGCCTCAAGACGTTCTACACCGATCAGGAAGGCCAGGAACACATTGTGATGTTCGCGGTTGAAAACTGGTGGACCTCTGATCTGGGCAGCTTCATTACCCAAACCCCGGCTTACTACAACGTGCAGTGCCTGGAAAACTCTGAGGTAATGCAATTCTCCTATGAGAACCTGGAGCAGCTCTACCAGGAAATCCCCAAGCTGGAACGCTTCTTCCGGATTATTCTCCAGAAAGCGTACGTGGCCTCTGAGAAGCGCATTATCCAGAACTTCAGTTCCACGGCCAAAGAACGGTACCTGCGGTTCAGGGCGCAGTACCCGCAGATTGAGCAACGGGTGCCGCAGTACATGATCGCCTCGTATTTGGGCATCACCAAGGAGTTTCTGAGTAAGCTGCGCCACCAGCTCATTCTGGAGCAGTGACATTAATCTAGGTTAACCTCCTTTCTTAACCTAGTTCATTTCGGGCCTGGCGGCGCTCTATGATCTTTGTAACAATCAATTAACCCAAAGATCATGGAAACATTACTCCAAAAAATCAGCGACCTGAACGACCTGGTGCTTCAGGACAAGGCTTTAGAAGCCTTTGAAAAGTATTACCACCAAGACGTGGTGATGCAGGAAAACGACCACCTTCCCACCGTGGGCAAAGCCGCCAACCGCCAACGCGAAGAACAGTTCTTCCACTCCATCACCGAGTTCCGGTCGGCCAAGCCGTTGAAGGTGACCGTGGGCGAAGGCGTGAGCATGGTAGAATGGCACTACGATTACACCCACAAAGACTGGGGGGTGCGCAACTACACCCAGGTATCGGTGCAGGAATGGCAAGACGGTCAGATCATCAAGGAGAAATTCTACTACAACGCCTAAGCCCGAAGAACCATGAAAAAGTTATTCTTTGAGACCGATGCGTCCTGGTCTCTTTCCATCCTGAGAATCTTGTTAGGCGTGGTGGTGCTAGCGCACGGCGCGCAGAAATTGCTGGGCCTCTTCGGCGGATACGGCTTCACCGGCACCATGACCTTCTTCACCGATACCATGGGTCTGCCCTGGCTCGTAGGGTTCGTAATCATCCTGCTGGAATCTGTGGGCGCCGTGGCGCTGATTGCGGGTATTGCCACCCGGTTCATTGCTTTCGCTTACACGCTGCTGGCCCTGGGCATTGTGTTCACTACGCACATCCAGAATGGGTTCTTCATGAACTGGTTCGGGAACATGGCCGGCGAAGGTTATGAGTACTTCCTGCTGTGGATTGGCATGTCCCTGGCCCTGTTCATCTCGGGTGGCGGCAAGTACTCCCTGGACCGGGTGATCAGCCCGAAACAAAAATCCTCCCACGCCTGACGGAGAATCTGCGATTAGGCCTACGATGAAGCCAGTGACGATAAAAGCGTTTCCATCGTCACTGGCTTCATCCAATAAAGAATTCTGGAATTCCTGCCAGAAACGGCACAGTTCACCTTTCCTGCTGTTTTAAGGTCCTTTTAACTGAAACAAGCTTGAAATCGCAAACTTCAGCAAGGTTAGGGGTGCCGGCAGGTTCCGTTGTCAAGAGTATTCGAACGGTGATTGAATTCGCATTATACCCCAGAAACAGAACCCTCTATCAACTCTAAAAACATGGACCTTCCTACCCAAGTAGAAGTAACTATCTTGAACGCCTTTACTGACCACAACACTGGCGGAAACCCGGCCGGAGTGGTGTTAAACGCTGACCACCTTACCAATGCACAGAAGCTGCAGATTGCGGCTAAACTGGGATTATCTGAAACTGCTTTTGTCTCAAGCTCAACGGTGGCAGATTTCAAGCTTGATTTCTTTACGCCTACCCGGCAAATTGCCCACTGCGGGCATGCCACCATTGCTACTTTTTCTTACCTGAACCAGCTGGGTAAAATCAAAAGTCAGCATTCTTCCAAGGAAACGATTGACGGTACCAGAGCCATTTTGCTGGAAGGAGAACAGGCTTTCATGGAGCAACCGAAGCCCTCCTACCTGGAGATAAACGCCAGAGCCGGGGAGATACTTGCCTCCTTGTCCTTACAAGAGGAAGACCTGTTAGCCGGAGCTCCCATCATGATTGCCAGTAGCGGAAATTCCTTTGCCCTTATTCCGGTCTCGGGGCCACAGGCACTCGCCAGGATCATTCCAGATCTTGCCTTGATTCATAGAATCAGTGAAGAACTTGATTTGATCGGCTATTATGTTTTCTGCACCCAGACAGAAGAACCCGGTAGAGATGCCAGTACCAGAATGTTTGGGCCCAGGTACGGTATAGAAGAAGAAGCCGCTACGGGAATGGCGGCCGGGCCTCTGGCTGCTTACCTGTATGATGTCCTGCATGTAAAGAAACAGCAGTTCCTCATTCAACAAGGGCACTTTATGCCAACTCCTTCGCCTAGCTTGCTCACTGCCAATTTAACGGTGACAAATGGAGAAATTGAGAAAATAATGGTTGGAGGAAAAGGCGTTTCCACGCGTCGGGTTTCCTTCAGTATTGAATAGAATGAAAGCAGTTGTTCTGAAAGGATTTGGCGGCGCCCACAACTTTGTAATTGAAGAAGTAGCCATGCCCCAAAACACCGCCAGAAATGTATTGGTGAAGATCAAAGCCACTGCCTTCAACCCCATTGACTACCAAATGCGCCAGGGGGCAACAGAAAGCAAACTGCTTAGCTCGCCAATTCTGGGGAGAGAATTGTCTGGGATTGTGACAGCAGCAGGAAGCGAGGTGGATGCATTTTCAGAAGGCGATGAAGTGGTGGCTTATGTGGGAAGCCTGGGCTCGAACGGCACGTACGCAGAATACATCAGCATTCCGCAGGAACTCCTTGCCCTCAAGCCCCGGAACATTAGCTTTGAGCAGGCGGCCGCCCTGCCCATGGTGGGGCTTACGGCCCTGCAATGCTATGAGCGCTTGGCCGCTGCCAAACACCACTCCCTGTTCATTGGAGGTGGCGCTGGCGGCGTGGGCACCATGCTGATAAAGCTGTTCATCTCTAACGGCTACCGCCAAATCATTACTGCGGCCGGAAGCAGTGAAAGCAAAGACCATTTGCTCAGCTTAGGCGTTCCAGAAGAAAATATTCTGGAATACAGAAGCCCCGTATTCGCCCAAAATCTATTAGCCCGCAACAACGGTCGCCCCTTTGATTACTGCATTGATCTGGTAGGCGGCGAAATCTCAGAAGTCTGCAGTGAGGTTCTCAAAGTAAACGGTGTCTACACTGACATCACATACCTGGCAACCAATAAGGCGAAAGAGCTTTTGTTTGACAAAGGAGCCACCATTGTCAGTATCTCAAACTACGCCTACACGTTAAGCGGAAACCGATCTGATTTAGCCTATTATGGCCGGCAGCTCCAAAAACTTCTTCACCTGATTGACCTGGAACAACTCACGCCACCTCCCATCCATCTTGTGGGCGGGCTTTGTGTTGAGAGCGTGCAGCAAGCTCACTCCCTGTTGGAAAACAACCAGGCAAAGGGCCGGAAGTTGGTGATGAAGATCGCCTGAAAAAACCAGCCCCGATTCTGGCCTGTTTACGTTAAAACAGACCAGAATCGGGGCCAAATCACTTAAAGAGTTGCATGCCTATGGGCAAGCTTCCCTTTGCAATTCCTTTACTTGCTTAAAGCCAATGTGCCTTCCACCGTTTTCTTGCTTTTTTTGGTAGCCGCATCTGACTGACCTCCGCCTACGCTAATGGTCACGTTACCGGGCAGGTGTCGGGCCGTACCGTCTACATCAATCACCGTTAAGTCTTGCGGACGAAGCGTAAACGTCACCACTTTGCTTTCGCCGCGTTTCAGGCTGATGCGTTCAAACCCTTTCAAGGCTCTGATAGGTGTTTTGTAGCCGTTCACCTGGCGGTTGAGGTACAGCTGCACCACTTCTTCGCCGTCCCTTTTGCCGGAGTTGGTCACGCGCACGCTCACGGTTACCGGGGTGTTCACTTTGCTTTCTTTAGGCAGCTCCAGTTTGTCATAGGTGAAGGTGGTATAGCTAAGGCCATGCCCAAAACCATACAGCGGTTGCCCTTTGAAGTAGCGGTAAGTGCGGTTCTCCATGGAGTAGTCGCCGAAGCCTGGCAGATCTGCATCGCTTTTGTAGAAGGTCACCGGCAAACGACCGGCAGGGTTGTAGTCCCCGAACAGCACATCAGCGATGGCCGTACCTGCACTCTGACCCGCATACCAGGCGTTCACGATGGCCGGGATGTTCTGGGCTTCCCACGGAATAGCGATGGCGCTACCGGTCATCATCACGAACACCACAGGCTTGCCGGTGGCTTTGAGTTCTTTCATGAGATCGGTCTGCACTTTGGGCAACAGGATGGAGGTGCGGTCGCCGCCGTTGAAGCCGGGCTCGTTCACTTTCATCTCCTCACCTTCCAACTGCGGCGAGATACCGCCCACGTAGATGATGGCATCGGCGTCTTTCACGCGGTTGGCCAAGGCCTTGAAATCTGACTTGGCCAGGTTACCGGCGCGCAGCTGCACCGAGGCTTTGCCGCCATCCTGGTTGTATTCCAGTACCAGGCGGTAGGTTTTGCCTTGCTGCGTAGCCAGTTTAAAGCTCTTCGCACCCCAGCGGTTACGGGTCCAGGCGTTGAGCTGCTCTTTGCCGTCTACCAACAGGCGGTAGCCGTCATCGCCTTCTACTTCCAGGGTAATGGAGCCGGTGTTTTTGGCGGTGAAATCTGTGGTGTAGCGGGCCGAGAAGTTATAGGCTTTCATGGTACCTACCACGGTCTCGCCTTCCTGCCAGAAGTTGTTGATCTCGGCTTCCTGGCGGGTGGCTACCGGCTGACCTTTCAGTTCGGCGTTGTTGAAGTACTCGGCTTTCACGCCGGGTTTGCCCTCAAAACTCAGCTGCGACTTAATATCGGTGTAGACCAGCAGGGTGTCTTTGGTGAAGGTAGAAGCCCGCTCGTACACCACTTGCGTACCGGTGCCTACTTTGTTTTTGATCCCCTGCAGGGCGGTCACAATCTCAGAAGGAATCCCGTTGTAGTTCCCCAGCACGGCAATCGGGTTATCGGCGTTAGGACCGATCACAGCGATTTTCTTCAGGTTCTTCTTGAGTGGCAGAGTGTTCTTGTCGTTTTTCAGGAGCACCATAGACTGCTGCGCCATTTTAAGCGAGTGGGCCTTGTGCGGAGCGCTTTCCAATACGTCGGGCGAGGTCTGCGCGTATTTCACCATGGCGGCCGGATCAAACATGCCCAAACGGAAACGGATGGTGAACAAACGCTTCACCGATACATCAATCATGCGCTCAGTGATCTTGTTTTCCCGCACAGCTTGCACCAGGGCCTTGTACGCATCGGTACCGCAGTCAATGTCGGTGCCGTGCATCACCGCGTCAGCTGAGGCTGAGGCAGCGTCTGGGTGCGTTTTGTGGTTCTTGAAGAAGTCGTCAATGGCCCAGCAGTCAGAGGTGACATAGCCGGTGAACTGCCACTGGTTGCGCAGGATATCGTTCATGAGCACATCGGAGCCGCAGCAAGGCTGGCCTCTGAAGGCATTGTACGCGCACATCACCCCGGCTACTTTGGCGTTCACCACCAGTTCTTCAAAAGCGGGCAAATAGGTATCCCACAGGTCATAGTTGGTAGCGGTGGCGTTGAACACGTGGCGCTCGGGCTCCGGACCGCTGTGCACGGCGTAGTGCTTGGCGCAGGCCGCCGCTTTCAGGTATTTGGGGTCATCGCCCTGCAAGCCGCGCACAAACGCCCGGCCCAGCATGGCGGTAAGGAACGGGTCCTCGCCATAGGTTTCCTGTCCGCGGCCCCAGCGTGGATCCCGGAAGATGTTGATGTTAGGCGTCCAATAGGTCAGACCCACGTAGCGCTGTCCGCTTTTACCCTCCTGAATGGCTTTGTTGTAAATGGCACGGCCTTCCAGGGCGGAGAAATCGGCCATGACCTGCAGGGAAGTGGTGTCAAAGGTAGCGGCCATCCCGATGGCCTGCGGGTACACGGTCACTTTGTAAGGCGTACGGGCCACGCCGTGCAGCACCTCGTTCCACCAGTCGTAACTGGGAATGCCCAGGCGGTCAATGGCCGGGGCCGAGTTGAGCATCTGCGCCACCTTCTCTTCCAGGGTGAGGCGTGAGACCAGATCGTTCACCCGGGCCTCAATGGTGAGGGACGGGTCCTGGAACGGATACGCATATTTTTCTTCTTTTTTAGCGGAGGTAAACGCCGCTATGCCAACGATGGCACTGAGAAAGACAAAAAGAACCGCTTTTTTCATGAAACAAGGGAAATTTAGCCCAGAAATAGTGGATGAACCCGTAAGTTGGTGATTTTTTCAAAAACTTCCGCTTAAAACGGAGCAATATTGCTGAAATAGCAATGTATTTTTTAGGGATCACTCTTTTCAAAAACCGCTGCTTCTGCCTATCGTTTCACGCTTGTTTTTCAGAAACTCGGCTCAAAACAGGTACCTTGAAATACCTACGTCTCGGGGCTGCTGGTTGGTTTTGCCCTGGGTTTGCCAGAACGGGCTAAAAACAACTCCCGCTATAATAAATGAGCATTGCAGATTGTACCGCCAGAAATTTCATTTAGGGGAAACAATTGCTAACTTAGGTAGCCACTCACCGCTATCTCCTCTCATCACCAGATAGCAAAAACGCCTCCTTCCCCGCGTACTAAGGACCTTCCGCTTTTTCCCTTAATCCATGAAAAGAAGCAGGTTTTTACGCACCCTCCTGGCCGCCACTCCCCTGTTCTCCTTCACCGGCCTAACACTACGCGCCCCTGATCCAGTTAAAGGGTTCAAAGTGAATGTTGGCGAGGGAAGATACCACGGGCACCTGCGTTTGCGGGGAGTCAATTCCAATGTGCTGGATGTAAAGGTATCGGGAAAAGACACCAACGGGGCGCTGGCCATCTTTGAGCAAACCAGCTTATCGCCCCTGCGGGGCACGCCCTTGCACGTGCATCCCGGGCAGGATGAGGTTTTCCGGGTGCTGGAGGGCGAGTACCTCTTCCAGGTGGGCGCAGACAAATACCGCCTCGGTCCGGGCGATACTATTTTCCTGCCCCGGAAAGTCCCGCACGCCTGGACCCAGGTAAGTTCTACCGGCAAGATGACGGTGCTGGTGCAACCCGCCGGTAAACTGGAAGAATTCTTTGTGACGATGGCCGCTTTCCAAGGAGAACCCACGCCGGAACAGATTGCCCAAATTTTTCTCCAGCATGAGATGGAGATTGTAGGCCCCACGCTGGCGGTAGACTAATCTGTGCGCTACCTGCCCTTTTCAGCTCTTCGGTTCCTTTATGAAAGGTATGACTGCTGCTTGAAACGCGTTTTTCTCCTCAAATCAGAAAAATCATGCAAAAACGTATCCGCTTGTTTCTGGCCTTGATCCCGTTGCTGCTTTCCCTTGAACTGGCAGCGCAGAAGACCCAACAGAAGAGCCAGCTTCCCGCGCTCATTGACCGGGAACTCTTCTTCGGGGACCCCGAGATCATCAACGCCCAACTCTCCCCAGACGGTGCTTACATCGCCTTCATCAAACCCTACAAAGGCACCCGCAACATCTGGGTGAAGAAGCGCGAAGAGCCTTTCTCGGCCGGCAAACCCATGACCGCTGATTCCATCCGCCCCATCAATGCCTACACCTGGTCCAGAGACGGGAAAAACCTGCTCTACATCCAGGACAAAGGCGGCAATGAGAACTTCCAGTTGTATGCCGTGCAACCCAGTCAGGCACCGGCTGCCGGGCAGGCGCTTCCCCCTACCCGCGCCCTCACCAATGTGCCTAACGCCCGCGTGATGATCCAGCATATGTCCCGCTCAGAGCCCAACATTATGTACATCGGCCTGAACGACCGCGACAAAGCCTGGCATGACCTGTACCGCCTGGACATTACCACCGGCGAGAAGACCCTGGTACGGCAGAACACCGACCGCATCACCGGCTGGACCTTTGAATGGAACGACAAACTGCGGCTGGCCACCCGCTCAGCCCCGGACGGCTCCACCGAGATCCTGCGCGTGGATGACCAGGGCCTGAAGCCCATTTACAGCGCCACCGTGTTTGAGACCAGTGCTCCCGTAGGGTTCCACAAAGACAACCAGCGCTTCTACCTGAGAACCGATACCGGCAACCGCAACCTGCAGCAACTGGTGTTGTTTGACCCCGTCACCCTGAAAGAGGAACTGGTGGAAACCGATCCCAAGAACCGGGTGGATGTAGGCCAGGTGCGTATTTCTGAGGTCACCCACGAGCCTATCTTCATCAACTACCAGGATGACAAGCTGCGCCGCTACTGGAAAGACCAATCCTATGAAAAGAACTTCAGCCCGATAGAGAAAAAGTACGCCGACAGAATGGTGTTCCCCGGCTCGGCTACCCTGTATGAACAGTACTGGATGGTGCATGTCGTCAGTGATGTGAACCCCGAGGAAGTGTACCTGCTGGACCGCAAAACCCAGCAATTGACCTTCCAATACCGGCCTCGGCCCAAGTTACCGGTGAAGGATCTGGCGCCCATGCAGGTGATCCGGTACAAATCATCTGACGGTTTGGAGATTCCCGCGTACCTCACCTTGCCCAAAAACAGCCCAGGTAAAAACCTGCCCCTGATAGTGGTGCCGCACGGTGGCCCCTGGGCACGTGATATGTGGGGCTACAACAGCTACCACCAGTTCCTGGCCAACCGGGGCTACGCGGTTCTGTCGCCCAACTTCCGGGGCTCTACCGGTTTCGGGAAGAAATTCCTGAACGAGGGCAACAAGCAATGGGGCCAGAAAATGCAGGACGATATCACCTGGGGTGTGAAACACCTCATTGCGCAGGGCACCGTTGACCCCAAACGGGTGGGCATCATGGGCGTCTCGTACGGCGGCTACGCAACCCTGGCCGGACTGGCCTTTACCCCCGATGTGTATGCCGCCGGGGTCTCTATTGTGGGCCCGTCCAACCTGATTACCCTTCTGAACACCATTCCGCCCTACTGGGAATCTATCCGGAAGATGTTCGCGCAACGCATGGGCGATGCCAGCACCCCACAGGGCAAAGAACAGCTCATGCGGCAATCGCCGCTGAACTCCGCGGATAAAATCAAGGCCCCGCTGCTGGTGGTGCAGGGCTCCAACGACCCACGGGTGAACAAAGCCGAGTCTGACCAGATTGTGGTGGCCCTCCGCACCCGCGGTTTTCCGGTAGAGTACCTGGTGGCCCCAGACGAAGGCCACGGTTTTGCCCGGCCGGTGAACAACATGGCCATGCTGGCTGCCGCTGAGAAATTCCTGGCCAAGCACCTGGGCGGCCGCTACCAGGAATCCATGTCTCCGGCGGTAGCCACCCGCTTGAAAGAGATCACCGTTGACGTGAAAACCGTAGCCATTACCACTCCTAAAAGCGAGTAAAGTAAGCGGCTACCCATCTTCTTATCATTGCAAAAAGGTTCTGGTTTCCTCTGGCAGTCTTTCCATGTAATTGGGAAAGCACTTGTTCAGGGAAACCAGAACTTTTTGATTTTTAAAACATTTGGGCAAAGAATCCATTTGTTCCCAACTGGGCACGTTCGTCACTCAGCCATTAAATGCTGTTTCAGTAACATTTTGCTAATAGCAGTATATGTAACACTAGCCGGAATAGTGATGATGAGCCAGAGCAGAAAATCAGCCATCAGGCCTTGAATATCTTTTATGAAGCCTTGCCACGCTGCAAGTCCTACTGCTATGCCTACTATGGCCCCAATCAAGAGGATTACCACACTTTGCCAAGCCCACTTTTTACCGTTGGCAAAGTATGATTTCAACCGGAAAGCATTGATGCCGCCAATTGCCAGGTACATAAACAGAATATCAAAAGGAATGTACAGGGTGTAATATCCTAACCAGAAAGCGGCCGGAATGATGATCAGGAAATATCCTAAATCGGTGAAGTTGCCCCGGTCAAATTTGAGTTGCAAGGCTTTGTTCTGCAGCAGATTCAAAATAAAAGCAAAGGCCAGTAGAGAGGCGGTGTGGGCAGCAAATTGCACCGGAGTTAAATCAACCCCATGCCTACCGGTAGTGCCGTGCGAAATAGCGGTGTGCAACAAACCCATGCCCAGCACATTAGCCAGGACATGGTTGGTTTGCCAGGTTTTCAGGAAAGCCTGGTTACGGTTTACTTCTGTTTTAGCGGAAGTGAAAGGGATGGTAGTTTCCATAGTTTATCAAAAATTAAAGTTAATGACCGTCATGGTCAGCAACCGGAACCTAGCTCTTGAGCGCTTCTACTTGTATCTTCCAAATGGTTGAATGTAGATAGCAAGAAGGTTTAAGTTGCTGATTACCTGACAAAACTACAGAGGACACATCCCTGAACTCGTTGACTTAAGTTAAGATTTTGCGGGGCGTCAAAATTCTTTTCCTGATGCGGCTCAAACTTTCCGGACTGATGCCCAACATGCTGGCGATATACTTTTGCGGCACGCGCCGGAACAATTGCGGGTTCTGTTCCAGCAGGGTCAAGTAGCGTTCTTCGGGTTTATCAGAAGTAAGCGAAGCCGCCCTGGCCGAGGCAGCCTGGGCAGATTTCTCCGCCATTAAGCGTCCTAAGGATTCAAAAAGCGGACTCTGCTGGTAAAGTGAATCCAGATTAGGTTTGGTAATGGTTAAGACCAAAGAATCTTCCAAGGCCTGCGAGTTACTGATGGAGGGGAGGCGGTTGTAAAAGCTGTCATAATCGGTGAAAAACATGTTTTCCAGCGAAATACCGCAGGTCTTTTCTTCGCCGTCTTTACAGAAAAAGTGGCGTATGGCACCGTGGCTAAGGAATCCGATGACAGGACAAATCTCTCCGGCTCCCCATAAAAATGCTTTCTTCCGCAGTTGTACCGGCTTAAAGTAGACATCTATCAAGGCCAGATCCTGAGCGGGCATGCTAATGGTCTGGCGACAAAATTGTTTCAGGCCCTCGGTCATATCTAGAATGGGTTGAAAATGGAATAGGCAGCAGGTAATCAGCAGTAGAAAAACAACAACAGCGGCTTAGTATCAGTAATTTACAAATAATACAGGCTCTATACAACAACCTGCTACTTACCATAGAAAAGCAAAGAACACAGACACTATAACCGCTCTGCAATCACTTCTCCTGTGATTTTCTCAACAGTTTCTGAGGCCAAACCAACGCTTGCCTGAGTTTGCTTCCTCTCTATAGGCTTCCAGGTAACTCTTCTACAAACAAACATGAGGTGAGCCCTAATTAAAGGTCATGCGTTCTATTGGATAGATACCACCACAAAGATTTAGTTAGCAACAGGAGAATATATTCTCAACCTTCAATAGAAGATGTAACTTGCTAATCAACTAGTGAATGGATGAGCCGGTAAATGCAAACCGGCTGCTTATTCTTTTTTCTAAACCGGGCAAAGAAGCCAAATGAAAGAGCTGCAACCATACAATGGATTAATCAAGCAAATTGGTGAGTTGCTCCAAGCGGGGCGTGCCCAAGCAGGTAGGGCCATCAACACCATTCTGGTGCAGACCTATTGGCAGATTGGCAAACACATTGTAGAATTTGAGCAAGGCGGAAAAGCGAAAGCCGAGTACGGTTCTGAGCTGTTAAACCGTCTAGCCAAAGACCTGACCCTAGAATTTGGCAAAGGCTTTAGCCGGTCAAATCTGTTTCAGATCAGGCAATTCTATCTCCGGTTTCCAAAAGTCCAGACACTGTCTGGACAATTAAGTTGGAGCCACTACTCTGAGATTTTGAAAGCTGACAATGACCTTGAAATCAGCTTTTACGCGAAGCAATGCGAAAAAGAAAATTGGAGCGTGCGCGAGCTGAAACGCCAAATGAAAAGCATGCTGTTTCATAGGTTAGCTTTAAGCAAAGACAAAGCTGGCGTTTTGCAAATTGCAGAACAGGGAGCCGATATTCAAAAGCCGGCTGATATCATCAAAGACCCATATGTTTTTGAGTTTCTAGGCATCCCGCAGCAATACCAGTACCAAGAAGGCGAACTAGAAGAAAAACTGATCCGGAATTTAGAGGAGTTTCTGTTGGAGTTGGGCAAAGGCTTTGCTTTCATTGGCCGCCAGTATAAAATCAGTTTGGCTAACCGGCATTTCTTTGTGGACCTGGTTTTTTACCACCGCATCCTTAAATGTTTTGTGTTGATTGACCTGAAACGCGGCGAAATAGAACACAACGACATCGGGCAGATGAACCTATACCTGAACTACTTCGCCAAAGAAGAAAACGTGGAAGGCGACAACCCGCCCATCGGGATTGTATTAGGCGCTTACAAAGACCACATTTTAGTAGAATACGCCACTGAAAACATCAGCAACCAGCTTTTTGTAAGCAAGTACCAACTGTACCTTCCTGATAAAGCGTTGCTTTCTGCGGAGTTGGAGAAACTGCTGGAAGGATAGTAGTAAATCAAGCCTTTATTGGCCAATTATACTTCAACCACATACTATGTTTGTTAACCCGACTCCGGTTATTAGTCATTTTTGGTTGTAAACAGGATGTTTTACTCCATTCATGGTGCCAATAACCGGAATAGTTCCTTATACACAGTAGTTGGCAAAAATTATAATAATGAAAAAAGGCTTCTTTACGCTTTTAATTACAATACTTATCGTTGGAATTGCAAACGGGCAAACTTATGAAGAAAGAAGAAAAGTAATTGTATCACCAGGCGTTTCTTACCAAGGACAATTCTTTGGAGAGTTTAATCTTATGTATTCAAAACTTTGGGGAGAACATTTTGGAACATTTCTCATTGGCCCAAGATTAGGAATAGAGACAAATTTCAACCCGACAAACTTCATCTACGCTCCCAAAATCGGATACGAAATATCTGGATTGCTATTTTCAACACGAGCCAACATGGTCGGATACATTGAAAATGAAAATCTGGACTTGCGACTATTGCCTGAATTGGGCACAAGTTTATTAGGCTTGGTCAATCTCAATTACGGATATAATATTCCTTTGAAAACTTTTAGAGCAACCGATGTTTCAAAGCACAGAGTAACGTTAACTGCAAATGTTGACATTGAATTATGGGAAAGGTTGAAAAAATAACTTTTGCCAACAATGCATAAACATCATGCTACGGCCGACGGCCTAGCACGTTGTTTATACGAGACCGTTGGGCGTAATTAAAAAAAACAGATTTGAATGAGTTATGATTTGATAGTTTTTCAAAAGGATTCCGCTCCATTAAGGAAAAAAGAATTTATGGAGTGGTATGAAAATCAAACTGAATGGACAGAAAACCACAGTTATGATGACCCTGCAAATACTACCGCTGAGTTACGAAATTGGTATGCAGAAATGCAAGAGACCTTCCCTGATTTGAATGGGCCTAACGCGAATAACGATAATGGAAGTCCCAATGAAACGGACTATAGTATCGGAAGAAATGTGATTTATGCGGCATTTAACTGGTCCCAAGCAGAAACTGCTTATCAAAAAACAATAGAATTGGCAGCCAAACACAAAGTTGGCTTTTTTGATGCAAGTGGTTCAAGTGATATTTGGATTCCTAATGGTAATGGAGAGTTGAAATTATTAAAAGAAAGTGAAACAAAACCTTGGTGGAAGTTTTGGTAAAATAACTCCGCCCAACATTGCGCATAAGTCATGCCACGGCCGACGACCTTGCACGCCTCATGCACGAGACCGTTAACCGTTGACCATAATAATCTCAAATTCTCCCTATGCACTCCTCCCTCTTCACCTACATCAGCCAGTACACCCAAACCACGCTTACCGAGGAAGAGCAGGCATTGATTCAACGCGCCTTCCAGCCGAAGAAGCTTCGGAAAAAGCAATACCTACTGCAGGAGGGAGACATTTGCCGGTACATGGGGTTTGTGGTAAGCGGGGCTATGCGGCAGTACAGCGTAGATGAAAAAGGCACGGAGCACATGGTGCAGTTTGCCATAGAAAACTGGTGGGTAGGTGACCGGGAAAGTTACCTCATGCTCACGCCCTCCTTATACAACATAGATGCGTGGGAAGACACCCAGCTGCTGGTGGTGGAGAAAGCAGACCTGTTGCAGTTGTATGAGCAGGTGCCCACCTTGCTGCAAATGGCCCGGCAAATGGATGATCGCCACTCCATGGCCACCCAGCGGCGCATCAACGCCGCCATCAGTTACAGCGCGGAGAAACGGTACGCCGAGTTTGTGGAGTGCCACCCTGAGTTTCTGCAGCGCTTCCCGCAACACCTCATTGCCTCGTACCTGGGCATCACTAAAGAAACGCTCAGCCGTATCCGGAAACAGCAGACGCACTAATATATTTTCCCTTCGTGTTCCGTAAACCTTTCACATTTGGAGAGCTCTCAAAAAGCGTTTCTACCTATTACCTCTTTTACAGGAAGGCACCTGCGGTTGTGTAAGTAATCTTTTGCAAGTCGGCTCTTTTCGTTACCTTATCCTTGCGCTAGAGGAGCTAGTGTTGTCAGGCTTTCACACCATCCATCATTAAGGTAACGCAATGCAAACACACTCTTCTAAACAGGCCATTAAGGCTCTAACCACGTTTTTAATTTCTCTTGTTCTTTTTAGCCAAGGCTGTGACAGTGAAAGTGAAGAGGAGTGGCCCAACAGCATTGGAGGATTTTATAAATATGAGTCTCTGGTAGCAGACCGACCGGTAGATTTAAACCAGGACGGAAAAGCTTCCACAGATCTTCTGAGAGAAATACAGCCGTTTAACTTCAACTTCCCGGATGCGGCTTTTGAGGTAATGCCTACGTATGAGAGGGACAGAATCAAAGACGAACTCTATCTCTTCTTTCCGCACTCTGACTATTTAGACTCTGAGCCTAACCGCCCCATTACCTATTCTCCCTCGTCCCTGGAGTACAAATACACTTACCACCCTGACCGGAAAACCATAGACCTGCGGCTCCGCCTTCCCGAGTACCCAGACAAGGAAGCCAAGTTTGGCAAGCTGGAGAGACTCACCGTGCTGGATGGCAAGCATCTGGAAGCTAAAATAAGCAAGCGGTTCTTTGACTTTAAAACCAGAAGCTGGGTAAGCCTGAACATGACAGGGGTGTTTCAGAAAGTGCGGTAGAGAACCAACACACCCTAACCACAAAGCTCTCGGGCAAGCATTCATTTATTTTCTCCCTTCTCCGTAGC
Source organism: Sabulibacter ruber (assembly GCF_017355955.1). Classification (GTDB taxonomy): domain Bacteria; phylum Bacteroidota; class Bacteroidia; order Cytophagales; family Hymenobacteraceae; genus Nibribacter; species Nibribacter ruber_A. Next base: position 757,239 of record NZ_JAFFID010000002.1, on the reverse strand, counting down.
TGGTAAGCCACAGCAGTGGAAAACCTATGCCATTACAAGCCTACGTTGGAGTTGTACAGCAACCCTGTATTTGCTAAGTTTAATCAGCATTTAAGCGTTAGTCTCACTATTTCTATGAAACAAGTAGCAGGGTTTTCTTTCTTATTGGTTCTTTTCCTACTCTCCTCCACTCAAAAGGAAGCCAAGTCACCGGAAGTTTCTGGTACGGCAGTTTCTCTGCCCGTGGCTTCTGCCTCTACATCGGCAGCACCTACCCTCACAACCGTGGCAGTTACTTCTCCTGCACCGCTACCGCCTGCCAACACAGACCAGAAGGCAGAACTTCTACAAGTCCTGAGCTATCATGGCGACGAAGTAAGAACAGATGCCCCTAAGCTTCGCTGGTTTGGGTTGTTCAAGAACTCTAAAGGCTGGTACCTGAAACAGACCAACCTAAAAACCGCTCGGGAGTATGACCCTATCGTGGACGATGAAAATGGAAAGAAAACCGGTATAGCGGTTACCGTTTCCAACCCAGACACCTCGCTGCTGCTGGTTAGTGGCCTGGAGTATTTGCGGGAACGGCAGGTACCGGCTTTCAACCTGGGTAAGAACCAAATCAACCCTGGCGAAGAGGTAACATTCAACTATAAAGGCAACACCTATCGCCTGTGGGCAACCGGCAAACAGGAAAAAGTAGATCCTGCCTTTGATGAATTAACCGTTTCAGACTATAAACTCTATCTTTCCACCACCAGAAATGGGCAAGAAGTAAAACAATTGTTGGTGGAAATACCTGCCTTTGATGCTACTATGGTGCAGGTTCTCTTTGCCGGCGATATTGACGGCGATGGCTTCCCTGATCTTTTTCTGGATACCGCCGACCACTACAACGTCAGCAACATTGCCCTCTACCTGTCTGCCCCGGCAAAAAAAGGACAGCTTGTGAAGTTGGTTGGCACCCATACCTCGGTAGGTTGTTAACCAGCGCAGAAAAGTCATTCCCGCTTCGCGCCTTCATGAACTTCTAACCATACAGGCTTGAGTTGATCTAACACGGCAACTCCCTTCTATGCCTTGGTTATGTTGACATTTGTCAACGTGTTTTTTTAACCTACATCATCGTGCGGCGGAGGGGCTTTGTGGCACCTTTGTATCGTTCCTGGTGGCAGAAAAGAGCCCGGGAAATCACCCTCTAACGATACAGATATGAAAAAGACAGTAAGTTTCTCTACCCGCGGCCAGCGCGCTGATATAGGTGATTTAACCATTTACCGCATGCTGCCCAACCGGTACGCCCAGGCGGTAGGTCCTTTTGTGTTCCTGGACCACATTGCGCCCAAAGTGCATGATGCCGATGCCCCCCGCATGGAAACCGGCACCGGCGCCCATCCGCACCGCGGCATTGCCACGCTCACGTACCTGTTGCACGGCGAAGGCGAGCATTTTGACAGCGCCGGGCACCACGCCAAAGTAACCAGTGGCGGTATCCAGTGGATGAAAGCGGGCAACGGCGTGATTCATGACGAGAACCTGAACCCAGATCCCGCCGAAACTACCGGCCTTACCCACGCCCTGCAGTTCTGGATCAACCTGCCCGCCCAGCATAAAGCCGAAGCTCCCGCGTACTTGGCCGTACAGGCGCCAGAGGTGCCGCAGAAACCCTTGCCCGAGGGCAAAGGCTGGATCAAGGTCATTGCCGGAAGTTATAAAGACCTCACCTCACCCATTCCCAGTTATTCAGCGCAGTTTCTGTACCACCTGCACCTGGAAGCCGGCCAGCAGTTTTCCCTGGCCACCCCTCCGGGCGTGGAGTACGCCGCCTTCCTGCTGCAAAACGACGCCGTTCTGAACGAAGAAAAGCACCAGGCCGGTGAGTTCGTGGAGTTTGACCGCACCGAAGGCGTGCTGGAAGTAACCAATGATTCCCGCGCAGCCCTGGACCTGATTCTGTTTGGGGGAGAGCATTATGGAGAGCCCATTGTGGCCGAGGGGCCTTTCGTGATGAACAGCAAAGCCGAGATCGCCCAGGCTTACCGCGACTTCTTCAACGGCCAATACGGGCAGATTTCCTACTCCAAAGCCAACCCAGTAGCGTAACTCACCTTTTCGGCCTGTTTCTGGAAAATCAGCCTAAAAACCGGTCTCTCACTGTAAGTTCTTACTTCAGAAAAGACTCATTTGGTCAACTCTCAAAACCAATTCAACCATGACTAAAATTGGAATCTTAGGCGCGGGCAAGATAGGCCTGGCCTTTGCCCGGCACACTGCCAGAGCCGGCTATGACACCATCCTGAGCAACAGCCGCGGCCCTGAGTCGCTGCAAGCGGCGGTAGCAGAAATTGGCCATTGCATTAAGGCGGGCACTACAGAAGAAGCCGCTACCGCAGACATCGTGTTTCTGTCGGTGCCCTGGCAACATCTGGAAGAGGCAATTGCTCCGGTTTCCTCCTGGGAGGGCAAACTGGTGATAGACGCCACTAACCCCGTGCTGCCCGGCATGGTTGCCGCCCCGTTAGACGGCAAGCCCTCCAGTCAGGTAGTCTCGGAGTTGTTGCCGGGTGCCCGGGTGGTAAAAGCGTTCAATACCCTGCTCTTCTCGCTCCTGGCATCGGACCCGCACGAGGCAGGCGGCAACCGGGTGGTTTTCTACTCCGGGGATGACCCCGCTGCTAAGAAAAGCGTGCTGGAAATCATCAGCCGTCTGGGCTTTGCCGGCGTTGATTTAGGCACCCTGCAAGATTCGGCCAAACTGCAGCAGTTCCCCGGCGGCTCCCTGCCCGGTCTCAATCTGATTCAGTTGAAGTAAAGCGTAAAGAGAATAGCATCGCTGAAAGTATTTGCAGGTAATCCATCGGTTTCATTTTCGGCCTGTTTTGGTGAAAACAGGCCGAAAATGCTTTGGGGCAAGCCGTAGTTGTTTAGGCTTACAGCACTAACCATCAGGCAGTAACAGCTCATTCAGAAGGTTAATTTTTCAAGCTGCGCATAGGGGAAACCGAAGGGGAAAGCATCCTATATTCTATAACCCATAATTGGGGAGGCCATGCTTTGCCCTGTTTCAAGAGCTGAAGCTGCCAATACAGGTTCGCGCATTCTATCCTCCAAACCTATACGCAAATGATAAGAACTTTTAACCCCCACCATCCCTCTGTCTTTTCTCTGGCGCTGGCCTTGTTTGCCTTGCTAGCTTTCCCCTCCTGCTCTGATGATGATGCCGAAGACCAGATCCCGAGCATAGCCGGATTTTACCAGTTTGTGTCAATAGAGTCTGCCACAGCCGTTGACCTGAACCAAGATGGAGTGGCCTCCACCAATTTACTGGCCGAAATAGAGGACTACAATTTCTCTTACCCCGAGGCGAACCTTGAGCTTAGGCCCACCAAGTACAACAATACCCATTACAAGCTCATTGACATCTTCTTTCCCCACCCTAACCTGGTACTTGACATTACTACCGGGCAAGAGGTTATGATGTACACAAAGAATGCCCTGAACGGCACCGGGTATACCTACAATTATAATGAAAGGACCTCGGCTGTAGAAATCATCCGTTCTGCCAATCACCAGGAAACAGAGCAGGAATGGGGCAGGTTGAACAGCCTTACTGTGGTAAGATCAAACCAACTGGAGGCCAATATCTCTAAAAAGTATTATGACTTTCAAACCCAGAACTGGGTTACGTTGAACATCACGGCGGTGTATGAGAAAGTAGAGTAGTGGCCATCCACAACATAATGCCTGCTAAAAAATACATCTGCCCTTGTAGCAATGGGCAGGGAAAACAGAAGGGGTAAAAATTTATAGCACTGCCTACGTGCTTCAGGAGAGAACTATGCCCTATATTTATAGACCGCATTTGTAGCCGGGTTTCTGTTCTGGTTTACAAACCAAAGCTGCTCCGGCACAACCGGGGTTTTCTGCTACAGTGGGCTTTTTAAGCTACCGCACATGCAAAACCCAACCTGTTGCTACAAAGCGGGAGGTCTACAACCTTTATCCTGAAAGCATTCAATACCTGTCTAAGTTCACCCAGATTTCAATGCAAGAGTTAGAAAAGCCAGCAACACAAACCCGAGGAAATACGACCACCGCAAGCCCGTCCTTTACAGAGCATACAAGTACCAACTATAAAGCATTAGCTTACCTGTTTTTCACGAAGTACTTCCCGCACTTGCTTCTGGCGTATCTGGTTCTTGTTCCTATTTTCAGTAAACTGGATGCGTTGCCTATCAGAACCTGGGATGAAGCCCGGCAGGCCATTAACGCCTATGAAATGCACAAGAATGGCAACCCCATTGTCACGTATTTTGAGGGAGCGCCTGATATGTGGAACACCAAACCCCCTTTCCTGATCTGGATACAGGCCTCTTTGATGAAAATAATAGGAGTAAGTGAGTGGTCGGTGCGGTTACCATCAGCCGTTGCCGCCTTACTGACCTGCCTCACCCTCCTGGTCTTTTCTGTTCGTTATCTTAAAAATTATTGGTTCGGCTTTATAGCGGTTCTGGTATTGGTCACATCGCAGGGCTATATCAATTTCCATGCAACCAGAACAGGTGACTATGACGCTTTGCTCACCTTATTCACTACCCTAAGCGGTTTGTTCTTCTTTGCCTTCTGCGAGAAAAAAAAGACTAAGTATCTCTATTTCTTTTTTGCTTTTACGGCGCTGGCAGTGCTTACTAAAAGCATTGCCGGGCTACTGTTCCTTCCGGGGTTAGCAATCTACAGCCTCCTGCAAAGGCAGGTATTACCCCTGCTAAAGAACAAACATTTTTATATAGGGGTAGTCTCTTTTATCTCTGTTGTGGCAAGCTACTACCTGTTACGGGAATGGCTTAACCCGGGCTATCTTGCCGCCATTCAGGCGAACGAACTGGGAGGAAGATTTGCAACCGTGAATGAAGGACACAGTGGTGGCTTCTGGTTTTACTATGACCTGTTGGTTACTTACAGGTACTCGGCGTGGTATTTATTGATTCCCTGCGGATTATTGATTGGGTTGTCAGTGAAAGACCAAAGGGTAAACAGGCTCACCCAATTCTCTGCCCTAATGGCCCTCACCTTCTTCCTGATCATCTCTAAGTCAGAGACCAAACTGGAATGGTATGATGTACCCTTGTACCCGTATTTCGCAATTCTGGTGGCAGTGTTTATCACGTATGTATTTGAGTTCCTCAGAGACTCTGCCTGGGTAAAGGAGACCACAAAAGTCAACATTGTCCCGTTTGTCTTTCTGTTCATCCTCCTGATTACTCCTTACAGAGAAATCAAAAACAAAACCACCAGACCAGAGGAAGTAGGGACCGATAAGGAATTCTACGAAATAGGTTACTATCTCAAAGACGCTATCAAGGGAGTTCATGAGGTGAATGGTAAGTTCCTGCTGTACGAAGGGTACAGGGGCCAGAATCTGTTTTACCTGAATATCCTGAAGGATAAGGGAGTTCAAATCTCGTTCAAAGACTGGGACAAACTAGATAATGGAGACATTGTCATTGCGCACCAGGGGCACGTAAAACAGTATGTGATAGACCATTATAACTATCAGGTACTTAAAGAAGTGGGGAACGTGATAAGCTATAAGATAGATGGCAGAAAACAGTAAACTCCTCATTGATTTGTCTGTGGTTGTTCCCATTTACAATGAGGAGCAGATCATTCCGGAACTGTATGAGCGTTTGCAGCATACAGTTTCCCAGATTACCCCCCATTACGAGCTTATTTTTGTCAATGACGGCAGCAAAGACAGCTCTCTGCTGCAACTGGTTGCGCTAAGCAAGCAGGCGCCCAACGTGTATTATATCAACTTCAGCCGGAATTTCGGGCACCAGATAGCCGTTACGGCTGGGCTGGATGCCAGCCGGGGCAAAGCCGTGGTCATTATTGACGGCGACCTGCAAGATCCCCCGGAGCTCATCCTGGACCTGTATAAAACGTACCAGCAGGGCTTTGAGGTGGTATATGCCAAACGCGCTGAAAGAAAAGGCGAGAGTCTCTTTAAGAAAGCCACCGCCAAGCTCTTTTACAGAGCCATGAGAGCCCTTACCAACATCAATATACCGTTAGACACCGGTGATTTCAGGCTGATAGACCGGAAAGTAGTGGATTACCTGAAGCTGATGCCCGAACAGAACAAGTTCTTACGCGGCCAGATTGCTTGGCTGGGCTTCAGGCAGACACAGGTAGAGTTCAGCAGAGATCAGCGGAAGTACGGGAAAACAGGGTACCCTTTGAGCAAGATGTTTAAGTTTGCCATGGACGGGATCACCAGTTTCTCAGACCAACCGCTCTTGTTTGTCAGTCGGTTGGGGTTCACTATTTCGCTTATCTCCTTTGCGGTTATCCTGTACGCCATCTATTCCCACTACATTCTGCATCAAACCATCACCGGCTGGACTTCTCTGATTATCAGTTCCATGTTCATTGGCGGGGTGCAACTTATCTCTGTGGGGATTATTGGTGAGTACATCAGCAGAATCAATAAAAACGTGCTGAATCGCCCCTTGTACATTATTGAAAACAGCAATCTAAACCACGAGGAATTGCCTCAGGAACCCTATACCAGGCACACCGCAGTAACTCACTGAGGCATATCCGTAGAGGTTAGTTGGCCGGAGTCTCTCTCCGTTTTCTGCCCTTTTCAGAGAAAACAGGCAAGAAACCGGAGGAGTGCTTCTACCTCCATCAGCTTTCTTAAACTTGTTTTAGCTTTCTGAATTCAGTTGACACCCTGTACTCTTGCACATCTTGCCAAAGGTGCCGAGATTAAAGGATAGAAAACCGCGCTTAGTAATTGGTGTTTAACCATGTGCGCCTCGCCTGCGGCGGGATAGGTGCATTCTTATTGTTTCGGCTATGATTCAGAAAGACTTTGCCCAACACGTGGCCGCGCTTGTACAGGAAGATTCCTCTTTGCTGGGCTTGGCCGTGGGTGGCTCCTGGCTGACGGGTGAGCTAGACCAATTCTCAGACCTTGATCTGGTGCTGGTCACCCAGGAAAAAATCACGGACAGCAAAGAGCAGATGCTGGCCTATGCGCGTCGGTTTGGGACTCTTCTGACGGCATTCACCGGGGAGCACGTGGGCGAGCCCCGCCTGTTGATCTGCCTCTATGACCAGCCGCTTCTGCACGTAGACCTCAAGTTTGTCACCTTAGAAGAGTTTGCCACCCGCGTTGAGAACCCGGCGCTGCTGGTAGACAAAGGCGGGCAACTGAAGCAGGTGATCAGCCAGACCGAGGCCCGGTTCCCCTTCCCGGATTACCAATGGATAGAAGACCGCTTCTGGATCTGGGTTCATTATGCCCTCCTCAAGATTGGCCGTGGAGAGTACGTTGAGGCGCTGGATTTCTTTGGCTACCTGCGTATGACGGTGTTTGGGCCGTTGCTGCACCTTAAGAACGGCAACCTGCCCCGAGGTGTCAGGAAGGTAGAAACGATGTTAGCCCCTGAGGACCTGGCCCGCCTGCAAGCCACCGTTTGTACAGACCTGAACAAAGCGGCTTTGATGGAGGCGCTGGAAAACGCCATTGCCCTTTATCAGCATCTCAGAACTGCTTTGTACAATGAGCAGATACACCAGCATCAGGTAACGGAAGAAAGAGTGAAGGCTTTCTTGCAGGAGATCAAATCGCAGGAAGCCTGACCTGGCTGGTGCTTGCCTTTTCATCAGGCCACCTCTAATGCTCCGGGCAGTTCTCTTTCCAAAGAGGCGTCTATTTTCGCCCTCTTTTCTGGAAAGGAGGCCAAAAAAGGTTTGTCTATAACCTTCCGGGCCGAGGCTTGTTTTGGTTTAAATAACAAGGGGAAATCCATTGGGGCATGAAGATTTTGTTGACAGGAGCTACGGGCTACATTGGGAAAAGGCTGCTGCCGGTGCTGCTGGAACAGGGCCACAAGGTCATCTGCTGCGTGCGAGACAAGAACCGGGTTCCGGCCGAGGGCGCGTACCAACACCCCAGGGTTTCTTTGCTGGAGATCGATTTCCTGCAGCAAAAGAAGACACCTGAAGCCATCCGGGACATAGACGCGGCCTATTACCTCATTCACTCCATGAGTTCTCCGCACCAGGACTTTCAGAAGCTGGAGGAAACCTCGGCCCAGAATTTCATGCAGTTGGTGGCGCAAACCTCGGCCCGGCAGATCATCTATCTGGGCGGCATTACCAATGAAGAGAAGCTTTCCCGGCACCTGGCCTCCCGGAAAAAGGTAGAGGAGATTCTGCGGCAAAGCTCTGTTCCGCTTACCTGCCTTAAAGCGGCCATAATTGTGGGCTCGGGCAGCGCTTCGTTTGAGATCATCCGGGATCTGGTGGAGAAACTGCCCGTCATGATCGCACCCAAATGGCTCAACACCAAGAGCCAGCCCATTGCCATCCGCAACGTGCTGGAATACCTCACCGGCGTTCTGCTCCGGCCCGAGACGTATCACCAGTCCTATGACATCGGCGGGCCCGATGTGCTGTCTTACAAAGAGATGCTGCTCCAGTTTGCCGAGGTGCGCGGCCTGAAACGCTACATCTTCACGGTACCGGTCATGACCCCGCGGCTCTCTTCCTACTGGCTGTATTTTGTGACGTCTACTTCTTACACACTGGCCGTGCACCTGGTGAACAGCATGAAGGTAGAGGTAATCGCCAAAGACAACGCGTTGGAACAACTGTTGGGTATTCAGCCTATTTCCTACAAAAAGGCCGTGAAAATGGCTTTCCAGAAGATAGAGCAGAACAACGTGGTCTCCAGCTGGAAAGACGCGCTGGTGTCCAGTTACCAGGACAACTCACTGCTGCAGCACATCCACGTGCCCACCAACGGCGTGTACGTGGATAAGCGGCAAAAGCCTATCATCGGTGATACTGGTCAGGTGCTGGAAAACATCTGGTCTATTGGCGGCAACCGTGGCTGGTACTACGCTGATTGGCTTTGGGAACTGCGGGGTTTTCTGGACAAAGTCTTTGGAGGGGTGGGTCTACGCCGCGGCAGAACCAATGAGCACGCCATCCATACCGGCGACACCCTGGATTTCTGGCGTGTTTTGGCCGCCGACAAACAAAACCAGCGCCTGCTGCTCTACGCTGAGATGAAACTGCCCGGCGAGGCCTGGCTGGAGTTCAACATCACCAGGAAGGAAGGCAAACAGTACTTAACCCAAACCGCCACGTTCCGGCCCAAGGGTTTGCTGGGCCGGTTGTACTGGTATTCTGTGCTGCCGTTCCACTTCTTCATTTTTGATGGCATGGCCCAGAATCTTGTAGCGTATCAGCCTACGCCCCGTGCTCTTACTACTTAATATCTGGGAAAAGGAAGAACAAAGGCTTTTTTCGTCTCAGAAGAGGGACCATTTACAGGCTGTTTTCAGCAAATCAGCCTGTAAACGGTCTCCTTTGATGGTCGCTGCTTACTGCTTCGGAAGCATTGAGTTGAAGCAAAGTGTGCTTTCCTCGCCTACAAAAACAGCCCAAGGCGCAAACCACCCCTTCTTTTGTCGTGTCTGCACCGCCTTTAAGTCAAAGGTTACCAGTACGTTTGTATAGAACAAAACAATACAGACGCCATGGAAATACAGCAAACGTACCAGCAGAAAATTACGCCGTTCTTGTGGTTCAACGGCAACGCCGAGGAGGCCATGAACTTCTACACTTCTATTTTCAAGAACTCCAGAATCAAGTTCATGACGCGGTACGGAGAGGCCGGTCCGGGGCCTGCAGGCGAGGTGATCACCGGCAGCTTTGAACTGGAGGGGCAGGAGTTCATGGCCCTGAACGGCGGACCGGCCTACACGTTCACCCCTGCCCTATCGCTCTTCGTGCACTGTGAAGACCAGGCAGAAGTAGACTACCTCTGGGAAAAACTTCTGGAGGGTGGCGTACCCAATCGGTGCGGCTGGCTGCAAGACAAGTTTGGAGTCTCCTGGCAAATCATCCCCAGAATCTTAGGCGAACTGCTGCACGGTAAGCACGCCGACACCTCTGGCAGGGTGATGCAGGCCATGCTCCAGATGACCAAGATAGACATTGCTACCCTGCAGCAAGCGTACGAAGCCGAAACGGTAGCATAACCTTGCGCATTTCCTGAACTGACAGATCGCAAAGACAAGGGTTGCGTTCTGCCAGAACGCGTATCTACCTCGCCCGCTAAGAACGTCCTGCCTGATTTGTCATCCAGAAAACAAAACTTCCTTCTCTAGAAATGGTATCTTTCCCTATGAATTCGCGCAACGAACTGCTCCAACTCATCTGGGCTGCTGTGAAGGGGGAAGAACAGGACTACACCCGCCTCAGCCTCAAGAGATCTATTCTGCTACTGGCCACTCCCATGATTCTGGAAATGCTCATGGAGTCGTTATTTGCGGTGGTAGATATCTTCTTTGTGGGCAGGTTGGGTCCGGCCGCCATTGCCACGGTGGGCCTCACGGAGTCGGTGCTCATGATTGTGTACTCGGTGGGCATGGGCATCAGTATGGCGGGCACAGCCATGGTGGCGCGGCGCGTGGGCGAAAAGAAATACCGGCAGGCCGGCACCGCTACGTTTCAACTATTGGTCACTGGCGCGGTGCTGGCGGTGTTGCTGGGTTCCATTACGGTTGCTTTGGCCGGAGATATCCTTCGGCTGATGGGGGCTTCCCCGGAGGTTCTTTCCATGGGAGTGCCGTATGCCCGCGTGATCTTCGGCGGAAATCTGGCCATTATCCTGCTGTTCCTCATCAACGGGGTTTTCAGGGGAGCCGGGCAGCCGCACCTGGCCATGCGGACGCTTTGGTTTTCTAACGGAATCAACATCATCCTGGCGCCGGTGCTCATTTTTGGGATCGGCCCTATAGAAGGGTTAGGGCTGGTGGGTGCCGCCTGGGCCACCACTACCGCAAGGAGCTTGGGGGTACTGTACCAGTTTTACCACCTGTTCAACGGCAAGCACCTGCTCAAGATCACCCGGGAGAACATGCTGCTGCGCTACAAAGTGGTGGTCAAGATTCTCAAAGTATCGGCGGGCGGCATGGGCCAGTTCATGATCGATTCGGCCAGCTGGATTTTCCTGACCCGGATCATCGCCGAGTTTGGCAGCAACGCCCTGGCCGGTTACACCATCGCGTTCCGGATTATCACGTTCACCCTGCTACCGGCCTGGGGACTGTCTTCGGCGGCGGCCACGCTGGTGGGTCAGAACCTGGGTGCTGAAAAACCGCGCCGCGCCGAACTCTCTGTATGGCTCACGGCCCGGTACAACATGATCTTTCTGGCAGTGGTCACGCTGGGTTTCTTCCTGTTTGGCAATCACCTGGCGGGCTTCTTTACGCAGGAAGCCCAGGTCATTTCCATTGCCTCAGAAGGTCTGAAGATTATTACGCTGGGCTATGTGTTCTTTGGGTTGGGCATGGTCATGGTGCAGGCCTTCAACGGCGCCGGTGATACCAGAACGCCCGCTTTCATCAACATTCTGGTGCTCTGGGTCATTGAGATACCGTTGGCGTATTTGCTGGCCGTCCATTTTGGCTTTGGCATTACGGGCATCTTTGTGACCATTGCCTGCAGCCACTCCAGCCACGCGTTGGTCAGTTGGTGGGTGTTTAGAAGGGGCCGTTGGAAAACAGTGAAAGTGTAGCCTCTCTGTCTGCTGATTACCCTTTCAAGATGATTGGAGGAGCCCGCCGAAAAGGTGTGATAGCTTTCTGCTGTTTACCCTTACAGGACCATGACTTTTTACTATCTTACCACCTCTATAAAAGGCGTAAGTGGAAAATAGGGTGCAGTGCGCCGTAGTACCAAAGTGATTTAACCCTCAGAACAGGACAACGTTATGAAATCTCTACTCCTTGCTTTGTTCGTCAGCTTCTCTTCTTTGGTCGCCATGGCCCAGGAAAAAGCGCCCGCCCCTGCTGCCCCAGACCCCACCAAGGAAACGCTTTTAGTAGAGGCCTCCTGCGGACAATGCAATTTCAAGATGACCGGGCAGGGATGTGATCTGGCGGTAAGGATCAACGGGACCGCGTATTTTGTGGATGGGTCAGATATTGACTCCCACGGCGATGCCCACGCCAAAGATGGTTTCTGCAGCGCCATCCGGCAAGCCAAGGCTCAGGGCCAACTGATAGACAACCGTTTCAAAGCCACCTACTTTCAACTAGTTCCGGAAGACCCTAAGCAGAAGAAGAAATAGCCGCTGATTCTGCGTGATTTTGCTAAAAGCCGTTCATGCCCCTCGCCGCACAGGGCACCTGAAAACCATTTTTTTGGGTGCTTTCCTGTTTCTGTGCTCATTTTGGAGTTTCGGGCAGAAAACACCCCTGTTAAAAGTCAGCGCAGACAAGCGGTACTTGGAAACCCAAACCGGCAAACCGTTCTTCTGGCTGGGCGACACGGCCTGGGAACTGCTCCACCGCCTGAACCGCGAGGAGGCAGACCTTTACCTCAAAGACCGAGCAAGCAAAGGGTTTACGGTTATTCAAACCGTAGTACTGGCGGAGCTGGATGGCTTGAAAACACCCAACGCGTACGGGCACCTTCCCCTGCTCAACCAAGACCCTACCCAGCTGAATGAACAATATTTTGCCCACGTAGATTACGTGCTTAAGCGGGCCGAAAAGCTGGGCCTTTACATTGGCCTGCTGCCCACTTGGGGCGATAAATTCCACAAAGCCTGGGGTGTGGGTCCTGAGATTTTCACGCCCGAGAACGCAAGACAGTTTGGCCAGATTTTGGCAAAACGATACGCAAAACAGCCCAACCTCATCTGGATTCTGGGCGGCGACCGCTGGCCCGAAAACGCGGAAGACAAGCAGATCATCCGGGCCATGGCCCAGGGCATCAGGAGCGTGGACCAGCAACACCTCATCACCTACCACCCCAGCGGCGAGAAGAAAGCCTCCGATTTCTTCAATGAAGCTTGGCTTGAACTGGACATGTTTCAGGCGGGGCACAGCCGGCAAAGCCATGATTATAAGTATGTGCGAGACAGCCGGAAAGTAACCCCTGCTCGCCCCGTGATCAACGGCGAACCCCGCTACGAAGACCACCCCGACCGGTTCAAGCCCGAGGAGTTCGGCTGGATGGATGCCTCAGACGTTCGTTCCTCGGCCTACTGGACCATGTTCTCTGGGGCAGCGGGCTACACTTACGGCGCGCATGGCATCTGGCAGATGTACCAAGCCAACCAAAGCCCCGTTAGCTGGGCCAGAACAAGCTGGAGAGCGTCTTTAAACCTTTCCGGCGCCACCCACCTCCTGCACCTGAAAAAGCTGCTTTCTGCTTTCCCGTGGCAGCAACTGCGCAACGACCAAGCGCTTATTCTGAACGACAATCCCGTAGGGGAAGCCCACCAGGTGGCAGCCATGGGTGAGCAAAAGGATTTCCTGCTGGCCTACACGCCCATGGGCAAGGCTTTAAAGCTGGATCTTTCTAAACTGGCAGAAAACAAATGGGAAGCTTTCTGGTTTAACCCTAGAGACGGGCAGTGGAAGAAGATAGGAAAATACAACCGCACCGATCAGCCCACCTTTACTCCCTGGTCTGCAGGCAGAGGAAGCGACTTTGTTTTAGTACTTCTGCCGGTAAACTCGCCCTACCAACTCCCCTGGTAGTTACTATGCCCCCTGCCAGACGCTTTTTGTCTGAACCTCCCCCGCTAAGTACGCTTCTAAAGTACCGTTTTCTGAGGTTACATCATGGACAAAAAGCTTTTAACGCTGGCTTTTCTGCTCTGCTACTGTTGGGAATTACACGCTCAGCCAGCACTTCCTGCAAAAGAGATCCGGCAGGTTGAAAATAACCTGATCCCGTTTGTGCCAGTCAACGGCTTTCCGGGCTGGAACATCCATGAACGGATGAAGCACTACCATGTGCCCGGCCTCAGCATTGCGGTGATCAAAGACTTCAAGCTTGCTTGGGCGAAAGGCTACGGCCTCGCCGATACAACAAAGAAAACGCCGGTCACTACTCAAACCATGTTTTCGGCGGGTTCCATTAGCAAGCTGGTCATGGCAGCCGCGGCCTTGCGTATGGTGCAGGACGGCAAACTAGCGCTGGACGACCCCATCAACCAGTATCTCACCTCTTGGAAAATCCCGGAAAACGACTTCACCCGTAAAACCCCCATCACGCTCAGAATGCTGCTGAGCCACACAGGGGGTACTACCCAATCTTCTTATTTCGGGTTTACGCCAGACAAGAAACCGCTGCCCACCATCGTGGATATTCTGAGCGGCACGGCCATAGCAGAGAGCAGACCCGTGGTGGTGAACAGTGAACCGGGCAAGGAATTCCGTTACTCGGGCGGGGGCAGCATGATCGCGCAGTTGGCTTTGATGGATGTGGCTAAGATGGACTTCGAGTCTCTGGTGAAAAAGACGGTGTTTAACCCGTTAGGCATGCAGCACTCCACCTTCGCGCAGCCGCTGCCTCCGGAGTTTGCGGCCAAAGCGGCGTGGGCGTACTCGTCGGCGCCTTGGTTCAAGGGCATGCCGTACGTGTATCCCCAGCAGGCCGCCGCCGGTTTATACACCACGCCAACGGATCTGGCCAGGTTCTTCCTTGATCTCCAGAACGCCTACCAGGGAAAAGGGAAGCTTCTGCAGCAGGCGTTGGCCCAACAGATGTTCACGCCGCAGGTCACCGTGTCCGAAGGGTTCTACAAAGAACAGATGGGCCTGGGTCCGTTCCTGCTACAGCGCACCGACAACCAGGAAAACAAGGGCATCTACTTTGAGTTTACCGGGGTCAACGCCGGGTTCCTGGCCTACGGAATCGCCAGCCTCACCGAAGGCTACGGGGTGGTTATCATGCTCAACTCCGGCGATGACGTAAATGGACTGGGCAAAGAGATCAGACGAGCCGTAGCCAAGACGTATGGTTGGCACAACTTCCTCCCGGAGGCCATCACGCCCCTTGCTTTAAGCACCGCCGAGCTGGGCCAGTTCACTGGCCGCTACCGGCGCGGCCTCGATGAAGTGGTGTACCTGCGCCGGGAAAAGAACTACCTGGTAGAAAACGTCAACGATGGGCCAGCCATTTACACGTTCCCCGTCGCCAAAGACACCCTCGTTTTCACCGATTTCAACATTAAAGGATTTGTGCGTCGCGATGCGCAAGGCAAGGTAATTTCCCTGCAAACCGCCTGGCAAGACAAGCCCATGCCCCGCATGCGGGACGATGAATTCACTCCCAGCGAACTCCTGAAAGCGCAACGGTTCGCCGAGGCCAAAGAAGGTTTCCGGCAGTTGAAAATGAATGAATCCCAGCTCACGTATCTGGCCTACGAGCTGCTAAACAAGCCCACACCAGCTTTAGCAGCGGCCAAAGCCATCCTGGAAGTAGCGCTGGAACAATATCCCACCTCGGCAATGGTGCAGGCCCGTTTCGGGGACTATTTCGCTAAAATGAACGATAAACCCAACGCCATCCGCTCCTACACCAAAGCCCTGGAACTGGACCCTTCTGATCTCCAGGCCAAAGAGAAACTGAGCCAGCTACTAAAATAATCTCTCTCCCCTGGAATCTTCTGACGCCACCGCCCTTGTGAAGAATTTACCTTCCATTTTCCTGCAAAAACACTCACTTAGAATTAGCCCATGAAAAACCTTTCTCTGGCAGTAGTTACGCTCCTTTGCCTGACCTCCTGCGCCTCGCTCAACTCTACCACTTACATCAGACCCAACGATACGTTTGTCCTGGGCAATAACCAGCACGGCTCTTTTCAGGTAAACCTGAGAAACGCCTCCCAAACCAGTCTCTCTATTTACCAGGCTCCTTTAGACGGAGGCACCCATTCTCCTTTGAATGTGAAACCCAACCAGCGGGCCAGCCTGAAAGTAGACAAAAACACCGCCCTCATCATCAGTAATACTTCTAATGACACCGCAGCCGTGGACCTGAAAATAACCGGCGATCTGGGTCTCTCCATGGGGTATAAAAAGCGGTAATCACCAGAAGCCTAAAATCCCAGAAGATTAAGCCGCCGATCTTTTGGGCAGGCAGCAGTTCTTGTACTTCTGGCCGCTGCCGCAGGGGCAGGGCTCATTGCGACCCAGGCGCTTGCCGTAGGGGTTGAGCAGTTCCCGGAAATTGAGGCTGAACCGGCGTTTTGGGTTCTGCTTGAAAATGCGGGTGAGCATGGCGTACAGTTTCGGGTGCTTCTCGGCCATCTGGCCCGGTTTCTCAAAGAAATACTCCGTGGACACCGCGAAGAACTCCGCCTCATTGGTGGCTCCGTACGGGTTAATATCCGATTCGCCTTTCTTGATTTCCTTTATTTTGCGGTCTACCAAGGCTTGCCAGGGCTGAATCAACTCATCGGGCAGGTAGGCGCTGGGGGTTCCGTTGATTTCGCCGTCTGCCTGGTCCAGCATGTGCGCAAACTCATGGATGCCCACGTTCTGGCGGTCGGCCATGTCATTGAAGCCGCGCTCCAGGGCGGGTTTGGAGAGGGTCACGTAATGGTCGTTCTGGAAAGGGTTCACGCGGCCCAGTACCTCAGACACGGCCTCGCTGTCTTCGTCCTTGAACCGCTCCAGGCTGCCTGGAAACACTAAGACTTCGCCCAGGTTCTGGTACTCCCAATCCTGTATCCCAAACGTGGGGATAATAGCGCTGGCGGCCACCAGTAACTTAGTGGTATCATCAATGACGGTTTCAATGCCCGTGATGCGCTTCTCAGACAAAAATAACTGCACCATCTTCTCGAAGCGCTGCTTTTCCTCATCGGTTTTGAGCGTATGGTAAAAGCCTACCCGGTCGGTGAGGATTTTGCGCCACTCCGCCGGAAACTCCTGCGCCAGCACTTTCTTGCGCCTTCTTGATTTACGGGTAGCCCACCTGTAAAACAGAAGAACCACTACCGCTACCACAACTACAAATGCTACCATTCCCATAGCCGATACCAACGTGGAAATGGGCAGAAAGATGTGCTACATTTTAAGGTGTTTTTGTAGCAGAGATCAGATAAGGCAAATATTCCTGACGCAGCAAGGAACAACTGCCTTTTTAGCCCTCCTTTCCTGAAAGCAAGCCGAAAACGCCTCATTCACCAGCTTCTCCTTTTCCGGGGTCAACTGAAAGACCTGCTCCTGCGCAGGATTGCACCTTCTGCTTGCAAAGCAGGAAATACTTGATAAATTTGGTTACCGGCTCCGCCGATATGCCCTTGCCAGAAGTGTTCTCTCTCCTTTAATTTCCTACCAATGCAAACTACCGCCCTTAGCCCCCAAGGCTACCTGGATACCTTACCCGATGACCGGAAACCAGCCATGGCTCACTTGCGGAGCACCTTGCTGGAAAACCTGCCTAGCGGCTTTTCAGAGGAGATGAGTTACGGCATGATCGGGTACGTGGTGCCGCACACCCTTTATCCGGATGGGTACCATTGCAATCCCAAATTGCCGTTGCCGTTCCTGAGCATCGCCTCGCAGAAAAACTTCATTGCCGTGTACCACATGGGCCTGTACGCAGATCCGGAGCTGCTAGCGTGGTTTACCGCTGAGTACCCCAAGCACAGCAAGACCAAGCTGGACATGGGCAAAAGCTGCATCAGGTTCAAGAAACCAGACCAGATTCCTTTTCAGCTCCTGGGAGAACTGGCCTCCAAAATGACCCCGCAAGACTGGATTGCGCGGTATGAAGCCCAGTATAAAAAGTAAGGTTCCTGGTCATCAGGCCACCGCGGATGCTGGTTTCTTGCTTTCTTTTCTCAGAAGAATAAAAATGCCTATTCACATAGGGTATGCTGGTGTTTGCCTGTCTTTAGTGAAAGATTGACCCTGCCCCAATGCACTTACTTTTCAAGAGAGTTCTGCTGGTTTGCCTGAGTTTTTCACTGTGGAGCTGTGAAGAAACAGAGGAAGAAGAGGTTACCCCCAAAACGCCGGAGGCTACCTGGCAAGAAGACGGCCGTTTCCTGTATGACACCCGCGTGCAAACCAACAGCCACGCCGTAAGCGGCAAACTGTTTGTGATGGGCCTGAACAGCCTCACCACGCTTGCGCAGGACAAAGGCAAAGACGTGACTACCCGCAGTATTCTGGAAAGCGTCAGAAATCCTACGCAGTACAAGTACCCGGTCTCGGATGATCTGTTGGCCGTGGCCTTTGATCAATCAACCGTGGTTTGCTATCCCAACTACTGGCCCTCTATCCAGTCCGGGGTAGGCATTCACCTACCCACTATAGATCCCAAGTTCAGAGAGTTTGATTTCCCACTTGCCGCGCAGAGCGAGTGCATGAAGATTTCGCCCAACAAGGTGCTGGCCATTCCTTACCAGGCCATCGACGGGATGAAGGTTCTGCTGGTCAGGCTACAGATACAGCCCAGCACCAGAGGTTTGTGGGACGAGGTGTCTATCACCAACACCCAGATTGTACAGATAAGCTCTAATCATGTGTACACGCAGTTCCTGAGTTTTCTGGAAGATGGTTTTTACCTGGGCAACGGCGAGGCGACCTTCCATCTTTCCGAGAACGGCTCCCTGCAAAAGCTGCGCGACAACGGGCTGCGGGGTTTGTTCACGTACAAGCAGAACATTTACGGCCTGTTCAACGATGGCCTGCACCAATCCACTGATGGCAAGAGCTGGAACCTGAAAGCCGATATCAGCACGCTCAACCTGCTCTCCTACACCAGCCTGAACGATACGCTGCTCATTGGCACCTACAATGACCAGATGTTCCAAATCAGGATCAACCCTACTACCCTCAGTATGTTGGAGCTGAAGAACGAGGGCATGAAGGGCCACAAGATTACCTCTCTGGCTTTGTTCAACCACAAGGTCTTTGTTACCACTCTTTCCGGGGTGTTTGTGAAAGAAGAGAAAGACTTCCTTTCCTACAAGGAACAACTACTGTAGGCAAGGCACTTCCACCGCACAGCTTTATCATCTCCTTGAAACGCCTTTTCTGCCAGGCGTTTCAAGGCTTTTTTCTGAAAACCAATCATAAAACATACATGAGACAAGTAGTCCTCTACATTGCCATGAGTCTTGACGGCTACATAGCCAAAGAAGATGATAACATTGATTTCCTGTCTATGGTGGAAAGACCCGGCGAAGATTACGGGTACCAGGCTTTCCAGCACACGGTAGACACCCTCATCTGGGGCCGCCGTACGTATGACAAAGTCCTGTCTATGAACATGCCCGAGTTCATGCACAAAGACAAGAAGTGCTATGTGCTGTCTAAAACAAGAACCGGCCATGACGAGAATGTGGAGTTTTACGGCGGCGACCTGAAAGACCTCATTTCCTCGCTGCGGCAGCAACCCGGTAAAAACATTTACTGCGACGGCGGCGGTGAGGTGGTGTACGCCCTGCTCAAAGACAAACTCATTGACAGGCTCATCATCTCGGTGATTCCGCACTTGCTGGGGAGCGGCATCCGGTTGTTCAAAGACGGTAGACCCGAGCAATACCTCACCCTCACCCAAAGCCTCACCTTCCCTTCCGGCTTGGTGCAACTGTGGTACAACGCCCAACCAACAGAGCTCAACCAGGACACCCTTTTAGCTTAGAAACGCAAAGGCGTTTCTGGGCTGTTTTGCGTAATTCAGCCCTACAACACGCCCTCGCTCGCCTCTGGCGAGTGTGAGTTATCTGGTGGCCTCTGGGCACCGGATTGGAGTAGCTTACATGGGTTGTTAAGGCTGAGTCTTAAGGCTGGGCTATGCTCCTTTTGTAACTCTGAGGCAGTTCTATGGCGCGGAAGTTACTTCCGTGCCTTTCGTTCTGATTTGCATAGCGGCCAGAGGCCGCGGGATAACTCACACTCGCCAGAGGCGAGCGAGGGAAGTGATGTGCTTGATGTAAAGCATTTAGCGGAAGAAACACTATCAATAGACTATAAAAAGAAAGGCGTTTCAGGGCTACATTCAAATAAATAGCCTTGAAACGCCTTCCTCCTTCAAACCGGGTTTGCCGTTTACATTACGTCAATTTACTCCTCGCTGGGCTTTGACATTTTGTGCATGTTCTCGGCTACCATGCTGTCGGGCATGAGTTTGCTGGCACCTACCATTATTTTGTTTTTCAGGCCGGAGATGATTTCCAGTTCGCCTTTCATAAGGGCTTCGTAGCCGTCTTTGGCTACTTTGGCCGGATCTGCCAGATCGCCTTCCTTGATCATCCTGGCTTCTTCCATGTCTGCTTTGTGGAAAAAATCGGTGGCGGTGGGGCCGGGCAGCAGCTTGGTGATGGTTACGTTGGTCTCTTTCACCTCGTTCTGGATGGCCTCCGTGAAGGAAGTGATAAAGGCCTTGGTGGCGTGATACACCGATTGCAGCGGGCCGGGCAGTTCGCCGCCAATGGAAGACACCATCAGGATTTTACCCTCGTTGCGGGCCACCATTTCTTTCAGGAAAGACTTGGTTAACACAAGGTAGGCCCCAATGTTGAGCTGCACAATGTCCAGTTCGCGGTTGATGTCGGTTTCAATGAACTCGCCGTACTGGCCTTGTCCGGCGTTATTCACCAGCGCGTCTACCTGCAGACCGCGGGCTTTCACCTCGTCGTAGACCTCAAACGGA
Source organism: Sabulibacter ruber (assembly GCF_017355955.1). Taxonomy (GTDB): domain Bacteria; phylum Bacteroidota; class Bacteroidia; order Cytophagales; family Hymenobacteraceae; genus Nibribacter; species Nibribacter ruber_A. The sequence continues at coordinate 736,761 of NZ_JAFFID010000002.1, read as the reverse complement.
GCCTGCCGCTGAAACAGGTCTTTGGCAAGGGTAACTACGTCCACCCCATAGTTCTGCCTGAATTCACCGGCGCAGGTGTCTAGTTCGGTCTGGTCTCTGGCTACCAATATGAGGTTGTACTTGTCCTGGGCAAAGAGTTTGGCCAACTCATAACCAATGCCCACAGTGCCACCGGTAATGAGGGCGTATTTTGCTGTATTCGCCATGACTTTTCTGGTTTGGTGAGCTTTTATTAACGAGGCAAAACTGGTCTGGTTTAAGGAAACCGGCCTAAAAACGCGCTTCAGAAGCCAACAACACATTTCATTATCAACGCTTTACACAACCTTTACAACCTTCCTGCTGATCAACAGCCACGGTTTAGGTAACTAAAAGGCAACTCCCGTTTTGGGTTGGTTTAAGCTAAAACCAACCCAAAACGGGAGTTGCCTTTCCTTGCTAATCTTCTCGTAATGCTGTCCTTTCCGGAACAGACGGGGCGTTAGCTATTGAATAGACTGGCAGTATTTGTAGATAGAGGCCAGTTCTTTGTCTGTGTATTGGGCCGTCATTTTCCAGGGCATGTTGTCATTGCTCAGCTGCTTGCCCTCGGGGGTTTTACCGGTGCGCAGCGTCTGTATGAACTGGGCCTGGGTCCATTTGCCCACGTGTCCGGCCTGGGTGATGTTGGGTACCGGCGGATAGCCTGGGGCCACGGGGTCTCCGCCCTTCAGGTTATTGCCATGGCAACCGCTGCACGCCACCGCCAGGTATTTGCCCATGGCTACCCCCTCTACGGTATCTACCTGCGTCACCATGGGCTTGCCGTGGTCAATCTTCTCTACCGGAAACAACGGCATTTTATCCAGGTAAGCCATTACTTTCACCACCGGCCCCACTTCTATGGCAGGCAAGGGTTTGTTCACGGGCTCTACGCTTTGGCAGTAGGCAATGATGGCCGCCATATCCTGAGCCGACAGCAGGGTGGTTTCATGCGAAGGCATGAACAGCAAGGCCTGTCCGTTTTTGTCTACTCCGTGCCGAAGCGCCTTTACCCAGTCTGTAGTGGTGTAATTGGCGGGCAATCCGCCCTGACCTTTGGTGAGGTTGGCGGCTACCAGGCGGCCCAGCGCGCCGTCTTCTACCAACACTTTCCCAGACAGATCGGTACCGTGGCAGTCGGTGCAGCCTTTGATGGCCACCAAATGTTTTCCGCGGCTCAAGAGCGCCTGATCCTGGGAAACGTCAAGGCTTTCCGGGGCAAACGTGTACTTCTTCTCCATCCGCTGCCCTATGTTATGAGACACGTAGAAGTATGCCAGGCAAAGAAGTAAGATGACAGAGCCCAGGACGATACCAGTCCATTTCAAGATTTTCTTAATCATAGTAGGGGTGCAGTTTTTAGCCGTTTAGAGAAAAAGGGTTCAGGTTTGCTTTCCTGTAAAGACAGTTTACCCCATTCACTACCCCTACTAATTATTCATATTTCAAGCCAAAACATAGTTTTGCAAAGCTCCCAATTTAAAAAGCGTTCTAAAAGGCAGATTTCCCCTGCCTGGCGAAACTTTTATTTTCTGCTGAAGTATGTTTCAATAAATATTGAAAGTTTCAAAACTTGTTTATCTTTGGGCCATGGAATTAGCCGAGGCGAAACAGAAATTCATAGAGGCTTGGGGTAAGCTGGGATCTGAGTGGGGCATCAACCGCACCATGGCCCAGGTACATGCCTTGCTCCTTATTTCGCCGGAGGCCCTCACCACAGAGCAGATCATGGAGCAACTGCAGATTTCCCGCGGCAATGCCAACATGACCCTCAGAGACCTGATCAACTGGGGACTGATTGAGAAACAGCACCGCAGCGGTGAGCGCAAAGAGTATTTTTTTGCCGAGAAAGATGTCTGGACCATTGCGCGCCAGGTAGCCAAGGAACGGAAAAGACGGGAACTGGAGCCGGTGCTCAAACTCCTGAATCAGCTGCAGGAAGTACAAGGCGATGAGCAGGACCCGGAATACAAGACGTTCAAAACCTCTGTCACCGATATCAACAAACTGGCTTCTAACGTGGACAAAACCTTGGAAACCATGCTGAAAGCCGAAGAGAATTGGTTCTTCGGTTCTATTTTCAAGCTATTCAAATAATTTTTTTGCCTTATATTTTCAATTTTTTCTGAAAGTTCAATATAAACAATTCACCACTTAACCAATAAACACTATGAACTACTTTATTCTCACTTACACTATTTACCTGCTTGTGAGCATCGCCCTTACAATCTGGGTAGCCCGGGTCTTGTTCAAGAACGGCCGCATTTTTCTGGTAAACATTTTCCACGGCAATGCAGACTTAGCCGATTATGTGAATAAACTGCTGGTGGTAGGCTTTTACCTCATCAACATTGGGTACATGACCCTGGCGCTGAAAGAGGTGGGCACTATTGGGTCTGTACAGGCAGTGGTAGAAGTCCGGAGCCAGAAACTAGGCTGGATTATCCTGATCCTGGGCGGCATGCACTTCCTTAACCTGATCATCTTCTTCAAGCTCAGAGCCCGGGCGCAGCAGCAACTCCAACCTATCACTCAGTAACCATGGGCAGAATCATTCTGGCGGGTGGCAGTGGCTTTATAGGCCAACTGCTCACCCATCATTTCACCAGCCAGGGCAACGAGGTCATTGTGCTCACCAGAACGCCGGGCAAGGGACAATCAGCGGCGAAACACGTCTATTGGGATGCTAAAAACCTGGGCGAGTGGGTGCAGTACCTGGAACAGGCCGATGTGCTCATCAATCTTACCGGCAAAAGCGTGAACTGCCGCTACCATGCGCGCAACAAACGCGAGATTATTGCCTCCCGGGTCAACGCCACTCTGGTTCTGGGCCAAGCGCTGCGGCAGCTGAAAAGCCCACCCAAACTGTGGATCAACGCTGCCTCTGCCACCATCTACCGCCACGCCCTGGACCGACCTCAGGACGAGCTTACCGGGGAGCAAGGTGCAGGGTTTTCCGTAGAAGTGTGCCAGCAGTGGGAAAACACCTTCTTCTCCCAGCAGCTACCCGGCATCAGGAAAGTGGCTCTGAGAATAGCCATTGTCCTGGCCAAGGAGGGTGGGGTCATGCCATATTACCTGAACCTCGCTCGCTTTGGCTTGGGGGGCCGACAAGGCAACGGCTTGCAGTGCTTCAGCTGGATTCACGCGCAGGACCTGGTTGGCAGCATAGATTTCCTGATCCAACACGAGGAGCTGGAAGGCGTTTTCAATCTTTCTTCTCCCAAACCTGTTCCTAACCACCATTTCATGCGGGCCGTTCGGGATGGCCTGAAGGTTCCGTTTGGCTTACGGGCCACCAAATGGATGCTGGAACTGGGTGCCCTGGTGCTAGGCACTGAGACCGAGTTGCTGCTCAAAAGCCGTTGGGTGGTTCCTACCCGGTTGCAGAAGGCAGGCTACCGCTTTCAGGTGGGTTCTGTGGAGGAGGCGGTGCGGTTGTGCGTTTCCTGAGTGTTTTACGCTTGATTCTCTGAAAACAGGGCAAAATCAACAAAAACCCGTTTTATGAAAAAGACTTTCCTGAAAGCAGAATGGCGAAAACTGATTATGGCCAACTACAGCATAGACAGCCAAGTGCTGGCCAGATACCTGCCCGCCCAAACCGAGCTGGATTTTTGGAACGGCACCTGCTACGTAAGTTTAGTGGGCTTTATGTTCCTGAATACCCGCCTCAAAGGCATCCGGATTCCGTTCCATACCAACTTTGAAGAGGTGAACCTGCGGTTCTATGTGAAGCACCTGGCGCAAGGAAGTTGTACGCGAGGCGTGGTGTTTATCAAGGAGATTGTGCCCAGGCCCGCCATCACCTTTGTAGCCAATACCTTGTACGGAGAGCATTATGCTACCATGCCCATGCGCCACCACTGGAAAAGCAGTGCAAGCGTACTGGAGGTTGAGTACGGTTGGAAGGCAAAGCACTGGCAATCTCTGGGAGTAATTGCCCGGCCTGTTCCGCAGCCAATTGCGGCAGGGAGCTTGGAAGAATTCATCTCGGAACATTACTGGGGCTACACCAGACTAGATGACCGCAGAACCTCCGCTTACCAGGTAGTACACCCAAAATGGGAAGTCTATCCAGTGCAGGAGTACACCATCTCCGTTGACTTTGGCGCTGTGTACGGCCCAGAGTTCAGCTTTCTCAACTCGCAGAAACCTGTCTCCGTTTTCCTGGCCGAAGGTTCAGAGGTCTCCATCAAAGAAGGCACAAACCTGCAGGTAAAAAACCGCTGGTTTTCAGGTTGAAGAAAGACGTTTGTGTAGACCTCAAAGCCTAAGCCAAAGGCTTTGCTTCTACCGTTTAAAGTACACCCTAAAGGTAGAGCCTGTGCCCTTTTCGCTTTCCACCTCAATTCTGCCGCCGGCGTTCTCCACAATGCGTTTCACAATGTAGAGCCCCACACCGGTACCTTCCACGTGGTCATGCAGACGCTTGAACATGGTAAAGATTTTAGCCTTGTCTTCGGGTTTCAGGCCTAAACCGTTGTCAGAGACAGACAGGACCAGAAAACCGGGTTCTACCTGCGTGGTGATTTTCACCTCTGGCGTGCGGTCGGGCGAGCGGTACTTCAGGGCGTTGCTGAGAAGGTTATACACCACGCTACGCACGTTCTTGGCCGAGAACCTGACCATAGACTCCGGTGCGAAATGGGTAATGATACGGGCACCCGTGCTGTTAATGGTGTTCTCAAAGTCAAGCTGCACATCGGCTACCACGTCTGGCAGGTTGATGGAGACAACGTCTTCACCGGAACCGCGCTGGATTTTGGCAACTTCGGTTAAGTCGGCCACGGCGCGTTTGAAGCGGTTCACGGACGAGTGCATCAGGCTGATGACCCGCTGCACCACTTCCTGTTCCTTGATGTCAGTGGGCAGGAACTCCAGAAGGGTATCCATGAGGCCTTCAATGTTGGAAATAGGCGCTTTCAGGTCATGGGAGGCCGAGTACACAAAGTTGTCAAGGTCTGCGTTAATGGCGCGCAGCTCGGTGTTCATGGCTTCTATTTCGTGGCGGGCCTGCACCTGCTCACTCACGCCAATAGCCACGGCAATAACCCCCACAATGTTGCCCCGGCGGTCGCGCATTGGGTGGTACACAAAACTGAAAAACACCGGCTCCAGCTTTCCGTTCCGCTCCAGTACTACTTCCAGCTCGTTGTTCACATACGGGATACCGGTGTTATACACCCCATCCAGCAGGTCCTTGATGCCCTGATCTTTTATCTCCGGCAAGGCGTCCAGAATGGGTTTGCCGATCACGTCGCCGTGCCGTTTTCCCCAAAGCTCACAGATGCCGGGGTTAGCCAATTCCACCACGTGCTCTGGGCCCCGCAGAATACAGATGGCCACCGGGGCCTGCTGGAAAAGGTCGGTCAGCTCGGCTTGCTGGCGGGCTGCTTCTTCGCGGGCTTTTATGCTGGAAACGGAGGTGGCAATCTGCCCGGCTATCAGTTCATGGAAGTTCTGGTAATCTGCATCGTACTCCAGTTTAGAGCTGATGCCTGCCACCAGAAAGCCCATGACCTGGTCATGACCGGGCCGAAGAATGGGAACGATGGCCGCCTTCTGCGGAAGCCCCGTGGAGGAAGTACTTGCCTGCGGTTCCAGAAAGCCGTCCAGGTTATCCAGCAGGAGCACACTTTTAGAAGTTTCCACTTCGTGCAAAGGCCATGCTTTGCCGGAGGCCGTTCCAGCCAAGGACACCGTCTGGGCCACGTTGGGCTTTATAGCGCCTGCAGCACCGGTGAGCACGGCCTCGGTACGGCTGCGGTTCAGCAGGTAAATCTGGCTGAAAGGAATATCGTTTTCATTCTGATCCAGGAGCTCGCAGGCGGTTTGGCAGGCCTGCTCCAGGGTCTGGATCTGGGGCGTGGCATCGGCAATGTCGCGGAGGGTTTTAAGCCGCCGCTGGCCCAGAATAGTGCTGGTTACCTCTGTACAGGCGCAGAAAACCCCAAACTCGCCTCCCTCGTCATTGAAAGCGGGGCTGTAGGAAAATGTCCAGTACGTTTCTTCTGAGAAGCCTTTCCGCTCCAAGAAAAGCCGTAGGCCCTCGGCATAGAAAGGTTTGCCGCCGGCCAGAATGCTTTCGGCAATGCCGCCAATGTCTGTCCAGATCTCAGACCAAACCTCTCGGGCCGGAGTGCCCAGCGCCCAGGGGTGTTTCTTGCCAAGGGCCGGCAGATACGGGTCATTGTGGAAGGCATACAGATCCTTTGACCACCAGATGAACATGGGGAAACCCGAGTTCAGCAACAGCCGGATGTTAGTCTTCAAACTCTGGGGCCATTGAGCCGGATTTCCCAGCGGGTGCGCATCCCAGTCGTACGCCCGCATCATCGCTCCCATCTCACCGCCTCCCTGGAAAATACTCAACGCATCTGCTGCGGTAGACTCTTGGTTGTATGCATTTGTCATAAATGAGGGGAAAGCCGATTACTTTATCTTGATAAAAGCGAACTGTAGGAGTATGGCAAGAAAGGAACCACCTTACTAGAAATTTACACTTACGTTACTCTGGCAAAATTGGGCATACGGCGTCTATAAAGCAAAAAGAGCCCTTTTGCGTTTTAGGGCTCTTTATACAGAAAGAAGGCAAAAAATGTTTCAACTTTGGCTGAACTACATGGCTTTTCTCTTTGATTCAAATAGTTACATTTCCTGAACGCTCTGTTTTTCTTTCTAGAACCGGAAGAAATTGTTGGTGCCGCCCACTTTTCCGCCAAAATTCCGGATGTTGTAGGTGAACGTGAGCAGGGCATACCGGGTGAGTACCTGCGTCTGGAAATCCTCAATCAGGTTCTCCCTGATGCTGCGGTACGCGCTGATGTTCTGGTCCAGCAGGTCATACACAGAAAGCTTTAGTTGGGCGCGGTCGTTTTTCATGAACAGGAACGTAACCCCGGCATTCAGACGGCTCACGTCTTTCCTGATGCCCGGCGCCGTGTTGGAATTGTAGGTGTAATCAAAGGAGGCTTCCCACACCATGCGTTTAGGCGTGCGTACCACCACCCCGGTTCTGGAGGTTCTGGTTTGAAAACGCAAATCCCGGAAGGCATTGTCTTCATACACGCTCCGGCGGAAACCCAGGGTGAATGACTCGTTGAACTCAAACTTATCATTGAGGTTCACCCGCGCGTTCAGGCTGGGGTTTAACGAGAAAGACTGTCCGTAGCTGCGCAAGTTGTTCAGGATGATGAGCGTTTTCACGTAGTTTCCCCAAATAGAGGCCGATAACGAGAACTGCTTTTTGCCGTCAAATTTCCAGTCTTTGGAGATATCAGCGTTGCCGTTCAGTTGCCAGTTGCCGTCTGTGTTCACGGGGCGGGTGGTCTGCTGGCCGGTGGTTTCATCCAAAGTTCTGGCGCGGGTCACGGCATCGTTGCTGATGCTGCCAGACAGGTACGCCCAGTAGTTGATAGAGCGCTTGGTGTCAAACTTGCGGTAGTACAGGTTCACTGAGTTGGAGATGGTGGGAGTCAAAGCCGGATTACCGTACTGGATGAACAGGGGGTTAGACAAATCAGTGACGGGCTGCAGGTCTGCCGCCGAGGGCTCTTTCACGTTCACGTTGTAGCTCAGGTTAAAGCCTTTCCAGTTGACAATCAACGACGGGAAAACGTAGAAGTACTCCTGCTTAATGGGTAACAGCTTCTGGAACACATTGTCAATATTCAGCTGCGTGAACCGGATGCCGGGTTGCAGGGTCAGCTCTTTAATTTTCCACTTCACCCCGGCGGTCACGTAATTGCGCCAGCCGCTTCTTTCCACCTCGTCTGAAAGCTCAGAGATCAGCACGGTGTAGCCAGAACCTTCGGGCCCGGCGTCAAAGGTGTTCACCAGGTTGTTATCCCTGAAATATTCAGAATTCAGCCTGAAAACGGCACTCAGGTTTTTGCTGAACGGCTCAGTGTACGAGAATGAGGTATTGACGGCGGTATTGGCCACGGTGTTGTCTCTCAGTTGGTCCAACACTTCTTCTGAAGGCGTTGGCCCGTAAAAACGGCTGAGCACCTGGTAGTACTGTTCCTGGTCCCCGTCATTGAAATTATAGGTTCCGTAGAAGTTGAATAACCGGCCCTTCTTCTTGCGGGAGCTGCGGTCAAAAGAGAGAGTACCCGAGTGCGTAACCGTGCTGTTTTCCTGCAATTGCTGGTTATAGCTGTCATTGAGCGGCTGATTGAAACCCCGGAACGTGTTGGTGAACAGATCCTGGTCAGAAGTGCTCTGGGACAGCACCACGCTGGGCGTAAAGCTCAGGTTGGTTAAAGAGTCTATTTTCCAGTCTAGCCTTCCTCCAAACCGGTGGGTTCTGTTGTCACTGTTCTGGGCTCTGGTGCGGCGCGAGATAAGCGTATCGGTCTGCAGGGTTTGGGCCGAGTTCACCAGTTGGTTCAGGTCTGCGTCAATGCCGCCGTAGAAGTATTGCAGGTTCAGTTTCACATCGCCTTTCAGCAGCGTGTTGAAATTACCGCCCGCCCCGGTAGACCGCTGGATTCCATCTTCGGTACCGCCAAAAGAGATTCCGTTCACGGCAAAACCGCCATCGCTCCGCACCATAACGGAGTTCATGCCGCTGCGGCTGAAACCTCCTATGCGGGAGATGTCCTCAAACCCGAAGGCGGGCTTGTTCAGGTTATTGGAGTAGCCTAACAAACTGACCTGCGTGGTATCCCTGAAGATGTTCAGGATGCCTCCGCCTTCATACCTGTTATCAGAGCCGGTGCCCGCGTACACCTTCCCGAAGGCTCCCTGTTTTATGCCTTTCTTCAGTTTCAGGTTAATGACCTGCGGAATCTCGCTTGCCGGCAGATCAGGGTCTTTCCGGAGGGCATCGGGGTCGTTTACCACCTGTACCTTGTCAATCATATCGGCGGGCAGGTTGCGCGAGGCTACCTTGGGGTCGTTCCCGAAGAACTCTTTGCCGTCTACCAGAATCTTCTGCACTGAGCGCCCGTTCACTTTAATGTTGCCATCTGGGTCTACCTGCACGCCGGGCAGTTTCTTGAGGAGGTCTTCCAGCAGGGCGGTAGGCAGCGTCTTGAAGGAATTGGCGTTGAACTCCAGCGTGTCTTTGCGCACAATAACGGGTGGCGCTTCGGCGGTAATGATTACTTCGTTTAACAGGTTATCGGCCTGTAGCATTTCTATCTGCCCCAGATCCAGAGACAACTGCGCCGGCGAAAGCGAGAACTCCTTTCTGTACACCTTGTAGCCCGTCATGGTGATCACCATCCGGAGGGACTGGTTCAGGGTTAAGCCGGGCACCCTGAATGCTCCTTTGTCATCGCTTACCCTAAATGTGACCAGCGTGGTGTCCTGCGCGGTGTACACGGCAATGGTGGCGTAAGACAAGGCTTCTTTGTGGGCGGCATCCCAGAGCTTTCCTTTCACCTCCCCTTTCTGGTTCTGAGAAAACGAAGGTTCTGGCAAGAGAAAGCACAGGAACAGGAGGCAGACAGATAGAAGTTGCTTCATAAGCAGGTTGAGTTGTTCTAAGGGTTGAGTGAAGGTGGTTTAGATCTATAGCCGTTTTGGTATAATAATAGTGAAAGGTAGCAGCCCTTCTTTCTGGCATTGGAATATTTAACAAACATTAACATTCCGGCACCAGGCCAGCCAATCAGTACAAATCTCCTTTTGCCGTTTTAAGCCTGTTTTTCCCATCTGTCTTCCATTACGTCCAGCTTGTTCAGGTGAAAAGCCAATAGGACTGCCCTGTTTTTCAGTTAGTGACACTCACCTGCCCAGAAGTTGCAGCCCAAATAAAATTTTCTTCTGCGGCAGAAAACCAAAGCCATTGTAATGAAAATTTTATAAATATTATTTATATTTCACTACTGAGTACCTCTAACTAAACAAACAGCCTTATGGTAAGAAAGAGAACATTAGCTGTGTTGCTGGCGGCATCCCTGCTCACGCAAGCCCAGGCGCAGACACAGAAAAAGGCCGCACCGGCGAAGAAACCAGTAGCCTCCGCAGCCAAAACTCAAACAGGCCAGACAAGATTGGTTGAAGAAGTTACCCGTAAAGGTGGCGAGCTGTTGATCCCCTATAAGAAGTATGTGCTGCCCAATGGCTTAACGGTAGTAGTTCATGAGGACCACTCAGACCCCATTGTGCACGTAGACGTGACCTACCACGTGGGCTCGGCCCGGGAAGAGGTGGGCAAGTCTGGTTTCGCGCACTTCTTTGAGCACATGATGTTCCAGGGATCAGACAACGTGGGCGATGAAGAGCACTTCAAGATCGTTTCCCAGGCCGGTGGCGATTTGAACGGTACCACCAACCGCGACCGCACCAACTACTTTGAGACCGTGCCTTCTAACCAACTGGAAACCGCCCTCTGGCTGGAAGCCGACCGCATGGGTTTCCTGCTGGATGCCGTGACCCAGAAGAAATTTGAGGTACAGCGCGAGACCGTGAAAAACGAGCGCGGCCAGAATTATGACAACCGCCCCTACGGCCTGGTGTATGAAAAAGTGAGTTCTACCCTGTACCCGTACGGCCACCCCTACTCCTGGACCACCATCGGGTACATTGAAGACCTGAACCGCGTAGACGTGAATGACCTCAAGAACTTCTTTCTGCGCTGGTACGGACCAAACAACGCTACCCTCACCGTGGGTGGTGACGTAACCCCAGAGCAAGTGGTGAAACTCGCCGAGAAATACTTCGGCTCCATTCCGCGCGGGCCAGAGGTGAAGAGCATGAAGCTGCCCGCCCCGGTTCTTACCCAGGACCGCTACGTTTCTTACGAAGACAACATCCGCTTCCCTATGGTGCAGATGACGTTCCCAACCGTGCCCAACTACCACCCAGATGAAGTCCCATTGGATGTGCTGTCTGAGATTATTGGGGGCGGGAAAACGTCTATCCTGTACCAGAACCTGATTAAAACGCAGAAAGCGGTACAGGCCAGCGCCGGGCATCCTTGCTCTGAGTTAGCCGGTGAGTTCACCTTGAACGTGCTGCCGCTGCCCGGCCAATCTCTGGCCGATATGGAGAAGGAGATGCGCAACGCGTTTGTTGAGTTTGAGAAAAGAGGCGTAACCGATGATGACCTGGAGCGGTTCAAGTCTACTTATGAGGCCAACATCATCAACAGCCTTTCCAGCGTGGCCGGCAAAACCTCTACCCTGGCGTCTTACCAGACGTTCACCGGAAACCCTAACTTCCTTACCAACCAACTCAAAGCGCACCGGGCAGTTACCAAAGCCGATGTGATGCGCGTGTACAACCAGTACATCAAAGGCAAGAAAGCCGTGATTTTGAGCGTAGTTCCCAAAGGGAAGCCAGAAATGGTGGCCAAAGCCGATAACTTCACGGTGGACAAATCGGGTTACAAAGCACCCGCTGATCAATATGCCGGCCTGAAATACGTAAAAGCCAAAGATACCTTTGACCGCAGCAAGCGCCCGGGAGCCGGGGCCAACCCCACCATCACCGTTCCGCCGTTCTGGAAACAGAATATGGCAAACGGCATCAAAGTAATAGGCTCTAAGAGCGACGAGGTGCCAACCGTGACCCTGCTGTTCACGCTGCAGGGCGGGCACAAACTGGAAGCCCATGACCCATCTAAGGCGGGGATTGCCTCTTTAACGGCGGGCATGATGAACGAATCATCGCAGAAATTCACCGCCGAGGAAATCACGACCCAACTGCAGAAAATGGGTTCTTCCATCAACTTCGGGAGCGGTACAGAGACCATGACCGTTCAGGTTCAGTCCCAGGTGAAAAACCTGGATGCTACCCTGGCGCTGCTGGAAGAACGCATGCTGCACCCCCGCTTTGACGCGGCCGATTTTGACCGGCTGAAGAAACAGCGCCTGGAAGCCATCAAAAACCAGAGTACCCAACCTACCGTGGTCGCCAACAACGTGTACAACAAAATGCTGTACGGCGAAGGCCACATCAAAGCCATTCCGGTGATGGGCACCATCAAAACCGTGGAGAACATCACCCTGGACGATGTGAAGAAATTCTACCAGGATTACTTCTCGCCCAGCGTGACCAACCTGGTAGTAGTAGGCGATGTGGAGCAAAACCAGATTATGCCTAAACTGGCCTTTCTGAACAAATGGGCCGCTAAACCAGTGACCATCCCGGCTGAGCCAAAAGTGGCCAACATTGACAAGACCAGGATTTTTGTGGTAGACAAAGAGAAAGCCGCGCAGTCTGAGATCCGCATTGGGTACATGGCCTTGCCGTACGACGCTACCGGTGAGTACTACAAAGCCACGCTCATGAACTATGTACTGGGCGAGGCCTTCAACAGCCGCATCAACCTGAACCTGCGCGAAGACAAGGGGTACTCTTACGGCGCCTGGTCTTATTTCTCCGGCACAGAAGCGGCCGGACCTTTCACCGCCGCTGCCGGGGTACGCTCCAACGTTTCTGACAGCTCCGTGGTAGAGTTCATGAAAGAGATCAAGCGCTTCCGGGAAGAAGGAATCACCGATGAGGAACTGGCTTTCATGAAGAGCGCCATCGGGCAGAGCGATGCCCGCAAATATGAGACCTCGTTCCAGAAAGCCTCGTTCCTGAACAACATGCTGCGCTACAACCTGGATGCCGATTACGTGGCCAAGCAAAACGATATTCTCAAGAACATCACCAAAGAGGAAATCAACACCTTGGCCAGAAAATACCTGCCGGTTGAGAAAATGAGCATCATGCTGGTGGGCGACAAAGCCTCTATTAAACCAGGCCTGGAAAAACTGGGCTACGAAGTGGTAGAACTGGACTCAGACGGTGCGCCTTTGGCTCCCGCTATAGAAGCTCCGGCGGTAGTGGCAGAACCTAAGGCCACAGAACCGGTGAAGGGCAAGAAAGCCAAAAAGCAAGGCCGCATTTTCTAGGTTTGCTCTGATAGATTCTGTTCTCTGTTTTAAAGGCGTTTCCGGGAAATCACCCCGGAAACGCCTTTTCTTTTTATCACTACTTAACAACTCCCTCGCTCGCCTCCGGCGAGTGTGAGTAACCGGGGGCCTCTGGCCGTGTTGGGGAGAACTTTACTTGTGAATTGTACATAGCGGCGGGACGCCGCTCATTAACTCACACTCGCCGGAGGCGAGCGAGGGGAACAAACAACCCTGCAAATGAACACCTATATAAACTATATTTAATATAGCTCCGTTATATAGCAAACCACCTATAAACTTGTGTAGGTACATTGTTCCACTTTACGCTTTACAACTATGAAAATCAAAAGCTTCTGCATAGCACTTGTGGCAGTCGTGGTATTTGCCTCCTGCAACCAGGCTCCTAAAGGCGACCAGGCCACCATCACCGATGCCCAGCAAACTGCCAGCACCGAGGGGCAGACCTTTGTGGTAGACACCGCCGCCTCTGAGGTGCAGTTCACCGGAAACGGCGTGGGCAAAAACCACCCGGGCACTTTCTCCCTGTCTACCGGAACGGTCTCTGTAGCCAATCAGCAGATCACCGGCGGAGAGTTTACCATAGACATCAACTCCCTTACTTTGAAAGAACAGGGAGAGATGTTCCAGAACAAGCTGAGACCGCACCTTTTGAGCGGCGATTTCTTTAACGTCGAGAAATTTGGTACCGCCAAGTTCGTGATCACCAAAGTGGAGCCGTACAAAGCCAACGGACAGGATACCTCCCTGGTGGAAGGCGCCAACTTCAGCGTGAGCGGCAACCTGACCCTGAAAGACGTTACCAAAAACATCACGTTCCCGGCCCGCATTGAACTGGACGAGAATGCCTTGAAAGCCGAAGCTAACTTTGACATTGACCGCCGCCAGTGGCAAATGAATTACGGCAATGACAAAACCCTGGGCGATAAGTTCATCTCAGAAACCGTGAACATTGAACTGGATCTGGAAGCCAAAAAGCAATAACCTTCACCTGCCATTTAATGGTAGAAATGAAAAGAGCCCGGAGACTACGTTTCCGGGCTCTTTTCATGATAATAGGTCTAAAACAGATTGGCCGCTGATTCCTCCTTAACCTTCTTCCTGAGCAGAGGCGGCTATTTGATCAGGTTCTCTTTCTGCATCTGGCCTACCGTGACTTCCCCGAACTTCTGGGCGAAGCGCTGGAGGCTGGTTGGATTGTACGATTCAGACTGAGCAGACCACAAAAGCCTCTCAGATTGGGCATCGTACAGGTTTGTTTCCAGGAAATACACCTTGTCTTCACGGTAATAGCCAGGGTCATAGAGCATGGGGCGCCAGTAGGTGTAATACCCCCGGAACGTGCCATACCAACCAAACCGGGTGATGGGCGTGTACATGGTTTGCCCCGGCACGTGGCGGGTCTCCGTCTCGGTGTTCACCAAGGCCACCGTCAGGATGGCGTCATGCTGGTCTCCTTTGATTTTGTTCAGGATGGCATCGGCGGTGGTGCCTCCGTCGCGCATAATGGCCGGCGGAAACAGGTCTATGCTTTTGGTGGCGTTGATGCCGCGCTGTTGCAGTTGGGTCTGTAACTGCGCCTCTATGGTTTGCCGGGCAACGGCATTATCTGTCAGGGCTGCTACAATGATTCTGTTAAAAGTGCCAGCGGTGGCCTCGGGACTCTTCCAGGTTCCGGTAATTGCCGTGGAAGGCGCACACCCCACCATGAAAGTCATCAACATGAACCATCCTGCCACTGCTCTGCTCTCTCTTCTCCAAAAATAAAGTCCCATATTCTTTCAATGTTTTTAAGCCTCACTTACTGCTTAGAAAACGGGAAGAAAGAAATTAGGATGCTGATTATCAGAAGGAGTCGCAAGAATACAAGCCTTGCTTCGTCAATTCACCGGATCAGAAAACAAGTTTGCCCCGAAGCTGTTTTACGCCTGGTTCAGGAAAAACAGGTGTAAAACAGCTTCGGGGCAGTTTCGCTCTATAGCAATTTGATTTTTGATTATTGGCCTGATTGGAGGCCTAGCACTTCTGCCACGGCTTTCTCCACGGCTGTCCAGGCGGGGGAAGCAGGTGCCACCAGATCGAAATGGCCCACCTGCGGAAGCAAGATTACCTGGGCATCGGTGCCTTTTACTTCGGCCAGCGCCGCAAACTTCTGCGCCTGGGTAACCGGGACAATCGGGTCACGGGCCCCCTGGACAAGCCTTACCGGTACTTTCAGGGGCAGTAGTTGCATGGGCGAGGCTTCTGCGTAGCGTTCAGGCAATTGATCGGGTAAGCCGTCCATGAGCTTTTCCACCGCGGCGTTACAACTGCCTTTGTCTGCGCTGTAGCCCGCCAGATCGGCAATACCGGCCAACGAGACTACGCCCGTCACTTTCAGCGGATTTCTGATGTACAATGGACTAGTGCGGGGCAACTTGGTACGGGATGCCGCCCACAGCGCCAGATGCCCGCCTGCGGAGTGGCCCATTACCGCTACTTTTCTGGGGTTGACCGGATATTTCTTGGCGAGTTCGCGCACGTAATCTACGGCTTTGGCTACGTCCAGGAAGGTACCTGGCCAACCTCCGCCCGGGCTTCCCACCCGCCGGAATTCAATGTTCCAGGTGGCATACCCGGCTTTGGTAAGCGCCGCGCTCACGTGGTTCATATAGCCAAGGTTGTACTGTGATAGCCAGCACCCGCCATGAATCACCACCACTACCGGGAAAGGGCCTTTCCCCTCGGGCACCCGCAGTTCGCCAAACTGTAAGGAATCTGGTCCATACATGATGCGCATGCCGGCCTCAGGACTGGGCAACTGCATCAGGTCCTGCCAGGAAATCAGCTTGGCTTCCTGCCCCTGGGCTTGGCTTGCACCAGCCGTAAAAAGAAATAACAACAGTAACGCAGAGAAAAGGTGTTTCATATAGGGAGTTTTAGTTTAAGGTTGATCCAACCACCAGATCATTCTGGCTTAGAGATACCAATGGCCTTTCTTCAGGCGGGCACGCGTAAAGAAAGGCCATTACGTACTCTTTTGGTGCTATAAACGGAAGAGCAAGGCAGACGTTTACCATCCTAACTATTGTTTAAGAAAGATCCGAATTAACTGATAACCCTTAGGTTAGTGCTATCGTTATAACTCATCCATTTCTCACATTAAACAGCCTAGAATAGCTAGTCAACTTTATCAATACTCTATATTTTGCTGATTCCTTGTACTCCTAAATGCGGGCATAATTAATCTCTCAGCGCTAAGAGCAATTGATAAACCGAGGGCAGGTGCAGCCAGATACCACATTCTCCCAATATCTCCTGAAATCAATACGTGAGCCAGCACTATGCCTAAAAACACTAGTTGCATCATAGCAATACGGGAAGAAAATCTTATGGAAATAACTTTCAAAACCAATCCTGCTACAATTAATAGATTAAAGAAACCAAAAGCACTAAACCAAGCTAAAAATCCATTTATTGTAAAAATCCTTTTCAGATTAATTAGTAGTTTATCCAAATGGCTCACAGCACCAATTACTCTAGGAGAAGCAGGCAAACCAAAAAAGTAATCTACTGCATAGTTTACCAAAACAAACAAAACAATAGAAATAACCAGACAAAATAATACTTTATAAAAAGAAAAAAAACGACAGAAAATAAAAACGAAAGGAATAAATAACCAAAATGATTCTTTCGCTAAAGGCCCCAAGACAACACAACAGAAAAGACTTAATTTATTCTCTGCTAAAACAGAGTAAAACAAAAGAGTTACTACTAAAAAATAGAAGCTATCTACTAATGCCAAGCCACTAAAATATGTACAATAACCACTTGTTATTACGCTTAACATGGCAATACATGCACTTGCATCACTTACGTTCATGAGCTTTGCAACTTTGTAGATGACCATTCCTGATATTGCCATCAAAGTAGAATTAACAAGAAAGAAGCTCATACCTAATGGTAAACTATCCATCTCTCTTCCTAAAGCAGCACCTGTTAGTTGTATAAGAAAAGCAACTCCACGAGCTAACACAGGAACAACAATCCTATACCTATGGATAACCGATACATCCCAATTACCATTCCCCATTGACAAGTAACTTTTTTCATCACCGGCAAAATTTGGATCATGGTTCACCATGATCAAATAAGCATTACCGTATATTATAAAAAACGAAAGTGCAAAAACTATAAACGTTTCAACTCTACTAGAAACCCTTGTTATTTCTTTTCTCATTTATATTTTTTATCAAAGATACTATTCTTTTATAGCATTATGCTAAGAAGCTCTTTATCCGTTTAAGTTCTAATAAATTTAAATGTAAACACCCAAGACATGTACTTACCACATCCTATATGCAGTAAATTTTGAGTATAGATTTGCGCATCAAGCTACCTACCCTTCAAAAATACTGGCAACATAGACCATCGTCATACTAGTATTCGTTCATCTTCTCACTAAACAGGCACTAGGCAAACCTGAAAAAGAGGATATCTATTTAAGTAACAACAGTTGCTTAATCAGGAAAAAAGTCTAAAACTTTGCAATCCCCTAACTACCTACACTCCTTTAAACGGCATAGGTGTTTTGTCAATAAAGAGCATCTGATGCAAATATCAAAGTTCACCAAATAGCACCTGATGCTTTATTTATAAAGCCTTCATCCACAAACATTAGAAAAGTTTCTCACAGGTTATAAGAACGGCAACATCTTACTTGGGAACTAATTCTTTTGTTCGCCTATACAATTTTATTGTTGTGGTGGCATAAAAGATTATATGTAGCATCAGCCAATTGAATCAAAAAAATTTCAAACTGGCTAGGGGTAAAGTTATATCTCCGTGTCTACTCTTTTGAATGCACGAAAGCTTAAGCCCGCTTCTACTGCATGTTGCCAGCCTGTGGCAGGCACTCAGTTTAACAATCAACCTAGCGTAGCCAGCTGCTTTCAATCTAAACAGTTCTGAATCTAATATATAACAACCCCCTAACTACAAGTATGAAAAGGATCTATCTTTTAGCTTTATTAGCAGCTACCTTTAGCACGCTTAGCCTCTCCTCCTGTTCCAGCGATGACGATGGCAATCCGGTTGAAGACCCTTGCGGCATCAAGAATGAGACTGAGGCATATATTGCCGCCATGCAAGCCTATAGCCAAACTCCTACCCCTGCAAAATGCCAAGCCTTCAAAGAAGCCGCGATGGATTACCTTGAAGCCGCCGATGATTGTAGTGCCCTGAATGAGGAAGCCGAGGAATCTTTGGAAGAGGCAAGACAAGCAGTGGAAGACCTTGACTGCGACGAATAAGCAAAAGAGTAATACCTCATCTTATGAGAATAGCCCGGGAACTTACGTTTTCGGGCTATTCTCTTTTAAAAATAACCAAACTAAACAGAAGCACCTGTCAAATCAGATACTTTATATAATACAATTAACACCTATCCAACCAAGCAAATCATCTGTTATTTTTGCAATTGAATTTATTTTACAACAACCCTTTATTTCATCCCAATTTCTAAACCCATTTTATGAACATGAAAAGAATCTTACACTACTTTTTATGTCTGAGCCTGCTTACCTCTTTTACAAGTTGCGACATGGAAGAGGAGGAACTTTCTGAGCTTGTCACCACTAATTTTGTAGAAGGCCACTGGACCCTCACCGACCTGATCTATGAGGAGTTCTACAACGGCCAATTGGACACCTCCAATGGAGAGCATGAGACCCCTAATGCTCCGGTTACAATGGCAAACGGCAAGTTAATGTCTCCCGGAGAAACCACCGCCGATTATGTCCTGACTAAAGTGGACGGTAAAAACTACATCTCCATCACTGAAAACGGCAAAGACAAAGGCACTTATGAAATCACCAAATTAACCACCGAGGAAATGGAGTGGGTGCTTAAAGAGATGGAAGAATCTTCCCGAGGTCCTTACAAAGCCGTTCATACCTATAAGTTCAAAAGGAAAGAACCACTTCTCTAATCATCTCCTATGAAAAGAGCCCGGGAACGTACGTTTCCGGGCTCTTTTGGTAAAAGCAGGTTCAAAATATCTGCTTCGTCTAGGCAACGAATTTGCAATCCGTTTCCCTTACAGATTTATGCCGTTGGTGTTGTCGTCAACAACGGCGGCGAAATCAGCGAAGCACTGGCTTTCACCCAAGCCTTTTTGTCCTAATCAGAAGCTTCTAGTTCAAATAAGTCTTCTGCTCTTTTTTGGAGCGCTTGGGCCAACTTCAGTGCCAACACTGCCGAAGGTAAATATCTGTTTGTTTCTATGGAGATGATCGTTTGCCTGGAAACATGCACCAAATCGGCTAATTGAGCTTGGGTAAGTTGCTTTTTGGCTCTTTCCTCTCTGATATAGTTCTTCATTATGTCATTTCAGCTTGACATGAAGCATATAATGAAACCTGGTTATAAAACCGAACCAAAATACGATCAAGGCGGCAGCCAGCACAAGAATAATGACTTCTTGCTCTTTGGTATTGCCTGGAATCAGAAGTGAGAAAAAGCCACAGATTATTAAGGGCAATTGAATCAAAGCCGCAAATTGGAAGCTATCCATCCTAATTTTTTGCACCATCTCATCTTCAATCTTTTCTCTTGAAAAGGCGAGGCAGTACACACCTAACAGAAAGCCAAAGAATGAGATACTTGCCACCACTATATTTACCATGCGGTAATCAAAGTAGTTCACTTCCCCAAATAAAAGGGTGAGTAACAGAGTAATCATACCTTTTTGCATCAACAACCAAAAGGCGAAACTCAAAGGGATCATTACAATTCCAATTTTCTTGAATCGGTGGGGCAACAGTAAGTTCATAATGGATAGCTTGTTAAATGATAGAAGTGAGTTGTGTATAGATTGCTTAAATGTAAAGCAAACTTTACATTTAAGCAACACGCTTTCACTTTTGCATAATCTTTTATTCAAACCATTGCTCTACCAGCCGTTCACTTATTGATAACTACCTAAGCAAAAAGAGCTCGAAAACTTACGTTTCCGAGCTCTTTTCATAAAACTAGGTGCTAAACAGACTTAGTCCATCAGCTTTTTGTAACGGATACGCTTCGGCTCCACGTCACCCAAGCGTTTCTTTTTGGCTTCTTCGTAGTCTGAGAAGTTTCCTTCAAACCAAACCACTTGGGAGTCGCCCTCAAAGGCCAGGATGTGGGTGGCAATTCTATCCAGGAACCAGCGGTCGTGGGAGATGACTACGGCGCAACCGGCGAAGTTCTCCAGCGCGTCTTCCAGAGCGCGGATGGCGTTTACGTCCAGGTCGTTGGTAGGCTCATCCAATAACAACAGGTTGGCGCCTTGCTTCAGGGTCATGGCCAGGTGCACGCGGTTACGCTCTCCCCCGGACAGCACGCCTACTTTCTTCTCCTGGTCACCGCCGGTGAAGTTGAACTTGCTCACGTACGCGCGGGCGTTCACCTGGCGGCCGGCCAACAGCATGGTCTCGGTACCACCGGAGATGGTCTCAAACACCGATTTGTTCGGGTCCAGGCTTTCGTGCTGCTGGTCTACGTAGGCGGTTTCCACGGTTGGGCCCACGGTGATGGTTCCGGCATCGGCTTGCTCGCGCCCGGTAATGAGGCGGAACAAGGTAGATTTACCCGCGCCGTTCGGACCGATGATCCCCACGATACCCGCCGGTGGCAAGCTGAAGGTCAGGTCTTCAAACAGGAGTTTATCACCGAAGGCTTTGCTCAGCCCCTCGGCCTCAATCACCACATTCCCCAAACGCGGACCGTCTGGAATGAAGAGCTCCAGTTTCTGCTCTTTCTCTTTGGCTTCCTCAGAGGCCATTTTCTCGTAGTTGCCCAAACGCGCTTTGGATTTGGCCTGGCGGGCCTTCGGGCTCATGCGGGCCCACTCCAACTCACGCTGTAAAGTCTTCTGACGCTTGCTTTCGGTTTTCTCTTCTTTGGCTAGGCGCTCGGCTTTCTGCTCCAGCCAGCTGGAGTAATTACCTTTCCACGGAATACCTTCGCCACGGTCCAGTTCCAGAATCCAGCCGGCCACGTTGTCCAGGAAGTAACGGTCGTGGGTAACGGCGATTACGGTGCCTTTGTATTGCTGCAGGTGTTGCTCCAGCCACAGCACAGACTCGGCGTCTAAGTGGTTGGTAGGCTCATCCAGCAGTAGCACGTCTGGCTCTTGTAACAGCAGGCGGCACAGGGCCACGCGGCGTTTCTCACCACCGGACAGGTTGCCTACAATGGCATCTCCCGGAGGGGTGCGCAGGGCGTCCATGGCGCGTTCCAGTTTGCTGTCCAGGTCCCAGGCACCCAGGTGGTCCATTTTCTCCTGCACTTCGCCCTGACGGGCCATTAGTTTGTCAAAATCAGCGTTCTCATCGGCGAAGGCTTCGTTGATTTCCTCAAATTCTTTGAGCAACGCCACCGTCTCGGCGGCGCCTTCCTGCACAATTTCCATCACGGTTTTAGACGGATCTAGTTGTGGTTCCTGCTCCAGGTAGCCCACGCTGTACCCTGGCGAGAAGGCCACCTCGCCCTGGTACTGTTTGTCAACGCCGGCAATCACCTTCAGCAAAGAAGATTTACCAGAGCCGTTGAGACCCAGCACGCCAATCTTGGCACCGTAGAAGAAAGAGAGGTAAATGTTCTTGAGAACTTGTTTCTGCGGCGGGTAAATTTTATTCACCCCCGCCATGGAGAAAATAATGGTTTCGTTACTCATGAATGTTATAGGTTCAGATCAGTCAAAACGAGCGGGACCGTTTTCAGGCTTGTTTCTGAAAAACGGGTGCAAAACAAAACAGATAACCCTTGTTCCCTAAAATCAGTATGCAAACAAACGTCAGGTTTCGTCTTTTTCCTGCTCATGGTAGCAAATATCGGAAATTTTGGCGGGGGTGGGTTATGAAAATTGGCGTTAATTCATAAACTTGTACCAAAATAGACTTTGAATTTTTCAGTTAATTATCCAGTAGATGGAAACCAAAGATTTGTCTGAGGAGGCCCATAAATACGGCTACATTGAGGGTAACCAGGTGTGGTTGAAGCCATTTATGCATTTTCCCGCGCGCCAGGTTGGTGAGGTAAAAGAGGTCCCCGAGGAATCACTGCAGTACTTTGCTCACAGGTTTGAGAACTTCAAACAGAAGGTAGATGCCCTTCTGGAGAAGATTGCCACCTCTGAGAACAAAGGTTCTTTCCTGATGAAGGTACTGCACTTAAAAGAGCAGATTGAGAAGTATGACGCCATTGGCGACTTTGAATCTTTGCACCAACGTCTTTCAGCCGCCGAGGCTGAAATAAAGGAGGCTATTGCCAAGAACCGCGATAAAAACCTGGCTACCAAGATCACGCTCATCCAACAGGCCGAGGCCCTGCAGAACAGCATTGACTGGCAGGAAACCACCGAGAAGCTGAAAGAGCTGCGCCAGAACTGGATAAAGACCGGTCCGGTAGACAAAGCCCTGACCGACGAACTGGAAGAACGTTTCAAAGCTGCCCTGGAAGGCTTCTTTACCCGCAAGAAAGAGTTCTTCCAGGACAAGAAGGACATGCTCTCCCGCACCATTGACAAGTACAAGGCCCTCATTGCCCAGTCAGAAGCCCTCAAAAACTCTGATGAGTGGGAAGAGACCAGCAAGAAGCTGAAAGACCTGCAAAACCAGTGGAAAGAGATTGGCGGCACCTTGCCCCGCAAGATGTCCAATGACCTCTGGAACAGCTTCAGGGCGGCCAACAACCACTTCTTTGAGCGTCTTAAGAGACATATCAACAGCCAGAAATCTGAGTCCAAAGAGAAGTACCTGGAGGAAAACCTGCAGAAAAAGAAATCTTTAGTAGCCCAGGCCGAGCAGCTGTTAGACCAGCCCGTACAGCAGGCCGTTCCAAAAGCCAAGGAGCTACAAGCCGCCTGGAAAAAGATAGGTCCTGTACGGCAAGAAGAATCTGATGCCGTTTGGGAAAGCTTCCTGGTAGCCTGCGACAAGATATTTGAACTGAGCAGCCTGGAGCATTTCATGCGCAAGCGTCCGTTGCCAGAAGGCAAGAACTCTGAGACAGACCAGATCCAGGCCCGCATCAATGCCCTGCGCGACTTCATTAAGTATGACAAGCAGGAACTGGAAGTGCTGGAAACCAACCTGGGTAGATTAAATCCAAATCCTGGTAACGAGGCGTTCCGCTCTATGCTGGAAGGCAAAATCAAGAATTTTAACCGGAAAATCCGCACTAAAAACGAGTTAATAGATCTTTTACGCAAAAAGGCAGGCGTACCTAGCAACAAAACTGCCTAAGTCATTCGTAAGGCGTTAGAAATAATATACCATTTCTAACGCCTTACGCTATGAAGAAATACTTTTTACTACTTTTCCTATCTCTTCCTTTCCTGTCAACGCAGGCCCAGAACATCAAAGGTCCTTACCTGGGCATTACCACGCAATTTCAGAATACCTGGATCATCAATGATGAACAGTATGAAGATGTGAATTACAAGCACCGCTTTACCACCAAATGGGCCCCCATAGGCGCGGTTTTAGGTTATAAATTCAACGAGAACCACAACGTACAGGTAGAACTCTACAAATCTAACCAAGGCGAGAAGTTTGACCTCATTGACCAGGCAGGCAACAAAGCCGGCGAAAAGACCATTGACCTGGAGTATTGGAATATTCCGTTGTTATTCAAATACACCACCACCGGTACCTTACGCTTCAATTTCCAGGTAGGCCCGCAATTAGGCGTCTTGCAGAAAGGCGAGGAAGAAAACCGTTTTTCCCGCACCGCTTCTTACCAGGTGAAAGACAGAAGCTTTACCATTGGGCAAGGCACGCACCTTATGGCCAGCACCGAAGATAGCGACCGGGAAAGAGATGCCAGAGTAGGCGAATTCAATGAGTACGACCTGGGCATTTTACTGGGCACCGGCGTGGAATACAGCCTTAACACCAACCTCATTCTAACCGCCAATCTGCGGTACAGCTACAACTTTGTGAACATCCGCAAAGAAGAGCACATAGAAGACTACGCTCGTGACCCAGATTACTACACCCTGCGCCAGAACATGGTAGCCGGTATTCAGGTGGGCGTCAACTATCTCTTTAACACCGGCGATGGCCGAACCAAAGCCCGGCACCAAGAATAAAACAAGGATTTAACTAAACATTTTACAAAATTGAACGTTGTCTTTTAGCGTTGCAGGGGTTGAACCAATAAGAAGAACTCTTTGAATTGTCAAACACTTTTTTATCTTTGCAGCCCGTTCATTCCTGCAACTTATTTGTATAGCCATACTTAAAACGCGAATTTACTATGTATTGGACACTTGAACTTGCCTCCTATTTGGAAGATGCGCCCTGGCCAGCTACCAAAGATGAATTAATTGATTACTCTATCCGCTCTGGCGCCCCTATGGAAGTGGTAGAGAACTTGCAGGCACTGGAAGATGACGGTCAGCCTTACGAAAGCATTGAAGAAGTTTGGCCAGATTATCCAACCAAAGAAGACTTCATGTTTAACGAAGACGAATACTAATCTCAATTAAGAATTGAGAATTAGGAATTAAGAATGGCATCACCTGCCCCTAATTCTTGATTTTAAATTCCTAATTCTTAATTAAACAGGTTGAGCGTCTTAGAAATAAAAGAACTGGTTGCGGGATACGACGAGCGCGTACTCATCCGCAACCTTTCTTTTTTAGTGCCGGAGCCATCCTTCATCGCCATTATTGGGCATAACGGCAGCGGCAAATCCACCTTTCTCAAAACCCTTACCGGCCAGGTTCCTTACCAAGGACAAATCCTGGTACAGGGACAGCCATTGGCTTCGCGCTCCGGGGCCATAGCCCGTTCCCTCTCCTATCTTCCGCAGAAAAACAATGTGGCGTTCCCCATCAAGGTGCGGGAACTGGTAGTGATGGGCTTGTTCCGGCAGAAGCGATTGCTGGAGCACTACACCTCCGCCGATTACGCCCGGGCCGAGAACATGCTGCACCAGCTGCACATGGCACACCTGAGCGAACGCTCGTTTACGGATCTTTCTGGCGGAGAGCAGCAGTTGGTGTGGCTGGCCCAGTTGATGCTGCAGGATGCCCCCATCGCCTTACTGGATGAGCCTACCCAACAACTAGACGTTTACCATAAAAAAAGGGTCTTTGATCTGATGACCGGCTGGGTACGGGAAGAACAAAAAACGGTGCTATGCATCACCCATGACTTGCTGAATCTGCTGCCTCTGCAAGGATACTTGCTCAACATCTCGCAACCCTCTCCCTCATTAGAGAAAATCTCACCGGAAACGGTGCTGGCGCACCAACGCTTTTTGGAAGAAAAGGCAGCAAACACCCCCAGCAGTGTGAAGTAGGAATTGCAAGCGTTTCGTACCTACCGGGAAGAAGATTCTTTTGCGCTTACGCTGTTCTAGGGCTGTTTTTCAGAAATCGCCCTAAAAACGAACTTAAACTTATAGGTTCTGCGCGGCTCCGTTTTTCTCCTGCAGCAGGAATGCCTCGGCTAATACCAGATCTTCGGGGGTAGTTAGTTTGATGTTGCGGTAGTTTCCTTCCACCAGCTTGATTTTATGCCCGAAACGTTCTACCACCGAGGCATCATCGGTGAAGAGCGGGATCTCAGGCTGGGCATAGGCTCGGCGCAGCAGGGGCAACCGGAAGCACTGCGGGGTCTGCACCAGCTTATAGGCGGTTCGGTCCACGGCTTTAGAGCTTGCGCCGCGCACTCTCCTGATGGATTCTTTGAGAGAAACAGCTACAATGGCGGCCCCGTTCTCCGCTGCGGCAGCATATGCTGCCTGCAGAATGGCATTGTCAATAAAGGGCCTTACGCCGTCATGCACGGCCACCACGCCATCTTCTTCGGTTCCCAACGCCTCCAACCCATTCTTCACCGATTGAAACCGGGTGCTTCCGCCTGTGACCACCCGGTGGGCTAACGTAAAATGGTGTTGTGCACACAACGCTTGCCAGGTAGAAATCTCGGCCTGGGGCAGCACCAACACCAGCGGCATCTCAGGGTCAAACGCATGGAATCTGCGCAAGGTATGCATAAGTACCGGCTCGCCGGCAATGGGCAAAAACTGCTTGGGCATGGACGCCTGCATTCTGCTGCCGGAGCCACCGGCCACAATAATGGCGTAGTTTTTCAGGGGAGTTGAAAGCATAATGGCGCAAGATACACATTCCGGGCAGCCAAGACCACTTCTGATTTGCGCCTGATTTGCAGAAACCGGACCGGAAACGACAAGACAAAAAATCTACCTTCCATCAGGAAAGCCTACTTGTTTCAAGCGTTGCGGCTAGAACTCCAGAATGAAGGTGGCTCCTTTGTCTACCTCGCTGACCACGCTCAGGTTGCCGCCCATGGCTTTGGCCTGGGAGTGCGCAATGTAGAGCCCCATGCCTTTACTGTCTTTGTGCTGATGGAAGCGCTGGTACAAACCAAAAATGCGCTCGCCGTATCGCTTTAGATCAATGCCCAAGCCGTTGTCTGAGAAATAAAGCAGTTCTTTCTCGCCTTCTTTTACAGACCTGACGCTGATGTGCAGTTTCCGGTCTGGGGAACGGTATTTGATGGCGTTGGTGAGCAGGTTCAGCAGAATGCTGTGCAGGTAACTGGCGTTGTAATACACCTGCGGCACCTGTGAGAAATCTGTCTCCAGTTGCACATCGGTTTCGGCGAGCATTTTATCCACAGACATCACCACCTGTTCAAAGGCTTTATGCAGGTCTACCTGCTCTTTGTTGCGGTGCGGATTATTCTTGATAACCAACACCTCCAACAGATCGCTGATGATGGTGTTCATCTGCGCCGTTGCCTCCATGAACTTCTGGATCAGGAGCTTGTTTCGGCCTTCCGGTACGGTGTCTAGGTTGATCATGTTGGCAATACCGGTGAGGTTCGCCAAGGGGGCGCGCAGGTTATGGGAAGTAATGAAGGTGAACTGCTTTAGGTCTGCGTTGTTCTGGGTTAGCTCTGAGATGAGCACCTCCCGCTCCTGCTGGTAGTGCTTGCGGGCCGTGATGTCTCTGATCATGGAAACCCAATGCGTGATCTGCTGCTGCTCATTGAAAATAGGAATCAGCAGCAGTTGTGCCCAGAACCAGGTACCGTCTTTCCGGTAGGTTTCTATTTCGGCCTCACAGGGCTGCCGGTTTTGCATTCCTTCCCTCAGGTTTTCCATTACCTGGGTGTTTGTCTCGGGTCCTATCAGGAATCTCGGATTCTTGCCTAACACCTCGTCCAGCTCGTAGCCGGTCATCTGCAGGAAAGCCTTGTTAAAGAAAATCGCCTCCACCTCCATAGGTTGTTCCGGCGAGGTTTTGCTGATGATGATCCCGTCGCGGGAATTGGTGATCACAGAAACCAGCAAGCGCTGGCGCTGTTCTTCTTCTTTCTGCCGGGTGACATCGGTCAGGAGCGCAAAGATGCTCTCGCACTTGCCCTGGTCATCAAACAGGGGTTGTACCTGCATTTTGACCCAAAACTTTTTGCCGGCTTTGGTATACTGCACAAGCTCTGCCTCCAGGGGCTCCATGGCCTGCATCTTGCCCCGGATAAGCTTGACGGTTTCCATATCGGTCTCGGGGCCATTCAGAATTTCCCCGGGCGCCTTGCCTACCACCTCCTGCCAGGGGAAACCGGTCATTCTGGTAAAGGACGCATTCACCCACTGGATGGACCGGTCAGGGTTCATAATGATCACGCCATTGATGGTCTCCCGGGCTATTACGGAGAGCTTGTGCAGCCGCTCTGTCGCCACCTTCATTTCCGTGACGTCTTGCATGGCTCCTACCATCCGCACGGCCCTGTCCTGCTCATCTTTGATCAGGGAGCCGTGGTCTAACACATGCACGTATTCCCCGTCTGCTCTTCTGAACCGGTATTCTTCCCGCCAATGGTCTTTATCAGCCTTGGCAATGGTTCCGTTCAGGGAAGTCAATACTCTATCCAAATCATCTGGGTGCACGTGCTGGGCCCACACATCTACTTCAGGCCCGAATTCCTTTATAGCATACCCAAACAACCGCTCAAAACCGGTGCCCCAATACACTTTATGGGCAAGGATATCATAGTCCCAGATGGCATCATTGGTGGCAATGGTGGCATAGTAGTAGCGCTCATTGCTCTGCCGTAGCTCTTCTTCGGCCAGTTTGCTTTCCAGAATCAATTGAAGCAGGCTCCTGATGCTCTCTAAGGTTTCTTCTTCCTCTGGCGTGGGCGCTTTCTCTTCCTGGTAATACACGGCCACCGTACCTAATACCTTCTGGTTGGTTCCTATCAGGGGGAAAGACCAGCAGGCCTGCATCCCGTAGTTCAGCATAAAGCTGTAATGATCTTTCCAGCGGGGATCTGTCTTAATGCTGGTGGCAATTACTTTCTGCCCAAGGTAGGCGGCAGTTCCACAAGAGCCGGCATTTTCATTGATGAAAATACCGTTGGTACCCTCCAGAAAGCTAGCCGGCAGGCTAGGTGCGGCAATGTTGTATAATTGGTCTCCTTTCAGGCGCATGCAGGAGCAGAACATTCCTTTATGCAGGTTTTCAATGCCCTTCAGGTAAAAAGACACGGTAGACTCCAGCGTACTGCCGGGCATGGTGCTCTTCTCCAGCACTTGCTTGCCTAACCGCTCCAACTCCATGACCCGTTTGTACTCACTTACCTCCAGGAGCAGGTTGGTGTTGATTTTTTCGGAGGCCATCCGCCGGATTTCAGCTTTTGCGGTCTCCAGTTCCTGACGGGTGCTTTCCAGTTCCCGGCGTACTGCCTCCAGCTCCTTTTGGGTCGGGGAAGCCGGTGCCTCTACCGCCGATGCTTGGCTGGTGAGGTTATCCGCGCTGGGGGAAAGGGACACATCATTAACATCTTTCGCCTTCATAGTGCCTAAACAAAGAACCAATTGGTTGCTGTATTTTCTGCTTGCTTCTTATGAGCTATTCTTCACCCCGCAACTGCAGCATGAATCAGAGGTTGATCAGTGAATGGGCAGACATTGCCAGTTTAACGCACAGTGGCAATGTCCAATTTTATTTATAAAAAATATTTTTATGTTTCTATATACGAAGAATTTTCTGAAAGAAACGTTTCTTGTAAAAGAAAGCTAAAAACGGCTCTGTAATAGCCTAGAACTGTTACTCTTCCCTACCAAACCGCGCAGCATCACACCTGAGATTAATTTGCTACCTGTTTTAGAGGTATTTTCTTCAAAACAAGCAGAAAAACGCAAAGCACCCACCTACATTATTTAGCAACGGCTTCCAGGGCCTCAATGTTTGCCGAGTTGATAAGCTGAAGATGCTCTGTTATTTTCTCTACCGGCCAATTCCACCAGGCAAGGGTCTGCAGTTTCTCAATCTGTTCTTCTGAGAAACGCAGTTTTACCACCTGCGCCGGGTTACCGGCTACTATGGCATAAGGAGGCACGTCTTTAGTAACCACGGCTTTGGTAGCCACCACGGCCCCGTTGCCAATACGCACACCGGGCATGATCACGGCCTCAAAGCCGATCCAGACGTCATGGCCAATAAGGGTATCGCCTTTGGTAGGGTATTTCTCCTGCAGGTTTACGCCCTCCATGACTTTCTCCCAGCCGTTCCCGAAAATCCCGAAGGGGTAGGTAGACACAGGCCTGGTCTCGTGGTTTCCGCCATTCATAATGAACTTCACCCCGGAGGCAATAGCGCAGAACTTCCCGATGATGAGTTTATCACCCATGAAGTCAAAGTGGTACAGCACGTTCTTCTCAAAGTTCAGCGGATCTTCCAGGTCATCATAATAGGTGTAGTCGCCCACCTCAATCATAGGGCTCTGGATGATGTTTTTCAGAAACACCAGTTTATGGTGATGCGCCAAAGGATGAACAGCGGATGGATTTGGCCCTAACATGACAAAGGAATCTAAGCTGGAAAATTGGAAATTAAACTTAGTAAAACCACAGGTCCTAGCCTAACCGTTCCTGGGTTTTGTGGCCTTTTTGCCAGATTTAACCTAAAAACGAAAGCCTCACCAGCGTTATACTGGTGAGGCTTTCTGTAAAGGATTCTCTGTCTTCTCCAGAGCTTAGATGATGAGCATTACATCACCGTAGCTGTAGAACTTGTATTTCTCTTTGATAGCCACGTTGTAGGCTTCCATGATGAGTTCATACCCACCAAAGGCCGCTGCCATCATGAGCAAAGTAGACTCAGACATGTGGAAGTTGGTCACCAGGCTATTGGCAATTTTGAAATCATAAGGAGGGAAGATGAACTTATCGGTCCAGCCTTCATTGGGCTTCAGGCGGCTGTTGGCCGAAACCGAAGACTCCAGGGCCCGCATGGTGGTGGTACCAATGGCGCAAACGCGTTTTTTTGCATCCAGGGCTTTGTTCACCACCTTGGCAGTCTCCTCAGTTACAAAGAACTGCTCAGAGTCCATTTTGTGCTTGGTAAGGTCTTCCACGTCTACTTGACGGAACGTACCCAAGCCCACGTGCAGGGTGATTGGAGTCACGTCCACGCCTTTCAGTTCAAGGCGCTTCAGTACCTCGCGGGTGAAGTGCAGACCGGCGGTTGGGGCGGCCACGGCACCGGTTACCTCAGCGTACACGGTTTGGTAACGCTCTTCGTCCTCTGGCTCTGGCTCGCGCTTAATGTATTTAGGAAGCGGGGTTTCGCCCAGGCTGTGCACCACTTTGTAGAACTCCTCGTCTGGTCCGTCATACAGGAACTTGATGGTACGGCCGCGCGATGTGGTGTTGTCAATTACCTCAGCTACCAGGTCGCTATCCCCGAAGTAGAGTTTGTTGCCTACCCGTATTTTACGAGCCGGGTCTACCAACACATCCCACAGGTGAATACGCTTGTCCAGCTCACGCAGCAAAAACACTTCAATCTTGGCACCGGTTTTCTCTTTATTTCCGTAAAGGCGCGCCGGAAACACCTTGGTGTTGTTGGTCACCATGACATCGCCCTCGTCAAAATAAGAGATGATGTCTTTGAAGATTTTATGTTCTATCTTGCCGCTATCGCGGTGCACTACCATCATACGGGCTTCATCGCGGTTCTGGGCCGGATGCGTGGCCATCAATTCGTTGGGCAGGTCAAACTTAAACTCTGATAACTTCATTTTTAATATTACGGTATTAAAATATTGGCAAAAATGGAGTGCAAAGGTAGGTAGTTTGCATTAAATTATTTTACTTTTAAGCAAATTAAGTATCTTAGCCGCCTTGCCTGGTGCATTGCCCGCACCTAAAAGCCAGAAACAGGCCAGGTACTTCCCTGCAGATCAACCATTTAAACAAATAACGATTTCATAAAGAGCTTGTTCTCTTTCCCATCGCTTAAACCTGTATCTTTCCTCCATGATTTACATACGGCTGGTGTTAGAGAGTTTTCGGTTCGCGTGGCAGGCCCTCAAGGCCAACGTGCTGCGTACCATCCTTTCTTTGCTGGGCGTGACCATAGGTATTTTCGCCATCATCTCGGTGTTCACCATTGTAGACTCCCTGGAGCGCAGCATTAGGGAAAGCATGAGTTTTGTGGGCGAGCGCATCATGTACGTGGAGAAATGGCCCTGGATTTTCAGCGACGAAGACATTCCCTGGTGGAAATACATGCAGCGCCCCTCGCCCAACATGCGGGAGTTCAGGTTCATGAACGAGCAGCTGGAGAACGATGAAGGCGTGGCGCTGGTGGCCCGCCGCTCTGGCAACACCTTCAAGCAGCGCAACAACAGCATCAGCGGCATCATGCTCCAGGGCGTGACCGAGGATTTCAACAAAGTGGCCGAGGTGCCCATTGAAGAAGGACGGTTCTTCACCCAGCAAGAAATAGACGGCTCCCGCAACGTGATCATCATAGGTGCCGAGGTGGCCGAGAATCTCTTCCCCTACGGCGGGGCGCTGGGCGGCAACATCAGGATCAGGAGCCAGAAATTCACGGTCATCGGTGTGATGGAGAAACAGGGCACGGGGCTCTTTGAGGGCATGCCCACCAATGACAAAAACGCCTACGTACCGTTTGGCGCCTTCGGGAAGATGTTTGCCGGCGGCCCCAGGGGAATCCAGCCCACGCTCATGATCAAAGGCCGCGCCGATGACGAGAACCTGCAGAACCTGGAGTACGAGGTAAGAGGCAAGATGCGTACCATCAGGGGCCTGAAGCCGTACGAGGAAGACAACTTCGCCGTGAACCGCTCTGAGATGATGGCCGATGCCATTGGCAAGATGTTCTCAGTGATTGGCATTGCGGGTTGGGTCATTGGGGGCTTCTCCATCTTGGTAGGCGGATTCGGGATTGCCAACATCATGTTTGTCTCCGTAAAAGAACGCACCAACATCATAGGCATACAGAAATCACTGGGCGCCAAAAACTTTTTTATCCTGTTCCAGTTCCTGTTTGAGTCTGTGTTCCTGAGCCTTATAGGCGGTGGGGTGGGAATCCTGCTGGTGTCACTGATAACCTTTATTCCCATGGGCTCGTTGGACATTATCCTTACGCCCGGCAACATTCTCCTGGGCTTAGGCGTATCTGTGGTGATTGGCGTACTCTCAGGCATCATTCCGGCGGTCATTGCTTCCCATCTGGACCCCGTTATTGCCATAAGGTCTAAATAAGCCTGTCCAGACCACCGTTTGTTTACTTCACTAAATTTTTTGTAGAAGATTCATTTGACGCGCCTGTTTTTGCGGCCATTTCCGTAGAATAGGCTATATACATGATTGATATATGACGAAGTTGAGAAAAACCAGCAAGACTAAGTTACGAGACGAGACTACCAATGTAGGCAGCGGCACCGTAATTGTCCAACCAGACGCTAATGACAACAAAGTAGCTTCTTTGAAGGAAGCCAAGGAAATAGCCCAGAAAGAAGCCCCCGACTTCACCGAGGACGACAAGCGCATCCGCGAGGCCTTTACTGATAAAGACTGGAACGAAATTAAAATAGCAGACTCCTGGCAGATCTTCAAGGTGATGTCTGAGTTTGTAGAGGGTTTTGAGAAAATGGCCAAGATTGGCCCTTGCGTGTCTATCTTCGGATCTGCCCGCACCAAGCCCGAGAACCCGTATTACCAGATGGCCGAGGAAATTGCCGCCAAACTGGTGCGCCACGGCTACGGGGTAATCACGGGCGGTGGCCCTGGTATCATGGAAGCCGGTAACAAAGGAGCACACTCAGAAGGCGGCCGCTCAGTGGGGCTAAACATCCACCTGCCGTTTGAGCAGTTCCACAACGTGTACATTGATTCAGACAAACTCATCAACTTTGACTACTTCTTTGTGCGCAAAGTGATGTTTGTGAAATACGCCCAGGGCTTTATTGTAATGCCCGGCGGCTTTGGCACCCTGGACGAGCTGTTTGAGGCGATCACCCTTATCCAGACAAAGAAAATCGGTCGGTTCCCTATCATTCTGGTAGGCCGTGCCTACTGGGGCGGACTGTTTGACTGGATCAAAGACGTGATGCTGACGCAGGAAAGCAACATCAGCCCAGAGGACCTGGACCTGGTGAGCATTGTGGACAACGCCACCGATGCCGTGAAAGTCATAGACGATTTCTACAGCAAATACCTGCTTTCTCCAAACTTCTAAGAGCAAGCCGCTTTTGCCTTATTTTCAGAAAAAGAGCCCGGAATCGCCTCCGGGCTCTTTCTGTTTTTTGCCGGAGCAGGAAACACTAACTTTGGAGGAGAGCAGTTACTAAAGAAACCGTTCTCCTCCCCCATGACCGATGCTACCAAAAGACAGAAACAAGCCCGTGTGCTGCGCGACTTCCGCAAAGTCCACCGGATAACCGGGGCCTTGCTGTTCGCCTTCTTCTTCGTGATTTCTGTTACCGGGCTCCTGCTGGGTTGGAAGAAACACACTGGCGGGCTCATCCTGGCCAAAACCCACACCGGCACTTCTACCAACCTGAAAGACTGGCTTCCGGTAGACAGCCTCACCAACAATGCTTTTCAGGCCATGAGAGACTCTTTGGGCACCAACACTTCTTTGACGCTGGACCGCATAGACATGCGCCCGGATAAAGGCACGGTCAAGTTTCTCTTTGTGGAAGATTACCTGGGCGTGCAACTAGACGCTGCCACCGGCAAAGTACTGCACCTAGAATCTCGCCGTGCCGATTTTATTGAGAACCTGCACGACGGCACCATCCTGGACCGGTGGTTTGGGGTGGACAGCGGAGTTTTAAAAGTCCTGTACAGCACCATTATGGGCGTGGCGCTGCTTATCTTCACCATCACTGGTTTCTGGTTGTGGTACGGCCCTAAGCGCATGAAACAGGAAAAACCCGGCCCTGCTGCCAAGCGCAACAGTCCCCGCCAGGGAAGTGCCGTTCAGCCCACTTAGCTTTTCACTATCTGCTGTTTTTCGCCTGTTTCAGGGGAAACAGCTTAGAAACAGCTTAACAGGCAATAGGGAAAGCCCGCTTGCCAAGCTTTGCCTAAAAGACTAAACTTGTTTACATTTTCCAGCCATGCCCCAGCTTACCCGGCATATTCCGCGCTATGACTTTCTTCGGAACAAATATGGGCCGGAGTTGCTGCTGGATGTTGGGCACATGGAAAGCCTGAAGAACTTTGTGCTGGATAACACCCCGCACACGCTGTCTTTTTATGACGTGATGTTCATTCTGGAAGGCAGCGGCACCTTCAGTCTGGATCAGGTAGTGCATACGGTGGAACCTGGCAAAATCATTTTCACCTCGCCGGGACAGGTGCGCCGGTGGCGGGTAGAGCAACCGGTGCGGGGTTACACGCTGTTCTTTGAGGAAGGCTTTATCTCGTCGTTTTTCAATGACCCACTGTTTCTGCATCGTTTTCAGTTTTTCCACAATCCTACGCGGCCCAATGCGGTGAGCACCTCGGCAGAGGAGTTTCAGAAGTTGATTCAGCGGGTAGAGGCCATGGAACAGGAATTTCAGCACCTGCAGAACGACAGTCCGCACATGATCAGGGCGCTGCTGTACCAGATGCTGCTGCACCTGAACCGCCTGTTCGCCCAACAACACCAAACCGATGCTGATACCGAGGGGAACGCGTCCATTTACTCTTTCCGGAAGCTGCTGGAAATGCACTTCAGGACACGGCACCAGGTACAGGACTACGCCGATCTGCTGCACATCACACCCGCCCATCTGAACGAGATTACCCAGCGCTACTTTGGCACCTCAGCCTCCGCTTTGATCAAAGGCAGGCTGCTCCTGGAGGCGAAGCGGGAACTCTTGTACACGCCTAAAACCGTGTCAGAGATAGCGTATGACCTTCACTTTTCAGACACCGCTAACTTTAACCGGTTCTTTAAAACCAGTTGCGGGCTCACCCCTAAAGCGTATCGGGAGCAGGCGCTGGCAAAATGACCATAACCGCCTGTAAACTGACCTGTTTTCTCTCTGCCTTTCCCAACACCTTTGTATCAGTCAGTGGGGTTCATTGCTCCGCTGAAATTCACTAAACACAAAGGAGGCAAAAAGATGAAAAACGTATTGTTAGGCTTGGCATTCGCTTCGTTGACTGCCAACGCTCAGGTTGAATTGAAACGCGATTTCCTGCCCGCCACTTGGCAACTCCCGGCAGGGCAAAGCAGCATGGTGCACTATCTGGGCCAGGAAAGTCTGTACCTGAGCAAAGGCGTTGCGCTCTATGGCGACGGGAAATACCACGAGGGCATTATAGAAGTAGACATTGCCGATGATGACGCGCAGGGAGAAGCCGGCATCGTTTTCCGCCATACTTCAGACGGAGCCTACCGGGGCATCACCCTTGACCTACACGCGCTCAACTCTCCTGACACTGCCCACCCCACGGCAACTGCCTTAAAACAGAATGCATCGACCTGCACTCCGCACGCTTCCAAACCTGCATCCTGGACGCACCTGAAAATCATCATCCAGGACAACGTAGCCCAAGTTTTCCTGAACGATGCCCCTGAACCCGCCTCCGAGATAAAGTTACCACCCACCAAAAAGCCAGTGAAAGGGCGGATAGGGTTGATGGCCTCAGGCGGTGCCTACTTCAGCAATTTCAAATATTCTCCTTTGCCATCCGCTTCCATTGTAGCCAGAAACTAATGGTAGACCAGCCTATCCTCCGCTGGCGAGTGGTTGCAGCTCGTGACCTCGCGCTTGCCTGACTTTCTTTTTATCTGCAAATGTGTTACCTGAGAAAGGAAGGCACAAGCTGCAACCACTCACCAGCGACCAAACCGATTTGACCCTGATTTGTGGAAATGAAATCAAAACCGCATCTTCTAAAAAGGGAATAGATCTATAACGTTAAAAAGATGCGCTCCAAGAATCTTACTTTCTGCTGCCTCCTTCTCAGCATTGTGATCCTATGCCTTTATGGCTGTGGATCTAAGGAGCAGAAAAGGCCTAAACTTAACAAGGTTCAAAACATCACCTTTATGGTGATTGGGCGTGCCGATTCCGCCACTCAACAGAATAAGGGATATGGAATTGCCCGGTACATCTACTTAGATTTAGAACACAATAAAGTTTCTGCTTATCGTAAAGCACTTGATACGGCTACATTCTTACCTTTCAATAGATATACTTTAGATTCCACCTTTACAGATTTAGAAAAACATCCTGCTCTTCAAAAGCTTCTGCAACAAGACACCACCTTGATTGGAAGAGGTCTTGCAGCTAGGTACACCAATGACAACGTAGAAGAACCTCTTGATTTTAGGTTTAATGAGTACTTTTATCTCATCAGGACAAAAGTTGATTCCTCTGAAAAGCTATACTTATTCAATAAAAGAGACTTTACTCCGGCACTTGACAGCACACTCAATTTCTTCCTTGATATCACAACAAGAGAAAGAATGAAGCCAACTTCTAATAAAATGAATGAAGATAGTATTCTGCTGCCTGTCCTTTCTCTCCCAAAATATTCCTTTACACCAAATTTACCTGAGCATCCTTAGCTCTTAGTCGAAGCTCAGGTTAATTTTCGTTCCCATCCTTTTCCTAAAACCAGGCCCAAGATGCTCCCTCAACAACTCCTGCAATCAAAAGTCACGGAAGTAACTTCCGCGCCATAGAAAAGCTAGTGTTAGCTTACAGACTGTACCAGAAGTAAACTGTTCATGGCTGATTTTATGGAAAACAGGCTCAAAACGCATCTTACTTCAAAACAGCCCATAAACATCAATTAGATGCGAATCACTTATTCTGCCAATCTATATTCGTTGCTCCTGTGCAGCATAACAGTATGGTTTTATACCTGCACACCCAAGCCGGTTTCAGAGAAAAACCTCACCCTTATAACTCTTGGCTTTGCCGACTCAGCGAATGAGCAGAATAAAGGACTAGTCATTTCTAGCTATGTCTTTATAGATTTGAATAAAGACTCGGTTTATGCCTACTCTAAATACTACCCTGATCCACTTGCTGAAGCAGAAATCAGCAGCTATTCCGGAATCATCAATGACATAGGGAAAAAGGACAGTACCTTGTTAAAATTCATGGATCGCAGCAAACATCTGAAACTGAAATCAGATTCAGTTGCAGACCAAGCATTTAGTTTTCATTGTGTCCCTTCATTTATTCTGATCACCCAGGAAGGTTTATCAAAAAACGTCATTTTCTCAGGCAATTATCAGTATGATGCTGCAACAGAATATAATGCAAGGTTTATCAGAGACTTGTCAAATAACAAGCTATTGAAGAAAGTAAATATTCCCCTCAACCAAGACAGCGTTTTAAGTTCCCTTCTATCTCACTCAGAATTATCTTCAGTCCCAGGACCACCACCTATAAGAGAGTTAAACTAAACTCTCTTATAAAAACTGTTTCCCACCCCTTTCCCCGAAACAGCCACAAAACGCTTCCCTCAAAAACTCCGCCCCGCCACTAAACTAATCCGCTGTAAATTCGGTTAAGAAGAGATGGATTGCTCGCTGCGTTTCTAGCGCGGGAATGCCTACCTTTGCTCTTTAAAACCGAACCTATCGGATGACGCCAAAAGAATCTGCCGCTACGCCTGTAGCCAATCATAGTTCCACCGCGGATGTGCCTTTCATTGAAGTATATGGCGCCCGCGAGCATAACCTGAAAAACATCAGCCTGAGAATACCGCGCAATGAGTTGGTGGTGTTCACGGGTATCTCGGGCAGCGGGAAATCCTCGCTCGCCTTTGACACCATCTACGCCGAGGGGCAGCGCCGCTACATGGAGACGTTCTCGGCCTATGCCCGCTCGTTCCTGGGCGGACTGGAACGCCCTAACGTAGACAAGATTGAGGGGCTTTCGCCGGTGATTTCCATTGAGCAGAAAACCACTTCGCGCAACCCGCGCTCCACGGTGGGCACCATCACCGAGATTTACGACTTCCTGCGCCTGCTCTACGCTCGTACCGCCGAAGCCTTCAGCTACGTGACCGGCGAGAAGATGATCAAGCAGTCCGATGATCAGATTGTGCAGCACGTGCTGGAGCATTTCAGCGGCAAGCGCACCATTGTGCTGGCCCCGGTGGTGAAAGGCCGGAAAGGCCACTACCGCGAACTGTTTGAGCAGATCCGGAAGATGG
The DNA here is from genome assembly GCF_017355955.1 of Sabulibacter ruber. Classification (GTDB taxonomy): domain Bacteria; phylum Bacteroidota; class Bacteroidia; order Cytophagales; family Hymenobacteraceae; genus Nibribacter; species Nibribacter ruber_A. The sequence goes on along the minus strand of NZ_JAFFID010000002.1, from coordinate 698,365 downwards.
GCTTCATCCGGGCCCGTATTGACGGCGAGTTGGTGGAGCTCACGCCCAAGATGCAGGTAGACCGCTACAAGATCCACGACATCGAGATTGTGATTGACAAGCTGGTGCCTTCTGTTGAGGACCGTTACCGTCTGTCAACTTCCATACAGAATGCGCTGCAGCACGGCAAAGGCACGGTGCTCATCCTGGACGCCGACACCAACGCTACCCACTTCTACTCCCGCCACTTGATGGACCCAGCCACCGGCATCGCCTATGATGATCCGGCGCCTAATACTTTCTCGTTCAACTCGCCGTACGGGGCCTGCCCGGTGTGTAACGGCTTGGGCGAGATTGAGGAACTCACCGAAGACTCCATTGTACCAGACAAAGGCGTGAGCATCAGCCGGGGTGGCATTGCGCCGCTGGGCGAGTACCGTGACATCTGGATTTTCTCCCAGATACAGGCCCTGCTCAAGCGCCACAAAACGTCCTTGACGGTTCCTATTGCTGATATTCCCGCTGAGGCCTGGAACCAACTGCTGTACGGCTTTGAGGAAGAAGACCCTAAGGGCAAAAAAGAGCCGTTCGTGTTTGAGGGAGTCATGAGTTTCCTCAAAAAGCAGCTGGAATCTGACTCTGAGAACGTGCGAGCCTGGATTCAGGAATACACCACCCAAAGCACCTGCCCCGAGTGTAACGGCTACCGCCTGAAAAAGGAATCGCTGCACTTCAAGCTGGACAACAAACACATCGGTGAGCTGTCTGAGATGGACATTGCCGAACTAGCCGGTTGGATGGCGAACCTGGAAGAACGCCTGAGCGAGCGCCAGAACCTCATTGCCCGTGAGTTACTCAAGGAAATCCGCAAGCGGATCGGTTTCCTGGTAGATGTGGGATTGGAATACCTGCACCTGCACCGCTCCGTACGTACGCTTTCCGGCGGCGAGAGCCAGCGGATTCGTTTGGCTACCCAAATCGGGACGCAGTTGGTGGGCGTGTTGTACATCATGGACGAACCCAGCATCGGGCTGCACCAGCGCGACAATGAAAAGCTCATTAAGGCCTTGCAAGATTTGCGCGACCTGGGCAACTCAGTAGTGGTGGTGGAGCACGACAAAGACATGATCCTGAACGCCGATTACGTGGTGGACATCGGGCCGGGTGCGGGGGCGCACGGAGGCCAGGTAGTGACGGCGGGTACCCCGAAGGAGATGATGGAAAGCGGCACCGTAACGGCAGATTACCTGAGCCATCGCCGCGGAATTCCGGTTCGTAAGCAAAAACGCGCCGGAAACGGCCAAAGCCTTATTCTGCGCGGTGCCACGGGCCACAACCTGAAAGACGTGACGCTGGAATTGCCGCTGGGCAAGTTCCTGTGCGTGACGGGCGTATCGGGCTCCGGGAAATCGTCTCTGATCCATGATACGCTGTTCCCCATCCTGAACAAGCATTTCTTCAACGCCAAGCGCGAGCCGCTTCCCTACAAAGAAATAGAAGGCCTGAAGAACATTGATAAGGTAATTGAAGTGGACCAAAGCCCCATCGGACGGACGCCGCGCTCTAACCCGGCTACGTACACCGGTGTGTTCACCGAGATTAGAAGCCTGTTTGCGTCCTTGCCCGAGGCTAAAATCAGAGGCTACTCGGCGGGAAGGTTCTCGTTCAACGTGAAAGGCGGTCGGTGCGAGACGTGCGAGGGTGCCGGGATGCGCACCATTGAGATGAACTTCATGCCCGATGTGTATGTGCCCTGCGAGACCTGCAAAGGCAAACGCTACAACCGCGAGACCCTGGAAGTGCGCTTCAAAGGCAAGTCCATTACGGATGTGCTGGACATGACCGTGGAGCACGCCGTGGAGTTCTTCGAGAACCAGCCGCGTATCCTGCGCAAAATTCAGACCTTGAACCAGGTGGGCTTAGGTTACATCACTCTGGGTCAGCAGGCTACTACCTTGTCAGGTGGTGAGGCGCAGCGCGTGAAACTGGCCACCGAGCTTTCCAAGAAAGACACTGGCCGCACGCTCTACATCCTGGATGAGCCTACCACCGGTCTGCACTTCCAGGACATTCAGCACCTCTCAGACGTGCTGAACCGCCTAGTAGACAAAGGCAACAGCGTGCTCATCATTGAACACAACATGGACCTGATCAAGGTAGCCGACCATATCATTGATATCGGGCCGGAAGGCGGCGCCAAAGGTGGAACCATTGTAGCTCAGGGCACGCCGGAAGAAGTAGCCGAAAGCCCGATTGGCTATACTGCCCGTTTCCTGAAAGAGGAGCTGAGCACCAGCCTGTACGTGGACGCGCCGGTGTACGTGGAGGAAACGCCGGAAGAAGACGAGCCGGAAGAACCCGCCGAACCGGTTAAGAAGACCAGAGGCCGGAAGAAGAAAGAGACCGTTGAGGCAGATGCTGCCGCTCCGGTTAAGGAAAAGAAAACGCCGGGTAGAAAGAAGAAAACCGATTAGCGTTTCCTGGCTTCTTCTTAGGAAACAGCCCTAAAACAGAAAAGCCTTGCTCTCAGAGCAAGGCTTTTCTGTTTTACCAGGAAGCAAAAACAGGATTTTCTGAGATTGAAACCCTTGCCTTACTTCTGTAATGACACTAAGTTTTTAGATTACTAGTGAGCGGCTTCTTCTGTATGGGCAGCTTCTTCGGCTTTAGGGGCAGCGGCGCTGTCAGCTTTCGCCTCAGTGGCGGCAGGAGCCGGAGTAGCAGCTGGCTCGGTGGTGTGCGCTTCGGTGGCAGGAGCGTCTGTCACCACATCTTCCGTGAGGGCAGTGCCGGAACCTTTGTCGTTAGGATCGGTGGTGGAGGTATAGGTAGAGCAGGCTACACCGGCAAACAGGGTAAAAGCAGCAAATAAGGGCAGTATATGTTTCATTGTTTTTGTAAAATTTGGCCCAAAGGTACGCTGCGGCACTTAAAAAACAATTGACCTTCTGGTTTATGAGAAGCTTCTACGCCGCTCTGTTTTATGCTTTCTTTTCAGTAAACGGCTTAAAAACAGATCGCCCGCACTTTGGTGCGGGCGATCTGTTTTTCTGGCTAAGCAGATGGTCTTCAACTTGCCTAGTTTCAGGCAGACATAAGGCAGGCTGGCTTATTGCCCGTCTGGGTTGCTGGACTCTACTTTCACCGGAGTTGACTGGCTTGCCGCTGCCCGGGCGGTGCTATCTGCCTGCGGACTGGCCTTGGTGCTGTCGGTGGCTGCTCCGGTGGCCTGGTTATCAAAGGTGGCGTTGTTGTTGGCTTCTGCCACACCCAAACTGCTGTTGTTACCAGTACCCTCCTGATTATTAGTTAAGCCGTAGCCTGTTCCAAGATCATCGGGATCGGTGCTGGAGGTATACGTTGAACAAGCAGCACCCGTCATTAACAGGGCCGCTGCAAAGGCAAACATCTCTTTTTTCATAGTCTTCATATGGTCGCTTAGTACTGATTTCCAGTTCATTTATACGAATGCTCCTACTTGGAGTTGAACCATCACTGATTCTACCAATAAGGCTATTTGATTTGTGCAGAAACTCATCCACACCACATCATCAGGCAAAACACTGGCACTATTCTTAGCCAAGGCTTACAACAAAGCCTGTGCTTCAGGAGCGTTTAACGGAAAACACCCCTAAAACACAGGCTTTCTGTCTAGTACAGATTGAATTTAATCCACTTTATCTTCCAGCTCAGTAGCTGATTTCTTATGCGTTCTGAGCATAGGCAAGGTTTTGGTAGCCAACGCTTTTACGGTAGGAGTTTCAGCGTTATTGCTTTTCATCTCAAACATGGCAATGTCCATGTTGTGGGCGGCTTCCATGGCATCCATGTAGCTTTCGTCAAAGTCTTTGCCGGTTTTGCCTTTCAACCTATCCATGATGGCTTGGTGGGGCGGCATTAAGGTTTTAGGCAGGGTCACGTTCATTTTTGAGGCAAGCGTCATCAACTCCTGGTTTGCTTTGGTGTGGTGGTCTTGCATCATCTGGGCAAATTTCTTTACATCAGCATTCATGGCGTTTTGAGTAGCCAGCTTGCCAGCCTGAATTTCCAGCATGTTGCTGCTGGCGGCAGTCATCAGGAACATGGCATCGGTCATGTTAGCCATGTCAGCGGTTGCACCGGCTGTGCCCGCACCACCGGCTGTTCCGGCAGTTCCGCCGCCAGTGGTGGTTCCGGTAGTAGTACCGGTAGTTCCGCCAGTTGTAGTACCGGTGGTGGTTCCAGTTGTAGTTCCTGTAGTTGTTCCGCCAGTAGTGGTGCCAGTAGTAGTACCGGTAGTTGTACCGGTGGTACCGCCGCCAGTGGTTGTGCCGGTGGTGGTTCCGGTAGTACCGCCAGTAGTGGTGCCGGTGGTTCCTCCGGTTGTCATTCCGCCCGTGGTTCCGCCCCCGGTAGTGGTGCCTCCGGCAGTTGTACCAGTGGTTCCTCCTGTAGTGCCTCCGGTGGTTCCATCCGTTGTACCTGTTGTACTGGTACAGGCTGTGCCCGCTAGCATCGCTCCGGCCACTAACATTGACATTAATTTCTTCATAATTCTATCTGTTAATTCAAGAACATTTTGCCTTATATACGCCCTTATTAGTAAGGAGTTAGCACATTTAATATGTAATAAATACTATTTCTGCGACTTAACTCCTTCCCCGAGAGTCCAAATTTCTATTGATGATCAGCTGAATCAGAGAGAATGGTGTCAGAAGCCAGAGCATGCGTGGAGGTAGATCCGCCCATGCCACTACTACCGGCACTGCTGGTGGCGGCGGTTGGGCTTCCATCCCCTTGGCTTCCGGCATCTACGTCTGTAGTGGAGTGCGTTCCTTTCTGGTCATTGCTGCACGCCATACCAGAGGTTAGCAGCAACGCCACGAAAGGATAAATGAGCTTTTTCATAGTTTATACTTTGGTTTTGGAGACTTTTGGTCTAAGCAGGCCAGAAACCCATTTCTCAGAATCCCTTCCTATTTCTTTAACAACAGGCGTTGGGTTAGTGTTTAAAAGAATAAAGCCCGCATGGGCAGGCTTTACTCTTTTGGGCACAGCTTTTATTCTACTTTGTCATCCAGTTTATCGGCGTGGTGTTCGTGCATTCGCAATACCGGCAGGGTCCTGATGGCAAACGCTTTCACGGTAGTAGTGGGCGCCGCCGTGCTGACGACTTCATACAAGGCGATGTCTCTTTCATGGGCTTCCTCAATCTCATCCATGTACTTCTTGTCAAACTCATTGCCGGTCAGTTTAGAGAGTTTATCTACCAGTTCCTGATGATCGGGCATAAGCCCGGTAGGCAAGGTCAGATTCATGCCCGAGGCAAGGGTAGTCAGTTCCTCGCTGGCTTTGGCATGGTGGTTCAGGATCATACGGGCAAACTCCTTTATCTCTGAACGGGAAGATCTCTCCAGCGCCAGTTTAGCCAACTGCATTTCCATCATGTTGCTGCTGGCCGCCTCGGTCAGGAAAGAAGCCTCGGTGATGGTGCGGGTGCCGTACAGCATGGTGCCGGGCACGGTGGCATTGGAAGCGGGAGTTGTAGCGTAGGCATCCGCCGAGGTGGTGCCAACGGCACCGGCACCCGCGTGGGTAGAAGTTACCGTTGCGGCATAGTTATCTGCCGTGGGCACTGTGTTAGAGGTGTTGGCATCTATTCTGCTACACCCGGTGCTTGCCGCAACAGCGCTTATTCCTAAAACATAGAGTATCTTTTTCATAGCTTTCTTCATTTTAGTGGGCATTTCTGCCGCCTTGTTCAACATCAGACACAATTGCTGCGCTAAGGCAGTATATTCTTAAGCTGCGTGGCCAACTTGAGTTGCCCTTGCATAATGGGGGTAGTTTTCAGGATATGGCCCCGTAACGCCAGATTGGTGGTTACTGCGTTTCCGTTCTGATAACTGGAAATATCCTGCTGGAAAGACTGCTCCATGGCCCGCGTGAAAGCCCGGTCAAATTCAGAGCCGCTCAGCTTCGCCACTTGGTCATAGGAGGACTGATGCTCTGATCTGAGCGTGCCCGGAAACGTGACACCCAATTGCTGCGCTATGCTCTTCAGCTCTGACACCATGCCGCTCTGCTGGGTCACCATCAGCCTGGCAAATTCTCTTACTTCCAGGTTGGAGGTTTTCTGCTGGGCCGTTTCGCTTAGCCTGAGCCGTAGCTGCGCGCCGCTGGCGGCACCTTCCACAAAAGACCGCTCGGCCTGGGTGGTGGTGATAGGTCGAGTCCCGGTATCCGTGCCCGTTCCGCCTGTGCCGGTGGCCAGATCAGTGGTAGCACAGCCGGTGATCCACCATAAAAAACACCCTAGTAACAAGGCCTTGCCTCCGCGCTTCTTCACTTCCATTACTTCTCTTTCTGATGACAATTACTGTTGCGTCTGTTCTTCTAGCTGATCTTCCAGTTGCTCGGCCTGGGAAAGGTGCGACTGTAGCATAGGAAGCCCTTTGCTGGCAAAAGCCTTGAGTTCTGTATCGGTTCCTTTCTCAGCCATTTCCTCAAACTGGTCTATGGTCCGTTTGTGGTCTTTCACCATGGCCTCTACATAGGCTTTGTCAAAGGCCGCCCCGGAGAGCCCCAGCACCTGGTTGAAGGTTTCCTGATGATCTTTGTCCATGGCGGTGGGCACCATCAGGTTTTTGAGATCAGCAATCTGTTTCAGTTGGGCATTGGATTGCGTGTGGTGGTCCATCATGAGTTGGCCGTACTGCTTTACGCCCGCGTTCTGGCCTTTGCTGCTGGCAAGCCGCCCCATTTCCACCTCAAACAAGCTGCCACTGGTGACCTCAGCCACAAACCAGCCTGCTTTCTCGTCTTTACCGGTGCTTTCCAGCAGTTCCTCATTGTGTTCACCGGCGGCATCTACAGAGGTAGTCTCAGCGGAATTGCCGCCACAGCCGGAGACCAACGGCACCGAGGCCGCAAACATCAGGTAGAACAGAAAATTTTTCATAGTTTAGATCTTGTACTGATGGCATACAGGAAGTCCTGTCTGTTCCTATTACGGGTATACCACAATAGGGTTAACATCAGCTAAATACGCTGTCTGCGCAGACTCGCATATCACTTGTGCAGGATTGCTTGAAACCCGCCTTTTTGTAGAAAAGTAAGATTCTGGATTTCAGCCGGTAGACGCAGCACGTTAGGCCCACAAAAAAGCCGAAGGGCGTTTTGGGGCTGCTTCCAGGAAAACAGCTCCAAAACGCCCTTCGGCTAATGATTGATTTACAGCAGAACCAGCTTACAGACTTACGCCTTTTCTTCTGCCGGCACTGCGGATGGCGTTGCGTACCGCCTCTTCGTACTCCTCGGGGATAGAGTCAAACTCTACCTGGCCGGTTTGCCCTGAGATGAGCCGGTACAGCAGTTTGTCTGGCAGCACGCGCAGCAGGCTGATGCTGCTCCAGGGCAAGGTAACTGGCTCCTGGGTAAGGGAAAGTTTCAGTTCCAGGTGCTCCTCAGTGACCTGCACGTAGCGGGTGCCAGACGGCTTGCGCCGGCGCCAAGCCACAATGATGTACGAGATAGCCAACGCCAACTGCAATACGGGCAGAATGTACACCGTGGCAGCCACTTCATCGGCGGTGTAGTGCCGGTACACGCCCAGCCCGCCTAGTATAAGAAACACCGCCGCCATAAACAGGTACAGCTTGGCTAGAGCAGAACCGTTCTGGTTTCCGGGCGATAGATTTAAAAAGAATGATTCCATAGACACAACTACTTGGACGATTTACTTTTCCGTTCCCGCAACACGACAATGATCTTCAGAACCACAAACATCATGAATCCCAGGAAGGCCGCTAACGAGACAATGATGTTTGGATCTTCCAATCTCCACATCATGATCAGGAACGAGACGGTGAGCATGCAGTTAAGCACCAGGTTGGCAGAACGGGAATTCATGGGTAAAAACTATGGGTAATCAGTAAAGATACAAAGTTGCACCCAGTACTCAAGTCTCCCTCTGTTTCTGAGCCGCTTTTTTGAAACGAGGCCTAAATCAAATTAGTGCCCTTTCTTCGCTCTTATTTATCAGCGATGGTCCACCGCTCAAAGTCCTTGAAATAGGCGCTGCCCCAGAAAGCATAACGGGGCAAAATGGCCGTTTTCAGCCTCCTTTTGAAATCTGCGAAGTCTTTCTGCCGGGGATCGGTCCAGAGCACCTCGCTCAGGGCGGTCATGCGCGGGAACACCATGTATTCCACCTTGGAGGGGTAGCCCATGTACTCAGTCCAGACGTTGGCCTGCGCCCCCAGAATGTAGCGGTCAAGCTTTAATTGCTGCAGTTCTGCGGGCACCGGGTTGAAGTTGTACACGGCATCCAGCGGGTTGTAGCCATGGATGGCCAGGCTGTCTTTGGGGTCTTTGGACTGGTAGTTGTCAAAATACAGCGGATTGCCCGGCGACATGATCACGGGGTGCCGGCGCTGAGCGGCTTCAATCCCTTGCTTGGCTCCGCCCCAGTTCATGACCACGGCGGTGGTATCTAAATTGCCTTCCAGGATCTCGTGCCAGCCAATGACTTTCTTGTTCTTCTGGGCCAGATACCCCGACACCTGCTTGATGAAATAGGTCTGCAGTTCTTTCTCGTCTTTGAGGTTGTTGACTTTCATGAAGGCCTGCGTCTTGAGATCGGCTTTCCACCACATCTTGCTGCACTCATCGCCGCCAAGGTGGATGTACTCAGACGGGAACAGATCGGCTACCTCGTGGAACACGGTTTCTAGGAACTTGAACGTACCCGGATTGGGCGCCAGCACGTTGTTCTGCCGGTTGTACATGCCCCACGTATTGGCCACCTGCCAGGCCGAGTCTGGTTTGGTGCTGAATTCTGGATAAGAGGCGATAATCGCGCGGCTGTGGCCCGGGATATCAATCTCAGGGATTACGTTGATGCCCCGCACGGCCGCGTACTGCACAATCTCCCGCACCTGGTCCTGGGTGTAAAATCCGCCGTAGCGGGTAGAGTCATAGCGGGCGGGAGTGTCTTTGAAGTGCCCAATGAGGGTGGAGTTACGCCAGGCGCCTACCTGGGTGAGTTTAGGATAACTTTTAATTTCAAGGCGCCAGCCCTGGTCATCGGTGAGGTGCCAATGGAAGTTGTTGAATTTGTGGAACGCCAGGTAATCAATGTACTTCTTCAGGAAATCTACGGGGAAGATGTGGCGGCTCACATCCAGGTGCATGCCGCGGTAGGCAAACCTTGGGTAATCTTTGATCTCCACCGTAGGGAACTTCACTTCCTTCACCTTGCCCAGCGGCAGCAGCTGCAAGAAGGTCTGAATGCCGTGTACCATGCCCGCCACGTCGCGCGCCTTTATCCTGACAACCGGTCCACCAGATTCCAGCCAATACATCTCGGGCCGGTTGGCTTCAATGGTGTCGTGCACCAGCATAATGCGGGAATGCCGGCCCAACTTGGTGTCAGGAGTGGCAATGGCCAGGGCCAGATCACACTGGTCCAGCAGCAGTCCCTGCAGGTACTCGGCTTGTGCTTTGTACTGGTCATCGGCCAAAATCACGGTGTGCCGACTGAGGGTGACCGGTCTTTCATCAGTGGCAATATAGGAAACGGGCTTGGGGACAATGTTATTGACGGAAGGTGCCTGCCCCCGGCAGTGCAGGGAGATAACAGTTCCTAAAACAGAGAACAAGGTCAGCCAGCGTTTCTTCATGGGTCAGGGGTTTTGTGAGGTTTAGCGGTACAATGCCGCAAGCAGATGGAAGGTGTAAATGTAAGCGCAAATTCAGGACAGAGGCAAAACAAAACGGCCTTTCTTCAGAAGGACTGAAGAAAGGCCGTTTTCAAGGTGATTTTTCTAAAACAGCTTAAGACTGCGGCTTCACCTGCGGAAGCGCCTTGCGCGGCAGTTTGTCTTTCCGGATGGCGGTCTGGTACACGAACGACGCCACAATTACGGAGGCTTGCTTCAGGTCATCGGCCTGCAGACGGTCATAGGTGTCCATGTTGGTGTGGTGCGTACGGGTGTTGTACTCCAACCCGTCCTGGATGAACTGGAAACCGGGTAAGCCCAACCCGTCAAACGAAAGGTGGTCGGTGCCGCCGGTGTTGCGATTGGTCACGGTGGTGGCGCCCAGATCATGGAACGGCTTCAGCCACTCTTTAAACAACGGAGCCACGGCCTCGTTGCCCTGCGTGTAAATTCCTCTGATTTTACCCGAGCCGTTGTCCAGGTTAAAGTAACCGGCAATCTTGGCGTGCTCAGGCAACAGTTTCATGGTAGCCGGGTCGCCCAGGTGTTTCTTGGCGTATCCGCGGGAACCGTGCAAGCCTTGCTCCTCGCCGCCCCATAGCGCAATCCGGATGGTGCGTTTCGGTTGCAGGTTCAGAGCCTTAATGATACGAACGGCTTCCATCATCACGGCCACGCCGGCGGCGTTATCGGTGGCGCCGGTAGCCGCGTGCCAGGAATCAATGTGCCCGCCCAGCATCACAATTTCTGATTTCAGTTTTTTATCGGTGCCCGGAATCTCCGCGATCACGTTGTAGCCTTGCGGATCTTCGGTGAGGAAACGGGTTTTGCTTTCCAGCTCCACTTCCACGGGAATACCGGCGGCCAACAGGCGGCTCATGCGGGCCAGGTCTTCCTGAGCCATCTCAAACTCAGGCAACACGGCTGGCGCATCCATGGCGTAAGAAGCGCCATTGGTAGTGAAGTACGTTCCATGCGAACCACCGCGGCCGCTGAACACGGCTACGGCTCCTTCTTTCTGGAACATCTCGTTCATCTTGGCCATGAGGGCGCGGCGGGCCTGGAAAGCGGCTCTTTGCTCCTCGGTCATGGGCGTGCGGCCCGCAGATGATTGTACCGGCTCGGCTAGTTTCTGCAACTGCTCATCGGTGTAACGGGTGGCATCGGCGGTGAAGGTGGTTTTAATAGGGGTGGTTACTTCCATCATCACTACTTTGCCTTTCAGCTTACCGGCGTACTGCGCCAGGTCCTCTTCTTTGGCGGCTTTCACCAGGGCCACCTGTGCCTTGATGGCTCCGTTGGTGCCCGGTGTCCAGGCTTTGGGCGAGCCAATCATAGGCTGGTAATACGGCTTGGTAAGCGCCAGATACGATTTCTCCACTTCCCATCCTTTGCCAAACGTACCCCAAGGCTCAATCACGGCGTTTTTCAGGCCCCAGGAAGTCAGTTTGTCTTTGGTCCACTGGTTGGCTTTGGCCAGACCGGTAGAACCGGAAAGACGCGGGCCGTTTACATCGGTCAGGTAAAAGGCGATGTCCATCACCTGGGAGTTCTTCAATCCTTCCTGGCGGATTTTCTCCACCACGGCGGCATCTAAAGGCTCCACTTGCTGGGCAAAGGCAGGCATCGCCAGAAAAGCGGCGCCTAAAATCAATTGTAGGGTTTTGTTCATTAGAGAAGTGGTTTATGCTGGGTAAATATAGAGAAGCCTATATATCAAACCAAAGAAAAACTAAAAACCTGTAACTGAATCATATAGAAACAGCCTGGTTTCAAAAAACTTAGTTCTCAGTTCTCTGGTAGCAGTTCTCAAACTTGAACTGCCCTGATTTTAAGATTCGGTACGCCTCAACGCAGGTCCAACGGCTATACACCTTTTCTGAATGGAAATGCCGCTTCACCAGCACCAGGTTTTTAGAAGGAATCACAACAGGATAAGAATAGGCATAATATGCCGCGGGCGCTAACCCCAACTCCTGCACCACAATTGTTTTCTCAGTGAAGTCAGCCGAGGTCCACTCCTTCTTTTCCTGTTTCCTGATCTTAGTTTTAATGCGCTCGAAATCTTTGTTGGTAAGGGCGTAATCCATTTTAAGCTGAGGGCCGCCGCCGTACAAACCTTGCCGGGCGGCAATCCGGCTTCCGTCAGAAATATTGACTTTGGCCCACAGGGAGTCATTCAGGTACACTTCGGGCAGTTTCCAGGGCAGGATGTTTTTATCCACCCGGTTGTGCATGCCGTTCTGCGAGGCCAGGAACTTCAGGAAATTTTGGATGATTTGCGCCTCTGACGTACCCGTTTGTGCTACACTTTCAGCAGAACCAAACAAGAACAAGCAAAATAGGAGAGACAACAGATACTTAAAACGCATGATGGGCTAATCAGAAATTGTTCTCTAATATCTGAAATTTTTCTGACAGCCAGATTTCCTGTTCTGTTTTCGGCCTGAATTTGGAACGATGACGAAAAACTGGTTCAGGTCTGTTTCAGGAAAATCGGGCTTAAAACTGGATTCCCCACAGGCTGATGCCCAACAGGAAGCCTAGCAGGAAACCGGTGTACACTTGCTTTGTGGTGTGGGCTCCCAACGCTAACCTGGCCGAAAGCACCGCTCCGCAGATGATGCATCCGGCCACAATGGGGTAAAGCAAATACGCCTCGGGGAGCCATACATGGAGCAGCACCAGAATACCCAAGGCTCCGCCTAAGCCAATGCTGTGGGCGCTTATCTTCCAGAACTGGTTGATGACCAACGCCAGGTACACCGATGCCGTGATAATGCCCATCATCATGTAAAACAAATGATCAAAGAAAGACATGCGGTAGAACACCACGGTTAGCACGGTATAGCAGGTAGCCGCCAACAGCAAAGGCCACTTACGGTCTGTGCGTTCCTCTAAGGTAAGCGAGTCCACAAACCCGGCATGCTGCATCAGGAGGGTTCCCAGGGTAGGCAGCAGAAAAGTGATCATGAACACCAACAGCACAATCAGCCGCCGGCCCTCCGGAGGGTACGAGAACACCTCGGGCGGCAGATAGTACAGCAGCAGACTGAACAGGTAGGTAGGGATCAGCAACGGGTGAAAAACTACTGAAAGGGCCGTTGCAAGGCGGGAACTCACTCTTTTTAATTAAGAATTAAGAATTGACAATTAGGAATGAACATTGGTTAATCAGAACCAGAAGTAGGCAGAACGAACATCTAGAAAGGCGGCGCTTCCCCAATCTTAATTCTTAATTCCTAATTCTGAATTCTCAATTAACCTGCGTGTTAGAGTTCTTTGCGCAGACGGGCCACCGGGATATTCAGCTGCTCGCGGTATTTGGCCACGGTGCGGCGGGCAATGTTATAGCCTTTCTCGTTGAGCATCTTCTCAATCTTGTCGTCTGAGAGCGGCTTGCGCTTGTCCTCTTTGTCAATGATGTCTTTGAGAATGGCCTTCACCTCCCGGCTACTGGCGTCTTCGCCGGCATCGGTGGCAATCCCTTCTGAGAAGAAGAACTTCAACGGAATAATCCCGAACTCGGTCTGCACGCTCTTGCTGTTGGCTACCCGGCTCACGGTGGAGATGTCCATGCCTATGTCCTCGGCAATATCTTTCAGGATCATGGGCTTGAGCTTGCTTTCATCGCCTTCCAGAAAGTAATCGTACTGGCGGCGCATGATGGCTTCCATGGTGCGGAGCAGGGTGTTCTGGCGCTGTTTAATGGCATCAATAAACCATTTGGCGGCATCCAGCTTCTGCTTCACAAAGGTGACCGTCTCCTTCAGTTTCTTATCTTTCTTGGCGCTCTTGTCATAGGCGTCAAACATTTCGGCGTAGGAGCGGGAAATGCGCAGATCCGGGGCGTTGCGGGCGTTCAAAGAAAGCTGCAACTGCCCGTCTTCATTGGTGATGATGAAGTCTGGGATCACGTACTGCACCCGGGTAGCCCCGCCAGATCCGCCGGGCTTGGGATTCAGCTTCAGGATGAGGTCAATGGCTGCTTTGAGCTCATAGTCTTCCAGCTCCAGTTTCTGCTGAATTTTAGAATAGTGCTTCTTGGTGAACTCGTCAAAGCAGTCATGGATGATCTGCTCGGCAATCTCGGTGATATCGTCTGGGTCGCGGCGTTCCAGCTGGAGCAAGAGGCACTCCTGCAGGTCTCGGGCCGCGATGCCGGGCGGGTCAAACGCCTGGATACGGCGCAGCACATCTTCAATCTCCTCTACGCTGGCGTCAATGTTCTGCGAGAAGGCCAGGTCATTGGAAATGGCCTGCAGTTCGCGCCGGATGTAGCCGTCCTGGTCAATGCTGCCAATGAGCTGCATGCCAATGGCAAACTGTTTTTCGTCTAAGTTGAGAAAACCTAACTGGTCAATGAGGGCATCGGTGAGAGAACCGGTGAACGCAATGGGCATTTCACGGTCTTCTTCCTCGCCGGGGCCATCGCCCTGCATTTTGTAGCCGGCAATCTCATCATCGTTGAGATAGTCTCCCAGGTCTACGTCATCGTCATCACGGCGTACTTCCTCATCGGCAAAATCATCCTCGGTGTTGTCGAATTCATCATCGGCATCACTACTGGAATCCTCGTTATCGGCCACAGGCTCATCGGCGGCATCTCCCTCTTCCAGAGCGGGATTCACCTCCAGTTCTTCTTTGATGCGGGCCTCCAGCTCAGCGGTAGGCACCTGCAGCAATTTGATGAACTGGATCTGCTGCGGTGATAATTTCTGGGATAAAAGCTGTTTTAGGTCAAGTCTCTGCATAAGCGAACGGCACATGCCACACAAGTGCGGACTATGCCAAAGTTATGGATTTTTACTACTGGATTGCAAAAAAGGTTAATTTTGACCCCTCCCAGGTAAATGCCTGGCCGATTTTAAACATATAACGTGCAGAGAGGCGGTTTCTAACGCATGTATTCTCTGCATTTTAGCATAAATTTGCTTGATTTTGCCCCTGTTTCAGGGCCGTTTTACACAAAACAACATGAAAAGAACCAAAGTAAAAGCAGTTCTCCAGACAGCCCCCGAGGGCCAGGAGGTGTTGGTAAAAGGTTGGGTGCGCACCAAGCGTGGCAACAAATACGTGACGTTCATTGCCGTGAATGACGGCTCTACTATTCATAATATCCAGGTAGTGGCAGACATGAACTTGTTTACTGACGAGTCTCTGCGTGATATTACTACCGGCGCCAGTGTCTCTGTACTGGGCACTTTGGTTCAGAGCCAGGGCAAAGGCCAGACCGTGGAAATCCAGGCCCGCACCATTGAGGTGTTAGGCACCGCCGATCCAGAGACCTACCCGTTGCAGAAGAAAGGCCACTCACTGGAGTTCTTGCGCGAGATTGCCCATCTGCGCCCGCGCACCAACACGTTTGGCGCGGTATTGCGCGTTAGACACGCCATGGCTTTTGCCGTGCACCAATATTTCAACGAGAAAGGGTTCTTCTACATCCACACGCCTATTGTGACCGCCTCTGATGCCGAAGGCGCCGGCGAGATGTTCCGCGTGACCACGCTTGACCCGGTAAACCCACCGCTTACCGAGACCGGCGAGGTAAACTTCGCCGAGGACTTCTTCGGGCGCTCTACTAACCTCACGGTTTCTGGTCAGCTGGAAGGCGAGGTTGTGGCAATGGCACTGTCTGAGATCTACACCTTTGGTCCTACGTTCCGGGCCGAGAACTCCAACACCAGCCGTCACCTGGCTGAGTTCTGGATGATTGAGCCTGAGATGGCCTTCTACGAACTGGAAGACAACATGGACCTGGCCGAGGACTTCCTGAAGTACCTGGTACGCTACGCCCTTGACAACTGCCAGGACGATCTTCAGTTCCTGAATGACATGTACGACAAGGAACTGCTCAACCGCCTGAACTTTGTGGTAGGCAATGAATTCCAGCGCCTGACCTACACCGAGGCGGTGGAGATCCTGAAAACAGCCAAGCAGAAGTTTGAGTACAAAGTAGAATGGGGCACCGATTTACAGAGTGAGCACGAGCGTTACCTGGTAGAGAAGCACTTCAAGAAGCCGGTAATCCTGATTGACTACCCTAAAGAAATCAAGTCTTTCTACATGAAGCTCAACGAAGACGGAAAAACCGTACGCGGCATGGACGTGTTGTTCCCGGGCATTGGGGAGATTATTGGTGGTTCTCAGCGGGAGGAAGACTACGAAAAGTTGGTGGCCCGCATGCGCGAGGTTGGCGTACCGGAGAAAGAAATGTGGTGGTTCCTGGATACCCGCCGTTTTGGTACGGTTCCGCACAGCGGCTTCGGGTTGGGCTTTGAGCGTCTGTTGCTGTTTGTGACCGGCATGGGCAACATCAGAGACGTAATCCCCTTCCCACGTTTCCCTAAAAACGCTGAATTCTAGTTTTAGCCAGTTCTTACATAAACAGATCAAAAACGCCCTGCTGACCATATCAGCAGGGCGTTTTTGCTTTATAACGTCTATTGTCTATAGTTAAGCCGGGCAACTATAATATTCCCTTCTCCCAACCAAACTTCCAAGATTATACGTATTAAGACCCTGCTTAACCAAGGCTGGCTCCAGCCGATGAAACTACTTATAGTCTACTATTATATGCTACAATACTATCAAACCAGTCCAAAGCTCTTTATTAAATCCTATGTCAATCTTATTATGATTTAAATTACATCCATTTTATTGAATTTTATCATTATTATATTTTACTTTGACCCTAAACAACAAGAAAGACAAAAAAACTATGATGAAACATGTTGCTCTTCTACTGATGGTACTTGCCTTTATGGCAGGCTCTGCACACGCACAAAGCTCTAAGCAAAAAGAAAAAGAACGCGCCGCCCTGATGAAACAGAAGGCGAAAGAGCGCGAAGAACTGGCCAAACAAAAAGAGAAAGAGCGCAAAGAGCTCGCCAAGCAAAAGCAGATTGCCCGCGAGGCCGCTCTAGACGCTAAGTACGCCGCTCTGGACGAAGCACTGGCTCAGAAGGAAGAGGCAAGAAGATTAGCCGCAGAAGAAAGAGAAGAAGCCCTGAAGGCTAAAGAAAAAGAAAAGAAACAAGCCCTTAAGGAGAAAGCCTTAGAATCAAAAGAGAAAGAGCGCCAGGCAAAGCTTGCCCAAAAGGAAAAAGAGGAAGCCAGAAAGCTAGCCGCTAAAGAACGCGCACAGGCTCTGAAAGAAAAAGAAGCTGCCAAAGACATGGCCTCTAATAAAAAATAAAACCCCTCTTACAGCATTTCCCCTAGTACAGGTTTAGAAGCCCCAAAGCAGGGAGGGCCGGCGCTTGAGCCGGCCCTCCCTGCTTTGGGGCTTTCCTTTTTCGGCCTGCTTTCCGCAAGAAAGCAGAAAATCGATCCTGAGAAATTTCTGTAGCAACCCGATGCCTTCAGAAGCACCTTCGTGAAAGATATCGCAGGCAGATCAACTTTAAAGTACAAACGGCTGACTTACACTACATTACATCCAAAATGTAAAAATCTACCAAGATGAACTGCTCGGTTCATACGCTATCAGCAGTAAAACACGACCCTTTAAAAACTTGAATAGCAAAAAAAATTGCGATTGCAATTATTCATGCCACTTCAAAGCTGCCGAGTAGCCAAACCCAAACACCCAACCGACTTTCCTCTAAGAACCAGCCTATTATTTCTCTCCCCATAAAGACTGAACCACAAGGTAATTGTGGCATAATTCAAAAAGCGGCCTAACCGCAAAGAGCAGTCAGTCAAAATAGAACAAATACATTAATAGCATTTCTCCTATTCTTTACAGACAACAATTGCAGCAGAAATTCCTAAGAATCAGCATTATATTCATATTAAAAAATCTTTAACTTATATTAAAATTTAAAGTAATAGACAAAACCCCAAGCCTCTCTGCACTTCAGCAGGTAGGGATAGTATTCTCTTGCAAATTTTATAACTGTATGCGTATGGACAACTTTTACCATCTGAAATCTTCTACTGTACTAAGGTCTTTGATCTTTATTCTTTTGGGCTTACTGATTTTGAACCTGACTGCCATAGGGGTTGAGTATTACCTAAACTTTTACACCCACTCCTCCATTACAGGCTCCTATTCCTTTAAGCACTATGTAACAGAGCTTTTCAACTTTGACGGGGAAAGAAACCTGCCCACCTACTTCTCTACCCTCAACTTTTTCATTGGCGCCGGGCTGCTGTTTACCATTTCCAGGGCGGTGAAGAAGTCACAGCACGCTCCATACCATCGGCAATGGTACCTAATGGCCTGTGTGTTTGTTTGGCTGGGCATAGATGAGCTGATCTCCTTGCATGAACTGCTGGTGAAGCCAACCCGGGCTTTCCTGAAAGAGACGTTGCAGCAAGACAACCTGGGGTTCCTGAATTTTGCTTGGTTTGTGCCCTATGTTCTGGTCTTTGCTTTAATGGGGCTATACCTGCTCAAGTTTGTGCTTTCTCTCCCTAAAAAGACGCTTATCAACTTTGTAGCGGCAGGGGTTATTTTCTTAACCGGAGCAGTGGGCATGGAGATGGTAGGCGGCTTGTTCATGGCAAACCAGGGCAATGGGCTAAGCCTTACCTATAAACTGTTGACTTCTTTTGAGGAGATGCTGGAAATGCTGGGCATTATCTTCTTTATCTATTCCCTCATCAGGTACATAGAACACCAGCAGGATTTAAAGAATGTCATCGTCATGGCCATTGCCATCAACCCTTCCCAGGAGAAACAGGCTCACGTTCCCTCTATCCCTCGCACGACAGAAGGTGAGTTGGCTATGGCAAAGGTATCTTAACGGGTTGTATTTGCTTTCTTGTGCATCAGTCCAAGCCAAGTTGTAAAGCAACGCTCAGGAGTACACTTCTTCAATGTGCTTCTGGGAACTCTATGTTTAACCGAGTCCACCTTATATAATTTATCTCCTAAATATTTTACTTTTTAAAATATTTTTATAATATTCAGTAAACCATTCTAGCTGTTATGCATTTCTCTGCTCCTTCTCCAGAAGTAAACCCAAACGGTTATCTTCTAAGTTTTGATAAAGAATTACTCCAACTGAATGTCATTCATGACTTCCTGAGCCAGTCATATTGGTCTGAAGGCATTCCCAGGTCTACCGTGGCCCGGGCCATCAAAAGCTCTCTGTGCGTAGGCGTTTACTATGCCGGCGAACAGGTGGGTTTTGCCCGCGTGATTACCGATTACACCACCTTTGCATACCTGTGCGATGTTTTTGTGCTGGAGCCTCATAGAGGACAAGGCTTGGCCAAGTGGATGGTGAAGGCTTTACAATCTCACCCAGAATTGCAGGGATTACGCCGCTGGATGCTGGCTACCGCCGATGCCCACCACTTGTATGAGCAACGCGGTTTTACGCCTCTTGCCCAGCCAGAGCGGTTCATGCAGATGCATACGCCCAACGCTTACCGCAGGACGTACTAAGCACCAGCCCCGCCGTTGCCCCTGATGCAGACCTGAGCGTTTTTCTGCTCTTTCCCGTAAAAGAGCAGAAAAACAAAAGTTCAGTATGCATCAACAACATTTTTATAACACGTGCACACCCGTTCTTCGGCGGTTCCTGCTTCTGGCAGGCATGGCCGTAATAGCTATGGTACAGGCTTGTAGCAGCACCAGCAAACTGCCACCGGCCCAATCTTCCACTGAGTTTTACCAGAAGTACAAGTCTGAGGCTGGCTTTAAAGGAACCACCATTCCTGTGGGCTTGGTGACCAGGCTCTTTGCCAAAGAAGTACAAGATACCACCGTGCGGGCGGCGCTCTCCAACATCACTTCTGTGCGAGCGCTCACCTTTACTCCTACCAACCGTAAAGCCCAGCGATTGCTGGAGAACGGCCTCACCCAGGAACTGGACCAGGTTCTGCAGAAAGAAAATTATGTAGCGGTTCCCTTGCTTGATTCGGCGCCGGGCACTTTGCAGTTCAGGATGCGGCAGTCCAATGAACTGATCCAGGAGATTGTGGGCTATCGTAAATACGGCAATAACTTCCTGATGCTCCAGGTCAACGGCCGGTTCACGCCCAGCCAGGTACAGCAACTCCTAAAGAAGGTTGACCCCGAGGTGTTCCTTCCTCTGATAGAATAGAGACATTGACAAAACAGCAAAGCCCGTTTTAACCCTGCATCTGTAAAACCAGGCTTAAAACGGGCTTTGCTGTTTTTCGGGGCCAATAAGTAGCAGAGGCGCAACCTCGCTCAGCAGGCAGATATTATTCTTCAGTAGCTGCGTCCAGAACCACCGGGGCAACTCTAGCTCCTTCGGCTTTGAAATACACCGTGAAGGTGGTGCCTTTACCGGGCTCACTGCTCACTTCAATACGGCCACCGTGGTTTTCAATGGTACGTTTCACAATGTACAAGCCAATACCGGTGCCCTCTACGTGCGAGTGGAACCGCCGGAACATGGTGAACAGCTTTTCCTTCTGATCTTCCCGTATACCCAAGCCGTTGTCTTCCACTTTCAAGATAATGTAGTCGTCTTGTTGCTCAGTGTGCACAAACACCCTCAGCTTGCGGGCAGGATCGCGGTACTTCACGGCATTGGAAACCAGGTTGTACAGGATACTTCTCAGGTTCTTGCGGGCGTACCTGATTTGCCTCACCTTGAACTTAGCGTCTATCACCGCTCCGGCCTCCTGGATCATTGGCGCTATGTCCTCTTCAACCCCGGCCAACACCTCGGCAAACGTAAGCACCTCAGACTGGGCATCAAAGTCTTTCTGCACCTTGGTGATCTCGGTCAGGTCATGGATGGTGCCTTTCAGTTTGGAGATAGAAGAAGCCACCATGTGCAACAGCAGGTACTCTTCGCTGTCTTCTTTGCCTATCACGGTTTCCAGCAGGGCGGCGGTGAGTCCTTCCAGGTTGGCCAGCGGCGACCGCAAATCGTGTGAAGCTGTGTAGACGAAGTTATCCAGGTCATTGTTGATCCTGATGAGCTCCTGGTTTTTGCGGTTCAGTTCATCGTTGATAGAAGA
Source organism: Sabulibacter ruber (assembly GCF_017355955.1). Lineage (GTDB taxonomy): Bacteria > Bacteroidota > Bacteroidia > Cytophagales > Hymenobacteraceae > Nibribacter > Nibribacter ruber_A. The sequence goes on along the minus strand of NZ_JAFFID010000002.1, from coordinate 677,732 downwards.
GAGCTGCTCGCGGCTTTTCACCTGCTCGGTCACTTCCACCGCAAAGGTCAGAACAGATTCCACCTCGCCTTTACTGTTCCGGATAGGTTCGTACACAATGTTGAAGAATCGCATGTTTTCGCGCCCTTCCGGCGAATCATCAAAGTAAACCGGAACTTCCTGCCCAATGAACGGCTCGCCCGTTTCCCCTATGTTTTTGATCACAGACCGGAACAACTCCCGCTGAGATTCTGGCAAGGCATCTGTTGCCGTGGTGCCTACCGTGGCTTTCCCGTCATAGAGCTCACTCAGGTAAGAGTTTACCAGCGTGTACTTCAGATCCTTCACCCGTACCAGGCCTACAATGGCCGGCACCTGCATGAATATTTTCTGAAGAGTAGCCGCGTTCTCTTTCAGTTGATGCTCCATTTTGATACGATCACTGATATCAATTACGGAGCCCATGTACCCCAGGAACTCCCCTTCGGCCCCAAGGCGCGGAATGCCCGTAGTCACTACCCAACGGTAATCTCCGTTCCGGCGGCGCAGGCGGTATTCTACCCGGTATTCTTCCTGTGCCTTGTGCGCGGTGGTGTACGCCTGGGCCGCACTGTCTGCATCTTCAGGGTGAACGAACTGAACCCACCCAAAGCCCAGATTCTCTTCCAGCGAGGAGCCCGTAAACTTGAGCCACTGCCGGTTTATGTACGTACAATTGCTGTCCTGATCAGTGACCCAGATCATTACCGGAGCGCTGTCTGCCATGTTGCGGAAGCGGGCTTCGCTCTCCAGCACGGCTTGCTGGGCTTTCTTCTCTTCGGTGACATCGCGCACCTCCAGGATATGCCCCACCACTTCACCGCCTTGTTTCACAAAACGGGTAGCACAGGCCACCGGAATAGAATTGCCGTTGCGGCAGATGAAGACATCTTCAAACGCAAAAGATTTTTGGGAAACCAGCTCGGGAGCCAGGTTACCGGCTTCCTGTTTGGCGTGCACCAACTCATACAAAGGCCGGCTTTTCAATTCTTCCAGGCTGTAGCCCAACAGGCGCTCAGCGGCAGGGTTCTGGAACGTACAGTGACCCCGTTCATCCAGCATGAACAACCCTGCGGTGGTATTGTTGGTGATGAGCTCGGTTAACTGGTTTGACCGCAGGTACCGTTGCAGAGACCAAACCACAAAGAAGATAAGCAAACTGATGATGCACCCAGCCAGCAGAATAAGATCGTGCTGGTCAACGCCCGAGGCCTCGGCAAACTCGCGGGTAGCCTTGTAGCGCAGGGTCCAGGTACGGCCGGCAACGCGCACCACATCTCTGCCATACAACAGACTATCACTGCTTTCTACCAGGTCGGCCTCTGTCTTGTTTCTGAACAGCAACGCCTCTTCTTTTATCTCTTTGCCGTCATAGATAGAAATGCTGATATCAGAGAACTCATTGCCGATGGTACTGGAGAACAAGTCAGTAGCCCTGAACGGGGCGTATACAAAGCCTTTCAGTTTATTACGGCGCTCTACAGGGTCTACCGGGGCTTCCCCGCCATAGTACACCGGCATGTAAATGAGCAACCCGGGCTGTACGTCTTTCCCGTTTTCCTGCACCAGGCGCACTTTAGCGGTCATGGCGGGCTTGTTGTAGTCGCGGGCGGCTTCCATGGCCTCGCGGCGGGTAGGCTCATTGAACATATCAAACCCAAGGGCCCTGCGGTTCTTGGCGTTTAGGGGCTCCAGGAAAATGATGGCCGAATATTCTGTGCGCGGCCCCGAAGGCGTAACCTGAAAGTTGAGGTATCCTTCTGCCCGCATACGGCTCTCCAAGGCCGGCAATTCCTCTGGCGTGACCATTACCGCAAAGCCAATGCCCTGCACCCCCGGATAAATGGAATCTATCTGCAGGGTATTCAGGAAGCTTTTAAAGTCTTCGCGGGTGACGGTATCTGAGGCGGAGTACAACCCGCTTACGCTTCTTAAGGCCTGCAGGTAATAGCCCATGCGTCGCTCCATTGTGCCTTTTATCTGCACCTTTCTTACCTCAAACAACTGGGCATCTTCTGCCTGGTCATTGGCTTTGGATACATAATAGGCATAAAAGGTGATCCCCAGCACCAACACAAAGGAGCCTATGGCCAAATAATAATCTTTTAAGCGGGAAAATATCATGTACGGTTAATTCACTTCACTTAAAACTGCGTTGCTGCGGCAGCAGTACGTACTCTGCCCAAACAGATGCACCAGGGGGAATTGCGCCTCTTTTGGGAAAAACTGCCAATAATCTCTTTCGCTCTTTAGCCGATTACCCCAGTTGCTCCTGCAGCACCTGCTGCACTTCTGGCTTGTTGTAATCTTCCTCGGTCTGGATATATTCCATTAATCGGCGCATAATCTCTTCCTGCCGCTTTCCGTTGGCCAGTGCCTCGGCATACGGCAAATCGGGAGAAAAGGTGACCATGGAATACAAAGGAAGCCAGGAGTCTGGATATTGCGCCGTGATTTTAGCTTCTATTTTCTTTTGAAGCAAAAAACGAGGATCGGCAACCTTGTCGCGCATCTCAATAAAGTTATACACCGCAAGGTCAGCGATGGAATCTGTGTTGGGTTTGCGCATTTCCTGGAACGTCTGGAAAATGGTTTCCCAATCGTCTTTGTGCTGCTCCAGCAGCCCCCGCAGTACGGTACAGTCTTCAAAGCCCGCATTCATGCCCTGCCCGTAGAACGGCACAATGGCGTGGGCAGCATCTCCCAGAAGCAGGATTCTACCTTTATGCTGCCAGGGCAGGCATTTGATGGTGACCAGAGACCCGGTTGGGTTTTCATAGAACTCTTCTACCAAGTCTGGCATCAAAGCCGTGGCATCTGGAAACACCTCCTGGAAAAAGCGTTGGAGTTGCGCCGGCGTCTGCAAGGATTTAAACGAAGGCTCGCCTTCATAAGGAAAAAACAAGGTACAGGTAAAAGAACCGTCTATGTTGGGCAAGGCAATCATCATGTACTGCCCGCGGGGCCAGATGTGCAGGGCGTTCTTCTCCAGTTGCCAGCCTCCGTCAGCGGCGGGCGGAATGGTGAGCTCTTTGTAACCGTAGTCCAGATAGCTTTGCTCGTAGTTGAACCGGTCGGTTTTCTGCAGAGAAAGGCGCACCATAGAGTACGCCCCGTCGGCGGCAAACACCACATCTGGGTTGATCTGGTATTCTTCTCCCGAGAGGTTGTCCAGCATGGTGACTTTATTGGACGCTACCTCCACCTCCATAACCTGTTGTTGAAAGTGCAGCGAGATATTAGACTGGGACTCGGCGAGATCCAGCAAGGCCTGGTTCAAACCACCGCGGGAAACCGAGTAAATGGCCTGCCCTTCCTGCCCGTACGGCTGAAACGACAGGTTGCCGTTCTTGTCATGCATCACTCGCCGGTACATAGGAATAGCCACTTTCTTGATATCCTCGGCAATACCAATGGTCTCCAGCGCCCGCCAGCCGCGGTCGCTCAGGGCCAGGTTAATGGAGCGCCCTCCGGCAATGTCTGTGCGGCGCAGATCTGGCCGGCGTTCATACACATCCACCCGGTATCCTTGCTTGGCGAGGTACAAAGAAAGCAGGCAGCCTACCAGGCCCCCGCCCATGACACTGAGTTGGGTGGTTTTCTCCATTTATTTAGGTTAAGATGCAGCCGTAGGCGCAGAAATGATCTCCAAATACTGCTTTCTACGAAAAGAAGAAGTAAACTTGGTTAATTTTCATGAAAAAGCCTTGCTATGCCTGCTCCTTCGCCGCTCTTTGTGTTGCATGTAGCCACGCCCATCGGTACAATGCAGCTTAGCTCCACGGAAAACCACTTGTTTTCGGCTCGTTTTCTGGAAAACGGCTTCGAAACCGATAGCCCTGACATCCCCGACTGCCTGGCACTGGCCGCCACGCAATTAAACGAATACTTTGCCGGTACGCGCCAGACGTTTGATGTTCCTCTGTACGGCCAAGGAACCTCTTTCCAGCAACAGGTATGGCAGGCCCTCCGGCAAATCCCCGCAGGCCGCACCGACCATTACCTGGGCTTAGCCAAACGCATGGGCAATACCGGAGCAGTACGCGCGGTGGGTGCCGCCAACGGCGCAAACCCGTGGCTGGTGCTGGTGCCCTGCCACAGGGTCATTGGGGCGCGAGGCCAACTAGTGGGTTACGCCGGCGGCCTCTGGCGCAAGCAATGGCTCCTGGAACACGAGGCAAAAATGAGCGGCACGTACCAGAGGGGGCTCTTTTGAAATGAGTGATTGAGAGAATGAGTGAGTGGGTGAATGAGTGAATGAGAGATTGAATGATTGAGTGATTGAATGTTATTTCCTTGCATTCTCTCAGTCACTCAATCATTCATTTCAATAAATAACCCGAAACGTGAGGTTGATTCTGGGTTGCTGTGGTTTGGTGGTTTTAGGGAGCTGATGGTGCCAGAAATGTTGGGTAGGGCCCGCCATCAACAGCAGACTGCCCGAAGGTAAGACCAGTTGGTGTTTCAATTCTTTTTGCTGCCGGTGCCGGAAAGAGAACGTGCGCTCCTGGCCTAAACTGATGGAGGCAATGATAGGATTCTGGCCTAACTCAGGTTCATCATCGGCGTGCCAGCCCATGCTGTCCTGCCCGTGCCGGTATAGGTTCAGCAACACGCTGTTGAAAGAGGCGCCGGTCAATTGTTGCAATTGTTTTCTGAGGGCCGACAATTCAGGCAGCCACGGCAACGGCTCCCAGGTAAGCCCCGAGTAAGTGTAGGCTTTGCCAGCATCGGCGTACCAGGCGGTGAGCCGGGGCTGGTCTACTTCCCGACCAAACATCCTGATCTTTTCCTGTCGCCAGGCCACGTTTTCCTCCAGCGCCTGCTGCAAAGGCTCTTGCGCTGCCTGCGGAATGAAATCAGGTAACAGGTACACTTCTGCGTCTGGCAAGGGCAACTTCTGCGAGGCAAACTGCTGTTGAAACTCTGGAGAAAGTAGCGGCATTGGTAATCTATTCCTTGGCTTCTTTTGAGTCTGGGGCAGAAAACTCTGTTTCTTCTTCTACCATGCCCTGCTTGGCTTTATGCGGATCAATGAAATCGTTGGGTGTCCGTACGCGGTCTAGATGGCGCATGATAGGCGTAGCCAACACTCCGTGCAGGAAGATGGAAAGCAGAATGGTGAAACCCGCCACCGCCCAGATTTCCTCCGGATTCTCGAACCGGGCTTTGCTCAAGGCGAAGGCTAGGTAAAAAATAGAGCCAATGCCCCTGATCCCGAAAAAACTAATGGCCCATTTCTCGCGGGTTCGCACCGGTACTCCTAACAATCCTATGTAGCCTGCCAGAGGCCGCACCAACAGCAAGAACCCTATGCTCACCAAGGCACCCTGCCAGGTAAGTGCATCTAACAACCCCCGGGCTAGGCTCCCACCCAGCAACATGAGCACCACCACCACTAAAAGCCGTTCAATCTGGTCGGTGAAATCGTGCAGCTCACGGTGGTAGGAGTAATCTTTTTCCTGGTGTTTGATGGTAAGGCCGGCCAGAAACACCGCGATGAATCCGTAGCCATGCACCATCTCGGTGAGGCCGTACACCAGCAGCGTAGCCGAAATAGCCACAAAGCCGTCGTTGGTTTTGGGGAATTTACCTCTTTTGGGCAGTTCAAACAAAAGGAAGGCTAAAACGCGGCCCAGCAGATATCCCACGCCCACGCCCACCCCAATGCGGTACAGCAGGTCATAGGAAAGCCAGTGCCCCAGCCAATCTTCGGGGGCCAGGCCGTGCAAAGCCAAGGCAATGGCCAGCCACGTGAACGGGAAAGCCATGCCGTCGTTCAGTCCGGCCTCAGCCGTGAGCGCGAACCGGGGGGCATCTTCCACTTCCTCGCTGGGCGGACCAACCTGCACATCAGATGCCAGAACGGGGTCTGTAGGAGCCAAAGCGGCAGCCAACAGCACTGCCGAAGCCACCGGGAAACCCAGATACTCCCACGCCAGCCAAGCCAACGTTCCAATGCACAGCAGCATGGTCCAGCTTACTAGCCGCAAAGGCACCTGCCAGCTGAAAAACGAGAACCGCCGGTTGATTTTGATGCCCGTGCCCATGAGCGTGATGATGACGCACAGCTCTGAAAGGCGCAAGGCCAATTCATTCTCGCGCAGCGGATCTGGCTCTGGCAAGCCCAGGGGCAGTTTGTACAGCAGGTATCCTACCAACACAAACAGCATGGCATAGGAGAAAGGAACTTCCTTAAACCAGGTCGGGAGCCAGGCCATGGCCAGCGCAGCTACCCCAATTACTACAAACGAAACCAGGTAAGCATCCATGGCTGAGGCATTTCGCGGGAATAGGTGAACATAGGCATACGTACAAATACCCATGTTCATACGGAAAATTGGCTTCTTGTTTCTGCCTCCTTATTAGAAAAGTAGCAGAAAATCAGAATAGTAAGCAGAAGTAGCCAGATAGATTGGCCCGAGGCTATGTTAGAGCAGCTTCCTTGCCCAACCCTGGAGTAGCTGCTTTATGCCTGTTCCTCAATAGTTGAACTTGATGGCATACATGGTAGGCCAGAGTTTACCGGTCACCAGAACATGACCGGCGGTTGAGTCATAGGCAATCCCGTTCAACTCCAAAGAGTTCCTATTTTTCCTGAGGGCATCCTGAGCCAGCGAAGTCAAATCAAGGCGCCCCACTACCTCCCCGTTCTGTGGATTGATTTTGACGATGTAATTGGTAGTGTAGATGTTGGCGTACAGAAATCCGTTTATGAACTCCAGTTCATTGATGTTGGCAACGGGGCCGTTGTGGTCATACACCTTCAGCTCTTTGACCTTTTTAAAGGTAACGGGATCTAGGTACGAGAGTACGTTGGTACCGTCGCTCATAATGAGATGCTTGCCTTCTGTGGTAAGCCCCCACCCTTCTTTGCTGGCAAAGGAAAACTCCCCTACCTTCTGGAACGTGCCCGCATCATAGACAAACCCCACTTTGCTCTGGTAGGTGAGCTGGTACACCTTTCCGTTCAGGAACACAATTCCTTCTCCAAAATACTTTTCCCGGTCTATCTCTACCTTGGGGATAAGCTTACCCGTTTCTAAATCTACTACTCCCACCACAGACCGTGCCTGGGGCAGGTCCTGCGGAGAACCGGTGCTTTCGTACAGCTGCCCGTTGTACACCTGCAATCCTTCTGTGAACGCAGTAGTGTCATGGGGCAGGGTTTTCACCACCCCGTAGTTGATAACGGCGGGCTCTGCGTCTACTTCTGATGCAGAGCCTCCAGCCGAGGTTTTCGTTTCATTTCTGCAGGCAGCGAAGAGCCCCAGCAACATTAACAAGAGGCAGGCTTTCCCACCTTTGAACGGGTGCACCCAAGTCATCATGGTGTTACCTTGGTTTATAGAAACACTTCCTGCTGTTTGCGGCCTGCTTTTCAGAAAACAGGCCGCAAACAGCAGGAAGCTCTCTCCTTTACAATAGATTATTTCTGAAAGTGCGCCGCCAGGAACTGCCCGAACCGGTACACGTCTTCAAAGGTGTTGTACAGCGGCGTAGGCGCTACGCGGATGACGTTAGGCTCCCGCCAATCCAGGATGAAGCCGTTGGCCATAAGGGTCTCGAACAATTGGCGCCCGTTCTGGTGCACCAGCAAGGACAACTGACACCCCCTGGCCGAAGGGTCTTCAGGCGTGATGACTTCCAGGGCTTCTTTGGGTTGATTCAGTTCTTTGATCAGGAACTCCAGGTAGCCGGTGAGTTTCTCGCTTTTGGCCCGCAGATTGTTCATGCCCGCCTCGTCAAAGAGTTGCAGGGAGGCTTTGTGCACGGCCATGGGCAGAATCTGGCTGTTGGAAAGCTGCCAGCCTTCGGCCCCGGGCATAGGAATAAAGCCTTTCTTCATCTGGAACCGCACGCTCTGGTCATGGCCCCACCAGCCGGCAAACCGGGGCAGCGATGCGTCTTCGGCGTAACGCTCGTGCACAAACACCCCAGACGTTCCGCCCGGGCCCGAGTTAAGGTATTTATAGGTACACCACACGGCAAAGTCCACGTCCCAATCGTGCAGGCGCAGGGTCACATTACCGGCGGCGTGGGCCAGGTCAAAGCCACAAAGGGCACCCACGGCGTGCGCAGCCTGGGTGATAGCCGCCATGTCAAACACCTGACCAGTGTAATAATTTACTCCGCCCATCATCACCAAAGCCAATTCTTCGCCGTGCTGTTGGATGATTTGCACAATGTCTTCGGTGCGAAGGGTATGTTCTCCGGCTCTGGGCGCCACTTCTATGATAGCCTCCTCTGGCGCATAGCCGTGGAATTTCACCTGGCTCTCCAGTGCGTATTGGTCTGAAGGGAAGGCCCCGGCCTCGGTGAGAATCTTGAAGCGTTTGCCTTGCGGCCGGTAAAACGATACCAGCATGAGGTGCAGGTTCACGGTGAGCTGGTTCATGACCACTACTTCCTGGGGCTTGGCTCCTACCACCCGCGCAGTGGGCCCGGCTAAAGCGGCATGGTACGTAAACCAGGGAGTATCGCCTACAAAGTGGCCTTCCACACCTAACTCGGCCCACTTGACCATTTCTTCCTCCACTGCGACCCTGGCCGATTTGGGCTGAAGTCCTAACGAGTTGCCGCACAGGTACACCGTGTCTTTCCCGTTGTGCTGCGGAATATGGAACTGCTCTCTGAAGTGACGAAGGGTATCTGCCTGGTCTTGCTCCTGGGCGTAGGCTAATGTATTTTGAAATGACATGAAAGCGATGTAAAAAGTAAAGAGTGGTTCTGTGGCTAAATTACCTAACAGGCGTTAGAGAACCATAATTATTTTACCTGATGCCGGGGCAAGAGGTTACTTCCTGTTTCGGGTCTGGTTTTCAGAAAAGAGCCCTGAAACCGACTTAAGAAGAGTAGGTGCTTTTTGTTTTTTGCAGGAACTGCTCCTTGCTCAGGCCCAGCCACTGCAACGCCGAGCCGCCCAGCAGCAACTCCTTCACCTCCGGTGAGTAATCCATGGACTCAATGAGCTTGCCGGGCTCCAGTTCACCCAAGGGGAACGGGTAATCGGTGCCCAAGGCCACCTTCTCCGGCCCAAACTGCTTCACCACGTAGTCTAAGGTGTTGCGACAGTGCACCAGGGAATCAATCCAGAATTTGCCTACGTAATTTTCCGGGGCCACGGGGTTGTCTACGGCGCAGAGATCGGGGCGTACGTCAAAGCCGTGCTGAATGCGACCCAGCGTGAACGGGAACGATCCGCCACCGTGCGCGAAGGCCAGCCGCAGATGAGGCAAGCGCTCCAGCACGCCCCCGAAGATAAGCGAACAAATGGCGCGGGACGTCTCGGCGGGCATACTCACGAGCCAGGGTAACCAGTACTTGCGCATCTTCTTCTCGCCCATCATGTCCCAGGGATGCACAAAAACGGCGGCGCCCAGGTCAGCGGCGGCTTCAAAGATGGGAAACAGCGAGGCATCGTCCAGGTTCATGTCGTTCACGTTAGAGCCAATCTGCACGCCGGCCAACCCCAGTTCTTTCATGCAGCGTTCCAGTTCCTTGATGGCCAGCGCCGTGTCCTGCATGGGCAAGGTCCCCAGGCCTACAAACCGGTCTGGGTAACTCGCCACCACCCCGGCAATATGGTCGTTCAGGATTTTGGAAAGGTCCCAGGTGTGCTCGGGCTTGGCCCAGTAGCTGAACATGACGGGTACCGTGCTCAGTACCTGCACATGCACGCCGTGGTGGTCACAGTCTTTCATGCGCACCACCGGGTCCCAGCTGTTGTCCTGGATCTCGCGGAAAAACCGATCGTCCTGCATCATGCGGGCGCAGCAGGGCTTGTGGTGCTCCAGCCTGATGAAACCGCCATAGCCGTACCGCTCCCGCAAATCGGGCCATTTCTCCGGAAGGATGTGCGTGTGGATGTCTATTTTGAGCGGAGGGTGCAACATGGGAATAAAAATGGGGAACCAGAATCTTTGCTCAACTTACGAAATCTCCCGCACATAGGCTGCCCCAAACGCCCGATCTCCGTTTCCAGTACGATTTCCCCAAAGCAGGCCCAAAACGAATTCGAAAGCGACGCTCCTACCTCTCCCCCTGATCTGCCGGAAACTTTTCTGGCGGTTTTGCCCCAGGTTCTGTATTCTTGCTTTGTTTCAACTTTCAACATAAAAGCAATGCCTCGTCAATTATTCTCTTCCGGCGCTCCCTGGGAAAGCACCGTTGGCTACTCCCGCGCGGTAAAAGTTGGTCCCATCATAGAAGTGGCCGGCACCACGGCCGTGGAAAACGGTGAAGTAGTGGGGCCCGATGATGCCTACACCCAAACCGTCTGTATTCTGCAGAAGATAGAGCGGGTGCTGCAGGAGGCGGGCGCTTCGCTGGCACAAGTCACCCGCACGCGCCTATTCGTCACCGATATCAGCCGGTGGGAAGAAATCGGCCGGGCGCACGGGGAGTTTTTCAAGGACATCCGCCCGGTAACGACCATGGTGGAAGTCAAAGCCTTGATTGACCCAAAGCTGCTGGTGGAGATTGAAGCTACGGCCTATTGTGAGTGAATCAGTTTTGGGCTTCTTTTGGCTAATACAGGTAAGAAACAGGATCTGGTCAGGATAATGGCAGGCCGGTACGCGGAACCGGGTATTCGTTCGTTACCTCAGAAACATAGTGGAGTGCCTTTTGACATCCCGTCAAAAAAACTGCTCCTGTTTTACTGATTTCAAACTCAGGTTCCAAATGGTTTGCTGAAAACGCAGACAATGCCTAGTTTAGAAAACCAGAGGTAATTGATCACCCCAACCTTTCGCCAGGTTTATGGAAACTGTACTTGTACTAGGAGGCACCGGCAGTTTGGGCTCCAGCATTCTGGAAGTCCTCAGACAGCGGGCCTACCGGATAAGGGCTACGGCCCGCACGCCGTTGAAAGCGGAGCAACTGAAACCATCGGTCAATGAGGTAGTGGTCTGCGACCCCACCAAACCCGAAACGCTTCAGCCCAGCCTGGTACAAGGAGTTGATTACATTATTTCGGCGTTGGGCAAAAGCCTCAGCCTCTCAGACACCAGCCGCGCCTCTTTCCACGACGTGGATTTCCAAGGCAACCTGAACCTGCTCCAGTTAGCGCAGGCCCACGGGCAGATAAAGAAGTTTGTGTACGTGGCGGCCTTCAGCGGCGAGAAACACCCCAACGTTGCCTATTTCAAAGCCCATGAGACCTTTGCCCAAGCGCTGCAGCAAAGCGGCATAGAAGCTACCATTATTAAACCACCGGCTCTTTTCTCGGCGTTTCTGGATCTGCTGCCCATGGCCCGCAAAGGCAGGTTGGCCTCGGTAGGTCCCGGCGACTGCCTCACCAACCCAATCCACGAGCACGAAGTGGCCGAGGCCTGTGTGCAGGCACTCACCAGCCCCGAAACCGTGGTAGAACTGGGCGGCCCTGTTTCCTATTCCCGCCTGGAACTGGTGCAGTTGGTGGGCAAAGCGGTGGGTAAAAACAAACCTGTTACTAAAGTGCCTTACTGGCTGGTGAACTCGTTTCTGCCGATGGTGCGCCTGGTAAACCGCTCGCTTTATGAGAAAGCCGCCTTCTTTGTGGAAGTCACTAAAACAGACTGCGTAGCCCCTAAAAAAGGCCATTTACGCCTGGAAGATTATTTAGCCGAACATGTGTAGCAACCCGCTTGGGGCATCCGCCGTTTTTCCCGATATTTGCCTGTACTTCGTTTTAGACTAACCACATGGGAAGAGCATTTGAGTTCCGGAAAGCCCGGAAGATGAAACGCTGGGACATGATGTCCAAGCAGTTCACCCGCATAGGGAAAGAGATTGTGATGGCCGTGAAGTCCGGTGGTCCTGATCCCGCTACCAACGCCCGCCTGCGGGTGTGTATCCAGAACGCCAAAGGGGTGAACATGCCCAAAGACCGCGTAGATGCGGCCATCAAGCGTGCCCAAGGCAAAGATGAGAGCGACTACTCAGAAGTAGTATATGAAGGATATGGTCCGCACGGCGTGGCCGTTCTGGTAGAAACCGCTACCGACAACGTGAACCGTACCGTAGCCAACGTGCGCATGCACTTCAACCGCACCGGCGGAGAGCTGGGCCGCACCGGCCAGTTCGATTTCATTTTTGAGCGCAAAGGCGTGTTCCACCTGGATGCCGAAGGCCTGGACATGGAAGAACTGGAGCTGGACCTGATTGACTTCGGGCTGGAGAGCATTGACAAAGACGAAGAGGAAAACGAGATTATCATCCAAACCTCGTTCGCTGATTTCGGGGCCATGCAGAAAGCCCTGGAAGAGCGCGGCCTCAACGTGAAAAGCTCTGAGTTGCAGCGCTACCCAACCGTGCTGAAAGAGTTGACACCCGAGCAGCAGGAAGACATGGAAAAACTCATCGACCGCCTGGAAGAAGACGATGACGTGCAAGCCGTGTACCACAACATGAAAGAAGAATAGCCTGTTTTAAGGCTGATTTCTGAAAATCGGCGCTGAAACGGCAGTCATAGCAAAGGCCCGCTTTCTCTAGAGAAGGCGGGCCTTTGTGGTTTATGGGGAACTACCTAACTCAGGAAAGAATGGCTTCTTATGAATGAACCACAATTTCTGTTTTTGTGACCTCTATGAGGGAATGTGTCAAAAACAGATTGACCATGAAATCGAAGTTCTTAACGAACAGGTCCATCAACTCACTATTCCTGATGTTGCCGGTTTTAATTAGCAACAGTTTGGGAGGTTCTTTCCTTAGCAGATAAGACCCCAGAAAGTCTGCGTCTTTTGTAATGACGATAAACTGCTGTTCCACGGCTAATTTAGTGATGTACCCATCCTGAGTTTTATTCTTATCTGGCAACTCAAGGGTATGAATGGACTCTACCCCTTTAGAGTTGATGAAGACAGAAAGTGCTTTAGGCAGTTGGGCGTCTACTAGAAACTTCATGAAGCTATCCTGTAGATACTTTTTATCTGGGTCAGCTTAGCCGCATACTGGAGACAAGCCAGAAAGTCCTCTTTCACTAAATCAGGATAATCTTCAAGAAGTTCTTCTATAGTCATACCAGAAGCTAGAAGCTCCAGCATGTTTTCTACAGGGTACCGTAGTCCTCGGATAGTAGGTTTTCCGTGACAAATGTTTGGATCAATTGTTATCCTGCTTAGGAGTTCCTCTTGCATATCTGCTTTTACTTAATAGAATCAAAAATAACCAAAAAATCAGGGCCTTACCAACCGTTATTACCCAAGTCAGGTGCCAACCATCGCTTAAAGGACAGGTCATCTTAGTTCGCCCACAAGGTTCTTTCAGGATGACAAAAGGGTTTAGAAGGCCACACTACTTTCTTTAATTACCTACTGCTGCAATTACCTACTGCTGCACCGGAGCCGGTTTGGCCAAGACCTCACCACAGTTAGAGCAGGTGCGTTTCTCCTCAGATTCCCAGAAAGCGTTCATGACCACTGGCAACTGGCCCACGATGTCTGAGACAGGGATAAACTCTTCGTACAGTTTAGTGTTGCAGCTCTCGCAGTACCACTGGAAACCGTCCATCTCGCTTTCGTTGCGGTAGCGCTCCATCACCAGACCAACCGTGTTGGGTCCGCGGCGCGGGGAGTGCGGCACGTTGGGCGGCAGCAGGAAAATATCGCCTTCCTGGATGTGGATGTCTTTGAACTCGCCGTTGTCAATGACCTTGAGCACAATGTCGCCCTCCAGCTGAAAGAAAAATTCCTCGCCGTTGTTGATGTGGTAGTCTTTGCGGGAATTGGGGCCGCCCACCACCATCACAATGAAATCTTTGTTGTCTTTGTACACCTGTTGATTGCCCACCGGCGGCTTAAGCAGGTGGCGGTGTTCGTCTATCCATTTATTGAAGTTGAAGGCAGGTTGTAAGGCCATAGAAATAAAAGTTAAATCCCAGGAATCTCTTAGCACCAAGCCAGAGAATGCTCCAAGGTACGAAACCTATCGGGAAAAGGTAAATGCTGTTTTAAGGCTAGTTTCAAGGAAACAGCGCTAAAACACCCGTATCCTCCCTTCGGAATAATCAGTACATTTACCTCTATGGATTTGAATTTACAGCACAAGCACGCCGTGGTATGCGGTAGCACGCAGGGCATAGGAAAAGCCGTGGCGCTGGAGTTGGCGCAGTTGGGCGCTACCGTCATGTTGGTAGCCCGCAACGAGGAACGCCTGCAGGAAACCTTGCAAGAACTGTCTACCCAGGCAAGTCAGCAGCACTCCTACGTGGTCGCCGATTTCACCCAGCCGCAGGAAGTACAGCAACGCATAGAAGCGCACCTGAAAAAAGTTGGCCAGGCGCACATCCTGGTGAACAACACCGGCGGACCAGCGGGCGGACCAGCCCTTGATGCCGCCGTAGAGGAGTTTGAAAAAGCCTTCGCTGCGCACCTCATCAGCAGCCACGTGCTGGTGCAGGCCGTGACGCCGTACATGAAGGAGGCGCAGTACGGGCGCATCATCAACATCATCTCCACCTCGGTGAAGCAGCCTATTAAAGGGTTGGGCGTATCCAACACCATTCGGGGAGCCGTGGCTAACTGGGCAAAGACACTTTCCTTTGAGTTAGCTCCGTTTGGGATCACCGTGAACAATGTGCTGCCCGGCGCCACTGTCACGGCTCGGCACCACTCCTTGATTGAAACCCGCATGCAGAAAACCGGCCTGAGCCGCGAAGAAATTGAGAAAGAAATACTGGCGGGCATCCCGGCCAATCGGTTCGCGGAGCCCGAGGAAGTGGCTGCCGCCGCGGCGTTCCTGGCCTCACCGGCCGCCGGGTACATCAACGGCATCAACGTGCCGGTAGACGGCGGAAGATTAGGCAACCTCTAACCAGAAAAAGAAAAGACTTATCAACCCCTCGGCCGTGAAACAGCAGAAACTCAACTTCTACTTAAGCCTGTACCAAGCCCTTGGGTTTTCAGTGGTCTCTCTGGTGTTAACCATCATGTGGATCAAAGCAGGAGGAATGGCCGTTTACCTGATTTTCTTCATGGCGCTGCTGTTTCTGCCGTTCCTGCTGCTGTCCATCTCAGAGCTGCTCAAACCTCTATTGGGGAATCAGAACCTTAAGCTGTGTATCTACCTGGCGCTGGGGTTTCTGGTAATTCCCGCGTTGGCGTTACCTCTCTTCTTTGAGTTGGGCGGATTTCTGATCGCGTTGTTCAGCCTCTCCTTTGCCGGATTGGTGTGGCTGCTGAAGGATTGGCACCACAAACTGTTAGCGATAAACGTCTTGGGAGGTCTGGTCCTGTCGGCTATTCTGCTGTATCTCTTCTGGAGTATCGCCAGCTACATGAGTTGAACTTTCACAATTGCTGCCTTAACCCGAACCGAAGCTCTATGCTCCACCTCCAGAACTACATTAACGGAACCTTCGTTGGCCCCGACTCCGGAGCCTATCTGCCCAACATCAATCCGGCCACCGGAGAGGTGTATTCGCAGATTCCGGATTCTGATGAACGCGACGTGCAGGCAGCCGTAGAAGCGGCGCAGGCGGCGTTCCCGGCCTGGTCTACGATGCCCGCCGAGAAACGGGGCCGCTTTCTGATAAAGCTCTCCGAACTGATTGACCAGAACCTGGAGCGCCTCGCCGTAGCCGAGACCACCGATAACGGCAAACCACTCTCGCTCTCCAGAACCGTGGACATCCCAAGGGCCAGCAGCAACCTTTATTTCTTCGGGACGGGCGTGCAGCATTTCGCCTCCGAGGCCCACACCATGGAAGGCGTGGCCGTGAACTACACCGTGAGAAGGCCACTGGGCGTGGTGGCCTGCATTTCCCCGTGGAACCTCCCGCTTTACCTGTTCACCTGGAAGATTGCCCCTGCCTTGGCCGCCGGAAACTGCGTGGTAGCCAAACCCTCAGAGATCACGCCTTACACTGCTTACTTGCTAGCAGAATTGTGTGTTGAGGCAGGCTTGCCCGCGGGCGTGCTGAACATCGTGCACGGCACCGGACCCAAAGTAGGCGCGGCTATGTGTGCCCACCCTGAGGTCAAAGCCATTTCCTTCACCGGCGGTACCCAAACTGGCAAAACCATCGCACAGACAGCGGCTCCCATGTTCAAGAAACTGTCGCTGGAACTGGGCGGCAAGAACGCCACCATCATCTTCGCCGACTGCGACTTTGAGCGCACCGTGAACACCGCCGTGCAGGCTGCCTTCGCGAACCAAGGCCAGATTTGCCTCTGCGGCTCCCGCATCCTGGTGGAGCGACCGCTGTATGACCGTTTCAAGGACACTTTTCTGGAAAGAGTCACAAACCTGACCGTGGGCGACCCTATGGAAACAGGTTCCAAAATGGGTGCCCTTGTTTCTGAGGCACATTTACAAAAAGTGCAGCAATACATTGCCTTGGCGCAGGAAGAAGGTGGCACGTTGCTACTAGGTGGCGAGCGGGTGCATCTGGAGGGCCATTGCGCGAACGGCTACTTCCTGCAGCCCACCGTCTTTGAAGGCCTTCCCCACACCTGCCGCACCAACACCGAGGAAATTTTCGGCCCGGTAGTCACGCTCATGCCGTTTGACACCGAGGAAGAGGCGCTCACCTACGCCAACTACACCCAATACGGCCTGGCCGCCTCCGTCTGGACCCAGGACCTCACCCGCGCCCACCGCGTGGCACACGCGCTTCAATCTGGGATTGTGTGGGTGAACACGTGGCTCCTTCGGGATTTAAGAACTCCGTTTGGCGGCACCAAGCAAAGCGGCGTGGGCCGGGAAGGCGGTTGGGAAGCGTTGCGCTTCTTCACCGAGCCGCAGAATGTCTGCGTGAAGCTGTAGCTGTTTAAGGGCTATTTTCTGCAAATCAGAACTAAAACGAACGTTCTTTTGGCTGTTCCCGATCCAAAATAAATGCCTACTTTTAAGGCTACGAACTTTCTAACAAACCCCATGAGACATACGATTAACCGCTGGTTTCTAGCGGCTTCCTGCCTGGTGCTGACTTTGAGCGCGCAGGCCCAACAAAAACGCGACTTTGATTTAGACGACATTTTCCGGAAGGGCACCTTCCAGGCCCGCTCGGTGTACGGCGTGAACTGGATGCGGAACGGCCAGTTCTACTCCTCGCAGGTAGCGGACCAAGCAAACCAAGCCGTGGATATTGTGCAGGTGGACGTGACCACCGGTCAGCCGGTAAGCACTATTATTGAGGGCGAAGCCATCAAGGTAAACGGCAAAACGCTGGAATATGATGACTACAGCTTCAGCACTGATGAAACCAAAATCCTGTTTGAGACCGAGCACGAGCCTATTTACCGTCGGAGCAGCAAAGGCCATTTCTACGTGTATGACCGCGCAAGCAAGCAGCTTCAGAAACTGAGCCAGGGCGGAAAGCAGAGCTACGCCACCTTCTCGCCTGATAACAAGTACGTGGCCTTCGTGCGGGACAACAACTTGTTCTACGTAGACCTTGCCACCATGCAGGAGCGCCAGATTACGAATGACGGCAAGTGGAACTTCATCATCAACGGCGGCACCGATTGGGTGTACGAAGAAGAATTCGGCTTTGCACAGGCCTTCTTCTGGTCACCGCAGGGAAACCAGATCGCATTCTACAAATTTGATGAGAGCCAGGTACCCGAGTACAACATGCAGATGTGGGGCCCGCTTTATCCGCAGGACTATAAATTCAAGTACCCCAAAGCTGGTGAGAAAAACGCCACGGTAGCCATCTACACCTTTGACCTGGGCTCCGGCAAAACGGTTAAGATGGAAACCGGCAACGAGGCTGACCAATATATCCCACGCATCAACTGGACCAACACGCCTAACCTGTTGTCCATCCGGAGAATGAACCGTTTGCAGAACACCTTGGAGATTCTGCACGCCAACGCGCAGACCGGCCAAAGCAAAGTGGTGCTGAAAGAGACCGACAAAGCCTACATTGACATCACCGATGACCTGACCTACCTAGCCAACGGCAAACAGTTTGTGCACAGCTCGGAGAAAGACGGCTTCAACCACCTGTACCTGTATGACATGAACGGCAAACAGGTGCGCCAAATCACGAAGGGCAAGTGGGAAGTGAGCAGCTTCTATGGCGTGGACGAGAAGAACAACGTGGTGTACTTCACCTCTACTGAAGCATCGCCACTGGAGCGCCATTTGTACAGCATGGGGTTGAACGGCAAGAACAAGAAAAGCCTCACGCCCGCCAAAGGCACGCACACCATTAACCTGAGCCGCGACTTCAAATACTACCTGGATTACTACTCCACCATCACCACGCCGCAAGTGGTGAGCCTGCACACCTCAGACGGAAAGCAGATAAAGGTATTGGAAAGCAACGAGAACCTGAAGAACACCTTGGCTACCTACAACCTGCCTAAGCCCGAGTTCTTCCAGTTCAAGACTTCGGAGAACGTGACGCTGAACGGCTATACCATCAAGCCTACCGACTTCGACCCGAACAAGAAATACCCAGTGTTGATGTTCCAGTACAGCGGTCCCGGAAGCCAGGAAGTGGTAGACAGCTGGAGAGGCCGCAATTACCTATGGCACAGCTATCTCACCAAACAAGGCTACATTATTGCCGTGATTGATAACCGGGGCACCGGCGGACGTGGTGCTGATTTCAAAAAAATGACTTACGGCAACTTGGGTCACTATGAAGTGATTGACCAGATAGAAGGCGCGAAGCATTTGGGCAGCCTGCCGTACGTAGACAAAAGTCGCATAGGCATTTGGGGCTGGAGTTTCGGGGGTTATATGAGCTCGCTGGCCATCACCAAAGGCGCCGATGTGTTCAAAGCGGCCATCGCGGTGGCCCCGGTGATCAACTGGCGTTTCTATGACTCCATCTACACCGAGCGCTTCCTGAAATTACCGCAGGACAACGCCAAAGGTTACGACGACAACTCCCCGATCACCCACGCGAACAAACTGCGTGGCAAGTACCTCCTCATCCACGGCACCGGCGATGACAACGTGCATTTCCAGAACTCCATAGAGATGACCAATGCCCTAGTGAAAGCCAACATCCCGTTTGAGAGCGCCTACTACCCTAACCGGAACCACGGCATCAGCGGCGGCAACACCAGCATCCACCTGTTCACCAAAATGACGGAGTTTATTCAGCGTAATCTTTAAGCTGTAACTACTTTAAACAAAAGCGCCGACTCTTACCCAGGGTCGGCGCTTTTGTTTTGAGGCTGTTTTCAGAAAAGTAGTCGCTAAATGAAATAGGCAGAGACAATAGCAAAACCTCACAGGTCTTCAAGACCTGTGAGGTTTCAAAGATTAGCTAGCGCTTCTATGGCACGGAAGTTACTTCCGTGACTTGCTTTCAGGTTTTCAGATGTGTTTTAAGGCTACTTTCTGAAAAACGGCTTTAAAACGAAGCTTCAGGAACTACTTACAAGTTCCCAAGCCGCTGGCGCGAGCCTCCGGCTCGTGTCCGCACGCATTTAGAAAATCTTTGTTTCCTGCTTAGGCATTTTGTTCCTTTCTAAAAAATTCCCCTCCTGTTTGTCATCTTGGAAAGAACTTGTGGGCAACTAAAAAGGCATTGAAGAAACGGCTCTACCGTTGGTTCACAAGATCCTTTCAGGATGACAAATGAGTTAATTGCAACATGTGCGGACACAAGCCGGAGGCTCGCGACAGCGGGATTTGTCAGATATCTACCGATTTCTCTTATGTCCTCGTAGCGTGCGCAGCTCCTACGAGTGTCTTCACCAACTGCAAGTCAGGCTGATTTCCTGAAAACAGTTGGCGCTTTATCCTTGAAAACTGGCCCGTTGCAACCTATCGTTAATGGCGAGGCCCAGACCATGTTCCGGCATCGGTTCTGCCAGAATCAGGTCAATAGGTTGGGCATCCAAGGTGCGTAGGGCGGAGAAAAGGTTTCGGGCGGCTTCGCTCAGATCACCGGAAGTGGAAAGTTGGATTTGCTGTTCACGTGGAACTTCAGGAAAACTTTGCTGAAGCGAAATCACTCCAACCCGGGCTAGGTCTACTTTTGACAGGTTTTCGGGAATTGAGCCCAATAACATCTTTTTGCGTGGCGAATAGTGACTGCTCAGCATGCCAGGCGCGGCCGGATTAGAGGCCGAGGTTTTGATGCGGGCCTTGGAGATGTGCACCACTTCTTCCAGTTCTTCCAAAGCCAAACCGCCCAAGCGTAGCACTTCCACCTCATCGCCCTCAATCCGGAGGATGGTAGATTCAATGCCAACCTCGCAGGCTCCGCCGTCCAAGATGTAAGGGATACGCTCGCCTAACTGATCCTGCACATGCTGGGCCGTGGTAGGGCTCACGTACCCGAATGGATTAGCACTGGGCGCCGCCACCGGGAAAGGCAGTTGCCGCAGCAGCTCCAGCGTGAGCGGATGACGAGGAATACGCACGCCCACCGAGTCATGCCCCGAGGTTACCAACAGCGGGATGTGCTCGGCTTTGGGTAAGATCAAAGTCAGGGGGCCGGGCCAGAAACGCTCGGCTAGTTTGTAGGCCACCTCCGGCACCTCGCGGGCGATGTTGCTGATCTCTGAAACAGAATGCGTGTGCACAATGAGCGGGTCAAAAGCGGGCCGGTTCTTGGCCTCGAAAATCTTGACCACCGCTTCCTCTTCGAAAGCGTTTGCCGCCAATCCGTAAACGGTTTCGGTGGGGATGGCCACCAGATCGCCCTGCGAAAGAAAAGTTACTGCGCGCTGTAAATCAGTGCCAATGTCTGCCATAGTACTATGATAATCCTGCAAAGCTACTACGATGTTCGCTCATTTCTGGCCGGGAATTCTGTTTTAAGTTTGTTTTAAGAAAAATAGCCCTAAAACAAATCGCCCCGCTTTGTGGGCGGGGCGATTTGTTTTATAAAGATGTTTAAACCTATACGATTACTTTCTGGTACAGCTTGGCCAGGGTGTCCACGGCGTAATCAATCTCCTCCACTGTGTTGTACTTGCTGAACGAGAAGCGTACGTTGCCTCTCTCCATATCTGAGTTGATGGCGCGCAGCACGTGCGAACCCAGGTCTACGCCGCTGGTGCAGGCGCTTCCGCCCGAGGCTGAAATCTTGTTGATGTCCAGGTTGAAGAGCAGCATCTCGTTCATCTCAGACACCGGCAAACTCACGTTCAATACCGTGTAAAGGCTTTTGTCACCCTCGGCGGAAAGGCCGTTAAACTGCACGTCTTCAATCTGCTCGCGCAGTTTCACAATCATGCGATCTTTCAGGCTCTGGATGTGTCGCTGGTGCTCGTCCATGTCGCGATACGCAATCTCCAGGGCTTTCGCTAACCCGATGATGCCGTACACGTTCTCGGTGCCGCCGCGCATGTTCCGCTCCTGCGATCCGCCCTGGATCAAGGGATGGATTTTTACCGCCGAATCCACGTAGATGAAACCCACACCTTTGGGCCCGTGGAATTTATGCGCAGAACCTACCAAGAAGTTCAAGCCGAGGGCCTGTACATCATGGCGGTAGTGCCCCATGGTTTGCACCGTGTCTGAGTGGAAGATGGCGTTATACTTCTTGCAGATCTCGCCAATAGCCTGAATGTCGTTCAAGTTCCCGATCTCGTTGTTGGCGTGCATCACCGAAACGAAGGTGCGCGGCTGCGAGGCCAGCGTTTCTTCCAGGTGCTGCAAATCCAACACGCCGTTAGCGTCTACCTTGAGCAAGGTCAACTCAATCTCGCCGGTTTTCTCCAAGGCCTCCAGGGAGTGCAGCACTGCGTGGTGCTCCAGCGGGGAAGTGATGGCGTGCTTCAGTCCCAGACTGCGAATGGTACAGATGATGGCCAGGTTATCGGCCTCAGTACCGCCCGAGGTAAAGAAAATCTCAGAAGGAGACGCATTGATCAACCCTGCCACTGTTTTACGGGCGCTTTCAATTGCTGCCCGCACCTGCCTGCCGTGTGCGTGTATAGATGATGGATTTCCGTAGTGCTCCAACATGAACGGAGCCATTACCTCAAAAACTTCTTTATCGAGGGGCGTAGTAGCCGCATTATCTAAATATACACGCATGATTATTCTTACTTTTTACAACAACAACAGGTGAAACAGATACGGTTCATAGGAATGGTTCCTTGAAGAGATATTTTTTGGTAAAGGTTTATATACGGAACTACTCGGCTTTCTCAGAGATAATTTCTTTGATGTCACCAATGATCTTATTGGCCAGGTGATCTGCGGTGGAAAGACTATCAGACTCGGCATAGATCCGGATGATAGGCTCAGTGTTAGACTTGCGCAGGTGCACCCACTCTTTTTCAAACTCAATCTTTACGCCATCAATGGTATTGATCTGCTGTTTGGCGTAGTGCTGCTGCACCTTTTCCAAAACGGCATCCACGTTGATGTCTTTGGTGAGCTCAATCTTGTTTTTAGAGATATGATAGTTAGGGTACTTGCCACGCAGGCGAGACATGCTCAACCCTGACTTAGCCAGGTGAGAAAGGAACAAGGCAATGCCCACTAAGGCATCGCGGCCGTAGTGCAGCTCTGGGTAGATGATGCCCCCGTTACCTTCGCCGCCAATCACCGCGTTCTGGGCTTTCATCAGGTTTACCACGTTCACCTCGCCCACGGCAGAAGCGAAGTATTTTCCACCGGCTTTCTCGGTGACATCGCGCAGGGCACGGGTAGATGACAAGTTAGAGACTGTGTTTCCTACCTGGTTTTGCAGAACGTAGTCAGAAACGGCTACCAACGTGTACTCCTCGCCAAACATGCTGCCGTCTTCGTTCACCAAGGCTAAACGGTCCACGTCTGGGTCTACCACAATACCCAGGTCAAACTTACCCTTCTCCATGATGCGGGCAATCTCGCCCAGGTTCTCTGGGAGCGGCTCTGGGTTATGGGCAAAGTGGCCGGTGGGCTCGCAGTGCAGTTTCTCAATCTGCTGCACACCTAAAGCCTCTAACAGCATAGGCACGGCAAATCCTCCGCTGGAGTTCACGGCATCTACCACCACGCTGAAGTTTTTGGCTTTGATTGCCTCTACATCTACCAGCGGTAAATCAAGAATGGTTTTGATATGCTCCTGCAGGAATTGGTCGTCTTGGGAGTAGGTTCCAAGCTTGGTTACTTCAGCAAACTCAAACGCTTCCTGCTCGGCCAACTCCAGCACCAACTTGCCTTCGGCATCGTTGATAAACTCACCTTTTTGGTTCAGCAGTTTGAGGGCGTTCCATTGCTTAGGGTTATGGCTGGCGGTAAGAATGATTCCGCCGCCGGCGTTCTTGGCAGGTACCGCCATCTCCACCGTTGGGGTGGTAGACAAGCCCAGATCAATCACGTTAATGCCTAATCCCTGCAGCGTAGCGGCCACCAAACGGTTCACCATTTCGCCGGAAAGGCGGGCATCGCGCCCAATTACTATTGTATCATTGTTGGTGGTCTGCAGTACCCAAGTACCAAACGCCGCAGCAAATTTCACTACATCTACCGGGGTAAGCGCGTCTCCTACCTGACCTCCAATTGTTCCTCTAATTCCTGAAATTGATTTTATAAGTGCCACTGGTTCCTAGTTTTGAACACGCAAAAGTAGTAAAAATGAAATGATTCAATGCAACTGAGGAACACAGGGCTACTTTCATCTTGGTTTCTTACCGCCCTAAATACTTGGCTGAGGCAACAACTTTTCCTTTTCATATTCCGTTGAGCGGCATCAATGGAGATGAAAAGGTGGTAAAAGATCACTTGTATTCGCAAGCCAAAACAGCCTTATAAAAACAGATTGCCGTTTTTTATGCTTATTTTCAAAATCTCTCGTAAAACGCACATGTAAGAGTCACTCTGCAAAACTCCTTGCAGAAAAAAACTTAACTTTTTTTGAGTTGATTTATGGAATCCCGGAAGAGCGTGCATCATGGAAGAAAAATCGCTCTTCTCCGGGACAAGGTCCTGGCAAGATCGGAACCTGTTCTGAGCCTGATTTTCAGAAAGAAGGCTTAAAACAAGTTGGGCAATCTCCCCCTGCGGGGAAAGGGTTAATGTTTTGTTGTGTTACTAAATCTTTAACAAAGTATGCATACATCATAAAATGTTGACATTACGTTTATCTTTGCATAATGGAAAAACCGGAAGTACCCTCTTACAAGCGCCAGGCCCAGTTAGATGCCTTTAACCGTCTGCTGGATATACTGGATGATTTGCGTGAAAAGTGCCCTTGGGACCGAAAACAAACCATGGAAAGCCTGCGTCACCTGACAATAGAGGAAACGTACGAACTTTCTGAGGCCATTCTAACCCAGGACCTGCCGGAGATCAAGAAAGAGCTGGGCGATGTAATGCTACACCTGGTCTTTTATGCCAAGATTGCTTCTGAACAAGGAGAATTTGACATTGCAGAGGTTCTCAACACCCAATGCGACAAGTTGATTTTCCGGCATCCACATATCTACGGAGAAACTAAAGCAGACACTGAGGAGGAGGTTAAAAGAAACTGGGAAAGTCTGAAACTAAGAGAAGGCAATAAATCTGTTTTGAGTGGCGTTCCTTCATCGCTCCCGTCCATGGTGAAAGCCATGCGAATCCAAGAGAAGGCCCGCGGCGTTGGTTTTGACTGGGATGAACCGTCAAAAGTATGGGAGAAAGTGGAAGAGGAGTTAGCCGAATTCAAAGCTGAGTTTGACCAGCCTACCTTAGACCAGGCAGCTAAAGAGAAAGCCACAGATGAACTGGGCGATGTTTTTTTCTCTCTGATAAACTTTGCCCGCTTTCTGGATCTCAACCCAGAAGAAGCTTTGGAGAAAACCAACCTAAAGTTCATCAAGCGGTTCCAGTACCTGGAGAAAGCGGCCTCCGCACAGGGAAAGAAACTCAGCGAGATGACCTTGGCAGAGATGGATGTCTACTGGAACGAAGCAAAAACAATACGCTAGCCAAAGGATTCATAAAACAGATAGTAAAATATTTCTGATGCAGACTTGTACTTTTACAATGAATTTTAAGAGATAATTTGATATTTTGCATTTAAATCCCTAGGCTTGTATTTAGGTTGTTCTTAAACTTGAGTAAGGCTCTTAGCAAAATACTGCATAGAGGGAATTATTAAAGCTTAAAGAGCATTTAACATTTTAACAACCCCTAATTCATTTTTTAACAACTAACACAGTAACACAAACAACTAAACCTAAATTTTTAGAAACAATGGAAAAAAAGAGTGCACCTGCGGCTGCAAAACCAGTACAAAAAAATGAAGGCAAAGCAGGCTCAATGTTTGCCAGCATCGTAATTCCGATTGCAATTATCGCTGCTGTATGTATTTACTTATTTATTCTTGGTAACCCAGCCAACTTTGAGGGCGGCGACAACAACAACCACCCACTACCAGGCAACATGCTAGGCCAGGTATATAAAGGCGGTTTTATTGTACCAATCCTGATTGCGATCAACATTCTGGTAATAACTTTCTCTATTGAGCGCTTTTTGACCATCAGCAAAGCAAAAGGTGGTAAAGGCCTTGAGGCTTTCGTACGCAGCGTGCGTCAGAAAATGAACGCCGGTGACGTGAACGGTGCTATCGCTATCTGCGACCAGCAAAAAGGTTCAGTAGGAAACGTGGTGAAAGCCGGTCTGTTGAAATACCAAGAAATGCACAATGAGCATGGCATGACCAAAGATCAGCGTATCCTGGCTATCCAGAAGGAAATTGAAGAAGCTACTGCTCTTGAATTGCCAATCCTGGAGAAAAACCTGGTAATCATCTCAACTATTGCCTCTATCTCTACTCTGGTAGGTCTGATCGGAACAGTATTGGGTATGATTAAAGCGTTCGCGGCTCTTGCAACTGCAAGTGGTGCTCCAGATGCAACTCAGCTGGCAAACGGTATCTCTGAGGCCTTGATCAACACTGCCCTTGGTATTACTGGTTCTGCTATCGCTATCGTTGCTTACAACTTCTTCACAAGCAAAATTGACGAGTTGACCTACAGCATTGATGAGGCTTCTTACAGCATCATCCAGACGTATGCCGCTCAACACACTGACAGAGTTTAATTGAACTTCTGTATTAGAAGGAAAAAACAATGCCTAAAGTAAAAGTACATAGAACCTCTCCATCCCTGGACATGACTCCAATGGTGGACTTGGCATTCCTTCTGGTAACGTTCTTCATGCTTATCTCGAAGTTCGCACCAGAGGAAGTGCTGGTGGTGGATACGCCGTCTGCAACAACAGAAATCAAAGCTCCAGATGCCAACGTTATCACAATTAGCATTGGTAATGATGAGCGGGTTTTCTTTGGGGTGGATGACAAAAACACTAAACTGAGGCTAATTGATAAGATCAGCGAGAAATACGGAGTAGCCTTCACGCAGCAAGAAAAAGATGTATTCGCATCTCTTGCCTCATTTGGAGTTCCTATTGCTCAACTGAAGTCTTATCTGGCCCTGAAACCCGAAGATCAGAAGAAGGTAAACCAGCCAGGTATTCCTATTGATTCTACCAGAAATGAGTTAGGTGACTGGGTTCAATTAGCCCGTTACTCCAACCCACAATCTGTAGTAGCCATCAAAGGAGACCAAACGGCAAAGTTCCCTGTAGCTGAGCGCGTGATTGCTATCTTACAAGACAAGAACGTAAACCGTTTCAACCTTGTAACTGATATGGAAGCTAAACCTCGTAACTTATAACGAAAGGTAACCGACATGGCAGAAATACAACAGCAGGGCGGCGGAGACGAAGGTGGTAAGAAACGGGCCAAGAAAGGCTCTACCAAAGTGGACATGACCCCAATGGTGGACCTTGGCTTCTTATTGCTTACGTTCTTCGTAATGACCACCACGCTGGCAAAACCACAGATCATGGAGATCAACATGCCAGTGAAGCCCAAAGAAAGAGACCAGCAAAACGAACTGAAAGCGTCTAACGCGATGACCGTTCTGCTTGGATCAGATAACCGGATCTTCTATTACAAAGGTCTGCACCAGCCAGCTGAGGGAATTATCCCTCAATTGGAGGAAAGCAACTGGTCAGCGAAAGGGATCAGACAGACTTTGTTAACTGAGACTCGTGCTAATCCTAAATTGGTAGTTCTGATCAAAGCCGATGAGACTTCTTCCTATAAGAACCTTGTGGATATCTTAGATGAGATGAGCATCACCGGAACTCAGAAATATGCGATTGTGGAATTAGACAACGCAGACGCAGGCTTACTTAGAAATGCAGAGAAAGGAGGAGCGCAATAATGGATAATCAACGTTTAGCAACCGCCTCTCTGGATGACATGGTCTTTGAAGGCCGTAACAAAGAGTATGGCGCGTACATGCTTCGTAAATTGTATACGAAGCACGTTAACCGGGCAATTGTTATTGCAATCATTCTCTTCGTTCTTTTCCTGAGTATTCCATTGATTCAATCAATGTTCAAGGAAGAGGAAGAAGTAGTGAAAGCTCCGGTTGTGAAAGTAGTGGACTTGGCTGCTCCACCTTCAGTAGAGAAGGTAGTTCCACCACCGCCACCACCACCAGATGCACCGCCACCGCCACCACCAGTTCGCTCTACCATCAAATTCACGCCTCCGGTTGTGAAGAAAGATGAAGAAGTACAGAAGGAAGAGATTCCAGATGTAAAAGAGCTTCAGAAAACTGATGCTGGTACTGAAACGGTAAAAGGTGACCCAACTGCACCACCTACCTTAGAAGGTATTGAGAATGGTACTGGTCCTGCAGGTCCGGCCCAGGAAGTATTTGAAGAGAAAGTTTACATTGCGGTAGAGAAAATGCCTGAGTTCCCTGGAGGACAAGCGGCCATGTTCAAATACCTCAGTGATAAATTCCGGATTCCATCAGCAGCTCAGCGTGCTGGCGCAGAAGGAACCGTGGTTCTTAGCTTCGTGGTTGGCCCAAGCGGCGAAATCAGCAACATTGAAGTAATGAAAGGCCTGGGTTATGGTCTGGATGAAGAAGCCGTTAGAGTAATCAAGGGTATGCCAAAATGGAGCCCAGGAGAGCAAAACGGTCGTAAAGTATCTGTAAAATATACAGTACCATACCGCATCGTGATCAAGTAACCAACCCTTCACTGGTTCTTACAGTAAGAACTCCGAAGACAGACATTCTAAGAATGATCAGTCTTCGGAGTTCTTTTTTACCGGCTAGCACATTTTCCCGTATTATCCTATACGGTCAATTAATGAAGCTAAATCATGAATTATTCAAGAAGACCACAACGACAGCGCCAAACTGGCACTTATAGCAACGTCATGAAATATATCTCCTTATTGATGGTGCTGCTATACTTTGGCTTCGGTTTGTACGTTTTACTTTCTAGTCCGCAACGGTTACCTTTTCCCAAGGAGTATAAAATAATCTTAGGCGGCCTGCTCCTTTTCTATGGAATTATTAGATTTGTGAGAGCTTATCAACAATATTTTAAAAGATCTAGACGAGATGAGGAAGTTTAAGCAATTAACTTTTCTGTTAACGGCGTGTGTAGCTCTAACTACATTCTCCTGTGGTCAGTCTGGTAATGGCCCTGCAGAGTCTACCACTATTGGTAACATTAAGATCAGTGCCGATGAGTCATTCTCTCAGATTATAGATGCAGAAGTCCGGACGTTTGAAGGCTTGTATAAGTATGCCAATGTAGAGGTAGTGTACAAGCCCGAGGTACAAGTTGTGAAGGACTTGCTAGAGGATACAATCCGCTTTGCCGTAATGGCCCGGCAACTGAACGATCAGGAGAAAGCAGCCTTTGAAAAGCTGAAAATCACGCCTAGGGTTTACAAGATAGCCATTGATGGTATTGCCCTTATCCTGAATAAGGAGAACACAGATACTACCTTAACCATGGATCAGGTGCGTAGCATCTTCACGGGCCAGACTACCACTTGGCGTCAACTAGATCCAAGTGCCCAGGATGGTAAAATCACCATTGTATTTGACAACAGTAGTTCCAGTACAGCAAGATTTATCCAGGATTCAATAAACCAGAAAAAGCCTTTGCCGGCTAATACCTATGCTACCAATTCAAATGCGAAGCTGGTAGACTATGTGGCCCAAAACCGCAACGCCATAGGAGTGATTGGAGTAAACTGGATCAGCGATCGGCATGACAGTACAGCCATTAGCTTCCTGAAAAAAGTTAACATAGTAGGAATCAGCCCAAACAACAATCCTGCTTCAATTGATGATTACATTCAACCGTACCAAGGTTATTTAGCTCAAGGAACTTATCCGCTAAGAAGAGAAGTTTACATAGTAAGCCGCGAAGCTAGGGCTGGACTTGGCACAGGTTTTGCATCTTTCATCACCGGAGACAAAGGACAACGTATAATATTGAAGTCTGGGTTAGTTCCGGCCTCAATGCCAGTGCGGATAGTAGGGTTTTCAGAGTAAATCAACACAAGAGTTTCACTAACACTAACAACCATAACCAATGATTAAGAACTGGAAGACGTATGGAGTTTTAGCGGCCGCTTTCTTTACTGCCGCCGGAGCTTCAGCACACAGCAACGGGCTGCGTTCTGGTAAGATTGAACAAACACTTTTAGTTATACAGTCCCCCCAGGAGCAAGTAAACTTTGCTTCTAACGCAGTACAAGACAACTCCCCTGCTGGCTTGGTACAACAAGGAAAAAAAGCCCTTGAGCAAAATAAGCTGGCTGAAGCACAACAGTTGTTTGATAAAGCATTGTCTGCAACAAAAAACAAAGACAATAATATCAAATTGATGATTGGTGAGGCGTATGTTACGTCTGGCGTTAAGGATTTGTCTCAAGCTATCAAACTTCTGGAAGAAGTAGTAAGCAAAGACACTAAAAATGCGAATGCTTATGTACTGTTAGGTGATGCTTACCTCCACAACAAAACCGTAGATGGTGGTAAAGCAATGGCCAACTATGACAAAGCAATTGCGGTAGATAACAAATTTGCGAAAGCTCACTTACGCAAAGGTCAGTTGTATGTGCAGTCTCGTAACTTCACCCAGGCAAAAGAAGCATTAGATGCAGCTGTAGCATCAGATCCAAACTACGCTCCTACTTATCTGGAACTAGCGGAACTGTACTACCGTGCTGAGCAATTCCCTAAGAGTTCTGAGTACATCAAGAAGTACGTATCTATGGCCGAAAACACGCCAGAAACACGTGCCAAGTATGCTTCTATCCTGTACCTGACCAAGGATTACGCCAATGCGATGAATGAAATTCAGAACGTATTGAAGAGTGATCCTAACAACATTGCCATGAACCGTTTGTTGGCATACACTTACTATGACACCAAACAGTATGATAAGGCTTTAGCGGCAATGCAGGCGTATTTCACCAAATACGATGAAAGCAAACGTATTCCGTCTGACTACGAATACTATGCTAACATTCTGGTAGAAAATAAAAAGCCACAGGAAGCGGTAGCGGTTATTGAACAAGGAAAGAAACTTGATCCTAAAAACCCGCTGTATGATGACTTGTTAGCCAAACAATACATGAGCTTGAAGAACTATCCGAAAGCGATTGAGGCTTATAAATCTAAATTCGCTGTTACGCCACCTACCAATACCGATCTGTTCTACTATGGTTATACCCATGAATTGAACGATGATTATAAAACGGCTGATAGTGTGTATGCCATCATTACCACTAACAACCCAACCTATGCATACGGTCACTTCTGGAGAGCACGGGCAAACTCAAACCTCGATCCAGAAACTAAACAAGGTTTGGCTAAGCCGCATTATGAAGAGTTCATCAAGCTTGCCACAGATAAGGAGAAGTACAAGAAAGACCTGATCACTGCGAACAACTATCTTGGCTACTACTATTATCTGAAAAAAGACAAAGCAAACGCCACTAAACACTGGCAAGAGGTTAAGACATTAGATCCAACTAATGCTGATGCCTCAAATGGTTTGAATGGCTTAAAAGCAATGAAATAATCCCTAAAGGGTACAATAAAAAAGGCCTCCATTATTGGAGGCCTTTTTTATTGTATGATGTCTAGGAGTGAGATCGGTTTCCACCTTAAATCATATCATTTGAAACTCAGATAAAACATCGAATAAAGCTAAGAGCAAAGAACTTGAATAATGCGCTATAATGATGCAAGTGGAAATTATAGGGAGTTAAATTAAGGAAGGTTAAAACGCTAAAAATTAATTCCAAAACATTATTGCCATTGCAGCCTGACCTCAGCCGTTTATAAGCTAATTCTCATAAAACTGCCTAAAAACAGGATTATGAAAGATTAAGCATTAAGCCATACTTTGACCAACACTTCAATTTCTATAGTACCATTAAAACCTATATAAAAAGGAAAACCAAGGATAACTTACAGGTCTGCCCTGCTTTGTAATACTTGACCATACTGCCTCCACCTCTCTAAACCAGCTAAGAAATCTTCGGGTAAGTCAGATTCAAATTGGATGTATTGGTGAGTAGTAGGGTGAATGAAGCCTAAGGATTTAGCATGTAGTGCCTGCCTAGGCAATGCTTCAAAGGTATTCTGGACAAAGGCCTTGTAAGAGCCAGTCTGTTGCCCTTTCAAAATCTTATCACCGCCGTAAGTACCATCATTAAAAAGAGGATGGCCTAGGTACTTCATATGGGCCCTGATCTGGTGCGTACGTCCCGTTTCCAGGTTACACTTGATCAGACTACAGTACGTGAATGATTCCAGTACCTCATAATGCGTGATCGCTGGCTTCCCGAAATCACCTTCTGGGTACACTGCCATCACTTTACGGTCCTTGGCACTGCGCCCAATATTACCTACAATAGTGCCTTTGGGCTGGGCAGGAATACCCCATACAATGGCATAATAAGTACGCTCAATAGAATGATCAAAAAACTGCCTAGCTAGATGCGCCATTGCCAGTTCAGTTTTGGCAATGACTAATAACCCAGAAGTATCTTTATCAATCCGGTGTACCAAACCAGGCCTGATTTCACCGTTACGAGAAGTAGGTAGGTTCTGCAGGTAAAACACTAGGCCATTGACCAAAGTACCCGACCAATTATTATAGGCAGGGTGCACTACCATACCGGCAGGCTTGTTGATCATCATCAGTTCCTCGTCTTCATACACAATGTTAAGGGGAATATTCTCCGGAATTACATCTGTATCGCGGGGAGGCGTAGCCAACGTGACAGTGATCACATCCAGGGGCTTTACCTTATAACTAGCCTTTGTAGCCTTGCCATTTATCCTTACAGACTCTGCTCTTATTGCCTCTTGCAGCTTATTACGGGTCACATTAGGCAAACGGTCCATCAGGAACTTATCTAGCCTCAACAAGGCTTGCCCTTTGTCTACCTGAATGCGGTGATGTTCATATAGCTCATCTGAGTCGGCACTGGCTACATCATCAAATTCTTCGTCACTGGCGTCAGATAGTTGCATGGCGTTTTAAGCTTCATTTTCAAAATATAGCACAAAAATAAAAAAGCCGGTTACCATAACGTCACCGGCTTTTCTAATAAAAAGGACTTAAACCTTATTTTTTCTTTTTAGCAGCAGGAGCTGAAGAAGAAACAGATGGCTTTGGAGTTGAGGCACCAGGAGTAGCTGCAGAAGCAGCAGGAGCGCCTTTAGGAGCAGGAGTTACCCCCAGATCCTTCAACACCAAGTCAGTGAAAGCGTTTCCGTCCTCAGGACCATACAACAAAGCCTCAGCAGTAAAGATGTGGGTATAACCGTTCTCTTTTGCTACTTTGTCAATTGACTTCTGGATTTTCTCCATTACAGGCTGAAGTTTTTCCTGCTCTTTTTTCTGCAAAGAAGCATCTGCATTACGCTGGAACTCTTCAATAGAAGCTTGTAACGTAGTCAATTCTTTTTCTCTATCAGCACGTACCACATCAGTCATCTGGCCAGCACCTTTTTTATAGGCTTCAACTTTCTCCTGATAAGACTTGTACTTGTTCTGAAGTTCTTTCTCCAATTGGCCGCTGTGCGCTTTCAGATCAGATTCAATCTGACGGCTCTCAGGCAACTGGCTAATGATGTAGTTCGCGTTGGTATACCCAATTTTCACAGTTCCTGACTGCGCAAATGAAGCTACGCTCACTAATAAGAAAGCTGCTACCAACAGAGATTTCAATTTGTTCATCTTAGGTTACTTAGGTTGTTTAGTTGTTTTTCTTTTTTACTGGTGCCGGTGGGCGGGAAGTTTGAGTTTTCTTGTTAGTTGGATTTGCTGGGGTTGTGGCTCCTTCAGGCAGTGGAGGAATATCAGCCGGATCATCTCTCAATGCATTTGCCGGCTGGGCACCTGCCGCATTCTGTTCCTTAGAAGCTAAACCAAGTTCTTCCAGTACAAACTCTGTGTAATCATGCCGAGGGTCTGTGTACAGCATCACCACATCGCCAGATTTGTCAAACATAAAATTCAATCCCCGCTGACGGACAATCTTTTCTACAGCCTCAAATAATTGATCCTGCGCTGGTCTGATGAGTTCCTGGCGTCTTTTGAACAAAGCACCTTCAAACCCGAACATTCTGCGCTGAAACTCTCTTATCTCGGTGTCTTTTTTGTTGATTTCCTCTTGCCGCTTCACCTTCATATCAGGTGTAAGCAGGATCTCCTCAGCCTGATAACTCTTTTGAAGCTTATCTAGTTCCGCCCGCATATTCTCAATTTCCTTCTGCCAAGACTGAGAGAGTTTTTCTACTTCAGCTTGGGCATTAGCATAGGCGGGCATTTTTTGCAAGATAAAACCAGAATCTATATAGCCAAAGCGCTGTGCATTGACTTCTTTCCCAAAAAGAAAGAAAAAAGATATCAATAGAACGCACCCTAACCTTTTCATCATTCTTTACTTATCAAATTCTGTTCCAATTATCTGATTTGCTGACCAATGATGAAGTGGAACTGACCACCGCTAGCACCTGGTAGACCAGGCACTGTATCAAGCCCCCATCCATAGTCAAAGCCTAACAAACCGAAGGCAGCCATAAATACCCTGGCTCCTACCCCTACAGAACGATATAGTTTGAACGGATCGTATTCACGGTAGCTTCCAAAGTTATTACCTGCCTCGGCAAAACCAAGAACATAAACCGTAGCGGCAGGGTTCAATGAAATTGGATAGCGCAGTTCAGCCACATATTTGTTGAAAGCGATACCACCGGCTGCATTAGGGGAGATACTTTCGTCTTCATACCCTCTTAAGCCAATGTAGTCAGTGGCAACAATGAAGGAACCACCTCCTAAACCAGAACCACCCAACTTGAAGCGCTCAAACGGACCAATAGTTTTGCCAGAACCGTACGTTCCAATGAAACCGAAGTGCGCTCTTGTGTTCAACACCAGTTTGCCGTCTCCGCTTAATGAATGGAACCATGAAGCATCAAACATCCATTTGTGGAACTCAATCCACTGGAAGGAATTCACATTATCTCTGAACAAAGAGTAAGGTGGTGTAAAGGTCACGTTCAACCCAATAGAAGAACCAGAGCGGGTGTACGTAGGGTTGTCAATACTGGAGCGAGCAAAGGACGTGATGAAAGAAATATTGTTCGCATCAGATATTTGGTTAGCCTCAGAGTATCCTCTAAAGATGGTAGAGCCATTGCTCATATTATACCTGAAGTAAGAGATTGAATTACTCAAGGTAAAATAATCATCTGGCCACCGAAGTCTACGTCCTAAGTTTACGCTACCTCCAGTAATGTCAATGAATGCATCCTGCAACTGACCAAATTCATCACGCTCATTGAAACGCTGGATAGACTTGCTCAAACTTACGGTTAAGGAGTTTGGTCTCCGGCCACCTAACCACGGCTCAGTAAAGGACAAAGAGTAAGACTGGTATCTTTTTCCGTTTGCCTGAATGTTCAGAGCCAAGCGCTGACCATCTCCAGACGGAACAGGTCTCCATTGTTTCCAGTCAGTAGCTTTCCGCAGGGAGAAGTTATTCAACACCAGACCAACGGTACCAACAGCACCAAGGCCACCACCCCAACCACCGGAGAGGGTGATCTGGTCGTTAGGTCGCTCCTCTACTGTATAATGGATATCAACTGTTCCATTCTCCGGATTTGGCACCGGGTTCATTCCAATCTTTTCCGGGTCAAAGTAGCCAAGGTTAGAAAGCTCCCGCTGCGATCTGATCAGGGCAGAACGGCTAAAGTTCTGACCTGGCAATGTGCGCAATTCACGCAGAATTACGTGGTCGCTAGTCTTGGTATTACCTGCAACAGTGATTGAGTTGATGGTAGCTTGTGAACCTTCGCTCAAGCGCATCTCAATATCAATGGAGTCGCCTACTACAGCAACTTCTACTGGCTCAATCTGGAAGAACAGATAACCATCATCCATGTAAAGGGATGTGATATCATTCCCATTAGGGTTATAGTTCAGACGTTTATCCAGCTCTTCTCTGTTATAAATATCTCCTCTCTCCAGGCCCAATACTCTGGCAAGGAAAGCATCGTCATAGAGATAGTTTCCACTCCAGGTGATGTTGCGGTAATAATATCTACGGCCTTCGTCCACTACCAATTTGACCCCAATTCTATCATCGCTGATTTTGTAGATGGAATCAGAAACAATAGAGGCATCACGGTAGCCCTCTTTGTTGTAGAAGTCAATGAGAAGCTTTTTATCTTCTTCGTACTCAGTTTTGTTGAACTTAGCACCGGTAAAGATCTTATAGAACTTCTTCTCCTTGGTTTTTTTCAACTGACGTTTCAGCTTTGTTTCACTGAAAGTCATTTCCTCATCATCCCCGAAAATACCAGAAAAGAACCCAGCAATACCGCCTTTTTCTATTTTATCAGTAGCAGCGTTGATTCTTTCTATATCTACTTCGCCAATACGTACCTTCTCCCCTTTATCAACTCTGATTTCAAGGGAGACGCTGTTTGCAATAACTGAATCAGGGATTTGTCTGATAACTACCTGCGTATTCAGATAGCCTTTGTCCTGAAAGAATCTTTGAACAGTAGTACGGGTTGAGTTTAGGACTGCATCTGTCACTACTCTTCCCTTGTTTAGGGCAATCTTTTTCTGGAGGTCTTCTGCCTGAGACTTGCTTGTTCCGGAGAAATCAAATCTTGATAACCGAGGACGTTCTGTCAAAAAGAAATCAAGGTAGATCTTGTCGCCCTCAATTTTAGTGGCACGCACATCTACCCCGCCCAGAATACCCTGATCCCAAAGCTTCTGGATTGCCCGGGAAATAGCGTCTCCAGGAACATCAATCTGGTCTCCTACTTTTAACCCCGTCAGGGAAATTAACGTAGTAGGATCTAAGAACCTGGCACCACTGACGGTGATGCCTCCAATTTCGTATTTCCGAGGATTGGCATAATCAACGGATGTCTGGGCATTACCGCCTCCTACACCCAGTCTGATTTGTGCTGTGGCAGTTATACCAGACGTCACTAAAAGGCATAACAGCCAAAAGTACTTACTCATTAAGAATGTGCTTTTTGTAATTGTTCGCTTGTCTTTCCAAACCGGCGCTCACGTTGCTGGAAAGAAAGTATGGCTTCATAAAGATGTTCTTTCCTAAAGTCAGGCCACAGAAGATCTGTGATGTACAGTTCTGTATAAGCTAACTGCCAAAGCAAGAAGTTACTGATCCGTTGTTCTCCGCTGGTTCTGATCAGAAGCTCAGGATCAGGAATGCCAACCGTATTCAAACAGCTCTGAACAACGGCTTCATTAATGGCCTCAGGTTCCAACTCTCCCGCTTTTACCATGGCTGCCATTTTCTGCATGGCATTGATCAGCTCCCACCGGCCGCTATAGCTTAATGCCACCACCAAGGTCATGCGGGTATTTTGGCTGGTCATCTCAATTGCCTCTTCCAGCTGCTTTCTACAAGCAGAAGGCAAGGCCGCCAAATCACCAATGGATTGTAACCTGATATTATTTTTGTTTAACGTTTCTGTCTCCTTACGAATTGTGCTTACCAGCAACTGCATAAGGGCATCTACCTCATACTTAGGTCTGGACCAGTTTTCCGTAGAAAAGGCATAAAGGGTCAAAAACTTAACACCAAGCTCAGCCGCACCCTCAACTGTATCACGCACAGCTGTGATGGCATTCTGGTGGCCAAAAATTCTAAGGTTGCCCTTTTTCTTTGCCCATCTTCCGTTTCCGTCCATGATAACGGCAATATGTTGGGGCAAATTGCCTGTGTCTATCTTTTCCTTAAGGCTCATCAAAAAGAAATTTCAATGCAATTTAGGAAAAGCTTAGGACTTTTCACTTATACTTATTCAGTCCTCTTGTTACGAGCGGGTTTAACAGGGCAATTAATTTTATAGAAAGTATAGGAAATGCTTACACCATTGTAGAAGTACAAATCTCTATCGTACTTATTCATGACCTGTTCATTCTGCGAGCTCAGGTTATCAAACTCGTCAGTAAACAGAACGCGTACTCCCGCTTCAAAGCCTAAGTTCCAATGCTCGGAAAGGGCGTATTTGACTCCCGCACCAACCGGAACCGCTAAGGTAAGGCCGGTTCTGTAAGCCTCGTCTTTCCCGCTTCCTGCAGGATAGATAATCTCAGGATTTACTGCTGTTGTCTTATTATTATAAAGTACTCCTGCTACATTCACTGTAAAGTAAGGCGTCCATCTTACATTACGTCTGAAATCATAGTAGTCAAGGAAATTGTAATCAATACCGCCGCTTAGCTCCAGCAAGCTCGTAGTCACATCAGCTCTTCTATAGATCCCCAACGGCAAATCTTTTGCGAAAGCAGATGTTCTTTCAGTAGCATCTTCGGCATGTATTCTACCAATCAGAAGGCCTACCTTCCAGGCAACTGCACTAGAAATATCCTTCTTGTAGAACAGGTTAAGCGCCGGTCTGTTTCCTCTTAACCTGTACCGGGGCGCTACTTCGCCTTTGTATACCACCCCACCAAGGCCAATTCCAATCTCAGAAGTTGTTCTTGGCTGGCCTGTTTGCTGCTGGGCAAAAGAAGTTGAAGCAAAAAAAACACTCCCTATTTGTACAATCGTGCAAATAAGGAGTGTGCGTATTTTCGGTAAAATCATGTACTCAAAGTAAAAGGTGTTTCCGGATTAACGGAATTTCGGTCCTCTTCTTGCAGGGGCTAGGATATAATTTAGAGAAAATCCGGTTGAGATGTACCAGTCATCATCTGAGGTATCGCCTCTTTGGTCACCTTTACGGCCGTAACCTTCTAATCTAGAGAACTCTCCTTCAGTAATTATATTATACTGACCGTTTCTGGCTCTTTCGTTTTCAGCACTTCTGTCAGACAGAATTGCGGCTGTGCGGCTCAAGTCACTCTTATCTGCATAAACAGTGCTTACGTCATCCAGATAGTCAGTGAAGGTTTTGCGCCAGGTGATTTCAAATGCCACATCCCAGCTTCTAGCAAGTTTATATTTAACACCCAGTCCAAAAGGAATGGCAAACTGAACTTTCTTGTAAGGCTCTGGATAATCATCTTGATTACGCTCTGCATATTGTCCTTCTGTTCCTAACGGCTGTAACTCATACCATCCAGCGGCCAGCAAGTCACTACCGCCATAGTATGCTTTAGGATTGTGATGGAAAACAGCTACGCCTAAAAAGGCATAAGGAGTAAAATCTGGGCGACGCAGGTATGTTCTGCGGTTTTCAAAAAGATCAATGATACCCGTTAAGCTCAGTTCTTTGATGTCATTTCTAAAGCTCAGGTTACGCTTATATCTTGGCTCGTTTTCTGGCTCAGAGAAATCGGCGCTTTTGCTGTCATCTCCGGTGATTCTGCCCCAGGAAAGAGCAGCTCTACCATAAATCCGGGGAGTAAACTTGCGGGTGAAATGCACAGAAACGCTTGGGCGAGTAGAGTTGAGACGTAAGCTAGTAAAGTCTGACTCCGGGGTAACGTCGCCAAAGTAGTTCATGGCGTTCAAGCTAACCCCTACACTATTGTAAAGATTTCTCCTACTAAAACGTTGTGCTTCTGCCTCTGTTAAAGCAGTGGTAATGAGAATAAACAAAATTAAAGAAGTAGAGAAAATTTTTTTCATGCCATCAACTATTACTGAATTACGAATCATTTGCAAGCGTACTTGCCCTAGCAGGACAAAATTATACCTTTTTTTAATACCACAAGTAGGTATATAGGATTTTTTTATATTCTGATTTTACTTATCCATTTCGTTGATCTAGTCCCCAATGCATTTTAGTCCTAAGTGTTGTTAAAAAATTAACCTGGTTTAACTTTATCAATCTGGCGTTGAAATCTTCCCGCCTAACGGCTAATTGGATGGAGGCATCCACCGGCCTGGACCTGGAATCTAACGACACCAAATATCTTGTGCTTCTTCCTTCAATCTCAAATGAAATAACACTCTTATCTGAGACCACAAGGGGGCGCACGTTCAAATTATGAGGGCATACGGGAGAGATTACAAAATTGTTTGTCTGGGGCATCATCACCGGACCACCGCAGGACAATGAATAACCGGTGGAACCAGTAGGGGTTGCCACTATCAAACCGTCTGCCCAATAGGAGTTTAGGTATTCACCGTCAATGTATGTATGCACCGCAATCATGGAAGAAGTATCTCGCTTTAAAATTGAAAATTCATTCAATCCAAAGTTGATACCGTCAAAAACTTCTTGGTCGCTATCCAGGTGAATCAGAGACCTATCCTCTAATGTGAAATGTCCTTTCAGTAAAGAATCTACCGCAAATTCTAACTGAGCGTAGGGCACAGAAGCCAAGAAACCCAGGCGCCCCATATTGATGCCCATAATAGGAATTTGCAAAGCCCCTACGTAGGTCACTGCATCTAGAAGGGTGCCGTCTCCGCCTAAACTGAGCATGTAAGACACATCTTTCAGGCTGGTGTTACGGGTAAAAACCTCGGTTTGCGCCGGGATGGGCATGAAAGGAGCCAAGGACTCGGCAAAGTGGTCTGCCACAGTAATCGCAATCCCCTGCCGTAGCAGAAGGTCAAATAGCCGGCCTACAAAAGGAATCACTTCCTCCTTTACAGGTCTGCCAACTACTGCGATTTTCATAGTGAACTGTGCTAAAAAATTAACCTATACGTATTCCGCCCTCAGGAGAACACATATAGGCTCTAAATATATAGAAAGTTTAAATATTTAAATAACGCAGCAGCATATCCAGTCTGTCCTGGTCTTCTGGCGTGCTGCTTGTATCATGGAACTGAGCGGTAATCTTGTACCCAAACCGCTCAAGAGTGGCCACAATGCGGGATAATTCAACAGTATTTATCTTCAAGGTTAACTTCATCTTGAAGATATCTGCTTCGTCTGGGGAGACGTAGGCACTCAGAATTTTGGCATTGTTTGACTCTACCAACCTACTG
This sequence comes from Sabulibacter ruber, assembly GCF_017355955.1. Classification (GTDB taxonomy): domain Bacteria; phylum Bacteroidota; class Bacteroidia; order Cytophagales; family Hymenobacteraceae; genus Nibribacter; species Nibribacter ruber_A. The sequence continues at coordinate 637,534 of NZ_JAFFID010000002.1, read as the reverse complement.
ATCTCACTAAGAGAGTAGTCGCGTTCGGCCATGCAGAGCACCAGAATACCGCCCTGACCTTGTAAGGCAGACATTTGCCCGAAGGCAGCAATGGTGTCATTGACCGTTATAACGCCTAAATACTCCTGCAAATCATCCAGCACGGGCACCACCTGCACTTTGTTTTTGATGGCCAGTTCCATCACATTATAGAAGTGCTGGTTCTGTTGCACGTGCACGTGCTCAAAGTCGAAAGGAATGTTCTCTAATACCTGCTTTGGGTTCTTGGCCTCCAGTACATTCTCCTCGGTGATCAGTCCTAAGTATTTGCGGTTTTTAACTACAGGCAGTTGGTTCAGCCGAAACTCATCCATCCACCGCACGGCTTTCTCGCCGGTGTCCGTGAGTTTGAGGGGCGGAACCATCTGGTTTATCAGTTCTTCAGCTATCATACGGAAGCAGTCTTTATCAGAAATCTCTCTAAGATACTGTTAAAGGCGTCCGGATGTTCCATCATTGGTGCGTGGCAGCAATGATCAATGAAGTGTAGTTCTGAATTATGGATCAATCTGTTGAACTCATGCGCCACCATTGGCGGCGTAATGGTATCATTTAGGCCCCAGATGAGCAGCGTAGGCGCTAAAATTTTCCCTAAATCTTTTCCTAAATTATTTCGCTGCGCAGACTTAGCAATAGAGATAATCCGGAGCACTTTAGGGTTACTGTTGGTGATATCAAACACCTCGTCTACCAGTTCCTGGGTAGCCACCGCAGGGTCATAGAACGTATAGGCCACGCGTTCCTTCACAAACTCATAGTTGCCGCGCTTAGGAAACGAGCCGCCCATGGAATCTTCAAACAACCCGGAGCTGCCCGTCAACACCACCCGTTTCACGTTGTCTGGATTCTTGATGGCATACTCCAGGGCCACGTGGCCGCCCAGAGAATTTCCTAACAGACTAAGCGCAGTCAAATTTTTATGCGCCACAAACTCCTCCACAAACTCTACTAAGCCGGGTACGCTGGCCTGCGGCAAAGGCATCTCGTACAGCGGCATGAGCGGAATCACCACCCGGTAATTCCTTTGGAAATAAGAAACTACACCTTGCCAGTTGCTGAGCGCGCCAAACAGACCGTGCAAAAGCAAAAGCACATCGCCTTCGCCTTCATCAATGTATTCAAACCCGCCTTCCTTCTTGATTTCCAAGTTCATGTGAGAAAATCGCTTGTATTGATAGTAAGTAGAAACTAGTATAGGGATGTAATATTAGCAATATTCACCCAATTTCTGAGCATATCCAGCCCATGTTGGGTCAAAGCAGCCTCCGGATGGAACTGCAAGGCATAGAGAGGCAGATGCGCGTGCCTGAACGCCATGAGTTCACCCTCGGCGGTTTGGGCCAGCGGCACCAGGTCTGCCGGTGCGTCCTGCACCACCAGTGAATGGTAACGCACTACCGGAATTTTGGCCGGAAGTCCCGCAAAAATGGGATCTGGCTCGCAGTAGATCTCAGACAATTTCCCGTGCATGGGCCTGAGGCCTTTCACCACCATCGCCCCGAAAAACAGCCCTAGCGCCTGGTGCCCCAGGCAAATACCCAGCATAGGCAAGCGGTCATGGTAGTAATTGATGACGGCAGGCATCACCCCGGCGTTCTCCGGCGTGCCCGGCCCCGGCGACAATACAATGCCTTCAATGGGCAGGGCCTGCAACTCTTCTAAAGGCACATCGTTCCGGCGCACTTCTACCTCTACTCCTAACTGCCGGAAATAATCATAGAGGTTGTAGGTAAAGGAATCGAAATTATCTAAAAGCAACAGCACAGAGAAGAAACGCAAACGAAGAGAAAAAGGTATGCCTGTTTTACGCCTGATTTGAGCAAAACTGACCTAAAACAGCCTGCAGCTAATCTGGAACAGGCAAATACTCAAACTCCGTTCTGAGCCTGTTTTCTGTAAAACAGCCCCAAAACGGAGTTCATAAGAATTGTTGAGATTACTTACGCGAAAGACTCTAACGCTTCCCGCCCGAAGGGGATGATCCATTGCACAAACGTCCACACCCCGGGAGCGGCCTGCAGATAGTACGGATACACCTCAGATTCCCGCACCGTCTGGAAAGTGGTGTCCAAGCCGGTGGCATTGGCGAAGTACACCAACAGACAGATGGCGATGCCCCATTTGGCCGCGCCAATGCCGGCACCAATCAGGTTATCCATCATCCCGAAGGGAGTAAGATGCACGCCTTTCTTCACCACCATGCCAATAGACCGCACCACAAACCCAATGCCGATGAACACCAGCAGAAACGGCAGGAACGGCAGAAAACCGGCGCTGTCGCCCAGCCATTTGTGCACGGGCGGCGTCACCAGGCCCACCAGCTTCATCCCGAAAACCGTGAGGATCACGAACGTGGCCAAGGAGGCTATTTCCAAGATCAATCCTTTAAAGAAGCCCCGAAACGCGCCGTAGGCTACCGGCAATAGCAAGAAAAGGTCAAACGTACTCACCCTTGGGTAGAATTAGGCGTTAGGGTTATTTAACAACGCATTCACCGCATTGGAGATGGCTTTCCCATCGGCTTGGCCGGCCAACTCACGGGAAGCCACGCCCATCACTTTGCCCATATCAGAAGGGCCCAAAGCACCCACGCGCTGGATGATCTCCAACAAACGCTCGCGCAGGTCTCCTTCGTCCAATTGCTGCGGCAGGAATTCTTCAATCACGGCCAGCTCGGCCAACTCAATTTCCTCCAGGTCCGGGCGGGACTGGGAACGGTACACTTCGGCAGACTCGCGGCGCTGCTTAGCAGCTTTGGTCAGCAGCTTCAGCTCGGTATCCGGAGTGAGGGCTTGTACGCCGCCTTTCTCGGTCTCGGCCAATAGAATCTGAGACTTGATGCCGCGCAGGGCTTGCAGACGGGTTTTATCTTTCGCCAGCATGGCTTGCTTAATGCCGGCTTCTACTTTTTCTTTTAGGCTCATAGTTTTATAAACAGTAAAGGTGCCAAGGCACCGGGGTCACAAATGAGTAGACGCGTGACGTCAAGTTTCTTTTATCTTTGCCCCATCCATGAGGAGCAACGCTAACGTAAGACCAACATGACGAAACTGAGCGTAAATATAAATAAAATAGCCACGCTACGGAACGCCCGCGGCGGCAACCGTCCCAATGTAGTACAAGCCGCCCTGGACTGCGAGCGCTTTGGCGCGCAGGGCATCACCGTTCATCCGCGGCCCGATGAGCGGCACATCCGTTTCCAGGATGTGTACGATCTGAAAAAAGTGGTGACCACCGAGTTCAACATCGAAGGCAATCCCACGTCCGATTTCATCAAACTGGTACTCGCCGTGAAGCCCGAGCAGGTGACCCTGGTGCCCGATGCCCCTGATGCCATCACCTCCAACGCCGGCTGGGATACCCTCAAGCACAAAGATTTTCTGGTGGATGTGATTGGCCAGTTCAAAGCCGAAGGCATCCGGACGTCCATCTTCGTGGACCCCATCAACGCCCAGGTGGAAGGCGCCGCCCAAACCGGCACCGACCGTATTGAGCTCTACACCGAGGCCTACGCCCACCAGTACCACTCCGGCCGCGAGGCTGCCGTAAAGCCGTACGCCGAGGCCGCCCGCGTAGCGAAAGAATGTGGTTTGGGTTTGAACGCCGGCCATGACCTGGACCTGGACAACCTGCGTTACCTGAGAGAACAGCTGCCCAATCTGGACGAGGTTTCCATTGGCCACGCCCTCATCTGTGATGCGCTGTACCTGGGTCTGGAGAACACCATCCAGTTGTATTTGCGCCAATTGAATTTCTAATGCGGTACATTCTGTTTCCGGCTTATTTCCAGCAAAACTGCCTTAAAATGCCGCTCGGCTGCATCTGCTCATGCTAGGTCTCTTGCTTAAGATAACGGCCTTTATCATTGCGGCGCAGTTTGCGGTGCGGTTCCTGGGGTGGCTTATGCAGAAGCAGCAGCGGGTGTACTACCTCTCGTCTATGCGGCAGTTCAAGATGATTTTCTGGTCATTGCTGAGTTGCTGGCTGGGTGCTTCCATGCTGAGTCTGCTCCTACGCGACCAGAACCCTACGCCGCTGGAAAAAGGCATCGCTATTGGGTTGGGCTCTGTGCTGTTTCTGTTCGCGCTGCCTACGTTGCTGGTGCACTTCCAGTATTGGCGCCACGAGCGGGAAAATGCGCTGGAATTGGAAAAAGAGACCAAAACCGCGTTGCTACTGCAGCCCTCCGGAAAATATCTCCTGAACCAACAGTACATCCGCGAGATCCAGGAAACCAGGAGCCCATCAAGACGCTTTTTCTGGAGCTCTTACCGGTACCTCACGTTGTTCTTATATGACGGCCGCCAGGTGAGAATCACGTCTCTGTTCATGGATTTAGAGCAACTGAAGGCGCTTTGGCCGCGGGTGCCGTACCAGACCAGAACGAAATGGGTCTGTTTTCTGTAAAACAGGCCAGAAACCAACCTCGCACTCAACCCTCCTATTATGGAATTAAATAATAAAACCATGGGCGAAGGCCAGCCTTTGCTCATCTTACACGGCCTCTTCGGGACCCTGGACAACTGGCAGACCCTGGGCAAGGAGTTCTCCAAAACCTACCAGGTGTACCTCATTGACCTGCGCAACCACGGCCGCTCGCCGCACTCAGAAGAGTTCAGCTACCAGCTCATGACCGATGACCTGCTGGAGTTTGTGGAGCAACACCAATTGCAGGACATTTACCTTATTGGGCATTCCATGGGTGGCAAGGTGTCCATGAACTTCGCGCTGCAGAACCCTGGCAAAGTGGCCAAATTGCTAGTCGCTGATATCGCGCCGAAGGCTTACCCGCCGCACCACGACGAGATCATCGCCGGTTTCCGGTCCATTGATTTAAACGCCATCCAAAGTCGGCAGGAAGCCGATGCTCAGTTGGCCCAGAATGTGCCAGATATTGGCACCCGCCAGTTCCTGCTCAAGAACCTGTACCGCCAGGACGATAACAGCTTTGCTTGGCGCCTGAACCTGGATGCCATTGAACGCAACCTGCCGTACATTCTGGGCAACATTGAGTCTGAAACACCTTTCACCAAACCCACGCTGTTTCTGCGGGGCGGCAACTCGCGCTACATCAAACCAGAGCAAGATGCGGCGCAGATTCAAGCGCTTTTTCCAAATTCCAGGATAGAAACCATTGACAACGCCGGACACTGGCTGCACGCCGAGCAACCGCAGGAGTTTTACCGCTTAACCATGCAGTTTCTGCAAGCTTAGGCACATCAACTTTGATCTATTACTTGTAGAGCCGCCCGCCGTTGCGGTTCTACCCTTTTACAAACCATTATGAGCACTCCCGCCAAAGGCACTCTTTTCCTGATTCCTACCATTCTGGCCGAAGACACCGCCTCGGCGGTCATCTGCCGGCAAGTGGCCGAAGTCACCGCGCAGCTCAAGTACTTTCTGGTGGAGAATGCCCGCACCGCCCGCCGGTACATCAAATCCATTGCGCCTTCGCAGACCATTGAGGAACTGCAGATCACAGTCATTGACAAGAATTCCTCTGACGCGGAACTGACGGCGGCCCTGAAACCGCTGCTCGCGGGTCAAGATGCGGGGGTGATTTCGGAGGCCGGTTGTCCTGGCGTGGCCGATCCGGGCGCGGAACTGGCCCGGCTGGCGCACCAACACGGCGTGAAAGTAGTGCCCCTGGTAGGTCCCTCGGCGATTCTGATGGGCTTAATGGCCTCGGGCTTTAACGGGCAGTCTTTCGCGTTCCACGGCTATTTACCCATTGAGAAGCGTGACCGCATTCAGGCGCTGAAAGCATTGGAGAAGGAGATGGTGCAGAAAGACCAAACCCAGATTTTTATGGAGACTCCCTACCGCAACCGGCAAATGATAGACGACTTGTTACAGCACCTCAGCAAAGACACCAAGCTCTGCATCGCGGCCAACATCACGGGCCCCAACGAGTTCATCAAAACCCTCCGCATCGCGGACTGGAAAGGCAAAGTACCCGATCTGCACAAACAACCAGCCGTTTTCCTGATTTACAAACGCTGATCCATTAAGCATTTTAGGGCCGCTTTCTGAAAAAGGAGCTTAAAACGGAGAAACTCCTTGTCATAGCTCAGGAGCAGAAAGCGAGAAATATTAAGAACGAAAGGTATTTGCGTTTTTGGACTGATTCTCTGAAAACAGGCCAAATTGAAGTTTCTGTTTAAAAAGCAACTCCTAAGCAGAAACTCCGCCGTTGTTGGTGTTCTCACCAACAACGCAAACTGCGCTGGTCACCTCATGAAGAGGAAGGGCAACTACAGGAATTATCCCTAATGGATCAATCTAATTGAAAGGTGTTTCAGGCCCAATTTTCAGAAATCGGGCTCGAAACACCTTTTCTTATTTAGGCAGCAACCAGCCTTGTGGGTTAAGGTTGGTTTGGTTTTTCCAGATCTGGAACTGAAGTTCAGAGGTCCCCTCGGCATCGGTGTATACCGTGCCTATGGTTTGTTTCGTGGTGATTTCCTGGCCTTCGGTCACGCTCACCGAGCGCAGTTTGGCGTACACCGTGAAGTACTCGCCGTGCTGCACCATCACAATGTTATTCATACCCGGAATGGTATGCACCGCCAGCACTTTGCCGCCGAAAATAGCCCTAACTTTCTCGTTGGCTCCGGTCTGGATGTCAATACCGCGGTTCTCTACCACTACGCCTTTCAGCACCGGGTGTGCCTGCCGCCCGAAGCGCTGCGAGATAAACCCACGCTCTACGGGCCAGGAGAAACGTCCCTTGTTGTTGGCGAAGTTAGAAGATAAAGCCGCTGCTTCGGGGGTAAGTGTCACCCTATCGGTGCGGGAAACGGTGGTTTTAGCTCTAGCAGGGGCACTCTCCGCAGCACCGGTAGCCGTTTCAGGAGCGGGTTTTCCGGCTTTTGCAGCGGCGGCTCTGGCGGCTGCCTCCCGCGCGGCTTTGGCTCTGGCGGCCGCTTCGGCAGCACGGGCAGCTCTGGCAATTTCCTCCCGTACGATGGCCGCAATCAGTTTATCCAATTGACGAACCGCTTTTTGGCGCTGCTCCACTTCCTGCTTCAAAGACTGCTCCTGCAAGCTCAGCTGCTGGATTACCTGGTCCTGCTGGTCGTGCATGGAAACCAGGTTCTGGTTTTCCTTCAGCTGCACGTTCAAGAGGCTTTTCTTCTGCTGCTTCTGTGACGTGAGCGTGTTCAGCTGGCTGCTTAGGTTTTGTTGGACAGATTCAATGGCGGCGGCCTGTTGTTTCCGGGCCTCGGTGTAATGCCGCAGGTAGCGCATGCGCCGCATCATCTGGTTAAAAGAATCAGAGGCAAACAGAAACATGAGTTTGTTGTAGCTGTTAGCCGTTTTAGAGGCAGCGTAGATCAGGCGGGCGTATTCCCTTTTAAGACGCTGCAGGTCTGATTGCGCCTGGGCCACCTTTTCCTCTGTGGTGCGCAGATCCCGGTTCAGGTAAACTATCTCAGAGGAAATGTTTTTGATAACACCTTTCTGAACATTTATCTTCTCTTTGATCACATTCAACTGACCCAGAGAAGCCTGTTTCTTCTGCGCGGTTTGCGCCAATATGCGGTTGGCTTCCTGAATGCGCTTGAGGTTCGCATTTTTTTCGCGCTCCAACTGCGCTTTACTTTTGACAGGCGCCTTTTTTGCTGACGTTCTGGAAGTGGTACGGGTAGTTTTCTTCTGCTGCGCCTCTGCAGAATTCAACCCAATCAAGAAAAAGAATAAGAAAACTGAAAGTAGCCCCGCCCTATTTACGTTCATAGTTCGAAGGTACAGAAAAAGGGAAATCCAGGGAAGTCTCAGACGTGGAAACCTGTCTGTGCTTCACCGCTACTACGTTGGTTTTGGCGGCGTTCCCCTCGGGCTGCTGAATAGAAAGCAACAAGGCCATGGCAAACGGTTTGCCGTTCACGTCCTCAAACTCCTGGTAATCTACACTCATGTAGTCTTTGGTCTGCAGGTTACGCACCTCGGCCCGTTTCAATTTGTAGCGGGTGGTATCTACGTACTGGTCTATCTGCAGATTGGAGCGCAGGGTACGCAAGTGCTGCATAGGACCATCTTGCTCCAGTTTCTCCCGTTTAGGGTCACCGGGCACAAAGTTCCCGATGATGATTTCCTGCAACGTTTTGAAATCCACGTCTACGTTGAACCGCTGCCGGAGCATGTCATAAGAACCTACCAGGTACTCATCTTTCAGGCGGTTTACTACATACACAGAGTCTGGCGTTACCTTCAGGCGGGCCGCCTCAAAGCCCAACGCCTGCACTGAAGCCCAGATTACTTCGTCTTTCTTCATGCGCAGGGTAAGGTTGGCACTGAGCTTACTGTTCTCACTCTGTACCTTGCCTTTGGCGGTGAAGTAGGTGTAATCTGTATTCACTACGCTTACCTTGTTCAGGGTCTCTGGTGCCGTGGAGGTGGAAGCGCCCGGAGTAGCTTTCTTCTGACAGCCGGCAAGTACCAGTAAACTCAACCCAAAGGCGTAGATGTATTTGATGCTATTCATATAGTTTCTTGTCTTTGATCTTCTTGCTGATGCCCTCAGAGGCGCCCCCCACCTGGTTGGCGCGCACCCACTGCTTCAATGCTAAATCCCGCTGCCCCAGCTGGTAAAGCACATCGCCGTAGTGTTCAATGATTGTGGCATCTGAAGAGACAGCTACGGCTTTTTCCAGCAAGCGTTTCGCCTCCTGGTATTCTTTCAGTTTGTACAGCACCCAGGCGTATGTGTCAAGATACGTGGGATTATCTGGGTGCTGCGCAACCAATGTACCAGCCATGGCTTTCGCTTTAAATAGATTTTGCCCTCTGATAGACAAGAAATAGCTGTAATTGTTGAGTGCATGCGGGTTGTTAGGGTCCAGCGCCAGCACGGCTTCATAAGCCTGGTCTGACAGAGCAAATTGCTCCATGGAGTGGTAGGCGTCTCCTAACTGCAGGTTGAACTGTAATTGCAGATCTGGGTTGGTGGCAGACAAACGCCGGCCGTATTCCAAAGACTTAACCGCCTTAGGATAATTCTTGTTGATGAGGTGCGCCGTTCCGTTGTAGAACCAGAACATAGGCTGGTTAGGGAAGAACTCCAGCGCCCGCTCAGAGTGTGCAATCAGAGAATCGTTCTGGTTCATTTCGCCGTCCAGCACCACAATCTGCTGCCAGATTTTGTAATGGCCGGGGTCAAGGGCTACTGCTTTCAGGTAACTATCGCGGGCGGGCAGTTTGCGCTCTGCGTTCACGTAAATGTCACCGGCTACGGCAAAGGCTTTGGCTTCCCTGGGGTGCGCCCTAGTGGTGAGTTCCGCCAGTTTAATGGCTTGAGCCGCCACCTTCTCGTTTGGTAAACGACGGATGTAGTCTACCAGAATTTTCACCTTGGAATCTATGTCCAGCGAAGGATTCCCGAAGGCTAACTCCAGTTGGGCATCGGCCTCGGCGGTTTTGCCTTGCTGCTGCAGCAAGTCTGCCAGCATCAGGCGGCCGTAGGCATTATCTGGGGCTACTTTCAAAGCCTGCTCGGCTACTTTGATGGCATCGGCAATTTTCTTGTTAGCGGCTAATATTTCTGCCTGCGCCAACAGGTAACGGGCTTCTTCGGGGTTGGAGGCAATCAGGTTCTCCCCTTCTTTCAGAGCCTGCTCCAGCTTGTTCTGCTTTAGATAAATCTGCTGCTTTTTAAACGAGATTTCCTCAATTAAGCCGTATTTCTCTTCAATCTGGCTTAAAGTGCGCAGGGCATCGTCTAACCTGTTTTTGGCCAGATAGAGGTCTGTCAAGTTGAAAAGGTACTGCTCTGTATGCGGCAGTTCCTGGGTAAGCCGGGCGTAGACTTTGATGGCGTCATCATACTGCTGCTGATTGGTGTATATCTGGGCCAGCAGCAGATGGTAATAAGGGTTGGAGGGATCTAACTCCAGAGCGGCTTTAGAGAAGGGCAAGGCGCCCCGTACATTGCCCAGCAGCAGGCTGGTTTCGGCCAGTTTGTAGTTGACCGCGGCATTAGCCGGGCTAATGGCATAAGCCCGCTGAAAACGGTCTAATGCTTTGTTGTATTCTTCCAGCACGAAAAACTTCATGCCTTCCAGAAAATAGGACTCACTAAGCTGCTGCTCCTGCGGGCTAAGCGTGAGAGAAGGCATACCGGTTGACTCGGCTAAATTCTGCTTCTCTTTTTTGCGCTCAGACTGGGCAAAGCTTTGCTCACTCGCCACCACCATCCCGCACAAAGCGGCCACTATCGTGAGTCCTCTTTTCAGCATAAAAATAAAATTTCCTGACTAGCCACGCAGGACGTTGTAGTCACCTAAGCTCAGGTCAGATGGAACGCCCTCATATACAACGAAGTTCCCTACCATTGAGTTGGAGATCAGGGCATTATTTACTTTGCTGCTCTCCTGTACAATGCTGTTGCTGATCACCGAGCCAGATACCTGCGTGTTGTTTCCGATAGAAACGTGCGGACCTACCACTGAATTGTTCAGCACCACGTTTTCTCCCACATAAACCGGCGGAATAATCACGGAGTTGGTTAACTGGGCCGAGCTGGCTACCAAACCTTCTTCGTCTTTGATGTACTCCAGGTAACGCTGGTTGGTGTACACGGTAGAATCTTTGTTTCCGCAGTCAAGCCACTCAGAGATCTGGCCCGGGATGAACACAGAACCTTTGCTCTTCATGTTCTCCAGCGCGTTGGTGATCTGGTACTCGCCTTTGTCTTTGATGTCGTTATCCAGCAGATACTGCAGCTCATCACGCAGGTACTCGCCGTCTTTGAAGTAGTAGATACCAATGATAGCCAGGTCAGACACAAACTCCTGTGGTTTTTCCACAAATTCAGTGATGTGGCCTTGCTCGTTCAGCTTCACCACCCCAAACGGACGCGGGTCTTCTACTTTCTGTACCCAGATGGTTCCCTCGGCAGAAGTATCCAGTTTGAAATCGGCTTTGAACAGGGTATCAGCAAACGCTACCACCACATTGCCTTTCAGCGCGTCTTTGGCACACAGAATGGCATGAGCCGTTCCAAGAGGCTGGTCCTGGTAGTGGATAGAGCCAACGGCACCAACAGACTCGGCAATCTTCAATAGTTTGGCCTCCACTTCTTTCCCGAAGTTACCTATGATAAAGGCTACTTCTTCAATGGGTTCCTGGCACACCTTAGCAATGTCTTCCACCAAACGCTGCACAATTGGTTTTCCTGCAATAGGTACAAGAGGCTTAGGAACAGTAAGGGTGTGAGGACGCATGCGCTTGCCCATGCCGGCCATTGGTACAATAATTCTCATAGTGTCTTTTGAATAGGTTGCTTAAGTATGGCCTACCTACGGTTTTTCGCCAATTAAGATATAGGCGTTTCCCGCTTTAAGCCTATTTTTTCGAAAATAGAGTAAAAACTGAAGATATAAAATTTAATTTTTACCGGTACTGCCGTATCCGCCCGCTCCCCGGTGGGTCTCTGACAGTTCCTCCACGGCTTCCCAAGCCACGCGCTCATATCTGGCTACCACCATCTGGGCGATGCGTTCGCCGTCTTCGACCACAAAATCGGTGTCTGAGAGGTTTACCAGCAGAACCTTTATCTCGCCACGGTAATCGGCATCAATGGTGCCGGGGCTGTTGACAATGGAAATGCCGTGCTTGAAGGCAAGTCCGCTGCGGGGCCTGATTTGGGCCTCGTGGCCTTCGGGCAATTCAATGCTCAAACCCGTAGGGATAAGCGTACGCTGCAGGGGTTTCAGGGTAACCGGCGCCTCCAGATTGGCCCGCAGGTCTAACCCAGCGGAGTGTTCTGTGGCGTAAGCCGGCAGCGGATGCTTGCCCAAATTGATGACTTTAACTGGAAGGGTGGTATTCATAGGAAGCTAATATACAAAATTAACTATTTATCCGTCGCAGGCCCGGTTTCTCTACAACCCAGACCACCGCCACAAACACAAGACAGAGCGCTAGGTGGTAGGCTTGCCGCAGCCAGAAGTTCTCCATCTCCACCACATTGGCTAGCCAGATAAGCCCGGTAGCCAGCAGAAGGTACCCAAAAATGGCCTTAATAGGATACGGCACCGGAAAATACTTCTGCCCAATGGCATAGCAAACCACCGACATAGTAAAGTAGCAAAGGAAAGCCGCAATAGCACTACCCATGTAGCCCAGCACCGGAATAAGGACAAAGTTTGCCACTACCGTCACGATAGCGCCGAAGATGGTGATGTACGTACCGTATTGGGTCTTATCGGTGAGTTTGAACCAAACGGTAAGGTTGTAATAAACGCCATTGAAAAGATAGGCCAGCAGAAGCACCGGCACAATCTCCAAACCGGTGCGGTATGGTTTTCCGATGAAATGCTGAAAAATGTCCAGATTGGCACTAATGCCTAAATAGGCCAAGGCGCAGACAATGACAAACCAGCGCATGACCACCGCAAAGGTAGCCGGGGAGTTCTTGTCTTGTGACTGCGAAAAGAAAAACGGCTCCGCCGAATACCGGAAGGCCTGAATCATGAGGCTCATCATGATAGCCAGTTTGTAATTGGCCCCAAAAACACCCAGGGCCTGTTCATTGGTCATTCCCTGATAGAACCCCTCCGGCAACCAGTCTTCCAACATCAGACGGGAGAGCATTTCATTGGTGGCACCCGCCAGTCCCATGATCAGGATAGGGAAAGCATACACCAGCATGGGGCGCATCTCGTCCAGGGAAAACTTGAACCGGAAGTCTGCAAATTGTTTCCACAGCATGGGAATGAACAACAAGTTGGCCACCATGTTCACCACAAAAATGTAGCCTACGCCCAAGTTAGGATCATAAATGGCTTCCACCAGTGGACGTAACTCCGGCAAATATTCCCCTTCGTACACATGCCGGCAGAAAAGCAGGAAGAAAAGATTACCGCCTATCACCAGAAAAATGTTGGACAGGCGGATGATGGCAAACTGGGCAGCCTTGTTCTCTAACCGCAGACGGGCAAACGGAATGGCGGTTATGGCGTCTACAGCCATAGTGATGGCCAACCAGGTAATGTACTCCTCCTTACCGGCATAGCCTAAGGACGCAGCAACAGAGGAATTGAACACCAGCAAAAGACCTGTAAACGTAAGGCTGGTGGTGATAACCAGGCTTTGTACTTTGTTGTAGAGGTCCTTTCTGTCGGCCCCTGGTTTATTCGCATACCTGAAAAAGGCCGTTTCCATGCCATAGGTATACACAATGTTCAGAAAAGCGACAATGGCGTACAGTTTGGTCACCACCGCATATTCTTCCCGGGCGAATATTCCTGTATAAAGGGGCACCAACAGGTAGTTCAGGGCCCGCCCCACAATGCTGCTCAAGCCATACGCCGCCGTTTGCCCCAGCAGTTTTTTTGCGATACTCATAGTTGGCTAATCGGGTGATTTACATCTGAGGCTGCTTTGTTAAGCAACCCGGTATTTACGTCTGCTCCCGTTTCAAGCCTGTTTTCTAGAAACCGGGCCTAAAACGGGAGCAGGTATTTTGTTAAGGATAGCGTTTAATGTGAGAGGTGGTGAACCACTACTCGCCTTTGAACACAGGTTTGCGCTTCTCTAAAAACGCCGCAGTGCCTTCTTTGAAGTCATCTGACCCGCAGCAGCGGCTGAACGAATTGGCCTCAGTCTGATAACCGTTTTCCTCTTTATCATACCAGGCGTTTACGCAGTCCACGATCATGCCTACCGCCAAAGGAGCTTTGGCTACAATCTTCTGCATGATCTCCAGGCACTTCTCCATAAGTCCCTCGGGTGCGGTGACATGGTTCACCAAACCGTACTCTTTGGCCTCGGCCGCCGAGATCATATCGCCTGTCATCATGAGTTCCATGGCGCGGCCTTTGCCTACTAACTGCGTGAGGCGCTGGGTACCGCCGTACCCGGGTATAATGCCCAGGTTCACCTCCGGCTGCCCGAAACGCGCGTTCTCACTGGCGACTCTGATGTGGCAAGCCATGGCCAACTCACACCCTCCGCCTAAGGCAAATCCGTTTACCGCGGCAATCACGGGTTTGGGGCTTTCTTCAATCATAGAAAACACGTCCTGTCCCCGCTCCGCAAAGCGTCTGCCGTTCACCTCGTTCAGCTCAGCAATCTCCGCTATGTCTGCCCCAGCCACAAACGCCTTCTCGCCGCTTCCCGTCAAAATCACTCCGCGCACTTCCGGATCATCATACACCTCCTGCATGGCGGTATTTAGTTCCTTCACTGTCTCAATGTTAAGGGCATTCATCTTGTTAGGTCTGTTCACCGTAATCACCATGATGCCGCCCTTGTTCTCCAGCAGAAGGTTGTTGTATTGGGTCATGTTCTATTTTCTAGAGGTCAGTTTTTTTAGAAATAAGAGGGGCAAATATAAAGAAATACCCACAGATTATTCTCTCTTGGGCTCACCCCAGAAAAATACTCTCAAATGGCATATTATTTGCCCGTAAGCTTAGGAAAGTATAATATTTTTACTCAATTTAAGTTCGGATAAAAGGAACAGTTAAGCTGTATCCCACGTTACAGTTCAAATTCCAATTTCTCTTCCCTGTTCATGATGGTCAATTTCTTCAGATATGTTGTATTTGCCATGTCTGTGCTAGTGCTAGGCGCTAGCACGCCCGCTGAGGCCATGGCTCAGAAGCCCCGCAAACAGAAGCGCGAAGCTAGCCGCCGCGGACCGGATGGTATAAAGAAAGGCCAGTCGGCAAGTGCTAACGTAGACCGGAAAATGCTCCTTGATCGGCAGAAAGCCATTGCAGAAGCTAAAACCAGTGGTGGTTTTTACAGCGGACCGCGCTACTCCATGCCCGATAACAAATATGAAAACGGAAGAGGTGGTTTTTCTTTGGGAAGCTACAAGAACAAGGTTAAATCACCCAAGGTAAAGCAGCGCAAATCAAAACGCCTGATTGACAAGGACAACCCAGACGGCAAACTCTACCAGCAAAGCCTGAAAAAGCGTAACCGTAAGTTCTTGTTTTTCTAACAAGCCTCTTAGAACATAAAAGCAAAGGCCTTTCCATGTAGATGGAAGGGCCTTTGCTTTTATGTGGCTTTGTTGGGTTCAAGAGACGGCACTGCCTCTCCCGTTTCTGCCTCTCTTTCAAAGAAAGAGCCCGAAAACACCTTCTTTGGGAAATATGGCAAAAAAACAAAAGCCCCACCTTTTCAGATGGGGCCTTCTTTTACAAGCTATTTTATACTATTTCTTTCGCAGATTACAGCGTCCGTTTTACTTCACGCTCTTCATACGCTTCAATTACGTCACCTACGTTCAGATCGTTGAAGTTTTTGATGCTGATACCGCACTCGTAACCTTGGCGAACCTCTGAAGCATCGTCTTTGAAGCGTTTCAGGGCCAGGATTTCGCCGGAGTGTACCACGATACCATCGCGCACCACCCGGATTTTCGAGTTCCGTGTGATGGTACCATCGGTGACCATACAGCCGGCAATAGTACCCACTTTGGAAATCTTGAACACCTCGCGTACTTCTACGTTGGCTACTACCACTTCCTGTACGGTTGGCGCCAACATACCTTCCATGGCGTCTTTCACCTCGTTGATGGCGTTGTAGATGATAGAGTACAGACGGATGTCGATCTGCTCGTTCTCTGCCAGTCTGCGGGCGTTGGCCGACGGACGAACCTGGAAACCGATGATGATCGCATCTGAGGCAGAAGCCAACAGAACGTCTGACTCGGAGATCTGCCCCACACCTTTGGACAGGATATTCACCTGTACCTCTTCGGTGGACAGTTTCAATAAAGAGTCAGAAAGCGCTTCCACGGAACCATCCACGTCACCGCGTACAATCACGTTCAGCTCCTTGAAGGTACCGATAGCCAGACGGCGACCGATCTCATCCAGGGTGATGTGCTTCTTGGTACGCATGCTCTGCTCACGCTGCAACTGCTGACGGCTGCCGGCAATCTCACGGGCTTCGCGCTCCGTCTCCATTACCACGAATTTATCACCCGCCTGCGGCGCTCCGTCCAGACCCAACACCTGGATTGGTGTAGACGGCCCGGCTTTCTTGTGGCGTTTGCCCAACACATCGGTCATGGCTTTCACACGACCATAGTGCGAACCGGCTACCATTACGTCCCCAACTTCCAGGGTACCGTTCTGTACCAGCACGGTAGCTACGTAACCACGGCCTTTGTCCAAGGCAGCTTCAATTACAGTACCTACTGCTCTGCGGTCTGGGTTCGCTCTCAGTTCCAGTAATTCGGCTTCCAGCAATACTTTTTCAAGTAGTTCGTCAATGCCTTGACCTGTTTTAGCCGAGATTTCCTGGCTTTGGTATTTACCACCCCACTCTTCTACCAGTACGTTCAACTGGGCAAGTTCCTCACGGATCTTGTCTGGGTTAGCGGTAGGTTTATCTACTTTGTTAATGGCAATTACAATAGGTGAGCCAGCGGCTTGTGCGTGGTTCAACGCCTCTTTTGTCTGAGGCATTACGCTATCGTCAGCGGCTACCACAATAATTACCACGTCGGTTACTTTGGCACCACGGGCACGCATTGCGGTAAAGGCTTCGTGACCAGGAGTATCCAGGAACGTGATGTTCTTGCCATCTCCGGTTGTAACCTGGTACGCCCCAATGTGCTGGGTAATACCCCCGGCCTCACCGGCAGTTACCTTAGAACGACGAATGTAGTCAAGCAAGGAAGTCTTACCGTGGTCAACGTGACCCATGATGGTAACGATTGGCGCACGTGGCTCCAGATCCTCCTCTGAATCTACCTCTTCTACTCCAATGTTCTCTTCTTCTTCAGCAGAAGCAAACTGAACATCATAGCCAAACTCATCGGCAATGATGGTGATGGCTTCTGCATCCAGACGTTGGTTGATAGACACGAACATACCCAGGTTCATACAGGTCTTGATCACGTCGTTCACGCTCACGTCCATCAGAGCCGCCAGGTCATTAGCTGACACGAACTCTGTCACGCGCAGAATCTTAGATTCCAGCTGCTCCTGTAATCTACGCTCATCGGCAGCCTCAGCCACGGCAGAACGCTTCTCACGGCGGTACTTGGCACGGTTACCCTGGTTTCCTTTACCGCCGCTCAAGCGGGCCAGAGTAGCCTTAATCTGATCCTGGATTTCTTTATCCGTTAATTCAGCCCGCGGAGCTGCCGGTGCCGGACGATTACCGCCACCGCCACCCGGACGCTGTCCTTGATGATGACCTCCGCCACCCGGACGCGGTCCACCATGCTGTTGGTTTCCGCCACCCGGACGATTAGCGGCCTGACCGGTTCCTAACGGACGGTTTCCACCGCCTCTTTCGCCGGCACGGTTAGGCTGCGGCTGATTGTTGTTATTAGTGTTATTGTTTCCGCCAGCACCTTGGGCACCCGTTCTAGGCACTTCAATGCGCTTGCGTTTTTTCTTATCTCCACCGCCTTGGTTTTGTCCCTGACCTTGGCCCTGACCACCGCCAGGTTGGTTTCCACGACGACGCTCATCTGAAGAAGCCACTGGTTTACCACCTTTGCCACGGCCACCGCTCACCGGTAATTCAATCTTGCCAAGTACAGTCAAGCCTTTCAGCTGATCTGCCTGTGCCTTGATAGTGCCTTGCTCAGGAGTCGGAGCTGCTGGTTCAGCAGGTTTTTCTGCCGGCGTAGCCACCATGGGAACTGGTGCTGCAGGTGCTGCCGGAGCAGGCTTAGGCGCTTCCTGTGGCTTAGGTGTTTCAGCAACCGGAGCCGGAGCCGGGGTTGGAGCTGACGAAGGAGCCGGAGTCGAAGTTGGAGCTGGCGCTTCTGCTGGTTTAGCAGGAGCAGGAGCTGGTGTTAAAGCAACTGGTGCTGAAGCCTGTGGCTGCACCGGAGCAGCTGGTCTTTCAGTCACGGCAGGAGCTTCAGGGGCTTTCGCTTGCACCGGAGCTTGGGCAACCGGAGCTGGCGCTGGTGCAGAAGCTGGTACTGCCGCCGGAGCTGGTGTTGTTACAACTGGTGCAGGTATTGGCGCAGGCGCCGGTGTTTCTGCCGGTTTAGCAGGTGCCGGAGCTGGTGCCTGAGCAGCTGGTGCTACTGGTGCTTGCGCAGCAGGAGCCGGCGCTGCCTTAGGAATTGGACGGCCTTTGGCATCCAGGTCAATTTTGCCCAGGATTTTGATACCCGGCAAAGAGCTTCCACCTGCGGGCTTTTGGGTTGCTTCCGCCGCCACAGGAGCAGGAGTTGGCGTAGCTGTACGCTGCGGCTCTCCCTGTGATCTCACCTGGTTTGAGCGGATAAATATCTCTTGTTCCGGCTCAGGCTGCTTCTTAGGCTCTGGACGCTCAGGCTCCGCATGCGGCTTTTTCCCGATGTTCAGTTCCGCCGCCTCAGCCTTAGCCTGCATTGAAGAGGCAAATTCTTTCGACAGCATATTGAACTGCTCCGGGGTAATTTTTGAAGTAGGTTTATTCTCGATCTCAACCCCTTTTTTACCCAGGAATTCCACTACAGTGGAAATACTGATGTTCAAG
Source organism: Sabulibacter ruber (assembly GCF_017355955.1). Lineage (GTDB taxonomy): Bacteria > Bacteroidota > Bacteroidia > Cytophagales > Hymenobacteraceae > Nibribacter > Nibribacter ruber_A. Next base: position 619,039 of record NZ_JAFFID010000002.1, on the reverse strand, counting down.
GTGGTTGCTACCTGTTTAAGCCTCATCGTTCTTTCTTCTGACATGTTCAAATATGCTGTTTTATTTTACTTTAGTAGTTACTTGTTTCTTACTCATTAAAAAGGATGGGGTGGCCTTAACGACTTCGCGTTTTTGTCCTGATTTCCGGAAAATAGGCCATAAACGGCACCCACCCTCCGGTAAGGTCAAATAACCCGGCACATAAAGCGCACCACTAGTTGTTTTCTTCTGAATCAAACTCTTGGCGGATGATCTGGAGCAAGTCTTCCACAGTCTCTTCTTCAAGCTCTGTGCGGCGCACCAAATCTTCCTTGCTGACGGCCATTACGCTGCGGGCTGTGTCCAGACCAATGCGCTTCAGTTCGTCAATAACCCAGCTTTCAATCTCATCTGAGAATTCTTCCAGGTTGATATCTTCTTCAAACTCTTCGGTTTCACGGAACACGTCAATCTCTAAACCAACTAACTTGCTGGCAAGTTTAATGTTCTGACCTCCTTTACCAATGGCCAGGGAAACCTGGTCTGGCTTCAGGAACACAGAGGCGCGGCCCGTTTCTTCGTTTATCTTGATGCTGCTGATCTTGGCAGGGCTCAGCGCCCGCTGGATGTACAGCTCCATGTTGTCTGTGTAGTTGATCACGTCAATGTTCTCGTTCTCCAGCTCACGCACGATGGTATGGATACGGGAACCTTTCATGCCCACGCAGGCACCTACCGGGTCAATACGGTCATCGTAAGACTCCACGGCTACTTTGGCGCGCTCGCCTGGCTCACGTACAATCTTCTTGATGGTGATCAGGCCATCGGCAATCTCAGGAACCTCGTTTTCAAACAGGCGCTCCAGGAATTGCGGAGAAGTACGGGAAAGAATGATTTTAGGATTACCGTTAGTGATCTCAACGCGCTGAACAACTGCTCTCACCACATCGCCTTTGCGGTAGCGGTCTTTGGGGATCTGCTCGTTTTTAGGGATAAGCAATTCGTTTTCCTCAGAGTCCAGAATCAATACCTCACGGTTCCATACCTGATACACCTCACCGGAAATGATCTCGCCTACCTGGTCTTTGTATTTCTGGTACAGCAGGTCTTTCTCCAGGTCTTTCACACGCTGAATCAGGGTCTGGCGGGCAGTTAATACGGCACGGCGACCGAAGTCCTCTAACTTGATCAGTTCAGATACTTCTTCGCCTACTTCAAAATCTGGCTCAATTTTACGGGCCTCAGAAAGGCTTATTTTATCATCATCCCAGATATCCTCTGAGTTATCGTCTACAATTTCGCGGTTACGCCAAATCTCAAGATCGCCTTTCTCTACGTTCAGGATGATGTCAAAATTTTCATCAGTAGACCATTTCTTCCGAATCATGGTGCGGAACACGTCTTCCAAGATCCGCATCATGGTAGGGCGGTCAATGTTCTTGAATTTAGCGAACTCCGCAAACGACTCGATCAATACTGAACTATCCATGTCTTTCTTATTTAAAAGAGATTACAATCTGCGCTTTCACAATATCACTGTAGGCCACGTGAACGGGCTCCAGCAACGCTTTCTTATGCTTTTGTTTTACTTCCTCGGCGAACAGGATGCCGTCTTCCAGCACGTCTCTGATCTCACCGGTTTTCTCTACGCCACCTGCAAAGGTGAGCTTCACGGTGCGTCCTAAGTTCTTTCTGTAATGCCGCTCTGAGGTAAGCGGGAAATCCACCCCCGGCGAGGACACTTCTATCACGTAAGAGATCTCCTCTCCGTAAGTATCTTCAATTCTCTTGGATACCCGGCGGCTTATCTGCGCGCACTGGTCAATGCTGATGCCTTGGTCACCGTCGGCGAGGATGGTTACTTTGGGTCGCACTGGCGTATCAGACACCTTTACGCTCACAATGAACAGGTCTGGTTCTGGCAAAGCTGCCTGCGCAAATTCCTCAATTACTTTTTCCTCTAAAGCCATTCGCAATCTGGGTAACAAATAAAAAGGGGGACTCTCGCGTCCCCTCCATTTCACTTTAATCGCACAAATTTATAAATAAATCCACTGAAACACAAGCAACAGCGTATTTAGTGCGTTTTAAGTTATTTTAAAATAAAATCTAAGGGAGAAAACTCCTGGTTTAGGAATCTTCTGACAGAAATCTTTACAGAGTTCCCGCCTATGAATTAACCAATGACATGCGGGGATAGTTCAATATATGAATATTGAATTTTAGCCTTCCACCAAAGATTGTTTGAAAACGTTTCAGGCCTGTTCTTGAGAAAACAGGCCTGAAACGAAGGACGATTTATTTAAGAAAACAACCGAAAGACCAGGAACGCCGAGGCGTACGCCAGGCCGGTCATATAGATCAACTGCAGAATTGGCCATTTCCAGCCTTTGGTCTCACGGTACACCACCGCAATAGTGCTCATACACTGCATGGCAAAGACGTAGAAAATGAGCAGCGAGAAAGCACGTGCTGGGGTGAAGAATGGTTGCCCGTTGGCGTCTTTCTCGGCCAACAGTTTTTCTTTTACGGTGGAAATATTCTCAGAATCGCCTACGCTGTAGATGGTGGAGATGGTCCCCACAAACACCTCACGGGCGGCAAAAGAGGTCAACAACGCAATGCCCACTTTCCAGTCATAGCCCAGCGGACGGATGGCCGGCTCAATGAATTTCCCGAACTGCCCGGCGTAAGAGGCTTCCAGTTTCTGACCGGCTATGTGGGCCTCGCTATCGGCTTCGTTCAGTTGCAGGGCAGCAATCTCTGACGTGGCGCGTTCCTCGGCTTGCTGCACCGCCTCGCCCGGACCGTACGAAGAAAGCACCCACAGAATAACCGAGATAGCCAGAATCACCTTACCTGCCTGGAACACAAACGCTTTCACCTTCTCCACAATGGTGAGGCCCACGTTCTTCCAGCGCGGCATCTTGTAGGTGGGGAATTCCATAATGAAGTAGCTGCGCTCCTTGGTTTTGAGCACCCACTTGAGCAACGCCGCCGACACGATGGCCGCCACAAACCCGATGAGGTACAAGCCCATGAGCACCAGCCCCTGCAAGCTCAGAAAGCCCAATAAATATCTCTCCGGCACCACCAGCGCGATCATGACCGTGTAGATAGGCAGACGCGCCGAGCAGCTCATGAGCGGCGTCACGAAGATGGTGATCATGCGATCTTTCCAGTTGTCAATGGTGCGGGTAGCCATGATGGCCGGAACGGCACACGCTACGCCTGAGATCAACGGCACCACGCTTTTCCCGTTCAACCCGAACTTGCGCATAATTTTATCCATCAGGAACGTGACACGGGCCATGTAGCCAGTCTCCTCCAGAATGGCGATAAACGCAAACAAAATGGCAATCTGGGGCACAAACATGAGCACACCGCCCAAACCGGCCAGAATGCCTTCGGTGAGCAGATCTACCAGCGGTCCCTCGGCCTGGGAATGAATCCAGTTGTTGAGCGAGGCAATACCCAGGTCAATCATGTCCATGGGGTAGCTGGCCCACGCGAAAATAGCCTGAAAGATAACGAACAGTACCCCGAAGAAAATCAGGTACCCGAAGATCTTATGCGTGAGAATCTGGTCAATCTTGTTGCTGACCTGCTCGTTGTTCTCGGCGCGGGTCACGCGCATGGTGTCCAGCAGCAACTCATTGATGCGGGCGTACCGGTCAATGGTCTCGCTGGCTTGCAGTGCGTTGGAATGGAAATTGTATTTCTTGACCAGCTCGCCAATGTATTCCTTGTCGTCTTCAGACAGGAAAGAGAGCTTCTGGTATTGATGGGCGTAGTGCCAGGCCAGGTAATCGTTGCTCAGTTCAAAGTAGTACCGGATCTGGCGCACCATGGCCAGCAATTCATCTGCCACCTGGAAGAAGGAGCTTTTGGGCTTCTCCAGTTCCTGCGAAAGCACAATCTTAAGCGCCGCCAAGCCACTGCCGGTACGGGCATTCACCGGAATCACCGGCACGCCCAATTGCTTTTGCAGCTCGGCTACGTCAATCTTCACGCCGTGCTTCTCGGCCACGTCCAGCATGTTCAGGGCCAATACCGCCGGAATCTTGAGATCAGCGAGTTGGGTAAACAGCAGAAGATTGCGCTTTAAGTTAGAGGCATCGGCGGTGATGATGAGCACGTCTGGGTAAGACGCCGACTTTTTATCATGGAGCAGGTCAATGATGACCTTTTCGTCTAGTGATTTGGGATAAAGGCTGTAAGTACCGGGCAGGTCAATAACCTGCGCCTTTAAGTTAGGAGTGAGTTGGCTGATACCGGTTTTCTTGTCGACGGTGACGCCCGGGAAGTTCCCTACCTTTTGGTTCAGTCCGGTTAAATGGTTGAACAACGATGATTTCCCCGAGTTTGGGTTCCCGATAAGAGCCACTTTGGCCACCTTGCGGGAGGAAGAAACGGAGGAGGTATGAGGAACGGAGGCGGGGGCCGGCGCAAGAACTTCAAACATAGACTAAGCCTTTAACTTGATGGTAGCAGCTTCGTCTAAACGCAAAGAAAGGGTGTAATCGTTCACAATAATAGTAATGGGGTCGCCAAGCGGGGCACGGCTGTTGAGTTTCACCTCTTCACCGGGAATACAGCCCATCTCCAGCAGTTTCAAAGACATTTCGGGGTCAGTTAAACAACAAATAATGCCCTTCTCCCCTATCTTCAAATCCCGCACACTTTTTTGTTCCTGTTGCACCTGTCTTTGCTTTATTTAGACTTGTTATAAACAGTCGCAAGGTACAAGGTGTTCCGTTTGATTCCAAAAAGATCAGGATGTTTTGCCTCTTCAAGGGGGAACCTGCACGTTTTTTGTTGTAAAACCAGCGTTTTTTGGGTATATTTCGTAAAATCAATAAAAAATATGTCACTATTCACTTCAAACAACCCTACCCTCAAAGAGGAGGCCTTTACCCAGGCGGCGCTGCCGCAGACCTTAGCAGACGCCAAGCCGATGACCCTGAACGGCACCATTGGCAAGACTGCTTTGCTAGTGGGCATTGTAGTGGTTTTCGCGGTGTTTGCGTGGGATCTGTTTAGCCTTATGGGCGTTCCCCTGCCTTTTCTGATTTCTATTCCGTTGGTGGGCGTGGCCCTGGCGTTCCTGATCACGTTCAAGAAACACCTGGCACCGTACGTGGCACCTATTTACTGTGCGCTGCAAGGACTGTTCCTGGGCGGAGTTTCCGGTATTCTGGAAATGAAGTTCCCGGGCATCGCAAACCAGGCCATGCTGCTAACCTTTACCGTGTTCGGGGGCATGTTGCTGTTGTACAGCACCCGCGTGATCAGGGCCACAGATCGGTTCAAGTCCATCATCATTACCGCTACCTTCGGGATTTTCTGCTACTACATGGCGGCGTTTGTGCTGCAGTTCTTCGGCGTAGAAATGGCGTTGATCCATAGCAGCGGCACGGCGGGCATCATCTTCAGCGTGTTTGTGGTGATTTTAGCCGCCATGAACCTGATTCTGGACTTTGATACCATTGAGCAGGGTGTGGCCCACGGCGCTCCTAAAACCATGGAGTGGTACGCTGCCTTCGGTCTGGTTGTCACGCTGATTTGGCTGTACGTGGAGATCCTGCGTCTGCTTTCTAAACTGTACAGCCGCGACTAACCGGCAACAGCAGGGGTTGGCATCCGTAAAGATTATAAATCAACCATTTACGATCATGCCAAAGACCAAGAAAGACCAGAAAAAAGAAGATCCGTGCTGGAAAGGCTATGAACAAGCCGGCATGAAGGACAAAGACGGCAAGAAAGTGCCTAACTGCATCAAGAAAGACTAATCAATATGATTGACATAGAAAAGCCCCGGCACTTGCCGGGGCTTTTTTCATGCTGTTTTTAAGCCAGTTTTAGGAAAATACCTTCAAAACGTAAAATGGTTTATCTATTCACTCATTCTCTCAATCACAAACTCACTCATTGAAGAATACCCGCTTCACCCGCGTGCTCACGTTGGTAAGCAGTTCATACGGTATGGTCCCGATGCGGGAAGCCAGTTCTGTGAGCGGAAGTTCCTGCCCGAAGATAAGCACCTCGTCGCCGGCCCGCACGTCTAGCCCCGTCACGTCTACCATGCACATGTCCATGCACACGTTCCCGATGATGGGCGCGCGTTGGCCGTTGATGAGCACCTCGCCGGCTCCGTTCCCGAAACGGCGGTCATACCCATCGGCGTAGCCAATGGCAATGGTAGCGGTCTGCTTATCAGAAGTGGCTACGCCCCGCCTACTGTAGCCCACGGTTTCGCCCGCTTTTATGGATTTCACCTGAGAAACGGTGGTTTTCAGCTGTCCCACGGTTTGCAGGGCGCTTTGCTCCGAGCCAGAGGATTCCACGCCGTACAAGCCAATGCCCAGCCGCACCATGTCAAAGGCCTGCTCCTGCCCAAACCGGATGATGCCCGCCGAGTTGAGGATGTGTTTGACAACCGTATAACCCAGTTCCTGCTCCACCCGCGCCGACATGCTTTTGAACCTGGCAATCTGCTCCTGTGTGAAATCATTGTACAGGGCTTCATCGGCCCCTGCCAGGTGACTGAACACGCTTTCTACCCGCACGTGCGGCACTTGCGTGAGCACTGCCAGGGCTTCTTCCAGCTCAACGGCATCAAACCCGAGGCGGTGCATGCCGGTATCCAGCTTGAGGTGAATGCGCGGCGTTTCGGGGCTATCTTCCGGGAAATAGTCTAAAAACCGGTGCAGCAGATCTGGCGAGTAAATCTCGGGTTCCAGGGAGTACTGCTGCATTTTCAGGAAGCTGTCGGGGCTGGGGTTCATGACCATGATGGGCAGCGTGATGCCGTTCTCGCGCAGGGCTACGCCTTCATCGGTGTACGCCACGGCCAGGTAATCCACGCGGTGGAACTGAAGCAGGTTAGCGATCTCGTAAGATCCGGCTCCGTAAGCGAAGGCTTTCACCATGACCATGATCTTGGTGTGGGCGGGCACTTTGCTGCGGTAGTAATTAAGGTTATGCACCAGGGCATCCAGGTTCACCTCCAGCACCGTGCCGTGTACCTGCTGCTGCAAAGCGGTCACAATCTTCTCAAACTGGAACACGCGCGCTCCTTTCACCAGAATGGTTTCCTGCCGGAACCGCTCAGGATGGAGCTGGCCCAGGAAAGAATCAGTGCCCAGGTAAAACTCGCTGCCCGCGGGGAAAAGGTCCTGATGGCGGGTGATGATGTCCCCGATGCCGATGATGCGGTCCACGCCCCTTGACTTGATTTCCTGCGCCACCTGTTGGTACAAGGCATTTTCCTCTACCCCGGCTTCCAGCAGATCAGAAACAATCAACGTCTTGCGGCCCCGGCGGGCCTGCTGGCCCAGCACATCCAGGGCGATGCGCAGACCGGCCAGGTCATTATTATAGGTATCGTCTATGACGTAGCAGCCGTTGATGGCTTCTTTGCGCTCCAGACGCATGGCTACGGGGTGGAGGCGCTCAAACCGGGAAGGCAGTTCTTCGGGCTTCACGCTCACGTACAGCAACGTTGCCAAACAATGAAGAGCGTTTTCCAGCGAGGCCTCATCGGCGAAAGGCAGCATCAGGTCCTGGCCTTTTCCATCGTACCGAAACCGGATCTTGGTTTTGCCGTGGTGCATTTCCAGCACCTTGATCTTTACCTGCGCCGCTGCGTGGTCATGGGTGCTCCAGGCGAAAGTGGGCAGACCAGCTTTACTGATGGCCTCGTGGACCTCGGATTGGTCAGCGCAGTAGATCAGTTCTTCCACGTGGTCAAACAGCTTCAGTTTTTCTTCCAGTTTCTGGGCGTGATCTGTGAAGCCTTCATCGTGCGCTGAACCCAAGTTGGTGAACACGCCGATGGTGGGCTGCAACACGCTGGCCAGGTGCTCCATCTCGCCGGGCTGGGAAATGCCCGCCTCAAACACGCCAATGGTATGACTCTCGTTGATCTGCCACACAGAGAGCGGCACGCCAATCTGGGAATTATAGCTCCTTGGGCTTTTCACCACCCGCTCTGATACGCTCAGCAACTGCGACAGCCACTCTTTCACAATGGTCTTGCCGTTGCTGCCGGTGATCCCGATAACCGGGATGTTGAATTTGCGTCTATGATAGGCGGCCAGCCGCTGCATAGCCTGCACGCTGCTGCTCACCAGCAGGAAATTCCCCTCGGGGTAGGAAGACAGGTCCATCAGGCCCGAGGCATCTTCCACTATGAACTGCCGCACGCCGGCCTGGTAGAGTTCCGGCAGGTATTGGTGCCCGTCATGGAATTCGCCTCTGATTGCAAAAAACACCGAAGAAACGGCATTGGCAATTTTACGGCTATCGGTGAGCAGGTGCTGTCCGGGGTACGTTCCTTTGCACTGAACCAACATACCTCCCGTAACCTGCGCAATTTCTTTGAAAGTAAACATGATTTAATTTGACTGGTAGTCAAATATACAACAGATCACATACTCCCGCACCCTGTATTTTCGGCAAAGCCCTTTGGTTGCAGGAAGGCATTTTCGGGCTATTTCTGGAAAAACGGGGCAGAAATGGAGCCTGTAAGTTCATTTAAGCCTATTCTTAAACAGAACAGCTGCGTTTTTGGGCAGAAACTCCTCTGTATTAGGCCATGCGGCCCGTAACGTCTACCTTTGCCCTCTTAAAAATTTTTCTGAAGTGAAATTCAACAAGTACCACGGCGCAGCCATCAGTGCCTTTGTCATATGGGGCTTTATCCCCTTCCCGCTCAAAGCCTTAACCGCTTTCCCCAGCAGCCAGATTCTGTATTTTAGGATATTGGTATCGGTGGTGACGTTGCTGCTGATTTCCGGCACCACCCGGCGGGAGAAATGGCGGCAGACCATCCAATTATTTAAAGAGCATGGCCCCATTGAAAAGCGCCGGTTCATCTTGTACACGTTGCTGGGTGGTGCGCTGCTCACCATCAACTGGTTGGCGTTCATTTACGTGGTAAACCATGTAGACATCCAGACCGGCTCTTTCTCTTATCTGCTGTGCCCCATCTTAACCGCAGCCCTGGGCTTTCTGATTTTGCACGAACACCTGCGGCTGAACCAATGGCTATCGGTGGGGTTGAGTTTGATGAGCTGCCTTCTGGTAGGTACTGATTCTATTTACAACCTGCTGTTCAGCCTGCTGATTGCCGCCTCTTACGCGTTCTACCTCATCACGCAGCGCCTGCTGAAAGAGTATGACAAAATAGTGCTGCTCACCTTGCAATTATTGCTGGCTTTTACGTTTATTGGCCCCAGTTACCCATGGTTTGTAGGAGAAGCCGCGCAGCCTATCACTGGGCACTTCATTGGCCAGATTGTGTTGCTGAGCTGGCTTTTCACGGTGATTCCCCTGTTTCTGAACCTCTTTGCGCTAAAAGAGCTGAAATCTGCCACCGTAGGGGTGCTCATGTACCTCAACCCTATCATCAACTTTACCATGGCTTTCCTGTATTTTGGGGAAGTAGCAAGCGAGCAGAAAATACTGGCGTACTTCGTCATCTTCGCCTCAGTGGTTTTATATAATCTGCCCATCGGCAAGAAGAAGGAAGCTACAGCCTCAGCATAACCCACCAGACACCAACTACTTTCCTATACCATGAAAGCATCTCTGTATCGTAGTCTGCTCTATTGTTCTTTAGCGACTTTGCCTCTCTCCTGCTCCCAGCATACCACGCCGGCCTCTCAAACCGCTTCCACCGCCGAAGCATCGTCCCGAGCCATCAAAGTAGAAGTTAGAAAAGAGAACGGACACTACCGTTTATACAGAGGCGGACAGCCTTACTTTATCAAAGGGGCGGGCGGCAGCCGTTACCTGGATCAACTGGCGGCTTACGGCGGCAATTCCATCCGGACCTGGAGCACCCATAATGCCCAACAAGTTTTGGACGAGGCTCACAAACGAGGCTTGACCGTAACCATGGGCTTAGACGTGGCCCGGGAGCGGCACGGTTTTGACTACAATAACCCCGAGGCCGTTGCCCAACAACTGGCTAAACTGCGCGAAGAAGTGCTGAAATACAAAGACCATCCGGCTCTGCTGGTTTGGGGCATTGGCAATGAACTGAACCTGAGTTATTCCAATCCCAAGGTGTGGGATGCTGTGAATGACATCGCCAAGATGATCCATGAGGTAGACCCCAACCACCCCACCAGCACCATGCTGGCCGGGCTCAACAAAAAGGAAGTGGACTACATCAAAGCGCAAGCCCCGGAGGTGGATTTCCTTTCTATCAATGCCTACGGCGATTTACCTTCCATTCCTAAACGCGTTCGGGATTTCGGCTGGGAAGGCGCCTACATGATCACGGAATGGGGTCCTACTGGTCACTGGGAAGGTCCGCAAACTCCCTGGAAGGCCTCGGTGGAAGAAACCAGTTCTGAGAAAGCCAAGGTATACCGTAGCCGCTACGAGGTCACCATGCAGCAAGACACTGAGCGGTGCCTGGGGTCCTATGTTTTCCTGTGGGGCCAGAAGCAGGAAAGAACCCCCACTTGGTACGGCCTTTTCACCGAGCAGGGCGAGGAATCTGAGGTAGTAGACGTCATGCAATACCTCTGGACCGGATCATGGCCCCAAAACCGCGCTCCGCACCTAAGCTACCTGCACCTGAACGGCAAAAAAGCCACTGACAACATCTACCTCAAGCCCAATCAGAACTACACCATTCAGACCCAGGTAACCGATCCGGACCAGGATGCGCTCACCTACCGCTGGGAATTGCTTCCCGAAAGCACCGACCTCAAAGAAGGTGGCGATGCCGAAAGCAGACCTGGCGCTATCTCTGGGCTGGTACAAGACCAAGGCAAGGGTCAGGCACAGCTCAAAGCCCCGGAAAAAGAAGGTGCTTACCGCTTGTTTGTCTATGCTTATGATGGCAAAAACAACGTAGCCACGGCCAATGCTCCTTTCTATGTAAAGCGATAACAGACTGGGTTTTAGCCCTGCTTTACCAAAAGCAACTCAGAAACAGAAAGACAGTTAACAAAAGAGCCCCGTGTTTTGGGTCTGTTTTCATAGAAACAGCCTCAAAACACGGGGCTCTTTTGTTATTGGGCAGAGGACCATTTGTTAAGGCCATTTCTAACAGCCTCAGAATGCCATTTTAAACCTGAAAAAAGCGGCTCACACCACTTTGTTGACCCTTTTTACCTAAAATAATGGGACATTCTTCAGATAATAATATTAGCCTTGCTGCTACCCTTAAGCTGAAAAAGCAACCAACAACTTACATGATTTACCGATATTCCTGCCACAATCTAACCTAAAACCCTATTCTCCCAGGCAAACTCCTTGATTCAGCACTGAAATTCAGGCTTTAGGAGCAAACTTCTTCCCCCGAAGCCCTGATGATGTATTGTCCCTCCTTACTCTGGCTGACTACAACAAAGAAGCAGTCATATAGAAAAAAGTATAAAACAGAAGAGATCTATTAGCTTTCAAATTTGAAAATATGTCATTTAAACACTTAAAAACGCCTCGAAATTTATCAGAAAAAAATTTTAATGGCATAATTATTCAAAATATGGCCTATTAGCTCACAGAAGGCGTTTTTCCCCAGATTGATGTATTACTGATGTATCCCTAAAACAGGCTGATGTATTGATGATGTAGTTAAAGAAGGGTTAAGATTTTATCAAATACATATATTTCGATATAGAAATCAGATCCTTTTTAACAAAACTACATTTATGAAGAATTATTTACTCCTCTTTCTGCTACTCCATTTATGTGGGGTGGCACTTGCTCAGACCTCAATTAGTGGCCGGGTTACCGGTCGGGGTGGAGAGCCGCTGCCAGGTGTAAGTGTGGTAGCAAAAGGAACTACAGCGGGTGCTACAACAGATGTGGAAGGCAGATACCAATTGCAAGCCCCTGCCACTGCCACCACCTTAGTGGTAAGCTATATTGGATATACAAACCAGGAGGTACCTATCAATGGCAGAACCACCATTAATATCACGTTGCAAGAAGATCAGCAGGCTTTAGAAGAAGTAGTGGTGGTTGGGTACGGTACCCAACAGAAAAGCCTGGTGACAGGTGCAATTTCTTCTGTGAAAGCCGAAGAAATTGCCACCGTTTCATCTAGCCGGGTAGAGCAAGCCCTGCAAGGCCGTACCGCCGGGGTAACCGTATTACCAGCCTCGGGTTCCCCGGGCAGCGGTATGCGGGTACGGGTAAGAGGTACCGGTTCAAATGCCTCATCAGAACCGCTTTACATTGTAGACGGAGTACGGGCAGGCGGCATTGAATACCTGGACCCTTCAGAGATCGCTTCTATTGAAGTGCTGAAAGATGCCGCCTCTGCGGCCATCTACGGAGCAGAAGGTGCTAACGGGGTGGTCATCATCACCACCAAAACCGGCAAAACCAATACTTCAGAATTCAGCTACGGTTTCCAGTACGGAATCCAATCGGTAGGTGACCTGATGCCTATGATGAATGCGCAGCAGTACCAGCAATACCTGGAAGCAGCCAATTCTCCCGGCAGACCCACCGCAGCAGAGGCAGCAGCAGTAGGCGAAGGCACGAACTGGTTTGAAGAGACTTTCGAATCTGCGCCACAGCAACGCCACTCGCTCAGCTTTAGCGGCGGCACAGAGAAATCAAGCTTTTTGGTGAACGGTAACTTCTTTACGCAGGAAGGTGTCATGGGCGGCGATAAAGCCAAATTTGACCGCTACACTGTACGTATCAACTCAGACCACAAAATCAAAGACTGGTTAAACATTGGGGAAAGGTTCTCTTATTCTCATTTCACCCGGAGAGCCCTTGCCGAAAACGACGAATTTGGCGGCTTGATCAGCAGTGCCCTTTCCCTGGACCCATTAACGCCTGTTATCTACAATGGCCCGCTTCCGGCACACGTGCAAAGCGCCATTACCGCAGGCCAGCCCCTGGTGCGCGATGAGAACGGCAACTACTACGGCATCTCTAACTTTATCAGAGGAGAATACGGGAACCCACTAGCCAGAATTTCCTTAGCCAGAGGCTATACCAACCAAAACAAAGTGGTAGGTAACGTCTATGCCGACATAGACATTCTGCAGGGCTTGAGATTCACCACCCGCTTTGGCATTGACGGAGCGTTCCAGCGGCAACACGGCTGGACTCCCCGGTTCTGGTTCTCCAGCGAAAGTCAAAACACCGTAGCTAATGCCTCAGACTCGCAGAACAACTGGTTTACCTGGCAGTGGGAAAACTTTGCTACTTACCAGAAAACCATCGGGAACCATGGCTTTACGTTGCTGGCAGGTACCTCTGCCGTAAAACGGATGTGGAATTACATTGGAGGCAGCTACTCAGGCCTTTTCAAAGAAAGAGAAACATTCTCCTATGCAGATACCACCCCAGATGCGCTTGACAGAATAGGCAGCAACGCCTCCACCAGCACCCTGGCTTCTTACTACGGCAGGTTGTCTTATGACTACGCCGGCAAGTACCTGTTAAATGCCACCGTAAGAAGAGACGGTTCTTCCTTATTCGCTCCAGACAAAGCCTGGGGAACCTTCCCTTCCCTGTCGTTGGGCTGGGTTGTTTCTAACGAGGATTTCTTCCCTGAAACCAGCATCAACCACTTGAAACTGCGTGCCAGCTGGGGGCAAAACGGTTCGCTTTCCAGTGTTCCGATTGGCCAATGGTTTTCCGCCGTATCTGTTATCGGCCGATACCCAGATGCTTCTGGCAACTACCTGGTGGGCGCCGCACCTACTAACTTACCAAACCCAGACCTTACCTGGGAGACAAGCGAGCAGTTAGACTTTGGTATTGACGTGGCCTTGTTCAACAATAGATTGACTTTCACGGCAGATTATTTCGATAAAAAGACCAAAGACCTTCTTACCCCAGGCGTAGCGCCAGGCTTTGTGGGAGCTGCCCTGCCCTTCGTGAATGGCGGAGATGTGCAGAACAAAGGCTGGGAGTTTGAATTAGGCTACCGCAACGATGCCGCCAAAGCGTTCCAGTATGAGATCTCAGGGAACATCACTACCATCAAAAACAAGGTGACGTACCTGGATCCGGACGTGAACGAAATCCTTGGTGCCAGCGTGGGAACGGGCTGGAATGCGACTGTTTTCAAAGAAGGACTTCCTATCTGGCATTTCAGAGGCTATAAGACAGACGGCATCTTCCAGAGCCAGGAACAAATCAGCGCTTACTTAAACTCCACTGGCATCACCGGTTACAACCCTAAACCAGGTGACCCCATTGTGGTAGACGTGAACGGCGATGAGCGTATTTCACCCGCTGACCAAACCATGATAGGCAACCCACACCCAGACGTAATATTCGGGGCCCGCGTGAACCTGGCTTACAAAGGATTTGACTTATTGGCCTTTGTGCAGGGACAACTTGGCAACGACATCCTGATGGGCTTCAGCCGTACCGACCGCCCTACTGCCAACAAACCAGCCTTCTTCTTCGAGGACCGCTGGACCGGCGAAGGAAGCACCAACAGCTGGTTTGCTCCCAATACCACCAGCGTTTACATCTACAACAGTGACCTGATGGTGTTTGACGGATCTTATGCCCGCATACGCCAGTTACAACTAGGCTATACCCTTCCTAACACTCTTACCAGCAGAATAAAGGTGAGAAACGCCAGAGTGTACGTGTCGCTTGACAACTACTTTACTTTCACAGACTATCCTGGTTTGGACCCAGAAGCAGGCAGCAACAATGTCAACAGCTTAGGTATTGACCGTGGTACCTATCCGGTTCCAAGAATAGCCATGTTTGGTTTAAACTTTAACTTTTAAGTAACAGAATCCATGAAGAAGAATTATATAAAAATTGCAGCATTCAGCTTAGCCCTGATGACCATGACGGCGGGCTGTAATGATTTCCTGGAGCAGGAGATACCCGGCAAGCTCCCCGTGGAAGAGTTTTACGCAACAGATGAAGATGCTCTCCAGGCCACTACTGCCATCTATGACATCATGCAGGCGCACTACAACACCGCCTGGAGCAGTATTTACATGGTGAAGACCATGCCGTCAGATGAAAGCAACGCCTCAGGCAGTGGACCCGGTGACCAACCCGCTTACCAGACCCTGGACGATTTCAACTTTGACAGCGAGAACGATGCCGTGAAATGGGGCTGGCGCTTAACCTATGCCGCTATCTACCGGGCCAACAAGGTGATCAACAATGTTCAGCCGGAGACAGAGTTGCGCAAGAGACTCATTGCCGAGGCCAAATTCCTCAGGGCCTTCAACTACTTTGAACTGGTTTCCCTCTGGGGCGATGTTCCTTTGGTAACCGATGATATCCCGATAGAGCAATGGACCAGCACTGGCAGAGCCAGCAAAGCCGATGTATATGCCCTGATTCAAAAAGACTTACAGGAAGCCATTGCAGACCTGCCTCTAAAAAGTGTCTACTCAGGCGCCGACCGGTTCAGAGTATCCAAAGGATCGGCGCAGGCTTTACTTGGCAAGGCCTTACTCTATCAGCAGAAATGGGCAGACGCTGTTACTCAGTTCGAGGCGGTGATCACTTCTAACCAATATCAACTAGAAGAGTCTGTGGGTAAGGTATTCTCCAAATCCGGGGAGTTTGGCAAAGAGTCTTTGTTTGAAATCTCTTACATAGAAACCCAAAGCTATGACTGGGGCAACTTCCCCTGGGGCGGACAACCTGAAAGCAACATTCACCTCCAGTTAATGGGGCCAAGAAGCGACTTCTACGTGAAAGCGCCTTCAGACTCTTTGATTGGCGGCTGGGGCTTCAACTCTCCTAAAGCCAAATTATTCCAGGCCTTTACCGCTGCCGGCGATGTGGAGAGAAAACGTGCCACCATTATGTCTGAGGCAGAACTGAAAGCCATGGGCGGCAACTGGACCACTACCAACGCCTATGACTACGAAGGCTACTTCCAGAGACGCTATGGTACGTTCAGCACGCAAACGGCAGGTCCGGTGAATGAATTGAACTACGGCACCAACTGGCGCATGATCCGCTATGCAGACGTTCTCCTGATGGCCGCCGAAGCCCACTACCGGGCCGGCAACGAAGGCAAAGCACAGGAATACCTGAACATGGTAAGAGAGAGATCTGAGTTAGACCCTATTACCCCAAGCGGATCTGCCTTGTTTGATGCCATTGTGCGGGAAAGACAACTGGAACTTGCGTTTGAAGGCTTCCGCTACCTGGATCTGGTACGCTGGGGATTAGCCGACCAGGAACTCGGCCCATTAGGCTACGTGGAAGGCACGCACAACCTTCTGCCTATTCCGGGTGAGGACATCAGAACCGCTGGTCTATCGCAGAACAATGGCTACTAAGAAGCTTTGTAAGTTCTCCTAAAGAAAAAGGGCCCGTCATTTTTTTGGCGGGCCCTTTTTCTTTAGGAGAACTATCTGCCAATCAATGACGCCAAACCAGGAAGTTTTCCCTAAGCACAATTATTTCACCAGATATGCAACCATCCTTCTGTTTTCTGGCTCTTCTAGATAAATGGGCAAAGAAACGCCCTTCGCATTTATGAAAAGCAGTTACCTGGCAATGGCAGGCCTTCTCCTGATGGGCTGTGAGCATACCGAGAATTTTACTTCCACAGAGCAACAGACCTCTGCCAACCAGCAGCAGACTGAGGCGCTAACATTAGCCCTCCAGAAACCGGCCACTACGCAAGGTCTTACGCTTACCCTGCAGAAAGCCGAGGACAGCCGCTGCCCCATGAACGCGATGTGCATCCGGCAGGGCTCTGTGATTACGCAGGTACAGGTGAAAGATGCCCAGGGCAATAATGCCACTAAAATCCTTTACCTGGGCGATGCCTTGACAGCCCCTGAGAACCGTGGTGTGCGCAGCGCCGACACCGTAAACGTAGCCTTGGGCAGCAAAACCTACCGCTTGATTTTAACCGAGGTGCAGCCGTACCCCAATACCTCTGACCCTAACCCGGCAGAGAAAACGGCTAAGATCTCCGTCACTGCATTATAGATTTTTTTGAGGGTTGTTTTGAATGGGTGAGCCCGTGGCAAAAGCTGCGGGCTTCACTTTTCTGGCGCAGCGTAGTCTCTGTTTTGAAGCCAATTCCCAGAAAACAGTCTTGAAACGGAGAGCCTACCGCTCGTACAATTCCAAAGGCAGATTGTCCGGGTCCGCGAAAAAGCAGAAGCGTTTGCCCGTGTGCTCATCCACCCTTATCTCCTGAACGTCCACCCCATGGTCCAGCAAGCCTTGTCGGGCTTCTTCCACGTTGTTTACTTCAAAAGCCAGGTGCCGCAGACCGGCCGCCTCGGGGTAAGACAAACGGGCGGGTACATCGGGGAAAGAGAATAATTCCAGCACGTACTGACCGTTTAGCGCCAGGTCTGCCTTGTAGGAATTCCGCTCGGCGCGGTAGATTTCCTGCTGCAGGCTAAGACCCAGCACCTGGGTGTAAAAGGCCTTGGAAACTGCGTAATCTGTGCAGATCACGGCAATGTGGTGGATGCTTTTCAACTGGATCATGGGGCAAAGGTACGCATTGCCTCGGCCAAAGAAAGGCGGGACAAAGCTCTATATCGCCCGATGCCTTAAAACCCGTACCCGATCCGGATGCCGGAGCTCACTTTCTCGCGCTGCTGGAATCCGGTCACAAAATCTACCCGGAAGACTTTGAACAGGTGCTCCAGTCCCACACCTAGCTCCAGGTAATGCCCGGCGGCAGCGGTGTGCAGGTAGTTCACGCTGCCCACTTCCTGCCACTTCAGCTTACGGATGAGCGGCAGCTTGTTCAGGATAAAGCCGTTGAAATGGTGGCTGTAGTGCGCCTCCACGTACGTTTTCTGGGTACTGTAGCGGTAATAATCCAGCAACTGGAACCCGCTGAAATCGCCGGACAGGATGGTGCGGTTACCCGAGAAATGCCGGAAATCCATGAAGTACAGCTGGTTTTTCCGCCAGAACGTGCCCACGCTGGCCGAGTAGCTGCTGGTGCCCAGCAAGCCCAGACTCAGGTCATCGCTCACGCCAAAAGAAACGAAATCATAGTCCACGTCGCTGCCCAGCACCCCGGAGATGCCTTTGCGGTAGGTGAGATTGAAAAGCGGCCATTTGGACCCGAGGTTGATTTTCCGGTCCGGGTGAGAAATGTACTCGGCGCCCGGCCGGTACGTCAGCCGGAGAACCGCCGTGAGCGCCTGGTGGCGGGGGAAAACGGTGCTGCCTACCTCGGCGTTGTACGGGTCGTTGGGCGTGAATTCCCTAGAGGCTCGGTCCCGCACTACGTAATCGGTGGTGTTGAAGAGCATCTCGCGCTGGGCGTACTCGGCCTGGAACGTTGCGGAGAGGCCGTTCACCAGTTCGCGGTTGTGCCACAGCCGCAGGTAGCTTTTCTGGTACAGTTTCGCGTAATTCTCCTTAAACAGCAGCGTGTAGACGGTGTTCACAAACGGCGTAATGGGCTCGGCCTCGTTGAGCTGGTTCACAAAGCGCCCGCCCTCAAAACCCGCCGAGCGGCGGTTCACCATATCGTACTGGAACGAGGCCGCGAGTTTGGCCTGGGGTTTTTCGTTGCTGAACCCGTAGCGAAGCGTGGGCGCGATGGTGTAGCGGCGGCGGTCCTCAAAGCGCTTGGTGTACTCTATCTCCAGGTTCGCCACCAAACCTTCCACGGTGTTGTACTGCCAGATGCGCGTAACGGGCTCAATGCTGAACGACGTGCGCTCAAACGAATTCTGGTACGAGTACCCCGAGAGCAGCAGATCTGAGGCGCTGAATTTATTGTTCTTCCGGTCCAGAGAGTCTTTGTAAGGCTTGGACTCCTTGATGACCTGCAAGCTGTCTTTGGTATGGTAATCAGCCACCTCTTCCTCAGTGAGGGGCACGGGCCGCATCTCGGCCCAATACGAACTGTCGCGGGTGTTGGCAGATTTCTCAATCAGCAGCACCTCTTTTTTCTTGAAGTACTCGGCATCGGGTACGCCGTTGGCCGGCGGGTTATCCCGAAGGGCTTTCCGCTCTTTCCGGCTCAGTTTGGGCGATGGGGCTGCCGCTACTACCGGCGGACTCACAACTTGAGCGGGAGCTGTTTCCGGGGCCGCCGCCGGTGCAGGTTCCGGTTTCACAAACGAGGCCGGTTTTACGCGGTATTTGCTGTAAACAGCCATAAAATAGCCGTTACCCCTGAAGCCGTAGCCTTTTACATCAAACGTGAATTTCTGCGATTGCAGCACCCACACGTTGCCCGCTACTGGCATGAACTGCTGCGTGATGCGCAACGTGTCCACAAACTCAATCTGCTGGTCTTTGGTCACGTACAGGTTGAGGCTGTGCAAGCGCCAGGATCCGTCCACAATGTATAAATGGCCCGCCACCACGGGGTCCGTCTTGCGCTTGGGAATGACTCTGATGCGGTGCACCAACCGCCCGTTGTTCTGACTGCTGCCCACCAGCTCGTAGTTGTAAAAGAACATGGCGTTGTTGGCCAGCGGCGAGACAAACCCGCGCTCGTTCACGCCTTTGGCCTTGAGCAGGTTCTGGTAAAAATTCACATTGAACTCCGAGGCCTGGTTATAGCTGAACGCCCGGCTACTGCCGCTCACTTTGGAGGAGATCATCCGCTCGCGGTACTTACCGGGCTGCATAAAACTCAACTCCGATACTGATTCTGACAGGTACAGAATGCCCGGTTTCAGCCCGGCGGGCACTTTGATGATGCCCAGCAAACGTTTGGGCATGTCAATGAGGCGCTGCAAGCCTTTCACGTACACCTGGGCGGTGTAGGCCTGCACTTCCTTTAAATGGTACTCGCGCTTGGCAATGACCTGCTGCATGATGCCGTAGGCCGGGTCTTTGCCGCTGAGGCTCACGCGCACCTCGTTGAGGTTGTAGACATCGGGCTGCAGTTGCACGTTCAGCACCAGGGGCGTAGGTTTCTCCTCTTCAGGGACCTCAATTTCACGGGTCTGGCTTTTGTAGCCCACGTACTGGAACACCACCGTGTACTTGCCCGGCTCCACGGTGAACTGGTAATCGCCGTGCTCATTGGTGGTAGACCCCGTAGTGGAGCCCTGCAGATACACCGTCGCGAAGGCCAGCCCTTCGTTTTTCTCGTTCGTCACCCTGCCTTTCAGAGTGCCCGCCTCGGCCCAACTCGCCAGCAAAAAGCAGAGCCCGAAAACCAGCAAAGCAACGTTGTGTCTGGAAGAACTCAGGAAAGGCAAGCGAGAAAACATACACAAAGGGGTTTTGCTAGGTAACGAACTCAGGCCCAGTTCTCACATAAGGTTCTGACCCAAATACGAAGGAATAAGCCAGAAAGTAACTTTTACAAGTAAGCGAAGAAGCATTGCTCAGCCAAAAACCGAAAGCCATTTTCGGCCTGTTTTCCCTTAATGATACCTAAAACGCTCAGGAGGTTGCCTGCGCCGCCTCTTGTTTCTGCAACTTCCTGCTGTACTGCATGTTCAGCACTACCCCCAACAGCACCAGCGCGATGCCCAGATACGAGTACAGATGGAAAGTTTCCCCGAAGAACACAAACCCCAAACCCAGCGCGTACAGGATCCCGATGTAGTTGAGGTTGGCCACGCGCGCCAGTTTCTCCACCTGGTACGAACGTGTCATGAAGTACTGGCCCAACTGCGTCAGAATGCCGGTGAGGCACAGCCACAGCCAGTCCAGTCCGCGCACCGGCACCCAATCAAAAAAGCAGAAAATGAGTGACAGCGGCAGTGACACCAACGGAAAGTAAAAGACGATGACCAGCGGATGCTCCGTCTCGCTCAGTTTTCTCACGGAATTATACGCCACCCCCGACAGAAACGCACTCCCAATACCGATGAGCAGGTAATACAGCGAGATGCGCGTATCCACGCCTTCAATCACCAGCACGCCCGAGAACGAAACCAGGAAGAACACCCACTGCCACGGCGCCACTTTCTCTTTGGCAATAAATACGCCCAGCAAGGCTGTGAAAATAGGCGCCAGGTACTGAATGGTCACCGCCCCGGCCAGCGGAATGTTCTGCAGCGTGGTGTAAAACATCAGCAATGAAAAACCGCCCGCCAACCCGCGCAGCACCAGAACCGGCTTCCGGTTACCCCACGGCGAGACCTTCGCCCGCCGGATCATGGCATAACTCAGCATCAGGGAGATGATGGACCGGAACAGCACCACTTCCATAGGCGGCAAATGCGACAGAAACTTGACGCACACGTTCATGAGCGCAAAAAAGAACGTGGAAAGCAGCATGAACTGAACACCCTTGGTCATGGCGGGAAGCGGTAAAAATGAGGCCGCAAAGGTCGGGCTTTTTTACCAGATCGCTAACCAGATTCAGAGATAACGGTTTATCGGCAGGCGCAAAAACTTCTGTTTTGGGGCTGTTTTGGGTAAAACAGCATTGAAATAGGAGCCATAGCCCAGATCAGAAAGCTGTTTGTTCAAGCTATTCCGGTTCTTGCTGTGCTGCTTCCAGAATGGCCTTGAACTCAGAGATCACCACCTGATTGAACCGCTGGGGTTCCTCGAAAATGAGAAAGTGCGCCGATTGCTCAAAGGGATAAAATTTCTTGTAGGGCGTTTGTACCCGCTGGAAATACTGCTGCACCAACGGGAAGGGCGTGTTGAAGTCTGCTCTTCCGGCCAGAAACACCACGGGCACCTGCAAGGAAGGGGCCTGCTCCAGGAAATTGATTTTCTTCTCGTCCTCGGCCAAGTGCCACGCCGAGAACCCCGAGCCTTTGCCGTACCGGATGAGATCACCCAGGGTATATTCCCGGGAAAACCAGAGATCGAAGATGAAGTCCCGGTAGTGACGCTTGGCTACCCGCTCGCCCCCAAATTTCAGGAGCCATTTGCGTTGCTTCACCACGTCCCACAGGTGCTGGTACTTTCCGTTCACGGGCGGACCTATCGTTTCCAGTTCCTGCAAGGCTTTGGCGTGATTAAAGGTTTTGGCCTGCTGCAGCGTGTAGTCATAGGAAAGCCGCTCACCTTCAGCCGTATGCACCACCTGCCCTACACCCAGGTACGCGTGGTACTTCTCGGGATGGCGCTTCACCAGTTCAATTCCCAGCACGGTGCCCCAGGAATGCCCCACCAGAAAGATCTTGTTTTGTTTGAACCGATGGCGGAGGTAATCGGTGAGTTCATCGGCATCGGAAAGGAACTGGGCTAGGTTCATGGAGGCCTCTGGAATGTCTTTGCTGTATGATTTAGCCGTGCCGCGTTGGTCCCAGTACACCACCGTGAAATGCTGCTCAAGTTCGGCGTTGTACTTCCGGAGCATGGCCGTTTCAGAGGCACCCGGTCCGCCGTGCAGGAAAAGCAACACCGGTTGCTGCACCGTATCCACTCCCCTGATCAACAGCCACTGCGGCCAATTGCCCAGCGGCACGGTTCTCATCTCCGCGATTCCCTGCCGGGCCCGCTTACCATCACTGGTGCGCATGGGCGCAGTGGAAACGCAGCCGTTTAGGAAAAACAGCCCCAAAACAGAGAACAGCACGAGCCGCAAAGCCAGCATCCGCCGGCGAAGAAAAGTAAAGTTCATTGCCTTTCGATTTCGTTAAACCGAGGCAAGAATAGAGAAGAGCCTGCAACGGAGCGTCGCAACGGGTAGGATGCGACTCATTTGACCCAAGATTTGAGCTGCATTGCTACTTGCCGGCCGGTTCCAAAGGCGTTTTGCCGTACTCTGAGGGAGTTTGCCCCGTGAACTTCTTGAAGGCCCGGTTGAAGGATGCTTTGGAGTTGAAACCAGCCTCCAACGCCAGGGCCAGCAACGTAAACCGCTCGTGGTCTCCCCTGGTCAGGCGTTCTTTTACCTCCTGCACCCGGTAGCCGTTCACAAAATCAGCGAAGTTCTGCCGCGCCTGCTCATTGATCACCTGAGATAATTGGTTCGGGGACACGCCCATTTCTGCGGCCAACTGAGCCAGCGTAAGCTCAGGATTCAGGAACGGCTTTTGGGCTTGCATGTGCGCCTGCAACTGCCGCCAGTATGCCTCACTGGCTTCGGCCTGCAACCCAGATTTCTGGTATTTCCCCTGAAGCAGAGACTCCGGATTTTCTACCACCGGAGCGCCGGAATCTTGGCTTCCCTTTTCGAACGAAGGACGTGGCTCCGGATGATTCGTGAAGATGAGCGTCTGCCGGAACCCGAAATACGTGATGCCAATCACCAGCACCGCCGCCACGCCATTCACCACCAGGTCTTCGCGCTCAGTCAGCCAGCTCAGCTGTCCGGTATGGAAAAGAAATTGACTCACGCCACCCAGCAATACAATCGCCAGAATACAAATGGCCACCACTTTGAGCCAGTTCAACTGCAGGTGCACGGGATAGGAAAAGTACTCCTGCTCATTCTGTTTCAGCTTTCGTAGTTGCACCAGAATAAGGCACATGTAACCGCCCACGCTGATCAATTTAAGCAGAGTCAGCCCGCCCCGTAAGGTGTCTGAAAGCGGCGCCAGCGACCCTTGCCAGACACTGGGCAACACCAAGGCCAGGTGCAGCAAAAACGGAAGGAAATGCCAGCTTTGACGGAAGCTCAGGTTGAAGTCGCGTTCGGTAAGGGCTTTGGTGTAAAACCAGAGCAACACGCCCTGCAGCAACACCGCCGCACTGCTCAGCTCCAGCAGGAAATGGAAAGGCTGCCGCTGCTCTACGTAAAATCCCACCAAGTGCAGCAAAATCACGCTTAGCCAAGCGATTAGCCAGCCATCATGCCGTTGCTTGCGTGGCTTACCGATCAGCAGGGTGCCCGCAAAAAAGACCAGAATTCCGCTGATTAGATAGAGATGCTCCACTTGCTTGCTTTTACAAACCCAGTATAAGCAAATTTCAAATTTCACAGCTCCCAAAAGAAGAATTCCACCTCGTATTTTTAGGTGGCGCGCAAACCCAAAACTCCTCAATTTTGTTCTTTCAGAGCCACCAACGTATACCGCACCGTGTTCCAGCCCAAGAAAAAGAAAGTCTACACAAAAAAAGAAGCGCTGCCCAAGATTGCCGCGTACTGCGCCTACCAGGAACGCACCCAGAACGAGGTACGCGCCAAACTGTTGGACTACGGCCTGGACCTGGACGAAGCCGATGAACTGGTCATTCTCCTCACCCAGGAAAAGCTGCTGGACGAGGAACGCTACGCCCAAGCCTTCGTGCGGGGCAAATACGGCCTCAAGCGCTGGGGCCGCCGCAAAATCCAGCTAGGCCTCAAAGCCAAGGGCCTCTCTGACTACTGCATCCGCAAAGGCCTCCAGGAAATTGATCCGGATGTCTATTGGAACAATCTGTTGCACCTGCTGGAAAAGAAAAACGCCACAGAAGGCCAGCGCAACCCCATGGTCCGCCGGCAGAAAATCCAGTACTTCCTGCAAAGCAAAGGTTATGAACTGGACCTTATCCAAGACGCGTGGCGGGTACTGGGCTTGGGTTGATTGATGTGCTAATTTCTTAATGTGCTGATGTGCTATTGTTCTGAAACAATGCTTGGAAAATGAAGTGAGGTGATGTGAAGATGTTTTGCGAATCAATCGTTTTTGGCCTTTTCCCTGAAAAGAAGCGGTAAAACACCTAAGCATTTCTGGCGCGAGACTTCAGTCTCGTGACTACAGATGTAGCGAGTCTCCAGACTCGCCGGGAACCACTTCCTTCCTGATGCACTATGGCGCGGAAGTTACTTCCGTGCCTTTCTTTTGTAGTTCCTTTGCAAAACCGGTAATTATTTTGCTCAGCACCCCATTTCGCTGCTTTCGCAGCGAGGGTAGTCAGGAGACTACCCGCCATCCGTAGGCATGAGTTACAAACTCGCGCCAGACAAGTTTAGGTTGCCTGGTTTGTTTTAATCTGACCGGCTGATCAAACAAGGAACTATCTTTTCTTCTCTATCGGCGGGGCAGCCATGGTTTCGCGGGGCATGAGGTAGACGCGACGACCGGTCATATTTTCTAGCATCGGCTTCAGGATTTTCTCCGCATTCACGGAGGTCTGTTTCAGGATTCCACTGCTAAGAGCCGCCTGCTTCACGTTTTCCTCAGCATACTTATAGCCTTCGTCTACCAGATCCGCGTCCTGGAAATAGGTGTTCTCCTTACTGAAAACCTTGGATTGCGTGTGGTCCACGCGGTAGTAGCAGATCTCCGGCGCGGGCAAGCTCACGTGCAGCACTGAATCCCCGATGAACTGCAGATCGCTTTCCTGTAGTTTCTGCAGGTCAATGCAGCCCACCGCCTCGCCCCCTACAATCAAGGCCACTTTGGAATCGGGCAGAAAGCGGGAGACCTCTTTCTTGTATTCTACCACGTCTTTGAAGTTGTAGCGCACCAGTTCCAGTTTGCCCATCTCCTCAATCTTGGTGAGGATGGTGTTGTGCGTCACCTCCACGGCCGGTTCCTCTTGGGGGTTCAAGAAATTCTTGACCGGTATGAGCAGGTAGCGCCACGCCAGACCGGCCACAATCAAAAGCAAAACCCAAGGAATCAGTTTACGGAGCAAAAAGAGTAGACGCATTGAGCAAAGATTGTTCTCTTTAAGTATAAGCGAAAATTGTTCCGAAAGTTACTTTTTCTGTTTTTAACATGCTTTTGAACATCCAGGGAATAAACAGCGAGTTTGAGGGAATTTGTACCTTTGTTGTCTGGCTCGAGTAAAATGAATAAAGAATTAGTTTGTAAGGGAGTGCTGTTTATAGGTTGGTTAGCACTACAGGCCTTTTTGTATAACTATTTTGGAGTTAGAATTGTCTATGATAGTCATCGGTTTATAGAATTTACCACTCAATTGGTACAAGAAAAACCTATCACTAACCCACACGTGCTGCGGTACCTAGGTTACCCATTTTTTTTGTTTCCTTTCTTCAAACTTGATTTATCATTTCAGTGGGTGATATTTGCACAAGCCGCAATTTCAGGATTGGCGGGAGTAATGCTTTACAAGGCGGCAACTACCTTAACGAATAATCACTGGACTGCCACCATAGCTACGGGTTTGTTTCTTTGGAATCCTGACTTACAAGCCTATAATTGCTATATCCTAACAGATTCTCTTTTTATTAGTTTAACGACCATCTGTCTTGGTTTTACCTTAATACAAAAAAAACGCTTCCTGTGGTTTATCTATCTTGGAATGATAGCTTGGGCCACGTTGGTAAGACCTAATGGATTTTTGGTACCCATTACTCTTGCCATTTACACTCTATTAGAGAAAAAACCATTTGCCTATCTAGATAGATGGATATTGGTAGCATTAACCGTGGTAGCTTGCGGGGGGCTCATTTGGGTGATAGATCGGTTTCTGCTGCCCACTTTTGGATTGATGCATACCTATGAACGGGGAGACATCATATTCGGGTATTATGATATTTTGCTCAATAAATACCACCAACCCCAAATCCCCCCAGTCTCCACTTCACGACTGCAAGAACTAGGATGGTTCATAGTTAAAAACCCATTTTATTTTTTAGGGGTAGCTTTACTTAAAGGCTTCTTCTTTTTGATCCATGCCAAACCCTATTACACTCTTGTTCACAATGTTCTAATTGTTGGGTTCTTACTGCCTCTGTACTATTTTGCTTGGATAGGTTGGCGGCAATTTGATCTTACAAAATCCCAGAAATGGTTACTGCTTATCCCGTTCTTGCTCCAATTAGCAATTACTATGCTCACCATTGAAGATTGGGATGGCCGATGGCTATACCCTGTCTTGCCACCGATATTTTTATTGGCGGCTATTGGGTTTCGCTCATACCTTTCTAAGGTTATAAATTCATCGTTACGTGCAAAATAGTCAATTGCATTTTTGGTCTTCTGCCCAGAGTATTCGCATAGCAGGTATAACATTCCTCCCATTTGTGGTTTGGGGACTACTGCAAATACTGCTTTATCACAAATTTGGCGTACAGGTTCCTAATGATGCCAAGTTCCGCTACATTCCTTACGCACAAAATATTGCCCAACACTTTTATTATGACATGGGGCAGGATATAAGGTATGCTGGGTATACCACCATCTTGGCCGCGTTCTTTAAAATTAATCTTCCCTTCTCGTATATAGTTGGGTTTCAAATCCTCCTTTCTGGCCTGGCTCTTTTCTTGGTGCAGCGCATAACATTGGTTTTGACTAACAACAGGGTTTGTGCGTTTGTAGTAGCTCTTTTAGTGGCATCATGCCAGGACATTCACCAATGGAATTTTTATATTTTAACAGAATCTATTTTTACAAGCGCCTTCATTTTTTGCTTTGCCACATTAGTCTTGGTAAAGAAACGGATGTACCTATTGCTCAGCATACCCCTATGGCTTTTCACTTGCACAATAAGGCCTAATGGCTTCATCATAGTAGCAGCAGCCGCCGTGTACTTCATTAGCTCTTACTACAGGCAGGCTACACTGCGCCAGCGCCGTGCTCTTCTGTTACTCACCAGTATTACAGGCATTGCACTTTTAGGTATTATTAATAAACTATTAGGTCCTTTCACATTGGTAGAGACGTACGCTCGGGGCGAAGTAATTTACGGCACCTACTATTCTGATCTTACGCCTCCTGGTTCTTCTTTTTTCTACCGCCTTACTCCTCCTACCACTTTAGAAATGCCACCTGCTAATTCCTCGGCTTTGCAGAAGTTATTCTTATTTTTTTGGCACAATCCACTTTTTAGCCTCAAACTAGCCCTAGCTAAGGGCTTCACCTTCTTGGCATTCGCCAAACCACATTTTTCCAAAGTACATAACCTGATTATTTTTTTCACGGTGTACCCATGTTACTACCTGGCCTTCAAAGCATGGCGCCAAAATTTCAATTCGCCTATCATTCTTTCACTTTTTACCATAATAAGCTTACAGACTATTATGGTAATGTTTACCGTGGAAGATTGGGACTGCCGTTTTACTGCACCAATTCTGCCGTTTATCTTTATCCTAAGTGGACTAGGTATAAAATGCTTATGGGGAACAAAACTTCCCATCCAGGACAAGGTGAATACCAAGTGAGTAGACTATAACTTTGGCCAATCCAGCCCGTACCGTTGCGCGTAGCCAACCCAGCCTTGTTGGCCGCCGGTGTGCACGGCAATTAACCTAGTGCCCTCAAGAAAATAGTCTTGCTTAATGAGGTCAAACACGCCGTACAGCATTTTTCCGGTATAGACTGGGTCAAGCAGAATGCCGTGCTGCGCGTGGAAATCTTGGATAAACGTAAGTAGCTCCGATTTGTGCTTGGCGTAGCCGCCGAAGTGGTAGCCTGTTTGCAGTTCCCAGTTCTGGTAAGTTTGTCCACTGTACGCTTGTACTAAATCCGTCACGTCCTTTTGCAGGAACTCCCCACCTTTCAGCGCAGGGAAGCCGAGGATGTGGCCTTTCCCCAACGCTCCGGCGATGATCCCCGCCAAAGTGCCACCCGTCCCGGCAGCTACACACAACACATCCCAGCGCTCCGTTAGCTCGGTCACAATCTCAGTGCAGCCTTTTACAGCCAGCGGGTTGGTGCCGCCTTCGGGGAGCAAGTACGGTTTTGGGGCTATTTTCAGGATTTCGGCCTGGAAATGGGGCTCGTTCCGGAGGCGGTAGTCTGAGCGGGAGAGATAGCGCAGTTGCATACCGCAGTTGGTGGCAAATTGCAGCGTGGGGTTCAAGGGCAAGGTCTCTTCGCCCCGGATGTAGCCGATGGTGGCGAACCCGAACTCCTGCCCAGCGGCAGCCACGGCGGCGATGTGGTTGGAGAAAGCTCCGCCGAAGGTGACCAATGTCTTGCAGCCTTGCTCCTGTGCCGCCTGCAGGTTGTATTTCATTTTCCGCCACTTGTTGCCCGGAATGCCAGGGTGCAGCAAATCTTCACGCAGCACAGACAAGGTCACTCCTTTTTGGGTGAGCAGCGGATCTGAAAGGGGCTGAAGCAGAACGGACATACAATGTATTTATAACGCAGAACGCCCGTTCCAAGCCTGTTTTAAGAAAACAAGCCAGAAACGGGCGCTGTAATTCAGGTGAACTAAACGTTTGTTGGTCTGCGGCGGAAGCCGTACGCAATGGCCCCGATCACGCCGGCAAATACCAGCAAGGAAGAGATCAACGCCACGGTGTTACCCAGGCTGTACTCGTTCGGTTCAAACTTGAACTCCACCACGTGGTTACCGGCCGGCATGTTCATAGCACGCAGGATGTAGTTGGCCCGGAAATGATCTACTGGTTTGCCGTCCAAGTAGGCTTGCCAGCCATCTTCGTAGTAGATCTCAGAGAACACCACAACGCCCGGTTGCGCTACCACAGCCGTGTACTTGAGGTAGTTAGGCTGGTACTCTATCAGTTTGATGATGGAACCGGTGGTAGTGTACCGCTGCGGCTTCACGTTCGGGAACTTGGAGACGTCCACAATGGCTTCGTGCTTGGCGTCAATGCCTTTGAGGGCAGCCAGTTCCTCGTCTGGGGAGTTCACAGTGCGTACTTCGTCCACGTACCAGCCATTGCCCAGGTACCCCGGAATGATCTGCACTGGGTTCTGCTCCTGTCCCGTGATGGCGTATTTGGCGTTGAGCATGTTCAGGACCTGAATGTTGCCTTGGGCAATGTGCTGCTCAATCACATCCTGGTAGCGGCGCAGCTTGGCTCCGTGGTACCCGCCAATGGATTTGTGGAAGTAAGACGTACGGGCCTCGTTGAACGGATTGGCCACGTTGTACACCCGATAGCTCAGCTCTTTGTCTTGCAGAATGATCTGGTCGGCGCGGGTTGGCTGGAAATAGGTTTTGCTGTAGTCTTTCTGGAAATCGTCGTTGTTGAGGTAACGTTTGTCTACTGTCCAGAGGTCTACCAGAATCAAAAGGCCAATCACGGCAGTAGCCATGAACGAGGACATTTTCTTTCCGGTATAGAAGTACAGCGTACCGGCGGCCAGTACAATGAAGATCAGAGACCGTAGCGCATCACCGCGGAGCATAGAGGCTCTATCGGCACGGATGGCTTCTATTGGATACTGGTATTGCGCCAGTTGCTCGTCTACTGCTCCTACGTAATCAAAGGTACCGCTCAGCAGCACCAGCAGCAGGCAAAGTCCGCCAGTGGCACCTAACGCGTACAGGATTTTCTTCTGCAGGTTTTCTACCGGCTCGTTCTGGATCACGCGGCACAAAGCCAGCACGGCCAGCAGCGTCATGGTTACCTGGGCAATCACCAGGGCCATGCTTACTGCCCTGAACTTGTTGTAGCCCGGGAAGTAATCAAACATGAAGTAGTTGAAGGCCTCAAAGTTCTTACCCCAGCTTAACACAAACGATAGAATAGTCGCGCTCAGCAGCCAGATCCAGAGGCGGCGTGGCGTTACCAGCAAGCCCAGCACAAACAGGAAGCAGACAATGGCGCCCATGTACACCGGACCGCCCACAAACGACTGATCTCCCCAGTAGAATGGCATGGTGGCGTTCTGCAACTGTGATTCTGGCACGCCGCCCTGCACCAATTGTTTGTAGGTCTCGGAGTCTTTCTCCAACGGCCCCTGCGAGGCTCCGCCGTAGAAGTTTGGCACCAGTAAGGTCATGGTCTCGCCCACGCCGTAGCTCCACTGGAAAGCGTATTCGCGGTCCAGACCGGTTCCTACCTCGGCGGCATCTTTGCCCTGGGTCAATTCAGAAGCTCCCCTGATGGAATATTTGCCGTACTCCGCGGTGGTGTAAATACGCCCGAAACTCACGCCAGCCGCTAAGGCAGCGCCAATGGCCAGAAGCACGGTGCGCTTGAAGAAATCTGCTATTCTACCTTCCTTAGCCCAGCTTACCAGCTCCACAATGCCGAAGATGAGCACGATCATGAGCAGGTAATAGGTGATCTGTAAGTGATTGGTGCGGATGTGCATGGTTAACCCGAAGGTGAACAGCGCCGCCCCAATCAGGAGGTTCTTGCGGTAGGCGTACCACATTCCTGCCAGCACCAAGGGCAGATAGGCAATGGCCAGAGACTTGG
Source organism: Sabulibacter ruber (assembly GCF_017355955.1). Taxonomy (GTDB): domain Bacteria; phylum Bacteroidota; class Bacteroidia; order Cytophagales; family Hymenobacteraceae; genus Nibribacter; species Nibribacter ruber_A. The sequence goes on along the minus strand of NZ_JAFFID010000002.1, from coordinate 588,189 downwards.
TGTTGTGCCCGGCCTCCAGAATGGCGAAGTTATAGGACACGAAGGTGTACGCGATGGCTCCTACGGCTGCCAGCATCGGCCGGAGGCCAAATACCACAAACATGATGTAGGCGCACAGCAGCGTGATGAAGATGTTAGAGGCTACCAACGGCAACCCGGCGGTGAAGAGCGAGTGCACGTACTGGAACAAATCACCGGAGAACTTGACGCTGATGAGGTAGGCTGGCATACCGCTGAACATAGAGTTGGTCCAGAGGGCTTCCTCACCGGTTTTCTCCCGGTAGTCGGCAATCTCTTTGGCGCCGCCCTGGAACTGCACCACATCATGCTGCATCAGAGATTTGCCATCGAAGAAAATAGGAGAGAAATAGGCTACTACCAGCAGCAGGAAAAATAGAAGCACCAGCAGGTGCGGCAACACTTGGCGGTTGAAATCTAGTTTAGAAGAGGCCATGAGGTTTGATTGCAATAAAAAAGCCCGATGCGTAAGGCATCGGGCTTGAAAGATACTCAGTTTATTTCACTTCTTCATAATCTACGTACTCGCCGCCGGGGAAGTCTTTACGCGGTCGCTTGTCTTCGGGCACGTAGGCTACCTGTACCTTACAGCCTCCGGAAGAAGACTGGCTGCGGCTCTGCTGCTGATATTGCTGGTTATACGGCTGCTGCTGGTGCGGCTGCCCCTGAAAGGCTGCGTATTCCTGAGCCTTGCGCATCTGTTTCTGGACGAACGTTTTGAGTAAGAAGCGGATGATGTACGGCATTAAGAACCGCATCAAAAACATCACCGCCAGCATGATCAAAATAAATTTCACTAGGCGTTGGGGTTTGGTTTGAAATAAAAATCGCCCCCTTGGTATTGGTCTATCTCCTGAGGGCTACAGGGAGATAACGTATGACCACCGCGTAACGTGTACACGAAGTAGCCTAAACGGGTTAAAATCTCTACCACTGCCCGGCGGTTCTCTGTGCCGTTCAGCTCTGTTTGAATCAACGGTTTGTGGCGTTTTATAGTTTCCTGCAGGTGGGCAAACACCTGGTGTTCATAGCCTTCTACGTCGCACTTGATAAAGTCCAGCCGGTCCAGATCAGCGAATAACTCGTCTGGCACCCGCATTTCTACCTGGTAGGTCTGGGCGTATTCCTCTTTGGCCGAGCTGGCGATTTTGGTCATGCCGTGGTGTACCAGCCCGTTTCTTACCGGCGTGCCCATTTCAATGGTGGTGTTCTCGCCGCCCAGCGCGTAGGGCAACAGCATGAGGTTGTCAATGCCGCTGGCCCGCACGTTGTCTCGCCAGATGCGGCCAAACAGTGGCACCGGCTCCACGGCCAGCACTTTGCCGTTAGGCCCGGTCAGTCTGGACAGGAACGTGGAATAATAGCCCAGATTCGCGCCGATGTCTACACACGTAAACCCCGGACGGATGATTTTGCGCAGGAAGAACAGCTCTGGGTACTTTTCACGGCCCCGGCCCGAGCCTACCATGATGATGTACATCCGGCTGACCAGCCTGAGATAGCCCTCAAACCCGAGCGCCTTGACTAATAATTTGCGGAGAAGTTTCACGCAGTAAAGTTCTGCAATCTGGGGGGAGAAAACAAAGGGGTGCGTTTTGGATGTGTTTTGGGGAAAAGAGGCGAAAAAAACAGAAACACATTTTTGCTTTTAGTCCACTCTACCTAACATCTATTGAGAAGTTTTGTCCAGTTACTCAGTATGGCAACTTGCAAAAGCTTGTAAATCAATAAAAATATTTATGTTTATAGATATTCCCAGCAAAGAACTTACTTTAATTACATTTATCTTATCCCCAAAAACCTGATCTTAAAAACTAACCTATTATATAAAGCATTTGCTACCAAATGAACAGGACACTCCTACTTCAAAAAACGATATCAGCTTCAATCAAATTAACTGTATCATTCTTCTTAGCTGTCTTTGTACATAGCACCCTCCTGGCACAAGCACCTGTCTTAAAACAGTGGGATAAACGCTACGGTGGCAGTGATTGGGATGGTTTTGAATCTATTATCTCTACTCCTGATGGAGGATATCTGGTTGGAGGCAGATCCAGGTCTACTAATGATGGTGACAAAACTGAACCAGAAACAACAAAGGGCGAGTTTGATTATTGGGTGGTCAAGCTGAACGCAGATGGAACAAAAGCTTGGGACAAGACCTACGGAGGAACACGTAGTGACAATTTAACAGCGCTTACCACTACTTCAGACGGAGGCTATTTACTAGGAGGATACTCCTTTTCATCCATTGGTGCTAACCGCACCGAAGACTCCAGAGGGAATGGTGATTTCTGGATAGTTAAGATCAATGCTACTGGCACAAAAATCTGGGACAAACGCTTTGGCGGTAATGGCAATGATCTCTTGTCCTCTTTAGTTTCTACCCCAGATGGAGGCTTTCTGGCAGGTGGCAGTTCAGATTCCAACATAGGTGGCGATAAGACTGAAAACTCAAACGGTCCAGGAGACTTCTGGCTTTTAAAATTGACTGAGGATGGAACAAAAGTTTGGGATAAATCCTATGGAGGGAGTAACGCCGATGAGATTATTTCTATCGTTCCAAGCCAGGACGGCGGGTATCTTCTGGGAGGCTGGTCAAACTCAATGGCTACGGGTAGCAAATCAGAAAACACCAAAGGCAGATACGATTATTGGTTCGTAAAGATAAACTCAGACGGAACCAAAGTTTGGGACAAATCCATTGGAGGGGCTCTTAATGAATACTTATTCACCCTTACCCCAACGCCAGATGGTGGCTACTTAGCAGGAGGAGTATCTGAATCAGGGGCTGGGGCAGACATAACTGAGAACTCAAAGGGTAACCTTGACTATTGGGCTGTGAAATTGGATGCCACTGGCAATAAGAGCTGGGATAAACGGTTTGGCGGCACTGGCTTTGATAATTTATACAGCCTTATTGTTACACCAGATGGAGGTTACCTATTAGGTGGGGTCTCAGACTCAGGGGTTGGCACAGATAAAACAGAACCGACCGTGGGCAGTTGGGACCATTGGATTATCAAGCTTGATTCTAATGGAAATAAACTATGGGACAAGACCATTGGCGGAGACGGGCCTGAAGAATCTACAATTTTGGTTCTAGCTGAAGATGGCTTTGTTATTGGAGGCACCTCAGAGTCTGGAGCAACGGGTGATAAAACGAAAACCTCAAGAGGAGACAGAGACTATTGGATAATAAAAATGGGAGTGACTCCTGTTTTAGGCGTAAAAGATCATAATTCCTTTGAAAATGCAAGTACCTCTATTTTTCCCAATCCAAGTAATGGGAGCTTTACCCTTGCCATAGATGGCATGAAGGATACTACTAAAGATATTCTGGCAACCCTAACCAATAGCCTTGGACTACCTGTGTTAGAACAGAAAATTAGCAGAAGTCAGGCACAAAAAGGTATTCCTATTTCAACCAAGAATTTATCTAAGGGAGTATATTATCTTCAATTAAAGATTGACAGCAGTACACTTACCAAAAAGGTAGTAATAGAATAACCGTTCTGAGCTTGCTGGAAACTAAGCTATAATCATATACAACTTCTCCATCATAGCCTCTTGAGCCTAAATACCTTGGTAATTCTGAATACTTTTTAACTTAAGGCAACTATATAGGCTATGAGGTAAACCAACAGGCCTCCAAAATTGCAGAAGATAACTTCATCATTTTATAGGAAAGATTTTCTTTCGTTGCCTTATATTTATAGTCCGTTTTCTTGTTGGTTTTCAGGTATGGCTTTTCTCAGAACAAAATCGGTGCTTTTTGGCTGCCTTACGGCAATGGTATGCTGTTTCTCCCTGTTAGGTTGTGAAAAATCAGGGAGCAAGAAATCATTGTGGAGCGGAAGCGATGAAGACGACAAGGAAACCGTAGCGATTCCGGCTTATTTTACCGCAGACAGCGCCAAACGACTGGGCGTAAAGCTGGACTCCCTGTTCCGGTATTTCCACAAGCGCAGGGGCTTCAACGGGGCGGTGCTGGTCACCAAGTATGATAAGGTAATCTACAAAGGAGCCTTTGGCTTCGCCGATTTCTTCCGGAAAGACACCCTCACCACCGAGACCGCTTTCCAGTTGGCGTCGGTTTCCAAGCAGTTCACGGCCATGGCCATCATGATGCTGAAAGAAGAGGAAAAGCTCAGCTACGAGGACAGCGTGCAGCAGTACATCCCTAATTTCCCGTACCACGGCATCACCATCCGGCAGCTGCTCACCCACCAGTCGGGTTTGTCTAACTACACCTATTTCAGCGACAAGCTGTGGCCAGACCGCAACAAGAACCTCACCAATGAGGATGTCCTGAATTTGATGGCCACGCATCAACCCAAGCCCTACTACCAGCCCAATACGCACTTTGATTACAGCAACACCGGCTACAGCCTGCTAGCCTCTATTGTGGAAAAAGTATCGGAGAAGCCTTTCGCGGAGTTCCTGCGTGAGCGCATCTTTGAGCCGCTGGAGATGAAGCACACCTTCACCTACAGCCCAGACGTAGCCACGCTTACCGGGCAAATCGCCACCGGCCACACCCGTTTCCGGCAGAAAAGAACCACCGATTACCTGGACACCGTGCTGGGCGATAAAGGCGTGTACTCCACCGTAGAAGACCTCTACAAATGGGATCAGGCGCTATACACCCAAAAGCTGGTGAAACGCGAAACGCTAGACGAGGCGTTTACGGGCGGAATTCTCAAAAAGAAGAAAAAACAGACCGAAGATTACGGCTTCGGATGGCGCATCCGCCCCATTGAGAACGGCGACACGGTGGTGTACCACGGCGGCCTGTGGCACGGCTTCTCCACCTACCTGCTGCGCAACACCAAAGAACACAGCGCCCTCATTGTGCTCAGCAACCTGCCTAACGGCAGTTTCAGTTTCCTGCATGATATCCGGCAGTTCCTATACCCGGCCCACCCAGACAGCGCCTCCAAATACAAGAATCAGGGCACGTTGGTGAGCATGCATCCGTAAAAGAAGCTCTCTGTATTTCGGACCTTGTTTTCTTAAATATCAATCAAACAAAAAAGGCCCTGCTTCATCAGCAGGGCCTTTTCATTTCATGCACAAACCTTACTTCAACTCGAAGGTTTGCTGCAGCTTGATGTTGTCTGAGGCGGTACCAATCATCAACTGGAACTGACCGGGTTGAGTGATCCACTCCAGGTTGTCGTTGTAGAAGGAAAGCTTCTCAGCATCAATGGTAAAGGTGATGGTTTTGCTTTCGCCGGGTTTCAGGGCTACTTTTTCAAAACCTTTCAATTCTTTCACCGGACGTACGGGCTGGGCCACCACATCACGCAGGTACAGCTGGGCCACTTCCTCGCCGGCTACTTTACCGGTGTTGGTGAGCGTGAACGAGGCCGTGATGGTCTCGCCTTTGCCCATGCTTGGCTTACTCAACACCAGGTTGCTGTAGCTGAAAGTGGTGTAGCTCAAGCCGTGCCCAAACGCGTATTGCGGGCTTTTCACCATGTCAATGTAGCCGGAGCGGTAATTGGTGTCCTGGTCGTTCTGGCTCGGGCGGCCGGTATTGTAGTAGTTGTAATAGATAGGAATTTGGCCTTCGGAGCGCGGGAACGTCATGGGCAGTTTCCCGGACGGGTTGTATTTGCCGTAGAGCACATCGGCGATGGCGTTTCCGGCCTGGCTGCCCAGCCACCAGGTGTAGGCGATGGTAGGCACATGCTTAGCGGTCCAGTCAAACACCAACGGGCGACCAGCCATAATAAGCACCACGACCGGTTTGCCGGTGGCCTGGATGGCTTTGATGAGTTCTTCCTGTACACCGGGCAGATGGATGTTGGCGCGGCTCTTGGCCTCACCGCTCATATTGGCTTGCTCGCCTACGGCCATCACCACCACATCGGCTTGTCTGGCCACGGCCAAGGCCTCCGCGAAACCGGCTCTGGAGGTATCCTGCACTTCGCAGCCTTTGGCGTAGAGCAGTTTGGTGTTACCGGCCTGGTTTTGCATGCCCTCGTAGAGCGATACCAGCTTGTCTTCCTTGCCCCAGTCAATAGACCAGAAGCCCTGCATGTCTTTCTCAGCTTTCACCAAGGGGCCAATTAACGCCACAGATTTCAGGTCTTTAGAGAGCGGCAGCACCTGGCCTTCGTTTTTCAGGAGCACGATGCTTTTGCGGGCCACGTCGCGGGCGGCTTCCAGGTGCTCTGGTTTGTTGAGGGTTTTCTTCTCGCGTTTCTCATCGCTGAAGCGGTAGGGATCATCGAACAGCCCCAGCTCAAATTTCTTGCGCAGGATGCGGCGCACAGCATCGTTGACCAGTTCTTCTTTTACCTTTCCTTCGCGCACCAACTGGGCCAGGCTGCTGATGTAGCTGCGGCTTTCCATGTCCATATCGCTGCCGGCGTTCAGGGCCACCTCGGCGGCGTGCTTGTTGTCCTGCACGAAACCGTGGGCAATCATCTCGCCTATAGAACCCCAGTCGCTCACCACGAAGCCCTGGAACTTCCACTGGCCCTTCAGGATGTCGCGCTGCAGGTAGCTGCTGCCCGTGGCTGGAATCCCGTTGATATCATTGAACGAGTTCATAAACGTGGCCACGCCGGCATCCAGCGCAGCTTTGAACGGCGGCAGGTACACTTCGTGCAAGGTGCGCAAACCCATCTCCACGCTATTGTAATCCCGACCGCCAATAGCGGCACCGTACGCCGCGAAGTGCTTCGCGCAGGCCATCACGGCATCCACGTTGCCCAGACCTTCGCCCTGGAAACCCTTCACGCGGGCTCTGGCAATAAGCGAACCCAGATACGGGTCTTCGCCGGCTCCTTCCATCACGCGACCCCACCGCGGATCACGCCCAATATCCACCATCGGCGCAAACGTCCAGTGCAGCCCTGAAGCGGCAGCCTCAGTGGCGGCAATGCGGGAACCTTGCTCAATGGCTTTCAGATCCCAGCTGGCGGCCTCGGCTAGAGGAATAGGAAAGGTCACGCGGTAGCCATGGATCACATCCTGCCCAAACAACAGCGGAATCTTGAGCCTCGACTGCATGGCGGCATCTTGCAGCGCTCGGGTGTATTTCACGCCGCGCACATTCAGCATGGATCCGATCTTGCCTTGCTTTACATCCGCTACTTTGTCGCCGGAAGCGGTGATGGGCCCGGTGGCATCCTGGTCGCCGGTGTACTGGTTCAGCTGGCCTACTTTTTCCTCCAGGGTCATTTTCTGGAGCAGTTCGTTCACCCGCTGATCAATGTTTGCGGTGTTCACTTTGGCGGGTTTCTTCTGCGCCATGGCACCGGAGCTGAGCAGCACCGCCAAAGCCAGAGAAGAGAGTTTTAGTTTCATTGGTTTAATGTTATATGCTTTGATGTTCTTTTAGCAAGCTTGATTGTTTTAGCCGATTAAGCATTCCGTCCCCCTTCGAAGGGGGGTAGGGGATGACAAGGGCGGTTGAAGAACCAGAGGCTTTTCTACAGAGCGGGGACTTCAATGGTGCTTCTCCTGCAAGGGCAACCACAAGGGATTGCCCCTACAAGGGAATGCCATGATCTGCACGAGTGATCATCCCCCTACCCCCTTCAAAGGGGGACGGAATGCGTGAGCTTCGCAGCTGCAGCTTACCAGTCAGTTTCTATTTTCAACCTGTTTTCTGGAAAACGGCCTTAAAAAAGGCAGACGCAAGTTTGCACCTGCGTCTGTCCTAAAAAAATAAATTATAAGAAAACTGCTTATTACAACACCAGCGTGGCAATAGAGTGCGGCAGGCTCTTGGCATCGGCGGCTTTGCCGTTGATCCAGAGTTTGTAGTCCAGCGGTTTGTCGGTGGTGTTGAGCACGATCACGGCTACCTTGCCGTCTGGGTTCAGGAAGGCGGTGGTTTGCAGGGCATCGCGGTTAGATGAGCTAATGATGCGCTTGGCACCCGGCTTCACAAACTTAGAGAAGTGGCCCAGGTAGTAGTAGCTGTTGGTATAAAGGACTTTACCGTTGCGGGTATCGGCGTGGATAGGCGCGAAGCAGAAGTTACCCACGTGGTTAGGGCCGCCTTTCTCGTCCAGCACCATGTTCCAGTCGGTCCAGGCCACGGTTCCGGCGTTGAAGTCGTTCACCATAGAGTAACCGTAGCGCTCGCCCAAAGACCAGTCATTAATGCGGTTGAAATCGAATTTCTCAATGCAGCCCTCGGTGAAGATGAGGTTGGTCTCCGGGAAGGTCTCCTTCACTTTGCGCAGGTTGTCAAACAGCATGTCAGAGCCGGTCCAGGTTTCGTACCAGTGGTAGCCAATGCCCCACACGTATTTAGCTGCCTCAGGGTCGTTCAAGACGGTGCTGGCGCGTTGGTAGATGAGGTCACGGTTGTGGTCCCAGGCAATCAGCTTCTTGTCTTTCATGCCACTTTTGTGCAGCGTAGGCCCTAAATACTCCTTGATGAAATCGCGCTCTTCCTCACCGGTGAAGATGCAGGACTCCCACGTCTGCTTGGCCATAGGCTCATTCTGCACACTCAAGCCCCAGATAGGAATGCCCGCCTGCTCGTACGAGTTGATAAATTTGATGTAGTAATTCGCCCAGTTCTGACGATACTCAGGCAACAGTTTACCGCCGCGCAGCATGGTTTTGGTGTCTTTCATCCAGGCCGGAGGGCTCCAGGGGCTCACGTACATGGTCAGTTTTCCGCCTGCAGCCTGAATAGCCTGCTTGATGAACGGAATGCGGTATTGCTCATCGTGCTTCACGCTGAAGGTCTTCAGCTCTTTGTCATTGTCCTCCACGTAGGTGTACGAGCCGCTTGAGAAGTCTGAGCTGTGGATGGTGGTTCTGCCCAAGGTATACCCGATGCCATTGGTTGGGTCATAGTACGCCTTCATAATTTCCTGCTGCTTGTCCTTCGGCATTTTGGCGAAGGTCTCGGCGGTGGCATCAGTAATGGCCCCGCCAATGCCCACCATCGTCTGGAAGGTCTTGCTGGGGTCTACAAACACGCACACCTGGGTTTCCAGCGGCTGCCCGAAATCCTGGAACCGCAGCGTTCCGTTCTGCGACAAACGCAGATCGGTGTCTTTGGCAGTGGTGTACACCGTTACGGACCGGTTATCTACCTGAAAGGTATTGTTGCTGGTTTTGCTTTGGTTTGTTTTCACCTGCGAGCAGGAAAACGCTACACCCGCGGCCAGCAAGGTAAGGGATGCTAGGGATTGTATTTTCTTCATTTTTGGAATGAGTGATTGAATGATTGAGAGAATGGGTGAATAGAAGCTGTTGTACTGCTAAGGTAAAGCCGTTTGGGGCATGTTTTTCTTAAATCAACCCGAAAACAGTTTTACGCCAGCCGCTGCTCACTCCTTCTGGAAATTTACCACACGTAGGTACCTACCGCACCCGCGTTCAAGGTAGCCGAAACGGTTTTCCCTTTGTGCCGGATGTTGAAAGTTTGCGTAGTCTCCCCGTTGTTCAGGACAATGACCACACGCTCGCCTTTAGGTGTTTTGAAGGCTACGTTGGGCAGGTTAGTCGGTACGTTAGACGCGATTCTTACCGAACCGGGGCGCACAAACTTAGACGCGTGCGCGATGACGTAGTAGGCCGGGTTACGAATGACCTTATCGCCATCGATGGTCAGGGCGCCTAAGCACTCGGTGCAACCGCCGGGGGTGTGGGGTTTCTGCTGCGGATCAGCGGCCAGGTTCCACTCCAGCACGTTGCGCGCCCAGTTACGCGGCGCGCCTATAATCAATTCGCGCACGTGCCATTTGAGGTCACCGGGGAACTTGCCGGGAGCACCAATCCACTGCTCGGTGAAATACACGTGCTTGTCTGGGTGGGCATTGTGCACCTCAGACATCGCCTCGATCTTGCCGCCGTACAAGTGGAACGCCGAGCCATCGATGTATTTCTTCGCCTCGGGATCGTTCAGGATAGTGATGGGGTAATCCGGACGGTCCAGGTTGTGGTCGTAGACGATGATCTTGGTCTTTACGTTCGCTTTCTGAAAAGCAGGCCCTAAATGGTTCTTCACGAAAACGGCCTGATCAGGCGCCAGCATCAGCAAGCTAGGGTTGTTGCCCGGGTGCAAGGGCTCGTTCTGTACCGTAATGGCGTCTATCTTGATGCCTTCTTTGGCCATTTCCTGCACGTACTTTACGAAGTACCGGGCATAGGCATCGTACCACTCCGGCTTCAGGGAACCGCCTTTAGAGTTGTTGTTCGTCTTCATCCAGGTAGGCGGCGACCACGGCGAACCCAGAATTAAGATTTTGGGGTTAATAGCCAGAATCTCCTTCAAAACGGGAATCAGGAACTCACGGTCTGGCGCCAGGCTGAACTTCTCCATATTGGGATCGGTCTGACCTTCAGGCAGGTCGTTGTAAGAGAACACCTTCTCATCCAGGTCAGACGCGCCAATGCTCACGCGCAGGTAACTTACGCCAATGTTGTTTCCGTCCGTCGCGAAGAGCTCTTTCAGAATAGCCGCCCGCGCCGCCGGAGTCATTTTGTGCAGGTGGTACGCGCTGCCGCCGGTCAGGGTATAGCCAAAACCATCGATGGTCTGGAAGGTCTGCTGGTCATCAATGTCAATGACGGAGGAAGCCGTAGCTGCCGCCGCATCGGTGAACGCCAACGACTGCGCCTGCTTTTGGAACAGCGCAGATTTATCAGCATTGGTCAGCCATAGGTCAGCCTCATTCTTAGAGAAAAGGCCTTTGTTGGAGGTACAGCCCGCCGCACCGCCCAGGCAAAGCCCACCGATGAGCAGGGTGTGTACCCACTGTTTTTTGAGGGAATGAATCATGAATAGGTATTAAAATAATGTTGACTCAGTAGAGCACGCTTTGCAGCGGAGGTTTCAACCACTACCACTCTCCTCATTTTGTCATCTTGGAAAGATCTTGTGGGCGAACAGCAATAGCGTTTAGGGAAGGGCTACCTAGTTCGCTCACAAGATCCTTTCAGGATGACAAATGGGTATGTGATTTCTTTACTGAGTCAGAATTTCAAAATGTAAACCGTACTGCCTTACTGCAGGACAGGAACCTGATTAGGGGCTGCTTTCTCTAAATCAACCCCGAAACAGAAAATGTAATTACCACACGTAGGTACCCGTAGCGCCGCCTCTCAGAGTAGTAGAGACAATCTGGCCGCGGTAGCGAATGTTGAAAGTCTGGTCAGAACCGGTTTCGTTCAGGACCAGCAACACCTTCTTGCCCGCCGGGTTTTTGAACGCCACGTGCTGCAGGGTGTTGAACATCTCGGTATTCTGGGAATTCAGAAGCGTTGTTTTCACCCGCACAGAGCCGGGCCGCACGAACTTAGACGCATGCGCGATGATGTAGTAGGCCACGTTGCGGGTAGCGTTGTTTCCGTTGATAGTCACCGCTGGCAAACAAGTGCTGCACCCACCAGGAGTAAAAGGTTGGTTGTTGGGGTCAGCAGTCAGGTTCCACTCCAAGGCGTTCTTGCTCCAGTTGCGCATACTCCCGATGATCACGTTGGTCATGTGCCATTTGAGGTCCTCAGAGAAGTTACCCGGCGCGCCTACCCATTGCTCGGTGAAGTACACGTTCTTATCGGGGTGCGCATTGTGCACAGTGGTCATGGCGCTGATGTTGCCCGCATACAGGTGGAAGGCTGATCCGTCTACATACTGTTTCGCTTCCGGGTCATTTAGGATGCTGATCGGGTAATCCGGACGGTCCAGGTTGTGGTCATACAGGATAATCTTGGTTGCCAGGTTTGCCGCGCGTAAGGCTGGCCCGATGTTGTTCTTCACAAAATTGGCCTGATCCTGCGCCGACATGTACATGCTGGGATTGTTACCGTCGTGCAGAGGCTCGTTCTGAATCGTGATCGCATCAATGGTGATGCCGGCCGCTTTCATGCCCTGGATGTAATTCACCAGGTACTCGGCGTAATCATCATAGAACTCAGGCTTCAGAGAACCTCCTCTGGGGCTGTTGTTGGTCTTCATCCAGGCCGGTGCCGACCACGGCGAAGCCAATAGTTTGATGCTCGGGTTGATGGCCAGGATCTCCTTGAGCACCGGAATGTAATAAGTTTGGTCCGGAGCCAGGCTGAAGGCGGCGCCCATCACATCCTGGTACGAATACACCGTAGGGCTCAGGTCAGAGGCACCTACGTTCAGGCGCAGGTAACTCACCCCAATGGTACCTTCCTCCTCATCAACCGCAAACAACTCCCTTAACAGATCAGCGCGGCTGGCGGAAGCCATCTGGTTGAGCACGTAGGCACTGCCGGTGGTCAGGGTATACCCAAAGCCATCCACGGTCTGGTAAGTCTGGGTGGTATCCAGGTCTATGGTGAGGTTGTTGTTTGACTCGGTTTTGAAGTTCAGGGCAACGTTCTGCTTCTTGAACAACACCGATCTGTCTGCGTTGGTGAGCCAGAACGCTACCTGGCTGGGACCAGTACCGCCTGGGGGGGGCGGGGGGGCTGGAGTGGGGTCTGAACTGTCTCCGCAGCTGGCTACCGTACCAGCTATCAGAGCCATCATCAAAAGCTTAGATATTTTCTTGAAGGGACTTCCCATGGTTACTCTGTAAGTAGAGGCGTCTAAGGCTCAAAGAAGCATTAGACGCCTCTTATGAAACATTCGCTTTCTGCCGGAACTTGTTAAGCGTGGAGCTTTGTCCATTCCCGGCCATCAGCGTTTTTCTTTTCAGGCACGTTGGAGTTTCAGGTCTGTTTGAGAGAAAACAAGCCGGAAACACTTCCAAAACATGCCTGCATTACATTTCTTAAAGAGACCGGGCGCTCCCTCCTATCTTAAAGGCTGAGCGCCCGGTTCTTTTATTGTTTCACGAAAGAATACTCAGCGGTTTGGTAATCATTTGCCACGGTGATGGTGGCTTTGTAATTACCAGCCTGCGTAATGCCTTTGTAGTTAGGGCCTTTATGGGTCATGGTACCGGTAAGAGCCGTGCTATTGGTACCAAACTCTACTTCCCACGGCGAGTTAAACTTAATGTCATAGTTCGCTTTAAGGGCATGCGTTCCTTCAAAGGTGTAAGGGTGCTTGTAAGTCATAACTAACTCATTGCGGGCATCCCATCCGCCGTTATTGTCCCAGTGGAAAAGCTTGATGTTATAGTATTTCCAGGTAAGCTTACCGGTCTGGAAGTTCAACGTGATTTGGTAGGCTTGATCGCGGGCTACCGCAATGGCAGCGTTACCGGTACCAAAGTCAACCGGTGAAGAAACGGCATCGCCATTAGGCGCAGTGGTCTCGCCAATTTTGGCGCCAATGGTGTATGAGGTACCAGAACCGTCATTGGCAGAGTTCAGTCTGTACTCTTTGCTTGCCTCCAAGGCCAGGAAGATGTTTGACTTGAAGTTGTTGCCGTCTTTGGTGAATTCTGCTACCACGGTATTGCCCTGCAACAGGAACAGCTTGTCTGGCATGGTGGTTGGCGGTGGCACCGAGGTATCTTTCTGCAACGAGTAAGTGTACTGATCGCCAGACAGGTTCAAGGTCACAATGTGACGGCCTGTGGCAGTAGCCGGGATATCTTCTACCTCTACACCTGCTCCGCCTGCCTGAGACTGTAGCATCAGTTGGTTGGTAGTACCTTTTACCCGTTTCATTTGATAGGCCCAATCACCATTTGGTCTGAAGATAAAACCTTCGGTTTTATCAATATTCAGGGAAGCCTCCCATACACCATTTCCTTTGTATTGCAGCGGCTCATCGCCACCCCAACCAGAAGCAAACGCGCCTCCTACGGCACTCCATCTGTCAATCTTCAGGAAGCTGAAAGTATTGTTGTTCAGGTCAACGGTAACGCGGTAGGTACCAGCACCAGGTGCCGTGATAGGAGCTCCTTTCTTGCGTAATCCACCGCCGCTGGCAGCGCCGTACACCAAAGAGTTAGCGTTCTGCTGGCTGTAGAATCTGAAAGTACCGCCCTCGGTTAAACGGGTGTACACTTCAAATACGTTGGTGCGGTTTCCGTTGGCATCTTTCAGCGGGCGCATGGCAATGGCTTGGCCGATGTCGGTGCCTTTCTCAGTAGCCGAGCCTGAAATATACAAGCGGTCTGGATGAGTCTCGTTCTGGAAGCGTGTGATGTTAATGGTTTTGGCCTCAGAAACGGTTTCTTTGCTTAGGGACTGCGCCACAATAGCCCATTTCAGTTGCGCTGCTGAGTTGGCATCATAACCAGCCATTGACAAGGCCTGGTCAATCTGCATGGCGGTTGGCGTAATGAACAGGTTTTTACCTCCGTTACCGGTAGGCATGCTCAGGATTGGGGTACTAAAGTCTGCGTTGGCGGCAGAGTCTAATACCAGTTTGTAGGTAACGCCGTAGTTTTTGCTGGAAACGGCAGGCTGCCACTCAAACCGGATAGTAGCGTTAGGGTTAGCCTGGTCCAGGGTGACGGCGGCATTCTCTGCCGGGCCGGCCAGCACCGGAGCGCTCAGCTCCCAATTGCCCACGGGCTCAATATTGTCTTGCTCTTCACAGGCGCCTACCACAAACAGCAGGGCCAGAAGTTGCAGAAGTACGTTTATCTTTTTCATGGATGATGTTTTTTGGACATGAATTCTTTAAGAGAATCAGCCGGGTACCAGCCTGTTTCACCCTGCCACCCTCTGCCGGATTTCTGCGGAGGATGGTTGTTTCGGGGCTGATTTCATGAAAACAGCCCCGAAACGAATACAGGTGAAATGATGGAAGCTGGTGCCCTTCGGCCGGAAAGCTTAGTTATAGCCAGGAGTCTGTACCAACTGCGGGTTTCGGTTGATTTCTGACTGCGGAATAGGCAGGAACAGCTCATGCGGCGCCACGTTGTACTCCTTAGGGGTGTTGGTGCGCAGGTCAATCTCTTCGAGGTTCTCCATCGTTTCAATCGCTTTCCCAAGCCGGCGAAGATCATCCCAACGGTGTCCTTCCTGAGCCAGCTCCAGACGACGCTCCTTCAGGATGGCGTCTCTCATTTCCTCTTGGTTGGTGGAGGTATTAGGTCCTAAACTCACTCTTCTGCGCACGGTGTTCAGCACGGTTCTGGCATCTTCCAGGCGGCCTAACTCGTTCAGTGCTTCGGCTTTCAGGAGCATGATGTCGGCTAGTCTGAAGATATACTGGCGGTTGGTGCTGGCCCAACCACTGGCACTTTTCCAACGGTAAGCAAAAGGAATGCTTCCTCCGGTGCTCACAGACCAGAATTCATCTGACCAAGGGGCGTTCTCAAACAAGATGGTAGTATTCTTCCGGATGTTATCCTTCTCAGAATCGTAGGCTTCCACCAGGTTATGGGAAGGCGTCATGAATTTGCGCCAGGTATCACCACTTAAAGACGGTGGAAGCAACATCTGAGGCCCCCAGTTGGCTTCGTTCCCGCCAATAAACTGCACTTCCATGATAGACTCGGCATTGTTATAGTGCGCGCCATCAAACAGGTGATTGAAGTTGGCCAACAACTCATAACCGGCCGGGCTGTTGATCACGGCGTCTGCGTACTGCAGCACTCTGTTGTAATCGCGGTCTGGGCGTTGGGCCCAGACTTTCGCAAGTAATGCATTGGCGGCACCGCGGGTAGCCCGGGCTTTGTTCACACTGGCATTGTCTCCGTAAGAATCTGGTAAACGGTTCTCCAAGGCAAAAGCCAGGTCGGTCACAATCTGGTTGTACACTTCTACCTCGGAAGCGCGTGGTTTCTGGGTAACGCTAGGATCCAAAGACGTAACCGGCTCCAGTACCAACGGCACCCCGCCCCACATTTTTACCAGTTGGAAATAGTGGTACGCGCGCAGGAAAGCGGCCTCGCCTAAGATCTGTGCCTTACGGGTTCCGGAAAGCTGCGGGTCTGTGATCTGAGGAACCTTCTGCAACACCACGTTTGCTTTGGCAATGGCGTTGTAGATCTGGCTCCAGTTGTTCCACAGACGGCTGTTGGTAGGCGTTATGGCTACGTTATCCACCGCGAAAATCTCAGCGTTATCCCCGCCAGCGTAGTAGTTATCTGACAAGATTTCGCTGAACACCAGGTTGTCCCAGATGTAGTATTCCGCCTGAAAAGACTCGTACACCCCGGTCAGGGCAGCTTCGGCATCGCTGGCGGTTTTATAGGCGTTTTCCGTGGTAGCCTCAGAAATGGGCTCCAGTTCCAGGAAATCGTCACAGGCGGGGGCTCCCATCAGAAGAGCACCGGCTAATGTATAGATGGCTATTTTATTCAGTTTCATAACTTTTCTCAATTAGAAGGAAAGGTTCAAACCTAAGATCAAGTTGCGCGTCTGCGGATAAGTACCATAGTCAACGCCCTGGGCTCTGTTGGCACCTCCAAATGCGTTCACTTCTGGGTCAAAGCCTGAATAGTCTGTAATAGTGAAGAGGTTCTCTCCGGTAGCGTAGATGCGCAGGTTGTTCAATTTGATCTTAGACAACACTGTAGAAGGCAGGTTATAGCTCAGAGTAAGAGTCTTTACACGCAGGTAAGAACCATCTTCCACAAAGCGGGAAGAGATGCGTGAATTGTCTGTGTTAGCCCAAACTGCTCTAGGGATATCGGTTACATCGCCTGGGTTTCTCCAGCGGTTGATTACTTCAATTCCCTGGTTTTTAGGATCTGACATGCCTTCCATCTCAATGCGGCTAGCGTTGAAAATGTCATTGCCTTGTGAACCTTGCAGGAAGATGCTCAACCCAAAATTCTTGTAAGAGAACGTGTTGGTTACCCCATAGATGAAATCTGGGTTAGGGTTACCAATGATGGTGCGATCTTCTGGTGCAGGAGTGAAAGTGCTCTCACCGTTTCTGTTGATGTAGTACGCCATACCCGTGGCAGGATCTACGCCACCCCACTGGTAACCATAGAACATTGCCAGTGGAGCACCTTCTCTTGACAAGCTTACGTCTCCTCTACCGGCTACGCCTCCATAGAAGACATTTTGCCCTAAGATGTTGGTTACTTTGTTTCTGTTGAATGACAAGTTCAGGTCAGTAGTCCAGGAGAAATCACCTACCAGGTTCTGGGAGCTCACCAAGAACTCAAGACCCTTGTTCTGCAGGCTTCCTACGTTGGCATCACCGTTATTGTAACCAGTAGATCTTGGCACTTCAACTTGTAATAAGAGATCAGTGGTTTTCTTCAGGTAGGCGTCAACGGTTAAGGAAATGCGGGAATTCAGGAACGCAACATCCAAACCTACGTTGGTTTGCTCAGATGCTTCCCAACCTAGCTGATAATTCCCGATAGAAGAAGGATAGCTACCTGGTTGGGTAACACCTCCAATTGGGTAGTTAGCACCATAACCTACGCGAGGCAGGAAAGAATAGGGTGCTAAGCCAGTATCATTCCCAACCAAGCCCCAACCAACGCGCAGTTTCACATCGTTCACCACATTGGTTTTAGGGAAGAAATTCTCCTCAGAGATTCTCCAGCCCAAAGAGGCAGAAGGGAAATAGCCCCAACGTACTTCCGGACCGAACACCGAAGAAGCATCTGCTCTGAAGTTGGCGGTTAACAGGTACTTGTTGGCGAAGTCATAGGTCACCCGGCTAATGAACGAGGTGTTGGTCTTCTCAGATTTGTTCGCGTCTGCCGATTGGATTACCGCTCCGGCACCTGGCGTAGTCACGGCAGTACCAGAAAACTCAGTACGCTCAATGCTGTTGTTTTCCCATCTGAATTTCTGCTGCACAGAACCCACCATGGCACTGAAGTTATGGTTGCCAAGGCTCTTGGTATAAGAAAGGGTGTTGTCCAGAATCCAGTAGTTGGTCAGGTTGGTGCTGTTGCGGCCAATCCCTTTTCTGGCACGGCCATAGCTGGTTCTGAACGGATCCAGGAAGTAATCATTCACAGCACTGATGAAATCAATACCAAAGTTAGCGCGGTATTTCAAGCCTTCCAGTAACTGCACCTCGCCGTACACATTACCCAATAAGCGCTGGTTTTTGTAATTTCTGTCAGAACCATCGGTGAAAGCAATAGGGTTTTCCCAGTCCTGGAAAGGGTTGCTGGTGAAAGTCCCGTTCGGGTTGTACACGCCAATTACCGGCGGAGTAGACAGTACGCCTAAGATCACCCCGCCTTGGTTTACGGCTTGGTTGTCGGCTACGTCTACGTCATGGTAGCGGGTGTAGCCCATGTTGGTACCCACGGTTAACCATTTGGAAAGCTTCTGCTCCAGGTTCACCTTAAAGCTGGCGCGGTCCATGGTAGAGCTGCGCACGGCTCCGTTCTGCTTCATCCAGCCACCAGAAATGTAGTAGTTGGTTTTGTCAGTTTTTCCGGAAACGGATAACTGGTAGTTCAGAGAGCTTCCGTTCCGGAAAACTTCTTTCTGCCAATCGGTATTCTCCTGGTAGCGGCTCCAGTCTGTGTTCTGACCCAGTTCGGTCATCAGATCGCGGTACTGCTCGGCGTTCAGAACATTCAGGGTGTTCCATACCTGAGAGATACCGGTGTAGGTGCTGAATTCAAACGTTGGTTTTTCGGTTCTACCGCGTTTGGTAGTGATCAAAACCACCCCGTTGGCTCCTTGCGCACCGTAGATGGCGGCAGAAGAAGCGTCTTTCAGGATGGAGATAGTTTCAATATCGGCTGGGTTAAGGCTTCTGGTATCGGTGGAAGGTACGCCGTCCACCACGTACAAAGGATCGCTGTTAGCTAATAACGAGCTTGTTCCCCGAATACGGATGTTAAAGCCCGCTGATGGTTTACCGGAGTTAGTCAATACCTGCACCCCAGCGGTTTTCCCTTGAATCAGGTTCCCTACCTGGGTGTTAGGACGGGCATCAAATGCCGTGTTGTCAATCACCGATACAGAACCAGTGATATCTTCTTTCTCCTGGGCACCGTACCCTACCACTACCACTTCTTGCAGGGCTTTGGCATCTGGCACCAGAGCAACATTCACGGTTGAACGGTTCTCCAGGGCAACTTCCTGGGTCTGGTAACCAATGTAAGAAAATACTAAGGTACCAGTGTTAGCAGGCAGCGTGAGGGCGTAGTTCCCTTCCACGTCTGAAGAAGTGGCATTGGTAGTACCTTTCACAGAAACGGTTACTCCCGGAAGCCCGGCACCGTTTTCGTCGGTTACCTTACCCGTCACCCGGAAAGCACCCTGCTGCACAGTTTCTACAAAAGCCTTAGGCTGGGCCACTTTTTTTCTGGCGCGCACGTGAATGTTGTTGTTCACCTGCTTGAACTCCAGGTTGGTGGTAGCAGCTACTTTGTCCAGCACCTTGTCCAAGGGCTCATTTTTAGCCTGTACTGAAACTTTAGCTTTGCTAAGTACCTCATTTTCATCAAACGTGAATTTGAATAGGGTTTCGGCTTCTACCTTCCGGAAGAACTCCTGCAGGGTGCCATTGGTAATGGCAAGCGTGATTTTGGTTTTTTGGATTGTGTTCAAGGGTGCTCCGTTGGGAGCGGCAAATCCTGAGGAGACGCAAGCCAGGAACAGTATGAGCACTGCCAGAGCCCTGCATGCTACTCCTTTTAGGAAGCCGTAAACGTTTTTTTCCATATCTTGGGAGTGTTTAGTTTTAATTGTTTGAATTGCCTTCTGGTCATCAGATGCGCCAACATCTGATTTTCCAAGGGTAATGACAGGTAGGCCACCCAGTGGTCTGCCTGTTAAGCAGAACCAATCTTTATCTCATAGGCCGCTCATCAGTTGAAAGTAATTTGCACTTGTTTGTCATCTAGTGTATAAGAAAAGTCTTTCACGAACCCAATGCCTTCCAGTACCTGAGACAGGGGCTGCCGCACGTATTCGCCGGTGTAGCTCCAGTCGCCCAGGTCTTTTGAATCAGCACCTTTTACCTCAATCTCCACGCCGTACCAGTTTTCAAGGCCGGTTACCACTTCTTCCAGGCTGGCTTTTTTGAAGAACAACACGCCGTCTTTCCAACCAAGCACCTCGCGGTTTTCAAAGGAACCTACTGCGTGTTGCTGGTTTTTCCGGTTAAAAACTAGTTGCTGCCCCGGCACCAGTTCGGCCAGGGTTTCCTCTCCTTCTTGCTGCGCCTTGCTGATCTTTACAATACCGGTAGCCAGCGCCACGGAAACCGCGGTGTCATTCGGCAGATATCTGATGTTGAAGGAAGTGCCCAGCGCCTGGGTATAGATGGCTCCCGACTTTACCACGAATGGGCGTGCTTTGTCTTTGGCTACCTGAAAGAAGGCCTCGCCTTCCAGCGTGATGTCTCTTCTGTCACCGCTGAAGGGAACCGGATAGCTTACCTTACTGCCCGGGCGCAAAACAATGGAAGAGCCGTCTTCCAGCTGGATGGTTTTCTGGTTTCCGGGGGCGGCTTGCACAGCCACTAACGGCCCACCTACTGATTTATTTTGGAGGTACTGGCTGGCTACAAACCACACCAACCCCAGAGGCAGCAGAATTGCCGCCGCTACCCGTGCCCACTTCCCCCACCTTGCCTCTCCCCGCATGGGCACCACTACAGCTTCCTGCTCTGTGCTCAGGCTACTTTGTTTGATAGACGCTTCAATGTTGCGCCAGATCTTATCTGAATCATGCGAAAAGGTGGAGTCTGTTTTTTGTTCGCCGGCCTGGTGCCACAGTTCCTGCAACTGGCGCTCCTGCGCGGGCGTAGGTTCTTGATTTTTAAACCATTCCAGAACCGCTTTCACCTCCTCGGGGGTGCATTCTCCTTTGTAAAAACGGTTGATCAGGTCCTGATTCATGCGTAAAAAATATTGGCGCTTTTCCCTATTACACACCAACCGCGCGTAGCACCACCTCCGCTTTCAACTTTTTTGAAGAAAAGTTTCGGTTTTTGTTTTTTCCACAAATTGGGCTACATTTATCCTGAAAATTTTATGGTTTTTTCAAACTACCTCTTATTGAAGAGCAGGAGAGTTGGGTTAGTGTAGATGTAGTAACATGATAGTCAAGTACTTCACCAAAGAAACCATGCCCGTAGAAAACCCGGACAGCATCATGGCAGATATTGAGGCGCTCTCCAACGGAGACGTGGCTGCCTTTGAACGCCTGTACCGGAAGCTGGAACCCAAGCTATTTTCTTTCGCCGCCAAGCTGGTCAAAAGCCGGGAAGATGCGGAGGAGATAGTGCAGGAAGTGTTCCTGAAACTGTGGGAGAAAAGGACTTCTTTGGATCCTAAGCAAAACCTGGACGGGTATCTTTTCACCATCGCCAAAAACCTGGTGTACAACAAGGCCCGCCACCGGGTATATGAATTTGCGTTCAGCCAATACCTGGCCGAACACGCCACCGTAGCCGAGGACTCAACCCAGCTGGCCCTGGAGCACCAAGAGTTGCTGCAGTTGTTTGAGGAAGTGTGCGCCTCCATGCCTCCCGTACGGCGTCAGGTTTTTGTGATGAGCCGGACCGAAGGGCTAAGCAACACCGAGATTGCCTCTGCCCTGAACACCAGCAACAGCAACATTGAGAACCACATGAACAAGGCTCTGAAGATGTTGCGCGAGAAATTCAAGAGCTATGACATTGTTTACGGGTTCCTGCTGGCTTGCGCGTTCTTGCTCCGGTAATCTAAACCAAGTTTAACAAAAACGAGGAAGTCCGTTGGAATTGGTTTTCGCCAGTTTCAACGGACTTCCTCGTTTCAGGGCTTTTTTCTGGAAACAGCCCTGAAACACCCTTTATCTTTTACCTGCCTTGCCCTGGCCCAGCCCAATCTGCACGCCCAATGATGGCACAATGGTAATACCGGAGTAGCTCACCTGGTCGTTTTCCAGCAGTTCATAGGTACCGTAGTTCTGGTAATACATGGAAAGCGCCGGCAACAGGTAAATGCGCTTGGCGCCTATCTTAGCATTCACGAAAATTCCGTAGGATGGGAAGCTTTGTTTTCTGGTAAGCCCTTCTATTTGCTCCACATCGCCGCCGGCTTTCTTGTACAGCCTGCCAGGTTCTAAACCGTACTCCAGGAAGGTGTGGTTATAAGCCACCCCAAAGGAGAAGTTCCCGAACTCTTCGTCCTGCCCAAAGGAGCGGCTGAACACCAACGGCACCAGAATGTCTTTCCGCTTGGCCTGAAACTCCAGTACCGGAGCCAGTTTGGTCAGGAAAAGCTTGTCCAGAATGTCTGAGCTTTGCCCGGCGTACTGAATGCCCACGCTGCCGTACCACCGGTCCTGCGGGCTATTGCTGGCGGTACCGGCTACCGGCCCCAGGAACTGGTACATGGCATCCAGCACGTGTACGCCCGAGGCATATTTGTACCCCACATCTACCCTGGGGGCCAAACCATAGCGCACGTAGAAATCAAACGTTGGCCCCACTGGGTCCAGCGAGTACGCAATAGCCGCCTGGGTAGCCACTTTCACCTGCTCCCCGTAATACACAGAATCCCGGTTGGCCAATGCTTCAATGGCGGCCTCGGTGATGTCTTTCAGTTGGCTGATGGGCTCCGTGGCCACGTTTCCGCCAAAATTGGCGCCTACCTTAAACTGCCCGTGTGGCGTCACCCTGCCCGAGTGGATCACAGATCTGGGAGCTGTACAGCTTGCCAGTGCTACCAAAAATACAATAGAGAAAAACCGCTGTAAGCGAGAAGAGCTAAGAAGGCCACACATACCCACCAGTAAAAGACTTAAGAGAGATGAAAGTTAGATTTGGAGCGAGAAACGGGATTCGAACCCGCGGCCCTCAGCTTGGGAAGCTGATGCTCTACCACCTGAGCTACTCTCGCTGAACTCAATGATTTACGAACAAATATAGGTTGGTTTTCTCTGGTCTACAACACTCTCCACCTCCCCGGTGGCTCTTAAATATTCCTGATTGTAGTTGCCAGAAACAGACTCTTCCTATTTCATTTCCGGCCTGATTTTCTGAAACCGGGAGAAAAACGCGCGTTTATATCTGCTTCGGGTTCAGTAATTTTGCGGTTCTTTCTTAAGAACATGATAAAATCTTTTCAGCCGAGAGCTTTCCGGCGGAGCGTGCATATAGCCATGTTGCTGGCGCTTGGTGTAGCCATGCTCCTTTACACCGTTTGCCGGCTTCTTTTCTATTTTTTCAACAAAGGCTTCTTCGCCGAGACCTCTTTCTCTGACTTGCTGTACCTCATGTGGGGCGGACTCAAGTTTGACCTGGCGGCTATCATCTACACCAACCTTTTGTTTCTGGTGCTCATGTTGCTGCCCTTCCGGTTCCGGCACCATCCGGTGTACCAGAAGGTGGTGAAATGGGTGTTTCTGGTCTTCAACGGCCTGGGGCTGGCGCTCAACTGCATTGACTTTATTTACTACCGCTTCACCCTGCGCCGCACTACCGGGAGCGTGGTGCGGGAGTTTGGAAATGAAGATTGGGGTGGTTTCGCTTCCAGTTTCCTGGTCGATTTCTGGTACATCGCCCTGATCTGGATAGGCTTGGTGGCCTTGATGACCTGGCTGTACAACCGCATCAAACTGGAGAAAGCACCTTCCTACAACCCGTGGTTTTATTACCCATGGCACACCGTAGTGCTTGTGTTGACCATTGGCTTGAGCATTGCCGCCATGCGCGGGGGTTTTAGGCATAGCACACGGCCCATCACGCTGAGCAATGCTGGGGAGTACGTGGAGCGTCCGCAGGAAATGTACATCGTACTTAATACGCCTTTCTCCATCATCCGGACCATCAACAAGACCAGCTACCAGAAGGTGGCGTATTTCCCCGAGGAGCAGGTGGCGCAGGTGTACAGCCCCATTCATCAGCCTGTAGATTCTGCCAGATTCCGGAAAAAGAATGTGGTGGTGATTGTACTGGAAAGCTTCGGGAAAGAGGCGGTGGGAGGCTACAACAAGCACCTGGAGAACGGAACTTACACTGGTTTCACACCTTTCCTGGACTCATTGATGCTGCACAGCAAAGTGTACTGGAACTCCTTCGCCAACGGCCGCAAGTCCATTGATGCTCTGCCCTCGGTGCTCACCAGCATCCCTAGCATTCAGGAACCGTTTGTTTTGACGCAGTACGTGAGCAACAACCTGCCCAGTTTGCCCCGCACTCTTAACGCGAAAGGTTATCATACTTCCTTCTTCCACGGGGCGCCTAACGGTTCCATGGGGTTTGACGCATTCATGAACCTGATTGGCGTGCAGGAGTACTACGGCATGACCGAGTACGGCAAACCCGAAGACTTTGACGGCATGTGGGGCATCTGGGACGAGGAGTTCCTGCAGTTCATGGCGGGCAAACTGAACACCTTCCAGGAGCCGTTCATGAGCGCGGTGTTCACTACGTCTTCGCACCACCCGTACAAGGTTCCGGAGCGGTATCAAGGCAAGTTCAAGAAAGGCCCGTTTGAGATTTTTGAGTGCATCGGGTACTCAGACATGGCCTTGCGTAAGTTCTTCCAGAAAGCCAGCCAGGCGCCGTGGTTCAAGAACACGCTCTTCGTGATCACCGCCGACCACTCCGCCACCCACACCTATTATCCCGAGTACCAGACTGCCTGGGGCAACTTCGCGGTACCCATCCTTTTCTACGCTCCCGGCGATCCTTCCTTCAAAGGCGTGGACCGGGAGCGGGTGGTGCAGCAACTGGACATCATGCCTACCGTGCTAGGTTACCTGGGCTACGACCAGCCATACTTTTCCTTCGGCAAGAACATGCTGAATCCGCAGGAAGGCAACTTTGCCATCAGCTACCAGGGCGGTTACCAATGGACCGAAGGTGACTACTTCCTCCAGTTTGACGGCACCAACACCTTAGGCCTGTTCAACTACAAGGAAGACAAGTTCCTGAAGAACAACCTCAAGGACAAGGAGCCGCTCATCAGGACAGCCCTGGAAAACAAACTCAAGGCCTTCATTCAGCAGTACAACAACCGAATGCTGGAGAACCGCCTTACCACGAATTGATTGCTGGTTGTTAGTTGTTGATTGTTGGAATCCCGTTTAGAAGCTGTTTCATGAAAAGCAGGTCCCTAAACGGGATTCTTCTTACCTCATTAAATCTCCTCCTTAATAAGGCTTCACAGGTATTTTGTCCCCCTTTGAAGGGGGTAGGGGGATGATAAGGCCGCTTCAAGAACCGTTTACCTTCCGCTAAGAGCAAGGGCAACCACAAGGGACTGCCCCTACAAGGACTTCGAGAATGCCCAATCTGCACGAGTAATCATCCCCCTCCCCCCTTCAAAGGGGGACAATCAGCTACCATTAAACATTGCCTCGTCTAAGGTTTACCTGTAGAAACCAGTCCAAGCTAAGAGGCAAGGTTCTCCCATCGTACCTTTGCTAGCACTATTTCTGGCTCAGTATTCTGGAAACAAGTCCAGAACACCCCAGCCGTTTACACGTTTTATACTCTTGACTCAAGACTCAGAACTCATGACTACTAACAATAAGCCTACCCTTTTCTATATATCAGATGCGCTGTGCGGCTGGTGCTTCGCCATGGGTCCGCAGATTGAAAAACTGCACGCCGCCTATGCTGACAAATTCCACTTTGAAGTGCTGAGCGGCGGCATGATTTTGGGTGACCGCGTGGGTCCTATCGGGAATATGGCCAGCTACATCAAGCAAGCCATGCCACGGCTCAATGAAATCACCGGCGTAAAAATGGGCGAACCGTATTTCACCGAGGTACTGGACAAAGGCACCTACATCTCTAATTCGGAGCCACCAGCCATTGCTCTGAGCATCTTCAAAGAACTGCATTCAGACCAGCAGGTGAAGTACGCCAAAGCCATCCAGGACCTGCAGTTCAAAGAAGGAAAGGATTTCAACCAAATAGAAACATACCTGCCTTTAGCACAGGAAGCTGGTATAACTGAGGAGCAGTTCCAGGAGCGTTTTGCCGATGAGAAGTACCGCCTCATGGCCCAGCAGGAGTTTGCGCAGGTGCAGGCCTGGGGTATTCAAGGCTTCCCGTCTATGGTGGCGCAGAGCGGCAATAACCTGTATCTGGTCACCCGCGGCTATGCCAAGTTTGAAGACTTAGCTCCCGCTTTGGAGCAGGTACTGGAGCAATAAAACAGCATCCAATCTTCTGCGAGCAGCCTCTGAGAAAGGGGCTGCTTGTTTTCTTTTGGCAGTTTCTCTGAATTTTCCGTAGAGTAGAAAAACTTACGTATCTACCGCTATGAAAAAGGAATCTACGCTACAGCCAACTCGTTCCTTCTGGAGAACAGGAATCTTTGCCGCCACCGCCAGCTTGTTTCTGCTGGGCGCCTGTGAGGCGAAACAACCAGCCGACCAGGAAGCGAAAGACCGGGATGAAGCCACGACTGACATCACCGAAGACGCTGATCCAGACAGCACCGTAGAATCTCCGGCCACTACGGGTTATATAGCTCCACCGGCCGGACCCGACCTGGTGTAGGCCCGGAAACCAGGTTACCCTAAGAACACCCATAAGCGAACAAAGCAGAGTGTTTGGCAGGAGACAAAAACCGCTTCCAGGGTTATTATAAGGCTATTTTTATTAAAAAGAAGCCCTGAACACTTAGGCTGTTTTACCCCTGTAAATACCATTCGTTTTTGGTTTTTCCTGAAACTATATTTATACAATAGTTGTATATACAATAGAGCAACGTACATTTGCCGCATGAACGGCAGAAAGCCCATGAAATTAGAGGACGAATTGAAGCAGAAGACATTTGGCAGCCCCTACCGCCGCATGGTGGTGAACGTTATGTTCACGGGCAATTGGCTGCAGAAAGAATTCTCCTGCCAGTTGAAGCAGTATGGCTTGTCGTTGCAGCAGAACAACGTGTTGGGCATTCTGCGCGGACAGTACCCTAATCCGGCCACGTTGGGCCTGATCCAGGAACGCATGCTGGACCGTGACTCCAACGCCACTCGTCTGGTAGACAAACTACTGGAGAAAGGCTTGGTGACCCGCTGCCAGTGCGCCGATAACCGCCGCAAGGTAGACATTGTGATCACCGAGAAAGGCTTGGAACTGCTGAAGCAGACTGACACCATTATGCAGAACCTGGAAGAGAAATACAGCCAGATTACCCCAGAAGAAGCCGTACAGATTGGCGAACTGATGGACAAATTAAGAGAACGAGAAGGTTAATATTTTTTTACCCATATAGTTGTATATACAACTTATGTTTACACAGAAATAAGATTATGAGCCAAATAGAAAATCAACCGCTGTTACAGCCTTATCAGAAAGGCGCCTTACAACTGAACAACCGTTTAGTCATGGCCCCCATGACCCGCAGCCGGTCTAATAACCCCGAGAACGTACCCACTGAGCTGAACGCCGAGTACTACGCCCAGCGCGCCAGCGCCGGTCTTATCATCTCAGAAGGTACGCCGGTGAGTCCGCAGGGTGTGGGCTACATCAACATCCCGGGCATTTACTCTGCCGCGCAGGTAGAAGGCTGGAAACTGGTGACCAACGCCGTGCACGAGAAAGGCGGCAAAATCTACGCGCAGTTGTGGCACGTGGGCCGCATGTCGCACCCAGATTTCCACAACGGTGAATTGCCGGTAGCTCCTTCGGCTATCAACCCCAACGACCAAGCGTTCACCGAAGAAGGTTTTAAACCAACCGTGACGCCACGCGCTTTGGAGACCGAGGAAATCAAAGGCATTGTGGAGGACTTCAAGAAAGCGGCTGCCAATGCAGTGGAAGCTGGTTTTGACGGTGTGGAGATTCACTCTTCCAACGGCTACCTGTTCCACCAGTTCTTCAGCCGCTGCGCAAACCAGCGCACCGATGAATACGGCGGAACCATCGAAAACCGCGCCCGCTTCTTCTTCGAGGTGCTGGATGCCGTAAAGGAAGTAATTGACCTGAGCCGCGTAGGTGTTCGTCTGAACCCGTCTATGCACGAGCAGTTCGGCATCACCGTTGATGAGGAAACCGCGCCTACGTTTGAGTACATCGTGAAGCGTCTGAACGACTACAACCTGGCTTATCTGCACCTGACCGAGGCTTCTCCTAAAGTAGCCGAGTTGCCTTACGCCATCAAGGAAATCGCCAAACACTTCCGTCCGTTATATAACGGCACCTTGATTATCAACGGCGGCTTTACGCAGGAAACCGGTAACAAAGTGTTGGCCGATGGATTCGCTGATTTGGTGGCCTATGGACGTCCGTTCATCGCGAACCCAGACCTGGTAGAGCGTTTCGCGCAGACTGCTGAGCTGAATGCCCCAGATTACAACACCTTCTACAGCAACACCGCAGAAGTAGGCTACACCGACTACCCTACCTTGGCTGAGGCTGCTGCATAACTTATAAGATACTATATCAGGAATAACACAACTGCATATATAGAAAAGGGCCGCACGCTTTGTGCGGCTTTTTTCGTTTCAGAGGTGCTCTGTGGAAATTAGGTTAAAATCGAAGCGGTTCCAGTCTTTTCTATGGCGCTTAAGTTACTTCTGTGCCATAGCAGCTCTACTAAAGCAACCCACCCCTACCCCTCCCAGGAGGGGAACTTTCTCCTGATGTATTCTCCATAGCCGGGGCAGTAGTCAAAATCAGCAGCCATTGATTGGTTCTGCATACCTAAAACCATTTGACACGCATATTGAAAATTCCCCTCCTGGGAGGGGTAGGGGTGGGTTATCCCGGAAAGCGGCAATATTGCATATCAAACCATCCCACTTTAGACCTACTTTCCCCAAAACACCCTCAAAACAAACTCCTCTAAACTCCTTAGCATCCAGCACTATTTTGCGGCAAATTCCTTAGCATAGAGTACCTTTGTGGTTCTGCTTAGACGAGTGAACGAGGTCCTGATGAAAGCTGATTCCCCATCCTTTGCCATCCTGCATTTATTTGCCACCGGCCCTTACGGTTCCAAACATGGGCTGCTGCAGGTGGGCGTGTTGTCGCTGCAGAAGGGGAATGCGGTGCTGAAGGAGTGGTTTGTCAACCCCGAGGCGGAGTTTGGCCGAAGCGTACAGAAACAGTCTAAAATCAGCAAAGAGCTGGCGAAGAGTGCCCCCACCTGGCAGGAACAGAAAGCCGAGGTGCAGGCATACCTAAGCTCTTTCACGCACGTGTTCTTCTTCCACGAACGGCACGAGCAAACCTGGCTGAAGCATTACATCCTGGCAGGCATGACCTCGCCGCCCGTCTGCGCCGACTTGGCCGTACTGTCCTCGTTCTTCCTGCCGCACCTCAACCTGATGGAGATAGGCGATGTGGTGGCCCGTTCCACCGCCGCCCAGAAAAAGCCGGCCTCTCAGCCCATGCACGTGGCGCTGGCGGCGCTGCACACGCACCTCTTCCAACTGCTGGAGGTGCTCTTGCAGAAAATCCCCAGCACGCCCGAGGATGAACCCGGTGAACCTACCCTGTTCATGCAACTGCTAAGGCAAGTGCTGGACTTAGGCGCCATCTTCATGGGCACCGCCTGGCGCACCTTGCTGCACGCCGCCGAGCACATTGAGACGCTGGAGCCGCTGGATTTGCACTGGCTTACGCCGCCTGCCACCACCCAAGTGCCCGTGTTGCCGTTTCACCTGCGGGAACTGCTCACTTCCTGGCTCCCTACCGTACCCGATGCGCCCACGGTAAAACCCCGCGTAGACATCGCCCAACCGTCTGACCAGCTCATCCATGATGCCCTGCACGCCTGGTACAAGAAACACGGCCTGCCCGAGCGGTATGCCCAGATGCAGTACTCCAAATTCTGCAACAAAGCCCTCACCGACAAAGGCACTTTTGTGGCCGAGGCCGGCACCGGCACCGGTAAAACCATGGGCTACCTCATGGCCGCCGCCGAGCTGCTGCGCCTGAACCCTGGTCGCAAAGTGGTGGTAGCCACGGCTACCAAAAACCTGCAGGAGCAAGTCATGCAGGGCGAGATTCCGCGCCTACGGTTCAAGGGCGGTTTACACGCGCATCTGCGGCCCGCCATTGTGAAAGGCAAAAACAATTACCTCTGCATCTCGGCGCTGCTGGATTTGTATGACGAGCTGGTGGTGCAGGAGAAAGGCACCATCCGGGAAGGGCTGAGCTGGCTCTATTTAGTGCTGCGCGTGCACCATACCCAAGGCGAGGTGGAAGAGATTCCGCACAACATCAGGGCCATCTTACCGGATACTTACCGATTGCTCAGTGAGGCCAACGCCCAGGAAGTCTGCGTGCCCAAACTGTGCCTGGAACCCGCCAAGTGCACGTACGCCCGCCACATGGAGCAGGCCTACGCCGCCGATATCATCGTCACGAACCACCACAAGCTGCTGCAGTTGCCGCCCAAGCTCACAGATTTAATCAAGCACTGCATCATTGACGAGGCCGACCAATTCCCTGATTTCGCCCGGAGCGCCCTCAGCATGAACTTCAGTTTGGCCGTGATGGAAGCCCGGCTACTGCGCCCGTTGTTGGGCAAAGACTACCGCAAAGGTTTCCTGGACATTGTGGCCGAAAAAGTAGCTAACCAGGCAGACACCGAAACCGCCCAACTGGTGCTAGCCGAGATTGACTCCATCCACCGCGACTGTACTACCATCAGGGCCAGTGGCGAGTTGATTCAAGCCCTTCCCATTCAAGGGGAGCAGCGGTGGCAGGAGGAAGTGGCGCTGGTAGAAAACGGCCGCTGGACCAAAAGAGAATTCAGTGCCGATATTGAACAGGCCCTGCAGGAACTCCTGACGGCCGTTCAGTTTGTGGCCGGCAAGATAGACCGCATTCTCAAGCTTCTGAAAAAGCCCGAGGACAAGACCTACAGCCGCCTGGAAACCTACAAAGAAAAAGCCGCCGAGTTCGCCGATTCGCTCATGAAAATTACCAGCGATTTCCCGGCCCGCAAGTGGATTCATGTGCTGGAGAAAAGCGGTCAGCACTGGTCGGTGAGCAAGATGCCGTACTACCTGCAGGACGAGATGGACAAACTGCAGAACATCTACCCCAGCCTGCTGTTCACCTCGGCCACGCTGTACGTAGGCGGCAACACGCAGTACTTCAGGAACCAACTGGGCCGCCAAGAGCCGTTTGAACAGGAAGTGCGCTACCTGTCGCCGTTCAACTATGAGCAGCAGGAAAAGGTCCACGCCGTAGTGCCCGCGTTCATCCCCTGCTATGAGCACAAAATGCCGCTAGACCAGAAGCAGGCTTGGCTGCAGACTTCCATGGAAACGTTGCTCAAATGCATTGTGGCCCTGAACGGCCGAACATTGGTCCTTTTCACCAGCCGCCGTGACATGGAAGATGCTTACCGATGGCTGCACCCGCGCCTGCCCGCCTATGACATTGAACTGCTCAAGCAAGAAGGCACTAGCTTGTGGGAAATCAGAAGGTTCCGGCAAGAGGAGCATTCCGTTTTGCTGGGCCTGGACCGCATGTGGTCAGGCGTGGATTTCCCGGGCGTCACGCTCTCACAGGTGATTGTTTTCCGGTTGCCGAATGCCTCGTTGGGAAACCCCTTGGTAGCGCACCGCCGCGAGGTAGAGGGCGGTTATTTCTGGAGCAAATTCTATTATCCGGCCAGTCAGCACAAGTTACGCCAGGGATTCGGGCGCTTGGTAAGGCGCGAGAAAGACAAAGGCGCTTTTGTGATTCTGGATTCCCGCGTGCACCATACCGCCCGCATGCAGCACCTCAAAGATGAACTTCCGGTAGACATCACGCCTTTCCACGCCGGGGAAGAAATGGAAAATTGGTTGCTGAAGATACTGCTACCGAAACTGGAGTTAGCCTCTGAGTGGGAACGCCGCGGGGTTTCGTTTTCACAATCCTAATCGTTTCAGGCCTGCTTTCCAGAAACCAGGCCTGAAACGCACCTCTACCTAATATTCCGATGGAATGCGTACGACGTTATAGTGTAACGTCGCTACAGGGCAATATGTAGCGTCGTTGCACTGCAACGACGTCAGCCAGCAGGATAAAAAGCCGCTGCCCTCTAAAGCAATACAAGCAGGGCGCAAGACGCCTTCCACATGCGTCAGCGTTATTCTTTGTTCTTCCTTCCTGATATTCAGGAACTCTTCCGGCGCCTGCTGCTGTTCACAATCGGTTTCTGTCTTCTTACTGACAATCAGGCAGTTCAAGCGCAGAAGCGAATAATTTAACCGCCCAAGGCAGTTTATTTCATAATTCTAAACTTTCTGCCTTAACTTTGGGCAATTTATACATACCGCTTTACTAATGCCGAAAGATAATTCCATTAAGTCAGTCTTAATCATTGGTTCCGGTCCCATCGTTATTGGGCAAGCCTGCGAATTCGACTACTCTGGCTCCCAAGCCGCCCGCTCCCTGCGCGAGGAGGGGATTGAGGTAACCCTCATCAACTCAAATCCCGCCACCATCATGACCGACTCTATCACCGCGGACAACGTGTACCTGAAGCCGCTGGAGAAGAAGTCTATCATTGAGATTCTGGAGAAGCACCAAATTGATGCGGTACTCCCTACCATGGGTGGGCAGACTGCGTTGAACCTGGCGATTGACTGCGACAAAGCTGGTATTTGGAAAAAATACGGGGTACGCATCATTGGTGTAGACATCAAAGCCATTGAGACCACCGAAGACCGTGAGAAATTCCGTCTGCTCATGCTGGATTTGGGCGTAGGTGTCTGCAAAGGCAGCACCGCAACCTCGTTCCTGGAAGGGAAAGAAATCGCCCAGGAAATCGGCTTCCCGTTGGTTATCCGTCCGTCGTTCACCCTGGGTGGAACCGGTGGTGGTTTCGTGAACTCTCCAGAGGAATTTGACCAGGCCCTTACCCGCGGTCTGCACGCCAGCCCTACCCACGAGGTACTGGTGGAGCAAAGCATTATGGGTTGGAAAGAGTATGAGCTGGAGCTGTTGCGCGATAACATCGGGAACGTGATTATCATCTGCTCCATTGAGAACTTTGACCCGATGGGTATCCACACGGGTGACTCTATTACAGTAGCCCCAGCCATGACCCTGCCAGACACCATCTACCAACAGATGCGTGACTTGGCTATCAAAATGATGGCGGGTATCGGGCAGTTTGCCGGCGGCTGTAACGTGCAGTTCTCGGTGAACCCTGATGATGACAGCATCATCGCCATTGAAATTAACCCCCGCGTGAGCCGCTCCTCGGCGCTGGCTTCCAAAGCAACCGGGTACCCTATTGCCAAAGTAGCCGCGAAACTGGCCATTGGCTATAACTTAGATGAACTGAAAAACTCTATCACCAAGACTACCTCGGCGTTCTTTGAGCCCGCGCTGGACTACGTGATTGTGAAGATACCGCGCTGGAACTTTGACAAGTTCAAAGGCGCGAACAAGAAACTGGGTCTGCAGATGAAATCTGTAGGCGAGGTAATGGGTATTGGCCGTACTTTCCAGGAGGCGCTGCAGAAGGCTTGCCAAAGCTTGGAAATCAAGCGGAACGGCCTGGGCGCCGATGGCAAAGAGAAAACCAACTATGACCAATTGATGGACAGCCTGGCCAACCCAAGCTGGGACCGCCTGTTCACCATCAAAGACGCCATGAAATTTGGTGTAGCCACCAGCACCATACAGAAGGTGACCAAAATTGACCCGTGGTTCCTGCAGCAGATTGAAGAGCTGGAGCTGACCGAGCGTGAGGTGCTGAAATACACCATCGACAATATTCCGGTGGACCTGATGCGCTCTGCCAAAGTAAAAGGCTTCGCTGATAGACAATTGGCGTACCTGCTGCGTTGCAAAGAGAGCGAAGTTCACGAGAAGCGCACGAGCATGGGTATCAAGCGCGTGTTCAAAATGGTAGATACCTGCGCCGCCGAGTTTGAGGCCGTGACGCCTTACTACTACAGCACCTTTGACGGCGAGAACGAAAGCGTTGTCACCGATCGTAAGAAGGTAGTGGTATTAGGTTCTGGTCCTAACCGCATCGGGCAGGGCATTGAGTTTGACTACTCCTGCGTGCACGGCGTACTGGCGGCCAGCGAGTGTGGTTATGAGACCATCATGATTAACTGCAACCCCGAGACGGTAAGCACAGACTCAGACATTTCAGACAAGCTGTACTTTGAGCCAGTATTCTGGGAGCACATCTACGACATCATCCTGCACGAGAAACCAGAAGGCGTGATTGTGCAGTTGGGTGGACAGACCGCTCTGAAGCTGGCTGAGAAATTGACCCGCTATGGCATCAAAATCATGGGTACTACCTATGAGAGCCTTGACCTGGCCGAGGACCGCGGTGCGTTCTCTACCCTGCTGAAAGAAAACAACATCCCGTACCCTCCGTTCGCGAGCGTGACTTCTGCCGAGGAAGCGCTGGAAGTGTGCAAAGACCTGAAGTTCCCGCTGTTGGTACGTCCTAGCTACGTATTAGGCGGTCAGAACATGAAGATCGTGATCAACGAGAAGGAGCTGGAAGCGCAGGTACTGGACATCCTGAAAGATAGCCCGGGCAACCACGTACTCCTGGATCACTTCCTGGACCGCGCCATTGAGGCCGAGGCAGATGCTATCTGTGACGGTGAGAACGTGCACATCATTGGCATCATGGAGCACATTGAGCCAGCTGGTATCCACTCCGGTGACTCGTACGCGGTGCTGCCTCCGTTTGACTTAGGCGAAGACGTGATCCGTCAGATTGAGGAGCACACAAAGAAAATCGCGCTGGCCCTAAACACGGTTGGTTTGATCAACATTCAGTTCGCCATCAAGAACGGAATTGTGTACATCATTGAAGCGAACCCACGTGCCAGCCGTACCGTGCCGTTCATTGCCAAGGCTTACCAGGAGCCGTATGTGAACTACGCCACTAAGGTGATGCTGGGCGAGAAAAAGGTAACCGATTTCACCTTTAACCCAGTGAAGAACGGTTTCGCGATCAAAGTACCGGTGTTCTCGCACAACAAGTTCCCAGAGGTGAACAAAGAGCTAGGCCCAGAAATGAAGTCTACCGGCGAAGCCATCTACTTCATCAATGACCTAGAAGACGAGTACTTCACTAAGGTGTACTCAGAGCGCAACCTGTATCTGAGTATGTAATTCTGGTAGCACGTAGCTCGTATCACGTAGCACGACGTTAATTGATAAAGAAAAGGCTGTTCCGGTTGGGGCAGCCTTTTTGCGTTTTAGGGCTAATTTGAGAAAAGAAGCTGTAAATCAGGGCAAGATCAGCAGATGTAAACATCCCTTTCTCTTCTTGAGGGGAATATGTGGTTGGTGAACGCAGTTCAGAAATCTTGACGTGATGGAAGTACAGAAAGGCGGTGTGTGGGTTGATGAGAACTCCAGACTATTTAGTGAAGCTTTTCTGGAATGCGTGCGGACACGAGCCGGAGGCTCGCGCCAGCGGATCAGTACACGTGCATTTGAGGCTATCCCCTCACGGCAGTTGCAAACTGCCGACTATTCTAGGTCCAAGTCACAGACTTGAACCAGGGGAAATACTCAAGGAAAGCAATAGGGTAAGACCTTAAATAGCCTGCTCTGCTTTGATAAACAACCTCTGCTTTGTTATACAACGCAGCAGCCCAAAGAAGCCGATTCCAGTCTTTCGGGCGAGCGCCTTAGCAGGTTCCGGTGCCGCAGGCATTGCGACCGAAAGGGAGCAATGGAAGCTGGTACAGCGCGAGCGCGGAAGACGGGGCCCCGCGGCCGTGAGCGCATACCGCTCCCTATGCAATGAGCCGCTCATGAGTCACTGGATCAGCGGTCAAATCGCTAGCATCAGCAGAAGCTATCTAAGCGAAAGCGTATCAAACAACCAAAAATCAAAGAAAGCGAGCCTTCAGCTCCGGGGTAGGCAGCATACAGCTTTCCTGTTGCCCAAACCATTTGTAGCGGTTGCGCGAAACCCAGTCATAAAGAGGGTCTCGCAGGAAAGTGGGTACCAGCAGAAAGGCATACAGCAGGGACCAACCTCCGTTAAGCCGACGCACAATGCGCAGGGCGGCGGTGGAGCGGGAGTACAGTTTCCCGTTTTCCAGAAGCAAGACAGTCTTGAACTGTTCCGTGGGCAGGCCATGCGCTTTCAGAACTTTCTGCCCCATCTCAGACTGCAATGAGGTAAAGTGGAAATATCCCTCAGGATCATGGTTGATCACGAACTGCACAAACCCGTTGCAGAGGTTGCAAACGCCGTCAAATAGCACCGTGGTAGTGGCTGGAAGCATAAGGCATCTTTTCTAAAGAGGTACAGAAACCGGTACGTAATGGTACGCAGTTAGCACGTATGAATACGTACCACACACCCTATTTACGAAAACTTTACACGTATAGCGTAATAATTTTTAGCAGAACATGGCACCTTTCTAAGAAGCACTCGTAAAAGATGAACTTGAAAAGGATAACCATTAATTCATCTTTCATTAACCTATCGAAACTATGAAAAAAACATTTGTAAACCTGTTCGCGGTTGCCGCTTTCGTTGCAACTTCGGCGCTGACGTCCTGCTCAGGTACAGGTGAGACCACTACGGACACCACCACTACAGACATGAGCACTGAATCTGGTACCACTACTGGTACTACTGGCACCACCGGAACAACTGGTACAACCGGCACTACTACTGGTACCACCTACGGAACCACTGGCACCACCACTGGTACTACCGGAACAACTGGTACTACCACCGGAACCACTACTGGTACAACAGGTACTACCGGAACTACCGGCACCACAGGTACAACTGGTACCACCGGAACTACAGGCACCACTACCGGTACTACCACAGGTACAACTGGTACTACCACCGGAACCACCACTGGCACTACAACTGGTACCACTACCGGTACTACTACAACTGGCCGCTAGTAGCTTGAGATAAGCGTTCTTCGGAACCGCAATGTATTGCAGAAAAGGCAAGACCTGGTGGTTTTGCCTTTTCTGTTTTCACTCTTCACGCACAAACCATTATGCATCTACTAAGACAGTATCTGGAACGCGTATTCTACACCGATACCCGGGCGCTCTCCCTCATGCGGATCTGGGTGGCCAGCGTATTGTTATTGGACATTTGCATCAGGGCAACCGACCTGGAGGCGCACTATTCCAACATGGGAATCCTGCCTCTCCACGTGCTGCACTCCAACGCCTGGAACCAGTATTTCTTCTCCTTTCATGCCTTAAGCGGCATGTGGCAGTTCCAGGCCGTGCTGTTTGCCATTGCGGCGGTGGCGGCTATCTGCCTGTTACTGGGCTATCATACCCGGTGGGCCACGTTCGTTTCCTGGATCTTACTGCTCTCGCTGCAAAATAGAAACCCACTCATTTCCCAATCTGGCGACAGCCTGCTGCGGATGCTGCTTTTCTGGGGCATGTTCCTGCCCTGGCACCGGCATTACTCCCTGGATGCCCGCCGGGCTCCTATCATAGAAACCACAACCCGGTATCTTAGTGTTGCCTCGGCGGCTTACATCTGCCAGGTAGCGTGGGTGTATGTCTTCACGGCCTTGCTGAAAAGCGGCGCAGACTGGACAACAGACGGTACCGCCCTTTACTACGCCCTCAGCCTTGACCAGATCCTGATGCCTGGTGGGCGCATTCTTTACCAGTATCCCTTACTGATGAAGCAACTCACCCACATCACCTATTTTATGGAGTTGTGGCTGCCGTTTATCTTGCTGATTCCGTGGCGAAATACCTGGTTCAGGATGGTGTTCTTTGTTGCGATAGTAGGCCTGCACATTGGCATAAGTTTAACACTGTTTGTGGGCTTGTTCTATCTTATCAGCATCTCGGCGGTAATGGGTCTGTTGCCCACTCCGGTGATGGATGTGGTAGACCGGTACCTGCGCTATGGCTATACCAAAATACAACGCAGGTGGGCTCAGATGGGGCATGGCTGGCGCTCTCCGGTAGACATGCAGGTGCAGTTCAAATGGAATTCCCCCCAATGGGCTGAGTCGCTCAGGTACCTGCGCGAAGGAGTGGTCCTGGTGGCCTTTGTGTTGGCGCTGTGGTGGAACCTGAGCACTTTGGGCAAATCCTACTTCCAGATGCCATCTGGCTTTCACTGGGCTACGCTGATTCCCAGATTAGACCAGAACTGGAGCATGTTCGCGCCCAATGTGTTTAAAGAAGATGGTTGGTATGTTCTGGAAGGCACCACCAACAGTAACCGCAAGGTAGACCTGAACCAGCAAGGCAAGGAACCAGACACCGCAAAACCGGCCTCGGTGATGAGCATGTTCAAAAACGACCGGTGGCGCAAGTACTCAGAAAACTACCTGTTTGTACCCAATGAGTACATGCGGCCTTACTATTGTTTTTACCTCCTGCGCCGCTGGAACGAAGAACATCCGCAGCCTGAGCAAATCAATGAACTGAACGTGATCTACATGAAAGAAGTGTCACTACCAGATTACAAAACCGAACCCATTAAGCGGGAGGTGCTTTGCAACTGCAGGCCTTAAAATAGTTAGATGTTCATCAATCCAAATCATTAGTTATGCCACGAGGAGATAAATCTGCTTACACAGACAAACAGAAGCGGCAAGCAGAACACATTGAAGAAAGCTACGAAAAACGTGGCCTGAGCGAAGAAGAAGCAGAAAAACGCGCCTGGGCAACCGTCAACAAGCAAGACGGCGGTGGTAAGAAAAGCGGCTCCGGTCGTAAGCATTAAACCAGCGTTTCATGGATGCTTAACCTAAAAAAAGCCGAATCGGGGCTGTTTTCAGGAAAACAACTCCGATTCGGCTTTCTGATTGACATTGGTAAGGTGGCGCTTTCCTTAAACTTTCACCTTCCGCAGCCATCTAGCTACACCACCGGCCACAACTCCCGCCAGCAAATAATAGCCAATGGTAAGTGCCTGCGTTTGTTTGGTTCGGCCGCTTGGGGCAACGCCCAATCCCATGGGTCCGGGCAGAACTACGCCGCCTACACCCGCTAAGGCTCCCAAAATGGTGCCGCGCCACAACGCTTTTTTACCGCCTCCGGTTAAGCTGTAGTACACCCCGTTGGAGACAATATCTCCCACCAAAGACCAGGCGTGCAGTTTATCATCATCGGGGGGCGTCTGGCCGGCGTAC
Organism: Sabulibacter ruber; assembly: GCF_017355955.1. GTDB lineage: Bacteria > Bacteroidota > Bacteroidia > Cytophagales > Hymenobacteraceae > Nibribacter > Nibribacter ruber_A. The sequence goes on along the minus strand of NZ_JAFFID010000002.1, from coordinate 549,369 downwards.
CGCAATCCCTTGGCAATGGCGCGCATGCCCAATATGTCCATGCGGGGAGCCTCAGGGTAGAAGCGCCGCACGCTTTCATGGACAATGGTGACGGCCACAGCTCCTGCCAGTCCGCTTAGGCCCGACCGGAGCCATTTGTTCAATCTTTTCTTAGATGCCTTTTTGGTGGTTTTATCCCGTCTTACTGTTCTGGTAGCTTCCATAGTTTCTTGGTTTAGAGCAGCACCCCGCGTTGCAGGCACTGGTATTACTTCATGAGATTTAACCGTTTTTTTACGCGAAGGTTGCTTGAACGGCATATCACCTCTCAGGGTAAGTCTGAATCAGGGTTATTTTGGTTAAAACAAGCCCAAAACCCATACTGAATCTTTTTACCTATCTTTGTGTCTACTAAGGGGGCAGATAGTGTTGCCCCTCTTTTTTTATGCAGGCCTAAGTGGTAGGCCTTTATTTTTTATAATGACATTTTCTGAACTTCAATTAATAGAACCTCTTTTGCAGGCACTGCAGGAAGAGGGCTACACCTCCCCCACCCCCATCCAGGAACAAGCAATTCCGCCCGTATTGAACGGCGATGACCTACTGGGTTGCGCGCAGACCGGCACCGGAAAAACGGCGGCGTTCAGTTTGCCGCTCCTGCACCGGTTGCACGAGGCAGGTCCATCGCACCCGGCTAAAGCCATCAGGGCGCTTATCCTGACCCCAACCCGGGAACTGGCGCTGCAGATTGGCGACAGCATTCAGGCCTACGGACGTCATACCAAAATCAAACACACCGTTATTTTTGGTGGTGTTGGCCAGGTACCGCAGGTAGAGCAGATCAAGCGCGGAGTGGATATTCTGGTGGCTACCCCAGGCCGATTGCTGGACCTGATGAACCAAGGCTTGGTGTCGCTCAAGTACATTGAGACCTTCATCTTGGACGAGGCCGACCGGATGCTGGACATGGGCTTCATCCATGACGTGCGCAAGGTTATTGCCCAGATTCCGGCCAACCGCCAGACGCTTCTGTTCTCGGCTACCATGCCGCAGGAAATCCAGAAACTGGCCAACAGCATTCTGAAAGATCCGGTGTATGTAGAGGTAACGCCAGTATCAAGCACCGCTGAGAAGATTGACCAGAAGGTGTTTTTTGTGGAGAAAACCGCTAAGCGGGCTCTGTTGAAGCACCTCCTGAAAGAAACCGGCATTAAAAGAGCCCTGGTTTTCTCCCGCACCAAACACGGCGCAGACCGCATTGCCAAAGAACTTTCCAAAGTGGGCATCGCGGCGCAATCCATCCACGGAGACAAAGCCCAGAGCACGCGGGTGAGAGCCCTGAGCCAGTTCAAAAACTATGAACTGCAGGCTTTGGTGGCTACTGATATTGCGGCCCGCGGGATTGACGTAGACGACCTTACCCACGTTATCAACGTGGATTTGCCAAACGAGCCCGAAACCTACGTGCACCGCATTGGCCGTACCGGTAGGGCGGGCGCTGAAGGGTTGGCCCTCTCTTTCTGCGATGACACTGAGCTGCCGTACCTGCGCGACATTGAAAAGCTCACCAAGCAGACGATTCCGGTAGAAGAGGAGCAGCCTTTCCACGCCGATTACAAGAAACTTCCACTGGCTGGCGGCAAGGCCACCGATAAACTGGCCAAAGCAGCTTCCGGCGGAAACAGCCAAAGCCGAGGGCCAAGAAGCGGCGGCCAGAATAACCGCAGACCAGAGCAACGCCCTGCTGGCTCATCTGGCCAGAGCAGCAACAGAAGACCAGAGCAGCGCCAGGGCAACAGCCAAGGCAGCGGCGGTAGTGGCAACAAACGGTCGAGCCGAAGCCGAGGTCCCAGAAGATAACCGTTACCAAACAGAAAGGCCGAGCACGTACACATGCTCGGCCTTTCTGTTTGTTTAGAGACAGTCTTACTAGAATCTTGCAACTACATTTCCTGGCAAGAATCCGTTTCTAAAACTGTTTTCAATTAAGAATTCTGAGTGCTAGAACCCTTAGATTTTTTGCCAACTTTAGATTGTCCGCCAATCCAGCCTTGGTTGTTGGCCACCCAGTAAGTAGCTCCCAGCAATGCTGCGCCACCCAATACTTTCTGAGTAGTGCTCATGCTGTTGTAAGAACGGCCCACAGTAGAACCAAGGTTTTTCACCGCTTGTGGCATTTGGATGTTTTTCACGCCGCTGGTGATAGAGCCTACAAGCCCGCCTTTACCTTGGTTGGCAGATGATCCGGTGTTTGAATCTTGTGAGTAAGAAGTTGCATCCTGAGATGCAGCAGATGGCTGTTGATTTTCCATAGTTGTAAATAATTTATGATGTTCAGTTCATTTTCTCGTTCCAGGCAGTGAGCTCGGCAAGCCTTCCTCGTAACCCGGCGAATCCATTTTATCGCAAATAAGCCCGAATGGTTGCACTCCTTTCTGAATTTTCTACCATTATTTTCAAAAGAGCAGATTCCAAGAAACTACATCACAGCAGCGCTATATACTTCAATTGGTATATAGAAGGTTTAATTTCCAGAAGAAAACGCGCTCATTCACAGGACACTTCTAAATTGGCTTTCCCATGAACTTCTCAATAGTACTAGGGTCAATTGCCTAGTATTTACCGCAAGCCATTCTTGGGAAAGTATTAGTTGCGGTTCTCTCACAGAGTATGCCTTTGACGGGGGTTGTTCAAGGCTTCTCTTCTGTAAAACGGCTATCTGTTTTAGGGCTATTTTTCGTAGAAAGCTTCTAAAACAAACCATTTTGTTCGAAGCCTTGAATGGGTTATCCTGCTCGTCTGGCTTTTCTTATGCAAAAGCCCTTGTAAGAAAAACCATTAAAGCTGGACTAATAGGTTGTTTTATATAGAAGACGCTATATTTACTCACTTTCCCACGAATCCACTTACCCACCTCAGACCATGATCTATAAAAAGACGCTTACCCTTTGCCTCTCCCTCCTGCCGTTTACCGGAGTCTTTGCGCAAAAAGACATCCAGCAGAAAGACGTGGAGCGCATCATCCGCACCCTGGCCGCCGATGATATGATGGGCCGCAAAACCTTCACGCCGGGCGTGGAGAAAGCCGCCGATTTCATCTCCAACGAGTTCAAGCAGATTGGCTTGCAGCCCTTGGCCGGTGACACTGATTTCAAGCAGGAGTTCAAGGTATTCACCCTGAAGCCCAGCAAAGCCGATATTGAGATCAACGGTAGCCGCCTGAAGCCTGAGGAGTTCTTCTTCAGCACGGTGCACCGCAAAGTGGAATGGGAGGAAAAAGCGCCTCAGCCTATTTTCATTGGTGAGAACGATGATTTCCGGCAGGGTATCAACAAGGCCCGTCGGGTAGAGAAAGACGCCTTGGTGATCATCCACCCCAAGCACCAGGAGATGTTTAACCGCTACGCCGGGTACTTCAAGCAATCTGCCCCGGTGACGGAACTGGGCAAAGGCAACACCAAAATCTTCGTCTTGTCTCCGCTTACGCAGGTTACTTCCTTTGATATTGAGATCAAGAATGACGTAGAGGAGCTTCCCTTGGCCAACGTAGCCGGCATGATCCCCGGCAATCGTACAGACGAGTACATCGTGTTCTCCGGCCATTATGACCACATTGGCACCATGCAACCCGTAGCCGGCGACTCTATTGCCAATGGCGCCGATGACGATGCCTCTGGCACTACCGCGGTAATCACCCTGGCCAAGCACTTTAAGAAACAAGCCAAGCCTGAGCGCACGCTCCTCTTTGTGGCCTTCACCGCCGAGGAAATTGGTGGTTACGGCTCCCAGCACTTCTCTCAGCAACTGAACCCCGATGAGATTGTGGCCATGTTCAACATCGAGATGATTGGCAAAGGCTCCAAGTTCGGCCCGAACAGCGCCTACATCACCGGTTTTGAGAAATCTGATTTCGGTACGCTGTTGCAGCAAGCCGTGAAAGGTACGCCGTACAGCTTTCACCCAGACCCGTATCCGTCGCAGAACCTGTTCTACCGCTCAGATAACGCCACGCTGGCCCGTTTAGGCGTTCCGGCCCATACCATTTCCTCGGTGCAGATTGACAAAGACAAGCTCTACCACTCCGTGGATGATGAGGTAGAAAGCCTTGACATGGCCCACATGACCAACATGATCAAAGCCATTGCCATGGGTGCCAAAGACTTCGTGCAAGGCAAGAAAACTCCTAAGCGCGTAGACAAGACGCAGGTGCAGTAATCTATACCACGTTGGACCTTTTCACCTTTATCCCTTTAGTAGTCAGTCTTAGTTTTTTAGGAGTAGGCTTATTTTTCATCTATCTTGACCATAGATGTGCCAAGTACGGGTTTCACGCTGTAGGCACTATCATTAAGTTAGAAGGTGGGTGGAGGTTTAACACAGGTAGTATCAGCTACATGTATTCCCCAATTGTTCAATTCCACTCAGATAACCACCAGTTAATAGAGCAAGAGCTGGAAGTAAGGGCCAGCATTCCTCTTTACCGAAAAGGGCAATCTATACAAGTGGCCTACTACCAAGGGAAAGTGTACCCAACAGGAACGGGATGGAAGTTGTTTTACTGGAGTGTCTTCCTGCTGGGCTTAGCAGCAACGCTTTACCAGATTTACAAGTGGTAAATTTTCTACTAAATTGCCTCCCCTTATAGATAAGCGAATCCCCTGTTTTTGATCTGTTTCTCAGAAAGCAGACAAAAAACAGGGGATTCGCTTTTGCCATATTGTACAGCCCCCTCTTTTTTTGTCATCCTGAAAGAATCTTGTGAGCTAACTAGGGAAGCATTGCTCAAGCGCTATTACCGTTCGCTCACAAGATCTTTCCAAGATGACAGTAGAAGTGGGTATTGACCTCGTAATGTGCGAAGCTCCTATGAGTGTCTCCTCCAAAAGCAAAAGACCTCACAGGTTTTCAAAACCTGTGAGGTCTACACAACCGATTTCCGTTTATGGGCTCCTTTTAAATAACCAAGCTTTAAACAGCGGTTCTGTTTTTAAGAGAAATCAATCTAAAAATTCCCTCGCAACGTCAGCATAAAATTGCGGCCGGAAGCGCTTACGCCCGAGGCATAGACGCGGTAGAACTTGTCCAAGATATTCTCTAAAGCAGCCTGCACCTGCACTCTGGGGTGCAACTGGTAAGCGGTTCTCAGGTTGAGGGTGTACCAGGTGGGCACGCCCTGCGGGGTGGCGTACTGCAGGTTGTCCTCGCCCACGGGGTTGTAGTCTTCCAGGTGTTTCCAGCCGTTGTACTGCACGAAGAACTCAGAACGGAACTTAGGCAAAGTCAAAAACAGGCTGGTTTTACCGAAAACCGGCGGTATGTGGTCCAGCGGGGTCTCGCCGGTTTCAGCTTTAATGCGGCCGTAGGTGCAAGTGAGCGTGGAAGCCAGACGGAAGGCCTGGGTCACATCGGCGGAAAGTGTTCCGCTGATGCCGTAGACGTAGGCTTTGTTCGCGTTCACGTTCGCTACTACGCGGCTTAGTTGTCCGTTGTACTCTACTTCGCTCTGGCCAAGGTACGTGAACGGCTGCGTGGTGATGGCATCGCGGTACCAGGTGTAGAACCCAACGCCTTCCACCCGCACGGCTTGCGCAATGGTCTTCCCGATGGATAGCTCCGCGTTGTAGGTGTACTCCGGCTTAAGAGTAGGATTGGGCACCACCAACTGACCGGCCACCGATTCGAACACCTTTGCCAGGTCATCTACGTTGGGTGCCCGGAACCCCGAGGAGGCCACAGCGGCAAAACGCCAGTCACGGCCCGGTTGGTACACCAGGCCCAGGTTGCCGTTCAGGGCAGTATTCTTCTGCGTTACGTCATCAAACGGAAACGGAAAAAAGGTTTTGTCCTGGGAGAAATCGGCGTTCAGCTCTACCCGGCTCAGGCGGAACCCATCAGAGAAAATCCATTGCGGCGTAATCTCCCAGGTGTGCGTGAAATAAGCAGCGGCGGTGCGCATGTCTGAGCCGCCACCGGGGTAACGGGTATCCAGGGGCGAACGCTCGCCGGTAGTCAGGTTAGTGCCGTAGGCGCGGGAGGAGACCTCATTGTAGGTTCCCTCCAGGCCGTAGCGGAGTTCGTGCTCGCCTAAGATCCGGCTGGCATCTGCGTTGAGGGTGTAGACATCCACGTGTTCCAGGCGGTTCTGCAGCGGACCGCGGTTGAAGCGGCGGTTATGGCGACTTTCCTCCACGCTCTGGTAAGCGGCGGTCACGCGTAGGTTTTCCAACCAGCCCCGACCTTTGGTGGTGAACGTGTAGGCGGCCAGCCAGCGCTCCTGCGGACCGTAATACCACTCGCCGTGGTTCAGGCGGCCCTGGGCATCTACCTCGGTGAGGCGGTCGTAGCGCGGAATGTCTGAAGAGGTGGAAAACTGTAGGTTGAGCAGGTGCGCGGTCTTAGCCGAGGGCTGGAAAAGCACTTTCTGCAGCACATCGTACTGTTTGTAGCCGGTGAATTTCTGCACGTTGATGTTCTCATTGGGCACCATCACGTCCTCGCCATTGATGCGTTGGGCATAGTAAGGCCGAAGCCCCCAGGTGCCGTAAAACGGATTGCGGTTCTTGCCCTGGCGAAGATCCCCGAAGTCTGAGTAAGTGAAGCTGGTGAAACTGCCCCACTTGCGTCCGCCCACGGAGAAATCCACGTGACCGGTCTTTTCTTTGTTGGCGGTAGCGTAGCGGGTGAAAGCGCCGCCGGTCACGCGCACTCCGGCGCTATCGGCTAAGACGGGGTTTTTGGTGTAGAAATGGATGACGCCGCCCAGGGCATCGGAGCCATACACCACTGAGCCGGGGCCAAACACCATCTCCACTTTCTCCAAAGAAGCATTGTCTACCGTGATCACGTTCTGCAGGTGACCGCCGCGGTATATGGCGTTGTTGAGGCGCACGCCGTCTATCACCATCAAGACCTTGTTCGCCTCAAAGCCGCGCAGGATGGGACTGCCGCCGCCCGCCTGGCTTTTCTGCACCAGCACCTGACCCGTTTGCTGCAGGACATCGGCGGAGGTCTGGTTGTTCTGGAAGGCCAGTTCCCGCGCTTTCAGCACCTGAAATTGCTGCGGCACATCGGCACGCTTCTCCTCAAATTTACTGGCCGAGACCACCACTTCCTCCAGCGAGTAACTACGCTCAGTGAGCAACACCCGGTAATGCAGGCGTTCCAATTGGTTCACGGCCACGGTGCGGGGCTGGTAATCGGCGCGTTCAAAGCGGAGGCTGTCGGTGGGTCTGAACTCCTGCACATTGAACCGGCCTTTGGCATCGGTGAGCACGGTGCCGCCGCCCTGTACGGGCACAACCCGCACTCCAACCAAGGGCTGAAGATTGGCCCGGTCCTGTACGGAAACCCTCTGCGCCGATGCCGCCCAGGGCAACGCTATCAGCAGCAGAGCAAGATAAGATTTCATGAAAAATGAGATAAAAAGTAGGGGATCTTAATTACAGCGCCATCTCCATTTTGATGTCGGCGCGTTTGTACTCCTTAAGTTCGTCGGGCACTTCCACAAATCCTAATTTGTGGTACAGGTGCAGCGCCGTTTCCAGTTTGCGGTTTGAGAGCAGCATGAGCGTGGAGGCTCCCAGTTCCCGGGCTTTCTGGATGGCGGCCTCGCCCAGGCGCTTACCAATTTTAAGGCCTTGGGCCTTATCGGTCACGGCCATCTTGGCCAGTTCATAGGTCTGGTCGTCTACTTTGATCAGGGCGCAGGTACCCACAATCTCGCCGTTGTACTCGGCCATGAAAATGTGCCCGCCTTTGGCAATGATGTAGCCGTCTGGGTCGCCCAAAGATTTGAAGTCCAGTTCCTCCATCTCAAAGTAGCGCTCAATCCAGGCTTGGTTCAGCTCACGGAATTTAGCGGCATGAACGGGAGTATAGTCAATGATGGAAACGGTTGCGGGTGTAGAAGCGGTAGTCATAATTTTGAAAGTACTAGCGGGCAAAGATACTGAAACCACCTTGCGTTTAGGCTCCACTTTGCAGAAAAGAGGCTTAAAACAAAGTCTTCTCCTACCACTAAGGAGAGCCTGCTGATTTTGGGCTACTTTGGCTAAAACAGGCCTGAAAAAGAAAAGAACTGGAATTTGCCTGTATAAAGACAGGCATCCGGAACGAGTTGTGCGTTCTGCCTGTTCGGGTTTAAAGGAAAAAACCTATATTTCGCCCACAGACAAATCTCCCATGAAAAAGAATTTTCCTTTCCTCCTCCTATTGGGTTTTCTGGCGGCCTGCTCCAGCTCCAAACCCTCGCCCGAGGTGGTGGCTGTCGCGAAGGCAGTGGCGTCACAGGCTCCTTCAGAGTACACGCCGCACATTGACGAAGTACGTAAACAGTTTGCCCCAGACAAACGGGTAGCTTTATTTGACGTGAAGGCTTACAGCAACGTACTCACCGGCGAAACCAACTTACCTGCCGCCAAAGCCGCCTTACTGGAACGACTGCGCTCTGCCGGCATCACGTACCAGGACAGCATTCAGGTGCTGCCGCAGGCGGAGCTGAACGGGAATCATTATGCAGTAGTGACGTTGTCTGTCGCGAATCTTCGGTCTGAGCCCAAGCACCCCGCCGAACTGGCTACCCAGGCCACCATGGGTACTCCCCTGCGGGTCTGGAAACAGAAAAGCGGCTGGTACCTGGTGCAAACCCCGGATCAGTACCTGGCGTGGGTAGACGGCAGCGGCATCAAACTGATGGACCAAACCGCATTTACCGCCTGGCAGAAAGGCGAAAAGCTGCTCTATACCAATCCCTACGGCTTTGCCTACGCCACCCCGGACACCAAAGGCGCTACTGTGTCTGACCTGGTGTACGGCGATGTACTGGTGCTGAAAACCCAGACCAAAGGCTTCTACGAAGTGGCTTTCCCTGATGGCCGCACCGGCTTTGTTTCTGCTCCCGAAGTGGAGAAATACAACAAATGGGCCTCTACTCGCCAACCTACTGAGCAGAACCTGGTGGAAACTTCCAAGCGCCTGCTGGGCCTGCCTTACCTCTGGGGCGGTACGTCTTTTAAAGGTGTTGATTGCAGCGGCTTCACCAAGACCGTGTACTTCATGAACGGCCTGGTATTGCCACGCGATGCCTCCCAGCAAGTCCATATCGGTGAGCTGATTGACACCCAAAGCGGCTTCCAGAACCTGAAACCCGGCGATCTATTGTTCTTCGGGTCACCGGCCAAAGACGGCAAGCCCGAGCGCGTGGTGCACGTAGGCATGTGGATCGGCAACAACGAGTTCATCCACTCGGCCGGCCGCGTGCGCATCAACAGCATGGACCCCGCCGCCCCCAACCACGATGCCTCCGAACTGAAGCGTTTCCTAAGAGCCAAACGCATCTCCCCGCAGGCCACTCTTATAGACCTGAGAACAGCCTCGCTTTTCCAGTAAGCAGATCCATCATAAGACAAGCGCCTCGTTTTCGCCCTGATTCCCACAGAACAGGCCGAAAACGAGGCACTTTTTTGTTTAAAGGAGAAAGCTTTCCCAAGCTGTGTATTTGCTAAACGAAAGTCTCTGCAGTAGTCTGGCCCGCTCCCGCATTCCTTCGCTCGCCTCTGGCGAGTGTAAGCTATTCTGTGGCCTCTGGCCACAGGAAACCACTACTTGACATTTGATTAACAGCCCGCAGGGCGGCGAGACGCCACCCGATGACTCACACTCGCCAGAGGCGAGCGAGGGCTTGAGAACCTGGTCCAAAGCTCTCTGTATACTGACTTTCAGAACACATGAATACACATAAGCCGTTTCAAGACTGTTTTATAGAAAACAGCCCCGAAACGGCTTCTTTTCAACTCCACTCTAAGCGAAAGCTATTTCTCAATACTTCTCATGCACCTCCGTCATAATCCTGACCATCTCGTTACGGATATCCCCGGAAGAGACTTTAAAGTTGTTGTTCATAAAGCTGAACAGCAGCAGTTTCCCGCTCTTGGTTATAATATAGCCGCTCTGGTTATGCACGTGCGCCAGGGTACCGGACTTGCCGAAGACAAAAGGAGGCTCCGCTTTGTAGATGTTCCGGAAGGTGCCGGGGCGTCCGCCGGTGGCCATTAAAGGCAGGAGGCGTTCGGTGGGGCGTTCCTGCTGTAGTTTCTGCAGAAGGGCAATGATGCTGCGGGGCGTGAACATGTTCATGGAAGAAAGCCCGGAACCGTCTACCCACACCGGTGCATCGGGCAGGTCACTCAGGTAGTTCTTCACGGCGTGCTTAATGGCGCGCTCCACCGAGAGGGTATCAGATAAGGTGCCGGAGCACAGGGCCATTAGCTGCTCGGCAAAGAGATTGTCGCTTACCTGCAGCATGCGTTTGTAGACGGAGTCTGAAGGCAGGCCATAGAAGGTCTGGGCGCCTTGCGGCAGAGAACGGTTCTTGAGCAAGGTGACTTTCCGCTTCAGGGTGTCGGTGAGCAGACGCACGGTCATGTCCGGTGAGGGGATGAACGGCACCTCTACGGCGAAATCGGCGGAGGCGTGTTTGGGATAATAGGTCAGGTCATTGGTGCGCCAGGCCCGTACAAAAGCGTCGTTGTGGGAGTAGCGGGCGGTATCGGTTTTGACGGTGCGCTTGAAGATGGCCGGGGTGGTGGTATAAGGTTTTGCCGCGCCTCCTTTGCGGGCGAACTTCACCACGTTGCCGTGAATGGGGAACACGCTGCGCTCGGGCTGGTAATAATAGTTATAGTCGTCCCAACCCCAGTTGGTGGCGAAGGGCGTGCTGGTGTAAGGCGCTTCCAGGTAGTACAGCTTTTCCTTTCGGTTTTTCAGGAAATCATAGGCCACAGTGTTCTTCAGGTCCATGTGGGTGAAGGTAGGATCGCCGGTACCCCAGAAAATGAGGGAATCGCCGCGCACCACGTACTTGAGCGCCGGTATGGAATCGCCTAGCATTTTAAGGCAGGCGTAGAACGTGAACAGCTTGGTGTTGGAGGCCGGCACAAAGTACTTATCTACGTTGTGTTCCACTACCATTTTGCCCAGCGCCGGGTCATACAAAGCAAACCCCACAAAGCGGTTCTTGCCAATCTCAGATTCCAGCACCTGCCTTTTGATTTCCTCGGGACCGTAAGGCGGCGGCGTGGGTGCAACCGGTGGTGGAGTAGTGGCAACTGGAGGGGTTTTGGTACTGCTACAGCCTAGCAGAAAGAACAGGAAAAGACAAGGCAGCGAGAGCCATCGACGACCGAAGAGAAGGGTGTGCATAAACGGGGTAGGTTTCAGAACCCTTAATTAATCTAAGATTCTGACAGCATCAAAGATTACTTGAAAAATTTGCCGGCTTCTTCTCTCAAGCTAAGCCTTTCTTGTCCTGTTTCCTAGCGAATGGCCCTTCGGAAGAATTCCAGCACGCATTTCGTCCCCCTTTGAAGGGGGTAGGGGGATGATTACTCGTGCTGAGTATGGCATTTCTGGATTTTTGTAGGGGCAATTTCTTGTGTTGCCCAACTATGGCGCGGAAGTTACTTCCGTGACTTTAGTCCACAAGTCACGGAAGTAACTTCCGCGCCATAGAAAATAGAAAGAAGACGATTGTTAGGATTCACCTGGCACAGAATAGCCGTACTGCTTCTAGTTTTGAGCCACCATTTGAAAAACCAGCAGAAAAACAGGTGAAACAGGTGCAAACTCATTATTTTAACGCGCTCTTTCATCCGCACACCTGCTAAACCTGTTTTTCCTATGACGCTTAGAACCCGCCGCGAGGTGCTGGCTTCGCTTTCTATGGCCACTGCGGCCCTTCCCCTGTTGGGCTTCACCTCTGTCCCCGCTGTTAAGAAAGCCCCCAAAGCGATTCTTCCACCCCGCCTCAAACCCGGCGATACCGTGGGTTTGATCTGCCCTGCGGGCGCAGCGTTCAGCAAAGAGGTGGTGCAGATCACCAAGGAATCCATTGAGGCGCTCGGGCTGAAAGTGAAGATGGGGAAACACGTGTTTGACCGGTTCGGGTACCTGGCAGGCACAGACCAGGCCCGCGCCGAGGACGTGAACAGCATGTTCGCTGATAAAAGCGTGCAGGGAATCTTAGCCATTCATGGTGGTTGGGGCTGCGCCCGCTTGCTGCCGCTGCTGGATTATAAGACCATCCAGAAAAACCCGAAACCACTCATTGGGTACTCAGACATTACGGCGCTGCTTTTGGCCATAAACGCAAAAACCGGGCTGATAACGTTCCACGGTCCCGTGGGCTCGGCTACCTGGAACAAGTTCTCAGTAGACTCTTTCCGGCAGGTGTTGTTTGACGGTAACCCGGTGCTGTTTGAGAACCCCAAAGAACTGGGCGATAACCTCACCCTCACCAAAGACCGCATCACTACTATTACACCCGGCACCGCCCGCGGCAAACTGGTGGGCGGCAATTTAACGGTGCTCACGGCCATCATCGGTTCAGACTACCTGCCCAACTGGAAAGACGCCATCCTGTTCCTGGAAGACACCAACGAGGCCGTGTACCGGGTAGACCGCATGCTCACCCAACTAAAACTAGCCGGCGTGCTGGACCAAGTGAAAGGCGTGGTGTTTGGCAAGTGCTCAGATTGCGACCCGGGCCGAGGCTACGGCTCCCTTACCCTGGAGGAAGTGCTGGAGCAGCACCTGCAGCCGCTTAAGGTACCCGTTTACTCCGGGGCCATGATTGGGCACATCACGCACAAGTTCACTGTTCCGGTAGGCGCCGAGGCCGAAATAGACGCTACTGCCGGCACCATAAAGTTATTAGGCAGTGCCGTGTCCTGATGCTGAACTTTGCAGGTATATGGTCCTGTTTTTGATATAATTACATTAGTTTTGCATCCTTTCCCGCTAACTATATCCTACTATTTCACCTATTGCCTTGAAAAAACATCGTTTTCTCCCCCTAATGCTCCTGTGCCTCTTCTTAGTTGGAGCATTGAACCTGCAGGGGCAGAACCGTGGCTCCAAGTCCACTAAATCTGCCTCAAAAAAGACGGCTACTACCAAGAAGCCCAAAACCAAAAAAGGTGCCGCCGCATTCAACCCCAAGACCGATCCGCCTTTCCTGGGAGCCAACCAGAAGTGGGTAGATTCTGTCTTCAAAACCCTTACGCCCGAAGAGCGCATTGCGCAGCTCATCATGATTCCGGTGTACTCCAACAAAAACCAGGTGCACATTGACTCCATCAGCCGCCTGATCACTACTTACAAAGTGGGTGGTCTGATCTTCTTCCAGGGCGGACCGGTACGCCAGGCGCACATGACCAATCGCTACCAGCGCGAAAGCAAAGTGCCTTTGATGATCTCTATTGACGGCGAGTGGGGTCTGGCCATGCGCCTGGACAGCACCGTGCGGTTCCCGTACCAGATGGCGTTGGGCGGTATTGAAGACGAACGCCTGATCTATGACATGGGTGCCGAGATTGCCCGACAGTGCCGCCGCCTGGGCATCCACGTGAACTTTGCGCCGGTAATTGACGTGAACAACAACGCCAACAACCCGGTCATCGGCTTCCGCTCCTTCGGCGAAGACAAATACAACGTGGCCCGCAAAGCCATGGCCTACGTGAAAGGTATGCAGGACAACAAAGTGCTGGCCAACGCCAAGCACTTCCCCGGCCACGGCGATACCAACGTAGACTCGCATTACGGTTTGCCGGTCATCCACTTCTCTAAACTGCGCCTGGATTCTCTGGAGCTGTACCCTTTCCGGGAGCTTATGGCAAACGGCCTGGGTAGCTTGATGGTGGCGCACATGAACATTCCGGTACTGGACAACACCAAAGACCTGGCTTCTACCCTTTCCAAACCCATTGTAACCGATTTGCTCAAGAAAGAAATGGGCTACAAAGGCCTGGTGTTCACCGATGCCCTGAACATGCAGGGCGTGGCGAAGTTCTACGCCCCCGGGGTAGTAGACGTAAAAGCCCTGCTGGCCGGTAATGACGTGCTCCTGAACACCATGGATGTGAAAACCACCATTGAGGAAGTAAAGAAAGCCATCGCTAACAAAGAAATCACGCAGGCCGAGATTGACACGCGCGTACGCAAAGTGTTGGCCGCCAAACAGTGGATGGGCCTTGATAACTGGAAACCCATTGAGACCGAAAACCTCATTGCCGACCTGAACAACCCTACCGCCGACTACATCAACCGCCAGCTGACCGAGGCCTCTTTGACGCTTCTGCGCAACAAGAACCAGATTCTGCCTATCAAGACGCTGGACACGCTGAAGATTGCCGCCCTGGCCATTGGTACCAACACCGAGACTGATTTCCAGCGGAACCTGGCCAAATACACCCAGGTAGACAACTTCTTCCTGCCCCCTACCAACTCCATCGCTGATCTGCAGGCCTTGAAAGACAAGCTGAAAGGCTACAACCTGATACTGGTAGGTGTGCACAAGCTGCAACTGAAAGCCTCCGGCACCGGAACCTTCGGGATTACCGCCGAGATGAACCTGTTCCTGAAAGACCTCATCCGCTCCAAGCCAACGGTGGTGAGCGTGTTCGGGAACGTATATAGCCTCACCCGCTTTGAGGATATTGAGAAAGCCCACGGCGTACTGGCGGCTTACCAGGAAAACGAACTCACCCAGGACGTAGCTGCCCAGATCATTTTTGGCGGGGTAGGCGCGAAAGGCAAACTGCCGGTGAACGTGTCCAACTCCTTCAGGATTGGCGATGGTCTGAGAACCGAAGGCGGTCTTAGACTGGCGTACACGCAGCCAGAGGCCGTTGGCCTGAGATCAGAGGATTTTGCCGGTATTGATACCCTGGTAAACGAAGCCATCAGAGCCAAAGGCACGCCGGGTGCGCAGGTACTGGTAGCCAAGAACGGTAAAGTGATTTACTATAAATCGTTTGGATACCACACGTATGAGAACCAGACCCCGGTTCAGAACACCGATTTGTACGACCTGGCTTCCGTTACCAAAATCACCACGGCACTGGCCGCTTACATGAAACTGAACGGCGAAGGCAAATTTGACGTGGACAAAACCCTGGGCGAGTACCTGCCCCTGATGAAGGAGTCTAACAAAGAGAACCTGAAGTACCGCGACATCCTTACCCACCAGGCCCGCCTGAAATCCTGGATTCCGTTCTGGAAAGAGGAATTGAAGAAGAACGGCGAATTGAAGAGCACAGTTTTCAGCCCAGATTCATCGGCTAAATTTCCCATCAGAGTAGCCAAGAACCTGTTCATCAACAAAGACCACGCGCAGGAAATCTACAGGCAAATCAAAGAATCTCCGCTCAACGACAAACCAGGCTATGTGTACTCAGATTTGTCGTTCATTCTGGCCCCGCTGGTAGTGAAAAACATTACCGGCGAGGATTTTGAGTCTTACCTGAAGAAGAACATCTACAAGCCGCTGGGCGCCACTACGCTCACGTTCAACCCGTACAAGAGCTATCCATTGTCTCGCATTGTGCCTACCGAGGTAGACACCCTGTTCCGCAAGCAACTGCTGCACGGCACCGTGCATGACGAAGGCGCTGCCATGCTGGGCGGCATCAGCGGTCACGCTGGTTTGTTCGGGAACGCGAATGACCTGGCCAAGGTGATGCAACTGTACCTGAACGACGGTATCTACGCCGGCAAGCGCATCATCGCCGATAACGTGGTGAGCACCTTCAGCAAATGCCAGTTCTGCCCAGACAACTACCGCGCCCTCGGGTTTGACCGTCCGTCTAAGCCAGGCACGGTGAACGGAAACGCTGCGCAGAGTGCCCCGGCCGAGAGCTTCGGGCACACCGGCTTCACCGGCATCTATAGCTGGGTTGATCCGGTAAACGACCTTGTGTACATCTTCCTGTCTAACCGCGTGCACCCCACCCGCGAAAGCTCTGTGCTTAGCAAGCTGAACACCCGCACCAAAGTAATGCAGGTAGTGTATGACGCCATGGCCAAAGCCAAATCTGCCCCTAAAGCAGAAAGCACCCTGGAAAGCAAGCGTTAGTCAAGCATTCTAGCAGATATAAAAAAGGCCGCTCTGGTTATCCAGGGCGGCCTTTCTGTTTGGTGGTATTTTTAAGCTGATTTACTGAAAGCAGGTCTAAAACGAAGAATCAATCTTTGCCAATCTTTAATCCATTTGACTACCCCTCCTACCATTCTTTCAGCTATCCCCTTTGTCATCCTGAAAGGATCTTATGAGCGAACGGTAAAGGCGTTTCTTTAGAGCCTTCTTAGCTTGTTCACAAAATCCTTTCAGGATGACAACACAGGAAGGGCACGATGACTATGGGAATTAGAAAGGACAGAAAGACAATGGGAAAGAAAAGGACAGGAAAGTGACAGAATAGAGCAGGTAGTAGAAAAGGATAGTCATGCCCCGAGTTTGCATCGGGGGACTTCCTGAGCCAGGTTCCTCCAGAAACAGTTTGACGGGTCAATTACTCAGCGTCAACTGGAAGTGCGGCGTGGCCGAGGTAATGGCGTCACCTTCGCGTTGGTTGGTGCTCACCCATTTACCCTGATGGTAGATCCAGCTGTTGGGGCTTTTGTTCTCGGGGCCGTAGCAGCGGAGGCTGGGTTCATAGGAGATGCGGGCCGAGCCTTGTTTCTCACCGGTCTCGGGGTCTACCGGCTCGTAGCGGTTCTGTTTGATGATGAGCCACTCAAAGGCAATGAAAAACCCTTTGGTTGGCATCTGCAAATCGTACTGGCTTACATTCAGACTCACGGTTCTGATGCCTTTAGGCGCGTTGCCCATGAGCGGTACTGAGAGCAGGTGCTTGCCTGGCTCGCCGTTTTCCCCTACCTGCAGCAGATGCAACCGGAACGAGGCATTTTTTATATTGCTCAGGGCCACCAACGAGATCTCATCCAGGAAAGGTGTAGCGGCGTAGGAAGGTTTGTAGGGAATGTACTGGGCCACAATCCAGGGTGTGCCGTTGCTCCCGAAGGAGTACTCCGTGCGGTTGTCCAGTTTGTTGATGATGAATTTGCTGCGCTTGGTGCTCTTTTTCACCGTTACGGTGCTCAACGCCACCGCAGATGGCACCAAGGCTACCTTCATGTTCCCGGCCGGAATGGTGAGACGGGTTCTTTCGTAGCCTAGGCAGGAAATGACCAGCGTTTTGCCCTGCAGGTTGGTTTGCCCCAGACTGAACTCGCCTTTCTCCGTGGAGGTGGTGCCCAGGTTCTCGTCTTCCACCCAGATGTTGGCGTAGGCCACAGGTTTACCGCTGGCTTTGTCTGTGATAGTTCCTTTTACCTGACCAAATCCCGCGCTCGCAGACCACAGGAAAACGAAAAGCAGAAGAATCGCTGGTTTCATGCCGCGTGCGTTGGATGAAGAAGCTGTTTTCAGGCTGTCTTGCAGAAAACAACCCGAAAACAGGATTTTGAAGAGAGATCAATTCCTTCAACGCTGATCTTGGGTTCTTATTTGGTGCGCCTTTAAATTTCCCGTGAGGTTACACCTTGTACACATCGGCTAAGACTACGTGCTCATCTGGCTTCCGATTGTCGGCGGGGCTGTCAAACACCACCAGCAGGTGCTCGTCATCCAATACAGCCAGTCCTTCGGCTTTGTCCTTGCCCGAGGTGGGGCCGCTGCCGTGGGGTACGTCAAAAAGGTGTTCCACTTCTTTGCGATGCACCATCTGTTCGCCTTTTCTGGTCTTGTTCATGGCATCGGGCCAGCGGAACACGGCAATGGTGCCGTCCAAATCCATGGAGGGGCCCGCCAGAATGTACAGATCATCTCCTTTGGTCCTGAGTTCCCTAATTCCCTGCCCACCCAGGTGCAGGAAGTGCTTTTTGTACAGCGTGCCGTCTTCATTGGCCTTCAACTGCAGGTATCCTTTTTCCTCTGCGTCTTCCAGTTGCAGCTCGAGGATTATGGCCCAGCCGCGCAATACGGGGCCACGCAAGCCTACAAAAACGCGCCCTTGGTGAATGGATAGTCCCTCAATGTCAAATCCGTTGTCTTTTCCGGGAATAGGCAGGAAATGGGCCAGGTGCGGGTCTTTCTCAATGGCGTCCATGAGCTGGTTGGTTTTGCCCGAGCTCATGAGTTGTGCCGCCCGCAGGGTTTTGTCCGAGTCCTCGGGGTCAGAGCATTTCTTGCACAGGGTGTACTCGCCGGTGGTGGCGTCCTGCACCAGCGGAATACGGGCCAGCAGGTAGCGGTTGGACTCGCCTTTCACCTGCGCCAGGCGCTTGATCTGCTTCTCCACCGAGTCTTCTTTGCGCGGTTTCTTGCGCTTGAGACTATGCGAACCCACCAGCCAAAGGTACCCATCACATTCAGACAGGCCTTCTATGTCTATCTCAGAATTGGTGCCGTCGGGCAGGTCCAGGTACTGGGTGAGGTCAAAGTGCACGTGCTCGCCAAAGGAGTGTTCCCCGGTTTTCTTCAGGCGCTCCAGGGTGGTTTGCTCATCGCAGCTCAGCCAGAGGTAGTCGCCGGTGCGCAGGACCGTGGAAAGGCCGTCTCGCACGTGTTTGCCGGTGGCCGTGATGCTGTGGGTGGAGTTAAACTGAAGTTCAAGATGAAAGGCAAGGTGCTTCATAGGTTTGGCTTTGCGAACGGGATGCTTCTTTAAAGTAACGCCTTTTACGGCTATTTTAAGAAAAGTACGGCAAAAACAAAACGCGACAACCCGGGGAGAGTTGTCGCGTTCTGGGTGCTTCTCAGAGGAAAGGTCTATTCACCGTCTTCTTCGGCGGGCTCTTCTATGATGTTGCTGTCTCTGTCTGATTTGAAGTTAGGGAAAGCGGCGTTGCCTTCTTCCAGCGCTTTGGCCAGGGCCGGATTCGCCTGCAGGCGCTTGCTCACCGATGGGTCAAACATGAGCTCAAAGATGGACTTGAAATACGGTTTGGCCTGAAAGCGCTTCTGAAACGCCTCTTTCTCGGCTTCGCCCAGGGCTTTCACTTCCTGCGCCCACTTCTCCAATTCGGGTTTCAGCTTGCGCATCTCGGCACCGGCTTCGTTGGAGGCGTTTTTGAGCATAGTAATGGTTTTCTGGTCATCTTTCTCCTGGAACGCCAATTTCATTTTACTGGCGTAGGTGTTCATGATCTTGTCCATCTTCGCTTCGGTGGGGTTGATGCCCGCCTGCGCCGACACCATCAGCAGGGAGAACACCAGACTCAGCAACCCCGTGGCAATCCGTTTCATCATCTTTTTACCTGATTGAATTAAACAATTTATTTAAAGCATAGACCACCAAGGCAGCGGCCGTCCTTCTGTGATTTTATCCTAGCCTACTCTTTTACGACTCCTTTTTAGGCTCATCTGGTTTGGCGGCTTCTATGACTTTCACCTTGTCATTAGGCTTGAGGCCTTCCACCACCTGGATGTTGATGCCGTCAGACAAACCAGTTTTCACCAGTTTCTTTTGGAACTGCTGCGGCGCGGTCTCCACCTCTACAAACACGCTGTCTTTGCCTTTCTTCCCGAACTGCAGCAAGCCCTCTTTAATAGCCAGCACATTGTCTTTCTGGTCCAGCACAATATCAGCGTTGGCGCTGTAACCGGCCCGCAGGAAATCGCCGGGCTGCAGCAGCACCTGCGCTTTCACCTGGAACTTCACGGCTCCTTCTTCCAGCACACCCTTCGGCGCGATGTACTCCAGTTTGGCCTTGAACACCTTGTCTTCAATGGCCCCGATGGTGAGGTTCAGATCCATGCCTTCGCGCAGTTTGCCCACCTCAGACTCATCAATCTTGCCCTCAAAGATGAGGCTCTTCATATCGGCTACGGCGGCAATGGTGGTGCCCTCGTTGAAGTTGTTGCGCTCAATCACCGAGGCACCCACTTTCACGGGCACGTCCAGCACCATGCCGTCCACGGTGGAGATGATGATGTTAGAACCGCCGGTCCGCCGCGAAGTGCCCGATTTCACCAGTTGGCGGTTGTTCTCCGCCGAGGTCAGGTCTTCTCTCCGCAGCCGGTACTCCATTACAAACTTGTTGTATTCCTGCTCGGCAATCACCTTTTGGTCAAATAGTTGTTTCTGGCGCTCCATCTCGCGCTTGGCCTGCTCAAAGGCAATTTTGGCGGTCTGCACGCTGGTCTCGGCGTTGTTCACGTTCACCATGTTGGGCACAATCCGGATCTTGGCGATCCGCTGCCCGGCACGCACGCTCTGGCCCGCCTCTACGTACAGTTCTTCCACAATGCCCGATACCTGCGGCTTGATCTGGATTTCCTTTCTGGGCACAATAGAACCGGTGGCTACGGTTTTCTTCACGATGTCGGTGTAGAACGGCTTCTCGGTCTGGTACACCACAGGGTCGGCGTTCGCTTTCTTGTAGAAATAGTAGCTGATCCAGACGGTGCCGGCCAAGAACAAGAGAATGAAAAAACCTAATACTACCTTTTTCATGATATTACACTGCTTATGATGTTTGAATGCGCGGTTACCCCTATCCCGGGGCTGAATCTTCCTTCGTTTAATGCTCGTTTTCTATAAATCAGGCGGAAAACAGAGGTTCCTGCTTCTGGTGTTTCTCGTCTTATTTAGTTCTACTGGCGCGAGTCTCCAGACTCGTGCCTCTGGATAACGGGAAGTCTCCAGACTTCCCTCGCTGCCCCGCAGCGAAAGCGGGACTGCTGATTTTCTTTAACGCGGATTTACTCATGGTTCCCGGCGAGTCTGGAGACTCGCATCATCCCACGTCACGAGTCTAGAGACTCGCGCCAGCCGGACCAGCCACTACAGCATTAGCACATAAGCACATTAAAAAGTCAACCCATTGGTTACTCATCTTTGAGCGCCTCCACGGGGTTAACTCTTGCTGCTTTAGTAGCCGGAATGAGCCCCGCCAAGGCTCCCATGACCACCAGCAGTACCACCGCCATAAGCGCCACCCTGGGGTCCACCTCCGGGCTCGCGAAGAAGCCGGCGTCCACCTTAAACTTGTTCATCAGGTACTCAATCAAGGCCACCAGCCCGGTGCCGGCAATAAGCCCGGTTAAACCCGCAATGCTAGTAATCACCACCGATTCCTGTAAAATCAAGCTGATCACCGACCACGGCGTGGCTCCCAAAGCTTTCCGGATGCCGATTTCCTTCGTGCGTTCCTTCACCACAATGAGCATAATGTTGCCCACCCCAATAATGCCCGCAATGATGGTCCCAATGCTCACGATCCAGCTGAACCCCGAGATACCGGCAAACAGCCCCTGCACGTCTTTGAATTCTTTCTCCACGTTGGCTGAGCCGAAGGCTTTCAGATCCGTGGGCGCTACCTGGTGGCGCTGGGCCAACAGCGTTTTCACTTTTTCCTCCACTACCTCGGCAGGTACGCCCGGCGCCGGAATGATCTTGAAGTGCCCGATGCGGTTGGGCTGGTTGAAGGTCTGTTGCAGCGTAGTATTGGGGATGTAAATGGTCTGGGAAGCGTACACAATGTCCTCTCCTTTGCCTACCGGCGTGAACATTCCCACCACCTGGAAATGGCTGCCCTTGATGTTGATGTATTTGCCAATAGGGTCTTCGCCGGTTTTGAACAGCACTTCCTGCACCCGCGGACCAATCACCGCCACTTTGCGCTTCTCCTCAATGTCAATGCGGTTCACGAAGCGACCGGTGGAAATGGTGAGCGGGTCTACGTACAGCATCTCGGGGTAGTCGCCGCTCACGTTGAAGGAGGAGTTCTTGTCGCCGTAACTCACCGTAAAGGTGCCGTCCAGGCCGTTGCTGGGCGAGAGTACGCCTACTTCGGGAACCTGCTCCTGAATGGCCTTGACATCGTCATTGGTGAGGTGCACAAACCGGCCTGCTTTCAGGCCCATGTAGGGTACGCTGGTGCGCTGGGTCCAGACAAACACCGCGTTCTTGGCAATGTTAAAGTCATTGGTAATGCCGTGCTCCAGTCCTTTGCCCGCGCCCAACAAGAGCACCAGCATGAAGATGCCCCAGAACACGCCAAACGCCGTGAGCCCCGTCCGCAGCTTGTGCTTCTTGACGGTGGCGTAAATCTCAGCCCATTTGTCTACATCAATCATTTTTGGGGAGTTCTGAATCCTGAGTTATGAGTCTTGAGTCAATTGTTGTTTTGGGTCTGTTTTCTTGAATTCAGCCTGTAAACAGCTTATGGAGTTCCGGGTGAAGAAGGTGTGGGGCACCTGTCTGCAACACTTCCTAATTCTTAATTCCTGATTCTCAATTCTGAATTATTCCGCCCTGAGGGCTTCAATGGGTTTAATGCTGGCGGCTTTGAGGGCGGGCATGAGTCCGGCCAGGGCTCCGGCCAGTACCAGCAGCACCGTGGCCGAGACGGCCACACCCAGATTCACCCCCGGACTGGCGAAGAACGGCAGCTCTGCGCCGGATTTCTCCAGAGCGTAGCGCATCAGATCCAGCAGCCCCACGCCCGCCAGCAGCCCCAGATAGCCCGAGAAAGCCGTGATTACCACTGATTCCTGCAAAATCATGCTCACAATAGACACCGGCGTAGCGCCCAACGCCTTGCGCACCCCTATCTCACGGGTGCGTTCCTTCACAATGATGAGCATGATGTTGCTCACGCCCACAATCCCGGCGATGAGCGTGCCTACGCCCACCACCCACACAAACATGTTGATGCCGTTGAACAGACCCATGATCTGCTCGTATTCCTTCTCTCCGTTGTTGATATCCAGCGCCTGGGCATCCTCCGGGGAGAATTTGTGCCGTTGCGCCAGTAGGCTTTTCACTTTGTCTTCAATCACCTGCGCTTTCACGCCGGGTTGGGCCACCATGGCCACCAGTTGCACCTGGTTAGGCTGGTTGTAAGTGGTCTGCAGCGTGGAAAAAGGAATATAGGCCCGTTCCTCCCTCCGGCCGCCGTTGTTGCCGCGCACGGTAAAGATGCCCACCACCTTGAAGTGAATGCCCTGGATGTTCACGTACTCCTCCAGGCCGGTTTTATCTTTGAACAGTACTTCGCGCACCTTCTCGCCCAGCACAATCACCTTGCGTTTCTCTTTGATGTCGTTTTCGTTGAGGAGGCGGCCCACTTTCAGGCGTTCGCCGTTCACTTCCAGGAACTCCGGCGTGGACCCGAAGACCTGGTAAGAGCCATTCTCCGTCTTGTAGTTGATGGTGTATTCGCCCCAAAGGCGGTTACGTGGCGAGATGATCTGCACCTGGGGTACTTCGCGGGAGATGGTGGCAAGGTCCTCGTTGGTGAGTTTTATCTCACGGCCGGGCCCCAGGCCTTTGTGCGGCATGGAAGATTTTCCGCCGGAAAAGAAGATTCCGTTCTTGGCTCCGTCGCCAAAGCGGTTGAACACCCCGTTCTGCAAGCCTTGCCCAAAGCCCAGCAGCATCACCAGCATGAAAATGCCCCAGAACACGCCAAAGGCCGTGAGAAAGGTGCGGAGCTTGTTCTTCCGGATGGTGCCCAGAATCTCCTGCCATTTGTCAATATCAATCATGTTCTGCGGGTGTCAGGCTTGGGAATAAGCAACTGGCGTCAGAAAATCCTCGGTTTTATTTCCCAGCCCATCGTCCAGGATTAGACCGTCTTTAAGCCGGATCACGCGTTGGGTTTGGTCGGCAATGTCGTTTTCGTGGGTAACAATCACCACGGTCATGCCTTCGCGGTTAACTTCCTTGAAAATCTCCATTACCTCGTTGGTAGTGGCGGTGTCCAGGGCACCGGTGGGTTCATCGGCTAAGATCAGTTTGGGCTTGCTGATGAGGGCCCGCGCAATGGCTACGCGTTGGCGCTGCCCACCGGACATCTCGTTGGGCGAGTGCTCGGCCCACTCTTTCAGGCCCACGCGGTCAAGGTACTCCAGGGCCAGTTTGTTGCGCTCTTTTCGGCCTACTTTCTGGTAATAGAGCGGTAACGCCACGTTTTCCATGGCGTTTTTGAAGGTAAGCAGGTTGAAGCTCTGGAAAACGAAGCCCAGGAACTTGTTGCGGTAATAAGCGGCTTTGGCTTGGGAGAGGTTCTTGATGGGAGTGCCTGCCAGCGTGTAGTCTCCGGAGTCAAAATC
The DNA here is from genome assembly GCF_017355955.1 of Sabulibacter ruber. Classification (GTDB taxonomy): domain Bacteria; phylum Bacteroidota; class Bacteroidia; order Cytophagales; family Hymenobacteraceae; genus Nibribacter; species Nibribacter ruber_A. The sequence continues at coordinate 525,491 of NZ_JAFFID010000002.1, read as the reverse complement.
GTCCAGAATGCCCAGGATGTTGAGCAAGGTAGATTTGCCGGAGCCGGAAGAACCCATGATAGACACCAGTTCTCCTTCGCGTATGTGCAGGTCAATGCCTTTCAGCACATGCAGTTTGTGCTGCGCCATGGCGTAATACTTATGGATGTTCTGGAGCTGTATCATGGTCAATCAGGGTTGAAATGCTCTTCTACAAACTCTTCGGCTAGAATGCTTTCCTTTACAGATGCTATTCTATTGGCTTGGGTTGCTTCTCCCACAAAAAAAGATGTGCTGTTTTAAGCCAGCTTTTTCCAAAACCGGCCTAAAACAGCGGTGTGAAAGCAACTACCTTATTTGTAGCATTCACCCTTTACTTCTTACAACAATTTCAAGACAAATATTTGGCAGTTCTCCCCTATCCCGTATCTGCGAATGCTTTCCTTACCCAAGTTAATCGATTATGAATCAGACTACTACATTCTTAAATCATTTCCTGGACGCAACAAAAAAGCCGCTCCCGGTAAAGGAAGCGGCTTTCTGCTTTAAGAGAAGTTTTTTTTATTGTTTCAGGGTGATTTTACGCTCAACGGTGTTAAACGGACCAGGAATCACTTTCCCTTGGTTGTCAATTAACTCCAGTTTAAAGGTGTTCTCGCCCATCGGCAGGCCTTCTACCAGGTACGGCAGCCACTGATCCAGAATAAACTCGTTCCCGTTAATGGTGGCGCGCACCTTGTTTCCATCTTTGGCCAGTTCAGTATTCACCAGGTAGAAATCCAGCATGATTTTGCGGGTATCGGCACCGGTGTACTCTCCTTTAGGGCGGCTGTAGAACAGGTGCTGGCCGTTCTCGTCAAACTTGGCGGTGTTGCCGGTGGCATTGCCCACATTGATCACGCGCAGATCATACGCTTCTTTGTGCTTGATGCTCTCGTGGTAAGAACGAGACAGGAACGACAGCACCACGTGCTGGCCCGGCTTGATGGCTTTCTTGAACGTAGGTTTGTAATGCGCGGTATAAGGCTCATTGTCTACGATGTTGTGGATGTGCTGGCCCTCTTTGGAGTTGGCGTGCTCATGGGTACCCGCGTCTGGCGTCTGCTGGCTCAGTTGGAAGTTGTTTACCGCATACTCAAACTGCACCGAGTCGCCGGTTACTTTCCCGTTTTTCTCGGGTCTGTTCAGTTCCAGATCGGCATCAGGGAAATCAACGGAGTTGCTGTAAGAATATACTTTCAGGCCGCCTTTCTCCATAGGCGTACCCATGGTGCCCTGGTGCTGCACACCGGCGGTATCATGGTCCATGCCCGCGTGATCCGCGGCAGCGGTGGTATCGGTATCGGTGGTAGAGGCAGCGCGCTTTCCGTCACAGGCAGAGGCAAATAGCAGGGCGGCTACTGCCAAAAAAGACAAATGTTTCTTTTTCATAGTAGTTAGGTTTTCGTATAAATACGCAGAATGTTTCAAAGATAGAAATTTTGTAACTTGCAGCCCTTTTTAGCACCAATTAAGAAGACGTCAAAGGAAGACATCATGAGCGATAAATTATTAGAGGAAATTCCATCGTTAGACTTAGCCGATTTCGTTTCCGGCGACCCGGCCCGCAAGGCGGCTTTCGTGCAGGCGTTGGGCGAGGCTTACCAGAACATCGGTTTTGTGGCGGTTAAAAACCACGGCTTAAGCAATGAACTGACCGAGCGTCTGTATACTGCCACGCAGTCGTTTTTTGCGTTACCGGATGACGTAAAAAGCAAATACGAGATTCCGGGTTTGGCTGGTCAGCGCGGTTACGTGGGCAAAGGAAAAGAGCACGCCAAAGGCCGCAATACCGGTGACTTGAAAGAGTTTTACCACGTAGGTCAGATCGTGACGGATAATGACCCGGTGAAAGACGAGTACCCAGAGAACGTATGGCCTGCCGAGGTTCCTGATTTTGAATCAGCTACTTCCACAGCTTACAAACTACTGGAGAACGCCGGCAAGAACATGCTGCGTGCCATTGCCCTGTACCTGGAACTTCCGGAGGATTACTTCGATGCCAAAGTACACAACGGGAACAGCATCCTGCGCGCTATCCACTACTTCCCCATCGAGGACCCAGACAGCGTACCCGCCGATGCCGTACGCGCCGCCGAGCACGGTGATATCAACCTGATTACCTTGCTGATGGGTGCCTCTGCCGATGGTCTGCAAGTACTGCGCCGCGATGGTAAATGGATTCCAATCACGGCCTTGCCAGAGCAGATTGTGGTAAATGTAGGCGATATGCTGAGCCGCCACACCAACAACAGGCTGAAGTCTACCATTCACCGCGTAGTGAACCCGCCGCGCGAGCTGATGCACACTTCCCGCTACTCTATCCCGTTCTTCATGCACCCACGCTCTGAAATGGACCTGACCTGTCTGGAGAGCTGCATTGATGAGCAGAACCCAAAACAATTCCCAGACACCACCGCCGGTGAGTTCCTGAACGAGCGTCTGATTGAGCTAGGACTTAAGAAATAACCCATTGCAAAATTTAGAAAGGGGCCTTTTGGGCTCCTTTCGTTTTTATGCCTATTTTTAAATAAAGGCTTAAAAACGCGTCACAAGCCCACACCATTTGCGCCCTCGTAACTACATTTTCCTGAAAGATGTTGCGTATCTCTCGCTCACCGCGTTTGGTGGGCCGCAGGCGCATATTGCCATGATGCTGCGCCTGATGGTGGAAAAGAGACGGTACATTACAGAGAAGGAACTGCTGGAACTCAACGCGCTCTGCCAGATCTTGCCTGGCCCTTCTTCCACCCAAACCATCACAGCCATCGGTTTCAAGGTAGGCGGCCCTAATCTTGCCTATCTTACCCTGCTCGTCTGGATTGCCCCGGCGGCCTTGATCATGATTGGCGCGGCTTTGCTGATCTCCTTTCTGCAAGGCAAAGGTGCTCCACTGGGTTTTACCCGGTTTATTCAGCCTATGGCCGTAGGCTTTGTGGCTTTTGCGGCCTGGCGCATCAGTTCTAAGGTAGTGCATACCAAAGGCGGCATTGTGATCATGGTGATCTCTGCCATCCTCTCGTTCTTCTTCCGATCACCGTGGGTGTTCCCGGCACTGCTGTTGGCCGGTGGGAGCCTGACGGCGCTCCGGTTCCAGGACCAGCCGGTGCTGGAAAAGAAACCCATGCGGGTAGAATGGGCCAACTTCTTCCTGTTTCTGGGGGTTCTGATCGCCGCCGCCTTGCTGGGAAGATACACGCAACTAAGGGCGGTACTGCTGTTTGAGAACTTCTACCGGAACGGCAGCCTTATCTTTGGGGGTGGCCAAGTCCTGATTCCGGTGATGTACACTGAGTTTGTGGAATTCAAAGGCTATCTTAGTTCCAAGGAGTTTCTGTCTGGTTTTGCCATGGTACAGGCGCTACCGGGCCCCGTTTTCTCTTTCTGCTCCTACATTGGCACCTTATCCATGCGACCCTACGGATGGGGAGGGCAGATTATTGGGGGCGTAGTTTCTACCATCGGCATCTTCCTGCCGGGCACGTTCCTGATCTTCTTTGTGATCCGCTTCTGGGAAGAACTCCGCAAGTACCGGGTTATCCAAGCCTCCATGGAGGGAATCAATGCCGTAGGTTGTGGAATGGTTTGCGCTGCGGCTATAATGCTCTACCACCCCATTGAGAACACCCCTTACAATTTTGGTCTGGTGGTAACCACCTTCGCGTTGCTGCAATGGACCAGAATCCCGGCTCCGGTACTTATTTTGACTGGGCTAGTCATAGGTCTGCTTTTCCCCGAATGATCATTTTGGCCTAGTTTCTTTAAAATAAGCTAAAAAAGAGAGCCCTGTAAGAGTAAAAATCTTACAGGGCTTCCTTTTTAAGCTTGAAACAGGTAGTGTTTTTAAGTACCTGAAGGATGTTTTACAAACTTCCAGACATGTTTTTCTCTTTCAGGATGTTCAGCAGGTAATCGCCGTAGCCGCTCTTGCGTAGTGGATTTGCAATCCGTTGTAATTGCTCGGCATCAATAAAGCCCATCCGGTAGGCGACTTCTTCAATGGCTCCAATTTTCAATCCCTGGCGCTCTTCAATGACCTGCACAAAGGTGGCAGCCTGCATCAGCGACTGGATGGTACCGGTATCCAACCAAGCAGTTCCGCGGTCTAAGATTCCTACCTTCAGTTTCCCCTGGCGCAGATACTCTTTATTTACATCGGTAATTTCGTACTCGCCTCTGGGGCTGGGCTCCAAATTTTTGGCAATTTCCACTACTTGGTTGTCATAGAAGTAAAGACCAGGTACCGCGTAGCTAGATTTTGGCTGCAAGGGCTTTTCTTCGATAGAAATGGCCTTCATGTTATCGTCAAACTCCACCACTCCGTAACGCTCTGGGTCATTCACATGGTAGGCGTATACCACTCCTCCGTCTGGATCATTGTTTGCCTGTAGCAATTTGCTCATGCCCGATCCGTAGAAGATATTGTCTCCCAGAATAAGTGCGGCTTTGTCATTTCCTATGAAGTCTGCCCCTAACACAAAGGCTTGGGCCAGTCCGTTAGGCACTTCCTGCACCTGATAGCTGAAATTACACCCAATCTGGCTACCATCTCCCAACAGACGCTCAAACATGGGCAGGTCATGCGGGGTGGAGATAATCAGGATATCCTTGATCCCCGCTAACATCAACGTTGACAACGGGTAGTAGATCATGGGCTTATCGTACACAGGCATCAGCTGTTTACTTACCGCTAAGGTGAGCGGGTGCAGTCTTGTTCCTGAGCCTCCGGCTAAGACAATTCCTTTCATGGTCTTATTTTTGGTTGTAGATGAAGTCTTGGTTCTCCCGGAACCAGGCCAGCGTTCTTTGCAGACCTTCTCTGATTTTGATTTGCGGATCATACCCCAGCAGGTTTCTTGCTTTGGAGATGTCGGCTAAGCTATCTCTGATGTCACCGGCACGTTCTGGGCCATATTCTGCCTCTACGTCTACCCCGGCCTCTTCTTTCAGGATGTTGAACAGATCGTTCAAAGAAGTTCTGTCACCCACCGCAATGTTGTACACTTGGTTGATGGCCTCGGGGTTGGTAACCAAGGCGGCTTTAATGTTGGCCTGTACGCAGTTCTCCACGAAAGTGAAGTCACGGGTGTGCTCGCCATCGCCGTTCATTCTAGGGCCACGGTTATTGAGCACCGCATCAATGAACAAGGGAATTACGGCTGCATATGCCCCGTTTGGATCCTGACGCGGCCCAAAAATGTTGAAGTAACGCAGCCCGATGATCTCCATGCCATAAGTTTTGCCAAAGACATCGGCATACAGCTCATTCGCGTATTTGGTAACGGCATACGGTGAGAGGGGCTTGCCTATCTTATCCTCCACTTTAGGCAGGGATTTGCTGTCGCCGTAGGTAGAAGAAGAGGCCGCATACACGAACCGCTTTACCTTTTGCTCTTTGGTAGCAACCAGCATGTTCACAAAGCCACCCACATTTACATCATTGGAAGTGATGGGGTCCTTCACGCTTCTGGGTACAGAACCCAGAGCTGCCTGATGGAGCACTACATCCATGCCTTCGCAGGCTTTCATGCAGTCTTCCAGATTACGGATATCGCCTTCCTGCACTTCTAACCGTTCATTTCCCTGAAAGGCTTTGAGGTTCTTGTGGAATCCGTTGGAGTAGTTATCCAGGACCCGTACTTTCTTGGCGTTGTACTTTAAAAGGTATTCTACCAGGTTTGAACCAATAAATCCGGCACCACCGGTGATCAAGAATGACGTCTGCTCCAGGGAGCCGTCATGAAAAGGATGCTCGTACACTTGTGCTAATTAAGAATAACGAATTAGGAATTAAGAATCTCTGCTCGTTTAAGGCTTGGTTTACCCATAAACTGCCAAAAACAATACCTTCTGAACAGAAGGGCAGAGATCTTTTTATTTGAGAGGAGAATTCTGGTAAATGACTGCTGTCAAACCATGGAATTGCCTCTAACAAGAAGTGCGTTTTAGGCTTCTTTCTGTTGAAACAGACCTAAAACGCACTCTTGATTTTTAGCGGGCGTATTGCTCGTTGTAGTACTCCTGGTAGCTGCCCGAAGTCACGTTCGCCAGCCACTCCTCATTTTGAAGGTACCAGTCTACCGTTTTCTCTAGGCCTTCTTCAAACGTAACGGAAGGCTTCCAGCCTAACTCCCGCATGATTTTAGAGGAATCAATGGCGTAGCGCAGATCGTGTCCGGCTCTATCGGTTACAAACGTGATCAGCTTCTGGGAAGTCCCTTCTTCACGGCCCAGTTTACGATCCATGATATCACACAGCAGGTGAATCAGGTCAATGTTACGCCACTCGTTCACCCCGCCAATGTTGTAGGTTTCACCCACCACACCTTTGTGGAACACATCATCAATAGCCCGGGCGTGGTCAATGACATACAACCAGTCTCTGATGTTTTCGCCTTTGCCGTATACCGGCACCGGTTTCATGTTCTTGATGTTGTTCAGTGCCAACGGAATAAGCTTCTCTGGAAAGTGGTTAGGGCCGTAGTTATTGGAGCAGTTAGACACTTTTACCGGCATGCCATACGTATGGTAATAGGCCCGCACAAAGTGGTCTGAACTGGCTTTAGAGGCTGAGTAAGGAGAACGAGGATCGTACTTGGTTTCCTCGGTGAATAACCCTTCTTCGCCTAGGGAGCCATACACTTCATCGGTGGAAATGTGGTAGAACAGTTTTCCGGTGAAGTCTGATTTCCACAGTTCTTTGGCAGCGTGCAACAGGTTACAAGTCCCATTCACATTAGTGCGAACGAATGCCATAGGATCTGTGATGGAACGGTCTACGTGCGACTCCGCAGCTAGGTGTACCACAGCATCAAACTGCAAATCCTGGAACAAGCCGTTGATATACTCCTGATCTGTGATATCACCTTTAATAAAGGTGTAGTTTGGAGCATTCTCAATGTCGGTCAGGTTCTGCAGGTTGCCCGCGTACGTTAACTTATCTAGATTGAATATCTGATAATTAGGATACTTGGTAACGAATAACCGAACGACGTGAGAGCCAATGAACCCGGCTCCGCCTGTGATTAGTATTTTCATCTTACTTTGAAGTATTCTTCATCAATTGCTGTTGCCAAGCCCAAGAACTTCCCAGACTATCTTCCAGCGACAAAGACGTTTTAAATCCTAATTCCTGTGTGGCTTTGGTCACATCGGCGTAGATGGCAGGTACATCCCCCGCGCGGCGCGGCCCTATTTTGTAGTTGAATTTCTGACCCGTAGCGTTTTCAAAAGCTTTGATTACTTCTAGTACGCTGCTGCCTTTGCCCGTTCCAATGTTGAACACCTCATAAGGAAGAGCATCTGGTTTCTCCAGACGTTTGATAGCTGCCACGTGGGCTTTGGCCAGATCCACTACGTGTACATAATCACGGATATTGCTCCCGTCAGGCGTATCGTAGTCGGTGCCGAACACGGTTAAACTCTCCCGGATACCGGCGGCAGTCTGGGTGATAAACGGCACCAGATTGCTTGGAATACCAAGTGGCAACTCTCCAATCAGCGCTGACTCATGGGCACCCACGGGATTGAAGTACCGCAGGGCAATTGACTTAACAGCATAACTGCCACTGTTGGCTACATCCTGTAAAATCTCCTCGTCAATCTTCTTGGTATTGCCGTAAGGCGAGTTCGCTTTCTGGGTAGGGGTTTGTTCCGTTACTGGTAGACTCTCTGGAATACCATACACCGTGCAGGAAGATGAGAATACCAGTTGTGTTACCTTGTTCGCCTCCATTACCTGCAACAACGTGATCAATCCGGTCACGTTGTTGTGGTAATACTTCAGAGGCTCTTTCACAGATTCACCTACTGCCTTGTAGGCAGCAAAGTGAATCACTCCCGCGATATCTCCTTCTTTTGAGAAGACTTCCTGCAACGCTACGGCATCAGTACAATCTACCCGGTAGCAGGGTACTTCTTTGCCTAGTATCTGCGCCAACCCTTCCAACACCCGCTCTTCAGAGTTACTGAAATTATCAACAATGATGGGTGTATAGCCGGCCTGGGCCAGTTCAACTACTGTGTGGGAGCCGATATACCCCGCTCCACCGGTTACAAGAATCTTGCTCATAAAGATAGGTTACAAACTCCAGTAAGGTAATGTATTAACTTTTCCCCGATAAATTCCTTTTAAATCTATAACAATCGGGTTATCGGTGGAAATACTTTTGAAATAATTTTCATCAAAGCCCAAGTAATCCTTGTGGTTCACGGCTACCACAACGGCATCATAGTCGTTGCTTGGGGTTTCGGTGAGGGCAAATCCGTACTCATGCTCCAGTTCCTCAGAAGAGGCGTAAGGGTCTACTACGTCTACCTGCACTCCAAAGCTTTTCAGCTCGTTGATCACATCGGCCACTTTTGAGTTACGGATATCCTCCACGTTTTCCTTGAAGGTAGCGCCCATCACCAACACTTTGGCTTTGGAAATAGCTTTGCCTTCTTTGATCATCATCTTGATGGCTTTGCTGGCTACGTAAGCGCCCATTCCGTCGTTGATGGTACGTCCGCTTAAAATAACTTTGGAATCGTAGCCCAGAGATTTGGCTTTGTAGGTCAGGTAATAAGGATCAACGCCGATGCAGTGACCACCCACCAGACCAGGGAAGAATTTCAGGAAGTTCCACTTAGTACCGGCAGCTTCCAACACCTCGTAGGTGTTGATGTTCATGCGATCAAAGATGATAGACAACTCGTTCATCAAGGCGATGTTCACGTCACGCTGGGTGTTCTCAATGATTTTAGCAGCCTCGGCCACTTTGATGGAAGAAGCCCGGTGTACACCAGCCTCTACTACCAGTTCATACACTTTGGCAATAATGTCCAAAGACTCTTCGTCACAGCCAGACACCACTTTCACAATCTTAGTAAGGGTGTGCTCTTTGTCGCCTGGGTTGATGCGCTCGGGAGAGTAGCCCACTTTGAAATCCGTTGGGAACTTAAGGCCTGACTCGCGCTCCAAAATCGGAATGCAGTCTTCCTCGGTACAGCCTGGGTAAACCGTAGATTCAAATACCACATAGTCTCCTTCTTTCAACACTTTCCCTACCGTGGTGGAAGCGCCAATCAAAGGTTTCAAATCTGGTAAGGCATGGTTATCAATAGGAGTGGGTACGGCCACTATGAAAAAGCGCGCCTCTCTGAGCTCATCCAGATTATGGGTAAATGTAATATCACAACCTTCGAACGCTGATGACTCCAGCTCACCACTTGGGTCAATATTGTTTTTCATCAACTCCACGCGCTTGGCGTTGATGTCAAATCCAATTACGCTAATTTTCTTGGCGAACTCCAGGGCAATGGGAAGTCCTACATATCCTAATCCGATGACCGCCAGTTTGGCTTCTTTGTTGAGGAGTTGTTGGTACACAATTAATCTATTTAAATGGATAATTTGGTTACTTGGTTATTAGCTAAAATATATTTCTCGCCCGTTTCGGGGCAAACAGCCTCATCTTGCTCATTAAAAGCCAACTTATGCCCTGCCTCGCTTACCCAACCGTGCTGCTTAGAGGGGTTACCATACACCAAAGCATAAGGAGGCACATCTTTGGTCACCACCGCCCCGGCTCCAATCAAGGCATAGGCTCCAATGGTATGGCCGCACACAATAGTAGCATTGGCTCCTATGCTGGCTCCTTTTTGCACTAAGGTCTTCAGGTATTGGTCACGCCGGTTGATGGCGCTTCTGGGGTTGAGCACGTTGGTGAACACCATGGAGGGACCTAGGAAGACATCATCCTCGCACACCACCCCGCTGTACACCGATACGTTGTTCTGGATTTTGACATTCTCCCCTAACACTACACCGGGGGAAATAACTACATTCTGGCCGATGTTGCATCGTTTGCCGATCACACACCCGGGCATGATGTGCGAAAAGTGCCATATTTTGGTTCCCTCTCCAATCTGACAACCATCATCTATAACGGCGGTCTCATGGGCAGTGTAAGGGGGAGCAGAATGCGTCATGAACAAATTCCTTTCAAAAGAGTCGGGCTCTTTACGGATGAGCGCGCCCTTTGGATATAATTTTTTTTGCAAGCGCAAAGGTAAGCGTTTTTATAATATTTATTAGATCAGGCGGTTAAATCCCCCGCCTCAATTTGCATTTAGCCCCAGGCGGCTTCCAACATGCGGTCTTTCCCCCGTAAATCCTGAAAAATTTGCACATTCTGGTAGTTCATCTGGTGCAGCATTTCTTTCGTTTCCTGCGCAAATTTCTCATTTATCTCAAAAAACAGCTTTCCGCCTTTCTTCAATAATCGCTGTGCTACCACCGCAATACGCCGATAGAACAGCAGCGGGTCTTCGTTGGGCACAAATAGCGCCAGTGAAGGTTCAAAGTTCAGTACATTTTGCCGCATCAGGGCTTTTTCCTCTTCCAATACATAAGGTGGATTGCTGATCACGGCATCCAGGCTGTGCGGCTCGATGGCTGGTATCTCCTGAAGTATGTCTTGCAGTAGCCACTCTACCTTCTGACCAAGCTTTTCGGCATTTGATTTTGCCACTGCCAAGGCTTCGGGCGAGACATCCAGGCCCCAGGCCTGCGCCTGAGGCAGTTCTGCCGCCAAAGTAATGGGAATGCAGCCGCTGCCGGTTCCAATGTCCAATAGTCGTACCTGGGGTTGGCGCTGGTAGGTTTTGATGACTTTTTGCACCAACTCTTCCGTCTCAGGACGGGGAATCAGGACGGCGGGTGTTACGGTGAAATCTCGGCCGTAGAAAGAAGCCTCACTCAAAACGTACTGCAGGGGTTCATGCTGCAACAGACGTTCCTGGTACTGCTGCACCTGGGCTTGTAATCCATCCGGGGCAGGGTCTTTCCGGCGTTGCAGGAGTTCGAACCGACCTACTCTTAACGCGTGCTGTAACACCCACTCGGCCATGGTGCGGGCTTCAGGCTCTTCATAAAGCGTTTGCAATTGGCGGGTCAGGTTCTCTAAAATCTCTCCAATGGTGAGCATACTGTCAGTTTTAGGCAATTTCTGAAAAAACACCCGATATTCGGGCAAAGAAACCACCGGAACGCGTAAATACATACATGAGCAGCGACGAGAAATACATGCAACGGGCTTTGGATCTGGCAGCATTGGGCACCGGACAAGCCAGACCTAACCCCATTGTAGGCTGTGTGGTGGTACACGGTGACCAGATCATAGGCGAAGGCTGGCACCAGAAGTTTGGCGGCCCGCACGCCGAGGTCAATGCCATCAACAACGTTGAAAACAAAAGCCTGCTGCCCAAAAGCCGCGTGTACGTGACACTGGAACCCTGCTCGCATTATGGGAAAACCCCGCCCTGCGCAGATTTCCTGATCCAACACGGCGTAAAAGACGTGGTCATCTGTAATACTGATCCTAACCCGCTGGTGGCCGGACGCGGAATCCAGAAACTCGTGAATGCCGGTTGCAAGGTTCATATTGGGGTGTTGGAGCAGGAAGGCCTGGAGCTCAACCGGCGCTTTTTCACGTTCCAGACACAGAAACGCCCGTACCTAGTGCTGAAATGGGCGCAATCCGCCGATGGTTTCATTGCCCTGCCCAACTACCAGCCTTGCCAGATCTCGGGGCTTCTAGCGAAACAGTTGGTGCACAAATGGCGCACCGAGGAGCAGGCCATTCTGGTAGGCACCCGCACCGCGCTCCATGACAATCCGCAGTTGAACACCAGGCATTACCCGGGGCCATCGCCGCTCAGGATAGCCATTGACAAACAACTGCAGATTCCGGCCACTCACCACCTGTTGGATGACAGCCAGCCCACGCTCATCTATACCTTACAGCAGAAGGAACCCACCGGCCAAACCGAGTTTGTTTCCTTATCTCCCGAGGGCAACTTTCTGGAGCAACTGCTCGCAGATCTGTATCAGCGCAACGTACAGTCTGTATTGATGGAAGGCGGCACAGTACTACTGGAAGCCTTACTGCAGCAAAATCTCTGGGACGAGGTCCGGGTTTTCAAGAGTCCGGTTAAGTTAGGAGATGGCATCAAAGCACCTCATTTTCCTCCTCTTCCGTTTTCTTCCCGCAACCTGGTGGGCGATGACGAACTAACCATTTACCGGAACATCAACTCGTAAACACCTGTTTTGGGGCTCTTCCAAGCAAAACAGCACCAAAACAAACAAGCCAAAGCTTTACCAATTTGCTGGTTTCCTCCAGGACAGTTGCTCCAGGAAACTAGCAGGGCTACCTTTGCCGTTCAAGAAATTATTGTGCTTCAAGTGCATTGGCACATCGGCACATTTACCAATTAGCACATTACCCATGGCCGAAGACTTATTTATTGACACCACGCTCTCCAAAGAAGAGAAATACAAAGCCCTGCTTCCACAGATAGAAGCACTGGTTGCCCCCGAGACTGACCTGATCGCCAATCTTTCCAACGTAATGGCGGCCCTGAAACAAGGATTTGACTTTTTCTGGGTGGGCGCTTACCTGGTAAAAGAAAACCAACTGGTGCTGGGGCCCTTCCAGGGGCCGGTGGCTTGCACCCGTATCCCGTTCCATAAAGGCGTATGCGGCGCCTGCTACACCCGCCGCGAGACCATTGTAGTACCAGACGTGGAGGCTTTCCCGGGCCACATCGCTTGCAGCAGCGCCTCCAAATCTGAGATTGTGGTACCCGTGATCAAAGACGGTGAAGTGAAAATGGTGCTGGACGTGGACAGCGACCGCCTGGATGATTTTGACGAAGTAGACCAGAAATATCTGGAGCAACTGATGAAACTGGCCGAGAACTGGTTCTAAGTTTAGTATCACGTAGCACGTATCAAGTAACACGACTTTAGACTTGCCGATTCAGGCCCGATTTCTGAAAAACAGCCCCAAAACGAAGAAGCCTCATCTGGATTAGATGAGGCTTCTTCGTTTTTATGGGACTCCTCGGGAGTCGTGCTACTTGCTATGTGATACGTGATACCAACTACTAGCTAAAGAAAGAACCGGTGTTGCTGGTCTTCAGCTGAGCGATTACCGTCTGGCCGCCTTTGGTTTTTTGACCTAATTCCACTTTCACCTCCGTGTCTACGGGCACGAAGATGTCTACGCGGGAACCGAACTTGATGAACCCGAACTCCTCGCCCTGGTTTACTTCATCACCCTCGGTTACATACCACACAATGCGGCGGGCCATAGCCCCGGCAATCTGCCTAAACAATACCTGCGGACCCGCCAGAGACTCCACTACCACCGTGGTACGCTCGTTCTTGGTGCTGGACTTTGGGTGCCACGCCACCAGGTAATGTCCTGGATGGTACTTGAAGTATTTCACAATGCCAGACACCGGGTTACGGGTAATGTGCACGTTGATGGGCGACATGAAAATGGAAATCTGCTTGCGCACATCCTTGAAATATTCGGGTTCTTCCACGTTCTCAATCACCACCACTTTGCCATCGGCGGGAGCTACCACCAGGTCTTCATGAAGCAGCAGATTGCGGTACGGGCTGCGGAAAAACTGCAGAATCAGCAGGAAAACGATGAAGGAAATTGCGGAGAAGATCCGGTTGAAGGTGAGGTGTTCGCTGTTGAAGTAATAAAGCACCAAGTTCACGACCAGGAGGCCCAACAAGGTAAAAAACAGGATCTTTCGTCCTTCCTTATGAATTTTCATCAGATGCTTTCTTAGGCTTAAGAAACAAAATTATAAAAAAAACCGCCTCCAGTCTAAAAAAAAGACCGGAGGCGGCAAGTTTATGTGATTCTGACCGTTGCGGGGAAGCCTGTACTTAGAAGCCTCCGCGGAATTTGTAGGTTTGGGCTACTTTGTCAATGGCCACAATGTAGGCCGCAATGCGCATAGGTACGTTGAACTTCTGCGAGGTGGCGTACACCTTGTTAAAGGCCTCGGTCATGATCCGGTCAGAGCGCTCGGTGACCATGTCTAGGCTCCATTTGTAGCCTAAACGGTTCTGCACCCACTCAAAGTAAGACACAGTTACCCCACCGGAGTTGGCCAGGATATCTGGCACTACCATAATGCCCTTCTCATTGATGATGGTATCTGCGTTGGCCGATGTTGGTCCGTTGGCCCCTTCCACAATCAGTTTGGCTTGAATCAAATGCGCGTTATGGGCGGTGATCACATCCTCCACTGCGGCAGGCACCAACACGTCTACTTTAGAGGTCAGCAGTTCTTCATTGCTGATGGGCTCTGCGCCTAAGAAACCTTCCAGACGACCGTTGTGGGCATTTTTGTAGGCGATGGCTTCCTCAATGTTGATGCCGTTGTCGTTCCAGTAGGCACCGCTCACATCGCTCACGCCCAGGATCTTCACGCCACGCTCGGCCAGCAGTTTAGCCGCCCAGGAACCCACGTTCCCGAAGCCTTGCACCGCGGCCGTAGATTGGGTTGGGTCCATGCCTAATACTTCCATCGCCGCCATGGCGGAAACCATTACCCCGCGTCCGGTAGCTTCCACGCGGCCCAAAGAACCGCCCAGTACCAACGGTTTCCCTGTCACTACCGAGTTCACGGTCATACCTTTGGTTTTGGAATATTCGTCCATGAGCCAGGCCATCTCGCGTGGGCCGGTACCCATGTCCGGGGCCGGAATGTCCTGGTCTGGGCCGAAGGTGTCAATCAAAGCAACGGTATAGGCACGGGTAAGGCGCTCAATCTCACCGGCAGACATGGTGGAAGGATCGCAGACAATACCGCCTTTGGCTCCGCCGTACGGAATGTCTACTACGGCGCATTTCCAGGTCATCCAGGCAGCCAGGGCCTTCACCTCGTCCAGGAAAACACCTTTGTCATAGCGGATACCGCCTTTGGAAGGGCCTAATATGTTGGAGTGCACTACTCTAAAGCCTTCAAAAACCTTTACACGGCCATCGTCCATGGTAACGGGCAGGTTCACAATCACCTGCCGGGCCGGCGATTTCAGGACCTCATACGTTTCATCATCCAAACCCAACACTTCCGCCGCAATGTTGAAACGGGACATCATAGACTCAAAAGGATTTTCCTTGTCTTTGATAGGCGCCGGCTCTTTATAGGCCATTTTGCTTTGAATCACTGCCTTATATGCTGCCATAATTAGTAATTTAATAATTCAGAGGTAAAATATGGGCTCAAAATTACCAAATTCCTAAAACAAAACTAACGTTTGGCGTTTTTATCAGCAGAGATTTAGCGCATCAATTCCAGAAAGGCGACCAGAAATGGCACCACCAGGATGAGACTGTCAAAGCGGTCCAGAATGCCGCCGTGCCCCGGAATCAGGGTTCCGGAGTCTTTCACGCCCAGGCTGCGCTTGAGCATAGATTCTACCAGATCGCCCAGCACCCCGAAGATGGAGACCAGCACAGCCATTCCCAGCCAGCGCACCAGGTCCAGGTCTTCAAAATAACGGGAGAGCAACCAGGCCACGCCCAGAGACAGGAGCACGCCGCCAACCCAGCCCTCCCAGGTTTTGCCAGGCGAAATTCGGGGAAATAATTTGTTTTTCCCAAAGGTCCGGCCGGCCGCATAAGCCCCCGTATCAGAAGCCCAGATCAGAAACATAATACCCAGGATAATCTGCCAGCTGTATCTATCGGGCAGAAAAGCCAGCAGGTGCAGCAACGAGAACGGCACAGCAATGTACAGCACCCCCAACAGCGTAAGCCCAATGTTCACAAACGGCTGCTCTTTCTTGCGGTACATCTCAGCTACCAACGTGAGAAACACCACCGGCAGCAACAGAAACATCCATTTTGAGTCTAATTCTGCGAAACTACCCCAGAAAACCAGGCCGTACAGCGATACGCCCGCAAGCACCCCAAAGAACTCGTTCGGGAAGAAGCCTTTCTCTGACAGCAGGCGGTAAAACTCCAGCAGGCCCAGCACCGTGAGCACCAGGAAAAGCAGGAAAAAAGTCCACTGATTCCAATAGATAGCCCCTATAAAAACGGCTCCGCCAATCACGCCGGCCAGTACACGCAGTTGCAGGTTGCTTAATTCTTTCTTTTGATTCTCCATTTAATAGGGCATATACGGACGAAGGCGAAGGATGTAGCTACGCCGGTTTTCGGGCCGATTTCTGAATTTGAGGTTAAAAACGAGGTTCTGGTTGAGGGGAAATGGGCTGTTGCCGGAAGTTTCTGTACAAGCTGTACAGCAGCGCAGCCGTGATTACCAGGGAAATAACAGACAGCATCACGCCGGCCGGCTCGGTGGAGTCCACATCCATGGTCACCGCCTGCCGCTGGGCCAGGTACATCATCAGCACCATAAACCCGTTATTGATAAAGTGCCCGATGATAGGCACCAGAATATTCCCCGACCACCAGTACAGGTACCCGAACAGCACGCCCAGCATGATGCGCGGCACCACGCCGTAAAACTGCATATGAATCAACCCGAAGATGATCGCCGACACCCAGATAGCCAGGTGCGGATTACGCCACCAGCGCTGCAACTCCTGCTGAATCACGCCCCTGAAGACCAATTCCTCGCCCACGGCGGGCAATATGGCAAACACCAGCAAACCTAAGACCAGCTGCGGAATGGTGGTGATTTTGGTCAGTTCCAGGGTCAGTTCGCGCAGGGTGTCTTCTTTTTCGCGGGCCCAGCGTTCAAACCCCTCCATAAACGCCGGGAAATCCACGTTGGCGTTCCAATGCACCAGCCAGGAGGCCGCGGGCATAATCACCAACAAGAGCACGGCACTGCCCAAAAGCAAATGGAACGGCACGCTGCTGCGCGGCGAAAGGTAATCGGCCGGCCGGTGGGCATACACCCGTAGAAACATCAAAGACGAGATGGTGAATCCCGCCAGGTGCACCACGCCCTGGAACAACACCAGGGCACTGCGGCTCTCGGGGTAATCTTTGGGCCGGGCCAGCATATTGGCCGTCTCGGTTATGCCATAGCCCCAGATGGCCTTTACCAGCAGCATCGCCAGGAAATTCCCAATGAACATACCCGCCATCACAAACAAAGTAAACAGTAAAAGTGACTTAAAAGGGTGCAGCGAAGGCGAGATGAAACCTTTCATATAGGCGGTGTGGTTTTAATGAGGTAAATTTACGCGAAATATTTAAACTCAATCACGTGGTAAAAATCGGCAAGATAGAGCTTCCGGAGTTCCCGCTGCTGCTGGCCCCCATGGAAGACGTCAGCGATCCGCCTTTCCGGGCGGTCTGCAAGGCCAACGGCGCCGACTTAATGTATACGGAGTTCATCTCCTCTGAGGGGCTTATCCGCGATGCGGCCAAGAGCCGCCAGAAACTGGACATCTTTGATTACGAGCAACCCATCGGGATCCAGATTTTCGGGTCCGATATTGATTCCATGCGCGAATCGGCGGTGATCTCGGCGCAGGTAGGTCCAGATTTAATTGACATCAACTACGGCTGTCCGGTGAAGAACGTGGCCTGCAAAGGCGCCGGCGCGGCCCTGCTGCGCGATGTGCCCAAAATGGTGGCCATGACTTCGGCTATTGTGAAAGCGGTAGAGCCTTTCGGCTTGCCGGTGACGGTGAAAACCCGCCTGGGCTGGGACGATGCCACTAAAAACGTGGAGGAAGTAGCCGAGCGCTTGCAGGACATCGGGATTCAGGCTTTGACTATTCACGGCCGTACCCGCGTGCAGATGTACAAAGGCGAGGCCGATTGGACCCTGATCCAGAAAGTGAAAGAAAATCCGCGCATCCAGATCCCTATCTTCGGGAACGGCGACATTGACACGCCGCAGAAAGCCGTGGAGTACAAAAACAAATATGGCGTTGACGGGGTCATGATTGGTCGCGCCTCTATCGGTTACCCTTGGATTTTCCGGGAGGTGAAGCACTACATGCAAACCGGCGAACTGCTGGCACCGCCCACCATCCAGGAGCGCATTGACATGTGCAAAATGCACTTTGACAAGAGCCTGGAGTGGAAAGGTCTGCGCCTGGGCATTTTTGAGATGCGCCGTCATTACGCCAATTACTTCAGAGGTTTGCCTAACGTGAAAAGCTACCGCACGCGTTTGGTACAGACCGAAGACCCGGCCGAGATCTACGCCATCCTGGACGAGATCGCCAACTCCATGGAGTACGCCGAGGTGTAAAGCTCTTACATTATAATGAGAAGCGTTTCAGGACTGATTTATGGAAATCGGCGCTGAAACGCTTCTTTGTTTGCAGGGGCATCAGTCTTTGGCAGAGACACTCGTAGGACCTTCGGACACTACGAGGTCTTTTGAGTGAGCGGTGTTGTGGTGACTTTCAACAGTTCTTGGAAAAACCTCACAGGTTTTAAAAACCTGTGAGGTTTGATAAAGTAATACCGCCAGTTCTAAGACCTCGTAGCGTCCGAAGGTCCTACGAGTGTCTGCGCCAATACCTTTTCCAGCCTGTTTTCAGCAAAACGGCGTCAAAACGTCTGGCCAACCCTTATCTTTGCCTCTTCATTTTTCAAGCTCTTTCCGTGTCCACCACAACTACCCCACAGGCCTCGGCCACCACTTCCACGCCCGCGCTGGCGTGGGTCATCTTAGCGGGACTTTCCCTTATCTGGGGCACTTCTTTTATCCTTATCAAGAAAGGCCTGGCGGTCTTCTCCTCAGATGAGCTGGGCGCGGTCAGGATCACCATTGCCATGCTGGCCTTGCTGCCGTTCGCGCTGAAAGGACTAAAAGCACCTAAGCCGGGCCAGTGGAAGTTCCTGTTGGTAAGCGGCCTGATCGGCAACTTGATTCCGGCGTTCCTGTTCGCCTACGCCGAGACCAAGCTGGCGAGCGGTCTGGCCGGGGTATTGAATTCGTTGACGGCCTTGTTCACGCTTATTATTGGCGCCATTTTCTTTCAGCAGAAGATCACGTTGCTGCGGGTGCTAGGTATTTTGATTGGGATTGGCGGCACGGCCGTGTTGATTTTCTCGGGCAGCGCCCAGGAAACCTCCTCTAATTCTTTCTATGGCTTGTACGTGGTACTTGCTACCATTTTGTATGGCGGTAGTCTGAACATCATCAAACACTGCCTGGCGGGCATCAAGCCGCTGACCATGGCCAGTCTGGCCTTGCTGACGGTGGGGCCAATTGCGTTTGTCTACCTGTTTACTACCTCGTTTTTCGAAAAAATGGCTACTCAGCCGCAGGCCTGGGAAGCGTTGGGCTATATCACGCTGCTGGCGGTTTTCAGTACGGCCATTGGGTTGGTGTTTTACAACAAGCTCATCCACATGACCAATACGCTGTTTGCCAGCACCTCTACGTACCTCATGCCTATTGTGGCGTTGATCTGGGGCGTAGCCGATGGTGAGACCATCCACCTGATGCACTACGTGGGCATGGCCATTATCCTGGGTGGCGTATTGCTGGTGAACAGAGCGAAATAAAGGAAGAGATTATCTATCGGCGCGGCTTTTCAGGAGCCACGCCACCGCTTCCTGCTCAGCCATAAAAATGCCTAATTTGGTTTGCTCACTGAAGTTGTTCACAAAATCCAACCCATAGTTCGCTACTATGTGCGCGTAATGGCTGGGGGTCACCAGGTTAGCGAGGTAGTTGGTATGCTCCAACTCTGTTTCAATTAACGGGAAAAACGTCTGAAGCAACCAGGCTTCATCTTCCCCAGCTACCGGGCCCCTACTGCGTAGGTCAAACATCCAGTAAGCACCGCCTACCTCTTTGGCTAACTCCAGGGCCTGCATATACCCTTGGCGTAATTGTTCAGAATCGGGTTGGCGGAACCACCGAAGGAACAGGATTTCAAGATCCCTTCTGTACGTCAGTTGCAGGCTGCTTTCTATAATCTCTCTCTCAATCACGACCTCGGCTTATTAGAAATTGGCAGATAGCAGGCGCAATACGGGTATCTCCCTGCTTACATTTTAAGCAAGGTAAAAATTTTTGGCAAAAAGTTGCCGGTTTCTGTAACCTTTCTAATCAAAAACCGTACTTGCCCGGCAATCTTCGTATTTCTACTTTCCTAAGCCCTATTTTGCACAGCCAGTTTGCTGTGTTTATAGCTATACCCAAAGTAAATACCCAGGCCAATCAGGAGCCAAACGGTAAAGAGCAGCCAGTTGTTCACGCCTAACTGGGTCATCAGATAGAGGTTGGTCAGAAGCCCCAGAACCGGCAGCAATGACAAACTTTTTCTGAAAGAGGCAAACGCCAGCACCACGCAGGAAATCAGGAATACCAGCATGGGAATCTGGTGGCGGAATTCTTCATACCCGCCGTTACCGGCCACGGCAGACCAGAACTCATTCACGGCATCGCGGTTGTAGATCAGCACCAACACTCCGGCCACGGCAAGCAAAAGCGGCACCCACAGTTTTCCGTTCAGATAAGGCACTTTGAAGCGGGCATCGGAGGTGCCGTGCGGGTCAATGATGAGAATACCGCCGCATACCAACGCAAACGCGAAGAGGGTACCAATGCTGGTGAGGTCAATTACCAGATCCATGTTCAGCAGGAGCGCAGGCACGCCCACAAAGAAGCCCGTTACCAGGGTAGAGAAAGACGGAGTCCTGAAACGCGGGTGCACTTTAGAGAACACCGGGGGCAGCAAACCGTCGCGGGACATGGTCATCCAGATGCGGGGCTGCCCAATCTGGAACACCAGCAGCACCGAGGCCATGGCAAAGATGGCACTCACCGCCACTACACCGGCCAGCCAATCTACCCCAACCTTGGTGAACACGTACGCCAACGGATCACCTACCGCCAGTTCTTTGTAAGGCACCATTCCCGTAAGTACCAGCGTGATGAACACGTACAGAATGGTACAGATGATGAGCGCGTAAATCATGGCCCGGGGCAAATCACGCTGCGGGTTCTTACACTCCTCGGCGGTGGTACTGATGGCATCAAACCCGATGTACGCGAAGAATACCGCCGATACGCCTTTCAGCACCCCTCCAATTCCGTTAGGCGCAAACGGGCTCCAGTTGGCGGGCTCCACGTAGAATATTCCCACGGCAATCACCACCAACACCACTGCCATTTTCAGGAGCACCAGCAGGTTAGACGCGTTTTTAGACTCTTTTATCCCGATGTACACCAAAGCAGTGATCACGAAATTGATGAGGAAGGCAGGCAGGTCTACCACCAGTTTACCGCCCAGAAAATCGGGCGCGGCCACCCAGGCGTTATAGGCTTCCAGTTGGGCCGGATCTGCCGCCGAAAGTGGCTGCCCCGATTGCAGCAGCGCTTGCACGGCCTCATAGCCTTTGTGCGCGCTCTGCGTTCCCATGGTGAGCCAGATAGGTATATCCAGGCCCACGCCGCTCATAAGACCGGTGAAGTAATCACTCCAGGAGATGGCCACCACAATGTTCCCCACTGTGTACTCCATGATCAGCGCCCAGCCAATGATCCAGGCGGCTAGTTCCCCAAAAGAAGTATAGGCATAGGTGTACGCCGAGCCGCTCACCGGAATGGTAGCCGCAAACTGGGCATAGCACAACGCGGAGAACGCACACGCAATAGCCGTGAACACGAACAGCAAAGATACCGCCGGCCCTCCGTCATAACTCGCGTTCCCAATGGTGCTGAAGATACCGGCCCCAATAATGGCGGCAATCCCCAAAGAAGTTAAATCTCTGACGGTTAAGTTACGCTCCAACCCCTCGTGTACCGT
Organism: Sabulibacter ruber; assembly: GCF_017355955.1. Lineage (GTDB taxonomy): Bacteria > Bacteroidota > Bacteroidia > Cytophagales > Hymenobacteraceae > Nibribacter > Nibribacter ruber_A. The sequence goes on along the minus strand of NZ_JAFFID010000002.1, from coordinate 503,911 downwards.
TCCCACGTGGGACTCTACATCGGCGGGCGGGGTATGTAATATAGTACTTAGGCTCTTGCGGCGAAAAAGACTTTTTAGGCTCACTTGTTCTGATGGGTGTAAAAATTCAGGGTAAAAGTTAAGGAAAATATTCTGAACGCAGTGGTCTATACGTATATTTAGGGAAACCGCTCCCCTATGCCTGTCCGTCATCTCACCGTTTCCGTGCCCCAACCGTGCCAGGAAGATTGGCACAGCATGTCGCCTCAGTTTCAAGGCCGTTTCTGCCAAAACTGCCAGAAAACAGTGGTGGATTTCACTCAGATGACCGATGCCGAGGTGGTGAGTTGGCTTTCCCATCAGGAAGGTCGCACCTGCGGAAGATTTAGGCCAAATCAGTTGGGGAAAGAATTAACAGCAGCCACTTACAACCGCAAGCGCTGGACATTGCGAACCATAGCCTTGGGCCTATCTGCCTGGCTAAGCACCAAAAACGTTGAAGCAAAGCAAGTACCTACTTCTATTTCTAGTGCAGGCCAACAAGCCGCTTCTGAGAATCTGGGAAGGGAAACAAAAAAGCTTTCTGAAAAACCTGTTAGCCAAGTTATTTTAAAAGGCAAGGTGGTAGATGCACGAAGCAAGGAGACCTTGCCTGGAACAACCATTATGTTGAAAGGAACTTCTATCGGGGTTCCAGCTGACCGAAACGGTAACTTTGAATTATCTATTCCTGCTCACCTAGTGAATAAGAAGCAGAAAGTCACTTTCGCCTTTATTGGGTATGAGATGAAAGAAGTAAAGCTTTCTAAATTACTTAAACAGGAGAAATCAGAGATAGTCATGACTTTAGACACTTCAGTTTTAGGGGGTATAGCTATTCAGGTTAACAAACCATTACCTGAACCTGGATTCTTTCAGAAGGTAAAGCAACTGTTCTCCTAATCTGTTTTTGCGTCACTTTAAGAAACAAGCCATGCCAACTCACCGCCTCACCGTCTCCATACCACAGCCTTGCCACGAAGACTGGAGCAGGATGCTTCCACAAGAGAAAGGCCGTTTTTGCCAGAACTGCCAGAAAACGGTAGTGGATTTTACGAAGATGACTGATGCAGAGGTGGTGAATTGGATCTACAAACAGAAAGGCAACACCTGTGGGCGTTTCCGGGAGAACCAGTTAGGCAGAGAGTTAATAACCGTGACTTTGCCACAGAGAAAACGGGCATGGCGGGCTGCTTTAATGGGGATTTTGGCTTGGCTAAGCTCCAAAACCGCAGAAGCACAGACTTTAAACACACAAACTCCTGCACAGGAGCGTGTGCAGGCCTCACCTTCTATAATCCCCAATTCTGCCGTACCCTCATCTTCTATTTTCAGAGGGATATTTGTGGATTCTTCCAGCCTAGAACCCATGCCCGGTGTCAACGTGCGGCTCGCGGGAACTTCCATAGCAAAAGTTAGTGGCGTTCACGGAGAATCTGAAATTGTGCTTCCGGAGGGAACAGCCAAAGAAAACCTATCGCTCGTCGTCTCTTTTATTGGCTACATGACAGAGACTATTCCTCTGAAAGAATTAAACTCCCAAGTTTCCAATAAAATCAGACTGCGGCCAGATCGTGCCTCCCTGAAAGAAGTTGTAGTAGTGGCAGGGAATGTACAATTGGTGAGGAACCCTCCGGTTCAGCAAAACAAACCGCAGTCTAACTTCTTGCAGCGGCTAAAGGAAAAACTCTTTTAGATTTTATTCCCGGCCTTTATTCCAGAAATCAGCCTCAAAACAGGATATATGTTCAGAAACCGCATCTCTGTCTCCATACCACAGCCTTGCCTTGAAGACTGGGCTTCCATGACGCCTCTCATTCAAGGAAGATTCTGCCAGAACTGCCAGAAAACGGTGACTGACTTCACGGCCATGTCTGATGCGGAGGTGATGGCGTGGCTGACGAAACATTCTGGAAATGGCTGCGGAAGGTTCCGTGAAGATCAACTGGAACGGGAATTCAGGCCCAAAGCTGGTTCCAGAAAGAAATGGACTTTACCGGCCCTGATTCTGGGTTTAGCAACATGGATATCCGCTCGGCCAACTGCTGCCCAGCAAATTCAACAACTTAGCACAGAAATAGAACTCCTACCGACAACCAGGCATCCTCTTTCTCCCTCTGCTCCTGTTCAGGACAGCACCTCTATGAGTGGGAATATCCTGGCAGGTGGGAAATCAGCACTTGTAACTATTAGGCTGAACGACACCGTGGAGACGAAGGCAGATGCTCTAGGCAATTTCCGTCTGCCGTTCTCTAGCACAATGCCGCTGGAGAACCAATGGATGGTAATCTCCGCGGTTGGCTATCAAACTCAACGGCTCCGTCTTTCAGACTTTGAAAACCTACAGGCAATAAGGATTGCGCTGCTGCCAGAGAAGGCTATTCACAATGAATTTCAAGGAGTATTGGGCGGCATTTCTGTCATCGGAGTCCCAGCAAGAGACACTAGCTTTTCCAAAAACGTGTTCTACCGAATAGAGGATTTCTTCCGCTAGCGCGTTTCCCAGCTTCTTTCTCTAAACCATGCCCAAAACACCCTATCGGTTCAACACAACCCTAAACGTAGTTCCTTTCCCCACTTCAGACCACCGCACGTACAGGCGGCCCTGGTGGTAGTTCTCAATGATCCGGCGGGCAAGCGCCAGGCCAAGGCCCCACCCCCGCTTCTTGGTAGTGTAACCGGGCAGGAACACCTCTTCCTGCCTCGTCTTAGGAATCCCTTTGCCGGTATCCTGGATATCCAGGGCAATGGCGCCCTTGGTGTTGGATTTTACCAACCGCAACGTAATGCTGCCCTTGCCCTCCATAGCGTCTACGGCGTTTTTGCAGATGTTTTCAATTACCCACTCAAATAGGGGCACGTTCACTTTGGCCGTAGTCTCGGGCGGAAACTCAGATTCCACGCAGATAGACACTTTGCTGGAGACGCGGTTGCGCAGGTAGGCAATGGCATTCTCCACCACTTTCAACAGCGGCTCGTCTTTGAGCACCGGCACTGAGCCTATGTTGGAGAACCGCTCCGTGATAATCTCCAGCCGCCGCACATCTTTGCCCAGTTCCTCCACAATGGGCTCGTTCTCAAATTTAGGGCTGCTTTTCAGGTACTCAAACCAGGCCATGAGCGAAGACAGCGGCGTGCCCAGTTGGTGCGCGGTTTCCTTGGCCAGACCCACCCACACGCGGTTCTGCTCGGCTTTGCGCGAGTAACTGAAGGCGTAATAGGCAATGACTGAGAGGCAGGCAATGACCGTGAGCTGCACGTACGGGTAGTAGCGCAACTGGGTGAGCAACTCAGAATCTTTATAGAAAATGTAGTTCTTGAACTCCTGTTGGTAAGACACCACAATGGGCTTGTGCTGCGCCTTCATCTTGGCTATTTCGCGTTGCAAAAGCCTTTTTTTGCGGTTTTCGGAAATCTTTTCGGGGATATCAAGGTTCTTATAAGCGATGACATTCTCTTTTTCATCGGTCTGAATAACCGGCACCGTGCGGTTGGCGTCAATGATCTCTTCTTGGATAAACACCAGGTTGTCTGAGTCAATCTCAGCATTGATCATGTAGCGCAAACCCTTGGCGTAGAGATCAATCAGCTGCTGTTCACGCTCAGAAAGCCTGACTACCAATAGGTTAGAATAGATAACGGTAGCCGCTCCAATGGCAAGGGCAAACGCAATGATCAGGAGCTTGAGCCGTGATCTTTTAGAATAAATGGAGGTTGGAATCATGTACAAGGCAACGCTAGAGAGAGTACGTCCGTCTTGGGTTTGAGTTCTTTGTTAACGAAGATAGCACAAGAAGCGTCTGTCTTCTGTAATTTGGAATGAGTACAAATAACAGAAAGATAAAAAAGATATTCATTTTTAAAAGATAGCGCAGTAATTTTGCATGCTATTTCAAAACTGCCGTATGCTTCACAATTTTAGAGCCGTCAGTCTTTCACATAAAAAAGCTCCCTTAGACATAAGAGAGCTTATCGCCTTGGATGAGGGGTCGTGCCGACAGTTCCTGCAAACGCTCAAAAATTTCATTCAGGCAACTGACATATTAGTTCTTTCCACGTGCAACCGCACCGAGGTGTATTACACTTCTGACGCTGACTACAGCCACGAGATCGTGAAGCTGTTGGGCATCAGCAAGGGTATTCAGAATATTTCCCAATACCTGGACTACTTCACCATTGTCAACGAGCACAAAGATGCCGTGCAGCACCTGTTCAACGTGGCCATGGGCCTTGATGCGCAGGTGGTAGGTGACATGCAGATCTCTAACCAGGTAAAACAAGCTTACCAGTGGAGTGTAGACAACGAGGCCGCCGGACCGTTCCTGCACCGCCTGCTGCACACCATCTTCTTCACCAACAAGCGCGTAGTACAGGAGACCTCGTTCAGAGACGGAGCCGCTTCTACTTCTTACGCCGCCCTGGAGTTGGTAGAGAGCCTTACCGCTGACATCGCCAACCCTAAGATCTTGGTAGTTGGCTTAGGTGAGATTGGCGCCGATGTGTGCCGCCACCTGCAAGACTCAGACTTCACCAACGTAAAAATATCTAACCGCACCCAAGCCAAGGCCCAGATCCTGGCCGATGAGTGTGGTCTTCAGGTATTACCGTTTGAGGATCTGGTGGAAGGCATGAAAGAGGCCGATGTGATCATCTCCTCAATTGCCCGCGATGAGCCGTTCTTCACCAAGGAAATGGTAAGCCGCCTGAACGTTCTTTCTTACAAGTTCTTCATTGACCTGAGCGTACCGCGCAGCGTAGAGCCTGAGGTTGAGCAGATTCCGGGTGTGTTGGTGTACAACATTGACACCATCCAGAGCAAAGCCTCTGAGGCCCTGCAACGCCGTCTGGATGCTGTGCCGCACGTGAAACAGATCATCAGCGAGTCTATTGCCGGGTTTGAAGACTGGAGCAAAGAGATGAACGTGTCTCCTACCATCCAGAAACTGAAGAACGCGCTGGAGTCTATCCGTCAGGAGGAGATGGCCCGTTACATGAAGAAGCTTTCCGCCGAGGAAGCCAAGCACATGGACGAGATCACCAAATCCATGATGCAGAAGATCATCAAATTGCCGGTACTGCAACTCAAAGCCGCCTGCAAACGCGGCGAGGCCGAAACCCTCATTGACGTGCTTACTGATCTGTTTGACCTGGAGAAACAGCACGCAGAGAACCACGGCTAATTAGCCTTTGTTATTTCCCTTATACAAAGCGGGACATTCTTTACAGAGTGTCCCGCTTTCGTTTATATTGGCGGCATGAAAAAGCTGCTCCTCTCCCTCACTGCCGCGCTGGTAAGCGTCTACGGTTTCGCTCAGGTGAAATGGTCTCCCTCGCCCCAATACCAGCAAGGTCTGCCCGCCTCCGTGAAAGTGTTCACCACGGCAGATTCGCTGGATGGCAAACCGTTCAAAGCCTACTACCTGGAAGCCGATCTGAAAGACCCCAAACTGGAAATCCTGACACGCGTGGGCAACGGCAAGCGCTACACGCCGCAGCAATACTATGCACAGGAGTCCGGCAACGTGCTGGCCGTAGTGAACACCACGTTCTTCTCCTTCGCCGACAACAGCAACCTGAACCTGGTCATCAATGACGGGAAAGTGCTGGCACCGCAAGCCTCGGTAAGGCGCAAAAACCCCAAAGGCACCGATACCCTCACGTTTTATCCTACCACCGGCGCCATCGGGTTCTTCCGCAACCGCACCGCCGATGTGGCCTGGGCCTATAACGTGGGCAAAAAGAAAAAGACCGTGGAACTGGCCGCACCCTATGACTCTGACCTGAATGGCCAACCGGCACCTGAACCCTCCAAGCGCACCGTAAAAGAGATCAAGCGTTGGAAACCGCAGACAGCCGTGGGTGGCGGCCCGGTATTGGTGCAGAACGGCAAAGTCCGCATCACCGCTGAGGAAGAGATGCGCGGCGGCGCCAGTTTCCGGGGTCCGCACCCGCGTACCGTTATGGGTTATACGCCGGACAATAAGCTCATCATCTTAATGGTGGAAGGCCGCAACAAAGGCATTGCCGAGGGCGCCAGCTTAGACCAATTGGCGAAGCTCATGGTAGACCTGGGCTGCCAGGAAGCTCTGAACTTAGATGGCGGCGGCTCCAGCGCCCTGTATGTGAAAGGCAAAGACACCATCAAACCCTCAGATAAAGAAGGGCAGCGGCCCGTGCCTGCCGTGCTGGTGTTGAAGTATAAAGAGTAAGCGACAACCTGAACTGTGTTTTTGGCCTGTTTTAGAAGAAACACGCCAGAAACACAGCTTAGAGTTCCTGCTTAAAACCTCATGTCAAAGCGGCCTTCCCGCACCTCCACCTTCTCGCCCGCCGAGTTCACCGCATCGAACCAGAACGTGCCCGCTACAATCCTCTTCTGGTGGTCCAGCTTGGTGATGCGCAGCTCGCCCGTGAGCGGGTAGGATACGCTGTGCCACTCTAGCCCCGCTGGAGCTTTTCTGAAGTAATCTCCGAATGCCCTTCCTTCGATATAGGGGGTCGTCAGGGGGTACACTCCTCCTTCCATGATCTCTAGGGCGTAGGTACCTAACGTTACCACCGGCTTGTCTGGACTCTCCAAATCCGAGGCAGAGACCTTGAAAAACCAGCCTTTCACGGGATTGTAGGACTGGAATACGTACATGTTATAGCACTCGTAGGATTTATCACCAAAAAAACTGCCCCCCTTAGGCACATGTACCTTTCCGTTCACCAAACAACCAAAGGTGTTCAGTCCTTGCCGCGTAGCCGCGGGAAGGCGTGGCCCGTCATCATCATCGTCATCAGAGCAGGAAATGGTTAGAGCAAGTAGCAGACATACGCTTGCCAAAAAGCGCATGAAACCGAATTTGTTACGGAAGCAATCCATAGAATGACAGGCTGTACATCTGAGATATAATATTGGATAGGAATATGTAGTAAAAGATAAGAAACTCTTTACTGGAATAATCCTCCCCCAATAAAAAAACCTCTGCCGTGCAGAGGTTTCCTTCTCCAGATGGAGTTTATAGCCATTCGCTTTCTCTGGTGTTCTTCAGAAAAAATAAAACCGTTTCTGGCCTACTTTCTAGAAAACAGGCTGGAAACGGTTCCTGGGATTACTTACTTGATGGGGGAGAACTACGCGAACAGGAGCGCTACAGGTTAAAGGTCACCGCAACACTCCTCTAAGCAGTCAATCACATCAATCAGCTTGGGAATAGAAAGGGAATAGTAGATTTTGGTGCCTACTTTAAAAGACGAGAGCACCCCCTTGTCTTTCAGCGTGATCAAATGCTGTGAGGCAATTGCCTGGGGTAAATCCAGGTAATTATAAATCTCCGTCACAGTCATCTTGTCTTCCTTACCCAGGAGATCCACGATGGCCAGCCTTTTTGGGTGCGCCAATACCTTCAGCATAGACGCCGCCTTATCTATCTTCTTTGATTCCACTCTGGATAATAAACTTTTCATAAGGAACACTAAAACCTGTACTACATAATGCGCAAACGCGCCCATTAAACCCGCCCGGCAGTCCGTTTTGCTTACTACCTGAACATTACGTTACTTTAACGCATGGCGACTTACCATGTTATAGGTATCATGTCCGGCACTTCGTTAGACGGAGTTGACTTGGCTTATTGCAGATTTACGTATAATGATCACAATTGGATATATAAAATACTTAATACTGAAACAGTTCCATATTCAAATATTTGGGAGCAACGTTTAGCAGGCCTCACAGAGGTAAGCGCCGCCGAAATAATTGCCACTGATAGAGCGTACGGACACTATTTGGGCGAGTTGGTAAAAGCCTTCATAGAACAAAATAATTTGCAGGTAGATTTCATTGCCTCGCACGGCCACACGGTTTTTCACCAGCCGCAATTGCACATTACGTTTCAGGTAGGCAGCGGTGCATACCTGGCCGCCGCCGCCGCCCGGCCTGTGGTCTGCGACTTCCGCACCCTAGACATCGCCCTGGGCGGACAAGGCGCTCCCCTGGTACCCATCGGGGACCGATTGCTGTTCTCTGAGTATGATTTCTGCCTGAACCTGGGCGGCATCTCCAACATCTCGCAGGAAGGCCAGGACCGCAGGGTAGCCTTTGACATTTCCTGCTGCAACATGCTGCTGAACCCTTTGGCCGAGCAACTGGGCCAACCTTTTGACAGGAATGGAGAGTTCGCCCGCTCCGGCCAGTTCAACCAGGGCTTGTTTGACAAACTGAACGAGCCCAGTTATTTCGCGGCTCCTTTTCCCAAATCCATTGGAAAAGAGTGGGCCGATACCTACAGCCTGAAAGCAATCAAAGACTCTAAGCTTCCGGTACAGGACAAACTGCACACCGCCTGTCACCACATTGCCTGGCAGATTGCCCAATCGGTCAAACAGCACTCTTCCGTAGCCCAGGGCAAACTGCTGCTTACCGGCGGCGGCGCTTTCAACTCTTTCCTGGTAGAGCAGATCAGATATTATCTGGGACCAGACTTTGACGTGGTGGTGCCGGAGCCCGAGTTGGTAAACTTCAAAGAAGCCCTCATTTTCGCGTTTCTGGGCGTACTCCGCTGGCGGCAAGAACCTAACTGCCTCCGCAGCGTCACCGGCGCCCAACACGATAACTGCGGCGGCGCCATCTACTGGAACTAGCATTTCAGGGCTGTTTCCTGTAAAAGAGGCCTGAAATTGATAGTCTATTGAGGACACAACTTCTTTCCTGATGTAGAAGGCACGAGCGGGACGCTCGCGCCAGCGGATCAGCAATCGTGTCTTTGAGGCTCTCGCCTCAGGGCAGTTGCAAACTGCCATCATGGTAGGTCCAAGTCACAGACTTGAACCATGGAAAGGAAATGCGTGCAGGAGACAAGGCAGTGCCTTGTCTCTACGAGAATACGAGGCCCAATAGCATTACTGCTTCTGCTGCTTTTCCCCGATTCCAGTCTTTCGGGCGAGCGCCTTAGCAGGTTCCGGTGCCGCAGGCATTGCGACCGAAAGGGAGCAAAGGAAGCTGGTACAGCGCGAGCGCGGAAGACGGGGCCCCGCGGCCGTGAGCGCACATAGCCAGCTATGCAAAGAGCCGCTCATAAATCCATAGACAAACCGTCCCTACGCTAGCGAAAGCAGAATTCCACAACTGAACTCGGCAAGAATTCCTGAAAACAACCCTTCCCTATATCAACTAACAACCGTTAACCCCTACCTTTGCGGCACAAAAAGCAAAACACACTTCCCGCTATGAAAGACCTATTGGCCAAATTTGAGAACAAGCGTCCTGAGATTGTTTTTGAGTGGAAAGATTCTGAAACCGAGGCCGAGGGCTGGGTGGTCATCAACTCGTTGCGGGGTGGAGCGGCCGGCGGCGGAACCCGTATGCGCAAAGGCCTGGACAAACGCGAGGTGGAGTCCCTGGCCAAGACCATGGAAGTGAAGTTCACGGTATCTGGCCCGGCCATTGGCGGCGCAAAATCCGGGATCAACTTTGACCCGGCAGATCCGCGCAAACAGGGCGTGCTGGAGCGCTGGTACCGGGTGGTGTACCCGCTGCTGAAGAATTACTACGGCACCGGCGGCGATTTGAACGTGGACGAAATCCACGAGGTAATTCCCATCACCGAGGAATACGGCCTGTGGCACCCGCAGGAAGGCATTGTGAACGGCTACTACCGTGCTACCGAGCCACAGAAAATAAACAAACTGGGCCAACTGCGCCAAGGCGTGAGCAAGGTGCTGGAAGACGCGCATTACTCCCCTTCCCTCGCCCGCAAATACACCGTGGCCGATATGATCACGGGGTACGGCGTGGCCAAAGCCGTCAGCCATTACTATGAATTGTGGGGCGGTGAATTGACCGGCAAACGGGCCATCATCCAGGGTTGGGGCAACGTAGGCGCGGCGGCGGCTTTCTACCTGGCGGCGGAAGGCGTGAAAATTGTAGGCATCATTGACCGCGTGGGAGGCCTGATCAAGGAAGAAGGCTTCTCGTTTGAGGATATCTCCACGCTTTTCCTCAACCGCGTGGGCAACACGTTGCACGCCGATGAGCTGCTGTCCTTTGAAGAAGTGAACAACCGTATCTGGGACCTGAACTCTGAAATATTCATCCCGGCGGCGGCATCAAGGTTGGTGACCCGCGACCAGGTGGAACGCATGTGCCAGCACGGACTGGAAGTGATCTCCTGCGGGGCCAACGTTCCGTTCCAGGACCCGGAGATTTTCTTTGGGGCTACCGGCGAGTTCGCCGACCAACAAGTATCGGTGATTCCGGACTTCGTGGCCAACTGCGGCATGGCCCGCGTGTTTGCCTACCTCATGGAGCAGGACGTGGAGATCACCGATGAAGCCATCTTCTCTGATATTTCCCGCACCATCCGCCAGGCTTTGGAGAGAGCGCATGAGCGTCATCCGCAGAAAACCGAGATTGCCAAGACCAGTTTTGAAATAGCCTTGAGCCAACTGCTGTAGGCTGTTCAGAAATAAAGAAGCCTTTCTGTTTCTGCTGTGGTTTCCAGAAATCACGGCAGAAACAGAAAGGCTTTGTATTTAGAAGGAAACAGGCAGATATGCTTCTTTTATATCTTCTTGAACCCAACGGCCAGCAACTTGGTTACATCCTCCTCGGCCACTTTCACCTTGAATACCCTCCCCGATGGGCAATTACAGGCGGTACAAACAACGCCGCTGCTTTCTTGGTTAGGAGTAGAAGTAATGTCTGCTACGGTATAACCCTGTTTTTCCACGTACTCTTTCACGCACACCCGCTCATCGGGGTTCTTGTTGCAGTATCCCCACGGGTCGGCGCATTGGGTGTCTGTGTAGGCCAGCCACTGGCCGGTGGCAAAGGCGTCATCGCCCTCGCCTACCTGGCTCTCGGGTATCTGGCAGGCGGAGAATTGAAGAAGTAGTCCTAAAGCAAAAATCTGGAATAAAATTTTTCGTTTCATAGTTTTGCTATTCGTTTCCCTGATGACCCTTGCCGCCCTCCATTGGTTGCAAGCCGACTAAACTTTTCAGATGCAAGATCAACTCTCCCAGATTCTTAAACTCGTTTTCATGGGCAATACCATACAGCAGTACCTCATTTTTGTGGGCGTTATGCTGTGCGGCTTCCTGTTCAAGACAGTCGTTTCCAAGCTCTTTTCTGAGATTCTGTTCAAAATCATCATCAAGCGCATCAATGACGAGGTTACCAAAGAGGAGTTCAAGCGCCTGCTGGTGACGCCGCTGGAAGTGCTCTCTTTTCTGGTGTTCCTTTACTTTGCGTTTGACCAGTTAAACTATCCGCCGGAACTGGGCCTGCCCACCAAAGACGAACTGGGGCTCAAACGCATTCTGCAGCGCATCTACAGCATTTTTCTCATCTGCTCGCTCACCTGGGTTACCATGCGTTTGGTGGATTTCTTCGGGATGATGTTCTCCAAACGCGCCGCCCGTACGCTCTCAAAGCTGGATGACCAACTGGTGCCGTTCTTCGTGGATTTCTCCAAAGTGATCATCGTGATCATTGGGTTCTTCGTGATTCTGGGCACGGTGTTCAAGGTGAACGTGGCCGGGTTGGTAGCCGGTCTGGGAGTGGGTGGTCTGGCTATCGCGTTTGCGGCCAAGGAAAGCCTGGAGAACCTGCTGGCCTCCTTCACCATTTTCCTGGACCATCCGTTTGTGGTAGGCGACCTGGTGCAGGTAGGCGAGATCACGGGTACCATTGAGAAGATTGGTTTCCGGAGCACGCGCATCAGAACGCTGGAGAAAAGCTACGTGACGCTGCCCAATAAAAGCATGATTGACAAACCGTTGGATAACCTCACGCTGCGCACCTTCCGGCGGGTGAAATTTGATCTCTCACTCACCTACCATACCACCTCAGAGCAGCTCAAAGCCATTGTAGCCGATATTCAGCAGCTCATTGACGAGTACCCGCGCACAAACCAGGATGGCCGTGTACGGTTCTTCCACCTGGGTCCGCACTCAAAAGACATTATGGTACTGTATTTCATTGACACCCTGGACTATGACCAGTACATTGACGTGAAAGAGGAAATCAACTACCAGATTGTGGAGATTGTGGAAAAACACGGCGCGGAGTTCGCCTTCCCAACGCAGACCGTGTACATGAAACAGGAAGTGTAGGAGATTTGAAGATGGTCTGAATGTAGGGGCAATCCCTTTTGGTTGCCTTTGCGCGTTGCACCTGAATTTTGGTCGTTGGTGATAACACCACTAACGATAGGCTAAGGAGTGGCAGTGCCAGTTTCCCCTGTAGTACCACCTCGTTACAGTGTAACGAGGCTACATTTTAGTTATGTAGCGACGTTACACTGTAACGTCGTACGCATTGCTACTTCACTAGATGGCTTTAGTATTATCACCAACAATGGCAAAATAAAGATCTCTGTTTCAGTGCCGATTTTGGGAAATCGGCACTGAAACAGAGATCTGCTTTTATCTGGAAACCAGCTTACCAGCCGGTGCCGCCTCTTCGGCCACCGCCCAGGATGCCGCCCAGCAAGCCGCCTAAGCCACCTGAGCCAAAACCGCCCCCGTAGCTGCTTCGGCCTCCCAGCCCTCCCAGGATAGAGGCCATGGAGCCCAAACCGCCCATGCGGCCTCCGCCGTACATGCCGCCCCGGCCCATCATTCCGCCACCCATGGCACCGCCCAGAACGCCACCCAGCAAGCCGCCGAGTCCGCCGCCCATGCCCATGCCACCGCCCATCATTCCTCCGCCCATCATGCCGCCCCGGCGTTTGTTCATCATGCTGCTGATCACAATGGGTGCCAGTACGCCCAGCATACCGGTGACCATACCGGGTGAAATGCCCGAGTTCTTAAACATATCCCCGAAACCGCTCTTGCTCATGAAAGATTGCGAGGTGGGGTCTTCGCCTTGCTGTTGCGCCTGGTTGGCCTTGTCTACAAACTGATCCAGGATGCTGAACTGCTTCTGGTCTATGCCCAGGTACTTGCTTACTTCGGCAATGCGCTGCTGTTCCTCCTGCGAGTATTGGCCGTCTGCCTTCGCAAAGCTGATGATATCGGTAATGAACGAGAAGCGCAGCTGGCTGCCTTTAAGCACATCCAGGCACCGTTGCAGGCTAATCTGCGAAGGATTTTTGGCAATGGAAACTACTTCCTGCTGCAGGTTGACGGGTAATTCGGCGGCTTCGCCTATCAATTGTAAAAACTCAAGTTCCTCTTCAGACACATGCCCATCTGCCGAGGCAATGGTAGCCAGAGCCCCCAAATAGGCGCCCTTTTCTTGATCTGAGTACTCTTTTAACAGAGTGGTGGGTTGTTCAGTCATAGCTTCATTGTGTTGGTTTAGAATTACACAAACGACTTGGCTAAAAACGAGTTGGCGTTTAAGGCCAGTTTTTGGTAAAACAACCCTGAAACGCCAACGCTCCTGAACGAACAGTCTACTGCTTTACCGCCGCGATGATGCGGCGGAAGAACTCGTCTCCGTTGGTCTGATGCCAACGCCATACCACTACTATGTCGTGCTCGGGATCAACCCAGATGGTGTTAGAACCGGCTCCCAAAGCCGCAAAACTGGTGGCCGGGGCACTGGGCCATTGCTTTTTCTGGGTATTCAGCCACCACAGGTAGCCATAGTCGGGCCCATGTGGACCGGGCGTGGTGGCTTGCTGCACCCATTTCTCTGAAATGATCTGCTTGTTTTTCCAGCGACCTTTGCGCAGGAACAGGTAACCGAAACGGGCCTCATCGCGGGTATTGATCCAGAGGCCGCCGCCCCACCGGGTACCGCCGCTCACGCTGGGTAACTGCTTGCCGTCTACGTCTACATAGGAATTCTTGTAGGGCAGGTACTGCCAGGTATCAGAAGCGCCAATGGGGTTCATGATGTGTTCTTTGAGCACCTCGGGCAATGGTTTTTTCCACAATCTCAGCAAAGAGAGCGAAAAACGGTTGATGCGCACATCATTGTACTCATAGAACGTGCCGGGCTCTTTAAATTCGCGGGGTTTGCGCTCGCCGCTGCCAAACTCCTCTTTGCCCACAAAGGTGTGCGTCTTCCCGAAGAGCTTTCCCTCCCACTCACTGGTCTGCTGGGCATGGTGGTGCCAGGTCACTTTGCGGTTGTGTTCTGAGTCATAGCCGCCGTCTTTGATGTATTGGCCCACCGGATCATGGATGTCTTTGATCATGCCTTTGTCCAGCGTGAGGCCCAGAATGGTAGACAGGAAGCTCTTGGCGATGCTGTAGGTAGGATCAGCGCGTTTGGTATCGCCCCACTCCGCCACAATGTAGCCGTTCTTCAGGATGATGCCGTTGGTGCCTGCCCGGTCCTTGGGAATAGGACCCAACAGCTTCCCGAAAACCTCTTCCTGGTTGGAGAAATCCCGCGGCCATTTGGTCTCCTGTGTCTGGGCGTATTCCACGGCTTGCGCCAGCAACTGCGGGTCCATGCCCACTTCCTCGGGGTTCTTGCGCTGCCAGTCATCGCCGGAGCCGGGGTAGTAGACTTTAACGTCTGATTTTTCTGCCGTGGAAGACCCCGATGGTGTAGAGTGGCAGGCCACCAGGCCGAGGAACACAAACGGAAGCCACTGGCGGAAGTACTTTTTCATGAAGTAGCGTGTGATGTCTGCTTTGAACTTAGTTTCGGGAAAATACATCAAAAACAGGTGAGTTCACTTCCTTTAGCGCTATAAATCAACCTGAGGGGAAAGTCAAAGCCCTTATTTCTTGTTTTCATTTCTCAGTCCTGCTTCATCTTTCTGCTTTTAAGCTGTATCTCCCGGTATCTTAAGCGTTGGGCTCTGAAAATTCATTATTATGACTGTTCCTTCCTTTTGCTAGTATCTTGCAGTAAATAAAGCTTTTGGCGTCCATGCTGGAACTTCCTTCAACACTGCCTGTAAAATTTTATCTACTTTTTTTGGGCCAGTATTTGGTGATTAAAATTCTACCTGCCATATTTGCATCATCAAAACGGAGACAGCAGGTCTTCTACCGATTTGGGATGTTAGCTCAGCTGGTTCAGAGCATCTGCCTTACAAGCAGAGGGTCGCTGGTTCGAATCCAGCACGTCCCACACAGGAAAGCCTCTCCTTCTAGAGAGGTTTTTTTATGAAGAGATTACCCTTGAAGACAACAGGTCTTCTACCATTTAGGGGATGTTAGCTCAGCTGGTTCAGAGCATCTGCCTTACAAGCAGAGGGTCGCTGGTTCGAATCCAGCACGTCCCACTCCTAAAAAGCCCTTACAAGGAAACTTGTAAGGGCTTTTTTTATTTGCAAACAATTTGCAAACATCCTGTTTCTTTCCTTTTCAGCTAAGTCACCTTCAGGCTTAAAAGTAGTTGTAAACAAATCTGCAGCCACCCCTCCTAAAGATCAATCGGGCATAAGTGAGAATGCGCAAGAGGTGCAAACCTGTGATTAGCTGCAATGTAATTTCCCTGATTTTGTATCCATTGAGGAATCACCAAGCGCTTTTAGCTTACAAGCTTATCTGGTCCCCTCCTTCTGCTATCTGCCAATCTCCCCAAAAGCAAGTGTTCTGCACCGGTAACTAAGCCCTTGATACCTTAAGCCATCTGCCTCCTTTCTTAGCAACACCTATCCCAGTAATAGGAACTTCTATAGAATCATTCTAAATAACTTTGGTTTCTAGAAAGTATCTAGTAATATTGAGCTACAATTTAGATTTAGTCTAATTAACAAGTCAGAGACTTGTCTAGATACATGAGCAAACTATCTACCTGGCATTATATCAAGTATACTATTCCCTTTAAGCCGGGATTCTACTTCTTTTTTCTGTTACTTCTTGTTTGTCCTAAAGTTGGGCAGGCACAAAATACAGGATCAGTCTCTGGGAGGGTGACAGATGCGGGAAACAAGGCAATAGAATTTGCCAACGTTTCTATCAGGGGCACCGAAGCCGCTGCGCAAACCAAGGCAGACGGATCTTTCTTTCTTTCTGCTCCGGCAGGCGATTATGAGCTGGTGGTCTCGTTTGTGGGTTATTCCACCAAAACAGCCCGAATACAGATCATAGCCGGACGCACTAACAACCTGGGCGCAATTGCCTTATCCGGTAGCCTGAACATGGATGAGGTTTTGGTCACCGGCAAGACGCAGAACACCGCTATCAAAGAAGAAGGCTTCAACGTGACCGTGCTGGATGCCAGGAAGCTGTACAGCACCTCCGCCGATCTGAACCAGGCCCTGAACAGAACCACCGGCATTCGGGTGCGTGAAGATGGCGGCGTGGGCTCCAACTTCAGCTTTTCTTTGAACGGGTTCACCGGAAGACAGGTCAAAATTTTCCTGGACGGCATTCCTATGGATAATTTCGGCTCCTCCTTAACGCTTAACAACCTGCCGGTGACCATGGCCGAACGGGTGGAGGTCTACAAAGGAGTTCTCCCGATCCATTTGGGAGCAGATGCACTAGGCGGGGCCGTGAACATTGTCACACGCGCCAACCCCAACTTCTTAGACGTTTCCTATGGCGTTGGCTCGTTCAACACCCACAAGGCCTCTGTGAACGGTGCCTTTACCAATCCTACGAATGGGCTTACGTTCCGGGCAAACGCGTTCTACAATTACTCAGACAACAACTACAAGGTAGAGGTAAACCCCATTGATCTATCTTCAGGGCAAAAGGCGGAAAAGTCGGTAGAAGTAGAGCGTTTCCATGATGCCTACAAATCAGGTACCCTCCAGTTAGAAGCGGGGGTTACCGGTAAGCAGTACGCTGACCTCCTCTTGGTTGGACTGATTGCTTCTGGAAACGATAAAGAAATCCAGACAGGCGTGACCATGGAACAGGTATTTGGCGCCAGAACCTCCCGTTCCTCTTCGGTGATTCCTACGGTAAAGTACAAGAAAGCAAACCTTTCTGTAGAAGGATTGGACCTGAGCCTGTACAGCGCCTATAACATGACGCAGAACAGGTTTGTGGACACTACTCGCCTTAGATACAACTGGTATCAGGAGACCGTAACCACAAGTGCCGCTGAGTTAAATAGAACCCAATTAAAGAACAAAGACAATGAAGGTTTAGTGACGGCTAACCTCAGCTACGCGATCAATCCGGTTCATTCTCTTTCCTTTAACTATGTGATGTCAGATTTCGGGCGAAAATCAAGTGACGTTGAGGATCCTGAAAACGTGACGTTCCAGTATCCCCAAGCCCTGAACAAACAGGTAATGGGGCTTGCCTGGCAAGTGAACAAGAAACGGTTTAACGCTACGGCATTCTCAAAGCTCTACCTCCTGAATGCCAGTTCATTCCAGCAAGTTTTAGACGGAACTGGTACCGGCAGCTACCAGGCAATACAGACCAAGACGAGTAATATAGGATATGGCGCAGCTGTGGCCGGCTTTCTTTTGCCTCAACTACAGCTAAAGGCTTCTTACGAGCACACCTATCGTTTACCCGAAGCCATTGAGCTCTTAGGGGATGGCTTGTTTGTCCGGAGGAACTCTGCCTTGAAGCCTGAGAACAGTGATAATGTAAACGTGGGAGCTATTTATTCCTTTAAGCTCCGCACAGACCACCACTTCGCGGTGGAAGCAAGCTACCTCTATCGGAATTCCCGCGATTACATCCGCCTGGACCAGCAGCAAACCCAGCCTATCGACCGGCAATACATCAACGTTGGAGATGTCATCACCAACGGAGTGGAAAGTGACTTCAGGTACTCCTGGAAGAACAAGTTACAGGTCGGTTTGAACCTTACCTACCAGAACATTATAGACAGACAGGAATTCTACATTAGTGAGAATTTCATGGGTACTAAGACTGAAAGGAATTGGGGATATAATTACCGCATCCCCAATACGCCCTATTTGTTCGGGAATGCAGAAGCAGGATACTCCTTCACCAACCTTGGAACAAAGGACAATGTGCTTACCCTCAATTACAGTCTCAACTATGTGGAGGAGTATTACCTGACACCGCATCACCTAGGGTTTAATAACGATGATGTAATTCCGCGCCAGGCTGCCCATAACGCCATGGTCAACTACACGCTGCAAAATGGCAAATATGGTTTATCACTGGAGTGCAGAAACCTAACCGATAGTAAGCTCTTTGACAATTACCTGCTTCAGAAACCCGGCCGGTCCTTCTTTTTAAGAGCCAGATACTTTATCAACAAGTAAAATCACCAACCAATACCTACCTAAATGAATTCCACGATCAAACAATTAGCCAGATTCAGCTTTATAGCAGGAGTAGTTTTTACCTCCTTTTCCTGTAGCGATAACGAAAACAACGATCCAACTCCGGTTTCAGAAACCGATAAAGTATATGCTTTGGGCGTGGGCGTGACTACTTCCACGGCTACCACCAACTATGTGGTGCAGACCAGTAACCTCATGAGCGGCACCATTTCCCTGACCGGCAACGGCCTGCTGCAGTCTGGCTACCGTGACTATGCTTTCGGGGGCGGCAATTTCTACAGCATCGGCGGTTTAGGTATTACAGACGTTAATACCATCAGCCTGAACTCTTCTAACCAGCTGACGACTAAAACAGGGCTTACGTTTGAACTGGCCAACAATGACTTTATAGATCCTACTGGTGCCGGTACCACCATGGTTGGGGTTTCCATGCCCTCCAGCCCTACGGCCGGCCTGAACGCCAAGTTCTACACAGTTGATGTGGCCTCCAATACCATTGCCAGCAGAGCAGATGTGCCCATGAACAGCATTCACCCCAGCAACCGAGACTGGTTGTTCCATACCGGCATGAAAGTAAGAGGCAACCAACTGTTCCAGACCTTCTACCCGGTGAACCATACCACCTACGCCACTACTAATACTGATACCTGCTACGTGGCCATTTATAGCTACCCTGGCTTTGCGCTGCAGAAAGTGATCAAAGACACCCGCACTGGTCCGGCAGGAGCATTCAATACCCAGTCAGGTATTTTCAAAACCGAAACTGGTGATCTTTATACCGTTTCCAATAGCAGCTACTATAACGGCTATAGCCAATCTACCAAGCCAGCCGGTATCCTCAGAATTGCGGCTGGTTCTACAGAATTTGACCAAAACTACTTTTTCAATACCGATGCCGCTCCTAACGGCGGAAAAATCGCGCACGCCATCTACATAGGCAACAATAAGCTGTTTGCGGCCATTACCACCGTAACTCCTACCCTGGCAGACAGATGGTCTGACAAAAACCTTCGTCTGGCCATTGTAGACCTTTCGGCTAAAACCATTACGCTGGTAGCCAATGCGCCTGTATTCACCGGCAATGGCGGCAGAAGCTTTGCGGCCCTGCTGGACGAAGGGAAAGTATACACCGCCATCTCTGTGAATGGAGTGGTGAATATCTACCAGACCGATATTTCCACCGCCACCGCCACCAAAGGCGCTGAGATTGAAGGCTCTTTCCTGGGTGGTATTGCCAGACTAAAATAACCCCGAACTACCATCCTCTGCGGCTAAGTGGAGGATGGTAGTTTCTTTCATCTTTCCAAAATTCAGCACAAAAATGAAAGGCAAGAAAACAAACAACCCAAGTTTGGTTAGGCGCGTGAACGATTGGCTCCACCTCTGGCTGGGCCTGGTGTCAGGCATTGTGGTGTTTATTGTGAGCATAACGGGTTGCTTTTACGCTTTTCAGCAGGAAATAAAAGATGCCCTGGAGCCCTGGAGGTTTGTGGAGGCGCAGGAGAAAGCTTTTGTACCGCCCAGCCAGTTGCTGGATACTGCCCTAGCCTACATGCCCGGTGTAAAGCCCACCGGCCTCACCTACAGCAACCGGGAAGGCGCCGCTGCAGTTGGCTTCCAGAACAAAGAGCATTTTACGGCTGTTTTTCTCAATCCCTACACCGGCGAATTTCTGCAGAAACAACAATCTATAGGCAAAGGGGAATTTGATTTCTTCCGGTTCATCATTGATGGGCACCGGGCCCTTTGGCTTCCGTATGAAATTGGCAGGCCGATTGTGGGGGTTTGTACCCTCATTTTTCTGGTGCTGCTCATTACCGGATTGGTGATGTGGTGGCCCAAACGCTGGAACAAATCTAACCGCGATAAAAGCTTCAAAATCAAATGGAGCGGCAGCTTTAAACGGGTCAATTACGATTTGCACAATGTTTTGGGCTTCTACAGCCTGCTTTTGGCCCTTGCGCTAGGAGTCACCGGACTGGTCTGGAGCTTTAAATGGTTTGAAGAAGGCCTGTATTACGTGACCTCGGGCGGAAAAGAACTGCCGGAGCACCACCATCCGCATTCTGATACCACTAAAGTGGCACTGCTTGCCAACAACACAGTCTCAGCGCTGGACCGGGCCTGGTACAAAACCATAGCCGTAGAATCAAAGGCGCAGGGCTTCTACATGACCCCTATCTTGGAAGACAAGGACGATGCCATTGAGATTATCGCTTACCAGGACCACGGCTCCTGGTATAACCGGAACGAATATTTCTATGACCAATACACCCTGGAACTCTTCCGGGTGCAGGGCGATCGTTATGAAGAAGCAGGTTTCGCTGATAAATTGTCTTTGCTCAACTACGACATCCACATAGGAGCCGTCTGGGGCTTACCGGGCAAGGTATTGGCGTTCTGCATCAGTTTGATCTGCGCCAGTTTGCCAATCACTGGCTTTCTGGTGTGGTGGAACAAAAAGAAGAAACCAAAGAAGACTACTCCTGCCAAAAAACCTGAGAATCTTGTAGTAAAAAACCTGAACACGGCAAAGGTTTAAAGCTCCTCTGCTTTAATTCTCATCCCAGCAAGAATAGCAAGGGCATTGCCTTGAAGCTGGAGCAGCAGCTAACATCTCACTTAGAAAAGCACTGATAAGGCTCTTCCTTGTTAGTGCTTTTTGAGTTTAACAGGCCTAGGTAGAAGACTAATCAAGAATCTTCTGGCAACTAGAAGCGGGTCACCTATCCATCTGCTGTGTTATCTGCTGCCTTTGCTCCTAGCAGCACCGCCTCTGTATTACAGGCTAAATGTAGTTATTGCAGCAGATTTTCTTGTGTTTCAGTGCCTTCTTCAGAAAGGAGCCAGTTTACGGCAGTGCTGTGGTCAGGGAAGACTTCGTGTTGAATCATTCCTTTTTCCTGATAACCCTCTTTCCCTTTTTCTGTGAATTCTGTATTAGCTACCAGCGAGGGATAGAAATCTGGGGTTACTACGGCTAGCTTCAGAATGGTGGTTTGGGAGGCCTCGTCCTGAAACTCAGAGAGAACCCACTCCTTCTCCTCCGGCGTAATAATGGAGAGTTGCAGGTCATCTATCAGCCAGTACCTGATCCCGTTCTTCCGGGTTATTTCCAACGCCTTCCTGAAGCCCACTTTCCGTTCTTCTAACGTGATTTGGCGCTTCCATTCCAACAAGAGCAGCGAATGGGATGCTAGAAAATGAATGGAGACGAAATCTTCCTCAAAATCTGGTTGGGGCAAGTCCCCAAAGAGCATTTGCATGTTCATCCCGAAATCTAGTTAAATAAGGTTACTACACGCGGTGAGAATCGTTGGGGTAAGCGGGACTTTAGGTGAATGCGCAAAATACACGGATGAACCACTACTGCTCAATGCCATAGGTCACGCCAATGCCATTGAGCAGCATATGACCCGTGGATTAGAAGTAAGTGTATTTTAAGTTAAACTAATAAGCTTTTAAGATCAATGCAATATTCTTACCTATGTAAATGCAAACTAAGATCAGTACAGACCGGCTTTCACTGGAGCTATTAACAGAAACCGACCACAGCTTTATACTAGAACTGGTAAACTCAAAAGGGTGGCTGGAGTTCATTGGCAACAGAAACATCCATTCAAAAGAGGAGGCAGTTGCCTACATCAGGAGAATCAACGGTACCCCAAACATGACCTACTGGACCGTTAAGACCAAAGCAGATCTTACCTCCATCGGGATCATCACGTTCATTAAACGGGATTATCTGGAGCATTCTGACATTGGCTTTGCTTTTCTTCCTGAATATAGCGGCAAAGGCTTTGCCTATGAGGCCGCCCAGGCAGTGCTCTCAACTTTGAGCCAAATTCCCGCCTATTCTACTATCCTTGCCACCACCATGCCTCAGAATACAAAATCCATTCACCTGCTGGAAAGGCTTGGTTTCCGTTTTAATAGGGAAATAGAAGTAAATAACGGGAAGTTGCATGTGTACGCTAACCAAGCGCCGGCGTAGCACGCTCATTCACAGAGAGAAGAAGCGCTACCAGTAAACAACTCCCAGCTGACAAGTGAACTTAGCCTAGGCCTTTTTACCTACTATTGAGACTTCTGTTTCCATATATTTAACATAAGAGTCTATTGCCTCGTAGACAGGGAGCCAAAGAAAGTTTCCTGAACAAGAGCACCAGAGTTTGAGAGCCTTCTGTTGACACTGAGTGAGGACAATGTAAAGTCTCACTAACCAGATACACCTTATGAGCAGTCAGATCTTAGTTAAGAAACCTTATATCATCATACAGTACGATGTGGTGAACGACCTTATCTATGCTGACTGGTCAGGGGAGCAAACAAAAGAGAGTGTCATTGACGGGTGCGAGGAAATTTTAAGGTGTTTAACCCTGTACAACTGCCATAAGGTGCTCAATGATAACACGCACGTCAAAGGCATGTGGTCAGATGCGGCAGAGTGGGTTGCGCTGGACTGGATTCCGAGGTTGGGCAAGGCAGGCTGCAGATTTCTTGCCCACGTGTATTCCCCCGATGTGTACGCCAAACTTTCGGCAGACAAGGCTGTGGAATTTGGCCTGAAAGACGTCATGGTCACTACGTTCCAGGGGAAGGTAACCGCCGAAGCATGGCTAAAGGCAGTTTAGATCATTCTATAGATTATTATATAACAATAAGTATATATTTTTAGAATAACCTGTATTTGAATTGTACATTGGGCTACTGCATCAAGAAAGCTGCCCTCTAAGTGAGAGCTAATTAAAAGACAGTACAGCCTACCGTAGAATCATATAGCAGAATTGAATCTTAAGAAATCAATAAAGACAACCAGATGGGTAGCCAAGATCTGATGCATGGTTCCATTTTCGTGTTACTGAAGCGGTACGTAGAAAAAGAATATGACTACAGCGCGTGGATGAAGCTGCTGGAAAAAGTAGGAATAGAGCGCACCGCTTATCAAATGCACGAGATGTACCCCACCGATGAGCTTTTTGCGCTTGTACACCAGGCCTCAGAAGATATGGGCATCTCTGCCTATGACTTAATGGAACAGTATGGCGAGTTTATAGTACCAGACCTGTTGTTGATGTATAAAAAGTACTTCAAGCCAGAGTGGCGTACCTATGAAATGCTGCTGTATACCGAAGAAGCAATGCACGGGGCCGTTAAAAAGGAAGACAGCCGGACAAGCCCCCCTAAACTACTAGTCACCAAACAAGGAAATAGCCGCCTCATTATTGACTACCACTCCAAGCGCCGCATGTGCGGGGTTGCCGTCGGGATTGTCAGGGGCATCGCGAAGTACTACAACGAGAGCGACAAAGTACAAGTCACCCGCCTGACCGACCCATATGCTGAACGCGTTCAGATATTGGTTGATTTCCAGAAGTAGGCTACCCAACCATCCGTCCATCAACGTACTCATTTAGGCCCTCTTATTTCAAATATACCTGAAAAACGGTGCCCTGGCCTAACTCGCTTTCAAACTCAATTTTACCGTCGCAGTTCTCCACTATCCTTTTTACGATGGCCATGCCCACACCGGTTCCTTCCACGTGCAGGTGTACGCGTTGGAACATGCCAAACACTTTCTCTTTGTCTTCATTCTTAAGCCCGAGGCCGTTGTCCTGCACAGATAGAAGCGTGTAGGAATCTACCTTGGTGGTAGTCACCAGAATCTCCGGCGCACGCTCCGGTGATCGGTACTTGATGGAGTTGGAGACCAGGTTGTATAGAACGCTCCGCAGGTTTTTCCTGGAGAAGAAGATTTCCGGGGCCTGGGAGAAATCGGCGGTGATAGTGGCGTGGGCACTTTCAATCAGGTCTTTGATGTGCACTTTCACATCGGTTAGGAGCTCGTCAAAGCGCACCACGTTTTTACCGGCCGCTTCATATTGCACCTTCGCGATTTCGGTTAAATCCTGTAAAGTAGCCTTAAAACGGTCCACGGAGTTGTTGATCATTTCCAGTATAGGGGCTACTTCTTCGCGATTGATGGTGTCTTCCTGCAGCGTATCCTGCAAGGCAGCCATGAGCCCTTCAATGTTGTGAATGGGGGCTCGCAGGTCATGGGAGGCGGTGTAGACAAAGTTATCTAAGTCTCTGTTTACCCGGGTAAGTTCTTTGGTGCGTTCTTTCACCCGTTCCTCCAGTTCCTGGTTCATTTCTAAAGCCAGTTTATTCGCTTTCTCCAGGTCTTTTCTCTGCAGGAAGAACTTGACAAAAGCCGATACTTTGGCTTTGGTGATGTATGGGTGCAAAGGCTTGAACAGGAAATCTACCGCACCGGCCTCAAACCCTTCTATCACGTGGGTGTCCTGCTCGTCTATGGCGGTCACGAAGATGATGGGAATGTCCCTTGTTTTGGAGATATCGCGCAGGTAGCGGGCCACCTCGTAGCCGTTCATGCCGGGCATCTGCACGTCCAGCAAGATGAGGGCCAGTTCTTCCTGCAAGGCAACTTTCAGGGCCTCTTCGCCAGACTCGGCAAACAGGTAGGTTACCCCCTCTTCTTCCTTGTAAAGCAAGCTCTCCAGGCTGACCAGGTTCTCTGGTTTGTCATCTACCAAAAGAATCTTAACGGCTTGTACTTCGGGGGAAATCATGGGAGCAGTAAGGGATTGGTCAGTGGTCATGCAAAGAAAGTAAAAAAGCTTGGATACGCTCTGAATTCATTATCTGGCAATCGGGCACCAGGGCAATTGCCGCCAGGGGCATGGTGTCTACTTCGGCCTCCTGCGGGTCCTGTACAATAACCGTCCCGCCTCTTTCCGCAATGTACTTAAGCCCGGCGCTACCGTCTTTGCTGGCGCCGCTCAGCAGAATGGCAACGGTATTGGACCCGAACGCATCTGCCGCGCTGGTAAACGTTACGTCAATGGCCGGACGCGAGTAGTTCTCCAGTTCTGAAACGTCCAGAGAGAACGTTTGGTCTTTTTCCACCAGCACGTGGTAGTTAGACGGTGCCACGTACACGTAACCGGGCTTCAGTTGTTCCTTCTCTTCTACCTCGGTTACCTGCAGTGCCACCCGTTTCTCAAACACTATTTGCAAATTGCCGTCAAAGTGGCGGAGCCGGTGCAGCACCATTACTATAGGAATGCTGTAGGAAGCAGGCAACTGCTTGAGAATAGCCTGCGAGGCCTTGATGCCGCCCCAAGACCCTCCTATCACAATTACCTTTGCCTCTTTCTTCATCAGGTGGTTTTGCGGTAAATGCGGTTACTTTTATCCACGCAGGTGTAGTGGCCGTTGATCTGCGACATGGCCAGGGTTTCTTTTTTGCCCAAAGCCAGGTAGCCCAAACTCACCAGACTTTCGTCAAACAAACTGAAGACCCGCTCCTGCAAGGTCCGGTTGAAGTAGATGAGCACGTTTCTGCACAGAATTAAGTGAAACTCATTAAAAGAAGAATCGGTAGCCAGGTTGTGCGGGTAGAACACCACGTTCTTCACCAACGAAGCGTCAAACTTTGCGCTGCCGTAGCTGCTGGTATAGTAGCTGGAGAACTCGTTTTTGCCCCCGGCCGCGTAATAGGCCGTAGTGTAAGCCGCCATGTTGGCCAGCGGAAAAATACCTTCCTTGGCTTGTTTGAGTACCTTCTGGTTGATGTCTGTGGCGTAGATTTTGGTTCTGTCCAGCAGGCCTTCCTCTTTCAGGATAATGGACAGGGAAAACAGTTCCTCGCCGGTAGAGCAGCCTGCGTCCCAGATCTTGATGAATGGGTAGGTAGACAGAATGGGCATCACGTTTTCGCGCAGCGCCAGGAAGAACGTCGGGTCCCGGAACATCTCCGTGACGTTCACCGTGATTTCCTGCAGGAAATTCTCAAAGAAGTAAGAATCCTGGAACAAGTTCTTACGCAGTTCTTCTATAGACGCCAGGTTCTTGTTGCCCAGAAACCGCCTGATCCTGCGGTACACCGAGGCCCGCGCGTAGCCGCTGAAATCATACCCGTACTGGGTATGGATGTCCTGGATAAGCGTTTCTACCGCCTGCTCAAAAAGCGCATCGGCCTCAAGCTTCATACAGCCACACCCGCATTAAAGTCAATAATTTGTCGGTGTCTACGGGTTTGGCAATGTAGTCTGATGCCCCGGCGGCAATGCACTTCTCCTTGTCTTCTTTCATGGCCTTTGCGGTGAGCGTAATAATTGGCAATTGCTTCAAACGAGGATTCTCTCTAATTCGTTTTGTGGCTTCAATGCCGTCCATCTCGGGCATCATCACATCCATAATGACCATGTCAATGCCTTTCTCGGTGTCCAGTTTCTGGATGGCCTCCTTGCCGTTGTACGCCGTCACTACCTCCATGCCGTGCTGCTCCAGTAAGCTACTGAGCGAGTAGATGTTGCGCACATCGTCATCCACCACCAGCACTTTCTTGTCTTGCAGCACTTCTTTGGGCACATGCAACTTCATCTTGAACTCGCTGCCCGATGGAAGCTTCTGGTTCACCTTGTGCAGGAACAACTGCACCTCATCCAGCAGCCGCAAATAAGAATACTCGTTTTTGATGATGATGGTATTGGCGAACTCCTTCAGGTCGGTTTCCTCTTCCTCGCTCAGGTCTTTGCCCGAGTAGATGATGATAGGAATATCGGTGAGGGCGGTCT
The DNA here is from genome assembly GCF_017355955.1 of Sabulibacter ruber. Classification (GTDB taxonomy): domain Bacteria; phylum Bacteroidota; class Bacteroidia; order Cytophagales; family Hymenobacteraceae; genus Nibribacter; species Nibribacter ruber_A. Next base: position 477,159 of record NZ_JAFFID010000002.1, on the reverse strand, counting down.
GCGACTTGAGCTTCTTCATCCACTCGTAGCCTTTCATGCCGGGCAGGTTCAAATCCAGGATGATGCAGTCTACTTTCTGCTTGGCCAGGATCTGTTCGGCTTCTTCGGCGGAAAACGCCGAGGTAGATTTCAGCCCGTGCGCCAGCAGCAGCTCGGCCACCGCCTTGTTCTCAATCTCGTTGTCTTCCACAATGAGAATATTCTCCAGCGCCGTGCCCGACATTTCTGAGATAGATGAGAAAGCCTTGTTGAGCATCTCCAGGGTTACGGGTTTAGGCAGGTATTCTTCTTTGTGCCCGTGCTCATTGATCACCTCCTTGTCATACGCCGACATCACGTGCACATTGAGGTGGCGCAGGTCGCGGTCTTCCCGCACTTTCCTGAGCACTTCCCACCCGGTGATATCCGGCAGATGCACGTCCAGCAGCATGGCATCGGGTTTCTCCAGACGGGCCAGACGCAGCCCCTCCTGTCCGGTGAATGCTTGATGTACCACAAACTTTTTGGCTCTTGCAAAATCAGCTAAGATATCGCTGAAGCCTTTGTCGTCTTCCACAATCAGCACCGAGATGTCTTTCTTGTCTTTCTGCTCTATGCGGTCCAGCACCTGATGTGCGTTTTCGGCCTTGTTTGGCAAAACCGGGGCCGAAACGGGTTCTTTAACAGGCTGCGGTTGTTGCCTTTGGGCAACCGTAACCGGGGTAGCCGGCAGGTACAAGGTGAAAGTACTGCCCTGGCCCGGCTCGCTTTCCAACCTCAGTTCCCCGCCCAGCAGAGAAGCCAGTTCTTTGCTGATGGTGAGGCCCAGGCCCGTTCCGCCGTACTTGCGCGTAGTGGACGTGTCTGCCTGTTGGAACGCCTCAAACACCATTTCCTGCTTGTCTTTGGGAATACCGATACCCGTATCGCGCACCGCAAAAGCAATGATCTCTGGCTGCTCGCTCAGCTGCTCAGACCGGAACTTTGGCCGGTTGCTCAACGGATAAATGGAAAGCTCCACCTCGCCCCCTTCGCCGGTGAACTTGATGGCATTCCCAATGAAGTTCTTTAGGATCTGCTCCAGCCTAAAGCGGTCTGTGACAATGGCTTCCACATTGCCCGGCCTAATGTTCTCCCGGTAGGTGATTTGCTTTTTAGCGGCTACTTCCTTGAACATAGGCGCCAGCGAAATGTCCTTGAGCTTGATTTCCTCGGTTTCCAGCTTAATCATACCCGATTCAATCTTGGAGAGATCCAGAATCTCGTTGATCAATTTGAGCAAGTCTGAGCCGGATTTGTGGATGATCTGGGCGTGGTCAATCTGCTTGGTGGAGAGCGTGTTCTCTACGTTATCGGCCAGTAGACGGGAAAGAATCAGAATGCTGTTGAGCGGCGTGCGTAACTCATGCGACATGTTAGCCAGGAAGTCGCTCTTGTACTTACTGACCGTTTCCACCTGCTTTATCTTCAGCTCAATGGCCTGGCGGGCATCTTCCAGGGCCGTGTTTTTGGACTGGAGCGCCTCGTACTGTTCTTCCAGCAACTGGGCTTTTTCTTCCAGCTCGGCATTTTTCTCCTGCAGTTCTTCCTGGTTTACGCGCAGTTCCTCTTCTGAGGCTTTCAGTTCGGCGTTGAGGTGGCGTAGTTCTTCCTGCTGAGTTTCCAGTTCCTCGGCCTGGTTCTGGGTCTCATACAGCAGTTCCTGCGTCTGTAAGTGCGCCTTCAGAGTATGAATGATCACCGAAATCCGTTCCGCAACCGTGTCAAACAGCTTCTGCTGCAACTCTCCATACGGTTGACGAGAACACAGCTCCAAGGCACCCACCACGCTGGACGAGAAGTAAAGCGGCACAATGATAATATTGGCGGGCTCCACTTCAGACAAACCGGTCTTTATTTTCAGGTACTCCTCGGCTACGCCTTCCAGCAGTTTCACCTTCCGCTCCTGCACGGCTTGGCCTACCTTCCCGGTCCCAATCCCGAAGGCGGGCAGCTGCTCTTTGCTGTAGGCTACCCCGTGCGCGGCGGCGGGCTCCAGTTGGCCGCTGTCGTTGTGCAGGTACAGAATACCAGCCTCAGATTTGGTATAGTCGCAGAGGAAAGCAATGGCTTTCTCGGCGACGCCCTCCATGGTGGTTTCACCGCTTACCAGATTATTCAGCTCAGAAACGCCCGTGAGCACCCAGTTGCGGTTGGCGTTCTCGGTGGTGAAGGTCTGCAGGTTGTCCTTCATGTCTTTGATGGCGTGGCTCAGTACGTCTTCGTCGCTTTGCACAGCTACTTCCACCTCGTACTGGCCCTGCCCAATGGCTTTGGCCACCCTAGACAGCGCAATGTTTTTCTCCACCACTTCCCTGAAGGAACTGGCCACGCTGCCAATCTCATCTTTGCTGTCAATGTCAATGACTACATCGGTGGCGCCCAGTTTAATGCGATCTGCGGCGGTTTTTAAGGTAGAAAGCGAAGATGAAATAAGGTTGAAGATGTAGAACGACAGGAACGCGGCCAATCCCAGAATCAGGACCATGATGATGGTCAGAAACGTAAGGTACTGCTGTTTCGCGCTAATCTCCTTTTTGACCTGTTCTCTGATCTTACTGATTAGAAATTCTTCGGTTTTCCGGTATTCTTCAATGCTTTGGGTAAAGACATCAAAGATTGCATCTGGCTGGAAAGTGGTTAAGTCCAACGCAGGGTTGGCGGTGATGTCCTGCAAAATGGTGTCTACGGTTCTGTACTGCGCTGATGAAGTAAGCTGCTGTACCCTTGCGCTGGAGGCAGGTCTGGCGTATCTGTAGAAAGCCGTCAGTGAACGGTCATAGGCCTCTATCTGAATCTTGATCTGGGCGTAGTCTTCGTAGGAGAAGCGCTTTTCGGGGATTACCTTCATGAGCAAGCTTCTGATTCTGCCCAGCTGGACTTTGGCCTCAGCCAGATTTCTGAAACTGGCTAACTGCCGGCTGATCTCCACATTCCCCAGCCCCGTGGCATTGGCGTCTATTCTGTCCAGGAAACTGAAGAGCAAATTGGTGGAGTACCGTCTGAAGGCCATTACGTCCAGCCTGTTCTGGTCAAGGTTGTTCCGGTATTCTTTCAAGTCATTGAGGAGCGCAACCTCGGGCAACACACGGCCAGATGTTTCCAGAAACTCCTTCAGGTCTCTTTCGGCGGCATCTGTCTTGCTTCTTTCCGCCCGTGCCTCAGCCAGGAATCTAGCGTTACCATCAACCGCAGCCAGAATACGACCCCGCTCTTTCTGGAATGCGTGTACGAAGCCAGAGATCCTTTCTGATTCTTCTAACTGCACCGCTTCCTGTTTTAACCTTTGGTTTGCTTCAACTTCCACTTTTATGGTAGAGAAAACCAGGTACAGCAGCGGCACCAGGAGCAGGGTTAAGACAATGGAGAGTTTATCCCTTATTTTTAGATTCTTGAGTAAGTTCATTTATAGTAATCCCAAGGGGGTGAAGGTAATTCTACTGCAAATTATGAAAACTGGCAGGATTCAACGAATGTTACCAGGCCGGGAAGCAAACGGATTAGTCCAAACGGGAGCAGCTACCATTAAAATGGGTCTTACTTTCACCGCCACTCTTCTCTGGTAATCTGCCAAAGCAAAAGCCCTGTAAAGAGTTGCAGAATTGTTTTAACCTGGATAGTCTTCCTTTACTGGCATACCTATTGATTTCTACAGCGCACCCAAGGCTCTTCAAATTCTACAAACAACTATCAGTCAGCAACTTTCTTCAGAAAATTTAAACCTGCCCATAGATTTCCCGTTTTACAAAATAACAATTGCACTTTAACCTTGCCTGATGAACGACCCATACCCTACCTGCCAGAAATAAGCACATATGATTAAGATGGAAGAAGACACTCAGATATTGCTGGCCCAGGGCTGGCACCTAGCCTTCAGGCCTGTATTCTTTTTAGGCTTTGATATCTCCTGGTTAGTCATGGAAGAGGCTTTTGTCAGCCCCTATGACCATAAGGAATATCGTTTCAACGAAGCCATGCACATTGAAAGCCAAAACCATCGGCTTGGCAGGGCTGCGTAAACACCCAAAGAGAAAACGACATTCTTAGGGCGCTTCGGCGTAATTGCATATTTTTGCTTTTCTTAGCTCCTCTGGATATGCAATTACTTGAAGTCAATAACGCTTCCACCACCAAAGCCTTCTTAGACCTTCCTGCTTCCATTTACAAAGACCATCCCAATTGGATTCGTCCGCTGGACAAAGACATTGAGGCGGTTTTTGATCCAAAGCAAAATCCAAATTTCAGGAATGGCACTGCCACCAGATGGGTGCTTCAAGACAAGCAAGGCCGATTTATCGGTCGGGTGGCTGCTTTTGTCAACGGCAAAACCAAAAACGCTTCTGAGTACGTGACCGGGGGCATGGGCTTCTTTGAGTGCATCAATGACCAGGCTGCCGCCAATCTTTTATTTGATGCCTGCAAAGACTGGTTAGCCGCACAGGGCATGGAAGCCATGGATGGCCCCATCAACTTTGGGGAGCGGGACCGTTGGTGGGGTTTGTTGGTGCATGGGTTCACTGAGCCTAACTATGGCATGTTCTACCATCCGCCCTACTACCAGCAATTGTTTGAGGGCTACGGGTTTCAGGTATACTTCAAACAGTATACTTACCATATGCAAACCCGACCCAAGCTAAGCGATAAGATCTTACAGCGCTCCAAAATTCTGGATGAAACGCCCGGGTACAGTTTTGGGCACCCTTCCAGAGACAACCTGGAGAAACTAGCGCAAGACTTCCTTGACGTGTACAACAAGGCCTGGGCGGGGCATTCTGGCATCAACGAGATGACCTATGAAAAAGCCCTGAAGATGATGAAAGCCATGAAACCCGTCATGGTAGAGCAGCTTATCAATTTCGTTTACTTTGAAGGCAAGGCGGTTGGTTTCTTCATCATGCTCCCGGAACTGAACCAGATCTTCAAGCACCTGAACGGCAAGTTTGACCTGCTGGCGAAACTGAAATTCCTGTACCACCGGTGGCGCTACAATAAACGCGATGACAAGAAGGTCTTCGGGGTGATTTTTGGCATAGTGCCGGAGTTTCAGTCAAAAGGAGTGGATTCTTACCTGATTACCCACTCGCAAGGCCCGGTGAACGAGTATGGGGCTCGGGAAATAGAAATGAACTGGGTGGGTGATTTTAACCCTAAGATGATGATGGTGACCCGTGGCTTAGGCGCTGTCATCTACAAGACGCACATCACCTACCGTAAGATTTTTGATCCTACCAAACCCTTCACCCGCTACCCGATTATCAAGTAAGCGATGTGAAGTTGTTCGCTGTTGCTGGCGGAGGTTATGTTTGTCTATTGACTTATAGGCTGTGTTGTTGCATAGTTATTGATAAGCGCTCACGGCCGCGGGGCCCCGTCTTCCGCGCTCGCGCTGTACCAGCTTCCTTTGCTCCCTGACGGTCGCAATGCCTCACGGCACCGGAACCTGCTAAGGCGCTCGCCTGAAAGACTGGAATCGGGGAAAGTAAGCAATATTGGTGTTGGTTGTAGAGTCTCGTAGAGACAAGGCACTGCCTTGTCTATGGCACGCATTTCCTCCTAGAAAGATTGTGTTTTAAGCCTGCTTTAAAGAAAACGCTTCTAAAACAGTGTTCCTACAGCTGAAACACACTAGCGTATTGGGATTTGTTGGTTGAGAGATTATAGAATGCTTTTATCAACTGCCAACGCCAGAAATCTTTGATGCAGTTGCACCACCTGCGGAAGCACTAATTGTGCATCATCGTTATACAAGACAAACTGCGCGCGGCGGATGCGTTCTTCTTCTGAGAGTTGTTTGTCCATGATGGCGTCTACCTGGGCGGCGTTGCGGTGCGGATCGCGCAGGAGAGTACGGGCCCGGCGCACCTCTATGGGTGCCGAGACGGTGAGTACATGGTCTACCTGGGTATAAGCGTTGGACTCAAACATCAGCGCGGCTTCTTTCAGCACATAAGGCGCCTGGATATTTACGTCCAGCCATCGGTAAAAATCCTTGCGCACCTGCGGGTGCACCAACCCGTTCAGTTTAGCTAATTGTTCGGCATCGTGGAATACTCTCTGGCTTAGATAGGTGCGGTTCAGCTGCTGCTGGGCATCGTACGTCTCCGGCCCGAAGGTAGAGATCAATTGTTCCCGCAACTCTGGATCAAAGTTCATCACCCATTTGGCGCGGGTATCTGAGTCATACACGGGCACTCCCAGCAACTGGAAGCACTTACAGACAATGCTCTTCCCAGAACCAATGCCTCCGGTAATGCCAATCTTGAGCATAACGTTTATTGCGGGGTTAATGAGATTTGTACCCTGCCTGGCAGAACATTTACCTGCTTTACGTGGGGACCTTTCTGCAAAACCGTGGGCACAATGGTAGAATCTGCCGGATTGAACTTCTGGTAATCCAAAGCCACCTGGATCAATTCAGGATTAACCAAATCCCGGTTTCTGGGCAGGTAAGAGTAGTGCGCAACCAGTGGCCCGGTTACCAACCGCAGGTTATAGCCAGCGGGGAAATTCTGTAGAACAGGCTGTACCGGAACCTCCTTGCGTTCCAAGGCTACTACTCCAAACTGGATTTCGGCTTCACTTACATCCGCTTTCACCAAGGAGGTATAGTCATGTGTAAGCGGCACATCTCCTTTGAAAGGTGCTCTGATGTTTTCTGCCGGAAGGCTTAACAGGAAAGGATCAGGGAACTGCTTTAAGATCAACTCTGGCCCAGTGAAAGTAACTGAGTCTGGTAAAATCTTCACCGGACCTACAAACGCAAACCCCGGCCCTACTTTCACCTGGGTGGTGTCAATGGCCAACGGGAATTTACGGGTTACCAGCCGGTCAAAATCAAAGCTGATGGAGTCTGTGACCACAAAGTTGAGGCTGAGCCCATCCAATACGTTGGAGATAGCCGGCCTAAGTGCCTGCCCGGGCAACTGTTTCACGTTGGGTAAGCCCCTGATGGTAAGCTCTGCCGGCCTTATGTTGAAGAACAGGTTCTTGCGGAGCAGCTTCCAACCTTTGCCGGTTACGCTGATCACCACTTCATCTGGGAGCGGTTTCACCGGCACCAGGGCCTTGGGATTATATTTGAAAACGATGGGGTACGTTACCTGTGTGGTGTAGCTCTTGTTCAGGGCGTTCAAGAGCCAGAAAGTGCTTGCCGCAAAAAAGCAAAGCAACACCACCCTCCAGTACTGTTTCTGCTTGGGCGAAAAAGGCCTCAGTAACCAGAGGAGGGCGTGCTTTGCTTTATCTAATGGCAAGGTAACTTTTAGGTATTAGAGGTGTCTGTGGAACCCGCATTCACTCTGGAGGTGGGCTCCATGGCTATAGCCACTTTATCAAACTTCAGTTTGATTCCTTTGTCTACTTCAATCCAGACAGTATCATCATCAATACTGAGCAGGCGTCCGTGCAGACCACCAATGGTTACCACGTTCATGCCACGCTTCAGCTCTTCCCGGAACTTCTTCTGGTCTTTGGCTTTCTTCTGCTGCGGGCGCACCATGAAGAAATAGAACACCAGGATAATAAGCCCGATGAACAGGAAATTGGCGTATACGTTTGCCCCTTGTGCGGTGGCTTGCAATAATACAGTTAGCATAGGTTGTTCTGAGAATTATAAGCGAACAGGTCCGTCTGCTCCTGCCTGAGGCACTGCACCAATGATATTGGTTTTAATGCTTACCTGGTTGATCTGCGGATCAGTGTTGGCGGTAATGGTAATTTGCTTTGATTGCTGGCCAGATTTTCCGGTTGGGTCAAAAACCACTTTGATTTTGCCGGTTTCACCTGGGGCAATTGGCTCATGTGGCCACTCTGGTACAGTACAGCCGCACGTAGCAGAGGCGTTCTCAATCACCAACGGAGCCTTACCGGTGTTGGTGAAGGTGAAGGTGTGCTCCACTTTCTTGTCGGCTTTGATGTCTCCAAAGTCAAACTCGGTTTCCTTGAACGTCATTACCGGTTTAGGAGCGTTAGGATTCACTTCCTCCTGGCCGGCCACGTTAGGATTGGTGGCAGGGTCATTGGCGGCTACAGCGCTGCCTTCAGAAGCGTTCTGCTCAGTGGCAGTAGCTTCTTGGGTTGTATCTGCTTTTTTCTCGCAGCCAGAGGTCCAAAGGCCACCGGCTACAAGCAACGCGATCAAAAATTGCTTTTTCATAAATAATCTATCCTCTTAATAATAGGACAAGTTACAAATTAGAAATTATATGCTGCGCAAATTCTGAGGTAGAAGCGGTGCCTCCTAAGTCTCTGGTGCAGCAATTTTTGTCCAACAGGGTTTTCTCTAAGGCCGCCTCAATTCTGTTGGCGTACTCATGCAGGCTCATATGCTCCAGCATCATGAGCGCAGAGCGTAACAACGCAGTTGGGTTGGCCAAACCTTGACCGGCAATGTCTGGGGCAGAGCCGTGTACGGCTTCAAAAATGGCCATATCATCGCCAATGTTGGCGCCAGACACCACGCCTAAACCACCTACCAGACCAGCGCACAGGTCAGACAGGATATCCCCGAACAGGTTGGTGGTTACTACCACGTCAAACTGCTCTGGCTTGCTTACCAGCTGCATGCACATGTTGTCAATGATCTTGTCTTCCCACGGCACGCTTGGGAATTCTTTGGATACATCGGCGGCGGCCTCCAGCATCAATCTACCGGCGTTTTTCAAGATGTTAGCTTTATGCGCCACTGTAACCTTAGAACGACCGTGCTTGGCTGCGTATTGGAAAGCGGCACGTACAATTTTGTGGCAACCTTCTACCGTTACGCGGGAGATAGAGTCAGCAATGCCCAGGCGCTCATCAAAAATTTCCAGACCGGCGTACAGCCCTTCGGTGTTCTCGCGGAACAGTACCAGGTCTACCTTGTCAAAACGGGTTTTAACACCGGCTGTGGTTTTGGCAGGGCGCACGTTGGAGTACAGGTCGTACTTCTGGCGCAACTGCACATTGATGCTTTTGAAGCCTTTGCCTACCGGGGTGGTGATAGGGCCTTTCAAGGCAATTCTGTTGCGCTCCAGAGAGGCAAGCAATGAAGCGGGAATCAACTCACCAATGCTGTCAAAAGTGGTTTGCCCGGCATTTTCTTCTTCCCAGGTGATGGGCACTTGTGCGGCTGCAAAGATCGCCTTTACGGCTTCCGTGATCTCAGGACCTATCCCGTCGCCGGGAATAAGGGTAACGGTTGTCATGGTCAAGGGGGCTATATTTCTCTTCTACTGTTAATTTGGTTGATAAGGGAATCTACGTCTACCAACAGGCGCTCTGCTTTGTCACGAGCGTCATTGATCACGCGTTGCCCTTCGGTTTTGGCGGCAGAACCTTGCTCTTCTTTTCCGGTAATCAGGTCGTTAGTCAGATCCAACAGCCTGGCGCGGTATTTCTCTAACTGAAAGCTCAGTTTGTCACGCGTTTCACGGCCTTTCTCAGGCGCAAACAGGATACCTAATACCGCACCCGTGGCGATACCAGAGGAAAAGGCAAGGATTGCATTCGTTTTTTTGCCCATAGTTTTTGGTGGTGTTATAGTTAGTCAGCAAGAACTCTTCGCTGCGTTTCTGGCCCAAATTTCTAAAATTAAGCCAGAAACGCAGAGATAAAAGTTTCTTTTCTCCATACGAACGAAAACCGGCCCGGGATTATTTGTTATCCAGCAAGCCTCTTCCTGATTTCCGGATGGCTCCGCTGGAGATCAGATCTTGTGACAGTTTATCCAGGATACCGTTGATGAACTGCTTGCTCTTGGGCGTGCTGTACACTTTGGAGATGTCAATGTACTCGTTGATGGTCACCTTTACCGGAATGCTCCGGAATATGTGCATCTCGCAGAGGGCCATCTTCAGGATGATTTTGTCCAGTTGGGCTACACGCTCCACATCCCAGTTTTTCACGCTTTCTGAGATCATGGCCTCGTACTTCTCATCGTCCTTGAGAGTCTCGTAGTACAGTTCCTCGAAGAAGGCTTTGTCGTCGTCCCAGCTGGCCGACAGGTCTAACAACGGCAGGTTCTCATCGGTGTTTTCTTCCAGCATCTTGATGGATTTATTCACCAGATTCTTCACTACCGATTTGTTTTCTACCCAGTTCAGATCTTTCTCCTCAAACAGGGCCTGCAGGTTCTCGTCCTTAAAGATAACGTTTTTGAAGATATGTTTGAGCAGTTCGTGGTCTTGCTCGTAGGTTGGGTCCTGGATATCCAGATAAGCCAATACCTGCTCATCGGTCTTGAGGCCGTTGCGGTAGATTTTCTGGATCACTTCCTGGTCACCGGCCCAGGTCAGGTTCCGGCGGATGACGCGTTGCTCCAGGAACTTGTTGCTCAGCAGTTTCTGCAGGGCTTTGTTGCTGAGCAGCTTGCGCAGGTTTACGTCTTTGCGCTCAGTGAAACGGGTGGCGGCTTTCTGCTCTTCGCCTTCAATCTGCTTTACCAGTTCTTGGGCTACCAACAGGGTAAGCAGGTACCGGTCATATATTTCCTCGGCGGCGGTGAGCATCTGGTTCCCGAAGAATTTGAGGTCTTTGCGCAGCGAGTTCTGGTAGAAGTTCACGGCGGCCTGGGCGGCATCTAAGATCTCACGGTCTTTTTCCTCGGTATCAAATTTTCTGGTCTCGTACCACTCTTTGAACAGCAGGCTGGCGATCTGCTTCTGGCCTTCCAGTTTGTTACGGTCCTGGGCCACAACGGCCATCAGGTCTGGGGCAAATCTATCCGCAATCAAATCCAGGGCCAACTGGTAGTTAGATCCTTCTGCCTGTACATAGGCATAGATGGCTTGCATCGCTTTGATTCGGAGTATTCTGCGGTTGAGCATGATAATAAGGAAAGAACGTGGTGAACGTGAAAATAAGGGTAAAAGTTGGCGGCGGAACGGTGTTTTTAACCTGTGGCACCGCTCCCCTCCAATTCTGCCGCAAAGGTCCGAACTAACGGGGCAAGAAGCAAACGGGAGTTATTTTAAATTTACAATTTCTGCGGTCTCTGTACGGCTAGTGCCGGGATGGTACTGTTTTCATCCAGTTTTCTGAAAAATAGGAAGGAAATGGTTATAACTCAGTTTTCAGTTGAGTACAACTTGTACCGTTTATCTCCCCATGGTTCAAGTCTGAGACTTGGACCTGTCATGGTCTGAAGTTTGCAAATCAGTAAGGCGCTAGCCTCAAATTCACTTTTGTCCTTCTATGGCGCGGAAGTTGCTTCCGTGCCTTTCATTTCTACTTGCTGCTTTGCCAGCCATTCACCAGCCATTCCGCCGTTGTTGGTGTTCTCACCAACAACCCAAACTGCCTCTCCCCTTTCTAGAAGCAGCTACTTCCTATTTCCTTACTTCTAACTTTTGGGTTGCAGATGCGCTCTGAGGGCGTTTGTTACTTTTCTCCTTGATGAGAAAAGTAACCAAAAGAATCAAGAAGCCTCAAACTCGCTGACGCTCGGACAGTGAGGCTTCGGATGGTACCACCGGGCACCGTCCTCTGCTGCGTAGGGAGCGTGGGCCATTGCCACTGGAGGCGCTACTACTTGCTCCCAAGTTCCTGCTGGGTTACGCATGCGCCCAGCAGGAACTTGGGAGCATTTTGCTAATTGGTCTTTGGGCCGTTGCAATACCTTCATCGTCCTGCGGACGGGTGGGGTGTAAAAAGAAAATGCGTTTCCGGCCCAGTTTGTTAGAACCAGACCGAAAACGCATTCACTGCTTGTATCCTCTTTTGAGAGGTGAGATTAGTATGTCTGCTTGATCTTGGCCATATCGTCAATGCGCTTCTGCGCAAGTTGTGTGGCGGCTTTCTGGGTGTGGATTCCGTCTGCCTCGGCTTTGGCGAAGATGTTCAGCGTGGTGTTGTAGATCTGCTCGGTTTGCTGCATGGCCCACTCGCGGTTCAGCTTTTTCACTTCTGAGTACACGTTGATGATACCACCGGCGTTGATCAGGAAGTCTGGGGCGTAGATGATGCCCAGTTCGTCCAGAGCGGGGCCGTGTACATCTTCGTTTTTCAGCTGGTTGTTGGCGCAACCGGCAATCACCTGGCACTTCAGGCGGCGCAGGGTATCGTCGTTGATGGTGGCTCCCATGGCGCATGGCGAGTAGATGTCCACGTCTACGTCGTAGATTTCATCCAGACCTACTACGGTAGCACCGGTGTTCACGGCAATACGCTTTAGGCGCTCCTGGTCAATATCAGTGATGAACAGCTGGGCACCTTCTTTCGCCAGGTAATCGATCAGGTAACCGCCTACGTGGCCTGTTCCCTGTACTGAGATCTTTTTACCGGCCAGGCTATCGTTGCCCCACGCTCTTTTTGCGGCGGCTTTCATGCCCATGTAGGTTCCGTAGGCCGTAACTGGTGACGGGTCACCGCTACCGCCCTGTGACTCTGGCAAACCAGCCACGTATTTGGTTTCCATGCCAATGTAGGCCATGTCCTGGGTAGTCATGCCCATGTCCTCGGCGGTGATGTATTTGCCGTTCAGGTTGTTCACGAAACGCCCGAACTTGCGCATCATGGCTTCGGTTTTACCTTTTTTGGAGTCGCCGATGATCACGGCCTTTCCGCCGCCCAGGTTCAGGCCCGAGATAGCAGATTTATAGGTCATGCCGCGGGAAAGGCGCAGTACGTCACGCAACGCTTCGGCTTCAGAGGCGTAGGTCCACATGCGGGTTCCGCCCAGAGCAGGTCCCAGCACGGTGTTGTGGATGCCGATGATGGCTTTCAGGCCGGTGTCGTGGTCATGGCAGAAAACTACCTGCTCGTGCTGGTGTTCGCTGATTTGCCCGAAAACCGAGCTTTCTTGCGCAGTTTCTATTTCTTTAACTTCTATCATGTTGTATAGTGACTATAATACCACTTTGCTTTTGTTAGATAATGGGGAAGCTAATTGGTAATTTCGCCCCAAAATTACCTTTATTTTTTATTACACAAAGAAAAAACTAACAAGTGTTAGTACGTAATTCTTTAAACACCCAGACGTGAAATCACTTAAATACCTGAATAAATATCTGCTCAAATACAAATTCCGCTTCTTCTGGGGGATTGTGTTTGTGATTGTGTCCAACATCTTCGCCATTATACCGGCGCAGGTGGTGCGGCACGCCTTTGACCTGGTGCGCGAGGGCATCTCTATGTACCAGTTGCACGAGGGGTTTGCCCAGCAGGAAGAGGTGTACAGCAGCTTCGCCCGCAGCACCTTGTTCTATGGCGTGGTGATTGTGTTGATGGCCTTGCTGCGCGGGATTTTCCTGTTCTTTATGCGGCAGACCATTATTGTGATGAGCCGTTTGATTGAAAACGACCTCAAAAACGAGATCTACGCCCATTACCAGACGCTGCCCCTCTCCTTCTACCGCAAGAACAACACCGGTGACCTCATGGCCCGCATCTCTGAAGATGTGAGCCGCGTGCGGATGTACCTGGGGCCGGCCATCATGTACGGCGTCAATCTAATTGTCTTGTTTTTGATGGTGATCCCGTACATGCTTACCGTGAACGTGGAGCTCACCATTTACACGCTGCTGCCGCTGCCCATTCTTTCGGTGAGTATCTATTATGTAAATAACATCATTGAGCGCAAGTCAGACGAGATTCAGAAAAGCCTCAGCGGCATTACCACGTTTGTACAGGAGGCGTTCTCGGGCATTAGGGTGCTGAAATCGTTTGTGCGGGAGCAGGATTCCCACGCCAACTTCACCAAAGCCAGTGATACTTATAAAGACAAGTCCCTGGAGCTGAACTTTGTGAACTCGCTGTTTTTCCCGCTTATCCTGTTCCTTATTGGCCTGAGCACCATCATTACCGTGTGGCTGGGCGGGAAACAGGTGATCAACGGCAGCATCACGCCGGGGGTTATTGCCGAGTTCCTCATTTACGTGAATATGCTTACCTGGCCGGTGACAGCGCTGGGCTGGACCACGTCTCTGGTGCAACGGGCCGCCGCCTCGCAGCAGCGCATCAACGAGTTCCTGAACACCAAGACCGATATCCTTTCCCAGAAAAACCTGAAGAAAGACATCAAAGGTGCCATCATTTTTGACGAGGTGGACTTTGTGTACCCAGACACCGGCATTCATGCGCTCAAAAAGCTGTCGTTCCAGATTAACCCCGGCGAGACGCTGGCGGTGATTGGGAACACTGGTTCGGGCAAGAGCACTATTGCCGCGCTGGTGTGCCGCCTGTATGACACTACCGGCGGACGCATTCTCATTGACGGCGAAGACATCAGGGACTATAACATTTCTAATCTGCGCAGCCAGATTGGGTACGTGCCGCAGGATGTATTTCTGTTCTCAGACTCTATTAGAAACAACATCGGGTTTGGCGTGGACAACCTACCCGAGGAGAAGATGCTGCAAGCCGCCAAGGATGCCGATGTCTACGAGAACATCATGCATTTCCCGGCCAAGTTTGACACGGTGCTGGGCGAGCGCGGCATTACCCTTTCCGGCGGACAGAAGCAGCGGGTTTCCATTGCCCGTGCGCTGGCCCGCGAGCCTAAGATCCTGATCCTAGACGATTCGCTCTCGGCGGTAGACACCAAAACCGAGAACGCCATTCTCAACAGCCTGCACCGCGTCATGGCCAACCGTACGTCTATCATTATCTCGCACCGGGTAAGCTCCGTGAAACTAGCCGACAAGATTCTGGTGCTGGACGATGGCGTGGTGGTGCAGCACGGTACCCACGAGGAACTGATGCAGGACCTGGCCGGCTTGTACCGTGCCCTGTATGAGCGCCAGCTGCAAGGCGAAGAAATGGAGTAAAGCCCGTTTTCTGACTGTTTTCAGGAAAATAGCTTCAAAATGCTGGCAAACTGCATTTGCTCTTTCGCTGGAAAAGATTTTTTGCTTTCTTTGCAGCAGATACCAATTGATCGGGGTGTAGCGTAGCCTGGTATCGCGCCAGCATGGGGTGCTGGAGGTCGTGGGTTCGAATCCCGCCACTCCGACGAAAAATTAAACGCCCGTTGTTTCAGGACAACGGGCGTTTTGCTTTCTAAGCTATTCTGGTTTCAGGCCTTCTTTCCAGAAAACAGGCTAAAATCAGAGACACTTCTTTCTTGCCAAGGTTTATTCCATCCTCCCGAAATCATGTTTAAGGATAAGCATGGTGAAGTGCTGATGGTTTCCGCCGCCGTGCAACTGTGACATCCACATGCCTTCTACGCTCAGGTGCTTGCTGAACGTGTATCCTACCCCGCCAAAGACCCGGTTGCTGTCAAAGGGTTCTTCCCGCACAATCACCCGCACCTCGTTCCGAAGAATGCCGTACAGTTGCTGTTCTTCCCTTTTAAGGATAGGTAGCCGCAGGGCAAACGAGTACCGGAAGCGGGTCTGATAGCCTTGGGAAAGCCACCTCTGCTCTACCTGGTACCGGTGCGTGACGCCCGCTTTCCACAACTGCCCCCGCACAGCAATCTGCTGGTACAAGCGGTTCTCGTGGCTGTGCGTGACTTCTTCTGGGGTGGCATAGTTTCGGTTACTTAAATGCGTAAACCCCATCAAGACAGAGACCGGCGCCTTTTTGAAATTGTGCTGCACCTCTGCCCCGGTAAACAGCACCCGCATGTCATGCAGGGGCTCATACGTTCTTACCTGCACGTTGCTGGCTATCACCCACTGCGGACTCACCCAGAAAGACCCGGAGTATTGCATCCAATGGTTGATGTTATTGGGCTGCCCCAATGCCATAGTTGAAAAAAACAGCCCCACAAGCAGGCTCAACAATGCTTTCATTTGATTCTGTGTCTCCCTTAGATTCTCCCCCTTCTTACGCCTCAAACAACGCTTGAGACAGCTAAAAAAAGAAGCCTCGCTCGCAGGCAAGGCTTCTTGTATCATACACGTTTAATTGGTCTGGCTGGTTTCTAAATTCTAGTAACTGCGCCTACAAACCTACATCTTTTTTTTCAGGACGATCTTCTCAGCATGCTTGGCCACCAGCCGGTTGTAGAACTCGCGCAGGTTACCGTACTCTGCCGGCTGGAAAACTGTTTTGTTGATGTTAAGCTTACTGGTGATCTGCAGTTGCCCGTTGACCATCTGAGCCACATAGGTAAACTTGGCCGCATTGCCCGGTAAACTCATGTTCGCCGATTTTGGCATTTCTTCTACTTCATAGCCTGCCGGCAATTCATAGGTGAACATGTAGGTTTCGTCTACCGGCGAGGCAAAGTCAATGGGGTACAGCCTGGTAGCCAGTTTGAACGGATTCTGGTCCTGGGCATGGGTGAGCAAGGGAGAAATGTACAGCAGGTCGGCCGCCTGGTTGTCACCGGTTTTGTTTAACTGGTACTCGGTTTTGAGGGGCTCCTGCAGGTTATCCAAATTCAGAATCTTCACTTGCTGACGCACCCAGTCTGGACCGGCATTGGCAAACTCCTTCAGGTAGGTTTCCTGCCCTTTGCTCCGGATGGAAGAACGGGCGTGCAAGGCTGGTACCCCCTGGTAATTTTCCACCAGGTTTCCGGTTACTTCGCCGGTAGGTTTAATCTTAAGCTGACCAGTCACCAGTTGCAGGTTTTTCTCAGTGCCGGTTAAGGGCACCCATTTCCCTGCCGGCGATTGCACCACCCAGCCCTGGCCGTTCAGGCAGCGGAAAGGCAGCATGCCAAAGGGTAAATCCTGCTCGGTGGCATCTAACAGGTAAGTTTTGTCTCCTACTGATACATGGGTGATCACGTAATCAAACTTACTAATCATAGGAGAATTCACCACGGGCTGCCCATGCTCCCGGGTACTGATCAACATAGGATTTGCCGCAATGCCCGCCTCGCGCAGCAGAGCCGTCAGCAGCAGGTTCACTTCAGCAGAGGACCCAGACCGGTTGTCATACGCCTTGCGCAGGTTCTCTGTGTAAATGCGGTGTTTGCCGTTCCAGCGCACCTGCCCTTTCACATGCTCCAATACCGCCTTTACCTTTTCCAAGGGCTCGGTTTTCCCGGTTACCAGGGTTTCAGCGGTCTTTTTCAGGAAAGTTGTATTGGTAAGCTGTCCGCCAAACTCCTCCTCTTTCAGAAGTTCGGTGGTGAAACTCTGCCAATCGCCGGTGGTGTACGTTGGTTTCTCGTCTGGGTACTGTATTTTGGAGAGCTCAAATTCTAGTTTGGAGATATAATCTCTTGAATTCGCTAGGTATGGTTCCTCGGTAAAAGCAGGCACATCCTTCATGGCCCACCGGTACTGCACCACTGACATAGAGATGGAACCCCGCTGTTCTGTAGTAGCAAGCCCAACAGTCCTGTTCCAAGCAATAGCCGCCGTTTTATGCTCAATTTTTGCATCATTGATGTGAAACGGATGTACCCCATGAAGGGCGTGTTTGTATTCAAAGAACGGCACCATGCCTACCCTGTACTCGCTCCACTTCACCGGAATGTTATGCTGAAACTCCCAATCGCGTAAATACCGGATAAAATCTGATTTAATGGTATAAGATAACTCAATCACTGAACCTACTTTAACGCCAGGCATGGTCAGCTTCATAAGGTGCTGGTTGGCATCTAGCTTTTCATCAAAAATGGCCTTGTCATCCAGTTTCGTTTTCACCACCTCACCGTTCTCAAGGTTATACGTGACGCCTTTTAGATTAAGGATTTCTTCTTTGGTGCCATCTTTCCGCACGTAATAAGGAATGACGATGTTTGCCTCATCGAGCCCGTTCTTTTTCAGAATCTTGATGCGCGTGATGCGTTTGAACTGCAGTTGCGTGCCCTTGGTGAACAGGAAAGAAGACTCTCCCAGGTCATACAGCACCACTGCCGCCGCGCTGGTATCTGGCACGTAGGAGGTCATTCTCAGTTCTTCTGAGGTGACTTGCCCCATTTTAAAAGGGTCTTCACATAACCCAGGGGTGGCAACACCTACTACCAGCAATAGCAGTAAAAGCCAGCGTTTTTGAAGCGTTTTTTCAATTCTCATATTAAAGGGAATGTTTTAGAAAATGGGACAGGGCTGCTTCTGAAAAGAAATGGCCATGAGGGTGCCTATCTTAGAAACAAACGCCCTCATGGCCATTGAAAAATCAGGTTGTTTCAGCGGCCAGCACCACTTGTTGCTGGTCTGCCTTAGAAACCTGCTTCAAGAAATTCACGAACTCCATGTACTTAGAAGCCTGGAACCTTCCTTTGTGCATGGTCATCTGGCGCACGTACACCAGCTTGTTTCCTTTGATCTGCACCTGCGCCTGGTACTCGCCGTAGACCGAGGCAATTTTCACGGGCTGAGGCACACTCTCTGGCTTGTAACCGGCCGGAATCTCGTATTCCACGGTGTCCACGTCATGGTAAGGATAAGACAGCACCACGTCATGCTTCCGGTTCTCCAAGGAGGGCGGCACCGTAGTGCGCCGGTTCATTAGGTTGGGCGTGATGAAAAGGCGTCTTCCACTAACCGAAGCCACCTTAGGAAGATCTAATTGCAGTTTCTCGTTTACCTGCGGCTTGCCTTTCACTTTCTCCAGCGAGAAGCTTTTGATCTCAAAGGCCGGAATCTCAATCTGCTTGTACAGCCATTTCAACTGCTTATCAGGGTCTAACTGATGGATGGCCTCATTCCGGTCTTCGTGCTGCCGACCAGCAAACTGTGTGAGCACCTCGCCAACTCCGCCGCCCTGTGCATTCAGTTTTACTTTTACTGTGCGCAGTTGGGTATTATCCTGGGCATTGAACCGAGGCGTTGGTACCAGTTTACCGCCTTCTGGCGTCACCAGCAGTGAGTAACGGTCACCAGTGAAGGAGCCGGTGTATCCGGCATCGGCTAACTGGTTTGTACATTCCAGCCAAACAGTATCCTTGGCTGTAGGAACGCACAATACTACGTGGTTGAACTGTTGGCTTGGGAATTCCTTTATCATTGCAGGATTATCATCCCCACCATAAATAATGGCGTAGCGGCTGGGAATACCTACTACTTCTAACAATGCTTTAGTGTAGTTACTAAGAGCTTTGCAGTCACCATAACCTTTGGTATCTACCATTGAGGCTTCAAAAGGTTGAAAACCACCAATGCCCAATTGTATAGAAACATAACGGGTCTTGTTTTGCATAAACTGGTACACCGCTTTGATTTTCTCTTCAGGAGTAGTCAAATTTTTGGTAAGCGCCAACACTTGTTGCTTTGTAGCTTCAGGCAACTGTTCTCTACCTGCATTCAATTTATTTAGCCAATTGCCCATTGATTCCCAAGAGTCTAGACTACCAGCGTACCCTTCTACCTCAAAAGCGGAAGGAGCAGTTCTTACTTGAGGCACAATCTCGGAGAACTCTGGTCCGTAGACTTCTGTTTCTACTGGAGTTAACCCTTTTACCTGCCACCGGTAAACCTGCTGATTTCCTTCCTGGCTGGATTTCATCTTTTCGGGCATTAACTGTTCATGGTACCGCAAGCCCATTCCGGCAGGCATGTTCACTTGGAAAGAGGCTTGCTCTACCGAAAGCTTCTCGCCTGAAAGGGGCTGCCAAATTGGGTAGAGCAACATGTTACTGGACGTGGTCTGATACTCAAACTCAACTGTGTAAGGATAGGTATGGTTCGC
The DNA here is from genome assembly GCF_017355955.1 of Sabulibacter ruber. GTDB lineage: Bacteria > Bacteroidota > Bacteroidia > Cytophagales > Hymenobacteraceae > Nibribacter > Nibribacter ruber_A. Next base: position 457,626 of record NZ_JAFFID010000002.1, on the reverse strand, counting down.
CCACTCAATTACCTTCGCGCGGTTATCACCGTACAGAGTACCTTCCCCATTGGCACTGTAATCTTTGATGTCAGAACCTTTCAGCCCTCCCACTTTCTTTCCTAACATGTCATAGAGCGTACCCTTGATAAAGTCTACTTTTTTTAGTTTGTCATAGTATACCACCAAATTTCCGTAGCCTCTACCATCTTCGTTGAGCACCGTTACTATCTGCCGCACTTTCTTGGTTGCAGATTTGGCAGAAGAAACCGTATAAACCGTCTCCTCCAGCCGGATCACTGCATTGGCTCCTTTCGTAAGAGCCGAGTTAATGGTCAGCGCCGAGTACGTGGGAGCATCTCCCGCCCAGGCAGACACGCTTGCCAGAACGGACAGCAAAAGTAAAATGAACCGTTTTTGCATGGTTTTCTAGAAAATAGGCCTGAAACGAATTACCCTTTCTTCTTTAAAACAATCTGCTCGGCGTGCTTGGCCACTATCTGGGAGTAGAACTGTTTCAGGAACTCATACTCCTCTGTGTAGAAGACGGGCTTGGAAAGCGTTACTTTGCTCATCACCTGAATGGTGTTGCCTCTGGTTTGCAGCATGTACGTGAACCGGCCTCCGTTTTCTGGCAGCGCTAACACAATGTTCTTAGGCATTTCCTCCACTGCGTAGCCTTCTGGCAAAGTGAAATTGCAGATGTACACTTCTTCCATAGGATGGCCGAAATCTACCGGGTATTTGCGGTTAGCCACTTTGAAAGGATTCTCCTGCTGGGTTTTCAGCATCATTGGGTTCAGGTAGATGACATCTTTGGCCTGCTCATCTCCTGTGCTCACCACTTCATACTGCAAGCCCACCGGCTGGTGCAACTCCTTCAGGTTTTTCAGGACTGGCTTCTTGCGCTCATATTGATTCTGGTTGTTCACCAGTTTCTCCAGGTACTTTTCTTCACCGGCATCCTGAATAGAATGGCGCAGGTTGAGTGCCCATAAACCACTGGTAGACTCAGACACTTTCCCGCTTAAAATACCGGTAGGCAGTACCTGCAGGTCTGCATTCACCAATTCAGTGGTGCGCATTGCTGACTGAAGCGGAATCCAGTCTCCACCGGTTTTGGTAACCAGCCAGCCATTTCCGTTTAAACAGTGCTTGGGCAGTAACCCCAGAGGCATCAGCGGATCAGTTGCATCCAGTAACAGGTGCTGATTTCCTAACTTCAGATAGCCTATCACATAGTTGAACCTGCTAACCACCGGGGTATAAGGCGCACGGCCGTTGTCACGGGTACTCAGAATGACAGGATGCGCTTCAAGGCCGGCATCACGCAACATGGCCACCAGCATAAGGTTAATGTCTGCCACGTTTCCGGTTTTGGCATCAAAAGCTTTGCGCAGGGAGGTAGTCACGTACTTACCACCTTTTCCGTTCCACTTTACAGACTTCTTCACAAATTCATAGATGGCATTCACGCGGGCCAGCGTATCTTTTATGGATTGCATGGCCGCTACCTCGTTTTTGAAGAATCCGGTGCGGTTCAGCTGCACCCCAAACTGCTCCTCGTCCATCAGCTCTTCTGAAAGGCTGCTCCAGTTTCCGGCAAATCTTTTTGGAGCTGAGTTAGGGTAACGCACCCATTCCAGCTCAAATTCTATCTTGGACACGTAGTCATCCAGCGTAGTGATGTATTGCTCAGAGGCAATGGCCGGGACGTCTTTCATCACCCAACGGTGATTCACGCATTTGGCAGTAATCGCCTCAGAGCCGCCTGCGGTACGTCCACCGCCTATGCCAGGCTCAATGGAACTGCTCCACCGCACGGTGAAATTCATGGTGCCCGGCACCGATTCACTTACCACAAAGGGCTCATAGCCTTGAGGGAGCTGTTTGTACTCATAATATTCAGGGATCGTAGCTCTGTATTCACTGTGTACTACCGGTACAGAGTGCTGAAATGTCCAGTCCCGTAGATTGAAAATGAAATCAGAGGTTACGGTGTACGATATTTCCAGCACCGATCCTTCCTTTACGGCCGGCAGCGTAAATTTTTTGTTAAACCAGTTGGCAGATACCTTTTCATCAAAAACGGCCTTGTCCTCCATTTTCACTTTCACCATCTTACCGTTCTCCAGATTGTAAGTCACGCCTTTAATGTTGACAACCTGTTCTTTCTGGCTGTTTCTCTGGTAATAAGGCACTTCTACGTTTGCCCAGTCATAACCTGTTTTCTTCAGGATCTTAATGCGCATGACTCTCTCAAAGTTGACTTTGAAATCTTCATGATAGGTGAAGTAAGACCGACCGTAATCTGCTAAGATCACCGCGGCGGCACTGGTGTCTTTGTCATAGACACGCATTTTCAGCTCTTCTTCCGTTACTTTCCCGAATTTTACGGGAGCGTCTTGGGCGTATGCCACAAATTGGCACAAGAAGAACAGCACAACCAGAAATGGCCGTGTTTTTAAAAGAGTAGAATCGGGCATAAAGAAGGGTTTAGTATAAATTTTATCTCAGATTATATATTATATTTTTAGCTCATATTTTCAAAAGAACTAAGAAACCAGAACTGTCATTGCTATTAATTCTTAACAAGATTTATAAACAAGCACATCACAGACTCAACCCCTCTTTGTTTATTTTATACTTCTTAAAATATTGACTTTTAGAATGCCTTAATAGAAAAAATTCCTCATCCGCAGCACCAACTTCTTTTTTGAACCAAGATAAATAGCTTCTAGCCATTTTCCTAGAAAAGTGCTACTGATAACAAGAATTTAGCATGACGCTTATCAGACTTCAGCCTCAGACGAGTTTCTATGAATATTCTGGGTTGTTTCTAACTTCAGAAAATAGAGCTTATTCTGCTGGAGTATAATCCAATGGCAGCATCTCGGCCAGCTTTTCAAAAGCCCAGTAGCCTTCCACCATGTGAGAGTATGGGTTAACGATCATGCCGTTGGGTTCAATATAAGTGTAAGGCTCTGTTAACGTGATGAGGGAGGTCTGGAACGTGGGGGCTCTACGCTGGCTAAACGGCTGTTGGTTCACATACCCCAACTCTTCTTTCTCTTTTGTGTACACCACGTTCAGGTAATCAGAAAACAGCAGTTTAAGCTGCCCGTTGCGAACTGAATCCGGGGCGATGATCTGGTGATAAGGAATTGGATCTTTGTATAGATAGGTGACTGTCTTATCCAGGCGGGACATGCGCATCCAGTATTGCAGGCTATCTTCTGGGCCACTGCTATTGCTTTTCACCACAACAGGGCCGCTCATCTGGCTACGGGCTCTTTTTAAACCAGCTTGTATCTCTTCCTCGGGTGGTCGGTTGGGGTTTGGCAAGCGCTGCAACCGCCGTACATTGAAGCCTTCTGCCTCTAGCTTATTCTGGTACAAGGCTCGGGCAAAGTGCATCATGGAACCTCTGTATGCTTTCAGGCGAGCTTCTCCCCAGCGTTTTTCCTGCGCTTTCCCGCGGGGCTTCATTTCCTCAAACCGGGGATGCCCCGCATGAAAGGTATGCCCGTTCTGGAAATCCACCTTAAAATCCTGCAATACAAAGTGTAGCCGATATCCTAGGGCTTTGTTCTCAATAACCAGCGGTTTGATGGCTTCTGCAGAAAGCACCCGTTTTTCAGGATCAAAATCAAAATACAGCACATCAGAATTGACGATAGTGGTTTTTGCTGCATTGGCCGTTTGCCCCAGAAAGTTCTTGAGAAACACATTGTAGTTGTAGCGCCAGTTGGTGTCTGGCCTGATCACCACTTCCTGTAACTGATTGGCCGCCGGCATCAACTCAAACCGAAAAGCCAGCTGTTGCCCGGGTTGCAACGTGAATTGGTGTGACAGCGTCTGGTACCCCAAGAAAGACACCACCAGTTCATGGCTTCCGGAAGGCAATGAAATCAGTTTAAAGGTACCGTTTTCAGCGGTATTGGTGCCGTAGGTGGTTTGGGCAATGAACACAGTGGCAAAGCCAAGCGGCTGCTTTGTGTGCGCGTCAATCACGGTTCCTACCACAGTGCCCCGGCCTGCTGCCTGGCCTAAGACTTGCCCCTTTGCACACAGCAGCATGCACATAACAAGGAGCCAGAAAAACCAATACTGTTTCGCGGGGGAAGCCGGCATAGCAGAAACTTTACTTTGGAAAGTTACAAATCTGCTAGAAGAAAACAGCAGGGAGAATTCCTGTTTCAGGCCTCTTTTGCTCAGAACAGGTTAAAAACGCATGGTAAACGTAGTGCCTTGCCCCAGCTCTGAACTCACCGTGAGCGTGCCTTTGTGCAGGCGCATGATCTGTTTAGACAAACTCAGGCCAATACCGGTGCCGGTAGGCTTGGTGGTGTAAAAAGGCAGGAAAATCTGCTCCAACGCTTCCTCGGCAATGCCGCTGCCGTTATCTGTGACCTGCAGCACTACGCGGCTGTCTGGGTCTGAGTAGGCTTCTACCTGAATCACTTTGGTGGGCTTATCTGCCACGGCGTGGATGGCATTCTTGATCAGGTTGATGAGTACCTGCTCTATCAGTTCCCGGTCGGCGAGCACTTGCAGGCCCGTGGTACGGCAGTCTACCTGAAACTGGATATGTTCATGCGTCAGTTCTTCCTGGAACAGCGTCTGGAGCTGCTTCAGCATGTCTGAAACCGAAAACAGCTGTTTCTTAGGCACCGGCACCCGCGCCAGACTCCGGAAATCGTGTACAAAACGCACCAACCCCTGGCTGCGCCGTTCAATGGTTTGCAGGGCCATGCCCATGTCTTCGGTTTCCTCGCGCTGCAGCAGGATCTGCCCGTTGGGTTGCGCCTCCAGATAATCCTGAATATCGGCGGCCACGCTACCGGCCAGGGACGAGATAGGCGTTACGGAATTCATGATCTCGTGGGTGAGTACCCGGATGAGGTTCTGCCAGGCCTCCATCTCTTTCTCCTCCAGTTCTCGTTGAATGTTCTGGATAGACGCCAGCCTGAAATCCTCGCCGCGCATAACCAGATCCACCACAAACAAGGAAACCGGTACCCGCTCTTTGCCATGCTTCAGGTGCAGAACAATGCTTTGGCCCGGAGCCAGTTTCAGCAGTTGCTCGGCTATCTGCGACGACTCGGCCCGTAGCTGTTCCACGTGGGTGAGGGACGGGACCTGCAGCAGGCGTTTGGCGGCATTATTGATGAGCTGTATCTCGCCGTTCTTTTTGAAAGTAAGAATCCCGATGCCGATGTGCTGCACCACCGTCTGGAAATACTGCGTGGTGGCTTCTTTCTCAGAGCGGATGTCACGGAACTTCCGGATGACCTCGTTGTAGCGCTCGTAGAGCTCGTCAAACACCTCCCCTTCGCCGCGGGAAGAGAAGACCTCAGAGAAGTCATCGTATTTGATGGTGTTCAGGAATTTGATGAGCCGCTCGGTGGTGCGTTCAATGAACAGAATCAGCGCGATGGTCTGAACCACAATGAGAATACCCAGCGCTACTTGCGTGGCAAACAGGGTAGACTTAAAATCCAGCTGGAAAAACAGGAATACGGTGAGCACCAGCAGCAACACCCGCACAATGACCTGAAACCGGAAATTCTTAAAGCCCATACTTCTCCAGACGGCGGTACAGCGAGGCGCGGGAAAGGCCTAATTCTTTCGCGGCTTTGGAAATATTCCCGTCGTGTTTGCCCATGGCTTTGACCACGGTGGCACGCTCCACATCGTCCAGGTTGATGGACTGGTCCACCGGCTCCGCCGATAAGGGCTGCTGCATCTGCAGAAAGAAGAAATCCTGGGGCTGCAGGACCTGGTTCTCGGAGATGATGGAGGCCCGCTCCAGCACGTGCTCCAGTTCCCGGATGTTGCCGGGCCAGTCATACCGCTTTAACCGCTCCAATGCCGCCGCCGATACCGATTTGGCCGGTTGCTTGTACTTCTGGGCATAGCGTTTTAAGAAATGGTCTACCAAGAGCGGCAGGTCTTCCAGGCGCTCACGCAAAGGCGGCAAATTGAGTTCAATGGTGTTGATGCGGTACAGCAAATCCTGACGGAATCTTCCTTGCTGCACCATCTGCTGCAGCGGCATGTTGGTAGCGCAGATCAACCGCACGTTGATAGGAATAGGCTGTCCGGTCCCTACCCTGATGACCTCCCGGCGCTGCAAGACGGTGAGCAGTTTGGCCTGCATGGCCATGGACAGGTTGCCTATCTCGTCCAAGAACAGGGTGCCGCCATTGGCCATTTCAAAGCGGCCCACACGGTCTTCGCGGGCATCGGTAAAGGCTCCCTTCTTGTGCCCGAAGAGTTCGCTTTCAAACAGGGTTTCGGTGAGGGAACCCATATCCACGGAGATAAAGACTTTATCCGCCCTTGCCGACTGCTGGTGCAGACTGCGCGCGATGACTTCCTTACCGGTACCGTTCTCGCCCAGGAGCAGCACATCGGCATCGGTTTTGGCTACGCGGTTCATGAGATGCAACAGCTGCTGCATGGCCGGGCTCTGTCCGGTCACCAAATTCACGTTCTGGCTCAGTTGCGATGCCAGCGCCGAGTTGGCCTTCTTAAGCGTAGAGATTTCTTTGTAGGAGGTCTTCAGCTTGGCTGCCGAAGACAAGGTGGCAATCAGTTTCTCGTTCTGCCATGGCTTGAGCACAAAATCGGTGGCGCCTTCTTTCAGGGCCCGCACCGCCATTTCCACATCGCCAAAGGCCGTAATCATGATCACCACCGCGCTGGGATCTTTGGTCAGGATCTCCTTAAGCCAATGGAACCCCTCATTGCCGCTGGTAGTGTCTTCCCGAAAATTCATATCCAGCAGGATGAGGTCATAGGTGTCCTGGTTCAGTAGGAAAGGAATTCTGCGCGGGTCTTTCTCAATAAGCACCTGCTGGGCATACTTCTTCAGCAGCATTTTAGCCGAGAAGAGAATGTCCTCGTTGTCGTCTATGATCAGGATCTTGCCTAGGTTCTGTTGCACGGCGGTCTGGTTACGTTAGTGAAAGATAAACCGAAACTGTGCCAGACAGAAAGAAGGGGCTTGTAAGTGGCTGGCGAGGTGAATTTACAAAATCAGCGGTAGAATACTGTTCGCCGCTGAACAAAAAAGTGTCCGTTGGTGAACACTTCGATTGGGAATCCGATTTCCTGTTTTGCGCCTGTTTTCAGGAAAACGGAGTTAAAAGGAGGCCCAAAGTTGAAATCTCATTATGGCCTTCTTTGCCCCCTTCTATGGCTCTCCTATGGCGCGGAAGTTACTTCCGTGCCTTGCTTACCTTTCCAAAAGACCCGGAAGTAACTTCCGCGCCATAGTAAAGCTAAATGGCCACAGTAATCTAAATTCCTGTTTTAGGCCTGCTTTCAGGAAAACGGGCTGAAATTAGACTCTTGCTTTAACTTGAATGACTTGCCGAGTTCTCTTCTACCCTGACTGGCGCAACCAGAGATTGATAAGGCTTGCCTATCAGCATTACTTCAAAGGGATGGCTTACGCCTTTCAGATTGAGCTTGGCGCAGCCCGAGGCGAACGGTGGGTTCCTCAAAAGACTGAATGCCCTTTCTGAGATCACGAAGCTGTTGTTGAGTTCTTTGGTAGCTGCCTGCAGTCGGGCCGCGATGTTCACGGGATAGCCCATCACGGTCAGGTTATTGGTTAAGCCAATTCCCACGTTGCCGTAGATCACGCTGCCCACGTGTACGCCAATGCCCACCTCAAAGAAATGACTGAAATAAGGCCGCAGATACGTGTTGTTGAAGATCTTGATGTCTTCCATGATCTTCTGGCCGGCCAGAACCGCCGACTCCGTTGCCTGCTTTATTTTACAATCCAGGCCAAAAACAGCGTACAAGCCATCGCCGGCGGTATCAATAATGCGGCCGCCGTACTGCTCTATGGCGTTGCGCAACAAAGTGAAAATACGCCGCATGATGTGAATTACATCAAACGGCAGTTGGGCTTCTATAAACGGGGTGAAATTGCGGATATCAATGAAAAACAGCGCCAGTTTGCGGCGCACGCCCATGACCTCAGTGGTGTTCTCGTCGTTGCCGTTGATGAAGATGTAGCGGTCCGTCTCGTCTTTGATCAGCCGGTGCACCTTCACGCCGTCGCCGGTCACATGGCTCTGGCAGGCCAGCCGCACCCCGTCGGGGAAATTGCGCACCGTTTTAATGGTCTTTTCAAAGACGGTCAGTTCAGACAGGGATTTCTCGCCCTCCAGGACCAGCACCCGACAGGTGGTGCACTGCCCTTTTCCGCCGCAGGCATGGTAATGCGGAATTCCGGCCGCCAGGGATGCCTCCAGAAGAGACTGCCCTTCTTGTACCGGAACCATCTTCTCGCCTTTGAAATCAACCTGATAGAGCATAGCTACCGCAAAAAGTTGGCAAAAGGGAATCCTTATACTTTCTTCAGCCTTAAGCTGGCATCGGGCTTTACCAGGTACTGGTACTCTGGGTGCCTTTTGAGATAAGCCGCCATGTACGGGCACAAGGGCACTATCTGCAGTTTCTGGGCAATGATGTACTCCAGCACATGCTTGGACATGGCGCCCGCAATGCCTCGGCCTTCCAGCGCCTGAGGCACCTCTGTGTGCAGCACCCACATGACACCCGGCCGAAGCTTATAGTCAATAAAAGCAGTAATGCCCTCCACGGTGGTCTCAAACCGATGGGCAGCCTCGTTGTTAATGATGGTTAAGTCCATAGAAGTTAGCGGCTTGTGTTCTCCTAAGTTAGCTATTCGCGGAGGCTTTTGAAAGGATTTGGGCAGCTAAGTCTATCTCTTCCTGCAAAATTGTGTGCGGCCGGCCTTTGTAGATTTTCTTGGTGACCACGGCGCCCTGTTCTTCCATGAAAGCCACGGTTTCTTCTACCCTACTCACCGGTACGTGCGGGTCTGGGTCGCCAGTGGTGATCAGGACCGGAGTGCCGGCAAAATCGCCTTGGTAATTGGCGGTTTCCAGCTGCTGGCCTACTAAGCCGCCGGTGAAAAGGAACAAGCCGCCGTAGTGCCGGGCATGGCGCGTGGCGTACTCAGAGGTCAAACACGCGCCCTGTGAAAAGCCCAACAGATAGATATTCTGGCTGCTGATGCCTTGCTCCAGAATGCTTTGTACGGTACTGTCAATCAACTCCAGGGCAGAGTCCAGCGCGGGTTGGTTCTGGGAGGCCGGGGCCATGAAACTGTATGGGTACCAGCTCTGGTTGGTGGCCTGCGGGGCGTACAAAGTGAAATCTTCTACGGGCAGGTACTCGGCTAGAGACAAAATGCTGCCAGCGGTGGCCCCGCGACCGTGGATCATGATCAAAGCTTTTCCGGTTTCAGACAGGGGTTTGCCGCGGGTAATGACTTTTTTCTCGTGGGTATACATAGCTTGGGAAATCAAGAGTTAAACGTTGGTGGCCTGAATGGCTTGGGCCAGCCACAGGAAATCGGTCAGGAATTTATCCAGGCGGGTTCCGTAACCGGCATCTATCAACTGACCGTCCTGGAAAAGCGTCTGCACCTTGGGCGTGAGCAAAGCGTTAGGCAATACAATCCCGTTGAGCGTAAGGGCGTAGTGCTGCAGGCTTTTGGCGGCGTTGATCCCGCCCAGCATGCCCGCCGACACGGCCACTATCCCAAACGGCTTCCGGAAATACTCTTTGTAGAAGTAATCCATGGTGTTTTTCAGGGCTCCGGAATAGCTGCCATTGTGCTCCGGCGACACAATCACCAGCCCATCGCTCTGGGCAATGGCGGCACTGACTTCCTGCATCTTTCCAGAGAGCGGTGCCGCGGGGTCATAGACCCTTTCCAGCAAAGGGAAATTCAAATCGCGCACGTCCAACAGGTGCACCGTATGGCCTTTCTCTTCCAGTCTCTTCCCCACTTCCAACGCCACCTGATGCGATTGCCGCTGCGGGCGCGCACTGCCAGATACTACTACTAAGTTCATGATGTCAGTTTTAGAATGGATGGATATGTACCCCAAGCTTTACTGTGCTTCAGGCTGGGGCTTCAACGTGACGAAGATAGACTGCCTTATTTCCGGCCGAAGGTTCCTGGTGCGGTGTCCTTTGCCGGTGGTGTCTTCCACCAGCAGCACATCGCCGCCCCTGAACCGCCGCTTGTCTCCCAAAGAGGTTTCTATCTCAATCTCGCCGTCCAGCAGAATAATGTACTGCCGGGCAGGCGCGGTGTGGAAATCATAGTCATAGGTGGGCACCACCTGCCGGAACGTGAGGTGCTCCACTTCCTCGGCCTCGGAGAGAAAGCCAATCTCACCCGCGGAACGCAACGGTTTGGAGATTTCCTCAAAGTGACTGTCTCCGTTTCCATCGGCGTACACGCGGGTGATTTTGAACGCTTCCATAGCGCTGTTTTTAGTCTAGTTTTGGTAAAACAGCCTCAATATCGGCGCGGCGTGGCTCGTACTGCGGCGGCAACAGCAGGCTCTGGCCCAACTGATCCCACGGCTCGTCAATCCCGAAACCAGGGTTGTCAGTGGCGATCTCAAACAGCACCCCGCCCGGCTCCCGGAAGTACAGCGAGTAGAAGTAATTGCGGTCTATCTTGTTCGTGATATTCAGGCCGCTGGCGCTGATTTTCTTCTGAAAATGCATGAGCACGTCTTCGTCCTGCACCCGGAACGCGATGTGGTGGTTGGTACCAGCCCCGCCAATACCGCGCGCTTCGTTGGGCAGTTGCACCAGGTCAATGACATTGGCCGCGTCTACGTTCTCGTTGATGAACCGGTAGCGGTTGCCGCTTTGCTCCACTTCCTTGTAATCCAGAAGCTGAGTCAAGACCGCAGCGGTCTGGCGGATGTCTTTCAAGGTCAACGTCACACCGTGGAAACCTCTGGTGGCCACTTCGGCGTTCACGGCTCCGGTTGTCCATGGGGTGCGGCTATCCTGGTTTTTAGGCACCACCAACTCCAGTTTCAAACCGTCCGGGTCCAGGAAGGTCAGGTACTTTTCGCCGAACTTCTCAGAAGGCTTGTTGTAGATGACGTTGTGCTTCTCAAAGCGGTCGATCCAGAAATCGAAGCTGCCCTCGGGCACGGAGTAGGCGATGTTGGTAGCCATGCCGGTGCCGGCGCTGCCGCGGCGGGCACCCTCATAAGGGAAGAACGTGAGGATGGTACCGGCGCTGCCTTTTTCGTCGCCGTAGTACAGGTGGTAAGTGCCGGGATCATCAAAATTGACGGTCTTCTTGAGCAGACGCAAACCCAGCACATCGGTATAGAAATCAAGATTCTTTTTGGCCTGATCGGCGATGGCCGTGATGTGGTGCAGACCTAAGATTTTATTTTCCATGGTTTTATTAGTGATTGATAGGCACCTCAATCAACAGGAAGCGACTATCGGTTTCAAAAGTGAAGTGAAGTTGATCTGTGTCCCAAATACCAATGGCTTCGCGCTGCCGGAGCGTCTGGTCATTGACCTGTAGCGTACCGCCGATGTTGAACACGAACACGGCCTTGTTCAGCGGTTTGAATTCATACGAGAGCGACTGCCCCTGCTCAAAGTAGCCCAAGGAAAGCTTCGCGTTCTGGTTGATCCAGCAGTGGGCCGGGCCTTCCTCGTTGCTCACAATGGTAGTGAGCTGGTTCACGCGCTTTTCCTCGGGGAAGTAGCGGCGCTGGTAGCGGGGCGTGATGTTCTGCAGCTTGGGCTCAATCCAGATCTGCAGGAAGTTGACCTCGTCCTCGCCCACATTGTGCTCCTCGTGCCGAAGCCCGCTGCCCGCGCTCATGATCTGCACCCAGTCTTTGTGTACCACCTCTTTGTAGCCCAAAGAATCAATGTGGTTCATGGAGCCCGCCAACATCACCGAGATGATCTCCATGTTGGCGTGCGGATGGATGCCGAACCCGTTGCCGGGCTCTACATAATCATCATTGAAAACCCGCAGCAACCCGAACCCGGCCCGCACAGGGTTGTAATGCCCCGAGAAGCTGAAGACGAAATTGCTCTTTAACCAGCCCAAATCTTTCAGGCCTCTTTCGGCGGGGTTATAGCGTTCGAATTGCATACTAGTTTTTGAAGATGTTTACGGTTCTTACTTTAAGAGAATCAAGTTAGCCTAAATCTGTTTATGGCCTGCTTCGGGCAAAAGCTTTTAAAAACAGTTTTTGCCCGAAGCAGCAGCTTAGGCTTGTTTCACCAACTGGATCTCGGCCTGCAGCTTGATCTCGTCGCTTACCACTACGCTTCCGGCCTCGGTTACGGCGTTCCAAGTAAGCCCGAACTCTTTGCGGCTGATTTTACCGGTTACGGTGAAACCGGCTTTGGTCTGTCCGTAAGGGTCTACTACAATGCCGCCAAACTCCACGTTCACGGTCACCGGCTTGGTAGTGCCTTTGATAGTGAGGTCACCGTGCAGTTTGAACTGGTCATCGCCAGCCGCCTCGTAGTTGGTGCCTACAAAACGGATCTCGTTGTGTTGTTCGGCATCAAAGAAATCCGGTGATTTCAGGTGCGTGTCGCGCTGCTCGTTGTTGGTGTTGATGGAGTTAACATCAGCGGTGAAAACCACGCGCTCAGCACTGGTGAACTGCTCATCAGCGGTTTCAGCCTCTACGTTGAAAGACTGGAAATAACCGGTCACCGTGGTGATCATCAGGTGCTTTACCTTAAATTGAACCTCTGAGTGCATTGGGTCTACTGCCCATTTAGTAGTTGCCATGGTATTTACTTTATAGTTTTAAGTTCTGGTTTAGATTCTCTTTTTGTGAATCAATGGTCAAATGTATGTACATTTAATGTATATACATATATCTTGAGTTAAAAGTTTCAAACTTTTTTTTCATGGCCTTAACAGAACTTCCTGCGGCTCTACTTAACACCTCAAAGTTGCCAACGGATGGTGCGGCACTACAACGCTATAGCGCAATTGCGTTTTGCGCCTGTTTCCGGAATTTGGCCGGTAAACGCCTCTCAGCAGATATGCCAGAATGTTCAGGCCCGAACAAGAAAGTGTCCGCTGGCGCACACTTCTAACCGAACACATTCATTTTAAACTTGATTATCAACGTTTTACAAAAGTGGCACAGCAATTGGCAGAGATAAAGCAAAATAGAGTGTATCACCATGGACCGGATCATAGAAAAAAAACGCTGGACGCCTACAAAGATCGCCGGATACGTTGCGGCCGTCGCAATCATAGGCTTGGCTACGTACTTCATCGCCTTCGCCGATAATAGCTCCAAGCTGAACGTGGAAACCCAGAAGACCACCATCGCCTCGGTGAGCCAGGGTTCTTTCCAGGAGTTCATTCCGGTAGACGGCACGGTGCACCCCATCAAGACCATTATGATTCCGGCGGTGGAAGGCGGTACGGTAGATGAGAAGTACCTGGAAGGCGGTAAACCCGTGAAGCAGGGCGACCTGATCCTGAAGCTGTCCAACAACCGCCTGGTGCTGGATTTCATGAATCAGGAAACGCTCATGAACGACCTCATCAACAACCTGCAAAACTCCAAACTGAGTCTGCAGCAGAACAAATTCAACCTGCGCCGCCGCCTGGCCACCTTAGACGCGCAGGTAGATGCCGCTAAAGATATTTATGAGCGCAACATCAGTTTGTATGAAGCCAAAGCGGTTTCGCAGCAGGAGTTCTTCGGGTTCAGAAGGGAATACGAGCGCCTGAAAGCCGAGCGCGCCATTGAGTTGGAATCGCAGAAGTTTGAGGAAAACAACGCCCGCCAGCAGATAGCCCAACTGGAAACCACCATTGCCCGCACCAGCCGCAACCTGCAGATGATGGAAGACAACCTCAAGAACCTGTACATCAAAGCCCCTATTTCCGGCCAGCTTTCTTCTATTCAGGTGGAATTGGGTACGCCGGTGCAGCCCGGCCAGGTGATCGGGCAGATAGATGACCTGAGCGGCTTCAAAGTGAAAGCCGAGCTGGACCAGCACTATGTGAGCCGCGTGTTTGCCGGGCAACAGGGCAATTTCACCTACAACGGCCAGACCTACCCGCTAGAGATTTCACTGGTGTATTCAGAGGTGACCAACGGAAGGTTCCCGGTAGACATGAAGTTCATTGGTAAAGTGCCTGAGGGAATCAGAAGAGGCCAGACCTTGCAGATTCGTTTGCAGTTGTCAGATCCGGCCCCGGCGGTATTGCTGCCCAGAGGCGGTTTCTACCAAAGCACCGGCGGCGCCTGGGCCTACGTTCTGGACGAATCCGGAAAAGTAGCCACCAAACGCAGCATCCGCCTGGGCCGCCAAAACCCCGAATACTACGAAGTGCTGGATGGGCTGAAGCCCGGCGAACGGGTGATTGTCTCCTCCTATGACTCCTTCAACGACAAAGACAAGCTGGAGCTGAAATAGCTGTGCTAGTTCTGAGTTGAGAACGCATTTCGTCCCCCTTTGAAGGGGGTAGGGGGATGACAAAGACGCCAGAAGAACTGATAAAAGATTAGATAATTAACCTCGGGAATGATTGATCAGCAAGAGAAATCATCCCCCTACCCCCTTCAAAGGGGGACCGATCTGCAAGAGTAAATAAACAATCAACAAACAGCAATTAACAATCAAGATATATGTTAAAGACCGTCAACCTCCAGAAGAAATATACCACCGATGAAGTGGAAACCACCGCGCTGGTGAATGTGAATCTCCACGTGAAACAAGGCGAGTTCCTGGCCATTATGGGTCCGTCGGGCTGCGGCAAGTCCACGTTGTTGAACATCATCGGGCTCCTGGACAACCCAACCAGCGGCGAGTTCTATTTTCTGGACAAAGAAATCTCCAAATTCAGTGAGCGGCAGCGAGCCAACCTGCGCAAAGAGCACCTGGGGTTTGTGTTCCAGAGCTTCAACCTCATTGACGAACTGACGGTCTATGAAAACGTGGAACTGCCTTTGATTTACCTCAAGGTAGGCACCGCTGAGCGCAAGCAGCGCGTGGAGCAGGTGCTGGAGCAGATGCAGATTGCGCACCGCCGCAACCACTTCCCGCAGCAGCTTTCGGGTGGTCAGCAGCAGCGGGTGGCCATTGCCCGGGCGGTGGTTTCCAAGCCTAAACTGCTCTTAGCCGATGAACCTACCGGTAACCTGGACTCAGCGCACGGCCAGGAAGTGATGCAGTTGCTGAGCACCCTCAATGAGCAAGGCACCACCATTGTGATGGTAACCCACTCCCCCACCGATGCCGACTACGCCCACCGCATTGTGAACCTGTTTGACGGGCAGATCATCTCTGAAAACGTGAAAGAACTGGCTATCCTGTAATCCCCACGGCCATGCTGAAAAACTATTTTTTAGTTGCGGTGCGCACCCTGCGCCGCAACCTAGGGTATACTACGCTCAATGTGGTAGGTCTGGCCATGGGCATTACCTGTAGCTTGTTGCTGTTCCTGGTCATCAGATACGAGTTAAGCTTTGATACTTTCCACAGCAAAGCCGATCGCATTTATCGCATCAATATTGATTCTGATGACCAAAACGGACACCATAATTCGGCAGGTACTCCTTACCCTATGCTGGCGGTGCTTAAGGCTTCTTTGCCTGAACTGAAACCAGCCACGCACCTTTATGAAGAAGAAGGCGGCACCTTCGCCATCCTCACCGATGATTCTGCCCAAATCTCAAGAAAGTTCAGGGAAGAAGGATCAGTGATGTTTGTGGAGCCGGAGTTCTTTGACCTGTTTGATTTTGAAACCAACGGCGTAGACGTGCGGCAAGCCTTGAAAGACCCTAACTCAGTGCTGCTCACAGAATCCATCGCTCAGAAGTTTTTCCCGGAAGGCGATGCCTTGGGCAAACTGGTGCGCATGAACAACAGCGTCAATTTGCAGGTGAAAGGGGTAATCCCTGATGCGCCTTCCAACACAGATATTCCGTTTGTGATGCTGGTAGCGTATGACGCCTCCAAGAAAATCAACTCCCTCTTCCAGAATGACAGCTGGAACAGCACCAGCAGCAGCCAGCAAGTGTATTTTGCCCTTGCGCCCGGCGCCTCTGTAAAGCAGTCAGAAGACCAGGTGAATGAGATTGTGTACAAAAACCGGCAGCGCAGACCAGGTGAGAAAGAACGTTTCACGCTCCAGTCTTTAACCGATATTCACTATAATGAAGCGTACTCTAACTACAATGACCGCACCGTAGACAAGAAAACCCTGTGGGCGTTGGGCATTATAGGAAGCTTCCTGGTGATTATTGCCTGTATCAATTTCGTGAACCTTGCCACCGCGCAAGCCTTACGCAGAGCCAAAGAAGT
Source organism: Sabulibacter ruber (assembly GCF_017355955.1). Taxonomy (GTDB): domain Bacteria; phylum Bacteroidota; class Bacteroidia; order Cytophagales; family Hymenobacteraceae; genus Nibribacter; species Nibribacter ruber_A. The sequence continues at coordinate 441,456 of NZ_JAFFID010000002.1, read as the reverse complement.
GGGCATGCGCAAAGTATTGGGTGCCAACCGGCCCCAGTTGATGGTACAGTTCCTGAGCGAAACCGGGCTCATCACCCTTTTGGCTCTCCTGATTTCCGTGGTCTTAACGGAGCTGTTGCTGCCTTACCTGAATCAGCTGCTGGAACTCCACATCTCTTTCTCCATTCTGCACAACCCCGATGTGGTTCTTTTCCTGCTCGCTATTCTGCTCATTGTCACCTTCCTGGCGGGTCTGTATCCGGCCATGATTTTGTCTGGTTTCCAGCCTATCTCTGCCTTGAAAAGCAAGGTGGCCACGGTTCAAACGGCAGGTCTGTCTTTGCGCAGATCTCTGGTGGTGCTGCAGTTCACTATTTGCCAGGTTCTCATCATCTGCACCATTGTGGTCCATAACCAGATGGAGTATTTCCGGAACGCGTCACTGGGGTTTGACAAAGAGGCCATTGTTTCCATGCCGATTCCCGCCTCAAAAGCCGAAAAACTGGTAGCTCTGCGGCCGCAACTGGAAGCGCACCCTGGTGTGAAATCCACCACCTTCGCCTTGTCACCGCCCTCGGCCAACGTGACCATGAACATGTCGTTCAACTATGATGACTACACTGTTGAGCGCAATTTCAACGTGAACTTCCGGTTTGCCGATGAGCACTACCTTAAAACCTACAACATTCCGCTCATAGCCGGCCGCATGTATGAGAAAAGCGACACCATCAGGGAGTTTGTCGTGAATGAGACCTTCCTGCGCCAGGTAGGCGAGAAAAACCCCCAGGCAGCTTTGGGCAAGAAGATGAGGGTGAACGGCGGACGCAACGAGGGCCATATTGTAGGAGTAGTGAAAGATTACCACGTAGGCCCGCTGCGCTACGATATTGACCCGGTGGTTATGTCTACCTACCAGTATTTCTACTATAACCTGAGCGCCAAAATTGAGATGAAAGACGCCACTTCTGCCATTGCCCACCTGCAGAAGGTTTGGTCATCGGCTTACCCAGAAGACGTGTTCTACTACGAGTTCCTGGATGACAGCATCGCGGAGTTCTATAATACCGAACAACGCCAGGCGCACTTATTCAAAATCTTCTCTGTGCTGGCCATTTTAATTGGTTGCTTAGGGTTGTATGGCCTAGTATCTTTTATGGTAACCCAACGCACCAAAGAAGTTGGGGTGCGCAAGGTATTGGGGGCTAGCTCAGGCAGCATCGTTGGTTTGTTCTCCAAAGACTTCGCCACGCTGGTGCTGGTAGCCTTTATCATTGCCGCGCCTATCTCCTACTACTTCATGGATAAGTGGCTGCAGGATTTCAAGTACCGCATTGACATCAGCTATTGGGCCTTCTTAGCGGCCGGTGCCCTTACGCTTCTCATCGCCCTTACCACAGTGAGTGTACAAGCCTTGAAAGCTGCTTTCTCTAACCCCGTAAGGGCCCTGAAAACTGAATAGATTTTCCTGGCCCAGCGTTTCTGCTCCATTTCCCAAAAACAAGCCAGAAACGCAGACCTAGCTTTTCCTCAGGCGCCAAAGTCAGCCTTCCATCATCTGAGTCCCCACTGGTTATAACCGTGGGGATTTTTTTGTTCATGTTAAGGGAATATTAAGCCTTGTAAAAACATCTGACAAAGTATCCCGTTAAAGCGGCATTATTTGTTACTTTTACTCCGTGTCTCACCTTCCCATTTCAGGGCTGATTTTCCAAAAAGAGGCAACAAACAGATTATCTATTCCTTAGCACGCCTAAACACCCTTTATGAACAAAGATACCGCTGCCTACCTGAAAGGAAAGAAAAAGCAAATTCTGGAAACTTGGATGCACAACCAGGTGCAAGACGCTGCGCTTCGGGACGACCTGATGAGTGTAGCCGAGCTTCAGCAGCAGTCTGAAGAGTTCTTGTCAGCATTGCTGAACGCCTTTGGTACCCCTGAAGCCGAAGACACACAGTCTGCCGGGTATGAGCCTATCAATGACATCCTGAGCGAGATTGCTATTTCACGGGCCCGTCAGGGCTTTTCTCCCCGGGAAACCAACACCTATATCTTAAGCTTAAAGCAGGTATTAAGCCAGCAGTTGGAAGAATTCCTGTCTGATAATACGGCCCTGCTATACCGGGAAATCCTATCCATGAACAGCATCATGGACAGCCTGGCGGTGATTGCCATGGAAACCTACATCAAAGGCCGCGAAGAAGTGATTCTGCGCCAGACCAATGAGATGAGTGAGATTTCCACGCCGGTGATCAGAGTATGGGAAGGCATTCTGGCCCTGCCCATCATCGGGACTCTGGACAGTGCCCGCACCCAGGTGGTCATGGAAGCGCTGCTGGAGGAAATTGTAGCCACCGGCAGCCGCATTGCCATTCTGGACATTTCTGGGGTACCCACCGTTGACTCTCTGGTAGCGCAGCACCTGATCAAAACCGTAAGCGCCGCCCGCCTGATGGGTGCCGAGTGCGTGATCAGCGGCATCAGGGCAGAAATTGCCCAGACCATTGTGCACCTGGGCATTGACCTTACCAACATTTACACCAAAGCCTCGCTGGCCAGTGCGTTGAAAATGGCCTTCTCCATGCTGAACATCCAGGTGACGCGTGGGTCTAAACAGAATACCGGTTTCTAACACGTACCTTCATGGAAAGAATTCCTATTCTCAAGATGGGGCCTTTTCTGTTGGTCACCATCCAGGTAGATCTGTATGACCGACTGGCCCTTACCCTGGAGAACGACCTCATCAACATGGTGAGCAAAACAGAAGCCAAAGGCGTACTCATTGATATCTCTGCCGTGAGCATTGTAGACTCTTTTATGGGTCGCATTCTGGGCAATATTGCTTCTATGTCCAAAATCATGGATGCTGCCACCGTGGTGGTAGGCATGCAGCCAGCCGTAGCCATTACGCTGGTAGAACTGGGGCTTACCCTTTCTGGCGTACACACCGCCCTGGACGTAGAGCAAGGCATGGAATTGCTGCGGAATAAAATTGGCCACCTAGACACCGATGAGGAAGGCCTCTATGATAGTTTTATCTAAAGAGAAGCTTCCTATTCAGAGAGAGCAGGACGTGATCCTGTTCCGGAACCGCATCAAAGAACTGGCTACCAAAACCGGCATGAGCCTGGTAAACCAAACCAAACTCATTACGGCGGCCAGTGAATTGGTGCGTAACATGCTGCGGTACGGGGGAGGCGGAGTGACGCAGCTTGAAATTGTAAGTAAAAACAGCATACCGGGCGTGCGCTTAACGTTTAAAGACGAGGGGCCCGGCATCCCAGATGTGCAGCAAGCCATGAAGGATGGGTTCTCTACCGGAAAAAGCCTGGGTCTGGGGCTACCTGGCGCCAAAAGGCTCGTAAATGAGTTCGATATCAAAAGCGAGCCCGGCAAAGGCACCACAGTCACAATTACCCGGTGGAAGAATGGACTTTAATTTCAACGCGCACCAACAGATACAATTCCCAGACAAAACGTTTCAGAACATAGTCCGGCGGGACATTGCCAGGATAGCCGAGAGCTACGGTTTCTCTGAGGCCGATACCGGACGCGTGAGCATTGTGGTTTCTGAGATGGCCACCAACCTGCACAAACACACCAATACCAAAGGCGGCGAGTTTCTGGTAAAACCCATATGCCTGGAAGGCGGCGAGACCTGCGGGATAGAAGTACTCTGCTTAGACAACGGCCCCGGCATGCGCGATCCTGAGCGCATGATGGAAGACGGCGTCTCCACCTTCGGGAGCATGGGCCAGGGCTTAGGCGCCATTAAACGGCAATCAGATTTCTTTGACATTTACTCGCAGCGCGGTCTGGGCACGGTCATTCTTTCCCGCATTTACCGGAAAAACATGGCCCCGAAGAAAAATGCGCAGAACCCCCATAAGTTTCAGCTAGGCGCAGTGATGGTCCCCAAGCCCGGCGAACAGCTAAGCGGCGATGGCTGGGCTTTGCGGTTAGCGGAGGAAGGCGCTTACCTCATGGTACTGGATGGCCTGGGCCACGGCGAACACGCCCACCAGGCCGCGCAGAATGCCATTGAAACGTTCAAGAAGTTGCCTAAAGGCACTCCTTCTGAGATGTTGCGCACCGTTCATACCGCCATTAAGAAAACCCGCGGAGCGGTAGGCGTTATCACGCGCTGGAGCGCTGGCGAGAACAAGGTACAATACTGTGGCATTGGGAACATTAGCGGGCGGTTGTTTTTACCAGACGGCATGAAGAACCTGCTGTCTTACAATGGCACCCTGGGCATGACCGTTCCTACCACTATCAATGACCAGCAATACAGTTGGGGAGCAGGCCACCTGATGGTACTGCATTCAGACGGTCTAAAAAGTCGCTGGGATTTTTCTAAGTACCCGGAACTGACCAGGCATGATCCTACGTTGATTGCAGCAGTACTATACAAAGACAATACCCGCACGGTAGATGATACTTTAGTAGTGGTGGTCCGAGCCACTGCTTAGCTTTCTCCATGGAACAGCCTATTACTACTATTAAACTACAGAATGAACTAGACGTGGTACTGGCCTACAAACGGGCCATGCAACTCTCTGAATTCACCGGTTTGCCTGTAGCAGCGCAAACCAAATTTGCAACGGCTGTTTCTGAAATCAGTAGAAATGTACTAGAGCACGTGGGTGAAGGATCTATCCGGTTCAACATGGTGGAAAACCGGGGACTGATGTCTCTGGAAGCCTATGTAACCGACCGGGGCCGCGGTATCCCAAACGTGCAGGAAGTACTGGACCGCAAGTATCCTTCTGCAACTGGCAAGGGCCAGGGCATCTACAGTTCCCGCAAACTGGTAGACCACTTCCATATTGACAGCGATTTTGAGCGTGGCACTCGGGTACGTCTGCAGAAGCGTATTCCGGCCAATCATCCGCCCATCAACAAGGCCATTATCCAGGGCTGGGCAGATTACTTCAATCATGAATCTGAGATTTCTCCGTACGCTGAGATCAAGCGCCAGAACATGCAGCTCATTGAGCTAATGGAGCAGTTACGCGTCAGAACCATTGAAGCCGAGTACCAGTTGCAGGAGATTCAGCACCTGAACCAGGAACTGCAAGCCTCTAACCAGGAGATCCATGCCCTGCTGCAGGAACGCGAAGCCCAGAACAAGCAATTAGCCAAGGTAAACCGCACCCTGGATGAGTTTGCCCACACCGTTACCCATGATTTGAAAGCGCCTCTCCAGAACATCACAGGGCTTACCGAGGCCGTGGTTGATTTCCTGGAAGAAGACAGCAAAGAAGAGGCCCAGGCAGTTATGCCTATGATCCAGTTACAGATCAAGCGCATGGAGCACCTCATCCGGGACGTACTGGCATATTCTTTAACGGGCCGGCAGCAGATCCAGAAGAAGCTAATCTCTGTTGGCGAACTGGTTTATAATATCATTGAAACCCTCACTATCCCGGATGGCATCCATATCTATGTGCCAGATGAGTTGCCGATGGTGCTTGGCGAGGAAATCTACCTGCAGCAGATTTTCAGTAACCTGCTAAGCAACGCCATCAAGTACCATGACCTGCCCCACGGCACTATTTGGGTGAAGGCTTTCCAGACTAACCACGGCTGGGAATTTGTAGTGGAAGATGACGGGCCGGGAATTCCGAAGGAAGACCAGAATAAAATCTTTGAGTTGTTTGAAACTACCAATGACGTGAACCACCCAGACAGCACCGGTATTGGTTTGGCCATTGTACGGAAAATCATGCAGGAAAAAGGAGGCAAAGTATGGGTACGGTCTGCAGGAAGAGGTACCGCCATGCACTTCACCTGGCCTATGGAATATGAACCCGCCTAGGCAGGCACCAGTTTGGTGTTAAAACCACAGGCATATAAAAGAGAAAGGCGCAGTTGGTTCTGCGCCTTTCTCTTTTATATGCTGTAGCAGTTAGTTCTGCTGGTAATACTCGTTCATGATTTCCCTTACATCTGCCTCAGTTAAAGCCTTGGAGAAGTGCTTTTTCACTGATTCGTATCCCTTCAGGCGCTCCAGGTCATAGAAACTAGCCGAAGAAGTCAACATCAGGATAATCATGCTGTTGTTCTGGAATAACTTCTGGTTATGGTACTCATCCAGAAAACTGAAACCATCCATCACCGGCATCTTGATGTCCAGGAAAATAAGGTCTGGGTAAGCTACTCCCTCTTTTGAAGAACTCTGCAGGTATTCTAATGCCTCTGCCCCATTCTTTTTAACGATGATTTCCTTGGCTACCCCAAGCTTTATTAACAACCTCTTGTTAACGAAGTTGGTGGTGTCATCATCATCTACCAACATGATCAAATCCAACGGCTCAAAGTGGGTCTTCATACAAATTACCTTTGTTACAAAGCGGCTAATAGAACAGACAATGCTTGTCTATCGGACAAATATAGTAAAACAATATCAATCCTTTTTTCAACATATTAATTCTTAGAGGAAAAACAGACCTCCGCTTCTTCTGCGCATTCATCCAACAAAGAACATGTAGGGCCTTTGGGGCTTAAGAACCAGCTCATTGGACTTTAGGTTCAAGGAGGTGACTTGAACAGCTACGGGCTTTAACACATTTATGCGTCTTGCGTATGAAGACCAAGGACAGACATCGTGCTCGTACGGCTTTTCTTTTTGTACCGAGATCCGGATGCCCCCGTTTACTCGTACTTCAAATAACATTGAGATATGGCAATTAACCTTCAGCAGACCAGCGCCCGGCTAAACTTCTATATGCGCATAAAAGAGTTGGATGTATACCAGCTCAGTCAGCTTACCAAAACGCCTCCGGAAACCGTTGGCTGTATTTTGCAAGGGGAAGATTACTGTATGGATGATTTAGTGGACCTGCTGAAGCAGTTACCAGACCTTAACTCCCGCTGGGTGATTTACGGCGAGGGCAACGTGTTCAAATCAGAAACCAAGGGAGGCGAAGAAACCCCGCCCGTGGGTTTAAAGAAAGACCGGGCGGCTTACCTGGCCGAGATGCAGGCGCTTCTGCACCAATTGGAGGAGATTGAGAAACAGAAACAACAACAAAGCAATCTTGACCAGCTGCGCAGCAGAATCAGGGAGCTGACCAAGCACATCTAAACTCCGTTTTTGGCATAGTTTTAGCAACTGATGCTTAAAACAGAGTTACTTGAGAGTACGGGAGCGGTGGAAGGGAGACTGTTAGCTCCCTGATCGGTTAAATCGTGGTAGAGTTGGTAACCAAACAACCCTGGTGCCAGTACTATGAAAAACAGCATCAGGTACTGCTGCGGGGTTTTGGGTGATTTTTGCCCGGCAGGTTTCCGCTCTCCAGACAGAGCCACCGCTATGCCAAGGCTACCCCAGGCCGATGCAGACACATATTCCTGGGAGAAGATGTGCAGCAAGGCCACCAATAACAGCAAGGCTACCGTAAAAATCCGTCCTGACTTTGTTTTCATTTTAGTTTGTAGTACCCAAGGCGTACATCATCTGCAAAGATTTTAGTCTGCCCGGGCTTTGAGAATGAATGTGTAAAATGTAAAACGTGTGTGTAGGGGTAAAGCCCTCTAATTAAGTCTTATTAACAGGAGGTACATTATGAAACACCGTAAACTGGAATTGCCAGAAGAGTTGCAGTATCGCAACCGTAACCGATGGGGTTTTGTATCAACCAACAACCCCCCTTTGGTGTTGCAAGAAACCTTGCCACCGGTGGCCCCGCTCGCTGAGATCTATAACTTCTGCGGTTATACTTTCTCAGAAAACTAACAAACAACAACAATTCACCCTAGGCATCGGGACGTACTTTGCACACCGGTGCCTGGGCGGTTTTGTTCTCCTCTCTCTTTTCCCCACAGTTTCTTCGGTAGGTCTTCTCTTACCGGGCCTAAAACCTTACTCCTTTCCTCTCTGCTTCTGCTGAATTACGCCAAGTGTTTTCCCACGCATTTACAGAAGTCTTAAACAATGAAGCATCCATGAGAGAAAACTTTCTGCTTTAACTTACATGCAAGACTACCATTATCCAAAGCAGATAATTTTAGCAGTTTTCGATTAAATGTTTTTGTACTCTACTAAGTTGGTCTTTTGTAATAATAATCTGCTTTTTCTTCTCATATAGGTTGATGAGGTACAATACTTATTTTATAGACATCGTTATTTATACTGACAGACTCATCCAAGAAAAAGACTATCTAGCTAATCAATCATTTTTCATAAAAACGCATCAAAAACAAGAACAGCAACGTATTACAAATATCTACACCAAGTAAATATTAGTTAAAATACAATTTAAATCTACATTTGATGCAGTAACTTGACTCTTTATTTTTAAGTATAACTACTTTATAAGCTCTTAGCAGAGGGGAGGTAGAGAGTCATGATGGAAAAACTCAGGAGGATTAAATTGGAACTGTATAATTTGAAGACCAAGGCCAGAAAGATATTCAGACGTGGTTATGAAGACCTAACCATGTTGATTTACTATCATGACCTGAAAGATCAATTCAAGCTCTTGATAGTAAATACAAATGATCTTTTGCTCTTGGAAAAAGAAATTACCCGGGCAGAAGCCTTCCGGATTATGAACACCCGTTAACCCCAGAAATTGTACCCCATATGGGGCTAGCTATATATCCGGCGCAAGCCACGCTTACAAACGAAAGGACCAGCCCCAAAGCTGGTCCTTCTTTTTTATGCTGCTTTTCTGCACTTGCCAGAAAGAGAAATTCTATTTCTTATGCTGAGAAACTGGTTTGTATTCATCAGCTACTTACTAATTTTATTGCCCTTGCTTTTAGATTCATTTTGTGCAAAAAACCTTCATTCTTAATGAATGATATAAGATTTTATTCCTTTTCTTAAATAATCTTAGATTTTACTCGTTAGTCTGGAAAATGATTTATAAAGTATTTGCTATATAGGAAGCAGCTATGCTTAATACAGACTATTAACTTTCACTTATATCCCCTGGTTAATCCATGAAAAGAATTTTGATGATTGCTGCTTTTGCTAGCGCACCATTTCTAGCTTCTGCCCAAGACTTCGGGAAAACCCTTGTTTCTGGCTATTTAAGCTTTAGTTCAAACAACCATAAACTTCCAATGTCACCCACCCGAGAAGTTGAGCAAAACACTTTTACGATTAGTCCACAGGTGGGATTTTTCGTTTCTCCTAATTTGGCAGTAGGCGTATCTACTTCCTATTCCAGAACCTCAAGCAGTTATACAAATACAAATTACATTCCAGGAGGAAATGAAATGAATCAGTATGTTGATGAAAACACTCAGAATGAATATTCAGTTGGTCCTTTTATTCGGTTATATAAGCCGATAGGGAATCGGGTTGCTTTCTTTGGTCAAGGATCTGCTTATTACTCATTTGGAAAATCAAAGTATGAAAGTACTTACCCCAATTCTACACCTTCAACTACTCCCTATAAGGAATTAGGAGTTAATCTCTCACCAGGCCTGGTATTCTTCCCCACCCAAACACTCGGATTAGAAGTAACTTTAGGAAAGGCCGGATATTACAGTTCAAAAAGTGAACCGGAAGATTCTGAACCATTCAAATCCAGAGGGTTTGATGTTGCCTTTGGGTTAAGCAATGTCTCCTTAGGCATCTCCCTTTACCTGGGCCGAACTGCCGCTGAATAACAACTGCAAACCATCATAACCACAAACCCACAGCCCCGCTGTGGGTTTCTTTTTGCCTGCTACCCCCCCGCATCCCAAGCCGCTGCCCTGCCGTAGGTAGGCGTATGCACCTCCTTAGAACCTGGCTTGTCCTCTTTCTTGCCTTTCTGTTTTCCTGTTCTTCCGCTGATACCGAGCGCCACCTGGAATCTTTACCACCGGCCAGTTCCAACACTCCCCTGTCGGTGATTGCCTTGGGTTCCTGCAACTCTCAGGACCGGGATCAGCCGTTGTGGCGCGAGATTTTGAAGAACCAGCCTCAGCTCTGGATCTGGTTGGGCGACAACATCTACGGCGACACCGATGACATGCGGGTACTCAAAGCCAAATACGAGAAGCAGCTTCAGCAGCCCGACTACCAGCAATTGGTGCAAAACGTACCCGTGATTGGTACCTGGGATGATCATGATTATGGACGCAACAACGCCGGCAAAGAGTACAAGTTCAAGAACCAGAGCGCCCAACTGTTCTGGGATTTTATGGCCGAGCCCCTGCAGAGTCCGCGCCGGAAACAAAAGGGCGTGTACAGCGCCCATACCTACGGGCCACCCGGCCAGCAAGTGAAAGTGCTACTTCTGGATGTACGTTACCACCGGGACTCGCTGCAAGGCAAGGAACCCACCTATCACCCCAACAGCAAAGCCGATATCTTGGGCGAAACCCAGTGGCGCTGGCTGGAACGGGAGCTGAAAAACAGCAAAGCACAATTCCACCTGATTGGGAGCGGCCTGCAGATTATTGCCAACGAGCACGGCTATGAGCGCTGGGCCAATTTCCCCAAATCAAGGGAAAGGCTCTTCAACCTGATTGCCAAAACCAAAGCCGCCAACGTGATTCTGCTCTCGGGCGACCGGCATTTTGCGGAGCTTTCCAAAATTTCCTGGCCAGGCGTGCCCTACCCTATCTATGATTTAACCACCAGCGGACTTACGCATTACTGGATGGGCGGCCTGGTGAATGAACCCAACGCTAACCGGGTAGGCCAGATGCATGACAAGCTCAACTTTGCGGTTATGCGCTTCCATTGGGACCAGACCCCGGCCGTGGTAGACTTTGAGATAAGAGGCCGGAACAATGAACTGCACCAACTGGTGAAAGTAGAATACGCGCTGCCTGCCCCAAAGCCAGACATCAGCAAAACTAATGTGGGCTCTCAACCGCTCCGCAAAACTTCTTCCAGCAAAACAGCACCAGCACCTGCAAAGCCGTAGCTCTACAGGCGCTGGTGCTGTTTTAAGGGTCTTTGCAGAAAATAAGGTCTAAAACGGAGGTTACTTCTGCGCCAATTCTGCCTCAATCACGGCGGGCGCGTCTTGCGGGAAACGTTCCACGTAGAACTCCTTCAGCTTGATCTTATTTTCTTTCTCGTAATCAAAAAGGGCGCTGTAAATGCGACGGGGGGCAATGTTGATACTAGCTTCCAACTCACCTCTGAGCACCGGCCGGCCGGCGGGTACCACACGTACACTGAAGCCCTGGGGCAACGTGGTGGTATCTTTCACGGCAACGCCAATGAAAGCCTTCACGGTTTTGGCTTCCCGGCTGGGGTTGTTGTAGTAAATCCCGGCAAAATCGCCGGTCAGCTTCTTTTCCTCCACAGCTTTTCCTACTTCCTGGTAAATCTGGCCCAACGCCTCGGCATCGGTTTCCCCTTCATAATATTTACCGGCAATTAGCAGCTGGGACGAGGTTGCCTGCGAGACCTTCACCTCAGCAAAGCCGCCCATGTACGTGTACACCACTAATCCCAGCCCCACAATCACCGCCAACCCGATAAGGTACTTCTTGGTTCTCATTTATTCTCTCTTCTCTGATTTTGGTTTGAACAGGAACAAACCTGCCAGCCTTGATCTGCCCCTGTCTCTGACACGTGCGTTTTAGAGCTGCTTTTAAGGAAACAGCTCTGAAACAGCCCGCGATTATACGAAATTCTTGTATTGCATTTCGTGCAGCTGGGCGTAGTAGCCACCGGTCTGCAGCAATTGCTCATGCGTACCGCTCTCTTTGATCTCACCGCGGTCCAGCACAATAATGTTATCGGCTTTTTGGATGGTGGACAAGCGGTGCGCGATCACGATGGACGTACGGCCCTGCATCAGCTGTGAGATAGCGAACTGGATCAGTTCCTCGGTCTCTGAGTCAACGCTAGAAGTAGCCTCGTCCAGGATGATGATTTTAGGGTCATACACCATGGCGCGCACAAACGAAATCAGCTGCCGCTGCCCCACAGACAAGGTAGCCCCGCGCTCCATCACGTTGTAGTACAGACCACCCGGCAAGCGCTCAATAAACTTATCGGCGCCCACCAGACGGGCGGCTTCCCACATCTGCTCCTCGGTGATGTCTTTGTTGCCCAGGCTGATGTTATCGGCGATGGTGCCGGAGAACAGGAACACGTCTTGCAACACCACCCCAATATGACGGCGCAGCACCTCCAGGTCATACTCCTTCACATCACGGCCATCTACCCGTATAGTGCCTTTGTTTATCTCGTAAAAACGGCTCAGCAGGTTGATGATAGAGGTTTTACCGGCTCCCGTGGCCCCTACTAGCGCCACCGTTTGCCCCGGCTGCACCTGGAACGAAATGCCTTTCAGCACCCAATCCTCTTCATTGTAAGCAAACCATACTTTTTCAAACTCCACGCCGCCCTTGATGGTCTTAGGCGCATACGTACCCGAGTCTGAGATCATCTCCTGGCTTTCCAGCAGGCGCATGATCCGTTCTGAGCTCACCACACCCAACTGCAGCGTGTTGAAGCGGTCGGCAATCTGGCGGATGGGCCTGAAGAACATACCAATGTACATGATAAAGGCGATGAGTGAGCCCAGTGTTACCGTGTCCTGAATCACGCCTTTGGCCCCGTACCACACCAACAAACCCGTTCCGGCCGCACCAATCACCTCGGCCACCGGGAAATAAATGGAGTAATACAGCACCGATTTGATGTTGGCGCGGGTATGTTCTTTGTTGATGGCCTCAAACTTCTTCATCTCGCGCTCTTCGTTGTTGAAGATCTGCACCACCATCATGCCCGTGAGGTGTTCCTGCACAAAGGCGTTCAGTTTGGCCACGGCCCCGCGCACTTCCTGGAACGAGGCTTTCACCTTCTCCTTGAAAATATAGGTACTAATGATGAGCAGCGGGAACATGGAAAGACTCACGAGCGTGAGTTTCCAGTCAATCCAGAACATGTAGCCCAGAATGAAGAGCAGCTGCAACACATCGCCAATCATGGCGGCCAGTCCCTCTGAAAACACATCGGAGAGCGTCTCCACGTCGCTCACGTTACGGGTCACCAACGTACCGATGGGTGTGCGGTCATAGAACTTGAGCCGAAGTTTGAGGATGTGCTCATACAACTTCACCCTAATGTCACGCACCACGTACTGCCCCAGCCAGCCCGCAAAATACGTGTGGAAGTATGACACCACCGTATGGGCCACCAGCAAGCCAATGAGCCACATGAACATGCGGTTCACACCCTGCCAGTTGTACTGTAGAATCTGCTTGTCCACCATTTCCTGGATGAGGAACGGCCGGATGGTTGCTAGAATAGCCGAGGCAACCGTTAAAAAAACTACCAGATAGAACACCTTCTGGTAAGGCTTCACAAACCTGAATATCTTCCGCAGCACTTCCCAGTCAAATGCACTTCCGGTTTTGCTGCCTCCTATTTCACTCATGTATAGAATCTCTAATTACTGATTGCTGCTACTGCTAACGTAGAACAGACCCACGCAGGTGCAACACTTCTTTTTCTTCGCTCATTTTCAGGCTGTTTCTACGGAAACACCTTGAAAACGCGCTTTGTTTTGGCTGGCAAAAGTACGCAACAAACCGCGCATCTCTCTTTACGCCTATTTCTGCCCTTGGCTAAGCCCGTGCTAAACTTTTAGGGTCTAGCTTACTTAGAAGTATTTCTAAGAAGACACGTTTACGAGCCGTTTCCCTGAAAACAGGTTAAAAACAAGGGACTTATTTTTCCACGTTCTCTTTTAGGGCTTTCGCCTCCTGGTCAAACAGTGCCTGTTGCTGCTCAAAATACCCTTGCGGATACTCTACGCGGTGAAGAAACAGCCCCTCAGCGGGAGCGGCCCCGCTGGCCAGGCTTCGGTCTTGCTTTTCTATAACTTCTCTGAACTGCGGCACCGTCAGTTTGCCTTTGCCCACGTCCAGCAAGGTTCCTACCACCAGCCGTACCATGCCGCGCAGAAAACGGTTGGCTTTGATGGTAAAAATGAGCAGATCGCCCTCCTGGCGCCAGAAAGCCTCGGTGATGGTGCAGCGGTAGTGCTTGGTATCGCCTTTCACTTTGGAGAAGGTGGTAAAGTCTTCAAGCTCCAACAATGCCTGCGCAGCCTGGTTCATGACGGCCACATCGGGCGGGCGGGAAAGGTAATAGGCGTGCCGCACCAGAAACGGATTTTTCTTTAGCGTGATACGGTACTCATAGGTCCGGCTAATAGCATCAAAACGGGTGTGCGCCTCGGGACCCACCGCCCGAACTTCGCCCACAGAAATGTCTGAAGGCAGAATGCGGTTAAGTTTGTACTGCATCTCCTCTGGGTGGAGCACCTGTGGCAGATCTACGTGCACCCATTGCTGCGTGGCGTGTACGCCGGTATCGGTGCGGCCGCTGCCTACGGTCTCTACCTGAGGCACCCGGAACACCCTGCGCAGGCAGTCATCCAGCACCTCCTGCACCGAGAGGGCATTAGGCTGCACCTGCCACCCGTGGAACCGGGTCCCGTCATACGTCACTTCAAGAAAATACCGCATGATGCAAAGATACGCAATAACCTGCTGAGTCTTGGAATTCAGAGGTATCTGCGGGGAAAGTGACGCTGTTTCAGTGCCGTTTTCTCGAAACAAGCCCTAAAACAACTGATTTCTCATAGGCACAAAAAAATCGGTCCCTGGCAGGAGACCGATTGAGGATCTATAAATCAACAGCGCTGGCTTACAACATCACCAGGGAAGAAGCGCTTCTGGCCTTCTCCCATTTGGCTTGCCGTTGGTCACGGTCGCGCTCGTAGCGGGCTTTCAGGGATTGTTGCTCACGCTCGTAATCGGCTTTCAGTTCAGCCTGGGCGCGTTCAAACTCGCCGTTGGCGCTGCCTCTCCTGGCGTACCGGTCGCTGAGTTGGTGCTGTTTGCGGTTATACTTCAGTTTAAGCCGGTTCTGGTCCAGTTCATACTTTGCTTTGGCCTTGGCTAAATCCCGCTGATACTTTTCATCGGTTTTAGCGGCTTTGGCAATGGCTTTGGCACGTTTCTTCTCGGCGTTGGAGAACTTTCTGTTTTTCATCACCTCCACCTGAGCGGTACCTGAGGTATGCGCCGAGGCCTCTTGGCTTCCAAACAACAGCAATCCTGCTAAACTGAATAGGGCTAACCGTTTCATTTTTCTAAGGTTTAGGTATAACTCTGGTTTGCAACGTTCGTGCCAAAATAGGCCGTGAATCAGGGAAAACCTAAGCAGGAAACCGTCCTGACTAGCCTTTCCTTAGTAACCTACTCTTTTTCAAGACTATACCTTCTGCTTTTTTCCACCAGCAATCTCCGGCGGTTAAGCCCCGGGAAGCAGCACGGATTAACAAGTTTTGTGTAGTTTTGCAGTTCATACTGAAACACATATTTAAGATGATACAAAGAATCCAGAGCGTTTTCCTGTTCCTGATTGTAGTAGCCATGGTGACCATGTTTTTTGTGCCGATCTGGTCTAAAACCAACCCCGCCGATGGTCAGGAATATATCCTGAACGCTTACAAATTAGGCCCCGCCAATGGTGCCGCCACCAACAACACCATTGTAATTGCTATTCTGGCCGGTGTGGCCGCCCTCATTGCCTTGTATGAGATCTTCCAGTACAAGAGCCGCCTGACCCAAATGAAACTGGGCTTGCTGAACTCCCTGGTGATGGCCGCCCTCATGGGTTGCGCTTTCTACTTCTCTTCTTACGTAGGCGAAGACCTGGTGAAAACCGATCAGGAAGGCGAATACATGTCTGGTTTCTACTTCCCGGCTGTAGGCTTGCTGCTGAACGTACTGGCCAACCGCTTCATCAAGCGCGACGAAGACCTAGTTCGCTCCATGGACCGTCTTCGCTAAGAAAAAGACAATAGACGTTAGAGATTAGACTTCTGCTAGCCTCCCAAGTACCAACTCAAAACAGAATGGGCTCCGTTTAGGTAAACGGAGCCCATTCTGTTTTTAAGCCAGTTTTGTGATTTTGTATGTGAACTGTGTGAAGAGTAATCAAAAGTGAATTCAGCGTTATCTGCTCATCCCCTTGCTACTTATAAATTCCTCAAAGAGAAGCTGTTCCTTTCTTTGTTCTTCGGTTAGGTCGTCTAGTTGATGGTTGCTCATTCCAATTGGGGAGTAGAATGTCCACTGCCAAATGGGTCGATGTTTTATAAATATATGCGTTTCTGCATATTCGTCATGATGGTAGACCCCAACCCAAAGCCGGGTCAGGAGACCTATGATTCCTAGCAATGTACTACCAATAACTGTCTTCTTCATTCCTCTATCTGGCATGAACTAGCTCCTACAAACTTATCGTTTATAGAGGAAATCCTGCATTTCGCGTTTGCTGCTGGAGAAATCAAAGGCATCGAACACGCGACTGAACTTGTTTCGGTCACAGACATAGTCATAGGCGAATTTAGCCAGAGCCACCTTGCGGTCTTCAAAGCTGAGGGCTTTCATGAGCAGGTATAAATCCTCGGTCATGATGCCGCCTGCCAGTTTGATCTCGCCTTTGGCAATTTCCAGCCGACGATCGTCAAAGCCTTCTTCTTTCATGAACCGAAGCACGCGGTCCACGTCTTCCGGTTCCATCACGTACCGGCACACATCACGGCCATAAGAATCAGCGGGTGGCACCGGGCGAGACAAAGGAACTTCCTCTACTTTACGCAACACCAAAGGAAAGCCCCGCCGCGACGGCTCCAGTACAAAGACTGTCTCGTAGTTGGCAGACAAGATCACCCCGGCGTTGAGGTTCTGGGTTCTGCGGCCGCGCATGAGCACGCGTATGTTCAGCTGGTGCCTTCCGGCAGGCAGATGATCCACGGCTACCCGGTTAGAGGCCACCGGATTGATGATGCGTCCTCCTACGGCCAGTTGAAAGAGTTCGCCGCGCTGGCTTTCCACCAGAATGGCCGCTTCAGGAACTATCTGCGCCTGCAAAGCCTGGGCGAAGAATAGCAAAAGAAAACCGAGAAAGTAGATTCGTTTCATAGCGGTAATGGATAAGTGATATACTGACCCAAATCCAATATTGTGCCAAACCTATATTTAAATAAAGATTCCTTTCCGTTTCAAGGCCGTTTTGTGAGAAACAGCTTTAAAACAGAAAGGAATCCCTTTTTTGGTTACTTATTTTGGCGGCTTAGCCTTCGTAGTAAAACTGGCCGTACGGGCTCTGGATGGTGAGCTCGTTTCTCTCGCTGGTCTCTACCCTGCCTATCACCTGCGCGTCAATGTTGAACGATTGGCTGATGTTGATCAGGTCCTGCGCAATTTCCTGCGGCACGTATAGCTCCAGGCGGTGGCCCATGTTGAAGACCTTGTACATCTCCTGCCAGCTGGTATTACTTTGCTCCTGGATCAGCCTGAACAGCGGCGGCACCGGCAACAGGTTGTCTTTGATGATGTGCACGTTCTGGGTGAAGTGCAGCACTTTGGTCTGCGCCCCGCCGCTGCAATGCACCATGCCGTGCAACTGGGAACGGTAGTCTTTCAGAATAGCCTGCACCAGCGGCGCGTACGTTCTGGTGGGTGACAGCACCAGTTTGCCCACGGTTAAGCCGGTTTCCTCGTTCACATCGGTGAGTTTGCAGGCGCCGGAATATACCAGGTCAGACGGTACGGCGGGGTCAAAGCTCTCGGGGTAGGCTTGCGCCAGGTAATTGGCGAACACATCGTGCCGGGCCGAGGTAAGCCCGTTGCTGCCCATGCCGCCGTTATACTCGCTCTCGTACGTGGCTTGTCCGTAAGACGCAAAGCCTACTATCACATCGCCGGGCTGGATGGTGTGGTTAGAGATCACGTCCGCGCGCTTCATGCGGGCCGTCACGGTGCTGTCTACAATGATGGTGCGCACCAGATCGCCTACATCAGCGGTTTCACCCCCGGTGCTGTAGATGCCGATGCCGTTGTCGCGGAGCATCTGCAGGACTTCCTCAGTGCCGTTAATGATGGCGGCAATCACTTCGCCGGGCACCAGGTTCTTGTTCCGTCCGATGGTAGAAGACAGCAAAATGTTCTCGGTTGCGCCCACGCACAGCAGATCATCAGTGTTCATCACAATGGCGTCCTGCGCGATGCCTTTCCAGACGGAGATATCGCCGGTTTCGCGCCAGTACAGGTAGGCCAGGGCAGACTTGGTACCGGCCCCATCGGCGTGCATGATGTTGCAGTACTCCGGGTCGCCCACCAGCAAATCTGGGATGATTTTGCAGAACGCTTTGGGGAACAAGCCTTTGTCTATGTTCTTGATGGCGTTGTGCACATCTTCTTTGGAGGCGGACACGCCGCGCTGCAGATACCGGTTTTCCATGGCGGGAAGGATAAATTTAATGCCGTTTAAGGCCTGATTTCAAGAAAACAGCCCCAAACCAAGGAGCCGCCCTTTGCGGGGCAAAAATAAGAAAGCCTCCCGGTTCTGAGAGGCTTTTCTTCTGGTATTTATAGTTGAGTAACAGATTACCCGGTGTTTTATCCCGCCCTTTGCTGGCGCGAGCCTCCGGCTCGTGTCCGCACGCATTTTAGAAATTACATCTTCCCTCTGCTGTCATCCTGGAAAGATCTTGTGGGCGAACTTGAAAAACGTTTATTCCAGCGCTAGTACCGTTCGCTCACAAGATCCTTTCAGGATGACAAATTGAGGGTGTGAATCGAAACCCTCAGGAATACCTGCGGACACGAGCCAGAGGCTCGCGCCAGCGGTGGTTAGTAAGCTGACTTTAATTCTATTGGCCTGGCTCGTCAATGCGGGTCACCTTAAACTCGGTGCGGCGGTTCTGCTGGTGTTGGGCCTCTGTTTTAGCGTTCCGGATGACCGGTCTTGACTCGCCGTAACCGCGGGCCGTGATGCGTTTCGGGTCTATGCCTTTGGAGATGATGTAATCCACGGCACTCTGGGCACGGCGCTGCGACAGATCCTGGTTGTAGATGTCCACGCCGCGGCTATCGGTGTGGGAGCTCAGCTCGATGGTAATCGTCGGGTTGTCTACCAGCGTTTGTACCAGTTTATCCAGCTCCACTGCCGCATCTGGGCGGATGTTGGCTTTATCGTAGTCATAGAAGATGTTCTCTACCACAATGGCCTTGTTGCGCACAATCTTGCTGAGCGTGAGCGTAGCCGTAAGCCGAATATCTGTCACCGGTTGCGTCAACTGCGACTGTGGCGGCGTCTTGCCTTGCGTGATAACCGATTGACGAGCCGCGAAATAGCCCTGCCGTTCAGCAATCACGGAATATACGCTGGCCGAATCCAGCCGGAACGTGAAGGCTCCTTTGGCATCGGCGGTGACTTCTTCCACTTTCACGCCTTGCGCGTTCTGCAGTGTGACACGGGCATTGGGCATAGGCGTGGTGTTGCCTTTCTCGTTGCGCTCCAGCACGCGGCCGTCCACGAAGAAGTTCACCAGTTTAGGCTGGCGCTTCACAAACGAGTACAAGTCATCGCCGCCCTGGCCACCTCCGCGGTTAGAAGCGAAAAGTCCCTGGTCTTCCCCCGTCATCAGAATGGAGAAGTCATCACCAATGGAGTTGATAGGCGCCCCCAAGTTGATTACGGAGTCTCCGCTCACACGGAAGATATCCAGTCCGCCCAGACCAGGATGCCCGTCTGAAGCGATATACAAGGTGCTGTCCGGGCCTACGTACGGGAAGGATTCGTTGCCCGGCGTGTTGATTTCAGGGCCCAGGTTTACCGGACGGGAGAAACGCCCGCCGGCATCCAAAGTGGTTTTCCAGATATCACGGCCACCCTGGCCGCCGCGGCGATCTGAGGAGAAGTACAGTGTACGGCCATCGGGCGAGAACGCGGGTGAGGCATCCCAGGCCACCGGGTCGTTGAAGCTGGCGATGCGGGGTTCAGACCATTCGCCGGTTTTGTATTGTGAGATGTACAGGTCAACGTTGGCGGTTCCGCTTTTCTTGCCGGTATTGCTGCGGGCAAAAACCATGGTGCGGCCCTCGTTGGTGAACGCCGGGGAGGCATCATGCACCTCAGGGGCGTTCAACGCTGCGGCAAACGGCCTCACCTGCGTGGCGGTGGTGTTGCCGGTATCGGCCATAGGCACCACGTACAGGTTCAGGAAGCCTTCGCCGTTGCCTTTGTATTTGGTTTCTTCGCGGGTAGAAGAGAAAATGAGCTCGTTGTTGAGCACGATGGGCGAAAACTCAGACGCCGCCGAGTTAGTGCCCGGCACCGGTTTTACAATCCGATACGTTGGCGTATTCGCAATAGAGGCCACCTGCTTGAGGTTCTCCACTTCGCGCTGCGCCAGCCTGATGAACGTCTTGTTGGAAGCTACCGCCAGATAGCTCTGCAACTGGGTGGCGGCTTCCTCATATTTGCCGTTGGCCTTGAGCGCCATGCCGTAGCGGAACATGGTTTCCTCGTTCTTACGGGCATCCAGGGCGGCTTTGTAGTACTGCTCGGCCTGCGGCATGCGGTTAGACAAACGGTACGCCTCGGCCAACTTGAAATTCACCTCCGCTCCCGTACGACCCTTGTTCAACGCAGCCTGGTAGTGATCAATGGCCAGCTGGTACTCTTCTTTCTCAAAGTTTTTATTGCCTTTCTGGACAGAGCTGCGGAACGGTCCGCACGCCACTGCTGCCAGAGACAAAGCCAGTACAAGGGTTTTATGTCGCATCATGTGCTTTCCTACGCGTTATTGGCTCTGAAAATAGCGAGCCAGCCATGTATCTTTCGCGGGTTTGGGCCACTGGTTCTGCAGCTCTCCCACGGTTGGAACTAAGGTATCAAAATAAAGAGAATCAGGCGAGAGTGCCCCGGCGGTTACCAAGGCCTTTACCTCAGACATGGGCACCGTCCGTACCTGGTCTTGCTCCCTGAACGCCAACTTGGTACGATCAAATAATTGAACGTTAAACTCCTGCTCTAATTGTCTTAAAAACGCTACTGATTTATCTATGGAACACCCGCTGGCCGAGGCCACCTGCTCATTGGTAGCCAAAAACAAAAAGTGGTGTTCTTTGATGCTGAAAGATGCCTGCAGGTCACGGCCGTGGCTGCTCCACTCCGTTACGAAATCCTGCAGCCGCTGGTTCATCTCCGCCTCCTCTTCTGGGGCGAGCGGACGATTGATCTGGTACACCCAGATGCGGCTATACGGCGGTAATTGTTCAAAAGGAACGTACATTCTGGTAATCTGCTAGTGTTTGGGACACGCGTATCAAGAAACACGGTTCTCCCTTTTTATTAATTCTTGTTTTAAGCCCGATTTCCTGAAATCAGCCTTGAAACGATTACTTCTTGCCGCTTTTCACGGCCTCGTGCTTGTTGGTGATAACACCAACAAGGGCGGAAATTTAAAATAGACACAGTTAGATACAAGTATCATGTATCAAGACTTCGCGTTGGTGCTTTAGGCCCATTTTCCATAAAGCAAACCTGAAACGCTTTTTCTCCTGCTGCACTACCTCGTTACAGTGTAACGAGGCTACATTTCCGGTCTGTAGCGACGTTACACTGTAACGTCGTACGCAATGCCCATAGCCAAACAGCTACTTGCGATCAAACCCTACGCAAGTTTGTAACCTGTGATAAGGCAAGCTCCAAGTTAGAAACTTGAAGCAGAGTATTCTATTTCAAATCTGTTTTCTAAAAAACAGCCCAATATTGCTTCTTTTTAGAACAAAAAGTCTTGCTACGTAATACGTGCTACGCATTGATACCCTCAGCCTGGGCAATCAGCTCAGCGATGTCAAAGACTTTTACTTTGTCTTCCTGGTTCTGGCTTTTCACACCGTCAGACATCATGGTCATGCAGAACGGACACGCGCTGGCGATGATGGTGGCTCCGGTCCCGATAGCTTCCTCGGCGCGCTCCACGTTAATGTCTTTGTTGCCTGGCTCGGGCTCTTTCCACATCTGGGCTCCGCCGGCACCGCAGCAAAGGCCGTTGGCACGGCTGCGTTTCATCTCCACTAAATCAGCGTCCAAAGCGGCTAGAACTTCACGGGGTGCCTCGTAGATGTTGTTGGCGCGGCCCAGGTAGCAGGAGTCATGGAAGGTGATGCGCTTGCCTTTGAACTCACCGCCGCCGGCAATCTTCACTTTGCCTTCGTTGATGAGGTTCTGCAAAAACGTGGAGTGGTGAATTACCTCGTAGTTTCCGCCCAAGGCAGGGTATTCGTTTTTGATGGTATTGAAGCAGTGCGGACAAGCCGTCACAATGGTTTTAATGCCGTAACCGTCCAGCGTGGCGATGTTGGTCATGGCCTGCATCTGAAACAGGAACTCGTTGCCTGCGCGTTTGGCGGGGTCACCGGTGCAGGTTTCTTCCATGCCCAACACGGCGTACTTAATGCCCACGTGCTCCAGAATGCGCACAAAGGCGCGGGTAACATTTTTGTAACGGTCGTCAAAGGCACCAGCGCAGCCTACCCAGAACAATACTTCGGGAGATTCGCCACGGGCAGCCAGATCGGCCATTACGGGTACTTGTATCTGTTTTTTCTCTGACATCAGGGTAATGTGCTAATTAGAAATTGTGCTTATGTGCTAATTTATTCGGCATGCCGCACAAAAGCTAATGAGCGTTAGGTTTATTCTGTTTTGAGGCTAGTTTTTGGTAGCCATGAACAAATCATCGGCCCAGTTGAAGCGGTCGCTTGGCGAGAAAGCCCACGGGGCCCCGTTGTTCTCAATGTTGTTGAACATGGCGTTCAAGGCCGCCGGAGCCGCAGATTCTTCCAGCACCAGGTAGCGGCGCAGGTCCATGATGGTAGACAGTTGGTTGATGTTTACCGGGCAAGACTCTACGCAGGCGTTGCAGGTGGTACAGGCCCACAGCTCCTCTGGTGTTACGTAGCCGCGCAGCAGGGTTCGCTCTTCGGTTACTTTTACCCGCTCAGATTCTTCTTTGTAGTGTGCCGGCGCAAAGATCAACGGCGATTCGCCTTTTTCTTCCATGCGGTCACGGGTATCCATCACAATCTTACGGGGCGATAGCAGCTTACCGGTAATGTTAGCCGGACACACGCTGGTGCAGCGGCCGCACTCAGTACAGGTGTAGGAATCCATGAGCTGTTTCCAAGTAAGGTCTTCCACGTCTTTGGCCCCAAACTTCTGCGGATCAGCTCCTTCTGGCGCGGGCGGTACCACGTAGCTAGGGTCCAGCATGGCTTTGATCTCATGCGTAATGCTTTCCACGTTGCTGAACTGGCCCTTCGGCTCCAGTTTGGAGTAGTACACGTTGGGGAAAGACATGATGATGTGGAAGTGCTTGGAACTGGGCAGGTAGTTCATGAACGCCAAAATGCCAATGATGTGCACCCACCAGCCGGTAGCAGCAATGATCTTCAGGGTCTGCACATCGCTCCCAAACAGGTTCACCAACCCAGAGGTTACCGGGAAAGCCCCTGCTAACTGCACACCGTTCAACTGCGAAAGTTTCTGATCTGCGATGTTAAACGCGAACAAGGCCAGCATGAGCACGATCTCGGTGATGAGGATCACGTTGGCGTCCATCTGAGGCCAGGCCCGCATCTCTGGTCCACGCGTGAGGCGCGGCACTTTGGTGATGTTGCGGCGTGCCAGGAAAATAACGCAGGCGATGATCACCAGCAGCCCCAGTATTTCATTGATGGCCATGAGCACGCTGTACACCGGCCCCAAAAAGCCCAGCACCCGGTGCGTCCCAAACGTACCATCAATCAGAATCTCTATCAACTCCACGTTGATCACCAGGAACCCGACGTACACAAACAGGTGCAGCACGGCTGGCAGCGGGCGCTTGAACATTTTTTGTTGGCCAAAAGCCACCAATAAAAGGGTATTTATTCGCTTAGATACGTCACCGGAAATCTCCTTATCACGTCCCATGTTGATGTTACGGGCTATCTTGCGTATCTGCCACACAAACAGACCGATACCAAGCACCGCGACAATTATAAAGGCAATACTACTGATCACAGAAAGGGAGTTTAGCGTTAGAAACTGCTACTATTACGAACGAATTTAGCAAAGTATTCTGAAAAGGGTATAAAAGATTTTTTTGCCTGAAGTTTTGCAAATACAAATTGCCTTCCTACATTTGCATACTTTTTCACCAGAACGGTAGCGAAACACCTCCAACCTGGTTCTAAAAGATGCTGGTGATGTAGCTCAGTTGGTAGAGCAAAGGACTGAAAATCCTTGTGTCGTTGGTTCGATTCCAATCATCACCACCAGCAGAAAAAGAGAATCCCGCTTCAGAAATGGAGCGGGATTTTTGTTTTTATCAGCTCTCCACATTCTGCAAGCACTCCCGGCGTCTACTGCACGTTGACCGTCATAAAACCAATCAACCCCTGGCTGGTCAGGTCTTGCATGGTAAACTCCTCCATCTTGCCTGGGTGAACAGGATTCAGGAACCTCAACTTTGTTAATTGAATGGCTCCGCCCGTGTTAACGTAGTCAGCGCCTACGCAGACTCTTCCGTGGACACCCGTTGCCATGACCAAAGGAATGCCCCGGCTCAGTTGCCTGATGATTATTTCAGAATCATTGCTGTTCTTTTGCGACAGGTACGACACGTACGGTTCTACGCTGATGTAATCATCTGTCCTGCTTAGATGGTACGTGCCCGCAAGCGAGGCCTTAGCTAGTTCATAGTTAGTTCCTGCTCCTTTATCCACCAGTTCCCCATGCAGCTTTATGATCTGGTTCTGCTGTGTCTCCTGGATGCCAATTGCTTTTAACAACATTTCATTACATGCGGCCCAGCACCAGTTTGCCTGCGGTTGCGCCACATAGAAACTGGAACAATTGGGTATATCAACGGAGTAGCGACTGGGTGCCTGGGCGTTAACTCCAACTACGGCAAGTAGCTGCAGCAAAAAATAGAAGATTGGCTTTTTCATGATTATGATTTCCCAAGGATCAACCGCTTCAGTGACTCCAGCAATCAATAAACATGTACCAAGAAGGTAGAAAGGCGGGCAAAAAACTGTACACCTAAGGTACTTATTCCTTATCCCATTTTGAAGGTTTATTTCAAAAATTTGAGCTAAAATGAAAAGGCAGATTGCTCAGGGTACGTGCACCAGTTTTGAGCCAGCCTTTCTATCTGTACAAACTCCCAAAGCTATTTTTGCTATGCGCACCATAACCAACAAGCAGCAGAATAAAGAGGCCCGCTCCATTCCTGAAGCGGGCCTCTCTTTTTCTTAGCTCTCATTCGGGGCTAAGTATACCTAGTGCGGTTAAAATCTACTCTTCTGCTTTGGGCAATAATCTGTGGTGGTGAAAGGTTTCCATGCCTAACCGGTTAATGGTCTCTTTCTCAAAATCGAATTCAATTAAGACAGCGGGCTCCTCTCCTACTACCCAGCCATCATGTCCCGGCTCAATGACCACCGCTTGCGGCGCTACAAAGTCCTGGGTCACGCCATCTGCATATTGAATCCGGAGACGTCCCTGGGCCAGAAAACCCAGGTGCGCATGCATGCACAGGTCTGTTCCTACAATCTGCTTCATGTGGGTGGACCACTTAAAGCCCGGCCGATAGATGACTCTTTTCACCCGCGCCTCGCCTGCTTTCACAAAGTCCATCTGCACGCCACCTACATCTCTGTGCTCGGCTCCTGGCATAGGCGCCAATAGTGTTTCTGTTGTATTCATAGCTTATCTCTTAAAAGGTGAAGAAAAGAACATTCCAACTATGTACTATCTGCGATCCCGAAGCCTGCCGCCGTTTCCTACTTTAATTTAGCACATTATTTCTAATAAGCACGTCAATAATTTGTATTATCTTTTTACCAATAAAATCTGAGTAATACTATTATTGTATAATAATCCAAATCCACAAAGCTCTTAGTTAATTAAAAGGCCATGGTAGAAAATTGGAGTAGGAAAAACTAGCAAATATTTTTTAACTCATTAATATCATATGAAATAAGAAATACTATACCGAGAATTCGAAGTCCCATTCGGAAAGAAAAAGTTAGAAGTTTATAAACCTAAGCTTCCAACTCATACAACTGGAATCGGAGCCCATCCAAAGATCTTATTTAAGTACAGAGATTGGACTGATATTTGGAGCAAGAAAACTTTAACAGACTTACAAATTTATTTATCACCACCTAGCTGGTTCAATGATCCATTTGATTGTAAGATCCCATTCAATTATAACTTACTAAAAGATAGAAATATTAGAAGGAACTATTTTATTGAAGTCTTGAGTGGAATAAACGAGTTGCTAGGGTATGAGTATTATAATGACAAACATGTTGAAGAACATGTAAATAGATTTACATTTGAAGAATTTGATTCAACGAAAGCAACAGAAACATTCTTCCAACAGTTTGTGAATAAACTAGGGATATACTGTTTAACACCTCATAATGACAACATTTTAATGTGGTCACATTATGCTAAAAACTCAACTGGGTATTGCATAGGATTCAATACAGAATACCTCATGAATTACATGGATGGTATTATTGAGATCAAATATATAGATCAGTTAGAAATACCTAAGATAGATATAACTAGAAACTTTTATTTAAAAACACAGGACCTATGTGGCCAAAAATTTTCTGTTTGGAAATATGAGAATGAGTATAGGCTTGTGAAGATATCCCCAGAAGAAAGAGTCCTTCATTTGAACCCCCAGTGCATTAACTCAGTTGTTTTGGGCCCAGCTATGTTAGATCCTCAAAAAAATGAAATAAAAAGCATATTGAAGAAGAGCTTTTTTGAACATGTGAAGCTATACCAAGCAAAACAGTCATCAAGTAAGTTCCAGATAGAAGTTGATGAAATATCAAAAGACTAGTTATCCAATTTTACTCTTCAAGGGATGCACTAATATTGAATCTTCTTACCTATTACAACAACAACGAATCTACCCGGTGGGCGTGCACCATCATCTCGCAGGGAGCCCAACTGAAAATGGTAAAGCGGCCGTCCTGGGATGCGACTAAGGCAAGGGCATCGCGTTGGTCATGCACGAACTGGGCAGCGGAAAGATGGCGGGTACCGCCGTTCTGGGTGGGGTGAATGATGATGGGCTCATTGCCTAATACCGGCTCTGTGACCACAATCTGCTCTACCAGTTCATTGCTATCTGAGCGGACGATCTTTGCCCCGAAAGCCAGTAGTTCATGTTGATCGGTGATGATGGTAGCACCGTCTATGGCAGTGAGGCCGGCCAATCCATCAATCTCACGGCGCAGGGCACCTTGCCAGATGCTTTGGCTACGGTTTTCCTTTTCCTGGTGCATTAACTCAGTTAAGCCAGAAAACGCCGGCGAAACCGCATAAGGCAAGGGATGCACAATAGATTCCTTCCACTTGTCGGTGCCGGTGGGGACTACCAGCAGAGAGCCACCCCGTCCGTGAGCACGCATAGACACCGCCAATTGCACCAGTACATTTACAGAATCGTTCCAGGAAGCCGGGGCGGTGAAACCCAGCAGAGACGTCACTACGGCGGGGCAATCTGGGAGGCTGTCACTGTTTTCGTCAATGATCTTGATGACATCGCCTTTGAGCACCGCTACGTTGGCAAACTTTCCAAACCCACTGGCCCGCCGGTGTTTTACTACTAAGAGGCCCGGCTCAGAAACATCCAGCACAAAACAGAAGCTGACTATTTCACGGGTAGTGCCCCACATGTACAGTTCCCCGTCTTGCTGCCACACGCCAATATGAATGCCGGCCCGTTCCACCCCGGGTGCTAGCTTGGTCAAATTCTGGGAAGTCAAAGGCAGGCGCTGGGCAAACAGAAGGGGTTTGCCGGCCTGGTCGGGGGGCAGGAATGCCAGGGAGATCCTGGGCGACTGCCCTTCTTCTTTGCGGAGGCTGGCCCAAAAAGCGGTGTCAATCATTGATTCTATCACCTTCACCGGCGGAACCGGGGCCAGGTGCACCTCTCCATGTTGGTGGGCTTCGGCCTGATGCTGCACAAAATGGCTTTCTATAACGGGCGCCACAGACTTGGCCGCGGCATAGGTGGTTTTACGAATCATGTACCAAACTCTTTGAAGAAGAAAGCACCAGAAGTAGCCATGAAACGGCAGTTCTCTGTTGCTACAAACAGCGTGTGCCTACTGCGAATCTCAAAGGAACACCGCTTGCTGCTTTCAGATTCTAACTTACATTTAGTTTTGCTCTGTACAAGCCATTCGGCTGAATTGTTTTACCGGCAACGGCACAAACCTGAAACCCAGGCATCTGCTTTATAACGTGCGTCTTTCCCCACACCTAAACCGCAGCCGTTTTTCACCTGATTTCCTGGAAACAGCTAAAATACTGTAGCTGTGCCTGATACGTCTCCGCGCCTCCGTTCACAATTATTTAACATGGCATATTCCTATCATCTTGCTTGTTTATAGCCACCTGAGCGGTATCTTTCTACAAATAATCAAACTACCTTCCTTCATGAAAAATGTGTACCGTTCTTTGCTTTTAGCCCTTCTCCTGGGCTTTGGCGCTTCCTGTTCTGTGGAAGAAGTAGAACCCAGCAACCCCATCAATGGTGGCACTACTTCCAGTGACGCCACCGCCACCCAAGATAATCATTTGGCCATGGGCAATCCCAGTGCCGCCGGTTCCAGCTACAGCAATTATCTGGTGAGCAAACCGCAGTACGTGATGTCTTATAACAGCTACCGGGGCACTCCTAACTGGGTAAGCTGGCACTTGAGCAGCGCGTGGGTGGGCAGCACTCCCCGTCAGGACGATTTCAGGGCCGATACCTCCCTGCCCAGCAGCTTTTACCGGGTACAGTCTTCTGATTACACCGGCAGCGGGTTTGACCGGGGCCACAATTGCCCTTCCGCCGACCGCACTCTCACCGTAGCCGATAACTCTGCCACGTTCCTGATGTCTAACATGATTCCGCAGGCCGGGCCTAACAACCAGCAGACCTGGGCTAACCTGGAAAATTACTGCCGTACCTTGATCAATGCGGGTAATGAGCTTTACGTGATTATGGGAAGCTACGGCAAAGGCGGTACCGGCCTCAACGGCTACAAAGAAACTCTTGCCGCTGGCAAAGTAACCGTGCCAAACCGTATCTGGAAAGTGATTGTGGTGTTGCCAAATGGCTCCTCAGACATAAGCCGCATTACCACCAGCACCCGCGTCATTGCCGTGAACACTCCTAATACTACCAGCATCAGCAGCACCTGGGGCTCTTACCGCACCACGGTAGATGCCATTGAAGCTGCCACTGGCTATGACTTGCTTTCCAACGTACCTGCCAGCGTACAATCTACCATTGAGGCCAGAGTAGATTCAGGCTCAACCCAGTAAATAACAAACCCGCAGAGAGGCTTTGCTGTACAAGAGCCTTTCTGCGGGTTTTTCATCATCATGGTTATGTCTTCTCTTCTTTCACCACTGGCGCAAGCCACTCAAGGATTATGGTTCATCAGCGAGACCGAAGCTCCGCTGGAGCCTTTCGCGCTTCCGGTTGGCACTGCCGTCACAGATGAGGCAAGTTTCTTAGCCGCAATCAAACAGCCAGACCAACCCATTGAGCAAGTGACCTTGCCTTATTTCTTCCGGAACATGGTGCGCACCTACCCAGAGCAAGACGCTGCCCAGATAGCCATTGCCCAGCGGTTTCTGGCGCTGCAGCAGTGGTTAGAAACAAATCTGCAGGAGATACGGGTGTACCGGGTAGGGCAAGTGCAGGTGCAAGCCTACGTCCTGGGGAAGGCCCCAGACGCAACATGGCTTGGCTTGAAAACTACTCTGGTTGAAACGTAAATTTTATCGCATTCGCTTTTTTTGAGGTTCAGGAGGGGCTATACCAATTGCTTCAAAAGGTTCTCCATAGAGGTAGTCTGCAGATAAGGGTCTAGTTGTTCCTGCGAGGTGAACGTACGCACCATGCCAATACTGCCGCAATGCTCCAGCAGCCAGACCTCGGCGTAGAAAGTACCCATAAAATACAAACTGATGTGGCACCAGCCCTTCAGACGCGCATGCAGGTATCTCCCGCTATCTTGTACACACTTGATCTGTTCTGTTAGGGACAATTGGCTAAATTCCTTCACTTTCATTTCCATCACTACTTAGGCCGATTTCGTTACCTCTTACGCAGAGAATTCGGCTTTAGTGCTTAAGTTATCACTTTTTTTATGTTTTCCCTGAAAAGTGAATGGAAGTTATTTCTTTCTTCATATCTCACTTGAATAAGCCTGCTTTTGCCCTAGTAGCTGCCTGCTGTTTAGTCTTTTAGGCTCAGAGCCGCATCTTAGCGCCCAGTGCCAGGTGAAAGATCTTGCCGGGCCCCAGGTAGCCTGGGTTCTGCAGGTAAGACAGCAGGTATTCTCCCATGGTGCCCACCTCATAGTAGGCTCCAAAGCGCCTGAACTTCTCTACCCTGGTGAGATTCACCTGCCCTCCCGCGAAGAAATACAGGTGGAGGGCCGTGGAGAAGCGGTAATAACGGTTAGGATACCGGCTCAGGTACCTCTCTGAGGCGAAGAAATCATCCCCGAAGGTGTAGCTCAACTGCATGCCGGTACTGAAGGCGTGCCAGTCCACTTTCCTTATCCTAACGGGCCTGAACGGCAACAGCGTAGATTTCAGGGCAGCGGTGAAGAGATGGTCACCCCCTATCTTTTTGGGCAGGTACCCCACAGACACATCGGTTTCCAGCTTCCGGTTGAAAGACTGCTTGCCAACCCCCACCGACACCAGCCCGATGTCTCCGGCAAACTGCGTCTTCAGGTAAAAGGAAGACAACTCTTTCTCCTGACCAAAACATAGACCGGAAACAGAGAAGAGTACCGCCCCTAGGAGCGCACGGATAGTAAAGGTTTTCATCATCAGAACTCCATTTGTTCTACAGAATATCCTTTATCCCAAACCTTCATATAGGTAAAGCCGCGTTTCTTCACCGTGGTGGTCACGTGGTAGAGGACGTGGTCATCATAGGTAGATTCAGAGCTCCAGCCGTGGCGGTGCCCGTGCAGACTAAGAGACACTACCCCACTGCTGGCCAGCGCATCGTGGTAGGGCATTTCCAGTTGCCGGTCAAAATCACTGTCGAAGGGCGGTACGTGTGAGACCACAATGGCCTGGGTCCAGTTTTCGCCGGAGACGGGTTGCAGCTCACGGGTGAGCCAGCCCAGGTCGGGCACCTTGCCGTTAAAGCCGTACTCGCGCCCGTTGGTGTCCAGGAACACGAACTTGGTGTGCCCGTAGGTGAAGGAGTAGTTCAGCTCGCCGTACATCTGGCGGTACACCTGGCGGGCGTTGCCCAGCATGTCATGGTTACCGATGACCGTGAGGTAAGGCCAGCGCAGGTCTTGCATGATATCATGCACCCACTGGAACTCCCGTGCCATGCCAAAGTCAGAGATATCGCCCAGGTGGATGACGAAATCTATGCCTGAGAGGGAGTTTGCCTTCTTCACGAAGTCCTGGGTCTCGTCATAGAAGCGCTGGGTGTCGCCCATGACCAGGATGCGGAGGGTGTCTTGCGGGGTCTGGGCGCTGATCTGCCGGAGATAGCGGGCGGTGAGGTTTTTCTCGTGGCTTTTCAGCCGGATCTGGTTGGGATGGTACTCAAACAGCTGCTCGCAGGAAGCCAGCAACAGCACCAAAGAAAGAAAAGGAAGGCGTTTCATAGTGTAAGCGGAATTAAAAACCAAGAAGCCAGGGCTTCTTAGCAGTAAGGCTGCGCCAAGAATCAAAAGTCTTATTCAGCAGGAAGCATGCTTCCCTTAGCGGGAAAGCGGGTCAGATTCACACGATCTTTACCGTAGTTGATTGAATAGTGAAGGGGCGGGATACGGAAGAGCGTAGGGTCGGCATCAAAGGCAAGGCATTGCTTTGATGAAAGCGCTGTCTCCGGCCTTGCAGAAGACCAGGAGAAAGCCAAAGATGGTGCTGTTTTCTATCTGTTTTTCATTTTTAAGCTCCAAAACGGAGAAGCTACATTTGAGTAAGGACAATCTTTGAGAGGGGTTCCCCCATTAAACGGCCGTATTTCTTAGGCCGCGCCAGTTCTGTTGAGGCAGGAACCAAGCCCTGCCTGAAGTCCTAAAAGAACACGCCAAAGGTAAGGGCTTTTTGATAGGTATACGTAGCAACAACCCAGTATAACAGGTATACCACAGGATAGCAGTAAAGCAGGAAAGTTTTGTTTCTGAGAGATATTGAAAGAACTGAATAGGTCTGGGTAAACCCAAGCGTTTTAAAGCAGTTTCCTGAAAAAGAAGCTTAAAACGGGCAAGAAGAAACCCGCAATCCACTTCCTGAGTCCCGTTGCCACTACCTTACGGCTGGCATTGGTATCTAACCTCTTGCACGGCCAAAGCAAAGCCTAACCTGGCAGCTTTTTTGAGCAGCTCGCAGCTGGCACCGGTGTCTCCCTGGGCTTGCCTTATCATGGCCTGCAGGTAAAAGCCTTTGGCATTGGCCGGTTCCTGCCGAAGCGCCTGTTCAGTATCTTGCCAGGCGTTCTCCAATTGCTGCATCCTGAAATACGCAAAAGACCGGTACAGCAAGGCCTCGGTGGTTTTGCCGGTTGTTCCCACTTTCTGCAGGTATTTGCTGATGTCTGCCTCGGCGGCCTGCCAGTTGTCTTCCAGTTCCAGGTGCACCCGGCCCCTGTCCAGGTACGCTGCGGTTTGGGTGGAGTCCAGGGAGAGGGCTTTGCTCAGGTCTTGCAGGGCTTTCTCGTATTGCTTGGTTTGCAGGTAGCTTTTACCCCGGGCGGCATACCAGGCAGCCTGGGGCCTGGCATTTTCCTGAAGGGCTACGGAATAGTCTTCAATAGCGCCTCCGGGGTTTTTCAGGTATTTCAGGCGCAGGATTCCCCGGCGCACCCGCGCTTCCTCCAGGTCTGGCTTGTGCTCCAGCGCCGTGGAATAGGCCTCATGGGCCTTGGACCACAGCTTCTGTTCCTCGGCTTTCTGGGCCCTGTTCATAGCCCTGGTGGTGGCAATCTGGCTCCAGCCCACGGTAATGCCTAGAATGATCAGCACAAACAAGAACAACGCCCCAGCCACAATCTGGACATCGCGTTTAGAGATATGGGTGTGTTTCTGGGGCCGCTGGCGGTAATGCCGTTCCTGGAAACCGGCGGGCTGCCGGGTATGATGGTACCGGGGCTCAGCATACGCCTGCGCTTGCCGCCGGTACTGCTCATATTGCTGCTGCAGGTCAAAAGCGGCCCGGCGCCGGGGATCAGACAGGATCTGGTAGGCCTCGTTCACCTGCTTAAACCGGTCCTCAGCGTGCTGGTCACCGGGGTTTTTGTCTGGGTGAAATCTAAGGGCCAAGCGTTTGTACGCCGCTTTGATCTCAGCGGCGGTAGCGTTGGAGGAGACTCCCAGGATATGGTAGTAGTTCTTGCTCAATCGTTCGGGGGCGGGCGCGCCTTCCGCAAAAATACAAGTTCCGTCTTCTGCGTACGCGGCCTTTTGTGCGTTTTTACCTCAATTTCCGGAAATCAACTTAAAAACAACCGGCAACATATCACCTGGCGGTTATCCCTTCCAAAGCCTTTTCCGTAAGCAACTTCTAAGGAATTTTAATTTTCGAATATTTTCCAGCGATGTTCCGTATATCTACTACGCACCATCAATTAAAAAGACACATGGCTACCGAAGACAAAAGCAAAACAGATAGCATCATCGCCAACCTGATTGGTTATATAGATACGCGCATTGATCTGATCAAACTAGATCTGCAGACCAAACTCAAAGGCATTTTTGTAAGTACCATCCATGGCGTGTTGCTGGGGCTGGTGGCCTTGATGGTGTTGCTTTTCCTGAATGTGTTCATTGCCCTACTGCTGAACGATCTGCTGGATAGCCGCTACTGGGGGTTCGGGATTGTGACGCTTTTTTACCTTATCTTGCTGGTCATTCTGCTGGTGGGCTTGGATAAAAAGGTATTTCAGGGAATGGCAGATAAAGCTTTCCGGAACACCATTTACAAAACAGATGAATCTAACCAAACGATCTAACCTATACCTGTGCCATGACCGAACTAAACAACCCGCTTTTTGATGACCCTCGCGAGTTTCTGGAACGTCAGAAAGAAGAATATAAAAACGCCTTGCTCAGCGATGTCTCTGACCTGAAAGACCAATCCCAGAAAATGGGCAAGAACCTGCTTATTGCCGGCGGACTGCTGGTGGGCATATACTTTCTGGGCAGAGCGTTCAGCGGAGGAGGAAAAGAGGACGAGAAGTCCAGCAAGAAAAAAAAAAGTAACCGTTTAGAGAATCCCGCCCGCTTCAAGGGTGCCGAGGACCGCGCCTGGATTTCCTCTATCCCAGACGTGGAGGATGACGAGCCGCTCTACAGCGCCATTGAACGCACTTACCCGGCGGTGTACCATCCGGCTACCGGAACGGTGGGTACCTCTCACAGAAGATTCGCCAAAGGCAAAGAGGAAACTTCTAGGCTGAAAGCGTTCTTCCAATCAGATTTATTTAAGATATTGGAGCAGCAGTTGGCGGCCGTGCTCATGGTGTATCTCACCAAAATGATTGAGCAGCACCTGCAAGCACCTACCACTACCACCCAACCGGTTCTGGTGGAAGAAGCCACCACTGTAGAGTACGAATTACAGCCTGATCACACCACGGATGCCCAACCGCCGCAGTACTAATCTTTTTCCTTCATTGCATACTCCAGATCCTGCCAACCGGATGAAACGGCTGGCAGTTCTCCTGGACCCCGACCACCTCACCGTTGCGCGCTGCCAGGAGATTCTGGCACTCAGCCACCGGCATGAGGTGGATTTCTTTTTCATGGGGGGCAGTCTTATCTCTAACCCAGATCAGGCTTCGTTTGTAAGCTACATAAAGCAGCACAGCAGCATACCGGTTATTCTGTTTCCCAGCAGTGGCCTGTACATAGACGCGCAGGCAGACGGCATGCTGTTGCTTTCCCTGATTTCGGGCCGGAACCCAGATTTCCTGATTGGCCAGCACGTAGCAGCAGCGCCCTTGCTCAAGAAAAGCGGCTTGCCCCTTTACCCTACCGGCTACATGCTGATAGACTCTGGCCGCCAGACCACTGCCTCTTACATGAGCGGCACCACGCCTATCCCGCATGACAAGCCCTCTATTGCGGCCTGCACTGCCATGGCCGGCGAGATGCTGGGCTTGCGCTACATGTACCTGGACGGAGGCAGCGGCGCCATGTACCCTGTTAGCCCCGCCATGATCCAGGCAGTACGCCAGGCCATCTCCTTGCCCATTATTGTGGGAGGAGGCGTGAACACCACAGAGAAAGCAGAAGCCGCCTGGAAAGCCGGTGCCGATATTCTGGTGGTAGGCAACCACATTGAAAAGAGCCCGCAGTTCATCTCTGAGGTAAGTGAAGTAAAGCAGCGGTTCAACGTAGCGCTTCCGCAGGATTAACTTTTTGGAGCCCCTTTTTCTTTACACTCCTGATTTTAGGCCTTTTTCAAAAAACAGGTGAAAAACAGGAGCGCGATTTTTATTCAAACGATATATAAAGAGCAGAGACATGCATGTGCTGAGGCAAGCCACTTCTTGTCTCTATATTCCTCAATTATCGCTTTCTTTTCAGGGAACAGGGTAAAAACAGAAAGGCCCGCATGCAGCGTTGCAGCGGGCCTTTCTGTTTGCCAATGGCAGTGATTACACGTTCATGGATGACTCACGGCGGCGCATTTTACCGGCCGGAATACCGAACATCATTTTAAAGCGACGGCAGAAGTACGCGGTGTCTTTGTACCCCACATCTTTCCCGATCTCGCGGATGCTCTTCTTGGTAGTACGCAGCAAGAATACGGCACGCTCCATGCGCTGGTACTCAATGTAGTCTTGCGGGTTAATACCGGTGAGCATTTTGAAGTACTGCCCCACGTAGTCTTCAGACACGTTGGCCACGTTGCTGAGCACTTTGTTAGACAGGTCTCCGCCCAGGTTCTCTTTGATGTAGTTGAACAGGTCAATAAGGCGGGGGTCCTTAAAGTACGTGCTGTTGGTAGCCAGCTGCTCCACAAACATTTTGTTTTTCAGAATGTAGCGGATAAGCTCTACCACCATCTGCTCTGTGTACAGGCTGATGATACGCTCTTTACCTGGCAGATCCTGCATGCTTTCCTCTACAATCTTGATCACCAGCGTAGCCAGCTTGTTGCTGGAAATCACAAACGCCGGCACCTCCAGAGAAGTGAAGAAGTTTACAGAATCAAATACCTTGGCCTCAAAGCTCACGAAGCTGTGGCTGTCGTCTGCCTCACCAATCAGGTCAAGGTCGTTATTGCTCTTAAAGAATTTATCTTTGGTGGTGATGTAATCATCATTGGAGATTACGCGGCTCTCGGTATCTCCATAATAGAGCTTTGTGCTACGACCGCCCGGAATGAAAAGCAACTGGCCTTCTTCCGCAATTTGTTTATCGTCTCCGAAAGCAACAACACCGTTGTGTACTAAAATAAGATTGTTTCCTACATCATAATAGTTCCGAACGGTGAGTGGCTGCTGCAATACAAGGTTTTTAGCCTTGATGTACCGCACTTTCAGCGACTCTATGATTTTATTGTAATCTTCCATGTAAGGACGCTAAATTAAGGGTTTTGACTTTTGTTGATTTTTTAAGTTGTCTGTCGGGTTAAAAGTAGTACTTATCTTTTAACTTATCAAACATTTAGGTACTATATTTATAAATGTAGAAATACTATATACTTAAATATCAACTTGAATCCGTAAAAAAACCCTTTTCTACTTTAGTATTTCCCGTGAGATTACTATTTTCTGTATTTCAGACGTACCCTCGTAAATTTGCGTGATTTTGGCATCGCGCATGAGGCGCTCCACGTGATATTCTTTCACAAAGCCGTACCCACCATGGACCTGAACGGCTTCTACGGTGGTTTCCATGGCTACTTTTGACGCGAACAGCTTGGCCATTGCCCCAGATTTTGAATAATCCCGGTGCGCGTCTTTATCTGCGGCGGCTTGTAAACAAAGCAATCTGGCTGCATCAATATTGGTAGCCATGTCTGCCAGTTTGAATTGGATGGCCTGGTGTTGTGCAATAGGTACGCCAAATGCCTTTCTTTCCTTTGAATACTTCAACGCCAGTTCATACGCGCCAGAAGCAATACCCAAGGCTTGCGAGGCAATTCCAATGCGGCCACCGTTCAAGGTAGACATCGCGAACTTGAAGCCAAAGCCGTCTTCGCCAATCCGGTTCTCCTTTGGTACCTTAACGTCTGTAAACATCAGAGAGTGTGTGTCTGACCCTCTAATTCCCAATTTATTTTCTTTCGGTCCTACTTCAAACCCGGGCATACCTTTTTCTACAATAAGGGCGTTGATGCCTTTGTGGCGTAACTCTGGGTTGGTTTGGGCAATCACCAGGTATACTGATGCGGTGCTGCCGTTGGTGATCCAGTTCTTGGTTCCGTTGAGCAGGTAGTGGTCGCCCATGTCTACCGCGGTGGTGCGCTGCATGGTGGCATCTGAACCAGCCTCAGGCTCAGACAAGCAAAAGGCACCAATAATTTCACCGGAGGCAAGGCGCGGCAGGTATTTTTGCTTCTGCTCTTCTGACCCGTATTTCTCCAATCCCCAGCACACCAGGGAATTGTTCACTGACATGACCACGGAAGCAGAGGCATCTACCTTGGAAATCTCCTCCATGGCCAACACGTAAGAAATGGTATCCATTCCGCCGCCGCCGTATTTGGGGTCTACCATCATGCCCATAAAGCCAAGCTCCCCCATTTTCCTGATCTGCTCTGCCGGGAACTTCTGGTGTTCGTCTCTTTCAATCACACCTGGTAGCAATTCATTTTGTGCGAAATCCCGGGCAGCCTCCTGCACGGCTAAATGCTCTTCCGTTAATTTAAAGTCCATAGAGTATGTTACTTATGAGTAGGGTGGTTTATTAATGAGTACAACTAAAGCTACTGAATTTTAGTATGCAAGCAGCATATTTCTTCTAAAACGTTTCCAAAGCTAACATTTGTTCGGCAAACTGAAACGAAATTTTCTGCATGCTTTATTGTGCCTGCCAGAAACAAAAAAGAGGGCGGTTTGGCCGCCCTCTTTTACATATTATGTGATTACTAGGTTACTAGTCTCTTCTTCCAAACAGGAAAGAAGCGTAGTACAGCAAAGTAGCCAAAGAACCGATGGCCGCTACCACATAGGTCATGGCAGCCCACTTAAGCGCATCCTTTGCCATGCCGTGCTCTTGCGTAGTCACCACCCCGCGGGTGCTCATCCAGGCCAGGGCTCGTTTACTGGCGTCAAACTCCACGGGCAGAGTGATAAAACTGAACAGCGTAGTCAGGGCGAACAGCGCCACCCCAATGGCCAGAGGCAGGATGGTAGTCTGAATCATCAGGATACCAATCAAGATAATCCACTGCATGTAGCGGCTCGCCACACTAAGCGCCGGCACCATGGCAGAACGGAACTTCAAGAAGGCATAGGCTTTGGCGTGCTGCACGGCGTGACCGCACTCGTGGGCCGCAACAGCCGCAGCCGCGGCGCTTCTTGCTTCATACACGTACTCACTCAGGTTTACCGTTTTATCTGCTGGGTTGTAGTGGTCCGTTAACTTACCAGGGGTTGAGATCACCCGCACATCGGTAATACCGTTATCAGCCAACATCAACTCGGCTACTTCCCGGCCGCTCAGGCCAGAGCTTATCCCCATTCTGGAGTACTTCTCAAATTTGCTTTTAAGCGTCCAGCTGACCAGCATAGAAGCCAGCATGGTCACAATCACTATTAAATAAATCCCTCCCATAGTTCTCTTCCTTTTTATTCTGATGTTATTGGGTGCTATCTCTCAGGATTTTAGACACCACCTGTGTAGTAGAATACCCTTTTACCAGTGGAATTGTTTTCACCACCCCTCCTTTTTCCAGAACGATGTCATGCCCCACAATGGTTTCTATGGTGTAGTCATCGCCTTTCACCAGCACATCTGGCTGTACCGCCTTGATGAGTTCATAAGGAGTTTCCTGGTCAAAGAGCACTACTGCATCTGTAAACCAAAAGGATGCCATTACCCTGGTTCGTGACATTTCGTCTTGTAATGGCCTGGTAGGCCCCTTCAGCCTACTGACAGATTGGTCAGTATTCAAGCCCAGCACCAGTTTATCGCCCAGCAAACGGGCCCGCTCCAGATAATCCACGTGGCCAACGTGCACAATATCAAAGCAGCCGTTGGTGAACACTATTTTCTGGCCTTGCGCTCTCCACTCGGCCACTTTCTCTAAAAGCTGGGGCAGCGCGACGATTTTCTCTTGGGAAGGAAGCATATATGTAAGGGATTGGGAAGCAACACAAAAGAGCAGTTAAGAGC
Source organism: Sabulibacter ruber (assembly GCF_017355955.1). Taxonomy (GTDB): domain Bacteria; phylum Bacteroidota; class Bacteroidia; order Cytophagales; family Hymenobacteraceae; genus Nibribacter; species Nibribacter ruber_A. Next base: position 402,278 of record NZ_JAFFID010000002.1, on the reverse strand, counting down.
TACTCTATAATATATGATACACGCAGAAACGAGATACCGTTTTACGCCTGATTTGGCAAAAGCAGAGCTAAAACAGGTTAAGCGTATTTTTTTCTTACTGGCACTGATTTGGTCTGCACCAAGCTAGCCACCAGGCTGATAGCCCCCATGAGAACGACCAGTATGGCACCGGTGGTGTGGGTAATGAGGGCATAGGCCATGCCTTTGTCTAACGGAACGGCGTACAGGAGCAGCGCCGTTCTTACTAAAATATGGTACACGCCAATCCCGCCTTGCACCGGAGCCGACATCCCGATTCCACCCACCACCAGAATGGCTAAACCAGCCTGCCAGGTCAGATCCTCAGTGCCTGGCAAAGCGAAAAAGGCTAAGTAACTGGTGAGGTAGTACGTCACCCAGATAAAGACAGTATGGAAGATGAAAGCACCCTTCTGCTCCATTTTCAAGACGCTGAAAATGCCTTGCCAGAGCCCGCTCACAAAATCGCTCAGCTTCCGGAAAAAGGAGTTCTTCCGAAGGTTCTCAATATTCTTGTAGAGGTACCAGGCCACAAAGCCCGTTCCCAGGATTGCTACTGCTCCCAGGATATAAAGAGTTTGCTGGTTCTGCTCAAAGGATTTATACTTTTCAGAGAAGATCTCCAGAAAGAATTGGTACAGCCGGTCAAACTCCAGCAGAAGGGTCATTCCCATGCAAAGCAGCAGCATAAGCAAGTCAATGACCCTTTCTGTGATAACGGTACCCAGTGACACATTCACGGGCACATCTGCGGAGCGTTTCAGGAAAGTACACCGGATCACTTCGCCCGCGCGCGGAAGCACCACGTTGGCCAGATAGCCCACCATGAGCGCATGGTACGTTTGCCCTGGCGTAGGTTTATAGCCTAAAGGAGCAAACTGCATGCGCCACCTGATGCCTCTGCTCACGTAACCCGCAATGGAAAGCAACAAAGTAACCGCAATCCAGGTGTAGTTGACCTGGGCTAACTCTGCCTTCACTGCAGCAAAGTTGATACTGCGCAAAGCATACCACATCAAGAAAACCGATACCGCCAGCAGCAGCAGGTACTTGAATACGTTTACGGCTTTCTTCATGCAGGTAAAGGGACTACACTAGCCGGTTATGCTGGTCTGGGAAAATAACGGTTGGTTCGTGAGAACGCGCCTCTTCAAAGTTGATCAGGGCGTAGGAAATAATGATGATTATATCTCCTACCTGCACTTTGCGGGCCGCCGGGCCATTCAGGCAGATCATGCCGCTGCCCCTCTCCCCTTTGATAATGTAGGTTTCAAACCGCTCTCCATTGTTTACATTGACAATGGTTACCTTCTCGTGGGGAACCATGTTGGCAGCATCCAACAGATCTTCGTCTATGGTAATGCTACCCACATAATGCAACTCGGCCTGCGTTACCTTAGCCCGATGTATCTTGGATTTAAGAACTTCAATCTGCATCAAAACAATCTAAAAACATGCAAAGTTATAGATTATTTATGACACAAACAGGCCCTTACAAATTCCCTTAATCTATTGTTTTTTATATCAGTTAAGCAGCAGATTATCAATAAGCCGCACCTCCCCCAGGAAAGCCGCCAGACAGAGGGCCACCGGAGTTCCACCAGACACTTCCGGCACCGGTTGCAGCGTCTGCGCGTGCACCACCTCCAGGTATTCCAGCCTGATTTCAGGAAATTGGCCTAAAAACGCCTCGGTCTCTTTCTTTGCTTCTTCCACGGAGCTGGTCTGCAGCTTTGTGCGCAACAACTGCAGTGCTTCGTACAATTTAGGGGCAATGGACCGTTGCTCAGGGGTGAGACGCCGGTTTCTGGAAGACATAGCCAACCCATCTTCTTCCCTGATGATAGGGAAACAAATCAATTCCAGGTCAAAGCTGAGGTCCAGCACCAATTGTTGGATTATGGCAAACTGCTGCAGGTCCTTTTGCCCGAAGAATGCCTGGTGCGGTTTCACCAAATGGAACAATTTACTTACCACGGTAGCCACCCCGTTGAAGTGGCCCGGCCGGTGCGCCCCCTCCATTACCCTTTCCAGCTCCCCAAAGTCAAACGTAAGCCTGGCTTTCTGCCTGTACATTTCCTCTGCTACCGGGGCAAAAAGCACATCGCACCCCTCCTGGGCCAGCATTTCAGCGTCTTTGTCTAACAGGCGGGGATAAAGCCGATAGTCTTCCGGATTGTTGAATTGAACCGGGTTTACAAAGACACTACACACCGTTACGTCATTCTGGCTTTTGGCCGCCCTGATCAACGAAAGGTGTCCTTCATGCAAGGCACCCATAGTAGGCACAAAACCAATACGTTGGCCTTGCTGGCGCAGCATTTCAGTGTGCTGCCGGATATCAGATAAAGAAGAAAGCTGCAACATGAAAGGCTGCTGATTTAGTTAACTGGTGGCAAAAGACGCCAAAGGTATGATTTTATTCAAATAAATTGAGAATCAGCCAATAATTGCTTAATTTTGCACTTCGCAATACCTATTGCTTAATTTTATTTAATCACTCCAACCTATGTCCAAATTGAGAATCTTATACGCGGCCACTGAGATTGATCCTTTTCTGCAAACCACAAAAGTAGCGGAATTCCTGAGGATGTTGCCACAAGCGATGCAAGAGCGTGGGATGGAAGTACGTATTTTTGTTCCTCGTTTTGGTTTAATCAACGAACGTAAGAACCGGTTGCACGAGGTTGTACGCCTTTCTGGCATTAACATTGCCGTAGGCGAAGAAGAGAAACCCCTGATTATCAAGGTGGCTTCTATACCGAATGCCAAACTGCAGGTATATTTTATTGACAACGAAGACTATTTCCACCGCAAATCCGTTTTGGTGGACAAAGACAACAAATTCCACGCAGACAATGATGAGCGTGCCATCTTTTTCTGCAAAGGAGTTTTAGAGACGGTGAAGAAGTTAGGTTGGGCCCCGGATATTGTACACTGCAATGACTGGATGACTAGCCTGATCCCGCTTTACCTGAAGACTACTTACAAGAATGATCCTATTTTCAAGACAGCTAAATCTGTTTTCTCTGTTTACAACAGCGAATTCACCCACAAGTTTGAGGGTGACCTGCTGGAGAAAGCCAAAATGCTGGACATTGAAGATGATATGCTGGCCAACCTGAGCTCAGGAGATTTTGGCGCTTTCATCAAAATGGGACTGCAGTACGCTGATACGGTGATTAAATCTACAGAGGACTTCAGCGACAATTTGAACGCGCTGTTCCAGGAGTATAACAACACCAAGCAGATTAACACCATCAGCACAGACGAAAACACTTTAGATTCTTACTTTGACCTGTATAATGAACTGGCGAATTAGTAAAGTAGCTGCCGTACTCTTTCTTTCCTCTTTCTTTTTTACCGCGTGTGAAGATCCTACTGCCATAGGTTTAGAACTGCAGGAACCAGGTACCCAGATAGGTACCAGTTACACAGACACGGCCACAGTAAGTGCTTCAACCGTTCTACTGAAAGATTCCATCTTTGCGCTGGGGGCAAGCCGTGTGCAGGTTGGAACCATGACCGATCCTAACTTCGGAACCGTAACCGCCAGAACATTCGCAGAGTTTGGGCCTTTGGCTTTCCCAACCCATGCAGATTCAATTGATGTCACCAAAGGGGCCGACTCTTTGATCATCAATTTGGACTACAACTATGCTATTGGCACCACCTCCCAGCCTACTACCATCAATGTGCATCGCTTGACAGAAGGTTTCCGGGATGATGACACCTACTTTTCTACCAGAAAACTGGCTTATAACAATACCACAGTAGGTTCTGTGACATTTCTTCCTCAGCCAGACGCTACGTACAAGAACCCTAACGACACCAGCCAAACGCTTCCGGTCCTTATCAGGATTAAAATCACCGGAAACTATGCGAATGAGGTGCTTCAGGCGTTGGCTCAGACTTCAACTGTAGATAACTTCGTTACGGCGGTGAAAGGCCTGACCTTTAGCCCAGAAGAAGGAAGCAGTAGCAGCATCATTGGATTTTTGCCAATGTCTACCTATACTACTTTGACCTTGCACTATAAGTCAAAGAAAAACATAGCGAAAGTCACAGGCTTTGTATTCACAGACCGGTATTACAACCAGATAGAAGCAGACAGAACCGGTACCCCACTAGCCTCTCTTACAGCTAACGGCAACACCCTCTCTTCTCTGGAGGCAGGCAACAGAACTTTCCTGCAAGCAGGAACAGGTCTGATGACCAAAATAAACATGCCTTACCTGGCTAATTTCCGTAAATCACTGACCGGTGAGAACCAGCACTTAGCCATCAACAAGGCCGAACTGATTATTCCATTGGTAGAGTCAACCGTGCTTACCGCCAAAGATTCTGCCATGTTGCCGTCCGTTATTTCTGTAGTAGAGGCTACCGCTTCCAACAGAATAGCAACAACCCAAGGTGTTCCTAACTCTCTGGTTGCAGAAGGAACAACTCAGCGAGCCACTTTACAGTATAGGGGCAAAGCCGGAGGATATGTGTATGTAGTCAATATTACCAGCTACATCCAGAACCTTCTATATAACAGAATGAATAACAACGGACTTATTCTATTGCCTTCAGAAATTAACAGCAACGTTTCTACGCCAACAAACCTGGCACAGACTGTGAACCGTGCTATCATTGAGGCTAATCAAAATCCCAGCGCAGCCCGCCGTATCAAGCTCCGTTTATTCTACTCAACCGCTCAATAGTATTTTTCATTTTATTTATACCCTAGCTTAACAGAAGATTACATCACTATGTGTGGAATTGTAGCTTACGTAGGGCAGAGAGAAGCCTGCCCCATCATTTTGAAAGGTTTGAAGCGTTTGGAGTACCGCGGCTATGATAGTGCCGGTGTTGCTTTATTAAACGATGGCAACCTGAATGTTTATAAGAAGAAAGGAAAGGTTGCTGATCTGGAAGCCTATATTGGCGATAAAGACACCTCCAGTAACATTGGGATTGGACATACCCGTTGGGCTACCCATGGCGAGCCAAATGATGCCAATGCTCACCCACACTATTCAAGCTCTAAGAAGATTGCCATTATCCACAATGGTATCATTGAGAACTATGCTTCTTTGAAGAAGCACTTAATCAATAAAGGCTACGAATTCCACAGCGATACTGACTCTGAAGTATTTGTTAACCTGATTGAGGATATCCAAAAGAACAACAACGTTTCTCTAGCAGAGGCGGTACGTTTGGCTCTCCATGAAGTAGTAGGAGCTTACGCGATTGTGGTTATCTCCCATGACTCTCCCACCCAACTGGTAGCAGCCCGTAAAGGTAGCCCCTTGGTGATTGGCGTAGGAAAAGGTGAGTACTTCCTGGCTTCTGATGCAACCCCAATCATTGAGTACACGAACGAAGTAGTCTATGTGAATGACTACGAAGTGGCGGTAATCAAAGACGGAGTACTGGACATCCGTACCAAAGAAGACGTAGTTCAAACTCCTTACATCCAGAAGTTAGAGCTGGAGTTGGAAGCCATTGAGAAAGGTGGTTACCCGCACTTCATGCTGAAAGAGATTTTTGAGCAGCCTCGTTCAATCATGGACAGCATGCGCGGCCGTTTGGTAGCCGAGAACACGCAGCTTACTATGTCCAGCATCAGAGAGTATGCTACGCGCTTCAAGAACGCAGATCGTATCATCATCGTAGCGTGTGGCACTTCCTGGCACGCTGGCTTAGTAGCCGAGTACATGATTGAGGAATTCGCTCGTATCCCGGTTGAGGTTGAATACGCTTCTGAGTTCCGTTACCGCAACCCAATTATCCGTGAAGGAGACATTGTGATTGCTATTTCACAGTCTGGTGAAACGGCAGATACGCTTGCAGCCTTAGAACTGGCTAAGTCTAAAGGAGCCATGATCTTTGGGGTATGTAACGTAGTTGGTTCTTCTATTGCCCGCGCTACCGATGCAGGAGCCTATACCCACGCAGGTCCGGAAATTGGGGTAGCCAGCACCAAAGCGTTTACCGCTCAGGTTACGGTTCTTTCCCTGATTGCTATGATGATAGCTGAAATGCGCGGAACCATGGAGTTGTCTGCCCTTCGTCAGCTAATGCTGGAGATGGAGAAAATTCCTGCCAAAGTAGAGCAAGCACTTCAGTTAGATAAAGAAATCCAGGCTATCTCTGAGATCTTCAAAGACGCTTCTAACTTCATCTATCTGGGTCGTGGTTACAACTTCCCGGTAGCGTTGGAAGGCGCTCTTAAACTGAAAGAGATCTCCTACATTCACGCAGAAGGATACCCAGCGGCAGAAATGAAGCACGGGCCTATCGCGCTGATTGATGAGAACATGCCGGTAGTGGTTATTGCCACCAAAGACAGCTCTTACGAGAAGATTGTTTCTAACGTACAGGAAGTTAGAGCCCGTAAAGGTAGGGTAATTGCAGTGGTAACCGAGGGCGATACCGTTATTCCACAAATGGCTGAGTTCGTGATTGAGGTGCCAAGCACCCATGAGGCCTTAATGCCACTTCTTTCTGTAATTCCTTTGCAGTTGTTGAGCTACCACATTGCTGTGATGCGCGGATGTAATGTTGACCAGCCTCGTAACTTAGCTAAATCTGTAACTGTTGAATAGATTTTTACCAACCAGATAATAGAAAAGGGAAGCCAAATGGCTTCCCTTTTCTATTATCTGGTAACCAAATGGAATGCTTCAAGCGACAACCTTCCATTCTACGTTCCTAATGTATCACCAAGCTCTTCTTATACAAACGTTTTGAAGCTGTTTTTCTCAAATAAGGTTCAAAACAGACATTCCCATCTTCAATACTCATATCAGTTCTGGAGAAACCTTTCTGTAACAAAGCCTTTCCATAAGCCACTAGAACCTGTTCTACAAAGTCTAAAGCATCTATTCTATCTCCTAATAAACCTATTTAAGAGTCAATTACTGGCTAATTTCCTGAACAGAGGCGAAAAGTGCTCGTAAGTAACAAGGCGGAACAAACCTTTCTATTTATGGCAGTAAATCAGGCAATTGCGAGTTTAAGGAGGCATTTCCTCTCTGATCAGACACCCGCCACAGGAACGGCTAAGATCAATGTTGGCACCACTGAGCGATTGCTTTCCACGGCTGGAGGTGCTTTGCTCACCTACTACGGAATAAAAAGGGGAACCTCTCCGGGTGGAGTCACTATGGCTACTTTAGGGGGAGCCTTGCTTTTCAGGGGAGCTACCGGTTACTGTTCGGTCAACGAAGCTCTCGGCAGAGACACTTCAGACCATGAACTTAAGCCCATTGAGATCACCCAAACCTTCACCCTATTCAAGTACCGCCATGATGTTTACAATTTCTGGCGCCACCTGGAAAACCTGCCTCGGTTCATGCACCACCTACAGAAGGTAACCCAACTAGACTCGAAGCGCTCGCATTGGGAAGCAAAGATCCCGGGAGGATTAGGCACCATCGCCTGGGAAGCGGAAATTGTGGATGATCGGCCTGATGAGTTGATCTCGTGGAGATCATTGCCGGGCTCGCAGATAGATAACTCCGGGGAAGTGACTTTCATAGAGGCTCCTGGCGGCAAGGGCACCGAAGTGCAGGCCACTATCTGCTACCGGGCTCCCATTGGGGCCTTAGGCAAAAGCGTGGCTACACTACTCAACCCGGCACTGGCGCAAATGGTGCGGGAAGACCTACGACGTTTCAAGCAGTTAATGGAATCCGGCGAGATCCCTACCATAGAGGGACAACCTTCTGGCCGCGCTTAGTCCACCTTCATCTATAGACCAAGAAAACTATGAGAGCACTCTGTTGGGTAGGCGTAAACGACCTCAAGGTAGAGCAGGTACCTGACCCGGGCATCCTGAACCCCAAAGACGCCATTGTGCGGGTAACCATGTCTTCTGTGTGCGGCTCAGACCTGCACTTACTGGGCGGCTATGTACCGGCCATGCGGGAGGGCGACATCATTGGCCATGAGTTCATGGGCGAAGTGGTGGAAGTGGGTTCTGAAGTAAGGAAACTGCAGAGAGGAGACCGGGTGGTGGTAAGCTCGGTGATTGGGTGTGGTGGTTGCTGGCACTGCAACCAGGGCGAGTGGTCTCTTTGCGACAACTCCAATACCGATGCGGGTCTGTTGGAGAAAGCCTACGGCTACTCCGGAGCGGGCATCTTTGGCTACTCCCACGCATTTGGAGGCTACGCAGGCAGCCATGCCGAGTACATCAGGGTTCCCTACGCAGACAATGGGTCGTTCAAAATTCCGGAGGGTGTTAAAGATGAATCGGCTTTGTTTGTCTCTGATGCATTCCCCACAGGGTTTATGGCCGCTGATATGTGCGGTATTCAACCCGGTGATGTGGTAGCGGTCTGGGGCTGCGGCGGCGTTGGGCAGATGGCAATCCGGAGTGCGTACTTGCTGGGTGCCAGCCGGGTCATTGCCATTGACCGGTTTCCGGAAAGGCTGGAGATAGCCCGCACCATCGGCCAAGCCGAAACGTTGAACTATGAAGAAGTAGACGTATTGGAAATGCTGAAGGAAATGACCGGTGGCCGGGGACCAGACCGCTGCATTGACGCCGTAGGCATGGAAGCCCACACTACCGGGGTTGAGCACCTCTATGACAAAGCCAAACAGATGGTACGCCTGGAAACCGATAGACCGGCCGTGCTTCGGCAAGCTATTATGGCGTGTAGAAAGGGCGGTACGGTATCTATTGTAGGCGTGTACGGAGGTTTGCTGGACAAATTCCCGATGGGAGCAGCCATGAACAAGGCCCTCACCTTCAGGATGGGCCAAATGCATGCCCAGAGGTACATTCCGCATCTGCTGGACATTGTGCAGCGCGGCGAGGTAGATCCTTCCTATTTGCTCACGCACCGGTGGCCGCTGGAAAAAGGCATGGAAGGCTATACCATGTTCAAGAAGAAAACCGACAACTGCATGCGAGTGGTTTTCACGCCTCAGGAAGCTTAGAATACAAGGCCGGAGGCAGCATCAATGCCAAAATACCGCTTCTGTTTTCTGCTTTATTTTGGGAAAACACCTCCAAAATGGTCATCGGGTGGTTTTCCGGCATCGCTTTCTGGTTGAAGGATGAACCGTTTATCGCCTCCTTTTTCTTCTTCGGGGCAAAACCGTAACCGATTTATAATCAATAAATCAGCCTGAAAAGTGTGCCTGAAAAATTTTATCTTTAAATAATTAAACCAACGGCTTACGTTTCCATCTATAGAGAACAACTAAGCTTATCCTTTAGGAACAATTCTTGAGGATAAGTCCCTAAACCCGGCAGATCATCCCAGTTAAGCGACATGAAACGCACGCCTAAACTTCCTTTTTCGGTTTTGTTCTTCCTGGTGGGGGCTATGCTTCTGTCTTCTTTCGGGGAGAGGAACAATGAAGCAATCAAAGCCCCTAAGTTCCCCTACAAAAAGGCCGGCCTCACAGACCGGCAGGCAGCTGCGCACTTACTCAACCGGTTTACGTTTGGCCCTAAGCCAGGTCAGGTAGACGAAGTGCTGAAAATGGGGCTGGAGAAATGGTTTGTGCAGCAGCTTCAGGCGAACCTCCCAGACAATGACCTCAGGCAGCGATTAGCCCCGTACAGCTCCCTGAGCATGAACAATGAGCAGATTGCCTACTACTATCCATCCAACGGGCAGGTATCAAAACTGGCCATTGACGAGGGTGTGATAACTAAGGAGGAAACCAAAAATAACAACAGCGAAGACAAAGAGACCCGCGTAGCCTACAAAGCCAAGATTAGCGCCTTTATGCAGGAAAAAGGGTTTAAACCGCAGGGGCAGCTGCAGAGAGAACTAATCAACCAGAAGATTGTGCGGGCGGCGTACACAGAAAACCAGCTACAGGAGATTCTTACCAGTTTCTGGTTTAACCACTTCAACGTGTCGCTTACCAACCAGAAATGCACCCACTATGTCACGTCTTACGAGAAAGATGTGATCAGACCCAACGTATTGGGCAAGTTTGAGACCCTTTTACTGGCTACGGCCAAATCTCCGGCCATGCTCGCGTACCTGGACAACTTCAAGAGTACCGTTTCAGACAAAGACCTCACGCCTGAGCAGAAACTACTGGAAAAACGCCAATTGCAGAAACTGGAAGCCCTGCAGGCGCAGGATACCCTTATGCAACAAATGCAGGTAGTGGAGAAAGTGAGAAATGGCCGCAGGAACAAGGGCCTGAATGAAAACTACGCCCGCGAGATCATGGAATTGCACACCCTGGGCGTAGACGGCGGCTACACCCAGCAAGACGTGACGCAGGCAGCCCGTATCTTAACCGGCTGGACCATCAACCCAGACCTTGACAACTACCGCCTGACCAAAACTCCGCCTGCCGCCAATAACCCCAAACGCCTTGAGGTACTGGCAAAGATGGGGTTTGTGCAGGAAGGCGATTTCCTTTTTGCCGCCAATAGGCATGACAAAGGCGAGAAAGTGGTACTGGGCACTACATTCCCCCCAGATGGAGGCTACGAAGAAGGCGTAAAGCTGATCAAGTTATTAGCGCATCATCCCTCCACAGCTCGGTTCATCTCTACCAAACTGGCTACCCGCTTTGTGAACGATGCTCCGCCCAAAAGCCTCATTGACAAAATGACCAAGACCTTTCAGGAGAAAGACGGAGACATTCAGCAAGTATTACTGACCATGGTTTCTGCACCGGAGTTCTGGAGCAAAGAAGCCTTGCGCGAAAAAACCAAATCGCCGTTTGAGTTGGCCATCAGCTCAGTTAGGAGCCTGAACGCCGAGGTGCAGGAGCCTTACCAGCTCTACAACTGGATCGCCAAGATGGGCGAACAGATGTATAAGTACATCGCCCCTACTGGTTTCCCAGACAGAGGCACCTATTGGATCAATACCGGCTCTCTGCTCAACCGCATGAACTTTGGGTTGGCCTTGGCTACGCAGAAAATAAAGGGCATATCTTTTGACCTGATAGCGCTCAACCAAAACCGCGAACCAGAAAGCGCCGAAGCCGCACTGCTCACCTACAGCCAGCATTTGCTACCAGAACGAGATCTGGAGCAGACCATCAGGCGGCTCACTCCCACCCTCAATGATCCCAGCTTCAGCCAGAAGGTAGGCGCAGCCGCCAGCAGAACCCAGCCAAGCGCCCAAGCAGAGAACATGGAGATGGAAGGCGAAATAATGATGGAAAAGCCGCAGAAGAAACCCCAGAACAACACCGCTGAGAAGAAACAGAACACAGGCAGCTTACAGAATGCTGTGGCTATGAAAGCGGGGAAAAGCAATTCGCACATGCTGGCGCAGGTGGTAGGCATCATCATCGGGTCACCGGAGTTTCAGCGCAGATAGTTTGATTCAATAAAGACATTGCTATGACTACCAGAAGAGGATTTCTTAAATCAGGGGCTTTGGCGCTATTTGCGGCAAGTCTGGGGGGCATTCCAAACTTCCTGGCCGAAGCCGCCCGCAGCAACAAACTGGTATTGCCTTACAAGAAAAACAAAATCCTGGTCTGCATCTTCCAGCGGGGTGCTATGGACGGGCTCATGGCAGTGTCTCCGTTCACCGATGAGTACCTGAAACAAGCCCGTCCCGGCCTGTTCATGTCAGCGGCGCAGACGGCCAGCAATCCGCTTATTGACTTAGACGGGAAATTCGGCTTGCACCCGGCCATGCGCTCTTTTGAGCCTCTTTTCCGGGAAAACCGCCTGGCCATTGTGCACGGCGTGGGCTCTCCTAACCCAACCCGCTCGCACTTTGACGCGCAGGATTTTATGGAAACCGGCACTCCGTTTGACAAAGGCACTCCCAGCGGATGGCTGAACCGCGCGGTGGGCCTGTTGGGCCATGAAGCCGCCACTCCGTTCCAGGCGGTAAGCCTTACCTCTTCCCTGCCCCGCTCCTTCTACGGCGATCATGCTGCCATCGCCATCAGCAACATTCAGGACTTTGGCATACAGATGCGCGGCGACCAGAAAGGCGCCCTGCTGGCTTCCCAGAACTTTGAGGATCTGTATGACCAGACTTCATCCTCGCTGCTGAACAAAGCCGGGAAAGAAAGTTTTGAGGCGGTGAAAATGCTGAAGAAAGCCGATTCGCAAAAATACGTACCGGCTAATAACGCCGTGTACCCCAACAGCTCCTTAGGCAAATCTTTGAAGCAGATTGCCCAGCTCATCAAAATGGATGTAGGTCTGGAGATAGCTTTCGCTGAGTCTGGCGGCTGGGACACGCATTACAACCAGGGAACGTCTAACGGAACCTTCGCCCGCAACGTGAATGACCTGAGCCAAAGCATCACCGCTTTCTGGACCGATTTAGATGCCTACCAGGACGAGGTAGACGTAATGACCATGACCGAGTTTGGCCGCACCGTACACCAGAACGGCAGCAGCGGCACCGATCACGGCCGTGCCTCCTGCATGTTCATCCTGGGCAATAATGTGAGCGGCGGCTTAGTGCACGGCAACGTGCCTGTGCTAGCAAAGGAAAACTTGGAAGATGGCCGCGACCTGCCCGTGACCACCGATTTCAGGAGCGTTTTCAGCGAAGTAGCCGGGAAACATCTCAGCATCCAGAAAGAACACGTGCTCTTCCCTGACTGGGATGGAAAGAAGATAGGCGTTATGCGCGAAGGTTGATCTTACTGGTAGATACCAATCTTTAACAGAAAAGGGAAGCGTTTATAGCTTCTCTTTTCTGTTTTATGATCGTTTCCTGTTTTTAGCTTCTTTGATGGAAAACACGCTCAAAACCCATTCTGCCTCTTTTACAATGCCTGTCCAATGTGGTAGGGAACATAATCTTTTTGCCAGACGCTCTTCCCGCTGGCGCGAGCCTCCGGCTCGTGTCCGCACGCATTTAGGATAGTGTTTCCTTGCTTCCCAGAGGTTAGGCACTTTTCCTATGAAGGCCTTCTTCCACCCGTTTTTGTCATCTTGGAAAGATCTTGTGACCGAACTAGATAGACGTTTATCAACATTAATACCGTTTGTACCAAGATCCTTTCAGGATGACAAAAAAGAGATTGTAATTTCCTTCAGCAATGCGTACTGACACGAGCCGGAGGCTCGCGCCAGCGAAGGAAAGCATTTCAAAATTTCCTACTGCTGCTCTTTCCCGTTTTAAGGCCCTTTTACAGAAATCAGGCGTGAAACAAGTTTACACCAGCTTGTACAAGGAGGCCAGGAACACAAACGATTTATCTACTGCGCGTTTGGAGGCATCGCTTAGGATACGGACTTCTATGGTTTCGCGGTCAAACAAGGGCGCGCCTCTCAGGCCAACTAAATGGAAGTTCAGGGGTGCGTAGGCTCCGGCGAAACCGGCCAGGTCTATTGCATTGGCATCAATGAAAACGGTCAGTTTATCGCCTTTTCCTTGTTGGTTATACTGCTCTAAGCGTTCGGGTTGCTCGTGCAGAAACAAATCAAACACGATATCGGCTTGTGGGAGCCAAGCTTTCAGCTCGGCGGGGTCTTGTATGTGCAGGAAGGCTCGGTTCCGGAATTTCAGGCTGTACTCTTCTTCCTGTTCCGGGGTGGCCAAAAGCAATGTATTCATATTTCTGTACCTTTAGGCCCGTAAAGATACTGATAAACCACTCCTTTTATGGCAACCAACATCATAGAAAGCAAATCTGCCCCCGCCCCTATTGGGCCTTACAGCCAGGCTGTACTAGCCGGCAATACCCTGTATGTTTCCGGCCAGATCGCGCTGGACCAGGAATCCGGGCAACTGGTGCAAGGCGACATCCAGACCGAGACCCACCAGGTCATGAAAAACCTGCAGTTCATCCTTCAGGAAGCCGGCATGGACTTCAGCAACGTAGTAAAATGCAGCATCTTCGTGAAAGACCTGGGCAACTTCGGGGCCATCAATGAAACTTACGGAGGCTATTTCACCAGCAATCCACCGGCCCGCGAAACCGTGGAAGTTAGCCGCCTGCCCAAAGACGTAAACGTAGAAATCTCCTGCATCGCGGTGAAGTTCTAATGAGAGATCGAATGATTGAGAGATTGAATGATTGAGGGAGTGAATGAATAGTGACTCATTGGTGGAGTTTTCCCAAGCTGCGTTTTAGCTCCATTTACCTGAAAACAGGGCTAAAACACACTTGAAAATCCACTTCAGCATTCACTCACTCTATCAATCATTCAATCATTCACTCTCTCAATCACTCATTGGGCTTATTGGGCCCAACGTCTTCGTTCACAGGGGTATGGCCTACCTCTACTTCTTTGTTGATCACGCGCACGGCGTAGTCTGAAGGATAGATATCAGCACCGTAGTGGCGGGCGTACACCAGGGTGAACTGCGCCCCCAGAAACACGATCTGCGAGGTATAGAACACCCATGTGAGCACGACAATCACCGATCCGGCTGCCCCGTAGATGCTGGCGAAATTGCTGTTTCCCAGGTAAAAGCCTATGATGGATTTCCCCAGCGTAAACAGCAGTGCCGTTACCAGGGAACCCACCCAAACATCGCTCCAGCGGATTTTGGCATCTGGGAGGAACTTGTAAATCAGGGCGAAAAGAAACATCACCACGCCCGTAGAGCCAACCAGGTTGGTGAACTGCGTGATCAGCAGGATAGACTCGTCAATTCTGTTGGTCAGGTAAGAGGTGATGGCTACCACCGCGGTATGGATCACCAGACTCACCAGTAGCAGGAACACAATGGCTAGGATCATGGCGAAGGACAGCAACCGGTCCCAGAGCAGTTTGAGGTACTCATTGCGGGGTTTGGGTTTCACGCCCCAGATCTGGTTCAGAGACTCCTGCAAAGACACAAACACCCCGGTAGCCCCAATAAGTAAGGTAGCTACGCCCACTATGGTGGTAAAGGTGAAATCTGCCGAATGGTTGATGTTCTCCACCATCTCCTGAATGTCTGAGGCGCCTTTGCGGCCCAGCAGATCACGCAGTTGGCTGTACACCTGCCCCCGCACGGCTTCGCGGCCAAAGATAGCTCCGGCGGTATTGATGATGATGATGAGGATGGGCGGCAACGCGAAGATGGTATAATACGCCAGGGCGGCCCCCTTCTGAAAAGAGTTATTATCCATGAAGTCAAACACAACTTCCTTGATAATTCCCCAACCCTCTTTTAACTTCTCTTTCAGCATCTTCGCTAAATTTTCCTCTTCATACGTACATGCTTCAAGAGGTTTACAAACTCGTTGAAAAGCAGCTACTTTCTTCAAAATAGCCTTAAAACGGGAAAAAGCCTCAGAGTTGAATTTGTATTCAGCAGACTGGTAAGGTTTTAAGGGTAAAATTTCAAGAAAGGCCTGAAATACCGTACTTTTGCACCGCTATTGAAATACCTATATAACATGGAAAGAGAAGTACGAGTACGCTTTGCCCCCAGCCCAACCGGGCCGCTGCACATTGGCGGGGTGCGCACGGCGCTGTATAATTATCTGTTCGCGAAGAAGATGGGCGGCAAAATGTTGCTGCGCATTGAAGATACTGACCAAACCCGCTTTGTGCCCGGCGCAGAGCAATACATCTTTGAAAGCCTGGAGTGGTGCGGCATTAAGCTGGATGAAAGCCCGGTGCACGGCGGTCCGCACGCGCCTTACCGCCAGTCTGAGCGCAAGCCCATGTACATGCAGTACGCGCTGCAACTGGTAGAAGCCGGCCATGCTTATTATGCCTTTGACACCGCCGAGGAACTGGACGCCATGCGCGACCGCCTCAAGGCCGCCAAAGTAGCTACCCCGCAATACAACGCCATCACCCGCGCCACCATGAAGAACTCCCTCACCCTGCCCGAGGACGAGGTGAAACGCAGACTGGAAAGCGGCGAACCCTACGTCATCCGCCTGAAAGTGCCCCGCAAGGAGGAAGTAAGGCTGAAAGACCTCATCAGAGGTTGGGTGATGGTGCACTCTTCTGCCCTGGACGATAAAGTTCTGATGAAATCAGACGGCATGCCAACCTACCACCTGGCCAACATTGTGGATGACCACCTCATGGGCATCACCCACGTGATCAGAGGCGAGGAATGGTTGCCCAGCGCGCCGCTGCACGTGCTCCTGTACCGCTATTTGGGTTGGGAAGACACCATGCCGGAGTTTGCGCACTTACCTTTGCTCCTAAAACCAGACGGCAATGGCAAACTGAGCAAGCGCGACGGCGATAAACTGGGCTTCCCGGTGTTCCCGCTGCGTTGGGTAGATCCGGTTACCCAGGAGGTTTCCAGCGGTTACCGCGAGAGCGGTTATTTGCCTGAGGCGTTCATCAACTTCCTGGCATTCCTGGGCTGGAACCCGGGCACGCAGCAGGAGCTCTTCACCATGGACGAACTGATTGAGGCTTTCAGCATTGAGCGCATCGGTAAGTCCGGTACCCGTTTCGATATCCAGAAAGCCCGCTGGTACAATGAGCAGTACCTGCGCGCCAAACCAGACGCCGAGCTGGCCCAGTACCTGCTGGCCGCCCTGCCCGAGCAAGGCATTGACTGCTCTGAAGAGCGCGCCGAGAAGATTGTGAGCCTCATGAAAGAGCGCGTGACCTTCCCGCAGGATTTCTGGAAAGAAGCGTCTTACTTCTTTGTGGCCCCTACGCAGTACAATGAGCAGGTAGCCGCCAAGAAATGGTCTGCCGCCGCCGCTGGTGCGTTTGAGCAATTCAGAAATGAGTTGGGAACTCTTTCTGATTTCAACGCCGACACCGTGAAAGCCCTGCTTTTACAGGTTCTGGAAAGAAACGGCCTCAAAATAGGTCAGGTGATGCAAGCCTTGCGTATCGCGTTGACCGGCGTAGAAGCCGGACCGGACTTGATGGCTATTATTGAGATCATCGGGAAAGAGGAAACCGAGCAGCGCATTGACGCCGCATTGAGCAGACTGGCCCAGTACGCCGCTTAAGCTCCGCTTTCCATAGAGCACGTTTCAGGGCTGATTTAGGCAAAACAGCCCTGAAACGCTTTTCCTGCACTTCATGGTAAAACCGCCGTTTTAAATAAGCCCTTGTTGCTTGCTTAAGAGGGCGGTTTCTTTTTAATTCGTTTATCCTTCTGCCGGATTTCCCGTTTGTAGTAAAAAAGAACAAACCGGGCCGCTTTCTTGGTTGGGCCTGGTGCAACGTTTACTACCATGGCGAAGAAAAAGGCAGATAAAGACAAAAAAGAAAACAAGCCAGAAAGAAAAGCAAAGGTACACCCAGAGCTGGAAGGCTTTGAAATCAAGATCAATCCCTTAGGCGATATTACCTCTAACTTCAACATTGACCAGTTGAACGCCTTCCTGGACCGCAACGTCACCGACAAGAAACTGGTGGGCGACCAGGGCAAGAAACGGCCCCAGGAAGAAGAAGAGGAATTCCCTATTGAGGAAACCGTGGATGAGGAAGAGAACGAGGAGGATTTCTTCAAAAATGGGACATCTTTAGACGATGAAGAGGACGACGACTTCACCGGCAAAGGTGAGGACCCGTCGGGGCCCAAGCCCAAGAAAAAATAAACCTAAACTCTTATGAGATCCCACGAAGTAGACTACCGCATTTACGGCTCAGACATTCAGGTACTGGAAGTAGAACTGGACCCGCAGGAAACCGTGATCGCCGAGGCCGGCGCCATGGTGTTCATGGAAGACGGCATTCAGTTTGAAACCAAAATGGGCGATGGCTCCAACCCCAGTTCAGGCTTCTTCGGGAAGCTGATGCAAGCGGGGAGCCGCATGATTACCGGTGAGTCTCTGTTCATGACACACTTCACCCACCGCGGGTACGGCAAAGCCAAAGTAGGCTTCTCGGCGCCTTACCCGGGCACCATCATGCCTATTAACTTGGCAGAGTTCCCCAACGGACTCATTGTGCAGAAAGACGGCTTTCTGGCGGCGGCTTTGGGCACCAAGATCGCCCTGCACTTCAACCAACGGCTGGGCGCTGGCTTCTTCGGGGGCGAGGGCTTCATCATGCAGCGCTTGCAGGGCGATGGCTTAGCGTTCATCCACGCGGGTGGTACCGTTATTGAGCGCCATCTGCACAACGAGACCCTGCGCATTGATACCGGCTGCGTGGTAGCCTATGAAAACGGGATCGATTTTGATATTCAACGGGCCGGAGGGCTGCGTTCTATGGTGTTTGGCGGCGAAGGTCTTTTCCTGGCTACCTTGAGAGGAACCGGCCGCGTCTGGATCCAATCTATGCCAGTGAAGAAACTGATCCAGGCCTTGATGCCGTACGGCGGAAATTCCAACAAAGAAGGTGGTTTGCTGAGCAGTTTCCTGGAATAGCGCTTGTGGCGGGGAATACCCCTCCTTTTCACAAATCAACCTTAAAACAAAGGCAGAAGGCTCCAGCAGCCTTCTGCCTTTGTTTTTTTCAGGAAATCAAGCCGAGGGTGGAATTGGCGCGGGCACCACGTTCTTCACGGGTTTGATAGACTTGAGGTACGTAAAGATGGCTTCTACGTCTTCGTCTTTCATGTTGCGGTAATGGGGCCAGGGCATGGGCGGAAGCAGTTGTCTGGTATTATCCATTCCTTTGTATTTCCCTTCCCTGAGCGCCTTCTTGAAGTTATTCAGGGTCCAGTTCCCTATGCCGGTAGGGTCTGGAGTCAGGTTCGCCGAGAAAGAAACACCCCAGGGGCCTACCGCTGCCGTATTGTCCATACTGAACATGACCCATCCGCTTTTCCCCGCGTCTTTAGGTATGGGAGCAAGTTTAGCAGATGCGGGGTGGCCAGACAACAACCGGTCAGGATCTGCCGTCATGGGTGGTATCTTGTCTGTAGGAGCCAGTTTGGGCGAATGGCAGTCGTTGCAGGCTCCAATAGTGACCAGATACTCCCCTCGCTCTTTCAGGGCTTCCTGGCTCATTGCCATAGGCTGCGTGGCCGATTGGGTGACCGCACTGACCATACCTGCCTCCGTTGTGGTGCTTTCCTGAGGTTTGTTCTCGCAGCTATAGAAAAAAGCGGCTGTACACAGAAGAATAAGAACTCTTTTCATGGCTTCTATGGGTTTAGGTTGGAGAAACAAATAGGTCCCGCCGCACAGGAGTTCCTTAGCCGGAACCCTGCATTGGGTGTTCTATGAATGGATTCTAGAAATGGTGGGGAACCTTCCTGATGAACCGTACTGGCTTCTCCGGCCACGTATAAGCCGGCACCTTGGATCTGGGATTACTTGATAGCAGCTACAGGCTACTTGCGCCTCAAAAAATGAGCGACACTGCTCCGGGATTTGCGTTAGATAGAATAAAGATAAAATATTTATTTAATTATCTATATACTATCATTATTAAATGCAATATGGATATAAAGGCAAAGCGCCGGTTGCATAGGCACATCCTTTAGATATACCGCAGCAACCGTTATGAGGGTGATTTTCTGAAATCAGGTAAAATCCGGCAGACTATCGGCCCAAATCCTTGATGCGCTGCTTCTACCCTGCTTTTGGGAAAACAGGCGCTAAACGCTGGTGGTAGTGCGTAAGTAGAGCTTGTTCTCTGGCAATTACAAATGGTTTACCGCCAGAATCTCCTCCAGGTACTCGCGGGTGTTGGAGAGGCGCGGTACTTTGTGCTGGCCTCCCAGTTTTCCTTTGTGCTGGAGCCATTTCATAAAAGCCCCAGCCGGCGCCACGGTGATTAAAGGAGCCTGTAAGGCCAGATCCTTCTGGCGTTTGGCGTCATAGTCTGAGTTGACGGTGCGCAGCGTCTGGTCCAGCACCTCTGTAAAGCGCTCCAGGCTGGAAGGTGCTTGGGAGAACTCAATCACCCATTGGTGGCCGCCTTTGCTTTTGCCTTCAAAATAGATAGGCGCGGCCGTGAAGTTAGTGATGGTGGCCCCGGTGGCTTCACATGCCTTGGTGATGGCAGTCTCAGCGTTCTCCACAACCACCTCTTCGCCAAAAGCATTGATGAAGTGCTTGGTTCTACCTGATATTTTGATGCGGTAAGGATTTAAGGACGTGAACTTAACGGTATCACCTATTTTGTAGCGCCACAACCCGGCATTGGTAGAGATAATCAGCGCGTAGTTCTTGCCGAGTTCTACCTGGTCTAAAGTGAGCACTTTGGGGTTTGACTCGTCCATCTGGTCTACCGGAATAAACTCATAGAACACTCCATAATCCAGCATCAGGAGCATCTCATCTTTGAGGCTAGGCTCGTCCTGTATCCCGAAGAAGCCTTCCGAGGCATTGTACACCTCCAGGTAGTTCATCTTCTCGGTAGGAATCAACTGGCGGAACAGCTCCCGGTACGGCCCAAACGCCACAGCCCCGTGGGTGAACAACTCCAGGTTAGGCCACACTTCGGTGATGTCTTTGGCACCGGTTTCCTCCAGAATGCGGTTAAGGAGCACGTAGGTCCAGGTGGGCACGCCGGAGAGGCTGGTCACGTTTTCCTTGACGGTGATTTCCACCATCTTCTCTATTTTCTCTTCCCACTTGTCCATGAGGGCCACTTTGAGCGGCGGCGTACGCATAGCCTCGGCCCAGATGGGTAGATTCTGCATGATTACCGCCGAGACATCGCCGCAGCGGGTATCTGAATTAAACTCGTTTGGGTGGTGGCTGCCGCCAATAGAGAGTCCTTTACCCGAGAAGACCTTGGTATCTGGGTAGTTGTTCACGTAGATGGACAGCATGTCTTTGCCACCCTTGTAGTGACAGTCTTCCAGCGCCTCTGGGGTAACGGGAATGTATTTGCTGCGCGCGTTGGTAGTACCTGATGATTTGGCAAACCACTCTACTTTACTGGGCCACAGCACATTCTGCTCGCCCCGCATTACGCGCTCAATGCACGGGTACAGGTCTTCATAGGAGCTGATGGGCACCCGCTCCTGAAACTCCCGCACGCTTAACTGGTCTGAGTAGCCGTATTTCTGACCCCACTCGGTATTTCTGGCAGTGTTGATGAGGTTCGTAAACAATTCGTTCTGAACATCATGCGGGTATTTCCGGAAGAGGTCTATCTGGTGAATCCTCTTCTTCATTACCCACGTCACAAGCGAATTGATTATCTCCACTATCTGATTGTTAGTTGTTGGTTGTTGATTGTTTTGACCTTTACGCTTCCCGGATGCCTTTTAGAAAGTTCTAAAGGCATGATTTGGCAAGGCAAGTGATCTGCTTATGTTGAAGAACAAGTGCTTGTACTGTTCTTGGGTAATCAAGGTTCTGCCTTTTGTGCTTGCTAAGGCAGTATATTCCCATATGGTCATCCTGAAAGCATCTTGGCAGCAAACGGTGATTACGCTGACAAGAAGCCTTTCTAGTTCGCCCACAAGATCCTTTCAGGATGACAAAAGAAAAGAGCCTGAAAGAAGCATAATCAGCAATCTGCTAAACCTTCCGTTTCAGCTCAAAGTGCTTGCCCAGGTACACGCGGCGCACCTGCTCATCGGCGGCTAGGTCCTCTGCGGTGCCAGATTTCAGGATCTTACCCTCAAACAGCAGATAGGCGCGGTCCACGATGGAAAGGGTTTCGTTTACGTTGTGGTCTGTGATGAGGATGCCGATGTTCTTAGTCTTTAGCTTGGCCACGATGCTCTGGATTTCCTCCACCGCAATAGGGTCTACCCCGGCAAAAGGTTCGTCCAGAAGTACGAAATGGGGATCAACGGCCAAGGCCCGGGCAATCTCGGTACGGCGGCGTTCGCCCCCAGACAATACCACGCCTTTGTTTTTGCGCACGTGCGTGAGCGAGAATTCCTCCAGCAGCTCCTCTACTTTCTCGCGGCGCTCCTGCTTGCTTTTATTGGTCATCTCCAGCACCGACATGATGTTTTCTTCCACCGTCAGGTCGCGGAACACCGATGCTTCCTGCGCCAGATAGCCCACGCCTTTCTTGGCACGGCGGTACATAGGCAGTTCTGTGATGTCTTCCTGGTCCAGGAAAATACGCCCAGAGTTGGGTTTCACCAGCCCCACAATCATGTAGAAAGAAGTAGTTTTCCCGGCACCGTTTGGCCCCAGAAGCCCTACAATCTCTCCTTGGTTTACTTCCACACTCACATCGTTTACTACCGTGCGAGACTTATATTTTTTGAATAGGTTTTCGGAACGTAAAATCATCGTCTAAAATTAAGGAATAAACCTCAGATGTGGTACGGTTAACCAAAAGAGGTTCAGCTACGTGGTTCTGTTAATTAGGTTATGCTTTACCGTTGAACTTAAGAAACAACTTAATTGCATTTATTAAACATCGCTTGCAGAAATGCGCATTTACTTCTAACTTTTACTACTCTTTCTTCCATGTAAGTCCTTCAATGTTCTCGCTACCAAGAAAATCAGGTTTTCGTGCGGCTGTGACGGCTGCCTTATTCAGTTGCTGTCTCTTCTTATGGAGTGCCAATGGTCCTTCCTATTTGCATGGAATTGATGTGTCCCGTTACCAGAAAGAGGTGAACTGGGAACACGTGAAAGAGTCTAATATCCATTTCGCCTTCATGAAAGCCACCGAGGGCGATTACCTGAAAGACCCTTACTTTGAGCGCAACTGGGAACATGCCCGGCAGCAAGGCATTAAACGCGGCGCCTACCACTTTTATTTGCCCTGGGTAAGCGTGGAAAAGCAATTAGAGCATTTCAAACGCACGGTAACCTTGCAACCTGGTGATCTGGCCCCGGTACTGGACGTGGAAACCATTGCCCATGAAGTGCCAGATGCCCAACTGCGCACCGATATCCGCAAGTGGCTTACCGGTATTGAGGCCCACTACGGCGTAAAGCCCATCATCTACACCTACCAGAAGTATTATGACCAGAAACTGAAAGGTCATTTCCCGGGCTACCATTTCTGGATTGCGCGGTACCAGAACGCTGAGCCCATCCTGCACTCTAAAGACAAAATGGCTTTCTGGCAGTATTCAGAAAAGGGTATTGTGAAAGGCATTGAGCAACCGGTAGACGTGAACTGGTTCTACGGTGATGTGGCGGCGCTTAACACTTTCTGCGTGCCAGCGCTGCCCGCCTCAAACGGGGTGATGGCACAGAACGAATAGCCGTTTTAGGCCTGTTTTCCAGAATTTACGCCCGAAACAACACGCGGCTCTCTCTTTGAGAGTTGTTAACTGGAAGTCAGCCCTTCGCTTTTCTTGTAAGCAACCAGCCGGTCAATAAACCTATAGCCGTTCCCAACAGAAACGATTGCGGCGAGTACAATGGCACAAACCGGGTTTTCTTGGCTGTGATCTCAAACACCCCTTTAGGAATGGTGTACAGCCCTGCTCCTGCCCCGGCTCCCTCTCCCTGGGTATTATCTGCTTCTTCATTCTTTTTGCCCTGCCCGTAGCCGCCGCCCAAGCCCATAACATGCTGGGCTACGGGAATAATGGTTTTGCCCTGAGTTTCTATAGGCTCACCAAAGATGTTTCGGATGGAGGCATTCTGGTTCAGGCTGTTGGTGATGGCGGCTCCTATGTTTCTATCTTCTGGGGCAGTTTCTGACATGGGAATTTCCGTTGATGATCTTGCTTCTACCCGTTTCTCATACGGATTGTTGCTTCGCCACCTAAAAGCAAAACGCCCGGCCTCTTTTTCAGAAGCCGGGCGTTTTAAGGGTATTTCCAGGAAATCAGCCTTGAAACTTATTTCTGAGCCGATGGCTGAGTAACTGGATTGGTAGCGGGCTGCTGGCCCGGTGTTGGCGTAGTGGTGGCCGGTTCCTCAATCAGCTCCAGGCCGTATTCTTTGCCTTTCACTAGGGTAGGCACGCCTTTCTTCATCCAGGCCGGTTCTGGGGCTCCTTTCAGGTAATGGTCAAAGAACTGCGACATGCGTACCGAGAGGTCTTTGCGGTTCTTGCGCTGCATAAGGTTGTGCGCCTCGCCGTTGTACACCAGTAACCAGGCTGGCTTGTTCAAACGGCGCATCGCCATGAACATCTCAATGCCCTGATACCACGGCACGGCGCCGTCGTTGTCGTTAGCCATCATGAGGAGCGGCGTTTCAATCTTGGGAGCGTAGAACAGCGGCGAGTTCTCAATGTACTGCATGGGTTTCTCCCACAGGGTACCGCCAATGCGGCTCTGCGTGCGCTCATACTGGAACTGACGGCTCATGCCGCTCTCCCACCTGATTCCGCCGTAGGCACTGGTCATGTTGCTCACCGGAGCCCCGGCCATGGCAGCTTTGAACAGGTTGGTCCGCGTCACCAGATAAGCCACCTGGTAACCGCCCCAACTCTGTCCCTGGATGGCCATGTTCTTCTCGTCCACAAATCCTTTGGCCACCAGGCTCTGCACGCCCGGCACAATGCAGTTGTAAGCGCTCTCACCAGGATAACCGTCTTTGTACACAATGTCTGGCACAAACACCAGATAGCCCTGGCTCACGAACAGTGGAATATTGATAGTAGAGGCACTTGGCGCGGGGGCCCGGTAATTGTGCAGGGTCTCGGCGTTGCGCTCATAGAAGTACACCAGCATGGGGTATTTCTTGCTGGCATCAAAGTTCTCTGGTTTGAACAACAGCCCTTCCAACGGAATCCCGTCCGCTGATTTCCAGTCTACTTGCTCCACGCTGCCCCACAGGTATTCGCTCTGCTGCGGGTTGGCGTTGCTGATCTTCTGCGGCGCGTTGAAGTTGGTGTTGGTCACCCACACATCTGAAAACTCCCTGAAACTTGCCTTCCGGAAGATGAGGCGGTCATTGTCTTTGGCTTTACGAACGCCCGTGAAGCTGTATGGCTCCATCATTACCTTCTGCGGAGCTCCCGCTTCGGTCACGTAATCGGTGTAGAAGCCGGCGTCTTTGGTTCTCAGGTTGAGCGTACGCAGCAGCAGTTTCTCTTCAGACGGCACCACGCGCTGGCTAGGGTCCAGGCTTAGGTAACGGAACTGCAGGTTATTCTGGCGGCCATAGCCATCGGTGATGTTCACGGCCTGGGCTTTGCCGGATGGGTCCAGGCGCCAGATGTCGTAACGGTCGTTTACCAGCAGGTAAGCATCGTCTTTGGTCCAGCCGGTGAGGCCGTAGTCGTCGGGCAGGGCGGGCATGTCGTTCTGCTCATCGTAGAACGACACCTTCAGCTTTTTGGTCAGGTTCGCCGGGGTACTGGCTTTCACTGCCATGGCTTTCCAGGAACTGTCCGATGGTTCGTACCAGTACAGGTATTTGCCGGCAGGCGATAATCTGGGGTTGCCGCGGGTGTCTTTCACGGCCAGTTTACGGCTGCCATCCTTCAGATCGATGAGCCAGGCATCCTGCCTGGAGGGCGAATCATACCCCACGCTGAGCAGGTAATTCACGCTGCTGGTTCCTACGGCCACGTCTGACGTGCGGCCGGGGTTCAGGGCTACATCGGGGATCTCGGGGGTAGCCAGCTGCACCATTTTCTTGCCTTTTAAGTCATAAAGAGCCAAAAACGAACGCTTCTGCTCGCGCTCCAGCTGCTTCATCTGCATGGGTTGAATGAGCGGGTCACGGTAGGTCCAGACGTCCAGGCTTACTTTCTCCTCGTCCAGTTTGGTGGTGTCTTTCTCGTACTGCGTGGGGCGCGGGAACGTCCCGAAGAACAGGCGGTCGCCTTTGTCAGAGAAGCCCAGCTGGGCGTGCTCGCTCACCATCCACTTGGCCGGCATGCCTTTGTAAGCGGTATCGGCCAGCACTTTGGCTTTGTTGTCTTTGGCTACCCAGTGCAGCAGCTGGAAATAGCGCAGCTCTTTGCCAGTGCTGTCTTTGCTGGCCACAAACGCCAGTTGCTCGCCGGCTTTGTCAGCCACCAGGTTCTTGTACGTTACGCGGCCGCTGTCTACGGGCATAATCTTGCGCGAGGCCGTGTTAAAAGCGAAGACCCCGGCTTTGTGCTGCGCGTCTTTCTCGGCTTTTACAAAGAACAGCCTGTTGCCTTTGTCTGAGAATAGGAAATCAGTGACCCGGTCAAACCGGTATTCCTGGCCAGTGGGCAAGTGGCGCAACACCAACTCGGTGCCCTCTTCTTTCTTGGATGCGTTGCTGCCCGTGGCCTTGCCGGCTGGTTTGCCCGCGGCCGGAGTTGCTTTGGCAGCGGCAGTATCTTTTGGGGCTTTAGTAGCCAAAGGAGTCTCTAACTGGTAGGCCAGCCACTCTCCGCTAGATTTAGGCAGTTTGAAGGCTTTCACCCGCGCCACGTACTGCGTGCTTCCCTTGCTTACATCATGAATAGCCAGGGAGTCTTTGGGCATTTCCTCGGGCTTTTTCTTTTTGAGTTTAGCCTGGCGGGTAGCGGCGTAAGCGGGCTTGATCTGAAAGATGGCAAACTTACTGTCACAAGTGAACGCGCTCTTATAGCCTCGGGGGAAGGTTTTATGGGTATTTTTAGATAAATCCCGCAGAAACAAAGTGCCGTCGCCTTCCTGCGGATTCACGGCGTAGAGCAGGAATTTGCCATCATTGGAAAGGGAATCGGCCTCAATGTTTTTCCAGGAGTCGTACACCTCGTGGGTCAGGGGTTTCTTGGCCGGGGTTTGGGCCTGCGCCGTGAGGGCACCGGCACTCAGTAAAAGCCCCACCAATAGAAATTTGGGGTTCATGTTAGAAGTAGGTTGTTTGTAATTAGGTAGCAAGCTGTAAGTTACAGGTTTTGCGGCAGAGAACTACACGCGCCTCTCCCCTTTCTCAGGAGAAAAGCTCTACGCTGGACAGGGATGCAAAAGGCAGGGCCACAAGCTAACGCGAATCACCTTCGCTTAACTCCTTATTGGCTGGTGAAGACACCTGTTTTCCGGAAAACAGGTCCAAAACGCTCCTGCGCTGACAGCAGAGTTTTAGCAGAAACTATCAGGATTTACTTTTAGGCAAACCGAATGTCTTTGATGCGCAATTGCAGGGTCACGTTCCCGCGGAAAACGTTCTCCTCAATGCAGTAACACACATCAAACGGTATTCCTTTCTGGATGCGCGGATAATACTCGGCCATCCCGAAGGCAATGGCATCGAACGAGGTTTCTCCGTCTTGGGTGAGGCGCAGTTTCAGATGAGAATCGCCTACCACGCGGGCAGAACCGGTGTCATACACGCAGGTGCTCATGAACACGGGCGCCATATTCCCCGGCCCGAACGGCTCCATCTGTTTCAGGATATTGAAGAAGCCTTGTCTGATTTGATAAAAATCCAGCGGCATGTCAATCTCCACCATGGGCACCAGTTGTTCTTCCAGAATGGTGCTGGACACGATCTGCTCAAAGCGCTCTCTAAAGGCCGGCACGTTCTCCACGGGCAAGGTTAACCCGGCGGCGTACATGTGCCCGCCAAATTGGTCCAGCAAATCAGAGCAGGCCAGGATAGCCTGGTGCACATCAAACCCGTGCACCGAGCGGGCCGAGCCGGTGGCTTTGCCGTTTGATTCTGTGAGGATGATGGTAGGGCGGTAGTATTTCTCAATGCAGCGGGAGGCCACAATGCCCACCACGCCTTTGTGCCAGCTTTCCTTGAACAAGACCGTAGAGCGGGCGCTGCGCAGAAAATCATCTTCCTCAATCATCTGCAGCGCTTCTTTGGTGATGCTGGTGTCATGCCCCCGGCGCGCCGAGTTGGACAGATTGATTTTCTGTACCTTCTCAAAGGCTTCCTCCTTGGTTTTGGCCAGCAGCATGGCCACTGAGTCTTTGGCATCGCCCATGCGGCCGGCGGCGTTGATGCGCGGCGCAAAACCGAAGACAATCTGCGTGATGTCTAACTCACTGCGTAGCTCAGCCAGTTCTTTCAGGGCTTCCAGCCCGGGCCGAAGCGGTGCTCCGCTGTTCATGCGTTTGAGGCCGTGGTAGGCCAGAATGCGGTTCTCGCCGGTAATAGGCACTATATCAGCGGCGATGCTTACCACTACCAGGTCCAATAACTGGAACAAAGGCTCTTCGTCAATGCCTTGCTGCTGGCAGAACGCCTGCATGAACTTGAAGCCCACGCCACAGCCAGACAGCTCTTTGTAAGGATACGGGCAATCGGAACGTTTGGCGTCCAGCACGGCAACCGCCTGGGGCAGCTGGTCATCGGGTAGGTGGTGGTCACAGACAATGAAGTCAATGCCTTTTTCCTTGGCGTAGGCAATCTTGTCAATGGATTTTACACCGCAGTCAAGAGAGATAATCAGGCTGTAGCCGTGTTCCTGGGCCCAGTCTATGCCTTTGAAGGAAACGCCGTACCCTTCGGCGTAGCGGTCTGGGATGTAGTACTCAATCCGGCCCTCGAAATAGGGCTGCAAAAAGCTGTACACCAAGGCCACCGAGGTGGTGCCGTCTACGTCATAATCGCCGTAGATGACAATGCGTTCCTGGCGGTGCAGGGCTTCAATTAAGCGGTTCACGGCCTTGTCCATGTCCTTCAACAGGAACGGGTCATGGAGGTGCTCCAACGAGGGACGGAAATAAGCTTTCGCCTCGTCAAAAGTGCAGATGTCCCGCTGACAAAGAATGCCCGCCAAAGGGCGGCTGATGTTCAGGCTATCGGTTATATTCTGTACTTTTGCGGCGTCCGGCGCTTCCTTTACTACCCATCGTTTCTGCATCGGTGTTGCTGCGGCTTAATCTGTGGTGAAGAGGTTGCAAAAATACAAAATCTGTGACAGAACCGGGCACTCCTTCTTAGCACTTCCTGTTTTTAAAAAAGCAGACCTTCTAATTAGCTCAGTTCCGTGAAAAGATTAAAAGAGATTTACCGCAAATACAAAGACTACGGAATGGTAGACATTCTTATGTATTTGTCTTTCTTCCTGTTCCTGGCCATTCTGTTCATCTTCTTCCGGGACTAACGTTTTAGTCCTCCTTTGGAGAAATCAGGCCAAAAAAGGCAGACCACCGGTGGATTGTTTTTACCTTAGACAAACCTCCCAAGATGGCGACTGTAACGTTCCCTTCCTCTAAAAGCTGGGTGAGTACTCTGGCAATCTGGGGTGCTACGCTCCTTATGCTGGTGGTCCTGGTGCAGGAGTTACAAAGTTCTATGCCCCTTCTTGGGAAGATAGCACTGGGGATCTTCACGGTATTGGTTAGTAGCCTCCTTCTCTGGATCTGGTTTTCCACGTACTACCGCATCTCCGGCGAAATGCTTCACTATAGAAGCGGACCCATCCATGGCACTATCCCCATTCAGCAGATAAGAGAAGTAGCGCTGAACAAGTATCTGTGGTCTGGCATACGGCCGGCGCTGGGGTTTAAGGGCCTGGTGGTGCGCTACAACAAGTGGGATGAGATCTATTTCTCCCCGGCAGAGAAGGAGATTTTTTTGAAAGCGCTTCAGGAGGCAAATCCTGCCATTGTGGTGAAATAAGACGGTTCTAAAAAGCAGCCGGTGTTTTAAGCTTGATTTTCCATAAACAGGCTTAAAACACCGGCTTTCTTCTTTCTGGCTTTATACCTTATCTCCGCGTAGTTTTCTGAGCCGCTTCCGGGCCTCGGCCACAAACACACTGCCAGGATGCTTGACCAGTAACTGATTGAACAGTTCCTGCGCTTTTACCGGCTGGTTCAGGTTTTCCTCGTTCAGTTTAGCCAGCAGGAACAGCGCATCGTCTGAGAGGATGTCATATTTGGGGTTGTCGATGATCAGCTGCAGGTTCTGGGCGGCCTCGGGGAATTGGCCCATCTGGTGCAGCAACTCGGCTTTCTGGAAATAGATTTCATCGGTGAGGCTGTGGCCGGGGTACTTGGTGAGCAGTTTGTCCAGGGAAGCCAGTGCCTCGGGGTATTTATGCTGAAACACCAGGAAATCTATGGCTGCGTATTCTTTGAGGGCCGCCGCAGAGGTATCTAAACCCGTGTTGTCAATGATAAGCAAACTCAGATCCAGGGCATCATTGGCGATCTCACGGCTGGTGGCCAGCTTCAGAATATCCAGGTGACTTTGGGCCAACACGAAATCGCCTTTGTAGTAACTGAGGCGGGCGTTTCGGAGTTTGGCCTCGTAGCCCAGCGGCTGTTCCTTGTGCGATTTCTCTACCTGGCTGTACAGCAAGGTACTCTCCCACGGCTCACCACGCAGCAGGTACACATCGGCCAAAACCAGTTTGGCTTCGGCTACAATGTTCGGGTTTGCCCGGGGCATGTCTATCGCTTCCTGCAAGTTCTTGATGGCCGGTTCCTGGGCATCCAGGTAAAAGGCCTGCAGCTCGCCTAGTTCTTTGATGACTTCGGCGGTGCGGTCGTTGCGGCCCAGTTCCTGAATGAGGTTCTCGTACTCCTGCGCCAGCAGCCTTATTTTCTCTTTATCAATGGGGAAGGTATTTTTCACCTGCTCTTCCCGGGCCTGGATGATGCGTTGCCGCGCAATGGGGTACAACTCCCCGGTGCGGTACTGCTGCATTACATAAGTATAGCCTTCAATGGCCGTAGCGTAGTCTTTATTGCGTAAGCTGATGTCAGCGAGGGAAAGCACCCGGGAGCCTCCGCCCTGGGTGCGCCGGTCTAAGGCGCGGGTCTGCAACAGCGCCGGCCCGAAATCCTTACGCTGCAGCAGGGTCCAGATCAACAGTTCCTGCACGGCAGTGGCATCAGGATCGGCTTGTACGGCGGTCATCAACCGCTGCTCCAGCATAGAAAGAGCCTCATCGTCCCGGAGGGCATTCTGCAGCATGTTCTGGGCATAGGTCAGCGGTACGGCACTGCTTTTCACCTGGCGCAGCACTTCCTCCACCAATTGGTCGGTCTTGCGTTGGTAGGCGTAGAGTTGCAGCAGCTGGGCCGCGAAGTTCTTTTCGCTTCCGCTTAACTGCCTGGCCCGTAGGTACACTTGCTCTGCGTAGTCTAGCATATCGGCTTGCTGAAAAGCACTGGCTACGCCGTACACGTTCTCGGGGGTAGTTGTCTGCACCAACTGCGTCCATTTCTTTTCGGCAGCGGCATTATTCCCCCCGGCCTGTAGCACCCGTCCCTCGTCTACCACATACGCTGGCACCGCCGGATATTTCTTTTGGGCGCGTTTTACCAGTTTCTCGGCTTCTTTATAGTTGCGCAGCGCCAGCAGGGTCTTGAGGTAATCTGGGTAGACTAAGCCAAACTGCACGTCCTGCTCAATGAGTTTACTGAACAACGCCTCGGCTTTGGCATAGTCGCTTTGCCGCAGGTATTCCTTGGCTAATGCCATTTGCTCTGGGGTACCCTGCGCCATGCCTTGGGGTATGGTCATGCCCAGACCGCCTATTGCCACAAGCCAAATCAACAATAACTTTCTCTTCATGGTAGTCTCCAGCTAAGCTATTCTCCCTTAACGTATTCTGCCTTTGTTCAATATACCATTTTTGTGCTCTTTTTCTAAAAACAACACTAAAACGGATTTACCCGAAAACAAAAGAGCCGCGCTGGGTGGCGCGGCTCTTGTTCTATTCTGAAAGAAACCTGATTAGAAGAATCTAACGCGGTTGTCTTCAATCTTCGCGTTTTTGCGTACGGCCTCGTAAAGGGCGCCTTGTACACGACCGGCACGCTGAGCTTGTACTTGCTGTCTCATAGATGTGATGTCAGCTACTGGGGTGGCAGGCGTTAAGCTGGTTAACTCTACAACCACAACTCCGCCTTCACCGTCTACCGGAGCAGTACGCTGACCTGCCTTCAGGCCGAACGCTCTGCCAATAGCCACTGGCTCGTAGCCTAAGCCTGGCGCGTTAGCAGCACCTAAGGTTACATCTGTGGCAGGACGAACGATAGCATCTGGACCGTATTTAGCAGCAATCTGCTCTAAAGAACCAGAGGCAGAACCTAACTTCTCTTTGATCTTTTTCGCTTTCAATTCATTTCTAACAGCGGCAGTAAGCTCTTCGCGTACATCCTCAATTTTGGCAGTACCTTTCTCACGCTTGCCGGTCAGAACCGCTACCACGTATTGGTCATCCATAGTCATCACCGGAGAAACTTCACCTACTTTGGTTTCTTCAGAGAAGGCCCAACGTACCAGTTCACGGGCGTTTTGCAGGTTGTTCACGCCACGGTCAGAAGCAGCGATGTTCTTGGCTTCAGCCTTAGCCAAACCTTTTTCACTAGATACAGCTTTGTTGAATGACTCCAGGTCTGAGCTGTTAGCGGCAATAGCTCCGGCACGGCTGAACGCGTACTCACGGGAGTTATCGCTTGGGGTTATGGCACGGGTTACTTGCGCGATCTGGTATGTTCTGGTTGTCTTAGGCTCAGTGATTTTCACAACGTGGTAGCCGTAGTCTGTCTCTACCAGGTTTGGCAACAAGCCAGGGCCTTTCGCGCCAAACACTGCTTTCTCAAACGAAGGAACCATGCGGCCTTCTGTGAACCAGCCCAGGTCACCACCTACAGAGGCAGTTCCATCGGTACCATGCTGAGCAGCCAACTGCGCGAAGTTAGCACCACCTTTGATCTGGTTTAAGATGTCTTGTGCTTTGGCTTTGGCAGCAGCTTTGGCCTCTGGCGTGGTGTTCTCTGGTTTGATAAGGATGTGGCTGGCGCGTACAGAAGCTTTACCACCTTCTTTCACGTCCATTACTTTGTACAGGCTAAATGCGCCGTTCTGGTTGAATGGACCATACAGTTTGCCTTTCTCCAGAGTCTGTGTTTTCAGTTCTTCTGGCAGCTCGTTAGCTGGCAAGTAAGCGCTGTTGAACGGAGTATCAGACTCAGCTTTCACAAACAGAGAATCATTGTCAGTTGCCGCGAAACGGGCCGCCAGCTCAGAAGTCTCTCTGCTGTACTCAGCGCTGTCTTCTCTGGAAGCAGTTACCGGAACAGTCACGTAGGTGATTGAACGGCCTTCTTCCACTTCAAATTTCTTTTTGTTCTTGTTCAGGTACTCGCTCAACTGATCATCGGTTACCTTGATGGTAGAGTCAGCGATGCTGAAGTACGGTACAAACAAGTATTTCAGGCTAGCACGGGTGTTTTGCTCTGTGTTGAAGCGCTTAGCTTCTTCTGTGGTTACGTAGTTTGAAAGCGTGAACAGGTTGTAGTACTTGTTACGCATACGGTCTGTAGCCAGATCCTGCTCATATTTACGCCAGGCGGCTTGTTGCTCTGGAGGCATGCTGCCCAGGTTGCGCAGCGTTTGCTTTACCTGCTCCAGGTTGAATTGACCGGTTTGTGGGTCAGTGAACATCTGCTTCAGGGCTGGGTGCACGTTACGGCCTTGTACCATGTCTACCTGCTCTTCCTCAGAAACGCCCACGCCTACTTTCTCAAATTCTTCTTCAAAGGCATACTTGAACACTAACTGGTTCCAGGTCTGCTCGCGCAGAGAAGCCATCTCAGGTTCAGAAGGCTGGCGGCCGTACTGGTTGGCATAATTGTTTCTGGCCTCCTCAAACATGGCCTCAAACTCCTGCACAGACACTTCATGTCCTGCCACTTCCCCTACTACCATTTTGTTTCCGAACAGCCGGGAATTTGGTCCCAACAGGTCTCCCAACACAATGAAAATGAGCAAGCCAATAGCTATGGCGCCAATGGCGAAGCCTGACTTCTCCCGAATCTTGTTAATTAATGCCATCTAAGTTTTTGACGTATTTTAAGCGTTATGCAAAATAATTGCAATAAGTGATAAAATCAAAATATAAGTATCTATAGAGCAGGTTATTCTTCAATTTGGGCAGACCGCACAGAAAGATGTACCGTGTTTATGCGATGGTCGTCCATGGATAGGATTCTGATCTCAAAGGGCGGTACTACCACAACGTCTCCTGCCGTAGGTATTTCTTCCAATACAGACAAGATAAAACCGCCTAAAGTTTCATAATCGCCCTCGGGCAGGCCCAAGTTGTATTTCTCATTGAGGTAGTCTACTTCCTGGCGGGCACTGAACAGGTAAGAACCGGGTTCAGGCAGGGCTTGCTCCAGCAGGTCTTCCTCGTCGTACTCATCGTTGATGTCCCCCAGGATTTCTTCCATGAGGTCTTCCAGGGTCACCAAGCCCGAGGTTCCGCCAAACTCATCCAGTACTATGGCAATACTGCGGTGCTCCGTAATGAATTTCACGAAGAGTTCATGCGCCAGCATGCTGCCCGGCACCGCCTCCATGGGCGTGAGGATCTCCTCAATGGTAGAAGGGTTTCTAAACAATGAGAATTGATGGCAATAGCCTAAGATGTGGTCCAAAGAATCCTGGTAGATGAGGATTTTGGAATGCCCCGTTTCTATAAAAGCCTCCCGCAATGCCTCTACTCCGTCTTCCAATTCTATGGCGTCAATCTCTGTGCGGGGCACCATGCATTCGCGGAGCTTCACATTTTTGAACTCCAAGGCATTGTGGAATATTTTGCTGTCTACCTCGTTGGTGGGCGTTAGCACCATTTCTTCGGGGGAGTGCAGCTTCACGGCAAAAGGCTGGAAAGCAAGCGAATTGGCGACTAACTCAGTCTCGGCTTCGTCGTCTTTTTCAGAAAACAGGCCAAAAACAGAGTTGATCAGAAAAGTGACCGGATAAAACAGCACAAAGAAAAAGGCCACCGGCGCGGCTACTCCGTTCAGCAAACGTACCGGCGCCGCTAGGTTCCCAATAGTGCCTATCACTACGTACAGGACCCAGGCTCCCAGAATAGCTCCTGCTCCTGCCAAAATAACGGCTACTTCGCTCATGAGGTACTGCTGCAGATAGAACAGCAGAATGCCAAACACGCCCAACCCCAACAACAGCAAACTAAGGGTCAGGCCCAGGTGAATGGTAAGAAGAGTCTGTCTTTCGCGGCGCAGCAGGAAACTGGTTAGTGACTGCTGATTCTCTTCGGCTTTTAGCCGGATGTAGGACCGCCCAATATGCCGCATGGCTATCTCTGCCACGCTAAAAAGCGCAAGCAACAGAAGTCCTGCCGCAGCGACTATGTATAAGGAGACCAGGTCCATGACAAGAAGGATAAGATCAAGGCTTTGCCCTGTTCATACGGAAAAGCATTAGAAAGATAACAGATAGCATGAATATCCAATAACTTTCCATCACTCCGGCTACAATAGACTGGTGCACGCCAATGACCAGGAAGGCCACGGCTAGGGCCATGTAGATGGTTTGCTTTAAATTCATTGTTTCAACACAAAAGATCCGGAGAACTGTTTCAGAGTATAGTCTGAGAAATCTTGCTTGGCGGTGAGCCCCACACCGGTTACTACCTCGTCTACACTCGTGATCCGGACAAATTTATCAGTAAAAATGGTTTGTTTCTGGCGTTCCCAGAAGAGCTCCTCGGTGTTGAGCTGCTCGTTCTTCACAATGTTCTTAACCACCACATCATTGCGGGCAAAGTATTGCTCTTTGGCTTTCTCGTATCTCCCGTATTTGGCCGTAATGATGGTAGTTGGTGCTCCGTTTTCATAGAAGGTAATGTACATGCCTTTTGGGTACACCACGTCTCCGTTCTGCAACTGTTGCTCAACCGGGGCGCTAAGCTTCAGTTTCATCATGGCAGAATCACTGTAGATGGTTACCTGGTTGTAGGTTTCTGAGATTGGCCCGTTGTATTCTATGGGCTTGATGTTCTCATCGGCCTGCTGGCAACTCCAGCTAAAAGCACCCAGCAACAAGGCAAAGCAGAAGGGAAGCTTTGCTACGGAAAACCTTTTAAGCAGAATGTGAAGTAGATTACTCATTCCTTTAAACGCTTCAGATACCAGACCCAAAAATCAGCGAAGGATTTTTGAACCTGGTATCTGCTTAGTGTGAGTCTTTTCTAAAGAAAGCCGGTGACTTAGTCAAATCTACGTTTGATGAACCAACGGTTATTGAAGGTGATGCCTACGTTTACCCGGAAGTATTGCTCTTTCAGGCCAGAATCTTTGCCCTCTAACTGCCCAACCGTAAAGCTGGTGCTCAGCAAAGACTGGGTATAGTCTGGTGGACGAACGCCTCTTCCCAGAGGAAGGGTAAAGCCCAGCGTAAGACCTACATCCTGCAAGTCATGTCCGGTTACGGCGCTGCTACCTGATGCCAAAGCATTGATTTGAGAATTGCCGTAATACCCCCCGAAACGATACGTTACCCGCTTAAAGTAGGAACTTACAGAACCTGCATCTGGAGTGAACTCTGTTCCTGCTCCTACTCTATAGCCATCGCCCAGTTCCTGACGTCCTCCTTCTTTCTCCAGGGAGAATCCTCTGAAATCAGAACCTTTGGTCATGGAGTAATCTGCCACTACAGACCAGTTCTTGTTGTTGTCATAGGTTAAACCCACCTGTAGCATCTGCGGAAGTGTGGTATATCCTTCCAAGCTGTCTGACACCAGGCTGGAGATAAGCGATTCATCCAGGAAGCGACGTTCCTGGGCTACCTGCCGGTCTGTGCTGATGTTCGCTTTGGCTGTATAGCTGGCTCCTACGCCCAGGTTTGCTTTGTCTGACAGCTTTTTGCGGTAATGCAGCCCGCCTTTGAACATCAACCCATTGTACCTGGTAGTGGTGTGGATCAAGGTTTTCTGCAAAGCGCTGGTCTCGTCTTGGGTATCTACCAAAATAGTAGAGGCCTGGCGGTCAATGGTCCCGAACAGGTAGGAACCAGAAATGCCCCCGGTTAAGCCGTTGGCTATTCTAATTCCGTGGGCGAAGTAAACTTCATTTAAGCCGCCTGTACCGGTGTACTGGGTAAAAGCAGTAACCGTGTTTTCTGCTCCGGGGACCGGTGTGCTCAGAATGGTGCTGTAGTTAACCCGGCTGTATGGCTTCAAACCAATGGCAGTTGTCCAGCGGCGGGAGAGCGGAATAGCCAATGAGATATATCCCAGGTTAGCAGTACCATCTACCTGAGAGGTATTTTTGTCTGACAACCGTTTCAGCTCAGAAGCAACGGCGGCTTCAAACGTTACCAGGTTGTTGTAGTACAGCAACGCCGGGTTCATATCATTGATGAGCGCACCGTTCGCGCTGGCTACTCCGGCCTGTCCCATACCGGCGTTACGGATGGAACCGGTACCATGTACCAGGTCACCTACGCCAAAGCGGGAATAAGGAGAGTTGGAGAGCTGTTGCGCCTGTAGTTGCTGAGATCCAATCACTAAACCAGAAATCAATAACAGAGCGCGGAAAGGCTTATACATTATACTCAAGTATTCGGTTTAACCCGATTAAAACCAATTCGGGAATGACAAAGATGCGTGCTTTTACTGTACTTTCAAAAAACGGGGCGTCACCGCCGCACATTATGATGGTCAATGGTTTGTATTGACGCTCATAATGTTGAATCATGCCTTCTGCCTCTGCCACGGCCCCGTACAGAATCCCGCTCTGGATAGCCTCAGCAGTGGTTTTACCCGGCATAGGCGGCAGTTCATATCCTTCTACCAGGGGCAGCTTTCCGGTAAACGTATGCACTGCCTGGTAACGCATGGTAACGCCCGGCGAGATACTGCCTCCCTGAAACGTTCCGTTTGCCTCCAGCAGGTCATAGGTAATACAGGTACCCGCGTCTATGATGAGGCAGTTCCGGTCTTTGAACAGGTACTGCGCCCCAACTGCGGCAGCTAACCGGTCTACCCCCAAGGTATGGGGTGTTCCGTAGTTGTTGTGCACCGGCACCGGCGTCTGCGAGTTAAACAGAACATGCTTCCCCGATACCGGAATGTGCTGCACCAACTCTGCCGGTTCCTGGCTCACCGATGACATGATGGCGTTTTCCAGGGACGTTCCCGCCAGTTTCTCGCCTAATTCTGAGAAATCTGCGCAAATGTACTGTTGCACCAAAAGCCCGTCTCTGAAGAGACCGGCTTTGATGCGGGAATTGCCCCTGTCTATCGCCAGATTCAGCATTCTATGAACGACAGATTACATAAAGTATTTCAGGCGCACTACTTCTTTTTCTGTCAGATAGCGCCAGTTACCTCTGGGCAGGTCTTTTTTGGTTAAGCCGGCATACTGCACCCGGTCCAGCGCAACTACTTCGTACCCTAAGTGTTCAAAGATGCGGCGCACGATGCGGTTTCTGCCAATGTGGATCTCAATACCCAGGAACTTGTTGCTTTCGCCTAGCAGCGCGATGTCATCTACATCGGCGCGGCCGTCTTCCAGCTCCAGACCTTCCTGAATCTGCTTCACGTGCTCCTGTGTGATAGGCTTATCAAGCTCTACCTGGTAGATTTTAGAAACCTTGTTGGAAGGGTGCGTCAGTTTCTGCGCCAGCTCGCCGTCATTGGTGAACAGCAGCAAACCGGTGGTGTTTCTGTCCAGACGGCCTACCGGGAACAAACGCTCTTTAGAGGCATTTTTCACCAGCTCCATCACGGTTTTGCGACCTTCCGGGTCTTCTGTGGTGGTAAGGAAATCCTTCGGCTTGTTCAGCAGCACATACACCGTTTTCTCGCGGTTCAGGATCTTGCGGCCGTATTGAACGGTATCGGTAGGGCCTACTTTGTAGCCCATCTCGGTTACCACTTGTCCGTTCACCTTGATCTCACCGGCGGCAATCAGTTCG
Source organism: Sabulibacter ruber (assembly GCF_017355955.1). Classification (GTDB taxonomy): domain Bacteria; phylum Bacteroidota; class Bacteroidia; order Cytophagales; family Hymenobacteraceae; genus Nibribacter; species Nibribacter ruber_A. Next base: position 364,028 of record NZ_JAFFID010000002.1, on the reverse strand, counting down.
TCGGCCTCGCGGCGTGAACAGATACCCGCGTTAGCGATGTAGCGGTTCAGGCGAAGATCTTCATTGCCCTGGTCTGGGCTCTTGCGCTTTCTGCGTTCTTCGTAGCGCTTAAGGTTGTAAGAAGGTGCTTCCTGGGTTTCTTCGTCGGTACGCCCGAAACGGCCTTCTTTATTGCCTCTGGCTCCTCTGTCTGCACGGTCATTGCGCTCTGGGCGGCTACCACGGTCAAACTTGCTGTCACGTCTTTGGAAAGAAGAGCGCTCTCCGGGGCCGCGGTTTTCACGTGGAGCACGGTCAAAGCTTCTTTCGCCTTCTCTGCGGGCCGGGCGCTCAAAGTTGTTTTCGCCCTCATTTCCAGAAAACGAGTTGTTTTCACGTGGAGCGCGGTTCTCGCGGTCGTTGGCCCGGTTGAAGCCTCTGTCTTCGCGGCGATCGCCACCACGGGTAAATCCGCGGTCTTCTCTATCGCCGCTTCTTTCTCTTCTGTCTTCGCTGCGGTTAAAACCACGGTCATTGCGGTCAGAGGAGAAACCTGGCTTACGGAACCCGCCTTCGCGGCGATCTCCGCCTCTATCTTCTCTGGCAGCGCCATAAGACGGACGGTCACCTCCTCTGGAAGCACCACGATCCTCGCGGTTCCCGAAGGAACGACGCTCGCCTCTTTCTCCGCCACGGTTTGCGTTGGTGCCGCTTTCCCAGTTATCCTGAGAAAAGCCTCCGTTGCGGTTGCCTCTGCCTTCGCCCCGGTTGAACCCGCCTTCTCTGGAAGCACGGCGGTCATTCTCTCCGCGTGGGCGGAAGTCAGGACGGTCATTGTTGCCGCGGTCTGGGCGTTCAAAGCCCCGGGCCGGACGGAAATCGCCGCCTCTGCGGTCGCTTTCTCTTCTGGGGGCACGTTCGCGGTTTTCGCGGTTGGTGTTTATATCGCCATCACGGTCATCGCGGCGCGGTCTTTCAGCGCGGTCGCGGTTTCCGTAAGGTCTGTCTGAATTTTCTGAATTTCTTTCTCGGTTGCGGAAGCCCCCTTCTCTGTCGCCGCCTTCCGGACGGTCAAAGCGGGTGCCTCTGCCAAATACTTTCTTGCCCTGCGCCCATGAATTACCACGGGGGCGGTTGTTGCCTTCTTGAGGCGTATCTTCGTTTCTAGCCATGTTGTTGTGAAAAATTGCAGTATCGCTACTGTATAAAAGATGTGATGTAACTTAAAGGGCGGCAGATTCGCCGATGGTGTTCGTGTTCTCTTCCGGAGCCAAATCTCTGAGTTGCGGAAGGTCTTTCAGGTGGTTCAGGCCGAAGTAGTCCATAAATTTCTGGCTGGTGCCAAACAAAACGGGACGGCCAATGGTGTTGGCTTTGCCTTTGATCTCCAGCAAGCCTTTCTCCAGCAGACGCTGGATGGCGTAGTCACAGCTTACGCCTCTTATTTGCTCTACCTGTGAGCGGGTAATGGGTTGTTTGTACGCGATAATGGCCAACGTCTCCAAAGCTGAGGCCGACAGCTTCTTCTTGGACTTATGCTTCAATAAAATGCTCACCGAGTCCTGGTAAGCGGGTTTGGTCAGGAACTGGTACCCACCGCCAATGGCGTAAATCTGAAACGCGAACGCATCGGTAGAGAATTGAGCATTCAGCTGCTCAATTCCCTCCAATACATCACTTACGCTCACCTCGGTGACCAATGCCTCAGAAAGGCATTTCTGCAGGTCTTCAATAGACACCGGCGAGGTGGCGCAGAATATCAGCGCCTGAAGATGATTCAGTAGCAGGTTCAAATTGTATTCGGTTTAATTAGTCGTTGCGGCTCATTTTAGCCTCAATGGTGTGCTGCGTATGCGGCACGGCCTTTAACCGCTCCTTTGGGATCAACTTGCCCGTTTTAATGCACACGCCGTAGCTTCCGTTTTTAATGCGGATGAGTGCATTCTCCAGCTGCTGAATAAATTTCAACTGACGGGAAGCTAGCTGGTTCAAGCTCTCCTTCTCGGCAGTATCTGCTCCATCTTCCAGTACTTTAGAAGTTGAAGCAGTATTATCAGTACCGGAATCGTTACGGCGGCTAAGGGTCTCCTTGATAAAGGCAACCTCTTTGCGGGCGTTGTTCAGTTTCTCAATGATAATTTCCTGAAATTCGTTCAACTCCTCTTGGGAATACCGTTGTTTTTCTTCACTCATGGCTTTTTTGGTTCGAAACGGTTGTGCGATAGTTTGTTAGTATGTAAGATTTCATTGCCGGTTAAGCAACTGCTATATCTACGTCTAGTACTGAATTACGGTGAATTTATACTATCTGCCGATTTTACAATGACCCGGCTGCTTATTTTTTGCGCAAAAATACAGCTATTATTTGGTAAAACTAAACAGAGTATCAAAATGGTAGGTGAATTTTACAATTCCTTAGCTTAAAAATTTTCAAAACTCTCTTCGGCTAAGCGGCTTACCTAAGTTGGCATCATTTCTGAATAAGTGCTTCTGCATTAAACTTTCAACTCATGAAGAAGCTCTTTTCTATTCTTGCCCTTTGTTTAGGTATGTTTCTGCCGCAGGCTTTGCAGGCTCAGCAGATAACCTTGAAGGCAAATATCCTGAGCCCCATAGTAAAAACGGGCTCTTTCTTTGGCGAATATGCCTTCTCCCCTAACCTGAGTGCCCAGGTGGGTTTCTTCAACACTGGTATTAAAGTGAAAGACACCCGGTTTGACGGTATTGGCGTAACCCCCGAACTGCGGTACTTCTTCTCTGGCAATGCTCCTTCTGGCTTATATGGTGCCGGTTACCTCCGCTACCAGGACTTTGACCTTACCCGCGAAGACACCCAAGCCACAGGAACGCTCACCTCTTTTGGAGGCGGGGCCTTGTTAGGATACCAATTGATAGTGGGGAAACACTTTGTGGTAGACCTTTTTGCCGGCCCGGGATTCAACGCGGCAACCGTGAAAGGCGGAGGCGGCGAAAACAATTTTGACCTTGGTACCTTTGGCGGATTCAGCCCCAGAGGCGGGTTGTCCCTCGGGATTGCCTTTTAACAGAAGTATTACTACTATTTAATTCTAAACTTATCTGAAAGCCGTTTTAGGCCTGATTTGCAAAAAGCCGGCTTAAAACGGCTTTTTTGATGATGCTTTCTTTTTTCGGAATTGAGTAAGAAAACTGGCACATCGACGGGAAAAAATGTATCTTCCATTCCCCCTCTTTAGCCAGTAGCGAATACTTTTTCAGCTCCCTTTTTCAAGAAAATGCTAGCTACTGACTAACAGCTACTTACTTTTATTCTGATTAGGTTTCATCAATATTATGCCATTTCCTGGAACTGGCACATAGGGGTAAAACTGGCGTCTGCTGTCTTTCCAACACTAAACCATAAACCCTTCCTTTCATGAAAAAGCTCTTCTTCATTGCCCTGCTCGGCTGCTTCGCATTCCTGAGTAAACCTGTGCAAGCCCAGAACAACTTAGTAAAGTTAAATCTACTGGCGCCTCTGGTTTCTACTGGCTCTTTCTATTATGAGCGCGTACTTGATGACTCCAAAGCGGTCCAGTTAGGTGTGTTCTTCACCAAATACGATGAACTTTCTGGCTTTGGTGTAACACCTGAATACCGGTTCTATCTATCAGACACACCAGCCCCAAATGGGTTCTACGTAGCGCCATTCCTCTCCTTTATGCGCTTCACCGTTGAGAGTGACGAGGATTTCTTTTCAGAGGGCAGTTACAAAGGCAGCATGACCAATTTTGGTGGCGGATTAGTTGCCGGAAGGCAATGGATCTTCAAAGACAGAGTTTCCTTTGATATTTTCCTGGGCCCTGAATACACTACCGGCTCCGTGAAAGTAGAAAGCGGCGATGAGGATGATATCCAATCTGCCGGCCTTAGTGGCTTTATTGGCCGAGCTGGTATCAGCTTAGGTCTTAAGTTCTAATTACATAGTTAAGCGTTCAAAACAGGAAAGGCAGCCATTCACGTGGCTGCCTTTCCTATTTTGTTGTATATAAAAGATTCTACTGCACCCAGTTCAGCATCTGGATGGCGGTAGCTGCTGCTTCTACGCCTTTGTTACCGTGCTTGCCACCGGCTCTGTCCCAGGCTTGCTGCTCGTCGTTGGTGGTCACTAGGCCAAAGATTACCGGCTTATTAAATTTGAGACCTACCTGGGTTAATCCTTGTGCTACGGCATGGCAGATGTAATCGTCATGTTTGGTTTCGCCTTTGATCACTACGCCTAAGGCAATCACCGCGTCTATTTCATTGCTTTGTGCCAGGTACTGCGATCCCAGAGTCAACTCAAAACTACCGGGCACTGTGTTACGGACAATGTTCTCTGGTTTGGCCCCGTGCTGCAGCAGGGTTTCATAGGCTCCTTTGCACAGGGCATCGGTAATGGCTTTATTCCATTCTGCTACTACTAAGCCAAACTTTTTGCCGGAGATATCAGGTAGGCGATCAGAGTTGTATTCGCTAAGGTTCTTTAAGGCGCTTGCCATTGCTTTTAACTGATTAAGGGAAATGTGGTCTGGGCTATGTTTTCAGCTTGTTTTACTGGAAAGAGCCCGGAAACGGTTGTACGCAAAAATGCATAAAAAAACGGAGCGGCTGCCGAATTTTATTTCAGCAGCCGCTCCGTAATTAAGTATCTCAAGCGAGAGATTATTTCTTGGTTAAACCTTCGGCCCGAGCCTTGTATTTCTTGGCGTCGTTTACTTCTGGGCTCAGCGGGTAGTCGTTGATGATACGGTCGTATACCTCAATGGCTTCTGAGAACTGGTTCGCAGACTCATAGGCCACGGCAGCTTTCATCAGGTACTGTGGTGAGAAGAAATCATTGGCTTTGTGCTCAGCTGCTTTTTTGTACAGTTCCGCAGCCTCTGCTTTCTTGCCTAACTCTAAGTTTGCATCGCCTTGCAGGCTGTACACACGGGCTTGCAGCAAGAGGTCATCAGACTTGAATTCTTCCAGGTAGTTCAGGGCCTCCTGGTATTTGCCTTGCTTCAGAGAAGCCACACCGGCATAGAAGTTGGCCAGGTTACCAGCCTTTGTACCACTGTATTCATCGGCTACGGCTTTGAAACCATCGTTCTGGCCATCACCGTTCAATGCTTTGTTCAGAGAGTCTGCTTCAAAATAATACTCAGCCTGGAACATAGCGGCCAATGCTTCCTGGTTTTTAGTTTGCTGGTTCTGGTAGTACAGGAAACCGCCCACTACTGCGGCCGCAATGGCCACAAACAAACCTATCAGCAAGTTTTTATGGCGCACCACAAATTCCTCTGATTGCACAAGGCGTTCGGCCAGCGCATCTGGATTCTCCACTAGCTCGAATTCGCTCTCTCGCTTCATTGTGTTATTAGACATCAGTAAGTATAAAAAATGATTAGATGCTACTCTGTTAAAAAGCCTTGTCCGCTGAACCCCAAAATCTTAGCTCTGGTTCCCGCAAACGCGGTTTTTTAGACCATCACGTACGGATAGTCCTTCTCTACATAGATATCGGTGTACAGTTCTTCTGGGGCTGGGTACGGAGACTTCTCGGCGAACTCCACAGACTCCTGCACCTGGGCCTTGATCTTGTTGTCAATCTCTTCCAGTTCCTGCTCAGTGGCGTAGTTGTTCTCCAGGATGGTGAAACGCACGCTCTCAATTGGGTCCTGGTTACGGTAGCTCTCCAACTCTTCTTTGGTGCGGTACTTAGCGGGGTCAGACATAGAGTGACCTTTGTAGCGGTAAGTACGGAACTCCAACAGGGTTGGGCCTTCACCGGCGCGGGCACGCTCAGCGGCGCGGGCTACGGCTTCGTGCACGTCTTCGCAACGCATGGCGTTCACGGGCTCAGAAGGCATGTCATAAGACAAACCAAGTTTGTAGAGCTCGGTTACGTTAGAGGTACGCTGTACCGAAGTACCCATGGCGTAGCCGTTGTTCTCAATCACGAAGATCACGGGCAGTTTCCACAGCATGGCCATGTTGAAGGCCTCGTGCAGGGCACCTTGTCTAACGGCACCGTCGCCCATGTAAGTGATGCACAGGTTGCCGGTTTTGTTGTATTTCTCGGCGAAGGCCAGACCAGCGCCCAATGGCACCTGACCGCCTACAATCCCGTGGCCACCCACAAAGTTTACTTCTTTGTCAAAGATGTGCATGGAACCGCCTTTGCCTTTGGAGCAACCGGTGGCTTTCGCGAACAGCTCGGCCATTACGGCGTTTGGAGAAGTTCCTAACCCAAGTGGGTGTGCGTGGTCACGGTACGCGGTGATCCATTTATCGTCTTTGGTGAGCGCGGTGATGGCACCGGCCGCACATGCTTCTTGTCCAATGTACAAGTGACAGAAACCTTTGATTTTCTGCTGGCCATACAACTGACCGGCTTTCTCCTCAAATTTGCGCATGAGCTGCATCATCTCATACCAGCGCAAGTAGGTCTCTTTTGAAAATGCTGGGGCAGCGTTTACCTTTGCCTTGTTCGCATCTTTCGTCTTCGCTGCTTTTGTCTCCGCCATACTGTATGTTTTGTTCGTAAGGGTTAAGTCAAAGTTTCAGAACGTCCCAAAACGCCTTTTCTTGTTAGAATTAGCGTAAAGATGGTTCTGTAAGATATTCTATCATGCGAAATTAAGTAAAAATCTGAAAACAAGTTCATGCTCCTCGAAAATCTACATGTCCTGCACTTCAAGAACTACGAGGAGGCCACCTTGCCTTTTTCTACCCACATCAACTGTTTCATTGGCGATAACGGCAGCGGCAAAACCAATCTGCTGGACGCTATTTACTATCTCTCGCTCACCAAAAGCGCCTTCACCGCCTCAGATCAACAAAACATCAAAGAGGGCGAAGACTACTTTATTGTACGGGGCCGATTTAAAACAGACGAAAAAGTTAGCGCTGTTCAGTGTTATTTAAAAACCGGACAGAAAAAGATTATCACCATCAATAAAACCCCTTATGAGCGGGTGAGTGAGCACGTGGGCAAGTTTCCGGTGGTTCTGATCTCGCCGTATGATACCGACCTGATCAGGGAAGGCAGCGAGGAACGCCGCAAGTTCTTTGACAGCCTCATGGCCCAGCTAGACCACTCTTACCTGGAGCTGCTCATCCAATACACCTATGTGCTAAAGCAGCGCAACTCTTTATTGAAGCAGTTTTACGAAAGAAACTACGTGGACAAAGAGTACCTGCAGATTCTGGACGAGCAGCTGATGCCGCTGGGCACCGAGCTAAGCATTAGAAGAGCCGCGTTCCTGGAGACCTTTGAGCCGGTGTTCCAGCGCCACTACCGGCATCTGTCAGATTCCTCTGAGCTAGTCACGTTAAGTTACCAGAGCCAACTGATTCAGCAGAACTATGCGTATCTATTGGACCAGAGCCAGCGCAAAGATCTGATGCTGCAACGCACCACCGTGGGCCCGCACAAAGATGACTTTGTGTTTCTAATGGACCAACGAAGCGTGAAGAACTACGGCTCCCAGGGGCAGCAGAAAAGCTACGTGATTGCCCTCAAATTGGCCCAGTTTGAGGTACTTTCCCAGAAAAACGGCCAAAAACCGCTCCTGCTCCTGGACGATATCTTTGACCGCCTGGACCAGAAACGCATCCAGCAGCTCATGCAACTGGTAGCCAACAACACCTTCGGGCAGATCTTCCTCACCGACACGCACCTGGAACGCACCGACGCCATTCTTAGGCCACTCTCCGAGAATATCCGAAGATTCAGGATTGCCGCAGGAACGGCGGTCACCATTGATGATGAGGAGTTCTAGTTGGTAGAATTTAGATTCTGCTTCTAGTTTCAACTTTGTCGCTGGCGCGAGCCTCCGGCTCGTGTCCGCACGTATTCAGAAAATCTTTGTTTCCTGCTTCGGTATTTTGGTCCTTTCTAAAGGAATTCCCCTCCTGTTTGTCATCTTGGAAAGATCTTGTGGGCGAGCTAGACAAGCCTTGGAGAAACGCTATTACTGCTCGCTCACAAGATCCTTTCAGGAGGACAAAACAGAGGGATTATATTTTTCCGGAAATACGTGCGGACACGAGCCGGAGGCTCGCGCCAGCGGAGATGATGCTGATGCTACCAAATTGTGAGAAGTCTTTCTGGAGTAACCCAACCTTTTAGCTACTTTTACTTATACACAAGGGGCTGGCAGAACAATGAACAGTACCAACACAGAGTTTTCCAAGAAGGCCGTAAAAAAGCAGTTTTCGCGATGTTTTATGCACAATATGGCAAAAACAGAAGGGGAAAAACTCCTTTGTTCTGGGGATAACTGAGTTGGTAAATTCATCTGCCCTAACCCCTGCTAGGCGTGTAGAAATGGAGTAATTTAGCGCCATAGCACAACCAAAAAACCACTCCACTATGTCCCTGCGTCCGCTTAACCCAACCAGTCCGTTTATGCGCAAAGCCGATACCATTACCTTGAAAGACAGCATTGACGCCATGCTGAAAGCGTATAAGCTGAACGGGAAACTGAGCGAGGTGCAGTTGGTAAGCTCCTGGGAGAAAATCATGGGCAAAGCCATTTCCCTTAAAACCCAGGAAGTGTTTGTGCGCAACCGCAAACTGTTTGTGCGCCTCACCTCGGCCCCGCTCAAGCACGAACTTAACATGGCCAAAACCAAAGTAGTAACCCTCATCAACACCCAGATGGGCGAGAAGGTGATTGATGACGTGGTGTTCCTGTAGGAGCTCTCTTCCTAACATCAATACCAGCAACTCTGATCAATGCTTTCAACCCTTAAGTGGACACTTATTTTGTCTCTACTTACCCCAATCCTGCTGATTACTGTGGTTTTTCTGGCGGGAGGTGGTCATGGCTGGTATGGCCCTGCCTTTCTTTTATTTCCCTGGGCTTCTATGCCAATGGTATTTATGAGCCCTGCTCCTGAATTCATTATTATTAGTTTAGGCCTACTTCAGTACCCCGCCTACGGGCTTTTAGTTGATTTTAACCAAGGGACACCACGCTTCAGAAGTACTCTCATCAGTTTAGTTTCATTACACCTTCTCTTCGCAATGCTGTTACTGCTCTTCAGTAATGAAACCTGGAGTTGATGTTTCAGGAAACCTTCGGCAAAAACCTAAGCAGTAAAAAACTTCCTTTACATATCAAGTAGCACCCAACCCTGTGAAGTTCCATTGCCTTTCTTGGGCTCACTGAGAGCAGGAAGTTTTGCTCTTTTTGCCTTACTTTTAGGAAAACAGCGTAAAAACGGCCATGCAAAAGCCTCTTGAAGAACCTGATTTCTATAGACCAGTTTCCTACTCCCGCACTACCCTCACTGAGTTGATGATCCCCAGTTATGCCAACTTTGGGGGGAAGATACACGGGGGTATTCTGCTCTCGCTCATGGACAAGGTGGCCTACGCCTGTGCCGCCAAGCACGCCGGCAACTACTGCGTAACCGTGACCGTGGACGGCGTCAATTTCCTGCAGCCCGTGGAAGTAGGCGAGTTGGTGAGTTTAATGGCCTCGGTGAACTACGTGGGACGTACCTCGCTGGTGATTGGCATCAAAGTCATTGCCGAGAACGTGAAGTCTGGTTTTGTAAAGCACACCAACACCTCTTATTTCACCATGGTGGCCAAAGGCGAAGACGACAAACCCACCAAGGTGCCAAGCCTGCTGCTGGAAAACCCAGATGATGTGCGCCGCTTTCTGGAGGCCCTGCAGCGCAAAGAGATTAAAGCCCGCTCAGAGCAGGAATTCAAGGAAATAAAAACTACCCTGGAACTGCGCCAGAACATATCGGCGCTGGTTGGGCAACGGTGTACCCTGGGCTTTGAGCTGTAGGCAGTTTCAGACCTGTTTTCGGGAAAAGACCTGATAAACAGGTACAGGTAAAGGGGATATTTCTTAGCTAAACCTAAGCTTTACTACCATCTTCAGAAGGCATAACCGAACTGCCAGAAGAACATAGTAGAAGAAGCCGGTTCAGTAATCTTCAGGATAAAGCTTCTACAGCAACGGAGAGAGCAGCCGCGCCAGTTTCTCAAAGAACTGCTTCAGGTGCGGCCGGTTACGCCATTCTGCCAGGTCAATCTTTTGAGAGTGCTGCAGATCCTGGTAGAAGATATCCCTGAGTTGTTGCGAAATGTCTCCGTCATACACCACGGCGTTCACCTCAAAATTCAGTTCAAAGCTGCGGTTATCCATGTTAGCGGTGCCTACCATGCTGATGGTCCCGTCTATTACCACAGTTTTGGAGTGGATGAAGCCTTTCTGGTACAGGTAAATCTCTACCCCGGCATTGAGCATATCGTCATAATAAGACCAGGCGGCCGCATTTACCAGCGCCGAGTCTGAGATCCCTGGCACCAGCAATTTCACCTTCACGCCACCCAGAGCCGCCACTGTGAGTGCCTGCAGAATTCCTTCGCCGGGGATAAAATAAGGCGTAGTGATGAGAACTTCCTTTTGCGCCAGATAGATAGCCTGCAACAAGGAAAACAAAATAGTGGGCATAGGGGAATCTGGGCCGCTGGCGGCAATCTGCACCAGAGAATGGGACTGGGGCTGCGGCCGGGCCAGGAAATACCCTTCGTGCGGACGTAACTGCTGGCCCGAGGAGAAATTCCAGTCGCAGAAGAAGATGTATTGCAGGTAGTAGATTCCGGGGCCGTCTATGCGCAGGTGCGTATCGCGCCAGTACAACCTTTTCAGGTCATCGGGATTATTGATGTAGCGGTCTGCCACGTTAATGCCGCCCACAAAAGCCGTGTGGGCATCTACAATAATGATTTTGCGGTGGTTCCGGTAGTTTAATCGGTTGGCCAGCAGCAGGAAGTGGACCTTGTGGAAAGGGCACGCCTCTACCCCGGCAGCTTTCAGTTCCTTTACGTACTTGCGCCGGATAGATCTGCTGCCGTAATCGTCATAGATAAACCGCACCTTTACCCCTTCCCGTGCTTTCTGGATCAGGACGTCTTTGATTTGGTTTCCTATGTGGTCGTTGTCAATGATGTAGTATTCTATATGGATGTGGTGCCGGGCTTGACTTAGGGCTTGCAACACCTCGGGGAATTTCTGCTCACCGTTCAGGAGAAGTTTCACGTGGTTTCCTCCCGTGAGCGGACTCAGTCCATCGTTGAGCAACAGTTTTACCAGTTCTGTGTAGCCTTGCACGGTAGGGCTGCTGGCCGCCAGTGTTTCTTCTGTATGGGCATGTACCCGCTCCTCCAGCCTCCGCAGGAAGATCTCGTCTTCCACCAGTTTTTTAGTGTAAATGCGGCGCTTCTTATAGTTTATCCCGAAGGAGAAGTAAATCACAATGCCGCCTATGGGCACAAAGATGGCCAGCAGTAGGTAGGCCAGCGTTTTGGAGGTAGAACCTGTGTCATAGATAATGCGCAAACAAACAGCCACCAATACCACAAAGTAGAGGATGTTCCAGATAAGCAACCAATCTATGCTTCTCAGCAGATATGCCACGGGTAGGTTTCTTTCAGATTAACGGAAAAAGGGTAATAAACGAAATCAGTTCTATAGCCTCCATTCGCAGGACACTGCCCAAATGTTACCGGCGGGTAGTTTCAGAGGCATTTCTCTCTGACTCCGCAAAAATAAGCTGCAGCATGTGTTGGAAGGCTTCCCCAGACCAGCCCTTGGCTCTGCCGCGTTGCATCACCAGTTTGTTGTCCAGCCTCGGCGGACTCAGAAAATAATGGAAAGTGAACCGGGCATTGGGGTTTTGCCAACCCTGCATCTGCCCAAACCGGGGAATGTTAAACACCAAGGTGTCATTCCAGTGGTCTAGCGTGTAGTACCCATCGGCGAACACTTTAAGATCTTCTACCTCCTGCGGGTCCTCTGCCTTAGAAAGCAGTTCCTGATTTTTGGGGAAGAACCTGAAATCAGCCTGGGAAGACTTCGGCCAGAAAACCGAGCGATGCCCCACGTACAAGCCAGAATCTGCCTCTACCACCGCCATCCAGAGCCAGGTATTAAAGGGCGTGGGCGTGAGAAAGAAGCGCGAAGAACCTATCTGCTGCTGCTCTAAAGATGCTTTTACCTGAGCCTGCACCTGGTTTTTGTTAAAAGCGGCATAACCCAGATACGCTCCGGCTAACCCCAGCCCTGCCACTGCCCAGCGTACCCTTCTCAGGTTCGTAGATTTGAGCAAAAGTAGAACCCCCAATGCGATGAGTGGCCATATGGTAAAAAGCGGATCTGCCACATACAGCAAGTGAAAAGAAAAGCGCTTTTGGGAGAATGGCTCCAGCAAACCAGTGGTGTAGGCATTGCAGGTATCTAACAGGTCATGCACCAGTAACTGCACCAGAAAAAACAGGAAGAAGTGTCGCCAGGGTACGCCTTGGGCCTTGTGCCACCGGTTGGCAATGACCGTTAGCAGCAGCGCTCCCAGGAAGGCGAACAGAAAGGAATGCGTAAAGCCCCGGTGGACCAGCAAGTTTCTGGAAGGCGCCAGCCACAGCGCTGCAATGGTGTCAATGTCTGGGAAGTTCTGGGCAAAGGCTCCCCAAAGCAGGGCTCGCTTTCCCAACTTTCTGGAGAGCATCAGTTCGCCTAGACAAGCACCTATGGCAGCGTGGGTCAGTGAATCCATTTATCTTCTGTAAGGCCTTTCTATACGCACCAGAGCGGCTGTCGTTTTTGAGGTGATTTCCAGAATCCGGCCCAGAACCGATGCGTGGCCTCCTGGCTTCTCGGCTGCGTTTTATTTGAGGGCTTTAAGCACTACAAACTCTGCTATAGCTGCTTCTTTTCGCGTTAGTAAATACAGCAAAAGCCCCTTGTTTTACGGCTACTTTCTGGAAAATAGCTGTAAAACAAGGGGCTTTTGCCTTCCTGAGAGCTGTGGATAAGTCTAGCGGCTGTTAGCTTCTATCCACATCAACCATTGTGGACAACTATACTGTAAAGTAGCTTTCCAGCTGCTGGAGCGTGGTTTCGTTGGTTTTCATATCTTCCACCACCTTGCCTTTTTCAAGCAAAACGATGCGGTCACAAACCTCAATCACGTGGTTAAGATCGTGGCTGGAGATGAGCATGGTCATGCCTTGGGCTTTGAGGTCTTTCAACAGGTTTTTGAGCCTGATCTGGGAGCTTGGGTCCAGGTTGGCAAAGGGCTCATCCAGGATCAGCAGCTCCGGGTCTGACATCACTGCGGCGGCAACGCCCACCTTCTTCTGGTTCCCCTTAGAGAAGTCACGGATGTACTTGCGTTGCTCCAGAATCTCGCCGTTGAAGAAATCGCGGAAGCGCTCCAGAAACGCCTGCACATCGCCGGAAGTCAATCCGTTCAGCTTACCAATGAAGCTGAAATACTCCTCCGGGGTCAGGAAGTCAATCAGGAAGCCTTCGTCCAGGTGCGAGCCGGTGTATTGCTTCCAGTCTTCGTTGGAGCGTACGTTTTCACCTTTGCTGAACACCTGCCCCTGCGTGGGCCTGATCAGGTCCAGGATCATCCGGAAGAAAGTGGTCTTACCGGCTCCGTTGTTGCCTACCAGGCCAATGGTCTCCCCTTTCTGCACAAGGAGAGACGGAATGTTCACCACGGTAACACCGTTGTAATTCTTTTGAAGATCGCGTACTTCTATCATATCGTTTTGAAGCTATTTTTCAGAAAACAAGGTGAAATCAGGACTGGCGGAAGCCGGCGGCAATGGCGTATTTCTCCCGCTGGAAGCGCTTCACCACCACGCCCAGTAATTGCCTGTGGAAGATAAATCCCAGGACACCTAACAGTCCTATGGCGGCTATGCCCCACCACGGGTTTTCCATCAGTCCAAACGGCAGGTAAATCAGGATAGGAATGATGAGCGTGGGCAGCATCATGATGAACTGCGAGGCTCCTACACCTTGCCAGTTAAAGGAGGCGCTTTTACTCAGGTCTATGCGCTTTTTGTTGTACGTACTCATGAACAGCACCACAAACGTATTAACGCCTATGTTGTACAGGAAGCAGGCCGTATTGATGGCCATAATCTTACCGCCAATGGTGGGCATAAACCCGTACAGCAGCGTTACCAGGTAAGCAAAGGCACAAGCTGGCACAAACATCCAGAACTTGCCCAAATAGAAGGTATAGGGGCTCAGCCGTTTGGTGAGCAAGGCATCAAAGTGGGCACTCTGCCAGCCCGGCACAAACTGCCCGTAGCTCATCATCATGAAACCAGTCATGAAAATGCCCGGGAAAATGAGCATGGCAAACCCATCGGTGTACATTTTGTTGGTGTAGAACAAGAAGCCATACGCCAGAAAAACGATGGACAACATGGTGGTGGACTTGGAGCGCTTGTGGCGCATGATCAGTTTCAATTCCAGGCCAATCAAAGTCCCCAGTTCGCCAAAACGCTGCAGAAAACCAATCTCAGCGGATTCGCCTATGCTGGATTGCTTGCGGACACGCATCTCCTCTGGGTAAGTATGCGCAATCAGGAACCTGTAGTTGAGCAGGTAAATGGCTACAAACGCCACTAAAGGCACTGCTACCCACCCCATGTTAGCCCCCAGGGCGTGGAAGAAAATGCCGGAAGCAGCTCCTACAGAAATGAAGTTGAGATAATCTAGCGTGGCCAGGGCAACCACTACCAGCAGGAAACCTACCGTTACCAAAGGTTTCTCTACCAATTGCCGCTTGAAGTAAAGGGTTAAGAAGTTGTTCACCAGCGTAATCAAGAACATACCCAGAACCCACATCCAGGTACCGCCGGTGCCATACACCTCGGGCAACATTCTCACGGCAAACGGAATGAACATCAGCAGCGGCAGGAAGTTGAACAGGCTGGTAATAGATTTCCACAGCACGAAATGCACCAGCTTTCCTTTGCCAACTGGCAGGTGCAGGTAAGGCTGAATCCCTAATACCGGTAGTTCCTGCATGAAGAACCGCAAACCAAGGTCTGTCAGAAAATAGTAGAGCAACGCCCGGTTTACCATCTCCACCGTGTTGGATCCTGGTTTCAGTGCCTGCACCAGCTCATTCATAAAAAAGCCGATTAGCACCACATACAGGAGCATAATCAGCATGAAAAAGCCAAGCACCAGGTTCACGGCTAAGTTCTTCTGCCACACACTGGAACGAGAAGCTTCCTTCCACTGGTGAGAAAGTAATAGTTTAATCATAAAGGGTAGGTTTGTTAGAGAGGCTGTTTGACTAGTTAGTCTGCAGAACTGTTTAATTCTTACAGTTTTGGGGAAATTTTTCTGCAGGAACTACATGATGGGAATGGATGAATCTGCTATCATCTGCTTAGGAAAGCGTCGCAGCTCACAGCAGATTTAAGGCAAAAATAAGATTTATCAGGTAGTGCCATTTGAGGCTAGTGCCTTACGGCAGTTACAAACTGCCATCATGGTAGGTCCAAGTCACAGACTTGAACCATGAGAAGAACATTGCGCGCAGGAGACAAGGCAGTGCCTTGTCTCTACGGTTCCACCATCACACGATTCCATCATTACTGCTTCTGCTTCTACTACTTTCCCCGATTCCAGTCTTTCGGGCGAGCGCCTTAGCAGGTTCCGGTGCCGCAGGCATTGCGACCGAAAGGGAGCAAAGGAAGCTGGTACAGCGAGAGCGCGGAAGACGGGGCCCCGCGGCCGTGAGCGCACGGAGGGTAGCTATGAAACAACTAAGCTTATGAGCCACTGAATCAGCGTACACTACGCCAGAGACAACAAAAAAAGCAGTATTGAACATCAGTGGCAAAAAGGCTTTAGAAAGAACTACGCCGCTACATCCACAGTCTCTAACTCACAATAAGCTGCTTTCAAAGCCTTCAGGTGATCCCCGAACATCTTTCGGATGTACCACTTCAGGAAGAAGTAGCCCAACACAGCGCCAATCACAAAACCTAGGATCAGGCGCAGGTACATCTGCTCCCAGGGCAGGTGTGAGATGTTGATGCCTTTGGCCAATTTCAGGTAGGCCAACTGCCCCGCAGCAAGGCCAATAGGCGCCAGCAGCATATTGGTCCAGAAATAGAGTCTGGTGAGGCTGGTAAGCATTTCAATGAGGTTCCGCAGGGTAGCCCTTAGGTTGGCGGTGGTTACGTTCAGCGTTTTCACGTAAGAGAGGCGCGCCCAGAAATAGCCCAGAAACGGAAGACACACCACCATGATAATCACGCAGAGTGCCTGAAACGCGACATCTACTTTCACCAGAATAGCACATGCGCCAAACAGCAAGACCGTGAAGGCCTGCACTGCCAACTCAAAGTAGATGTTGCGCTTGAGCTTGGTCACGGCATTCTCGGTCCGGACCTTCAATAAGCCCGCAATCTGGTGCTCGGTGACCTGGTGGGCCGCTGCTGTCTGCGCCGCGTAGGCTTTCCAGGTATCTTTGAGGCTATCTAATTTCATCATACACCGGGGTTAACAGCTTCTCTAATTTCGCTTTGATGCGGTTCAACTTTACGCCTACGTTCGATTTGGTAATGCCAATGATATCGGCCATTTCCTCGTAGGACTTATCTTCCAGGTACAGCATCACAATAGCCTTCTCTACCTGTGAGAGCTGGTCAATAGCGGCATAGAGGTACTTGATTTTCAATTCGTACTCTGCGGAGGTATCCGGCGAGGCCGGGATCTGCAGGTCCATGTCAGAGAGGGAGCCGTGGTGCGGCCGCCGGCTTTCTTTCCGGAAACTGGAGACGGCCGTGTTCAGGGCCACCCGGTACATCCAGGTACTTACTTTGGACTCGTGCTTAAACGAAGGAAAAGACCTCCAGAGTTGCAGCACAATCTCCTGGAACAAGTCTTTCCGCTCCTCGGGGTCCCGGCAGTACATACTGCATACCTTATGGATCAAGGCCTGATCCTGGGCGATGAGCTTAACAAATTCCTCGCGAAGTGCCGGATTCTCCAACGTTGTACGTAAAGGTTTGTTCTATTAGTAGTAGGTACTGCCCCTAACTTACACTTTCTGCCGGAAAAACTCTGCACATGTAGCGTTGCCGCGTTTTGAAGCTGTTTTTTGGGAAATTGGCTGAAAACAGAGGTTTAGATTGGCTGACGTAAACATCTTCCTACTCGTTTTGAAGGATGACTCTGCGGTTTTTGGCCTCTATTACTGTTCAGAAAAGCATTTCTGGAATGCGTGCGGACACGAGCCGGAGGCTCGCGCCAGCGGATCAGCAATCGTGTCTTTGAGGCTAGCGCCTCACGGCAGTTGCAAACTGCCCTCATGGCAGGTCCAAGTCACAGACTTGAACCATGGGAAATACTCAAGGAAAGCAATAGGGTAAGACCTTAAATAGCGTGCTATGCTTTGATATACAACGCACCAGTTGGAAGAAGCCGATTCCAGTCTTTCGAGCGAGCGCCTTAGCAGGTTCCGGTGCCGCAGGCATTGCGACCGCTAGGGAAGCAAAGGAAGCTGGTACAGCGCGAGCGCGGAAGACGGGGCCCCGCGGTCGTGAGCGCTTATCGCCAACTATGGAAAAAGTAGCCCATAAATCCATAGAAAAGCCGCCGCTACGCCAGCATCAGCAGAAACAATCCAAGCGAAAGCAAAAACACAAAAACGCCTCACCAGAGTTACTCCAGTGAGGCGTTCCGTTTTCAAGCTGTTTCAGCAAAAAGAGCCTTAAAACAAATCACGGGAAGATACCCAGTGACTGGTAGCTCACGCCAATCTTCTCAATGGCGGCGTAGAAACCGGCGGTGCGCAGATCGGTAATGCCTTTGACCTGGTGGGTCACTTCGCGCATCTCCTGGTAGGCCGTGATCATGGTGTCTTCCAGACCGGAGTAAACCAGATCGCGTTCATCGGCGCCGTGGATGATCAGCAGCTTTTCCTCGGCGGAAAGGCTCTTGCCGGTGGTTTTCTCAATGGTGCTCACCAGACGCTTGAGGCTGGCTTCCTCGGCGCGTTTCCCCATCCGCCCGAAACGTACGTTGGAGAGGTTTTTCAGCCACTCAAAATAAGACACGGTTACCCCACCGGCGTTCAGGTACAAGTCTGGCAGAATGACTACGCCGCGGGCGTGCAGAATACGCTCGGCTTCCTGCGTGATAGGTCCGTTGGCCCCTTCGGCGATGAGTTTGGCTTTGATGCGCTCGGCGTTACCGCTGTGGATCTGGTTTTCCAGGGCGGCAGGCAACAGGATATCGCACTCGTACTCCAGCATCTCAATGGAGTTCTCAATAAATTTGCCGCCCGGGTGCCCATTGAAACTGCCGGTTTGTTTGCGATAGTTGAAGAGGCTGTCAATGTCAAGGCCGTCTGGGTTGAAGATACCGCCCTCGCGCTCGGCCACGCCAATGATAATGGCTCCCTCCTTCTGCAGGAACATACCAGAATGGTACCCCACGTTTCCTATTCCCTGGATGATCACGCGTTTACCGGCCAGGCCAGAAGAAGTGCCTGTGGCTTTCAGAACCACGGTGTCTTCAAAGGCTTCGCGCAGCCCGAAGAAAATTCCCAGACCGGTGGCCTCGTTCCGGCCCCGGATACCGCCCTGACCCACCGGCTTACCGGTCACGCTGCCCAAGGCGTTGGTTTCCCCAAATTTGAAGGTATGGTACGTATCGGCAATCCAAGCCATCTCGCGGCTGCTGGTTCCGTAGTCAGGTGCGGGCACGTCAACGGCCGGACCTATCAGGTTTTTCTTGATCAGCTCGGTGGCAAAACGGCGGGTTACTTTCTCCAGCATCTCAGGCGAAGACGTTCTGGGATTGATTTTCACCCCGCCTTTGGCCCCGCCAAACGGCACATCCACCACGGCACATTTGAAGGTCATAAGGCTGGCCAGCGCCACTACCTCGTCTTCGTCTACGTGCATACTGTACCGGATACCGCCCTTAGTGGGCAGCTTGTGCTGGCTGTGCTGGGCCCTGATTCCCTCAAACACGTGCACCTGCCCGTCTACCTCCACCGGGAAATTCACTTTGTACACGCTGTTGCAGACCTTGATCTGCGACAAGATGCCCGGGTCTAGTTTGGAGT
The DNA here is from genome assembly GCF_017355955.1 of Sabulibacter ruber. Taxonomy (GTDB): domain Bacteria; phylum Bacteroidota; class Bacteroidia; order Cytophagales; family Hymenobacteraceae; genus Nibribacter; species Nibribacter ruber_A. Next base: position 345,137 of record NZ_JAFFID010000002.1, on the reverse strand, counting down.
GCTGGGCGGCTTGGTCAAAATAGTAATGCACACTATTCAGGAATTCTTTGCCAGGCGAAATGTTTTGGCTCATAGTTTTTCTGGATTGGTGGATTTGGGTTGAACGTACTTATACCAACTCACGTTGCTTTTATCATAGAATGTTCCACGAAGAACATTTTACCTTTCGGTTTTTGCCTTATTCCTGGAAAACATCCCAAAAACCACTTCTGGGTACCCCCAAGGATTGGTTTCTGCGGAATATTACGGAAATTACAGGACAGATTACACAAACTACAGACAACCTATTTATGTTTCATTCTGTTTCTTCGTTTGCCCGGGCGGGTGCCACCGCGCTGGGCATCCTACTTTTCCCCCAACTCACCTCGGCACAGGATATCATCAAGACAGACCCCACCATCAAAACCATGACCGAGCAGGTTTCTGCCCAGGAGCTGGAGCGTTTGGTGCGCGGCTTGGTAAGCTTTGAGACCCGCCATTCACTGAGTACCGTCAAAGACAAAAAGAAAGGCATTGGCGCCGCCCGCAACTGGGCCCAAGCCGAAATGGAGAAAGCCGCCGCCACCTCAGGCGGGCGCATGACCGTGACGCAGGACAAATACATTGTGAAAGCCGATGGCCGCCGCATCAAGGAAGACGTGGAGATGGCCAACGTGATGGCTACCCTCAAAGGCACCGACCCCAATGATGACCGCGTGTTCATTGTGAGCGGCCACATAGACTCCCGCAACACCGATGTGATGGACGTCAAAGGCAAAGCGCCGGGCGCCAATGACGATGGTTCCGGTACCGCCGCGGTCATTGAACTGGCCCGCGTCATGGCCAAGCAGCAGTTCCCGGCTACCATCATCTTCGTGTGCGTGCAGGGCGAAGAGCAAGGTCTGTACGGGGCCAAGCATTTGGCAGAGAAAGCCAAGGCCGAGAACTGGAACCTGGTAGCCATGCTCAACAATGACATGATCGGTAACTCCTTCTCAGACGAGACCAACCTCAAAGACAACACCCGGGTGCGGATTTTCTCTGAAGGCGTACCGGCGTTTGAGACCCCTGAGATGGCTGCCCTGCGCAAGAGCATTGGCGGCGAGAACGACAGCCGCAGCCGCCAGCTGGCCCGCTACATGAAAGAGATGACCGCCCGCTACGTGCCGCAACTGGAAGTAGTCCTGAACTACCGCACCGACCGCTTCCTGCGCGGTGGCGACCACACGCCATTCAGCCAAGCGGGTTTCACGGCCATCAGAGTATGTGAGATGAACGAGAACTACCAGTACCAGCACCAGAACGTACGCACCGAGAACGGCATCAACTACGGCGACTTCCCGGAGCACGTAGATTTTGAGTACGTGCGCAAGAACACGGCCATGAACCTGGCTACGTTGGCAAACCTGGCATTGGCTCCGGCCTCACCCGAGGAAGTAGGCGTGGTCACCAGCAACCTCACGAACCAGACCGAACTGCGCTGGAAAGCACCGTCAAAAGGTGAAAGACCAATCGGCTACTACATTCTCATGCGTGAGACGTCATCGCCTATGTGGGAGAAGAAAATCTACGTAGACGGCACCACCACTACCCTGCCGTACTCCAAAGACAATTATTTCTTTGCCGTGCAGGCTGTAGATGCTGAGGGGCACGAAAGCTTACCGGTAGTTCCCAAGCCTCTCCGGTAAAAAGCATTTCAAGCCTTTTTTCCTGAAAACACCTCTAAAACAGCCCGGCACTTGTAATGCCGGGCTGTTTTGGTGTAAGACTGTTTCTTTTGGTTTACTTCATGGGCAAAGAGCCGTAGACTTGTACATTCAACTGTTTTATCTTGCCTGGAGTACAACTATCCATGGGCCCAACCGCTGTCTTACAAACTTCTAAACCCTCATTCCTGACCTGGCTCCGTGAACCGGTAGACAATGCGCCGCTTATTGTGTTCAGGTGGTTGTTTGGCTTGCTGTTGTTTCTGGAGACGGCCGGTGCCATTCTAACGGGCTGGGTGAAGAAGAACCTGGTAGAGCCCACGGTCTTTTTCCCGTTCATCGGGTTTGAGTGGCTCAGGCCTTTGCCCGGTAACGGCATGTACTTCTACTATGGCACTATGGCCGTATTGGGCTTGCTGGTGATGGTAGGGTTGTATTACCGGGCCAGCATTATCCTCTTCACCGTACTTTGGTGGGGCGCTTACCTCATGCAGAAAACCAGCTACAACAACCACTATTACCTGTTGCTGGTGCTGTGTTTCCTGATGCTGCTGGTACCCGCCCACCGGTACGCCTCTCTGGATGCCAGGCGCAAGCCGGAGCTGAAATCCCTTTCCTGCCCGCGCTGGTGCCTTTGGGTTTTTGTGGCCCAGATGGGAATTGTCTATACCTACGCCGCCGTTGCTAAAATGAATGCAGATTGGCTGGCGGGTATTCCCATTAAAGTCTGGTTTGGGAACAAAACGCATTTCTGGCTTATTGGCGGGCTTCTCCAGGAGGCCTGGTTTCAGAAGCTGGTGGTGTACGGCGGCATCTTCTTTGATCTCCTCATTGTTCCGCTGCTGCTCTGGCCACGTACGCGGGTCCTGGCCTTCTGTATAGCCATCTTCTTCCACGGCTTCAACTCGGCCATCTTCCATATCGGTATTTTCCCGTACCTGGCCCTGGCCTTGTGTTTGTTCTTCTTTCCGCCGGAAACCATCAGAAAAAGGTTCCTCCGCAAGAAGCCGGTATTTACGCCCACTGAAAAACCCATTCAGGAAATAAGCACCGGAAAAAGGCTTTTTTTCTGGCTTCTGGCAATCCATTTTCTGGTTCAGATTCTCCTACCGCTGCGGCACTGGTGGTTTCCGGGCAACCCTAACTGGACCGAGGAAGGGCATCGCATGTCCTGGCACATGATGCTGCGCACCAAAAGCGGCTATGCCAGCTTTAAAGTGCTGGCAGATAACCAGCTGTTCTGGGAGTATCCAGAGAACCATCTCACTCCAAAACAAGCTCGTACCGTAGCCACGCACCCAGACCTTCTGTGGCAGTATTGTCAGTTCCTGGAGCGTAAGTACCGGCAACAGGGCTACAAGCAAGTGCAAGTGTTTGCCCATACCCAGGTGAGCCTCAACAAACGGGCTTCCCAACCTTTGGTAGATTCAACGGTGAACCTGGCCGGGGTTCCCTGGTTGCCGCACCAGCATTCTCCCTGGATTGTCCCGCTGCAGGAGACCAAGCGCCCTTGAATTTCCCTACCTCCCGCTAGGCTGTTTTGCAACTGAAATCCTTGAAACGGCCCTGAAACGGAACTTCCAATCACCGCAGCCAAGCCCGTGCTCCTCTGATTTGTGCAAGATTCCTGGGCAGATTTGCCTTGCCTTTGGCGGGTAAGATAAAACCAAGCCTTTTCTGGTTCAGGACTCCAACCTTTTCCGGGCTATGCCAGTAAGTGCTCCTAAGCGGCTTTGCCTTTGATTTTTAGTGTTTTCTTACCGGTTTTCTCGTTTAACAGAAAAGTCCCCCCCTTTCTGCTTCCAGGAGAACAGAGCAATTGCAATAAGCCAATTCTTTCAGATTCATTTTCTAGTCAGATTTCATATGATTAAACTCTTATCTCGGTTAAGGGTATTCCTGTTCCTGCTGTTATTTGTCTCCTGGCAAGCCTCTGCCCAGAAGGTGGGCCTGGTGCTCAGCGGCGGCGGCGCCAAAGGCTTGGCCCACGTGGGCGTGCTCAAAGTGCTGGAGAAAAACAACATTCCCATTGACTACATTGTGGGCACCAGCATGGGCTCTGTGGTGGGTGCGCTGTACGCCGCCGGCTACTCGCCCCAGGACATTGAAGACCTGGTGTTGTCGCCTAAATTCCAGTACTGGGTATCTGGCCGGCCGCTGGAAGAACACGCCTTCAACTATTTCAGCTTAGACCCCTCGCCGGCGGCGTTGCGCTTGCCTATCTCCCTGCAGAAAAGCATCAAAGTACAGACCACCAGCGGACTGGTAAGCGACGTGAACCTGAACTATGCCCTGGCCTCTACTCTGGCGGCAGGCGGAGCCATCTCCAAGTATGACTTCAACAGGTTGTTTGTGCCTTACCGCAGCCTTACCGCCGAGATCTTCACGCGGCAGCAGATCGTGCAGCGCGGCGGGTCGCTGGCCGATGCCGTGCGCAATTCCATGGCTGTGCCGCTGGCGTTCCGGCCCATCCGGCAGGCCGATGGGCGCTACCTGTTTGACGGAGGCTTGTTCAACAACTTCCCCACCGATGTGATGCGCACAGAATTCAAGCCCGACGTGATCATTGGCGTAAACGTGGGCGATGTCTCCTTCAAGAAATACCCGCATGACAAAGACGATGAACTGCTAAGCTCTTCCCTGGTTTTCCTGGGCTTTGACGTAGCCGATACCCTGGCCGTTGGCCCCAACGGCATCCTCATCCAGCCCGATCTGGAGGGTTACGGCACCACTGCCTTTGACCGGGTGCGGGACCTGATTGATATCGGGGTAAAAGCCGCCGAGGAAAAGCTGCCGCTCATGAAACAGCGCATCCGGCGCGAGGTAGACTCAGTGAGTTTGCAGCAAAGAAGGCAGGCGTTCCAGAAGCAGGCACCGCCGCCGCGTTTCGCCAGCGTTAAGATCCAGGGCCTGAAAGAAAACCAGCACAACTACGTACGCAACTTCTTCCGCCGCGGCAATGACAACCAATATGAGATAGGCGACATTGAGGAAGGCTACTACCGTTTAGCCGCCAATGATTTCTTCAAAGGGATTTATCCGCGCATCCGTTTTGATAGCTTGGCCGGAGGTTATGAGCTAAGCATTGACGCGCAGCAGAGCAACAACGCCACCGCCGAGGTGGGCGCCGTTTTCAGTACCCGGCCGGTAGACAACCTGTACCTGGGCTTGGAATACCGTTACCTGAACCGGTTGCTGTACACCGTAGGCGCCAACGCCAACATAGGCCGGTTCTATGCCGCCGGGCAGTTCGGTTTTAGGGTGAATATACCAGCCAAGCTGCCGTTCTACGTGGAACCATCGGTGATGTACAGTTCCCTCAACTACCGTGACGTAAACGACTTCCTGAACCGCGATGCCGCCAGCACGCAGGTGCGCCAGCGTGATTTCAAATTGGGCATCCAAGCCGGGTTCAGCCATAATTTCAGGAGCCGGGTAGTAACGGATGTCTCGTATTTCTCCAATGAAGATGAGTACGCCAACGTGAGGACTGTTTCTTCTGAGGATGTACTGGACGAGACTGATTTCACCGGCTACACGGCGGCTATTCGGTTTGAGCGCAACTCCCTGAACCGCAAAATGTACTCCACGCGCGGCCGAAGGGCGGTGATGGGCATCCGGGGCGTGACGGGCGAGGAAGCCTACAAACCCGGCACTACTTCCCTAAATTCGGACAGACGCACGGCAGACCATCAATGGCTCCAGATCTCTGGTACGCTGGAAGAGTATTTTCCCTTCAACAAGGATAGAAGCACCTGGGGTTATTTTCTGGAAGGGGTCGTCAGCACGCAGGGCACCTTCTCCAATTACCGGTCATCGCTCACCAGTTCCCCGGTTTTTGCGCCGTTGCCAGACTCCCGCACGCTGTTCCTGGACAAGTACCGCGCCACCCGGTACGGAGCGGCCGGTCTCCGGTATTCTACCACCTTCCTGACCAAGTTTGAATGGCGCACCGAAACCTATGTGCATGTGATTCACAGGCCTCTGAGAGAAGGTCCTATGCAGGAAGCCATCAGAGCCAACGGGTTTGAACGCCCAAGACTCACGGCCAGCACCGGGGTTATTTTACATCTGCCCATCGGGCCGGCGGCCCTGCACTTCATCCACTATGACAATGATGAGCACCGCTGGAGCGTGTTTGGGCAAGTTGGTTTCCTGTTGTACCGGCCACGCACGCTGCAATAGCATTCCCTTGAAGCCGGCAAACTCCTGAAAGCAAAAGTGTTTCTGACCAGTTCTCCTAAAAGCAGGTCAGAAACGCTTTCATTTAATATCCATTACAGAGAGGCAGCGGAATAGTATTGATATACGGTTTTCAGGAAAGGCAGTTCTTTGCCGTCTTCCATTTTGTAATGGAGCGTAGTCTGCAGTTTACCGTCTGGGCTATAGCTGTTCACTTCTTTCAGGAATACCTTATTGCCCCGGCTGATGGTTTTCCCACTTACCTGTCGCTTCTCGTTGTAGGCGATGTCAATGAATTCTGACTGCAGATCAGAGCCAGATCTCAGTTCCAGTCTGGCGGGCAGCAACTGTTCATTGTATTGGATCTTCACCTTTTTCAGGGGTGGGCTACCGGGTTTGCCCAACAACTTTCTTGTCCTGATTTGCCCTACCACCTGTGAATAGCGCCACTGGGGCCCTACTTCGTTGAGTAAATGGTTAAGATCATACTGGTGGATGTACTGCTCATAGGTTTGCTCATCTGCGGGAGAAGCTGAGGTTACTTTCCCGGCAATTCCCTGGTGGTTTAACTCTACTGAAGCCAGCAATTCTTCCTTTTCGCCGTTAAGTGAAAGCACTTGCTTTTTCTGGATGTAGCCGGGCAGATAGCTGAGATTTTTCCTGAATTTGATTCCTACCCCGGCCAGCTCGTGGGTAGTGACTGAAGTGTATTCGTCTTCCAGTTCTCTCCCGGCTATGGTTTCAGCAATCAGCTCAGCGAGCAGTCCTTCTTTCTGCAGGCGGGTACTTTGGTTTTTGTTCAGCAAGAGCACCGCATCCATGCCCTGCTGCTTGGCTTTGGATTTCACGGCATCTACCAGAGTGCCGTAGGCAACTGCCCCATCAACCTTATGCTCCAGAATTGCCACTTTCACATACGTGCTATCGGCCGGGTACTCCCCGGGAAAGAACACCTCTACCTCTTTGTTCTGGTCTTGGTAGGGAGTTGGAATGGAGGATAGGCGGTTTTCGGTGCCGTTTGGCCAATAACGCTTCATGCAGCCAGTACTAACCAGCCCAGCCGCTAAGAGCGAGGAGTAAAGCAAATATTTCATGGGGGAAAGCTTGGGTATTTTGTAAGAGATTTCTCAACAAAATATAGCTCAGATTTTCTGAATAGCAAGCTTCCGGAATGCTGGAAATAAAACCATCCAGCCAGCTTGCTAAAGAAAGCTCTCTGGCAAACTGGCTGGATGACGGAATTTGGCTTGTTTTCAGGAAATAAGCCTTAAAACAGCGGGCAACAGAAATCAGTTAAGCGAAAGCAGAGAATAGTAGTTATAGACTGTTTTAAAGGCAGGAATGCTTTTGCCCTCGTGTATTAGTTCATGCAGGGTGCTTACCAGTTTACCGGCTGTGTCATAGGTATTGGTTTCTTTCAGATACAGCTGCTTGTTCCGGAAAACCTGTTTCTCCACCACCTGATTTTGCTCATTGTAGCCGATGGTGATTACTTCTGTAAGGGGCAGATTGGCGTTGTACAGCTCTAGTTTAACGGGTAGTTGGGCGGCATTGTACTTGATCTTGACGGTTTTCAGAACACCGGCCCCTTTGTCGCTGATCAGCTTTCTTTTCTGTACCAGTCCGCCATAGGTAGAATAGCGCCAGTTGGGTCCTTCCTCTTTCAGGAGATGGTGCAGGTTGTAGCGCTGTACGTTGTTCCGGTAGGTATTTTCGTCGGTCTGGTTTGCCGTTGTTATTTTCTTGTCTGAGCCCTGGTAGTCTACCAATACCGTGGCCAGGGGTTTTTCGGCTCCGTTTTCCAGCGCATACACCTGTTTGGTTTGCACGTACTCCGGCAAGTATTGCAGGTTGCGTTTGTATTTGATGCCCACTCCGCTTAGTTCATGGGTAGTGACAGAGTAGTAGTTGTCTCTTATTTCTTCGCCCGAGGTGATTTCTACCAGCGTCTCTAATAGGCCTTGGTCGCTTTTCAGTTTGGTGCTCTGGTTCTTACCCAGGAGCAGAAGGGCGTCCATGCCCTGCAGTTGGGCTTTCTGTTTCAGTTGCTCTACCAATTGGGCGTAGGCTACCTCGCCTTCTACTTTGTGCTCCAGTACCGCAATTTTCACGTAGGCCGTGTCTTTGGGGCGCTCTCCCGGAAAGAAGACCTCTACCTCCTGCCCGTGCACAGGCGTAGGAATAGTAGACAGTCTATCGGCGGGCATTAAGGTCTGATAACCGCTCATACATGCCGTGCTGAGTAGCGCCACGGCAACAAGAAAGGAAAAAGACAAGGTTTTCATGTTAGGGAAATTTGGTGCGTACACTCCTTTTGACAAAAGAAGGCGCTTCTTCCCCTATTGTGCTTCTTAGATTGAAGCGCTTTGAAACACAGACACTTCTTTCAACCCGGTTTCATCAAACCTGCTACAGGTAGCCGTCAAAAGAAAACAGGTAGGCAGCTTACGGGCCACCTACCTGTTTTTATTAGCTATAATAGTTTGCCAGTAGTGCAGGAAATCTGCCTTCATTTCATGTTTCTCTACAAACATGGTCCAAAAACCAGAAGAAACTACGGCTTATTTCCTTTGCACTAGCTGGCATGGCTCTGGTGGGAACATAGGTGCTGCTGTTTTGGAACCGTTTTACGAAATGCAGGGAATAAACGGCCCCTATAGGGAATGGACAGCGGTGCACCTACTCCAGAGCACTGTATCTTTGGTTAGCCCCGTTTGCTTACCGATCCGCTTCCGCTTACGCGGCTGTCTACGCTGGGTGAGCCTTCATAGAACACGCGCCCGCTGCCGCTGATGTTGGTTTTCAGGGTTGAAGTAGCGTTTACCTCAGACGTGCCCGAGCCGCTGATGCTTACCTGAGACTCATCGGTTTTGAAGTTGTAGCCTCTCAAAGAACCAGATCCGCTGATGGACACCTTGCTTTGCTTGCCTTCGCCCTCCAGTTCAATGCTGCCAGAGCCCGAGATGCGGCTGGAAACCTCGTCTACTCTGGCGTTCAGTTGGATGCTGCCAGAGCCGCTCACGGCCAGATCCATGGAAGAAGCTTTAAAAGTACCTTCGCCTTTGATTTTACCCGAGCCGCTCACGGCCAAACCTTCAATGCTTGGTGCAGTGATGTAGATTGTAACTCTTCTCCTACCATTGTTCCAGTTGATTTCCTTGTCCCGGTCTCTTCTCTTGATAGACAAGCGGCCATTTTCTACCTCGGTGACCAGTTGCTCTAACTGGTCAGCATCTCCTTCTACTTTCAGGCTGTGGGTATTGCCCTGGCGCAGGATCACATCGGCTGGGTAAGCCAAGCCAATCTTCTTGAAAGCCCCTACCTCACGGGTTTGTTCGTCTTTTATAACATCGCTTTCGGTGGTCCGGAAAGAGGACAAAGCAACAAAGAAGGCCAAAACCGCCAGTAAAGGGAAGATGTTCTGTTTTTTCATAGTGGTTGGAGTTACGTTACATCCTAAAGATGCAGGACAGGGAAAAGGGTTGCTTCCCCCTATCATCTTTTTTTCCGGGACCCTGTTTTGACCCTATTTCACCTAAAACTCCTCTAAAACAGCAGGGCAGTTCATCTAAACTATCTTTTGGTTCATAGAAAGAATCAGCGGTTTAGTCTTCTTAACACAATATTAATGCGCATCTATATAGGGGTAGAAGGTGCTTCTATGGTCAAGAAGTGAATATATGCTTAACCAGTATCATGCAATCACTTCATTACAACCAGCGCGGAAGACTGCTTTTTCTGCTCTTCTTCTGCACCTTTCTCTTGGCTCTCCCCTTTTCTGGCACTGCCCAGCAAAAACTAACGCTTAGTGGTTATGTGAAAGACCAGTCGTCCGGCGAGGGTCTTATTGGCGCCACCGTGAGCGTGCGCGAGCTCTCCGGCGTGGGCGCCGCCACCAATGAGTACGGCTTCTTTTCCCTCACCCTGCCGCAGGGCACCTACACAGTAGCGGTAAGCTACCTGGGTTTCGCCACCCACACCCAAACCGTGGTGCTCTCCGGTGCGCAGAAACTGAACATCGAGCTCAAAAACGACCAGACTGCCCTACAGGAAGTAGTGGTCACCAGCACCGACGTGAAGGACGAGAACGTGCGCAGCATGGAAATGAGCACCATGAAGATGCAGGTGGCCGAGCTCAAGAAGATGCCGGCGCTCATGGGCGAGGTGGACGTGATCAAGGCCATCCAGATGACGCCGGGCGTGCAGACCGCCGGCGAGGGCACCAGCGGCTTCTACGTGCGCGGGGGCGGCGTGGACCAGAACCTGATTTTGCTGGACGAGGCTCCCGTGTACAACGCCTCCCACCTCATGGGCTTCTTCTCGGTCTTCAACGCCGATGCCATCAAGGACGTGCAGCTCTACAAAGGCGGTATCCCCGCGGAGCACGGCGGCAGGCTGTCCTCGCTGCTGGACATCCGGATGAAAGAAGGCAACAGCAAACGCTTCGCGGCCTCGGGCGGAATCGGGACGCTGAGCAGCCGTTTAACGGTAGAGGCACCTATCGTGAAGGACAAAGGCTCGTTCATCCTCTCGGGCCGGAGAACCTACGCCGATGTGTTCTTCAAGCTCAGCTCAGACGAAGGCATCAAAGACAATCAGCTCTATTTCTACGACCTGAACCTGAAAGCCAACTACATTCTGGGTCCGAAGGATAGGCTGTTCGTGAGCGGGTACTTCGGGCGCGATGTGGCAGGCAACAACTCCGGCGCGTTTGACTGGGGCAACGCCACCGCCACTCTTCGCTGGAACCACCTCTTCAATGACAAGCTGTTCACCAACACCACGCTCATCTTCTCCGACTTTGACTACTCGCTGGGCTCCAAAGAGAAATCCTCTGAGTTCACCTGGACCTCGCACATCATTGACTACAGCCTCAAAAACGATTACACCTACTACCTCAATCCGCAGCACCAGTTCAAGTTCGGGTGGGTAGGCACGTTCCACCGGTTCCAGCCGGGTGTAGTGAAGCCAGGCCCCGAGTCTTACTTCAACGAAATCAGGCTGGATGGTTCAAACGCCCTGGAAGCTGCCGCGTACCTGAGCCACCAGTATGAGATCACGCCGCGCCTTTCTATGGAGTACGGCCTGCGCTTCTCGTATTTCGCGAACGTGGGCAAAGGCACCGTGTATGAGTACGCCGAGGATGGTTTCACCAAGATCGGGCGCAAAGACTACGGTTCCCTGGAGGTGATCAAAGACTATATGGGCTTTGAGCCGCGCTTCTCAGCCAAGTACCAGGTAGATGAGAAAAGCTCGGTGAAAGCTTCCTACAACCGCATGCGCCAGTACCTGCACCTGCTGTCTAACTCCACCGCCTCGCTGCCTTTTGACGTGTGGGTCCCCAGCAACCACTACACCAAACCGCAGATCGCCGACCAAGTGGCCGCCGGATACTTCCGCAACTTCCAGGACAACATGTTTGAGGCCTCGGTGGAGGTGTACTACAAGTGGATGCAGAACCAGATTGACTACAAAGACAACTCAGATGTGTTCCTGAACAACCGCATTGACACGGTGCTGTTGCGCGGCTCCGGTACGTCTTATGGCGCGGAGTTTATGCTGCGCAAGCAGAAAGGCGATTTCACCGGCTGGATTGGCTACACCTGGTCTAAAACCGACCGCACTGTACCCGGCATCAACGGCGGCAAAGCCTATCCGGTACGCTATGACCGTCGCCACTCCGTGAACGTGGTTTCTACTTACCAACTGAACCAACGCTGGAGCTTCGGGGCTAACTGGACATACGCCACCGGCGGAGCCACCACCATGCCCGTGGGCCGGTTTGAGTACGAGGGGCACTCCTATCCTATCTACTCTTCGCGCAACGGGTTCAGGTTGCCCGCTTACCACCGCCTGGACCTGGCCGTGACCTATGACCGTCCGCGCAGCCTTACCGGTAAGAAGCATGATAGCAGCTGGAGCCTCTCGCTCTACAATGCTTACAACCGCAAGAATGCTTTCTCCATTGCCTTCCGGGAGAACGAAGACGATACCAGCAAGACCGAGGCCGTGAAAACCTACATGTTCGGGATCATCCCAGCTATTACTTACAACTTCAATTTCTAAGTGAATCACCCATAATAGATCATGAAAAAATATCTGTTTTCCCTGCTTTCCTCTCTGCTTTTGTTCAGCAGCTGCGAGGAAGTCATTGACTACGATTTACCTGAGGACGCCGCCAAAGTGGTCATAGAAGGCTTGGTGACCGATCAGCCGGGACCTTACACAGTGCGCATTTCTACGTCCAAAGGTTACCTGAACCAAGGTCCGGCCGCCGGATTGGAAAACGCGGTGGTAAGTATTAAAGACAGCGAGGGCTTTGAGGAGATCCTGCAAGCCAAAGGCAACGGTCTGTACCAAACGAGCCAACTGCAAGGCAAGCGCGGCAACACCTACTACCTCAACGTGCAACTGAACGGCCAGGAGTACACCGCCAGCAGCTTCCTGAAACCCGTGAGCACCTTGGATTCTCTCACCTACCATTTCAAGGAAGGCAACGCCCAGGTAGAAGAGGGCTACTACGCCACCATCTTTTTCCGGGAACCCCCCGGCAAAGGCGATCTCTACAAGTTCAACATCTACGTGAACGGCGAGCGCGACAAAGAAATAGTAGCCATCAACGATGACCTCTACGACGGCAACTACGGCGACCCCGAGATTGGCATTGAACTGGAAGAGGGCGACGTGATGAAGGTGGAAATGCTCTCGCTGGACCGGCCCGGGTACGAGTTTTTCCGGGTGCTTTCACGCATGCAGTACTACACCGGCGGCCCGTTTGATGCCCCACCCGCCAACGCGCCCGGTAACATCAGCAACGGAGCCATCGGGTACTTCGGGGCCTCGGCGGTATCCAGCATTGAGCGCAAGGTGGAGGCAGATAACATCCGGTAACGCTGTTTCAGGGCTGTTTTACGTGAAACGCTCCTAAAACACAAGTACTTAACCGTTCAAATAAAAAGGGCTGCCAGGTGATGGCAGCCCTTTTTACATTCACATAAGGTATAATTACAAAGAAGGTTTACCCGGCTGGAAAGCGCCGTTCAACCTATGCCAAACCCCGTTGGCGTATAACTGATCTGTTTCTTCTAGCCGCACTCCTGAAACCATCACCGTTCCCTTTTTCCTGCAGATACGCAGGCTGTTTCCGCTTAAGGTTTTGAGATTTGCCCCATCGCGCAGGGCATCTTTGGTGAGCGCACCTTTCACAATATGCTGCTCCAGAAAGGCCCTAAGCTGGTCCGGAGAATCGCCTTGGTGCAACATGAGGGCCTGTTCTGAGGGAGCGAAAAGAGTATGCTCCTCCCCGTTAGATAAAACGGGCATTAACCCGGCTTTGGTAACCAGATCCAGAAGCAGCCGGTCTTTCTGGGCAATACCCTCGGCCATGCTCATACGTGCTACTTTGCTGGTAGCAGCCACTTCGGCCATGAAGGCCTGTGCTTCTCCCCTAAACTGCAGGGCCAGGCAGAAGCAGAGCACAATTCCTACCTTTATATAGTTAAACATTTCTTTTATCTCCCCTTCTTTAAACCATCTGTAATACAATAGTATACGCAGGTTCAGAAGAAAAGATAAAGGCGCACTTCCTCAGGAAATGCAAGTACTACCTACTGCAGGATAGAATAGATGAAATTTTGGATTTGTCCGGGCACCAGGATGATACTTAACACAAACCCGAAGGCGGCTCCGTAGAAGTGGGCACTGTGGTTAATACCGTCGTTTCCTCTTTTGCTGAGGTAGTAAGAATAGAAAAGGTACAGCACCCCAAAAATGTATCCTTTGAGAGGAAAAGGAATAGGGAAAATAATCAGCTCAGAAAGCGGGTTGAAATAAATGCTGGAGAAGATGATGGCCGCCACCCCACCAGAGGCTCCCAGTGAATAATACCGGCTGTCGTTCTTGTGCTTGAACATGGAAGGCAGGTCAGACACGACAATGGCTGCCAGGTAAAAGAGCACGAAAATGATGGCCCCGTTCGTAAACCCGAAAATGGCCATGAACTGCCGTTCCACCACTCCTCCAAAAAAGTAGAGCGAAAACATGTTGAAGAACAAGTGCATGAAATCGGCGTGCAGAAAACCCGAGGTTAACAGCCGCCACCACTCCTTGCTGCGCACCACCGACTGCGGATGATGCACCCAGTTCTCCATCAAATTCTGGTTCTGCCAGGCATACAAAGAAATTAAGACCGTGATTGCAATAAGGATGATTGTGATGCTGATGACCATGCTGTGTTTCGGAAGGAAGTGGTCCCAAAGCTTACGAAAGCCTGGGCGATTTTGACCTCAATATTGTTAAACCCGGTAAAAAGCTGCCACTGCTGTAGGAGTGCCGCTTACTACCAGAAGGTAATTCTAAACCATATTTTTGCTCACGTCAGCTAAAGACAACTGACCATGAAAGAACGATAAACCGCTTCAGGCGTTTCCCGGCTGTTTAGAGTAAAACAAGCTGAAAACAGGTAAAGAAGCTTTTTGTTGCTACCAGCCCTGAAGCTTAGTTGTCGCGCTCTATCAACTGGATAGCCAGTTGCCGGAGCAGTTCTTTTTTGCTGTTGAGCGCGTTTACCTCGTTCAGATGGTGCAGGCCTTTCTGGAAGTAATGGTTGATCTGGTTCTGAGTAAGGTTCTGGATGTTCAGCTCATCGTAGATTTCCTTTACCGCCTTTACTTTCTGCTGTTCCTGCCCGTTCTCCACGGGGCCTTGCCATTTCTCCAGTTCTTTGCGTTGGGTGCCAGAAGAGCGTTCCAAAGCCATCAGGAGCAGGTACGTTTTCTTGTCAGAGACAATATCGCCGCCCACGCGCTTGCCAAACTTTGCCTGGTCGCCGTAAACGTCCAGTAAATCATCGCGCAACTGGAACGCAATACCCATGTTGATCCCGAACTCCTTCAGGTGGCGGGCATCTTCAGGGGCGGCGTTGTTCAACAGGGCCCCCAACTCCAGGCTGAAGCCCAGCAGCACCGCCGTTTTCAGTTTAATCATGTGCAGGTATTCTTCAATCTGCACGTTGTTGCGGCTCTCAAAGTTCATGTCCAGCTGCTGGCCTTCGCAGACCTCGGCGGCGCAGGTACTGAATAGTTGCAGTGCCGTAGGGAGTTTAGCGGGTTCAATGCCCAGGAAGAACTCATAGGCGCGTACCAGCATTACGTCGCCGCTCAGGATGGCGGTGCTGGTGTTCCATTTTTCGTGCACGGTTTCCTTGCCCCGGCGCAGCGGCGCGTTGTCCATGATGTCATCATGCATGAGCGTGAAGTTGTGGAAAACCTCTACGCCAATGGCCGGCATAAGGGCCTTCTCCACGTCGTCATGGAAGAGGTAAGCCCCCAGTAAGGTAAGCAGCGGACGCACTCTTTTGCCGCCCAGTTCCATCATATAACGGATTGGCGCATACAGCTCATCCGGCTTCTGCCCATACTCTAATGTGGACAGGGTTTGGTTGATGCGTTCCGAGAAATGTGAGATATCCACAGCTATGAATTTTAAGCGAATAGGTAAAAATACCTTTTAATGAACAGTTAAAGGCCTCTTTGCCTGTTGCCAAAGCTACAGCAAAATAAAGAAAGCGCTTTTTTTTTATTTTATTTAAAAAGCGTTTTTGGTGCCCTTTGCAAGAAAGAGACCAAAAACGCTTTACGTATTTACTGGCTGATCTTATTTTTTGACGGTATCAATCAGTTCTAAGTCAATGGTGCGCTCCAGCACGTTGGCGGCTTTCACCTCTACTATCACCTCATCACCAAACGAGATAATGCGCTTGTTGTTCTGCCCGATGAGGCGGTAGTTAGCTGAGTCAAGCTCGTAGAAATCGTCCTGCAGATCGGCCAGGCGAACCATGCCTTCGCATTTGTTCTCCTCAATCTCCACGTACATGCCCCACTCAGTCAACCCAGAGACAATGCCTTTGAACTGCTGCCCAATAAACGCACTGATGTACTCTACCTGCTTGAACTTGATGGAAGCCCGCTCGGCATCGGCGGCGCGTTTCTCCATGTCTGAGGAATGCTCGCAGCGCTCTTCAAACTCCTCTGGATCGGCGGCATCTCCTCCGTGCTGGTACCGGTCAATGAGGCGATGGGCCATCATATCCGGGTACCGGCGGATGGGCGAAGTAAAGTGCGAGTAGTGCGCGAACGCCAACCCGAAGTGCCCTTCCGGCTCGGTGCTGTACTTGGCCTTGGCCATGGTTCTGATGGCCAGGTTCTGCAGCACGCTCTGCTCTGGTTTGCCATCGGTCTGGTCGGCCAGCTTGTTCAGCTCTTTGGAGACATCGGCACCTTCGTCCAGATTCACCTGGTAGCCAAACTTACGGGCGAACATAGAGAAATTCAGCAGTTTCTCTGGGTCTGGCGCGCCGTGCGTACGGTACACCATGGTGAGCTTGTTCTTGCCTTTCTTGAGTTTGTAGACGTGCTCAGCCACGTATTTGTTGGCCAGCAGCATGAACTCCTCAATGAGTTTGTGCGCGTCTTTCCGCTCTTTCACGTACAGGTGCAGCGGCTTACCGTTCTCGTCTAGCTTGAATTTCACCTCAATGGTTTCAAAGTTCACGGCTCCGTTCTTGAAGCGTTTGGCTTTGAATTTCTTGGCTAAGTCATTCAGCAGGGTAATTTCAGTCACGAAGTCGCCTTCACCGGTTTCAATCACCTGCTGGGCTTCTTCATAGGCAAACCTACGGTCTGAGTGGATGACGGTGCGGCCAATCCAGTAATCATGAATTTTGGCGTTATGGTCAATCTCAAACACCACCGAGAACGTGAGTTTGTCTTCCTCGGGCCGCAACGAGCACAAGCCGTTAGACAGGCGCTCCGGCAGCATGGGAATGGTACGGTCTACCAGGTACACCGAGGTAGCCCGGCGGTACGCCTCTTTCTCCAGTCTGGTGTTGGGCTGCACATAATGCGTTACGTCTGCAATGTGCACGCCAATCTCCCAGTGGCCGTTCTCCAGTTGCCGAACGCTCAGCGCATCGTCAAAGTCTTTGGCATCGGCGGGGTCAATGGTAAACGTAGTCACGTCACGGAAGTCGCGGCGTTTGGCAATTTCCTCCGGGGTAATGCCCTCGGGGATTTCCTCGGCCTCGCGCTCCACTGATTCCGGGAACTCAAACGGCAACCCGAACTCGGCCATGATGGCGTGGATCTCGGCGTTATGCTCTCCGGCCGGACCGAATACGCGGGTGATTTCGCCGGTTGGGCTTCTCTCCGGGTCTTCGGGCCACTCGGTGATTTTCACCAGCACTTTGTCGCCGTGTTTGGCATCGGCTAAGCCGCGCTCGTTCACGAACACGTCAAAGTACATGCGCTTCATATCTGGCACCACAAACCCGAAGCCTTTGGACATTTCCAGACGGCCTACCACTTCTTCGCGCTCGCGCTTGAGCACTTCCACTACTTCACCCTCGGGGCGGTCATTGGCTTTGCGGCTGCGGCGTAATTGCACGCGTACGGTGTCGCCGTCCATGGCAAACATGAGACGTTCCACGGGAACGCGCACGTCCTGCTCAGATTCATCACTGATCACGTAGGCATGGCGGGAATTGGCCAAGTCTACAATACCGGTTAAGATAGGTCCTCCTCTTCTGGAAACCACGCCTCCCCGGCCACCTTCCCGGCGGCTACCGCGTTCTTCACGGTCATGGCCGCTGCGTTTGCCTCTGAACTCAGGATTTAAAAGGTAAGAGTCATTCTCCAGGTGAATGATTTCCCCGTTTTTGCGCATTCTTTTCAGGTGCGCCAACACTTCCTCCCGGCCTTCTTTGTCGTTCACGCCTAAGCGACGGTGTAATTGGCGGTACGTAAATACCTTGTCTGGGCTCTGGCTGAAAATGTTCAGCAGAATAGCGGATGAGATTTCGCCTACATCCTGGTTCCCCTGGCTGCGGCCATTTCTGCCACCCCCACGGGAAGAGCCCCTCTCACGACGCGGACCGCCTTTTTCTTTTTTTCTATCGGACCGGGGCGCAGCACCACTGTCTGCTTTCCGGCCTCTTCTGTTTCTTTCCATTGATTCTTTTCAAATAAGCTGCCCCTGGTTGGATTGACCTCAGAGGCAGTGTGGCTGCTACTTTGCTGCCTAGTGATTTTTTGATTTATACCTCCTTCCGCAAGAGGTTTCTCCTGTTTTAGGCTTGTTTTCATGAAACAAGGGTAAAAAGGTTTTTTGAGGAAGCGGCACAAATATACCTATTCGTCTATACTTGCTTTGTACGCTTTTCGTTTCTCCTGCGCTGCTAAAATATCAGAGATGTCTCCGGAGGGAATAGCCTGCAGCAATGTCTTGGTATACGGATGCTGCGGATTTGAGAATATCTGCTGCACAGAACCTTCTTCCACCACACGGCCCTGGTCCATGACCAACAGCCTATCGGCCATAAATCTGGCTACCGACAAATCATGCGTGATAAAAAGAAGCGTGAGGTCGAATTCTCGCTTAAGACGATTCAGGAGGTTGAGTACCTGCGCTTGCACAGATACGTCTAATGACGAAACAATTTCGTCGCAGATGATACACGTGGGTTCCAGGGCCAACGCTCTGGCAATGCAGATACGCTGTTGTTGACCGCCGGAAAATTCATGGGGATAACGTTCAAAATGTTCGGGAAGGAGGCCTACTGTTTCCAGTAACTGCAAGGCGCGCTGTTTTCTTTCCCGCTGAGTAGGTAACACCTGGTGCACCAGCATGGGTTCCATAATGGCTTCGCCGATTTTCAGGTTTGGGTTCAATGAAGCATACGGGTCCTGAAAGATCATCTGGAAGTCTTTCCTTTTCCTTCGGAGTTCCTCTTTAGGCAAAGCCGCCCAATCTTGCCCGTGGAAAAGTATCTTCCCGGAGGTTGGCGCTATCAACCGCAACAAGGTCCGGCCTAAGGTAGTTTTTCCACAGCCAGATTCGCCCACTATGGCAATGGTCTCTCCGGGGAAAGCTTCAAAGGAAACACCGTTTATAGCCTTGTTTGCTTCTTTTTTCTGCCAAAAGAACAACCTGTTCTTTTTGAATTCCACGTGGATATCCTGTATCTGCAGAAGCGGCATCTGGCGGGTTCTTATAGCGTGTGGATTGGCAGAAAGGCTTTGTGCTGCAACCCGTTTTTCCACCGTTTTAGCCTGTGGTTCTGTAATGCTCAAAGGCAACGTTTGGCCAGACGACACATCTGTTTTCGTCATGAAATCTGCAACCGTGGGCAAAACTGGAACATCGGTTGTAAGGGTAGGTCGGCAGGCTAGCAAAGCTTGCGTATAGGGGTGCTGCGGATTGGTGAAAATCTGCGCTACAGGTCCCTCTTCTACAATCCGGCCCTGGTACATGACCAACACCCGATCAGCGATCTCGGCTACTACTCCCAAGTCATGCGAGATAAAGAGCATGGCCATTCCTTTCTTCACCCGGAGTTCATTGAGCAACTGCAGAATACCGGCCTGCACCGTTACATCCAGAGCAGTGGTGGGTTCATCGGCAATGAGTAAGGAAGGTTCACAGGCCATGGCCATGGCAATCATGACCCGCTGCTTTTGTCCACCCGAAAGTTGGTGTGGATAACGGGCAAATTGCTTCTCTGGCTCCGGAAGCTTTACCAGCTTAAAAAGCTCAATAGTGCGCGTATACGTTTCTTTTCTGGAAATAGGAAAGTGGATTAACAAGGCTTCGGCAACCTGTTTTCCACAAGTGATAACCGGGTTCAAGGAAGACATCGGGTCCTGAAAAACAATGGAAATGTCCTGACCTCTGACTTTCCTTAACTGCTTTTCTGGCAAGGTGAGCAGGTCTACTAACCCCAATTGCGGAGAATCAAATTCTGCTTTGCCAGAGATTGAGGCCCCGGCAGAAGGCAGCAGTTGCATCAAAGACAAACCCGTTACGGTTTTGCCTGACCCAGACTCTCCCACAATGGCCACTGCCTCTCCTTTCCGGACCTGAAAGGAAATATCACTTACAGCCTGCACCACTCTCTGCCGGGTCTGAAAAGAAATGCTGAGATGGTCTACTTGTAACAAAGGAGCAGAGGACATGCTGTAGGAGGAGTATCTATAAAACCAAGGCGTTTGTACGAAGAAAGCCGCCTCTGAAGAGACAACTTTTTCAATCTAGAATTGAAAAAACAGGCAGAAATCTCTCCTCCGGAATCCGCGTATAAACCGAAACACTAAATTCTGCTGGCCACACAACTTAAATAATTAAACCTAAGTATTGACAGTACAATTTAGCTATTTCTGCCGTCTCCTTTTTAGATAACCGTTTATGAAACACCTCAACTACTCAGGTACCCTTTTAAAATCGGCTTTATTGGGGTTCTTCCTACTTTTTGCATTTCAGGGAGCTTTTGCCCAGCACCGGTATCCAAACCATTTCAGGACGGGAGTCGGCTTTGCGTATATTCTGGATGATGATAACAGTGGTGCCTTGTTCTCGCAGCAATACACCCGTGAACTCACAGATCACTTACATATCACCGTCTCTGGCGAATACCTGAGTTCTTCCAGGTATGATAAGCAAAAGCAGCTTTTCACTTCCAGAAAGGCCTTTGTGATGTTTGACGCCTCTTTCTTCTATGATCTTGTTGAAACCGAAAGATACACCATAAAGCTAGGTGCCGGACCTGCCGTACGTAGACGCTCAGAACTGGACTTAACCAGAGGAGAGATTCCCGAAGGAGCTATTACTACCCCGGGCAGAAATCCTGATGAGTTCTTTGTGCATATCAGGGAAAGAGACTTTGGCGGAAAAGCGGTACTGGAGACAGACTTTTTCAATGACAACCGGCTGTTCTTTGGGATGCGGGCCTCAGGTTATTTCTATAACAAAGGCACTTCCATCTTTGCGATAGGGCTGAATATGGGCTATTCTTTCTAAAATAGGCGTAAAACGAAAAGCGGGCTGCTCTTCCTGAACAGCCCGCTTTTTTATGCCTCTACTATGTTGATTTCCCGCTTCTCTCTGTCCGGAGGTTGGTTCAGGAATTTGTTCTGGTTGAAGATGATGATCAGAACGCCCACAAAGATGGCCGCATCTGCTACGTTGAAGATTGGCCACAAAGACATGGGCGTGCCCCCAATAATGGGAATCCAGCTAGGCACAATGCCTTCCCATATATCAATGTAGAACATATCAATTACCTGGCCGTGCAGCCAGGGAGTAGGCGCTCCGTAAGGTGCATTGTCCAGCAGTACGCCGTAGAAGATACTATCAATCAGGTTGCCTACGGCCCCGCCCAGAATCAGACCCACGCACCAGATCAGGCCTTTGTTGTAGCGGTTCTGCACCAGGTAATACACCAGGTACCCGATGGCCACCATGGCTACCATCCGGAAGACAGTGAGAATAATCTTCCCGTAGTCTGAACCAAGCTCCACCCCAAACGCCATGCCCGGGTTTAAGGTATAATGCAGTTTGAACCAATCTCCGAACACAGGAATCTGCCCGGGCAGGCCCATCTGCATGTTATTATGAACCAGCATTTTCACCGCTTGGTCAATGGCGATCACCAGCAAGGCAACCAGATAGTATTTCGCGTACTTCATGATGAAAAGTTAACCTGCCGTTTCTCTCCTGTTTTAGTGAAAACAAGCTGAAAACGGCAGGCGATTATCTTCTATTTTGTGTCTGCAACGGAAGTCTGCTAACGGGCTACCTCAATGCGAACCGGCAGGTTAAAACCTTCCATGTCCAGCACGGTTGCCTCTGCGTCTGGCAGGCTAGGTACCAGCGACAATTCTACCGCTTGCACCTCTTCTGAGATGTAGCCTCCAAAAGCCTGAACGGCCGCCGCCACCTCTTCATTGCCATCCTGCAGGAATACTCTGATTTTATCCTGTACTTCCAGACCACTGTCTTTGCGCAGGTTCTGCAGACGGTTCACCAACTCGCGGGCCATTCCCTCCAGACGAAGATCTTCGGTGATGGTGATGTCCAAGGCTACGGTCAAGGCTCCTTCCGAAGCTACCAGCCAACCCGGGATATCCTCAGACATGATCTCCACGTCTTCGCGACTCAGCACCGTAGTATCATCTTCCACCGGAATCTCGAAGAAACCTTCACGCTCCATTTTGGCAATGTCTTCCTGACTCATCTGCTGGATCTGGGCTGCCACTAACTTCAGCTTCGGCCCGAATACCTGACCCAGGCGCTTGAAGTTAGGTTTGATCTTTTTCACCAAGATACCGGTAGTGTCTTCCAGGTATTCCAGCGTTTTCACGTTCACCTCAGACAAGATCAAGTCTTCCACGCCTTGCAGCTGGGTCTTCATCTTCTCATCCAGAATAGGCACCAGGATGCGGCTCAATGGTTGACGCACTTTGATCATCTGCTTCTTCCGCAGCGAGTGCACCAAAGAAGAAACTGTTTGCGCCAGGTGCATGCGTTGCTCCAGGTCTTGGTCAATCAGGTCTTCCTGCACTTGCGGGAACAGCTCCAGGTGCACCGACTCAGCCTGGCTGCGGCCACTCACGCGGCTCAGATCCAGGAACAAGCGGTCCATGTAGAACGGCGCAATCGGCGAAGCCAATTTGGCCACAGTCTCCAAACAAGTGTACAGCGTTTGGTAAGCGGCCAGTTTATCCTGGTTCAGTTCGCCTTTCCAGAAACGTTTGCGGTTCAGGCGTACGTACCAGTTACTAAGTTCATCGGCCACGAAGTCCTGAATAGCGCGGGCGGCTTTGGTTGGATCGTAATCGTCAAAGTAGCCGGCTACTTCTTTCACCAGTGTGTTCAGGCGGGAGATAATCCAGCGGTCACTTTCGGTGCGTTGCGCTACCGGAATTTCCTCGCCTTCGAACGTGAAACCATCCAGGTTGGCGTACAGCGCGAAGAACGAGTACGTGTTCTGCAAAGTGCCGAAGAAACGGCGCTGCACTTCGGTTACGCCGTCCAGGTTGAACTTGAGGTTGTCCCACGGTGGCGCGTTCACGATCATGTACCAGCGGGTGGCATCAGGTCCGAAGCGGCCGATGGTTTCAAACGGATCCACGGCGTTGCCGAGGCGCTTGCTCATCTTGTTGCCGTTCTTGTCCAGCACCAGACCGTTCGCGATTACGTTCTTGAACGCCACGCTGTCTTCCAGCATCACGGCCAAAGCATGCAAGGTGAAGAACCAACCACGGGTCTGGTCCACACCTTCGGCGATGAAGTCGGCCGGGAAGCTGGCTTCAAAGACGTCTTTGTTCTCCAATGGATAATGCCACTGCGCGTACGGCATGGCGCCGGAGTCAAACCAAACGTCAATGAGGTCTGCCTC
This sequence comes from Sabulibacter ruber, assembly GCF_017355955.1. Classification (GTDB taxonomy): domain Bacteria; phylum Bacteroidota; class Bacteroidia; order Cytophagales; family Hymenobacteraceae; genus Nibribacter; species Nibribacter ruber_A. Next base: position 322,040 of record NZ_JAFFID010000002.1, on the reverse strand, counting down.
GCGCTTCATGGGTTTGCCGCTTGGGCTTACCAGTATGATGTTGTCTACGTACGGACGGTGCAGATCAAAGGCTTTGTAGTCAAATCCGCCGAAACCGTTTTCCACACGTGGTTCTTCGGTTCCAGTAGGGCTGAGCGCGAATTCACCGGCAAACTCCAGCAAGGTGTTGGCCTGGTGCTCGTCTTCAGAGCCGGTGTTTTGCACAGGCTGTCCGGCTTTGCGCAACGGGTTCTCGGTCATGAAACCAGCGGCAATACTGCGCTCAATTTCACGGTTCAGCTCAGCCACGGAGCCGATGCAGATTTCCTCATCACCTTCCTCGGTGCGCCAGATAGGTAGCGGCGTTCCCCAGTAGCGCGAGCGCGACAGGTTCCAGTCTACCAGGTTCTCCAGCCAGTTCCCGAAACGACCAACGCCTGTGGATTCTGGTTTCCAGTTGATGGTTTTGTTCAGGTCAATCAACCGCTGCTTTACCGCCGTGGTTTTGATGAACCAGCTGTCTAGCGGATAATACAGAATCGGTTTATCGGTACGCCACGAGTGCGGGTACGTGTGCTCGTACTTCTCAACCTTGAAGGCTTTGTTCTCTTCCTTCAGGATGATGGAGATGATGACATCCGTGGTTTTGTAATCCGGGTGGCTTTCATCTTCATTGGTGTAATTTTTTACATAGAAGTCATCGGGCCCAAGTGGTTTATGGGTTTTGATGTTATACTTCGCAACGCCTTCCTGCAGTCTTACCCCAATCTCGTTGATGAACTTTCCTCTCCGGTCAACGGTGGGGAGTTCATTGCCCAGCTCGTCTTTGATGGTGAGGGCTGGGATGCCGTGTTGTTTGGCTACCCTAAAGTCATCGGCCCCGAAGGTAGGAGACGTATGCACCACGCCGGTACCATCCTCGGTGGTCACGAAATCTCCGGCCACTACCTGGAATGCTTTATCCGCATCGTAGAAAGGCTGCAGATACGGCATCAGTTGCTCGTACCGAAGACCCACTAATTGCTTCCCGGTAAACTCCTGCACAATCTCAAATGGGATGGCTTTGTCTCCGGGTTTGTAGTCTGCCAGGGAAAGACCTTTGTTCTTTTCTGAAAAATATTTTCCTACCAGGTCTCTCGCCAACACCACACTCACCGGTTTGTGGGTGTACGGATTGAAGGTATTTACCTGCACATAGGTAATTCTGTCGCCAACCGCCAAAGAGGTGTTGGAAGGCAAGGTCCAGGGAGTAGTGGTCCAGGCCAGGATGTAGACATCGCCGGTAGGGTTATTGAAAAGGAATTCTGATTTAGAATCTTTAGTAACCTTAAACTGCGCTACGATAGACGTGTCCTTCACTTCTTTGTAGCAGCCTGGCTGGTTGAGCTCATGGGAGCTTAGGCCTGTTCCGTCTGAAGGAGAGTACGGCTGAATGGTGTAACCTTTGTACAGGAAACCTTTGTCATAAAGCTTCTTGAGCAGCGCCCAGTTAGACTCTATGTACTCGTTCTCAAACGTGATGTACGGATTGTTCAGGTCTACCCAGTAGCCCATGCGCTCAGTGAGGTCGTCCCACTTGTCTTTGAAACGCATCACGGTCTCGCGGCAACGGGCGTTGTAGTCCTCCACCGAGATGGTCTTCCCGATGTCTTCTTTGGTAATGCCCAGTTCCTTCTCTACCTGCAACTCAATAGGCAGACCGTGGGTGTCCCACCCGCCTTTGCGTTGCACCTGAAACCCTTGCAAGGTTTTGTAGCGGCAGAAAATGTCTTTCACGGCACGGGCCATCACGTGGTGAATACCCGGCGCGCCGTTGGCAGAGGGTGGTCCCTCATAAAAAACGAAGGTAGGCTGACCCGCCCGGGTCTCCACCGATTTTTCAAAGATGCGGTTCTCTTTCCAGTAGGCTCTCACCTCTTCGGCCAGACCCGCATAGTCCAGTTGCTTATACTCGTTGTACTTCACCTTATTGTTTGTCTGGTGTGCTCGCTGTTATTCAATATCTAATCTGAATCGGGTTTTCGGAAAGTATGTTTTTCACCCCCGGCGTAGATTGAAGCTTTACGATTCGAAATAAATTCTATGTACTTCGCCCCGCTCAATTTAGCAAAGTTAAGCAATAAAAAACTTGCGGAGAGATTCCTAGCCTTTTTTCCGTTTCAGGGCTGATTTTTTGAAAACAGCATTGAAACGGTTCGCTAGAAGTAACTAAAGGTTAAACCTGCAATAGCTTCATCGCTGGCGCGAGCGTCTCGCTCGTGCCTTCACATTTCTGAGTTGTCCAATGCTAGTCGAAAAAGAATTTAGGAATACGTGCGGACACGAGCGGACGCTCGCGCCAGCGGTAAGAGCGAGTGAGTAGCTACCCTCTTTATCCCTAAAGCAATATGGCGCGGAAGTTACTTCCGTGACTAACGAACATCAGAGTAGGAAGTCACGGAAGTAACTTCCGCGCCATAGTAGAATGTAGCTTAAGGCTTGAAAAGCTGCCGTGGAAAAATCCTCATTTTGAGGGTGATTTTCAGAAAACGCCTTGAAAACGGAAAAGCCGGTTTTTCACAGGATAACTTTCGCGCTTTCGGCCTTAGCAGATTTTATTCGCGGTTTTCTTGTTGGCTGCATTTCCTTTCTTTGTTTCTTTGCTACTACACCTATACACAAAAAAGCATGAATTCTACCCAAATCGTCTCGGTGAGTTATCAACCGTTGAACTTGCCGCTGATAGAACCTTTCGCCATTGCCACGGGCACGCAGTACCAGGTGGAGAATGTGGTGGTACAGGTGCAACTGGCGGATGGGACTACGGGTTTGGGGGAGGCGGCTCCGTTCCCGGCAGTGAGCGGCGAGACACAGGAAAGCACCTTGGCAGTTCTGCAGGAGTTGGAGAAATACTTGATTGGCAAAGACGTCAAGAACTGGCGCACCTTGGCCAAGGAATTAGATAAACTTGTACATGATGCACCCGCTGCCCGGTGTGGGGTGGAGATGGCCATTCTGGATGCGCTCTGCAAACACTACCAGATGCCGCTGTATGTCTTCTTCGGGGGAGTGCATACGCAGTTGGTCACCGACCTTACCATCACCGCCGGCGACGAGGCGCATGCTGCAGCTTCGGCGAGGTCCATCGTGGAACGTGGGTTCTCTATTATTAAGGTGAAAACCGAGGGAACTGATGTGGATTATGATCTCCGCCGACTTCAGGCAATCCACAATGCGGCACCGGGGGCAAAATTGATTGTAGACGGAAATTGCGGCTATGATCTGGCGCGCGCCCAAGCATTTGTCAACAGAGCCGCCGAAGCCAAAATACCTATTATCTTACTGGAACAGCTCCTTCCACGTGAAGCTTGGGAAGACCTAGCGGTGTTGGCAATAACCTGTCCTTTCCCCATCGCCGCCGATGAGTCTGCCCGCAGCGCAGCCGACGTGGCAAGGCTTTCTCAAGATAAAAGCGCCTCAGTTGTCAACATCAAATTGATGAAGTGCGGCGTGCTGGAGGCATTGCAGATGGCGACCTTAGCACAGGTCCACGGACTGGGGCTGATGATCGGCGGCATGGTGGAGAGCATTCTGGCCATGACCTTCTCTGCTCATTTCGCCGCCGGCATCGGTGGGTTCGGCTTCATAGATTTGGACACTCCTTTATTTATTGCGGAGCATCCGTTCAGCGGTGGCTTTGAACAAACGGGTGAAGTGCTGCGGCTGAATCCTGAAGTGGCTGGTCATGGAGTGGACTTCGCTCCTACCCTATCCTGAGAAAATTCATCTGCAAATTGAAAAGCGAATCGGGGCTGTTTTGATCAAAACAGCCCCGATTCGCTTTTCCGCTTTTAAGTATTTTAATTGAAGTCTCCTTTAGAATTGCCATGGTTCAAGTCTGTGACTTGGACCTACTATGGCTGCAGTTTGTAACTGCAGCTAAATGATATTATTGCACGTTCGCTGGCGCGAGCCTCCGCTCGTGTCCGTACACATTGCTAATAGCGCTTTCTTCTTTTTTAAAGGTCAAGCTTTAGGCCTATCAAAGCCTTTACCCTCTTCTGTCATCTTGGAAAGATCTTGTGGGCGAACTAGAAAAGCAGTGATTTACCATTAATACTGTGGGCCCACAAGATCCTTTCAGGATGACAAAATAAGGAGTATGCAGATTCCGTCTTGGGCTTGCGTGCGGACACGAGTGGGACGCTCGTGCCAGCTGTTTACTTCATTATATATTATAATATGTACTCTGTTGAAGCTTACGCTTCAATGCAGTTGCAAACTGCAGACCATGGTAGGTCCAAGTCGCAGACTTGAACCATGGAAAACTTTGGAAAATGTGCAGGGTGAACCACGTGGAAAACTGCGCTCAGCGGATTTCCTCCTTCTGCTTTTTATTCACACAAAAAAGGTCTCTACATTTCTGCAGAGGCCTTTTTCGTGTTAATGCGTTTAGAAGCTGTTTTTAGAAAAAAAACTGAAATCCACAGCTTACAGTTTCTCGAAAATACGCTTGAAACTCACGGCGTCGCCGATGTACTGGCGGAGCTCCGAGATGTGCATGCGCTTCTGCTCGCGGCTGTCGCGGTCTCGGACGGTGACGGTGTCGTTCTCCAGGGTCTCGTAGTCTACGGCGATACAGAACGGGGTACCGATCAGGTCTTGGCGGGTGTAACGTTTTCCGATGGCGTCGCGCTCTTCGTAGATGATATTGAAGTCGTATTTCAGGTCATCGAAGATCTGCATGGCTTTGTCTGGCAAACCGTCTTTGCGCACCAGCGGGAAGATAGCGGCTTTCACCGGGGCAATGGCCGGGTGGAATTTCAGGAAGGTACGGGTTTTGGTGTTCTCGCCTTCGGTGATTTCCTCTTCCTGGTACGCGTTGCAGAGGGTCATCAGGAACAGACGGTCAGCGCCCACGGAGGTCTCTACCACGTAAGGCACGTAGTTTCCGAATGGTTTGCCATCTTCGTTCAAATCATTGTCAAAGTACTGCTGCTTTTTGCGGCTCAGTTCCTGGTGCTGGGTCAGGTCAAAATCAGTGCGGGAGTGGATACCTTCTACCTCTTTGAAACCGAACGGGAATTCAAACTCAATGTCTACGGCGGCGTTGGCGTAGTGGGCCAGTTTCTCGTGGTCGTGGAAGCGGAGTTTCTCGGTAGGGACACCCAAGGCCTCGTGCCAACGGCGACGAACGCTTCTCCAGTGCTGGTACCATTCCATCTCAGTACCAGGGCGCACGAAGAACTGCATCTCCATCTGTTCAAACTCGCGCATTCTGAAGATGAACTGACGGGCCACAATCTCGTTCCGGAAAGCCTTACCAATTTGGGCAATCCCGAACGGTACTTTCATACGACCCGATTTCTGCACGTTCAGGAAGTTCACGAAGATTCCCTGGGCAGTTTCGGGGCGTAGATAAATGGTGCTGGACTCTTCGGCCACAGAACCTACCTGTGTGGAGAACATCAGGTTGAACTGGCGCACCTCAGTCCAGTTAGATGTGCCTGAAATTGGACATTTTATACCTTCTGAGATAATCAGTTCCTGTACGCCTTTCAGATCTTCGGTCTCCAGCAGACGCGCCATTTCTTTGAGCAAAGATTGGGCTTTCTCCACATTGCCGGCTTTCTCGTACTCGGCGGCTTTGTCTTCCAGCAGCACGTCGGCGCGGTAGCGTTTCTTGGAGTCTTTGTTGTCAATCATCGGGTCGTTGAACGAGTCCACGTGGCCCGAGGCTTTCCAGGTAAGTGGGTGCATGAAGATGGCGGCGTCAATGCCCACCACGTTCTGGTTGAGTTGCGTCATGCATTTCCACCAAAGCGTTTTGAGGTTGTTCTTCAGTTCCACCCCGTTTTGTCCGTAGTCATACACGGCCTGGAGTCCGTCATAAATCTCGCTGGACGGGAACACGAAGCCGTATTCCTTGGCATGCGAGATGATATCTTTTAACTGTGCGTTTTCTGTGGTTTTCTCAGTTGTGCTCATGGGCGCAAATATAGAGGTTTCTTGGGCACTTTCTTTCAAACGCCGCCTAGGTTTGGTTAGGAAGATACCCCATTTTACTTGTAAATGTTCGGGTAAAAATACTGAGGATGAGAAGGGTTTGCTCCTACTTTGTACTTTTGTGGCCGTATAACTGCCTTTCTGATGATTCCTTAACAATTCGGTAACATTGAAAGAAAATTATTCCGTTACTTTTGGCACCTTTTTTCTCACCTATACTTAATTATGTTCGGATTAGAAACAGATCTGTTGATCTTGCTGGTAATTTGCTTACTGGCCGCGTGTGCTTTTGAATTTGTGAATGGTTTCCATGACACCGCCAATGCCGTAGCCACCGTCATTTACACCAACACCCTGCGCCCCTGGGCCGCAGTAGTGTGGTCAGGTCTCTGGAACTTCATCGGGGTTTTCGCCGGAGGAATTGGGGTAGCCATGGGGATTGTGTACCTCCTGCCCATTGAAACCTTGATTGACCAGGATGTCTGGCATGGAATTGCCATGGTAGGCGCTCTATTATTAAGTGCCATTATCTGGAACGTGGGTACCTGGTACTACGGTCTGCCTTCTTCCAGCTCCCACACCTTGATTGGTTCTATCTTAGGTCTGGGGATTGCCTACTCTCTGCTGCCTTCAACCCGTGAAGCCACCTTTGCCTGGTCTGAGGCCACCAAAACCGGGATGTCCTTGATCGTTTCTCCGTTCCTGGGCTTCACTTTGACCGTTTTCCTGATGTTTATCTTAAAACGGTTCGTAAAGAACAAGACCATCTTCAAGGAGCCGCACAAACGCAAAGCGCCTCCGTTGTGGATCCGTATCATCCTGATCATTACCTGTACGCTGGTGTCTTTCTTCCACGGTTCCAACGACGGACAAAAAGGAGTTGGTCTGGTAATGTTGATCTTGATTGCCATTGTGCCAACCTATTACGCCCTGGACAACGACAAAGACCCGATGGGCCTGAGAAACTCGATCACGCAAGTAGAGCAGGTGCTCTCTAAAGTAGACAGCACCACCCTTTCTGCTTCTGATGCCAAGCAATTAGCCCTCCTGAACACCGAAGTTGCCGAAATGCGCAGCGTACTTGCTGCTAACCCTACCACTGAAAGCCTGCCTAAAGATTCCCGGTTTGTATTGCGCCGCGATATCCTGTTGATCACTAAAGGCACCGATAAACTGATGGACAGCCCAGATATTACCCTGAGCCAACGTGATCGTGATCAGTTGAAAGCCGGTGTAACGGGTATGCGTTCTTATACAGATTATGCTCCTAACTGGGTAATTATGATGATTGCGCTTTCCCTTGGTATCGGGACCATGATCGGCTGGAAGCGGATTGTGAAAACCATTGGGGAGAAGATCGGAAAAGAGCACTTGACCTATGCCCAGGGCGCTTCAGCTGAATTCATGGCGGCCAGCGTGATCGGGTTCTCTACGTTTGTGTTCAAGCTGCCCGTAAGTACCACGCATATTCTTTCTTCTGGTATTGCGGGTAGTATGGTGGCCAACCGCGGGATCAAAAACCTGAATGCCGGCACCATCCGGAATATCGCCCTGGCTTGGGTGTTGACTTTGCCAGTTTCCATGTTCCTGTCTGGTACGTTGTTCCTGCTTTTCCGCTGGATGTTCGCTTAAGACTACATAACTTATAAAACAAAAGAGCCGCTCCAGTGTATGGAGCGGCTCTTTTGTTTTACATCCTTCTGAAATCCTTTGCTGCTGTCCCTCCTGGTGGAGCTGTATCCATTTTCGGCTTGCTTTTAGTAAAACTGCTCCGAAACCTAACTTCCAAAAGCTTTCACTTGGGCCTATCTTATTTCTGGCCATCTCTCATTTCAAGATTACTCTTCTATTCTACCTCGGGGCACTGCTTACCTAGAGTTTAATCCTGAAAATCCATTTTGCGGATACAGACCTTTTAGAAGACGATGGAAGGAGTTAGCTGACGAGAGTTCGTTATTTCTGTACCGATGGCTTGAAGGTGCTTAAAATCGCTTCTCTCGGGGCCTTCTTTTTGGCTGTTCCACGGGATTTTTCGTGGAACAGCTAATATGAACGCTCCGCAGCTTTCATATTTAGAATCCATCGGCCCTTTCCCTTAGAATTCCTGCGTGATTCAGGGCTCTTTTTGGGAAAACAAACCCGAAACGCCTTCCTTTAAGAACATAAAAAAAGAGAGCCGCTGGTCGCGGCTCTCTTTTTTTTGCTTTCAATCTGAGTGAAAGGTCTGGGTTTCTCTACTTTGGTTGTGGCCAGAGCACTTCCAGGTTATCGTCCATGTGCACGCCAAAGTTCACGGCCAGCAGTTTCCCGTCTTCAAAGTACAGGTCAATCATCTCGCGCTCGTAAGAGAGGCAGGTCACGTTGTTCTCTATCTTCTCTTTCTCTACGTTCTGCACGCCGTTCTGCTTAAACAGATCTTCCACTTCCTGCTGGCTCATTTCAAAAATCTTCTTCCCGAACAGCGTCACGTTGGGGTTGGCAGTCTCTATGCAGCTCAGGCGGTAGTCGTCTTCTTTGTCAAAGTAGAACGAGAAGCCGCTGTCCCAGTAGTTCCAGGCCTTGTGCTCAAACTCATCTTCATCGGTAGATTCTTCAATCTCCTCGGGCTCGCCCATGATGTCTTCCACGTCATCCATGCTCAACCCGAATCGCAGATCTCCTATGCCGTAGCCCAGCTTTATCTCATTGTCAAATTGCTCTCTGTCCTGTTCCATAGTTTCTATTGGTTATATGGTGTCCCGTTTCCGGTTTGTTTTTCCTAAAACTACTCAAAAGAAGCGGTTCTTCCGCATTTTGGGTGGTTGGGGACCCTGGCCGGCAAACCGCGGCCGCGCCCCCCAGCTCCCCTTTCTCTTTTCTGATCTGCGCGCTTTTCCCACTTTTCCACGAACTCAACCTGATATCTATTATAAAATGATTTTTTTAAAAAGAATCTTGTTCGTCATTAGGGCTGTGCAGAAGTGGATAAAAAATCTTATCCTCAGGTTTTCCCCGCACTTCTGGAATATCCTCGCGGTACCCACCTTTATTCCCACAGCCGTGTGGATTGTTCTTTTATCATTTTCAAGCATTTATCTCAGATTTCCACTTCTGCACACAAAAAGGGTCTGAAATAGGCTAACGTTTATACTCAGGTTGATAACTTCTGAGAAATTCTGATTTTATGAACTCTTACCCACATTCTGGTCTGTGAACGTAGATTTTTCGGTTTCGGATTTCTGAATTTTCAGACTTGCTCCAGTTTTATCCATAATATTGTCCACAGTTATCCACGGGGTTTCCACCTAAAACCTGATTTCCTGAGTTTCTATCTCCCAATTGGTTCTGATCTCCCAGGAATCTGTGGGTAATACCACTGGTTCGGGTAATTTTCGGTCTTTCAGGGAGCCATTGTCCCATTTTCCGTTGCCGTTTTCGTCTACCAGAATTCTGAGGTTGTAGGTGCCGGGCTGCAGATCGTTCCACAGAATGGTTTTCTGGTTCTTCACTTCCTTCACCACCGCGTTCTGCCGCAGCAACTGTACAATGAAGCTTTTCTGTTCTGTGGCCAGGATCACTTTCAGGCTGCCGGCGTCCACTTTCTCGGTGATGCTAAGTTTCTCGGTTTTGGTTTCATAGTGCGCGCCAATGAACGGCACCACTTTGGTGGTATCCATCTGCAGCGTGATGTCCTTTTTTGCCGTCAACGGAAGGTTGAAGGTGATCTGGGTACCCTCCTGGTTCAGGCGCATTTGGGTGGTGTCTTTGGTGGTGACGGTGGTGGTTGAATCTAAGAGAAAGGTGAAGGCTGCTTCTGGATTCACAATCTTGGTGGGAACCTCAAATTGCAGCCTGATCTGCTCGCCGGGTTTGATAGTGCCGCCGTTTAGAACCGTGTAGGAGTTGTTTCTCCGGGGAGCCGCATTGCCGCTGAGCCGGATGGCTACAGTATCTATCCGTTGGTTGTCGGCGCTGTCCTGGACCTGCACAAACCATCTTTTCTCGTCTGGTACTCCTGGAAACAGCCGGAGCGTTTTCCCGTTGTTGGCGATCAGCCATTTTATATTTCTATCGTTATCGGGCGCGGTGACGGTTGCCTTAGAGATTCCTTCATTATATTCCACCTCATACACGTTCAGGAAACTTTTGCGGGAAACTACGTTAGGCCGGGTCACATCCTGGGTATGCAGCTGCAGCTGAATATTCTCCACGGCCGGCCGAACCTGAATTGAATCTGGCGTGTAAGCGATGTTCTCCTTCTCGTTGTCATAGCGCAGGTTGTTGTTGGTCTCGGTTAAGCCGTAGATATAGTAATTACCTTCTTTGATGTTTCTGAACTCAAAATTGCCGCTGGAGTCGGTGCTGGTCACGTAAAGCGGCCGGCCTTTGGTTACCTGTGAAGTGTCATTGGTGGGATACAGCAGTACATTTACTTCTTTGGGCGGCGTGTTGCTGAACAGTTGGGTGGCTTTCCCGCTCACTCTTCCTGAGTCCAATAACGGACCGGTACTGAAGGTGATGATGACGTTTTTGGCTGGATTTTTCTCCGTGATGTCTGCCAGGCTGTTTCTGAAGTTCAGGCTGTAGGTGGTGTTCTCTTCCCATGGTTTGCTGAAGGTCAGTTCCACGGTTCTGTCCTTCACCCTGCTCTTATACGTGTTGTCTGTGAACGGCGCAATGATGAGCTGCCGCGTGAGATCCACGGTCTGAATGGCTTCATCAAAAGTTAAGATGATGGTTTCTGGTTTTACGTTGGTTTGCCCGTTTCTGGGATAGGCGGTAACCAGTTTTGGCGCGGTGATGTCTTTCTCTCCTCCTTCGGGGCTACTGATGCTGGCGCATCCGCACAGGAATAAGGCAACGGCGGTGAAGGCGTTTTTAAGCTGATTTTTCATTTTTGGCTTTAAAATGGAAATGACCTTATAGTGTCAAACTATAAGGTCATTACTCTTAGTGTATCGGTTTAATTTTTCCTTGCTATGAAGATCTGACTGGAATAGGAATTATCATTTTGTGAGCCGTGGAGGTTAGACCTGAAACCCGTATAGAACGAGTCCAGCATCTTGGTTTGCCCGTGCTTGTACTTCTCACTCAGGATGCTCACGTAATAGGCGTCCCATTTCATGGGCAACACTTCTTTCAGCTGCAGGCGGTGTTTTTTCAAAAGCCGCTGCATGCTGGCTTTGTTGAAGTGGTACAGATGCCGCGGTACGTCATAGGCGGCCCAATCTGCTCCGTACTTCTTAGCGTCGTAGGAATCGGCGTTGGGGACGGCTATGACCACGTGGCCGCCGGTTTTGGTAGCGTTTACCAGTGCCTTGAGCGTTTCATTGAGGGTATGCACATGCTCCAGCACGTGCCACATGGTAATCACGTCAAAGCTCTCCACCCCTAATTCTTCCAGCGAACCCTGGTACAAAGGCTTCCCGATTTTCTCTTCGGTCTGCTTGCGGGCTACTTCGTTGGGCTCAAAGCCTTCCACTTGCCAGCCATCTTTCTGGCATGCCTGCAGGAAATACCCTACTCCGCTACCATAGTCCAGGATTTTGCCTTTGCTGCCCAGGCGGTTCACCAGTTCCACTTTGTTCTTTACCGCCATGGATCTGACCAAACGGTAGGTTTTGTTCAGCAGGCCTTTGCTGGTATCTGAATGGGAAATGTACGCCTCGGAAGCATAGTACGGGCCTATGCTTCCTTCATCCGGGCGCGGGTTGGTGAACTTGAGCTGGCAGTGGGTGCACTGCACAATCACGAAGCTCTCCTGGCTTACGCTCTTGTCTTGTACTACTAGAAAATTTTTAAACTCTGTTTTGGAACAAATGGGGCAATGGTCTAGCCGTTCGTAGCTCATTCTATTTTCCTAAGTATACCATCAGGATGGAGATATCTGCGGGAGATACGCCACTGATGCGCGATGCTTGTCCTAATGTTTCTGGCTGGATTTTCAGCAATTTCTCGCGGGCTTCATTGGAAAGCGCCGTGATGGCTTTGTAGTCCAACCGGTCTTTGATGCGGTAATTTTCCAGTTCCTCCATCTTAGAGGCCATCTGGTGTTCTTTCTCAATATAGCTGGCGTACTTCAGCAAGATAACCGCTTGCTCTAAACTTTCCGGCAAATATTTGCTCAGGTACAGCTTCAGGCTTTCAGATGACTCCAGTAAGTGCTCCAGTTCCACGTTGGGGCGCTTCAAAAGATTGCCGGCTTTGGCCCGCTCGCTGATAGGCGCTGAGTCTAAAGAAAGCAACGTTGCATTCACTTCTTCCGGCTCTATTCCTTTCTGCTGCAGGTACGTCAAGACTTCCTGCGTTTCCTGTTTCTTGCGGTTCACTTTCTGCAGACGCTCCTCAGAAGCCAGACCCAGTTGGTAGCCTTTCTCAGTAAGACGAAGATCGGCGTTGTCTTGGCGGAGTAAGATGCGGTGTTCGGCGCGTGAGGTGAACATGCGGTATGGTTCGTTTGTACCCTTGTTTACCAAATCATCAATCAAAACGCCAATGTACGCCTCTGATCTTTTCAAGACGAACGGCTCTGCGTTATGCACCTTGTTGTGGGCGTTAATTCCCGCCATAAGGCCTTGGCAAGCGGCTTCCTCGTATCCGGTGGTACCGTTGATCTGCCCTGCAAAGTAGAGGTTTTCCACCAGCTTGGTTTCCAACGTCAGGTTCAATTGGGTTGGTGGGAAGAAGTCATATTCAATAGCGTAACCGGGGCGGAACATCTTGGCGTTCTCAAATCCGGGGATTTCTCGCAGGGCTTTGAACTGCACATCTTCCGGCAATGAGCTGGAGAAACCATTCACGTAAACCTCCACGGTGCTCCACCCTTCCGGTTCCACGAAGATCTGGTGACGGTCGCGTTCCGCGAAGCGGTTGATCTTGTCTTCAATGGATGGGCAGTAGCGCGGGCCCAATCCTTGGATTCTTCCCTGGAACATAGGCGATTTCTCAAACCCGGTTTTCAGGATTTCGTGAACTTTGGAGTTGGTGTACGTGATGTAGCAGCTCCGCTGATTCGTGAGCGCCGGCGTATCGGTGTAAGAGAACTTAGACGGATTCTCATCTCCCTTCTGCTCTTCCATGGCTTCATAGTTCAGGCTACGGCCATCTACGCGGGGAGGCGTTCCGGTTTTCATACGGCCGGCTTCAAAGCCCAACTGCACCAATTGTTCCGTAATGCCTTTCGCAGATTTTTCGGCGGCTCTGCCGCCGCCCAATTTTTTCTCCCCAATATGGATGATGCCGTTCAGGAAGGTTCCGTTGGTCAAGACTACGGCTTTGGCTCTGATCTCAATGCCCAGGCTGGTCTTCACGCCTACGGCTCTTCCCTCTTCCACCAAAATCTCTGACACCATTTCCTGCCAGAAATCAATATTAGGCGTTTGCTCCAGGGCCATTCTCCATTCCTCAGCGAAACGCATGCGATCACTTTGGGCACGGGGACTCCACATGGCCGGACCTTTGGACATGTTCAGCATCCGGAACTGGATCATGGTTTTGTCCGTAATGATACCGCTCATGCCACCCAGGGCATCAACTTCTCTTACGATCTGCCCTTTGGCCACGCCACCCATGGCAGGGTTGCATGACATCTGAGCAATGGTGTTCATGTTCATGGTTACGAGCAATACCTTCGATCCCATGGTGGCGGCCGCATGTGCTGCTTCACATCCGGCATGGCCCGCCCCTACTACTATTACATCATAACTTGTGAACATAGTGTGGATTAATGTGGTGTTTCACGTGAAACATTGTTGATAAGTGAGGTAAAACTACAGAAACTAGTGTTTACAACTGCAGGAGTTTTAGACACTCATTTTCTTTGGAACGCATCAAAGCTTGTTTTTCAGGTGTTTTGTCTTCAAAACCAAGCAAATGGAGCAACCCATGTGCCATTACCCTGTGAAGCTCCTCTTCGGGGGTAATGTTGAAAGTTGCCGCGTTATCCACGATCCGGTCAATACTAATAAAAACATCACCTTCAATAACTCCTTCAAAGTCGGAATTATCAAAGGTGATGACATCAGTGAGCGTATCATGCTCCAGGTATTCTACATTCATCTGATGAAGATATTCATCGGAACAAAAAATGTAGTTTAAAGATTCTAATTCGAAGTCATAATTCGAAATTATTTGTGAAAGCCACGCTTTGACTTTCGCTTCGTTCTTTACCTCAAAGTCTACCTCCTCGGTAAAGAACTCAATGGGTAGTTCCTGCATTCTCTATATTAAAAGTTAAAGAGACGGTACGACCATCATTGCTGAAGGTAACGTCGTCGCACAAGTTGCGCATTAAGAAGATGCCGCGGCCGCCGGGGTTCTCCAGGTTCTCAGGAGCGGTGGGGTCTGTCAAAGATTCTGGGTCAAAACCGTTGCCTTCATCCTGCACTTCAAACCGGAGCTTGTTGGGTTCTACAAAAAGAGAAAGATAAACATTCTTATCCTTATCAAACTTGTTGCCGTGTCTGATGGCGTTGTTCACAGATTCCGTCACGGCAACCATGATATTACCATAGATGTCATCTTCAATCTGGAATTTCTCACGGGAGTTGTCAATGAAGCTCTCCACGATTCTGATATTCTCAATGATAGAAGGAATCTGAATTTTTACTTGATTCATAATATGTTTACTATATCTGAAATGTCTGCAAATCTAATAACCTAATCGCTTAAAATAAGCATCTACTTGCTTTTTATAATAAGGTGTTAAAGCAGGTAGGTTCTGACGAAGCGTTTCGGTCTGCTGTTTCTGGCGTTCCTGGTACTTCTGAAGCGATGGCGGGATGCGGGCGGGCAATTCCCTGGCGGTATTTGCCTCTCTTTTCTCGTCCAAATCACGTTCATTGGCGGCCTTTTCTGCCTGCAGCAGACGCGTCAGAATCTCTTTCTGGCGCATCATGGTCTGCTCCGTAAGACGTTTATTAACGAGATCAGTTTCGGTTTGTTCCATCAGTTTGCTCAAATTACTGAGTTTCTCCCCTCCTTCTTTCCCGCCGGGCTGGGTGGGCGAAGGCGCCAGTTCTTTCATGGCGTTGCGGAGCATTTCCTGCTGGGCTGCCAAACGGGCCAACGACTCAGAGAGTTCTTTGCCGCTCTGGCCGCTTTTCTGGAGCTGCTGGATCTGTTCATTCAGTTGCTGTTGCATCTGGCCCAAGGCTCCCGGCTGGTTTTTGCCGTTCTTGCCTTTGCCTTTCTTCTTACCCGGGCCGCTCTGCTGCATGGCCATCATGGCCTGCTGCATCTGCTGCTGCACATCGCTCAACATCAGGGCCAGGTTGTTCATGGAAGTCATGGCCATTTGCTGGTGCGTGCCGGTTTTAGACAGGTTGCGGTCTTTGATAGACTCAGAGCTTTTGTTCATCTCCTCCTCCATGGTGCCCACCTCCCGCGTCACGAACGACTGTATCTGCGGCACGCGTTTGGCCAGCGAGAGCAAACTGTCTTCAATGATCTTGGCGTCATCTGAGAGTTTCACCTGCTGCTGGGCCAGGCCAATGAAGCGAGGGTCGCTCTGCTGCACATTCCGGAAGTCTTTCATGAGCTTCTCCTGGTCAAATGAAAGCGTTACCAAGTTCTCCAGAATGTCGCGGAGGTGGTCCAGGTTCTGCTGGGCTTGCTGCATGTCGCCTTCCATTTCCTGGCTTTCCATCTGCTGAGACATCTGCTGCATTTTCTGGGCCGCCGATTTCTGCTGCTGACTGGCTTTCTTGTTCTGGCCTTTCTGCATAGACTCCTGAGCATTCTCCTGTTCCTGCTCTATCTGCTCTTCCAATTTCTCGGTGTCAGGCATGTCTTCAGGGTTCTCCAGTTGCTCGTTCATCTTTTCGGTTTCCTTCAGGTCTTCCTGCATCTGCTTGAATTCTTCCTGAAGGTTTTTCTGCTCCTGCTGTAGGCTTTGGTCTGGCTTGTTGTTCTGCTCGCCGGTTTTGTTGGCCAGGTCTTCCTGTTTCTTGGCTAGTTCATCCAGTTTTTGCTTGGCGTCTTCCAGTTTCTGTTCCACCTGCAGTTGCTTGAACATCTCCAGCAGGCGGTCTAATTCTTTCTGCAGGTTTTCTTCTTTGTTGTTCAGTTTGTCCAGAAGCGGCTGAATCTGCTCGGGCCGAGGCTGCTTTTGCTCCAAGAGTTTCTCCAGTTGCTCATAAAGCTTCTTGGTTTCCTCATCCAGCAGCTGATCCATCATCTTCTTGAGCTGATCGCGTTTTTCGGCTAGTTTCTCGTTTTCGGGCGAAAAACGCTCCTGCTGTTGGTTCAGCTGATCGTTCATCTTCTGAAGCTCGGCCAGTTCTTCCTGCAGGGCTTTTTTCTTCTCGGCCAGCTCCTGCAGTGCTTTTTTGTCCTGGTAAGACAGTTCTTTCTTCAGCTTGGTCTTCTCTTCGTTCTGCTCCAGTGATTTCTGCAGTTCCTCGGCTTTGGTGAGCGAAGACTTCATCTGAGACTGCACTTGCTTAGACGTTTCCTCAATGGATTTCTGCAATTCCGCCGGGTCTGGGTATTTGAAAATGAAGGTGGAGGTGCGGGCGCTCTTCGGTTGCGGCACCTGGTCGTTGTCGGTGACCTGCACGTAGTACTCCAGCTTATCGCCGGGCTGCAGGTTGAACGGTTTCAGGTTCAGCTGCCGGAAATACGATTGCGTAGCCAGGTTGCCGCTGAACGGAATAGCCACGGCTTTGTAATCGCTGGTGGCTTTGTTGCCTTTGAGCACACGATAATGCAGCGCCAGACGGCTGAAGCCATAGTCATCTGAGATGGTTCCTCCCACCACCAGGTACGAGTACAGCACCGAGTCACGGAACTGCTCCAGGGTAATCTCCGGAGCTCGGTCTGGGATCACAGTAATCTGGTGCGAGATCTGCTCTTTGTTTTCGGCATAGCGGTTCTTGAGGTGCATGCTGTATTGCTGGCTCTGCAGGAATGTCTTGCGCACCACGTATTCCTCGTCCTCGGTTTGGGCTTTCACAGTCTGGGCCGGCGCATCGAACTTGAGCCACAGTGAATCGGCGTTGTCCGCAGCCAGGCGCCAGGTCACCTGGGTGCCTTCCGGAATGGTGAGATCACCGGTGTTGTCCAGCGTTTCGGCGGGCTTTTTGGTATAAGCGGGGTATTTCAGCTCAGCTTTTAACTGCCGAAGCATAGGCCGGGCCACCACCGATAAATGGTTTTCCTCCGAGAAAAAGCCTGCGCCGGTGAGCTGGAAATCCACGGATTCCTGCACTTGCTGGAAATCGTGTACGTAGGTCTGCTCGTCCAGCTTTTTCAAAGGAATAACCCTACCATCAATCACCAGAGACACTTCCTCAGGCACGGAGCTGCCTTCAATGTTCACCTTCAGTTGGAAATCCTCGCCTTTGAATGCCTGCAAATTCGGGTTCTGAATCACGAACTGGAACGGCGCTTTGGGCGCGTAATGCCGCTTGAAGTGGATGATCCGCTCGGTACCCTGCACAAAAAGCGTAGGGTAAATGAACGCCAGCACCAATACCAGCGCTAAGGGTAGCAGCACATATTTGAAGTAAGATCGGTTCTGGGTGAGCTTAATCCGTTCCGGGAAGTGGTAACCGGCTAGTTCCTCGGAGCGCTGCTCCACACTGGCGGCCACCAGGTCATTGTTCATCGCCACATTCTTCAACTGCAGCAAATTCAGCAATCGATCCTGGATCTCGGGGAAATAATGCGACACCTGCACGGCGGCCTGTTCATCTGACAGGAGCTTCTTGAGGTTGGTCAACGCCATGAGCGGCGTCCATAACCAACGAGCCACGGCAAACGCACTGATGGCTAGAAACGAGAACAGCAGAAACGCCCTTACCCCTGGCTGAAAGTAAAAGAAGTACTCCAGAATGGTGATGAGCAGGAAAGAAGACAGTACTAACCCCAGGGAAAGTAATGCGCCTTTGACCAACAGGTTCAGGTAAAATTTGCGCTTAAACGCCTGAAGCTGCTGCAAAACTGAGTCTAAAGAACCGGCAGCCCGCATAGTAAAACGTAGAATTAGAAAGGTAGCCCAGAAACGATGCAAAAGAGAGAAGAATTCTCAGCTGTTTCCTTTGATTACATACGTAATTGATCAGTAGAGTATTAACTCTTTTACTTACTAATTTATTGTTTATTCTTTGATTTGGAACCTACCAGTGCGGTTTTTGGTAAGTTTTCGGGAAATCGGCCTCAAAATGGAAGAGGTGGCCGTTGGGATTGTCCAATGCAGAGCACGGGCTGGGTTCCTTTCCTCTAAATAGGCCTTGAAGAAAGCTTGGTAGTAGGAACCAGACCGCTCTAAAACAAAAATGCGTTTTGAGCCTGCTTTCTTCAAAACAGTCCCAAAACGCACTCTTGTAAAATGAGGGTAATCTATGCCTCTGCTTCTACCGGGTGCATCTCCAGCAGCACCGGGCAGTGGTCTGAGTGCTTGGCCTCCGAGAGGATAGCTGCCCGTTTCATGTAGGGCTTCAGGTGCTCAGATACTAACAGGTAATCGATACGCCAACCCAGGTTCTTGGACCGCACGTTGGCGCGGTAACTCCACCAGGTATACTGGTGCGGCTCGGGGTTGAAGTGGCGGAATGAATCTATGTAGCCGTCCTGCAGAAAACTGCTGAACCAGTTGCGCTCCTCGGGCAGGAAACCTGAGCTGTTCGCGTTCGATTTAGGGTTGTGGATATCAATGGCCTGGTGGCAGATGTTGTAGTCGCCGCAAATGACCAAACCGGGCACTGTAGCCTTTAAACCCTGAATGTACTGTTGAAAATCGCGGAGCCATTCCATCTTGAATGCCTGGCGATGTTCCCCGCTGGAGCCCGATGGCATGTACACATTCAACACTGAGTAGCCGTCATAATCGGCCCGGATTAAGCGTCCCTCCTGGTCATACTGCTCTATACCGCAGCCGATGCACACGTTTTTGGGCTCCTTTTTGGAAAGGATAGCTACTCCGCTGTAGCCCTTCTTCACCGCCGGGTGGATGTACACGTGGTAGCCCAGTTCCTCAAAGCAGGCTTTGTCAAACTTGGTCTCATCGGCTTTGATTTCCTGCAGGCAGAGCACATCGGGGTTGGCGGCTTTTACCCAATCCAAAAAGCCTTTGGAGATAGCAGATCGGATTCCGTTTACGTTATAGCTAATGATTTTCATCTGTTCATTTGGTCAAAATACTCCAGTGCGTGCCACTTGAGCATGCGTTCCTGTTCCTTAAGATTGCATGCCGGCAGCGGCTTCACCGATTTCCAGTGTGGCCAGCCCTCCTGATCCAGACCCTCCAACTCATAGTACCCTGATAAGCTCAGCAGCTTGCAGGTGGCAATGTGCATGAGGTCCTGCTTTTCTTCTTTGGTGAACTCCCTAACTCCCTGCCCTAGTTCCTGCACACCAATCAAAAAAAGAATGGCGTTCAGATCGGGCTTTTTCCCAAACATCTTTTTGATGTTCTGCCGGAGTTCGGCCCACCGTACATCAAAATCTTCTTCGTTCTCCATTTAAGTAGGTGTTGATAAGTGCAGCTTAACAGAAGTGGATTACTCTACTTTTTCCACTGACTTTGAAGAGTGTTTTTGGCCTGTTTTCCTTTAAAAAGCCTTAGAATGCAGCTTTAAAGTAAGATTTCACATAAAAGCACTTTCTGATTTCTGAAGGCGATTGATTGAGAAATCCACACGAAAAGCAAATTGGTTTTAAGAGCGTTTACCGGAAAATAGGCCTAAAACAAAACGCCTTATTGCTGCGCTTGCTGCTCAGTTTTCAGTTCTTCCCAGTACTCCACAGCTCTGCGGAAATGCGGAATCACGATGGAACCACCAATCAAATTCGCGATGGCAAAAACCTCGTATACTTCTTCATCTGAGAGGCCGCACTCAAAGCATTTGCCCAGGTGGTATTTGATGCAGTCATCGCAGCGAAGCACCATAGAACAGGCAAGGCCCAGCATCTCTTTGGTCTTCACATCCAGGGCACCTTCAGCGTAGGCATTGGTGTCAAGGTTGAAAAAGCGCTTGATCACTTTATTGTCCGCCTCCATGATCTTCTCGTTCATGCGGGTGCGGTAGTCGTTGAATTCTTTTATTAAGCTCATTGTTGTGTTGAATTAAATTTGGGTGATGTTAGCCCGTATGCAAAGTTACATCAAATAAACGGCAAGTATTTATGTTGCAGCTGCAGACAGAGTTCCGGATGCTCTACCATGACTTCCTGGCCTTGCTATTTCCGGAGGAATGCCGGGCCTGTGCCGGCGAACTAGCCATAGGCGAAGAGGTCATCTGCAGTCATTGCCGCATCAAACTACCCTATACCAATTTCCACCTCTCCCCTACTGACAACCCTTTGCATCGGGTTTTCTGGGGCCGGGTTCCGGTACAACTAGCGGTGGCGTACCTCAAGTTCCAGGAGAAAGGACGCGTGCAGCGTCTCCTGCACCAACTCAAATACAAAGGACAGGAAGAGGTAGGTGAAACCTTAGGCCGATGGTTTGGCAATTCTCTCAAAAGCCAGGAAGCTTTTCAGGAAGTAGAAGTGGTAGTGCCCGTTCCTTTGCACCGAAGTAAACTCAGGCAAAGAGGCTACAACCAGGTAGAAGGGTTTGCCCGAGCCATTGCTGAGGCGTTAACTGTTCCTTTGTCTACCGAAGCCTTGCAGAAGAACAAAAGCCAGGGCACCCAAACCACCAAGAACCGACAGGCCCGCTGGGAGGCCATGAAGCAATTGTATGCAATCGGTCAGGTGAAGGAAATAGCGGGTAAGCATGTGCTGCTGGTAGACGATGTAATTACCACCGGTGCCACGCTGGAGGCCTGTGCTGATCTGCTGCTCAAGAATGGCGCCCGGGCGGTAAGTGTTGCTTCTATTGCCTACACATTATAATAGGTACATAAAACAAAGAAGGCCGGTGTAAACCGGCCTTCTTTGTTTTATCCTTAAGATGTAAATTCTTATTTGTTGGAACCAGTGTTGATCATGGCGCAACGGAAACCGATGGTTGAAGTAGCAGAATCCTGCTCCATGTAACGACGGGTACCTGGAGACAACCAGTACGCTACGTCTTTCCAGGAACCACCTTTGTACACGCGAACGGTGTTGGTGATCAGAGACTGGAAGCCAGCTACGTCATAGTTGGTAGTGTCATCCATTACCCCATTTCTACGAACTGGGTTCAGGTCTTCCACGTCCTGGAAGGAAAGCGGACGGTATACGTCTTGCACCCACTCGTTCACGTTACCAGCCATGTTGTACAGACCGAAATCATTTGGCGGATAAGCGTACACGTACTCTGTGATCATCGCACCGTCGTTCAAAGAACCAGCAATACCGGCATAGTCACCGCGGCCACGCTTGAAGTTAGCCAGGAACTGGCCTTGGCCTTTGCCGTATGGGTTACGCACCTGGTGACCATCCCATGGGTAGATACGCTTGTTGGTTTGGTTTTCTTCTTCGCTCAACTGCGTTCCAATCAAAGCCTGGGCAGCGTATTCCCACTCAGCCTCTGTGGGGAGACGGTAGTTGGGAAGAATAGCGCCAGACTCAATAGGAGGAGTTGTGCCTTCCGGAAGATCTCCGTCATAGTTAGCCGCCAGGTTTTTGTTTACCATAGCAGTTCTCCAGGTACAATAATCCTGCGCCTGTAACCAGCTCACCCCTACCACTGGGTAGTAACGGAAACCTGGGTAGCGCAAATAGTAGTTTACGTAAGGGTCGTTGAAAGATAATTCACGCTCCCAAACGGTAGTATCTGGCAACGCCTTAGCGTAGATTTCTTCAGAAGAGTCTTTCCGGATGTAGTGCAGGTACTCCAGCCAGTGAATGTTGGCCACCTCAGCTTCATCCATGTAGAAAGACGCCACCGTTACGGTACGCTCAATGTTGTCACGGGTCATTGCCACATCTTCTTCAGAAGAACCAAGGGTTGTTCTACCCCCTTCAATGAATACCAGGCCGGGTCCTTCAGGTACGTCAGAATAGTCCGCTACAGCAAAGCCTCCTTCTTCATCATCATAGGCAATCCCAGTGGCAGTACTATTCTTCCCGGGGTCTTGACTAGTGGGACGTTTGTTCTTGGAGCAGGAGGAGAAAACAATTGCTCCTGCGGCCAACACGTACAGTAAATGTTTAGACAGTTTCATAAAATCGGTAAATACCTAGTAAAATTGTATTCTTTTGGACAAATGTGGCTTTTAACACGCAATAATATAGAAAATTAAAACGCAGGGCAAGCAATCCGATTGTATTTTTTGTCGTAGCCTGACCTTTTGAAAATCTTCAAGTAATCCACTTTCTCAAAGGAAAGAACCAACTCGTGCGAAGGACCCAAAGCAACCGGATTAGATGCCAGCGGATGCCGGTACCCGTAACCTACTTTAAATCCTTTATGCGTAACGCCAACTATCCCCTGAATAGTACTTGCCAGTGGCGTATTTTTTGTGCCCGGTAGCATTGTCATTCCAAGACCCATGGTAACGGGAGTAATGTTTGCGTAAATAGTTGCATCTAAGCGGTTAAAGGTGCGTTGATGCGTATACGAAAGAGTTGGAATAAAGCTGATTTCTTCAAAGTGATTTTTATCAAAATGGCTTCTCACGTAAAACTTATATCCGGTCTGTAATTGAAAGCCTGGAGACACAGTACTGGAAGCCACCTCCCCCACGGTTGGACTATTTAAATGATGTCCTGACACACCCAGCCAGAATTGTGAAGTGAAAAGCATCAAGCCTGCAGACACAGTTACATAAGAGGTTTTATCCAAATTGAAAGTCTCTGCGGTTGGGTTGTTCACCAATCCATCTGAGCCTAACTGGTCCTCAAATACCAACCCGTAGGCAGAAGGTTTCTGCGAGCCGTAGCCAACCTGTATTCCGGCGCTTAGATCCAGTTTTTCTCTTAGTTTGGTATGATAGGCGTAAAGCGCCCCTACCTGTAATTTCTGGTAACCACCGGCTGGGGCTTTGTCATTTAAGAGGGTAGCACCTAGGGCATTCTTGTTTTCCCTAAACCGGTACTCGCCGCTTCCCCATTGGGTACTGAATCCGTTTTGTACACCCGTCCATTGAGACCTATGCCCAAGGGTCACACTGTAATCAGACAATAAACCGGTAAATGCGGGGTTAAGAAAGAGACGGTGCGCATACGGCATGGTGCTGCCTGTTTCCTGGGCAAATCCTGTAAAAGGGACAAAAAGCAAGAATGCACCGGCCCCAAAAAGCCAGCGTTTACCTACAAGGGTTGAGCTGAATAGGCGGCATATTAATTGCGGTACTCTACAAGAGAGTATATTCATTTGAAAATACCTAAACTTACAAGCTGAAAACACATCATCACCAATATGAGGAAAGTATTTATAGGTCTGGCAATATTTATAGTAGTATTGCTAGCCGCTGCTGCTCTAATCCCAGTCTTCTTCAAAGATAAAATCAAAGAGCGGCTAGATAAAGAAATTGCCAAAAGTATCAACGCCCGCGTCTTATACGAAACAGATAACGTAAGTCTGTCTCTTTTTCGCACATTTCCGGATCTTGGCTTAAGCGTGAAGGAGCTCACCATTGTGGGGAAGGATTCTTTCCAGCGCGATACCCTGGCCTACCTGCCTGATTTCAGCCTGGGCCTGGACCTGATGAGCGTAATCACCGGTGACCAGATGGAGATCAAATCAGTGCAGATGGACCAACCCCGTATTAAGCTGCTGGTGCTGAAGAGCGGAAAAGCCAACTGGGACATCTTCATTCCAGACACCACTACCGCCCCGGAAGCGCAGGACACCACTGATTTCAAGATGGGCATTGACGAATGGAAGATCAACAACGGGCAGATTGTCTACCAGGACCTGAGCATCCCGTTTGGGGTGAACGCCTACAATGTACAGCATACCGGCAGCGGCGACCTGGCCAAGGATGTGTTCGATATGGAAACCAAAACCCAGGCCGAGCGCTTCACCATGACCTATGGTGGCGTGAACTACATCGAGAACAAAACCCTGGATGCCGATGTGACCATGGCCATGGACCTGGCAAATGCCAAATACACTTTCAAAGACAACAACTTTAAGGTAAATGATTTTGTAATGGGGATGGCCGGTTCCATTGCTATGCCCTCAGATGACATCAATCTGGACCTCACCTTCAAAGCCCTGGAGACCGATTTCAAAACCATCTTCTCTCTGGTGCCTGGCGTGTATACCGATAAGTTTAAAGACGTGAAGACCGATGGCAAAGTAGCCTTTAACGGTTACGTGAAAGGGATCTTCAACGAGACTTCTATGCCGGGCTTTGGGGTAGACCTGAAAGTGGACAACGGTACCTTCCAATACCCAGACCTTCCGCAGGCCGCCAAGAACATCAACATTGACATGAGCGTGAAAAACACCGATGGCAATGTAGACCACACCTTAGTGGACGTGCGCAAACTGCACCTGGACCTAGGCAAGAACCCCGTAGATGGCCGGGTGCTGATAGATGGCCTGGAACCCATGAAGATTGACGGAAACCTGAAAGCCAAGCTAGACTTAGCTGAAGTGACCAAGGTGTTCCCGGTAGAAGGTACCACGCTGCGCGGCTTGCTGGATGTGAATGCCCAGGCCAAAGGCGTTTACTTTGAAAACCACATGCCCGTAGTTACTGCCGTGCTCAACCTCACCAATGGCTACGTGAAATCTTCTGAGTTCCCTGCTGCGCTGGAGCAAGTAACGGTCGCCTCCACGGTGACAAACCGCACCGGGAACGCCGCCGACACCGATATCCAGATTTCCCGCTTTAGAATGCTGCTGGACCGTGAACCGCTGGAAGGACGTGTGTTCGTGAAGAACCTGGCCCAGCCTCAGTTCGATGCCGACATCAAAGGCGTGCTGGATTTGACCAAACTCACCAAGATCTTCCCCATTGAAGGCACTACCCTTAGCGGCCGCTTGAACGGGAACATTCAGGCCAAAGGAAAGATGACCGATGTGGATGCGGGCCGTTACGGAAATGTGCAGGCCAGCGGGGCAGTACAAATAGCGCAACTGAACTACAAGAGTACCGATCTGCCCCAGGGTATGCGCATCAACTCGGCTAAGGCTACTTTCAACAATGAGCAGGTGGCCCTTCAGCAGTTGAATGGTTACTTAGGCAAGAGCGATGTGCAGATGGACGGAACCGTTTCTAACTACATGGGTTATCTGTTCTCAGAGAACCAGCCTCTGCGCGGGAACTTCACGTTAAGGTCTAACAACTTCAACGTGAACGAGTGGATGGTAGACGAGCACACCGGGCAAGCAGTTCCGGCTTCTACGCAGGAAGCACAAGGGGTTGTGCAGGTGCCGGCTAACTTAGACATGGTGTTGACAACTCAGGCTGGAACCGTGGTATATGATAACCTTAAGCTGCAAAACCTGAAAGGTAAAGTGACGCTTAAAGATCAGATTGCCAGACTGGAAGATGTATCTTTTAATACCTTGGGTGGTCAGTTTTCCACCACCGGTTCGTATGACTCCAGAGACCTTATCCACCCTAAATTCTCCTTCGGGCTGGACATCAAGAACCTGGATTTTCAACAGTCTTTCAATTCTTTTAATACCATCCAATATCTGGCTCCAATCGCCAAACTGCTGAAAGGCGAGTTTTCCACTAAGTTCAATATCAACGGAGAACTGGGCAGCGACATGATGCCTGTGTTGAACTCGCTTACCGGAAAAGGAATGGTGGAAGTAGTAGAGGCGGTGGTTACCAACGTGAAAGCTTTGGCCAAAATCAGCCAGGTAACGAATTTGAAAGAAGTGCAGAATTTTACGTTGAAAAACCGGGGCTTCGCCGCGGAGATTGTTGGTGGAAACCTGGTGGTGAAACCGTTTGATTTCTCTGTGGGCGACATCAAAATGACCGTGGGTGGCACCAACAACCTCAGTGGAAAAGTAGACTACGTAGTGGCCATGGATGTACCTTCTGGCAAGGTAGGAAATGCCCTGGCCGGTAAAATCACCAGCCTTACGGGTGTGCAAAACCTGAATAGTTTAGAGCGGGTAACCCTGCAATTAGGCGTGAGCGGTCCCTTCAATGATCCGGCGGTAGCATTGAAAGGCAGCAGCCTTAAAGCCGAGGCTTCTACCCTGGTGAAACAGGTAGTAACCTCTAAACTGGAAGGCGTGAAAGAAAAGCTGAACGTGAATGTGCCCACTAACAAAGACAGCCTTAAAGTGGAGCTAGCCAGAAGACAGCAGGAAGCTGAACTGAAGGCGCGTCAAGAGTTGGAGAAGAAACGCCAGGAAGCAGAGCAAAAACTAAAAGAAGAAGCTAAGTCGCGGTTAAACAAATTGTTAAGCCCAAGAAAGCCTGCCGCCGCCGCTCCAGCCGATACTTCCAAGAAGCAATAATCCCCCGGGTGGCATAAAGTTTGTTTTAGGCCTGTTTTTCTGAAAGCAGGTCTGAAACAAACTTTTCTGTTTTAGGTGGTACTACTTTCTGGGTGCCGTGTACAAGGACCTGCTACAGAAACAGCCATTTATCCACCTTACCTTTTTACATGAGAAAGAGATTCTTTTTTGCCATGCTGTGGACGGCAGCCATCGGGTTTGCCTCTTGTTCAGATGAAAGTGATCCGGCTGGGTCAGCGCACATGGAAGTTCGCTTAACCGATGCTCCCGGCGATTACGAAGAAGTAAACGTAGACATCCGCTCGGTGCAAATCCTGCGGGAAGCCACCGATGATGACAACGGCTGGATCACCCTGGACCACATTTCGCCGGGCGTGTACAACCTGCTGGATTTCGCCAACGGCCGGGATACCTTACTGGCCTCCTCCACCCTACCAGCGGGCCGCATCTCGCAGATCAGGTTGGTACTGGGCAACAACAATTCCTTGAAGTTGAAAGGTGAGACAACGGCCCGACCGCTGACTACCCCAAGCGGCCAAACCTCTGGGTTGAAATTGCAGATAAATGCAGACCTGAAGTCAGACGTAACGTATGTCCTGCTCCTGGACTTTGATGCCGCCAAGTCAATTGTTCCACGTGGTAACAGCGGGCAGTACAACCTCAAGCCGGTGATCAGAACCATAACGCAGGCCGTAGCCGGAGGCATCAGGGGAACAGTAACTCCCGCCGAAGCTAAGCCGGGCATTCTGGTAATCTCCGCCGCGAATGATACGATAGGCGGCTTCGCCGATGAAACCGGGAATTACCTTATCAAAGGCGTACCGGCCGGGACATACAAAGTGCAGTTCAGCACGGTGGCTCCTTTCCAGAACAAAGAGATCACCAACGTTGTAGTCACCAATGACCAGATCACGCAAGTACCAGCCGTGGACTTAGATTAACTTTCACATACTAAAAAGAGAAAGGGGAAGCTGTTTCGGCTTCCCCTTTCTCTTTTATATAGCGGATGTTTTAAAGCTGATTTCAGGAAAACGGCCTCAAAATAAAAACAGATTAGATCTCCAGATCCTGCCCGTACTGAATACGCACATAGGTCACGTAGTCTGAGTTGATCGGCTCATGGCCCGCCAGGCGCAGTTCCCGGGCCACTTGTCCGCGGTGGTAGGTTGCGTGGTTAATGGCGTGGGTTAAGATATCACGTACTTTGGTGGAGTAAGCCTTGCCTTGGGTGTTGGTGTACTCAATGGTACGGTCAAGTTCCGCTTCATCTGCGTTGGCGTACAACTCTACCAATTTAGGCGAGGTTTGCTCATGCAGGCGGTGCAGTTCTTCCAGCGTATGTCTTTGCAGAACGGTAACCGGGCTTTTGGTACCCGTGATACGGGCAATCCAGATAGCCTGAGCATTTAGGACGTGGCTGAACATCAATTGAGCATAATCAGGAAGTTCTCCGCCAATACGGTCAAAGCTCTTTAGTACGCGCCAGTTCGCCCATACATTATACTCGGTCAGGTTTTTTAGAACGTCATTTGAAGTCATGGGTCAGGTAATTTAGTCTACAGAATAGGCCTGTGCCTTTCAGATTCGGGCAAATGTAGTAAACGCGCCGTTCAGTTCTAATGTTTATTTTACTTTTGGAACAAGGCCATCAAATAAGGAAAGAACACTAGGACTCCGGCAATAGCGGCAGTGATGGAAGCAATTAGTACAGCTCCGGCAGCAATGTCCTTCGCCTTGCCGGCCAACGGGTGCCTGCCCGGCGAGACCAGGTTTACTACCACCTCCAGAGCCGTGTTAAAGAGCTCGGCCATCCAGACCAAGCCAATCGAAAAGCAAATCACCACCCACTCCAACACAGAAAGCCCGAAGTAAAACCCCATGGCCACCACCAGCCCGGCAGATAACACGTGCCACCGCAGGTTTATCTCTGACTTAAATGCCGCAGCAATGCCTTGCAACGCAAACCCAAAGCTGTTGAGGCGAGTCCGTATAAAGTTAGGCCTTTGTTTTTCCATGTGTGGTGTTTACGGTATGCCGAGTCTACAAGTGCCAAGTTACCGCTGTAAAGTTTCTGTCACCAAACCTCAACCTTGTTGTTTTTACTAACTGCAAAAAGCAGAAGGCCACCTTACAAGTGGCCTTCTGCTTCTATGAACTTCAATCAAAAAGGATTACACTTTGATGATAATGTTCTTTCTATACATAAAGTAGAGAATGATCATCCAGAACAGAATCCAGGTGAGTGCCCAAGCGAGCGAGGCATTATAAGGGCTTAAATGTGGGGTATAGAAAGTTTCATACAGATAAGTTTTGCTGTCTACTTCGCCGGCGGGCGTATCTACCTTAATCATGCTCATAATTCTTGGGATTATGCCTGACAGGAAGAAGACTGTGATTGCATTCACTCCATATACCAGAAAGGGAGTGGTGTATTTCTGATAGCCTTTCACGTCAATTATCCAATAGCATAATCCCAAGCCCAGCATTGCCAAACCTCCCGTGTACAACACAAAGGAACTAGTCCATAAACTTTTGTTGATGGGGAAATGAAGGTCCCACACCAGACCCAAACAGGTACAGATCACGCCCCACACCATCAGCCAGGCTATCTTATTGCCGGGTTCGTCTTTCTTCTTTAACCACTGCCCGGTGAGTACCCCAAGCAGGCCAGTCACTACCGCCGGAAGAGTGCTTAAGATTCCTTCGGGGTCCCAGACTTTGGAGGATTTCCAGAGATGACCGGGCAACAAGGTATTGTCAATCCATGCTGCCAGGTTAGTGGTAGGCTGCAGATTGGCAACTCCTACCCCTGGCACCGGAGCAAACATCATGATTGCCCAATAGCCCACCAGTAAGGCGCAGATGATCAGGATTTGGGTGCGACGTTCGGTTTTCAGGAAGATAATACCGGCAATGATAAACACCACCCCAATACGCTGCAGTACCCCGGGAATACGCACTGTATCAAACTCAAATTTGGGAAACAAGGCTAAAAACAGCCCTAAAGCGAACAAGGTAAGCCCCCGCCGAATGATTCTGAAGATAGTAGCTGTATGTTTCTCTGGGATTTGCTTTGTGCCAGACAAGGCATACACAATGGAAACCCCTACTATGAACAGGAAGAAGGGAAATACTAAATCTGTAGGAGTACACCCGTGCCAGGTAGCATGTTTTAATGGCGCATAGATTTTTCCCCAGTTTCCTGGATTGTTCACCAAAATCATGGTCAGCACCGTGATACCTCTGAAAACATCCAGGGACTTGAGCCTTTGTTGAATGGGCTTCATTTCAGAGTCCTGCAAGACTCTTTCTTTTTGGCTTGAAGTAGTTGGGGAGACCATGTTTACTGTAGGTAGGGTTGTGGGTGAGTTACTTGTGACAAGCTTTCAGTAGCAGTAGCCAAGTTATTGTTTTCTTAAGGATGTTGCCAGTGTTTCTAGCTTACTTTTCGGGAGGAAACCGGGAGAACTTCATCGTTTGTACATGAGTGAAAACCATCAAAATGGATATAGTTTTTAATTTATTTAAGTTAATCAAGAATGATATTAAATAATTGTTGTTAATTCTTGCGTAACTCTCAAAGCTTCAATATCTTTTCTGCCATCTTTCAAACTCCAGAAAACTTCTTCTTTTTTTGAGATTTTCCCTTTTGTGCACCTTTCTTACAGAGTTTTTCAAAAAAAGCAGGTATTGTTCTTGGTTTTTAGTTAAAAAAATAAAACTAAGCCAAAAAAAGGAAGCTTTTTTAATAAATCTATAATTTCGCGTACCAAGTTGCTCAACTTTGCGATAAATTTGCCACCCCATAAATACCTCTTAACATAGGCCTATGAACTAACCCCTTATCTACTCTAAAATGATTGCAGATCAACAACAAAAACAATCAGTACTCCTAAATCCTTTTTTATGAAAATAATCTTACGGTTAATGTTATTTGCGCTGAGCATTTGTATTGCTCAGGCAGGTTTTGCCCAAAGCAAGACCATTACCGGAAGGGTCACCTCTTCCGAAGACGGCTCTGCCATGCCTGGTGTGAGCGTGGTTTTAAAAGGTACCACTGTAGGGGCTTCTACAGATGGTGATGGGCGTTACTCCATCCAGGCTCCTGTAGGAGGCGTGCTGGTGTACAGCTTTATTGGTACCATCTCCTCAGAACGCACCGTTGGTGAAAGCAATACCATTGATGTAGCGCTAAGAACAGATTCTAAAGCTTTAGATGAAGTTGTGGTTACTGCCTTGGGTATTGAGGAAAAGAAAGCTGCCTTAGGATATGCCATCACTGAGGTAAAAGGAGCCGAGGTAGCCCAAACCCAGCGGGAAAACTTTGTGAATGCTTTAGCCGGCCGTGTGGCTGGGGTAGATGTACAGGCAACTTCAGGTTTGCCAGGTGCCTCGTCTTCTATCACAATTAGGGGGGTGAGTTCTTTGAGCGGTAGCAACCAGCCACTGTTTGTGATTGACGGTTTACCTGTAAGCAATAATACCTTCAGCTCTGGCAATTTTGCCGGTGCAAACCAACTTGAGAACAGAGGAGTTGATTTTGGAAACAGAATCGCTGACATCAACCCTGAAGACATTGAGACCATCACTGTACTGAAAGGACCAGAAGCCTCGGCCCGTTATGGTATTGATGCTGCCTCGGGAGCTATTGTAATCACTACTAAAAGAGGTAAAGCCGGAGCTGCTCAAATTAGCTACAGCAACAGCTTCCGGATGGATCGTATTGTGAGGTTCCCTGAAAAACAAACTATCTATGGAAGAGGAGTTCAAGGGGTAACAGACGAAGGAAGCACTATTACTACTTACTTTGGTGAAGCGTACCCAGAAGGAACGCAGATTTATGACAACGTAAGAAACTTCTTTCAGACCAGCACAACCCAAAGACACAACTTATCCGTTTCTGGTGGCTCCGAAGCATCAACTTACCGGGTTGCCGCTTCTTACATGGATGTTGGATCTTTCATTCCTAATGCAGGACAGCAGAGATTCAATATTACTTCTGCCGTAACCTCAAAACTGAACAAGTACATTTCAACAGATGTGTCATTTGCATACACAAAATCAAATGTCCAATCTGTATTCAACGTGAATGGTGGTCCTATGCTTGGCCTTTTAGCATGGCCATCAGATGATGATGCAAGAATCTACTTGGATGAGGCTGGTAACAGAAGGTTCTTCTCTGCCGCCACTACCACTTCTGAATTGGAGAACCCGTTCTTTAACGTAAACATGAACGTTAATGACAATGACAGAGACAGCTATGTTACAAATGCTAAAATTGTCATTGACCCTGCTCCCTGGTTAAAATTTGTTGGTAATGTAGGTTTTGACTATTTCTCCCAACAAATAAGACTGGTTCGCCACCCGCAATCAAGAATGTCAGGTTCCACTGGTGGTATCTTCGACCAAAGCTTGAACACCAGCCGGAACATCAACATTCAGTATTATGCTGAATTGACCAAGGCATTCATGTCTGATAAACTTTCTACCACTTTCAGATTAGGTAGCGCTGTCAATGACCAGAACTATTATTCACAGGCAGTGAATGGTACTAAGTTCATGGCTCCAGGTCTTTTCTCTATTGAGAACACAGACCCTATTACCCATAGAGGAAGAAACAGACTATCTCAAAGACGTTTAGTAGGTGCTTTTGCTGACCTTACGTTAGGTTATAACGGTCTTCTTTACCTGAACTTTACCGGTAGAAATGACTGGAGTTCTACCCTTCCTGTGCAGAACAGATCTTTCTTTTATCCATCGGCTGGGGTAAGCTTTGTCTTTACTGAACTTACACCGTTTGCCAGTATCAAGAACGTGCTTTCATTTGGTAAGTTGAGAGCTTCTGCCGCTCAGGTAGGTAAAGATGCAGATCCTTATTCATTGCGTCCCTGGTTAGAAGCCAGAACTACAACTGGTGGTGGTTTCGGGTATGCCTTTACTGGTGCAGCAGAAGAATTGAAGCCAGAAATGACTACCTCTTATGAAGTAGGAGCAGAATTGAAATTCTTCAATGACCGCTTAGGTATTGACTTTGCTTACTTCAACAAAGTTTCAAAAGACCAGATAGTAAGAAACATGCGCTTGAGCTATGGTACAGGCTTCGTGCTGAAAACCTTCAACGCAGGTGAAATTGAAACCGGTGGTTTTGAATTCCAGATCAACTCCACTCCTCTTGTGATTAACGACTTCACCTGGGATTTGAACTGGAACTTTAGCCACAACTATTCTAAGTTGTCTAAACTGCCTTCTTCTATCCCTGAGTACTACAACTCTGATACCTGGTTGTATAACAACATTAGAAATGGTGCAAGAGTAGGCGGCCCGGTGAACTCCTTTACCGGATATGATTACCAGAGAAATCAAAATGGTGAAATCCTGATTAACCCTTCTTCTGGTTATCCGCTTAGAAATACATCTGAATGGGTGGTAGTTGGAGACAGAACTCCAGACTTTACCATGGGTATCAGCAATAGGCTTGCTTACAAAAACCTTTCCCTGGATTTCTTATTTGAGATCAGAAAAGGTGGTGATGTGTTCAACGCCACTGAGCACTTCTTAACTGTACGCGGCTTGAGTCTTAGAACTTTAGACCGTTACCAGCCAAGAGTTTATGAAGGCGTTTTGGCCGATGGCCTAGAAAATACAGCTAATCCTACCAGAAACAATATTGTGATCAACCCAGCCTGGGATGCCAGCTTCTACTCTGCCACTTCTGGTGAGATTGATTACATAGAGAAAGACGTTAACTGGCTTCGCTTAAGAGATGTGACCTTGCGTTACACCTTGCCAACTTCATTATTACAGCGCACCAAGGTGGCTAAATCTGCCAGCGTCTTTGTGACAGGTACAGACCTGTTCCTAATTACAAATTATTCAGGCCTTGATCCAGTAGGAAGTGCCACTAGTTTGGCAACGGGTGGTAGCGGCGGTTACGGATTTGACTATGGTAACCTGCCAATGCCAATGGGATTGAATGTTGGGGTTAGTATTGGATTTTAATTAAGGAAGAAATGAGAAAATTAATTTGTGCTTCTCTTATAGCAGCTAGTTTATTTGGTTCTACTAGTTGCGAGAATTGGTTAGATGTAAACACTAACCCAAATGGTCCAGATCAGGTAGTAGACCCTCATCTGTATCTGGCTCCTATCATGTCAGAAGTAGCTTTGGGTATCCAGTTTGATGCTCGTTACTTAGGCATGTATGTGAATAACTGGCATTCCACCACTGCCGGTTATGCTTGGGATATACACGGATATAACACAGCAAGTGACAATGGAGGCCAAATCTGGAGGTCTACCTACTATACAAGCGGAGTTAACTTACGCGACATGATCGCAAAGGCTGAGGAACAGAAGAAATGGGATATTGTTGGTGTGGGGTATGCCATTCAAGCGTTCAACTGGCAAATCACCACTGACTACCATGGTGAGATTATCATGACTCAGGCTTTTGATCCAAGCCGCGCGGCATTTGATTACGACAAGCAAGATGTGGTGTATGCAGAAGTAAAGCGTTTGTCAGAGTTGTCCTTGCAGTACTTTGCGAAAGCCAAAGCTGAGCCGCATGCAAACTCTCGCTTAGCAGAAACTGACCTTATGTACGCTGGTGATGTAGCTAAATGGGAGAAGTTTGTATATGGACTACTTGCCATCAATGCGCACCACCTGTCTAATAAGTCAACTTATGATCCGGCAAAGGTCATTGAGTATGTAGATAAATCGTTTGCAGGAAACGCAGACAATGCCATGGTTCGTTTTACCGGAGCAGTATCTACAGATGCTAACTTCTTTGGACCAATGAGAGGGAACTTGACAAATTCTACTTTGAGCCTTCGTCAATCAGATTTCATTGTCAGCTTATTAGATGGTACTAACGCCAAGTTAACTGACCCAACCCTTGTGGGGCAGGACCCAGTAACTGCTTTTGCTGGTCAGCACTTGAAAGATCCTCGTTTACCGGTAATGTTGGCTCCTGCGCCAGATGGCCAGTACAGAGGTTTAGGATATAATGGATTAACGGCTACTTACACAGATGCAAACCAGCGTCCATTGAACCTGTGGGGAACAACTTCAGATGTTACTAACACTTCCGCCACCGGAAAATATCTGTTCCAGAATGCAACTAGTTTCCCACTGATGACTTATTCCCAGTTACAGTTTATCAAGGCTGAAGCAGAATTCATCAGAAATAATTATGTAGGAAATACTGCTGCATTGACAGCTTATAAGAACGGTGTTGAGAAACACATGGACTTTGTAAAAACGTTTACTCCTGCTGCTGAAGCTACCACTTTTGATGCCAGAAGAGCGAAATACCTGGCGAGCACAGTCATGATGCCAACTGATCCTGCTCAGCTTACCCTTCAGCACATTATGTTGCAAAAGTACATTGCACAGTGGGGTTGGGGCTTTATTGAGCAGTGGTCTGATCTTAGAAGATACCATTATACTGCTACTTTTGAAAACGGTAAGGTGGCAAACAATACCTATGAAACAGGTACTTCTACAGATCCGGTTAAGAGAGTGTTCACTCAGTACCTATTACCTACTGAAGCCAATCCTACACGTGCTTTCGCAAATGGTGGCCCAGCTTACAGAGTTCGGCCAAGATACAACTCTGAGTATGTTTGGAACGTGGAAGCTCTTCGCCAGATTGGTGGATTAGATCCAGCCTACCAGACGTATGAGATGTGGTTTACAAAGCCTGAATAATCAATAGAGACACATGAAGAAAATATTCAATAGAATAGCGGCCTTTCTGGCAATCGGCTTTGCATTGGGAGCCTGTGAAGAAAACGCCATCCCAGAGAGAACAACCTATGTAACCTCTGGTGCCCAGGTTAAATTCTACAACCACGTGGAAGGCTCACCTATGGTTAACTTTTATCTGAATGATCAGAAGGTAACTACTGCTACGGCAACTGCTACCGGTGCTCTAAGAGGCTTAGCCTTTGGGGCAACGTACCCATCAACCTACGGATACGCCTCTGTTCCTTCCGGGTCATTTACCATGGCTGTTAGGGATACGGCTACCAGAGAGGCGGCCTCTTATGATCCGGCGGCAAGTTGTAAAGTTCTTACCTGGAAAGATCTAGCATCTCCCTACAGAACAATTATAGACAAAGCTGTGACACTGGATGAAGGAAGTAACTACTCCGCTATCTTAGTGGGTACTCCTGCGGTTATGGGTACTACTGCTACAACTTGTGGTCAAGTTGTAACACAAGCTAATTATGAGCTTATAGTTTCCCGTGATGCCCTACCGGCTCCTGCCTTTGACAAAATCTATTTTAGATTCATGAACACGCTTGCCGGCGCTCCATACAATTTTGACGTAGTGGCCACTCGTCTGGCTAATGCTGCTTCAGGATCTACTCCGGCAAGAGACAAAGTTGAAATTGTCATTGCTCAAAACATTGGATTTAAAGAGTTTAGCCCTTACGTGGAAGTACCCATGGGGAACTACAGAATTGACTACTACAAGGCTGGAACCTATAAAACAGCCAATGAGGTAAAATATCTGTCTTATCCTTCAACCGCTACTTCTTCTATTTCCACCTTGGCGCTTGGTAGAGTATACACCCACTTCTTACGTGGAACTTACTCTAGCCCGGGAAAGTCAACCCACATGGATTACTGGAGAGAGAGATAATACTTTTTCTTAGTGTTAATGTTAAAGGAGGAGCCTTAGGTAGGGCTCCTTCTTTTTTGCATTCAAGGTTTCATTCTAATAAACAGAAAAGCCCTTCCGCATCAGCAGAAAGGCTTTTCTGTTTTAAGCATGTTTCAGACAAATTAGGCCGAAAACGGAGTATTATTTCTTCAGGCTTCCGATCATGTCCTCCGGACGTACCCAGTCGGTGAACTGCTCGTCGGTTAACAAACCTAAGTCAAGGGCTGCCTGGCGCAGGGTAGTGCCTTCTTTGTGGGCTTTCTTCGCGATTTTAGCGGCGTTGTCATAGCCTACGTGCGGGTTCAGGGCTGTTACCAGCATCAGGGAGTTCTCTAATTGGCGTTTGATCACCTCGTGGTTCGGCTCAATGCCTACGGCGCAGTGCTTGTCAAAAGAATCGCAGGCGTCTCCAATGAGGCGGGCGCTCATGAGCAGGTTGAAGATCATCACCGGCTTGAACACGTTCAGCTCAAAGTGACCGTTCATGCCGCCAACTGATACCGCTACATCGTTCCCCATTACCTGAGCGCACACCATGGTCATGGCCTCGGCCTGGGTTGGGTTTACTTTACCGGGCATGATAGAAGAACCGGGCTCGTTTTCTGGGATGATGATTTCCCCGATGCCGGAACGCGGACCAGAGGCCAGCAGACGGATATCGTTGGCAATCTTCATAAGGCTCACGGCCAGTTGCTTCAGGGCACCGTGGGTTTCCACAATAGCATCATGCGCGGCCAGGGACTCAAACTTGTTCTCGGCGGTTCTCAGTGGAAGACCGGAGAATTCAGCTATTTTCTGGGCTACCAGTTCGGCATAGCCTTGGGGCGTGTTCAAACCAGTTCCTACCGCCGAGCCACCCAGGGCAAGTTCGCTCAGGTGATCTAAGGTGTTACGCAGGGCTCGCATGCCGTGGTCCAGCTGTGACACGTAACCAGACAGCTCCTGGCCCAAGGTCA
Source organism: Sabulibacter ruber (assembly GCF_017355955.1). GTDB lineage: Bacteria > Bacteroidota > Bacteroidia > Cytophagales > Hymenobacteraceae > Nibribacter > Nibribacter ruber_A. The sequence continues at coordinate 285,158 of NZ_JAFFID010000002.1, read as the reverse complement.
GCGGAGTGGCATCCATCAGGTGCGTACGGCCAATCTTCACCACGTCCATGAACTGCTGTGATTTGCTGTGCAGGGTATCGCGCAGTTTCTGAACCATAGGCAGCGTATGCTGGGCTACAATCTTGTAAGCCGCAATGTGCATAGCCGTCGGGAAGGTATCGTTAGACGACTGTGATTTGTTCACGTCATCGTTCGGGTGGATTTTCTTTTTCTCATCCATCAGGTCGCCACCCAGCAATACGTGCGCGCGGTTGGCGACCACCTCGTTCACGTTCATGTTGCTTTGGGTACCAGAACCGGTCTGCCACACCACCAGCGGGAACTGATCGGCTAATTCGCCGGCCAGGATCTCATCGCACACGTGGCCAATGATTTCCGCTTTATCCTGGGAAAGTACGCCTAATTCGGCGTTGGTGTAGGCGGCGGCTTTCTTCAGGATTGCGAAAGCGTCAATCACTTCGGTAGGCATCAACTGCCCGCCAATGGTAAAGTTTTCTTTGGAACGTTGGGTTTGGGCACCCCAGTATTTTTCGGCGGGCACCTCAACCGGGCCCATGGTGTCTTTCTCTATGCGTACGCTCATGTCTGTTAGAATATGGTTTATACTTTAGATGGCTCAAAACTACGCAATTATTCATAAAAAACGGGCGACGATCACGCCGCCCGTTTCGGGCTTGTTTTACGCAAACCAGCCTTAAAACGCTTAGTTCAGCAGGTTATTTCTTCCGCCTCCCTCCTACTTTGTCAGACAGGCTGCTTTCATTGTGCAATCGGTCTACGGCGGTAACGGCATAGGTGTAGCGTTCGCCGGGCTTCGCCGATTTGTCTACGTAAGCAGTACCGCCGTTATGTATAGCCAGCATATGCGCCGGGTTGTCCTGGTTAATGAGGTATCCCTGCGGCACGCGGTAAATGACGTAATACCGGGTCGTGTTTCCGTCTGAGGCTTTCTCCGGTGCGGTCCAACGGAGCGATACGCCTTCTACTGTGTTCTGTACTTTCAGGTCTGTAGGGGCCAACGGCGGAATGCTGTCCAGCCACGGCATGGTAGGCAACAGGGCCGGGTTGCGGTAGTAGTTTTGCCGAAGGCTGTCCTGCACGCCCAGCGGATTCGCCATCACTGATTTGGAGCTGAAATACACTTGCCCGTGGGAGTTTGCCGTAGCCCGGGCCAGGCGCAGTTGTCTGCCGCTTTCCCGCGGGTCTGACCATTCCTTGAACCGAGGTTCCGCATTCACTTTGTAAGTTCCCACGCCAATATAAGTGTGCTTCCCGAAGCTGTTTTTGGTCCACCAATCCAGGATCTTGGCATAATCGGCAACGGGGTAGCCAATATGGAAGTAGATCTGCGGCACGTTGTAGTCAATCCAGCCTTTCTCCAGCCAGCCGCGCACGTCTGAGTACAAATCATCGTAGTTGTTGATGCCGCCCTTGGTGTCTGAGCCGCGCGGGTCCTGCGATTGGTTCCGCCAGATGCCAAACGGACTAATCCCGAACTTCACATACGGTTTCTCTTTCTTGATATTTTCCGAGAGGACTCTGATCACCTCGTCTACGTTGTGGCGGCGCCAATCGGCTTTGCTGGCGAAACCGGCACCGTATTTGGCAAAATCCTCGTCGTCTGGGTACGGGTCTTTGGTGGGGTACGGGTAGAAATAGTCATCAAAGTGGACGGCGTCAATGTCATAGCGGCGCACCACGTCCATAATCACGTCAATGATGTATTGCCGTACCTCGGGCAAGCCGGGCTTGAAATATTTCTTGCCGCCGTAGGTGATGAACCACTCGGGCCGGGTTTTGGTAATATGGTCTTTGGCAATGTTGGCACTGATGGTGTCATGAGTGGCGCGGTACGGGTTAAACCACGCGTGGAACTCCATGCCTCTTTTATGCGACTCCTCTATCTGGAAGGCCAGCGGATCATACGGCGGATTAGGTGCCTGGCCCTGCTTACCCGATAGCCAATGCGACCACAGTTCTTTGCCACTGCGGTACAGGGCATCGGTGGTGGGGCGCACCTGTACTACCACCGCGTTGATGCCGGTTTTCTGGTGCTCATCCAGAATGTACCGGAATTCTTCCATTTGGGTAACCGGCGAAAGACCCTGTCTGCTGGGCCAGTCAATGTTGGCTACGGAGGCAATCCAGACGCCGCGGAACTCCCTTTTAGGTGAGGGCTGGGCTTGAGCAGTGCATATAAGAAGGGCTAGCAAAACCGCCAGCACAGCGGCCTGCCTCAGGAGGAGAGGTTTTCTCATAGGTGGAGGAAAGGGTTATAGATCTGAAGCAGCAAATAACACCCAATCGCCTTTTCCTGCAAGAAATTTCCTAATTGAAGCTGATTTTTGGTTCGTTTTTCTAAAAACAGGCTAAAAACAAGACGAGGTGCTTAGTTTTTCATCGCTTTCAGGTCCTCAAACCGAATATCCATCAGTGGGTACTTGGGCCACTCGTTGAAATCATAGTGCCACCATTCATTGTGGAAAACAGTAAAACCGTGCCGTTGCATGGTGTTGATAAGTAGCGCCCTGTTCTTCTTCACCTGCTCAGAAACGTGCGGATAATCTGGGTGCGACTGTTTCACCGTGGCATCGTACGGCGTGGGCATTTCCAGTTCCTTTCCGTCTTTGAGTGTGATGAGAGTCAGGTCCATGGCGCAGCCGCGGTTATGGCGGGAGCCGTTTTTAGGATTGGCTACGTAGGCCTTCTTTTTTACTTTTTTGAAGAAAAGCTCCGTGACGTGGTATGGGCGGTAACCGTCATAGATTTTGAGGCCCAGCCCCAGCGGTTTTAACTCTTCCTGGATTTTCTTCAGGGCATCGGCTACGGGTTTGCGGGCGTAGGCGGTGGCCATGGTATACACCGGCTCCTTCACCAGGTTGTCTGGGGTGGCGTATTTGATGTCCAGCACCAGCCCCGGAATGTAAGTGGCTAGTTCCACCAGTTCCTGGTCTGGGTTCTGCTCTACCAGTTGCTGGTACAAAGCGGTGGAAGAGACCACCTGCAGGCCGTACTTGTTTTTAGGGATGGTGACCGTGGCTGGCTTCTGTGCCCGGGCACTCACGCCAACCACTGCCCACAACAGCAAAAGGATAAGGTGTTTTTTCATTTACGTCTGTACACAATGTACGCTAAGATGCCCGAGGCCAGGAAAGTCACTAACCGTAGCCATTCAATGCGGCCGGTGGTGAAGTACGTGAGGCATAGGGCTGTCCAGGCTAATAGAGTTCCTAAACAGAAAAGGAATAAGATCAGCTTTCTATTCTTCATGAAGGTGTTACGTAAAGGCAAGAGCGCTTACTGGCTCAGAAATTTTTGCTTTTTCATTGCCCCAACAACTATTTTCCGGAAAAAACTCGTTTTCAGCCGCTTTTTATGAAATTAAGCTGGAATCGGCTACCTGCCCCTGCAGAATTGCCTGAGGCAGAGATAGCGGTTGCTAATATAGAGTTTTGCTAATAAACTGCCGAGTTAATTATTCTATTGTTCCCGCAAGGCAAACCACACAGGCAGCGTTCTAAAAAGAAGCGCATTCTGTAATAAAAATGCATCTTCGTCTACTAACTATTCTACAAATACAGATTGGGCTATCCAAACCTTGTAACTAACCTACCCTTTATATGAATAACAACCTGAAGACCGTTTGTCTTTCTGTCTTGATGAGCGGAATGGTCTTGAGCTCAGGGCAACCAGCCATGGCGCAGACCACCAAGAAAGCCGCCGCCAAACCTACCGCCTCAGCGGCTTCGCAGTTCGAGCTGAAGTACGAGAAATATAAACTGGCGAATGGCCTGGATGTGGTGTTGCACCAGGACAAATCAGACCCTAAAGTAGCCGTGGCTATCATGTACCACGTGGGTTCTAACCGGGAGAAACCGGGCCGCACAGGCTTTGCGCACTTCTTTGAGCACATGTTGTTTCAGAACTCAGAGAACGTGGGCAAGGGCAATTTCATCAAAGCCATTAACCAGGTAGGCGGTAACTTCAACGGCGGTACGTTTGAGGACGGAACCGTGTACTATGAGGTGGTGCCTAAAGATGCTCTGGAGCGTGTGCTCTGGCTGGAGTCTGACCGCATGGGCTTCTTTGTGAATACCGTAAGCGAGTGGGGCCTGGAAAACGAAAAGCAGGTAGTGAAAAACGAGAAGCGCCAGAGTGTGGATAACCAGCCTTACGGCCACACCAATTACGTGATTCTGAAGAACCTCTACCCAGCCGGGCACCCGTACAGCTGGGACGTAATCGGTTCTCTGGAAGACCTGCAGAACGCCACCTTAGCCGATGTGAAGGAGTTCTACAACCAGTGGTACGGTGCCAGCAACGCTACCTTAGTGTTGACTGGTGATTTTGAAACGCCTGAAGCCAAGAAGCTGATTGAGAAGTATTTTGGGGAACTAAAAGCAAAACCAGAGCCCAGGAAACTTCCTGCCATGCCCGCGAAACTGACGGCTACCAAGTCACTTTTCCACGTGGATAACTTTGCCAATCTGCCGGAGTTAACCATGGTGTTTCCCACAGTGGAGCAGTACCACAAAGACTCGTATGCCTTAGACATGCTGGGCAGCTTGCTGTCTGACGGCAAGAATTCTCCGTTTGAAAAAATCATTGTAGAAGACCGTAAACTGGCGCCGGGCGCCTCTGCCTCTAACCAATCCAGTGAAATTGCCGGTACCTTCAGAGTTCGGGTGCGCGCCTTCGATAAAAAAGACCTGGACGATGTGCAAGCCGCCGTTTTCGCCGCCTTTGACAAGTTTGAGAAAGAAGGCGTGAACGAGAAAGAGCTGGAGCGCATCAAGATTAAGCAGGAAACCGCACTGTACAACGGCATCTCCAGCCTCCTGAACAAAGCGTTCCAACTAGCGCAATACAATGAGTTTGCCGGTGATCCGGGCTTTGCCAAGAAAGACATTGCCATGACCCAGGCCGTGACCGCGCAGGACATCATGAACGTGTACCGCAAGTACATCAAAGGCAAACCGTACGTGATGACCAGCTTCGTGCCGAAAGGACAGGAAGAACTGGCCGTGAAAGGTGCTGTGAAAGCCGATGTGGTGGAAGAGAAAGTAGTAGCCGGGGCCGAAGGCAATAACACCGGTCAGGAGCCTACCTCCTTCCCTAAAACGCCTTCCAAGATTGACCGCAGCAAGATGCCGGAGCTGAGCAACAACTTCAAGTTCACCGCTCCCGCCATCTGGACTTCGCAGCTCAAGAACGGCATGAAAGTCTCTGGTATTGAGCAGAACGAGTTGCCGCTGGTGCAGTTCAGCATCCAGATCAAAGGCGGCATGCAGCTGGATGAGCCCACCAAAATTGGGACAGCTTCTCTGGTAGATGCCATGCTCATGGAGGGCACCAAGAACAAAACGCCACAACAGTTGGAGGAAGCTATCGGGCAATTGGGAGCATTCATCAACGTGACCTCTTCTTCGGAGAACATCACCATCTCGGGCAACACCTTGTCCCGCAACTTTCCGCAGGTGATGAAACTGGTGGAGGAAATCTTATTGGAACCACGTTGGGATGAAGCCGAGTTCGCGAAAGTGAAGCAGGCGGCCATCAGCCAGATCAAGCAGATGCAGGCCAACCCATCGGCTATTGCTTCTCTGGCGTTCAACAAAGTATTATACGGTGAGAACAGCCGCTTCGCCTACCCTACTGCCGGTACGTTGCAAACCGTAGAGGGCATTACGCTGCAAGACCTGAAAGACTACTACCAGAAGAACTTCTCGCCTAGTGTGGCCAGTTTCCAGGTAGCCGGTAACGTGAAGCAAGCTGATGTGACCAAAGCCCTGACTAGCTTAGAACAGAAGTGGGCCCCTAAAAACGTTGCCTTGCCTTCGCCGGTAACGGCAGCTGCCAAGCCATCGGCCCGCCTGTACTTCATTGACCAGCCAGACGCCAAACAATCGGTGATTTACCTGGGGTATCTGGCGGTGCCAGTAGGTTCTGCCGAGTATCCGGTGATGCAGGCCATCAACCACAAACTGGGAGCCGGTTCTGCCTCTACTCTGTTCAATGTTTTGCGTCTGCAGAAAGGCTATACTTACGGCGCGTACTCAAACTTCTCCCGTAGGCCAACGGCGCCGGGTACGTTTGTGGCCTCGTCTAGTGTGCGTACTAACGTGACCAAAGAGTCTTTGCAGACCATTGACGAAATCCTGAAAACCTACGGCACCAGCTACACTGAGCAAGACCTGGCTACCTCTAAAGGAGCCCTGTTGCGCCAGACTGCTTTAGGCTATGAGACTTTGGGCAGCTTGGTTGGCCTGCTGGAAACCATTAATACCTACAACCTGCCTACTGATTACCTGAAGCGCGATGAGCAAGCCATCCAAAGCCTGAGCTACGCGCAAGCCAAGAGCCTCATCAGCAACTACATTGACCCTAACAAAATGGTCTACGTGGTAGTGGGTGACGCTAAAACCCAGTTAGCCGGCCTCAAAGAGTTAGGCTTAGGCGAACCGGTAGTGTTGCAGAACAAATAAGCAATTTGCTTGTTCTTCTATAGAAAGCCCGTTGCCTTGGCAGCGGGCTTTTCTTTTGCCTGGGTTTTGGGGCTGATTCTTGGAAAAAGATCAAAAAACAACGATGCCCATTTTTCTTGCCCTAAAGTTGAACAATTAGAATAAACCCTCAGCCTGGGCTTTTGCGTTGTGTATAACCAACCCATGCCCCATCTTTGTTATACCAAAAGCACAGGGGTGTCTTTGGGGATGATTTAACCTCATGATCAGAAACAATTTATACCTCTTTCTGCTCTTCCTCGGGCTGTTCAGTACAGCCTGTGAGCCTGAGAAACTGGAGCGCGGAAAAGAGATGGCCGTGGAAGCCGAGCGCCACAAAGTAAAGCGCATTACCCAGGAAGACATGGAAAAGCAGTCCCTTTTGGCCGGCGATACTATTGTTGGCTTGGTGGAAGGGGCTTTTCTGCAACTTGCCGAGAGTCAGCCCAAGGAGCAAGCCCTGTTTGTGGCCGAGCCTGATAAGTTGCCAACCGTAAGCAGCATCCTGAAACGATACAACGCCACCCTGGAGCGGAAAACCTTCGGCTCGCCGGCAGAGGCCCAACAGTACTTTGCGTCAGAAACCGGCTCCTTTAATCAAAAGAGCCCCAAAACGCAGGTGAAGCTCAACGTTGCCCAGCAAACCTTTGAGTACCAGAAACCCCTTCTGATAAGACGCCGCAACTGCGCCAGCTGCGATGAACCCAGCCTGCTGGACTTCAGTGCCCGTACCCTGGAGCAGTTAAGAGTGCCTTCGGCGCTGGGTAAGCCCGATGGTTTTGAGGAGGGGCAACTTCGCGGAGCGTGGCTTATTTCCTTTCCCCGGCCCAAGGTGATTGAGCAGATTACACTTAAAACCAAGCCCTCCAGGCGCGGCCGGGGAGGTTTGTTCGGGAAAAAGCCAGATTCCACCGCTCAGAAACCATAACCTGATTTGGGCTGTTTTCGTCTTGGTCTCAGGAAATTAAGGCAAAAACCGTTTACTTTGCGTAATCAAAGTTAATTAGTGTACCTACATTAAATTTAAATACTATGGCTATTATTCAAGCTACTGATACAGATTTTCAGGACGTGCTCCAAAACAACGAGCGCGTAGTGGTGAAATACTATGCTGACTGGTGCGGTAACTGCCGTCTGTTCTCCCCTAAGTTCAAGCGCATGGCTGCCAACGAGGAGTTTGCCAACGTGGCCTTCGTAGACGTGAATGCTGAAACCAGCCCCGAGGCCCGTAAACTGGCCGGCGTAACCAACCTGCCTTTCTTTGCCGTGTTCAAGAACGGTGAGTTGGTAGAAGGTGCTGCTACCAGCAAAGAAGATTTCGTGTTAGGCCTGGTTAAAAAAGTTCAAGAGTAATTTCCATGAAAATACCCGCTATCAAGAAACTGGTGGAGACGCAGACCATTGAGAGCCTGCGCGAAGCCGAAGAGCAACTGATCAACGAAGAAACGCCTGCCTTTGAGATTGAAGGCGCAGACGAGGGTGAGAAACTGACGCACGTATTTGGCGCCATCTGGATCCTGAACCACATGCAAGACAACGGTTCAGATTTCAAAACCGCCCTGCGTGAATTCACCCAGAAAGTACGCATCTCTATTAGCTAACCTTTGGGTTTGCTGCAAAAAAAGAGCGCCTGCCAAGTAGATTGGCAGGCGCTCTTTTTTTATGCGTTTTAGTGAAAACTATTTCAAACCAGCGAAGAAGTCTTCTGCTTTCTTCATGCCGTCTTCTGTGCAGATTCCTCTGATATAGTACAGGAAAACGCTTCTGAACACCTCGGCAATGTTGTACCGGTCTGGCGGGAACACCATGGGGTTCACAATCATGGAAAGCTGTTCAATCATGATCTTGGTCACCAACTGAATGTTCAGGTCACGGCGTAATTCTTTCTGCAAGACCCCGTCATTCAGAAGATCGTGTAGCAGGTAAGTGGTATACTCATTGGAGTGGTTCCAATACAAACGCCAGGCGTTGGGGTATTTTTCCTGTATCTCCATCAGAACGGTGGGCTGCGTCATGCGCAGACTCTCCAGCGCTACCTGCACAATCAGAAGGAGGCGGTGCAAGGGGCTGGGCTCGTTCGCAAACAATCGCTCATGCTCTTGCTTACGGCTCTCCAGGTCAAATTCCACTACCTGGGTAACCAGGTCATCCATGCCATTGAAGAACTCTCTGAACGTGGCGGAGGAAATATCTACCCGGGTGATAACTTCCTGTTCATTTAGATGTGATAGACCTTCATGTCTGATAAGGGTGAGCAATTCCTGTAGAACGGTTTGCTTAAAAGTCATTGATACGGTTGAGGTTCAGGTTTAAATCAGATGTTTAGGCGCAGCTTTCTTTAAGAGCAAGCAAAGTTAGTACTTTCTTGAGACGAGGCCATCAGTACTTTCCGCAGATGAAGTGAATGCGCCAGTGAAGAAGAAAGCGAAAAGGTAAGGAAAAAGTTCTCCGGTTCCGCATCGGCCTTATAGATGAAAATGCTTTTTAAGTGATCCTTCTGTGTTGCCGCTGCTCACTAGCTAGAGTTAAGCAGAGCAGAATCAAGAACCGTTTTTGAGCCGATTTCTGGAATACAGGCCCAAAACAATGGTTCTCTCAGGGAGACGCTGCCTTCTTTTGGTAAAGGCGCATGAGTACCTGCCCTTCTCTCAGTTCATGCCGCACAATCCAGTCTTTTCGCAGTGCCTCCAGTTCCTGGTCTGTGAAACCGTTGAACACGTTGGAGTAGAAAATGTAAGATTGGGTGGCCAGGTCTTTCGGTTGAAACTTACGGTGGTCCTGGGTCAGGTCTGTCTCTGCCGGGGAGGCCAGGTTAGGGAAATCACTGCCCACCTGTTCCCACGCTATCTGCTGCCGGTCCAGGTAAACCAGCATGTGCGTTCTAAGCTTGAAGTACGGCAAATGGCCCAGGGTAGCATCCCATCCTTTGGCTATTTTCTCTGGGTACAGCCAGAAATGCCCACTTACCAGGCTTGCGCACAACACCAGGAACACCGCTAAACGTCCCTGCCGTAACGTGATGTGTTGCAGGAGATGTACCGTTAGCAGCCCTAAAAATACATAGACCACCAGCCAGTACCGGTGCCCGATGGGATTGGTGAACCAAACCAGCACCGAAGAAAGAGTGAACAGCGGCACCAGCAGTAGAAACAGTAAATCTCTGGTGTGTGGGGAAAGATTCTTTCTGAACAGCCAAAGCAGAAGTGTGCTGGTCAGCCATAAGGCTACGTGGCCGTAATCCAGCAAGCGCCAGGCAATAAGCGCCAGGTTGCGCAAAAATCCTTTTGGGCTGACAAAAGCAGAGTAAGCGCCCCAATCTGAACTGCGGGAATACCCAATCCACCCGAAATGCTGGTAGTGCAGCATAAGCCAGGTACCTAAAGCAATTCCGGCGGGCAGATACGGCAGTAGTGCTCTTGCTACCCCCAGAAGCGGAGATTTCCTGTTTTCGGGCCAGTTTAGCAGAAAATGGGTCAAAAACACGGCCACTACCAGGATTTGACTTCTGGGGGTATGGAGAGCCATGAACACCAACGCTACGCTTAAAAGCAGCGGTCGTTTCTGTAGAATGGCATTTGCGCAAAGCAAATACAGAAACAGCAGCACCAGGTCTGAGGCCACCTGAGCGGCCTGGGCCAGCAGAGTCGGATCAAGGAAGATGAGTAACATGCCCAGGTAAACCCATCTGGGAGAAAGATACTGTTTCGCTAAAACGTACACTTGCCAGACAATGCCCAACATGAAAGGCAGCATCAGGAAATGGCTTGCCTGTACTGTTTTGCCAAACAGATGCCACCCCGCGGCTAAATACATCCCAAACAAGGGCGGATAGCCTGCCAGCGCAGGGGGGACAAACAACGTAGAGAAGCCGGTTTGGTAGTACCATTGGCCGTACTTAGAGGCCAGTAAAATGCTGTCCCAGAAGAAGCCGTTATCCCGCACATACCACGTGAGCAACCCCATGAACAGCCCAAACGGAGCCACAGTAGGCAAGGCTTGGCGGATGGTAGATGCGTGCGGCATTCTCAAGAGGGCTGATCTATAACAGGTATGAATGGTTTAAATGACCATCTAAGGCCCTGCAAAGAACAGCAATTACACCAGAAAACCCACAGAAGTGTTAGGTTAAAGAAATAAGGTTAGATAAACGTACACGTGAAGCAAGAACGATACACAGCAGATACTATAGTAAGCGGAGCAATCATGTAGTAGCGGGAGAAGAGACAACAGGAGCCAAATCAGTGGCAATCTTAGCCGAGAGCAAACACAACGGAATACCTCCGCCGGGATGCACGCTGCCTCCCACAAAATACAGGCCCTTGAGTTTACTTGAAAAATTAGGATGCCGCAGAAATGCCGCCATCCGGTTGTTGGAGGAGCTACCGTACAAAGCGCCGGCAAAGGAAGACGTATCTGCTTCAATACCTTTAGGGTCCCAGACGCGTTCCGCGGAGATCAAGGGTCCTATCTCCACCCCCAGGGCCTGGCTTACTTTCCGGAGCACGCTCTGGCGGGTTTGCTGAATCAGCTTCTTCCAGTCCTGACCGGCATTGTGGGGTACGTTCACCATTACAAACCAGTTCTCGTGGTCGGTGGGCGCGTCTGAAGGCGTGTACTTAGACGTGATGTTCACATACACGGTGGGGTCCTCAGTTACGGTGCCTTTCTTGAAGATGTGCTCAAACTCTGCTTTATAGTCCTGGCTGAAGAAGATGTTGTGCAGGTCCAGCTCCGGGAATGAGCGGGAAATGCCCCAGTAATAGATCAGCGCCGAACTGCTGCGCGGTTGCTGCAGGGTTCTCTCCGGGGCCGGTTGGCTAGGCAGCAACTTCCGGTAAGTGGGCACCACGTCCATGTTGCTCACTACCAGATCGGCTTCATAAACTCCCTGGCTGGTGCGTACGCCGGTGGCGCGGTTTCCCTGGGTAATGATTTCCTGCACGGGCTCCTGGTACCGGAATTCCACGCCTAGCTCCTCCCCTAGCTTCACCAGACTCTCCGCGATGGCGTAGATGCCACCCTCGGGGTAAAAGGCCCCTATGTTGAATTCCAGGTGCGGAATCAGGTTCAGGGTGCCGGGGGCTTGGTACGGGTCTGAGCCATTGTAGGTGGCGTAGCGGTCCAGCAACTGCACCAAGCGCGGGTCTGAGAACGCCTTGGCGTTGGCGGCGTGCATGGTGGTGGTGAGGCCGAGTTCTGGTAAAGCAGGCAAGGTTTTCAGCACATCGGCACTGATATAGGTGTCCAGCTTGTGCAGCGATTTGTGCAGGAACGTATTGGCGGTGGCGTGGTACAGGCGGGCTACCTTCTGCAGGTGTTTTTTCAGTTGCACTTTGGGGATGCCCAACTTGGTTTCCACCTCCTGGGCGAAGTCCTCTGAGGAGGCGTGGGCAGTGAGGCGGGTACCATCTGGCCAGAAATACTGCGTCACAATGGGCAGGCGCTGGTACCGGAAGTAGTCTTTGGGGTTTCGGCCGGCCAAAGAGAAAAGCTCGTCCACCAGGTGCGGCAAGGTAAATAAGGAGGGGCCGGCATCAAAGCGGTAACCGCCGGGCAGCGTGAACTGCGTCATCTTCCCCCCGAACGAGGCATTGGCTTCCAGCACTGTCACAGTGTAGCCTTTCACCGCTAACCTGATGGCTGCCGCTATGCCGCCAATGCCTGCTCCAATGATGATCGCTTTTGCCATGTTGCCAATCTACGTAGTTTCTGCTTTTATCTGGATAGAACTTGTTCCACGTGTAAAAGTTTTGGAAGGGAGTCGATGTTGCCTCTGTTTCAAACCTATTTTATAGAAAACAGCCCCAAAACACTACCGCACTTTCCCGAAGATCCTGCGGTACACGGGCCCTCGGGCGGCAAACTGCGCGTACATGACCGGGTACAGCAACGCATCCAACACCACCGAGCCGGTGCGGTATTCAATCAGTTCATGGATGACGCTGTGGTGGTCTTCCCGCGTGATGAGGTGCTTGTGTCGCCAGAAGGTTAAGGGCGCGGGCAGTTCCTGGCCTTCGTCTACAAACCAGGCCTCATGGTCGGTGACCTGCCGTTCGGTGATGAGGCTGGTCCAGCGGCGCCGGATGGGACCGGCCTGCAGCTCCACCTCTACCCTGTCGCCGGGGAAACTTCCCTCGAAACGTAAAATTTTTAGCTTGGGGAATGGGGGTGAAAGGGACCTAAACAGGTCTACTGTAAAACCTTCCAAAACGGCCTGGTAATTCTGGGCCACGGGTATCTGAAGATGGAGTCTCATGCAGGCGAAGATGGTTTGGTGATTAACCTGTTCCCCGTGATAAAGTTATCTTAAGATGCCATAACCTGAGAAGGTTTGTGCGCCAAATAAGAAAATCAGATCAAAAATGAGACGAGCGTTCCTGCTGTTAGTAGCTACGGCACTGTTGGGGTTGGGCAGCTGTAACCAATCTAGAAATATTTACACCAGCCGCGCTTTTCCGGCGGCGGCCAAGCAACATAAGACTATTGCCATTTTGCCTTTTGATGTGCAGGTGGGGTTACGGCCTAACCAAATGCGCCAGTTAACGCCTGAGCAGTTGTATGACCTGGAACTGAAACATGGCAGGGCTATCCAGAGCGCTCTTCAAGTCCACTTCCTGAACAAGGTAAACCGGAACGAGGAGAAAGTAGCCGTGCAGGATGTAAACGTAACCAATTCTATCCTGAAAGAGCGCGATATTCAGCCCGAGGAACTGCAGGCTATACCGCCGGCGGAGTTGGCGCAGATGTTGGGCGTGGATGCTGTTATGGTAGGTTCCCTAACTACCCAGAAGCCATTGTCCAATGCGGTGGCGGCGGCCCTTACCATCTACAATTTTCTGTATACCCCTTACGTAAGCGGTGGCGGACCTACCAACTCGGGCAATGCGGCTATCAAAATCTATGATGGCGCCTCGGGAACCTTGCTGTGGAGCTATGAAAAGATGCTTTCCAGAGGCTTGGGCAGTGATACGCACAACATTGTACGGGCTATCACCCGCAAAGCCACCAAGAAGATCCCCTATACCAAGCTTAAGGTAGAAGCCCGGCAAAACAGCTAGGGCAGCCTTCTGCCAAGCCTTGTTTATCCGATTGGCTCTTGCTGAACGAGGCTTGAATAGCCCCAGTTAAGACAACCACCAGACTCTCCGCTGAGATGAATACTATGTTAAGTATTTTTCTTTCCTATATAGTACTTAATTGATATAATTTTTTATTTTCACAGTCCCAGACTTTGTTCAACCTATCAACTTCTTCATTTTTAAAAACCTCTTCTATGAAACGTACTTCAATCTTCCTCGCCCTTTTTGCTCTGCTGCTGAGCTTTGGAGCTTCTGCCCAAACAAGGGAAATCTACACTAATCCGGCATTTGCCACCCTGGCGAAAAGCCACAAAACCTTAGCCATCCTGCCGTTTGAGGCTACTATTGGCCTGCGTCCTAACCAGCAGAAAAACCTGACGCCGGAGCGCATCAAGGAAATGGAGAAAAACGAGGGCTTGGCCGTGCAGAGTGCCTTGCAGACCTATTTCCTGAAAGTGAGCAGCAAAGACGATTTCACGGTTTCTTTCCAGGATGCGGCCACTACCAATGCCATGCTGATGAAAAACAACATCACCGCCGAGAACATCAAGAGCTTCACTCCCGCCGAGTTGTCCAAGGTTTTAGGCGTGGATGGCGTAATCACCGGTACCTTCAGCACCGATAAACCAATGTCTGACGGCGCTTCTTTGGCCTTGGGCTTGGTGGTAGGCTTCTACGGCGCTACCAACTCTGGTAAAACCGCTATCAATATCTATGATGGTACTTCGGGGGAGTTGCTCTGGAAATATGAGAAGAGCCTGTCAAGAGGCTTAGGCAGTGATACCAACACCATCATCACTACCATCATGCGCAAAGCCTCTAAGAAATTTCCTTACGCTAAATTGAATTCATAAGCTCTTTGTAGAGCGAAAGCAGAATCGCCCGCTGGTGCATAGCCATCAGCGGGCGATTCCTATTTTAGCTCTAAAATGTAAATGCAATAAAGTTCACAATTACATATGGCTTTCGGTTAGCTTATTAATTATTATCCGTTTATATATATTACAACGAGTAAGCGTGTTATTAAAGTCAAAACTAATTGTTTTTGTTAATAGGAATAAATTACTCACAAATTTCATTTACTATTTCTAGAACTTTAATTATTAGCTTTGAAACTTTTATAATCCTTTCTTTTGTCCAATCATCTTCTTCCCATAAATATGGTAAAATATGAAACGGAATTACAGATTCACTATTTGATATTGCTTTTAGCCAATCTGAGAATATTATAGTGTAATCATTGGGAGTGTCAGTATTAGAAACTATCTGAGTATATATATCTTCAGAAAGGGACTCTATCTCTAAATATAAGGAATTCTTTAAATTCTCGTCAATGTTTTGTATCAAGAAATGAACAAAAGATAAGATGTCGGAAGTAAGTCTATTTCTATGCTGTATTTCTGTAGTAGTTATTACGCCAATTATTTTATCAATTTTGTTGTCATATGAATCATCTAGTAAAATTGTCTTACTTTTAAATTCTTCTAATGTTGCTTTTTTTATTACATCGCTTGAAATAGAAGTATAAGGTAACAATTGGAAATCACCAAGCGTATATTGTGGGCAATATATATAACCAGTTTCTTTATTAGTAGAGGTTACAATTTTGTTGTTTGCTATTTTGTCAAAATCTTCTGCATACTTTAAAAAAGGTTGATCAAATTTTTCTTCTGAAAGTGGAGCTATTTTTAAGAAATTATTATAATGCCTTTGTGCATAATATTGGGCAAAGTAATATAAGAATACTTCTTCGTCGAAAGAACTAAATAGTTCAGAAAGGGTTCTTAGTATCTTAAATTCAGATTGTAGCTTCTCCTCTATTCCTATTGCTACTTCTCTTTCTTTTAATTCAATTAATTTTGAAATATAGGGAGGTAGTAAATGTAAGTCCTTTTTAGGTATTTGATCTAAAGGTTTGCCTATAATCCTTAATATTTCTTCCTTCTGAGGCTCTAAGGATTTTTTCCCCCATATTAATTCAGCTAAATCCCTAAAGCTCTTAGCGTGTTGAGTTATTTCTGTTTTGTTTAAATTGCTTTTGTCTGGGTTATGATCCGATATTCCAAAAGTTTTATACTCTAAATTTAATGTTCGATATATTCTTTTTCTTTTATCTAGGCATATTCTTAACTGGTTTAAGAACTCCTTAGGGGTGAATAGCTGATTAATAGATCGATTATACTTGACCCATGTAACATCCGCTAGTAAAACACTTATCTTTTTTATTCCAACTGAATATGACATCCTCAAAGTTCTACCTATATCGGCAAGTAACAGAATTGTATCTGAAGTTGGTGAAAGGCCATGGCATAATAATAAGGAACTATAAATGTTGTCATTTATCTTAGTATTTAGATTGAATAAATCAATAAACTTATAATTATCACTAAACGAACTAAAATATTTATATAAAAGCTCTGGATGATTAACGTCTTCATGCAATTTCCTAGACGAACTCCAACCTAAAGCGTACATTTTAGAGAAAAGTATTTCTGGGAATGCTACTGATAATGCTAAAGTTTTATCTGTTAAAGTTACTGTATTTGTTATTCCTAAAGTTGCACGACCTAATCGTGTAAAGTAGGTTTCATTTTTCCTTCTTTCTATTCTAGCTATATCTATGTTCTTGGTATTCTTGGCTTTGTCAATTTCCTGTTGAAATCTATTATTAGAATGTTCAATAATATCTTTTAGATTGAGCATAGTTTATTTAGTTTGTAGTAAAAAAATATGTTAAAGTAAGTTATAATATTTATACTTCAGTATATAATTGAATTTACATAAATACAGTATATAGTGTAATTCTAATCGTTATATAAGGTAGTATCTAGTTTTACTTATGAACATACAGCCACTTTAAGGTCTACTTTCACTAAAACCAGCCCTTAAACGCTTAGCTCAATAAGTTCTCAATGTCTTCTTTGGTGAGGCGTTTGATGACGGCTTCATCGGTGGAGATGAGGTCTGAGACCATTTGCAGTTTCTTGTCCTGCAGGGCCAGGATTTTCTCTTCTACGCTGTTTTTGGTGATGAACTTGTAGGTGAAGACGGTGTTCTGCTGGCCAATCCGGTGCGCACGGTCAACGGCCTGGGCTTCCACGGCGGGATTCCACCAAGGGTCCAGGATGAACACGTAGTCGGCGGCGGTGAGGTTGAGACCTACGCCCCCGGCTTTCAGGGAGATAAGGAAGACCGGTAACTTGGGGTCGTTCTGGAAGTTGGCTACCTGGGCCTGACGGTCTTTGGTGGAGCCGTCCAGGTAAGCGTATTTGATCTTGCGCTCGTCCAACGAAGCCCGCACGATATCCAGGTGCTTTACGAACTGGCTGAAGATAAGCACTTTGTGCCCCTCGCTGACCACGTTGCGGGTTAAACGCATCACTTCGCCCAGTTTGCCAGATTCGGCGGTGGACTCCGGATCGGCCATGCGGGGGTGGTTGGCAATCTGCCGCAGTTTCATCAAACCCTGCAAGAGCATGAACTGAGACTTGGCGGTGCCTTGCTCCTCAATGTTCTTCAGGATCTTGTTGCGGTAGTAAGACTTGGTTTCCTCGTAGGCATGCTCCTGCTCCTCCGTCATCTTGCAGTAGGCAACGTGCTCAATCTTCTCGGGCAGTTCTTTGGCTACCTGGCTCTTGTGCCTACGCAGAATGAACGGCTTGATGAGCGCGTGCAAACGACGGGTTTTCTGCTCGTCTTTCAGCTTCTCAATAGGGCGCAGAAATTCCTTCTTAAAGAAATTCTGCGTACCCAGCAGCCCCGGATTGATGAACGACATCTGGCTCCACAGATCCAGCGTGCTGTTCTCCACGGGCGTACCCGTGAGAATCAGGCGGTGCTTGGATTTCAGATCCCGGATGCTGATAGACGTGTTGGAGTTAGGATTCTTGATAGCCTGACTCTCATCTAAAATGATGTAGTCAAACATGTACTTCTGCAGAATCTCGTGGTCCAGGCGCACAATGCCGTAAGACGTGAGAATAAGATCGTAATGCTTGAACTGCGAGACGCTCTTGTTGCGGTACGTGCCGGTGTAGGTAAGAATACGCAGCTGCGGGGTGAATTTCTGAGCCTCTGCGAGCCAGTTGTAGATCAAAGAAGTGGGCATCACCAGCAAGGAAGCACTCTGGGCGCCGTTCTCTTTGCGGTGCTGCAGCATGGCCAGCGTCTGCACGGTTTTTCCCAGACCCATGTCATCGGCGAGGCAGCCACCAAAGTGGTATTCCTGCACAAAATGCAGCCAGTTATAACCCGCCTTTTGGTACGGACGCAGCTCGCCTTTAAAACCGGCTGGCAATGGTTTGTCTTCCACCACTTCAAACTCGCGCAGTTTCTCCAGTTTGCGGCTCATGGTCACGTGGGCTAGGTTACCGTTCTGCAGATCGCTTACCAGAGACAGGTGGTGCTTGCGCAGCTTCAGCTCGTCTTCGCCCTCAGAGAAGGCAAACAGCTCCAGGTATTGGGTAAACCACTCCTCAGGGATGATGGCAATCTGGCCGTTGGGTAGCTTGTACTCGCGGCGCTTGGTGAGAATATGGTTCCTGAGCTTGATAAACGGAACCTCATAGGGCCCAAACCGAACGGTACCGTAGATATCAAACCAGTCATTGGTCTCATTAATGCCCACGTTCACCGAGGTTTCGCCTATGAAGTAGTTCTTCTCAGACTGGCTCTGCTTCAGGGTAAAACCTAGTTCTTCCAGGGTCTTGGCATGGCTGTTCAGCCACCAAAACGCCTTAGGTTTGTCCATGACAGCCTTGCCGTTTCGGATGTCCAGGCCGCGGCTGGAAAGCTCCCGCAGGAACTGGGCCTCCTGGCTCAAGTCACGGTGCAGGCGATGGAATATGTAGGAATCAGGGGTTTTCTCCACGCTTACGCTGATTCGCTTAGATTCCTGCGTGCCCACGGTATAGCTTCCGTATCTGAAATTCAGCTGGAAAACGATCTTGTCGCCCTCAGACGGATTCCTGATCTCCTCTTCCTCCTCGTCATCACCGGCGGTGGCAAACAAAGCCGGAGAAGGCTCCGCCACGGCCAATTCAGAGAACTGGAGTTGCGGCTCTGGCACGTAGCGTTCGGTTTTTATATCGAAGCCCTTGGCGTACACATCAAACTGCTCTACCAGCGGGGCCACAAACTTGCGGTAATAGCTTTCCTCCACGTTGCGGGGCACCACTATGAACTTCTTGTTCAGGAACGGCTGCAGCTTTTTGCCGTCTACCTGTTTCTCAAAGCTGTACAGGCAGTCGTTCAGGAGCAGCCAGGCGGGCTCTTTGCAGACCAGCACGGCGTCTTTGTACTGGAAGTCCAGCTTCTCGCCTTTGTACTTGATGGTGGGGAAATAATGCGTGTTGTCGTCGTTACGGCGGAAATGGAACAGCACGGTGGCCTTCTCGGTGGCCATGCTCAGGCTTTTCCAGGTAGGCTCGCCGTCTTTGCCCATCACAAACACCATCTTGCCGTTCAGCAGCTCCAGAATGCGAGCCATACGGCTATGGATGTAATGCTCAATGTTCTCCTGCAACAGCTTATCGCCTTTAGCGGGATCATAGGTTTTGAAGAAGAAATCGGCGAGGGTGGTTTTCTTTACCGCGAATTTCTTGAACACCGCATCCTGCTGGATCTGGTCTGTGAGTTCAATGAGCTCAAAATCCGTTTCCTCTAAACGGGCGGCAAATTCATCGGCGTTCTTGCTGGAGATGTTCTGGTGCTGGAGGGTGAGTTGCTTCTTGGAATTGACCTGCACCACGTAAGACTCAAACAGATAACCCAGATATTCATGCTCAAAGAGTGAATATATGATCTGAAAAGGCTGTGTGGTGAATACTTTCATGACAGAGGCTCGCTTTCCCAATCTTGAAAGTACAACAAATTATTTTCTTCACCGCAGTAAAAGGCAGAAATTTTAGCCCAACTTCTGCTTTTTAGCTGAGGTTTGTCCTATTTTAGAGCTGTTTTCTAAGAAAAAGGCTCAAAACACCCGCTTTGTACACCTCCAGGTTCAAGGATTGGCACTATCTGTTTACCAGTTCTTTTTCTAAAAAGAGTCCTAAAACGGATTATAAATTCTCCCGAATGGAAAGAGCGGCGGCTTTTCGGGCCGGCCTAATGGAAACAATAAGGGTGATGCACACAATGGCCACCGCCGTTAAAAGAAAATCGGTGGGCCGCATCAAGACCGGGTACGCCTCCACCACCGAGGTGCTCATGCCCATAGAAACCAACCCAAAGGTCTGTTGCGCCCAGCAGAGTGCCCCACCCAGCACTAGGCCTACGAAAGCGCCGGAGAAGGCTACAATCGCCCCCTCGGTTAAGAAGATGCGCCGAATGGTAGAGGCGTCTGTGCCCAACGATGCCAGAATAGCAATGTCTTTCTGTTTGTCCAGCACCAGCATGGAAAGCGAGAAAAAGATGTTGATGGAGGCAATGAGCAGCACGAACGTGAACGTGACAAACACAAACAGCTTCTCCACTTTCACGGCCCTCAGCAAGCTTACGTGCTGTTCCTCGCTGTTTTGTACGTTGAAGTTCTTGCCCAACAATTTCTGCAGTTCGGTTTTCACGTGGTCTATGTCTTCTACTTCCCTGGTTTTGATCTCCAGGGAGGTGCGTTTGTTTTCATAACCCAACAGTTCCTCGGCAAAGGTGATGGGCACAAACACGTACTGGTCATCGTACTGCCGTTCAATAGCGAATACGCCGCCCGCCTGGATGCCCAACTGCCGGAATGCGTTTTCTGGGTTAATCACCGTTTTCTTGCCTGCTTTGGGGTACAGGAACTGCAAAGGCGTAAAAGGGTTTTCTGGCCTGATGGAGAGCTGGTACTGCACGCCGCGGCCAATCAAGGCGAATTGTTTCCCGTCCCGGACCAGGTGGTGGTCACCGTCTACAATAGCCGAGTCAATCTGGTTCTGCTGAAAGAAATTGTTGGTCACCCCTTTGATCTTCACCACCATCTGGCGGTCATTGTAGCGCAGCAGGGCATTGTCTTCTATGACTTCGGTGAGCAGGGCCACGCCCGGCGTTTTCCTGATTCTTTCCAGGAACTGGGCATCGGTCTCAAAAGACTTTCCTTGTACCGGGGTGATCTTGATTTCGGGGTCAAACTTGCCGTACAATGACCGGATCAGGTCTTCCAACCCGTTGAA
Organism: Sabulibacter ruber; assembly: GCF_017355955.1. GTDB lineage: Bacteria > Bacteroidota > Bacteroidia > Cytophagales > Hymenobacteraceae > Nibribacter > Nibribacter ruber_A. The sequence continues at coordinate 264,428 of NZ_JAFFID010000002.1, read as the reverse complement.
CACCGAGAGCACCACAATCAGGGCCATGGTGCCCACTCCCACGCCAATCATGGCAATGATGGAGATGATGTTGATGATGTTGCGCTTCTTCTTGGTGAAAAAGTACCGCCGGGCGATAAAAAGGGCAACGTTCATCTTTGGGTAATACGTGAATGAGTGATTGAATTAATGAGTAGCCGGAAAGACATCTTTCCAGTGCTCAGGTCCCGTTTACTGTTCTAAGGCAAAAGGGTTATGTTTTCTGTACCGGTGAGCGCAGTTTCCTGCTTGTAACGCAGCTTGCCTGGTCCTATTGTTCCTGCACTTTAACAGAAGCAGTGGGTTTGGTCATGCACACGCTGTTTTCAATGTTGGCATATTGGCCGTAGTTAGGAATAACGGTATAACCGCTCTTGGTGTACAGCCTGATAGCCTCTGGCTGGGCTTTGCCGGTTTCCAGAATCAGGTTTTGGTACTCCATTTCGGCGGCCCAGCGCTCCAGTTCTTGTAAGACCTGGCCGGCAATGCCCTGTCCTCTGAATTCTGGCAGCACAAACATCCTTTTCACCTCCATAGTGTCTGGGGAATAGGCTTTAATAGCCCCACACCCTACCGGAACCATCTTATGATAGGCCACCACCACGTGCTTGATATGGTTAATCTTATTGAACTGGGCATAGAAAGAGTGGTCATCTCCGTCCCGCACGTGGAGGTCGGCGTCCAGCAGGAACACTAAGTCTACAAAGTCTTTGTTGCTTGAATCTGTTCTGACTAACTCTATCATTTTTCCGGATACAATAAGGGGATATAAGTGTATTATCCGGTGAAGGTAATGTTTCTGAAGAAATTGTCCAAATCAAAGAAAAATGTCTGTTTTAGAGCTGTTTTCCTGAAAACAGGCCTAGAACAGACACCTTGGTTTGGCTTCCAAAAACACTATTTCACCGGTTCACCTACCGCCTTATTTCCAGGCTTTCACAATGAGGCCGGTTCCTGTTTGGTGTTTGCCGTTCACGTCAAACCAGTTCAGGAGGAGGCAAAACGGGTACACCAGAAGATAATAGAACGGCAAGATCACGAAGAACAGCTTGCTGGCCCCCAGCATCAGAATGGGGTACTTCATGCTCAAACGCCAGGAAATCTTGCCGGGAGAACCGTAAGAATAGTGGGCCTCGGTACGGCTGAACCCGGCGCTTTTCAGTTTCTGCTGGATTTCCTGGATGTTGTAGCCATCGCGTACGTGCTCTTCAATGAACGAACTCTCGTCATCGCCGTGCACGTCTGAGCCCCCCTGGTCAGATGGGGTGGAGATCAGCAGCATTCCGCCCGGGCGCATAGAGGCATGAAAGTTCTTGAACACCTCCACGTCTTCCAGGATGTGCTCCATCACGTCCACACTCAGCACCAGGTCAAAGGCCTGCGGATCACGGAAGGTCACCAGGTCTTCTTTCCGGAACATCACGTTGTGACGCTTGATCTTCTGGAAGAAGTTGGCGCAGTCGGCAATCTGCTCGTCTTTTACGTCTACGGCCAGAATGCGCCATTTGGGGCTCATGCCAGACATGTAATACGTGTACTGCCCGAAGCCGGAGCCGGCATCCAGAATCTGCACCGGGTGCTGACGCTTGTTTTTAGCCCAGGCGCGAAGTTCTTTGTGGATGTGCCACGTGCGCAACAGAAGCAGGTCTAGGAGATTGTAAAAAAGCTTGCGCAGGAAAGGCGTTTTGTTGAACGCCTCACCCAGAACGCGTTTAATTGGATCGTACTGCATGGGTGGGTTTAGTAGCTGGCTTGCGCTTAAGGAACGATTACGGCATTAACGGCCATCGGCATCTTCGTCATCGTCGTCAATGTCTTCGTCGTAAAAGTAATCTTCGTCTTCGCGGCTGAACGGGTTAGTGGGATCTTCTTTAGACTCGGCGGGGATGTCCAGTTCAGAGATGATCTTGTCCATTTTGGCGGCGTACTCAGCGGTTTCATCCAGGTAGAAAATCAGTTCCGGGATAACGCGCACCTGGTTTTTGATGCGCTTGGCCAGCTCGTGCCGGATGGTCTTGGCATTGACGCGGATTTCATTGAGCAAATCACGGCCTTTGGGGTTGAGCAACAGGCTGAGGTGGATCTTGGCCACCCCCAGATCTGGGGACACTTTCACCCCGCTGACAGATATATATGCCCCCTGAAACAAATGCGAGACATCGCGCTGAAAGATCTCAGCAATCTCTTTTTGAATCAAGCGGGCGAATTTTTGTTGGCGTTTACTTTCCATGGTTCGACAAATATCGTATTAATTTCACATTTTTACCCCACAATCCGTCCTCCACTTTGGCTACAGGTCAGAGTGGAGGCTAAGTCGCGCATACGCTTGATACGATTCTTCCGCAGTTTGTTTCCGTCCAGGTGGGTGGTGTTGGTGCTGCTGTTTCTCCTAATTCGGCTTCCGTTGCTCTTTTTGGGGCTGCCTACCACGCTCTCAGAGCTGCACTACGTGCTGGTGGGGGAGCGCCTGAGCAACGGGTTCATGCTCTACCAGGACCTGTACGATACCACCGGGCCTCTCTCGGCGGCCGTGTACTGGTTTCTGGATTGGCTTGCTCCGCGTTCTTACTTGTTGCACCGGTTAGTGGCCACCGCTCTTGTTGCGTACCAGGCTTTCCTGCTGAATTTTATTTTCAACCGCAACCAGGTGCATCCTTACAAGTCTTACGTGCCGGCCTTGCTGTACCTTTTGTTTGGGAGCATCTTCTTTGAATTGGACGTGCTTTCGCCGCTGTTGCTGGGGCATACTTTTGTGATTCTGGCCGTGTATAGTTTTACGGCTATTTCAAAGGAGGCCACCAATGCCGGACGCTTGTTTAAAGCAGGTTTCATGTTGGGCGTGGCTGCGCTGTTCTACCTGCCGCTGGTGTGGTTCCTGGTGCTGGGCTTCTTCGCGATCATCTACTTCGCCTCAGCCGCTTTTAGGAGCACGCTGTTGATGCTCACGGGCTTTGTGTTCCCCTTTACCGTGGTGCTCACGTACTTCCTGTACCAGAATGCTCTGGTGCCTTTTCTGGAGCAAGGGCTAACGTGGTCCTGGCAGTTTACCTTCACCTTTGGCTTACCAGGCCCCCAGGTGCTGCTAGTGGCGGCAATTCCGCTGGGTATTCTGGCGTTGTCTTTCCTGAGCTTACCGCTTATTTCCCTTGGTCCCAACTACCAGGCCCGCTTCCTGCAATTCATGCTCATTTGGGTGATTATGGTAGTGCTGGTGCTCATCAGCGGGCACGACGGATCGGCTAAAGGCTTGATTCTGCTAATGCCTTTGATTTCCTACTTCGGGATATTCCTTTTCAGTCTCTGGGGAAACCGGGTCTGGATAGCCGAGATCCTCTTTCTGGTGATTGTGGCCGCTGTGGTAGCCATGCGCTACAACCCTTTGAACCTGGTGTACCCTTCCCTGGGAATTAAGCCCGAGCTGGTGCAAGTGCAGGATTCCCCTAAGTACCGGCAGATAGCAGGCGAGAAACTGCTGGTGCTAGGCCCAGACCTGAATTATTACCAGAACAACAGCCTTGGTTCTCCTTACCTGCGCTGGGACCTGGCCAAACCTTACTTCGGGCGCCTGAACCACTACGATGCCCTCTTCACCGTACTGCAAGACCTCCGGAAAGACCTCCCCTCCTACATCGTAGACCAGCAGAACCTCATGCCCGAGCTCCAGTACAAACTGCCTTTGGTATTCCAGCGGTACGAGAAAGTAGAAAACGGGCCCTTTTACAAGCGCGTTCGGTAGGTATAGTACTATTTCAAAGAGTAGCATTCTTGGCTTGTTTTGCTGAAAACAGGCCAGAAACGATTTCACATTCCTTTCCCCTTAGAAGCTCATCTACAACAAACCCGTCCACAGGACGATGAAGGTATTGCAGCAATGAAAACAGCAGTCAGTTGAATGCCCCAAAGTCGCTGTTGGGCGCATGCGTACCCAACAGCGACTTTGGGGCAAGCAGTGGCTGATCAATCGGCAATGGCCTGCATCCCGATGAAATAGATAGCGGTGCCGGGTGTCACAGTTCCGAAGCCTCACTGTTTGAGCGTCAGCGAGTTTGAGGCTTCTTGATTCTTTTGGTTACTTTTCTCATCAAGGAGAAAAGTGACAAACGCCCGCAGAACGCATCTGCAACCCGAAAGTTAGAAGACAGGAAGTAGGAGGTAGCGGCTTGAGGAGCAGACTGGGTTGTTGGTGAGAACACCAACAACGGCGAACGGCAAATGGCGGGCGAAGCGGCAAGCTAAAAAGAAAGGCACGGAAGTAACTTCCGCGCCATAGAAGGTATCACTGACTTGCAAACTTCAGACCATGGTAGGTTTAAGTTGAAAACTTGAACCATGGAGAAAGATGGATTTGCAGGTGTAAACATCCCCTACACCTTTCAAAGGGGAAATCCAGAGACTGAGACGCAGCTTAGGGTGTTGAGGGTAGAGTTTACCTTAAATCAGCAAGAGTAACAATAAAACGCCGTTTAGGGCTTCCTTTCAGAAAAGTAAGCCCTAAACGGCGTTTTTATTAAAAGAGAAAAATCAGCCTTAAACGCAGGCAATCTTATCAACCCGGGTCTGGTGGCGGCCGCCTTCAAACGGAGTAGTCAGGAAGGCTTCCACCATTTGGCGGGCTACTTCCTCACTCACAAACCGTGCGGGGACGCAGAGGACGTTGGCGTTGTTGTGGGAGCGGGCCAGCTCGGCGAGTTCTCTCTGCCAGCATAGCGCGGCCCTGATTCCGGCGTGTTTGTTCGCGGTGATGGCTACACCGTTGCCGCTGCCGCAGAGCAGGATGCCCAGTTCATACTCCTTGTTCTCCACGGCAGTAGAAAGCGGGTGCACATAGTCTGGGTAATCCACGGAAGCCTCAGAGAACGGTCCGAAGTCCTTTACCTCGTGGCCCAGTTCTTCCAGTTGCTGTTTCACTATCCCTTTGTATTGATAACCGGCGTGGTCGCCGCCCAATGCTATTTTCATGGTTGGGTAAGTTTAAGAAGTAGCTTGTTCATTTAATTTGGCCAGATCGCGCCGGCGTACCCACCAGGAGATGTTGATACTCACCTCGTAGAGCAGCAGCAGAGGAATGCCCATCAACGTCATACTCAGCACATCCGGCGGAGAAAGCACCGCTGCCACAAAGGCAATCACCACAATGGCGTGCTTGCGGTAGATGCGCATCAGCTCAGGTGATACCAAGCCCGCCCGAGACAGGAAGAACACAATCATAGGCAACTCAAACATGATCCCGCAGGAAAGCACCAGCGTGATCAAGGTAGAGATGTAAGAAGACAAGTCAAACTCATTGGCGATACTAGGGTCTACCTGGTAAGAGGCCAAAAAGTTGATGGAGAGCGGCGACACAATGAAGTACCCGAACAAAGACCCCAGCAGGAACAGGAACGACACGAAGAACACCGCTCCGCGCGAATTCTCCCGCTCATTGGGGTACAAGCCCGGTTTAATGAAGCGCCAAATCTCCCAGAACAGGTACGGGAAGCCCAGCAACAAACCAATCACAAAAGAACTGGTCAGGTGCATGGTGAACTGCGAGGACAGCTCCCGGCTCTGCAGGGTAAAATCCAGTTTGTTGATGCACAGGCCCGGCGAGTTAATGGCCGCCCCCACCTCACAGAGTTTCCGGTACGTGAAAAAATCTGTGCGGGAGGGGCCCAAAATAATGTCATGGAAGACAATGTCTTTATTCACGAAGGCCAGGCCCGTAAATATCACCACGGCAACAGCCGAACGGATCAAGTGCCACCTGAGAATCTCCAGGTGGTCCAAAAAGGTCATTTCATGCTCTTCTCCGCCGTACGCTGCCACCTCTCCGGAACGTTGTGCCATGTAGTTTAGTAGTGCTTAGTAACTGAACAACGGGAATTGTTGCATCCAATTGTTGATTTCTTTTCTGGTGTCTGAGATGATGGTCTCGTTGTCATGGTTCATGAGCACGCGGTCAATGTAGTCCACAATGCGGTCCATGTCTTGTTCCTTCAGTCCCCGGGTAGTTACGGCGGCGGAGCCGATTCGGATTCCGGAGGTCACAAAAGGAGATTTATCATCAAACGGTACCATATTCTTGTTGATGGTGATATCTGCTTTGATCAAGGTGTTTTCGGCCAGTTTTCCGGTAAGGTCCTTAGAACGAAGGTCGATCAGCATAAGGTGGTTGTCAGTTCCACCGGAGATCAGCTTGTAACCGCGGTCCACGAACGACTTAGCCAATACCTGTGCGTTCCGCTGCACCTGCGCTGTATATTCTTTATAGGAAGGAGACAGTGCCTCAAAGAAAGCCACCGCTTTGGCCGCAATCACGTGCTCCAGTGGTCCGCCCTGGGTGCCTGGGAACACGCCACCGTCCAGCAGAGAGGACATCATGCGCAGTTCGCCCTTCGGTGTTTTCAACCCAAACGGGTTCTCGAAGTCTTTCCGCATCATGATCATCCCGCCGCGTGGTCCGCGCAGGGTTTTGTGGGTAGTGGTGGTCACGATGTGGCAGTGCTCAAACGGATCGTTCAACAAACCAGTAGCAATCAAACCAGCCGGGTGCGAGATATCGGCTAATACCAGAGCGCCTACCGCATCGGCGGCTTCGCGCAGGGCTTTGTAGTTCCAGTCGCGGGAGTAGGCCGAGGCGCCGCAGATGATCAGTTTCGGTTTCTCGCGCAGGGCAACTTCTCTTACTTTGTTCCAGTCAATCTCGCCGGTTTCGGGCTCCACGCCATAGAAAGACGGCTGGTACAGTTTGCCCGAGAAGTTCACCAGAGAACCATGGGTCAAGTGTCCGCCATGCGACAAATCGAAGCCCAGGATCTTATCGCCGGGGTTCAGAACCGCCAGCATCACAGCCGCGTTGGCCTGTGCGCCGGAGTGCGGCTGCACGTTCACCCACTCGGCCCCGAACAACTGCTTGGCCCGGTCAATGGCTAATTGCTCAGACTGGTCTACAATCTCGCAGCCACCGTAGTAGCGCTTGGCTGGTAAACCTTCTGCGTATTTATTGGTGAGCACACTGCCCATGGCTTCCATTACCTGGTCAGAAACAAAGTTCTCAGAGGCAATAAGTTCTATGCCATGCAGCTGGCGCTGATGCTCTTTCTGGATAAGATCAAAGATTTGGGAATCGCGTTGCATTTGTATTCTGTTAGTAGGTGCCCAAAAGTACAGCCATTGCAGCAAATTACCAATGTTTTAGCTGAGCAAGCGGTTGTAGAAAGCGGTAAGTGCGTTTTGAGGCTGTTTTTCTGGAAACAAACAAAAAACCTCAGGTAGTGCCTGAGGTTTTTTGTTTGTTTTCTTTTCTACTCTATTGCTTGATCATTCTCTGAGAAAGACGCTCGCCGTTCAGTTCTGTTACCAGCAGGTAAATACCAGATTTTACTTTGGATGAAATTACCAACTCGGTTTCAGAAGCTCCTTTGGAGACTTTGATTTTCTTTTCCAGTACCACCTCTCCGTTTTCAGTGAGAAGCTTTACCTGCATTTCCCCAGCCTTCTCTGCATTTACCGCTAGCTTAATCTTATCTGAGAACGGGTTAGGAGAAGCCTGCACTACTGGCGCGTATGATTTGTTTTCAACCATAATGGTCTGGCTGTAGGTGAAGGTGCCATCTGTTTTCACTTTCTTTAAGCGATAGTAGTTGGCCGGGCCTTGGGTTGGGTTGAAGTCTTCGGCATCATATACATACACTGCTGCCTTGCCGCTGTTTTTTCTTTCAACCTGTTGAATGGCTTTGAAGTCGTTGCTTTCTGCGCTGGTAGCGGTTTGTACCTCATAATACGCCACATTGCTGTCAGCAGGGGTTTTCCACTTCAGTTTCACCGTTTTGGCATTGCGGTGACCTGTAAAGTCGATCTCTTCAATAATCACTGGCTTAGGCTGTGAAGCAACAAAATCAATGGCTGTCCCTCCATTGTGCAGGTACAATTCAGTGAAGTCGGTGATTCCGGTTAGTTCTGTTGTGAAGTAGCTGCCAGCAGAAGTCTGAGTAGGGTTACTGATGAGGCTAGTTACAGAGCCTTCGGCAACGTTGTCCAGATAGTTGCAGTTTTCAGTACTGTCTGCGCTGCTGTAGGAAGTAACAAAGAGGTCGTTTAAACCCGTTACGCTGGTATTCTTTGCTTTGTAGTTGTCAAATTCCGTTTGGACAGTATACAGTCTAATGCTGATAGGTTTGTCAGTACTAGGTTGGTTTGCGGCTTTTACTCTCCAGTTTCTAGGCAATAAGTGAATGTTAGTGTTGGTGCCGTTTTTCGCTGCTCGGCTAGCATTAGAACTCACGGTGAAGTCCATAGACACCTCTCCTAGTGCATTGCCGCCATCTTTAATAGCTCCTACTAATTGGTTATTGAATCTTACTTCCTGCCATTTGTTAGTTCCGGTAGATGAGATCACTACGGTAGAGAAAGTCGTATCATAGTCTGCTGCAGTTTTGGGAGCATATACCGTTGAGCCGCAGCTGAAGAAGTTCCAGCCGGTGGTGATGCCACTACTTTGGCTGGATAAGCCCGCATAGTAGGTACCAGTACCTTTAGCAGTTACGTCTGATATGGTGAGGAAATCTGTGCAAAACCGGAAAGAAGTAAAGTTGATGTCAGCTACCCTACCTGCAACTGATGACTTGATTGTGGTGTAGGGAGCAGACCCCGGAGTGAATAAACTCTCAATGGTTTGGGTCTGGCCACTCTCTAAGGTTAGGGTATTGCCACTAGTAGCACTCAGCATGGGAATTGACAGCTCTTTGAAAGAGTTGCTCTGGTAGATGATTGATTCAGGTCCGTGAAAAATAACTGTTTTATAAGCCTTGCCTCCCCCGTTGAACAGGTGCTTTTCTGGCCCGTTCATGGTAATTCTTGATGCTTCTGCATTTAGTTGCAAAGAGGGAGAAATATTCCAGTGTGTAAGTTTTGTGACAGAGGATGTGCCCAGAATCAAAGCTCTGGTTTTCTCCCCAGCAGAGTTGAATGTAGTAACGGCAACCGGTTGCCCGTTGGTGTTAAGAGTTCCCTCGTTCAGGTTGATTGTTCCCCCTTGTCCCGCATTGAGATAACTCTGAAGGGTCCAGCTACCTGTTCCCTCAAAGACGATGACTGCTTTTGGGGGCAAGAGTTTACCCGCTGTATTGATCAGGTTGTCGTTTGAGGAAGCTCTGAAGTTAATATAGAACCCGTTAGATCCTATAAATGCCAAATTAGTATGAGCCTGTAGGGAGCCATACACATTCAATGCTTTGCCGTTCGTGTCAAAAGAAGAGATAGGTATGCCGGTCCAGGAAATGCTGTTCACCGTTGCCTCCACATCTAAGGTTACTTTTTGGCCAGTCTGGAGAAATGAGTTAGCGTCAAAGACTACATTATCTGCTGGGGTGGGAAGTGAGGTATGTTTCTCTGAACCTCCGCTAGTGGTTGCCCAATGGCCTAATTCGCTCCAGGAGCCGCTGCCATTATTGCTTGCTCCAAAAGGTACCCAATAGTATGTTTTGCCTTCACTCTCGTTGCTTGTAGTGGGAGCAAGTCCATTTGTTAGCTGTTGTGAACTGCTTAACAAAATAATCTGCTGAGATAATGGGGTGGTATCTTTAAGCACACTACTGGAAAAAGACACAGACGTTTGAAAGTGTGTGCCATACGAATTTGTAGCCCAGGCACAAAGCTGGGTAATCAATAACATGGTCAGTATTCTTGCAAAAACAGTAGAAGTTTTGTCCATAGTAGATCATTTAATGGTTGAGTTCAAAAAAGACATATGACGTTTGATGCTGCTACCTAACCGCCAATAAGGGTGAAAAGGACTTTGCTTGTAGTTTACTGAAGGCCTATTCTGTATTAGTGTTGCCATGGTATGGCAAGTGGAAAGAGATAGAGTAGTTCTCTTATTACCTTTTTACAACACTTATGGAACTGGTATGACCGTTGAGGTTCGTCTTAAGTATATACAGACTTGGCTTGAGTGTGCCTGGAAGAGGCAGGTCCAAAGTAGAATGACCAGCCTCTACATGTAGAGACGCTTCGGTTACTTTGTTGCCCATCAAGTCATAGAGAGAAGCTGTTATTTCCCCAGTTTCGCTGGTTTGCACCTCCACGTTCAGGCTGTGCTCTTTTGTAAAAGGATTAGGATATGCTTTTATCTTAGTACTAGTACTGGTGTGATGCTTGGTTGCTACGGCAATGACTTTACTATACTCAAAAGCACCATCCAAATCTACTTGCTTTAAGCGGTAATATGTGACCGGCCCTTTGGCTGGGGTAAGGTCTTCTGTCTGGTATAAAAGTGGGACTTGACTGTTGGTAGACTGGCTATTTAGTCGCTTGACGGTCTTGAAGCTTTCTTTCACAGGATTTGAAGAGGATTGAACTTCAAAGTAGTCGTTGTTTTTTTCTGAGGCAGTTTGCCAAGTAAGTGACACTCCACTGGAAAAGGGTTGAGCACTGAAGGAGATAAATTTTACCGGCAGAATAGTTTCCTCTGTGACTGTGTACCTCTGTGTACCCTCTGTGGAAATTCCGTTTACTGTAATGGTGACTACGTATGTGCCCTCTTGTGCTGAAATAGGAACTTTTGTCTGTACTCGGTTGTGGGAAATAAATTTATTATCGTTTATATCGGTTTCAATAGGGCCGTAGCTTCCAGTAAAGGTTACCTCAAAATTCTCTGTGAATCCTGTTCCATCAATAGATATAAGTGTCCCTGCAGGACCGGCAGTTGGTGATATAGAACTGATGGAAAATGTAACAGTGAATGGCTTTGTCGTTTGAATTTTTTCTCCTGTACTTTTTGTAAGGGTAATTTTCCCTGTATTAGCTCCATAAGGAACCTGTGCTATTATTTTGTGATCATCTACTATTTGTATATTAGTTACCTGTTTCTCGTCTGCGAAGAAGACTTTATCAACGGTAGTTAAGTTGTTGCCATATATAGTAACGTAAGTTCCTGTCGGGCCAGTTTCTGGCTCGAACGAGGTTATCTCAGGTGCTTGTGCTAGGGCTTTCTCAATTCCACTCACTAGCAAAATTGCAAATACTCCCACAATAAGCTTCAGAAGTTTAGTAAAGGTATTGTCCATATATCTACTCTTTTGTCTTTTGGCATTTAATATAGTTCCTGGTAAACAGTAGTGGAAAGCTAACTCCTACCATTCTGGTGGCATTATTTCATGTGTTGGTCTTTTCATGCTGATAGTGAGTTTGTTCAAGTATTCTGTTTGAATAATCATAATTCGTTCTAAATGGCATTTGAATATATATAGCTTAGTGATATATAGACTAAATTGTATAACAATTTTTTTAAATATATTAGTAATATTATATTATTGGTAAATGATATAGGAATGGAGGTAGATGATGTGTTATGGATTTATTGGTTTTATTATATCTATGTCTTATTTAAGTAGTAGGTTGTAGACTCATGCCTCAACGTAGGGCATACTACCCTCATAAGTGCTTGAATAACTAGTTTTGAGGTAACTGATCAATAGAGTTGGAGGGCAAGGGCGAAGTTGCTTTATGGAGCGAAATAGACAACCTCTAATAATGTAAAGGATGGAGAAGGCCTAGACGGGCAGTTAGTTCCAATACAAAAAAGAAAGGGGAAGCATTTGCTTCCCCTTTCTTTTTTGTATGTATTCAGTTCTTTATTTTTTGATCAAGTGGGTTGTGCTTACATCTCCATTTAGTTCTGTAGATAAGATGTACATGCCAGGATTAAGCGAGATGTTGTTCAATGGAACTATTAGTGTTAAAACCCCGCTCACCACAGCGAACTCCTTTTCATAGGCCTTCTTGCCGGTAATGTTGTAGATTGCAACGCGTAATTTACCATCCTTTTTGCTATTTACATTGATGGTTAACTCCTCTTCAAATGGATTTGGATAGGCTTTGATGGATAAAGGTGTTTGTGCTACTGCTTTGGTTTCTAAAGCGATTACTCTTGAGCTCTCAGACTTGCCGTCAAAGTCATACTGGGTTAAGCGGTAATAAGTAGTGCCTGACTGTGTATTTAGGTCTACAAAAGTGTACTTCTGCAAGGTGTTGCTGTTGCCTGCTCCTTGTACCTCGCCAATGGCTATAAATGTTTTAGCATCTGAGCTTTTCTCTACAACAAACTTCTCGTTGTTTGTCTCGCTAGCTGTAGCCCAATACAGTTCGGTGCCTTGCAATGCCTTTTTAGCGGAAAATGCAGTAAGTGTTACAGGTAGTGGAGAAGGGGTTGGGTCAGAGAAAGTAATATCTGAAATACCTATTCCCTGTATACCACTTGCACCCTCATTGTAATATGTGATTTCTAATTTATCAACGCCTGCTGGGAAAGTATAGGTAATGTCTGCGCCAGTTGAGTTGTTAGGGACTGAATTATATGGCGTATTATCGTGAGCATCTACTAGTTTAGCAATTGCTTTGCCTGAAATAGCATCATATTCGTTTACCCTGGTAACCTGGACTCTTTGTTTTGGAGCAATCATAGCCTTAGAATTAGTGTATCCTTTTACCACCACTGCATCTCTGTATTGTCCATCTGTGCGGTCTACGTCTATGATAGTAAATGTGAGATTCTCAACAGTTTTGTTAAAGGTAAGTGTGTAAGCTCCGCCACTAGTAGAGCCTGCCCCTGTCTGAGAGATGTGAAGAACTTTACGAGGATCAAAAGTGCTATTGATTTTTGTAGAGCCTGTTATGCTGGTTGGTACCGATTTCGTCCAACTCATTGTAACATCACCAACTTTGTATGGAGATGTTGTTGGAATGGTTGTTGGATCCTCTTCCATGCTTCTAGAGGCCCATGAAAAAGTAGAGGTTCCAATCATAGGCTTGCCAGAGATCAGGATATCATCTATAGAGTAGGTTCCGCCACCAACTGTTTCAAAGGTCCACCGGAATAGCACATTAGTTACTCCGGCTATTTCTTTAGGTAGGCTGATTGGAGTGCCATTATTCACTTTTTTCCAATCTGTAGTAGAAGTTGAATTAGAAGATCCCGCGACAACATCTGCAAACCCATTAACTTCTTGGTAGGTAGAACCTCCGTTAACACTATATTCTAGTTTTATATTTTTGGCAACAGTTCCTGTTTTCTTCTTCCCTATCCAAGAAATAGTGAGATTCTGATAGCCAACTGTTGAGATGCCGTTAGAAATGTAAAAGACACTTGCTGTGCTGCTGTTGGTTCCTGCTGCAAGGTAGGGCCGGCCTGAACTGTTAACAAAGTCATTTTTCACAGCATTTGATTGGGCCCATGCTGTGGCTCCAATAGGTGTGGATACGCCTATTACTGGGTTCGAAAAATCTTCTTTGTAAATAGTAATAGGTTCTGCCATTTCAGGAGAAGATTGCCCAAATGCATTGTAGTTAAAACAGGCACCCACACAAAGCAGTAATAATCCTTGTGTTCCTTTGATTCTCTTAAAGTTAAATCTGTGTAAAAGTTGTTTCATACATCTGGATTTGTTTACTGAGTATTCCTTTGTTGACTATCTGTTATTTATTAATCTGTCTGAGCTTTAATCCATTATTTGCTTTTTACATCACTGATTTATCTTATATATATGATATCTCTAATATATTTGTAGGATCAGTTATGTAAATTGTTCTATAATGATCTTTGTTTTGTTATGATGACAAATGTAACTATTTAAATTTGTTATGAAACTATGAATTGAAAATAAATTCATTAAAGATGTTGTTGAAGTGGATTTGATAAGGTGGAAAATGATTATGCAATACTTGCAATTAGAAGATTCTGTTTGATTGTTTATCTGATTAAGGGTTGTGAATATTAGAGGATGCAGCTTTAAGCGCATTTTTAGTAGCTAGTATAGAAGGTTTAGAAAGTGTATGCTACTAAAAGAGACTTTGTAGCAACCCTAAAGCTACTTATGCAAAGTAGGACTTTATGATCAACGGTAATGTTAAATTACTTGTAATATTTTGGCTTATTTATGTTTGATAGAATAGGGCTTATCTAGATTATCAATATTTATCAGTTGTAAGGAGTCCATGTTTAAGGCGCATAATTGCCCAAACTCTTCATTGAGGTAATAAACACAACCAGCATCCAGGTTGATGGCCGGCCTTTTCCTGGCTATCGCATTCTCTATAGTAGCTTTAGGTACTGGCAAATGGCCGTGAAGCAATCTGCGCTCACCTAGCTTGGCAAGGGAAGGCTGCATGTGCTTGGTGTTCAGGAGAAGGTGGTTATTAGTGAGGAGTGGGTTGGTGAGGGTGAAGTCTAATCCTGCATGGACCAGGATGTAGTCATCTAGCAGTACCATCAGAGGCATAGACCTTATAAAGGAGATGTATTCCGGGGCGATGTCTTTGAACTGGGAAACGCCAAAGTTCTCCAGGTTTTTTTGCTTATCCTCGGGGGTGAGCCAAACGGTGTGCTCGCCTTTGTCTATGGCATCCAATATGAGTTGGTCATGATTGCCCCGGAGGCAGGTAAGTCTATACCCCTTTTGCTGAAGGGAGAAAATATAGTCTAACACGCCTTTGCTGTTGGGCCCTTTGTTGATGTAGTCCCCTAATAGATAAAGATGGTCATGGAGTTGTAGTTTGATCACCTCTTCTACCATCGTCTTAAAGGTGATCAGGCAACCATGAATATCAGAGATTGCGTAGCGGGCCATGAGCAAGCATGTTGGTGAGTGAGAAGGACGTCAGGGGCTAAAACCCTTGGGCTTTAAATGAGATATCCCTGCAGTGTATAGCTAACAGAGACAGAACCTATGAAAGTGTTTCAGGGTTGATTTTACAAAAAGAGGCCAGAAATGGCATAAAAAAGCACCTTCCGGGAAAGAAGGTGCTTTTTTATGCAGAATAGATTCTGATCAAGTGCCGCCGTAGCCAGGTTTGTTGATATCTGGTTTGTGCAGGTTACGGTTTGGGTGGGTCATCACATCTGGACTTGGCATTCCGTCTTCATCCAAGTGTCTGGCCGCAATCTCCTCAGAGCGATCAATTGCCTCAGGGCCTCCGGTAGATTTCGCTCCGGCTTTGCTGATGCCTTCGCCAGTTGGCTCCCCTTTGTTTGACTTAGAATCGTGGCTGGTGTTCTTGCTTTTATAAGGCATGAGTTCCTCCTTTTCTACTTTGATTGAACATTGAATAAAACGCTGCAGAAACGGGCATCAGGTGCCGCGTCCTTCCTCATCGGTGCGTATATTGTCTTTGTTGGGCTCGGTTCTGTCTGCATCCTCGTTCACGCTCACGCCACTTGGTCCGTCTGAGCTATCAACGCCGTAACCTTCCTTGCCGTCTCTGTTGCCGAAGCCTCCGCGCTGGGCTTCGTTCTTGGGCGGATCAGCGCCGGGAATAATGTGTCCGGCCATCATGTCCTCTAAGTTGGCAGCAGTATCATCTATTACCCTGATAGGACGGTCATGTCCGTTTGGGTGATCTTTATTATCAGTAGCCATAGGCATTGGGTTAAAGGTGATTCTTCTCTGTTTACTGCTTTCCACGTGGAAAGGTTGAGGTTTATCCGCCTATCTGTTCGCCACCGTTCACGTGAATGGTCTGCCCGGTAATGTAGGAGCCGTCTTCAGAGGCCAGGAACACGTAGGCCGGTGCTACCTCAGAAGGCTGGCCTAGGCGGCCCATGGGCTGACTTTTCCCAAACTCGCCCACTTGTTCCAGGGTAGCCGGGATGAGCGGCGTCCAGATAGGGCCTGGTGCCACCGCATTCACTCTGATTCCCTTTTCGGCTAAGTTCTTGGAAAGTGAGCGGGTAAAAGACGTGATGGCTCCCTTGGTGGCTGAGTAATCCATGAGGTGGTCAGAACCACGGTAAGAGGTTATGGAGGTGGTGTTGATGATGGAATCTCCTTTCTGGAGGTGGTTCAAAGCTTCCTGTGCCACGAAGAAATAGGCGAAGATGTTGGTCCTGAAGGTTTTCTCCAGTTGATCAGAGGTGATCTCACGCAAATCATCTTTTTCATGTTGTTCAGCGGCATTGTTCACTAAGATGTTGAGTCCGCCAAGTTCTCTTACTGCCTGCTCCACACAGCTTCTGCAGAACTGTTCATCGCGTAAATCGCCGGGAATGATCACGCACTTCTGCCCTTCTGCTTCTACCATTTTTCTGGTGTCTTCGGCGTCCTGGTGTTCATCCAGGTAAACAATGGCTACATCGGCTCCCTCGCGGGCGAAGTGTACCGCCACTGCCCTTCCAATACCGCTATCACCCCCGGTGATCAGGGCTTTTTTGCCTTTCAGTTTTTCGCTGCCCTTGTAGTTCTCCCGGATGACGATGGGCTCTGGTCCCATTTCGTGCTCCAGTCCGGGCTGGTGCGATTGGTGCTGGTCTGGAACTTCCTTCGGTTTTTGTTCTTCTGCCATGATTGTAGTAGTTGGTTTGTGGTCTTTGGATTTCTGAAACTGAAGTCAAGCGTGTTATACTGCTTGGGAGTAGAAATAAGAAATACGAGGAAGTCTGAAAGAAGAGCCACGTTTTGCACCCGTTTTTCAGAAAAGACAGTAAAAACAGACAAGCAACCAGCTAAGGTTTATAGTGCCTTGCCAACAGTTTTAACTTCCTTGCAAACCCATGTGGACAGAAACAGACAACCAACTTACCTGCAGCTTTACGTTCCAAGACTTCAAAGAGGCCTTCGCCTTCATGACCGAGGTGGCCGTGGTAGCTGAGGAAATGAACCATCACCCGTGGTGGAGCAACGTGTACAACAAAGTGGAGATAAGGCTTACCACCCATGATGCCGGAAACACCGTCACTGAGAAAGACCAAGTACTTGCCCAGCGGATCAGCGTGCTGGCCGAGCGGTACCAAGCGAAGTAAAAGGAGGTGGTTGTTTTTGCGGTACTTTCTGCAAAACAGCTCAGAAACAGGGTGTCTGCCCTAAAACGTCTGCCGTATGCGGCTCATTTACTATCTTTGAGACTATGGCCGAGTCTGTAGAAGAAACCTGTTTGTATTTAGTGCCCACTCCTATCGGGAACCTGGAAGACATCACCCTCCGGGCCATCCGGGTTTTGAAGGAGGTAGATGTGGTACTCGCCGAGGATACCCGCACCAGCGGAAAACTGTTAAACCATCTGGGCATTGAGAAGCGCATGCACAGCCACCACCTGCACAACGAGCACAAAGCCGTGGCACATCTGGTGGAACGCCTGAAGAAAGGCGAGAAGATGGCCCTGGTCTCCGATGCCGGTACGCCCGGAATTTCTGACCCCGGTTTTTTGTTGGTAAGAGCCTGCGTGCAGGAAGGCCTCAAGATTGAGTGCCTGCCCGGGCCTACTGCCTTCGTGCCCGCCCTGGTAAAATCAGGGTTCAGTACGGATAGGTTCACGTTTGAAGGGTTCCTGCCCATCAAGAAAGGACGGCAAACGCGTTTGCAGAGCCTGGCCCAGGAAGAACGCACCATGATTTTTTACGAGTCGCCGCACCGGGTGCTCAAAACGCTGGAGCAGTTCAAGGAAGTGTTCGGGGCCGATCGCATGGTCTCGGTGAGCCGCGAAATCAGTAAAATGTTTGAGGAAACCCTCAACGGCACCCTAGAAGAGATGGTGCAGACGTTTACTACCAAAGCTATCAAAGGAGAATTTGTCATTGTTGTTCAAGGAAGCAAATAATCGTTTTTACCTCCCCGTTCTGGCGTTTCTGAGCGCCTTTTTGCTGTGGTTAGGTTGGCCAGTAAAACCACTGGCTTTTGTTTTGTTTGTGGGTTGGGTGCCTTTCCTGTTCATGGAACGGGCCATTTCACAGAAAGTAGCCCCAAAACGCAGTCGCACGTTTTTCAAATACGCCTACCTCACGCTGTTCCTCTGGAATGTCTTCACCACGTATTGGGTGAGTTATTCCACACTGGGCGGCGGCATTGCGGCCGTGGTATTCAATGCGCTGTTCATGAGCGTGCCCATGATGGCCTTCTTCTGGACCAAACGAGCAGCTGGAAACACTTTGGGCTATCTCAGTTTGCCAATCTACTGGATCGCGTTTGAGCAGTTTCACCTCAACTGGGACCTGAGCTGGCCCTGGCTCACGCTGGGGAACGGTTTTGCCGCGGTGCCCAGTTGGGTGCAGTGGTACGAGTACACAGGTTTCCTGGGCGGCTCGCTCTGGGTGTGGGTGGTCAACTTGCTGGTGTTTTTCGCCCTAGTTTCATCTTCTAAAGGCGCGAAGAAATGGGCTGCTCCGGTGCTGGCTGTTGTGTTGCCGTTGGTGCTTTCCTTTTTCATCGGGAGCCGCTACCAGGAGAAAGGCGATCCGGGCGAGGTAGTGGTAGTGCAGCCCAACGTTGACCCGTACAAAGAGAAGTTTGAGGGCGGCGAAGGCTACATTCCGTTTGAGAAACAGCTGGCCCGCCTCATCACCTTGTCTGAGCAACAGATCACGCCCAATACCAAATTCGTGCTCTGGCCCGAGACTTCCATCAGCAACGGCATCAACTGGGAAGAAAATTTTGCCCTGAGCCCGGTGAGTTATACGCTGCGCGATTTCCTGGCCCGGCACCCCGGAGTGGAGTTGGTAGCCGGCATCACCTCGGGCAAGGTGTATAAAGATTCTACCCAGAAGAGCAGCACGGCCCGGTTCCATCCGCAGGTGGGGTACTATGATGTGTTCAACGCAGGACTCCACTTCAAGCCTACCGGGCAGCACGAGTTCTATCATAAGTCTAAGCTGGTGCCGGGGGTGGAGAAAACGCCGTATCCGGGTGTGTTCAAGGTGTTGAAAGCGTTCGCCATTGATCTGGGCGGCATTGCCGGGAACATGGGCGTGCAGGAAACCAGGTCTGTTTTCCCCCATAGCCAGAATCCGCAATTGTCTGGCGCGCCCGTGGTGTGCTATGAGTCCATTTATGGCGAGTACGTGAGCGAATACATCCGCAACGGGGCCAATGCTATCTTCATCATCACCAACGATGCCTGGTGGAGCGATTCGCCGGGGCACAAGCAGCATTTGGAGTACGCCTCTTTGCGGGCCATTGAAACCAGACGGGATGTGGCCCGTTCAGCCAATACAGGTATCTCGGCGTTTATAAACCAGAAAGGCGAAATCTTGCAGAGATCAGGGTGGTGGGTGCCGGCCTCGTTGAGGGGCGTAATCCGGTTCAATCAGGAACAGACGTTCTACACCCGTCACGGCGAATTCATTGGGCACGGTACCCAATGGTTGGCAGTAGGGCTTGTGGTATTGGCCGTTGTGCTTGCCTTCACCCGCCGTTCGGCCAGAGCTTAATTCAACACGCATTCCGCTCCCGCGGATATACAACCTAAAACTATGAAAGACATCTCAGCCCTCCGCAACCAAGTGGTGGAACTCACCAAGGAAGTAGGGAAATTCATTTTCCAGGAGTTTACCAATTTCGATGTCTCCAGACTGGAGCTCAAAGGCCTGAACAACCTGGTTTCTTACGTGGACAAGGAAGCCGAGGAGCGCCTTGTGGCCGGTCTGGAGAAGTTCCTGCCCGAGGCCGGATTCGTGACCGAGGAAGAAACCAAATCAGAGCAGGCCGAGGAGTACAACTGGATCATTGACCCGTTGGACGGCACTACCAACTTCATCCACGGCCTGCATATTTTCTCGGTGAGCATCGCCTTGATGCAGCATGACGAGCTGGTGCTGGGTGTAGTCTATGACATCTGCCGAGATGAGTGCTACCATGCCGTGAAAGGCGGCGGCGCTTACTGCAACGACCGGAAGATCTCGGTATCGCAGGCTCCTTCCTTGGGTGATTCATTGATCGCCACCGGTTTCCCGTACTACAGCTTTGACCTGATGCAGAAATACCTTCAGGTGATGGGTTCCTTCATGGAAAGCTGCCACGGTGTGCGCCGGTTGGGTTCTGCCGCCTTGGATCTGGCCTACGTGGCGGCCGGCAAGTTTGAAGGCTATTTTGAGTTCAACATAAACTCGTATGACGTGGCAGGCGGTGCCATTCTGGTGCAGGAAGCCGGCGGCCAGGTCACCGATTTCAGGGGTGGCAAGAACTACGTGTTTGGGCGCGAGATCTGCGTGAGCAACAACCCCACCGTGCAGCAGGAAATGCTGAAATTGATTGAGCCGTTCTGGAAGGAATAAGTCGGTTTCAGGCTTCTTTTCTGGAAAGCAGGTTAAAAACAGGGAGTGGTTTACAGCAGGAAACCCGCAGACAGAAATCTGAGGCTGCGGTAAACTATTCGTACCTTTGCGTGCGTTAAGCCTTTGTTATGGTACAGGAAATCATCATCTTCATTGTGTTCGCTCTGGCGGCGGGGTACATGCTTCGGCAGGGATATAAAAGCTTTTTCTCCAAAGAAACAGGTTGTGCCAAGGGCTGCGGCGGTGCCTGTTCCACCATTGACCTGGCTAAAATCCAGCGGGAGATGGAAGCCCGCAAAGCGTCTGCCAAATAGTTAATTCAGAAGCCTTTTTGCTCCATATATCACAAGGCCACCTTAACGGGTGGCCTTTGTTGTTTAGGCGCTGTTTTCCAGAAGTTAGGGCAAAAACGTAGGCAAGGCAAAGGGTGCGCTACTTTCTTGGCTTCTTAGCCTGATAGATGTTAATATCTTTTTCTTTGAATATATGCAGCAACCAACCCTAGGTTTTACGTATAGCCCCATACCGGTAAATGATATTGATTACATCTAACATATTTGGTTATGCAAGACAAAGAAGAACTAACCAGCCAGGTAAAGGTTGAGGCAAAACTTAGAAAAGAGGGCTATACAGAAGATTTCAGAGTGGCTGAAGATGAGCGCCTGTGGAACTACAAAGGAGATAAAAGCTTTGGGGTAGAAGAGGTTACCATTGTCAACTTCTACCGTTTTGAGGGCGAAACCAACCCAGATGACATGGCTATTCTGTATGCGCTTGAGTGCAGCGACGGAACCCGCGGAATCATCTCTAACTCCTACGGCCCTTACGCAGACCAGAACATTGATGCTTTCATGAGAAAAGTAGAAGACCTGGGTAAAAACATAGACAAAGCGAAATAGAACTCGTCTTTACTCCAGAATAAAGAAGCGGCCGATGATCATTCTTCGGCCGCTTCTTCGTTTTCATCAATGTCGTCTGGGTCTTTGGCCTTCACTTTTATCTCAGACATGTGCCCTTGCCCTTGCTGCGGCTGCCCGTCTTTCAGTTCAATAGACAGGTCTTTGCCGCCTTTCACCCCAAAGTTGAGGGTAGTAACCGGGAACGGTATCTCAATCTTATGGGTGTCAAACGCTTTTTTGATCTTGATGATGGCCTCGCTCTTGGCGTACACAAAATCGGTCTGGCGCTTGTACTGGATCCAGTAGCGCACCAGAAAGTTGATGCTGCTGTCGCCAAACTCCTCGTATACCACTTCCACTTCTTTGCTGGTGATCATATTGGGGATGCCCACCATGGCCTCTTTCACCACTTGCTGCACCCGCTCCAGGTCCTCGGCATAGGAAACGCCTACTTTCAGATCAATCCGCCGGATGCCGTAGTGCGTGAAGTTGGTCAACGCAGATTCAAAGACTTTCCGGTTGGGCACCTTCACCAACTCACCGGTTTGCCTTCTGATGTCCACGGTTCGCAGGTTAATGCGTTCAATAGTCCCGAAATGGTCATTGGTGTCTATGACATCGCCTACCACAAAAGGCTTCCGGAAGGCAATGATCACCCCGGAGATGAAGTTAGCGGCAATGTCCTGAAAGGCAAAACCCAGGGCCAAACCTATGATACCGGCACCCGCCAACAAAGTGGTAACCGTTTTGTCCAGTTTCAGGATACTTAAGCTGAAAAAGATGCCCAGGGTAAGGGCCGCTACATACACCGTAGTGCCTACCAGGTTGTTCAGGGCGCTGCTATGAGTGAACCGGATGAGCAGTTTGTCTGAGGTGCGGCGTAATAGCTTGGCGGCATAGAAGGAAACCACCAGTACCAGAATAGCCAGAAAGATATTAGGCAGCATGAGGACCAGTTGCTTGAGCCAGATCTCCAGCTTGCGCCACAAAAGTTGAAAAGCTTCGTTTATTTCAGTCACGGATATGAGGAGGATAGAGTAACACAGAACCAGCGCTCAGGCAGGCGCTAAATTCCTCATACGGAAGAGAAGGGAAACAAGCTACAGAAACTACCGGAAACTATTTAGCCCCAGACTTTTGTGCCCTCAGAGCAGTTACGGCACATTTCTATCTGGCTGCGGCCCTTAAGCAGAGAGCCTCTGAACTGCTTATAAGAGTCGCTTTTCCAGAGTTGTTTAAAGCTCTGCTGCTGCAGGTTGCCCAGGCGGTAATGGGCGTCTTTGTCAAAGCAGCAGGGCACCACCAGGCCGTCCCAGGTAATGACGCAGGAGTGCCACATTTTCCAGCAGCCGTCAATGAGTTTGTTTTTGAGCGTGTAGGTGCCGTTGGGCTGCGCCTGATAGCGGGAGTAATAGTCTATAGTGGGAATAAGCGGCGATCCGTGCTCGTAATCATAGATCTGGGCGGTTTTGAACCAGACATCGTCCACACCTAGCTCTTTGGCTAGCTTCTTGGCGTCTTCAATCTGGTGTTCATTGGGCTTTACCACCAGAAACTGGAAGATAAGGTACGGCGTCTTGGATTTCAGCTCGCGTTTGTATTTCACCAGCCGTTTGGTGCCCTCCAGCACCTTGTCCAGCTTGCCGCCCACCCGGTACTGTTTGTACACGTCCTGCGTGGTGCCGTCTAAGGAGATAATAAGCCGGTCCAGGCCAGACTCCACGGTGCGGCGGGCGTTCTCTTCGGTTAAGAAATGGGCGTTGGTAGATGTGGCCGTGTAGATGCCTTTGCCGGAGGCATACTTCACCATATCCAGGAACGAGGGGTTCAGGTACGGCTCTCCCTGGAAGTAGAACAGCAGATACAGCAATCGGTCATGCAACTGGTCTATGGTCTGCTTGAAAAGGCTGTCCTGCAGCATGCCCGTGGGGCGGGTAAAGGAGCGCAAACCGCTGGGGCATTCCGGGCAACGCAGGTTGCAGGAGGTGGTAGGCTCAAAGGAAATGCTTACCGGAGTGCCCCAGTGGCGGGGTTTCTTGGTGAGCCGGGCCAACGCGTAGCTGCTTACTACCTGCAGCGCGTTCCAGGCGCGGCGCGGGGTAAGCTTAGACGCTAAATTCAATCCATCCTGAAAGGTGCCTCGGGTCAAGGTGCTGTGCTGCTAAGATAAAACCAAATGCCGCCTTTTACGGACTGCACCTGGTTCTGTTTTCAACCTGTTTCCCCAAAAGTAGGCAAAAAACATTACCAGTTTCGGGTAGCAATTAATTCTTCAACATCAGCGTCAAACCCGTAAGCCTTTGCAATAAAGTCAAAGTCCATTGCAATGCACTCTCTTGCTGCGGTTTCTAGCTCACTGTCGTGTTCAAAGAATTCGTCTTCCAGGTCATTGAATTGATCAGTTGAAGCGTGAGTCAGTTCATACAACTGCTCTAAATTTTCGGGTTTCTGATCTTCAATCCGTAGGCACAGCTCTGTCAATATTACCTTTCCTTTGTCAACAAGAAAATCCGGGAAATAGGAATCATCATACATGTCTTTAAGAAATGCATGATTCTTGACCTTCTCGTTCTTGATATTGGCTTGAACTACCACTGTATTTAATATCTTATCTGGATTCTTCTGATCTGGATCGCAAGCAACTAAAAAGAGTATAAGAACAGCTAGTGCGTGCCTTTTCATTTTCAACCTGTTTCTCCAAAAGTAGTCAAAAAATGCTACTTCTTGGCAGACTTGTGGTATTGGTCTATGGCGGCGGCAATCTCGCGGGCTCCCTCGGCATGGCCCGGCCTGCGGGCGTTGGTGCTGATCAGGGTGCCATCCGGGGCAATCAGGAAATACGCCGGGAAGCTCTTTACATCATAGTCCTTCAGGATTTTGGCCGAAAGGTCTGGCGCGTACAGATGAATACCAGGGTATTTTTTCTGGGCTACGTTCTTTTTCCAGGTGTTGAGGTCCTCCCCTACTGATACCTGCAGCAGCACAACGTCTTTTTCTGCCAGTTGCTCGGCAAAGTATTTATAGGCCTGCTGGTCTACGGTGCAGATGCCGCAGTGAGTACGCCAGAAGCCCAGGTACACCATTTTGTTTTTGAAGCTGCTCAGGGAAACACTGTCGCCTTCGGCGGAGAGCAGGGTAAACGCCGGAGCGGTGCTGCCCAGCCCTACCCTTCTGAACTGCTTGTACTGGTCCTGGATGTATGAAATGAAGTTAGCGTCTTTGGCTTCTTTCTGGAAATCAAGGTACATGGCATCAGTGTCTGGCACGTACCCAAACCGGAAAGCCTGCGAAAGAATACGGGCCATCATCATGTCACGGGCAGTTCCCTTTAATTCCTGTTTGGCCATGGCGTACAGCGTAGGGTAATAATCGCGCTCCAGATTAGCCGGTTTGGCTTGCAGTGCCTTGAACTGGAAATAATTATTCAGGAAATCAAGGTACGCCTGGTTTCTCACCGCCCCCGGCATGTTAAGATCTACCTGATTCAGGAAATCATAGTAGTCTGGGGAGAGTTTAGGAGGCAAATCGCCCACGCGCTTACGGATGTCTACATAGGTCAGGCGGTCATTGGCGTAGCTGAATTCAATCTGGGCCTTGGCGTAATTCTTAAATGCCTCTGAGGTCTGGTGCTCTTTCAGGAATTTCTCCAGGAACTTGCGCTGGTCCTGGCGGCGCTCCTCCAGGAAGAGCAAAAACTCTTTTTCCCGCTTATGGATGTTATCAGGCAATACCTGGTAGTCTTCCTCTTCTTCAAACTTCAGCTCAAACTCCAGCAGATAGCTATTCTCCTCAAATCCTTCGCCCTTCATTTTCACTGTATTGAGAAAATCATTGGCGTTGGCGCGTACATCCAGGTTGTCGCCGGGTTGCAGGAACAGGATCACAGACTCTGAGCCGTGTACCAACTCGCCCAGCAGAGGTTCTTTGACCGGCGCCGTAATGGTGAACTCCCCGTTTTTAGACAAGGCCACCGTGTGCGACTCACCTGAGTAAGAAGCCGGAACGGTATACAACTCCAGCAGGACACTATCACTAACCGGATTGTTGATTTTGCCGGTAAGGGTCACGTTTGACTGCGCCTGCGCCGAGGTTAGCCCGCCTAGGAAAAGCCCCAGGCAGAGCGCTATAGAAGAAAACAACCTATTGGAGGAAAATAGCATTGCTGAATTTGATTAGGTAGATGAAATATTAGGTTCAATAATGGCATAGGAACGCCCGCCCTTATAGGAATAGTTCAACGTGCCGTGAATTACCCAAATAAACCACTGAAGACTTCCTCCAGCCGACTTGCCGCATGAATTCTGATATTAAACCTGTCTAAATCTACTCCTTTTTTGTTGTACTTGGAAATATAGATATCCTGAAAACCCAATTTTTCGGCCTCAGAGATGCGTTGCTCAATGCGATGTACGGCCCGTACCTCGCCCCCCAAACCAACCTCAGCGGCAAAGCAGGTGGTATGCGGAATGGCTACGTCCTCAAAGGAAGAAAGCAGGGCAGCGCAAATGGCTAAATCCAATGCGGGGTCCTCCACTTTGAGGCCACCCGCGATGTTTAGGAACACGTCCTGAGTGCCTAGTTTGAAACCTCCGCGCTTTTCCAACACGGCCAGGAGCATGTTTAGGCGCTTTACGTCAAAGCCGGTGGCAGTGCGTTGCGGCGTACCGTAAGTAGCGGGGCTCACCAGGCTTTGCACTTCAATGAGCAGCGGCCGGTTTCCTTCCATGGTGCCTCCAATGGTAATGCCGCTGAACGACTCCTCGCGCTGCGAGATCAGGATCTCCGAAGGATTGCTCACTTCTCTGAGGCCGGTGCCCAGCATCTCGTAAATGCCCAGTTCAGACGTGCTCCCGAAACGATTTTTAGTGGTGCGCAGAATGCGGTAGGTCATGTGGCGGTCGCCTTCAAACTGTAGCACGGTGTCTACCATGTGCTCCAGAATCTTAGGCCCGGCCAGGTTGCCTTCTTTGGTGATGTGCCCGATGAGAAACACCGGTGTACCGCTTTCCTTCGCGAATTTGAGCAGCTCGGCGGTACATTCCCGCACCTGCGCCACACTACCCGCGCCGCTCTCAATAAAGGAAGAATGCAGCGTCTGGATAGAGTCAATGATCAGGACATCGGGCTGAAGCTGTTCTATTTGCTTGAAGATGTTCTGGGTGCCGGTCTCGGTGAGGATAAAGCAGTTGGGGTGCTGGGTGCCCAGGCGTTCGGCGCGCATCTTAATCTGCTGTTCGCTTTCCTCGCCGGAGATGTAGAGCACGCGCTGGCTGCGCAGACTCAGGGCAATCTGTAGCATGAGCGTAGACTTGCCAATGCCAGGCTCGCCCCCAATGAGCACCATGGAGCCGGGCACAATACCGCCGCCCAGCACACGGTTCAGCTCGGCGTCCTCGGTGATGATACGGGCCTGTTCAGAATAGGTGATCTCGCCAATGGGTTTGGGCTTGCTGGCCACCTGCTGGCTGCTGGTGCCTACTTTCCAGGCGGTGGTGGGCGTTACGTCTTCGCGGGCCACCACTTCCTCCACGTAGGTGTTCCACTCGCCGCAGGCCGGGCAGCGGCCTATCCATTTAGCCGACTGCGCACCGCAGTTCTGGCAGAAATATGCTGTTTTGATTTTAGCCATAAAGATGATTGTTCCGCGCCGCGAAATAAGGTGAAGTTAAGGATTAAGCGGCAACTAACTAGGTACAGAGATAACAACTTCTTCCGTATAAATACTCCGTTTTGTCCTGTTTTTCTCAAAATACCCTGAAAACAACCCAATTGACTTTTCCTAAGTGTAGCCGTTGAGGCTTCTTTTTCGTTTATAGGTTCTGGGCTAACTCTAAGACCATGAAGAACATAAAGATTCCATTCGCATATCTCGTATTAGTGCTACTTGTCACGGTTGCCGGGTTTGGCTGCCAGACTGCAGCTCCGGTTGGCACAGATACTTCGGCCAACGCCGCCGCTGATGCCAGAACTCAGAACAGCCTGGCTCCCACCCGGGTAGACCTCAGGGGAACCATCACCCGTCGGGTGTATGACCGGGGCCAGGTGACCATTGAAGTAGAAGGCTACGGTACCGATACCCGGTTTTCCCGTTATAACCGGGGCTACGTGTTGGTAACGCCCGTTACCCAGATTGTGGGGCTGAACGGAGGCTCTATTAGCCTGAGCGAGCTCTACGAAGGGCAGAACGTGGCCATTCTGATGCGCGGCGGCGGACGCGGAAACTTTGTGGGGCTGGGCGTTGCCCGAAAGATGTGGATTGAGCCGCGGTACTGATTCTGAGCTGGTTTTCGTAAATTGCCGCCAAATTGGTTTTTCTTCTGCTCTCTGTATGTGTAGCTCTTTCTTTCGTTCTGCCCTGTTGCTTTGTGGGATATTTTTAATGTGCTCTTTGGTTTGTGTGGCGCAGGCCGGAAAACCCATCAAAATTGCCGATCTGGAGATTCAGGTGGCCGGAACCAAACAGCCAGCGACCCAGTACCAGTACGCTTTTCAGGCCGGCGATGTGATTGTACTGGACCTGGAGAACAAAACCAAGACCAACTACAAGGTAACCGTGCAGGAATATTTCTCTAAATCGCCGCTGTATAGCATAGAGGAAACCAGGAAACTGAACAACTTGCGCCTCACGGTGCCGCAGAAATCGGTGTACACCATCACGCTGCAGAGTCTGTCTGAGACCAGCACCAGGAGCCATTTCACCCTCACCCGCATCCCCGGCACTGAGGCCACCCAGAATTTCAATACGCTGGTGGCCTGGCGCACCGTGCAAGACACCACCTGGACCACTACCACCGAGAAAGTACTGGTGAAGAACGATCTTAAATCTGAGACGGTAGTAGACAAGACGTTTCAGCTGGCTTCCCTCACAAATATCACCCGCAACAACCGCAGCACCGAGCGCTTTAAGCTGCCCGCCGGTACCAAGCATTGGGTATACTGGGTTGGGGTGGGGCAGGAATCTGTCCAGTCTTTGCAGGAAACCGGTAAGACCCTGGCCAAAGGTGCCACAGCCCTGCTGACCGGGGGCAACCCCTTGGTGGCGTTCGGGTTGGGATTGCTGCCGCAGCTGCCGCAGGTGAAATCCAGCGGGTACATCAGTTATTACCTGTTCAACAAGAACAACGCCTACCTGTTCACCGAGGATGAGGACGGCTGGAAACCCTACGGTGTAGCCAAAGGCAAAGACGTACTCTCAGATTACGGCAAAGTACTGGCCAACCAGACGCCTAAAACTGATGACGGCTACCTGTACCTGGGCTTTGAGAACCCCAGCACCATAACCGGCCTGGATCTGACCTTGAAAGTGGTGGCTTTTATAGACAACCCCGTGTACCAGACCCGCACCGTGCGTAAACCGGCCAAGATCACCACGCGCCGTGAGCCTATCCTGGCGGCGGAATGAGCCCTTTAAGGTTATATTTTCAGAAACAGGCCTAAAACAGAATCGGTATCTTTGCAGGAGCTTCGGTTTAAGCCGGGCACCACATGTATGAGCCTAGAACTTCCCGCTTCTTTCCAGACCCGCATGCAGAACCAATTGGGGGAGACTTTCCCGGCCTTTGCCGAGGCATTGGACCAGCCCTCGCCCACCAGCATCAGGGTGAACAAAGCCAAACTGCCGGTGCCTGCCGGTTTGCCGCCGGTGCCCTGGACCGAGACCGGGTTCTACCTGCCCTCGCGCCCCAGCTTCACCCTTGACCCGCTGTTCCATGGCGGCGCCTATTATGTGCAGGAGGCCAGTTCCATGTTTCTGGAGCAGGCCCTGAAGCAAAGCGTTGACCTAACCGAGCCCCTGGCCGTGCTGGACCTATGCGGTGCGCCCGGCGGAAAATCCACGCACATCGCCTCGCTTATTTCTCCAGGTAGTTTGTTGGTGGCCAACGAGGTCATCAAACCCCGGGCGAATATCCTGGCCGAGAACCTGCAGAAATGGGGCAGCGGCAACGTGATCGTGACCAACAATGACCCCAGCCACATTGGCCAACTCACGGGTTTCTTCGACGTGATGGTAGTGGACGCACCCTGCTCCGGCGAAGGCATGTTCCGCAAAGACCCTGATGCCATCAACGAGTGGTCAGAAGCCAACGTGAAGCTCTGCTCTGAGCGCCAGCGCCGTATTCTCATGGACGTGTGGGATGCCCTCAAACCCGGAGGTGTCCTGATTTATAGCACCTGCACCTACAACCAGGAAGAAAACGAAGAGAACCTGGCCTGGCTGGCCCGCCAGCAAGACGCCGAAACCATTCCGCTGCAACTTCACCCTGATTGGGGTGTGACCGCCACCGAACTGGAAGGCATGCACGGCTACCGCTTCTACCCGCACCGCACCCAGGGCGAAGGCTTCTTCCTGGCGGCCGTCCGCAAAACCGAAGGCGAGGAAGCCCGACCTTACCGCAAGAGCAAGCGGCCGTTTCTGGTGAGCGCCTCTAAGCAGGAAAAGGGTTTGGTGCAGGATTGGCTAAAAGAGCCCCAAAACTGGGAGATTGTGAAGCACAAAGAAACCCTTCGCGCCTTGCCCAAAGCCTGGATGTTGGAACTGGAGCAACTGTACGAGAACCTGCGTGTGGTCTACGGCGGCATAGAGGTGGCCGAGGTCATGAAGAACAACGCCAAACCGCTGCCGGCCCTGGCGCTTTCCCAGCATTTGTCCCCAGACGCTTTCCCGCATGCAGAGGTAGACCTGGCCACCGCCCTCAAGTTCCTGCACCGCGAAGATGTGGTGCTGGAAAACTCCGCCAACGGCTGGGTGCTGGTACAGTTCAACGGCGTGGGCCTGGGTTGGGGCAAAAAGCTCCAAAATCGCGTCAACAACCATTACCCCAAAGAATGGCGCATCAGAATGAGCCTGGATGAAGCTTTGCAACCGGAGAATCTGGCAGGGCTGTTTACCTTAGGACGCGTTTGATGCCATGTAGTGGCAGCTTACACAGTTAGACTGCTTCTGCTAACCCCTCCGTTGGCGTGAGTTTGCAACTCATGCCTGAAGACGTTTCCGCTGGTGCGGATCTCCAGACTTGTGCCTACAGATGCAGGGTAGGGTAGTCTCCTGATTATCCTCGCTGCACTGCAGCGAACCTACGCATTGCTGAGGAGCTATAGTTAAACTACAGCGCGGGAATTATTCCCTTTTTATGCTATGAAACTACTTGAGAAAGGCACGGAAGTAACTTCCGCGCCATAGGGCAACATCAAAGATAGTTCCGGCGAGTCTGGAGCGTTCGCACCACCCTTAATCAGGAGACCAGAGTCTCGCGGCAGCGGTTCTCTAAATTACCCCAAGAGTAATCCTGGGTTCAGGAACCCCATGCGCTACTATCCGCTACTATGGCGCGGAAGTTACTTCCGTGCCTTTCCCCTTAACACAAAGTATGAAAGTAACTTCCGCGCCATCATGCACATCAAAATGTTGCAGGGCCGTTTGCTTCATTTCACTGTTAGCTTATAAAAATTGGAAATGGTGTTTGGGAGCCGATTTCCAGAAATCAGTTCCGAAACACCATTTTTCCTCTAAGCGCTAAAATCTAAGGTCTTGCTACGTGATACTTGCTACGTGCTACCTCCCTACTCCACGTACAACACCAGGCCTTTCAGGTACTCGCCTTCCGGGTGGAAGATGCTCACCGGGTGGTCGGCGGGTTGGGAGAGGTGGTGCATCACTTTCACGTTACGACCAGCTTCAATAGCCGCCGCCATAACCGTGCTCTGGAAGAGGTATTTGTCTACTACGCCGGAGCAGGAGAAGGTGAACAGGATACCGCCCGGCTTTATTTTCTGGATGGCCTCGGCGTTCAGGCGCTTGTAGCCCATGAGCGCGTTGTGGCGCACTTTCTGGCTCTTCGCGAAGGCCGGCGGGTCCAGGATGATCAGGTCGTACAGGCCTTCTTTGCCTTTCAGGAACTCAAAGGTATCCACGGCGTAGGCCTCGTGGCGGTCCTGGTCCTGGTTCAGCTCGGCGTTCTGGTTTGTGAGGTCAATGGCTTTTTTGGAGACATCCACGGAGTGAACAGCCTTAGCCCCGGCGTTGAGCGCGTAGATGGAGAAACCGCCGGTGTAGCAGAAGGTGTTCAAGACGGTTTTGCCGGGAGCGTAGTGCGCGAGCAGATCACGATTCTCACGCTGGTCAATGAAGAAGCCGGTTTTTTGGCCGGTGACCCAATCCACCAGGAACTTGTTGCCGTTCTCGGTAACCACATGCGGCACGGGCGTGTCGCCGTACAGGTAGCCGTTCTGGCCCTGAACCGGACCTTTGGCGGGCAGCGTCTCGGCCGATTTATCGTACACAGCGGTCAGTTTTCCGTCATACACCTCCATCAAAGCCTGCGCGATGTGCTGTCGCACGTGGAACATGCCCACGTTGTGCGCCTGCAGCACGGCGGTATTGCCGTAGATGTCTATGATCATGCCGGGCAGTTGGTCGCCCTCGGCGAAGACCAGACGGTACACATCGGTGTTGGGGTTGTCCAGGAAGCCCTGCTGGCGGCGGTACTCCACGGCTTTCTGCACACGGCTGCGCCAGAAATCATAGTTGGGCTCTATTTCATCAAAGGAAAAAATCCGCACGGCAATGGAGCCGGGTTGGTAGTGGCCGATGCCCAGGAACTCGCGGCGGTTAGAGTAAACCGCCACGATATCACCTTCCTGCACCTCGCCCTCAATTTTCTTGATGGCCCCCGAGAAAACCCACGGGTGAAAGCGTTTGAGCGAGATTTCTTTGCCGGCGTGCAGTATAACAGAAGGAAGTGTTGTCATAATCCAGAAGGTACGCGGTAGAAGCAGCGTACGTTTTTGCGTTGTTTCTGCAAAATTCGGGAAAAAATCCGGGTTTGCGGCGGGAGATGGAACGGTTCTTCGTAAACTCGCTCTGAATGAATCTTGCAACGCTCATTCACCCATTCACTCCATTACTCATTCAAAATTGGAAGATACCCGCTTGCCCATTGTTGACCTGCACTGCGACCTGACCGGCTACCTGGCCTGGATACCGGGTTCCACGCCCATGGATGTGGACATCATAGGCTGTGCCATTCCGCATCTGCAGGCGGGTCGGGTACGCTTGCAGACCATGGCCTTCTTCACCCCTACTGAGCCGGGTAGCGCTGCCTTTACCTTAAAACAAGCCCGGCTTTACAAGGAAAATCTGCTGCAGAATACCGAGGTGTTTGCGCAGGTGCGACCCAAAGAACTGACGATGCAGGTGCTCCACGGGGAACGGGTGGCCATAGTGGCAGCCATTGAGAACGCCTCAGGCTTGTGCGAGGAGGACGAACCGCTAGACTTAGCTTTCAGAAGACTGGAGGAAATCATCCAACTGGCCGGTCCGTTGTTGTACATCAGCTTTACCCACGTAGATGAGAACCGCTTCTCCGGCGGAAACTTCACGCCAGGCGTTGGCCTGAAACCCGATGGCGAGGAACTGCTCCGGTACCTGAGCGGCAAGCGCATTGCCGTGGACTTGGCCCACACCTCAGACGCCGCTGCTTATGGTATGCTGAACTTCATCGACAAACACGGCTTGGACATACCTGTCATCGCCAGCCATTCTAATTTCCGGGAGGTGTATGACAATGCACGCAACCTGCCGCCGGAATTAGTGCAGGAAGTGGTGCGCCGCCAAGGGCTGATAGGCATTAATTTCCTGAAGAAGTTTGTGCACCCAACCCGGCCCGAGGTGCTGCTGGAGCACATCCGCCACGGCTTTGAGCACGCCCCGCAAGCCCTCTGTTTCGGGGCTGATTTTTTCCAGGAGTCCGGCATCATGGAAGGTGGCGAATCTTATTTCCATCCGCAGCACCGCAACGCAGCCCAATACCAAACTATACTGGAGGCCTTGAAAGAACAGTTCTCGGCAGAGGAGCTGGCGGCGCTCAGTTACGGAAACGCTGTGCGCTATATGGAAAAGCTGTGGGGCGAAGGTTGAGGCCGGGAGAGCTGTTTTAAGCCTGTTTTCGGGAAAATAGTCTTAAAACAAAATACGGCAAGGGAGTATGGAAAATCTGCAGGAATCTTTGTAGGTTACTAGCACAATCATCTGTTAACCACACGTACCTACCCCCTTTTGAACGCTCTTCCCCCAACCCGTATGTCCCCGAAAAGCTACTTACGTCTTGCGCTCTTTTCTCTGGGCCTGTTATTGGTGTGCGCCTTCGCCCCGAAGCAGTGGCAGGAAAACGAAGTCCTCAAAAAAATCATCGCCCAACTGCAGCAGTTCACCAAGGATTATCCGCAGGAGAAAGTCTATTTGCACCTGGACAAACCGTACTACGCCGCCGGGGATGATTTGTGGTTTAAAGCCTATCTGGTAAATGCATCATCCCATGAGCCTAGCTTGGTAAGCAAGGTGCTGTACGTGGAGTTGGTGTCACCGGAGGATTCCATTTACCGCCGCATTGCAGTGGACGTGAAGAACGGAATTGGCCACGGCGACCTGGCTCTGGAAGACACCATCCCGGAGGGACTTTACCGTCTGCGGGCTTATACCAGCTGGATGCAGAACTTTGACGAGACGTATTTCTTCCATCAGAACGTACAGATTTTCAATCCCAGATTAGCCGATTTGGTGCCCAAGGTAGATTTTACCTTCAAACGGTACGCGGCGGGAGATTCTGTCTGGGCCGATGTGTCTTTGAAGAACCTGAAAGAAGAACCACTGGGGCAACGGTCCCTCACCTTCCATACCCGCAACCGCATGGGCAAAATGATTTCCCCGAGGCGCAACGGTCAAACCAACAGCCAAGGGCAGGCGCGTTTTGCATTCTTTTTACCGATTACGGAAGCCCAGCAAGACATCCGGCTTTGGATGACTGTCAAAGAAGGGGAAAATGAAATTCAGCGGCGCTTCAAGATTCCGCAGGTAAGCGAGAAAGTGGATCTGCAGTTCTTCCCTGAGGGAGGAGAGTTGGTCAACAACATGTGGAGCGTGGTGGGGTTCAAAGCCATAGATGCCAATGGCATGGGCAAAGACGTGCAGGGTACTGTGCTAGAGGAAACCGGAAAGAAAGTGACAGACTTCAAGAGTCAGAAATTTGGGATGGGACGTTTCGGGTTTCTGCCGCAGCCGGGCAAAAACTACTTGGCCATCCTCAGGAACGAAGATGGGACAGAAACCAGGTACCCTTTGCCAACAGCCCGGGAGAAGGGCGTGGTCATGCGTGTGGACAACAGCAAGCCAAACGCGGTGCAGATGAGGGCCTATCTGGTAGGTTACCGTGGATACGAAGGCCGGCCCACCTCTATCAGTATGGTCGTGCAGAGCCGGGGAAACATATATTTTACGGGACATGCCACCACCGACAAAGACCTGATCCAGATCAGTGTGCCCCGGGAAAAACTTCCCTCGGGCGTGGTGCAGTTTACCTTATTCTCCCACCCCGGCGAGCCCTTGGCTGAGCGGTTGGTCTTTGTGAACCGCCAGGATCAACTGCAGCTCACGCTTACGCCAGATAAGCCCAGCTACAAACCCCGCGAGAAAGTAACCATGCACCTGCAGGCTAAGAACGCAGCGGGCTCTCCGGTATCAGGGCATTTCTCCGTAGCCGTTACCGATGCCCAAAAAGTAACTCCGGAGCCCTACGCCAATACCATCCTCACCAACCTGTTACTCACCTCAGATCTGCGAGGCCACATTGAGCAACCAGGCTACTATTTCTCTTCTCAGGAACAGGGTGCCGCTGAGGCTTTGGATAACCTGATGCTCACACAGGGCTGGCGCCGGTTTGTCTGGAATGACCTGCTGCAAAACAAGCCTCTGCCCCTGCCTTTTCCCGTGGAACGTGGAATGGCAGTGACGGGCACGGTTCAGAAACTATCTGGCAAGCCGGAACCCAAGGCCATTGTCACCTTAATCAGTCTCCGCTCGCCCGGCATGATTCTCATAGACACCGCTGATGCTCAGGGGAAATTCGCTTTTGCTGTGAGCCAGTTGGATGACAGCGCCCGTATTGCCGTAAAGGCCCGCTCTGCCAAGGGAAAAGATGTGCTGGAGGTGATCATGGATAAAGGGGTGCCTATTACGCTGGTTACTCCGCAACCTCCTTATGACGTACCACCCGCGATGCTGTCCCAAAGTACCTGGGCATACCTGAGAAGCAACCGGGAGCAGTTGAGGTTAGATCAATTGGCCGGAAAAAGCATCTTACTGAGCACCGTGGAAATCAGGGCCAGAAAGATACGTGAAGAAGAAGAGATGCGCCGTGGCCAGTTATACAATCAACCAGACTACAGCCTCAAAGGCTCAAACCTGCCACAGGCGCAAGATATTATTTCAGCGCTCCAAGGACGGGTGGCAGGTTTGATGTCAAACGGCGGAGAAATCTCCCTACGCGGAGGTGACCCCCCGCTCTACCTGTTGGATGGCATGCCCATAGATGTAGAGTATGTAAGGGGTATTTCTATGACGGAGGTAGAAGCCATTGACATCATCAAACCCGGACCATCGTCAACCATTTTTGGCTCACAGGGAGGTAACGGCGTAATTTCAATTATTCTGAAACAAAGTGGCCCCGGAACATTTACCAGTAAGGCGCGCTACCGCGGAGTGGCCGCTTATAACGGAGTCAGGATGCAGAAAGCAAGGGAGTTCTACATGCCCCGCTATGATCAATCTTCGGAAGTGGAACTACCCGATCTTCGTACTACCCTTTTCTGGAGCCCCACCATAGTGACGGATACTAACGGGCAAGCTACATTCTCTTTCTACTGTGCAGACGCGCGCACTTCGTACCGGGCCGTGGTAGAAGGGCTCACCGCCAACGGGCAGTTGGGCAGGGCTACCGCAGACCTGCAGGTAAGATAGTTACCCTGTTTCTGGCTTATTTACCTAAAACCAGGTGAAAAGAGAAAATTCAGAATGCTCCTATCATCCGCAGGATTACGGCATAACAAAGGGCAACACTACCGCATGGTTGGTATTCATGCTGGTGGGCACTTGCACATTGCTGCCGGGTACTGAATAGCCAACTGGTACAGCCGCATCGGTATAGGCCACCACGTAAATTGTTTCGCCTGTTTTTATACCTGTGCGGGATTTAAAATCCATGGTGCTCAGAAGCTCAAGGGAGACCTCTTCTCTATAGAGGTTGAATTCACCGGCAGCTATGTAGTTGGTGGCAGAAACATTGGGGGTTTTACCTATAAACACTTGGGCTTTCAGCATTTTTCCGGCAGGAATAGGAGCGCTTAAGCGGGCAGAGAGAAATAGCCTGTGGGCATATCCGTTGGTTACTGGCAGGCTGAGGGTGGGAGCCACAAAGTACTGAGACGGTGCTTTAGAGGCGATAATATCCATGGCGTAAGGTTCTCCCCTGGTGTAGTACCACTCTCTACGGTAGCCATCAATAAAACCAGGTGTGCTTATCTTTAAGTCATACGTACCGGAAGGAAGTGACCCAAATTTAAGGGTGTAAAGCCCACCCACATCCGGCGAAGTCTTGATCTCTGTGTTCTCCACCGATAGAACCAAGCTGGAAGGGTCTTGAACTTCACCGTACTCATTACGCACTACCGCCCGGCCAGAGATTTTGCCGGTAGGTTCTGGCGTGGCATCATCGTCAACTGAACAGCCAGAGAAAAGAATGGCACAGCTCAAGAGCGAGAAAAGGTAGCAATGCAGGCGTACAGGTTTCATAAGTTTTCCAGGGGGTTTACTTACAGACGAGGCACACAGCCTTTTCCCCTACATATCAGGGATGGAGCAGAGCAACTTTTTCCGTTTCCGGGCTGTTTCATAGAAAACACACCAAAAATAGGACTCCGCAAATGCCACGGAAATTACGTAGCTTTGCGCCCTGAATTAAGTATAGCAGAAGATGTTAGATAAACTGGAAGCCATAAAGCAGCGGTTTGAAGAGGTAAATGAGCAACTCATCCAACCAGATGTAGCCAGTGACCTGAAGAGATATAAGGCTTTGAACAAAGAGTACAAAGACCTGGAGAAGATTGTAGCCGAATACGAGCGCTACAAACTGTTGCTGAGCAACATTGAGCATACCAAAGAAGTCATCGCCACGGAGAAGGACGAGGATTTCCGCGAGATGGCCAAAGAAGAACTTGATGAGCTCCTGCCGCAGCGCGACGACATGGAGGAGACCATCAAGGAGATGCTCATTCCCAAAGACCCTAATGACAGCAAAGACATCATCATGGAGATCCGCGCCGGAGCCGGTGGTGATGAGGCCTCTCTGTTTGCCGGTGACCTGTACCGCATGTACAGCCGCTATGCTGAGAAGCAGGGCTGGAAAATGGAACTGATTGACGCCATGGAAGGTACCGCCGGTGGTTACAAAGAGATCATCGTGAACATCTCCGGTGAAGACGTGTACGGTAAGCTCAAGTTTGAGTCTGGCGTGCACCGCGTACAGCGCGTTCCGGCCACGGAGACTCAGGGCCGTATCCATACCTCAGTAGCCTCTGTGGTAGTGTTACCCGAGGTGGAGGAGTTTGACATTGAGCTCAACATGAACGACATCCGCAAGGACCTGTTCTGTTCTTCCGGTCCGGGTGGTCAGTCAGTGAACACTACGTATTCTGCCGTGCGTCTGACCCACATCCCTACCGGTATTGTGGCGCAGTGCCAGGACCAGAAATCGCAGCTGAAGAACTTTGACAAAGCCTTGGCGGTATTGCGTTCGCGTATCTACGAGGTAGAACTTGCCAAGAAACAGGAAGAAGAAGGTGCCCAGCGCAAGAGCATGGTGGGTAGCGGCGACCGTTCCGATAAAATCAGAACCTACAACTATCCGCAGGGCCGCGTAACCGATCACCGCATCGGGTTAACGGTGTACAACCTGCCAAACGTGGTAGACGGAAACATTGATGAATTTGTAGAGCAGCTCCGGATTGCTGAGAACGCTGAGCGTTTGAAAGAAGGAGCCCAAGTCTAAACTTTATACGCATTGAAAAGCGCGGCTCATTTGGGTTGCGCTTTTTTATTGCCCTTTATTTTAGGGTTGTTTTCCTGAAAACGGCCTTAAAAGATTAAACCTGATTCCTGCTAACCTAATGCTTCAGCGCTTCTTCCCTACTGGTACGTGCACCGCTTTCCTGCAAAGCCTGGCTTTTCTGTGCCTGGTGGGCTGGTGGATGAGCGCCTGTACCCCGCGCGAAGAGGAAATCACGCCAGATAGCGGCGCCCTGCTGCGCTTTGAGGCCGATACGGTGCTGTTTGATACGGTGTTCACCCAAGTGGGCAGCATTACCAAGCGCCTGAAAGTCTACAACCCCAACAAGAATGCGGTCCGCATCTCAGAGATCAAGGTGGGCGGATTGGGTTCTTCGCCGTTCCAGGTGTTCATCAACGGCATGGCGGGTCCGCAGGTAGAGAACGTAGAATTGCGGGGCAAAGACAGCCTGCTGGTTTTGGTGAAAGCCACCATCAATCCTACTACCCAGGAGCAGCCGTTCCTGGTCAATGACTCCCTTTTGTTTTTGACCAACGGAAACCAGCAGAAAGTGAAGTTGGTGGCGTACGGACAGAACGCCCAATATTATCAGCGCAGCTACACCACTTCTCCCAACGAGACCTGGACGGCCTCCAAAGCACACGTGATCTATGACTCGGTAACGGTGCCGGCCGGGCAAACGCTTACCATCCAGAAAGGAACGCAGGTGCACCTGCACAGCAAAGCCAAAATCAAAGTGCTGGGTACGCTGCGGGTAGAAGGCGAGCACGAGAAGCGGGTGGTGTTCCAGCAGGTGCGCAAAGAAGAACAGTACCGCAACGCCCCGGGCCAATGGCAGGGACTGGAGTTTGTGCAATCTGGGCAGGGAGAAATCAGCTACGCCGAGATCAAGAATGCCGTGAACGGCGCGTACCTGAAAGCCGAAGGGAATACGGTGCCGCAGGTGACGTTTCAGAATAGTTTTCTGAAAAACATGCTGCAAACGGGTGTGCTGAGCGTAGGCGGCAACGTGCGGCTGGAGAACAGCATCATCACCAACTGTGCTGAGTACGCCTTGGCCGGCTTAGGTGGCGGACGGTATGACGTGGTGTTCAGTACGCTGGCCAACTACGCCTATGACTTCATCCGGTTCTCGCCCTCGGTGGTGTTTGAAGAACGGTACCAGGTGGAGAACAAAATTATCCGGCAGGGCAATTACCAGGTGAACATCCTGAACAGCATTGTGTGGGGCCGCCATGAAGAGGAACTGAAGTTCGGTGAGATGACTGGTTCTTCTGGCAGAACTATCCGGAATTCTTTCCTGAAAACCCAGGCCTATAGAACCGAGTTCGGGCAGAACGGAAACCAGCTCAACGTTGACCCGCAATTCCGCGATGCGCCCAAGTTCGATTTCCAGATCATCAAACTGTCCCCGGCCAACGCAGCGGGAGTTCCGGTCCCGGGAATCACCCTGGATTACGAAAACAAACCCCGCGATGCCCAGAAGCCCGATGCCGGGGCCATGGAAGTGGACTATTAACCTTGCCTGTTTATGAAGTGGTTTCAGAAATCTTTGCGCTTACCAGCCGTAAAACGCGGCTTCCATCTCATCACCGATCTGCTGGAAGCCCAGTTGCCAGAACTGGAGGAAATTGAAGTGGGCCTGGCGCACATCTTTATTCAGCATACCTCGGCCAGTCTGTCTATCAACGAGAACGCTGACCCCACCGTGCGCCACGATTTTGAGCAGCATTTCAACCGCATGGTGCCCGAGAACGCGCCTTACTACCGCCACACCCTGGAAGGATCAGATGACATGCCCGCGCACATCAAAGCGGCCTTGCTGGGCAATTCAGTAACAGTGCCTATCACCAACGGAAGATTCAATTTGGGCACCTGGCAGGGCATTTACCTTTGCGAGCACCGCAACCATGGCGGCAAACGTACCGTGGTGGTCACGTTGCAAGGGAAGTAACACCGGTACATACATAACAAAGAATCCGTTTTGGGTCTGTTTTCCGGAAAGCAGACCCAAAACGGATTCTCTTTTTAAGCCAATTAAGAATTAATGGTTGAAGCGTAAGCCCACCGATACGTCTAACCTGGAAAGGTTTTCATAGTTCTCGGGCTGGAGTTTGATCTTTTGGGTAGTGGTTCCGTTGCTCACCTCCATTTGTCTGAGTGTGCCAGTTACAAACGAAATCTGCAGTCCCACCGAGAGCTTTTTGGAAATACGCATGTCATAGCCCGCATCGGCGGAGAGGCCAAAAGTGCTGCCCTTGAACGTATAGCGTTCATTTACCTGCAACGCTTTGTCTGTGTAGCCCAGGTACCCGAAACCTACGTTGAAGATCCAGGCATTGAGTTTGTTGCGGTTGAGCGTTCTGGAACTGAAGTACGGCCCCACATACGTGATGTTGATTTTGTCGCTCAGCGTTCCGGTAACCGTGGTGCCGTCTGGCATAGTGGCCGTGACATTATCCAGTTCGTTTGCGGCATGGTAGGTGCTGTATCTTAGGCCCGCTCCCATCTGCTCATTGAAATAGTAAGCCGCGTCTCCGTTGATATGGAAGCCTTGCTTCAGGTTGTCTATGTACTCTTTATAGAAAGGCTGGAGACCATCGGCGGTTCTGGCTATCCGGTAACTCCATCCGCCGCTCACCCCTAACCTATAGCGCGAGAAAGCCTGCTCGCTGTACTGGTATTCAGAAGTCTCGGGGATTTCACCGTCGGTGAAGTAATTGCGCTGGTATTGCCTGATCAGGTGCTTGGAGAGGACCGTGTTCTTAGCGGCTCCCTTGTACATGAACGTGAAGTAAAGCCGGTCTTTGGCCTCTCTTGTGATTTTGCAGTTAAGGGAATCTCCTTCATAGGTAACCACCAGGTCCTGGGCTTGCAGAAAGTGGCAGCCCAGCATCAGGAGCAGGGAAAGAAGTAGCTTTTTCATGTTGATCATCTCTTCTTGCCGGAAGGCAGGCACAGCGCACCGCTTTCAGAAGCGGGCTAACTGGAATCTCCTCCGGGCAAAGAAGTTGCTAATGTTACTAAAGGGTTGTAGGTGAATAGGACGCATCTAATATAGAGATTTCCTATGTATTGTCCTAGAAACGGACTGGCAGTAGCCCTTTTTACACCAGCAAATCAAATGGTTTTAGCGGGCCGAATGAGAGTAGTCAATCTGGCCGAAATTCACAGTAAAGGTAGTGCCTTGCTCCGGTGCGCTCTCCACGTCTATGGTGCCGCCCAGCGCCTTCACCTGCATTCTGGTAAGATACAGCCCCAACCCTTTGGACTGCTCTGTGTTATGAAAGACCTTATACAGGCCAAACAACTTGTCTCCTACCTTGGTCAGGTCCATGCCCAGGCCGTTGTCTGAAACCGAAAGGTGCAGCGTGTGTCCGGTGCGCCAGCTCCTGATTTTCACCACCGGTTTCCGGTAGGGTGAGCGGTATTTCAAGGCATTGGAAATGAAGTTGTGCAGAATGCTTTCCAGATACAGTTTAGGTATGTAAATGGAAGGTACTTCCAGCTCAGTGATGATCTCTGCGTTGGTTTGCGCAATAACCGCCGCCAGGTTCTGCTTCTCTTTTTCAATGAGTTCAGCTAGCTGCACTTCCTCGTGGGGGAGCTGCTGCACCAGGTGGGTTTTAAGGATAACGTTCAGGTCATTGATGGTCTCAGACATGTTATCGCTTACTTTCTGCACCTTCTCCATCACGTAAGCGGCGCTTTCCTCGCCTGGTTCAGCGGTGTAGAACTGGTGCAGGCTCTTCACGGTAGCCAGCGGTGACCGCAGGTTGTGCGAGATAATGTAGGCGAAATCTTCCAGTTGCGCGTTGCGGGTGCGGAGCTGCTCGGCGTTAACCAAGTGTTCCTGGTTCAGTTTCTGCAACTGGGCGGTCTGGTTCCGGAGCCGGATGGCAACAAGGTCTTTCAGCAAGGCCTGGGTGATTTCCACTTCGTTCATTGTCCAGGGCTGCGATTTGCCCCTGATCACCTCTACCCACTTCTCAAAGGATTTCCGCGGATGGATGTGCAGGTTACCGCCTAACACCGGCTTTTCTGGGTTACCCGCCCAGGTTCTGGTCTGCCTGATCTCAGGTTTGAAGAACAGCAGGTATTCCTGGTTATACCTGGAGATTTCCAGCGCCAGTAAACCGCTGGCTTCTTGCTGGATCGCCTCTGCCTCTGGCCACTCGGCAGACAGGTTGCGGGTATGGAAAACACCATCGGTCACGTGTTCAGAAAGCCACTGGGTAAGCTTCCGGATGGTTTCCTCGGGCGGCGTTTGCCCGGTTGTGGTTAGGGCTTTGTCCAGTAGAAGGGCAGCTCCGTGGCTCTGGGTGAGGTCCAGCAAAGACGGTTGTTGCTGGAAGAGCCCCTCGGTTATGCTTTCTCCGTTGTTCAGGCGGTTCACCAACGTGCGGTGTACTTCTTTGTAGCGGCTGAATTGCTCCTGATCGCGTTTCTCCTGGATGGAAGCAATCACGTTCCCAAAGGTCTTCACCACCAGGTCACAGAGCTGGCGCCGCCAGATCTCAATGTAGGTAGGCTCTATGTTATGGCAGGCAATCACGCCCCAAAGCTGGTTTT
The DNA here is from genome assembly GCF_017355955.1 of Sabulibacter ruber. Taxonomy (GTDB): domain Bacteria; phylum Bacteroidota; class Bacteroidia; order Cytophagales; family Hymenobacteraceae; genus Nibribacter; species Nibribacter ruber_A. The sequence continues at coordinate 222,030 of NZ_JAFFID010000002.1, read as the reverse complement.
TAACCAGAATGGAGAAGGAGATGGTAGCCGCCACGCCCGTGTTCCGGATGTATTCCAGGTGAATCTCAGAAGGATTGCGCAGCTCAGAGCGCAGAATGTTGGTAGGTTCTCCCGTGCTAGGGTTGAAGTACGGGTAAATCTCTACTGCCTGCGCGTTCACATCCGGGATCTGGCGTACATGCTTTTGCTTTAGAAGCTCCCGGGCCGGGGCCGGAATGTCAGAGGCCGGGAAATGGTGCCCGATAAAGGAGTTCAGGCGCTCATTGCGGCTCTCGGCAATCACGTCTGTGTGCCAGTCCTGGTCAAACTGGGTAACGTCTACCCGGTCATAGCCCAGAATGGCCCGCAGGGTATGGGCAACGGGCTCGGCTACGCTCTCTACGGTATACAGGTTGTTAAGCTGGTTGTGCAGCTGCCACAGAATGGTATTGTGGCGCAGCTTTTCAGAGTCTGGGTAAGGGGCGCTGGGCTCGCATTCCAGGATTGTTTTTGTGCCAGAAACGTGAAAATGACCGATAAACGGACGCTGGGCCAGCGTGAGGAACTGCGAACCCGTAAAGCCTGAGTCAAAAGCAACACTGCCCGGTGAAAGAATAACGCTGAGGGACTTGCCCAGAAGTTCTTCCAACCCATAAGGCAGAAACTTGTCTACGTTGCGGCTGGCCTGTTCAATGATCAAAGATTCCTGACCCAGTACCAGTAAGAACCCGTGCGGCTGAATGCGACCTATAATGTGGATAGGCTCTTTGTCACAGTTGGATAGATCTACCCGGTGGTTCTGATAATTTTGCATGCTCCTTCTTGCTCCCCCCGCGCCTTGAGGGAAAACCCCAGCTGCGAAAATGCGGTTAACGGTGACAGGTTCAATTACGTTACAAATTTCCTTAACTTACCGGCTATCACCTCTTACTAATCTGAACGTTTACCTATCACAAGGTAGTATTCAGTATTTATACGTACAAGTATGTTTATTTCTATCAGTACATTTACTATTGCCAATGACACCGAAGAGAGTGTAAAAGAGGCGTTCCGGAACCGCCCCCATATGGTTGATGATGCCCCTGGTTTCCTGAAACTGGAGGTGTTGTCTCCGCAAGACAATCCTAAAGAAATCTGGCTGAAAACCTATTGGCAAGACGAGGAGAGTTTCAAAACCTGGTACAAAAGCCACCAGTACCATGATGCCCACAAAGGTATCCCGAAGGAAACCAAACTGGTGCCCGGCAGTGTGCGTGTGCGGTACTTCTCGCTGGTAGGGGAATAACGGAGGCTACAAGGCCGCAGGCGTTTGTTTGACGGCCACTTCGCCCGTTATTGTGTAGCGCTGCGCATCCATCAGCATCAGTTTCTGGGTTTCATCCAGGAAATACCGGACTAGCCGCGGCGATGGACCGGAGTGCGCTTCCAGGTGCAGGAGTTTCTGCGTCTTGAAAAGAAAGTTTTCCTGCACAATGGTGGCATCTAGCTGCACCAACTGGCCCTTGGCGTCAAGCGTGTAGGTTACCTGTTGAATGTTGGTGGAGGCGTCTTCCTTGGCTTTGTAGCGGTGCACCTGCTGGCCCAAGGCATCAGAGGAAACTTCTTTGGTGAAAACCCCGGCTAAGGCAGGTCTGTTTATATCCGCATCGGCAAAGGAACCTAACTCCTCGGCCCAGTTGATGGTGGAAATAATCTTCGCCTCGGTGACGGAGCCGTCCTGAGAGACGCTTTTGCGGGAAACGGCATTCAGGTCAGAAAGGGCTTTCGCTTCCTGGTCCAAGAAGCTTACCAAATCATACGCTTGGTGGATGCGTCTGACCACCGGAGCGGTTGTTTCTTCCTGGCAGGCGCTTGCCCCTAGAGAAAGCGCCGTGAATAGAAGAACCGCTGATTTCCTGAACCATTGATTGACAAGCATTGAAGTACGCATGGTGTAAGCGAAAGCTAAAAGTAAGTGAAAGGCGTTTTGCGCCTGTTGTACGGAAAACGGATGAAAAACGGAGACAGAGAAAGCAAACCTGCTTTTCTGTCTCCGTTTCTTGGTTTAAGCAGGAATTACTCTGCGCCTGGGATCAACAAGGAAGTGCCGCTCATATCGGCGGGAGCCTGTACGCCTAGTAAGGCCAGCACGGTAGGGGCAATATCGCCTAGTTTACCGTCCTGCAACTCACCTTTGTAGTCGTTATCGGCTAAGATCACGGGTACCAGGTTGGTGGTGTGGGCGGTGTTAGGCGTGCCGTCTGGGTTGCGCATGATATCGGCGTTGCCGTGGTCAGCGATGATGATGGACGCGTACCCATGGGCCAGAGCAGCGGTCACCACGGCTTCGGCGCACTGGTCAACGGTCTCAACGGCTTTCACAGCTGCTTCAAACACGCCGGTGTGGCCCACCATGTCTGGGTTGGCGAAGTTGAGGCAGATGAAGTCGGCGGTCTCCCCTTCTATCTCCGGCACAATGGCGTCTCTGATGTCAAAGGCGCTCATCTCGGGCTGAAGATCATAGGTGGCCACTTTAGGCGATGGGCACAGCAGGCGTTTCTCGCCTTCAAACGGCTGCTCACGGCCGCCGGAGAAGAAGAACGTTACGTGCGGGTATTTCTCGGTCTCAGCAATTCTAATCTGGGTTTTACCGGCGTTGGCCAAGACTTCGCCCAGCGTGTTGGCCAGGTTGTCTTTGTCAAAAATGGGCTGTACGCCTACAAAAGTATCATCATAGTTGGTGAGCGTGTAGTAACGCAGTTTCAAGGGCTGCATGTCCTGCTCAGGGAACTCGCGCTGCGTTAAGGCTTGCGTGATCTCGCGGCCACGGTCTGTCCTGAAGTTAAAGCAGATGACCACATCGTCTTCGTTGATTTTAGCCGTGGGCTCTCCATTTTCATCCAGGCACACAATCGGTTGGATGAACTCATCGGTCACGCCGTTGTCATAAGACTCCTGGATAGCCTCGCGCCAGTTTGCGGAGCCTCTGCCCTGGGCGCGTACCAGCAGGTCATAGGCCAGTTTCACGCGCTCCCAGCGATTGTCGCGGTCCATGGCGTAGTAGCGGCCAATGATGGAAGCCAGCTTGCCGCCAGTGGTATCCAGAGTGTTCTGCAGATCGGTCAGGTAAGCCATGCCGCCTTTCGGGTCGGTGTCGCGGCCATCGGTAAAGGCATGCACAAATACATTAGGCACGCCTTCTTCCTGCGCAATGGTGCAGAGCGCTTTCAGGTGGTCAATGTGGGAGTGTACGCCGCCATCGGATACCAGACCTATGAAGTGCACGGGCTTGTTGTTCTCGCGGGCATACTGCCAGGCATCCTGCAATACAGGGTTCTGGCCCAATGTTTTTTCTCTGATGGCTACGTTCACCCGCACCAGGTCCTGGTACACCACGCGGCCGGCACCCAGGTTCATGTGGCCTACCTCAGAGTTCCCCATCTGTCCTTCTGGCAAACCCACGGCCTCACCGGAGGCTTGCAGGCGCGCATGCGGAAAACGGTGGAATAAAGAATCCATGAAAGGAGTATTGGCGTGCTCAATCGCCGATACGGAAGGGTCTGTGCCCAGCCCCCATCCGTCTAGAATCATCAAAAGTACCTTTTTGCTCATGCGCGTAAAGATACAAGCCACAGTTTAAAAAGAAGCGTTTGGCGTTTGATTCTGCTTATTTCCTGTATCTTTAGGGCCTTGAACTTATCTGCCTTTGGCATAGTTTTGGCATAGAAGAAGTAAAACTTGGAACACAAAGACATGAAAAATTTCAGAAGATTGATGGCGATGACCTTGGTGCTGTTAGGGATACTGGTGGGTGCCGGACAGGTTACTGCTCAGTCTGACGTAATGGGCGGGATCCAATCTGCCATTAGATCTGGTTCTTCCCGTGATTTGGCGCGCTACTTCAACTCTAAGGTAGAGGTAAACATAGACGGCGACAACGGCAGCTACAGCCAGAGCCAGGCCGAGATGGTGGTGCGTAACTTCTTCAGCAAAAACGCGCCGGTAGGGTTCAGCTTTGATCACCAGGGCGGTTCAGAAGACGGCCAACGCTACGCCATAGGCAAATACACCCACAAAGGCGGCCGCTATAACGTGGTAGTGAAGGTGAAGAAATACGGCGATTCCTATAAGATTGACACCATTGAGTTTAAATAACAGCATATAATTGTCTCTAACAGGACAATCCATAGAAAAGGCACCGAATGTTTGGTGCCTTTTTTTATTTTTGCAGCGTGAAAGCATCCTACCTTACCCAAGAAGGCATTAGGGCATTTATCCGGCAGGCCCTGCAGGAAGACGTTGCCGACGGCGACCACTCGTCACTGGCCTCCATTCCCGAGAGTGCCCAGAACCAGGCAAAGCTCCTGGTGAAAGACCGGGGTGTGCTGGCCGGCGTAGAGTTGGCGTGGAAAATCTTCCATGAAGTGGACCCTACGTTGAGGCTGGAGGTGTTTTTACAGGACGGCGCCCAGATCAACCGCGGAGACATTGCTTTTACTGTGCACGGCAAGGCCCAGTCTATCTTAACGGCTGAGCGTTTGGTGCTCAACTGCATGCAGCGTATGAGCGGTATTGCCACCTACACCCAGAGCCTGGTGAAGCTGATTGAAGGAACCGGCGCCCGTTTGCTGGATACCCGCAAGACTACGCCTAACTTTAGGATGATGGAGAAATGGGCCGTGCTGATTGGCGGCGGTACCAACCACCGGTTTGGGCTGTTTGACATGATCATGCTCAAAGACAACCACGTGGACTACGCCGGCGGCATCAGGCAAGCCATTGAAGCCACGCACCGCTACCTGGAGAAACTGGGCAAACCGCTCAAGATTGAGGTGGAAACCCGCAACCTGACCGAAGTACGCGAGGCGCTGGAAACAGGCGGCATCCACCGTATCATGCTGGATAACTTTGAGGTAGACAAACTGCGCGAGGCGGTGGAACTGATAGGTGGCCGCTATGAGACCGAAGCCTCTGGAGGTATAACCGAGGAAACCATTAGGGCAGTAGCCGAGACCGGTGTCAACTTCATTTCAGTGGGGGCATTGACGCACTCTAACCGCAGCCTGGACCTGAGTTTGAAAGCGTTCAAAGATTGAGGGGGTGTAACAGTCCACTACTTTTAAAATATCGTAAACAAAAAAGAGAGAAAGAGGAGAAAGCAGCCGTCGTGAGTTTAAAAGCCTGTTTCCTAGCGCTTCACAGTTCACCGGCTGACATTAATTAAAATTATGCAACATCCAAATCAAAGAGGGGGGCAACGGGTTCAGCAACAGCAGCCTTTCAATCCGCTGGCAATCCGTACGAAGAAGAACCAGCTGGACAAGAACGATTACGCTAAAATGGCGTTGGGCCAGGTCTGGAAGAAAGAGTGGTGGAGAGCCCTTATTCCGCTGGTGCTTTTCTCTCTGCCAGCCGCGGTTGAGTTCTCCTGGTGGTGGGTGGCCGGTGCCGTTATAGTGACTGTTCTGTACGTACTGGTGCGTTCTGCCCAGGTGATGGGCGTGACCCAGATGGAGCAAAGCAACGTGCTGTTTGAGCGCGTGATGTACGAGATTGACCAGCGCCAGATCCTCATGAAACGCAATGACCGCGAAGGCATGGCCCTGCAGTGGGACATGATTGACCGCGTAACCCAAACCAAAGATGCCTACCAGATGTACCTGAAAGGCCCTACGCCAGACCAGTTGCCCAAAGGCTGGAAAGGCTGGTTAGCCAAAACCTTCAACGTGCCGGTGTTCCTGCACCTGCCTTACAAAATCTTCAACAGTCCCAATGATTTAAAACTCATGGAGTCTCTGTTGCGCCGTAAAAACCTTATTCCTGCATAAGCGTCTAAAACAATAGAACCTGTTTCAGACTTAATTTCCCTAAAAATGATAAAAAACATTCTTTCCGTTTTCGCAGTGGCTGGTGTACTTGCACTGGCTTCTTGCAGCAGCGAGCCTTCTGACCTGCGTCCTGAGGTAAAAGTTTCTGATGACTACGTGCCACCAGGAATGCGCAACAACACCTCTAACATTGACAACGCCAGCAGCGAAGAAGAGGTAACCCGCGAGGATGTGCACATCAACCATGACGAGCACGAGAACCCAACCAATACCAGAAAACAGGAAGAAGTTGCTCCTGCCCAAAAAAGCAACCAAAAAGAAGCGGTAGAAAACCACGAATAATCAACCTTGTTCAAAGCCCGTTTTTGACTTGTTTTTCTACAAACAAGCCAAAAACGGGCTTTGGCGTATCTTCTATTTTCTATGAGAAAGATTTTCTTCACCTGGGCACTGGCCTTGTCTGCAGTAGTCTCTGTTTCTTCCTGTAACAATGCCTCTTCCGGTGACCAGCCAGAAACAACTGCCACGGAGCAGGAAGGCGCAGCCCAGGACAGCACGGCTGCCGGCACCCAGACCCAGCAACTGGCTTATATCTGCCCAATGGAGTGCGAAGGCAGTGCCAGCATGGAGCCCGGCAAATGCCCGGTGTGCGGCATGGACCTGGAGAAAAACCCCAAGTACCAGGCAAGCGCTGACACCACAGCCACAAGGTAAGTTCTGCCCGGTGAAAAGGCACCGGAACGCTTAATGCCTTCTCACCTCAATTCCTGCACCCTGCATGACACATCCGGCAGAATGGTTTCATACCTGGTTTGATTCTCCGTATTACCACATCTTGTACAAGAACCGCGATGCCCAGGAGGCGCAGCGGTTCCTGGACAATCTGTTGCGTCATCTTCGGCCCAAACCCACCTGTAAACTCATGGACCTGGCCTGCGGCAAAGGGAGACACTCCATTTACCTCAACCAGCAGGGCTATGATGTAACCGGCCTGGATTTGTCTGAGAAGAGCATTGCCTATGCCCGGCAGTTTGAGAACGAGAAGCTGCACTTCCACGTGCATGACATGCGCGAGGTGTTTCGGCCAGAGACCTTTGACTTTGTGTTCAACCTGTTCACCAGCTTTGGGTACTTCAAAGCCGATTACGAGAATGTGGTGGCTTTGCGGGCTACTACAGCCTCTATCAAAACCGGCGGCAAGTTCATCATTGATTTCATGAACACGCCCCGGGTAATCAACAGGCTGGTGGCCAGGGAAACCAAGGAGGTAGAAGGCATTACCTTCCATATTACCAGAAAAGTAGAGGCGGGCTTTATCTTTAAAACCATTCGGTTCCAGGACCAGGGCCAGTCCTATGAATTTATAGAAAGAGTGCGGGCGCTCCATTACCATGAGTTTCTGGAGTACTTCCAGATGGCTCAGTTGCGGTTGGCCGATGTGTTTGGGGATTACCACCTGAACCCGTTTGACCCCGAGAAGAGCGAACGTATGATTTTCATCCTGAAGAAATAACCATGATAGTAGCGGTCTCCGTTCTATTTAGTACTGTATTGCTGGCCGGTTGGCTGGTGCGTTTTCTGCCCCAGAATAACCAGCGATGGCTTAAATTATTGCTGGCGTTTAGTGGGGCCTATCTGTTTGCCCTCACCATCCTCCACATTCTGCCCGATGTGTTGCTCAGCACCGAGGACCCGCACCGCGTAGGTTTCTACATTCTGGCCGGGTTCTTTCTGCAACTGGTCCTGGAAGTATTCTCGCACGGAGTAGAGCACGGGCACATCCACGCGCACCCCGGCGGGCACCAGGACCATCACCATCAGCACGCCGTGCCGGTTCTGTTGCTGACTTCTTTGGTCATCCACTCCTTTCTGGAGGGCAGCGTGATGGTGCAGAGCCGAATGGCCGCCCAGCAGGTACATGAGCATTTGCACAGCCACAACCACGTAGGCGATAACTTCTACCACATTCTGGCGGGCATTGCGCTGCACCACATTCCGGCGGCTATCGCGCTCATGTCAGTGTTGGTGGCGCGGCTGCATAGCTTTAAGAAAGCCTTTGGGTACTTGCTGCTGTTTGCGGCGGCCTCGCCTCTGGGACTACTGTTCAGCAACTATGTGGCCCTGGAGAAACTTCTCTCCGGCGAGGCTTACACGGTGCTGTCTGGCCTGGTGGTAGGAAACTTCCTGCACATCTCCACCACCATCCTGTTCGAGACCAGCCCAGAGCACCGGTTCAACCGGGGCAAATTGCTGGCCACCCTGGCCGGGGCTTTGATCGCCATTGGCGCCGGTATGCTGTAGGTAAGCAAGTTCACTTCTGAAATATTCAGAGCCGCTTCGCTGTTTCTGGCTTTCTTTGAAGGAGGCTAGAAACAGCGAAGCGGCTTTTCTGTGCCCGTTCAACGCGGGCGTACTTCTTCGTTTCAATGGTGTTTTGGCTGAAATCCAGAAAAAACGGGTTTGTAAAGCGGTGAGTATCGGCGGATGACAGGAATTTCCGTAGAAGTAATTTACCTTGTGATAGATCACCTTTCCTATGAAGAAAACAATGGTTTGGCTCTCGGTGCTGGTGTTGGTGGGGGCCGTAGGTTTCTGGCTGTACAAACGCTACGCGCAGGGACCGGAATTCTCTTTATACCAAATCAAGAAGGCAGTTGACAACCGAGACATGGCAGCGTTGGAAAAGTACGTGGATGTAGACCGTACCACCGCCAGTTTCCTGGACCAGGCCGTGAAGGCGGGCATGGCCGAGCTGCCGCAGAAAGAACAGGCCATTGCGGCTATGGCGCTGGGCATGGCCATGGCTTCCAAGAAAGGCGAAGTGCTGCAGGCCCTGCGGGGCGGCATTGAGCAATACGTGCAGCACGGCAAAGCCGGAAACGGGCCGCCCGCCCAGATCAGCGAAGAAGAGTGGCAGCAGTTGCAGCAAGTGTTGCCCGTGCAGAAGCTGCTGGAGGAAAACCCGCTGCGCAACAGCCGGCTAGAAGGCATCTCCTACGTGAACCGCGAAGATTCTGTGGCCGTGGTGGGCTTGGATCTGCGCGTGCCCTCGCACCCCAGCCCGGTGATTGTGGAAGTGAGAATGCGCGATCAGGGGAATTACTGGCAGGTGGTGGGCTTGCCTAACGCCGGGGCTGTGATGAAGCAATTGGGCCTGCTGGAAACCTTCAAAAACCTCAGGAACCTGCCACAGCTGCAACTTCGGCTGTGAAAACCTATCTTTCTCTAAAGCTATCCATCTGCTTCTGTTTTAAGGCTGGTTTGCGCAAAAGAGCCTTAAAGCAGAAGGTCTTCACTTTCTCAATCCATGGTGCACATTTTACTTATTGACTGCCCAGACCGCAAAGGTCTCATCTTTACCATTACGCAGATCGTTTTCAGAAACAACCTCAACATTACCAGCAACGATGAATTTGTGGACCGGCAGCAGAATCAGTTCTTCATGCGCGCCGAGCTGGCCGGAGACGTAATGCCCCAGAGATTGGTAGAGGAACTCCGGGCCGAGCTTCCGCCCGAGGCCAACATCCGGTTGGTGGCCGAACGGAAAAAAGACATTGTGATTTTGGTTACCAAAGAGCACCATTGCCTGGGCGATCTGCTGCTGCGCCACGAGTACGGTGACCTGAACGCCAACATTCTGGCGGTGCTGGGCAACTACGCTGAATTGGAATCTTTGGTGTCCAGGTTCGGGATTCCGTTCCATCACATCTCACATGAAAGCAAAACGCGCGAAGAGCATGACCAGGAAATGAGCCAGGTGATTGCGTCTTACAAGCCAGAATACGTGGTACTGGCCAAGTACATGCGGGTGTTGAGCCCGGGGTTTGTGGCGCAGTTCCCTAACCGGATCATTAACATCCACCACTCGTTTTTGCCCGCGTTTATCGGGGCCAATCCGTACCGGCAGGCTTATGAGCGCGGTGTGAAAATCATTGGGGCTACGGCGCACTTCGTGAACAGTGATCTGGACGAAGGGCCCATCATTGCGCAGAACGTAATCCAGGTGAACCACACCCAAGGCGCTCGGGACATGGCTCAATCGGGCCGAGACGTGGAAAAGATTGTGCTGGCGCAGGCGTTGAAGCTGGTCTTCGCGGAGAAGGTGTTCGTGAGCAACAACAAAACCATCATCTTCTAAGCTGCCCTTCTCCTGAGTAAAACAGGAACGATTTTGCCTTGTTTTTAGGAAAATATCCCTGAAATACAGAAAGTTAAATCTATGTTAAAGGGCAGGGCTTTCTAGGTTTACTCCTATTGTTTCTGCATATTTACTTAAGCCGTCTCCGGTTCAGGAGAGGTTTTACCCGGCTAACCTTTGCAGCGTATGAAAAAGAATTTACTACTAGTGCTGGGAGTATTCAGCAGTGTGCTGGTGCAGGCCCAAACCCCCTCCGGCTCTTTCACCCTCAAGCCCGAGAAGCCCAAAGTAGGACAGGAAATCAGGTTCAGCTATAATCCGGCCGGAACTTCCCTGAGCCATGCCGCCTCCGTAACCGCTCAGGTGTACGCCTATGATGACCATAAGCCCAAAGTGCAGGAAATCCCCCTCAAAAAAACCAGGCACGGCTGGGAAGGCCGCTTTAAACCCGCTCCTGAGGTAGACGGAGCCATCCTTACCTTCCGGGAGGAGGAAACCATTGACAACAACGGCGGCAAAGGCTACGCTTTTTACCTCTATGACGCCAAAAAGCAACCGGTGCCCGGCGCAGTGTACGGCATGGCTGCGGCTTTTTCTGAGTGGGGCCCCATGATTGAGATGGACCTTGACTACAAGAAAGCGCTGGAGCTGCTGGAGCAGGAATTAACCAACTACCCAAACCGCAAACCCGATGTCCTGCAAACCAAGCTGTATGCCCTGCTTTCGGCTTACAAAGGCGAAGAGGGCAAGCAGAAAGTAAAAGCCGAGCTGGAGGCGCTGAGCCAGCAGAAAGACTTAACGGTGAAGCAACTGGGCATGCTGGCCAACTTCTATGACCGCCTTGGCGACAAAGAGAAAGCCGCTCAGTACGCCGCGCAGATCAAAGCCCAGGAACCAACTGGGGAGTATGTGCAGAACGAGCGCATGATGGCGTACTACATGGAGAAAGACCCCGAGAAACGGAAAGAACTGGCGATAGCCTTCGCGAAGGATTTCCCGCAGCACGCCCACCTAGCCAATATGCTGATGGGCATTCCCCTGGAATATGCCTCAGAGGGTAAATGGCAGGAGTTTGATGCCTTTATGGCCCAATACCCCGTGGTAGCCACCGCTAACGTCTACAACTCGGCGGCCTGGCGTTTGTATGAGAGCGGCGAGAACCTCTCCAAAGCCAAAGAACTGGCTCAAAAAGGCTACCAGATAGCCCAGAAAGAGGTTGCCCAGCCCAGCGGCAAGAAAGACGACCTCATCACCGAGACCGACTGGAAAAGAGGCCACCAGATGAGCTTAGGCCAGGTAGCCGATACCTACGGGGCCATTCTTCTGAAGGAAGGCAACCGGGCGGAGGCCGAAAGATACCTGGCCGAAGGGTACCAGTTCACCCGCGGCAACAACCCGGAAATCAATAACCGCTACGCCGAGGTGCTGGCTACCGGCCCCGATAAAGCCAAAGCCCAGAAGGTGCTTGAAACCATGGTCTCCAGCGGGCACGGCACTTCCAAAATGAAAGGCTATCTCAAAGACCTGTACACCCAAACCAACGGGGAGGCCGGCTTTGACTCTTACTGGACCAAAGTGGAAGCGCCCGCCATTGAGAAAATGCGCGCCGACCTGAAAAAGAAAATCATGCTGGAAAAAGCGCCATCTTTTGAGCTCCGCGACCTGAACGGCAACGTGGTTTCCCTGGCATCCCTCAAAGGCAAAACCGTGGTGGTAGATTTCTGGGCTACCTGGTGCGGCCCGTGTATTGCCTCTTTCCCCGGCATGCAACAGGCCGTGGCTAAGTTCAAAGACAATGACAAAGTAGCCTTTGTGTTTGTGAATTCCTGGGAGAACGGCGAAGACCGGCACAAGAAAGTCGCTGATTTCATCTCCAAGAAGAACTACACGTTCCAGGTGCTCATGGACGAGGAAAACAAGATGATTGATGCCTACAAAGTATCGGGCATCCCCACCAAGTTCATCCTGGACGGCAACGGCAACATCCGGTTCAAGAGCATGGGGTACTCCGGCAACAATGACAAAACCGTGCAGGAACTAAGCATGATGATAGACATGCTTCGGCCGGAGGCCATGGCGGTGAACTGAGGCTTGGCCAAGTATTTAAAAACAGAGAGGCTCCTGGTTGTGACAGGAGCCTCTCTGTTTTTAAGCTGATTCTGAGAAAACAGGACCGAAACTGTTAATACATGCGGGGCAATTCAATCCCTTTGATCTTGCGGAACAGACTAATGGCGCTGCTATCGGTCAGGCCTGAGATAAAGTCTGTGGTGTTCATGATTTTCTCGTAGGGTTCCTGCGGAAGCTGGCGCCCAGGGCTTAGGAATTGGTCAGGCACCAGGTCCAGGTATTTGCGGTGTTTTCCGGAAGAGGGCTCAAAAACGGCTTTCAGGAAGATGTCTAACAGGCCGCCTAGCACATCAAACCCGGCGGCTTCAATCTCCAGCACGGGGCGGTTTCGGTAGATGCGGTCAACAGAGATTTTCTTGATCTCATCCAGGGCCGCTTTCTGCTGCACCAAATTGATCAGGGAAACATCAAAGGTACCGTTCAGGATGACTTCTTCGTGGTCCAGGAAAATACCGGCGCACTCATAAATCAGGTTGTTGATGATGACCGCGCGCCACACGCCCAATTGTTCCCGCCAGTCATAAAAGGTGGTGCTGTGCACTTTATCGGGGCGCTCGTTCAGGAGCGGGCGCAGCAGTTCTCTGGCCTGCTCAAAGGGAATCAAGCCCAGGCGGCAGCCGTCTTCAAAGTCAATGATGCGGTAACAGATATCATCGGCGGCTTCTACCAGAAACGCCAGCGGATGGCGGTGAAATGCGTGCTCGCCGTCTGGTAACATGCCCAGTTCTTCGGCAATCTTTCTGAAGTGAGCCTTCTCTGTTTGGAAGAAGCCGTACTTCTTCTCGCTGGCGCGTTTGGTGCCTTTGACCACCGCATCTGAGGGGCGCGGGTATTTGGTAAACGTGGCCAACGTACTGTAAGTAAGGCGCATGCCACAACTGCCGTTACTCTGCCCCGGATACGTATGCGTCAGGATTCTAAACCCGGCGGCGTTGCCTTCAAAGTTCTGCAGGTCAGAGATCTGGGCGGGGGTTAGGCCTTGCAGGAAACCGGCTGCCTCGGGGCTTCTGAAATAGGCCGAAATGGCGTCTTCGCCGGAGTGGCCAAAGGGCGGGTTCCCGATGTCATGCGTAAGGCACGCGGCTGCCACCATGTCCCCAAAGTCAGATTCCAGCATGCCGGGGTGGGCCTTCTGAAGATGTGGATGGCGCTCCAGCAGCGTTTTGCCCACCATGCGGCCCAGGGACCGACCCACGCAGGAAGTCTCCAGGCTGTGGGTAAGCCGGTTGTGCACAAAATCACTCTCGGGCATGGGCATCACCTGCGTTTTGTTCTGCAGGCGGCGGAAAGGGGTGGAAAACACCAGGCGGTCATAATCGCGCTGGAACTCTCCGCGCACAGACTCATCGGTGGCGTGCTTCTGGGTTTGGGCATCAAAGCGTTTCTTGGAGATCAGGCGCTCCCAATTCATCTGTGGCATGGCGTAACTCTAAAACCCTAAACTACTGCTAGCCATCGTTCTGTGCAACCTTCAGGGCCGTAAAAGAAAATCTCCGTTTCAGGGCTGCTTTATGAAAAACAGGCCTGAAACGGAGATCACAGGAGAGCGTATGGGTTCTGCTTTCAGAACTAAAAAGACCCGAGAAGCTTAGTCAAGTTTCAGATACCGGATGACACCATTGCCGCTAGGGGAAGTCCACCGGATAAGGAACAGTCCGCGGTTGGCGTAAATCTTATCCTCGTCTTCTTCCTCGTCTGAGCCACTTGGGAACAGCGTAATGTCATAGCGGTTAGATTCAGGAGTAACCGGCACGCTAAAGCTGCGGTAGAAACGGCCGGTCACATCATAGATGGCCAGTTGTACCTGTTCTTCCTGCGTGGCATTGTAATAAAAGGATGTCTGGTTTCCGCCGGGGTTTGGCGCCAACTGGATCCTGAAGCCCGGACCAGCCACCTGCGCTACCTCTGAATACTCTGAGAGGTTAGACGACCTGACTACCCGCAGGCGATAAAAGTTCAGGTTCTGATAAGGGTTAGGGTCTATGAATTCATAGGTACTGGGGCTGCCCTTAGCCGGTACGGTGCCAATAGTGGTGTAGGTAGAAGCGTTTCCGTTAGGGCTTCTCTCTATGATGAACTCAACAATGCCCGGTTCGTTTTGGGTGCTCCATTCCAGGCGTACCCGGTTGTCTGCCAGTAATTCCCCTTCCAGCTCTATCAGTTCAATTGGAATAGCGCAGGCATCAGGCGATTTCGGTTCCATCAGGTCTACATCACAGGCAAAAGGCACCAGGCTGCGGGTAATCACGTAATTACCGCCGGCAATGTCATTGGTGGGGTTCAGGGTGCGCGAAGACTGCCCTCTGCCCACGGCGTAATGCATCACGGCTCTTGGCAGAATAAGGTGGCTCAGCTGATGGCCGTGCCCCAGTTCATGCACCACTACCGACTGGAAATCGAATTGCTGATTGGTAGGGGCATCGGGGCCAAACTGCCAGTTGAAGTTAGGGGCGTATTCCATGTCAATTTCACTTACCCAGAAATTCACCGTGGTCCCGCCTATGATACACCCTTCGTAGCGGCTGATGGTGCGGCCTAATACGTTGGCCGGAAGCTCGCCGTTATTAGCGAACCTGATAGCGTTGATCTCGTCATCGGCGGTGCTGGCCACCGGCACGTTGGAGGCTGCTACCCAGTTCACAAACGTGGTGCAGGACCACTCATTCATAGCGCGTTTGAAGGCGTACAGCGCAGGCGTGTTGCTCTCAAAGCTGGCCCCGAACCGGAAGGTGTAGCCACCCTGCCCGTTCTGCGAGATAAGCCGTGGCTGGTAACTCTGCAGCGGAATGTTCCGGTCCTCGTCTTCGTATCCAACGTTGGAATACGCAAACACAATGGTGACCGGCGTTGCCGAGGTAGCCGTATTGGGGTCATTGTTCACTACCCTGAACACGCCGGTTCCGGCCGTGCCTCCGTCCTCGCCGTAGGTAGGTACCTTCACGCGTATCTGCGTGTCTGACCAGCTTACATAGTCACTGGGCAAAGGCTTGATGAACGTTTGGCCTCCGTCATCGGCGTTGCGGAACTCCACGTACCCGTTGCCGCGCGTGGCCCCAAAGTTGGTTCCGTTAATGGTGAGCACATCCCCTACCCCGGCCCGCAGGCTGGTGGGGCTGAAAGTAGTAATTGCCGGAATTAACCTGCGCTGGTTCTGGGTGGTTGGCTTCGCTTTCAGGGCGTTCTCCAGCTCTGGGTTGGCTTTGATGGTACGCAGGCTGATGCCCGCAATACGGGCCAAAGAACCGTGTACCTGCAACGGGATAGACGAATACTCTGCAAACGGGTCTTTAGCCGTGCCTTGCGGCAGTTTATACTTAATGAAGCCCTGCATGCTGCCAAACACAGAGTAGCGGGCCTTGGCCGCTTTCCCGGCCGGAGATTTAAGGAAGAAGACACCCTGCTCCTGTGACTTCAACTGAAGGGTAGCCGAGTAAACGTGAATGTCCATGCCCACTCTACCGCCTTCGGTTACAATCTCCACCGTGTTGGAGCTAGGCGATCCTTTGAATACTTTGAAAATCTCCACCTGGTGTGCGGTGTAGATGTTGTGGTGCTGATCGTCCCAGAAAGAGCGCTGGCTTGTTACTTTCCCTTCTACCACCAGATCTGCGGCAGTTACCCGTTCCTCCAGTGACAAAGGAATCAGCAGACATACATCCTGGGCCATAGCCGTGCCCGGAAGCCAGATTGAAAGACCAAGTATCAGGAAAAAGGCTAAGGAAAGTTTCTCTTGAAGGGAAGAAAAAAGGCGGGTAAACCTATGCTTCATAATAACCATTGATTGTTAAGGCGGAACTAGGATAGCAACGTGGAGTCCTCCGCTCAAGAAAGATACTGGTCCGGCGACACCAATGCAATATTAGTACGGATATATACTTCCGGTGGATGGGGAATTGAAGGGCATCGGGTATAAAAAATTGAGGCACCTACCATTGCTGATACATGCCTCAATAAGCTAAACAGAAACTACTTCAGGATAGAAACGGGCAGTGCCGCTGTATATTGTTGAGTCGTAAGAAAATATATGGCTGTTTTGAAGCCGTTTTCCTGAAAATTGACCCGAAATCTGAGGGATAAGCTGCTTTGAACAAGTGCCGGATGAGGCAGAAATTTTTAGACGGTCTGGTGACCGTTATGGCAATGGCATCTGGTAATTACAAGGAGTTTTCTTTCGCGGCCAGGGAACTGCCTGAAAACACAGCGGGATTTAACTTGGCTTGTTAAATCCCGCTGGTACGTACACAACAACTATTACGCCCTATAAACGGAAGCTTGTTGGGGTATATTGTGTGGTTGCAAAATTTTTTTTCGGTTTTGGGGCTGTTTTCTGCAAAGGGCGCCAAAACGAGTTGGGCTTACTGCAATTTGGCGCCTTTCTGGGCATACCAGGGGTGCAGTTCCATGACTAATCGGCCGGCTTTCACCGCCGGGTCTGCCTCCGTGAGGGCTTTGGCTTCTTCCATGGTACGCACGTTGAAGATGAAGATGCCCCGCAAATCGCCATCGTCCAGGAAAGGACCGGCCAAAGTGAGTTTGCCTTCGGCGGCCATTTTGTTGATGTGGGCCATATGCGCCTCCTGAATTTTGGCGGCAGTGAGCGAGTCATGCCCGCGGTTGGGGCCTTTCTTCAGGAATGCCATGTAATAGGTTTTCATATCGCCATCTGTGGGTTCTTTGGCGGCGGGTTTGGTTTGGGCCTGAACCGTGGCTGCCCCTAAAAGGAGCGCAACAAACAGGAAAAAGGGCTTTAGGTTCATGAGGATAGAAGTAGGCTTAGCGGAACGCTAAGTTAAGGTTAATCCCAAAGCTGCTTGCGGGGGAAATCGGCCATAAAAACAATTCTGGGTGAAGATTTCAGGAGCCGGATGGAAGCTGCCTGTGGGGCCGCGGTCCGGCTTTATTGGGAATATAGGAATACTTTGGCTAATATAGATCAACAAATTTGCTTCGGCGTATGCCCTCCTCTTATCGGCGTTTGGTTTGGCTTAGGGTGCTGGTGGTGGTTAGTATCATCGGCTCCTTATGCTCCTCGTTTACCCTTATCCAAGGCTGGGGCGAGCTGTACCCGTTTGCCAACTGGAAGCTCTTCACCCAACCCCGCGGCAGCGACAACCACTACAGCACCTACCGAATCTATACCCGCACCTCCGGGGAAAAGACCTTCCAACGACAAGCCGTGAGTTCCACCCGCACCTTTGACCGAGACGATTACGTCTACACCCTGGACTATTGGGTGAACCGCACCTTAGCTGATTCTGCTAGCAAAACCAACAGCAAAGCCCGGCTGCATACTTTGGTGAAGTACCTGCATCCAGAAGCAAGTGAATACCGCATCGTGCGGGAAAGCACCACGGTGCAAGAACTGCTGCATCACCCCAATAACTATGAAGCCGATACAGTGGTCTGGTTCTGATTCTATGGAGGCAACGGCAGAAAGAAAGCATCAGACCAGCACTCATGTCGTCAATAACCAATACCTGCGCGCGAGCATAGATTTCTTCTATGCCGAGCTGGCTTTGCGGCTCCTCACGTTTTTCTGGCTCTATTGGGCAGTGCAGAAGTTCAACCTGTACTTAGGCCGCCCGGCCGAGTTGTTTGAGCCGCTGAATATGGTAGGCCGGTTGGTGGCCCCTGCCTTGCCGCAAAAGGAAGTATTCTGGGGCGTAATGACCGTAGCGGCTCTGGCGAATGGGAGTAAGTTCTTCCTCAGAAAGGCGATCCTTCCACAGATGGTTTTGGCGGCGGCCTTGCTGTGGATCAACCTGGTGCTGTGGAGTTACGGCTATCTGCCGCACGTGAACCATCTGTTTTTGCTGGCGCACCTGTTTCTGATCTTCGTGGCGGTGGAGCGTCCCGCGGTGAATGCGCCTGACAAGTACCAATACGCGGGCATCAACTGGTTTTACTTCGGGTTGCTGTTCGTGTACACCTTGTCGGGGTTGTGGAAGATAGCGGCTTTGGGCAAGAAACTGCTGTCCCACTCGCCGGATGTGCATTGGCTCAAACCCGAGGCGGCCCTGTACAATGCGGTGGTGAGTTTCCGGGACTATGACCAGCCTTTTCCGTTCGCCCATCTGTACCTGGAGTATCCGTGGGTGTGGCAGATAGGGTTTGTGGTAACAGTGTATTTCCTAACCTCGGCGGTAGTGGCGGCGTGGCACCCTCCCCTGCGGCCCTGGATCGGCGCTTTGCTCATTTGCTTTCACCTCATCAACCAGTTCGCCTTCCTGATCTTTTTTGTGGTGACCTGCCTGACCGTTTTCTGCCTCTTTTTTCCATACAGCCTGATTTTCAGGAAGCATCAGACCCGATACAGTTTTCCGCGGGAAATTCGTTTTACAGGCCGGAAACAGCAGGCTTGCTATGTGCGCCAGTATGAGGACGGTGAGCAGGACGTTTACCTCGGCTTTGAGGCCTACCGGCAACGGTTGCTGGACCAGCGCTACTACCTGGCGGGGCTGCTGTATTTCCCCGGAGTGAAACCATTCACCGAACTCTACTGGAGAGTCATCCGCCCGAAATTTTAAAATGATTCATTTGGTGAGTAAATTGGGGAAGGCTGAATAGCTTTCGCTAACTAAAAACAAACCCGAAACAACATGAACAAACCGTCTGCGTTTCTATGCCTTGCCGCCTTTGCGGCAATCACCGGCTGCAAGACCAATGCTCCGTCGGCTTCTGTTTCTACAGATAATAAGGCCGCAGTGACGGCGGCAGCCACTGCTAAACCATCTTTTATGTACCCGAAAACCGAGAAAATAAACCACGTTGATACTTACCACGGCACCCAGGTGCCCGATCCTTACCGCTGGCTGGAAGCTGATACGGCCCAGAACGTAGCGGCCTGGGTCAAAGCCCAGAACGAAGTCACCTTTGATTACCTGGAGAAGATCCCGTTCCGGGAGCAGATCAAGCAGCGCCTCACCAAGCTGTGGAACTACCCCAAGTACGGCGCTCCGTTCCGCGAAGGTGACTATTACTACTTCTACAAGAACGACGGTCTACAGAACCAGGCGGTGTTGTACCGGCAGAAAGGCCTGAATGGCACCCCGGAGCTGTTCCTGGACCCCAATAAGCTGTCGGAAGACGGAACCACCTCGCTGGGTAGCCTGACCTTCAGCAAAGACGCCAGGTACGCGGTGTACACCACCTCCACCGGCGGCTCTGACTGGCGCGATGCCTACGTGCTGGACGTGGCTACCGGCAAGAAACTAGCGGATGAGCTGCACTGGATCAAGTTCTCCGGCACCAGCTGGCACAAAGACGGGTTCTTCTACAGCCGGTATGCGGAGCCTACCAAAGGTTCTAAAATGGCCAACAAGAACGAGTACCACAAAGTGTACTACCACAAAATAGGCACGCCGCAGAGTCAGGACAAACTCATCTGGGAAGCCAAAGAGCACCCGCTGCGCCTGTTATTTGCCGGCACTACCCAAGACGAGAAATACCTGATTTTGACTGCCTCTGAAGGCACCAGCAACAACAGCCTGTACGTGAAGGATCTTTCCAAAACCAATAGCCCCATTGTGCCGCTGGTGGAAAGCTTCGACAAAGAATACGGTGTGGTGGAGAACGTGGGCGATAAACTTATTGTGCTCACGAACCAGGGCGCGCCTAAGTACAAACTGGTAGAGGTTGACCTGAAAAAGCCGCAGCAAACCAACTGGAAAACTTTGGTGCCCGAGACCGAAAACGTCTTGAACTCGGCCTCTCTGGTGAACGGGCGCTTAATCCTGAACTACATGAAAGATGCTGCTACCTTGGTGCGCGTGCATGACACCAACGGCAAATGGCTGCACGATGTACAGCTGCCTACCTTGGGCACCGCCGGTGGTTTTGACGGGAAGAAAGAAGACAAGACGGTGTTCTACACCTTCACGTCCTTCACTTACCCCAGCGCCATTTACCAGTACGATGTGGTCACCAATACATCTACCCTGTTCCGCAAGGCTGAGGTAGACGTGGACATGGACGCCTACGAGACCAAGCAGGTATTCTACACCAGCAAAGACGGCACCAAGGTACCTATGTTCATCACGCACAAGAAAGGCCTGCAACTGAACGGCGACAACCCCACCTACCTGTACGCCTACGGCGGCTTCAACTCAGCAGTAACGCCTGGTTTCAGCATCTCGCGCATGCTGTGGCTGGAGAACGGCGGGGTGCTGGCCATTGCCAACATCCGGGGCGGAAGCGAGTACGGTGAGGCCTGGCACAAAGCGGGTATGACGCCCAACAAGCAGAACGTGTTTGATGACTTTATTGCCGCCGCCGAGTACCTGCAAAGCCAGAAATACACTTCGCCGCAGAAACTGGCCATTGCCGGTGGCTCTAACGGAGGCCTGTTGATTGGGGCGGTAGCCAACCAGCGTCCGGATCTGTTCAAAGTGGCCCTGCCGGCCGTGGGCGTGATGGACATGCTGCGTTTCCACAAATTCACCATCGGCTGGGCATGGGTGCCGGAGTACGGTTCCTCAGATGATCCGGCGCAGTTCCAGAACCTGATGAAATTCTCGCCCATCCATAACATCAAGGAAGGCGTGAACTACCCGGCCACGCTGGTGACCACCGCCGATCATGACGACCGCGTAGTGCCGGCGCACTCGTTCAAGTACATCGCCACACTGCAGGAGAAAGGCGCCGGACCTAACCCGTACCTCATCAGGGTAGACGTGAAAGCCGGGCACGGCGCCGGGAAATCCACCACCGCCCAGATCGCCGAGGCCACCGATGTCTGGTCCTTCACCTTCTACAACATGGGCGTAAATCCGTACGCGGCGCAGTAAGAACCTCGCATTAGCATATAGCCAAAAGCCGATATTCTCCTGGAGTATCGGCTTTTGTGCTTCTTTGGGTAAATCGGGCCTAAAAACGCAGGTAAGCTTCCATGTGAAAAAGAGCACCACCTGAGGTGGTGTCCTCTCCGACATATTTGTATCTTTAAAGAGCAATTTACCTTATTTCGGCAAGCATGGCACGTTACCCCGACCTGAAAACCAGATTGGCCGTGGCTCCCTTCCTGGGGCTGCTGTTCAGGCACGTGGGAGAGCCCGCGCCCCTCATTGAGCTATTGCGCAACCCCGATTATTACGCCGATCTGGGGGTGTGCATCGTCTCCATGTGGGTGCTGTGGGAATACAACCATCGGGTGATTGAACGGCTGGACAAACGCTATTCCTGGCTGGAGGCGCCCTTTGAGCGGGGAGTTCAGCAAGCGTTGCTGGGGCTGGGGATAACGGTGCTGTATGTCACGCTGGTTTCCTTTGTCTATAATGAATTCATCATGAATGCGCACCGGGCCGCGGTTTTCAACATCACGGTGGTGTTTGTGACCGATGTGCCCGTCTCTTTCCTCATATTCCTGAGCCTGCACCTGGTGTATATTCTGCTGCGGGTACAGCAGGAATACGAGGTCAAGCTCCAGGGCCTGCAGAGGGCAATGCCCGTTCCTGAGTTGAAACCAGAGGCATCGGCCCGCAACATCATGGCGCAACAAGGCAAAGCCTTGGTGCCGGTTCCGCTGGCCGAGGTAGCGTATCTCTACAAAGCCAAGGAACTTACCTTTTTGCGGACCTTCGCCGGGAAAGATTACCTGGTAGATGAGACGCTGGAGCACTTTGAGAACACCTTGCCCTCCGAGACGTTTTTCCGGCTGAACCGGCAGGTGCTGGCGCAGATGAGTTCCATTCAGAAATTCACCTCAGACGGAGCCGGCCGGCTGCTGATCTCGTTAGAGCCATCCTTCAAAGAAGAAGTTTTCGTGAGCCGAAGGAGAACCCCCGAGTTCAACGGCTGGATGCGGGAAGTGGCGGTATAACCCAACGGCTCCACCCTGTTTCAGGGCAATTTTCAGGAAAACAGGTTCAATACAGAGAAGAGCTTCAGGGTGCCAGTTCCACGTACTCCACGTACACGCCCAGCAGAATGTGCCACAGCAGGTAATGCGATAGCCTGATCAGCAGCGTAGCCAGGAACCCCGCTTTCTTGAGGTAAATGGCCTGCAGCAAGTTAAAGGCGAAGCCCGAGGCAAACGAGTACGCGACAAACCACCAAGCCCCGTCTGGGAACTGCTCCAACGGCTCGCGCAAGGCACTCAGAACGGCAATGCCCCAGAAGGCAATGCTGGCATATTTCCCTTTACAGATAATCCGTTCCAGCAGCAAAACCAGCGTGATGGGCACCAACCGATAGAAGACTTCCACATACAGCGCCCCTGAGAAATACAGCCCGATGGAGTAAGGAAACGGCTGCAGAAAGGGCGGAAGCTCGGTATACGGCTCGGGGTGCAGGATCATCTTCACCACCAGAATGTCCAACGCACCAAATACCAACCCAATGGCAACGGGCAGCCAGATCCTTTGCTGGCGGTACACGGTGGGTTCCCAGAGGTTGGGCAACCCGGCCTGGGGCTGTAGCCAGAGAAACGGCAGCGCCACCATCAACCAGGCTATCCCGTCAAGCCCCACGAGGCGGAGGTTAGGTGTGTTCTCGGGAAAGCGCTGTCCCCAGAAAAACGTGAGCACTACCAGTAACAGGAAAAAGAAAAAGGTAAATAGGGATTTGGTTCTTTGCAGGTGCATGGGATAAAATCGAAAAGAGGTTGAAATCAGAAAGTAGCATGATGAATAAAGGCACAGAGCTTCCCGTTTCTGGCCTGTTTTGCGGAAAACAGGCCAGAATGGAGTATCAAAAAGCGTGAAGGTGAAGCCGCGGTGGAGTCAGGCAGCTTTTTGCCGCCGCTGATGTACCGCTGAAAGAAGAACTAGGGATGGTGTTGCAGCACCTCTTTTTTCTCCATGTTCCGCAGGATTTCCTGTTTCTCCAGCAAGGCCGCACGGAGCTTCTTCTCTGACAGCAATTGGAGTTGGTCGCCGCGGTGTTTGCTGCCGGGCTGGGTGGCGTTGCCATAGCTGAGCAGCACCTGGGCTCTCACCTTGTCCCCGAACTCGGTGATGGCCACGTAGGAATCCCCGTGAAAGGCGTATTCCTTGTTGTCCTCGGCGCTGTAGTAGTACATGGCCCGGAAGACGCCGTAATGGCCGGGTGCGCCGTTGCCGGGCACGTTGTAATCACCTACCCTGAAGCGGTAAACATCGCCCCAGGCCACATCCAGGGAGCCATACTTTTTTTCTACTTCGTGGGCGGTGGTGACCAGCAGGGCCACGGCTTTCTGCGGATCTTTGAGGCCGCCTGGGGTGGTGAACGGCTGATCGGGGTTCCAGGGCGTGGTAAACATGTCTTCGCGCAGCTTGTCAAACCAACGGGCGAAGAGGATGGCGCCTTTGCTGTGGGCCTCGGTCTGTTTGTCCCATTTCTGCAGCACGGCGGCGGCTCTCTGGGCCATAGGATCAGGGTGTTTTTGCACCGCTTTCAATAAATCATCCAGAAAACGGTCCGCCGATTCCATGCCGGTGTTCATCTTGTAAGCCACCAGTTCGTCAAAAGAGATAGAGGCATCTTCTTTGAGCATGTTCACGGCGCGTTGCGGGCGCAAAGGCGTTTCCTGCGGCGCCATGTAAGGCGGGAAATCAGCGGGTTTGAGGGCTACGGGGTAGGTGCTGGTCCAGGGCGCATCGTTGGCGTTCTGCACGAAACCAGTGCCGGGGTTGAAGACTTTGGGTAGGTCCTCGTAGGAATGGTAGGAGTTCCAGATGTACTTGGAGGACCGACCGTCTACGGTGCCGTTCCAGAAGGCCCAATCGCCCTCGCTTCGTTTAGGCACGTTGCCGTTGAACAGGTAAAGGATGTTGCCGGCTTTATCGGCGTAGATGATGTTGAACAGCGGGTTCTGCAGCATTTTGATCGCCGCTTCAAACTCCTGCCAGTTTTTGGCCTGTGCCATTTTGTGGTACTGCGTGCCTAGGAGTCCGTTCTCCAGTCCGGCAATGCGCACGGCATAAGCTTTCCCGTTCTTCTCTCCTACCACCGGACCGTGTTTGGATGAAGCAAGGACCAGGTTCTCCGTTTTCAAAGAGCCATCGGCTTGCCGGATCTTCAGCGGCACGGTCCTTTTCTCGAAGGCCTGAACTTTACCATCCAGCAGGTAGCCGCCGTTCTGCAGCGTGAGCTCGTAGCGGTCCGAGGCATCAATGGTGTTCACGGTGTGCGTCCAGCCCAGGTAATCATTGAAGGCGATGTTCAAAATAGGCTGCCCCACCAATGACACTCCGTAGGCGTTGAACCCCGGCGCCGACAAGTGCGCCTCAAAGAACACGAAGAAATTCTCCCAGGGCAGATGCGGATTGGTCACCAGCATGGCTTTCTTTGACGCCGACCGGGATGGCGCGATGGCGTAGGCGTTGGAACCGGGCGTTATCTCGCGCACCGCCGCCCTAATGTCATCGCTGCCCAGGAACTCCAGGCAAATGACACGGGAACTGTGGGCCAGCACATCATAAGCCGTAATAGGCAGCACCTGCTTTTTGGCCGGATCAATAGCTTCTGGGTGCATCTGGGCGTAGGCGTTCACCCCGCGCACGAAGGCGTCTAAGTGCTGCTTGCCTTCTAACGGTTGCTGGGCGTACTGCTTTTTGGCCGTTTCGGGCAAACTGAAAAGGTGTACCTGCTTGTCGGAATCGAGGTATTTGTCGCCCCAGTATTCCGAGGCGCGACCCCGGGCTTGTCCGTAGAGTTCCAGCAGGAGGTTGGCGTGGTTGTGCATCTGCGCCCACCCGAAGGCGTAGTACATCTCAGGGGTGTTCTGGCTATACACGTGCGGCACGCCATATTTGTCCCAGATGATTTCAGAGGGAGCTTTTTGGGCCTGAAGGTTGCCTATGGCCGTACCCAGAAAGAAGGCCAGCAATGCAAGGGTTTTGAGAGATGACTGTAATTGCTTCATAATGCCGGTGGTTTGACGTGGTACTTGCCGTTCTTTCGTTCCAGAATGATTTAAGCTTTTATTTTCCATATAGGTGTGGTTGTTTTTTGTTTCAGGGGAAAAGCTGTTTGGCTGTTTGTCTGGGACAATA
Organism: Sabulibacter ruber; assembly: GCF_017355955.1. Taxonomy (GTDB): domain Bacteria; phylum Bacteroidota; class Bacteroidia; order Cytophagales; family Hymenobacteraceae; genus Nibribacter; species Nibribacter ruber_A. The sequence goes on along the minus strand of NZ_JAFFID010000002.1, from coordinate 197,005 downwards.
TTAACTCCATTGGAAACTGAAAACCGTCCTGATTAAGCGGATGAGACGTTTTCTGAGGTGAGTGGTAGGTGTTTGAAAGGTGAATGGCAGCCGGAGCCGGCTTGGTGAATTGGTGAAAGTGGTGCCGGAGCCCTTTTGGTTTAGGCTTGTGGAGACGTAATTTGCAGCACCATCGGCCGATAGGCCGTTTAAGAAAGCATTATGAGTTTAACTGTATCTGTCCGTAGAGGAACCGAGGCCGATCTATCCGGCGTGCATGCCCTGATTGTGGAATTGGCGGTTTATGAGAAAGCCCCCAACGAGGTTTCCAACACCATTGAAGACATGCGCCAGGATGGCTTCGGGGAGAAGCCGATTTTTGAGTTCTTCGTGGCCGAGTCTCCGGAGGAAGGCATTGTGGGCATCGCGCTGTATTACACCGCTTACTCCACCTGGAAAGGCAAGATGTTGTTCCTGGAAGACATTGTGGTGACCGAGCGGCACCGGAGGAAAGGCATTGGCCGGTTGTTGTTCAACGAAGTAGTGCAGGCTGCCAAAGAAGGAAACTACAAGCGCATGAAATGGCAGGTACTGAACTGGAACGAGCCCGCTATCAACTTCTACCGCAGTATAGGCGCCAACCTGGACGGTGAGTGGATCAACTGCAATCTCACGGCAGAGCAGCTACAGCGGTTTTAAGCCTGTTTACACCAAAACAGCCCGAAAAGCAGGAGGTGCTTTCGGGCTGTTTTGGTAAAAGAGAGGTAAAAACAGAAGGAACCTATCATTTAGGTTCGCTTTAATGTGCTAAGAACTGGGAACGAACAACTATCGCTAATTACCCTACCACTTCCAACACGGTTCTGAAAGCGGCGTACTGACCGGCGTATTTGGCCTGCATTTTAGCTTGCATGGCTTGGTCATGGTCGCGGTGGTATTCCATCAGGTCATCCATGTGGCGGGCGAAGTATTGCACGGCGTAAGTAGTCCCTCCGGTGTCTTCCTCCTCCATCACTTTGGCAATCTGGAACTTTATAAAGTAAGTAGTGGCCATCACCTCCGGGATATGCGTTTCCTGCATCCACTGGAGCCACTCAGCGGCCACGGCGTTGTCTATGCTAACGGTTTCGTTGAAAAGAATCATTTCCAAAAATACTGCTTATCTTGCTATAACATACAAAAGCGTACAAAAGGTGCCTTGCAAACCAACGCACGTCTAAGTTTATCTAAAATCTAATGAGAAAAATTTTACTAGCCATGCTGTTATGGCTAGGTGGCGCTGCCACTGGTTTTTGCCAGACAGATTCCACCATTATCTACCTAAACACCGATTTTGATCAGGTCTCTAAAGAGGAGGCTGCGTATTATAGAGTTGTTCGGATCACTGACCCTGGTACCGGCCGAGGGTATAGGAAAGATTTTTTCATTACCGGAGAGAAGTTTGAGGAAGTAAATTTCAGCAAAACAGACTCTGTACGAGACGGCTTGTCCCAAACCTGGTTCAAGAACGGACAACTGAAAGAAAAGAAACAGTATGTGAAAGGTAAGCTGGAAGGGAAATCAGCAGTATGGTTTGAGGACGGCAAGAAGAAATGGGAAATGACTTATAGAAACGGGGAGTTGCATGACACCTTAAAGACCTACCATGCCAACCAGCAACTCAAGCGCCTGGACGTATATGCCAATGGAAAGCTGCTGCGAGGACAGTGCTTCAATGAGGCGGGAACATTGGTGCCTCATTACCCTTTTGAAGTGATGCCTGAGTTTCCTGGGGGGCAAAGAGCCATGTTCCAGTTCCTGGCCAACAATATGGAAATACCCAAAGACATGCGGAAAGGCCGGCAGAACGGACATGTAGTCCTGTCCTTTATGGTAGGAGCAGATGGGGAACCAGGAAACATTAAGGTAGTGAAAACAACCCATGCATCATTGGCTGCGAATGCCATACAGGTGATTCAAGCCATGCCCCGTTGGCGCCCCGGGATACAGGATGGTGAAAAGGTGCCCGTAAGGTACACGGTTCCTTATAACATAAAGGTAAACTAAACAGATTTCCATTTAGGGGCTGTTTTCACCAAAACAGCCCCTAAACGTTACTCTACGTAGTCCAGGTCTTTGCTGAAACTCTCAGGCAGCGTGCTGATGGAAACCAGGGCGATCAGGAGGGTGATGGCGCCCAGCAGTGCGGCGGTGGTGAGCAGGCCCAGATCATCTTGCAGGCCTTTAAACGAGAGCGTAAGCGCCACTACGGCCCCGCGCACGAAGTTGGGAACAGTGGTGGTTACCGTAGCCCTGATATTGGTCCCGAACTGCTCCGCCGCAATAGTCACGAATACCGCCCAGTAACCGCTCGCGAAGCCCAGAGCAACGCACAAACCGTAGAAGTACGTTTCACTGGCGCCTTGGGCCAGCAGAAACAACGCAATAATTCCCGCCAACAGGAACAGAAACAGCACCACTACCTTTTTGCGGCTGCGCAGTTTCTGGCTTAACAGCCCGCTAGCCAGATCGCCCAGGGTAAGGCCGAAGTAAGAAAACGCAATGCCTTTGGCCGCGGAAATGGGCACGGTGATTCCCAACGCCTGGCTGATCTCCGGTGAAAAGGTGATCAGTACGCCAATCACAAACCAGATGGGCACGCCAATCAGGATGCATTTTAGATACCTGAAGAAGCGGGCCCCGTTAGTGAACAGACTCAGGAAGTTGCCTCGGGCTACTTGCTGCTGCTGCGCTTTCTCAAACATACCAGATTCATATACTCCAATTCTCAGCAGCAACAGCAGCAAGCCTAAGCCGCCGCCTACAAAATAAGCTGTGCGCCAATGGAAATATTCGCCAATCACCCCTGCCAGAATGGCCCCCGAAATACCCACCGAAGCGACAATGGTGGTGCCATACCCTCTTTTCTCTTTCGGTAAGACCTCAGAAACCAACGTGATGCCAGCGCCCAATTCACCGGCTAACCCTATGCCCGCAATCAGCCTAAGCCAGGCGTAAAGCTCCAGATTAGAAACAAATCCGTTAGCAATGTTCGCGGCAGAGTACAAAAAGATAGAACCGAAAAGAACGGAAATTCTGCCCTTCTTATCGCCTAAAACTCCCCAGAAGATACCGCCTAGCAACATGCCCGTCATTTGCATATTTATTAGGTAAACACCGTCTTCTAGCAGCGCGGTAGCATCTGTGATACCTAAGTCTTTAAGGCTTGCTATCCTTACAATGCTGAAAAGAACCAGGTCATAGATGTCTACAAAGTAGCCTAGGGCGGCTACAATAACGGCAGTATTCAGTAATTTGCTTGTAGGAGCCGGAGTAGTGCTGGTGTGCATGCAATAAGAGGGAAATTCTGTTTGTAGAACTGTTTTGTACTTTTGCTATAAACCTGCATATATAGTTTAAATGCTATAATTGCTTTATCTCCAGTTGGTTAGGTTTGGTCGCGTATTTATACCGTTTTATCGGAAAATTGGCTAAAATCATATTGCGCCCTGAAAAAAAGTTATACTTTTGTTGAAGTTATGTAACCTTCATCTCTATGGGCACGTATAAAGGCGCTTTTTTTTGGTTGTTCATCGTTAGCTTGTTCTTTGGGATCACTATCCCGAAGAATGGCGCTTGCGAAACCCCCGGTACCAAAAAGAATTCGCTGCTTTGGAAAGTAAGCGGCAAAGGGCTAAAGCCTTCTTATCTCTATGGTACCTTTCACCTGGTGCCTAAAGAACAGTTTGTTCTGCCTAGTAAGGTAACACAAAAACTGGAAAAATCAGAAACCGTGGTCTTTGAAGTTGACCTGGACAGCCCAAAACTGACACGGTTGCTTTCCAATTCCATGCGCATGAGCAAGCCCATAGAAACTTTGATGACGGCGCAGGACTATAATCTACTGTCTCAGTTTGTGGAAGATTCCTTGGAGCGCAGCCTGCAGCAGTTCCGTTACATCAAACCCGGTTATTTAGGTCAGTTGTTGCTGTACCCAAAGCTGTTGGGCTACAACCCTGAGTCATATGACTTGGAATTGCTGAATTTGGCCAAAAAAGCCCGCAAGACGGTGTATGTATTAGAGTCGCCTGAAGAGCAGGTAGCTTTGTTTGATAAAACCACCCTGGAGTCACAGACTTCGCAGTTACTGAACAGCGTAAAACAGTTTGACCGCCAGCGTAAGCTCATGAAGAACATGCTGAACCTGTATCAGCAGGAAGATCTGGCCGGGCTGTATGCCTTGATTATGTCTCAGGAAGATGGCGAGGAGTCACAAAAGCTGATGCTGGAGGAGCGCAACAAGAAATGGGTAACACCTATCATCAACATCATGATGAAGAAGCCTTCTTTTGTAGCGGTTGGAGCCGCGCATTTACCTGGCAAAGACGGGTTAATTGAGTTGCTCCGGGCCCAAGGATATAAAGTGGAGCCTGTGCTGGAATAAGCGGTACTACTCTTAAGATAAGCAAAAAGGGTTGGTTCTCATTTGAGCCAACCCTTTTTGCTTAGGCGTATTCAAGTTCTTTTCCTGAAAACAGGCCTAAAACAGAGAAGGCTCCGGTATTTGCCGGAGCCTTCTCTTGTAGTGCTTATCTCCTTTATTGAACGGTAATAGGGAAAGTAACTTCTGCGTCTGTTTCACCGGTGTTAATGGTGCTGGTAGCGCTTTTTTGGTTGGGTTGGTGCTTCAGGACTACTTGCAGGTTGCCGGTAGAGGCTGCTGCCGTGGTGATTCTGGTGTGAATGCCAATGGGGCGGTTGTTGCTGTCGGTGTCATTGTAAGCCACCGTCAGGTTCAGGCCGTTGGAAACTACGTAGAAGAATTGGTGCTCATCGCCTTCCTCCTCTACTTCCTCGGTAATGTCCTCGGCGGGGTTCTTAGACTCATCCAGCACTTGCACGGTCACTTCGTAGGTCTTGTTGGCGGCCAGCGTAGCGCCGGTCACGGTTGGGGCTGCGCCGCCATCGCCGTCCAGGTCACGGTACGTGGCGGTTACGGTAGTTCCTCCGCCCTGGGGAACCATGGTCAGTTGCAAGGTGGTAATCAGTTCTTCCTCGTTGGTAGGCACCGGGTCTTCGTCATTGCTGCACGAGGTCAGGAACACAGAAGCAGCGAACAAAATAGCGAGGGAAGGTTTCAAAAATGATTTCATAGGGATTTAAAGTCTTTATTCTGGTGAAAAATACGGTTAGAAATTCAGCGGGATGCTCACCCGCAGGGTAATGGACCGGCCTATCTCATCGGCGTAATACCGGAAACGGTTCAGGTAATCACGGTAGGCAGTGTTTAAGAGGTTCCGGCCAATCAGGCCTACCTCAATCTGCTGCTTGCCTAGTTGCAGGGTGGTGCCCGCCTCGGCGTTCAGCAGGAAATAACCAGCGGGTGGCATGGCGTAATCCCGAGCCAGGTAATTGTCTGGAATGTGACGCTGCCGGGCTACGGCTAAGCCACTTACTTGAATAAAGTTTTGCGCAAATACTCCCCGGGCTCCCAACTGCTCTACAGAATAACGCAGGCTGTTCTCGTAGCGGTCTGTGGGAATCCAGATCAGGTACTCATCGGCGGTACGGTTATAAGCCCGCACAAGAGACGCCTTGGTGGCGAACAAAAGGTGATCCGTTAACTGGTAAGACGCACTCACATCTACCCCGGTAAAGGTGGCATTGGCTTGTTTCTGACGGGCCGTTAAGAAAGCCCCCCTGATGGTAAGCGTAGGCACCGTATCGGGTTCCTGGTAAATGTAGTTGTCTATGTAGTTGCGGTACACACTAATCTCGCCGTTCAGGCGCTTGTTCTGGATGTAAGCCAGCGTAGCCATGAAGTTGTAAGCCCGCTCCACGCCCAGGTTGGCGTTGCCGTACTCATAGGTGCCCGTACCGTGGTGGATACCGTTGCTGTACAGCTCACTGGTAGTAGGCGAGCGCCAGGCCGTGGAAGCATTCAGGTTAAGGTCCAGGTGCGGCCCGAAGTGGTAGATGGCCCCCAGTGTACCAGACAAGTTCTGGAACCGGTGCGTGGGCGTGAGCAGCTCGTTGTCAAGCGCCGACTGACCGGTTCTCTCCGGGGTGTCTTTGCGGTACAGCTTGGCCTGCAGATAGCGGTAATCGTACCGAACGCCTGCTTCTACGTGCCACTTGCCTTTCTCCCAGTGCTCAATCCAGAACAAACCACCGGTGTGCATCTGGTAGAACGGCACAAAGAACCTGCCCTCGTACCGGTTGAACTGGTACTGGTACGTGGCCCCGATGCTGCCTTTCAGGTTCCTGATGAGCGGGTGTTCCCAGACGGCCTCGGTGCTATGGGTGGTGATCTCAAACCTCAAGCCAGGGGTGCTTTGGTCGCCGTGGGCGTCATACTCCTCGCGCTGGTTATATTGCCGGGCATAGGTGAAGAGCAGTCGGCTGGCGGGTCCGGTGCGGTAGAAGCCGTGCAACCGGAACAAGTCATGCGTCACGTTTTGGTAAGGCACACCAATGTCATAAGTGAAATCGGCTTCCGGCTCCGGGTGTTCCCGTTGCAGGGCGTTGCGGATGTCGGTGAGGTTACCCACGTGTGAGGCCGAGAACACGCCCAGCTTGGTGTCAAATCGGCTGAAAAAAGCGTCCACCCCAAACTTCTCGCGGGTCCAACCGGCGGCGGCCGAGAAGTTCTGCTCCTGATAACCGGTGTTGGCCAGATAGTAGTCAGGGGTTTTGCTGTTCCCGGCCTTTTTGAGCGTGCCCTGCAGACGCCAACTCAGCGACGGAATACCCGCCGGGTTGCTTTCCACCATACCAGACAGCACACCCTGGCGGTTGTGGCTCACCCCTACCAGGTTCAGCTCGGCGCTGGTGCCCGCGGAGTCTCTCAAGGGCTTGGGTTCTACCAGAATCACGCCGCCTATGGCATCGGCGCCGTAACGTACGCCGGCAGCACCTTTTACTACCGTCAACTCAGAAGCCACAAACGGGTCAATCTCTGGCGCGTGCTCAGAACCCCACTGCTGGGCCTCGTGGCGCACGCCGTTGTTCATGACCAGTACGCGGTTGCTGTGCATGCCGTGGATCACGGGTTTGGCGATGCTGGGTCCCGTCTGGATGCTGGTAAGCCCCGTCATGCGCTCCAGCGACTGGGCCAGCGACTGACCCTGGGTCTGCCGCAGCTCCTGCCCTTTTAGCTGGCTGGTAGCCTGGGTAACTTCTTCGCGTTGCCGGGCCACCCGCACTTCCACCGAGTGCAGTTGCAGGGCGTCTGGGTGCATCCTGAAATTGATTACCTCGGGTGCCCGTACCGATTTTTCCAGGCGTTCTGGGTTGTAGCCAATGTAAGACACTACCAACCGGTACGTGCCGGGGCAGAGATCGTGGAAATGGTAATGACCGTTGGCATCGGTGATGCTGGTGTGTTGGGTGCCCTCCAAAACTACGGTGGCACCTATCAATGGGCTGCGATCTTCGTGGTCTGTAACCGTGCCAGACAAGGTAATGCCGCAATCTTCGGCAGAAGGGGCGTCTTGCAGGGGCGGTACCGGACCCGTTTGTGCCATGGTTCCGGCCGAAGCCAGACCAATGCACAGCAGAAGCAGCACAAAATAGCTTATGTATTTGCGCAACTCAGTAAGAAAAAAGAAATGGAAAAACAGGAGGAGCGTCCTCCAAACGTCCTTGGGAGTAAGCCAATGTTTCCGGCCTGTTTGCAGGAAAACAGCCTCAAAATAGCTCAGCGCAGAAGTGCCAGGCTATCCTTACCCGCAAGGAAAAAGCTAGGAAAGTTGCATGGCGGGTGGGCCGCGGAGGAAATGATGGGTAGCAGAAGTGCTATAACCTGCCTGGGGCGCAGAGACTCCAAACGGGATCTCATACGTGACAGGCGAGGGAAGAACCACCGCCTCTCCGGGCTGGAAAGGGGCGTGGAAAAGGTTGTCGGTATGGCAGTGGGTGTGTTTCTGCCCTATGTGCGTCTGCGACTCGTCATGGGGCTTTTCCTGGGTATGTTCGTGCGCGTGCAACCGTAGCAGCAGCTCGTTGGGGGTCATGACCCGCGCGAACAGCAGCAGCAGAAAAAGGGCACTATACCGGGTAAAGTTTTTCACCGCACAACCAAGGGATACAGACAAATATACGAAATGTTTGTAGGTACAGCCAAAATCCTGCCGCTTTTGCGCACGCCAACGCTGACATCCTGTCATTTTTGCCCGGCTGGAACAGCTTTTGCCAAAGGGAGAATTGCTGATTGTTCATTGACAATTGCTTTCAGCAATGGCGCGGATTCAAGAAGTTGCTCTTTAGAGAGGAACGAAGAAGTGCTTGTTCCTGGCCTGTTTTCTGGAAAACAGATTAAAAACAGGGAAACAGGACACCGAAAGAGAAAAAAAATAGTAATTAATTACATACACATCGATATAAACGGAAATGGAAGAAAAAGGCACGATTTCGATTCACACCGAGAACATTTTCCCCATCATCAAGAAGTTCCTGTACTCAGACCACGAGATCTTCTTGCGTGAGTTGGTTTCAAACGCCGTAGACGCGAGCCAGAAGGCCAAGCGTTTGTCGGTGATTGGTGAACTGAAAGGCGACCTGGGTGACCTGAAGGTGACCGTGAAGGTGGACAAAGAGAAAAAGCAGATCATCATCTCGGACAACGGGATAGGGATGACCGCCGAGGAGATCAAGAAATACATCAACCAGATCGCTTTCTCCGGCGCTACTGAGTTTGTGGAGCGCTACAAAGACTCTACCGACAAGAGCCAGATCATCGGGCAGTTCGGTTTAGGTTTCTATTCTGCCTTCATGGTGGCCAGCACCGTGGAAATTGACACTTTGTCGCACCAGGATGGCGCGGAGCCTGCGCACTGGATCTGCGACGGTTCTACGGAGTTCTCCATCACTACCGGAACTCGCACCGAGCGTGGTACCGATGTGATCCTGAACATCGCCGAGGATTCTGAGGAGTTCCTGGAAGAAGCCCGCTTGCAATCTATCCTGAACAAATACTGCAAGTTCTTACCCATTCCGGTTGAGTTCAACGGCGAGACCATCAACAACCCGAGCCCGATCTGGACCAAGTCTCCGTCTGAACTGACCGACGAAGACTACAAGAACTTCTACAAAGAACTGTATCCTTTCTCTGAGGACCCGCTGTTCTGGATTCACCTGAACGTGGACTATCCGTTCAACCTGACCGGTATTCTTTACTTCCCTAAAGTGAAGAATGAGTTCGATTTCCAGAAAAACAAAATCCAGCTCTACAGCCGCCAGGTATTCATCACCGATGAAGTGAAAGACGTAGTTCCGGAGTTCCTGATGCTGCTGCACGGCGTGATTGACTCACCAGACATTCCGTTGAACGTGAGCCGCTCGTTCCTGCAGGCCGATGCGAACGTGAAGAAAATCAACACCTACATTACCCGTAAGGTGGCCGATAAACTGAACGAGATCTACAAAAAAGACCGCACCGCTTACGAAGAAAAGTGGAACGACATCGCGGTGTTCGTGAAGTACGGCATGTTGTCTGATGACAAGTTCTACGAGAAAGCCAAAGACTTCGCCCTGCTGCAAAGCACCGACGAGAAATTCTACACCCTAGAAGAGTACCGCAACTACGTGCAGGCCAACCAAACCGATAAAAACGGCCAATTGGTGATCTTGTACACGACTGATGCCGAGAAGCAGCACGCCTTCATTGAGACCGCCAAGAACCGCAACTACGATGTGGTGAAGCTGGACACCATGATTGACCCGCACTTCATCGGTCAGTTAGAGCAGAAACTGGAGAAAACAACCCTGAAACGCGTAGACGCCGACACCATCGATAAACTCATTGAGACTGATGCCAAACCGGCCAGCGTATTGTCTGAAGACGAGACCAAGCGTTTGAAGGAGCTGTTTGAGAAAGCCATCAACAACCAGAACATGACCGTGGGTGTAGAGGCTTTGAGCACCGATGACCAGCCGGTAATCATCACCCTGCCTGAGTTCATGCGCCGCATGAAAGACATGAACCGCATGGGCGGCGGTGGCATGATGATGGGCAACTTCCCAGACATGTACAACGTGACCATCAACGCCAACCATCCTATCAACCACCGCATCCTCAAGCACAACGACGAGCGCGGCGAGAAGATCGCGAAACAGGCCTACGACCTGGCGTTGCTGTCGCAGAACATGCTTTCCGGTGCTGCCCTTACCGCGTTTGTGAAACGTAGCGTGGAGCTGATTGACAAAGAATAGTAGTTCCCATTTTAGAGTAGTTTTATAGAAAAGAGGCCGGAAACGAAAGTTTACCGGCCTCCTTTGTTTTTTATATGGGATTATACCTCAATCTGATACTGGGTTGTATATTATTCCTGCTTTCTGGTACTGCTTTAGTAGGGCATTAGCAGTGGCTGTGTTACCTTTCTGAAGCGCTTTATAATAGGGCTGAACAACTTTGTTCGCTTTTGAATTTGGGGCCTTCTTTTGTAAATACTGGTAAGCCTCTGCATAATAAGAATCTAACCTATTATTTTCAAAACTTAGAACGGGGGTATTGTCCATTCCCGTTAAGATAATTGTCATATAACTCTCCAAAAGCATTTCTCCTTCTTTTTGAAAAATGAAGTTAGGGTGCTTCTCAAGAAAATTCTCCCACCAAATAATTCTGTCAGCAAATTGAGTGGGGGTAACAGTTATACCTGCATCTTCATCAAAGCCTTCTTTGTCTTCTTTATTTACTTGTTCTAAATATTCTTTTAAGTCTGGGCTTACAAAGGTATAGAAATGATTAGCTACAAAGTCACGGTTTTGGTCGAGATAGGTGCCTCCTTCTGTCACCGCTATTTCAAAACCATTTGCCTCAGCTTTTCTTTCATAATCCACTAACTTCTTTGGAATAGGTCCTTCTGTTTCTGTTACTAAAGGATAAAAATCAGTAGTGTCATTTAAATGTATTTCGTTTATAGTGTTGTCTACTCTTAAGTAAAACCTATCGAAAAATACATAGCCAGAGTCTGCAATTGAAGTGGATTGGCTGTTGAATAAAGAGGTGTACTTGTCTGCTGCCTTAGATACGCTGGTAACATCTCCGCTATCTAGTTTCGCCAGGAACTGCTGATATTCTGTTAGCGGAGACACTTTTGGTGTACTTGTTTCCTCAGAAAGTTGCGCTGGCGCCTTCGTCTCTTGTTGGGGGGGACTAGTTTTTTGGCATGCCGCTGCAAGAAGCAAGACGCCTGAAAGCAAATAGAGCAATCCTCTCATAGGTCTGGAAGATGGGAAGTGATTGGATCTAAAGTAACAGTTTTAAAGTAGTTTTTACCAAAAGAGCCTGGAAACTCACGTTTCTAGGCTCTTTGCTTTTAGGCTCCTTTCTGTCTCTCTTCTGTCATCCTGAAAGGATCTTGTGAGCGAACGGTAGTAGCAGCTATTCAATGCCTCTCTAGTTCACCCACAAGATCTTTCCAAGATGACAGGAGATGGTTAGAGTTGATTATTCCAAGTTGCACAGTAACCTCCTCCAAAGAAGTATTCCTGCTTTATATGGAATCAAGACTCCGGTTCTGACGCATTAAGGATAATCCCGTCTTTTTTGTACTGCTTCAGCAGCGCATTCGCCCGGGTTCTGTCTGAGCGTTTCAAGGCTTTGAGGTAAGGTTGTACCAGCTTGTTGGCTTCTGAATAAGGAGCGCATTTATGTAACTCCTGGTAGGCCACCGCAAAATAAGTGTCCAGCTTATTTCTTTCCAAAGAGAGCACGGGGTTGTTGACCAGGCCTTGCAGCAGAACGGTGAAATAGAACTTCTTTCTGGCCTCGCTTTCTTTGGCCCAAATGAAGTTGGGATGCTTGGCGACAAAGTTCTCCCACCAGATAACCCGGTCCACAAAGACTTCTTCAATAATGGCCAGGCCGCCTACATCAGAGAATCCTTCTTTGGTTTCTTTGTTTATCTGCTCCAGGTACTCTTTCAGATCAGGGCTGATGAAGGAGTAAAAGTGAGTGGCTATGAAGTTTCGGTTTTGCTTTAGGTAGGTGCCTCCGTCCAGCAGATCAATGAGAGCAACTTCAAACCCGTTCTCTCTCATGATCTGGTTGTAGTCCATCAGTTCCTGAGGCAAGGAACCCAGACGGGATTCTTCGTAATTTACAGCCAACGGCCTGAAATCGGTGGAGGCTCTGCGATGCAGGTGGTTGAGCGTTTTATCTACCCGCTGGTAAAACTGTTCAAAAAGCACGTATCCTGAATCTGCGAGTGGCTGGGGCTGTCCTTTGAACAAAGCAGCATACTCTTCTGCGGCTTCTGAGACATTGGTGACCTCTGCACTGTCTAACCGGGCGAGGAACACTTCATACTCTTTCAGGGGAGAGTTGCTGGGTTGCAGTTGCATGACCAGAGACAGAAGAGCGGTGCTCATTCCTTTCATTTGAAGATCTGCCTTGTTCTGGCAGGCGGTCAGCAGAAGAAAACCGAAGAACAACAGGCGGTACATTTTCTCCATAGACGTACATAAGATATGGTTCTATGCCATGTAATGGTGGTTCAATATACAAAATACTTAAGGGAAGAAGCCCGGTTTTGTGGCTGCTTTCCAGAAAACCGGCGAAAAACGCAGCGTCTTTCCCCCATGCTCCCGAGCTCTGTTGCCTGGAATTCAAATATTTCAACTCAGACCGCCGTTCAATTGCTACTTTGGCAGCAAACTTTCATCTTGCGCCTTTATCGCACTATTTCTCCCAAACTATGACTAAATCCCTCCTGTCCTGCCTGTCCATTGGCTTGCTCTCGCTGATGCTGGGCTGCTCTTCCTGTTCTAAAGCCTCCACCACTACCGCTTCGTCCACGGCTTCATCGGGTGGTACTGCCGAGGTTAAACCGGCTAAAACCCTGATGACGGGTGCCGACCAAACCCAGAAATACGTGCCGTACCTGAAAGGCAAGAAAGTGGCCATGGTGGTGAACCCGTCTTCCATCATTGGGGGCAAATCCAGTGTAGATAGCCTGTTGGCCTCCGGAATTCAGATTGTGAAGGTGTTCGGGCCCGAGCACGGGTTCAGAGGCAACGCCAGCAACGGCGCGAAGGTAGACGACGAGGTAGACGCCAAAACCGGCATTCCTATCATCTCGCTGTATGGTAAAAAGCGGAAGCCCAGCAAAGAAGATTTGGCGGGCGTAGACGTGCTCATCTATGACATCCAGGACGTGGGCGTGCGCTTCTACACCAACATCAACACCCTGCGCGACGTGATGGAATCCTGCGCCGAGCACAACGTGGAGCTGATGGTACTGGACCGCCCCAACCCACACGCTTACATGATTGACGGACCCATCCTGGACATGAAGTATAAATCGGGCATCGGGCAGTTTCCTATTCCTATTGCGCACGGCTTAACCGTTGGTGAGTTCGCCCAGATGGTAAACGGCGAAGGCTGGATGGAGAAAGGCCTGAAACTGAACAAGCTTAACATCATCAAGATGGCCAATTACAACCATGACATGCCGTATGTGCTGCCGGTGAACCCCTCGCCTAACCTGAACACCCCGCAGAGTGTGATGCTGTACCCAAGCCTGTGCTTGTTTGAAGGAACCATCATCAGCCAGGGACGCGGTACGCACATGCCTTTCACGGTGTTAGGTGCTCCGGCGCTGAAAGGCAAATACGATTTTACTTTCACCCCCGTGAGCATCAAAGGCATGAGCGAAACCCCGCTGCACATGAATGAAGCATGCTACGGCCTGGACTTGCGGAACTATGACGTAGAGCAACTCAGAAAGAAACGCCAGATTAACCTGAGCTGGATGATAGAACTCTACAAAGCCTACCCCGAGAAAGCGCGGTTCTTTGATTCTTCTTACAGCAAGCAGATGGGCGTGATTGAGCGCCTGGCCGGCGTAGCCGATTTCCGGAAACAGATAGAAGAAGGTTGGTCTGAAGAGCAAATCCGGAAAACCTGGGAGCCCGGCCTGAAAGCCTTCAAAGAGATGCGCAAGAAGTATCTGTTGTATCCGTGAGAAAAACAGGTAGACTTATACTTAAGCAAGGATGAAAATTCTAATGAATGGAATCACTTAAGAAGGCCGAGTTAGAAAACGCTAGTTATACCTTGATGTTCTACTTTGTTGTAGTCATTCTGGTCACTATATTCAATACTGCTTCACAGTTCAAGTCTGGATCGTGTACACCCAATCTTGATGTCTTTTCTTTCTTCTTGGTAGGCCTCATGAGCCTAGTCTTGCTTTTTGTCAATGTAATCCGAAGGATAGTTAGAAAGCGGGATACCCTTTACTCGTCCATTCTCCATCTAGTTGGATTCTCCACTTGGTGCTTAATCCTTCGCTTTGGAGGATAAGGGTTGAACTCAAAGCCCAAGAGCATCATATTTCAACCCTGTTTTCACAAAAAGAGGCCGGAAACGCTCCCGCCTCTTTTGTTTTTAGCAGCTATTCCTCCCTTTGTCCTCCTGAAAGGATCTTGTGGGCGAACTAGAAAAGCCGTACTGAAACGCCTCTGCCGTTCATACCTAAGATCCTTTCAGGAGGACAGGAGAAAAGAATAGTTAAATCTCCTTACAAGTGCGCCGCCAGTTTTTTCTCCAGCACATACTTGGGCACGGCGCCCACTTGCTTGTCTACCACTTGGCCGTTCTTGAACACCAATAGCGTAGGCATGTTGCGCACGCCGTATTTGGAGGTAATCACCGGGTTGGCGTCTACGTCCAGCTTGCCTACAATGGCTTTGCCTTCGTATTCCTTCGCCAGCTCTTCCACTACGGGGCCTATCATGCGGCAAGGTCCGCACCACTCGGCCCAGAAGTCTACCAGTACGGGTTTGTCAGATTGTATGGCCTCCTCAAAGGAAGCATCGGTGAGATGAATTGCTTTTACCATGTCCTTGATTGTTAAAGTACAGGGCAAAAGTAGAAGCGCCCGGAGCCGAAGAATTGTACCAGAACGACATTTTTCAGGTTACAGCTGCAAGCCTTGGGACTGCGCGTCCTCAGAGAAATACGTGGTGGGCGTGACGCCGGAGTACTCCTTGAAATCACGATTGAAATGCGCCTGGTCATAGTAGCCGCTGGAGAGCGCCAACTGCGTGAAACTCTGGTCCGGGTCTTGTTGGTAGCGCTGCAGGGAGTACCGGAACCGCTGAATCTTGGTGTATTCCCGCGGGTTAAAGCCCAGCAGATCTTTGAACCGGCGCTCAAACTGCCGGCGGGAGAGGTACAGTTGCTCGTAGAGTTTCTCGGCATCGGGCAGTTGCCCGGCATCAATCTCGGCTTTGATCAGCTTTACCAGAGGTGCATAGCTGCGTTTGTTGTGCAGCAGGTGCCCGGCTAAGAACTGGGTGAGCAAGGCCATGCGTTCCTGGTGCGAGGCCGAGGTGGCGATCTGCTCTTCCAGCACCCGCAAGCCGCTCCCGAAAACATCCTGCACCACCGTCACCTTGTTGCTCACCTCCTGCCCTGAGGTCCCGAACAGCAAACTGGCCGTGTACGGGTACAGTGCCACCCCTATCATCCCGAAGTTCTCCTGCGTGATGATCTCGGTGGGTTTATTGGACGGGCCGTACAGGTAAAACTCCGGCACCGCCTGGTTAGAGCAGGGCGAAAGAAACGAGCCTTTGTAGTGAAACGTGAGCTGGGCGCAACCATTGGCCACGGAGCTGAAGTGGTACGGTGCCGAGATCTCCTGCCCCTCGGCAACCCAGAAATACCGCACGAACTCGGCCAGATGCGGCGGAGGCGGAAACTGCTGGTAAAACGTGGTAGGTGCTGCCATGGCGCTGCTCGGTTAGCCGTTCAACAGGAATCTTCTCTATCAAGTGAAGCCACAGCAAGGTAGTAATTCTCGGGTGTTTTTTCGATTATACCGCCGAAACAGAAGGTTCTGATTGGATTGCCGGGGCGCTTCTGGATTTCAACCAGAGGTTCACCAACAGCAGCACCAGCAATATGCCCGAGTTCACGGCTAGCACCGGCAAAGCCCCGGATATCTTCCCTAACGTCATCAGGAACATATTGGCAATAGCCTGCGCCACCATCACTTTCTCCAACTTGCTAAGTGCGGCCGGCAACAACACGCACGCTCCGGCTAACCCAAAGGTCAGCAGCCCGAACCCGTTGGTCACGTCATAACTGAATTGGGTGGAAACCATGGTGCCCAGCGCTGCTGCTAATATAGCGTAAGGCAACTTCCCGCTCCGGAACTGCTCCAGCGGAGTGACCTCGGCAGAAGTTACTACATCGGAAGAAAACAGGAACTGGAACCGTTTGTATTCATACAATAGCAAGCTCAGGTTCAGCAGCAGGAACACGGCATTCACATACGGCGTGCCGGTCCAGTTCTGTGAAACGGTGACCGCCAGAATGGATACGTTCATGGGCACCAGCATCACGGCACCCAGCAAACTGAACCGCTGCGTGAACAGCAAAGTGCCTACTAACACCTGACATACCGCCACCACCTGCGCAAACAAGCCAAGACCGTGCTTGGCTAACGCTTCCTCCAGCCAGGGCGGACCAATCAGCTGCCCGAAGTTCCCGTGCGTGAGTTTACAGATTCCTGCCGAGAAGAAGACGTAGCCTAAAAAGAGCCGGATGAGAAGCACGAGAAAGTCTTTGTTTCGGAGCATGGCCTGGTAAGTTTAGGTGGAAACTTGGAGCCCGATTTCAACCATCGGCTCCTTGCATGGCTCCAAGTAAAACAGAGTTCAGCAGCCTGAAAAATCATTTAGACCAACCGCCCAATCACTTAGACGAATCCTCAGAAATGAGATGAAAGGATTTCCTGTTTTAGAGGCAGTTTCGGGAAAATGGCGGGAAAACAGGAGTGAGAGTGCCGGGTGGTCTCTAGCGCTTAGAACTCATCTTGTAATTTCTAGCGCGTGAATTTGTTAGCTAATTCAACGTATTTATCTGATTTGGCAAACTCAATACAGTCATCGATAACTCTACTCAGAGCTTTCCTTTCTTCATTTTTGATGCTACTACTAAATTCTGCCTTGGCAACTGCGGCAAGTATCTCTTCCTCATCTTTGGATCTGACTTCGATTTCGTTTCCGTTCAAGAGTAAGCTTCCTGGCCGAGGTAAATTTTCATACCGCTTGAGACTCACCTTTTGAACAAACTCAATCTCGCATGTTTTGGAGTTGTGTTCTTGCAGCGTCAATGTAACAGTTCCTCCGTCCATCCACATCTTCACATCTTCAATTATCAACTTATTTGGTTGAGGGAATACCATATTGATGAGCTGTTAAATAACAGGAATGACTTTCAAAATCTCCCCGGGAGAATGCGCCAGGTAATCCGGGGCGGCGGGCTGCACTACTTCCAGCGCATCGTATCCCCAGCTGACCCAGATGATTTTGATGCCGCTTTTCCGGCAGGCCAGTACATCGCGGAGTTCATCGCCCACGTAGAGCACCTGCGGCGACGTCAGGTTTTTCGCTTTCAGGAAACGGTTGATCATGGTGTCCTTCCCGAAGATTCGGCTCGAAGTCAGGACTTCTTTTATCTCCTGAATGCCGTGTTGCTCCAGAAACGCCCTGATATTGGCCTCTGAGTTAGACGAGACAATGACCGGTTCAACGCCTCGTGCCGCCAGCGTCTGCAGCATCTCCCGGATGCCCGGAAACAAAGCCAGTTGATGCAGTTGCTGCTTGTAGAGCTTGTACAGCCTGAGGGTGAAGAACGGCAGTTTGTACAGCGGAAAGTTCAGGTGCCTGGCGCGCTGCGGAATGGTGAGGGTTCTTAGGTAGGGCAGTTCCTCGTGCTTCAGCGGGAGAAAGCCTTCCTGGGCGGCCAGTTGGTTGAAGACGGTCAGGAAAGCGTCTTTGGAGTCTACCAGCGTGCCATCGAAATCGAAAAGGACGTATTTGATCATCGTGCGGCCACTCACGGCGGCAAGTGCCCGTGAATGCTGCCCCAAGGTAAAAAATCAGGAGAAAGAAGCTGCGTTTTGAAGCTGTTTTAAACAAGAGAGGCCGAAAACAGATCGGCCTCTTTTGATTGGAAGTATGTTCTGCCTTGAGGTTACGCCCCAATTTTCACGGAGGTCATGGTCAGCGAGCCACCCACCATTTTATCGTTGAAGAACGAGGCTTCTTCGTCTTTGCCCTGCAACCCCAGCGTGTAAATGAGCGGCAGGTAATGCTCTACCGTAGGAATGGCCATCAGCGCTTCCTTGCCCAGGGTCTGGTAGTTGATGAGCGGCTGGTGATCGCGGTTCAGGATGAGATCCTTAAATTTCTCGTTCATGGTGTGGGTCCAGTCATAACCGCCCCCGTTGATCATGGCCCAGTTCATCATGCGTAGGTTGTGCACCATGTTGCCGCTGCCGGCAATGAGCACGCCTTTCCTGCGCAGCGCCTGAAGCTCTTTGGCCAGCTCATAGTGGTACTGCGGCCCTTTGGTGTAGTCAATGCTGAGCTGCAGCACCGGAATATTGGCCTCGGGGTACATGTGCCGGATGATGGTCCAGGTGCCGTGATCCAGGCCCCAGTCATGGTCCAGCTCCACGTGGGCGCTCTTGATCAGGTCAACGGTTTCCTGGGCCAGCGCAGCATTGCCGGGAGCCGGGTACTGCACCGCGAACAGTTCCTGGGGAAATCCGCCGAAATCATGGATGGTCTGCGGGAAGTCCATGGCCGTGATCTTGGTGCCCTTGGTAAACCAGTGCGCCGATACCACCAGCACCGCCTTGGGCGTGGGAATCTCCTGCGCCATCTTCTTCCAGCGTTGGCTGAATTCGTTGTCTTCAATGCCGTTCATGGGAGAGCCGTGCCCAATGAAGAGCACCGGCATGGTATAGTCCTGAGGCGTCAGTTCCTCGGTGAATTTCCGGAATGCGCTTAAAGTTGTCATGGTGATTGCTCCTGCTGCCAGTGATTTAATAAAAGTTCTCCGTTCCATCATGTTGGCAAGTATGGATCAAGAAAAGTGAAATCGCCGCGGCAGCTACTGGCAAAACAACCTCTCTCTGCCGCAGGTTCACAGTACAAAGATCGCGCGCGGCGGAGCCGAAAAGAATAAGGTAGTTTAAGAAATCGCCTGCCGGTACAAATCCAGCCCCTCAGATTTAATGGTGCTGAAAAACTCCGGCGTAATGCCTAGATACGAAGCGATGTGGTACTGCGGAATGCGCTGGCTCAGGTCTGGGAACTTGAGCAGGAAATCGCGGTAGTTCTCGGCGGCTGTTTGGGTCATGCCGGTGAGCATCCGCTTCTTGAACGCGAAGTAGCCGTTTTGGAGCAATTTCCTGAAAAACAGGTTGAAAACGGGGCGTTCCTGCGTGAGCTGCTCAAAGGCATTGATGTTGATCTGCGCGTACTGCGTAGCTTCCAGCGCCTGAATAGACAGCATGGCCGGTTTACTGAACGCGATGTCGCTGATCCAGTAGCGCTCCACCGCAAACTCCAGATTCACCTCCTTACCCGCCTTGTCAATGATAAACGACCGTAAACAGCCGCTTTGCACAAAATAGATGGCATGGTTCAGCTCGCCCGTGCGCAGCAAATACTCCTTCTTTTTCGCCTCCTGTGTGGTGCAGATGGCCAGGAACGCCGCTTCCTCCTCTGCGGTGAGCGAGACGTGTTGGGCAAGGGCGGCGGTGAGGAGGTTTTGGGACAAAGGATTTATGAAGTTGTGATGATGATTGGTCCCGGCACCAATGGCGTAGCCAAAACTTCCTTCAACGCGGGGACAAGTGCCTTCAGCGTGATATAGGTGTTATCTGGAGCGGCCAGGACGAGAACCGGAACGGCGTATTTGGTGAAATTCTGCTGGAATTGAAGGTTTCTATCGAAGGTAAGGAGGGCATCAAAATCTTCTGCCAGGAGCAACTGCATTAACTCTCCGTTCTTCTTCCCGTTCCACCCTTTGTCCCACACGGTATAAATTTCATGTTCCTCGAAATCCAGCTTCAGTCGTTTAGGGAGGTTCTCGTCAAGCAGCAGTTTCATACAACTGCTCTATGTTTTTAGACGTGACCAGCTTTCCGGCTATTCCTAACACGGCTACGGCTTGTTCTCTATCTACGGTAGGGAAATCCTCTAAGAACTCATCCAGTGAAACCCCCTTTTCCAAGTGCACGAACAGTGTCTCAATAGGGACTCGGGTTCCTTTGAACACAGGCTGACCTGCCAGAATCTCTGGGTCAATGGTGATATAATCTTTGATGGTTGCCATGGTGAAGTATACGGAGAAGATGTCTTCTGTAGCGTGTTGAAATACCTTTATATAATGCTGCTCTTTTCTGTCATCTTGGAAAGATCTTGAGAGAAGGCTAGAAAAGCGCTGGAGTAAACGTCAATACCATTCGCCCACAAGATCCTTTTAGGAGGACAAGGAAAGTTCTTTGTAGAATGCTTTCAATGGCGCGGATCTACTTCCGAGACTTTCTCTTTAGTTACGGAAGTAAATCCGCGGCATAGTCAGGAATGGCAAAGACATCCCTCTCCGCTCTCATCAAGGAAGAATCTACCGTTTTATCCTGTTTTCTTAAAATATGGTCCTAAACGGAAGGGTACTACCACTCCTTGCAAAACTTCGCTTTCGCCTCCAGAAGCTCCTGCCACATCTCCTGCACTATTTCACCGGCGGGTTTAATGTCCCGCACAATGGCGGCGGCCTGCCCTATCTCCAGTTCGCCCTCTTCCAAGTCGCCCTCGTACATGCCGCGTTTGGCCCGGCGGGAACCTAGTAACTGTGCTAACTCCAGGTTGGTGGCTCCCCGCAGTTCCGCAGCTTTCACGTCCTGGTAGAACTTGTTTTTGAGCAGGCGCACGGGGGTGAGTTGTTTCAGGGAGAGTTCGGTGTCGCCTTCCTGGGCGTTTATCACACGTTCCTTGAAGCTGGGATGCGCACTGGACTCTACGCTGGCCACAAACCGACTGCCTACCTGTACGCCCTCGGCCCCAAGCGCCAACGCCCCGAAGATTCCGGCTCCATTCGCAATGCCGCCCGCGGCGATTAGAGGCAGGTTTACCGCCTGGCGCACTATGGGAATAAGGCAGAAGGTAGTCGTTTCTTCGCGGCCGTTGTGGCCCCCGGCTTCAAATCCTTCGGCCACAATGGCGTCTACTCCGGCTTCCTCGCACTTGCGGGCAAATTTCACGTTGCTCACCACGTGCACCACTTTGGCCCCGTCTTCCTGCAGCACCTTGGTCCAGGTCTTGGGGTTTCCGGCCGAGGTGACCACCACCGGTACTTTCTCTTCCAGGATGATCCTGAAGTGCTCCTCCAGGTCTGGGTACAGCAGCGGCACGTTTACGCCAAAGGGTTTGTCTGTCGCCTTCTTGCATTTCTGAATGTGCTCACGCAGGGTGTCTGGGTACATGGAGCCAGCTCCAATCAGGCCCAAGCCACCGGCGTTACTCACAGCCGAGGCCAGTTTCCAGCCGCTGCACCAGATCATGCCGGCTTGTATAATGGGATATTGGATATTGAAAAGCTGGGTGATTCTGTTGCTCATGGTCTCAAGTATCATGTAGCAAGTAGCAAGACTACAGCCTTGTTTGATGCTACATGATGGATGAATGTTCTACTATAAAGTCGTGCTACCTGATACGTGCTACTTGCTACTAAAAATCAGTGGCTAAAATCAATCTCGGTGCTGTCGCCAATGTTCAGGCGCTGGCTCAGGCCTTTCAGGGCAGAGTCTGAGCCTACCAGCGAGTCCTCTAATACGGCGTAGCCCAGTTCGGCGTAGCCGCCGATGATGGAGTTACGCACAATGGTGTAGTTGAGGATGGCACCCTCGCCAATGGCCACGTTGGGCCCCACAATGGAGTTTGTGATGTGCACGCCCTTGCCAATGCTCACCGGCGGAATGATGATGGTATTGGGGAAATCCAGGTACTCTACCCGCTTGAACTCGGGGCGGTTGAGCAGGGTGGCATTGGCCTGGAGCAGTGTGTCTTTGCGGCCGCAGTCAAACCAGTGGTCCACGGTGAGCGACACCATCTTCTCGCCGTTCTGGATCATGTGCATCAACGCATCGGTGAGATGGTACTCGTTCTGGGTTCTGATATCGTTGACGATGATATGCTCCAATGAATCCACCAGTTTGGCCGGGTGCGCAATCTTGTACAGGCCCACCAGCGCCGAGTTTGATTTAGGAATCTTGGGTTTCTCTACTACTTTGGTGATAAAGCCCTCGAGGTCCATTTCGGCAATCCCGAACATGGTGGGCGTTTTCACGGTCTTTACGGCCAGCATGGTGTGTTCAGACGCCAGAAGCTGTGCCATGTCCACATCCACAATGGTATCGCCTAACTGGATGAGCACGTTTTCCTCGTTCCGGAAAGACTCCCGCGCCGACCACAAAGCATGGCCCAAGCCCTCGCGGGGCTGCTGAATCACAAATTCTGCCTCAATATTGGGGTACTTGCGTTGCACGTAGTGCATGATTTTCTCGCCCAGGTAGCCTACCACAAAGACAAATTGCGTGATGCCTGCGGCTTGCAGCCGTTCAATAATATGCCCCAGAATGGCTTTACCGGCAATGGGAACCAGCGCCTTAGGTTGAGTGTGGGTGTGGGGCCGTAAACGGGCACCCATTCCAGCTACCGGAATTAGTGCTTTCATATTCTGCAAAAGAAGGCTTCTCACCACAAGCTACGCAATTCCTCTGGTTTTCCGGCATTCTGCCTGCCCAGAAGAGCCACCTACTTGTATCGCCTTCAAAATATTAATAGTGTTTTCTGAATATTTAAAAAGAAGCTTCTTATCTTTAGAAACAAGCTTTTACGTAAACCAGTGAGACTTGGTAGCTTACCGTTTTAGGGCCGGTTTAAGGAAATTATGTTGAAAACGCATATTTTCTCTTGCTGCTACGTATAGAAGGTGCCTCTGGGCAAAGAAATACCCATGTAATAACTACCTATTTTGATAAACAACCCTACTATGAAAAAAGTATTGCTTTACCTTGTTGGCTTGGTGATTCTGGCTTCGCAGAGTTCCTGTGGATACAACACCATGGTACAGATGGACGAGAACGTGTCCAGCCAATGGGCACAGGTGCAGAACTCCTACCAACGCCGGGCCGACCTGGTGCCTAACCTGGTGAACACGGTGAAAGGAGCCGCCAACTTTGAGAAAGAAACCCTTACCCAGGTAATTGAGGCCCGTTCTAAAGCCACCAGCATCCAGCTGAACGCCGACCAACTGACGCCCGAGAACATCCAGCGGTTCCAGGAGGTGCAAGGTCAGTTAAGTGGTTCTTTGTCGCGGTTACTGGCTACCGCCGAGGCGTACCCCGACCTGAAAGCCAACCAGAACTTCCTGGAACTGCAGGCGCAGCTGGAAGGCACTGAGAACCGGATCTCCGTGGAGCGGCAGAAGTTCAATACCTCCGTGCAGGAGTATAACTCCTACATCAGGTCGTTCCCGCGGAATTTCTTCGCCGGCTGGTTCGGGTTTGAGCGCAAAGGATACTTCCAGGCCGAAGCCGGTGCCCAAAACGCCCCTACGGTCCAGTTCTAAGCTGGCAGTAAGTAGCACGTATCACGTAGCAAGATTTCCGTAACAGTTATTTTGCTAAGTAATCCGTACTCTGGAAATCATTGCTGCTTTTGGCCTGTTTTACTTAGAACAGGCCAAAAACACCTCCTTCATACTTCTTAATTCCTCATTCCTAATTCTTAATCAAAAGAAGGATGCCACGCGATACCATCTCTGACACAGACGAAGCCGTCATTCTACAGGCCATTCAGGAGGCCGAGCGGAATACCTCGGGCGAGGTACGGGTGCACATTGAGGATACCTGTGAGGGTGAAGTGCTGGACCGTGCTACCCAGGTTTTTGCTTACCTGAACATGCACAAAACCAAACTCAGGAACGGCGTGCTGTTCTACGTGGCCATGAAAAGCCACAAGTTTGCCGTCCTAGGCGATGCCGGCATCAACGCCGTGGTGCCCAAAGATTTCTGGGTAGAAATTAACAAAGTAGTGATTGCCGATTTCAAACAGAGCAAGTACGCCGACGGTCTGAGCAAAGGCATTAAAATGGCCGGCGAACAACTCAAAAGCTATTTCCCATACGCCGGAGACCACTCAGACATCAACGAGCTGTCTGACGATATCTCCTTTGGCAGTTCCCTTGACGAGAATCAAAAGTAAATGAGAAAATCTATCTGGCTTCTGGGGGTTTTATGGCTGTGGGCTTGGCAAGGACTGGCGCAGGATTTTCCGCCACGCCCTAATCCGCCGCGACTGGTCAATGACTTAGCCGATATTCTGAGTCCGCAGGAAGAGCAGGCCCTGGAGCAGAAACTGGTCAACTACAATGACAGCACTTCCACCCAGATTGCCGTTGTCAACATCACCTCCATTGGCGGTTATGATGTGTCTGACTATGCTTTCAGGCTAGCCGAGCAGTGGGGCATTGGCCAGCAGGGCAAGAACAACGGTATTCTCATTCTTACTGCGGTAAAGGAACGGCGCGTGTTCATTGCCACCGGCTACGGCATGGAAGGCGTGGTGCCAGACGCCATTGCCAAACGCATTACAGAATACACCATCAAACCCGAATACCAGCAAGGCAACTACTACGCCGGTCTTGACAAAGGCACCAGCTTCATTATTGACGTAGCCAGCGGCGAATACAAAGCCGATCCGCGCCAGCAACAAAGCGAAGAAGGAGGCGGTTTTCCCCTCCTCTGGATCATCATTGGCCTGCTCATCCTTATCTTCATCATTAGTCGGCGCGGTGGCGGACGAGGTGGCCGGGGCGGCGGCATGCGTACCCTGGGCGGACCATTCTTCCCACCCGTGATCTTCGGGGATTTCTCCGGCGGACGCGGCATCTTTGGGGGCGGCGGTGGCGGCTTTGGAGGAGGCGGCGGAGGTGGTTTCGGCGGCTTCGGCGGCGGTAGCTTTGGAGGCGGCGGGGCTGGTTCCAGCTGGTAAAAAGCTTTCTGCTTGCGCGGGAGGAAGATCTATAAAATCGAATGGGGGCTGTTTTCTGAAAAACAGCCCCTATCCGATTTTATGTTTGTACCAGAGTTGAATGTGTATCTCGTTCACAAACAAACCTTCAAAGAAGTTAAAGTTCAAAGAGGTTAAAGTTCGAAGGGGTGAAAGAAGGAAAACATTCCCTTATTCCTGCCATGATTCAAGTCTGTGACTTGGACCTGCCATGGTCTGAAGTTCGCAAATCAGTAAGGCACTAGCCTCAAATTCACTCTTGCTCTTCTATGGCGCGGAAGTTACTTCCGTGCCTTTCTTTTCTACTTGCTGCTTTGCCAGCCATTCGCCGTTGTTGGTGTTCCGCCGTTGTTGGTGTTCTCACCAACAACCCAATCTGCCTCTCAAGCTACTACTTCCTATTCCCTGATTCAGAACTCTTGACTCATGACTCGCTCTGCGGGCGTTTGTCACTTTTCTCCTTGATGAGAAAAGTAACCAAAAGAATCAAGAAGCCTCAAACTCGCTGACGCTCAAACAGTGAGGCTTCGGATGGTACCACCGGGCACCGTCCTCCGTTTCATAGGGAGCGTGGGCTATTGCTAACTTAGACGCTACTACTTGCCCGAAAGCCCCTGTTGGGTTACGCAGGCGCCCAACAGGGGCTCTGGGACATTCAAGTATTTACTGTTTGGGCTGCTGCAATGCCTTCATTGTCCTGCGGACGGGGCTTTAGTTATTATCTGTTCCCTCAATATTTAAAAACAAAAAAGCCGATCCTTGTGGATCGGCTCTTCTATCTGCATGTGCAATAGCACATCAGCACATTAAAAAATTAGCACATTACTATGCGTTGCGGTTGATGCAGTTCAGGTCCTGGAAGGCCTCTTTCAGGCGGGTAACGAAAGTCTCTTCGCCGGCGCGTAACCATACGCGTGGGTCGTAGTACTTTTTGTTAGGGCTGTCTTCGCCGGTTGGGTTCCCGATCTGGCCTTGCAGATAGTCTCTTTTGCCTTCGTAGTAGTTCTTGATGCCGTCCCAGAATGCCCACTGCATGTCTGTGTCAATGTTCATCTTGATGGCACCGTACTCAATGGCCTCGGTGATTTTCTCTTTCTCAGAGCCAGATCCGCCGTGGAACACGAAGTTCACGGGGTTCTCCTGCGTACTGTATTTCTCCTGGATGTGTACCTGAGAGTTTTTCAGGATCTCAGGCCGAAGCTCTACGTTACCTGGTTTGTACACACCGTGCACGTTACCAAACGCTGCAGCCACGGTGAAACGAGGGCTGATTTTGTTGAGCTCTTCGTAGGCATAAGCCACGTGCTCTGGTTGCGTGTATAAGTGGGCGCTGTCTACGTCTGAATTGTCTACACCATCTTCTTCGCCACCGGTTACCCCCAGTTCAATCTCAATGGTCATGCCCATTTTGGACATGCGCTCCAGGTATTTGGCAGAGATTTCAATGTTCTCTTCCAGAGGCTCCTCAGAAAGGTCTAACATGTGCGAGCTGAACAAGGGCTTGCCGTGTTGAGCATAGAATTTCTCACCGGCATCAAGCAGGCCGTCAATCCAAGGCAACAATTTTTTGGCAGCGTGGTCTGTGTGCAGAACAACCGGAACACCATAGACCTCGGCCATTTGGTGTACGTGGTGAGCACCAGAGATAGCACCGGCAATAGAAGCTGCCTGGCCCTCGTTGCTTAGGCTTTTACCCGCGTAGAACTGGGCACCGCCTTGTGAAAACTGAATAATGACAGGGGAGTTTACCGCTTTGGCAGTTTCCAACACCGCGTTGATGGAGTTGGTGCCAATTACGTTTACTGCTGGCAGGGCGAAGTTATTATCGTTTGCATACTTGAATAACTCCTGCACCTCATCGCCGTACAGAACGCCAGATCTAAATTTAGGCATGGGATAGCTAGTTTTGGTCAACTAGCAAAACTAGTTAATTTATCTGTTAAGTTCTAGGGGTTCTTCTTGCGGGTTAGTTTCTCATACTCACGTTCTACTGCAAAATCCTGTGAGCCATGGTAAGCATCATAGTAATTGAACGCCAATGCCACTCCCCAGCCAAAGGTCATCCAGGCCGGCCATGGAAGCCCTCCGGCCAGAGTTCCCTGCTCTTTGGTAAAGAGCCATACGCACCATACCAGGATATTAATCACAATATACGTGGAGAGATGACGCCTGAACGCCACCCGTTTTTTCGCCAATTTCCAGAGATGTTTATCTTTTCCAGCTTCCATAGACGAAAGAAATATAGTGATAAATAGATATAACGTACAAATACTTATGGATGTTAGCCTATAAAGTACTTGTTTGCCGTAATGTTTTGGATTTCTGCTGCCATTTAGCACTTTTAGCCAAGACTAGCAGGTAGTGCCTCTCCGCTACACGTGCATTCTGAAATAGAAATTGATTTTATTTGGATAAGTTGCTGAGTGTTAAACTATAATACTTTATAAATCTAGCGATGTGATATGAAGCTAGCGCCTTACGGCAGTTACAAACTGCCATCATAGTAGGTCCAAGTCACAGACTTGAACCATGAAAAGGCAATGCGTGCAGGAGACAAGGCAGTGCCTTGTCTCTACAGGGTTCCACAATCATTCTGCCTCTTCCCCGAATCCAGTCTTTCCGTTGAGCGCCTTAGCAGGTTCCGGTGCCTACAGGCATTGCGACTGAAAGGAGCAAAGGAAGCTGGTACAGCGCGATGCGGGAAGACGGGGCCTCGCGGCCGTGAGCGCACGGAGGCTAACTATGAAACAAGCTGTCTATGAGTCACTGGATCAGCCGCCACTACGCCAGCAAAAGCAAACTACATGCACCTCAAACCACCCTGTTTCAAGCCTCTTTCCATAAAAACACTTCCAAAACAAAACCCTTCAACTTTTTACGCAAACCATAGTTTATACAATAACCACCATTGCACAGCCGCCGCTTTGCCCGTACCTTCGCTAGCCTATGAGTACACCAGACAAACGCCTGTTTCTGCTAGACGCCATGGCGCTCATCTACCGCGCCCATTTTGCGTTCAGCAAGAACCCCAGAATCAATTCCAAAGGCATGAACACCGGGGCAGCCCTGGGATTTACCAACACCCTGGTAGACCTGCTGAACCGCGAGAAGCCTACCCATATTGGCGTCTGCTATGACGCACCCTCAAAAACGTTCCGGCACGAGAACTTCGTGGAATACAAGGCCAACCGCCAGGCCATGCCCGAGGACATCGCCATTGCCATTCCGTATGTGAAGAAAATTGTGGAGGCGTTCCGCATTCCGGGCCTGATCATGGACGGTTACGAGGCCGATGACATCATCGGGACGCTGTCCTGCAAAGCCGAGAAGGCGGGGTACGATGTTTACATGATGACGCCCGACAAAGACTATTACCAACTGGTCACCGACCACGTGTTTGTTTACAAGCCGGCTTTCCTGGGCAACGCCATTGAGGTGATTGACAAACCCAAGGTGCTGGAGCGCTGGGAAATCAGCAACGTAAAGCAGGTCATTGACATTCTGGGCCTGCAGGGCGATGCCGTAGACAACATCCCAGGAATCCCCGGAATTGGCGAAAAGACCGCGAAAACGCTTATCCAACGTTTCGGGAGCGTAGAGAACCTCATCGCCAACGCGCACGAACTCAAAGGCAAGCAGCGGGAGAACGTGGAGAAATTTGCGGAGCAGGGCTTGCTGTCCAAAGAACTGGCCACCATTCACCTGGACGTGCCCATTGACTTTGACGAGGACGGCCTGCGCTACGATGGCCCGGATACCGAGAGACTAGCCGCCCTGTTTGATGAACTGGAATTCCGGCAACTGGCTACCCGCGTGCTGGGCACCGCCTCGCCGGCTGTTCCCAAACCCGTGAGCAACAAACCTACCGTGGGCAAAGGCGTGAAATCCAGCGTACCTACCGGGCAGACTTCGTTGTTTGGAGCCACTGAAGAAACCGTTGCCCCGGAGATCGGCTCGGCCGCTGAACCTACAGCAGATGAGTTCACACCGCGGGTACGCAAAACCATTGATACCACGCTGCACGAGTACCACCTGCTCACCACCCCTGAGCAACGGCAGCAGCTTTTGAAATATCTCAAACTGCAGAAGGAAATCTCTTTTGACACCGAGACCACCAGCATTGACGCCATCACGGCTCGGTTGGTAGGGATGTCGTTCTGCTACGTGCCCGGCGAGGCCTACTACATTCCGGTGCCGCCGCACGATGAGGAAGCTGCCTTTGAGATAGTGCAGGAGTTCAAAGAAGTGCTGGAAAGCCCTTCCATTGTGAAGATCGGGCAGAACATTAAGTACGATCTGGTGGTACTGCAACGCTACGGCATTGACGTGCAGGGACCGCTTTATGACACCATGCTGGCCCATTACCTGCTGGAGCCCGACATGCGCCACAACATGGATCTGCTGGCCGAGACCTACCTCAACTACACGCCCATCTCCATTGAGACGCTGCTGGGCAAAGGCAAAAACCAGCTTACTATGGACAAATTGCCGGCCCTGCAGATCTACGAGTACGCCTGCGAAGATGCCGATGTCACCTTACAACTCAAAAACTACTTTGACCCACTTCTGGAAAAACAAGGCCTGAAACGCCTCTTCAACGATGTGGAGAACCCGCTGCTGCGCGTGTTGGGTCACATGGAGCGCGAAGGCGTGAGCATTGACGCCGAAGCCCTGGCCGAGTCTTCCCAGGTGCTGCAAACCGATATTCAGGAGATAGAGCAGAAGATCTTCAACCTGGCGGGTATGGAGTTCAACATCGGTTCTCCCAAGCAGTTGGGCGAGGTGCTGTTTGACCGCATGGGCCTAGGCGGAAGCAAGATCAAGAAAACCAAAACCGGCCAGTACGCCACCGGCGAGGAGATTCTGTCCAAACTGGCCTTTGAGCACGAAATTGTGCAACTGATTCTGGACCACCGGCAACTGACCAAACTGAAGAGTACCTACGTAGATGCGCTTCCGGCCTTGGTTTGCAACGAGGATAACCGCCTGCACACCTCCTACAACCAGGCCGTGGCCGCTACCGGGCGCTTGAGTTCTACCAACCCCAACCTGCAGAACATCCCTATCCGGACGGAGAAAGGCCGCGAGATACGCAAAGCGTTTGTGCCGCGGGATGAGAACCACGTACTCCTCTCCGCCGACTACTCGCAGATTGAGTTGAGAATCATGGCGCACTTCAGCAACGATGCCACTATGAAAGAGGCCTTCCAGAATGGGCTGGACATTCACGCCTCTACGGCAGCCAAGGTGTTCCACGTGAACGTGGAGGATGTGACTTCAGACATGCGCCGGAAAGCCAAAACCATCAACTTCGGGATCATCTACGGCATCTCGGCCTTTGGTCTGGCTGAGCGTCTGGCCATTCCGCGCCGCGAAGCCGCCGAGATAATTGAAGCGTACTTCCAGGAGTTCCCAGCCGTGAAAGAGTACATGGACAGCGCCATCAACCAGGCTCGCGACCAGGAATACGTAGAAACCCTTCTGGGCCGAAGACGCTACCTGCGCGACATCAACTCGCGGAACCAGAACATACGCGGCTACGCCGAGCGAAACGCCATTAACGCGCCTATTCAGGGCACCGCCGCCGATATCATCAAGATAGCCATGATCAACATTGACCAGTGGCTGCGCGACGAGAAACTGGCCAGCCGTATGATCCTGCAGGTACACGATGAATTGGTGTTTGACGTGCTCAAAGAAGAACTGCCCGTTGTGCAGCCTAAGATTGAGGAACTCATGAAAAACGCCTTCCCGCTGAGCGTACCTATGGAAGTAGGCCTGGGCACCGGCGAAAACTGGTTACAGGCGCACTAAGCATTTTAAGCCTGTTTTGCTTAAAGAAGGCCTAAAACAGGAGACACCATAAACAGAAAGGGGAGCCATGGCTCCCCTTTCTGTTTTATATATAGCAAAGCTTATTTTGCGTTCATGGCAATGTTCTCAGTTACGGTGACATTTTGCACCTTAACGGAATAGGTCAGCTTCAGTTTACTGTTGCTCAGTTCAGAGATGGTGAAGGAGGTTTCATCTTCCATGGTCTGCCCAATCACTGATAATTGGCAGTCCCAATTTAGTTTGTCGCCTTTCACTTCATAGGAGCCTTCTGAAAAATGCTCGCCATCAACGTAGATGGTGTATTCTCCATTCTCCTTAAATTCAAAAGTTACCTCATTACCGTCGTATTCGGCTAATACGTCGTAGTCCTCCTCGTCGGTGGCTTTCACTATGTGCTCTGTTACCACCCATTCATGGTTCTGCAATTGTTTACCATCAATTCTTGGGGTTGGGTCATCTTTGTCATCTTTGCTGCAAGAAGTGAATACCAGAACGAAAGCGGCCAGCAGGGAGAGTAAATAAGATTGCTTTAACATGGTTAAGAAGATAAAGTGAAAAAGTAAATGGTTATAGGTTAGAGTAGATTGATACTGGATTGTTCTTCTTATTTCCGGCAGTACTGGGTAAGATTGCAGGATATGCTGCCAGGAGGTTGACGGATGTATTGTATAGACCAGGAAGCTCCGAAGTCCCCCTACCAAGATTTCTTAGAAAAGTGCCCTATTTTACTGAGGCATGATTGAACGCGGTTGAAGTTGGAGAAAGCACCACTGAACCGGCTGTCCTGATGCGACATCTGAGATTTACTGAGCCCAGTGGGAGAAGCGTTTTTTGATTGTTTTTTGTAAAAGTCGCCTAAACCCAGGTGTATGGGTCCAAGCTTTAGTTTGATTCTGACCTATTTGCTTTGATTAGAAAAGCCAAGAACCAACTTAGGGGAAAGCTGGTCCTTGGCTTCTAGGTGGTTATTGCTCCATAGGGGCTATTGAAGAGGAAGCCCCAACTGAGAAGGCTTATTGAGCGGTAAAGGTGATGGTTTCTTTCAAAGGCTGGCCTTGGTACGTCGCGTTTGATATAAGCCTTAACGTGTTACCGTTTATCTCAAATTCATAAGGCAGAATGTCTTCATCAGAGGATAACCAAGAGATAGTAGCTTTGTAATTCCACTCTATCTCATCGCCGTTTATTTCATAGGTGCCATCCTCTAGGTTTTCGCCATGAGAAGAAATCATATATCCTCCTTCGTCATCAAACTCCACCACAATTTCATCTACTTCAAACTCTTCATAGATGACATTAAGCACATTCTGTTCTTGCCCGTTCCCAACTTTAGCTTTCTGTGAGGTGAGTTTCCATTCTTTACCTACCAGTTTAGCTGTAGGGGTTGGCTCTGGATCCGGATCTTTTTTGTCTTTGTCTTTCTCGCAAGAAGTGAATACCAATGTGAATGCGGCTAAGATGGTAAGCAGAAACGTTTTTTTGAACATGGTTGTAGGAAATAAAAAATTAAACAAATAATGAGTTATGGTTTAGGGTAATGGTTACTCTGCCAGATCATATCCTTAAATCAATCAGTAAGTGTCAAAGGATAAGTTGCTGTTCTGTAGTAAAGACCTCATTATCAGAATATTCCCCTACGCGTAATGTTCAGGAATTTAACATAATAGGATGAAACTAGAATTTGGGCGAGTGAAGCTGGATATACCAGACCTGAATTGATGGGGCATATAATGGGGGAGAGAAGAGAAAGGAGATTGAAAAGGTGAAAGAAAGCCGTAACTGTTTGATGCTTAACAAGAATGATTCTGCTGACAGGTGAGTTTCAAGGGCTTTGCTCTTTCTTGTTGGGTGAGGTAACTATCCTTAGACCAGCAACGGCTTCGCAGCCAAGGAAGCAGTTGGTTAGGGTGTGCTGTTTTGATGGTCGTTTTCAGAAAACGGCATAAAAACAGAAAGGGGAGCCATGGCTCCCCTTTCTGTTTTTATGCGTGATAGGTACCCTCTAGTGGGTTGGCAGGTTTACTGCTGTACTGTCATTTCAAGGTTGCCGTCAAACGTGAAGCCTGAAAAAGTAGTTTCAAAATCAGCCGCAAGGGAGGTGTTGGTCAGTTCCGTTACTTGTAGTTCCAGTTCATCTACCTGTAAGGAAAGGGCCGCCCCAATTCCACTAATCCGAAGGGTGTTGCCTTCCAGTGACCAGGTGCCGGGGTTTTCCTGAGGCGCTGAATCATTACATTTTGTAGGGCCTTCGTTCATGACCAATATGCCACCAGATCTGAATTCTATGTAATTATCCCGCATGCAATCTTCAAATTCCTCATAGTAATCTATAGATCCCAGGGGCGTGGAGACCGTTAAGCCGGTAATCTGCCAGCGCTTGTTCATCAGCATTTCCTCTCTGGAAGGAGTGTCGTCGTCATCGCTGCAGGCGTTCAGGAAAAAGGTACAGCAAAACAAGAGGAGCAGAAGCGAGTAATTTTTCATAGGAATACAGATTTAGGTGGACGTATACAAATCTATCTTTTTAGCACCACATAACCGAACGGATTTACC
Source organism: Sabulibacter ruber (assembly GCF_017355955.1). Taxonomy (GTDB): domain Bacteria; phylum Bacteroidota; class Bacteroidia; order Cytophagales; family Hymenobacteraceae; genus Nibribacter; species Nibribacter ruber_A. The sequence continues at coordinate 163,780 of NZ_JAFFID010000002.1, read as the reverse complement.
TTGAAATAGTTGAAGCCCAAGTTGGTGCAAACGAAAAGACCAGCCGGTGAAAGCTGGTCTTTTCTGCGAGGCAGGGGCCGTATTACGGGAACAACACCGCTCTGAACTGGGTCACATCAATGGTTGGGATGGTTGAACCATACTTGGCATTGATGGCTTTGATCATCTCATTGGCAATGATGGCATACCCGCGCTGGGTTGGGTGCACCCCATCCAGAGAGAACAGGTTACCGGTGATAAACGCCGGAGAGTAAGCAACCCCGTTCTGGGTAAAGCCAGCCTGGATGCTGTTGAAGTATTGGTAAGCATCAAATATCGCCAAACCCTTAGCGTTTGCCTGTGCCTTTATGATATCATTGAAGGCAGCGGTTGCCGCATTTATTTCATTCTGTTCGGTATCATCCAATACAAAAGCGCTAGGTATCGGATTTCTTGGATCTAACCCAAAAGCTTTGGTGGTATCAATCTGGAAATTGGCAAGATAGCCCTGCAGTTGAGCTGTAGGGTTTGTTGGGTTTTGAGAAGCAGCCAATTCACGCCAGTATCTTCCGGTTGGTTGTCCAATCAAAGGGAGATACGCACTGGAAGTTAGTGTCAGGAGGATACTTCCACCAGATGCATCTTTGATAGAAGCCGGGGTGATGGTGATACGGGTTGCGGTATTTTTACTAAGGGCTGTTACACCAGTAATAGGAAGACCTTGAGCATTGGCAGCAGCCACTGCGGCAGCCAGAAGAGGTTTGGCAGTTGGACCAACAGTCGTAAAGAAAGGAACTGCCCGCACATCTGGAATAGTGGCTACAATACCTTCAGCACCATTAGCGGTCAAGGTATTAATTAATTCAGTATACAGATTAGTAAACGTTTCAACAGGGGTGAGAGCCCCCGCAAAACCTCCAGCAGTTGCATATCCTAAAACATCGTTATTGCCTAACCAAGAACTAAAGAAAGTAGGGTTACTAGCCGCAACACGTTGCAAATATGTCTGCAATTGATTTGCATCTGGCGTAATGCGCTCAAAGTACGGGTTGCCTTGGGCGCTACCATAGCCTGGAGTTTTTATATCAGCAAGTCTGATGCCCGGTATACCCAAGTTTTGCACCTCTCCAGTAAACTCGTCTTTAAAGAAAGCGCTGGTAGCTGATTCAGTAGCCAAGTTGGTGGTTACCGGCTGCAGGATAGGGGAACCGGTAGCCGTGAAACCGCTTAACCGCAGGTAGCCAGAACCGTTGCGCTGCTCATTGGAGAACAAAGGCTGCGCAAATCCACCGCCGCCCGCAAAAGAGAATTGGTTGGCCAGAATGTTAGGGTAAGAGAAAACCTGGCCTTCCAGGTACAGGCCGTTGTCCTGGTAACCGGCCGTTAGGGAGTTCCCCACGGCTACGTATTTGCTTAAATTCAAAGACCCCGCACTTACCTGTACATCATCTTCAAACTCAGGATCACAACCAGAAAAAAGAAACGCGCTGGAAAGAAGAGCCGCAGCGCCAAATTTGTAGAATATGTTCTTCATGGTACTTTAGATTAAAACTTATAGTTGAGGCCTACCCCAGGGATGTAAGCCACTGACTTGTAGGTGCCGGCCACGCCACCAGATTTGCTGGCATCATCGGTGCGCTGTTTCTTGTTGATGTACAGGAAAGAAGCATCCAGGTCTACCTTTTCGCTCAGTGCCAGGGTTAAACCGGCAGAAACACCTCTTGAGTCGGCATCTGGCGTTTCCGGGGTAAGGTAGCCTTCCTGAACCGGAGACTTGTCATAGTACGCTCCAGCACGCAGGGTAAGAATGTCAGATACCTGGTACTGTGCACCTAAACGGTAAATGAACACATCTTCATAATTGCGGGGGCTTTCAGAGAAGTTCTCACCTCTGATGGGCGCGTTATAGTCAAAACGCAGGGCTTTGTAGGCGCTCCATTGCACATGCTGGATGTCAACGGCAATAGCAAGTTTCTCGGTAGGTCTAAAGCCAATCCCCAGCGTAATGTTGGCCGGTAAAGGAAGTTTGGCATCAAACTGGGTAGCCTGGAACTGGCTTGTGATCAATGGAGAAGAAGGAAGCATGAAGGTTACATCGCCTTCTTTCACTTCCATTTCTACTTTTGATCTGTAAGTTAAACCAAGAGAGAGTTTCTCAACAGGCTGGAAGAAAACCCCCAGGTTAAAGCCGAAGCCGCTGGCATTACCGTCTAGTTCTACCTGACCCTCGGCATAGTTACTGGCTTGCAACGGAATGCTTCTCTGCAGGTTCACATTACCGGTAGAGTAGACAAAGCCTGCCCCAAAGCCTAATTTGTCTGAAATACGATAGCTGATGGTTGGCTGGATAAAAATGGCCTGCAAGGTGAGTTCATTCAACCCGAAACGTCCTTGCCACAGGTTGCCCCAGTTCACTGAACTACCATACGGAGTGTACACCCCAATCCCGAAACGCAGTGGGCTTTCTTCTTTGCCATAGGAGGCATACACCTGGAAAGGAGTGCTCAGGGGGTTATCGGTTTGGGCCGAGGAAATGCCGGGAGACGGCTCACGGTAGGCTATTTTAGCATTTAACGCACTCACACCCAGTTGAATGCCGTTCTGGCGGAGATGAGCCAAAGCACCAGGATTAAAAAAAATGCTACTCTGGTCTAAAGCCAGGCCTGTACCAGCGTGCCCCATTCCTATCTGCTTCTGCCCCTGAAGGTTGGCTTGGAAGCCTCCCGCGGTGGCTACGCCCGCTGAGAGCACAGCACTGCCCAGGAAAGCTAAAATTTTACTTTTCATGCGTTTGCCAGTTAAAATAAATGTAATTGTATCTTATTGATTTGATAATCAAATATAGAAAAACAGAATAGATATTCTAATAGTGTTATGCATAAGCACTATGTATTTTAGAAAATATTAATGGCCTGTGCTGCAAGGGATAGCAAACCCAGGAAGGAAGTTGCTGGGGCAAAGCACATTTCTGACGAAACGCCGAAAAAAGTGACGCAATTTCCATCTCTTTTTTGCCAGATGCGTTTAGCCATGACTGGTTAAGAGATATAGAGAATATGTACGACGTGTTAATTGTTGGCGGCGGGCCGGCGGGACTCAGCGCAGCCATGTTGCTGGGGCGCTGCATGCGCAAAGTGGCTTTGTTTGATTCAGGGGAGTACCGCAACTCCTACTCTCATTCTATGAACGGTTTCATCTCCCGCGATGCCACCCCGCCCGACGAGTTCCTGCGCCTGAGCCGGAAGGACCTGGAGAAGTACGAGGTAGAATTCAAGCAGAAGCGCATTGTGCGGGTCACCAAAGAGGGAGATCTCTTTACCGCCTGCGATGAAGACGACCAGGTATATCTCTCCAGAAAAGTATTACTAGCCACTGGCTTGTGTGACCGATGGCCTAAGCTACCCGGAGCAGAACCGTTCTATGGTTCCAGCATTCACCACTGCCCGTACTGCGATGGGTATGAATCCAAGAACAAGCCCCTGGCAGCCTACGGCAAGAACCGCGATGCCATCGGCCTTTCGCTCTCCCTCAAAACCTGGAGCAGTGACGTTATGCTTTTCACCGACGGCACCAACCGCCTCACCCGCGAAGACCGCGAACTCCTGGCGCGTAACAAGGTGCAGATCAATACCGCGGGCATTGAAAGACTGGAGGGGGAGGAAGGCCACTTGCAGCGCATTGTGCTCAAGAACGGACAAATTGAAAACCGGGAAGCCATGTTCTTTTCCACGGGCTCAGACCAGCGCTCAGACCTTGCCCGTCAGCTGCAATGCGATTTCACCAGCAAGGGCGTGGTAAGAACCTACAAGCACCAGCAAACCAACGTTCCGGGGCTCTATGTAGCCGGAGACGCCGCCCGAGACATGCAGTTGGTGATTGTGGCGGCGGCCGAAGGTACCAAAGCCGCCGTGGCTATCAACATGGAGTTACAGAAAGAATTCAGGCTGTAGTTTTAGCCACCAAATTATTAAAGAGAACTTTCAGGTGCGTTTCAGGGCTGCTTTATACAAAACAGGCCTGAAACGCATCTTTTTCATTTAAGCACAGAGAGCGGCAAGCTGTTTATTGCCTGTTTTTCAGGAAGGTAGGTAAAAAAATATCCTAGAGTGTATAGGGGTATTTCTTACAAAGGCTGTCAAGCAGTAACAACTTGTCCTAAAATATCTTGGCAAAAAGCAAGGTGAGTGAAGTGGAAGAGAAGCAACAGGCTGCTTTTAGGGAATAAGGACAATCCAGAAATGAGTTACATCAGATTTAGTGTCTTTATAATTCATTAAGAACCCCTTAACTCTTTGCTTATGAAAACTCTTTACATCTTGGTATTGCTTTGTGCCCTCTGCGTGAGTGCCTTTGCGCAGACCACCACCATAACCCTTCCCCGCAAGACAGAATTCTATTCTTGGGACAATCAGGCCTCTCCGCCAGCCTGGGAAGTGGCTGGTGTCTATACTACCACGTATAACAACAGAGCTCAGCAAACCGAGCAGGTGTTGACGTTTGAGGATGAGAACCAGTCCCGGGCGGTCAATACCTATGACAATTTCAGGTTAACGGAGACGCTGTTGCAGACCTGGAACCCTGAAACCAATCAGTGGATGAGTAATCTTAAATCTACTTACACATATGATGCGCAGGGCAGAATGCTGACCATCACCTCCCAATCTAACTTTGGGGCGGGCACCGGAACATTGGTTAACACAGGAAAAACCACCTATACCTACACCGGAAATGAAACCAATCCCACTATTGTAGTAAGCCAGAACTGGGATGCCACTTCAAATAGCTGGGTTAATGATGAGAGAAGCCATAATTTCATGTGGGCTACCGGTGGCGGCAACCCCGCCGGCTTTATCATGTATGAAACCCAGGAATGGGTTAATAATGCTTGGGTAAATGAGGAAAGGGTAAACAGTTCCTATGACACCAATACCCGCAAACTCACCATCACCACCGAAGAAGCCTCTGGTTCCAACTGGGAGAACGAATCCCGTGAAATCACCACCTATGATGAACGGATGAACGTAATCAACTCCCTGAGCCAAGAGTGGGATGGTAATTCCTGGGAATTTGACAGTGAGACCCAGTACGTGCTTACGTACAATACTAGCAATGTGCTCACAGAGAGAATTACCCGGCAAAGAACAACCGAAGACGAGGAACTGGAAAACTCCATAAGAGAAGTATACAGTGACTTCCAGACGTTCACCATCACAAAATCAGCAGAGCAACTGCCTCAGTCATCGTTAGCGGTATTCCCTAACCCAACCACCGATGATTTGAAGATCACCTTGAAGAGCGTGGAGTTCAAAGAAGCACAGGTAGAGTTGATCAACACCCAGGGAGTGAAAGTGTACGAGGCGGCCATTCCGCACAGATCTCTGACCAGTGGCTTACACGTAATCCCTACAGAGCACTTAGCGTCTGGGTTATACATTCTGCACATCAGAACGGACAACAATAAAGAGATTGCCCGCCGGGTCTTGAAGAATTAACCCATTGAACTATGAAAAAGCAGAAAAGCCCGGTGCTAAACGCACTGGGCTTTTTCTTTCTTATCTGGTTAAGCAGGAACCGGCAACAGCTTTCTAGGTCTTGCTGGATTCTTTCTGTTTCTGCTGAGAAACTTTCCTGAAAACCCGGTCGGCCAGGCAGTACTCATGGCCTTCTACCAGCAGGTGCATGGTAAGGTTCTCTACGGCAATGGGCTCGCCTTCTTCTACCTCGTTTATGTTGGAGTAACGCACATGCGAGGCATCCATGATGGTGACCACCCCGGTGCCAAACACCTCTACATGGTTGCACCCTTTAATGATAATGCCGGTTTCCTCACCCAGGCCTATTCCTATGAACTGAGGGCGTTTAGCAATGGCGTGGGCCAGCCGGCCAAAGCGCCCGCGTTCTGTGAAATGCGTATCAATAAACACGTTCTGGATAAAGGACAGCCCGTCGGTGGTTTTTACCTCCCCTTTCAGCAGAGAGTAATAGCCGTACCCTTCATAGATCATGCGGTTAGACATGGCTGCCGCCCCGGCACTGGTTCCGGCAATGGTGATTTCTTCCTCCATGAAGCGTTTCTGCATGAGTTGGTGCAGCTTGGTGCCGCTCAGGAACTCCTTCAACCTTAACTGGTTGCCCCCTGTAAAGAAAATCACCTCGGCGTTTTCAATACGGGAGAAATAGTCGGGTTTATCGGCTTCGTTGTCCTCGTCAATGTGCATGAACCGTACGCTGCTGCATCCCAGTTCTTCAAAGGCTTCTTTGTAGGCCTGGCCAGACTCCATAGGCTCCAGCGTAGCGGTAGTAATGACCTCAATATTAGAGTTGACGCTGCAGAGTTCAGACCTGATAAGGCTGATTAAGCCGTCATCGTCGCCGCCGCCAAGCGCTATAAGGGTTCCTTTGGGGGTTATTTGCATGATTTCCAAAAAAAGTAACGTAAAACGTAAGCCGCTCAAGCCTGCAATAGAAGACTCATTTCCACCTACGGGAGATACTGCCTTTAGATTATACCCAAGCCGGGTACTTTCTAAAATAGAGCATAAAAACAACAGGAATCAAGCAGATCTTGTTTGCGGTAAGCCCTAAGAGAAAGCAGAAGTTTGTGCCTGCCCCGGAAAGCCGTTCTCTTCAACGAGGATGGTATTCTGTACGTAAGCTTCAAGTGCTATGAAAATCGAACAATTTGAAGACAAAGGGCTAGCCCATTTCTCTTACATCGTGATGAGTGATGCCGAGATTGCCGTTATTGATCCGGCGCGAGACCCCAAGCCGTATGAAGAATACGCCATGCTTCATGATGCCAGAATTGTCGCTATCATTGAAACACACCCCCACGCCGATTTTGTAAGCGGCCACCTTGAACTCTCAGAAGCCAAACACGCCGCCATTTACGTGAGCAAGCGCGCGGGGGCCACTTACAAGCACAATCCTTTTGACGAGGGAAACACGCTTAGAGTAGGCCAGGTAACCTTGCAGGCCATCAATACGCCCGGGCACTCACCAGACAGCATCTCCATTCTGCTGCGCGATGAAGAAGGCAAAGAACACGCTGTTTTCACCGGAGACACGCTTTTTGTGGGCGATGTAGGACGGCCGGACCTACGTGAAAACGTGGGCAACGAAACCGCCGCCCGCGAGGAACTGGCCCGGCAGATGTACCGGTCTACCCGCGAGAAGCTCATGCCCCTCCCAGATTCTGTTCTGGTGTATCCGGCGCACGGAGCGGGCAGCCTCTGCGGGAAAAAGCTGAGCGATGCCAAAAGCAGCACCATCGGAAACGAGAAGGCCACCAATCCGGCGCTGCAGCCCATGACCGAAGAGGAGTTTGTAGCTTACCTTACCTCAGATCAGCCGTTCGTGCCCAAGTACTTTGAGTATGACGTGCAACTGAACCGGAAAGGAGCACCCAAGTACCTGACGTCTATCAAACAGGTGCCCATCATCGGCGCAGACCATGAACTGGACAAAGCCTGCCTCATAATAGATGCCCGCTCGCAGGAGCAGTTTAAACAAGGGCATGTGCCAGGCGCCATTAACCTGCAGGCCGGACCTAAGTTTGAGACGTGGCTAGGCTCTATTGTGTGGCCAGATGAAACGTTCTACCTCATCAGCGAGGATGAGGAGAAACTCAGGGAACTGATCGGCAGATCGGCCAGCATTGGGTATGAACCCTTAATTGCCGGAGCGTTGTCTGTGGCACCTGCGGGCACCGAGCAGGAGCCCAGGTTAGACGTAGAGCAGTTCAGAGCCCATCCAGAGGAATTCACCATTGTTGACATCCGGAACATGACCGAGGTAAAGGAGAAACCGGTTTTTGCCGGTGCCCTCGCTCTTCCGCTGCCGGAGCTAAGAGAGCGTTTAGACGAGATTCCCACTAATAAACCCATTGTGGTGCATTGCGCCAGCGGGTACCGGTCTGCTGCCGGAGCCAGCATTATTAACCAGTTCATCACCAATGTGCCGGTGTATGACTTAAGCGATGCCGTTTCTGAGTTCAATGGCGAAGAGAAGACTTAAAAGCCAGATTTCTGGAATGTCTTTTCAAGAACCCGTTTTAAGGCTGTTTTTCATAAAGCAGCTCTAAAACGGGTTTTCTGTACCCGGGGAATTGGCTGTGTATAGGCAAAGGAACAGAAAGCCTCCGGTAGATTTCTGCCGCAGAAGAACCGCCTGACCTTTGCGCCGGAACCGCGGGCTGCCCGTAAGACCTTGGCTGCTTGGGCTAAAATCCTTACCTTCGGGGTAGAGTGAAGGAGCGGACTGCGCATTTTGCAGTGACCAGACAATCAAGTCTCCGCTCCTCAGGTTCAATCAGATAAAGGCAATGTCTCTGGGTAGGCATGTCTGCTTTGCTTATGCGTTTACCATTCCGTCTTTCTTTCCTTTTTGCTACTGCTTTTCTTCTTTCTTTTTCCGTTTCCGGCCAGATTCTGAATGTTGAAAAATCCAGGGTAGACCGTGACTCATCGCACTACTTTACCGGTAAAGCCGGGGTGAACCTTAACCTGTTTAACCGGGCCGTGGGGGTGGAAGGCAGAACCGACCATTACATCGGGCTTACCGGTACCGGAAACATTGGCTATGTGTCTGAGCATAACACTTACCTGTTGCTGGCTTCTTACAACTACGTGCGGCTGAAAGGCGAAACCCAGGTAGAAACCGGCTATGTGCACGGGCGGGTGACGTTCAGGAGGCAGGAAAGATTGTCTTATGAAGCCTTCACGCAGGCCCAGTATGATTACAACCGGGGTCTGGAGTTCAGGGCTCTGGCGGGCGCGGGCATCCGGTTCACGGTTGTGCAGAAAGGCGATCTGCGGTTTAACCTGGGCACCGGCGTTATGTATGAGCATGAGCGCTGGCGCAACATGGAAGAAGACCGATACATCAGGAAAGACATCCCTAAGCTGTCAAATTACGCCAGTATCCGGTTGCCCCTGAACCCTTACCTGGAACTGAGCACCATCCATTATTACCAGGTAGGGTATGACCAGCCCGCCGGCATGGCGCGCCACCGTTTCAGCGGCGACATCTCTATTGTCACCAAGATCAACAACCGTTTCCAGCTGGTTACCAACTTCACCCATACCTACGAAAACCGCCCTATCGTTCCCATCCCCAACTACCTGTACAGCCTTACCACGGGAGTTCAGGTAAGTTTTTAGGTGATTTTTCGAGAGATCGGTAAGAGTATAATTCCGGTTTATCAATCTGCAGAAGCGGAAGACTGCGTAAAACCGTTCCTTGGCAGTTTTTAGAAAAACAGGCCTGAAATGTTCATTCCTCTCCGCCCCGGAAACCTCTGTTTGCTTTCTTCTGGCTTTGCCTTTGTTTACTCTGTAAGCGTTTCTGCACGGCCGCTTTAGAAGGGGTGGTTCTTTTGCGGGGCTTGGGCCGGTGAAGGGCTTTTTCCAGTACCTCATAGAGTTTCTGCACCACCAATTCTTTATTAGCCAGTTGGCTGCGGTCTTCCTGGCTGGCCAGATGCAAGTACCCTTCCTTGTTAAGCCGGGAGGCCAGTTTCTCTAACAGCAAATCTTTCTGTTCCTGGCTGAGGAGCGCAGAGTTCTCAATGGAAAACCACACCTCTACCCTGCTGGCCACTTTGTTGACGTTTTGTCCGCCGGGGCCACTGCTGCGCGAAGTCTGAAAAATCAATTCTGGGGTTAAATCTGGTAGCATAGAGTAAGAGTACGGGAAGAGATAGGCTAAGATAATCTCCTGCCTCAGAAAAGGCTTCTGTGGCACCGTTCCCCTGCATTCTTTCCCAGAAAATCTCAGATAATTCTTAGGTGTCCTTCAGGGCTGGTCACCCCTGCATCAAAAGTGTTCGTAAGTGGACATCTTCAGTTCATGGGTGGACACTTTTAAATGCAGGCTCTATTTGTAAATAATTAATAATCAATTACTTAACTGTTTGGCACAGCATTGGAAAAGAAACTAACCAGAGCGGGCAACCAAACAAGCAGCATCTGCATCTTTTAATTGTAACGGTTACGATGAAAACAGCAGAGAAAAGCTCTGGTTCCGCTCCGCAAGAAGCAACCAATTAGAAAAAGCAGTAGTCTATCAGTTAACCTCAAAAGAATAAAGCCATGAAAGTCATCATCCTAATGTTCGCAATGTGTATTGGTTCTGGTTTGGCCTTGAAAGACGCCTTGAGCGGCCTTAACTACAAACAAGAAGTCATCTACATCAACCAGTCAGGTAAGCGCATGCCGGCTCCCACCGCTGAGGCCGCCGAAACCGCCACTGCCTGCTCTTTTGTGATGGGCGGAAAAGTAACCTTCAGCGCCTAACAGGCCTTGTAGCAGGCGCCTTTCGGTTTTGGTTTTGTTTTCTTCCAAGTACGCCCAAAACGCAGCGCACCTGCCCGCTTAGAACCAGGAAGAATCTTTCTTCTTTTTCTTGTCTTTGCCTTTATCCTTGCCCTTTGGGCTGAAAATGCCCTTGATGATTTGACCAGGGGTAGGCGGTTTCTCCCGAACGATTACGTACCTGATGGAGAAGGCACCTCCCATATCAAACCATTCTTCGTGCCGAAGATGGATGGCAGGTTTCAGATCAGCCGAAAGCAGAAAAGGGAGTCCGTTTATTTTGTACTCTATCCCGGCGATGGCGTCAAAGCCATAGATAGCACCATAGTCTTTGAGGCGGCCACCGTGTACCCCGCCGCCCATGTAGTAATTGAAACGCTGGCCCAGCATAGGAAAATGCTGCTCTGCCAACACCGTGGCGGTAACCTGCCGGGGGGCAGCAGTCACCATTCCTTCCAGCGTGGTTTTGTCCAGAATTTTCTGCTGTACGGTCAACCCGAATTCCTCATTGCCAATTCGTAAGCCGGCAGCTGTTTTATAGCGTTGTGCCAAGGCCGGCAAACAGCTCAGAAAGCTTAAGCCCAGCCCTAGCAGTAAAGTCTTCTTCATGCGGTAAAGTACGGAAGAGTTTGCCAAACGGCTGCTCTCAAAGCAACCGACTCCAGCCCTAGGAACGAGATAAACACCTTTTTCTTTTATACCATGCGCATCTGTCTGTCCTGTACCTGTAGGGGAATTACCCTCACCTGTTTGTCTACCAGAGACATAGCGGGCGCAGCGTGCCTTTTTTTCTTAATCTACGAAAAATTTCGTGCTAACTATTTTCTTTTTACGAAAAGCTTCGTATAATTGTCTACGAAGTTAGTCGTAGATCAAGAGAGGAAAGAAACCATGGAGAACACAGCACCCCTAAAACCCACCGAAACCGAACTGGAAATCCTGCAGATCCTGTGGCAGCACGGGCCCAGCACGGTCCGGTTTGTGAACGAAGAGCAGAACAAGGTCAAGGAGACCGGCTACACCACCACCTTAAAGCTGCTGCAGATCATGTTTGAAAAGAACCTGGTCTCCCGCGATGAGGAAAGCCGCTCACACGTGTACCGCGCCGCCGTGACCGAGGATGAAACCCAGCAACGCCTCCTGGACCGTTTCCTGGACACTACTTTTCGGGGATCGGCCATGAAACTGGTGATGCAAGCCCTGGGCAATCACCGCACTACGCCAGATGAACTGAATCAAATCCGCCACCTTTTGAAAAAACTAGAAGATGACTCCTCAAACGCTGATTCATGATGTAGTACCACAGGCGGTAACCCACGCCTTAGGTTGGACCCTCCTGCACTCCCTCTGGCAAGGTGCCTTGCTGGCTTTGCTCCTGGCGGTGTTGCTCCGGCTCATGCACCGGCACTCAGCGGCCATCCGCTACCGGGTTGCCTGGGGTGGCCTTATGGCCATGCTGCTGGTTTCTGTGATCACCTACACCAGGCTGTACAACAAGGAAACGGCCATTGCCAAAAAAGCAGCGGTTTTGATTTCTGCGCCAGAAACCCAGCCCATGGAAACCATTCACCTTTTTTCGGTGCAGGCTCCTTCTACCTGGGAAAGCTCTCTGGCTAAAGGCCAGGCCTATTTTGAGCAGCATTTACCGGCCATTGTGCTACTGTGGTTGGTGGGCATGCTGCTGATGGGGCTGCGGTTACTGGGCGGCTGGGTGTACGTGCAGCGGCTTAGGTCTTACCGCACCAGTCCGGTGCCGGCCCTGTGGGTAGAAAAGGTACAGGATTTAGGCCGGGAGTTGGGCTTGCCAAGAGCCGTAAGAATGGCCGAGTCTGCCTTGATCCAGGTGCCCATGGTCATCGGGCATTTTAAACCGCTGGTGCTGCTGCCTTTGGGTACGTTGGCCGGCTTATCAGCGGCACAGGTAGAGGCTATCCTGGCCCATGAACTGTCGCACGTGCAGCGCCGCGATTATTTGTTAAACTTATTTCAAAGTGTGGTGGAGACCCTGTTTTTCTTCCACCCTGCCGTCTGGTGGATGTCTGACTGCATCCGCACCGAACGGGAACACGCCTGCGATGACCTCGCTCTTTCCCTCTGCGGCGATTCCCTCACTTATGCTTACGCGTTAACCAATCTTGAAGAACTGATGATGAAAAAGAAACCAAACTCCCCGCGTCTGGCAGTGGCGTTCTCGGGCCGCCGCCGGTCTCTGCTGAGCCGCATCACCCGGTTGGTACAGAAACCAGCCGTACGCCCTACTTTCTCTGAAGGCTTTCTGGCCAGCTGCGCCGTAGTAGCCGGTTTGCTCATTTTCTCGGCCAGCGCCAGCGCCAATTATGCCTCGGCCCAGGAACAGGAAGAAAAACCCGTTGCCCCTGCCTTTGCCCAACCCTTCACGGCACCTGTTCTTTCTGAAACCGACAGCAGCGACGAAGAACTGACCCTGCAGCAACTGGATGATGACCTGGTCATCGTGAAAAACAAAAAAGGGAAAGTGGTGGAGCTGTACGTAAACGGCCGCCGGGTGCCCAAAGGCGAGATCAGCAAGTACCAGGATCAGATTGACCAGAAACTGGCCGCTGCCAAAGAAGGCAAAACCATCCGGCGTTCTTACGAGGTGGAGGAAGCCATGCGCCGCGCCGAAGCTTCGCTTGACAGGCTGGAATCAGACGAGGATGACTTCATGCCGCCTGCACCGCCGGCCCCTAGAGCACCCAGAAGTCCTAGAACCCCGCTGCCTCCGTTGCCCAGAGGTGACTTCCAGGATATGGTAGCGCCGGTACCTCCGGTGCCACCCGTAGCACCTGTAGCTCCTTCGTCTGATGACAAAAGGGAACAGAAGCTGTACGAAAAGGCCATGAAGGAATACCAGGAACAAATGGATGAGTTTGAGGCCCGCATGGAGGAGTTTCACGCCCATCAGGAGGCCCTTATGTCCAGAACCCGTGACATGCAGGCCGAGCGCATGCGGCACCAGGAAGATCGCCAGCGAGACCATGCCAGACGCATGGAAGAGCACAACAAACGCCAGGCCGAGCACGCCGTGCGCATGAAGGAACACGAAAAGCGCATGGCCGAGCACAACGAGCGAATGAAGAAGCACGATGCCATGATGAAAGAGCTCAAAGCCGCGCTGGTGTCTGACGGGTTAATCAAATCTGCCGATGATAACTATGAACTGGAAATCAACAAGAACGGCCTGTTCATCAATGACAAAAAACAGTCTGATGCCTTGTTTGAGAAGTACAAAAAGATTTTCCAGAAAACCACCGGCGAAGACGTAGATGTCATGCTGAAGAAAGACGGAGCCAATTTCAGGATCAACAACAACTCCAGCTCCAGAACCAAATAATATTCCCCGTTCGCCAACCAAGCGAAAAACGGAAGCCCTTCCTACCGGTTTTACGGCTGTTTTCTGCAAACCAGAGCAAAAACGGGAGGAAGGGCTTTTTGTATCCTTTCCATAAACTAAGGCGAAAATACCCTCTCTTGAGGGCCAGAACATTGGCTCTCCGGGCATCGCCTTGCCTTTTCTCAACCTTTTACTCAAGCTATGAAAAAGAATATCCTTTGGGTTTTATTTCTGCTGCTGGCAGTAAACCCGCTGGCGGCACAACCGCAACTGAATGCCCAGCGGCTAGACAGCGTTGTTCAGGCGTACAAAGCTTTGGGCTATGCCGGCAACGTGCTCATCGCGCACAAGAACAAGGTGGTCTACCAGCGGTCTTACGGATTGGCCAACATAGAAACCAAGGCTCCGGTGAACACTGCCACGCTGTTCAAGATTGAGTCTTTGGGCAAAATGTTTACGGCGGTGCTGGTGTTGCAACTGGTGGAGAAAGGAAAACTGCGGTTAGACGTGCCCATCAATCAGTACCTGTCCCGGGAAGAATATGCTCTGCCGTTGATGGACAAGGTAACCGTGCACCATCTGCTCACGCATACCTCGGGCTACGCGGCTACGGCGCCCAATCCTGCCTCTAAAAGAAAGATGAACCACGTGAAACTGGCCTTCCAGGAGCCCGGCAGTCAGGCTTTGTACAGCAACGTGGGGTATGAGGTGCTGGGCGAAGTGGTGGCGCGTGTAACCGGTAAAACCTTTGAGGAAGCGTTACGGGCACGCATTCTGCAACCCGCGGGCATCAAAAACTTCTACCACAATGATAGGAACGGAAAGCTCACCAACGTGGCCCTGCCCTATAAATTCCTCTCAGAAACCAAGTACCGCCTGGTAGAGGAGAACAGGGCTGTGCAGGCGGGGCCGGATGGCGGATGGCTCACTTCCATTGAGGACCTGTTCAGGTTCTACAAAGCCTACCGGAACCACAAGTACTTCTCGGCCAATACCTGGGAGATGATCCGGACGGCGAACCAGACTGTCACGCCTCAGCCGCTTAAAACCGAGGTCTTTACCTACGGCTTAAACTGGCTGCCCTCAGGCTCCGTGGGCGAGCACCTGATTTACGGGCACAGCGGGGGCGGTATGGCTTATTCCAGCGCTCTGTACTTTGACCCTGAAACCGGATACGCCGTGATCACGCTCAGCAACACCGCCCAGAAAAGCCGGGGACCGGTGGCTAATTTCTTCAACGTGCTTAATAACCGGCCCTTGTTGCCCATTGAACCAACCACCGAGTACCAGCTCATGACCCTGATTGACCTGAACGGAATGGACCACTTTCGGAAAAATCACCCGGAATACGTCTCGCAGCTTTTGGGAAACCAACAACCGTCCTCCTTCTTCTTCACCCGGCTGATCGACAATTACCAAGAGGTGAAAGAATACCAGATGGTGTTCCCGGTGGTGGAAGTAGCCGAACAATACCTGCCCGGCCTGTCTATCTGGCACTACATGAAAGCAGATGCCCACTTCAACCTGAAGAACTTCGCGGAGGCGGAAAAAGAAAACCGGCTGGCCAAGGAAAAAGCAGAGAAAGAGGGCAGTCCCCACGTGAAATGGTACATAGACGAATTAGCCCTCAAACTGCAGAACCAGAAAGCTCAGACGGCGCAAAACGTTGCGGAACAATAGCCGGAAGCAGCTTTTAAGTTTCCTGGTATCTGCTTTCAGGAGGTAAAGAGAACAGGCGTAGGTCTTCAGGAGGCAGAAGGTCTACGCCTGTTCAGAAAAAATCAAAGAGGCGAGCGCCCCTTTTTGTTGGAAAGGGCTGGGTTGATGTGTTTTCTTAGTTTCGGCCTTTCCTGTTCATCATCCAGATCACAAACCTGCGAAGAAACAAAGGTGGGTATTTATAGCCTTTTTTCGCCAGTCTGGTGCCCATGCCAGGATATTCTTCCTCGGCGGCTAGGTTGGTGCCCAAGCCATCTACGTAGCGGTTGTACATGCAAAAAGCCGCCGCTACCAGGACCGCGTCATGGATGTCTTCATCCGTTGCGCCTTTCGCTTTGGCCTGCTCTATGTCTTTGGGCAGAACTGCTTTCCCGCTTTGCTGTACTTTGCCGGCAATGGTCAGGAGCGCTTTCATCTTCTCAGAGATGGGAGCTTCTGACAGGTTCTCAACCACGCAGCGCACGGTCTCTCCCTGATCGTTCAGGTGCACGTTAGCGGCAGCGGAATGGGAGCGGTGGCAGTACTCGCAATTATTCAACTTAGACACGTAGGAGGCAATAAGCTCCCGTTCGCCGGAGGTAAGGCCAGAAGGTCCGTGCAGAAGGGTGTGTGCCAGATTAGATAAAGCCTTGCCCGTAGAGCCTTTGTAGAAGAGCAGATCCACTATGCCTGGCTGGTTCACCCCTGTTTTGATGTACGTCATGTTGCTAAAGATTATTGATTTAACAACGGCTCAGCCAAACGAGGGGGAGTGAAAAAGACCGCAGCTTTGCCGGTTTCTATGTCAAAGAAAGATAAGCAATTTGCCCTAAAGAGACCGGGTCTTTGTAGAGATTTTCACGTTAGTACAGGAAGGAGATGACCGCCATGTTCTCTTGTGCGGCAGTTTTGTAAAACTCCTTTGATTCCTCAAAACATTCCAGCAAGAAATCAAGCGATTCGGGGTCATCCCATACTGTAGGGTAGATGCTCTGTTCTAGCATCTTCTTGCCATCAAAATTCTGTTTTAGGGTTTCTGTTGTTATAGGAGCAAGGGCCTGGTTTAATAATTTAACCTGCTCTGCATTGATGTAAGAAGCGGGTCCATAGCCCATATCTTGCTCCTCATCTATAACCTGCCCGTTAAAGAAGAACCAGGACAGAGGGGCTTCGCTTCCTCCATTTCGGCCATTCCATAACCCGTTAATAAGTAGTATATTCCTTCCCATGATTTGTCAAGGTCCAGGAGACCGGTTGGGCCTTCACCTTCTTCCGGAAATACTTTCTCTTCCAGAATGGAAGAGTCATTTAAAATTTCTTCAAGTTCTTCTGTTGTTACCCTGTAAAGGCTACCAATCATTCCCATGGCTTCTGATCTGTAAAGAGAGTAGTAAGTGTATTGATTAAAATAAGCTGGAGTGTCTTAGCTTGTCTTGCAGCAGAATGTAGTGGTCATCGCCGGTGAGGATCACAATTCTTTTGCCTTTGTTTTCTCTGAGTATCTGCTTGAGGTTAACTAAGATCTTCTCATTCCGCTGGTCATAGAAGTTCAGCACCCGCTCATGAATACTGCCTTTCAGGGCCTCGGAAAGGCATTGGTAAAACTGTCTGGTCAGTTCAGCGTCTTTGCTGGAGAGTAACTCCTGCAGGGAAAGGCGCTGGAGTAATTGCGTTCGTTCGTTGGATAGCGGACTGCAGGCTGCGCTTCTTTTGCTGTAAACGCTGTCTGCGTTTTTAGCCTTTTCCCACTGTTTAATGGCCGAAATCTCTTTCCAGTAATTGGCCGGAATTAGCTTGCCTTCAATGTCGCTGCCCAACCAATCGAAGCCTTTGAGGGCAGCATTCGGGAACCAGTACCGCATCATCCGCATCTCAAAGGGATAATTCTGTTTGAGGTAAGAAGAGTCTTCCCCCATGTCTTCAGGCCTAATCTCCACCGCAATGATATCGGGGTTCAAACGCGCTACCAAGGCCCGGAGAGAGTCATAGGAATAGTTCTGGTTGGTCTTATGGAGGCTGTGCAGCGTAGGGATGAAGTAGGCCTTAGTTTTAACGGCGCTGCAACTCCAGAAGGACACCGCCAGAAAGCACGAAAAGAACAGGGTCAGATAAGGGTTACTCTTCTTTGGAGCGATGGTGTGCGTGTTTGTTGTGTTCACTTTATATTGTTGCTTAAATAAAAGCAAAGGCGCACCAGAAGCGAGCCTTTGCTTTAAGAAATTATTGTTCTTGCCTGATGGTGAAGGTAGCCGTAAGCCCCACGCAGAAATTCCTGGGCAGTTTGTGCACGCCGAAGATGGCCCGTGAATGGGTGCCTTTTTCGCCTAAAACTTTCACAAACAAGTCAGAAGCGCCGTTGACTACTAACGGAGAATCATCCCACTCCTCCCCGGATTGGAAGTAAGCATCCAGGTGGTTCAATCCTACAAGGTTCCTGAAACCCACCTTTTGGTCTATCTGGGCCAGAACGTTCAGAGCGCAAAGCTGCATGGCTTCGTACCCTTGTTCGGTGGAAATGTTTTCTCCCAATCTTCCCTGGAAGAGGTAAGTACCGTTCCTGATGGGGAATTGAATGGCTACGTACGCGATGTTCTCCCGGATGTTGACCGAGACATACGTGCCGCCGGGCGTAGAAGCCTCCGGCAGTTTCAAGCCCATGGATGTAAGAATTTCTTTCGGGTCCACCAGGTTGTTTTCCAGGGGTACTGCTTTTTCAGGTTGCATAGGGTTTGCTGCTTATCCAGTAATTAGTCAATGGAAGGCCTTTTCTCCGTGTCCGCAGATTTTACCTTCAACGTGGTGGATTTCAGGCCTTGCCCGGTGGCGGTTAAGGTGATTTCACCGGCGTCTTTGGTAGTTTGGATGATGATTTGGGCCAGGCCGTTGAACAGTTTCCGTTTCCAGGTGGAGGCAGGCGTTAAGATCTGGAAGGTGCCAGGGTCTTGGTTCACGTTATCCCAATCATACTTCTTAGGAATAGGTGTGGCTAAAATCTCCAGCTGGTTCTGGCCGGGCTTCAGGATGGAATGATCCAGCTTGAACACGTTGCCTTCGGCGCTTTCCTTCAGGTTTTGGGCAATCTCTTTGCCGTTGATGTAAATGGTTTGCTCCCGGCCGATGCTCTTGTAAAAGAACGTGACATCCGCACCAGTGAAGTTGGCGGGCAGTTCAAAAGAGCCGCGGTGTACGTAGGCAGGAGCCAGGTTTTTGTAGTCCCGCTTCTTGAACGCATCGTCCCAGCCGCTGGCGTTTGTTTCCTGAAAAGCGGATTGCCCGTTGTCCATGCCCGCTACTGGTTTCTCTTTCAGGTCTGTGATGCCCACGGTTTTGATGTCTTCAATGAACCGGTCTTTCTCCAGCGAAGTAGGATCACCGTTGCCCACGCCAATGATTCTGCCGGGGCCTTTGAGCTGGAAAGAGATCTCATTTCCTGCGGTAGGCACGGCCAGCTTGTTTTTGTCATTCACAGATACGGTGATAACGGCAATGTCTTCGCCATCAGCTTTGAGGGAGGTTTTATGCGGGGTTAACTGTACAGCAGCAGCTTCACCGGTGGTTTTCACCACATCGGTTAAAACCTTCTTGCCGTTTTTGTAGCCGACGGCTTCCAGTGTGCCCGGGGCGTAGTTTACTTTCCATTCCAGGTGCGAGTTGGGTTTCATGGTTTGTCTGCCCAGGCTCTTTTTGTTCAGGAACAGTTCCACCTCATCACAGTTGCTGTAGGCCCACACGGGAATCTCCTTGCCTTCCTGCCCTGGCCTGTTCCAGTGGGGCAGCAGGTGCAGGGTGGGCTGGTTTGACCACCACGAGCGCAGGTAGTACACGTTGTCCTTGGGGAAGCCGCAGTTATCCATCATCCCGAAGTAAGACGTCACCGATGGCCAGCCGTGCGGCGTAGGCTCGCCGCGGTAATCAAAGCCGGTCCAGATGAACATGCCCGCCAGCCACGGCCGGTTAGCGTAGAACGTCCAGCCTTCTTCTATGGAGTAGAATGTGGGGCGGGGCTTGCGGTCATAAGCGGCCTGGTAGTGCTTCTCCAGGTCGGTGACGTACACGCCGCGGGTGGCGAAGGTAGAGCCTTCCTCGGTGCCCATGCTGGGCTGGTTGGGGAATTGTTTGTGGTGCGCTTCAATGTCACCGTTGCCCAGGTAATTGTAGCCCATCACCTCCAGCACATCAGAAATGCCGCTCCGAAACCCGCCACTGATGCCCGCCGAGATGGCCCGCGTAGAATCCAGACTCTTGGCATAGTCCTGCATGGTGGTGGCAATGCGCGCGCCTATGATGCTGTTCTCAATGGCCCACTCCTCGTTCCCAATGGACCAACTGATGATGCTGGGGTGGTTCCGGTCCCGGATGATCAGGCGTTTCATGTCGTCGATGCGCTGCTCAGAAGTACCCATCAGGCGGTTTTCGTCAATGACCAGCATGCCTAGTTTGTCGCAAGCCTCCAGCAGTTCCGGGGTGGGCGGATGGTGGGAGCAACGGTAGGCGTTGGAACCCATGTCTTTCAGGGTTTTGATGCGCCAGTACTGCAGTTCATCAGGAAGGGCGGTGCCCACGCCGGCGTGGTCCTGGTGGTTATTGGTGCCTTTCAGTTTCACGTGCTTGCCGTTCAGGAAAAAGCCTTCCCTGGCATCAAAGCGGATGGTCCTGATCCCGAAGGAAGTTTCGTAGCGGTCGGTTTCCTGGTTTCCGGCCAGCACGGTGGTCACCAGTTTGTAGAGGTACGGCGATTCCAAATCCCACAGCCGGGCATTGGTCACCGGCAACACCATGCGTACTTCCTGTGTCTGGAACGGAGCCAAAGTAAGGTTGTCCTGCCGTTGGGTGGCTACGGTTTTGCCAGCAGCGTCTACAACGGTCTGCAGCACCGAGAAGGTTTTGACCGTTTTGTTTTCGTTGATGATGTTGGCCCGGGCGGTGACCTCCGCGTTGGTATTGTTTACCTGCGCGGTCACAAACGTGCCGTGGGGCGCTACGTGCAATGGATTGGTTTTGGAAAGCCACACGTGGCGGTAAATCCCGGCCCCCTCATAGTACCAGCCTTCTTCCATGGTGGCGTCTACCCGTACCGCAATGGTATTGTCAGCGCCGTAGTTCAGGTACTCAGAGATGTCCATCCGGAAGGTGTTGTAGCCGCTGGGCTCTGCGCCCACTAAATGGCCGTTCACCCAGACCTTGGAGTCACGGTACACGCCATCGAACTCCAAAGCAATCCGGCGGCCCAGATCCGAGGCGGGAATGTGGATGGTTTTCCGGTACCAGCCCACGCTTCTTCCGGGGAAATTGCGCCCGATGGCTTTGAACCCGTGGCTGAAACTGGCCTGCGGACTGAACTCCTGTTCCACCGCCCAGTCGTGGGGTAGGTTGAGTTGGCGCCAGGCCCGGTCATCAAACTTAGCGGCGGCAGGACCATCGCCGTAGCCGGCTTTGGCCAGATAAGAGAAATAGCTGGTGCCGTGGTCGAAATCCTTTTTAGTGTCTGACGGATGGCCGAAGGCAAAGCGCCAGTTGAAATCCAGCAGAAAACGTTGGCGGCCGCCGCCGTTCTTTTCCTGCGCAAAGGCAAGATGCACCAGAAACAGTAATCCGAGGAACAGGTAGCTCTTCAGGCGTGACATAGACAGAAGGTTGAGATCGGAATCAAGTTAATCAAAACTTCGGCAATCTGTTGAATTTGCCTTTTCAACCGACGGAGACGGCGTTAACTCCTGTTTTAGGCCTCTTTTCCAGAAAGCGGGTTCAAAACAGGTGCAAGTAAATGCGTACCTTCACGGCTCAAATCAGACACTAATATATGAGTAATAATATATTTCCGGAGCTGCAGCATTTGCTGGAACTTCCTCTCACCAAAACCACCCGCCTGGGGCATGTGCAGTTCTTTCATTTCGGGAAGGCACACGTGACCAACGCCAGCGGCCTCATCCTGGACGTGGGCGCCTGGACGCTGGAGGTGGCCTGCCACTGGCAACTGGAAGAAGACGGCGACGTGACCATCCGGTTTGAGGAAGTGGAAATCCCCCGCGATACGCAGACCTTAGCCGATCCTAACTTCAACCCGCAGGTACCGGGCAGCAACCTGAGAGACCGCAAACTGCAGGAACTGATTCGGGAGCATCGGAATCAGTTGCGCGTGATGCAGGTGAGCGCCTCAGACGAGGGAGAGCTGGCAGTTCTGCTGGAAGGCAAGAAGCTCCTGCGCATCAGGCCCACCGAGGGCGTGCTGGACAACGCCTCCTGTTTCTGGCGTCTTTTCAGCAATACGGGCTCCAACCAGAACGTGCGCTTTGGCGCAGACGGCGTAGAGCGGGACTAACGCGCGGCGCGGCATGCAAGCGGTTTTCAGCCCGGTTTTCAGAAAAGAGCCGCAAAAGGAGGAAAGCCGCAGCCTGCCTCGGTTTGCCGCATCACCTAATTTTAAAGGAGGCAAGCAACCTTTGCGCGCATTCTGCATCTATGGAAGAAACAACCCAGAACTAAATCCTATAAAGCCATGAAAAAGACCTTTGCTCAATTCTTTATGCTGCTGGCCCTCGTTTGTTTGGGGCAGCAAGTACAAGCCCAAACCGTGGACGGTAACGGCAAAATGAAAACCGAGAACCGCAACGTAAGCTCGTTCAGCAGCCTGCAGGTAGGCGGCGGCTTTGAGATTGTGCTTACCCAGGGCGCCTCTGAGAGCCTGAAACTGGAGGCCGAGGAAAACGTTTTGCCGCTCATTGAATCCAGCGTGCAGAACGGCGTTCTGTCCATCAAAACGAAATCTAACCTTAGAAACGCCAAAACCCTGAAGGCCTACGTGACGGTGAAAGACCTGAAAAGCCTTGACCTGAGCGGCGGCATCAAGCTTACTTCCACCAACACCATCAACGCCAATGCCTTGAAATTTGATTTCAGCGGCGGAATCAATGTGAAGATGGACATCAATGTGAAACAACTCACTGCCGATGTGGCCGGCGGCACCGATATCACGCTCAGCGGCCAGGCCGAAACCGTGAAGCTGGACCTGGCCGGCGCTGCAAGCCTCAAAGCCATTGAGCTCAAAACCGATTACTTCACCATTGACGCCGCCGGTGCCAGCAACGCCAAGGTAAACGTGGCCAAAGAACTGAACGTAGAGGCTGCCGGCATTGTGAGCATAGACTACAAAGGCTCGCCTAAAGTGAAGCACAGCGGTATGGGCAAGGTAAGACCTATCAAATCCTGAGTTGAACATAAAGGAATGGGAAATCCCCGGTAGAGCAATCTGCCGGGGATTTTTTTATGCCCGCAAGTCACGTTTTGGGAAGTCTTCAGCTTGTACTTCTCTTTCAACTCGCTTGTATTCTCAAGGGGTATTTCCCAACTGATTTGCTTCTCACAAGAAGAGGGTAGTTATCATAACTACTACTCAACTTATCATAATGTTAGTGCATTATCTTTCTTAAGTGCAAGTCTTCTCTTAGAAAAATCAGTATTGTAGTGAATTGGTGAAACTTCAGTTACGTCAGTAATGAGGTTTTCAACCTTCTCATTATCACCCAAACTACCTAACAAACAAACTTTTTATTGTAAACCTTTACCCTTACACCTGATGAGAAAACTGGTACCCGTTGTTGCCTTCTGCCTGATGGTAGTGGGGCAAGTCTTTGGACAAGCCTTTGTAGATCCAAAACTGAAATCAACGCTTCTGGGCAGGTTAACGCCCGTGCAAGTGGTTGTCACTTTTAAAGGAGAAGCCGCCCCCACGCTGCTGGATGTGGCCTCTCTTACCCGGGTAGGCATTCTGCAAGGCCTCACCCTGCGCGCGCTTCCCATTGCCGGGGCGGTGGCTACTGCCTCGCAGGTAGAAGCCCTGGCCAAAGACCCCAGAGTAGCGTCTATCTACCTCAATGAGTCACTGAAGTATGAGAACGATGGGGCCAGAGCCATTACCGGTGTGGATAAAGTACGCACCGAGATGGCTTTCACCACCAAGAACGGTGGCCTGCCGGTGTCGGGTAAAGGCATTGGCGTACTGGTAAACGACAGCGGGGTAGACGGCACGCACCCAGACCTGCAGTTTGGCAAGAACCTGAAACAGAACGCTACCTCCGTGACCAACCTGAACTCGGTTTCCGGAATTCTGCCCTACACACCGGTGGAAAACATCCCGAATACCGATGCCACCGGTGGTCACGGAACCCACGTAGCCGGTATTGTGGGCGGTATCGGGCAGGCCTCCCAGGGCAAATTCACCGGAGTTGCTCCGGGCGCTGATCTGGTGGGCTACGGTTCCGGCGCGGCGTTGCTGCTGCTAGACGTACTTTCCGGCTTCGATTACGCCCTCATCAACCAGGCTAAATACAACATCCGGGTTATCACCAACTCCTTCGGGAATACCAGCGACACCGGAACCGATGTGAATCCCGCCGATCCTATCACGCTGGCCACCAAGCGCTGCGTTGACCGGAACATTGTAGTCGTGTTCTCCGCCGGTAACTCGGGCCCCAGCTCCAGCACCATTACGGGTAATTATAAAAAAGCGCCTTGGGTCATTGCCGTGGCCGCCGGTGACAAATCGGGCCGTTTAGCCGATTTTTCTTCCAGAGGGGTTGAAAACAAAGGCGGTTCTTTCACGCTTGATGGACAAACCTACACCTGGCAGGACCGTCCTACGGTAACTTCGCCGGGCGTAGACATTGTCTCAACCCGCGTCATTGCCCCGGTGTCTTCCCTATCTATTGACAAAGACGTGACTACCCTGGAGCCTGCGCACCTGCCGTACTACACGCACATGAGCGGTACTTCTATGGCGGCTCCGCACGTGGCGGGCATTGTGGCGCTTATGCTGGATGCCAACCCGGCGTTAACCGTGGCGCAGGTAAAAGAGATTCTGCAGCAGACAGCCTCCAACATTCCCGGCGCTGAGCCTTGGGAAGTAGGTGCCGGTTACGTGAACGCGTATGCCGCCGTAGACAAAGCGTTCCGATTGACCGCCGCGCCGTATGGCTCTACCGTGAACATGACCAGAACCTTTAACAGCAACGTGAATGCAAACAATGAAGTAGAAAACTTCACCATCAACTACAACCCCGCTACTACTGCTACCAACGTGTATCCTTTCAACGTTGCCGCCGGTACCACCAGCATTGAAGCCAAGATCAAAGCAACCGGCATTGCCGGCGAGACCGGGAACCCCGTTAGATTGACGTTGATCTCACCAAGTGGAGTGAGAACCAGCGCGGGCATTCCGGTGACTTTCTCGCTGAGCTATGACCGTGGAGTAGCCGTGGCATCTCCGGAGGCCGGCGCCTGGACTGTGGAAGTATCTGGCTTGAACGGAGTAGCCTTCCCCGAAACCATCAACGGACTCATCAACAAAATGACAGCCGCTGGCACCACCGGTCTGGCCGATATTGCCGGTCACCCCGCCGAGGCTTCCATTAAGATGGCCGTAGGTGCGCGCCTGGCAGATGGTTTGGCTGGCGGTGGTTACAAGCCAGACGAGCTCCTGAAACGCATTGACCTGGCAGATTACCTCATGATGGGCGAAGGCATCCGTCAGTTCCTGCCTATTGACGGTTCTTTCACCTTAACCGATGTAAAAGACAGAAAACTGCTGGCCGAGTCTATTGTAGCCAAAGGTGGTGCCCTGCGTGATCTGAGCCACAAGTTCAACGGCATCATGTTACCAGTAGCGCCGGGCAAGTTTGTGCCTGCCGGAAAAGTAAACCGGGCGGAGTTGTCTTACTCTTTGGTGCAGGCGCTGGGCTTGCAGGAGTTTGCCCTGGCCCGCAACGGCAAAACCCCCACCGTGGCTGTAGACGGCGTGAACTACCCAATTGAAGATGCCGCTTCTATTCCGGCCGGGCTAGAAGGCTACGTAAGCGTGGCCTTGGAACTGAACCTGATTAACGCCTACTACTCGGTGACCCAAGGTCCGTATGATCTGCAGCCTACGCTACACGCTTCTTTCAAACCGTTGCAAGACGTAACCCGCGCTGACTTTGCCGTGATCATCACCCGCACCCACGCGCAGTGGAACGCAGCTACGCAACCGGCCGCTACCAGCACCTCTACCGCCGTGGCCGGTTTGAACAAAGTGAATGACCGCGTGTACAGCTACCCTAACCCCTTCACCGGCAATACCACCATCAGCTACGTGGTTACCCAGGACGGGCCGGTGCAGATTAATGTGTATGACGTGATGGGCAACAAAGTGAAGTCACTGGTGGCTGAAACCAAGAAATCTGGTAACTACACCGTGAACTTTGACGCCGCCGCTTTACCGGCCGGTACTTACATCTACAAAGTAGAAACCGGCGCCAAAACCTACACTAACCGCATGGTGCTTACCAAGTAAGCCCTGGCTTATTCTAATACAGAAGAGGCGTCCTTCTTAACGGAGGGCGCCTCTTCTGTTTATAACCTGTTTCCTCAAAAACGAACTTGAAACAGATGTTCTACTTACTGGCCGTGAGAGTTTCTGTAAGGGCAGAGATATCCACCTCGTAGATGTTGCCCAAACCGTTGTAGGTGCCCCGCAGTTCTTGCAGGAG
This sequence comes from Sabulibacter ruber, assembly GCF_017355955.1. Lineage (GTDB taxonomy): Bacteria > Bacteroidota > Bacteroidia > Cytophagales > Hymenobacteraceae > Nibribacter > Nibribacter ruber_A. The sequence continues at coordinate 137,918 of NZ_JAFFID010000002.1, read as the reverse complement.
TTCTTTGTAGGAAGCAGACTTCGGGCGGGTTCCGGTGGGCATTTTTGCCGAGGTGAAGTACAGCTTTTTGTTATCGGCGGAGAGGCCGGGCTGGCCTTCGTTGAGCGAAGAATTCACGTTGGAGTCTAGCGGCCGTGGCGTGGACCAACCCTGCGGACCATTCACGCTCACGAACAGATCGGCCCCGCCAAACGCCTTGCGGTTGTTGCTGGTAAAGAAGAGCAGGCGTTCATCGGCGGTGATAATGGGGTCCAGGTCAGTGGCGGCGGTGTTGAACGACAGCTTTTCCGGGGCGGCATACTGCCCGTTCTCCCATTTAGACACATACAAGTCCATGCCGGAAGCGGTGAGCGCGCTGAAGTACATATTGCCGTTCGCGGCTACTGAAGGGTAATAGACCTCCTTTAACGTGTTTGGCCCGTTCGGCACCACCTGCGGCTCGCCCCAGCCGTCCTTCGTCTTGGAAACAAACCAGATATCATAGTCTACTTTTGGCTCACCGTTCACCGGCCGGTCAGACATAAAGAACAGCTTCTGCCCGTCTGGGCTGATGAACGGGTCGGCATCGCGGTACTGGCCGGAGAAAGGCGCGAGCTTAGGTTCCTGCCACTTTCCGTTCTTTTGCTCGGAGTACAGAATGACCATGCGCTGCCAGCCGGGCGTCGCCTTGGTGAAGAAGACGGTTTTGCCATCGGGTGTGAAGGTGGCGTTGAATTCAAAGTCTTGGGTGGAAATCACACCGTCGGCGAAGAGGCGGGGCGTGGCCGAAAGTTGAACGGCAGTGACAGTGTCTGGAGCTGATTGAGCCAAAGCCAGACTTGGGAAAGCGGTGAGAGCTAAGAAAAGTTTTTTAGCGGTAGAAAACATTTTTGGGCAGTTTTTAGAAAACCAGCCGGTAAACGCAGAGGCTGATTGTGTTTACTGCATAGTTCGGGAGAACACGGATCCATCACCAGGTTTTTGCAGCCAATGGTGCATTTTGCAGGGCGACTGGCGAAACAATCATATAGAAGGTGTTGAAAGGCCTGTCTGTTTTAGAGCCGTTTTCAGGAAAACAGAGGCAAAACGGTGGTTAACCGGTGTATCCCGAGGCCCTTTCCACAGTTACCGCCCAACTTTCTTGCTTTCCTCCTGAACAAGAAGTAAACTTAGAAGTGCAAATCTTTTTGCTCTGATAAATTCTCGCTTACCTAACAAACAAACCCTTGAAAAGACGTGATTTTATAGGACTGACCGCCATGGGTGTAGGAGGGCTTTTGCTTTCCAACATCCCAACGTTTGGTCACGAGATTGATCCGGCCCGCGCACTGGAAACTGTGGACGTGGCCCTGAAAAAGCGCTTGGCTGATGTGGCTTTAAACGCCGCTAAAAGCAAAGGCGCCACTTACACCGATGTACGCATTGGCCGTTACCTGGCCCAGAACGTGTTTACCCGCGAGAAGCAAGTGCAAGGCATCAGCACCACCGAGAGCTACGGCGTGGGTGTGCGCGTGATTGCCAACGGCACCTGGGGCTTTGCCGCCACCTCAGACGTGAGCGACAAAGGCGTTGCCAAAGCTGCCGAGCAGGCCGTGGCCATTGCCAAAGCCAACTCCAAACTACAGAAAGAGCCGGTACAGCTGGCCCCGCAGCAAGGCTACGGCGAGGTAAGCTGGAGAACGCCTATTCAGAAGAACGCCTTTGAGGTACCTGTTTCAGAGAAAGCCGACTTGCTTCTGGCAGCCAACGCCGCCGCCCTGGCCAACGGTGCCAACTTCGTGAATTCGGCCTTGTTTCAGATAAACGAGCAAAAATACTTCGCCTCTACGGATGGCTCTTACATTGACCAGGACATCCACCGCATCTGGCCAAACTTTACGGTAACTGCCGTGGACAAAACCTCTGGTAAGTTCAAAACCCGCGATGCGCTGAGCGCTCCTATGGGCATGGGCTTTGAGTACCTCACCGTGAAGGCACCAACTATGAAAGGCCCGGAAGGTACCGGCCTTACCGGCTATGACAAATATTTTGACATTGTCGCTGATGCCGGTCTGGCGGCAAAACAAGCCCGCGAGAAACTGACGGCCAAATCAGTGATGGCAGGTAAATATGACCTGGTGTTAGATCCCAACCACCTCGGCCTGACCATCCACGAAAGCGTGGGTCACCCACTGGAATTGGACCGCGTGCTGGGCTACGAGGCCAACTACGCCGGTACTTCCTTCGCTACCTTGGACAAATGGAAAACCAAAACCTTCCCCTACGGCAGCAAGCACGTGAACATCTTCGCCGATAAAGTGCAGCCGGGTTCTCTGGGCGCAGTAGGCTATGACGATGAAGGCGTGAAAACCAAGCGTTGGGACCTCATCAAAGACGGCGTACTGGTAAACTACCAGGCCACCCGTGACCAGGCCCACATCATTGGTGAGAAAGAGTCGCATGGCTGTTCTTATGCCGATAACTGGAGCTCGGTGCAGTTCCAGCGCATGCCGAACGTGTCATTGGCTCCAGGCAAGCAGAAACTGAGCGTAGATGATATGGTCAAAGGCGTGGACCGGGGTATCTACATCGCAGGCCGTGGCTCTTACTCCATTGACCAGCAGCGCTACAACTTCCAGTTTGGCGGCCAGCTGTTCTACGAGATCAAAGGCGGCAAAATTGTAGGTCCGCTAGAGGATGTGGCCTACCAAAGCAACACCCAGGAATTCTGGAATTCCTGCGCCGCCGTTTGCGACGAAAGCGATTACCGCATGTTCGGCTCCTTCTTCGACGGCAAAGGCCAACCCAGTCAGGTAAGCGCCGTTTCGCACGGTTCTTCGCACACTCGTTTCAATGGCGTGAATGTGATCAATACTGGAAGGAAAATTTAACAAGGAGAAACTAGCGAGATAAGTGCGACTATATTAGTCGTGTCTTGCTACTTGATACGTGATACAGACCAATGGCAATATTAAGTAAAGATCAGGCGCAGGCGCTGCTGAAAAAGGCCCTGAGCTATTCCAAAGCCGATGAGTGCGAGGTAAACCTCAGCGGCTATAAAGGGGGTAACATCCGTTACGCCCGCAGTACCGTGTCTACCAGCGGCCAGGAAGAAAACATGTCGCTAGCCGTGGAAGCCCGTTTCGGGAAACGTTCGGGCGTGGCTACCATCAACGAGTTTGACGATGCCTCGCTAGAGAAAGTGGTGCGCCGTGCCGAAGAGGTAGCCCGCATCGCCCCGGAAAGCCCGGAGTACGTGCCCATGCTAGGTCCGCAGAATTACCTGCCCAGCAACGCTTGGTTCAAAACCACTCACGACATAGATCCTGAATACCGCGCCAACGCTGCCGCCAAAAGCATGCAGCTGGCTGATAGCAAGAAACTGACAGCCGCCGGTTTCTGGGAAGACCGCAGTGGCTTCAGCGCCAAAATGAACTCCAAAGGCCTGTTTGCCTACAACCAGAGCTCAGACGTGGATTTCTCCGTAACCATGCGTACCCAGGATGGAACCGGATCGGGCTACGTAACGCGTGATGTAAGCGATGTATCCAAGCTGGACACCGCTGCTGCCTCAGAGATTGCGGCCCAGAAAGCCCTAAGCTCGGTGAGCGCCAAAGCGGTGGAGCCGGGTAAATACACCGTGATCCTGGAGCCTACCGCGGCCGTTGATCTGCTGGAAAACATGTTCCGCAGCCTGGATGCCCGTAGTGCCGAAGAAGGGCGTTCTTTCCTGAGCAAACCGGGTGGCAAAACCAAACTGGGCGAGAAGATGTTTGATGAGCGCGTGACCATCACCTCAGACCCTACCAATCCCGAGATTCCTTCCTCTACCTGGTCCGGCGATGGTCGTCCACACGAGAAAGTAACTTGGATTGACAAAGGCGTGGTGAAGAATATGACCTACTCCCAATTCTGGGCGCAGAAGAAAGGCGTGAAAGGCTTGCCCTCGCCGGGTGGTTTCATCATGGCCGGCGGCAACCAGAGCCTGGAAGACCTCATCAAAGGCACCCAAAAAGGCATTTTGGTAACGCGCCTGTGGTACATCAGAGCCGTGGATCCCCAGACCCTGCTCTACACCGGCCTCACCCGCGACGGAACCTTTTACATTGAGAACGGCAAGATCAAGCACCCTGTGAAAAACTTCCGTTTCAACGAAAGCCCGGTCATCATGCTCAACAACCTGGAGGCCTTAGGAAAACCGCAGCGCATCGGTGGCAACCTGGTGCCTCCTATGAAGATTAGAGACTTTACCTTCACCAGCTTGTCAGACGCAGTGTAGTCCGGCCTGAATCTCTTTCCCGCTTTTGGCCTAATTTCAAGAATATAGGCCAAAAGCGGGATTAAACTTATATTATCAAACTCTTCTTTTGTCATCCTAAAAGGATCTTGTGGGCGAACAGTAGAAGCGCTCATTAAAAGTTACTCTAGTTTGCTCACAAGATCTTTCCAAGATGACAAATTAGAAATAGGGCTGGTGACGTAGCCCTTTACCCATAAGTCTCTTTTTGAGCAAAAATGGCATGAATACTTTAGTTAAGCACACTACTCCTCAAGCTCAAAAGGTTTGGTTTACCGATGCCAAGATGTATGTTCTTCTTTCGGATGGAAGAGAATTAGGAGTTCCTTTGGAGTGGTTTCCGGTTCTGAGAGACAGTACAGAAGCGCAACGGATGAACTGGCGCCTGATTGGTAATGGGGTTGGTATCCACTGGGAGGAACTGGACGAAGACTTATCTATTGCGGGTTTACTCTAGTTCCGTAGTTTTTCCATGCCCGCTCCTTTCACCTTCGTACGCCTGCAATACCGCTCCGGCAACTGGGACACCGACCAACGGATGCCCTCTAATCTGCTGCACTCACTGGTAGAGTACACCACCGTGCCTATTGTGGAGCAGGAAAAGGTCATCTCTTTGGAAAGTTCAGAGCTGTTCCGGTACCCTTTCTGCTATTTGAGCGGCCACAAACTGGTGCAGTTTAACGCGAAGGAAAGAGCCAATTTTGAGCGCTATGTGACGAACGGCGGCTTCGTGTTCGTGGATGACTGCAACCATGACATAGACGGCCTCTTCGCACGGTCTTTTGAGGAGCAGATGCGCGTGTGTTTCGGGCCGAAGGCGCTAAAGAAAATTCCCAACAACCATCCCATTTACCGTTCCTTTTTCAAGTTCGAGGAAGGTCCGCCTACCACCTCCTTTGAGCTCAACGGCTGGGGCGATGACCTGGTCCACGACTACCTCAAAGCCTATGAAGTGAACGGCCGCATTGCCGTGCTCTACAGCAACAAAGACTACGGCTGCGAGTGGGACTATGACTTTAGAAACAAGCGCTGGCTAGCGGAGGATAACACCAAGTTTGGCGTGAATATTCTGATGTATGCGCTTACGAGTTAAAGCTTACCTCCGTTTTTGACTCATTTTTCTGAATTCAGGTTAAAAGCGGGAAACGGGTCATTCTTTTAACCGCTGGCGCGAGCTTCCAGCTCGTGCCTTCATATTGCTGAACAAACTCAGGGGTTGGAATGCGTGCGGACACGAGCCGGAGGCTCGCGCCAGCGCAAGAACGCTTTATAGCTTTTTTGCCCTGATTTCCTGAAAACAAACAAAAAACGGAAAGGCAAATTCAAGAACAATCGCTTACTTACTGGTTCAAGTAGTATCGTTTAGCTTCCGCCCCACGTGACCCCACAAGACGTAACCCAACTGTTAAGCAAACTGCCGGCGCTTCGGCAGGAAATAAGTAAAATCATAGTAGGCCAGCAGGAAGTGCTGGATGAAGTACTCATTACGCTTTTAGCCGGTGGCCACGGGCTCCTGGAAGGCGTACCCGGCTTGGCGAAAACACTGCTGGTGCGTACGCTGGCCAGTGCCGTAGATTTACCGTTTCGTCGCATCCAGTTCACCCCGGACCTCATGCCTACCGATATTCTAGGCACCGAAGTTCTGGAGGAAGACCACACCACCGGCAAGCGCTTTTTCCAGTTCAATGAGGGTCCTATCTTCGCCAGCATCGTGCTAGCGGATGAGATTAACCGGACGCCGCCCAAAACCCAAGCGGCGTTGCTAGAGGCCATGCAGGAGTTTGAAGTGACCTACGCCGGTAAAACCTACCCGCTGCCGCGCCCTTTCTTCCTGCTCGCCACGCAGAACCCCATAGAGCAAAGCGGTACCTACCCGCTTCCTGAAGCGCAGTTGGACCGGTTCCTGCTGTACATCAAAATCAAGTACCCCACAGAACTGGAGGAAATCTCGGTTCTGAAAAACACCACCGGCGGCAAACGGGAAACGGTGCAACCCATTCTGTCCGGACCTGAGATTTTGGCGTTGCAGAGCTTAGTGCGCGAAGTCACTATTTCTGATGATTTAGTTTCCTATGTTGCCCACGTAGTTCGTGCCACCCGCCCCGCTGAAAGCCCGGTGCCGTTTGTGCAGGAGTTCGTACGCTGGGGCGCCGGTCCACGGGCCGGACAAGCACTCATTCTCACCGCTAAAGCGCGAGCCCTGTTGCAAGGTCGTTTCGCGGTAACATTGCCAGATCTGCAGACCATGGCGTATCCGGTGCTGCGCCACCGCGTACTCTTGAACTTTACTGCTGAGGCAGACAATATCACTACAGACAAGGTAGTGGAAGAACTGCTAAAAGGCTTGGAGATGCCGAGGGAGGTTTTAAGATAGAGCTGCATCGAAAGAAATACCACCTTAGACAGCATCACTATTCTGTCATCCTGAAAGGATCTTGTAAGCAAACGGTATTGGCGCTTATTCAAAGTTATTCTAGCTCGCACACAAGACCTTTCCAAGATGACAGAAGAAGTGATTACACTGCCCGTTTAATAACTAATTTAAATTCATGCCCCACCGCCTCCTCAATCCCCAAACCTTCGCCGCTATCAAAGACCTACGCCTGATTGCCAAGACGGTGGTAGATGGTTTTATGCTGGGTCAGAACCAGAGTATTAGGCGGGGGGCGGGCATAGAGTTCAGCCAGTACCGGAGCTACCAACCCGGCGATGATTTGCGGCAACTAGATTGGAAAATGTTCGCGCGCTCAGATCGATATTACATCCGGGAATCGGAGGTGGACAGCAGCGTGGCGGTGCGGTTTGTGGTAGATGCCAGCGGTTCTATGGGGCATCAGGACGGAACACTTACCAAACTGGACTATGCCCGTTATCTAGTGGCCTCGCTCGCATATTTGGCCGTGCAGCAAGGTGATGCGGTGGGATTGTTTGTGTTACAGGAAGAGCAATTGGTGCAGCTCGCGCCGCAGCAGTCCAGCCAGCATTTGCAGCGGTTCTTCCATCAGTTGGAGCAGGTGAAACCCAACGGGGCATTCCCGGCGCCAGACCGTTTAGTGCCTGTTTTTGCAAAAAAGCGGCAGAAAGAAATTACGGTGCTGGTGACGGATATGTACGAGCAGACTTCAGAGATCTCCGAAACGTTACGCAAGATTGGAGCCCGCGAAAGGGATACACTTTTGTTCCACCTGATGGGGCAGAATGAGCTGGAATTTACCTACAAAGGGCAACTCACCTTCCAGGATTTGGAGACCGGCCAAACCGTGCAAGTGAGTGCCGACAGTCAGCGGGCCGCCTATCTGCAACAGCTACAGGAATGGCTCCGCAACCTGGAAACTGACACCCGCAAAAAGCAAATCCATTACGAGCGTTTCCACCTGCACGAGCCGCTGGACAAAGCCCTGCGCGCTTTCCTGATGAGCCGAGCCAGGCAGTAGAGTCGTTTCAAACCAGAATTATCAAGACCGTTTATTGCCTTCTTTTGCAGAAATCACCTGAAACCGAGGAAAGCAGTGCACAGTTTGACCCTATCCTTGTTCACGCACTCTTTTCCTCTTTCAATCTCTCACATCTCTTAATACCCCTTGGATGAAGATCAGGCATGCGTGCGGACACGAGCCGGAGGCTCGCGCCAGCGGAATAATATTTTTGTAAAACAATCAGCAATTAACAATCAGCAATCAAAAAAAGCCGCTCAAGACCTCGTAGTGTCCGGAGGACCTGCGAGTGTCTCCTCCAATACCGTTTCCAGCCTGTTACCCCAAAATCAAGGCAGAAACAGAAATCTCCCTCCCTTACCTTTGTCTTGCATTCACTCATTCTCTCCATCACTCATTCACTCATTTTATGGAAAGCGGCTACTTTGGGATAGGCATCTTTGAACCGAAAAATGAGACCAACATGGGTACCTTGTGGCGGTCGGCGTCTATTCTGGGGGCCACTTTCATTTTCACCATAGGCAAGCGGTACAAGAAGCAGTCCACCGACACGAACAAGAGCTGGAAGGAGATTCCGCTGTTCCATTACACAGATTTCGAGGATTTCTACGTGCATCTGCCGTACAGTTGCCAGTTGGTGGGCGTGGAGCTGGATGCCCGGTCGGTGCCGGTAGAGCAATTTGCGCACCCAGACCGGTGTGTGTACTTGCTGGGCGCGGAAGACCACGGCCTCACCAACGCCGTGCGGGATCGGTGCCATCATCTGGTGCAGCTCCCGGGAGCTACTTCTTTGAACGTGGCCTCGGCGGGCTCCATCATGCTCTATGACCGTCACCTGAAGAACAGCCTGGGCAAGTAAAAGGGCTTTCCAAAAGGCAACTAAGGCGGGCCGGAACAGAATGCCCAGAGAATGTAGGAAAATCCATATGCTCCTCTTATCTTGGATTGCCAGACCAAGCTCCATTTGCTTGCGTCTTATGTCTTACCCCTGCGTTTATCTACCTCGTTTTGTTTCAGTTCCTGAGTCCGGTTTGGTTATGGGCAGCGGCCGCAGTAGCGGTGCCAATCGCGATCCACTTGTGGAACAAGAAGCCACCCCAAACGGTACCTGTAGGCAGTATCCGGTGGTTACAGCCCTCGCAGAGCCAACGCCTGAGCAGCCTGCACCTCACCCAACCCTGGCTCCTGTTGCTCCGCTGCCTGCTCATTTTACTGTTGGCCCTTCTTTTGGCCGGACTGCACTGGAAACGGGAAGTGCCCGTACAACCTAAAAAACACGCCTATCTGCACCCGGCGTTGTTTCAACCCCAATACCTCTCTCAGATTGCGGCTACCGTAGATTCAATGGCGGTCCAAGGCTGGCGTATCCATCGGCTGGAGCCGGGCTTCCCTGAGTTGTCTTTGACTCCTGAAGCTTCCATCAGAACGTTCCAGGTGGATAGTCTCTCCCCGGATACCACCAACGCGTGGGCTATGGCCCGGGTACTCAACCGCAGCCTCCCGTCCCATGCCACCGCCCAGATTTTCACCACTGATTTGCTGCGCCACCACCGGGGCGAGCATCCGCTGTTACGGAACGGCTTCAGCTGGATTCCGGTGAGTGTGCCCCAAACCCAAACTTGGCTGCAGGAGGCATATTACACCTCGTCTGGACAACTGCTTCTGCAGTTTGGGCGGAGCGAGGAACAGGAAATCACGTTCACGGAGCATCGGGTAGCGAAGCCGATTTCCGGGCAGGTGATTTCAATGCCTGGTTTTCCTTCGGTTCGGTTTACCAGCCATTCTGAGGTGGATTCACTTCATTTGTTGGGCAGCGCCAGAAACACCATCCCGCTTAGAAAGGAGCCCCTGCGGATGCTGGTGCGCTATGCGCATTCGCGGCAAGCCGATGTGCGTTACCTGCGGGCTGCCTTGCAAGCTGCGTTGGAGTACAAAGGCGTCGCTCATACGTTGACGGTATCTTCAGATGGGCAACCGCTGCCCACTTCGGCACCAGATTGGGTGTTCTGGCTTTCAGATGAATCTATGGCCTCGTTTCAGGCCCAGTTCCCCAAAAAGAAGCTGAAAACGCTGCAAGACGCTCCTGCCTCTGCAAAGGCGCAACCAGTTAGCACTTGGCTGCAGATTCCAGAACTTTCTAAGGCTATTCCGTTGCACCGCCGCATCCCGGCCCCCACCAATTCTTCCGTTGAAGTCCTGTGGCAAGACGGTTTCGGGCAGCCGATGCTCACGCAACAAACCCAGCAGTACGGAACACGGTACCACTTTTACAGCCGTTTCCATCCAGACTGGAATGCCCTTCCCGACAGCGGCCATTTCCCTGAACTGCTCCTGCGTCTGCTCTTCCCCGAAGACTCTTCCTGGCGCACGCTTTATGACACGCGCAGTTTACCCAAAGCCGTGGAACGGCTCCGCATGATTTCCGCCTCTTTTTCTGAAAACAAGCCTAAAACCACCGAAGAATCAATTGACCTGAAGCCGTGGCTGATAGGTTTACTAGTGCTGTTGTTGGCGTTAGAAAGGTGGTTAGCGAGCAGAAGCAAAACGCAGCAAATCGGGTAAGTTCAAGCAACAAATTTGAAGATAAACAGGTGATCCAAACCAACCAACATAGCACCCCAGCCTCTGCCGTTCTTGAACAAGTGCGGACGAAGTACCTTCAAAAGAAGGTGGGGCTGTTTGCGTTGCAGGGAGTAGGTTTGGTACTGCCGCTGTTGCTATGGGCATACCAGGGTTTGGGCGGTTCTTTAGGGCAAGTGGCAGCAATTACGTTGGTGTTGTTGGTATTAGGCGTGCAGGTCAGCCGTTGGTACAACCTCAGGAAAAAAACCGATTACCCCACCGTTGCCCGGCACCTGAACCGAAAGTATCCGCAACTGGAAGAAAGTACCGAGTTGCTGCTTCAGCCGGAAAACGAATTGCCGTTGCTGGGGCAATTACAACGACAGCGGACGGCTGAAATGTTGAACCAGATTTCCCCGCAGGAAGCCTCCAGGGTAAATTTCAGGAGTAGCTGGATGCTGCTCTTAACGGGAGTAGCCTTGGCCGCTGTCCTCTGGTTTGTACCGGCAAACTTCCTCCCGAAGAAACAAGCACCCGGAACGGCTACCGGCACCGCCAGCAATGTAAACCAACCCGTAGCCGAACCCAAAGCCATTCTGCCGGCCATTGAGCAGATGCACCTGCGCATCACACCGCCGGGCTACACCCGGAAAGCGGCGTATGCTGTGACTACGCCTTCGTTCAAAGCCGAGGCTGGGGCTCAAATCACCTGGACCGTGCAAACTAATCAGCCTGTCGCTTCTTTTCAGTTGGTGCTGAGCAACCAGAAACCTATTCCGTTGCGGCCGGTAGCCGGGCAGGAAAACACCTATACCGCTTCCCTCACGGCCACGCAATCTGCGCTGTATCACCTGCGGCTGAACGGACAGGCTTCAGACTTTTATTCCATCGAAGTCATTCCAGACGAAGCACCCTCTATCCAGATCAGGAAACCCGCACAGTACACTGAGGTTTTGTTCGGAGATCCGCAGCGGATAACTCTCCAGGGCACCTTTCAGGATGATTACTGTCTCCGGAACGCCGATCTGATTGCCACCGTCGCCAAAGGCGAAGGTGAAGCCGTGAAGTTCCGGGAGCAGCGCATTCCCTTGAAACTTTCTTTCCAAGGGCAGCCCCGGCAGGTGCAACTGAACCAGACCCTCAACCTGCAGCAACTGGGCATGACCTACGGCGATGAGCTCTATTTTTACCTGCAGGCCTGGGACAACCACCGGGGCTACATCCGCACCGAGGCTTTTCTGGTAGAGATTGAAGACACCACTATTGTGGAAACCATGGATGATATGTCCTTGGGCGTGGCGCCTAACCCCGAGTATTTCCGGAGTCAGCGGCAGATCATCATTGACACTGAGAAACTCATCCAAGAGCAGAAAGGCCTTACCCAAACGGTGTTCCAGGAGCGCTCCAACAACATTGGCGTAGACCAGAAGTTGCTACGCCTGCGCTACGGCAAGTTCCTGGGCGAGGAGTTTGAATCGAACATTGGCACGGCCGGTCTGCCCGAAGGCTTAGCAGAGGGGCACACCCTGGATGACGGGCACGACCACTCCCCCAAGAAAGGCGAAAGCGAGCACCAGAACCAGATGAACGAGTTGCTGGACCCTTATCTACACAAGCACGACCAGGAAGAAGCCGCCACCTTCTTTGAACCGGCCGTCAAAGCCCAGCTCAAAGGTGCCTTGGCCCAGATGTGGGAAGCCGAGCTTCGGCTCAGGACCGCCAGGCCTAAAGAAGCCCTGCCCTTTGAATACAAAGCCTTGCGGATGCTCAAGGAAGTGCAGCAAAAGTCCCGAGCGTACGTGAAGAAAACCGGTTTTGAGCCTCCTCCGCTCAAAGAACCCGAAAAACGCCTCACCGGCGATCTAAGCAAAGTGCAGCCCGTGCAAACCCGCCGGGAAGAAAAGCCCGAGGTAACGGCCCCCGTGGTGCGGCAAGCCTTGGTGCGGGTGGCGCAGATCAGGCAAGGAGCAAAGCCCTCCTCAGCAGATGCCGCCCTGCTGGAGCAAGCCGGACAAGAACTGGGCAAAGCCGCCGTGCAGGAACCCGGAAGATATTTAAGGGCTTTGCAGGACATCCGCCAACTGGCGCAGGAAATCAGGGGGCAGCGGCCGCTTTGTGCAGAGTGCCTTACCCGCGCCGAAGCCACCTTCCACCGTTTCCTGCCTGTTTCTTCTAAAACAGTGCAGAAACCGGTTGCGCCCGCCGCGCCTAAAAAGTTGGCTCAGGACTATTTTAACCGGCTCAAGTAACCATGGAGATACCTTTGCCCTTTCTGTTGGGAGTAGCGGTGTTGCTGGGAAGCTGGCTGACCTGGCTTGCCGTGCGCCGTCCGGACCGCCGCCGGTTAGCGTGGCGATTACTGGCTTCCTGGGGAGTAGTTGCGTGCCTGGTGCTGCTGTTGGTGCCGCCTAAAATAAACCGCACCTACAATGCCTCAGAGGTCCTTCTGCTCACCGACGGCTACAGCCCAGATACCCTGCAACGTTTGTTGAAAAGCCTGAAGCCTCGTCCGCAGGTGTACGGGTTGAACGTGGACGCCGAAGTTGCCCAGCCCGTAGCAGACCTCACCGCTTTTTTAAAACAGCACCCGGAAGTAAAAACCATTCATGTGTTGGGACATGGCCTTCCGGCCGAAGAGATGCCTGCGTCTGATTCTTTGCGGTTCGTGCCCCACTTGTCTGAACTTCCCACCGGTGTGCTGGCTGCCTCCTGGCCTAAAGAGGTAACCTTGGGCGAAGAGGTGCAGGTGCAAGGTACGTTCCATGCCCCATCAGCGCAGGAAACCAAGGTATTTCTGCACTCGTCTGGTGCGGCCCGTGATTCGGCAGCCGTAAAGAAAGGAGCGCAGGCGTTTCGCTTAAAGTTTACCCCTAAGACGGGGGGTAAGTTTGTCTATACCTTGCGCTGGACCGGGGCCAATGATTCTGTGTACCAGGAAGCCGTTCCGGTAGAGGTGAAGGCTCCGCGCCCGCTGAGCGTGCTGGTGCTTTCTTCGGCGCCCTCGTTTGAGGTGAAATTCCTGAAGAACTTCTTAAGCCAGCAAGGGCACCACGTAGCCATCCGGACCCAAGTGAGCAAGGGCATCTTCCAGACCGAAGTGGTGAACCTTGCTTCAACAAAGCTGGATAGACTCACAACCGGGCTTTTGCAGAAGTTTGACGCGGTGCTCCTGGATGAAACAGCCTTACAGAATCTGAGCGGTGCAGAGAAACAAGCGCTGCAGCAAGCCGTTCGGCAGCAAGGTTTGGGGACGCTAACCACCCTTTCTCAGCCCAGTTCCAAAGCCATTCCGTTTTTTGCGGAGACCGTTTTCAAGCCAGTTTCCCAGAAACAGCCCAGAAACGGAACGGTGCGGTGGCAAGGGTTGGCTTCTTCCAATGCCGTGCTTTCTTTGCCAACCAGAGTTCTTCAACTTAAGGATGGACAGCAAGCAATGGTTTGGGAACAGAACCAACAGCAGACCTTGGCAGTACGGTACCGTCGGGGTATGGGGCAGGTGGGCGTAAGTGTGCTGCCCGAGACTTTCCCGTTGGTGTTGGAAGGCAAAGAAACACTGTATCAGCAATACTGGGCAACCGTTTTGAATGCCATCGCCAAACCTGCAGAAGAACCGTCTTTAGCTGTTATGCCCTCCATTCCGCAAGCGCATCAGTTACTACAGGTTTCTTTCTCAGTAAATTCTTCCGCCCATAAAGTAACGTTTCAGAGTCTGAAGGCCGGAACTGCCGCGCCAGTTCTGGTTCAACCTTCTTCTCTCCTGCAGGAGCAGCAGCAAGGCTTGTTGTGGCCGCAGGAAACCGGTTGGTATTCTGTTCTTACCTCTGGTGGACAGGAGAGCTCTGCGTTTGTGCAACCCGAGAACAGTTGGCAAACGCAGAAACTTCAGCAACAGCAGCAGGCGTTCCTAAAGTTAGTCAAACAGACAGCCGCCTCTCCAGACACTCAGTCCATGCAAGTGCAGACTGATTTTCCTTTGTGGGGTATTGGACTTTTCTTGCTTGTGTCTTTAAGTTACCTGTGGTTGGAAGAGAAACTCTAAGAGAAATTATTCTACTTCTAACTATCTCCAACAGAAAATATGTAGTCCTCTGATTTTCTGCGTTAATCGGCTTATTTCCCCAATTAAGCGAAAATTCATGCAATAATTTTCTTGGCATAATACCTTTGATCTGAATATCCCGTACAGCTATCAGGCATATTCTTATTAAGAAAATTATAAAGCAATTGTATGCGGTTAACTCTACTGCTTTTCTTATGCATTTTCCTAGACCAATCTGGCTTTAAGAAAGATGTTTATGCGAAAGGTTCTGCTTTACCCTCGTTTGCAGAAACCCTTAAAACGCAACCCATCACGGGCTCTCCCTTTTGTGTGGGAAGCACCTTTTTGGTGTCGTTTACCACAGATGCGGTTCTTCCAGCTGACAATGTCTTCAGTGTTCAGCTCTCCAATGGCAGCGGGAGCTTCAGTTCTCCAAGAGTACTGGCTTCTGCCCCGGGGACAGGTTCCGGTTCCATTCAGGTGACATTGCCTTCCAGTGTGGCGGCAGGAACGGCATACCGCATCAGGGTGGTGGCTTCCAAGGCTCCGGCAGGTTTGGCAGTGGAAGACAACGGTCAGAATTTGATGATGGGTACTCCGCCCACGGTGGCTATTACCGCCAATGATGGGCTTTGCGCCGGAGGAACTCTTACCTTAACCGCAAATAATGTGAGTGGGGCCACTTATACCTGGAGAGGGCCTAACAACTTTACAGCTACGGGCAGATCGGTATCAATCCCAGCGGTGGAGACCTCGGCCGCCGGAACGTACACGGTCACCATCCAGGCCAACGGATGCACCGCCACGGGCAGCAAAGAAATCACTATAAAACCAGCCTTTGCCGATGCCGGGGCAGACATTCTTACCTGTCCGGGACAGTCTGTGCAGTTACAGGCAACCGGAGGGGTGAAGTACAGTTGGTCGCCCAGCGCGTCCTTGACCGATGCCACCATTGCTAATCCTATTGCCACTCCCTCGGCTACTACCACTTATACCGTGACCGTGACCAATGAGAATGGCTGCGTGCGCACCGATAAAGTGGTGGTAACAGTGAGTCCTCTGCCTACGCTGACCATCAGCCCCAGCGCTCCTTCTATCTGCTTGGGTTCCTCTGTGCAGTTGCAGGCCAGCGGCGCGGCTTCGTATTCCTGGAGCCCTGCTGCCGGGTTAGATGATCCTACCAGCGCTACTCCGGTAGCTTCGCCCAGCCAAACCACCATCTACACCGTCACCGCAACTTCGGCTGCTGGCTGTGTGAGCACCAAAACTGTGACCGTAACGGTGAAGAATCCGCCCGTGGCCAATGCCGGGTTTGACAAAGCAGTCTGCTCTGGTCAGGCGCAGGTACTGGGCTCAGCGGCTACTTCTTCCGGTACCTATCTTTGGGAACCGGCCATTGGATTGTCCAGCGCCACTGTGAAGACACCTACCCTTACCTTGGTGAACAACACCAATCAGCCTGTCACCCATGTGTACAAGCTAACAGTTACTTCTAATGGCTGTGTCTCTACCGACGAAGTGGCCGTAACAGTGAACCCAGCGGTTTTGGCAAATGCTGGTCCCGATGTGGCCATCTGTACGGGAGGCAGTACCCAATTGAAAGCGAGCGGAGGTGTTACCTATAGATGGAGCCCAGCCACAAACCTCAGTGATCCCAACAGTGCCAATCCAGTAGCCTTTCCTACTGCCACCACCCGTTACATTGTAACAGTGACTAACGCCGAGGGCTGTAGTCGAAATGATACGGTGTTCGTGAATGTGAATCCATTGCCGGTGGTCACAGTGACACCTGCGGCTCCGGCAGTATGCGTGGGTTCTTCTGTGCAACTGCAAGCCTCCGGTGCGGCTACTTACCGGTGGAGCCCGGCTACGGGGTTAAGTGATCCTACGGCACCCAACCCCATCGCTTCTCCTGTGGGCACTACCACCTATACCGTGATTGGTTATTCTGAGGCCGGATGCGCCAGTGTGGCCAAAACGGTAACCGTAAAAGTGAACCCAATTCCAGTAGCCAATGCTGGTCCAGACAAGGTGGTTTGTTCAAGGCAAGGAACTACGTTAGGCGCGGCCGCTGTGGCGGGGTATACCTATTCCTGGTCACCTGCCATAGGATTAAACAATGCCAGGGCAGCTAATCCGACTCTTACTTATCCCGGAGACAATGCAGAGCCTATCACCGTTGAATATACTTTAACTGTAACGGCAAACGGATGTTCTTCCACGGATGTCGTGCGGGTGACCGTAAATCCTGCGGCCTACGCCGGCCCCGATGTGGCCATTTGCCAAGGTTCCAGCACCCAACTGCAAGCCTCGGGTGGATTGACCTACAACTGGAGCCCTGCTGCAGGCCTAAGCGATCCTACCATTGCCAACCCGATTGCCAACCCGACAGCCACTACTACCTACACGGTCACTATCACTAACCCGAATGGCACTTGCGTGAAGACCGATCAGGTAAAGGTGACGGTAAATCCATTGCCAACTGTTACGGCTAGAGCCTCGGTGGCCACCATTTGTGCGGGAGGTTCAGTAACTCTGTCGGCCACGGGCGGCACCAGTTACCTGTGGTCTCCAAGCATCGGGCTTGATAACCCAGCCAGCGCTTCACCGGTGGCCACCCTCACGGAAACCACCACGTTCACGGTTACCGCTACCGATGCGAAGGGGTGTTCCAATACCGCTCAGGTCACGGTAAATGTGAACAAAGCAACCACGCCAACCATTCAGGCCGATGGCCCGACCAGCTTCTGCCCCGGCGGCAAGGTGGCCCTGACATCGTCTCCAGCTTCTTCTTACCTGTGGAGTAACGGACAGACTACCCAGTCCATTGAAGTAACCCAGGCGGGATCTTACACCGTGACCATCACCGACCAGAATGGTTGTACGGCTAGTTCCGCACCTACGGTAGTTTCAATCTCGGCACTGCCGGTGGTGACGCTGGAGCCGTTTACCAATGTTTGCAAAGACAGAGGAACGTTTACCCTGACCGGAGGAGCCCCAACCGGAGGAACGTACAGCGGACCAGGCGTAAGCAACAACCAGTTCCATACTGCTGAGGCTGGTGAAGGCACCCACACCATTACGTACACGTACACCAATGAACAAGGCTGTACGGCAACGGCTTCTCAGACCTTAACGGTAGGCAACTGCCTTGGGGTTGAAGATGATTTGCAAGCGGCTTCCCTGAGAGTGTTTCCTTCTCCTGCCCAAGACGAGCTGACGGTAACATTAACCCTCACCAAGAAAGAGGAAGTCTCCATTTTACTGACCGACCTGAAAGGGCATGTTATTTACAAACTTGCCGTCTCAGCACCAGCGGGCGAGTTTAAGAGAATCATTCCGGTGCAGACACTGCCCCAAGGGATGTACCTGCTGCAGTACAGAACGCCAAATGCCACTGCTAGCAAGAAAGTAGTAATTGCACGCTAATCCATAACTAGATCTCATGAAAAAGGCCTGGCAGTTTGTCGGGCCTTTTTCATGGGATCTAATCGTATAGAGTGGACACGTCTTCTGGATCTTTTATAAGAAAAGAATTAAGCATCTTGAAACCCAAAGGATCAATTTCTACTCTATGCTAACCTATTCTCAAATTCAATAATAAGCACCAGGAGGTTCAATGCTCCCTTGGTTACACTCATTTTTGGTTTGGATCCATATGGCTGAAAGAGAAACTCTAAAAGCTATTCTTCATTCAAATCTGCTTTCATTTCCATACCGACTTAAAAAACAGACCTCCGGGCTCAGTTACCTAAGAACTGAACCCGAAGATCTGCTTAAGAAGCTTTTGCTTAATGACTCACATTATGAAACACAGGAGCCAGGGCATTTGAGGTGAAGGTATTGGCGGTTTCCATATCTGCGTTGAAGGTCACATCGCGGCCATTGAGGTATACTCCGTAGCCGCCGCTGTGGCTGATAACTGAGTTTTTCATGGTTAGGCTGCCGCCGTGGCTCACCACTACGCTGGTCTTCACACCGGAGATTATATCGGCACCGCCGGCATAACTGATCTGCACATGCTCCATCCGGTTAGAGGCGCTTCTGGTGTAAATCATGATCCCGTTCCAGGAGCCGGTTGTTTTGGAAACGCCCGTGAAGGTGATCTTCTTTTCGGGGGTGCCTACGGCATGAAGGTAGCCATCTCCAATATCAAACTGCTGGTCCTCGGCTACTTCAATGGTGATGCCTGGGGTGAGCCTCCAGCCGGCATGCACGCCTATGAACCCAAGGAAGCGGTACGGGGTGTTGTCATTGAAAGCGGGCCACACCACCTCATTGTTACCCTCCACGGAAGAGCGCATCACCTCAATAACGTTTCTTGCGTTGCTGCTGGTAAACACGCTGGCGGCATCCAGCACCGGCACATTGTTGGCCGCTAATTTCAACGGTGCCTCTGCGTTGTGGCTTAGGGTGTTGTTGGCAAACCCCACCAGGATGGAACCCTCGGCCAGGTACAGACCGTGTCCGCCGCTTTGCGAGATAGTGGTGTTCTTGATGGTTAAGCGGGCGTCTTCGGTTACTACAATATTGGCTCTGGCGTCACTCATCAGGTCTTCGCTGCCGCCGTACACTACCTCGGCGTGCGAGAACTCGTTCAGGCTGCTGTTAGAGTAGAACATGATGCCGGTCCAGTAGCCTTTCTGAGCCGTTTTACCAGTGAATTTAATCTTGTTAGTAGCCTCGCCCTTCGCGATCAGCACCCCGCCGTTTCCGTTAACCGACATGCTGACATCTTCCGCGAAAGCAATGACCACGCCTGGTTTAACGGTCAGCTCGGCGTTTACGCCTATGTCATCGTTCACCAGGTAATCGGGGAGGTTTGGATCAGCGATGCGGTTTTCCAGCACGGTTTTCACGTCTATGTCCTGCAACACCATTGCCGATGAGGTGACCGTCACCAGCACTTTATCTTTAACCGACACCTTGCCGTTGCTAACTGTTAACTCTGCCTCATATTCACCCGGTTGGTCTGGCATGAAGGTGGCTTCTACGGTATTGGCCCCGGTGAGCGCGGCGTTGCTGTTGGCCGGTTTCTTGGTGAAACTCCAGGAATACGTGAGCGGTTGGTTCTCGCTGTCCTCAGAAGCGCTGCCGTCCAGGGTAACGGTTCTGATAAACTCCACCTGTTGGTCTGGGCCGGCGTTCGCCACTAGTGTGTTAGGCATTGGATCTTCGTTGTCCTCTTTGTCTTCGCAGGCGGAAAACAACAACATGGCAGGAAGAAGGAGCAGGAATATTTTTCTTAAAGGGAACATAGTGGGTTGTTGAAAGTTGAACGATGAGGGGAAAAACAAATCTTTAAACCTGTGAATTGGTCCGTTTTAGGGGCGTTTTATCAGAAACAGGACAAAACCTTGCTAACAACCGGCCGGTGAAAGGCATAGGTATCCTGTCATTGATTTTTGGAATCATTGCTTTTTGTAGAGAGTAAAATTCTGATTAGTTGTTTGCCTGTGGCTAATCCTGAGGGCCGTTGAAAGTCTGGCGCACGCTAAAGAGCTCCCAACTTCAGGGAGTCTAAGAAGGCAAACGATTGAGGAGAATGATCTTTTTCATAGTAGCTAGTCCTGTTCTGTTGGGGTGATTGAATAGGACAAATTTAGGCTACCAGGCACGGGCATTTTTGCGCAAAAACGCTGGAAAATGTAATTAAGTAGTACTACGTAGTTGCTTCTGCAAAGCAGACAGCCGGAGATGAAGGAAGAGTTGCCAGGCCAGCAAAGCTGCAAGTCTGGGCCGTTTTCTGTGGGTTTGCAGGACCAGGCTTGCCGGGCGGTTTAATCAATAAGACCTCTTTTGATGGCTTCTTTTACCAGGGCGGCTGTGTTTTTGGCCCCTAATTTCTGAGTTAAGTTGAATCTGTGTGTCTCTACCGTGCGCAAACTCAGGAAGAGTTTATCAGCGATTTCCTGGTTGCTGTGTTCCTCGGCTACCAGCTTCAGGATTTCCTTTTCCCGCTTGGTCAGGGGGATCTCAAACATAGACCGCCGCTGGCCGGTAAGGCTTTCCTGCAGCAATAGCTTTTTGATGGAGTCGTCAAGGTACTCCTGTCCGCTTGTCACTTCTTTAATGGCTTGCAGCAAGGTCTGTTGATCGGCGTTTTTCAGAACATAGCCCGAGGCACCGTTCCTTATCACCTGCTTTACCAAATGGCTATCGTCAAAGCTGCTGAAGGCGATGATCTTCACGCCCGCATTCTTCTTTAAGACCAGTTTGCAGAGGTCAATGCCATTGATCTGGGGCATCTGGATGTCCATCAGCAGCACATCTGGCGGGGTGTGCGTGACATACTCCAATAACTCCTGATGGTTTGTGGTGCTCAGGACAACGTCTAGCTCTGGGGCAGCAGAAAACATGGAAACCAAACCATTGATTACTACCTGATGGTCATCTATGATAGCCAGTTTAACTGAGTTCATATGCTTCTACTTCTAACCCGCTGGTTTCAAATTCAAGATAGGCACTCACGCCACTGCCGACCTCGGCTTCTACTTCCAAGGTGCCGTTGATGGCTTTTACCCGACTCTTCAGGCTGCTCAGGCCTAAGCCATCACCTTTCTCCTGGTGGCTGAACCCAATGCCGTTGTCTTCCACCGTGCCCGAAAGCACGTTGTGCTGATAACTCAACTGAACAATGGCCTTGTCTGCTTTGGAGTGCTTGATAATGTTGTTGATGAGTTCCTGCACAATCCGGTACACCGAGAGCTCAAAGCTGTCTTTGTACCGCTTTATCTCGCCCCAGGAATCATACTGCACCACCAGCGTTTTCTCATTGCTGATGTTGAGGCAGTACCGGCGCAGAGCTTCGTCCAGGCCGTGTTGCATGAGCATTTCGGGCATGAGGTTATGGGCGGTTTTTCTTACCTCGTAAGAAGCCTCGTCCAGCAACGTGACTGCCTGCTGGTAGCCAATGTTCTGAAGAACCCGTTCGTCTTGCAGAGACAGACTGCCCACGTGCATTTTCACGGCGGCCAGCATGCCCGCCACACCATCATGCAAATCTTTGGCAATGCGCGTCCGTTCTTTTTCCTCCCCTTGCATGAGCGCCTGCAGCACTTCAATCTCCTGCACCTGCTGCAGCGCCAGCAGTTTTTCAGCGGCGGCTTTCTGCCGGTTGCGGTAGAACTGGTACAGCAGCACAATGAGGAACAACAACACCACCAGCGCAAACACCGAAAGGTAGATCAGGTTGTTCTTTTTCTGCAGTTCCAGGCTGGTGTTGGCAATGGTAAGCTGCTGCTGGGCAATCGCTTTTTCCTTTTGTGAGGTCTGGTACTCCATCTCCATCTTATGGATGTTGCGCTTGTGCTCGGCGCTTTGCAGCGAGTCATTGAGGGCCTCGTATTTCTTGCGGAAGTCCAGGGCCTGGTACGGCTGGCGCAGTTCCTCCTTGATCTCGGCTCCCAAGTGGTACATCTGCCGGAGTTCTGCTCTCGCCCCAATGGATTGCGCCAGCTTCAGGCCTTTCTCTAAGTAGGTATTCGCCAGTTGCGGGGAACCCAGCAGGAAATGCACCCGGGCCATGCCCCAATCGAACCGGAAGGCGTAATCTGGGTCTGAGTAGGTTTTCAGTATCTGGGCTCCTTTCCGGAAATAAGCCGAAGCCGAGTTGTAGTTCTTCTGGTCTATGGCCACTTCGCCCAGAATGAGATAGGCATCCAGTTCATAGCTGGGGTCTTTGAGGGCTTTGCCGTACGCAATCACCTGCAGATTGTGCTGGATGGATTTCTCATACTGCTTGAGGTGTTTTTCAGCGGAGGCAATGTTCACCAGGCTGCTGGCTACCCCAAAGGAATCCTGGAGTTGCACCGACAGTTTATGGCTCAAAGTAGCGTAATGCAGGCCTTTTTTGGCGTCTCCCAGCTCTAAAAAGACAAATGCCAGGTTGTTGGTGTAGCGCCGCACAAACGTGAGGCTGTCTATGGCCTCCGCAATATGGATGGCCTTGAGGTAATACGTGGCGCAGGAGTCCAGGGCACCTTTGCGGCCGTACTCGTGCCCGGCGTTATTGTAGGCAATGGCCAAGGAGGCACTGTCTTTCATCTCCTTGCAGAGTTCAATGGAACGGAGGTTCAGCTTCAGCGCCTCGTCATACTTGCCCTCGCGGTTGAGTACGTGGATGTAATAACTGGTAAAGAGCACCAGGCCATACTTGAAATTATTCTTTCGGG
Organism: Sabulibacter ruber; assembly: GCF_017355955.1. GTDB lineage: Bacteria > Bacteroidota > Bacteroidia > Cytophagales > Hymenobacteraceae > Nibribacter > Nibribacter ruber_A. Next base: position 115,454 of record NZ_JAFFID010000002.1, on the reverse strand, counting down.
ACAGTGCTTCGGCCTGCAGGAAGTAGTACCGGGCAGAGTCCAGGTTGTCATTGAGCAGGTGCCTGTCTCCGGCAACAATCAGGCTGTTCACCTGCCGTTTCAGGGTTTTCTCAGCTAAGAGTTGCATCTGGGCCTGCGCCTGTAACGTGCCGGCCAGCCACAGGAAAAACGCACAAAGAAGACGGAAGATGTTTATCTGCATCCAGAGTGGGGTTTAGCAAAGAAAGCGAACGGTAAAGAGCTGGGTATAAAAATCCTATAATTTAGAAGAATAAACAAATAGAATTCTCCTAATGCTGAGTCAGGAAATCTGATGCGCTCTCCACTACTCGTTTCGCCACTTTGAGCAGAGCCATACTAAGCAACCGTAACAGAAATGCCATCCTGATTTTGGGCTGTTTTAAGTAAAACAGCCCAAAATCAGGATGGCTCCAAAGGAAAGCGGGTGATTATTTGATGATCTTGAACTCAGTGCGGCGGTTGAGCTGGTGGTCTTCCTCAGAGCACGGTACGCCATCTTTGCAGCGGTTCAGGAGCCGGGTTTCGCCGTAACCTTTGGCCACCACGCGTTTAGAGTCCACGCCTTTGGAAAGAATGTAGAGCACCGCTGTAGACGCCCGCAGTTGCGAAAGCATCTGGTTGTAGCGGTACGTCTGGCGGCTGTCTGTGTGGGAGCTGAGTTCAATCCTAATCTCGGGGTTATCGCGCAGCATGTCCACCACTTTGTTTAGTTCTTCCTTGGCCTCGGGCCGAAGGTCGTGCTTGTCCAGGTCGTAGTAGATGTTCTCCAGCACAATGGCCTGGTCCTGGATGTTGCGGTCCAGGACCATCTCAATGTGAACCGTGTCTGTTACCTTGCGGCAGTCTGGCGCCACCTGAATGGTTTTGGTAAGATAACCTTTTTTGCTGCCTTTGATGGTGTACGTCTGATTGGCTTTGGCGATGAACAGGAACTGTCCGTCCTCGTTGGAAATAATCCGGAAGGTGCTGTTGGGGTCTCCGTTGGTAGTCACATCCAGATTCACGGCCTCTACGGGCACTTTCACAAACCGGCCTTTGGTACGGGTGGGCACCCGCGCAAACGTGGCTCCCGCCAACTGGCAAGGCGTGGTAGACGGACCTACCCGGTAGATATCATCTGAATTGCCGTCGCCGCCCCGGTTAGAAGACAAGAACCCGTTTTTGCTGTCCTTTTCGAAAATCAGGCCGAAATCATCCCTTGGCGAGTTGTACGGGTAGTACAGGTTTTTCACTTCCACCCAGGCATCACCGTTGCCGGTTGCCGAGAAGATGTCCAGGCCGCCCATGCCCAGGTGCCCGTCTGAGGAGAAGAAAAGCCGGCCGTCTGGCTGCACCACCGGAAACACCTCTTTGCCCGGCGTGTTGATGGTGGGGCCGGCATTGATAGGCACTGACCAGTCTCCGGGCCCTTGCCGCACGCTGTAGTAGATATCGGTCTGGCCGTAGCCGCCGGGCATGTCTGAGGCAAAGTACAGAATGGTGCCATCTGGCGAGAGCGCCGGGTGCCCTACCGAGTAGGACTCGCCTTTGCTGTGCGGGAACAGCTTCACTTCTTTCCACTTTCCTTTTTCCTGAACGGCCGTGTAGATCTCCAGCCGGTCAATGAAGTCCTCGGTTTTAGAGTAGCGTTGCCAGTTAAATTCCTCGGCCAGTTCCTGGGGCAGCACGCGTTTCTTAACCCTTTTGGTGCGGGTGAAGAATATCTCCTCAAAGCTGGGGGAGAACGTGGCCGTGGCGTTGTGGAACTGGGTGTTAATGCTTTTCTCCAACGGTTTTATATCGCCCCAGGTGTTGTTGCTTTGCCGTTGGGCCTGGTAGAGCTGCAGGAAAGGTGCGCCGGTCCAGCCGTAAACTTTCTTGCTTTTGGAAGTCTGGCCCCGGTCAGAGGAAAAGACCAGGTTTTCTTTATAAAACGTGGGGCTGAAATCTGAGAACTTTGAGCTTAGCGTGCTGTCAACGGTTACATCCACCGGCAGAGGGCGATTAATCCAGCTCATGGCCATGTCACAGGCCTGAACCAGTTGCTGCGCCTCGGTTCTGCGCGAAGGATCACGCTGGGCAAAGAGCTGATAGGCTTGCTTGGCTTCCTGGTACTTCCCGTTCTGGCGGCAGGCGTTGGCAAAATAGTACAGATTGCCAGGAGCCGAGGTAGGGAAAAGCAGGGTTTGCCGGTACCAGAACTCAGCCGCCCCGGGCTGATTGATGAGGCGGTAGCAGTGCGCAATCCGCTCAGTGATGTGCAAGGTAGGCTGGCCTTTGTCCAGAAGTTTGAGGTACTCTTCCAGCGCGAGCGCGTAATCAAAGTTACTGTAGTGCTTGTCTGCCTTGGTTTGGTTTGCCTGTGCCTGCAAGGCGGCCGGCTGAAAGCAATACGTGAGACAAACTACAAGTAAAAGGTAAATAATCTTCACAATTCCAGTTCTTGCACCAAGCGGTGCGCTAAAAAATCAGTTTTGCTGTCCTTTTGCCAAAACGGCCCTAAAACAGCTTAAGCGGTTGCTTCCTCAAAAATAACGCGGCGTTAGCATACGGCCATATTTCTTTTTCAGGAAGTTGTATCCCAGAGAAAGCTCGTGGCTGGAGTAGCTGCGCAGCTGGTTCAGGGAGAAATCATACGAATACCCCACCCGCAGCACCGGTGATGGGTGCAACTCCAGCAATACCGCCAAAGCATTTCCTATGCGGGTAGACGTGGCAAAAGACCGGTTGTTGAAAATGTTGAGGGTAGTACGGAAAGAGGTACCCAGCCAGATCTGCTCATTAAACAACAGGAACGTGTTCAGATCAAGCGCCGCCGGGCCGTTGAAATCTTCTTTCAGCAAGATGCTGGGCCTGAATTTCATTTTCCGGCTGATGTCAAACACACCGCCCGAGGTAAGAAACAAGTGAGGCTTGGGATCTGTGGGCAGGCCATCCTGAAAGAAAACCATGTTGCCTAACGAGACCCCGGTGTAAAACCGGTTGTTATACAGGTAAGCGCCCACTTTGGCGCTCGGTTTCACGGCCCTTTCTATGGTCTGCGGAATGGCGTTATCGTTTTGTTCATCGGGTTTGAGCATGGTGCCATCCAGCGTCTGCTGGGTTACTCCTAAGGCAATACCTACCGCCAGCTTAGTGGCATGAGACAGAGAGATGCGCACCGCCGAGTTCACCGATACCTCTGTGAAGCGCTGGGCCCCCAGGCGGTCATTGGTGATGATGACGCCTCCGGCCAGTTTGCGGTTCAGGTTCCCGTCCAGGCTCAAGGTCTGGCTCAAGGGGGCACCCTCCAACCCGGTCCACTGGCTTCTGTGTGATCCGCTCACGCTGGTGAATCCCTTGCTGCCGGCGTAGGCCGGGTTCAGCAACAGACCGTTGAACATGTACTGCGTGAACTGCGGGTCTTGTTGCGCCAGGCTTATCCTGGGCATGCAAAGCCACGCCGCCAACGCTATTACTCCTAGTATCCTTCTCTTCATCCCTCTTGGTTTTAGCGCATCACGGTTACGTAACCCTTGTAAGTTTTCTCCTCGTTATCGCAGAGGCGCACGCGCAACACATAATAATAAGTACCCTCGGCCAGGCCGCTGCCATCCCAGTTGTTGCGGTATTTCTTCATGCGGTACACCTCGCTGCCCCAGCGGTTCAACACCACCAGTTCATTTTCTGGGTATTCCAGTAGATTGCGCACTACCCAAAGATCGTTCTGGCCGTCATGGTTAGGCGAGAACACGTTAGGGATATTCAGTTCCGGCGCCAGGTATCTTGGGGTAATGTCAAAGCTGCCCGAAGATACCGAGCAGTTTCCGTTGCTGGCTACTACCGAGATTCTGGCCGGAGACAGAGAGGCATTAGCGGGAGCAAGCACGGTCACTCTGCTGGTACCCTGACCAGAAGCGATAGACCAATCTTTATCGTCGGTGAGGATGGTCCAAGTATAGGTGAGGCCCGGCTGACCGGCCACTGAGAACTGGTTGCCCACGCACGGAGAGCTTTCATCTATGATGGACAGAGCTTTTTCCAGCGGCGGGGCCACCGATACCGGCAAGTTAGCCACTACGCTGCTGCACCCGTTGGCGGCTCTCACGCTTATTTCCCCATCGCCCGCTTTAGAAATGACCTTGATGCTGGTAGAGCCTTGCCCACTGATGATTTCCCACCCTATTGGCACATTCCAAACATAGGAGGAAGCGCCGGTCACTTCAGGGATTCTGTAGGTTTGCTGTTCGCCGGTTACACAGAAGGTGGTTGGGCCATCTATATGGGTGGGGCTTAGTAAACTGGTAGCGCTTGGCATTACACTTAGGCTTTTCTCTGTTCCTACTCCGCAGGTATTAGTAGCTTTTACTTTGATGGTGCCGCTGTTAGTAGAAGGAATTACGGTGATGGCGGTAGTGTTCTGACCCGATACCAAAGTCCAGCCAGAAGGGATGGTCCAGGTATACTGGTCTGCCCCGGTGGCTCCACTAATGCTGTAGATCACTGATCCGCCGTTGGCGCAGACCATGGAATTGCCGTTGATGTCGCCGTTGATCACCGGAACCCCGTTGCTTGGCGTTACTGCTACCGTGCGGCTCTCGCTCTGTCCGCAGGCGTTCTTTGCCACTACGCTTACCATCCCCGCAGAACTTCCGGCAGTTACGGTAATAGTGGTAGTGCCCTGACCCGATTCGACTTTCCAATCGGCCGGGAAAGTCCATGCATAGGAAGTGGCCCCGGCTACAGCATCAATCCGGAACACCAGGCCTTTTTGTCCTGCGCAAGGTTTCAGGGCCGATGCCGCAACTACAATAGGGTTTGGCTTAAGCAGTAAAGTGCTTTGAATCTGTACCGGTAAAGAACTTGGAGTAGATTTAAGCCCACATCCGTTCACTCCTGTCACGCTAATGGTTCCGCCGGTGCTCCCTGAAACAACGGTGATGGTGTTAGTGCCCTGCCCAGCCTCAATGGTCCAGCCGTTTGGCACGATCCAGGTGTAGATATTCACCCCGGCTACAGCCGCCACGGTGTAAGTGCCGCGAGCATTACCGCAAGCACCGGTCTGGCCGGTAATAGCGCCCAGAACAGGAGCAGAGCTTGGAGAAACGCTAACGGCCAGAGCGGTGGCGGTGCTGGTGCTACAAGCGTTCTTTGAAGCTACTGTCACCTGACCAGAGGCAGAACCCGCCTGAACAGTAATAGTAGTAGTTCCCTGGCCGGAGGTAATGGTCCATCCCGCTGGCACTTTCCACTCATAAGAAGTAGCACCCGCTACTGGCTGAACGGAATACGTAATCTGGTTCGCCTGCGCACAAACTCCGCTGTTGCCTGTGATGGCCAAAGGGGCAGACAGGTTGTTTGATCCTGCCGTTACGCTCAGTGTTCTTCTGGTTCCGGTGCCGCAGGTATATTGGGTTGTAACCGCTATTTCTCCTGATCCTGATCCTACTCTTACCTGAATCTCACGGCTACCCTGACCGCTGACGATGGTCCAGCCGGTGGGTACTTGCCACTGGTAGCTAGTTACACCAGCCAAAGCCGCCACTGAATACGTCTGCACCGTGGTAGCGCAAAGAGCAGTAGAGCCCTGGATGGGATCAGTGGCTGGCGTGATGGTGGTTGGGGCTACTACTAATACCTGCGCTGCGCTGCTTCCACAAGCATTGCTGGCTTTTACGGTAAGGTTTCCGGCGGCATTCCCAACTTTTACTATTAACGTACTGGTGTTCTGGCCTGAAACGATGGTCCAGCCTGTTGGCAGGGTCCAGGTATAGGAAACTCCCGCTACCGGATTCTTGATGGTATAGGTTTGCTCTGTTCCGCCTCCGCAAGGCATTGCTTCGCCAATGATTCCGGCTGGCAAGATAGGGGCGCTAACTGGGGCCACCTCTAACCGAACAGCGGCGCTGGCGCCACAGGCATTGGCGGCTGCCACGGTGATAGCTCCTGCGGCTGGTCCTGCTTTAACCTGAATGGAATTGGTGCCTTGCCCGCCTACAATCACCCAGCCGGCCGGAACTGACCAGGTGTATTGGGTTGCTCCTGAAACGGCCTCAACTGAGTAGGTAAGAGCCGCGTCAGATACGCAGGGGGCTGTAACTCCTTTGATTGCCGTTGGGGTGGCAGACAACGGTTGAGAAATGGAGATGTTGGTAGAGTCTGCCCGGGTTCCGCAGTAGTTAGCGGCCACCACTTTCACGTATCCGCCGGTATTGCCTGGTTTTACGCTGATGGTTCGGGTGCCTTGGCCTGACACAATGCTCCAACCAGCCGGTACCGACCAGGTGTAGGTTTTAGTGCCTTCCACTTCGGCTACAGAATACGTGCGTGGAGCTGTAGACACGCAAAAGGCTTTGTCACCAGCTATCGCGCCTATGGCTGCCGGAGCTGAGCCAGACATGTTCACGTTGAGCGCCGAGGCAGTGCTGGTACCGCAGGCATTAGAGGCAGTTACGCTTACTTGTGCCGTAGACCCACCCACGCGTACCACCAAGGAAGTGGTGCCCTGACCGCGTACAATGGTCCAGCCAGTTGGTACCGCCCAGGTGTAGGAGGTAGCGCCGGCTACGGCAGCAATGGAGTAGGTAACTTCGCCTTGGTTCGCGCAAAGGTTTGCGGGACCTGTGATTTTGGCCGGAGTTGGCGGAATTGCGCCAGAAACAGAAACCGCCAGGCTGCGCGAAGTGCTTTGGCCGCAGCCATTCTTCGCTGATACCTGGATAGTTCCGCTGTTACTGCCTGCCTTCACGGTTATTTGGTTTGTTCCCTGACCGGAAGTGATAACCCAGCCGGCAGGCACCTGCCAGGTGAAGGAAGAAGCGGCGTTGGTAGAAGAAATGCTGTAGGTGAGTTGATCTGTGTTGGCACAAACAGCTGCTTGCCCTTGAATAGTGGCGGTTAACGCCGGGATTCCGGTGGTGGGGCTAACGGTTAGTTCAGTGGCCGTGCTCTGACCGCACGCATTGCTGGCGGTAACTTTTACCTGGCCTCCATTGTTGCCTGCTTTCACGGTTACGCTGGCAGTACCCTGGCCAGAGACAATGCTCCATCCTGCTGGTAGTACCCAGGAATAAGAAAGACCAGCCACTGGATTGCTGATGGTGTAGGTTGCCTGGCCACCCACGCAAGGGGCTGTTTCACCTGAAATGGCAACCGGGGCTACGGGCAGAATAGTAACAGGTGCTACTGGCAGAAGCTTGACAGGGCTGGTGCCGCAGTCATTGTTGGCAGACACCGAGATGTTACCAGCGTTTTTCCCCGCTTTTACTGTGATAGAAGCGGTTCCTTGCCCTGAAACAATGGCCCATCCTTCGGGCACCGACCAGTTGTAGCCAGTTGGTCCGTTGGTTGCAGTCACAGAGTAGGTAAGGTTTTCCTGTGAAAAACATGGGGCGGTAGGTCCTGAGATTACTCCGGTGATGGTTGGCACGTTGGTGCTAACCGATACTCTTAGCTTCACCGTGGCACCTTCGCCGCAGGGGTTGGTAGCAATCAGTTTCACCTCACCGGTAGATCCTACTTTCACGTTGAGCCGCCGGGAACCTTGCCCGGAAAGAATGCGCCAATCAGCAGGAACGCTCCAGGTATAGGTGACGCCCGGCGTGTCTTCCACGGAGTACGTTTGCTCCGCATTTGAGAAACAGATGGAGGTATTGCCAGAGATAGCGCCAACCGTAGGAACACCCGTGAAGATTGAGGCTCTGAGAGACGTTTCAGGGCTGGTTCCGCAAATGTTTCCCGCTTTTACGCTGACCTGGCCGCCTGTACTGCCAGCACGCACCACCAGAGTGGCGGTGCCCTGACCACTAATGATGCTCCATCCGGCAGGTATGGTCCAGGTGTAGTTGGTGGCGTTGGCTACCGCTGCCACCTGATAGGTGATTCTGTCTGTGTTGGCGCAGACCTGCTCCGGTCCGGAGATTAGCCCGGGCTTTTGAGGGGCCGAGGGCGATATGTTCACCTGTACTTCACTGCTGGCACTCTTGCCGCAGCTGTTCTCGGCGGTCACTTTCACTTTGCCGCCTGTTGTGCCGGTGTTCACCGTTACAGAAGTGGTTCCCTGTCCGCGCACCACGGTCCAGCCAGCAGGCAGCTCCCACTGGTAGGAGATGGCCCCTGCCACCGGATTGATGGCGTACGTGATTTCTCTTTGGCCTGCACATATTTCCTTAGGACCGGCAATGGTAGAAGGCATGGGCGGCGGGGAGGAAATTGTGCTTACCGGCAGGGTGCTTTCCGGGCCTTCGCCGCAGGCATTGACCGCCCGTACAGAGATGGTGCCTTGCGTCTCGGTGCCTCCGGTAGAAACCGTGATGGTATTGGATTCGCCTCCAGACACAACAGACCAGCCGGCAGGAAGGGTCCAGGCGTATTTGCGGGCTCCTGAAACTGCCGGTACGGTGAACGTGCTGGTGGTATTGATACAAAGCGCTGTTTTCCCGCTGATCTCGTCCAGTTTGGAAGGGGTGGCGCAGATAGATAGCTCAGAGGAGTTGTTCTTGATGTTAGGGTCGGTGCCGTCTCCGGTGACAGTAGCTACCGTGGTGGAAAACTCGGTCTTCAGAATGCTGGCTTTCACTACCATGGTAGCGGAGGCTCCGCTGGGAAACTTCTGGATGAGCCACTCTCTCCGGATTGGGTCAAACAAAGAACCCAGCGAGGTAACGGCGCTTAGGTAAAGGAGACCAGAAGGTGTTTCAAAGTTTACCACCACATTGGTTTCGGGGTCTGGGCCCAGGTTCTTCAGGGTGATGGTGTACGTCACAAGCAGGCCTACTCCAAAGGGGCCTTCGCTTACCACGTGCTTAATCTCCAGATCAGAGACGTTGTCTGAGCCCAGTTCGGTCACATCGGTTTTGGAAACCGTCACGCTGCCGCTCTTGCTCAGCAGTTTTCCCTGTACCGAGGTATTGGTTGCTGTGATGTTGCCCTCAGATAGAATTGTTCCTTTGAATGCGCTCTCGGGTGCCAAGGTCACGTTTCCTGTTACTTGCCAGAAAACATTTTTGGCGCGTACGCCCTGGCGCAACTCAATCTTCACGTGGGGATCTACCTGCAGATTGCCGTCTATTTGAAATACAAAAACGGCGTTAGGGTGCTTGCTTCCTAACAGCTCAATGGATTTCCGGAGGTGGGCGTTCCCTTTCACCCGGTACACGCCTGGCTGCAGCTTGCCACCCGACAGCGCTTCGCTTGACAGTGTGGTGGTAGGCTGTTGTTTCTGCAATTCTGCATACACTCTGTCCAAGTCTGAGCTTACCTCAGAGTTCCTGGAAACAGCCGGGAGAATGCCTTTTGCTATTTTGCTGTTGCCCGTGTTTTTAACGCCAGCGCCACCTATTACAGACAGCCGTTGTAAAGACTTTAAAGCGGGAGATTTTTGTGCAATCGCTTCAGATACAAATAGAAACGAAAATATAATTAGCAGTAAACGTATTTTCATGTAACTCCTCCGGGCAATCTAAAGAATCACTCCTTGAACTATTAGTCCAATTAAGTTTATTAAATATATAGCGTATTTTATATTATACATAATGTTATGTTAACCCTAGAGGAAAATAGTTTCTAAGCAAAATGAATAAGAGAATTCCATTTCGGTTAAATGTCTTTCTGCTTTTTTTAATGCTTAGGTAAATTGATATAGTACAAGATTCTGTGCTTGCACAAATTTATTAAATAAAATGTGATATCTGAGGGATTTAGTAAGATTGTTTTGCTGTGGCCCTAAGGGAGCCACATAAAGTAGTTGGCTGATTTTGAAGAATATACTTGCTTGTGGAAGTCTGTAGGGTGGTAGATAAGGTTCATTCTCAAGAAAAGCTTCTACAGGAGTGCCTTTCCAGAAAGGGAATAAGAAGAATCAAGGAGCGTTTTTTGCTTCTTTTAGCGAAATCAGACCTAAAACTCAGGCACAGGTTCTGCCCCTGCTTCAAGGAATGCAATTCTCACGGTTAAACAAGATTCTGGCAGGAGAGCTTGAAGCACCTGCAGTCGCCTTTCCGGAACCCGAAATAGAGGTGCTCAAATGCTAGGTAGATTCGTCTTTTTAAACTGTGGACAACCTGCGATTTAAGCCTATTTTCCTTAAAACAAGCCTAAAATAAATCGGTTCAGGTGAGCCGTTCTGCTTTGCTGTTGAAGGAAGTGCCGGGCTTCCCTGGCAAGCACTAAGCTTAGACATAAAAGGCCAGCTAACTTCTGAATAAGAGTCAGCTGGCCTTTTATGTTTTCGTTCTATCCCAGAATGTGAACTGTAGTGTGAGTACCGATTATGCCATGCAGGAAGACAGCTTACCAGATCCAGCGCGGGCAGAGGACCTTAAGTTTGTTGTTTAGTTTGAATCCCACCATGAATTCATGGGAGCCCGCACTGTTCTCACTTTGCCCCGAGGTGGTGAGGTCATAAGAGTACCCAAAGTCTAGCACATGGCTTACGTACAGGCCAAACAGAAAAGAAACGGCATCTTTGTCGCGGTAAGAGGCGCCTATCCAAACCCGCTCATCATACATGGCTTTCACATTCAGGTCAATGGCTCCGGGGCTTGGGCCTGCCTTTTTGTACAGCACCGAAGGCGTGATCATCAGGTCATGCACGCTAAAGCGGTACCCAGCGGTGACAAAGTAGTGCGGGATCAAACGAGCCGATATGCTAAGGTCCAGCGGGGTTTTGAAGTCGCTTTTGCTGTTGAGCAACTGCGCCCCAGAAATCCCCAGAAAAGCTTTGGGCGTGTAGAGCCAGGTGCCAACGCTTACATCGGCTTTCGTCAGGTTCACCTGGTCTCCCAGCAAAGCGGCATCTGACGGATTAATGGCCCGTGCCCTGTTGGTGTTGAAACTGTTCTTCAACACCCCGGCCGAGATGCCGGTAGAAAGGTTGATACTCTTCGTCAAGGGAATATGGAAGGCGTACATCAGGTTCACAGAACTGGTTCTAAGCAAACCCGCCTGGTCTACCTGCACCATGGCACCCACCCCGTGATGCGGATTTACCCGATGGAATTTGTTGTTCCGGTTCACATGGCTTTTGGAGGTTCGGTACTGAAATTTTCCCCGGCCCTGCGCATTGCGGTCATTCTTGCCAATGGAGGCGTGTGCACTGGTGTAGAAAGTGGTAGGGGCGCCCTCAATTCCTATCCATTGCTTCCGGAACGAAGACCGCACATCCATGTAATTCTCTATGCCCACCACCGCCGGATTGATCACCAGGCTGTTGGTCATGTACTGGCTGAACTGGGGCATCTGCTGCCCTGCTGCGGAAAAGGAAGCCATCCAAAACAATGTCAGGCTCACTAAAACTAAACTCTTCTTCATATTCATGGCCTTACTTGATGATGGTGATGCTTCCTGAAATAGGTTCTTCGTCTTTGTCTAGGTGGATGATGTAGTAATAGGCGGCAACTGGCAGAGGCTGGCCCTGGTAAGTGCCATCCCACCGGGTTTTGTACCCTTGCGAAGAGAAGAGCTTAGTGCCCCAACGGTTGAACACTTCCACTCTGCAGTTAGGGTAATTCTCAATGTTCTGGATTTCCCAGTCGTCATTGATCCCGTCTTTGTTAATGGTGAGCACATTGGGGATGTTGATTTGAGGCAATACCGTCACGGTTACTTCATCTCTGGAGGTGCAGCCTTCCGCGGAGGTGACGGTTACCGTGTAAGTGGTGGTTTCTTTTGGAGTAGCCGTGGTGGAAGCTGTATTGGTAGAAGAAAGCCCCGTAGCTGGCGACCACTCATAGGTTACCCCGCCCGTAGCAATCAGCTGAGTAGATCGTCCGGCAATGATGGTCACATCGGGGCCGGCGTTGGCTGCAGGCGGCACCACTTCTACTTTCACCGGGGTTCTGGTGCTGCTGAAGCAACCTTCGCGGGAAACTGATTGGACGTAATAGGTAGTGGTTTGCGTAAGGGCAGGAGTTGGGAAGGTAACGCCCCCGTAAATAAAGGAACCTCCCTGCGGCTGATCATACCATTCCACCCCAAAGGCTGGGTTGGTAACCGTCACATTGGTTCTTTCTCCCGGACAAACCTTTGGGTTGACCGTCACTAGCGCAGGTGGCGCAGGCAGCGGATTCACTTTGATGCGGATGGCGTTACTTGCCTGGTTTTGGCAAGGAGCCGAAAGAATGACTCTTCTGAACCATGAAGTCTGGCTAAGAGCCGCCGGCTGGTAACTGATGCCCGTATTGTTACCCGGAGCCGGGCTGAAGGTTCCGGCAGGGCCATCGGTGCTAACTTCCCACTGATACGTAACGTTAGGGCCACCTCCGGTAGGCACTGAGCCTCGTAATAAGACTGGAGTTACGCCGGCGCAAATCTCCTGCTCTGCGCTGATGAGGTTGTTGGTGATAGGCGGAATAACAGTGATCTTAATTGGTGCGCTCTTGCTTTCAAAACAAGGGAATGAAGTAACGGAGCGTCTGTACCAGGTGGTGACTTTAACTGCTCCGGGAGCATATGTAGCCTTTTTATTATCGCCAGGGGCAGGAGTAAACAACACGCCATCGGTGCTGCTTTCCCATAGGTAGGTGTAGGTGCCACTTCCGCCGGTTGGGGAGGAGCCGGTAAGCGGTTGGGCCATATCGCCCTGGCAGATCGTCTGATCAGCGGTGATGTCATTATTACTCACCAGCGGCACCACCGTTACCTGTACCACGGCAGAAGTGATGGAGCATCCGCCGGATAAAACAGTTCTTCTGAACCAGGTGGTTTGGGTAAGGTTCGCAGGCTGATAGTTTCTCTCCTGAAAGTTGCCACTGGCCGAGGTGAACCCGCTGGTAGAGCCTGTAGTGCTGCTTTCCCAGATATAGGTGTACGTGCCATCGCCGCCCTGTGGTTGAGAGCCGGTCAACGGAGCCGGCCGGCTGCCCGCGCAGATAGCCTGCGGAATGGAAATCTGGTTATTAGTGATAACAGGACTGATGGCAATACGCACGGCGGCGCTGATGTTGGGCGCGCAAGGCCCTGCAGTTACTGTTCGTCTGAACCAGGTAGGAGCTGTAATATTGGTAGGCATGTAATCCATGCCGGTGTTGTTTCCAGGAGCAGGGCTAAACCCAGCAGTTGGCCCCTGGGTACTTCTTTCCCAAAGGTAGGTATAGGTTCCGCTTCCTCCGGTTGGAGTAGAGCCCGTCAGAAGGCTTGGGCTGGAGCCTGCGCACAATGCCTGGTCTGAAGAAACGATGTTATTGGCTATGTTCTGGTTTACGGTTACCTGAACGGCTGTTCGGGGGCTTATACAACCTTTGGCATCAGTGATCTGAACGTAGTAAGTTGTGGTAGCTGTGAGAACCGGGGTGGTAAAGGCAGCCCCTTGCCCCAGGGCGGTTCCGCCGGTCTCTACATCAAACCACTGGTAGGTTCCCGCTCCGGAGCTTGTCACGGCTAACGTTGCTTTGCTGTTTTCGCAGATTACCTGCGCGCCTACCGCTGGAGAAGCTGGCAAAGGCTCTACGGTGATCTTTATTGCCGCCGAAGCGCTGGTACAGCCTCCAGTGGAAACCACTCTCCTGAACCAGGTAGTTTGCGTAAGATTGCCGGGAGCGTAGTCTATTTCTTCTGCACCAGAGATCACCGTAAAGTCTGTGGCCGTAGCAGAGGTGGTGCTGCTTTCCCATCTGTACGTAAATACCGCTCCGGAGCCGCTGGCTGGAACCGAACCTGTCAGTTTTGCAGGAACTGTATTGCTGCAAATAGTTTGCGAAGCACTAACGGTATTGTTTGTGATAGGTGCGGTTACGGTAACCTTGATGACGTTGCTGAAACTGGGTGCGCAGGGGCCGCCTTGCACCCTTCTTCTAAACCAACTAGTTTCAGTTAGCCCAACAGGAGCATAGTTTTCCTGGGTGGCGCTAGCTATTGGAGTAAACGTGGTACCATCGGTGCTGGACTCCCATTGGTAACTGTAAGTGCCGGAGCCTCCACTAGGTTGTGAACCGGTCAAGGTCTGTGCGGCAGAACCTGCGCAGATGGTCTGTTCTCCGGTGATGGTATTGTCAGCAATAGGCTGCTGTACCTCTATTTTTACGGCCGGACTGGTAGACGTACAGGTTCTGGAGATTACTTTTCTTCTGTACCAGGTGTCCTGCGTAAGTGCGGTAGGAGCATAGTTTTTTTCGGTTGCGCCAGAGATATCAGCGTAGGTGGTGCCGTCAGTGCTTTGCTCCCACTGGTAGGTAAAGATGTTGTCTCCTCCGGTAGGCTGCGCGCCTAATAACAAAGCAGGAGTAGAGCCTGTACAGATAGCCTGGGTTTGGCTATTCGTGATAATGTTATTCTCCAGAGCAGGGCTTACAGTGATCTGCACCACGTTACTTACGCTTGGCGCACACGCTCCTGCGGTAACAACACGTCTGAACCAGGTAGTGGCAGTGAGCGTTCTGGGATCCAGATTCCTGGCATCGGCATTCGGAATTGCACTGAAGCCGGCAGTAGCAGACGTGGTGCTTTGTTCCCAGACGTAGGTATAGGAGCCGCTGCCTCCGGTAGGGTCTGCTCCCGCAAGAACTTGCGTTAATTCTCCTGCACAAATAGTCTGATCTGCGGAGATAGAGTTATTGGCAATAGGTTGCTGTACCTCCACCAGCATAGCAGCGCTTTCACTTCTTTGGCAAGCCCCCGATTCCACCACGCGTCTGTACCAGGTATTCTGAGTAACCGCCTCAGTGGGAGTATAGTCTTTGGTGGTGGCTCCTGCAATTGGGCTAAAACCAGTAGTGGCAGAAGTTGTGCTGATTTCCCATTGATAAGTGTAGGTGTTGTTGCCTCCTACCGGCTGCGAACCAGTGAAAGCCGCAGGGGTGCTACCTACACAGACTGTCTGGTTAGAAGAAATCGTGTTGCCGGTGATTTCAGGACGTACCGTAATCTCTATGGCTCCGCTGGTGGTAACACAGCCGGCAGAGCTAACCACCCGGCGGAACCAGGTAGTGGTAGTAAGGGCCGCCGGCGAGTAGTCTTTGGTGTTAGAATTAGGAATAGGGGCAAAGCCGGAGGTCCCAGAGGTTGTGCTGCTCTCCCAGGCATAAGCAAAGGTGCCGTTTCCTCCCGTTGGCTGGGAGCCTGTGAGTACGCTTGGGGTTTGGCCGGTGCAAATGTCCTGGCTACCGAGCAGGGTATTATCCGCAATGGCAGGCGCTACTTTAACCCGAATCTCAGTGCGAGTGGCGCTTACGCAGTTGTTGCCGTTTATCGCCTCCACATAATACACCGTGTCACGGCTCAGGACAGCTGTTTTGAACGACTCTCCAGTAGCTACTGCGGTCCCTCCGGTGCTGGCGGTAAACCATCTGTAGGTGAAACCCGGTTGCGCATTCACCACTAGGGTTGCCTGCTGTCCTTGGCAGATAGCCATTTCGGACTGGGCAGTTGGGGCTGCCGGAGTGGGGCTAAAGGTGAAGGCCACCGCGTTACTCTCATGCGCCGGACAGCTTTGCGATACAATTGTTCTCCGGAACCAGGTGTCCCGGGAAATAGTGCCTGGCGTATAGTTCTGCTCCGTATTGATGCCCGGAGCATCTGTAAACGTTACCCCATCTGTACTGATCTGCCATTTATACTGGAAAGGACCGCCGTCTCCGCCAGTTGGTAGGGATCCATTTATGGTTTTGATCGCTTCTCCTTCGCAGACGGAAGTAGGGGCCTGTGCCGTAATGCTGTTATTGGTAATCCCTTTGATAACCGATACGGTGACAGGGGTTTTGGTAGCGCTCACGCAGCTAAAGCCGCTCACAGTTTCCACATAAAAGGTGGTAGTGGTAGTTAGGGCCGAGGACGGAGTGAAGCTTTCGCCAGTAAACAAGGGGTTTCCTCCCGTGGCAGCAGCGTACCAACGGTAAGTATACCCGGCAGCAGCATCGCTTACAGTAAGCGTGGTGGGTTGTCCCTCGCAAATGGTAAGGCCCGCTACTGTTGGAGGCAAAGGCAGGTCTCTGATGGTGATTTCCTGCGAGGCGGTAGTTGAGGTGCCGCATTCATTTGTGGCGGTAACGGTAACCAGATACGTCCCTTTGCCCGGAAAATTGATGCTGGGGTATTGAGAATTCTCAGAGGTGCCAGCTACAAAGGTAGCGCCCGGTGTTCCTGTGATGGTCCAGTTATAGGCTGAGATGGTGCCAAAGTTGGCCTCGTACACCGGGAAGTGAGCTGTATTAGAGGCTGAGAAGGAAATTGCCTGTGGTTCGCAGTATTCCCGTGCGCTTGGTAAGGTAACGGTAGGGGCAGCATTCACCTTCACCTGGGTACTACTGGTAGAGGTTCCGCAGGGGTTTACAGTTTCCAAGGTGAGGGTGTAAGTCCCGGCGGCAGTAAAGTTGAAAACAGGATCTTTACTGGCGAGAGACCCAGACGTGATGGTATAGCCGCTGTTGGGAGAAACCGTCCAGTTGTAAGAAAGCTGTTCGCCGACAGAAGTGTTATTGGTGGCTACCTCCAGGTTGGTACAGCCGGTAGTAGGGTTCAGGCTGGTTGTGAAGCTGGAAGCCGGTGCATCAAGGATGGTGAAGACCTGTGTGGTGTCATGCTGGTTACAGCTGTTGCTTACTTTGAGTTTGATGCTGTAGCTTCCTTTGGCCGTAAATTGAATAACCGGACTAGCCGAGGAAAGCGTGCCAGAGGTAAGTGACCAGCCGGTAGCGGGGCTTATCTCCCATTGGTAGTTGGCATTGGTGTTACATCTGCCAATGCCCAGCATGTTGGCCCCGGGGTCTGAAGTGTTTTTGAGGGTATAAGGTGTATTAAGACATCCAACCGGGCTTTTGGGCTCTATTTCAAACTTCGCTTTAGGCGTGGCCGCAATGTTGATAGAACTTACGGATACATTGGTAATACCACAGGGGTTGGAAGCAATGGCCGTTAAAGTAAAGGAGTCTCTATTGTTGTTGTTGCACGAACTCTTTCTGAACGTATGGGAAAGGCTGGAAGGCACATTGTCCTGCGTGAAAGTGTACGCTGGCGTTCCATCATCAAATTGGAACGTGTAGGTAGTAGAGGGGCTGTTATTGGCCACGCCCGTGATAGGGAAGGTGTAAGTAACGGGCGCGCAACCAACCGTGTTTCCGGGGCTACCTACCGAAAGGCTGGGATTGCTTCCGTTGAAGACCAGTATATTTCTGGTGGTGGTGCAGCCGTTTGGCCCCGCAATGATGAATTTGAGGTTAAAAGCACCCTGGCCCGTGTACGTGTGCTCGGCTTCTTCAAAGGAGGCCGGAAAATTCTCCACTTTTCCATCGCCCCAATCTATGGTATAGGCTCTGTTGGTGCTCTTGGTAGAAGAGGTATTCCTGACTTTCAGCAGATAATTGGAGGCAACAGGGGAACAGTTGGTGAAGGGTAAGGTGAAGTTTTGGGTAGCCAGCACGTCTTCCAGCGATGGATCTGCCCGCTGTATAATGGTGATATCCTTTTTGATTTCACTTGTACAGCCCCCTGCGTTGGTGACTTTCAATGTAACCGTGTAGCTAGTGGTGCCAGTGCCGTTTGAGATAAACGTGTGGCTAGGTTCAGCGGCAGTGCTGGTGTTGTTATTCCCGGCGGTTGGATCGCCAAAGTCCCATTCATATTTGAAGCCTGTACCAGCCGGAGCGCCCGAGAACTTGACGCTGTTGCCGGAACAGACATTGTTTGCAAAGGTGAAATCTGCCACCGGATTCTGGCTTGTAGCTACAGAGAAAGGCGAAGAAACCTTTTCTGTGCACGAACTGCCTTTGACCAGGACAGTGTAATCGCCCGGAGAGGTTACGGTTAACCGGTTGGTTGTTTGCCCGGCAAGGTTAGCTCCATCCTTTTGCCACTGGTAAGTGGCGCCGCTGTTTGTAGAGGAAGCTTCTAGAACCACCTGCCCACCTGGGCAGAGCGCATTAGGTCCTACTGCTGCTATTGAAACCTCGCATTCCTCTGCAAACCCCTGTGCACTCAGGAAAATAAAGAAAACAAAAGATAGTATGTGGCTACGGTAGAACTGTGCCATAGAATAAAATAAAATGATAGAATGTAGTATTTACCTTTATGAGAGAGGGGGTATTCTCAGTATATGTGACAATACAAGTAATAAATAGCATTAGTTCCTGAAGCAGAGCTGAGTTAAGAATATTTTAAATTGGAATAGTTATATATAATACATCATTATGGAGATTTTAAGGCGCTGAGTGTAGGAGGAAATATGAATAGTAGCTACGGAAAATTTTAATTCAAGAGAAGGTAAATATTATTCAATGAATGAATGAGAATAATCTAATAATACGAATTAATAACAAAAGTAAAGGCACGTGTCACATTTGTTTGTGGTGATGTGAAAAGCAGAACCTTAATAAATGGCTGAATTTTATGTTTTAAGCCTATTTTTCTAAAATGAGACTCAAAGTAGTTGCTTCAGTAATAACGAGTTGGGATTTAGCCGAGCAGCCGAGCTAAATATAAAGATAGTAATACAAAGGATGAAGCCATTTTGATTCAGAAGGTTCTATTTGGCTTGCCTCCCTGACAGGAAAGACACAGGCTACTTAGAAAAAGTAATAAACTACAATGGTGTTAATGAAAACGGAGGCTGCTAATAAAAAGCAGCCTCCGTTTTCATATTTATGCTGTAAGATGATTGAAAAAACTCACAAGCTCACTCCCAAAATTAGGTAAGCTTAAGCAAGATGCAGCATCAGGCTGATATCAGATCACCATCCAATGCCATAGTCCTCCCCGTGGTTACTAGAGCCGCCCCAGAAAGTGCCGTGTTTCCAATCAAAATAAATGGCGTTGATGGGCCCGCTGGTTCGGTCATCAAAACTTAGGATGTAGCCCATCTTTTTCAACTGGGCGCGTACTGCCTCCGGAGTGCTGTCATGCAATAGAATCTGTCCTGGTTTTGGTTGCCGGTCCTCGGTTTTGGTGCCGCCAAGTGACAGCCAAAGTTGGTTTGTGTTGAAGTTAGCCGCCTCAGACGCTTGCTGCACACTCATGCCAAATTCGGCTACGTTCAAAAAGAACTGAAGCAGGTTCTGGTCTTGTGTGTCGCCGCCCTGTACCGCGAAGGACAGGAAGGGTTTTCCGTCTCTCAGGGCCATGGAGGGCGTTAACGTAACCCTGGGCCTTTTACCCGGTTCCACCACGTTGAACGGGTTCAGCGCAGCGTCCAGCACAAAACTTTGCATGCGCTGGCTCATGCCAATGCCGGTATTCCCGGCGATGCACGCCGGGTTCCAGCCGCCGCTGGGCGTAATAGAGACTACCCAGCCTTCTTTGTCGGCGGCTTCAACGGTAGTGGTGCCCAGCCATAGTCTTTGCTGATAGTCTACCATGGAAGAGCCGTTCCGGATATCGTGGGTAGGTGCGAAGTTGCGCTTGGTGGTATCCATTTCATAGCCTCTTTCCTTCAGGAGCTTCAGATACGGGTTTTTGGCCCCTTTTCCTTCAAACGGGTAAGGATCACCGGGGCCGATGCCAGGGTTGTTTTTATCAAATTGGATGAGTGCGGCCCTTTGTTTCGCATATTCCTTGCTCAGCAACCCTTTGATAGGTTCCTGCGGCCCGAAGGCAGGGTCTCCGTAATAGAAATCCCGATCGGCGAAGGTGAGGTTCATGGTCTGGTAAAGCGTGTGGATGTATTGGGCGCTGTTGTGGCCCATGCTCTTCAGATCGAAGTTCTCCAGGATGTTCAGCGCCTGCAGCATTACCGGGCCTTGCGTCCATTGCTTTAATTTGTAAACGTCTACACCTTTGTATTTGACACTAAGAGGCTCCTCCTCCAGGGGTTTCCATTTAGCCAGGTCCTGCATGGTAATCAGGCCGCCTTGCTCCTGACAGCCGCGTACAAATTCTTTCGCGATGTCACCGGTATAGAACCTATCATACGCCGCCATGATGGCTTCTTTACGGCTCTTCCCTTTTTTGAGAGCTGCTTTCTCGGCCTCCACCAGTTTGGTAAGGGTAGCCAGCAGGTCTTTCTGCACAAAGATTTCGCCGGCTTCGGGGGCTTCCCGCTTCTCGCCCAGGTGCGTCAGGAACACTTTCTTGCTGTAAGGCCATTGCTTCAGGCGCTCTTTCTCCCGTTCAAAGCTGTTAGCAGTTTGCGCTTCTATGGGGTAACCCGCGGCCATTTCCATGGCTGGGGCCAATACTTGCTCCAAACTCAACGTGCCGTAGTTGGCCAGCATGTGCAAAAGTCCGCCGGGAGTTCCGGGCGTAGTAGCGGCCAAAGGACCGTATTCGGGCGGGAAATGATAACCTTTGCTTTTGAAGAATTCTACAGTGGCACCTGTGGGAGCCACGCCCATGGCATTAATGGCTATGACTTTCTTGGTTTTGGGATTGTAGATCAGGGCCTGGGTTTCACCGCCCCAGCTCAGGACATCCCACATGGTACAGGTGGCGGCCAACATGGCGCAGGCGGCATCCACGGCATTACCTCCTTTCTGGAAGATCATGGACCCGGCAGTGGCGGCCAAGGGTTTTCCGGTGATGGCCATCCAGTTCTTGCCGTGTAAAGGAGGTTTTTGCGTCTGCTGCGCTGTAGCCGTTAACATAGAGCTAACGCAGAGGAAAAGAGTTAAAAGGCGCTTCATTGCTTAAGTACTTAGATGACTTAAGTTAAGTAAAAAAGCGCAGAACGGCTGAGAAGTTGAGGTTTCCTGGGATGAGATTTGCGCCAGGTGCTTCAGAGAAGCTTGCTGTTTAGGAAAAACGAAGCCCTTGCAAGACAGAAAACGTTTATGCTTTCTACCTGATTTCAAGAAAATGGCCCAAAAACGAAAAAGCCTTGCAAGTTTCCTTACAAGGCTTTTCTGAGGTAGCGGGAACAGGACTCGAACCTGTGACCTTTGGGTTATGAGCCCAACGAGCTACCAACTGCTCCATCCCGCACTGTTTGTAATACAAATGTAGGGGCTTTTTCAATACGCTCCAAATAGTTTGTGAAAGTTTTTCTAAAAACGGCCCGTAATCCCGAAGTGAATCTTGCCTCTGGAGAGGCTGAAACCCTCTTGCGAGGTCCTTCCCACGGAGTAAACTAGCTGAAACACACCGGCTCCCGTGGAAAAGCTGATGCCGCCGCCCACGCCACTGGCCCACTGAATATTTTTTTCATTTTTCAGGTCGCGGCGAAGATATCCCTGGTCATATAACAGGAAAACGTACGAGTCTTGCCCGGTGTAGAGGCGGTACTCCAGCGTGCTGATGGCATACGAAGAGGCATAAAACGCGTAATCGTCAAAGCCGCGGAGCGAGTTCAGGCCCCCTAAGCGGTACAGCTCGTTCAGGTACAGACGCTGGTTCACCAAGACCTCAGACCGAAGTCTTGTCAGCACCACTCCGTTTTTAGAGATGGGCCAGTAGCGCTCCACCCGACCCGCCAGCGAGAGTTGGGTGGTTTTCATCTGCAGCGTGTCATAGTAACTGGCTTCTACGCGGGCGTTCCGCTGCACCCGTTTGTTGCCCACCGCTCCCTGGAAATACGCCTGCGCTCCCCGGCGCGGGAAGAACAGATCGTCCAGGTTGCCCCAGGTATAGGCCAGGCCATATGAGGTGAAGTTGGCGTCAATGGCCGAGGAATCTGAGGTACGCTGCCGAAGCGCCTCGGGGGAGAGCAGCTGGGAGCTGAGGACTTCGGCAAAGAACGTAACCCGACTGGTGGTGGAAAGCGGATAGGCAATCTCCAGCCTCGGCCGTAGGTTCAGAAAAGAAGTATCCTGTTTATAAAGGTGAAACAAACCCGCCACTTCAAACGGCGAGTTGAAAAAGTGCGGGTGCCGGTATTCTATATCCAGAATCTGGGAGTTGCGCTCCACCTTGCGCCAGTGCAGGCCAATCTGTTTGCCACTGCCGCGCAGGTTGCGCACCTGCAGGTTTACCTCGCCGGTAATCAGCAGTTTGTTCGCGGATGAGTTGGGATCAGGCAGGAAGCCGATGATGCCGTCAAACTGGTTCGCTTTCTTCTCGTCCAGAAAGAAATACACGCGCGCCTGGTTTTTCGCGAACAGGACCTGGGGTTCGCCGGTAATCCGTACGAAGGGTAATTGCCGAAGCGCCCGCATGGCCGCCTCCACGCGCTGCTGGGAGAACGGTTGCCCCGGCGCCAGTTGGGTGTAACGGTAGAGCGTGCGCAGCTGCATGCGGCTACTGCCCACAATCTGCACCGAGTCAATGAGCATGAGAGGCCCGCGTTTAACCCGCAAAACCCCGCTGATGGAATCATTGTAAAGCCGCAAGGAGTCAATGTTGACGGATGCGTAAGGAAAACCGCTGTTCTCGGCTTCTCGCAGGACCGCCTGCTGCAGTTGGGCAAACTCGGCGGGCCGGAAAGGCTGTCCGCTGTACAGTTTCTCTCTAAAACCTACTTTCTCCAGCAAACCTTCGCCCACGTTGCCGTTTTTGAGCGAGGCCCACTTGTAGGGTCTGCCCACATACACATGCACCCACAAAGAATCATGCCGCTGCTGCACGCTGTCAATGGAGGCGGTGAGGTACCCTTCTTCCTGCACGCGGGTGAGCCAAGCGCGTAACTCCTGCTGCACTCCCAGTGAATCACGGGAAGAGAGCTTGGGCTGGAGTTGCTGCCAGATTTTCACGGCCTCGGGATCAGGGGAGAGCACTTTCACTACGCGGCGGTCCTGCGCCTGCCCCACACCGCTGCACAGCCACAAACCCAGGAGAAGCCCCAGAAATGCGTATCTTTGCAGGATATTCTTTTGGTACAGACGGGAACTAGACCTCCTCTTCATTGTTTCTAAAGGTACGGCTTGCACCGCAAAGGTAACGCACCGCCGATTTTCATTATACTAAACGTTTTTCCAAGCCCTATCCTATTTTGGCCGGAATTTATCTTCATATCCCTTTCTGCAAACAGGCCTGTCACTACTGCGATTTCCATTTCAGTACGTCTATGGGGCTCAAGGAGCAGGTCTTGCAGGCCATGCACCAAGAGCTGGCCTTGCAGCAGCAGTACCTTAACGGTGAAACCATCAATACCATCTACTTTGGGGGTGGTACGCCGTCTATTTTATCCGTGGCCGAGCTGAACGGTCTTTTAGAGGCGATTTACCGAAAACACCCCGTAAACCCAGCCGCCGAGATAACCTTGGAAGCCAACCCCGATGACCTTACCCCGGAGAAGCTACAGGCCTTACGGCAAACGCCTATTAACCGGTTGAGCGTGGGCGTGCAGTCGTTCCATGATCCGCATCTGCAGCTGATGAACCGTCCGCATACCGCCTTGGAGGCCGCTGATTCCATCAAACAGGCCCAGGATCAGGGTTTTGATAACATTTCGCTGGATCTCATCTACGGCATTCCGGCCGAGGATCCCAAGCTGTGGGAAGAGGACCTGGCCAAAGCCTTCGCCCTGCAGGTGCAGCACCTCTCCTGCTACGCCCTCACCATTGAGCCTAACACCGTCTTCGGGCACCGGGTTCGGAAAGGCAAGTTTTCGCCCGCCGATGAAGAGCGCGTGGCCCATCAGTTTGAGCTGCTCATGACCCAGGCCGCCGATCACGGTTTCCTGCACTACGAGATCTCCAACTTCTGCCAGCCCGGTTTTGAGAGCAAGCACAACAGCAGCTACTGGAAGCAGGTGCCGTACCTGGGCCTGGGACCCAGCGCGCACTCCTTCAACGGCGTGAGCCGACAGTTCAACGTAGCGAACAACCCTAAATACGTACAGGCCCTGGAAGGTGGCCAGCTGCCCTGCACCGTGGAAGAGCTCTCCGTGGAAGACCGCGTGAACGAGTACGTTATGACTACCCTGCGCACCAGTTGGGGCTGTGACACGGCCTACATCCGGGAGAAATGGGGCATCGATCTCAAAGCCTTGCACGCGGCGTATCTCCAGAAAATTGAGGCGAAGGGCCTGCTGCGCCAGGAAGGAGACGTGCTCCTCTTAACCGAAGCCGGCAAACTCCTCGCCGATGAGATTGCGCTGGATCTATTCCTGCTGGAGGAAGAAGCGTAAAGGGCATCCGTTTTCGGGCTGTTTTCTTAGAACCGGCTTGAAAACGGAGGCTTTTAGGCTTTTGTGGGAGTGGCACGGCGGCCTCTTTTGCCTGGTAACTTTTCTGGCCGTTTGGAGTAGAAGACTAAGTATATCCATTTCTAACTTTCCCCTTCCTCATGAAAAAGCTTACCCTTTCTTTCAGACTGTTGACGTTGCTTCTGTGCAGTTTCCTGGCTGTTTCCTGCGGCGATGACGACGATGAGGAGCAGATAGCTCCCCTATCCAATCAGATAGAGTACAACAATACCCGGTATAATGCTGATCTGGCTCTTTCCTGGGATTTCGGCCCTATTGGCTTCTCTGAAGACGTTGAAACGCATTACGCGCAGGAATTTGCCTTGCTGGACACTGTAACCAAGACGCTGTCAGTGAAGGCTGCCTTGGATATGTTCTTGTTATCCTCGGGGACTACCACCTTCAAGACCGGTACTTTTGACTACGTTAATCTGGATGATGAAATTGATTTTGAAGATGAAGAGAGCGTAGCGGCGGCAACGGCAAAGTATAGAGATAAGAACCTCATCCTGCAGACCGCGTTCCTCTTAGACTCCAATAACGATGAAGAGTTTGACGAAGACACCGAGGTTTTTGAGGTAACCGGCGGCTCTATCACGGTATCTGGAACTGCTCCTAATTACACTATTGAGTGTGATGTGCAACTGCAGAATAACAACGGACTGAAAGCGCATTATTCAGGGGAGGTGCTTGCTCAGCCGGTAGATCCAGATGAGGAAGAGGAGGATACTACGGCTAACATGAGAAAGGCACCCAAAGCAACGTCGTTCAAACGGGATATCCCCGCATTGTTAAAGGCGAGATAAGGTAGTTTACGGCTCATTGTAGCTGTCTCTCATTTCAGGTATCCTGTGTTTTGCGGCTGATTTTAAGAAAACAGCCGCAAAACACAGGATATTCTTTTTCTTTGGGGGCGTTCAGGCAAAATCTCCTCTAAACCTTTTCGTTTCCGGGAGGTATTGCCAAAAACCGAAAAATGACAATGAAAAAGTTTATGTATACACTGCTCTCCGTAATTGTGGTGCTGGTAGGTGGAGGCATGCTGTTTATGGCGTTCGCTCCGCAGTTTGGGGCCGCGGCGCAAGGACAAAGCCTGGAGCGTATCCAGAAATCGAAACAGTACCGCGACGGTAAATTCCAGAATACTTCCCCCACGCCCATGATGGATGAGGCTCCGTTCCTGGACAAGGTAAAGATCTTCGCTAAGTTCATTGGCGGCACCGAGGGCGCCAAACCCGCTGAGGAACTTCCTATGATGACACTTCGGAAAGAAGATTTCGAGGCGGCCGGTGCCGGAGTGAAGGTGACGTGGTTTGGGCACTCAGCGGTATTGCTGGAGATTAACGGCAAACGCATCTTCGCAGATCCTATGCTGGGGCAGCGGGCCTCACCGGTGTCGTTTATTGGCAGCAAGCGGTTTAATGAGAAACTGCCCATTGCCATTGAAGACCTGCCGCCGCTGGATGTGGTGTTGCTCTCCCATGACCACTACGACCACCTGGACCACGGCTCCATCCTGAAGCTGAAGGCCAAAACCAAGCATTTCTTCGTGCCTCTGGGAGTAAGCGCCCACCTGGTGTGGTGGGGCGTTCCGGCCGATAAGATCACGGAACTGGACTGGTGGGAAACCGCCACCTTTGAAGGACTGTTCCTGGCCGCCACTCCGGCCCGGCATTTTTCCGGCCGAGGGCTCAAAGACCGTGACCAGACGCTGTGGTGCTCCTGGGTGCTGAAAAGCGGGGCGCAGTCCATTTACTTCGGTGGTGATTCTGGCTATGATACGCACTTTAAGCAGATAGGCGAGAAATATGGCCCGTTTGATTTAACCATGCTGGAGTGCGGGCAGTACAACGAGGCCTGGAGATACATCCATATGATGCCTGAGCAGACCGCCCAGGCGCACGTAGACCTGCGCGGCAAGGTATTGATGCCCACGCACTGGGGCGCTTTCTCCCTGGCCCTGCACCACTGGAAAGACCCCATCCAACGCCTCTCCAAAGCCGCCCCGCAGCACAATATTCAACTGGCTACGCCGCTCATTGGGCAGCGCTGGAGCCTGGAAGCCGAACTGCCGAAAAAGCAATGGTGGGCGAACGTGGAGTAGAAAGCCCGTACAGACAACATCCAGAGGTGCCTGACCGTAAATTATGGGTAGAAATTTCATTGTAAGAGAAGCGTTTGTTTCTGGTCGTTTTATGAAAAACAGGCCTGAAACACATCTTAGGAGAAACTAACTTTTCTAACTATGGAAACACTAACCAAACCCAACCTCTTTGGGCCTGCTCCTGTTGGAAAGGGAAACCGATCCACTTTCTTCGGGGCTGTTTTCGCCGGCTTGCTCGTCCTGTTCCTTGCAGGAGCTCTGTACTTCTTCCATTTAACCGATTTCTCTTCTCCGCAGGTGGCACCTGCCCAGGGAATTGAGAATCCGGTTACAACAGGACAAGGTACAAGAGTTGGCGAACCCGTGGCAGGTCCTTCTATTGGAACCACCGCCGACATGGCCAGTCACGCCATGTTTGCTCCGCTTCAGGAGCGACAAGCAAATGCTGTCCCCTTGATTTTAAGATAGGGAGTAATGAAACTATAGTGACGCGCTTACCTGCCTAACGTTTTGTTTACCCAAAGGCTGAAGGGTGGCAAGCAGGTTTTCTTCAAGGATGTACTTTGAAACAATCTTGGTTCTCAGCATCTTTGCCAGCACCTGTTTCTACCCTTCAACCCTCTTGGTTTCATGCGAACAAGCGCCATCACCCGCTTCTCTTCTTTTCTTCTGGTACTGCTTTTAGCTGGCTGTGCCACTCAAAAAAATAGTTCTGTTGCCCCGCAAGACAATCACCTGTCTTACATGGGGCGGGTAGGAAAGCCTTCTCCGGATGAAACAGCGTTGTATTGGTCAGGCACCTCGGTGAAGATGAACTTTGAGGGAGATGCAGTAAAAGCCCGCCTGCAAGACAATACCGGCAAAAGTTACTACAATGTGCTGCTAGACGGCCAGCAACTCTCCATTCTGCAGCCAGACACCTCTGCCAGACTTTACACCTTAGCCGAAGGGTTAAAGTCCGGTCCGCACACCATAGAACTCTTTAAGCGCACCGAGTGGGACAAAGGCACTACCACTTTCTATGGATTTGAGCTGGAAGGAGGCAAAACCCTACCGGTTTCAGCACCTAAAACCCGCACGATTGAGTTCTACGGCAACTCCATCACGGCCGGCTACGCCGCCGAGGATTACTCGGGCAAAGATTCCCCGGAGGGTACCAACACCAACAACTACGTAAGTTACGCCGCCTTAACCGCCCGGCATTTTGACGCCGATTATACCTGCATCTGCAAAAGCGGCATCGGGATTACCGTAAGCTGGGAAGCCAACATCATGCCCGATATCTACGACCGGCTTAACCCATCAGACCCCGCCAGTAAGTGGGACTTTTCCCAAAAGCAACCCGATGTGGTGTTAGTCAACCTGTTCCAGAACGATTCCTGGATTGTGAACCTGCCCAACAACGAGCAGTTTAAGCGCCGGTTCGGGACCACCAAGCCTACGGAGGAGTTCCTGATCAACGCCTACCAGAACTTTGTGCGCAGCATCAGAAGCAAATACCCCAACGCGCACATTATTGCCATGCTGGGCAACATGGACATCACCCGCGCCGGATCACCGTGGCCGGGCTATGTGGAGAAAGCCGTGACGGGCCTGCAGGATCCTAAAATTCACACGTTGTTCGCGCCGTACAAGAACACCCCCGGCCACCCGCGGGTAGAAGAGCAAAAAGCCATGGCTGATCTGCTGATTGCGTTTATTCAGAAAAAGTTGAACTGGTAATGCGGGTCCATATGAAAACACCCGGAATAGCCCTGCTCTTCGCCTTACTTTCTCTGGTAAGCTACGGACAAAGTTCTGGGGCCTCTGAAAAGTTCGAAGCCAATCTGCTGCCCAGCAAAACCGGCGCCTTGCTCACCTATAACGGGCAGAAGCATGCTTTTACCGTTACGATGGACGCTGATAGTGTCAGGCCTTCAGAGCACCCCGGATGGGTGTATGTAAACGGGCAGATTGTTCAAGCCAGCACGGTTCCGGTTCCCGAGCATCTTTATCAAGATACTCTCTCAGAGAAAAGACAGCAGGAAATCCTTCTGGGGTATATCAACTATGAGATGGAATACTTCAAGAAAGAACTGAAAATAAAATACAAAGATTTAGATATACATCCCGGTACTCTTGAAGGCGCACCAGTGGTGTTTTGGTTGTTCTCAATGCCCAAAGGTGATGATATAAGAAAGCAAATATATGTCACCCGCCTTTGTTTCAACCAGGCTCTAAGCTTGAACATCCCTCTCAGGCAGGAGGAGGATATGAAGGAATCTCTAAGGTTACTAACCAACCTGATGAAGACAGTCAAAGTATATGACCAACCTCTGGATTTGAACCAGTTGTACAAAGAGCTCAATTAGGTTTTAATTTAAGCCTGTTTCCCAAAAATCAGGCGCAAAGAGCCATTCCTTTGTGCCGTCTACTTAAATATGCAAGAAGCGCTGCACCAGAACAAGACGTTTGAGGGCATCAACTACACCGGGCAGCGCGTGGCTGGCCGCGAGTTTGACGACTGCAATTTCCGGAACTGTGACTTCTCCAATAACGATTTCTCTAACTCCAGCTTCACCGATTGTCGGTTCGAGGCCTGCAATCTGAGTCTGGTAAAACTGAACTACGCCAAACTGCAGGACGTGACGTTTACCGACTGCAAACTGGTGGGCGTGGATTTCAGCGGGTGTAATGATTTTCTGTTCGCGGTTCGGTTCAAAGGCTGCTCCCTGGATTACACCTATTTTGCCAAAAAGAACCTCAAAAAGACCATTTTTGAAAGCTGTAGCATTAAGGAAGCCAACTTCACCGATGCGGATTTAACCCAGGCCGCTTTCCTGGACTGTGACCTGACCCGAACCATCTTCCAGCGCAGCAACCTGGAGAAAGCCGATTTTCGGACGGCCTACAACTACACATTTGATCCCGAGCTGAACCGAATCAGGAAGGCGAAGTTCTCGGCGCAGGGTGCCCTGGGCTTGCTGGCCAAGTATGACATTGATGTGAAGTAGCGCTGAAACTGCGTTGTTCCACGGGGAAAAGAAGAGGCCACTTGTGTTGCATTTACTTGTTTTTGCCCTACTTTAGCAGAAACAGCTCTAAAACGAATATCCGTCAACCTCTACCCCCATGGAGTTAAGAGCCCATTACACCCAACTCTGGGAAAGCACCGAGGCCAGATTCAAGGAAAACCAATACGAGTTTGATGCCCTGCTTGACTCCCCAACCGATACCCGCCTGGGCATTACTCTGCTGGCTCGTCCCCAGGGAGAAGCGCTGGAGAACATATTAAGTTTTGTGCAGGAAATGGCCTCCCTAGAACCAGAACAATATTATTACCCAGCCTCAGACGTGCACATCACATTGTTAAGCATCATCAGCTGTTACCCGGGCTTTAAGGTAGACCAGATTGAGTTGCAGCAATACATTGATTTAGTGAAAGAGGCGCTGGTTTCCATTAAACCGTTCAACGTAGAGTTCAAGGGCATTACCGCGTCGCCCTCCTGCGTCATGGTCCAGGGGTTTCCGCAGGGCGATGATCTGCAGAACCTGCGGGACAACCTACGAACCGTTTTCCGGAACTCGGGGTTGCAGCAGTCCATTGACCAACGTTACGCCATTTCCACCGCCCATAGCACCGTTATCAGGTTCCGGAAACCGCTGCAACGGCCACAAGCCTTTCTGCAAAAACTACAAACCTGCCGGGAGCACGATTTCGGGACAGCCCTCATCAAGCAAGTGGAATTGGTGAGCAATGACTGGTACCAGCGCAAGGAGAACACCCAGTTGCTGGCCACTTTCCCGTTGACGTAAATTCCCCGCCTGATATCCTGATTCTAAGTTACTTTCGTAAAAACAGGTCTAAAACACTGCCCATGCTTTCCTCTGCTTCTATCACCTTCCGGAACCGTACGTACCAGTTCAATCCGCTGCAGCCCCTTGATATTTCCTTGCGTTTAGCACCTGGACCTGAAAACGTGAACTGCTTCTGGGCCGAGCCGGTGCAGGTAGAAACCATCACGGTAGGCAGCTTTGTGGGCAGTGTGGCCTTGGGCGGCTCCACCAATTACCAGCGCGTACACCTCACTCCACACGGCAACGGCACCCACACTGAATGTTACGGGCATATCTCTCCAGACCCAGCCGCTAAGTTAGACAATTGCCTGCACCGGTTCCTGTTTGTGGCCCAGTTAGTCTCGGTGACGCCTAAGCAGCAAGCTACTGGTGATTGGGTAGTGATGGCGCAGGATGTGCTCTCGCAACTCCCGGAAGAAAATCTGCCCGAAGCGTTGGTTTTGCGCACTCTCCCCAACTTGGAAAGCAAGCGCACCGCCCAGTACTCCGGTACCAACCCCACGTATATTGAACCCGCTTTAGCCGTATACTTAGCCCAACGTGGCGTAGAGCACCTGCTTCTGGACCTGCCCTCCGTGGACCGCGAGGAAGACGGCGGCGCTTTGCTCGCGCACCGGGCATTCTGGCAATATCCTGATTCGGTCAGAAAGAATGCCACCATTACGGAGTTGATCTTTGTGCCGGATGCCGTAGCGGACGGGCTGTATTTGCTGAACCTGCAAGTCACCAGTCTGGTGCTGGATGCCAGTCCTAGTAAGCCGGTGTTGTATGCGTTAATGCCTGTGGCGGAGGAAGGAGCTGTTTCTTTTGTGGAGGCACCGCACTAAGAGGTGTTTAGTTTAATCTGCTAACGCTGGCGAATTCCCGCTTGTCTATGGGTTTATGAGCGCTTCTTTGCATAGCTGGCGATATGCGCTCACGGCCGCGGGGCACCGTCTTCCCGCCTCGCGCTGTACCAGCTCCCTTTGCTCCCGTGGGGTCGCAATGCCTGGCGGCACCGGAACCTGCTAAGGCGCTCAACGGAAAGACTGGAATTGGTTCCTTCCTGTTGGTGCCTTGTTTAGCAGAGCAGGTGATTTTGGATCTTTTCTCTATTGTTTTCCATGGTTCAAATCTGTGACTTGGACCTACCATGATGGCAGTTTGCAACTGCCGTGAGGCATTAGCCACAAAGAAACGATTGCTGATCCGCTGGCGCGAGCCTCCGGCTCGTGTCCGCACGCATTCCAGAAAAGCTTTCCTCTGTGTCCTGGCCTTGTTACCAATAACCCCAACGGCATCACCATCCTTTTTCTTGCCAGCCACACTGCCTTTGAGGAGACAAGGAGATGATGTTTGGCGTAAAAGAGAAAAGCCTGTTTCAAGCCGGTTTCCCAAAAAACGGCCCAAAAACGTACAATAAGCAGCCAACAAAAAAGGCTGCCTGGTAGGGCAGCCTTTTGGAGATTTTCATCGGCGTGAGCCGAAAGAAAACTTATGCTTGAGCTTCAGTAGTCTCAGCAACTGGGATAACTGAAACGTAAGAGCGGTTTTTAGCACCTTTTCTGAAAGATACTACACCGTCAGTCAAAGCGAACAAAGTATGGTCTTTCCCGATACCTACGTTCTGACCTGGGTGGTGAGCAGTACCGCGCTGACGCACGATGATGTTACCAGCAATGATAGGCTGGCCACCGAAGATTTTAACACCTAGTCTCTTGGAATGTGATTCACGGCCGTTGTTAGAACTACCTACACCTTTTTTGTGTGCCATTTCTGTATTTCTATTAATTCTGGGCTTACGCCCAAGATTGGTTCAACAATTAGTTTCTGTCTCTAAAAATTAGCCAATAGTGTTGATCAACACTTTGGTGTATTGTTGACGGTGACCGTTTTTCTTCTTGTAACCTTTTCTTCTTTTCTTCTTGAAAACGATCACTTTGTCACCTTTAGCGTGGCCCTGGATAGTTCCAGTTACCTTCACACCTTCTACAAAAGGAGCACCAACAGTTAAAGTTCCGTTGTCATCAGTTAAAAGAACATTGGCGAACTCTACGGCGTCACCCTCATTGCCGGAAAGCTTGTTAGTGTAGAAGAACTTACCGCTCTCTACTTTCGTCTGGATACCAGCGATTTCTACAATTGCGTACATCAGCTTACGATAGTTTTTAAAAATGAACCGCAAAGGTAAGACTATCAACCGGTATATCCAAGTTTCCTTTCTTTAATTTTCCTCCTAATCAGTTGAGTACTTCCCTGACTTCTAACAAGTTGTGAGTTTTCCCCAGAAATGTGGATAACTCAAGTGGATAAACCAAATTTGTAATGATAGTCAAGTAGTTACGTGTGGGAAAACTCGCAGGAAAAGAAACAAGCCCGTGGAAATTGGTGGAAAACGGGCCTTAAAACCGCTGTGCAGTGGCGGTGTTTCCTAGTTTTAGAGGTAAATGAAAGTACGTTGTTTTTGCGCTAAATCCAAGAAAAACAGCGGGTTTCTTGACTAAAGGTGTTTCTGTGTTCCTGAGCGGCTTTGGCGTAGGCGGTGTTCATTGCCTGTGGATATCTGTGGGTAAAAAAAAAATCTGGAGTTTGTCTGAGTAGAACTGGCAACAGAGGTTCAGGAGGCTGAAGTGGTGTGGCAAGTATTCACGCGATTGGCCGGATCTGATTGAAGCGCAGCGCAGCGGCTGTGGTTGGAGGTGCTTTCTGCGTTTTGGGTGCCTGTGGTCTGCTTAAAACTTCTGCTTTCCTCTTCTTGTATTTTCCGTTTTCAAGGCGGTAAGCTTCTCTTTCTGTGGGTGTATTGCTATCCTTTGAGATACCAGTCTGCAGCTATAGAATTAAGCCTATATTTAGGGTTTCTAATTTTGATAAAATTTTAAGATACTGATTAACAGGACGTTATAATGTGGATAACCGCTGTATAAGAATTGGATAAATTAGGCGGTTCAGAACGGGCAAACAACGTATTTGTCCCTATATTTGAAATCTCAAGCCAAAGCAATTGCCTCCTGGGCCACCGGTTCAGGGGCTGTGGCGGCCGAGGTGTAACGCCCGCGCACCGTTATCCTCCCTTATTATTAAGAGCAATTAACCGTATAGTTTATGGAGCCCATTTTACAAGAGAACCCGAATCGCTTTGTCCTGTTCCCCATCCAAAACGATGCCGTGTGGCAGATGTATAAGAAAGCAGAGGCTAGCTTCTGGACGGCCGAAGAAATCGACTTGTCGCCGGACTTGAAAGATTGGGAAAAACTGAACGACGGCGAGCGCCACTTCATTTCCCACGTGCTGGCTTTCTTTGCCGCTTCAGACGGAATCGTGAACGAGAACCTGGCCATCAACTTCATGCAAGAAGTGCAGATGCCAGAAGCCCGTTGTTTCTATGGTTTCCAGATTATGATGGAAAACATCCACTCTGAAACCTATTCGCTGTTGATTGACACTTATATTAAAGACCCGCAGGAGAAAGACCGCCTGTTCAACGCGCTGGAGACAGTTCCTTGCGTGCAGAAAAAAGGCGAGTGGGCGCTGAAGTGGATCAACTCTGAGAACTTCACTGAAAGACTGATTGCCTTTGCCGCGGTAGAGGGTATCTTCTTCTCTGGTTCTTTCTGTTCTATTTTCTGGTTGAAGAAGCGCGGCTTGATGCCAGGCCTTACCTTCTCCAACGAGCTGATCTCCCGTGACGAGGGGCTGCACACAGATTTTGCGTGCCTGCTTTACTCTATGTTAGTGAACAAGTTGCCAGAAGAGCGCGTACATACCATCATCCGCGACGCGGTGAGCATTGAGCAGGAATTTGTGACCGATGCCCTGCCCGTGGACCTCATAGGGATGAACGCAAAACTCATGACACAATACATTGAGTTTGTAGCAGACCGCCTGTTAGTGGCGCTGGGCTACACCAAAATCTACAATGCTACCAATCCTTTTGACTTCATGGAGATGATCTCCCTGCAAGGCAAAACCAACTTCTTTGAGAAACGCGTGGGTGAATATCAGAAAGCCGGTGTAATGGCCGACCGCAATGATAACGTGTTCTCTCTGGACGAAGATTTCTAGTCATTAACCCAAGGGCAATGCCGCTCTGTTTTGGAGCTGTTTTCCCTTAAACACGGCAGAAACATCCAGCAGCCGGTTGGGTTATTCTACTTCTTAAAAATCAGAACCATAGCCTGTTTTTGCCTCCTTCCGGAGGTGAACAGGTAAAGTACGGCCTTCTGTCACGTAATCTGCCTCAGAAACAAGGCAGAAGGGCGTAGCCTAGTGTCTCCTTGTGGAAAGCGGGCGAATACATACGTAGTTAAAACAGGCCTTTCCAGCCTGCGAGTACCTTTATAAAAACAGGAAAGATATGTTAGTTGTAAAAAGAGATGGCCGCCGGGAGTCGGTCAAATTTGATAAGATCACGGCCCGCATAGAGAAACTATGCTATGGCCTGAACATGACGTTCGTAAGCCCCATTGAGGTCGCCAAGAAGGTGATTGACGGGATCTACGATGGCGTAACCACGGTAGAACTGGATAACCTGGCGGCGGAAACATCGGCGTCTTTGACCACCAAGCACCCCGATTACGCCATTCTGGCGGCGCGCATTGCCATCTCCAGCCTGCACAAGGTGACGCAGAAATCGTTCTTCAACACCATGAAGCAGCTCTACACCTACGTAGACCCCAAAACCGGGGAAAACGCTTCTCTGATTGCGAAGGACGTATTTGATGTGATCAAGAAACACGCGGCCGTGCTGGATTCCAGCATCATCTATGACCGCGACTACAACTATGATTACTTCGGGTACAAAACCCTGGAGCGCTCGTACCTGCTGCGCGTGAACGGCAAAGTGGTGGAGCGTCCGCAGCACATGCTCATGCGCGTGGCCGTGGGTATCCATAAGAACGACATTGACGCGGCTATTGAGACCTACAACCTCATGTCTGAGAAGTGGTTCACGCATGCTACACCAACCTTGTTCAACGCCGGTACGCCTAAACCTCAGTTGTCTTCCTGCTTCCTGTTAACCATGAAGGAAGACAGCATTCCGGGCATTTATGACACGCTTAAAAACTGCGCGCTTATCTCCCAGAGCGCCGGTGGTATTGGCCTGGCGGTGCACAACATCAGAGCCACGGGTTCTTACATCAAAGGCACCAACGGTACGTCTAACGGCTTGGTACCAATGTTGAAAGTGTTCAATGACACGGCCCGTTACGTAGACCAGGGCGGCGGAAAGCGCAAAGGCGCGTTTGCCATTTACCTGGAGCCATGGCACTCAGACATCTTTGAGTTCCTGGATCTGCGCAAGAACCACGGGAAAGAAGAGATGCGTACCCGTGACCTGTTCTTAGCGTTATGGACGCCAGACCTGTTCATGAAGCGCGTAGAGGCCAACGGCGACTGGAGCCTGATGTGCCCTAATGAGTGCCCTGGCTTGTCTGAAACCTGGGGGAAAGACTTTGAGCGCCTGTATGAGAAATACGAGCGCGAAGGCAAAGCCCGCAAAACCATCAAAGCGCAGGAACTGTGGTTCGCTATTCTGGAAGCCCAGACCGAGACCGGTACGCCGTACATGCTGTTCAAAGACCACGCCAACGGCAAGTCTAACCAGCAGAACCTGGGTACCATCAAGAGCTCTAACCTCTGCACCGAGATCATTGAGTACACCGATGCCGATGAGATTGCCGTGTGTAACCTGGCCTCTCTGGCCTTGCCACGCTTTATCAAAGAAGAAGGCGGCCGTAAGTTCTTTGACCACCAGAAGCTGTACGACGTAACCTACACCGTTACCAAGAACCTGAACAAGGTAATTGACATCAACTACTACCCGGTACCAGAGGCCAAGAAGTCTAACCTGCGTCACCGCCCAATAGGCTTAGGGGTGCAAGGCTTAGCCGATGCCTTCCTGAAACTGCGCATGCCGTTTGACAGCGAAGAAGCCGCTCGCCTGAACAAAGACATCTTTGAGACCATTTACTTCGCGGCCATGACGGCCTCTAAGGACCTGGCGAAAAAGAACGGACCATACGAGACCTTTGAAGGCTCGCCTATCAGCCGGGGTATCTTCCAGTTTGATATGTGGGGCGTGAAGCCAGAGAGCGGCCGTTGGGACTGGGAAGCGCTTCGTCAGGAAGTGGTAGAGCATGGCGTACGCAACTCTCTGTTGGTAGCGCCCATGCCAACCGCTTCTACCTCGCAGATTCTGGGGAACAACGAAGGGTTTGAGCCTTACACCTCTAACATCTACGTGCGCCGCGTGTTGAGCGGGGAGTTCATGGTGGTGAACAAGCACTTGTTGCAGGATCTGATTGACCTTAACCTGTGGAACGACCAGATGAAGAATGCCATCATTGCCGCCAATGGCTCGGTGCAGGGTATTCCTAACATTCCGCAGCACATCAAAGACCTGTACAAGACCGTGTGGGAGATCAGCCAGCGGACCATCATTGACATGTCTGCCGACCGCGGAGCGTACATCTGCCAGAGCCAAAGCCTGAACCTGCACGTGTCTAACGTGAACTTCGGGAAACTGACCTCTATGCACTTCCACTCCTGGAAGAAAGGCTTGAAAACCGGTATGTACTACCTGCGCACCAAAGCCGCCGCAGACGCCATCAAGTTCACCGTAGAGAAACAGGCCGCCGAAACCCTGGCCCCGATGTACAGCTCGGTAGAACAAAACCAAAGCGACATGGCCTGCTCCCTGGATAACCCAGACGCTTGCGAGGCTTGCGGTAGCTAAGAATTAGTTTTGCTTATAAATAGAAAAAGGAGGCCCGAAACGGCCTCCTTTTCCTATTTATAAGCTACTTTAGTGGAATAGCCAAGCCTCTTTCTTGAATGATTTTACTTCGCATCTTAATTACTTTACTAACCCTAACTTTGCTGTGTTCCTCCTGTGCCAAAAAGATTGAAGAAGAATATTATCCAAATGGCAAACTCAAGATGAAAGTTGAGTTAAAAGATGGCAAGCGTCATGGAGTAGCGTTCAAGTACGATTCAACGGGAACGTTGCAAATAAAGTCACATTGGGAAAATGGAATAGAAAATGGACCTGTTTTCTTCTATTACCCTAACGGAAAAGTGGAACAAGAAACTGTATTTAAGAACGGTAAACCACATGGGCAGCTAAGGGCATATGCTGAAAATGGTAAATTAGACTACATTGCAGATTATTGCGAAGGCACTCTTTGTGGTGATGAAATTAAGTACTACTACGGAACAGGTATAAAAGCTGAGCTAAACCGGTTTGATAGAAAGGGGGAGCAATTCTATGCTGAAAGATATGACACTACTGGCAAAACAGAAATGGTGTATTACATTCCAGATTTAATAGGCCGCCAATCTCCTTTGAAACTGAACAAAGCACACGACTTCACTATTGCATTTGCTGAACCTATCAGAGGAAAGATATATGCGGTGATAGGGGAATCAGACCAATACCGGAACAAACACCCAAAAATTACAACAGTAATTGACACGCTCTATTCAAAAGACAACAGAACTTTCCCATTCAAATTTGTCCCCACAAAGCTTGGTATGCACTATTTGACGGGCATTGTTTACCATGAACCTCTTGAGGGAGACTCTCTCTGGGTCAATGGTACATCAGTTAAATATGCTTTTGAAGTAGTTGAGTAATTATTCTGTTTTCGCCAATGTTGGTGTTATCACCAACATTCTAAACAGCGGCCCCTACGCGGCACCCGAATCTGCTTGTTGGTGATAACACCAACAAGGGAGAAAAAACAGTTCAAAGAAGAATTGCACTGTCAAGTGCAGAAAAAGCCGATTACACGCTAAGGACCTTCCTTTTTGAACCTGTTTTCCCAAAAACAGGCTCAAAAGGAGTGAGCATCCGTATAACTACGGTGTTACCCAATTCAGCTTTCCATGCACAAGTATTCTATAGCGCTGCTGGCGCTGGTGAGCAGCATTCTGTTCTCCTGCCGCCAATCTTCGCCAGAAACCACTAAGCCAACCACTAAAGCAGAGGAAACTTCAGCGGGCAGGGAGCAGGCGCTAACGCTTCGGTCGCAGCGCTTGCAGCGGCAGTATGATTTTTGCAAGGCAGATACCTGCGCCAAAGTGGAATTCCAGTATTTCATGGCCCAGGGCGGTCCCGCACCCCAGCGCGATTCTTTGAACCAGTACATCCGGCGGTACCTGCTTCGGCAGCAACTCACCAATAACCCAGACGCAGACCTTACCAAACAAGGCAACGCCGCAGAGATTACAGCTGAAGAGTTTCTGAAGCAGTACGCCCAGAGCAGAAAGGAATTCCCGGGGGCGGCTACCAATATTGGCTGGCAACTGACCATTTCGTCTGAAGTGCTGTACCAAACGCCAGTGCTGGTTTCTTTGAAGATGAACGCCGTGGGCTATAGCGGCGGGGCGCACGGCTATGACGTTACCACCCTGCAAAGCTTTGACAGTACGGGGCACACCCTCCGGCTTACAGACATGGTCACAGACACGGTTGAACTCAGGAACCTGATAGAGCAGGAGTTCAGAAAAGTACGGAAACTGAGTGCTAAGTCATTTGAACAGCAGGGTTTCTACACGCAGGCCGGCAAGCTGCCTTTTCCGGAGAACCTTGCGCTCACAAAGGAAGGGCTGCGGCTGTACTATAATGCTTATGAAGTGAATGCCTATGCCTTTGGCCCTACAGAATTGCTGTTGCCGTATGCGCAGATCAAAAGCCATCTGAAACCAGCGTACTTGCCTAAGGCTGGTAACCGATAGTACAGGGGAATCTGTTAATTCACGCTTAGCTAGCTTACAAAAGAAGAGTCCTCGTTTTAGGGCTGAATTCTAATATCCAGGGCTAAAACGGGGACTCTCCTGTTTATTGGCTTACCAAAATTACATTTGGTACGTGTACATGGTGTCAAACGCGTTGCCGGTAGATGGGGTGGTGGTCTTCTTCACGGGCAGATTCTGTTCATTGTACTGGTACGTGAACGTGGTAACGCGCTGCTCTCCGCTGGCCAGGGTAGTGGTCACTTTGCCCGGATTGTTTTTGTGCAGGATAATGCTGGGCGTGAACAGGAAATCGGTGAGGTGCTCTACCGCTATCTTGGCGTCATAGTTCTCATACTTTCTGGTGTGTACCAACTGCCAGGGCTGGGCAGGAGCGGCTCTGTGGTGCAGGGTTTCTTCGCTCACGTTGCCGTTGGTGTCATACGTGTAAGACAACTTATTGGCGGCGCTGGGGGCATCTGTAGTGGCCGTTTTGTAGAAGCTGGTGCGTACCGCCAGCTTTCCGTTGTTGCCGTACTCAAACGTGTGGTAACTCTCCAGCTGATCATTGATAAGCTCGTCTATCTTATAGAGCTTGTTGTCTGAGGTGTAGTAGTAAGCGTTCTCGGTGTCAATGTCTGGTCCCTCGGTTAGGACGTAGGCAATCCGGCCCCAGTTGTCATAAATCACATCGCTCTCAGAGTCTTCGTTTTCGTTCAGGGCCAGGAAGCCATGCCCCACAATACCTGTAAGCCAGCCACCGGCCGTGTACAGGAACTCCCGCTGGTCGCCTTGGGAGGTGGTCACTTTCTTGAGTAAAACAGGCGAAGGCCCCGAGTTGGGCTGAGGATCATCTAAGCTACAACCCGCCAGCAGAAGGGTGGTGGCCAGGGCAAAAGCAAGCTTGCTTAAAAAGGTTTTCATACGATAGATGCGTGTGCTAAATAGTAGGTAACAGTGATATAGGAGAGAGTCTCGCAAGCCCAAGAAGGTTGCACCGCCCCAAGAGATTTTCATTAGAGAACCGGGCAGGTTTTGCCGTGTTGCTTAACTGCTGGTAAAGCCGGGAAAAAGCTAGGTTTGATTAGGCTGATAGAGAGGAGAGTACCAATGGTTGCTGTAAAGAAATGACTGTTTCTGATGTGAGCGCGGCATGTTCCACCTGAAACCTGGTGGGCAGAACATCTGGTTGTTGCAGCAAGCGGGTACAGTTGCCTTTTGAAAGCAAGAAGGCGAAGGCAGGAGAAAAAGAAAACCGGCAGGGCGGTTAAGCCTCTGCCGGTTGCCTATACTAGTTTTTCCTCCAGAGCGGAAAGGTGTTTGTTTAGTTGCTCAGACAACTTTTCTACGTCTCGGAGGCCATCATGAGCCTCTTCAATCTTGCCGGAGCGGTATAGGTTGATTAATTGAGAAGCCGTAGCCACCAGCTCTTTGTACAGCCGGGACATGGCGGTAAATTCTGGGGCACTTGCGTACTGCGTAGCGCCAACGGTCTGGAACCACTGGTTCACGGGACCACTGGAAGAGAAGAACTCCAGGTCTGGGTTGCCGCCGTACACGGCAGAGCGCACCTTTGACTTGAAAAGAATCAGCTTTATCCTGAGCTGCTGGAAGTCACTTTGTACAGCGTTCATGTAAAGCTATGGTAAGAGGTTAATGTGATGGGTATCTGGCATCTTAGCTTTCCTGCTGAAGACTTTCCCTCAGTTTTACATGTTCTGTTATCTCGTACCCAAACACCAGAATACCAATAACGGTCATATTCTCTCCGTAAACAGGTTGGTAATTGAGGGTGAGGTACACATCTTCTACTGCGCCCGTGTCTTGCCGTTTCCGCTGAAACAGGATCTCATTGGCCGAGAAAGGCGTGCCGGTGCTGTACACATTATCCAGTAAAGCCACAAAGCCTTGCTCCACCGCCTCCGGAATTGCTTCCTGCACTGTTTTGCCCTGTAACTCACGGTCTGGGAAAAGCGCTTGGTAATAGGGGTTAATCAAGTCAAACCGGTGCTCAGGGCCTTTGAACGTGCAGAAGATAGCCGGGGCGTTCATGATCATGTTCACCAGCGTCTTGCGCTCAGACTCGGCTCTCTGCAGGGCGGCATGCACCTGGTCAGACAAGAGAGCCATCTGTTCGTTGCTTTCCAGTAACTCCTGCACCATCTGCTTGGTGGAGTGGATGTCTGTGGCGCTGCCTACCCACCGGGCGACCTTGCCTTCTGCATTGATCACCGGCGAGCATTTCTTCACAAACCACCGGTAGTTCCCGTTTTTATCGCGCAGCCGTACCTCTACCTGAAACTCTGCATTGTTCGTGAAGCTGTCTTTGGCCCTGCTGAGCAGTAGTTCTTTGTCCTCGGGGTGAATGATGCTTAGGAAACCCTCGGGTGAGGTGGTGGCTTCCTCAAAGCTCAGGCCTGTGTACCGGGTCCATTTTTCGTTCACGTAAGACACCTGGCCGTCTGGGTTTACCATGTAAATAAGCTGCGGCACCGTATCGGTCATGATCCTGAACTTATTCTCGCTCTCCTGGTGGGCTTGTTTGGCCAGCTCGCGTTCGGTAACATCGGTGGTTTTCTGGATCACAAATTCCACGTTGCCCGCATCGTCCAGCACCGGGGTGTGAGAGGCTTCCCAATAGCTCTCATAGTAGCCACCGCCTTCA
This sequence comes from Sabulibacter ruber, assembly GCF_017355955.1. Classification (GTDB taxonomy): domain Bacteria; phylum Bacteroidota; class Bacteroidia; order Cytophagales; family Hymenobacteraceae; genus Nibribacter; species Nibribacter ruber_A. The sequence continues at coordinate 74,171 of NZ_JAFFID010000002.1, read as the reverse complement.
GCGGCCGGGCGCGCAATGTGGTAGTGCACCAGGTCCATGTAATCTACCTGTTTTGTCTCCAGTACTTTGGCAATGGATTTGCGCACGGGGTTTTCCTCAAAAGAATAGTTCTTGTCTGGGTACGCCTCCAACAACAAATGCAGGCCCACCACATCCTCCAGGCGGCGCATGGTAGTACGCAGGTAAGCGTCTGTGGCGGTCACAATCTTAAAGTCAGGAGAAATCACCACCATGTTGTCTGGGGCGTGCTTGAAGAGTTTTGAAAAATCCATTTTCAGGGAGGGTTACGGTAGCGGAGCAAAAGTAAGGAACCAGCCAGGAAGTGCCAACTGCCTGCTCTGAGTTTAAACAACTTAAGCATGGCAAAACCTGTGCAGGAACATGTACTACGTAGGTAAGGTAGGCAAGACCAGTTAAAACCAGGGTTTATTCTGGCAAGAGAGAATTATATTTTCATCTAGTGCCCGGTAAAGCGCCTACCCATGTAGCCTCGCAAGGGGGAAAGGGACCGGAGCCCTTGAATAAAACCTCTGTCTTTTGGATATTAGAAGTATCAGAAGAGAACCTAGAAACCTATGAAAACCGCAAGGCTTTTACTGCTGCTTCTTTTGAGTTGCTACGTTTGGGGCTGCAACAACGATGATGAGGAGGACACTGCCGATCTGTTACAGACCCAGTGGGACTGGTATTCTAACAAAGTTTTGGTGTTAGGCGGCGAAGAAGCCTGTGCTTACCAAACCAAACCCTCTGATATGTATTTCAGGCCGTCTAACCCTACCTGCGAAGATGACGATGTCTATGATTTCAGAAGCGGCAGTGAGTTGATTGTTTCCACCGGCAGCCGTAAATGCGGTATAACCGAGGCCGCCACCCAAACCAAAGCGTACCAGCGGCAGGGCAACAAACTCACCATTGACGGCCAGGAATACTCTATTGTGATGCTCACCAAAGACACGCTTATTCTGGATACCTGCATGCCGCTGGGTTTAGGCGAATGGAACAGATCTCATGGTAAGCTGGGGATTAAGCTGGTGAGAAAGCAATAACCGGTTTTAGCTCTCTTTTTTATAAACTACGCTAATACTGCCGCTCCGCTCCAGGCAGGCGGTTTCTATTTTCTCAACCTCTACCGGACCGCCCTTGGTGCGCAACGCTTCCATGATGTCATTCTTGGTGACGTTGTGGGCGCGCAAGGCATCTTCCAGAAACTTACCGTCCTGCACCAGGGTGGCAGTTTTCCCCTTCAGGAAATTACTAAGGGATTCATGGTGCTGCGTTCCGGCAGCAAGGGAGGCCAGCATGCGGTGCAACACAATAAGCACCAAACCGGCCGCCAGCGTGGGGATAAACGGCGAGGTACCCGTAATGGCACGGCTCATAACCGAGCCGTACATTACCCCCAGCACAATATCAAAGGCGCTGTGCCGGCCAAAAATGCGTTTGTTGGCAATGCGTACGTACACCAAAGAAATAAAAAAGACCACCACTGCCCTGATGGACATCTGCCACCAGTTGAGGTCCTGCTGCCCAATCCCGAAGACATATTCAAGCGTTTCCATCATCAAAAGCAAACGACAGAACCAAACCAGAGTTACGCTTCTGGTGAGATAGCCTTTGCCACCCGCTTCTTCTAAAAGTAAAAAGGCCTGATGGTTTAGGGCTGAAAACCTGAAAACAGGCCAAAAACGTGGTTAGACTTAAAGGTTCTTCCTGTGGTGGTGGATAATAAGAGCGGAAAGCAATTCTAGAGCTCTCTCATGAGCCATTGAAGGGCCTCGTCTTCGTCAAAGAAACTCTTTATGATAAAATCGCCCAGATCACCGGCGCGCTGGATGAGATGCTCAATTGCTTCTACCTGCTCCTCGTCTTCTGAGGGAAGAATGGCCATGCGGCGCAAAGGACCTGCAATCATAGAGGGAGCCACATTCTCAGCAATCCATTTTTTGTCTTCTTCTGTAAACCCCTTCATTTTGCGGTCATCGGCGAGCCAGCGACTAAGGTTAAACTTATCCACCACATAGGAGCATATCAGAAACGCTTCCTGTAAGTCTGCACTGGGCAGTCTTCCCTGCCAGACAGCCATTCCTAAAGAACGGTCCAGGTCATATGAAACAGTAAAGGCATGGCTTTCATAGTAAACAGAAGGTAGTTTTAAGGGCATGAAATATTGTATAAGTTTTACGTATATATTAATTTTTTACTATGCCAACGATGGTTCCTAATATATTATTTCACAAATATATTAATTAAAATACTCTGCATGTAGCAGTAGTTTGCTCATGCCAGCTACTCACAGATGCCCGGAAAGGGTACTTTCCACAAAAGGAAGCAGGTGTTTCTGGTTCAGCGTCAGTTTTGGCCTATTATGATTAGGCTGTTCTGATTTCCGAGCAGGTAAAATCTTTACCTCTCTCAGAGAAAGTGTAGAGGCAAACTGGCGTGGGGGAAAAGCCCGTTTTAGCCCTACATTCAGAAAAACAGTGCCAAAACAGGCAAGCACTTGGTTGAGGAAAACCCTCTTACGGGTAAGCAAAGAAGAAATGCCAGGTCTTAGAAGGCCCGGGGAGTAACTTTTAGTACCGGAACTTAGCCTTTGTCTTGGTTAATTGCGTTTTCAGAGTGGGGAGCCATAAGCCAGGTCATGGCTGAGGCCTCATCTTCAAAGTCGTGCATGGCAAGGTGACCCAGGCTGCCCACACGCTGCATCAATTGCTCTACCGCCAGTTTGTTGAAGAAGTCTTCAGACACCAAAGTAGCCATGCGGCGGACGGAGCTTCTCAGGATGCGCGGGATGATCTGCTCCTGAAACCAGATCTGATCGGCTTTGCGCATCACCTTCATCTTCCGATTGTCTGCCAGCCATCTAACAATACCCTTTTCCTCCATCAGCTCAACGCATTTGGTTACGGCTTCGCGGAACTCCTGGGTAGATAAGAAACCATTCCAAACGGCATAAGCCGTTTTCTGATCCTCGTCATACGTGAGGTCTAAGTTGGCGGAATGGAAGTAACTTTTTCTCATGGAGACAATCGTACTAGTATTTACTCAGTTGAAGAACACTGTAGGTAAGACAGGCACTTCTATAGATACCACTATTCAAAATTATAAATAATTATGTTATCCTTCTATGTCTGTTTTTGCTTTCAAATTGGATAATCTGAGCATTTTCAGAGATAAGACGGAACAAGGCGCTGGGTTTAAGAAAGTTAACGTTTCTCTTGGGTTTGGCTTTTTTTCTCTGTAGTTCAATGTTTATAGGCCCTGAGGCAGCAGCAGCTAAGTAGTACTTTTCATAAGCCTTCTGTTGTACATAATACCAGTTGCCGCTGATTCTTGCAGCTGTTTAAGCATGTTCCTGCTTATACGTAGCCGGCACAGGAAAGTAGTTTGCCCGGTGTAATAAACAACATCTTTTTTACGGGTTAAACGCAAGCGATCAGGGCTAAGCTATGCCTATAGGGTGGCTGTCAAAATAGCTGTCATAATGCCACGTTTGTGTCTGCGGTGGGTTGACAAACTGTCTTAAATGCGGCGTAAAAAGGGCATTTCAGGGCTTGGTATGCCGTTTGCAAATGTCCTTCATGAAATAAGACAGGAAGAGGAGAAGAGCCATGAAACTCATTAAAGATAAAAAGTTCTTACAAAATATAGCGCACTATATAGACTTAGCCAACACGGTAGGCGGTGGGGTTGTCCAGCCGCAGGTGAACGTGCTAAAGCGTAAAAAAGACCTGGTGCTGAGAATCATGTTGCCGGGGGTTGCCCCTGAGCAATGCCAGGTGGTGCTGGATAAAAACCAACTTACCATCATGGCCCTGCACCAGAGCGAACAAAACCAGGACATGCAGATCCCTTTGTTCCACCAGAATATGCTGTTGCCCCCGTACGCAGACCTAAGCGCGCTGCGGGTGGTGCATGAAGGAAACGAGCTGCGGGTGCAGATCCCATATCTGCCACAAGGCCCCCGGTTTTTGGAAATTGAGCAACTCTAATATAAATAAGAAGACGGAGCGCCTGAGATACCGGTTGAACGTGTTTTAGGGCTCCTTTTCAGAAACAAGGCTTAAAAACGGCCCTTGTGTCAATTGGCAATGTTGTAAAGGCAGGAACAGCCTGCCAGATGTTTCATTTCACAATTTAAAAAAGATTAAAGCTATGGCTATCCAACGTTTAGGAAGCGGCTTTGACGAATTCATGCCGCAATCTTTCAGCAGCATGCTGGATCGTTTCTTTAATGAATCTGTGAACACCCGGGAGCGCTTGAGCAAGTTCAGCCCTCTGGTAGACACCTGCGAAACCGAGCAAGGGTATGAAATTGAGGTGGCATTGCCCGGTCTTAAAAAAGAAGACATCCAGATTGACTTTCAGCAAGGACGTCTTACCATCTCGGGTGAGCGCCGCTTCAGCAATGAGCAAAAAGACAAGCGCTATCACCTGGTTGAAAGCCAGTACGGTTCTTTCAGCCGTTCATTCCAGTTCCCAGATACGGTAAAGGCCGATGGCATTGAGGCGGTATTTGAAAACGGGGTTCTGCATGTACGGGTACCTAAAGACGAGCAGAAAACCGCCAAACACCGCATTGAGGTACGTGAGGGCAGCGCAAACCCTATCCAGATAGAGGCTACCAACAACAACAACGCTGATGCCAACAAGGCCAGTACCTCTTCAAAGAAGAAACAACCCGCCATGTCCAATGAAAACGGAAACCATTGAGGTAATGGCTGAGAGGTAAGATAAAGAGAAGGGCACCACTACTGTGGTGCCCTTCTCTTTATCTCTTATTTTTGTTTTATAGCTGCAAAGGCATTAGCCTTGCATACCGGTGCTCATAGCCGCATTACCATTCCCCATGTTGTTTCCGTTGCCGTCTGGAATGCTGCCTGGGTTATGGGAAACTCTGGAGGTTTGCCCGGGAGTAGCCGGTGCGTTAGGACCACCACCAGAAATACGGGTAGTGCTTCCCATTGGAGAAGAAGAAGTACCTGCCTTGTTAGCTCTCACGTAATACACGGTAACAAACAACGCAATAATCAATAAAATACACAGTGCAATGAACATGATCTAGTTTAGGTTAGGTGGAACAAATTGCCTCTTTCCCTCTCTTTTACTAAGCTTTATCTTTGTCTGTTGCGCTTATCTGGCTCATATTCAAGATTTCACGTGAGGTTCTTCTTTTTTTATATAGATTTATCATAGAGATCCTACTTTTTCGTTTTCCTTTTGCTATGATGAAAAAATTATACTTTCTGGTTTTCTTCTGCTGGGCGGCAGTTGAATGTGCCTGGAGCCAAGGTGTCTCCACTGGCCAACCATATTTTATAGAATTGCACAACGGGCAGCGCGTGTACGCCAGCAAGTTGCAATTTAAAAGCCCGGTCTTTAAGCAGAACTTCTTCCTACTGGATGATTCCCTTAAATACGCCCCTGATGCCGTGAAAGTCTTCCAAAGCCAGGAAGGATACTTTGCCCGTGTAAATGCCGGACGCCGGTTCAGTGATTTTGCGCAGCGCGAGTCTGTTGGCCGCGTATCTACCTACTTTGTGTACCGTACTGATTATAATTCGTACGCGCCGGGCATTGGAATAGGCATGGGCGGCTACGGTGGTTATGGCTACGGCATGGGCGGTTACGGTGGGTACGGGTATGGCTATCCTACCCAACGCCGGGTGTATTACTTCTCCAAAGACAACGGGCCGCTAGAGCCGCTTACCTACAAAAACCTGAGAGCCGCTTTGTCTGATAACCCGGGTAGTGTGGAAAGTCTCCAGAACTACAAGAGAGGCCAGAACATCCAGACGGGGATGTACATTGCCGGGGCGGGCTTAATGTTGGCAGGTGTTCAGCAGCAGTTTAGAGGTGGTTCATCCGGGGGCAGTGTGTCTCCGTTGCTGTTGGTAGGAGCCGGTATTACGTTGCTGCCGCAGATCATTAGGCTGGTGAAGAAAGACAAGCTTTCAGAAGCCATAGAACTCTACAACTACACTCCTAAACAATAAAAAGGAGTTTCTCTAAAAGCAGAGGGCCCGCTCTTATAAGAGCGGGCCCTCTGCTTTATAAAGCTACCAAGTGCAGCTTTTTCTCCTTATAATTTTGCGCTTTTATTAGAGGGTTCCACTTGTTTGGAGGCGGTGGCTTTTTTAGCTTTTTTGGCTTTCAGGTAAGAAGTAAGCACATAACCGGCTTCTCCGTCAATCTGCACAAGGGTCCACTCGTGGTTTTGTTTGCGCATCACAATAATTTCATCTTCAGGGCTCAACAGGCGCATCACTTCTGTGCCAATGGCAGGCTGACGATACATTTTTACTTTTTCAGTGTTTACTCTGCTGGTTGGACCTTGTGCGAAAGCAGTTAATACTTGAACACAAACTAGGGCGAAAATTAATAATGCTCTTTTCATAATTGTAATGTTTTTTTGTGGGTTGATGACGTAAAAAGACTTCTTTTTATTTCTTAATTAAGGAATATAAGCGCCTCTAATTAACTTAAAGGTAAAGTGGTTCCAGGGCAGGTATTTTGCCTGTTATTTATTATTTGTTTTTCTTTTCTGAAGTGCTTTCATTTTAATAGATGCAGAAATTAGAAGAAGGTTGCTTATGTGTTTAAAATTTTTTTAGATTTTTTTATACCTCAGCAAAAGTGTTCTTTTAAACTTCCCATCTGCTCCAAACTGCCTCTTTAGCTGTTGTTCAATTGTATAGTTGCAAGCGGTGTGCCATAGAATCAAATTGTTGATTATTAGGCAATTATGAGTTTTGTGTCTTTTCTGTACGTTCATTACCGAACACCTTATAATTCAGAATCGAACATTTTAGCAAGTGGCCTTCATTTTACATTACTGGTGACTGGTAGATCAGCTTTTAACTTTCAATAGAACTCCCAGAAACAGCTTGCCTCCTGGCGGCATTCCTGCGCCGCTTAGTTGGTTGATCCTGTTCCCTTATAAGTAGCTACATGCTTTTGAAAGTAAGTTCTAATCCGTTCTTTTTGTCTTCTAATGGATCAAATATAGAAGGGCTTTTTTCGCTAAACTAGGTGTGAAATGTTAATTAACAGATATTTAACGTTCCTCTTTTATGCGGCCTTTTTTTTAACATTTTGTTAGCATTTGTTTCGCAGCAATCTTTAGCTTCCTAGCTTTGTGGCCCAATTTCTACTTTTATGACATTACCATTTCAGATAAGGGAAATAACCGAGATGCCCGAGATGCTACAGCAACTTCATCTGATTCAGTGCCTGAACCCCAATATGGAAGCTGAGCGCTATGAAACGCTGTTGCGGCAGATGCTCCCCATTAAGTACCGCATGGTGGGCGTCTTTGATGGAGCCACTTGCCTGGGGCTGTCGGGTTTCTGGATTGGCACCAAACTGTACAGCGGCAAGTACCTGGAGGTAGACAACTTTGTGGTAGATGAGCAGTACCGCTCTCATGGCATAGGAAAACGCCTGCTGGACTGGCTCACCCAGGAAGCCCAGCAAAACCAATGCGAAACCATGATGCTGGATGCCTACGTGGTGAACAATGCCGCCCACAAATTCTACCTGCGCGAAGGATTTGCCATCAAGGGCTTCCACTTCCTGAAAAAACTGAACGAAGGCGGCTGATGCTGTGTCTGTTTTAGGTGCGGTTTCAGAAATGTGGCCCTAAAACAACGCGTTTGGGTTGTCTGCAAAAGAAGCTTAACTTCCCGTATGGAACCATTGCTGCTGCTACACGGTGCGCTGGGCGCTAAGACTCAGTTCAAACCGCTTTTGTCGTTGCTGCCTCCCAAGTTGCCAGTGTATTCTTTCAATCTGGCCGGGCATGGCGGAGAGGCTTTCCCCGAGGAGCCTTTCCGCATAGACTTTTTTGTGGACCAGCTACTGCACTGGCTTAAAGAACAGCAGTTGCCCAAGGTGCGGGTTTTTGGCTATAGCATGGGAGGCTATATTGCGTTAGAGGCAGCCCGCCAGCAGCCCAGCCGTTTTTCCAAAATCTTCACGCTGGCCACCAAGTTTAACTGGACTCCAGAGGTGGCCCAGACCGAGGTTGCGAAACTGCGGCCCGAAGTGCTTGCCGAAAAAGTGCCCGTTTTTGCCCAAACCCTTAAAACCAGGCATGCGCCCCAGGATTGGGTAGAAGTAGTGCGCCGCACCGCCGACCTGATGCGCCAATTGGGTGAGCAGCCTGTTCTGCCGGCCTCCAAGCTGGCTCAGGTTTCCGTCCCGGTCCGGATTGCGGTGGGCGACAAAGACCAGATGGTTTCCGTAGAAGAATCCCTGGCCGCCTACCGGCAATTGCCGCAGGGGCAGTTTCAAGTTTTACCTAATACCAAACACCCCCTGGAGCAACTGGACTGGCCCCTGCTGGCCCATGCCTTGCTTCACTTTTTTGATTATGCGTAAACGTTTCTTTCTGTTCCATTGGGAACTGCTCTGTCTTGCCCTGCTTGCCTTTTTGCACACCCAATGTACCACCAGCGCACCAGCCTTTGGGGAGCGTGGCTACGCTGAAAAAGGCAAAGCTTCTTTCTACGCCGATAAGTTCAGGGGACGCAAGATGGCCAACGGTGAGAAATACCGCCCCGGCAAACGTACCGCCGCCCACAAGAAACTTCCCTTCGGTACCAAGGTGAAAGTCACCAATCCGCAGAACGGCCGCTCCGTGAAAGTGCGCATCACCGATAGAGGTCCGTTCACCCCCGGCCGCATTCTGGATCTGTCTAAATCAGCCGCCCGCAAGCTGGATATGGAGAAAAGCGGGGTAGTGCCGGTGCAGATGAAAGTAGTTAAGGAAGGAAGGAAATAAGGTGTTTGTTTGCAGCGGAGGGTAAAGATGATGGTAACAAGGCTTGTAGCCTGCTGATGCTGGCGATGTGACCGCTGATCCAGGGACTCATGAGCTTGGTTGTTTCATAGGTAGCGGTATGCGCTCACGGCCGCGAGGCCCCGTCTTCCGCGCTCGCGCTGTACCAGCTTCCTTTGCTCCTTATCAGTCGCAATGCCTGCGGCACCGGAACCTGCTAAGGCGCTCGCCCGAAAGACTGGAATCGGGGAAAGAGGCAGAAGTGGCAAAAGCGATGACGATGTTGGGTCTCGTGGCCTCGTAGAGACAAGGCACTGCCTTGTCTCTACGAGGCCTTTCCTTTCCATGGTTCAAGTCTGTGACTTGGACCTACCATGATGGCAGTTTGCAACTGCCGTGAGGCGCTAGCCTCAAAACACGATTGCTGATCCGCTGGCGCGAGCGTCCCGCTCGTGTCCCCACGTATTGGGAAATATCTTACTAAGAAAACCCTATCAATCCTAAGAAATGGCTTAGCTCTACTGCAATACCAAGAAACCATGTTTCAGGGCTGATTTAAGTAAATCAGCCCTGAAACATGGTTCCAATGTTAAAGCTTACCGGCGGGCTTTGAGCCATTCGTAGATGCTGTCTACATCGGGTTTGCGGCAGAGTTCTGAGCCGGGTGTCATGGTGGCGGCGGTACCGGCGGCTACACCATAGCGGACTACATCAGACAAAGGCCAGCCTTCCTGTAGTTTCAGAACCATGGCGCCTACCATGCTGTCGCCGGCGCCTACGGCGCTTTCCTGCTTCACGGTGGGCGGTACCACGTATTCAAATCCGTCCTTAGAGGCCAGCATGGCGCCCCGTGGACCTAAGGAGACGACCAGCACATGGCTTTTACCGTCGGCGAGGACTTTGGTGGCCAGGTCTTCCTGTTCCTGCGAGGAAATCACTTCTTTATCGGCTAAGGCGGCCAGCTCGTTCAGGTTGGGCTTGAGCAGGTAAATGCCTTTGCCGGCGGCTTTCATAAGGGCTTCGCCCGAGGTGTCTACCACCAGTTTAAAGCCTTTGCGGCAGGCCATTTCCGCAATGCGGGCGTAGAAATCATCGGGGACACCGGGCGGGTTGCTGCCGCTGGCAATCACAAAGTCCGGGGCTTCCTCCAGGTCTTCCAGGGCTTGCAGCATCTGTTGCCACTCCGTTTCCCTTACCTGCGGACCGGGCATGCCAAACCGATATTCCTGCCGGGTAGATTTCTCAAACACCACCAGGTTCTCGCGGGTAGATTCCTGGCAATCGAACTTCCTGAACTGCACGCCTTCTTCCTGCAACAGGTGCCCCAGTTTCTCCCCGGTATGTCCGCCCGACAGGAACCAGGCGCAGGATTCGCCGCCCAGTTTCTTAATGGCGCGGGAAACGTTAATGCCGCCGCCGCCCGGTTCAAAGACGGGTTTTTCGCAGCGCAATTTCTTTTCGGGGGCTACAGATTCTACCCGGGTGCTCTTGTCCAGGGCGGGGTTTACGGTGATGGTAATGATTTTCATAGTTCAGGTGGTAAAGGCTCAAGCGGTCAAGAACTGCTCCCGAGGTGCTCTTCAGGAAAGATAGCCATCAGAATGGAGAAAGCCTGTTTTACGGCTTCTTTTTGAAAAACAGTTCTAAATCATCTTTTACAGGTGTATTCGCTTATCTTCAATGAAAAGTTAAAAATTTTCCTCCCCGCTGCGACTTTTAAGCCCGGCTGTGCCACTTACCGTCAAAACCAGAGGAGTACGATATGTCCCAACCGCAAGAACATACCGCCAAGCAGCAGGCGTTTCTGGCGCTTTATGAGCCGGTGCACGCGCCGTTCGCCCGGTTCTGCCAGGCCCGGGTGTTTCATAGCGCAGACGCCAAAGACCTCATCAGCGAGACGGTGCTGCAAGCCTATGAGCATTTTGATTCGCTTCGGCACAAAGAGGCGTTTCTGCATTTCCTCTTCGGGATCGCGACGCGCATTCTGCGGAACAAGAGCCGCCGCCGCAAGTTCTGGGGCATCTTTAGCGCACCCGAGGCCGAGGAGAAACACCAGGACACGCAGAATGCGGAAGTGAGTGCCGATGTGCGGTTGCTGTACGAGGCCCTGGCCAAACTCCCTGAGGAGCAGCGCGAAGCCATCATTCTGTTTGAGATTTCAGGCTTCGCCCTGAAGGAGGTGCAGGCCATCCAGGGGTGCAGCCTCTCGGCGGTGAAATCAAGGGTGGTACGCGGCAAGAAACGACTGGCCCGCCTGCTCAACGACCAGGAAACCCTGCGGGTACTGGAAAGCGAAACCACGGAGGAAGCGCAGTTTGAGAAAATCAGTTCACGGGCCCAGGTCAGCCTCACTTTTTAACCAGCAGCATCATGTCACACGCACATAAAAACCTGAACCATTACTTTGAGGCTGCCAAGGCCCAGGAACCCGTGGTGCCCTTGAGCGAGCTGAAAGAAGCCATAGGCCAACTGCCCGCCAGTAACCAACCCAATGGGAAGGCATCGGGCACAGGCAACAGCAAAACTGCCCTCTGGACCTTGGGCGGACTGGGAACCCTATTAATTTCTGTTCTGCTTTGGCTGGGTTTAAACGAAAATACCCCCAAAACAGCCCCTACCCAGATGATGGGCAAAGCTGTTGCCGGAAACGAGCAAGCGGTTTCACAGGGAACAAACAGTGAAATTCAACCTAAGACATCTTCACCTGTTCCTACATCTAAAGAAGTAACCGCGCCAAGGCAACAAACACTTCAGAAACCAACTGCCACCAGCAGAACTACTTCTTTACAAGGCAAAGAGATCAGCGCCCGAGAGACAAGCCCCGCAGAAATAGATGCAAAGGAAGGCGAGAAAGTATTCGGGAAGATCACGTTGCTGGAACTGCCCCGCGAGGCGGAGCGCAAACTGGGCATTGAGGTGAACGACCGAGGCATTATGTACCTGCGCATTTTCCAGGACAAAGACGGCAGCAACGTGCGGCTGGAGTTCACCATCTACAGCGGAGGGCACTCTGTGAATATTTTCAAGGGCTTGAAACCTGAAGAAGACAGCAGCAAAGTTGCGATGCCCGTTCCTAACCTTCACCCGCTGTACGTCTCTAACCGGGAAGGGGAACAGCGGGTGAAGTACATGATGGACACTGAAGACGAACAGAAACTGGAGCCCTCGTACTTCACTGAGATTGTGAACACTTTGATTCCGGTGCTGGTGCGGGCCAACAACAAAGCCAAAGACGAAGCCATTTTCTGGTTTGCCGCCACCCCCGAGTTCTTAAACCAACTGCCGCAGGCGCTACAGCAGGAAATCACCCGCGAGTACAAGCTATTGGCGCAGCAGAAAACCCCTGAAACCAGTGCCGCCCCGGGGCAGGCAGCGAAACCAAACGGTGCCTCTACCCAACTCAAGTACTTTGAATCCAGCCCCGGTAGTTTGTCTTCTATTCAGTACGCGGTGGTGTTCCCCAACCCCAGCGCGGAGTGGCTGAACCTTTCCATGAGTTTGAAGCGGGAGGAAGAAATGCGGGTGAGTCTGGTGGATATCAACGGGAATCTGGTGAAAACCCTTTCGCCGTTCAGGCAGTACGCGGCCGGAGCCGTCACGGAGAAGTTCAGGGTCAAAGGCGAGGCCAGCGGGCTCTACCTACTGTTAGTCGAAACCAAATCGGGCCACCAGCATACCCAGCGGATTATCATTGAGTAAGGGGAGAAGCTAGCTTGATTAAAGCGATTCGGGCCTGTTTTCCAGAAAACAGGCCCGAATCGCTTTTTTTAGTTCTTGTTCAACGTCACCTCGGCTCCATCTACCCACACCTGTTGCAGTTGCAATTCCTTGTCCAGCACCACCAGGTTGGCAGCGGCCCCGGGAACCAGTTGGCCTACTTTGTCTTCCAGTTTCAAAACCTGCGCCGGGTACAGCGTCGCCATTCTAATGGCTTCGTCCAGTTCCAGGCCTACCAGGTTCACAGTATTCTGTACGGCTTGCAGCATGGTTAAAGCAGAACCGGCCAGGCGACCGTCTTCGGTCTCGCAGCGGCCGTTGCGGTAATAGGCTTTGAAGTTGCCAAAATCGGTGAATTCAATGTCAGAACCCACGCAGGCGGCGCAGTCTGAGATGAGCAGCAGTTTCTCGGCCAGCATCTTTTTGGCCAGGCGCACGGCGTAGGGGTGGCAGTGTTCGCCGTCTACAATGATGCCGGTCCAGGTCTGGCCGTAATCCAGGGCGGCGGCGGCCAGGCCGGGTTGTTTGGTGTCTAAGCCGCTCATGGCGTTGTACAGGTGCGTGATGGCGTTGATTCCGTTTTGGAAGAAGTGCATGGCCTGGTCATAGGTGGCCAGGCTGTGTCCGGCGGAGAGCACGATGCCGCTTTGGGCCAGCCGTTGCAGGATGCTTGCTTCCACGCACTCGGGCGCCAGGGTGAGATAGGTAATCACGTCTTTGCCCGCTTCCAGCAGCACATCCAGTTCCTCGTGCGTGGCTTTCCGGATGCAGGCCGGATCATGGGCGCCCGCTTTCCCGGGGTTGAAATACGGTCCTTCCAGGTGCATGCCCAGAAACGAGCTGGGTGACTGTTGCATGGCCTGGCGCACCGCGGAAATGGTTTCCAGGATCTTGTCCTGAAACGCCGAGATCACCGTGGGCAGAAAGCTGGTGGTGCCAAACTGCAGGTGTGCATCTCTGATGGTGTTGAGGCTTTCCAGCGTAGGATATTGGGTGAAGTACACGCCTCCGCCGCCGTTCACCTGCAAATCCACAAAGCCGGGGCAAATGATGCTGCCTTGAACATCCAGCACGGTGGTGCCTTCGGGGATTTCATTTGTTTGGATCAGGTCCAGGATCTTTCCGTCTTCAAACAAGACCGCGTAGCCTTGGGCGGTGGTGTAGCCGGAGTAGATGGTGCCGTTGGTGAGAGCGTAGCGCATGAGGAATGTGGAGTTCGTTTCGAGGCGAATTTCCAGAAAACAGACGGAAATCGCTACTCAGGGAAAGACAGAGTTGAAGAGGAACAAAGCGAAACCTGACCCTCGCCTTGTTTTAAGGCCGTTTTTCAGAAATCGGCTTAAAAACAAACGCACGGCCCAGAAGAGGAACCGTGCGCTGTCCATTCACAAACAAACCTAATCTTAGCTGCCTTCGCCCTGTTTGGCGTCATCGTTACGGATGGCTTTTTTCTTGCGGGTGGTTTTGCTCGCATCCAGTTGCCCAAACTTATAATCAAACCCAATCCGGAAGCTGCGCTGGAAATTGAGGAAGTTGTTGGTCTGGGTGAAGGCCGGAGTGCTCACCCGCGAGCCGTAGTTGATAGACTCAGAAAGCGGGTTATTGATGCCCAGCGTCACACTGGCTTTCTTCTCCAGAAACTCCTTTTTCACCGAGAAGCTGGTGTAGTGCCAGGCAAAGTTCCGGCCCTGCAGCGTCACCGAGGGAGCGTTGTAGCCCGCGTACACCTGCGCCGTGAACCCTTTCCCGAATTCGTAGCCCGAGTTCACGTTCAGGTTGTACTGCCAGGCATCATTACTGCCCAACTCACTTTGCAGACGCGAGCGGTACGCGTTCAGGCTCCCGTTGATGTTCCACTTGGGCACCGGCTTGGTAGACCCAGATACGCTCACGCCATAAGACGTCAATTGGGCCAGGTTCTCAAACGTGCGGATGGTGGCCTTGCCTTCCACCCGGTTAATGGCCTGGATGGCGTTATCGGTTTGGCGCAGGTAAAACGCCACGTTTACTGAGCTGGTCTTGAAAAACGTGCTGTAGCCCAGTTCATAGGCGTGCGTGACCTCGGCATCCAGCGTGGGGTTTCCCACAAAAATGAAGGTGGGGTCGCGCTCATCTCGGTACGGGTTCAGGTAGAAGATGAGCGGCCGCTGGATGCGCTGCGTGTAGCTGGCTTTCACGGTGTGGTTTTCCTTGAGCGTGCGCGACAGCGTGATGTTGGGAATGAAGTTGCCGTAATCGTCTTCAAAGGTTTTGCTCTGGCTGAGGAGGTTGCCCTTGATGCGGGTTTGTTCATAGCGCACGCCGGCTTTCAGGTTGTAGTTTTTAAGCAGCGGCAAGCCATAAGACACGTAGCCGCCCCACACTTCCTGGTCATAATGGAAGATGTTGTCAGAAAGGGTGCGCTGGTCCTGCAGGGGCAAGGTAATGTCATAGGCGGCATCGCTGTTCGCTTTCCGGAAGATGGTTTTCGCGCCCACCTCCAGCGTGGTTTTGTTCCCGAACGGATGCGTGTAATCGGTCTGCAGGGTGATCTCGCGGTTCATGCCTTCATTGGCGTTACGTTGCAGATAGAACAGCTGCTCATCCTGGTTCAGGCGGTCCTGGTCTGCCGAACTGTTGAGATCGGTCTCGCTGTACTGGGTTAAAATGGAGAGTTCCTGCTGTGGCCTGAAGATGTGGGTGTAGTCCAGGTTCAGGTCCTTGCTCAGGCGGCGCTGCCGGTTGTGGGTAAAGCTGTTGGTGAGTTCGTCGGGCAGAATGGTTTGTTGGGAGCCACGCCCTCTGAAATTACCGCCGTTGATCCGCAGCCCCGCCGAGAAGGTGTTCATGGAATCAAGGTCAAAATCTAAGCCCAGCTGTGCATAGGTTCCGCCGCCCCGCATCCGCATCTTCCCGCTCTGGCGGGTGACCCGGGTGCCGCCTTCTGTGTACTCTGTGCGCTCCAAAGACGTCTCATTGGGGATGTAGAACTCAAATCGGCTCAGGCTCATGTTCACGCCCAGCTTGCCTTTGCGCACGTTCAGGTTGCTCCAGCCGTTGCTGTTGCGCGTGCCCACCGAGAGTCCCACGTTGCCGTTGGTGCCCTCCAGACTGTTCTTTTTGGTGATGATGTTGATGATGCCCGCGCTGCCCTCAGCATCGTACTTAGCCGAGGGACTGGTGATCACCTCCACGCTCTTGATCATGTCTGATGGAATTTGCTTGAGTGCATCGGCCACGCTGGACGCCATGATGGTAGACGGTTTGTTGTTGATGAGCACCCGCACGTTAGAAGAGCCCCGCAACTGCACGTTCCCGTCTACGTCCACGGAGAGAGAAGGCACTTTCTTGAGCACATCGGCGGCGTTGCCCCCGGAGTTGGAGATGTCCTGCTCGGCGTTGTACACCAGGCGGTCTACTTTGTCTTCAATCAAAGGCTTCTGCCCTACCACTGTCACTTCCTGCAGCTTGGTGGCCGCGGAGTTCAGTTTGACGTTGCCCACCACCACTTCGGGGTCTTTCTCGGTGATAGAGATCTGCCGGATGGTTTTGGCCTGGTACCCGATAAAGCTGAAATTCAGTTCATACTCGCCTTTGGCCAGCCTTGAGAAGCTGAATTTGCCGTGCGCATCAGATAAGGTGCCGTCCACAGATTTTCCGTTCTGCAGCAGCGCCACGGTCACAAATTCCACGGGCTTGCCGGTGAGGGAATCGGTGAGAACGCCGGAGATTTTTCCGTTGCCTTTTGGTTCAGCCAAGGCGAGCTGTGAAGAGGTGTTCTGTGCCTGGCTCTGCGTGAAAACCGAAAGGCAAAGGCATAGCAGTCCCAGCAAAAAGAGGGCTCTTTTTTTCATAGCAGTAGAGAATGTGATTTTTAATAGATGGGTTGGACCAACTGATGCACCCTAAAGACTCACCGGCCCCAGAACCGTTGCACGTATCCGGGAAAATATTTCAGGGAAGAGCCGGTGAGAGTGGGAAGAAGGGTTGATTTGAGCTTGTTTTTTGGAAACTAGGCTTAATTCAGGAGAGAAGTTTTACCCTCGCTCGCCTCCGGCGAGTGTGCGTTATCTGGTGGCCTCTGGCCACCGGGAACCGTTTTGCAGTAACGGTATAGTGTTTTGGGCATAGCGGCGAGACGCCGCCCGGTTTCTCACACTCGCCGGAGGCGAGCGAGGGGAGTGGGGTGTTTTGGCTATTGTAATGAAAGAGTTGCCTGAATAACCGCATTTGTGTTATTCTCCTAGCCCTTCAAAGGGGATAATCTGGTCTTGCTCCGTAGCTCTGCGATTACTCTGATTCAGGGCTGTTTTGCGGAAAACGGCCCCGAAACGCTTACTTCTTCTTCCGGAAGTAGATGTTGTTGCTGATGGACTCCAGGTGAATGGCCGAGCCGCCTCCGTTTACTTTGCCACTGACGGCTGAGCCTATGACGGGGGCTTCCTGCTGTTTCTCAGCATAGGTGAGAGAAACGTCTGAGAAAACTTCACCGGTGATGGTTTTGAGGGAAACGGCGGCGCCTTGCTGGCTGGGCCAGTCCATGTCTACAAAACCGCTGATGGATTTGGCGTTGATAGGGCCGGTGAAGCCGCGCAGTTCCACGTCGCCGTTGATGGTTTCCAGGGTGAGGCGGGCGTCGCGGGGCAGGAAGATCTCGTAGTCAATGCGGGTGCAGGCGCCTTTATTGATTTTGCCGTTTTTGTAGCTGGCGAAGGTGCGGCCTTGCCCATCGGGGCAGTCGCCCTCCACGTTGCTGTTCTTGAGCAGTTCATGGTCCAGATCGGCGGTGACCTTTAGCTGGTCATTGCCCGGCGTGAAGTTAAGTTGAAACGCCTGGTTGAGTTTGCCGCCGTTGATCTCATACGTCACCTTCACGTAGGCGTCTTTCTTGTCCCAGGCGGTTACCTTCACCTCGTTCCCGAACTTCAGGTTCAGGTTCACTTTTTTGGAGGCGGGCACAGCCAAGGTTTTTTCCACCGTTTTTTTCTGGGCATGGAGGTTCCCTATACCCCACAGTAGTAGGGCTACCACTAATAACTTTTTCATGTGCGTTGGGCTTTAGAAGAGCTGGGAGATTATTTCTTTTTCCGGATGAAAATGTCGCTGGAGATGGATTGCACGCTTACTTCCACGCCGCCGCCGTTTATTTTGCCGGCAATGTCGCCGCCACCGCCTACTAAGGCCAACTCGCCATCTTCGTTCTTTTCCCGCTGCATCTCTATATTGAAGTCGGTGTAGATTTCACCCTGCATGGATTTGAGCTTGAAGTTGGCTTTGTCTTTGGCCGGCAGAGAAATGTCAATATCACCGGAAACCGTGGAGATGGAGCTGGGTTTGGCTTGGTCTAAGGAAGAGAAGATAACCTTGATAGAGCCATTGGTGTTGTTGGCCACCACCGGCCCCGATACGTTGTTCAAGGTTGCCTCTGTGTTGTTGAGCTTCAGTTCAATTTCCCCGTTCATGTCTGAAATGGAGAGATCTCCGCCTTCCCAACTGGTCTCTTTGAAGGTCACAGACGCGCTTCTGGGAATTCTGATCACATACGTAGAGCTATTGCGGGTGGCTTGCTTGATGGAGAGAGTATTATTGTTTTTAGTCACCGATAAGCCCAGATTGGTATTGTCCTCGGTCTGGTTGTAGAGCGGCTTCAGACCCTCGGCGCGTTTAGGCGGTGCGCTGAAGTCTTTGGTTTCAATAATGACTTCGTCGCCGTTGTGACCTACAATCTGCGCATTGCTGTTAGACATGGCAATCTGCACCAATCTGTCTTTGCCGGAGCCTAGTTTCACCTTGTAGGTGCGTAGTGCGCCCTCCTGGGTTGAATCCTGGTGCGCTGCGGGTTTCTGGGGCTGGGAAGTCTGGAAGTTAGCAGCCGTCGCGTTTTCTGAGACAAGGCAGTTCCCGGTAAGCATGAGGAACGCCCATGCCAGTATCAATGGTTTTTTCATGGAAATAGAGATTTATCAGTGACTAGATGAGGGTTGCCAGACCCTCTTGGGCTTTGTATTTTACTATGGGTAATAAGTTGTCTCGGTGCATGATGTCCTGCAGTTGCGGCACCGCGGAGGCTTCTTTTATTTTCACCACCATCTCAATGAGGGTGAGTTGCATGAGCGGATCGGTCTGCGTGCCCAGGGCATGGATGAACGCTTTGCGTACCTCGGGGTAATCTTTGAACTGGTAGAGGGCCTCGCAGGCGGCCAGGCGCACGTTCAGGTTGCTGTCCTGGTTCATGATCTTCACCAGCAGTTTAATGGCTTTTTTGTTTTCGGCCTGGCTAAGCCCTTCGGCTCTGAGGCTTTGGTTCACCAACTGCAGCCGGTCGCTGGCCGAGGTTCTTGCCGCCGATGCGCTGGAGGCCAGCACCTGCTTCACCTGTCTGGGTTTGGTAGGAATAAAACGCTCCGTTCTTTGCTCCGTTGGCTCCGGTTCAGTTGCGGCAACTGATTCCAGGGGAGCTGTAGCGTTGTTTTCCGCCGGAGCAGCGGATTCAGTTTCTGTTTCCGTTTCTAGCCTGTTTTCCGGCATTTGCTTCTGTTCCAGCGCTACCACTTCAGAACTGCCGGTAGCTACCTCTGTTGATTGCTTAAAGTAATTGCCTGCCCAAAACGCGATAATGAGTAAACTGATGCTGGCGGCTATCTGCCAGGAGTACGTCCTGAAGAAACTGGTGCTTGTGGGTTTCTCGGCCACCGGAGCCGCTGAAAGCGCCGGGTTCTCGATCTTCTCAAACAGCCAGTCATCGGAAAGGAATTTGTCTACCTGCACGTCCTGCTCCTGGGTGTAGAACTGAAACTGCACGGCGTGGGGTTTCAGGCTGTCGGGCAGGAGTTTGGTGCGCCGGAAGAACTCTTTCAGTTTCTCTTCCTCTTCCAAAGACGTCTCGCCGCTGTAGTATTTCTCCAGTAAGGTTTCTATCTGCTCAAACTGCATAGTTTTCCATCTTTAAAAGTCCGTCGCGTACACTTTTGCGGGCCCGGGACAGCGCCACCCTGATGGCGTTGACGTTGATGCCTGTGATCTGCTCAATCTCGGGGTAGTCATAGCCTTCCACATCGCGCAGGTGCAGAATCAGGCGCTGCTGCTCGGGCAGAAGCTTCAGGAGTTCCTGCACCTTGTTCACCTGGTCAGAAAGTTCGTAGCGCTGGTAGGGGTTCACCTCGCCCGAACCTAGTTCCAGGTCCACCACGTCTACCATGTGCTTGTTCTTGCGGCCTTTGAGCTTGTCAAGGCACAGGTTTTTGGTGATGCTCATGGCAAACGCCTCAATGCTGGCGTAAGCGTGCAACTTGTGTTTGTTGGACCAGAGTTTCAGGAAAACATCCTGCAAGATATCCTCAGCCTCCTCCTTGTTCTGCAACAGGAAAAGCGCCATTCTGTACAGCTTCTGTTTGGCCGGGAGTACCTTGGTTTTAAACTCTTGTAAGTCCATTCAATAACAGAGACGACCGAGGTGAAAGATCATTACAGCGGATTTCAGATTTTTTTTCAAAAAATCTGAAATAGTTCTGAGTCTTGAGTTCTGAGTCCTGAGTTAAGTAGGGAACAGGTGTTTTGGGGCTGATTTCGGGAAAACAGGACAAATACGCCAAGACGTACGAGGGGTAATTCAATGTAGCAAAAATGACTCAGAACTCAGGACTTTCTACAAATGACTCAGGACTCTAGACTCAGAACTCAGAACTAGTTCAAGTTTACTTGAACAGTATAATGAGCACTGAGCCCGCCACCATGATCAAAGCCCCCACGGTTTTCTTGAGGATGTCTGTTTCCTGGAAGAAGCGGTAGCCCAGCCCAATGCTCACCAGCGTGGAAAGCTGGAACAGCGAAAGTGCGTAGCCCACCGGCATGTGCTCAAAGGCGTAGTTGGTGGTGAACTGCATCACACCAATGCAAATAACCAGGAACAGGTACTTCTTGAGTTTATCAGAAGCCTGCTCCAGCCTGAAAAGCCCTCGGTTGGCCGGAGTAGCGAACGTGATGAACGCCGAGAAAAAAGCCCCAAACCAGCACCAGCTGATGAACGAAATGCCCGGCGAAGAGTACAGAATGGTTTTCTTGATGAACACGGCCTCAATGGCGGCCAGCACCATGGCCCAGATGCGGAACTGAATACCTGCTTGCTTCAAGATTTGCCAGGAGAACTTTTCCTGCGTGGTGTCCAGCACAAAATAGCTGCCGGCAACAATGAGCACAATCCCGAGGGCTCCCCAAATGTTGGGAAACTCCCGCAGCAGCACCATACCCGCCAACACCCCAATCACCGATTTGTACGCATTAATAGGCCCTAGCACCGACAAATCACCAGACTGCAGGGCTCTGACCAGAAATCCGTTGCCCAACGCCCCAAAAAGGCCCACCGCTACCGAGTAAAGCCAGAACTCAACCGGCAATTCCAACCAGTTGATGCCCACCGCCGGAACCAAACAGAACAAACTCAGCAGCAGGTACGAGTTGAAGTTGACCAGCAACGGAGGACTGCCCGAGGCCGTGAGCAGCTTCTGGAACACATTGGCTAGCGGGTTGGAAAGGATTCTGAGAAAAACGGCAAGAAAAACCAAAGGACTAGAAAGACAGGCAAGGTCTGTTGGTGCTACCGTTGCAAATTAGAAGTAAATGGGTGGTATGAAAGTTAATTGGCTTTTATTTCCTGCTTCCTTGGCAATTGCTTCCGTTTTGAGCATGTTTCCTGTGAAACAGTCCTGAAACAGCCTAAGCAAAAACCCGCCGCACATAAAAGCCAGACAGGGCGCTGATCCCTCCTACCACACCGGCCACCAGCACGGTAGCTGCCATCAACAACCACGGCGAGTTGATGGTGAGCATGGTCGCCACGCGGGTACTTAAAAGACCATCGGTGACCAAGTGCCAGAACAGCGCTGCCCCCAGCCAGGTCACCCCTATGGCCAGAAAGCCCGCCAGGAACGCCTGCCCTCCCCGGGTTGCCCTTAGGAACGCCACCCCGAAACAAACCACGGCAATGCTCCACCACGGCAGGAAGAACTGAGCAAGAAGGCTGAGAAGAAGAATGAGGAGGAAGAGCATAGGATTAGTTTTGCTTTAAAGTCCATTGAACAGAAGTACTGCTAGGTCTGTCCATGGCCGAACGCAGGAACAGCAGCTGGTGCAGTTTCCCGCTTTGCCAGTCGTTGAGCAGGTTGTCATAGAACCGACTGCCGGGATTGCCGCTTTGGCCGCCGGGGTACACGCCCCAGGCCTGTACCTGCGGACCCATCTGTACCACCATGCGCCAGGAAGGCCCGTGGCTGCCGTTAAGGGCATTGATGGAGTTGGCGCTTCCGCCGGAGAACAGCTTTTCCCCAAAGCCCGGTAGCTGCGCCATGTGCCGGATGTTGGAGTTCTTGGCGGTGCCCCATTTCAGTTGATCGCCCTCGGTGCCCAGACTGTCGGCTATTTGTTTGAAGGTGCGGTTGACCAGCAGGGGCAGCGTTTCTTTCTGCGGGGTGGTTACATCATCGTACCAGCGGGCATTGGGTTCTGCCAGAATCATCTGCACCAGACGGTCCCGGGTGGGAGCTTTGAATTTGTCCTGCGGGAAATCGTCTACCCAGATTGCGCGGGCCAGCCGTTGCCACCATTCCTCAAAGAGCGAAGGCGCAGTTTTATCGGCATCAAACTGGTAGTTCCAGGAAGCCAAAGTTTGATAGACTTTCTGCTGCTTCTCTGAGAGTGCCGGCTGGTCTAGTAACTTCAGCATGGTGGGCAGCACATTCCTGGGCACAAAGCTGTAGTTGTCCATCTGCATCAGCCTGAAAGAATCTGGCGTAGCCTGGGTCATGGCAGCTAGCCGCTGGTTAATGCGGGCACTGCGCTCATACCCGGCAAAACTGGAGCCCAGGTAATACGGGTAATCTTTGGGGCTGACCGGCGTCTGGTTGGCAGAACTCACAAAACCACGTTGCGGATTGAGCACCTGCGGCACCTGGTCCATGGGAATCCAGCCGTGCCAGTCGTGGGCGGGGTTGGAGCCGTCCAGCAGGAACTTGCCTTGCTCCTGCCATTTCAGCGGGAACAGTCCGTTGGAGACAATGGCAATGTTCCGGGCATCGGCGAAGACGAAATTAAAGGCAGGAGCCGCCCAGGTGGTGAGCGCTTTCCTGAAATCCTGGTAATTGGCGGCCCGGTTTACCAGAATAAGGGTTTTTAACTCGTTTTGGGTATCATGAGCGGTCCAGCGCAGGGCATGGCCGGTAGGCGTGTTGCCGCTACGTAAAGGTTCTTCGTTGGGCAGATAGGCTACCGGTCCGTGGTGCGTGTACAGCACCGTGTCAAGAAGGGTTTCGCCGCCTTTTACGTTGATTTTCTCTACCACGCGGCGAACGGGCTTCCATTGGTTGTCATGCCAGTACTCCTGCCGTTTCTGGTCTTTAAATCTGATTTCGTACCAATCCAGAACATCGGCGCCCACGTTGGTCATGCCCCAGGCAATACGCTCATTGAACCCGATGCCTACGCCCGGCGCACCCGGAATAATAACGCCGTACGTGTTGATGCCCGGCGCATGCAACTGCACCACGTGCCAGATAGAAGGCAGACTGAGGTTCAGGTGCGGATCTGAGGCCAGCAGCGGATAGCCGTTGGCAGTGCGGGCACCCGTAATAGCCCAGTTGTTGCTGCCCAGGTTCTCGGGCTTCTGGCGCTCCAGGGTATGAGAAGCTACTCCGGCCATAAACTCTGCGGGTGTAGGCGGAATGGGCAGCGGGGTAAAATTGGTTGGCGTGCCCGCCGGTACAATGGGTTCTTCGCGGAAAGGATAGTTGGGGAAAAGGTCTTTCACCACGCCGGGGCCGTACTTGCGCAGGTTGTTGGTCATGCGCAGGTCATCTGAGTAGCCGGTCATGTCCTGGGCCAGCATCTTAAGCAGCAGCGCAATCTTCAGGGTAGTCCAGGGCTCCGGGGCGTAATGCAGCAACTTGTATTCAAAGGGATAGTCGCGCGGCGAGAGTTGATCTATGTAGGCATTCACCCCGGCGGTATAGGCATTCATCACGGCTTTGCTCTGCGGGTCAGCCTGCATCTTCTCCAGCGATTTTCTGGCCGAAGCCACCATGCCTATCCGGCGCTGATAGCGGTCCATCTCCAGGGTTTGGTCTCCAATGAGCTCAGACAATCGGCCCGCGGCCGCGTGCGTCATAAACTCCATCTGCCATAACCGGTCTTTGGCGGTTAAATATCCTTGAGCGAAGTACAGGTCATGGTCGTTCTGCGCGAAGATGTGCGGCACCCGCAAAGAATCGAACCGGACCTGTACCGGAGCCTTCAGCCCGGCTAAGGTTAATTCCTCAGAAGTGAAATCATCATCAGAGCCGCTGCGCCAGAACCCTTCATAGGGGCTCAGGAATGGCCCCAGGGCCGGTACAATCCCGAAGGTTCGGTTCAGAGCATAAACCAGTGCAAGTGTCAGCAGTGTGGCAAGAATGGCGCGGACCCATTTCATAGAGGAGCAGGCAAGGTGTGGAAACTGTTTGAAAGATAGTTTCTTCTCCAGGCAATGGCAAGGGGCAGGATGGAGGGAATGTGTCTATCTGCAGGCGCGGAGACAAGTCAGTTCCTTGTTTCTACAGAACATTCCATAAAAGGCACAAAAAAAGCCGGAGTACTTCTCCGGCTTTCCTGTTTTTAACAGCGCAAATATTATAAATCACCGGGAGTACGGCGCTGACCACTTTGGCGAGGGCCACGCTGGCCTTGTCCTTGTCTTCCCTCCAGTTGTTCGGCCAGAATCTGGGCGAATTTCTCTTGCTGGGCAGGAGTCAGGAGAGCGTTGATTTCCTGGGCGCGTTTCTGCGCCTCAGCTTGCATGGCGGCTCGGTCAGGGCGACTGCCGGCAGCCCGCTGTTTGTCCATCTCCTGCGCTGATGCCAGCACAATGGCCTTGATTTTAGTGGCTTGGTCTGGGGTTAAATTCAGTTGGCTTTGGTAGCGCTCCAGTTGTCTCAGGGCACGCTCCTCGGTGGTGAGCCTGGCTCCTTGCGGTCTTTGGGTTTGCTGAGCGAAGGCAGAGGTGCCTGCCAACAAGGCCACAAACAGGAAGGCTACTTTGGTAAGGTTTTTCAGGATTCTCATACTAACAGGTTTACTTATGGGGTTTATGGATTAGAGCTTTTTGGCTGCCTGAGGTTTAATCAGAAAGAAAAAATATAGACTATCTGCAAGGCTGTCAACCGGATGGAACAGTATTAAGAAAAATTGACTTAATTTTAAGGACGTTTTACGGAAAACAACCAAAAAACGCTCCAGACCTAACAAACGACCCTTTTTATTTTTAACGCTTTTTGAATGAAACGAAAATTGTTAAGTATCCTATTGCTGGGTGCCAGCCTGTTGGCGAACGCGCAAAGCAATAAAATTGAGTTTACGGAGTACGACCTGCCCAACGGGTTGCACGTGATTCTGCACCAGGACAAAACCACGCCTACCGTAGCGGTGACCATGATGTACCACGTGGGCTCCAAGAACGAGAACGCAGACCGCACAGGTTTCGCGCATTTCTTTGAGCATTTAATGTTTGAAGGCTCAGAGAACGTAGAGCGCGGCAAGTACATTAACATGATTCAGAGTGCCGGTGGGGCCGTAAACGCCAACACCTCTTTTGACCGCACTTACTACTACCAGATACTGCCGTCAAACCAACTGGCCTTGGGCCTCTGGATGGAAGCCGACCGCATGCGGGCCGCCAAGATTGACCAGCAGGGCGTAGAAACGCAGCGCCAGGTAGTAAAGGAAGAGAAAAAGCAGCGCATTGATAACCAGCCCTACGGCTCGTTGCTGGAGAACACCTTTGCTACGGCGTACTCGGTGCATCCGTACCGTTGGGTGCCAATTGGCTCGGCGCAGTACATAGACAAAGCGTCTCTGCCTGAGTTCATGCAATTCTACAAAACCTTCTATGTGCCCAACAACGCTACCTTGACCATTGCCGGCGACCTGGACATTAACCAGACCAAGCAATGGGTGGAGCAGTACTTTGCCAACATCCCGAAAGGGGCCGGCGCAATTCCGCGCCCAACCGTGGAAGAGCCTGCCCAAGTAGAAGAAGCCCGTAAAGTGGTGTTTGACAACATTCAGTTACCAGCCGTAATTCAGGCCTACCACATTCCGGCGCAAGGCACCGAGGATTCTTACGCCATCAACATGCTTACTACCTTGCTGGCCGGTGGGCAGAGCTCCCGCCTGAACAAAGCCTTGGTAGACAAGCAGCAGAAAGCCGTAACAGTGGCTTCTATTCCGTTGTCCATGGAAGATCCTGGCTTGTTTATCAACCTGGCTATTGCCAACATGGGCGTGGACGTGCATGACCTGGAGCGGGCCATGGATGCTGAGATTGAGCGCGTGAAAAACGAGACCATCACTGACCAGGAGTTCCAGAAGCTGCGCAACCAGATGGAAACCGACTACATCAACGGTCTGGCCACGCTGGAAGGCCGCACCGAGAAACTGGCTTCTTACCACGCGCTGTACGGCAATACCAACCTCATCAACACCGAGCTGGATAAGATCCTGGCTGTGACCAAAGATGACTTAATGCGGGTAGCCAAAAAGTACCTAACCAAAGAGAACCGCGCTGTGTTGCACTATTTGCCTAAAGCCGCGCAAGCCAGATAAGCCTTGGTTCCTTTTTCTTATTGACTGAATTCCATGAAAAAATATATTTCAATTTTCTTCTTGTCGCTGGCTGTCTCGTTTGGCAGTGCGGCGCAGACCACCAAACAAACGCCTCCGCCTGCGGGCCCGGCGCCTACCATTGAACTGGGTAAGTATGAGTTCTTTGAGCTGTCTAACGGCCTGAAGGTGTACGTGGTAGAGAACCACAAACTGCCTACCGTGGCTATGAGCCTGGTGCTGGACCGCAACCCCGTGCTGGAAGGCGAGAAAGCCGGTTTAACCGGAGCCGCCGGGTACATGATGCGCACCGGCACCAAGACCCGCAGCAAAGACCAACTAGACGAGCAGATTGACTTTATTGGCGCTTCCCTGAACACTTCTTCTTCTGGGTTCTCGGCCTCGGGCTTGAAGAAACATTTCCCTAAGCTGTTGGAACTGGCTTCTGATGTGGTTCTGAATCCGCAGTTCAAGCAAGAAGAGCTGGACAAGTTCAAGAAGCAGATGGCATCTAACCTGGCTTCTTCCAAAGATGATCCGGCTACTATTGAGGCCAACGTGCAGCAGGCCTTGCTGTATGGCAAGAACCATCCGTACGGAGAGGTACTCACTGAGAAAACCATTGAGAACATCACCCTGCCCGATGTGCAGCAATACTATAACACGTACTATAAACCAAACATCGGGTACCTGGCCATTGTGGGCGACATTACGCCAAAAGAAGCCAAAAAACTGGTGAAAGAGTACTTTGGGAAGTGGAAGAAAGCAGAGGTGAAACAGGCTAGTTATCCGGCTCCGGCTCCTTTGGCTGGTACGCAGGTGGCTATTGTGGACCGGCCTAACTCAGTGCAGTCTAACATCTCTGTGACGTACGCCGTGGACCTGAAGCCCGGCAGCCCAGACGCTATTGCTGCCAGCTTGATGAACAACATCCTGGGTGGTTCTTTTGCCCGCTTGGATGCTAACCTGCGCGAGAAACATGCCTACACCTACGGCTCTAATTCTTCGCTCTCAACGGATCGTTTATCTGGTCGGTTTGCCGCGTATGCCAGCGTGCGGAACAACGTAACCGACAGCGCCTTCACCCAGATCATCTACGAGATGGACCGCCTGCGCAAAGAGCCGGTGCCTGCTGAGGAACTGCAGAAAGTGAAGAATATGGTGACTGGTTCCTTCGCCCGTTCTCTGGAGAATCCCTTGACCGTGGCCATGTTCGCCGTGAATACAGCCCGCTACAACCTGCCCAAAGACTATTACGCCAACTACCTGAAGAACGTAGCCGCTGTAACGCCCGCCGACATCCAACGTGTGGCCCAGCAGTACCTGCAGCCAGCCAAAGCGTACCTGATTGCCGTGGGTAACGCCCGCGAGATTGCCGATAAGCTGAAACGCTTCAACTCAAATCAGCCGATTGGCTATTACAACGCCTTCGGGGAGAAAACCGATGCGCCACTGATGTCCTTGCCTGCCGGCGTGAACGTGCAGACCGTATTGGCCGCGTATATGAATGCGCTGGGCGGAAAAGCCAATTTGGAGAAGGTGAAAGACCTCACCATCAAGCGGACCATGAACGTGCCGGGTGCTCAGTTGGCGGTATTGCAGCAGCAAAAAGGCGTAGATAAGTCTCTGTTAACGATTACATTTGGCTCCAATGAAATCAACCGCGTAACCATCAACGGTCCTAAAGGCAGCATCAACAGCCAGGGCCAGATCAAAGAGTTGACCGGCGCTGAACTGCAGGACCAGAAACTGGAAAACTGGATGTTCAGCTTCCTGAACTACGACCAACTAGGCGTGAAACTAGCGCTTAACCAGATGGAGAAAGTAGAGGGCCGCGAGGCGTACAAACTGGAACTGACCTTACCCAGCGGTAAAAAGTCCTACCACTACTTTGACAAGGAAACCGGCCTGAAAATCCGCGAGGTAGCCACCGAGCAAACCGCCGTAGGAACCGCCAGCCAAACCACCGACATCAAAGACTACCGCGAAGTAAACGGCATCAAGTTCCCGCACCAGATTGACCTGCACATCGGTAACCAGGTGATTTCCTCTACCGTGAACAGCGTGGAAATCAACAAAAACCTGAAAGACGATATCTTCAAGTTGAAGTAATCTCTTTTCGCTTTCTTGATCCGCCCCGTTTCAGGCCTGCTTTCCAGAAAACAGGCCCGAAACGGGGCGGGTTTTTTGAGCAGGATTTTCAGGATTGAGGGAATGGGCAGGATTAAAAAAGAAGATGGTACTGGCGCGAGTCTCCAGACTCGTGCCTACAGATGAGAGTAAGTCTCTGACTTGCTTCAAGCCAGCGGCTTGACCCTTTGCTTGTATAGCTGAACATTTTGCAGGCTGTTAGCAGAAAACGATCAGCCGTCCCGGTTTCGCTGCGGGGCAGCGAGGGTAGTCAGGAGGCTACCCGCCACCCGTAGGCACGAGTCTGGAGACTCGCGCCAGAATCTTTTTACTTTTTAATCCTGCCCATCCTATCAATCCTGAAAATCCTGCTTCTAAAAAGGGGTTAAAAACCTGACCACAACCGGAATCACTGTCCAGAACTGGACACTTTTGTTTTGAGTCCAATGAAATAAGTATCTGTAAATCAATAATATATAAGTTGGCACAACGCTTGGATAGCAGAGGCTATCAAACCTGTGTCAATCATGGATAGAGAAATACCCCAAGCCCTAGTACAGAAATCCAAGCGCCGCCGCTTCTGGCAGGTGGGTGCCCTGGTGGTGGCCGTGCTGTTGGGGGTGCTGGCGTTCCGGTCAGTGCTTCAAACCAGAGTAGCCAAATCTGAGCTGCGCGTGGCTACGGTAGAAGTAGGCGCCGTAGAAGCCTCCCTCACCGCTACCGGCGTGGTGGTACCCGAGAACGAAGAAGTTATTGCCAGTCCTATCCTGGCCAAGATTGAGCGCGTGCTGCACACCCCCGGCGACCGCGTATCGGCTAACGAGCCGCTGTTGCAGCTGGACAAGCAAACCTCCCAAACCGCCTTTGATAAACTCAGTGACGAGCGCCAGCTGAAACAGAACAAAACCGCCGAGCTAGAGAACACGCTGCAGAAGAATGTAAACCAACTGCGCTCCCGCTACGCGGTGCAGGAAGTGAAAGTGAAAAGCCTGCAAGCCGCCCTGGACGATGAAAAGTACCTGCTCTCCATTGGCGGCGGCACCCAGGAAAACGTGAAGAAAGCCGAGCTGGACCTGAAAGTGGCCACCCTGGAACTAACCCAACTGCAGCGCCAGATCCAGGACGAGCAGGCCACCGCCAAGATAGGTATGAAAGCCGTGGGCTTTGAACTGGAAATGCAGAGCCGCGACATAGGGCAACTGCAGCGCCAACTGGCCCAGGCCGATATCAAAGCGCCCCATTCTGGCGTGGTAACCTGGGTGAATGAGGAAGTAGGCGCCACCGTGAATGCCGGTGAGCCCGTGGCCCGCGTGGCCGACCTGAGCAGCTTCAAAATCAAAGCCACCATTCCAGACACCTACGCCGAGCAAGTGAAAGTAGGCGGCCCCGTAAAGGTGCGCATCAACGAGACCGATCTACGCGGCGAGATCGCCAACGTGCAGCCCAAAGTGGAAAACGGCATCATCACTTTTTACGTGCGGCTGCAGGAGAAAAACCACCAGGCGCTACGCTCCAACCTACGGGTAGAGGTGTTTGTCCTCACCGATTTCCGGCCGAACGTGTTGCGCGTGAAAAACGGTCCTTTCTTCACGGGCACCCCAGAGCAGGCGGTGTTTGTGATGCAGGGCGATAAAGCCGTCCGCCGGATGCTGCGCACTGGCGCCAACAACCTGGATTTTGTGGAACTGCAGGGTGACATCGCCGCCGGCGAAAAGGTCATCATCTCCAACACCAAGGAGTACGCGCACCTGAAAGAACTGCACCTCACCAATGATTAACGGCCTCCGATCATGAAAACCACTTTATTATATATAGTGTTCCTGAATATTCTGCTGGGAACGGTAGCGCAGGCCCAAACCCAGCCTTCATCTGCTCTGGAGCCCGCCCGCCGATTGACCTTACAGGAAACCATTGACCTGGCCCTCGGCTCCTCCATCGCCAGCAAGCAGGCGGCCACTAACAAAACCAGCAGCTATTGGGAGTACCGCACCTTTAGAGCAGATTATCGTCCGCACTTGACCTTGAGCGGTACCCTGCCCGATTTCTCCCGCAGCATCATCCCCGTGATTCAACCTGATGGCACCACTGATTTCCGGGCCGTTTCCATCAGCAACTCAGATTTGTCTTTGTCCCTGAGTCAATCAGTGGGGTTAACGGGCGGGCAGTTCTTTGTGTCTTCGCAGAGCCAGCGGTTCGATGACTTCAACC
Source organism: Sabulibacter ruber (assembly GCF_017355955.1). Taxonomy (GTDB): domain Bacteria; phylum Bacteroidota; class Bacteroidia; order Cytophagales; family Hymenobacteraceae; genus Nibribacter; species Nibribacter ruber_A. The sequence continues at coordinate 43,732 of NZ_JAFFID010000002.1, read as the reverse complement.
AGGGAATACGGCGCTACAATTCTTTTCCGGCCATCATCGGGTTCAGGCAGCCCATCTTTGGGTACAACCGACTGGCTTGGGACAAGAAGATTGAACCGCTGCGCTACCGCGAGTCTGAGCGCCAATTCATTGAAGACCGCGAGACCGTGGCCACCACGGCTACCCAGCGTTTCTTTGAGGTGCTGCTGCAGCAGGTGAACTACGAAATAGCCACCAAAAACGTGGAGAACAACCAGACGCTGTTTAAGGTAGCGGAGGAAAAACATCGGCTGGGCCGCTTGTCCAGAAACGAGCTGCTGCAATTGAAGCTGAGCCTCATGAACGCACAATTGGCCCAGGCACAGGCTGCCACTGAGTTGAAAACCGTAGCCATACAATTCTCAGCGTACGTGGGGTTGCTGCGCGGTGAGAAAGTAGCGGTGGAGGCTCCCAACGTGGTGCCGGCACTGCAGGTAGAAGAACAGGTTGCACTAGAACAAGCCCGCCTGAACCGGAAAGAGCGGTTCCAGTTTGAGCGCCGGGTGTTACAGGCCCAGCAACAAGTCGCAGAGGCCCGCGGCAAAGGCGGTTTCAACGCCGATCTGTACGCCACCTTTGGTTTGACCAAAAGCGCTAATAAGTTCGCCGAGAGTTATGCCCAACCTGAGAACCAGCAACAGGTAACGTTAGGCTTCAGTGTCCCTATTGTGGACTGGGGGCGGCAGAAAGCCAGCGTGAAAACCGCCGAGGCCAAGTTGCAACTCACTCAATACACCGTGGAGCAGGAGCAGACCAACTTTGAGCAGAACGTCTACACGCAGGTGAACCAGATTGAGCTCCTGAAAGAGCGCCTCAAGATCACCGCCTCGGCAGACTCCATCGCGCAGGAACGCTACGACATCACCAAAGCCACGTTCCTGGTGGGCCGCATCAGCATCACCGACCTCAACATCGCCTTGCAGGAAAAAGATCAGGCCCGTCGGGCCTACATCACCGCCCTTCAGGATTTCTGGGTTGCTTACTATAGACTTCGGGCGCTTACCTTATATGACTTTGAACGCGGCCAACCACTGCTCGCCGAGAAGTAGCAAGCTGTTTTAGGGCTCTTTTCAGGAAAACAGGCCCGAGACTCTCCCCTTGAGGGGAGATAAAGAGGGGTGTTTACAAAGGAGAAAACTCACTGTTTACTATGGCGCGGAAGTTACGTCCGTGACTTGTGAAATACTTACTTAAAAAGACACGGAAGTAACTTCCGCGCCATAGTTGAAAAATAAATCTAAATACAATTATCAGAAGAGTACATCATCCCCCTACCCCCTTCAAAGGGGGACGAAAAAGAACCAATAGTTTAGGACTTGTTTTCCGGAAAACAGGCGCTAAACAGAAAAGACAGACTACGCTTTCTGAAATAACACATTAGCACATTACCTCATCAGCACATTAACGCATTAGCACATTATAACTATGATACAGTTAATCGACATCGAAAAAGTCTACCGCACCAAGACCATTGAAACGGTAGCCCTCAATCGCGTGAACCTGCAGGTGGAGCGCGGTGAATTTGTCTCCATCATGGGGCCATCTGGTTGTGGGAAATCCACGCTGCTCAACATCATGGGCCTGCTGGATGAGCCCACCGCCGGGTACGTGGCCATTGACGGCCAGCCGGTGAAAACGCATTCAGACAGCAAGCTGGCCAAGCTGCGCAACGAGAAGATTGGGTTCGTGTTCCAGAGCTATCATCTCATTCATGACCTGAGTGTGGTGGATAACGTGGAACTGCCGCTGCTGTACCGCAACGTATCCGGTGGTGAGCGGCGGAAGCGAGCCTTGGAAGCTTTGGAGAAAGTAGGTCTGAGCGCCCGCACTAAACACTTCCCTAGCCAGCTTTCTGGTGGGCAGCGGCAACGGGTGGCCATTGCCCGGGCTTTGGCCGGAAATCCGGAGATTATCTTAGCCGATGAGCCTACCGGAAACCTGGACAGCGTGATGGGTGACGAGATCATGGATATTCTGCTGCGCCTGAACCAGGAAGAAGGCACCACCATTGTGATGGTGACGCACGACGAGAACATGGCCCTGAAAACCAACCGCCTCATCCGGTTCTTTGACGGGCAGCAAGTGGCAGATTCCAGAGTACTAGAAGCCCAGATTTAACCAGTACGGCCATGTTAAGAAATTATCTGAAAATTGCCTGGGCGGTGCTGCAACGCCGCAAGTTCTTCACCTTTATCAGCCTCTTCGGGATCAGTTTCACGTTGATGGTGCTCATGGTGGTGACCTCGCTCTACGACCATGCCTTCGGGCCGCAGATGCCGGAGCGGGAATCTGACAAGCTTCTTTTTGTGAACAACATGCGGGAGCAGTTCAAAGAAGGCTATACCAACAGCAGTCCGCCCAGCTACTATTTCCTGAACCGCTACGTGCGGCCGCTGAAAACCCCCGAGAACGTTTCCATCAACTCGGTCTTTATGCCGGTGAACAGCTACGTGAACAACAAGAAACTGACCCTGGACCAGAAACACACCGATGCCGCCTTCTGGGACATCTTGGATTTCAATTTCATAGAAGGCAGGCCGTTCAGTGCGCAGGAAGTAGCCAATGCCACTCGCGTGGCGGTCATCAACCAGAATACCCGCAAAAACTACTTCGGGGACAAAGAAGCGATAGGCCAGACTATTGAGGTAGACCAGGTGAAATACAAAGTAGTGGGCGTGGTGGAAGACGTACCGGTGCTGCGCCTGCATTCCTACGCCGATGTCTGGGTACCTATTACCCTCAAAAGCCAGGATTTCAAGCGCACCGATCTGAAAGGAACCTACTTTGCCACCATCAAGGCCAAGCAGGCCAGCGATGTGCCCAAGATCAAGGATGAGTTCGCTTCCATGATGCTGCAGGTGAACAAGAACAGCAAGCCGGAGGGAGTGCAGGAGGTGTTTTCTTTCGCCGATGACATCTTCGGGACCTTTGCCCGCAGCCTCATGGGCGGCGGAAAAACCGATAAATCAGCTATGCTGTATGGCATTCTTGCCTTTGCGGCCTTCCTGTTCATGCTGCTGCCCACCATCAACCTGGTGAACATCAACATCAGCCGCATCATGGAACGGTCTTCTGAAATTGGTGTACGCAAAGCATTTGGGGCTTCTTCCAAAACCATCATCGGGCAGTTCGTGGTGGAGAATATCTTCCTCACGCTGCTGGGCGGCATGTTGGGCTTCCTGATCTCAGCGGGTGTGTTGGAGATGATCAATGACAGCGGCATCATTGCTTACGCCTCTTTGGGGCTGAACCTGCGGGTATTTGCCTGGGGATTGCTACTCTGCCTTGTGTTCGGGTTGGTTTCCGGGGTGTACCCCGCTTTTAAAATGTCACGCTTAAACGCCGTTGAGGCACTGAAAGGAGGCTCCAAATGATACGCCATCTGTTTAAACTGATCTGGAATCAGAAGAAAAGCAATTTCCTCTTGATCACCGAAATCTTCTTTTCCTTCCTGGTGCTCTTTGCGGTACTCAGCTTCATCTTCTACAATTACCACAACTACACCAAACCGCTGGGCTTCAAGTATGACAACGTGTGGCAATTGTGGCTGAACCCCAATACTGATTCATCGGCGCATAACCTGGCCGTTCAGCAGCAGTTGATACAGCGGGTGCGCAGTTTCCCCGAGGTAGAATATGCCTCGCTCTCCAATTCCAACACTCCCTTTGCGTTTAGCATGATGCGCAATGGCCTGTCTTACGGCGGCAAGAAAGACGTGGAAACCAACGTCTTTGACGTGCAGGATGATTACAAGAATGTCTTAGGCATGGAAGTGAGCCAGGGGCGGTGGTTCGGGCCGCAGGACAATGGTGCTCTGCATGATCCCATCGTGATCAACAAAAAACTGCAGGAAGAGTTGTTTGGCGATGAACCAGCTCTTGGGAAACTGATCCGGATCAATGATTCTACCCAGTATGCCGTGATTGGGGTAGTAGACTATTACCGTTCTTACAGCGAGTTTGACCCCGAGGAAGCGGCGTATTTCCACCGCATCAACCTGGACAAAAACACAAACTCCATCTGGAACGGATTGGTCATCAAAGTAAAACCCGGCGCCGGCGTGGCCTTTGAGGAGAAAATGGTGCGGGAATTGTCGCGCATTGCCAAAGACTGGACCATTGAGGTGACCACCCAGGAGAAAATGCGCCAAAGCAAAGCCAAAGTGACCACGGTGCCGATGGTGGCTCTGGGCTTGGTGTGCGGGTTCCTGGTGTTCAACGTGGCCTTGGGCTTGTTTGGAGTGCTGTGGTACAACATCAACCGCCGCTACGCCGAGATTGGCCTGCGAAGAGCCATTGGGGCTTCGTCTAAGCAGATTCGGAACCAGTTTGTGGGCGAAGTGCTTGTGATTGCCACCTTCGGGTTGCTGCTGGGTTTGGTGCTGGCGGTGCAGTTCCCGCTGCTGCAAGTGTTTCAGCTTTCCGCCTCCATTTACTGGGAAAGCATTGGCGCTGCCGCCTTCCTGATCTTCCTGCTGGCCACTATTTGCGCGGTGTATCCTAGCTATCAAGCTTCCAAGATCTTCCCGGCTGTGGCCTTGCATGAGGAATAGGATTGCTTTAACATTCACAGCGCTTTGGGCCTGTTTTCTGGAAAACAGGCCCAAAGCGCTATGGGTATAACTGGCGCGAGTTTATAACTCGTGCCTTAGGATGAAGCGAGTCTCCAGACTCGCCGGGAATCATAAATAGGTAATGGTATTACAAATCACGGAAGTAAATCCGCGCCATAGTAAATCAGCCGTCCCAGTTTCGCTGCGGTACAGCGAGGGTAGTCAGGAGACTACCCAACATCTTTAGGCACGAGTCTGGAGACTCGCGCCAGTGAAATCTCAAACGGTAAAAGACCTCGTAGTGTGCGCAGCTCCTACGAGTGTCTCTGCCCAATCCATTTCTCGCTTTATTTTTCAAAAACAGCCTAAAAACACTACCTTCACTTACTGCTTCAAGAACCCATGATCCTGATTATTGACGATGACGTAGCCGTACGGGCTTCTTTAAGTTTGTTGCTCAAACAAGCCGGCTACGCTACGGCCCAGGCCGCCGGACCCGAGGAGGCGCTGCAAGTGGCGGCTAAACAAATGCCGCAACTGGCCCTCATGGACATGAACTTCTCCATGGAAACTACCGGTGAAGATGGCTTGCGTCTATTAAGTCAATTGAAGCAGCTGTACCCCGCCGTGCCGGTGATCTTGATTACGGGTTGGGGTTCCATTAACCTAGCGGTGGAAGGCCTCAAAGGCGGTGCCGCCGATTTCATAACCAAACCTTGGAACAACGAGGCGCTGCTGCAATCCATTAAAACGGCGCTGGAACTGGCCAAGCCTTCGGCCGAAGGCTCCAACGGCAAACTCACCCGCAAACAGCTGGAAGAGCAGTACGATTTCTCCATGATTGTGGGCGAAGACCCGGGACTGTTACAAGTGCTGCGCAACATCGGGCAGATCAGCGCTACGGATGCCTCTGTTTTGATTGAAGGTGACAGTGGGACGGGCAAGGAACTTATTGCCGAGGCTATCCACCGGAACAGCCACCGCAAGAAAGCGCCGTTTGTGAAGGTGAACCTGGGCGGCATCTCGGCGAGCTTGTTTGAGAGCGAGATGTTCGGGCACCGTCGTGGCGCGTTCACCGATGCCAAAACCGACCGCGTAGGCCGTTTTGAGATGGCGAACAAAGGCACCATTTTCCTGGACGAGATCGGGGAGCTGGACCTGAGCAGCCAGGTGAAACTCTTGCGCGTGTTGCAGGACCGCACCTATGAAGTCCTCGGCGACAGTCGTTCCAAGAATCTGGACATCCGCGTGATCTGTGCCACTAACCGCAACCTGCAGGAAATGGTAGCCGAGGGCAAGTTCCGCGAGGACTTGTATTACCGTATCAACCTGATTACGGTGAAATTGCCGGCTTTGCGCGAGCGTCCGCAGGACATTCCGCTGCTGGTGCAGCATTTCGTGAATAACCTCAAGCACACCTACCACAAACAGGCGCTGCAGGTAAGCAACAAAGCCCTGAAATGGCTACGCGAACAGCCGCTGCCGGGCAACATCCGGGAGTTGAAGAACTTGGTGGAGCGCACGGTGCTGGTGAGCGGCAAGAGCCTGCTGGATGTGGAAGATTTCCAAAATCAGTTACAGGCCAGTTCCAAAAAACTGGACGAGAAACTGCTGCCCTCCGTAGGCGCTATGACCCTAGATGAACTAGAGGCCGGTATGATTAAGAAATCTATGGCCTACTACAACAACAATGTGAGCAAAGTGGCCAAGGCCCTGGGCGTGAGTCGGGGTTCTTTGTACCGTCGTCTGGAGAAGTTCAACATTCCGTATGACGCTGCGGAATAAGTTTATTCTGGCGGCGGTCTTGTTGCACGTGGCGCTGGTGGTGCTGGCCTGGCAACTGTTGGACTACAACAAATGGCTGTTTGTGGCCGCCGAGGTGCTCATTGCCTCCAGCATTTTTCTCACCTCCAAGCTGTACACTTCTTTCGTGCGGCCGCTCAACCTCATCGCGGCGGGCATTGAATCCATCAAGGACCGTGATTTTTCCATCAAATTCATGGAAACAGGCCAGAAAGAGGTGGACCAACTCATCAGTGTGTACAATCAGATGATGGACGAACTGCGCCAGGAGCGGGTGGTGCAAACCGAGAAACATTTCCTGCTGGAACGCCTGATTGAGGCCTCTCCTTCCGGCATCATCCTGCTGGACACCCACGACCGCGTCGCCGGGCTGAACCCCGCTGCGGCATTGCTGCTGCAGACCTCTGGAAAAGACGTGGTGGGCAAACCACTGGGCGAGCTGCCGCGCCACTGGGGAAATTCTCTAAGCAAACTTCCCAAAGACGGATTGGTAATTATCCGGCCGAACGGCATCCAGACGTACCGCTGCCGCAAAATCCGCTTCCTGGACCGGGGCTATCACCGCTACTTCATCTTGGTGGAGGAACTCACGCAGGAGTTGCTGGAGAAAGAGCGCAATGCCTATGAAAAGCTGATCAGGATGATGTCGCACGAGATCAACAACTCCATTGGGGCGGTTAATTCTATCCTGAATTCCTTCTCCTATTTCGCGCCACAACTAAACGAAGACACCCGTCCTGACTTTGACGAAGCGCTACAGGTCTGCATTACCCGTAACCAGAACCTGGCGGGTTTTATGGCCAATTTCGCTAACGTGGTCCGTATTCCGCCGCCTACCAAGCACGAAACTGATCTGCACCAGTTGCTGCAAAGCATCCACCGGCTCATGCTACCCAGTTTTGAGCGAAAACAGGTCTGCTGGCAGTGGGATTTGGCCGAAGCCGTTACGCCTATCGCTATGGATATGCAACAGATGGAGCAGGTGCTCATCAACGTGGTGAAGAACGCGTTGGAAGCCACGGAGCCGGAGGGCTGGGTAAAAGTGCAGACCATCGCGTCACCGCCTCAATTGTTAATTCAGGATAACGGGCAAGCCATTTCCCCCGAGGTGCAGGAAAAGTTGTTCTCTCCCTTCTTCAGCACCAAAGCCAATGGGCAAGGCATCGGGCTCACCATGGTGCGGGAGATCCTATTGCACCACGGCTTCCGGTTTACCCTGCAAACCGGCGCTGATGGGATAACTACGTTTCATATTCAGTTTTAAGGATTGCCCTCAGTTCCTCCAGTACTTGCCATGGCGCGGAAGTTACTTCCGTGACTAAAGATCAAATGTCACGGAAGTAACTTCCGCGCCATAGTGTGATTTTTAGCCTGTTTCACAGAAAAGAAACCAAAAGCACCTGCTCAAAAGACCTCGTAGTGTACAGCGGACCTACGGGTGTCTGTGTCAATGACCGCTCGTGCCCAATCCTGAAAATCAGATCCATCCTGAGAATCCTGCTCAACAAATAAAGAGACCTCACAGGTTTTCAAAACCTGTGAGGTCTCAACGGCGGCTTCTATTTTAAGCTTGTTTTCAGGAGAACCGGCTCAAAACAGTAGTTTGTATTTTCTGAAGGAACTGCAGTTAAAGCTTCGTGAACTTATCGGCGTAGCCGCTTTGCTCAAAGAAGGCTTTAGGGTCTTTGATCTCTAAGATGTCTTTCACTGCCTGTTTCTTGTCCGTGGCCTTGTTGTAGTAGGCTTCGCAGATTTTGTAGCCCATGTAATAACCCAGGTCAGCGGGCCAGTCGGGGCGCTCCTGGCCGCCGTTGGCAATCCAGTTGTTGTAGCGGTTCAGGTACATCTCGGCTTTGAACTTCTCCCAGATCTCTTTTTCTCTGGGATTGGCGAAGTCATGGATGCGTTTGTTTGTGTTTACACCTGAGATCAACTCCCCAATAAAATCAGCCATGCCTTCGGTGAGGGCACTGGCCAGCAGCGTAGTGTCTGATTTGTTTGTCTGGATGAAGTGAATGAGCTCATGCGCAATCAGCGGCGGCACGTTGCGCACGTAATTGTAGTTGTTGCGCTCCCAGAGGTTCAGCTCATGCAGCGGCACATCGTTAGATTTTGAGAACTGGTCAATGCCAATCAGCAGTCCGTTGTCTGAGGCGGTGCCCGCCGAGTTGTAACGCCCGATCACAAAGTACACGTTGGGGAACGTAGAGGCCGGATATAGTTCCTTCATCTTATGGAAGCTCTTGTAGATATCGGCTTTCAGGCCGTCTACCTGCAGGGTGTTCTTCCGGATGGCCGGAAAGAAGGCCGTCTTGTTGTTGAGGTTGTTTAGGAACAGCTCTAGAGAACCGATTTTAAACTCAAAGTAGTCCTGTAACCCCACCGATGCTTTCCCGAAGTACTCCTTCTCAAACACCTCCTGCTGACGGGCCGGGTCTTTGGCGGCCAGGTCATAGGCTTTCCAGAAGTTGTGCACATCAGTGGTTACCAGCTGCACATTGTCTGGGTTGCCTAAGTGGGCTTGCTGTTTCTCCAGTTGCTTTTCCAGCTTCAGGTACCTTTTGTCCTTTTTTAGGATTTCCAGGTCAGAATCGCGCCGCATGTTAGACAGGTTCTTGTAACCGGCGGCTACGGCTTTCTCCAGGTTCTGCAGGGCTTGCTCTTTCTGGCCCATAAGAGCATAATCACAGGCAATGTTGTAGTAGGTATTTCGTACGTGGGCACCCTTCGGCTCAGCCGCCAACGCCTGTTGGTACAGGTTGATAGATTCTTGGTAATTCTTCTTATGGTACTGCTCAGTGGCTTTCTTGTTCAGTTCTGAATAGGCGGGCGGCGTGAAATAAGAAAACACCAGGCTAATGGTGTCTTTGCCGTTGGTGACTCTGAGCCGCTCCCGCAGGTTGTTCTGGTATTTCACCGCCAGGCTGTCTTGGCCGGTGTTCACGTGCATGAGGTTAGGCCGGTTGTTGGGGCTGATGCGTACCAGTTTCTCCCGGCCCGCTTCGCTTACCTTAAAGGTATGCTTGTACTTGGTCTCTTTTATAGTGAGTACTACGGTGTCTTTGGGGGCGTGCAGCAACGGTGCCTTGGTTTGGGCAAACACGGTGGCAGGGACAAGCAACCCTAGAAGAAGGCCGCTTTTGGTTAGCAGGTTCCTGAGGGGTAAGGTTGGTTTCATAGTAGATAGGGCTTAGTGGACTATTTCTGTCAGAGAGTCCCACAAAATGCGCATGGTTGCATCTCTCCTTCTTCTTTTTTCACGTGTAAGCCGAAGGCTCTGAGTGCCAGTTCAAAAAAGTTGCCCCTGGATGTATTGCTGCACCTTTGTGGGCCGCTGTAAAGCCAAACCGGTGCTTTTCTCCAGTTTATCCATCAGGTGCACCAAGGCGGGCGGGGCATCCATAATCTCTTTCTGATGCATAAAAAAGTAGACGGTGTGCAGCCCCTGTTCCAGCCACTGGTGCAACCGGTCGGCCCAGGCATCCAGGCGGGTGTAATCAGTAGGGTGCAGGGCGTGACCGTTGAACCGTACCATGGCTACGGGCGTGGTGAGGCGCATGTGCAGCACATCTCTTCTACCGGCTACATCGGTGATCACCGTAGTAATCTGCCGTTCCTCTAACGTCTGGAAGGCCCGTTGCGTCACGGCTGATTCTTTGAACCAGTTCTCGTGCCGAAACTCCACTGCTAAAGGTACTTCTGGCGGAAAGTTCATAAGGTACTGTTCCAGGATAGGCCAATCTTCAGGCCCAAAGAAAGGCGGCAACTGCAGAAAGGCCATGCCCAGGCTTTCACCTAACCCTAAAATGGCATCGCAGAAAAGCTTGGTGGGTTCCCCGGCATTCTGAAGGAGTTGATCATGGCTGATGACCTGGGGCAGCTTGGGACAAAACACGAACCCCGGAGGCACAGCCTGTTTCCATCTATGAATAGCGGTAGCATCAGGAATGCGGTAGTGCGTGGTGTTCATTTCCAGTGTGTTGAATTGCCGGGCGTACCAATAGAGTAGTTGGGCATCCTGGGCTCCGGCCGGATAGTACGTGCCTATCCAGGGTTTGTTGGTCCAGGTAGGGCAACCAAGATACAGGCTCGGGCGGGTAGGTCGCTGCGACCGAGCTAACACCTGGGCGGTAGCCGGGTGGTCTGGGGGCAGCGTGAAGTCTACTTTGCTGATGTCTGGCAAGCGTCCGAAATCCATGGTTTTAAATATTGAGTTTTCTATATATAACTGCTAAATTCGTAGGCAATTGCCTAAGTTTTTGAGGCTTCGGCTAAATTTTTCAGAAAAAATAGATTTTTATTTTTCGGTTTCTATTTTTCTAAGGATTTAGCTTGAAAGCGGGCGTATCATTTTAATTCAATTTAGGCAAGAAAAATCGCTTTTAATGCCTGTATTCGCAGAAAATTTACTCTGAGTTAGTGAGAAATATGGCATACCATGAATTGTAAAATAAGTTATATTATGGATTTGTGATTTTGGATATTAATTTAAAATTATATTACTTTAATAAGTTTGTTTAACTTGGAAACCATGTGCTCAACGGCAGGCGGCTTGATTTAAGGGATTTAACTCCTAATTTTGTCGCCTTGAAATTGATGTTCCACCAACAAAACCTAAAATGGGGAAACTGAAAATTTACAATGCGCTTACCGTTCTTTTCATTTTTTTCATCAGCTTTGCGCCAGCCGCCTTTGGGCAGGAAATAGGCGATAAGCAAAACGGTCTGGCCTCCTGGTATGGGGCCAAATATCATGGCCGGCCTACTACCAGCGGCGAGATTTACAATCGCCACAAGCTTACGGCCGCGCACAATCAACTTCCTTTAGGCAGTAAAGTCAAAGTCACTAATGTTGCTACCGGCGAGAGCGTGGTGGTGAGAATTAATGACCGTGGTCCTTTCAGAGGCGCCCGTATCATAGACCTTTCAGAAGCCGCTGCCCGCAAAATCCATTACCGCAATGATGGCTTAGCCGAAGTCACTGTAGAGGTGGTGGAGTTGCCAGAGGCTTTCCTGGCCAGCAGAGAAAAGGCAGAGACTCCTTCTGAGGAAAAAGAAGAGCTTTCTGCTGCTAAGACCGAGACCGCTGTTGCAGCGGTTACGCCAGCCACTCCGGTCTCGACTCCTATTACGTTGACCTCATCCCCGGCGGGAGCTAACCCAACAGATGCCAAAGCCATTCCGGCAGTGCCAACCTTGGCGCAGTCTCAGGTGTACGTGGTTCAGGCAGGTTCTTTCGGGAATGTTGCCAATGCTACGGCTCAGGTAGAGAAACTGAAGAAGCTCTACCAGAAAATGCCTATTGCGCTGGTTGAGGAGACGGTGAACGGGCAAAAAGTCCACCGCATATTGGCGGGGCGTTTTGTCTCTAAAACCGTGGCGGAGCAGGCGCGGCAGGATTTAGCAAAGAAAGGCTTTCAGGGATTGGTGCGGATGGCGGCTGAACCAGCACCGCTAGCTAGTTCTCTGTAGCGCTTCTGTTGTTCCTACCTTTCTGCCAGGTCTGCTGCAACGGGCCTGACTTTCGGGTTTCAAGCTTGTTTTCAGAAAAACAGGGTAAAAACAGGTTATTCTGAATTTTATTTAGCGTGATTTGTTATCTGCGGTAAACAACACTTGGTATGCTGTTCTTCGTACAGGTGCGGTATACAATTTACAGGTTGAAGAACGTTATAGGCAAAGTTCAGAAGGTGAAGTCCGTTATGGGAGAAATGAGAATTTGGGTAAAGGTGCTGTTCTTCAGTGCAGCATTCATCTGGGGCCTACATCAGGAGGCACAGGCTCAGATTATTGGCAAGGAGAAGAAAAAGCTGCTTTTCTGGCAGAAGAAAGATGCTCTTGTTGATGCGAGCCCCATAGACACCACCGTCCTGACTGACTCCCTGTCCAAGCCATCTTTGGCTACGGCTGCCACCGATAGTGCGCAGGCAGCCAAGGAAGACAAATCCAAAAAGGAAAAGAAAAAGGAGCCCAAGAAGAAGAAAACCTATTTTGGGTATCGGGTGAAAAAAGGATTTGCCCGCCAAGGCAAAGGAAACAACCAGGTTGTAGAGACCTTCTATTACCTGCGGGACTACAAAGACCCTAACCCGTACGTGCGTGACAAGCATTTCTTTGACGTTAAGAAACGTAGAATCTTCAGGGCGCCCACGCTTGATCCTTCCAAACGGCAGATATTGATTTTGCACGGCCCGTATACCAAAAAGCGGGGCGATGTTATCATAGAGCAGGGCTACTTTTATGTAGGCGCCAAACACCTCCGGTGGGAGACCTTCAGACCAGACAGCACGCTCACCCAGAAAGTTCACTATGAAAAAGGCTTCCTGCGCGATGCCGTAATCACTTACTATGATGCGGCTAAGACCAAGATAAAAGAAGTTATTCCTTATCAGTACGGCCAGGTGCAGGGCGAATACTACAAGTTCTACGAGAACGGCCAATTAGAATGGCAAGGAACCTATGACAAAGGCCGTAAGGTTGGTACCTGGATCAACTTCTATGATTTCAGGGGCCGCCGCCAGTTTGAGTTTCAGTACGCTGAGTCCGGCTTTGATCCTCCTATTGAGCCAACCCTGGTGAAACAATATGACCGGCACGGCACCTTGGTATTTGAGAAAAAGGATAAATAAACTCCTTATAAGTAGATGAACCCCGTTTCAGGGCTGATTTCAGGAAATCAGCCCTGAAACGGGGTTCCGCTTTTTGTAACCAGTTGAAAGAAGATAGGCCTTGCGCCTGGCTCAGTGGAAAGCATCTTCAATGTGCATAATCTCAGGTTGGCCGCTGCGCCACAAAATGGAAATCACATCAAACCTGACATCGTGCTGCCATTGCCGCTGCTCTATATAATAGTCTGCCGCCAACTGCAGCATTGCTTCTTTTCTGGTAGAAACAGCTTCTTCCGGGAAACCAAAGGCGTTGGTGCTTCTAGTTTTTACTTCTACCAGCACCAGTACCTTGTCTTTTGTAACGATCAGGTCAACTTCGGCACGTTTATAGCGGTAATTTTTCTCTAATACCAGGTAGCCATTCTGCGCCAGATACGCTTCTGCGGCCTGTTCGCCCAATTGGCCTAAGTGAGTATTATGCGCCATTTTTGGTAGGTGCTGGTTAAATGAGTAATTTGCACTGTTTTATCTTTGCAACGCATTCTATACGTGAAGCATAGATGGAATGGGTAATGAAAGAGGAAGCTGTGCTGAAAGGTGGGAATATGATTAATAATAGAAGAAGGAAGCTACAGGGCCATGAAACAGAATAGAGAAATCGTTTTTGAGAAATTGGGCCTGATGGATTATCAGCAGGCCTGGGATTACCAGGAGCAGCTCCTGAAGGAGATTGTGGACCTAAAATCGCAGAACAGGTCCCTGCCTGAAGAGGAGCGACTTTCTACGCCCAACTATCTTTTGCTTTGCCAGCATCCGCACGTGTACACCTTAGGCAAAAGTGGCCATGAAGCGCATTTGCTTCTAGATGAGAAAGGGCTGGCGGAGAAGCATGCTTCTTTTTATAAGATCAACAGAGGCGGGGATATTACGTATCATGGTCCCGGCCAGTTGGTAGCCTACCCTATTCTGGATTTGGAAAATTTCTTTACCGATATCCACCAGTACTTACGGCTTTTAGAAGAAGCGGTCATTCAGACGCTGGCCGAATACGATCTGAAAGCCGGTAGAATAGTAGGACTAACCGGAGTTTGGCTGGACTTTGAGGAGCAGCGCAACCCCAGAAAGATTTGTGCCATGGGCGTGAAGTGCAGCCGGTGGGTAACCATGCACGGGTTGGCGTTAAACGTGAATACAGATCTTGCGTACTTCGGCAATATTGTGCCGTGTGGCATCTCAGATAAGGCGGTAACCTCTCTGGAGAAAGAGATAGGCAGAGTAGTGCCACTGGCTGAAGTGGAGGAAAAGCTGCTGCGCCATTTTGAACAATTATTTGAAGCTAAGATGTTGATGCATCACTATGAAGAAAGACATTGATTTTCACCAGGTAGAGGGAGTGTCCGTTGCTATTGTGAGAGACCTGGATGCTCTGGGGCAAGAGGAGTGGAATGTGTACTTCATCAACAACAATGATATTTACTTAGACAACGTGCTGATCTCCTCCAAAGGGTATGGCGAGCATGAGGGTCAAGAGGTAAAAACCTCCGTGTTGCGCCATATGTATGAGCAGGTTGGTCCTAAAAGTGCCGTACAGATAGAACCCATTGACCCCGCTTTGTTCAACATCACGAATGAATACTGGGTAAGCTATTACATTGGCCGAAATATCCATGACAAACGGTTCTTATTTGTGCCGGGTAGCGTGGTTGAAGAGAATATTATTCACATCTCAATCCTGGAAAAAGAAGGGGTTTTGCATTCCTAAGGGGCATTCCGGAGTTCCGGAACTGCCACTGGCATAGACTACCTGTGATACAATCAAACCAAGACATGGCATGAAATTTTTTACATACCTACTTTCCTTTAGCTGGTCTTTTTTCATTACGCTTTTTGCCATTCCCTCTATTGTGTATGTGGCACACCTGAAGAATATTCTGGATCAGCCCAATAAACGGACGGTGCACGTCTCGCTTACGCCCCGGTTGGGTGGCTTGGGTGTTTTTGCCGGGTTCATGTCAGCGCTTACCATTTTTGGAGATTTGTCTAATGGCGTGCAGCAGGTGCTGGCAGGATGTATCATTCTCTTCTTCGGAGGCTTGAAAGATGACCTGGTTACTATTTCCGCTTTCAAGAAGTTCTTCATGCAGGTGTTGGCAACGGGTGTGGTAATGTTTATTGCTGACATCAGAGTCACTAGTTTTCAGGGTATTTTTGGAATTCATGAACTACCCGATGGCTTAAGCTATGGATTCACCTTTTTCACCATAGTGGGGATTACCAATGCTATTAACCTGATAGACGGTCTGGACGGTTTGGCGGGTACCATTGTCACCATTGTGGTATCTACTTTCGGGTTCTTTTTCTGGTATTCGCACCTGGACCAGTATTCAAACTACGCGGGAGTGGCCGTTTGCTTAATTGGCGGGTTGCTGGGTTTCCTGAGATATAACTTCTACAAGGCCCGAATCTTTATGGGGGATACCGGCTCTCTGCTGTGTGGCTTTGTGGTTTCCATAATGGCTATTCAATTCATAGAGATGCGGTTTGTGCCTTCTTCGCCGGTGGTAGCGTTGGGGGTGTTGTTTGTGCCGTTGTTTGATACCATCAGAGTTTCTCTTATCAGGGTTTTAAACGGGGTGTCTCCTTTTGCGCCGGACAAGAACCATATCCACCACCGTATTCTGGCCATGGGATTCAGCCAGGTGTCTACGGTTGCTATTTTAGGACTGCTGAACCTGTTAGTGATTCTGTTTGTCTTCAACTTCTCTCATTGGGGTAACCTCAATCTGTTGCTTTGCCTTATAGGGTTCTCCGTAGTGCTCAGTGCGGTATTGGGGCAGTACTCACCTAAACCTACTATTAGTAGATAAAAGTTAATGCGTTTTTGGTGGGTAGTAATAGGTTTGTGGTTTTGGTGCGGACTTGCTTTAGGGCAGTCGGTACCATTAAAACCATTGCTATCCTCAGATTGGATGATTTATCAGGCGCACCGGAACCAGTTGGTGCCGTACTTGCCTGAATTCCATGATGAGCACCAGGCGCTTTATCAATGGGTAACTCTAGACAAATTCACAAACCCCAAGATTGAATTTGCTGCCCGGAAAGAACTTTGCGTGTTTTTGGATAATCAGCTCATTTTCGTGGCAGATTCCACAGCGCGTTACACCTTGGATCTATCAGAGTTCCTGACACCTGGTAAGAAGTATCTCCTGTCTGTCTGGCACCCAGATCAGCAGCCTAATTATCCTTCTTTCAAAGTGCCCCAAGAGCCTTTGGCTTCCCTTAGCGCAAAGCCTAACCTCAAGTATCGGCCTCTTCCAAAGCAACCTGATATGCACAGAAGTGCTTTGATCTTTTTCATGGTGGTAGTTGGTCTGATTTATGGCGCACTTAGGATGACATTCTATTCAGACTTTGCCAGTATCTTCAGGTGGAGCAATTTCACCAAGCTTTCTACCCTGGAGGAGGGCTTGCTGGCCAAGCCCATTGGGAACTGGTCTAGTATCTTATTTGTGCTGGCATTTGCCATGTCGTTCGCGCTGTTGATTGTAGCCATCCATACTAACCTGGAAGACCTGGCTTTGTTGAATCAATTGTTCACGGCTACCCAGGCAGATCTTATCTCAAAGATTTTGCTTTATTCCTTGATTATCTTTCTGTTCGTGATCTTTAAATACCTCTTTCTGCGCTTAATGGGATTCATCTTTGGGGTAGGAGAAATGGTGTTGCCTCAGTACCGGGAGTTTCTGCGAACACTGCTTGGAATGGGGATTTTCCTTCCCTTTATATTGCTCCTGTATCTTGGGTTATGGTCCTCTATACCTGACGTAATTTACTGGATTGCCAACCTTGTAATTACGACGCTTTTGGTGTTTACCATGTTAAGGACTTTTCATACAGTTAGTAAAAAATATTCCCTTAAAAATCTACATTTATTTTCCTACCTTTGCGCCACAGAAGTTATTCCCCTGATGATATTGCTTAAGCTCATTGTTTTTGTATAGCTTTGTTGCAGGCAGGAAAACAAACATATCCTAGATTACAGTTGCTAAAAACTACCTTCTAAACATGGCTGACGGTAAAGAATTGTTGGGTGCGGATAGACATTCAAAGAAAATCTCTAGTATTCTAGTCACGCAGCCAAAGCCCGCTAACGATAACTCTCCGTACCTGAGCATTGCTGAAAAATACGGGATTAAAGTAGATTTTAGGGCTTTTATTGAAATTGAGCCCGTTTCTTACAAAGAGTTCCGCAAGGATAAGGTCAATATTCTGGATCATACGGCCGTTATCTTCACAAGCCGTAATGCGGTTGACCACTTCTTTAGAATCTGCGCCGAAGGTAAGATAGAGGTGCCTGCTGAGATGAAATATTTCTGTATCTCTGATCAGACAGCGTACTATCTGCAAAAGTACATCGTTCTAAGAAAGCGGAAATTGTTTATCGGGGGTAAGACAGCTTCTGATCTTTTTGATGTGTTGAAGAAGCACAAGAATGAAAAATTCTTGTACCCATGCTCTAACATCAGGAAGGAAGATATCCCGGAATTTATGCGGGCTAATAACTTCAATTTCACAGAAGCGACCATGTATAAAACCGTGGCATCAGACTTGTCTGATTTGGCAGAGGTGAAATATGACTGCATTGCTTTCTTTAGCCCATCAGGAGTGCACTCTTTGTTTGTGAACTTTCCTGATTTTAAGCAGAACAATACCCGGATTGCCGCTTTTGGTCCTACAACAGCCCAGGCTGTGCGTGATGCTGGTTTAGAGCTGGATATTGAAGCTCCAATGCCTAATGCTCCTTCCATGACGGGCGCTATTGAGGTTTATATCCAACAACATTCCGGGAAAAAGTAAAAGAGCTGTTACTTTTCTTTTATTTGTGCGTAGCATGGCTAGGGCTCGTAATTGGGGTTGACTTTTGGAGGTTAATAGACAATTCACTAGCTTTTGCCAAATAGCTCTTGTCTAAGCAAGGGTGTTATATGCTGATAAAGATGCACAGATTTAGCCGCCTGGTATTCCTAGTAGTGTTTCTATTCCCCCTGTTGGTAGAAGCGCAGCAATTGCCTCAGTTCAGTCATTATGGTTTTAATGGCCAATTTATTAGTCCGGGTTACGCGGGCGTGAAAGGACAGACTGAACTTAATGTGCTCTATAGGTACCAATGGCTGGGGTATGACGGCACTTTTGATACAGGCGGTTCTCCCAGAACAGCCTTGTTCAGTGTCTCTGCTCCTATCTCTGCCCTTAAAAGTGGAATAGGGTTGGTGGTGATGAAAGATGAGATTGGGGCAGTGGATGTTTTCTATACTCAGTTAGCATATTCTTATCACCTCAATTTAGGAGGCGGCACTTTGGGCATAGGCGTGCAAGGTGGGTTTACTAACATGAGCAAGGGAGGATACCGTGCCAATGACATAGGTGACACCCGGGTACCCTTTAACAGTTCTGACCGCAAATTTGATATGGGAGCCGGATTGTGGTTCCAGCATGAGAATTGGTATGCTGGCGCTGGCATTACAAACCTGCTTGGTTCTGTTTACGAGTTTGAAAATGAGGATCGTACTGGTGCTATGGGAACTGTTACTGGTGAAAAACACCTTATGGTGACAGGTGGCTATGAGCTGGAACTTTCTGATATGATAGACGTAACTCCAACGGTATTGCTTAAACAAGACATCAACGCCGGAGTGACTTCGTTAGAAACCGGAGCAAGGGCAACCTTTAATGATAAGTTCTGGGGTGGGGTTGGGTACAGGTTTGGAGAAGCCATTACTGGATTATTAGGTGTTTATCTTTTAAAGGATAATGCATTGAGCTTTGGATACGCATTTGATTATACCGCCGTAGGCACAGATGCTAAAAGCGCTACTTCGCATGAGGTAATGCTTGGCTACAGGCTTCCAAAGCCTAGAAATAATACAAAACCCCCAATTAGGACCCCACGCTATTTCTTTTAACTACTCACTTTTCAGTAAAATGCATACTGCTAATGATGAGGGAATTATTTATTAGATAAAATAATATTTTCTTTGCGTCGTTAGCGTATTGTACTTCAAGAAAAAACACTAGTTTTGTTTTTTAATATAGGGATTTATATTTGCTATCTTCAAAATCATACAAGCTAAGCGGGAACGCTATTTTTTCAAGTCCAAGAATATGATTAAGTTTTTACAGTTTTCTGCCATTGCTTTAAGCGTAGTCTTAATGGCAGGTTGTGGTATGGGGAGAGACTCACAGGGTGATGTGATCGGGGCAGAAGACCGCCCAGAATTTAATCCACAGGAGGTTCCTTACGGAATGGTGGCTTGCCCAGGTGGTACTTTTCATATGGGACAAACTGATCAGGATATTGCCGCCAGTATGTCTAATATGAACAAGCAGGTAACCATTGGCGGTTTCTACATGGATGAGACAGAAATCACAAATAATGAGTACCGTCAGTTCATGGACGCTATCCGTCAGGATTCACTGGATGTTCTTGGAGAAGAGTTTGTCATGACTCAATTGTATCCAGACACAACCGTATGGGTGAAAGACTTCACCTACCATATGGGTGACCCATTGATGGAGTATTACTATTCACACCCGGCCTTTGATGACTATCCGGTGGTAGGGGTAGACTGGTTTGCCGCTAAATACTTCAACAGCTGGAGAACCAAGCACAAAAACAACTACAACGTAGAAAGCGGTATGGCGCCAATGCCAAGCTTCCGTCTGCCGTCTGAGGCTGAGTGGGAGTATGCAGCTCGTGGTGGCCGTGACTTAGCTACCTATCCTTGGGGTGGTCCTTACCTGCGTAACGCCAAAGGTTGTATGCTGGCTAACTTCAAACCTGGCCGCGGCGATTACTACAGCGATGGCTTTACATATACTGCGCCAGTAGGACAATATTATCCGAACGATTTTGGTTTATATGATATGTCAGGTAACGTAGCTGAGTGGTGCGAAGATGCTTATTCTGAGGCTACTGTGCCAATTGTTTGGGATTTGAACCCAACTTACTATGATGACAACGAACCACGTAAAATTGTGCGTGGAGGTTCTTGGAAAGATATAGCTCATTTCCTGGAGACAGGTGTTCGTAACTTTGAATACCAGGATTCTGCGCGTTCTTACATCGGTTTCCGGAGCGCAATGATCTATATCGGACGTTCTTCAGACTTTGATCTGGGTAGATAGGCTCCCGCCCCAAATTTTTATAAGTAAATTAATTCTGAACCAATAACTCTTACAATCTAAATCAGTCTAACAATGAGCAAAGCAAAAGGCAACTTTCTTTGGGATGTTTTGATGCCCAAAATTTATGGTATTGGTGCCGCAGTAGTAATTCTTGGAGCGTTATTCAAAATCTTGCACATAGGACCAGCCGACATCATGCTGATGGTAGGTCTAGGTACTGAGGCTTTCATATTCTTCCTGAGTGCGTTCCAGCCACAGGCTCATGAGCCAGAGTGGGAGCGTGTTTACCCACAATTGCGTGATGATTATGATGGTCCGCTTCCAACGGTAGCTGCTGCTGCTCCAGCTGGTCCGTCTATCACTGGTGACTTGGATAAAATGCTGCGTGATGCTAATGTAACTCCTGCTACAATCAGTTCTTTAGGCCAAGGCCTGACAAGATTATCTGAGACAACTGCCCAGATCTCAGATTTGACAGATGCTACTGTTGCTACTAAAGAGTATGCGACCCGTGTAAGAACAGCTACTGGCTCTTTGGATAAAATCAACGAGGCTTATGGTGCTACTCTGCAAGCTGTAACTCAAATGGCTAATGCTACAGCAGATACCCAGGCTTACAATGCTCAGGTACAGCAAGTGACCAAAAACCTGGGTGCTTTGAACGCTGTGTATGAAATGGAGCTTCAGGATGCCAACAACCACCTGAAATCTATTAACAAGTTCTACGGTAGCATCACTAATGCTATGGAGAACCTGACCCAGGCTAGCCGTGAAACTGAGCAGTTCAAAGAAGAGGTTACTAACCTGACCAAGAACTTGCATTCATTGAATAACGTGTATGGCAACATGTTAAATGCCATGAGAGGGTAATCTCTGCCATTCCTATTTACGAACCCATTCGTTTAACTTTAAATTAGAAAGCTAGACCAGGAAATATGGCTGGAGGAAAAGAAACGCCACGGCAGAAGATGATCGGGATGATGTATCTCGTGCTTACTGCAATGTTGGCCTTGAACGTAAGCTCTGCAATTCTCCTAAAGTTTCAGTTTATTGATGACAGCTTAAGCACTGTTAACAACAAAACAAACAAGGATAACAGCGGAGTTTTAAGCGGAATTAAAGCTACAGTAGAAGAGTCTGGGAACCGCTCCCAAGACGTGCGTGTAGTAGAAAGCGCAGAAGCTGTAAGAAAGCAAACTTCTGAAATGGTTGCGTACATCCACGGATTACGTGAGCAACTGGTGAAAGAAGCCGGAGGACAGGATCCTGAGACAGGAGGTTACAAAAACCCTGAGAACAATGAGCGTGTGAACATGCTGATGATTGGCGGACCTGGCAAAGGAGGGAAAGCATATGAGTTAGAGAAAAAGCTGAACACCTATGCCTCTTTCTTGCGCCAGTATAACCCAAATGCTCCTGCTAAACTTGCTTTGAGCGGTGAAGAAGACGTGAGAGTTCAAAAGAATAAAGCTCAGCGTAAGAAAGATTTCGCCGAAATCAACTTTGAGGAAACTCCAATAGTAGCAGCTTTGGCTACATTGGCCCAAATGGAGTCTGAGGTTCTGAAATACGAAGCAGAAACTCTTTCTCAGTTGGCGCAGAAAGTTGGAGCAGATATCATCAAGTTTGAGAACATTTTTGCAATGGCCAGTGCTGAGTCTAAAACAGTAGCTGCTGGTACTAAATACAAAGCTGAAATGTTCCTGGCTGCTTCTTCTGATGCAGTAACCCCAACTATGTCAGTAGACGGTAGATCCATTCCGGTGAAAGGTGGTAAAGGTCAGATTGAGTTCACTGCCACTGCTGGTAACTACGATGCAGAAGGTAACGCTAAGAAGACCTGGAGAGGTCAGGTACGTTTCCGTCAGGCAAACGGCCGTGACACAGTGTTCCAGGTTACTCAGGAGTACGTAGTTGCTAAGCCAGTGATGCAAATCCAGTCTGCTTCTATCAACTCATTGTACTTCAACTGCGGTAACGAGCTGAACATCCAAGTGCCTGCTTTGGGTGCTAACTATGATCCGTCTTTCTCTGCAAGCGGTGCAACAGTAGTAAAAGGAGCTAAGAAAGGATTCTTAACCCTGATTCCTACCTCAAGACAAGTGAAACTGAACGTAAGCAGCGGCGGAAATGCTATTGGTTCACAGGATTTCACCGTGAAACTGGTACCAAGACCAAGAGTAGTTGCTTCTGCCAACGGTCGTCCAGTGGATGTGGTGAAAGGTATGCCAGCTCCGGGTCCACGTTCATTGACCGTGCAAGCTATCCCAGACGAAAGCTTCAAGAACCAATTGCCTAAAGATGCCCGTTACAGAGTTACTCAGTACACAGTGTACCTGGTGCGTGGCGCTCGTCCGGTTGGCTCGGTGCAAGGAACTGGTCCTAACGTGAGCTTAGGTAGCCTTGCGGGTCAAGCCCGTCCTGGCGATAGAATTGCCATTGACGTAAGAGAAATTCGTAGAATGAACTATCGTGATCAGCAGGAAGTTGTTCCTTCTGATAACTCAAGTATTACTTTCCAGCTTAACTAGTAAGTTTTTAGTATCATGAAGAAGTTAATTGTGTTGGGGTTAGCGGGATTGCTTAGCATTCCAGTTGTTAGTACGGCGCAAAAACGCACTACTAAAAAGTCAACCACATCTGCGCAGAAAGCTCAGCAAAGTGCTGCTGCCCAAGCTGCGGCTGAAAAAGCCCGTCAGGAAGAGTTGGCTCGCCAGCAGGAAATGCAACGGCAAGCAGAATTGGCGAAAGCCAGAATGGATAGCTCTTTGGCTGCTCCTGCTTCTGCCAGACCAATTCCGCCCTCTGACGTAATGTTCAAGAAAACAGTGTGGAGAGCGGTAGATCTTCGTGAGAAACAAAACCGTCCTATGTTTTCCCCTGGAAGGCAAATCACTAAGTTGATCACAGATGCAGTAAGACGTGGAGAATTACAGGCGTACAGATCTGATACCCTCAACACTCCTATCTCTGCACAAGAGTTCATGACAAACCTTACGCCGTCTTCTTCTGCGGCTGGTGGTTTGACCGAGGCTGAAAAAGCCGCCGGTTTTGACCAGCCTGCTGCCGCTGATGATGGATGGGGAAACGATGACGGCTGGGGAACTCCTGCTCCAAAGAAGAATACTGCCAAGAAAACCGATACTAAAAAAGCCGCTGCTGCTCCTGAAGCCGCTGTTGCAACCGGTAATGAGTTGCTTCCTAATGAGCTTTACAAGTTAGAAATCAAGGAAGATGCAGTATTTGACAAGAAGCGCTCAAGATTGTACCATGACATTCAGGCAATCACTTTGATTATGCCTGCTAAGTACAACAGCCTGGGCTTTGAGAAACCAATCGCCTCGTTCAAATACAGTGACTTGGTGAGAGTATTCAAAGCTCATCCAGATGAAGCGCTTTGGTTCAATGCACAGAACGATGCGCAGCACAAGAACCTGGCAGATGCATTTGATCTGTGGTTATTCAGCTCTTACATCACCAAAGTTTCTAACGTAAATGATGAGCGTTTAGAAGAGGTGTATGGCGCTGGTAAGAAAGGTCTGTTGGCTGCTCAGCAAGCCATGGAAGAGCTGATTGAGTTTGAGTACAGCTTGTGGAGCTACTAAAAACTAGTTTAAGCTTAATATAAAAAAAGGAGGCCAGAAACGGTCTCCTTTTTTTATGCCCTTACCAATTTAGGTGTTTGATTAAATTTGGTTGAATTTAGCGTTAGTTGCAGGTAAGGGAACGGGATAAGTACAGAATGCTCTTCTTCCCTGTTCCATTTTAGACCTGTTTCCCTGAAAATAGGCTCAAAATGGGTAGGCTAAACTTTCGCGTTAGAGAAATAATCAACCAAAATCTTGGCTTTGCTTTTGCCTACTTCAGACTCCAATTCCTGCTGTGAGAGCTCAGAAATCTTCTTCACTGATTTGAATTTGCTTAAAAGCTTTTCAGCGGTGGCAGGGCCAAGTCCTTTGATGGTGGTTAACTCAGTTTTCAAGGTACTGGCATCTCGTAGGGAGCGGTGAAAAGTGATCCCGAAGCGGTGCGCTTCGTTTCTGAGGCGCTGGATCAGCTTCAGCGTTTCTGATTTCTTATCAATGTACAGCGGCAGCGAATCACCGGGATAGAAGATCTCTTCCAGTCGTTTCGCAATACTCACAATGGCTACCTGGCCGTAGATGCCCAAATCCTTCAGGGCTTTCACAGCCATTCCTAATTGGCCTTTACCCCCATCAATAATGATGAGCTGAGGCAAAGAAGCCCCTTCATCCAATAACCGGCGGTAGCGGCGGGTGACTACTTCGTACATGGACGCAAAGTCATCCGGACCAACCACCGTTTTGATATGGAAGTGCCGGTAATCTTTTTTGGATGGTTTAGCGTTCCGGAAACACACCATGGATGCCACCGGGTTATCGCCCTGGAAATTGGAGTTATCAAAACACTCAATGTGCTTGGGGAGCTCGGTAAGCCGAAGATCTCGCTTCATGGTCTCCATAATGCGTACCTCGTTGCTGTCCTTTGATTTATCTTGCATGCTCTCCTTTTCCTTGCGGAGATACATAGCATTCTTCAGGGAAAGGTTTAACAACTTACGCTTATCTCCAATCTGCGGAACCGTTACAGTAACTCCTTCCAGCGGTAAAACCAAATCATCAATATTCACCAGAATCTCCTTGGCGGTGCTCTCAAAATCCGACCGGAGCTGCATGATCATGGACGCTAGAATATCCTGGTCACTTTCCTCCAGTTTCTTCTGCAATTCCAAGGATTGAGTCCCAATGATGGAGCCATTCATTACTTTGAGGTAGTTAATGAAGGCGCATTTTTCATTTGAGGAAATGGTAAAGACGTCAATATTGGTGAGCGTATGGCTAACCACAGTTGACTTAGCCTGAAAATCATCTAGCAAGTCAAGCTTCTGTTTATACTGGTGCGCCAATTCAAATTGCAGATCTGCGGCTGCGGTAGACATCGCCTCTTTGAAATAATTCTTTGCCACGGTTAAGTTACCGGAAAGAATATTCCTGATCTGTTGGATGTGCTGGTTATACTCCGTCTCCTCATAGAGCCCTTCACAAGGGCCTTTACAGTTCCCGATGTGGTATTCCAGACACACCTTGAATTTGCCGGCCTCAATGTTGGCAGGACTAAGATTGTAGCTGCAGGTGCGGAGCGGATACAGTGTCCTGATCAGTTCCAGCAGCACGTTCATGCTGGTTACGCTAGGGTAAGGACCGAAATAACGGGAACCATCATTGAGCTTGTTACGGGTGCTTAAAACCCTTGGGAAACGCTCATTGGTAATGCAGAGGTAAGGATAGGTTTTCCCGTCCTTGAGCAGAATGTTGTATTTAGGCTGATGCTGTTTTATCAGGTTGTTTTCTAACAAAAACGCATCAGCCTCACTGTCTACAATGGTGAACTCAACCCGTTTGATCTGGGAGATGAGTTTAAGAGTCTTTTTGTTGTGCTGCGTGGAACGATTGAAGTAGCTACTTACTCTTTTGCGGATGTCTACAGCTTTGCCTACATAGATGATCCCGTTGTCATCATAAAACTTGTAGATGCCCGGCCGATGCGGCAAATGCTTCAGTTGCTCTTTTATGGTTTCCTCCACAGCCATACATATTCCTTCCTTATTCCTTAAAACCGATTCTCAACCTCTGTTGGTTCGTTCTGAGGTAGCGTTTGCTCTTGTTTTACGGAATCAACCACGGTTGGTGGCTTACTATAGCCACAGTTAATTTGCATGGACAGCGGCTGCGTTGGTTTAGGGAACGGCGCTTTAGACACATTCAAGGATTTATCAGCGTACACTTTCTTCAGGAAGATGGCGTAGATAGGCATCGCTAACTTGTTTCCTTGCCCAAAATTAGGATTGGTGAAGTGGATGCTTCTGTCTTCGCCGCCTACCCACACACCTGCTGCCAGGTCTGGCGTGATTCCCATAAACCAGGCATCTGAGTAGTTTGAGGTGGTTCCGGTTTTAGCCCCAATTTCATTCTTTAAACCATAGCGGTGACGCAAGCCATAATAGGCGGTACCACCCCGGGTATCGGCGGAGCCTTGCAGCATGTGCACCATTAGGTAAGCAGTTTCCTCGCTCAGGGCGTCTACCGTCTTAGGCACGAACTCATGCAGCAGGTTTCCGTTCTTGTCTTCAATGCGAACTAGGTACTGAGGTTGGTTCCACACTCCTTTGTTCACGAAGGTACTATAGGCACCTACCATATCATACAAAGTCACATCGCTGGAACCTAGAGCCAAAGACGGAACCGGATCTAGCGGAGTTGTGATTCCGAGGCGTTTTGCCGTTTGTACCACCAATTCAGGGCCTAATTTTTTCATCAGGTAGGTAGTGATACTGTTCACAGAAAGCGCCAATGCCTCGCGTAAGGTCATTCTACGGCCAGAGTACCTTCCTTCGCTGTTTTTAGGAGTCCAAGGCTTGCCGTCTGGGTTGATGATGGTGACAGGGGCATCGGTCACGGTATAGCAAGGAGAGTAGCCGTTCTCAATAGCGGCAGTATAAACAAAGGGCTTAAACGTAGAACCCGGTTGTCTGGCGCCTTGCTTAACGTGGTCGTATTTGAAGTACTTGTAGTTGGTACCACCTACCCAAGCTTTCACTTTACCGGTGAGGGGGTCCATGGCCATGAAGCCAGCTTGTAGATAATGTTTGTAATGGCGCAGAGAATCCATTGGGCTCATGACCACATCCTTCTCGCCTTCCCAAGTGAAAATACGCATGGGTACTTTCTGATTGAGATGATACTTGATAGAATCTTCGTTGTCCCCGTATTGCTCTACCAGGCTCTTGTAGCGGGCGGTGCGTTTCATTTGCTCGGCTAAGAACCCTTTGATTTCGCGGCCGTTTTCGTCAATCCAGGGGTTTCTGCCTTTCCACTGCTTGAAAAATTCTTTCTGCATCACCTTCATGTGCTGCTCCACGGCAGCCTCAGCGTGCTGTTGCATGCGGGAATCAATGGTGGTGTAAATCTTCAAACCATCTGCGTACAGGTCAAAGCCGTTTTCGCGGCACCATTGTGCCAGCGTTTTCCCAATCTCAGTGCGGAAGTAAGGCGCCAGGCCTTTGTTCTGGTTCTCTACGTTGAAGTCCAGCTTAATAGGCTTCACACTGGCCGTTTTGTAGGTAGGATCGTCAATGTAGTTGTACTTGAGCATCTGGTCCAGAACGGTGTTGCGTCTGTTCAAAGAGCGCTCAGGGCGGGTAACGGGGCTGTAGTAAGACGGACCTTTCAGTACTCCAATCAAAGTAGCAGCTTCCTCTAAGGTCAATTGCTCAGGCTCTTTGTTGAAGAAGGTCTTGGCGGCCACTTTGATACCATAGGCGTTGCTACCAAAGTCTACCGTGTTCAGGTACATGAGCATAATCTCCTTCTTGGTATAGGAGCGCTCCAGTTTCACAGACATGATCCATTCTTTGGTCTTGATGATGAGCATTCGCAAACCGGGCACATCGCTGAGCAGACCATTATTCAAATCGTCACGGGTACGGAACAGGTTACGGGCTAACTGCTGGGTAAGGGTACTAGAGCCGCGGTCTTGTTTACCAGTTAGTTTGTAGTACGGCACTGCCAGCGTGCCTTTGAAATCTATCCCGGAGTGTTCTTCAAAACGGATGTCCTCGGTGGCGATCAGGGCGTCTACCAGGTGCTTTGGTAATTGCTCATAAGTGACAGGGCTGCGGTTCTCCCGGAAATATTTACCCAATAACTGGCCGTCTTCTGAGTAGACTTCAGAAGCGAGCTCGCTTTTAGGGTTTTCCAGCGTTTTCAGGTCTGGAAGATCGCCAAAGAGGTTCAGGAAATTGATACTTACGGCAAAAACGTAGAGGAGGAAGAATACAAACCCTCCCGCAAAGAACAGCCAAAGTCCCGAAATGATATTCCGGTACTTCCTATTGGCAGGCATAGACGACATGCTATTGGTAATTTTTTTCAAAGAAAGCTACATACTCCGCGATATCACCCAGCTTTCTCAGTAAAGCCAGGTTCGCTTCAGTTATCACAAAGGTAGCAAATTTCGGGCCTTTTAAATTGGCCAAAGGAGAACTGCGTGCAGCTTGTAATCTGGCGTACTGTTCCGCTGCTTTAAAATCGGCTAAAGGCCGGATGACCACCAAAGTAGTGCTGTCAGAAAACGGCACAGACTCTGCGGTTAACTGCTTTTTAGGATGAAAACGGTTGTTGTAAGTGCCGTAAGCAGTGATGAGTTGTTGCCGCGCTAAACTGTCGCCGGTATGCACAATCACAAAATAGTGCGGAAGGCTGCGTTCAGTTTTATAGGTAGGTACTTCTTCCTTAGGCACCGGCGGGGCGCTGACCACCGGTGGCTTCGCTAATTCCCCTGATTCATAACGGGTGTACAGGTTCATGAACTCGCGGGCTTGGGGTAACAGCGGGCTCTCAGGATAATGGATAATGAATTGCTCCATGGCGTTCCGGAACGTGACCGCGGGTTGCGTACGGCCAGTTACCATGGCCCGCAAGAACGCAATTTTGTCAGGAATATCGTTTTGAGGGTATTTCTCAGAAAGAGAGGCTAAAACAGTAAGTGTCTCAGGAAACTTCTCTTTTTCATACAAGGCAAAGGCCGAGTCATACAGCGTGTGCGCGGCCAGGTTCTCGGCAGAGTAGGTGCGCAGGAAATCGGGCTGGTCTATGAGCCTGCTGTACTTTGATGTAGGAAATTTATCCTTCAGGGCCCGGGCGTATTGAGCGGCTTTTTCGGGTTGCTGTGCCCCTTGGGCAATCACGTACAAGCTGTAATAAGCTTCAGACGCATGAGAAGAGGTTGGGAACCGCTCTAACAGCTTTTGGAAGGTTTGGCTGGCTTTTTCGGGTTCTCTCAAGCGTTGTTGGTAGATGTTGCCTAAGGTAAACAAGGCTTCTTCTACCCGCTTCTCAGCAGCCTGGCGTTGTTCAGCCGTAACCGGAATAGCAGCCAGGTAGGCTTCTTGTTTCTGAGCCGCTGCGGCCGCCAGGGCGGTGCTGTCTACGGCAGTGCTGGTTACAGGGCCAGCCGCATTGCCTGCCCCTCCAGAAACAGCCGTGATGCGCCGCCAGTTGTCTTGCAAAGGACGATCGCCCCACGTGCGCAGGAAGTCATTGCGGGCACCGGCCAAAGCTACAGGGTTGTCAAAATACCAGGTGCTACCTTGTGTTCCGGCCCCGCCGATGGGCAGCGTAGCTGTCTGGGTGGTAGGGGCTGGTCTGGCGTTAGCGGCAGCTAAAGCAGTAGCGGCGGCCTGTTGCTGTTCCCGCTCTCTGGTGATCTGGTCGGCTACCCGCTGGGCCCGGTCAGTGGCGCTTAGCTGCCCTAAAGCCAGCAAACTATCTTCTCTGCGGATAATCTCTAACTGCTCAGTAAAAGCGGTAAGAACGGTACGTCTGTCTGATAGCTCTTCGTAGCCAAGCGTGGTGGGGGGAAGCAACTGCAGGGTACTGTCATAGTAGGCCTGAGCCAAGCCATACTGCTGCAGGTTCTCATAATAAATCTGCCCAGACAAAAGATAGGAGTAAGCTTTCTGGACGGTATTGGTGGTAGAGGCTGCCGTAGATTGGCCTAAAAGCCCTAAAGCCTCTGGATATTTTTTCTGCCGAAGTTCCAGCTTTGCCAGGTCATAGTAAATCTTATCCTGATACTCTTTGTTTTTCTGGTCTTTGGCCAGCTTGTGCAGGAAATCCTTGATCTTGTCTTGGTCTGTAACATCCTTCAACTCGGTAACTTGGGCAAGATTGAGGCTGGAATAGAAGCCCAATTCGTACGGCGGCCGCTTCTTCAAGACCTTGGCAAATTGCTCATAGGCTTTCGCGTCTTGGTTAGTGGCCTGGTACAACTGGCCCAAGATAAACCGAAGCCGCGCCTCCTGGTCTCTTTTCTTCGCATAGGGCATGGCTTTCTCCAGGTTCTCAATCATGAGCGGCAAGTTGTTCTGGATGCTGGCCATCTGGGCCCTGGTCAGGAGAAGTTCCCTTCCGTTGTCTTCGTTCATGCGCTCTTTCCGGAACTGCTCTGAGATGGAGGTTACGTTATCATAGTCTTTCTGGCGCATGTAAAGCCGCATCATCCAGATCATGGCTTCATGGCGGGCATGGCGGTCTGGGCTGGTGGTCTGCACAAACCGGAACGTCTTCATGGCCTCAGTGTCTTCGCCCTGGTAATAGCGGGCTTTCCCGATCAGAATATAACAATCGTCAATCCACCGGGATTTTGGGTGGCGCACAATGGGGAAAGAAGCACGCTTAATGACCTCATCCAGATCCGGGGCCAGGGTCTTCAGAATGGTGGTATCGGCTTGGGGTAAAACCTGCAAAATGCGGTTATAGTCATTCACCACGGCAGCATCCAGGCGGGCTTCCACCGCATCCAGTTTCTGCCGGGCCAGGAAATACCCGTTGAAACGGGCATTGATGTTACGGTACAGTTTGCCCACAGGCTTATCTGAAGAGCAGCCCGCCAGGGTGCCCAGTAAAAGGAATAGAAGAAGAAAACGTGTTAGTTTCAACGTTACGTCAGATGATGGAATACTAGTAGAACTACGCAGAGCCGGTTTTTATTTTATGTCTGTTTTGCCAAAAAAAGCCCAGAAACGGAGGGAGAGGTAATGCTAATTCGTTAATGGGCAGTCATAAAGACAAACTTACATTTTTTTAGGTTCATGTTTCGCTACTACGCAAGAACATGGCGTAGAGGTAAACGAATGAAATCCAATTTAGTGCGAACCTTCCCCGTTTTTGAGATGTTTTTCTGTAAAGCCCGTAAAACCAAGGGAAAATCTTTCTGTAAAACCCCAGTCTGCATTTAGTACCTTTACGGCAACAGAAGCAAACCCATGAATCCACAACAGCAGCCTACCGGCCCCAAGCGGAAATCAGATGTGAAGCCTTACCTGCGGTATTCTGGGTTGGCGTTCCAGATGATCGCGATCATGGCCATAGCCGCGCTGGGTGGCCGGAAACTGGATGAGCATTTCCAGAACAAAACACCTTGGTGGACTTTTGGGTTACTGATTGTGGCGGTGTTTGCCTGTATGTATTCTGTTATTGTATCTCTTACCCGTAAGGATTAACGCTTAGTGAATTTTCTGAGAGGCCTTCTCTTGCTCACCGGTTTGCTGGTTCTGGTGATTACCGGACTGCAGTTCTATACCGGCGCCGGATTGATTCATTCCTATATCTGGTACATGGTTCCATTCTTTGTCTTCGTGACTGGGTTTGCCCATTATGTGGCACTCCTTGGTTTAAAGCACGATGCCACGAACCTGCATGCCTATTATTACACCTCCATGGGGGTGCGAATGGTGTTTGCCATAATAGCAATTTTCGTATATAGATATTTTCACGAAGAACAGATAGTGCAGTTCGTCTTAAACTTTTTCGTGCTTTATTTTATTTATACCGGATTTGAAATCTACGCTTTGTTGAGTAACTTGCGCCGAAATTCAAAAAAGCAAGCCTAGAGTAATGCGTTTACGTAGAATGTGTTGCTTTTAATCCGCTCTGAATGAAGAAGATACTTGTAATTCTGCTTTCTATTCTTACTTTCTCAGCCCAAGCGGCAGAATCTGCCGAAGGTGAGAAGTTTAGCCCCGGTGACATGATCATGCACCACGTGGGAGATGATTATGTGTGGGAGTTTGCGCATGGCTTGACCATTCCTCTTCCGGTTATATTATACGGAGAGAACGGGTTAGACATTTTCCTGTCTAGCAAGTTCTACAATGAGCACCATGAATTGCAGCCTTACAAAGGCTACGTAATGGAGCATGGGCATATCTATTATGCCAATGAAGAAGGTGAGCCAAAAACCGTAACCGGTGAAAACGGAGAAGAGAAGCACGTAGGGCCGCTGGATCTGTCTATCACCAAAAACGTGGCTTCCATGTTTGTGAGTGTGTTCCTGCTGTTTGTGGTGTTCCTGTCTATTGCGTCTGCTTACAACAAGCGCAGAGGAAAAGCGCCAAGAGGGCTGCAGTCATTCTTTGAGCCAATCATTGTTTTTGTGCGGGATGATATCGCCAAAACCAACATCGGTCCAAAATATGAGCGCTACATGCCTTACCTGCTGACCATCTTCTTCTTTATCTGGTTCAATAACCTGCTGGGTTTGATCCCAGGTGGTGCAAACCTTACCGGTAACATTGCGGTGACTTTGACGTTAGCAGTGTTGACCTTGATTATCACAGTGTTCAGTGGTAACAAGTCTTACTGGGGGCACATCTTCAACACGCCTGGAGTTCCATGGTGGTTGAAGTGGGGTATTCCAATTATGCCACTGGTAGAGGTGATTGGTATCTTCACCAAGCCATTCTCCTTGATGGTTCGTCTTTTCGCTAACATCACGGCGGGGCACATCATCATCCTGAGTTTGTTTAGCTTGATCTTTATTTTTGAAAGCGTTGCCATTGGTCCGGTAAGTGTGGCGTTTGCCACCTTCATGAACTTCCTTGAGTTGTTCGTGGCGCTGCTTCAAGCATACATCTTCACCTTGTTGTCTGCCATGTACTTTGGCGGCGCAGTGGAAGAGCACGATCACCACGATGACCTGGGGCACGGCGATGCTCCTCATCTGGCGGGTGCGCATCATTAATCTGAATTTCTTTTTTTAACTATATATATACTACTTCTATGTTGTTAGCATTATTGCTTCAAGCGTTTTCTGTAGGCGCAGGTTACGCCATTATGGGTGCCGGTATCGGTGCTGGTTTAGTGGCTCTTGGTGCCGGTTTAGGTATTGGTAGAATCGGTGGCTCTGCCATGGAATCTATCGCTAGACAACCAGAGGCTGGTGGACAAATCCAGACTGCGATGATTATCGCTTCTGCCCTTATCGAGGGTGTTGCCCTGTTCGGGGTGGTAGTTTGCCTTCTGATTTCGTTCATTCGCTAAGAATGCATTTGTTGCGTCTCCCGTCCTGACGATTGGTCAGGAACGGGAGACGTCAATAAAGGAGTAGTAGATTTAAAAGTTGAGAGAAGGCTTTTCTCTAGAAAAATAAACATTGTAAGATGAATCCATTAGTAACCCCTAGTATCGGATTACTTTTCTGGCAAGTGGTCACCTTCTTATTGGTGCTTTTCTTGTTATCAAAGTTTGCCTGGAAGCCTATCATGAAGGCTCTGCGTGAACGTGAGCAGAACATTGACAATGCCTTGAGCATGGCTGAGAAAGCCAAACTGGAGATGCAGTCTCTGAGAGCTGACAATGAGCGGTTGCTGAACGAGGCCCGTGCTGAGCGTGAGCGTATCCTGAAAGAGGCCACTGACGCGGCTACCGCCTTGGTAGAAGGAGCCCGTACCAGAGCCAACGAGGAAGGTGCCCGCATGATTGAGCAAGCTCGTGTATCTATTGAGAACGAGAAAAAAGCTGCTTTGACTGAGGTGAAGAACCTGGCGGCTACGTTGTCAATTGATATAGCTGAGAAACTGATCAAGCGTGAGTTGCAGGATGAGCAGGCACAACGTGCCCTGGTTCAAAGTTACCTGAGAGATACTCCCCTGAGCTAAAGTAAGCCCGGCGAGCTGTTTCCCGCCTAGAAAGAGGAAACTAATCGTTAAACACGCAAGAGAAAGAAATGTCAGAAGAAAGAGTTGCCTCCAGATACGCTAAGTCTCTGCTAGAGCTTTCCCAGGAGAAAGGTTCTTTGGAGCAAGTGTATGAAGATATGCGCTATTTCTCCAAAACCCTGGAGAGCAGCCGTGACTTACGCCTGGTACTACGCAACCCGATTATAAAGCATGATAAGAAACTCGCTATCCTGAACAGCCTTTTTGGCGCTAAAGTAAGCGAGTTAACCAATGCCTTTTTCAGAATCATTACCCAGAAAAACCGTGAGGAGATTCTGGAGTCTGTAGCCACAGAGTTTGTGAAGCAGTACAATGAACTGAAAGGCATTCAGAAAGCAACGGTAACCACTGCCGTGCCGCTTACCCCCGATTTACGGGCTACTTTCCAGCAAATGGTGGTAGACCGTACCGGAAAAACAGTAGAGCTGCAAGAAGTGGTAGACCCGTCTGTAGTAGGTGGGTACGTACTGCGCATTGGCGACCAGCAGATTGATAACACGGTGCGGAGCAATGTGCAGAGATTGAAAAATAAGTTTAAAGAAAATCCATACATTACTAAACTATAATCATGGCAGAAGTTAGACCTGATGAAGTATCAGCGATTTTAAGAGAACAGCTGTCAAACTTCAGAACAGAAGCTGAACTAGAAGAAGTTGGTACGGTTCTGCAAGTAGGTGACGGTGTTGCTCGTATCTACGGCTTATCCAAGGCGCAGTCTGGTGAGTTGTTAGAGTTCGAAAATGGTCTGCAAGCCCTTGTTCTTAACCTTGAAGAGGACAACGTGGGTGCGGTATTGTTGGGTGACTGGAGCGACATCAAAGAAGGCGATACAGTTAAGAAAACAAATAAAATTGCCTCCGTTCGCGTAGGTGATGGCATGGTAGGCCGCGTGGTAAACACCCTTGGTCAGCCAATAGACGGCAAAGGCCCATTAGTGGGTGAGCTGTACGAAATGCCAATTGAAAGAAAAGCACCAGGCGTTATTTTCCGTCAGCCGGTAAATGAGCCTATGCAAACCGGTATCAAAGCAATTGACTCAATGATTCCGATTGGCCGTGGCCAGCGGGAGTTGATCATTGGTGACCGCCAGACTGGTAAGACTGCGGTAGCTATTGATACCATCATCAACCAGGGTGAGTTCTTTGACCGTGGTGAGCCTGTGTTCTGTATCTACGTAGCTATTGGCCAGAAAGCCTCTACCGTAGCGCAGATCGTAAACGCTTTGGAATCTGGTGGAGCTATGCGTTACACCGTGGTAGTAGCCGCTCCGGCTGCAGACCCTGCTCCAATGCAGTTCTACGCGCCATTTACCGGTGCTGCCATCGGGGAGTTCTTCCGTGACACCGGACGTCCAGCGCTGGTAGTGTACGATGACTTGTCTAAGCAAGCTGTGGCGTACCGTGAAGTGTCTCTGTTGTTGCGTCGTCCTCCAGGACGTGAGGCGTATCCAGGTGACGTATTCTATCTGCACTCTCGCTTATTGGAGCGTGCCGCTAAGGTGAACGCTTCTGATGAGATTGCCCGTAACATGAACGACTTGCCAGAGTCTATCCGTCATTTAGTGAAAGGTGGTGGTTCTTTGACTGCCCTTCCAATCATTGAGACGCAAGCGGGTGACGTTTCTGCGTACATCCCAACCAACGTGATCTCTATCACAGACGGTCAGATCTTCCTGGAAACTAACTTGTTCAACTCTGGTATCCGTCCGGCTATCAACGTAGGTATCTCGGTATCTCGCGTGGGTGGTTCTGCTCAGATCAAGTCGATGAAGAAAGTGGCTGGTACCTTGAAACTGGATCAGGCGCAGTTCCGTGAATTGGAAGCCTTCGCAAAGTTCGGTTCTGACCTGGATGCTGCTACTAAACTGACCATTGAGCGTGGCCGCAGAAACCTTGAGGTTCTGAAGCAGCCTCAGTTCTCTCCGGTAGCGGTAGAGGATCAGGTAGCGATGATCTACTGCTGTACCAATGGTCTGATTGATGACGTTCCGGTTAACCAGGTGCGTCAGTTTGAGAAAGACTTCACCATGACGTTGAACGCGCAGCACCGTCCGGTTCTGGATGCGTTGAGAGCTGGTAAGATTGATGATACCGTGACTGACACGCTGAAGCAAGTAGCGCGTGAGCTCACAGCCAGATATCGTAAATAATTAAAATCAACAGAAGAAGAGCAGCGCGGGTA
The DNA here is from genome assembly GCF_017355955.1 of Sabulibacter ruber. GTDB lineage: Bacteria > Bacteroidota > Bacteroidia > Cytophagales > Hymenobacteraceae > Nibribacter > Nibribacter ruber_A. Next base: position 7,807 of record NZ_JAFFID010000002.1, on the reverse strand, counting down.
ACCGTGTGCTCTTCTTTCTCTGTTCATACTTGACTAACTATTAAATGGCTAGTTTAAAAGAAGTACGCAACCGGATTGTTTCTGTCAGCTCTACGCAGCAGATCACCAAGGCCATGAAAATGGTGGCGGCGGCTAAATTGCGCCGGGCCCAGGACAACATCATGCGCATGCGTCCCTATGCTCAACGCCTGAACAACATCCTTTCTAATCTCTCTCAGGTAAACGGAGAGGGTGGCGAGAATGTGTATGCCCGCAAACGCGATGTGCAACGGGTGCTGATCATTGCCGTTACCTCAGACCGTGGTTTGTGCGGTGCTTTCAACTCTAACGTGATGAAAGCCGTGAACAACCTGATCAACGATCGTTACAGAGCCCAGCAAGTTGCCGGTAACGTAGAGATCATGGCCATCGGGAAAAAAGGCCACGAGTACTTTGACAAGCGTAACTTCCCTTTGGCGGGTGACTATACTACTGTGTTCGGGAATCTTTCCTTTGAAACGGTAAGAGTAGCTGCTGAACGAGCCATGGAAGGTTTCCGCAACGGGTACTATGACCACGTTGAATTGGTATACAATGAATTCAAGAACGTAGCTACCCAGATCATCCGGACGGAGCAGTTCCTGCCTATTCAGGAGAACACCGAGAACCAAGGCAACACCAACGCCAACCTGGACTACATCTTTGAGCCTTCTAAAGAGGAGATTGTGGAGCAGTTGATTCCTAAGTCTCTGAAGATTCAGGTGTACAAAGCAGTATTGGAGTCTAATGCCTCTGAGCACGGTGCCCGTATGACCGCCATGGACAAAGCCACTGACAACGCCGGTGAGTTGCTGAAGCAATTGAAACTAACGTATAACCGTACTAGGCAGGCTGCCATTACCACCGAGATCCTGGAGATTGTGGGTGGTGCCGAGGCGCTTGCAGCCGGTAGATAAGCTTTCTGACATATCCCATAGAGCAGCGCCCATTGAAAAATGGGCGTTTTGCTTTTTAGGGGGTATGTTACCTATAGGTTAATTTCTGAGCGCTTCCAGCAAAAAGGATAGTCAGGAAAGCTTGTCCTGATATCTTTACGTTTTTAAGCTGGTTTCAAGAAATCGGCTCAGAAACAGAATCGTAAGACAAACCCAATGAAGAAAAGAGTAATCCGCCTTTGGGCGGTAATGCTGCTGTTGCTTGTAAGCATATCCCCCGCAGCAGCGCAAAAGAAGAAATCTAAAGGGAAATTACCTGCTAAACCAAAGCTGGTAGTGGGCATTGTAGTTGACCAGATGCGCTACGATTACCTGTACCGTTTTTGGGATAAATATTCCAAAGAAGGCTTTAAACGCTTAATGGGAGAAGGGTTCAACTTCCGGAACAACCATTACAACTACGTACCTACCTACACCGGCCCTGGCCATGCCTCTATCTATACCGGTACTACGCCGGCCATGCACGGCATTGTGGGCAATGACTGGTACAACCGGGCCACCGGCCGTAACATCTACTGTGCCGAGGATAAGTCTGTGAAAACGGTGGGGAGTAATTCTACTGCCGGAGAGATGTCGCCGGTGAACATGATTTCCACCACCATCACCGATGAACTGAAACTAGCCACCAACCAGCAGAGCAAAGTCATTGGGCTGAGTCTGAAAGACCGCGGTTCCATTCTGCCGGCCGGCCACGCCGCCAATGCCGCGTACTGGTACGATGGCAGCAACGGCAACATGATCACCAGTACCTATTACATGCAGGAGCTTCCAGCGTGGGTGCAGGCTTTCAACAACCGCAAACTGCCGGACCAATACCTGAGCCAGCCCTGGACCACCTTGCTGCCAATAGACCAGTACACCGAGAGCGCCGCTGATGACCAGCCGTTTGAGGGTACTTTCTCCGGGGAGCAGAAACCGGTGTTCCCGCACAACATACCGGCTTACAGAGGCAAAACCTTTGACCTTCTGCGCGCCATTCCGGCCGGAAATACTTACACCAAGGAATTTGCCATTGAAGCCATCAAAGCAGAGAACCTAGGAAAAGGCCAGTTCACCGATTTTCTGGCAGTAAGCTTCTCTACACCAGATTACATAGGGCACCAGTTTGGGCCTAATTCCATTGAAGTAGAAGATAATTACCTGCGCCTGGACCGTGATCTGGCAGATTTGCTCAAGTTCCTGGACACCCAATTAGGCAAAGAAAACGTATTGATTTTCCTAACCGCCGATCACGGTGCCGCTCACAATCCTAATTACCTGAAACAGTTAAGAATACCGGCGGGTAATACCAACAACGGCATCATGACAGACTCCCTGAAGAAGCACCTGAATACTAAATTCGGGAATGCCGAGTGGGTAAGCTCCTTCATGAACCAACAGATTTACCTCAACCATGCGGTAATTGAAAGCAAAAAGGTTAATTTGGTGGAAATACAGGAAGAGGTTGCCAGATTTATGCAGCGTTTTCCGGGTGTTTTACGTTCCTTCACTGCCGATGCGCTCATGAAATCGCATTGGGAACGAGGGTTAGGCATGCTGGTGGAAAACGGGTATATGCCGTTCCGTTCCGGTGACGTATTGCTCACCTATCAGCCTGGTTGGTACGAGAACTATGGTCGCGGCATGGCCAAGGGAACTACCCACGGCAGTACCTGGGCGTATGACACTCACATTCCGCTGCTATGGTACGGGTGGCAGGTTCCGGCGGGGGAATCTACCGTGCACACCGAGATTATTGACATTGCCCCAACCCTGGCAGCCTGGCTGCGCATCCAGGAACCTAACGGAACCATGGGCCGGTCTTTATTGGAACACGTGCGGTAACAGCTAAGCCGCTGAATTTTAAAACAGATAGAAATAATTAGTATGTCAGAAACTACAACTCAGAAAACATCTAATCCTTGGCATGAAGTAAGCTACGGCGAAGAGGCTCCTAAAATCGTGACCGGTATCATTGAGATTCCGAAGGGATCAAAAGCCAAATATGAATTAGATAAAGACAGCGGTATGCTTAAACTGGACCGCGTTCTTTTCTCAGCGGTGCACTACCCAGCTAACTACGGCTTTATTCCCCAGACCTACTGCGATGACAAAGACCCTCTGGATATCCTGGTGCTTTGCTCTATTGACGTAGCTCCTATGTGCTTGATAGATGCCAAAGTAATTGGGGTGATGCAGATGATTGACAACAACGAGGAAGACGATAAAATCATTGCCGTAGCTGCCAACGACATGTCTGTGAAGCACATCAATGATATTTCTGAGTTGCCGCCGCATACCCTTCTTGAGATTCAGCGCTTCTTTGAAGACTATAAGAAACTGGAAAACAAAGAAGTGATTGTGGAGAACTTCCTGGGCCGTGAAGACGCGTACAGAATCATTGAGCAAAGCATTGAGCTGTACAACACTACTTTCAGAGGCAATAGCTAAGAAGACCCAAAAACATTCAATAGAAAAGCGCCGCTTTCCGTATAGGGAAGCGGCGCTTCTTCTTTCAGAGCATTGACAAGCCAGGTACTGTTGTCTCTGCATATTTTAGGTTTGCACCGCAGGTAACTGCAAACGTACTTTGCCAGCGCAATGGGTAAGAAGCCGTTGATTCAACCAGTATGAGGATCCCCCTGAAAGTCCTGAACTTTATTCTGTACAGCAACCTGTTTATTTCTCTTTGCGCTGCCGTGCTGGTGTGGGAGACATATCTGCTGAGCGGAATACCTATTTCTCTTCGGTTAGGGGGAATCGTCTTCTTTGCAACGCTTTTCGTGTACAATGCAGACAGTTTGGTGCCCTACAAGTTCAACCAGGAGGTGGGCATGTCTGCCCGTACTGAGTGGATCCAAAAGTACAGACAGGAGCTTATTTTCATGTGCGTGGCTAGTGCGCTGTGCGTGGTTTATCTTTACTGGACTGCCCTTTTTGAGTTAAGCTTCTGGTTTTTGCTCCACCTCATAGTGGTAGCTGGGCTATACTCGGTAGCCGTGATCCCGGAAGGAGACCGGTACATTCCCCTGCGTGATATTCCTTTCCTGAAAGTGTTTCTGATTGCCTATGTCTGGTCAGCCATAACGGTGCAGTTGCCGTTGATGGAAGTAGACCGGGATCTATTTGACACGCCCAACCTTATTCTGTTTTTGCGCCGTTTTCTGTTTATCTTCTCTTTAACGCTGGTCTTTGATATCCGGGATGTGAACAAGGATAAGCAGACCGAAACGGTAACGTTCCCCACCAAGTGGGGCGTGCAAAATACCAAGAAGCTGGCATTGGCGGCTTTGTTCGTTTTTGCCCTGCTGCTTCCGGCCGGAACGGCCATGCACGTACGCATAGCCTTAGGATTATCTGCAATAGGCGCTGCCATGGTGATCTGGAATGCCCACGAAAACCGTTCCCAATACTACTTCCTGATCTTAGCCGATGGAATGATGCTGGTTCAGTTTCTCCTGGTCTGGTTCCTGCTATAAGGTTGTCAGAGACTTCAAAGGAGCTTGGCTCCACTACTTCCTGCAAAGAAGGCTAGTATTTTCAGCCCATTTTCCACAAAGCTGGCCAAAAACAGAAGTTGCCGCTATTGTTTCAATTTAAGAAACGCCGCTCCCAAGTATTTGTAAAGGTCTGAAGCAATGAGAGAGGTTTCTCCCTCTGCCGCTGCCGCCAAGTCACCTGCCAGCCCGTGGAGGTAAACGCCAATCTGGCAAGTTTCCAATGGTGAATACCCCTGAGCCCGTAAGCCGGTCAGAATACCGGTAAGCACATCACCACTGCCGCCGGTTGCCATTCCTGGGTTCCCGGTGGTGTTGAAGTAAAGTTCGCCGGATGGAGTGCCGATGCAGGAGTGAGCTCCTTTGAGGATGACGTAGCAGCTATGTTCTGCGCAAAAGTTCTGGAGTAACTCTAGGCGATGGAAGTCGTTGGTGGCGGGGCCGGTGAGCCGCTCAAATTCTTTAGGGTGAGGCGTCAGAATGCTGTCGGCAGGTAATTGTTGGCGCAGCAGTCGGTCGGCGGCCAAAAGGTTGAGCGCATCCGCATCTAAGACCAAAGGAGGCAACTTCTGGCGGAACATCCGTTCTAAGGCCAATCTGGAGTCTTCGGCCTGTCCAAGCCCCGGACCTATGCCAATGCACTGGTATTTGGTTACATCGGTGGGAGGTGTGGTAAGGTGATGTTCATGCTCATCGGTCAGAACCATTGCTTCGGGCACAGAGGTCTGCAGAATGTCATACCCTACCCGGGGTACCTGAACCGTCAGTAAACCAACTCCTGATCTTAGAGCCGCATGGGCACTCATCGTGATAGCCCCCATCTTGCCATAACTCCCGCCCACCAGCAAAGCATGCCCAAAAGTGCCTTTGTGGGAGAACTTGGACCGAGGGCGAGCAAGCGACTTGATAGTTTCCGGTACTAATAATTGGTGCGGAGATTCCACCTGGTTTAAGAATTCCTGGTGAAGCCCGATAGGTAAAACGTGCCAATCGCCGGCAAAAGCACCTGAGGTTGGTAATAAGAATGCCAGTTTAGGCCGCTCAAAGGTAAGGGTGATGTCTGCCTGTATTACCGCAGTTCCTTCTGGGGTCGGGCCATCAGTGAACAGGCCTGAGGGAATGTCAATGGAGATAACCTGAGCCTCGAGTTGATTGATATAAGAAACGGCCTCGGCATACAAGCCCTCCAAAGGCCGGGACAAACCTGACCCGAAAAGGCCATCCAATATGACTGCGCTTGAAGGCAAATCCCTTGGGAAATCTTGCAGGAAGTGCGCTTTGAGAAGCGGAATGGCCTTTGGCAGTCTGCTCAGGTTCTGCGCGAGATCAGTTGAATAGTTTTTGTTTGTTGCTACTAAGATCACCTGCACATCGTAGCCATCGTGGTGGAGTAAACGTGCTACCGCCAATCCATCGCCTCCGTTATTCCCAGGTCCGCAGAAGACATAGAAAGGAATCTCTGGAGAATACCTCTGCTCCAGCCATTTCACCAACGCCCCAGAAGCCCGTTCCATCAGGTCTAAAGACGAGATAGGCTCATGGGCAATAGTGTACGCATCTGCTTCTCGGGTTTGGGAGGCGCTAAGGATTTTCATGGCTTTCTTGTTAATTGCTGATTGTTCTCAAAATAGATAAGGGCTTCCTATATCTGTGCTTCCCTTTACGCTGTTTTCCGGCCATTTTATTCAAAACAATCAACAATCAACAATCAACAATCAACAATCAACAATCCTCAGAACTGAAGCGCCATGCCCAGCCCCATCTTGCCGTTGGGTAAAACAGTTGGCATAATGCTGCTATTTAACCCCTTGTTGCGCATGATGCGGTCATGAATAAAATAAACCGTATTCACGGAGAGGATACCCACACCGGCACCGGCTAGTACATCGGCCATCCAGTGCTCATTGTTCAGCACGCGCATCACACCTGTAGCCGAGGCGATGGTGTAACTCCCTATGCTGATCCACTTGCTTTTACCTCTAAACTCTTTGTCTACAATGGCAGCAATTGTAAAAGCGTATGCTGTGTGACCTGAAGGGAAGGCCCTTGGCTCTCCGTTGGGCCGCTCCTGCGCTGTCAGGAATTTAGTAGGATACACTACAAGGGTAGTCAGCACTCCAGAAGCCAGCAACAAACCGGTTTGCCGCCTTATGTCGTGCTTGTTCTGTGATGAGAACAGGTTAAAACCATACAAGCCTACTATTGGAACGAAGAACAGATAATCATCAACGGTGGTGCTGAAGTTCGGGAATGCTTTGCGAGCATCTCTGCTGGCGTCATAGCTACTGTAGAAACCATTTCCCTTGATGGTAGAGATACCTGCCGCCATAAGTATAGCAGAAGGTAATACCGCTCTTTTAAGATAGCGACTCGTTTTCGGTTTGCCTTCTTCAGGCGAGACCTGCAAGGAGGAAATAACCGGTTGAACAGCAACGGTAGTGTCTGCTGCTGGAGACTGGGCTATAACTCTAGCGGAAAAGGAAATCCACAGGAGTGAGGTGGTCAGAAAGGTTTTGAGGTTCAAGGTGTGTAGAAGTTTATGGAATAGAAAACAAGTTAAAGTGGTACAAGTAGTCAAATGCTGCCCTTGGACGAAAAAGGACACTTTGCGCATCACACCTGTTTAAGAAGGTGTTTTGGCAAAGTAAGCTTAAAACGGATGCCATAACCAGAAGTTTTAGCAGGAGGGGATGCTCCATATCTAATGAAGTATTGCAAACAAGGAGTAAACCGCTTCCATATAAGCAGGACAGAATCTGACCTTCAGGTGTGAAAACGGGACTACCCGCCTTGCCTGAGGAAAGCGGTTTTAGTCAGTTCTAAGCAAAGCAGGCTAGAAATAGAGAAAGCAGTATACAGGTGGGGCAAGTAGATTTGATTGGTGAGACAGAAGGTAAGAGAAGAAATTCAAGTTGCTTGGAACCAACCAGCATCATTCTTGGTTCCCGTCTAGGCTCCGGTCGGGAGCTTTGTGGCTTGCAGAGGTCAACAGAAAAAACTTAAGTGCCTCGGAACTTCTGAGCACCTATTCTTGGTTCTGCCTAAGCGTCCAGCAGGGAAGCAGCCAAAAGGAAACGGCAAGGAGAAAAAACCTCCTCTTACCGGGAACCAATCGCCACCTAATGTTGGTTCTCCCTTAGGCTCCGGTCGGGAACCTTTTCCTAAGGGAAGCAAAGAAAAACTTTCCTTCCCCGCTTGCAAACTAAAGGATTCTGCTTACCTTTGCAGCCCCTTCGGGACCGGAGGGACCCCGAGGCCAGCCGGGCGGAGAGGGAAGGAGAAAAAAAGATTGCCGAAGCGCTTGCAAAGAGGGAAGTTCTGCTTACCTTTGCAGCCCCTTCCGGAAGGAAGGTCCCC
>NZ_JAFFID010000029.1 GCF_017355955.1 Sabulibacter ruber | reverse complement strand
CCCACCGGGGTGGCGACGATGGCCGTGTCGGAGAGGCCGAGCTTGGCACGGGCGTAGCTCAGGTAGTCCTGCGCCTGGTCCTGAGCGCCCCAGGCGCTGAAGGACTGGGCGGCGTTCAGGGCCGGCGTTACCGCTTCGCGGGTCTCCCGGTCGACCTGATGGCTGGCGACCTGCGCCTCGTTCAGCTGCGAGCCGAAGTCGGCGGCGAAGCCGGTGCCCGACAGCAGGGCGACGGTGGACAGGGCGGCGGCGGCGATTGTGGTGCGGATGGTCATTGGGGTTCTCCTTGGGTCTGTGCCCCGGTGGGGCTCTGGTTGGTGGCTGGCTCTCTGTGTGCCTGCCGTGACCCAAGAAGTACGTGTTTACGGTTTTCGGATAAACGCTCTCTTTAGAAAACGATTGTTGCTTTAATCAGGACAATTTTTGATCAGCC
>NZ_JAFFID010000028.1 GCF_017355955.1 Sabulibacter ruber | reverse complement strand
ATTGCTGTTGTGCACGGCGACGTTATAGTCCGCGGCCGAAGCTTCCCCGACACCCACGAACATGACGTCAACCTTGATGTCGTAGGCGTTCGTTCCATCGGACAGGCTGTACTTGTCATTCCAGCCACGTTCACTGCCATGCTCCCAAGTCAGCAGATTGCTGGCGGGTTCATTGCCGGTGAAATGTATGCGTGACTGAACAGTGAACTCCGTGCCGTCGAAATCCAGGTCGAAACTCACGATCATGCCGTAACCATGGTCGGCGTTCATGACATATTCGACATGCCTGTTTCCGAAGGCAGGAAGCCCACTGGCCTGTTGAACGGTGACGCCACCCTGGAGATTCAGTTGATTTGGGTCATAGTCCCCGACGATCCGGAGAAGATCGCCGGCTTTCCCCGAAATCGCTGAGAAGGATGCCGCTTGCTCGGCGGTC
>NZ_JAFFID010000027.1 GCF_017355955.1 Sabulibacter ruber | reverse complement strand
CCCGTGATCTCCCGCGTCGACATGCCCCGCGCGTACATCGAGATGATCTTCTCGTCGAAGCCGGGGAAACGCCGCTGGTACTTGCCGATCAGCGCCGGATCGAACGTCCCCGCCCGGTCGCGTGGCACGGACAGCTCCATTGATCCGCCATCGCTCAGCACCGTCTTGCGGCCATAGCCGTTGCGGCGGTTGCCGCTCTCGTCGCTGGCCAGGTGATGATCCAGCTCCGCGCGCAGGGCTCGTTCCGTCAGCGCTTTCTTCAGCTGGTCGAGCAGTCCGTTCTGATCAAACGCCGTCTTGGCGTCCGCCCCGGCCAGCAGCTGGTCGAGGATCGCATCGGGGATGATCGGTTCTTTGCGTCGTGCCATCGGGGGCTCCTTCCGTTCTCAGCATACCCCCGCCGAGCACGAAATTCCGGATAGTCCCCCGCAGAGACGGGCAGGATGCGTCTGAC
>NZ_JAFFID010000026.1 GCF_017355955.1 Sabulibacter ruber | reverse complement strand
AGCGTGCGATCAGGTCGCCGATGAGCTGGCAGCCCGACGCCTGGACGATGCTCTGGTGAAAGGCGATGTTGGCGTCGGAATACTCCGAGATGTGGCCGTCCACCCCCTCCTGCTCGAAGCGCTCGAAGGCCGCCCGCAGATCCTCGATGCACTGGTCGGTGGCGCGCTCGGCGAAGAGCCGGGCGGCCATGCCTTCCAGGGCGGCGCAGACGGTGATCATCTCGATGATCTCCGCCTTGGTCTTGCGCACGACGAAGATGCCGCGGCGCGGCTGGGAGCGGATGAAGCCCTCCTGCTCGAGCAGGGCCATGGCCTCGCGCACCGGGGTGCGGCTGACGCCGAGCGCCTCGCAGAGCTGGCGCTCGTCGAGGCGGATCTCGCTCTCCTGGCCGTAGATGTCCATCTGGGTGATGGCCTGGCGCAGGGCCTGATAGGCCTTGGCCTTGAAGCTCTGGCC
>NZ_JAFFID010000025.1 GCF_017355955.1 Sabulibacter ruber | reverse complement strand
AGGCGGGCGCCACCGCGGTGATCCAGCCCGGCGGCAGCGTACGCGACGAGGAGGTGATCGCCGCCGCCGACGAGAAGGGCCTCGCCATGGTCCTCACCGGCATGCGCCACTTCCGGCACTGAGCCGTTTGCCAGGATTGCGTACGGAGCGGGCGGGGCCTTCGGGCTCCGCCCGTTTTCAATTCTTGGGTCGGTGAACTTCCGGCGGTTTTGGCCGCTGCTTGTGAAAATCCATCACAAGGCGTGAAAAACAGGAAGAATCGGGCCTGATCCGTGAAAAGCTTGAAGCCGTGCACCCGGCTTCAGCGCCGGCCGAGCATCCGGGCGAACAGCTCCGCGGCGGTGGGCGGTGCCGAAGGCTTGGCTTCGTCGCGCGGGGGAACCTCCGCCGGCTGGCCTTGCGCGGCGGGCCGGTTCAGCGCCTCGTTGATGCTGGCGAAGGCCTCGATGTCCTTGATGTGC
>NZ_JAFFID010000024.1 GCF_017355955.1 Sabulibacter ruber | reverse complement strand
CCTGTCCTCCACCGCCGCCCAGGCGAGCAGCCAGGCGACTGCCGTGGCCGCTGCATCGGAACAGTCCTCCGCCAACGTCCAGACGGTGGCCGCCGCGACCGAGGAGCTGGCCGCCTCCATCCTGGAGATCGGCCGCCAAGTCTCCGCCCAGACCCGCATCAGCGGCGAGGCCGTAATGGAGGCCGAGCGGACGCAGAGCAGCATGCAGGGCCTTGTCGAGGCGGCCCACCAGATCGGTGAGGTGGTCGGGCTGATCAACTCCATCGCCGGCCAGACCAACCTGCTGGCGCTGAACGCCACCATCGAGGCGGCCCGCGCGGGCGAGGCCGGCAAGGGCTTCGCCGTCGTCGCCAGCGAGGTGAAGAGCCTCGCCGGCCAGACCGCCAAGGCGACCGAGGAGATCCAGGCCAAGGTGAAGGAGATCCAGGGTGCGACCGGCAGCGCCCAGGGCGCCATCGCGGACATCGGCCGCAC
>NZ_JAFFID010000023.1 GCF_017355955.1 Sabulibacter ruber | reverse complement strand
CGCTGGGCTCCGTGCTGGGGGTGCTGTTTACGGCGGCCAACGCCCCCGATACCAAGCCCGCCGGGATCCTGCTGGATCGCGCCGCCGAGAAGGGCTGGAACCTCGACCGCATTAAGGTGGATGGCATTTACGTCGGCGCACGGATGGACGCCGCTGCCGAGCGCCATGGCCTGGACGTCCAAGTCACAACCCGAGACCCGCAGGCGCAAGGTTTCAAGCCAGTGCCGATCCGTTGGCGCATTGAGGCGACCTTCGGCACACAAACCAACCGATACCGCCGCCTGACCAGAAATCTGGAGCAGGATGAAAGCGCGGCCGAAGATGCCGTAGAAATCGCTGCTTTCGATCGAGCACTCCGCGCCTATGGCCGAGATTACAAGCCAGAAGCCTAATCAAACAGGCTCTCAGACCTGACAACTCCGCACAGGCATAATGCCAAGGCCGTCCCCCCCCCGATCTCCTGCCCAACGCGGCTCGCCGTCCAGAATGGG
>NZ_JAFFID010000022.1 GCF_017355955.1 Sabulibacter ruber | reverse complement strand
TCCATCCACATGAGGCGGTAGCGGTTCTGCGGGGTCCCGGCGTGCTTCCTCTGCACGCCCATGCTCTTGCCGTTCACGAACAGCTCGGCGCTGTCGTAGCTGGTGTACACGAACACCGGGGTGGTCTGTCCCTCCCTTCCCTCCCAGTTCCAGTGCGGCAGGATGTGCAGGGTCTCGGCTTCCTTGTTCCAGCGGCTGCGGTACAGGTAGAACCGGTCCTTCGGCAAACCCGCCAAATCGTTGATCCCGAAGTACGAGCTGCGCGACGGCCACTTATCGTCGTACGGGGTGGGCTCGCCCAGGTAGTCAAAACCCGTCCACACGAACTCGCCGATGACCCAGGGCTTGTCGTCCTGCAGCACGAAGTCGTCGTCGGGCAGGTTGGACCAGGAGCAGTACTCCAGGTCGTAGGAAGAACTCTGGAAATCCGGGTACTGCTTCTCAATGGCCTTCTCCACGGGGAACTTGTAGATGCCGCGGGAGCTCACGGTGGAGGCGGTCTCCGAGCCCAGGATGAA
>NZ_JAFFID010000222.1 GCF_017355955.1 Sabulibacter ruber | reverse complement strand
TCGAAGATGAGGTAGCCGCCCAGCACCGGGGCGATGGTGGTGCCCAGGGAGTTGAGCGCCTGCGTCAGGTTCATGCGGCTGGAGGAGGATTCCGGCGGGCCCAGGATGGAGACGTAGGGGTTGGCCGTGATCTGCAGCACCGTGATGCCGGAGGCCAGCACGAACAGCGCGCCCAGGAACAGGCCGTAGGAGTGCGAGTCGGCCGCGGG
>NZ_JAFFID010000221.1 GCF_017355955.1 Sabulibacter ruber | reverse complement strand
CCCTGGCTATGTGGGCCATGATCGGCATCGGGCTGTTCAACTCGGTGATGTTCCCCACCATCTTCGATTTGGCCATCAAGGGGCTGGGCTCCGACACCAGCCAGGGCTCCTCGCTGCTGGTGATGGCCATCGTGGGCGGGGCTATCGTGCCGCCGCTGCAGGGCCTCTTGGCCGACGCGACGGGCAACGTGCAGCTCTCCTTCACCGTGCCCCTGCTCTGCTACGCCTACAT
>NZ_JAFFID010000220.1 GCF_017355955.1 Sabulibacter ruber | reverse complement strand
CAGCTCCGGCCAGGCGCGCCGCGCCAGGATGACCGTGCAGAGATAGGAGCAGACCGGGGCCGCCATCCCATAGTCGGCGAGCGTGTGGCGCAGCACGCTGAGGTCGAAGGAGGCGTTGTGGGCGAGCACGAGGCGCCCGCGCATCCGCTCCTCCAGAAGCGCCCACACCTCGGGGAATTCCGGCGCCTCGGCCACGTCGTCGGCGTGGATGCCGTGGATCTTGCTGTTGAAGGGGTTGAA
>NZ_JAFFID010000021.1 GCF_017355955.1 Sabulibacter ruber | reverse complement strand
TGGCGATGAATCTTTCCCCCGTAGGGCTCATCCGGTATTAGCGTCCGTTTCCAGACGTTGTCCCGAACCAGAAGGCAGGTTCCCACGTGTTACTCACCCGTGCGCCACTCACCCCGAAAGGTGCGTTCGACTTGCATGTGTTAGGCATGCCGCCAGCGTTCGTTCTGAGCCAGGATCAAACTCTCAGGTTCAATCTGAACCCCGGCCTAAGCCGAAGCCCAACTGAACGGGTCACCGAAGCGACCTCACCTAAGCGTCAGAAACTGCATCGTCTCTAAAAACCTAGCCGAGATGCGTCACGGCAACCGCTGGCCCAATCCCCACTCGGGAACCGGACCCGCGTCAACGGCCAACAAAGCCGCCGCCTGCGCATCCCTTCTCACAACACGGTCTTCACTTTTAAAAGATCCCGCGGCGCTCGGCGCCGCATTTGCACTTGACTTTTCCGACCGGCTCCGCTTCGTCAGCGGCGCCTGCGTCGGTGGAGGGGTTTATATGTGCCCTGGCCCCTTCGGCGCAAGAGCTTT
>NZ_JAFFID010000219.1 GCF_017355955.1 Sabulibacter ruber | reverse complement strand
CACGACGACGAAGTCCGGCTGCCGTTCCAGCCCGCCCAGATGCGCCAGCGCGTTGTTGATGTTGCCAGCCTTGGCGTGGCTGTTGTCCGGCCGGCGGAGATAGCCGCAGCCCTTGTGGGCGCACAGCTCCGCCAGCCAGTCGCGCTTGCCGTCGTCCAGCACCCAGACGCGCAGGCGCGGGTGGTCGATCCCCAGCGCGCCGACGATGGTGCGGGTGAGGATCGATTCCTCCTCGTTGTA
>NZ_JAFFID010000218.1 GCF_017355955.1 Sabulibacter ruber | reverse complement strand
AGGGGGCTAGCGTTGTTCGGAATTACTGGGCGTAAAGGGCGCGTAGGCGGCCTGTTTAGTCAGGAGTGAAATCCCCGGGCTCTACCTGGGAATTGCTTTTGATACTGGCAGGCTTGAGTTCCGGAGAGGATGGTGGAATTCCCAGTGTAGAGGTGAAATTCGTAGATATTGGGAAGAACACCGGTGGCGAAGGCGGCCATCTGGACGGACACTGACGCTGAGGCGCGAAAGCGTGGGGAG
>NZ_JAFFID010000217.1 GCF_017355955.1 Sabulibacter ruber | reverse complement strand
CGCCCATGCCGCCCAGCCCCTGGCCCTTCAGCCGCAGCTTCGCCTGGTCCTCGGTGCCGGGCGGCACCGCGACCTCCAGGCTCTTGCCGTTGGACAGGTTGATGCGGCGCTTGGTGCCCTGCGCCGCCTCCACGAAGGAGACGGTGACCGAATAGGCGATGTCGGTCCCGCGCGCCCTGGCGCCCGTGGAGCCGGCGCCCGGTCCGGCACCAGCGCCGCGCCAGCGGCTGCCCGCCGCGTC
>NZ_JAFFID010000216.1 GCF_017355955.1 Sabulibacter ruber | reverse complement strand
GAACGGCTGCGTCTTGAATTGATTCCTGATCCGCGACCGGTTCCCCGCGTGGCTTCAGAAATTCGGTACGGTCTTGATTTGGCGCTCCAAGTAGCGGTTGCAGGCGTGGTGGATTTCTAGGAAATTCGCGCAGGATTCGTGCGGCTTATAGATTTTGAAGCTGCGCATAATGCCGAGGGTCGCGGCGCTTTCCAAAGGTCCGACGAAGCTCGCGTCCCTGTCCAAGAAGAAAGGTTGCGCC
>NZ_JAFFID010000215.1 GCF_017355955.1 Sabulibacter ruber | reverse complement strand
CCTACACGACGCGCGTCGGCTCCGGCCCCTTCCCGACCGAGCTGACCGACGACATCGGCGAGCTGATCGGCCAGCGTGGCAAGGAGTTCGGCGTGGTCACCGGCCGCAAGCGCCGCTGCGGCTGGCTCGACGCCGTGCTGGTCCGCCAGGCCATCAAGACAGGCGGCATCGACGGCATCGCCATGACGAAGCTGGACGTGCTGGACGGCTTCGACGAGATCAAGGTCTGCGTCGGCTACCG
>NZ_JAFFID010000214.1 GCF_017355955.1 Sabulibacter ruber | reverse complement strand
CGGCAGCCCGGTGCGGCTGCTGGAGCCGAGCGGCAAGCCGGTGGGCATCTTCACCTTCAACCCGCACACGCTGGTCGCGGCCCGGCTGCTGTCCACCGACCCGGCGGCGGTGATCGACGGCGCCTTCCTGGAACGCCGCCTGCGCGCCGCCACGGAGCTGCGCGACCGGCTGTTCGGCCGTCCCTTCTACCGGCTGGTCCATGCGGAGGCCGACGGGCTGCCCGGCCTGATCCTGGACCGC
>NZ_JAFFID010000213.1 GCF_017355955.1 Sabulibacter ruber | reverse complement strand
ACTCGTTGTAGCCGGACCCGTAATATCCGTCGGTGAGGGGTGCGCAGGCACCCACCAGAAGGGTCAGAGCGGCGGTAGCAAGCAGCTTTGCACTCATGATGCCCTCCCAAGCCATGCAAGAGCTAAACACCTGCCAAGGATATTTATTCCAACGAAAGCAGGGCGCGGGCAGCCATGGCACGGACATCCGGTGCATCGGCCCAAACACGGGATACACAGCCGCCGGCGGACGTGAAATCCTC
>NZ_JAFFID010000212.1 GCF_017355955.1 Sabulibacter ruber | reverse complement strand
CGCCGCGCTTCCATCCAGTCGAGCGCGCCGCGCTCCACGGCGCTGGCCGCCCACCACCACCAGACCGTCCAGGCGAGCGCCGGGATCAGAAGGAGCAGGATGCCCGCCCAGGCCAGTCTTCTCACCGGTTTCCGCTCCCTCGTCGTGGCATTTCCATGATCAGGGGGCCACTTATAGCCCTGCGTGGTGGAGCGTGCTAGCCTGACCCCGTCGGCTTCACCAGGCCGTCACCGATGTTTTGCC
>NZ_JAFFID010000211.1 GCF_017355955.1 Sabulibacter ruber | reverse complement strand
ACGCCACCCTGCGCCGCTGGGCGGACGAGGGACGCGTGCTATCCACGCTCGTCCTGTGGTCGGGAATGATCCGCGAGCTGCACTGCATTCCCCGAATCCTCGATCTGGTTTCGGCGACCGGCCTGCATTGCGGGCTGGTGATTACCGCCGACAGCCTTGCGCAGGCAAGCCCATCGGATTTCGCCCTGCTGGGCGTGCCGCCGGAGCATGGCGGCGTGGCGGGCCAAGTGGAGCTTCTGCTGG
>NZ_JAFFID010000210.1 GCF_017355955.1 Sabulibacter ruber | reverse complement strand
CGGCGGGAACATCTCGGCTTTGATGAGGCCGCTGATGGAGGTGTAGAAGCTGACGATGGCGAGCGCCAGGATGATCAGCCCGAAGGCCGCGTAGGGGCTCGTCACGTCGCGCAGCCCGTGCAGGATCGGCACCGTGCAGAGCGTGGCGAGCGCGCCGAACAGGATCATCGAGGTGCGCCGCCCGATCCGGTCCGACAGGGCGCCGAACAGCGGCTGCAGCACCATGTAGACGAACAGCGCCCC
>NZ_JAFFID010000020.1 GCF_017355955.1 Sabulibacter ruber | reverse complement strand
GCGAAGTAGATCTCCTTGTCAATGGCGGCGGGCAGCACGAACCCCTCGTTGTAGTCGGTGTGCTCGCCGATGAGGTTCACCCGGCCCGCCGAGCGGATCACGATCGGCTCCCGACTGTAGAGTTTCTGAAAGGTGGTGATGATGTCTTGAACCATGGATGGTTATATCTTTTGAGTAATATAAATGTGTGTACTAGCTTCTATTTCGAGGCTATTTTCCAGAAAACAGGTCTAAATCAGGTAGATCACTTAACCGCTTTCAGGTTTACTTGCCCGGTCTGCAGGCCTTTGCCTTTCACGGTCAGCTCCAGGTCCCCTGCCTCCTCCGTGGACTGCACCAATACCACCAGTTTGCCGCTGAAGAGCCTCATGGTGGGCAGGTGGAACCGCTCCAGCGAGGTGGGGTCCCCGTTGGCGGCCGCCCGGTACTTCCCTTTCCCTTTCACCTGGAAGTCAAGCCGGTTTGTGGCCGTGGGGCAGGGGTTCCCGTCTTTGTCCACCACCGACACGGTCACGAAGGAGATGTCCTTCCCGTCGGCGGAGATCTGCGTCCG
>NZ_JAFFID010000209.1 GCF_017355955.1 Sabulibacter ruber | reverse complement strand
CTGGAACAGACGCTGCATCGAGCCCTGGCCCACGCGAACGAGCGCAGGCACGAATACGCGACGCTGGAACATCTTCTGCTCGCGTTGACCGAGGACTCCGATGCCACTGCCGTCTTGCGCGCATGCGGTGTCGATCTGGACCGCCTGCGTGCCGAACTGTCGGACTATCTCGACAACGAGCTTGCCAACCTGATCACCAACCGGCCCGACGACGCCAAGCCCACGGCCGGTTTCCAGCGCGTCC
>NZ_JAFFID010000208.1 GCF_017355955.1 Sabulibacter ruber | reverse complement strand
AAGGCCGCCGATGCTCCCGTTCGGCACTCTGGCCCGGCGATTACGGCCCGGTGACCGCGGGCAGGCTGTTCGCGCCTGCGGGGCCGGCCCGGAGAAATGGAGTGGACATGGGTTTCCATGCGAAGACGGTGTTCATCCTGGACGACGACGACGCCGTCCGGGACTCGCTCGCCTTGCTGTTGGAGAGCCACGGCCGAACGGCCCGCGCCTTCCGCTCATGGGAGGAGCTGCACCCGCACGCCGG
>NZ_JAFFID010000207.1 GCF_017355955.1 Sabulibacter ruber | reverse complement strand
GAGGCCGGCCGCATGGGCTCGCCGGGCCGCCGCGAGATCGGCCACGGGAAGCTGGCCTGGCGCGCCATCCACCCGCTGCTGCCGAGCAAGGAGCAGTTCCCCTACACCGTGCGCGTCGTGTCGGAAGTCACGGAGTCGAACGGCTCGTCCTCGATGGCGACGGTCTGCGGCACGTCCTTGTCGCTGATGGACGCCGGCGCCCCGCTGGAGCGCCCGGTGGCCGGCATCGCCATGGGGCTGATCA
>NZ_JAFFID010000206.1 GCF_017355955.1 Sabulibacter ruber | reverse complement strand
CCGCGCTGATGTCGATCGAATCCAGCCAATTGATGCTGATACACGTCACTTTTCTCCAGCGATTTGCACCGTCTTGATCGGCTACACCAGCAAGTCAGTTCGGTTTCTGGAGGGTGGAAGTGCGAATAAAGTTCGGCACCGAAAAAATGGGAGCTGGCGTCGACGCAGCGCCAATTTACTGGGACGCCTCGCGCGTCATGAACGGACACTTCACTATCGTCGGCCCATCCGGTTCAGGCAAAACG
>NZ_JAFFID010000205.1 GCF_017355955.1 Sabulibacter ruber | reverse complement strand
AGCCCTTCAGCCGGCGCTTGCCGAAATCGAAGACGGCGGCGTTGCGGCCGATGATGGCGGTGTTGCCGCGGCTGCGGTAGCGGAAGGGCCGCATCGCCTCCCCGCGCAGGAGGTTCGCTTCCAGTGCTGCACCCAGATGCTCGCCCTGCTGCTTGGCGACCTGGGCCAGGCCGGGTAGCGGCGCGCCATCGTCGCCGGGAAGGGCGACCGTGTCGCCGAGCGCATGGACGCCCTCGTAGCCGGGC
>NZ_JAFFID010000204.1 GCF_017355955.1 Sabulibacter ruber | reverse complement strand
GGCGAAACCCTCCGCCGACAGCCAGGCCAGCCCCTCGGCCGCCTTGGCGAAGCTTCCCTCGCCGCGCTCGCGGTCGTGCAGCTCCGCCGTGAAATGGTCCAGACTGACGCGCAGCCGCAGCCGCTCCCCGTGCAGCGCCTTCAGCGCCAGCAGCGCTTCCTCCACGCGCGGGCGCTGCATCGGGCGCATGGCGTTGGTGAGGATCAGGACCGAGAAGCCGCGCTCCAGCGCCATGGCCGCCAGCA
>NZ_JAFFID010000203.1 GCF_017355955.1 Sabulibacter ruber | reverse complement strand
CGACCGACGAGGTGTACGGTTCGCTGGGCGAGACCGGCTACTTCACCGAGGAGACGCCCTACGACCCGCGCTCGCCCTATTCGTCGAGCAAGGCGGCCTCGGACCATCTGGCGAACGCGTGGCACCACACCTACGGCCTGCCGGTGGTGATCAGCAACTGCTCCAACAACTACGGCCCCTGCCAGTTTCCGGAGAAGCTGATCCCGCTGACCATCCTGAACGCGCTGGAGGGCCGCCCCCTGCCG
>NZ_JAFFID010000202.1 GCF_017355955.1 Sabulibacter ruber | reverse complement strand
CGTTTCCTCCCTCTTCCGGGTCCAGGGCAGCTCCGACGCCCGCTTCGTCGATTCGCTGGCGGGCCAGGATCTCGGCAACTTCGACTATCTCTCCTTCATCCTGTGGGTCGTGCCGAAGGAATCCGGCACCTACACCTGGTTCACCCAGTATCTCCAGCTCTTCACCGAACCCATTCCGCGCGTCCTGTGGCCGGCCAAGCCGATCGGTCCGCCCGTCCAGTACTTCTCGCTGCATGACTTCGGCCA
>NZ_JAFFID010000201.1 GCF_017355955.1 Sabulibacter ruber | reverse complement strand
CGATCGCGGTCGTCTTCCTGCTGGTCCTCAGCCTCAACCTTCTCTCCGGGAGCCGGCCGCGATGAGCCTTCTTCTGCGCATCGAAGATCTGGAGGTGTCGGCGGACGGCGCCTCCACGGGGTCCTCGGACGGCATCGTCCGGCCGACCTCCCTGTGGCTTCACGCCGGCCGGCCGCTGACCGTGCTGGGCCAGACCGGCTCGGGCAAGAGCCTGCTGGCCCAGGCCGTCATGGGCGTCCTGCCGCC
>NZ_JAFFID010000200.1 GCF_017355955.1 Sabulibacter ruber | reverse complement strand
ATGGGCAAGAGCAGCGCCGCGCGCATGCTCGCGAGGATGGGCGCGCCGGTCTGTGACTCCGACGCAATGGTCCACCGGCTGCTCGCGCGAGGCGGCGGCGCCGTGCCGGCGATTGATGCCGCCTTCCCCGGCGTGGTCCGCGATGGTGCCGTGGACCGGCGCGCGCTGGGCGCGGCGGTGTTCGCAGCCCCTGCGGCGCTGAACCGGCTGGAAGGGATCCTCCACCCGCTGGTCCAGCGGGCGCAGG
>NZ_JAFFID010000001.1 GCF_017355955.1 Sabulibacter ruber | reverse complement strand
CCTCTTCCCATTCCGAACAGAGAAGTTAAGCCCCGCCGAGCCGATGGTACTGCGGTCACACGCGGGAGAGTAGGTCGCCGCCAACCCCCCTTTATAAAGACGCCCCCCTTCAGAAACGAAGGGGGGCGCTCTGCGTTTATAGGCCCCCGGGGGGAGGGGAATCAGATAGTGTGCCTGGGCTTTGTCGGGCGACTGCTGGTTCTCGGCTTACCCTCTGCTGGGCTGCCTACTATATGGCGCCTAGCCCTTACGTAAAATCCTGTATGATATAAAAGCAAAAGGCCCGTTTAGGAACGGGCCTTTTGCTTTTATATAGTACTTGGTTAGGTTTACTCTATACCCCCTCTTACAACCTTAAGAAGGCTTTCTTCATTGAAATAGGTGTTAGCGACCTCTCTAATTTTCTCGGCTGCAATGGTTTGAAGCTGATTTAGTAAAAACATGTAAAAATCAGGACTGAGACCTAGAAGAACGTTTGATCTGTACCGATCCATTTTATCGAACAGAGTGGCGTGATCTGAAAGGAACTTACCTGAAAGGTGCTTTTTAGCGGTAGTAAGCTCTTCTTCGGAGATTAACTCTGATTTGAGTAGATCCATTTCCTTGGAGATTTCAGCAAGGGTTTCGTTGATCTTATCTCCTTTGATATCTGTGCCTATTGTTAAAACAGATCCTTGTTCTTTGTTCGAGAGTGAAGAATAAATTCCATAAGTGTATCCTTTATCTTCCCTGATATTTTTCATCAATCTGGAGCCAAAATAACCGCCAAATAAGTGATTGAGCAGGTAAAGAGCCGGGTATTCTTCATGGGATGGGCCAATAATAGATTTACCAACCCTTATAGAGGCCTGCATCTGGTTCGCCGTTCTTTCTATCAGTTCACCTGTCTTGGCTTCTACAGAGCTGATGCTTGGTTGCTTATCCTTGCTTCCTGAATTTACTTCAAGAACGGAAAGTACGGCTTTTAGATCTTCCTGTGTTACATCACCTGTTATGAATACTTCCGCATCTGAAAAGGTGTAGGCTGCTTCATGAAAAGCTACTAAATCCTCTATTTCTAAAGCAGCTATATCCTCTTCTTCTATGAAGGTGGCGTAAGGATGGTCTTTTCCATATAGAGCCGTAGTAAAGGCTTCGGTTGCCAAATAGCTGTTTTTCTGTTTATCAACCGCTAAGGTTTGGATTACCCTTTGTTTCATGAGCTCAAACTCTTCTTTTGGGAAAGAAGGGGTTTGTATGATTTCAAAGGTTAGGGGCAACAAGGAGGGAACGAACTTTGAAAGACAATATAAAGTAACAGTTGCCCTATCAAAGCCATGTGATACTTCAAGAGAAGCACCATAGAAATCTACCGCATCAGCAATCTGTTTAGCAGTGCGGGAACTGGTACCTTCTTTGAGCATTTTAGCAGTGAGTGAAGCCACTCCTGCTTTAGGTTGGTACCATTTACCAGCTTTGAAAACAAATTCGATTCTGGTGACTGGTTGAATGCTATTCTGAAAGATATGAACTCTGGCACCTGAGGGAGTAGAAAGAACCTCAGGTGCTATGGAAAGATCAGTAGTAAGCTCTGCAATGGCAGGAGCTACAGAACGGTTAAGAGACATAAGGTATTATTCTGCTGGTTCTGCTCCATCCAATCTGAAATGAAGCGAGAAACGGAGCGTCTGTGCTAATGGGTTATTTTGTTCATTAGGGATTAGGTAGGCAGCATCTACGCCAAATTTCTGATATCTGATGCCTAAGCCCATTGTAAAGTATTTACGGCCTCCTTTTAACTCGTTTTCATAAAAGTAACCAGCCCGGGCCGCAAACATGTTATCATACCAGTACTCCAATCCGGTAGAAACGGTTATCTCTTTTAACTCTTCGCTTCCTCCGCCTGGTGCATCTGTAAAGGATTTAAAGATTCCTGAGAATACGTTGGTTTCATCATTTTCTGCAGGATCATCAGGTCTGGTGTATGGTACCAGGAGTTTGTTACCATCTATTGCCAGAGTAATCTTATTGTATGGATCAAGCTCCATAGTAAAGGCCGTACCTAAGCGCAGGTTAGTAGGAAGGAAGTCTTTTCTACCGGCGGTAGTGTAAGATATTTTACCACCTATGTTAGAGACATTTCCGCCTAGTGCCAGGTTGTAGTTCTTACCACCTATTGCCAGGTCTTTTGTGTAGTAGATACCAAGGTCTACCGCTACAGAGTTACCGGGCTGGGATTCTCCAATGTTAGAACCAGAGACATTTACATTCCCTGATAGGTTTGAGTGAATGAAGCGGGCTCCCACACCTAAGCTTAAATTTTCACTTAATCTCTGACCATAAGCCAGGTTTACGGCATATTCCTTCGGGTTGAAGTTCTGAATAGGGTTACCGG
The DNA here is from genome assembly GCF_017355955.1 of Sabulibacter ruber. Classification (GTDB taxonomy): domain Bacteria; phylum Bacteroidota; class Bacteroidia; order Cytophagales; family Hymenobacteraceae; genus Nibribacter; species Nibribacter ruber_A. The sequence goes on along the minus strand of NZ_JAFFID010000001.1, from coordinate 2,796,700 downwards.
CCGCATCAGTAAAGTTCAACTCCCCTAAATCAAAATAAATCAAAGACAGCGCTAGTGAAGAATTAGCCGTTACTTTCTTATGGGCTGAAAGCTGGCTAAGAGACATGTCATTGACAATCTTAGACAACCAGGGAGTATATGATAAAGAAAGCCCCAGATCTTCTTCTATGAACCCTAGTTTAGCTGAGTTCCAGTAAATAGAATTCGCGTCAGGAGAAATTGCAACTCCGGCATCTCCCATAGCCGCTGAACGGGCATCAGGAGACACAGATAAGAAAGGCACAGCGGTAGTAATGGGTCTATATTCCTGGCTTTGACCAGTAGTGCTTTGCGCCTGCGCCGTAAGCCCGGTGAAAGAGGCAATGAAAAAGGCAAAGAGAGAAGTTCGTAAGGAGTTGCAGTTCATGCGGTATAGGTGGTTGTATCAGGTATAATTATTTAAGTAAAACTAACTTTTCGTAACGAGATGTGCTAGCTCCGTCTTGACGTGAACGTACATTCACTTTATATATATATACGCCTTTTGCTAAAATATCATTGTTTTCATCACGCCCATCCCATGTGAGGTCAGAAAAGTGGGTATTCCCATCGCCAAAGCCGTGCAGAGATTTAACCAGTTTACCTGATACGGTAAAAATCTGAATAAGTATATCTAACTCCTGTCCCGGTCTATTATGATCGAAATGGAAGGTAGTTTTGCTCAGGAATGGATTGGGGATATTGTAGACATGATCCAAGGCCAGCTTCTCTGAAGAAGCTACAATGAACTCAATCTTGGTGGTGCTGGAGTTATTGTGAGTATCCCATGCTTTTAAAGAAAGGGTGTGCGGACCTAAAGAGAGATTCTTGAGGGCATACCGTACTTTTCCAGATTGGTAAGAGTCCACATCGGCGGTATAGAACTCATTGAGAATAATAGGGTCAGAAGAGTTCTCATCCAGAATAGCCGTGATCTCATGGCCTATCCCCGCTCCGGCGGTATTAATCCCATTGTCATCAAACAAATGAGCCAGTAACGTAGCATCGTTACCTGTAATTCCTCCGGTTACAAAGGATTCGTCATTCATGTAAAGTTGTAACTGAGGAGGCGTGTTATCTGCGGCTACATCGGGGTTGGCACCACCTACCGGAACCAGAGTAGCGCCATGGCCATCTAATGTAGAGGAAGACGCATACAAATGAATACTACCGTCGCCAATTTGATAGTTGATGTCTTTGGGTACCACTAAGGTCACCTCAAACACGCCGTTCTTCACCGAGGCTAATCCGTCATACAACACATTGTTGCGGTTCATGACCTGCTGTTTGGGGTTCTGATCTCCCAGAGTGGTGAGGCTTGCCCGTTTATCATAGACGGTGATGTGTACCTGGCCCTGGAAGTCTGAGGCTACCTGTTGTTGACTGGTTCTTACAAGCCCTTCTAACTTAATGGTGGAAAGAGCTTTGAGGGTGTCAGAGGAAGCGGCAGAAAAAGGCTTGCCATTTAGTTTTGAAAGAACTACCTCCAGGTTGGGGTAAGCCAGTTTCATGGAAGGATCACCCAATAACGCGAAGTTCCGGTTATTCACCCCAAACAAGCTTGCGTTTTTGGTCTTGTTCATCAAAACTCCTAAAGTAGGCATAGAGCCATTGTCTAAGGGTTTGAACAGGTAGTTAAAGAAGTTGGTGTTCAAGGCGCGGTTACCATCTGAGTAAACCGGACGGGTAGTGGTGAGCAGCCCCACGGCACCGCCTTCTGGGTGAAACAAGGCCGTCTCGGCCCCGGAGTTTCGCCTTGGGTCATCATAGCGGCCAAACTCGCAGGTAGCCGTTAGAAAGAACGTCAGTTTATTGGCGTTCTTCCAACTCTGAATCTCGCTGATAGTCAGAATTTGCTCATCCGCCAGACTTAAAGCATTACCGTGGCCGGTATAATTGGTGACTAGGGCCCCTTTTTCAATGTTCTCACGGAGCGCCTGGTTGGTCTCAGGAGATCGCTGTCCGTTTGGCACTGATATCTGGGGGTAAAGATCCAGGTACAGCTTTTGGGGTAGATAAGCCGAGAAGCTTCTTTCAACAAACTCCGCCAGGTAATCGGCATCGTTCAGGTGTTCGTTGGTGTCTCCGTCATCGGCCAGGAAAATCAGGCGTTTCCGCCAGTTGCCTAAGGTTTGATCGCTTTCGTACCGGATGATTTTGTCAATGAGCAGATCGGCCTCAGAGCTGTTTTTAACCGGCAGCCGGCCAATGCCCACATCCAGGCGATGGGCCAACGAGAAATCTATTTCAGACCATTCCCCTTCTTCGTCGTCCAGAAACCCGATGTAGTCATCTGAAGAATAAGACAAAATAGGATCCAGAGACTGACGGGACTGGTAAATGGGAATGAAATTGGTGTTTTGCTGCAGTCTGTTTTTGGGGTCAAAAGACGCATCTCCCAGCAAAACTACCTGTATCAGGTCATCGCCTTGTTTACGGCTTCGTTCATGCAGCATTTTCAGAAAATCACGAATGGCGGTGATGTCTTGCTTACCAGAAGAGAATTCCTCGTAAATCTGCGACAACGGCACAACTTCAACCTGCAGGCCGGTGCGGGTGCGTCTGTGGTTAGCCAGGCGCTGGGCCTGTTGAATAAAGCCGTACGGGGCAATTACCACCAGATCCAGTTTGCCGTCTAAGTTGAGGCTATGCAGGTTTTGGTTGGAAACTTTCGTGATAAAGGTAGGAGCAGGAAACGCAGAGCCCTGGAAGGCTATATACTCCCGCAACTGCTGGCTGTTTGCTGAGAAAAGGGCTGATCCGTTGGTATTGGTAGTGAGTTGCCGCAAAGGCTTAAGCGGGTCTGTCACATCCCACACCTGGGCATCTGCCGCTACGCCGGCAATCTGGAAAGTACTCACCGGATTCTGCAGACTGGCCAACGACCTGAAGCTGGTTTGATTCCCGAAAAGCTTTAATTGCCGTTGTGCCGCAATAGTATAATAATTGAGGTAACCGGCCGCCGAGGAACTGTTACCCGGCTGATAGGTGTAGGAAAGCCTTAATTCATTGGTATAGCCCAACGCAGTAAGGTTGGGCGAGAAATGAAGGACATGATTTACTCCTTGTGGGTGGTAATTGAAGGAGCCCCGGCCACTGATAGAGTGCGTTCCTAAGGCAGATCCGTTGAGCTGAACCGCAAAAGAACTGCTTTCCGGTGAGTTCGCCATGACCGCAGAAGTTACCCAAACGGTGCTGTTGGGCAGTAGATCCGTCGCCGAAATTGGGAAAGATTGCTGCAACGCAAAGGCGTTGAACTCCTCGCCGTACCATTCGCGGCCGGAGTTTACCATGTTCCGGAGGTCCGCTTCGTGAAACCAGCGCTCGTCATAGGAACTGATCACCGGGAAAGAACCTGCCTGAGAGTTCTGTTGGCTCACCCTAAGCCCTGCCGAGGAACCTACCGTTAAGTAGTAGTAAGTAGTATCACTGTACAGGTTAAGTGAATGCACAAAGGGCGTTTGCCCCACCGCTGGGTTTACCGCCCAGGTATGCGGCCCTTGCCCGTAAAAGAGGATATAATCATTGGCATCAAAGCTACCGTCTTGCTCACCTTCCACCCAAATGGCGTTTTCCACCAGATCATCGGGCCGAGGAGCGGAGTTTGCCTGGGGGAGCATCTTCCCGCCATTGCCATACAAACGCAGATTTCTAGGGTTAAGGCCCTGTAGGTTCACGCCCATGGCCTGCAACGCGGCCCTGTCCAGTTTGTACATGCCGGAGCTGGGAACGCCAATCTTAAACCAATCGCCGGAGGCCAGAACCGAACGGGAAGCAAAGGTGCGGAGGGCCGAGGGTTGCCCGGGTGCTTTGCGGGCGTTGCTGCCCGTGCTGTACCGGTAACTGAAGTTTAGCAGCTTCTCAACCTGGCCGGTTTGTGGATTTATTCTGAACGGCTGAAACACTACCACAGAATGGGGCACCCGGTTAGCCGTACCCGCGCTGATGGAAGTCTGAAGTTCCGTTTCCAGGCCCTTTTTAGGAAAGGAGCGCAATTCTGCCGCAGAAAGCGGGGCAAACTCCAGATGGGTGAACTCAAAAGACGTGACCCTTACCTGAGGGATTGAAAGCACATAGTAAGGAATCTCCTCTCTTCCGTGGAAGGATGCTTCCTCAAAAACCGGAATGGAGGAAGAGGCCAGAGTTCCGGCAGAGGATGTAGGAGGAACTGCCCGCCACGTAATGGAGCGGGTATCCTGTGTTTGAGCCCAGGCAGTAGCGGCAGCCACGCAAAAGCCTGCCGCCAGAAGAAGCTTTCTTACAAGATGCATGAACGCGGATAAAGTGGCTACTCCGCAACACAGTCCCCCACTCATAGGTTCTCAGCCCCTGGAACCGGGGCCGGAACCTCTATGGTTGAAATCTATTTGGCTGTGAGACGGTAAGAAAAAGATTCCATAATCATGTTGGCCAGCAATTTCTTACAAGCCTCTTCTACTTTCTGGGCAGCAGCGGTTTCGTCTTCCGCCTCTAACTGTAAACGAATATGTTTGCCAATTCTTACATCAGAAACCTGCTCCAGGCCTAAATGTTCCAAACCTAACATCACGGCCTTTCCTTGCGGGTCAAGTAGTTCTGCATGGGGCATGATATCGATTTCGGCGGTGAATTTCATAAAGTAGAAGGTTTAAAAAGAGATAAAATAATATAAAGCGCTATGTTCAGCGGAATTGCGGTAAAGTTAAGCGCCGCAAATAAAAGAACCGAAAGTCCCATGAAAATAAACCGGATTTGGTTTCCTTTCCAGGCGAAGTTCTTGAACTTAAGCGCAAACAGGGGCAGCTCGGCCACCAGTAGAAACGAAAACAGCAGCGTAATACCCAGCAGCACAAACGGGTTCAGAATCACCTGCGACAACCCAAAATCATCATTAGACAAAATAAGCGGCAAGGAAATTACAAACATGGTACAGGCCGGCGTGGGCACTCCAATGAAGGAAGAGATCTGCCGGGTATCAATGTTGAATTTGGCCAGCCTGAGTGCCGAGAAGATGGTGATGATAAAGCCTGCGTAGGCAACATACCCCGGCAAGCCAATGGTGCTGTTCTCCAGTGTTTGGCTCAGCAGCTGGCTCATCATGGCTCCGGGCAGCACGCCAAAGGAAACCATATCGGCCAGGGAATCCAGTTGCTTGCCAATCTCTGAGTAGGTGTTAAGCACGCGGGCCACCATGCCATCCATGAAATCAAGGGCGGCAGCTACCACCACCAGGTACGCGGCAGTAACCAGGTCTTGCTGAAACACCGATACAATGGCAAGGCAACCGCAGAGAAGGTTAAGGCAGGTAATGAAATTGGGAATGTTTTTCTTCATGTCTTCTGTAAAAATCTGTTTTGAGGCTGTTTTAGGAGAATCAGCTCAAAAACGGATTACCGGCTTTTTCTTCCCCAATGGTGGTAGAGGGGCCGTGGCCCGGATGCACGGTCACGTCATCTGGGAGGGTGAATAACTTGGTTCTGATGCTCTGGATAAGCGTATTGAAATCTCCGCCGGGCAGATCCGTACGACCGATGCTGCGGTGGAAGAGCACATCGCCGCCCACCAGGTTCTTGCTTTCTTTGTGGTAGAACACCACGTGGCCGGGCGCGTGGCCGGGCGTGAACAGCACCTCCAGTTCAGTCTCCCCGAAGCGCACGTTTTCGCCCTCTTTCAGGAATTTCTCAGGTAAAACCTCCTGATACTGCGGAAAACCATAGGCCGCAGAATAGGTAGGCACCGCCCGCAGAACCGGCAGATCCTCTTCATGGATCTCCAGCGGCACCCCGTAGGTATCGGCCACAAACCTGTTGCCCAGCACATGGTCAATGTGGCAATGGGTGTTCAGCAAACGCACTACTTTCAACCCTTCGGCCTGGATGAACTCCTTCAGTTCCTGCTGCTCCTGTCTATCGGCGCAGCCGGGGTCAATGACCACGCACTCTTTGGTTTGGTCATAGAGCACATAGGTGTTTTCTTCAAAAGGATTGAACGTAAAGCTTTTTAGCCGAAGACCAGTGGCAGACATGGGGTGTATCTTTTTTTGCAGGCTCTAAGTTACAGAATTCAGCGGCACAAGCTGTACCTTAGGGCATGAATTATGATTATCTGGTAGTAGGACACGGCCTGGCCGGCGCAATTTTGACCTGTTTTCTGGAAAAAAGCGGGAAAACGGTAGTGGTGTTTGATGTGCCCAAAGAGAACGCCGCCTCCCGGGTGGCGGCGGGCTTGATCAACCCGGTAGCGGGCAAACGGTTTGCCAAAAGCTGGCAGGTAGATGCGTTTCTGCCCGCGGCCAAGGCGTTTTACCAGGAGATGGAAGAGCGCTACCAAGTCCCGTTATTCCACCAGAAACCCATCCTCAAACTTTTCTCCACCCCCGAGGAGCAAAATAATTGGATGGGAAAAAGCACAAATTCCGCTTGGGAAGGTTATATTGAGACCACGCATCTGCAACTCCCACCCTCTGATTACGTTCATCAGGAATTAGGGGGCTTGCTGATCCAGCAGGGCGGGTATGTGGCGCTGCGGACCTTTTTGCAGGCCCGGGAAGAAGACCTGCAGAGGCGTAATTTGCTGCGGACCGATGCCTTTGACATTTCACAGCTGGAGCTGCTGCCGGAGGGTGTGCGTTACCAGGACGTGCAGGCCCGTAAGATCATCTTCTGCGAGGGAGCCCAAGGAGCCAGCAATCCGTTTTTTTCCTGGCTGCCGTTCTCGCTGAACAAAGGCGAAATTTTAGACATAAATGTGCCCGATTTTGAGGCTTCATATATCTATAATAAAGCAGTTTACGTTGTGCCTTTAGGACAATCTCACTACCGGGTGGGCGCCACGTACAACTGGCGGGAAGTAAACGAAGAGCTAACACCAGACGGAAAGGAAGAACTTACTTCTAAAGTGCAGGACATTCTGAAGAAACCATTCACCGTGACAAAACAGTACGTGGGCATCAGGCCGGCGGTCAGGGACCGGAAACCCTTGGTAGGGCTCCACCCCCAGCACCCGCAGGTAGGCATCTTCAATGGCATGGGATCTAAAGGAGTATTGATGGCACCGTTGCTGGCACAGCAGTTTATCTTGGCATTGGAGCAGGGCGCGCCGTTGTGGCCAGAGGTGAGTATTGCCCGGTATCAATCATTATTTTCAGCATCTACGTCAAACACATGAGTCAACTCTCTACTCGCTTCTTACATGTATGCCGGTTAATGTTGTTGCTTCTGGGCTTGGGAGCGCCTGCGTTAACGTTTGGCCAGGCTACTGCCCCAGATGACTTTGGGCAGAACCGCATCCAGTACAAGCGGTTCATCTGGCAGTACTACAGCACCCAGAACTTCAACATCTACTTCTCGCAGGACGGGCGCGAACTGGCCCGCCACGCCGCCGAGCACGCTGAGAAGGAACTGAAAAGAATCACCTCGCTTATTGGGTACTATCCTTACTCCAAGATCACCATCATTCTGTACAACTCTGTTTCAGACATGAAGCAGAGCAACATTGGCCTCATTGATGACCCGTACAAAGGCGGCAACGATGCCTTGTTTGTGAAAAGTAAGATTGAGGTGGCCTTTGAAGGCTCGCAGACCGAGCTGAAGCGCCAGATGACCTACCGTATCTCTGAACTTCTGCTCTCAGACATGATGTACGGCGGCAGCCTGAAGGAAGTGATCCAGAGCAATTACCTGCTGCGCCTGCCCGAGTGGTTTGTGTCCGGCGCCTCGGCGTACCTGGCCGAAGGCTGGAGCGTGGAAATGGACGACTATTTACGCGACATGATCCAGAAAACAGGCGGAAAACGCTCAGATCCGTTGTTCGCCCGTAACCAGCGCCTCACCGGCCAGGCCATCTGGAACTACATCACCGAACGGCACGGAACCTCGGCCATCCAGAACATCCTCAACCTGACCCGCATCACCCGCGACATTGAGGTGGGGATTGCCAGCAGCCTGAACATGCCCTACAAGCGGTTCATGCGCGACTGGTTTGCCTACTACACCCAGATGAACACCTTTGCCGAGGGCTCTTTGGTTACTCCTAACAAAGACAACAAGATCAAGAAGTCTAACGCCCGTAACTTCCTGTATACGCAACCTTCGTTAAGCCCTGGCGGACAAAAACTGGCGTACGCCATTTATGACCGAGGCGCTTACAAAGTGTACGTGCGCGATCTGGCCTCTAGAAACCAGAAAATGGTTTATCGCGGCGGTTACAAAATGCCTAACCAGGAGGTGGACCGCACGGTGCCTTTGTTATCCTGGCGCTCAGAGTCGCAGTTGGCCATTTCAGATGTAAGAAGAGGCAAGCTACAGGTAAAATTACAGGCACCTACTAAACGGTACATACCAGGGGTGGCCACCATCAAAGGTTTGCTGGGTAAGACGAACAATGTGCTGAATCTAAATGCCTACAGCCAGATCACCGGATTTGATTTCTCTGAAAATGGGGAGTTCATGGTGATCAGTGCCGTAAAAGATGGCCAGAGCGATTTGTTCCTGTACCGCAACGGCCGCATAGTACGCCAGCTCACCAATGACATTTTTGACGATCTGGATCCTTCTTTCCTGCCAGGTACTGGTAACCGCATTGTGTTTAGCTCTAACCGGTACGCCGATTCCCTGCAGTCCAGCAGAGGAAAGTTCGCCTCGGTGACCAACAACTATGACATTTACCTCTTTGATCCTACCAATACCCAGAGCCGTTTCTGGCAGTTGACCTACACACCCTCCAACGAAACCTTGCCGATTGGTCTGGCCGAGGACGAAATCATGTACGTGGGAGAGGAAACGGGTATCCGGTCGCTTTTCCGCCACAACATTAAAACCGGCGTGATCAACCGGGTAACTGATTTCAGACAGAACATCAAGGCTTATGACTACAACGTACGTACGGGTAACCTCACTTTCGTAGCCAATGACAGAGCCAAGGAATATCTGTATTGGTATCCTAACTCACCTCTGAACTCCGTAGCGCAGGCTGGGTTCAAAACCAAGCGCCAGGAAGTGCTGGAAGGCCACCTGCAGCGTCGTATCCAGCAGGAGAACGCCCGCATTGCTGCAGCCGTGGCGGCCAAAGCCACCGCAGATTCTCTGGCGGCAGCCCGGGCTGCCCTGGCGCAGGATAGCACCCTGCGCGACAGTACTACCGCTACGCAAGCCCAGGCACCAGCCAGAACACAACCTACCACTCCTGCCAGATCCAGAACCATTCTGGCCATGAACCAGCCAGATTCTTTGGTGCTGAATTATCCTAAACCGTATGACCTGCGGTTTGGCGTGAACAACCTCATTACCTCCATCTACGCAGACCCATTACTGGGCTTCGGGTTTGTAATGGAAGTGGGCATGGCCGATTTGTTTGAGGATTACCGCATCAGAGGAGGGGTTTTCGCCTTGACCGATCTGCAGACCACCAACTTCTACGCTGAGTACTCTAACCTGAAGAACCGCTATGATTACCGCGTAGGTTATCAGAAACAAAGCGTTTACCTGACCGATGGAGCCGCTATCCGCCGTTTAGGCAAGCATGAAGTTCTGCCGGCTTTCAGCTACCCGTTAACCAACGCGCTCAGCGTGAAAGTGCTGCCCCGTTTCTCCAACATCCGCTACACCGTAATTGAGAACTTCTCTGAACCAGACCTGGTCCTGAACTTTGCCGGGATAGGCGGGGAGTTGGTGTATGACAAGTCAGTGGTGACCGGTATGAACATGCGCGAAGGTACCCGCATGAAAGTGGGTATCACCAGAATGTACGGTTTGGATAACGCAGACACCGGCTTTGGCAAGTTCTACGTTGATTTACGCCACTACCAGAAAATTCACCGCGAGTTTATCTGGGCAAACCGGTTAAGCTACGGCCAGTCCTTCGGGCCTTCGCCTAAGAAATACCTGTTAGGTGGGGTAAACAACTGGATAGGAGCTTCTGAAGACAGCGTGAACGTGTATGATGTAAGCTCCACTCCGGCCGATTTCTTCTATCTGGAGTTCGCTACGCCATTGCGCGGCTTCAACTACAATGCCCGGAATGGTAGCAGGTATGTGCTCTGGAACTCAGAGCTGCGTTTGCCGGTGTTCCAGTATTTGTTTGAGGGCCCTATCAACTCAGGTTTCTTCCGGAACCTGCAATTGGTTGGCTTCTTTGATGCCGGTACTGCCTACAACAGTGGTAACCCGTTCAGCGATGACAACTCTGTGAATACCCAGCCGGTGCCGCGCCCGCCGTTTGAAGTGATTGTGCGTAACTTCCGTAACCCGTTCATGTATGGCTACGGGTTAGGGGCCCGCACTACATTGCTAGGCGTCTATGGCCGGTTTGACGTGGCCTGGGGCGAGAAAGATTTAAGACGCGAAGGACCTAAATTCTACTTCTCCATGGGCTATGACTTCTAATAGCCTGTAGGAGTAAAACCTACTTGTTTTAGCTTTAATTTCCCTAAAATGGCCTGAAAACAGAAAGCCTCCTTCTTGCGGAAGGAGGCTTTCTGTTTTTTTGATAGAGCTCAAGACAAACGGAAATTGGCTTCTTTAAAGCTCTTACCCAACTTAAAAAGAAGAGGCTCCTTCTCTCATGAAGGAGCCTCTTCTTTTTATAACAAAGATTAAGTGCTTACGCCTGTACGGTTGCCTGTAAAAGCGACTCAAACATTAAGCGACCATCGGTGTTATTTAAGTCTGGATCAACGGCTCTCTCTGGGTGAGGCATCATGCCAAACACGTTTTTGTTTTTGTTGGATACCCCGGCAATGTTGAGCAAGCTACCGTTGCAGTTGCAGTACTCATTTACCTCGCCGTTGGCATCGCAGTAACGGAACATGATCTGGCCATTGTCTTCCAGTTGCTTCAGGGTATCGGCATCGGCGTGGAAACGGCCTTCTCCGTGGGCAATCGGAATTTGGTAAGCTTTGCCGGGCTCCAGTAAAGCGGTAGGCAGCGCCTCTGTATTTTCAGGAGTAATGTATACGTTCTGGCAGATGAACTGCTGGCTTGTGTTCCGAAGCAGAGCTCCTGGCAGCAGGCCGGCTTCCGTCAAAATCTGGAACCCGTTGCAGATACCCCAAACGTATCCGCCGGAGTTAGCAAACTTCACTACTTCCTGCATAATGGGGGAGAACCGGGCAATAGCGCCGGAACGCAGATAGTCACCATAAGAGAAACCTCCTGGCAGCACTATGAAATCACAGTTCTGCAAATCATGCTCTTTGTGCCAAAGACGTACAACTTCCTGCTGAGTGGTGTGTTGTAAGGCATCAATAACATCCTGGTCACAGTTGGACCCTGGGAAAACGACAACTCCAAATTTCATAGGACAAAGATAAAGAAAATACCTAAGGGTTCTTAGGAAGCCGCCCCTAAGATAGAGAGAGTGCCGCTTTTTTTATAAATTTACTTTTTACCATTTTATATTACGCCTTATGCTATTATCCATGACCGGGTTTGGGTCTGCCCAATTAGAGACCGATGCCTACACGGTCAGCATTGAGCTGAAATCGCTTAACTCTAAATCTCTGGACCTGAGCCTGCGGATTCCGCGCGGGTTATCTGATAAAGAACTGGAAATACGGAACATCATCAGCAAAAGCCTGGTCAGGGGAAAGATAAACCTTACCATTGAGGTCAGCAGGAACAAAGCCAACGCCACCCGCAGCAAGATCAACACAGAACTCCTGAAACAGTACTACCAGGAGCTGGAGCAAGCCGCCACCGCGTTGAACGCCCCCACCCAGGATCTGTTCCGGCTGGCTTTGCACATGCCAGATGTGTTGCAGACCGAGGCCGCCGATGAGCCCAAAACCGAGGAAGTAGCCTGGGAGCAGGTAGCCCCTTTATTGACGCAAGCCATCCATAATTTCAACACGTTCCGGGCCGATGAAGGCAAGGCTTTGACAAACGAAATCGTTTCCTACATAGACCGCATCCGGATTCTGCTGGCCGAAGTTGACAAACACGATCCTACCCGGGTAGAGCACATCCGGCAGCGCATCCAGGGGCATTTGCAGGAGATCAGTTCCTCTGAGGCTTTCAACCAGAACCGCTTTGAGCAGGAAATGATTTACTACATTGAGAAGCTAGACATTGCCGAAGAAAAAGTACGCCTGGTGAACCACCTGCACTACTTTACTGAGACCGTGTATTTGCCAGAGCCAACCGGAAAGAAACTGGCGTTCATTTCTCAGGAAATAGGCCGCGAAATCAACACCATTGGGTCTAAAGCAAACGATGCTACCATCCAGCATTTGGTGGTGGAGATGAAGGAAGAACTGGAAAAAATCAAAGAGCAGCTAAACAACATCTTGTAGCCATCTGTTTTTGGTCTGCTTTCTAAAAATCACCCATAAAACGTGCAGAACCTATGTCCCGAAAACTACTAGCTGTTCTTTTCCTTTTTCTTTTGGGAATAAGCGAAATCTTTGCCCAAGGCCGCTCCTGCGGTACTATGGAGTATGTGCAACAACTGGAGCGCGAAACTCCAAACCTACGCGTGAAACTTCAGCAGCAGGCCAGACAAGCATCTACTACGGGCGTGAAGTACGGCCGTAATGGAGAGCAGCCGCTGGGGCAGGTGGTAACTATTCCGGTAGTAGTGCACGTGGTGTATTTCAACAACCAGATGAACATCTCAGATGCGCAGATCCAATCCCAGATCAACGTGCTGAACAAAGACTTCCGGAGGCTGAACACCGATGCGAATAAAACACCCGAACTGTTCAAGAACCTTGCGGCTGATACTGAAATTGAGTTCTGTCTGGCAAAACAAGATCCCAATGGGGAGCCTACTACCGGCATTACTCGCACCAGAACTTCTGTTACTGCTTTTGAAATTGGAGACAACAAAATAAAGTTTTCAAGCACCAACGGGAAAGATGCTTGGGACACTAAGCGGTACCTGAATATTTGGGTAGGTAGACTAAATACCAGGGAAAGCATACTTGGGTATGCGCAGTTTCCCAACTCAGGACCAGTAACCACAGACGGAGTAGTTATTGATTACAGGTACTTTGGAACAACCGGAGCGGTAACAGCCCCTTACAATTTAGGCCGTACTGCTACCCATGAAGTTGGCCATTGGCTCAATCTTTTCCACATTTGGGGTGACGCAGACTGCGGCGATGACCAAGTAGGGGATACTCCAACGCAACAGGAAGCAAACAACGGTTGTCCTACCTTCCCGCACTCTACCTGTAATAACACCAGTGACATGTTCATGAACTATATGGACTACACAGATGATGCCTGCATGAACATGTTCACCAAAGGGCAAAAAGATGTTATGCATCATGCAATCAACACATATAGGTCTGGCTTACTTACATCAAAAGGTTGTGAAACAGTGCAAGTGCCAGGCTTAGATGCTGCGCTACTACAGATAAATTCGCCGCAAAGCGTACTTTGTGCCAATGCCTTTACTCCGGCAATAGTCCTGCGTAACCGAGGAACTCAAACACTTACTTCTGCGCAGATCCAATATAAGATTGACAACGGAACAACTCAGACTTTTGACTGGACAGGTTCTTTGGCGTCCTTCCAGAGTGCTACTCTTACAATTCCTGAGCTAACTGTAGCCAACGGAGCGCATACCATTACTTTCAGCATTACTTCCAGAAATAATGCTGTAACAGATGCCAACGCCTCAAATGATGCTCTGTCCACTTCCTTCCAGGTGCAAGGCAGTCCTCTGCCGCTGCAGGAAGGGTTTGAAAGTGCTACGTTCCCGCCAACGGGTTGGGCAATCAATAATCCAGATAGCGACCTTACATGGCAGCGCACTACTCTTGCCGCTAAGTCTGGCAGCGCATCTGCCTTCATGCGTAACAAGGAATACAGCGCAAACGGCTTAGTGGATGAACTGCTGTTGCCACCATTAGATTTGACCAGCCGTACGTCGCCAAAACTTACCTTCCAATTAGCGTATGCTTTGTACTCAGAAACCGAATTTTCTGATACATTGGAAGTGTGGGTATCTACCAACTGCGGAAGCTCTTACCAGCGCTTGTACCAAAAGGCTGGCCAAGCCTTGACAACTACTACTCCTTATTTTACCAAGGAAGAGTTTATACCAACCGCTTCGCAGTGGAGGTTGGAAACTGTTAACCTGGCAAGTTTTGCTTCAGCTAAAACAGTGCTCATCAAGTTCCGGCATGTGACGGATTTCGAGAACAACCTCTACTTGGATGATGTAAAAGTTGACGGTGATCCATTGGGGGCAGAAGAGGATATTGCCCTGCGGGCTCTACAAGTCGCACCAAACCCAACTACCGGTACCGTGTTCATATCTTCTTCTGAAGCCACCATTTCTAGCATTCAGGTGTGCGATGCGGTAGGAAAAGTGTTGCAGGAGGTAACTTCTCCAAAGCATGTGAGAAGCCAACCCATTCAGCTTTCTATCAATTCGAAGGTTAACGGTATCTACCTCATTAGAATGACTACCGATAAAGGGGTGGTAGTTCGGCGGGTGATGCTTCAACAATAACGTACATTGTTTCCATTACTATGCAAAAGCCTCACTCTGTATTCAGGAGTGAGGCTTTTGCGTGTTCAAAGGAATTATTTAAATGGCCAGTTTTATAACTAGTTTCTATAACTCAATTGTTCAAGATACCAGTTTCATCTGCATCTGAGAGTAGCATTTTAGAGCAGTTTCCATGAAAACAGTTCTGAAACGCCTGCACCTAGCACTATAGATTTTTGATGAATACCTGGATCAGAGCCATTACTTCTTTGAACTTGGTAAGCGGTAGCGTTTCGGCTTTGTCATTGGGGTGGTGGTACTCAGTGGTGGTGCCGCCTAAGGTGTAAAAGAAGAACGCCGGTACGCCTTTCTCAGAGAAGAAATAATGGTCTGAATTGGCGGCTTTGCCTCTGCTTTTAATCTGCGGAAGGTATTGGTGCTGTTGATTCAGTTGTTGCAGCAGGGCGAATTGTTTGGGGAAGACACTGCCGTTTACCACCATCAGGCCATCTTCTCCGGTGCTCATCAGATCCAGGTTCAGCAGGAACTTGATGTTGCCTAAGGGGAAGAGCGGATTTTCGGTGTAGAAACGGGAACCCACCAAGCCAGCTTCTTCGCCCGCGAAGGCCATAAACGCAATGGAATAAGCTGGCGCGTTCTGGGGTTGGGCGTACCACCGGGCCAGTTCTAAGAGCATGGCGGTACCACTGGCATTGTCATGGGCGCCGGGGAAGTATAGCTCTTTGCCTTGGTGCCCCAAATGATCATAATGGGCGGTGATGACCACAAAAGAATCTGGCTTGACTTTGCCGGGTATAAACCCAATCACGTTTTGGCTTTTGTAGTTTGGTTCCAGACGGGCATCTACCGTATAACTAACCTTTTTGGCGTTGACCGGCCAGGCTTTTTCCAGCACTTCCAGCACCGGAAAAGGAAGCTGTTCGCCGCGTACCGTGCCCATCAGTTTGGGGCCTTTTTGCCGCACTATCACACCCGCAATACTTCTGAGCTGTGGCTGAAATGGCTCGGGTAAAGACAGCAATTGCTGGAAATGCCGCTGATGCACTACCAATACCTTATTACGGAGATTATTGGTGAGGAATTGCTGCGCCACGTCTACGTCCTGCAAAATGAGGGTATCTATCTCGTAAACCTTGCCTTCGCCTTTTCCCGGGCCGGTGGCACCATGGGCAAGAAAGTCCACGCCCGGTGTCAGGGCTTTGCCGTCAATTTGCAAACTGAGCCGATTATCCAGGATGTTGATGGGCAGCGTGAACGGCTGCTGATAGCCTGGGGTGAACGGGCGCAAGCCTATGGCCGCAAACTCTTTCTGCAGGTAACTGGCGGCAATGCTATCCCCTTTGAAGGCGTAGCCCCGGCCGTGCAGGGCAGGGGAAGAAAGAGTAGAAATGGTTTGCCTTACCTGCGCCATATCCTGGGCCTGGCTGGTGAGGCATATTAGTAAAAGAACAAGGCAGGTAAATAGCCGATGGGCCCGTAACATAAAGCGTCTTTTAGGTCTGATTTCCTGAAAATAGCCTAAAAACGGCGAGGAATCAAAACCCAGATGCCCAGGCCAAAGAAGCAGCCAATGGTGTTGCTGATGGCATCAACCGGATCTGCCTGGCGGCCTAAGCCCATGGAACCCTGCAGGATCTCTACCAGGATGCCGAAGAACACCACAAAAAGGAAAGAATAGGTAACAAGCCGCCTGCTGAGCAAAACGGAGGGATCGCGCAGGAACCCGAAGAGAAGGAGAAGCAGCTGAACCCCGAAGAGAATGGCATGCACCAGGGTATCAACGGTGATAAAGTCCCAGTCAGGACCGGGTGGTAACGCCTGGGCGGGCAGTAAAGTCAATACCAGAATGACCACTGCCCACCCCAGCGCCAGTGCATAATATGCAAAACGCACTGCCATATGGTACTTAGGCGCCTACCAGTTCGCGGTACGCGTCTGCAGAGAGAAGCTCGGCTAATTCAGCTTCGTTAGAGATAGACATTCTGATCATCCAGCCATCGCCGTATGGGTCAGAGTTTACCAGCTCAGGGCTGCCGTCTAATTTGTCATTGATTTCCAGTACTTGGCCAGACAATGGGCTAAACAGGTCAGAAACGGTTTTCACCGCCTCTACGGTGCCAAATACTTCTTCTCTGGCCACGTCTTTGTCAAGGGTGTCAATGTCTACGTACACAATATCGCCCAGTTCGCGCTGCGCGAAATCAGTAATGCCCACATACGCTACATCGCCTTCAATGCGCACCCACTCGTGGTCTTTGGTGTATTTCAGCTCCTCAGGGAAGTTCATAGGTAATTTGATTAAGTTTTCTCAAAAATACATTCTTTTTGGCTCGTGTCGCAAGCGCTAGTCAGATAAACTGAACCGGAGCTGCACACCACCCTCTGTTACGGTGTTCCGGAAGGCGTTGGCCACTTTAGGATCATTTATGTTTTGGGTGTAGTAGAACTGCAGGTTCAGGCGCTGGCTCACCACGTAATCAATGGTTGGCCTGATTTGCACCTGCAGGGCACCCGCGGTAGTGAGATTGTTCTGGTACTCATTTCCGTTGGTGTCTACCGCAATTGTCCGCTGAATGGTTTCATTGTCCCGAATGGTGAAGTCCAGGCGCATGGTCAGTTCGTTCTCCAGCGTGCGCTTGCCGCCAATCTTGAACGGCAGCTTAAAGTTGGTGGCGCTGTAGCCCAAGCCTACCACAATGTCTTTGATGCCGTTCTCGGTTACCTGCGCGTTGGTCATGTTCAGCAGGAGGTTGCGCTGGGTTTTGTATTCCAGACGACCGGTGATCTGCCCTTTGGTCCGGAAGTTGATCCCGATGAGCGGCGACATGCTCTCCGTGATGGCTACCTGGCTGACGATGTAGTACGGAATCACCTCGCCGGTCTGTTCGTTTACCTGGTCTGGGAAGCCCTGCGGCTCAAAGTTGTAATTGAGCGCCGTGCTGAAGTTAGCCACCGTGTAGCTGGACTGGTAGGCGTGGTTCAGGGTGAACGAGCTGAAATACTGCTGGAAGAACGGCAGCGTTGACAAGCCGTTGTACACCACGTTCCAGTTAGGCAGCGGAATGGCATCAAACGGTTTGGTTGGCTTGGCTTTGTACCCGTTCACGTCCTTGCCCTGGTAAGCGTGCAGGAACGCCGGAATCAACACATCCTGAGAATTCAGGGCATAAACGCCCGGTCCCTGGTTAGCGTCGTTCAAACGGCTGGCAATGGCGGCACGGTTGCGGATGAACGTTTCAAACGCCTCTGAGTTGTTGCCAGATCCTGATTCAAACATGGTTTTCACAGAAATGAACGAAACGCGGTAAGAACCGGTAGTGAACGGGTTTTGCCGCTGCACCACCAACGCCGAATCCCGGCGGTAGAACACCTCGTCAATCTCAGATTTGTTCATGGCTCCATCCAGCGTGATGATGAAGTTCCGGAACGGCTCCAAGGTAGCTCGGGCGGTCAGGTTGATGGATTTCAAGGAGCTAAGCGGCGTGTTCAGGTACTGGCTGCTATCAGTGTACCAGCCTTCGCGGTTGGCCCGGTTATAAAGATCATCCAGCTCGTACTGCTTTCCTAGCACGAAGTCCAGTCCCGGAGCCCCAAACCCATCGGCTAACCCGAAGTTCCTGGACGTAGGCAGGAAGCCGGGCAGCAACGTACCCTCAGTGCGCGCATAGGTGAAGTTGACAGACCGTGCTGACATCAACGCCCGCAGGATTCCTTTCAGCACTTTCATTTCGCGCTGCTGGGTAGTATCTGCCACCGATTGAGCCTGCGACCTGATGGGCTGTTGCTGCACGCTTGGCCGCGGAGAAGCTT
The DNA here is from genome assembly GCF_017355955.1 of Sabulibacter ruber. Classification (GTDB taxonomy): domain Bacteria; phylum Bacteroidota; class Bacteroidia; order Cytophagales; family Hymenobacteraceae; genus Nibribacter; species Nibribacter ruber_A. Next base: position 2,778,433 of record NZ_JAFFID010000001.1, on the reverse strand, counting down.
CATTGGCGGCCTTCAGGAATTTTACCTTGTTGTACAGGCGCACCAGATCCAACTTACCGCTAATGCTGGTCTCGGTGTTGTTTTCAATGGTGTTTCCTAGTTGCAAGGTATCGTTCCGGCTAAGGGCAGTAGAAGCCGAGGTCCAGGTAAATCCGGCCTGGTAACGGGCATCGGCAGAAATCCAGTCGGTCAGCGGGAATTTATCCAATGGCAAGCGGTACGTGAAGGCTATCACCTGGTTGAAGTTGGTGTTTCGGCCAAAGCGTCTCAGGTTGTGCCAGATTTCATCGTTTTTCCAGCGCAAAGAGTCTACTTCTTCGTTGATACGGCCGTTTGGCTCGTCAACCACAGCCCGGTTAGTAGCCGTGTAATCCAGAGAAAGGCTCTTAGTCAGATCCCACTTTATGTCATAGATGCGGTTGAAGAAGAACGATTTCTGGAAAGTAGGCAGAAAACCGGCGGTATCTGGCAAGCTGTACGGCGAAGTGCGCCCCTGCAGGAATGTTTCATTGTACCGGCGGTCCAGGTCTGCTCTGATGGCAATTCTGCTTGGCACCAACGAGAAGTTGAACTCCTTCAGCCACCGCAGGTACGGCGACTGGAAGGCTTTCACCTCCGCAAACGGCGTATAGCTCTTAGGCGTGTTGTTATAGGTGTAGGCAATACCTCCGTTGTAGGTCTTGGAGAAGTTACGGTCGGTAGAGATATCAGTATGCAGCACCTCGGTGTAGGCATAGGAGAACGACAGGTTCTCTATGTCATAGATACGGCTCTTCGCTTCAGGGTCTGTCTTCTCTTTCCGGACGTTGAGCAAGTTGATGCTCTTGGTAGTGGTCTGACTGACGACTTCCTTCCGGTAATTATCCCGTTCTTCGTTATTCTCAAACTTCTGCAACGATAGGTCTAATTCAGTGTCTCGGTCCAGCGGGTCAAAGCGCGGCTCGCTGATGGTGGTTCCGTATTGCACTGACAATGGAACTACCAGGCCTAGTTTGGCAGGCAACAGCTTTTCTGCCGCTACGTTGGCGGTAATATCAAACTGGCCAGTGGTCTCACGGGCTCTTTGCGCCGCCCGCTGCTGAATGCCTCCAAAGCCCACAGTGGTATAAGAACCGGTAGCGGTGATGTTGGCAAAATCTGCCAGTTTCACGTTGGCCCGGGCAGTAGCAGCCCAACCCGCGGTGCGGTCAAAGTCAGACACGCGTAGTTCGTTTGCCCACATACAGATTGAATGGGAAGCTTTATCAGGCGTGGCCGGGTTTTCCAGACCAAGCATCAGGCTTTGTACATCACTGAAATCTGGGTTACCAATCACTCTGAAAACCTTGCCATCGTCACGGGTTTCGGAGAAGACCTGGTTCAATGGCCAGTTGGCTTGGTTCCGTCTTGATTTCAGGCGAACAAACTCGTCAAAAGCTACATCAATGAAGTTCTGCTCATTCCAGATCTGGTACGGGTCACGGCTGCCGGCCGGGGTCATCTTCAGCGGGATAGAGAACTCATAGTAGTTCTGGGTGAAGTCGGTACCAATTCTAATGAAAGCGTTTACTTCGTTGTCCTGGGTTCCGCTGGCGCTCTGGGCGTGGATGTACATTTTCAGGCGCTTGTAAATAAGCATGTCCTGCGACACGTTTTTGTACACCGCCTTGCTGAAAGAATCTCTCAGGTTCTCCACGCATAACTGCAAGGACTGCTCATTCTGACGGCGGTTGTTGGCCGAAGAATAGTCACGCTGGCGCTCTACTCCCGGAGGTACCACGTACGGAATGGTGCCCGGGTCTACTTCGCCGTTTTCTTCAATACTTACAGAAGATACCTCAAAAGCCGACGCATCGGCATCGCAGTCGCCCACGCAGGGTGCTCCGTTGGAAAGGATGGAGTTATACGTACGCCACTGGTTAGAAACAAACTGCATCTGCACAAAGCGCATCACCACCGGCAGTTCAAACTGGGTCATGTACATGCGCATGAACCGGATGGATTTAAAACCCTGCATGTTGTTTACGTTACCGGTTGGTTTTCTCACCGGAATCCGGAACTGGTACCAACGCACTTTATTGCCCCCGGCATCTACAGAGTCTACTTTGTCTACAATGTAGTTATCACCCACATTCAGGCGGCCAGGACGCAGGTCAATGCTGTACTCATAATACTGCTCCGTATCACTGATTACGTTGTCTTTGTTCAGGTCCTCTTTGTCTGGGAAAGCGTTGGAAGAAAGCTCGCTATTCACCGGGGAGTTACCCTGCATCCCATTGAAATCTTTGTAGCGGCCCAGCACCCCTACGTTGTTGGCGTCATAACTAGGATCCAGGTGATGCCGGAAATTATCGGCAGACGGGTCTGGCAAAGAACCGTAGATTCCCTGGAAGAAGGCACGTTCATCGCTGTCGTTCAAACCATCCAGGCCAATGTCCTGGAACGGGCGAGAGCCTGGTTCACTGTCAAAGGCATCGGTCAGGAACTGGGTACGGGTTACCCGACCCCAAGCAGTTTGCTCAGTGTTCTGCGTGTTACCATCGGTGGGCAAGCCGTTTTCAAACTGGTACCGCTGGTCTTTCAGGATGTCTTCCGAGATGTTACCCAAGTTGAAAACCAGTTTTCCGTTTTCGTCCTGGCTGTTACGGGCATCATCTTCGCCGGTAATGATACGACGGCCCCGGTCACCTTTGATGAAGGGGTCCATCATCCAGAACTCCAGGTACTCAATGTTAGCGTTGTCAAAGTTGTTATCGAAGGAAATCTCCCGGCTAATACCCGCCCAGTGATTGCGGATGTTGCCTCTATCGGTTAGAAAGCGTCCATCATTGCTTACCAAAGGGTTGTAGTTGTACTGCCCCCGTTCACTTGGATAGTACGCCAGGTCAAAGGTATACTCAAAGGTGTTGTTGGTTTCTGGGTCACGGTTAGGGAAGATCTCCCGGCGCTGCACCCCACGTACGTAGTGGTTCTCCAACTCTTCTCTGGAGATGTTGCCTGGCCGCAGGTTATTGGCCGTGTAGTAAATCTGGTCAATGGTATACCAGGCCAGTTTAGCCCGGTTGTACGCATACGCCAGGCCGGTAGCGCCGTTCACCAATGGGGCAGGAGTAGCCGCCAAACGCCAAGCATTGGTGTTGAAGCCGCCCAGAGAGTACGGAGTTTTGGCGTTCTCAAAGTCATCTATGTAAGAGACTCCGTCTTCGCCCTCAAACTTGGTTTTCTGCGGAACCAGTTGCGCCATCTCGGCCCCTAGGGTGATGGTAGACGTTTCCTTGGTTTGCAGGAAAGGCAGCTTATCGGTTAAGCGGGTCAGGAACCTGGAATCACGGCGGTAGTTGATGTCAAACCCATAAATAGTGTTGTTGCTGGGCTCATCGCCAATGTTCACCCGCTGGATGAACGGCCGTTCCCCCTGGTGTAAGACCGTGGCGCCCAGAATCAAGTCATTGTCTACCTTGTAATCAAAGCGCGCACCCAAGAGCGTTCGGGGCTGCACACTTAAGATATCCGCTTTTTCATAGGTGATCCGCAGGTTGCTGGCCGTGTTAAGGTAACTCGGGTTCAGGATCTTTACCCGTCCCAAATCATAGAACACCTGATAATCCTGGCCTTCTACCAGACGGGTTCCACCTGAATACACCGCTACCGATCCCTCGGCAATACGAATGCCCGGAAGCGTAATTTCATCGGTGCTGGAGGCTTGGTAACGGCCCTGGATGAAGTATTTGTTTTTCTGGGAGAACTGCTGGGCATCGGTCACTATAGAGTCATACAGCTCCTGGAAAACGTACTTGTTGATGTATTGGTCTTCTGTGCCCGGCGTGAATTGCGAGCGGAGGTAAGACCCAAACGGCTCTACCTGCGGGAAATAAATACGGCCAGTCTCAGGGTCAATGGTGATGCCCGACAAAAAGTCGAAATTACCGTCTTTGGGCGGGTCATTGTTGGTATTCACGTTGTCCAGGTTAAACACCTGAATCAGCGGAATTCCCTTCAGTCTTGACTCATCCTGGAAACTGGTCAAATCGCCACCGGTAGCATCGTCTTTGTACACCAGGTTCAACTGGAAGTTCTGGCGCTCAATCTGGTTTGCATTCAGAGCGTAGACGTTTTTCATCATCAGGTCCCAGGTGGGGGTGTTCAGTCCTGGGTTGGTGGCGCGCAACAACTTCAGGAAAATCACCTGGTCTTCTGGTACGTTCTGGTAGTCTTCCTGCAGTTCCCCTACTTTATAAGTACGACCATTCAGGGTGTACTCAAACGCCACGCCCAATACCTGCTCTGGTAACAGGGCGGCATTCAGGGAAATGTAACCTAGCTGCGGGTTGAATTTATACTCGGTCTGGTCTAGCCTGCGGGCGCGTACGTGCTCAAAGTCTACCGTTTTCTGCAGCCCTAAGCCCTCCAGAAAGTTGTCTATCTGGGTGTTGTTTCTAACCGAGAGCCCACCATAAAGGTTGTTCTGGCCATTCCCGGCACCGGACCCAGCCGGTAAATTGTTGCTGAAACGTGCCCTGAACGGATTCGGCTCGCCCAAGTCCATCAAAGCCGCTACGTTCCGCAGGTTCTGCGTGGAACGGTTGTCATTGGTGATGTACACCTCCAGGCGGCGAATCACAATACCGGAGTTCACCAGTGGCAGATTGCGGAGAGCCTGGTCATAGCGGTTCCGGAAGAACTGAGCCAGGAAGAAGTGGCGGTCACGGTCGTACTCATCCGCTCTAATCTCAAAGCGGCGGTTCTGGGCTCCGTTCTGAATGTCTACCGCGTCAATGCTCCCGCGCTGGTTGGCGGCAATGGCTGTCACAGACAGTTTCCCTAACTGTAACTGGGCTTTGAGGCCAAACAGGTTCTGGCCCCCGGAGATAAGCGAGTTGTTGAGCGGAAGACTTACGTTTCCGGCCTCAATTTTCTGAATGATCTCCTCTGGGTAGCCGGTGTACTCCAGTTTGAGGTTGTTCTCGAAATCAAAGTTGGCCTTGGTATCCCAGTTGGCAGTGATGCGCATTTTTTCGCCAATGCGGCCGTCAATGTTCAGGGCGATGCTCTGGTCAAACTCAAAGTCCCCGATGCTCTGCTGACGCAGAGGAATGGCCGGGTTCTCGTTCTTGTTAAACAGAGCCCCAAATTTAAGCGTGGCCAACCCGTTGGGCCGGATGTCAATGGTGTTGCCCCCAAACAGGCGGTCAAAGGTGCGGCCCCCTACGTCAATGGTAGGTACCAGGCGGCGGCTGGGTGCGGCAGGGTTCTGCTCATCCAGCGCGGCAGATTTGGTACGCCAGTAATCCCTGATGGCCTTTTGCTGCTGGTAACGGGAGTACTCTTCAAAGGTCATGGTGCTGGGATCGCGGTAGTCATAACCGCCAATCTGCTCCGTGATCTCGAAACGCTTGAGACTGTCATCTGGCACCACCTGCAACTCCACGTTTTTAGGAAGCGGCAGAATCAACGGCGACAGCGTGGTTCTATTGGAAAACGGATCGCCCCGCCGATCGTCAAAGATCAGCTTGGGGCGTCTGGAAGGAATATACCCTTGGTTTTTAGTTGTGTCCTGGGGCTCTTCTTCTTCAGACGACTCCACGCCCATAGTACTAATACCTGACATGGGAAAACTACTAGGCTCGGCTTGGGTAAGCCAAGCCATCAACGACACCAACCCTACTGCGGCTGTAAGAATGTGAGGCTTTCTCTTGTAAAACACAAATAATGGGGAAGTTTCTTAGGATGACTTCAAAGCGAACTTGATCATTTCTTCCACGGTGAGGCCTGCACCTTCCCGCTTTATGATATTGTCTAAGGTTTTCTCGGCGACATTCTTCGCAAAACCTAAGGTCACCAATGCAGATAACGCCTCCTCCCGGGAGGTATTGTGCGCAGCACCAAATGAGACATTTACGGAGTCTGCTCCCAGGCCTTTCCGGAATTTATCGCGGAGTTCCAGGATAATCCGCTGGGCGGTTTTGGCGCCAATGCCTTTCACCTGCTGAATGGTGCGCACATCTTCGCGCACAATGGCCTGCTGCACCTCCTGCACGGTAAGGGAGGAGAGAATCATGAGACCTGTGTTAGGGCCTACGCCCGAAATAGAAATCAAATGCAGAAACGCGCTTTTCTCAGCGGGAGTGGCAAAGCCATACAGCGTATGCGCATCTTCTTTGATGTGCAAGTGGGTGTACAGACGGCAACGCTCCCCCTCGGGCAATTGCCCGTAGGTATTCAATGAAATACGAAGCTCATAGCCCACGCCTCCCACGTCTATAATCACGAAAGTGGGATCTTTCTGGGCCAGACGGCCATCTAAATATGCGATCATGTGACCAGCGTAATAAAGGGTGAAATACGGTAAATAATATAAGTAAAAATTCTGTTTTGAGCCTCTTTTTGAGGAAAGAAGCTCAAAACAGAATATGAGTATAATTAGGTAAGTATTGGACGCTACGCTGTAGTACAACGCAGTACGTACTAGTACTATTTAGAGTTTAGCCTTGCACGTCTGGGCATCTACCACGGCAATGGCTACCATATTGATGATTTCCCGCACCGAGGAACCTAACTGCAAGATATGCACGGGTTTGCGCATGCCCATCAGGATAGGCCCAATGGCTTCTGCCCCGCCAATTTCCTGTAAAAGTTTATACGCCATGTTACCCGCTGCCAAGCCTGGGAAGATGAGCGTGTTGGCTCCTACGTTGGCCAGTTCACTGAACGGATAGTGTTCGCGCAGCAAATCGGTGTTCAGGGCGGTGTTGGCTTGCATCTCCCCGTCAATGAGCAGGTCTGGGTAGCGGAGTTTGGCCAGACGGGTAGCCTCGCGGGTTTTGGTAGGCACCTGCCCAGAGCTAGACCCGAAGTTGGAGTAAGAAAGCACGGCAATACGCGGCTCCCGGTCAAAGAAGCGAACGTAGCGGGCCGTCAAGCCAATGATGTCTACCAGTTCCTCGGCGGTAGGCTGCAGGTTCACGGTAGTATCTGAGAAGAAGTAAGGCTCTTTCTTGTTCTGGATGATGTACATACCCGCTACCTTGTTCACTCCTTCTTCCACACCGATCACGTGCAGGGCAGGCTTAATGGTAGAGGAGTACTCGCGGGTAAGACCAGAGATAAGCGCATCTGCCTCGCCGGTTTCCACCATCATACAGCCAAAGTAGTTGCGGTCACGCACCAGTTTGCGGCAGTCGTACAGGGTAAGTCCTTTGCGCTTGCGCTTCTCGTAGAGCAGATGGGCAAATTGCTCACATTTGGCGTCTTCCTCGCGCGGATCAATGATCACGCAGCCAGTCAGGTCCATGTTGAATTCCTCCACCAGCTCCTGGATAAGGGCCCGCTCGCCTAAAAGAATAGGGTAGGCCAGCTTCTGCTCCATTACCGTTTGGGCCGCCTTCAGAATCTTGTAGTTGTCTGCCTCCGCGAAAACCACCGTTTTAGGGTTCTGGCGGGCCTGGGTAAGCACGCGGTTCATCAGTTTCTGGTCAATACCAATGCGGGCCTGCAACTCATGGTGATACCGCTCCCAGTTGGTGATTGGCTGACGGGCCACACCAGACTCCATAGCGGCTCTGGCTACGGCCGGGCTCACGGTGGTGATCAGGCGCGGATCCAGCGGCTTAGGGATAAGGTATGTGCGGCCGAAAGCGATGGTGTTATCCCCGTAGGCCTTGTGCACGATGTCTGGCACGGCTTCTTTGGCCAGCTCGGCCAGGGCATAAACGGCGGCCAGTTTCATGGCCTCGTTGATCTCGGTGGCGCGTACGTCCAGGGCACCCCGGAAGATATAAGGGAAACCCAATACGTTGTTTACCTGGTTAGGATGGTCTGACCGGCCAGTAGCCATAATCAAGTCCTCGCGGGTGGCCATGGCGGTTTCGTAGGCAATCTCCGGGTCTGGGTTAGCCAGCGCGAAAATGATAGGATCAGCAGCCATGCGTTTCACCAGTTCTGGGGCCAGCACGTTACCGGCACTCAGGCCAATGAACACATCAGCGCCTTCCATAGCCTCGGCCAGGGTGGTGATTTTACGGGTGGTCACAAACTGGGCACGGTAGATGTCCAGGTCATTGCGGTGCGGGTTAATGATGCCGTCTTTGTCAAACATGACAATATTGTCAATGTCCACACCCAAGGCCAGGTATAACTTGGCGCAGGCAATAGCGGCGGCCCCGGCTCCGTTGATCACCATCTGGATCTTTCTGATGTCTTTGCCTACCAGTTCCAGGGCGTTCAGCAGGGCGGCGCTGGAAATGATGGCCGTCCCGTGCTGGTCATCGTGCATGAGCGGAATATTCATCTGCTCGCGCAGGGCATTCTCAATCTTGAAGCTTTCCGGGGCTTTGATGTCTTCCAGGTTGATGCCCCCGAAGGTGGGTTCCAAAGACTTCACAATGCGCACGAACTCCTCGGGGTCAGTAGAGTCAATCTCGATGTCAAACACATCAATACCGGCAAATTTCTTGAACAGAACGCCTTTCCCTTCCATTACCGGTTTAGAAGCCTCAGGTCCAATATTGCCTAAGCCCAGCACGGCGGTTCCGTTGGAGATCACACCTACCAGGTTGCCTTTGGCGGTGTATTTGTACACATCTTCTTTGTTGGCAGCAATCTCTTTACAAGGCTCTGCTACGCCTGGCGAATAAGCAAGGGCTAAGTCCATCTGGGTGCTCACCATTTTGGTAGGCACCACTTCTACCTTACCGGGTTGCCCCTGGCTGTGATAATTCAGCGCATCTTCCTTGTTAATCTTAATCATGTCCTTCAGTTCTTGTGTTGTATTCTAGGTTATTCCGCTAGAGCGGGGTAATACTCTCAGATGGTTTCCGGCCTGGTTTTGCCATATCTTGCTTAAAACGTCGGTCTGTTTTAGGGCTGTCTGGGCGAAAACACCGGAAAAACAAAAAGCATCCCAAGCCTGAGCCAGAGATGCTAGTTATGTTTTACTGCCAGAATCAGCCTACAATCAGCTTCATGCCTGGTTTCAGTTCGTCGTCTTTCAGTTTGTTGGCTTTTCTCAGCTGTTCCACACTCACGTTGTTGTAACGTCTGGAGATATTCCAAAGTGTATCGCCGGGCTGAACATGGTGAATGGTCTGCGGTTTTTCTACCGTACCTTTCTTTGCTATCGCTTTCTTGGCAACCGCAGCAGTGGCCGCATTTTCCTTAGGCATACCTTCTGCGTTAGGCCCCGCTAACTTGCCGTTAGAAGAAGCCACCTCATCGGCTGAGGCCAACAGCGTGGTCTCTGAGGCCGGAGTTTCCTTCAGCTTCACGTCCTGCGGATTCTTGCTCTCAGGCTTGTACACTACCAGCTTCTGGTTTGCCAGCAAGGTGTTGCCAGAGATCTTGTTCCAGGCCTTTAACTGCTCTACGGTCACGTTCTGCTCTTTCGCAATCTTGGAAAGATTGTCGTTGCGGCGAACCACATAGAAAAATTTGGTGGTGCTGTCAGGTACTGCAACCTCGGCTTTCGCCATCATGGTGGCTGGCTCCTGAGGCACCGGCAGTTTCACTCTTACCGGAGCTTTGTAACGGGCCGAGTCCAGGATGGCCATGCGGTTCTGGTCCAGGAAAGGTCTTGCCGTAGCCGGAATGCGCAGTGGGAAATTGGCTACGTTCTCCGGAATGTGCTTGTGCTTCAGCGCCGGATTCAGGTTGGCAATGTGGTCCTCGGGCAGGTTCAGTTGCAGAGCCAGCAACTTCAGATCCACAGGCTGGCTGATGAGCATGGTGTCTACCTCTACCGGATACTGCAGGTTCAACGGCTGAATGTTGTGGTCTGACGCGTGGTTCATGGCGTATACCAGAGCCGTGAAAGAAGGCACGTAGGCGCGTGTTTCTTTAGGCAAATAAGGATAAATGCCCCAGAACGTACGCTTGCCGCCCGAGCGGGCAATGGCTTTCTTCACGTTGCCCGGACCGCAGTTGTAGGCCGCCAAGGCCATTTCCCAGCTCCCGAACATACGGTACAGTTGCTTCAGGAACTTGCAGGCCGCCTCAGTGGATTTCTCCGGGTCCATGCGCTCATCCAGGTAATGGTTCTGCACCAGACGATAATCACGGCCGGTGAAGTCCATGAACTGCCACAAACCAACTGCCTTGGCCGAGGAAACCGCCTTGGGCAGCAACGCCGATTCCACCACCGCCAGGTATTTCAGTTCATCTGGCATGTTGTGCTTGGCCAGGTACTTCTCAAACATAGGGAAGTACAGCGGCTGCCGCTCCAGTACGCGCCGGGTATATTTCCGGTTCCGGATGGTGAAGTAGTCAATCAACCCTCTTACCTGCTTGTTGAACTCCAACGGTATCTCCTGTTCAAGACAGCTCAGACGGTCCTGAATGAGCTCATCGGTTTCTACCGGAATAAACTCAATGGTGTCTGCGAGTACCTTAGTTGCGTCTTTTACTTGCACCGCCGGGAAAACCGGTGTGGTCGCTTGCTGGGCCTGCGCCGCAGAGCCCAAGCCTAGTGTAAGTACAAGGCCAGTAAGAAAGGTAGTTTTGCGCATTAGGCGTTTACTTGTGGTTGATGGTTCATCAGTTGTTTGGAGAAGGCCAGCAATTGCTCTTCGCCAAAAGCTTTGGTCATCAGCTGCACCCCAATTGGGAGCCCTGCGGCATCGTGTCCAATTGGTAACGAAATAGCCGGAATACCCGCCAGGTTTGCCTGTACCGTGTAAATGTCTTCCAGGTACATGGCCAGCGGGTCTTTGGTGTTTTCCCCTATCTTGAAAGCCGTGGTAGGGGTAGTGGGTAGAATCAGGAAATCGTATTGGCTCAGGAGTTCATCGGTTTTCTCCTTGATCAAGCGACGTACTTGCTGCGCTTTGGTATAGTAAGCGTCATAGTAGTCAGCGGACAACACGAAGGTGCCCAGCAGAATGCGGCGCTGTACTTCTTTCCCGAATCCTTCAGAGCGGGTTTTCTTGTACATAGACGGCAGATCTGTGGCGTTCTCGCTCCGGAAACCGTACCGCACGCCGTCATAGCGGCCCAGGTTAGAGCTGGCCTCGGCGGTGGTAAGAATGTAGTATGTAGGTACAATGTAGTCCAGGAACGGGAACTCTACCGCTTCCACGGTATGGCCATCGGCCTGCAGTTGGTCCAGTACGCCCTGCACGGCGGCTTTCACCTCGGTGTTCAACCCGGGGCTCTCAAAAGAATCACGGATGAACCCGATGCGGGCCGGGCGGTCAAAGGTAAGATTCTGGCTGTAGGCTGGTACCGGGCGCTGGCTAACGGTGCTGTCAAATTCATCTGGGCCAGCCATTACTTCCAGCAGCAGGGCGGCATCTTCCACGCTTTGCGTGATCACGCCAATCTGGTCAAAAGAAGAAGCGTAAGCGATAAGACCGAAACGGGAGATACGGGAATAAGTGGGTTTCACGCCTATCACTCCGCAATAAGCCGCGGGCTGACGCACAGAACCACCGGTATCTGACCCGATGGAGGCCAAACAAAGATCGGCTTGAACGGCCACGGCAGAACCTCCGCTAGAGCCACCCGGTACGCGGGTGTTGTCTACTTCATTGAGGGCAGGGCCGAAAGCGGAGTTTTCATTGGAGCCACCCATGGCAAATTCATCACAGTTCTGACGACCAATGATGATGGCGTCCTCGGCCAGGAGGCGCCGTACGGCGGTGGCGGTGTAAAGGGATTTGAAACCGTTCAGGATTTGGCTGGATGCCTGCAGCGCGTGACCCTCATAGGCCAGCACGTCTTTGATGCCAATCACCATTCCGGCCAGTTTGCCGGCGGTGCCGGCCTGCAATTTGGCATCCACTTCTTCGGCGCGCCGAAGGGCTTCTTCTTCAAACACTTCCAGGAACGCGTTGAGATGGCGTTTAGCGGCAATGTTCTGCAGGTATTGCTCCACCAGTTGGCGGCAAGAGAGTGCGCCTCGGCCTATCTCCTCGCGGATAGCGTCAAGGGATGTATAACGCATGTATTAAACGTTCGGGTTGTTAGGGGTTGTTGGGTTTGGGTTGGCAGCGGGCTCATTATTGTAAGGAGCGTTGCCAGGGTGGTTATAACCAGGTTGTTGGTTGTAGCCTTGCTGGTTATAGTTGTTGTTGGCGTGCGGGTTAGGGTTGTAGTAACCGCCGTTGTTTGGATAATTTCTGTTTTGGTTGTTGGAATAACGGTCATCGCTGGCCGCATTCTCAATGTCATTTTTGATTTCCTTGGTGGCGTCTTTGAACTCACGGATACCTTTTCCTAAGCCACGGGCCAGGTCAGGAATACGCTTAGCGCCGAACAGCAACAGAACGATCAACAATAAGACGATGATCTCGCCAGTTCCTAAGTTGCCGATGAATAATAAGCTGGATAACAACATAGCTTCTACTAATAAGGTGTTAAGAATGTAAAATTAGAGGATAATTTCCAATTACTTGGCACATTGGGTCAAGTTTAAAACGGAGAGGCCACTAAGCTATTTTAAAACCCCTTTGTATATTTAAGTTCCGTTTTAGGGCTCTTTGACCTAAAATGCCGTTAAAAGAGCAATAACCTACGTTTTTTCTTCGGCGTGCGGTTTTTTGCGTAGGTTTACTTCTGCGATTAAATTTTTCCCTGTGCTCCGGAAGTTTCTTTCATTTCTCACGTCTTTGTCCACGCTCTGGCTTTTGCTGGGAGTAGCCTGCCAATACGTGCCGCCGCATCTTTTCTGGCCCGCCGGGTTCATTGCCATGTCTTTGCCCGGAGCCTTGGTGATGAACGGAATCATGTTGTTGTTGTGGTTGTGGCAGCGGCCTTTGTGGGCCTTGGGACCCTTGCTGCTGATCATTGTTTTCTGGGGCCAGCACACGCGGTACTTCACTCTCAACACCCCAGACGCCGAGCCGGAGCCCGAGGAACAGCGCATCAAAGTGCTGAGCTACAACGTGCGCGTCTTCAACGTGTACAAGCACCTGCACGCCGACAACCCGGAACTACCCGAAGAGGAAATGCAGTGGGTGGCAGAACATCCCGCCGATATTCTCTGCCTGCAGGAGTTCTACAACGAGAAAGGCCATAAAACCTATGACAGCCGCAAACGGGTAGGCAAGCAGCAGGACCGTGAAATCTATGTGGGAAAGGCGCTTACCAACAGCATTGGGGCAGAGTTTGGTCTGGCCATTTTCTCCCGGTTCCCCATCATTGAAAAAGGAAGCGTTTCTTTTGACCGGCCTACCAAAAACCAGGTCATTTACGTGGATGTGAAGCTGCCGTCTAAGGATACGCTGCGGGTCTACAACATGCACCTGGAGTCTATGGCCATTGAGCAAAAAGATGTGGATGAGGCCATGCAGAGCGAAGCCGGGCTTAAAACCAAAGGCCGCAACATAGCCCGGCGGCTCAAAGGCGGGTTTATTGCCCGAAGCCACCAGGTTCAACGGCTGTTGGAGCATATTGAAGGATGTAAGCACCCCGTGCTGCTCTCCGGCGACCTCAACGACCTGCCCAGTTCCTACACCTACCAGCAGCTTCGTGGCGAGTTACAGAATGCTTTTGAGGAAGGCGGCCGGGGCTTCGGGTTCACCTACAACGGCAAGTTGCCCATTAGAATAGACAACCAATTCTTCAGCAATCGTTTGAAATTGCTTCGGTTCGATGTCCTAAACCAAATCCAGTTCACCGACCATTTCCCGCTGGAAGCCACCTACGTTCTCTCCTCCACGCCAGTAGCTGAGGAGTAGCAATCCGTTTGGCTGTTTTACTGCCGTTTTCCTGAAAATAGCTTTGAAATAAACCGGTTTTGGGGGCAAACGCCTAAAGGCAGTTACAAACTGCCATCATGGTAGGTCCAAGTCACAGACTTGAACCATGGAAAGGCAATGTGTGCAGGAGACAAGGCAGTGCCTTGTCTCCTGCACACATCACTATCACTGCTTCTCCTTCTGCTTATGACTCTTTTCCCGATTCCAGTCTTTCGGGCGAGCGCCTTAGCAGGTTCCGGTGCCGCCAGGCATTGCGACCGCCAGGGAGCAAAGGAAGCTGGTGCAGCGCGAGCGCGGAAGACGGGGCCCCGCGGCCGTGAGCGCATATCGCAACCTATGAAATAACTAAGCTTATGAGTCATTGGATCAGCGGTCAAATCGCCAGCATCAGCAGAATACAAGTCCTCATATATCTCTCATAAAAGCCATTTCAACGCCCTTACTCAAAAAATACCCTCAAAACGAAACCTCTTTCCAAGCCAGAAAGAAAAACTACTTCAGAACCCTAACTTCTTACCAGTGCCATAAGTACCAGTAAGTTTTATAATTTTGCCGCATGAACCACCCAGTATCTTTATATAATACCCTCACCCGAACCAAAGAACAGTTTGTTCCTCTGCAAAGCCCCTTTGTAGGCTTATACGTCTGCGGACCTACCGTTTACGGCGATGCGCACCTGGGCCACGCCCGGCCCTACATCACCTTTGACGTGCTGCGCCGCTATCTGCAACACCTGGGCTACAAGGTGCGCTACGTGCGCAACATCACCGATGTAGGCCACCTGCAGAACGATGCCGACTTTGGCGAGGACAAGATCCAGAAGCTGGCCAAGGCCGCGCAACTGGAGCCCATGGAAGTGGTGCAGCAGTATACCAACAGTTTCCACCGCGACATGGCCCGCCTGAACGTGGCTCCGCCCGACATAGAACCCCGCGCCTCGGGCCACATCATAGAGCAGATTGAGATGATCCAGGAGATTCTGGATAACGGTCTAGCGTACGTGTCCAACGGATCGGTGTACTTTGATGTGCCCGCTTATAACAAGGAGCATAACTACGGCAAGCTCTCCGGCCGCGTGATTGAAGACCTGCTGGCCAACACCCGCGATAACCTGGAAGGGCAGGAGGAGAAACGCTCGCCGCTGGATTTCGCGCTGTGGAAGAAAGCCTCGCCCAGCCACATCATGCGTTGGTCCTCGCCTTGGTCAGATGGGTTCCCGGGCTGGCACCTGGAGTGCTCGGCCATGAGCCGCAAGTACCTGGGCACCCAGTTCGATATCCACGGCGGCGGATTGGACCTCATGTTCCCGCACCACGAGTGCGAGATTGCGCAGAGCCAGGCCAGCCACAACCACACCGATGCCGCTCGTTTCTGGGTACACAACAACCTCATCACCATCAACGGCAAGAAGATGGGCAAATCCCTGGGCAATTTTATCACGCTGGGGGAGTTATTTACAGGCACGCATGAACTGTTGCAGCAGGCGTACTCGCCTATGACCATACGGTTCTTCATTCTGCAGGCGCACTACCGCAGCACTCTGGATTTCAGCAACGAAGGTCTGCTGGCGGCCCGCAAAGGCTACCTGAAGATCATGAACGGCCTGCGCATCCTGGATCAGTTGCATTACCCCACCGGAGCTGAGGCCGTAGACACCAAAGCCGAGGAGGAGATCAAAAAGCTGACCGCGGAGTTGTTTGTGCCCTTGAACGATGACCTGAACACTGCCAAATCCATTGCCGCGCTGTTCAACCTGCTCAAGAAAGTGAATAGCATGCACACCGGCGGCTTTAAACTGGAGACCATCTCTGAGGAGACCTTTGAGCAGATGCGCACTCAGTACCGCGCCTTGGTGCTGGACGTATTAGGCCTGAAAGTGGAGCAAACCGCCGATGCCCAGGAATTGCTGAACGTGGTGTTAAGCTTTTACAAAGAGGCGAAAGAAACCAAAGACTACGCCAAGGTGGATGTGATCAGAGCGCAGCTGAAAGGCCAGGGCATCGTGATCAAAGACATGAAAACCGGTATTGACTGGGCTTATGAAGAATAACATGAAAGCGCTGGCCTTAGGCCTCATGCTAGCCGCCAGCTTTCCGGCCTGCGATAAGAAAACCAATACGGAAACGGCAACCACCACCACAGAGCAACCCGCCGCGGTTGCAGATGTGAACGTGCCGGCTTTCAATGCAGACTCAGCGTACCAGTTTGTAGCCAAACAGGTGAACTTCGGGCCGCGCGTGCCCAACACCCCGGCGCACCGTGCCTGCGGCAATTTTTTGATCAGTAAACTCAAAGGCTACGGCGCCAACGTGTTGGTGCAGAGCTTCACGGCCAAGGCGTATGACGGTACTTCGCTGGATTTGCGCAACATCATGGCGCAGTTCAACCCCAATGCCAGCCGGCGCATTCTGCTGGCCGCGCACTGGGACACCCGCCACGTAGCCGACAAAGATTCCCTGAACCCCAAGAAACCCATGGACGGTGCCAATGACGGCGCCAGCGGGGTAGGGGTGCTGCTGGAAATGGCGCGTCAGTTTCAGGCCAATCCGCTGAAAGGAGACATTGGCGTAGACATCATGCTGTTTGACGGCGAAGATTACGGCCAACCCGACAATGCCGGCGAGTACAAGGAAGATACCTGGTGCCTGGGCTCACAGTATTGGGGTAAGAACCTGATGCCGAAAGGCTACACCGCCAGTTACGGAGTTCTGCTGGATATGGTAGGGGCGAAGGGTTCTCGGTTTGCCCGCGAAGAAACCAGCCGTGCCTACGCCGGCGATGTAGTGGAGAAAATATGGCGCACGGCCAACCAGATTGGGTACTCAGACTACTTCCCGTTTCAGGACAGCCCCGGCATTACCGATGACCACACCTACGTGATCCAGCACACCAACATCCGGATGGCCGATATCATTGCCTATGACCCCACCAGCCCAGACGGGTTCTTCGGGCCATACCACCACCGCCACACCGATAATATGGACATCATTGACCGAAACACGCTGAAAGCAGTAGGCCAGACCCTGTTGCACGTGGTCATGACGGAACAATAATTAAAGATTAACGAAGCGTTTTGAAGCCGTTTTTCGGGAAACAATCGGAAAACGGCTTTTTGTTTTGCCATAGGTGAATGCCCTGGAAGGCTCTGTTTTTAGTCCGATTTCGGAAAACTAGCTTACAAACGCGATTGCGTATACTCCAGGGCAACCCCCTCAGCGGTCACCTGAAGGGTAGCTTCCCGGCCCACTACCATTGCCAGATTAAGCGGCACGTGCCCTACCGGGAAATCAAAGCAGATAGGATAGCCGTAGCTGCCGCAATGTTCCAGGATAATCTGGGGCACGTCCTTCCCAAAGGGCACAGCCGTGTCGTTCATGTCTGAGAACTGGCCCACCACCAAACCGGCTAGTTTTTCCAATCGACCTAATCGGCGTTGGTGCACCAGCACGCGGTCCAGGTTGTAATAGTATTCGCCTACGTCTTCCAGGAACAGGATTTTGCCGGTGTAATCAATGTCTGAGGTGGTGCCGGTGATGGTATCCAGCAGAATGAGGTTGCCACCTACCAACTGACCGGTAGCGGTTCCTGGAATATTAAGCGGATGAGCGGGAATGGAGTAAGACAACTGCTCCCGGAAAAGTACCCGGCGCAGGCTTTCATCGGCTTCAGTGGTCTCGGGTTGGTTCATGAGCAGGGGCATGGTGCCGTGCACACTTTCTATGCCCATCTGGTGCAGGTGGCAGAGCAGAGCCGTTACGTCGCTGAAACCGACAATCCACTTGGGGTTGCTCCGGAATTGACTGAAATCAATCTGGTCCAGAATACGGGTGGTGCCGTAACCGCCCCGCGCCGAGAAAATGGCCTTGATCTCAGGGTTGTCCAGCATTCGTTGGAAATCAGAGGCGCGCAGAGTGTCTGAACCGCCCAAATAGCCTTCCTCGGCCCCCACGCTGTCGCCCAGTACCACGCGCAGGCCCCAGGCCTCCAGCAGGGAAATGCCTCCCTGGATATCTTCTAAACTTACTTTTCGGGCTAAGCAAACAATGCCAACGGCATCGCCTTTCTGTAGGGCAGGAATGGTCACGGTGGGTACGTCAATTGAAATGGAGTTCCAAAATAAGGAAATCTTTGGGTAGGATGTCTATCACTTCACCTTTTTAGCGGGTTTGAAAGCCAGTAACCGGCTTGAGGCTTGCCTGTTCAGGACTGTATTTGTTCCAATTTGTTCATCGTACTCGCAAAGTCAAGGAAATTAGTTGGACAATCTGAGTGGAGGTTATGAGGATATACCAAAAACTTGGTATTGAGATAAGCCTATATATAGAATTACTTTTGTTTCCTGTTGCTAATCTATAGTGGCAATGCACGTGCATGAATTGACTTTTCCCTACACCTGTAATTTTTTTCTATGACAAACATTTACACGAAAAACATGACACACGAGAATTGGCGGAAGGCTTTAGTTTTGGGCTTCCTTTTCCTGGCGCTTGCCCTAACCAGCTTGGCTCAAAATAAAAGTAACTCCTTCTTTGGCACCAATTACCGGAAAGCCGGAACAGGAACTAAAAACCCTTCCTCAGGTCTGCGCACAAAAGCCCAGCAGAATGCTTTTAGAAAGGGCATCAAAACCAGACAGCCGCGCAATGGTCAGGAATACTTTTGGGATGAAAATACCAACGGCTGGCGATTGGGCTACAATCACGCATATACCTATAACACCTCGGGTTTGATGATAGAAGACCTAATGACGGAGGCAAACAACAGTAATTTCTCAAAGTTTGTGACGGTCTATGATAGCCACAACCGTATCACTGAAAATCTTCAATATTACTGGGAGAACAGCGCTTGGTTATTATACAGCGGCTATAAAACTTCTTACACCTATGCCAATGATAAAGTGACAGAGATTGTGTATCAGACCTATAACATGGGTACTTGGGAACAGACTGATAAGGAAGTTTACAACTATAACACCTTAGGTAATCTGGCTGAAATTATAGAATATGAACGGGAGGGAAACACTTGGGAAGTAGACGAGAAAATTGTAGTAGGGTATAACCAAGGCAGCAACCAACCAATCTCCTTCACTTACCAGGAGTGGGAAAACAACGCTTGGGTGAACACAGAACGTGATATAGACCTGGTTTGGCATGACTTCAATAATGTTGATTTAACCGACTTTGAGGAGTGGAATTTATCTGGCTATACCTACCAGGAGTGGGTAAACGGCGCCTGGGTGAACGTAGATAGAGAGACCACCACCTACCAGGCCAACGGGAGTTTTGTGTTGCTTGACCAAGATTGGGAAAATGGAGCTTGGGTGAATGATGGCCGTACTACCGTCACCTACGATGACAAAGGCTATTTCACGTTGGACCAGGAAGAAGAATGGCAGGACGGCAATTGGGTGATAACCTACGGAATGAAGGCCACCAACACGTACAACACCTCTAACGATCTTACCGAGGTCATCTACCAGACGTGGTCGGCGGAGCCGGGCAGCGGCAGCGGAGGGAGCTATAAGAATGATTACCGGTTTGTGTATACCAACTTCCAGAATGTGCTTTCGTCCAGGGAGGAGTTGAGCCCGTTGGCGGCCTTGGTATACCCTAACCCAACCGTTGATGATCTTAACGTGAAACTGGAGAAAGCCGCCATCGCCACCGTGAAAGTAATGAGCCTCTCGGGCCAGACGCTGCTCAATACTACCTTGACAAAGGCATTGGAAGGCGAGCAGATCAGCCTATCCACCTTACCAGCCGGTACTTACATTCTGCAGATCCAATCCAGATCGGGAGTTCGAACCCAAAAGATCGTGAAGCGGTAATCAACGATGTTACTAGATCGCTTTAGCCCTGGTTCTGCAAAGAGCCAGGGCTATTTTTTGCCCTTTTTCTGAAAACCAGACCCAAAACGCCATCCTGCTGCCACCATACCCTATCTTTGCCCAGATTCTCAATTCCTAATTCTTAATTCCCAATTAATAAAGTGGCCCGCATCAAAATAGACCTTCCCGACCATTTCTCCTTCCAGACCGAGCTGCCCATCCGGATCACCGATCTCAACTACGGCAATCACCTGGGCAACGATGCGCTGCTGAGTCTCCTGCACGAGGCGCGGGTGCGGTTCCTGAAAGAACATGGCTATTCTGAGATGGATTTTGCCGGAGCCGGGCTCATCATGTCTGATGTGGGCATTGTGTACAAAGGCGAAGGCTTCTACGGAGATGTGCTCACCGTACAGGTGCACCCCACTGAGTTCAGCAAGTACGGCTTTGATCTGGTTTACCGCCTTTCTAACCAAAACGGCAAGGAAATAGCGCACGCCAAAACCGGCATGCTGTGCTTTGACTACAGCGCCCGCAAGCTCCAGACAATTCCGCCAGAAGCACTGGAGCGGCTGGAAACTAAAGCGTGAGATATTTTGTACCTTTGTAGTATGAGTACCACATTGATCCCAGATATAGAGATTCTGAACCGGCAGGACATCCGGAAACTGTCTTTGGACCAACTAAAGGCCTGGATGACGGAAAACGGGGAGAAGCCGTTCCGCGCCAAACAGGTTTACGAGTGGATCTGGAAACTGACGGCTACCTCATTTTCAGAGATGAACAACATAAGTCTGCCGCTGCGCGAGAAACTGGAGCGTTCCTTCACCATCAACAGCGTGGAAGTGAACACCAGCCAACGCAGCGATGACTACACCATAAAATCAACGTTCCGGCTGTTTGACGGCAACATCGTGGAAGGTGTGCTTATTCCGCACCCTAAGCGCATGACGGCCTGCGTTTCCAGCCAGGTGGGTTGCTCCTTGACGTGCTCTTTCTGCGCCACCGGCAAGATGGACCGCATCCGTAACCTCAACGCCGATGAGATCTATGACCAGGTAGTGCGCATCAAGGAACAGGCCGAACAGCATTATGGCAGGGCGCTGACCAATATCGTGTACATGGGCATGGGCGAGCCGTTGCTGAACTACGCCAACGTAATGAAGTCTATTGAGCGCATCACCGCGCCCGATGGCCTGAACATGGCCGCCCGCCGTATCACGGTAAGTACCGCCGGTATCGCCAAGATGATCAAGAAAATGGCCGATGACGGCATTAAAGCCAACCTGGCTTTGAGCTTGCATGCCGCCAATGACACTAAACGCAACGAGATTATGCCGATTAACGAGTCTAACTCGTTGGCGGCATTGAAGGAGGCCTTGGTGTATTATCACCAGAAAACCGGCCGCAAGGTGACCTATGAGTACATTCTGCTCAGCCACTTCAATGATACCTTAGAGGATGCGCAAGAACTGCTGCAGTTCTCTAAGATCATCCCCTGCAAGGTGAACATTATTGAGTACAACCCCATTGAGGGCGGGCTGTTCCAGAAATCGGAAGATGACCGTTTGGAGCCGTTCATGCGCTACCTGGCAGACAGAGGCGTACAGGTGAACGTACGCCGCAGCCGGGGCAAGGACATTGATGCCGCCTGTGGTCAGTTGGCCATCAAAGACAAGAAAGAGAACGTCTAACAATTTCCAGACAGAGCATAAAAAAAGGAGCGCCACCTGATCAGGTGGCGCTCCTTTTTTTATGCCGGATTGGTGCTACTGTTCAAAGACAGAAAGGCTTTTATACCCTGCTCTGACCTCTTAGGGCATCCCTGATCTCGGTGAGCAGCACTTCTTCTTTGGTAGGGGCCGGAGGTACGGTAGGTGACTCGGCCTTTTTCCGTTTAAGTTTGTTAATGAGCTTTACCACCGCAAAAATGGCCAGGGCGATGATAAGGAAGTCAAAAACGTTCTGCAGGAAGGCGCCATAGTTCAAGGTAACATCGGCTACCTTGCCGTCGGGGGCCATGACATCCTCGCGCAAGACCAGTTTCAGGTCTTTGAAATGGTTTCCTCCCACCACAAGGCCTAGGGGAGGCATGATAATGTCGTTTACCAAAGAAGTAACAATGTTCCCAAAGGCAGCACCAATGACTACCCCAACTGCTAAATCCACCACATTGCCCCGCATGGCAAACTCCTTGAATTCTTTCAAGACAGCCATAAGAATAACAATTTAAGGTTAGAACAAGACCACTCAAGAAGCAAGGGCCCTGAGCAGTTGAAGATAGTACGAGTAATTACGGAGGGTAGTTTTTAGAGGATTAGCTCCGTGTTTTTACTACTACTGTGCCAGCAATTTTATCATGAAGCGCCTGTTTACGGGAAGAAAACGCTGCCATGATGTACCCAATGCACATGAGAAGAGAAGAAAGGAAAGTAGCCAGGGAACGGCCCAGAGCCCGCAGGAAAGAAATGCGCTGGCCGTGTACATCTGTCACTTTCAGATCCAATGCTCTCTTTCCTAAAGTAGCCTGCCAGGAAGAGCTTTCCATCACCGCTTTATAAAGGAGGTTGAGCAGAGTGGAGGCCAGAATATAGGTACCCATACTGGCGAAGAAGATAAAAGGGTTCTCGGCAATGGCTTCCTGGCTGTAGATGGTGCTTCCTATGAAAAGGAATTGCAGCATTACATTAGGAATGGCGAGAACAATTCCGTCAATGAGCACTGCGACAAACCTGATCCAGAAACCGGCATACGCCACCTGGTGCGAGGATTCATAGATGTCTGAGAAAAAGGAGTCAGCGGTAGAGTTGTGTTCCATAAAGGGTTTGGTTGAGGGTTGGTTAGTTTGTATTCAATATAGGATTAATTCAACAAAACCCAAGCACTGACTCCTGCTAAGATCTAACTTTTTCGTTTTCTGGTTTCTTTTAAGAACCGTTTGATCCCTTTCCTGATTTGTTTAGCCATTTCTGCCTGAAACCGGGGATTGATCAGGCGTTGCTCATCCTCGGGGTTAGAGGCGAAAGCGGTTTCTACCAGGGCGTTAGGGTATTCTGTAGGAGCGTTCAGGGCGAAGTTGAAGCCGCCAATGTTCCCAAACTCTTTCAGGTCCAGTTTCAGGACCTCTTCATAAAGCGCCTGGGAGAGCGGCCTGAATGCTACGTGCCGGTAATAGGTGCTGGTGCCTTGTACTTCTGCGCGACCGGAGGAATTCACGTGAATGCTCACCAGAAGATCGGGCTGGGCCTGTTTCAGCAGGAGAATGCGTTCTGAGTTGTCTAAGGTAACATCGGCCTCACGGGTCATCACTACCCTGGCTTTCCGCTTTTCCAGTTCTTTTTTGAGGAGTTGCGCTATTTTGAGGGTGATTTCTTTCTCCGGAACGCCGGTTTTGCCTTTGGTGCCCACATTGGTGCCCCCGTGCCCGGCATCTACCGCAATGGTAAGATGCTTCAGCTTCAGTTTCTCTGGCTGGCGTTTCACCCGGATCACCAGTGACGTGCCCTGATAGCCCACGCTGTAGCCCCACGGTTGCGGATGTTTCAGGTCAATGATCACGCGGTACACGTCTGAGGCGATTTGCTGGTACTGCACATTCCTGACTTCGCGCAGGCTGCGGTGCAGGGTCATCCAGTTGGTGTTGGAAACGGCTCCGTACACATCCACCACAATTCGGGACGGATTCACATCCATGTACGAGGTGTAAGGCAACCGCTGCCCAACCGCTACGCGCACGTAATCATACTTGCCGTTGGCGTCATCACCGGAAACGCTCCAGGAGCTGGTGAGGCTCTCGCCAGGGTAGGTACTGGGGCCTTCCAGTTTTACCTGTTGTACGGGAATATAGGCGTTAAACGTGTTGGAAAGTTTGATGCGGTAATCGCGGCCCACTTTGCCATTGATCTGCACCCGCACCAGAGAATCCAGGTAGCCAACCTTAGCGCCACCCAATCGGTCGGCCCCCAAACCATAGTTCATGTACGGCATTTTGCCTTGCGTGAAGCCATAGATGGGCTGCGCCGGGTTCAGGATGGTGACTTTGGTTTTGGTCCCGAAAACGGTGTACGGATACAGATCGGTGGTGTCGTCTACCAGAACAGGGAGGTTCAGGTTGTTAAGTTTATCCGAAGGCTGCACAATGTAGGAGCACACGTACAGGCCTTTTTCGCCTTTGTTCTGTTCGGCGGGCAGTTCCTGCAGCGGGTGTTGGTTCCAGAGGCTAATCTTTAGCCCAGTTTTGGCTTTCACCTGTACATTCAGGCGGTCGCCGGGCTGCAGCCACAATTCCTCATTGGGTTGGGTCTGCACGTATTCCACCTGCAGCGAATCTACGCCAGATTGGGTGATGGATTTAGTAGCCGGGGTTGATTTTACAGGTTGGGTCTGAGCCGTAGCCATGTGCGCCAAAAGGCTAAGGAGCAGCAGGGGGAAGTATTTCATAGGGAGCGTTGGTCTGAGGGGCAATATAAGGCTTCTGCTATGTTCCCGCCAAACGAGGACGACCTCCGTTTCAGGCTTGCTTTAGGTAAAACTGCCTTAAAATGAAAAGTCCCGCCACGAACAGGCAGCGGGACTCTAGAAGAGTTTGCGGGAAACTACTTCGTTTCTTTTTTCTCTTTGAGCATGATGGCATCCACGTTCTTGCTCCGGATGAGTTGGTTCAAGGCCGGTAAATCGGTGGCGAACACCTGATTCAGTTTCTGCAACTGCTCGTCTATCTGAGCGGTTACTTCTTTCTGGAACGCGTACATCTGATCCGTAGGCCGGAAGTCACCTACCGATGCCTGCGAGGCCAGATTCGCCAGTTTGTTGTTCAGCCTGATGGGGAAGTTCAAAGGATCCTGGCCGCTGCGGTTTTTGGTTTGGTAAAGGGTTTCCTCCACCTCAGTCATCTTTTTGTTCATCGCTTTGGCGGCATCCAGTACATCCTTCATGTCTTGGCGGTCCTGAAAACGGGCGGTCACGCTGTTGATCTGCGTACGGGCCTCCCTGATTTTGCTGATGGCGTCATGCGTCTGGGTGAGTTTATCGCGCACGGAGATCAGGAAGTCATGCTGGGCCTGCAGATCGGCGAGCGGAGTCTGGCTGCGGGGATCGGGCAAAATCTCGAACTCAGTTTCCTGCGGCTGGCCGTTCAGTGTTAGGCGGGCTTTGTAGGTGCCCGGCACGGCTTTAGGTCCCTGCGTACCGCCGCCCCACAGAATCATGCCTTCAAACCGCGAGGCCTCTGGGTACAGCATGTTCCAGACAAAGCGGTTCATGCCTTCTTTTATCTCCAGTTTGTTCGTGGGGTCTTTCGCTTTGTTCTCGTACTTCCTGATCAATTTGCCGTCTTTCTGCAAAATCTCCAGAGAAACGGTAGTGGCAGTATCCGGGGCCTGCGGCAGGTAGAAGTGTACCATTACGCCCCCGGGGTGGTTCTGGCCCTCAAACTTGGTATTAGCCGAGTTGCCGCCTGCCAGTTTGTAAGAGGGCATGGGCTTGTACAGGTGGAACTTGCTGCTGGCCACCTGAGGCGTGAGTTGGTGCAAGGGCGTAAGGTCATCTATGATCCAGAAGCCCCGGCCCTGGGTGGCGGCAATGAGATTGTCGTTTTTTATGGTGAGATCGGTGATGGAAACCAGCGGCAGGTTCATCTGGAACGGCTGCCACGAAGCCCCGTCGTTGAACGAGACATACATGCCATACTCTGTACCCGCATACAGCAAGCCTGGGCGTTTAGGGTCTACGCGCACTACGCGGGTGAAATGGTGGGCCGGAATACCGGTGGTGATTTTAGTCCAGGTTTTGCCGTAATCTGCGGTTTTGAACAACAGGGGCTGAAAATCGCCGGTCTTGTACAAGGTAGCCGCCATATACATCACACCTTTCTGCGTAGGGTGCGGGTCTACGCTGTTGATCATGCTCCACTCGGGCAGAATCTTAGGCGTTACGTTGGTCCAGGTCTTGCCTCCGTCACGGGTTACGTGCACCAGGCCATCGTCTGAACCGGTCCAGATCACGCCTTCCTCAGCGGGAGATTCCATGGCCGCGAAGATGGTGCCGTAGTATTCTACGCTGGTGTTGTCTTTGGTGATGGGTCCACCCGATGGTCCTAGCTTAGATTTGTCGTTGCGCGTGAGATCCGGGCTGATGACTTCCCAACTCTGACCTTCATTGGTGGTGACGTGTACGTGGTTGGACGTGGTGTACAGCCGGTTGGCGTTGTGTGGCGAGAAGAAGATAGGGAAGTTCCACTGGAAGCGGTACTTCATGCCCTCGGCGCCGTGGCCCATCGGGTTGTCTGGCCACACGTTAATGGTGCGCTCAAAACCGGTTTTATGGTCTATGCGGCCCAGGAAACCGCCGTAGTTGCCGCCGTATACCACATCCGGGTCTTTGGGATTCACGGCCAGGTGCGCGCTTTCAGAGCCCGCGGTTTCTTCCCAGTCATGCATGCCAATGCTGCGGCCGGTGGTGCGGTGGGCAATCCGGATGGCGCTGTTGTCTTGCTGCGCTCCGTAGATGCGGTACGGGAACGCGTTATCCGTGACTACGCGGTAGAACTGGCCGGTGGGCTGGTTGTCCATGGTGCTCCAGTTCTCGCCGCCGTCAAAGCTCACTTGGGCACCACCGTCATCGGCAATGATCATGCGCTTGGGGTCTTCCGGGGAAATCCAGAGGTCGTGGTGGTCAGAGTGCTGGGTCCGGATGGATTTGAAGGTGCGGCCGCCGTCGGTGGAGTAGTGGTGGCCTACGTTGAGCACGTACACGCCTTCTTCGTTCTGTGGATCAGCGTAGACGCGGGTGTAGTACCAGGCCCTCTGGCGCAGACTGCGGTCATCGTTCACCTTGGTCCAGTTCTGACCACCGTCTTCGGAGCGGAACAAACCCCCATTCTCGGCTTCCACCAAAGCCCACACGCGCTGGTTGTTCACCGGCGACACCGTGATGCCAATAATGCCCAGCGTGCCTTTGGGCAGACCGTTGTTGCGGGAGATTTCTTTCCAGGTGTCGCCTCCGTCGGTGCTTTTCCAGATGCCGGAGCCGGGTCCGCCGCTGGAAAGGCTGTACGGCGTTCGCTGTACCCGCCAGGAGGTGGCGTACAGGTGCCGCGGGTTTACCGGATCAAGGATGAGGTCTACCATGCCCACCTCGTTGTTCACGAACAGCACGCGTTCCCAGGTTTTGCCCCCATCTTTGGAGCGGTACACGCCGCGCATGTCATTCGGCGCATAGATGTTGCCCAAGGCTGCCGCATACACCAGATCAGGGTTCTTGGGGTGAATGCGTACACGCGTAATATGCTTGGAATCCTTCAGGCCGATGTGCTGCCAGGTTTGCCCCGCATCCACCGACTTCCACATCCCAAAACCCGAAGACACGTTGCCCCGCACGGTTTTCTCGCCTTCGCCCACGTAAATCACGTTGGGGTCTGCCTCGCTCACAGCCACTGCTCCAATGGACCCACCGAAGAATTTATCAGAGATATTCTCCCAACTGGAGCCGCCGTCTTTGGTGCGCCATACCCCCCCGCCGGTACTGCCAAAGTAGTACAGGTTAGGTTTGCCCGGCACCCCCGTGACAGTAGCAGAACGCCCGCCGCGGTACGGCCCAATGGAACGCCAGGTAAGCCCGTTGTACAACTTGGCCGGGTAAGGGTCCTGAACGGCCTTTTTATTTCTGGAAGCCTTGGGAGCTGATTTTTTCTGGGCCTCCCCGGAAAGCGGGGCCAAAAGCGTCATTCCGCCTAAAAGCAGGGGAAGCCACCGCCGGACGAACCGTTGTGGTAAAGGTGTTTGCATGCTGGTTTGTTTGCTTTGTGTTTAGGAATAGAAGCAGTAAGCTACTGAAAATTTCAGGAAGGTGGGCAAACCAAGTGAAGCGTTCTTGACCTGTTTTCAGGAAAACAGGTCAAGAACGCCTTTGGGTAAAACTTCTAACTTTTGGAAATCTATCCGAAGCGGCTTTTCTTCAGGAATTCTCCTGAAGTAAGCTCAAGTGGGTGAACTGAAGAAGCTATGGCTGTTTTCAGCCTTTTTTCTCCATATCACGCAATAAACGTACGGTCATATAGCCCAACCCCACCGCCAGAAGCGCAATAGCGGCCCAGATCAGAATGGTAGAGCTGCGGGGAGACGGTTTCTTTTCTGCCTGCAATGATTGGATTTGCCTGGTCTCCACCACGGGAATATTCTGCGGAATGCTGTCCTGGAAAAACTGCAGGTCATACTCAGGCGCAGTCAGCTTCTCGCTTCCGAATTTCAAGGTGTACGTTTGATTGGGCGCCAATTCTGCTACCAGATACCGGTTGAGCTGTAGCACCCGCACAGAGTCAATGGTGAGCGGCGGGTTATCAGCGTTTTCAATCTGAATGGTTAAGGCTTCCACTTTCTGGCGGGGCAGGTCCAGTACCGCGGGCGCATTGGAATGCAGCAGTAGTGGGACAGAAGTTTCTTCCAACCTGGCGCGTCTTCTTCGCTTTCTGCGGCGCTCATGCCCTTGTTGTTCGCCCAACACTACTTGACCAGGCCGATGGTACAAAGCTGGGGCCGAGATGTAAAATGCTATCTGCTCTGGGTACACCGGTTGCCCAAACCTCAGCCGCAGATACGTGGTGTGGTTCTCGGTGCTGTCTACCCGGCTGAAGGACTGGACCGGAATGCGCGTGTACTTGCCTGCCTCTGAGTAGGTGTCATAGTAACCGGCTTTCAAGATGTTGAGCGGGGCACTGGTAGAGTCGTTGAGCTGGAGCCGGAAATATTGGTAATTGCTAAGCGGGAAGTCCAGCAGCTTTACCTCGGCGGTTTTCTGGGTGTTTCTGATGGCATAGAGCAGATCCTGTTCTTTGAGTACATACCAGTTCTGCTGATCATCGCTTCCGCTTAAAGAAACCTGCTTGCGGACCTCGGCATTGCCAATGAGCAGGCTGATGTTGTTGATGGCACGCTTCTGCGGATTGTGCACCAGCAACTCAGAAATGCCACCCGGCTGGCGGGTGTAACGCAAAATCTGGTACGGCTTGAACAATGTGCGGTACTGCACGGGCACCTCGGTGCGCAACAGGTACGGCACAGTCTGTCCCTTTGCATCAAAGAGCCGAATGTCTTCCTGGTTAGGCTGGGAGTGGCCCACCACCCGAGGGGAAAGCAGAATGCGGTAATAGCCTGGCTGGGCCACCGGAGCCAGTTGGGCCTGCCACGCAAAGTCCTGCGCCCAGGTGGGCTGAAAGGCCAGCAGCCAGCCAAGAGCCAGGAGGAATAGCTTACTCTTCATGGGCTAACGGGGCCTGATCTGTAGGGGTGGTGTCTCCCTCCAGGATCAGGTTTTTCAGTTTTTGGTACATAAAGGAAATCACCAGCAGGAGCAAGCCCAGGCAGATGAAAGCGGCAATCTTGCCTCCTTCGGTCATATCGCGCACATCAAACAGGAAGAGCTTGAGCAGCGTGAGGAAGAACAAACTGAGGGAGATGATCCGGAGGGTTTTGATTTTCCGGGACATGCCCACCATCATGAGCCCAAACGAGGTCACGCCCCACAAGATAGGATACCCAATTTTGCGCACGTGGCGCAGCGTTTCATAATGTTCGGCCGCGGAAGGGTGGGAGGTCAGCAACCAGAGATGTTCCAGCTCATAACTGAACAAGAACACGCCTGCCGCACTCGCCGCCCACAAACTGAGTTTTCCTATCAGGCTGGTAAAGCCGTACTGTTGCTGCACCTTCCTGAGCGCTGCCGCTAGTAAAACCAGCAAAGTCAACAGTGGCAGATAATGGAACAGAAACGCTCCTAACGTCTGGGTGCCGTTAAACAGATAACCGTTGCGGATGTAGGTGGTAGAAGGCTGCAGATTGGTCATGTACCCTAACAGCGCCACTACAGATAAAACCATGGTTATACGGGTGTAAATGGGGTTGACCAGACGACCACTCCACCAGAGCAGACCCAGTAAGAACAGGTAATGGTAAAAGCCTATTGCCAGCACCTGTACATCTCCGCTTAAAGCGGAATGCGCCAGTTGGTGTTGCAGTTCCAGTAAAAGCACTAGGTACAGAAACAGCACCAAGGCGATGCCCACCAACGTTCGGTATATCTTGAAGAACCTGTTTGGTGCCAGAGCATCGGTTAGCTGTTCGCGGCCCAGGAGGCTCCAGGTACCTGCCAGTGCGGCCACAGATACTATTCCAGTAATAAACAGTTTGTTGATCAGCAGCGGCAGTCCTTCGCGGGCGATAGAATAATCCAGCCAATCCATGAGGAGGCTGCCCAGCATCAAGGCCAGTACCAGCACTGAGGCATATTTCATCAGCTGAATGCCCGACCGTTGGGAGAGCCACAGCAAAAGAACTGCCTCTAATGCCCAGAAAAGGGTGATATAGTTGCCCTCCAGCTGAATGGGCGCCGATAAACTCAGGAAGGTAAGCACCAGGCCAATGAGCAGATACACCAGGTTGCGGTCTACGCGGTTGCTGCGGTACAAGCCAAACGCAAACGCGAAATTGAACACCCCCAGCAAAATGGTGAACAGACCCCGATAGTTGCCCTCGGCTACCTGAGACATCACGTACATGCCCACGCCGTAGTACAGAAACGTGTTGCTCAGCAGCATCATGATCTCCATGCCTGTGAATTTCCGGCGCTCCTTTACGTTGTAAATGATGTTCATCAGGAAAAACACCAGGTAAAACAGCGTGGCAAAGACCAGGGCTCCGGCGTACGGTGCATTGGGTACCTCTACTACCCGGGTGCTGAACCAGCCGCCGTACAGAATGATGGTGAACACGTAGGCGATGAAGTTGAGCAGGTTCCACTTCTTAAAATACGCCAGCACCAGAATGCCCACGTTCAGCAGCAGAATAAACACGAACAGCACTATGTAATTGCCCTCGCCGGTGCTCACCATGAACGGACTCCCGAAACCACCAATCAGCGCCAGCACCGCCAGTTCCATGCGGTCATAGGCAATGGACAGGAAAATGGTGAAGCCTGTAATAGCTACCATGAGCAAAAACGCCACCGTCTGGCTGAAAATCTGGTACTCATGAAACGCAATGGCAATGGTGAAATACAGTACCGCCATGCCGCCGCCAATCAGCACCGAACTGAAGGCTTTGTATTCTTTCCGTAACCGATGCGCCACGCCCATCAGGGCTCCGCCCGCCAGCAACCCGATGGCTACGCGGCCCACCTCGTTGATCCAGTCCTGGTCAATGGCGTATTTCACGAAGAACCCGATGCCCAGCACCAGAATAGCAATCCCCAGCTTGTTGATGAGGTTCTCACCGATGAATTTCTCCCAATCCAGCTTGCGCGAGAAGAAAGAAGGCCTTGTTGGTGCTGTTTCCGGTAAGATGGTAGTTTCCTGGGCGGGAGAAAAAGCGGCAACTGAAACTGGTTCCGGGGTTGGTGCAGGAGTTGGAATCTCTGCTGGAGCAGGCCTCGGGGTGAAAACTGGCGGCTCCACCATCGGTGGGGGCGAAGGGATAGGCTGAGGAGGAACTGGTATCTCTTCCCGCGAGGGGGCAGCCGTACTAGCGGCATCTCTGCGCGCTGCCGCGGCGGCGGCATCAATAGGCGGACGAACCGTAGACCTGCTAACCTGTTCCCGCAAGCGGGTGAGTTCATCCCGCACTTCCTGCATGTCGCGGCGGTGCTGCTGCAAGTGGTTGGAGATTCGGGTGCCAAACCAGATTGCCAGTACCACCAACACCAAAAGCAGAAATACCTCCATAGAGCCCAGTTATTGTCTAGGCTCTATATTACAAATTATCTTGTAAAATAGTGAGTGGCTTGTTCTTGGAAGGGTTTTGAGAATGTCCCTCGGGTTGTATTTGGCCTACTTTGAAGAAATCAAGCTAAAAACGCTCCTCAATCAATTCTTTGTTGATGGCGGCCCCGGCCATAGTTCCGGCTGCGATAGCCATGGACACAGTTCGCATCATAGTGGTAGCATCACCGGCTGCGTAAACGCCGGGCACCGTTGTTTTCTGTAGGATGTCTACTTTGAGGTGCCCTGTCTCGGTTAGTGCGCACCCTAGTTCCTCGGGCAATGTACAATGCTGGGTGAACGCCGGTCGGGCAAAGACGGCTTTCAAGGGCAACGTGGAGCCATCGGTGAACTCCACATTTTGTAAATATCCTCGGTCATGATGTAAAGAGGCAATTTCCCGTTCTTCAACAGAAATCTGGTGCTTCTGCAAAGCCTTGAGTTGCTCTTGGCTGAATGTATGTGCCCCGTTCGTCAGCACTATTAGTTTGGGCGACCAGTTGGAAATCAGCTTGGCTAGTTCAAAGGCCATGTCGCCGTTGGCCAGAATGCCTAGTTCCTGGTGGTGTACCTCGTAGCCGTGGCAATATGGGCAGTGCAGCACCGAGATGCCCCAACACTCCGCAAAGCCTTCCATCTCCGGCATAAGGTCTTTCACACCCGTAGCAAATAAAAGTTTACTGCCCTTGAACGTAGCACCGGCTTCGGTAGTCACCTCAAAGGCGCTGTTCTGCCCGGTTACCTGCACGGCTTTGCCCGTTTTAAGAGTAACCGTGGGGTAAGCCAGTACCTGTTCCCTGGCTTTCTGCGCAATGGCCGTGGGAGTTGCACCGTCTCTTGTAAGAAAGTTGTGCGAGTGGGGCGTCTGCCGATTGCAGGGCTGACCGCTGTCCAGCACCAGTACGTGCCGGAGGGACCGGCCCAGTGCCATGGCTGCGGAAAGCCCGGCATAACTTCCGCCAATAATAATCACGTCAAATTGGGTTCTCTCTTCCATGGTCTTTAGTATTGAGAGGCAACAAACCGTGGGAAAAGCCTGGTCTCAGGAGCGACCGTGTCTCGCGCAGAGGTAAGCTTCTTCTGGAAGTAGCCATACGTGTACTGTTTTTGGCAAATGTAGAAGAATTTTTTATTATTGCAACATTGTTGCATTAGTGAGTATGAAAAGAAGGAACACGCCCGCCCAGCAAGCCATTTTGGCCATGCTGAAATCGAGTCCGTCGGCGCTGAGCCAGGACATGATTGAGCAGCAACTGAAAGGTGAGGCTGATAGAGTCACTATTTACCGGGTGTTGAATCGGTTCTGCGAGGATGGCCTCACTCACCGCATTGTCTCAGATGATGGTAAGTCTTACTTTGCGCTCTGTAAGAAATGTGAGAAGCACCACCACGCCCATGACCATTTCCATTTCAGGTGCGTGCACTGCCAAAAGGTGGAGTGCCTGGAGGAGGAAGTAAAAGCGAGCCTACCCGCAGGTTACTCCGCGCTGAATGTGAATTGCTGGGTGTCTGGCTATTGCGCGGAATGCAGAGTTTGAATGGCAAGCGCCGCTTTAAAACCGTTTGTTAAAAATCAAGGCAGAACCACAGTACTTACAGTAATGACCGCTGGCGCGAGCCTCCGGCTCGTGTCCACACATATTCCTGTTCTTTTAAGCTGTTCCTCAAGAATAGTTCTGGTACGCGTACGGACACGAGCCGGAGGCTCGCACCAGCGAATAAGATCAGTGCTTTTAGCTTGTTTTCTAAAAAATGGCTCAGAAACGAGCCCATTATGGCGCGGAAGTAACTTCCGTATCTTCTGAGAACCATAAGAAAGTCACGGAAGTAACTTCCGCGCATTGAAGGCTCAATGATGCGCAATCTCGCTGCGGTGCAGCGAGGGTAGTCAGGAGACTACCCATCATCTGTAGGCGCGAGTTGTAAACTCGCGCCAGCGTTTTTTAAGATTTGTACAACAATCAACAATCTCGCAATCAACAATCCAGCAATCCTGAAAATCATCTAAATCCTGAGAATCCTGCTTCTGGGAAAAAGAAAAAGGGCCTCACTCGTAACAGCGAGACCCTTTCGGCAGATTTGAAATCTTTACAGTATTAACCGTTGGCTTCTGCGTAGCGGCGGTTTACTTCATCCCAGTTAATGACGTTGAAGAACGCAGAGATGTACTCTGGTCTGCGGTTCTGGTATTTCAGGTAATAGGCGTGCTCCCATACGTCCAGACCCAGGATTGGAACGCCGCCGCAGGTGTCAACGCCTTCCATCAAGGGGTTGTCTTGGTTTTGGGTAGAGCAGATGGCTACGTTGCCGCCTTCCAAAGCGCACAGCCAGGCCCAGCCAGAACCGAAACGGGTAGTAGCAGCTTTGGTGAACTCTTCTTTGAACGCGTCATAAGAACCGAATGCCTTGTCAATCGCCTCAGCTACCGGACCAGTTGGGTTTCCGCCGCCGTTCGGGCTCAGGATGGTCCAGAACAGGTTGTGGTTGTAGTACCCGCCGCCGTTGTTACGGATAGCCGGAGTTTTGGCGGCATCGCGCAGGATCTCCTCAATAGACTGACCTTCTTTCTCAGAGCCGGCAATGGCGTTGTTCAGGTTGGTCAGATAGGCCTGGTGGTGCTTGGTATGGTGGATTTCCATGGTCTGACGGTCGATGTGCGGCTCTAGCGCATCGTACGCATACGGAAGTTGCGGAAGTTCAAATGCCATAGTTTTATTCGATTTTAGGTTAGAAGATACAATTGCTGTTCCTACATACATACTGCCCGGAACGCGCCAAAGTTAAGATTAAATTCTTTTCGCCCGGAAAAACTCGGTCATCAATTGCGCGCACTCATGGGCCATGATGCCGGTCACCAGCTCGGTCTTGGGATGCAATAGGTTCACACCAGTTCGGCGGTAGCCGCGTTTCTCGTCTGCGGTGGCGTAGACAATGCGTTTCAGTTGGCTCCAGTAGCTGGCGCCGGCGCACATCACGCAGGGCTCCACGGTTACGTACAGGGTGCAGTCGTGCAGGTATTTGTTGCCTAGGTGGTTGGCGGCGGCGGTGAAGGCGAGCATTTCGGCATGGGCCGTCACGTCGTTCAGTTTCTCGGTCTGGTTATAGGCGCGCGCAATGATTTTGTTCTGGCACACCACTACGGCGCCAATGGGAATTTCGCCTTCTTCGAGGGCGTAAAGCGCTTGCTTGTAGGCCTCGCGCATGAAATGTTCGTCTGAATGGATGCTTAGCACAGGATGAAGTTAAAAGAAAAGGCCGACAATTGTTTACTGCCGTCTTTATTCTGTGGTTGGGTAGAAAAGGTTTCGGGCCTGTTTTCTGGAAAACAGGCCCGAAACAAAGGCAATCTCAATCTAATAAAAAAGTTATTTCACGGTGGCGCTGGCCATCACGACGCGGGCAGTTTCCTGCCAGTCTTTCTGCAGTTGCACCGGCGCGTTGAAGCTGAAGATAAGCATTTGGTCTTTCAGGAACGTGTACTGAATGAGCGTGTACTTGCGCACGGGTGCCATGTTGCTGTTGCGGCGCTCATCGCGCACGGTGGAGACAAACTCATACACCAGGAAATCGCGGCCGTTGATGGTCTGCTTTTCCTCACGCAGGAACTGCACCTCGGTGAACATCCGCTGGATAGACGCCTTGTAGAACGGCAGCAGCATGGTGATGTCATTGGTGGGGAAGGTGCTGGGGCGCTGGTTCACGCTGATGTCCACGTTTCCGTCTGGGCTGGTGAACACGCCCAACGGTTTACGGGCAGCGGGGTACTCGCGGGCGATTCCGTCATCGGGCATCACTTCAAAATTCTGCGGTATAGAAAGCGTCACGTTCTTGGCTACCGTCACTTTCTTCAACTTTGGGGCAAAGGCCAGTAAGAACATGAGCGGCAGCAGAAGCGCAAAAAGATAGTTGGGTTTCATTCTAAACTAAAACTGAGTGTCTTTGATGGTCATCATAGCCCAATGCAAATAGCAGGCCATTAAGTTCCGGAAGGGTGCAAAGGTAGCCCTGAAACAGGGTTTTGCAACCAGGTGCCCAAATGGAAAAAGCCCAGCTAAAATAGCAGGGCTTTTATCAAAGAGAAGAAAACTTACTAAATACCTTTTTTTCAAAGGGAAAGCCGGAGGGAACAACTGTCCGCTTGAATGAGTGTAATTTCACTACTCATGTGTATTAGTGATTAAATGTTATAAATTATTACAAGAAAGCCTAATATTTTCTCAAATATTTAATTTCCATCGATTGCAATTGATTGATTTTATAAAATAATCAGAACGGATGTTCGTTTGATACTAAAGGAAAAGCAAAGTATAGTCCAAACTGCTTTTTAATTTGAATGTTAGGTAGAGTTGCCTAATTTTGTTCCAAATTTCTTTATTCTATGGAAACAACTGCCCCTGCACAATATTTACCGGGAGATTATCTGCCTATTGTGATTCAGTTTGCGGCGGCCTTGGGTTTTGTGGTGTTCTCTATGGTGGTGACCCACCTTATTGGCCCCAAACGCAAAAGCCAGGTGAAAAACGCCTCCTGGGAGTGCGGTATTGAGTCGAAAGGCGATGCCCGTACCCCCATCTCCATCAAGTATTTCCTGATTGCCATTCTGTTTGTGTTGTTTGACGTGGAAGTGATCTTCCTGTACCCTTGGGCGGTGAACTTCCGGGCCCTGGGCATAGATGGCTTTATCTGGATGCTGCTCTTCATGGGACTACTTTTGACCGGGTTCTACTACGTGATCCGGAAAGGGGTTCTTAAGTGGGAGTAGAATTGTACTTCGCCGCCAAAACGGCAAACTTTTACAAGCGGTAATGTGTTCAGGAAGAGGCTGATTCTGGCCTGTTTTTCTGAAAACAAAGCGAAAACCAACATGAGCGATAACAAAAGCGATATTCAACTGGTGGAGGCCCCTGAGGGCATGGAAGGTGCTGGCTTTTTTGCCACTTCTTTTGAGAAAGTAGTAGGTCTGGCCCGCAAGCACTCCTTGTGGCCGTTGCCGTTTGCCACCTCTTGCTGCGGTATTGAGTACATGGCCACCATGGGTGCGCACTATGACATCTCCCGCTTCGGGTCTGAGCGCCCCAGCTTCTCGCCCCGCCAGGCCGATCTGCTGATGGTGATGGGTACCATTGCCAAGAAAATGGGTCCGGTAGTAAAACAGGTGTACGAGCAGATGGCCGAGCCGCGTTGGGTAATGGCCGTGGGTGCCTGCGCTACCAGCGGCGGTATCTTTGACTCTTATAGCGTGCTGCAGGGTATTGACCGCGTAGTGCCGGTAGACGTGTACGTGCCCGGTTGCCCGCCCCGCCCAGAGCAGATTCTGCAAGGCTTGATGCGCATCCAGGACCTGGCCGAAAACGAATCACTGCGTCGCCGGAACTCACCGGAGTATCAGGAACTATTAGCTTCTTACAACATTAAATAAGGCATGGCCGAAATCACGAACGAACTGCTGATCCAACGACTTCAGGAGAAGTTTGGCGACCAGGTGTTCGACATCCAGGAGCCTTACGGGCTTGTCACCGTTACCACCACCCGGGAAAACATTATTCCCATGCTGCAAGCCCTCTATGACGATGAGGTGCTGCAGATGCAGTTCCTGACCACCATGTGCGGGATTCATTACCCAGACAACAAAGGCCAGGAATTAGGGGTGATTTACCACGTACACAGTCTGGTGAACAACATCAGGCTACGCATTAAAATCTTCTTCCCCGAAGACGATGCCGTAGTGCCAACGGCCACCAACCTGTACGCTACAGCCAACTGGATGGAACGTGAGACCTGGGACTTCTACGGCATCCGCTTTGAAGGCCATCCTAACCTTATCCGCATCCTTAATGTGGAGGAGATGGAAGCGTTCCCAATGCGCAAGGAGTTCCCGCTGGAAGACCAGACCCGCGAAGACAAGATCAATACCTTCTTCGGAAGATAAACACGGGAAACGCCAACGGCTTTGCTTTACAGGCAAGGCCGCCGGCGTTTCTGCTTACTTTTAAGCGCCAAGATGGAGTTAGCCAAACAAACCACTGAGATAAATACCACGGATACCTTCATTCAGGAGTTAACCACCCTGAACTTAGGTCCCACGCACCCCGCCACGCACGGTATCTTCCAGAACATCCTGCAAATGGATGGCGAGAAGATCGTATCGGGCGTGCCCACCATTGGGTATATCCACCGCGCCTTCGAGAAAATTGCGGAGCGCCGTAACTTCTACCAGATCACCCCGCTCACAGACCGCATGAACTACTGCTCCTCGCCCATCAACAACATGGGCTGGTGGATGACAGTGGAGAAACTGCTGGGCGTGACGGTTCCCAAGCGTGCCGAATACATCAGAGTAATTGTGATGGAACTGGCCCGTATTGCCGACCACCTGATTTGTAACTCCATCCTGGGTGTGGATACCGGAGCCTTCTCTGGTTTCTTGTACGTTTTCCAGGAACGCGAGAAAATCTACGATATTTACGAAGAGATCTGCGGTGCCCGCTTAACTACCAACATGGGTAGAGTAGGCGGTATGGAGCGTGATCTGTCTCCTTCGGCCATCCAGAAAATCAAAGACTTCCTGCGTGACTTCCCTAAAGTAATGCAGGAGTTTGAGACCATGTTCAACCGCAACCGCATCTTCATTGACCGCGTGGAAGGCGTTGGCCCTATCACCGCAGAGCGTGCCTTGAACTACGGTTTCACCGGCCCTAACTTGCGGGCTGCTGGCGTAGACTATGACGTGCGCGTTATGAACCCTTACTCTTCTTACCAGGATTTTGATTTCGAGATTCCGGTAGGCACCAAGGGCGACACCTACGACCGCTTCATGGTACGCAACGAGGAGATCTGGCAAAGCTTACGCATCATTCAGCAGGCCATTGATAACCTGCCCGAAGGTCCGTTCCACGCCGATGCCCCTGAGTTCTACCTGCCGCCAAAGCAAGAGGTGTACCGCAACATGGAAGCCTTGATCTACCACTTCAAGATTGTGATGGGTGAGATTGATGCTCCGGCCGGTGAAGTGTACCACTCGGTAGAGGGCGGAAACGGCGAGCTGGGCTTCTACCTGGTGTCTGACGGAGGCCGCACGCCGTACCGTCTGCACTTCAGAAGACCTTGCTTCATCTATTACCAGGCTTATCCGGAGATGGTAGTGGGTTCACAGTTGTCTGATGCCATCGTGACGCTGTCTTCCATGAACGTGATTGCCGGGGAACTGGACGCCTAAGTAACTCCTGTAAATAAGAAACGATTTTTCCCAAGCCTGCCGCAAGGCAGCTTTTATACCTGCCATTGACCAAATGGATCAAACAGTAGAAAAAAAAGAAGTACAGTTCTCGGAAGGGGCCATGGCCGAAATCCGGCGCTACATTTCGCATTACCCAGAAGGACGGCAGAAATCTGCCATCCTGCCTATCCTGCACATCGCGCAAGCGGAGTTTGGCGGATGGGTGAGCCCCGAGGTAATGGACAAAGTGGCCGAAATCCTGAATATCCTGCCCATTGAAGTGTACGAGGTAGCCACCTTCTACACCATGTTCAACCTGAAGCCGGTAGGCAAGCACGTGTTGGAAGTATGCCGCACCGGTCCTTGCATGCTGCGTGGCTCAGACCAACTGATTGAGCACCTGGAGAACCGCCTGGGCTGCAAAGTGGGCGAGACCTCTGCCGATGGCAACTTCACCCTGAAAACCGTGGAATGCTTAGCCTCTTGCGGAACTGGCCCAATGTTGCAGGTACGCGAGAAATTCTACGAGAACCTAGACCCCGCCAGCGCTGACCAGATGCTGGAAGAGCTGAAAGCCTTAACTGTAAGGAAACCATGGGAAGAAAATTATTAACTGAACATATCAACGTTGAAGGCATTCAGTCCTTTGACGTGTATCGCAAGCACGGCGGGTACGCCTCAGTAGAGAAAGCCCTCAAAACCATGACCCCTGAGGAAGTGGTGGAAGAGGTGAAAGCTTCTGGCTTAAGAGGCCGGGGTGGTGCCGGTTTCCCTACCGGTATGAAGTGGAGCTTCCTGGCCAAGCCAGAAGGCAAGCCACGTTACCTGGTGTGCAACGCCGACGAATCAGAGCCGGGTACTTTCAAAGATCGGTACCTGATGGAGAAACTGCCGCACCTCTTAATTGAGGGCATGATTACCTCCAGCTACGCTTTGGGCTGCCGCACTTCCTATATCTACATCCGTGGAGAATTGTTGTACGTGCTGCGCATTCTGGAGAAAGCCATTGCCGAGGCGTACGCCAACGGTTTCCTGGGCGAGAATATCCTGGGCAGCGGTTACTCCTTAGACTTGCACGTACACCCAGGCGGTGGCGCGTACATCTGTGGCGAGGAAACGGCGCTGTTAGAGTCTCTGGAAGGCAAGCGCGGTAATCCACGTAACAAGCCTCCGTTCCCAGCGGTTTGGGGGCTTTACGGTTGCCCAACTGTGGTGAACAACGTGGAGTCTATTGCTACGGTGCCGTGGATTGTGACCAACACCGGAGCAGAATACGCCAAGTTTGGGGTAGGCCGTAGTGCGGGTACCAAGCTGATCTCTGCGGGTGGTAACATCAACAAACCAGGTGTGTACGAGATTGAGTTGGGCGTTCCGGTAGAGGAATTTATCTACTCAGACGAGTACTGCGGCGGTATCTGGAAAGGCCGCGACATGAAAGCGGTGATTGCCGGAGGTTCTTCCGTTCCAATCCTGCCCAAAGAATTAATTCTGAAAACGGCTGCAGGCGAAGACAGATTGATGACCTATGAGTCGCTGTCTGACGGAGGTTTTGCCACGGGTACCATGCTGGGCTCCGGTGGGTTCTTCGTGATGGATGACCATACCTGTATCGTGCGCCACACCTGGACCTTGGCCCGCTTCTATCACCACGAGTCTTGCGGACAGTGCAGCCCGTGCCGTGAAGGAACTGGTTGGATGGAGAAAGTCCTGCACCGCATTGAGTACGGTCACGGCCACATGCACGACATTGACCTGTTGGTGAGTGTTGCCAAGCAGATTGAAGGAAACACCATCTGCCCGTTGGGTGATGCCGCTGCCTGGCCGGTTGCCGCCGCCGTTCGTCACTTCCGCGAGGAGTTTGAATGGCACGTGAAACACCCGCAGGCTGCTACAGCTCCAGGTGCGGTGTTCAACAAAGCTGAATCTGTATTAGCATAAGGATTTCCGTTTTAGGCCGGTTTTATAAAAAACGGGCCTGAAACACAATCTAAAGTAAGCATTCCTGATAAGTCCCCCTTTGAGGGGGTAGGGGGATGACAAAGAGGTTAGAAGAACCGATAACTCACTTTAAACGCGAAAGGGAATTGATGCTCGGAAATGCAAATGTCAGCACGAGATATCATCCCCCTACCCCCTTCAAAGGGGGACGAAATGCGTGAAGCTGGTTCTGACTAGAAGTAAGTAAAGTGCTGTTTAGAGGCAGTTTTCCTGAAAAGAGACTCTAAACAGAAATACAACTAAATAGCCATTTGCTGAATGTTCACAACAAGTAACAATCAGCAATCAACAATAAACAAAACATGGTAAAGATTACTTTTGATGGCATAGAGGTGGAGGTAGAGGAAGGAACTACCATCCTCAACGCAGCCCGTAAAATCGGCGGTGAGGTGGTGCCCCCAGCCATGTGCTACTATACTCCTTTAAAAGGAAGCGGTGGTAAATGCCGCGCGTGCCTGGTGAAAGTGGCGGCTGGCTCAGCCAAAGATCCTCGACCAATGCCTAAGTTGGTGGCCAGTTGCGTGACTCCGGTACAGGACGGTATGGTGGTGGAAAACACCACGAACCCAGATGTACTGGCTGCCCGCAAAGGCGTAGTGGAGATGCTGTTGATCAATCACCCCCTGGATTGCCCTATCTGCGACCAGGCTGGGGAGTGCGACCTGCAGAACTTCGCCTACGAGCACGGTACTTCCGGCACCCGTTACGAAGAAGAGCGCCGCACCTTTGATAAAATCGACATCGGACCATTGGTGCAGCTGCACATGACGCGCTGTATCCTGTGCTACCGCTGCGTGTACACCGCCAACCAGATCACTGATAAGCGCGTGCACGGTGTGTTGGGCCGGGGCGATGCCGCCGAGATTGGAACCTACATTGAAAACGTGATTGACAACGATTTCTCCGGAAACGTGATTGACGTGTGCCCGGTAGGTGCTTTGACTGACAAGACGTTCCGCTTCAAAAACCGCGTGTGGTTCACCAAACCGGTAGACGCGCACCGCGATTGTCCGAAGTGTTCTGGTAAAACCGTGCTGTGGATGCGGGGGAATGACGTGCTACGCGTTACGGCCCGCAAAGACCAGTACAACGAGGTACAGGAGTTCATCTGTAACGAGTGCCGCTTTGACCACAAAGACCCGAACGACTGGACCATTGAAGGCCCTCGCAAGATTGACCGTGGCTCGGTAATTTCTACCAACCACTACGAGTTGCCGGTGTTGAACGTGCCGGTGGTGCCTAACTTACCGGGCTCTACCGAAGAAGATTTGAAAGACACTCCTTTTAACTTAGGAAGACACGCATAATGGAGCTATCCTTATTATTAATCAAAGCACTCATCATCCTGGCCGTTTTCGGGGTTACGTTGCTGATTGCCACTTATTCTACCTACGCCGAGCGTAAAGTAGCTGCTTTCATTCAGGACCGCGTGGGGCCTAACCGGGCGGGACCGTTCGGGTTAGCACAGCCTTTGGCCGATGCGGTGAAGCTGTTCTTCAAAGAAGAGTTTGTGCCCGCTAACGCGAACAAGTTCCTGTTCATTGCCGGACCATCGCTGGCCATGTTAACGGCTTGTATGTCCAGCGCGGTGATTCCGTTTGGCGGTACCTTAATCATTGGCGGTGAGGCTATTCACTTGCAGGCTATTGAGGTGAACATCGGGATTCTGTACGTGTTCGGGATCGTGGCCTTAGGGGTGTACGGCATCATGATTGGCGGTTGGGCTTCCAACAACAAGTTCTCGCTGTTGGGAGCTATCCGGGCGGCGTCGCAGAACATCAGCTATGAGCTGGCCATGGGGATGTCTATCATCGCCTTGTTGCTGGTAACCGGCACCTTGTCTATGCGCGACATCGCGGCTCAGCAGGGGCAAGAGCTGTTCGGGATTTCTGGTTTGAACTGGAACATTTTCTACCAACCCCTGGGCTTCCTGATCTTCATTGTCTGCGCTTTCGCGGAGACCAACCGCGTACCGTTTGACTTACCTGAGTGCGAGACCGAATTGATTGGCGGGTACCACACCGAGTATAGCTCTATGGGAATGGGCTTGTACCTGTTTGCCGAGTACGTGAACATCTTCGTGGCTTCGGCGGTAATGGCCACCCTGTACTTCGGGGGGTATAATTTCCCGTTCATGAACCAGTTAGGTTTGCCGCACAACGTGGTGACCATTCTGGGTACTCTGGTGCTGTTTGGTAAAATCTTCTTCTTCATCTTCTTCTTCATGTGGGTACGCTGGACCTTGCCGCGTTTCCGCTATGACCAGTTGATGAACCTGGGCTGGAAGATCTTGATTCCGTTGTCCATTGCCAACGTGATCATCACCGGCGGTGCCATTCTGCTAAAGCAGGAGTTGTTCTAAGCACAATATGAATAGGAGGGGAGCAGCCCTCAAAACTGCTCCTCTGCCAGATCATTTAAGAGTTTATAAGAGACATGCAATCACTTAGTAATAGAGCTAAAAAGCTGGAGAAGAAACCCATGACCATGTCGGAGAGAATGTATCTTCCGGCTATTTTCCAGGGGTTGTCTATCACCATGCGTCACTTCTTCAAGAAGAAAGCGACCATTAAATATCCAGAGGAAACCCGCCCTATGAGTGCTGTGTGGCGTGGTCTGCACGTGCTTAAGCGTGATGAGAAGGGGAGAGAGCGTTGCACAGCCTGCGGTCTGTGCGCGGTGGCGTGTCCGGCCGAAGCCATTACCATGGTGGCCGGGGAACGCAAGCGCGGCGAGGAGCACCTGTACCGCGAGGAGAAATACGCGGTGAGCTACGAGATTAACATGCTGCGTTGCATCTTCTGCGGCCTTTGTGAGGAAGCCTGCCCTAAAGCGGCTATCTTCCTGCAGAACGATAAACTGGCTCCGGCCCGCTACGAGCGCGATGAGTTCATCTACGGCAAAGACCGTCTGGTAGAGCCCATGCCCATTCAAAATCAATAATCCGCTGCCACCGCGCATCACCTATAACCATTATGACGGGTAATCTTTTTTACTTTCTCACTTTTCTCACGCTGTTTGCCGCTATTGGGGTAGTTGCCTCTAAAAACCCCGTGTACAGCGTATTGTTCATGATCCTGA
Organism: Sabulibacter ruber; assembly: GCF_017355955.1. Taxonomy (GTDB): domain Bacteria; phylum Bacteroidota; class Bacteroidia; order Cytophagales; family Hymenobacteraceae; genus Nibribacter; species Nibribacter ruber_A. The sequence continues at coordinate 2,734,895 of NZ_JAFFID010000001.1, read as the reverse complement.
CTTTCTTCGCGCTTACCGGGCATTATATCATGCTCAATGCCCAGTTCCTGGCGGCGGTGAACTTTATTGTGTACATGGGCGCCATCATGGTGTTGTTCCTCTTTGTAATTATGTTCCTGAACATGCGCGAAGACACCGAGCAGCACAAACCTATGCTAAGCAAAATTGCCGCGGCCATTGCCGGAGGTATCTTGTTTGTGGTGATGATTGCCGCCTTGAAAGACGTGAACACCCAACTGGCCACTACCGCCGTGTTTGACTCGCAGATAGGCATGGTGGAGAACCTGGGGAAAGTGCTTTTCAGGGATTACCTGTTGCCGTTTGAGTTAGCGTCTGTGTTGTTCCTGGCAGCGATGGCGGGTGCCGTAATGCTGGGTAAGCGCGAGCCGGGCGAGCAGAATAGATTCTAAGTCTCTTTCAAGAGGCTGAAAAAGGACAGCTATCCACGTTGTCCTTTTTTATTGCCACTGCCGCAAGCCATTTTAGGGCTGTTTTCCTGAAATCAGGGCCAAAATAGGATAGCGTTTCTGGCAGGAGGCCCATCGTTTTAGAGGCTTTTTCCTGAAAATAGCTTTAAAACGCCAACAGAAGAGTGCCAGCTGCCCGGTAGAGGGTGGCTTTTCATATGGTTTTACCAAAAAATGGGAATAACTTTGGGCGCTGTTGTCAAGCGCGTCCAACGCTTATTTCACCAACGTATTTATCATGAATGATATTCCTGAGGTCATTAGGACCATCCCGCTGAACTATTACCTGTTTTTCAGCACCGCTCTTTTTTGTATCGGGATTATTGGGGTACTCACCCGCCGCAACGCCATCATTATCTTCATGTGCATTGAGTTGATGCTCAATTCTGTGAACCTGTTGCTGACGGCTTTCTCTTCGTACCGTTCAGACCCCAACGGACAGATTTTCGTGTTTTTCATCATGGCAGTGGCCGCCGCCGAGGTGGCCGTGGGTTTGGCCATCATTGTGATGATTTACCGGAACGTGCGTTCCACCGACATCAACATCCTGAACAAACTGAAATGGTAAAGCGGGTTTCCGCTCTGCTGAATCTCTAAAGAATACCGTTCCATTTACGTTTTAACAAATGCAAGAATTTATTTTGCCGGCAAACAACGCTGAGATGACCTGGGTGTGTTTGCTGATTCCGCTCCTGCCGCTGATCGGGTTCCTGATCAACGGGCTGGGTAACCGGAAATTGCCGAAAGGGCTGGCGGGACTGGTGGGTTGTGCCACCGTAATCGGTTCATTCCTGCTGTCATTGTACCTATTCTTCGGGTTTGAAGGTTACGGCAACCGTCCGTATACGACAGATATTTTCAATTGGATCAACGTAGGCGCCCTGCGTATTCCGTTCTCGTTCCAGATTGACCAACTATCGCTTATCATGCTGCTGTTGGTAACGGGCGTAGGATCGGTGATCCACATCTACTCGGCGGGCTACATGAGCCATGACGAGAACTTCGGTAAATTCTTCGCATTCCTGAACCTGTTCGTGTTCTCCATGCTCCTGCTGGTGATGGGGTCTAACTACGTGATGATGTTCGTGGGTTGGGAAGGTGTGGGGCTTTGCTCGTACCTGCTCATCGGGTTCTGGAACAAGGTCACGCCGTATAACAACGCCGCCAAGAAAGCTTTTATCATCAACCGCATCGGGGACCTGGGCTTCTTGCTGGGTATTTTCCTGATTTTCATTACCTACGGAAGCGTGAGCTACGGCGAGGTCTTCAACCAGGCTTCTCAGTTGAGCGAGGTGAACGATGGTGTAGTAGTAGCCATTACCCTGCTGCTGTTTGTAGGCGCGATGGGTAAATCAGCTCAATTACCGCTTTACACCTGGCTGCCAGACGCGATGGCCGGTCCAACTCCGGTTTCTGCCCTCATCCACGCCGCTACCATGGTGACGGCCGGTATCTACATGGTCATCCGTTCCAACGTGTTGTACACCCTGGCACCAGATACGCTGGAGATTGTTGCCATTATTGGTTTGGCTACTGCGCTGTTTGCCGCTACCATCGGTCTCTTCCAAAACGACATTAAAAAAGTATTGGCTTACTCTACGGTAAGTCAGCTGGGTTATATGTTCCTGGCCTTGGGCGTAATGGCGTATTCATCTTCGCTCTTCCACGTATTGACGCACGCCTTCTTCAAAGCACTTCTGTTCCTGGGTGCCGGTAGCGTGATTCACGCCATGAGCGGCGAGCAGGACCTGCGTAGAATGGGTGGCCTGAAAAAAGCGCTGCCGGTTACGTTTTTGACCTTCTTAATCGGGACGCTGGCTATTTCCGGTATTCCGCCGTTTGCCGGTTTCTTCTCGAAAGACGAGTTGCTGGCGCACGTGTTCATGCACAGCAAAGTGATGTGGGCCTTCGGTCTGTTGACCTCGTTCATGACCGCGTTCTACATGTTCCGTCTGCTGTATCTGGCTTTCTACGGCGAGTTCAGAGGCACTGAGGAGCAACGCCATCACCTGCACGAATCTCCGGCCGTGATGACCATTCCATTGATTATCCTGGCAATACTTTCCACCATTGGAGGGTTCATGGGCTTGCCGGCGGTATTCAGCGAGAACCACATGCTGGGTAACTTCCTGTCGCCGGTGTATGAACTGGCCAGAAGATCTGTGCCGAGCGCGTTTGAAGCACACCACTTATCCCACGAAACCGAGTACATTTTGATGGCCGTTTCAGTCGCGGTTGCGGTGGTGGCTATTATCCTGGCTTACGTCATCTACGGCAAGAAAAGAACCGTTCCCGCCGAGGAAGGGGCTGCCCTGTCGCCGCTGCACAAGCTGGTGTACAACAAATACTACGTGGATGAACTCTATAACGGGCTGTTTGTGAAACCTGTGATGGGCTTGTCTACCGGTCTGTACCGCTTTGTGGAGAAAGGCATCATTGACCCCATTGTGAACGGGTTTGGGAAAGCCACTTTAGGCGGAGGCCGTACGCTGCGCTTCGTGCAGAGCGGCGCCATAGGCTCTTACCTGCTCCTGATGGTGCTGGGCATCGCGTTAATCTTATTGCTGAACTTTATTATCTGATACTGCCAAACATGTTAACCGCTTTATTAATCTTATGGCCGGCTCTGGCCGCACTGCTGGTACTGTTGGTAAAAGGACAGGGAGCCAAGAGAATCGCGTTTGGCGCGGCTTTGGCAGAGCTGGTGCTGGGAGTATGGGCCTGGATCAATTTCACCCCGAACGCCAGTACTCAATTCCTGCTCAATGAACCCTGGATTGCCGAGGCCGGCATTATGTTCAAAGTAGGCATGGATGGCATCAGCTTGCTCATGGTCCTGTTGACCGTGTTCCTGGTACCCTTGATCATCCTGTCTACGTTCAAGCACAACTACGAGAAGCCTTCTTCTTTCTACGCGCTTATCCTGTTCATGCAAACCGGTCTGGTGGGTGTGTTCACCGCGCTGGATGCCTTTGTGTTCTACTTCTTCTGGGAAGTAGCCTTGATCCCGATCTACTTCATTGCAGGGATGTGGGGCGGCGAGAACCGGGTACGCGTAACGTTCAAATTTTTCATCTACACCGTATTTGGCTCTCTGTTCATGCTGGCCGCGTTCGTGTACCTGTACTTCCAGACGCCGGGCACGCACAGTTCTGAGGAAGTAGCTTTCTACCAATTAGTGCTGGATGCCGGTACCCAAAGCTGGCTGTTCTGGTTCCTGTTCATCGCTTTCGCTATCAAAATGCCGGTGTTCCCATTCCATACTTGGCAACCCGATACCTACTCTGAGGCTCCTGCCGCCGGTACTATGCTTCTGTCTGGTATCATGCTGAAGATGGGTATTTACGGTGCGTTGCGTTGGTTACTGCCAGTAGTGCCGTTGGGCGTAAGCCAGTGGTCTACGGTGGTGCTGGTGTTGGCCATCATCGGGATTATCTACGGGGCGATCATCGCCATCCGTCAGCAGGACCTGAAGCGCCTGGTGGCATTTTCTTCTGTCTCGCACGTGGGCTTGATTGCCGCCGGTTTGTTCACCTTGAACGAGCACGGAATGCAGGGCGCCATGGTGCAGATGCTGAGCCACGGGATTAACGTGGTAGGCATGTTCTTCATCATTGACATCATTCAGAGCCGCATCGGGACCCGCGAGATCGCCGCTATGGGCGGAATCACGCAGAACACACCATTTATGTCGGTTTGCTTTCTGGTATTGTTGCTGGGAACGGTGGCCCTGCCGCTTACCAACGGGTTTGTGGGCGAGTTCCTGCTTCTGATGGGCGTGTACCAGTACAACAACTGGATGGGCGCTATTGCTGGTCTTACCATCATCCTGGGAGCCGTGTACATGTTGCGCATGTTCCAGCGCGTGATGTTTGGCGAGCAAAACGAGATTACCAGAGGCTTCACTGATCTTACTTTCAACGAGAAAGCCGTGTTGGTGCCGCTGGTAGTGATGGTGTTCTGGATTGGCTTACACCCTAACACGTTTTTGAGCCTTTCTGAACCGTCCGTGCTGAAACTATTGGACGTGATCAAACGCTAACCCCGACGCTATTTCAATTACAGGAGAAATTACCTGCTCATGACATCCATAATTCTACTCTCCATATTCGGTATCCTGAACCTGTTCGTTGGGTTCATGAAATCCAAAAGAGTGCTCATGCCCGTGGTGTTGCTGTTTTTGGCAGTAGCCTTGGGTGCAACCCTGTTTGACTGGAACCAGCCGAAAAGCTATTTCAGCAACATGCTCTCCACCGATAACTTCTCCGTTGGTTTTACGGCGGTGATGGTGGTGTCTACTTTGCTCATTCTGCCGTTTTCCCGTCGGTACGCCATCAACGAGAACGCCAACCTGGCTGAGTATTACTCTCTGTTGCTGTTCTCGCTAGTGGGCGGCATCATGATGGTGTCCTATGAAAACCTGCTGATTCTGTTTGTGGGCATCGAGATCATGTCTATCAGCATGTACATTCTGGCCGGTTCTGATAAACGCAACATCCTTTCCAACGAGGCTTCCATGAAGTACTTCCTCATGGGGTCGTTCTTTACCGGTATCCTGCTGTTTGGCGTGGCTTTGTTGTACGGGGCCACTGGTGCCTTCTACCTGACGGATATCGCCGCGGCTGCTACCAGAATGGATCCGGCTACGGCTCCGCTGCTGTTGATGGGCTTGCTGCTGGTATTGACCGGTATCACTTTCAAGATTGGTGCGGCTCCTTTCCACTTCTGGACTCCAGACGTGTACGAAGGAACACCAACCGTTTTCACCAGCTACATGTCTACCGTGGTGAAAACCGCTGGTATTGCCGCTTTCTACAAACTGATGTCGGCTGCTTTTGGTGGGGTGTACGATCAGTGGTTCCCAACGGTAGTAGCCATTACGGTGCTTACGCTGTTGATCGGGAACATTGGAGCCGTAACGCAAACCAGCATGAAACGGATGCTGGCGTACTCCAGTATCTCGCACGCGGGTTACCTGATGATCGCCCTGACTTCTTTCAACGACCGCTCCGAGAACGCCATTCTGTTTTACTCCCTGGCGTACGCCGTGGCTACTATTGCTGCCTTTGGTGTGATGAAGTACGTGTCTGATGAGCGCGGTTCTGATGAGTATGCCGCCTTCAATGGCTTGGGTAAAACCAACCCGCTGCTCGCTTTTGTCATGACTGTTGCCATGCTGTCATTGGCGGGTATTCCGTTGACCGGAGGTTTCTTCGGGAAGCTGTTCTTGTTCTCCGCAGCGCTGGAGCAAGACATGGTTTGGCTGATTGTGATTGCCGTGTTGATGTCTGCCGTAGGTATCTACTACTACTTCAGAGTGATTATTGCCATGTACATGAAAGAGCCAGCCGGTGACCGCATCGCTTTAGATCCTTTGGCTACTTTCACCTTGATTTCACTGGTGGTTCTCACCGTCTTGATGGGGGTGGCACCAGGCCTGTTCAGCAATTTGCTGTAAGACTAACTCCGTCTTAGATAAAGCAGAAGAGGCGCCTTTGGGCGCCTCTTCTGCTTTATCGTGTTTTGGATATATTTTGTGAAAAGTAGGCTTGAAAAGCTTTCGGCGGAGACACTCGTAGGAGCTGCGCACACTACGAGGTCTCTTGAGCCAACTATATATCGGCAGGAGAAACAAAAACCTCACAGGTTTTAAAAAAAACTGTGAGGTTTAAACTTACTTAAGCAACAGTCTGTATGACCTCGTAATGTGCGCAGCTCCTACGAGTGTCTCACCCTAAAGACAGGTCTACCTTGTCTCTGCTTTTACTTATTATACAACAACCACAGCTCTTCTATAGGCACATCCTTTCTGCTAACCTTGTTGATGTCTTTTCCTTCGGAAGTCCAGAGGTATGGGAAACAATGGATGCCTCGGTCCCCGGCAAGCTTCTTTACGTCTGCTTCCCAGCCTTTCCAGCGCATGCCTTCATAAAAGCCTGCTAAGTTGGCAGAGAAACAAAATCGAAGAAATTCTGAATAACCCAGTTCAGTGGGTTCCCATTGTAGATTATCCGGGGATAAGTAGAAAATCTTTCCGATTTGAGTTTCGCTGATTGCACCTGCATTGATCGCAAAGAACCCGCCCAAGGCATCATCCGCTACCAATAAAAACGAGGGCTGTTCTCCCTCTGTTAAGTAGGATTTGCCTTTGTTCCAAGCCATCAGGCTCCTTGGTAGCCGAGGAGAACCTGAACCCAGAATTCTTAGCCAGCCATTGTCAATCAGAATGCCGCCTGTTTCATAGATCACCGCTCCCATAGGCGAGCGGGTAGTCACCTGTGCCTGCAGCAAGGCGGCATCGGCGTTGGCTTGGGTTTTGGGAAGCACTTCCACTTTGTTTTTGGCTTCTTTCATCCAGGTAGTAACCAAATCCCAACCAGGTTCCTGGGTGTTGATGAGCTCCTTCAAGGTTCGTTTGGGTTGCCCCTGGCCATAGACCTGGATACAACAGCACAGCAATAGGAACAGGAGGAGGTTTTTCATTAGATTAGGCTTAGCCGGGAAGATAGCAGAAAACCTGTTTTTAACCCGTATTTTGAGAAAGAGCGGCTAAACGTTTTATAAGCTCATCAACTCCTTAAACACCTGAGTCTGCCGGCGGCTTACTTCCACTTCTTCGCCGCCTCTGAGTTGAAGTTTGATGCTGCCGCTGAACCAGGGATTGATCTGTTCAATGTAGTTCACGTTGATGATCTGTTGGCGGTTAGCCCTGAAGAACACCTTCGGGTTTAAGCGGCCCTCCAGGTAATTCAATGATTTTAAAATACAGGGGCGTTCCTGGTCAAAATACAGGAAGGCGTAGTTGCCGTTAGATTCAATTAATCTTACCTGCTTTAGCGTCACAAACCAGCACCGCTCCCCGTCTTTCACAAACACGCGGTCTTCTTCGCTCAGCAAAGGACTAGCTGCAGCAGGTTTAGCGGGCTGGTGATTGGCCAGGGCTTTTTCCACAGCTTGCCGGAGCCGGTTTTCCTCAATAGGTTTCATGAGGTAGTCCAGGGCATTCCTTTCGAAGGCTTTGAGCGCATATTGGTCATAGGCGGTAGTGAAAATTACCTGCGGCGTGTGTCCCAGTTCTTCTAACAGCTCAAATCCGTTTTTCTGGGGCAAATGGATGTCCAGAAACAGCAGATCGGGCCGATGTTCTTCAATCAAGATAATGCCTTCCTCGGCGTTTTCGGCTTCCCCCACCAACTCCAGCTCCGGAAACTTTGTTAACAGGTGTTTCAATTCCAGGCGGGCCAGTCTGGAATCTTCAATGATGCAGATTTTCATAGTCTTTGAAAGGAAGAGTAAGGGTGGCGGTTACGCTGGTGTCAGATGATTTGGCAAGCAGGAAGGTTCCTTGCTGCTCAAGCGAGTGATTTACCCGTTCCAGTAACCGTTCAATGCCTATGCCAGCAGGGGCCGTGCCGTTTTTTAGGCTGCCGGTGTTTTCTACCTGTACCTGTAGGTGCCCGTTCTGCCGATAGAGGGAAAGTTGGATTTGCCCGCCTTTGGGTTGGGTGGAGATGCCGTGCTTGATGGCGTTCTCCACCAGCAGCTGAATGCTCATAGGCGGAATAGCGGCCGTCATGACCTGGGCAGGAACCTGGGCGGAGAACTCCAGCTTTTCCTCAAAATGGATTTTCTCCAAAGCCACGTAATGGTCCAGAAATTCCAGTTCTTCGGCCACGCTTACCAGATTGTTTCTGTTATACCCAATCACGTACCGCATCATGGCCGACAGGCGGGTAATCATTTCCCGTGCCTTGGCCGGGTCTTCCAGTACCAATGACCGGATGTTGTTGAGGCTGTTGAACAGAAAGTGCGGATTCAGTTGTGATCTGATGACTTCCAACTCGGCTTCCCTCAAAGAAAGTTGGAGCTTCAATGTCTCCACTTCCTTCGCTTTCCATTGCTGAATGGCCTGGTAGGCGAAGTAGATCGCCGACCAAAAACTCAGAATCACCAGCCCGTTCAGGCAGTACATCAGTAAGTACCCAAAGTTGTACTCCTGCCAGGTGAACATGCCCAGAGCCAGCATGAAGATACTTGTCAGTACCTGTACCACCAGGGAGGCTACTGCATTGTAGCCCAGGATAAGCAATACCAAATGTCCCAACGGGAGCTTAAGCCATTGATACCGATGGCTCAGTTGCCGCTGCAGGTGGGTAGTGGCAAAGAAAATTCCTGTGCCCACAAACTGCACCGCAATCATGCCTGGCTGTCTCTTGAAGAAGAGAAAGCTCATGAGAAGGCCTATAAATAGGTAAAAGGTCCAGCCAATGGCTTGGCAGACCCAGTACCGATGAGGTGAGTGCTTTGGCATGTAATGTTAGTTCTTCTTCAGGAAAGCATCCATTTGCGCGAACATCCAGGTGGGTTCATCAAACATGATGAAGTGCCTGGCGGTATCGGCTACCTTGATTTCTGCGTTAGGCAAGTTAGCGAATTGTGCCTTGAATGTATTGGTGGTCATTTCTTTCGTTATGCCGTACTCTTTGAACCCGTACCAGGCGCCCAACACCAGTACCGGACTTTTGATGGAGGCAATGTCTTTGCGTAGATCAGAGGTGTACATCTCATACATGGCCTGGCCGGTAGTGGCGTAATCAGATTTTCTGCCCCAGTCAATAATCTTCTTGATATGTGCAGAGTCTGCCGCCATGGAGCCCATGTTGGCTTCCTGTTGTTTCTGCATCTGCGGATTAGGAGTGGCCATAGATTTGCGCATTTGGTCAGCCATTGGTTTAATGCTTTCTACCGTGGCATTAGGGTTCCGCACCGCCCCAATAAAGGGCAGACCGTCTACGCATACCACTTTCCCAAACATATCAGGCGCTTTCACGCTCAAGGCCAGCACCAGGTACCCGCCCAGGCTGTGCCCCACCAGCACCGGCTTTTTAAGCTTATTTTCCTGAACATAGGCGATAATCTCATCTCTAACGCTATTCAGGAAATGATCTGTTTTCACGGCAGGCTGCCCCGCAAAGCCCGGAAGCGTAAGCACGTAACAGGTGTAGTTTTTCTGGTAGTGCGCCACTGTCTCATCCCACACCTCGCCAGCCGAGTTAAGGCCGGGAATCAAAATCATGGCCGGGCCTTTACCGGTTTTCACCACGTTGAAAGATGGCGTTTTGGCCTGTACCTGAATGACGAGGATCAAGAGTAGAACAAGAATAGAAGTAATTTTTGCTTTCATGGCTTTATGGGGTTTAGTTGTTTCCGTGATTGATTGAAACAAAGGTGAAGCATGAAAGCCTGATGTTGAAGTGAAATATGATGAGTGGTAAAAGGCCGGGGTGAACGGCGGTTGGATTGGGAGCTGCCAAGTATCAATGGCGATTCAATCCCTTTTTTGAAAACGAAGCCGCAAACAAGGAGGTTGATTTACAACAGAACTGTAGCGTCGTTACACCGTAACGACGTGTCTCTATGGAACAAGGACGCTTCTACTGGCAAGCAGTAACATTCAACCCAAGAAAGGATAAAGAGCGGTTTTAATGGATAGGAACGTTTCTTGCGGTGTGGAACCACGTCGTTACGGTGTAACGACGCTACAGTTCTGACCTCTTCTCCGCAAAAAAGCCGGTGAAGTCTCCAGGACCTCACCGGCTTTCTATAGCCATCAGCAATAAACAATCAGCAATTATTTCACGCGGGTGTCAATCTGCAACTCATCTAGCTGCGCTTGCGCAATAGGGGACGGAGCATCAATCATCACATCACGACCTGAGTTGTTTTTAGGGAACGCGATGAAGTCACGGATAGAATCGGCGCCGCCGAACAAAGAGCACAGACGGTCAAACCCGAAGGCGATACCACCGTGCGGAGGCGCGCCGTACTCAAAGGCATCCAACAGGAACCCGAATTGTGCTTGTGCCTCTTCTGGGGTGAAGCCCAATAGGTTGAACATGCGAGACTGCACGGCCCGGTCATGGATACGGATAGAGCCGCCACCTACTTCCACACCGTTGATGACCATATCATAGGCGTTGGCGCGCACGGCACCGGGGTTGGTGTCAATCAGGTCCATGTCCTCCGGCTTGGGCGAGGTGAACGGGTGGTGCATGGCGTGGTAGCGGTTGCTTTCCTCGTCCCACTCCAGCAGCGGGAAATCCAGCACCCACAGCGTAGAAAAGGTGTCTTTGTCGCGCATGCCCAAACGGGTACCCATCTCCAGACGCAGCTCATTCAGAGCTTTGCGGGTTTTATCAGCTCCGCCAGCTAAAATCAACAGCAAGTCGCCGGGTTGGGCGCTGAAGGCCTGGGCCCATTGCTGTAAATCCTCCGGCGAGTAGAATTTGTCCACGCTTGATTTTACAGAGCCGTCTTCCTGCACGCGGGCGTACACCAAACCAGTGGCACCTACCTGTGGGCGTTTCACGAAATCAGTCAGTTCATCTATCTGTTTGCGGGTGTAGAAAGCGCTGCCGCTGGCGTTGATGCCCACTACCAACTCGGCGTCATCAAATACCTTGAAGCCTTTGTTCTTCACCACATCGTTCAACTCCACAAACTGCATCCCGAAACGGGTGTCCGGTTTGTCTGAACCGTAGAGACGCATGGCATCGGCGTAGGTCATGCGCGGGAAGTCTGCCAACTCTATTCCCTTCACCGTGCGGAACAGGTGCTTCACCAGACCTTCAAAGGTGTTCAGGATGTCTTCCTGGGTCACGAAGGAAAGCTCGCAGTCAATCTGGGTAAACTCCGGCTGACGGTCAGCACGCAGGTCTTCGTCCCGGAAGCATTTCACAATCTGGAAATACTTGTCAAAACCCGACACCATCAAGAGCTGCTTGAAGGTCTGCGGAGACTGCGGCAAGGCGTAGAACTCACCGGGGTTCATGCGGCTGGGCACCACAAAGTCGCGGGCACCTTCAGGTGTGGATTTAATCAATACCGGCGTTTCTACCTCAACGAAGTCTTGGCTATCTAAATAGGAACGAACCTGCTGGGCCATGCGGTGGCGCAGTTCCAGGCTCTTGCGTACCGGTGAGCGGCGCAAGTCCAGGTAGCGGTACTTCATGCGCAGGTCATCGCCGCCGTCGGTCTCGTCCTCGATGAGGAACGGCGGCAGTTTGGCGGGGTTCAGCACCTCCAGCGCGGTTACTTTTATCTCAATGTCGCCGGTGGCGATTTTGTCGTTTTTAGACACGCGCTCAATCACGGTGCCGGTGGCCTTCACCACGAACTCACGACCCAGCGTACGGGCAGTGGCCAGAACGGTAGCATCAGAAACACCCTCTTCCAGGCTCAGCTGCGTGATGCCGTAACGGTCGCGCAAGTCAACCCAAAGCATGCCGCCTTTGTCGCGTGATTTCTGTACCCAACCGGTCAGGGTCACTTCCTGACCAACATTCTCGAGGCGCAATTCGCCGCAGGTGTGTGAACGAAGCATTGTATCTGTTCTTTAGAAACTAAGCCACAAAGGTAACGATTGTTTCATTAGTTGCCGAAACGCGTTTAGGGGCTGTTTTGACAAAAACGGCTTATAAACAAAGTGTCTTGTCTGCCCCGGATAAAAGTGTCCGGAAATAAACTACAGTGTCCAATTTCGGATGAAAGGATTGTTCAGTTGTGAACAGTAAAGCGGGGGCGGTGTTGGTATTGCGTTGATAATCAATAATATATGATTTTGGCATGTGCCTTGTCAAAGGTATAGCACAGACGTTGGTCTGTACGCTACCCTGAATTCCATTATTGATTAACCCTTTATAAAACTATGTCTACACAAAAACTATCTGCCCTGTTCACCTTTTGGCTGGTGTGCTTCGCATCTCTGGTCTACGCCCAAGGGCAGAGATTTGAATTGAAAGGAACCGTTAAAAACTCAAAAGGCGAGGCCTTGGTAGCCGCTAACCTGCAACTGGTGAAAGACAGCAGTCAGGTGCTGGTGAAGGTGGAAGTGTCAGACGTGAACGGGAAGTTCGCTTTCAGTAACATCCCCGCCGGTAAGTACAAACTGATGGCTACGCACTATGACCACGCCATGTACACCTCAGGGGTAATCAACCTGCAAAACCACACCGACTTAGCTAATGTGGTGATGCCAGATAGGGCAGTGGCGCTTAAGGAAGTGAAAATTGAAGCACAAAAGCCTTTTGTGGAGCAACACTTTGATAAAACGGTGCTCAACGTGGAGAACAGTATCTCGGCGGCGGGCAGCACGGTGCTGGAGGTGCTGGAGAAAGCCCCCGGCTTGTCTGTTGACCAGAACGATAACATCAGCATGCGGGGCCGCACGGGCGTGATGGTGATGATCAACGGCAAACGCGTGCCTATGTCGGGTACGGAGCTGGCTACCATGCTGCGCGGCCTCAATGCCAATGATGTGGCTAAAATAGATTTGATCACGAACCCCTCGGCTAAATACGATGCAGCCGGTACTGCGGGCATCATTGATATCAAACTGAAGAAGGATAACAGAGTGGGTACCAACGGTAGCATCACCTCGTCTTTCGGACAGGGCGAGCTGCCCAAAGTGAACCAAGGCCTGCAGTTGAACCACCAGAACAAAGCTCTGAACGTGTTTGGCTCCTATAATTACGTGCACCGCAAAGACTTCAACAAACTGAACCTTTACCGGCAGTTTTACTCTTCCAACGAAGCGCGTTCTTTTGAAGGGGCCTATGACCAGCAGAATCTGTTCAATTTTCAGTTGAACACCCACAACATCCGGACAGGGTTTGACTACAACCTGTCGCCTAAAACTGTGATGGGCGTGGTAGGCAGCCTTTTGTTAGTAGATGTAAACCGGTCGGTGGGCAACCAGGCGAGAGCGTTGGATAATCAATACCAGTACCTCTATTCCTTTTTAACCAACGGCCGCACCAACACCGATAGGGGAAACCAATCCCTGAACCTAAACTTCAAGCATTCCATTGACACCACCGGCCGCGAAATCACCGCTGATGTTGATTATGCCGCGTTTCAGACAAAAGACGACCAAAACTACATTACGCAGTATGAGAACACGACCAGACCAGACTCGGTGCTGCGCGGAAACCTGGACGGAAGCCTGCGCATCTACTCGGCTAAGGTAGACTACACGCAGGCTCTGAAAAGCCTTGGCGCTACCCTGGAGGCAGGGCTTAAGTCCAGCCTGGTAGAGGCAGACAATGACCTGCAGTTCTTTGACCAGACCGAGAGCCGGAATAATTTCCTGGATAGTTTAAGTAATCACTTCCTCTACAAAGAGAACATCAACGCGGCATACGTGAATGTGAACAAGAAATTTGCAAAAGTGAGCCTGCAACTGGGGCTACGGTTGGAGAACACCATCGCCGAAGGCAAGCAGTTAACCAACGGGAAGGAATTTGACCGTAATTACACCCAGTTGTTCCCTAGCGCCTTTGTGGGCTACACCGTTAATGAAAAACATGATGTAGGATTATCGCTCAGCCGCCGGATTGATAGGCCTACGTATAACCAACTGAACCCTTTTGTGTTCTTCCTGGATCCTAGCACCAAAGCCGCCGGAAACCCGTTCCTGCTGCCGCAGATGACGTATTCGTTTGAGTTTACCCACACCTTCCTGCAGAAGTACGTGACCAAACTCAGTTACAGTCGCACCACAGACAATATCATCACTATCCTGTCGCCTGAGCCAGGTACCGGCGAAGGAGAAGAGAACCCGGTGGTGATTCAGCAGGACCGTAACCTGGCTAAATTTGATTACTACGGCTTGAGTGTATCAGTGCCCATTTCAGTGGCCCGGTGGTTTACCAGCACCAATAACCTTCAGGTGTATTATGGCTTGTACCAAGGCAACCTGGCCAATACGAACCTCAGAAACGGAAGACCTTCTTATAGCCTGAACTCCAACAACGCTTTCCAGTTACCCAAAGGCTGGTCTGCCGAGGTGATTGGTGTGTATAACTCGCGGGAAATCTATGGATTCCTGGATATTCAGCCTGTACGCCATCTGTCAATAGGAGTGCAGAAGCAACTGTGGGATAAGAAAGGCAACGTGAAACTGAATGTGGCAGATGTGTTCTATTCTAATAAAACCCGCGCCACTACTACGTTAACGGGTTATTCTGAGAGGTTCTACCAGCGCCGCGATACCCGGGTGGCTACCCTCAGTTTTACGTACCGTTTCGGGAAAAACCAGGCGGCTCCTGCGCGCCGCCGTACCGGTGGGGCAGAGGAGGAGAAACGCCGGGCTGGTTAAAAAAAGGCTTGCTAAAATAGGACAGTCCAAGACGATTTTCGCGCTTGGGCTTTCTTTTTGCCTCAGCTTTAAGTAGAGCTTTACGCCACTCAACCTTGTTAAATTAAACAAATTCCCGGTAGAAAGATATATGGTATTTAGCTCTTTAAAGGACTGTTTATTGTACATAGCCTTTTTAATATTGAACACTACTTGATTAGTTTTTAAAAGTTTTATGTAATAAAAAGAAGTTGTTATATTCTTTGAAGAAACATTTTGCGGGTCCAGAAAACCATATTAAATAGCTTAAAAATAAGTGAAAGAAATGCTGGTTAGCACAGCTATTTTGAAAGTGTACTTATTTAAGTTGAAACCCCTGTAAGAGTTGATTTAAGCTATACAATTAAAAATTATTTGGTGATGTTTAGTTCTGTCTGGAATACCTTGATATTGAGAAAGTCTAAGAAAAGGTTAGAGGTGGTAGGTCAAAGTAAAGAGGATTATTTTGATAGGGTAAACTATGTGCGTACTGTGGCCGGTATGCGCAATGTGTTGACAGACCGCAAAAAGAGTAAAGTAAACACCAATCAAGAGGTGACTTTTAGGGGTTTGAGTTTTGGTGCTACTATTAAAGAAGCAAAAAAGCTTTTAGGGAGACCTGAGCTTCATATAAACAAAGAGCAGGAAGTAGTAGGGCATGAAGTACTTTTCTACTTCTCTTCACTGGGTTCTGTGAAAGTGACGCAGTGCCTTCATTTCTTACATGGTAAATTTATCATGGGGCAGAGCATTGTGAAGACTTCCAATTCAGAGAAGCGTAAAGCGTTCTGTGAATCCATCTTGGAGAAATATGGCGTGAACTTCCAGGATGACCTGACTAACTTAACCGAGGCTTTCCCGGTATGTGATCAGGCTGGCAACCGTATTGAATTGCTTTATGCCTTTGACTTAACCATTACTTATGTAACCGGCGATCCTCAGGTGCTGCCAACTGTAGCCATGGTTCAATCTCCGGAGAGAGCGCGCAGAGCTATGCTGCACAACGCTTTCAGAGAGCGCGTAGTGCAATACGTGTAGCAGGTTAAGTAACTATACATTCCCAAAAAGCCGGGCCTTTTCTCCAACTGGAGAAAAGGCCCGGCTTTTTTTGTTAGCTCTGCGGGCTCTACTTCAATGTTTAGCAAGCCAGGCCTGGGAGTTTGAAATGGGGTGCCCCGCATTAAGCATAGTCCTGCGCTAAGAGTCCTAAGAAAACAATTCTGGAATAATTGTTTCGGTAATCCCTTCTCCATTTTCAACGTGATTTCCTCCTGAGGGCAAAATAATCCCTTTGTGGCAAGTTTCTGAAATCAACCATAATCATGTTTGTTGGTAAGGAATAGGCATTACCGAATCTTGTTTTCAAGACAATGAGGCTAATTGTAATAGAGTATTTAGCGTCTGAAGAAGAGGTTCCTGGCTGAAGTACGATAAGAAAAAGGCAATAAATCTATGCTTTTACCGGAAGGTACCTTTTTGCTGGTACTTAACTTATGTTTCCATATGGCTGATAGCTATCTGTTTTCTATTTTTTATGCCCTGTTTCCTAAATTTTTAGAATAATTTTTGATTTAAAAAGTGCCTTTAAACTCATTTTAAGCCCTTTTTATCGTGAAAAGTTAAACAAATTCATATATTTTTAATATATATCCTTGCTTTAATGAAGTGAGTCGCTATATATTTGTCACATTCTTGTAAGGAATTGACATATTCTATTCTACATAATAGCCTCTATCCTTCCTGAAAAGATAAGCGACATACAGTATAAGTTTAAGTATAAGTAAAGTTAAAAGAATGCAACATATCAGATTGATTCTGTGCATGTTGATGGTGATTGCGTGTTTGCAGGCCAAAGCTTGGCAAGGTACCCCGCCCTCTACTGGAGAGGCGAAGTTGAAGATTAAAGAAGTAACCTTACTGATAAAACAGAACCCGAAGGATGCTCAAGCCTATGCAGATCGGGCAGCGCTTAAAGTGCAGTTGCAGGATGTGTATGGGGCAATCAAAGATTTTTCAGCAGCAGTAACCCATTCATCAGCTGCAAACCCCGCTTTTCTCATTGGTCGTGGGCAGGTTTTCCTGGAGATCGGGGCCTTTCGTGAAGCGCTGAGAGATTTTGATGCTGCCCTCTTGGTGTCTAATTCACAGGATGCCTTGTACGGAAGGGCAGTGGCTAAATACTACCTGGATGATTACTTCGGGGCAATCCGTGATCTGGATGAAGTGATTGCCGTAGCTCCGGCGCACCCCAAAGCTCTTTACAATAGAGGCGTGGTGAAGATGGAGTTAAACCAGCTGGAAGGGGCAATTGCCGACATGAAAGCTTTTCTGGAGTATCATCCCGGGCATCTGGAAGCAGAATCTGGGTTGGCAACTGCTTCTGCCCGGTTAGAAAGACGCTTTGTAAGGCGCTAATCAACTCTCTGGCTATTTCCCCTTGCCCTGCTGTAGGTGCAAACAACATAGTAAAAACGACAATCGACAAAAAAACAAAACAATCATGAAAAACTTTGCCTTGACAATCTGTTTCGTGTGTGCTCTGGTAATGCAAACCCTGGCGCAGGGTGGTTCTGTGGATCCGGCCGTTGAAAAAGCCAGCAATACCGTTTCTCGGCTGATGATGCGGTCAATGGGCCTGAATGAAAGCGAATACCTGGTGGTGCGCACCTTAAATCAGACCCGTTTGGCGAAAGCCGCGGAAGCAGCCAAAATGTACAGCGGCGATACAGAAATGCGGAACGCCCTTCTGAAAGAAATTGAGAGCAACTTTGAGAACGAACTTTTCAAGGTCCTGAACTCTCGCCAGGTAGAAGCCTACAGTGAGTTCAAAGCCAAGCCAGAAGGCAACTTCTTGTCTTTGGTTCAGGAAATGACAAAATCAGCTAAAAACTAAATATTTTGGTTTTAAGAAAGAAGCGAGGCGCATCCCAGATGCGCCTCGCTTCTTTCTGTTTTAAGGTTAGTCAGTGTCTAGCAGCTACCGCCGCGTGATTATAGTTTGCTCAGAAAGACCCACGCCACTACGCCCACCGTCACCGATACATTAAGCGAGTGCTTGGTGCCAAACTGCGGTATTTCCAAAACTCCGTGGGCCGCCTTCACCACTTCCTCTTCCACGCCAAAAACCTCGTTACCGAAAACAAAGGCGTATTTCTCTCCCTCAGCGGGTCTGAAGTCTGAAAGAGAGGTGCTGCCTTCGGCCTGCTCTACGGCCCACACCTGGTAGCCTTGCTTTTTCAAGCCTTCCACCGCTTCTATCGTGGCGGGAACGTGCACCCACTCCACAGATTCTGTGGCGCCCAAAGCCGTCTTATGGATTTCTTTGTTAGGCGGAGTGCCCGTGATGCCGCATAAATAGATTTTCTCCACGGCAAAAGCATCGCCGGTCCTGAACGCCGAGCCTACGTTGTGCAGGCTGCGCACGTTGTCTAACACCAACACCAACGGATTTTTTTGCTTATTTTTGAAGTCCTCCACCGAATCACGTTGGAGTTCTTCCATGCTTAATTTGCGCATATCAGATTAGATTTCCGGCGTAGCCGAATGATGTGCAAAGGTAACACAAAGCAGGGATAGATGGACTTTAGGGGCATTTTTGAGAAAACAACCCGAAAACCGCGCATCAAGGGGAGGGAAGGAGAGCTGTTTTGGGGTTGTTTTCCAGAGAGTAGCCCTAAAACAGAAAGTAGTAAAATGGCTGCGCCGATGTTCTCCCCGGAGACATTGGCCCATCAGCACCTTAAAATTAGCATTTAGACATTGGCCAAATCCGCAGAGTTCAGCGCCACGCCGCTGATGAAACAATACAATGCCATCAAGGCGAAACACCCCGGGGCGCTGCTGCTTTTCAGGGTGGGGGACTTCTACGAAACCTTCGGCGAGGACGCTATCAAGGCCAGTAAAATCCTGGGCATTCTGCTCACCAAACGGGGCAACGGCTCGGCCGCCGAGACGGCTCTGGCGGGATTTCCGCATCACTCCCTGGATACCTACTTGCCCAAGCTGGTGCGGGCCGGCGAGCGCGTGGCCATTTGCGACCAACTGGAAGACCCTAAGACAGTAAAAGGCATTGTGAAGCGCGGCGTAACCGAGCTGGTGACGCCCGGTGTGTCTTTCAACGACCAGGTGCTGGAGCAGAAACGGAACAATTATTTGGCCTCGCTGCACTTCGGGAAAGGACAGCTGGTGGGCATTGCCCTGCTGGATGCCTCCACCGGCGAGTTCCTGCTGGCCCAAGGCGATGCCGGGTACGCCGCCAAACTGCTGCAGAACTTCAGCCCCGCCGAGGTGCTGTTCTGCAAAGGCAAAAAGGAAATGTTCTTCCAGACCTTTGGTGGTGATTTCTGCCATTATGCCCTGGATGAATGGGTGTACAGCTATGAATTCGCGCTGGAGGCCCTCACCAAACAGTTCAACACCACCACCCTGAAAGGCTTTGGCGTGGAGGCGCTCACCGAGGGCATTACCGCCGCCGGAGCCATTCTGCACTACCTAGCCGAGACCCAGCACCACGACCTGCGCCACATCACCGCCCTGGGCCGGTTGGAGGAAGACAGATACGTATGGTTGGATCGCTTCACGGTACGGAACCTGGAGCTGATCTATCCGCAGCACCCCGAGGGCGTGCCTCTGATAGATGTGCTGGATAATACCATCACGCCCATGGGCGGACGTTTGCTGCGCAAGTGGTTGGTATTGCCATTGAAAGATGCGACCCAGATCAGACGCCGCTTGGATACGGTGGAGGCGCTGCAAGCCCGTCCGGAGCTGTTACAGGACATCCACCATTACCTCAAGCAAATCAGTGACCTGGAGCGTCTCATCTCCAAGGTGGCCGTGCGCCGGGTGAACCCCAGGGAATTGCTGCAATTGGCGCGGGCGCTAGAAGCCACGCTGCCTATCAAGGAGCTGTTAGCCGTGAGCGGCGTTCCTGCGTTGCAAAAACTTTCTGACCAACTGCTGCCCTGCGAGAGCATCCGCGACGAGATTCAGAAGATCCTGAAGCCCGATGCACCGGTGCTTACCAATCAAGGCAACATGGTGCAGAACGGCATTGATGCGGAGCTGGACGAGCTGCGGGCCATTGCGTTCTCGGGCAAGGATTACCTGTTGCAGATTCAGCAGCGCGAGGTGCAGAACACAGGCATTTCCAGCTTGAAAATTGCCTATAACAAGGTGTTCGGGTACTACCTGGAGGTGACGCACGCGCACAAAGACAAGGTGCCTACTTCTTGGATACGCAAGCAGACCCTGGTGAACGCCGAGCGCTACATCACCGAAGAACTGAAAACCTACGAGGAGAAAATCCTGCACGCCGAGGACCGACTGTACGTGATTGAGCAGCGCATCTTCAATGAATTGGTGCTGAGCGCCGCTGAGTTTGTGCCGCAGATTCAGCAGAACGCCAAAGCCTTGGGCATGCTGGACTGCCTGGCCAACTTCGCGCAGCTGGCTACCCAAAACGGGTACGTGAAGCCGCAGGTGGACGAGAGCACCGTGTTGAACATCACGCAGGGCCGTCATCCGGTCATTGAAAAGCAGTTGCCGGTAGGTGAGCGCTACGTGCCCAATGACATCAGGCTGGACAACGAGGACCAGCAGATTATCATCATCACGGGGCCTAACATGGCCGGTAAAAGCGCCTTGCTGCGGCAGACCGCTTTGATTGTGCTTATGGCGCAGATCGGGTCGTTTGTGCCCGCCGAGGCGGCGCAGGTGGGCGTGATCGATAAAATTTTTACCCGTGTGGGCGCGTCAGACAACCTGAGTCGGGGTGAGAGTACGTTCATGGTGGAGATGACCGAGACGGCCAGTATCCTGAACAACCTCTCGGACCGCAGCCTGGTGCTCATGGACGAGATCGGTCGCGGAACCAGTACCTATGACGGTATTTCCATTGCGTGGGCTATTGTGGAGCACCTGCACAACGCGCCTAAAGGCCGAGCCAAGACCTTGTTCGCGACGCATTACCACGAGCTGAACCAACTGGCCGAGGATTTCCCAAGGGTACGCAACTTCAACGTGAGCGTGAAGGAGAGCAACGGCAAGATTCTGTTCATGCGTAAGCTGGTGGAAGGCGGCAGTGCCCACAGTTTCGGGATACAAGTGGCCCAAATGGCGGGTATGCCTAACAGCATTGTGCTCCGGGCCAACGAGATCATGCACCACCTGGAACAAGAGAAAATCAGCCATCCGCACCAGGATCCGCAGGAAACGCTTAAGTCTTTGCCTAAGCAGCCGTATCAACTCAGCATGTTTGAGCTCAACGACCCGCAGTTGGTGCGCATCAAAGAAGTTTTCGAGAAGCTGGATATCAACACCATCACGCCTGTGGAGGCGCTCATGAAGCTGAACGAGCTGAAAATGTTGGTGGAAGGTAAGAAGCAGAAAGCCTGAGGAAAAAATTCTGCGCCTGGAAACTTAGTTGTGAGCAAAAGTTGAAATCCGTTTTAGGGCTGCTTTAAAGGAAGAAGCCCTAAAACGGATTTTTTATTTAAGGCTAGTTAGTTATTGTCTTGGAAGGAAAATAAGTCTTGTGATCAGGGTTCGTCAGTAAGGGTAAGGTGTGATGGAGAGAAAGGGGCCTTTTCAGCTTTCAGATTTTAGATTCTGGGCGAAACAGATGCCAAGTGCTAGAGTAATTGAGAAGAAAAATGGTTTTGTGGGAAAATTTCCCCGCTTTCTATCGCTGGGGTTCACCCGTTTTTCTGCGTTATGCCTTTTCTATTTCGGGGCTGAATCCCGAAAAGTAGGTTTAAACCAAATGAGGGCATAAAATTGTTGAAATTTTTCTCCTTGATTTTCAGGGAGAAACTAGAATTGGTGAATTTTTTTTGAGGGGTGCGCTTGACATTAAGAATTTTGTGTATACCTTTGTATCACTAATTCAAACAGCGAGTTAGTCAAAACAAAACGCGAAAGTAGCTCAGTTGGTAGAGCGCGACCTTGCCAAGGTCGAGGTCGCGGGTTCGAACCCCGTCTTTCGCTCAAAACAAAAGACGTTGCCTCGGTAACGTCTTTTGTTTATCTGCCTAGTTCGTTTCCCGCTTGGGAGATGAGGTTGCCGGGATGGTGGAACTGGTAGACACGCAAGACTTAAAATCTTGTGACCATTAGGTCGTGCGGGTTCGATTCCCGCTCCTGGTACAAAAAGCAAGAGGGCTTCTCTAAACAGAGAAGCCCTCTTGCTTTTTGAGCTTATACACTTCGTATACCAATGATAGTCTGCTGGAATGGCTTCCAGGACTTATACTGCAGGCAATCTTAGTCCCTGATCTTGGCTTTGTATGCGCAAACAAGCCTTCAGGAAAGGATCTGTTGCTGTATTGAGGCATTTTCTTTGCCCCAACAGAATCGCTTCTATAGGTATATATTATTACCTATATTTAGGTAGCGAAATACAGGAAAGCTCTTGAAAAACATTCCCCATCCAATCATAATTCTTTCTATTGTCATCGTCTTAGCGGCAGCGGCTACCTGGCTGGTTCCTGCCGGCGTGTATGATAAACTAATGTACGATGGTGGAGATACTTTCCGCTTGGTGCAGCAGGAGAAGCAGATATCCCTGCCGTTCACAGAAAGTACGCTGGATAGCTTGAGAATACCTGCCGAGCTGAAAAGCTTTAAGCAAGGCGAAGCGGGAAAAACTTTGTCGGTGCCGGGAACATTTCACCGGTTGCCTCAGCAGGGGCAGGGTGTTCTGGCAGTACTCCAAGCGCCATTGAAGGGATTTTATGAGACAGTGCAGATTGCGTTGTTCCTTTTACTGATAGGTGGGTTCATCAATGTTTTCTATGCCACTGGAGCCATGGAAAAGGGATTGGCTTCTCTTGCCGACAAAATGAAAGGGCATGAAGGCTGTCTGATTATTGTGTTGACCTTCTTGTTTGCTTTTGGTGGAGCCTCGTTTGGGATGGCAGAGGAAGGTCTGGCGTTTTACCCCATCTTAGTTCCGCTGTTTCTGGCAGCCAGGTACGATTTACTGGTGCCAGTGGCGGTAATCTTTGGTGGTACCCAACTTGGAATGGCAACCGCCTTCAGTAGTCCTTTTTCCACCATTATTGCCTCCGGGGCAGTTGGGGTAGACTGGACCGATGGAATGTACCCCCGTATCGCATTGCTCCTGTTGGCTGCTGCATTTTACATAGTGTATGTGGGCCGGTATGCCAGCAAAGTAAGAAAGAACCCGGCCGCCTCGCTGGTGTTGCGTTATGAGGGAGAGGTAACTTCCATGTATCAAAGCATCTCAGGTGAAAAGTCATCTTTGTCTGGCAGGCATACGCTGCTTTTGGCGCTGTTCCTGGGTACTTTCCTGCTAATGGTGGTAGGGGTTGTTTTCTTCCGTTGGTGGCTGGTAGACATGTCGGCGGTCTTTCTGGTAGCCACCATTCTGGTAGGGCTTATTGCGAAGATGAACGGAAAGGAGTTTCTGGAAAGGTTTATCAAAGGAGCCGAAGGGATGGTGGTAGTTACGTTTATTATTGCCGCGGCAAGAGGCGTTGGGGTTCTCCTGGAAAGCGGCAGCATCAGCGACAGTTTGGTGCACTATCCGGCTCAGGTTATTGGCTATATGCCCCCCGCTTTGTTTGTGCTGCTGTTGATGCTTTTCTTCATGGTCCTGACGTTTTTTATTCCCAGTACCTCAGGAATTGCGGTGGTCACCATGCCTATTATAGGTTCAATGGCTGGAATGGCTGGAGTGCCGGGTAAGGAGGTAGTAAACGCTTATCTTTTCGGGATGGGTATGGCGGGCTACATCATCCCCACTGGTTTGGTGCTGCCTTCCCTTTCTATGGTAGGCATCGGTTTAAGAACCTGGTGGCAGTTTATAAAGCCGGTTCTCCTCTTCCTGTTTGTTCTGTGCAGCCTGTTCCTGGTGGCCGGTGTTTACCTGAGCTAGAAACTTGGCTCCCGCGCTAAGCACCCTGCCTTTGTAGTTACTAATTATTCCCACTTATAGAAATAGAGGCTCACTGCCGCCGCCATGCCTTTCTCGCTTAAAGTGAAGTATCCCGAGTCTGCCGCGGCAAAGGTGACGGCTTCTCCTTGCGGTTCAATCCGGTAGGGCAAGGTTTTGAAATCCTTCAGAAGGAATTCTGCAAGCGGTTCATTTGTCTTCTGCCGATAATGGTACAAGGCAGAGTACGTTTTCACGATGGCTTCTTTCCCATCCCGGGAGATGGCGGCGCTTACCACAAACGGATAAGGGAGATTCCCAACCAACTCAGCAACATTGGTGGACGTGGTAGAATACGGGTAAGATAGTTTATAGATAGCAGACAGGGAGTCTTGTTTGGTCAAGAGGAGAATGTCCTTGGTTTTGGGATCAACCAGGAAAGCTTCGGCATCATGTGACCCGTCAGGATATCTGAAGCGAATGGGGGTGATGTTCTTGACCGTGTCGGTGGAAGGGGAAGGCTCTTTGAACTGGTAGATGGTGTATTCCTGGACTGTTTTGCTGTTGTCGCCAATATCAGCTAAGTAAAGTTGATCGCCCACCAATGCCATGTCTTCCCAGTCCCTGTTTTTGACCCCTTCTATGAAAATAGTTCTGAAAACCCTGCCGCTGTGTTCAAGCAGGAACAGTTGAGTTGGGTTCCCGCTGTCTTCGTGTACCCAGATGTAACCCGAATATGATTTGCTGTCGGCCATGCCTGATGTTTCCTGGATCATGGGAGTAACCGCAATCTTCATCGGCTCAGGGTCAGCAATCTCTTCTGTGAGGTTGTCTTCCAGTTTGCTGCAACTGCTTAACCAGACCTGGAGAACTAAGATAAAGTAAAGGCACACGTTGATTTTCATATTAAAATCTTACCCGATAGTAGGCCTGGAGAGCCGTTCCAGAAGCCGCGGTATTCTGCCTGGCTTGAAGCTAAACTATACTCGCTCCTATTTTGGCTACTACCTGTTTTATAGGTTTCCTTACCAGAGGTTGATCTATAAAGTTATAATAAATACTGGTAAAAGATAATGGATTCATGCGCAGAGAAATTCTCGTTTGAATTCCAGTTATTCGGTAGGCCTCTGTAAATGGCAGAAAGAATTAAGGAAGTCCTTATTCATGGAAGGGGTAAATGATTTCCCAGGAGTGCCCGTCGGGGTCTTGGAAAAGGCCAACAAAGCCCCATGGTTCCTCTTGTCCGGCATTAATCACCTCTGCCCCGGCAGCCTCGGCTCGCTGGAGGAGCCTGGTGACCTCGGTTTTGCTTTCAGTAGTGTGGGTAAGAATACACTCAGAAGCGTTGGGGGGAGAAGCAAGGTGGTTGGGTACGGTTTCTTCCCTAAGGGAGAACGCCAGCGAAACGCCGTTTGCGCCTTCGAAGAGGAGTTGGTCTGAGAAGTCAAAGAGAATGCCCTTGCTGGTGAGGCCTAGCACAGAGCTGTAAAAACTCAAAGATCTTTTCAGGTTGCTTGATGCAAGGGTGATGGTGTTTATTTTGATGTTCATAAGATTACTTGCTGCTTTAAGAGAGAACTGGTTAAAATAAAATCAAAAGAGATGTTTGCTTTGTCCTTAGAAGATTCAACGCCAAACCGACGTTCGCCTTCGTGCCCTGAGCAAGAGGCCCGACTTTTTGGCGAATAGATCATTAGGTCAAAGATGCGTCAGCGGTGTTTCGGGGCTGTTTTTCTCAAAAAGACCCTAAAACGTAGCCTTCCAGAAAAGTGGTTTTTGGCCAGTTCATGGCAGTTTTGAAGTTGCTTTGAAAATTGTGGTGTTGATTAAGCTTCATAAGGATAGCAGTTGTATTGATAGGTTTCCTGAATGTTGTTTTTGGCCTGCTTTGGGTAAAAAGGGCAGAAAACAACCAGGAATGCTCTGCCCGAAAAATTATTTCTGGTTGACTCTCTGATTTTTACAAGCTTTTGCTAACTTGGCAATTGCTAATGAGAGTGTCACAAAGCTAAAATGTTTGGCAATAAAAGAGGGGAGCTTGGCGCGTCAATGAAGAGGGGTATTTGAGACAAAAATAAACTCACCATTAAACCGGAAGAATATGGTACAGCTTGGAGTTATCCTGACCCACCAATACCGGCTGCTGAGTCTGGCGGCTATTCTGGATGTGTTTGAAACCGTCAATGAACTGCGTAAGGCATCGGGGCAACCTCCGGTTTTCCGGATTACGTTGCTGTGCGATGGCGAAGAAGTAAGTGGTGAGGGTTTTGAGAAGTATACTCCCCAGCCTATTGCTCAAACGCCGCCGCAGGACTTGGTTCTTGTGCCTGCGTTTGCGTCAGAGAATATTCTGCAGGCGGTGCAAAGCAATGCCCGTTTTCTGCCCTGGCTGCAACGGCAGCGTTCTATGGGGGCAGAAATAGCCAGTTTCTGCACAGGGGCTTTCCTGCTGGCGGCATCCGGGTTATTAGACGGTAAAAAGGCTACCACGCACATCCGGGCCACCACTACCCTGGCTTCCTGCTTCCCCCAGGTGCAGGTGCAGCCTGAAGCCGTGGTGACACAAGACAATGGCGTGTTCACCAGTGGCGGAGCCACCAGCAGCTTTCATCTCATGCTGCGGCTTATCCAGCTTCATTGCGGACAGGAAATGGCGGTACAAATAGCCAAGTACTTCGCCA
This sequence comes from Sabulibacter ruber, assembly GCF_017355955.1. Taxonomy (GTDB): domain Bacteria; phylum Bacteroidota; class Bacteroidia; order Cytophagales; family Hymenobacteraceae; genus Nibribacter; species Nibribacter ruber_A. The sequence continues at coordinate 2,708,675 of NZ_JAFFID010000001.1, read as the reverse complement.
TTGACATGGACCGCACCCAGCAAGCCTGCTTTGACACGTTCAGCCCCAGCCAGAACCATGGTGACGCATTGGTAGCCAAGGCCCAGAAGCTCATAGAGTCTGATTACAGCCGTTTGGGTTCACTGGAGGAGATTATGGAAGAGATTCCAGCCAGCCGCCGCAACATCGTTCGCCGGTTCAAGCAAGTTACGGGCATCACACCCATTGCCTATCTGCAGAAAGTGCGAATGGAAGCCGCTAAAAAGCTGCTGGAGCAGACCGATCAGCCTATTCTGGATGTCATGCTGCAGGCCGGGTATAATGATTTGAAAGCTTTCAGGCAGTTGTTCAAAAAGAGCACCGGTTTACCACCCAAGGCTTACCGTGAAAAATTCAGCGGCAGCAGGAAAGTGTCAATGCCTGTGCCTGTCTGATGGCATAAGATACCTTGAAGCAGTGAGTCCTGTTTCCAGTGTGTTTTAGCTACAATGGGCTGGAAACACCAACGCTGTTTTGTAGCAGAGGCCTGTTTTTAGGTAGTTGCCCCTCGTGGTTGAATTTATATCCTGAGCCAAGAGGCAAGGGCAAGGTGATTGCCGCGGAAGGCCTGTTTACCTTTCGTTCTCTGCCATTTCTGGGAGCAGACTTGGGACTGACTGCTGGTCTTCAAACTCAATGATGAACTGAGTGCCTTGGTTTACTGCGCTCTGAATATCAATCTTGCCGCCTAAGGTTTCTACCTGAGTTTTCACCATGAACAGGCCCATGCCTTTGCCATCGGTATGGAAATGGAAGCGCTTGTACAGCCCAAATACCTTCTGTTTATGCTGGTCCAGGTCAATGCCCAAGCCGTTGTCCTGGAAAGAAATAGTGATTCTTCCGTCTCTTCTTGCAGCTGAAATCCGGATGATGGCTCTCTGGGAAGGCTGCCGGTATTTGATGCTGTTTGAGATCAGGTTAGAGAAAATGCTGTGCAGGTAACTCTTGATGGTGTACATGTGCCTCAGATCAGAGAAATCTGTCAGGATGGAGACATCTTCCCTGGAGAGTTGGCTGGCGGTCATGGATTTGATGTCTTCCACCAGTTGCTCCAGGTCAATGATCTCTTTCTTTTCATTAACCTCCTGCCTGATCTGCAGCACATTGCTCAGGTCTTTGATAACATTGTCCAGTTTCTCCACTGAGGTTTCCAGACCTTCCAGCGATTTCTGGTAGGTGGGGGTGTCTGGCGTGAGAGTACGAATCAGGTGGGAGAGGCCCATGATGTTGGCCACCGGGGCACGCAGATTATGGGAAACAATGTAAGCGAACTGCTCCAGGTCTTTGTTGCGTTGCAGCAAATCAGATGTGATGCGCTCATTCTCCAGTTGAGCCAGGCGTTCTTTGGTGACATCATGGGTGATGCCGGTAAGCTGGTAAGGCTTTCCATCCTGGTCAAGCTTTACCTTGAACTCATTGTAGAGGTATCTGAGGGTACCGTCTTGGCGGATGATGCGGTAATTGAATTTATAGGATTTGCCGGCCACCCGCGGCGACTCTGTTAAAATCCCTTTCACCCGGGCGGCGTCTTCTGGGTGTACAAACTTCAGGAACTGGTCAAGACAGGCCTTGGTCTCTGATGGGGTGGTGCCTAAAATGCGGTAAATTTCATCAGACCAGACATCGGTCTGGTCTTCCAGGTTGAATTCCCAGCTGCCCAGGTGTGACAAGGTTTGGGCCTCTTTGAGGCGGGCTTCGCTTTTTTCCAGTTTTTCCACGGCAAGCAACAAGGCTTCCTGGCTGTCTTTCTTGGCAGTGATATCCCACCTGATCACCAGGAACTGGTAAGGCGTTCCGGCCTCGTCCAGAATAGGGACAATGGTGGTTTCGGTCCAGTAGTAAGTGCCGCTTTTTGCTTTACTCTTGATTTCGCCTTTCCAGATTTTTCCTCTGGAGACGGTTTGCCATATCTCATGGAAGAATGCTTCTGAATGGAAGTCTGGCCGGGTGATGCGGTAGTTTTGGCCTATGAGCTCTTCCTTGCTGTATTCAGAGATAGTGCAGAAGTTATCGTTGGCATAGATGATGTAGCCCTCTTTGTCTGTGATGGCCACAATGGAGGATTGGTCCAGGGCATACTTGTAGTCAGAGATCTCCTTGATTCTTTCGGCCACGCTTTTCTCCAGTGAGAGGTTGAGGCTTTTGATCAGTTCGTCGGCTTTCTTTTTCTCGGTGATATCTATAAAGGCAGCCACCAGGCGCTCTTGTCCGTCCAGGTTCACCAACTCGGCATGAACGGAAATGTGGCGTATCTCGCCGGTTACGGTTCTGGCTTCTATTTCAAAAGATCTAACGGTTCCCTGGTTTTGCAGGTCTTTGATAAGGGTGGCACGTGCTTCCGGGCTCTTCCATAGGTTCAGCTCAGTGCTGGTTTTGCCAATGACTTCTTCTTTCGTGTAACCAAAGAACCGGGTGCAGTTTTCATTCACGTCCAGGAAGATGCCCGTGTTGGCCTCTGAGATGGACTTCATGATGGGGCTCTTGTAGAAAATGGTTGAAAACAGAGCCTCGCTTTCTCTCAGTTTTTTCTCTGCCAGTTTACGTTGGGTGATGTCTTCAAACGCCAATAGCAGGCATTCAGAACCGTTCAGAAGAACCTTGTCAATGTTATAGGCAACATGCTTGATGCCCTTGGCGCTTCTAACCTGCGTCTCAAACCCCCTCACCATCTTTTCCTGGGCTGCCTGTTCCATCATGCGCTCCCTGGCGGTAGGATCAAGAAACATTTCTAAGTCTTCGGCGGTGCTGCCAATGACTTGGTCCCGCGTGTGTCCAAAGAAGTTCAGGGCATGTTCATTGGTGTCCAGGACTCTGCCCGATGGAACATCCACTATAGCCAGCATAATGGGGCTTTTGTAGAACAGGTTGGAGTAGAGTTGTTCTTTTTCCTTAAGAATGGCGGCTGCCTTGTTTCTGCTCTGTAGGTTTTTATAGATAAACCAGTAAGTGCTCAGGAAGAAGATGAACATAAACCCAGAGAAGGTCACAAAGGTGCCCAGCATCTCCTCTGACTGGTTTGTAGAGGTGTCATCGGTGAGGTGAAGATTATCCCTTTCCTTTTCTTCCACCAGATGCACCAGTGTCTTGATGGTATCTAGCCTGCTTCTCAGTTTGGCCTTGTTTGTAGATATAGCAGCAGTGTCCCTGGAGTTTTCTCTTGTACTGGAAACAAGCTCTTCTGCCGTTGGTACAAGGTTCTGGGCCAGTTGTGATACTTTATTGATGTAGCTGATCTGGGTGCGGTCAGTGACCTGAGCCTGTTGCAAGCTTTGCAGGTGCTTGGGGTAAAGCGCCAATGCCTGCGTGTACTGCTGTAAGGCACTCGTTTGTTTGTCTTCAGAATAGGTGATAGCCCCCTGCTCCATGTCCTGCAGGTTGTTATACAGTTCTTCAACAGACTTTAAAACCTGTAAGGAAATCTTCTCCTGGGCATTGCGGGTATGGTTTTCCTTTAGGTTCAGGTACGCAAGCGTGGTTAGAAATACCAGGCTCAGAAAAGCAGTAAGGAAAGCCCCAAAAAGTATACGCTGGATATGCATGGGTAAGTAAGCGAAAAGAGACAGGATAAGGGTAGGACTTATCTTTTACTTGTCTGTGGCGAAGTTTCCTGTAAATTATTGGTTGAAGTGAGGGATCTTCTTGAGTTACTGTAGCTTGTTTGATAATTCTACAAAGTTAAACTTATAAAGTACAACAAACTAACTTTGTCATTATTGTTATAAGTAGTATAAATTCTTTCTTCAGGAGAAAATTTAAGCTGTAAACTCCATGACACTGGTAAACAGACTTGGGGTAAACTTATTTAAGGGGAAGAAACGTTCCGTTACTGACTGATCTTAATTTACTTGGTATATTCATGGGGCAATCTCAGATGAATGCACAGTTTTGGTTTTTCTATGCCGTTTTGGCTGCCCGGTACTTGTTTATTGCGGGAGCGGCGTACCTCATTTTCTACACCTTCTTGCCGCAGCGGTTTGCCAGCCGGAAGATTCAGGCGCTTTTCCCTAAGCAGAAGGACTATGCCCGGGAAGTGGGGTATTCCTTTTTCACTTTCCTGGTTTTTGCCTTGTACGGAGTGGTGCTTTCCTCCAATTGGGTGAAGCCTTATACCAGAATTTATACAGATATTTCAGAGTTTGGCCTGGCGTATTTTGGGCTGAGTGTGGTAATGGCGCTGGTGATCCATGATGCGTATTTCTACTGGACCCATCGGTTCATGCACCATCCCCGCTTTTTTAAGTTGTTTCACTTAACGCACCATAAATCAGTGAATCCTTCACCGTGGGCGGCTTTCTCTTTCAGCCCATTGGAGGCGATTGTGGAGGGAGGGATCATCTTTGTGGTGGCGATGCTCATTCCCATTCATCCCTTGGCCATTGTACTGTTTCTGTTTTTCATGACCGTGTACAATGTGTATGGCCATCTAGGGTATGAGATTTATCCGCAATGGTTGGTCAACAGCCGCCTGGGGAAATGGCTGAACACTTCCACTAACCATAACATGCACCACAAGTTCTTCAAAGGGAATTACGGCCTGTACTTCCGGTGCTGGGACGAATGGATGGGCACCACCCACGCTAAATATGAGGAGACGCTCAACAAGCTGGTAAGTAAGAAAAAAGAAAAGAAGCCTTTGGAAATGGCAGATGCCCCCTGACAATCCAGGGCATCATGCCAAAGCCTCTGAAATGAAACAGCCTCGCAGATAATACCTGCGAGGCTGTTTTTTTGCCCTTTCCTGAAAATCAGGTCAGAAACGGATCTATGTTTACTGGTGCTTGGGCTTATTTGACGGGCTTAATCCCTTCAGAAGTCATGACCACGCGCTTCATGGTGCCGTCTTTGTTGTAATCAAGTCTGTCAATGCAAACCGATCGCCGGAAGCTTCCACCCTCAGGCTGAATAGCGCCGTTATGGTAGATAAAATAGCTTTTCCCTTTGAAATCAATGATGGCCTGGTGATTGGTGTTGGAGTTGCCGACCAGTTCGTTCAGGATGCCTTTGTATTCCCAGGGGCCTTCAATGCTCTTGCTCATGGCGTAGGCGGTTTTCTCCGGGAACTGGTAGGCATAAGATAAATAGTAATTGCCATTGCGCTTGTGCACCCAGGGTGCCTCCGTGAAATGGGGCAGTTTAATGGTTTTGATGGGGCCATCCAGCTCAATCATGTTCTTCTTGAGCTTGGCGTAATGCAGCGTGGTGTTTCCCCAGAAGATGTATGCTTTGCCATTGTCATCAATAAACACCGCAGGGTCAATGTCATCCCAGCCAATGGAGACATCGGTGGTCATGTTGTTGGTGATGAGTGCTGACCCAAGGGCATCCTTGAAAGGACCAGTCGGGCTGTCAGACACGGCCACACCAATGGCTTTGCCGGGTATGGTAGCGTGTTCTACCGTGGAAAACCAATAAAATTTGCCATCCCGCTCCACCACGTGAGAAGCCCATGCCTCACCTTTGGCCCAGGCAAAGTCTTTGGCCCGCAACGGTACTTTGTGTTCTGTCCAGGTGACCAGGTCTGGGGAGGAAAATACCAGCCATTCGTTCATGACGTAGCCTTCCCGTCTGGCAGGGGCCTCATCATGCCCGGCATACAGATAAACCTTGTCTTTGTACACCAGGGCAGCCGGGTCTGCGGTATACTTATGCGTGATAATAGGATTGCTGGTAGCCTTGAACACCGTGTCTGCGGGAGTAAAAGGGTTAGCTGCCGCGGAGCTCATTCCCAGGAGAGCGCCAACCCCGGCAGCCAGCATGCTTTTAGGTAGGTTATTCAAAAGATATGCAAGTGTGCTCATGCTTCAAAGGATAAAGAAAGAATAGCTTTTGCTGTGAGGTGCTCCGGAGTGGAGGAAGAATCCCGCTAATTAGGTAGAAAAGCTGTTTTGGGCCTGTTTTTAGGAAGACAGGCCCAAAACAGCTTATTAATTCATCTGCTTAAAACCAGGAAGCCTGGTGAGCAGGGTAGGTGGCCTTTGGGTTAGATACGGAAACGATTACTTCATTTCCAGCACCACCACCGAGAATGGAGGAAGCTCTACATTCAGGGTTTTACCTTTCAGTTTGGCTCCTTTGAAAGCGACTGGCTGAATGAGGTTTGGTTTGTCAAAGGTATTGTGGTCCTGCAAGGTCTTGGAGGTAAGAATCCGTCCGGATACCGACTTGTAGTTTGCCCCTTCAATATTCACTGAAACCTCCTGCTTTTTCTTGCTGTCAATGTTCACCAGAGAAACGTGGGTAACGCCATTCTTGTCTTTAGAGGCAGAACCGTTCACGGCGGTAAGTTTCTCATTGCCCAAGGTGTAGTCTGTGCTTTTCACCGTAAGTGGTAGGTAAGTAGCGTCCTGGTGCACATTGTACATCTCCATGACGTGGTAAGTAGGCGTGAGCAGCATTTTTTCTTCTTCGGTTAAGATAACGGCCTGCAGCACGTTCACCATCTGGGCCAGGTTGGCCATGCGTACGCGGTCTGAGTGGTTGTTGAAGATGTTCAGGGTAGAGCCGGCAATCATGGCATCGCGCATGGTGTTCTGCTGGTACAGGAAACCTGGGTTGGTGCCTGGCTCCACTTCATACCATCCGCCCCACTCGTCAACAACCAAGGCAATCTTCTTCTCTGGGTCATATTTATCCATGATGGCAGAATGCTTCTGGATAAGCTCATCCATGAACAGCGCCTGCTTCATGGTGGAGAAATACTGCTGCTCATCAAATTTCACCGATGGTCCCTTCTTATCCCAGTTGATCACAGAGTAATGGTGGAGAGCCACGCCCTCAATCAGGTTTTTAGGGATGATCTTCATGAGGGCCTCGGTCCAGTTGTAGTCCGCGGAGTTAGCGCCGGAGGCAATCCTGAACAGGCCGCCTGAGTTACCCCAGTCTGAGACAAAGGTGGCGTACTTGCGGTACTCGTTGGCGTAGTACTCAGCGGTCATGTTGCCGCCGCAGCCCCAGGCCTCGTTGCCAATGCCCCAGTACTTCACTTTCCAGGGTTTCTCCCGGCCGTTTTTCTTGCGCAGGGCAGACATAGGGCTCACGCCGGCAAAGTTGACGTACTGCACCCAGTCGGCTAGTTCCTGTACTGCGCCGCTGCCCATGTTGCCGGCCAGGTAAGGCTCGGTGCCCAGCAGTTCGCACATGTTCAAAAAGTCGTGCGTCCCGAAACTGTTATTCTCGGTTACGCCTCCCCACCAGGTGTTCACAATAGTAGGGCGCTGGTCTTTAGGCCCGATGCCATCCTTCCAGTGGTAGGTATCGGCAAAGCATCCGCCGGGCCAGCGCAGGTTAGGTATTTTCAATTTTTTCAAAGCGTCTACCACATCGTTTCTTACCCCGGCCGTGTTGGGGATTTTGGTGTTGCTTTCCCCCACGTAGATTCCGCCATAAATACAGCGGCCTAAATGCTCGGCAAAATGCCCGTAAATGTGCCGGCTAATGGTTCTGGTAGAGGTGGCAGGTACCGTGAGGGTGGCAGTACTTTGCCCATAAGACCCTAAGGCAATTAAAAAGAGCAAGGAACTTAAGATTGCGTTCTTCATACTTATGGTTGGTTTTATAGGTGTTCTGCTAGAAGAATTTGAAAGTGAAAGATATTTTTTGAAAAACTTTGCAATAAATATAAGTGTATTTATTACATTTATACAACCAAATTTTAACTTTAAGAAAAGAAACAGTCAAAGAGTTGAAAAATGGGGCTGCAGAAGAGGCTCAGACCTGTCTGGCCAACACAGCAGATACTAAACCACCAACTGGCCCTGAGCGTCAGAGCCAACAGACAGCTCCCCGGTGGGGTGGAAGATAAAACCCGGAGAAAGTAGGACACCTGATTTCTCTATATAATATAAGGTGTGAACCGATGAATCTGCCACAACCCAGATAAGGCTATAGCAGAGGTGATTTGACAAAGCTTCAGCAGAGGCTATTGTAATAGAAAGGAGTTTCTTTCTGAAGGCGTTTGCCCTCATGATTTACCAGGCACACATGCCCCCTGTGCCTGAACAGAGAGCCTATGTAAAGACCAATTGCTGGTTTTTTAACAAAATGATTCTGTAGAAATTTTTTACCCCTTGTTTGTTGCTAAAAAAATAAAACAGGGATACATTTATGAAAAATTGATAAATGTAAATTTAACACTTAATATTGCGCTCTACTCTTCTTGAGTCCTGGTGATCTAAGTTGAACACACAATCTTTATCTATAATCATAATCCTATGCAGCAAGTATTACTAATTAAGAAAGGGTGGATAGTGGTGCTCTTTCTATTGTATGCCTCAGTAACGCAGGTGGCAGCGCAAGGCCTAACCATTAAGGGGAAGGTCTCTGATGCGAGTGGGGCAGGATTGCCAGGAGCTTCCGTTGTGCTGAAAGGTACCAATATTGCTTCCGCTACAGACGTGGATGGTAACTACAGTTTAAGTGTGCAAAGTGGTACAGGAACTCTGGTAGTGTCTTACATAGGTTTTCTGCCCAAAGAAGTGGCTATCAACAACCAGACGGCCATCAACATAACTCTGGAGGCAGACGCCAAATCTTTAGATGAAGTAGTAGTGGTAGGCTACGGTACCCAGCGCAGAGCAGATATTACGGGTTCTGTTGCCGTGGTAGATGTAGCCGATATGAAGAAAGTATCCACTAATGATGTGGGTAACATGCTTCAAGGCAGAGTAGCCGGGGTAAGTGTAAACACCGATGGGCAACCAGGGGCCTTTCCTCAGGTTAGAATCAGAGGGTTAGGCACGTTTGGTAACTCAGATCCTCTTTATGTGATTGACGGGGTGCCAATTACGGGTGTTCCCCGCGATTTCAACCCAAATGATATTGAGTCAATGCAGGTGCTGAAAGATGCTTCTGCCGGGGCTATCTATGGGTCACGGGCTGCCAACGGAGTAGTCATCATTACTACCCGTCAGGGTAAGAAAGAAACCCCGCTGCAGGTAGAATATAACGGATATTATGGAATAGACCAGGTATGGCAGAAAATGCCGGTAACTAATCGGGCTAACTATCAGACCTTGAACAATGAGTCTCGTCTGAGATCAGGAACCAAACCGCTTGCTCCAGCCAATGACCCTAATAATTCCAGGTATGTCAACAATATTGACACAGACTGGCAGGAAGAGGGGCTGAAAACCGGAAATCGGCAGAACCACAACATCAACTTATCGGGTGGTGGTACTTCCAGTACCTATAATATCTCACTGGACTACTTCGGGAACGAAGGTACCTATGTAGGGAACGGCCCAAGCTATGAGCGGTACACGGCCCGGGTAAATACCACTTTAGAGAAAGGTATTTTCAAGTTCGGTCAGTCTTTGTTCTATGCCAGATCACACGAAAATGGATTAGTAACGGCCGATGGGGTTTTGGCCGGTGGCAGACCCCCGTTGATCAATGATTTAGTGATTGCCATCCCAACCATGGCGGTGTACGATCCGGCCAATGAAGGGGGCTTTGGCGGTACTTTGCAGGAAAGAGAAGATGCTATCTCTCTTAACGGTATTGGCTACAATAGCTTGATCAAAAGCACCACCGATGTAGACCGCATCTTTGCCAGTGGCTACGGAGAATTGCAATTGCTGAAGAAAGCAAACCATAACCTGAAATACAGGTTGAACCTGAGCCACGACGTGGTGACTGCCCGGGATAAGTCCTTCATCCCTACCTTCAACTTGGGTTACTTCTTCCCCAACGCCATTGCCCGCCTGAATGACAACTCAAGAAGATACCAAAGCACTTTGATTGAGAATACCCTGAACTATGAGGCTACTCTGGGCAGAAGCACTCTGGCGGTATTGGTAGGCCAGATGTACCAAACCGAAAACGGAGTATTCAGACAAGGCTATGCCGAAGGGTTCACCAAGCCTTATTACCCAGTGCTGAGCAACGGTGCTGTAAGTACCTCTTCGGGCACAGAAGACGCGCACGTGCTTTCTTCTTACTTAGGTAGAGTGAACTACAGTTTTGATGACAGATACCTGTTAACGGCTACCATGAGAAGAGATGGTTCATCGCGCTTCTCTCCGGTAAACAGATACGGGTACTTCCCTTCACTGGCCCTTGGCTGGAAATTAACCAACGAATCTTTCTTCACGTTGCCCAAGACCATTATCTCTGATCTGAAAATCAGAGCAAGCTGGGGTAAACTAGGAAATGAGAACATTGGTAACTACCGCTATCTGCCTGCCATCAACTCCAATGTGGTGTACACTTTCAACAATGGAGAGAGAGTTTTGGGTGGCTTGCAGACAAGTGTGGTAGATGAATCCATCAAATGGGAAGAAAAAACCACCTCTAACGTAGGGTTTGATGCCGTTCTCTTTGAAGGTAAAATAGATTTCTCTGCCGAGTACTACTACAGCAAGAGTGAAGACGTGTTGGTGGATATTCCAATCCCGGCTTCAGTAGGTTCTGTAAATTCGAGCTTGTTGGTAAACGCCGGAACGCTGGTGAACAAAGGATTTGAATTTACCGCGGGTTATAACCAAACCATTGGCGACTTCCAGTTTGGGGTTTCAGCTAACTTCACCACCCTCAAAAACGAGGTATTGAGCTTGGGAACCAATGTGAACTCAAGATTGGGCGTGGGTTCTATCACCGAGATTGGTGGTGAGGTAGGGCGCCATTACGGCTGGTTGGTAGACGGTATCTTCCAGTCTCAGGAAGAGATTGACAACCATGCTTTCCAAAAGCCAGGTACCTCTCTTGGCGACTTGAAATTCCGTGATATCAGCGGACCAGAAGGTACGCCAGATGGCATCATTGATACCTATGACCGCACATACCTGGGCAGCGGTATTCCTAAATACACTTACGGCTTAAACTTCAACGCTTCTTACAAGGGCTTTGACTTGACCATTTTCGCCTCCGGTAAAGGTGGTTACCTGATCAACAGCAGACTGTACAGAACCTTGATGCACACCGGTGGCGATGACAACTGGCACGAGGATATCCTGGACCGTTGGACTTCCACCAATACCGATACCAACATCCCGCGCCTGATCTGGACAGACCCTAATGAAAACGGTAGAGATTCTAACAGAGAAGGCTGGTTGCAGGATGGTACGCACCTGCGCATCAACACGGTTTCTCTGGGATACAACTTCAAGCCAGGCTTTGTAAAAGGGATTGACAAGGCGCGGGTGTATCTAACAGGCCAAAACCTCTACACTTTCCAGAAATACAAAGGCTACAATCCAGATTTCACGGCTGGAGTGTTTGAGCCTGGCTTTGACAATGGCTCTTTCCCAAGACCTAGGACTGTCATGTTGGGTGTTCAAGTTGGCTTCTAGTCCTAGCAATTCAGGTTTGTTAAACGCAAAAGAGGTTTAAAATGAAAAAGATAAAATACTATGTTATCGCATTGATGCTCCTGTCTAGCTGCGATGATGAATTAGAAATCACCAACCCTAACCAGCAAACTGCAGATGCATACTGGGCCACAGAAGCCCAGGCCTTTGCCGGAGTAAACGCTGTATATAACGCCTTAATCACAGACGGTACCTACCAGAGAACATTTCCCAGCTTCAATGACAGCCGCGGAGATGACATGTACGGCGACAGCCCGGCCGTTTACCTGGAGCTAGGCGGTCAGTTCACACTTCCTACTAATGCCGCAGAAACGCAATGGATCTGGAGAGACCATTACATGCTCATCTTCCGGGCAAACCAAGTGATTGCCAACGTAGGTAAAATGGATGCCAGCGTTATCAACGAAGAGGCTAAAAGAAGGATCTTAGGACAAGCGTACTTCCTGCGCGGATTGGCCTACTATAACCTAGCCACCACCTATAAAGCGGTTCCGGTGATCACCGAGCCTCCTTTTGACAAAACAGAATACTACCCTGCAACTGCTACCGAGGAGGAACTCTGGAACCAGGTTTTCTCTGACCTGAGAAACGGAGAAGAGATGCTGCCTGTCAACTTTGATGCCGTAGTTGGCCCAGACAGAGGCCAGAAAGGACGGGCCACCAAAGGAGCCGCCGCCGGATTGCTGGGTAAGGCATACCTGTACCGGAAAATGTATACCGAAGCCGAGGCTCAGTTTGCCAAGTTCTTCTCTGGTCCTTTACAGGGAGTATACTCATTGGTGCCTAATTACCGAGACAATTTCACCACCACCAACGAGAACAACGCCGAGTCTTTGTTTGAAGTGCAGTTCAGCGCTACCGGCGGCTCGGTAGGAAACTGGACCGGGGAGCCAAGCGCCAACTGGAGACAATTCATTGCCTTGCCGGTAGCCTACGGTATGCAGGGAAAGGCCTGGTCAGACTATCAGCCTACCCAGTGGATCTATAATGAATACAGACAGGAAAGAACGGTTGATAATCAGGTTGACCCAAGATTACCGGCCACCATTCTTTATTACAATGAGGCAGAAGGAAACACAACTGCTTACGGAGCACCCTGGCCAGATAACATCCGCAACCAGATCTATCCTAGAAAATACACCATGGAAGGCCAGGGTGTGCCTTTTGAAACGCCGGAAACGGGCGGTATGAACTACCGGGTGCTGCGCTACGCCGACATCCTGTTGATGTATGCCGAGGTTCTCAACGAACTGGGCCGTACGGCAGAGGCTTACCCTTACATTCAGCAAGTAAGATCAAGAGCTAAATTGCCTGACTTGGCCACGGTAAGACCTAACATGACCATAGAGCAGATGCGGGATCAGATTGCCCACGAACGCGCCCTGGAGTTTGCCATTGAAGGCCAGAGAATCCATGACATCATCCGGTGGGGTTGGTTGTACGATCCGGCTAAACTGGCCATGTTGAAAGAGCACGATGATGATTTCAACACCTGGACACCTGGCAATGAATACCTGCCAATTCCACAGTCAGAGTTGGACAACAACGCAAACCTGCTTCCAAATCCGGCTAACAAATAAGTAGAACATTAACTCCGCCGCTGCCTTGTGTTTATCTTGAGGCAAACTCAAGGTAGCGGCGGGTTAAGGCTTAGTTGAACTATCTTAATCAAGGGGCATTATGATGAACATCTTCAAAAAAATATTCACCTATACGCTGCTATCAGCTACCATTTTCACGTCAGCCTGTCAAGACGACGAGGAAGCTCTGACCGAAGTAGACCCGGAGATTTTTGCTCCCAAACCGTTTACGCTAGATGGGCTTAATGATACGTACGCGCCAATCGCTTCCAACGCCTTCTTCATGCAGTGGGGGCCCTACAATCTCCACGACCCTTCCATTGTAAAACACGGAGAATGGTTCTACGCTTACAGCACAGACGTTGCGTACGGCTCGGCTCCCAGAGTGGGTATTATGGTGCGTAGGTCTAAGGATTTGGTAGACTGGCAATATGTAGGCTGGGCTGTGAATGCCTTACCCGCTCTGGGAGTACAGCATATCACTTCTAACGGCGCCACGCCGGTGCAAGGCTTGTGGGCTCCGTTTATCATGAAGGTAGGAAACGAGTTCAGGTTGTACTACTCTCTGGCTGCTACAGAGGGACGGGTAAGCGCCATCGGGTTGCTTACGTCCAGCTCTCCTGAAGGTCCCTGGACCGAGAAAGGCCTGGTAGTGACTTCTGTGAACGAGGGGCCGGGTACTAACGCCATTGACCCGTCTGTGGTAGTGACTCCTGGCGGACAGCACTGGATGGTGTACGGCTCCTCCTGGGATGGCCTTTTTGAGTTACAGCTAAACCCTGCCACAGGTTTGCCTTTAGCCTCCGGCGACAAAGGAGTGCGCATTGCCAGAAGAGGAAGAACGGGCAACATGCCAAACGGAAACCTGGAAGGACCAGAGATTATCTACAATCCGCAGACCAACATGTACTACCTGTTTGTAGCGTATGACTGGCTTTCTACCAAATACAACGTGCGGGTGTTCCGCTCCACCAGCCCCAACGGACCTTTCCTGGACTGGAACGGCGTAAACGTGGATAACCTGGAAGACAACGGCCCAATGATCTTATCGCCTTACAAATTCATGAACCATGGCGGTTGGCAGGGAGTGTCGCACCCGGCGGTATTTCAGGACAACGGACAGTACTACATGGCTCACCAGGGAAGACCCGGCGTGAACCCAGGTTTTATGGTGATGCACGTGCGCAAAATCATCTGGACTCCGGAAGGTTGGCCCATGGTTTCGCCGGAGCGATACGCCAACGTAGAGCAGACCCCGGTAACCACCGCTGAACTGGCCGGGGAGTACGAGCAGATTGTGCTTACCCAAACCGTGGTGCCTGGTTATGCAAACGAGCAAACCGATCCTAACTTCTCAACAGCCTTCAACACCACGCTGGCAGCCAACGGAACCATCAACAATGACCCTAATAACACCTGGGTGTACAATGCGCCGTGGCTTGAGCTAAGATGGGGAGGAGGAGCGTTCATTGATAAACTGCACGTGTCCAGAGAAAGAGATTGGGAGAATAAAAAAGCTTCTACCATTGTCATGACTGGTTTAAACGGCGGCGGATTAGCCATCTGGCTGAAAAAGAAACAATAGGTGAGTTAGTTTGGACAAGCAGGTGTACGGAGAGGAAACCCTTCTTCAGTGCACCTGCACCTTTTCTTTCTTCCCTGTTTTAAGGCAGTTTTCTGGAAAGCAGGCACAAAACAATTGATCTTGCTGTAAAGAGACACCCCCAACTTTTTATCTCTATTTTCAAGAGTTCCTATGATACACAAAGCTTTACGGTTCTTAGCGGTTGCGCTGCTTCCTGTGCTGGGATATGCCCAGACAAGCAAGCTGCAAACCTTTCCTTTGTCTTCTGTGCGCCTTTTGGAGAGCCCTTTCCGGCAGGCGCAGCAAACAGACCTGTCTTACATTCTAGCCCTGGACGTGGACCGTTTATTGGCTCCTTTTCAGAAAGAAGCCGGAATTCGGCCCAAGGCAGAAAACTACGGCAACTGGGAGAATACTGGGTTAGACGGCCACATTGGCGGACATTACCTCTCGGCCATGGCCCTGATGTATGCCTCCACCCAGAATCCTGAACTTTTGCGCCGCATCAATTACATGGTAGACCAACTGGAAGCCTGTCAGCAGAAAAGCGGCAACGGCTACCTGGGAGGAACGCCCGGCGGAAAACAGATGTGGCAGGACATCAAAGCCGGAAAGATAGACGCCGGCAGCTTCTCCCTGAACAAGAAATGGGTGCCCTGGTACAACATCCATAAAACCTATGCTGGCTTGCGCGATGCCTACTGGTTTGCCGGGAACGAGAAAGCGAAAGACATGCTCATCAAGCTCTCAGATTGGTGCCTGGACCTGACCGCGAACCTCACCGATGCCCAAATCCAGGACATGCTTCGCAGCGAGCACGGTGGCATGAACGAGGTGTTTGCCGATGTAGCTGAGATCACGGGTGACCAGAAATACCTGAACCTGGCCCGTCGGTTTTCCCAGACATCGGTGTTGAATCCCTTGCTGCAGGGGAAAGACCAGCTCAATGGCATGCACGCCAACACCCAAATCCCGAAGGTGATTGGCTACCAGCGGGTGGCCGAAGTATCCGGGGATAACACCTGGACCAAGGCGGCTGATTTTTTCTGGAACACCGTGGTGAACAACCGGACGGTCTCTATTGGCGGCAACAGTGTGCGCGAGCACTTCCACCCGTCACAGGACTTCACGTCCATGCTTGAAAGCAATGAAGGCCCCGAGACCTGTAACACCTACAACATGCTAAAGCTCACAAAGCAGTTGTATCTGAACAAGGCCTCGGCAGATTACCTCAATTACTATGAGCGGGCGTTGTACAACCACATCCTCTCCTCGCAGCACCCCACCAGGGGCGGATTTGTGTATTTTACGTCTATGCGCCCCCGCCATTACCGGGTGTACTCCAGCCCGCAGGAAAGCTTCTGGTGCTGCGTGGGCTCAGGCCTGGAGAACCATGGCAAATACGGGGAACTCATTTACGCCCATGCAGACCAAGGTCTTTACCTGAACCTGTTCATTCCTTCTGAACTGGAGTGGAAAGAGAAAGGTCTCACCTTAACTCAAACCACGGCTTTCCCTTTTGAGGAAAAATCAGAAATAAAGCTGAAATTGAAGAAAGCCCAGAAGTTCACCTTCTACATCAGGCAACCAGAATGGGTGCGGGAAAACCAGTTCAAAGTACTGGTGAACGGCAAAGAAACCAAGGTGGCTTCTTCTGCCAACGGGTACGCCGGCATTGAGCGCAAATGGAAGTCTGGTGATGTAGTAACCGTGGTGCTGCCCATGCAAACCAAAGCAGAGTACCTGCCAGACAAATCACCCTGGGTGTCCTTTGTGCATGGCCCGATGGTTCTGGCAGCGGTAACCGGCAAATCAGACATGCCCAATCTGCTGGCAGATGATAGCCGCATGGGGCATATAGCCAATGGGCCGTTGTATCCACTGGAAGAAGCTCCTTTGCTGGTTTCCTCCGGCAAAGATCTGACAACTCATGTCATGCCGCTGCCTGGCAAACCATTTACCTTTACTTTGACCGGGTTGGTGGGGCAGAACCCAGAGCAGGCCCTGGAACTGGTGCCTTTCTACCAGATCCATGATGCCCGCTACATGGTCTACTGGCCGGTGACCACCCCAGAAGGGCTGGAGGCCAGAAAAGCAGCCATCAAAGAAAAGGAAAGAGAAAAACTGGCCTTGGCCCAGAGAACAGTAGACCTGGTATTGCCCGGTGAACAGCAGCCCGAGTCTGATCATGGCTTCCAGGGAGAGCGCACCGAGACCGGCGTGTTCAAAGACCGGCACTGGCGCCATGCCCGGGGCTGGTTCAGTTATAACCTGAAAAACAAAGGCCAGGGTGCCCGCAAGCTGCGCGTCACTTACTACGGCCTTGACCGTGACCGCAACTTTCAGATTCTGGTGAATGACAAGTTGTTGACAACGGTAGCCGCAGACGGCTCCGGGGGCGACAAGTTTGTGGACGTGGAATATGATATTCCCGCAGAAATAGTGAATAAAGCTTTTGATAATACCCTTAAAATAAAGTTTATGGCGAAAGAAGGCTCTTCCACGGCCGGCATCTACGAGGTGCGGTTGCTGAAGTAACCTTGTTTCCCATTGAGAATACAGGCTGGCGGGTGAACAGTCCTGAACCGAAAAAATAGATAGTACCTTTTTATTTGAACACCATGACGCACAAAACCTTTTCCTTTGCTGCCCTAGCTACCGGCTGTATGCTGGCGCTTAATGTGTCGGCGCAGACTCCTTCCACTAAGACCTTCCAGGTGAAAGCAGATCAGGTGTACGGCGAGATAGCCCCCACCATGTACGGCATTTTCTTTGAAGACATCAACCTGGGTGCCGATGGTGGTATCTACGCCGAGTTGGTTAAGAACCGTTCCTTTGAATTTGATACGCCCATGATGGGCTGGCAGGAGAAAAAGCAGCCGAATACGGAAGGCAGCCTGCTGGTACATAACCGCGGCGGAGTAAACCCTACCAACCCAAGGTTCCTGCGCCTTACTTCCAAGGCTGGCCAGGGCTATGGTCTGGTGAACGAGGGTTTCCGGGGCATGGGCCTCAAGAAAGGCGAGCAGTACAACTTCTCTGTTTGGGCAAGGCAGCAGCCTGGCAGCACCATGCCCATTACCGTTGAACTGCTGAACTCAAAAGGCGAGAAAATTGGGTCTGCCACCGTAACGCCCGCCGGCCAGGAATGGAAGAAATACACCGCCAGTTTAACGGCTACCGCTACAGATCCCAAAGGCCGTTTGCAGGTGTTGGCCCAAGGCCCGGGAGCGGTGGACCTGGACATGATTTCCCTGTTCCCGAAGAATACTTGGAAGCAGCGCCCTAACGGCCTCCGCGCCGACATGGTGCAGTTGTTAGCCGATATGAAACCAGGTTTCCTGCGTTTCCCCGGAGGCTGTATTGTGGAAGGACGTACTCTGGATGAGCGTTTCCAGTGGAAAAAAACCATTGGCGATGTGGAGAACCGTGCCACCCTGGTGAACCGCTGGAACACTGAGTTCAAGCACCGGCACACGCCAGATTATTTCCAGACCTTTGGGTTAGGTTTCTTTGAGTACTTCCAATTGTCTGAGGACATTGGGGCAGAACCGCTTCCCATCCTGAACTGCGGAATGGCTTGCCAGTTCAACACCGGCGAGGTAGTGCCGCTGGACCAGTTAGATCCTTACATCCAGGATGCCCTGGACCTGATTGAGTTTGCCAACGGGCCGGTTACTTCTGAGTGGGGCAAAATCCGCGCGCAGATGGGCCACCCGGCTCCGTTCAACCTGAAATACCTGGGGGTGGGCAATGAGCAGTGGGGCGAGCAGTACATTGATCGGTATAAACTGTTTGTGAAGGCCCTGAAAGCCAAATACCCGGAGGTGAAGCTGATTACTACCACCGGGCCTTTCCCAGATGGTCCTGAGTTTGAGTACCTGGACAAAACCCTGCGCGGCCTCAACGCCGAAATCATTGACGAGCACTATTACCGCGCGCCGGAGTGGTTTCAGCAAAATGCTACCCGCTATGATAAATATGACCGCAAAGGACCTAAAATCTTTGCCGGAGAGTATGCTTCCCAAACCGTAGCCATCGCCAGCCCGGATAACAAAAACAACTGGCGCGGAGCATTGTCAGAAGCCGCTTTTATGACCGGCCTGGAGCGCAACGCCGATGTGGTGGTAATGGCCTCTTACGCGCCGTTGTTCGCGCATGAAGAAGGCTGGCAGTGGACCCCAGACATGATCTGGGTGAACAACCTGCAAGCCTTCGGGACACCTAATTACTACGTGCAGAAACTGTTCTCTACCAACGTGGGTACGCACCTGGTGCCTATCCAGCGCAACAACGCCAACGTAACCGGCCAGGACAGTCTGTTTGCCTCGGCCAGTATGGATAGAAAAACAAACGAAGTGATCCTGAAAGTGGTGAACACCTCTGGTAAGGCGCAGGAAGGCGAGTTCCTGATTGACGGAGTGAAAAGCACCCAAAGCAAAGGAACCCTGCAGAAACTGAGAAGCAGCAACCTGGAGCAGATGAACACCTTCGCCAACCCAACGGCCATCAGTCCGGTGCAACAGCAGGTGCAGGTGAAAAACAAACGCGTGAAACTGGCGCTGGAGCCTTACTCAGTGAACGTGATCAGGGTGAAAGTTTCTCCAAACGCGGGCCAATACTCACAGAATACCAAGTAAAGAGAAGGGAGCGGTTTAAGGCTTGTGGTTTCGTTTTCGGGCTGTTTTGGGGGATTCAGCCTGGAAACACCCGCTCCTGCGCTCCCTTTCTCTCTTTACTTATGAATACCCGGCGGGCTGTTTTAAGGCTGATTTCTGAAGACCAAGCCGAAAACGGTGCCCCTTGTGTCTGTTGATTTCTATTTCTAAGCGGTTAAACTGCACCCATAGGATGACAATCTTTGTGAATAGATTTACTGGTCTCCTGCTGCTGGGGCTGTTCCTGCTCAGTGCCTGCACTCAAAAAGGGACCACTGGTTTCAGCGCTGCGCTGGAGAAGGAGTATCTGGTGGAGAGCCCGGATAAAAGCATTGCCGTTCGGTTCAGCCTTACGCCAGACCAACAGGCTACCTACTCGGTTTCCCGCGGCGGAGCTCCGGTGTTGCAGGACTCCAGATTGGGCGTGCTCATGGAAGACACCGATTTCACCAAAGGCCTGGCGCTGGAGTCTGTGTCTGACGTGGAAAAGGTGCAGGACACCTATGAAATCCTCACGGCTAAACGCAGGCGAAATTCCTACAAAGCCAACAAACGCACTTTCCGCCTCAAGAATGCCAGCGGCCAAAAGATGGAGGTCATTTTTCAGGTCTCTGATGACGGCGTGGCCTTTAGGTACTATTTCCCCGGCCAGACCTCGGGGGAAAAGAAAATCAGCCAGGAGATCACCAGTTTCAGGTTTCCGGAGAGCGCCAAAGGGTGGCTGCAGCCTATGTCAGAGGCCAAGACCGGCTGGAGCCAGACCAACCCGTCTTATGAGGAATATTATCTGAAGGGCATCCCGGTGGGCACGCCTTCGCCGCTCAAGGCAGGGTGGGTGTTTCCGGCGCTTTTCCAGAGCGGAGAGAACTGGGCTTTGATCACGGAGTCTGCCCCGGAAGGCGATTATTGTGCCTCCAGGTTGGCGCAGAACGCACCGGGCGGCGAGTACCTCATCGCGTTTCCGCAGGAGCCAGAGAAACACCCCGGCGGTATCTTGAACCCCCAATCTTCTTTGCCCTGGTACACGCCGTGGCGCATCATTGCCGTAGGCTCCCTGAAAACCATTGCGGAGTCTACCCTGGGAACGGACCTGGCGAAACCGGCCATCAAACTAGACCCCTCGTTCATCAAACCCGGAAAAGCAGCCTGGAGCTGGGGACTTCTGAAAGATGACTCCACCGTGTACGATGTGCAGAAACGCTTCATTGACTACGCCAGCCGCATGAAATGGAGTTACTGCCTCATTGACGCCGATTGGGACCGGAAAATTGGTTACGCCAAAATGAAAGAACTAGCCGATTACGCCAAAACCAAAAACGTAGGCCTGCTGCTGTGGTACAACTCCGCCGGAGACTGGAACACTACGCCCTATACGCCCAAAGACAGAATGCTGACCCACGAAAGCCGCATGCAGGAATTCAAACGGCTGCGCGAGATGGGCATCAAAGGCGTGAAGGTGGATTTCTTTGGCGGCGATGGGCAAAGTGTGATGCAGTACTACACTGATATTCTGAAGGACGCCGCCGAAAACCAGATACTGGTCAATTTCCACGGCTGTACGTTGCCCCGCGGCTGGCAGCGCACCTATCCTAACCTCATGACCATGGAGTCTATCAAAGGCTTTGAGTTTATCACCTTTGAGCAGCAGAACGCCAATGAGGAACCGGCCCACGCCACGGTGATTCCGTTTACCCGCAACGCCTTTGACCCCATGGATTTCACGCCCGTGAACTTGGACAAAATCCCTAACATAGACCGCAAAACCACCAAAGGCTTTGAACTGGCCCTGTCGGTGTTGTTCATTTCAGGCATTCAGCACTACGTGGAGACTCCCTCGGGCATGGCCAAAATGCCCGCCTACGTGCGGGAATACATGCGCCAGGTGCCCACCGTGTGGGAAGACTCTAAGTTTGTTGAAGGTTACCCCGGGAAAGAGGTAGTGATGGCCCGGCAGGCGAACGGCAGATGGTACGTGGCCGGCATCAACGGCGAGAATACCGCCAAACAACTGCAACTGGATTTGTCTTTCCTGCCCCGGAAAAAAGGTGACCTGATCACAGACGGGCAAGATGCATCGGGTTTTCAGCAGCAGAGTGCAGAGGTGCCAGCCAGTGGCAAATACACCGTGAACCTGAAACCCAATGGCGGCTTCGTGCTGGTGTTCCCGGGCCTGGAGACGGCAAGCCCAGGGAAATAGTCTTGCTTGCGATGCTAGGAGTAGTGCCAGGATTGCTTAACTCAGGTGTGGGTATCAGCCATGGGTGTAGAAGTTGATGAAAAGTAATAGATATGATTTAGGCCAGTTTTCCCCAAAAGAGGCTGTAAACAAACAGAGAAAGTATGAAAAAGATCATCAGACAAGTTTGCGTATCGCTGCTTTTTGTGGCAGGAATGGGATGCGCGCAGGCAAGGCAGGTGGCCACAGCACCGGCGGCATCCACGCCCGCGGCAGATACGAAACCCATCAGTGACATTACGGTGCATGACCCCGTGATGGCCAAACAAGGCAAAACGTATTACCTGTTCTGTACCGGTCCGGGTATCTCGGTGCTGTCCTCTACAGATATGCAGAACTGGAAACGGGAGAAACCGGTGTTTGCCACCGCGCCTGAATGGGCTACCAAAGCGGTAGCCGGCTTTAAAGACAACCACATCTGGGCTCCGGACATCAGTTTTTACAACGGGAAATATTACCTGTATTACTCCATCTCGGCGTTCGGGAAAAACACCTCGGCCATTGGCCTGGCCACTAACGTTACCCTGGACCCCTCTGACAAGGATTTCAAGTGGGTAGACCACGGCAAGGTCATAGAATCTATTCCGGGGCAAACGAACTGGAATGCCATTGACCCTAACCTGGTCACCGATGAGAAAGGTACTCCCTGGCTCTCGTTTGGCTCTTTCTGGGGCGGGCTGCAGCTGGTGAAAATGAACAAAGACCGTATGTCGGTGGCTGAGGAACCCAGCAAATTCGCTACCATCGCCAGCCGCAAAAAAGGGCTCACAATACAGACAAATCCGGCCCCTATACCAGGCAATCCGCCAGAAGCCGGTGGAAATGCGATAGAGGCCCCTTTTATTTTCAAGAAAAACGGTTATTATTACCTGTTCGCTTCCATTGACTATTGCTGCAAAGGAGCGAAAAGTGATTACAAGATGATTGTGGGAAGGTCTAAAAAGGTACAAGGACCTTATCTGGACAAGAACGGCGTAGCCATGGATGCGGGGGGCGGCACTATTTTGCTGGAGGGCAATGCGCAATGGAATGGGGTAGGGCACAACTCCGTGTACACGTTTGACAACACAGATTATCTTATTTTTCACGGCTACAGCGCTGCTGAGAACGGCCGGCCCAAACTGCGCATTGAGAAGTTGACCTGGGATAAAGAGCAGTGGCCGGTGGTTGCCTTGGCGCAGTAATCCGCGTTTTTTCACCGTTATTTAGCTCAGTTTTAGAAAAAAATCCCTAAAAACTCATAACTAACCCATGAAATACGTACTAAGACCAGTTTCCGCGTTGCTGTTAAGTGCCATGCTACTCGCCAGCGCCTGTAACCAGAACTCCGGAAACCAGGAATCTAAAGAAACCCAAACGCAAACTACTACTGCCAAAGAAGTGAAACTACCTGCCCGCGCTAACTTCCAGAAAACCATAGACGGTAAGCAAACCGATCTGTATGTGCTCAAAAACAAGAACAATGTACAAGTGGCCATTACCAATTACGGGGGCCGTTTGGTAAGCCTGTTGGTACCAGACAAAAACGGCAACCTCACCGATGTATCCATCGGGTTTGACAACGTGGAAGATTACACCGAAGGCGCCGATACCTTCTTCGGGGCTACTATTGGGCGTTATGGCAACCGCATCGCCAAAGGCAAGTTCAAGCTGGAAGGCAAGGAGTACACCCTGGCTACCAACAACGGCGCCAACCACCTGCACGGCGGTAACAAAGGGTTCTCCCGCGTGATTTGGGATGCCAAACAGGTAGACGATAAAACCCTGGAGCTGACCTACGTGTCTAAAGATATGGAGGAAGGATACCCCGGTACGTTGACCACCAAAGTCACCTACACCCTCACCGATGAAAACGAGCTGAAAATCAACTACCAGGCTTCTACTGATAAAACCACCCATGTGAACCTCACCAACCACACCTACTTCAACCTGAACGGCGAAGGCAGCGGTGACATATTGGGCCATACCCTGCAGATCAACGCAGACAGATACAATCCGGTAGACTCTACTTTAATTCCTACGGGCATTACACCGGTAGAGGGTACTCCTTTTGATTTCCGCCAGGCTACAGCCATTGGGTCCAGAATCAAAGACCAGAATGAGCAATTGAAGCACGGCAACGGCTATGACCACAACTATGTCCTGAACGGAAGCGCCGGCTCTGAAATGGAGAAAGTGGCCACCATAACCGGAGAGAAGAGCGGTATCACCATGGAAGTACACACCCAGGAGCCAGGCCTGCAGTTCTACAGCGGCAACTTCATGGATGCCAGCCACACGCTGAAGAACGGTACCAAAGATGAGTTCCGGTCGGCCTTCTGCCTGGAGACCCAGCACTTCCCAGACACGCCAAACCAGCCTGATTTCCCTAGCACCGTTCTGAAACCAGGACAGACCTATAACACCACCACCGTGTACAAATTCTCTGCGAAGTAATCCCTCGCATTGATAACACCTTCAGGCTCCCCGGAAATTATTGCTCAGGATAGTTTCCGGGGATTTTTGCAATTAAACCTTTCCCTGAAATCTTGCTCTAAGTACCAGAACTCACAAAGACGGGCGTTTTACGGCTGGTTTGGTTTAAACAGGCGCAAAACGGAAACACGCAGGACGTCCGCTTAAGGTGCGTTTTTGTGAAAAAGGTACTTACTCTTTAATTGCAAAGGTTCTGATCACCGTACAGGCGGTGCACTGCTCCTTATTTCCTTACTTGCGATGCGTTGGCGCAGAAAGCCCCGTGAAGAATAGCAAAATCAAATAGAGATAAATAGGCAGAATGAATTAGGTAAGTAACATGGAAAGCAATTTTATAGAAGATTTAGTATCTCTGCCTGCATTTGATACTGACGAAAAAAGTACAAGCGAAATGATGAAATATGCAGGGCAAACAAGGGTTCTTGTTGCCGTTGACTGTATCATCTTTGGGTTTGACGGCGAGAATTTCAAGCTGTTGTTGATCCAGAGAGGATTTGCCCCCGAGAAAAATAAGTGGAGCTTGATGGGCGGGTTCGTTCAGCCCCATGAGAGCCTGGAAGTAGGTGCCCAGCGGGTTCTAAAGCAACTGACCGGGCTGGAAGGAGTGTACCTGGAGCAGATTTCGGCTTTCAGTGAGCCTAACCGTGATCCTGTGGAGCGTACCATTGTGGTGCCGTATTTCGCCCTTATTGATATTCAGAAGTACCAGGCCCAGCTGAGCTCAGATTACCACGCAGAGTGGTTTCTGCTCAACGAGAAGCCCAAACTCATCTTTGACCACGAGCAGATGGTAGAGATGGCCAAAATGCGCCTGCGCTACAAAGCGGCGCTGCACCCCATCCTGTTTGAACTGTTGCCTGAGAAGTTCACCCTGCCGCAGCTACAGACCCTCTACGAGAAACTCTACGACACCACGTTTGACAAGCGTAACTTCAGCCGGAAGGTGCTTTCTACGGGGTTGCTGGTAAAGCAGGAAGAAAAAGACAAGGAGAATTCCCGCAAAGGAGCCTTCTACTTCAAACTGGATAAAGAGAAATACTATGACAACTTCCAGGCGTTTCTGAAGTTCATTCCCAACCCTGAGAAGTTCCTTATCTAACCATTGGTAGCCGGAGCGAAGAGAACTCTTTCAAGTTGCTTCCGGTGCTTTGGCAAGGCTCCCGTTTTAAAGGCAGTTTCTATAAAACAGCCCTAAAACGGGAGCCTTGCGCCTTTTATCAGTAAGTTTCAGGGAGTCTTTCGTATACCTTTTCCAGCAAATGAAAGAGGTTGGGAGTGGTTAAAGAAAAATTAAGTGTCATAATAACAATTTATAAATCTAAATTATTATAATTGTAAAATGATGCTTTGGTGAAGGAGATTTATTTATAAATCGGTAACCGCAGGGTCTCCTGCCAGACCAGAGCCAAATAACTTTACATCAATAACTTGGGATATGGGACAAGAGACATATGTAATTGGGGTGGACTACGGATCAGATTCGGTACGTTCTGTCTTGGTTGATGCGCGCAACGGCAAAGAAGTGGCGTCTTCCGTTTTCAACTACCCGCGCTGGAACCAGGGCCTGTTTTGTGAGCCGGCCGCCAACCAGTGGCGCCAGCACCCTTTAGATTATGTAGAGGGGTTGGAGAAAACCATCAAAGACTGCATTGAGCAGGCCGGAGGTGAGGCGGTGGCTAAGGCCGTGAGAGGCATTTCCGTGGATACTACCGGTTCTACTCCGGTGGCCGTTGACAAAAACGGTACTCCGCTGGCGTTGCTGCCCGGCTTTGAGAATAATCCCAATGCCATGTTTGTGCTGTGGAAAGATCATACCGCCGTAAACGAGGCGGCGGAGATCAACGCGCACGCCACCAGGTTTGATGTGAATTACCTGCAATACGTAGGCGGAATCTATTCCTCTGAGTGGTTCTGGGCCAAGCTCTTGCACGTGCTTAGACAAGATGAGCAAGTGCGGGAAGCTACTTACTCCTGGGTAGAACACTGTGACTGGATTCCGTTTCTGTTAACCGGCGGATCAGACATAACCGCTATGAAGCGCAGTGTTTGCGCAGCCGGTCATAAATCTTTATGGGCCGAAGACTTTGGTGGGTTGCCCCCAGAAGAATTCTTCGCCTCCCTGGATCCAGTGTTGAGCGGCTTTACTTCCCGCCTGTTCACCGAGACCTACCCCTCAGACCAGGCCGTGGGCACCATCAGCGCAGAGTGGGCCGAACTTTTAGGCCTACCATCCGATGTAGTGATTGGCGTAGGAGCCTTTGACTGCCACATGGGCGCCGTAGGTGGCCAGATAGAGCCGTACCACCTGAGCAAAGTAATGGGAACCTCTACCTGCGACATGCTGGTAGCCCCCATGGACGAGGTAAAAGATGTGCTGGTGAAAGGCATCTGCGGCCAGGTGCCAGGTTCTATCATCCCTGGTATGATGGGGATGGAAGCCGGGCAGTCGGCTTTCGGAGATACGTACGCCTGGTTCAAGCGCCTGCTCATGTGGCCTTTGCAGAACCTGCTGAAAGACTCCAAAGTGCTGGATGCCACTACCGCCGAAGCTCTGGTAGAGGAAGCCTCTTCCAGATTGATTCCAGAACTTAGCAAAGCCGCCGACCTTATTCCTCTATCAGAAAACAACGAATTTGCCATTGACTGGTTCAACGGCCGCCGTACGCCAGATGCGAATCAATTACTGAAAGGCGCTATTGCCGGCCTTGGTTTGGGTAGCGATGCGCCACGCGTGTTCCGGGCGCTGGTAGAGGCCACCTGCTTTGGCGCGAAGAAAATAGTAGACCGTTTTGAAGAGCAAGGCGTGCCGGTGAAAGGCTTAATTGGCTTAGGCGGCGTGGCCAAGAAATCACCGTTCATCATGCAGATGATGGCCGATGTCATGAACATGCCTATTCGGGTGCATAAGTCTGAGCAAACCTGCGCCGTAGGTGCAGCTATGTTTGCCGCCACGGCAGCCGGTCTCTACGAGAAAGTAGAAGATGCCATGGCCGCCATGGGACAAGGCTTTGACGCCGAGTATTTCCCTAACCAGGAGCGGGCAGAGATTTATGCCAAACGCTACGCCAAATATAATGAACTGGGCAGTTCCATTGAAGAGCATATCACCAGTGGCAGCCTGGCCGCTAAATCTGATTTGGTGGAAACCGGCACCAAAGCCCAACCCGGCCATACAGAAGAAGAGAACCAAAAAGAAGATGCCTTGGAAGAGGCTTCTACCACGCGCTAATTCATGAGTCAATACCAGCATATCAGACAAGAGGCTTACGAAGCCAACATGCAGTTGCCCAAACTGGGTTTAGTGCTTTTTACCTTCGGAAACGTGAGCGCCGCTGACCGTGATCTGGGAGTGTTCGCCATTAAACCCAGCGGCGTTCCTTACGAAGACCTATCGCCGGAAAAGATGGTGATTGTAGACTTTGACGGCAACACCGTAGAAGGAGCCTTGCGTCCGTCCTCAGACACGCTTACCCATGCGGTGCTGTATAAGCATTGGGAGAAAATCGGGGGTATTGTGCACACGCACTCTACCTACGCAACAGCCTGGGCCCAGGCCCAACGCGACATCCCCATCTACGGCACCACCCACGCAGACCATACCACCGCTGACATCCCCTGTGCCCCGCCCATGTCTGACGAGATGATCCAGGGCGATTATGAGTACCAGACCGGTTTCCAGATTATGGATTACCTGGAGATCAAAGGCATCAGCTATGAAGAGGTGGAAATGGTGTTGGTGGGCAACCACGCGCCGTTCACCTGGGGCAAAGACGCCAAAAAAGCCGTGTACAACAGTGCCGTGGTAGAGGAGATAGCCAGAATGGCGTTCCTCACGGAGCAGATCAGGCAAGACGTGCCTCGTCTGAAAGATTCCCTCATCCGGAAACACTACGAGCGTAAGCACGGACCACATTCCTACTACGGTCAATAACAGAACTATCAACCCTATACATAACCAGACGGTGCTTTTCAGTCCCTCACAGAAGAGAACCGCCTAAAAGAAGAATAAAATGATTGATTTAAAACAGTTTGAGGTTTGGTTTGTCACCGGAAGCCAACACCTGTACGGCGAAGAAACGCTGAACCAAGTAGCAGCGCATTCCCAGGAAATAGTGAAAGGTTTAGACGGAGCGACTCAGGTTCCGGTTCGGGTGGTTTTCAAGCCAACCGTTAAAACCACCGAGGAAATCTTCCGGATCTGCCAGGAGGCAAACGTAGCAGAAAACTGTATTGGAGTCATCACCTGGATGCACACGTTCTCCCCGGCCAAAATGTGGATAAGAGGGTTGAACGTGCTGCAAAAGCCTTTGCTGCACCTGCACACCCAATTCAACCGTGACATTCCGTGGAATTCCATTGACATGGACTTCATGAACCTGAACCAGAGCGCCCACGGCGACCGCGAGTTTGGGTTCATGGTATCTCGCATGCGCATCAACCGCAAAGTGGTAGTAGGCCATTGGCAAGACCCCGAGGTGCTGGAGCAGCTAGGCAGATGGTGCCGCGTGGCTGCCGGTTGGTTTGACTGGCAGGGCGCTAAGTTCGTGCGCTTTGGCGATAACATGCGCTACGTAGCCGTAACGGAGGGCGACAAAGTAGAGGCCGAGCTGAAATTCGGGTTTGCGGTGAACACCCACGGCATAGGCGACCTGGTGCAAGTGATCAATGAAGTAAGCAACGAGGCCATTGAAGCCCTGATGCAGGAGTACGAGACGCAGTACAACGTGGCGGATGCCCTGAAAGAAGGCGGTGCCCAGCGCGAGTCGCTGCGCGAGGCGGCCAAAATAGAGCTGGGCTTGCGCAAATTCCTAGAAGACGGCGGCTACAAAGGCTTCTCAGATACTTTTGAAGACCTGCACGGCATGATTCAATTGCCGGGCATTGCAGTGCAGCGCCTAATGGCCGATGGTTACGGGTTCGCCGGGGAAGGTGACTGGAAAACAGCAGCCCTGGTGCGCGCCATGAAAGTAATGGGCAGCGGTCTGGAAGGTGCTAACGCCTTCATGGAAGACTATACTTACCATTTTGACCCCAACAACTCGTTGGTGTTAGGTTCGCACATGCTAGAGGTAGACGCGGCCTTGGCCTCAGAGAAACCTTCCTGCGAGATTCACCCGCTGGGCATTGGCGGCAAGGCTGATCCGGTACGTCTGGTATTCAATGTATCTGGTGGAGCTGCCTTAAATGCTTCTATCATAGACATGGGCAACCGTTTCCGCTTGATCGTGAATGAGGTGGAAGGCGTAGAGCCACAGGCCGAGCTGCCTAACCTGCCAGTAGCCCGCGTGCTATGGAAACCGCTTCCAGATATGAAAACCGGTTGCGCCGCCTGGATTCTGGCCGGAGGTGCCCACCATACCTGCTATAGCCAGAACATTTCTTCTGAGATGCTGCAAGACTTCGCAGAAATTGCGGGTATTGAGTGCGTAGTAATTGACAGAGACACCAAACTGGCTCAGTTCAAGAATGAGTTACGCTGGAGCGAAGCCTATTATCAGGTAAATCGCTAATTTTCAAAAAATGACTTAAAAACAGGCCTTGGGTATATCGCAAGGCCTGTTTTCTATCAGGGCATCTCCCTTCATTAGAACGGTTTTCTGCCGTTCGTTTTCCCGTTTCATCTTCTTATGAGCAAATTTGCTACAATAGACTATGTCATTTTCATAGTCTACTTCATCATTGTGTCTGGTTATGGGTATTGGATCTACCGCAAAAAGCAAAGCGCCCAGACCGACAGTAAAGACTATTTCCTGGCCGAAGGCTCCCTGACCTGGTGGGCCATTGGGGCCTCTCTTATTGCCTCCAACATTTCCGCTGAGCAGTTCATTGGGATGTCTGGCAACGGGTTTGTGGTAGGGGTGGCCGTAGCGGCGTATGAGTGGATCGCCGCCGTGGCGCTCATCATTGTGGCGGTGTGGTTTATTCCGGTGTATCTGAAGAACAAGATCTTCACCATGCCGCAGTTCCTGGAGAGTAGGTATAACCAGACTACCAGTTTGGTGATGGCTGTTTTCTGGTTGTTTTTGTACGTGTTCGTAAACCTTACCTCTATCTTGTTCCTGGGAGCGTTGGCTATCAGTAACCTGGCAGGCGGGGAGAACTTCCACCTGATCATGGTGGCGCTGGCGGTGTTTGCCGTGGTTATCACGCTGGGCGGCATGAAAGTAATTGGTTTCACCGATGTGATTCAGGTAACGGTCCTGATTCTGGGAGGTTTGGCCACTACCTATACCGCCCTGGTGTTGGTGAGTGAGCATTTTGGCCTGGGCACTGATATGATTGCCGGCTTCAACAAACTGTTGCAAGACTCGCCAGACCACTTCCATATGGTATTTGATAAACCGGGCCCCGGTGCTACGCAGCAGGAAATAAACAAGTACCTGATGGTGCCGGGCATAGGCATGTATTTTGCCGGCATCTGGATTGTGAACCTGAACTACTGGGGCTGTAACCAGTACATCACCCAAAGAGCCTTGGGCGCAGATCTGCACACTGCCCGTACCGGTATTTTGTTTGCCGGTCTGCTGAAGCTCATGATGCCTATCATTGTAATGCTGCCGGGTATTGCGGCGTACGTACTTTACAAAAACGGCGCCTTACAGGAAGAAATGGCTCCCGGCGGGCACTTCAATGCAGATAACGCTTACTCCGCCATCCTGGGCTTCTTGCCAACCGGTATGAAAGGCTTATCTCTGGCAGCGTTGACGGCGGCCATTGTGGCTTCTCTGGCGGGGAAAGCCAACAGTATTTCCACCATCTTCACCCTTGACATCTACAAGAAGTATATCAACAAAGACGCGAGTGAGCAAAAGCTGGTATCGGTGGGTAAGCTGACCATTGTGGCTGCCATGTTGCTTTCCATCTTCCTGACCTGGGAAGATTTGCTGGGCATTGGCGGCGAAGGCGGATTTACCTTTATCCAGAAGTACACCGGTTTCATTAGTCCCGGGGTATTTGCCATGTTCTTGCTGGGAATGTTCTGGAAACGCACCACTGGTGCCGCTGCCATTGCCGGTTTGTTCACGGGTTTCCTGTTATCAGTGGTGTTCAACAATTATGCGCCGGCCTGGTTTGGGAATGAGACGTTCCTGTACACGGCTTATCCAAACGGGAAGGGTGGTTATGAGATCCCGTTCCTCATCTGTATGGGTTTGGCCTTCCTGTTCACCATGATTGTGATGATTGCGCTGAGTTTGTTAGGGCCTAGAATTAACCCGAAAGCGTTTGAACTGGATACTTCCATGTTCCGGGTGTCTAATTCAACCCTGATCCTGATCATCGTCACTATGTTGCTGGTGAGTGCGCTTTACGTCAGATTCTGGTAAAACAGCACAGAAATGCAAAAGAAAGCGGGTGAAGAATGCCCGCTTTTTTTGTGCCCTTTGCCTGGGGCAGACTGCGAGGCAACTTAGCCGGCAGTAGAAATCTACTCAGAAAATTGCCTCCCGTTTTAACGTGCTTTCCTGCAGTAAATCATAGATTATGGAACCGTTTCCGTAAGTTTAACTGTACGTTTCCAAAGGGGCATTAACGCCATTCAACATCCACGCGTGAAAGATCACCTGCTGTTCATAGACATTGAATCTTCTGGGTTGCCGCAGAACTGGGAGGCTCCGTACTCAGATGAAAATAGCTGGCCCCATACCGTACAGGTAGCCTGGATTGTCTACACCAAAGAAGGGCAGGAGGTGAAGCGGGAAGACCATTACATCCGCCCCGAGGGATTTGAGGTCCAGCCTTCTTCCATTGCCGTGCACCATCTCATCCCGGAGTTCCTGAACGCCAACGGAAAGAGTAGGGGCGAGGTGCTGGCCCTTTTGCAAACCGATCTGCAGCATTACCAACCCATGGTGGTGGGGCACTTCATGGAGTTTGACTATCACGTGCTCAGCGCCGATTTTTTCCGCGAAGGGCTGCCCAGTCCGTTCACAGGACTGCCTAGTTTCTGCACCATGGCGGCATCGTCTGAGTTGATCCGGTTGCCGCACCGCAAGTACCTTCGCCTGGGCGAGCTGTACACGTATCTGTTTCATAGAGCCCTGCAAGACCAGCACAACGCCGTAGTGGATGCCAGTGCAACCGCCGAGTGTTATTTTGAGTTAAGGAAACGACGGGTAATTACAGATGGCGTAGTAAACAGGCAGCAGAAAAACCGGAAAACTACCCCCAAAACGCAAACCAAACCTAAACGGGCCCTGTGGCTTCTTTGGGTATTGGGAGCATTAATCACGTTTCTACTACTTTTTTATTGGCTATGAACCGTCTACAATTTCTGAAGAGCGTAAAGCCATTCCATTTGCTAGGTGACGATGTACTGTTAGGAGTGACTGACCTTCTGGAAGAAGTCACCTATTCCAAAGACACCGTGATCTACCATCAGGAAGCCACCAAACTACGAGGGGTGGACATGATTGTGGAAGGAGAATATGAATCGTTTTTCTACGATAGCGCCCAAAACAAACGGGTGCTGGAGCATCACGGGCCCGGCTATTGCTACGGCGGCGTTTCCATGCTGCTCAACCGCAAGAAATCACTGCGCACCGTCATCGCCAAGAAAGGAACGGTGGTGTACCATCTGCCCAAGAAAGACTTCAGGGCGCTGGCGAAGGCAAACGAGAACTTCCTGCACTACTTCACGCACGAGTTTGCCATTAGAATGCTCAACGAGGAGTTCGCGCATTTTGTGAAGCGGCCCACTTCGTTTGAAGAAAACTACATTGCCACCGACCAGTTGTATTCCCGCCGCATTGAAAGCGTGGAGTACCGTGACATTGTGACCTGTGCCAGTACGGCCCCCATCTACACCGCGGCTCGCCTCATGGCCGAAAACAAGACCAGCTGCATCTTCGTGAAGAACGAAGTGGGGCAGATTGTGGGTTACATCACAGACATTACTCTGCGCGACAACGTGGTGGCCGCCCAGGAAGACGTGCGCGGGCAGGTGCGCGAGATCATGGACAACCCCATTGTGTCCATCCGGAAAGACGCCTACGTGTATGAGGCCATTCTACTCATGTTCCGTACCAAGACGCGCTATCTGCTCATTGAGGAAGACGGCGAGTACGTGGGCATGATTAGCCGGAGCAAGCTGTTGAGCGACCAGGCGCAGTCGCCGTTCGTGTTCATCCAGTCCGTGAAATTGGCGCGGTCGGTGAACGAGCTGCGGAGCAAATGGCAACAGGTCCCCGAGATTGTGATGCAGTTGCTCCTGCGTGGGGCCAAGCCCGAGATCATCAACCAGGTCATCACCACCGTGGCCGATACCATTGCGCAGAAAGTGATTGAGGAAGCGATTGCCATCTGCGGGCCGGCCCCGGCCAAGTTCGTGTTCATGGTGCTGGGCAGCGAGGGCCGCAAAGAACAAACCCTCAAAACCGACCAGGACAACGCCATCGTCTACGAAGACAAAGCCAACGAGCAGCGCGAACTGGTGCGCGAGTACTTCCTGAAATTTGCGGAGATGGTTTCTGAGAAGCTGGATTACATTGGCTTCAGTTATTGCACCGGCGGGTACATGGCCAAAAACCCCAAGTGGACGCACTCGCTCTCGCACTGGAAACGCAATTACCACGAGTGGATGCAGGAGATTGTGCCAGAGACGGCCATCAAGTTCTCCACCTTCTTTGACTGCCGCTACATTTACGGCGATGAAAGCATTATGCAGGAACTGGTGTCTTTCCTGGACGAGGAACTCCAGAAACCCATGCCGCGCCTGTTCTTTCACATGGCCAAAAACGCCCTGCAATATGAGCCACCGCTCACCTTCTTCAAAAACATAAAAACGTTTACTAAGGGCTCGCAGCAGGTGATTGACATCAAGAAAGCCATGACACCCATTGTGGATCTGGTGCGGGTGTACGCCCTGCAGAACCGCATCTTCAAAACCAACACCGGTGAGCGCATCCAGGCCCTGGCCGAGCTGGGCGTCTTCTCAGAAACGCAGTGGCAGGAGTTGCAGCAGTCTTACTATTACCTCATGGGACTTCGGCTGAGGAAACAGGCCAGCCAGATCATGCACGATAAGAGCGAACCAGACAACTACCTGGACCTGAACAGCCTCACCAAAATTGAGCAGGTCACCCTCAAAGAGATCTTCCGGACCATCAGCGACTTCCAGTTGGGTATCAAGGTGCAGTTCACCAACAGCCTGTTTGGGTAAGAAAGCAAAAAGCGATTCGGGCCTATTTTCTGGGAAACAGGCCCGAATCGCTTTATTGTTTTTCTATCTGCGCTGCTCCTAATCTGCCCTCCGCTGGCGCGAGCGTCCCGCTCGTGTCCGCACGCATTGCCGCTCTCTATATCTCCTCTATGACACATGCGATCAAAGTTCCCTCTATGGCGCGGAAGTTACTTCCGTGACTTGCGATCAAAGGTCACGGGAGTAAATCCACGTCATAGTGGTAGTAACGTTGGGGCATCCATAACAAGTAATTTACTCCCCTATTGTCATCCTGAAAGGATCTTGAGCACTAACAGTAAAACCGCTTCCTCAACGCTTTTCTAGTTCGCCAACAAGATCTTTCCAAGATGACAGGGCTGGCTGGTGAGCGATGGGAGAAGAGCCAGAAGGCTGAAGTTCAGAAAAGAGAAGCGAAGACTGCTCAGCAATGCGTGCGGACACGAGCGGGACGCTCGCGCCAGCGACAGTAGTGCTTAAGCCTCCTCCCCAACGAAAGTGCTGCTGAAATCTCCGTCAGTAACAAAACTCCGGATTTAGCCTGGTTTTCAGAAAACAGGCTCTAAACAGCTTAGCTCTTAATCTTTTCTTTTCTGGTGAATAGCTTATCCAGTTCAGGGGCGGTGTAGTCTTCCACAAAACCCACAATGTTGTCATAGTCCGGAAATTCATCCCGCGCGTGCATGGTGGTGATGACCAGGCAGTCCATGCCGGCGTTAAGTGCCGCCTCTACACCTTTGGGCGCATCTTCAAACACCAGGCAATCTTCTGGGGCAATGTCTAGTTCTTCGGCGGCTTTCAGGAAGGTCTCGGGGTGGGGTTTGCTTTTGGTCACGTCATCGGCGCTGATCAGGGCGTCAAAGTAGTGCCTGATGTCCAGGTTATCCACCGTGAAATCTATGTTGAAGGTAATAGCCGCCGTGGCAATGGCCATTTTGATGTTGTGCTCCTTCGCTTTCGCCAGGAAATCATCCAGGCCGTTGATGAGCCTGAGGTGCGAGATATATTCTTTCTGGTAGGCTTTCTCTTTTTCCATGGAAATGCAGTCAGCCTCTTCCGGCGAGAAATGGCCTTCCCCGAAGAGGCGGTCCAGCACCTCGCTGTTCTTGCCGTACATCTGGGCCTTTACCTCGTCCCAGGTGAAAGAGGCTTTCAGGTCATTATTGAGGATGTGGTGCCAGGCCTTGGTGTGAAATTCCATGTCGTTGATCATGGTGCCGTTCATGTCAAACAGAAAGGCTTTGTAAGAGGAAGTAGTCATGTACTGAAGCGTTTACGTCAAGGTGTTACATACGAGGCTTTGCCCTGAATGCGGCGGTAAGTTAAGGTTTAATTTTTAAGGCAATTGTGCAGATAGGTTCCTCCTAGGTAGGCACGAAGGTGAAAACCGAGTTAAAGATTGGTGCTTTGGCCCGGAACCTCTAGTTTCGCGGCATTATGGAGTTTACCATCATCACCAAGGCGTTTGAGGAGCTCAAGCCCCAGGAACTATATGATTTGTTGCAGTTGAGAAGTGCCGTTTTTGTGGTGGAGCAGAACTGTGTGTTCCTGGACCCCGATGGCCTGGATAACCAATGCCAGCATCTCCTGTTTTACCGGGGCACCACGCTGGAGGCCTACGCGCGCCTGGTGCCGGCCGGAGTGTCTTACCCAGAGCTTTCCATTGGTCGCATCATTACCAGCGCCGCCTCCCGCGGTACCGGGCTGGGACACAAACTGGTGCAGAAAGCCATTGAAGAAACGCATCGCATCTTTGGGCCGGGAGCCATCAAGATTGGGGCGCAGCTGTACGCCAAGAAATTCTATGAGCGTTTCGGGTTTGTGCAGTCCAGCGACGTGTATGACGAAGACGGCATTGACCACATCAAAATGATCAGAGCGGCGGAAGAGCCTGCGTAACCATTGTAATCACAGGAAGGTGTTTTAGGACTGTTTTTACGGAAGCAGGCCTAAAACACCTTTTTGCTTTGCTGCGCTTCGGCCGTGTAAGGCAAACGGTTCTTCTATCTATTTCTGTTTCCGGCTTGTTTCAGCAAAATCAGGCTTAAAAGGGAAGATGCTTTCTCTGGCTAAATCCACCGGAAAGCTCTTCTCATCCAGTTGAATTTGCTGGCGTACGGCGGATACCGCAAAGGCATGTCTGGTTTAGACGGCTTTTGCAGCACACTTTTCTGGTGCGAGAACGCTTCAAAACTGGCTTTGCCGTGGTAATTGCCGTAGCCGCTGGTGCCCACCCCACCAAACGGCAGATACGGATTGGCCAGGTGCGAGACGGTGTCATTGATACAAGCCCCACCCGAGGAGGTCTGCGTCAGGACCATTTCCTTGGCGTTTTTGTCATTGGTGAAGAAATACAGAGCCAACGGTTTGGGACGCGCGTTCACCTGCTGGATAGCTTCCGGCAGAAACCGGTAGGTCAAAACCGGTAACAGCGGCCCGAAAATCTCTTCCTGCATGATGGGCTGGTCCCAGGTAATGTTAGAAAGCAGGGTAGGGGCAATGTAACGGGAGCTGGCATCGGTTTCCCCGCCGACGTAAACGGTAACGCCCTCCAGTAAGCCTTTAAGCCGCTGAAAGTGACGGTCATTAATGATGCGGGCAAAATCTGGGCTTTGGGCCGGGTTGGTGCCGTAAAATTCCTTAATGGTAGAAGCCAGCTGTTCCAGCAAGGGAGCTTCCACCGTTTCCTGCACCAGAAGGTAATCTGGCGCTACGCAGGTTTGGCCTGCGTTGATGAACTTGCCCCAGACAATGCGCTTGGCCACCACTGCCAGATCAGCTGTTTCATCAATAATACAGGGGCTTTTCCCGCCCAGTTCCAGCGTGACCGGAATCAGTTGCTTGGCCGCCGCCTGCGCCACAATCTTACCCACCGGTACGCTGCCCGTGAAAAAGATCTTGTCAAGCGGCTGTTCCAGCAAGGCCTGGCTCACCTCGGGGCCGCCTTGTACCACGGTGATGTACTCAGGCGGGAAATGTTCCTGCAGCAGACGGGCCGTGAGTTGGCTGGTGGCCGGTGTCAGTTCAGAGGGTTTCAGAATGGCGCAGCAACCCGCGGCAATGGCTCCCAGCATAGGCGACAGGGTTAACTGAAACGGGTAATTCCAGGCGCCAATGACCAGTGCCACGCCGTACGGCTCAGGGTAGATGTAGTCTTTAGACGGAAAGTTCAGGAAGCTTGACTTCACCTTCTTGGGCTTCACCCACTTGCGCAGGTGCTTGGTCAGGAACTTGATCTCAGACAGCAGAATGGCAATCTCTGTAGCGAAGGTCTCAAACGGCGGCTTCCCAAAATCGGCTGCCAGAGCCGCTATAATGGCTTTTTCTTCTTTCTGGATGGCTTTCTGCAGGCGGTGCAGCATCCGCAACCGGAACTCCAGCGGGCGGGTTTGCCCCGTTGCGAAAAAAGCCTTCTGTTGCTGAACCAGTTGATCCGGTGGCGGTGGTGTGGTCATTGGAGTCTCTGTTTTATCTCTTTCCACTTGTATACTCCTGTCGGTCTAAAAAGGCTAAGACGCAGGCAGCAGCAAGAAACTTGTTGCAGGTAATGGGGCCTTTAAACCCAAAGAATAGTAAAAACTAGTTTTTAGGCTATTTTTGCCAAACCGGCCCAAGACGCAAAATAACCTTTAAAGTTTCTCTTTTTTACTGTGCACTTTTTGAAACTGACACGTAAAAAGGAAACTATAAAATTTGGGCAAACAGCTTTTTTAGACAGTATTTAAAACAAAACAGGCATGGCACCACGCGGCAGTTACGACGACGAATATGGTTATGATGACGATGATTTCAACAATAACCATTTTGATGATGAATTCTCTTTAGACGACGATGACGATTTCAACGATGATGACGTCTTAGGAGGAAGAAGAGGCTTTGGCGCAGATGACGACGAGGAAGTGAACCTACCGTACGAAGGGGAGCTTTTCAATGAGATGCTGAGCAAGCTGCACGGCACGCTCATCATGTACGGCGAGGATGATCCGGCGCTGATGGACCTGCAGGCGGAACTTCTGCAAATTGACACTGACAAGATGGGCTCGTCTACCGATGACATGTTCTACTTGGAGGAGGCCAGTCAGATTGCCAAGGTCCTGAAGAGTCATATCAACGCATCACCCAAAATCAAAGAGATCCACGACAACTTCATGAAGGACATCACCCGTTTCAGCGATGAGTCCGCCGAAGGGCACGCAGGGGATTATTACCTGGACGAGGAATAGAAAAACACACCCTATAGTTGGGAGAAAAAAGAGGAGGCTTTCTGTCAAAGCCTCCTCTTTTTTTGCCTGTTTTTCCAGAAATACTTCCAAAACACAGAAGGAGATGGGCAAGTGGTTAAAACAAAGAAGCGGCTCCAAAAGGGGCCGCTTCTTTGTTTTGTATGGTAAGCAAAGATTACCGTTTCACTACTCTGGTTACCGTTTCAGCGTCGGCGGTTTTGATCTTCACCAGGTAGGTGCCGGCTGCCACGTTGGTCAGGTCCAGGGTCTGTACTGAGCCTCCTTCCGCTTCCTGGGTTTTCACCAGGCGACCGTCCAGGGCAAACACCGTGATGGTTACCTTTGAGGCCGTGAGCGAAGTCAGATCCAGGTTCACCACATCAGTGGTTGGGTTAGGATAGGCTTTCACTGTCACAGTTGGAGCGGAGACTGCTTTTGTCTGTACTGCCACGGTTTTGCTGTACTCAGACTTGCCGTCAAAGTCTACCTGTTTCAGGCGGTAGTAGATGGTGCCCGCCGGAGTTTTGCTGTCCAGGAAGCTGTAGTCCAGGCGCACGCTGCTGTTGCCGTTTCCTTTCACCTGCCCGATGGTCCCGAAGTTCTTGCCGTCTGTGCTGCGCTCTACCTGAAAGTAGGCATTGTCTTTCTCAGAGGCCGTGGCCCAGGCCAGCAATACGCCGTCTTTCTGCGTCTTGGCGGTGAAGCTTATCAAGGTCACCGGAAGCGGAGTTGCCAGGTCGTTCATACGGGCCGCATACTCATAGGTGTCTTTGCTGCCTGGTTTCAGAACCAACTGTTGCGTCACCGGCGAGCCTCCGCCTTCATAGTCAAACAAATCCACCAGGCCGTCAAGGTCAGAGTCTTTGTAATATTGGTTGCCAGGAATCAGGAAGGCAAACGTGCCGTTCACTCTTTCCAGCCAGTTCGGGATACCGTTGTTGTTGCTGTCAACCGTGGTGTAGTAACCTTTACCGGTTTTGGCCTCAAACGCCGCGGCCCGGGTTTTGTAGTCACTCAGAGTAACGCCATCCTGGTTATCGTCCAGAGCCTCCACAAAGTCTTCGTATTGGTCATTGTCGCTGTTGGTGTCACGGTAATCTGGCAGGTCGGTGCCGTCTGTGTTCACAATTGCCACCGCCGTTCCGTTAGTGCCGCAGCCGCAGGAAACATCATATGCGTTGTCTAAACCGTCATGGTCGCTGTCTGAGCCGGTGCGGGCCGTAAACCCGTGGGTAGACTGGGCTTCCACGTTATCCAGAAGACCGTCGTTGTCTGAATCTGTGTCCTGGAAGTCTTTGTAGCCGTCACCGTCGGTGTCTGGGTTCGGGAGTTTCACCTTTCCGTCACTGCCCAGTACCGCCAGCGGAATACCAAACTCGTTTACATCTCCGGTGAAGGTTCCGGTGGCTGGGTTGTACCCGGCCGGGGCTACGCCGCCGTTGGCCTCAATGGCATTCGGGATTCCGTCTCCGTCAATATCAATGTCATATCCTCTGATAAGGCCGTCCAGATCAATATCGAACGCGTCATGGATGTCATCATTGTTCACATCTTTGAAAGCTCCGTATACCGGGTGCACGAAGTCTCTGTCCAGGAAGTTGTAGATGCCATCACGGTCATCGTCGCCGGTTGGGTTCACCGCGCCGGGCTCTGTGATGATGCCGTCATTGTTGTCGTCCAGGTCATCTACATCGGCCACGCGGTCATTGTCCCAGTCGCCGGATATCACATAGGCGATAGGAGTTTCGCTTACCCCGCCGGTCGCATCGGTGGTTTTGATGGTCAGGTTATACGTGCCTGGTATCAGTCTGAATTTGTTGTCTACCTCTAACGTTCCGTTACTTTCCAGACGCATACCGGCAGGTAGGGTGCCGTTGCTGATCACAGCGCTTTGGATCGGGCCGTCCGGGTCGGTGATCTCGGCAATGTGGTCACCTGTGTTGAAGAAGAACATGTGCTTGTTGGTGAGCAGCACCTGCGCTGTTGCCTCTCTGTCCTGCACCTCAAAAATCACCGCCGTGCTGTTGTTGCCATCCTTTGTATTGCCGCCGTTGGGGTCGAATTCATTTCCGGCTGTTTTGAAACCATAGCTGTTCAGGATACCCGAAGTAATTGGTTGGGCTTTGAATGTAAGTGTCTTGGTCTCGTTCACCTTGATGGTGTCTATGGTCCAGGTACCGGTGGAAGGATCAATAGTTCCGGCAGATGCTTGGCCGCTGCCTGGCACCAAGGTTACCCCAGGAGCAACATGCGCCGACACCACTACTCTGGTTGCTGGGTCTGGTCCATTGTTGGTGGCCGTGATGGTCACCATGTATTGACCGTTTACATAGTAAGGTCCTGCTTCAATAAAACTTGCTATGGCCACATCGGCGGTTTTCTGAACGGAGATCTGGGCAGTGGCGCTGTTGTTGGCCGCGTTGCTGTCATATTCATTGGCCGCTTTCACAGAGGCTGTGGTGGTGTAAGTGGCACCGTTGGTAGGTTTCACGGTCAGCACCATGGATTGGGTTGCGCCCGCTAAAAGGTCTGTGCCCAAAGTC
The DNA here is from genome assembly GCF_017355955.1 of Sabulibacter ruber. Taxonomy (GTDB): domain Bacteria; phylum Bacteroidota; class Bacteroidia; order Cytophagales; family Hymenobacteraceae; genus Nibribacter; species Nibribacter ruber_A. The sequence goes on along the minus strand of NZ_JAFFID010000001.1, from coordinate 2,667,874 downwards.
CAGATACCAGTGGCTGGGTCATAGTTCCCCACCGATGGAGTCGCACTTACTAGGGTCAGACCGGCCGGCAGTACATCCTCAATCTTCACCCCGGTAGCCGCGTCTGTGCTATTATTTTTCACGGTAACGGTGAAGGTGGTTTTCTGACCGTTGTAGTAAGGGCCCTCGGCAACGGTATTGGTTACCTGCAGATCTGCCACAGGAACTACGTTCAATAAGGCTACTGCTTTGTTGTTCTCCAGATTGAGGTCGGTTTGGTCAAGGGAAGCGATGCGACCTCCCAGGTTAAGGCGGCCGGTAGTGTTAGGAGTCCCTTTCACCACTAAGGTCACAGACTGACCTGGATCCAGGACAGGGATGATCCATTTGCCGGTTTTGGGGTCATATTCCTTGTCCTGCTCTGCGGAGGTGATGTCAATGGTTCCGGTGCGGGTGTCAAAACCTACCAGGTTAGTGGCTCTGTCCGGGCCGTTATTGGCCACGGTCAAGGTGAAGGTAGCCTGTGTAATTCCTTTGTAGAAGACACCGTTTACATCTCCGGTCACAGCCACGCTAACCGAAGGGTCTGCTGCCTTTTGCACGGTGAAGGTAGAAGAAGCGGTGTTATTACCTGTATTGGAATCAACCTCAACTCCTGTTCTCTTAGAAGCCGTAAAGGTGTATTCTTTGCTGCCAGTCACCGTATGATCAGCGTTTGGCACTACTACCAGGTTCATGCCGGTAAAGCTGCCGGAAGCCAGGCTACCCAGCGTCCAGATGCCGGTGGCCGCGTCATAGGTTCCTACTTTAGGGGTCGCGCTCACCAAGGTGAAACCGGCAGGTATAAGTGAGTTGATAGACACTCCTGTGGCTGCATCAGGACCTACGTTGTCTACCCGTACTCCCAAGGTAATCGGTTTACCCGTGTAGTATGGGCCATCGGATATGCCGGTGGTTACCTTAATGTCAGCGGTAATGGTGCCAGAGCCGGAGGTGATGGAGTTTGAGGCGCTGTTGTTTCCGTTGGTATTGTCGTACTCAGTGTGGGTCTGGGTAGCCGTAGTCGTGATAATGGCGCTTTGGTTTATCTTACCCACCAAAGTGAGGGTGGCAGAAGCTCCGCTGGCCAGGGTTCCCACAGACCAGGTTCCTTTATCGGCATCATAGGTGCCGGTGCCGCTGGAATTAGTTGCTCTTACGAACGTCAATGAAGCCGGGAGCTTGTCTGTAATAGAAACGTTGGTGGCAGTGCTCGGTCCGTTGTTGGTAACCGTTACGGTATAGGTCACTTCTTCGCCGTTGCTGTAGCTGGTTTTAATTGGAGAGGTAACCACGTTGGTCACGGCAACATCGGCGGTAGGCTTCACCGTGATGGTACTGCTGGCTGTGTTGTTGCTGGCCTGGGCATCATACTCAGTATGGGTCTGGGACGAAGTTACCGTTACAGAGCCGGTTACGGTAGGCCGCGCCGTGATGGTGAGTGTCTGAGACCCGCTTGTGACAATGGATCCCACATTCCAGGTGCCGGTAGCAGCATTAAACGTTCCTGCACTGGCAGTATGTCCTGTGATGGTTAAACCTGCTGGTAATTGGTTGGCCACAGAAACATTGGTGGCATTGTTAGGACCGTTGTTGATTGCTGTGATGGTGTACGTGATGGCATCTCCCTGCCCAGGGTTAGGATTGGAAACCACGTTGTTGACCGCTACATCAGCCGAAGGCAGGACGGTAATAGTATTGGACATGGTGTTGTTGCTGCTGTTCAGGTCCAGTTCACTGCTGGTTCTGCTGCCCAAAGTTGCTGTAGTGGTATGCGTTCCCTGCAGGGAGGCTCTGGCGGTCAGGATCAAGGTTTTCGTCTCGTTCAAAGCCAGATTGCCTACGGTCCAGACACCGGTAGAAGCGTCATATCCGGCTGGGGCGGTTCCTTCCAGGGTTAGCCCAGAGGGAAGTTTATCCAGGACAGTCACTCCCGTGGCAGCATTAGGACCAAGGTTCTGAGCCGTGATAGTATAAGTAACCAACTCTCCGTTATAGTAGCTGGTTTTTGGGACCGTGTTGGTTACCGCAATATCAGCGGCGGGCTGTACCGTGATAGTAGCCGATGCACTGTTGTTGGAGGCAATATTGTCTGCCTCGGTGTGGGTTTGAGAAGCTGTGGAAGTAATTGCTCCTATTACCAATGGCTTGGCAGTGATAGTTAAGGTCCTAGACGCGCCGTTAGCCAGGGTTCCTACGGTCCAGATACCGGTGCTGCTGTTGTAAACGGCGTCAGAAGAGCTAACGAACTGTAATTTGGAGGCGTCTAGTTTGTCTGTCACTACAATGTTTGTAGCTGGTAGGGGACCGTTGTTGGTAACGGTAACGGTGTAGGTGAATTCTTTCCCGATGGCGTACGGAGCCGTAGCCGCGGTATTGGTCACGGCCACGTCTGCGCTACAGTCATAGTTGAAAGTAGTGGTTTGCTGGCTGGAGCCCGTGTAACCGTAGGTCCAGGTATTAACGGTCTTCAAGTCACCGGCGGTAGTGGTAGAAGTTCCCCAACGGTGCACTCCATTGGTAGAAACAACCCCGAACAACTCAGTTTGAGGGGTTGGGAAGGTAGAAGTAGGGAGGTTGGAGTCATCCCAGAAAAGGAGTCCGTCATAGTTAGATCCTGCAAGTGGTCTTACATCCTGCACCCTGAAACCATCCAGGTTTTTCTCTGCGTCCCATACCGGAAAATGCACCGGGGCGCTACCGTTCCGGAAGTAGTAATTCAATGTGGTGTTTTTGGCTACTACCTGACCTAAGCCGTTCAGGCCGTTCCATTCCACCGCACGCGTTCCTCTGGCTCCCGACGATTGCAGCAAAACGTCGGCGGTTCCTGGTTGGTAACCATCTACTCCGTTCAGGTTGATCAGCACGATAAAGGTGCTGCTCTCAGAGGTGTTGAGGTTGAAAATGGCTTTACCGCCGTTGGTGCTGGTATTGCAGCTGTTGTTGATGGAAACGGTGAAGGTTGGAGCAGCGGCGCTGGGCCAGATGCTTTCATCTGGATTGTTCACGAAGTTGAAAAGCTCCGGGTAGTCTAATTGGCTGGTCTGGCTTTTCCTTCTTTCCTCTGCGGTTGCACCGGCAGCGGTAGTGGAGCCGAAACGGTTGGTCACAAACCGGAAGAAGTTCTGCGGGGCAATACCGGCCAGTTCAATCTTCTTCACAAAGAATTTACCTGTCTGATCCTCACTCGGAATAAGGGGGTACATGTTGAAGTCTCTGGAGAAAACGTTGTCTGTGCCGCCGGCCGAGAAAGACCACAGCTTGCTGCGCATACGACCCTGTCTTTCTGCCCCGTTAGCATCAATCACCGTGAAATCCCACAGGTCATAGACGGAGAAACGGCGGCCGTCATCTGTCCAGCTAGATTCCCCTGCCTGGGTGAATTCAACATAGTAGTCCTGGTCTACTCCGGTGGTGTTGGTGATGCTCAAGGGAGTGTAGCCGTTCGTGACCGCTGCATATGTTCCTTTAGCGGGTCTGTTTGGGCCATTGTTAACCTCGGTGGCATTGTTAATCACCCCAGTTTGATTGGCTACTAAAAGCATGCTCCTGGTAGAGCTGGTATTGGCTCTTAAGGTATTGGATTGCGAGTAGGAAGCATCATCTACGCCATCTAAACCGGTGCGCCGAAGGGTAATGGTTAAATCAGTCTGGTTAGCAGAAGTTTGGTCATGTACAGCCCGGCGTACCCCGTAATAAAGCGTTTCGCCAGCTTTTACTCTAATGTAAAGCCGGTGATCTTTGGAATACGTAGCGCCGTTCCGGCTGAATCCAGCCGGTTTCAGGAAGCTAAGGGAGGTGATGGCTACTCCTGAAGCACTAGGAAAGTTAGCATCATGGGCTAGATACCCGGCCTTATCGTTGTTGGCACTGGTAAGGGGATCTGAAGACCTGTTTGGTGTCAACTGCTTTGATCCTTCCCCATACATGGTGAATGGGAGCAGGATCAGGGCAAGTAACAAGAATCGTAACTTCTGGACCATAAACTTTAGTTTTGATTAATCTTTCATGCCTGCCAGCTTTTTCCAGAAACGACATTGGCTGAAACTGCACTTAAGTCAGCCCTTGTCTATTCTTTAATCATCTGACAGTGCAAAATTCTGATCTATCGTTCTTGTAAAATGAATATTTCGGTGGAGCTGGAATTGTAGTCGGTGAAATAAAGAGGCCGTAGATGAATAGGGCTATTCACCGGTTGAATTGCGTATTTCAACAGTTTAAATAAACTACTATAAATCTGATTAACTGACTGTTAGAGAAAGAAGGTGAGCCGTTAGAGCTTTGTGTTTGAATTTATTTAAGAATAATTATAAAACAGGTTGTTAGCTAACTCAAAAGCCTTGGAAGTTGGATTGGTAATTAGTTGGAGTTGAGTACCTTGCTTGCGTGGGTGCACAGGGTGTTAAGTCTTTTGAGGAGAGTTATATTTGTGTTTACCTCTATACAGATATGAAATCATTTTACACCATCTTTTTGCTCTGCCTTTCTAACCTGTTCATGACGTTTGCCTGGTACGGGCACCTGCAATTCAAAAAGATAAGTGCGTTACAGAAACTGGGATTGGTAAGCGTTATACTGATTAGTTGGGGATTGGCGTTCTTTGAGTATATTTTTCAGGTACCAGCCAATAAAATTGGCTTCAGGGAGAACGGAGGACCCTTTTCTTTGTTTGAACTGAAAATACTGCAAGAGGTAATCTCTCTTATGGTCTTCACGCTGGTAACAGTGTATGTCTTCAGGACAGAGAGATTCGCCTGGAACCATTTGGTGGGATTCGGCCTATTGGTGCTGGCGGTTTTCTTTGTGTTTAAGAAATGGTAGACCCAGAGTATGCAAGAGAATGGTTACCTTAGCCAATTCGTAACGAAAGAATAGATGCAAACGGAAGAACTCTCCTATCAGGAAAAGATACGCGAGCACCAGTTGAAGATAAAGCAGGTGTTCAGAGAGATGAGTAAAGTGGTAGTAGGGCAGCAGTACATGGTGAACCGCTTGCTTATTGGCCTGTTTACCAACGGGCATATACTATTGGAAGGTGTTCCTGGTCTGGCCAAGACGTTGACCATTAATACCTTGGCCAAAGTGCTGCACCTGAATTTTCAACGGATACAGTTTACCCCAGACTTGTTGCCCTCAGACTTGATTGGCACCATGATCTACAATCAAAGCTCCTCTGCCTTTGAAGTAAAGAAAGGTCCTATCTTCGCCAATCTGGTGCTAGCCGATGAGGTGAACCGCTCGCCGGCCAAGGTACAGTCTGCGCTTTTGGAGGCCATGCAGGAAAAACAGGTAACCATTGGGGAGAAGACCTATCGGCTGGATTTGCCCTTCTTAGTACTGGCAACTCAGAACCCGGTAGAGCAGGAGGGAACCTATCCGTTGCCAGAGGCCCAGGTAGACCGTTTCATGATGAAGGTTTACGTAGACTATCTGTCCAAGACCGATGAACTGGAGGTGATGCGACGCATGTCCAATCTGTCTTACAGCAGCACCGTGAACACCATCCTGACCAAACAGGATATCTTTGACATCAGGAACGAGATAAACCAGGTGCAGATCTCCGAGACGTTGGAGCGCTATATCATTGAGCTGGTCTTCGCCACCCGCCGCCCGGCGGATTATGAGTTGACTGATTTTGCGCAGTACCTGCAGTTTGGCGTGTCGCCAAGGGCCAGCATTGCCCTGAACCTGGCCGCCAAGGCAGTCGCTTTCTTTGACGAGCGCGACTATGTTTTGCCGGAGGATATCAAAGAGATCGCCTCAGACGTGCTGAGCCACCGGGTTATCCTGAACTATGAGGCCGAGGCAGACAACGTGCAGACCAAGGACTTTGTGGAAGCCATCCTCCGGAAAGTGCCCATCAGTTAAGAAGATACTTAAGTAAGTATGAAAGAAGGCAACCTGAAGAAGGTTGCCTTTTTGTTTTCGGTCGTTTTTCAGAAAAGCTGCCCAAAAATGAACCTAAGCTCATCTAACCTTCTATGCGGGCATTCAACCGGCATTTTGCTGTTTCTACGAACGGCCGGGAAAGCTTTATCGGGGAAAATTGAATCTTGGGCTACTGAATTATATAGTTTGTCTAATATAAAATTCTGGCCTGCTCTGGAGCCCTACCTTTGCATCAGAATTACAAACAACTGTACTTTACAAATGAAAAATCTTACTCTTGCTCTCGCCTTCTCGTTGTCTTTTGTTGGAATGTCTACAGCGTACGCGTCTCAACCTACAGAAAGAAATTCAGGCAAGGCAGAGGCAAGATCTCTGTACCAGGTGTTGCAACTAAGCGAAACCCAGTTTGTGAAACTGAGAGGCCTGGAGAGAGAAAGACTACAGGAATTAAATGTGGTGCATAACATAGCGCCGGCTGACCGGCTGGAATCTTTGGTGGCAGAGATCAGCGCCCGTTACGAAAACGCGGTCCTGCAACACTTAAACCCAGCGCAACAGAAATTATACACCGCTTACCAGGCAACCTCTAAAAGACACTAATCCTTTATACTCTCACCCTTTATTAACTTTTCCAATAAAACAGAAACAAAACGGGCCTCCATTGGAGGCCCGTTTTGTTTCTGTTTTTCTCATGAAAGATAAAGCCCGCCATCTCTGGCGGGCCCCCTGCGCATGGGAGACTAAGCCATGCGCAAAGTGATTGTGCCATCGTTATTTCTCACCCATATTGACGGCCAATCTTGTCTTTGATATTGTAGATTAATAGTCAGTGTTCTGTGGATCCCAGTTGGTCCAGCCGGTGGTCCAGTCAGTAGTACCGAAGGCTCCGATGAAGGTAGTGTTCTCAAAGCCGGTGGTGCCGGTGAAAGAAGCCCCGCTCAGCGCCATAGAGCCAGTCTGTGGTAAGTAAGGAGCAGTTGTTGCCAGGCCAAGCTCATTCATGGCTTTGATGCTGTTGCCGTTACCAGCTGTGCTAAACCAGGTTGCCGCGTTGAAGGCTGAGGTAGACGAGGAAGCTTTGTTAATGGCACTGTTTTCGCCAGCGCCTGCCACTACGGTGTTCATGATTTTGATGCCGCCGTTCTGCGCATATCCCTCCACTACGGAGCCATCAAGGGTGATGCCTTTGGCGAAACCGCTGATGATAGAGTTGCGGATAGAAAGGCTGGTGCCTTTTTTCAGGTGAGCACCCTGGCCAAACTGAGCACCAGAAGGCAAGTTGTTGCCTGGGCCAATGATGGTCACGTTAGAGAAAGTAGCGGTGGTCAATGGAGTTCTGGTAGAACCGGCACCGTCGTTGTCAGACTCAAAACCGTTGGAAGCACCACCGGTGGCCACGTCCCACATGTTAGGGTCGCTGATACCTAAAGCATACTGTACTCTTCCGTTGTATCCATAATCAGTGTCAAACATGTCATCGGTGGTTCTGTAGGCCACCAGGTGCGTGGCGTTCACTGTTCCGCCAAACCACTCAAAAGCATCGTCACCGCCAAAAGAAACCTGTACGTGGTCAATCTTGGTGCCTGAGCCTACAGAGCCTAAGGTAAGGCCGTTCAATTCTTTGTTAGGCTGCAGGGGGTAACCGGCAAACTCAATGCGCACGTAGCTGAAAACCCCGGAATTGTCGGCGTCATTGGTTCCGCCGTAATAGGCTACTGGTCCACCTTCTACAATTGGGTCCTCGGCCTGGTTGTGTCTTGCTTTCCCTAAGATCACTACCCCACCCCAGTCACCGGGAGCACGGTTACCTTTGGGTTGGTTAGAAGTAAACACAATGGGTTTTTCGGCGGTACCCTGCGCCATGATTCTGGCGCCACGCTGAATCAATAAAGTGCCCTGCGTAGCTTTTTCGCCTTTGATGATGGTACCTGGTTCTATGGTGAGGGTTGCGTTGTTGTCTACATACACAAAGCCTTTCAAGGTATAAACGGTATCTGCGTCAAGGGTTCTGTTTGCGGAGATAGTGCCTTGCAGGTTTGCGTTGCCTTTCACGGTTGGGGTGGGCGTGTTGCCGTCTTCCTCGCTGTCATTGCACGAGGTGAAGCCCAAAGCCAGACCTGCCAAAAGCATAAGTGATAATTTACCTAAGTCTTTCATACTTGTTTTCTGAAAAGTGTTTAGTTGGAATAATTGAAAGGTAAGTCGTTGATTAGAAGGTGTACCCTAAGGTGATGGTGCTGTACATGCCTCTGTTGAAGAGATAGATAGGCAGGTCTGCTGACCCGATTTCGCCATCTTGGTTGGTGTCTTCCTTGAAGCGGAATTTCTGGTTGAACAGATCGGTCACGCCAGCCTTCAACTGCATTCTGTTTTTGAAGTTCTTGGTAACCGTCAGGTCCACCACGTGGCGCGGCAATTCATAGATGGTTGGGTTCTGCTCATCGCCCACGCGGTAGATTCTGGTGCCCAGCACATTGTACATGATGGAGTACTGCCAGCCGGTTTCCTCATCTTGGTAGTACAAGCCGGTGTTCACGATGTAGGGTGATTGACCCATCAAAGGACGCTCCAGGACTTCTCTGGAAGACTCACCGCCCAGGTTCACGCGGCTGTGGATCAATGAGGCATTCAGCACCAGGGAGTGGTTTTGGAGGAATTTGCTGCCGAACAGATCTCTGAACGATTTGCGGGCTTCGGCCTCAATTCCCACGCTGTTAGCGTAGTCACCATTCACGAACGTGTAGTTGGTACCGGTACCGGCTTCCAGTTTGGTTTCAATGGGGTTGATGAACCGCTTGTAGAAAACACCCAGGGAAAGAAGCTCGGCCGGAGAGGGGTAGAATTCATACCGCATGTCCACGTTGTGGATGGTAGCGGTCTTCAGTTCGTTGTTACCGCGCACCGAGGCGTTCTCGTTGAAATCATAGAAGCTGAAACGGGCCTGTTCTCTGAATTCGGGGCGGTTTACTGTCATGCCGTAAGCCAGGCGCAACAGGGAACGGATGCTGAAGTTGTAGGCCACGTTCACTGAAGGCAGCACGTAAAGTTTCTTATCGTCTACTTCGTAAGTGCCCGATTGGTCGGCGGTGGTTACCTGGCGCCAGTTGTACTCAGCCCGAGCCCCTCCGTAGAAGTTCACCCGGCCAAAGAACTGCTTGGCAATACCGGCATACCCGGCGGCAAGGGTGTTAGAGGCATCGTATTTGTCAGCGATGGTGGTTCCTTCGTCAAAAATCAGCCCGTTCGGGAAGGCGATGTTCTGCGGGGCGAAGATTTGCTCCAGCGGTAGGTTCAGGATGTTTTCATCGGTTCTGCCTCCGCCAATTCCGGCGTTACGCTTATAGTTGAGCGTGCGGGCGTTGAAGTCGCGGTCTTTTCTTTCGGCGTAGAACCCGATGTTCAGTTTAGGGGCATTCTCCACGTCGGCAGAATCGGCGGCGTTGAAGAGGTGCTGCCACTGACCTTCGGCGATGTAGGCGCTCTCGTTCAGGTCAGAGAAGAAACGGGCGGCATCGTACGGGGTAGACAAGGTGGAAACCTGTACCCGGTATGGGCCTTCAGAGCCGGCATCACGCTGGGTGCGCACCCGGCGCAAATCCGGTTCCTGACGGTTGATGAAGTTGTAACCCGCCGACCAGGTGAAGGTGTTCTTTTGATCTGCGGTAGAGTGCGTGCCCTGTAACTGACCAGTGTAGATGCTGCGGCTCTCGTAACGCAGGGCGTAGTTCTGCTCTTCTTTCACGGTACCGGTCTCATAGTTGAAGCCTTGGCGAACCGTGGTCTGAGAGATGCCTATCTGGTTGAAGAGGTTGCGGAATTCTATCTTGTTGTTCTCATTCAAGCGCATGGAGAAGTTCTGCAACAAGCCCACCCGCACAGTGTTACCCGAAAGTTGGTCTGTGTAGCTCCAGTTGGTGTCTACATTGCCGTTAGCCTGTTGCTGCTGGTAGTCATTGCGGATAGTGTTCTGGCGCAGGCGGGCGTTAGTGTAAGTCAAGGCCGTGATGCTGGAAACCCGGTTACCGGCCACATCAAAGACCCGGTTCAAGCCTACGTTCAGGCGAAGGTCTGGAGCCGCGGTGGCTTTCTCTGGTCTCCAGGTATTTGGCAGATCCAGGTTCTGGCCGTACTGGGCACGCTCAGCGTAACTCAGGTTCTGGAATTGCGCGGTAGTTGGGAAGTTGCCGGGTAATTGTCTGGTGCCGCTGTCAAATCCTAAGAAATCGGTTTTGCTGCCTTTGTAAGAATAGTAGTTGTTGTTGAAAGTGGTGCCGGTACGGTAGCCGGTTCCAATGTTGAAAGTGGTGCTGTTCTCGGTTACCGCGTTTCTGGTAGTGACCTTAATGGCCCCGCCCGCAAAATCGCCGGGTAATTCGGGGGCCGGTGATTTATAAATCAGAATTCGGTCTATGACGCTGGTAGGCAGTACATCAAAGGAGAAGGCGCGTACGTCTACTTCAGAAGAAGGCGTGAGCACGTTGTTCAGCATCACGGAGTTGTAACGCTCGCTTAAGCCCCGCACAATGATGAAGCGGTTATCCTGGATGGTTACCCCAGGGATTCTGCGTACGGCCTCAGCGGCATCGCGGTCCTGGGCTTTTACAATCTGCTCATTAGACATCCCGCTCACCACAATATTGCTTTGCTTGATGTCTTTGATGAGCGAAATATCATTGTTAACCTGCCGCTCGGCTACCACCGTTACTTCGCCCAGACTGTGGGCATCGTCTTCCAAAGAAGGGTTTAAGGTGGTGGTTTTGCCGGCCTCAATCTTAATGCCTTCAAACGTAAGCGGTTTGTAAGACACGTAGGTCACCGTTACTTTGTAGGTGCCCGGGGCTAATTTAAGGGCGTAATTTCCGTCTATGTCGGTGGCTGCCACGTTAGAGGTGGTGGCAGAAACAGTGGCTCCAATAATGGCTTCGCCGGTCTTTTTGTCTTTGACTTTACCAGCGAGCGTTCCCTGCTGGGCATAACTAATACCCGCGCTTATCAGGAGGGAGAGGGTGAGTAGAAAAGATTTCATTTGGTAATGATTAGTCTCGCTGCAAAACTAGACCCACCACTTTACCCCATGATTAACCCCTTTTTAAGCTATTGTTAAGTTGAGAAAGCAAATGTTAACCTGATGTTACCAGGGCATTCAACCTCTTGTTGGAAGGCTGAAATAGCAGGTTAAAAGCTGTTTTTAAGGCTGATTTTGTGAAAAGACCATTGAAACGCATGGCTTCTGGAAGCATGCAGAAGACTTTAGAAAAGAGAAAGACAGGTAGGATTTGTTTTCAATCGGAACTGCTTTAATCTCTGAATGTACCTGTTGAGGCTAGGGCCTCACGGCAGTTGCAAACTGCCATCATAGTAGGTCCAAGTCACAGACTTGAACCATGGAAGGAAATGCGTGAAAGAGTCAAGGCAGTGCCTTGTCTCTACGGTTCCACCATCACCATCACTGCTTCTGCCTCTTTCTTTGATTCCAGTCTTTCGGGCGAGCGCCTTAGCAGGTTCCGGTGCCGCAGGCATTGCGACTGAAAGGAGCAAAGGAAGCTGATACAGCGCGAGCGCGGAAGACGGGGCCCCGCGGCCGTGAGCGCAGAAAGCTAGCTATGAAACAACAAAGCTCATGAGTCACTGGATCAGCAGCACTTCGCCCTCAAAAGCAAACTACGTGCACAAGACGCTACAAGATATCATCAATATCCTCCAATTCTCTTCCATATTCCCGCTACTTTCCAGAAAGTAACCCTAAAACAAATCACCCCCGGCGGGAATAATGACGGAAATCATCCATCAGCATTCATTTGTGTTGTACCTTTGCGGAAAAGTTAGAAGAAGTGCTGCTGAAAGAGGTTATCTACCTGATGCAAAAGGATTTTGTGCTGGAATGGCGGCAGAAGTATGCGTTCAACGGCATGCTTCTGTACGTGGGCAGCACGGTTTTCATCTGTTACCTAAGCTTCAGTTTGCGCTTCGGAGGACTGGAGGTGCCGGTCTGGAATGCCTTGTACTGGATCATTTTGCTGTTCACGGCGGTGAACGCCATTGCTAAGGGATTTGCCCAGGAAAGCCGTGGCCGTTTGCTCTATTATTATAGTGTGGTGAGTCCGCAGGGCGTGATTCTGGCCAAGATGATCTACAACGCGGCGCTCATGCTGGTACTTTCCCTGCTGTGTTTTACGTTCTACGCAGTAGTGATTGGCAACCCGGTGCAGGACGTGGGCATGTTCCTGGTCACCATTGTGCTGGGCGCGGTTGGGTTTGCCACGTCCCTGACCATGATCTCGGGCATCGCGGCCAAAGCGGCCAATACCGGCACGCTGATGGCGGTGCTCAGTTTCCCGGTGATGGTGCCCATGCTGCTCATGCTCATGAAGATGTCCAAGAACGCCATTGACGGGCTGGACCCTTCGGTGAGTCTGGACGAGGCGCTGGTGCTGCTGGCCATCAATATGATTGTGGTCACCGTGTCTTATATCCTGTTCCCGTATTTGTGGCGCAGTTGATAGTTGATTGAAAAATAGAAGCTTGTTTCCTTGGAAGGAAATTGTAGATGAACGCTGCTGCTTGCTGTGATCAGGAGCTGTCCAGGAAAATAAAAAGAAGAAGGGTGTTTTAAGCCCGAAAACAGAAAATTAAGTTAAAAACGAATGAAGCTTTCTTGGTGGAAATGGCTGACCATAGTATTGCTGTTGTATACAGTTATTATGGGTATGCTCAGTGAGGTGCCTCGTTTGGCCATCCTGAACGAGACCATCCGCAACCTGTACTTCCACGTGCCCATGTGGTTCGGGATGATCCTGATCCTGCTGGTGTCGGTGGTGTACTCTATCAAATACCTGCGTAATCCGCTTACCCGCAACGATATTATTGCCTATGAGTCGGCGAAGGTGGGTATCCTGTTTGGTGTGCTGGGCATTATCACCGGCATGGAGTGGGCACGTTTCACGTGGGGCGAGTTCTGGAGCAATGACCCCAAGCAGAACGCCTCAGCCATTGGCCTGTTGATTTACTTCGCGTACCTCATTCTGCGCGGTTCCTTCCAGGACCATCAGCAGCGCGCCCGCATCAGTGCGGTGTACAACATCTTCGCGTTTGCGGCGCTTATTCCGCTTTTATTCATCCTGCCGCGCATGACCGATTCTCTGCACCCGGGCAACGGCGGGAACCCCGGTTTCAACTCCTATGACCTGGACAGCCGCCTGCGTGCCGTGTTCTATCCGGCCGTGATTGGTTGGACCCTGCTGGGAGTTTGGGTGGTGCACCTGCGCACCCGTTTGGAAGTTTTAAAGCAACGATTCTATGAAAATGCATAAATGGCTCCTGATGCTGCTCCTGACCTGGGCAGCGGCTTTTTCGGCCCCGGTTTACGCCCAGAACGCTCCTGAGCAAGGCTCCACCATTGAATACACTTCGGCAGATAAAGCAGCCGCTGACCCAGAGATGGCCGATGTACTGCGCCGCGACGGAAAGATCTACATTGTGGTGGCCGTGCTGGTAAGTGTGCTGCTGGGGGTTCTGCTGTATCTCATCAGCTTAGATAAAAAGATTGGCCGGTTAGAGCGCGAGCTTCGGCAATAAAACCCGTTTTGGGGCAGTTTTCCTTTAAACTGCTCTAAAACGGTAATTGCTTACCGGATGCAGAAAAAGCGCCGGCAAGCGGATTTAATTTAAAGTAAGTGTTGTTAGAGAAGCGGAGTATTCCGCCAATGCTTGAATAACCATGAAAAGAATACACATTATCGGGATTCTGATTATTGCCGTGGCCATCGGCATCATCATGTCTACTGCTAGTGATGCCAGCGTGTACGTGCCTTTCAATGAAGCCAAAGCCAGAGCTCAGGAAGGCGATGACACCAAGGTACATGTGGTAGGCCGGCTGAAGAAAGATGCCAAAGGCCACATTGTAGGAATGAAGTATGACCCCATGCTGGACCCCAATTACTTTTCCTTTGTGTTGGTAGATACCAACCGGGTGGAGCAGCAGGTGGTGTACTACAACCCTAAACCGCAGGATTTTGACCGATCTGAGCAGGTGGTGATCACCGGAAACATGCAGGGTAACACCTTCGTGGCCGATAAGATTTTGCTTAAATGCCCTTCTAAGTACACCGAGAACGAGGTGAAGGTAGAAACGGCAAGCCTATAGTGCAGTTCTGAGTCTTGAGTTCTGAGTCTTGAGTTATTCAAGGCAAAGCCAATTCTCCCTTAGTTATTGTCATTTATAAGAGTTTTAGGGTTGTTGTTTTGAGTTTCTGACTCAAGACTCAGAACTCAAGACTCATAACTATTTAAAATGGTTAATACTTTAATTGGTGATTTGGGTCACTACAGTGTCATCATCGCGTTTGTGACGGCGCTGGTCTCTTCATTTTCTTTCTCTTTTGCTGCCAACGGCAATGCGCTGGATGGTGAGCAAGCCTCTTGGAAAAAACTAGCCCGCGTTGCCTTCTTTGTGCACGTGCTGGCGGTTTTCGGGATAATTTTCTGTCTTTTCAACATTATTTACGAGCACCGCTACGAGTACCACTACGCGTGGAGCCACTCTAGTAACCACTTGCCGGTGCATTACATGATTTCCTGCTTCTGGGAAGGCCAGGAAGGATCTTTCCTTCTGTGGATCTTCTGGCACGCTTTGCTGGGCCTGGTGCTCATCAAGTTTGCCGGCAAAAAGTGGGAAAGCCCGGTAATGGCGGTGTTCTCGTTTGTGCAGTTGTTCCTGACCTCTATGATCTTGGGTGTGGTGATTGGGGACCTGAAAATCGGGTCTTCACCGTTCATCCTGATGCGGGACTTCATGACCGATGCCCCGGTGTTCCAGATGGACCCGAACTTCGTACCGAAAGATGGTACCGGTCTTAACCCACTGTTGCAGAACTATTGGATGGTGATTCACCCGCCGGTGCTGTTCCTGGGCTTCGCTGCTACCCTGGTGCCGTTTGCCTTCGCTATTGCCGGTCTCTGGAAAAAAGACTTCTCTTCCTGGACCAAGCCAGCCTTGCCTTGGGGCTTGTTCGCTGCCGTAGTATTAGGCGTGGGAATCATGATGGGTGCCTACTGGGCCTATGAAACCCTGAACTTTGGTGGTTACTGGAACTGGGACCCGGTAGAAAACGCGGTGTACATTCCGTGGCTGGTGCTGGTGGGAGCTATCCATACCTTGCTGGCCTACCGCAAAAGCAGAACCGCTTTACGTGCTACGTTCATTTTGTTCATTACCTCGTTCCTGCTGGTGTTGTATGCTACCTTCTTAACGCGGAGCGGTATCTTGGGGAACGCCTCGGTGCACTCGTTTACTGACCTTGGTTTGTCTGGTCAGTTGTTCACGTACTTGGCAGCTTTCGTGGTACTGGCCATTGGTCTGTTGGTGGTTCGCTGGAAAAACATCCCGGCCACTGAGAAAGAGATCGCTACTTATTCTGGTGAATTCTGGGTATTCATTGGCGCCGCGGTGCTGTGTTTGGGAGCCTTCCAGGTGCTGGTTACTACGTCAATTCCGGTGTACAATGCGTTCATGGGCTTCATTGGTGTGAAAACCAACGTGGCGCTTCCCGCCGATCAGATTGCGCACTATACCAAGTTCCAGATGTGGATGGGGATTGCCATTGCCATTCTTTCCGGAACGGGGCAGTTGCTGTGGTGGCGGAAGCAAAACAGCGGCACCAAATTATCTGAAGTGTTCATGCTCCCGCTCATCTTCACGGGTCTGTTTACCTGCTTGATCTTGTTGGTCAGCAAAATGGGCTACTTTGAGCGCATTGATAATCCTGCTTATATTCTGTTGTTGGCTACGGCCCTATATGCGGTGTTCAGTAACCTGGCTATTCTGTTGGGGGTGCTGCGGAAGAACGTCTCCATTGCCGGTGGTGCCGTGGCGCACATTGGCGTGGCCCTGATGCTGATTGGTATCTTGTTCTCTGCCGGTTACTCTAACATCATCTCCACCAACATGTCTGGCATGGTGTACGCCCGCGAGTTTGGCGATGAGATCAACCGTGACAACGTACTCTTGTGGAGAAATGCTGCCACGGATATGGGACCGTACAAAGTAACCTATAAAGGTCAGTACCTGGAGGTGAAAGGCTTGCCAGATTACGTAAACAAGCAGCAGCTCTTCAGAATTGAAGACGAGTTCAAGGCTATTGCCCGTGGTCCGCTGAAAGACGGCGACAAAGTGGTGTATACCTCCGGCGATACCGTGGAGATCTATCCAGAGAACACGTACTACGAGGTAGAATTCAAGAACCGCGAAACCAATAAAGTATTTACCTTGTACCCTCGGGCGCAGGTGAATCCGCAGATGGGCTTACTGGCCTCACCGGATATCAAGATGTTCGGGACCAAAGACCTGTACACGCACGTTTCCACTATCCCGGATTTCAACGAAGAGAAGGAGTGGGGCGAGCTGAAAGAGTACCAGGTGAAGATTGGCGATACGCTGTTCGTGAATGACTACGTAGCCGTGCTGCACGGTATTGAGCCCGCCAAAGACACCCTGCTCCTGAACCTGAAACCTGGCGACGTAGCCGTACAGGCCGATATGCA
This sequence comes from Sabulibacter ruber, assembly GCF_017355955.1. Taxonomy (GTDB): domain Bacteria; phylum Bacteroidota; class Bacteroidia; order Cytophagales; family Hymenobacteraceae; genus Nibribacter; species Nibribacter ruber_A. The sequence goes on along the minus strand of NZ_JAFFID010000001.1, from coordinate 2,651,428 downwards.
GGTACTTGGTGAGCGCCGTACCTACCACGCACACCCTATCTATGCCATCAGAGACCGTATGGTAGGCCGCGTTCCTGAGGAGATTGAAGACCTGGGTCTGCGCATCATGCTCCTGAACATTGATCCGGAGAAAGGTCAATTTACCATTGGTATCAACACCACGCAGAAAGATTACATCATCCTGAAAGCGATGGAAAAACCGTTCATTAGCATTCTGTGGATTGGTACTATCATTATGAGTGCGGGCTTTGTGATGGCTATTGTGCGCCACTACAAAGACGGAAAAGGAGGCAGCAGCAAGGGCCCTAAAGGTCCGGCCGGAAAAGTAGCCGTAAAACGCGAAAAGCAGTTGGCCTAACTTAGTTATCTGATAGATTCAAAGCCGTTTGTTTGAGAAACCTCAGGCAAACGGCTTTTTGTTTTTGCCTTGCTTTCCTGATAACAGCCCTGAAACGAAGCTTAAGGGCTGGTTCCTTTACTTCCGTGGGGGCTTAAGGAAAGAAAGCAGTTACTTTATCCTCCAGAACAAGTACACAATATAATGAAAGTAGGAATTGTGGGGGCTGGCAACGTAGCCACGCACCTGGTGAAAGGGCTTGCAAAGATTGGGGTAGAGATACCGGTGATTTATAGTAGAACCTTAGCCTCGGCCCAAAGGCTTGTGGAGCATGCTCCAACCGCTATTCCCACAGGAGCAACAAACTTCCGGGAATTGCCCCACGCAGATATTTACCTGTTGGCTGTGCCCGATCAAGCCTTACCAGAGTTGGTTCAGAAGGCGAGTTTCCCGGAAGGGGCAGTAGTGGCCCATACATCCGGTGCTCAGCCATTGGCTTTGTTGGCTTCGCTGACAGAAGTCACAACAGGCGTGTTCTATCCGCTGCAAACGTTCAGCAAAGAAAAGGATCTCAATTGGGCCCAAATTCCTATCTGCGTGGAGGCCTCTACACCAACCGCCGAAGAAGCCCTTCTTACCTTAGGCAAAAGACTCAGCCATCAGGTAGTGTTGATGAAAGGGGAGGAAAGACGGCAATTGCACGTGGCGGCGGTGTTTGCCTGTAATTTCACCAACCATCTATGGGGCGTGGCCCAGGAAATCCTGAAAAAGGCCGATCTGCCGGTAAATCTGGTGGCGCCGCTGGTGCAGGAGACTGTACAGAAAGCCTTTCAGTTTCCGCCGTTCACGGTTCAGACCGGACCTGCCCAGCGGGGAGACGTAAATACCATTGAGGCGCACCTGCAACTGCTCAGTTCTGAACCACAGTACCAGCATCTTTACCAGGTACTGACCCAAAGCATCCAAACGGTGGCTGAAAAGGGGTTAGTTTCCGGAAAACAGGCCTAAAACAGGCGGTTTAAAGGAAGGAACTGGTTACAACAGGACCGAGTTTTGATTAGGGCCGTTGTATGCCTACCTTTGCACCTTTAAACAGTCATACGCATGAAAGTCGTTAATATTACATATAAGTTCGAGGACGGGAAGCCAGACGAAACCCACATGGGGGCAGAAGGCGAATCTGTGTTAGACGTGGCCCTGAACAACGGAATTCAGTTGCAGCATAACTGCGGCGGGGTTTGCGGTTGCAGCACGTGCCATGTTTACGTGGAAAGCGGGATGGATGACCTGCCTGAGATCTCAGACAAAGAAGAGGATTACATTGACCGTGCCGTTAACCCTCGTATCAATTCCCGCCTGGCTTGCCAATGCGTGGTGCAGGGCGGGCAAGACTTAGTTATCACCGTTCCTAGACAAGACTTCCTGGGACACTAAAATTATCCACTGGTTTTAAGGGTGTAAAGAAGCTAAACTCTAACTGATGGGGTAAATCAGTTAGCAAAACTCCTTTGTTTAAAACCTTTCGGTCTCTAGTTCACTATTAAGTAGTAATCAGCAATTTTTAAGCTAATAAGAGTATGAGCAAATCATATGAACCACCAATGAAGTGGAACGACTACGAAGACATTGCCATGGCCCTATACGAGAAATTTGGCGATGAATTCGGGGAGAACAAAATCTACCGTATCCGGTTCACTGATTTATTGGAGTGGGTATTGAGCCTTCCCAATTTTGAAGGCAAGCGCGAAGAAGCCAACGAGGGTCATTTGGAGCAAATCCAGGCCAAGTGGGTGTACGAGTGGCGCGATAACCAATAGTCTTCTTTTTTAGCTGCTGCTTTCAATTCCTAGGCCAAAATCCCTGATCAGTCATGCAAGCACTTCCTGATTTCAAGAATATCACCACGTTCATTTTTGATGTGGATGGCGTTTTGACAGATGGCACCCTGCTGTGCTTCTCTACCGGAGAGCAGGCACGGGCCTTCAACATCAAGGACGGGTACGCCATCAGGCATGCCCTCAAGAAAGGATACCGGGTTGCCATTATCTCGGGGCGCAATGAGCCTGGGGTGCGCAAGCGTTTGGAGTCTTTGGATATCAAAGACATTTACCTGGGCGTTGAGAATAAGCTTGATACCTTCCAGAATTATGTCTATTATTATGGAATTGACCCAGAAACAGTAGTGTTCATGGGCGATGATATGCCTGATATGGAAGTGATGCAGCACTGCGGAATCTCCGCTTGTCCCGCCGATGCCGCTATTGATATCTGTGACATCTCGCAGTACGTAGCCACTGCCGAGGGCGGCAAAGGAGCAGTACGTGAACTCATTGAGATGGTCATGAAACTACAGAAACGCTGGTAGTTACTTTTAAGCAGTTTTCCTTGTTTTTAATTTTTTTATAAATAAAGTTTGGATTTTGTATAATAATCCTATATTTACACAATCATTCATTATTTCAATTTTTAAATTTTTATGAAAACAGGAACTGTTAAATTCTTCAACGAGTCTAAAGGCTACGGCTTTATCACAGAAGAAGCCACCAACGAGGATTTCTTTGTACACATTACAGGCCTCAATGGTATCCAGATCCAACAGCACGACAAAGTGGAGTTCGACACCAAAGAAGGTAAAAAAGGCATTAACGCGGTTAACGTGAAGAAAATCTAAACTTCTACGCATCATACTCATTTTGTAAAAGCATCAAAAAGCCCCTGTTGAAGGGGCTTTTTTCATAGGTAAGAATTAAACCGTAACTTCCGTTCTCTTAAGTTTTACCTGTGAAGCAGTTTCTGGCCCTCATTCGGTTTCCTAATCTGATCATTATGCTGTTGGCGCAGCTGCTGGTGCGGAAATTCCTGGTGTTTCCAGAGCATTCGCTGTGGCAGACGCTTACCTGGCAGTTCGGGCTCTTGGTGGTGGCAACCATCTGTGTGGCCGCCGCCGGGTACATCATCAATGATTACTATGACATCAAGATAGACCGCATCAACAAACCAGAGAGGGTAGTGGTGGGGCGGTTCCTTACCCGGCGCAAGGCCATGATGATTCATATGTACCTGTCGGCGGTGGGGGTTCTGCTGGGGCTGTTGTTGGGCGTACGCATTGGGTTGGTGCTTTTGGGAGTGGCTTTGCTCTTGTGGGGCTATTCTGCCCAGTTCAAAAAGCAGCCGTTTATTGGTAATCTTACCATTGCTTTGCTGTCGGCGGCTATGGTGCTGGTAGTGCCGTTGCAGGCAGGTCAGCCCTCGTTGGCGGCCTGGGCCTACGGAGTATTTGCTTTTCTGATTTCTTTGGTACGGGAAATCATCAAAGACATAGAAGATGTTCAGGGCGATGCCTCTTTCAGATGCCGCACGCTGCCCATCATTCTGGGCCTCCCCAGAACCAAATGGGTGTTGTACTTGCTCATTTTCCTGTTCTTGCTGTTCACCGGGTTCATTATGCTTAAGCGCTGGCATGAGCCGTTGTTTGTGGTGTACTTGTTTGTGGGCGTGGTGCTGCCTACCCTTATTTTGGTAAGACAGATCTTCTTTGCCGATAGGAAAAGGGAGTTTACGCACCTGAGTTGGCTGTGTAAGGCCATTATGCTCACCGGAATCTGCTCTATGCTGGTGCTGCACTAAAAAGGATGAAGCACCACCAGAAATAAGAAAGTAAGTACAATCGTTTTACGTGTGTTTAAACCAAAGTAAGCCTAAAACGGCTTGAATCTGTGTAACTTTGGGTATGGCGTCTTCAAGTTTGCTTCGTTTCATCACCATCCTTTGTAGCTTTTTGGGGGTACTCACGGTCAGTGCCCAAACGTCCAGCTTGCCAATTGGTTCCTGGCAGATCCACGTGCCAAATAACCGCGCAAAAGCAGTTGCCGAAACCCCCTCTTCCATTTACTGCGCCACAGAGGATGGGTTCTTTCGCTATATCAAAGAAGAAAACACGCTGCAAACCCTATCCCGTACCGATGGGTTCAGTGATGTAAACCTCAGCACGCTCCGGTATGACTCAACCACGGCCACGTTGGTGATTGCCTATGAGAATACCAACCTGGACTTACTCATGAACGGCAAGGTGCACAACCTAACGGAGTTATTGCGCAAGACCATGCCAAGTGCCAAGATCATCCACCATCTGTACACACATAACAAGAAAGCGTATGTATCCACGTCTTTTGGGTTGGTGGTAGTAGATCTGGTAAAGCTTGAAATCAAAGATACCTACAGCAACCTCGGCGCACAGGGAGAGGCAGTGCAGGTTTACTCCTCTGTGGTGTTGCGTGACAGCCTGTACATTGCTTCCTCCGGCGGAGTGATGGGAGCCAGCCTGAACAATGCCAATCTGCTTGACTTTAGAAGCTGGAAGCGATTTGGCGCTGCTGATGGGCTGCCGGCAGGTTTGGGAACCGAAGCAGTGAAAACCATCTCGGCGTTTAGGGGAGAAGTACTGGTAGGCGTCACGAACGATGGCATCTATAAATACAACGGAACTGGCTGGAGCAAAGCACCTTTTTCTACCTCCGGAAATCAGTTCAGGGCCATGGAAACAAACGGTCGCAGGCTGGTGATTTCGGGCGTAGATGAAGTGCTGGAGATAAACGCCACAGGCCAGGCTACAATCAAAACGGATCCTTTGCTGCTGAACGTGCGCATGGCTATCCCGGCAAGAGCTGGAGGAATCTGGGCTGCCAGCTATGAAAAGGGATTAGTGCAAATGACTAATGCCGGGGCCTTAGGGTACGTGCCCAACGGACCAGCCTCGGTAGACGTGTTCAGCGTGTATGCAGAGCCCGGGCTATTCACGGTATTAGGCGGCGGTTACAGCCAAGGTTATTTGCAACGCGGTTCAGCCGCGGGTTTCTACCAGTACCAGAACGGCCAGTGGGTGAGCTACAATTTTGCCAGTGGTGGCGGGTTCCCGGCTCATGCGCGAGATTTGGTCATGGCCCGCCGCAACCCGGTGAATGGCAAACTCTACATCGCCAGTTATGGAGCGGGTTTGATTGAGTGGAACGGTTTGGATGATGTCACGTTGTACAATAATACCAACAGCCCTTTGCTCAGCTCCCTGGATGTGAATGACCGCAATTACATCAGGGTGCCGGGCATTGCCATTGATGCCGCCGGAAGCGTCTGGGTCACCAACCGGAACCAATTTGCCAACTCTCCCGGGTTATATGAATTGAAACTGGATGGTACCTGGAAGTCGCATCCTTTTCCGGGCTACGGATTGGGCAGCGGCTTAGACAAAGTGGTGGTAGATGATAATGGCTATAAATGGGTAACCATTAGTACCAACGGGAACGATGCCGGCATGATTGTGTACGATGACCTGGAAAGCCGGTACGCCTACATTGGCGGAGAAGGACAGGGAGGCTTACCCGGCAAGCAGGTGTTTGCCTTAGCGGTAGACCTGCAAGGTGAGGTTTGGGCCGGTACCAACAACGGAGTGGCTGTGTTCACCAGTTCACCAGATTTATTCTCTTCTTCCTCCGCAGGGGCTTACTTGCCTATCTATGAAAGACGTCCACTGCTGCAGGGGCAAGTGATCAGGAGCATTGCCGTAGACGGCGGCAACCGGAAATGGATTGGCACCGATACCGGGATCTGGCTTTTCAATGAAACCGGTGAAGAAATGATTCATCACTTCACTACCCGGAACAGCCCATTGCCTTCAGACAAAATCAGAGACATCTCAATCAATCCTACTACCGGAGAAGTATTGATAGGCACCGAAGGGGGGATTGCGGTATATCGGGGCACCGCTACCCGTACCGAGAAAGTAAACCAAAACTGTCTTCAGGTATTTCCTAACCCGGTTAGGGCAGGTTTCACAGGCACCATTGGTATCTCAGGCTTGCCGGATAACGGCTCTGTGAAGATCACCGATGCAGCCGGGTTCCTGGTGTTTGAGGGGAAATCTGCCGGGGGCACGTTTGCCTGGCACGGTAGAGACTACAACGGCCGCAAAGCAAAAGCGGGCGTGTATCTGGTGCTGGCCTCCTCCGCCGATGGTACCCAGACCTGCATGACCAAGATTGCCATTCAGTAGCCTTTATTCGGGTACTGATTCCGCAAGGTCCGTCCTTTATCTATTGACAGAATCCTGCCGGTTTTCGTAGGATAAGTCAGAAACTACATCATTTCTATGCTGGTAAAAACCCGTGGTATTGTTCTCAACTTCATCAAGTTCAAAGAATCTTCCATCATTGTCCGCATTTACACCGAGGAGTTAGGCCTGCAGAGTTACATTGTCAATAGTGTCCGGAAGAAGGGAAGTGCCTCGCGTATTGCCCTGTTCCAGCCTTTTACTTTGCTGGACATGGTAGTGTACCCTTCCGCGAAAGGCGGGCTTACCAGAATCTCTGAATACAAATGCAGCCATCCTTTCGCTACCGTGCCCTATGATATCAGGAAGAGCAGTATCTTGCTTTTCTTGTCTGAGATAGTGGCCAGAACAGTAAGGGAAGAGGAGGAAAACCGGTCTTTGTTTGAGTTCCTGCATACGTCTATCCTTCATTTCGACCAAATGGAGACCGGGTTTGAGAACTTCCACCTGGCTTTCCTGCTGAACCTGGCCGCCTATCTGGGGTTTGCCGTGTCATCGGCCGAAGAGGTTATCACACAGGTAGCATTTGAAGCGGGCGGTGCAGGCACCACCGGCAACAATAACCTGATGCAGCTTCATCAGTTAGAACCTTTTTTGGCTGAAGTAATCCAAAATCAGGAAAGTGCGCATTTGCCCAACGGAAAAGTACGCCGGGAGCTGCTCTACCTTTTGGTTAGGTACTTTCAATTACACGTGGAACAGTTAGGCGAAATCAAATCCCTGCCGGTACTTTCTGAAGTGCTGAGTGAATAGATCAGCTGTTATCCTCAGACAAGTTGATTTGGAACAACGTTGTTTTAGGCCTATTTTCTGAAAAATAGGCTTAAAAAAGAAGAGGCCTCCTTTCAAAAGGAGGCCTCTTCTTTTTTAAGCTATAACTGTGCAACAGTTAGAAGCTGATCAGGTGAACATCAAACATGATAGGGGCATTTGGCGGGATTCTGCCTGAACCGGTTAAGCCGTAAGCCAAACGGGAAGGGATAAGAAGCAACGCTTTTTCTCCTTCTTGCATCAAGGTCATTCCTTCATCCATACCAGGAATCACTTCTTTGTTCCCAATCACAAACTCCAGGTTTTTGGCCCGGTCATAGGAAGAATCAAATTTCTGCCCTCCCTGGATGAGCCGGCCAATGTAACCAATGGTTACTTTAGTGCCTGTTGTTGGTTTGTCACCAGTACCTGCCTCTTTCTTTACATAGTAGAGTCCAGAAGCGGTGCGGGTAAAGTCTGTGATGTTGTTCTGCGTCAGGTACGCTTTGATAACCTCCTCCTCGTAAGCCGCTTGGGCTGCGTGGTCAAAATTGGCATACGGATCATACGGATCTGTATCGCTGCAGGAGTTGAAAACAAAAAGGGTACAAACTGCCAGCAACAACTGCCACAAACCGCTTCTTTTCACTAACTGTTGCATATTGTTTTAGATTATAGACCTGGACCGGCAGGACCAGCAGGGGCTGCTGGAGCTGCTGGAGCATCTTTGATGTCAACCAACTCCACATCAAAACGCAGGATAGAGTTAGCTGGCAGTTCTGCTCCACGAGCCACAGAACCGTAGCCTTGCGGAGAAGGAATCAACAAGATGCCTTTGCTGCCTTTGTTGAATTGCTTGATGCCTTCTTCCCATCCTTTGATTACCTGGTTTTGGCCCAGCGGGAATTCAATAGGGTTACCACCGTTAGATTTGTCAGAAGAATCAAACTCTTTGCCGTTGAGCAACGTGCCTTTGTATTTCACGCTTACTACTTTACCGTCTGTGGCATTAGCACCAGATCCTTTTTGGGTAACGGCGTAGTAAACACCAGACGGAGTTTTTTGCATGGTCAGGTTTTCCTTCTTGATGTACTCCTGGATAAGTTTGTCATCAACCGGACCTTGTTTAGCAGCGCGGGCTTCCAGTTCTTTCTGCTGACGCTCCATCAGTTTAGGATAGTCGGCCATGGCCTCCTGCTCGGTCTGTAAGTTGGTTGCTTTCACGAAGAAAGTCAAGTAGCTGCCTTTCTCAATGAACGGAGGAAGCGGGCTTCTGAAGGTTTTCGCGAAAAGGGTATCAGCGTTGATCTTGAACACGGCGCTATCACCTTTGTCCAGCATCAGGAATGCTTCTTCAATGCTGCCTTTGTTTGGAGACTCCACCATTTTGATCTGGATAGGCATGGCGTTGTCTTTGGTGCTGAACAACAAAGAGTCTTTGGCGTTACGGTATTCCATCTCAAAGCTCATTACTTTGTCAAGCTTGGCTTTGTAGGCAGCAGAGTCAACTTTGGCTTCTTTCAATTCATACTTGCCGTCTTTCTGGGTGTAGAGTTTATACTCCAGACCAGAAGGAGTCTTCATGAACTTGTCCTCGCCCAGATTCTTGCAAGAAGAAGCTAACAAGGCCACTGCCAAAGCTGGCAGCAGGTAAAATGATTTTTTGAACATTGGTTTTTGGTTAAATAAGCGTCTTTAAGGGTTTAGTTTACCAGTTGTTCCGCGTACTGCGGTAATAGATTCACAAATTTTTCAACGGTTTCGTTCAGAGGCAGATGCGAGATACCGCCTGCTGCGTTCTTGTGACCGCCACCGTTAAAGTGCGCCCGCGCAAACTCATTCACCGAGATATCACCCACTGATCGGAAAGAGATTTTCACGGCCTCTGAGCGGTCAATGAACAGGGCGGCAAAGCGTACGCCTTCAATGGAAAGCGCAAAGTTCACCAGGCCTTCGGTATCGCCGGTTTGGGAGTTGTATTGCTTCAGTTCCTCGGCAGTTACGGCAATGTAAGCGGTGTTGAATTCCCGTACTACCGTAAGCTTGTCTTTCAAAACATAGCCCAGAAACCGTAGCCGCGACTCTGAGTAGCTGTCATAAATATTGCGGTGCACCTTGCAGATGTCAATGCCGTTGTGCAACAGATCGGCAATGATCATGTGCACGTTGCGGGTGGTGCTGGAGTGACGGAAAGAACCCGTATCGGTCATAATACCGGCGTACAGACATTCCCCAATAGCCACATCAATCAAGGACTCATCGCCCATGGCTCTGATCACTTCATACACCAGTTCTGCGGTTGCGGCGGCGTTGGTGTCAGAGAAGGTGATGTCAGTGAAGTCCTCGGGCTGCAGATGGTGGTCAATGAGTACTTTGGTACCGGTAGCCCGCTGAATGTAGGGCCCCAGTTCATTGATCCGGCTGAGGGCACTGAAGTCAAGGCAGAATATCACCTCGGCTCCCTTGATGATTTCCTGGGCCAGGGCATCTGTCTGGGCACTGTATACCAAAACCTCTTCGTTCCCGCTCATCCAGTTCAGGAAAGAAGGATAATCTGAAGGGGTGATAACCTTTACCTGGTGCCCCTTTTTCTTAAGGTAGCCTGCCAATCCTAACGAAGAACCCAGGGCATCCGCATCGGGTTTGTGATGCGTGGTGATCATGATCTTCTTAGGAGTCTGCAAGAGCTCCTTTAGCGCGTTAATTTGCTGCATTGTAAACTCACGATCCGCTTGAAAAAAGCGGATACAAGATGCAAAATTCTAAAGAATTCGGGTACAAAACAAATAAAATCAAGGAGGTGCGTGCCAGATGGGGTTTTTTCCCGTATAAGGTGAATTTTGCCCTAAAGTGTGTTACTTTTGCCGGCGAAAACTCTAATAAACCCAATAAAGGATAAGAAAAATGGCTGGAAACATAACCTTCACCATGATCAAACCAGATGCCGTACAGGACAACCACATTGGCGGTATCACTAAAATGATAGAAGAGGCTGGCTTCAGAATTGTAGCCATGAAAAAAACACGCTTAAATGAGGAGCGTGCCGGTAAATTCTACGAAGTTCACAAAGAGCGTCCTTTCTATGGTGACCTGGTGAAATACATGAGTTCTGGCCCTATCGTAGCCATGATTCTGGAGAAAGACAATGCCGTGTTGGATTTCCGTACCCTGATCGGTGCTACCAACCCAGCCCAGGCGGCCGAAGGAACTATCCGTAAAATCTATGCCAAGTCTGTAGAGGCCAACGCCGTACACGGTTCTGACTCTGACGAGAACGCCCAGATTGAAGGCGATTTCTTCTTCTCTGCCGACGAGCGTTTCTAAGCTCTTTCCAGGAAAACATACCAAAAACGCCTGACTGCAAAGTCAGGCGTTTTTTTTTGTGCCGCTGAATTTCCCCGTTCTATAGAAAACAGGGCTGAATACAGATGTTCTTAGTTTGGCTTATTGGTTAGGTGTCTATGGCCGGTGGTGGGTGTTGCCATGCTGCCTCCAGAATTGTCAAAGGCCATCATGAGAATGTAGCCGGTCATGGCGCCCACCGCGGTGCCCAGTATCACAACGGAGCCCAGCACCATCATTAGTGGCAAGCTAACGCCAAAGTAATCTTGGTTTTCAAGCACACCGGCGTAGCCCGGATTGATAAAGATAGCGTGAAAGAGAATGAAAGCCGCGTACAGCCCTGAGCCTATCAAGCCTACCAGAAACCCAATGGCCAGCCCAGGTAGGTAAGGAGTCTCCCTATTCATGGCATCATGTCTCTTCTTGAGAGTGCCAATAGCCAGAATCACGGCTATCAGGATGAAGATGTTGCTGGCAAAACGGATTATTTCGCTGTCTTGCAAGCCAAGGGAAATAATTACCAAAAAGTAGACGATCATTGCAACGGCGGAGATGATGCCATACCGGACACCAATGCCCTGGATTGAGGTAGTTGCCATAGATTCCATAGTTTGAGTTTGCTAGTACTACATTGTTTAATATGCGTTTTTGGGGTTTGAAACAGTGAAGTGGTTAGTAATCAATACGTAAACATTTGTGTTTTGTCCATTGTACTTACCCATTCACTTGATAATAACCGAGGCTGAACGGAAAGGTTTTGGAGGTCTTACAAACTTTATATGGTGTAATCAGAAGTATTGAGTAGGTAGCGGGTTGTTGTCAGGATGAGGCAATAGGCAGTACAAGAATAGAGTACAATGTGCAGTTAAGTTTCATTCGCTAGAGCCTATTTGTCTTTAAGGAAGAATTCAAGAGGTAAAGTAGTGGCAGAAAGACGAGTGCTCTTAAATGAGCAACGGAAAGTGGCTTGTCTCTTTGTTATCAACTAGCTGGGGCGTACATCTTTCATGGTTCATTTCCTGTCTGAATCACTATGAACCTGAATGAAGGGAGGTAAATTCTTTTGTTGAATGCCGAAGGTTCTGGAAATCTGCTTCAGAGCATACTTCCTTTTTATTAATTTTAATACCTGTTTATTGAAAAAAACTGATTCCATTTTTAATTAAATACAAGTATTGCATGCTATTACTAGAAAAAGATTTTAAAAATGTTGTTACAAGCCTAGTTGTGGTATTTCTAAGCGTGTTTTTCTCTGGTCCTAGCTTTGGGCAAATGGATGGTTCCCACCTACAAATACAAGGGGTATATGCAGATATGAGGGAGGTTGCCGTAGAGAGAGGTCCTAAAGGGGTAAAGAAAATGAGGACTTTTGTGAGCAGTGAAGGTTTGTTCAGCATGAAGCCTTTTGTACTGAAGCAGGAGTTGCTATTTGATGAGAAAGCACGCCTGAAAAGAAAAGTTGACTACACCTTTGGTGAGTCCATCTTCGGGAAGGATACTACACTAGCTATGAAAGAATACGAGTATTATAAAGAGATAGATAAAACCTTCTCAATTCGAAACACACTTCTGAAGACAGTTGAGCAAAAACGCTACAAACGCGAAGATGGGCATATATATGCCACAGATGGAAGAATCAGCAAAGTATTTGTGCACCAATCTAACAGCAAAGTGGATACTTTTTACCTTGGCCAAGGGGAGAAATTTACACACCCAGAGCCACAAGTACGCCAATATTCTGCTTATGACTCTTTGAGTAATGGTGGGTATTCTGGAATCGTACCAAGGGGAAGATCATTCAATAATTTAAACACAATTATTGATTATGATACAATAGCAAATGGTTTTATTGTGAAAGAGTCTACACCTGAAGGATTTTTGTTGTCTGAGAAAAAAGTGCTCTTAGATGAAAATAAGCAAGTCTCTCACATTATTAACCTGGGGGGAAAAACCGGCCTTGGGATAGACAGAGATGTCTCCATCACAAAGTTCTTGTACGATGAGGAAGGAAATGAAATAGAGAAGATAGTGTTAGATAGAAAAGGTAAAGTATTAGATAAATTCAGTTATACATACAACCAAAGGGGGGATTTAGAGCAAACTGTTTGGAGCGGCAAAAGGGGAAAGGTGAAGAGGAGAACTAAATATGAATACGAGTACTTCTAAGAATTCCCTCCTATTATCATAAAAGCAATTCAATAATCTTGGAATGAAATCCTTTTTAGTAATTCTTTGCCTTTTGTTTCCCTTTCTATCAAATGCGCAGGAACTTGCAACTTTTGAACAGGAAATAGCAAAGCATAGGGCAAAGCAAGACAGCACGTTCAGGTTTGACGATCATTCTCCACTTTCACCTGAGGAAAAGGAAGCGTTTAAGGGTTTAGTTTATTACCCAATAAACAATGCCTATCAAATAAAGGCCAAATTTGTGCGCACTCCGCAAGAGGCTATTTTCAAGATGCCGACTACTGGGAAAAGAACTCCTGACTATGTGAAGTATGGAGAACTGCACTTCCTGTTGCACGGTCAAGCGTTGAAGCTGAATTTGTACCAAAGTCAGGATTTGATGAAGCAGGTTAAATACAAAGATTACCTGTTTATTCCTTTTACCGATGCGACCACCGGAGGAGAAACCTATGCTACAGGGCGGTACCTGGATTTCTCCATTCCTGAGGGGACAGATAGTGTATTACTGGACTTCAACAAAGCTTATAATCCCTATTGCGCCTATAGTGCGGGCTATTCTTGTCCTATCCCTCCAAAAGAAAACAAATTGCCTGTACGGATAGAAGCCGGAGAAAAGACCTATGAGAAGTAAGCTATAAGCAGTGAGGTAATTCCTTTGTTGCGGAGAGAAACGAGGCAGAAAGTAGTAGTGGGAACCTTGTTTCTCTGCACGCAGAATCGTTTGCCGAGGCTTTACAGGTCTGGTCAATCCTAATCTGAGACACTAAACGGTGAATAAATCTAGATGAGATACAAGGTTCCTCTTGAGCCCAGTCCAAGAAAATAGGTCAATGATTCACTTTTACAACAAAAAAGGGCCGGCTATATAAAAGCCGGCCCTTTCCTTAAAGGTTACTTTTGTTAGTATCTGGGTTTTGCGTCCCTTTTCTCAGAAACGGAGCTTAAACGTAGGTTTTCTTCGTCCTCATCGTCTTCAGGATGTTCGCCAAACACGCGCAGTACCCAACGAGGCAGGAAGAAAGAGCCCAAAATCAGGTACAGGTAATAGGTTACCACGCGGTACAGTAACACAATAACGGTAGTGAAACGGCCCAGGAACTGCCCGAAGAATGTGGGGAAAGCAACCTCGGCTATGCCGGCGCCACCGGGTGTAACGGCTACCAACAGCACAATCTTGTAGATCATGTTGCGGGAAAAGATAAGTACGTGGTCATGGAAACTGATGTCGGTGAAGGCCGCAATCAAGCAGTTGATCACAAAATAACGGGCGGTCCAAACGAAGGCGGTACTAAGGGCGGCATTGGCCCAGTAGCCAAAAGTGCTGCCTTTCAGTTGTTGGGAGGCCCATACCAGTTCGTTGCCGTTCTTATAGGCACCCGGGCGCCAGCGGCGCGTCAGTTTGTAAGAAGTAGCCCGCAAGAAAAGGCGCTTTACAGCCGTAGGATTGATCAAAAGCCCATAGGCCATTAAGAAGGCATAAAACGCAATAAGAATGTAGCTGATGGCAAAGGCAATTTCAAGGCTGGCCGTTACGGAGAACTCCATGGCTGATACCTCCGGGAAAATATCTCCGGCAGTAATCAGGAACACCAGCGGCACGGCAATGATGAAGTACAGGTTGTCCATCATGGCCGTTACCATTACGTAAGCCAGTGATTTTCCTAAGCTTAGGCCTTCTTTGTTCAGCATAAAGGCTGCCACGGTAGAGCCGCCTACCACAGAGGGCATCACGCAGGAGGCAAACTCCCAGAGCATGATCACGTCAACGCTTTTGCGCCAGCTCAGGTATTTCTCGGTCACGTACCGGATGCGGTAAATGTACCCAAAGTCGCGCACCACCAACACCAGAAAAGTCATCACCAGCCAGAAAGGTTTGGCGTTGTAGAGAGGTGAGAAATCCATCTCGGCGCTGTCTCGGTAGAACATGTACCCAATCACGCCCAACCCAATCGCCACGGGAATGAGAATACGCTGCGGAGTGAAGTATGAGAGTAATTTCTTACGATTCAGATCCATGGTCAATGATGGTCAGGTGCTGGTTTTCAGAATAAGGCACAATACGGAAGTTATTAAACCCATCCGCAATCTCCAAGCCAATCTCGTTTAGTTGAAGCAAGTCTAAGATGGCCAGGAAGTTAAAAATTAATCCTATTTTGTCTGGGAAGGCCTCCAGCAGATCAGTGAAATTGACTGCTCCTTGTGCCCGCACCCGGTTTTTAATGTAGACGCGCTGCTGATCAATGGTGTAAGGGTAGGTAACTACCGTGTGCTTGGGTCGGTTTTGCTCTTCCTCATACCGTTGCATGGCCTTGTGGAACGCATGCATGAGGCTGTAGAGGTTGAGGTCTTTAAGCTCGTACTCCAGTTGGTGCTTGGCGGCTACCTTACTGAGTTCTTCGTCAATGTTGCCTCGGTTTTCCTGCTGCAGGCGCACATCTTCCAGCAAACTAAGATCGCCCAAAACCTCTTTGTAGCGCTTGTACTCCAGCAGGTGCTGCACCAACTCCTGGCGCGGGTCAATCTCGTTGCCTTCCTCGTCTTTCTCAAAACGGGGCAGCAGCATCTTGGCTTTGATGCGCATGAGCGTGGCGGCAATGAGGATGAACTCACTGGCCACTTCCATGTTCAGCGTCTCCAGTTCCCGGATGTAGCCCACGAAATCGTTCGTGATCCGGAAGATGGGAATATCATGGATGTCCAGCTCGTCGCGTTCAATGAAGAAAAGCAACAGATCAAACGGGCCTTCAAAGAGGGGCAGCTTTATTTCGAAACTCACAGACGGACGTTACAACTATGGTTGAACCCCAAAATTACGCATAAGATACGCTAACCGCTAATTTTAGCGCCGGAAGAAGCTGTTTTTGAGGTGTTTTCCTGAAATCTTGTCTAATCTGGAGGTGTGGCAAGAGATTTGATGACCTTCCCTGAAGGAAACCAACTTAAGCAGGCTTTGAAAAAGTCAAGTTTACTCCTGGTGCAAACCCTTGGGAATAAATAAGTTTTTCCTGTATTTTTATAAAAAGAAGCGCAAAATGAGTGTCACCAGACGGAGGCAGAAAGAACACCTCTCAGAAAAAATCTGTATTTTTGCTATTTGTCTGGGTGCTACTACGTATATGGCTAAACTTTCTGTTCCTTACGTTGTTGCATCTATGTCCACCCAAACACACCCCTATGATAATTGAACCCGGAGAACTGCTGGCCAAAATTGACTCGCCAGCTGATTTGCGCCAACTGTCTGAAGACCAGTTGCTGCAGGTATGCCAGGAATTACGGCAATTCATCATTGACAACGTGTCTATTTACGGGGGGCACTTCGGGGCTAGTTTAGGGGTGGTGGAAATGACCGTGGCGCTGCATTACGTGTTCAACACGCCATATGACCAGTTGGTCTGGGACGTGGGGCACCAGGCCTACGGACATAAGATCTTAACCGGCCGCCGCGATGTTTTCCATACCAACCGTAAGCTAAATGGTATCTCGGGTTTCCCCAAGCGAAAAGAAAGCGAGTACGATGCCTTTGGCGTAGGACACTCCAGCACATCTATCTCGGCGGCGCTGGGAATGGCCGTGGCCTCCCAATACAAGAAAGAATTTGACCGGCACCACATTGCCGTGATTGGTGATGGCTCCATGACCGCCGGTATGGCGTTTGAAGCCCTGAACCACGCCGGTGCTACCGATGCCGACCTGCTGGTGGTCCTCAATGATAACTGCATGAGCATTGACCCCAACGTGGGTGCGCTCAAAGAATACCTCACAGACATTACCACCTCCCGCGTCTACAACAAAGTGCGTGATGAGATCTGGAACATTCTGGGCAAAATCAGCAAGTTTGGGCCTAACGCCCAGCAGATTGCCTCTAAGGTGGAAAGCGCCATTAAAGCCTCTCTGCTGAAACAGAGCAACCTGTTTGAGAGCCTCAAGTTCCGGTACTTCGGCCCCATTGATGGGCATGACGTGAACCATCTGGCCCTGGTGCTCAAAGACCTGAAGAAAATCCCCGGTCCTAAGATCCTGCACTGCGTGACGGTGAAAGGCAAAGGCTTTGCCCTGGCCGAGAAAGAACAAACCAAGTGGCACGCGCCCGGTTTGTTTGACAAAGTCACCGGTGAGATCTACAAAGTACACCACACCACGCCGCAGCCGCCCAAGTACCAGGATGTTTTTGGGCATACGCTGCTGGAAATGGCAGAGCAGAACCCCAAGATTTTTGGCGTGACACCGGCAATGCCAAGCGGTTCCAGCATGAACATTATGATGGCGGCCATGCCAGACCGTGCGCTGGACGTAGGAATTGCCGAGCAACACGCCGTGACCTTCTCGGCGGGTTTGGCTACCCAAGGCCTGGTGCCGTTCTGTAACATCTACTCCAGTTTCATGCAGCGAGGCTATGACCAGGTAGTGCATGACGTGTGTCTGCAGAACCTGCACGTAGTTTTCTGCTTAGACAGAGCCGGTTTTGCGGGAGCCGATGGTCAGACGCACCACGGAAACTATGACATTGCCTATATGCGCTGCATTCCTAACATGGTGGTGTCTTCCCCCATGAACGAGCAGGAACTGCGCAACCTCATGTACACCGCCAGCCAGGACGGCATGGGACCGTTTACCATCCGTTACCCACGCGGCGAAGGCGTTATGCCGGAGTGGCGCACCCCGCTGGAGGTGATTGAAGTAGGCAAGGGCCGCGTGATTCAGGAAGGCGAGGAAGTGGCCATTCTTACCATTGGGCACATCGGGAACTATGCTGTGGAGGTTTGCAAGAACCTGAAACTGGATGGTCTGCGCCCAGGGCACTATGATATGCGTTTCGCCAAGCCTCTGGATGAGAAAATGCTGCACCACATCTTCCGGAAGTACGACAAAGTAGTTACCATAGAAGACGGCTGTTTGCAGGGCGGATTCGGGAGTGCCGTGCTGGAGTTTATGGTAGACAACGGCTACCAGGCCCAGGTAAAACGCCTCGGAATCCCTGACATGATCATTGAGCACGGCTCGCAACTGGAACTGCATCGCCTTTGTGGTTTTGATCCGGAGGGCATTGAGCGCACCGTACGTGAACTGATGGATGTTGCCGTACGCGTGTAAAGATCCTAGAAAAGATAGAATCAGCCCTCACAGGTTTCATAACTTGTGAGGGCTTTTTGTTTGCCAATTATTTCTATCTTTCTTTCAGAAACCATCTGCTAATGAAAGGATATTTGCTCCCCTTGCTCTTGTTTGTGCTTGCCTCGTGTAGCGGCTCTTCCGCCCAGGAACAAGTCACAAGTACTCCTATGGTGACAGAACCCAAGGCTTCTGAGCCTCAACCGGTACCATCTGTTGAAAAAGGGAGTCCCCAACAAGACAATGTAGAGGCAGGAGACGATATGTCTGACGAAGACGTGGCAAATGAATTCGGGACTTACTACGTCACCATCGCCGATACCGGGCAGGCTTATTATCCCCTCAGAAATGAGATGATGCGGCTGCACCAGGCGTTGGCGCAACCCATTGACACCATGGGGTGGTACTTTGATGCCAAGAAAAACAGGATTGTGTTGCCCGAGGATGACGAAGACGAGATGTTTGTCGGGGACTATTACCCCATAAGAGGCCCAGATGCCCATCTGAGCCTGGAGTATTTGAGTTTGTACCAGAGACAAGCCAGGGAGAATACCATTGCCTTGGTTACCGGTATTTATGAACAGCAAGCCAGCGCCGATTCTGCCTTAGCCATTCTACGGAAGAAAGCCCCGCAGGCATTCTCCGTGAAAGCTGAAATTTACGAAGGCTGTATTCATTAACTCCATCAGGTTGAAAAGGAACTATCAACACGGTGGAATGCCATTTTTAGCCAGATTTTCGTAAAATAAGCTCTAAACGCACCCCTTCCTATGGCAACTACGCATACCTTATCTCATACCGTATCGGGTTCAGGCCCTACACTCGTTTTCCTGCACGGTTTCTGTGAAAGCAAAGCGCTCTGGACCGACTTCGTGAAGTCGCTGGCAGATCTGTACCGCATCATCCTCATTGATTTGCCGGGTCACGGCGAGAGCGCTATGCCTACGGATTTCTCCATGGAAAGCCAGGCCGAGCAGGTGCATGAGACCTTACAGGCCTTGAATGTGAACAAGTGCCTGCTGGTGGGGCACTCCATGGGTGGCTATGTTTCCTTGGCCTTTGCCGAAAAGTATCCCGAAAAACTGCGCGGCTTGTGTCTTTTCCATTCCAGTGCGTTGCCTGATTCTGAGGAGAAAAAGGAAAACCGGAACAAAACCATGGAGTTTGTGCAGAAACACGGCGTGGAGAAGTTCATGGACAGCTTTGTAGCCCCCTTATTCGCCGAAAAGAACCGCCAAAACTGCCAGCGTGCCATTGAGAAAATGCAGAGCATCGGCAAGGCTACTCCCATGGAAACAATCATGGGCTGCCTCCAGGCCATGCGCGACCGCGAAGACCGGACGTTGGTGCTGAGAAATGCCACCTTCCCAATCCTGTTTCTGGTAGGGAAAGAAGACCCGGCCGTGCCATTGGTGGCCACCTTACAGCAGTGCCATCTGCCAGAGCAAAGCATGACGTATTTCATTGGCGGCGTGGGCCACATGGGCATGTTTGAGAAAAGCTTGGCTACCCGGCAGACGCTGCTAAAATTCGCCGAAACTATTTCGCCGGTAGGGGCTTAGAAGTGCAGATCAGGCCTGGTTCTATAGTCCGAATGAGAAACTTTGGGAATCCGTTTTAAGGCTGTTTGTCTAAAAGTAGCCTCAAAACAGATTTTTAATGCCGATCATGTTAGGCAGCAAAACCTGGCTAAGACCGGATTGCTGTTTCTGAGCCATTATTTCCAGAACTGCTAGATTTCCTCTATTTTCAAGGCAGGGCTGAAAAGCTCTGGCACAATCTAACCAAACTACTTCATCTCTTGCCTTCTATGATCCCCAAACCCTTTTACCCGCTGGTGCTGGCGGGGCTTTTGAGTCTGCCGGCCATGGCCCAGAAAAAAGAAAAGCAGCCTCCTTTCACGCCGGCCAAAGCGCGGCTGGAAGGGTACCAGCAGCGGCTACAGCTCCAGAAAAACTCCCTTGCCAGTAATTTGCCTTTCCGCAATGTGGGACCAACCGTGATGAGCGGGCGCGTGGTAGACCTGGACGTGAACCCCGATGATCCCACCAATTTCTACGTGGCCTATGCCTCAGGCGGATTGTGGCACACCACCGATAACGGCATCTCCTTTGAGCCGCTTTTCAGCAATGAGACAGTCATCACCATCGGGGACATTGCCGTGGATTGGAAAAGCAACACCATTTGGGTGGGCACCGGCGAGGCCAACTCCAGCCGTTCCTCTTACTCGGGCGTGGGCATCTACAAAAGCACCGATGGCGGCAAAACCTGGCAGTACAAAGGCTTGCCGGAGTCGCACCACATTGGGCGCATTATCCTGAACCCTTCAGACCCCAACACGGCTTGGGTGGCGGTGCTGGGGCACTTATATTCTCCTAACCCCGAGCGTGGTGTGTATAAGACCTCTGATGGGGGCAACACCTGGAAGCACGTCCTGAAAGGCGGGAACGATAACACCGGAGCCATAGACCTGGTCATTGACCCGTCTAATCACAATACTTTGTATGCCAGCATGTGGCACCGTGAGCGCCGTGCCTGGAATTTCGTGGAAAGCGGCGGCACTTCGGGCATCTTCAAAAGCACCAATGGCGGCGAGACCTGGCAACGGGTCACCGGCGGCAATAGCGGCTTCCCGGCCACTGAAGGCATCGGGCGGATTGGCCTGAGCATCTACCCCAAGAACCCCAACATCCTCTACGCCAGCGTTGACAACCAGGACCTGCGCCCGGATGTGAAACCCGCGGTAGCTACCGGCAACCGGCTGCGCAAAGAGCAGTTCAGAGATTTCTCCAAAGAAGATTTCCTGAAGCTGGATGATGCCACCCTCAACACGTTCCTGGAAGAGAATAACTTCCCGCGCCAATACACCGCCAGAGCCGTGAAGGAAATGGTGGCCTCGGAGAGAATCAGGCCGGTGGCTTTGTCAGACTTCCTGGTAGATGCCAACTCGCTTATGGTGGAAACCCCCGTGACCGGAGCGCAGGTGTACCGCTCAGACGATGGCGGCCAGTCCTGGAAGAAAACCCACGAAGGTTACATTGATGACCTGTACTACACCTACGGCTATTATTTTGGGGTTATCCGCGTGTCGCCGTTGAACCCAGACCATGTGTACGTGCTGGGCGTGCCGTTGCTGAAATCAGAAGATGCGGGTAAAACCTGGCGGGAGATTGGCGGTGATAACGTGCACTCAGACCATCAGGACCTTTGGGTGAGCCCCGCCCGCCCCGGCCATCTAGTAAGCGGCAACGATGGGGGCGTGAACGTCACCTTTGATGACGGGAAATCCTGGTTCAAGGCCAACTCGCCGGCCGTGGGGCAGTTCTATTCCGTAACGGTAGACATGGCGCAGCCTTACAACGTGTACGGTGGCTTGCAGGACAACGGCGTGTGGGGCGGCCCCAGCACCTACCAGGCCAGCTCCGCCTGGACCGACAACGGCCGCTACCCGTACCAGCGTCTGGGCGGCGGTGATGGCATGATGGTGCAGGTTGACTTTAGAGACAACAACACCGTGTACACCGGCTCGCAGTACGGTGCGTATTACCGCCTGAACAAAGCCACCGGCCAAAGGCTTTCCATCCAACCCAAACACCAACTGGGCGAACGGCCGCTACGCTTCAACTGGGAAAGCCCCATTCTGCTGTCGCGCCACAACCAGGATGTGCTGTATTTCGGGTCCAACAGATTCCACCGCTCCTTGAACAAAGGCGAGAACATGGAAGCCCTGTCCGGGGATCTCACCAAAGGCGGTCGCAAAGGCGATGTGGGATACGGAACCCTCACCACCATTGAGGAATCGCCTAAACGGTTTGGCTTGCTGTACACCGGCTCAGACGATGGGCTCATCCACGTTAGCCGCGATGGAGGTTACACCTGGACCAAGATCTCAGACAAACTGCCACAGGACATGTGGATCAGTGGGTTGGCGGCCTCGGCGCAGAACGAAGGAACCGTCTATGCCACGCTCAACGGCTACCGCTGGGATGATTTCACGCCTTACCTGTACGTGTCGCAGGACTACGGCAAAACCTGGAAGCGTTTAGGCACAGATTTGCCAAAAGAGCCGCTAAACGTAGTGAAGGAAGATCCTAAGAACCCCAACATTGTGTACGTAGGCTCAGACAATGGCTTGTACGTGTCTCTGGACAAAGGCCAGACTTTTCAGGCTTTGGGCGGTGATGTGCTGCCCTCGGTAGCAGTCCATGATCTGGCCATTCATCCGCGCGAGAATGATCTGGTGGTGGCTACGCACGGGCGTTCTATCTACATTGGCAACGTGGCCCATTTGCAACAGCTAACGCCCGAGGTGCAGAAAAAAGCAGTGCATGCCTTTGCGCTGAACGTGCCGCCCTACTCAGAGCGGTGGGGGCAGAAATTCGGGGCTTGGAGCGAGCCCTACACGCCTACGTTGACCGTGCCCTATTACGTGAATGCCGCCGGAACCACCACCGTGCGGGTTAAAACCGAGAAAGGTCAGGTGCTGAAAGAGCTGAAAGACCAAAGCGAGCGAGGGTTAAACTACGTAGCCTATGACCTTACCCTGGATCCCCTGAATACCGGCGCCTATGAGCAGGCTCTGAACGAAGGCCGCAAAGCCGGTAATCCCGTAAAGGTAACGCCAGCCGCCAACCAGCAGCTGTACCTGCGCCCCGGCAAGTACGTGGTGGAGGTGGAAACCAACGGAAACAAAACCGTTCAGGAATTCACCTTGAAAGCGCCGGAGCGCCGCGGCAGGGAATAATCTGGGTTGCGCTGGAAGTAGAAAGCTCCGGCTCCGTTTCAGGCCTGTTTTACAGAAAACGGGCCTGAAACGGAGCCGGGGCTTTTGTTTGGTTAAAAGAATGCTTCGGTAAGCCGAACCGTGGCAGGTAGTTTAACCCAGATCATCCTGCCCGGGAAGGGAAGCCACGCCGCTGGCCGAATCCTCTGACCCGAAGAAATGCTCCTTGATCAAGGCCAGAGCATCGGCTTGGGTGAGCGGCTTAGACAAATGCCCGTTTACGTCCGGGAACTCCTTCAACCGGTGCAGGTCATAAAAACTGGCCGATGAAGACAAAGCAAATAGTTTCCTGGCTTTTTGCGTATGTGGCAGGTGCTGGTAACGCTCCAGAAAGTCAAAGCCGTCCATGCCAGACATCTTGATGTCTACCAGTATCAAATCCAGGGGTAAATCGGCTTGCAGGTGCTCGGGGCTGTTTAAGTAGGTGAGGGCCGCTTGGCCATCGGTTACCACGTCAATTTTTTGCGCAATCTCGGCTTTATTGAGTACGCGCTGGTTCATATAATTAGTAATCTCGTCGTCGTCTATCAACAATACACGGTTGATTCTTTCCATGGGTGGAGAGCTTAGTTTCCGGTAAAGTTACAGTATACGCAAAAGAATAGCGTAAGAACTAAGATTTAAGCAGGGCAGAAGCGCAATTTTAGCCAAAAAAACCGGTCTGATCGACTTGAAATTTTCTTGCAAATAAGAGAAAGAGATTTTGTAACCGAAGGGTGCTGCGGTGCGTGTTTCAGGAAGAAGATTCCCTTAAAGCGGACCTTTCCTATGGCGAAGCAACCTAAAAAGAGTATCTTCCAGACGATATAGCGGGAAACTGCCCATTTGATTAACCCACTTACAGTTACATGAATTCAAAACTAATGAAAGGCCACCTGGGTCTTCGGCTCCTTTTTGTCCTGGGAATTGCTTTCCTGAGCGCCTGCAGTTCTGAGGGCCAGCAGGCAGAAAACAATGGAGCAAAGGCCGCCGCGGCTCCTTCTACCGCCCATATTTCAGACTCTTCCAAAACCAGATCAGATTCTACCAAGGCAGTTGCCGCCAAACCTGGCAAGGATTCCACCGCTACCGCAGACTCTGCTGCCAGGGAACCTGAGTTTGTGGTGAAAGACGAGGCCGCCAGCAAGCCCGGCGCTATTCTGCCCCATAAACGAATTGTGGCGTATTACGGAAATCCGCTCTCAAAACGCATGGGCATTCTGGGCGAGATTGCCCCCGAGAAAATGCTGAACCGCCTGGACGGGGAAGTGAAAGCCTGGCAGGCCGCAGATCCCTCTACGCCGGTGCAACCGGCCCTGCATTTGATCTTTGTGACCGCGCAGGGTTCTCCCGGCAAAGGCGGCATGTATCGCCTGCGCATGAGCGACCACGTAGCCGATACCGTAATTGCCTGGGCCGCCAGAAGAAACGCCATTGTGTTCCTTGACATTCAGATTGGTCGCAGCACCGTGGAAGCTGAATTACCACGTTTAGAGCAATGGCTGAAACTGCCTCAGGTGCATTTAGGCATTGACCCCGAGTTCGCGATGAAGAACGGAGCCATTCCGGGCCGCAAAATAGGTACCCTGGATGCGAGTGAAATCAACTATGCGACCCAGTTCCTGAACGATATCGCCGTGAAGTATAACCTGCCGCCAAAGATTCTGGTGGTGCACCGTTTTACCCAGCGCATGGTCACCAACTACAAAAACATCAAGCTGCGGCCCAACGTGCAATTTGTGATGCACATGGATGGCTGGGGCGACCGCGTCCTGAAGAAAAGCACCTATAACACCTACATCAAGCGGGAACCAGTGCAGTACACAGGCTTTAAGATCTTCTACTACAACGATACCAAAAAGAAAGGCTCTAAGCTGTACACGCCAAAAGAGGTATTGGCCCTCTCGCCTAAGCCGATGTACATTCAATATCAGTAATTCCTTTGCTTAACTAAAACTGCTGATCTTCTGTTTTAGGCCCTTTTTTGGATAAACTAGGTGAAAACAGAAAGGCGGCAGAAAGCCAGTTCTTTTTACAGAAAGCTGTAGCAGTTTGCAGAAGAGGTGTCTGAATAAGGCACCTCTTTTTTTTGTGCAGGTAGATGGAGCAAAGAGCAGTTTATCAGCTAGTAAGAGTGGAGAGGCAGAAAACAGGGTTAATATTTAGTAAGGTATTTACACTTTGTGAGAAATATTAAAAAATGATTGCTGTTTAACGCAATTACTTCTACATTTCCTTTATCAGTTCTTAGCCAAGAAAAGAAAGAAGAAGAGAAAGAAAAGAGAGAAAGCCGCGCAGAAGCCAGGTAGATGAGCTGGTTAGTTAGAGAAGTTAATGCTTTGATAAAAGCCTGTTGACTAACAGGTAATACCCGAGTTTCAACTTTACCCCCTATAACTTAACCTAATCGTCCATGAAGAAAAACGTACTCCTCCCCATCCGGGTGGTGCTTCTGGCGTGGCTGCTCCTGTGGGTACAGCCGCTCTTCGCACAGTATACCTGGACCCAGCCCGCTCACCTCAACGCCGGGCTTCCCCCTTCCATCAAAGTATTCTACTCTGAGACTCCCGCCGCTCCCGGAGTAACCCCACTCAGGATGTATTACGCCCTAATAGACCTGAACGATCCTAACATGGAATTCAAAGCGGTTTATGGCGGTGGTACTGGGGTCAGTTCGGCCAAAACCCCCGATGCCTGGGCTGCCCTGGAGAAAGAACCGGTGTATGCCGTCATCAACGGAGGTTTTTTCAATACCACCACGTATGAAGCCTTAGGTACCGCGGTGCAGGAGGGCAATGTTCTGGCCATCAATGCTAAGTCTACCGGTGGCAGTTACCCTACCCGTAGTGCTTTTGGCGTGCTGCCCGGCAACATCGCAGACATTGCCTGGATTTACCACGTGGGCGCTGCCAACACCATGTACCAATACCCCAACCCTAATCCGGTAGACCAACTCACCAAGCAGCCCACCGCAACTTACCCAGAAGGAGCTGCCCTGTGGCCGGCTTCTACAGCCATTGGTGCCGGACCGGTGCTGGTGCACAATGGCGTAAAACGGATGACCAAAGACGAAGAGCTCATGTGGGCCAGCGGCGATAACCGCGAACCCCGCTCTGCCATTGGCCGCACCGCTGACAACAAAGTTATCCTGATGGTGGTGGAAGGCCGCAACGACGGGATCAGTGCCGGACTCACCCTGCCTCAAATGGCCGATGTGCTGGTGAGTATTGGTGCCCAGGAAGCCATGAACCTGGACGGCGGCGGTTCCTCGGCCCTCACCATTAAGGGAAAGAACACCATCCGCCCCTCCGATGCCGGTTTGCAGCGGGCCGTACCCACGGCCTTGATCCTGAAACGCCGCACGCACGTCTATGACACTGATAACACTGCTCTTTACGCTGAACGCGGTGCCTGGTCTGAGTCTTCCAATACTGGCTTCTACGGCACCTCCAAAGCCAGAGTCTTAGCCACTGGAGACGGTTCAAGTTACGCCTCTTACAAATTGAAAGGCATATCGGCGGGCCGGTATGAGCTGAGTGCCTGGTGGGTAGCCGCCAGCAATAGAAGCACCAACACGCCTTACATCATTTACCGTACCGGCGGAGCAGCGCCAGACACCGTGCGCGTGAACCAAACCTTGAATGGAAGCAAATTCAACGTGCTAGGTACGTTTGACCTGGGCCCCAATGACTCCGTGGTCATCAGCAACCAGGCCTCGGGACAGTTTGTTTCCGCCGATGCCATTTCTCTGGTGAAAGTAGAGGAGAGCATGCCCGCCATTGCGTTCTCTAACGGAACCGAGCTGGAGGAAGTAGTACAAGACCGCACCAGCTCTTTTGACCTACTGCTCACTAGCCCTAACTCTGGGTTTACAGTGCAGAAACTGCGTATTTTCAAGAAAGTAGGCGATAATCCAGAGCAACAGGTGGGCGGTGATATTCCGCTGAACGGCAGTTTTAGTCATACCTATTCCTTCAGCTACGCAGCCTCTGACCCGCTGGGGCCGGTACATTTCCGGTTTGAGCTGGAAGACAGCTTCGGCCGAACTGTGTCAAAGAACTTTGAATACCGCGTGGTGTCGCTCACGCAGGTGGTATTCAAAGGCGGTAAAGAATCTGGTCGGCATGCTTTTGGGCAGCCGCTCAATTTGGATCTTAGCCTGGAGACCCGCGTGCAGGACATCAACCTGAAAGAGCTGAAGGTGTTTAAATCGGTGGATGGTGGTTCTGAGCAGCAGTTGGGCAGCACCATCGCCCTGAACGCCCAGCCGCAGCAAGACTATACCTTCACCCACAAATTGGAAGATGCAGTCAACAGCAACGTGAACTTCCGGTTTGAGGTGACCGATGTGCGCAACACCAGCGCCAGCCGTACCTACCAGGTGAAAGTGATGCCTGCCCGCGGCGATTTCCGCTTGGCTGTGATCAGTGATCTGAACTCCGGCTTTGGGTCGGTGACCTATGAGTGGCAGGTAGACAGCATCATGCAACGGATTCCGCGCCTGTGGCAACCCGACATGGTTGTAGCCGGCGGAGATATGATTGCCGGGCAATCGGCCTCTTTGAACGCCACGCAGGTGGCCAACATGTGGAACGGCTTTGACAACAAAGTAGCCAAACCGTTGCGTGAAGCTGGTATTCCGTTCGCGTTCACCATGGGCAACCATGACGCGGCGGCTGGTATGCCCGTTGACCGCCAGGAAGCCCTCAACTACTGGAGAAAGCCTGGTAATTTTCCTAACTGGCACCCGGTAGACACTACCAATTATCCGTTCTACTTCTCCTACAAACCTACGGCTGACTCAGACATTTTCTTTGTGTCCTGGGAAGCCAGCAGTGCCAACATCAGTAATGAGCAGCTGGCGTGGGTGCGGGCGCAGTTCAGCAGTCCGGCTGCTAAAGCCGCTAAGTTCCGCTTCCTGGTGGGCCACTTGCCGCTGTATGGCGTGGCGCAGGAGTACAACTCTGCCGGCAACATCCTGAACAACGCGGCCGCCTTGCAGGCCATGATGGAAGAACTGGATGTGCATACCTACATCAGCGGTCACCACCACGCGTATTATCCGGGCAAGCACGGAGGTGTGGAGTTCATGAACGCCGGAGCCGCCGGTTCGGGTCCGCGCAAGTACCTGGGGTATGATGCCGTGGCACCTAACACTGTAACCTTGATGGATGTTTTCCTGGAGCAGGACACCATCATCTACACTACCTTTGAGATCAAACACCCCGATGCCGACGCTATGCCGGTGTTCAATGAGAAGAGTCTGCCAGAGGTGATTGTAGGCGCCAATGGCCACCTGATCCGGCGCGACGTGCCCATCAGCGGAGCCGCCGCAGGAACACTTTCCTCTTACAACAAGCGCAAGGCCACGGTTGGGCAAGCCACCGGCACGGTAGAAGCCGTAGAAGTAGGCAACGATATCAGGTTTGTAGGTTCGTTCAGCGGCTTAAAAGGCGCAATCCTTCCGGAGAAAACCGCGGTAGCCCTGTATCAGGGACTGTATCCCGAGGAAGGTACTATGAAGCTGGCCTTGAAGGTAGAATCTAAAGATGGGCGCAACGGCACCTTCACCGGCAGCCTGCCCGCAGATTATGCCGTGAAAGAACTCATGAGCATGGGTGCGTTCTACGTGCTCATCAAAACCGATTCCCTGCCCGAGGGCGAGGTGCGTACCCAACTCTACAAACCTGCTAACGCCGCTCCGGCGATGGCCGTGATTACCTCGCATGATGCCAATACAGTGTATCCGGTGCGGAATATCAAAGGCTTCTTCTCTGTGAAATGGAACGCTGAGGCAGATGCCGAACGGAACACCGTGACCTACACCTACCAATTGGCCAAAGATGCTCAGTTCAACCAACTGCTGCTGCATCAACCGGTAGGCCTCAACGCAGAGTACAGCGTGCCGCAGGAAGAATGGTTTGCCTTGTTAGGCGATGCCCCGGCCAACCAGGCCGTGACGTTCTACCACCGCGTGATTGCCTCAGACGGGAAAAACGTGAGTATAAGTGCTCCCGTGGCGCTGCAACTGACCAAGAGCGATGCGCCAATCACCGGTCCAGTGGAGATTCCGGCTGCCGGCTTTGTGTATGACTGCCGCGTGAAAGACCCAGACGGGAACTGTATTGCGGCATTTGCTCCGGCCCCAACCACCAACGGTCACGGCGTAACGGTAGACCGCAAAGGCAAAGTCTGGTCTGTGGGCTATAGCCGAGGCGTGCGGGTGAACAACCCAGACGGTACTCCGTGGGAGTTCACCAGTGACAAACTGGAGTTCTACCAGGGCAACAAATCGTACTTGCACTTCATCAACTTCAAAGGCTTGAGAGAAGAAGTGAGATTGGTAACCGGTATTGGCCTGGCCCATGACGGCAACATTCTGGTGGCGTTCAATACCATTCTGTACAAACTGGACGTGAACACCGGAGAGCCGCTAGCCCGCGTGGATACCGATATTTCCCTGACCAACCCTACCTCCGATGACAAAGGAAACATCTTCGTGACTTCGGTAACCGGTAACAAGAGCTACATCTTCAAACAAAGCGCAACGGATTCCACTGCGTTTGAAACCGTGGTGACCCTAGCCGATGCGACCGCGTTATCGGCTCGTACGTCTGGTTCAGTGGCCAGGGCTTCGGCTATTTCGCCGGAAGGAAATACCCTGTACGTACCGTACATCTCGGGAAACAAGATTGATAAATACACCAGCACCAACGGCACTACCTGGAAGCTGGAGGAAACCATCCGGATTGTCTCTAACTCCAAATCCATCTTCGCGGCCAGCAATAACCGCATGTACGCGGTGGTAGACGCCAGCGGTGACCAGCCCGCCAAGCTTATCTTCCGCGATGACAGCAATCCGGCCCAGAAACTTTCCTGGACCCTGCCGCTGCCTGAAATCCACGGCACTGACCTGCGTGGCCTCACTTTGAGTCCTGGCTTGGATACGGCTTACATTATCTCCTCTGCGGTTGGAAATGTGTACCGCTACGTACTGCCAAGCGGTGGAAACACCGGCGACGAGCCTCGTGAACTGCGGGAGTACACCATTGCCCAGGCCAGAGAGAAAGACGCAGCTGGTAAGGAAATCCACGTGGGAGAATATGTGCTGCTGCGAGGCGTAGTGGCCAGCCCGAACCTGTCTAGTGCCCATTTAGATCTGTCGTTGATGAGCGGCGGCAAGGCGGTACAACTCTATCGGGCCACGAAGGGGGCAAGAACCTTCACGCCGCAGCCGAAAGACAGCGTAGCCGCCATTGGCATGCTGCGCAACTACAACGGACTGCTGCGCGTGGAGGTAGATTCTCTGTTCCTGCTGCAGGCCAACAGCACGCTGCCAACCCGCGCCACGGTGACTTCCATCGGTGAGGAACTGGAATCGGTGCCGGTGACTATTCACCAGGCCTTCCCGGTAGATAAGAGTCAGTGGACCACCGGCGTGGGCTACCATGGTTTCGAAGTGACGCTGGAGTCTACCGCCGGTATCATCAATATGCTGGTGCCCAGTACTTCCTCTGTCTACAACCTGCCTGCCCCAAGTGGCATGCTGAAACTGGAAGGGGTAGTGCGGCAGTATAAAGACACGCCGCCGTATACCACCGGTTATTACCTGGTTCCTTTGCAGTTCAAATCAGAAATAGGGCCCAGAAAAGACAAAGACGCACTATCGGTGAAAGTATATCCGGTGCCCACCACAACCGGCACCGTGTACGTGGAACTGCCGCAATCGGTGCTGAAAGGTGCTTCTATTCAGGTGATGAATATGTTTGGCCGAGTGCTCCTGACCAAGGGTGATTTCACTGATAACAAGGTGGCGCTTGATCTTTCCAGGCAGCAGCCCGGCACTTATCTGGTGGTAGTGAATACCGTGGATGGTAGAACCGTGCACCGCGTCATGAAAGAGTAGCGCCAATTTGAGTTGTAATAGCGTTTTTGAGCTGTTTTGCTCTAAGTACCCCCAAAACGCACCTAAACAAAAGAGGCTTCTGTTGGGAGCCTCTTTTGCATTAATAAAACTCAAGAAGTTTCTCCGCAGGTAAGCCAACAGCATCGGGTTTTCGTATGGGGGTAAGGCTACCAGGCTAAAGGAGGGATTTTCTGGCAGGAGAAAAAAAGATGGGGGCCTAAGCATCCTTTTGACCTAATGGAGCATCTTCTAAGTATAGCCCCCAGATTGATTCCTTATGAAAACCCTGTACGCCTTTTGTCTGCTCTGCCTTGTGGCATTTACTTCCTGCGAAGAAGAGCAGGTGAACCGGACGTGCTTAGTGGAAAACCCGGTGCAGAACATTGGTTGGTTGCGTACGCGGGTGCTGGACTTGCAGAAATCTGAGTACTGCCAGTTTGTGAAGACCGGAACGCTGCGCGGCAATACTGTTTTTGTGCTGGGGAACTGCGCGCCGGGCATCAACTCCATTGACTCGGTGTACGATTGTGACGGGAACCTGCTCTGTTATGGCGGCGATGAAACCTGCCCCAACTTTTTTGAAGAAGTGAAAAACCTGAAAACCATCTGGACGAACGGTAAGTGACTCCGAGCTTCACCCGAAGCCATATTCATATATAAGTAAAAAGGCCACCCGCAAAGGTGGCCTTTCTGTTTATGGGCTGAATTGGCTAAAACTAAACTAAACCAGTTTGTTCTCTACCAGGTACTCGGCGATTTGAACGGCGTTGGTGGCGGCACCTTTGCGCAGGTTGTCGGCCACGATCCACATGTTCAGGGTTCTGTCCTGGGTTTCGTCGCGGCGGATACGACCTACCAGTACCTCATCTTTGCCGTGGGCGTCCTTCGGCATAGGGTATTTCAGGTTGGCTACGTCGTCAACCACCACTACACCCGGCGTCTCGTTCAAGATACGGTACACATCCTCCAGGGAGAAGTCTTTCTCAAATTCCACGTTCACAGACTCTGAGTGCCCGCCAATCACCGGAATACGCACGGTGGTAGCCGTTACCCTGATGGTATCATCGCCCATGATTTTCTTGGTCTCGTTCACCATCTTCATCTCCTCTTTGGTGTACCCGTTCTCGGTGAACACATCGATGTGCGGGATCACGTTCAGGTCAATGGAGTAGGCATAGGCTTTCTCGCCATCCACGCCGGCACGTTCGTTCATGAGCTGGTCCACGGCTTTCTTACCAGTGCCAGTTACCGACTGATAGGTGCTCACCACAATGCGTTTGATCTTGAGCGCCTTGTGCAGGTTGTTCAAAGCCACCACCATCTGGATGGTCGAGCAGTTGGGGTTGGCGATGATTTTATCTTCAGGGGTCAGTTCAGAGGCATTGATTTCAGGGACCACCAGTTTCTTGGTAGGGTCCATGCGCCAGGCAGAAGAGTTGTCTACTACGGTAGTGCCCGCCTCAGCAAACTTAGGGGCCATCTCCTTGCTCACGCCTCCGCCCGCCGAGAAAATGGCGATCTGCGGCTTCTGGGCAATGGCGTCTTCCATCCCGATCACGGTATATTCCTTGCCTTGGAAGCTCATCTTCTGGCCCACCGATTTTTCAGAGGCCACTAACAACAATTCGTCTACTGGGAAGTTACGCTCCGCCAGGACCTTCAGCATTTCGCCACCCACTAGGCCGGTGGCGCCTACTACAGCTACTTTCATGTAAAGGTTAATAAATGATGTATGTATGGTGCCCCGAAGAAGAACGGGTGGGGTTGCTTTCTCCGGAGCGGTGGTCGGGCCGGTTTTTTACTTGTTTTCTGAGAATCAGGCAGAAAACGGGCGAGACTATCTGCAAAGTAAGCCAACTTTTCACGATAATTAAAGTACAGGCTAAATATGAGGCAATTCTTTCTTGTCTTTCTTCTACTCTTCTCGGTTTTTCAGGCTTTACAGGCGCAAGTTCATGAGACTTTCTCGGACGGAGACTTCACGCATGCCCCTGTCTGGACGGGCGATACCGATTTTTTCCAGGTAAACGCCGCCCAACAACTGCAGAGCCGCGGACCCGCCGTGACCGGCACCACGTTGCATCTGGCAACCGCCAGCGCTTTGGCAGTTGGAGCGCAGTGGGAGTACTACGTGCAACTGAATTTTGCCACCTCCTCCGGTAACTACGCCGAAGTGCATTTAATTTCTGACGAACCTGATCTGAAAGGCGCTTCCAAAGGCTACTTCGTGCGGATGGGCGGCACGGAGGACGAAGTAAGTCTCTTCCGGAAAAATGGCAGCGCGTCCACCAAGATCATTGACGGGCCAGACAAAACCATTGCCGCCGCTGACAACAAGTTCTGGGTGCGGGTAACGCGCACCTCCGCCCACAACTGGACCCTGGAGCTGGATGTGTCTGGCACCAGGCAGAACTACACAGTACAAGGGGAGGTGCAGGATTCCCGCTACACTGCCTCAGCTTATGCCGGCGTACTTTTCCGGTATTCCCAGGCCAATGCCCAACGATTCTATTTCGATGATTTCACCATCAAAGACATTGGAGCACCAGGTTTAGTAAGCACCAAAGCTACCGGGCCAAGCACCTTGGAGCTGACCTTTTCTGAACCAATTCTGGAAGCCGATGCTACCAACCCAGCTAACTTTGTGCTGAACGGAGCCATCACGCCAAACAACCTGGAGTGGAGTGCCACAAACCCGCAGGTAGTGAAACTGCAGTTCCAGCAGGAGTTTGAGACAGGAAACAACCAGATACGAGTACTCAGACTGGCTGATGCTGATGGCAATGTAGCCCAAAACCAGACCAGTACGTTCGCTTACTCTCCGGTGGCGCAGCCCGGTGACGTGAGGATTACCGAAATCTACGCAGACCTGAATCCCTTGCAGGATTTACCCAAGGCCGAATACATTGAGCTTTACAACCGCAGCGATAAAACGTTCAATCTGCAAGGGTGGCAATATTCAGATGCTACGTCCAATGCGGGTGTTTTTCCTCCTTATCTATTAAAGCCCGGCGCCTATCTGATTGTCTGTGCCGCCACTGACACCGCACTTTTCCAGCCATTTGGTCCGGTGCTTGGCCTTTCCACATTCCCATCGCTCAATGATTCCGGCGATGCCGTGGAGCTGTTAAATGCCGAAAACCAATTAATCGATGTGGTGCGCTACAGCAATTCCTGGTACCGGGACAACAACAAAAGAGAGGGCGGCTGGAGTTTGGAGTTACTAGATGTGAACAGCAATTGTACCGGAGCTTCGCAGTGGACGGCCTCAGAAAACGCTAAAGGCGGCACGCCGGGACAGCCCAATTCAGTGCAGCGGGTAGACCAAACCGCGCCAGTCCTGCAACAGGTTCTCGCGCTCTCGCCTACAAAAGTGGTGCTGCAGTTTGATGAGCCGGTAGACAGCGCTGAGGCCGTGCAGGTGAACAGGTACACGGTTTCCTCTAGCATCACCGTGCAACAGGTGCGCCTTCTGGCCGCGGATTTAACCGAAGTGGAGTTAACCCTTGCCGCGCCTTTGCAGGAAAACCACCGGTATACCGTCACCGTGCACGGCGTGAAGGATTGTGCAGGGAATGTAGCTGCAGGGCAACAACAAACGGTGCTCTTGCCCGCTGCTCCTAAGAAAGGAGACGTGGTCATCAATGAGATTCTGTTCAACCCAAGTCCGGGAGGAGTAGACTTTGTGGAGGTAGTCAATCGGTCTTCCAACTACCTGAATCTGCAGGGTTGGAAGATAGCTAATCGTAATACTACTAATGAGATAGCCAGCGCCCGAGTGATCACGAGCGAGCATCGTTTATTAGCTCCCGGCGAGTACCTGGTGCTCACGGAAGACGCAGCGCTTCTGCCCAGAGAATATCCGCAGGGGAAATCAGAGAAGTTTATGGAGGTGGTTTCTTTGCCG
Source organism: Sabulibacter ruber (assembly GCF_017355955.1). Lineage (GTDB taxonomy): Bacteria > Bacteroidota > Bacteroidia > Cytophagales > Hymenobacteraceae > Nibribacter > Nibribacter ruber_A. The sequence goes on along the minus strand of NZ_JAFFID010000001.1, from coordinate 2,617,025 downwards.
TCTTTCCCAGACGAGGCGGGAACGGTGGTGTTGCTCTTACCCAACGACAGCATCATGGACGAGGTGAGTTATCAAAGCAGTCAGCACTTCAGACTCATTTCAGATGCCGAGGGCGTTTCCCTGGAGCGAATCACGTTGGCAGGGCCGTCTACCACGGCCAACTTCCATTCGGCGGCTACCAACGTGAAAGCCACGCCCGGTTATGAGAATTCGCAGGCGCAGGAAACTATACCATCCGCCAGTAAACTTACCTTGCAGCCCAGGATCATCACCCCAGACGGCGATGGTGTGGATGATGCCTTGCTTTTGCAGTTCAGGTTGCCCCAGCAGGGCTTTGTGGCCAACGTGACCATCTTTGATGCCAAGGGCAGGCACATCCGGAAACTCTCAGCCAACACTTTACTGGGCGCGGAGAGCGTGCTGCAGTGGGACGGACTGACCGATGCCGGTTCCAAAGCCGCCATTGGGTATTATGTGGTACTGGTGGATCTGTTCAACCTGCAGGGCACGCGGGAGGTGCTGAAGGAAACGGTGGTGGTGGGCGGTCGTTTTTAGCTTGTTTCAAGAAAAGGAGCCTTAAAACAAAACCTCTAGTCAAGAACGCTTTGGTTAGGCCACACATTTTCAGAATCTTTGCGGTTTCATTAGCGGCGGTGTCGGCTTAATTCTAAGAAGTTGGAAATTGTGTTTTTGTGCCTGTTTGCGTTTCTGTCAGGCTTGATTGATTCTGTAGTGGGCGGAGGTGGACTCATTCAGCTTCCTGCCCTGTTTGTTTTTTTGCCGGGTATTCCCGTGCCGGCGGTGTTTGGAACCGGTAAGCTCTCCAGTATTGCGGGTACTTCGGTTTCTATGTGGCGCTACGCCCGCAATGTGGAAATCAATTGGCGGGCGCTTTTGCCGGCAGCGTTTTCGGCGTTCGTGTTTTCTTTTCTGGGTGCCCGGGCGGTGAGCCATTTTGATACCTCGCTGCTCAGACCCTTGATTCTGGTGCTGCTGATTTCGGTGGCGGTGTACACGTTCTTCCGGAAAGATTTCGGTTCCATCCATGCCCCGCGGTTGGCGCATTCCAAAGAAGTTTGGTACGGCGTAGCAGTGGGTTTGGTGATTGGGTTCTATGACGGGTTCTTCGGGCCCGGCACCGGTTCTTTCCTCATGTTCATCTTCGTGGGCATCTTCGGGTTCAACTTTCTCACCGCCTCAGCCTCGGCCAAAGTGGTGAACGTGGCTACCAACCTCTCGGCGCTGCTGTACTTCGGGTACAAAGGGTACATTTTATATCATATAGGCATCCCGATGGCGATCAGCAGTGTTTTGGGTTCTATGGTGGGCACCCGCATAGCGTTGGCCAAAGGTTCTGGTTTCGTCCGGAAGCTGTTTTTGGTGGTAGTCACCGGCATTATCCTCAAATTTGCCTACGATACTTTTCAGTAAAGGCGTTTAAGCCAGTTTCCTGAAAACCAGGTTCAGAACAGCTACTAAAAATTAGGTATTGTAAGATTGTCCTATTTGAAAGTTGCTGTTATTTAATGAAGTTCGCACTCTAAAAAGTATTGTACAAACAGCTACTGAACCAATTAAAAGAAGTGTGAAATGAAGAAATGTCTACGTAGAATCTCTTTTCTGGCAATGCCAGTGCTGGGCTTTTTTCTGGCGGCAACACCTGCCCAGGCCCAGGACGAAGTAGGGGAGTTTATCAGGTCTGGCAAGGAGGATGCGAATAAGTTGGTGAGAGCTTACATAGAGCCTGCCAGCAAAGCGTTTGGGCACGGGTTGAACGGTGGTTGGTTTAACTCTGGCAAAGCCATGAAGTTGGGTCGTTTTGACGTACGCGTGTTTGCTACTGCAGCTTTTGCCCCTGACGAGGACAAATCGTTTGACTTGTCTAAACTAGGCTTGACCACGGTTAGAGACGCAAACGGCAGAAAATTTGATCCCAATACCCCGGTGCTTACGCCTACTATCTTTGGGGCGGATGAAGAAGGCCCGGAGTTGACCCTTTATGCCAAGGGCCGCAGAACTGTGGGTGGCCAAGTAATAGAGTTTGAAGAGGAAGTTGGCTCAATTAACGCCCCTCAAGGGACTGGCTATAGTTTCCTGCCTGTTCCAATGGCTCAGGTGAGCTTGGGGTTGATCAAAGACACGGAGATAGCTGTCAGGTATTCCCCTAAAGTAAAACAAGATGACTTTGAAGGTCAGCTTTGGGGCGTGGGCGTGAAGCACGGCATCAAACAGTGGATTCCGGTGATCAGCATGATTCCCGGGTTTGACATTACTGTCTTCGGTGGATATACCAAGTTAAAGAGTTCCTATGCCGGGATAGACGTGCCTTTGTCCGAAGAGGATCGTCCGTACGCGACTGCTCAGCAGCGCGAAGCCTCTTACTATGCTGGGCAGGCACTCACTCTTAATACCAAAGCCTGGACTGCCAGTCTGGTCGCCTCCAAGACCTTTAGTGTGATCACCGGATATGCCGGTATCCGCTACAGCAATGTAGAGACTGATCTAAACGTGGAAGGCAGATACCCTGTGATTGCTTACCGAACTACTGCTCCTTTTAATAAGTATGTAGAAGACATCACGGATCCGGTTCTGCTGAACATGAAAGATACCCAGTGGGGCGTTACCGGTGGTCTCCGCCTGAAACTGGCTTTCTTCTCCTTATATGGAGAGTATACCCTGGCTAAGTATCCTACCGCAACAGCGGGTATTGGTCTGGGTTTCAACTAAGGTCTACTTACTTATGCAAAAAGCCTCTGCCGGGTAACTGGCAGAGGCTTTTTGTTTGAAATTATTATGTTAATCATTGGCCTTCTTTGTTTTGTGGTTTGATAACAAAGAAGAAGCTTGTTCAAATCCTGATAAAAGGTAGGTGTTTAACATGTAAAATTTATTGGAATTTTTAAAGAACATTTATCTGATTGTTATTTGAGGATTTTCAAAGGATGAAGCGATGTTTATAGAAAATTCATAAATAGATACAAAGGATAAACCGTCTCTTTTATCATATTGCCTTCATGGATCTCCCTCAAGAAGAAGCCTTATACGATATTGTTCTATTCTGGTTTTAAAACTGAGTTTAAAATTGATGTTAAGGATTTGTTACTATTGAAAGAGTCGGTAAATTGGCCGATCAAAACAAATCATAGCTTAACAAACAACTCAAAAACAAATGAAGAAAACTTTACTTTTCAGTTTGGTTTTGCTGTTAGCGCTTGTGGGACAAGCGTGGGCACAGAGCCGAACTGTGACAGGACGAGTAACTGATGGAGCGACTGGAGAAGGAATGCCTGGTGTTACCGTTCAGCTAAAAGGATCTACTGTTGCTGCGCCAACTGATGTAGAAGGTAATTACTCTATCAGTGTTCCAAATGGTGGAGGAACATTGGTCTTTTCCTTTATTGGTTATACAAACCAAGAAGTTGCCATTGGAACTCAGTCAACCATCAACGTTCGCTTGGTTTCCGATGCCCGTGCATTGAATGAAGTAATTGTAACTGGTTACCAATCTCTGACTAAGGATGAAATGACTGGTTCTGTGTCAACTGTATCTGCTGATAAAATTGCAGACAGACCATTACCTTCCGTAGATCAGATCTTACAAGGTCAGGTAGCAGGTTTGCAGTCTGTAGGTTTCTCTGGCCAGCCAGGTGCTAACCAGCAAATCAGAATCAGAGGTATTGGTTCTATCAACGCTGGTTCTAACCCACTTTATGTAGTAGATGGTGTGATCTTGAATACAGGTGACGTTTCCAGATTGACTCCCACTTCAAACCAATTAGCTGGTCTCAACCCTAATGACATTGAAAGTGTAAGCGTGTTGAAAGATGCTGCTTCCACTGCTATCTACGGATCTAGAGGAGCTAACGGGGTAATTTTAATTACTACCAAGAAAGGCCGTTCAGGTCAAACCAAATTCAATGCATCTGCTGAGTATGGCTATACAGACATTGCTAAGTTACCAGAGGCAGGCCAATTGCTGAACGCAGACGAGTGGTTAACACTCACCAGAGAAGGCTTGGTTAACAATGGAGGTTTCACAACTGCTGAAATTGATACTAGAATTGCTGCTCTTGGTGCTGGTTCAGGCGTTGATACTGATTGGTATGATCTGGTTACAAGAAGAGGTAACCAACAAACCTACAATCTTTCTGCTTCAGGTGGTGATGCCAAAACACAGTTTTATGTGTCTGGAGGTTACTTCAAGCAAGAAGCGCCAGTAATTGGCTCTGACATGCAGAGAGTGTCTGGAACGTTGAACTTGAATCATACTATCAATAGTAAGCTTTCCTTCTTCAATACCCTGAATGTGTCCAACGTAAACCAACATACTCCAGCAAACGGAGGTGGGTTTGCTAACCCAATTGGGTCCGCGGGCTTTTTGTTGCCTACTCAAAACCCTTATAATGAGGATGGTACTTTGAATATCAGCAGAGCTGGTTCTTTAGGCTATACTGGTAACTTCAACCCTTTGTATTTGGTTGAGAATGATAAACGTGAGCTTAGAAACGCAAAGGCTATTGGGTCTATTGGAGCTACCTGGAATATCCTTCAAAATCTGAAATTCACCTCAAAAGTAGGTATTGACTATACTAGCTTGGAGGAGGAGATGTTCTGGAACCCATTCCACGGAGATGGTAGAACCGTTACCGGACGTGGTTACAACTACTATACCCGTATCTTCAACTGGATCACAACAAATCAATTGAACTACAGATTCAATGTGCCAGGTGTTGAAAAACTAACCGGAGACGCTACTTTAGGTTACGAGGCGCAAAAGTCTGCTCAGTACAACATCACTACAAACACAACTGGCTATCCTTTAACTAACGATCTGCCTTCTTCTGCTGTTGCTGCAACTCCTGTAGCCGCTAGTGGTAGCGGAAGTGATTATACCTTCAACTCAATTATCTCTGCCCTGAATTTAACTTATGAAGGTAAGTATGTGCTGAGTGGTACCTTCCGGAGAGATGGTTCTTCCAGATTTGGTTCTAGCAACCGGTATGGTAACTTCTGGTCTGTAGGTGCAAGCTGGAATGTGCACGAAGAAGAATTCATGAGTAACCTTGAATTCTTATCAACCTTAAAGGTTAGATCTTCTTACGGAGTGAATGGTAACGGAGATATCGGGAACTACACTTGGCGTCCAACTTTCGGGTATGGCTTAAACTATAACAGCACCCCAGGTGGAGCCTTTAACAACTTAGGTAATACTGAGTTGACTTGGGAGCAAAACAAACCATTCGATGCTGGTATTGACTTAGGTTTCTTCCAGGACAGATTGAATATCACAGTTGATTATTATGAAAGAACAACCAGTGATATGTTGTTGAACAGACAAATCTCTAGAACAACCGGCTTTAGCTCAGTTCTTCAGAACATCGGGGAAATGAAGAACAGAGGTGTTGAAGTTACCATTAGCGGATATCCTATTGATGGTGCCTTCAAATGGAACACGAACTTCAACATCGCTTTCAATAAGAACAAAGTAACCAAACTGGTAGACGGTGCTGATATCATTGACGGAGCTTACCTGATCAGAGAAGGATATGATTACCGTACGTACTACGTTCGCCAATGGGCTGGAGTAGACCCGGCAACTGGTAACCCTCAGTGGTGGAGAGATGCTGAAAAAACAGAGAAAACAACTTCTTACAGCCAGGCAGCGCGTGTGCCGTATAAGAGCGGTTCTCCAAAATTCTTTGGTGGATTTAACAATACCTTCTCTTTTGCAGGTTTCACTTTAGATGCCTTGATCGTGTACAACTTCGGTAACTATGTGAGAGACAGTTGGGAATTTTACATGATGGATGGTGCAAGTCCATTGAACAACAAATACAGAAAAGCCTTGGATAGATGGCAAAAGCCTGGTGATGTTACTGATGTGCCTAAGTATGTCTATAACTCCGCTAATAACTCTAGCTCTCTTTCTACAAGATTCTTATACAAAGGAGATTTCATCAGATTGAGAAACCTGTCTTTAGGGTACGACCTGAAGAGAGAGTGGATCTCTGGCCTGGGCTTGTCTAAAGTGAACGTGTATGTGAGGGGAACGAACCTTCTTACAAAGACATTTGACGAAAATCTTCCTATGGATCCAGAAGCAGGGGTGAATAGTGCGGCCAACGCAGATATTCCAATGTCTAAATCAGTGACTTTTGGATTAAACGTTAATTTTTAAGTAAATAGAAATGTTTAAAAAGTATTTATATACGTCTGTTCTCTCAGCATCTTTACTGTTGAGCGGATGTGGTGATGAATTCCTGAATCAGGAGCCGTACACTTCTTTGCCTGTAGGTTCGGCTATTGTTACTACTAATGATTTGCAGGCAGCAGCTAATGGTATGTATAATTCCTTGCGTGCTGTTGGTGCCTTTGGTAGAAGCATTCCGATCATGGGCGACTTAATGGCTGACAATGTTTACATTGCGCCAAGTAACTCCGGAAGGTATCTAACCCAGAACAACTTTTCTACAACAGTGGCTACTGCCGAGCCGAGTGATATGTGGAGTGCCCTGTATACCTCCATCTTGCGGGCTAATACGGTGATTTTTGCTGAGCTTCCATCTGTTACCCAGGCAGATCAAGCTACGGTCAACCAATTGAAAGGCGAGGCATTAGCAGTAAGGGCTTTGTGCCACTTTGAACTGGTTAAGTTTTTCGCTAAGCCTTACACCGTTGATCCAAATGCTCCTGGTGTTCCTATTGTTGCTGAATTTAGCACGAGTAATCCAACGGAGTATTACACTAATTTCAAACCAACCAGAAGTACTGTTCAGCAGGTTTACGCGCAAATCATTTCTGATTTAGATCAAGCTTACAACCTGATGACCGTAAGCAAAAGCTCAGCTTTCTTTACGAAATATGCCGCCAAGGCCTTGCAAGCGAGAGCATATCAATACATGGGTGATTTTGTGAAGGCAAAGGCCGCCGCTTTGGATGTTGTAAACAACTCAGGGTATAAGTTGGTGCCTGCTGCTGATTTTGCTTCTTATTGGGCATCTGGAGCCGCAAGGACTAATAAAGTGGAAACTTTGTTTGAGATAGGGTTGGATGGTGTAAACAACAATGGAACCAATGCATTAGCTTACCTATATGACCTGAACGGTTATGGAGATATGCTAGCTACTACTGACCTTTATAACACGTATACTACTGGTGATGTCCGTAAAGGGCTTATAGTAGTTGGAAAGAAAGGTACAGTAGATCCAGCCTATGTTGTAAATAAGTACCCTAACACGTCTAATGCTGCTGATAAAGACGATATCAAAGTTATCAGATACGCAGAAGTTGTGTTGATTTTGGCTGAAGCCCAAGCCAGAACAGGAGAAGAGGCCGCCGCATTATTAACGTTGAACGGACTTGCTGCTACCAGAAACGGAGCTCCTTATGTGTCTGCTGGAGATCAACTGATAGAAGATATCCTTAAAGAAAGAAGGAAAGAACTTGCTTTTGAAGGCCACAGATACTGGGACTTCATGCGTTTGAATAGACCAATCCAACGCACAAGCGAGCATCCTGCCACTGCAAGATTGATTGAGGTAGATAATCCAAAAAGAATTCAACCAATTCCGCAAGGAGAGCGTGATGCTAACCCAAATATTGAGCAAAACACAGGTTATTAATAAACCGCTTGCTAACTAACAATGAAAAAGCCTTCTACTAAATTGTAGAGGGCTTTTTTTATTGTCTACGACATGTAGAATGGGTAAGTACAAGTGCGTGCAATAAAAGTATATTCTATAGGAAAAGCTTATTTCCTTTTGGAACAAAAGAAAAGGACTAACAATCAAATTGTTTTCACTGCAGTCTTCAACCTCTAATTATTTAACAATGATATAAGCTAATGTTAACTAGTGGGTTATGTATTTGTTGACTTTTGCTTTCCTCATATCTTGCTCTATTATGCATTTCTCCAATTTGTCTTATTTAACTTCAAACTTTCTTTGGACCATGAAATAATAATGTTTGTGGTCTATATTTTTATATTTAAAATAAATATTTAAAAAGAATGAGTATTTTGTTTTGGTGATAAAAATTTTCTGCGTTTAATATTAAAATGGGAAAATATTTTGGTTTGTCTTAGTACGTAGAGTTATGAAACTAAAAAATGTTTCTAAAAATGATATGTTAAGGATTTGTTAATGTTGATAAATTCTATATATTAGAATATCAAACAAATCATATCTCTACAAACAAACCAAAAAACACATGAAGAAAACTTTACTATTCAGCTTCGTTTTGTTGCTGACGCTTGTGGGGCAGGCGTGGGCGCAAAATCGAACTGTGACAGGACGAGTGACGGATGCCACATCAGGAGAGGGAATGCCTGGTGTGACTGTCCAACTCAAAGGGAGCACAACCGCTTCACCAACGGATGTGAACGGCTCTTACACAATTGGGGTGCCTAACGCTGGAGGAACCCTTGTCTTTTCTTTTATTGGTTATCAAAACCAGGAAGTAGCCATTGGGAACCAATCTACTGTAAACGTGCGCTTGGTTTCTGATTCTCGCCAGATTTCAGAGATCGTAGTTACCGGTTATGGTGTTCAGGAAAAACGCGAAGTAACAGGTGCGATTGCTCAGGTAAGCGGAGCATCCATCCAAAACCAGCCTATTCCGTCTTTGGACAAAGCATTGCAAGGAAGAGCAGCTGGTGTAATTGTACAAGCAAACAATGGTTTGCCAGGAGGTGCTATTAATGTGCAGATCCGTGGTATTGGTTCTGTTAACGCAAGTACTCAGCCGCTCTACATTGTAGATGGTGTGCAAATCAGCACAGGGGGTGGCCGGGTATCTTATACAGAATCTAACCCTTTGGCTTCTATCAATACAAATGATATTGAGTCAATAGAAGTTATCAAAGATGCTGCAACAGCTGCGGTCTATGGTTCACAGGCTGCAAATGGTGTAGTAATCATTACAACTAAAAGAGGTAAAGCTGGCAGAACTAGATTTACAGCCAACTACTACACTGGTTTTTCTGAGGCGCTCAGAAAATACGATGTATTAAATACACAGGATTATTACCAGATGAGGTACGAGGCAAGAGTTAACTCTGGGAGCTCTGCTGCATCTGCAAGAACCAATACACTGACCGAAGTAGGGCTTCCTTCTACTGCCACTGATGCACAATTAGCAGCATTGCCAACTTATGACTGGCAAAACGAATTGTTCCAACGCGGGAAGGTGAATAACTATGAAGTTTCAGCGAGTGGAGGAAACGAGAAAACATCGTTCTTCATTTCTGGAGGTTACAACCAGGTGGAGGCTATTGTAACTGCTGCTGACTTTAGAAGAGGAACTCTACGCCTGAACCTTGATCACAGCGCTACTGATAAATTGAGCTTTGAAACCAGATTAAACTTAAGCTCATTCCATCAGACTGCTCCTTATGTAACAAGTGGTTCTACTATTGGTAGCCCAACATTTGCAGGTAGCTTAATCCTCCCAAGTAACCCATTCAGAAATGAAAACGGTACGTATTATGGTTTAACAGGAAGCGGCCAGGTATTTGCCGGTATCTTGAACCAAAACGTATTGGCGGTAAACGAGTGGTCTGGCGGTACTCAAAGAACGAATTCAGTAATCGGTTCAATTGCTGCTGTCTACAAGATTGTTCCTGGCTTGTCTTTCCGCTCATCTTATAGCTTAGACTACAGCAACATCCAGTCAGATTTCTATTATGACCCAAGAACTGCTGATGGTTTCAACGTTAGAGGGTACGGGTTTGCTGCTGCAGACTGGAACACCAACTTCCAGACAGTGCAGTTGTTGAACTTCACTAAAACTTTTAATGAAATCCACAAGGTTGATGCCCAGGCTGGTTTTGAGTGGAGAACCGAGCAGCGCAGAAACATGTCATCTAGCGGTACTGGTTTCCCTTCTCCAGAGTTCAGACTTTTGAGTGCAGCTGCTAACCCGGTAAGCTTAAGCTCAGGCTACACTGGCTATAAGAGAAATGCTGTATTTGGTTCTATCAACTATTTGTTCAATGGGAAATACTCCCTAAGAGGTGTTGTTTCTTATAACGGTTCTTCTCGTTTTGGTATCAACAACCGTTGGGGTGTATTCCCAGGTGTTGCCGCGGCGTGGAACATCTCTGAGGAAAATTTCTTGAAAGATATCGAGTGGATCAACTCTTTAAAGTTGAGAGCTAGCTGGGGGAAAAACGGTCGTGATGGTATTGACAACTTCTTGGCCCGTCCGCTTTATGGAACCGCTGGTATTTACCGCAGTGCTCCAGGTATTGCCCCAACCGGCCTTGCTAATGAAGACCTGAAGTGGGAAGTACGTACCATGTTGGACATGGGTATTGACTTCGCCTTCCTGAAAAACAGAGTGACTGGTACTTTGGGTGCCTTCATTGAAGAGAATGATGACCTTTTATTTGAGCAGCCACTTCAGTCTACCACTGGTTTTACCAGCGTATGGACAAACGTAGGTGCTATGGAGCAGAGAGGTTTGGAGGTTGAACTGAACACAGTAAACCTTGACCTTGGAGGGTTCCAGTGGAGAACAAACTTCAACTATACCTATATTCATAATGAGGTAACCAGATTATACGGTGGTAACGAAGTGCTGCCTGGCAGACCTGGTATCCGGGTTGGTGAAGACATAGGAACTATCTGGTCTTATGAGTACGCCGGTGTAAACCCTGCAACAGGTAGACCAATGTGGTACGATGGTAATGGTAACATCACTTATACCTTGAATGCGTCAACAGACAGAAGAAACATTGGTACTACTCGTCCTAAGCACACAGGTGGCGTAGAAAACACCTTTTCTTACAAAGGATTTGACTTCACTTTCTTATTCCAGTACCAATACGGGAGAAAAGAACTTGATCAGCAGTATGCGTTCTTGATGGAGAATGGTAACAGATCATTCAACGGCTTGCAAGAGCTTTATGATCGTAGATGGACAACTCCTGGCCAAATCACTGATGTGCCAAGACCATATGTGAATGGTGCAGAGGCTCAAGGAAACAACCACGTTACAGCCTCTTCTCGCAACTATTTGAAAACAGATTATATCAGATTGAAAAACGTTCAGATTGGCTATAACCTATCTGAAAGTCTGATCTCAAGAGTTAGATTCTTAACAAGCGGCAGAGTGTATGTACAAGGTACGAACCTGTACACCTACACAGATTTCCCTGGGTACGATCCGGAATTTTATTCTACCGCTTTAGGGATCATCCCTAATGGTAAAAACGTCACCGTTGGTGTTCAATTAGGATTCTAATATTTCTTCAAATGAAAAAAAGTTTTTTATATAAAATAAATACGATTGCTCTTGCTGCGTGTATTTCTTTCTCTTCCATCTCTTGCGATGAGTTGATCGAAATCAATCCAGAAACAGCAATCGACGCCAGTACTGCGCTTACCACAAGAGAAAACGTAGAAGCGGCTATCATTGGCGTATATGTGCCACTAAAAGGCTTAACTGAGTACGGTAACAGACTAGTTACTTTGCCTGAAGCACTAGCTGATAATGGAATGGCTACTGGTAAGTCTGGCCGTTTGGTAAACGAAGCTGCTAACATTAGAGGAGCAGCCAACCATTTTACCCATTGGACAACTTCCTACAACGCTATTGCCAGAATTAACTATATTCTGGATGCTATCCCAACTTTGCAAGGAGCTACCGTTACAGAAGATCTGAAGAACAGTTACATAGCTGAACTTAAGTTTTTGAGAGCCTTGTATCACTTTGACTTGGTAAGAGCTTATGCTTACATTCCTGGAGCAGTTGTAGATGCTAAAAACAGAGGAGGCGTTCCTGTTGTTACTACTGCCTTCAAAACTCCAGCAGCGGCATTGGAATTCAAACCAAGCAGACCAGCTATTGAGGATGTATATACTGCCATCTATGCTGACTTGGATGATGCTATTGCCAAATATGGTACTGGCGGTGCTTTTTCTACACCAGGCAGAGCTTCTAAAGTGGCGGTTCAGGCATTGTACTCACGGGTAGCCTTGTACAGAAAGGATTATCCTAAGGTAATTGAAATGTCTACTGCGGCAATTGATACGAGAGGTGCTTCTCTGACCAATGCTGGAAACTATGTTGCTGCCTGGGGTGGTGCTGTGCATCCAGAATCCATCTTTGAAATCCAGTTTTCTGCTCAAGCAGAAAGCAATGGGGTGAACGAGTCTCTGCAGACTGCTTTCACTACCTTGGTTCAAAGAGGAAACCGTAACCAGACTGGTGGATTTGGTGACCTAGTTCCTACTCCATCTCTTTTATCTGCTTTAGGTATCACTGTTACTGGTAACGGTACTGCTAACGCGGCCATCACAGCTCGTTCTTCCGATGTTAGGAATCTACTGTTTGAGTTAGGAACTGCGGGTAGAGGTGCTCCATACGTGGAGACTACCAAGTTCTTAGGAAAAAGTGGGTTCATCAACGTGGATAACATTCCAGTGATTCGCATTGCAGAGATGTATTTAAACAGAGCTGAGGCTTATGCGAATACTGCTGGCGGTGACGTAAATGCCCTGCTAGACGTCAACAGAATTAGAACTAACAGAGGGCTGGAGCCGTCTCTTGCCTTAGGTCAGGATCTGAAAAATGAGATTCTCCTGCAGCGCAGATTAGAATTCGCGTTTGAAGGACACAGATTCTTTGACCTGAAGAGATTAGGATTGGATATTCTGAAGCCTGCTACTGGTGCAACAGTTGCCTTCACTGAAGATGTGATTCTGCCAGCAGTACCTCAGGCTGATGTTGACGGGAATCCTAATTTGAAGCAAAACAGCGGTTATTAATTGTTATTAAAAATGAAGAACCTACTTTATATATTTGCCTTAGCAGTATTTTTCCTGAACTCTTGCATAGAAAACGATGACATTGTTTATGAAAAAGCTGTTGTAGAATTTGATGCTGCTACTTACAATGCCAAATCAGTGGTGGATGGTGTGGCTAAAAACTATACTCTGCTGACTCGAGTACCGGCTTACGGTGCTGCTGTTACAACTTCCAGACCCGCTATCACACGCGCTTCTGGTGCAATCAGGTTGCGCGTTAATCTGGTTGGAGCGCAAAGAAGCACTGCTCAGGAGATCAACTACAAATTGCTGACCTCAGAGACTACTGCCGTTGCAGGTACTCACTATGCACCTTTGAGTGGTAAAGTAACCATTCCGGCTAACTCAAGCTTTGGTGAACTGGAAATTCAGATTCTGGATCCAGGTGTATCTTCAGCAACGCCTGTTGATTTAGTTTTAGAACTTGATGGAAATGAAGAAATAGGTCCAAATGAAAATTACAGAAGAATTGGTGTTAGAATTAGCCAGCTGTAATTTAGAAAGCCTTAACTTAGAGAAAAGCCCCAGAAATATTCTGGGGCTTTTTAGTTCAATGCAGTTCTAAAAATAATTTGGTTGACTAATATGATTTCAAAACAAACAAAAAGAATTCTAACCCTTGCCTCTTCCGGCGCGCTGATATTCGTTTCTGGGGCGTTTTTCGGAAAACAGGCGCAAATGGATAAAATTACTGTCCCGCTTGTGCAGAGTGCGCAGAAATTGCTGGGTCTTAATTTTACCAATTCCCAACTAGATACAGCGCTGTTTGAACTGACTGATTTACGCAATAGCTACGCAAGGCTAAGAGAAGTAAAGCTGGAGAACAGTGTACCACTAGCCCTGCTGTTTAACCCAATACCCGTAGGCTTTTCGTTTGAGCGGAAGAAAGAGGAGTTCAAGCCATCGGCTGGCAAGAAAGTAGAACTTCCGGCCAACAAAGAAGATCTGGCGTTTTATTCGGTAAGGGAATTGGCTGAGCTTCTGAGAACGAAGAAAATCACTTCTGTTGAATTAACACAGTTCTACCTGGAGCGCCTGAAGAAGTATAACAGCAAGTTGCTATGTGTTACCTCCTTTACAGAGGAACTGGCCATGCAACAAGCCAGGCAAGCAGACGCCGAGATCAAAGCAGGCAAATACAAAGGCCTTTTGCACGGTATTCCTTATGGGGTGAAGGACTTGTTAAGTACTAAGGGCTACAAAACCACCTGGGGATCGGTGACCTACAAAGATCAGGTGATTGATGAAGATGCCACAGTGGTAGTAAAGTTGAGAGAGGCTGGAGCGGTACTGGTAGCAAAGTTGACCTTAGGCGAGTTGGCCATGGGCGATGTATGGTACGGTGGGAAAACCCGCACGCCATGGGACCTCACAAGAGGCTCTAGCGGATCATCGGCTGGCTCGGCTTCTGCGGTGGCAGCAGGGTTGCTTCCGTTCGCCATCGGGACGGAGACTTTGGGGTCTATCGTGTCACCTTCAACTGCGTGTGGCACCACAGGCTTGCGACCTACTTACGGGCGGGTGAGCCGTCATGGAGCGATGGCTTTGAGCTGGTCCATGGATAAGATCGGGCCTATTGCCAGAACGGTAGAAGATTGTGCCATTGTGTTCAATGCTATCTACGGACCAGACGGCAAAGACCAATCGGTGTATGATGCGCCTTTTAATTATGATGCGAAACTGAACCTGAAAAAGCTTAAAATAGGATACCTGAAAACAGATTTTGAGCGCAACTATCCTACCAAGCCACAAGATCAGGCTACTTTAGAAGCCCTGCGCAAAGCGGGACATGAACTCATCCCTATTGAATTGCCAAAACTACCGGTCAATGATCTGGTCATGACTATCTCGGTGGAAGGGGCGGCCGCTTTTGACGAGATCACCCGCAATGGCAAGGTAGACCTAATGGTGAACCAAGACCGGAACGCCTGGCCTAACACGTTCCGTAGCGCCAGGTTCATCCCGGCAGTGGAATATATACAGGCGCAGCGGGTGCGCTATTTGCTGATCCAGGAGATGCAAAAGGTCATGCAGCAGGTAGATGTGTATGTGTCGCCTTCCTTTGCCAGCAGCAATTTGGTGGTGACCAATCTAACAGGCCATCCATGTGTGGTGGTACCCAACGGATTCAATAACCGAAACTTGCCCACTACCATCACCTTCATCGGGAAGTTATTTGGCGAAGCGGAGTTGCTGGCCTTTGTAAAAGAGTATCAGGACGGTACTGATTTCCACAAAAAGCACCCATCTTTGTCTCTTTGACCTTATTCAGTTTTAGACCTATTTCCCCGAAAACAAGCCTAAAATGCATTTCAGTACAAAAGCACTGCTTTCCGCAGCAATGGCGTTGCTGCCATTCTGTTATAGCCACGCCCAAACCAAGCCTACGCTTACCGTAGAGAAAATCATGCAGGACCCAGCCAAATGGATTGGGACCTCGCCCAGCAACATTTACTGGTCTGATGACAGCAAACAGGTGTATTTCCAGTGGAATCCTGAGAAAGCACGAAGAGACTCGCTGTACACAGTGCAGGCTGGCAGTAAAAAGGTGAGCAAAGTATCGGCGGCGGAGCGCAGAACACTTTTCACGCCCGGTGGCACATACAACCAAAAGAGAACCCACCGAGTGTATGAGCGCGGGGGAGATATTTTTCTGGTGGAAGTGAAATCCAATAAATTAAGGCAGCTCACCAAGACTGTTGAAAGAGAGTCTTCGCCAGCCTTCACCTTTGATGAGCAGGAGATCACCTTTCTGAAAGACGGGAATCTGTACGCATGGAACATCGCCAACGGCCAGACGAAACAACTCACCGATTTCCGGAGAGGGAGAAAGCCCGCTGACCCTGATGCGGTAAATGACAAACAAGACCGCTTTTTGCGGGACCAGCAAGTAGAATTGCTGCAGATTATCCAGAAGCGGGAAGAAGAGAGAAAACAGCAGCGACTGGCGCAGAAAGAAGCGCAACGAAACCGGCCGAAGGAAATCTACATTGAGGACAGGAGTGTGGACAACATTATCCTGAGCCCCGATGAACGTTATATTACCTATCGGTTGGTGTCCAGACCAGCGAACAGCAAGATTGCGCAAGTGCCCAACTATGTTACGGCCTCCGGCTACACAGAAGAGATCCCAACCAGAACCAAGGTGGGAGATGCCCAAGCATCGTATGAGTTGGGCCTCTATGATACTAAACAGGACACCACTTATCTGATCTCCTTCAAAAGTTTGCCCGGCATTCAGGACAAGCCCACCTATTTGCAGGAAAACCAAAAGAAAAGCGGGGCAGAGGCAGGAAGTGCAGCCTCCGAAACCAGAAAGATCACCATGTTTGGGCCTTTCTATTCCGGAGACGGAAAGAAAGCCGTGTTGGTGGCCCGCTCAAATGACAACAAAGACCGTTGGATCATGAGTTTCGATCCGG
Organism: Sabulibacter ruber; assembly: GCF_017355955.1. Taxonomy (GTDB): domain Bacteria; phylum Bacteroidota; class Bacteroidia; order Cytophagales; family Hymenobacteraceae; genus Nibribacter; species Nibribacter ruber_A. The sequence goes on along the minus strand of NZ_JAFFID010000001.1, from coordinate 2,600,794 downwards.
CTACCCGTGTCATCAACGTGCTGGACCGTCAGCATGACGAGGCCTGGATTAACGGGTACGGCGCCGGCGATATTGGCTGGATGCCCGATAACCAGAACGTGTGGTTTGTATCTGAAAAAAGCGGCTACGCGCACTTGTACACCGTTCATGCAGGTTCTGGGCAGAAAACCACCCTTACCAGCGGAAAGTTTGAGGTACAGAATGTGCAGATGTCTAAAGACAAGAAGTACTGGTACCTCATCACCAACCAGGTACACCCTGGGGAGCAGCACTTCTACCGAATGTCTCTGAACGGCAGTAGAACGGAGCAAATCACCAAAATGACCGGGGCGCATGAAGTCACTATGTCTCCGGATGAGAAAACCCTGGCCGTTCGGTATTCCTACTCTAACAAACCATGGGAACTGTACCTCATGGACAACAAACCCGGGGCCAAGGCGGTGCAAATCACCCAATCTACCACTGCTGAGTTCAATGCATATCCATGGCGCGAGCCCGAAGTGATCACTTATAAAGCCGCCGACGGGGCCGATGTCCATGCCCGGTTATACAAACCAGCCAATGCTGCTCCCGGCGGACCAGCCGTCATCTTTGTGCATGGCGCGGGCTATCTTCAGAATGCCCATAAGTGGTGGAGCACCTATTTCAGAGAATACATGTTCCACAACCTATTAGTTGATAAAGGCTATACCGTGCTGGACATTGACTACCGTGGCAGCGCCGGGTATGGTCGCGACTGGAGAACCGGAATTTACCGGCACATGGGTGGCAAAGACCTGAGCGACCATGTAGACGGAGCTAAGATGCTAGTGGAAAAACACGGCATTGATCCCAAGCGCATCGGGATTTATGGAGGGTCGTACGGCGGCTTTATCACGCTCATGGCCATGTTCACGCAGCCAGATGTTTTTGCGGCAGGCGCAGCCCTGCGTTCCGTGACCGATTGGGCGCATTACAACCACGGCTACACGTCTAATATCCTGAACGAACCACAAACCGATAGCCTGGCCTACGTGCGCAGCTCGCCTATTTACTTTGCCGAGGGGCTGAAAGGTGCGCTGCTGATGTGCCACGGCATGGTAGACACCAACGTGCACTTCCAGGACATTGTGCGGTTGTCACAGCGGCTGATTGAGTTGGGGAAAGAGAATTGGGAACTGGCCGTGTACCCAGTGGAAGATCACGGTTTTGTGGAGCCCAGCAGCTGGACCGATGAGTACAAACGCATCCTCAAGCTCTTTGAGACAAATCTGAACAATACGGCTAGAAAGTAAAAAGCAGCCCTAAAACAGAAGCGCGAACCAGTTATGGCTCGCGCTTCTGTTTTAGGGCTGCTTTATTAAAAAGAGGTTAAAATCGTTTGGTCAAGGCAACGCCTTGTAGCATCTCTCCTTGTAGCTGTTCAGCTGCCGGAACAACGCGCCAGCCAAGTTCATTGCTTCGCTTATGCAGCTCAGGAACCAGAATCCCGATGCTGGCGCCTACGGCGTAGCCTACAATGTTATCGCTCAGGAAGTGCTTGCCGGCCCTTAGCCGAAGGTAACCCACCGTGGCCGGAAACGCCGCCGCCGCTCCCCATACCACCGGTCGCCAGGGGGAGTCTGGGTGCAGATCATGGAAGACCTTGGCGGTGAAAAACGTCACGCTGGCCGTGGCGGCAGTATGTCCCGCGAAGAAGGAGTTTTCGGCGTATTTATGCAATCTTTCCTCTAAAGGAGCATCTGTGGCGTAGACGTTAGGCCGCTTGCGGTTGGTAAGTCCGGCGGTTAAGGCGTAGATTCCGCCTGCCAGAGAAATAGTCTCGGCATAGAGAAAATAGATGTCCTTGGCGTGCGGAGTGGCTGCTTTATCGGCTAAAAACAGCAGAGGCAACCCGTAAGAGGTGTAAAAAAACACATCGCTGGCGTCTTTGGCTTTCTTGCTGTAGTTGCCGGCCGCCCATCGGTCAAATTTGTTTACCTGGTTCTTGTTGATGGACGCCAGGTCAGCCTCGGTTAATTGCCTTTTGTTTGTCAGCAGCGTGGAGCCGGTTACGGCCATGGTCACTCCGCCGGCAGTTATCAGTCCATCGCGCAGGAGATCTGTGTGGTACAGGCGTTGCGTATCCTGGGCGGCTACGGGTTGCAGAGAGAACTGAAACAGCACCGCAAAAAGCAACAGCCACCGAGACGATTTCTTGAAGCAGTTCATCAGAACTTATATTGAAGGGTTACGCCATCTAAATTCTGGCCAAGCACCGGGATCACGCTAGGTGAGATGGAGAAACCTGTCATATTGCTTTTCTTGTGCAGCTGCGGAACCAGAATACCAACGGCGGCACCAACTCCGTAGCCTACAAGGTTGTCGCTGAGGAAGTGCTTACCGGCCTCTAAACGCAGATAGCCTACTGCAGCGGGCACCAGCGCCGCACCTGCCCAAACGAACGGACGAGCCGGTGAATCTGGGTTGTAGTCATGGAACACTTTGGCGGTAAAGAACGCCATGGTAGAAACCGCCGCCGTATGGCCCGCAAAGAAGGAGTTCTGGGAATTTGCCCGGGTTTTCTCGCCAATCTCTACCTCTGGGCTATAGGTCAACGGCCTTGCTCTGGGGAAAGCCGCCGAACTCAGCGTGAAGATGGTTCCGGTTACCGCCATGGTTTCCACGTAAAGGGCCAGAAGTTGACCCGTATTGTCGTTGATCTTGGAATCAAAGAGCAGCAGCGCAGGGGCAGCAATGGAGCTATACAACATCACATCGCTTACTTTTTTAGCGCTTTCGCTGTGGTTACCGGCCGCAAAACGGTCAAAGCTGTTGACATCAGACTTCCGCAAAGCCAGCGCTTCTTCCTGCGTGTAAGGGTCTTTTTGCTGCATCAGGTATAAACCTAACCCGCTGAGGCCCATTCCAGCCACGGTAATGGGGGCATCTACCTTAAAAGAGGTCTTGTAAGGCGACTCAGATTGCGCGAAAGATTGCGTGAAGGCATAAAGACTTATGACAAGGGTACAAATGTATTTTTTCATAGTTTGTAGGTAAAATTGCAGAACGGTTAAAGTTGTTTTTGAAACGGCCGAAGGTTTAAAAGGTTGCTGCTGAGCACTACAGGAAGCTTTTTCCTGCTGTAAGAGAACGCTTTAAACGTTTTTGGGGTGGTTTACAGAAATTGACCTAAAAACAGGAAGCGGTAAAAAGACTTAGTTAGAAGAAAAGAGCGTGAGGCCTTTTCTTTGAAGGGCAAGTTTTTGCAAATCCGGCTTTTAAACTAATTTTGTCTGTTGCGGCACCAAAGGCGGAGCCGCCTTAACGTTGTAATAAAATTTCAGATAATGCCTTATCTTTTTACATCTGAATCGGTATCGGAGGGACATCCGGATAAAGTAGCCGATCAAATCTCTGACGCGCTGTTAGATGAGTTCCTGAAACAAGATCCTCAGTCTAAAGTGGCGTGCGAAACCTTGGTAACTACCGGTCTGGTGGTACTAAGTGGCGAGGTAAAGTCAGACGCCTATGTTGACGTGCAGAAAGTAGCCCGCGAGGTGATCCGCCGCATTGGCTATACCAAATCAGAGTATAAGTTTGATGCCGAGGCCTGCGGAGTTATCTCCACCATCCATGAACAGTCCGGTGATATCAACCAGGGTGTAGAGCGCGAGAACCCAGAAGACCAGGGAGCCGGTGATCAAGGAATGATGTTTGGCTACGCCACCAACGAGACCGATAGCTACATGCCATTGGCGTTGGAGATTTCGCATTTGTTGCTGAAAGAATTGGCGGCTATCCGCAAAGAAGGCAAGGAAATGACTTACCTGCGTCCGGATGCCAAGTCTCAGGTGACCATCCGTTACTCAGACAACCACGTGCCGGAGAAGATTGATACCATTGTGATCTCTACCCAGCACGATGAGTTTGAAAGTTCAGATGCCAATGACCGCGCTGCCTCCAAGCAAGCCGAGGAGAAGATGGTGGCTAAAATCAAAGAAGATGTTCTGAACATTCTGTTGCCCCGCGTGAAAAGCAAATTGCCACAGCGTACCGCAGATCTGTTTGCTGATGATATCACTTACCACATCAACCCGACTGGTAAATTCGTGATTGGTGGACCACACGGAGACACCGGTTTGACGGGCCGTAAAATCATTGTAGATACGTACGGTGGTAAAGGTGCTCACGGTGGGGGAGCATTCTCTGGTAAAGATTCTTCTAAAGTAGACCGTTCTGCTGCCTATGCCGCTCGCCACATTGCCAAAAACCTGGTTGCCGCCGGAGTTGCTGATCAAGCTTTGGTGCAGGTTGCGTATGCCATTGGCGTAGCCGAGCCAGTTGGTTTATACGTGACTACTTACGGTACCACTAACGTGAAAGGTGCCAACGGTGACGTGATGACCGATGGTGAGATCGCTGAGAAAGTAAACCAACTGTTTGAAATGCGTCCTTATGACATAGTGAAGCGTTTCGGGCTGCAGAACCCTATTTTCTCAGATACTGCCGCTTACGGACACATGGGCCGTGAGTCTGGCGTGAAGAAAGTGGAGTACCAGTTGAACGGAAAATCTGAAGTAAGAGAGTTTGAGACCTTTACCTGGGAGAAGTTAGACTACGTAGACAAAATCAAAGCAGCCTTCAATCTGTAGTAGGCCTGTTTCTGATCTGTTTTAACGAAAAGAGCCCCAAAACGGGGCTCTTTTTTTATAGTCTATGGTGATTAGTGCGTGGTCAGTTTGTCTTTGTACCTGATCAACTGCTTCTTCATGTCTTCTACGGCTTTATCTGTAGCCGTTTCAAACGTATTTGCTTCTTCACTACAAAAAAGAGTAGCGCCTGGCACAAACAGCTTCAATTCTACCAATTTGTTGTCATGGGTTTCAGGCCTTTCAACACGCAGTACTACCTCACCGCTCACTATTCGGTCAAAAAAAGTATCTAGCTTGTCTACTTTTCTTTGAAGGAAGTCTAACAGGCTTTGGTCTGCGGTGAAGTGTACAGATCGGATTTGCAGTTTCATAGTTTACTTCTTTAAGGGTGATACGAATTACGCTTTGGGATGAGCTTTCTCAAAGACCGCTTTGAGTTTCTCAATAGAATTATGGGTGTAGACCTGCGTGGCCGCCAAACTGGAGTGGCCCAGCAAATCTTTGATCGCTCCCAAATCTGCACCTCGGTTGAGCAAATGCGTGGCAAAAGAATGCCTAAGCACGTGCGGACTGTTTTTCATGGCAGTAGACACGGTGCTTATGTATTTTTTCACCACTCTATACACATACTTAGGGTAGAGGGGAGCCCCTTTTTCCGTAACGAAGAGAAAAGAAGAATTGTTATTGCTGAAAACTGTTCCTCGCTTCTGTAGGTAATCAGACAGCGCATTGACCAGTGATGTATTCAAAGGAAGGATTCTTTCCTTATTGCCTTTGCCCAGTACCTTCAACGTCTTGGCTGAGAGACTGATGTCTTCAATTTTGATGTTGGTGAGTTCTGCCAGACGCATGCCGGTTCCGTACAGCAACTCTAAGATCAATCTTTCGCGCTGACCTTTTAAATTGTCCGGGAATTCGCTTTGGTCTAAAAGTTGGGTGAAAGCATCCTCGGGGATAAAGGCAGGAAGTTTCTTGGCTAGTTTGGGCGCTTTGATTCTTACCGTGGGGTTGGTATCCAAAATTCCGCGTTGCACCAAAAAGCGGAAATAAGAACGAAGAGAGGCTATTTTCCGGTGGATAGTACGGGTGTCCAGGTCTTTCTGAACCAACGTGACCACCCATGACCGAATGATGGCATGGTCTGCTGCCTTGAGGTCCTCAAGTTCATAAACCTCCTGCAGGTATTCTTGGAATTGCTGCAGATCGGTCTGGTACGAAACAATGGTATGCGGACTGAAGCGCTTTTCGTACTGGAGGTATTTAAAGAATAATTCCATAAATTAATGATTACCGCCGAAAAGCGGAGAACCACTAATTTATGGAATTACCACGTAAATTCTATGGATGGAGACTAGTAGTTGTCGTTGGCGAACAATTGCTGCTTGTAGATAGCTCTTTCTTTCTGCTTTCTCTTAGTTACAGAAGGCTTCTGGAAGAAAGTTCTGGCACGCAATTGCTTCAACACACCGGTTCTCTCAAATTTCTTCTTGAATCTTTTAAGGGCTTTGTCTACAGACTCGTTATCCTTTACGTTGATGATGATCATATAATAGATTGATTTTAAAGTCAGTTGTTTTAAGGAGTGCAAAGATATTAACAAATAATTTGTGTGTCAATATCTTATTCCCAATTATTTTAATACTGCTCTGGAAATAACAAGTTTCTGAATTTCTGAAGTTCCTTCGCCAATGGTGCACAACTTGGCATCGCGGTAATATTTTTCAGCCGGGTAATCCTTGGTGTAGCCGTATCCGCCAAAGATTTGGACAGCTTCATTGGCTGCCCGCACGCTTACTTCAGAGGCATAGAGTTTAGCCATGGCAGATTCTTTGTTCACGTTTTCTCCTCTGTCTTTCATGGCTGCAGCTCTGTAGGTTAATAAGGCAGCAGCTTCAATTTCAGTGGCCATGTCCGCCAGTTTGAAAGCAATTCCCTGGAACTGTGAAATAGGTTTGTTGAATTGCTGTCGCTCTTTTGAATAGGCAACCGCTGCCTCATAGGCTCCCTGTGCAATTCCTAAACTCAGGGCCGCGATGGAAATTCTACCTCCGTCCAACACTTTCATTGCCTGGATGAATCCTTCACCTACTTCTCCTAAGATATTTTCATGGGGAACCCGGCAATCCTGGAAGATGAGTTCTGTGGTTTCAGAGGCACGCATACCTAACTTGTCTTCTTTGCGGCCAGCCGAGAATCCTTCTGTTGGTTTCTCGATCACAAAGGTCGTCATTCCGTGAGAGTCACCTACTTCTCCTGTACGGGCAATTACCACGGCTATATTGCTGGATTTGCCATGAGTGATAAAGTTCTTTGCTCCGTTTAGTATCCAGTGATCTCCGTCTCTTACAGCTACCGTTCGCATGTTTCCCGCATCAGAACCAGTATTAGGTTCCGTAAGGCCCCAAGCTCCTATCCATTCTGCAGTAGCAAGTTTAGGGAGCCATTTCCGCTTTTGTTCTTCGCTCCCGAATTGTAGAATATGCCCCGTGCACAATGAGTTATGCGCCGCCATGGATAGACCAATAGAGCCATCGATTTTGGCTAGTTCAGAGATAGCAGTCACGTATTCCAAGTATCCGAAACCTGACCCACCGTATACCTGAGGCACTAAAACACCCATTAACCCCAATTCTCCTAGTTGTTTGAATACCTGAACCGGGAACTCCTGTGATTCATCCCATTTCATCATGTCAGGTTTAATAAACTTTACACCAAAATCACGTATCATGTCCGCGATCATCTGCTGGTTTTCATTGTAACTAAGTTGCATAGGAGATTGCTGAGTAGAGCTTTGTTCTTTTTCAGAATAAATATACAAAAGTTATGGTAGCTAGCCTAACGTATGTTAGTTAAATAGGTTAGTAGAATATTTTCTTCGTTTATTTTTTTGCCTCTTTTTCTGAATACACTTTAATTCAACCGGAATAGCAGTAAGTAAGTTGGACAATTTGGCGCGCCCATTACTTTTAGTTTACTTTGTGATTGGCTTTAAGTGTACAATAGATAAATAAGTGTTAGCCAATCTCTGAAGAGTTAAAGATTTAATATGTTCCAATCTAGGAAGTTGCAGTGCATCACCAAGGCTTCATTTTGTGCTTTGTTGATATGGTTAAGCTCTTGTAATGTTTACCGGCAGAATATAATGTTCCGCACAGAAGGAGACGTAAATGCAGATTTGCTCCGTGCGTCAGTAGCAGAAGTTGGACGTAACTACAAAATTCAGCCAAATGATATATTGAGTATCAGAATTTATACAAACAAGGGAGAAGTTTTGGTTGATCCAAATAATTTTTTACGTCGCGAGTTGACACAAGGTGCAGGTAGAAGTAGCGGTGGTAGTTCAGGAAACCAGCAAATCGGTCAACAACAGGAGCGGCAAGATTATACTGTCTTGCCCAATGGAGAGGTAAAAGTTCCTATGATTGGATTTGTGCAGGTGCAAGGATATACTCTCAACCAAGCAGATAGCATGTTCCAGAGCAGGTTTGAAACTTATTATAGAGACACCTATGTTTATTCCCAAGTAGTAAGTCGCAGAGTAGTCGTCCTTGGAGCAACAGGAGGGAGTGTTATTCCTCTTACCAATGAAAACATGAATTTGATTGAAGTTCTGGCTCTAGCAGGAGGCATGCCTGAAAATGGAAAAGCCCAGAACATAAGATTGATAAGGAACATCGCTTCTGATAAGCCCATTGTTCAAGTGGTAGACCTTACGACCATAGGCGGTTTGCAGAAGGCAAATTTGAGGATTCAGCCAAACGACGTAGTTTATGTTGAGCCGGTGAGAAGGGTATTCAACGAATCTTTGAGAGACGTGCTTACTGTGTTAGGGGCTGTTACTAATGTATTAACCTCTTACGTTGTAATTAGAAATTTAGTCAATTAGTCCGAATAAGTTCATGAGTGTAAAAACAGCCAATGATCTGGATGAACTGGATCATCGTTTGGGGAGCGGTGAAGAGGAAGAAGAGGATGGCGGAACAAGTATAGATTTTGTTACTCTTTTACATGTAGTACGCAGGAGCATCATCTGGATCATATTGCTTCTTCTCTTAGGAGGGGCAGGAGCTTATCTGTATCTAAGATACACTAAGAAAGTTTATGAGTCTTCTTCAACTATAAAACTAGATGAACAGTCTGAAGCTGGCGTTCTTGGATTAGAAAATAATGGACTCAAAGTAGAGTCTGGTATTGGAAAGCTGCAAGGAGAGGTTGATTTAATCAAGTCAGACATTGTATTCGAAAGGCTTAAGAATACAATGCCTTTACAGATAAGCTATTTTGTAAAAGCACGGGTGCTAGATGCTGAGCTTTATAAAAATAGCCCATTTACTGTGAGTTATGATACGGCGGCTTTTCATCATTATGATCAAAAAATCTTTGTTAAGTTTACCACTCCCACCAAAGCAGATATCTATATTGGTGAAAACGGTAATCCTTCTAAAGCTGTAACAGGATCTTCTACAAACCTTTCTGGAAGTAATATTACTCTTAGTACTACGCCTTCGTTAACTAGTGAAAACATTGGTGTTACCTACTATTTTGTCGTGAATAGTGATCAGAGATTGAAGGGCTACATTAATGATAATTTAACAACTGCGATCCTTAATCCTGAATCAAAAACAATTCAGATTTCCTTTAAAGATTTTAATCGCTTTAAAGCACATGATATTGTTCGAAATATAGACGAGGTCTACTTACAGCATAAGTTGGAACGTTCTAACCAAGCAAGTAGACAAACTCTTAGCTTTTTAAATGATCAGTTAAGGGAAACCGAGGATAGCCTTAGAAAAGCGGAAACTGAAATCGAGAGTTTCGTTAGACAGAATAAGTCATATGATATCAAGGCTAACTTACAAGAAGCTCTAGCGCAAGTCCAGGAACTGGAAAAAGAGAAACTTGAGCTTAGATTTCAACTATCACTTCTGAATACAATTCAAGCTAAGGTGCAGAGAAATGAAGACCTTGGATTGGTAGTATCTGGCCTTCAGGGACAGGAATCTAATGACCCTCAATTAACGGAGCAGCTAACAGAACTAAGTGATTTACAGGCTCGACTTAGAACTGTTCGAATGACCAGTAGAGGGAACACGGTAGCGGATAACTTGCTTGAAGAGCAAATTACATTTGCTCAAAGTAGGTTGAATGCTATTCTCAACGGCAACAAGGGATTGGTGCAAACTCAGATTGCTAATATTGAAAGAACACAAGGAGAGCTAACAGGGAAAATTTTGCAGGCTCCTGCTCAAGAGACGGAGAGAGCAAGGCTTGAGCGAATATTTGGTCTTTATGAAAGTTTCTTTACTCAGATTTTGAACAAGAGAGTTGAGTATGGAATTGCTATGGCCGGTACAACCCCAGACTTTCAGGTATTATCACCTGCTAGCCTGCCAAGCGAATCTAATCCTATCTCTCCTAATGCTTTAATGGTGTATGCCATTGGAATTGCAGGCGGATTGTTTTTAGGTGTTGGATTAGTGGCTACAAGGTATCTGATGCATGATACCGTCACCAATGTTCGGGAGTTGGAGCGTAACATATCCATACCTGTGCTGGGTGTGGTGCCTTCATACGATAAACAGAAGATGCCATTTTCTAAACTAGTGGTGAATCAGAACCCAAAGTCGGCTTTAAGTGAGTCTATTCGCTCAATTAGGACCAACTTAGAGTTCATGAGTGCCTCCAAGAAGAAACGGGTCATCTCCATCACGTCCACTATTAGCGGGGAAGGAAAAACTTTCGTGGCAGTGAACCTGGGAGGGATTATTGCTATGTCTGGGTTGAAGGTAGCCATTCTTGATTTGGATATGCGAAAGCCGAAGGTGCACATTGCATTAGACGGCGATAACAGTAAAGGCATGAGCACTATCCTGATTGAAAAGCATTCAGTAGTTGAGTGCCTTCAGGAAACTTCTATCCCTGATCTAAGTTTTATCTCAGCAGGACCTACACCGCCAAACCCATCTGAGTTGATCATGGGGAGCCGTTTTGATGAGGTCTTGGAAGAACTTCATCAGACCTTCGACATTATCTTGATAGATAGTCCTCCGGTTGGGTTAGTAACTGACGGGGTGTTGATCATGCGAAAGGCCGATGTGCCTCTTTATATTGTTCGTGCCAATTACTCTAAAAAGGTTTTCCTTAAAGGAATTGATAAAATAATGCGGACAAACCATCTTCCCAGAATGGCAGCCATTCTAAATGATGCTAGCAGCATGAATATGTACGGGTACGGCTACGGGTACGGCTACGGGTACGGCTATGGCTATGGACAAGGGTACTATGATGAAGAAGAAGTGCCAACCCTTGGAAGTAAACTCAAATCAATCTTCAAGTAATAATGTGGAGCAGTCTCAAGAAGCTTTGGGGAACAAAGGAGGAGTCCGTTTTTTCATTCGCAGATCTACGTGCAGATATGCACTCCCATTTGCTTCCTGGTCTTGATGACGGTGCTGCTACCCTAGAAGATTCCATACAGCTTCTTGAAGCCTTGCAAGGGCTGGGCTTCAAGAAGCTTTGTATGACACCACACATAATGGGGGATTTTTATAAGAATACCCCGGAAGGTATAAGAAGTAAACTGCAGCAATTACAAAAGGAGGCCACTTCACGCGGAATAGAGGTAGAGCTATCCTGTGCGGCAGAATATTACTTAGATGAATGGTTTATGTCAAAGATTGAAAAGGGCGAAGAACTTTTGAGTTTTGGCGGAGACAGGAAGTTTTTACTGATAGAAACTTCTTACATGAATGAACCGGCGCACCTGCGCCAGGCTATTTTTGCAGTTCAAGCTGCCGGGTATACTCCTGTTTTGGCGCACCCGGAGCGCTACACTTATTTCTACGGGAAGTTTGATTCCTTAATGTCTTTGAGAGAAACGGGGATACTTTTTCAGATTAATACCAATTCCTTGGCTGGTTACTACTCTAAGCCCGCGAAAGAAGTAGCACGGAAACTTATCAGTCAAAAAGCGGTTGAGTTCTTAGGCACAGATACCCATTCCATGAAGCATGTGAAAGTGCTTGAACGGGTAGTAAACGAGCCTTTGTTTCAGGAAGCCTTAAGGTTGCCGCTTTTAAATACCTCGCTCTAGTTTAATTACACCGCCATTTGAAACATGTACTGGTTACCGGTGGTTCTGGCCTTCTAGGCCATTTTTTATTGCAACGTCTTTTAGAAGACGGGTGTCTGGTCACTGCTATATTTAGAAAAACAGCCTCTTCTATAACCCATGAGAACCTTCAATGGGTAGAAGGTGACATCTTGGATTCTCTATTCCTAAGATCACAGGTGTTGAAGGTGGAAGAGGTGTACCATTGCGCTGGATTTGTGTCCTATGCTCCTCAGGATGTTGGACTGCTTCAGAAAATCAATGTGGAAGGAACGGCTAACCTGGTAGATGTCTGCTTGGAGAACCCCGATGTTCGGCTCTGCCATGTAAGTTCCATTGCAGCCATTAACCGGAAAAAAGGCGAAAAAATCATTCATGAAGATGTGAAGTGGGACCCTGTGGCAGAGAGATCTGCTTATGCTTTCTCCAAGCATTTTGCCGAGATGGAAGTATGGCGCGGAATCTCTGAAGGACTAAAAGCCGTAATCATCAATCCTTCCATTATATTAGGCCCCGGCGATCCTGCGCGTAGTAGTACACAACTTTTCAAGTATATTCATGATGAGCATTCTTTCTATACCCACGGCTTTGCCAACTTCGTAGATGTACGAGATGTGGTGGAAGCTATGGTGCGGGTAATGAACGGAAAGCATTGGGGAGAGCGTTTCATCATTAATGGCCATCAGACTACCTATGAGCAGTTCTTTAAGCAAGTTGCCCAGATAATGGGTAAAAAAGCTCCTACTATCAAAGTACCTGATTGGGTGGCCGAAATAATCTGGAGGGTAGAAAGCGTAAGAGGAAAGCTAACGGGAGCCAAGCCACTTATTACTAAAGAAACAGCCAGGATTGCCAAAGAAGAGCACTTCTATTCTAATGCAAAGATTAAGGCGGCAACTGGCATAACCTTCCGTCCGTTGGAAGATACCCTGCGCTGGAGTTGTGAGCAGCTTATAAAGCAACAGTGCTTATAATTTAGGAAGGGAAATTGTGAGATTGAGAAGACCAGAGATTCTGGTCTGAGTTGAGACCTACTTGTAGATGAACGATAATAATTACAACGAATTCAGCAACGATGATTTGGACCTTGTGAAAAGGTTTGAAACCATGCTGGAGTCAAATGCTACTGTTTTCTTTGATCTCTCAGACTTTGAGAGTATTATAGATTATTACGCCAATAACTTTAACTATAGCCAAGCCTTAAAGGCTTGTGATGCAGGTATTGCCCAATATCCGTTTTCCACTGAATTACTGATCGACAAAGCCCAGGTACTTGCTATGCTTGGTGCTTATGATGAGGCATTGCACTTAGTAGAGGAAGTAGCTCAGATGGAGCCTAATAATGAAGATATTCCTCTCACTAAAGGAATCATCTTCAATCAAAAAGGGGATTTCGCCTTAGCCATTGATTGCTTTAAACAAGCAGTGGAGCAGTCTGAGGTAAAAGACGATATTTACTTCAACATAGGGCTTTCTTACCAGGGTTGGGGCAAGTTCAAGGCTGCTATGAAGTATTATAAGAAGAGCCTGAGCCTGAACATGGAAAATGAACTGGCTTTACAGGAACTTCTATACTGCCTAGAGATAACAGGGGAGGGCGAGGATGTCATTTCATTCTTCCAGGAGTATGTAGATGCAGACCCTTACTCGGCAATGGCTTGGTTCAATCTGGGTTTGGCACATAGTCGTTTGGGTAACTACGAGAAAGCTGTAGGAGCTTATGAGTACGCCACGCTCATTCAACCAGATTTGGCTCCCGCATACGTAAACCTGGCCAATAACTACGTTTATCTGGGCGAGTTTACCAAGGCCATAGAATCATTTCAGGCAGCTTTGGAGCATACAGAGCCTAATGCAGATATCCTCTGTAACATTGGCGAGTGCTATGAGAAGCTATCGCAATGGGATCTGGCCCACAAATACTATAAGAAAGCAATAGACCTCTCCCCAGAAATGGATGAGGCCTGGTTTGGTATTGGGATTATTCTGGATTTACAGGGAAAATGGATGGAAGCGGTGCATTACTACCGGAAAGCCATCTCTTTTTACGCCGAGAACGCCGATTATTGGTTAGCACTTGCGGCAGCTGAATACCAACTGGGGAACATAATCTCCAGCGTGGAGGCGTACGAGCAGGCAAGCACCCTTGCCCCGGAGAACAAAGATATCTGGCTGAACTGGTCCATAATTCTTTATGAGCAAGGAAACTATGATGGCGCTATTGACCTGCTCATGAATGCGTTGGAGCTTCAGCCAGATGAGGCAGAACTGCATTATAGACTCTGTGCCTATTGTTTAGCGGCAGGAAAGTATAAACAGGCATATAATTATTTAGAAAATGCTTTAATTTTGGACTTCGATAAGCATAAGCTTCTCTTTGATTTCTTTCCTGAACTGGAGTCTCAGCGGGCGCTTGCCCGCTTGATTGACCAGTATCGCAAATAACAAGCTTACATGAATTACGAACTTTCCCACCTCCCCCAACGCACTTCTAAACCAAGAGAGAGCGGTTTTACCATGGCCATGGACAAAGGCCTTAGCCTTAGAGAAACTGAGAATTTTGTAGAAGTTGCCGGAGAGTACGTAGACATTGTAAAATTAGGGTGGGCAACTTCCTTTGTCACGCCAAATCTTGATCAGAAGATAGCCATCTACAAATCGGCGGGGATTCCGGTGTACTTCGGGGGCACCTTGTTTGAAGCATTTGTGGTACGGGGCCAGTTTGAAGATTATCGTCGCTTACTGGATAAGTATAGCCTTGACTTTGCTGAGATTTCTGATGGTTCCATTGAAATGGACCATGAACTGAAGTGTAAGTACATCCGCACCTTGGCAGAGCAAGCCACGGTACTTTCTGAGGTTGGTTCCAAAGACGACCAGAAAATCATCCCTCCTTACAAATGGATCAGCCTTATGCAGGCTGAACTGGATGCCGGTGCCTGGAAAGTGATTGGTGAAGCCAGAGAGTCGGGTAACGTAGGGCTCTTCCGTTCTACCGGCGAGGTTAGAAGCGGTCTGGTAGAAGAAATCCTGACCAAAATTCCTTTTGAGAAAATCATTTGGGAGGCTCCGCAAAAAGCCCAGCAAGTGTTTTTCATTAAGCTGCTTGGAGCTAATGTAAACTTAGGAAATATAGCTCCAAATGAGATTGTGCCGTTGGAGACCATTCGGTTAGGTCTGAGAGGGGATACTTTTACCCATTTCCTTGACAAAGGAATGTTAGATAAATTGATCTAACCCACTACTATAGTTACACCCGTTATGGAGTTACTCCGCCAGTTCATCGATCTGTTCTTGCACCTGGACCAGCACCTGAGTCAGATTATCTCTGATTACGGAACTTGGACGTATGCCATCCTTTTCCTGATTATTTTTGTTGAGACTGGTGTGGTAGTGATGCCTTTCCTGCCCGGTGACTCCCTTCTGTTTGCCGCCGGTGCTTTCGCAGCTACTGGGGTCTTGAATATCTGGGTTCTGCTGGTGCTGCTGTTTATAGCCGCTTTTTTGGGAGATACGCTGAATTACCTGATCGGGGATTATTTCGGACCGAAGGTCTTCAGGCGGGACTATAGATTCCTGAAACGCGAGTATCTGCTGAAGACACAGGCTTTCTATGAGAAGCACGGGGGTAAGACCATCATCTTTGCCCGGTTCATTCCAATCATCCGTACGTTTGCGCCGTTTGTGGCCGGCGTGGGAACCATGAAGTACGGAAAGTTCCTCTCCTACAATATTATTGGAGGGTTGTTGTGGGTAGTAGGTTTTACCGTGGCAGGTTTTGTGTTTGGGAACATTCCGGCCGTGAAAAAGAACTTCTCCTTCGTCATCTTCGGGATTATACTTATCTCGGTGATTCCGCCAATCATTGAGTTGGTAAAACAAAAAATGAGTCCAAGACAGCAATAGGCAGAAGCCAACCCTACATTGCTTTATGGAAAATGAATACGGGCTGATCGGGTACAGACTCAGTCATTCTTTCTCTCAGAAATACTTTACAGAGAAGTTCCAGTCTGAAGGAATAGCCAATAGCGTTTACCATCTTTTTGAGCTGGACTCTATTGCTGAGTTTCCCCAATTACTAAAGGCCCATCCTAACCTGAGGGGGCTCAATGTGACCATTCCATACAAAGAGGCAGTCATTCCGTTTCTGGATGAATTGGAACCTGCCGCAGCCCGGATTGGGGCAGTGAACGTGGTAAAGTTTGAGAACGGCCGCCTCATTGGTCACAACTCAGACTACCAGGGCTTCATGCAGTCACTCCAGAATTTCTACCATTGTTACTCTCAGTCTCAGGCTTTGATTTTGGGTACCGGTGGGGCCGCTAAGGCGGTAAAGGCGGCTTTGGAGTACCTGAACATTTCTTACAAAGTAGTCTCCAGAGAGAAGAGGCCGGGTGGGTTAACTTACCAGGAACTGACCCCCAGCGTAATTTCCTCTGTTTCCCTTATCATCAACACCACCCCGGTAGGTACCTATCCTAAGGTAGACGAGGCACCAGATATTCCCTACCATTTACTTTCTTCCCACCATTACCTGTATGACTTGGTGTATAACCCAGCCGAGACGCTGTTCATGAAGCGCGGCAAAGAAATGGGGGCCAAGACCATCAACGGGTACGAAATGCTTTGCCTGCAGGCCGAAGTAGCCTGGCAAATCTGGAACAGCTAACTTGTTTTTGAGCTCTTTTCAGGAAAACCCGCTTAAAACAGTAGCCAATTTCCGTTCTCCTTTTCCAGAATAAGGGTTTTGGGGCATGTATCTGTCTTGAAGGTAGTACCAGCAGCGGAGAAAATTATTTGGTTCTGCTGAAATAGCCATGCAACCTTTGGTGGCTGGCGGTACTCTTAGCTGTAGAAGATCATTATAATGACCCTCCTTTGAAGATTCTAAAGTCAAAAGATCCTACTGAGGAAGACCTCATCAAGCGGGCTATAGCCGGTAAGCGGGAAGCCCAGCACTTGCTGTACCAAAAGTATGCGGGCAAGATGCTGGCCGTGAGCAAACGCTACGCCCGTACGGATTTTGAGGCCGAGGACATTCTTCAGGACTCATTTGTGAAAGTGTTCCTGTACCTCAAAAGCTTCAAAGGCGATTGCCCGCTGGAGTTCTGGATTAAGCGCATTGTGATCAACACATCCTTAAAACACCAGCGCAGTAACAGGCATTTGATGGTAACCGAACATGAAGAAGAATGGGACGAGGCCTCTGAGCAAGACGGGATTGATAGCCAGATTGGCTATGAAGAATTGCTGCAGTTGGTACGGGAGCTGCCGCCCAGATATCAGGCGGTTTTCAACCTGTACGCCATTGAAGGCTTTTCCCATAAAGAGATTGGGGAGATGTTAGACATCACTGAGAGTACCTCTAAGTCACAATATTCCCGCGCCCGCGCCAGCTTACGGCAGGCGTTGTTGCGGCTAAATCAGCAATACCATGAAAAAGTCTCCGGCTGAGGATAAGAAAGGCCAGTCTGTGGAAGATATTTTCCGGAGTGGCTTTGCTGGAAAAGAAACCCCACCGCCTTCGCGCATTTGGGAAAACGTAGACAGGGAACTGGAACTGCATGAGTTACACCGGTACAAGAAGCAGGCTCTCTGGTACCGTTCTATCGCGGCGGCTTTCCTTTTGCTCCTGTTATCTGCAGGAGTGATTCTCTGGCAGCAGAACACAGGCCTAACCGGGCAGGGAAGTTCCTTGGCTTCTGAGCAGGTAAAAGCAGGTGAAAGCCTTCCGGCTGATTTCAAGGGAGCAAAAAGCAATGCAGGCTTGGCTAGTTCAAGCCCCAAAAATCAGGAGCCAGCAGAACAAAGAGAGCCTGTTTCTGAGCCCTTTTCTGGAAACAAGCCCCAAAACGAAGATAGACAGATCGCTTCTGCGGCAAGGAGCACTTCACAAACTGTGTATGCCAGTGAAAGGGTTTCTGCTGAAGCCAGAAGAACTTTTTCAGCGCCTGCCTCTACCAGCGGAATGGCCCAACAATCTACTGTCACTGATGAGGCCGCTGGAATAGAACGTACTAAAAAAGGGGAGAAGGCAGTTATGTCTCAGGACGAGGTTGGGAAACCATTCTCCAGAGAGTTAGCCAATAGCTACGCTATATCCAGAATACTGTCTGCCAAGGGAGATTCTCTAGCGGATGCCCCTAAAAAAAGTATCATGGTGCAGAAGGAAACCGAAGCTTCAACGTTAGCACAGGCCCAACCGGCAAATGAACCCGCAAAGAAAGGCGTAGGACAAGAAGATTTCTACCGTTGGAGTGTTACCATGGCGTATAGTCCCCAATATTCTTATGCACCGGTTAAAATTGGCAATAGCTCTCCAATGACCGAAGATGTTTCTTTGGCGCAGCCTCAGACGTATCAGCAGTATAAACAGGCGGTGGAGGAATACAATGACAGCTATAAACCTGCTTATTCCTATTCAGCCTCAGTAGGGGCAAGCTACAGGATTAATGAGAAGTGGCAGATTGAGAGCGGTGTCATGTACACGCAAACCGAAGCCACTACTACCCATTCCTACCTGATTTACGGAGGAGGGGCAACTGCTGCCAACATGCCGGGAAACTTCTACAGTGGAGCCGCTAACAGGAGTACGCCTTTAGTGGCCAACGTGCTGCAAACAGATGCTTCGGCGCAGCCCCTTTATGTGAGTCCTACAGACCAGTACAGTACAAGATATAAGTATCAGCAGATAGGACTGCCGGTACGGGTGGCATACCGGCTTAATATGAAGAAAGCATATGCTCTTATCTCCGGTGGCATTAACATGAATGTGCTGGTACAGAACAGTATCATGCCAGAGACAGACCAGGTGCAAGCCATCCGGTACGGTCTTAATGACAAAGATTCCCCTTTCCGGACCATGCAGTGGGCTACTTCTACCTCCATTGGGCTCGGATACGATGTGACCAGGAAAATGAGTATTCTGGTGGCCCCTGAATTTGTTTATTCTCTTTCACCCATGGTGCGGGAGAATCAGCAACAGGCAAACCCTTATCAACTAGGGGTGAACATTGGGGGCAGATGGCGCTTGACTAAGTAGATTTTAAATTATTTTCATAACCTGAATAGGGGTAGACCTTCAGTTTTAGGTCTACTTAATTCAGCAATTATTTTACCCAAGTACTTTTCAACCATGAACAAGACTTACTCTCTCCCCAAAGTGGTAAGAACCTGGGCGCTGATTTTCTCTGTTCCCTTGTATGTGGGTAGTGCTTCTCTTTGGCTGAAGGAAGAAATCAAAGATGTTGTCAGTGAAAAAGAAGAGAACATGATTACTTCCTTAAAGGAGCAGGCACAGAAAGCGTTGGCTGACAAAAGCCTGAAAAAGAATGCATTGGTATTGCCTTAAACATTTAATTGCTTAATTTTAATACTTAAAGACAAAAGCATATAGAGAAAATGCAAAGAGGTAGATTCGCTTTTGCGGTTTTAGCCGCCGCAATTGCATGTTGGAGCTGTAAAGAGGAAGAAGAGGTCACCAAATGCTATCCGGCGGTAGTCATTGACCAAGGGTGCGGTACTGTTTTGGGTATCACAGATACCTCGGCTGCCAGTATGGTAGGAGCCAAGCCAGACAATGATACGGTATATGTAAACACTTTTGATTTACACCATCTGTATCAGGTGCCCGGTAAGAAGCTATACATTACCATGAGACCGCTGGATCCAAAAGAAGCACCAGATTGCCCGGGCTTTATCCCAATCATTTACCCGCACGTGAAAGTGCTCACCGTAAGCGAAAGCTCCTGCAACTAAACTTCACTGAGAATCACCTGCTGTTGGAAAGATTAAAATCAGAACCAAGATAAAACTATGTATATCCAGAAACGCCGCTTTAGTTAAAGCGGCGTTTTTTGTTTGGTTTAAAGAAAATAGAGGCAAAACGCTAGTTTATTTAGCCAAGTGCTAAACTCTATTGCTAAAGCTAATGTTATAAAACGTTACCTTTGATTGTAATCTGTAGTACATGAATTTTCAACTCACATCAGAATTCAAACCTACCGGCGACCAGCCCCGCGCCATTGCCCAACTAGTGGAGGGCGTGAACAACGGGGAGCAAGCCCAGGTGCTGCTTGGTGCCACGGGTACCGGTAAAACCTTTACCGTGGCCAACGTGGTACAGCAGGTGCAAAAGCCAACACTGGTGTTGTGCCATAACAAAACCTTGGCTGCCCAGTTGTATGGTGAGTTCAAGCAGTTTTTCCCCAATAACGCGGTAGAGTACTTTATCTCGTACTATGACTACTACCAGCCAGAAGCCTATATTGCTTCTTCAGATGTATTTATAGAGAAGGACCTGGCCATCAACGAAGAAATTGAGAAACTTCGTCTGCATGCCACGTCGGCCCTGTTGTCTGGCCGGCGCGATGTGATTGTGGTAGCCTCGGTGAGCTGTATTTACGGTATTGGCAACCCAGAGGAGTTCGGGAAGAACGTGATCCCGCTGGCCCCGGGCATGAAGGTGAGCCGCAATAACCTGTTGTATCAGTTCGTGTCTATCCTGTACAGCCGCACCGAGGTGGAGTTCACACGTGGAACTTTCCGGGTGAAGGGTGATACCGTAGACATTTTCCCGGCTTACGCCGATTTCGCCTACCGAATTTATTTCTGGGGTGATGAGATTGAGTCTATCCAGCGCATTGACCCGCAGAGCGGCAAGAAGATTGCCGATGAGGAAGGCATCACGCTATATCCGGCTAACCTCTTCGTGACGGGCAAAGACACGTTGAACCAGGCCATCAGCGAGATTCAGTATGACATGGTGGCCCAGCACGAGTATTTCCTCAAAGAAGGCCGCGACAACGAAGCCAAACGCATCAAAGAGCGCACTGAGTTTGACCTAGAGATGATCCGGGAACTGGGTTACTGCTCCGGTATTGAGAACTACTCCCGCTACTTTGACCGCCGGGCTCCCGGTGCCCGTCCGTTCTGTTTGCTGGACTACTTCCCCGATGATTTCCTGATGGTGATTGATGAGAGCCACGCCACCTTGCCGCAGGTACGCGCCATGTGGGGCGGTGACCGCTCCCGCAAAACCGCGCTGGTAGAATACGGTTTCCGTTTGCCAGCGGCCATGGATAACCGTCCGCTCACGTTCAATGAGTTTGAGAGCCTCATGCACCAGGTCATCTTCGTGAGTGCCACGCCCGGCGATTACGAGATCCAGAAATCAGAAGGGGTGATTGTAGAGCAGATCATCCGGCCAACCGGTTTGTTGGATCCGGAAATCGAAGTTCGGCCTAGCCAGAACCAGATTGATGATCTGCTGGACGAGGTAGATAACCGCATCAAAGCCGGAGACCGCGTATTGGTGACCACGCTGACCAAACGCATGGCCGAGGAACTCACCAAATACATGGAGCGCCTCAACATTAAGGTGAAGTACATCCACTCAGAGGTGAAATCTTTGGAGCGGGTGGAGATTCTGCGCGAGCTTCGTTTAGGCGAAATAGATGTGCTCATAGGCGTGAACCTGCTCCGCGAGGGTCTTGACTTGCCGGAGGTAAGCTTGGTAGCCATTCTGGATACCGACAAAGAAGGTTTCCTGCGCGATCAGCGGTCGTTGATCCAGACCATCGGCCGGGCCGCCCGTAACGAAAACGGCAAGGTGCTCATGTACGCCGATAGAATCACGGGCTCCATGCAACGCGCCATTGACGAGACCAACCGTCGCCGCGCCGTGCAGATGGAGTACAACCTGGAGCACGGCATTACCCCGCGCACGGTGTACAAGTCCAAAGAGGCGATTATGGAACAAACCTCCGTGGCAGATTCCAACAAGAGAGAGCCGAAGGTATACGCTGGACCAGACGAGAGCTTGATGTCGGTGGCCGCCGATCCGGTGGTGCAGTATATGAAGCGCGACGAGCTGGAGAAAGTCATCAAGAAAACCGAGAAGCAGATGGAAGCCGCCGCTAAAGAGTTGGACTTCCTGCAAGCCGCCAAATACCGCGATGAACTGGCTGAACTGCGCAAACTGCTCAAGAGCAAACGCGACTAAGTAGCTCGTTTTTTATCAATAGAAATCCTGTTTCAGAGCTGATTTTCAGAAACCAGCCCCGAAACAGGATTTCTTATTTCTGCTCTGGCTTAGAGGACCACTACGATTTTCAAAGCGGGTATTCTGGTGACCGAATGCAGAATACACAGCCTGGTTCCCTTTATAGAAACCGTTTAAGGCCTCATTTCTAAAAACAAGCTTAAAACGCTCTGCCCACTGGCGGAGGAAGGTGGCTCACTTGCCAACCTCAAGCTGATTGGATGGAGAGGTACTGAGCGAATCACCAGGAACGATGATTGTGGTGGAAGTTTGGGTAGGGGTTGTCCTTGTAGAAGCTTCGGGGCCGTCCTGGCCGTACGTGAGGCAATGAGCTATGGCAGTCAGGATTAAAAGAAAAAAGAAGCGTAACATGGGGGTTTACTGGCTGGTTTTCAGAACAGACTATAAAACAATGATTTACCCCTATGTTGCTTAATAAATATTTCTGGGTGATAGGGGTTTAAAGGATTGGCCTGGTCTTTGTTTGAAGAGTTCAAGTTCGGCCAGGAGCGCAAGGGAAAGCAGTTGGGTAGAGTGAAACTGGCGAACAGAACCTACTCCTTACCTACTAAACCCTATGCGTAAACTAGTACACTTGCTCTGGCTGCTTGCCGCCCCGTTCCTGATGGCTTCCTGTTCTGATGAGGAGGACCCGGCACCAGCTCCTTATTCGGCCTTAACTTCTACCGTGGTTTTCTCCAAGTACACCAATAACGGGTACCTGCCTAAAGACCGTCCGGCCACGGACATGCGGGTTTATTCAGGTGACACCATTCGGTACAACTTCAGGTTTGAGACAAACCAGGGAATAAAAGACTTCAAAGTGTATGACAACTTACGGGGGCGGGAATGGCCCCTGATGGTGGGTAGTGGCCAGCTTACCCAGCAGAATGGAGTATGGATGAACGAGTACACGCTTGAGTACCTGGTGAACAGTTACATTTTGCAAGCCAAGCCCGGAGAAGACATTGTCCTGACCGTAGAAGCACAGGAGGAGGACGGCACCATTTACAAAGACCCAATTACCGGCAAAGCCCCTGAAATAAGATTGACCATTGCCGAGCCACTGGTATACAAGGGCATGAAACTGTACAACTACTGGGGTAACTCAGCTAATTCGCTCAGTATAGTTGATTTCAGGATAGGTGAATTTCCCCGGCAGGCACTGGTAGATGAAAATGGGAGGTCGCCTTTTGCCTTGGTTCAGAACATTTACTCTCCCAGAAGTTGGTCTGATAACCAGTTTTACCACGCATTTACCTCTGGTGAAAGAAATGACGGCAGACAGGCTACCTTTGTGAAAGTTCCGGCTGGTGGTAAGAACTGGACCCAACCCAATCAGGTTGCTTTAGCCATGAGACAGTATGGTCCTGATGAAAGTACGGTAGAGAATGTTCAGGTAGGTGACGTGTATGTTTTCAAAGCTCGTTATCCTTTTGATACCTCATGGGTGGTTTATGGAATCATTGAAGTTAAAGAAATAGTAGACGATGGCGGTGATACTATGAGCAACACCGGTCATGATGAAGACTATATGGTGTTAGACATCAAGTATTTTCCCGGTTATCGGTATTAACTTTTAATAATCTTGATTTAAGCCCGTTTCCCAGAAAACAGGCATAAAACAGAAAAGCCGCTCTGCAATTTGTAGAGCGGCTTTTCTGTGTATAAAGGAAGTCCTTAAATCAGTTTATCTGGCGTAACCGGCAATTCATTGATGCGTTTGCCAGTGGCGTTGAAGATGGCATTGGTGATGGCTGGGGCTACCCCAATGATGGCAATCTCTCCGATACCTTTGGTACCCATGGCGTTGTTGATGAAGTCTGGTTTATCCACAAAGACCACGTCAATGTCAGGGGTGTCGGCGTGAACGGGAATGTGGTACTCCGCAAAATCCTTGGTCACGTACCGCCCGAAACGGTCATCAATCACAGCGCCTTCGGTGAGGGCCATGCCAATGCCGCCCACGGCCCCGCCAATCATCTGGTTACCGGCCGTTTTCTTGTTCACAATTTTACCGGCATCGGCGCAGGTAACCACCTTGGTCACTTTAACCTGACCGGTAAGCTGGTGCACCTGTACCTCGGCAAAATGCACGGAGAAAGAGTACATTGAATACTTCTGCCGCTCCTCGTTGCTGGGTCTTGATTCCTCGGTTACCTCAATCTCCGGTAGTTTCTGTTGTTTCAGCACATCAGTATAGGAGAGCTTGGTGCCCGGCGAGCTGGTAAGGGAGATCTGCCCGTTCTGGAACGTCAGGTCCTCGTACTTCGCGTTCCGGAAACCAGAGTCGGCGTTGCCGGTGGTAAGGCTGGCCAGTTTCTTTTTCAAGGCGATACAGGCATCCCGCACTGCTGAGCCCACGCTGGCCACCGTAGCAGAACCGCCCTGGCTTGGCGCCGGCGGAAACAGCGAGTTACCCAGTTCAAAGATGATTTTGTCCGGCGAAATGCCCAAGGCATCGGCGGCAATCTGCACCATGACGGTACCGGTACCAGGACCAATATCAGTGGTGGCGCTCTGGATGACTACCCTGCCATCGGCAAACATAGTAGCTTTGGCCGAGGCTCTATTGCGGTGCGCGCCAAACGTACCCACGCCCATGCCGTAGCCTACCAGCCAATCGCCGTTGCGCAGGGAGCCGGGTTGCAGCTGGCGTTTGTTCCAGCCAATCTTTTCGGCGCCCATGAGCATAGCTTCTTTCAGGAATTTGGTAGACCAGGGCAAATTGCGCTCAGGATCTCTATCGGTGTGGTTTTTCAGGCGGAATTCCAGCGGGTCCATCTTGAGCACGTGCGCCATCTCGTCCATGGCAGACTCCAACGCAAAAGCACCGGTGGCCTCGCCGGGGCCGCGCATCCAGATAGGCGTGCTCACATCCAGCGGCAGAATGCGGTACCGGGTAGTCACGTTGGGGCTGGTGTACATCATGCGCGTCTGCTGCAGCGTAGACTCTGTGAACTCCTCGTAAGAAGAGGTCTGCCCAATGGCTTCGTGCGTGATGGCCGTGATCTTGCCGTCTGGCGTAGCGCTCATGCCTACTTTCTGCCAGGCAAACGGCCGATAACCTACCATGGTGAACATCTGCTCGCGGGTGAGCATCAGTTTTACCGGCCGGTTTACTTTTTTGGCGGCAATGATGGCGGCAGTCTCGTGGGGCCAGGTGTGCAAACCGTTCCCAAAAGCCCCGCCCACAAACGTGGCAATCACCTTTACGTTTTCCACCGGAATTTTCCATTCGCGGGCAAAAGCGTTCTGGCTGCCAATTACGGCTTGGGTTTTGTCATATACGGTGAGTCTGTCAGGCGCTTCCCAATGGGCAATAATGGACTGCAGCTCCATGGGGTTGTGCATCTCAGACGGAATGACGTACTCGCTTTCTATTTTAAGGTTTTCACCTTTGTACGCATCGGCTTTGCCGCGCACGTAGTCGTTAAGGCCATGCTTAGGGTTACGCTGAGCGGCCGTGGGCAAGAAAGCTTTGCCCTGGTGTTTAGGAAAGCTGGTGGCGTGCTTTTCTTCTTCGTACTGCGCTTTCACCAAACGGGCGGCATAGCGCGCGCGCTCCAGCGTATCTGCTACTACAATGGCAATGGGCTGATCATTGAAGTACACCTGCTCATCATAAAAAACGCGGTGCTGTTGCCCGATTGGTTTAGGCTCTGTGGGGTGGGCGGCCTGTACGTAGCCCGGCACCTTAGGCGAATTCTGGTAATGCAAAACGGCCAGTACGCCCGGGGCCCGCTCGGCGGCTTTTGTATCAATGCTTTTGATGCGCCCTTTGGTGATGGTGCTGCCTACCAGAACCCCGTGGCTCATGTTGGGCAACTCAAATTCTGCAGAGTATTTGGCACCGCCCGTCACCTTTAACCGACCATCTACCCGGTCCATGGGCTTGCCCATGTTATCTTGGAAGAAATATTCTTTCATAAAGTGAGAAGGATTACACGGCTGCTGCCGCATTTTTCAGCGCCTGTACAATGGTGTTAGGGCCTAGTTTCAACTTGAATTGGTTGTGTTCAAATGCTTTTGCGCCACGCATGGCAATCTCGGCGGCCTGGCGGAAAGAAGCCTCGGTGGCGGGTTTGCCGGCCAGGAACTGCTCGGCCTCCTGCAGGCGCCACGGTTTGTGCGCCACACCGCCCATGGCTAACCTGGCGGATTTGATGTTGCTGCCATCCAGGTCCAGCGCCGCGGCTACTGAAACGAGGGCAAAAGCATAGGACGTCCGGTCCCGCACTTTTAGGTAGTTCACGTGTTTGGTGTATGGGTGCTCAGGTATGTCAACCGCCGTAATCAGTTCGCCTTTCTGCAGGTTGGTATGGATTTGCGGGGTATCGCCGGGCAGGCGGTGGAACTCCGCAAACGGGATTCTTCGGTCGCCTTTAGGGCCTGAGACCAGCACCACGGCATCAAGCGCTACCAGGGCCACGTTCATATCGCTGGGGTTAACGGCAATGCATTTGTCGCTGTGCCCAAAGATGGCGTGCATGCGGTTGAAGCCTTGCAAAGCGCCGCAGCCAGAGCCGGGTTCACGTTTGTTGCAGGGCAGGTTGGTGTCATAGAAGTAATTGCAACGGGTGCGCTGCATGATGTTCCCGCCTACGGTGGCCATGTTCCGGAGCTGCGCCGAAGCCCCAGCGTTCAGGGCTTGCGACAACAGTGGGTGCTTTTCCAGGATCAGCTTGTCTTCGGCCACGGCCCCGTTCAAGGCCAGGGCGCCAATGCGCACGTGCCCGTCTTCTTTCTCAATCTTGCGGAGCGGCAGTTTGTTGATGTCCACCAGCTTTTCAGGGTTCATGATGCCGCGCTTCATGAGATCTACCAAGTTAGTGCCTCCGGCAATGAACATGGCGGTGTCATCTTTGGCTACGGTGTCAATGGCCGCTTTCTGCTTGCTGGGTTTTACGTACTGAAACGGTATCATACTTTGTGTCCTCCGTTTTTAACCTCTTTTATGGCATTGACAATGTTGGGGTAGGCGCCGCACCGGCAAAGATTCCCGCTCATGTACTCGCGGATCTCCTCGTCAGAGTCAGCGTGGCCTTCCCTGATGCAGGCTACCGCGCTCATGATCTGGCCCGGCGTGCAGTACCCGCACTGGAAACCGTCATGCTTGATGAAAGCCTCCTGCATGGGGTGCAGTTTGTCGCCGTTGGCAAGGCCCTCAATGGTGGTGATGTCTTTACCGTCTGCCATAGCGGCTAAGGTGAGGCAAGACAACACACGCTGCCCGTCTACGTGTACAGTGCAGGCTCCGCACTGGCCGTAATCACAGCCTTTCTTGGTGCCGGTGAGGTTCAGCTGCTCGCGCAGCAAGTCCAGCAGGGTGGTGCGCGGCTCTACTGCTAGCTTCTGTTTCTTGCCGTTGATGTCCAGCGTGATGTTCACTTTCTCGAACACCGCCGCCACTTTCTCCTCAAATTTCAGTTCAGCCGCCTTGATGGCCGCCGTGGGGGTAAGGGCCAGCGCCGTTAAGATGGAAGATTGCTTCAGGAAGGTGCGCCGGGCATCTGAATGGGATTGACCGCCCTCGTTTTCCGGAAGAAACTGGTCAGGGGAATGGTCTTTAGACATATGAATAAGATTGGATTGCGAAATCAAACTCTAGTATACGCAGGTGTGCACTTAGAAGCAGTCTAAATTAGGCTTCACCGGCAGGAGTTTTCTGCCTGCTTTCCTCAAAACGGGCAGAAAACTAAAGCATTGTACTCTGTACCTTTGCCGAAAATTTCTGCATGCCTGCTTTACCTTCAGACCAGTTTACCTTCCGGGCCGCCACTGCCGCCGATGCTTATTTGCTCGCCGATCTGGGTTGGCGCACGTTTGACGAAACGTTTGCTCCCTACAACAAACCCGAGGACATGGAAGCGTTTCACCCCACCATGTACTCTCCGGAATTGCAGGCCGCTGAGTTAGCCGCCCCCCACACCGAGTTCCTGATTGTGGAAGCCGAAGGAGAAGCCGTGGCTTACGTGAAGTGGAACACCGCCCCGGCTCCGCCCGAGATCTCCGGCCAAAAGCCATTTCAGATCAGCCGTCTGTACCTGCTGCAAGCCTGGACAGGGAGGGGTTTAGGCGACACTTTGATGAAAATGAGCTTAGAACGCGCCCAGCAAAACGGGCATGATGTGGTGTGGCTCACCGTGTGGGAAAGCAACCACCGCGCCATTAGGTTTTACCAGAAATACGGTTTTGCAGAGGCGGGCGAGTTAACCTTTGTGGTAGGGCAGGATGTGCAGCGCGACCTGTACATGCAGCGCTCAGTCTAAATAAACTGAGGTGTTGACAACCGCACAGAATTGTTAAAGAGTGTTAAACTCTGGTAGGAACTGCTTTTTCTACATACATTCACTTAGAAAAACACCAAACCCTACCCCATGAAAAAGTTTGTTTACGCTTTCTTCTTGTTGCTGTTGCTTGGCCCCGGGCAATATGCCTTTGCGCAAACCGCTTCTGATGCGTTTGCCAGGTACCAGGCCAAAGACTACAAAGGCTCCGGTCAGCTTTATGACCAGTTCCTGAAAACCGGCAAAGCCACCAGCACCGACTATTACAACGCGGCTTGTTCCTGGGCTCTGGCCGGCGATAAAAACAAAGCCTTCACCTACCTAAACCAAGCCGTGACAAAAGGCTGGGAAAACAAAAGCCACCTCCAGAAAGACACTGATCTTGCCAGCCTGCACACAGATAAACGCTGGGCTAAACTGGTGCAAGACCTGGATGCTAAGCTCGCCAAACTGGAAGCCAACTACAACAAACCCCTGAAAGCCCAACTGGAGAAAATCCTTGAGACCGATCAGCTTTACCGCGCCATGGTTGATTCTGTGCAGAAAAACTACGGCATGGAATCCCAGCAGTGGAAAGACCTGATGGCAAAAATGGAGGCCCAGGACAAAATCAACCAACAACAACTAGTTGAGATCATAGAGAAACATGGCTGGCCGGGCAAAAGCCTGGTGGGGCAACAAGCCAGCCAGGCTGCGTTCCTGGTAATTCAGCACTCTGACCGTGAACTCATGGAGAAGTACTTGCCTCTGTTGCGCGAAGCCGCTGCCAAAGGCGAAGCTTCCAAAAGCAGCCTGGCCCTCATGGAAGACCGTGTGCGCATGAACCGCGGATTGCCCCAACTCTATGGCAGCCAGATGCAGATGAACCCCACCACTAAAAAGTACGAGCTCTACAAAGTGGAAGACGAAGCCAACTTAGACAAACGCCGCGCCGAGATGGGCTTAGGCCCGATTAGCGAGTATTTGAAACTGTTCAACCAGTAATGGATTTTGTCGTCCAAAAAGATGCTTCTTGATTTAACCCCATCACAACGTGCCCTGGCTGAGTATATGAGTTTTTTGTCTGAGGAGGCCTATCGCGCTGCTTGGATGAAAGACCTTGAATTTCATTTATGGAAAGCTCTGCAGGGAGAAATGAAAGAGTACGGTAGACTTAAGTTCACCTCCCATGTCATAGCTACATTACAAGACTTGTCTACGGCTGCGAATGGTTGGATTTACTTTGACGAAGAAAGAGAAGAAACCTTTCTGCCGTTTCATGAATGGGAGCAGAAAAGAGCGGAGTACCAGTACTAACTATAAAACTGAATCGGGGCTGTTTTCACCAAAACAGCCCCGATTCAGTTTATGTACAATCAGTAATCTACTCTGCTTTATTTCTATGGCGCGGAAGTTACTTCCGTGACTTGCTTTAAGATTCCTTTAAGTTACTTCCGCCCCATAGAGATGCTCAAAAGACCTCGTAGTGTCCGAAGGTCCTACGAGTGTCTATGCCAATACCGTTTACAGGCTTTTTCCCAGAAAACAGCCCATATTCAGGTTTTACACCACAAGCAAGCCCCGTTCCCGTAAATCCAGCCACGTATCCGTGATCAGGAACTCCTGGAAGGTGAACATCTGGCCCTCAGGGTAATCAGCGGCCATATCTTTCAGTAGGAACTTGGTGCCGTAATCCTCTGCCAGACGGGTGAGCCAGCGGTGCAGCCATTGACCAATCTCCGGCGAGGTTCTGATCTCGTACTCCTCGGTTTTCTCCGTGAAGGTGAGCAGGGCGTTGTGGAAGGTGCGGCCTTTCTTTGTTTTGGTGACTACTTCTATTTCCGGGGCATTACCCAGCCACAGTACGCGAAGGTTCTGCTTCTCAGAATCCGGTTTGCCGATGGCTTCCACGGCTTGGGCAATCATGTTCTTAGGATGAGAAGCACGAGGAACCTTGAAATCAAACCAAAACGAAAGCGGCTCCTCCAGCCCGATGCCATGCATGTAGTTATACAACGCTTTCGCCAAACCAGCCCCGAAAAGCTCGTGGTCGGCTCCTTGTGGGTCCTCATGCCACAAGTCATTATCAGCAAACAAGCCGGGTTCCGGGCCTACTTTTACTACTCCATATTTCTCAGGGTTCTTACCCACCGGACTGTGGGCGGTCATGGAGAAACGGTGCCAGTATCCACTCTGAATCACGTTCTGTTCAAACAGCTGCCGCACCACTTCCAAGGAGTCAATGGTTTCCTGCGCGGTTTGGGTGGGGAAACCGTACATCAGATAGGCGTGCACCATGATACCTGCAGCGGTAAAATCACGCGTCACTCTAGCTACTTGGGCAATGCTCACGCCTTTTTCCATCTTCGCCAGGAGGCGGTCAGAGGCTACTTCCAATCCGCCAGATACCGCAATACAACCACTAGCTGCTAGCAAGCGGCAAAGATCAGCGGAGAAGGTTTTCTCAAAGCGGATGTTTCCCCACCAGGTAATCTTCACGCCCCGGCGGAGCAGTTCAATGGCCAAGTCACGGAGGGCCAGTGGCGGCGCGGCCTCATCCACGAAGTGGAAACCAGTTTGACCAGTCTGGGCGATGATCTGCTCAATGCGGTCTACCAGCAGCGTGGCCGGCGCGGTCTCGTAGCGGGCGATGTAATCTAAGGTAATGTCGCAGAAAGAGCAGCGTTTCCAGTAGCAGCCGTGTGCCACAGTGAGCTTGTTCCAGCGACCATCGGACCAGAGGCGGTGCATGGGGTTGAGCACTTCCACCACGCTCAGGTACTCGTGCAGTTTCAGGTCACTGTAGTCAGGCGTACCTACCTCTGTGTGCGGGATATCGGCATCGGTGGAGCCGTTGAGGTACTGCACCTCGCCGTTCAGCAGCAAGAAGGTGCGCTGCAGTTGCTCTATAGAACGCTGGCCTTGGAAATGCTCCAGCAGCTTCAGCCACGGACCTTCTCCGTCATCCAACGTGATAAAATCAATGTATTTGAAAATGCGTGGCTCGCGCAGGCTTCTCAGTTCGGTGTTGGGGTAGCCGCCGCCCATGAGGGTTTTCACGTGCGGGTACTTTTGCTTGATGAACTGCGCCAGTCGCAACGCACCGTACAGGTTACCTGGGAAGGGAACGGAGAAACCCACCACCTCAGGCTGCACTTCCTGCATCCGTTCGGCTAACAAATCCAGCAGCATCTGGTCTACCAAATTAGGAGTCGTTTGCAGTTCTTCTTCTAGCGGGTCAAAAGAGGTGGCGCTCATGGCAAGTTTATCCGCGTAGCGGCTGAAGCCGAAGTGCGGGCACACAGTCTCTTTAATCAAATCCGCTAAATCCTCCAGGTACAGGGTGGCCAAGTGTCGGGCTCTATCAGTGATGCCCATCGTTCCGAAGGCTTCCTCTAAATCCGCTAACTGCAGAAAAC
Source organism: Sabulibacter ruber (assembly GCF_017355955.1). GTDB lineage: Bacteria > Bacteroidota > Bacteroidia > Cytophagales > Hymenobacteraceae > Nibribacter > Nibribacter ruber_A. The sequence goes on along the minus strand of NZ_JAFFID010000001.1, from coordinate 2,569,340 downwards.
GACTCGCCTCAGGTAGGAAAGAACCCATAGCAATAGGATGGGCTAGCGTGCTGTCGCGGCCCTGCAGAAAACGAATGACCGGCTCAATGGTATCCATGTACGACTTACGCAGGCGCAGCATCCGCTGGCTGTTATCCGATAGCTCGTAAGTGCCGTCCAAGATGGCCTGGAACACCTGGTTCAAGCCTTTGCGGGAAAACAGGCGCAATACCAACTCCAATCCAAAATCAGCTTGAGCCACGTCAAAGCCCCGACCGCGTAGGAAACCTTTGATGTAAGCGGTGGCCGGATAGGGCGTGTTCAGCTGCGTGAGCGGCGGCGTGATGAGCAGGATTTTAGGAGCGGAAGTCAACGGATTCAATTTTGGGCAAAGGTACTAAAAGGAGTTCTGAGTCTTGAGTTCGGAGTGCTGAGTTGGGAAAGGCGTTTTAAGCCTGTTTTCAGGAAATCAGTCTTAAAATGGAACTCTAGACTTTTGCTCTGAAAACAGCCGGGCGGGCGTTTGAGTTCGATGGAAGCTAGAGTGGGGTAGGATAGATGAAAATCGGATTGAATAAGAATAAATTCACTAACCCCCTACGGCTGTCCTCGTATAGGTACAAACCCGCATAATTGATTTGCTTACTACTCTTTAGGCTTACTTTTCCTTACTCCTTCCAACTCGTTTTCGCACTTTACACTAGGCCCTAAACAAGATTAGAATGGATCATACAAGCATTGCCATTGTGGGAGGAGGATTAAGTGGGACCCTGACGGCTATCCACCTGCTGAGAACGGCCCGGGAGGCCACCACGGTTTATCTCATAGAAAAGGAACCCCGGAAAATGCACCGGGGAGTGGCCTACAGCAGCAGTTTGCCTTTCCAACCTTTGAATGTACCGGCGGCCCGCATGACCTTGTTCCCCGAGATGCCCCATCATTTTCTGGATTGGTTAACGGAGCACCAACCCGTCTATCCAACGCTTTTGCCGGACCCGATAAGCCCAGACTCTTTTGTTCCGCGATGTGTCTTCGGCGATTACGTAGAGGATTGCCTGGCGGTGGCCGAAGCCGATGCGTTGAAAGGAGTTCGGCTGGTGCGGCTGACTCAGGAGGTGCTGGCTGTGGAGAAAAGAGGGAAGAACTATTCTTTTGCAGTGTCACTGAGAAACGGCTCTCAGGTAATGGCCCAGAAAGTGGTGCTGGCACTTGGTAATCTTCCGCCCGCCGACCTTCCCATTCCCAACAAAGCCTTTTACCAGAGTCCTCTGTACAAAGCCTCGCCCTGGTCTCCGGAAATCCTGAACGCGTTGCCGGCGCACGCGCCCGTTCTGCTGCTGGGCTCCAGCCTGACCATGGTAGATCTGGTGGGCAGTCTGGTAAAGAAAGGGCATCAGGGCAAAATATACGTGGTTTCCCGGCATGGCTTGCTCCCGCAGACCCATCAAGTGGACGCCGTGCCTTACCCTTTGGCTCCAGTGCGTCTTCAGCGGCCTCTTTCTCCTTTGAAAGCGATGCGACTCCTCAGAAAAGAGGTGAGAAAAGCTGCCCAGGAAGGGTATGCCTGGCACAGCGTGGTAGATGCCTTGCGGGATTCGCTCTCGGGTATCTGGCATAATTTTTCGTTTCAGGAGAAAAAACAGTTCCTTAGGCATGTGAAACCCTATTGGGAAATACACCGGCACCGGATGCCGCTTGCCTCTTCCCTCATGCTCCGGCAACTGCAGGAGAAAGGGCAACTAGAGGTGAAAGCCGCCTCTCTGGTGGACCTCCACGCCAACGGGAAAATGGTCCACGCAGAGATCAGGGAGAGGGGCAACACCGGTACCCAAATACTGGAAGTTGCCATGGTCATCAACTGCACCGGTCCGCTCTGCGATTACACCAAAAGCAAAGATCCCCTGGTGCAGCAATTGCTGAGCGAGGGTTTGATCTGCCCCGATGACCTGAAAATGGGCGTAACCGCCACCCCTGCCGGGAACCTGCTCAACGCCGAAGGCCTACCCATAGAGAACCTATTCACTTTAGGTCCTCCGCTGAAAGGATTGCTGTATGAATCCACGGCTTTACGGGAGATCAGGCACCAGGCCGCTTCCCTGGCCAGTTTGCTTTTATTTGGCGAAGCCATGCTGGAGGCAGCGCTGCCATAGACCCTGCGCTGGGTTCAGGTACTGATGCAAGGGTCGGGAGCTTTATCTAATTGTTGAATATCTTTTCTTTGTGGAGCAGGGATCTTTCATGTTTAAATAATGAGAAGGTTTGTCTGTTTGTGTTGAGAATGAGGGAAGTAATCCACTGCGTTTACAGCCATTCTGCTAATTAATGAAGATTTTGTTTGGTGATATTGAAATGGTTTTCTTTATTTGTCTACCAATTCTATAGAGATTAAGGGATGTGAGTAGAAGAAGAGGTGCCAAGAAGAAACACTTACTAACATTACGCATATGGAAAGTCATCTTTTACCACCCGAGGATGTAAACTTCCTGGGCCGATGGAGGCCGAGCCACTATCCATTAGGTCATTCCCTCTGCATGTTCAGCCTGTACTGCTGTTGTTGTTGATTCCCTTCCGTGACAGGCACCTGCCTTCCCTTGGCTGCGTCCGCAGGTACAACAGCTAACCAATCCTTATAGCCTTTCTTGTTCCCCAATACTCCACATCAGCTTGCCGAAAAGCAGCTAAACGTGGGCTGGGAGAGGTATGTGCTTGCCGGATGCTCGCTCTACTCTGATTTTCTATTGGGTTTGAAGCTCTTAAGGCACATGCCGTCAATGTGCGGGTAGGCCAGCTTTACCCACTTTATCTACTTTATAATTTTCACCTTCTTATGAAAAAACTGCTACGTTTCAGCAGTGCTGTCTTGTTATTGCCTTTCCTTTTCCGGTTCTCTGCCGAAGCGACACCCATAGATAATGCAAGGGTGTCTTATTTCAGAAAACCAGAGGTCACGCTGTCCGGAAAAGTAACTACCTCCAAAGGAGAGCCTCTGACGGGCGTGTCGGTGGTGGTGAAGAATACCACCATTGGCGTGACCACCGATGTCAACGGCGGTTTCCAGCTGAAAACCCCTGCTGAGACAGGAACGTTGTTGATTTCTTACATCGGGTTTCTCTCCAGGGAAGTATCCTTCAACGGGGCGCAGACCAATCTTCAAATCACCTTAACGGAAGACACCAAAGCCCTGGAAGAAGTGGTAGTGGTAGGCTACGGCACGCAGGAACGCAAGAACCTCATCAGCTCCGTGGCCAAGGTGAACCCCGAGGAAACCAAGCAGATTCCGGTGGGCAGTTTTGACGCTCAGTTGCAGGGCAAGGCGCCCGGGGTACAGATCAGCTCCAATACCGGCGTGCCCGGCGAAGGAATTTTCATCCGGATCAGGGGGAATACCTCCATCAACGCCAGCAACGAACCGCTGTATATTGTAGACGGTGTGTTCCTGAACAACACCAGCCTGCAAACAGTAAACACCGGCGGAAAATCCACTTCGCCCATCGCCGACATCAACCCCGCTGACATTGAAAGCATCGAGGTGCTGAAAGACGCCAGCGCCACGGCGATCTATGGTTCCCGGGCAGCCAACGGAGTAGTCATCGTGACCACCAAACGCGGGGCGTACAACACCAAACCCCGGGTGAACCTCAATGCATACCAAGGCTGGGCCTGGACGCCCAAAGTATGGGACATTGCCTCGGGTCCCGAGAATGCCGCGCTCCACAATGAAGCCTGGATTAACTCTGGTTTGGATAATCCGGCCTTAAAACAGACGTATGAGAACCGGCCTTTCCGTCCGGGGTCAGAAGGTGGGCGCGGCTTGCCCGAGGAGCAGCAGACCTATGACCGGCTGAGTGATATCTTCCGAACGGCCTCCCTCAAAAACTATGACCTGTCGGTACAAGGCGGAACGGAAAGCACCAAGTTTTTCCTGGGTGGTGGCTATACCAAGCAGGAATCCATCATGAAGCCTGTCTACTTTGAGCGGGCGAGCATCCGGCTGAACCTGGACCAGAAAATCACTGATAAGATCCAGATCGGGAGCAGCAGCAATCTTTCCCGGAGTTTCCGGAACCAGGCCCGGGCCGGCGATGGTCCGCAGGGCGGCATGTTCCAGACGGCGTTGCTAGTAGCCACCTATCTGCCCAAAGTGAACGAGGACGGCACGCCCGCCAAATGGGGCCCGTGGGACAACTTGGATGTGCTACTGAACAACTATGACGTGACCACCACCAGCATCCGGTACCTGGGCAACCTGTACCTGGATGCGGAGCTGCTGCCCGGCCTGAAGTTCAGGACCAGTTGGGGCCTGGACTATAACAACTATGACGAGTCTGAGTACTGGAACACGCTTACCTTGCTGGGCGCATCGCCTACCAACGGCTTGGCGACTTCGGCTATCACGCAGAAGACCACCTGGGTAAATGAACAGACCTTGCAATACCGGACCGCTTTTGGCGGAGACCACAGCCTGGGCGTATTGGTGGGGAATTCCATCCAGGGCGATGTTACTTCGGGAACCTCGGCGCAGGGTACCAACTTTGCCAATAATTCCTTTACCCTAATTTCCTCGGCGGCCACGCGCATCGGCTCGGAGAGCTGGACCAAGTCTAGCCTGGCTTCGTTCTTCTCCCGGATCGATTACAACTATGCCGGCAAATACCTGCTGGAGGCCTCTGTACGGGCCGATGGTTCTTCTAAGTTCGCCAGCGGGAATCAGTGGGGCACGTTCTACTCGGTAGGCGCGGCCTGGAGATTGAAAGAAGAAGCCTTCCTGAAAGACGTGGAGTTCCTTTCGGATCTGAAGTTGCGGGCCAGCTACGGCACCACCGGAAACCAGAACGGCATCAGCAACTTCGCTTCCCGCGGGCTCTGGAACGGAGGCTCCAGCTACCCAGACAATACCCCCAGCGGCGACCGGCCGGGCACGGCGCCTCAGCAACTGGCCAACAATGACCTGAGCTGGGAGAAAACCAAGCAATGGAACGCCGGCCTGGACGTGAGTTTCTTCAAAGGCCGCGTGGGGCTGGAGCTGAACTACTACCGCAAATACACCACCGATCTGCTGCTGCAACTGCCGCTGCCCGGTACCACCGGTTTCAATACCTACTACCAGAACGCCGGGGAGGTGAGCAACACCGGCTTTGAGATAGGCATCAACACGGTGAACCTGCAAACCAATGACTTTCAGTGGAGCACCAGTTTCAACCTCTCGGGCAACAAGAACAAGATTGAGAAGCTGGCCTCGCCCATCAATGTCTACAGCCGCGATTGGCTCAGGATGCAGCAGGGTAACTCGCTGTACACGTTCTGGCTGTACAAGCAACTGTACGTGGACCCGCAAACCGGGAACGCGATCTTTGAAGACGTGAACCAGGACGGCCAGATTACCGTGGCCGACCGGCAACTCATGGGCAACGCCATGCCTGATTTCTACGGGGGGCTCACCAGTAATTTCTCCTACAAAGGCTTTGACGCCGGGCTGCTGTTCACCTTCCAGTACGGAAATGAGGTCTATAACATGAACGAGTTCTTCGACATGGCCGGAGGCACCCGCGCTGACCGCGTATTATTTGCCAATTCAACCAAAAGATGGCAAAAACCCGGCGACATCACCGATGTGCCCCGCTTCACCACGGTGGGCAACAACTACCGCCTGGAGCAGAACAGCCGCTTGCTGGAAGACGGTTCTTTCCTGCGCCTGAAGTCATTTACCGTGGGTTACACGCTTCCTAAAGCCATTACGTCTAAGCTGCGCACCCAGAAACTGCGGGTGTACGCGGTGGGCACCAACCTGTGGCTGCTCACCAATTACTCAGGGCTTGATCCCGAGACCAATGTCACCAATGACCAGAATGTGAAAGGCCTTGACTTCGGGACACCGCCACAGCCGCGTTCGGTGCAGTTTGGGGTTGACATCATCCTCTAATTTCTATTTTCCGCCGATTTTTATGAAAACGCCTCAATATCTCCTTGCCTTTTTCCTGGCCTTCACCGCCGTCTCCTGCGACAGCTTTTTGGACGTGGAGCCGAAACAATACGTCTCTGACGAGCAAACTATCCTGGACGGCGCCTCCGCCGAGACCGCCGTTAGGGGAATGTACCGCACCTTGTCGGCGAACGGGTACTATGGCACCACTTTTCCGTCCATCGGGTACCTGTCCGGCGACAACATCCAGTGGACCGGCTCGCAGGCCATCACCGGGCAGTTCGTGAACCATGAAGTACGCGCCGATAACTCCATTCTCTCCACGTTATGGTCTTCTATTTACAAGACCATCAACAGCGCGAACCACGTGATCGCCAAAGTGCCTACCTTGCCTTTGGAACCTTCCTTTCCCCAGGCCAAGAAAGACCAGTTACTGGGCGAGGCCTACTTTGTGCGGGCCCTGTCTTACTTTGACTTGGCGCGGGTGTGGGGCGGCGTGCCCCTTTACTTGCAACCCACCCTCACCGCCACCGATAACCGGGGCATCCCGCGCAGCATGGTCGCGGATACTTACGCGCAGGTCTTGAAAGACTTAACAGAAGCGGAGAAACTGCTGCCCAACACCACCAACCGCATCAGGGCTACCCAGAAAACCGTTTGGGCGTTGCGGGCGCGATACCACCTGTACCAGAAAGAATGGGCTCTGGCCGAGGAATATGCCTCTAAGTTGATTGGCGAAGGAAACTACACCCTGGTCAAGCCTTATTCGGCATGGTGGGCCAACAACGTGGTGGCTTCGCAGGAATCAGTGTTTGAGCTGGCCTACAGCGCCGCCAATACCAACAGCCACCGCGGGAACTGGCAACCACCCACCAATGGCGGCACCCGGCAATGGGCCCCAAACACCGCATTCGTGGACTTGGTCAGCAATCCAGCCATTGGCGGGAACCGCAGTGCCCTGGTCTCCAAAACCGCCGATGGACGCTGGTACGGAAACCTCTACTACCGCAGCCCGGCCACCGATCCCGCCTATGTAATCCGCATCGCAGAGTTGTATCTCATCCGAGCCGAAGCCCGCGCCCAACAAGGAGGCACCACTAAACTGGAAGGAGCCTTGGCTGACCTGAACGCCGTCCGGAGCCGCGCCGATCTTCCCGCGCTCACTCCCATCACCGATCAGGCAGCCTTATTGTTAGCGATTGAGAACGAGCGCCGCATAGAGTTCGCCTTTGAGCCGCACCGCTGGTTTGACCTGGTGAGAACCGACCGGGCCGCGGCCGTGCTGGGCCTCACCGATGCCCGCCGCTACGTGCTGCCGCTGCCGGTGGATGAAATCACCCTAGACAAAGCGCTGGTCCAAAACGAAGGGTATTAATAAGTCATGACGCAAGTACAGAACCTCACCCCGACAACAGCGTGGAGCCCGCTGGAAAAAGCAGCCTTCCGGCTCTTCTTCCTGTATTTCCTGCTGCAGATCGTCCCCATCAACTGGAAGTTCTACCACAGTTTGTTTACGCTGCACTGGCCGCTAGATTTATCTGAGATTGTACAGTTGAGCCGCTATCTGCCCCGTTTCCAGGCTCAGGAAAGTTTTCTGGATTGGTTGATTCTGGCGCTGGGAGCGGCTACTGGGAGTATTCTCTGGGGAGCTTGGGACAAACGGCGGCCTGAGTACCACCAAGAGTACTATTGGTTGAAAGCCTTGGTGCGATACCGGCTGGCGCTTGGGATAATGGCCTACGGTTTTCTGAAGGTCTTCCACCTGCAGATGCCGGCTCCCACCTTGAGCGAACTGAACACCAACTACGGCGATTTCCTGCCCTGGAAAATCTATTGGCTCACCACAGGATTAGCCTCGGCCTCTTATGAAACAGTGATCGGGTTGATAGAACTGGGAGCCGGGCTTTTGTTGCTCTATAGAAGAACCGCAACGTTTGGCGCCGCCATAGCCGCCGCCTTCCTGTTGAACGTGATTGCCGTGAACCTCTTTTATGAGGTGGGTGATCTGGTGTACAGCGCTTTCCTGTTGACTTTGGCGTTGTTCCTGCTGGTGCAGGATGTGCCACGGGTGGTGAATTTGCTGCTGCTGGAACGGCCTACTGCCGCTAATAAAGTAAGGGTAACTATTTCGGCAGGCTGGTTTAAGCTGCTTCAACTTGCTGTGAAAAGCGTTACTGTTTTCAGTCTAGCCATTCTTGGTTATTTGGCTCTGCAGGAGAACGCCCAAAAACAGGAAAGCCAATCCGGGGCTTTGTCGGCGGAGGCTGGTTGCTATCAGGTGCGGGAGTTCAAACTCAACGGGAAATTGCTGCCTTTCTCTCAGACAGATTCCGTTCGCTGGCACGATGTGGTAATCGAGAAATGGCCGACACTCAGCATCAACAGGGGGCCGGGGCATTCGGCGGTTACGCCCATCACCAAAACCGGTACCCAGGTGCCGGCAGAGGCGGCAGGTAACGGCGGTCGCCAGTATTTCAAACTGAAAGTAGATTCCCTCCGGCAGACCTTGACTATGCTTCCCCTGCACCAAGACCAGAAGATTGAGCAATGGGAACTCCGCTACAGGAAACCATCGGCGGCTACGCTAGTCTTAAGTGGGCGCAATGAACGGCAAGACTCGCTGTACGTGGTATTGGACAAGGTGGAGAAAGACTACCTGCTCTACAAAGGTCGCCGGAAGCCGGTCACCCTGTAAACCTCCTCCCTCATCCTTTCATTTAACTTCCTGCAATCATGCAACCCGTAGATACGCTCCCTGCGCCAACCCTGACCTTGTCCCGGGATTCTTCTAATGAGTCTATATCAGAACCTAAGGGCTGGACTCCTCTGCAACGGTTCCTGTTCAGGGTGGCGTTCATCTTTTTCGTCATCATGAGTTTGCCCACCAGTTGGCAGTACTATGAAGATCTGGTGGCGCTGGACTGGCTCCATTTGGGTTACCGCGACTTGACCAACCTGGCCCGTTTTTCGCCTAAATTTCTGGAATTGGAGGGAGAAAGCGCCCGCTGGGGCTTGGTCAGTTACGCAGATTTCGGGCTGATTCTGGCAGTGGCGCTGGCCGGGGCGGTGATTTGGTCGGTGGGTGGGGCCAGACGCAGAGAATACAACAGGCTCTACTATTGGCTGCGGGTGCTGGTGCGCTACCGGGTGGCGCTGGGCATGATTGAGTTCGGGTTTGTGAAGCTGTTTCTCATCCAGATGCCGTTTCCGCCGCAGGGCACGCTGGCTACCAACCTAGGCGATATCACCGCACAGAAATTGTATTGGTTGTCGGTGGGCATCGTGCCGCATTATGAAATTTTCCTAGGCTTCGTGGAGATCCTGGCCGGGACGCTTCTTTTCTTCCGCCGGACGACCTTTCTGGGGGCGGCGCTCACGGCCGGAGCCTCGGCCAACATCGTGTACATCAACCATGCCTATGACGGCGGGGTGCACGTGTACAGCGCTTATTTTGTGATCCTGGCCTTGTTCCTGATGCTGTATGACCTTCCCCGGCTCTGGAAATTGCTTGTGCTGGAGCAGGACGTGGTGCCGGTGTACCATTATCCCGCTTTCCAGAAGCCCTGGCAGCAATACGGCCGATACGTTTTGAAAGCGATTCCCATCTTCACCTATCTTGGATTAATGGCTTACCTGCATGTGCTCAACTACCGGGAAGAAAAGCTCATCAAAGTACCCGTGACCCCGGGCTTGGCGGGTGCCGAAGGCTATTATCAAGTCACCGAGTTCAGACTCAACAACAAAGTGCTGCCTTATTCGCCCACTGACTCGGTGCGGTGGCAGGACGCCACGTTTGAGAAACATTCCACCCTTACGTTCAAAGTCAACCAAAAAGTGAAGCTGGATCTCTCCAACGGGGTGCCCCATAAGAAAGACGAGTCCCGCACCTGGGAGCTCACCGGCATCGCCGGAGGAAGGCGGTTTTTCTACTACGCTGCCGATACCCTGAACCAAACCCTCACCCTCCAGGATAAACACGGAAATGCAGGCGGAGAAGGTAGAAGGGGCGGAGGCCAGAATGGCCAAAATAGAAGTAACGCAAAAGCTGCCTCTAAGCTTAAAAAAGAGAAAATGATTTTGCATTACACCCGGCCCAACGCCACCCGAATCATCCTAACCGGGATTACATCAACTAAAGATTCACTGTACGTGGTGCTGGACAAAGTAAATCGGCAGTATCCTTTAAATGCAACTAGATAATCTTATGGCCGGGCTTTAGAAAGGCAAATTCAACTTTTCTTTATAGCGTACCATAACGTGGACATTGGTGTTTTCTATTCTTCACAGAAAACATTAATGTCCACGTTTTATTTCTTCTACAGAATCAGAGGTATTGTATGTCTTGCCAAGGGGTTATCCTGGCTTCTTGTTTAACTGCGCTCCAAGGCTTTCGTATTAATTGGGCGAGAGAAATCTGCTAAGGTAAAAACAGGTACGTTATGGCTATTCGGCTCACAAAACCATTGAAGATAGGACTGACTGTGGTGGTCTTGCTGCTGGCGTTCAGGATTGCGCTTCCGTTCATTGTGAAAAAGTACGTGAACAAAACGCTGGACGAGCTGCCCGGCTATACCGGTTACGTGGAAGACGTGGACATTGCGCTCATCCGGGGGGCATACCAGATTGAAGGACTGGTTTTGAAAGAAGAGAAAGGTAATCCCAAGTACCCGTTCCTGACCATCCTGCATACTGATTTGTCCATTGAGTGGAAATCTCTGTTCAAAGGCAAACTGGTTGGCGAGGTATTCATGACCGGGCCGGTGCTGAACATGGTGACCAGTTCCTCGTCCGGCAACTCTAAAGAAGACCCCAGCCTGGACCATTGGACCGAAGTAGTCAAAGACCTGATGCCCATTACCATCAACCGCTATGAGGTGCACAACGGCAGGCTTGCGTTCATGGACTTCACCGCCTCGCCCGATGTCCGGTTCCATATCAGCAGCATGGAACTGGTGGCCCTCAATCTGGCCAACGTGGAGGAAGTGGGTAAAAAGCTGCCTTCCTCGGTTACGGTGAGCGGTAAGTCTATTGGCGGGGGCACCCTGAAAGGGAAGATGCAGGTGAACGCCCTCAAACGCATCCCCGATTTTGATGCCGATTGTCAGTTAACGGGCGTGAATCTCACCAGCCTGAACAACTTTATCAAAGCCTACGCCAAGTTTGACGTAGAACGTGGCAAGCTGGACATGTACGCCGAATTGAAAGCAACAGATGGTCAACTGAACGGCTACATCAAACCTTTTTTTGAAGAAGTAAAGGTCCTGAACTGGAAGAAAGACAAGAAAGAAGGCGGCATCCTGAGCGCCGTGAAAGAAGCCGTGATTGGTGTCTTCACCGAGGCCGCTGAGAACCAGCCCCGCGACCAGGTAGCTACCCAGATTCCAATTAAAGGTAATCTCAGCAACCCACAGACCAACAGCTGGAAGACCTTCATCAACGTACTCAAACACGCCTTTATTGATGCTTTCAGCAAGGGAATAGAGAACAGCCTGTAACGCGAGTTCTGCGGCTTGGCTGATGTCTCTTTTCAGCCTATTTTGAAGAAAAGGGGCTGAAAAGAGAATAGAGCCTAAGACTGCAAATGCATCTGCTTCCATCCTGGCAACTGGCGCGAGTCTCCAGACTCGTGCCTACAGATGATGGATGGTCTCCGACCATCCTCGCTGCAACAGCAGCGACATCGCACGTTGCTATGCAACTGGCACACTAAATATGAGTGATGGTGGTTTTCGGCGAGTCTGGAGACTCGCCACATCCTTTGTCACGAGTCTTCAGACTCGCGCCAGCTATTTGGTACTTTAAATAAGCTTCCAGTAGCTTCCTTTCTCAACTTACCTTAAAAGCAACCGCCGTGTTTTAGGCCCGTTTTCAGTAAAACTAGCCCAAAACATGGCGGTTATAATTTCTACCCACTTACTTAGTGCTGGTGTTGCATGCCTTGGGAGGAGGTGCGGGACCGGCTGCTACCCATCATCAGACCGGGATTCAGCCGAAGGTAAATCTCCCCGGAAACCGGGGTTTTGCCATACAGGGTTTTCAACAGCGGGTCTGGGGAGAAGACAGTGCCTTGCACGCCTACGGTCAAATAGGTGTTGGCGAAATTGGCTACGCGCTGGCTGGTACCCAGGGTGAGGGCGTGCACGTCAAAGACATCGTGGTGGTCAAACTGGTCTGTGAGGTCCAGTTCACCGGGTGTTTTCTGTACGTACTCGTAGCGACCGTAGATGGCGGTTTTGTCCATCTGCAGGTTGGCCTCGGCAATGGCCGAGTGCTCTTTGTGGTGGCCGCCGCCGTTGAAGCCCCAGATAAAGGCCGAAGTAAAGAACCGGTCGCCGCCCCCGGGCAGCGGACGGCTGTACAGCGCCGAGGCCGTGGTGCGGGTCACGTCTTCCTCGGGCTCCAATGACTCGGGGCTTTTCAGCCAGCCGCGCGATACTTGCAGGGCCCAGTTCTCCGAAGGGTTGTAGGATAAGCGAGCCGCATAAGAGTCGAAGCGGGCTTTGTCAAAGTCGTAGCGGTTTTCATCGGGCTCACGGCCGGTGAAGTTAGAGCCTTCTAGCTTGAACTGCTTGTACCGGAAACCCACCGTGGCTACCCCGAAGGTAATATGCGTGGCATCCTGCCAGTGGTGGCCCAGTGGCGACTCTGGGTTGTTGAACGCCGAGATGCGGTGCATGAACACGGGCGGTCCTACCGGTGGCTCCCCAGGATATCCGAAGAAGCCGTACACGTCCATGTCCTGGTTCAGCATGTGCGTGTAACCAACGCTGATTTCAGAAAACAAATCATGTGGGTGCTGGCGGTCTACCAGGCGTTTGCCGCCGCCGTAGGTCTCGCCGCTCTGGAACAGCAACGGATAGCCTCGGTCACCCATAGTCAGTTCGTCCAGGCTCATCATCACACTGAAGCGTAGTAAACCGCGTCTGCCCACCTCGCGCTGCGCCATCCCCATAAACCAGTTGGGGGCATCCAGTTGAGAATCGCCGCGCGAGCCTTTGTTGAAAATATCCTGCTTGTTGTATCTCAGCCAAAGCTGACCGTGGAACATGAGCATCCAGTCGCCGGCGTGTTTCATGTAGCCGTACATGGGCGTGGCATCGGGGTGCCAGGAGGTTCCGGAGCCGTTCCGGTTCATGGGCAGGTTGCGGGAAAACGAGTGACTCATGCCGCCCATGCCGTGGTTCATACCCGCGTGCTGCGTAGTGTCAGAAGCCATGGAACCGTGGTTCATGTTCATGCCGGGGTGGTGCTGATGACCCTTTGCGGTGTCCGCAGGCATGGTATGTCCCTCATGCCCGGTAGTCCTCGTCCGGTTCAGGCTGTCCGAAGTCATTTGATGGCCTTGGTGCTGGTGCGCCGTGTCTGCCGCAGGCATGTGGTGCTGTGAGTGGTCAACGGCAGGCGTAACTGTCTTGGGTTTAGCCTTGGTGGCCGCTGGCGCTGTCTGCTTTTTAGAAGCCGGTTTAGGGGCAGCTTTCTTAGGGGCAGGCTGAGCTTTTGAAGGCGTGGCTTTGGGTGCCGGGGCTACGGTCTTCTTGGGAGCGGTTTGCTTTACGGCCGGTTTAGTCTCTTTCTTGACCGGTGGCGGGGTGTGGTGCTCGTGCTGTGCCTCCGCCGATAAAAGGCCGAAAGACAAAGCTATGGCAAGGGTGAGAAGTGTTTTCATAGAATTTAAAGCAGTAATTGCGTTTGATTTTCTCTGCTACAAAGGAAACGCACGGCCTGCCTCGGAGTTTAACATCATTTTGTAAGACTTGTGCATAATTAAGTAGCTGGCTTAATGGCAACCTATAACCAAGTGTTTCAAGGCTATTTTCCAGAAAACGGCCCCAAAAGGAGAGAAATCGTAGCTTTACTTTTCATCAAACCCTTTTGTGTATGTTCCTGATTGAACTCACCTATAAAGTACCTTTCTCAGAGATTGAGCCGTTCATGGCCGAGCACATGGCCTTTGTGGAGAAAGGCTACGCCAGCGGACACTTCCTGGCCTCGGGCCGCAAGGTGCCGCGCACCGGCGGACTCATTTTCTGCAAAGCCGCCAGCCAAGCTGAAGTAGAGGAACTGATGCAGGAAGACCCTTTCGTGTACCAGGATCTGGTGGAGCTTCGTATCACAGAATTTGTCACCTCTCGGGCCGTGGAAAACATGACTGGGTTGGTGGAGTAGGCCTGTTTTCAAGCCGCTTTCCTGAAAACAGGCAGAAAACAGACCGGTGTTCGGGAAAGACTTTAGGGCAAAAGTTGCGGGTAAGCTGAACAAGTGAGAAAGATATCGGTATTTTAGAGGGAGCCGCGCCGTGAAGCCCCATGCTTTTGGGGTTGGGAAGAGGAGGGGAAGCAGGCCGCCAGATCAATGCTTTCTTATTGAATAGACCAAAACACGCACCATGGAATTTTACCAGCGCCCCACCCAGGAGATACTCCAGGAACTCAAAACGTCAGACCGAGGCCTTTCCCTGCCAGACGCGCAGCAGCGGCTGCAGACCGTAGGGTACAATGAACTGGAGGAAGCCGAGAAAGACCCTGTCTGGAAGCTCCTGCTGGAAACCTTCAAAGATCCCATGGTCATTGTGCTGCTATTGGCGGCCGCGGTGCAGTTGGTCCTGGGCGAGGTGATTGAAGCCGTCATCATTTTTGCGGTGCTGGTGCTCAACGCCATTGTGAGCGTGGTGCAAACCAAGAAAGCCGAGGGAGCCTTGGATGCGCTTCGGCAGATGTCGGCGCCCTCGGCTAAGGTGCTGCGCGATGGCGTGACCCAAACCATTGCGGCGCGCGAACTGGTACCCGGCGATGTAGTAGTGCTGGAAGCCGGCGATTACGTTTCCGCCGATGGCCGTTTGGTGGAAAGCGGCTCCCTGCGGGTAGACGAAGGCATGCTCACCGGCGAGTCCGAAGCCGTGGAGAAACACACCGATGCCATCCCCGACGAAGTTGCTTTGGGTGACCGCAAGAATATGGTATATAGCGGGGCTTTGGTAGTCTATGGCCGGGGAGCTTTTGTGGTAACCGCCACCGCCGCTAAAACCGAGATCGGGAAAATTGCCGGCTTACTGGCTTCCGCTGAGGCCAAGCAAACTCCCCTGCAACGCAAACTCGCTGATTTCAGCAAAAAACTGGGCTGGGTGATTCTGGCGCTTTGTATCCTCATCTTCGGGGTGGAAGCCGCCCGGGTGTGGCTGGAACCGGGTGCCGAGAACATGACCAGTGCGCTCCTCAAGGCCTTTATGTTTGCAGTGGCCGTGGCCGTGGCGGCCATCCCAGAGGCGCTTTCTTCCATTGTTACCATTGTGCTGGCCGTGGGTACCAACAAAATGGCCCGCCGCAACGCCATCATTCGCAAGCTTCCGGCGGTGGAAACCCTGGGTTCTACCAGCGTGATCTGTACTGATAAAACCGGTACCCTCACCCAAAACAAAATGACGGTGGTAGATTACTATGTAATGGGCAAACCACAAAATGGATTTGAAGAAGACCCGGCGCAATGGACCGAATCTGAGCGGAAACTGATGCAGGTGGCTGTCCTCTGCAACGATGCCCAGATCAACGAAGATGGCTCTGAAGTAGGTGACCCCACCGAGATCGCCCTTATCGCCTTCAGCAACCAGAAAAACCAACCCTACCAGCAACTACGCAACCAGTACGCCCGCGAGGCAGAACTACCCTTTGACTCAGACCGCAAGCTCATGTCTACGGTGCATACCCTGAATGGGCAACGCGTGCTCCTGACCAAAGGCGGCCCCGATGTGGTGTTCTCCCGCTGCTCCCGCGTGTTCATTGATGGCGCAGAGCAACCGCTCACCCCAAATCTGCTCAACCAATTGCAGGAGCAGAACGAAGAGTTCTCCAACCGGGCGTTACGGGTGCTGGCTTTCGCGTACAAACCGCTGCAAACGGCTTCCCTCACGCTGGAAGAGGAAAACGATTTGGTATTGGTGGGCTTGATGGCCATGATTGACCCGCCCCGCGAAGCCGTTTACTCCTCCATTGAAGAAGCCAAGAGAGCGGGCATCCGTACCGTCATGATCACCGGCGACCATAAAACCACGGCACGCGCGATTGGTAAAGAAATTGGCCTGATGGATGAGAACGACATTGCCTTGACCGGTCAGGAACTGGATGCGCTCTCAGAAGAGGAACTGGACCAGAAACTGGAGGACATTGCCGTGTACGCCCGCGTGTCGCCGGAAAACAAGATCAGGATTGTGCGGGCCTGGCAACGGAAAGGCAAAATCACCGCCATGACTGGCGATGGCGTGAACGATGCCCCCGCCCTGAAACAAGCCGATATTGGCATTGCTATGGGCAGCGGCACCGATGTAGCCAAAGACGCCTCCGCCATGATCCTGACCGATGATAACTTCGTGTCCATCATCAGCGCGGTGGCTGTGGGCCGCACCGTTTTCGATAACATCAAGAAAGCCATTGCTTACCTGTTTGCCGGAAACCTGGGCGCTATTATTGCCATACTTTTCGCCTTGGCGTTGGACTGGATCAACCCGTTCACGCCCATTCAACTGTTGTTCATTAACCTGTTGAATGACTCATTGCCGGCCATTGCCTTAGGGGTGGAGAAACCGGAGCCTACCGTGATGCAGCGTAAACCAAGAGACATCAACGAGGGTATTTTTGCCGGGGCCACCTTGCGCTCTGTTATAATGCGGGGATTGCTCATTGGCGTAGCCGTGATTATTTCCCAGTACCTGGGCTTGCAGCAATCACCGCAGATGAGCATAGCCATGGCCTTTACCACGCTTATTCTGGCCCGTACGTTGCAGACCTTCGCGGCCCGGTCCAATACCCAGACTGCCTTTGGGGCAGGCTTCTTCAACAACAAATACGTGATAGGCGCGGTGCTGCTGTGCTTCGGGTTGTATGGGCTTACCGTTCTACCCGGCATCCGGGAGATCTTTTCCATTCCGCCTGATTTTGGGTGGGAAGAGTGGCAACGGGCTGCCGGACTTGCCTTAGGTGCAGTGCTCCTGATGGAGTTTTGGAAACTGATTCCCCGCAGTTCAGGAAAAAAGTAAGTGAGTCTTGGTTTCTGGCCTGTTTCCTGAAAACTGGACCGGAAACCAAAAGTGCTTCACTCAGAAGCTAGAGAAAAAGCTTAAATGAAAAGCCCGTCTTTCTTCTAAAAGAAAGACGGGCTTTGGTTTGTAGTAAGTGGCTATTTTAGAGGGGAGCTGTGTTGCCGCTGTGTAGCACCAGGTACTTCCAGGGGCCGAGGGAAATCACATCGTCGCCTTTCAGCTCGTAGCTTTTGTTGGTGAAGAGTTCTTTGTAGCGACCGGCCTGCGTTTTGGCGTTCAGTTTCACTTTTACCGGTTGGTTGCTGAAGTTGATGATCGGGATGACTTTGTCGCCGTTCTTCTCGCGGTAAAAGGAGATGACCTGCTCGGGTTTGTCGTTGAAGATTCTGACCATCTCGCCGCCCCAGGCACCGTTCCAGAGCGCTCTGTTCTGGTGCTTCAGCTCAAACAGCTTTTTGTAGATCTCGGCATTGCGGTGGGTTTTCCAGGTGATGGTGTCTTTCTCAAAGAATTTAAGCGAACGGTCCAGCCCGGCTTCCTGCCCGCTGTACACCAGAGGCATGCCGTTCACGGTAGAGGCCATGACCATAGCGGCCTCCAGACCCGGCCCGAAGTTGGTGTATTGGGTGCCTTCCCAGGAGTTTTTGTCGTGGTTATCGGTGAACGTCATCCGGAAACCGTTTTTGGGGAAACTGCTTACATCATGGGCCATGTACTCCACCAATCCGCCTATTTTCTCTTTGCCGGTGCAGACTTCGTGCATGCGGTCCCAGAGGCTCCAGGAGTACGTCATGTCAAAGGCGCGCCGGTGCAAGTCCCTGGATTCCCACTCGGCCAGCATGAAAACGGGTTTCACGGCATCCAGCTCCGTACGGGCGTTTTCCCAGAAGTCAAGCGGCATGAAACCGGCCACGTCGCAGCGGTAACCGTCCACGTCCAGTTCTCTTACCCAGTAGGTGAGCGCCTCGGTCATGTATTTTCTAATGCCCGGCTGGTCGTAATCAAAATCAATGATGTCTTCCCAGTCGTACCAGGGCGTGGGCTGGAAATTACCCTCGGCGGTTTTGGTGTACCACTCAGGATGTTGCTGGGTAAGCGGGTTGTCCCAGGCCGAGTGATTGGCTACCCAGTCCAGAATCACGTGCATGCCCAGGTCATGGATTTTCTGCACCAGCGCCTTGAAATCTTCCTTGGTCCCAAACTCGGGGTTTACGCCGTAATAATCTTTCACGGAGTAATAGCTGCCCAGAGAGCCTTTGCGGTTCTTTTCCCCAATGGGATGGATGGGCATGAGCCACAAAATATCCACGCCCATTTCCTTCAGCCGCGGCAGGTGCGCCTCAAATGCCTTGAACGTGCCCTCGGGGGTGTACTGCCTGATGTTCACCTCATAGATAGTAGCGTTCCGGCTCCACTCGGGGTGCGTTAATTCCACGTAGGGCTTAGGCCGGTAAGGGTCATCTTCGTTCTGTTCCTGGGCGTTAGTGGTCACCGTCACGGTAGGAGCCGTTTCTCTTTTAGGTTCACAACCCAACAGACTCAGCAAGAAAGAGGCGAGCAGAAAGAGGGAGGGCTTTTTACGCATGGGGGCGGGATTAAAGGTGAAAGATAATTGCGGTGGTTCGCACATTACCGTACGTGGACTGGTTTCCCCAAAGATACGTAAACCTCATGCCGGGAGGAAGGAGAATGCGCTACTTTTGACCTATGCCCCGGCAACATGCAAAAGAAGGAGCCCGCAAACCCAACTATTCCAGGGGAAATGATGTTGAAGAAAGATGCCTGTTTTCCTGAAAAGAAGGCATTTTCAGGAAAACAGCCGAAAAACGAATTAAGCAGAACCGAATGCAAGCTTTAAGCACGAAAGAATATAAAAACGAGTTTGTCAACGCTTTTGACGGCGATGACAGCGGCAACCAGAAACCGCGCCAAACGCCCGGCATGCTGTACAGCAAAGCCCTGCCCACGCCGGTGAACAAGGTTGAGTTATTAGCCTGGTCTGAGGAACTGGCGCAAGAACTGGGCATCGAGAAACCCACCGCCCAAAATGACATCGACATCTTGGGTGGAAACTACGTGGCACCTACCATGTACCCGTACGCGGCCTGCTACGCCGGACACCAGTTCGGGAACTGGGCGGGGCAGCTGGGCGACGGACGGGCCATTACCTTAGGCGAGTGGGTAGCACCGGACGGAAAATCCTGGGAACTGCAGTTGAAAGGCGCAGGCCTGACGCCGTATTCCCGCCGGGCCGATGGACGAGCCGTACTGCGGTCCTCGGTGCGGGAATACCTTATGAGCGAGGCCATGCACTACCTGCGTGTGCCCACCACCCGGGCCCTGAGTCTGGTTTCTACCGGCGACCAGGTGCTGCGCGATATGTTCTACAACGGTAACCCCGCCTATGAACCTGGTGCCATTGTCATGCGCGTGGCCCCAACTTTCCTGCGTTTCGGGAGTTTTGAGATGCCCGCGGCCCGACGGGAAACCGAGAACCTGCAAAAACTGGTAGACTGGACCATCAGCCGTTACTACCCGCACATCACGGGTGAGAACCGCATCCTGGATTGGTTCAAGGAGATACTGGAACGCACCGCCCAACTCATGGTGGAGTGGATGCGCGTGGGCTTTGTGCACGGCGTCATGAACACCGATAACATGTCTATCCTGGGCCTGACCATTGACTACGGCCCGTACTCCTTCCTGGACGATTACGACCCCGATTTCACACCCAACACCACAGACTTGCCGGGCCGCCGGTACGCCTTCGGGAAGCAGGCGAACATTGCCTATTGGAACCTGGGTTGTCTGGCCAGTGCCATCGCGCCGCTTTTGCCCGGCACCGAGGAACTGGTAGCCGTGTTGGAAACTTACGAGGAAGTCTTCTACCAGAAATACTACGCCATGATGGCGAACAAACTGGGGCTTGACGCACCCAAAGAGGAAGACAAGGAGCTGATCATGCGCTTCTCCGAGACTATGGCCACCCTCAACCTGGACATGACCATCTTCTTCCAGTTGCTGATAGAACTGCCCGAGGAATTAGGAGAGGAGCAGGCCGTGGAAACACATTTTCAACCGAGTTTTTACCGGGAGCTGGAGACCGGCGAGCGCGCCATGTTGTTCAATTTAATGAAGGACTACGCCACCCGCTTGCAAGCCAATACCATCTCTCGCGAGGAATCCTTGCAGCGCATGCGCGAAAACAACCCACGGTTCATCCTCCGGAATTACCTGCTGCACCAAGCCATTGAAGGGCTGGAAAAAGGAGACAACACGCTTTTTACGAAACTGCAGGAAGCCATGAAAGATCCGTATTCCCGCAATTTCGATGAGTTCTTCGCCAAAAGACCGGACTGGGCCAGCCAAAAAGCCGGTTGCTCCATGCTGTCTTGCAGCTCTTAATTTGACGGTGTTTTGAGCCTGATTTCAGGAAATCGGCTCCTAAATAAAATGGACGCGGAAGTCATGTGAGGTTAGTACATCTCAATGACTTTTAGCGTCCATTTGTCATTAATGGTGTAGGTGCCTTTCCGTAGGCCGTTCAGCACCGATCCGGCGGCGTACAGGGTGGCCGCTCCTGCCATGGTTTGCAGGGCATCGTTCCGGTCATCTTTTTCCTGGCTGCTTAAGTTGGTGAGTACGTTAATGGCGCCCACCAGTGTGAAAACTACGCCAGCCCCTTTGAGCAACACAGAGCCAAAACCCGCCACTTTCCGGCCGCCAGTGTGGTTGCGGAGCCGTATCTTCTCCACCTCTTTCAGCGGAACTTCCAAACCGGAGATATAAAATGAATTGCCCCTGATGTCCAGAACTTCGGCCGTGCGCAGCTTCTCGTCCTGAAAGCGCTTGAACGTGATAGTCTCTCCAATGTGAATCCGATAGCGGGCCAGAGAACCGGTTTTCGCCAGCAGCAGATACCGGTACATCCCGGGTTTGGAGGCTGAAGCCGTAGTGAGCGTATCTCTGTTCTGGGCCTGGCTGTTGTTGGCGAAAAAGAAGCTGAAAAAGAAGAGAATCCCAAACAGTAGATATCTGGTCATGCCGCGGAGTGGTTTGCCTGAAAACGCAGGGTGAGTAAACTTATTGACCAAAGCTAAGCGATATTGCTTCACGCTGTACTTTGAACTTCTGTTTTCTGGCTGTTTTCTGGAATTTAAAAGGAAAATAGATTCTCGGCGGTAAGGGCCATTTTTCAATGATTGGAGCGACCTAGATGAATAGAAACATTTCCTGAGGTCGCTTGCTTTGTTCATCTAAGATCCAATGAACTGTCATCCTGAAAGGATCTTGTGGGCAAGCTACAAAAGCAATGCTTAAACGGCACTGCCGTTCGCTGCCAAAATCCTTTCAGAAGGACAAAAGGGAATGTATTGTTAGAAAAGGACTGAAATCCAAACTAAATAGAAGTAAGAAGTGAAGAGTGGGATAAAGGAAGAGTTAGAAAATAATCCTTAGGCAGAAAACAGATCAAGCGTAAACCTATAGAATCTTCTTAAAACAAAAAGGCCACTTTTCTTTCAGGTGGCCTTTTTGTTTGGGAGAAAAGAGCAATTACGCTTCAACTTCGGTGGCATCGTACCCGGCGGTTTGCACGGCTTTGATGACGGCCTCAGAGGTGGCATCGCCTTCCACGGTTAGGATCTTGTCTGGGTTGTTGGTGTCTACCTGCCACTCGTAAATGCCAGGTGTGTTGTCCAAAGATTCAGTGACGGCGCTCACGCAGCCACCGCATTTGATATTGGTTTTGAATTTCAGTGTCGACATAGCGGTAATTAAGATTTGAGAATTATGAATCAGTTTAAAAAAATCAGCAATCAGCAATTATTTCAACGTTAACGTTCGGAGGCGCAAACTGTTGGTGACCACCGAGACCGAGCTCAGGGCCATGGCCGCTCCGGCCAGCATGGGGTCCAGCAGGAAGCCCCAGATAGGGTAGAGCAAACCGGCCGCTACCGGTATCCCGATCACGTTGTAAATGAACGCCCAGAACAGGTTCTGGTGAATGGTACGCACGGTGGCCTTGCTCAGTTTGATGGCGTTGGCAATGGCCCGCAGATCTGAGTGCATGAGCGTGATCTTGGCCACATCCATGGCGATGTCGGTGCCGCGGCCCATGGCAATGCCTACATCCGCAAGGGCCAGCGCCTGGGAGTCGTTGATGCCGTCGCCCACCATGCCCACCACGTGGCCCTGGCGCTGCAGCTCCTGAATGAAATCGGCTTTATCTTGCGGCATTACCTCGGCTTTGTAATGTTGCAGGCCTACCTGTTGCGCCACAGCGGCGGCGGTCTGGGCGTTGTCGCCGGTGAGCATGTAGACATTCAGGCCCTGGTGCTGCATTTCCCGGATGGCCTGCGCCGAGGTTTCCTTGATGGCATCGGCAATGGCGATGAGCGCCACCACCTGGCCCTGCGTTCCGGCGAACACCACTGTTTTGGCTTCGGATTTCAGTTTTTGGGCCGTTTTCTCCAAATCAGGCGTAAAACGGAGGTCGTTTTCCTGCATCAGTTTTTCATTGCCCAACCAGAACGTCTGTCCTTGGTACTGCGCCTGTACGCCCCGGCCGGTCACACTACTGAACTGCTCCAAGTTAGCGGCTTTCACGCCTTGTTCTGTGAGGTATTTGGAAACGGCCTCGGCCAGCGGGTGCTCCGATTGGTTTTCCAAGGCCAGCAACACCGAGGCCAGTTCTGCCTGCGCTTCCTGCGGAACCGCCCAGGAAAGCTCGGTGACCTCGGGTTTGCCTTTGGTGATGGTACCGGTTTTGTCCAGCACCACGGCGGTTAGTTTGTGGGCGGTCTCCAGGCTCTCGGCGTCTTTGATCAGGATGCCGTTCTCCGCCCCGCGACCCACCCCCACCATGATGGCGGTTGGCGTGGCCAGCCCCAACGCACACGGACAGGCAATGATGAGTACCGTGATCAAAGCTAGCAGCGCGTGCGTCACGTTGTTGTCGCCGCCCAGGAAGTACCAGGCCGCGAAGCTGAGCAGGGCAATCCCGATCACGATGGGCACGAAGATGCCGGCTACTTTGTCGGTGAGTTGCTGCACCGGCGCTTTGGAGCCCTGCGCTTCCTGCACCATTTTGATAATCTGGGCCAAAAGCGTCTCGGCGCCTACTTTCTCCGCAGAGATCTGTAGGCTGCCTTTCTGGTTGATGGTGCCCGTGAAGACCTGGTCGCCGGCGGTTTTCTCCACCGGAATCGGCTCTCCGCTGATCATGCTCTCGTCCAGGAACGAGGAACCGCTCACCACCCGGCCATCCACCGGAATCTTCTCGCCGGGGCGGATGAGCAACACATCGCCCACCAGCACTTGCTCAATGGGCAACTCCACTTCCTGTCCGTTTCGTAGGGCTTTGACAGATTTCGGCTGCAAGCCCATCAGTTTTTTGATAGCTCCCGAAGTGCGCGATTTGGCTCTTTCCTCCAGCAGTTTGCCCAGCAAAATAAACGCGATGATCACCGTGGCGGCCTCATAGTACACGTGCGGCTCCAACCCACGCGACAGAAAGAACTGCGGATAAATGGTGTTGAAGGCGCTGAACAGAAACGCGATGCCGGTGCTCAGCGCCACCAGCGTATCCATGTTGGCTTTGCCGTGGCGGGCCTGCTTGAACGCGTTCACGTAGAAATTGCGCCCAAACCAGA
The DNA here is from genome assembly GCF_017355955.1 of Sabulibacter ruber. Taxonomy (GTDB): domain Bacteria; phylum Bacteroidota; class Bacteroidia; order Cytophagales; family Hymenobacteraceae; genus Nibribacter; species Nibribacter ruber_A. The sequence continues at coordinate 2,545,759 of NZ_JAFFID010000001.1, read as the reverse complement.
ACACCACCGGCAGGGTGAGGGCCAGCATGATCCAGTTGCCGTAGGGCATATGGTGGAAGAACATGCCAATGACCGCCACCGGCAATGACAAGGCCGCGGCCCAAATGGTTTTGGTCTTGATGCGGGCGTAAGCTTCCTGCTCGCGGGCTTCCTGCGCCTCCTGCGTGGCTTCCTCTTTCTGGATGAGCAGGCCATAGCCGATGTCCTGCAGCGATTTTTGCAGTTTTTGGAGATCGGTGCCCGGGACGTATTCCATCAGAACAGTCTTGTTGGCGAAGTTCACGGCGGCGTTCTGCACACCCGGTTGGGCCTGCAGCATAGACTCTACGCTTACGGCGCAGGCGGCACAACTCATGCCTTCCACCGGGAAACTGTTTTTTATGGCGGGTTTCGTCTTTTCTTTCGTCAGGGTTGCCATAGGTATAGGTAATTAGGTACTGTTTCAAGTTCTGATACAAAGGTATAGCGGGAGAGCAGCGCAGCCGTTACAGCTTTGTATCCAAGATTTATATAATTTTAAGCGAGCCGCTCCGCGATGTACCGGGCGTCTCTTCCCGCACCCAATAGCAGAGCAGAGCCTCGACTCCGCTGCCAGGAAAGGCCCAGGTAAAACAAACCGGCTACCGGACTGATGCCGTTATGGTGAACAGGAGCGCCATTTGCTGCTATTGCCCCGGGGATCTGTAGCCAATTGTAATCTGGCCTAAACCCCGTTGCCCAAAGAATACTGCTGAAGGAAGACTGGGTACCATCCTGAAAAATAACTTGTTCCTGGTCAAACGCTCTGATCTCCGGGCGGAGTTGAACCACTCCTTTTTGTAGCAGCACTTCCAACTCACGGCCATAGACCACATCGGCTTGTTTGAGCATCTTTTTCCCGAGGAAGGAAGTGGGCGGCGCGTAGATGGCTCCGGTCTTCGAGGCCCACCAGAAGACGCTTCGGCCCAGCAGTTGGAGCGGGTAAAACCGGGGCGGCCTTTTCACGGACAGGTGCACCTCGTGCGTTTGGGCCAGCTCCACGGCAAGCTGCGCTCCGGAGTTACCGGCTCCCACTATCAATACTTTCCCGGTGGGGATTTGCGCCGGGTTGCGGTATTGGGAACTGTGCAGTTGCAGAACACTATCAGCTGGATTTGTGGCGTAGTTGGGTACGAATGGCCTCTGGAACTGCCCAGTAGCGACTACTATTTGCTTTGCCTGAAAGAACTGCTTTTGGGTTTGTACCTGGAAAATGCCGTCTGTTTTGGTTAAGGCCACTACCTTCTGCTCCAAGGTCAAAGGCAATTGAAAGCGCTGGGCGTACTGTTCCAGGTAATCGGCGATCTCGTCTTTGGTGGGGTAATGGTCTTTGGGGAGCGGCAGCGGCCAGCCGGGCAAGTTACAGTACGGGGCAGGGGTGAACAGCCGGAGGGAATCATACCGGTTCCGCCAGGAATCGCCCACTCTAGGGGAGGCGTCTAGTAGCAGAAAGTTCTTTTTCTGCTGTTGCAGATAATAGCCCAAAGCCAGTCCCGCCTGACCCGCCCCGATCACCAGTACCTCGTAGATTTCTCTTGTTTGCCAAGATTCCTGTGTCGCCTGCATCTCTTTTTTTGTTCGGAGAGGCAAAGCTAGAAACTGGTCAGAACGGGAGCTTTACACAATTTTATAGAAGAGGTGCAAGATTTCGGCTTCAGTGGGGAAGGTGCAAGCCTACTATGAAAGTTAGGAATGCGTGCGGACACGAGCCGGAGGCTCGCGCCAGCGGAGGAGAGAGTGCCGCTAATAAAAAAGCTCCTTCAACGGTCGGGTGTGTTGAAGGAGCTTTGGTATGTTTTTAGGCTTCTTTGGCCGAAACGGCTCTGAAACGTTATTCAGAATCTGAGGCGTTGGCCACGGCTAGGAGTTCGCGCAAAGGATCAGTCTTCGGGATCAGTTCCTGGCAGGCCTCTATGCATCGTCGGCAGGCGGCGGCGCAGGCTTGGCAATGGTCCTGGGCGTGGCGCTCGCACTCCACGGCGCAGGCCTCACAGATTTCCACACACTGCCGGAGGACCAGGCGGGCATGCTCAGAACCCTTGGACAGGAACGAGGCCGAAAGCCGGCAATAGTCGGCGCAGTCCAGGTCCAGGTGAATGCAGCGCGCCATTTTCTTCACTTCTTCTTCCTGCAAACAGGCGGTGGCGCAATGATCGCAGGCCGCAATGCAGGCCAGCAACGCATCAATGGCCGGTTTATACTCGGTACGCATAGGCTTGAAGTTTGGTGAACTTTTATATACGCTTCTGCCGGTAATAGGGATGAGCCGTTTCTGACCTGATTTTCGGAAAACACATCCGAAACCATTCTCAAAAGGATGGTTTATAAAAAGACTTTAAGGCGATCTTCTCAACGGTTTTCTTTCTTTTATCGCCTTCAATTAACCCAATCTGACTATAGCATGCCCTATGATAAGTACCCAGCTTTGGGCAAGAAAAGCCCGGCCTTGTAAGGAGCCGGGCTTTCTGTAATGGTAAGAGACGGTTAGGATTTTACCGTTACCTCTTTCAGGTTGTCCTCTGGGTTGCGGTCAATAAGTTTGTTGAAAGGATCTATGCCTGCTTTCTGCGGTTTCTCCTTCACAATGATCTCCAGTTTATTCTGCCCGGCTTTGATGCGTTGTTTCTGCAGGTACAGCGGGGCATCCTGCCAGTTGCCGTCAATCTTTTTACGGGTCATCACGGCCACGTCTATGTAATCGTTAAGCTTGGCCTGGCTTTCATTGCCCAGACTATCTGCGCGGAATTTTTTAGCGTCCACGGTGAAGGTCACTTTATAGGAACCGTCTTTCTGCTTCACCGCCGAGGCTTCAGTGGCTTTGTTCTCGTAGAGCGTGATGTTTTCAAACATATCGTCTACCAGGTATTGCAGAGAATCGGGGGTGGCTTTGCGAATGTAGCTCAAAAACTCCACCGAGTTGGTGTACGGCGCCTGCTGGAACGCCACTTTCTGCACGTATTCCTTCAAGGCCGCGTTCAGTTTGTCTTCGCCGATGTAGTCTGCCAGGGCGTACATCACCACCGATCCCTTGCGGTAATGAATGTACTGCTGGTTTTCCACCAGCGCCAGCGGCAGTTCTTTCTTGCGCTCGCCGGCTCGGCCCAGCAGGTAGTTGTTCATCTCGTACTTCAGGAACTTCTTCATGCGCTCGGCACCGTATTCCTTCTTCATCACCATCAGGGCCGAGTACTGGCTCATGGTCTCGGACATCAGCGTGGAGCCCTGCACATCGCCGCCGATGACCTGGTGCGCCCACCACTGGTGCGCGACTTCGTGGGCCGTCACGTAGAACGGATAATCGATGTCCTCGGGGTCTTTGTCATCCACATCGGCAATAAACCCGATGGACTCCGAGAACGGAATGGTATTGGGGAACGCCTGCGCAAAGGCACTGTAGCCCGGGAACTCCAGGATACGCACCTGCCGGTGCTGGTACGGACTGAAGTTGGCCGTGTAATAATCCAGGGATTTCTTCACGCCTTTGATCATGCGGTCCAGGTTGTACTCGTGGCCTTTCTGGTAATACACCTCAATGGCTACGTCTTTCCACTTATCCTTTTTCACCTCATAGTCGGCAGACAGGAAGGAATAGAAGTTCAGGATGGGCGAATCCATTTTGTAGTGGAAGTAACGGCGTCCGCTTTTAGTCCACTCTTTCTGCAGGTAACCGGGGGCCAGCGCAATCTGATCGGGCACGGTGCTTACCACAGTCTCGAAGTTGATCCAGTCGGCGTCGTTGCTGATGTAGGTGTTCTGGCGGGCCTTCAGGTCGTTCACTTTGGCCATGCGCTCCTTCGGCTTCAGGCCATGCTCTTTCCGGGTATCATCATCGCCTAACTCCAGCGCCTCCTGGTACCCGACGTGCGGCAGCAGCTGGCTGTTGATGAACGTGCCATTGTACACAATGCCGGTGTTGTAGCTGCGCTGCTTGAAGCCTTTGGTCTGGTAGAGCAAATCTATGTTGAGCTTCACGGAGTCGCCGGGCTGCAGCGGCTGAGCCAACCGGAAAATATGGTAGCCCATGCTTTTGTCGAACAGCACGGTTTTGGCCGGACGGGCGAAGGCCAGCTGTTTAATCACGGCGTTATCGTCCAGCATGAGGTGCACCGAGTCAATGGCTACGTTGGTTTTGTTTTTAAGCCAGTAATAGCCTTTGAAATGGAACTCGCGCTCTTTGGGGTACAGGTCGGTCTCCAGGTACACATCCACCACCCGCGGCTGCGGCAGGTGCTGGTATTTCTTGTACGTTTTCTCAAAAGTAGCCTGCAAACGCTCGTTGTCGTCTGAGTCGCGGTACTCGTTCAAAATGTTGGTGTTGTAGAAGATGAAGCCGCCGCAGACAATGAACACCGTGGCCGCCCCGCCTAACACCATGAGCGTGGATCTGTTCAGCTGCAGCGCCGCCAGCTTGAAGCGGCCCTTGAGGCGGGCCTCGGTGCCGCGCACCCATAGCAGGTTAGACACCAGCGCCAGGATAATGGCAAACGCGCCCCAGTACACCTTGAACAGCAGGAACGGCCCCACGAAGTGCCCGTAGCCGTTCATGGCCGAGTACGGCGCGCCCGGGTCTGAGCTATAGGAGTACAGCAGGTGCTCAAAACCCAGCTGCCCCTTGAAGATGTTGGCCAGGTAATACACCACCATGATGAAGTGCCCCAGGTACTTGTTGTTCACCAGCACCTGCACCAGCATCGCCAGCGCGCACATGAGCAGGTAATCCACCAACTGCAGCCCGAACAAGGCTTTCACGTACAGTCCCAGCTCAAAGTTGAAATAGCCTTTGGCCGCCTGTATAAGAATGCCGCACACCAGCACCACCGCCATCAGGACCACCTGAATACCCATGAGCGCCACCAGTTTGGAGGTAAACGGCACCCAGTTAGGGATAGGCAGGGCATCATACAACTGGTTCATACGGGCATCGCGCTCGCGCCACACCAACTCCCCGGAATAGAACGTGATGATGATGAGCATGAACAGCGCAAACGTGCCGCCCAGAATGGAGACTACCTCCGAGGTCACCGGATACGTGTTGGTGTCATAGATCTTCCCGATCTGCGAAGCCGTGGACAGCAAGAAAATAATCCCCGCCACCACAATGGCGATGAAATAGACGCTGCGCACAATGCCCTTGAACTCCAGCTTGGCCAGTTTCCAGAACTGCCCAAAACTGCGCCCGAACGAGAATTCCTGGCTTACCTTGGGCAGGGAAATCCGCTGCGCCGTGGCGCTGATGCCTGGTGCTTCCTCCCGACGAAGCTTGCGCGCCTTGCCTTCCGAGGCGAAGAACGAGAAGCTGAACCGCCAGAAACAGATAATCAGCAGCAAAACGGCAAGCCCATCCCACACCAAGCGGTTCCAGAGAATGGGTTGGCTCAGCGGCAGCACCAGGGTGTTCTGCTCAGCCGCCGTCCAGTAGCGGGTGGTCTGGTACACCGCCGAGGCCCCGAACGGGTCCACCAGGTTCGCGAGCAAGTCATTGTCCAGGTCATTGGTGAGGGCGCTGGAAACGCCGTACAGCACCAGCACCAGCACACTGCCAATGTACACCGCCAGCATGTTTCGGGTAAGCGTGCCCAACGTAAAGAAGATAGCACCCGTGAGCAGCAAATTAGGGATTACTATGAGCAGGAAAGGCTGCACGTAAGACATAACGTTGAACGGACCGAACCGGGAAGCCTCCACCGACGGGAACAGCGGCGCCACCGCCGAGGCGAAGATGTAGCCAAACGCAATGCCGGAGAACACCAGCAAGGTCACCAGGAACGATCCCCAGAACCGCCCGCCCAGGTAGCTCCACTTGGAGATGGGCGTGGTAAAGAACAGCGAATGCGTTTTGTGCTCAAAATCCCGGTACACGGGATTGCCCATCATGGCCGAGGTCACCAGCACGCCAAACCAGCTCAGGATGGTAATGACCCAGTTGATCTGGTAGGGCGAGTTGGCCTTCACGGAGACACTGCTGCCCCCGCCAATGATGATGGTACCTCCAAAAACCCCGCTCACGCCAAATACGCACAGCAGGGCCATCAGGAAGAACAAGAGAAAGTAGATATAGGTAGCCGGCCGTTTCAGGCGGTACTTCAGCTCAAACAGGAATATATTCAGGAACATAGCCAAGTCGTTTTAGGTCTGATTAGTAGAAAATAGCCTCAAAACGGCTTAGGCAATTACCTCCTGCTGCGGGGTGGAAGTTTTCTTAACCGCTCCGCTGATGGTGGCAAAGTACACATCCTCCAGATCGGGCTGCACGGGCTCAAACTCCACACCGTGGCGGACATCGGCGAACACGTGGATGATGGTTTTGCCGGCGAACAACCTTGACGAGATCACGACGTGCTCGGCCTGGTGCTGCGGCAGCTCCTCTTTTTTGATGAATTTCCTCCAGATCATGCCCCGCATCTGCTCAATGGCCTGCAGCGGCTCGCCGGTGGCCAGCACCTCACCTTTGTTGATGATAGCCATGTGGCGGCACAGGTCACTCACGTCATCTACAATGTGGGTAGAGAGAATCACAATAATGTTCTCCCCGATTTCGCTCAGAAGATTATGGAAACGGTTCCGCTCGGCGGGGTCCAGTCCGGCGGTAGGCTCATCCACGATGATGATTTTGGGGTTGCCCAGCAGCGCCTGCGCAATCCCGAAACGCTGTTTCATGCCGCCGGAGTAGCCGCCCAGGTTTTTTTTGCGCACTTCGTAGAGGTTCGTCTGTTGCAGCAGCGAGGCCACCGTCTCTTTCCGCTCCTTGCTGTTGTGGATGCCCTTGAGCACCGCGAAATGGTCCAGTAACTCCTCGGCACTCACCTTGGGGTACACCCCGAACTCCTGCGGCAAATAGCCCAGCACTTTGCGCATCTCGTCCTTCTCCCGGAACACATCCAAATCCCCCAGCCTGATACTGCCGCTGTCCGCCTCCTGCAGCGTGGCGATGGTGCGCATGAGCGATGATTTTCCCGCCCCGTTGGGTCCCAGCAACCCGAACATGCCGGTAGGAATGGTAAGGTTCACGTTTTTCAGCGCCTGCACGCCGTTGGGGTAGGTTTTGGAAAGGTTTTGAATGATGAGTTCCATGGTGGTAAAGGGTTAGGTTGGAATGAGGAAGGTTTTGTAGGATTAGTAGAGTAGAGTGACAGAAAATTACAAGCAAATGAAAGTCTTTGTGTTACCGGTGCCGGCGCGCCTTGGATCTAAAAATAAAACCCTAATTGATCAACAATTAGGGTTTTATTAGACAAGTGTAATTTGTCTGGCGTTTTAGAGATGTTTTCAGGAAAAGAGGGCAGAAACCCCGTGTTAATGATAGACGCCTGCATGAGCGCAGGAGTGACCGGCCTCGCCACGCTCTACCTGCAAGGTCACGTGCTGAATGCCGAAGTGATGGCCAATCTCATCGCGGATTTCCATGAGCTGGGTGTCCTGGTAGCCTTCTTCCACCACCAGATGGGCGGTGAGGGAATTCTCGGTGCTGCTCATGGCCCACACGTGCAGGTCATGGACCTGGCTTACGCCCGGCACGGTTTGCAGGTACTCCCGGATGGCCCGCAAATCAATACCGTGCGGCACGGCGTCTAAGGTAAGCCGCAATGATTCTACCAGCAAGCCCCAGGTGCTCCAGACAATCACGGCCACAATAACCAGACTCACCACGGCATCTACCCAGAACCAACCAGTGTAGAACATGACCAGACCAGCTACCACCACGCCCAGACTCACCAGCGCATCGGCTACCATGTGCAGGTATGCGCCTTTCACGTTGATGTCATGCTCTTTGCCCCGGAAGAAAAGCATGGCAGTACCGGCATTAATGAAAATACCCATCCCTGAAATGAGCGAAATGGCAGTACCGTTCACCGAGGGAGCGGAGCCCAGGCGCTCTATGGCTTCCCAACCAATGGCCCCCACCGCCAGCAAGAGCAGAACGGCATTCAGCAGGGAGACCAGCGTGGTGGTTTTGCCATACCCGTAGGTAAACCGATCGGTGGGTTTGCGTTGCGAGATCTTAAGGGCGAAAAAAGCCAGGAGCAGACTCACGACATCGGTGAGGTTGTGGCCGGCATCGGTGAGCAGGGCCAGGGAGTTGTACCACCAACCGGCGCTCGCCTCCACGGCCACAAAAAGAATGTTCAGGGCAATTCCCCAGCCAAACGCCTTTGAGATGTTCCCCGAGGAAGGCAAGCCGTGGGCGTGCGAATGGCTATGCCCATGTGAGCCGTGGGAGTGGGTATGTACGTGTGCCATAACGGTTATAAGGCCAGGTGTCTTTCCATATTACGAACAAGATTGTCGCTTCAATCAATCTTAACGCAAAGAAAAGCAAGAGAAAGGGGCAGGCCGTTACAGCATTTTCACCGGGACTTACAAAATTTCTGGCGGATGTTTATATAGTAGGAAGGTAAGAACCTACCAGTTCCCTCGCTCGCCTCTGGCGAGTGTGAGTTATGAGGCGGCCTCTGGCCGCGTTGGGAAAGAGCTTTTCTCGTAATATGTGCATAGCGGCGGGACGCCGCCAGATAACTCACACTCGCCGGAGGCGAGCGAGGGCCTTTGGGAATATGTAACCAATGCTCCAGGTAAAATATTGCTAAGGGCTGGTGGTCCCCTTTTAATTCAATAGAACGCCGGCCTCGTTTTGAAACAGATTCCCAAGAAACAGGCCTAAAACCGGTGAAAGCAAAAGAAGCAGCTTGTTGCGTGGCTGCTTCTTTTGCTTGGGGAGAAAATCGTTAAGACGCAATGGATTCGCAGGCTTCTGCGCAACGGGAGCAAGCCTGGGCGCATTGCTGGCAGTGCTCGTCGTCATGCTTGGAGCATTCTTCGGCGCAGGCGCGGCAGATTTCAATGCATTCCCGCAGCAGGTGTTTCCCGTGTACCGATCCTCGGGCTAAGAACGCAGCGGTTAAGCGGCAGATATCGGCGCAGTCGCGGTCGGTCTCAATGCACTTTACCATCATGTGCACGTGTTCTTCCTGCAGGCAAGAAGAGGCGCAGTGCTCACATGCGGCAATACAATCCTGTAAGGCGTCTAATACGGTTCTGATTCGTGAATCAATCATGGTTTTGGGGTTTGGTTAGAAATGATGTCTTCACATGCACACTCTATTTCCCAGAGCAGGCAAACGGCCTTGCAACTCTGGTACTGTAGGGTATACGCCCTCAGGTACCGGACGGTCTTACATAATTATGGGTGAGCGTTACAAGATTTGGGTTACGCCAGGTCGTCTAAAGGCAGACGCTCTACCTGCGGGTCTTTCTTGTAGTCTGTCACGGAGATGCCGGTTACTTTCTTGAACTGGTTGGAAAGGTGCTGTACGCTGCTGTAGCGCAGCCGGTAGGCAATCTCGCTCAAGGTAAGTTCGCCATACGAGATGAGTTCTTTCACCCGCTCAATCTTGAGGCGGATGAGGTATTTCTCAATGGTGGTATTGGTGTGCTGGGAGAAAACTTTGCTCAGGTGCTGGTAAGACATGCCCAGTTTCTCTGCCAGGTACACCGAGGTGGTGATAGGCTGGTATTCTTTCTCAGAGTGGCGCAGGTACTCCAGCAGGGTGGTTTTGATCTGGTCGGTGAGTTGCTCGTCTTTTTCCTGCAGCAGCTCAAAACCATGCACCTGCAGGGCGGCGTTCAGTTGGTGGCGGTCTACCTGTTCACCAGACACAAAGGCTTCGCCCAGTTTAACTTCTTTCACGTCAAGCCCCTGCTGTTGTAAAACATCGGTCACAGTGGCAATGCAACGGGGGCAAACCATATTTTTGATGTGCAGATGCTGTTCCATAGTAATGTACGTCAATGGGTTAGGTAGTAGGTGCTGCTGTTTGGGAGACGTTGCCGTCTGGGGAGCCGGGGTGCTGTTTGTTTAACCGGAGTTAGGCTGTGTAGCTACATGTAAGCAACGGCTACAGATCTGAAATAGTTTATTCGCTATGTTTCTGTGCGTTCTTGCGCGGAGTGGCTGGGGCTGCCTTTTTAGGCTTCTTTCCCGAAAATCGCATGAAAAGCCAGTTCACTGAGGGGACTATCACAAACACGGTGCCGGCCAGCAGGATAAAGATACCTACAAAGGCATTGAAGAGTCTGAAGATGAAATCGCTGGTGAGCCCGAAGGTATAGAGCAACAACGCCATGGCCAGCAGCATGCTAATGAGCGCGGCAATAAGCAAATCGCGGCGCCAGTCGCGCTGGAAAGGATGCCTTTTTACAACTTTTGCCATGTTACACTAAGGTGGTTCTGGTCCAGTGCGGAATGAGGTGGATGAGTTCCTCCTGCAGGGCCTGGCCGTTGTCTTCTTCAGAGCGCTGCAGCGCTTTCTTGATAAACTCGGTCATGGGCAGTTCCTGCAATTTCAGCTCCTGCACAAACTCCTGCAACACCTGTGGTCTGGGTCCCCAGGACCCGATGGCTTTCAGGGTTTGGGCATCCAGGACGATGAGCTTGGGAATGCTTCGGCCGCCGCCGGTCAAAAACGCATCCATGACCACGGGTTGCTCAGACCGCAAAATGGTTCTCAGTTCCACGTTGGAGGATTGATCTGCCAGCGCAGCCAGCACCGGTAAGTGCACCGCGGCATCACCGCACCAGCCCTCGGTAAGGACCAGCCACAGTTGCGGTTTGGGCAGGGCTTGCACCATCTCCACCAGGTCTGGGCGCAGGGGCGTCTGGTAGGTGCGCTCCATTATGGCCAGGTTGTCTTTGGTGAGTCTGGCCAGAAATTCGGTTTGCTCTAAGCCGGTGGTCTTGCCCTGGGCCACGGCCTCCCGCACCATCTCCAGGTACTCGTTGAAGGAGAGGCTCTGGGCCACTACGTCTGCTGTGATTACGCTTTGTTGGATTCCCATACGTTTAGTTTGAAGCCCGAAAAACAGACATCGCCACGAAGATACAGCAAAGCAGGTTTTTGCCCAATTGCACCGGTCGTGACATTCCTTAAAACAAAAGACCCGGGTGTTTCCCGGGTCTTTTGCGAAAAACAGGCCCGAAACACCTGTTATCTCTCTTGGTAAGCGTGGTTACTCTTTCTCGTTTCCTAGACCAGCTTCGTTTTTGTGGCCTTTGAGGGTACTGGAATTGGGCTGGTTGTTACGGAACTCTTTGTCTGAGGAGTCTGCCCCGCGGGTATCAGACGGATTGGAGTGCGATCCCTGTGGGGTGTGTTTCTCAGGATCAACCTTGCCTTTCTTGGCTCCGCCGCCGTGGCCTTCTCTGGAGGGCTTGTTTTCCCCGCGGGTATTGTCGGCCCCACCGGCTACCGGACCATCCTGGTAATTAGGGGCGTTTTTTCCTTGGTTACCGCTGTGGCTGAGCTCACTGTTGGGTCTGCCGCTTACCCCAGCGCCGGTGCTTTTGCTGTGGTCATCGTTGGCAGATTTCTGGTTCTGGCTGCCAGAGGTGTTGGGGTTAGACCTGGTTTCAGGGGAGCCTTCATAAGGCGGGTTATTGTTGTGCCGGTTGCTGTTGTTGAGTTGATCATCCTGGCTGTTGATATCGCGCCAGCTTCTGTCCTGATCTGGTCTATGTTGCTTTGGGCTATTGTCGCCTTTTCCTTTGGTCATGATTTTCGTCTCCTTATTTAAAGTAAAACTTTCACAAATGATCACGCCGGGATTTCCCAGAGTATACCGTTGTACGAGGGGAGTGCAGGTTAAGATTAAAAGAAACGTACTTAGGCAGGAATTCTCTCAGAAACAGGCGGCTGGGCTAACTCAAGACTAAAGAAGCGCGTAGTACCTCTGTGTGGCCCATGGTTCTTGCCCTGGCCATGAACAGTCATCTATTGAACCAGCATATTACTATGGAAAAACTATTGATTTCTCTGAAACGCCTGTCCTGGTCTTTTCTGCTGGGCGGCGCTTTGATGATAAGTGCCTCGGCGTGCAGTACCGGTACCAGCGAAGGTCAGGTGAACGTGGAGGAAAGCGACTTCAAAGACAAAAGCCCAACCGAGAACAACCCAGAGGGCCTGAGCGATGAAACCCAGGACAACGGCGGCAAAGCCTCTCCCGGGGCCATGAACAGTGACTCTGCCTATGAAGAGGTGTATGACCGGCAAGAGCAGAAAAGCAGACAACAAGACGGCGGTGCCAGCAACCAGGGGTACGGCGGAGCCGCAGAGCGTAACCAAAACGACTAACTACCATTCCCATAAACAGAGAAGCCTGCGCTAGATGTATAGCGCAGGCTTCTCTGTTTTAAGGCTGTTATGAGGAAACCAGGCGTAAAACCTGCTACCGGAAACTAAACCAGTTGGGAGTTCCCTGCACCTGAAACGAGTCTACCGCCGCGCCCGTGTTACGGTACCGGATTACCCAGCCCTCTGAGCCAGTTTGCGGTGCTTTGGAGAAGTACAGCAACCCGTCTGTAGGGTCTTGACCCAGTGTCTCAAACCTGCGTTTAATGAGCGGTTGCGCAGGCAGAGCTTTGGCATTCACATCCATGACATAAACCCCGTCATAGATAAAGTATAACCGGTTTCTGGAAGCGCTTAACGTAAGGCTGTGGGGCTGTAGGGTAGCGTTGGCAAACGTGTAGATTTCTGGTGCGATGGTTAAGTTGTTGGCCACAAACTTTCTCAAACTGCCAGAGGTAGTTCCTTTATTCCCGCTGCTTAGAACCCAAAGGAATCCAGAACCATCCACTACCATGCTGTTAGGCGCATCGCCCACCGTAAAACGACCTTCCAGTGCATTAGTCGCGATATTGATGACGTTGATCATGTTTTCGCCGGTGCAGGCCACAAAAAGCCGGTTACCTGCTACGGCCATGGGGCCAGGCGCTTTTCCGACCGTAGTGGTGTCTACTACCTGCTTCGTGCTCAGATTCACCAGAGAAACCCAGCCCCGCACCTTCGGATCTACCCCTTCGCTCACAAAAGCGGTTCTGCTGTTGATGGCCACAAGTTTCTGCGGCGCGGTGAGGCCCTCAATGCTGCCTGCCGTGGTGAGCGAATTTGAATTCAGGATTTCTATCCTGTTTCCGCTGGTGATAAGGTACATTTTCTCAAACGCCGAGGTCATGGCCATGGCGTTTCCATCCAGGGGACGGCCATTGACTTTGTTGAACAGGTCTGGCTCGGTTACGGTGCCGGTGGCCCGGTCATAAAAGCTGATCACTCCGTTAGCGGTTCCGTTTGCGTTGGTGCTGGAGATCAGCACCCCTGCGGAGTAGGTGGGCAGCACCTCCTTTTTTTCTTCCTTACAGGAAAGAGCCAGAAGCGAAGAAGCCAGAGACAAACCGAAGAACAACTGCTTTGAGCGGGGAAAACGTTTCATACTGCTAAGGTAGGAAATTAGAGACAACAACGGATGCCCGCACCCAATGCCAGGCCGCTCAGGAACTTCATCTGAGCAAGTCAACCCCTTTGAAAGCAAAAGGCGCCCACCTCAAATGAAGCGAGCGCCTTCGTTTTACTCGTGTTTTATAAAAACTGGCCTGTAAACGAATTATCTGAAAGTGAAGCCATTTGGCAGGACTCTCACCTGGAAGGAGTCAATGGCGGTGCCGCTTGGCTGAAAGCGTACGACCTGCCCGTTCGCGTCATAAGGACCCATACCCACGTAAATCAGGTTCTCTTTGGGATCTACTCCTAACCCATACAAGCCAGCACGGCGCAGCACCGGAGTGCCAGGGAGTGTTGTGGCAGTGGTTGCCAGCGTATAAACCCCATTGCCTAATGTATAATATAACTGGTTTTTGGCCCCGTTGGTCACCAGACCCGATGGTTGGTTGCTGGCAGATGAAAACTGAAGCACTGTTCTGGTTTGAGGGTTAGCAGGGTTAAATTTCACCAAATGCCCGGCTGTGGTTTTTTCTTCGTCAACGGACCAGTCTGTATTGTAGTAGGTTCTTCCGCAGAGCACCCAGATGTTGCCTGTAGCATCTACGGCAAAGCTGTTAGGGCCATTGAAGAAGGTAAGCGTAGTTTCTACCTGGTCTGTGGCAGTGTTGATAACGGTTACAGTATTGTCAAAACTGTTGGCTACGTAAAGTTTGCCGTTGTGCACCAGCAGGGCTTCGGGGGTTACGCCTACCTCAATGGTCTTGGTCACGGTGTAGGTGTTCAGGTCTAGCACCGCTACCCGGCCTTTGCGGCTATTGTTGTTGGTGATCCATTCGGTTACATACCCTTTGGAGCTGTTCAGAGCCGCCATGTAACGCGGATACTGCAAACCAGAAATCACTCCAATTCCTTGGAAAGTGTTTGCGTTCACCACTTCAATCTTATTGCTGGCGTTCACCACAATGAGCGCTTTATCATCAACAAAGGTCATGGATTGGGCCACATCGCCCAAGGGGCGCTTGTTTACCTGGTTGAACAAGTCTGGAATGACGGTTTTGGTGGCAGGATCATAGAAGCTTACCTCGGCGGTAGGGGTGGTGTACTGCCCTTCGTTGGTGATGAACACGCCGTGCTCGTAGGCGCCTTTCGGTTCGTTATCGTCGTTGCTGTCGCAGGAAGTGGCAAAGAAAGTGCCGCCAACCAGCACGTACAGAAGGTACTTTTTAAAGTAGTTAAGGTTCATAGTAATTGGATGTATTGAAAATTATGGGTTTAAACGGGAAGTGCCGGGTCTGGCCCACTGCAGTGAAAGCGCCAGCCGGAAATTGCGTGGCGGCATAGCCCGGTAGGCCATGGTCTGGTACACGGTGTTGGTCAGGTTCTGCACCTGCGCCATGAGCTGCGCTTCAAAAGAATGCCAGGTAAAGGTTTTGCCCAGGCTGGCGTTGACCAAGGCAAAAGGCTCCAGCCAGTTGTTGTTGTCGTTATCGGTGAAGCGTTGACCGGTGAAGGTGGCATCGGCGGTGAGCCACCAGCTTTGGTGCCGCACTTCGGCCCAGCCGGCTACCTTGTGTTTGGGCACGTAGAACAGTTGCCGGTCTTGCAATTTCGCCCGGGCATCGGGGAGTTTCTGTTGGGAAACCGTATAGGCGTAGGCCACTCCGGCCGCCAGAGACCAGTCCTGCCGGAATTGGTAATTCCACCGGCTGTCCAGCTCGGCACCGTTGCCTTTAACCGTGCGTAGGTTTACCGGCTCAGAGTATCCTCCCGTAGCTGAGGGCTGCCACTGAATCCAGTCGTTCACGCGCAGGCCGTAGCCGGTGAGCTCGGTGGTGCCGCTTAGCTGGCCTCCTTTGTACTGGTGAACCAAGCCTCCTTCATAGCCCCAACCGCTCTCGGGTTTCAGGGCCGGATTTCCGCCCGGACGCCAAAAACGATCGTTGAGGGTTGGCACGCGGTAACTGCGCGAGGCATTGGCTTTAAGAGTAAGTTGGTGCTCCCCATTCTCCAGAAGCTGGTAATTAGCGCCTAACGTGGGGGTAAGCGGCGGATTGAAGCCCTGCACCCACGCTTGGCGCACGTTCAGACTCAACTGAAGACCAGGCAAGGGGTCATACCTAAGCCAGCCGTACGTAGAGAAGCGCTGTTCCTCAGTTTTGCCACCGTAACCGCCCACATCGGCTTTAAAGAGTTGTCCTTCTCCGCCCACTTGCAGAAGCAGGTTGGGCAACAGTTGCCGCTCGTGTTCTACCTGGCTTTGGTAGGTGTTCACGGTAGAGAGGGAAAGGGTGCCATCATCTCTGTAATCCAGGCGGTCTTTAAACCAGGCGGCGCGCACGGTGGTGGAACCCCGGGCTATCTGGCCCTGCCATTCGCCAATGAGGCGCAGGTTCTCGTCGTCCTGCACGGCGTGGGTGTTGGCGCTGCCCATGGAAGGTTGTATCTGCCGGTGGGTTTGCACGTACCAGCCCCGCACCGAAAGCCGTTGTTCCTGCCCCAGTTTGTAATGGACCTCCTGCGCAAAGCTGTTCTGGTGGAACGCGGCGTTCTGCTGGGTTTCCCAGGGAGCACCAAAGGCCGTGATGTTCTTAAACCGGAAATCATTGTTAGTGGCGGTGCGGGTGAAAGAGGAAGACAACGCCAGACGCCCGTCAGAAAAAGATCCAACAGCGGCGGTGCGCTGGTGGCCAAAGCTGCCCAGTTCCTGCTGTACGCGCACCTGTTGGTGCGGCGCGAAAGAAACGGGGTTCTCCAACACAACTGCCCCGCCAATGGCTCCGCTGCCGTGCAAAGCGCCGCTGGGGCCGTGCTGCAGACTCACCTGGGTGTTTACAGTAGGGGGTAGTAACGCAAAATCAGACATGCCCAACGTGGGTAGGGCAATGTTGAAACCGTTCCAGAGCACGGCAGTATGGCTGGAGGCCGTGCCCCTGAACGCTACGGTGGCGGTCATGCCGTTGCCGTAGCTCCGCAGATACAGGGGACTGCGCTGCTGCAGTACATCGGCCAGGGTAATGCCGGGTTGCCGTTTCAGGAGCAGGGTGTCTACGGTCTGTACCCGGGAGCCCGCCGCGTAACGGGTGTATCGGTGCCCGGCCACCTGCACCTCCTGCAGGTTCACGGTATCGGGTAGCAGGGTTTGGGCGTGGGCTGCCGGGGCAGAAAGTAGTCCTGCCAAGCCCAGTAAACCCACAAAAAATCGTACGCGCTGTACCATATCCTCGGCTTTCAAAGCAGAGGAGACTACAAAGGGAGAAATAAACGAAAACGCCGGCCCACGTGGGCCACCATCCTTGCTGCTTTTTTTCCCGAAAGCCTCCAGGTGAATGTGTGACGTTGGCAGGTCTCCTGGCTCTCTTCATCGGCCCGGCCTTCCCATCTGGCAAAGCAGACAGTGGCGTGCGGTGGGCAGAACGGAAAGAAGATAACAGTTGCGGGTACAGCTCAGGTTTTTCACCTGATTCCCTTTTAAGACATCACCGGCAGAAAACCGGGGGTGTCACCAAAATCAGTGCAAAGGTACGGGAAGTTTAAAGAATAGCGAACAATTGTTTTTTGCCCTGTTTTCTCCAAATAGAGCAGAATTGAAAAATATTGTTTAAAAGCTGTTTTGATAAAATTAACATAAAAACAGCATCAACCTTAAAACGTTTGCGTAGAACAGGTTATGAATATGACTTATTAAAGGCGAGGCCCTTGGAGGTGTTGTCTTGAAAATTAGCCTCAATCTATGAAACGTTCTTTACTTTTAGCCCTAGTGGTATGCCTGTTCAGCTTGAGAAGCATGGGCCAGACACTCTCCAACGTAGACCTCACCAAAGTCTATAACGCTATTGAAGACGAAGCCTCGCCGTTTTACTATCCTGCCTTGCTGGAGCGGTACATGGCCAATGACACCATGCTGACGCTCTTTGATTACCACCACCTGTACTATGGATACACCAAGCAAGACGGCTACACCCCTTTTGCCAACGGTCCCGGTGAGATGGTAGCCATGAAGCTGCTGGAATCTGGCCGGGAAGAAGAAGCCAGGCAGTTGCTTCTGTCTGAACTCAAGAAATCGCCGTTCAGCCTGAACATGATCTTCCGGTTGGGCAGCATTGCCGATATGCAGCAGAAACCCGCCGAGGCCCGCATGTGGCTTTTGAAGTTTGAGGGACTCCTGCGCACCATTCTGCAAAGCGGCGATGGCAGGTCTGAAGAAACGGCCTGGGTGGTAATCTCAGCGCAGGACGAGTACCCGGTAATGGGTATCCTGGGGCTGGAATCTGCCGGGCAAGGGCTGCTGAAAAGCAAATACGATGTGCAGACGCTCAAAACGCCCAATGAAATGGAGACCGAGAAACTGTACTTCAACATTGAGATGCCTATTGAGCACATGGCCAAGAACTACAGACGGGAACTAGCCGAAGCCGATAAGCCGGTCAGGACCAAGAAGGTCAACAAGTCTAAGACCCTGGGGGTTAACCAATAGCCGTTTTAGGGCTTCATTCCGGAAAACAGAGGTAAAACAGATTTCCCCTGAACGCTATAAGAGATACTATTTTCTTTTGATTTTTAGAAAAGCAGTCGCGTGCCCCACCGTCTTACAGGTGAGGCGCGCGACTGCTTTTATCGTTTCTGATTGTCAGAGAATTAAAGTTTTAGGAGGTGTGCAGTTTGAGGCCGTTTCAGCGTTGTTTTAAACAAAGCAGGCCCAAAACGGAAACGCTGCTTCAAAGGTGCCCTGGGAGAGATGTAACTTTTTGCCTGAGGTGCAGTTTTTAGCACTGTATTTGTACTCGGCCTCGTGTCTTACCTTCTAAACAATTTCATGAAACGTTTTTTGCTTTTGAGCACCATCTGCCTGGGGTTTATCTTCGGTACCCAGGCCCAGACGGTTTCCAAGATTAATTTCGATGCCATCAAGGCGGCGGTGACGTCTCCTAAATCCAAGATGTATTATCCCAACCTGCTCAAGCGCTACCATGCCAACGACGGGACTCTCACGCTGGACGAGTACAAGCACCTCTACTACGGCTGGACCACCCAGTCCGGCTACTCGCCCTACCGCCCCAATGACAAATCCGATGCCCTGAACGATATGTTGATGGAAGCGCGGTTTCCCGAGATTGCCACCACCGGCAAGAAAATCCTGGCCGCCGATCCGTTCAACCTGGATGTAATCTACCTGATGCACATGGCCTACGGCGAGATGAACAAAACAGTGGAAAGCAAAAAGTGGCTGGTGAAGTTCGAGGGGTTAATGGCCGCCATTAAAGCCAGCGGCAACGGGCGCTCCAAAGAAACGGCTGTGGTCTTGATCGCGCCCCGAGATGAATACATGTTCCTGACCGTAGTGGAACTTCGGCAAAAGGGCAGTCCGCAGCTGATCGAGAACAAATACGATCTGGTGAGCCTGCAAACGCCCAATAAACTCAACCTCTCTGAGGTGTATTTCAACATCCAGAAAGCAACCGCTAAAAAGCGTTAAGTTAGCTACGCACGGGCTGGACACAGATGACCCGGGCAAAAATGCAGCGCCATCGCGTACTTTTCGCTTTCTTGCCTTCCAATCCCTCAGCTGACTCTATGAAAAAACTGTTTCCGGTAGCTTTTGCCTTTGTGACTCTGTTTGCCGCCTGCCAGACCAATTCCAGTGATGCTCCTGAAGAAAAGGCTCCCTCCAGCCCAGGAAATCAGGAGCCAGCGGTGTCTTTATGTGAGTTTACCTCCACAGATTCTGCCTCGGCCATGGCGTGGTTACCGGGGAAATGGGAGCTGCGCGGCATCCAGACCAATTACATGGGCGCTCAGGAAGACGAGTTTTTGACCGGGGAGAAGATTGGCGATGCCAAAACCCTCCGCTTCTACGCCAATGGCGAGTACGAGGAGTTTGTGAACGGCAAGCTGCAAGGCGAGAAAAAAACGTTTCAGGTAGTAGGGCAGAGCCTTACGCCCGTGGGCTACCAGTTCTGGTTCTGCGGCGAAAATACCCTGGTCATTAACAACGTGGCGGCCGATGGCGTAACCGAGGTGTACCTCAAGCAAAAGTAGCCATGGCTCTGCAGCAAAAGCTCTCCCGGGAGTTCTACACCCAGCCAGATGTAGTATCCCTTGCCCGTGACCTGGTTGGCAAATATTTCTTTTCCTGTTTTGACGGGGTGCTTACGGGCGGCATGATTGTGGAGACTGAGGCCTACTCGGGCACTGCAGACGCCGCCTGCCACGCGCACCTGGGCCGGCGCACCAAACGCACCCAGATCATGTATGCGCAAGGCGGCGTGGCGTATGTGTATCTCATCTACGGCATTCACGCGCTGTTCAACATTGTGACCAACGTAGAAGGCACCGCCGATGCCGTCCTGATCCGGGCCATTGAACCGACGGAAGGCATAGAGGAAATGCAGCTGCGCCGAGGGTTACCCAAAGTAGAGCCCCGCCTCACTGCCGGACCAGGCTTAGTGACCCAGGCTCTGGGCATCTCCACCCTGCACAACGGCACTGATTTAACCGGAACCGAGATCTGGCTGGAAGACCGCGGCGTGCAGGTGCCCGATGACCAGATAGTAGCCGGCCCTCGGGTGGGCGTAGCCTACGCCGGCGCCGATGCGCTGTTACCCTGGCGCTTCAGTCTGAAAGGCAGCCGCTGGGTGAGCAAAGCCAATCCCAAGTACTCTGTCTGAAAACAAAAAGCCCTCGCTGAACTCCTGTTCCGGCGAGGGCTTTTTGTTTTTGGGTTGTTTTACAAGAATCTAGGAAGAACGGCTACCCCGCTCTTTGTCGGTGATGGGGCGGTCCAGTTCGCTGCCGCTTTGGTCGGGTTTCTGGGGTACTTTTCTAGCCATAGACTCGCCCATGGCCGTTCCGCTGTTTTGCTCATGACTGCCGCCGCCGGTTCCGCCCGAGGATTGGTTACTGACTTCCGTCGCAGGCGTGCCCCCTTTCTTCCCGTCTTCAAATGATTTCTCAGGATTGCTTCCGAACCCGTGATGCGCATTCTTCTTTTCCTCTGCCATGGTCTTTCATGATTAAGTAACACAACCAGATGCCTTCCAGCATCTACCTTTCTATGGTACGCGCCTGAAGAACAGGAGTTAAGAGGAATTTGCCTCGAAGGGGAGAAAACTGTTTTGGGCCTGTTTTCCAGAAAAAGAGTCAGATACCATAACAGCTCTTTCCCTGCATACCGCTCTGGCGCGAGTCTCCAGACTCGTGCCTCACAGATGATGGATAGTCTCTGACTATCCTCGCTGCCCCGCAGCGAAAACAGGTTTGCAGATCTTTTATTCCAGGCTGTGGTTCCCGGCGAGTCTGGAGACTCGCGTCATCTTTAGTCACGAGACCAGAGTCTCGCGCCAGGAAAGTTTAGCTGAGATTTGACAACTAACAACTAACAACTAACAACTAACAACCAGAAACTAAACGCCAGCTTTCTGGCAGAGCAGCAGGATGGGTTTGTTGTGCAGGTCTGTAGTGGCGAAGAGGTACTGGTCTCCGCCTTCTTTCAGTTTTACTTTCTCGCGGAGTTGCGCCACCGTGAGCGGGTAGTTTCGAGCCGTGATGTTCGCTTTCTTATCGGGAAGAAGCTTCTGCAACTCTTTGGCATTGGCCTTTGGTTGGGCCGAGATTTCAAAAATACGGCCCGGAAACGCTGGTTGCAGTTCCTGGGAGGTGTAGAGATGGCTGTTGCGGTGCAGTTTATTGACACCGTACTTTTCTGAAAGCCACTTGTAAGCACCCGCCTTGAGCAAGGCCGTGTTGGGTTCATACAGATATCGCTGCGGCTTGGCATACGTCACCTGGGCGGTTTCTTCCTGGGGTTTGGTAAAGCTGAGGAGCTGGGCTTCTTTGTGCGGCGTGAGGTTGACGGCTGTGAGCAACGGCGAGTCCGTGGCATCCGATTTCAGAAGGTACAGCACCTCTTTGCACTCATTCTGCACGGCCACTACCCATATCTGGGCCACGTTTTTCAGTTCCTGCAGGGCAAGGTCAATGTCCAGCATAGGGGCCGTTTTCAGAAGTACGGTTCTGCTTTTCTGCAGCAGCAAAGGCAAGAGGCCCAGTACGTCTGGGGTGCAGTCTTGCAGCAGATGCACCCGTTCCTGGCTTTGTCCGCGGCGGGCGGGGTCCAGGTAAATAACATCTACGAGGTTTTCCAGGTGCTGAAGATATTCCTCGGCGGTGGTAGGAATGCTCTGGATGTTTTCGGCCCCCAATAGCTTGAAATTGTAACTGGCAATTTTCTGCAGTTCCTGGTTCTGCTCCAGGTGCACTACCTGGGCAAAATGCTTCGCAAAGAAGAAACTGTCTACGCCAAAGCCTCCGGTTAAGTCCACCAGCGTCTGTCCTTGCACCAACCCTGCCTTAAACGCAGCGGTTTCCTCTGAAGAGCTCTGTTCCACCGAGAGCATGGCCGGGAAAATAGTCTGGGGGTGCTTTGCCCAGGTAGGGAGCTTTTGCTGTGCCTTTTGGCGGGCCTTGATCTGCTGCACCAACTCAGAAACCGGTAAAGGAGCGAAGCGCTTCGCCTGCAACATCAGTTGGGCGGGGTCTTGCTGCAGGTGGTCCAGAATAAACTTTTGCTCTTCAGGGGTGAAAATGCGCATAAAACGGCTTAGGCGTGATTGGGCAAAGATACGCAAATTGGGCAGGGGAGGGATAGTAGACGTTTGTTTAAGATTTATTCTGTTGAAGTTAAACAAACTGAGTTTCAGTTGGTTCTGATGTTACCTGAGTTTGATGTTTTACCTTAAGTCTCAAAGTGATGAAGAATTGGAAAAAACTCGCCCTATTAGCCGTGTTGCCGGTTTTGTCCCTGACGGGCTGTGACGATGATGATGACGCGGCGGATACGCTGACCGATGAGGCTCGGGTGCTGGTGGTGCATGCGTCACCCAATGCTCCGGGCGTAGACTTGTATGTAGACGGAACCAAAGCCAACACCTCGGCCCTGAATTACCCAGACAATACCGGCTACCTGACGCTTCCCGCCGGTTCCAGGAACATCAAGGTGACCGCCGCCAGGGCTGGACTGGGCAGTCCGGTCATAGATGCTAACGTGACGCTGGAGAAAGACAGAAATTACTCGGTCTTCGCCGCCGGTCCGCTCTCTGGCCTTACCCCGGTGGTGTTGGTAGATGACTTGACCGCTCCGGCCAGCGGACGGGCGCACGTTCGGTTCGTGCACCTGGCTCCCGATGCGCCCAGCGTAGATGTGGTGGTACAGGGCGGGAATAACCTCTTCTCTGACATCGAGTTCAAAGAAGGCACTGCTTTCACCCCTGTGAACGCCGGCAGCCATGTCCTGGAGGTGCAACCGGTAGGCACCGATGTAGCGGCAGTGACTGCCGTATTGAATCTACAAGCCGGAAGAATCTATACCATATACGCCAGAGGGTTCCTGAACCCACCATCTGGTAATGATAATTCCTTGGATGCCGGTGTGATTATGAACAATTAAACGGAGATCTGAGCTTAACCGTGCCATCTGTCTTGCCAAGGCGGGTGGCATGGTATTTTAGGGCTGGTGCTTTACAGCGGTAATCCAGAAAATTGAGGTTGATAAACATTTTCCGTACCTTTGCACTTCTTCTGTATAAATCTGAACTACAATGGTAGAAACCTATCTGCAGTACAAAGTAAAAGATATTTCCCTGGCTGAGTGGGGAAGAAAAGAAATAAAACTGGCCGAGGCAGAAATGCCAGGCTTGATGGCCATCCGGGAGGAGTACGGCCCAAGCAAGCCGTTGGCTGGCGCGCGCATTGCAGGTTGCTTGCACATGACCATCCAGACTGCCGTGTTGATTGAGACACTGGTGGAGCTGGGTGCCGAGGTAACCTGGTCTTCCTGCAACATTTTCTCTACCCAGGACCACGCCGCGGCTGCTATTGCCGCTGCCGGTATCTCTGTGTACGCCTGGAAAGGAATGAATGCCGAGGAGTTTGACTGGTGCATTGAGCAGACCTTGTTCTTCGGGGAGGAGCGCAAGCCCTTGAACATGATCCTGGACGATGGTGGTGACCTCACCAACATGGTGTTTGACAAATACCCTGAGCTGGCTGCCGGTATCAAAGGTTTGTCTGAAGAGACTACCACCGGGGTTCACCGTCTGTACGAGCGCATGAAGAATGGCACCCTGTTGATTCCGGCCATCAACGTGAACGACTCCGTGACCAAATCTAAATTCGATAACAAATACGGCTGTAAAGAATCATTAGTAGACTCTATCAGAAGAGCTACAGACGTGATGATGGCCGGTAAAGTAGCCGTAGTAGCTGGTTACGGTGACGTAGGAAAAGGTTCTGCCGCTTCTTTGCGTGGTGCCGGTGCCCGCGTGATTGTAACGGAGATTGACCCAATCTGCGCGCTGCAGGCTGCCATGGACGGTTATGCCGTACGCAGAATGGAGAATGCCATCCCTGAGGCTGACATTGTGGTAACCGCTACCGGTAACTTCAACATCATCCGCGCCGAGCATTTCCAGGCCATGAAAGACAAGACCATTGTCTGCAACATCGGTCACTTTGACAACGAGATTGACATGGCTTGGCTGAACGAGAACTTCGGTCATACCAAAGACACCGTGAAACCACAGGTTGATCTGTACACCATCAACGGCAAAGACATCATCGTTCTGGCCGAAGGTCGTCTGGTGAACCTGGGTTGCGCTACTGGTCACCCATCGTTCGTGATGTCTAACTCTTTCTCAAACCAGACACTGGCGCAGATTGAGTTATGGACCAACGCTGAGGCCTACGAAAACAAAGTGTATACCCTGCCTAAGCACCTGGATGAGAAAGTAGCTCGTCTGCACCTGGCCAAGATTGGCGTGGAACTGGAAGAACTGACTCCTGAGCAAGCCGCCTACATTGGCGTAGAAGTGCAAGGTCCGTTCAAACCAGAGTACTACCGTTACTAAGCAGATCTGTTTCCGGCTTGTTTGCCGGAAAACCACATAAAAACGCCCGGCTTCTCCTGGAGAGGTCGGGCGTTTTGTTTTCCGCTTTAGGGACGATGAACACCCTCTAAGAATGTGAATACTCCCTCTACTGTCATCTTGGAAAGATCTTTTGGTAGCGAACGGTAGTAACCTTTCTAAAGAGCTTTTCTAGTTCGCCCACAAGATCCTTTCAGGATGACAAAAGAGGGGTAGACCCAGAAGGGAAACTCCGGAAAAAGCATGAAAGCGGCTGCATTCATGCTTTTCTTGCAAAGTTAGCGATAGCTGTTCTGGTAAGTATTAGGCTTGAAGATATTTACTGATACCGTTCTCGCACCATTTAGATTTTTGGGCAATAGCATCTGATAGGATTTTATCATTCTCGGGTAGAGAAGTACGGGCGTTTTCTGGGTGGTACAAATGGTAGCCTACCCCGCCAAAAGGCAAATTGCGCCGTGTCACGCCTGCGTTCAGCATCCGGATGGCAAACTCACTGTCTTCACGGCCCCATCCCTCAATATCCTCGTTGAAACCGTTTATTCGCAGCACATCGGCACGCCAGAACGCCATGTTACAGCCTCTGATGGCTTTGATATCAGGGCGCTTTTTTGAGCCTAGTTTTGCCAAAAACGGCGAAGAAACGGCATTGAACCGGTTTACGATGCCAGAAGTGAACGGCGTGATGTGCCATTGCTTGGCCTGTAGAATCTCTTTGGTGATCTCTGGCTGTAACAGCACGCGTTTGCCTTGCATAAAGGTATTGGCGCGGGCCATGCGCTTGTGGCTCTTGACAAAGTCTGGGTGCAGCACCATGTCGCCGTCAATGGAGATGATGTACTCGCCTTGGGTCATGGCCATGGCTTTGTTGCGGATGGCCGCCAGCCTAAAGCCCGTATCCTCGTGCCAGCAATGGAGCAGCGGCACCGGAAAGCTTTGCTGGTAGCGCTCTATCACGGCTCTGGTTTCTTCCCGGGAACCGTCATCGGCTATGATCACTTCGTCTGGTAATTCATTCTGCTGGGCCACGCTTTTGAGAACTACTTCCAGGGCGTCGGGCCAGTTGTAGGTAGAGATAACCAGGCTGGTGGTCATGGAACGGTTGGCCTCGCGCAGTTTCATGTATTTGTAGAAAGCGCCGTTGGCGTTGCAGGCCGAGATCAAAAAGCCCTCAAAGCCGTACAGAAAACCTCTTTTGAGAAAGTAGTTACGCAGGAACGTCCAGAAAGCTTTGTATGTGGCCTTGAACGCCGAGGAAGATTTCCTGAACCGGTTCTCCTGCGCAAAGAGCGTGGTGTATTGGTTCAGTTTCTTTAGTAACTCATCTGTGTTCTTGAACGAATAATGGTTCAGGATGCCGGGCAGGGTTTCCACGGTAAGGCCTTCGGTGATGATGCCTTCGTGTACTTCACGATCCGTGAAGCGGGTGGTTTTTCGGTTGAAAAGCCGCAGCACGTAATCATTTTCCCAACCACAGGCGTTTATTAACCGTTTTCCGTAAAAGTTGTGGCGCAGGAAACGGTACGCCTTTTGGCTGTCCAGCGGATGGGTTAAGATGGTCTGCACCAGCTCTGGGGTAAGCACCTCGTCGCTGTCCACAGACAGAACCCAATCGTTAGAGGCGTAAGAAGCAGCCAGGTTCTTAAGCGGTCCAAAGCCAATGAAAGGCGAATGAAACACTTTTACGTTAGGGAATTGGCGGGCTATGGCAACAGTAGCATCGGTTGAGCCGTTGTCTAGTAAAACCACTTCCGGGAACTGGGTCAAAGCCTTGAGGCAGAGCGGGAGCAGTTCCTGGCTGTTCTTAGCGAGTATGGTGACAGAGATTGAATGCATGCAGCGCAGAAACAAAAATGGGCTTGGGATAGATTCCGGGCACGTAGGTTTCTGCCGGGTAATGTAAACATCTGCCCAAATATTCGTATGTACCTATGTATATTTAATTTCTATATTTGCGTATAGGTATTTTTCACAAAGTGTAAAAGTACAAAATCAAGACCAATGAGCGAACAGAGAGCGAATTCAATGACAAAAGAGGAGAAAGACGCCCGTTTTGAGGCCGAGCTGATGCCGGTTATTTCGTCTCTCTACAACTTCGCGTACCGTCTGACCCTGGACGAAGACGATGCCAATGACCTGGTACAGGAGACCTATCTGAAGGCCTATCGCTTCTTCGATTATTTCGAACCCGGAACTAATGCCAAAGCGTGGCTGTTCCGCATCCTGAAGAACTCCTTCATCAACGACTTCCGGAAGAAGAGCAAGCAACCCGCCAAAGTAGACTACTCTGAGGTGGAAGGCTACTACAATTCTGAGGACGTGGATGCAGAGGGAGACAGTTCTGGCGGTACCACTGACCTGCGCATGGAGAGTGTGCAGGACCTGATAGGGGATGAGGTAGCCGGTGCGTTAAACTCGCTGCCGGTTGATTTCCGGACCGTGATTATCCTGTGTGACCTGGAAGGGTTCACCTATGAGGAGATGGCCAAGATCCTGGATATTCCCATTGGTACAGTGAGGAGCCGCCTGCACCGGGCGCGGCACTTCCTGAAGGAGAAGTTGGAGAAATATGCGAAGTCAATGGGTTATAACAGCTAATTAAGAAATCAATATGATGGGGATTACTACAATGTCAGATGAATTGATGGGCGCGAACGCCTCAGAAGAGAGCCATGAGCCTGACTGTGAGAAGGTACAAGGCGTTTTTGAAAAGTGGCTGGAAGGAATAGCTACTGCAGAAGATGAGGCTTTCCTGGCCGAACAGGCCGATGAATGCTCTCCATGCTTTGATAGCGTTGATAAACAGCGTTTATTTGTACAGTTCCTGAACGCGTCTCTTCGCCGCCCGGGCATGCCGGCTAATCTGGCAGAATCCATCAAATCAAAGATCCACCAAACCGCTTAGGTATAAGCTTCCTGTTCCCGGATGCAAGGTAAAATCATCATCTTTTCGGCTCCTTCCGGGGCCGGCAAAACAACAATTGTACGTCATTTAGTAAATGTCATACCGGAGCTAAGCTTCTCTATCTCAGCCTGCACCCGTGACCGACGTGGCCGCTCTGAAATCAACGGCAAAGATTATTACTTCATCACCCCAGAAGAGTTCCGCGAGAAAATAGCGCAGGATGCCTTTGTGGAGTGGGAAGAAGTATACGAAGGAGCCTTCTACGGCACGCTTAAATCTGAAAT
Source organism: Sabulibacter ruber (assembly GCF_017355955.1). Lineage (GTDB taxonomy): Bacteria > Bacteroidota > Bacteroidia > Cytophagales > Hymenobacteraceae > Nibribacter > Nibribacter ruber_A. The sequence goes on along the minus strand of NZ_JAFFID010000001.1, from coordinate 2,518,362 downwards.
TGAACGCATCTGGTCTGAAGGCAAACATGCCATTCTGGACGTGGATGTAAAAGGAGGATTGAGCGTCAAGAACTTTTATAAAGACCGCGCCCTGTCCATTTTTGTGAAGCCGCCTTCCATTGAAGAGCTTTCCAAGCGGTTAGTGGCCCGTAACACAGACTCGGCTTCCAGTATCTCCAGCCGGGTGTTCAAAGCAAAATTTGAGTTGAGCTTTGAAGACCAGTTTGACGAGGTTATTGTGAACGAGAATCTGGAAGAAGCATTCGCCAGGGCTGAAAAGCTGGTGCGCGACTTTATCTCTAAGGAAGACACGGTACTCTAAGCATGCGGGTAGGGTTGTTGTTTGGGTCTTTCAATCCCATTCATATAGGGCACTTGATCCTGGCCAACTACATGGCTGCCAACACTACGTTGGATACCGTTTGGTTGGTGGTGAGTCCGCAGAACCCGTTTAAACCCAGCAGCAGCTTGCTACATGAGTTTGACCGCCTGCACATGGTGCGCCTTGCCATTGCCGATAACCCAGACCTGGGCGTAACGGACATTGAGTTCAGGATGCCCAAGCCCAGCTATACCATAGATACGCTTACTTATCTGAAAGAGCGGTATCCTACCTACCAGTTCGTGTTGATCATGGGCGAGGATAACCTGGCAACCCTGCATAAGTGGAAGAACTACGAACAGATTCTGGATCTCTACGAAGTACTGGTGTATCCCAGACCAGGTAGTGCCAAGGCACCGGAGCCTATCAGAAGCAATCCTAAGATTAAATTGGTGCCGGCTCCTTTACTGGATATCTCGGCAACCTTTATCCGCAGTTGCCTGAAAGAAGGGAAATCTACCCGCTACTTACTGGCCGAACCGGTAGAAGAATACATTAAAGCCAAGAGGCTGTATCAGTAAGAGAAATTCAGCTTTACATAGGTTGTTTGTAGTTGAATTTGATGCCAGACAATTTAATTGCAAGAGCTTAAAAACAGAGAGGCGTTTTAGACCTTAATTCACAGAATTGGGCCTAAAACGCCTCTCTGTTTTTGGTGCTTCTAAGAAAGTTATTCTTTAGTTTTAGCACTTATTTCTTCCTTTCTTTCGGCTCAGGTAAAATTTATAAAACCTTTCTTGAATTCTGCCGTTTATCAGAAGTTTTGCGGTTTATTGAATCTGAATAATCCAGTTTTTTACCGTACAAATACTTGGTTTGCTCAGATGTAGGGTGTAATTTGCTCATCCTTCTTAGTCAGACACAACAGAAGGTTTTGCTGAAACAATGGGTAATTCAATCATCTTCAAGGATAACTATATTACAATAAGTTATAACCAAGACCAGAAGTATGTAAACGCCGACTGGACCGGGTTTCAGACAAAGCAATCTGTGCAAGATGGCTGCGAGCGTATTCTGGAGATACTGGCTCAGTATGAATGCCATAAGATATTAAATGACAATACCCACGTGGAGGGAATATGGTCCAGCGCTGCCGAATGGGTTGGCTCAGACTGGTTTCCCAGGTTGCGGCAGGCGGGCATGACCTCTTTTGCCTGGGTTTACTCCCCAAGTATGTTCAGCCGGTTGTCTACCGATAAATCCCTGCGGTTCACCTATGACACCACCGGTATTGAAGTGTTTGAAGATATGAACGTTGCCCTTACCTGGTTAGCAGAACGGCCTGAGTAAGTAGAGAAAGATACCTGAAAGAACCATCCATAAAAACAGAAAACCCGGTACCTGCAGGTACCGGGCTTTCTGTTTTTATGCTAGTTATGGAAAATAAAGCCTAAAACAAGCTTTATCAGATGGTCATGATTTCGGCTTCTTTCTTGGAAAGCAGCTCATCTAGCTTGGTGATGTAAGAATCGGTTAGTTTCTGAACTTTGCCTTCGGCGTCTTTCACGGCATCTTCAGAAGTACCTTCTTTCAGAAGCTTTCTCAGAGAGTCGTTCACATCTTTGCGGATGTTGCGCACTCTAATCTTTCCGTTCTCAGTCTCGTTTTTGGCTTGCTTCACCAGTTCCCGGCGGCGCTCTTCTGTCAGGGCTGGGATGTTAAGGCGTACGCCGTCTGCTTCTTGCAGAGGGTTCAAACCTAAATCGCTGTTTTTGATGGCTTTTCCAATCTCAGCTACCATGTTTTTTTCCCATGGTTTGATCATGAGGGTGCGGGCATCCGGAGCAGTGATGTTGGCTACCTGAGAAATAGGGGTAGGTGTACCGTAATAATCAACGCGCAGGGTCTCCACCATGGCAGGGGAGGCTTTGCCGGCTCTGATTTTGGTTAACTCCACGCCAGTATGCTGCACCGATTTCTGCATAGATTCTTCGGCTTCGCTCAAATAAAAATTAATCTCTTCGGTCATTGGGTTCTTTGGTTAGAAAGATGACTAAACGCTGTCTCTCTGGCTTGTTTGCCAAAGGGCGGCACTAATTTCTGATTTTATTCTGTAAAATCCACTGGCAGGGCAGCAGACGTTCTTTTATTACATGGAAACCAGGGTTCCTACCTTCTCACCGTTAATGAGTTTGGCCAGGTTGCCGGGTTTGTTGATGTCAAACACCACAATTGGCAGGTTGTTCTCCTTGCAAAGGGTAAACGCAGTCATGTCCATTACGTTCAGCCCTTTTTCAAATACTTCTTCAAACGTGATGTCTGTGTACCGGGTGGCAGAAGCATCTTTCTCTGGGTCAGCAGTATAGATACCGTCTACGCGGGTTCCTTTCAATACTACATCGGCCTCAATCTCAATGGCGCGTAAGCTGGCGGCTGAGTCTGTGGTGAAGTACGGGTTACCGGTACCGGCCCCAAAAATCACTACGCGACCCTTCTCCAGGTGGCGCATGGCCCGGCGGCGGATGTACGGCTCACATACCTGCTGGATGTTGATACCAGATAACAGGCGGGTGTAAAGGCCTGCTTTCTCCAGGGCACTTTGCAGGGCCATGCTGTTGATTACGGTAGCCAGCATACCCATGTAGTCGCCCTGCACGCGGTCCAACCCTACAGACTCGGCCTGTACTCCCCTGAAAATGTTTCCTCCGCCAATCACTACGGCCACCTGGGCGCCTAGGTCAACGGCAGATTTGATTTCCTGGGCGTATTGCACCAGCATCTTGGTATCAATGCCATACTGCTGCTCGCCCATCAAGGACTCACCGCTGAGTTTCAATAGAATTCGTTTGAATCGCATGCTAATTTATATAGTAATAGTTGTGACGTTAGTATGTACATGTTTTGGGCCTGCTTTTTACAAAACAGGCCCAAAACAGGATAAATCAGAAAACAATAAGAACCTGGTTCTTCTCAACGTTCTGCCTTACGCTAACCTTTACATCGCTTACTACGCCATCGCCGGGAGATTTGATGATGTTCTCCATTTTCATGGCTTCCAGGATGAGGATAGGATCTCCCTTTTTCACCTCCTGGCCCGGCTGTACCTTAATGTCCAGGATGAGGCCCGGCATTGGTGCCTTGATGTCGTTGATTTTATTGCTCAGGGCCTGGCTCATGCCCAGGCTCTCCAGGAGCAAATCCATCCGGTCCTGCACCTGTACCGTATGTACAGAGCCGTTCACTTTGATCCGGAAGGTTTTGGTTTGTGGATCGGCCTCCAGTAGCTCGGCAGTATAGGAACGGCCGTCTTTCAGGATATGAAAAGAGGTTGGGCTGAGCGGAAGCAAATCCCAGGTAAAAGGTGTGTCATTGAGAAGGATTTGGTTTTTCTCTAAGACTACTTGCCACGTATTAGTGGCCGATTTTACCTGTAGCATGTTGGCAGCGTTAAAGACAGATTACGGTAGCTGTGAAATATTTCACAATTTGAGTTCCCAAAGTTAATAAATCATTACATGAATCACATCCTTTCCCGTGGCTTGTTGTTGTTTCTCCTGTCTGGCGCTATGACAGGCTGCGCTGTAAAGCAATCTGCGGCTCCTTCCGTAGCGACAGAAGAAGTTACGTCTGTCCCAGATACCGCCAGTGCGGCCGTTGTTCCGGTGACCAGCCATGGACCATACCAACCCGCCGCCGAGCGCCTGATGGACCTGCGACATACCAAGCTGAACGTGCGGTTCGATTGGGCTAAGCAACAGCTTCTGGGAGAGGCCACGCTCACGGTAAAGCCCCACTTCTACCCACAAGATACACTGGTGCTGGATGCCAAAGGATTTGACATCCACAAGGTTACTATTCTGAAGGGCAAGCAGGAACTGCCGGTGAAATACGCCTATGACCAGTACCAGTTGGTGGTGCCCCTAGGCAAGGCCTACACGCGCAAAGACTCCCTGCAGATTTTCATTTCCTATACTGCTAAACCCAATGAGCTGAAGGTGAAAGGAAGTGCGGCCATCCAGTCAGACAAAGGCTTGTACTTCATCAATCCGCAGGGGGCCGAAGAAGGTGTGCCGCAGCAGATCTGGACCCAAGGGGAGACCGAGGCGAATTCGGCCTGGTTTCCCACCATTGACAAGCCCAATGAGCGCATGACGCAGGAAATCTACATCACCGTAGAAGACCGGTTCAAAACGCTTTCCAACGGGGTGCTGGTTTCGTCCAGAAAAGCCGGAAACGGTCTGAGAACGGATTACTGGCGAATGGATAAACCCCATGCGCCGTATCTGGTGATGATGGCCATTGGCGAGTATGCTGTTATTAAAGACAAATGGCGGAACAAGGAAGTGAGTTACTGGGTGGAGCCCGAATATGCCGCCACTGCCAAAGCCACGTTCGGCCGTACGCCGGCCATGCTGGAGTTCTTCTCCCAGAAACTGGGTGTGACTTTCCCGTGGGATAAATATGCGCAGGTAGTAGTGCGCGATTTTGTTTCAGGCGCAATGGAGAATACCACCGCTTCTACGTTTATGCAAGCGGTGCAGCAGGACCGCCGCGAGCTGCTGGACAAGAACTGGGACCATATCATTGCGCACGAGCTGTTCCACCAGTGGTTCGGGGACTTGGTGACCACGGAGTCCTGGGCCAACCTGCCTCTGAATGAATCCTTTGCCGACTACTCTGAATACCTGTGGGCAGAACACCAATACGGCCCCGATGAGGCGGCACTCACACACCAAACAGCGCTGCTGGAGTACCTGGGAGAAGCCAAGACCAAGCAAGAGCCGCTCATCCGCTACCATTACCTGGATAGAGAGGATATGTTTGACAGCCATTCCTATGCCAAGGGCGGAAGAGTGTTGCACATGCTACGGCAGGAGGTAGGAGACGAGGCGTTCTTCGCGGCGCTCAACCTGTATTTGACCCAGCACAAGTACAGCTCAGTAGAGATAGATGAACTGCGTCTGGCGTTTGAAGAAGTTACCGGCCGTGACCTGATTCCGTTTTTCAACCAGTGGTTCCTCACGCCGGGGCATCCAGAACTGAATGTCACTCATACGTACCAAAACGGAGTGCTTGATGTTCACGTCACCCAAACCCAGGATACCACCCGCAGCACCGTATACAAAATGCCGCTACCTGTTTTCATCCTGGAAAACGGAAAATGGCATGAAAACCAAGTGCAGCTGAACAAAGCACACCAGACGTTCTCTTTCCCGTTGGGTTCCTCGCCTCAGACAGTGGTGATAGATCCAAACCAAAAATTATTAGCGAATATCAGGCACACCAAATCCATTCCAGAATGGGCCGCTCAGTTCAACCACAGTACTGCCTTTGCTGCTAAATCAAATGCCTTGGAGGAGTTAAGAGACACCTCGAACGTGTTGGTTGATCAGGTAATACAGAAAGCCCTGCAGGATCCCTTCTGGAAGATAAGAACTACCGGTTTAGAGATGCTGGTGTCAACAGAGGCCATGCAGAATCCCCAAACCCAGAAGCAGGTTCTGCAAATGGCGGAGGCTGATAAAAGCAGCTCGGTGAGAGCCATTGGCACGTACGCTCTAAGCACTCTAGAGGGGTTGCCCAAAGAAATAATCGAGAAACGGTTGCAAGACAGCTCTTACCAGGTGGTAAGCGCCGCCATCTTCGCTTGGTCAAGGGGAGGGCATGATCTGGAAAGGCTGAAGCCTTACCTCACTTACAAGAACCCGGATGTGGTGAACGCATTGGCGGCAGCCTTTACTAACTCAGATCAGGAAGAGATCTACAGCTGGTACCTGCAAAATGCCCGAAGACTCAGAAGCGGGGACCTGTATTACTTCATCCAGGGCTTTGGAGCCTTCCTCCTGAAAAAAAATATTGATAGTCAGGAGAGGGGTTGGCAGGCCATGAAAGCCATAGTAGAAAGAGAGACTATGGACATGGTAAAACAGGCTGCTTTTCAAATGCTTATAGTGATGGCGGAGACTGATGAAAGACGAGAAAGCCTGCGGAATTTAGCCCAAAAAGATCTTAAATTGGCCCCGTTATTAGAGCTTCAAATAAAATAATTGAAAAAATATTTGCTGAAATATTTGACACGAAAGAAAAAGCCTATAATTTTGCAGCTCCTAAGAACGAAAAACGGAAACGAAAAGAGTTCTCAGGGTTCTTTGAAACAGTATTGGGGAGATTCCAGAGTGGCCAAATGGGACGGACTGTAACTCCGTTAGCGTAAGCTTTCGAAGGTTCGAATCCTTCTCTCCCCACACCAACACCGGTCAGGAATTTGAATAAAGGTTACAGGTTATTCAGTTGAAATTCTTGACTACTTATTAACAAGCGGGAGTAGCTCAGTTGGTAGAGCGACAGCCTTCCAAGCTGTAGGTCGCGGGTTCGAACCTCGTCTCCCGCTCTATTTCAAAATGATGCAGCGAAAGCTGCATCATTTCATTATGCCGACGTAGCTCAGGGGTAGAGTACTTCCTTGGTAAGGAAGGGGTCGTGGGTTCAATTCCCATCGTTGGCTCAAGGAGTATTTTTTATAAAACAAGCAATACACCGTTTCAACCCAAGAACTAAATACTTTCTAAAATGGCTAAAGAAACATTTGACCGTTCCAAACCGCACGTAAACATCGGTACTATTGGGCACGTTGACCACGGAAAGACTACCTTGACTGCTGCTATTACTCAGGTTTTAGCGGAAAAAGGTCTGGCCGCAAAAAGAGACTTTTCTTCAATTGATAACGCTCCAGAAGAAAAAGAGCGTGGTATCACTATCAATACTTCTCACGTAGAGTACGCAACTGAGACTCGTCACTATGCACACGTTGACTGCCCAGGTCACGCTGACTATGTGAAGAACATGGTTACTGGTGCTGCTCAGATGGACGGTGCTATCCTGGTAGTAGCTGCTACTGATGGTCCAATGCCACAAACTCGTGAGCACATCCTGTTGGCTCGTCAGGTAGGTGTACCTGCTCTGGTTGTATTCATGAACAAAGTGGACATGGTAGACGATCCAGAGTTGTTAGAACTGGTTGAAATGGAAATCAGAGAGCTTCTTTCTTTCTATGATTTCGACGGTGACAACATTCCAGTTATCCAGGGTTCTGCTCTTGGTGGCTTGAACGGAGATCCAAAATGGGTGAAAACTATCGAAGCCCTGATGGATGCAGTAGATAACTACATTCCAATCCCTGCTCGTTTAACTGACCTTCCATTCTTGATGCCAGTTGAGGACGTGTTCTCTATCACTGGTCGTGGTACAGTAGCTACTGGCCGTATCGAGCGTGGTGTAATCAACTCTGGTGAGCCAGTTGAAATCTTGGGTATGGGTGCTGAAGGCTTGAAGTCTACAGTAACTGGGGTTGAGATGTTCCGTAAGATCCTTGACAGAGGTGAAGCTGGTGACAACGTAGGTCTGTTGCTGCGTGGTATTGAGAAAACTGATATCCGTCGTGGTATGGTTATCTGTAAGCCAGGTTCAGTAACTCCTCACGCTAGATTCAAAGCAGAGGTTTACGTACTGTCTAAAGAAGAAGGTGGACGTCACACTCCATTCTTCAACAACTATCGTCCTCAGTTCTACCTGAGAACTACAGACGTAACTGGCGTTATCACTCTTCCAGAAGGAGTAGAAATGGTTATGCCTGGCGATAACATCACTATCACTGTTGAGTTGATCAACAAAGTAGCGATGGAGAAAGGTCTGCGTTTCGCTATCCGTGAGGGTGGTAGAACAGTAGGTGCCGGTCAGGTAACTGAAATCCTTGACTAATCTATAAAAATATAAGTCCGCCTTGCTGAAAAAGTGGGGCGGACTTGTTTTTTTAAGAAAAGAGTAATACATTTGCACTCCATTAAACAAATGGCGTGCATTTTTTTACGGGAGTAGCTCAATTGGCAGAGTAGTGGTCTCCAAAACCATTGGTTGCAGGTTCGAGTCCTGCCTCCCGTGCAAAAGAGTAAATAGCATCAGGAATGGCAAAGCTGACAAAATTTTTCAATGACGCTGTAGAGGAGATGCAGCACAAGGTCTCTTGGCCGACCTACTCAGAGCTTCAAAAAAGCTCTATTCTGGTTTTGGTTGGGTCTGTTGTGTTTGCACTTGTAGTGGGTGCTATGGACTTTGTTTACGACTCCACCCTGGAATGGTTTTACAACCAGTTCTAATAAAAGCTGGAGAAGATGGCAGATTTAAAATGGTATGTAGTTCGGGCGGTTTCTGGTCAGGAGAAGAAAGCAAAATCTTATCTTGAAAACGAAGTTGCTCGTCACAACTTAACGGAGATGGTGCCTCAGGTGCTTATTCCGTCAGAGAAAGTGTACGAAATGCGGAACGGGAAAAAGCGTGTAAGAGAACGCAGCTTTTTTCCTGGTTACGTGTTGGTGTATGCAGATATCTCCAATGGTGAAGTGGAGCACTTGATTACCAGTACTCCTGGCGTGATTGGATTCTTAGGGGCTAATGGCGGAAACGCTACCACCAAGCCAGTTCCTTTGCGCTTGTCTGAAGTTAACAGAATCTTAGGAAAAGTTGATGAAACAGATGAGCAGGTAGAAACTTTGGAGACCCCATTCATTGTTGGCGAGACTGTGAAAGTAATGGATGGTCCTTTCAATGGCTTCTCCGGAACAGTGGAAGAAGTGTTTGAGGAGCGCCGTAAGTTGAACGTGATGGTGAAAATCTTCGGGCGTAATACGCCGGTTGAATTGAACTACATGCAGGTAGAAAAAGAACAGTAGTAATAAATAATAATGGCAAAAGAAATAAAAGGTTATCTGAAACTTCAGGTAAAGGGAGGCGCCGCAAATCCAGCACCGCCGATTGGACCTGCGCTTGGATCTAAAGGTCTTAATATTATGGAGTTCTGCAAGCAATTCAATGCTAGAACCCAGGATAAGGCCGGCCAAGTTTGCCCAGTTTTGATTACAATCTACACAGACAAGTCATTTGACTTCGTAATTAAAACTCCTCCCGCTCCAGTATTGTTGATGGATGCGGCGAAAATCAAATCTGGATCAAAAGAGCCTAACCGTAACAAAGTAGGTTCAGTAACTTGGGACCAGATCAGAGAAATCGCTGAAATCAAAATGCCTGATTTGAACGCGTTCAAATTAGAGTCGGCAATGAAATTGGTAGCTGGTACCGCGCGCAGCATGGGTATCACAGTTAAAGGAACTGCTCCTTGGAGTGAGTAATTAAAAAGCAAATGGCTAGAATTTCTAAAAACAGAAAAGCAGTCTTAGCGAAGTACGACCCTAAAAAAGAGTACTCTTTGTTAGATGCAGCAGGCGTTGTGAAAGATATCACTTTCACCAAGTTTGATGCATCCGTTGACATTGACGTACGCTTGGGAGTTGATCCTCGTAAGGCTGACCAAATGGTGAGAGGCGTAGTAACGCTTCCTCATGGAACCGGTAAAGATGTGCGTGTGTTGGTGCTTTGCACGCCTGACAAAGAGCAGGAAGCAAAAGACGCAGGTGCTGATTTCGTAGGTCTAGACGAGTACATCCAGAAGATTGAAAAAGGATGGACTGACGTAGACGTGATTATCACTATGCCAGCAGTAATGGCGAAAGTAGGTAGACTGGGCCGTATCTTGGGTCCTCGTAACCTGATGCCAAACCCTAAAGCTGGTACAGTAACTACTGACGTAGCCAAAGCTGTAAAAGAAGTGAAGGCTGGTAAAATTGACTTCAAAGTTGATAAAACCGGTATCATCCACACTAGCATTGGAAAAGTGTCTTTTGGTCCGGAACAAATTGCAGCGAACGCTTCTGAGGTAATTGCTACCTTGAACCGTCTGAAGCCATCTTCCGCAAAAGGAACTTATATTAAAAGCATCACATTGTCAAGCACAATGAGTCCTGGTGTGATAGTTGATAAAACCTCCATTTAACGAGAAGAGATGACACGGGAAGAGAAAGAAATCATTGTACGTGACCTGAGCGAAAAACTGGCTCAAAATTCCTTCGTCTACATCACAGACGCTTCAGATTTAACCGTTGCAACTATCAACAAATTCAGAAGACTGTGCTTTGATAGAGGTATTGAATACAAAGTATACAAAAATACTTTAATTCGCAAGGCTCTAGATACTTTGGATGTGGATACATCTGCTTTGGATGTTGCCCTGAAAGGATCTTCAGGAGTTCTGTTTGAAGCAACAACAGGTAACGCACCCGCAAAATTATTGTTGGATTTCCGCAAAGGAGGAGATAAGAAACCTCTTTTAAAAGGTGCTTACATTGATGCAAGTATCTACATCGGAGATGAGCAACTAGATACATTAAGCAAAATCAAGTCTAAAGAAGAGCTTATCGGCGAAATCATTGGACTTCTTCAATCACCAGCACAAAACGTTATTTCTGCCCTTCAGAGCGGTGGCAATATCTTGGCTGGCTTGGTTAAAACTCTATCAGAGAAAGAACAATAACACTTCAATTTTAAAACAACTTTTAATTACTAATAAAAATGGCAGATTTGAAAGCATTCGCTGAGCAGTTGGTTAACTTAACTGTAAAAGAAGTTAATGAACTTGCTACTATTCTTAAGGATGAGTATGGTATTGAGCCAGCAGCTGCTGCTCCTGTAATGGTAGCAGGTGGTGCTGCCGGTGGAGACGCTGGAGCTGCTGCTGAGGAAAAAACATCTTTCGATGTAATCCTTAAGTCAGCTGGTGCCTCTAAACTAGCAGTTGTGAAGCTAGTGAAAGAATTGACTGGTCTTGGCTTGAAAGAAGCTAAAGAACTTGTTGATGGTGCTCCAAAACCATTGAAAGAAGGTGTTGCTAAAGATGAAGCAGATTCATTGAAAAAGCAATTGGAAGAAGCTGGTGCTGAAGTGGAGGTTAAGTAATCTCACACACCTTCCATTACCACTAAGGGTTAGACCTGGCAATTTCGTCAGGTCTTTTCCTGTTTGTACCTAGAAATGATTTTCTAGAAAAAATTACCAGGAGATTGAACTGTTTCCTGGCCCGACAAAGTTTAAACGTAAAAATCAGACAACTTTGGCTACTAATAAAACGACAGAGCGGATCAATTTTGGATCCATTAGGTCTGTGATCGATTATCCAGACTTTTTGGATGTTCAGCTACAGTCATTCCAGGACTTTTTCCAGTTGGAAACAGCTGCCGAGAACCGTACGGAAGAAGGTCTATTCAAGGTGTTTGCTGAAAACTTTCCGATCTCTGATTCAAGAGAGAATTTCGTTCTGGAATTCGTAGACTACCACGTTGATCCACCAAAATACTCCGTTGATGAGTGTATTGACCGTGGGTTGACGTATTCGGTTCCATTGAAAGCAAAACTTCGCCTGATCTGTAACGATACAGACAACGAAGATTTTGAGACCATTGAACAGGAAGTTTTCTTAGGAAACATTCCTTATATGACCGAGAAAGGTTCATTTGTGATCAATGGCGCTGAGCGCGTGATTGTATCACAGTTGCACCGTTCACCAGGGGTATTCTTTGCCCAAAGCAAACATACCAACGGTACTAAATTATATTCTGCCAGAATTATTCCATTTAAAGGTTCTTGGATTGAGTTTGCGACAGACGTGAACAACGTAATGTACGCTTACATTGATCGTAAGAAAAAATTCCCGGTAACTACTTTGTTGCGGGCTATCGGTTACGGAACAGATAAAGACATCCTGGACTTGTTCGGGTTGTCTGAAGAGGTACCTGCCGATAAGAAAACCCTCAAGAATGTAGTGGGTAGAAAACTTGCTGCAAGGGTTCTGCGCACCTGGACAGAAGACTTCGTGGACGAGGATACCGGTGAAGTGGTATCTATTGACCGTAACGAGGTCCTGTTGGAGCGTGACTCTGAGGTAACAGAAGATGATCTGGATGTGATCATTGATTCAGGTGTTAAGTCAATCATCTTGCACCGTGAGAATGTAAACATTGCAGATTACAACATTATATATAACACCCTTCAGAAGGATAACTCTAACTCAGAGAAAGAAGCAGTAGAGCAGATCTACCGCCAACTGAGAAACACTGAGGCTCCGGATGAAGAAACAGCCCGTGACATCATCCAGAAGTTGTTCTTCAGCGACAAGCGCTACGACTTAGGTGATGTAGGACGCTACAGAATCAACAAGAAACTGGGTCTTGACAAGAACTGGGACGCGAAGGTATTGACCAATGAGGACATCGTTCTTATTGTGAAGTACCTGATCGGTCTGATCAACTCAAGAGCCGTGGTAGATGATATTGACCACTTGAGTAACCGTCGGGTAAGAACCGTAGGAGAGCAGTTGTATGCGCAATTTGGCGTAGGTCTGGCACGTATGGCCAGAACTATCAAAGAGCGTATGAACGTACGAGATAACGAAGAATTCAAACCAGTTGATCTGATCAATGCGCGTACGCTTTCTTCTGTGATCAACTCCTTCTTCGGAACAAACCAGCTTTCTCAGTTCATGGACCAGACCAACCCACTGGCCGAGATCACGCACAAGCGTCGTGTATCTGCCCTGGGGCCAGGAGGTCTTTCCAGAGAGCGTGCCGGTTTCGAGGTTCGTGACGTTCACTATACGCACTATGGCCGTCTGTGTACCATTGAAACACCAGAAGGACCAAACATCGGTCTTATTTCCTCACTATGCGTGCACGCTCGCGTGAACAGCATGGGCTTCATTGAAACACCTTACCGCAATGTGGTAGAAGGTAAAGTAGATTTAGCTTCCGGAGTGAAATACCTGACCGCTGAAGAAGAAGATACCCACCACATCGCACAGGCCAACGCTGTGATTGATGAGAACGGTAACTTCATCAATGATAAAGTAAAAGGCCGTTTTGAGGGCGATTTCCCAGTAGTAGAGCCAGAACGCTATACTTACATGGACGTTGCTCCAAACCAGATTGTGTCGGTGGCCGCCTCGTTGATTCCGTTCCTGGAGCACGACGATGCGAACCGTGCCTTGATGGGATCTAACATGCAACGCCAGGCAGTACCATTGTTGAAGCCACAGGCTCCAATTGTAGGTACAGGGCTGGAACTAAGAGCTGCTCTTGACTCAAGAGCGTTGGTTAGAGCCGAAGGCGAAGGATACGTGCATTTTGTAGACGCTGAGAAGATCATCATCCGTTACGACCTTTCAGAGGAAGAGAAACTGGTGAGCTTTGATGCCGAGTACGTAACCTACGACCTGATCAAGTTCCGCCGCACAAACCAGGATACCTGCATCAACCTGACTCCAATTGTGAAGAAGAACGAGCGGGTTACCAAAGGTCAGCCATTGTGCGAAGGATATGCCACCAACCAGGGAGAACTTGCCTTAGGTAGAAACCTGCAGGTAGCGTTCATGCCTTGGCAAGGATACAACTTTGAGGATGCCATTGTTATCTCTGAGCGTGTAGTTAGAGATGACGTGTTTACCTCAATCCACATTGAAGAGTTCGAGCTGGAAGTTCGTGAAACGAAACGCGGGGAGGAAGAATTAACTTCTGAGATCCCGAACGTGAGCGAAGAAGCCGTTCGTAACCTGGATGAAAACGGTATCATCCGTATTGGTGCCGAAGTACGCGAAGGTGATATTCTGATTGGTAAAATCACTCCTAAAGGAGAGACGGACCCAACCCCAGAAGAGAAACTTCTCCGTGCCATCTTCGGGGACAAAGCCGGTGATGTGAAGGATGCCTCCCTTAAGGCGCCGCCATCATTGAACGGGGTGGTAATTGACACTAAACTGTTCTCTCGTCCTAAGAAAGACAAGAACCTCCGCGCCAAAGCGAAGAAAGAGGTAGAAGACCTGAAAGCGAAATACAACAGCGAACTCAAAGCCGTGAAGAACGTGATGATTGAGAAGCTGGTGCAATTGCTGGATGGGAAAACAAGCCAGGGTGTACGTCACCGTTTCGGGGATGAGATCCTGACCAAAGGCGCCAAGTTTGGCAAGAAGAACATCACCGATGCGCTCTTCCCAGACAAGAACCCTTACAAAGACGAGAGCAACTACGCTGTTCCGGAAGAAGTGAACCTTTTCAAGGATTTAATCCTTGAAGGATGGACTACTGACGAGCAGACCAACAAAATGTTGCTAGAGCTGGTGAAAAACTACACGAAGCGCCGCAACATGATCTCTGCCCGCTTCAAGCGTGACCGTTTCACCTTGGAGGTAGGAGACGAGCTTCCTGCTGGTATCGTGCAACTGGCCAAAGTGTACATCGCTAAGAAGCGCAAGCTGAAAGTGGGTGATAAGATGGCGGGTCGTCACGGTAACAAAGGGGTAGTGGCTCGTATCGTGCGTGAGGAAGACATGCCGTTCCTGGAAGACGGAACACCAATGGACATCGTGTTGAACCCACTAGGGGTACCATCCAGGATGAACATCGGTCAGATTTACGAGACAGTTCTTGGTTGGGCTGGTCTGAAGTTGGGACGCACCTATGCTACCCCAATCTTTGACGGCGCTACAGAAGAGCAGGTATCGGCAGAGTTGACTGAGGCAGGCTTGCCACGTTTCGGGCGTTCTTACCTGTACGATGGTCTGAGCGGAGATCGTTTCGATCAGCCGGTAACCGTAGGGGTAATCTACATGCTGAAACTGGGTCACTTAGTAGACGATAAGATGCACGCCCGTTCTATCGGACCATACTCACTTATCACGCAGCAGCCATTGGGTGGTAAAGCCCAGTTCGGTGGTCAGCGTTTCGGTGAGATGGAGGTGTGGGCATTGGAAGCCTTCGGTGCTGCCAACGTTCTGCAAGAGATCCTGACTGTGAAATCTGATGACGTGATTGGTCGTGCGAAAGCCTACGAAGCCATTGTAAAAGGCGACGTGTTGCCGAAGCCAAATATCCCTGAGTCATTCAACGTGTTAATTCACGAGCTCAGAGGCTTGGCCTTGGAGATTACGCTGGACTAATGTGAATCATTTTGGAGGAGATTTTGGGAAAACAGCCCGGAAACGGTGCTGCCCAGAATCTCCCTCTTTCACATTAAGAAGCCCTAAAAGCAAAAAGGAAAATTTAAATATCTAGCAACACATAACATGGCGTTAGCAAGAAATAAAAAATTAATCCAGGACTTCTCTAAAGTTACCATCAGCTTGGCTTCTCCAGAATCTATTCTGGAAAGATCAAACGGTGAGGTAACTAAGCCAGAAACTATCAACTACAGAACTTACAAGCCAGAAATGGGTGGATTGTTCTGTGAGCGTATTTTCGGGCCGGTGAAAGACTGGGAATGCCACTGCGGTAAATACAAGAGAATCCGTTACAAAGGGATTATCTGTGACCGTTGCGGTGTTGAAGTAACTGAGAAAAAAGTGCGCCGTGAGCGCATGGGCCATATTGAATTGGTTGTACCGGTAGCACACATCTGGTACTTCAAATCATTGCCTAACAAAATTGGTTATTTGCTGGGCTTACCAACCAAAAAGCTTGACCAAATTATTTACTACGAGCGCTACGTAGTAATTCAGCCAGGTATCTTGGCAGAAGACGGCGTGAACATGCTGGACTTCCTGACCGAGGATGAGTACCTGGACATGATTGACAAACTTCCTCGCGAGAACCAGATGTTGGATAACAATGATCCAAACAAGTTCATCGCGAAAATGGGTGCCGAGGCGCTGCAGATGTTATTGGAGCGTATCAACCTGGATGACCTGTCTTACGACCTGCGTTATTCTGCCGCCCACGAGACTTCACAGCAACGTAAGGCAGAAGCATTGAAGCGTCTGCGCGTGGTGGAAGCGTTCCGTGATGCTGCTACTCGTATTGAGAACAAGCCTGAGTGGATGATCATCCGCATGGTGCCGGTTATTCCACCAGAATTGCGTCCGTTGGTTCCGTTGGATGGTGGCCGTTTCGCTACCTCTGACTTGAACGATTTATACCGTCGCGTTATCATCCGCAACAACCGTCTGAAGCGTCTGATCGAGATAAAAGCGCCAGAGGTAATCCTGCGGAACGAGAAGCGTATGCTACAAGAGGCGGTTGACTCCTTGTTCGACAACTCACGTAAAGTGAACGCTGTTCGTGCAGAAGGTAACCGTGCCCTGAAATCACTTTCTGACATGCTGAAAGGTAAGCAAGGACGTTTCCGTCAGAACTTGCTTGGTAAGCGTGTTGACTACTCCGGTCGTTCTGTAATCGTGGTAGGACCTGAGCTGAAATTGCATGAGTGCGGTCTGCCTAAGAACATGGCAGCTGAGCTTTTCAAACCGTTCATCATCCGTAAGCTTATTGAGCGCGGTATAGTGAAGACGGTAAAATCAGCGAAGAAAATTGTTGACCGTAAAGACCCGGTAGTATGGGATATCCTGGAGAACGTATTGAAAGGACACCCTGTACTGTTGAACCGTGCTCCTACGCTCCACAGACTGGGTATCCAGGCCTTCCAGCCTAAGCTGATTGAAGGAAAAGCGATCCAGCTTCACCCACTGGTAACCACTGCGTTCAACGCCGACTTTGACGGTGACCAGATGGCGGTTCACGTTCCACTTGGACCGGCCGCAATCCTGGAAGCCTCTATGTTGATGTTGGCATCCCACAATATCCTGAACCCTGCTAACGGTGCTCCAATTGCGGTACCATCTCAGGACATGGTATTGGGTTTGTACTACGTAACCAAAGGAAAACGCTCTACAGAAACTGAGAAGATTGCCGGTGAAGGTATGTCTTTCTACAGTGCAGAAGAAGTAATTATTGCTATCAATGAAGGCCGCTTGTCTAAGCACGCCTTTATCAAAGTAAGAGTGAAAGTTCTGAACGAGAACGGCCAACTGGAAACCAAATTGATTGAGACAGTTGCCGGTCGTGTGCTGTTCAACCAATACGTGCCAGAAGAAGTTGGTTATGTAGACGAACTCCTGTCTAAAAAGAAATTGCAGCAGATCATCTCCCGCGTGTTCAAAGTAACCGGTATGGCTCGAACTGCTCAATTCCTTGATGATATTAAAACCCTGGGATTCCAGTCAGCCTACAAAGGTGGTCTGTCAATGGGTCTGGGTGACATTGTAATCCCTGCTGAGAAAGACATTCTGGTGGAACAAGCCAAGAAAGATGTTGATGCAGTATGGGCTAACTACTCTATGGGTCTGATCACTGACAACGAGCGTTACAATCAGGTAATCGATATCTGGACTCGTATCAACAACCAGATCACCGAGACCTTGATGAACCGTCTGGAGAAAGATGACCAAGGTTTCAACTCCATCTTCATGATGATGCACTCTGGTGCCCGTGGTTCCAGAGAGCAGATCCGTCAGTTAGGTGGTATGCGGGGTCTGATGGCCAAGCCACAGAAATCTTTGCAAGGCTCAGTAGGGGAGATTATTGAAAACCCAATTCTTTCCAACTTCAAAGAAGGTCTGGATGTAATTGAGTACTTCATCTCTACCCACGGTGCTCGTAAAGGTCTTGCAGATACAGCCTTGAAGACAGCGGATGCTGGTTACCTGACCCGTCGTCTGGTAGACGTTTCTCAGGACGTGATCGTGAATGAGACTGACTGTGGTACCCTGCGTGGTCTGGAAGTAAGTGCACTGAAAGACAACGAGGATATTGTGGAGTCTCTGTCTGAGCGTATCCTGGGTCGTGTAAACGTGCATGACATCATTGATCCGATTACGGGTGAATTGATTCTTGAGTCGGGAAGCGAAATCACGGAGGAATATGCCAGAATCATTGAGAACTCTGCCATTGAAAGCGTTGAGATTCGCTCAGTATTGACTTGCGAAACCAAACGCGGTATCTGTGCTAAGTGCTACGGCCGTAACTTGTCTACTGGCCGCATGGTGCAGAAAGGTGAGGCGGTTGGAGTTATCGCGGCACAATCCATTGGTGAGCCAGGTACTCAGTTGACACTTCGTACTTTCCACGTGGGTGGTACGGCTTCTAACATTGCGGTAGATGCCTCTATCCGTGCGAAGTTCCCAGGTGTTATCGAGTTCGAAGATGTAAGAACCATTGAAACCACGAACGCCGAAGGTGAACCAGTGAAAGTAGTAATGGGTCGTTCAGGTGAGGTGAAGATTGTTGAGCCTAACACCGGAAAACTTCTGATCAGCAACCACGTGCCTTACGGTTCATTCTTGTTGATTGACGAAGGACAAACAGTTGTGAAAGGCGATGAGCTTTGTAACTGGGATCCATACAACGCGGTTATCTTGTCTGAGTTCGATGGTACAATCGCGTACGACTCCATCATTGATGGTATCACATACCGCGAAGAGTCTGACGAGCAGACAGGTCACCGTGAGAAAGTGATCATCGAGACCAAAGATAAAACCAAGAACCCTGCTATTGTGGTGAACCCAGCCAATGGTGAACCGAAAGGTTACAACATTCCAGTAGGTGCCCACTTGACAGTGGAGGATGGACAAAGAATCCAGGCTGGTCAAATCCTGGCTAAGATTCCACGTGCGATTGGTAAAACACGTGACATCACCGGTGGTCTACCACGTGTTACCGAGCTCTTTGAGGCCCGTAACCCATCTAACCCAGCAGTGGTGAGTGAAATTGACGGTGTAGTAACCTATGGAGGCGTAAAACGCGGTAACCGTGAAATCTACATTGAATCTAAAGATGGAATCCGGAAGAAGTACATGGTGCCTCTTTCTAAGCACATCCTGGTTCAAGATAATGACTTCGTACGTGCCGGGGTTCCGTTGTCAGACGGGGCTATCACACCAACCGATATCTTGAATATTCAAGGTCCGGGTGCAGTACAAGAGTACCTGGTGAACGAGATTCAGGAGGTATACCGTCTGCAGGGGGTGAAGATCAACGACAAGCACATTGAGGTGGTAGTTCGCCAGATGATGCAGAAAGTGGTTGTGATTGATCCAGGTGATACCAGCTTCTTGGAGAACCAGACCGTGGATAAGGTAACCTTCATGGAAGAGAATGACATGATCATTGACATGAAAGTAGTGGAAGATGCAGGTGACTCAACTACCATGAAACCAGGTATGATCGTGACAGCTCGTCGCTTGCGTGATGAGAACTCCAGCCTGAAGCGCCGTGACTTGCGTCTGGTGACAGTACGTGATGCACAGCCAGCTGTGTCTAGACCAACCTTGCAAGGTATCACCCAGGCCTCTCTGGGTACGCAAAGCTTCATCTCTGCGGCTTCCTTCCAGGAAACTACTAAGGTGTTGAGCGAAGCGGCTATCAAAGGTAAGGCTGATGAGTTACTGGGCTTGAAAGAGAACGTAATTGTTGGTCACCTGATCCCTGCCGGTACCGGTCTGCGTGAGTACTCTAAGCTGATTGTTGGTTCTAAAGAAGAGTACGAAGCTCTTAGCGCCAGCAAGCAAGCAGGAGTAAGATCAAGACAAGGCGAACTGCAAGAGAAATAAAAATGGCGGCACCAGAGCAACAAGGACAAATCAACATTGAGTTGACCGAGGAAATCGCAGAGGGCGAGTACGCAAACCTTGCCATGATTGCGCATTCCCACAGTGAGTTCGTGATTGATTTTATCCGTCTGATGCCGGGCATTCCCAAAGCCAAAGTAAAATCAAGGGTTGTGATTACTCCAGAGCATGCCAAGCGTTTCTTGGCTGCTTTGGAGGAAAACATCCTGAAATATGAACAGAGTTTTGGGGTGATCAAGCAGACACCGGAAGCACCAAGTTTCCCCATGAATTTTGGGGGAACAATTGGGGAAGCATAATTCATTAATAATTAATGAATTAAAACTTTGAATTTGCAAAGCATATTTTATACCTTTGCAAACCATTTTTTGAAGAGAGAAATCAGTATAAAAAAGTTAGTAAATGCCTACTATACAACAATTAGTAAGAAAGGGAAGAGAAGCGCTAACATCAAAGTCTAAGTCTCCAGCTCTTGACTCATGCCCGCAAAGACGTGGCGTGTGTACCCGCGTTTACACAACCACACCTAAGAAGCCAAACTCAGCAATGAGAAAAGTGGCTCGTGTGCGTTTGACAAACGGTAAAGAAGTCAATGCTTACATTCCTGGGGAAGGCCACAACCTGCAAGAACACTCTATTGTGTTGATCAGAGGTGGTCGTGTAAAAGACTTACCAGGTGTAAGATACCACATTATCCGTGGTGCTTTGGATACAGCTGGTGTAAATGGCCGTCTTCAGTCCCGTTCTAAATACGGCGCGAAACGTCCGAAGCCAGGTCAACCAGCAGCAGCTGCAGGTAAAGGCGGTAAGAAAAAATAATTGAGTAAAGACAATGAGAAAAGCGAAACCAAAGAAGAGAATTCTTCTTCCTGATCCAAAATACAAAGAAACTCTGGTTACCCGTTTTGTGAACTACCTGATGGTAGACGGTAAAAAGAGTCTGGCATACAAGATTTTTTACGATGCTGTTGATTTAGTTGAGAGAAGAACTAAAGAAAACGGGTTAGAAACCTGGAAAAAAGCATTGAACAACATCATGCCAGGTGTAGAGGTGAAAAGCCGCCGTGTAGGTGGTGCTACTTTCCAGGTGCCAACCGAAGTGCGCCCGGACAGAAAGATTTCTCTTGGCATTAAATGGATGATTTCTTACGCTCGTAAGAGAGGTGAGAAAACAATGATGGATAAATTGGCCGGTGAGATCATTGCCGCAGCCAAAGGAGAAGGCGCAGCTGTGAAGAAGAAAGACGATACTCACAGAATGGCAGAAGCTAACAAAGCATTCTCACACTTTAGATTCTAAAATGGCAAGGGATTTAAAATTCACAAGAAATATTGGTATTGCCGCGCACATTGATGCCGGTAAGACCACCACTACAGAGCGTATCCTTTACTATGCTGGGGTTAGCCACAAAATAGGCGAGGTGCACGATGGAGCTGCCACCATGGACTGGATGGAGCAGGAGCAGGAAAGAGGTATCACCATTACTTCTGCTGCTACTACTGTAAACTGGAACTACAGAGGTGACAAATATCACATCAACATCATTGATACTCCAGGTCACGTGGACTTTACCGTAGAGGTAAACCGCTCCCTGCGCGTATTAGATGGTCTAGTGTTCTTGTTTAGTGCGGTTGATGGCGTTGAGCCTCAATCTGAAACTAACTGGAGACTTGCAGACAACTACAAAGTAGCCCGTATCGGTTTCGTGAACAAAATGGACCGTTCAGGTGCTGACTTCTTAGCAGTTTGTAAGCAAGTGAAGGAAATGTTAGGTAGCAACGCTGTTGCTCTTCAATTGCCAATTGGTGCTGAAGACAACTTCAGAGGTGTTGTGGACCTGGTAAACTTCAGAGGTATTGAATGGAATGAGGCTGATAAAGGAATGACCTTTACTGAAGTGCCAATTCCAGACGATATGTTGGAAGAAGCAGAAGAGTACAGAGAGAAATTGCTGGAAGCAGTAGCTGAGTACGATGAGTCATTGATGGAGAAATACTTCGATGATCCAAACTCAATCACTGAAGACGAAATCTTGACTGCTCTGCGTAAAGCAACTATTGACATGGCTATCGTGCCAATGCTTTGCGGTTCTTCTTTCAAGAACAAAGGAGTTCAAACCATGCTTGACTACGTGATGGCACTTTGCCCATCTCCAGTAGATAAAGAAAGCATTATTGGTACTAACCCAGATACAGGGGAAGAAGTAGCGCGTAAACCAAGTGAGTCTGAGCCATTCGCTGGTCTGGCTTTCAAAATCGCTACTGACCCTTACGTAGGCCGCCTGTGCTTTGTGCGCGCTTACTCAGGAGTTCTGGAGTCTGGTTCTTACGTGTTCAACACACGTTCAAATAATAAGGAGCGTATTTCCCGTATTTTCCAGATGCACGCTAACAAGCAAAACCAAATCGAAAGATTAGGTGCTGGTGACATCGGAGCGGTAGTAGGCTTTAAAGACATCAAAACTGGTGACACTCTTTGCGACCAAAACGCGAAAATCGTTCTAGAATCAATGGAGTTCCCAGAGCCAGTAATCGGATACGCCATTGAGCCTAAAACTCAAGCTGACTCAGATAAAATGGGTATGGCGATAGCGAAACTGGTGGAAGAAGATCCAACCTTGCAAGTGAACACTGACGAAGAAACTGGTCAGACTATCTTGAGAGGTATGGGTGAGCTTCACCTGGAGATCATCATCGACCGTATGAAACGTGAGTTCAAGGTTGAGTTGAACCAAGGTGCTCCTCAGGTTGCTTACAAAGAAACCATCACTAAAACTGTTGAACACAGAGAGGTTTACAAGAAGCAGTCTGGTGGTCGTGGTAAGTTCGCGGACATCGTGTTCACCATGGGACCACGTGAAGATGATAAGCAAGGTCTGTTGTTCGAGAATGCGATTGTTGGTGGTGTGATTCCAAAAGAATTCATCCCGGCTATCCAGAAAGGTTTCGAAGAAGCCATGAAGAACGGTATCCTGGCTGGTTTCCCAGTAGATTCAATGAAAGTGCGTCTGTTCCACGGTTCATTCCACGACGTTGACTCTGACTCACTGTCATTTGAACTAGCAGCTCGTCAAGGCTTCAAAGAAGCAGGTAAGCAATGTGCTCCTAAACTTCTTGAGCCAATCATGGCGGTTGACGTGGTAACTCCAGATGAATACACTGGTCCGGTTACAGGTGACTTGAACAGAAGAAGAGGTATCATGAAAGGTATGGATACAAAAGGTACTTCCACTGTAGTGAAGGCTGACGTTCCACTTTCAGAATTGTTTGGATACGTGACAGACTTACGTACCATTACCTCAGGAAGAGCTACTGCCTCTCTCACTTTCTCGCACTACGAGCAAGTACCACAGAACTTGGCAGATGGCATCGTGGCAAAAATTAAAGGAACAGCGAAATAGTTGAATTAGAATGAATCAAAAGATCAGAATCAAACTGAAATCTTACGATCACAATCTGGTTGATAAATCATCAGAGAAAATCGTGAAAGCGGTAAAAGCGACTGGTGCGATCGTAAGTGGTCCCATTCCTTTGCCAACTGAGAAAGATATCTTCACTGTACTTCGTTCACCACACGTGAACAAGAAAGCAAGAGAGCAATTCCAGCTTTGTACTTATAAGAGACTAGTAGATATCTATTCTACTTCCTCTAAAACAGTAGATGCATTAATGAAGTTAGAGTTACCTAGCGGCGTTGATGTTGAAATCAAAGTTTGATAATGCCATTACATAAAAAAAGGAGAGGGAGACCTCTCCTTTTTTTATGTCCAATAACCAACGTGTTTTTAGGCCATTTACCCGAAAAAAGAAGGAAACATAAAGTGATACACTTCAGAGGCCAGGGATCATTGGTATAGATTTCGTTTTCAACCTTCTTTTTTCAAAAACAGCCAAAAAACAGAGATTGAAAGGAATTATTAGATAACCAGTATTGTAGTAGCCTCAGGTTCAAGAAAAGGGAAGCAGCAAAGAAGAAAACCTTAGTACCTGAAAACAAATAATTTAGCAGGGCTTGTAAATTAAAAATTAAATATAGAACTTTGCACTCCCGAAATGAACCCTAGTGGGGTTATAGTATTAATTGTTTAAATAAAAAAGTAGAATGCCTGGAATTATCGGTAAAAAGATCGGAATGACAAGCCTCTTCACTCCTGAAGGGAAGAGCGTGGCCTGTACTTTGATTCAAGCAGGACCATGCGTAGTAACTCAGGTTAAGACGCAAGAAACAGATGGCTATTCAGCTGTTCAGCTTGGGTACGGAGAGAAGAAAGTGAAAAGAGTAAGCAAGGCGCTTGCCGGACACTTTGCGAAAGCAAACACCACTGCTAAGAAGAAATTAGTAGAATTCAAGCTGGAAGATGCTGCATCTTTCTCACTGGGTGATGAAGTAAATGTAGGCCTATTCGAAGAAGGTGAATTCGTAGATGTGGTTGGTACTTCAAAAGGTAAAGGTTTCCAAGGGGTAGTAAAACGTTACAACTTTGGTGGTGTTGGTGGTCAGACGCACGGTCAGCACAACAGAGCACGTCACCCCGGTTCCATTGGTGCCTGCTCTTGGCCTTCACGTGTATTCAAAGGAATGCGCATGGCTGGTAGAATGGGTGGTGCCCGTGTGAAAGTTCAAAACCTGCGCGTTCTGCGCATCCTGCCTGAGCAAAACGTATTAGTAGTAAGCGGTTCTATCCCAGGCGCTAAAAATTCATTTATCGTAGTTGAGAAATAAGATGGAGCTATCAGTTTTCAATATTAAAGGAGAAGATACTGGAAGGAAAGTTGCCCTTCCGGAATCTGTGTTCGGTGTTGAGCCAAATGAGCACGCGATGTATCTTGACGTGAAGCAGTATTTAGCTAACCAGCGTCAGGGAACACACAAAGCAAAAGAGCGCAACGAAGTTGCCGGTTCTACCAAAAAGATCAAGCGTCAAAAGGGTACAGGTGGCGCAAGAGCTGGTTCTTTGAAAGCCCCAGTATTTGTTGGTGGTGGTCGTGTATTCGGTCCAAGACCAAGAAACTATAGCTTCAAACTGAATAAGAAGTTGAAAGCAGTGGCCAGATTGTCTGCCCTGTCAACTTTAGCGAAAGATGAGCGTCTGGTTTTGTTGGATAACCTTACCATTGATACTCCAAAAACAAAGACCTTCGCGGCAATTCTGCAAGGCCTGAATGTGGGCGCCAGAAAAACGTTGATCGTTACCAAAGAAGCTGACAAAAACGTGATTCTGTCAAGCAGAAACCTTCCTAAAGTGAAGGTGGCTACCCCAGGCGCGTTAACAACTTACGATCTGCTGAACGCTGACAAAGTAGTTTGTTTAGAAGAGTCTCTTTCTGTTTTTGAAGAAATTTACGCTAAGAAATAATGAGTATCCTGAAAAGACCATTATTGACTGAGAAGCTTACTGCTTTGAACGAAGTAGGTAAATACGCTTTTGAAGTTGATAGAAAAGCAAATAAGATTGAGATCAAAAAAGCGATCCAGTCACGTTACGGGGTAACGGTGGAGAAAATCTCTACTATGAGAACCCAAGGAAAAGTTAAGTCTCGCAACACTAAATCTGGTGTTGTTACTGGACGTACAGCATCCTCTAAGAAGGCGATTGTGACTTTGAAACAAGGAGAAGTAATCGATTTCTATAGCGGTATATAAGCACCTAAAAGAATGGCATTAAGAAAACTAAGACCAACAACACCAGGTCAAAGATTTAGAGTAGCGCCTGCCTTCACTGAAATCACGAAGAGCGAGCCAGAAAAATCTTTGTTGGCATCCAAGAAAAACTCTGGTGGACGTAACAACGACGGTAGAATGACCATGCGCTACATTGGTGGCGGTCATAAGAAGAGATTCCGTATCATCGACTTCAAAAGAACGAAGTACGGAGTTCCAGCTACTGTGAAAGCAATTGAGTACGATCCAAACAGAACTGCGCGTATCGCGCTTCTGTATTATGCGGACGGCGAGAAAGCTTACATCATTGCACCTGCGGGCTTGGCGGTAGATGCAACTGTAGTATCAGGTCCTGGAGTAGCTCCAGAAGTAGGTAATGCATTACCGCTTTCAGATATTCCATTGGGTACCATCGTTCACAACATTGAATTAGCGCCTGGCCAAGGTGCGGTTCTGGCTAGAAGTGCTGGTTCTTATGCACAGCTGGTTGCACGTGAAGGAAGATACGCTACTTTGAAATTGCCTTCTGGCGAAATGAGAATGGTACTTGTTAACTGTATGGCTACAGTAGGTACTGTTTCTAACGCTGACCATATGAACGTGAAGCTTGGAAAAGCCGGACGTAGCAGATGGATGGGTATCAGACCAAGAGTAAGAGGTGTTGCCATGAACCCAGTTGATCACCCAATGGGTGGTGGTGAAGGTAAGTCTTCAGGAGGTCACCCAAGATCACGTAAAGGTCTGTATGCTAAAGGGCAGAAAACCAGAAACAAGAATAAATATTCTGAGAACCTGATAGTTAATAGAAGGAAAAAATAAGTAATGGCAAGATCATTAAAAAAAGGGCCTTATATTGACTACAGGCTCGATAAAAAAGTGCAGACAATGGATGAGTCTGGAAAGAAAGCGGTGATCAAAACCTGGTCACGTCGTTCTATGATTTCTCCAGATTTCGTTGGGCATACATTTGCGGTACATAACGGGAATAAATTTATCCCTGTTTATGTTACAGAAAACATGGTAGGTCACAAATTAGGTGAATTTGCTCCTACCAGAAACTTCAGAGGCCACATTGCTAAGAAAGATAAAGGTAAAAGATAATGGAAGCGGTAGCTAAATTAAATAATGTACCAAGCTCACCGCGTAAGATGAGACTGGTTGCGAACTTGATCCGTGGTAAAAGTGTTACCCGTGCATTAGGTTTATTGAAATTTGAAGCAAATGCCGGCGCTCCTAAACTGGAGAAACTTCTTTTATCTGCTTTATCAAACTGGCAAGCAGCTAACGGAGATGCCCGCATTGAAGATGCTAATCTGTATATCAAAGAGATTAGAGTAGATGAAGGTAAAATGCTGAAAAGATTGCGCCCTGCTCCGCAAGGCCGTGGTCATAGAATCAGAAAAAGATCTAACCACGTTACACTGGTGATCGATTCTAAAGCAGACGTTGAATCAGTTGAAACATCTACTTCTAACGAAGCCAAATAGTTTTAAGAATGGGACAAAAAGTTAATCCAGTAGGCCTTAGACTTGGTATTGTAAAAGGCTGGGACTCTAATTGGTTCGGAGGAAAGGATTTCGCTGATAAACTGATCGAAGACGAAAAGATCCGGAAATATATCCTTGCTCGTATTCCAAAAGGAGGTATTTCTAAAATCATCATCGAAAGAACTCTTAAGAGAATCACTATCACCATCAATACTGCCCGTCCTGGTGTAGTAATTGGAAAAGGTGGTCAGGAAGTAGATAAAATCAAAGAAGAGCTGAAGAAAATCACCAGCAAAGATGTTCAGATCAACATTTTTGAAATTAAGCGTCCTGAGCTGGATGCCAAACTGGTGGGTGAATCAGTTGCTCAACAATTGCAAGCTCGTATCTCTTTCAGAAGAGCTATGAAACAAGCAATTGCCTCTGCCCTTAGAGTAGGTGCTGAAGGTATCAAAATTCAAGTATCTGGTCGTTTAGGTGGAGCTGAAATGGCTCGTACTGAACACTACAAAGAAGGTCGTACTCCACTTCACACTTTGAGAGCTGATATCGACTATGCTTTGTCTGAAGCTCAGACAGTATATGGTAAGCTTGGTATCAAAGTATGGATCTTCAGAGGAGAAGTCTTCGGTAAGCGTGACTTAACTCCTAATGCAGGTCAGCAAAGCGGTGGATCTTCTTCTGCTCCTCGCAACGAAAGAAGCGAGCGTGGCAATGACCGTGGCGACCGCCGCGATGGACGTAACAAACGTTCTGGCGATGGTAACCAAAAGCGCGGAGGCAAGCGCAAGTAGTTGTTCAACCTTTAGGTAATTAGAAAATGTTACAGCCAAAACGGACTAAATATAGAAAGATGCAGAAAGGCCGTGTACACGGTCTTGCGCACAGAGGAAGCACCATTTCCTTTGGATCTTTCGCCATCAAATCGTTAGAAGCCTCTTGGATCACCTCTCGTCAAATTGAAGCTGCTCGTATCGCTATGACACGTGCAATGAAACGGGAAGGCCAAGTATGGATTCGTATTTTCCCTGACAAGCCTATCACTAAAAAGCCTGCTGAGGTTCGGATGGGTAAGGGTAAAGGTTCTCCTGAGTACTGGGTAGCCGTTGTGAAACCAGGTACCATCATGTTTGAATCTGACGGAGTGTCGCTAGAAGTAGCTCAAGAGTCTTTACGACTGGCTGCTCAAAAGCTACCAGTTAGAACTAAATTTGTAGTACGTAGAGATTACGTTGAGAAATAGTCATGAAGCAATCTGAAATCAAAGCTCTTTCACTTAATGAAGTGAAAGAGCAACTCAACACTGAGAGAAACAACCTGGTGAACCTGAAGTTCGCTCATGCTATCTCTCCGCTTGAGAATCCTTCTAGAATCAAGAATACAAGAAAAACCATCGCCAGACTAGAAACGCAACTGCGTTCTCTAGAGCTCAATGGCTAAAATACTGAACCATGGAGACGAGAAATCTAAGAAAAGAAAAAACTGGACGCGTGGTAAGTAACAAGATGGATAAATCCATCACTGTTATCGTGGAAAGCAAAGTGAAACACCCTATCTATGGGAAATTTGTTTCCAAGTCCAAGAAGTTCATGGCACATGATGAGAACAATGAGTGCGGTATCGGAGATACTGTGCGCATCATGGAAACAAGACCATTGAGCAAAAACAAGTGCTGGCGCTTAATTGAAATCGTAGAAAGAGCTAAATAAGATGATACAACAAGAATCAAGACTTACTGTTGCTGATAACAGCGGAGCAAAAGAGGTTCTATGCATCCGTGTACTAGGTGGTACAGGAAAAAAATATGCCTCTGTTGGTGATAAAATTGTTGTTACCGTAAAATCTGCTCTTTCTTCTGGAAACGTGAAGAAGGGAACTGTTACCAAAGCAGTTGTTGTTCGCACAAAGAAAGAAGTACGCCGCAAAGACGGATCTTATATCCGCTTTGATGATAACGCTGCCGTGTTATTGAATAACAATGATGAGCCACGTGGTACTCGCATTTTTGGGCCAGTTGCCCGTGAGTTACGTGAAAGACAGTTTATGAAAATTGTTTCTTTGGCTCCTGAAGTATTATAAACACGAGAAAAAGAAAACAAGATGTCAAAGCATAAACTTCATGTCAAGAAAGGCGACACTGTGAAAGTGATCGCTGGTGATGAAAAAGGCAAAACCGGAACTGTAACTTCTGTATTAGTAGAAAAGCAGAAAGTTATTGTAGAAGGTCTGAACCTGGTTTCTAAACACCAAAAGCCAAGTGCTAAAAACCCTAACGGTGGTATTGTAAAGCAAGAAGCTCCTATCCACGCCAGCAATGTTATGTTGGTAGAGCCTGCTACTAATGTTGCCACAAGAACAGGTAAGAAGCTTAACAATGACAATAAGCTTCAACGTTATTCCAAAAAAACTGGAAACTTAATCTAACATGGCAGCTAGACTAAAAGATAAGTATACAAACGAGATTGTGCCTGCATTGAAAGAGAAGTTTCAATACAAGAGCATAATGCAGGTGCCTAAGATTACCAAGATCAGCATCAACAGAGGTATTGGTAATGCAGTGGCCGATAAAAAGCTGGTGGATATCGGAGTAGATGAACTAACTATCATCGCCGGTCAGAAAGCAGTTCAAACCAAGGCTAAAAATTCAATCTCTAACTTCAAACTGAGAGAAGGAATGCCAATTGGTGCTCGTGTTACATTACGTGGCGAAAGAATGTATGAGTTCTTGGACCGTTTGGTAACTGTTGCCTTGCCACGTGTACGTGACTTCAAAGGAATTAGCGACAAAGGGTTTGATGGTCGTGGTAACTACACACTGGGTGTAAAAGAGCAAATCATCTTCCCAGAAATTAGCATTGATAAAATCAAAGCAATTGCTGGTATGGATATCACCTTTGTGACTACTGCCAACACAGATGAAGAAAGCCTGGAGTTATTAAAAGGCTTTGGGTTACCTTTCGCAAATTTAAAGAAATAACAAGATGGCTAAAGAATCAGCAAAAGCAAGAGAGCTCAAGAGACAAAAACTGGTTGCTAAATATGCGGCTAAGAGAGCTCAGTTAAAAGCTGCTGGCGATTATGAAGCTCTAGATAAATTGCCTAAAGACGCTTCTCCTGTTCGGTTGCACAACAGATGCAAATTAACCGGAAGACCAAGAGGCTATATGAGAAAGTTTGGCATCTCTCGCGTTACATTCAGAGAGATGGCATCTGCAGGCAAGATTCCTGGGGTAACGAAGGCTAGTTGGTAATTATTAGTCCTATCAATAACATAGTTAGGAAAAAATTAGTATCTTTGCGGCTCCTTAAAAAGAGCGGAATCTAAAAATATAGTCTAATGCATTCAGATCCGATAGCAGATTATTTAACTAGACTACGGAATGCCATCAAGGCAAATCACCGTGTAGTTGAAATTCCGGCTAGCAAAATAAAAAAGGAAATAACCAGAGTTCTCTACGAGAAAGGTTATATTCAAAGTTACAAGTTCGATGATAGTTCTGTTCAAGGCACCATCAAGATTGCCTTGAAGTATGATCCCGCTACTAAGCAATCTGCTATCGTGAAGCTTGAAAGAATTAGTAAGCCGGGCCTCCGTAAGTATGTGCACCTTGAAAATATGCCACGTGTATTGAATGGATACGGTGTGGCTATTATTTCAACATCTAAAGGAGTTATCACTGACAAAGAGGCAAAAGGCCTGAACGTTGGTGGTGAAGTGTTGTGTTACGTGTATTAATTAAGTTGAAATGTCACGGATAGGAAAACTGCCCATCACGCTCCCACAAGGTGTTGAGGTGTTGGTAAACCAGGATAACTTGGTAACAGTGAAAGGACCTAAAGGAACACTTTCTTCTCAAGTTGATACAGACATCACTGTTTCAGTAGATAATGGAGTTCTTACTATAACTCGCCCTACAGAGCAGAAAAGACATAAAGCACTTCACGGATTGTACCGTGCCCTTATCAACAACATGGTTGTTGGTGTTAGCACTGGTTACAAAGTGTCTTTAGAATTAGTAGGTGTTGGTTTCAAAGCTACAACCCAAGGTCAGAACCTTGAGTTAGCTTTAGGTTACTCTCACAATATTTTTGTTGCTCTACCAAATGAGATTACTGCTACTGCAGTAACTGAAAAAGGTAAAGCTCCAGTTATTACCTTAGAAGGTATTGACAAGCAGTTAATAGGTCAGGTAGCTGCCAAAATCCGCTCGTTACGTAAAGTTGAGCCTTACAAAGGCAAAGGTATTCGTTTCGTGGGTGAGGTTGTTAGAAGAAAAGCTGGTAAAACTGCTTCTAAATAAGTAAGAAAATGGCATTCGATAAATCAAAAAGAAGACTGAGAATTCGTCGCAGCATCCGTAACAAGGTGTCTGGTACTGCTCAGCGTCCACGTCTGTCCGTATTCAGAAGCAATAAATATATTTATGCTCAGCTGATTGATGATGTGCAAGGTATTACATTAGCTAGTTCTTCGTCTGCTGTTCTTGAAGGTGAAGCTTCCTCTAACAAGAGTGAAGTTTCAGCTTCAGTAGGACGTGACATCGCGACTAAGGCCCTGGAGAATGGAATCACTGAAGTTGTATTTGACAGAGGTGGTTACCTGTACCATGGTCGTGTTAAATCATTAGCAGAAGGAGCCCGTGAAGCGGGTCTTAAATTCTAAGAACATGTCTAAATTAAATATCAGAAGCATCAAAGCTAGCGAGATTGAGCTTAAAGAGCGCGTTGTAGCCATCAATCGGGTAGCTAAAGTTGTTAAAGGTGGTAGAAGATTCAGCTTCTCTGCCATCGTAGTTGTAGGCGACGGCAATGGTGTTGTTGGCTATGGCTTAGGTAAAGCTAATGAGGTAACTGATGCTATCGCCAAAGGTATTGACGATGCTAAGAAGAACCTGGTTCGTGTACCTTTGTTCAAGCACACTGTACCTCACCCAATGGAAGGTAAATTCTCTGGTGGCTTTGTGTTGATTAAGCCAGCTGCTGCCGGTACCGGTGTAATTGCTGGTGGTGCGATGCGTGCTGTTTTTGAAAGTGCTGGAATTAGAGACGTTTTAGCGAAATCTAAAGGATCTTCTAACCCTCACAACGTGGTGAAAGCTACTTTTGATGCACTTTCTAAAATGCGCGATCCATTGGTAGTTGCTCAGCAACGTGGAATCAGTTTACAACGTGTATTCAACGGGTAATTATGGCAAGGGTAGAAATCACACAGATCAAAAGCATTATTGATCGTCCTGAAAGACAGAAGCAAACCATCAAGGCGCTTGGTTTAGGCAAGATCAATAAGACTGTAACCAAAGAGTTGACCCCTCAGATTGCAGGTATGGTTAACAGTGTACAACATTTAGTATCTATTAAGGAGGTCTAAAATGAACTTAAGTAATTTAAAACCTGCTGAAGGTTCTACTAAGAACCGGAAGAGAATCGGTCGTGGTACCGGTTCTGGTAGAGGAGGAACCTCCACCCGTGGACATAAAGGAGCTAAATCACGCTCTGGATATTCTTCTAAAGCAGGTTTCGAAGGTGGTCAAATGCCTTTGGTTCGCCGTGTTCCTAAATTCGGTTTCAAAAACTTCAACCGTGTTGAGTACACAGCTGTGAACCTTGATGTTCTTCAGAACTTGGCTTCTAAATCTGGTGCTTCTGTTATTGACTTTGCTGTGCTTCGTGAAAACGGTCTAGCTTCAAAGAATGATAACATCAAAGTTCTAGGTAGAGGCGAAATAACTACTGCCATTGAGGTTCACGCTCATGCGTTCTCTCAAACTGCAGTAGAAGCTATTGAAAAAGCAGGCGGCAAGGTTGTGACTCTGTAACAGATGAAGAAGCTGATTACTACGATTAAGAATATTTTTGCGATTGAAGATTTGCGAGTTAGAATCCTAAATACTTTAGGATTCATCGCAATTTTCAGATTAGGCTCCTATGTGGTATTGCCTGGTATTGATCCAAATCAATTAAAGGGTAGTTCCCAAGGGATCTTAGGGCTTTTAGATGCCTTCTTAGGTGGAGCATTTAGCAATGCTTCCATTTTTGCATTGGGCATCATGCCTTATATTTCTGCTTCCATCGTTTTACAGCTTCTAACCATTGCAGTTCCTTATTTCCAGAAATTGCAGAAAGAAGGAGAGTCTGGCCGTAAAAAGATCAACCAATATACCCGCGTTCTGACCATTGCTATTACCCTTGCTCAGTCTGTAGGTTTCTTGGCTACCATTAATGCCGATGCGATTGATCCTAATGTGGCAGGCCCTCTTTTCACAATTTCTTCTATGATCATCCTTACCGCTGGAACAATGTTCTGTATGTGGTTGGGAGAGAAAATTACTGACAAAGGTATAGGTAACGGTATCTCCATGTTAATCATGATTGGTATTGTTTCCCGTCTTCCTGGTGCTTTAGTGGGCGAGGCTCTTGCTTTAGGCCTTGGACGTGCACTTATCTTCATCATTGAACTTATTGTTCTGTTCTTTGTAGTGATGGGTGTAGTGATGCTTACCCAAGCTATCAGAAGAATACCAGTACAATACGCCAAGCAAGTTGGAGGAAGTGCTTCCTTGCAAGCTGGTCAGCGGCAGTTTATTCCTCTTAAAGTGAATGCGGCCGGTGTGATGCCAATCATTTTTGCTCAGTCTCTTATGTTCTTACCAGGTATGATTGCTTCTTTCTGGAGAAATGAAAGTGACTTAGCCAATGAAATTGGTAACGTATTCTCTGACTATACTTCTTGGCAGTACAATGTTTCATTTGCCGTTCTTATCATCATCTTCACTTTCTTCTACACAGCAATCAGTGTTAATCCTAACCAGATTTCTGACGATCTGAAGAGAAGTGGTGGTTTTATCCCTGGTGTTAAACCAGGACTTGCTACCTCTGAATACATTGATGAAGTTTTAACCAGAATTACTTTACCTGGTGCTCTGTTCCTTGCTATCATAGCCATTCTTCCTTCTATTGCTATGTTGTTTGGAATCACTAGAGAGTTTGCTGCTTTCTTCGGCGGTACCTCCCTGATCATCCTTGTAGGTGTTGTGTTAGATACATTGAACCAAATTGAGAGCTATTTGTTAATGCGTCATTATGACGGCATGATGAAGTCTGGTAAACTTCGTGGCCGATCAAAAAATATAGCGGTTGCTTCCTAAGGAATGATTATTTATAAGACCGAAGAAGAAATCGAGCTTATTAAACAGAGTGCTAACATCCTCAGCAAAGTGCACGGTGAATTAACCAAGCACATTGTTGAGGGTGTTACTACCTTAAAGTTGGATTCCATCGCCGATGAATTCATTCATGATCATGGTGGATCTCCTTCCTTTAAAGGGTACAATGGATTTAAGCATAGTTTGTGTATAAGCTTAAACTCTGCTGTAGTTCACGGAATACCTAGCAATTATTCTCTGCAATCTGGAGATGTAGTGTCTATAGATTGTGGAGTTTTTTTTAAGGGTTTCCATAGTGATAGTGCGTATACCCATGCTGTTGGGGAAGTTTCTCAAGATGTTTCTGATCTGCTTCTTCGTACAAAGGAATCTTTGTACAAGGGAATAGAATGGGCCATTGCCGGTGCTAGGATTGGAGACATTGGGTATGCAGTTCAATCACATGTGGAGCAGTTTGGTTATGGAGTTGTTCGTGAGTTGGTTGGACATGGCTTAGGCCGTAATCTTCATGAGAGCCCCGAAGTTCCTAACTATGGTAAGAGAGGCCAAGGAATGAAACTCCAAGAAGGTTTGGTTCTTGCCATTGAACCCATGGTGAACTTAGGTACCAGGCATGTAGTTCAGGAAAATGATGGATGGACTATCAGGACCCGGGACAAAAAACCTTCTGCTCATTTTGAGCACACTGTTGTGGTGAGGAAAGGACAAGCCGAGATTTTAACTACTTTTGATTACATAGATAAAGCACTGAACTAATACATGGCTAAACAGTCTTCCATAGAACAAGACGGTACCATCATTGAGGCACTATCCAATGCAATGTTTCGGGTAGAATTAGAAAATGGCCATCAAGTAATTGCTCACATCTCCGGGAAAATGCGGATGCACTACATCAAGATTCTTCCAGGTGACAGAGTGAAATTGGAAATGTCTCCTTACGACCTTAGTAAAGGCAGAATAGTTTACAGATACAAATAAACAGATGAAAGTAAAAGCGTCAGTTAAGAAGCGCAGTGAAGACTGCAAAGTGATCAGACGTAAAGGGAAGCTTTACGTGATCAACAAGAAGAATCCACGTTATAAACAAAGACAAGGTTAATTTTTAAAACATGGCTAGAATAGCAGGAGTTGATATTCCAGATAACAAAAGAGGCGAAATCGCTTTGACGTACATCTACGGTATTGGCCGTAAGTTGTCACAGTCTATTTTGGTGAAGGCTGGGGTGGATCTTGACAAGAAAGTGAGAGATTGGAGTGAGGATGAAGCCGGAGAAATCCGTAACGTCATTGCTTCTGAGCACAAAGTTGAAGGTGTTCTTCGTTCTGAAGTGCAATTGCACATTAAGCGTTTGATGGACATTGGTTCATACCGCGGTTTACGTCACAGAAAAGGTTTACCAGTAAGAGGTCAGAGAACCAAAAACAACTCAAGAACCCGTAAAGGTAAGCGTAAGACTGTTGCAAATAAGAAGAAGGCATCTAAATAATTAAACGACAATGGCTCAGAAAAGAAAAGATAAAGCCAAGAAGCGCGTGGTTGTGGTGGAGCCTGTTGGTCAGGTACACATCAAAGCTTCTTTCAACAATATTATTATCTCTGTTACCAACATCAATGGCCAAGTAATCTCCTGGGCATCTGCTGGTAAAATGGGTTTCAAAGGGTCTAAGAAAAATACTCCTTATGCTGCGCAGATGGCTGCTGCTGACTGTGGTAAAGTTGCATATGAGGCTGGCTTGAGAAAGGCTGAAGTGTTTGTAAAAGGCCCAGGTGCTGGACGTGAGTCAGCTATCCGGACTATGCAAAACGTTGGAATTGAAATCACCTCTATTAAAGATGTGACTCCACTTCCTCACAATGGATGCCGTCCTCCAAAGCGCAGAAGAGTTTAAGGATCTTATTTAGTATTAGAAATGGCAAGATACACAGGCCCTAAGAGTAAAATCTCTAGAAGATATAACGAACCAATTTTCGGACCAAGCAAAGCTTTAGCTAAGAAAGCTTATGGTCCTGGCCAGCACGGCCGTGGTCGTAGAAAAAAGCAGTCTGAATATGCTATCCAGTTGATGGAGAAGCAAAAAGCGAAATACATCTACGGTGTATTGGAGCGTCAGTTTGCTAACTTGTTTGACAAAGCTGCCCGTAAAACTGGTATCACTGGTGAAAACTTACTTGCTTTATTGGAAGCAAGATTAGATAACACTGTATACCGTTTAGGTATTGCACCTACCAGACGTGCTGCTCGTCAGTTAGTGCTTCATAAACACATCTTGGTGAACGGTAATGTGGTGAATATCCCATCTTACTCTCTTCGTCCTGGTGATGTTGTGAGCGTTCGTGAGAAATCAAAATCTTTAGAAGCTATCACTACCAGCCTTGCTGGTCGTAATGCTCGTCAGTTTACTTGGTTAGAGTGGGACGGTGGCCAATTGGCTGGTAAGTTCATCTCCAATCCTCAGCGTGATCAAATCCCTGAGAAGATCCAGGAGCAGCTGATCGTCGAGCTTTACTCTAAGTAATACCTTCTATTTAAGTGTCAACCTTAAACCAGCAATCATGTCAATATTAGCCTTTCAAATGCCAGAAAAAGTCGTGATGGAGAAATCCGATGACTTTAATGGGCAGTTTGAATTTAAGCCGCTAGAAAAGGGCTATGGTGTTACCATTGGGAATGCGCTGAGAAGAATCCTTCTCTCCTCATTGGAGGGATACGCCATCACCAGCATCCGTATTCCTGGTGTGCTCCATGAGTTCTCTACCATTGAAGGTGTGGTTGAAGATGTCTCTGAAATTATCCTGAACCTGAAAATGGTTCGCTTCAAGAAAATTGGTGACTTGGTTGATGATAAAATCACCGTTAGCATCAGCAAGCAGGATACCTTTACTGCCGGTGACATCAATAAATTCTCTGGCTCTTTCCAGGTTCTTAATCCAGAGCTTGTAATCTGCCACTTAGACCCAGAAGCTTCTTTTGAAATTGAAATGACAATTCAGAAGGGCCGTGGCTATGTGCCAGCAGAAGAGAATAAACCAGCAGATCAGGTTTTTGGCCAGATCGCGATTGATGCTATTTTCACTCCAATCAAAAATGTGAAGTATAGCGTTGAGAACACGCGTGTGGAGCAGAAAACTGACTATGAGCGTCTCCTGCTTGAGATCACTACAGATGGTTCTATCCATCCTGAAGATGCTTTGAAAGGTGCTGCCAATATTTTGATACAGCATTTCATGCTTTTCTCTGACAACACCATGACTTTTGAAACAGTGAAACCTGAAGAGGAAGAAGCTGTAGACGAGGAAATGCTGCACATGAGAAAAGTCCTGAAGACTCCTTTGCACGATATGGACCTATCAGTTCGCGCATACAACTGCTTGAAAGCAGCTGATATCAGAACTTTAGGTGACCTGGTACAATTGGATCTTTCTGATATGATGAAGTTCCGGAACTTCGGTAAGAAATCGTTGACTGAGTTAGAAAACTTAGTATCTGAGAAAGGACTGAGCTTCGGGATGGACATCTCCAAGTACAAGTTAGAAGAAGATTAGTAATCTACGGCATAATTCCCGATCCCGGTAGGTTGATCGACGGTATGCACGTGCACAATTCAATATAATGAGACACGGTAAAAAAATTAACCACTTAGGAAGAACAGCTGCTCACCGTGCTGCTATGCTTTCTAACATGGCTTCCTCTTTAATTCTACATAAGCGTTTAACTACTACTGTAGCCAAAGCTAAAGCACTTCGCAAATATGTAGAGCCTATTTTAACTAAGTCAAAGTCTGACACTACGCACTCTCGCAGAACTGTTTTTGCTTACCTGCAAAACAAAGAGTCTGTTAAGGAGCTGTTTGATGGTGTGGCTTCTAAGATTGCGGGCCGTCCAGGTGGATACACTCGTATTCTGAAGACTGGTACTCGTCTTGGTGACAACGCTGAGATGTGCATCATTGAGTTAGTTGACTATAACGAGGATATGCTAACTTCAAAAGGTACAGCAGCAGCTGGCAAAACCAGAACTCGTCGTCGTGCTTCTGGCAAGAAAAAAGATGGCGCTGAAGGTACTGCTACTGATGCTGCAACTCCGGCAACAGGTGATGCACCAGCCGCTGATTCAACTGAAACTCCAGCTGCAGAATAATCATCATGCAATAATTATTGAAAAGGGATACGATATTACTCGTATCCCTTTTTTATTTTTGTCCCATTATTAATTTAGAATGAAGCTTCATACAACAACTGATGCAGTATTAGTGCTGGAAGACGGCACTGTGTTCCGGGGGAAAAGCCTTGGGAAAATAGGAACTACCGGCGGCGAGGTATGCTTTAACACAGGCATGACTGGGTATCAGGAGATCTTCACTGATCCTTCCTATTATGGTCAGATTGTGATTACCACCGTTTCTCACGTAGGAAACTACGGAGTACAACCGCAAGAAGTAGAATCTGGCAATATCCAGATCAAAGGATTGGTGTGTAAGGAGTTTTCGCATCATTTTTCCCGCAAAACAGCTGAAGGATCTTTACAGGAGTACTTTGAGAAAGCTGGGGTTGTGGGTATCTGTGAAGTGGACACCCGCGAGCTGGTAAGATACGTGCGTGACAAAGGGGTTATGAACGCCATTATCTCCTCTGAAACCACCGATGTGGAAGCACTTAAAACCAAACTGGCCGATGTTCCTTCTATGTCGGGGTTAGAGCTTTCTTCTAAAGTGACTACGCCTGAGCAGTATGACATACCGGTAGCCACTCCCAGGTTCAAAGTAGCGGTACTTGATCTTGGTGTGAAGCGCAACATTTTAAATAACCTTACTCTCAGAGGATGTGAGTGCCGGGTTTTCCCTTACGGAACTACCTTTGAAGAAATGGAGGAATGGGGACCAGATGGTTACTTCATCTCCAATGGGCCAGGTGACCCTGCGGTAACAACGGAAGCGGTTAGAAGTGTAGAGGAAATCTTGAAGGTGGAGAAACCTATGTTCGGGATTTGCATGGGACACCAGATCCTGGCGCAGGCCAACGGTATACCTACTTACAAAATGCACAATGGCCACCGCGGGCTGAACCATCCCGTAAAGAATCTGATTACAGGCCGTAGCGAGATTACCTCTCAGAACCACGGCTTTGCGGTAGACGCGGAGGCAGTGAAGAACAACCCTAACGTGGAGGTTACTCACATCAATCTGAACGATAACACGGTGGAAGGCATCAGAATCAAGAACAAGCCTGCCTTCTCTGTACAGTACCACCCAGAGTCTTCTCCAGGACCACACGATTCAGAGTACCTGTTCGATCTGTTCGTGGAAATGCTGGAAAAAGAAAAGAATTCTTAATCAAACTTGAACTATATGAGCTTAATTGAAGAGATCAAAGCCCGCCAGATTTTTGACTCCCGCGGTAACCCAACCGTTGAGGTAGATGTGATCACTCAAAACGGAGTGGTTGGCCGTGCTGCGGTTCCATCCGGAGCTTCTACTGGTAAACACGAAGCCGTAGAACTGCGCGATGATGACAAGAGCAAATACATGGGCAAAGGTGTGCTGCAAGCAGTACAGAACGTAAACACTACCATTGCCGATGAACTGGTTGGTTTTTCTGTGTTTGAGCAGAGCCTGCTGGATAAAATCATGATTGAGATTGACGGCACCCCTAACAAAGCGAAGTTGGGTGCCAACGCTATCTTGGGTGTGTCTTTGGCTGCTGCCAAAGCTGCCGCTAAAGAAGCTGGTCAGTCTCTGTACCGCTACGTGGGTGGGGTTAACGCCAACACGTTGCCGGTTCCCATGATGAACATCCTGAACGGCGGTAGTCACGCAGACAATTCAATTGACTTCCAGGAGTTCATGGTAATGCCTGTGGGCGCTCCTTCGTTCTCTGAAGCGCTTCGTTGGGGTTCTGAGGTATTCCATAACCTGAAGAACGTACTGAAGAAAAAAGGTATGTCTACCAACGTGGGAGATGAAGGTGGTTTCGCTCCTAACATCGGGTCAAACCAGGAAGCCATTGAGGTAGTATTGCAAGCCATTGAAGCCGCCGGCTACCGTCCGGGTGAGGACTTCATGATTGCCATGGATGCCGCCGCTTCTGAGTTCTATGATGCCGAGACCGGTCACTACCACTTCAAAAAATCAACCGGTGACAAACTGACCTCTTCTGAGATGGTAAGCTACTGGACTGAGTGGGCAAACAAATACCCAATCATCTCCATTGAAGATGGTATGGACGAAGATGACTGGACCGGCTGGAAAGGCCTGACCGATTCTATTGGGAAGAAAGTACAGCTGGTAGGTGATGACTTGTTCGTGACCAACGTAACCCGTCTGCAGCAAGGCATTGATCAGCAAGTAGCCAACGCTATCCTGATTAAAGTAAACCAGATTGGTACCCTTACTGAGACCATCAACGCCATTAACTTGGGCCGTATCAACGGCTATAAGAGCATCATGAGCCACCGTTCCGGTGAGACCGAAGACAACACCATCGCTGACCTGGCAGTGGCCCTGAACACTGGTCAAATCAAAACTGGTTCGGCTTCCCGCTCTGACCGGATGGCGAAATACAACCAATTACTCCGCATTGAGGAAGAGTTGGGCGAGATCGCATACTTCCCTGGCAGAAAAATGTAATTCTCAGATTCTGGTTGCTTTAGCTAAGGCTTACTAAAGGACTTCTGTTTCGCACTTGTTTTTCTGAAATCAGGGTAAATACGGAATCAGGAGAATAGTTAGCCTTCAGGTGAAGATTAGCTCCCAGAATCTTTGTAAATTCATGGCGGCAAGCGCGAGCTTGTCGCCATTTTCTTTTTTCTTATGTTAGCACGCGTACCAAAATTCTTCCGCAATTTCTACTTCCTGACGGGTGTAGCCTTTCTGGCCTGGATGTTCTTCTTTGACTCCAACGACTTCGTGACGCAGTTCCAGACCAGCCGAAAGTTGGCCGAACTGGAAGATGAGCGCGATTATTACCTGGAGAAAATTGCCGAGGTGCAGAAAGACCGGAAAGAGCTGATGAGTAACCCAGAACTACTAGAGAAATTCGCCCGGGAAAAGTACCTCATGAAGAAACCCACCGAGGAACTGTACCTCATTGTGGAAAAAGACGAAGAAGAGAAGTAATTTATATACCTCATAAAAGCAGAACGCGCGGCCCATTTGAGCCGCGCGTTCTGCTTTTATGACTTCTAATACTGCTATCAGAGTTATGTTTTACCTAGGAACTGTTTGTCTGCCTACTATCCGTTCTACATTCCTGTTACTTCTAACTGCTACT
Source organism: Sabulibacter ruber (assembly GCF_017355955.1). Taxonomy (GTDB): domain Bacteria; phylum Bacteroidota; class Bacteroidia; order Cytophagales; family Hymenobacteraceae; genus Nibribacter; species Nibribacter ruber_A. The sequence continues at coordinate 2,477,131 of NZ_JAFFID010000001.1, read as the reverse complement.
TTCTACCTTCCCGCAACTTGTTGCCTACATTCTATTCTCTGATAATTAATTCATTTATGTCATCCTGAAAGGATCTTGGAGGAAAATCAAGTCTGCTTTTAAAAAGTGCTACTACCGTTCGCCACCAAGATCTTTCCAAGATGACAGAGAAGGGGGGATTTAAGCCTATTTTCCAGAAAGTAGGCCTAAAACTTGGCCCAGTTTCATTGGTTAACTTCAATCCTTGCAATCAGTTGATCAACAATTCAATCAAGCCTCGTTCATAAAAAAAGAGAGCCCCTGAATAACAGGCACTCTCTTTTTTCCATTTTAAGGCTAAATTCTTCAAAACAGGCCTAAAACGAGTTATTCTATCTTCTTACCGGTCATGGCTTTCTTGATGGAAATCTGCATTACGCGCTCGGCAAACGGACTGGTTTGCTCTTCCAGTACATCCACGGCTTTCAGGATAGTGTCTTTATCGCCGGAAGGCAACACGTCTTTCAGACGCTGCACATTCTCACGAGTAAGCGTAATTTCTTCCTGGGTCAGGTGCTCGCCATTTTTCTCCAGGAAGCGCTCTACCTGGTAAATCATCTGCTCGGCGGTGGTACGGGCCTCAATCACCATGCGCGCCGATACGTCTTCGCGGGCGTGGGTGATGGAGTCCATCAGCATCTGTTCTACTTGCTCATCGGTGAGGCCGTACTGGGGTTTCACCTGTACTTCCTGGCGCACGCCAGAGCGCAGTTCAATGGCCTCCACTTTCAGGATCCCATCAGCGTTCAGGATGAAGTTCACGTCTACCTTTGGGAAACCGGCGGGCATGGCCGGAATGCCTTTCAGATCGAACTCCGCCAATTTACGGTTCTCTTTCACCAGATCGCGCTCGCCCTGGTACACCGAGATTTTCATGTTCACCTGTCCGTCCACGGAAGTGGTGTACTGCCGCCCTGCTTTGGTAGGGATCTTGGAGTTGCGCGGGATGATGGGGTCCATCAAGCCGCCCATAGTTTCAATTCCCAAGGTGAGCGGCGTCACGTCCAACAAAAGGATGTCTTTGCGGTTCCCGGCGAGTACATCGGCCTGTATGGCAGCTCCCAAGGCTACTACCTCGTCTGGGTTCAGAGAGTTGTTGGCTGGCTTCCCGAAGAAATCGCTCACGGTCTGGTACACCAACGGCACGCGGGTAGAGCCACCCACCATAATCACGGTGTCAATCTGCTCAGGCTGCAAACCGGCATCTTTCAGAGCCATCTGGCAAGACGCCATGGTGCGGTCCACAATAGGCGTAATGAGCGTTTCAAAGGTGTGCTTGTTCAGCTTCAGCTCGATGCCGTTGAGCTCAGATTTAAATTTCTCCGCGCTGCTCAGCGTCTTTTTGGCTTCCTCGGCTTTCAGGCGGAGGGCTTGGGCTGCATTAGGATCTTGGGCTGCCAGATCGGCTAACAACCGGTTCTGGTGGCTCCAGTAATCAATGATGGCGCGGTCCAGGTCATCGCCGCCCAGGTAGGTGTCACCGTTGGTAGACAGCACTTCAAAGATGCCCTGGTGGATGCGCAGAATGGAAATATCAAAGGTCCCACCGCCCAGGTCATACACGGCAATGGTGCGCTCCTCGCTTTGGTCCAAGCCGATGCCATAAGCCAGCGATGCCGCCGTCGGTTCGTTCACGATGCGCAGTACTTCCAGCCCAGCCAGTTTACCGGCATCGCGGGTGGCCTGGCGCTGAGAGTCGTTGAAGTAAGCGGGTACGGTGATTACAGCGCGGTTCACCGGAGTCTTAAGGGCGTGCTCGGCGCGGGCGCGAAGTTCCTTCAGAATCTCGGCGGAAAGCTCAATAGGGGAGTAGAACTTGTCCTGCACCCGTATCTTCACCAGCCCCTCGGAGTTATCGTCAATGATCTTGTAGCCGAAGAAATCTTTGTGCTCGCCCAGATCCTGGTACGATTTCCCCAACAGACGCTTCACTGAGTAAATAGTATTGGCCGGATCGGTGAGCAGGTATTCTCTGGCGGCGTTGCCCACAATCACCTCGCCTTCTTTGGAGAAATGCACCACCGAGGGAACAATGGTACCCAGCCCCTGGTCATTGATAGCGATGGGCACGCGGTCCTCCGGGTGCATATAGGCCACCAGGCTGTTGGTAGTTCCCAGGTCAATGCCCACAATCACTTCCTCCTGCTGGATGGAAGCCGTGGTTAAGTTTATTGCTATTTTAGCCATGTGTCAAAGTTATTGCAGCGCGTTTCCGCGCACTTCCGCAAAAGTACGAAGAAATAGCCTCTTACAAGGGTACGGTTTCCTGCGGGATAGGTGGCGAAAGAGGGCCTTGATTCCCAGAGAAATAAGAAGTTCGTTTTAGGGATGGTTTGAAGAAGACACGTCTAAAATGGGAATTTGTAGCGTCGTTACGCCGTAACGACGCTTGTCTATGGAACAAGGAACGCACTCCCAGAAGAACTCTTACTACAAGGAAACATGGCACAGATGATTTATAATGCAAAGAGGCGGTTTTGCTCTGTAGAACCACGTCGTTACAGTATAACGACGCTACGTTTCAGGCCTGATTCCCTAAATACAGGCCTGAAGTGTAGCGTCGTTGTAATGGAAATCATCAGTAAACTTACTTACACCGCATCAGACAAGCTGCTGAACGTAAAGTCCCGAATCTTCAGCGGAGGAAGCAGATAATTGTTGCTGGACTCGCCGCTGACCACGCGCTCGGTTTTCCCGATGGCTTCCAGGTTGTTGAGCATGATAATGGGACTTTCGTTGAAGCGGAAGTTCTTCACGGCGTGTTTGATTTTGCCATTCTCAATGTAGAAGGTTCCGTCGCGGGTGAGGCCGGTGAGCAGTAGCGTCTGTGGGTCTACCGGACGGATGTACCAAAGGCGGGTCACCAGAATGCCTTTGGTGGTGCCTTTGATGAGATCGTCCAGGCTTTGGGTGCCGCCCTGCATAATGGCCGAGTTGGGGAATGGCACCGGCGTTGTCTTTTTCTGCTGCGCCCAATAGCGGGAGACCGGCATCTGCTTCACTACGCCTTTGTCTATCCAGGTGACTTTGTTCAGCGCTTGACCGTCCTGCGCCCAAGGTGAGGTGGGCAGATCGGGGTGGGCGGGATCAGAGTAGATGGTCACGCGTTCATCCACCAGTCTCTGGCCTAGTTTGTTGCCACCGCCGGGCTTGCTCAGGAAGCTTCGGCCCTCGTCGGCGGAGCGGGTGTCCATGTTGAAAAACAGATTCTCCAGCATCACGGCCACTGCCGCCGGCTCCAGAATAACGGTGTATTTGCCCGGTTCCAGCGCCTTGGCGTTGACTGAACTCACGGCCTTGTTCACCGCAATGTTGGAGGCCGCGGCCGTATCCAATTTGTTCACGTCATTGAACCCGCGGGAAACGTAGCCAGAGCCGGTACCATCAGGTGTGCGCACAGTGAGCGAGAAATCCACCCCGGTATCGGTATTATAGGCGAAGAGTCCTTTGCTGTTCATCATGGACTGGAACCCCACCGAGTCTTGCAGGTAACCCGCCGCCGTCAGGTTTTTGCCTTTGGCCGCCGCAATGCTCTGCGACACCATCACCGCTCGTTGGTCTGGGGTGATAGCGGCCGTGGCGGCTACGTATGGATTGGTGGAGATGTATTTTTGCGGTTCCAGCACGCCCATGTACTCGGGGTTCTCCGGCGCCAGTCGGGCCAGTTCCTCTGAGCGGCGCACTACTTTCTCCAAGGAGGTATCGTCAAACTCGTTGATGGTAGCGGTGCCCATCCGCTTCCCGAAGGAAGACTGCACCACCAGCGAGGTGGTGTGGGCCTCGCCAGCGGTGGAGACGGTGTTTCGGGCGTAGCGCACGTTGCCCACTTTGTTTCCGTTCAGGTTGGCTTCGCACTCATCGGCTTTGCTCAAGGCCATCACTTTCCTCAGAATCGCCTGCGCCTGTTCTCTGCTATATATTGCCATGGATGGTTTACGTCTGATGTATGTTGAAACTACTTGTTGTAAGTTTTGAGTCTTGAGTCCATAGTCCTGAGTTGTAGAATTTGACTAAGGACTATGCACTCAGAACTCAGGACTGATCAACACAGGTAGAAAGTTCTTTAGATTTTTCTTCCGGTATTGATCACGTTCACGCCGTTGAAGCGGGTGGTGGCGGAGCCGTGCGAAACCGCGCTTACCTGCATGGGTTGGCCTTTTCCGTCGAAGAAGGAGCCGCCCAAACGGTAATCGCTCTCGTCACAGACGGCGGCGCAGGAGTTCCAGAATTCCTGGGTGTTGCTCTGGTAGGCCACGTCTTTGAGCGGACCCACGATTTTGCCGTTTTTGATCTCGTAGAACAGCTGCCCGCCGAACTGGAAGTTGTAGCGCTGCTGGTCAATGGAAAAAGAACCGTCGCCTATGATGTAGATGCCTTTCTCCACGTTCTTGATCATGTCATCCACGCTCAGTTTCTGCTTACCCGCCGCCAAAGACACGTTGGGCATGCGCTGGAACTGCACTGAGCTCCAATTATCGGCGTAGCAGCACCCGTGCGATTCTTTCTCCCCGATGATGTGCGCCTGGTCCCGGATGGCCTGGTAGTTCACCAAGACGCCGTCTTTCACCAGATCCCAGCGTTTGGTTTTCACGCCTTCATCGTCGTAACCCACCGCGCCCAGAGAACCCGGCTGCACCTTATCGGCGAAGAGGTTCACCTGCGGACTGCCGTATTTGAAAGTTTTGGATTTCCACTTGTCCAGCGTGGCGAAGGAGGTTCCGGCAAAATTGGCCTCATAGCCCAGCACGCGATCCAGTTCCAGCGGGTGCCCTACACTTTCATGGATGGTGAGCCACAAGTGCGAAGGGTCCAGCACCAAGTCATATTTACCCGCCAGCACCGATTTAGCCGTGAGTTTCTCTTTGGCCTGTTTGGCGGCGGCCACGGCGTCTTCCAGCATGTCATAGGAGTTGCCGTAGCGGGTAGTGATGCCTTTGTACTTGTCGGCGGCGCGGCCACTCAGGTATTCAAAGCCCATGCCCCGGGGCGAGCTGAGCGACTGCCGCGTTTCAAACTTACCGGTTTTCTGGTCGATGGCCGTGACGTTGAGCACCGGCCAGATGCGGTGAACGTCCTGGTCAATGTAAGAACCGTCCGTAGACGCGAAGTATTTCTGCTCATTTACCAGAAACAAGGCCGAGTTCACGTAGTTGGCCCCGTTTTGCATGGCGGCCGAGTTAGCACCCAGCAGCAGGTCTACTTTCTCCTTCAGCGGCACTTCAAAGGCATTGCGCTCAATGGGCGTTCTCCAGCTCACCTCACCGTAGCCTTGCTGCGGCGCCAGTTGCACCGGCTCGGTTTGCAGCTTAGAATTAGCTTTCGCGATGGCGACGGCCAACTCGGCGGCTTTGGCGGCTCCGGCGGGTGAGACTTCATCGGCGGCGGCAAAACCCCATGTATTGTTCACTAGCACGCGCACGCCCACCCCGAAGGACTCGGTGTTGACGGTGTTCTGCACCTTGTCTTCCCGCGTGATGAGGTACTGGTTCAGGTAGCGGCCAATCCGGACATCTGTATAGGAAGCGCCTTTGGATTTGGCCGCGTTGAGGGCCGCATCGGCAATCTGTTTCTTCTGGGCCACTTCCATGGGAGCGAGCATCGCTTCGGGGGCAATATCGTGGCCCAAAAGCGGAATCGGCAGCATCAGGGCACCAAGCCCAAGGCCGGAAAGCTGGAGAAAATCGCGTCTTTTCACGGTGGAAGAGGTTAATTGTTAACTACTTAAAAGTAAGGATTTGACCCGCATTTCCAAGCGATAAGATTAGGTTTTTTCTATATAGATGTGGGTCCAACGATAGGGTTAAATCTTTAATCAATCACGCATATCGTTCCCCTTTGAAGGGGGTAGGGGGATGATACACCTGCAGAGAATTACCTATGGCAACTATGGCGCGGAAGTTACTTCCGGGCCCTGCAGAGACGGGTGAAGAAGTCACGGAAGTAACTTCCGCGCCATAGTTGAGAATTAGATCTAAACGCGATTATCAGCAAGAGATAATCATCCCCCCACCCCCTTCAAAGGGGGACAGAATGCGTGCAAGGTGAAATTGGATGCGGACTTACCAAAGTGGGAGGAATCAGCTAGAGTATCCACAAACAAAAATCCCACTCCGGCTGAAGTGGGATTTTAACCTGTTTTCGGGAAAACGGGGGTAAAACGTTATTCGCAGCCAATAACTCCGCCAGAGCCGATGGGGGCGCCGGGCGGAAGGTCTTTGTGCAGTTGCGGCTTGGCTTCTACGGGTTTTTTCAGGCGGTCTAAGGCTAGCAGGGCATTGGCTTTCACTGCCTCGTTTGAGGACTTAGCCTGTTTCTTGGCTGTTTTCTCTAAGTTCTCTAAATGCAAAAGGGCGGCGGCCCGAACCGGATAGGCCGTGTTTTCATCCTGCGAGAGCGCCAGGAGGTGTGTGAGTACCAGTTGTTGGGTGAGCAATTGGATTTGGCCGTCTAGCCCCGAGCCGGGTTTGGCCCATGTCTCTTCAATTACCTGGTTCCAGACTTCGTCCAGACCTAGTTTGCTGCCGCGGGCTTTCAGTTCTACCAGACGGGCAGCGCGTTCGGGATGGAACAGGAAGGACAACGTGAAATCAGCGGAGGCTTCGGCGGCGGCCAGTGGGTCAAAGGTGAGGCCGGTGCGTTTGTCAAACAATTCCCGTGTGGGCGACCAACCCGCTGGGCGTGGTGGGATGGCGGAGATGATCTTCTCCGGCAGGGTGAGTACGTTGGGTTGTAACGTGGCGAGCAGGGCATCCAAGGCGCGCTGCTGCTCTGCTTCTGGTACGAACTCGGTGACCAGTTGTCCGTCGCCGCGGGAGGCGTAGGTGTAGTTCAGGCCACCTACTACTTTGGCGGCAGCTTCTACCTGGTAGCGGTGGTAATTGTAGATGGGCACCAGCACGTCTTCCAGCATGGCCATCGGCACGCCAGGTTTGATGTTGTTTTCCCCGAAACGCTCCAGTGCCTTCTGCCGGATGGCGAGTACGTTTCTCAGTTCCTCGGCAGCGTTAGGTCCGTTGTCCCAGAGGTGGGCCTGCGGATGCGCTCCGCCGGGAGCCCGTGAGTCGCGGTCCGAGATGAATTGCAGGCCTTTCTGGTGGCCGGCGCGCAGTAATTGGTCTAACGCTTGTTTCTCATTGGTGCCTTGCGGAAAATCCTGATAACCGTAGGTCACGGCCAGTTTATCCCATTCGCCAATGCCCACGGCGTAGGCATCAGACAAGTCGATCTGCCCGTTGGAGGTGAGTTTCACAGTAGGGTGCGGGTAATCCATCACAGAGGCGCGGTTGCTCACGCTGGCGGCGTAGTTGTGCATGATGCCCAGCGTGTGGCCCAGCTCATGCGCTGATAGCTGTCTTAACCGGGCCAGGGCCATTTTCATCATCTCGGGATTAGTCGGTTTGCCTTGTTCATAAGGAGCCAGCAGACCTTCGGCGATGAGGAAATCCTGGCGCACCCGCAACGATCCCAGACTCACGTGCCCTTTGATGATTTCGCCAGTTCTGGGATCGGTGACTGAGGCCCCGTAACTCCAGCCCCGGGTGCTGCGGTGCACCCACTGAATCACGTTGTAGCGCACATCCATGGGGTCAGCGTCGGTGGGTAGGATTTCCACTTTGAACGCGTCTTTGTACCCTGCGGCCTCAAACGCCTGCGCCCACCAGCGGGCACCTTCCAGTAAAGCGGTTCTGATAGGTTCTGGCGCGGCATGGTCTACGTAGTACACAATGGGTTCTACGGCCTCAGAAATCGGCGCAGCCGGGTTCTTCTTCTGCAGCCGATGCCGGGCAATGAACCGCTTCACGATGGGCTCATCAACGGGCGTGCTGAAATCCATGTACTCAATCCCGAAATAGCCAGCCCGCGGGTCCATGGCTCTGGGCGTGTAATTTTTATCCGGTAGTTGGATGAAGGAGTGGTGCTGCCGCAAGGTGATGGCTTGTGCCGAGGGTGTGACGCTGCGCACGAAACCGCCCGCGTCATCACCGCCCACAAACGTGAGCGTGGCCTCAAACTCGGTGTTCTGCGGAAAGTTCTTGGTGCGGGGCAGGTACATAACCGAGCGATCTGCATCCAGCCGGTAAGAGCCCTGCCGACTGCGCTTGATGCTGCCCACCACGTCATGAGCATCGCGGAGCAGAAATTGAGTAGCATCAACCAGCACTTTGTCTCCCTCGGTGGCCTCCACCTTGAAGCCCCACAGCGCGGATTGAGCGAAAGACTGGGCCACGGCCTGTTCCTCGGCTGGGTTGCCGTTCATGGCGCGGTAGCCCTGGTTGGGTTCAATTAGCAGCACCTTGGGGCCAACTTTATGGAAATACACCACGTGCTCGCCGCCCAGCTGTCCGCGGTCCAGCCCGATGTCGTTGGAGCCAAGGCCGGCGGCCAGGGAGTTCACGTAGAGGAATTGCTGGTCTAGTTTGTCAATCTCCAGCAGGATGCGGCCGGTGGCCTCGTCCCAGTAGAACGGAAAATAGCCGCTGAACTTCTGCATGCCAGCGGTCTTGCCGGCGATGGCTGCGGGTTTGTTTTGGGCCCAGATGTGGGAAAATGCCAGAAAAGCGAAGAGAAAGGAGAGGAGCGTTTTGCGCATGTTTTTGGAAAAGTAAGCCTTAAACGGAATGAGCTGGATAAGGTAGCGAATTTGAAACATAGGGGCAAGACTATGTTCTGGCTTGTTGTCTTAGGTTTGATCTGTTAGCTCCTGAGAACGTGCGTGGAAGCAATATCAGAATACCTCTATATTTGCGTTGAAACCGATCTAACCTTCCCAACCAAACCTTATTGAAAAGATGCCGCTCGTGCAAACAACCTCGTCTCCTATTACTAGTATTACTAGCCGTCGTTCGTGGGGGGCTGTTCTGGCCGGTTACCTGGCCCTGGCCCTCACATATCATGCCGCTGAGTATGCCATGCGTTTCCACCAGCATATTCCGCTGTTCCTGGGGTTGATGCTGGCCGTGGTGCCGGTAGCCTATGTGGTGGCCCGGTTACAGGGCTTCCCGGGTTTGAAAGCCTGGGGCATGCAGTTCAACAAAAAGTACGCGTTGCTGCTGCTGGTAGGCTTGTCGCTGGGCTTGCTGGTAAACGGACTGGCCTTAGCGGTGCGGCTGTGGATGGGCATTGAGGTGGTGAGCCTGGTACCCGATACCGCCACGGTACTCACCCAAACGTTGCTTTTCGCGGTGGGTACGTTTCTGCCTTCTCTGGCCGAGGATATTCTCACCCGGGGTTACCTGTTTGGCCATTTGCAAGGGAAGTTGAGCAAGTGGGGGTTTGTACTGGTGTCTTCCGCCGTCTACGTCCTGAACCACATCCATTCCCTTGATGACGGTTTCGCTGCGTTGGCGTATCTGTTCGCGCTAAGCATCATGCTGACCATTCCGCTGGTCTATACCAAAAACCTGTGGTACACCGTAGGAGCGCACTGGGCCGGGAATATAGTGTACCGCTTGGGGCAGGATGTGCTGAAAGTAGAAGAAGGCCCTTCCACTTTCCCGGGCCTTTGGGAACTGATCATCTTTGTTCTTCTTTTTGCGGCGGTAAATTACTGGGTGAGCCGGAGAATGGCGAAGAACTTGCGGTTAAGATAGAGAAAGTACAGCATGATCAATTTCGGCCTATTTCACTTAAAAGAAGCTTAAAACGTAACCGCCCCTTCTGTTAATGAAGGGGCGGTTACGTTTACCTTGGAATAAAAGGAGGTTCTTTGAGGAAGAACAACATCTGGTTAATCTCTTTTATTTCTTTTTTATTCTGGTTTATGATTTCCTCAATCTCTCCTGAGGCAGTATTGTTTACAATCCATAATTCCCCATTCAATAATTTGAGGCCAAACCTTTGGTTATCATACCAGCCAAAGTCTTTTATTCTTCTCCACCAGGAAAAATGATCCTCATCTGTCTTTAGAAGAAATACCTTTTGAACTGACCCATTTCGGAGATCGGTGATATGAGAAGAGAAAGTGAGGGTGTTCCCGGTTAATTCAAAGTGGAGAGAAGCAGTCAGTGATTTGCTCCGGTTTGTCTTTGATTTTGTTTGGGAGTAAAAGTAAAGTCCTTCTCGCTTAGCATGCTCATAAGCTGAGTTGATAGCTTCTTTGTCCCAGCCGTGGCAATCGGCAAGTTCTAAAAAGGCTCTATGGACAACATCAAGCAGAACGCTCCGCTTTGTGGGTTCATCTAGTTGAGTAAAAGTATTCTGGTCTATTCTGACAAAATATTCATAGATACTCCCAAACCTCCTTGTTTTTAAAAGTTCTTCTCTGTCAGAAATATGGATGTTAACTCTATGCTTAAATAACTTAAGCCTATTATCAAGGCATTTTAGAAATACCCAAATAACCTCCTTGTAAAAAGGGATGTTATAAGCTGTTCGTAATTCTTCTTGGCAAAAGTATATACTTGTATATGGATTTATGAAATTCATTTTTACCTGCGTGAGACCTACACTTGATTGATAATAGGCTTCTACTCTAAACTAAGTTGTCCTATAAAAGCGAAGCAAGTAATCTGAAGTGGACTCATACAGCACCGAGGAATCAAATGCCTGTACTTCAAACCCCGATTCTTTCAGTTGATCTATCAGACTTGCTGAATTGTTGTTAATCCTCGGGTGAAACTCCATCACAATTTCCCGCACTTGAGAAATTTTATGGCTATTGATTAACTCCTGAATCACACCTACTTCAGCTCCTTCAATGTCTAGTTTCAGCAAATCCACAGGTTCAGAAAGATAATCTGAAAGTGTTACTGCCGGAACCTCAATTGAAACCGAGGCGCTTTGGGTGTTGTATAGTCCAGCGTCCAGTTTTCCGGAGGTTTCTGAATAGGTATGGAAGGATATTTTGCCCGAAGTGTGGGCAAGAGCAGCATTGACTATAGTCACCTGGTGTAAGCCATTCAGGGTAATGAATTGATGCAGAAGCTTGAAAGAACTAGGGTCTGGTTCAAACGAGACTATCTTGGCAGTAGGGTAGACGGTTGTGAAGTACAGGACCGCCATACCCAAATGGCCGCCGCCATCTATAATGACCTTCTTATTGGTGCGTAACTGACTCCGGTAGCAATCTAAAACAAAGATTTCTTCAAATTGATTGACAAGAAAGATGTAGCTATGGAATAGAACTTGCTTTCTGAACAGAACTGTCATACGGGGACTAGCCGAAGGCTTTTCTCTTCTATCTAGAAAGTGAGCATTTATTATCAGTTTGGTGTAAGCACTAAGAATTGAAAGCGTGGAACAGCCGTGTTTCCTGAAAAGAATCAGAGTGTAAACTTTCAGGTAATGGAAAAGCAAGCGCATAGTCTCTTTTCAGATGTTTCTGATTCCTTTACAACGTCACCCCAAACTTATTGCCCAAGCCTTCCAGATCCTTCACCACTGGCGGAAGCAGCGGAATGCCTTCTTTCATCCGCTGCTCGGTAAATATGCGCTCCGGGTCGCCGGGGATGAGGACCTGGTGGCCTTCTTTGGCTTTGGAGCTCCGGAAGCGGGTAATCCAGTTGTCCATGTGGTGTTTGAAGTCCTCGGCGGGGCGGAAGGCGTCTACGCGCATGGCCCCGAAGAAGTGCCCAATGCCTTCGCCCACCGGATCTGCGGGCGGCGCCAGGAAACTCACGAACGGCGGTACCCACGGCCCGTAGTTGGCCCCGGATAAGACCGCCGAGAAAATGTCTACCACCGCACCCAGCGCATAACCTTTGTGGCTGCCGGTATCGCCGCCCAGCGGGAGCAGCGCGCCGCCGTCTTTCAGTTCATGCGGATTAACGGAGGCCGAGCCATCGGCGGCCTGAATCCAGCCGAGGGGCGCTTCCAGGTTCTTGCGCTGTAGCATCTCCAGTTTGCCGTTGGCGGCGGTGGTGGTGGCTAGATCGGCGACGAAGGGTGGCTGCTCATTGGCCGGAATCGCCACGGCAATGGGGTTGGTGCCCAGCAATCTTTCCAGGGAATAGGTTGGAGCCACGAGCGGACTGGCGTTGGTCATAGCCAAACCAATCATGTCGTGCTCCAGGGCTTTCATGGCGTGGTACCCGGCAATGCCGTAATGGTTGGAATTCTTCACGCTCACCCAGCCCGTACCGGCCACTTTGGCTTTCTCCAGCGCAATCTGCATAGCCTTTGGAGCCACTACCAGGCCAAGACCGCCGTCGCCGTCCACGGTGGCGGTACTGGGCGTCTCGTGCACAATGCGCACGTTGGGCGTAGCGTTGATGCGGCCCGCTTCCCATAAGCGTACGTAGCCAATAAGGCGCGCTACACCATGCGAGTCTACGCCGCGGAGATCAGCGGAAAGAAGGGTTTCGGTGGCGGTTTGGGCGTCATCTGGGGGGCAGCCGATGGCCAGGAATATCTTGCGGGAGAAGTCAAAAAGGCGTTGGTAAGAGTACATGCGCAAATTCATTTAAAACGGTCAAAGGTAAGGCAATCCGGGGGAAAGATTCCAGCAGAAATGTTTCCTTTGTAGTTCTAACGTGCTGTACTTTCTACCCTAAACCTGCCCTTTATGACCCTGATTCGCGTTGGCCTCGGCCTTCTGGTAAGCTGTTTCTGGCTTGTTTTTCCTGTTTCGGCGCAAAAACAGGAAATGATGAACACCCAGGTGAAAGCCGTAACCGTGTTCCTGAACCGCGCGCAAGTGACCAATACCGGAAGAACCTCCGTAGAGCCGGGCGTAACCGAACTGGTTTTGGAAGGACTGCCCGCGCAACTGGACGAGCACAGCGTGCAGGTAAACCCCACGGGCAGCGTGACGCTGCTCTCGGTGCGGTACGAGCGGAATTTCCTGCAGAACGCCACCAAGCCCCGCGAGCTGCAACGGCTGGAGGACTCGCTACAAAGCTATAACGGACGCATCAGAACGCTTACTGATCAGCGCGAGGTCTTAGAGAAGGAGGAGGCTTTGCTGCAGGCCAACCAGAACCTTGGCGGCTCCCAAACCGGACTCACCGCGGCCCGCCTCAAAGAAGTAGCGGATTATTACCGCACCCGTTTACTGGCCATCCGGAAAGAAATTCAGGCAGTAGACCTGCAATTAGTTTTCCTGCGGGAGCGGCAGGACCAGTTCAACAACCAGGTAAACCAAACCCGGCAGAACCAAAAAGCGAACAACCGCGTGATTGTGGCAGTGCAGGCGCAGTCTCGTGCCCAGGTAGGATTAGAAGTAACCTACTTAGTGCTGAATGCTGGTTGGGAACCTATCTATGACCTCAGGGCTAGCGGCAACCAGGGACCGGTACAATTGCAATACAAGGCCAACGTGCGGCAGAACACCGGTGTGAACTGGGACAACGTGCAACTGACTTTAGCGACCACTAATCCGGCTGAAGGAGCGCAGAAACCGGATTTATTTCCTCAGCAATTAGGAATTGTGCAGCCTAAATCAATTAGCGACATGTTGCAAGGCAGAGCGGCGGGAGTACAGGTGAGCAGGTCAAAACGGGATGATAGCAGAGAGTTAGGTGAAGTGGCAGTGACCGGTTATGCCGTAGAAGAGAAACCTATGGCCGCCGCATCAGCAAGTATTTCAGAATTCACCAAGGCCGTGGTCACCACCCTGGCCGCCGAGTTCAAAATTGGGATTCCGTTCAGTGTGCCGTCAGACGGGAAGCCGCACACCGTAGACATCCAGCAGCATAGCCTTACCACATCTTACGCCCACACCGTTGTGCCTAAGTTGGACCCTACGGCGTTTCTGGTGGCCTACCTGACCAATTGGGAAAACCTGAAACTGTTGCCCGGCGAGGCCAACGTGTTTTTGGCGGGCACTTTCACCGGTAAATCCTTCCTCAACCCAGAGCAAACCCGCGATACGCTTACCCTTTCTTTGGGCCGGGACCAGAACGTGGTGGTGCAGCGCGAACGCCTGAAAGATTACCAGAAACGCTCCACCCTTGGCAGCAACATCAAAGAACAATTTGGCTACGAGATCAGCCTTCGGAACACCAAAGCCCAGCCGGTGACCATCACCCTGGAAGACCAGATTCCCATGAGCACTACCTCTGAGATTGAGCTGGAAGATGTGGACCTCAACGGCGGCAAACTGGACAAAGATTCTGGGAAAGTCACCTGGCAAGTATCGGTGAAGCCGAATGAGACGGTGAAGCGCACCCTTCGGTATGTAGTGAAGTATCCGAAGAATAAACAGGTGAGTGGGTTGTAAATAACCGTATTTGCAACCTGCTGATGCTGGCGTAGCAGCGGCTTGTCTATGGATTTATGAGCGGCTCTTTGCATCGCTCCCGATATGCGCTCACGGCCGCGAGGCCCCGTCTTCCCGCCTCGCGCTGTACCAGCTTCCTTTGCTCCCTGGCGGTCGCAATGCCTGTCGGCACCGGAACCTGCTAAGGCGCTCGCCCGAAAGACTGGAATTGGGGAATACGCTGGTAGGAACGCCTCAGACCTCACAGGTTTTGAAAACCTGTGAGGTCTTCTATTAAGAAAGTCCCCCTTTGAAGGGGGTAGGGGGATGTTTACACCTGCTGGTCCAACTCTATAGAGATTCGCAACGATACCTCAAACTTTTAGAAATCCTAACCGCATCAAACTAGGGGAGACTGGCGGGCTGCGTGTCTTACCTTTGGGTTTAGAACCTATTTTCCGCAAAACACCCTTAAAACACCATTTTACACGCAACTAATTTCTGAAGGGAAAGCAACTGAAAGAGGCGTGACGGCATCTTCTAAATAAAGGTTCTTCCGGCCATGTTTCTGGAACGGATTTTGCCTTTTGCTGAATATCAGAAACTGCTAATATTATGAAAGCACGCTTACTCTCCTTCCTCTTCGTTTCGCTGCTCTTCTGGAGCGGGCAGGCCGAGGCGCAGTCTTCAACCAAGGTACTCTATGAGCAGAACCGGCAGGAAACGATGTCTATTTCCAGCTTCGCCAATTCGCAACTGAATGCTTTAGTGCAGCAACTGGGGAGAGACAACCATCACCGGTCGGGGAAACTGGTGCTACCCGTGGAATTTGAGCAGCAGGAGAAAATCACGCGTACCGGAGGCCAGGTAACGGTGAACGCCTCGGTGCGGAACGTGCGGGTGCGGGAACAAGTGCTATTCCGGGAGTTCGATTTTGCTGATGCATTAACGCCCACCGTGATCAATGCCAGGGTGCAGTTGCTGGGCCGCGAAGACAAAGTGCTGCAGACTTTTGATGTTTCCAACAAGCACATCAGCGAAGATGGCGCCACCATGCTGGTGCAGACTACCTTAAAAGACACCTCAGATTTTGTGGGATACAAACTGCGGGTGGTGGAGAAAAAGCTCGGCTTTTCTGCGGGGAATGACGGTGCCGTGCGGAACCGATTAACCCTGGTAGACCGATACTATGCCGCCGATGCCCGGTTAGCCGAACTTTCCCGGGGACTGCAGACCATCAACCCCAATGACATAGACCATCTTGCCGTGCACGGCGATCGGTTAAAGAGCCTGGAGCGGGATCTGAGCCAATTATACGACAGCCGCATGGAGCGGGAACTAGGCTTGAACCGGCATGACCCGGTGCAGTTACGCCGTCGGGCAAAAGACCTGGAAGTGCGCATGAGAGAACGCCGGTTGGCCCTGGATCAGATGTGGGCGCGCCTGCCCGAGATCTACTACACCCGTGGTCTGGAACTGGCCATGAACGGCAACACCCGGGCCGGGCGGGAGTTCTTTGAGCGCTCTTTGCAGGCCAACCCCGCCTTTGCGCCGGC
Source organism: Sabulibacter ruber (assembly GCF_017355955.1). Lineage (GTDB taxonomy): Bacteria > Bacteroidota > Bacteroidia > Cytophagales > Hymenobacteraceae > Nibribacter > Nibribacter ruber_A. Next base: position 2,461,420 of record NZ_JAFFID010000001.1, on the reverse strand, counting down.
GCACCTGCAACTGGCCCGCCTGGACTTCAAAGCTGGTTACCTGAAAGAAGCCGCCCAACGCACCCGTGATCTTTTGAACCGCATGCAGGTTGATCCGGAGACCTATCGGTTTGGGCAGGAACTGGCGCTGGACATCCAGAACGAGTACGTGCAGGAGGGTGAGCAACTGAACAACCAGGGCAAATACCGCCAGGCGCTGGAGCAGTTTGAGCAAGCCCAGGATTTCTGCCGAAGCATTTCCAGCCTACGCTGCCGGGCAGAGTTGTGGGAGAAAGGCATTGTCTTCGCCAAAAACGGGATTTACGACGATTTGCTGCAAGACGGTCGCCAGGCTCTGAACCAGAAAAACCTGAGCCAGGCTGAGAAACTGGCCAAGGAAGCCCAGCAGTACGCCCGCAACAACAAAACCGCCATTGACTCAGATGCCGCCGCTACCACGTTAATGCGCGATGTGCAGCAGCAATTCTATCTGGGCTACATGGCCGAGGGCCGCAAAGCACTTCAAACAAAGCAATACAGTGCTGCATTGACAGCCTTTGAGAAAGGGAAAAGCCTGGCCAGCGAGTATAACCTGACCCCGCAAACCGATGCGGAGAAACTGCTTCGGCAGGCCGCCCGTCCGGTAATCCTAACCAAAATTGCCGAGGGACAACTGCAAGCCAGTTCGAACAAACTGCCTCAAGCCCGCACCATCGCGTCAGAGGTGACCAACCTGCAGATCCGGTACGGACTGGTGAACGACAAAGAACTGGATGGTAAGTTCCGGGCCCTGAGCCAAGGCATCTTCTCGCAGGAGTGTGCCAATGCCCAGGCTACCTATGACCAGCACTACCAACGCTCTCTGCAACTGAGCGGGCAGCGCCAGTTTGCCCAAGCTGCCGCCGAACTGGATAAAGCCATTGCCGCCACCAAACAAAACGGAGGCTGCGCCATTTCCTTCGCTACCGCCGATGTGGAGTTGACCCGCATTGATGCCCCGGCCCATTATCAGGAGCTGCTGCAGAAAGCTAATGAGTTGATCAGCCAGAACAACATGGCCGAAGCTGTGAAAATATATCAGCAAGCCAGCCGCCATTTTGAAGAAACCGAGGTGACTCGTTTCGGCCTCGGGCACCAGCCCCTGCTCACCTTTGCCATGGCCCACGAGAACAAAGCCTTCGTAGCTGAGGCAGCTCGGCACACTGCGTCCAACGGAGATGCCGCTGGTTCCTTAGACCTGGTAAAACGCCTGGTTTCCCTGAAGTACACCAAATACAACCTGAACCAACTGCAGGAACAAGTAGGCCAGCAACTCGCCACCCGAGACGCCCAAACCAACCCCAAAGCGGATTACAAGCAACTGGCCAACACCTACACTGCTGGCAACAAGGATTTGAAAAAGCTGAACAAGGCTTACCAGAAGCAGTTCAAAAAGCTGACTTAGATTGGAATAAACTAGAATTGAAAGCGCCTCTTTTGCTTGCAGAAGAGGCGCTTTCTGTTTATATGGAAGTAGAAGTATTGATAAGTGGATTTCTGTTTTAGCTCTTTTTTGTAGAAAAGAGCTTGAAAATGGAAGTAGGTTCAGCGGGTGTAAACATCCCCCTTCACCCCCTTCAAAGGGGGACTCTGCGGTTGGGAACGCAGTTTAGAAATCTTGACAATCAGGAAGTACAGAAAGGTTTTGAGTTAATTGATGAGAGTACCCTTAGTATCTAACGAAGCTTTTCTGGAATGCGTGCGGACACGAGCCGGAGGCTCGCGCCAGCGGATCAGCAAGCGTATTTCAAAACTTAGCCTCACGGCAGTTGCAAACTGCCATCATGGTAGGTCCAAGTCACAGACTTGAACCATGTAAGGCAATGCGTGATAGAGACAAGGCACTGCCTTGTCTCTACGGTTCCACCATCACATGATTACATCATTACTGCTTCTGCTTCTACTTCTACTACTTTCCCTTATTCCAGTCTTTCGGGTGAGCGCCTTTGTTTTAGACCTGGTGCCGCGCATGCGGCAGGCCTGCTGGCCAAGGCTAAAACAGCAGCGCGAGCGCGGAAGACGGGGCCCCGCGGCCGTGAGCGCATATCGCCTGCTATGGAAAAAGTAGCCCATAAATCCATAGACAAGCGGCAATTCGCTGGCGAAAGCAAAAAACAATACGCACAATGCAGCAAGCAAATTATTGCTGCAACAACTCCGCCAGCATCCCTTCCTTCAACGCATACGCCGATACCCGAATCTTCTCCAGGTTATACTTCTCCAGCACCCAGTCAATGGCAACAGAGGCCACTACAATCATATCAACCCGCATCGCCAGCATACCGGGAATGGCCAGACGTTCGGCGCGGTTCTTTTGCAGCAGTTCTTTGTATTGGCGGTTGAAAGTGTTCAGGCCTAATTCCATGTCTGGGGTTGCGTCAATATCGCGGGTGAGGCCTTGGGAGGCAAGGTCCATGTCTACCAGGGTGTCAAAGGTGCCGGAGGACCCGATTAGCACCTCGGGTTGGTGTTGCAGCACGGCTGCGGTGAGTTTCTGCAGGTGGTCTTGCAGGTAATGGCGCAGGGCTTTCACCTGCTCGGGTTGGATAGGCTGCTCCTGGTCTGGGTAGAACTTGTCCAGCAGTCGCTGGGCTCCAATCTCGAAGCTTTTCTTCCAGAGAATGCCTTTGTCCGTCCCGATGATGAATTCTATGCTGCCGCCGCCAATGTCCATGACCAGCACCGGTTTGGGGCCTACCTGCATGGCCAGTTGCACGCCTTTGAAAATCAGCTCTGCCTCGCGGGCACCGGAGATCACCTCCACGTCAATACCGGTTTGTTCTTTGATGGCTTTCACCACCTCGGCTCCGTTGCTGGCGTTGCGCAGGGCGCTGGTAGCGGTGGCTTTCACGTCTTCCACGTGATGCTGCGCCATAATCTCCTTGAATTCCTTCAGCGTGCGTAAACCGCGTTCGCGGGCCTCCGGGGTGATCTCGCCTTTGCTGATGCCACCTTCGCCCAACTTTACCGGAATCTTGGTTTTATAAAGCGTCTGCTGCACGCCGTCAGAGTTGAGTTCAACAATTAGCAGGTGAAACGTATTGGTTCCAAGGTCAATAAGGGCTAAACGGCGCGACATATATTTGAATTAGGAATTTAGAATTAGGAATTAAGAATGGGTCAGTTCTAAGAAAGGACTCAATTCTATGGATAGCTTTAACGTCAATAAGTTTTTAAAAAGGCATTACGGTAAAAGGCGGTGCTTTGACCAGGCAAATCTTCTGCTAAACAAAGAAAGCCGTTTTAGGCCAGATTTCTAGAAATCGGACTTAAAACGGCTTTTGGCGGTGCCAGCAATGAACAATCAACAATCAATAATTACTTCACGGAGCTGAACCGGAAGAAAGTGCCCAGCGGGAGTTTGCGGTTGCCGCGGTCATTGAGGTACAGTTCGCCTAGTTCCTCGTTGCGTACGGTATTGCCGAAGGAGGCTCTGATGAGGTTGTCCAGAATCAAAGCCGAGAAGCCCAGGGAGTACAGGTTGATCACGAAGAAATTGTGCTCGGGGTCCAGCAGTTCAGCGCAGAGCTTGATGAGCTCGTTGATTTGTTCTTCCAGGAGCCATTTCTCGCCATCGGGGCCGCGGCCGTAGGCGGGAGGGTCCAGGATGATGCCCTGGTATTTGTTTCCGCGTTTCACCTCGCGGCGGGCGTACTTCATGGCGTCTTCCACCAGCCACCTGATGTTGTCCAGGTTGCTGGCTTCCATGTTCTGACGGGCCCAGAAATTCACCTGCTTCACTGAGTCCAGGTGGGTGACATCGGCACCGCCGGCATTGGCCGCCAAAGAGGCGCCGCCGGTGTAAGCGAACATGTTCAGCACTTTGGGTTTGCCGGGCAGCGCACGGGTGCGGTCAAAGATGAACTGCCAGTTGGGGTCCTGCTCGGGGAACAAACCCACGTGTTTGAAGGACGACAAGCCCAACCGGAATTTCAGCTTAAGGTCGTTGTAGCGGTAGTTGATGAACCACTGCTCGGCCATGCCTTTTTTCAGTTGCCACTGACCTTTCTCGGCGTTGCCTTTTTCGCGTTTGAACACGGCCTGGGCCAGGCGGTCCCACTCACGCTCGGGCAGGTGTTTGTCCCAGGCGGCTTGGGGCTCTGGGCGGGCCAGCACGTAATCCCCGAAGCGCTCCAACTTCTCAAAATTGCCGCAGTCTATCAGTTCATAATCGGTCCAGGCGCTGGTGGTCAGGAAAGTGTACATAGGGTCAGTAAAAAGTAATGGTGCAAAGGTACGCTTTTCAGGTGAGTAGCGGTGTGCGTGTGCAGTGAAAGGAAACGGAAACTGTTTCAGGCCTGTTTCTCAGGAAAGAAGAGAAAAACAGAAGCAACCACGCAGCGCCAGGAGAACCTTCCTACCGATTGCTTCGGTCAGACTTATGTAAACTAGCGTGGCGTTTCTTTTTTTTCTAATTTTCAAGATTATTTCAAACCGAAGGCAGAGCCCCTCGGCTTTAAACCATCAGTATTTCACAACATGAACCTTACTTTCTATAAATACCAGGGCACCGGCAACGACTTTGTGGTGCTGGACAACCGGGCCGGAACCATTCAACTTACCCAGGACCAGGTAGCGTTCTTATGCGACCGGCGGAAGGGGATTGGGGCCGATGGGCTCATGCTGCTCCAACTGAAAGAAGGCTATGACTTTGAGATGGTCTACTACAACTCAGACGGACGGCCCAGCTCTATGTGCGGCAACGGCGGACGCTGCCTGGTGGCCTTTGCGCAGTTCCTGGGCGTGGTGGAAAACGAGGCCTACTTCATCGCTGCCGATGGTCCGCATCAAGCCTACCTGAAAGACGGATTGGTGCACCTGCAGATGATAGATGTTGACCAGGTAGAGGACTTAGGAGACGCTTGTTTCCTGAACACCGGCTCGCCGCACTACGTGAAGCAGGTAAACGCTTTACAAGACCTGGACGTGTTCTCTGAAGGCCGTGCCGTTCGTTACTCAGACCGGTTCAAGGCCGAGGGTACCAACGTGAATTTTGTGGAGCATCTGCCCGAAAACAAACTGTTTGTGCGCACCTATGAGCGGGGCGTAGAAGACGAGACGTTCTCCTGCGGTACCGGCGTAACGGCAGCGGCCTTGGCCGCCAGCCGGGCAGGGTATACCAGCCCCGTAGCCATTCAGGTTCTGGGCGGAAACCTGCAGGTGAGCTTTGAGAAAGAAGGCGATGCCTTCAGAAACGTGTTTCTCATTGGGCCTGCGGTGCAGGTATTCAAAGGCGAGATAACGCTGTCGCATTAAGTAAACTTTAGTCTCGGTCAGAAACAGTCATCCTTAAACCAACACTTCTTTCATGGCTTTACCTAAGTGTTCTCTCATTATCTCAACTTACAATTGGCCTAAGGCGTTAGACCTCTGTCTGCAGAGTGTGGCCAGGCAAGTTCTATTGCCTCAGGAAGTATTGATTGCCGATGATGGGTCTGGGCAGGAAACCAGGGAATTGATAGAGCACTTCCAGAAGCGGTTTCCGGTTCCGTTAATTCATGTGTGGCATCCCGATAACGGATTCCAGAGGTCCATGATCCTGAACAGGGCCATTGCCCAGGCCAAAGAACCTTACATTGTACAAGTAGACGGCGATGTCATTCTGCACCCTAAGTTTCTGCAGGACCATCTTACCATGGCAACTCCCGGGCGCTTTCTGGCTGGTGGCAGAATCAATCTCAGCGAAGAATTTACCCGTGAAATACTGGATAAGTCTATCATCAACTTCAGCCTAAGGGATATAAGCAAAACCAGTAACCTTTTCAATGGTTTGCGTTCGGGATTGCTCAGGAGATTTCTGGCCAATCGGTACAAACTGACGGGGAAGAATAAATATTACGTGAAAGGCTGTAACATGTCTTTCTGGCGGAAAGACCTTCTGGCCGTGAATGGCTATAATGAAAACTATACGGGTTGGGGACCAGAAGACAGTGAAATAGCGGCCCGCCTCATGAATACAGGTATCCGGAAGATGTCCCTTAAAATGGGCGGAGTGCAGTACCACCTGCACCATCCGTATGTAGATACCAGCCGCAAGGCCATAAACGAGGAGTTGCTGCGCACTACCATTCAGACCAACATCACCTACTGCCCCATTGGGCTTGATCAGTACCTGGCAAAATAGCCACTAATGGGGCTGCCTTTTCCAGTCAGAAGAATGGCAGCCCTGTTTTACGCTTTGTTTTCCTAAACTTGCCGCTTATGCTGCAAACCCAACGGATTTTCCTGCGCGCCCTAGAACCCTCTGATCTTGAGTTTCTCTACCAGTTTGAGAACGATACCTCATTATGGTCGGTGAGTCTGTCTGTGGCGCCCTTTTCTAAGGACGTGTTGAGGCAATATCTGGAGAATGCCGCCGCAGACATTTACGCAGCCCGGCAACTCAGACTGATGATCTGCCTTCAGCAGGAAAGCACCGTAGTAGGTACCGTTGACCTGTTTGACTTTGACCCCATGCACCGCCGGGCCGGCGTGGGGATTGCTTTGGCAGCGCCGCATAGAGGCCAGGGCTACGGGGCAGAAACGCTCCAGATTCTGGAAGAATATGCCGCCCAGGTACTGCAATTGCACCAACTCTATTGCTCGGTTTCTCAGGAAAATTCAACTAGTTTAAAGCTATTCCGGCAAGCCGGATTTCAGGAGATTGGTGTCCGGAAAGAGTGGCTCAGGACCGCCCAAGGGTGGCAGAATGTGGTGGAATTCCAGAAAATCCTGTCTGATTTATTTGACTGATGCTGAGTAGGATGGAGTAAATACGGAGGCATAACACGGGGGTAAAACGCATTAAAGTTTAGTGGATTAATACGGTATTTTGCCGTTTTTCCTATTGATTTCAAGGGTAAATCCAAAAGAATGCAGCCTTTTTTGGCTTGCCTACGTAAGCTAGGTTAAAAAAAGAAAAAGACGCTTGTGGCGCTTTTTCTAAGAACCCACTCATCCTAACTCGCATTCGATTATGTTTGACCTAGACACAGATTTCATCCCCGGCGGGGGAAGTAGCTCTTCTTCGTCTGAACCCGAGGTAACTTCTTCCAGCGCCTATTCATCTTTCGTGAACAATACTCCCAAAGTGTCTTCCAAACCAGTGTCAGTATCTGATATTCCTAGTTTGGAGTCATACCTCGCGTCTGTCTCGGCCATTATTTGTTTGTCGCATCTTCGGTGGGATTTCGTGTACCAGCGTCCGCAACACCTTTTGTCCCGTTTTGCCAAGCATACACCCATCTTTTTCTTTGAAGAACCCTATTTCTATGAAAACGCCCAGCCGCGGCTGGAGATGAAAGAGCGGGAAAACGGCCGTTTAACTATTGTAATAGCGCATTTGCCAACTGGGTTAACTCCAGAAGAGTCTGATGCCAAGCAAATTGAGCTGCTGAATGAGTTCATGGCAGACCGTGATCTGGATAACACCGTATTTTGGTACTATACTCCTATGGCGTTGGAGATTTCTCGCCAGTTCAACCCGGCTTTGACGGTATTTGATGTTATGGACGAGTTGTCTGCGTTCAAGTTTGCGCCACCAAGGCTGCTTGAACTGGAGGCAGAGCTTATTGCCAAAGCAGATATTCTGTTTACCGGTGGCCAGAGCTTGTATGAAGCTAAGAAAGATCGGCACAAAGAAGTGTACGCTTTCCCTAGCAGCATTGACAAAACGCACTTTGCCCAGGCACGCCAGCCCCAGACAGATCCAGAAGATCAGGCAAAAATCCCTCACCCACGTATGGGATTCTTTGGGGTGGTAGATGAGCGTTTTGACATTGAATTGCTACGCGAAGTAGCGAACGCACGCCCTGAGTGGCAGTTTGTCATCATTGGCCCGGTTGTGAAAATAGATCCGGCGGTGCTGCCAAACAGTTCAAACATCCATTACCTGGGTGGTAAAAGCTATCAGGAACTGCCTTCTTACCTGGCCGGCTGGGATGTAGCCATGTTGCTGTTCGCCCACAATGACTCTACCAAATACATTAGCCCAACCAAAACCCCAGAGTATCTGGCTGCTGGTAAACCAGTGGTTTCTACCTCTATCAGAGATGTAGTGCGGCCTTACGGAGATTTGAACCTGGTACAGATAGCCGATGGCGCCAAAGACTTTGAAGCCGCCATTGAGAGAGCCCTTACCCAAAAAGACGATAAAGCCTGGATGCGGAAGACAGATGATTATCTGGCGGGCATCTCCTGGGACAAAACCTGGCAGAACATGGTACGCCTGATGCAATGCGTATCTGACGAAAAGAAGAAAAACGCTTCTGCCGCTAAATAACGAGCACTGTCTAACAAAGGATCTGCGCGTTTCTTCTCTGTTTTTAAACTATTAACCAGAAAACAGCTGTAAAACGCTGCCCCAATTTCTGCTCCCCCGGAGCGTGAGCGGGAGAGGTATGACGTACAACCACTATACAATTAAAAATTTTAGCCAAATAATTATATGTTCGACTATCTGATTGTAGGAGCAGGATTTGCCGGGAGCGTACTAGCCGAGCGTTTAGCTACGTATTCCAATAAAAAGGTATTAATCATAGACAAACGCCCTCATATTGCCGGTAATGCCTATGACCATTATAACGAAGATGGGATTCTTGTACACAAGTACGGCCCGCACATCTTCCACACCAACTCCAAAGAAGTATTTGAATACCTGGGTCAGTTCACCGAGTGGAGACCCTATGAGCACCGCGTGTTAGCCAGTGTAGACGGGCAGCAGGTGCCCATGCCCATCAACCTGGATACCATCAACAAACTGTATGGCCTGAATCTTACTTCTTTTGAGCTGGATAAGTGGTTTGAGTCTGTGGCAGAGAAAGTGCCGGTGATCAAGACCTCAGAAGATGTGGTGGTAAGCAAAGTGGGCCGCGAGCTCTATGAGAAGTTCTTCAAGAACTATACCCGTAAACAGTGGGGCATGGACCCATCTGAGCTGGATAAGTCAGTGACTTCGCGGGTACCAACGCGCACCAACCGCGATGACCGCTACTTCACAGACACCTACCAGGCCATGCCGTTGCACGGGTTCACCAAGATGTTTGAGAACATGCTGAACCATCCAAACATCAAGATCATGCTCAACACAGACTATCACGAGATCATTGACGTGATTCCGTTTAAAGAGATGATCTACACCGGGCCAATTGATGAGTACTTTGACTTCAAGTACGGCAAACTGCCTTACCGCTCATTAGAGTTCAAACACGAGACCGTGAACAAAGAAGTGTTCCAGCCGGTGGCAGTAGTGAATTATCCAAATGAGCAGTTGTACACCCGCGTAACAGAGTTCAAATACCTGACCGGGCAACAACACACTAAAACCAGTTTGGTGTACGAGTTCCCGCGGGCCGAGGGAGATCCTTACTATCCTGTTCCAAAACCAGAGAATGCTGAGCTCTACAATAAGTACAAAAAGCTGGCCGATGCCACCCCTAACGTACACTTTGTAGGCCGCTTGGCAACTTACAAATACTACAACATGGACCAGGTAGTGGCCCAGGCGCTTACCCTGCACAAGAAACTCACTGAGAAAGAGAAGATCACGTTGCCGGTAGTAGATGGCGTAGATGTTCTGCCAAAAGTTGTGCGCGAAGCCCTGAACGGAACTTCTGCCACCGTAAACGGAAGTGCCACCAAACTGAGCGCGAATGGCAAACATTGAGCTTTGGGGCGGCGTTGAGTGTACCGTAAACCGCGTAGGAAAGCAGTACTTTGATCAGCTTCTGCAAAGCGGTCATGCCCACCGGATTACAGATCTAGATCTGTTTGCTGACCTGGGCCTGAAGAAGATACGGTACCCGGTGTTGTGGGAAAGTGTAGCCCCTGAGCATCCAGAACAATACAACTGGACATGGGCCACCGAACGCCTGAACAGACTTCGGGAGCTTAACATAGATCCTATCGTGGGGCTGCTGCATCATGGCAGCGGCCCCCGATATACCAGCCTCGTAGACGAGGAATTCCCCCAGAAATTTGCGCAGTACGCGCGTGCCGTGGCCCAGCAGTTCCCTTGGGTTACGTATTACACTCCCATCAATGAACCGCTCACTACTGCCCGGTTCAGTGCGTTGTATGGCTTATGGTATCCTCACGCAAAAGATGACCTCTCCTTTGTCAAAGCTTTACTCAATCAGGTAAACGCCACCCGGCTGGCCATGAAGGCCATCAGGGAAATAAATCCCAACGCTAAACTTATCCAGACCGATGACCTGGGCTACTCGCACAGCACGCCTGCGCTGCAGTACCAGGCAGACTTTGAGAACAACCGCCGCTGGTTGTCCTGGGATCTGCTCTGCGGCAAAGTAGACCAGCAGCACCCGCTTTGGGGATATCTGCTCAAGGCCAAAGTTCCTGAATCTGTTTTGCTGGAGTTGGTGGCAGACCCTTGCCCGCCTGATGTGATAGGCGTGAACTACTACGTAACCAGTGAGCGCTACCTTGACGAACGCATCATTGACTACCCCTGGCATACGCACGGCAGCAACCATAAAGAACGCTACGCCGATGTGGAAGCCGTTCGGGTTCAATCAGCGAACCCGTTAGGGGCCCAGAAAATTCTGGAACAGGTGTGTGACCGCTATGACATTCCGGTGGCCATAACCGAAGCCCATCTCTGCTGCACCCGTGAGGAGCAGATGCGCTGGTTTGCCGAGGTCTGGGATTCTGCCTCGCTTTTGCGAAAGCAGGGCAAAAACATTCTGGCCGTAACCGCCTGGACATTACTGGGTGCCTATGACTGGAACAGCCTGCTTACCCACAACAACGGGCATTATGAGATAGGCGTATTTGACCTGCGCGGCGGCGTGCCTGCCCAAACGGCGGTCTCCAGGTTCCTGAGCGGATTAGCCACCGACCAGGAACGCCATCCATTGCTCAAGATTGATGGCTGGTGGAAACGAGCCTGCCGCAGTGTGTATCCGCCTTTGTCTGAATGCCCTGAGGTCTGGGATTTGTCTGTCAATCAACAGAAGAAGCAGGAAAACCCCTCGGTGCAGCCGCTGTTGATTACCGGCGCTACCGGCACACTGGGCCGGGCTTTCGCTCGGGTTTGTGATATCAGAGGTATTCCGTATGTGTTGCTTTCCCGCCAGGAGATGGATATTTCAGACGCAGCTTCGGTAGAGAAGGTGTTGCAGAAATACAGGCCCTGGGCGTTGGTGAATACGGCTGGCTACGTGCGCGTAGATGAGGCAGAACGCGAGCCAGAAGCCTGTTACCGGGAGAATGCCTTAGGGCCGGCTGTGCTTGCCAAAGCCTGTGCCGCCAGTCAGGTTGCTCTGGTTACATTCTCTTCTGACCTGGTCTTTGACGGGGAGAAGGGAGCTCCATACCTGGAGGAGGACCTGCCCAATCCATTGAACGTGTATGGCAGCAGCAAAACCCTGGCAGAAGAGCATTTGCTTAAGACCATGCCCGAGGCGCTGATTATCAGAACCAGTGCGTTCTTCGGGCCATGGGATGAGCATAACTTTGTGTACCAGGCGTTGCGCGCTATCTCGCAGCAGAAGGTTTTCCAGGCAGCGGCAGATGCCGTAATCACGCCTACCTACGTGCCAGATCTGGTGAATGCTACCTTGGATTTGCTCATTGACGGTGAAAGTGGCATCTGGCATCTGGCGAACCAAGGCAACTGCACCTGGGCCGAATTGGCGGAGCTTGCTGCCAAGCTGGCCGGTTTAGAGGCAAGTCCCTGGCTGAAGCCTGTACCGCAGGAAACAATGCAATGGCTTGCTGCAAGACCAGCTTACTCGGTTTTAGGAACAGGCAAAAGAGCTATTTTGCCCACCCTGGAAGATGCTCTCAACCGCTACCTTTTAGCTACCGAGTTCCCCGTTAGGCCCTCTTTGCCGCCGCAGGAAGAAGAAGTGCAGGTGGAAAGAAGACTCTCGGCCGGCGCTTAGAATTTTGTATCCAATTTTGTTCCGTTTCCGGGCTGTTTTGACCAAAACAGCCCGGAAACGGAGTTTTTGTTTTATAGCTAGAGCAGTCTTCAACCTCCTGTTTATAACCTTGAAAGCTGGCCCTGTCTTCAGGTGGTTTTCATTCCTTAAGCAAATGAACTGCGGGTTTCAGGAGTGAGTGGGTAAAATAAGAACAGCTTCATTTTTTCTTATTTTCAAAAAAGCGGTCCTAAAACAGGAACCACCGTTGCCTTTGTTCGCCATTTTTGCCAGATTTCAACTTTCTCTGACATCCCGTCAGGCTTAGGGCACTATTGTGTAAGTGGTATTGTTTTAGCTAGATAGAAAATTGTCGGAAAAACCGCGTATTTTTGAAATTGAATCAAGTACATCTTAAATAACACTTTATGTTTGATTTTTTTGGGAAGACGGTCGCCAAGATTTTCGGAACCAAATCGGATCGGGATATCAAGGGCGTACTGCCGTATGTGACGCTCATCAACCAGGAGTTTGCCCAACTGGCTTCTCTTTCTGATGACCAATTGCGGAACCGTACGCAGGAGGTGCAAGCCACCATTGCCGAGCGCCTGAAACCCATTGATGATAAAATAAACGCGCTTCACCAGCGTATTGAGAACGAGCCCGAGCTGGACATCGCCGACAAAGAGGAGATCTTCATCCAGATTGACGAGCTTGAGAAAGACCGCAACAAAGACCTGGAAGTGGTGCTCCTGGAAGTGCTGCCGCAGGCCTTTGCCATTGTGAAAGAAACTGCCCGCCGTTATAAAGAGAACGGGCAACTGGTGGTTACCGCCACTGACTTTGACCGCAACCTGTCCGCCCTCAAACCCAACGTACAGATCCAGGGCGATAAAGCCGTTTGGCTGAACCGATGGATTGCCGCTGGCAACGAGGTTACCTGGGACATGGTGCACTATGACGTGCAGCTGATTGGTGGTATTGTCTTGCACCAGGGTAAAATTGCCGAGATGGCGACTGGTGAGGGTAAAACCCTGGTGGCTACCTTGCCATCTTTCCTGAACGCCCTGGCCAAGCGCGGCGTGCACGTGGTAACCGTGAACGACTACCTGGCCAAGCGTGACTCTGAGTGGATGGCGCCGTTGTTTGAATTCCACGGCATCACCATTGACTGTATTGACAAGCACCAGCCAAACACCGATGCCCGCCGCAACGCGTACCTGGCCGACATCACCTACGGTACCAACAACGAGTTCGGGTTTGACTACCTGCGCGACAACATGTCTCGTGAAACCAGTGAGCTGGTACAGCGCAAGCACCACTACGCCATGGTGGATGAGGTGGACTCTGTATTGATTGACGATGCCCGTACGCCATTGATCATCTCTGGTCCGGTGCCGCGCGGCGATGAGCACGAGTTCTACGTGTTGAAGCCACGCGTGGCTGCCCTGGTAGAAGCCCAACGTAAACTGGTGAGCAACTACCTGGTAGAAGCCAAGCGTCTCATTAAAGAAGGAAACGAGAAAGAAGGCGGTCTGGCTTTGTTCAGAGCGTACCGCGGTTTGCCTAAAAACAAGCCGTTGATCAAGTTCCTGAGCGAAACCGGCGTACGCCAGATTCTGTTGAAAACAGAGGCATACTATCTACAAGACCATGCCCGTCAGATGCCAGAGGCCGACAAGCCTTTGTACTTCACCATTGACGAGAAACATAACCAGATTGAACTCACCGAGAACGGGATTGACCTGATCACCGGTCAGGGCGAAGATCCGCATCTGTTCATTCTGCCAGACATCGGAACAGAGTTGGCCAACATTGAAGGCCACAAAGAACTGTCTGCTGAAGATAAACTGCACCAGAAAGAGCGCCTGATCCAGGAGTACCAGGAGAAATCGCAGCGTGTGCACACCATCAACCAGTTGCTCAAAGCCTACACCTTGTTCGAGAAAGATGTAGAGTACATCGTGACCGAAGACCGCAAGGTGAAGATTGTAGATGAGCAGACCGGCCGCGTGATGGAGGGCCGTCGTTATTCAGACGGTTTGCACCAGGCCATTGAAGCCAAGGAAAACGTGCGCGTAGAAGATGCCACGCAAACCTACGCTACGGTAACCTTGCAGAACTACTTCCGGATGTACCACAAACTGGCTGGTATGACCGGTACCGCGGAAACTGAAGCTGGTGAGTTCTGGGAAATCTATAAACTGGACGTGGTGGTGATTCCTACTAACCGTCCTATCTCCCGCAAAGACGAGCACGACAAGGTCTACAAGACCATGCGTGAGAAATACAACGCCGTGGCCGAGGAAATCCAGGAGCTGACCAAGCTGGGCCGTCCGGTACTGGTAGGTACTACTTCCGTGGAGATCTCTGAGCTGGTGAGCCGTATGCTGAAGCTGCGCGGTATCCCGCACCAGGTATTGAACGCGAAACACCACCAACGCGAAGCCGAAGTGGTGGCCGAAGCCGGTAAGGCGGGCACCGTGACCATCGCTACCAACATGGCGGGGCGTGGTACCGACATTAAACTGACACCGGAATCAAGAGCTGCGGGTGGTCTGGCCATCATTGGTACAGAGCGTCACGAGTCTCGCCGGGTAGACCGTCAGTTGCGTGGTCGTTCTGGCCGCCAGGGTGATCCGGGATCTTCTCAGTTCTTCGTGTCACTGGAAGACAGCCTAATGCGTCTGTTCGGTTCTGACCGCATTGCCCGCCTGATGGACCGCATGGGTCTGGAGGAAGGCGAAGTGATTCAGCACTCCATGATCACCAACTCTATTGAAAGAGCGCAGAAGAAAGTGGAGGAGAACAACTTCGGAACGCGTAAGCGCCTGTTGGAGTACGATGACGTGATGAACGCCCAGCGCGAGGTGGTGTACAAGCGCCGCCGCAACGCCCTGTACGGCGAGCGTCTGGAGCTGGACATCTGGAACATGATCTATGATACCGCTGAGGACATTGTACAGACCTACAAAGCCACCGGTAACCATGAAGACTTCCTGCTGCACATCATCAGAGTGTACGGCTTCAACTCGGCTATCACGGCTACTGAGTTAACCAACCAGTCTGCTGAGGTGTTGATGGATCGCCTGTACAACGAGGCGCTTGATTTCTACCTGAACAAGAACCAGCAGATCATGAACCACGCGGCCCCCATCATGGCCGATATCTACGAGAACCGTGGTCCTATGATTGAGAACATTGCCGTACCGTTCACCGATGGCCGCAAGCAGGTAACTGCTATTGCTAATCTAGAGAAAGTGGTAAGCACCCACGGCCGTGAGCTGATCAAGACGGTAGAGAAAGTGATCACGCTGGCTACCATTGACCAGGCCTGGACGCAGCACCTCCGCGAGATGGATGACCTGAAGCAGAGCGTGCAGAATGCGGTGTATGAGCAGAAAGATCCGTTGTTGATCTACAAATTTGAGTCTTTTGAGCTGTTCAAGCGCATGATCAGCAAGGTGAACGAAGAAACCGTTTCCTTCCTGTTCAAGGCAGATCTTCCGGTACAGCAGGAGCAACCCGCTCCGGTGCAGGAAGCCCGTCCGCAGCAGGCGCCAAGACCTCCAAAACTGCATGAGCAGAAAGAAGAAGTGCATTCTACGCTGGAAGAACCAACGCAAGGCATGCCGTCTATGCCGCAGGCAGCTGCTCCTAAGCAGACGCCTGTGAGAGCTGAGAAGCATGCTGGCCGTAACGACCGTGTGAACGTGATGTATTCTGATGGCCGCGTACTCAAAGACGTAAAGTTCAAAAACGTAGAAAACGATTTGCTCAACAACCGTTGCGTACTCATTGAAGACTAACGTAAACGTACCCATATTTCCGGAACAGAGCCTGGCACCGTATATAGACCATACGGTGCTCAGGCCTGATACCACCCAAGCCATGGTGGCACAACTCTGCCAGGAAGCGATTCAGCATCGGTTCGCGGCAGTGTGCGTGCCACCTTGCTTTGTGCGCCAGGCGGTAGCCGCCCTGCAGGATACCGGGGTGAAAGTAGCCACCGTAGTGGGTTTCCCGCTGGGCTACCAATTAACCAAAGTGAAGTTTTTTGAAGCGCACCAGGCCTTGTCTGAGGGAGCCAATGAGATTGACGTGGTCATGAACATTGCCGCGTTCAAATCTGGCAAGCATGAGGAGGTAGTCTCTGAACTGCAGGAACTCAGCACGCTGTGCCACTTCAAAAGCTCCATCCTGAAGGTGATCATTGAAACCGCTCTGCTTTCCCCTGAGGAGATTGTGCAGGTCTGCAAACTCTGTGTGGAAGCGGAGGTGGACTACGTGAAGACCTCTACCGGATTTGCCGCCACCGGGGCGCAGATAGAAGATGTGGTGCTGATGCGCGCCAACTTACCCAAACATATTAAGATCAAGGCATCGGGCGGAATCAAAACCAAGGAAGCTGCCCTTGCGTTGGTGAACGCAGGAGCGGACCGGATTGGAACATCTTCCGGCGTTTCATTGCTATGACTTGGAGAAACATGACATCCAGATTTTTTGCTTTCCTTTGCTTTGGTGCCATGATGAGTTGCGCCGCCACCGGCAGCAGCTCCGGTACTTCTGACGGCAACGGTTCTGCCTCGGTAGAAACCCGTTCCACCAAGAAGAGCGGTGGCACGGCTACCAACATTGATACCAGGAAGTACCGCACCACTTTCCCGGCTGCTCCTTCCAATAGCTCAGCCCCAGCTGCACCAGCGGCCCCTACCAACCACGTGCGGGAACAGGTTTCTCTGCTGATGGACAGTGTGGCACAGGTGAACAGAAACATCAAGTATGCGGCGGGGTACCGTATTCTGGCCTATACCGGCGTGGAGCGTCAAACGGCCATGAATTTGCGCAACAACATCATCCGCCGGTTGCCGGAGGAGAAAGACTATCTCACCTACAAGCAGCCTACTTACCAGTTGAAGATCGGTGACTATTTCACTAGGGTAGAGGCCCAGGCGGCACTGGCAAAAATCCAGGATTTGCTGCCCAACGCACTCCTGGTTCAGGAGACCATCAACATCCCGAAATAAGCGGTACGTTCATTTTTTTCATCCTCCGTTTTAAGGCTCTTTTTAAGAAATCAGCCTTGAATCGGAGGATTTTTTTATGCTTTCTGCTTTCCTGCAGGTTCCCTGGTTTGTGCAGGGAAGAACTAAGGAGAAATAACTTGGAGATGGATGTACTCTGCAAGGGGCAATATCTTATGGGTAGGGTGAGATCCTTAGTCCTTCAGTTGAGACTCATTTGTCTGCTTGTATTACTGTGGAATTCGGGATTGTACGTAGTAATGGGGGGGGGGATACTGAAAATAGGGTGTTAAATACCTAAATATCAGTCTGCTCAGTTGAGGGAGTCCAAAATCTTCGTAGGTTTACCTACACTGGTTTGCAATGGAAGGAAAAGACTTAATTATATCAAATTTGTTCTCAAGGGTAGGAGGCTTTGCAGAGCCCGAAGACCATCCTACTTCTTCCTGCCAGCTTGCCAAAGACACCCATCTGTCTCTGGAACAGGTGTTGCTCCTTTGTGAGGAACTCGCCGGGGAGGGCTTGTTAGCCATCAGTCCATTGAATAGTCCTCCGCTTATCTACTTAACCATTACGGGGGTGGCCCGGGCCCGAAGAATCCATACTGCCACCATTGGTTCCTGATTAAGCTATTTCCATTGCTACCGGAGAGAGGCTTGCTGTTTTTGCCGTGTTTTCTGGAAAGCACTGTAAAAACGGCAGTTTCGTTTTATAGCCGTACCTTTGCCTGTCAAGAGTACAGCTAAATTCTTATGTCACAACTTCCCAATCATATACAGCAGTTGGCCAGGAAATACGCGGCAGACACCATCTCCACTCGGCACCACCTGCACCAAAACCCAGAGCTATCCTTTCAGGAGTTTGAGACCTCGGCGTACGTGTTCCGGAAACTGCAGGAGTACGGCCTGGAGCCGGAGCGCCTCACCCAAACCGGCGTGGTGGCCCTGGTCAAAGGCAGAAACCCCGAGAAAGCCACCACTGCCCTCCGCGCCGATTTAGATGCCCTGCCCATTCTGGAGACGAATGAGGTGGAATACAAATCCCGGAACGAAGGGGTGATGCACGCCTGCGGCCATGATGTGCACACTTCATCGCTCTTAACTACTGCCCGTATTCTGCACGAGCTGCGCGATGAGTTTGAAGGTACCGTTAAGTTGATTTTCCAGCCCGGCGAGGAGAAGTTCCCGGGCGGCGCGTCTCTGATGATCAAGGAAGGCGTGTTGGAAAACCCGGCACCGCAGAGCATCATGGGGCAGCACGTGTTTCCGTTTCTGCCTGCTGGTAAAGTGGGTTTCCGGTCTGGGATGTACATGGCCTCCGCAGATGAAATCTACATCACCGTGAAAGGCAAAGGCGGTCATGGTGGCCTGCCCGAGCAACTGGTGGACCCGGTGTTGATTTCTGCCCACCTGTTGGTAGCGCTTCAGCAGATTGTGAGTCGTAGGGCCAACCCTAAGGTGCCATCGGTGTTGTCGTTCGGGAAAGTGATTGCCAACGGCGCAACCAACGTGATTCCCGGCGAAGTGAAAATAGAAGGCACTTTCCGGACCATGGACGAGGTTTGGCGTGCCGAGGCCAAGCAGAAAATCAAGAAACTGGCCGAGGGGCTGTGCGAAAGCATGGGCGGCTCCTGCGAGATCAACATCATGGATGGCTATCCGTTCCTGAAAAACGATCCGGCCCTGGTTTCCCGCGCTCGTGCCGCCGCTGAGGCTTACTTAGGCCCGGAAAACGTGGTGGAACTGGATATGTGGATGGCCGCCGAGGATTTCGCTTACTATTCCCAGCAAACCGATGCCTGTTTCTACCGCCTGGGAACCCGCAATGAGGCGCAAGGCATCACCTCCGGCGTACACACGCCTACCTTCAACGTAGATGAAGACGCCCTGGAAGTGGGCAGTGGTCTCATGGCGTGGCTGGCCATCAATGAATTGCGGGAACTAGCCTCACAAGCGTAGCTCTGATCTAAAGGTTATAAACCCCTGCGTTTTGCGGTTGCTTCTTGGAAAAGAGCCTCAAAACGCAGGGGTTTTTCTTGGCATAGGCTAGTCTCACAAGTGGCAAGACCTTATTTTCAGAAAAGGAACTGACGCTTTTTAAGCTTTTAAACTGAAGAATAAAGACAATGTGTCTTGTTTTGGTAAATTCTAATGTTTTAATGGTGTCTTTGTGTCAGTAAATGGGCTGTTTTCTCAATTGGTACAGAATTTATGAATAGGTAAGTATCCAATTGAAATTGAAACTACAAACCCAAGAAATAAAGACAATGGCAACTGTAAAACAACATCCGGTATTGCAAAACAGAGTTCCTCAGACGTTCAGCAGCTTGTTAGATACCTTCTTCAATGATGCTGTAAGCAACCGTCGTGTGCAAGGCTTCACTCCGGCCGTAGACCTTTGGGAAACCGAAGCTACCTACGAGATGGAAGTAGCCTTACCAGGTCTGAAGAAAGAGAACATCAACGTGGAGTTTGAAGAAGGCGTGCTGCGGGTAAGCGGTGAGCGTACCTTCAACAAGGAAACCAGAGAGCACAAATACCACAGAGTAGAAAACCTGTACGGTAAGTTCAGACGCTCTTTCCAACTGCCAGAAAACGTAGATGCCTCTGCAATTGATGCTCAGTTTGAGAACGGCGTGCTGCACATCTCTGTTCCTAAAGTGGAAGAGAAAGTAGTAAAACACCAGATCTCTGTGAAGTAATCAGAGAGTGTTAAAGAAAAGTTAAAAAGGCGCTAAATGGCGCCTTTTTGGCTTAGTCTTTGTTGATTTAAGCATACTTGTTTTACTATTTTAGCGTTACCCACGTACCGGTTAGATTTACCTTCGTATTGATTATAAACAGGTCCACGGGAAAAATCTGGGCGCTAAAAAAACAGATCAAAATCATTATTAACCTATATAGCTGAACTATAAAAAGTATGAGAACGAAACAGTTTATGTTAGGACTGGCGCTTTCCGCTATGGTAGGTGGAGGCGTAGCCGTTGGGAGTTATAAACTGCTAGATGATGACGCGCCCGCTGCCGGGCAACAGTTACCTAATACCAATGTACGGTACACCAGCGCCATGCGCGAATCCAATGTGATTGTACCGGAAGGATTGAACTTTGTAACCTCTGCGGAACTGGTGACCCCAGCCGTGGTACACGTAACCACCGAATATAAAGTGCAGGCCCGCCGTGGTGGCCCCAGCGAAATCCACCCTTTCTTCCGTGACTTCTTCGGCGATGAGTTTGAAGGATATCAGCGGCAGCAAGGTCCGGCCATGGGATCTGGTTCTGGGGTAATCATTGCCTCAAACGGGTACATCGTGACCAACAATCACGTAATTGACCGGGCCGATAAAATCCAGGTGATCCTGGACGATAAACGCACCTTTGACGCTACGTTGGTGGGCACTGACCCAAATACCGACATTGCGCTGCTGAAAATCAACGCTGACAACCTGCCTGCCCTGCGCTACGGAAACTCTGATAACGTGAAGGTAGGCGAGTGGGTACTGGCCGTTGGTAACCCTTTCAACCTGAACTCTACCGTGACGGCGGGTATCGTGAGTGCCAAAGGTCGTAACGTAGGTATTCTGCAAGGGGCCGGTAACATGAGCGTGGAGTCCTTCATCCAGACCGACGCTGCCGTGAACCCTGGTAACAGTGGTGGAGCCCTGGTGAACCTGAACGGTGACCTGATCGGGATCAACACCGCCATCGCTTCCCAGACTGGTTCTTTCGCCGGTTATTCCTTCGCGGTACCTTCTTCTATTGTGAGCAAAGTGGTGGATGACCTTCTGAAATACGGCGAAGTGCAACGCGCCCTTTTGGGAGTGCAGATGCAGGAAGTGGATGCTGAACTTGCCAAGGAAAAAGGGCTGAAAACCCTGAACGGGGTGTACGTGGCCGGTTTCTCTGAAAGCAGTGCCGCTAAAAATGCCGGTATTGAGCAAGGCGACGTGATCACTGAGATCAACGGCGTGAAAGTAAACACCGGTGCCCAGTTGCAAGAGCAGGTGACCCGTTACCGTCCTGGCGATAAGATCAAAGTATCTTACCTGAGAGGGGGTAGCACCAAAACTGCTAACGTGACCCTGCGTAACGCCAGCGGCAGCACCGAGATTGTGAAGCGTGACCCTAACTCCAACAAAGCCATGACCATTGACGGAGCCAAGTTTGAGGCCGCCAGCAAACAGGAACTGAACAAACTTGATATCACCGGCGGAGTGAAAGTGAGCGATGTGGAAGACAGCAAATTTGCTGAGACTGGTATGAAAGATGGTTTCATCATTACCAGCATTGACCGCAACCCAACCAACACGCCGCAAGACGTGAGCAAGATTCTGAATGGCGCCCGCAGAGGTGGTCTGCTGATTGAAGGGGTGTACCCAGATGGTCGCAGAGCATACTATGCCATCGGCCGCTAATTTCAGCCCCCTTTTAGAAAAACAGGCCGTAAACGGCTTTCCAAAGCCCCTGCCCCAAGGCAGGGGCTTTTTTGTTTTCTAATGTTCCCAGAAAGACCTAAACTAGAGCTTTCATTTCCCCAATCCCGAAAACTATGGCACAACTCACCGAGGCAGCACCGCTGCAAAAGACAATAACCGATCTGCTGGCCCAGCTTGGTATCCAGGAAACCAATCCCGCCTATAGTACCGGCCTGAACTGGGGCGGCCAAAACAACACTGAAACCCGCGCCATCCATTCTCCTACCAACGGAGAACTGATCGCCTCTGTGAACATGGCAACGGAAGAAGACTATGACCAGGTCATCACCGTAGCGCAAAAGGCGTTTCTGGAGTGGCGTAAGTGGCCCTCGCCTAAGCGCGGCGAAGTAGTGCGCCAGATAGGCCAGAAACTGCGCGAGTACAAAGAGCCGTTGGGCAAACTGGTAAGCTACGAGATGGGCAAGATCTTGCAGGAAGGCCTGGGCGAAGTGCAGGAGATGATTGACATCTGTGATTTCGCGGTGGGCTTGTCTAGGCAATTGCACGGCTACACCATGCACTCAGAGCGTCCTACGCACCGCATGTATGAGCAGTACCACCCACTGGGCGTAGTGGGCGTGATCTCGGCGTTCAACTTCCCGGTGGCGGTTTGGAGCTGGAATGCCATGCTGGCTGCTATCTGTGGTGATGTGGTGGTGTGGAAACCATCGGAGAAAACGCCTTTAACGGCCGTGGCTTGCCAGCACATCATCAGAGAAGTGCTGGAGCAGAACCAGGTACCGGAGGGCGTGTTCAACGTGATCATAGGAGATGCAATGATTGGCAGCAGAATGGCGCATGATGAGCGCGTGCCGCTGGTGTCTGCCACGGGTTCTACCCGCATGGGCAAGAAAGTAGGCGAGGCCGTGGGTCGCCGTTTAGGCAAGTCTTTGCTGGAACTGGGCGGAAACAACGCTATCATCCTCACCGAAAACGCCGATCTGGAAATGGCCATCCGGGCCGTGGTGTTCGGAGCCGTGGGCACCTGCGGACAGCGCTGTACCTCTACCCGTCGCCTGATCATCCACGAGAATATTTATGACGAAGTAAAAGAGCGCCTTTTGAAGGTGTACCCAAATCTGCCCATCGGGGACCCGCTGAAGGACGGCATTCTGGTAGGCCCGCTCATTGACAAAGACGCTACGGCGGCCTTCCTGAAAGCGCTGGAAACGGTGCAGCAGGAGGGAGGCAAGTTGTTGACCGGCGGAACCGTGCTGGAAGGTGAGGAATACGCCACCGGTACCTACGTAACCCCGGCCATTGTGGAAGCCGAGAACCATTACCACACCGTGCAGGAAGAAACCTTCGCGCCTATTCTGTACCTCATCAAGTACAGCGGCACGGTGGAAGACGCCATCGAAATCCAGAACGGCGTGCGCCAGGGCTTGTCCTCGTCTATCTTCTCCACCAACCTGCTGGAAACTGAGGCTTTCCTGAGCCACTGGGGTTCTGACTGCGGCATTGCCAACGTGAACATCGGAACCTCCGGGGCCGAGATTGGCGGGGCGTTTGGCGGTGAGAAAGACACCGGCGGCGGACGTGAATCGGGTTCCGATGCCTGGCGGTTCTACATGCGCCGGCAAACCAATACCATCAATTTCGGGCGGGAGCTGCCCTTGGCGCAGGGTATCAAATTTGACCTGTAAACTGAAGAATAAAGCAGAAACGGCAGGCGTTGTGGTAACGTGGGGAAGGTAGTGGGAGAGCTCTCCGGTGAGGAGAGACATTCTGTTTTGTTCAATCATCATTAACCAAAATACCCATGCATACCACCATCAAGCAGGCGCAGAGACAAGGGGCTTCGTATGCGCTCAGGGCCACGCTGGTCACCGAGGTGATCATTGCCCTGCTGTTTTTCACCTTCCTGCTCTCGGTGACGGGTTCTGCCCAGATGTTCTGGGACATTGCCACGTACCTGGGGGTGGGTAACTTCACCGTGTTCATCTTGTCCAGTCTGCTGTTCGCCATCTTAATTGGCAGACGGGCCGGCGTGAAAGTACTGGTGAAGAAAAAACGGCATGCCTGGATAGGGCTTATCTCCGGGCTGGAGGTGGTCTTGCTTTCCACGGTGCTCTGTAGTTTGGTGACCTTGCTCATGCAAGCCACCGCCGGAGCCCTGGAGAAAGGCTGGTTGCTGAACTACGTCATGAAACCGTTTGCCTGGCTGGGCTTGCTCTGCCTGGTGCCTGTTTCTATTGCCGGCCTGTGGTACGGGCACAAACTCAAAAGCAAATTGGTGCGCTAATGACGAAACGAAACATCCTCCTAGGATTGGCGAGTGCTGCTATTTTGCTGCTGCCGGTCCTGCTTTCAGCCCAGATCACCGATAAGAATTCAATTATAGCCAAGGGAGCCAAACTGGAGAAGCTGGGCGATGGTTTCTCCTTTACCGAGGGGCCGGCCGTGGACCGGGCCGGTAACGTGTACTTCACCGATCAGCCGAATAACAAGATCTTCAAATGGTCGGCGGAGACGGGAAAAATCAGTTTGTTCACAGATCAGGCGGGTCGTTCCAACGGGCTGTATTTTGACCGGAAAGGCAACCTCATCGCCGCCGCCGATATGGACAACCAGCTCTGGTCTTTTGACCTGGTCGGTAAACCCACAGTGCTGGTGAAGGACTATGCAGGCAAACTGCTCAACGGACCCAACGACCTCTGGATTGCTCCTTCGGGCGCCATGTACCTCACAGATCCTCTGTACAAACGAGACTACTGGACCCGTAACCCCGAGCGGCAGCAAAATGGCGAATACGTGTATTATCTAAGCCCTGACAGGAAGAAGTTTTATCCGGTAGACGAAGCTTTGGTGAAGCCCAACGGAATCATAGGCACCCCTGACGGCAAGAAACTGTACGTGGCAGACATTGACGCCAATAAAACCTATGTGTACAACATCAATGCCGATGGTTCTCTGGCTAACAAAAAGCTGTTTGCCAACATGGGCTCAGACGGGATGACGATTGACAACCAAGGTAACGTGTACCTCACCGGCAAAGGCGTAACCGTTTTTGACAAAGAAGGCCAGCAGATTGCGCAGATCCCCGTTCCCGAGAACTGGACTGCCAACGTGACGTTCGGCGGAAAAGATCGCTCCACGCTCTTTATCACGGCCATGGGAGCGGTATACGGAGTGAAAATGAAGGTGAAGGGCGTAAATTAGAGCTTCTGCTTCACTTAAAAGAAAGCTGTTTTGGCCTTGTTTTCGCGAAAACAGCTCAGAAAAGTTGTGGAAAGCCGAGATCGCTACTACTTGTTAAGTTATCCAGAAAGTAAACAGAAAAGCCCAAGTCGGTTTAACCGGCTTGGGCTTTCCTGTTTTAGGGCAGTTTATTAGGAAAGGGACAGAAAACGCTGCTTAACAGTTAGGCGTAATTTCTTAAAGTGCAGCAGAATCGCTATTTTACTAGTGAACTTCAGCCTTCGCCTATGCCTACCTCAACGCCTGTTTCTTCCACCGCCGCTTTCCGCCGGTTGATTTCCCGGCCCGTGAAACTGAGGCTGTTCTTGTTCAAGAACCTGCCCATGGCGTATCTGGCGGGCGTCAGGATGAAGAAACTCACCGACCATGAGGCGCAGGTGACCGTTGAGTACGGCTATCTCACTAAAAATCCGTTCAAATCTATCTACTTCGCTTGTCTGAGCATGGCCGCCGAAATGGCCTCCGGGGTACTGAGCTTGATGTACCTGTACCGGGCTCACCCGTCGGTGTCTATGCTGGTGGTGCACATGGAGGCGGAGTTCACCAAAAAAGCCGTGGGTACTATCACCTTCACCTGCACCGATGGTGCGGCCATCGCCGCCGCCGTGCACCAGGCCCAGGTTACCGGCGAGGGGCAGCAGGTGCAGGCATTGAGCATCGGGCGTGATGC
This sequence comes from Sabulibacter ruber, assembly GCF_017355955.1. Lineage (GTDB taxonomy): Bacteria > Bacteroidota > Bacteroidia > Cytophagales > Hymenobacteraceae > Nibribacter > Nibribacter ruber_A. The sequence continues at coordinate 2,436,173 of NZ_JAFFID010000001.1, read as the reverse complement.
GCAAGGCGAGGAAGTGGCCCGCTTCCGCATCACGTGGTCCTACAAAGCCAGAACCAAGAAGGGCTAAGACTTACGGCTGGTTTTCTTTAAGAACTCTTTCACCACCTTCTGGAACTGGGCATTCTGCTCCAGGTAAATCACATGGCCGCCCGGCATGGAAACGGTGGTCTGGTTCGGGAATTTAAAGCTCTTGTAGTGGTCTGGCCCAATGGAGAAATCCTGCTGACCGGAGATCACCAGCACCGGCATCTTCAAATGGCGGGAGACTTCGGTGAAGTCTTGGAAATACTCGGGATAATTAGACCAGGCCTGCCCAAAACTGTAGTTGCCGGGGCGTTTGGCGTCTTCCTCGTTCATCTTCTTCAACCCATCACTGGTAGTGTACATGAGCTGGTGGTACATGTCTTTTTGGTTCAAGGTCTGGATAATGGCCATAAAACGGTCGAAGATTGGTTTGTTGGGGTCCAGGAACGGAGTGGTGTCTTCGGGTTTCAGCAGTTCCACGCCGCGGTTGATCTGGGCGTGCATAGACGGCTCCAGGTGCAGGGTGGCGCTCAGCAGAACCATTCTGGAGATTGTCTGCGGATAGTAATAGGCGTACTCCGTGGCCAGAATGCCCCCGAATGAATGAGCCAGTACCGTCCATTTGCTATGGCCTAACTGCTGGCGCACCTCGTCAAAGTCCTGGGCTACGCGTTGCAGGCTGTAGTTACCGCTGGGCGATTTGCCAGACCGGCCGCTGCCGCGCTGGTCTACATAAATCATCTGCAGAGAATCTTCCAGGGTATTGATGCCCAGCACCTCAAACGAGTGGCTCCAGGCACCGGGTCCGCCGTGGATGAACAGGCAGGGGCGGCCTTTGCCCGAGACTTTCACATACAGTTCGGTACCATCGGTCATGGTCAGGCGCATTTCCTTTGGGGCAGAAACGGTTGGTTTGGTCTGCGCAAAGGAGGCAGAGAGACTGATGCCCAGCAGGAACATCAGAATAAAGGGAAGACGAGCTTTCATAGGTTTAATAAGGGTTGATTTTTAGGCAAAATTGAGAAATAAAATAGATAAATTGATGTAGAGAAAAACATCATAATTTTTTGGAGCACCGTGCAACCCTTGGCATAACCGTGTGTCTTTAGGGTAGAAGTTAGGAACAAGAGAGCGTCTGAAGGCTCTGCGTGAGGTTGGTGTTGTTCCGGGTTTTGCTGTTACTAGATTACCATCATGATGAGCCTTAAAAGGTAGCAATTTGGAGACGCTGGAATACACCGACGTTAACGCGCATATAGTAGCCCGCTGCAAGGAGGGCGACCGTAAGGCGCAGTATGAGCTGTACAAGCTCTATAGTAAGTCCATGTTCAACGTGAGCATGCGCATTACCAATGATTATACAGAGGCAGAGGATGTCTTGCAGGAATCGTTCCTGAGCGCGTTCAGGGAGCTGCACACCTTCAAGGGAGACTCCACCTTTGGTAGTTGGCTAAAGCGCATCGTCATTAACAAGTCCATCACCAAAGTGCGCAGCCGGCGCCTGCAGGTAGAACCGATGGACGATTTCCAGGACTTCGCCGAGGAAGCCCCGGAGTATGACCAGGAAGACATGGATTACAAAGTGGAGACCATCAAGAAAGCCATTCAGTCCTTGCCTGATGGCTATCGGGTGGTGCTCACCTTGTACCTATTGGAAGGTTACGATCACGGCGAGATAGCCGAGATCCTGAGTATAAGTGAGGCTACCTCCAAGTCGCAGTACAGCAGGGCCCGCAAGAAATTGCTGAGCCTCATGCAGGAACAGTCATTTTTTAGCTGATTTAGAGAAAATACCTCAAAAACGAGTAAGTGCATATGAAAGATAGATTAAAGGATTTTGTACAGGCCCACCGAGACGAGTTTGACACCTTCACCCCTCGACCGGATCTCTGGCAGGACATTGCCGCCGAGCTGCAGCAGGAGGAAGTGAAGCCCACCATGGCCGTTGAACCAGAGAGAGAAGCCAAGGTGATCTCCATCAATTGGCACCATGCCTGGCGGTACGCCGCCGCCGTGGCCATGCTGATTATGGTAGCCTTTTCGGCCTACTATTACATGAACAATGGGGCGCAGCCATCGGGAACGGTGGCTGCCACACAACCCGTTCCGCTGGAGAAAATAGCCCCGGAGGTGCCTCAGCTTGAAACCCGCTTTGCCAGTGTGATTGAACAGAAGGAAGCCCAACTGAGAGAGTATGACCTGAAAGCCCTGGGCATGGACAAGGAGTGGGAGCGGGAAGCAGCCACCCTGGACTCGGCTTACACAGAGCTTAAAAAAGAACTTTACACCACGCCTAACAAGGATGTGGTAGTAGAAGCTATGCGTGACAACTTAAAAATGCGAATCGCGATTCTGAACCGGCAGTTACAGGTTCTTGAAAACATACAGCAAGTGAAAAAACAAGTACCCAATGAAACTACTTCTATCTAGTATCACCCTCCTGTTTGCGGCCAGTCTCTTTACCCCCACGGCAAGTGGGCAGGGCCAGATGCTGTCACTGCAGGAAATCTCACCAGAACCTTTCGTGTTGCCTAAGGTCAAGGTGAAAGTGAAGGAGAATTGTTCAGAGAAGATCAATGCAGCGGTCTCCCAGTCGCTTTCTTCTCTGGGAGCGCTCTACGTCCAGGGCGATGTAACCCCGGGGCAGCAACCAGACTCGGGTAGTTCTACGGTCATTGTTTACGGCAGCGCCCAGCCCTCGCCGGCTTTCCCGCACGAGAAAGTGAAAAGCGTGAACCGGTCTTTCAAGGTGAAAACCTCTGATAAGCTGAGCATAGATAACCAGTTTGGCCAGGTGACGGTGCAGACCTGGACCCGCCCTGAGATCTCGGTGGAAGTGACCATTATTGCCCGCGCCGAGGTAGAAGCCAAAGCACAGGAAATCCTGGACAAGATCAACGTGCGGGTAAACGATGAAAGAAGCACCGGGTTGGTTTCCTTTGTGACCGAGCGCGAGCCCATGCACATCAGAAGCAGCACCCAGAAAAGCTTTGAGATCAACTACCTGGTAAAAATGCCCCGTGCCAACCCGCTGCGGGTCACAAACAAATACGGCTCTGTGCAACTACCTGATTTTGACGGCCCCACCGAACTGTGCACCCGCTACGGCAAGCTAACCGCCGGCCGCCTGAACAACCGCTCCAACAAGATCTCAGTGGATTACAGCAGCGGCGAGTGCCTCATTGAATACCTGAGAGCCGGCGACCTGGCCATCAAATACTCGGCCCTGCGCCTGAACGGGGGCGAAGACATCAACGCCTATACCGCCTACAGCGCCGTGAGCATTGACCGCGTGGAAGACCTGAACGTGGAGAGCCGCTATGACCGCGTGTTCAAAGTAGGCAGCGTGAACCAGGTGAACGGCAAAGGCAGCTATTCTTCCTTCGTAATTGATAACCTGCGGGGCTCAGCCGGTATGGAAGTGAAGTACTGCTCTAAGTTTGAGATTGGCAGCATCGCCCAGAACTTCAAGAAAGTAGACGTGGTGAGCGGTTACACCTCGGTGAAACTAGGTTTCTCTGACAAGAGCGCCTTCAACTTTGACGTGAACACCAATTACAGCAACCTGCAGGTAGACCAGGGATTGGTAGATTTCAGCTTCCGGGAAGTGAAGAACACTTCTGCTTCCTACAAAGGAAAATACGGGAAAACATCGCCTAAAGGAACCGTGAGCGTGAACAGCAGATACGGCAACGTACAGTTCAATTAAGCAGAAGTTTGGTGTCAATGTAGGAAGGAGCGGGTCTGAGAAAGGCCCGCTCCTTTTTTTATCCGGTGGTTTTTAGGTTATTTTCGGGAAATCAGGCCTAAAATGAATTCTGCTATGGACAACACGCCCCCAAACATAGTACATGCTTCCCAAGCCCCTGAACCGGTGGGTTTGTATCCGCACGCCCGGCGCGTGGGCAACCTCTTGTTTCTGTCGGGGGTTGGTCCGCGTGAGAAAGGCTCCAAACAAATCCCCGGCGTGACGCTGGACGAAGAAGGCTACATCCTAAGTTATGACATAGAGGCGCAGTGCCACTCAGTATTCCGGAACGTGCGCGCCATTCTGGAGGAGGCTGGTTCAGCCTGGGAGAACCTGGTTGACGTAACCGTGTTCCTCACCAACATGAAAGCTGATTTCCAGACGTACAACCGCCTCTACGCCGAGTACTTCAAAGACTGCCAACCCTGCCGCACCACCGTGGAAATAAATGCCCTGCCCACACCCATCGCTATAGAGCTGAAGTGCATTGCTACTATTTGAGTTTGTTTTTGGGCTGGTTTCCTGAAAACTGGCCTTAAACACTTTCCAAATCGCTGGCGCGAGCGTCCCGCTCGTGTCCGCACGCATTGCTGACGTCTATATTTTTCTGAAACCTCTATGGCGCGGAAGTTACTTCCGTGCCTTGTGAATAAAAGGCACGGAAGTAACTTCCGCGCCATAGTAAGATTAGCTTTGGGGTATTTTTACAACTTAGTGACTTCTATTTTGTCATCCTGAAAGGATCTTGTGAGCGAACGGTAGTGTCATTTAAGGAAACGCCTTTTCCGTTCGCCCACAAGATCTTTCCAAGATGACATAGGGAAAGAAGAACCATTGAGAGAGAGAAGGGTAACGGCTTTGTGAACCACAGAAAGAACCAGCAATGCGTGCGGACACAAGCGGGGCGCTCGCGCCAGCGTACTGATAAATCTAATAAGGCTTGTTTTTAGTAGTTGTTCCTTGATAGGGCAGGGGGCTCCTTGGGAACCCTGGCCCCAACTTCTGGTTATAATGTGGGGTAACGAGGCAATAACTTGACCGTTTTCCCTTTCTGAAGGTAGGCTGGTTGCTTTGCCTGTAGTTTCCAAAAATCAGGCATAAAACAGGAATAACTGCCGGCAGTTTCCTATTTTGCCTGGGTGGTTAGGCGCAAGCCTGGCTGCAGCACAGAACCCGGTGGTGCAAGTGTACTTTTCGCCGCGGATTCTATTATACATTGAAGTAGTTTTTAATGATACAGAATTCTCCAGAAGCGTTGTTTGCCGAACGTGAGCAACGCTTTTTCGCCGCCGAGGAACGGCAGGCCGCTAAGTACCGGTGGGTGGGTTGGTTGCGGCTGGCGTTCTTTGTGGGCTCCGTGTTGGGCTGCGTAGTGTTGTTCTATTATGGCCGTAATGGGGCGGGGCTAGCCTTGCTGATCAGTGGGTACTTTATCTTCGCGGCGCTCATCCATTGGCACAATAAAATTGAGTACGCCCGCAAGCACCAACTCTACCTGGGCCTGATCAACCGCCGGGAACGCGAACGCCTGCGCGGCGAGCTTTCTGATTTCCCCGATGGCGCCGAATTCCAGGAACCCAACCATTACTACACCGCTGATCTGGACGTTTTCGGGCCGAATTCCGTTTTTCAGGTCTTAAATCGGGCCGTGACCAGACTGGGACAGCAACGCCTGGCCGAGTGGCTCAAAACACCGGCCAATGCCCAGGAAATCCTGGCCCGCCAGGAAGCCGTAGCCGAACTGCAACCCGATCTGGAATGGCGACAGAACCTGCAGGCCCGGGCCATGCACCATCACCGCAAAACGCAGCAACTGCCTCAGCCTTTCCTGCTGTGGCTCCGGAGTCCCAACTTTTTTGACGGCAAAGGCTGGTTGGTAGCAGCTACGTTTCTGTTGCCCTTGCTCACCATTGCCGCTGCTGTGTTCTGGGCCAAGGGCCACACGCACTATCCTTTTCTGGGTTTGGTCCTGATCCAGTTCCTGATTGCCGCCAAGTTCACCCGCCAGCGCGATGAGTACTACGAGGAAAGCACCGGCATGTACGAGACCCTGCGCAGCTATACAGACCTTTTGGTGCACATAGAAGGCCGCACCTTCCAGAGCGCCAAAGCCAAAGCGCTGCAGCAGCAACTGAAGTTTGACGAGAAACTGGCCTCAGAGCACGTACGCCGGTTAGCTTCCATTATTCAGTTCCTTTCGGCCAGGCTGAACACGTACCTCAACTTCATCCTGAACCACGTGCTCATGTGGGATTTCATCTGGATGTGGCGCCTGGAACGCTGGAAGAAAACCATGTCGGGGAACATTGGGCAGGTGCTGAATACCGCTGCCGAGTTTGAGGCTTTGGCCAGTCTGGCGGCTTTCCAGTACGCCAACCCAGGGTACGCGGTGCCGCGCATCAGTAACCAGCCGTTCACGTTTGAGGCCGAAGACCTGAGTCATCCGCTTATCTTTAACCCGGGCCGTAAAGCCAACAGCATCGCTTTTGCTGGGGCAGGTCATACGGTGCTCATTACGGGCTCCAATATGTCTGGTAAGAGTACGTTTCTGCGGGCCGTGGGCGTGAACATGGTGCTGGCTTTTACGGGTACGGCCGTCTGCGCCAACCGGCTTACGGTTTTCCCCGGGCAGGTGTACACCAGCATGCGCACCGAAGACAACCTGGCCGAGAACACTTCTTCTTTCTACGCCGAACTGAAGCGCCTCAAAATTTTGATTGATTTAACCGCCACCGGCCAGCCCGTGTATTACTTCCTGGACGAGATCCTGAAAGGCACCAACTCCCATGACCGGCACGAGGGGGCCATGGCCCTGATCAGGCAGCTGAACCACCGCCAGGCAGCGGGGTTTGTGTCTACCCATGACCTGGAGTTGGGCAACATGGAGCAGGAATTGCCGGGCTCAGTGCAGAATTTCAGTTTCAACAGCTACTTTGAAGACGGCCAGCTGCGGTTCGATTACACGTTGCGTCCAGGCATCTGCCAAAGCTTCAACGCCAGCCAACTCATGCGGCAGATGGGCATTGAGCTGTAGTTTAGGCGTGGTTTGAGAAATATAGCCCATAATCAGGTAAGCCCCGGTTCTTTGTTTGAGATGCAAAGAATTGGGGCTTAGTTGTTTAAGATAGTCTCGGTAAGGAAACGTTATCCAATCTTAAAATTTTTGGCTAACAATGGTGTACTCCTGCCGGTTACCTTTGCGTATAGTAGTTTTAGTACGTCAAATTTCTTTCTACCATGCGCGTTGTAGCTGATATTCCCCACCCCGAGATCAAAATCACTTTGCTGGCCTGGAACGGTAAATACCTCCTTAAGCTGGAATTGGGCCCTTTTGAGCAGACCTATAAAGTGAGCGAGATGGATGTGCTGGGCGGCGACGAAGAAGTAAAAACCTGGCTGGACGAGGAGTTTCTGCAGGGCAGTATTGAACTTTTCCTTGCCATGCGGAAAAATCTGCACGAAACCCGTAGACGCCACGAGTAAGCGGTAAGCACTACAAACGCCGCGTATTTCTACCTTATTTTCTGCAAAACTGTGGAAAAGGGTGTGGAGAACTTGGAATTGCCAGATGCAAGCCCTAATTTCATTTCAGACAGACAAGCAACAACGTGTGAGTTTAACCCAAGCGCTACTTTGTAGCGTGTAGACCTCTAACGCCATGCAGATAGGATTTGCCAAACATATTAAGATCTCCTATCGGGCGGATATGCAAACGGTTATTATCCGTTGGCAGCAGCCTGTCACCTTCACAGAGTTCAAAATGAACTGCCTGGCCATTCTCTCCCTGGCCAAAGAACATACGGCTTGCTCCTGGTTGTTTGATTGCCGTTCCAAAGGCGAGATCACCCAGGATGAAAGCGACTGGCTTAGTCAGGAATTCTACCCCAAGACCTTGCAGTTGGTGGCATCCCACGTAGTGGTAGCCTGGTTGCTGAACCCAAGGCAGATGCAGCGCCTGCAGGAAGGAGGTTCTCTCTCGGCCATCTCTTCTGACTGTCCTGATGTAATGCGGAAAGCCTTTCTCACCGAACAGGAGGCCGTACAATGGCTGGAGGATTCTGTTAGCAAAATGGAACACCGCAAAAGCGATCTGTAGCAACTTCCTTTTTTGAGGGCTAAAACACAAAAGGCAAGGCTGCTCTGATTTTGACTCAGATCAACCTTGCCTTTTCTGAAGTATGCCTTTGTAGTTGCTTTGTGCTACAGCCTTATACTATTCTCTGAACGAAGGAAACAGCGTCATTCCTCCGTCTACGTAAATAGTGGCCCCCGCCACATAGTCGGCTTCATCAGACGCCAGCCATGCCGCTACCCGGGCAATATCATCTGGTTCGCCTATGCGGCCATAAGGTATCTGCGAAAGCATCTTCTCTTCTCCTTCTTTAGAGCTCCAGTCTTCTTTGTTGATATCAGTTTTGATAGCTCCCGGCGAGATACTGTTCACTCTAATGCGTTGCGGTGCTAATTCCTGCGCCATGGTTTTCATCATCATGGCCACGCCGCCTTTAGACGTTGCGTAATTGACGTGGCCTGCCCATGGAATGATATCATGCACCGAGCTGATGAAGATGATTTTGCCCGCGGCTCTGGACACGTCTTTTCTGATACCTTGCTTTAAAAAGATCTTGGTGGCTGCCCGGGCGCAAAGAAACGGTCCGGTAAGGTTGGTGTCTATTACTTTGTTCCACTGGTCCAGCGTCATGTCTACGAGCGCCGCATCTTGCTGAATACCGGCATTGTTTACCAGGATATCCAGGGTGCCAAACGTATCCAGGGTGGTCTGGAACATGGCTTCTACCTCTTCTTCTTTCGATACATCGGCTTTTATGACAAGGGCTTTTCCACCAGCCGCTTCAATCTGGTCTTTGGTGGCTAGGGCGCCTTCCTCATCTGAATGGTAGTTCACTACCACGTTGGCCCCGTGCTGTCCCAGCTTGATCGCAATTCCTTGCCCTATCCCGGAACTGGCACCCGTTACCAAGGCTACCTGGCTTTGTAAGCGATTCGTGTTTGCTGCTTCCATATCTGAAGGTTAAGTAATGCTTTATCAGATACTGCACCTGAAGTGCAAATGTTTTATGGATTCCTTGCCTCAACCTGCTTTAGGAAAGTCTTCTAAAGAGAAAGTAGTTGTAGAATTTTTCTTTGATAATACTATTTACTTCCATTAACACTAAGGTGCTGCGTTGAATTGTAGGTTAGATATATCCTAAATGCTGACAGAGATGCAAAATGGTGATGATAGGAGAGTGTGTTGATGTGTTCGTGCACAAATAAAACTTTTTTAAGTGTGTTCGAACACATTTATGATGATTTTCTTTGTTATTCTTATTTAATGTTTCTATGTTTAGATAAGAAATCAAAAATGATGATTTCCTCTCTTCTGGTTACGCTTTTCTAATCCTCGTTGCTTATGGAAACATTAACCTTTTCTAATACCACCTTTGAGAAGCTTCCGGTTACCATTTTTGACAGCCCTGAAGAAGGGTGCAAACATGTGGCCCGGGTTATTGCCGACATTATCCTAAACAAACAGGAAAATGGCGAGATGGCCGTGTTGGGCTTAGCTACCGGGTCTTCTCCTATTGGAGTGTATAAGGAGTTAGTGCGCCTTCATCTAGAAGAGAACCTGAGTTTTAGGAACGTCATTACTTTTAATCTGGACGAGTATTATCCTATGCAACCAGATGCCCTGCAGAGTTATGTGTATTTCATGCAGGAGCATTTTTTCAGGCACGTGGATATTTTGCCAGAAAACATCCATATCCCAGATGGGGCACTTGCCATTGAAAAAGTAGCGGAGTACTGTGCTGCCTATGAGCGCCAGATTGAGGAAGCCGGTGGTATTGATGTGCAATTATTAGGGATTGGCCGCACCGGGCATATTGGGTTCAATGAGCCAGGCTCTGGATTAGCCTCCCATACACGTCTGGTAAAGTTGGAATCGCTTACCATTGCAGATGCCGCTAAAGACTTCATCAAAGAAGAATTTGTTCCGTTGCGAGCCCTTACCATGGGTATAGGCACTATCATGAAAGCCCGACAGATTTTTTTGCTGGCGTGGGGTGAAGGCAAGGCCCGGATTGTACGGCACATGGTAGAAGGAAAGATCACTGAGAAAGTGCCCGCTTCCTTTTTGCAACAACATTCGCACGTGAGCGTGGTCTTAGACCAATGGGCCGCCACTGAGCTTGCTCGCATTAAGACTCCTTGGCTCGTAGGCTTATGTGAGTGGGACCAAAACTTGATACGCCGGGCAGTCATCTGGCTTAGTTTGCAGGCAAATAAGCCCCTCTTGAAGCTCACAGATGAAGACTACCGTACCTGGGGCTTAACAGATTTGCTGGTACAGGAAGGTTCTGCCTACCGGCTGAATATACAGGTACATACCTCTATTCAGAACACCATTACCGGATGGCCGGGTGGCAAACCTGGCGCTGAAGATCAACATCGGCCGGAACGCGCCAATCCTTTTCCTAAAACTTCCCTGGTTTTCAGTCCTCACCCAGATGATGATGTCATTTCCATGGGCGGTACTTTGCTGCGGTTAGTAGACCAGGGTCATGACGTGCATGTAGCTTACCAGACCTCGGGCAACATTGCTGTTTTTGATGATGATGCCCAACGTTTCGCAGACTTCGCTTTGGGCCTTTCCCAAAAGTTGGGATTCGCCAGGGATGAGTTCCGGAAGATTCACACCGCCGTAGAAACGTTTCTGCAGCAGAAAAAGCTAGGAGCTGAGGATACAGAGGTAGTGCAGAGCATTAAAGGTTTAATCAGGCAGGGTGAAGCTATGGCTGCTTGCCGCTTCTGCGGAGTAAAGAAGGAGAACGTGCATTTTATGAACATGCCGTTCTATGAAACTGGTCAAGTGAAAAAGAAGCCGTTAAGCGAAGCAGATGTGCAGGTGGTGGTAGAGCTGCTGACCAGGATTAAGCCACAACAAATCTTTGCTGCCGGCGACCTAAGAGATCCCCACGGAACGCACCGGGTATGCCTGAATGCTATTCTGGAAGCAATAGACCGCCTGAAGCAGGAGTCTTGGATGCAGGACTGCTACGTCTGGCTTTACCGCGGGGCCTGGCAGGAGTGGGACATTGAAGACATTGAAATGGCGGTGCCCATCAGCCCGGAAGAACTATTGCGGAAACGCAAGGCTATTTTCAAGCATCAATCGCAGAAAGACAGCCCGGTTTTCCCCGGCAATGACAAACGGGAGTTCTGGCAACGAGCTGAGGAAAGGAACCGGGCCACTGCCAGAATCTACGATAAACTTGGCTTGACTGAGTACGAAGCCATAGAAGCCTTTAAACGCTACACTTTCTAAGGCAGAGGTGGCAATTCACCTTGAGTCTTAGGAATCAGGTTACAATCTACAAATCAATACAAAAATAGACTTCGGTTTGCAATGGATATAAAACCAACGCTGCTGGTCCTGGCGGCCGGTATGGCTACCCGGTACGGCAGCCTGAAACAGATAGAGGCCTTTGGGCCTAACGGAGAAACCATCATTGACTATTCCATCTATGATGCCATTAAGGCAGGTTTCGGGAAGGTTGTTTTCATCATCCGGAAGTCAATTGAAGCCGAGTTTAAAGCCGCCATGCAGGATAAGTTCAGCGGGAGGATAGAGGTGGATTTTGTGTTGCAGGAGCTGGATATACTACCGGAAGGTTTTTCGGTGCCTCAGGACCGGGTGAAGCCCTGGGGAACCGCGCACGCCGTTTGGGTGGCTGCAGGTAAGCTCACAGAGCCTTTTGCGGTCATCAACGGCGATGATTTCTATGGTTACCAGTCTTTCCAGATCATGGCAGATTTTCTTAAAAGCGGGCAAGAATGCGGTTTGGTAGGCTATCTGTTGGCCAACACGCTGTCTGAGCACGGCGCGGTGTCAAGAGGCATCTGTGAAGTGGATACCGGCGGGAACCTGGTGAGCATCACGGAACAGACTCATATAGAGAAAACCCAGGACGGCATTGTCGCCATTGGCCCTGATCAGCAACCCATTTCCTTGGCCCCAGACCAGATGGTATCTATGAACCTCATGGGCTTTGCGCCTTCCTTGCTGCCTTACTTTGGGAAATACCTGGAAGGGTTCCTGTGGGAAAAGGCCCACCTGCCCAAGGCGGAATTCTTTCTGCCCCTAGTGTTGGATAAGTTGGTAAAAGAAGGTGCCACGCAGGTGAAAGTACTGCCTACCCCGGAGAAATGGTTTGGGGTGACCTATCCCGCTGACAAGCCCTTGGTGGTGGAAGCCCTTAGAAAGCTCATTGAGGCCGGGACCTACCCAGAAAATCTTTGGAACACCCCCGTTAACAGCATATAAGATGGTACAAACAGCAGGACAAGACGCTACGTTATCGTTCATCGTTTCCCGGTTCAACCTGCAAGGGGCTGCCGCCTCCGTTGTGCCGCACGGCTCGGGGCATATCCATGACACCTACCATGTGGCAAATGCCCAGCCCGACTGCCCGGATTACCTGTTGCAGCGGGTGAACCACCACGTTTTCAAGAACGTGCCGGCCCTGATGGAGAACATTCATGTAGTGACCACGCATTTGCGCCAAAAACTGGAAAACACCTCAGAAACCCAACCTTCGGCAGAAGTGCTTACCCTCATTCCTACCCTGGACCAGAAATGGTTTTACCAAGATGACAAGGGGAATTACTGGCGTATGTACTACTTTCTGGAAGGTACCAACAGTTTTGACCTGGTAAGTACTTCGCAGCAAGCCTATGAAGGTGGCAAGGCATTTGGCCGTTTCCAGGCGCTGTTGGCTGACTTACCTGTGGAACTGCTGCACGATACCATCCCTAACTTTCACAACGTGGTAAATCGGCTCCGGCTCTTTAAGGAGGCCGTGGCCAAAGATGCGGTGAGCAGGGTACACGAAACCGGCCCTGAGATTGGGTTTGTGGAAGAGAAAGCCGAAGCCATGAGCACCATCTACCACATGGGGGAACGCGGCGAGCTGCCGTTGCGCATCACCCACAATGATACTAAATTCAACAACGTCTTATTAGACCAAACCGGCAAAGCCCAGTGTGTGATAGACCTGGATACGGTCATGCCTGGCTACGTGGCCTATGATTTCGGGGACGCGATCAGGACCACGGTCAACACCGCTCCAGAAGATGAGCCGCAGTTGGAGAAGATTCAGGTAGACGTTTCGCTGTTTGAGGGATTTGCCAAAGGGTTCTTGGAGGAAACCAGCAGTTCATTGACGGACCAGGAAATCGCCTCGCTCACGCACGGCGTGCTGCTGCTGCCTTTTATCATGGGGTTGCGGTTCCTGACCGATTACCTGGAGGGCGACCATTACTATAAAATCCACTTCCCTGAGCACAACCTGCAACGCTGCAGAGCGCAGTTTCAGTTGGTTCGGCAGTTGGAGGCGAAGCTTCCGCAGTTCCAGGAAATCATTGAAAAGGTGGTGCAGGAAACCCGGCTGTCAGAAATCACCTCAAAAGCCTGAACGAGCCATGAAACAGCTGGAAGTGCCGTATTTGCCTTTGCTCCAGAAAGACACGCCCTTAGCCGAAGTGTCTGAGCTGTTAGATAAGCTGGAAAAGAATGCCATTGACGCCGTGTCATGGCCCTCTTACAACTACAAACCACAGGTGTTCTTCTCGGTTGCCCACAGCAAGGACTGTCTGTTTGTAAAGTTCTATGTGGAGGAGGAGGCCATCAGGGCCGTGTTCCGCCGCACCAATGACCCGGTGTACAAAGACAGTTGCGTGGAGCTTTTCATTGCCTTCAACCAGGAAAAAGCCTACTACAATTTGGAGTTCAATAGCCTTGGTTCCTGCTTAATGGCTTACGGCCCAGAAAAAGAAAACCGCCGGTTCTTGTCAGAGGCAGTGATCAGAGAGATAAAGCGGTATGCTCAAATGACAGTGGGCGATGCCGCTACTTCAGACACCCCGGTGAAATGGGAACTGACGCTGGTAATTCCGGAAGAGGTGTTCTGCTTCCACCAGTTTGGGTCTTTGCATGAGCAGCAGTGCAGGGTGAACTTTTATAAATGCGGCGATGATCTGCCCACCCCGCATTACCTAACCTGGAACCGCATCTGGGCTGCTGCCCCAGATTTCCACTTGCCAGAGTACTTCGGCGAACTGCAGTTCCTATAGCGATTCTGCGCCAGGTGGCAGTTTGTTGCGTTTAGGGGCTACTTTGGGGAGAATTGGCCCCAAGCGGTGGGGCACTCCGGTGAATTTCCTCTTGGCTTCTTCTCACGCAATTCTACCGCTTATCTTACTTCTGAACCACGTTTTGCTCTTTCACCCCATAAAGAAACACATCTATGAGTACTAACAGGAGAGACTTTTTAAAGTTAGCCGGTCTGGCGGGCGTAGGACTAGCCAGTACAGGTTTTGTGAGTGGCTGTGCCTCCTCCGCAGCCGCAACTTCCCTTGACCAGATTCAGGCGCAGGCTAAAAAATCGCACCGACAGCACTTTAACATGAGCGGGTATGCCGCCCCCCGCATGGACAAAGTGCGGGTAGGTTATATTGGGCTGGGCATGCGTGGGCCAGCCTCAGTAGTCCGGATGAACCATATTGATGGGGTGGAGATCAATGCTCTCTGTGACATAAGACCAGACAGGGTTGCAGCTACCTTAAAGAAGATAGAGGGCTCCAACCATAAACCAACCACCTATTCAGGTAAGGAAGACGCCTGGAAGGAGCTGTGCAACCGCAATGATATTGACCTGGTGTACATTGCCACGCCCTGGCACCTGCACACGCCCATGGCGGTGTATGCCATGGAGCACGGCAAGCACGTGGCCGTGGAAGTGCCCGCCGCGAAAACCCTGGAGGAATGCTGGCAGCTGGTGGAAACCTCTGAGCGCACCAAAAAGCATTGCATGATGCTGGAGAACTGCTGCTATGATTTTTTTGAGATGCTCACCCTAAACATGGCCCGGCAAGGATTTTTCGGGGAGATTGTGCACGGCGAGGGGGCCTACATCCATAACCTCATAGACTTGAATTTTGCCAAGACCAGCGATACCGAAGAGGCCTACTACAACATGTGGCGCCTGAAAGAGAACGGGCGCAACGGAAGCTTGTATCCTACGCACGGGTTGGGGCCTATCTGCCAGGTGATGGATATTAACCGGGGCGACCAGATGGATTACCTGGTATCTGTCTCCTCCAATGATTTCAACATGGGTGCCAGGGCGAAGGAACTGGCCTCTAAAGACAACTTCTACCAGGATTTCGCGCAGATGAATTTTCGGGGGAATATGAATACCACCACCATCCGCACTAAAAAGGGCCGCACCATCATGATTCAGCACGATGTGTCTTCGCCGCGGCCTTACTCCCGTATTCACCTGGTCAGCGGTTCCAAAGCCATGGCCCAGAAGTGGCCAGATCCGGCTCGCATCGCCACCGGGCACGATTGGCTGTCCAAAGAGGAATTCGCCAAAATTGAAGAACAATACACCCCGCCTCTTACCAAGAAGCTAGGCGAAATGGCTAGGAAAATTGGCGGGCACGGCGGCATGGATTTCTTGATGGAATGGCGCCTGGTAGATTGCCTGCGCAACGGCCTGCCCCTGGATCAGGACGTATACGATGCCGCCCTGTGGAGCGCCGTAGCTCCGTTGAGTGAGTGGTCAGTAGCCAACCGCTCCAACTCCATTGACGTGCCTGATTTCACTGTGGGGGCTTGGCAGCATAACAAACCGGTAGAGCTAACCTTGCAAGGCGGCGGTACTACTAACGTGAAGGCGTAGCAAACATTTAAGGCCGATAAAGCCCGATGCCGTTTCGGGGCAGTTTTCTGAAAAACTGTCCCGAAACGGCATCGGGCTTTTTGTTGAACATGAACTCTGAAATTGAAGGATGCTGTTAAACACCGTTAAGTGCGTCTGCTTACCACAGATTCTCCCCTCAAGGGGAGAATCTTGGTTGAAGCGTATTTTCAGGTAGTCGCTGAGACTATTCACCCCCAATAACAGAGGCTGTGCTTTTTTGGCCTGATTTCTTCAAAACAGCCCCAAAACGAAACATGCGCTTAATTCACCTTGATGGTATGATTCAAGCGGTTATAGCCGGTGTTCTCTTCCCAGACATCGTTGTTGGCGAACCTGATGCTGTACTCAGGACGCTTGGCGAGGCTCTCGTAGCCATCTGGCAGATGAAGCAGCACATCGTACTCGCCTTTCTGCAGGTTAGAGGGCAAGGGGATTTCCTCCGAAACGGTGATCTGGCCCGGAAACCATCTCCTGATTTCTGTACTCAAGGGCAGCGCATACGTTTGCCCCGATTTCTTATGCCGTAATACCACCTGCACAGAACGTGGGTTGAAGGGAGCGGCGAAGCCTACGTTTTCCAGCTGTAGAGCAATTGGCAACGAACTTCCTTTTCTAACCTTTTCCGGCAAAGCGGCTGATTTCAAGGTGAACCTGTAGCCTAACCGACGTTTGATGTTGTCCATGCAGCCGCCGGTTACCCAGTCATTATTCACTTGGTTGTTGTAAGAACTATTGAGATAGCTGTAGTGCATAGCGGCCATTTCCTGCTCGGCGCGTCCGGCGGGAGCGCAATCGTTCTGGGGGCTATAGGCGTTGTCGCAGGTTTCTCCGCCTACGGCAACGTACTTGCTTTCGGCTTCAAAGTATTTACGGAGCGTTTCTTTGGCCGGGCCTCTTTTGGAGGAAGAGTTGCCGTAGTCATAGAAAGTGCCGTAATCATCTTCGCTGGCCAAAAAGCAGTCATTGTGCAAGCCTACCCGCGCACGGTCTGCGTTGGTAAATGCTTCCTGCTCCGTGATAGCCGCCGAGGTCACCGGAGCTTTGGGGCCGTACACAAACCGCTGCTTGATCTGGGGCGTTCTTACCTGCACCATGCGGTCCTGAGGCAAAGCATCCAGCAAGGCTTTCAGCATGTCGTTGCGGTCTTGCCAACTGCTGTCTGCCACTACGCCCAGGCCGTTGGTAGAGGCATCCCCGAAATAATCTGTAAAGTAATTCTCGCCCCAGATGCCAATAAAGCCTTGTTGCAGTACGGCAATGACATCGGCGTTCTTTTGGAAAACCGGTTTCAGCTGAGAGATATGCTGCAGCACAATAGCTTTGGGCGCATCGCCGTATGGTGGGCAAATTTTGTAGTCGTCTTTGCAGTCGCCGGCTTTGGTGTCATTGGTGTACGCAAACCGCAGAATCATTTTCATACCCGCTGTTCTGGTAGCGTCCAGATCCTTCTGCAGGTTTTCCAGGAATTCAGGGCTGAGCGGCTTGTTTTTGAAATCAGCGAGCAGGTAGCCGCGGTACACCAACGAGAGTTTGGCCGAGTACTTGGCGCTGTTGTTAATGTTCTGATTAGCGGGAAGGGTTCTCAGCTTCACCAATTCCTCTGCAGAGAGCGTGCCGGGTTTGCCCCCGGAGGCCAGGTAAAAGCCTCTCTCGGGGTTGGCAAAATCCTCTGAACTCTCCACGTAAGTGATTTTCCGGTTTTGGGCAAGAACCGAAGGAGAGATGGTTAAATGCACCGTAAGCAAGAGGCACAGCGCAGCAATGCTTTTCCAGAGGGGCGGGGGAGTAGAATTTAAGGCCATGAAGCAGGGGAGTTGGTTGGAACAAAACGAACGAAGCACCCGGTGCCGGTTCTGGAACAGACGGACACACAGCCGGGATTTGGGCCTGTTTTCAGGAAGATAAGCCCAAATCCTGATCAGGGTAGGAGGTAACTGGTGATTATAAATCTATGGAGGCAAACTTAGAGCTGGCCTGCTGGCTGTGAGGAATGTTGCCCACCTCAGTCCAGCCGGAGTTCATTTCCAGGATGGCGAAATTAGCGGCATTCCTCATGCTGCCCAAACCTTCGCGCTTGATGGAGAACTCCACCACTTTTTTCCCACCAACGGTTTTGATGGCCGAGAACTGCATGCGCTCACCAAAGTTGGCTACCTCGTTCCAGGACCAGCCATTGCCGGGACCCACGTGCGCAAAGACACTGCCCCCAGTAGGGTTGCCCTCAAAGAGGAAATCGGCGCCAGAAGCGGCTGGATACATCCAGGTTTTAAATCCGGTTTCGGGGTTGTTGTCGGCATCCAGGTACAGGTCCATTACTGCCAGCGAGAAGTCTTGAGTGCCTTCTAAGTAGAAGTTGAGGTGTCCGGCAGAGGCAAAGGTTTTCACGGCCAACAGGGTACCGCCGGTGCCCTCGTTATTGGTGTGGGTGTAGGCCACGTGTTCCCAATCGGTGAAATCGCCGTCAATTTTGATGTTAGGCCCCAGCACATACACAGAGTCCTGGAAGGTGCTGGTCTGGCCATTGCTCTTCACTGTGAGTGTAACCAGGTAGTCGCCTTTCTTGGAGTAAATGTGCGTGGGGTTGGACTGGAGGGACTGCTCGCTATCGTCACCGAAGTCCCAGAGGTATTCTGATGCGTTTTGCGAGAAATCAGTGAAATTTACCACAAAGCCATCGGCCACATAGCTGAACACCGCTTTAGGTCCTGAGTTTTCGTCGTCTTCCTCGCAGGAGAAAGTGGCCAGCAGCAAAAAGCCCAAGCCCAAGAAGAGTAAAAGTTTGTTTTTCATGTCGCTGATGCTTTAAAAGTTCGATTAGGTCTGCCGGAACGGGAGCCAGCTTAGAGATTCCCGATGGTTAATTGATGCTTGAGGTTATTCAGGCCGGTCTCTGCTTCCCATGCCTGCGGGTTGGCCAGCCTGATGTTGTATTCCGGTCTGTTTTGCAGCGCTTCTGCCCGGTCAGTAATCTTGAGAAACACGTCATAATTGCCTGCCGGAATGCCCGTTAAGCTCACGCTTTGGTCAATGGTAAGGTTGGTGCCCGGCTTGCAAGCGCGAACATCAACGGGGAGTTGTACCTGGTGGAGAGCGCCGGAGGCCTTATTTCTGAGTACCAGAAAGGTATTCTTTTGCTTGTAGACCGGCGCGTACCCTTTGTTGGTGAGGTTGATCTTTACCTGATAAGCTTGGTTGAGCCCCACCTGAGTGGCTAACGTGGCATCTACCAAAGCTAACCGGTACCCCAGATTTCGCTGGAATTCGTCAAAACAGCCCGAATTCCGCCAGGCGTTGAGGGTAGGCTGGTAATAGTCCAGGTTCAGGTACGTCCACTTCAGAAGCTGCATTTCGGTGCGGCCCTCGGGGCAGGTAGGATTGTAGCCGTTCTGCGGAGGGCAGGTTTCTCCACCGGTGGGCACGTACAGGGCTTCGTTGCTGATGTAGTTTTTCTCTGGCTGAATGTTGGTGTAGGTACCGTAGTTGGTGCCCCCAGACATGAAGCAGTCGTTGTGGTGGCCTACTCGGGCCATTTTCTCGGCTGTGTAGGCCATTGCCTGGCTTACGGGAGTAGTGGTGCCAAAAATCTGCTGCTTTTTGGTAGGAGTCCTTACCTGCACCATCAGCTCAGTAGGCAGCACATCCAGCAGTTTGAACAGCACCTTTCTTTCGTTTTCGGTGGTGTTGAGGCCGTTGGTAGACCCGTGCCACTCGCCCCAGGCCCCAATGAAGCCAGCCTGCACAAAGGCAATCACGTCTTTGTTGGCTTCAAAAGCCGGTTTTAACTGATCCAGGTGTTGCTCAATGATGGCCAGTGGAGCATCGGTGCCGTTCATCTGGTCGGTATAGGCAAACCGGAGCACGCATTTAAGGCCAGCCTGCCTGATCAAGTCCATGTCGGTCTGGATAAGGGCAAGTTGAGCGGCACTGAGCGGAGCGTCTTTGAACTTCTCCAGGTAATAAACCCGGTGAACAAGCGTGATGTTGTTACTCTTGAGAGAACCGAGTGTAGTAACGTTTAACGGGGTTCCTTCTGAATAAACCGAGAACAGGCGCATGAAACCTCTTTCCGGGTTGGGGAAGATCTCGTTAGACGCGGCATAGGTTATATTGGGCTTGGTTTCCGGCGTTGGTTCTGATTCTTCCTTGCTGCCAGAGCAACCGGAAAACCAAACCAGCAGGAAATGTAAGGCGAGTACCGTAAGCATGTTTCTTCCTCTCATTGCAGTCAAATTCACTTAATTGATCTTTTAGTAAGGGTAGTAGTGGCTTTCTGCCAAGGGCTTGGGAGCAGCGCTTTGGGCTAGGCTTCGGGGGAGAACCCGGTAAAGCTAGTTTCTCCCCCGAAGGGTTGTTAATTGTACCCTTTGTTTTGGATGAATTTCCCTTTGCCTTCGCTCACGGTTCTCAAGGAGAACGGATAGAGGACCTTGTCCTCGTTGGTGTAGACAGAGCCTTTCACCTCCCGGGCCCGCTCCACGAACTTGCCATGGCGGATAAGGTCTGCCCGATATTGGCCGTTCTCGCACCAGAACTCATGGCTTCTCTCCGTCAGGATGAGGTCATTGAAGGCCGCCAGGGAATTATAGTCTGCCAGGTCTTTGTTCGGCAGATCAGCTCTTCTTCTGATGACGTTTACCAACTCCATGGCTTCGGCAGTTGGGGCACCGGTGGCGTTCGCCAGGGCTTCAGCCTTTGACAGCAGCACATCGGCGTAGCGGTACATGATAATGTCAACGGTAGAGACGGCGGTGGTTCTGTTAGCGTCTGGGTTCATTTTCAGCGGAATAGGGCCCAGGTTCATGACCGTACCCGGGTTAGCCCGGTTGTAAGTGTTGCCATCGGTGCCGGTGTATTCGGCAATCAGCATAGTTTTCCGCTCGTCATTTTCTTCAAAGGTGTCATAGAACCACCAGGTGCTTTGGATGGTGCCCCAACCGCCTTTCACCGGATAGTTAGACGGCAGCACCATCAACTGCCACTGGTTTTCACTGGTGCCTTCGTAGTCGCACGGAACTGCCCAGATCACCTCGCGGCTGTTTTTGGCACCTTCCAGGTCCCACATGCTCTCGTAGTCCTGGGTAAGGGTGTAGTAGTTATAGCCGATGATATCATTCGCCAGTTCCACTACCTTGTTCCACTTCTTCTCGTGCAGGTTGAGCCGTATTTGCACCATTTTCGCCAAACCTTTGCTAAAACGGCCGTATTCTGCCTGAGCAGGATGCGGCAGGTCCTCAGCGGCGGCCACCAGGTCTGCCTCAATGAAGGCTACCGTTTCTTCATGTGACAGGCGGGCCAGCGGCACTTCTTCCATTGGTTTCTGCAGTACTTCCAACGGAGCAATCACAATGGGGCCATACATGTCAAACAACTCATAGGCGAGTAAGCCGCGAGCGCACCGGATTTCGGCAATGGCTCTCTTCTTCACCGCCTCGCTCACCTCTGACCGGTTGATCAAGTCAATGGTCAGCGTCATCAAACTGATTTTGTTGTAGAAAACATCGTAGAAACGGGTGATGCCCGCATCTGTGGGTTTGTAGTTGTGGAGGGAAGCCGCCAACTGAGGACCGTAGGAACCGTTCAGGATCTCAGTGGTGGCATCGTTGATGTACATGATGCCGTTCTCAGAGGTGGTATGGATACCGTCACCCCACGAGCCACGCAGAGGATAGTAGCAGGCATTCACCATGGCTTCCACGTCTGCCTCAGACTGCGGGAAAATGCTGGGGTTTATCTCAGAATATTCAACAGACTCTAAATCATCTGTGCAACCGCCCAGCAGGAAGAGTAGTGCAAGAGAAAGAAATACTTTGCGCATGGTCTTATAAATTAATGGGTGCTGGTTCATTAGAAAGTCAGGTTAATGCCGGTGGTGAACGTTTTTACATTGGGGTAAGCCGCTGTGTAGGCATCGGTCTCGGGATCAATGCCCTCATAAGGCGTGATCACGAACAGGTTTTGAGCGGTCACGTGGATGGAGGCTCTGGAGAACACTTTGCCGGTCCACTTGGTAGGCAGGGTATAGGCCAGCGCAACGTTCTGCAACCGGACAAACCAGGCATCCTGCAGGAAGAAATCGCCTACGCTGTACGGAGACCAGCCATAAAAGGAGCTGGGCTGGGTAGTGGATGGATTTTCCGGAGTCCAGCGGTTCTTCACGGTGCGTAAGGCATTGTACCCGTAGGTGTAAATACCATCGGCACTGATGCCGTAGGTGGTGTAATTAGGATCGGCCATTTTACGCCCGAACATGCCATTAAAATCAAAGTTGAGGCTGAATCCTTTGTAGGTGAAGATGTTGGTCATGCCCACAATCAGGCTAGGGTCTGAGGTCCCGATGAGTCTGGTATCGGCATCATCAATGATTCCGTCTGGGGCACCGGTGCGCATGAAACGGCCATTCTCGTCTACCATGGGGTTGCCATTGGCGTCACGCTGGTAGCCGTTGATGTCTTTGATCTTGATCATGCCGGGTCTCAATTCTGGCTGAGAAGGCACCTCTTCGCCCACCTGCATGATACCATCTGCTACCCGCGCGTAAATGGCTCTGATAGGATCATTGACGTTCTCGTACACGGCAGGCTTCCAGTCTGGGGCTCTTTCTTTCCAGGTGTCTTTGAACCTTGAGAACGTGAAGATGGATCTCCACTCAAAGTCATTGCGCTGGAAGTTGCGGGTGCTTACGGTCAGTTCAAAGCCTTTGCTCTGAGTCTTGCCCACGTTGGCCATGATGGTGTTGATGGGGTGGTAGGAGTTGATGGGTTTGAAGGCCAGCAGGTCTGAAATTACCCGGTTGTACACCTCCAAGGAGCCGTCTATGCGCCCGTTAAAGATTGAGAAGTCCAGACCAAAGTTGGCCTCAGTGGTGGTTTCCCATTTAAGATCAGGGTTTTCCAGGCGGGATAGGGATACCCCGATCTCTCTGGTATCATTACCCGAAAGCCAGGCGGGGTAAGCATAATAGGCCGCAAAGGCGTTGCTGCCAATAGAGGCGTTCCCGGTCTGACCATAACTGGCTCTCAGTTTAAACTGCGAGACGGTGTTAGCCAAGCCCCCGAAGAACGGCTCCTCTGCTATGTTCCAGCCCACGGCTACCGACGGGAAAGTACCCCACTTATTGTTTCGGGCAAACACGCTGGCCCCATCGGTCCGCACGGTCAGGGTGAGCAGGTAGCGGTCTTTCAGGGTGTAGTTCAAGCGACCAAAGTAGGAGGCCATTACGTTTTCTGAGCGGGAAGAGCCTACGGTTTTGGTGCTGCTGCCCGCCCCCAGGTTGTTCCACAGGAAAGCGTCTGAGATAAAGTTGGTGTTGCCAACGTTAGTAAAGTCATTGTAGAAATTCTGCTGCGAGGCACCGGCTAATAAATTAATGCGGTGGTGGGTAGCAATCGTCTTGACATAGGAGGCAGTTGCCTCCATCAGGTATTCGTTTTTATCAATCTCGGCAATGGAAGCCCGGCCAAATTCCAGTGCCCCGTGGATGGTGGTTTTGGGAAGGTAATTCCAGCGCTTGGTAATGCCGCGGTCCATGCCTCCTTTCAACCGGATGGTGAGGTCTGGGATGGGAATAATGTCTATAAATGAGTTGAGCAACATGCGCTCAATGCGGCCTTCATCTGAAATGGTGAGCAGGGAGTATGGATTGGGCTGCAGAGCCAGGAGCGGGTTTACGGGGTAGTTGCCGTTTTCATCAATGGGTTTGATGTGCGGCCCCATCTGCATGGCGGCCCGAATGATGCCTGAGTTCTCAAACTGATCACCTCCTAACTGGCTGTTGTCATTATTGATGCGGCTTGCCGTAAGGTTCAGGCCGAACTTGATGTATTTGTTTACGTCCTGGTCTACATTGGCCCGTACAGTAAACCTTTCAATGCCGGAGTTTTTGATGACTCCGTTGTGCTTGTAGTAATTACCCGAAAGCAGGAACTTGGTAGATTCTGTGCCGCCCGTCAAGGATAGGTTGTGCTGCTGAATGGAGCCATCACGGGTCACCAAACCAATCCAGTCGGTGCCCCGGCCCACGTTATTGATGGCATTTTGGGTGTATAATCGGCGAAACGGCCCATTAATAGGATCGGCCTGTGCTTCCTCCAGTGTTCTATTGCCATAAGGAATCACGTTGTTGTCAAAGTTCCAGCGCTCCCAGGCGGCTTCGTTGCGCACCTGCATCCACTCGTTCAAAGGCAATACATCAAAAGGATTGTTGTATTTCTGAATGGAAAAGGTGTTGGAGTATTGCACCTCTGCTTTGCCGGTTTTTCCTCTTTTGGTGGTGATGAGAATAACCCCGTTGGCGGCCCGTGCGCCATAGATAGAGGTGGCGCTGGCGTCTTTGAGTACCTCAATGGACTCAATATCATTGGGGTTGAAGGAGTTCAATATGCTTTGGGTGCCGGCCTGGTAGCGTCCGCCGCTCCCGGGTTGCTGTAAATCTGAGATGGGGAAGCCGTCTACTACAATCAGAGGAGCGTTGCTGGCGTTGATAGAACCGGCACCCCGGATCAGAATGTCAAGTCCGCCACCGGGTTGAGCACTGTTCTCCCGAATCATTAAACCGGCCGCTTTGCCCTTTAGCATGTGCCCGATAGACGCGGCACCGGAATTCACCACCAGGTCTTCTGCTTTCACAGAACTGATGGCTCCGGTTAAGTCCCTTTTCTTCTGGGTGCCGTAGCCCACCACCACTACCTCATCCAAGGCTTTTCTATCCTGAGCCATCTGCACATTCACGGTGGGTTCACTGCTGACCGCTACTTCCTGTGAAAGTAAACCAATAAAGGAGAACACCAGAGTTGCCCCTGAAGGGGGTACCTGTATGCTGAAAGCTCCGTTTGTGTCGGTAGTGGTACCGGTGGTAGTTCCTTTTACCACTACGCTGACACCGGTTAAGGCCTGACCGTCTTCTTTAGCTGTTACGGTACCCGTCACCGTACGGCCCTGGGCGGCCGCTTGCAGCACCGGGAGAAGCACCAGTAGCGTTAGCTTCAGAAATGTGTGTACCAATTTTTTCATGTAGATGCATTTTATGGGTGAGGTGTGGGCAAAAAGAATGGAAATAGGGTAAACCCCTTGAGGAAAGGAGATATCGGGAGCCGTTCTAAAGGAAAAGCAAAAAGTATCAGACTTTAGTCTGCAATAGCTGATCTATTAGAAGTGATGAGGTGATATAGGAAGAAGCTCTGGTCAGGAAGGAGCAGGCAAGGCTACGTGCCTGAAAGGAGACAAAGTATTGAAATTAGGTTCCATAAAGGTTTGTTTGTTAGGTATTAGTCTGGTTCTGTTGTAAGCGCAGGAAATATCTTAGACGGTTGGCACGCCACAAGCAAATGAAGCTGTCACTTTCTTAAGATTGTCGCAAGGGAGTTATTCTACCTTTACTAGGGTTAACTCCGCTATTGATCGGTACTACTCTCTCCAATTCGCCCTCTGGCCCTTGCTCTGCAACCATTAGACGGGTGTCTTTAGGTTACCAGCTACCTCTCTTTTATGGAGATTTTTTGTCTCTGTGTCTTAAACATAGCTACTATAAATTAGATTAGCAAGAACTTTAATATGAAATGTGTTCGTAGACGCAAAGATTTTTCATATATGTGCTCGAACACATAAAGGAAAGGTAAAAAACTTGTTTGCTGTTTTTATATTCTCATATTTAAGATAATATTGGGTTCAAAGCACCTTAGTTGATGGCTAGAAAAGAATATGGGGAGAGTCTAAATGCACAAGGAAGTAGAAGAATTTTCCTGTTTTGAGGATTCGGGCCAAATAATAAGGGCTTGGCTTTTGCCTTAATTTAAGAAAAGGAAGCTAAAAATGCTGTCCCACTCTATCTGTAATAATATGGAGTTAGATCTGGGCTAATAGAATATTATTCACTAAAGGCATACAAGTATTCCCTATGAAGACAAGCAACCGCCTTCTTTCTCTTGATTTCTTGCGAGGAGTGATCATGGTGCTATTGGCGGCCGAAAGCACCTTGTTGTATGTGCGGTTACAGGAACTAACTGGCCGCGAGGGAGTCGCAGGAGCCCTGGTGCAGCAGTTCTTCCACGTGCCTTGGCGAGGGCTTCATTTCTGGGATTTGGTTCAACCGGCCTTTATGACTATTGCAGGTACCTCGCTATATTTTTCTGTCCAGAATCGGTTCCAGAAAGGCGATGCCCGGGCGGTGATTACTGGGCATGTGCTGAAGCGAAGTCTGAAGCTTCTGCTGTTTGGGGTGGCGCTTCATTGCGTATACGCCGGTAGGTTGGTGTGGGAACTGTGGAATGTGCTCAGTCAGCTATCGGTTACGCTGTTGGTAGCGTATGTGCTGCTTCCTTACTCGGCACGAACGCAGTTGTTGGTTTCTTTTCTATGTATAGGAGTAAGTGAGGCGTTGTACCGCTTTGCCCACATTCCGGAGTTTGACCAGCCCTTCACCCCAGGCAAGAACTTCGGTTCCTGGATGGATCTAGTCCTGATGGGCAAACTGAACAGTGATCATTGGATTGCCATGAACTTCTTGCCATCGGCAGCCCACACCATCTGGGGAAGCCTGATAGGTAAAATATTAGCCTCCAGTAAAACAGCATCATTTAAGATCAAGGTTTTGGTGCTGACAGGTGTGGTGGGAGTGGTGATAGGACATGCGCTGGATTCAATGGGGGTAGACCCCATCATTAAGCGTACCTGCACGGCTTCCTTTGTCATTGCCTCAGGCGGTTGGGTATTCCTGCTATTGGCTTTGTGCTACTGGTGCATTGACGTAAGAAAAGCCGGACCTTGGGTACTGTTTTTCACCGTAGTAGGCATGAACCCAATATTTATCTATCTGTTCTTTGAAACCGTAGGCCTGCAATGGTTAAACGGAACAGTGGCCATTTTCACCAACGGGTTTACCAATTGGCTCAGTCTGCCAGTTCAAGTGCTGGCGGTAGTGGCTTCTGTTGTTACGTTGGCGGTAGAGTGGTATATCTGCTATTGGCTGTACCAAAGACGCATATTCCTGCGGGTTTAGCAGAAAGAGCCAAGGATACAGCATAAAAAGGAAGGTAAGCGGTTATTAGTATATTTGCCCGGAGACCTAGTGTTGTATAATCTCCCTGCTTGTTTAGCCCTAAGACATCTTTGTTGGTACCAGTGCGGTTCTTGAATGTTACAGCAAGCTTGTAATCTATAATAGATTGAACCAGAAATTCTATCAATGGTAAAGAAAGGCATCGTACGGATAAAAGATATTGCGGAAAAAGCAGGAGTTTCAACAGGTACCGTAGACCGAGTTCTGCATGAGCGAGGGCGCGTGGCCGAGGACGTGCGGCAGAAAGTCTTGGAAATAGCCCAGGAACTCAACTACCAACCCAACCTGCTGGCCCGCACCTTGGTGAACAACCGCGTGTACGAGATAGCTGCGCTCTTACCAGATCCTGGCCAGGATGTTTATTGGCAGGCTCCTAAAACCGGGGTGGAGAAAGCCCAGGCTGAGTTAGCTCAGTACGGGGTAAGGGTGACACAATTCATTTTTGATCCCTATGAAGCCGCCTCTTACCGGGAAAAAGCGAACGAAGTCATTACTATGAGCCCCGATGCCATCTTGGTGGCGCCCATTTTTTACCGCGAGTCGCTCCCTTTCTTCAAGAAATGGAAAGAACTGGGCATTCCTTTCGCGCTTTTCAACACGCACATCCCCGATTACGAGCCCCTCATTTATATTGGGCAGGACTCTTACCAAAGCGGATTTCTGGCAGCTAAATTGCTGCACTACGGGCATCCGCAGGGAGCCACTTTTCTGGTTGCCCACATAGACGTTGACCTATCCAACTCCTCCCACCTGATCAATAAGGAGCAGGGGTTCTTTGACTATTTTACCCAAACTGGCTCAGAAACGCAGTACCCGCTGCTGCAGGCCGATCTGCACAATTCCTCTTCAATTGATTTCCATAAGCAGTTAGATCAGTTGCTGCAGGATAATCCCACAATCAGGGGCATCTTTGTCACCAATTCCAAAGCCCATACCGTAGCCCATTATCTGCAACTAAGAGGCGTTTCCCACATCAAGTTGATCGGCTATGACCTCATGGAAAGGAATCTTCACTTTCTGAACGCAGGCTTGATTGAATTCCTGATCAACCAAAACCCCAAAGGGCAGGGCTACTGGGGCATTTATGGCTTGGCCGATAAACTGGTGTTCAAGAAGAAGGTTAGCCCTATCAAATACCTGCCCCTAGACATTATCACCAAAGAGAACCTACACTATTATATAGAGGCTGATCTATAGTCCCTCCGATTATAGGTACTGCTGATTTCTGTTTCCGGCCTGTTTTAGGTAAAACAGGCCGGAAACTCTTTGCTTGATCTCTTCGGTTTGGCTCGACTTCTCCTGCCATTTCTCATTTTTTCTCTCTTTTCTGGAAAATCTTTCTTTCTCTGATTCCATCCAGTTTCTTGCCTTTGGAGCATGAAAAAAGCTTCGGTTAGAAATGCATTCTCTCAAAAAGAAGAAAGAACCTCGGGAATTTGAGTGGGATTGTCCTTTTAAGGAAAATTTGATTATCACTGTTCTTCTTTGCCGAAAATGCTGGCCTTTGTTTCTTTGGCTGTGTTTCTTAAATTGTTTTCCATAAAATTTTAGGAAGTACATACTTTAAAAATCCATGCAGACTTTGTTGCCTCTCATGTTCGCTTCTCTGGTGGGAATGGGCCACGCGTTTGAGGCAGACCACCTCATTGCCGTGGGCAACATTGTCTCCAAGCGCGACAGTTGGCTCCTGGCCATGAAAGACGGCTTGTTCTGGGGCCTGGGCCATACCACCACCATTGTGCTGCTGGGCTCGCTCATCATTCTGAGCCAGGTTATTTTCCTGCACTCTACTAATTATGAAGCTGGCTTCGGGTATTTTGAGGCCGGGGTTGGATTGATGCTCGTGATCATGGGCATCAGCCGGTTGACTAACAAACAGAACTTCTCAAGAACCAGAACCCCGCGCTACCAGCACAGCTATGCCTACACCGTGGGCCTGATCCACGGCTTGGCTGGCAGCGGGGCCTTAGTGATTTCCATCATGGGCAAGATCGAGAATCCGTGGCTGGGCGTGGCGTACTTGGTCATGTTTGGGTTGGGCTCCATTCTGGGCATGTTTGTAGCCGCCGGACTGGTAAACATCCCTTTCACCCAGCGCATGAAAATTGGCCGAAGCGTACGGATGGGCATGGTGGTGGTTTCCTCGGTGCTGTGCGTGACCTACGGCGGCTGGATGATGTACGAAAACCTGATTCTGTAACCTTGATGGTCGTTTTCTTCCTCTTTTCCCAAAACTAGCCCCTAAATGAAACCTACCGTCAGCATAGAATATTGCCCCAAATGCGGCTGGATGCTGCGCGCCGCCTACATGGCCCAGGAACTGCTCACCACTTTCACAGAGGACCTGAAAGGCGTGCTCCTGGAACCCAGCGAGACCAGCGGCTCCTATATCATCCGGGTCAACGATCAGGTGATTTTTGACCGGAAAACTGCTGGACGCTTCCCCGAGATCAAGGAACTCAAGCAACTCGTCCGTGACCAGGTGAACCCCGAGAAAAGCCTCGGCCACTCAGATAAAAAATAACCAGACTCTAGACTCAGAACTCAAGACTCAGAACTCCCTCTCATGCATCTTTTGCCCAAAGACATAGACAAACTGGTGCTGCACAATGCCGGTTTCGTGGCCCAGAAACGCTACGCCCGCGGCCTGCAGCTCAACTACCCCGAGGCGGTGGCCCTCATCGCCACACAGTTGCTGGAGTTCATCCGGGACGGCGAGCGGGTGGCCACCCTCATGGACAAAGGCAAAAAGCTCCTGGGCTTCGCCGATGTCATGGAAGGCGTGGCCGAGCTGATCCACGAGGTGCAGGTGGAAGGCACTTTTCCCGATGGTACCAAACTGGTCACCGTGCACCATCCCATCTGCCGGGAACAAGGCGCTCCTGAACTGGCCCTGTACGGCTCCGGGCTCACCAAAACCGCGCAAACCGCCCCGCTAGACACGCTCATTCAACCCAATCCCGGCGAGTACCTGCTGGGAGAAGACAAGCTCACGCTCAACCAGGACCGCACTACAATAGAAGTGGAAGTCACCAACATGGGCGACCGGCCGGTGCAGGTGGGTTCCCATTATCCGTTCTTCGAAACCAATGCCCTTTTGCAGTTTGACCGCGCAAAAGCCTACGGATTCCGCCTCAACATTCCGGCTGGCACGGCCGTGCGCTTTGAGCCCGGCGAACGGAAACGGGTGACCTTGGTGGAACTCTCAGGTGAAAGAATCAGCTACTGCGGTAATAAGCTGGTAGACGGGCAACTTTCTGATGACCACAAAGCCGAAGCTCTGGAGAAGGCGAGTCAGCAGAATTTTTTTAGTACTCCTTAAGCTTCGTTTATGGTCAGTTTTTCTGAAAACGAACCTGAAATGAGTTGCATTTGAATCTACCTACTATGGCGCGGAAGTTACTTCCGTGACTTTTGAACACAGGCAAGGCACGGAAGTAACCTCCGCGCCATAGCAGAAAAGAACGCTGGCAAACCAGAAAAACCGAACTTCCGCTTGAGCCTGTTTTCCTCAAAAAAGCCCAAAAACAATCAACAACCAGCAACCAACAATCAAAATATGAGCCTTCCCCTTGACCGCCGCGCCTATGCCGAGATGTACGGACCCACCGTGGGCGACCGCGTTCGCCTTGGAGACACCGATCTGGTGATCCAGGTAGAAAAGGATTACGCCGTCTACGGCGAGGAATGCAAGTTCGGGGGCGGGAAGGTGCTCCGCGACGGAATGGGCCAGGCAGCCGGCATCGGGCAGGCTGAGGCACTGGACCTTATCATCACCAATGCGCTAGTCCTGGACTACACCGGTATCTACAAAGCCGATATCGGGGTGAAGAACGGGCGCATCTCCGGCATCGGGAAAGGAGGCAATCCGCACATCATGCCGGGCGTCACCTCAGGCATGGTGGTGGGCGTGACCACCGAAGTAGTAGCGGGCGAAGGCCTGGTTCTGACGGCGGGCGGCATTGACTGCCACATCCACTTCATCAGCCCGCAGCAGATCAACGAGGCGCTGGCCTCGGGGGTGACCACCATGGTGGGCGGCGGCACGGGTCCGGCGGCGGGCACGACGGCTACCACCTGTACGCCCGGCGAGTTCTATATTAAGATGATGATGCAAGCCACGGAAGCCTATCCGCTGAACTTCGGGGTTCTGGGCAAGGGCAACTCGTCCAAACCCGAGGGGCTGATAGAGCAGGTGGAGGCCGGCGCGCTGGGCTTCAAACTCCACGAGGACTGGGGCACCACGCCCGCGGCCATTGATACCTGCCTTTCCATTGCCGAGCAGTACGACGTGCAGGTCTGCATCCACACCGATACTTTGAACGAGAGCGGTTTCGTGGAGACCTCCACAGCGGCGTTCAAGGGCCGCACCATCCACGCCTACCACACCGAGGGCGCGGGCGGCGGGCACGCCCCTGACATCATCAAGATCTGCGGCGAGCCCAACGTGATTCCGTCCAGCACCAACCCCACGCGGCCGTTCACGGTCAACACCATCGACGAACACCTGGACATGCTCATGGTCTGCCACCACCTGGATAAAAACATCCCCGAGGACGTGGCCTTTGCCGAGAGCCGCATCCGGGGTGAGACTATCGCCGCGGAGGATATCCTGCATGACATGGGCGCCTTGTCCATTATCTCGTCAGACTCGCAGGCGATGGGCAGGGTGGGCGAAGTGATTACCCGTACCTGGCAGACAGCCCATAAAATGAAACAGCAGCGCGGTTTGCTGCCCGAAGACAACGGCAAAGACATAGAGGCCGATAACTTCCGGGCGAAGCGCTACGTGGCCAAATACACCATAAACCCGGCCCGAGCGCACGGCTTCTCCGAGGAAATCGGCTCCGTAGAACTGGGTAAACTGGCCGATCTGGTGCTCTGGAAACCCGCGTTCTTCGGCTCCCGGCCCGAGATGATCATCAAAGGCGGCATCATTGTGCAGTCGCAGATGGGCGATGCCAACGCGTCTATCCCCACGCCGCAGCCGGTCTTGTCAAGACCTATGTTCGGTTCCTTCGGCAAGGCCATCGGGCAGACGTCTATGGTGTTTGTGTCGCAGGCCTCGGTGGAGTATGTGCAGCAGCATTACGGCTTACAGAAGCAGGTAGTGGCCGTGAAAGGCTGCCGCAGCGTCACCAAGAAAGACATGGCCCTGAACGACTACCTGCCCAACATTGAGGTAGACCCCGAGACCTACAAAGTCACTGTGGACGGCGTGCACCTCACCTGCGAACCCGCCGAAAAACTGCCCCTGGCCCAACTGTACAACCTGTTTTAATTATTCATTCGGAACGCGATTTACCCACCCCTACCCCTCCGAGGAGGGGATTTTCCGCTAGTAGTTCAAAGGAAGCTTTAGCCTAAATCTTAACTGTATTAGGAATTCCCCTCCTCGGAGGGGTAGGGGTGGGTTGATTCTCAACATCGGGAAATCTCAAATTGGACTGCGAATTAAGAATGGTTGACCAACGGCAGATATATGGTATTCTGTTATCCTGTAGAGACCAGGCACTGCCTTGTCTTCACGTTTCCCGATCATCGTTCCTAATCCAATGCACTTTATGCCTTTTTTCGCCAAAACGGCACCAAAACAGAACTACCATCTTACAGCTACCTTTAGCATCTCATAAATGAAATTCGCCCGGCTGCTGCACCTTGTGGATTCTTCCATTCCTACTGGCTCGTTTGCCTATTCCTACGGGCTGGAGAGCAGCATCACGTTCGGGCTGATCAAGGACCGGTTGGGGCTGCGGCATTACCTGTACTCGTACCTGCAGCAGGTGGTGGGCATGGAAATTCCGTTTCTGAACTCATGCTGCCACCTGCCAACGCCTGATCTGAACGCCAACCTCCAAACCATTGCCGAAGAATACGACGCCATGATGCTGGTGCCTACCATCCGGAAGGCCAGCGTGGTGCAGGGCAAGAACTGGCTGAAACTCCTGGAGTCATTCTACCCGGCCTCGGGCATGCCGGAGGTGCGGCGTTGGTTTGAGGCGCAGGACTTGCCCACGCATTTTGTGCTGGTGTTCGCGCTGTGCCTCAAACGGGTGGAGTTTGAGCTTTCCGATGTCCAAACCATGTACCTGCACATGGCGCTGCGGGACCAGGTGAGCGCCGCCATCCGGCTGGGCTTCATCGGCCCCATGGAAGGGCATAAGCTGCAGCACAATTTTTACTCGATTTTCGAAAATCTGCTCCAAAACCAAACAAGCAAAGAGTACACCCTAGCCACCAGATCGGCTTTCATGCTGGACACCGCACAGGTCTTGCAGGAAGACATTTACTCCAAACTGTTCCAGAATTAAATTACTCACTCATTCACTCAACCACTCATTCACTCATTATCCTATGCCTTTTGTAGATAAACTAGCGCTGCTGCTGCACGGACACACCCACGAGTTCTATGAATCGCCGGGCAACTTTGACGAACGCGAGACCCGCAAACTGCCGCCCTACCGCAACTTCCGGAAGCGGGCGTTCACCGTGGGCATCGGCGGACCGGTAGGCACGGGCAAAACCGCCCTGCTCAAAGCCCTGTGCGAGCGCCTGCGCAACGACTACAAGCTGGGCGTGGTCACCAACGACATCTTTACCCGCGAGGATGCCGAGTTCCTCATCCGGAACAGCGCCCTCTCCGCCGACCGCATTGTGGGCGTGGAGACCGGCGGGTGCCCGCACGCCGCTATTAGGGAAGATATCTCCCTGAATATGGATGCGCTGGAAGGCCTTATGGCCCGGTTCGATAACCAGATTGACCTGCTGTTCGTGGAAAGCGGCGGCGATAACCTGGCGGCCCACTTCAGCCGCGAGTTGGTAGATTATTCCATTTATGTGATCGATGTCTCGGGCGGCGATAAAATTCCGCGCAAGGGTGGGCCGGGCATCACGCAGTCAGACTTGCTGGTGATCAACAAAATTGACATCGCGGCTCTGGTGCGCGCTGATTTGGGCGTGATGGAGCGCGACTCCCTCAAGATGCGCGGCGATGGTCCGTTTGTGTTTGCCCGCGCGCTGGACGGCTATAACCTGGATGTGATTATCAACCATATTTTCCAGGCGAAGGAAAGAGCGCTGCAATCGGTGCGGGAGGATAGGCGGTAGGCTGGCGCACTCAGTAATCCCAAGGATACCGGCGGCTCCCGCAAGTTCCTATTCGGCAGGCGAAAGGCTGTTTCACGCCTGTTTTCAGGAAATCAGATTAAAAACAGGCGTGCTCTGTGGCTAATATTTCCGTTCCAGCGGATTGTAGCCGAAGAATTCTTCCTGGCTCAAGGTTTCCAGCAGATGCTGGCACAGCGGCTCCAGGTCCTGGCGGGTTTTGCCCATGGCGCGGAGCACGTAAACGCCTTCTTTCGCCTCTGAGACGGAAAGCACATAGTCTTTCTCCGTCATGGTGAAGTCCAAACCCGTGCTGCCCGGCATCTTCAGTTCATGTAGCGTTTGGGCAAGTTGGCAGAACCGGCTGTTCTCCGGCGAACCTACCAGATAGGCCGAGAACATGGTCTGGTACGCATCAAAATTGGCGGGGGAGGAGGCGATGTGTTCCTCCGGCGTGAACCCGAACCGGTCCAACAGCACCAGCCTGTTTCCCACGCTTACCTTCAGTTCTGAGGAAAACGCCTCAAAAACGAACTGCTCGCCCTGGTCCATGCGGCCGGAGTGAAACCAATCCACCACCAGCAACACCGCCGAGGGGTGCAAGTGCCAATGCTGCGTCTGTTTGTAGCGGCTTTTCTCCTGCGGCACCACTGGGTCTGGGAACGAGACCGCCAATCCGTTTTCACCTACGTGCGCGTTGAAATGCTGCTCGGCATCGGCCTGATTGGTGCTTTTGAAGATCTTGGTGTTGGCTTGGGTGCTCAGGAAAAGCCGGGCGTGTGCACCGCAGGTAATCCGCAGGTTGATTTGGTCGCCGGAAACCATGCCGCCCCCGTAACTAGACAGCACCACGTGGCAGCTGTCATAAAAAGAGCCGGGATTCAGGATTTTCAGCGGCTGCAGGTTCTTGCTGGAAATAAGCCGTGACTTGCCGTTGACTAGGGCCACCTCTACTTCGCTCCAGTGGGTTGTATTCTCCATCAATTTTGTTTTCAGCTTTAAAATAGAGAAGAATTAGCAGAAAGCCATTATACTTGAGACGTGCTTCGGGGCATGACATCCGTTGCCGTACCTACCTAACCTCATGTACATGCGCAAACTTCTATCTCTTCTGTTCCTTTTGCTTTCCTGGCAGGCCATTGCCCAGCAGCAAGGCCTCTTGAAGGAAAGCCTCTCTACCAAAAGCAAAATCCTGGGCTATGATGTGAAATACTCCATCTACTTTCCCCCTGATTATGCTGCCTCTAACCGGCGCTACCCGATGCTATACCTCTTGCACGGCTACACCGACAATGAAACCGGTTGGACCCAGTTTGGCGAGGCGCACCTCATTGCCGACCGCCTCATGCAGGCCGGTCAGATTCCGCCTATGCTCATTGTCATGCCAGATGCCGGCGTTACCTGGTATATCAACAATGTTTCAGGCAAGGAAAAGTACGAGAACTTCTTTGTCAAAGAGTTTATCCCGCACATAGACAAGCTTTACCGTAGTCGCAGCAGCAAAGAGTACCGGGCGGTGGCGGGGCTTTCCATGGGAGGCTACGGAACCCTCATTCTGGCTATGAAACACCCTGAGTTGTTTGCGGCGGCGGCACCGTTAAGCTCGGCCGTCTTCACCGATGAAGATTTCCAGAACATGCCCGATGATAACTACAACCGGATCTTCGCCAACATCTTTGGGCAGCACCCCAAAGGAAAAGAACGCCTGAGCTCCCATTGGAACCAGAATTCTATCCTTAAGCTGGTGGAAACCACCCCCGCTGATACCCTGAAAAAGGTGAAGTACTACATTGACTGCGGTGATGATGATTTTCTGATCAAAGGCAATATGGCTCTGCACGCGGCAATGCTGGACCGTCATGTTCCGCACGAGTTCAGGGTACGGGATGGCGGCCATACCTGGACCTATTGGCGCACCGCTCTGCCCGAAGTCCTCAAGTTTGTAGGGGACACCTTCCACCGGTAAAGCAGAGTAAATTCACCGCCATTTTCCTTTAAGCATCGTTCCTGAAAGTGTTTTAGGGCTGGTTTTCTCTAATCAGGCCTAAAACACTTTTTCTTTTAGGCGTTGCCTCAACCCTAGTCTTCTCTTCTAAGTAAATAGAACATCTTATATACTGGAAAATCAGTATAAGGCTATTGAGATATAAAGGCTTTGGAGACATCCCGGGCCGTGCAACCCTCTACAGAGAAACTATGCTTCATATAAACGAGCTTACCCTCAACATTCCGGAGACTACCAAACCCAGGGTAGTAGTAATTGGCGGCGGATTTGGGGGTGTGAATTTGATCAGGAAACTGTCTGGAAAAGATTTTCAGGTGGTGCTGTTTGACCGGCAGAACTATCATGGGTTCTGGCCGTTGCTGTACCAGGTAGCAACCGCGGGTCTGGAACCAGACTCCATTGCCGAGCCCCTCCGGAAAATGTTTGACGAAGACTATGAAGACTTCCACTTCCGGCAGGTGAAGGTGACAGGCATCAATCCGGCCACTAAAACGGTGACCACGCTGGTGGGAGATCTGCCATATGATTTCCTGATCATCGCCACCGGTACCAAGTCCAATTACTTCGGGAACGAGCAAATCAAGAAGTTTTCTTTCCCACTCAAGCAGATACCTGATGCCCTGAACCTCCGGAGCCAGATGCTGCAGGCCTTTGAGCAGGCTACCATGATCAAAGACCCTGATGTGCGCCAAAGCCTCCTGAACTTTGTCATTGTGGGTGGTGGACCTACCGGCGTGGAACTGGCCGGTGCTTTGGCCGAGATGCGGAAACACATTCTTCCCGGCGATTACCCGGGACTAGATTTCAACCAGATGAACATCATCCTGGTAGAAGGCCTGGACAGAGTGTTGCCCCCAATGTCTCCAAAATCCAGCCAGGCTACCAAAGAGTACCTGGAAGGCGCCGGGGTGGTGGTGAAACTGAATACCCTGGTAGAGTCTTATGACGGCCAACTGGTAACCTTTAAAGGCGGAGAAACCATTAGAACCCAAACCCTGATCTGGGCTGCGGGAGTTTCCGGAGCCCAGATTGCCGGTTTGCCTCCCGAAGCCAGTGAACGCGGCCGATATCTGGTGAATACCTTCAATCAGGTGAACGGCTTCACGGATATTTTCGCCATTGGCGACGTAGCGGCTATGAAGACCGAGAAATGGCCCCGCGGGCATCCGGGCGTAGCGCAACCTGCCATCCAGCAAGGGCAACACTTAGCCAAGAACCTGCACCGCTTGATCCGCAAAGAGCCCATGCAGCCATTTGAGTACTTTGACAAAGGATCACTGGCTATCATAGGGCGCAACAGGGCCGTGGCAGATTTGCCTAAAGATATGCACCTAAAAGGCTTTTTGGCCTGGGTGACCTGGCTCTTTGTGCACATCTACTATCTTATTGGCTTCAGGAACAAGCTGGTAGTGTTGGCTAACTGGGTTTATAAGTTCTTCACCCGTGAAAACGGCAACAGGTTGATCATTCGTCCGTTCTTGCGGAAAGACGATGTGGCTGGCCATGAGTTTGTCCGGCGGCAAGCCGACCTGGACTGATGCACTGGGTTATACAGGACATATAAGAAGAAAGCACTTTAAGGATAGTTACTAGGAAAGGCCTGCGAATTGCAGGTCTTTTCTTTTTAAGCAACTTTTGAGTTGTTTTTGCCTTCCTTTTCCATAATAGGAATAAAACCCAACAAGCACTGGGGTAAAATGGAAGCAATTGGATAATTCCTGTAGGTTTTTGAGCCTTATAATTTTAAAATATTTAAAAAGACGCTGATTCTTCCTCTAAGTCTCCCTCCCTGAAGCTGCCTTTTTACGCACCTTTTGAAAGAACTTTAAATGTATACAAGTGCGAGTTGAATAAGTTCAATTGCGGTAAGTATAAATACTATGTTGAAGAATTAATTTGGACTGTTCAATGTTGAAATTTAATGTTGTTTATACTTACTTTTAGGTAATATCTTCTTTCTAAGAATAATTAGTACAAAAAATTTTGCAGTTGATAAATAAAGCTCTATATTAGATAAACAAATTCATATTCATCATTCAGGGTGTTCTTTTGGTCAATGTAAAAGTTTAGTGATTTTATTGAACTAGTTGCTAATCTTGTGTTGTTCCTGAAGCTGAAGATTATATTTAATCTTAGTTTATTTCAGTACGTGTTTAGAGATGGGGTAGAAGGGAGTAAGCAGAAGGTTTACTGACCTGATTTATCCAGATTTGGACACTTTAGTTATTTGAATGTCAAACCCCATAATAAGTTATTTAATTGTTAAATCAGTAATTCCTACGCCATGAAAGCTAAAGCTACCTTTTTAAGCTACATCTCTGCAGAAAAGAGATTGAGAAAAGAACAATCTAAGTTGAAGAACGCTGCTAAGATGAACAAGACCCACGTTGAACAAGTTGCCCAGCTTGAGAACAGAGGAACAATGACTGCAGGTAACTGATGAAGGCAAAGCTGTGCCTGTGCATGTGAACTGAACCTACGCAAGAGAAATAACCTATAACCAAAACTATATAGACAAACTATTTACTACAGCCAGTACGCAGATTTTTGAGGGTAAAGCTTACCCTTGCCCAGTACAAGCTATTTTATCAAATATTTGAATCAAGATTGAATTCAAAAAAATGAAGCCCCACCGCGTTAGCAGTGGGGCTTAAAGCATTTATAGGTAAGGCTGGTTCTAAAAGATTAGCCAATAGCTACTCTCTTGAACTCAGAAACAGTCATGCCTTTAGAAGTTTTATCTAGCAGCTGAGCAATAGTCAAAGAAGAATCTTTCACGAACTCCTGGTTCAACAGAGTGCTTTCTTTGTAGAACTTGTTCAGTTTACCCTGAGCAATTTTCTCTAACATAGCCTCTGGCTTGCCTTCCTGACGGGCTTGTTCTTTCCCGATCTCAATTTCGCGCTGGATAGTTTCTGCATCAACACCGTCTTTGTCAACGGCGATAGGGCGCATTGCCGCAATCTGCATGGCAACGTCTTTTCCTACTTCAGTTACTTCGCTACCGTTTGTGTTTACAAGACCTACTAACACACCCAATTTACCATTAGAGTGGTTGTAAGAAACAACTTTCTCAGCATTCACAGTCTCGTAAGAAACTACGTCAATTTTCTCTCCAATTTTACCCATCAGGTCAGTGATGTGGTCTTGCAGAGAACGGCCATCAGCTTGGGTAGTAGCCAATAACTCTTCTTTGCTGGTAGCGTTGGTAGAAACAGCAGCATCCAGAACAGCTTGAGCCAATGTCTGGAAGTCAGCTACTTTAGAAACAGGCTCAGTTTCGCAGGCAAGCGCAATCACTTTACCTACTGTTCCTTCCGCGTTTACTTGTGTTAACACAACGCCTTCAGAAGTTACGTTGTCAGCACGTTTGCTGGCAATTTTCTGACCTTGCTTACGAAGAATATCTTTGGCTGCTTCAAAGTCACCGTTTGCTTCGGTCAGCGCTTTTTTGCAGTCCATCATACCAGCGCCAGTTTCCTGACGAAGTCTGTTTACATCTTGTGCTGTAATAGCCATTGTTCTTTTATTAAGAATTACGGTTAATGAGTTTTTATTGGGAGGGGCCTTTGCGGCACCGGTTTGGTTAAAAAGAAACTGAACATCAGTGGCTAAGCTTCCTAATGTTCAGTTTCAAATCTTTATCTAAATCTAAAGAGACAGAAGCTTATTCAGCGTCAATTTTCTCCTGGATGCCTTCTTCCTCGGCACGTTTTCTGTCTGTATCTTCTTTGTCTACTTTACGCTCAGACAGACCTTCTTCAATGGCGCGGCCAATCAGAGAAGTGATCAGAGAGATAGACTTAGAAGCGTCATCGTTTGCCGGAATTGGGAAGTCTACAGTCTCTGGGTTAGAGTTAGTATCTACAATGGCAAATACTGGCAAGTTCAGTTTCTGTGCTTCTTTGATAGCGATAGCCTCACGCTTCACGTCTACTACGAACAGAGCAGCTGGGAGACGTGACAGGTCAGCGATACCGCCCAACACACGCTCCAGTTTCTCACGCTCGCGGTTCAACATCAGACGCTCACGTTTCGCCATAGCGGCGTAAGCGGTGTTGTCTTTCACCATTTTGTCAATAGTTGACATTTTCTTCAAAGACTTGCGTACAGTCTGGAAGTTAGTCAACATACCACCTAACCAACGGTCAGTCACGTAAGGCATTTTAAGGCGTTTTGCCTCTTCTGCTACAATGTCCTGAGCTTGTTTTTTAGTGGCAACAAACAAAATCTTACGGCCAGACTTAGCAATCTGCTTGATAGCGGCAGTAGCCTCATCCAGAGAAGCAAGCGTTTTGTTCAGGTCAATGAT
Source organism: Sabulibacter ruber (assembly GCF_017355955.1). Lineage (GTDB taxonomy): Bacteria > Bacteroidota > Bacteroidia > Cytophagales > Hymenobacteraceae > Nibribacter > Nibribacter ruber_A. The sequence goes on along the minus strand of NZ_JAFFID010000001.1, from coordinate 2,396,159 downwards.
GTGGATACCGTTTTTCTCCATGAAAATGTACGGAGCCATTTTAGGATCCCATTTTCTGGTAAGGTGGCCAAAGTGCACACCAGCATCCAGTAAATCTTTATAAGTTGTATTAGCCATGATATTGATACAGCTGATGATATATTAACGTTTAGAGAACTGGAAGGAACGACGGGCTTTACGCTTACCGAATTTCTTACGCTCCACCATACGTGGGTCACGCGTTAAGAATCCTTCTTTTTTCAGGGCCGGACGGGTCTCTGCGTTGTCTTCTACCAATGCTTTGGTGATAGCCAAACGAAGGGCCTCTGCCTGACCGGCAACGCCACCGCCTTTGATGTTCGCCTTAATGTCGTATTTGCCAACCGCATCAATCAGCGCCAGAGGCTGCTGAACAATGGTTTGCAACACTTCACTAGGGAAGTATTCCTTAATATCTCTATCGTTAATAGTGATATTCCCTTGCCCTGACGTCATGTAAATGCGCGCCACCGAGGTTTTTCTTCTACCAGATGTATTGAGAACTTCCATTAAATATGTCTAGTTATTTTGTAATTTTTACTTGAACAGGCTGTTGTGCCTCATGTGGATGCTCAGCGCTGGCATACACGTACAGATTGCGGAACAACTCACGGCCCAGACGGTTCTTAGGCAACATACCTTTCACCGCGCGCTCTACCAACAAAGTAGAAGATTTAGCTTTCAGCTCACGAGGAGTGAACGTGCGCTGACCACCTGGATAACCAGTGTGCGTCACGAAAGTCTTTTTGTCCCACTTCTTACCGGTCATGCGAACTTTGTCAGCATTGATCACGATCACGTTATCGCCGCAGTCAGCGTTAGGCGTGAAAGAAGGTTTGGTTTTACCGCGAAGGATCATCGCGATCTGAGAGGCCACACGGCCAAGGGTTGAGTCTCCGGCGTCTATCACTACCCAGCCTTTAGAAGCGGCCGCCTTATTAACTGATAGCGTCTTATAACTTAAATGGTCCATTGTAAATGGTTAACAAGTGAAAAAATTTGAATGCTTTTTCTTAAAAATGGTCACAAAGATACAAGCTTTATTTTTGGCGTGCAACAGTAAACTAATTTATTCCCCTGAAAATCAAGGGAATTTGCCCCGCGTACGCACAGCCAGATGTTATAGACAGGCTAAGGATGAAGAAGTTAAGTTCAAAGGAGTAGGCGTTTTACGCCCGTTTTCCCGAAAAGGAGCTCAAAACCATCTGGGCTCACCAGATTAGGGATCTCATCCTTGAAAGCAAGATGACCTGAGTCTATTCCGTTACCTTCTCTTTTGACTGGCGCGAGATTGAAATCTTGTGACAAAGGATAATGCGAGTCTCCAGACTCGCCGGGGACCACTGGTTAATAGTCCGTTTTATCTGGAGTGACGCTGAGGCTGAATTCAAATTAATGAATCCGGAAATGCGCCTTATTGCGTCAAATCAGAGTTATTGACTTTACACAATGGTACTTTGCTTCCTTAGTGGTAATTGAAAGCTGATTCAAGAAAGTTAATCGGGTGAAGTCGCCCAGCAAACCTGGTTTCGCTGCGGTGCAGCGAGGGTAGTCAGAGACTACCCTGCATCTGTAGGCACGAGTCAGAGACTCGCGCCAGCGAAAATTATTGAAAAGGTTATTACAACAATCAACAATCAACAATCAACAATCAACAACCAGGCTCTTACCCGTTCTTCCGGAGCAGCTTCAGCAAGACATCAAAATCCTTGGGGTAGTCTGCGGTGACTAAAATGGGCTCGCCATTTAGTAAAGTAAAGCCTAGTTGGTAGGAGTGGAGGGCGAAGCGCTTGATCAAAGGCTGTTCCTCGGTGTTCTTGGCCAGGTTGAATTTGCGTTTCAGGCTGGAAAGGTAAAGCGGTTCGCCGCCGTACATCTCATCCTGCACAATGGGAGCTTTCAGGTAAGAAAGGTGCAGCCTTATTTGGTGCATGCGGCCGGTGATAGGCTTGCACTCCACCAGCGTATGACGCCCGAATTTCTCCAAGGTGGTGAAATAGGTCTGGGCCGGTTTGCCCTTGGGAGACAGTTTGGCAATTCCTTTCAGGCCGGGCTGGATGGCGCGGTCTACCAATTGGTTCTCATAATCATGGCTTCCCCAGGCTACCGCATGGTAAATTTTCTGCACCTGGCGGTTCTCAAACTGCAGAGAAAGGTGGCGGTACGCCTCCGGGTTCTTCGCGATGGCCAGACAGCCCGAGGTTTCCTTATCCAGCCGGTGGCAGGCCTGGGCATCTGAGTGGTATTGGCGGGCTAGCGTAAGTAAGTTGGTGGCGTTAAGGGAGCGGTCTTCCAGCGTGGCCAGAAAAGGAGGTTTGTTGACTACAATGTAATCGTCGTTTTCAAAAATAATTAAGTCGCGGAATGCGGGTACCTTCATAGAAATGGATGTGTGACAGCCAACCGATTAGCCGTTTTTGCTCTGCTTTTACGAAAGCAGGCCTAAAACGGCGACCAGGCTGAATTGACCACAAAGGTACCTATTATTTTTGGCTTCTGACCATGGCTGTTTCTGGCCTGGTTTACCCTAAACAAGCCAGAAACAGAATCAATACTTCATCTTGGTGAGCTTGAACCGCAGAGTGGTGCCCTGGCCTACCTCACTGGTAACCACAATGGTAGATTTGTGCGCCTCCACAATGTGCTTGGAGATGGCTAGTCCCAGACCCGAGCCTCCGCCCGAGACATCACGGGTGCGGCTTTTGTCTATGCGGTAGAAACGCTCAAAAATGCGGTTGAGGTGCTCTTTGGGAATACCCGGGCCGTCATCGCGCACGGTCACCATGGTTTTCTTTTTGCCATCCTGGAACGAGAGCCAGATGTTCCCGTTTTCCAGGCCGTACTTAATAGCGTTGTCAATCAGGTTGATCAGGACTTGTTTGATACGGCCCCGGTCAGCGAACACCTCAAAGGTTTCCTCCGGTGAGTTGGTGAGGTGAACGGTAATGTTACGGGAGCCGGCCTTGCCCTCCAGTTGCTCAAACACCTCCTGGCCAATTTCATTCAGGTCAAAGGGCGTTTTCTTCATCTGGATCACGCCTTTCTCCAGCTGCGAGATGGTGATCAGGTCCTGCACCAAGGTGTCCAGTCCATCAAGGCTGCGGGCGGCTTTTTTCAGGAATTTATCGCGCACGCGCTCATCGTCCATGGCACCGTCCAGCAGCGTGTGAATAAAGCCTTGGGCGGCAAAGATGGGGGTTTTGAGTTCGTGGGAGACATCGGCCAGGAACTCGCGGCGCATGGCCTGCAGGCGTTTCAGTTCCTCAATCTCTTTCTGGTTACGCTCAGCCAAGAGGTAGATCTCGTCTTTGATGCGCTGCAAAGGATCTGGCCGGAAAAGGAATTTGCTGCTCATGCGCTTGAATTCCTTCCGTTTGAATTTCTCCAGACCGGCGTAAATGTTGTTGATTTCCCGGAAGATGAGCGCTTCATAGGAGAAGTACACCAGCAGGAAACAAGATGAGAAGGTAAGCGCCAGGGCCAATACCCGCTGCTTGAACTCCAGGTAAGGCGAAACGCCCAAGTAGGTAGCAATGATCAACGCCACCAGTACCGAGATGATAAGGGCAATTTTCTGAGAACTCAGTTTCAGTTCTTTCTGCGTGTTGGCCGATACCGCCGGGGCAGCAGGTTTAGGCGGTGTTTTTGCCGAAACCTGCTTAATCTGTGTTGAATTTGTATCCAACTCCTTTGATGGTTTTGATCTGGTCTTCACCAATTTTCTCCCTCACTTTCCTGATGTGCACGTCTACGGTACGGGCAATCACAAACACATCGTTCCCCCAGACGTTGTTCAGCAACTCGTCACGGCTAAACACTTTGTTAGGGGTATTGGCCAGAAACGCTAGTAATTCAAATTCCTTTTTAGGCAGGGTGATTTTCTGATCGCCTTTATGCACAATGAAACTGGTACGGTCAATGCGCAAGCCGCCAATCTCAATGACCTGCGCCTGCTCTGGTTGATTGTTGTCGCGGCGAACGTAGGCGCCCAACCGGCTAATGAGGGCTCTGGGCTTGATGGGCTTCACAATGAAGTCATCGGCACCGGCGTCAAAAGCGGCTACCTCAGAGAACTCCTCGGAGCGGGCCGTAAGGAACAGAATGTGGGTATCTTTGAACTTGGGGTTCTCGCGCAGTTGGCGGCAAGCGGTAATGCCGTCCATCACGGGCATCATCACGTCCAGGAGAATGATGTCTGGATCTACTTTTTTGGCCACGTCCAGGGCCTGCTGGCCGTTCTCAGCGTGGGCTACTTCGTAGCCTTCTTTCTCCAGGTTGTACTGCAGCAGTTCCACGATGTCCGGATCATCGTCTACTACCAGAATCTTGTATTTAGCCTGCGTTTGCATAAAACATGCGTTAAATGGGAAATGCGTTTCTCTCGTGGCTAGTCTCTTTGAAACCTCAGGAAACAGCGCTCAAAGCGAAACATGAAAAGCGCTTCCTCTTAATTCCGAAACAAATATAGGGATTAGTTAGTGGCCGCCATTTCTTTTACCTGCTATGAACCATTTAGTAACAATTTCTTAATCTTAAACGACTTCTGTAGCGCAAGGCAGGTTTATTTTAAGCCTGTTTCCCAGAAAAGAGGCCTAAAACAGAAAGACGCTGCAAGGTTGTTTGCAGCGTCTTTCTGTTTTTATGGGGGAGGGGAATGGTCAGTCTCTGATGCTGGCAATCTTGCCGTTGAAGAAACTATATGAAATTTCAGTCCTTCCAATTTTGGTCAGTCGCCCATCTATATTGTAGGATATCTCTTCCGACCCTATTTTGTTGATACGTCCATGGATGTCGTAGGCGATCTCTACTTGCCCTATCTTCCGGACACGACCGTGTATATCATAGTCAATTTCTCCATTGGCCTTGATAGCGTAACCTGTTATCTTTCCTTCCTGGGACAGTAAGATGTGAAAGTCAGTTTTTTCTACCTTGAAGCTTATATCGCCTCTTTCAGACAGAAAAGCGGTGGCACTACTCTGGGCGCTGGCGTTCCCAACAATCAACAGAAAAAAGGTAAATACGAGTAAGGTAAAGCAGTTTTTCATAGTCTAATATAGTTTGGGATGAACCAAGCATAAATTAGACCAACTATCAAATCCGCTATTTAACCACGTTCAGTTTGCCTTTCAAGCCGCTGTATTTGTACAGGTCCACTTTCACGGAACCCACAAACATCTCGGCCTGGAACATCACCGGGATTTTGTTTACGTCATCAGAGAAGTACACAGAGATAGCATCTTCGCCGTCAAACAATTTGTTTCTGGGCATTCTGGGAACTAGGCGGTGGGCTCTGATTTTACCGGCTTTGGTGTCTACGGTGGTTACACCGCGGTACGTTACAGTCATGTCAAACACCTCATCGCCCAGAAAGCCTTGCATCTTAATGGTTTGGCCGGGTTTGTAACTGTCCAGGTTAAGGGTGCGCAGGTAGTAAAAGCCGCTTACCATATCCTGGGCGTTGTCTGGCACTTTGAACACCTGGTTTTTCTTCTCGTCACGGCTGTCATTCACCGTTACCAGGTCTTTCTGGTGGTCAAAGTCGGTGGTCTCTTTGCGGCGGTACCGGCCTTCTTCAATGTTGCGGTAGAAGCGCAGCGGCAACATGGAGGAAGTGTCAATGAACGAGCTCCAGGTGTCGCGCACGCGGTGGAAGAAGTCAAAGGAGCCAACGGTTTTACCCGTTACCGTAGCCTGGTAGCAGGGGCGGTTGTTGATGCGCTGAAGATTATTGGCCACGTGGATGGTAGCCTCACCGGCATTGATGATGCCGTAATGCACTTTGTATTGCAACACCTCGCCGGGACCAAAGCTGTCGTTCTTGACAGTTCGCATGGTATCATTCAGGGCGAAGCCACTCAAAACCAATCCCAATAAAGGTAATACTAGTAGTAGTTGATGTTTAATTCGCATAAGCCAATCTTTCCTGTATACCTGCGGCTATTCAAATGTCGTACCAAACCCGGCGGTGGGTGAGGCCATGTACACAAATGTATAGGTTTTCAGGTGGAACTCAATTTAAACAGAAACGGCACCTTAAAAGGTGCCGTTTTGTAAAAAAATGTATGAGCTTATTCGTTGTCTTCCAGGGCGGCGGCCACTTTCTCAGGCTCACCTTTCACCATGTTACGAATCTTGGTCTCAATTTCCTGCATCAGTTCCTCGTTGTCCAGCAAGAACTGCTTCACAGCGTCGCGGCCTTGGCCTAAACGGTCGCCGTTGTAAGAGAACCAGGAACCTGATTTCTGTACTACGCCCAGTTCAACACCCAGGTCAAGAATCTCGCCTACTTTGGAGATACCTTCGCCGTACATGATGTCAAACTCCACTACTTTAAACGGAGGCGCCACCTTGTTTTTCACCACTTTTACTTTGGTGCGGTTACCGGTGATGCTATCAGGGCCTTCTTTGATCTGGCCAATGCGGCGGATATCCAGACGCACAGAAGCGTAGAACTTCAGGGCGTTACCACCGGTAGTGGTTTCTGGGTTCCCGAACATCACCCCAATCTTCTCACGCAACTGGTTGATGAAGATACACAAGCAGTTGGTTTTGTTGATGGTACCTGTCAGTTTACGCAGGGCCTGAGACATCAAACGAGCCTGAAGACCCATTTTGCTCTCACCCATGTCGCCTTCCAGTTCACCTTTAGGAACCAGAGCGGCCACTGAGTCAATCACGATGATATCGATAGCACCTGAGCGGATCAAATGGTCGGCGATTTCCAGCGCTTGCTCACCATTGTCTGGCTGGGCAATCAGCAGGTTCTCCGTATCTATTCCTAATTTCTCAGCGTAGGTTTTGTCGAAAGCGTGCTCGGCATCAATGAACGCGGCCAGGCCACCTTGCTTCTGTGCTTCTGCAATGCAGTGCATGGTAAGGGTGGTTTTACCGGAAGATTCTGGTCCGTAGATCTCCACCACACGGCCGCGAGGAAGACCTCCAATACCCAGGGCAATGTCCAAGCCCAGGGAGCCAGTAGAAATGGCTGGAACGTCCTCCACCTGGTTATCGCTCAGCTTCATAACCGTACCTTTACCGTAGGTCTTGTCCAGCTTGTCGATAGTGAGTTGGAGCGCTTTCAATTTTTCGCTGTTTACACTCATGTCTGTGTTTTCTTTGCTTAATTTTTGATGAATTTACGACTTCCTGAGCCAATCTGCAAGCGCTAACCGCGGCGTTTCAGCTGCTTTCCAGACTTATTCCGGAGGTGTATATAGGAAACACCCAAAGTACCGGATTTGTGCCAAGATTTACTAGTTTTTTTAGTTATTTTTTCTGCTTCATTGCTATCTAAAATAGCAAACAATAGGCTCCAGAGGAACCCACAGGTAAGCAGGAAGTTACGTAAAAAAGCTTTTCCTGGCTTCTTTCTCAACAAATCTGGAGGCATATTAGTTACAAGACTCAGCAGTTATTTTGCTTCTGGAGCGCCCAAAAAGCAGGCGTAGCATGGCGTTCTTTTTTAGGCTTGGTTTGGGTAAACCGGGCCAGAAACAAGCCTGGCACCAAGGCTGAGACGGCCTGGCGGAATGCCGCCTCTTTTCTTTTCTTCCTGTTTTTGTCTACCTTTCGAGATACGGTGGGCCAGATTTCCAGGACAGGTCTCACCTTTCTCTCTTTTAGTGGATCCCTGTACAGAATAGGGCACAAACGTATTGCTATGTCTAAAAAGTGGCTTCTGATAGCGGTAGGAGCATTATTTGCGGGTCAGACTTCCTTTGCGCAGTTAAACAACCAAGCCCTGGAGTTCAGGCAACCGGTAAAACCAGAGCAGGCCGGTGAGCTGCAGTTGGGGATCAATGCTTTTGGCTACCAGAAGAACAACGAGTACTTCAATGACATCGCCGAGGGGTATACCTTATTTGGGTACCACTTAAACCCGCGCCTGGTTTATTTTGCTTCGTCTACCGTGCGCATAGACGCCGGGGTGCAGTTGCAGAAAGACTTCGGGACACGCAAGTACTCATTGGTGCAGCCCACGTTCACCATCCGGTACGAGAAAGATGACATGGCGCTGCTGTTCGGGAACCTGGAAGCCAACGTCAACCACGGGTACATAGAGCCGCTGTATGACTTTGAGCGCGTGATCACCAACCGGCTGGAGAACGGGATCCAGTTCCTCCTGAACAAGCCGGGCGTGAAGCTGGATGCCTGGATTGACTGGCAGCGGTACATCCGGCGCATGGATCCGTTCCAGGAAGAGGTTGCCGGCGGAGCTTCTTCTGAAATCACGCTCTACAGAACGCCGGTTTCTTTGGGTTCATCGGGAAACAGCCCCGAAACGGAAACGTACATCGGTCTGCCGCTGCAGTTCACCGCCCAGCACCGCGGCGGCCAGATTGACGATACTGAGCTGCCGCTGGTTACTTTGGTAAACGGAGCCGCCGGTCTGGTCATCCGGAAGAATTATGACAAGAAGTTTCTGAAGGCGCTGCATTTTCAGCCGTACGTGGTGGGCTGGAAAGATTTCTCTAATGAGAAGAACCGGCCTTTTCAGCAGGGGACCGGGCTGTACCTGAACGCGGGCATTGATACCAAATACCAGAACGTGATGCTGAGTTACTGGCGCGGCAACGGCTATTACGCTGAGTTAGGCGGCAAGCTCTTCCAATCGGTTTCCACCAACTTCAAAACCCCGGATTACACCAATAAACTACGGCACGTTCTGATTGTACGGTTCATGCATGACATCCAACTCATTCAGGGGTTGTCTTTGACCCTGAGGCTTGAGCCGTACCTTGATCTGGAGAACCCGGCGCTGGAGTTTTCCAACAGCTTGTATCTGAACTTCAACTCAGACTTCTTCCTGGCCAGGCTCCGGAAAAGGTAGCTCTGTTTCAGGGCTGATTTTCGGGAAAGACCTCTAAAACCCCGCTAAAGCAGAGTTACCATAGCGTCTTCTTTTTTCAATTGATACACCTGGAGCGGCCGAGGCGGCAGCGTGGGATGATCTGATACTACGGGCGTGTAAGACTTGATGAGGGTAAAGCCCGAGCGTTTTGCCACGCCCTGGCTCCGGTTGTTTTCCTCGGCGCAGCGCAGATTCACTGCCTCCATGTGCAACACCTGAAAAGCGTAGCGCATGATGGCTTTAAGGGCCTCGGTGGCAAATCCTTTGCCCTCGGCCTGGGCACCTAAGTAATAGCCTACCTCGGCAAAGGGTTTCCCGCGGGCCAGCCGGCGTAAGGTGATGTCGCCAATATATTCGCCGCCCTCTTTCCGCCAGATCCCAAAGCTGTACATGTCACCTACCTTGTGCTGGGAGGTGAACACCCTGAGCCTGTTCTGGGCATCTTCTAAAGAAATGACGGCCGTGGTACGGTCGGGGAAATCGGGCATGAGCCGTTCCCGGTTTTTCTGCAACAGTTGCCAAAACTCCAACGCCATCTCCTGGGTGTAGGGCCGTATCCAAAGCCTTTCGGTAGAAAGTTCCGTGCTGGTGGCAGAAGTAGTAAGCGATGACTGCATAGAAATACAAACTTAAGACTTGTTTGTACGAGACAAGTCCCGCGCAGATTCTTAAAATAGAGAATTTGTGTAGGGCTTTGCAGAGTTCGTCTCTTACCTGCCAACACACTGTAAAAGAACACCAGTAGCCGAATAAACGTAGACAACACCCGTCCTTGCCAGAACTTGGATGGGGGTTACGGTTTAAACGGAGGCTGGGGCATGCGGGTAAAAAGCACTACGCAATCATTGAAGGAGTACGGAAGGGGAATCATAGGAGGCCTGTTGTTCAGCTTGCCTATGCTGTACACCATGGAAGTCTGGTGGACCAGCTTTGAGGTGTCTCCGTGGCAACTGGTGCTCTATGTGGTGGTCACCTTTGTCTTGTTGCTGGGCTACAATACCTATGCCGGACTAAGAGCCAGTGCCTGTTGGGAAGAAGTGGTGGTAGACTCGGTGGAGGAGATGGGCATTGGGCTGGTGCTGTCTTTTCTGTTCCTGTGGTTGCTGGGGCAGGTTGATTTAGACGAGATGTCATTGGAGCGGATTGTGTACATGACCGTCATAGAAGCCATGCCCGTGGCCATTGGAGTGTCTGTGGGAACGGCTCAGTTGGGTTCGGCAGGGGAAGACGAAGAAGAGGAAGACACAGAGAAAGCGCCCACCGCCAGTGAGTTTTTCAAGCAAGACGGCGGGCAGTCTTCTACCAAGGAGCAGATTTTCCTGGCCACTTGCGCCGGCATGTTGTTTGGAGCCCACATTGCCCCCACAGATGAGGTAATGGTCATTGCCACAGATGTCACGCCGCTTCAGTTGCTGCTGATGTTTTTGGTATCCTTGCTTATAACCGGGGGCATTCTGTTTTACGTGGGGTTCAGGGGAGCTTATGAAACGCCGGCCAATGAACTTCCTAGCGCATTAGAGGTCATCTGGGGGCTAAGCATCACGTATGCCTCGGCTTTTTGCGTTTCTGCGGGAGCGTTGTGGTTTTTCGGGCGGTTTGAAGGAAACGGTTTCCAAATATGTGTTGAAGCAACAGTAGTACTGGCCATGGCTTCTGCCTTAGGGGCAGCGGCCGGGCGTTTCTTATTAGACCAGGAATATAAATAATAGATGCAAGCACAAATGAATAAGAATAAGCTGGAGTGGGTGGTGTTTGGCGCCAGTGCCCTGCTTATTCTTGCCTTGATTGGATACCTGGGAGTAAAAGCCGTTTCCTACAAAGACACCCCGCCCGATCTGCGGGTGAAAGCCCAACCCGAGCAGGATAAACTCAACCGGAATATCTACCGCTTAGAACTCATCAATGTAGGAGAGCAAACCGCCGAGAATGTAACCGTGGAAATCACGCTGCAACAGAACGGAAGAGAAGTAGACAAGGCAGAAACCACTTTCCCATTGGCACCCAAAGAAAGTAAGCAGGAGGCTTGGGTCACGTTCCGGGCAGAGCGGCAGGAAGGACAAAAACTGAAAGTGCAGATTCTGGGGTATAATAAGCCATAAACGGGCTGGGGGTTGAAGATCAACTGAATCTTCAACCCCCAGCCCGTTTGGTATCTATGCAGAGGTCAGTTCCTCTGTAATTTGTTGCCTTATTGTTTCAGGAAAGGGTAGTTGTATTGCAGAGGGCTGCCCAGTTGCTGCAGGCGGGCAATTACTTCCATAGAGTGGGCAATTTCATTGAAGTATTCTAACCGGCGGATCAGTTGCTCTTTCATCAGTACGGTTCCCTCTGGAGTGCGGATGTAAGCCCGTTTGTCTTCCAGAATTCTGTGCATTACCTCAGACACGCGTTTGCCCTCTCTCATGTACAGGTCATGGAATTCAACCAGTGCGTCAAAACCACCCCGGGTTACCTGGCAGGGAAAGCCAGCGTTGGTCAGGACATCGCACAGCAGGTTCACCTCCAATGGCATGGAGATGTGGTAAGGAGTGGTGCGTACATCCAGCCCTCGCTTAATGTAGGAGAAGATGGTTTCCAGGTTTCTTTCAAAGCGTTCGTACAGAGCTGCTGCTTCCATGAGGTAGAATAGATTTTAAATCAGGGACAAAAATAAACAAAGCTTCCTCTTTTTCACTAACCCATTACGGTGAAAGGCAGAGGAAGCTTTGCTGTTTTAAAGTTGTTTTCTGAAAAAGAGGACTGAAACGGAAACTGCTCTTCTTTTGCTTTAGCCAGTTAGCCAATAGAGCAACCCGGCAGGTGGTTTCCTGCTAACGCCGATGCACCCTTTGGTTTTGCGCCTGCTTTCTTCAAAAAGGCGCAAAAACAGTTTAGAGTAACCCTTGGATGATCTGCTCTACGGTAATGCCTTCTGCCTCAGCTTTGAAGTTTCGAACCAAACGGTGGCGCAGAATTGGCACGGCCACGGCCTGCACGTCTTCAATATCTGGGGAGTACTTGCCCCTGATGAGAGCATTGCACTTAGCGCCCATAATCAGGTGCTGCGAGGCGCGTGGCCCGGCACCCCATTCCAGGTACTGGTTTGTTTGCGTACCCGCCATTTGGGTATTAGGCCGGGTTTTATGTACCAGCTTCACCGCATATTCCACCACGTTGTCGGTTACCGGCACGCGGCGTACCAATTGCTGAAAAGCGGTGATTTCCTCGGCGTGTAAGATAACAGTAGGGGTATGCTTGCGGTCACCGGTGGTGTTCTTGACAATCTGCAGCTCGGCCTCGTAGCTAGGGTAGGAGAGGGCCACATGGAACATGAAGCGGTCTAGCTGAGCCTCTGGCAATGGGTAGGTTCCTTCTTGCTCAATGGGGTTCTGGGTGGCCAGCACAAAGAACGGACGAGGCAGGTTGTAATGGTGCCCGGCTACCGTTACCGAGTATTCCTGCATGGCCTCCAACAGCGCCGCCTGGGTTTTAGGCGGCGTCCGGTTGATCTCATCGGCTAGAACGATGTTGGCGAACACCGGGCCTTTCACAAACTGGAAATGGCGGTTCTGGTCCAGCGTTTCTGAGCCCAAAATGTCAGAAGGCATCAAATCTGGGGTGAACTGAACCCGGTTGAACGAAAGATCCAGGGAGTTGGAGATGGTCTGGATCAGGAGGGTCTTGGCCAGACCCGGTACTCCCACTAAAAGACAATGCCCCTGACAAAAAACAGCAGTCAGCACCAGTTTTACCACTTCTTCCTGGCCAATAATGGTTTGGGAAATCTCGGTGGTCAGACGCTTGTAGGCATGGTGAAGCGCATCTGCAGCTTCTTTGTCAGAGGCAAATGAAGGCATAATAGGGGATTTAGTCGTCTAAACTACAGGTTTTGAAATCTGGAACGATGTCAATAAACACCGTTTCTTTATTTTTTTCAAACCACTCGTTAATGGCTCGGTTACGCTTGTCGGCCAGGGCGGCAGCGGCAATCTTTTGATAGTCGTCTTGCAAGTTGGCCTGGTGCGGCGTAGACTTTGACTTGAGGTAAAGAATACGCATGGCCTCTTTGCCATCCTCGGTACGGTACGGAAGCGGCCCGCTGATAGAACCTACCTGCATGGTATCAATCACGAAGAAAACAGACGGGTCCAGCTTGTCTACCGGAATGTAGGTGGTAGGGCTGTTGGGCAAAGTGATCATCCCACCGTTGCCTTTGGTAGCCATGTCGTCTGAAAATTCTTTGGCCGCTTTGGCGAAAGAGATGCTGTCTGCCTGAATACGGGTACGGATGCTGTCCAGCAAGTGAGCGGTTTGCTGCACGTCTACCTGGGCAGTGGCCGGTTTGATGAGGATATGGCGCGTGTTGAATTCTTCGCCGCGGCGCTCAATCAGCTGGATAACGTGGAACCCGAACATTGACTCAATCACCGGAGATATCTCGCCGGGCTGCAGTTTCAAGGCTGCTGCTTCGTACTCAGGTACCAGTTCACGTTTCTTGAAGAAGCCCAACTCTCCGCCCTGCGCACCAGAACCAGGGTCCTGTGAATACTGGCGGGCCAGCGTGGCAAAGTCTTCTCCGGCTACAATGCGCTTCCGGATGGCTTCTAACTGCTCACGGGCGGCTTGCTTCTGAGCGGTTCCAATCTGCGCGATCTTCACAATCTGCCCAACTTCCACCTCGGTAGAAAAGTATGGTAAGCTGTCTTTAGGAATACGGTTGAAATAGCGTTGTACCTCTTTAGGCGTCACCTTGATTTTACCGGCAATCTCCCGCTCCATTTTCTGCACGGTCAATTGCTCGGTCAGGCTGCGGCGCAGATCGCTTCTGATCTCGCTCATGGGCTTGTTGTAGTACTCCTCCAGGCGCTCTGGGCTACCAATCTGGGCAACAAACTGGTTTAAACGTCCTTCCAACTCAGCGTTGATGGTGCTTTCCTCTACAATCACAGAATCCACCTCGGCACGGGCTAGCAACAGTTTGTTCTGCACCAAAGACCGCAGAATCTCGCAACGCAGGGTTGGAGACTTGTAGCCCTGGCTCACCGCGTTGGCGTGCTGGAACTCCAACTCTGAACGCAGAATGATGTGTCCTCCCACCTTGGCCACAATGTTGTCTACCAACGTGGCCTGCTGGGCTTCTGCCTGTTGCGCAAAGGAGGCCAGAACGCAAACAGTTAGAATGGTTTTAAAAAAAGAAGAAATAGATATTCTGATTTTCATGTTACTCTGTATAGCGGTAGCTTTCTATAGAACCGCTTCTCTTGCAAAATAGTATAGTCGTGAACAGACAAAGCTAGGTAAACCGCTCCACTAAAGGAAACTTCTGTCCGGCTTACTTCTTAATAAGCTTCTGCACTTCTGGCTGATTGACACTCACCGGATATTTCTGGCGCAGTTCTTTGATCCATTCCTGCTCCAGGAAGTTCTGGTAATCTGAGATGACCACCCCGCGGGTTTCACTCAACTTCTTAGGAGTTGGAGCCTCTACCTGCTCAATCTTCACCCAGGTTGGTCTGCCTTCATGAGTGAGGTTGTAGGTGCCCGGTTTCCAGGTAACGCCATCCAGCATCTTGTTTTCGCCGCGCTGGAACTTACGCGAGGTAACTTGCAGGGCCAGTGGGTTGCTTTGGTTCAGTTGCTCTGCCAGGGCCTGCAGATCTGAAGAATATACAGTGAGGGCTACTCTGCGGGCGTTACGGGAACTGGCAGACTGGCCAGCGGCTGGCACCAACTCAATTTTCTCTTTGTCAACTCCTTTCTGCAGCAAATAGTTCTTCACGGCAGTGGCCCGGCGGGTGGGCAGGTTCGCGTTCTTTTTGTTGGTGGCCTCGCGGGAATCCAGGTAGCCGGTTAACTCCAGGGAAAGCGATGTGTCTGCCTGCATGGCGGTTGCTAATTGGTCTAACTGGGCTTTCCCGGCCTTAGAAAGATCATCGTTCCCAAAGGTGAAGGTAAGATCTGCCTGCCTGTTGCGCACCGACTGGAATCTGCCTTGCTCCAACTGGGCTTTGGCCTGCTCCAGAATTGCCGGGGTGGCAGCGCTCAGAATAGTAGCCTGGGCACGCTCACCCCACATGTATTTGTCTTTGTTGGCCTCAAAGTAGGCTTTCAAACCTGTGGTGTCTTCCACCGCCTTGGCCCATACCTTCTCTTCCATCAGCTGGAACAGCAGAATACCGTCATGGTACTCGTTCACCAGCATTCTGTAGTCTTTGTGTTTTTCCTCCAGGTGCTCGCGCTCATAGTTAAGCAAGCTGGCTTCCACAAAGCGGTCGTACAGCAGGTTCATGGCGTGAGCGGGAGAAGCGTTCTGTCTTGGGCGTTGGTTTGCCTCAATGTAGGTAGCAAAGTTGCCTACGGTGTAAGGTTGGCCGCTGATGGTGAACAACGTAGCAGCAGGCAGGTTCTTTGGCTCTGCCGGAACGTTGAATTTCCATTTGCCACTTAACAAAGTAGAATCTGCCAGGCGAAGGGTAGCTTCTTTGATGGTCTGGTTCTCCTGGAATTTGTTTTCGGTTTTGATGCGGCGCAGGAACGCAGCTTTGTTCAGTTCTGAACGGGAATCTTTGGCAATGCGGTTACGGAGCGAGGTTTCCATCTCCTCATACGTAGGCAGTTCTTTGCGCTCCAGCAATTTGATGATGTGCCAGCCGTACGGAGTTTGCACTGGCGCTGAGATTGCTCCTGGCTTGGCCAAGGCAAAGGCGGCTTCCTCAAAAGAAGGAATCATGCGGCCGGTGCCAAACCATGGCAGCTCCCCACCGTTGTCAGCTGAGGCTGCGTCTTCAGAGAACTGGGAAGCTAATCTGTTCCAGTCTTCCTTGCGCTGTACGCGGCTGTAGATCTCGTCTATTTTTTTCTTGGCGGTCACTGAGTCTGCCTTAGGCAAACCCTGCTGAGCACGCACCATGATGTGGGCCACTTTGATTTCACCCTGGGCCGGACGTACCTCGTTCACTTTGATGATGTGGTACCCAAAGCGGGTTCTTACCGGCTGAGAAATCTGCCCGGCGGGGGTATTGTAGGCGGCGTTCTCAAACGGATACACCATCTGCAGCGCCGTGAAATATCCCAGGTTGCCGTTGTTTTCCCTGGCCGATGGGTCTTCTGAGAACCGTTGGGCCAGTGCTTCAAACGAGGTTCCGTTTATGGCCTGGTTTCTTAAATCAGAGATCTTTTGGAAAGCCGCCAGCGTGTCTTTAGGATCGGCTTCTGCATCTACGGTCACCAAGATGTGGGTGGCGTTTACTTCTTTTTTCAGGCGCTCGTAGGCTTCCCGCACCAGCTGGTCGGTAACACTTTTCTCTGTTAAGTAGGGTTGCGCCAGTTGATCTTTATACCCGTTCAGCTCGGTTCTGAAAGACTGGGTTGTATCCAATCCCCGGCTTTTGGCCTCGGCCACCTTCAGTTTGAAATTGGTGTAGAGGTTGAGGTACTCATTTACGCTGGCGCTGGTATAGGCACTGTCTGCTGAGCCGTTGTTTTTTTCATAGACATAGGCAAACTCAGATACAGGAACCTTTTCTGGGCCAATGGTAAGCAGAGCGGGTTCAGCTGACTTCTTTTGAGAAGTACACTGGAAGAGGAGCAGGGCGCTTAGGCCCACATACAAAGAAGAAACTCGCATAGGTATCAGCAAAATGCAGGATGTCTGGGTGTCAAGGCTTCCCTAACATTATGCAATTTTACTCATTTTTTTGGAGAGAATGGGCTACTATTGAAAAACATAGTGCCATAGAAAAAGGAGAGGGGAGAACCCACCCCATTTTTGGCATCTTTTGCTCAAAACAGCCCAAAAACTGTTTTTATTGTGCAAAGGATCAAAAATTTACGGGGTGGCTTATTGCAGGTATTTGTGAAGCCGGCAAATATTGGTGGAGCCGTTCACGCTGTATTCTACTTTGTCCATAATGCGGTTAACCAGAGCCACCCCCACGCCCCCTTTTTTCCCTGACCTGATGTTGTCATGGATATTAGGTTCCTTATAGTTTGCCTTCACAAAAGGGGTGCCGTTGTCTTCCAGCTCAATCACGATTTCCTTCTTATCATAATGGATGGAAAGACAAATGAATTTACGGCTGTCTTCCTGGTTGGAGTGGATGATCAGGTTGGCGCAGATCTCGTCTACGGCCAGGATGATCTGGTTTAACGTGATCTCAGACAAATGGGCAGGTAAGAGTGTTTCCGTCACAAACGCGCGGATGGTCTTTAGGTTCTTCCTGTCACAACTGACCCGGATCTTGTTAGTCATTGGCTATGGTCACAGCTTCTTCATAGGAAGAGACAATGGTCATAAGCAGATCTAATCCCAGAATCTCAAATACGTTACGTACCTTCTCTTGCATGTTAAAGAAGATCAGCTTGATCTGCGCGTCTTCAAAGCGCTGCAAATGCGAGATGAACACGCCCAGGCCCGCAGAGGAAATGTAGTTGAGGTTCTTGCAGTCAACCAGAATTTTGCCAAACATCATGATGCTGGGATTGGAAAGCTCTTCATCCAGCAGCACAGAGGAACTGGCATCTAACTCACCATCCAGGCTGATGGTGATAGTGTTGTCGGTAATAGTATGTTTTATCTTCATCGTGCTTCTTTACGAATCCTCTAAATATTAGGTTGACGGTGTTTAAACTTGATTACGAGCAGAGTCTGGTCATCGTGCAGGGTGTCATTGCTGAAGTCGTTGACATCGTTGATGATAGCGCTTTTAATGTCCTCTGCCTCTAAATGATACGTTTGGGAAAGCATGTATTTGAGACGTTCCTCGCCGTATTCATCCTGCCGTTCATTGCGGGCTTCCACAATGCCATCTGTGTAGATGACCATCACATCTCCGGGGTTGTAATCATAGTGGAGGCGGTGAATGCGCTTGGCGTAGGAGGCATCCCTGATAATGCCCAGACCCAACCCTTCTGTCTGGAAATAGAACGTATCTTCCATCATAGAGTTGTAGTAAAGTGTGTGGCAATGGCCCGCCCGGGCAAAGGAAACCCCCTGCATCTTGTAATCAATGATATACAAGGCTGAGGTGATGAACGATGTTCTCTCCAGGCAACGGCTCAGGGCACTGTTGGCCTGCACCATGAACTCGTCTGGCAACAGGTCCTGCTGCATGAGGCCGTGGAAAATCCCTTTCATCTGGGCCATGTGAAACGCCGCGGAAATCCCTTTCCCAGACACGTCTCCAATGATGATGGCAATGCGCGACTCGCTCAGTTGCAGGTAATCATAGAAGTCGCCTCCCACTTCTTTGGCGGCCTGGGAGTAGGTGCTGATCTCAAACCAGGTATCGGTGGGGAAGGTCTTGGGGTTCAGGCGGTCCTGTACCAAACTGGCAATCTTGAGTTCTTCTTTGTAGCGCTCGTTCTGCAATGATTCTTCCATGAGCCGCAGGTTCTCAATGGTAAGCACCGTTTGGTTTGCAAAAGATTGCACCACGCTCACGGTATCTGGATCAAAACCCTGCTCTACTTCCAGCAAAAGGTATAAGTAGCCATACCGGCGCTTGGTGGAGGCCAAGGGAACTACCAGCAATGAGTTGTACGGGCTGTTCAGGTTCCTGAACTCTGGGTGTAGGTTAAGGTCTCCGTTGATGTACACATTGTCTCGGGCGGTTTTGTCCTCCTCATGCACCAGGGTGACAATGGCTTTCACCATGGCCTGTACATCGTCATCGGGGGCAATCTCTCTGAACCTGGAGGGGTCTGTATACTTTTGCTCACCTATCTCCAGCCAGCCCGCATCTGCCCCGGTGGCTTTGGTGGCGCTTTCAAACAGAAGCTGATACACTTCCTGTTCGCTCTGGCCTTGCTGAATAGTGTGGCTCAACCGTTGGAAACTCAGCAGGTCGGCGTTTTTCTGCTCAAATACTTTAGAAGTGGGCAAACTGAACAAGGCCACCAGCAAAGACGCCAAGGCATAGAGCAGCACGAACGCAAGGGTAAGCAGGATGAACGGATTGTCTGTGTAGTCTACCACCAGTTCAGGAGAGTCTGCATAGCGGAAGAGGAAGTTGACAAACAGTACCCCAGAAAGCAAAATGGCCGTGAGCAGGAAAATGCTTCCCCATTTCTTGTCCAGGCTTAGGAGGGCCACCCACCTGAGGTGCACACTCATGTACAGGCTGTACAGCAGAAGCAGGCCCAGATCCAGGATCAGGAAGATGTGCTGCATGTACTTCACGTTCAGTAAAGGCACCAACAGCGTGAGATAAACCAGTATCTCAAACCATTTCCATTGCGCTTGCAGGTCTTTGGTCTTGTGGTAAAGAATGAATTGCCGCCACGTATAGAACCCTTTTCCCAAAAAATACACCAGAAACCCAAAGAGGATCTGGTAAATGATATCCAGCAGGTAAGGGCTGTTGATCCATTGTTGGTTCAGGCCGGGGTAGCCAATGTACAGCAGCATACAGACGTACGCACCCAGGCCTCCTTTTACAAAGAGGTTCCAAAGCGGAGACGTGAACTCTGCGTTACGCTGCACCGGCACGTTGCACCGCTGGTACAGAAACACAGAAAGAATGAAGAGCACAGAAAGCACGTTGTTCAGGTAAGGGACTGCGGCATTGGCAACTCCCTCATGCCCTTGGCGGGCCAAAAACAACACATTCACCAATAGAAGCACCCAGCTCACGCATCCGGTAAAAAAAGATAACCGCTTTATAGTTGTGTCTTGGGGCATTGGTGACGTTGCCTGCTGGTGGTGTTTAGGTGTTAGATTTGGGTGAATACGAGAATTTTTTAAAAGTAACTAAAAAAAAGTTATGTTCTTCAAACCTGTCCGAAATCAGATTTTTCTAGTGATTCAATTGCTCTGGTAAATGCATTGAGCCAATAAAAATAGAAAGGATTCCAAAAAAATGAGCGCAGGGGTAACTAGAAAACACAAAGCCGAAAAGAAAAATTCTCAGGTTGCGCAAAGGTGGGAGCAAAGATGATCTGGCTGCTCAAACCCGCTTTTACGCCTGGTTTTTGACGGGATTGATCGCTTTTATTTCTTCAAGTTGCTATGAATAAATGTCTTGTGGGAAATGTGGCCTGATATAGCAGAGGCTTGGAAAAAGGCTACTGCCAACGGAGCGCTTGATTAACACCTGCATTTTAGTATTCAGGAAAGCCGCAGATGCAGGGTGGTTAAAGTGCTGAAGCTTATTATCTTCTTGACTTCCCGGTAGAATAAAAGGTACATGGGTTAATTAGATGCTAATCTCTCCGCGATAATCTTAAAGAAAAAGCTCTGCCCAAAAAGAATTGAGCAGAGCTGAGTATTTTCTGAAAGAAACTACCAAAAGAGGTGATTAGCGGCTGTAGTTAGGCGCTTCACGGGTGATCTGTACATCGTGCGGATGGCTTTCGCGCAGACCGGCTCCGGTGATTTTCACCATTTTGGCTTTCTTCAGGGTTTCAATGTCTGGAGCACCGCAGTAGCCCATACCAGCCTTCAAGCCACCTACCAGTTGGTACAGCACCTCGCCGGCCAGGCCTTTGTATGGTACGCGGCCCACAATGCCCTCGGGCACCAGTTTCTTCACATCGTCCTCGGCATCCTGGAAGTAGCGGTCTTTAGAACCTTCGCCCATGGCTTCAATTGAGCCCATACCACGGTAGGTTTTGAATTTACGACCTTCAAAGATCTGCATGTCACCGGGGGCTTCCTCAGTACCCGCTAAAAGTGAACCGATCATGATGGTGCTGGCACCGCCGGCAATGGCTTTCACAATGTCGCCGGAGAATTTGATACCCCCGTCGGCAATCACTGGTACGCCGGTTCCTTCCAGACCTTTCACGGCTTCAATCACGGCAGAAAGCTGCGGTACCCCAATACCAGCAATGATACGGGTAGTACAGATAGAACCAGGACCAACGCCCACTTTCACGGCATCGGCGCCGGCATCGGCCAGGGCGCGGGCACCTTCGGCGGTAGCCACGTTTCCGGCAATCAGGTCCACGTGCGGGAACGCGTCTTTGATTCTACGTACCGCATCCATCACGCCTTTGGAGTGTCCGTGGGCAGTGTCAACGCTGATCACGTCTACGCCAGCCTCTACCAGAGCGCCTACGCGGTCCAATACATCCGGTGTTACCCCAACGGCAGCTCCCACGCGTAACCGACCGAATTCGTCTTTGCAGGCGTAAGGGCGGTGCTTTCTTTTCAGGATGTCTTTATAGGTGATCAGACCCACCAACACGCCGTTGTCGTCTACCACGGGCAGTTTCTCAATCTTGTACTCCTGCAGAATGTCCTCGGCTTTGTCCAGCTCAATGCCTTTGGGGGCCGTTACCAGGCGGTCTTTGGTCATGATCTCAGAAACCTTCACCGAGTAGTTTTTCTCGAACCGAAGGTCACGGTTGGTGATGATGCCTACCAGTTTCTTATCAGCGGAAACCACCGGAATACCGCCAATCTTGTGCTCCTTCATGATCTGCACGGCATCGCCCAGGGTGGCGTGCTCGTTCAGCGTAACGGGATCCAGGATCATGCCGCTCTCAGAGCGTTTCACCTTGCGCACCTGCTCGGCCTGCTGCCGGATGCCCATGTTTTTGTGGATGAACCCGATACCGCCTTCCTGCGCCATGGCAATAGCCATATCTGCCTCGGTCACGGTATCCATGGCCGCCGACACAATAGGAATATTTACCCTGATGTTGCGGGTGAGTTGGGTGGAAGTATTCGTGTCTTTGGGAAGTACCTCAGAATAAGCGGGTAAGAGAAGAACGTCGTCGTAAGTCAGGGCTTCGAACAACAAATTGGGAGCGTGAGACTGCATGGCAAATAGCGTATATGGTATTTGCCACGTAAAATTAAGGGAAAAGTTGAATATCCTAGTGTGTGGAGAAAAACTTTCTTTACCAAGGCTACCGTTTTGTGCCTCATTTACTTAAAAAAGGCCAAAATCGGTTTCGTTTAGTATACCGGAAAAGTAGGGTCTACTTCCTGCGCCCAGGCATGTACGCCGCCCTTGAGGTTCAGCAGGTTGTTGAAGCCGTGGCGCTGTTGCAGGAACATCAACGCCTGCGCACTTCTGAAACCGTGGTGGCAGATGAGCACCGTGGGCGTTTCCTTGTCTAGGCTAGCTGCTTGTTTGGGAATCTCACCAAGGGGAATCAGTTGGCCGCCCAGATTGCAGATTGCCCACTCCTGCGGTTCGCGCACGTCAATGAGTTGCAGCGGTTCCTGGCGGTCCAAGCGTTCTTTCAGTTGTTGGGGCGTGATCTCGGGTAGCATAGGGCAAAGATACCCCAAATTATTTTGACGGAAAGGGTTCCTGCCAGGTACAACCAACTCTGAAGCTTCTATTTTTGTGACCTTTACCCATGCTTTCTTCTGTTTTGAGGCACTAATCTGAAAAACAGCCCTAAAACAGAAGCCGGCAAAAAAGCTTTCTATGGATCTTTTCTCCCCAAGCCAATGGGATCTGGCCACTGTCACCGAGGTGACAGGCGTAATCACGGGTTTGCTGTGCGTGTGGCTGGCTGCCCGGCAGAACATCTGGACCTTTCCCATCGCGCTCATCAGCGTGACCCTGTACATTATCATTTTCTACGATGCCCGCCTCTACGCCGATATGGGCCTGCAGGTCATGTTTGCCGGGCTCAACTTTTACGGGTGGTACATGTGGCTGCACAAAGGCAACCAGCGGGCAGAGCGCCCCGTGTCTAAGATGACGTCCCGGCAGTGGGTGTGGCTGCTGGTGTTTGTGCCCTTGTTTACCATTGGCCTGGGTACCTACCTCAAGAATAACACCGATGCCGATTTAGCCTACTGGGATGCCGCCACCACTGCGGTAAGCCTGGGAGCCCAATGGCTCATGAGCCGGAAAAAACTGGAAAACTGGCTGATCTGGATTGCCGTGGATGCCGTGTACGTGCCTATCTATATCTACAAAGAGCTTTATCCTACCGCCGTTTTATACTTTCTGTACCTTGCCCTGGCGTGGTGGGGCTACGTGGACTGGAAGAAAAGCCTGCAGCAGAATCAAGCAGAAAAAGCCGCCTGAGAAACCTGAAAAAATCTGGTAAGTGGGTGGCAGATTAAGGAAGGTCAAGCGGTGGTCTTACCGGTATTGTCCAAACAAAAGCTAGTCAGAAGGGAGTTGATTGATTTCCCGGAGCTTAGATTTTGAATTGGTACCACTTTAAAAAGAAGCCAATAAAAAAGTGTGCGTTAGGGGCAACCCTTTCAATTTTTCTAACGATTAAGCAGATGATAACATTCTCACTCAATAATCGGATTATGAAAAATATTGTACGTCTTTGGCTTGCGCTTACCTTTTGCATTGGCTTGTCTGGCCAGGAGCTGATGGCTCAGGAGGCAGACACCCTGAAAAAGTACCAAGACCCTGTAGTCACCGATACTTTGAAAAAATACCAGGATCCGGTTACCGCTCCTGATACCAAAGCCCCCTTTTTCAAGTCAAAAGCATTCAGAGCCACCATTATTCCCACCATCCTGATTGCCTATGGTCTCACCACCATCAAGGACAACGGTATCTACAGCAGCTATGATGCTAAACGCGACATACAGAAGCATTTTCCTAATTTCCGAACGAGGGTTGACGATGCGCTACTCATTGCGCCGTACGTAGAATTAGCCGCCGCCAACCTCTTCAACGTCAAGTCCAACAATGATTTCCTGAACACCTCCATCCTTATCCTGAAAGCCGAAGCCATCTTTGCGGTCACGGTGTTTGGGATCAAACAGGTCTCTAACCTGGAGCGGCCTAACGGAGAGAACAGAGAATCAATGCCCTCGGGGCACACGGCGCAGGCTTTTTTGGCGGCGTCTATCCTGAACTCAGAATTGAAGCACAAAAGCCCGTGGTACGGCATTGGCGCGTACACCATTGCCACCAGCGTAGGCGCTTTCCGGATGCTCAACAACAAGCACTGGCAGTCTGATGTGTTTGTGGGAGCGGGTATTGGTATGTTGTCCTCGCACTTGGCTTACCTGTCGCACCGGAACCGCTGGGGCCGTAAACCATCCATTGTGCAGGTGTCTCCAACGTACATTTACGGAGTGCCTGGCTTTGCCCTGCGCATGAACCTGGATGATTACGGCAACCGCAAGAAGAGCCAAAGCTACCATAGCCTGGTAAACTAGCTTGCTTTCATAACCTGATTTTAAAATATACTTCCCCAGAAAACCCGCTGCTTTTGTGGCGGGTTTTCTGCTTTTTTTGCCTCTTGTTTGTGGATTCTAGCCTCTTTTTCAGAAAATAACCTAAAAACTACTGCTTCAATTGGCCGTAATCAGATTTTACCTTTTGATTTGCAACCTTAACCCCGCGGGTGAACACCCATCGCCCGGTAGACTGCCCAGTACAACTATGAAAAAACTCTTACTTGTAAGCTTCCTGCTTCTCACTCTTTCGCTTTCAGACGTAATTGCCCAGAACAATCGGCGACATGACACCAACTACAATGGCTGGTTCATGTACTACGGTACGCACCACCTTTCCCACAAATGGGGCCTGCACACAGAATTCCAGTTGCGTAGATATAAAGTAATCACGGAGCCTCAGCAGTTCATGCCCCGGGTGGCGTTGGTGTATAACCTCTCAGAAAGAGCTTCAATAGCGGGCGGGTACGCGTATGTGCACACCTATCCGTACGGAGACAACCCCGCCAGCGATGATTTTCCGGAGCAGCGCACCTACCAGCAGCTGCAACTGAAAGACCAGCAAGGCATCTTTGGTTTGCAGCACCGGTTCCGGTTGGAGCAGCGCTGGATTAAGTTCGCCGGGGCCGAGGACTACACCTACATGAACCGCGTTCGTTACCAGTTCCGCACCACAATTCCTTTGGCGGGCCCAACCCTGGAAGACAAAGAGTTTTACCTGGGCTTGTATGATGAGGTGTTCGTTAACTTCGGGCCGAACGTGACCAACAACATCTTTGACCAGAACCGCGCTTACGCCGCAGTAGGGTACCGTTTCCACAAAGACGCCACGCTGGAGGTGGGTTACCTGCACCAGCACGTGGCGCAACGCAACGGCGTTTGGTTTGAAAACAACCACACCCTGCAAGTAGGCCTAACCTACAACCTGGATTTCCGGAAGAAAACCACCACCGCTCAGTAGAACTTTGCTTCCCACAGGAGCCTGCCTTTTCTGGCTCGTTTTTGAGAAACGAAGGCACAGCTGAATTTTACCTACTTTCGCTTCATCAACTGTTTAGGGCTTGATTTCGGAAAAACAGGCCCCAAACAGGTTTCCATTAAACCCCAGTAGTTTGGTTAAAATAGCGATCACCGGCCCCGAGAGTACCGGGAAATCTACCCTGGCGAGCCAGTTGGCCCATCATTACGGAGCGCCCTGGGTGCCGGAATACGCCCGTACCTACCTTGACTCATTGGGGAGGGCGTACGAAGCCTCAGATCTGGAGGCCATCGCGCGCGGGCAGCTTGCCCTTTGGAAAGCCGAGGCAGAGAAGAATCCGCCGCTGCTTTTCCTGGATACGGAACTGCTGGTACTTAAAATCTGGTCTGAGCACGCCTATGATGAAGTAGCGCCCTTTATTGTGAAAGAGCTCAGAAAACAGGACGTTGACCTGTACCTGTTCATGGACATTGACCTGCCGTGGCAACCAGACCCTCAGCGCGAGCACCCGCACCTGCGCCAGTTTTTCCATGACTGGTACCGGCGGGAGCTGGAACAGTTGGGAGTTCCGTTCGTAGAGATTTCCGGCTCCGCCGATGAACGGCTGCGCAACGCCATCAGAGCCGTTGATCAGGTTCTTCACCCATAAAACTGAATCACTATGAAAACCTCTTTCCTGGAAAACGAATACGTGCGCGTGGGAGTGAAAACTGCGGGCGCCGAGCTGTGCAGCTTCCTGAAAAAAGACGGCGAACGCGAGTACATCTGGCAGGCCAGCCCCGAGTTCTGGAACCGGCACGCCCCGGTGCTGTTCCCAATTGTGGGCCGTTTGCCGCAAGACCAGTACCTGCACAAGGGACAAACCTATTCCTTGCCGCAGCACGGTTTTGCCCGGGACAAAGAGTTTGAATTGGTGCAGGAAGAAGAAAACCGGTTGGTGTACGAGCTAAGGTCTTCAGACGAAACCAAGAAAATTTACCCCTTTGATTTCGCGCTGCGCATTAGCTACACATTGCAGGATCAAACGCTGGAGGTAAGATGGCAGGTAGAGCACACCGGCCAGGGCGAGATGCTGTTCTCAATTGG
This sequence comes from Sabulibacter ruber, assembly GCF_017355955.1. GTDB lineage: Bacteria > Bacteroidota > Bacteroidia > Cytophagales > Hymenobacteraceae > Nibribacter > Nibribacter ruber_A. The sequence continues at coordinate 2,370,128 of NZ_JAFFID010000001.1, read as the reverse complement.
CGCACACCCGGCTTTTAATGTGCCCATGCAACCCGGCGGCGCGTTTGAAGACTACTACCTGGAGTTCTCCCAACCCGAGACCTTAGCCCGCTACCTGCTGGAAGACGGCACCGGTTTGCAGAACGGCCAAACCGAGCCCGTGCTGGACAACATGGCCATTCTGCCGCTCCGTTACGAGCAGTATGAAAAAGACGCCATGGTGTTCAAGGCTTTCCGCTCAGACCGCGTCACCATCAAAACCGATCAGCATCCGCATTTCGTGCAGGTAAGCTTCCCTAACTTCCCGTACCTGGGCATCTGGACCAAACGCGTGGGCGCGCCTTTCCTTTGCATTGAACCCTGGTGCGGAGTGGCGGGCAGCACCGGCGGTCCCATTGAACTAAGCGAGAAAGAGGGAATTCAGTCTCTGGGCTCCGGCGAAACATTTGAAACCGCTTATACCATTACCATCGGGTAGAGTAGTTTTGGGGCTGTTTTCTGAAAAACAGCCCCAAAACAGCTTTTCAGCAGGAGTTAGCTTCTGAATGCGGAGATCTTAGGTGAACTGGCTTAGAAACTGTACCCAACCCCTAACAGGAGGTTAGTGGCATTGGTCCTGACGGCGGCGGATTCCTCCTGGTCTTTGTTGATGTTCAGCAGGCCCAGATTATGCCGTAACTCTGCTTTCAGGTTGAAGAAAGCAGAAATGGGCTTGTAGTAGGAAACTCCCCCGGAAAGCCCTGTGTCAATTCTTCGGTAGAAGGAGGTATACTCCAGAGATTCGCCATGAGCCGTTATGTCCTGCCCCAGCAGAAAGCTGAAATATGGTCCGGCCAGAACGTGAAATCCTTTCAGGGGAAGAGGCACTTCTAGTAAGGCCGGTACGGTAAGGTAATGAAACTCCTGCCGCAGCGAATAAGGTGTTTCACCAACCACGTTTCCGTCAGCATCATAGCTCAGGGAGACCTCTTCCTGCTTATTGCTCTTGTTTTCGTACAGGAACGCCGTTCTCAGAAATACCTTTCCCACCGCGTACCTAAGGTAGGCGCCCCCGGCAATTCTGGCTTCGCCTTTTACCTGGTTTACCGCTTTGTTTCCCCGTAAGAAGGTATAGTTGGGGCCTAGCTGCAGGCCAATTTCAATTCTTTTTGCATGCTGGGCCTGTACAGAAATAAACAGGAGAAGCAGCAGAAACAAGGGAAGGAGCGCCTTTTTATCCATGTGAAAACATACGCAAATTCTTACGGGGAAGGATTCTGCCGCGAAGGTAGAGAAGTGTATGCGCTTTCATGCACAGCCTTTAGGGAGCCGTGTTGCCCTTTTCATCCAGCGGCAGAAATGGGTTGTAGGCAACTTCCCACAGGTGCCCATCCAGGTCTGAGAAGTAGCCGCTGTAGCCTCCCCAGAATACTTTCTCGGGCTGCTTTAGAATGATGACTCCCCTGGATTGCAGTTCCAGAAAGAGCGCATCCACCTCTTGCTCGCTGCGCAGGTTGTGCGCCAGGCTGAACCCTTTGAACCCGGTACCGTCTGCGGGAACACGAGCATCCTGCGCCAGGTCCTCCGTTGGGAAAAGCGCGAGTTGCAGGCCATTGAGCTGGAAAAACGAGATGCCTTCCTGGCTGTCAGCCGTACGCTTCCACCCGAAAACCGATTCATAAAACTGGGTGGCGGCCGCAACGTTGGCTACGCCTAAGGTGATAAGGGTGATTCTGGGTTCCATTGACTTTCTGGGTTTGGGAGTTGGTTTATTGGCTGTTGTTTTAAGCTTGTTTTAAATAAAGCAGGATAAAAACCGAGATCAGGCGGCTGGTAAAATGCCCAACTGCTGCAGGATTTGTTTGGTGATGGTCTTCCGGCAGGAAGCGAAATTGTCGTTTGCGGTATTCTTGTCTTTGTGGACCCGCGTGGCAAAGAAATAGACGTTGTCTTTGGTTTCCAGATAGCCTACCCACCAGCCATTGTCTATGCCGCCGTAAGAAGTCCAGCCGGTTTTGCCGCGTAAGGTGTAAGCGGGAGTCTGCTCGGCCACCATCATCTGTTTTACCTTTCTGATGCTCTCTTTGGAAAACGGCAGTTGCTCGCGGTAAAACTTCCGGAGGAATTCAATCTGCTCTTTGGGCGAGATGGCAAAGTCGCCGTAGTTCCAGAAATCAGCGCCTTGCCCATTGGTCAGTTTGCCGTTTCCGTAGCCGCATCGTTTCAGGTAAGCCCGGTATTTGTCTTTGCCAATCTGCTCGGCCAGCCGCACGTAAAACCAAACCGTGGAATTAGCGAAGGCATTTTTCATGTCGGTATCGGCGTTCCAGGCAGAAATGCTGCGTTGCTGGCCATCCCATTTCAACACCTCGTGTTCATCGCGCACGGCTTTCTCCTCCAGCAGAATCAGAGAGTTCAGGATTTTGAAGGTAGAGGCGGGCAGAGTAGCTCTCTGGGTATCCTGCTGATTGGTGAAGGTCCAGCGGTTTTGGCGGGTGTCATACACGGTGGTGCTGCCTTCCAGACCACATTCTTTAAAAGGTTTCTGCAGGTCCTGGGCCGGAGCCAGAAAAGGAAGAAGCAAGGCAAGCGCCAGAAGGAAGAAGGCGGGTGTGTTCATGCCGCAAAAAGGATAACGGAAGCGAATATTTGCTAAGTTTACTTAAATATTCAACTAACGCCTCTGTTCACGCAGATTTCTTCTTTCATAATGCCTGGCATTGCTTAACAAAATGCCTTTAAGGCTTTGCTCGCCTTTCTTTCAGGGAAGGCTAAGTAAGTATTGTCTTTATTTTTTCAATGTTAAGCAAAAACCATGTTACCTATAAAAACACCCCGTTTACAGTTATTCCCCCTTACCCTCACTCACTTGCGGGCCCTGGTGCAGAGCAGGCAGCAACTGGAGCAGATGCTGGGCCTTGCACCCTCGAAGTTTGAGCTGAACGCCGATCCTGGTTTCTTACAGGAGTTTGAGGTGGCTATCTCTGAGTACGTGCTGCCCAAAGTAGAAGCTAATCCAGAGGAATATGCCTGGTATACCCATTGGCTCATCATCCATGAGCAATTGAACCTGACGGTAGGAGGCATTGGAGTAGCCGGCAAGCCTACCACCAAAGGAGAAACCATGCTTGGTTATTTCATTGACCGCAAGTTTGAAGGACAGGGCATCGCCACCGAGGCAGTGCAGGGACTGCTTTCCTGGCTTTTCAGGCACCCAGACGTAACATCTGTCATCGCAGACACCCTGGTGCAGCACGTGGCTTCCCAGCGGGTGCTGCAGAAAAACGGCTTTAAGCAAGACGGAGAAACCGAAGAAGGACTTCGTTGGCGGCTAACCAGGTAATCATGTTTCCGGCAGATGGCACTTTGATTGCATCTGCCGGATTTTTTTTCAGGGTTTTCCTGACACTGCTTAAACAAACGGTGAGCAAGGTTGTTCACGGGTAAAGTGGAACGAAGTGCCTGGAGCAAATCAATCTGTTATTATGCCGCAAGTTTATTGGCATGGGTAGTTTGAAGCCATGCAAAATAGACCTACTTTTATTGTAGCCCCTCGTCACCTGTGTGCTCTTTCTATCTAAACCCCGTCCCAAATAGGTCCTGTCATGTACCAAGAAGCCAAAAACTCTTTTGATAGAGTGTATTATGTAATAGAACACAACCCTAGCCTGGACGTGATAGACACCAAATGGTTCGGGTACGCCTCGCAGAATGATCTGCGCAAAGCGTGCGAGATTGGCCTGGAGGTGCTGGCCCAAACAGGATGCCCTTACAAACTGAACGATAATACCGAGCATACCGGTCCCTGGGCCGATGCCGTGGCCTGGCTGGAGAAAGACTGGTTGCCCCGGGCCATGAAATACGGGTTGCGGTACCTGGCCCATGTAGCCCAGGAACATTCCTACGGTGATGCGGCCGGCCAGGTCATGAAAATAAGCCAGATCGGCCGACAACTGGAATACTGTATGTTCAACAACCGTGAAGATGCGCTAGCCTGGCTTAAATCCTGCCAGTTGAAGAATAAAACCAAAGTCTCCTTCTAAAGAGAAGCTGTCGTTTTAGGCCTCTTTCCTAAAGAAAAGGTCTAAAACGATATAAATAGGGTTAGGGAGTCGATTTGCTTTTAGCTGCCTGTGCGGCTTTCAGGTCGCAATTCTCCTTTCGGCGGGTATCAGAGATGACAAAAATTTTCCAGCCCTCGGGGCTGCGGTACAATTGGAACGCATCTACGCCGCAGTGGCTGAAGGTATCGCCGATATAGAAGGCGTATTCGCACCAAAGCGTAGCCAGATCTCCGTCAATGCTTACTTTCACGTCCCAGATGCGCTCATCCAACACCTGCGGGTGCGGCTGCGCAATCATCTCCACAAACTTATTCATGGGCGTTTCCCGGGGTAGTACCTTGCCGGTTTTGTCTGCGCTTACTGAGAACAGCCGGGCGTTTGGTGCCAGTACAGACCTTGCCATGGTGCTGTCGCCGGCCCGCATGCCGTCAAAGAAACGCACAACGGCGGCCTCTACCGCTTTGTCATCGGGAGAAACGGTGGTTTTGGCGGTCTTCCTGGACTGAGAAAAGGTCGTTGCCGATAAACACAGGCAGAAAAGCAGTAGGAGAGATTGGCGCATTCTGGTTCAGGTTAACTGGTTTGGTTCTACTTCGGAAAGATAGAAACCTACTCCATACAAAGCCAGAAACGAAACTTCTAAATCAACACCAACTTATCCTGCAGCAGGGAGCGGAGTTCTGGCGGTAAGCCAAAGTGCTGATCCATGAAATCATCCAGGACCTGGCGGGTGTGCGCCGAGATCAGTTCCTGGATTTCCTCCATGGCCTGGCTGCTGATCATGTAGGGCATGTAGGTGTAGAGAAGGTCGTGGCCATCGCACTGGGCATAAATCTGGTACTCGGTGCATTCTGTACGCGGAATACCCGTAATGAGGCAATGCGAAATCCAGTTCTCTAACCGAAGAGGATCAGGCAGCGCCATCAGGGCTTCGCGCCTTGCAACCAGGTTTACCCGCTCGGCAAAGAAGGCATCAATATTGGCTTTTGACTCCTGCGAGAGCTCTTCCCGTAACTGCTGGGCGCAGTTCATGCACATAGCGTACTCAAAAATCACGTCTTGCACCTTTGCCTCTGGATAATACCGAACGGCCTTCTCCAGCAGGTAATTAACTCCGTCCTGGAGCAGAGGCTGGTGACACGTGATGCATGAATGGAAAGGCTTGCCAGATTCTACAGAATAAAGCTCTTCCGGAAGAGGTTCAAACTCATTTGCTAGGTAAATAGGAGGTAAATCCATAGCAACTACTTTTAAATGAAGCAAAGAGAGCTTACAAAGGTAAAGCAAAGAGCACCAGAAGGGAAGTAAAATTTATGTTAATTGTAATTTTCTTCTAATAAGCCTAAATCAATATCAGCCCTGAAAGGCACTGAAAATGTTTGTTTGCTTAATGTTTAGAGGGTTTTTTAAAGAAAAGGATAAGCGAGAGAGTAGGGCTGGGTCTGAAATTTTTTTGAGAAAGGCTATTTCTGGCCTGTTTCTGTGAAAACAGGCCAGAAATAGGAAAATAGCCAGTGAACAGAGTTAGTACTCCATTGCCGCAGTGGCATTGATTTCAATTTTGGCGCCCATCACTTTCAGGAACTCCCTGATTAGGGCCGGGTGGCCAGGCCAGGCAGGAGAAGTAACCAGATTGCCGTCTACTACGGCTTCGGTGGCGTCAACGGGCACAAAAGTGCCGCCGGCCAGACTTACCTCTGGGCCAACGGCCGGATAAGCGGTAAGCCGGCGTCCTTCTACCACGCGGGCGGCGGTAAGGATCTGGATTCCGTGGCAAACTGCGGCCAGCGGTTTGTCTTTTTTCATAAAGTGCTGCACCAGCTCCAGCACGGTTTGGTTCAGCCTAAGGTATTCTGGGGCCCGACCACCGGCAATCACCAGGCCGGCATATTCTGCGGGGTTTACATCGGCAAAAGAGTAGGTGAGCTGGAAGTTGTGGCCGGGTTTCTCAGTGTAGGTCTGGTCGCCCTCAAAGTCATGGATAGCGGTTTTGATGGTATCGCCTTTCTTTTTGCCGGGGCACACGGCATGCACTTCATACCCCACCATAAGCAGCATCTGGAAGGGAACCATGGTTTCATAATCCTCGGCGAAATCACCGGTCAGGAACAGGATTTTCTTTGTGTTTTCCATAGGAATAAGCATTTATGGTTAGAAGAAACAGGTAAGTCTTGGCAGGCCTTTCGCTCATGGAATTTTACCCGGGCCAACTGCCTGGGTAGGTACAAGGTGTGAATAAAATAGCTAAGAATCAATTGTTTACTTACGCAAGGCTCCTTTATATAATAGAGCGTCAGCTATGGCAGGCGCACTGACAGGCTTTGTTTCAAGCCAGAGGTTGGCCGGGTATTAATCAAGTTGTTTTCTGAATTCAGTGGTACGCAGAAAATGAGCATATTTGGGCTTCCTAACCATTGCTATGAAACATTTCTCCTCCAAACACTTTTTGCCGGTGCTGTTGGTAGTGGCCGCCTGCACCAGCAATCCGTACGCAACCACTAACCGGGCCTACAAGAAACAGGTGAAAACCTACGCCAAAACCCTGCGCCAGACCCCAGTGACCAATCCTGGCGAAGACAGCCTGCAGCAGGGCGACCAATGGGTAGGAACCACCAACTTTAACATGCGCAAACCCAACTATGTGGTCATCCACCACACGGCGCAGAACTCAACGGAGCAGACGCTCAAAACCTTTACCACCCCCAGAACGCAGGTGAGTGCCCATTACGTGATTGGCCGCGATGGCAAGGTGTACCACATGCTCAGCGATTACCTGCGCGCCTGGCACGGAGGAGCCGGTAAATGGGGCAACACCACCGATCTGAATTCGACGTCCATTGGTATTGAGCTGGATAATAACGGCTCTGAGCCCTTCGCCGAGGCGCAGATCTCCAGTTTGCTGCAGGTTCTGACTATTTTGAAGAAAACACACGGAATACCCGCTGCCAATTTCATAGGTCACTCAGACATTGCCCCCAGCCGGAAGGTAGATCCCAACCCCACGTTCCCGTGGAAACAACTGGCCGATGCCGGGTTCGGGATTTGGTACGATGAAGAAGCCGTGCGCAATTCAGTGTTTGAGACCACCATTCCGCTTTACCAGGATTCTACCGCCGTAAGCCCAGACAGTGCCGCCGTGCCGGCTCCCGTAATGGTGCCCACCACTACGGTGGCGGTAGATACTATCCCTCTCACGTTTCAGCCCAAAGATGCCCTGCGCATTATTGGCTATGACGTGAAGAACCTGGAAGCCGCCATCAAGGCCTTCAAGCTCCATTTCATCCAGAAGGAAGTAAACGGGATTCTGACCGATGATGATAAAAAGGTTTTGTATCACCTTTATAAAAAGAGCCTGTAAACAGAAACCTGCCTCATCTTTAATGCTCAGGCTTGGCAGGAGCACTGATGAAAGTCCGACTTTGGTTCAAAATCCCTTGGCATTTTAAGTGATCCAAAGGGCTTTGGCTTTGGCCTCAGGAACAAGCTTTTCTGGTAAGTTGGGCCGTTTAGGGGTTGTTTTCTGGAAAATAGCCCCTAAACAGCTTTGCAACTTCGCGAAAACCAACACTTTCCCGTAACTTTGGGCGTTTGTGAGAAGACGGGTTCTGTGCCCGTAATAGCAGCATGCCAGAAGAACAGAAGATTAACCCCCCGCGTACCAAATACAATAAATTGATTCGTACCCTCTGGAAGACCTTTGTCTTCGGGGCGACGTTCATTGTCTTATATTTTCTCGCCGTTGACTTCAACCTGTTTTACTTGTTTGGGGAGTCACCGGGGTTAGATGACCTGGAAAATCCGCAGAATAACCTGCCTTCAGAGATTTACTCGTCAGACGGGGTTCTGCTGGGCCGGTATTTCCGGGAGAACCGTGACCTGGTGCCGTATGACAGCATCAACCCCATTATGGTGAAAGCGCTGGTGGCCACAGAAGACGAGCGCTTCTACGAGCACCAGGGGATTGACCCGGTATCGGTGCTGGCGGCGGTGAAAGATAACCTCCGCGGCGAATCGCGTGGAGCATCCACGCTGACGCAGCAGTTAGCCAAAAACCTATATAAAACCCGTACCAAGAATACCAAAGGCATTTTGGGGCACGTGCCGTTGGTTTCTACCATTGTGGCCAAGACCAAGGAGTGGAACACCTCTATTAAACTGGAGCAGCGGTATACCAAAGACGAAATCCTGGGCATGTACCTAAACACCGTTGATTTCGGGAGCAATGCTTTCGGGATCAAGGTGGCTTCCAAGACATTCTTCAGCACCACGCCAGACAAACTGAAACCCGAGGAGGCAGCCATGCTGGTGGGGGTACTCAAGGCGCCCACTACCTATAACCCACGGTTCAATCCTAAAAATGCCCTGGCTCGCCGCAATGTGGTGCTGAACCAAATGGCCCGTAACAAGGTGATCACCGCTGCCCAAGCCGATTCCCTGAGCCAGTTGCCTATTGATCTGAAGTACCACGTTGAGCAGCACTTAGATGGCGTGCCGGCTTACTACCGCCAGGCAGTAAACGAGTTTGTGCGTAACTGGGCCGAGGAAAAAGGCCTGGACATTTACGCCGATGGTCTTAAAATCTACCTGACTATTGACTCCCGCATGCAGCTCCTGGCCGAAGAAGCCCTGAAGGAGAAGATGAAATCCCTGCAGAACCGGTTTGAGAACCACTGGCGGGGGCGTAATCCGTGGGTAGATGACAAAGACAAAGAGATACCGGGCTTTATTGAGGCCTCCATTAAACGAGCCACGGTGTACGAGTCTTTAAAAAACAAGTACGGCGATGACACGGCCGCCATTAACCGCGAGCTTAACACGCCTAAAAAGATGACCGTGTTCTCCTGGAAAGGACCTAAGGAAGTAACCATGAGTTCTATGGACTCGCTGCGGTACTACAAGCGGTTCCTGCGGGCGGGCATGATGACCATGGATCCGTACACCGGCCATATCAAAGCCTGGGTAGGGGGCATTGACTACGATAACTTCAAGTTTGACCATGTAAAGCAAGCCAAGCGCCAGCCGGGTTCTACCTTTAAGCCATTTGTGTACGCGGCTGCCATTGACGGCGGTTACTCACCCTGTGACAAGATCCAGGACCAGCGGGTAACCATCCGCTACGTAGAGAACGGAAAACCCATGGAGTGGTCGCCCCATAACGCAGATCATTCCATCTCTGGCCGGCAAATGACTTTGCGCCACGCCATGGGCCGCTCCATCAATACCGTAACCGCCCAGTTAACCGAGGCCATCGGTTGGGACACGGTGCGTAAGTTTGCCCGTAGGTTAGGAATCACCAGCCCCATTGAAGCGGTTCCTTCCATTGGTCTGGGGTCTTCTGATGTGAGTGTTTACGAGATGGTAAACGCCTACAGTACCTTCATTAACCACGGTTTCCTGAACAAACCCATGCTGGTGATGCGGATAGAAGACCGCAACGGCAATGTGGTAGACCAGTTCAATCCGCAGCAGAAAAGGGTGATCTCAGAAGAAACCGCTTTCCTGATGGTGCACATGCTCAAAGGAACCATGGAGGAACCAGGCGGTACCTCGCAGGCGCTTTGGGAATATGATCTCTGGAAGAAAGGAAACCAGATTGGCGGTAAAACCGGTACTACCTCTAACCATTCCGATGGCTGGTACATAGGCGTCACCAAAGACCTGGTAACCGGCGTTTGGGTGGGCGGCGAAGACCGCAGTATTCACTTCCGGACGTCCGGAACCGGTGAAGGCTCTAAAACGGCGCTTCCTATCTTTGGGCGGTTCATGGAGAAAGTGTACCGTGATCCTAATCTGGGCATCAAACTGGGGCCGTTCCCTAAGCCTACCGTGAAGATCAATAAACAGTATAACTGTATTACAGTAGTGCCGCGCAGAAGAAGAGAAGTTGACACCACTGCGGTGGATACGATGCTTGAGCAACTAAACGACAGCGTTTCGGCTCAATTCTAAGCGGTAATCTTACCCATTGCGAAAGCCCCGGGTAAACTCTTAATAATAGAGTTTACCCGGGGCTTTCGCTTTCTATCCTTTTCCAATCGGTTCTTTATCGTTCTTGGCCTGTTTTCCGGAAACCAGGCCAGAAACGGAGAGAACACCTTTCGCACCACCTATCATACAAAGACGCTTTCCCAAAAAAAGTTTAAAGAACTTCTGTAACGCAACTCCTTCAATCATGCAGGACTGTCAGGCGAGGGTAATGACACTGGGCAGGAAATTTATATAGCTGTAATTACAAGAATGTACCCTGCCTGGTAAGCGTGGCGGCTTGTGTCCGTCCTTCTTTCATGCTTCTGCTTTAAGCCACTGGGTGATTGACAAAGCAGGCCCAAGGTGAATTTGTTTCTGTTTCCCTGGTTTTTGGCTCTGATCAAAGGAAGTTAATGACAGGCAGCAGGTGCGCCTCTTTGCCAGCCTATCTAATAAGAGGAGCATGCTTATATATTGTCAATTCTATATTGATTGCCGAATATTTCAATTCATTATTGAAAAGAGTGTAGACTCTGAGGGTTAAAAGCTGCTGATTCTATAATTGTGCAATTTCCTAAGAAATGTCTATAAAGGTGGGTGATTAGAAATATTATATTTTTGAATATAGCTTTTTTATATATTATAAATTGCTTATCTGATTAAATGCCAAATAATTAATGATTAAAGTGGGATGATTAATTCCAAGGTTATTTCCCTTGAAATTTAAGTTTATAACGAAGGTGTATACGGATTAGCACAAAATTTCTTCAGATATAAATCTCTTTTTGTAGAAATAGTGCAAAACTGAGGGTTGCGGGTTTAGGTTTTGTACTGTAATTTTGAACCGTATTAATACACCGATCAATTGTACTCTTTGTATTTGTTCAAACCCTTAAACTTTCGGTTTATACGATAACTTCCTGATACAAATAACATTCAGACCCCGTCATAGTTTCAATTTAACAAGGTTATTGAAATTATAGCAGAAGTAAGGATGCTGGCTGTATTTCTCTAAATTGCATTATTTCTTTGCGGTATTAAGTCTGATGTGCAAAGTGCTTGAAAAAGAGCGCTTTGGTGGGATTATTTTGCCTGAAAAAAGTCAATTTGCGTTTTGCTGCCAATTTTCTTGCGACGCAGGTAATGCGAAGGCTCTCTCTTTACTTTAAATACCTGTTTAATTCTTTAAATAACTAGGAATTAGCGGTTTAAAGTCACTCCTCTGCCATTAAAAGCCTTAGGTCAACTCTTGATTTTAAGACTTAATTATCCATTTACTACGCGCCCATGAACCTACCCAAACCCATACTTTTAAGCTTATTTTTCTTATTTACCTTTTATACTCCATTTATATCATCTGCTCAGAACGCTTCTGAGGTAAACCTTAAAATCACGGCCATAAAGCCTGCCGTTAATACCGGACAGAACTATGCGCCCTGGCTGACCGATGATCTGAATGATTTAGTGCAGCCAAACTATCAGGCTACCAATAACCTATACTTTGATGTGGTGCTTCCTTTAGAGGGAAGAAGCAACGTAACCAGAGTTTCTTTATACGACCACGAGAAAACCTTCACAGACAAGCCCGCTTACATCTACGCCCTTAATGGCACGCAGAGAGTACTGTTGGGTAAGTTTACCGGAACATCGTACAAGAGCTGGGTTAATATTACCTTAAGTACACCGGTGACCGCAGACGCTATCATCGTTCATAAAATCTGGAATAATATTCCGCAGAAAGTAAGAGTATACGGCACTTCTGATGCTGACTTAAGCAATACCATTGCTCCGGCAATCACTCCGGCCGCCATCACCTTTGCCACTCTGCCTTCTAAAAAAGTGGGTGATCCTGCCTTCTTATTGCAGGCCACCAGCACCAACACCGTAACACCAATCAGCTTTTCATCTTCAAACACTGCGGTAGCCACCGTGGCAAAAACTACAGAAGGCTGGAAAGCCACCATTGTAGGAGCTGGTACTGCCAACATTACGGCTTCACAGCCCGCCGGCAATGGTTTTGCTGCCGCCACCAATGTAACCAGAGCGTTAACGGTTTCTGCTACCACTACTACTACTGCTCCTAAAGCGGTGATTACTTTCAACGGCTTGCCTAAAAAAGGTCTGGGAGATGCTCCGTTTCTTATCTCCGCCACCAGCACCAATACCGTAACGCCTATCACGTTCAAATCCTCTAACGCGGGGGTAGCATCTGTAACCAAGACCTCAGCGGGCTGGCAGGTCACCATCATAAAATCGGGGTCTGTGAACATCACGGCTTCTCAGGTGGCCGGCAATGGATTCACCGCCGCCACCAGCGTGACCAGAACCCTGGTGATTTCCACTACAGCTACCACAACCCCAACAACGCCTTCTACTCCGGCAGTGATCACGTTTGCGGCCCTGCCTTCCAAAACCGTAGGAGATGCCGCCTTCTTACTGCAGGCCACCAGTACCAACACCGTAACACCTATCACCTTCAGGTCTTCCAACACGGCCGTGGCTACTGTAGCCCAGACTACTTCTGGTTGGAAAGCTACCATTGTAGGTGCCGGAACCGCCAACATTACAGCCTCTCAGGCAGCTGGTAACGGGTATGCAGCAGCTACCAGCGTTACCAGAGCTCTGGTAGTGGCTTCTGGCAGCTCTAATAATACATTACCTGCTCCAACCCCGGCACCATCTACCGGTACGTTCGTGACAGGTCAGATCCCTTACAAACCGTACTGGGGCTATCACAAAGACAAAAGCAACCAGAACATTGCAGGTCTGTTTGACGGAATCATCCAGAAAACGGTGAACATGGGTACTTCTGAGATGATGCCAGAGTCAGACATTGTCCTGAACTTCCCGGACCAGATGGAAGTGGAGTTGCAGAAGATCAGTTTCTATGATGGCCAGGGATCCATCCCAGCCGGCTATGAAGTGAAAGTGATTTACGTAGAAAGAGGCACCGGCCGCGAGATCACTGGTCCGCAGTACAACGGCGACAAGTACCTCGCCTGGATTGACCATACCCTTACTACGCCTATCAAAGTAAGCGCCGTGATTCTGCGGAAAAGAAGAGGCGTTTCTCTGCCAGACGAGATCAAGTTCTACGGCAAGTACAAGCCTTATACCCCGCCAACCTTCACCAAGCCGGCTTATCCTCTCAAGAGAATGCTGGGGATTAACACGTACCCTTCAGACAACGCCAGCACAGATCCTGAGAGATTGAAATGGAAGATTGCCGCTATTGCCCCTTACCACGTGGTGAGAGACTATGTAGACTGGAATATTCTGGAGACCAACGGAGAAGGACTGTATGCCTTCCAGCCAACCATGAAAGGAAACTGGAAACTGGATGACATCTATGCCCGCCACAAAGCCAACGGTAAAGAAGTAGTGGTATGTCTTAAGAACCTTACTGGCTGGATGGTGAACACGTATCCATCGGCTATCCGGTCTTATGAGAACGCCCCAATGCCGTACAAGAGCTCTTATACTACTGTTACCGCCTCTGGTACCAACTACTTTAACGAGGAGTACAACAAGGCGAAGAAAACCCCGGCCACGTACGTTGCTATTGCCAGAATGGCCTTCCAGTTTGCTGCCAGATATGGCTCCAACACCGGCGTAAATCCGGCTTTGGTGAAAGCAGTTGGCACCCAGGCCAAGATTGGTTTGAACCTGGTTAAGAAAATTGAGGCGAATAACGAGCCAGACCGCCATTGGAAAGGCCGCGCAGGTAACCAGAACAGTGATGAGTATGCCGCGTACCTGAGCGCCTTCTATGACGGACACATGGGCACCATGGGCCCCGGCGTAGGTGTGAAGCAGGCAGACCCTAACATGATTGTGGTTTGCGGCGGTATTGCTACTACCAAAACAGCTTTCTACCAGGGCCTTGTAGATTGGTGTAAGAAAAACAGAGGCTACCTGCCCAACGGGAAAGTGAACCTTTGCTTTGATGAGATCAACTACCACGCCTACAACAACAACTTTGACGGTGAGCAGTATGCCGACGGCGGTAGAGTAGGAGTAGCCCCAGAGCTTTCTCTGGCGCCAAACAACATCAACAACTACCACCAGATCAACAAAGAGTTCATCAGCAACGGCGACATGCCGATCATCATCACCGAAACCGGCTATGACTGGAACAGCAAGACCCAGGGCACCAAAGTGATTGGCAGCAAAGACAAGTTCATGGTGCAGGGTGACTGGATCCTGAGAACCTCTCTTGATTACGCCATGGCTGGTTTATCTGGCCTGTACTTCTACCAATTGTATGATGACGCTACTGGTTCTATCTACAACACCACGCAATATGCCACCAGTGGTCACGTAGACAGAGAAACCCTCAAACGCAGACCGGCCGCCGATTACATGGCGCAGGTGTGGAAGTACTTCGGGGACTATATTCCGGTGGAACGCTTGAGCAAAGACCCAAGAATTGACAAGTACCGCGACAACTCTGGCAAAACCATGTACGCCTGCTGGGTTCCGGATGACAAAGACAGACGGGTAGACTATACCCTCAATGTTGGAACCGATTCAGCGTACGTGTATACCCTGCGGATTGGAACCGAGGAAATGGGAGTGGCCAAAATGAAGACCACTAATGGTAGAATTGCCCTCACTGTTACCGAGACTCCAACCTTTGTTGTGGCAGCAGGTCCCTTAGCCATCGCTACCATCTCTACCAGCAATGCGGTGGTAGCCCCAACTTTGGCAGAAACCAAGCTGAAGGTGTATCCTAACCCGTTCACCCAGAATGCCACCGTTGAATTCTCATTAGCAGAGGCCGGTGAAGCGGTAGTGGATATCTATGACACCCAAGGCAAACTGGTGAAGCATCTGTTTGTAGGAAAAGCGGATGGTGGAGTACCAACTACTGTGTCTTTGAACGCTACAGGCTTACCAAACGGAGTATACATTGCCCGCTTAACTACTGGCAAAAAAGTACTCACGCAGAAGATCATCCTAATGAACTAACCTTTCTGTGAAGCTTTGCATCGCCCTGGAGGAAAATCCCTTCAGGGTGATTTGCTTTTATAACAGGGTGTAAGCCATGATAAGCGGTGAGAGGATTATCCATGTGCCCAAAAGAAGAAGACCATCTTAGTAGTTACTGAGATGGTCTTCTTCTTTATGATTGAAATCAATTCTTCCCTAGCTGTTCTTGTCATACAAAGACTCCAGCGCTTCCTGCAGGTGGTTGTACTCAAAGGTAAAACCGGTTTGCAGAACTTTGGTGGCGCTTACCCGTGAGCCGCCTAATACTACTTCGCTCAGTTCACCCAGCACCAGCTTTAAACCAATGGCGGGCACATTGGGGAACACCATGGGTTTGTGCATTACTTTGGCCAGGGTGCGGGTGAGTTCCTCGTTGGTGGCGGGGTTAGGCGCCACGGCGTTGTACACGCCCTGCATCTGGCGGTCCTCAATGGCTTTGATAAACAGCCGGCACATATCATCAATATGAATCCAGGACATGAACTGCTTGCCTGAACCTAGGGGAGCACCGGCCAGCATTTTCACTGGTTTGGCAATCTGCGGAAGTGCCCCGCCTTTGTTGCTTAAAACAATGCCAATCCTGTAAATGACCGTTCTGATACCCAGGTTGTGGATTTGCCAGGAGGCTTGCTCCCACTGTTTACAGACCTCGGCCAGGAAGTCAGAGCCGTAGCTGCTTTCTTCCATCATAAGCCTGTCTCCGGAGTTGCCGTAAATGCCCACCGCCGAGGAGCCAATAAAGCCTTTCACGTGGTGGGGCACCTTTTCAAGGTACTCGCAGAGCAGGTTGGTAGACTGGATGCGGCTGTTCAGGATTTCCTTTTTGCGTTGGGAAGTCCATTTTTCACCAGCCACGCTGGTTCCGGCAAGGTTGATGATATAGTCAGCGTAGCGGATGGCGTTTTCGTCTATCGTGCCTTTCTGCACATCCCATTTGAACGTTTTATAGCGGGCGTATTTGTCGGGGGTACGGCTTAGGAGGGCTACTTCATATCCACTGTCAATCAGCATCTCTGACAAACGTGAACCCAATAAACCGGTGCCGCCGGCAATCAATATCTTGTCTGACATGTTGCGTTGTCTACTGTCTTACGCCCAAACCTGCTTATACGCGTTTGTATAGATTAGGGTAGGGCGGCTGCTTTTCATTAAACTAGCGAAAATGGAAACAATGCGTGCGCCTGAAAGATTCATCATTGCAGATAATCCTGTGATCACTACCCTTGTGGTATTTACTTACTGTGCCTGATGGCCTGCAGAAACTCCAGGCGGTAAGCCTCCTGCTCAAACAAGCCAGAATACTCAGACGTAATGGTGCTGCTGCTTACATCATTCACACCACGGCTCATCACGCACAGGTGATCGGCTTCAATGTAAACGGCTACGTTCTCGGTTTTGAGCACATCGCGCAGTTCCTGGGCAATCTGGCGGGTGAGGCGCTCCTGCACCTGCGGGCGACGGCCAAAATACTGCACAATGCGGTTGAGCTTAGACAAACCAATCACGTGCTCATTTGGAATGTAGGCTACGTGCGCTTTGCCAATGATAGGCACAAAGTGGTGCTCACAGCTGGAGTAAAGGGTGATGTCGCGCTCCACCAGCATCTGGCGGTAGCCGTACCGGTTCTCAAACAGACGGGCAGTGGGGCGATTCTCGGGGTTAAGTCCGTCAAAAATCTCTTTCACGTACATTTTGGCCACCCGGCGCGGCGTGCCTTTCAGGCTATCGTCTTCCAGGTCCAGCCCCAAGAGGTGCATGATTTCCCGGAAGTGGTGTTCAATGCCGTTTATTTTCTGCTCATCTGTGAGGTCAAACGCGTCTGCGCGGAGAGGAGTTTCTAAAGAACCAGATACGTGTTCTTCCTCGGGATCTTCCTCGTGCCAATCCCTTCTATCCATGGTATTCAACAAAGTTTCTTTCGGTTTCAAATAAAGTGACGGATAACGTGTAGTTTTCTGGGAGGTGGGGGCGTAAACGCTGCCAGATCACAACGGCGATATTCTCGGCGGTGGGGTTCAGGTGTTTGAACTCCTCCGTATCCAGATTCAGGTTTTTGTGGTCAAATTTATTTAAAATTTCTGCTTTTATCAGAAGACTCAACTTTTTCATGTCATAGACATAGCCGGTGTCCTCATCTATGGGGCCATTGAGTTTGACTATGAGGTTGTAATTATGGCCATGGTAGTTGGGGTTGTTGCATAACCCAAAGACTTGTTGGTTTTGCTCATCGGTCCAGTTTGGGTTATGGAGCCGATGCGCGGCATTGAAGTTTTCTTTACGGCAGACGGTGACCTTCATAAAGCATAAAACTGGTATAAAGGCAATTTAGTTTTCATTAGTGGTTTTTATACTAGGGCAGGGTAGTATAAATTTGCACTGCAGGAATTCCTGCGCTGATTCAAAGGCGATTTCAGCCCATTTTTTCTAAGAGAAGTAGTTTACATGAAAGGCACATTTACGCGGGTACGGGCAGTGGCATTGCTGCTGTTATTTTGGGGAGTAAGTATGACGGCTTGGGCCCAGCGCTCTACAGTGGAAGAGGCAGAGCTGGAGGTGAACGGCATTACCCGCAAAGGGCAGCGCATCATGATCCAGTTAGACAGCAAAGTAGTGGAGAAAGCCTGGGCAGCCTACCTGAAAGAAACGTCTGGCGGCGTAGTGAAAGCGCCTTCGCTTTTGCCGTTGCCCAAAGCGCAGGCCGGTAAAGGCATTTATACCGTTGAGAGCGGCAAGATTGACACCATCAGCCGCAACCCCATCCGGATTGTGTCTAAGGTAGAGCCTACCAGCAAAGGTTCTATGGTGTGGTGGTCCATTGACATGGGCAACGCTTACCTGAACCAGAAAGAAACGCCCAGGGAGTGGGCCAGCGGGGTGGCTCTTCTGCAGCAATTTGCCCGCAACCTATACAAAGAAGACATCCTGCAGCAGATCAACGAAGCCCAGAACGTGGTGGTGAACTCCCAGAACAAATCTGATCTGGTAGTGCGCCAGGCAAACGAAATCCAAGCCCGGATCTCCAAAAACCAGCAGCGGAAACTGGAACTGGAAGCCGCCCTGGTAGCCAACGCCCAGGAACTGGAACAGCTCAAAAAGGAGGTGGAAAACAACCTGAAACAGCAGGAAGCCGCCAAAGCCGAGATAGAGAACATGCGCCGCGCCGCGGAGATTGTCAAAGCCAAACTGGATAAGATAGAGTAATTCTATAAAAGAACACGTGCAGAAGAGCCCTGTGGAAAGCTACCGCAGGGCTCTTCTGTTTTAAGTCTGATTCCGCAGAAACAGGCTTAAAACGGTGAACAGCCGTAGGAGAAAGGATGCGCTGTTTTCTGTTCCTGCTGGCTAAGCTCCCTTTGAAAGCTGTTTTAGCCTTGGTTTACTTAAAACAGGGGAGAAACAGAACCAACACAAAAGCCTGCAAAGGGTACTTTTTGTAGGCGGTGTCTGTACCTTTGCGTGCCGAAAGTGAATTCCCCCGGAGTACCCTATGATCATAAGAAAGAAAGAGAACTGGTTTAGAATGCTCTTCGTCTGGAAGGGCTCCGTGCTCCCCATCATTCTGCCGCGCTTGCTGGTGCTGTTGCTGCTCTCGGTGGTAGTGGTCTATTTCCAGGGACGATTATTTGCCTACAAAGTGCCGCTGAACCCGGCCGCCTTTACCTTGCTGGGAATTGCCCTGGCTATTTTCCTGGGCTTCCGGAACAATGCCAGCTACGAGCGTTTCTGGGAAGGCCGCAAGCTCTGGGGCGCCCTCCTGATTGATACCCGTTCCCTCACCCGGCAGGCCTTGACCATGACCGGTCTGCCCGCTGATTCTCCGCAGGTACTTCAATTCGTGAAGATGCTCATTGCCTTTGCTTACGCCCTTAAACACCAACTCCGCAGAACCGATCCCTCCCAAGACTTCCAACGCCTTTTGCCTCCAGATCTGGTACAGGCATTGGGGAAAGCCCGGTTCAAACCTATTCTGCTGCTCCGGGAAATGGGCCAGTGGGTACAGTCCGGAAAAGAGGCCGGCCGGATTGACTCTATCACCCAAGCAGCCATTGACCACAACCTGAACCAGCTCTCCAACATTGTTGGCGGCTGCGAGCGCATCGCCAGCACGCCCATTCCTTACACTTACAGCGTGCTGCTACACCGTACCGTGTACCTGTACTGTTTCCTGCTGCCGTTTGGGTTGGTAGACAGCATCGGGTGGATGACGCCGCTCATTGTGGTGTTTGTGGGCTACACCTTTATGGCGCTGGACTCCATCGTGAACGAGATTGAGGAACCCTTCGGCACAGAGCCCAATGACTTAGCCCTGAATGCCATCTGCCAGACCATTGAGGCTTCTCTGCTGGAAATGGCCGGCCAGGAAGTGCCCCAGTCTCTAACTCCCAAAAACAAATTCATTCTGGATTAAGGATCTTATTACTGGCCCCAAGCTTAAAAATTGAACCACCTGTTTCAGAGCCGATTTTCTTAAATCAGTTCTGAAACAGGTGGTTCTGGTTAAATGGGAAACCCGGAGCGGTTAATGGTTCCAGGAACCGAATTTGCCTTGCTGGTAATCGGCGTAAGCCTGGTAGATTTCGGCTTCGGAGTTCATCACAAACGGTCCCTGCGCCACTACCGGCTCGTTGAACGGCACCGCGTGCCCGAACAGCAAAATGCTGTCCTCGGAGGCTTCCACCTGCAGCTCGGTTCCGTCGTTGTTGAACTCTACCAGGTTTCTGAACGGTACTTGCTGACCATTCACCGTGAGCGTGCCTTTGATGATGTAGAAGAAGATATTCCGCTCGGCTGGTACTTCCACGCTCAGTTTGCCGCCCGCCTGGAAGTAAACGGTGCTGAGCATGATGTCTGAAAGCGTTTCAAACGCGCCGGTGTGGCCGTCCCAGGTGCCGGAAACCAGGTTCACGGTCACGTTGCCTTCATCCAGGGTGAAGGTGGGGATGTTTTCTCTTTGCAGGCCTTCGTACCGGGGCTCGGTCATTTTGAGCCTGGCCGGCAGGTTCACCCACAGCTGCAGGATCTCCAGCGGTCCGCCGGTCTTCTTGAACTCTGAGGAAGAAACCTCCGCATGGATCAAGCCACGGCCCGCCGTCATCCACTGCACGCCGCCGCCGGTGATCACGCTCTCGTGCCCACCCGAGTCTTTGTGCATGATGTCGCCCTCCAGGATGAAGGTCACAGTTTCCATGCCCCGGTGCGGGTGCGGCCCGAACGGAAGTCCCCGGTTGTTGGGTTTGTACACCTGGTGCCCGTGGTGGTTCAGGAACAGAAACGGGTCTACCTGCTGCAGGCTTCTGGAAGGCAACGGCGAATAGGTGACCAGATCCGCGATGGGCGCGTACTCGGCTTTATGGATTTTCTTGATAGTTCTCATGGAAATGCGTTAATTGAGCTGCTATATACGAAAACCGCCTCAGACAAGGTCAAGCGCCAGGGTATCCGGCGGGAAAGTGCCGCAGCTGCTACAGGCAGTACTTTTCAATGGCGATAGCCACGCCGTCTTCAATGCTAGGCGCGGTGACTTCTTTGGCGGCGGCTTTGGCTTCTTCGCGGGCGTTCCCTACGGCAATGCCCAGACCCACGGCACCCAGCATCTCCACATCGTTGTAATTGTCCCCCAAAGCCATCACCGATTCCATCCCGAAATCATAGTGTTTTTCCAAAAGCAGCTTTAAAGCGGTGGCCTTGGAAATAGTCTTCGGGGCGATTTCCAAGTAGCGGTCGTTGGAGCGGTAAATGTGCAGCTGCTCCCCAAACCTAGGGTGCAAGGCCTCCCACAACGTCTGGATTTCTTCCGCCGCGCCCATGCACATCACTTTGTGGGCCCCGGTTTGGGCCGTTTGCCACGCCTGCAGAACTTCCTGCGTGGAGGAGATAGTGGGATTCACCTTGGTGTGCCGGATTTCCCGCTCGGTCCACTGGTCTACCTGCGGGGCGTGCCAGTGATCGTCCTGGTACAAACTCACGTTGATGCTGGTGCCCTGGGCCAGCCCGGCGATTTCCTGGCAAACAGAGGCCGGAATCTGCACCGTGTCCAGCACCTGCGGTTCCTGGGTGGAATCATCGTAGAGCAGCACGTACCCGCCGTTGAAGCAGATCATGGGGTGGTGCAGAATGCCTAACTGTTCCTGCAGGTGGCGCACGGCGCTGGGCATCCTGGCCGAGGCCATGATAAACGGCAGGTTTTTGTCCAGGCGTTGAATGGTGTCTATGGTTCTTTGGGAAAGCTCGCGGTCTTGGTTGAGCAGCGTTCCGTCAATATCAGAGCAAATGGCGCGGATGATCATGCAGAGGTAATTGAGAATATGTTTCGGTAAAGGTACGGCGGCGGAAGGTGGGAACGGTAATCCAAATCCGTTTTGGCCCCGATTTCCTAAAAACAGCCCCAAAACGCGCTACTAGAATGCCCTTCCTCTGTAGAGACAAGGCACTGCCTTGTCTCCAGAACGGTTCCTACCGGTGCCCAGGAAAACAAGCGATAACCGGTTCAGGATTACCAAAGGTAGCAGCCTAAGGTCATAACCTGTTCACCCGTTTCTAGGCTTATTTTGCAGAAAGGCCATCAAAATACCTGTCTCCAAATAACGAAAGAGACAAGGCAGTACCTTATCTCTACAGGATGGTGCCCTTTGGTAAAACGCGAATTAAATTTCTCTTTTCTCCAGCCCCAGAATCTCGCGGAAGGTTTCCTTGCCCGGTTTCAACTGTTTCAGATTCCCGATGAGTTTGATAGACCGGTCAATGCGGAGCTGGGAGCTCTTGACCGCCGCCACGTGCTGAATGATATAGCGCTGCATGCCGGGTTTCAGCTGATCAAAGCGGGCTTTGCCTTCATCGTCCTGGATGAAGAGCTCAGAGAGTTCCTCGGGAACGGGCGTGCCGTATTGGCTGGTGTCTTTCTCCAGCGTGACCGAAACCTCGCTGCCTTCCTTCACACCCAACTGTTTCAGGCGCTGTTTGGTGAGGGTGATGTAGCCCCGGCCCTGGCCCAACGCCACAATTCCGCCCTGGTACGTGACGGTATTGTTCACCGTACACAGTAGGCGCACGTTGAACTTGCCGCCTAAGGCCTGCACCACCTCCGCCGGAATCTCCACGTAATGCGTTCCCATGAGGTAGTCTAGTTTGCCGATGTGCGTCTTGAAGTGGAGAGGTGTCATGGCTAGGAGAAGTAGAGCTTGAAGGAATTGACTCAGGTGATACTATCATAAAGGTCGTGTTATGCCTTCAGCAAACACGGCCTTTATATTTCGTTATGCCTTATAATCACTTTTTAAGTGAATGAGTTTTTTTGCCATAGTTACACTGTCATAAGTTAGCCTTTTGCCAGAAAGGATATCATTAACTTCTGTCAACAATCTTTGCTCAAGAACTTCAAGTGCATATTGATAAGATGAATACCTATTGCTATTAATTAGTTTATTTTCATCCTCTGTGAAAAGGGCTAGGAAAATTCTAGCAAAGAAATCGTCATCCTGCCAAAAGGTTAAGCTTTTTTTATTTACTGATTCTTTAAATATAAACCTTGTCCTTCCAACAAAGCCTTGTAACATTTGGAAATTCAACCAAAGCGCTTCGCCCAAGAAGGGTCTTAATCTCTCACATTTTCCACAAAGCTCCCAGAAGATTTCCTCTGATTCCTTATTAGGTACTTGTTGAAGAAACAACTTAGGTAAATCTCCTTGGAGGTTAAAGAAATCATCTAATTCATTTTGTGATAGTATAGAATAAGCGAGATGTCCCGCACTTGGAATGCATTTCTTTATATCTAGGACATGGGCCCAGAATTCTTCAATTGCTTCAATTCGCTTAGTTTGAGAAATATTTGATGTAGAAGAGAATGAGCTTAGAAGTCTTTCATTTTGTGAGTTTTTAGAATCAAGCAATTTTATTTCTAGATCAAGACTGTGTTTCCATTTCGTGAATATGGCTCTACCTATAAAGCCAAAAAAAGCTATAATAATAGTTACAAGTATTCCTATTAACTTAATTAAGTCAGTGTTGTTCAAATTGTTGACAGCTTCTTGAATATTCATTCTTACAATGTAGCTTAGCTAGGATATAAACAAAAATTCATTCCAGTTATCCATTCATTGGAATAGATAACCGGAATGAATTAAGGAAGCGTTTCCAAGCCTTACAATTACTTTCTAAACGCCTTGAACTGGTTGATCAGGCCGTTGGTAGAGCTGTCATGGGAGGTTACTTGCTCAGCAGAAGTCAGCTCCGGCAGGATTTGCTTGGCCAATTGCTTGCCCAGTTCCACGCCCCACTGGTCAAAGCTGAAGACGTTCCAGATCACGCCTTGCACAAAGATCTTGTGCTCGTACATGGCAATGAGGCTGCCCAGGGTTCTGGGGTCCAGCTGTTTGAACAGGATGGAGTTGGTAGGCCGGTTTCCTTCAAAAATCTTGAACGCTTTCAGGGTTCTGATTTCCTCCTCAGAGCAGCTCATGCGGTGCATCTCCTGGATTACCTGCTCTTCGTCTTTGCCGTTCATCAGGGCCTCGGTCTGCGCGAAGAAGTTCGCCATCAGTTTAGGATGGTGATCGCCGATGGGGTTGTGGCTGATAGCGGGCGCCAGGAAATCGCAGGGGATAAGTTTGGTGCCCTGGTGGATTAATTGGTAAAATGCGTGCTGGCCGTTGGTGCCCGGTTCGCCCCAGATGATAGGTCCGGTCTGGTAACTTACCGGCTGACCGTTGCGGTCTACGTACTTGCCGTTGCTTTCCATATCGCCTTGCTGGAAATAAGCGGCAAAGCGGTGCATGTATTGGTCATACGGCAACAGCGCGTGGCTTTCGGCCCCAAAGAAGTTGTTGTACCAGATGCCCAGCAAAGCAAGGATTACAGGCAGGTTCTCTTCCAATGCCGCGGTGCGGAAGTGATTGTCCATGGCATGAGCCCCGGCCAGTAACTCCCTGAAGTTCTCGTACCCGATGGTGCAGGAAATGGACAACCCGATGGCCGACCACAGCGAGTAACGACCGCCTACCCAGTCCCAGAACTCAAACATGTTCTTGGTATCAATGCCAAACTCGGCCACAGCCACGGAATTGGTGGAAAGCGCCACGAAGTGCTTCTTGATATGCTCCTCGTCCTGCACCTGGTCCAGGAACCAGCTGCGGGCGCTGTGCGCGTTGGTCATGGTCTCCTGCGTGGTGAACGTCTTGGAGGCAATCATGAACAGCGTGGTCTCAGGGTTTATCATTTTCAGCGTCTCGGCGATGTGCGTGCCGTCCACGTTGGAAACAAAATAGGTGGTGATGTTCGGTTTCTGGTAGGCTTTCAGGGCCTCAGTCACCATAACGGGGCCCAAATCTGAGCCGCCAATCCCGATGTTCACAATGGTGTCAATGGGTTCGCCGGTGTAGCCTTTCCAGTCGCCGTTGATGATCTCGTTGGAGAATTTCTCCACCTGCGCCAGTACGCGGTTCACCTCGGGCATCACATCCTTGCCATCTTCCAGAATAGGCGCGTTAGACAGGTTGCGCAAGGCCACGTGCAACACGGCGCGGTTCTCGGTGAAGTTGATGCGCTCACCGGTGAACATGGCCTCAATGGCGTCTTGCAGGCCGCATTCCTGGGCCAGTTGCACCAGCAGTTGGCGGGTTTCCTCAGTGATGCGGTTTTTGGAGTAATCCAGCAGAATGTTCTCAAACGTGACGCTGAACTTCTCAAACCGCTGTGGGTCCTGCGCGAAGGCGTCTTTCAGATGAACGTTTTTGATTTGGCCGTAATGGTTCGTCAGTTTCTCCCAAGCCTGGGTAGTGGTAGGGTTTATGGTTGGAAACATGCGTTGTTTTTAGGTTCAGTCTTTCTAGTTAAGAGCGAAGTTAGGAATTGTGCCGACTTTAGGAAATCTCTTTTTGCAAACGGCTTGGCTTTAAGGGTTTAGTATTTGCCTGCCTTGGGGAGAATTATGAATCAGGCAAGGCCGATGAATTGGGAAAGGTGCAGCTTACCGCACCCACTGCTGAATCAGTTTATCAGCGAACATCTCGTCTTTCCAGCCCATGAGGTGGGTAGGTTTTCGGGGATCGGCGTTCAGGTACCATTGCTGCAGAATGCTTTTCACCGCCGGGTAACGCGCCGAAAAATCGCTGTAGGAGTTGGGCGAGATGGTCTGCTCACTGGGTCGGGCGGGCACGGCCACCACCACGTGCCGCAGCTCGCCATCGGTCTCCAGCACCAGCACGCCCACCGGCAGAATCTCCAGCACCGTGCCCGGTTCTTTCTGGTTGCACAAGACCAGCACCGGTAACGGAGCCGCCGGCCTGCTTTGCGTGGAGTCTACCAGCGTAGACGGAATAAAACCCTCGTTGCCGGGGTAGGGCAAAAACTCCAATTTGCGGGGCTGACCGGCCTCCAGCTGCGGCATAAATTCCTTTTCCTGCGCATCATACACCAGCGGCTGCGTAGAGCCCGAGGGCGTTTCTATCACGGCCTGCCAATGTTTAGTCTCGGTGATGGCGGGCAGGTTCTGGTAATCGGTGGTACAACCGAAGCAAAGCACAAAGAGGAAAAGCAGAGAAAGCTGCCAGATCTTAGGAGTGAAGTGGTGCATAGAAATGGAAAGCAAAATCGTTTTCAGCCTAATTTCTGAAAAATACGGTAAAAACGCCCAGTTTCCACTTCCTCTACCGATCCTAATCATCCCTTATCTGGCAATTTTCATCAATCCCTCATTCTCTCAATCACTCATTCACTCATTACCCTACTGCAGCTCATCCAGTAACCGGAAAGGGTTCAGGCGTTGCAGATTCAGGGAGTAGCGGATGTTGCGGGTGAAATCTTTGAACGTAGAAGGGAAGTCATCTGCATAATTGCTTCCGGCCACAGGGAAGTAGATTTGAACGGCATTGCGGAAGAAGGAAAGCTGCAAGCCGGTTCCGTAGAGCAGCCGGTCCAGTTCCTGCACGTGGCCCAGGTCCAGGTACACGGCGAAAGGCGTTACCGGCAAATTGGCGGTGAGATTGACGGTGGCCATCCATTCGCGGCTCATAACGGGCACGGCGTTCCGGAAACCACCATCCGCAAGATCGGTCTGCCGAATGGCCGCGGGGCCTTCCAGGGAAGTGAACATCTCCCGGCGGTTGAAGAATGGAGTCTGCTTCAGGTAATCGGGGCTGCCAGCCAGGCCTAAGCCAAAAGGACTCCGGAAATAGTCGTTATCGGCCATGAAGCCCACAAAGCCTCGCAACCTGATTTCCTTTTTAGGCCGGTATTTAAACCAGTTTTCCAAAGAAAGCCTCAATCTGACCGGGTTGAAATGTGCCTCTTCGTTGGCAAACAATGGGTCCACGTCTGATACAAAAGTTTGCGCCCGGTACCGGAACATAGTGACGTCGAAAGTTACCTGGGTACCCGCCACCGCATTTTGGGTAGTAAGCTGGTACGCGAGACGGGGCGCGTGGAAATCTGGCAGGAAATCATCCTGCACGTAATGCCAGGCCAGTGTGAGTTGCTGCCGGGCTGTGTTCGGGTTATTCAGGCGGTTATGGAAGGTGATGCTGGGGGTAAGCGTATGGAAATTGGCGAACCGCTGGCCCAGTACACCCACGTCAATCTTGCGCAGAAAACCTTGCGAGGGAACCCGGAAGCGGACATCGGCCAGACCGGTAAGGCGGGTGCTTCCGAACCCGAACATCGGCATGACCACATAGTTGAGCTTGTGTTCGGTGGGCAGGGAGTTATACAGCAAGGCGCCCAGTTGGAACCCATCATGGGTGTTATACCCCAAAGCCGGGGCCACAAACAACTGCTTTTTGTCTATGTGCTCAATGCCCAGCAGAGGCTGTAGGTGCAGCGGCTCGCTTTTGGGGAACGCCCGGCCCACGCGGTATTGGTTATCGCGGCGGTCCAGCTCCGGGAAATAGTAATTGGGGTCTACCACAATCCGGTCAATATTAGTGACGGTGAAGGTTACGGTTTGTTCGCGCTCGCCCGGTTTGGTCCAGTGGCTTTCCAGAATCTGCCCCTCGGTGTTAAGGGCGGCTACCTGTACCGGCAGCGCCAGTTTTCCGGTTTGCCGCACCACGGCCTGGGTGTTGCCGCCCGAGGTGGTTACGTTTTGCAAATGTGCGTCTGGGATGGCGGTGGAAGGCAGCAGCTCCTGGAAAAACCAGTGCAACGATTCTCCGGTAGATTTCTCCAGAACCGCCTGTAAATCCTCGGGGTATGGGTGCCGGAACTGCCACTGCCGATAGTAGGTGTGCATGGCGCTGTCAAAGCGGGCGGTGCCCAGGTACTTCTCCAGGTACTGAAACAAATGAGCTGTTTTCAGGTAAACGCCGGTGCCGTAGTTGAGGGTTCTGAACTGAATGGCCGGAGACGTAATAGGCTGCTCCAACCCCCGACTGGCCGCCGAGAGAAAGGCCACGGCATCAATCCCGGCAGGCGGCAGGTCATGCACGCCCAGGAACCGACCCATGGCATTCTGGTTGATCTCGCTGGACAGGATGCCGGCATAAGGCTTGCGTTGGGCTTTGGTCCTGAACTCGTAGTAGCTGTTGATGCCCTCGTCCAGCCAGGGATGCCGCCGCTCGTTGCTGCCCAGAATGCCGTAGAACCAGTTGTGGCCCACCTCGTGGATGATGGCCTCGGGCTCCGTCACCGTCACCATGGGATATTCCATGCCCGCACCCGCGCTCAGGGCACCATCCACGGCGGTAGCGTGCGCGTACGGGTAATCACCCAGCCAGAGCGAATAGTAGTAGACGGCATCGTTGATGTCCTGCTGGGTTCTGATCCATTCCTCGGCGTTTCGGTTGGTGAACAGCAGCCACGTAGTCACGGGGCGTTTAGAGGCCGGAAGCGTCACCTGGCTCTTGAGCACGTTGAACCGCTTATCCGCGAACCACGCGAAATCATGGATGCGGTTTTGTTTGTAGTGCAGAGTTTTGGTTTTGCCAGCCGAGGGCGGAAAGTCCACCTCCTGCTCGTTGAACTCCTTCTTGGCGGCAGTCACCTGTGCCAGGCTGTCCATACGGGCTTGTTCCTCGGGGTTCTGCAGTTCGCCGGTGGCACCTACGGTGTAGTTGGCGGGTAAGGTGATGCGCACGTCAAAAGAGCCGTATTCTGAGTAGAACTCGCCCTGGTCCAGGTACGGCATGGGGTGCCAGCCTTTGTGGTCAAACACCGCCGGTTTAGGGTACCACTGCGTGATCTGGTACGATTGCCCCACGTGCCCCAATCGGGAAAACGATTCCGGTAACTTCACCTGGAACGGCGTGCTGATGGTAATGCGGCCGCCCGGTGCCAGCGGTTGGTTCAAGGTGAGTTTGGCAATGTCGGGGTTCTTCGCGTCCAGTTCCCATTTTACGTTTTGGCCGTTTATTTTGAAATCCAGCCCCGAAATGGAACCGCGCGCCTCCTTCGAGGCAAAGTAGAATTTGTCCTCGTCGTTCACCAACTGCTGTCGGGCGAAGGCGGTGTTTCGGTCCTGATAGGCGTTGGGCCACAGGTGGAAGTACAGAAACGTAAGCGTCTCCGGCGAGTGGTTGATGTACTCCAGTTGCTCCGTGGCTTTGAGTGAATGATTCTGATCATCCAGCGTCACGTCTATTTTGTAGTGGACTTCCTGTTGCCAGTAGGTTTTCTGGGCAGAAACGGAAAAAGGGAACAGTAGAACGAAAGCAAGCAGAAACCGGAGATGCGTCATGTAGAGCGAGAATTTGCCTCCAAAGTACGCGATTTTGCAAATTCAAATAACGAGTAAATTCCTCTATGGCCCTGAAGTTACTTCCGTGCCTTTTGATCGAGGCGCCTCAGGAACCGTCTGCCCGTTTTCCGAAGGTTCGGATTGGTTGAGAAAGATGCTTCTACTATGGCGCGGAAGTTACTTCCGTGTCTAACGAGTAAAGGGAAGGCACGGAAGTAACTTCCGCGCCATAGTACATGAATTCTAATTTCGGTTCTAGAGGCTCGATTGTTTCCGTTCAGAACGTCTTGCCAGACTTCAGGCGTTTTTAGCCGGTTTCTCAGAAAATATGCTTAAAATAGAGATTGATTTCTGACCCAGCATCCACCTGTACCTTCACCAAACAAACAAATGAATACTTTCCAGAAATGGGCCTCGGCGCTTTCATTGGCTGCCCTGGCGCAAACCGCCTTCGCCCAGACGTCCAACCTGCACGCACAGATAGACCAGTTGGCCGACAAAATTGAGCCGAAAGTCATCCAGTGGCGCCGCGATTTCCACCAGTTCCCCGAGCTCAGCAACCGCGAAGTAAAAACCGCCGAGAAAGTGGCCAAGCACCTGAAAAGCCTCGGGTTTGAGGTGAAGACGGGCGTTGCCAAAACCGGCGTGGTGGCCATCCTGAAAGGCGGTCAGCCCGGACCCGTAGTTGCCCTGCGCGCCGATATGGATGCTCTGCCCGTGACCGAGCGCAACAGCCTGCCCTTCGCCTCCAAAGTACGTACTACGTTCAACAACCAACAGGTAGGCGTGATGCATGCCTGCGGCCACGACACGCACATGGCCATGCTCATGGGCGCCGCCGAGATCCTGGCCCAGCACAAGAAAGACCTGAAAGGCACCGTGAAATTTATCTTCCAGCCCGCCGAGGAAGGCGCTCCTGCCGGTGAGGAAGGCGGCGCTGATGTGATGGTGGCCGAAGGAGCGCTGGAGAAGCCCAAAGTGGACGCCATTTTCGGGCTGCACATCAACTCTGCTACCGAGGTGGGCACCCTCAAATACCGTCCGCAGGGCACCATGGCCAGCTCAGATAACTTCAAGATCAAGGTGAAAGGTCGCCAGGCACACGGCGCGTACCCGTGGGCCAGTGTGGACCCCATTGTGGTATCGGCGCAGATCATCAACGGCATCCAGACCATCGTGAGCCGACAGATGGAACTGACCAACGAGGCTGCGGTGATTACGGTGGGTGCCATCCACGGTGGGGTTAGAACCAACATCATCCCAGAGGAGGTGGAAATGATCGGCACCATCCGGGCGCTGGACCCCAAAATGCAGGACCAACTGCATGAGAAACTGCGGCGCACGGCCACGCTCATCGCCGAGAGCTCAGGGGCCACCGCCGAGGTGGAGATCGTGAAAAACACACCCATCACCTACAACCACGTAGCCCTCACCGCCCACATGCTGCCCTCCCTGGAACGCGCGGCGGGCAAGCAGAAGGTGGTTTTAACCAAAGCCGTGACCGGGGCCGAAGACTTCGCCTATTACCAGCAGAAAGTGCCGGGCGTGTTCGTTTTCGTGGGCGGGATGGCCAAAGGGCAGGACCCCACCAAAATTCCCGCGCACCACACCCCCGACTTTATGATTGACGAAAGCGGTCTCAAACTAGGCGTGCGTACCCTGGCCTACCTGGCCGTAGATTACCTGAACAATCCCTTGAACAGCACCCCAGGGCAATAAACCGAAAACACCGAGGTAAAACTTTCACAAACGTTAAGAATTGTAGAGACAAGGCACTGCCTTGTCTTTGCGTTTTTATGCGGTTCCGTTAAGGTGACTTGGATTTCTGTTCAAAGAGGAATGCTGTTGCTCATCGACTTCCCCGTTTTAGGTCCGCTTTCGGGAAAACGGCTGTAAAACAGACGCTGACCAGTTCCTTGCTGAACCATCTGCTCCTGAGGTCGTACCTGTTTAGAACTGATTTTCTAGGAAATCATTACAAAGAAAGTTTCTAATCCAGGAAGGTATGGCACAGCAAGTCAGCGATTTCATCATAGACAGACTAAGCAAATGGGGCGTGACCCGCATCTTCGGGTACCCCGGCGATGGCATCAACGGCGTCATGGGCGCTTTGGACCGTGCCGAGGGCAAGCTGGAGTTTGTGCAGGTGCGGCACGAGGAAGTCGCCTCGCTCATGGCCTGCGCCCACGCCAAGTACACCGGTGAGGTAGGCGTTTGCCTGGCCACCTCCGGACCGGGTGCCATTCATTTGCTCAACGGCTTGTATGATGCCAAGCTGGACCACCAACCGGTGGTGGCGCTCATTGGTCAGAAGCCCCGTAAAGCCCTGGGCGGACATGCGCAGCAGGAAGTGGACCTGATGACGCTGTTCAAAGACGTAGCCAGCGAGTTTGTGCAAATGGCCACCGATGCCAGCCAGGTACGCCACCTGATTGACCGCGCTTTCCGCATCGCCCGGGACCAGCGCACCGTCACCTGTGTCATCCTGCCCAACGATGTGCAGGAACTGGACTACGAGGAACCCAAACACGAGCACGGCACCATCCACTCGGGCATCGGGTACCTGATGCCAAGGGTGCTGCCCCGGGAGGAAGACCTGCAGAAAGCCGCCGAGGTACTGAACAGCGGTAAGAAAGTAGCCATTCTGGTGGGCGCCGGAGCCAAAGGCGCTGCCCAGGAGGTAATTCAGGTAGCAGAGGTGCTGGGTGCCGGCGTGGCGAAGGCGTACCTGGGCAAAGCGGTGCTACCCGATGAATTGCCATTTGTAACCGGTGGCATCGGGTTCTTCGGGACCACGGCCAGCCACCAGATGATGGAAAACTGCGATACGCTGCTCATGATAGGCTCCAGCTTTCCGTACGCCGAGTTCCTCCCCAAAGAAGGGCAGGCGCGCGGCGTGCAGATAGACCTGGATGGCCGCATGCTCAGCATCCGGTACCCCATGGAAGTACCGCTCATCGGCGACAGCACCGAGACCTTACGCGCTTTGCTGCCGCTGCTGTACCGTAAAGAAGACCGCAGTTGGCGCGAGCAGATCGAGCAGAACATCAAAGACTGGTGGCGGCAAACCGAGGAGCAAGCCACGCACCCGGCCAATCCGGTGAACCCTAAACTGGTTTTCCAGAAGTTCTCGCCCTTGCTGCCGGATAATTCTATTCTAGCCGCCGATTCGGGTTCCTCTTCCAGTTGGATGTCGCAGTACATCAGAATCCGGGAAGGCATGAAGTTCTCGGTATCGGGCACGTTGGCTACCATGGGCTGCGCCGTGCCTTACGCCATTGCCGCCAAGTTCGCTTTCCCAGACCGCTTGGCCGTGGCGTTTGCCGGTGACGGCGCCATGCAGATGAGTAGCAACGCCGAACTACTCACCATCCAGAAATACTGGCAACAGTGGACCGATCCGCGCCTGATTGTGCTGGTGCTCAACAACCGCGACCTCAACTTCGTGACCTGGGAGCAGCGCGCAAACGAAGGCAATCCCAAGTTTGATGCCTCCCAGGTACTGCCTGATTTCAACTTCGCCCAATACGCCGAAAGCCTCGGCCTGAAAGGCATCCGCATCGAACGCCCAGACCAGATTGACTCTGCTTTACAGGAAGCCTTACAAGCCGATCGGCCGGTGGTGATTGACGTACTCGCCGACCCAGAGATTGTGCCGTTCACCACGCAGGTAGCCGCCAAGTTCGGCGAAAACATCGCCTCGGCCATTCAGGAAGGAGACCAGGCCGCTGCCCGGCATTTGGAAGAGCCGTTAAAGGAAGCAGTGGAAGAAGCCCAGAAGAAAACAGAGGAATAAGCTGGTTTGGGGTTTATTTCGAAATAACAGACTTAGAATACAGGGGCTGGAGCGGGTGCGCTCCAGCTCTGTTTAGTCTATCAGTTCAATCATAACCTTGTCAATGCGTCTTGCCGTTTCTTTCTGAATATTCAGCAAGGTTTCTCTGCGGGTTTCAATTTTGACAGGTACTCCCGGGTTGTAGAAGTAGTCATACTTGTTGAGGTCCGTTATGCTAAACTTTGCAGTTTTCATGGCGGCTTTCACTTCTTTTTCCTTCAATCCCATTTTGTTGAGCACAAGGGTTACCACCTTTCTGGTGTCCTCAGGATTAAGATTCAATTCCTGCACCAGCATACAACGGCTCTCCTCAGGGTCAACGCTCTCAAAGAACAATTTCCCTTTAGCCTTTATGGGATTACCGCCAAACATATTGGGCAACTCATCATCATACTCAATAGTTGCTGAGGCGGAGAAATCTGCCCCCAGAGGGAAGTGTAAATATTGAAGTTCATTAAAGACCAACTGTTCCACCGCTTCCTTTGAATTGTAGGCCGCGATCATAGGTTCCAGCCGTTTTTGCAGATCTGCTTTGGAGATGGTACCGCCTTCTGCGGTTACTTCTATGATGTCTGCAAACATGCTCTTCATCATATCCGCTACTTGTTGCCAGTTTTCAATACCTACAAACTGCCCTGTTTCGGTTGTCTTGTAGATGATTTCGGTTAGGTCGTATTTAGCGAACTTTTCCAGTAAAGCCGGTGAGAGATTGTAGGTGCTGGCTAGGTTGTTTCTGTAAATCCATTTGATTCTGTAAGAATTTTCGGTAGAATCTATGACCTCAAAATTGACAATATATTGGGAAGAGTCATTTTTATCTAAGGTGCCGTTCTTCCATTGCTGTTTCAGTTTAGTCACCTTGAACTTGTAAACGTCTCCTTTTCCCCAGTAAGCCACAAAAGGCACCCTGGAAGAATCTGATTGAGCAAACGCGGAAAGTTGTACCAGAACAAAGATGGATAGGAGTAGAAGTTTTCTCATTAAAAAATAAAGTAAGGATTGATAAAATAGGTTAAATAGTTATTGATGCCTGAGTTGATGTTCTTGTTTAGGTGATAAACACTTATTTCGTTTAGAGATTAAACTACTTATCTGATTGGCTTGTAATTAGAGGTGCAAAGGTAATTTGAATGTTTCTAAAGTAAATCAATTCTGAATTTGTCTTAAATAAATTCTAGTAAGCTTAGTGGATGAATTCTGTTGAAGAGTTATTTGGATAAAATCAATTGAGTTCCTCCGTAAGCAACTTGGCTTTTCACCGGTATTTCTTCTCTGCCCAGAGGTAGTTAACTCTGCTGCTAAATTCCTTTTCCCAACCGCACGCCGTACTTTTGTGTTTTAGGGCTACTTTACCCAAAGCGGCTCAAAACCAACCGGAATCTCATGTTCAGAATACATACATTTAAAACCCTGCTCCTTCTGACCGGGTGCCTAAGTTTATCCCTCGGGGGTAAAGCTCAAACCTCGGGCGTACAAACCCAACTGGACCAGCTCGCCGATAAGGTGGAGCCGAAGGTCATCCAGTGGCGTAGAGACCTGCACCAAAACCCAGAACTGGGCAACTTTGAGGTGAAAACCGCTGAGAAAATCGCGAAGCATCTTAAGGCCCTAGGGCTGGAGGTGAAAACCGGCGTAGCCAGAACCGGTGTGGTAGGCATCCTGAAAGGCGGTCAGCCCGGACCCGTAGTGGCCCTGCGCGCCGACATGGATGCTTTGCCGGTGACGGAGAACAACACCCACAACCTGCCGTTCGCGTCTAAAGTGAAAACCACCTTTGAGGGGCAGCAAGTAGGCGTGATGCACGCCTGCGGCCACGATGCGCACGTAGCCATGCTCATGGGCGTAGCCGAGGTGCTGAGCAGCGTGAAGAAAGACCTGAAGGGCACGGTTAAATTCGTGTTTCAGCCCGCTGAGGAAGGTTCCGCTCCCGGACAGGTGGGCGGCGCGAGGCTGATGGTGCAGGAAGGCGTGCTGGAGAACCCTAAGGTTGATGCCATGTTCGGGCTGCACATCCGCTCAGACGTGGAAGTGGGTACCATTACCTATCGGCCGCAGGGCATGATGGCCAGCTCAGATAACTTCAAGATTATTGTAAAAGGCCAGCAGGCGCACGGCGGTACCCCCTGGATGGGCGTGGACCCGGTAGTCACCTCGGCGTACATTGTCACCGCTTTGCAGACCATTGTGAGCCGCCAGGTAGACCTGACCAATGCGGCGGCCATCGTGACGGTGGGCGCTATCAACGGCGGCGTTCGCGCCAACATTGTGCCTACGCAGGTGGAGATGATCGGGACCATCCGGGCGCTGGATGTGCCCATGCAGCAGCAAATACATGAGCGGCTGAAGCAGACGGCCACCAGCATCGCCACCGGCGCGGGTGCTACCGCCGAGGTTTCTATCCAGGAAATGACGCCCGTTACCTACAACCACGAGGCCCTCACCGCGCACATGCTGCCTTCTTTGCAGCGCGTGGCGGGCGTAAACCAGGTGAAACTCACCAAGCCTGTGACCATTGCCGAGGACTACGCCTACTTTCAGCAAAGAATACCGGGGCTGTACCTCTTCCTGGGCGGCATGCCCAAAGGTGCAGATCCCGCCAAAGCCCCCTCGCATCACACCCCGGATTTCTACATAGAGGAAAGCGGCCTGAAACTGGGCGTGCGGGCGCTGGCTAACCTGGCGGTGGATTACCTCAACAATCCTTTGAAGAAAGCTGATTCAAGCCCCAATTCAGGAAAATAGCCTTAAAACAGATTTACAGAAGCCAGGTACCTCTAATTTGGCTGGCGTAGACAAAAAGACAACACATTACTTTATCACCTTTGAAACTAGCATTAGTTACCTATGACGCCATTACCAGTTATGGCTCATTAAGCGGCTCGGAAGACGGGCTGCTCACCGATTTTCTGACTTCTAAAGGCCTGGACATCACCCCTGAGGTGTGGGATAACCCTGCCGTAAACTGGCAGCAATACGATCTGGCCATCTTCAAATCGCCTTGGGACTACTTTGATAAATTTCCCCAGTTCAGCGCCTGGCTGGACCGCATGGAAACTCTGGGCGTACGCACCTTGAATCCGCTCGCCACCGTGCGCTGGAACGCCGATAAACACTACCTCTTAGACGTAGCCAAAGCGGGTCTGCCCACCGTGCCTACTGCCCTGCTGAAAAGAGGCGTGGAAGTACAGTTAGAGCAATACTTTGACCTTTTCCAGACAAGTAAACTGATCATCAAGCCCAGCGTGAGCGGTGGCGCGAAGAACACGTTCATTGTGCCTCAGGAAGAAGTGGAGCAAGTGGTGCCCAAACTGCAGGAGCTCCTGGCCGATGAAGATTTTCTGGCCCAACCTTTCATGCCGCAGATTCAGGAAGAGGGCGAGTGGTCGTTCCTGTTCTTCAACGGGAAATACAGCCACTGTCTGCTCAAATCGGCTAAGTCCGGCGATTTCAGGGTGCAGCATTTCTTTGGGGGCACCATCCATCCGCAGGAAGCCCCGGCGCACCTGTTGCCGCAGGCCCAGAAACTGGTGGATACCTTCGCGCAAGGCTGTCTTTACGCCCGCGTAGACGGCGTGGCGGTAGGAGAGGAGCTGCAGTTGATGGAACTGGAGTTAATTGAGCCGTTCCTGTTCCTGCACACCCATCCGGATGCGTTGGAGAACTATTATCAAGCGTTAAAGCAGTTGCTGTAGCAGAAGATTTTGACCTGAACCTGGCAAAATAGCCCTAAAACAGAAAGTCCTCCTTAGAAGATACCAAGGAGGACTTTCTGTTTATAGGAAGTTTTGAATAGATTATCCGAATAGGTTGATGCTCATGCCCCCGTCCACGGCAATGCACTGCCCCGTTATATAAGCGGCAGCCGGCATGCAGAGGAAGGCTACGGCCGCGGCACAATCCTCGGGGTTGCCAATGGTGCGGGTGGGAGTGCGGCTGAGCACGCTTTCCAGGTACTCTTGGTTCTGCAGCACCTGCTCGGCCAGCGGCGTTCTGATGTACCAAGGCGCCACGCAGTTCACCCTGATCCCGTCAGGAGCCCATTCGCCGGCCAGGTTTTTGGTGAGCTGGACCAGAGCGGCTTTGGTCATGCCGTAGATAGCCCCGGTGCGCACGTGCCCCAGACCCGCCACCGAGGACACATTCACCACGTTGCCCTGCGGAGACTCCCGCAGAAAAGGATGGGACAGGCGACACAACTCAAAGGCCGAGGTGAGGTTGGTGTTCAGCAGGTAGCTGTATTCTTCAGGGGTGTACTCGCCAATTTTCTTGCGGATATTGGTGCCCACGTTGTTCACCAGAATATCAAGGGCGCCCCAGGTGTTCTCCACCAGTTGGATCAGGTTGAGGCGGTCGGCGGCCTGGCTCACGTCGGCCACCATACCCGAGGCGTTCAGTCCACGGCTGCGCCAATCGGTCACGGCCTGGTTCACTTCCAGTTCTTTGCGGGCTACAATCAAGACTTCGGCACCCAGGTTCAGTAACTCTTCGGCAATGGCGGCGCCTATGCCTTTGGTGCCTCCGGTTACCAGGGCCCGGCGACCGTCTAGTCTCCAACGGTTGTTCTGCATTTGCTTTTTACTTGAAAAGATGGTTTAAGAACCTAATTGTACGCAGAAATACGCAGAAGGAAAAGGAGTGGGGCCCTATGTTCTGTTTTAGGTGCTTTTCTCCGAAATTAGGCTCAAAATAAACCTTCAGCGTTGCTTTGATTCTCTTCGTTCTAGCGTTTCAACATCTTAGTTTTTATCAATCAGAAGGAGAGAAAACCTAAAAAGGTTGGGCAATAAAGAAAGCCGGTCTTTGGGACCGGCTTTCTTTGAAACTAAAACTATGGAAAAACTAAAACGGTATGGCTTAGCTTCTTTTTTCTTTGATACGAGATGCTTTACCAGAAAGACCTCTTAAGTAGAACAGACGAGCTCTTCTCACTTTACCTCTGCGGATTACCTCAATTTTCTCAATGTTTGGAGAAAGGATTGGGAAAATACGCTCGGTACCAATTTGGTTAGACACTTTTCTTACAGTGAAAGTCTCGCTAGCACCAGAGTTTCTGCGTTGCAACACCACGCCTTGGAATTGCTGGATACGCTCTTTGTTACCCTCACGGATTTTAACGTGAATATTCACGGTGTCGCCAGCAGAGAAAGCAGGGATAGACGCACGCTTCTCAGCGAGTTCCTGCTCTACTAATTTAATTAAATCGCTCATGACTATAGTATAGTGTCTATTTTATCTGCAAAAATCGGAGTGCAAATATAGACGTTATTTTTCTAATTGTAAATCAACAAGTACTAAATTTTTTCATCGCGCAGTAAATCAGGCCTCAGTTGCCTGGTGCGCTGTACCGCTTGCTCAAACCGCCACTCTTCCACTTTAGGAGTATTCCCAGACAGTAGAATCTCAGGAACGGTATGTCCTTCAAAATCAGCGGGTCTGGAGTACACGGGCGGAGCCAACAGGTTGTCCTGGAACGAGTCTGAGAGCGCACTGCTCTCATCGTTCAGCACGCCCGGGATGAGCCGGATGAGCGAGTCTGCCAGCACTGCGGCGGCCAGTTCCCCGCCAGAGAGAACGTAATCCCCAATGCTGATCTCGTGGGTCACAAACAGATCACGCACGCGTTGGTCCACGCCTTTGTAGTGTCCGCACAGAATGATGATGTTCTGCAGCAGAGACAACCGGTTGGCCATGGGCTGGTTAAGTGTCTGTCCGTCTGGGGTCATGTAAATGACCGCGTCATAGGTGCGCTGGGCCTGCAGTTCCCTGATGCACTTGGCAATGGGCTCAATCATGAGCACCATGCCGGCACCGCCGCCAAAAGCGTAGTCATCAATCTGACCGTGCTTGTTGATGGCGTATTTGCGCAGATCGTGCAGGTGTACTTCCACCAGACCTTTGTCCTGGGCTCTTTTTAAAATAGAGTGGTCAAAAGGGCCGGTGAGCAGGTGGGGCTGGCAGGTAATGATATCAAACCGCGTCATCGTCTTCGTCGTCCTCTCCTTCCAGCGGTGGTTCCTCTTCTATGCGGTTAGAGGGCTTGGTGTAGATGTCCAGCAGGCCTTCGGGCAGGTTCACGTAGAGTTTGCGCTCGGTCCGGTCGGTTCGTTCAATGATCTCGTCCTGCACCGGAATCAAGATTTCATGGCCCTGGTATTCCATGGCCAGCAGATCCTGGTTAGGCAAGTCATAAAACGTTTGGACCGTGCCCAGTTGACCTAGTTCCTTGTCTACCACTGTGTAGCCTATCACCTCATGGAAGTAGAATTGGTCTTCTTCCAGCTCTGGGAGTTGGTTCAGGGGCAGGTACAGGGCTACGCCTTTGAGCTTCTCCGCATCTTGCACCGTGTTCACATCTTCAAACTTGATGATGCTGCGGCCTTTGTCCTGGGGAATCAGGTCATCAATGAAAAAAGGAACCAGTTTCCCGTTGATCAACAGGAAGACTGATTCCAATTCATCGTACTCTTCCGGAAAGTCAACGTCAAAGAACGTGACTACCTGGCCTTTGGTGCCATGCGTCTTCACAATATACCCCAACTGGAAGCATGCGTCTAACGTCATGGCTAGTAAAATTAAGCTTGTTCTTCAGTAGCGTCAGCGGCAGGAGCATCAGCACCTTCGGTAGCGTCGCCTTCTGCAGCAGGAGCGTTGGCCGCTTCAGCCTCAGCAGTTCTTGCACGCAGGGCCTCAGCACGGGCAGCGTTTACTTTTGCCTCAGCTTCCAGAGCAGCTTGTTGTCTGGCAGATTTCTCAGTGCTCAGACGCTCTCTCTTACCTGTGATTTTAGCTTCTTTGGCAGCTTTCCACTCAGCAAAACGAGTATCGGCTTGCTCTTGGGTGATAGCACCTTTCAATACACCAATTTGCAGGTGTTTTCTGAACATAACACCAGTGTAAGAAAGCATAGCCTTCACGGTGTCAGTTGGTTGTGCGCCTTTCAATACCCAAGCCAACGCTTTGTCTTCGTTGAAGTTGATAGAGGCAGGGTTTGTTAATGGGTTGTAAGTACCCAATTTCTCGATGAAGCGACCATCACGTGGTGCACGAGCGTCAGCTACTACGATATCATACATAGCAGCTTTTTTGCGGCCTCTGCGGGCCAGTCTGATTTTAACAGCCATAGTTAACTTTTGTTAAAGCGCCGGAACCCGTCCGGCATTGGGCCGCAAAGATACGGCAATAATTCTTATTGTGCTAATGAATTGTGGATGAGAATAGTTCAGAAAGGAGAATGTACCTGTTGTTTTCTCCTTGTTTAAAGCAAAATTGGCCTAAAACGGCTTTCACCTGGTAAGTGGTTTAGAATGCGTACTCAAAGGGAATAAGGCTATGCGCTCCCCGGCCAAATAAATCTCCCGCCAGGAAAGTTCTTTTAGAGATAGGCGCCAGGTCTTTGTCTAAAAGGGTAGGGCCATAGTGCTTTCTGACCCAGACAGGTGAATAGCCCTGGAGCAGAAGCAACGTAGGGAAAATGTGGGCATGGCTGTAGCCCTTCCTGTATGCAGTGGCAGGTGATTTTCCGGTGAGTTGGTTTGGATCCCAGATCCACAAAGGTACGGCAGCTTCTTGTGGAGAAGTCTCATGAACCGAGGCATGGGCAATACTGATGCCGGCCTGTGTCAGGTTCTGCCCGTGGTCTGAAGTGTAGAGAATAACCGTGCTGTCTGTTTTGGTGATGTTTCCCATCAAACGGCGCCAAAACTGATCCACGGTCCACCTGACAGCATTATGGTAGGTGTTAAGAGTACGCTCCTTGTCCTTGTAAATGCTCCGGGGGGAAAGCACCGGGGCGAAGAAGGTAGAATCTTGTGGATAGGTGCGGGCGTAGGGCCAGTGGGCACCGGCTTTCACCACATAGGCAAATATCTTTTTGGGTGATTTAGCCAGTTCCGCTAACCGCTTTGCCACTAACATATCCCGTTGGTGATAGGGCGTGTCTGGATGAACTGCCCCTGGGCGCTCTACATGGTCAATATACTTCAGATCCTCCGGACTCATAAAGTTCTGCAAACCGTTTCCGCCTTGCTGAGCATCTATGTAGTAAGTTGTGTATCCGGCTTTTTGAGCGAACTGGAAAAGATTAGTACGGGAAAAGGTTTTGTAAGCCGTATCAGGCATGTCTTCGGGGCGAGTCCCACTCATTAATGCAATATTAGAGCCGGCGCTCTGGTTAGTGAAAGAACTGGCAATGCCAAAATCCAGGAGCTGATCTCTTATAGAATAAAGGAAAGGAGTGGTTGGAAGCTGAGGTTGGTGCAACGTGAGTTCCGTAGCAGTAATACTTTCATCTACCACTAAGAAAAGATGGGGTACTCCTGAAGTTGCAGGTGAGACAGACACCGGAGTACGGACTGGCTGAGGTAGTTGATCAGAAGCAACGGCAAGAACAGTCAGAGGTACCCGGTATAGGGCCGGAAAATCATCCACAATGCCCGTGGTACGCTTGATAAGCAGAAAAACCGCAAGGCCAGTAAAAGGCACGAGCAATGCAGACCAGATTGGGGCTCGCCATGTGGTGCGTCTTCTGGCCCATTGGATCAAAATCATTACGATCAAAGAGCAGATAAGTGCGGCCACTATCTGCCAGGAAAAGTTCTGGATGGCTGTGTCTGCCAAGGCTAGGTTATTCCAGGCTAGTACCGCATCGGGATACATGAAGTTATAGCCACTTATAAACCTGTAGGTCAGGCTTACCGCCAAGCACGGTACATACAGGGCTAAACCAGTTAAGCACAGAGTTCGGCTTTTGTTGAAAAACAGGAAGAGCAGTCCTAGTAAGGAGGCTGCAACCACCAACAGGTATATGAGCAACCTGGCTAGGCTATCTTGAAAAAGAAGGTAAGTGACAATGAAATACAGCCGTCCGGGGCGCATTTCCACTGTAGCTATGTAGAGCCCGAATAAGAGAAAAATCCCAAAGCAGAGAAGCAGGGCATGCTGCGAAAGGCGTTGCCTCATTGATTTTCCTGTATCTTGTGGCTTGAACTGTGAACGAAGGTAATGGAACTGTCCCAATCTGCCAATTTACCGGTGACTTCTCCCCAAGAAAGACTATCAAGCATTGATCTGATCCGTGGTTTTGCATTATTGGGCATTGGCATCGAGAACCTGTTTGCCGTTCATACGCACAATGCAACGTTTAGCCATTACGCAGCTCAGTATTCCCAAGGGATGAACCTCTGGCTTCTCATTGGGCTGATGGTGCTCATCCGTAGTAAATTCTACCCAATCTTCTCTTTTGTGTTTGGGGTGGCGGCGGCCTTAAGCCTGCCAAAGCAGGGGAGATTTTATTTCTTTCGTAGATCACTCATCTTGATGACCTTGGGAATACTCCAGGTACTATTTATCTGGAATGGCGATGTTCTGACCCAGTATGCCCTCATGAGTTTGTTGCTGCTACTGGTAAAACCACTCCCCAACCTGATCTTGTATGTTTTAGCAGCAGGGTTGTTGTTATTCAGTTTCTTAGGAAATGGATTGGTTTCTGTTGAGGACATGACAGCGAATGAATTCACACAAAGGATAACAGGTGTATATTCTTCTGGAGCCTTTTGGCAAGTGACCCACGTTAGATGGAGGGAATTTACTCATGGCTTCTTTAGTTGGCCAGCCCTGCTATTCATGTGCCGGATCTTCTCTTTTTTGCTGTTGGGTTTTGCATTTGCCAGAGGAGGTGGGGTAAAGAAGTTGCAGGAAAATTTATGGGTGCAGAAAAGTTGTTTAGGACTGGTAGTTACTGCGGGTACCATAGCAATCTGGTTTCATCTTGCTGGTTGGCGTGGTGAATCCTTAGTATCTACAGATCTGGAAACCGCTAAACAGCTTCTTTTTACGTTATATTTTTTTGCACTAGTGGGTTTTTATTTGCTGCTCCCTCTATTGCTTTCCCAATGGAGCTTTCTACAAAGAGCATTGGTGAGTTTAGGTCAGTATACCCTTACCCACTACCTGGCCCAGAATATGATTTTCAGCCTTTTGTTCTACCATTATGGGTTAGGATTTTACGGCAAGTTAGCCCCGTGGCAAGCCGTAGTAATTTACCTGGTGCTTGTTACCGCTCAGGTATGGCTTTCCATAAGATGGAAGAATGCAGGAAGAAGGGGTCCTGTGGAGGCTTTGTTAAGAAAGGTAGCAGGTAATGGATAAGTCGCGTTAATTTGCTTAAAGGTTACTTCCCGGGAGGCGATGAGTTTTGTAGGAAGTGCCTACAAGTAAAAGGCCGCCCTTCTGCAGAAGGGCGGCCTTTTACTTGTATGGGCGCAGGCTCTATGCTCTCGCTTTCTTCAACTTAATGATTCCCACCTTATCCAAGGTCCAAATGATTGGGTAAGTTGGATCTACTTCCCACCATTTCACCCCGAAATTCACGCGGTTAGGCAGTTTGTGGTGGTTGTTCTGGAACAACTCGCCCCCGGTTAGAAAGTCGAAGAACAGGGAGTTCTTGGATTTATCGTTGTTGTCAAAATTCTGATAGCCGTATTTATGGCCGCTCCAGTTCACAATGGCTCCGTGGATTGGACCCATCAGGAAGTGCAGAGGCAACAACAGGTACATCCACCACTGCGTGGCGAAAATGATGTAAAACACCACATAGAAAGTACCCCAGGCAATACGGGACATCCAATGATCACCAATGTTTTCTACCAGTCTCCAAACCGGGTAATTGCCGTCAAAACGCATTTCCGGTTCCACGCGGTTCTTCAGAACATCGTTGTAGATGTTTTTGGTCTTCCACATCATAGTGAAAGCGTTGCTGGAGAAATGCGGAGAGTGCGGATCACGCGCCGTGTCTGAGAACGCGTGGTGCATGCGGTGCAGAATGGCATAGGCTCTTGGAGACAAGAAAGACGAACCCTGACTGATGTACGTGAACAGGAAGAAGAACTTCTCCCAAAAAGCGTTCATGGTAAACATTTTATGCGCGGCATAGCGGTGCAGGTAAAAGGTCTGCACGAACAGCGACAGGTACCAGTGGGCTACGAAAAAGACTAGAATGATCATGCTGGGTGATTGCAATAATAAGTTTAAGCCACACAGGAGCAGCAGTATAACAACAGAACTCCTGTAAATAAGTTCACAAAGCTACAACGCAACCCGTAAACCCTGCAAAGCCGGACCAGTAAATTCTGAGAAAGTGACGAAAATCATTTTCAGATTTTGCAGGTACGGTGACACGGGGCTAAAGCAAACCGGAAGAAAACATAGGTATAAACTGTTTTCGGCTTCTTTCTCCAGAAACAAACCAAAAACGCTGCCTCTTTTCTTAGTGTTAAAACTTGGATGAAAGATAGGGGTATTGCCTTGGTGGAGCAAAGTTCTACCAGACTTAGCTTTGGAACGGCTGCCAGGCCGAGAGGCGGGGAGGAGGCGCCTGAACGGTCATCCAGGTTTTCAGGACGGGATGCTCAAAGCCCAGTTCCCGGGCGTGCAGGCAAATGCTTTTGTTGGGCATCGGCTCTGGGGCACCGTAGCGCAGATCACCCATGATGGGGCATTTGAGGGAGGCCAGTTGTACCCGTATCTGGTGAGGTCTTCCGGTCACGGGCCTGACTTCTATCAGGTATTTTCCGCCGGTGCCTTTCAATAAAGAGTAGCTGAGTTCCGCGCGTTGGCTGCCCGGTTTCTCGGTGGTCAAGGCTTTGGTGGTATTGCGTTCGGCGTCTTTCACCAGCCAGTGAACTAAGGTGCCGCTTTCTGGCTGGGGAGCCCGTTGGGTAATGGCCCAGTACACTTTTTTG
Source organism: Sabulibacter ruber (assembly GCF_017355955.1). GTDB lineage: Bacteria > Bacteroidota > Bacteroidia > Cytophagales > Hymenobacteraceae > Nibribacter > Nibribacter ruber_A. Next base: position 2,325,911 of record NZ_JAFFID010000001.1, on the reverse strand, counting down.
GTCTTATGCAGCCGGAACTGCTCATTTAGGCGGGCCAGGGCTTTGGAGGTCTTCGCCAGTAACACCACGCCACTCACCGGCCGGTCCAGGCGGTGCACCACGCCCATGAACACGTTGCCGGGTTTCTGGTATTTCTGTTTGATGTACTCCTTGGCCAGTTCAGACAGCGGAATATCGCCGGTTTCATCGCCCTGCACCAGCACGCCGCTCGGTTTGTTGACCACCAGAATATGGTTGTCTTCAAAAAGCACATCAAGCGGAGGAGAGGGCATACGGTTTTTAAGCTGATTTGATGAAACTAGGCGGAAAACGAGAAAACAGATTGCTGATTGTTCCTGGTTGATTGTTTAGGATTTCCCGTAAAAGAACAACAATCAACAAAGAACAATCAGCAATCAACAATTAATACGCTTCTTTCTCGCTGGGGAAGTCTTTGGATTTAACATCGCGTACGTAGCTGCTCACCGCATCGGTGATGGTTTGGTGCAGCTCGGCGTACCGGCGAAGGAATCTTGGTTTGAACTCTTTGGTGATGCCCAAGAGATCATGCACCACCAACACCTGGCCGTCTACGTGCGGACCAGCCCCGATGCCGATGATAGGGATTTGCAGTTCATCGGCTACGCGTTTGGCCAGGGCGGCCGGAATTTTCTCCAGCACAATGGAAAAACAGCCCAGTTCCTGCAGAAGGCGGGCATCGGAAAGGAGTTTCTCCGCCTCGGCCTCTTCTTTCGCACGCACTGAGTAAGTCCCGAATTTATAGATAGACTGCGGGGTCAAGCCCAGATGGCCCATCACGGGTACTCCGGCACTCAAAATGCGCACCACTGAATCTTTGATCTCTTCTCCGCCTTCCAGTTTCACGCCGTGGGCCCCTGACTCTTTCATGATCCGGATGGCCGAACGGAGCGCCTCAGACGAATTGCCCTGGTAAGAACCAAACGGAAGGTCTACCACCACAAATGCCCGGTTGGTGCCACGCACCACCGAAGAAGCGTGATAGATCATCTGGTCCAGGGTGATGGGCAAGGTAGTCTCATGCCCCGCCATCACGTTGGAGGCCGAGTCACCCACCAGCAATACATCTACCCCGGCGCCATCCAGCAGAGTGGCCATGGAGAAGTCATAGGCCGTGAGCATGGAGATTTTCTCGCCGCGCTCTTTCATGGCCTGCAATTGATGAGTGGTGACAACCTTCACCTCGTTTTTCGCAACTGACATGCTATTGAGATTTTGTACTTGGGCAAAGGTAAGGGGTGCGTACTTAAGAATCCGGAATTAGGGAGTAGAAATTACAGCAAACCCGCAAAACTGTAACCCATCTGGCTCAAACGGAATACCTTACAACCTCACCTGTTTTCATGTTTCTTTCTGCAAAACGGCCCAAAAACAGAGCGGCCATCTCTGGAGGAGATGGCCGCTCTGTTTTATCAACCAAACGGGCGCCCGGTGGCGCTGTTGCTTCTTCTGATGCGCAGGTCCCGCAGGAGCGAAGACTTGGCGTTGATGTTGATGGAGTAACGCTGCAGTACCCCAAAAGGTACCCAGTCAATGGACATCTGCCAGCAGTGCAGGTCACGGGTGATGCCGATGTTGGTGTAGCTCAGCATCTTGTTCTTGAAGTCATAGCTGGTGGTGTAGTTCACGGCCCACTTATCAGTTAACGTCACAGAACCGTTGATTCCCGCAGAGGTGGCGTTGTTCATCAGTTTATCCCTCAGTACATCGCGGGTGAAGTTGGAGGTCAAATCCACGGAGAGCGTCCACGGAATGTTGAAGTCCACGTAATCGGCGGCGGTTTGGGCGCGCTGCAAAGAAGGCAGGTTGGTGGGGGCCGCAGCTCCGGACTCGGCTTGCTGCTTCCGGGCCTGCTGGTTAAACTCAAACCCGGTGTTGAACGTCAGGTTCATGAGTTTGGCCAGTTTAAAGCCGCCCTGCTCAAAGAGGTAAATATCTCTTCTTACCCCGTTGATGTACTGGTACGGGTCAAAGGTACCGGTAAGGGTAACGCCTACGTTGTTGAACAGCTTGGTGGCAAGGTTCACGTTGATGTTGGATAACCGGAATGAGTCGGCGGCCATGTTGTAGGAACCCGAGAAGTTAAAGGCATCAATCAAGCTTACTTTCTTGAACACGCCCGCACTGTCGGTTTTCACTTTCATCTCCACGTTGTTGCTCACCGAGAACGAGATGGCACTGGTTAATCCCGGCCCCGGTACGTTCCCTTCCAAGCCCTGGAATCTGGAGAGCAACTGGGTATTCCCTAAGCTGTCTCGCTGTACCCGCTGGTAGAAACCGTACTCTGGCCTCCCGAAGTCAGGACGGAAGCTGTAAGAAATGTTAGGCGTAAGCGTGTGGCGGATGGCTTCAATCTTTTTGCCCTTTATCTGCGCTATCCCATACAAGTTAGTGGTAAGGGAGATACCGCCCTGGTACTGATAAGCGCGGTGCAAACCAGTGGTGGTATCTACAGCCAGCATGTTGGAACCCGGGATGCTGCGGTAGGTGTACTTTTTGGTAAACCAGCTCTCGCTGTAGCTTACACCCGGAGTCAGCTTGAAGAATTTGAACAAACTGATGGTTCCCAGGGTAATCGGCACGTCATGGTTGATGCTCAGGCGCGCGTTCCGGAAAATCTGCGACAGGTTAGAACCATTGATGGCTACCACGGTATCGCGGCCTCTGGCATTGGAGAACGGATACCCCAGGCTTGAACCACCCGAGATGTTGTTAGACACATACTGCCGGGCGTTCAGGTTGTACCCAATCCGGATGCCTTCAATCCAGCGGCCGGTGAGGGTAGTGCCAAACCATTCCAAAGGGCTCTGGCTGGCAACGCCAAAGCTGAAGTCTGGCAAAGTAAAGCTCATCTGCTGGACTGGTACCAGTTCGCCCTCGGCGTTGTACTGGTTACGGGTGGTCTGGCTCTGAGAGATGGTCACCGCGTAGTTGATAGGCGAATTAGGGCTGCTCTTGCGGTAAGAAACCGTTGAGTTGAACGCCGGAGACAAGGCATTCTGCGCGCTGGTAGAGTTCCGTTGGTTGTAGAACTGGCTACCGGCGTTCACGCTGGCCGAGAACTGCCCTTTGCCGGGGCGGGTGATAGGCTGGTGGCTCCAGCTGATCCAGATATCGCGGGAGTCTGAGCTGTAGTTATACACCGGGCTGGTGGTACGGCCCAGGTCAATGTCATCATTTGCTTTGATGAAGGTATGGCTTATTGAAAAGTTGCCGTTGAATTTGTACCGTTTGGTGTAGGTAGACTGTAACCTAAGCCCGTAACCGCCCAGAGAGAAAATATCACCGGTGATGCGCATGTCCATGTAGTCGTTCATGGCCCAGTAGAAACCGCCTTCCCGCAGATAGAAGCCCTGCTGTGCCGACTCCCCGAAGGTTGGAATGATGAACCCGGAACCCCGTTTTCGCGGCGAAGGGAAGAACCCGAACGGCAACCCGATTGGGGTAGGCACATCGGCAAACACCAGGTGGAAAGGTCCGGCTACCACGCGGTCACCGGGAATCACTTTCATTTTGGTGGCTTTGATATAGAAGTGGGGGTGCTCCAGGTCACAGGTGGTGTAGCGGGCGTGCCGGCCGTAAATGCTCCCCAGAGAATCACGTTTAATGGTCTCGGCGTGAATGTAGCCTTCGCCTTGCGTAGTCACGGCGCCAATTACCCTTCCTTTCTTGGTTTTGTAATTGTAGGTCATGCGCTCGGCCTGGTAGGTTTCTGCGCCGTTCTTGAACAAAGGTTTGTCCTGCAGCACGCCGGCGGTGTCTAACTGGCCCTCGGCCGTGAGGATGTTGGTTTTCCAGTCTATCTGGATATAGGCCGCATCCAGGGCAATCTCGCCGTAGTCAATGTGTGCATCGCCATACAGGTGCATGACCTGGTTGATGGCATCATACCGCATGGAATCTTTGGCCTTATAATTGATTGTGGTCTCAATATCACCGCGGCGCTTAGCGTTAGCGGTATCAGGAGGGGTAGTAGTGACCACAATGGAATCTTGGCGGGAAAGACGGGCATCTTTACGGACGTTCCGTACCTGGGCGCTTCCCTCCGTGCCTGATAAAAAGGCGATCACAGAAAAAAGGGCGATTGCCAAAAACTGGAGGGATCTCTTCGGATTCAAGTAAACTTTTAGTTATTTTGTTAACTAGGACAAAGTTATTAACAATAGCTTTTAACTAACGCATCTCGTGAAAAATATTGTCTCGCTTACCGTTTTTGCTTTTCTGGTTTTTAGTTCTTTCACCACGTTTGAACGGAAGGATGTAGAAATTCGGACTGTGGTTATTGATGCAGGCCACGGTGGGAAAGACACGGGTTGTCTTGGAGCCTCTGCCCGCGAAAAAGACGTGGCCCTGAAGGTGGCCCTTGAATTGGGGCAGCAGATCCAGGAGAACCTGCCCGATGTAAAGGTGATCTACACCCGCAAAACCGACACGTTTGTGGAGTTGATTGACCGGGCTGGCATCGCCAACAAAAACCACGCAGACCTTTTTATCTCCATCCACTGCAACTCGGGGCCAAGCGCCGCATTCGGGACTGAGTCCTACACCATGGGCTTGCATAAAACCAGCGGCAACCTGGCCGTAGCTACCCGTGAGAACTCGGTGATCTTGCAGGAAGAGAACTACGAGAAAAAGTATAACGGCTTCAATCCTAGCTCACCGCAAAGCCATATCCTTTTCAGCTTATACCAAAGCGCGCACATAGAAAACAGCCTTAGATTTGCCCAAAAAGTAGAGCAGCAGTTCAAGTCACGGGTGGGCCGCTCCAGCCGTGGAGTAAAACAAGCTGGCTTCCTGGTGCTCTGGAAATCTGCCATGCCAAGTACGTTGATTGAAATCGGGTTTCTGACCAACCCGCGGGAAGAGAAGTTCCTCAACGATAAAGCCAACCAAACGTATATGGCATCAGGTATATACCGAGCTTTCAAAGAGTATAAAACCGAACTGGAAGCTATGAACTAATTAACCTTACCCCTGTGAAATTTTCTAAAGAACTCAAAGTAGCGCTACTAGGCGTTGTAGCCTTAGCAGCACTCTACGTGGGCTTTCTATTCTTAAAAGGAAGTAATATATTATCTTCTACCCGTACCTATTATGTGGTGTATGACACGGTAGAGGGGCTTGCCGTCTCAAACCCGGTGCTCATCAACGGGTTCAGAGTAGGACTGGTTAAAGAGATGGTGCTGGATCAGAAAAAAGGCAACAAGATTCTGGTGGCACTGGACATAGAGAAAGACATTGACGTAGGGGACTCCACGGTAGCCATGCTGGTAAGCTCAGATCTGTTGGGCAGCAAAGCGGTAGAGCTGTACATGGGCCGCAACAAGGTGCGCTACAAAGGCGGCGAATACCTTATTCCCTTTGTGAAGAGAAGCATCACCGATATGCTATCGCAACGTGCCATGCCGGTGTTGGGAACGGTAGATTCTACCTTGCAGCGGCTGAATACCTTCCTGGACAAGGAAGCCAAGGGGAGCATTCATGCCATTTTGATGAATGCCCAGGCCACCTCAGAGGCCCTGCGCACCGTTGCCTTGTCTAACCAAGGCAACATCAACGAGATTACCCGCAACCTGGCTCAACTGACCGCCGCCCTCAGAGGTACCGAAGCCAAATTCAGCCGTTTAGCCAGCAACCTGAACACCATCACCGATACCTTAGACGTGCAGTCTGTGAACCGGGCCATTAGAGGGCTAGACAGCACCATTGCGCAGGCGCAGATGACCATGCAGCGCATCAATGAGAACAACGGCAGCCTGGGCAAGCTCATGAACGATGACTCCTTGTACAGCAACCTGAACGCCTCCAGCGCCAGCCTGAACGAACTCCTGATTGACCTGCGTGAGAACCCTAAGCGTTACGTGCACTTCTCGCTCATTGGCGGCGGAACCAAGGTAAAGGAGGCTAAAAACGTGAAGGAGGCTACCCGGGTGAAAAACGCCGACACGGTGCAAAGCGCCGGAACCGTAGAAAGCAAAAAGTAAAAAGCTGTTTATAGCCTATAAAAGCGTTTTGGGGCCGTTTTCTGGAAAGCGGACCCAAAACGCTTTTTTGTTGAATCCGTTTGAGGAGATATTCCTAACAAGTGTTAGGTGAAGTTTGGGTAATTTCTATATTTGTAAGGTTGCCCCGGCAAAGCATGCTGCAAGGTAGAAGCGGATCACTGCTTCTGCGCAGCAGAATACTTTACGCATCCACTAATTCAGTCCTTCACGCAATCACTCATTGAAAATTCATGGATATTGAATTCAACAAGAACGAAGACGCCCTCAAACAACTCAGTTTTCAGCTTAAATCCAGACTTAAGAAAGTAGCCCTGGGAGGCGGCGAGAAAGCCATTGCTAAGCAGCACGAAAAAGGAAAACTCACCGCCCGCGAACGCATTGAGTACCTTCTTGATGAAGGCTCAGAGTTCCTGGAGATTGGCGCCTTTGCCGGTGAAGGCATGTACCAGGAATACGGCGGGTGCCCCAGCGGCGGAGTGGTAACGGGGATTGGATACGTGCAAGGCCGCCAGTGCATGATTGTGGCCAATGACGCCACTGTAAAAGCCGGGGCCTGGTTTCCCATCACGGCCAAGAAAAACCTGCGGGCCCAGGAAATTGCCATGGAGAACCGCCTGCCCATTATTTACCTGGTAGACAGTGCTGGGGTGTTCCTGCCCATGCAAGACGAGATTTTCCCGGACAAAGAGCATTTCGGGCGCATTTTCAGGAACAACGCCATCATGAGCAGCGAAGGCATTGTACAGATCTCGGCCATTATGGGTTCCTGCGTGGCCGGCGGCGCCTATTTGCCCATCATGAGCGACGAAGCCATGATTGTGGAAGGCACCGGCTCCATCTTCTTGGCGGGCTCTTACCTGGTGAAAGCGGCCATTGGTGAAACCATAGACAACGAAACCTTGGGCGGAGCAACAACCCACTCAGAGATCTCCGGCGTCACCGATTATAAGTTCCAGACCGATCAGGAGTGCCTGGACCACATCCGGAACATTTTCGATAAAATGGGCGAGAATCCCAAAGCCGGTTTCAACCGCACCACATCGGCGGAGCCCAAGCTGGACCCGAAGGAGATTTACGGCATCCTGCCGCAGGACCGCGTGAAGCCTTATGACATGATGGACATCATTCTGCGGCTGGTGGATAACTCTGAGTTTGAGCCTTACAAAGACCTCTACGGCCAAAGCCTCATCTGCGGACTGGCCCGCATTGACGGCTGGGCCGTGGGCATTGTGGCCAACCAGCGCAAGATTGTGAAAAGCAAGAAAGGCGAGATGCAGATGGGCGGCGTGATCTACTCAGACAGCGCAGATAAAGCGGCCCGTTTCATCATGAACTGCAACCAGAAGAAGATTCCGTTGGTGTTTCTGCAGGATGTGAGTGGGTTCATGGTGGGCAGCAAGGCCGAGCACGGCGGCATCATTAAAGACGGCGCCAAGCTGGTGAATGCCATGAGCAACAGCGTGGTACCTAAATTCACTATCATTGTGGGCAACAGCTACGGGGCCGGCAATTACGCCATGTGCGGCAAAGCCTATGATCCACGTTTGATCTACGCCTGGCCTACGGCGCAACTAGCGGTGATGAGCGGTGCCTCGGCCGCCAAGACCCTGTTGCAGATTCAGGTGGCCTCGCTCAAAGCCAAAGGCGAGGAAATCACGCCAGAGGCTGAAAAAGAACTGCTGGACAAAATCACCGCCCGTTACAATGAACAGCTTTCTCCGTACTACGCGGCGGCCAGACTTTGGGTAGACGGCATTATTGACCCGCTGGAAACCCGCAAGGTCATTTCCATGGGCATTGAGGCGGCCAACCACGCGCCCATCACCAAACCGTTCAACGTGGGCGTGATTCAAACCTAGTTAAGAATTAGGAATTAGGAATTAAGAATTAAGAATTGTGGGAGAGCGGTTTCTTGGGTCATCCGGTTTATAACTCAAAATGAAAAATCAGCCCGGAAACGCTTTGGCCTTGATTCACGTTCTTCATAGAAGGCGTTCTGCTGAACCACTGCAGGGTTTTCCCACTTGGGGCAGCAGATTCAATTCTTAATTCCTAATTTTGAATTCTTAATTAAAAAGCCCTTGACCAATAAAGAAATAAAAGCGCTGATCTCGCTGTTGGATGACAAAGATCCGGAAGTGGTAGCGCACGTACACCAGAAAATTGTGGAGCTAGGTGATACCATCACGCCGTTTCTGGAGGAAGCCTGGGAAGAAAGCCTGGACCCCGACCATCAGAAAAAGCTGGAAGACCTGATCCACGACCTTCAGTTTAGTTCGTTGCTGCAGCGCCTGAAAGCCTGGAAAGAAGAAGGCGCTACTGACCTGCTCAAAGGCATGTGGCTGGTGAGCACGTACCAGTACCCCGATGTAACCTTGCAGCAGATAAAGCAAACCCTGGCCGAGATCTATTACGAGGCCTGGGTAAACGTGCGCCCAGAGATGCACCCGTATGACCAGGTAAAAGCCCTGAACCACGTGCTCTTTAAGCTGCACCACTTTGCGGCCAACACCAAGAACTTCCATGCGCCGGCCAACTCCATGATCAACCAGGTGCTGGAAACCAAGCGCGGCAATCCGCTTACTTTGTGCGTGATTTACCTGACCCTGGCGCAGAAGCTGGGCTTGCCGGTGTATGGCGTAAACCTGCCAAACTTGTTTGTGCTCACCTTCAAGAGCGAGTTTCTTCCGCAGTTCTACATCAACGTGTACAACCGTGGTCTCATCCTCACCAAAAATGACATTGACAACTACCTGCTGCAGCTGAACCTGAATCCGGTAGATATCTTCTATGAGCCTTGCGAGCCCATTGACATCGTGCGCCGGGCCCTCCGGAACCTGTCCTTGTCTTACGAGAAGCTGAACGACCCCGAGAAAGCCACCGAGATTGAGAAGCTGATTGATGTCCTGGCCGATGAACCCGCCAACCAGGCCTCCGAGGCCGGAGAAGGCGATGCAGAAGACGATGAGGACTACGAAGAAGGCTTTGACGAGGACGATGAAGAAGACCTGTAGCGTTTCGCTCCCGTTTTCCGGAAACTGAGCCCAAAACAGCTTTAAGCCTAGAAAGCCACTCCTTTAGGGGTGGCTTTTTCATTTCAAGGGCCAGGAGGGAGGGCCATTTTCCGGCTGTTTTCCGCAGAACAGACCTAAAACAAATTTTCTGGGCTGCCGGATATCCTTATCTTTAATGTTTCATGCATACGCTTATGATACAGAAGAGTACCCGTTTAGACAATGTTTTCTACGAGATAAGAGGGCCCATTTTTGAGAAAGCAGTAGACCTGGAGAGGGAAGGTTACCGCATTACCCGCCTGAACATTGGCAATCCGGCCCCCTTCGGGTTTGAGGCACCTGATGAGATTGTGCATGACGTCATGGTGAATCTGCGCAACGGCCAGGGCTACACAGATTCCAAAGGCCTGTTTGCCGCCCGCAAGGCCATTATGCACTACAGCCAGAGCAAAGGGCTGCCCAACGTGCATGAAGACGACATCATCATTGGCAACGGCGTAAGCGAACTCATCATGATGAGCATGCAGGCCCTGCTCAACAACGATGACGAAATCCTGATTCCCGCGCCAGATTACCCGCTCTGGACCGCTGCCGTGAACCTCTCCGGGGGCAAAGCCGTGCATTACCTCTGCGACGAAGCCTCAGACTGGTTTCCGGACCTGGCCGATATGGAAAGCAAGATCACCTCGCGCACCAAAGGCCTGGTCATCATCAACCCCAACAACCCCACGGGCGCCGTTTACCCTGCGGAGATCCTGCAAAAAGTAGTGCAACTGGCCGAGAGGCATAACCTGATTGTGTTCTCAGACGAGATCTATGATAAAATTCTGTACGATGGAGTAGAGCATCATTCCACCGCCTCTTTCACCGAGGACGTGCTCTGCCTCACCTTCAGCGGATTGTCCAAAAACTACCTGGCGGCTGGTTTCCGGGCCGGGTGGTTGGTGGCCTCGGGTAATAAAGCCATTGCCGCCTCCTATTTAGAAGGACTGAACGCACTGGCCAGTATGCGCCTGTGCAGCAACGTGCCCTCGCAATACGCCATCCAAACGGCGTTAGGCGGCTACCAGAACATCACAGATCTGGTGTTGCCCACCGGGCGTCTGCACAAGCAGCGAGAAGTGTGCTACGAGAAACTCACTTCTATCCCCGGTATTACCTGCGTAAAGCCTACCGGCGCTTTTTACATGTTCCCTAAAATTGACACCAAGAAGTTTAACATCCAGTCAGACGAGAAACTGGTGCTGGATTTCCTGATTGACCAGCATGTGTTGCTGGTGCAGGGCACCGGCTTCAACTGGGGCCAGCCAGATCATTTCAGGGTGGTTTACCTGCCTATGGTGGAGGAACTGGAAATCACCTTAAACAAGCTGGGCGATTTCCTGAAAGACTATAATGGCAGTAATACCTATTGATTAGCCCTGCTTCCTGACGGAGTGCCTGGGTACCAAGCCAGATATTTAAAAGCTATCAGGTGTGCCTGCTCAGGAAAATGGGAAGAAGATAGTTGGTGAACTCAGGAAAATTTGGTAAATTTTCTTTCTGTGTAGGTTAGAAAGCGAACGGATGGGGCAGACGTTTACAGGTAAAGTATTAGGAAGACTGCTTTGTGGGGTATGGCTCTTATTGGTAGCCGGGCCTGGGCTGGCGCAGGATATCTCTTCTACAAAGCCGGCCCACAAACTTGCTCCGGGACTAAGTAAAGTCCTGCCTCAAAAGAACGCCCAAACCTCTGTTCGGGTGCAGGTAAAGAATGTCCCTAAATTTCAGGAATGGCTGAAGGCTAACTTACCCCAACCTGCATCGATCTCCACAAAGCTGCCCAACACCTTTCTTTTTCAAAAACTTTCTTCATCACAACTCTCCCTGCTTGCCGAGTGCCCTTGGGTAACGTTTGTTGATGTAGCCGAGCGGAAACCTCAGGAGGAGGCTTACCTGCAGAATTCTGATCTGAGGGTAAACAGAGTAGAGGCGCTGCACCTGGCGTACCCAGAGGTGCATGGGCAAGGCTTGGTTGCCTCCGTGAAAGAACAACCCTTTGATACCGCAGACATCGACTTTAAAGGCCGTATACTGTTCTCAGAAGCCTTTAAGCAAGCCTCCACGCCCCACGCCACCAGTATGGCCACGCTCGTAGCCGGCGGTGGAAACTCTTCGCCGGGTGGCAAAGGGGTGGCCTGGAAAAGCCGTTTAACCGCCGCAGATTTCTCTAACCTGCTCCCCGATGATCTGAATCAGCTGAAAAGCCAGGGCGTTACCGTGCAGAACCATTCTTACGGCGTGGGGGTGGAAAACTATTACGGTTTGGAAAGCCAGGCCTATGACCAGCAGAGCCTACAGGCGCCAGAGTTGCTGCATGTTTTCTCTTCAGGCAATGCCGGTACTGCGGCTCCCGCAGATGGGCCTTACGCAAACCTGAAGGGCTTTGCCAACCTAACCGGTCAGTTTAAAATCTCCAAAAGCTCCCTGAGCGTAGGAGCTGTTGATACATCTGGTCAGGTCAGCCTGCTCAGTTCCAGAGGTCCTGCCTATGACGGGCGCATTAAACCAGAGCTGGTGGCATTTGGGGAGGCCGGAACCTCTGAGGCGGCCTCGGTGGTGTCAGGCATTGCCTTGTTGGTGCAAGACGCGTACAAAAAGCAAAAGGACGGTGCCTTGCCGTCCTCGGCCCTGGTAAGAGCGGCCCTCATTAACTCAGCCGATGACAAGGGTGCCCCTGAGGTGGATTATGCAGCTGGTTTCGGGAATGCTGATGCCTTGGGAGCGGTGCAATCCATCCTGCAAAACAGATTTTATAGCGGAACTGTAAGGCAGGGCAGTATTGATGCCAAAAGGATTACTGTACCACCAGGAACGGCAAAAGTGAAAGTGACTCTGGTGTGGCAAGATGCAGAAGGGCTGCCTAACGCGCCCAAAGCGCTCATCAATGATCTTGACTTGGTATTGAAAGAAGTAGCATCGGGGCAACAATGGCTGCCCTGGGGCTTGAGCACTTACGCCCACAAAGATTCTTTAGAAGCGCCCGCCCGCCGCCAGCCCGATCATGTCAACAATGTGGAACAGATAACCCTGGCAGCACCTGCCACTGGAGAGTTTGAAATACAAGTCAGAGGATTCCACGGCGCAGGAGAACTCCCGTTTAGTGTAGTGTATGAATTTGAGAAGGCATTTTCATGGGCTTACCCCACTGCCGGAAGTCACCTGGAAGGTGGGCAGAAAAACCGACTGCGTTGGCTAGCACCGGTCAAAAACGGAGCCACAGGCATATTGGAACTTAGATGGGAACCAGGCGGGACATGGCAAACTATCCGGCAAAACGTACCGCTAAGTACTGAGGCTGTAGATGTCACCCTGCCAGATACCGCCGCATTAGCCAGTTTGCGCATGGTGCTGGGCAGTGCTTCGTATGAAACCGGACCTGTAGTGGTAAGCCCCTCCCCAATTCTGCAGGTTGGCTACCAGTGTGGCGAAGAAGTCATGCTGTACTGGCCAAAAGCGCCGGGAGCATCTGCCTATCAGGTTTATGGGTTAGGAGCACAGTATCTGGAGCCTTTGGTGCAAACAGAAGACACCGTAGTAGTCTTAAAGAAAAGCCAAAACCCAGGCGTGTTTTACGCGGTAGCTCCCATTGTGCAAGGCAAAGAAGGGCAGAGGAGTCTCACGCTTAACTACACCCAGCAAGGAGTGGGGTGCTACATCAAAAATTTTCTTGCCAGGCAGTACGTAACCGATACGGTACAGCTCACCTTGGAAATCAGTACAAGTCTTGGATTACAAGCCATGTTTCTGGAGAGAAGGGTAAACGGTGTGTTTCAGACTGTACAGCCCATTAAAGTAGGCCAACAAACCGAGTACTTGTTAGAAGATGCCTTGCCGCAGATTGGCTTCAATGAATACCGGATCAAGGTGGTTACCCAAAAAGGGGAGGTGTTTTACAGCCAGCCAGAAAGAATTGTGTTCACCACGGAGCGTTCCATTCAAGTGTACCCCAACCCCAGCGCCGTGGGAGAGGGAGTGAATATCATTACCCAGGATGAAGATACCAACCGCATTCTGATCTATGACCAGGTAGGGCGCTTGGTGAGGGAAGTCTCTGAAGATGGAGCGGTGAAGGTGATTGACACGAAAGGCCTTGCACCGGGCGTATATTTTCTGAAGGTTTTTTCTTCTACCGGAACCCTCATCCAATCCAGATTCATCCTGCTTTAGAGAGTAAGGGGTATTAAGCCACTTGATTTTGGCTTCTTTTCCGGAAAACAGGCCTAAATCAGTCCCAAACGAGAACTCTATGCTCTTTTAAAACCGAACGTTCCCAGAGATGACGCACCCGTAAAGCAGAAAAGCCCCCGGATTTCCCGGGGGCTTTTCTGTGTATAGGTCTACTGGTTAGTAAAGGTAACCTAATGCGCTTTTATCATTTGCATTAAACGGACGGTTTTGGCCGCTGCCAATACAAGCCAGCATCCAGGAGGTAGCATCAGCCGTGGTGGGCGTGCCAGGGATGTGGATTGCTCCCACTGAACTAGCTCCTTCGTTGGTGTAAGCCCCGCCGCAGCTAAAGCTTCGGTCCATGTAATCGGTATGGCGGAACCCGATGCAGTGGCCAATCTCATGCGCTAAGATGGTAGCCAGGTAGTTCGTGTTAGGGCTCTTGCCGATGGCGTTAGAGTTCACCTTCACCGAACCGTACGGGTTACCGCCAGACGGGAAACCAGCTGAGGCCAGATAAGAACCATTGCCCCGGGCAATGACAATATCTCCGCCTGAGGACACCCGCTGGAATTTGAGAGTGATGTTTTCTGCGTTGTATCTCCGGATAGCCTCATCTAGGCCCGCCAGGTAGGTGGAAGGGAGTTGGGAAGACATGCTGATAGTGATGGTGCGGCTGGTGCCAGTGACAGTTACTAGGTTTGTGGTACGGTATTGCTCAGTTTCGCCTACCCGTAAAAACTTTGGATCATGGGGAGCGTTTAATTCCTCATCGGTTAAAAAGATATCTCCTTCTACCAGGTAGCCGCCTTCCATGGCTTGTACATCAGTAGTTCCAAAACCCATGTCATAGATTTTGGCAAGAGTTTCTTTTGAGATAGATGCTTTTTCTACAATTGCTTCTTCATCAGTGGAGCAAGAAGCGGTTCCAAGAACCAGTGCAAAAGCAGCCAATTTGAGCGTGTGTTTTACTTTCATGAAGAGGTTGTTTTAAGGTTATAAAATTAGTTTAAGATTCTTTGATTAAAGCTTGTATTAATAGTGGGTTTAGAAGGGTTGGCTGGGTTTTATACCGCCAATTTTACTAACCATTGTGGTGGTAATAAAATGGAGGAGGTGGTTGTTTTAGGGTGTACTCTTGAGACTCAAATCAACAAATTTGAGTGATGTGGCGGAATAGGGATTTGAAAAAGGAAAATCTATTTTTAATCAAGATGTTCCTTGGTGAATGGCAGGGATTGGATTGTTTTATCTTGTCAATAAAAGAGGGTAATCAGAGTCAATAGTATTGATTATTGTTCTGGATTAAGCTTGATGTATTTCTTCTAATATATACTTCTTCAGGCGAGTAATTTGCCTCGCCTGAAGAAGTATATGAGATTAATAAAGGTATTTAAGAGCGATTTTGTCGTTTGAATTAAACGGACGGTTTTGGCCGGTTGCTACGCAGGCCAGCATCCAGGAGGTGGCATCGGCCGTGGTGGGCGTGCCGGGGATGTGAACCGCACCTACGGTGCTTGCTCCCTCATTGGTGTAAGCGCCGCCGCAGCTATAGCTCCGATCCATGTAATCGGTATGGCGGAACCCGATGCAGTGGCCAATCTCATGCGCTAAAATAGTGGCTAAGTAGTTGGTCCCTGGGTTAGAGCCTAAGTACGTGGAGTTTACCAGTACCTGGTTGTACGGATTCCCGCCAGACGGGAAACCTGCCGATGCCAGGTAAGTGGCGTTGGTAGGAGATTTGGTCAATAAGATATTATAGCTGGAAGAAACCCGCTGAAACTTAATTAAGAGACCTTCGGCATTGTAGCGGCGGATAGCTTCATCAAGTGCCGTTACATAAGAAGTAGGCAGACTGGTAGAAACTGCTACTCTAATAGTACGGCCAGAACCCACATTTACAAGGTTATTGGTGCGGTACTGTTCTGTCTCGCCAACCCGTAGGAATTTCTGGTCATGTTGAGCATTTAATTGCTCATCGGTAAGGAAAATATCTCCTTCTACCAAGTAACCGCCTTCTACTACCTGGACATTATTTGTGCCAAAGCCCATGTTGTAAATCTGCTGCAATTTCTCCTTGGAAATAGCGGCCTTTTCTACTACTTCTTCTTCATTAACGGAACAAGCACTACTGCCTACTAAGAGTGCTAATAAGAGGAGCTTAATTTTGTAAAAGTTTTTCATGAATTTGATTGGGGGTTTGATTTAACGATACTTCTATTTTAAGAATATTAGATAATGAATGCAAGTTGTATTGTGTGAAATTTTAAAATAAATTTTTTTATAAAGTTAAAAATTACTATCTGTAAAAAGGTTTTGTGTTAATTTGATATAATGTATAATATGATTAACAACTTTATAATAGAACCTTGTTTTAGATGAAGATGATTAAGGGTTTTTAGTAGATTCCTAATAGTATATATAGAAAATAGGGTTTATACGTAATTTTGAAATGACGACTCAGGATACTAATAGCATGGTGCGAGTGTCAGGAAAGACGAAGGGTAAGCAGAAGTATTCTTTAGGTAGACAGGAGCCTGGCAAAGGCACTATGATAATGCTTTTAAAAGGTGTTGCTCTGGTTGATGTAATCAAAGAAGGAATTTGGTCTATCAGGAACGCCTAAAACAGAGAAGGGCCGCAATCTGCGGCCCTTCTCTGTTTTGATCATCGGTAGAAGTTATGATACTGTCTCTCTACGCTTAAAGAGACTTTGGGAGTTTACTGTGGTACATACTGCAGGAAGCTCAGGTTTTCCTCGCGCAGGGTTTCATTAGCGATTTCCATGAGGTCACCGGCCTGTACCTGGCGGATCTGCCCGAAGATGTCGTTCAGGCTTTCTACCATGTTCAGGTCCAGGATGCTTTTGCCCATCATCATCATAAAGCCCATGTTGCTTTCTTCGGCCATGGCTAACTGGCCCATGAGCTGTTCCTTGGCGGTGTGCAACTGCACTGAACCCAGGGGTTTTTCACGAAGGAGCTTCAGTTCTTTCAGCACCAGACCCGTGGTGCGTTTCAGTTGCTTTTTCTCCGTTCCAAAGTAAATCCCGAACAGCCCGGTATCTATGTAAGTAGAGTAGTTGGCGTCAATGGTGTACACTAGGCCATGTTTTTCGCGCACGGCCAGGTTCAGCCTAGAGTTCATGCCCGGCCCCCCCAGAATGTTCACCAGCATGAAGAACGTAAGCCGTCTGGGGTCTGAAAGCGCGTATGCCGGGCAGCCAATCACGCAGTGCGCCTGCTGAATGGCTTTTTCAATGACCAGGGTCTGAGGCTGGTAATCCTGGAACAGCAACCGTTCCCGGGGCTGGATCTTGCTCTGAAGGTGGCCCAGGTACTTTTCGGCTAGTTTTACCACGCGCTCCATGGGCCAGTTGCTCACCGAGCAGAACACCAGCTTATCGGTGCTCAGGTTCCGGTCAATGAACGCCTGGAAGTTCTCGCGGGTAAAGCTGCTCACGCTCTCGCGGGTGCCCAGGATGTTGCTCCCCAACGGATGGTTCCGGAACACCACGCCGTCAAACTCGTCAATGATGGCGTCTTCCGGGGTATCCTGGTACATAGACATCTCTTCCAGAATCACGCCACGCTCTTTTTCAATTTCCTTGGCCGGAAACGTGGAGTTGAAGGTGATGTCGGTGAGCAGGTCAAAGGCCTTCTCAAAGTGGTTTTCCAGCACCGAGGCGTAAAAGCTGATCTTCTCTTTGGTGGTGTAGGCGTTCAGTTCGCCGCCCACGCTTTCCAGCCGGTTCAGGATGTGGAAGGATTTCCGTTTCTGGGTGCCCTTGAAAGCCATGTGTTCCCAGAAGTGGGCCAGTCCTTGTTCATGCGGCAACTCATCTCTGGAGCCAATGTCCATCATGAAACCGCAGTGGGCAATCTTAGTGTGCGGCACCTGTTTGTGCAGCACTCTTATGCCGTTAGATAAGGTATGGATATTATAATCAGGTTGTTTCGTCAATTTCTGTGTTGCGTTTACAAGTAAAACACTGCTGCGCCAAAATTCATCCCAAGAAGGAAAAGCGCAGCCTGCAAAGGTACGGAGGTTTGGCGTGAAATGGTGAAGTTTTCGCGTTATTCGTTTTACTCCAGAATCGGGCGAAACAGGCGTGAAACGGGAGGCATTTCTACGGTGCTTTCCAGCCCTAGAGTTCCTGTTGCCTGGTTTCGTTTGTGTCTCTATATAACTCTCAGCGAAGTTGTTGGAGAATATTTTGCTTTGGGCATAGGTTAGAACCGGGTTTCAGGTGTCTTTATCTGAAAACACCCCCAAAACAAATGTTCCAGACAGAAACCCCGGCCATTAGCCTGGTAAGTGTGTCCCCCGCAGAGTACAAGGAAGTAGTAGAGGTTTGGGAAGCATCCGTAAGAGCTACGCACCACTTTGTAACCGAAGACGAGATTCAGTTTTTCCGGCCGCTGATCTTAGATGAATTCCTGTGGCTCATGCAACTGACCTGTGCAAAGGACCTAGAAGGAAAAATCCTGGGTTTCTCCGGCGTGGCAGAAGACAAACTGGAAATGCTGTTCCTGCACCCGGCGGCCCGAGGCAAAGGAATAGGAAAACGTCTGCTGGAGCATGCCATCCAGCACGGGAAAATCACCAAGGTTGATGTGAATGAGGAGAACGAGCAGGCGGTTGGCTTTTACCTGCACCAGGGCTTTGAAGTAGTGAGCCGCTCAGAGGTAGACAGTTTGGGCATGCCTCACCCTATCCTGCATTTACAGTTGGCAAAAATAAAGGCCTAAGTATGCCTAAGAAGCTTTACGGCAATGCTTATTGTTCCAGAACCCGCTCATAGACCTGGTGCAATTGCGGAATGGTGACCTCGGGCCGGAATGTCTGGACGTGCTCCAGGCCCAGTTTCACCATTTGCTTTTGCAGCTCAGAGCTGGAAAGGATTTCCTGGATGGCCTGGGCCAGGGCTTCTGCATCGGTGGGGGATACGTAGCGGGCCGCTGAGCCGCCCGCCTCTGAAAAGCAGGAACCGGTAGACGTAATCACCGGAACCCCGCTGTTGAGCGCTTCCACAATGGGAATACCGAATCCTTCAAAAATGGACGGGTACACAAACAAGGTAGCCAGCTGGTAAATAGCCGGCAGTTCCTCAAAAGGAATGTAGGGCAGAAACAGGACCTTCTGCTCCAGGTCATGCTGCTGAATGAATGCCAGCATTTCTTTGTGGTACTCGGTTTTCCGACCGATGAACACCAGCGGAACAGGCGTGCCCGCCGCCAGCCAGCCTTTGAGCAGATGCAACTGGTTTTTGCGGCGTTCCAGCGTACCCACGCACAGGATAAACTGCGCGGGCAACTGGTACTTCTCCTGAATAGCGTTTAAAGCCTCTTTTTCCAGAAACTGCTGAAAAACGGGATCGCAGTCCTGGTACACCACTTGCACCTTTTCCCGCGTCACGCCAAAGAATTCCTCTAAATCCTGGGCCGTCTGCTCACTGATGGCAATGATCTGGTGCGCAGCATCGCAGGCGTCTTTGAACTTCTTGCGGTAGATATAGCGGTCAATGGTGGGGTACAGCTCCGGGAACCGCAGGAAAATCAGGTCATGGATGGTTACCACCAGTTTGGTTTTCTGCCGGTCCAGTCCGTACGGCAGCTCGTTGCTGAGCCCGTGGTACACCTGCACGCCATGTTTGGGAAGGGCGGCGCGCAACCCAAACGTGCGCCAGATAGAAGAAAACCGCTTCCCCAGTCCGTTAGGCAGTACTACCTGTGTTTTGGCCACCGGCGGAAAGAAGTTCTTGAACAGATCATTCTTGCGCGGCGTGAACAGGGAGTATTCATCTTTGGAAAAGTGCACCATCATGCCAGAAATGACAAAGCGGCTGTAGTTGCCCAGGCCAGAGGTATTGGTAAAAGCGCGTTTCGCGTCGTATCCTATTTTCATATCAACACCGCAATATTAGCATTCTTCCGGAACATGTAGGCTGAGGCGGCACTCCAAGGTAGGAAAAGTATGGGTAAGGAAGGTCAAACTGTTTGGCCTCTTAGTAGCACCAGGGTTGGTAAAACCTGAAAAACCAAGTCCTGGATGAGGCAATGGCAGTTTAATTCTTTTTTAAAAATTTAATATTATATAAATGCTTTATCCTATATTCAAGAGCAAGAACTCTTCAGATGCCTCTGTCTCTGCCTGAGTTTTCGGCCTCTTCTTCAAAACTACTACCATGTTCTGCATGACGATAAAACGAATACTTGGGCAGCTCTGGCCTTTTCTGCCGGCTAAGGCATTCTGTTTCCTGGTTCTGTTCCTGGCAGGTATTTGTACAAGCCCAATTGTGGTAGCCCAGGAGCAGGCAAAAGAAGAGAAAGTGTACGTGGCGGCAGAGCAGATGCCGGAGTTCCCGGGCGGGCAGAGTGCCATGCTCAAGTACCTGACAGACAATTTCCAGATCAAACCAGATTTTACGGTAGATTCTCTCAGCGGTACCATGGTGGCATCGTTCGTGATTTCTAAAGAAGGCAAGGTGACGCAGGTAGAAGTGGTCAAGAAGTTGGTGCCGTCTTTGGACGCAGAGCTGGTGCGCGTAATTTCTTCCATGCCCCTCTGGAAACCAGGTAAGCAAAACGGAGAACCCGTAGCCGTCAGGTCATCGGTGCCCTTCAGAGTGGTTTGGAAAGGAATTCCTCCCAAAGCAGCCGTGGCCTCTGTTCTGGCCAACGGAAATGAGAAAGAATCCTTGGTAATCAACCAGGCCTTGGAGTTCCCGGGCGGTGAAAAGGCGTTTTGGCAGTACATGAGAGAAAGCAACGCCTTTTTGCCCGATGCCCGCAAAACGGGTGTCCAGGGTTTCTTTGTGGTGCAGTTTGGGATCTCTGAAACCGGCAAGGTGACGGAGGTGCGGGTGATAAGACCCTTGCACTCCAGTTTTGACAAGGCGGTGGTGAAAGCTTTGAAAAGCATGCCGCTCTGGCAGGTGAAGGAGCAAAATGGGAAGCCTCGCCCTCTTTCGCTCACCTTTTCTCTGGGGGTGAACCCAGACGCTACAGATGCCCAGGATAAAGAGCAGGAAAAGCTGTTTCTGACCGAAGTGGTTTATCTCAACGCCGATATTGAGCCCAGTTTCCCGGGTGGCAAGGCTGCGCTGGAGAAGTTCTTCTCGGCCACTATCGTGTATCCTGAGGGTGCCCGCAAAGCCAAAGCCGAGGGAGTCTTTTCCTTATTCTTTGTCCTGGATTCGCAAGGAAAAGCAGGTCGTCTGGAGATTCTGGAAAAGGTGCATCCTGAAGTGGACCTGGCTATCATGGAAGCGGTGAAGAAAATGCCGGCCTGGAGACCTGGTAAAGTAGAGGGTAAATTGGTGAGCGTACGGAGGCGACTTTCCTTCCAGGTGGCAAACAATACGGTCACGTTGAAGGATATGCATGAGCCACCAAAACAAAGGTACTATCAGCCCACTTGGGAAGGGTTCGCAGACCAGCATCAGATAAACGCCAGATTAGCTGCCAGGCAGGAGAAAAATCCTCCTGCCGTAGAAACCATGCCGGAGTTCCCGGGAGGAGAAACAGCTTTATGGGAGTTTATGAAGGCACACAAGGCCTCCCTGGAAGATGCCAAACAGATGAAAGTGGCAGGAACCTTTGAAGCCGAGTTTCAGATCTCCGAGACCGGCCAGGTAAAAGACATCAGGATAACTAAAACCCTGCACCCAGATTTTAACAAGGTGGTGGTGAAAGCGCTGGAGCAAATGCCCCTCTGGAAGCCGGCCCAACATGGCGGAAAACCAGTGCCGGTTCTCCATTCCTTCGCCTATGAGGTTACGGAGGGCGAAAGGCGTGCCCAGGTGGAAGAGGTGTATGAAGAGAAAGTATACCTTGGGGTTGAACAGCGCCCTGAATTTCCGGGCGGAAGGGAAGGATTTCAGAGGTATATTGTAAAGAACCTTGTTTTTCCGGCAGAGGCCAGACAGGAGAAAGTAGAAGGAACCATTGTCCTGAGTTTCATCATCAATTCCAAAGGAGAGGTGCAGGCCTTGCAATTGGAGCAAAAGGTGCACCCCGGCGTGGACGAGGCGCTCCTGAAAGTGTTCCGGCAGATGCCCGCCTGGAAACCCGGGATGCTGGACCGCAGCAGGGTATCTGTAAAACTGAAGATTCCTTTTATGGTGGCAAATGGCACCATTACGCCCGTAGGCAATTGGTAGAAGCCCTCTCATTTAATATCTCACCGCTCTCTATTCCTAGCAAGATGATCTTCCTTTCTCCTCCAATGAATAGGTTGGAGCAGACTGCTATGGGCGTTTTAGGCCTGTTCTGGCGAAATTAAGCCCAGAACAGCTATCGCTTTCTTCTTAAATGTTTACTCTTTTTGATTCTACGCTGCGGAGCTTTCGGGCAGGAGGAGAAGAAAATATTTTTAATAACTAAAACTTTAGTTTGTAAACTAAGTATTTAGTTATATCTTCAATCCATCACCTTCCTGACATCATCATGAAAGAGCTAACCAAAGCAGAAGAACAGGTTATGCAGATTCTCTGGAACCTGGGGCAGGGCTTCGTCAAAGACATCCTGGACCAACTGCCCGAGCCCAAACCTGCCTACAATACGGTTTCCACCATCGTGCGCATTCTGGAGAAGAAAGGCTTTGTAGGGTACAAGGCCTATGGCAAGACCCATGAGTATTATCCGCTCATCAACCGCGACGATTACCGGCACTTCTACCTCAAGAACTTTGTGAGCGGCTATTTTGGAGGGTCGTTCAAGCGGTTGGTATCCTTTTTTGCCAAAGAAGAGAACATGGACCTGCAGGATCTGGAAGAAATGCTGAAGCATGTCAAAGACGACCTAAACAAAGAAGAAAATGAATGAGGCCCTGCTGCAGTACCTGCTGGAGTCAGGCGCTGGCCTGATTTTGTTTTTCCTCTTCTATGCGCTGGTGTTGAAACGGGAGACCAGTTTCCAGTTTAACCGCTTCTACCTACTGGCTGCGCTCTTTCTGTCTTTTCTGGTGCCGCTCTCCAATTTGCCGGGCATTTCTTTGTGGCCGCAGGAACCCGAAGAACCCGTGGTGATACTGGACGCTCCCGTTGCCTATGTGCCTATGGCAGCTGACCAGGTTGTGGTAGCTCCGGAAGAACCCTTCCCTTTCTGGAGCCTCCTGTATGCAGTCTATGGCCTGGGGGTGTTGTTTTTCGGGATCAGGTTTCTGGTGCAGGTAATCCGCCTCAGGCGCTACGTCAAAGAAGAAGGCGTTTCCTTTTTCCTGCCCAACGGGGCACCTGTCTTCTTAACCCACGGGCAGATGCCTACCTTTTCTTTCTGGCGCTGGGTTTTCTTTGACAACAGCCAAACCCTCACCCCTGAAGAGACCGAACGCATTCTGCAACATGAACAGGTGCACATTGACCAGCGTCACACCCTGGATGTGTTGTTGGTTTCCCTGGCTGGTATTCTCTTCTGGTTTAATCCGCTGCTGGTGCTTTACAAAAGGGCAGTAGAGCAGACCCACGAGTTCATTGCCGATGCCCATGTGGCTAAGGCTTCTGGTACCTCGGCCTATTCCTCACTGCTGGTGAAACAGGTCTTACAAAGGGCAGATTTCCCCTTGGGTAGCTACTTCTTCCTCAATAAATCCCTCACCTTAACCAGAATCAAGATGATGAAAAAACTACACCAATCCCCCAGACTCAGCCGAATGCTCATGGCCATTCCGGTAGCAGGCTTACTGCTGGTTGCCGTTGCGGCCATGCGTCCGGCTCCAGTTCCTGAAAGCAACGGAGAAAAAACCACCAAGGTGCAGGACGGACCGGCCCAGTTTCCCGGCGGCCGCGAAGCCCTGAACGCCTACGTGAAAAATAATCTGGTACTGCCCCAAGTAGCTTTCCAGAAGAGAAAGAACCAGAATGACTTTGTGCAGGTGAAAGGCAGCATTGAGGTGGAAATAGGCCTGGATGGTACTCCAAGTTACGGCAAAAGCCTTGGGTTGGAGGTGCGCCCTAATGACCCAGAAGTGGTAGACGCTATTCATGCGCAATTTGCCCAATTGGTGAACCAGATGCCCAAATGGACCCCGGCCCAGAAAGATGGCAAAGCTGTTGTATCTAAAGAAACCATCTCGGTTTCCAGTGTAAGCGGAAACTTCCTAAGCTACGCTGAGTATCTGGAAGGCCGCCAGCAGAAAATATCCGTTACCACAGAGGCAGCTAAGGCCTTGGGGCCGGAAAACACCAAGTCTGGCAAGACTAATGTGTTGCCAAAAATCGTACTTTATCACTACCCTCCAACGCATAGGGCCGCCACTGCTGATCAAGAGGCCAAAGCTTCCGCCCACATAGTAATGCCGCAAAGAACCACGGCCACCGGCGAGAAAATTTATATGATTGCGGAAAAAATGCCCCAATTCCCGAGAGGAGAGCAGGCGTTGATAAAGTTCATAGCCAATAAGTTCAGGATTCCAGCTGTGGCCCAACGCTCCGAAATCGAAGGAACCATGATAGGCGCCTTTGTGGTGTCTGCCTCTGGTGAGGTGATACGGGTAGACGTGGTGCAAAGCTTATCGCCAAGCCTGGATCAGGAGTTGAAGAGAGTGCTTTCCGCATTGCCCAACTTTACCCCTGGCGAACTAGAGGGTAAGCGTGTGCCAGTACTCTATTTGGTTCCCTTTGAAATTGTGGCCCAGCGTGCAGAAAGTACCTCTTCTAAAGCTTCGGCCAGCAGCGCAGAAGCACCTAAACCTACCGCCGCGCCAGAGAAAGAAGCTGCCCCAGCCAAGGATAAGGATCTTGTGTTCATCGCCGTGGAGCAAATGCCCGAGTTCCCTGGTGGGGCAGTGGCCATGATGAAGTACTTAAAAGAGGATACTGCCTATCCCGAAGATGCCAAACAGGCCAATATCTCCGGCATGATGGTGGCTTCCTTTGTGATTAATCCGGAGGGGAAAGTAACCGATGTACAAGTAATAAAAAAGCTGCACCCCAGCCTGGACCAGGCCTTCGTGCAGTCGCTGCAGAAGATGCCCAATTGGAAACCAGGCATGCAGAACGGGAAAGCGGTATCGGTGAAATACACAATTCCTTACCGGGTGGTAAGCCCATCAAGTAAAAATACTTCGGCCCAAAAAGCCGATGAGGTAACCGTGGAGGGAAAACAAACCTCTGCCAGGCAAGGACACAAGAGTACCGCATCTTTGACTGAGGTAGTAGTAGCCGGAAAGCCAAGCCCGGCAAAACTACAACCCACTACTGCCCATCAAGATGAACGGGTATTCATCGCTGTTCAGGAAATGCCGGAGTTTCCGGGCGGGCAAGCGGCTATGTACAAGTATTTCGCAGAGCAGGTGGGGTATCCTGAGGATGCTAAAAAAGCAAAGATAGATGGTACGGTCATCGCTTCCTTTGTTATCACCGCCGAAGGTGATGTTACCAAGGTGGAGGTGCTACAAAAAGCCCACCCTTCCCTGGATCAGGAATTTGTGAAAGCCCTGCAGAAAATGCCTAAATGGAAGCCCGGCAGGCAGAACGGCAAAGCGGTGAATGTAAAGTACACCGTGCCTTTCCGGTTTATGGTGACAAACTGATCAGAGCCGTATTGCTGCCTGTTACCAAAAGAGCCCAGACCTGTTTCTGGGCTCTTTTGGTGAAAAGTGGTTTAAAATGGATCTAAGCTGCCTTGCAAACCAAGAGGTTAGCCACCTGACAGATGTAATCTCGTAAATCATATGTGCGTTAACTAGCATATAACGTGCTGTTTATGCAAATTGGCAGTAGTTATTAAAGCATTGTTAGATTCTAAAAGATAGATGACTATGAAAACGATTAAGTCTCTGGTTCTTCTTTTAGCACTGGTCCTGGGGTTTGAAGTACAGGCCCAAACCGCTGGCGCTGACCTCACCGAGTTCCTGGCCAAGTTCAAGACGTTTGAAGCGCAGCATTATCCCAAGCAGGAGTATGCAATGCCGGTTTACAAGCCCAAATCAGAAAAATCAGAGGGAATTCCCAATGCCTTGAAAGAAGGGCAGGGCTTCGCGATTGACCCTCAAACCAGGCTCCATTATTACCTGCAATTAGGGAAGGTGTACGATCCCGAGACCGGTTACAGCATTTCCTATGATCCCAAAGCCGAGTACCGGGTAGACGTAAATGCCGGCAAAGTTTTCAAGGGCGAAGTAGAGGTGAAACCAGAAAGACGCAAGCCAGTTTCAGGGAAGGATTCCTAAGCTTACCCTTACTGCCAAATCAATTCAAATACCTTAGGGCCAACCTGCAACGTGGTGTGCGTTTCGCCGGGCAGGCGCTTGACTACAATCTTTTTGGTGCGACTGGAAAGTTTCTGCTGACTCATGACCATGGTTTCAGACGCTTTCCGGAAGAGCACAATTCCGCCGTTCTCGCCAATAGCCGGCACCGACCTGGACCGGAAAGCAAACCGGTTGCCGTGAATCAGGAACGGAACCCTGATGGGAAGTTTCGCCGTGGCCTCCTGCACTAGCTCCAGCGCTTTGCCGGCGTCGGGTACGCCGTAGCCCACGTAATTATTCCCGAAGGGATACAAGTGGCCGCTCTTCCTGATAATCTCGGTGAGTTGTTGAGGCGTGAGCGACGGGTTTTCTTCCAGGAGGCAAGCCGCCAGTCCGGTAATGATGGGTGCCGAGAACGAGGTACCCGAGGCCGCAAAACACGCCACATCGGGTTTAAGGTAGGGCAGGAACTTTGGGCCGATGCTGCTGTAGCCCTGTTTGGTCCAGGTGGCGTAATCGGTGGCTCCTACGGTAAGCACGCCGGGCGCATCGGCGGGGGTATTGATGATTTGCCACTTCCTGGTACCGCCATCGTTCCCGGCAGCAATAATAAACATCATGCCTTTCTGTTCCACGGCCATCTGCACCGCTTTGGCAATAAAACTGCTGCCGTCCATCTGCTCTGGGGTGTAGTTCTCAGCGGGGTTGTCAAAGCCCGTGCCGTAGCCCAAAGACGAATTGATCAGGCGTACGCCCAGGCTGTCCATCCACTCCAGCGCCCGCACGAAGTACTCTTCCTCAATGCGTTCTTCGCGGGCGCCGTGGTCGGTGCGGGCCAGGTAGAACTCGGCTTCGGTGGCTAAGCCGCTCAGCACTTTCTCGTTTGGGTCTGAGCCACCCAGGCAAAGCAGCACATCGGTCCCGTGGGCATCCATGAGGCTTTCGCGCTTGTTGAAGGTTTGGCTCTGGGCAGGGTTCACAAAATCACGGTAGGCTTTCACGCGTCCGCTCTCAAAGATGGGCATCAGGCCGGGCTTCTTAGGGGCCTCAAAGAATCCCGCATCAATCACGCCCACTTTCACCCCTTGCCCGGTAAGGCCCGCCGCAAACAGAGGCTCGGGCTTGAGTTGGTTCAGGGCCTTGCTCATGTAGTGCACCTTGTAGGGAGTAGTACCACCGGTAGGTACCAGAAAGCCGGTAATGGGGCGTAGTTCCTGCACAAAGGAAGCCTGCCAGAGGGAATGCGCCTGGGCAGGGTTTGCGGTGACTGCGGCCGCATTGAGCCATTTGGAAACCGAGGTAACGGGAAGCCCCCGGCTTGTAAGACTATCCAGATAGGCCTGGTGAACGGGTTGGTCTGAGACCTGGGACAGCGGAAGTCTCTGGAGCTGGCGTTGCTGCAGGGTAGCCTCGCTTACCAGGGGGTGGGAGGCCGTGGCGGGTTTGTCTTTGAAGAGCACCCAATAGCGTTGCTGTGCCCTTGCCAGCGGGGAAAAAAGGCAAACTATAGCAAAGACACAGAAAAAAAATACTTTAGTACAAACCCCCACGTTCAATTCATTAAATGAAGGCTATATGCCTGCATATTACCGTTTAATGTCATACATTTAAGCTTCCAAACCCATCATTTTCGGGCTGTTTTAAGAGAAACAGGCCAGAAACACCAAAGCCAGTAGCCAGCAAGGTTACTACAACCTGTACCGCCATGAAATACGAGTCTATCGGGAAAGATCTTTATGTTCACAACCGCCAGAAGTTTATTTCTTACCTCAAGCCCCAGTCATTGGCCATCTTCCACTCCAATGACGTCATGCCCACCAACGCAGACGGTACCATGCCTTTCCGGCAGAACAACGATCTGCTATGGCTTAGCGGTATAGACCAGGAAGAAAGTATCCTTATTCTTTTCCCCGATGCCCGGGAGGAACGCCTCAGAGAGATGCTGTTCGTTCGCGAGACCAACGACCATATCCTTACCTGGGAGGGTTATAAGCTTACGAAAGAACAAGCCCGCGAAGTTTCAGGCATAGAGACCGTTTTCTGGACCCATGAGTTTGACAGCGTGCTCAACTCGCTCATGCCGTACACCGAGAACGTGTACCTCAACTCCAACGAGCACCTGCGCGCCGTGGTGGAGGTGGAAACCCGCGATGCCCGCTTCATCAAGAAGATGAAGGAGAAATACCCGCTGCACAACTACTGCCGCAGCACCCCGCACCTGCATTATTTGCGCTCCATCAAGCACCCGCGCGAGATTGAACTCATGCGCACCGCCTGTAACATCACGGAGAAAGCCTTTCGCCGCGTTCTCAAGTTTGTGAAACCCGGCGTGATGGAGTACGAGATTGAGGCCGAGATCAGCCATGAGTTCCTGCGCAATCGCTCCCGT
Organism: Sabulibacter ruber; assembly: GCF_017355955.1. GTDB lineage: Bacteria > Bacteroidota > Bacteroidia > Cytophagales > Hymenobacteraceae > Nibribacter > Nibribacter ruber_A. The sequence goes on along the minus strand of NZ_JAFFID010000001.1, from coordinate 2,298,081 downwards.
GGCCCGGCCTATAGTTCTATCATCGCTTCCGGGGCCAATGCCTGCATTTTGCACTACGTAGACAACTTCCGGGAGTGCCAGGACGGCGATGTGCTGTTGCTGGATTTCGGGGCGGAGTACGCCAACTACGCCGCCGATTTAACCCGCTCCATTCCCGTGAACGGGAAATTCACCAAGCGCCAGGCCGATGTCTACAATGCCGTGCTCAACGTGATGAAAACCGCCAAGCAGATGCTGGTGCCCGGCAACACGCTGGACGAATACCACAAGTTTGTGGGCAAGGTGATGGAGAACGAGCTCATCAAGCTGGACCTGCTCTCTGAGGAAGAAGTCAACAACCAGAACCCGGCTCAGCCGCTGTACAAGAAATACTTCCCGCACGGCACCTCGCACTTCCTGGGCCTTGACGTGCACGACGTGGGCGACAAATACCGTCCGTTTGAAGAGGGCATGGTGTTCACCTGCGAGCCCGGCATCTACATCAGGGAAGAAGGATTGGGCATCAGGCTGGAGAACGACATCCTCATCACCCACAACGGTCCGGTTGACCTCATGGAAAACATTCCGCTGGAGCTGGAAGACATAGAGCGCGAAATGCGCGGTTAAGAAATACAGTGAAGTCAATGCGTTTCAGGACTGTTTTTCACGAAATAGCCCCGAAACGGTGTGTGCAGATATCAGAGAGAGTTATAAAGCAGTTTTAAAAGTGAGATTGAGTACAGTGAAACGAGTAGCAGGAATGAGCCGCATAGTGGCCTGTTTATGGGTGTTAGGAGCTTTTCTGCTGACCTCACCTGCCGCCGGGCAGGACACCGAAGCCCCGCTTCCCGTTGAGACGGAAGACCCCAACACCCGCCGGTTAAGCTTAGCCGAGGTCATCAAAATGGCCCGGGAGCAGTCGCCCAGTTATCAGCAGGCGCTCACGCAGTTGGAAAACCGTACGTGGCAATACCAGAACTACAAAAGCAATTACCTGCCGCAGTTAACGCTGAACGCTACCCTCCCGGACTATACCAAAAGTATTAACCCGGTTGTGCAAAATACCGGGAGCATAGAGTTTAGGAAACAGCACATCTCTACTTCTTACGCTGAGCTGGCCCTGAGCCAGAACATTGGGTTAACCGGAGGAGTGATTTCCATCAATACTAACCTGAAACGAATTGATGATTTTCTGCAGCCCGATACCATGGTTGGCCATTCCTATGCCTCAACTCCGGCGGTGATCACTTTAAGTCAACCGCTTTTCAGGCACAATGGCCTAAAATGGGATCGTAAAACGGAGCCGCTTCGGTTTGAGGAAGCCAAACGCAATTTCTGGGAAGAGATGGAGCGAATTGCCATCAGGGCATCGGACCTGTATTTCTCTCAGCTGCATAGCCAGATCAGCTATGACATTGCCCAGAAAAACGTGGCCAACAATGACACGCTTTTTAAAATAGCCCAGACGCGCTTCTACAATGCCAAAATAAGTGTGAATGAGCTTCTGCAGTTAGAGTTGAGTCTGCTCAACTCCAGGCAAAGTCTGGAACAGGCCAAGCTGGACATTGAGACCAGTACCATCCGCCTTAAATCTTACCTTGGTATCACCGATGATAGTCCCATCCGGTTGACTACTCCAGATGCCATTCCGCAGTTTGATGTGGATGAAACCGCTGCCTTGAAGTATGCCCATGACAACCGTTCCCGTATGATAGGGATTAAACGGGAAGAGATTGAGGCAGAACGAGGTTTAGATTGGGCAGAGAAAGACACAGGTTTAAATGCCAACTTGTTTCTTCAGTATGGTTTAGTGCAGCAGTCCACCGCCTTTTCCGAGACCTATCGTGATCCTTCGGAACAGCAGAGGGTAAGCATTGGCTTAAGTGTGCCCATCATGGACTGGGGCAGAACCAAGTCACGGGTTGGAACCGCGCGGGCGCATCTGAAATACGTGAAAGGTAACCTTGAGCAGCAAAGGGCCAGCTTTGACCAGGATGTGTATTTGCAGGTGAAACGCTTTAAGATGCTGCGCGAACAGATGAAAATTGCCCAGCAGGCCAATGGTCTGGCAGAGCGTAGGTACTTAGGAGCGAAAGACCGCTACCTGACCGGAAAGATAAGCTTATTGGAGCTCAACCAGGCCGCTACTGAAAGGGACTCTGCCCGCCGAAGCTACGTAAGCTCCCTCCGCAATTTCTGGGACGCCTACTACAACCTCAGGCTGCAAACCCTCTATGATTTTGAGACAAACCAGCCGCTCATTTTACCAATGCCTTTCTAAAGAATTCTTTAACAGTTTGGATAGACTTTACAGAAAACAGCCCTAAAACAGAAGAGCCCGCTGGTATCACCAGCGGGCTCTTCTGTTTTATTTTTGATAAAGAAATCCTGGTTACAGAGTGTAATATTCTGCGAGCCATTTCTTGGCAGCATCCGGGTTGTCAAAGGCTCTGGCTTCAAAATCTTTGAGCTCCTGCAGGAAAAGAGCGGCAGAAGATCCCCCAAAACTCTCGGGGTTGGCCAGCATGGCAAAGCGCTTCAAGCCTGCCTTGGCGGCGGCGGGAGCCCATTCGTTCAGCACCCAATCCATGGAGTGGTTCCAGGAGCCAATGATGAGGCGGGTATCGTTCAGGACGCAGTTGAAACCGGCATTGGCCAGCGCCTGGGTGTAAGCCTTGGCACCAGACTTTACATTTTCCTCCGTGAGATAGCCCATCCAGTTCACGTAAATAAACCGGTTGCGGGTGTCCTCTTCAATGGTAAGGTAAACTCGGCCAAAAGGGTTTACAAGCTCTTTGGTCATAGGTGGTGTAATGCTCTTTCTTCAACAAAGTGCCACATCATCTGGTGAATGGTGGCACATCTCTGTGGGTTTCAGGCCTGTTTTCTGGAAATCAGGCTGAAAAGGACTTCTGTGGGACTTATCCTTTGCTGGCTAACAGGTACAAGACCGCCATCCTGATGGCCACGCCATTCTCCACCTGGTCCAGGATGATGGAGTGGTGCGAGTCGGCGGCGTCTGAGGTAAGTTCCACCCCGCGGTTAATGGGGCCTGGGTGCATCAAGACGATCTCCTTATCCAGCTCATCCAGCATCTTTTTGTTGATCCCGAAGTAGAGGGCGTACTCGCGCAAAGATGGGAACAGCTTGCCGGTCTGGCGCTCCAGCTGGATGCGCAGCACGTTGGCCACATCGCACCATTGCAGGGCTTCGCGCACGTTCCAGAAAATCTTCACGCCTAAGTCACCAATGTGTTTGGGCAGCAGGGTAGGCGGTCCGCAAACAGCCACCTCGGCACCTTGCATCTGCAGCGCGAAAATGTTGGAAAGCGCCACGCGGGAGTGCGTGATGTCACCAATGATGGCGATTTTCTTGCCGGCCACCTCGCCCAGTTTCTCCCTAATGGAGAAAGAATCCAGCAGGGCCTGGGTGGGGTGCTCATGGGTGCCGTCGCCGGCGTTCACTATGTTGGCGTTGATCTTACGCGACAGGAAGTGCGGCGCGCCGGGGCTGCTGTGGCGCATCACAATCATATCTACCTTCATGGCCAGGATGTTGTTGACGGTGTCCAGCAGGGTTTCGCCCTTCTTCACGGAGCTGCCCGAGGCCGAGAAGTTGATCACATCCGCCGAAAGCCGCTTCTCTGCCAGCTCAAACGAGAGCCGGGTGCGGGTGGAGTTCTCAAAGAACACGTTGGCAATGGTGACATCGCGCAGCGAGGGTACTTTCTTGATAGGCCGGTTCAGCACTTCCTTGAACTGGTCAGCGGTTTCAAAGATAAGCTGGATGTCCTGCGGGGTAATCTCTTTGATACCCAGCAGGTGCCGGACGCTAAGCTGTTGCATGTGGTTGATCTTGGTCTGGAGTAAGAGTATGGAGCCAGATGACGTCTTCCGGAGAGTCATTGCCCTGCCAACGGACTTCTACCCGCTGGGAATGCAGAGAGTCTACGCGCTGGCCGGTGTAGGTGGCTTCAATGGGTAAATCGCGGGTGTACTGACGGTCAATGAGCACCAGCAGCTCTACCTGGGCCGGACGGCCGTAAGAAATCATGGCATCCAGGGCGGCCCGCACGGAGCGGCCGGTGTACAGCACATCGTCTACCAGAATCACGCGCTTGCCTTCCAGGGAGAAATCTACCTTGGTGGCGTTGGGGGCCAGCGGAGTAGCACGGCGGCGGAAGTCATCGCGGTGGAAGGTAATATCCAGGTATCCGGTCTGGACGGTGATGCCCAATATTTCCCGGAGGGTTTGCTGCAGGCGGTCGGCCACAAAGATGCCCCGGGGCTGCAGACCCAGAATAACAGAATCAGAAAAATCGCGGTGCGTCTCGATCAGTTGGTGCGCCAGGCGCCGGATCATGATCTGAAACAGTGCGTGCGGAACAATGAGGCGTTTGTGCATGGCCAGGTTTTGGGCAAATATAAAGACTTACCGGCAGCCGTGGCACTAAAAAAGAGAATTATCTGCTGGAAGCGAGTTGGTAAAACCCACGGGCAGGCGAAACCAGCGCCACTGATTTTACCTTCTTTTCTGCAAAACGCGGTAAAAACGCCCTGAATCCAAGAACAGCGTTTGGCACGCATTAGACGCAGAGCTAATTCTCTGAGAACCGGCCGTTATAGTGTTCTACTCAAACAGCATGTTCTGCAGGTAGAAAACGGTGCGCGCCTGGCCCGAGTTTGGTTTGATGCGCTGAAACCCGAAAGCCACAAAGTTGCTGCCGTAAAAATGGATAATTCCTTCTTCGTTGCTGGCCAGCATCTTTTCAGAGTCTTCCTGCAGTTTTACCTCCACTTTCTCTTCGTTAGACAAAGACACGTTTGGTTTCAGGGTTTTATGCCAGATGTACTCTTCGTCTGGGTACACCAGGGTGATGTTTCCGGATTCGCTCACGCCCGCCTCTACGGTGGGGGCCAGAACCGGGTAGGTGAGATTCTTCAGCTTGTAGGAGTTGTCCCAGAGCAGCTTGCCTTGTTTGTCAAAAACGCAGACAATGGCGTGGGTGAACCGGTAACCGTCAAAATTGGAGCGGGTGTCGCGCAGGTCTGGGTACCGGCCGTTGATGTAAGTGAATTGGTTGAGGGTATTGTTGCGGTACTGCGGATAGTAAATCTCGCCCACAATGGCGTAGCCCTGCGGATGCGGAATAACCGGGTGCAGCAGCATGCGGTAGCGCAGTACCAGCGGTTTGCCTTTGGCTTCCTGGCGGGCAAACTTCGCCTTCATGCGGCGCTCGGCGCGCGGTGACAGGTATTCAAAGAAGTGGCCCAGTTTGCTGAAATCATAGTACTGCAGGTTGCCGGAAAGGTCGCTGGTGAAAAGGCCTTTGGAGAAGATAGAGGTACGGTGGCCGTAGGTGCCAATGACCCTTTTGCTGAGCGTATCGCCGGGGGTGAGGCGGCCGCCCTGCAGGGTGTTGTCATTGCGCCAATCCATCTCGGGCTGGATGAAGTAGGTGCCAATCACATCGCCTTTGGTGTTCATGCGCTTGGTCTGCACCCGTGAACGCCAGCCGTTTGACTCAGCCACTACAAATTCCACGGCTTTGGTCAGCGTGTCTACCCTGAACTCGCCCAGGTCATCTTCCATCCCAAACACCGCGGGCAGAAGCTTGATTTCCTCTTCCCTGGGGTTAAGGTGCAGCATGTTCAGGTTTTGCCGGTCTAGCCCGCTTAGGAACACCTGCCCGTCAACGGCTGCCATTTCTTTGATGTTGATGTAGGAAGAAGGCAGGGTGTGCTCACTGGAGGTGCCTTTGCCGGTGGCGGAGTTCAGTTGGTAAAGCACCAACTTTTTGCTGGAGGCGGTGGAAAACAACAGATAGATATGCTTGCGGTCTGCCGTTATCAGCTCTAAGGTATGGTTTGCCTTGTGCTCATATTTTTCCTGCCAAACCTGTTTCAGCTCCCGGTTATACTTGGTTACAAGGAAATCATCGTTGCCAAACCAGGAGTTGTTTTTAGTGGAAACCACCAGAATAGACGTGTCTGGCAAGGCCTGCACGGTGTGGTCATCGTCAAAGGAGTTGCTTTCAAACTCTGCCCGGTAGGTTTGGGCAGGCGGCGCCGGCTTTTCCTTATCCTTGTTTTTCTGGCGCGCATGGGCAGAAAAAGTCCAGCTCCAGCAAAAAAGAAGGAGCAGGAACAGATAAGAAGTATTTCTGATCAATGTGATCATACGGTGTTTTTAAAAGAATTCAAGGAAACAATAAAAACGCCGGCTACCTACCTCAACGGGTCTGACCTGTTACTGGCCCAGGCTCAATAAGAGGTCAAACTCCTCGGGCTTTAACGGCATCACAGACAAACGGGATTGCCTCAGCAGCGCAATGTTCTGCAACCGCTCGTCTTTCTTGATTTGGTCAAGGGTAACCGGTTTGGCAAAGGCCTGCTCTGGCACCAACGTAACCGCCACCCATCTGGGATCGTCGGCGGTGGGGTCTGGGTAGGCTTCTTTGCTCACTTTTGCCACCCCAATGATGGCTTTTTCAGAGACGCTGTGGTAATACAACACGGGGTCTCCTTCTTTCATTTGCTGTAAATTGTTTCTGGCCTGAAAATTACGGACGCCATCCCAGGTGGTTTGTCCATCGCGCTGTAAATCAGACCAGGCGTACTTCTCAGGTTCAGTTTTAACGAGCCAGTAGTTCATAAGTAAGTAAAAGCAAGGGCGGGTCTAGAAGACGAATCCTTGCTCAGGTTAAAGATTAAAGGTTTCTAGTCAGAGGATGTTTTCCGGCGGATTTTGAGTTTTTCAGGTGAAACCGAAAGTACCTCAAGCTCCTCGGGTTTGTGTTTGGGATTGTCAAAGGTGATGCGCAGGAGATTTTTGCCTTTGCCTTCCCACTTGCCGGGCTGTTCTTCCAGTCCGTCGGTGGGGGCTATGCCGTAGCGCATGAACGAGCCGTCTGGCTGCAGCATGAAACCGGTGCGCCCGCGCGAGGGCGGGAAATCAAAGGTATTGGGCCGGTACGTCCTGACATCGGCAGAGTCTTCTTCGTGCGAATGCAACCAGGTTTGGCCGTACACGGCGGCGGGTAAGTCAGTACCCTCGCCGCATTTGGCGCCCATCAAGACCAGTACCACCAAGCCCAACAAAAAGAATTGTTTCATGTGTGTATTGGCTTGCCCATGCATTCACCCACCAGCAAACCAGCCACAATATACAAAAAAATGCATCCCTTTGCCCGCTGCTCCGGCTACGTTTTATGGCTGTTTTACCTAAAACGATTGAAAAACGCAGACATTGCTTGGGTAAATGTGCAAGGGCCGGCAGAACACAAGCCTCATAACTGAGCCTGAACTTACGTATCTTTGTTCACCACTTTTTGACAAACCCAACCCTGTGGAGAATAAAGAACTCATCCGTATGTTCCGGCTGACGGCTTCCCTGATGGAGCTGCACGACGAGAACCCGTTCAAGATAAAATCATACACCAACGCCGTGATGGTGCTGGAACGCCTGGAGTCGCCCATCCACCAGATGGACCAAAGCCAGTTAGAGAAGCTGGATGGCATTGGCAAGGGCATGGCCGCCAAGATCATGGAAGCCATCCAGACCGGTACCCACGCCGACTTGGCCCGCCTCCTGGAAACCACCCCTGAGGGCGTGGTGCAGATGCTCAACATCAAAGGCATTGGCCCCAAGAAGATCAAAACCATCTGGAAAGACCTGGGCGTGGATACCATTGAAGGGCTGCGCGAGGCCTGCGAGAAAAACGAGGTGTCTAAGCTGAAAGGCTTCGGGGCGAAAACCCAGGAGACCATTTTACAGGGCCTGCAGTACACCGAGGCCAACAAAGGCAAGGTGCTCTGGGCCGAGGCAGAACCCCTGGCGCTGGAATTGCTCTCTTTCCTGAAAAACAGGCCAGAAACCACCGCCGCCGAGATTGTGGGCGAGATCCGCCGCAACATGGAGACCGTGGAAACTTTGCAGTTCCTGCTGAGTTTGAACGATGATGCCATTTGGCCCAACTTCCTGACCGAACTGCCGGGTATCTCGCCGCAGGAATCGGTTTCCGGGCCGTTTGTGTGGCGCGGACTGGTAGACACAACCGGTCTGAAGGTAGAAGTGCGCCTGGTGCCGGAGCGCCGCTTCGCCAACCAGGTGCTGCTGTACTCGGCTAATCCGCACTGGCTCACCCAACCCCTGAACGACAGCGGCGACACGCTCATGGCCGAAGCCTACGGGGAACCTGCCGCGTCTGAGGAAGAGATTTTCCAACGGGTAAAATTGCCGTACATCGCGCCGGAACTGCGCGAAAGCCTGCGCGTGCTGGAACTGGCCCGGGAAAACAAATTGCCCACGCTCCTCACCGATGCAGACCTGAAAGGCACCGTGCACAACCACAGCACCTACTCAGACGGCGCGCATACCCTGGAGCAGATGGCGGTGCACTGCCAGCAACTGGGCTACCAATACCTGGGCATCTGCGACCACTCCAAATCGGCGTACTATGCCAACGGATTGAACGAATTCCGGATCAAGGAACAGCACAAAGAAATTGACCACCTGAACCAACAGCTGGGACCGTTCCGCATCTTCAAAGGCATTGAGTCTGATATCCTTTCCGATGGCTCGCTGGACTATGACAATGACGTGCTGGCTTCCTTTGACTTCATTGTGGCCTCTATCCACAGCAACCTGAAAATGGATATGGTGAAAGCCACTGACCGCTTGCTCACGGCCATCCAGAACCCGTACACCACCATGCTGGGGCACCCTACCGGCCGACTACTGTTGCGCCGCGAAGGCTACCCTATTGACCACAAAGCCGTGATTGACGCCTGCGCCGCAAACCAGGTGATCATAGAAATCAATGCCAACCCGTGGCGCCTGGACCTGGATTGGCGCTGGGTAGAATACGCCCTCAGCCAGAACGTGCTCCTGAGCATCAACCCCGATGCCCACAGCATGCGCGGCTACGAAGACATGCGCTACGGCGTGCTGGTAGGCCGCAAAGGCGGCTTAACCCCAGAAATGACCTTCAACGCGAAGACCCGGGAAGAAGTAGCCACGTATTTTGAGGAACGTAAGCGGGCGAAGGGGATTTAGATTTACCTCAAATACTTTACCTACGGCATGATCTTCTTTGATTACATTCTACGTGTCAATTTCTGGATTTACATACTGTCTTTCTTTGTCTCGTTTCTTTTAGGGGCAGGAATGATAGTGTCAGGAATCAAAAGTGTGGGGGATTTTATTCAGGTATTTAAGGACAAGTTTATTAGAATAAGTTTTTCTGCTACGGTTCTTTCTGGTCTGATTTTGTTTGTAGGAGGTTTTGCATTCGAAAAGTTGGCTCAGGCACAAGTCGCTTCTAAACTAAAGAGGTTTAATGAGCAGAGAGATGCTCTATATGTAGAGGGGCAAAAAATTATTCATCCTATGCCATTGATTCAGGTGCTACAAGATTTTAAATCTATCCCAACAAATCACACCACCGGCATTGATCATAAAAGAGTAGAGGTACTTATCAATAATGAGTTGCTTCAATTAGTAGTAGCTAGAGACAGCAAAGACAGTACTGTGTATTGGGTTGACTATCCTGCGTATAAGCAGTTTGGAGGTAAGATAAGGAGCGAAGGCACTCCTTATCTTTTTGATTTGAAACAAAATCACTGATGTATATCTGGCTTAATGTATATAGCTTATGCCCCAGTCTAATCTATCACCCCGCATCAGGTCTTTCAAGGAGTTCTATCCGTTCTACCTTTCAGAACACCAGAACACCACCAGCCGCGTGCTACATTTCACAGGGACCTGGTTGTTGCTTTTGCTCATGATCGTGGCATTTGCTTTTGGGCAATATGGTTGGTTGTGGTGGCTGCCGGTGATTGGCTACGGTTTTGCGTGGGTGGGGCACTTCTTCTTTGAGAAAAACAAACCCGCCACTTTCAAATACCCGCTCTACAGCCTGGCCTCAGACTTTGTGCTGTTCTTCCAGTTGCTCACTGGCAAGCAGAAGTTTAAAGTGAAGTAACTCAACCTCTCATCTGTCATCTTGGAAAGATCATGTGAACAAACTAGACAGGCTTCGCATAAACGCCAGAACAGTTGGCCCACAAGATCCTTTCAGGATGACATAAGAGGGTAGAGGGCTTTGGGGTGGTTGACCTCTGTAGCCAGTTCCTGTTTTTTTAAAAATCCGTTTCCAGCTTCTTTTCCGGAAAACAAGCCTGAAACGGCAGCAAAGCCTATTATTTGCGTCTTTGCCTTGGAAGGTTGGTTGCTTCTTTTGAACCTGTCACCTGCTTCTTCTCGGGTACTGCGCCGGTAGCGTTTTTCAAAGCAGTTCCGCCTTTCACGTACGTAAACTCCAGTAAGGAACCTTTGTATTGGCTGCCTTTAGGGTCCTCGCCCGATGGCCCGGAAGTCACCGAGGAACTGTCTACCACCGCGTACAGCTTTTTGCCGTCTGGGGAGATAGCCAGGTCACGGTAGCGGGTCTGCTTCTTGTAGAAGTAGGAAAGCGTATCGCCGGTGGTGCCGGTGCCGTTGGCGTTCAGTTTCACCCGTACCAGTTTCCCGGTTTTGAGCATGGGAACAAGCAGGGAGTTCTGCCAGCCCGGTATGGCCGAGGAAGTGTACACGGCAATGCTGCTGGGCGCATCAGAGGTCCACTCAGGCGAGGCTTTTTCATCGTTCCGGGATTGCGTCATGACATTCCGGATAAAGGCGTTGGAATTGGGATAGAAGCTGAGAATAGGGTCCCGGTAGAGTTCTTTCCCGATAGCTTTCGCGTTATCGTTTTCGCTCTGGATGGTGGGGTAAGTTGTGTTCCACTCACCGGGCAGTTGGGTGTGGCTGCTCACGCCCGCCGCCAGGCCATTGTAATTGTTGTCATTGTAGCCAATCACCAACGGGTGTCCGTAATTTTTGCCCCGTTCAATGATGTTGATCTCGTCATCAGAGAAAGGACCGTGCTCGCTGGAGTAGATCCGGCCGGTGCCGCCTATCACGGCATAGGCCAAGCCTTGGGCATTCCGGTGGCCGGTACTCCAGACGGCGCTCTGCCGCTGGGTTGAAGTGAACGGATTATCATTCGGAATCCAGCGGTCAAAGGGACCTTTATCGGCATCTGGCTCCAGGTTGAAGCGCAGCACTTTGCCTTCATAGCTGCTGGTCAGTTGCGCCCGGTTAGGTCGGCCCACGTTGTGGAACTGTCCCGCACCCATGTCGCCCACGGTGTAGAACAGGAAGTCTTTGCCGTTCACCGGGGCAATGAGCAAGCGGCCGGAGTTGTGGTCATTGCTGCCCGGGATGCTGTCACAGAGCACCATAGGATTGGCTAGTTTCTGGGATTTCGGCTCATAATCATAGCGCACCACGCGCATGGTGTAATGGCAGCCGCCAAAGTTGGGATCACAGCCATCGCCCGGTTTGTTTGCCCCGGCAAAGCGGTACGCATACGCCAGGTACACATACGGTTTGCCCGTGAGGAGCTGCGGGTGCAGCGCCATGCCCATGAGCCCGCCCTGCGGCCAGGATTTGCCGCCGTCTATAGAGTCTGAAACCTTGTCATAGCGCGGAAACTGGCGGACATTGTTCAGGTCCAGGACAACCGTTTGGGCTCCGGTGGTGGGATGGATGCGGCTCACGCGGTAGCCTTTCGCCTCGGTAACCCAAAGGTGGTTGTCGGGGCCGTAGGTCACTTCCCACGGATCGCTGAGTTTGTCTTTCACCACCCGCACGGTGAACACCTCGCCATTAGGGCCGGTTAAGTTCTGGGCCGAGGTTGGGGTATGGAAACAGGAAATCAGCAGGGCAACAGAAAGCAGAAGGTAAACGCGTATCATGAGGGAGTAAGCTAAGTCTAACGTATGGTCACAGACTCTTTAAACCCCTGCGGCTGCTAATTGGTTGTTCTTGATTGGGTTACCAGCCGCAAAACCCGTATTTATCCTTTCTGCCGGAATTGCTCCGGGGTGTTTCCGGTGTGTTTTTTGAAAAATCGGCTGAAATAGGAATTGTCCTCAAAGCCCAGGGCATGGGCCACCTGCGCAATGTTGAGGTGCGGCGAGTGGGTAAGCAAACGTCTGGCTTCCAGCACCAGCCGTTCCTGCAGAAGATCAGAAGTGGTCTTGCGCAGGTTCTGTTTGCACAGCTCGTTCAGGTACTTGGCGGAAAGGTGCAGGGCATCGGCGTAGAATTTGACCGATTGATGCTCCAGGTAATGTTTTTCTACCAGGCTCTCCAGCTGGTATAGTTGAAACGGCCAGGTGTTTTCTTCCGGGGCGATGGGTGCTTTGGGGTACAGCCTGGCCAACTGGATCAAAAGCAGTTCCAGGTAGGCACGGAGAGCCTGGGACTGGAAGGCGGCGGCGGTAGTGTATTCCCTTTGCATCTGCTGCAGGAGCTGTTCTACGGGTGGCAGCGTATCTGGGGAGGCGTACAGAACCGGCGGGTGCTGCCACGTCTGAAAATACGGAAACTGCCGCAACGGATCTGTTTCGCGGCCGGCACGGTAAAACTCAGAGGAAAAGAACAGCAGGGTTCCCTGGGTATCATCGGTGAGGTTCCAGGCGTGTACCTGACCGGGCGTGAGAAAGAAGACACTGCCCGGTTGCACTGCGTACTCTGTGAAATCAATGGTATGGGTGCCCTGACCGGCTTTCACGTACAGCAACAAATAGAAATCATGCTTGTGGGGTGCCTGCACAAAGGCGTGGGTTTTCCGGTGCGCCTGCAGGTCGGCCACGTGGATGCCCCGCGAGAGGGGGCGGGCGGTGGTGAAATCGGGGATGGAGTAAACGGGAAGTTTTTCGGGCATAGCCAAGCGCTACTCGCGTGCTGGTTCTGCCCGAAATTGCAAAAAATAGCGTTAAAACGATAAGAAGTTAATGTCCCCTTACGTGCGGGGTAGCAGCGGCCATGGGGTCATAGCTAATGAAGATATTGATCCAGATAGCCCTTGACAGCTTGAAAATGGCTGGCAAGAACAAGACCAGCGCCAATACCAGCGCCCCCACAAACATCCAAGTAGTGATTTCCTCCGAGAAGATCATCATCAAGGCCACAATAGCCAGCGTGGGACCGGTAGTTAAGGCGTAGCTCACAAACATGGCACCGTAGTAATAGCCGGGCTCTGGCTCATATAACTGCTTGCACACGGGGCAACACTCTTTCATTTGGGAGAAATTGCGCCAGCTCAGCAGGCTGTTGTTTTCAAACATGTTTCCCTCATGGCACCGAGGGCATTTGAGTTTGAATATGCTGTATAGTTTAGATCCTTTTCCTAACATCGCTTCCTGCAAATTGTATACTACAAAGGTACGTACATTGCAGAAGCAAGGATAGGACAAAAGGCGGTTGTTCCGGTGATTTTTACCGGTTCAGGTGCTTGGCGCAGATGCTTGCAGGGGCTGTGGACGCTACAAGGGGGTTTTAAGAAATGGCTAACCCGTTTGCCGATTTAGTGTTCTCATCAACAATCTGAATTACGCTTGATCAGCAGACTCCCCCTTTGAAGGGGGATGTTTACATCTACTTCCCTTATTCCTGCCATGGTTCAAGTCTGTGACTTGGACCTACCATGGTCTGAAGTTTGCAACTTCAGTGAGGCGCTAGCTTCAAATTTACTCTTGCCCTTCTATGGCGCGGAAGTTACTTCCGTGCCTTTCTTTTTTTAATGCTGCTTTTCTAGCCATTTGCCGTCTTCGCCGTTGTTGGTGTTCTCACCAACAACCCAATCTGCTCCTCAAGCCGCTACTTCCTACTTCCTTCCTTCTAACTTTTGGGTTGCAGCTGCGCTCTGCGGGCGTTTGTCACTTTTCTCCTTGATGAGAAAAGTAACCAAAAGAATCAAGAAGCCTCAAACTCGCTGACGCTCAAACAGTGAGGCTTCATTTCGGTACCACCCGGCACCGTCCTCTGTTTCATAGGGAGCGTAGGCCATTGCGGCTTCAGACGCCACTGCTTGCCCCAGAGCCCCTGTTGGGTTACGCAGGCGCCCAACAGGGGCTCTGGGGCATTCAAGTATTTACTGATTGTGCCGTTGCAATGCCTTCATCGTCCTGCGGACGGTAGTGAGTTGATTACTTACTAACTCGGTTCTCTTCGTCTGAGGTGCCGGTACGGCGGTTGCGGGCGGTTTTAAGTTTGCTGTTCCCGAACTTATAGTCGAAGGAGAGATTCAGGCGGCGGCTTTCCCATTCGTTTTGCCAGTACATGTTCACGTTGTTGTATTTTAAATAGGCTCTGAAACGGGCGGTGTCAAAGATGTCGTTCAGTTTCACGCTGAGGGTGGCGCGGCCGTCCAGGAAGGTTTTCTTGCCGCCGATGCTCATGAGGTAAGAAGCCTTGTTCCGGAAGAGGCCTGATACTGAGGGAGAGCTGTAGTAGGCGGAGTATTGCAGGCTGAAGTTTTTAGGCAGGGTGAAGTTGTGGTCGGTGCTGAAGTCCCAGGAGAACTGTTCCCGGTTGTACTGCTCGCCTTGCACGGGAGTGCTCACTTTGTTCAGGTTGCCCTGTACCTGCACGTTGGCGCTCCACCATTTCTTAACCGGTAGGGTGCCGCCGCTGCTGAAACTCAGGGAACGGGCCCGGCTCAGGTTCTGCGGGGTGCTGATGCTTTCCTTGGTTTCATCGTTCTGGCTCACCACTTCCATCACAAAATCATTCTGCTGCAGGTAGCTGACGCTCAGCAACTGGAAGTTCTTGAACGTGTAGTTGAACACCAGCGAGTTGGAGAACGACGGCTGCAGAAACGGATTACCCATGATGCCCATGTACGGGTCTGAATAGAACGTAAACGGGTTCAGGCTCCGGTAATTGGGCCTACTGATGCGGCGGCTGTAGGAGGTAGAGAATTGGTGGTCTTCACTAGGCGTATAGCCCACGAACAGGCTGGGGAACAGCTCCCAGTAATTGCGGTTCACTACGTTTTCCATGGTCAAAGAATTGCCTTTGGAGATAGTTTGCTCGGCCCGCAAGCCGCCTTTCAGGTTAAGCTGTTTGCTTACTTTTTTGCTCAGGCTGATGTACCCCGCGTTGATGTTCTCGTCATACAGAAAGTGGTTGGTGCGCCGGGCATCGTTTCGCCACTGGTTTTCCAATAATCGTTCAAATCTGATGTCTGAATCATTCTGTACCCAGCTGCTTTTCCAGCCGGTTTCGGCTTTCCAGTTGTTGCCCAGCGGGTGCAAGTAATCAACTTTGAGGGCGTAGATCTTGATAGCGGCATCTGAGACACTGCGCAGGTTCTCCAGGGCATTTCCTTCGGCCACGGCTGCGCCGAAGAACTGGTTCGTGAAGGCTTCATCGGCGCCGTTGCGGTACCGCACGTAGTCGGCGTCAAAGGTGAGGGAGCGGCCGGTGGTGTCTATGTCAAACTTGTAGTTCAGGTTAAGGCTGTAGTTGTTGGAAACCACATCGCGCGGGTTGTGCATCTGCACATTGCCAATGGGGTTGCCCGGTATGTCATAGTTCACCGAGTTGCTGGTGGTCAGAACATCCTGCGGCGAGGTGTAGCCCTTCAGCATCAAGCCCACGGTGTGCTGTTTATTGATGAAGAGATCGCCGCCGGCTACTACGTTCACGCTCTTGATGATGGGGTGCCAATAGTTCACCGATCGGTAGAGGCTGTCTCTGATGGTGCGCTCCATGGTGAGGCGGTTGTAAGAGTTGCTGTGGCTGGTGTTCACGCGGGTGTAAAAACTCACCTTGCCCAGGTTGTAGTTCAGGTTAAGGCCCACCCAGGCTTTCTCATAGGTGCCGTAACCGGTACCCGCACTCAGGGTGCCGTTCATGCCCTTGGCCAGGTCGCGCTTGATCTGCAGGTTGATGATGCCCGCGGTGCCCGCCGCATCATAAGATGCCGGCGGATTGGCGATCAGCTCTACTTTGCTCAACGCCGAGGCGGGCAGAGATCTGAGGTAATTGCTCAGCTCAGCGCCGCTCATGTAGGTCATCTTGCCGTTGATCATCACGTTCACGCTGCCGCTGCCCCGGTACAGGATGTTGTCGTCTTTGTCAATGCGCACGCCGGGAGCGTTCTTCAGGATCTCCAGCGCGTTCTCGCCGGCGGTGTTCAGTTTCTCCACGTTCATAATGATTCTATCGGCCTGCTGTTCCAGCAAGGGGCGTTGGCCCTGCACCACTACTTCCTTGAGCGCGGTGGCTTTTTCAGAGGCCTGCAGCCTAGGCACCTGCACCGGCTGTCCGTTGACCTCAAAGGGCTGGCTCAGGGCCGTAGTATAGTCAATGCGGGTGGCTTTGATGAGGTATCGGCCGGAGGGCACTTTCTCAAACGAGTAGGCCCCGGCCTCATCGCCCATCTGCGAGTTGACCAGCGCCGAGTCGGGCAGGTGCACCAGCAGAATGGTGGCAAAGCTTACTGGTTTCTGGGTTTTGGAATCTTGCACGGTGCCTTTGACTGAGGCGCTGGTTTGGGCCCAGCAGGCAAGGGTAGACAGCAGAAAGGTGATAGCAAAAGCGAAAGGGTAGTATAGGTTTTTCATGCGGCAGGGGTTTGAATTATGGATGAACCAAAGGTGCCGAGGGTTGCCTGCACTCGAAAAAAAATGATCCCAAGCCTGTGGAATTTTATCCCAATCGCGGTTTAGAGCTTGATTTCAGGAAAATAGGCTTGAAACCGGGGTTGGTATCAGGAAAGCGGGGGTTGGGATAAAAAAATCGGGGGAGTGGGGCCGGTTGGTTAGTTTTGAGGTATGAGGAATAGAAAAATGGTTCTTTACCACGTGCTGGCGTGGTCGCTGTACATCGGCTACAGTTTGTTAGAGGATTACATCATGTCGCCCAAGCCGTTTACGTGGTACCGGTTGCTTTACCTCACGTACTTCATCAGCCTGGCCCTTACCTTTTACTTCTGCTATTCTTTTGTGTACCCGCGGTTCCTGAAGCGCGAAAAAGTGCTCCAATTGGTGCTTTGCCTCCTCTTTGCGCCGTTTCTGTTCACGTTTACCCGCTATTTTCTGGAGGAAATGATGTATCCGTTTCTGTTCGGGTTCAGGAATTATGGCGTGAATACCACCTTCACGTATTACCTCACCGACAACCTTTTCCGGGCTTTTCCCATGATGGCCATCAGTGCAGTGGTCTGGAACGTGCAGGATGCCTTCCAGAAAGAAAAAGAATACAAAACCCTGCGTGCCGAGAAAACCCAGGCCGAACTGGCCTTCCTGAAATCGCAGGTGAATCCGCATTTCCTCTACAACACGCTCAATTACCTGTACGCACAGGCTTATCCCGTGTCTGAGAAACTGGCCGATGCCATTCTCAAGCTTTCTGACATGATGCGCTACATGCTCCACGACAGCCCCGACGGCAAGGTGGAACTGCAGAAAGAGGTGGAGTACCTGCGTAGTTTCATAGACATTTTCCGGCTCCGGTTCGAGGACCGTTTCTTCGTGGATTTCAACCTGGAGGGGCAGGTAAACGGCCAGCGCATCAGCTCCCTGGTCCTGATTCCGTTTGTGGAGAATGCCTTCAAGCACGGCGTGGCCGACGACCCTGCTTCACCCATCAAAATAGACCTGAAAGCCACCGGGCAGGACCTGTTCTTCACGGTCACCAACCGCATCCACCAGAGCCAGAAAGACCAGACCACGGGCATCGGTCTGACTAACATCCGCCGCAGGCTGGAACTTCTGTACCCAGACCGGCACAAACTCACCGTGCAGAACGATGGCTCAGTACACCAGGCATCGCTGAAACTGAGAAATCTCTGATAAGCTGTTTAGAAGCTGCTTTCAGGAAAATGGTCCCAAAACAGCCCAACGTATTCCCCGTTCCCTTATCTTCCATTCCTAATTCCCAATTCTTAATTCCTAAGTAATATGATTCGGTGTATTTGCGTGGATGACGAGGCGTACGCGTCAACGTTGCTGAAGGCTTACATAGAGAAGATTCCGTTCCTGGAGTTTGCTGGCAGTACCACCAGTCCTATTGAGGCCTTGGGTTGGGTAGCCGAAAACCGCGCCGATCTGGTGTTCCTGGACATCCAGATGCCCGAACTTACCGGCCTCCAGGTCCTGAAACTCTGCGGCAACAAATGCAAGGTCATTCTCACCACCGCTTACCCCGAGTATGCCCTGGAAGGCTACGAGCACGACGTGGTGGATTACCTGCTCAAGCCCATCGCGTTTGACCGATTCCTGAAAGCCGTGCAGAAAGCCCAGACCCTCCTGCAACCCACACCGACTGTTGCTTCCATGCCAGCACCATCGGCCGCAGTTCCGTCGGTTCCAGCCCCCCCGGAATATATGTTTGTGAAAGGCGAAAGCAAGAACAAGTTCCTGCGCATCAACTACGCCGATATTCTGTTCATTGAGGGCCTCAAGAACTACGTGTCGCTGTATCTGCCGAAGCAACGGGTAGTCACCTACCAGACCCTGCGAGATCTGGAGGAACAGCTTCCCCAACCACCGTTTTACCGCGTGCACAAGTCCTACATCATCTCCATTGACAAGGTGAACATGGTTGACGGCCACACGCTCTACATCCAGGACAAATCCATTCCCATAGGCGAGACCTACCGCGAAGGCTTCTTCAAACTGATCAGGGAAAAGGAGCAGGGCTGAAAAAAGAATTGGGGCTGTTTTCTGGAAAACAGCCCCGAAATAGATGGTTTTTTAGTGTTTGATTACTGCCCTCTGGATTACCGTGCCCTGGTCTGTTTGCAAGGCAAACAAGTAAAAACCATCGGCCAGGTTCTGAACATCAAGAGCCCAGCCATTCGCCAGCTTCTGAGGACGGAGAGAGGCCACCAGACCACCCACTGCGTTGAACGCCTGTACGGTAGTAAGTTTTCCAGAAGCTGGTAATTGCACCATCAGCACGCCGGAGGCCGGGTTGGGATAAAAGCTGATTTGTTGCCGGATATCTTCAGCGGCGCTGGTCAATTGAGTAACACTCACTTCATTGGAGGCCACGCTTTTCCCGCCTGCGGGCTCATTGAAATCGGCATACATGCGGTAGCTGTATTTCTGGGTGAGGTCAAGTCCCTGCCCGTTGTTATTGTCCACATAAGAAGTGGCGGTAGCAGGCACGTTGCCTACTAGCGTATACCCCGCCGAGGCCGGAATACCTGCATCGCAGGCTTTGGGCGCGAAACCAGAGGGATTTACTTTCCGGTAGATATAGATCCTGCGTGCATTGGTGCAGCCATAACTTTCCCAGGTGAGTTGAATGCTGTTGCCGTTCTGAGGCGTAGCCGAGACTAGTACCGGAGGTGGTCCCAGAACCGTAATGCGCCAAGGCTGCAAGTTGACCAATTTGATTGTTCCTGGCATGGACTGATCTTCCGCGCTGAGCAGCACCTGATACGGCTCACGGCGCACCTCCTGGCAACTGGTCTGCCAATTGAAGATATGGGCATTGTCATTGTGCTTGGAGAAAGTAGCAGCTGGAAACATGTTGCCAAAGGCAGTAATCACGACACGATCCCCGTCTGGATCTATAGCCCTAACGGTATCCCGCAGCAAGGTGCCGGCTACAATACAGGTATCTTTGGGGGCAAGGAGCACCGGAGGTCTGTTAGGGCTTTCCCGTACAAAGATTTGCATGTCACGGGTCACCTGTCCTATGAGGCGGCCATGTCGCCATTCCTCTACCACAAAAGCCATGTTGAACTCCCCTAACACCCCAGGAGTGTTCCAGGTCAATTGGCCGGTGTAACGGTTTAGTGTTAATCCCGCAGGATCAGGAGGAAGATTTACTCCCAGGTAATTCTCCAGCCCACGGTATCCCGGAGCCGTTATGCCAAGCGGATTTCCGCAGGCATCAAAGCCATTTGCCACTTTAGGCCCTACCAATTTATAAGACAGACTATCACCGTCTGCGTCATACGCGGAGGGATTATGCTCAAAGATCTGATTGCGGATAGCAATATCAACCGGGTTGTACTGCAGAACGGGCGAACGATTGATGCCCTGTAAAGGATCTACGGTGAGCGTACTCTGCAGGAAGAACGTCTGCTGCACGGAAGAGGAAATGTTCACCACGCCTCCGTTCCGGTTCTCGCCCGCAAAAGCCACGGTAAAGGTACCCGGCCCGGAGTACGTGTGCTCAAACCGGTAAATATTCACAAAAGTACTGTTCTGGCTATTGGAGAGGAGCGTTCTTGACTCCCGGGCAACCGTTTGGCTGGTGCAGTCTCCAAAAAAGAGCGTTGCCTCCAGGTCTTCAAAGGGAGGTGGAGCCACACTGTACGTCACTAAGGTGAAGAAATATTTCAATGGGTTGCGGGCAGCGGTAGTGTCGCTTTTGTACAGAATCTGCCCTGCTCTTAAGTGAGTGGCCTGCGTGTTGGTACCAGAAAGATAAATAAGGAAAAACAGGGAAAGCAGAAGGAAGGGTTTAGCTTTAATAGGAAGTAAAGGTTTTTGCATAAGGAAGGCACAGGCCCAAGTTGAATATGGTATATAGTAGTAGCAGGATATTTTTCTGTTAATAATAATACAATTTTCTGATACTCTCTTTTGGGCTGGACTATTCTAAGCAAGAATTAGAAGTTGATGCTCAGCACAGGGTGGTTTTAATAAAAAACCGAGGTTAAAAAGCTTCTTTGATTTTCAGAATAAACAGAAAATCAATTCAGGAATTAGATGGTGTTTCCTTAGGTGAGGTAAAAATGCTGGCTAGTAACATCTATTGGCATCTGAACTATTCTGTCTTCCCCAACCAGATATGAATCATAAGTCTTCTTTGAATTACGCTAAAGAGAGAAGAGAATGGTAAAAAGAAACGGGGCTGTTTTCTAGAAAACAGCCCCGTTTCAGGATTTCAACTTTAATGCTTCACCACCACCCTCTGCACCAGCGGGCCTTGGTCGGTCTGCAGGTTGAGCAGGTAGAAGCCGTCGGGTAAATGGCGCACGTCCAGCACCCAGCCCTCCGCGGATTTCTGGGGAAGGAGCGAAGTCACCTGCTTACCCACCGAGTTAAAGGCTTGGGCTGCTCTCACCTTAACAGCGGCAGGCGCTTTCACCGAAAGAACGCCACTGGCCGGATTGGGATAGAAACTGATTTGCTGTTTCCATTCTTCAGAGATGCCAGTTACCGTAGAAGGATCTTCCTGCGCAAAGAGAAGCATATCTCTGATCATGGTACCAATAAGACGACCCTTGCGCCATTCTTCCACCTTGATGGCAATATTGTAAGTTCCCTGCAAACTGGGTGAGTTCCAGGTCAGGAGGCCGGTGTCCCTGTTCAAATTTACTCCTGCCGGAGCCGAGGGGTCTTGCCTACCAAGGAAATTCTCTAATCCGCTGAAGCCCGGAGCCGCTATTCCCAAAGGGTTTCCACAGGCATTAGTCCCGTTAGGGGCAAGAGGAGTGATCAGCTTGAAAGAGAGGCTATCGCCGTCTGCATCAATGGCGCCGGAGTTGTGCGTAAAAACCCTATTTCGGGCGGGAACATCAACGGGTACGTGCTGAAAAATGGGGGAACGGTTTGGGTTCAGGAAAGGATCAACGGTGATGGTGCTCTGTAGAAAAAAGTCTGGTTTAAGGGACGAAGAAATATTCACAATGCCGCCTTGGCTCCCTACCGTATGGGTAACGGCGTATGTGCCAGCTCCAGCAAAGGTGTGCTCAAACCTGTAGACATTCATAAATACCTGCCCATTCGGGAGCAAAGTTCTTGATTCCCGGGGGACTCTCTGGCTGGTGCAGTCTCCAAAATGAAGTGTTGCCTCCAGATCTTCAAAAGGCGGCGGAGCCACGCTGTACGTCACCAGGGTGAAAAAGAACCTTAAAGGGTTACGGGCTGCCGTGGTGTCGCTTTTGTAGTAAATATTTCCTGCTCTGATATGGGATGCCTGCGAGGAAAAGCAAACAGCAAACAAAAGCACGAGGGGCAGAACCAAGACTTTGATTTTTCTGAGTGGTAGGGGGAGGTTCATACTTTACAGGATAGAAGGCGTTACTGATATATTTAATTTTTAATTCAATATGAAAGGTAAGTAAGTTACTAAATACTACGAAATTAAGGGCCTTTCTGATATATTAAAATCATAATATAAGAAAGGTTAATTCATCGGTTGCATTCCTTTGGATTATGAGCCGCCAATAGAAAACAAGCGAAATCTTTTATCTTGCTTTCTGTTTTAGGCCTACTTCTCTGAAACCGGGTCAGAAACAGAAAACTACCAAACATGCTCATCTTTTTCGTTCTTCTGTACCTGGTCCTCAACGTGCTGCTTGGGCTCTGGGCGGCCCGCCGGGTGCACAATACCTCAGATTTCATGCTCGCCGGAAGGGCCTTGCCGCTGCCCATGGCCACGGCCGTGGTGTTTGCCACTTGGTTCGGGTCCGAGACCATATTGGGGGCCTCGGCAGAGGTGGCCGAAGATGGTTTAATAGGCATGGTGGAAGATCCTTTGGGCGCGGCGCTGTGCCTGGTACTGGTGGGGTTGTTCTTCGCCAGGAAGCTGTACCGCATGAACCTGCTCACCTTCGGGGATTTTTACCGCGTCAAGTTTGGGCGCACCACCGAGATCATCGCCTCGTTCTGCCTGGTCATCTCCTATTTTGGCTGGGTGGCGGCGCAGATGGTGGCCTTGGGCATTTCGTTTAACCTGCTGCTGGGCATCACGCTGGTACAGGGCATTTTGATAGGGAGTTTTCTGGTGGTGCTCTACACTTACTTCGGTGGCATGTGGAGCGTGTCTGTCACCGATTATCTGCAAACCATCATGATCATCCTGGGGCTAGTGATTGTGACCTGGTGGGTCATACGCGAGAAACCCTTTTCAGAAGTGACCGCCACACTTCCCCCTGATTTTTACAGAATCACGCCTAAATCAGGTACTTCGTTCTCCGGTTGGCTCAACTATCTGGCGCTTTGGATGACCATCGGGCTGGGCTCTATTCCACAGCAGGATGTGTTCCAGCGGGTCATGTCGTCTAAATCCGAAAAGGTAGCCATCAACGCTTCTTTGCTGGCCGCCTTGCTATACGTGACAGTGGCCCTGCTACCCTTGATTCTGGCGCTGTATGCCAAGGTGCTGCACCCGCATCTGCTGAATAACGACGCCCAGATGCTGGTGCCCAGCCTCATCTTAGGCTCCAGCCCCATGATCATCAAAGTGCTGTTCTTCGGGGCACTGATCTCGGCCATCATCAGTACCGCCAGCGGCGCCATTCTTGCCCCGGCCTCCATCCTGAGCGAGAACCTGCTACGTCCTTTCTTCAAAGACATCACCGATAAAAAACTACTGGCCTTGTCCAGAGGCAGCGTCTTGATTGTGTCGGTGATTTCGCTGGGCTTTGCCTTGTCCCGCAACAACATCCATGAACTGGTGAGCGAGTCCTCGGCGCTGAGTCTGGTGAGTCTGCTGGTGCCCCTGGTGGCCGGCATCTATCTGAAGAAAGCCTCGGCCACGGCTGCCATTCTGTCCATGGTGGTGGGCATGGGGGCCTGGCTTTTCTGCCGGATAGCGGGCACTGAGGTGGAGCCGATGTGGTACGGTCTGGCCGGGAGCGTTCTGGGCTATGTGCTAGGCGGGCTGCTGCGCAAAGAAATGGTCCAGGAACCCGAAGAAAAGCCGGTGCATTTTTAAGCCGATTTCCTCTAAAAGAGTCTAAAAACAATGAGGATTTGGCCGGCCGTTTTTCATCGGAAGCTTCCGCGGAAATGCGGTTATCCAAAAGATTGATATATTGGCAGGAAGCTGAACTCCCCTAAAATCTGTGATATCTATGCGCCCACGTACCTGTTCCCTGCCCAAGCTTTTCATGGTCTTATGTTGCCTTTCGTTTTTCTTCCTCGGGGAAGTCCAAGCCCAGGGCTTTCTGCGGGCCGAGGGGAAACAGATTGTGAACGGACAGAACCAGCCGGTCATCCTGCGCGGTATGGGGCTGGGCGGTTGGATGCTGCAGGAAGGCTACATGCTCAGAACCGCCGAATTTGCCGGTCAGCAGCACCGCATCAAGGCAAAGATGGAGGAACTGATAGGGCAGGAGCGCACGCAGGAGTTCTACAATGCCTGGCTGCAGAACCACACCCGCAAGATCGATATTGATTCCATGGCCGCCTGGGGCTTCAACTCCGTGCGCCTGCCCATGCACTTCAACCTGTACACTTTGCCCGTGGAGCAGGAGCCGGTGGCGGGGCAGAACACCTGGCTGGAGAAAGGTTTTCAGATGACCGATAGCCTCCTGCAGTGGTGCAAAGCCAACCGCATGTACCTCATCCTGGACCTGCACGCCGCGCCCGGCGGACAAGGCAACGACAACAACATCTCGGACCGCGATCCCGCCAAACCCTCTTTGTGGGACAGCGAGGCGAACAAGCAGAAAACCATCGCACTGTGGCGCAAACTGGCCGAGCGTTACAAAGACGATCCCTGGATAGGCGCCTACGACATCATCAACGAGCCCAACTGGGGTTTCCAGAGCAAAGAAGACAAAAACGGCTGCGCCGAAAAAGACAACGCCCCGCTGCGCCAGCTGATGGTGGATATCACCAAGGCCATCCGGGAAGTAGACCAAAGGCACCTGATTTTCATTGAAGGCAACTGCTGGGGCAATAACTACAACGGCGTAATGCCGGTCTGGGACAAGAACATGGGCCTCAGCTTTCACAAATACTGGAACTACAACGACCTGAACGCCATCAAAGGATGGCTGGACTTGCGCGACCAACACAATGTGCCCATCTGGCTGGGCGAGACCGGCGAGAACTCCAACGTGTGGTTCCGGCAGGCCATTGAATTGGTGGAAGGGCAGGGCATTGGGTGGGCCTGGTGGCCGCTCAAGAAACTGGGTTTCAACAACCCATTAGAAGTGCCCATGACGCCCGGCTACCAGAAACTGCTGACCTACTGGCAAGGCAAAGGCCCCAAGCCATCGGCAGATGAAGCCTACGCTGCCTTGATGGAACTAACCGAGAACCTGAAACTGGAGAATAACCTCTACCACCATGATGTGGTGGATGCCATGTTCCGCCAAGTGAAATCAACTGAAACGGTTCCGTTCGGGAACTACAGTTTCATTAAGAAACTGACCATCCCCGCCGTGAACTATGACCTCGGCCGGAACGGCTTCGCGTACCTGGACAAAGACACCGCAAACTACTACATCTCCATCGGCGGACCCCGTACCCCCTGGAACCGCGGCACCACCTACCGCAACGACGGCGTAGACATCGCGCAAGACAGCGTTTCGGGGAAGTTTTTCGTGAATCACATAGAAACCGGCGAGTGGCTGCAGTACACCACCGCCTTCGAGGAAAACAAAGCGATTGCGGGCACGCTTAAGCTGTTGGTCGCCTCTGATACCAACACAAGTAAACTTACCCTCACCGTGAACGGTGACGTGGTGAAAGCCGGCATGGGTGTGCCCAACACCGGCGGTCCTAAGAAATGGAAATCCGTTACGCTAAAAAATATTCCGCTTAAACCCGGTAAGAACGTTTTCAGGCTAATAGCCGAGCAAGGCGGTTTTCAGCTGCAGTCTTTGGAGATTAGCGTAAAGTAAGATCGTCTGTTTTAGGCTTGTTTTCTGGACATGAGACAAAAACAGAATTGTAGCGGCGTAACAGTGTTACGCCGTGGCTCCTCACCGCAGTACCGGGCCTGTTCTTGATGAACCCGTCTTTGCCCTTATGTTCCAGCTTTGCAAGCAGATGAGTTCCAGGTGTGAGGTGTTTCTGTTTCATAGGACCACGGCGTAACAGTGTTACGCCGCTACAGTTGGCTAAAAAAAACTCACAGGTTTTGAAAACCTGTGAGGTCTACTGCGCTTTCAACAAAAACGTACCGAAGGAATTAGGCTAACAACTCTGCGATTGCCTTATCTACTTTCTCGAACTGGAAGCCGTTAAGCACCTCTTCCATCAAGCCTTTGATCTGCTCAGTGCACAAGTTGCCAATGCTGCCTTCATGCGTGTGGTTCAGCGTTTCTGGCCGTTCAAATTCTCCTTTTTCAATAGCCAAACCTACATTCTTGTACGCATCCCTGAACGGCATGCCGCTCAACACTTGATTGTTCACTACTTCCACACTGAAGAGGTACTGGTATTTCTCATCTTTCAGGATGTCTTCGTTTAGCTTTAAGTGCGGGAGCATGAAGGTCATCATCTCCAGGCAATTCCGAATTTCGCCAAAAGCAGGGAAGAAGCTTTCTTTGAGCAACTGCAATTCGCGGTGGTAGCCGGAGGGCAGGTTGCCAAGCAGCATCTGAATCTCGGTGGGCAGGGCTTGCAGGCGGTTGCATTTGCCGCGCATGATTTCAAACACATCGGGGTTCTTTTTGTGCGGCATGATGCTGGAGCCAGTGGTCAGTTCATCGGGCAGGGTCACGAAGGCGAAGTTCTGGCTCATGTACAGGCAAACGTCCATGGCCATGCGGCCCACAGTACTGGCAATGGAAGCCAGACCCATGCTCACGCTGCGCTCTGTCTTGCCGCGGCCCATCTGCGCGTACACCACGTTGTAATTCAGTGCCTCAAAGCCCAGCAAGTCTGTGGTCATCTGGCGGTTGAGCGGGAAGGAGCTACCGTACCCAGCCGCCGAGCCCAGTGGGTTCTTGTTGCTAATTTTATAGGCCGCTTGCAAGAGTTGCAGGTCATCTACCAAACTCTCCGCGTACGCGCCAAACCAAAGTCCGAACGAAGACGGCATCGCCACTTGCAGGTGCGTGTAGCCAGGCAGTAGAATGTGCTTGTTCTTCTCACTCAGCTCCTGCAAGGTGTTGAACAGCGTGTGCACGGCTTCAACTGTCTCCCGGATTTCATGGCGGATGAATAACTTCAAATCCAGCAGCACCTGGTCGTTGCGGGAACGGCCGCTGTGAATCTTCTTGCCTGCCTCGCCTAACCGACGGGTCAAAAGCAGTTCTACTTGTGAGTGCACATCTTCTACCCCGGGCTCTATCTCAAACTCACCGCGTTCAATGCTCTTGTAAATCTCCTTCAGTTCGCGCTGCACGGCGGTCAGGTCTTCCGGTTCCATCAACCCGATGCTCTCCAGCATACGCGTGTGCGCCAGCGAGCCTAGCACATCAAAGGGAGCTAATTGTAAGTCCATTTCGGCGTCTTTGCCCACGGTGAACTTTTCTACATTCTGCGCGACGGAGGTTTCTTTCTGCCAGAGTTTCATGCTAAGCGGTAATAACAGGAGTCAATAATTGTATGTAAAGGGCAATGCCCTCTTCTAATTCTGAAAGGTAAATGTATTCATCGGCGGTATGCGAACGTGCAGAGTCACCGGGACCCACCTTCACCGACGGGATATTCAACAGCGCTTGGTCAGACGTGGTAGGGGAGCCGTACAGGTTCCTTCCCAGCTTTATCCCCGATTGCACAATAGGATGGTTCTGGTCAATAGACGAGGGCCGCAAGCGGGTAGACCGTGGTATCACCTCGCTTTTCACATGCTCCCGAATGATGCTCAGCACTTCCTCAGGTTGGTAGATATCTGTCATACGTACATCTACCGTGAATTTGCATTGATCCGGCACTACGTTGTGCTGTGAGCCTGCCTGAATGATGGTTACGCTCATTTTGATTGGCCCCAAGAAGCTAGACTCCTTCGGAAAACGGAACGTGCGGAACCACTCTATATCAGGTAGCGCCTCGTAGATAGCGTTTACGCCTTCCTCGCGAGCAGCATGGCCACCTTGTCCGTGGGCCACGCAATCCAACACCATCAAACCTTTTTCAGCTACGGCCAGGTGCATCTGGGTAGGTTCACCCACAATAGCAAACTCAACCGCGCCCAACTCCGGGTACACCAGTTCAATGCCTTTTCTACCCGAGATTTCTTCCTCAGCCGTTGCAGCCAGCACCAGGTTATAGGTCAAATCCTGCCGCTCATAAAAGTGCAGGAACGTAGCGATGAGTGACACCAGGCAACCACCAGCGTCGTTACTGCCCAAGCCAATGAGTTTGCCGTCTTGGACCGTAGGCGTGAACGGGTCAGACGTCCAGCTGGGGTGCGGCTTCACGGTGTCATGGTGCGAGTTCAACAGGACCGTAGGCAAAGCCGGACTGTAGTGTTTGTTAAACGCCCAGACGTTGTTCTCCTTGCGGTGAATCTCTACGCCTCTGGCCTGCAAAAACTGAGCAATCGCCTCCGCCGTTCCTGCCTCTTCACGGCTAAACGACTGAATGGAAATCAACTGCTGCAACAGGCTTAAAGCGTCTTGGTATAAGGTGTTGTTCATTTAAGGGTTACGCTACTAGATAGTCCCCCTTTAAAGGGGGTAGGAGGATGTTTACATCTGCTGATTCTGGCTTACTTTTGAAAATTAAGCGAGAATCAGCAATGCTTGGAGACAAGGCAGTGCCTGGTCTCTACTTTTCATCTGTATACAACTTCTCCGCTTTCTGCGCTGAGGTTCGGATGCCTTTAATCATAGCAGAGCTGAAGCCGTTATGTTCCATCTCGTTCAGACCGGCAATGGTACAGCCTTTGGGTGAGGTTACTTTGTCAATCTCATTCTCTGGGTGACTACCGAAGTGCAGCAACAGCGAAGCGGCACCTTTGGCAGTTTGCGCCGCCATGCGCAATGCATCGCCCGCGTGAAACCCAATCTCGGTGCCGCCTTGGGCCGCTGCCCGGATAGAGCGTAAAAAGAAGGCGATGCCGCAGGCCACCAGCGCCGTAGCCGAGGACATGAGCTCTTCCTCAATCTCCACCGTTTCACCCACGGCGGAGAAGATTTCCTTCACCAGTTTGATGTTTTCAGGGGAGGCATTTTTGCTGGTGATACACGTCATGGACTCCCGGATGGCGATGGCGGTGTTGGGCATGGCACGCACTACTTCCACCACTTTGCCCAAGCGGGTGATGATATCAGTCACGGCCACACCAGTCACGATGGAGATGAACAGATGGCGGCTCGGGTCGATGCTTTCAGAGATGTTGTCCAGCACGCTGTCCAGTTGCTGCGGCAGGATGCTCAGGACCACAATATCTGCATCGGCTACGGCCAAGGCGTTATTGCTGGAGGCGCGGTAGCCCTGTTCCACCATCGGGTCCAGCAGTTTGGTGTTGCGGCGGGTGAGGGTGATGTCCTCGGCGCGGTATTTCCCGGAGGCCACCATGCCTTTGGCCAGCGCGATGCCCATGTTGCCACCGCCCAGAATGGCTATTTTCTTGTACTGTTCACTCATGTCTCTTTAGGTTGCAGCCGGCGCACCGGCTTCGGTACAAAAGTTCTCCTGCAAGAAAGCTAATTTGCTGTTTCCTCAAATCGTTTTGGCTTGTTTTCTGAAAATCAGGCTGAAAAAGGATTTGGCGCAGACGCTTGCAGGTCCTTGCGCACGCTACGAGGTCTTTGGAGCAGGCGTCTGCAGCGTGGTGTTTGGCTAAACCTGTGAGGTTTCCAAAACCTCACAGGTTTTTGCATTTAATGCCTGTTTTCTGAAAATTGGGTCGAAAACGCAGTACTTAGCATTAATGCTGATTTACTTGACCTCGTAGTGTGCATAGCTCCTACGAGTGTCTACAGCATGATCCTCGTTCCCGCCTTTTCACCTGCTGCTATTCCCTTGATTTCCGCCGCATCTCCAATAATGACCGCTTTCACGCCCTGCTGAAGCGCGGCAAACGCATTATCCAGCTTGGGCAGCATCCCCGCGAAAATGGCACCTTGCTCTTTCAGTTCAGCATAATACTGTGGCTGCAGATGGTGAATCACGCTGGTTTCATCCTCTACATCTAGCAGCACGCCTTTCTTCTCGAAACAGTAAATCAGGTTCACCTCAAACTGGTGGCTCAGCGCTACGGCCAAAGTAGAGGCGATGGTATCAGCGTTGGTGTTGAGTAGGCTGCCCTGGCCGTCATGCGTGAGCGCCGCGAAAACCGGAGTCAAGCCCTGCTCGGCCAAAGAGGCCAGGAACGTCACGTTCACCTGTTCAGGGCTTTCCACATCGCCTACAAAGCCGTAATCAATGTCTTTCACCAGGCGTTTACGGGCCGGAATAACATTGGCATCAGCACCTGTCAGGCCGAGTGAATTACAGCCGCGGGCCTGCAGTTGCGCCACCAGGTTTTTGTTTAGTAACCCGCCATAGACCATGGTCACCACGCGCAGGGTATCAGCATCGGTAATGCGGCGACCGTTCACCATGTTGGGTTCAATGCCCAACTGTTTGCTCAGTTCCGAAGCAATTTTCCCGCCGCCGTGCACCAGCACTTTAGGCCCCTTAATGGCGGCAAAATCAGTGAGGAACTGCTCTAGTTGCGCTGGGTTGTCCAGCACATTTCCCCCTATTTTGATGACGTTGATTTTGGTAGACACTAGATGTTAGACGTTATAAGCTCAATTTAAGCTATGGCGCGGAAGTTACTTCCGTGCCTTGCTCTACTTTATATAGGTTAGTTAGTCACGGAAGTAGCTTTCGTTCCTTTGTAAAGCATAGTAATTTTCTCCTTGGCCTGTCCCCTGACAGGCCAAGCCTACTGCGGTGGCTATAGATACCCTTCGGTCTGTCAGGGGACAGATTCCCTACTTTGTCATCCTGAAAGGATCTTGTAAGCAAGCTAGAAATGTGTTGCTCAAGCAATACTACCGTTCGCAACCAAGTCCTTTCCAAGATGACAAAAAATAAGAAGTCTTTTCAGCAATGCGTGCGGACACGAGCGGGACGCTCGCGCCAGCGAGAGAGGACTGAATCCTATTCGATACTTTCAAGCAAACGTTTCAAGACTACTTGGGCAGCAAACTCGCGGTTGGCGGCGGTGTTCACCACTAATGAATTTGGACCGTCCAGAATTTCATCGCTCAGCTCCACGTTGCGACGAACCGGCAGGCAGTGCATCACTTTGGCGTTGTTGGTGTTGGCCAAGTGCTGATTGGTAAGCATCCAGCTGGCATCTTGCGTGAGCACCTCACCATAGTTGGGCTGGTAAGTAGACCAGTTCTTCACGTAGATGAAATCGGCACCTTCTAGGGCTTCCTGCTGGTTGTAGGTGATGGTAGCGCCGTTAGTGAACTGCGGGTCCAGTTCGTAGCCCTCGGGGTGGGTGATCACAAAGTCTACATCCGCGGCACACATCCACTCGGCAAAAGAGTTCGGTACTGCCTGTGGAAGCGCTTTCACGTGCGGAGCCCAGGTCAGAACCACCTTTGGGCGCCGGCCTTGAGGCGCATGTTCCGTAATGGTAATAAGATCTGCGAGGCTTTGCAGCGGGTGCCGGGTGGCAGATTCTAAACTCACGAAGGGCACGTTGGCGTACTGGATGAACTTCTTCAGGATCTCCTCGGAATAGTCTTCTTCCACGTTTTGCAGTTTAGGGAAAGAGCGCATGCCCAGCACATCACAGTACTGGCCCATTACGGCTGCTGCGTCTTTGATGTGCTCTACAGTGGTGCCGTTCATGATAGCGCCATCCTGCGTTTCCAGTGCCCAACCTTCCTGCCCCATGTTCATGACCATCACGTTCATGCCCAGACTCTGCGCGGCTTTCTGCGTGCTGAGGCGCGTCCGTAAACTAGGATTCAGGAAGATAAGGCCAAGAGTTTTACGCTTGCCCAGGCTCTCAAAAGCGTAGGGGTTTTGCTTCAGTTGAAGGGCTTCCTGTACCAGCCCATTTATATCTTCTACGTCGTGAACGGAAGTGAATTGCTTCATTTTTATATGGATGTTAGACGCTAGATATTAGATGTTAGACTTATATAATCTTTGTCTAGCATCTAATATCCAACATCTAGTGTCTATTCATTAACTAATATTAACTAACGCAGCAAAGGCATCTAAGAATCTATCCAGCTCGGCTTGCGTCACATTCAATGCAGGCAAAATACGGATGGTGTTTTTGTTAGAGGCAGAGCCGGTAAAGATACGGTATTCATCCAGCAGGGCTTTGCGGAGAGGAGCGCAAGGATTTTCTAGCTCAATACCCACCATTAGGCCCTGGCCGCGAACTTCACGCACCCCTGGTAAGGCTTTGGCTTTCTCCATGAGATAATCGCCCATTTTAGCAGCGTTCTCAATCAGGTTCTCCTGCTCCATTACTTCCAACACCGCTGAAGCAGCAACGCAAGCCAGGTAATTGCCCCCGAAAGTAGTACCCAGCATTCCTTGCTTAGCCGGAATTTCAGGGGAAATCAACACACCTCCTACCGGAAAACCATTGCCCATACCTTTGGCAACCGTAATCAAATCCGGACGGATACCGGCATGCTGATGCGAGAAGAACTTACCAGAGCGCCCGTAACCAGACTGGACCTCATCAAGGATAAGCAGAGCTCCGTGTTTTTTGGCTAGTTTTTCCAAATCCTGTAAAAACTGAGTATCCGGAACTACTACACCGCCTACTCCTTGTATTCCTTCAATGATAATAGCTGCTACTTCATTGGTAGCAAGCGCTTCTTCTACAGCAGCAGAATCATTGAACGGCAGGAATAGGATATTGTCCGTCTCGTTCACCGGAGCTACAATGCTTGGATCATCTGTAGCGGCCACGGCAGCAGAGGTACGTCCGTGGAAAGATTTGCGGAAGGAGATTACTTTTTTGCGGCCAGTATGGAAAGAGGCAAGTTTAAGCGCATTCTCGTTGGCCTCGGCACCAGAGTTCACCAGGAAGAATTGGTAATCATCGTAGCCGCTGAGCTTACCCAACTTATCTGCCAGTTCCTGCTGTTGCGGAATCTTTACAGAGTTAGAGTAAAAGCCCATGTTGTTCAGCTGCTCGGTTAAGCGCTTCACATAATGCGGGTGGCTGTGGCCAATGGAAATAACGGCATGGCCTCCATATAAATCAAGGTATTCGGTACCGTTCTCATCCCACAGCTTAGAGCCGAGGGCCTTCACGGGCGTTATATCAAAAAGGGGGTAAACGTCGAAAAGATTCATTTTGAAGATGTAAGATTCAAGACGTAAGACATCAGACTCCAATTTCTGTTTTGGGCCTGTTTTTCTGAAAACAGCCTGAAAACGGCTGTCATACTTCTACTCGCTGGTTAGAACTTATAGCTCGTGTTCACTAGATAACGTTTATTTCTATTGTCATCCTGAAAGGACCTTGTGGGTAAGCTAGAGCAGCGATGGAGTAAACACTCTTACTATGCGCTCACAAGATTCTTTCAGAATGACATGAATTATTAGCAACGCACGAAGCTCGCGCCAGCAAAGCGGTTCTAAAACCCGATGGCTTTCAACTGCAAGCCAGCCCTTTCGTCCAACCCGAATAGCAGGTTCATGTTCTGCACGGCCTGGCCGGAGGCACCTTTCAGCAGGTTATCAATCATGCTGGTAATTACCAATTGGTCGTCGTGTTTCTCTATATATAATAGACACTTGTTGGTGTTCACAACCTGTTTCAGATCTGGGTTCTTAGACGTGATGAGGGTGTAAGGGTGGCCCACATAGAACTGCCTGTACAATTGCTGCGCTTCTTCCAGGCTCAGGTCTGAGCGGAGGTAAGTAGTGCACATAATGCCCCGGCTGAAATTACCCCTATAAGGCACAAACCTTATCGCAGGTTGTGCATCCGCTTGCAGCGATTGTAGGCTCTCGGTTATCTCATGCAGGTGCTGGTGCCCGAATACTTTGTAGCTGGAGATATTGTTGTTGCGCCAGCTGAAGTGCGAGGTCTCGGCCAGTTTCTGCCCTGCGCCGGTAGAACCGGTGATGCCGCTTACGTGTACCTCTTCTGGCAAAGAACCATTCTGAGCGAGCGGGAGCAAGGCTAACTGAATTGCCGTGGCAAAGCAACCTGGGTTAGCCACGTTAGCCGCAGTTTTAATCTCCTCACGGTTCAGTTCAGGTAGGCCGTACACAAATTGGCGGTTACCCAAAGAAGACTTCTCCGTTAACCTAAAATCCTGGCTCAGGTCAATAATCTTTACCTCGTCTGGAATTGAATTAGTCTCCAAAAACTTCTTTGCATCGCCGTGGCCTACGCAGAGGAAGAGAACGTCTACCTCGGTACCTAGTTGGTTGGTGAAGACCAGATCCGTATCGCCCAACAGATCTGTATGCGTATCTGTTACTGGTTTGCCAGCTTGGCTATTGCTGTGCACAAAGGCTATCTGTACCTGCGGGTGGTGCACCAGCAGGCGCAGCAGCTCACCACCGGTGTAGCCCGCTCCGCCTACTATGCCCACTTTTATGAGATTACTCTGCGCCATCTTCGCCGTTGATTAAGCGGTACATCATGGTCTGGTTCCCGAAAATCTTGGAGAAGCCTTTCACGTCTTCGCCCGTCCAGGCGTTGTTCATCTCGCCATAAGACCCGAATTTGGACGACATCAAATCATGCTCTGACTCAATACCTTCTACCTGGAAACGGTACGGGGCCAACCATACGTGTACTTTTCCGGTCACGGTTTTCTGCGTGTCGGTCAGAAACGTCTCGATATTGCGCATGGTAGGGTCCAGGAACTGACCTTCGTGCATCCAGTTACCGTACCAGGTAGCCAAGCTGTCTTTCCAGTACAATTGCCATTTGGTAAGCGTGTGTTTCTCCAGGGCATGGTGCGCTTTGATGATGACCATCGGCGCAGCCGCCTCAAAACCCACACGGCCTTTAATCCCGATGATAGTATCACCCACGTGAATGTCTCTGCCAATGGCAAAACCTCCGGCAATTTCCTGTAGCTTCTGGATG
The DNA here is from genome assembly GCF_017355955.1 of Sabulibacter ruber. Lineage (GTDB taxonomy): Bacteria > Bacteroidota > Bacteroidia > Cytophagales > Hymenobacteraceae > Nibribacter > Nibribacter ruber_A. The sequence goes on along the minus strand of NZ_JAFFID010000001.1, from coordinate 2,263,575 downwards.
ACATGCACCGGGTTGTCGAATAGTTCATCGTTCAATCCCACCGGCTCACCGTTTTTGAAGTGCAGCGTGATGCGCTCCGGCGTTTCTTTAGAAAGCTGAGTAGGGTAGGCAGATTCTGGCAGCGCCTGGTGCGACGTCAAGGTCTCTTTACCACCTACAGAAGTACCCCAGATACCCTTGTTGATAGAGTACTGCGCCTTCTGGAAGTCCATCTCCACGCCGCGCTCTTTCAGGTAAGCAATCTCCTCCTCGCGCGACAGTTTCAGGTCACGGATGGGGGTAATCACCTGCACATTGGGCACCAGAATATTGAACACCATGTCGAACCGTACCTGGTCGTTGCCCGCGCCGGTGCTACCGTGTGCAACCGCTTCGGCACCAATCTCCTGGGAATATTTAGCAATGGCTACCGCCTGTGAGATGCGCTCGGCACTCACCGACAAGGGGTAGGTATTGTTTTTCAGCACGTTCCCGAAAATCAGGTACTTCAAGCAATACTGGTAGTAGTTATCGGTTTCGTCTAAGGTTACGTGGTGGGTCACACCCAGATTCTCCGCCCTTCGGGCAATCTCCGCTAACTCCTCTTCAGAGAAGCCGCCGGTATTCACGATGGCCGAATAGATTTCATAACCTTGTTCCAGTAGGTACTTCACACAGAAAGATGTGTCTAAGCCGCCACTGAACGCGAGAACTACTTTTTTCATTTTATTGAGTGATTGATAGATTGAATGATTGAGTGAATGTTTTTAGTGAGTGATTGAGGGATTGAATGAATGAGAAAATTATTCTCTCAATCATTCAATCTATCAATCACTCATTGTCCGCCTTTGGCGGAACAAACAGCATGGCCGTGCAGAGGCAGTTGCTGCGGTTTTTGGCTGTAAGAATGTCAAAGTTCACGCAGCTGCGGCAGCCTTTCCAGAACTCCTCGTCCTTGGTAAGTTCAGAGTAGGTTACCGGGCGGTAGCCCAGGTCTGAGTTGATTTTCATGACTGCCAGCGCCGTGGTCAATCCGAAGATTTTGGCGTGCGGGTACTTGGTGCGCGACAACTCGAATACCTTCTGCTTGATGCGCTTGGCCAGTCCGCTTTTACGCAGATGCGGCGATACAATCAGGCCTGAGTTGGCCACGTACTCGCCGTGGCTCCACGTTTCAATGTAGCAGAACCCAGCCCAGTTGCCTTCTCCGTCAAACGCGATCACGGCTTTGCCTTCCCGCATCTTCTGGGCCACGTAGTCTGGGGAACGCTTCGCGATACCGGTGCCACGGGCTTTCGCCGAGGACTCCATTTCATCACAAATCTGCTGCGCAAAGGGGGTGTGCTCTTCTGTAGCAACCACTACAGTGAAAGCATTTTGAGAAGTTTCCATGGAAACGGGTGCAATAGGCTGCAACTCTACAGCCGAAGCGTATGTACGCATCGCTATATGTTTGAAAAAATTAAAAAAGAAATAGAGGGTCTGTTACCAGCCTAAAAGGTGGTATACACGGATGCATCCGGTTTAGTTGTAGATCACAACCTGAGCCGGTGGCCTAGCGCCTGGATCGGGTAAGGTAAATGGGTTCACAAAAAACTGTTCTGGGAAGAACAGAAAAAAGCGCACTCCTGAAAACGGAGCGTTTTACCGTTGCCATAACAACTGATAAAAGCGACTTTTTATTCATTGACTTAGAAGGATATCGAAAAACTGGTAAGACTTCTACTGTGAGTCTCTCCACAAAGGTTTCGCATAAAAAATGAAAATACCAACGGATTGGTTCATTTTTTACTGATAATTGATTTTAAAAGTAAAGCCTTTGAGGAAAAAATGCCCTCTCTGCCTGTTCTCTGCTGATTTTGAATGTGTTTGTGACTGGTTCTAAATTAGTTTCTGAAGAATATCGCGAGAACGGTATGTTGGATTCTAGACTTCTGATGCCGTGGAGACAAGGCAGTGCCTTGTCTCTTCAAGGGTTTCGGCGCAATCTGAAGAAAACAGAATGAAAACCATCGCTGGCGCGAGCGTCCCGCTCGTGTCCGCACGCATTGCTGAGGAGTTTACAGTTTAGCGGTCGTAGTCACAGTCTCTATTCCACTCTCTTTGTCATCTTGGAAAGATCTTGTGGGCGAACTAGTAAGACGCTGAATAAACGACTCTACCGTTTGGTCACAAGATCCTTTCAGGATGACAGAGAGGGGGAAATTATGTGCTCAGCATACTCCAAGGCGACTTTTACTATGGCGCGGAAGTTACTTCCGTGACTTGCGATTAAAAGGCACGGAAGTAAATCCGCGCCATAGAGGTTTCAGCAAAATAGAGAGATCAGCAATAGGTGCGGACACAAGCGGGACGCTCGCGCCAGCGAAAATGAGACAGCCTGAAAAGAAAAAGAGCCGGGAAGTGTTTCCCGGCTCTTTTGTTGAAATCTGGTCCTAAATAGGATTTAGTGGGTATGACCATGACAACCGCAGGACTCCCCGGCGATGCCGTAGAAGCGGGTGTTCAGGTCTTCGTGCCAGTCAAAGGTGCTGGTGTTGTTGTCCCAGTAGAACTTACCCATGGGCTTGTTGTAGTTGCCTACCTCATTGAGGGTTTCGGCATCGTACAGGCGGCCGTTCACCATGGTGTAGCGCACGCTCTCGGAGTTCTGAATGTTTTCCAGCGGGTTTTTGTCCAACACAATCAAATCGGCGAGTTTGCCTTGCTCCAGGGAGCCCAGTTCCTGGTCCATACCTAGGTAGTGCGCGCCGTTGATGGTGGCGGCTTGCAGGGCTTCCAGATTGGACATGCCGCCTTGCTGCAGCATCCAGAGTTCCCAATGGGCACCCAAACCCTGCAACTGTCCGTGGGCGCCCAGGTTTACTTTCACGCCTTTGTCAGAGAGGGCTTTCAGGGTACGGGACGTGGCGATGTAGCCGTCGTTGTATTCCTCATCAGGCACCAAGGTCACGCGGCGGGAACGGCCGTCAATCACGGCTCTTGGCGTGAAGCGCAGGAGACGGTCTTTGGCCCACACGTTGGTTTTCTGATACCAATAGTACTCGCCGGAATTTCCGCCGTAGTTCACAATGAGGGTAGGGGTGTAGCCGGTTTTGCTGGCTGACCAGAGTTGAACCACATCACTGTACACCGGCGCTACCGGTATGTTATGCTCAATGCCGGTGTGGCCATCCAGAATCATGGTCATGTTGTGGAAGAAAGTAGAACCACCCTCGGGTACCACCGACATGTCTAATTCACGAGCGGCTTGGATGATTTGCTGGCGTTGCTCCCGGCGCGGCTGGTTGTAGCTTTTCACCGAGAACGCGCCTACGGCTTTCAGGCGGCGCAGGTGCGAACGGGCATCGTCCAGGCTGTTCACCACGGCCTTGAAGTTGCCATCGGCACCGTACAGGATGGTACCCGTAGAGTAAATGCGCGGACCTACCATGTGGCCGGCTTTCACCATTTCGCTCTGGCTGTACACCATCTCGGTGCTGGAAGACGGGTCGTGGGTGGTGGTTACCCCGTAGGCCAGATTGGCCAAGTAGGACCATTGCTTTTTCGGGGTCATGCCCAAACGGAACGTACCCAAGTGCGCGTGCACATCTACCAGACCCGGCATAATGGTTTTGCCTTGCGCATCAATCACTTTTGCACCGGCGGGAACCTGAACCGAGCCCGCTGGACCAACGGCCAAAATGCGGTTCCCGTCCACTACCAGCGTACCGTTCTCAATCACCTCGTTGCCTTTCATGGTGATGATGCGGGCGTTGGTAAAGGCTACTTTGCCCTGCGGTACATCAGTGTTGAGTTGCAGGCCTACTTTGATGCCGACTGTATCAATGGGCGGAATATTGGCTACGGCCCCGTCTACAAACTTGAAGCGGTTTTTCAGGTCATTGGTGAAGTATTCCTCGCCCAGCATCCAGTGCAGTTTCTTGCTGTCGGCGGACCAATGCACGCTGGTGCCGGCATCGCGGGTTACGCGCGCTACTGGCACCGATTTGGTATCAGCACCTAACTCAAGGCCTCTCCCGGCGGCCGGGAACGGCGCGATGTACACGTTGAACAGCTCGGTCCAGGCTACCCACTGGTTATCGGGGCTGGGCACAAACTGGTTCGCGTACTTGGAAGTGAAGTGCGTCTGCACGTCTTTGCCGTTCAGGTCGGCGCTTCTGAACGCCACGCCATCGCCCTCGCCGGCCATGAAGAAAATGCGTGAACCATCGCGGTTGAAGCTAGGCGATACGCCTTGTTTCTGTACCAAGGTAGCCGTTCCGCCTTTAACCGGAATCACGTAAATGCCCGGGTCTTTGGCGAAGGTATAGCCTTGGTGGTCATTGCCGCGGTCTTTCTGGAACACAATCTGCTTGCCATCTGGCGAGAAAGCCGGGTTGGTGAAGAAGCCTTTCTCCTGCGTGATTTTGCGCGGTTTTTTAGAATTCAGGGCCAAAACGTACAGCGCGCCGTGCTTGTCATCGTCCCAGGTGCTGTACACGATTTCCTTGCCGTTCGGGCTGAAAGCGGGATAGAACTCAAAGTCGGTGCCGTTGGTGAGGCGCTCGGGTTTGCCGTTGGGCAGCTGTTTTTTCCAGAGATACCCGGCTGCGTTGAACACCAGCGTTTTGCCATCCGGTGAGGTCACCGCGTTGCGAATCATTCTGGAGGTGAACTGCTTGGGGGCAACTTCCTCGGGCTTGGCAATGTGCCGCACAGCCTCGGCCAGGGAGTGCTGCGCCGAAGCGGTAAACGGAATCTCCTTGGCGTTGGCTTTGGCCACGTCTACGTTCCAGAGTTTGCCCTTGGCCCACACAATAATGTTCTTGCCGTCTGGCATGAAATCAAAGTTGGGGTACACGCCAAAAATGGCCCAGGCTTCCTGCTGGTCTTTGCTCAGTTGGTCATACACGGGGCGCTCCTCGCCGGTGGCCAGGTTGTGCACGTAGAGCACGGTTTTGGTGCGTACGCGGCGCACGAAGGCCAGGGTCTTGCCATCCGGCGAAAGGGTAGGGCGCATGGCGCTGCCGTTTCCGCCAATGATGTTCTCAATCTCGCCGGTCTGGCGGTTCACCCGCCGGATAATGTAAATCTGCCCGTTGGGGTCTTTGTTGTACTCAAAGGTGGTGCCGCCGCTCATGTCCTCGGCAAAGTACACGTACTTACCATCCGGCGACACAAAGGGCTCGCCCACGTCTTGCTGCTCGTTTTTGCGCTTGGTGAGCTGCATGCCTGTACCGCCGCTGAAGTGGTACTGCCAAATCTCACCGGCCCCCAAAGAGCGTTTCTCGGTGAAGTGCTTGCGGGCGATGATGTACTGACCATCTGGCGTCCAGACGGCATTGTTGAGCAGGCGGAAGTTCTCTTTGGTGATGGCTTTGGGGTTGGCGCCGTTCGTGTCCATGACCCAGATGTTGTCGCCGCCTTCTTTGTCTGAGGTGAAGGAGATTTTCTTGCCATCGGGGCTGAAACGGGGCTGTACCTCGTAAGCTGGTCCGCCAGAGAGCAACGTGGCCTGACCACCCGAGATAGGCAGTTTGTAGATGTCGCCCAGCAAGTCGAAGACAATTTCTTTGCCGTCTGGGCTTACGTCCAGGTTCATCCAGGTGCCTTCAGAAACAGCGATGTTGATTTGTTTGGTAGGTCCGTGCTGTTCGGTCACAGACCATTTCTTTTTGTCTTCCTGCCCCTGCGCCATGACCGAGAAGCCATACGCTACAGAGAGGAAAAGAAGAAAGGGTTTACGCATTGTTTGTTTTTGATGTGTTTTCCAAAAATAGGCAGAAAAAAGGACTGCTTCAGCAAAACGAACGAAAGTTGGTTTTCTGCTGCATCATGGTACTAGAAGCGACACAAAATCAGGCAAGTATCTGGTTTCTTTATAAGACTATTCTTTGGGAGAAAGATCCTTGCCACCCCCTTGCCGGCTTCTTTTGCCTGAGGTATTTTGGGCTTGATTTCATTAAAACACACCGAAAACAAAATTGAGCCTTGGCTGTACTTTCTTGTTGCGCTCAAAAACGAAAGCCCCGGCTGTTTAGAGTAACCGGGGCTTTGGTCAAGCAATTGATTGGGTAGGTCAACCCTTAGTCCACATCCCAGAAGACTCTGGTGGTAACCACATCTCCGCCAATGGCAGCAGCGGCGGCGGAGTAATTGGCGTTGTTCAGGTTTTGTTCCGTGGCCGGATACGGGAACCGAACCGGAATCTCAGACTGTGCCAGTTCTGGGGCCTCTAACTGCGGATAGTCTAAGCGTCGCCACTCTTTCCAGCCTTCCACGGGTTGATCATGCAGGGCAATCCATTTCTGCATACCTATGCTTTGCCGCCAGTTGGCCGTGTTGAGCGCTACGTCTGATCTCTGTAAATAGGCGGTGGCTTCCTGCTGGGTACCGCCCCAGTCATTCACAATGGAAGAAGTGATGGCGGCGGTATAGTGTTCCTGGGCAGTGCCTGGTACGGTGAAGCCTCGTAAGGCGGCCTCGGCCAGCAGGAACTCTACCTCGGTGTAAGACAGCAAGACTCCTGGTCTATCTGGCTCCCGGATCAGGTCGCTGGGTTGGGCCACTTCTGTGTAGTTATTCAGGTCTCCGTAAATACCACCCACGTATTCTCCTTCATTTTCTCCTTCGGGGGCTGGTCTGAAAAACTCGTCCAGGCGGGGATCTTCCATTTCCAGCAGCACGTCAATGAAGGTGTTGGCGGCCACGTTGTCGTCGCGTTGCCGTAACTCGTCATAAACGGGGTTGGCGGTAGGTACGTTAGGCGTGTAGACCAATTTGGCGTCATCTGCACTGGAGGTAAATACATGAGGCGCTGCGGCTTCTACCACCGTTCTGGCTCTGGTTTCATTTACATCGGCAATGGTAATACCCAATCTAAGTTTAAGGGAGTTCGCAAACTTGAACCATTGCTCTAAGTCTCCCCCGTAATAGAGGTCTCCATCGCCTAGGCCGTCGCTATCTATGTTCTGGCTAATGCTGGCAATAGCGGCATCTAACCGGGTGAGCAGGTCATTGTAAATGGCCACGTCATCGTCATAAGCGGGTTGTACGTTGTTGATGTCCAGAGCCTGGGAGTAGGGAATGTCACCGTAGGTGTTCACCAGCACAGACCAGGCATATACTTCCAGAACCTCAATACACGCCAACTGACTGGCTTTCAGGTCGGCTGCCAGTAAATTGTTTGCTGTAATAAGGTTTCTGGCTTCCCGTAAATCGGCCAACACGTCGCGGTACAGGATGGTCCAGAAGAACCGGTTGATCTCGCGGGTATTGATGTTGTACTGGCTCTCATCTGGGTACTGGGCCGCAGCCCAATGCTGCACATAGTACCGGAACACATTTGTGTTATAGTCTGGGGTGGTAATAACGTTAGATAAGTTAAACTGAGCATTGCTCACCAGGGTAACAGGCGGTACATCGGTCGCCCGTTTGGGGTCCAAATTATAATCGTCGTCCAGGTCGTTCACACAAGAAGCTGCCAGGAACAAAGACGCTATGCTATATAAAAGTATCTTTTTCATCGTCTTCTTCATTAAAATTGGAATCTTAAGTTAAAGCCCACGTTACGAGCGGTTGGGTAGGCACCGCTCAGGTAACCCTGGCCTAAGTTACCGGCCCCAAAGCCCGCTTCAGGATCTGAGTAAGGCACATCTTTGTCAATGATCCAGAGGTTACGGCCTACTACAGAAACATCAATGCCTTTGAAGACTTTCAGTTTGGAGATAAGCCGCTGGGGTAGGGTGTAAGTCAGGGAGGCTTCCCGCAGTTTCACGAAACCAGCCCCATATACATGGAATTCATTTGGCGTATAGTAGCCTAGCACCCCTTCGGTGTTTTCTACTCTAATGTCATTAGGCGATCCGTCTTCCTTCACACCCGGCAAGATGATACCTCCCCCTTGCGCAATAGGCAACCGCGAAGGATTGCCCAGGTCATTCAGACCGGCAGTTTCAGGATAGAGCCCGGTCCCGAATCCGTAATAGGTATCCAGGTTGAATAGTTCGCCTCCTTTGCGGATGTCAATGAGGAAGTACAAGGAGAGTCCTTTAAAGGAAAGAGTGTTGGAGATACCACCCTGCCAGTCTGGGTTAGGGTTGGCGATTTCCTTGGTAGGATCAGAGAGCATATATGCCCCGGTTTCATCTACTATCCGGCCACCATTTTCATGCAGCACAAAACCTTGGGCCCGCAGAATTCCAAAGGGCCGACCTATGGCAGCATTGGAAGTGACTCCGCTTTGGTAGTTAGCTAAAATCATGTTTTCGCCTTCGGCTAGCGCAATTACCTCGTTGCGGTTAAGGGTCCAGTTCAGATTCAGGTTCCAGGAGAAGATATCATTTTTGATGGGTTGGAACCGCAGGGCCGTCTCAATACCGCGGTTTTCCACTTCGCCGGCATTCACATATTTATAGGAATACCCGGTGGCTGCAGACACAGATACCGGCAAGATCTGGTTAATGGTGTTGGACTTGTACACCGTTACCTCAAAACCTAACCGGTTGTCCAGGAAAGCCGTTTCAAGCCCGATTTCTGAACTTTTGGTTCTTTCTGGTTTCAGGTCTGGGTTGTAGCGGGTGCCGGGTACGGAGTACAATGGAATACCCCCAAAGGTGCCGATAGGCGCGTCAATTTCCTCGTCCTGCTTGTTGTAGTAACGGTCTGTGGCCGCAAACGGCGCATCGTTGCCTACCTCGGCGTAGTTACCCCGCAGTTTAGCATAAGATAACCAGTCTTGTTTGAGCACCTCAGAGAACACAAAGCTCAACGCCACCGATGGATAGAAATAGGAGTTATTGCCTCTGGGTAGGGTGGAAGATTGGTCTCTCCGGGCAGATAAATCCAGGAAAACCATTTCTTTATACCCCAGGGTAGCATTGGCGAAAACGCCATCTACGGCCCGTCTCAGCTCGCTCTCAATGGGAGGTGACAACAGGTTTAGTGAGTTGGAAAGCGCATACAACCGGGGCACCACTAAGCCACCGCTGGTAGTTGCCCTAATGGAGTTCAGCCGAGATCTTCTAATGTTCAGACCCACTAAGCCTCGGATGTTGAAGTCTTCGGTGAAGTTGCGGTCAAAGTTCGCGAACAGGTCAAGGTTGAACTCCCTGAAAGTTCTGTTGAAGCGGGTGTAGTTGGGGTCCTGGTCGTTGGTGGTACTTCCTATGGCAAACCGTTCTTCCTGCAGTTCATCATAGGTGTCCAGGGAAACACGGCCGGTTAAATCCAGCCAATCGGTGAACTTGTAATTGGCGGCCACATTCCCAAACGTGCGGTAGCGTTCATCGCTCTCAAAGTTTTCATACCGGCTCCAGTACACGTTGTCATGGTAGGCGGCAGTGAGGTTGCTGGGGCTTCTCCAGTTCCAGGTGATGTTTTGCCGGTTCCGGAAATAGGCTTCTTCCTGCTCTTTCAGGTCAACGTTGGTCTGGAACCATTGCCGGAACCCCAGCATAGGGTTAATAGAACTGTACCCTGAGCCGTAGCGGCCCAAGCCTTCCTGTTGGGTGAAGTTCACGCTGGCGCTGGTGGAGAGCTTGTCTGTAAGGTTGAGAGAACCCGCAAAGTTGACCATGTTCTTGGTGATCTTACTGTTGGGCAAAATGCCCTTGTCTTCGTTGCGGAAGTAGCCCAGTTTGAAGTTAGCCTTTTCATTACCCCCGTCAATGGTGATACTGTTGTTGTAAGACACAGAGGTTTCAAAGAAGTATTCTGGTCCGTGCTCACCGGCTACCCACGGGCGAGGCTTTCTGTAGTTAGGCGAGGCTGGGTCAAAGGCATCCCATTGGTACACCAGCACGTTAGGATCAAAGGGGAAACCGTAAGAGGCGTCATCTCCCATGCGTACCACGTTATCCAGGTTGCCGTCTCCGTCCACATCATACCTTAACCAAGCCGCACCATAACCGGCTCCGTATTCCTTTTGATATTCCGGGAAGGTCTCTTTGTCAATGAAGCCCAGGGTAAGGCCGTTGTTGAGGGTAACCCCCAGGCCGCGCCTACCTTTTTTGGTAGTGATCAAGATAACCCCATTGGCTGCGCGAGAACCGTACAGCGCCGTGGCGGCAGCACCTTTCAGCACGCTCATGGATTCAATATCATCTGGGTTGATGTCCGCGGCAGGGTTACCGTAGTCAAAACCACCCCGGCCGGTAGTCTGGTTGTAAGTGTTGGAAACATCATTGCTGATAGGTACGCCGTCTACCACAAACAATGCCTGGTTGTTCCCTGTAAGGGATTTGGTACCCCTGATGACCACGTTGGAAGATCCGCCAAGGGTATTGGTCTGGGTTACGGTGAGGCCCGCTACTTTCCCAGACAGGGAGTTGATCATGTTGGGGTTACGGGCAGCCGTTACCGTAGAGCCTTCCAGCTGGGTAGCGGCGTAGGGGAGGGAGTTGCGGCTTCTTTCCACACCTAGTGCGGTCACCACCACTTCATTCAGTTGGGTGGCATCAGAAGTGAGCGCTACGTTAATGGTGGTAGCACCATTCAAAGCCCGCTCTATTGGGTTATACCCAATAAAACTGAAAACAAGGGTTGCATTGGGGTTGGGCACTGTAATAGAATAAGTGCCCGATACACTGGAGGAGGTTCCTACTTGCGTGCCTTTTACTACAATAGAGACACCTGGTAGAGGACTGCCATCATCTGCGGAGGTCACCGTACCGGAAACGGTAACGGCCTGTGCCCATACCTGGCTCATAAAGCAGGTAAGAACCAGCATGGTTAGAAGTAAACGTTTTTTCATGGGTACTAAGAGGTTTTGTTAGCATTGTGGTATGTGTATTTGAATTTGAAGGGACTTGAACCGGAAACAGTTAGGCGCAGCTAACCGATGAGAAGGGCTGATAGATGATTACTATAAATATAAATATAAATCTATATCCCTCTTCATAAAACTAGAGATTTATTTAACCAGCTAAAGGTTGCACGTGTGGATAAATAAAGTAAAACTTATATAAGAATAATTTTATCTAATCTTAACAATTGTTTGTGCTGCTACTTGATAATCAGCTAATTCTGAGTGAATGGTTAAGAAGTGAGTTTCAGGTTGCTTTTTGAAATTTCAGGCTAAAAGCAGTATGCTCGGATGCCATGAAACAAGAAGCTTGGTTAAAACTTTAACAATAATGTTTTGCATTATGCTATAACCTTTTTGCTCAAAGTCAGTTTATAGGAGTACAGAGCTATCTATGTAATATATAGGCGATTACCTACCAGTAGGTATCCATAAATAAAGACTAAGCCAACATTTCTTAAAGGTGATCCACAGGCGACAGGGAGAGGAAACGAGATAGATAGCCATCCAAGACAGCACATGACATTCAGGTGATTTCTAGACCTGCTACCCCAAGGCGGCCCTAGAATTCTGTGAGAATTATTTTGATTAAGACCAAAGGTAAGAGCCACTTGCTATTTGTTTGTGCCTGTTTCCGGTCTGTTTTGAGAAAAGATTAAGTAAACGATACTACTCAATTGAGCCTGCTTCTGCTCCCTTCAGTACAGCAGGTTTGGTTCTTAAAAGGTTTGAATTAGAACTCCCCGTCATATTCTGACCCTGTGCCCGTGGCAATAGTCCACAAGTTTCAGATCCCGGTAAAGCAAGAGTAAGGTAATAACTGTAACGGGAGCATAACGCCTGTGCACTCTCCCATTCCACAAGTATAGCCGGTACCCTTGCTTTGGTAAGCTTCAGTGTATCATTTCAAACATTTCCTATGAAGAAGATTCTACTAATCAAATTCATGTTAATGTTCTGTTTGCTTAGCCAGGTTTGGGCCCAAACAAGAACTGTAACAGGAAAAGTGACATCTCCGGCTGGTGAGGCTATGCCAGGTGTCACCGTACAATTAAAAGGAACCGCCACCGCTGTACCAACTGACGCAGGTGGTAATTACTCCATCCAGATACCCTCAGCGGGCGGAACGCTGGTGTTTACCTACATTGGGTATCTTAACCGAGAGGTAGAGATTGGAAACCAAAGCACCATAAATGTCACACTAGCCGAAGATGCCAAGCAACTAGGTGAAGTAGTAGTAACGGCGGTGGGTATAGAGCGGCAAAGAAGGGAAGTAAACTATGCGGTACAGGATGTAAAGGGAGAGCAGCTCGCCCAGAAGTCTGAGCCCAACGTGGTGAACGCCCTTCAGGGAAAGGTGGCCGGGGTAGAAATCATCTCCTCCAGCGGGATGCCGGGGTCCGGGTCCCAGATCTTTATCAGAGGGCTTTCTTCGGCTACCGGTAATAACCAGCCGCTGTTTGTGGTAGATGGGGTGCCCATCAGTAACAACACCACCTATTCTTCTAGCCCAACGGTGGGGGGAGCAGCTTACTCAAACCGCGCACTGGATATTCACCCCAATGACATTGAGTCTATGACTGTGTTGAAAGGGCCAGCCGCAGCTGCCTTGTACGGCGCCCGGGCCAGTAACGGGGCTGTTATCATCACCACTAAACGGGGCCGGGCAGGCGATGTGGAAATAACCGTAACCTCTTCCTACAACATCCAGGAAGTGTATGGGCTACCCAAGTACCAGAATGAGTACGGCCAGGGAATTAACGGCCGCTACAACTCCGCTTCTACAGACAGTTGGGGGCCGCGTTTCGGTACACCGGGCCTTGACTCCGTGCCCAATGTGAGCGGGAATCCTATGACCAGGCTCGCTTACCAGGCTTACCCAGACAACGTGAAGGATTTCTTCCAGACCGGGCGCATCTGGGATAACGGGGTAACGCTCTCCAGCGGAAACGAGAAGATGCGGTACATCTTCAGTGCCAACACCACCAACCAGGAAGGTATCATCCCTAATAGTGGCTTAGACAGGTATACGTTGCGGGCGGCAGGGAACGCCACCCTGGGGCACGGCTTCTCCGTGGATGCCTCGGTGCTGTATGCAAAAACCAACCAGGAAGGCTCCTTGCAGGGAAACTCCGGTTCCAGCCCCTGGTTTACGTTGCCTTTCATACCCCGTAGCTTTGACATCCAGAATGTTCCCTATAAACTTAGGGCAGGGGTTCAGGCACCTACCTTGTTTACCGAGCTGAACCGTGATAACCCTATGTGGAGCGTCAATGAGTCGTTTTATGAGAGTGAGGTGAATCGGTCTATTGTGAGTGCCACTTTTAACTACAACCCAGAATTCTTTAAAGATTTCACGGCTACCTACCGGATTGGCTTGGATCAGTATTCTGATGATCGGTTGCAGGCATACGGGTATGGTTCCTACAATTCTAACGGTAACACGGCCACTAACCGGCGCGGCTCCCAGCTTTATGATGATATTGGCTTTCAGTCCATCAACCATGATTTGTTTGGGGTGTACCAGAAAGACATTACCCCTGACTTCAATGTCAGGGCTCTGGTAGGAACCCAGGTGAACATGGTGGAGACAAGGCAGAATACCATTAGGGCAGAGGATTTGGTGGTACCTGAGTTTTACAACCTGGCCAACCACCTGCCTACCACTACCTTCACCACCAACTATAACACCGAAAGGCGTTTAGTGGGCGTTTACGGGCAATTAGGGTTAAACTACAAAAACTGGTTGTTTACGGAGTTTACCGCCAGAAATGACTGGTCCTCTACTTTGCCCACCGCCAATAACAGCTATTTCTATCCATCGGTCAGCGTGGGGTTTGTTTTCACTGATGCGCTGGGCTTGAGTAACAATATCCTGAGCTATGGAAAGCTGCGGGCCAGTTACGCCATGGTGGGCAATGACACTAACCCTTACCTTACCAGTACCTATTATGTGACCCAATCCTTTGGTAACAACGTGGCGGGCCTTACTTTTCCTTTCAACGGTTCAGTTCTGGCCTTCACCCGAAATGACCGGCGAGGAAACATGAACTTAAAGCCGGAAAACAAAAAGTCCTATGAAATAGGGGCGGAGTTTACTTTCTATAATGGAAGGGGTGCGTTGGATGTGAATTACTTCAACAACAGTACTAAAGATCAGATTCTGAACCTGACCGTACCAGGTTCTACCGGATTTCTCACCTATACCACCAATGCCGGGAGAATTGACAATAAAGGATGGGAAATTGCGGCATCGGCTACCCCCATCCAGTTTGAAGAGGGGTTCAGGTGGGATGTGAGCGCCAACTTCACTAAACTGGAGACAGAGGTAGTGGAACTTGCCCCTGGGCTGGATCAATTCACCCTCACCACCGGGTACATAGACCCTACATCAGGAAGCAGTGGGAGCGGGTTTACCGGGTTAAGCCCGTTGTTGCAGCCAGGGCAACCCTTCGGGGTTCTACAAGGGACTACCTTTAGAAGAACCCCGGAAGGACAGTTGATCATAAACCCTACCAACGGCTTGCCTGTGGTGGACCCCAATCCGCAGATCATCGGTGATCCCAATGCCGATTGGTGGGGCAGTTTATCAAACACAATCTCCTTCAAAGGTTTTAGCTTGAGTGCTCTGGTGCAGTACGTGCATGGAGGGGACTTTTACTCACGGCAAGCCCAGATTGCCCGTTTAAGAGGCGTTTTGGAGGAAACTGCCGAAAACCGCGAACAGCCCTATATGTTTGAGGGAGTACTGGCTAATGAGGCGGGCGAAGCCACCACTACGCCCAACAACATCCAGATTACGGCGCAGCAGTACTGGACGCACTTCAATAACGCCTCAGAGTTCGCGGTGTTTGATGCCTCGGTGCTGAGGTTGCGCGAAGTAAGCCTTGGGTACACCCTGCCCACCAGTATTCTGGCCAGAACTCCCTTCAAGGGCATCAATTTGTCAGTGACCGGGCGCAACCTACTTTTCTACGCACCCAACCTTCGGCACGCTGACCCTGAGTCAAACCAGCTTGGTTCCAATACCAGGGGCTTTGAATTTAACTCACCGCCCTCTGTTCGCAACTATGGATTGAATCTTCGCTTCACCTTCTAACCCTTCAGAAAACTTTGTCATGAAAAGATTTATACGAGTATCAAAGATCATGCTGGTGGCAATAGGTTTGGCGGTGGTTAGTTCCTGCGATGATTTCCTGGATGTCAACACCAACCCGAACAACTTGCCTACTTCTGGGGTGCAGTACATCTTGCCGGGGGCTGAGTTGGGGGTAGGGTTTGTGATGGGCAATACCGTTCAGTTGGTAAGTTCTCTGTGGATGCAGCAGATGGCAGGCACTGGTACACAGTCAGACCCCTATGACCGGTACAACATTGGCCCGGCTGACCTGAATAATGAATGGAACACCATCTATGCGAATCTTCTGGATGATCTCCGCCAGATCAGGGTGCAGGGTAGGGAAGAGGGTAACTTTGTCCATGCCGGGATGGCAGGGGTTCTGGAAGCCTATGTTTGGACGGTGACTACGGATATTTGGGGGGATGTGCCTTTTCAGCAGGCGCTTGCCTTTGATGAAGCACCCAATCCCCAATATGATCCGCAGCAGGAGATCTACCCTAGTATCATTACCATACTGGATGAAGCAATTGCTGACCTGAACAAGACAAACGTACTTGCTACTCCTGCGGGTGATCTCATTTATGGAGAAAGTACGCCAATGAGTACTACCATAGATAAATGGACTAGGGTAGCCAACTCCATCAAACTAAAAATTTACCTTCAGAGCCGGAAGAAAGATCCTTCCACAGCTACTGCCCGCATAAATGAACTCATTGCCCAAAATAAGTTCATCACCTCCAACGCAGATAACTTCAACGTGCCTTTCTTTTCTTCATCTGGGGCTCAGAATCCTTTGTATATGTACAATCATTTGACTCGCCCCAATGACATGATTGTGAGTACGCGGTTTCTGGATTCTATGCAGGTGCTGAACGATCCTCGGTTGCCCACAATCATCACCCAAACAGGGGGGAACTATGTGAGCTATGACAACGGAGTCCATACGGTGCAGAACTTCACGTCCGCAAACAGGTCTAGGTGGGGCTTGTACATTATAGGAAGAGGCCAGACGGCCAACAACGGAACCGTAAACGTAGGGTCTCCTAATGATCAGGCACCCATGCGCCTGATTACAGCATCCTTGGTGTACTATTGGTTGGCGGAGGCTGCGCTTACCCTGGGCACCACCGGAGATCCGGCTGCCCTTTACCAGCAGGCGCTGGAGGCTAACTTTTCTGACATCTCCACTTTCCTGGGGCCTACCTATACTCCGGCCAACTTCAGCGCTAATGCCACTACTTATATCAACTCCAGGGTGGCGGCCTTTACTGCAAACCCCACTGCAGAAGGTAAGCTGAACGTGCTCATACGTGACAAATGGGTTTCTTCTGCCGGAAATGCCTACGAAGCCTATAATGACTACCGCCGCACAGGCTATCCGCAATTAGCGTTGCCGCAGAATGCTTTGGCAGGGGTGAACCGCATCCCAACCAGGTGGCCTTATGTGCAAAACGAAATCCAGGCTAACCGCGAGAATGTGCCGTTGAGGGATTATCCGGCGGGCTTCCTGGTTCCTGTTTGGTGGATGGAGTAGTTAATGAACGTAATGATAAAAAATATGAAAATGAAGAAGCTATACCTGAGCCTCTTGAGCCTAACGCTTGTGGCTTTAAGTGCATGTGAGAACGATGACTACGATGGGTTGACGGATCCCGATCCTATTCCGGCTGCGGCCATCACCTTTCCGCAGTCGGTAGAGTCTAACGGGGTGGCCCGGATGGAAGACAACGCCTACATCATCAAGCAGAACTCCATTGCGGCGGGGCAGGTATTGGTGCAGATAAAGGTGCCTGAAGGCCGCACTATTCAGGAACTGACCAGGGTAACGGGGCAACGTTATAGAAATGGAACCCCTACGCCGCCAAACTATAGCCCTGCCCCTCCTTCGGCAGCAGCCAGCCTGGCTCCTAATACAACTATCACCCGGAACACGGCCGGCAATCTGCCCACCACCCTAACAGGCGCTCCCGGAAACATAGTGACTTATACCATATCTACGACTGAACCACCGGCAGTACTCACCGATGCCGAAATGCCGACCTTCGCCGTGGGAGATGTGATTCGGTTATTTTTCAGGGTGATGGTAGATAATTCTACTCAAGAGCAAAGGGCCATTGAGGTGCGGGTGTATATTACTGGGTGAAGCAGGTAACGCGATCTGATAAACAATGGCTTTGCTGAATTATGAGCCTTTTGTGATCACTCCTTGTTTGGAAGTCTGTTTTCCGGCTCTTTTCTCAGAATTGGTCCTAAAACATAGATAATTTTCTGTTTACTAGGATTAGGATAATGGTGAAACAAAAAAGCCCTTCCGCTAAACGGAAGGGCTTTTTTGTTTTAATTAAGCTAAGTACTATTCTCTATCTGCTTCAAAGGTCCATTTCTCATGGAAGAAGGTACGGTCTACACCACCCTGTACCATGATATAGCTTACCTCTAAAGTTTTAGTTTGTCCATCAGCGGAAACAGTAAATTTGTTTACACCGGTAGGATCAAGTTTGGCAGCTCTACCACTAGCGTTAGTGCCTTGGCCATAGTAATTGGTAACGCTTACCACATTGCCAGCGTCATCCATGGTGAACATTGGGGCAAAATTTCCATAATAGGAGTTAGACCCATTGCTCTTAATTGGGTGACCTTCCAATCCACCTAAGTAGGTATAGGTGAACATTTTTACGGTATTAGCATTTACAGTCACCAAGTCAGCATCTAATGGATAGAAACCAGTGATGGTAGCATTAACCGCATCAACCATAGGTTTAGTGGCAGTTACAGTATAGTTACCGTCATATTTGTTTTTAGCTGCAAGGCCAAAGATAGCAGTGCCAAAGTTACCGCTAACAGTAGCCTGCTGAGAAGTTAGCTTTAAGGGTAAACCGTATCTCTTGGTTAAGTCAAAGTTGGCAGTGTTCACTTTGATCACCAAGTCAGCACGACGCTCTCCTTTTTTAATAGTAACCTGAGATGGAATGCTGAATAAGTTTGCTGGAATCATGGTGAAGAACTGAGCTTCAGCTTCTTTGGTTGCTTCTTCAGTAACTTCTGCAACATCTTCTGGAGCAATACCTACTAATGCCTGCTCTATGGTATAATCCAAAAATGCATTATTGTAGGCGTTAATCATTGCCTGATCTATGCTAACATTTACAACAATGTCTTCAGGAGCTTGGTTTGTTCCTGAGTAGCTAACTGGCACCACAATCTCCTCTTCATTTGAAATGGGTGCAGATTTAACATACACTGGATACAAATAGCCATCCGCAACTGCAACGTTTGGTTGCTCTGGAAACTCAACAATGTTAGGCGATTCATTGTTGTTACCAGTTATATAGTCGTCATCTAAGCATGAGCTAAGCCCTAAGCAAAGGAGGACAAACGGGAATATATTTCTTAAATTTTTCATCATTATCCTTGAAATTAATTTTTGTCCCAGAATACTTTAGAGGTCTGAGCATTGATGTTACCTTGAGCGGATACGTTGGCAGCATTGTAAGTAAACTCTGCTTGAGGATACAATAATCTAACAGGAATGTTGTTGCCACCTCTGCCTGGGTAAAGTGATAATGGAAGGTCTGTAGGAACACCTACTCTTCTGTAATCTACCCAAGCCTCAAAGTTATTGATACCCACTAATGACAGATATTTCTGCATCACAATAAGGTTAATCTTATTAGTGTTTCCTGGGTCATCAAAGTTTGCAAACTCTTCTGAGAGATAAGTAGTTGCTGCAGTTTCAGCATTTTCTACTTCCAACCAGTTGAAAGACTCTTTTACAGCAGCCTCATATGTGGTTTTGGCGTCTCCTGCCAGTAAACCTCTTTGAGTAGCTTCTGCTTGCAAGAATAAGCTCTCAATAGAAGTGAACAGCCATTGTGGTTGAGTAGGGCTCTTAGCTAGACCTGGGCCAGAAACATCAGAAGAGTTTGCGGCGTTAGGTGCATCATTTGGAATGATCTCACCAAAGTTATATCCATAGTAAAGGATACCACCTCTAGGCGTTGCTGCCTGGCTAAAGTAGTACTGATACCGTGGGTCATTGTTGTCACGAAGCTTATTCAATACATAGTTGTTAGCCCGGTTGTAGTTATCAACCGCTCCCAATGCAGACTCTTCATAAGTGTCGTAGAAAGGGTTCTGCTGGCCAGCTGCTTCGGCATAACCTGGCTGTACTGCTACTGTTTCGCCAGCCATTAAGAAACCACTTCCTTCCGCTACAACTTTATCAGTCTCAGCTTTCGCGTTAAATCCTGGAACGTTTACCTGACGAAGAATCAGTTTAAGGCGCTGGGTATTGATTAGTTTACGCCATAAAAGTTTTTCGGCAGCTCCAGTAGGGTTTACAGCTGCTCCAGCCTTTTGAGAGTACACCAGTATGTCTACAGTGCTTGTGTTAGAGGTTACTTCTGCCTCTGCCATTAGTTTAGCAGCTTCTTCTAACTGCAACAGAAGATCTTTGTAGATGTCTTCTCCTTTGTCATAGGCTGGTAGAATGTTACCACCGGCGTAATCAAAGGCTTGAGAATAAGGGACATTGTTGTATTGGTCTACCAAATACATAAAGCCAACAGACTTAAGGTATTTAGCCGCTGCAATATAAAATTTGTCTCCTGTGGCTGTAGCCTTTTCCTCCATCAGGTCAACATCTTTCAGGATATCATACCAGCCAGACCACTCGTCTGCCTGATAAGTTGTGGTGATGTTGTAAGACTCTTGCTCTGCACTTGGTCCGTATGAACCTGAGCGGGCCCAATAGCCCATCCAATGAGCCGAATAGTCATAAGAGGTGGCCATTCTGGCGGCTGTTGCATGTAAAACCCGTGGCAGGATCACCTGAGGAGTGATTGACTCCTCAGTTGGGGCATTTGGGTTTTCATTTATATCAAAGAAGTCATCGCTACACCCTGATGCACCTAGCATGAGGAGCGTGAATACTGAATATATAACTTTTTTCATTTTTAAGTTAAAATTAAATTTACTCTTTAGAAGGTTAGAGTTACACTACCACCAAACGTGCGTACTGGAGGATTGATAGTAGAGTTTGAGATACCAGCCTGGTTACCGGAAGTCACACCTGATGCACCCGACCCGAAAGATGAGTTAGGAGAGCTGAAGGTGAAATCAGGATCTGTATAAACGTTTGTTTCTGGCAACCACAAGAATAGGTTTCTACCAATAAGTGATACAGTAGCACCTTTTACGATATTTTGTCTGCCCAGGAAGCTTGCTGGTAAATCATAAGTTAAAGCAACTTCGCGCAGTCTCCAGGAAGCGGCACTTGTGATAAAGTTAGAAAGAGCATCTCTGTACACACCAGTATAGAAAGCCTCCACATTGTTCACAGTTACGTTCGTGTTTGGAACGTAGGTTCCGTCCTCTTGCTGGATCACAGAGTTAGGAATAACGAATCTCTCCCGGTTGTTGTAAGCTGTTGCAGCAGAAACACCAGTCCAGGCCATAGCGTTTCCTATATCGTGGTAGGCGTAGTGACCGGCTTTGTATTCAGCAAGTACAGAGAGATTCAAACCTTTCCATTTCACTGAAGGGTTGATACCCACAGTCCAAGTAGGTAAAGTACGTCCAAAGTTCTTAAGAGTAGCGTCTACTTCAGGGAAACCAGTTACAGGATCAACAATAATTCTTCCTTCTGGGTCTCTTGCGTAATCTCTGGCTTTGATGATGAAAGCCGGATAACCAACAACGGCATAGTTAGCAGCCCCAGTATAACCTCCAATGGAAAGTTCATCCATGCCTTGGTACAGGCTGGTGATTTCATTGGTGTTGTAAGTAGCATTTGCTCTGAACTCAACATCTACATCGCCCAAAGATACCAATGGAGTTAATCTTAAATCCATTTCAATCCCTTTGTTGTTGAACGAAGCAGCGTTCACGTAAGCACTTGTATAACCAGTAGCGCTAGATAAGCTGATTGGAATGATCTGGTTGTCGTTTTGCTGGTTGAAGTAAGTAGCTTCGAAGAAAATTCTATCATTCAGGAAGCTTGTCTCAATACCAACCTCACGGCTCTCAATAAACTCAGGCTCCAAATTAGCATCGAAGATAGTGTTGTTTGCTGTATATCCTGGTAATGAACCATAAGGGAAGCCGCTAGCTTGTGAGAAGGTTGCCGCTAAAGAATATGGGTTGATATCAGCGTTACCTGTTTTGCTCCAGGAAGCTCTCAGTTTTAAATAAGAAAGAATGTCATTGTCTTGCAAAGCGCTGATAGCATCTGTCAATACCAATGAACCACTCACGCCTGGGTAAAAGAAGGAGTTGTTTCCAACTGCAAGCACAGAAGTTTGGTCATTACGGCCTGTTACTTCAATGTTAGCCCAGCTTCTGTAGCTTAAACCAACACTTCCATAAAGAGAGAAAAGTCTTGATCTACGCTGAGGCGATGAACCGGTCAACTGGCCAATGCGCTGAGAGATATTGAACAACTCTGGAACTACAAGGCTGGTAGCACCTACTCTGGTGTCACGGGCATCGTCTTGACGAACATAGGTACCAACCACCGCATTTACTTTGAAATCTTCATTGATTTCTTTATTCAGGTTGGCAAAGGCTTCAGAAGACAAACGGGTATAACGTAAAGATCTTTCTTCAACCGTGCTTGGGATTGGATCTAACCCTCTTGGTGAGCCAAAGGCACTTGGAGTTTCTCCTTTAGAAGTTCTTCTCTCATTGATGCTTTGAGAAGTAAGAGCGGCTCTGTAGTTTAAAGTTAACCAATCGGCGGCTTTAAAGCTGAAATCAAGGTTGGTAAGGAGGTCTTCTCTTTTACCAGTTTTACGCCAGTTATCAATGGCAAAATATGGGTTCAAACCATAGTGGTTGAAGTAGTTGTTAAACATTGCAAACTCATTGTTCTCAAAGTCTTTATAGCTTGTCAATGGAACGTGAGCTGGCGTGTTGAAGATAAGGTTCATCAAACCTTGGTTCAGACCTACGTTGTTAGAAGCATTCCAGTCAGCCATTTGCTCATCATCAAAGATGTTGTAGTTCTGCTGGATATAGTTGGTGTTCAAGCCAACCTTTACTCTGCCGTATTCTTTACCAGTATTGAGTCTGATACCTGTTCTACGGTTCTTATCATCTGGTACAATACCATGTACATTGGCGTCCTGTAAGCTGATGTAAAAGTCTTTCAGAGCCAGAGATACGTTGTTCTGTGTGGTAACGCCAGTTTCAAAGAATTCTTTTCTGTCGTTTCTAGGACTATAAGTTACGATCTGCTCATTCCCGTTTTCAAGAGGATCACCCAGCAAAACTTGGGAACCATCGAATCTTGGTCCCCATGACCAGTTCTCGTAAGGAATATAGGCTCCTCCACCACCGCTACCAAAAGTCTCCTGGAACTTAGGGAAGAAAGAGATTTGAGAAAGCTGAGTTGAGTGATTTACTGTAATTACAGGTTTCTCATCAAGAGACCCCTTTTTTGTAGTTACTACAATCACCCCGTTTCTCGCATCCGGACCGTACAAAGCGGCGCCAGAAGCTCCCTTCAATACAGTCACATTTTCAATGTCATTTGGATTAAGAGATGACAAGTAGTTGATATCAGCTGGCACACCGTCTAACAAAAGGAGCGGGTTGTTATTACCAGTTAATGAACGGATACCGCGAAGGTTGATTTTCACGTTTTCAAACACCCCACTGTTGGTAGTGGTAATATTCAAACCGGAAACTTTTCCTTGCAGACCGTTTGCCACGTTTACTGGAGCGGCTCTGGTAAGCACTTGTTCTGTTACTGTAGTGGCAGCATAGCCAACTTCTTTTTTCTGTCTTTCAATACCCAAAGCTGTTACTACAACTTCACCTAATGCTCTGGCATCGGTTGCCAACCGCACATTGATGGTAGTTTGGTTACCAATTGCAATTTCTTGGTTTGTGTATCCAATGAATGAATACACAAGAGTACCTCCAGTTGTGGGTACGGAAATTGAATAACCTCCATTCACATCTGTTGGGGCAGCCGTACTGGTCCCTTTGAGCTGAACTGTTACCCCAGGCATGCCTTCGCCTGTAGCGGCATCAGTCACTCTTCCTGTGATGGTCTTCGTTTGTGCCATAGCTTCGTTCAAAAGCACAGACAACAAGAGAAGACTCAATAGTAAGATTTTCTTCATGTTGGTTTAGGTTTTTGTTTGAAAATGAACGGTTAATAATACGCGTTTTTTTTCACAAATAAAATTTGTGTTAATTTTTTGGCGGTTTTATAAAGTTTTGGTTTTCTGGACTTATCAGCTAGAATTATTATTAATGAGGTGGCAGTTTGTTAATAGCTTACGTCTGCAATAGGGTTGCATTATCAGCTTTGTAAAAGATAAAAATGATGGTTTGAAACTGAAGAAATAGTGGAATGCTGCCTGCAATTGAGCATTATCTTCCCATTAAGTTAAATTATGAACTTTAACTTGTGAAATGATCTATACGTGATCTTTTGAAGTGTAAGGGAATGTGTAGGTGTTGCTCAAATAGGCATTGTTCTTTTATTTAAAGATAAACAAGGGGGTGTTTTATTGTGACATTTGAATAATACACAAAAGAAGTTGCAAGGGGACTGTTCCCCTTCTTGAATTTTAGTTTAAACCCGTTAAGCTTGGACTTTTAATTTTTAACTAATTGACAATCAATATACTATATATATGATTAGAGCTGAACTAGCCTTCTTTGTTAGTTTAAGCTGTGGTAAGCTTCAGGGAATACGAATGTTTGTTGAAAGAGTTACAAAAATTTTATTTTGGAATTAAAATGAAAATTGAAGTTCGGCTTAATGCTTTTGTGTGGATGTTCTTAGATGTACTTTTTTAAGTGAAAATTAATTTTTTATATGTTAAATCTAAGTGGAAAATTGAAGATGAGGCAATGGTAAAAAGCCATTGCCTCATTGCATACTCTAATTCCTCTTTGAGACGGAGAATTTAGAGTAGATTCATTTCTTTGATTATGATTTATAACTTGCCTGAATTTTGCATTTGTTTGTTAGATGAACAAAACTGAATTACTGTACATCAAATTGCAGTTTTAATAAATTAGCGTAAATTCCATCTGGATTAAATGCTAATTCTTCATGCGGTCCTTGCTCTACAATTTGCCCTTTATCTATGACAAGAATTTTGTCTACTTTTCTAATAGTAGCTAAACGGTGCGCAATGATGATAGTAGTTCTGTTTTTCATCAACTCATCCATGGCTTCCTGAACCAGCATTTCAGATTCAGAATCAAGGGAGCTGGTGGCTTCGTCTAGAATCAGGATGGCAGGGTCTTTTAGGATGGCCCGGGCAATTGCAATCCGTTGGCGTTGGCCACCAGAAAGTTTGATGCCTCGCTCACCTACCACGGTGTTGAAGGCATCTGGGAACGACTGGATGAACTGTAGGGCATTGGCTTTTTGGGCAGCCATATGTACTTCTTCATCTGTAGCATCGGGGCGGCCGTAAGCAATGTTCTCCCGGATGGTACCTCCAAACAATAGAACCTCTTGTGGTACAATGGCCATGTTGCCCCGAAGGTCATGCAAGTGTAATTGGTTGATGTTCTGTCCATCTACATAAATGGCACCCTGGTCCACTTTGTAGAATTTCATGAGCAGCTGCGCGATAGTTGATTTTCCGGCCCCGCTGGAACCCACCAACGCAATCTTTTCTCCGGCCCTAATCTCAAAATGAATGTTTTGGAGAACCTGTATGTCTGGTCGGGTAGGGTAGGAGAAGCCTACATGCTCGTATCTTACGTTGCCATTGAGCCTGATGGCTGTGGAAGAAGGCAAAGCAAGATCGGTTTGCTCCAGAGGCATATCCAGAATTTCCAGAATACGTTCTGAGGCACCAATAGAAACCTGGATTTTGGCATACAGGTCACCTAATCCGGCTACAGATGCACCAATAAATGAGGTGTAAAGGATAAAGGAAGTGAGCTCGCCAAAGGACAGATCACCTCTTTGAACCAAAGTAGCACCGTACCAGATCACCAGGATAATACCGCCAAACAACCCAATGATGATAAAAGAAATGAAAGCACCTCGGTAGAAGGAGGTAGAAATGGCCGTTTGTACAGATTTGTTCAGGGCTTGTTTGTACCGGTTAATCTCAAATAGCTCGTTAGTGAAGGCCTTTACTACTTGAATAGCTTGCAAGGTCTCCTCCACAATCACGTTGGTAACGGCCAGTTCGTCCTGGGTTTTGCGCGAAAGCTTTTTCAGCTTTTTCCCGAAAACCACGGCTAAAATGACCAGCACCGGAAAAGTTGCCAGCATGAAGAGCGATAGCTTAACGGAAATGAACATGATAAATCCAATTCCTACCAAAAGGGTGGTCACCTGGCGGAAAAGCTCGGCCAGGGTAATAGAAAAGCCATCCTGGATGTAGCTGACGTCTGAGGTAATACGGCTGGTGATTTCACCTACCCGGCGCTGTTCAAAAAAGGTAAGCGGCAGCCCCATGAATTGGGAATAGAGACTCTTGCGGACATCGGCAATGGCGTTTTCGCTTACCTGCGCAAAAAAGTAAACCCGAAAGAAAGAGAAAATACCTTGCAGGGCAATCACCCCAAACAGGAGTAAGGCAATAATGTCAATGTCCTGGGTAAAGGCGGTTGGTTTGCCTACCGCGGCGTCAATGAGCATACCGGTCACGGCTGGGAACGCCATGAAGGTAAGACTGGAGAAAAGTAGAAAAACTAAGCCAATATAAAACTTGCCTTTGTAGGGCAGGAGAAATCTAAAAATCTGAAGTCCGCGGCGCAGGCTTTCTTTGCTCAGCCTGGCTTTCCCTTCCGTTTCAAGTCCGGATGCCGTACCCGGCCCGAATCCTCTTTTTGCCATGTAGTACTACCTGTTTCTTAAAGAGAGCGCCCCCTTTGGGCTGCGTCTTCTGTTTGCTGTAGAGGTACTGAGTCTGTTTTGCGCCTGATTTTCAGGAAACAGGGTTAAAACAACTAATGTTTGGTATACCCAAAAAGCAATCCACAAAGGTATGCATAACTACTGATTTAATCCGCTAAAAATTAAGGAGAATTAAAGAGTTTTAATCTGATTTTTTGCCGAAAACAGCCAGAGTCCCAAAAACATCAGCAGGCCGTTGAGAAGCAGCACTTCAAACCCGAACTGGTACCCCCAGAACCACTCAGCAGAGTTCGCGCTGATGATATAGGTGAGCACCGGAGACAGACCCCCCAGTAACGGAACTACGCCGTCCCGCACCTTTCGGGTGGTCAGCAGACCGAAACTGTACATGCCCAGCAACGGTCCGTAGGTGTATCCCACCAGCGTGAAAAGAGTGGCGATGATGCTTTCATCGTTGTACAGCCTGAACAGCAGGATCACTACCATCAGCAGTAAGGAGAAACCAAGGTGTACCCAGTTTTTATACTTCACGCGCTCGTTTTCAGGCCGGTCTCTGAAATTGAGGAAGTCTACACAGAAGGCAGTGGTGAGGGAGGTAAGCGCAGAATCGGCGGAGGCGTAGGTAATGGCGGTTATCCCCAAGATGAAGGCAATCCCTGCCAGAGCCGGAAAGTGGTGTAATGCCAGCGCTGGAAAAACATCATCGCCTTTTTCTGGCAGCGTAATGCCTTGCCGGGAGGCATAAAAGTAGAGCAGAGCCCCCAGGCAGAGAAACAGCAGGTTTACCAGAATCAGGATGACGGTGAACCAGAACATGTTTTTCTGGGCTTCGGGCAGGTTACGGCAACTCAGGTTCTTCTGCATCATGTCCTGGTCTAGGCCGGTCATGGCAATGGTGATGAACGCGCCGGCTAATAACTGCTTCACTATAAAATTAGGCGCTTTGGCATCCCACACCCAGACCTGTGCATATTTGCTGTGGGTGATGGTATTGGTAAGTGCTGGTAGAGAAAGGCTCATCTCCTCAGAAACCACCCAGATACTGATGCCCAGGCACAAAAGCATGGCCAGGGTCTGGAGGGTATCGGTCCAGATGATGGTTTTCATGCCACCCCTGAAGGTGTATACCCAAATAAAGGCGATGGTGATGCCCACCGTTCCGGCAAACGGAATACCCAACGGCCCGAAAACCGCTAACTGCAACACGCCTGCCACCAGATACAGCCGCAGAGCCGCGCTCAGGGTGCGGGAAAGCAGAAAGAAGGCGCTCCCGGTTTTATAGGACCAAAAGCCCAGCCGCTGCTCCAGGTAGGTGTAAATGGAAACCAAATTCAGGCGGTAATACAGCGGCAGCAGGAAAAGCCCGATCACCAGATAACCCAGTGCGTAGCCCAGTACCATCTGGAGGTAGGTAAAACCCGTTTTCTCCACCATGCCCGGAATTGACACGAACGTGATGCCCGAGAGCGTGGTCCCAATCATGCCAAACGCCACCACGTACCAGGGCGAGTTTCGGTTGGCTAAAAAGAAACTGGCGGTTGATTCATCTTTCTTGCTGGTGATCAGGGAGACCGCCAGTAGCAAGCAAAAGTACGCGACAATAATGCCGAGGGTAAAAAGAGGAGACATGTACTAAGTGGCGCCACCTTGGGGAAAGCGCGCACAAAAATACAAGGTAGACCGGTAAAATCAGGCGACTTCCTGTTTCAGGGCTGGTTTCCTGAAAACTACCCCAGAACAGACCTGTCCCACAAATGAAAAAACGCCCTTCCGTTTTAGGCCTGATTGTAAGAAATCAGGCCTAAAACAGAAGGGCGTTGGAGGGGTTTACCTCCGGTATAGATTAATAGGTGGCGGTTACATCTACATACTCAGAGCTCTTTCTGGAGATAGAATACAGCCCCACGTAGGTCAAGAAACCGTTGAGCAGAAGTACCTCAAACCCGAACTCGTAGCCCCATAGCCACTCCACGGAATTGGCGCTGATGATGTACGTAAGCAACGGCGCCAGCACGCAGACAAACGGTACCAGGTTGTCCCGCACAATACGTTTGTTGAACATCCCGAAGGAGTAAAGCCCCAACAGTGGACCATAGGTATAACCGGCTACTTTGAACACTGCCTGCACCACGCTTTCATCGTTCACAATCCTGAAGATGATGATCACTATCACCATTAGTACGGAGAAGCCAAGGTGGGTCCAGTTTTTAAGGCGGATGCGCTGCGCCTCGGGGCGGTTCTTGAAATCAAGGAAGTCAACGCAGAAAGAAGTGGTCAAGGCCGTAAGGGCAGAGTCGGCGGAGGCGTAGGTAATGGCCGTGATGCCCAGGATGAAGGTGATGCCCGCAAAAGCCGAGAAGTGGTTCAAGGCTAGTTCTGGGAACACCAGGTCTCCGTTCTCGGGCAAGGCAATGCCTTTGGCATCAGCAAACATGTAAAGCAGCGCGCCCAAGCTCAGGAACAGGATGTTCACCAGCAAAATAATGAAGGTAAAGCTGAGCATGTTTTTCTGGGCTTCCTTCAGGTTTTTACAGCTCAGGTTTTTCTGCATCATGTCCTGGTCCAGACCCACCATCACTATGGCAATGAACATCCCAGAGAAAAACTGCTTCAGGAAATACCGCTTGTCCTGCCACTCCCAGAAGAACACCTGCGAGTATTTGCTTTGGTCAATGGCGTTGACCATGCCCTGGAACGAAAGGTTCAGAGAATCGGAAATCATGACAATACTGATGCCCACGCAGATCAGCATGGCCAGGGTC
Organism: Sabulibacter ruber; assembly: GCF_017355955.1. Taxonomy (GTDB): domain Bacteria; phylum Bacteroidota; class Bacteroidia; order Cytophagales; family Hymenobacteraceae; genus Nibribacter; species Nibribacter ruber_A. The sequence continues at coordinate 2,235,082 of NZ_JAFFID010000001.1, read as the reverse complement.
TGGAAAGTATCGGTCCAGATAATGGTTTTCATGCCGCCCCTGAAGGTGTACACCCAGATCAGGGCAATGGTAATAATCACCGATACCTCAAACGGAACGCCCATGTCATCAAACACCGCCAGCTGCAGCACGCCCGCCACCAGGTACAACCGGAACGCCGCTCCCAGGGTACGCCCTAACAGGAAGTATGCCGCCCCGGTTTTGTACGCCCAGTAGCCAAACCGTTGCTCCAGATAGGTGTAAATGGATACCAGATTAAGCCGGTAGTACAGCGGCATAAGCACCATGGCCACTACCACATAGCCCAGCATGTTGCCCAGAATTAGCTGCAGGTAAGAAAACTGCGCTTTCTCCACCGTGCCGGGCACCGAGATGAACGTTACCCCAGAAAGGGAAGTACCAATCATCCCAAACGCCACCACATACCACGGAGAGGCCCGGTTTGCCAGGAAGAAGCTGTCAGTGGATTCGCCTTTTTTACTGGTGATAAATGAGATGAGAATGAGGATACAGAAATAAACGGCAATAATGCCTAAGATAAGCGAGGAAGACATTAGTGGGAGATCGGAGAGTTAGGGTGTTATAATTAGGACTGTGGCAAATATAACCAAAAAACAATATGCCGTATTTGAAAGAATGGCAGTAAACGGAGATGTCTATTTAAAAAAATAGCCCTTTCAGGTAAATCTGGAAGGGCTTTGTTGTAAATGCTCTAAAACGTGGCAGGCTACCTAGAACCCCCAGGGAGAGTTGAAGCCTGCCCCCGGATAGCCGTAACCCCAAAGGTTGGAGTTGCCGCCGTTGCTGTACCGTACCCCGCCCGAAATAGTCACATTAGGAGTTACCTGGTACTGAGCGTTGAACTGAAAGCCCTGGTTAGGCATGCGGCCATAGAGGAACGGATTGCTGTTCCAGCGGTTGGTAGCCGATGGGTTCAGGTCTTTCCAGACGCTGCCGCTGAGCAAAAGCCGTTCACTCATGGCATACGAACCGCCCACGTGCAGCAAATACTGCCGCGAGGGGGCCGCCGTCATGAGGGTAGAGGTGCCCTCGCCGGTGGTGGTTCTGAACGTTGGTCCGCCCCAGGTCTGTAACATGGTCAAACTGCTGAACACGTGGAAACGCGGCGTGACCCGGTACTGCAGCCTGGGCTCCACAAAGGATACGGAACCAAAGTTGCTGAAACTGGCCCCGGCGTTCAAGCCATAGCTCACACGTGGAACAGCAGGTGCCGAGGCTTTCAAGGAATCTGGGTTGGAGTAGCCAAGGTTAAGCCCCTGAGCTTGGCCGGGCAACGTACTCGCTGTCCAGAAGAGCAGGGCAAAAAGGAATATGAAGCGTTTGTTTGACATCTGATATAAGAAAAGTAGGCTGATAACGTATGGTTCAGCACTACCAAGTTAAGGATTTCTCTCTTTTAACGAAACAACCGCTCCTCTAGTCTATAGGTTCTGTTTCGAGCCTGTTTTCTCAACTTCAGGTCCGAAACAGAAGCAGAACTCCTAACCAGCTTTACGCTTTCTTGCTCAACCAGGCCTCGCGGCGGGCTTTGGCGTCTTTCGGTACTTTTTTGTCAACCTGCTCTAGGGGCACCAGTTTTACCGCCGGGTCCTGGGCTAAGGTAAGGGACACGGTTTTCTTTGTGCCTTGCTGCATCACTTCCACTTGCACCTGGTCGCCGGGTTTGTGTTTGGCCAACAGGCTGTCCAGCGTTTTCTGGTCGGTGAGTTTCTGGCCATCTAGGGTTAAAAGCACATCGTCACGGTCTAAGCCTGCTTTGTAAAGCGGACTGTTCGCGAAAGTGCCCTGGGCAATGGTAGCCTGGTCGTTCTGGAATTTCAGACCTTCCCAGCCAATCACCGCGTTGGGGGATTGTTGCAGCGCCAGGCCCATTTGCCGGGCTAACGCTTCATAAGGGATCATTTCTTTTCCGTAAATGTGCCGTTTAAAGAAATCCTGCGCAAAAGCGGGGTCTTTGGTCAGATCGGCCAGGGCTTTCTCCAGATCAGGCAGGGTGTAGGGTTGCTCGGGTTTGCCGTGGCGTTGCCAGAGCAGGCGCATGTAATCATCTAAAGTCAGATTCTTGAACTTGGTGCGCAGCGTGAAATCCAGTCCAATGGCGATGGCGTTGCCGTACGTGTAATATGAAATGTACGTGTTGGTGCGGTTGGTGGCGTCTACGGAGCGCGAAGCATCCACAAACGGAGCCTGCTGGCTCATCTCCACCGGCGAGAAATACTCTTTTCCCGGCGAAACCATCACCGCCAGAATAGGATAACCGGCGTTCTGAAGGTAATCAGCTGAGGACGTGACCCCGGCCCGCTCCAGTAATAAAGTGCCGTAGTAACTGGTAAACCCTTCGGCCAGCCACAGTTCACCGCTCATGTTGGCATCTGCGAAGTTGAAAGGCTCCAGGCTCTTAGGCCGGATGCGCTCCACGTTCCAGGCATGGAAAAACTCATGCGATAGCGTGCTCAGGTTAGGGTTCATGCCCGTCTGTAGCGACCGCGAGCTGGTGATCACGGTGGAGTTGCGGTGTTCCATGCCGTCGCCGGGCGTGCCGGGCAGGTAGCAGGCTATGAAGGTGTACTCCCCAAAGTCAAAGGCCGGAAGTTCGCCAAATACCGCCTGGGCTTCCTGCGTAATGCGCTTGGCTCTCTGGGTGTATTCGTCCAGTTCCTGATCAGTGCCGCTGTGGTGCATGCCAATTCTGATTTTCTGGGTGCGGCCTTTCTCCTGCACCGTCCATTCGCGCCATTTCAGATCGGCGAGCTCAACAGGGCTGTCCATGAAGTACTGGAAATCCGGCGCCGAGAACGTGAGCGGAGCCGTCTCCTTTTTGAGCTGGGTGGCGGCGGTCCAGTTCTTGCCGGCCGGTGGGGTGAAGCTTACCTGAATAGGCGCTTTCTCCAGGCCATGGGCGTACATAAAAGTAGCGGGGGCGTTGAGGTGCGCATGGGTAGGGCTCACACCCGCGTAGGTGCCATCGGGGTGATCTGCGAACAAGGTGTATTTTACCGTTACGGTACCATCGTGGCCAGAGACGTTCCATTGGTGCAGGTTAGGGCGGTTAGGCGTTAAGGTTTTGCCTTTGCCGTCGGTGATCTGGACGCTGTACACGTTCTTGGCGAACTCGTGCAGGGCGTAACGTCCGGGCGAGGAGCGGGCCATACGCACTTCCAATACCGGCGTCTGCACGCCTTTAAAAGTAGCGATGACGGTAGCCTCGTGGTGAACGGCGTTTTCAAAGGAGACCTGGTAGCTGACGCTCTGCTGCGCCCTAGCCGGAGAAGCGAAAGCCAAGGCGGCAACGGCCAAGGCTGTGAAGAGGGTTTTCTTCATTGGGAGAAATGTTTCAGCTTCCAAGATACACATGAAAGCCACAACCCGCCACTCTGCCTTCAATAACTTCTTTTCTAAGCAGGATCTGGCCTTTGCAGCACCTGCGCCCGGATGAAGCCTCTGAAGAAAAAGGCTTCCTGTTTGGTCTGGAACCCGAGGCTGGTGAACAACAACTCAAAAGGCGGCAGGCTCTTGCCCGAGATGCCGCTCACCAGCCCAAAGAACTTGTACATGCTCCACAGCAAAGGCTTTTGCCACAGACGTTGGGTGGGGGAGGCTGAAAGATAAAAATCAGTGTGCAGCCACAAACTAGAGGGGAGCAAGGCCTGACTAAGCCGTTGCATCATGTTTTGGGCCTGATCCTGGGAAAACAGGTCCAAAACAAACGGCGTGATGACCACGTGGAACTTCTCCTGGGGCAAAAGGTCAGCCTCGGTGCCAACTCTGAATTCCACGTTAGTGTTGGAGGGGCTTTGCCCGAGCCTTCTTTTTGCCAGGTGCACCATTTTGGCCGAGGCTTCCAGGTAAAGCACCTGGGCCGGGGCGCTTTTTTGCAGAAGTTGAGGTAAGATCCAGCCGCTGCCGCCGCCCAGGATCAGTACTCTGGATTGCGCGGGTACCAAGGGAAGAAAGTGTGCCTGGGCTTTCAGTTGGGCCTGGCCGTACACCGCCTGCGCCAGGGCATCATAAACCGGGGCAATCAGGTTGAAGTCTGGGGTAGGGGAGGAAGGCATGGAAAGCTACGCTGTTTTAGGCCCGGTTTCCCAAAAGTAGCACAAAAACAGGCATGCCCTTGCGTGCTCAGCCCGGCTTAAAAAGATCGCAAAGCAACAGGAGGCTGAAACCGCTTACTCCTGGCCGCTGTGTTGGTAATGGCGTTCCAGGGTTTCCTCCAGTTTCTGGAAGATGAAATCCTGCGCTTGTTCCCGCATCTTCTTGGCATCGCCTTTGAATATCTGGCGGTACTCCTCCACTTTCTCCTTGAAGAGAATGGAAACAAAGGTGGTGCCCACGGGTTTTTCGGGGTTTTCAGAGCCACCCTGGCCAAACAGCCCCGTCACCGCTACGCAGACATCGGCCTTCAGGAGTTTATGCAACCCCTGCACCATCTCATTGGTGACTTGCTGGCTCTCGGCGGTATAAAGCTTAAGGGTTTCGTTTTTCACGCCCAGCACTTTGTTTTTGGCCACGGCATCATAGGTCACCATACTGCCCAGGAACACATCTGACGTACCGGTGGCTTCGCTTAACGCCGCCGCCAGGCTGCCACCGGTGCAGCTTTCGGCAAAGGCCAAGGAGAGCCCTTTGTCCTTTAACTTCATCATGAGTTGGGTCAGTTCTTCTGGTTTCATAGGATTCAATGGTGGCTATGAGGCTGCATACTGGTTTTAGCCTCTGGAAGTTGTCTCTTTGACCAAGGCAAACACCGGCCCTCCCCACTACGTATTTTAAGCAGTTTGCCTGTTTCAAGCCTGTTTCCCTGAAATCAGCCCTGAAACAGGCAGCCCAAGTGACGATTGATCTGCATGAAAAAAGCATTTAGGAAATTTGTGGCCTCTACGGCTTTGTTTACCGTGGAGCTGGTGGTAATCTGGGCGGTGTTTATCCTGTGCCTGATTCTGTTCTTCTGGCTGGCCAGGGAAGTGCTGCCCGGGAAAGAGTTGAAATTTGATAGCCGGGCTTTTGCCTGGGCCGATGAACGGGCCAGCCCCAGCCTGACCGAGTTTATAAAAGGAGTGACGTTTCTGGCTTCGCGCAACTTCATCACCGGGGCAGGCCTCATGTTGATTGGGTACTTCCTGTTTGTGAAAAAGCACAAATGGTATTCCTTGAAAATACCCGTGATTGCCGTGGGCAGTATCTCCCTGAACCTGATACTTAAGTACCTTTTCAACCGCCCAAGACCGTTGGTTCCGCACCTGGTGGAGTCATACGGGCTTAGTTTTCCCAGTGGGCACGCCATGATCAGCGCCTCGTTTTATGGTCTGCTTATTTATCTGGTTTGGAAAAACGTGGAAGTGCCCGCCTGGCGATTCCTCCTGATCACCTTGTTGGTGCTGCTGATTCTGTGTATCGGGTTCAGCCGGGTGTATCTGCATGTACACTACGCCACCGATGTGCTTGCCGGATTGGCGGCTGGTTTAGGGTGGGTGATTTTGGCTAACTTCCTGCTTAGCAGGATGGAAAAGTTCTCTAAACGTAATCTGCACCCCGTGGTAAAAGGCGAGCAGCAGCCCGTGTCCTGAAATTTTTTTCTAAAAATTTGAGGTGGGTTATTGCAAATAAATAAAAAGTAGTATTTTTGTGCACCCTAAAGCAATGACGGGTAATAAGCTGCGCAGGTGGCGAAATTGGTAGACGCACTGTCTTCAGGCGGCAGCGGGCAACCATGGGAGTTCGAGTCTCCCCCTGCGCACAGAAAGAAGCCTTGTAACTGAAAAGTTGCAAGGCTTTTTCTTTTTTTGATTGGGGGAAAGTTCTACCCAGCTTTCACTTTTTTAGAAAGTGCAAGTATTTCTCTTCATAGCTGACCTTAGGTACTTTCAGATCCTGTTTCTTTCATTAAGCGCTTGTATTTTTCTGGTTCAATCCATCTGGTAAGTTGGCTAGCAAATGATTGTCTCCCCATTAAAATCTAGATAGCATGATTTAACAGGTTTGATACACGAGTAAGGAGATTAAATAAAAAGGGGTAAAAGCCCCCTTTTTATTTAATCTAGAGTTTACTAGACGATGTCCAGGTTATATTTTGTTGGCAATAAGGTTAATTAAATTGCTGTTGTTTAAGATACCCTTTATTTGTTCTAAGCATTACCCCTAGCGTTAAGGCGTTCATGCCGGCATGTTGAAGGTAGTATTTGCCATTCATCCTCTGAAAGTATTTTTGGTGGTCGAAGTCGTGGCGAAAGTTCACAAAGAAATAGGAATGGTTATAAGAAGTGTTAAAAGTATAACCAAACTCCACTCCAGCTGTAGGTGAGACCATTAGGTTAGGAGCCTCAACGTCAGTTCCTGGTGCATATGCCTCAGGATTATACTTTACTGACTCCATCGCAACATTGCCAGCTATTCCAGCCTCTACTATAAACTTAATATTGGATTTCAGGGGGAGTTTGTAGCCAACCAGTACCGGTACTTGGACATAGGTTACTGTTTTTTTGTTAGTATCTTCATTTTCATGCTCAAATTCTGGGCTTGAATAAGTTGTTCCCTTCCCAGTGCTAATAGCCTCTATTTTCAATTGTAGTGATTTATTTAGATCGGTAGAAAGCACGAAGCCATATGTGTCATCAATATGGGGTTGATAATCTATTTTATGGCCTTCTAACGCCTCAATTTCGTTCCCTTTCACTGATGATTTGGTGATCCCTCCTTTTATACCGAAATAAGTTCTTGGAATGAAAACATTATCTTGCCCATGAGAAAGTTTGGCAGTGACAAGAAGTAAACTTAAAATGTAGATTTTCTTCATTTAATCCTGTAATTAACCGTAAAAAATTTAATTGGGGTTAAAAATACATTTTATTATTATAAAAAATACTGATGAAATTTGATTATTAGCTATTGTTGTTCAAATTTCGTGATCATCATTCGATTAGTGTTTAGTTGCCAACGACAACCATCAATTGCGGATAAAAATATCGGCAGCTAGTAGCGGATAATGAAAGTTATAAGAAAGACTGTATGAAAGAACAGTCTTTATGTAGGAATGGTAAAATATAGAAGTCTAAAACTTAAGTACATGACAGGTTATTTAACTTTCAATGCCTTGTCAATTTCTTTGAACAGGTAATCAATAAAAGCTCTTGTCTGCTGTTGGTAACTTGACATGGTACTTAAATATTCTACATCGTCTTTTTTGTCATCTGGAGGTGTAGGTCCCAGAAACCTTTCACCGGGTACCGGTTGGGTAGTATAAGTAAAGGTGGTGTTCGTCACCTCAGCGCTGTATCTGCCTTCCTGCAGGGAGATTATTAAATCATAGCCAAACAGCACCGGTCTTTCTATCCCATTGATTTCAACGTTTAGCTTTTGAAGTGCTTTGCGGATTATCAATGACCCATCGGATTTTTCAAGTTGTGATTCTTTTAGGGTAGTAAAGTAGCTGTGTATAAACTCTTCGGCTAAAAGTTGAAGGTCCTCCCTTGAAGCCTTGTTAACCTTTCCAGTATGGCTAAATTTCACCTTCTGCCCGAAAGCCAGAAATGGGAGCAGCAGTAGAAGGAGGGGGAGCATTCTTTTCATCTGTAGTTATTGGTTGCAGCTCAAGTATAGCGGTTGCAGGCATGGGTAGCCAATGAAAAAGGGAGATGAATGAATATCTCCCTTATCAAACAACTCTGATTGCAGGCTTAGATCAGGAAATAGTAACCCTACTGTTTTCCCTTTTTGAAGTTCTTAATGGCGGCTATATCAAATGCCACGCCCAGGGTGAAAGCGGCGGCACAGGCGTAGCGGGCGTTCCTGACTTTTCTGTTGCGTTGTGCTGTCTCGCGGTTGTAGGTGACCATAGCCTCATCATACCACTGCTCAATCTGCTGAATGACCGCAGGGTTATTCTTGGCTACATCCATCCGGTAGAGATAATCGGTGGTGGGGTCGTAGGGCTTCTTGTAGAAATTGGGCACCATGAGGTAGCTTCCCGCGCTTAGTATGTTCAGGCCAATGCCCAGCAACAGGAAAGTGTCGCCTTTTTTACTATAGAGGTAAGGGTCTGTCTTCTGGGTGGTGGAAGCAGGTAATGACAGGTTCAGGCTGGCTCTTGGGGCGGGTTTATGGGCCAGGGACAAAGTAGTTTGCGCCTGCGCTGCCATGGGCAATAGTACTATCGCTGCTAAGAAAGCAAGTAAAACGTTTCTCATAGATTTTCCTTTCCGCTAAGATAACAAATCCTTTGACACAAAAACGGCACCTATTACCGCGTTTTTGCATCTGCAAATTTCACCGCAAAATCAGCCTAAAAGCACAGAGATCAGGAAAAACGAAGCATATGTGGTTTTACTTCTTCACTGTGCGCTGCGGTGTAACCAGATAGGTTCACCATTGGCTGATTTAACAAGCGGCAGAGTGGGTTGCATCTGTTTTGGGCCTGATTTTCGTAAAAACCATGAAAAACGCAGAGAGTATGCAGACAGAGGTAGAAGAGACAGCTAAAAAAACCGGAACCGCCATAAAAGTGGTAACGCTGCAAATGGTTGTGGCGTGGGCAGTGTTTGTGGGTTCGGCTCTCTTGTTTTTCTGGATGACTGCGGTGGTGTTTGTGGAGCAGGAGAAGGAACTGGACCAGGCGGCCTTCGCTTTTGCGGGCGACATCACTACCCCCGAGACCACCGATGCCATGTATTTCATCACGTTCTTCGGGTCCAAGAACTTCCTCATCTTCGGTTCACTGGGGCTGGCGTTGCTTTTCTTCATCTTCAAGAAATGGCGGTTTTACTCGCTCAAGGTCATTGCCATAGCGGCTACCACCACCTTGTTCAACCAGAGCATGAAGCTTCTGTTTGCCCGTCCCCGGCCCGAGACAGCCTTTCTGGAACAAGGCGGCAACAGCTTCCCCAGCGGTCACGCCATGATTGGCGGTGCTTTCTGGGGTCTGCTCATGTACCTGCTCTGGACCAATGTGCAAAACCGATGGCTCCGCTGGTTTCTGAGTTTGTTGCTGGGGATTCTGATTTTTCTCATCGGCTTTAGCCGGGTTTACCTCAACGTACATTATGCCTCAGATGTGTTGGCGGGTTGGGCCGCCGGTATTTTCTGGCTCATGATTTCCATTTACCTGCTCAACAAGCTGCAGAAACGCATGGGCAGAAAGGTAGACAAAGAGCTTTCCAGGTGAAGGCTGGGCAGCGTATGAAAGCAGCATTTCCCAGGCAGAGAGGTGAGGTGGTGCCCTGGGTTAGGGTGCAAAAATGCGCTCTGGTATGTTTTGTTAAGAAAAAATAACCAATTTACGTCTGCAAATTGAATGATAGCTTACAGCAGAAATCTGTAAAACCATTTTTCCATGATCATTACGCCAAGAGTACGTGGGTTTATCTGCTTAACCGCCCATCCTAAAGGATGCGAGCAGAACGTGATAAACCAGATTAACTATGTGAAATCAAAGGGACAGATTGAAGGCCCTAAAAAAGTATTGGTGATTGGAGCCTCCACCGGATTTGGCCTGGCCTCCAGAATCACCGCCGCCTTTGGCTCCAACGCCGCCACAATTGGGGTGTATTTTGAAAAACCATCGGCCGAAGGCAAACCAGGTTCTCCCGGCTGGTACAACACCGCCGCTTTTGAGCAGCAGGCACAAGAGGCAGGCCTTTACGCCAAGAGCATCAACGGCGACGCCTTTTCAGACGAAATCAAGCAGAAAACCTTAGATCTGATCAAAACCGATCTGGGTCAGGTAGACCTGGTTATTTACAGCTTGGCCTCACCGCGCAGAACCAACCCTAAAACCGGTATCACGCACAACTCCGTGCTGAAACCCATTGGCCAGACGTTTACCAACAAAACCGTTGATTTCCATACCGGCAACGTGTCTGAGGTGTCTATTTCCCCAGCTTCTGAGGAAGACATCCAGAACACCGTGGCCGTGATGGGCGGCGAGGACTGGGAAATGTGGATGGATGCCCTGAAAGCCGCTGATCTGCTGGCACCGGGCGCTACCACTGTGGCTTACTCCTACATTGGGCCAGCTTTAACCGAGGCCGTTTACCGCAAAGGAACCATCGGGCGGGCCAAGGATCACCTGGAGGCCACGGCTTTCACCATCGCCGATAAACTGAAAGACCTGAACGGGAAAGCGTATGTGTCTGTCAACAAAGCGTTGGTAACGCAGGCCAGCTCAGCTATTCCGGTTATTCCGTTGTACATCTCCCTGCTGTACAAAGTAATGAAAGCGAAAGGCATTCATGAGGGTACCATTGAGCAGATGCAGCGCCTGTTCAAGGAAAGATTGTTTACCAACGGCGAAGTTCCGGTAGACGAGAAAGGCCGCATCCGGATTGATGACTGGGAAATGCGCGAGGACGTGCAAGCCGAGGTCGCTCAGCTGTGGGAGCAAGCCACTACTGAGACTTTACCAACCATTGGTGACCTGAACGGCTACCGCACCGATTTCTTCAACCTGTTCGGGTTTGAAGTGGAAGGCGTAGAGTACGGCACTGATGTGAACGAAGTGGTAGAGGTGCCTGGCTTGGTATAGGTAGCATCTCAAATGAGGTAAAAAGGATCTTGGGTGCTTTTATAAGTACTTAAGATCCTTTTTTATTTTTAGATGTAGAGGTGTATTTTGAACGATACATTAGCTTTAAGTAAAAGAATTCCTAAGAGTTTGGCTATAACTATATCCCTTATCAATGAAAAAAATTCTACAGAAGCAGTTAGGCGGGTACAGGAAATATACGATCAAAGGAGATGGACTTTATCTGGAAGTGAAATCTCATGAAGGATTCACGGCTAGACTCATAAAGTTTGAAGACATTGGCTTTGATGAGATAATCACCAAGTATGTGCCAGCACCGGTGGTAATAAGCTTATTTGTTTCTGTATTTTTCAACCTACTCTTACTGCTCATCTTCTTCATTGACTTTGCAGAAAGACTAAAGCTGAGTTCAGGAGTAACTTCAGGCCTCACGGGAGGAGTTACCGTTTGCCTTGCCATCTGGGGAAAAGTGGTTTTCAGGTTTGAAAAGCAGAAAATCCTGAAAGGTGAGGTATCTATTGCCTTTAATTACTTCAGAAAGAAAGAAGCTCAGGTAGATGAGTTTATTCAGGAGCTAAAAGCAAGCCATCGGGAATATATAAGGAAGAAATACATGGAGATTGATGAACTAAAACCCATGGAAACCCAACGGAATATATTTTTCTGGCTCTATGAAAACGAGTACATAGAACGTCCGGAATTAGAGGACCTGCTTGCCAAATTAGAAAGAAAAGTAATCGTTAAAGGTTTTTGATAAGCTAAAAGCAGAGGCAAACTGGTTCCTTTTTCAAGGTATCTCTTACTTACTATCCGCTAATTCCTGCTTATACAGGTTAAGATTTTCATCGTCAAAGGCTACAAACAGCACTTGTTCTGGGAGCTCATTTGATTCCAGAAACTCACGGACGGCTTTTACGGCCACTGCGGCCGCTTTGTCTTTGGGGTAGCCATACACGCCCGTGCTGATGTTAGGAAAGGCAATGGTTTTGACGCCATGCTTTTTAGCTAACTGCAGTGAGTTGCGGTAACAGTTGGCGAGTAATTCCGGCTCACGTTTGTGCCCTCCGTTCCAGACCGGACCAACCGTGTGGATCACGTATTGGGCCGGTAGGTTTCCGGCGGTGGTAATCACGGCCTCCCCAGTGTCACAGCCTCCTTGTCTGGCTCTTATCTGTCTGCATTCTTCCAGAATGGCAGGTCCCCCGGCCCGGTGAATGGCTCCATCTACCCCGCCGCCGCCCAGCAGACTGGAGTTGGCTGCGTTCACAATGGCATCGGCAGTAACTTTGGTGATATCTCCTTTCAGGAGTTGAATGCGTTGCGTTAGGGTGAAAGACATACCGTTTTGTTATTGTTTTGCGGAAAATAGCCGGTAAACAGCAAACTGCCTAATGGTTCTTTGGCTTTTCTAGCTTATTAGGCAGCTTCGTTGTTAAGCCTTCTGGTTACGCCTGCACGTTAACACTTGATCTGTACCCGAAGAGCCTTCAGGCCGCTTACTCCTTGCAGGTCTTCCACCTCCAGGTGCTCGGTATCCTCCGTCAGCACGCCTTTGTTTTGCAGGTATTCTATGTATTCCAGGTACTCGTTCGCTTCGCGGGCTTGGGAGTACACAATGGCTACTTTACCTGGTTGGGTGAGGCGTTCATCGGTGCCCCGGATGACGGCTTTGTCAATGCGTTTCTTCACAATCTCGTAGCGGATGTTGTAGGCACCATCTACGTCAAATTTGCGCTCGTCTTGCCGGAACCGGATGGCCAGGGGTTGGCTGTGAATCAGGATTAGCTGGGTGGTGTCTAACTGCACTTGAAGCTTCGGCTTTAAGGCCTGCGTGCGGCGGGCAACCTCACAGATCACCATGAGCTGCCAAAGGCGCAGGTTGCGGAGGAACATGAGGTCAAACGGCTGGTTTTCTACCAAGGATTGGCCCACGTAAATGTTGAATTCCACCCCATCGGTCACAAAGCGCTCAAAATAATGCGGATACATCTGCTGCGCCTCTAGTTCTTCCTGCTCCACGTACTCAGAAATGGTCTCGTTGATAAGCGTGAGGCTTTCCTCAAAGGCTTTCCGGCGCTTGTACAGAATGCCCAGACTGGGGTCCATGGCATTGCGGTAGGCCTGGATCTGGGAAACCAGTTCTGGATGCGTGGCCTCCAGGAACTGGAACATGGGCTCTACCTGGGTCCTTAAGGTTTCAAAGATGGTGATGCCGTCCTGGATCAATACCCCTGTTTTCAGCTGCCTTAAGTGTTTTGAGACCGAAAACCGCAACTCGTCCAGAATAGGCAGGGAATGAACCTCCACGGCTTTTTTCAGGACGCGCTCCGCAAGCTGCAGGTGTTCCACCAGATCGCCCAGGATGGCGGCGTTACGTTCAGTGCTGGAGCTGCGCACATCGGCCACAGCGTAGAGCGGGTACACGTCTGGGAACACAATAGGCTCCATCTCGGGGCTTGGTCCGGTAGGGGAGGCGTTCATCTTGTCCAGCAGGTTCAGCGCGGCTTCCCTGAAACGCCACTCCAACACCGGGTGGATGGCCGTAAACTTCTCCCTGATCACCGATTGTACCCGGGCCTCAATCTCATCTGAGTTGCGGTTCACCGCCACGGAAAACAACGGCAAGAACTGCTCTACCTTGGCAATGGAGAACGTGTCCAGGTCGCCGGGGTTGGGAGAGCCAAGCTCCAGAATACCAATGGGTTCATCGCCGTAGCGCAGCAGGGCCAGCACAATGTTCCGGATGCCCATGCCCAGCATTTCTTCGCGTACACCATCGGGCAGCTGATCAGTGGTTTCCACGTTTTTGATCACCATTGGGTCGCCAACCCGCACCAGATCATCATAAATGGCCTTGAAACCGGCGTAGCTGGAGCTGGTAACCTCGCTCTGCAGTAAGAAACTGTGATTGATCTTGTTCCCGAAGTTCACGAACGTGCTCTTGTTCTTGTGGAACGCGGCCACCCCCAACTGTAAATGCGGACGCTTGAACAGAATCCTGATCTTTTCCTGCAACTGCTCAAAACGGTCAGGAGCCAGCATGACATCGCGCTCCAGCAAATCGTTTTTCAAAGAGGACAGCACTTCCTGGTCGGTGACGTCTACCAGGTTCATGATGTAGAACCCGCTGATCTCAAAGTACTGGGGCGGCAACATCTCCATCCAGTAATCCATGTCGCGGATGTTGTCCAGCATGTTCTGGATGTCTTCCTCGGTGAGTTGCGGAAGCTCCTGCGTGGGGGTGATGTCCAGGAACTGCGTGTTCAGCACCACGTTGTAGTGGCGGTACAAGCCCAGCTGGTAATCTGGCACGGTGTAGATCAAGAACTCCTCATGCGGCACCTGCACGTTGTAGAACTTCTCCAGAATGAGCAGGTAAATCATGCGCACGCGGTTAAAGAGCATGCGGTGGTCGTCAATGTTAAGCGGCCGCTTGAGGTGGTTGTTATCCGTGAGGATGATTTGCTTGAACGGCGGAGTATGGTAAAAGCTGGCATCGTACCAGGGGCCAACCACGCCGCTGGCCTCTGACTGGTGCGTTGCCGGCGGAAAAACCGCCGTCATGAGTATATCAATCAAACAATGATGCTGCTGGCCCAGCACCTTTAGATCGGTGATGGGTTCCCTCAGTTCAGGTAACTCCTGTAATTGCCGACCTATTTCCTGGGCGCACAGCATAAAACTGCTTTTGCAGTCATCATGAAATTGCTCCCAATAGGTAATAATGGGCCTGAGGCTCAGGTAAGCCTTGAACGGAAAGGAAGTAACACTTATCTGGTATTCGTTTGACTGCATACAGGGCTTTTAACGGAAAAACCCTTTTCCAGATACATAAAGCCGCTTTATGAGAGACGTTTGCGCTGAGATAGTTTTGTTTTAGTCCTGATTTCTGGAAAATAAGGCTAAAATCCCGGCAGAAGCCATTAATTCCCTCGCTCGCCTCCGGCGAGTGTGCGCTTTTCCGCGGCCTCTGGCCGCATTGGGCATCTCTATTCCTTGCACGCATAGCAGCTTCTTGCATGCATAGCAGCCAGAGGCTGGCGTATTACTCACACTCGCCGGAGGCGAGCGAGGGGAAGTTTCGAAAAGGCATAGATACTCAGAAAAAGCCGTTTCAGGGCAGTTTTAGAGAAAACTGCCCTGAAACGGCTTAGCACCTATACTGGAATCCGGGTGAACTAGTCTTGGTACAGGATGAGCATGGAAACTGGCGGTACGGCGATGGAGTCTTTTACTTTTCTGCCGCCTTTCAGCTTGATGGTTTCTCCTTCCACGGCTACTGTCCAGTCGCCTTCCAGCGGAATATCGGTGGCAGTTTCGCGGGCGTTGTAGTAAACCAGAATGTTTTTCCAGGAGTCGCCGTGGGCGTTGTCTTTCAGTTTGTAGCCTACCAGGCCGGGCTCCGAGGTGAGGAATTCCAGGTGCTGGCTCACTTGTTGGGTGGTAGGCATCCAGAAGGCAGGGTGGGCTTTGCGCAGGGCAATGAGGTTCTTGTAGTAAGTGAAGGCATTCTGGTGATCGGCTTTCCAGTCCCAGTTGATCTGGTTGATGGCATCAGGGAGGTTGTAGCTGTTGTGCTCGCCGTTTTTGGTACGCAGCAGTTCCGCGCCCGCGTGCAGAAACGGGGTTCCCTGCGAGGTGAGCACGATGGCATCTGACAGCAGGTTCATTTTCTTGAGCTGCTCCGGGCTTGCCTGCGGACGAGATGCCTTCAGTTTGTCAAACAGCGTGAGGTTGTCGTGGCAAGAGACGTAGGAGATAGACTGCCACGGCTCGCGGGCCCAGAAAGCTTTGGAGTAATTCACCTGCTGGACATTTACCTGCGGATGTGCTATGCTGCCCACCACACCAAACTTGATAGATTCCTCAGTGTCTTTGGCGCCGCTCACAAACCCGGTGGATTTCTCATCAAACACCGATCCTTTGATGGCATCACGGATGTCATCTGAGAAAGCGGCAAAGTGGGTAAGCTGGTGGGTGTTGGCTTTGAGAGCTTTCTGGTTATCCGGGAGCGGGCTGCTGCCAGCGGTCCAGCCTTCGCCGTACAGCACAATATTGGGGTTGATCTTTTCAAGCTCCTCAGACAGCTGGTTCATGGTTTCCAGGTCATGGATGGCCATCAAGTCAAAGCGGAAGCCGTCTATGTGGTATTCGCGGGCCCAGAACTTGCAGGACTCTACAATGAACTTGCGCACCATGGCCCGCTCGCTGGCGGTTTCGTTTCCGCAGGCTGAGGCGTCTGAGTATTTTCCCTCAGCAGTCTGGCGGTAATAATAGTCGGGGAACTCCAGGTTGAAGTTGGAGTTTTTAGTAAGGCCGGTATGGTTGTACACCACATCCATTACCACGCCCAAGCCTTGGTCATGGAAGCCTTTCACCATCTGCTTGAACTCTTTGATGCGCACCTCGGCCCGGTAAGGATCTGAGGCGTAGGAGCCCTCGGGTGCATTATAATTCTGCGGATCATAACCCCAGTTAAACTGCGGCTTTTCCAACGCAGCCTCGTCTACGGAGCGGTAATCAAAGGAAGGCAGCAGGTGAATGTGGGTTACGCCCAGCTCCCTGATGTGGTCTATGCCGGTTTTAAGGCCGTTTTTGCTTTTGGTGCCTTTTTCCACCATGCCCAGGAATTTGCCCGGGTGGGAACTGCCTGAGCTGGGGTGAGAGGTGATGTCGCGTACGTGGGCTTCCCAGAGCACTACTTCGTTCTGGGTTTTCACGGTTGGTCCTTTGTCTTTGTCCCAGCCTTTGGGGTTGGTAGAAGCCATGTCCAGCACCATGGCTCGTTGGCCGTTCACTCCCACGGCGGTGGCGTAAATGCCGGGCGTTTCTTCCAGCCACTTGTGGCCGGTTTTTACGTGGTAGGTGTAGTAAACGCCCTTCAGGTCTTTGGGAACGGTTAGGTGCCAGAGGCCTTTTTCGCCTTTCTGCAGGTGTAGTTTCTCGTAGGGAGCGCCGCCATCGCCTTTCTCATAGAGCTTCAGTTCAACTTCATCGGCAACAGGTGACCAGAGTTTGAAGGTGGTTCCTTCGGGGCGGTACTCCAGCCAGAGATTGGCGTCTACCGGGGTTGGATATTGGTCAAATTTCTGGGCCACCGCCCACAGGGTTGCAGAACTCATCAGGCACAGGGTAAGGAGTAGGACTGAGAGTGTCTTACGGCGTTTCAAGGTTTTAGGTGAAGTAAGCATAGTAGAATGCTGCAGGAAAAAATAGAGCAGCCAACGCAAAAACTTGTTTTCTGCCCAAATTCAGGAAATCTGCCCTAAAACAGGCAGGAACTGCAAAAATATTTGTGGGTTAAGCTTCCTCAGATTTAATACGGCTGGAAAGCAGGGCCACGCTGATGCCCATCAGGGCAATTACGGCAAAGGAAAGCCGCAGACTGCTGATGCCTGCCAGCAAACCAATCAAGGGAGGGCCCACCAAAAAGCCCGCGAAGCCAATGGTAGACACCGCCGCCAAGGCCATGCTGGGCGCCATGGTTTTGGTTTTACCGGCCACCCCGTACACCAGCGGCACCACCGCAGACACACCTGCGCCCACCAGCAGGAATCCGATGATAGCCGTAACCATGTGCGGAAAAACTACCGATATGGTCAAACCCACGGCGGTTAAGATGCCGCTCAGTTGCAGTACGCGTTTCAAACCCAGGCGTGAGGTGAGCCAGTCGGCAATGAAGCGGGTAAAGGCCATGGTGCTCATAAAGGCGGTGTACCCGGCGGCTACCCAGGCTTTCTCGGCCTGCACTACTTTCTGGAAATACACGCCGCTCCAGTCAAACATGGCCCCCTCACAGATAAGGGAGCAGAAAGCAATGAGGCCCAGCCCCATGAGCGCTTTGTCTGGCTTCACAAAAATGGGTTGGTTGGCAGACACCTTAGCATCTTGCGGGAACGCGTACTGGTAGGCAATGGCCACGCCTATGAACACCACCGCCGTCATGATCAGGAAGTGGTGCAAAGGAATCACCTCGGCCCCAATCATAAAAGTACCGATGGCCGCGCCCACAAAGCCCGCCAGGCTCCACAAACCGTGGAAAGACGCCATGATAGATTTCTTGTACAGGCTTTCCACACCCACGGCCTGGGTGTTCACCGAGATATTGGCCATGTTGCTGGCAAACCCAAAGAAAAACAGCGCCACCACCAGTTGCAGGATGTTCTGGCACAAACCAATGGTTACCAACGTGGAACTGTAGATTATCAGGGCAATGGTGACCACCTTGCGGCTGCCTATTTTAGACGTAAGCCAGCCCGTAAACGGCAAAGAAAGCATGAGACCCACCGGTAACGAGAAGAGAACTGCTCCTAGTTGGGCCTCTGACAAATGAAGTTGCTGCTGAATGGAGGGAATACGGGATCCCCAGCTGGAAAAACAGAGTCCCTGAAGGAAAAACAAGGCGCCTACGGCTACTCGGTGTGCTTTTCGGGAGACGGGGGTAGAAACGGTAAAAAGCATGAAAGAAAGGTATTTCAGACAAAAGTAGGTCTTTCTGCCGGAAGGAACTATTTAGGTAGATTTTCTGTCCCTTCTGTAGCTAAGTGGTAGGCCTGCGCCATAAACCAAGTTTCGCCCCAGAGAGGGTGTGCAGTCCTTAAGAACAGTAAGTAGCCACTTCTGATTTTTATATTGCTACATGTATAAACAGTTACCAGGAGAAACAACTTCTACGCGCTTAGAAGAACTACTGTCTCCTACGGGAAAAGTATTTCTTCAGATAGATTTGGATGCCAATGACCAGTGGATCTACGCCAACTGGATTGGTTACCCCACCCATGACAACGTGGCCAAAGGCGCCTTCGCTTACCTGGACTGGATGCAGGCCAAAGGCCGATCAGCGGTGCTCAACGACAATAGAAACCTGGTAGGCCGCTGGGACAATTCCCTGGATTGGTTAGAGCAGCACTGGATTCCGTACGCCGTGAAAAAAGGGCTGAAATACTGGGCCCACCTGGATACCACCGGCACCTTCTCCGCCGACTCCGCCGATCAGTTACGGGCCCGCGTGAGAGGAAGATTTGAGGTGCAGCTTTTTGATGACCAGGCTGCCGCCGAAAACTGGCTCAGAAGCAAACTCAGACTGAAGCGATAATTTTTTCTTAAGATATAAAGGCTGCCCCGGCTAAGGCTCTAACAAAGCACTAGCCGGGGCAGCCTTTTTTATGCCGCTCATTTTAGCCTTCTTCACTGAAAAGAGGGGCAAAACGG
Source organism: Sabulibacter ruber (assembly GCF_017355955.1). Classification (GTDB taxonomy): domain Bacteria; phylum Bacteroidota; class Bacteroidia; order Cytophagales; family Hymenobacteraceae; genus Nibribacter; species Nibribacter ruber_A. The sequence continues at coordinate 2,216,334 of NZ_JAFFID010000001.1, read as the reverse complement.
AGGCAAGAGCTTTTGTCCTGAGAAGAAATTAGATCGCTTTTAGCGAAAGTGGTTGAAAGTGAATACCTTCTCGTAAAAAAGAAAGGAAGTAAAAAAATATTTTCACCTCCAAGGTGATACTTGCCAGAAAAGACGCACTTATCTATAAACAACCTTACGGCTTATGACTGAGACAATGGTGTTAACTCCGGCCCGGGAGCAAAGGGAAAAGCTGCTCCTGGAACTTTACCAGAAAGCCTTTCCGGTAGTGGCCAGGTATGTGAGCCGGCGCGGCGGTACCTTAGACGAGGCCAAAGATATTTTCCAGGAGGGGGTCATTATTTACTATGAGAAGGTCATCACCGCCTCAGCGACCATCAACTCAACTGAGCAGGCTTACGTGCTGGGCATTGCAAAGCATTTGTGGGCACGCATATACCAGCGTAATGGCCAACAGGTTCCGCTGGAGCAGGTTGCTTCGCAGCTGGCGGAGGAAACCACAGAAGCGCCGGTGCCCGAGAGGTTGATGCGTTTTTTAGAGAAAACAGGCCAGAAATGCCTGACGCTGCTGCGGGCGTTTTACTATGACAAACTTCCCCTCACAGAGGTTGCCCAACAATTTGGGTATTCCGGAGTGAGGTCGGCCACGGTGCAGAAGTACAAGTGCCTGGAGAAAGTAAGAGACAACATCAAACATAACGCCCTGGGCTATGAGGACTTCCTTGCTTGAGCTACAACAACTGGAAGAGCATTTGTTCAACACCGCCGCCCCCGAGGAGGCGTTGCTCACCCAGGCCCGGTTGCTGCTTTCCCCGGAACTGCGCGAGAACCTGCACTGGCAGCAGCATGCGTATGCGGTCATCCAACAATATGGCCGTCAGCAACTGAAGGCAGAGCTGGAGGCAGTGCACCAGAAGCTTTTCACCCAGCCAGAACACACATCTTTTCGGCAGAAGATTCTGCGCCTTTTTTCCAAAAAGTAACCAAAACCAACATGACAACACATGCCAGCATCATCCCCATGGTCATTGACAACAATGGCCGGGGCGAAAGGGCCTATGATATCTACAGCCTTTTACTCAAAGAACGCATCATTTTCTTGGGTACCTCCATAGACGACCAGGTGGCCAACGTGGTGGTGGCGCAGCTTCTGTACCTCAACAGCCTGAGCACCACCGAGCAGATCAATTTGTACATCAACAGCCCCGGCGGAGTGGTGTATGCCGGGATGGCCATTTACGATGCCATGCAGATGATTGAAGCTCCGGTTTCTACCGTTTGCGTGGGGTTCTCGGGGAGCATGGGCACTGCCTTACTCACCGCCGGAAGACCCGGCAAACGGTTTGCCTTGCCCCACGCCACCATTCATATGCACCCCACGGGCGGCGGCTCCAAAGGCTACACCGAGGACGTGCGCATTGCCACCCGTGAGCAGGAACGCCTGCAAACCCAACTTTTCCACCTCATGGGCAAACACACCGGCCATACCTGGCAGGAAATAGAAGAATTCTTCATCCGGGACAAATACCTGAACGTGCTGGAGGCAAAAGCTTTCGGGCTGATAGACGAAGTATTAGGCGACACCAGCGACCTGATCTCCCTGAACAAAGCCGCCTTTGAGGTTAGCTTGTACAGTGACAGTAAGCTGCTGTCTTGATAGCTCTCTGTGGGAGGATGGATACCCAATGCCCTCAGGATTTTTGTGCATTGAACACTGAAATCCTGCCAATGCGTACGCCCAGCAGGAAAATAGAAAGGGCAAGAAGAGTTTGCAAAACCGATATTACTATATCCAAGGTAGTGGTAAAACTTGCCAAGTCAAAGCCTTCATTTTCATTGCTTGTCGCTGAAGGTAAGGCACTCAGGGGCGGGTAGAGGGTGACAGAGAAATGAAAAAAATAGTATAGGTTAAATAAGAAGCAAAGCGTAAGAACCAGGAAGACGGCAAAGCAAAGATTCGGGGCCATCTTGTTGGGTTTTCCAATTACTTTAACCGAGTAAACCAACAAGCCTAGTAGTAGAAATATTGCAAAAATCAGCGCGCCTCTACTGAAGGAAATAAAGAATTCACGCATCTGAAAACTCACTTCACTGGCGTCTGTAGTAAGTTGCCGCATGATGAGAAAAGCGATCAGGAAGGCAAGCAGGAGAATGCCCAGTAGCCAACAGAGTTCTCTGAGCCAAAATCTCGCAGTGGTTTTCATGGAATGGGTGTTTATCTGAATATATTGGCTCTAACATAGAGAATCCGGTTAACTTCTGAAAGTTTCAGGAATTAACCGGATTCTGTTTTAGATGATATTCCGTTTTAGGCCTGTTTAACCAAAAACAAGCCCAAAACAGCTATTTATTTTCGGTGCCTTTCAGGATGTTCACCATGTTCATTTCAATGGTAGGGTAGGCGGTCTCCACAATGCGGCCCATCTCCTTGCCGTCTTTGTAAAGGATGAAAGTAGGCACGGCAGTGATGTTGTCTATTTTTTCTTCGCCCTCAGGCGCAGATTTGTCTTCCCGCAGGCTGATCATTTTCAAACGTGAGTAAGGGAAATGCGCCTGATCTATGACTTTGTAAAACCGGGGTACATCGCGTTGGCTATCCATACACCAGCTGCCCACGTAGGCCTTCACCGTCACGCCTTCCAGCAACGGCTGCAACTGTTCCATGATCTTGGCATTGGGCGTGTACCGCTGGTAAGCCGGGTGAAACCATGAGCTGTACGGTGCCTGGTCAAAGGCCATGCGGGTGGTAGTACCAATCAGGATGTTTTCCGTGCCGGCTTTGTTTTTCTCTTCCCGGTTCTCGTTTGGGTTAAGGCCGGTATGATCGGCGGAAGAATAGCCAGACTGCTCTGCCGACGAAGCGGTAGACGTTGCCTTGGGTGAGCACGCAAACGCCCCCAAAGCCAGGCAAGAGACTACGATTGAACGGAAACGCATAGATTAAAAGTAATTAGATACTAGATGTTGGATGTTAGAACAATATAGACTTCTGAGGCTACTTTGTGCTGCCCGTATGCAGGAGCAAAAGGTGCTATTTTCTAGCCTCTAACGTCTACCATCTGGTTTAAAGTTTAAACAGCCTCAATAGGACGTGGTGCATCCAGGTCTACAAACTCCCCTTCCCAACGGGCAATCACCGCGGTGGCCAGGCAGTTCCCGATCACGTTCACCGATGTGCGGGCCATGTCCATCAGTTCGTCAATACCTAAAATAATGAAAATAGGTTCTACCGGCAGGTTGAAAGAAGCGGCCGTTCCTAACAGGATCACCAAAGAGGCGCGCGGCACCCCGGCAATTCCCTTGGAAGTAAGCATGAGCGTGAATACCATCAAGAGCTGCTGTTCCCAAGGCATCTCAATACCGGCGGCCTGCGCCACGAAGATGGACGCCAAAGACAGGTAAAGCGTAGAGCCATCCAGGTTGAAGCTGTAGCCCATAGGCATCACAAAGGCCACAACCTTACGTGGCACGCCAATAGATTCCATGGCTTCCATGGCGCGGGGCAGGGCCGCTTCTGAACTGGTAGTAGCAAAGGCAATGGAAACCGGGCCCGCAATGGCGTTCACAAACATTTTCACCGGGATCCGGAAAAGCAACGCCGCGGGCAACAACACCAGCAACAGGAACGCAATTAAAGCCACATACAGCGTAGCCAGCAGTTTGAACAGGTTCACCAGAATCCCGAAGCCCATGTGCCCCACGGTGTAGGCAATGGCGGCTCCCACGGCTAGCGGCGCAAAGTACATGATGATGTTGGTGAACTTGAACATAGTCTCAGCTAAGCTCTCAGTCACTTCCAGCAGCGGACGCCGACGACGCTCGTTCAGCATGGCCAGGGCAATCCCGAAGAGCACACTGAACACCACAATCTGCAATACCTGGCCCTCGGCCACTGATTTCGCGATGTTTTCCGGGAAAATGTGCAGAATGATGTCTTGCCAGGTTTGGGCCGGCGGGGCCGTGATTTCATCGCTGGTCTGGCCTTTGAGCACAATACCGTCGCCGGCACGGCTGATGTTGATGGCAGCCAACCCAATGAACAAGGCAATGGTGGTCACAATCTCAAAGTACACCAGGGCTTTCACGCCCATCTTGCCCACCTGCTTCAGGTTAGAGTGGCCGGCAATACCCACCACCAGCGTAGCGAAGATGAGCGGCGCGATGATGGTTTTCACCATCTTCAGGAAAATCTTGCTTAAAACGTTGAGGTTCTGGGCAAATACCGGGAAACTGTAGCCTATCTCGGCCCCAATCACCATGCTCACCAGAATCCAGGTGGTCAGGGATTTCTTCTGGTTGGCAAACAGCACCAGGGCCACAATACCCACCCACCGCACGGCGGTAAGGGCTACTTCAGGAAGGGCAATAAGTCCATAGTTCTGACACAACGTGAGCACAACGGCTACGGTAAGAATCACAAAGGCCGAAATGGCGAGCGTGGATTTTTTCATAAAAGGAGTAACATCCCCGTCTCCGCTGGAGAGAAGGGAAAAAGCAGAGGTTTATTTTTGGTTGAGATGCGTCTCGGCAGGGCCGGTTAACGTACTGGAACCGACAAATATAGTTTTTTCTTCCGGTTCCTAAAAGAGCCTGAGCTGCGGGGGCACTGCTTAAAGAATATCCCAAAAACACGTTTTTTATTGGGCTTTGCATCTTTTTTACTACACTTGGCCCCGCAAACCCCTCAATCATTATGCTACTTTGGAACCTGGAGGCCCGTGACCTCACCCTGCGCTACACCTGGAAAATCTCGCGCAACGCTTCTGATGTGAAAACCAACCTTTTTGTAACCGTAGGAGACGGCCAGGCTCAGGGCCGGGGAGAAGCCGCGCCCAACGTGCGCTACGGCGAAACCCCTGCGTTGCTGCAAGAGCAGTTTCAGGCGTTACAGGCCAGCGGGTTGGACCAGATTTCATCAGTGGAGGAACTGAGTTCTTTGCTGAGCCAGCACCCGGTATTGCCGGCGCTTCGGTTTGCCATTGAATCGGCGTTTATCCACTTCCTGTGCCGCAAGAACAAGCAGACTGTACCGGAGTTTCTGGGCGTAGAACCGGTGGCCTCGGCGCCCACGGCGTATTCGTACCCCATCATGGACCCCGGAAAGATTGCCGCCTTTACCCAGGAGCACGGACTGCACAGGTTTGAGTACCTCAAGGTGAAGGTAAACCAGGAAAGCGGCCTGGACATGATGACCCAGGTAGCCAAAGCCGCCCCGCAGCGCCTGATCGTAGACGCCAACGAAGCCTGGCAAGACCCTGATTCCCTCATGCGCTTCTTTGAGGGCCTCAAGAAACTGCCCATCATCATGATTGAGCAACCCATGCCTTCGGGGCTGCAGGAAGAGTACCTGTACCTCAAGAAACGTTCGCCCTATGACCTCTTCGCGGATGAGTCGGTCACTGACCACGCCGACTGGGACCTGCTCCAGCAGCAGTTTCATGGGGTAAACATGAAGCTTATGAAAGCCGGGGGGTACCTGAATGGCCTGGCTATTCTGCAGAAGACCCGCTCCCTGGGTTTGAAGACCATGATTGGGTGCATGATGGAAACCTCTATGGGCATCTGGTCAGCTATCCAGCTTTCCCATGGCGTAGACCTGCTGGACCTGGACGGAATGCTGGTGGTAAAAGACGAGCCGTTTAAACTAGTCAAAGAGGAAGCCGGTAGGTTGTATCCGGTGGAGCAGCCTTAATCAACCCCATCGTTTCAGACCTGATTTCTCTAAAATAGCCTTAAAACAGAAATCCCGCTGAGGAGCAACTCAGCGGGATTTCTGTTTTATATCGTCAAGAGAAAGTCAGTGGCTGCTTGAGGGGTTATTGCTTTTTCTGCTCCTGGGCGGCCAACTGTTTCTCCAGCCTGGCCAGGTCTGCATCCAGCTTTTTAAGCTCTGCATCGGTGGGTTTCTTTTGCACGGTTTTCTGCAGAAGCTCGTTTTTGAGTTGCAGCACGCGCTGTTTCTCTTGCAACAGCCTCAGTCTGTCGTTCATTTGGTTGGCCTGCGTCAGGTATTTGCCAATACCGGTGGTGTCTCCGGAAACGGTGGTGCTGCGGTGCACCTCCACCGGAGAGCGGGACAAATTGCCTTTCAGGTCCAGACGGTCACCTTCGTTCAGTTGGATGACCTCGCCGCCCGCCACCGTAAGTGTGCCGTTGGGTTGCAGGGTGGAGCCGTTGGGGAACGTTCTGGCCTGGGTTAGCGGCGCATAGCCTTTGCCCTGCACTTCCATGGGTTTCCCGTTGCGCATGATGATTCCCTGGCGCAGGGGCGTGACGCTGGTAGTGGTGGTGCGGCCTCTTTCACTTTTGTTGATGGTAGCGGTCTGGGCCTGCGAGCAAAGAGGAGCCAGAACTGCTCCCAGAAGAAGAGCACTGGCCAGAATGAAGCGTTGTAGCATATGGTTTACTTGTATTGGTTGTTTTTACGTTGGTTTCCTGAAAAGGGGCTGAAATCAATGGGCTTTGCCGCGCCTCAGGCATTGGCGGTTTTGTTTCGTTCTTTAAAATACTGAATGATGCCGGGCAGAACCGATAAGAAGATAATCACCGGAATGGCGTAGTGCAGGTACTCTTTCAGTTGCGGAAACTGGCGGCCCAGGTAGTAGCTGGCCAGTACAAGCGAGCAGATCCAGAGGGCAGTTCCAATAGAGCTCAAGATCAGGAACCGCCCAAGAGACATGCCCGTTACGCCGGCCAAAAGGGGGTTGAACGTGCGCACCACCGGCACAAATTTGCCCATGACAATGGCCAGTTTGCCTTTCTCTTTATAGAATTTCTGGGCGCGCTCCAGGTGCTTGCGTTTGAAATACCAGGTGTCCTGCTTTTTGTAGAGCTTTTTCCCCATCTTTTTGCCTATGCTGTAGCCCAGCAAATCTCCCGCAATGCCGGCGGCCGTCATGCTGGCCAACAGACCCGCCAAAGGAATGGTGAGGACATCGGCCCCGGCCAGAAGCCCCGTGGTAAGCAGCAGCGAGTCTCCCCCAGGAATGACCAGGCCAATGAGCAAGCCGGTTTCCACGAAAACCACAATCAGGATAAGCGTAAGGCCGCCGTACCGGATCATGTTCTCGGGGCTGGAGAATAACTCAGACCAGGAAACCAGAAAGAAGTCTGTCATTTGGTTTATGGGATAGTTTCAGGGGCAATACGCACAGAACAAGCCGGATGTTAGTTGTATCTTTGCGGTAAACCGCATAAATATTGTGGCTATCTTGTTGATTTTTGGGTAGCTACATATATTTGACTATCCCCCAAACTTTGGAGCGCAGACCATGAGAATTGAAGAAGAGATAAAGCAGAGTTCGTTTAAGGATGCTTTTCAGAAGGCATTCATTAACGTGGTTTTCACATCTAACTGGCTGCAACAGAAGCAATCTGCTTTGTTTAAGCCTTTTGGCGTAACATTGCCGCAGTACAACCTGCTGCGCATTTTAAGAGGGCAGTACCCCAAGCCCGCCACGGTGAACCTGCTCATTGAGCGCATGCTGGATAAAACCTCCAACGCCTCCCGCATTGTAGACAAGCTGGAAGCCAAAGAACTGGTAACCCGCAAACAATGCCCCACAGACAGACGCACCGTAGACATTCTTATCACTGACAAAGGATTGAACCTGCTGCAGGAAATGGATTCAGTGACCAGCGGCGGTCAGTTTGGCATACAGCATCTGTCTGAGGAAGAGGCCGAGCAGCTGAGCAATCTTCTTGACAAAATCAGAGGCTAATCATAATTATTTGTCTATCTTACAATTGCTTATACAAACCCTCTAACGAGTTTATCCCATGAAAAAAATGTTACTCTCTGTGTTGGTAGCGGCCGCTGTTGGGGTTTCTGCCTTTCAAATGGTTACGCCTGGTACCCCTGAGAAGGCTGCCGGTACTACGGCTGCGGTTGCCATGCAAACCTTTAAGGTGAATACGGAGGAAAGCAAAATCTCCTGGATTGGCCGCAAAGTAACCGGTGAGCATAACGGCAACATAAAACTGGCCAATGGTACCATGCTGTTTGAGAGAGGAGCACTGCGCGGCGGTACGTTTATCATGGACATGTCTACCATCACCTGCAATGACCTGGAGGGTGGTTCCAACAAAAGACTGGTAGATCACCTGAAATCAGATGATTTCTTCTCTGTAGAGAAAAACCCCAGCGCCAGGTTTGCCATCACAAACCTTGCCCCCAGACAAAACGCCAAGGCGGGTACTGCCAATTACATTGTAACCGGCGACCTTACCATCAAAGGCATCACAAACCAGGTTTCTTTCCCGGCCACAGTGCACGTGAAAAAGGGAGTGGCTACTGCTAAAGCCACCCTCAAATTTGACCGTACCAAATGGGACATCAAGTTCCGGTCTGGCAATTTCTTTGAAAACCTAGGCGATAAAGCCATCATGGACGATGTAGAACTGAACCTGGAACTGGTAGCCAGAGAAGAAGCCGTAGCTAAAAAATAAAAGAGTAAGAAGCTTTGGGAAGGCCAGTGTTCAAAGACACTGGCTTTTTTTATGCCCTATGCTGATGTGGCTTAGAATAAGGTTGGAGTTGCCTTAGATTTTATGCGCGGTAAGAGGCTGGTTTAACCAACCTGGCAGGAACCGGGAAGTTGCCTTGGGAGAATGGAATTGCTACTTTCAGGAGACTATTCTGTAATCATATAAGGTGTGTCAGGTTATTTCATTCCGGGCTTTAGTTATTTTTGGTTGTAATCAGTAGGTTGTGGGTGAAGATATAATGCCAATAAGCGGAGTAGTTCCATATATTCAGTAGTTAGCAATAAGAGAATGAAGAAAAGTTTACTATTCATTTATTCGATTTTGGTTTTCAGTCTTAGTGGCTGTTCATGGCTATCCAGTTTCTACATAATCAATAATACTCAAGATAAAATCATAATCACTTTCTCACTAATGCCAACTCAAAGAAGTGATTATGATTTTGCAATAAAGGACACCATTGAATTCTATAAGCTTAAAAAAGATTGGAAAGCGGAAGATAGTAAACTGACAAAGGACAGTTCTGGCGGTACATACTTAAAAGAAAATCGGGACGGGCTAGAATATTATAAGATGATAATCAATCCCAATTCAGCGGCTTCAAGCGGAAGCAACTTGCCTAACTTCACCTTCCAAGAAAAATCTTATCGACGCGAAATATTTAGCAATATCATAGAAATGCAAATCATTCGACAAGACACGAAAGATACAGTATGGCTCAAGCCTTCTTTTTTAGCTGATTTTTCTAAGCAGCTAGGTAAGTTTGATATATCGCTTGTACTAGAATAAAAACTCCTATTGCTAACATTGTGCATAAGCCATGCTTCGGCCGACGGCCTCGCCGTCTTTTATACGAAACCGTTAGGTGTCATTAATAAAATACAAAATGCATCAAAATAAAATTTTTCAGCAAATTCTAGACAAGGTTGAGTGGATAAAGGGCATCATAGATAGGAAAGGCTGGGATATTCACCAGGAGTTAATCTATAAAGAACCCGCATCAATAGATGAAGTGTCTTCTATTGAAAAAGAACTTGGAATTGAATTGCCAAAGGACTATAAACAGCTTTTCACCGAGTGCTCAAGGAACTTTGAATTTAGGTATCAATTTGACGAAGAGGAGCCTGATGAGTTCAGGGGAATATTTTCTGGGGAAATCTACTGGAACTTAGACCGACTTAAGGAGCAGTATATTGAAAATTATGTGCATTGGGCAAAGACATGGCTAGGTACAAGTGATTTAGATGAAGAAACACTTAAACTAGAAGCTGATATACTCAATAATAAGGTTCCCTTGATGGAAGTCCCTAATGGTGATTTGATAGTGGTAGGCTATAATCCTTCTGAAGTTGTTTATTTCTCCCATGAAGGGGACGATATGCATGGAAAAGTACTAGGTGAAAATTTGTGGAGCTTTTTAGAATTTCATTCAAGAGTAGGATTCATTGGAAGCGAAGATTGGCAATTCGAGCCCTTCTTTGACTATAAACAAAACAAAATGATTACCACAGGGCCTAAGGTAGAACGGTTTATCAACTGGTTAGAACAATAACGTCACCCACAAGGTGTAAACGGCACCCTCAGCCGACGGCCTCCGCCGCCGCTTACACTAGCCGTTAGACTTAATTTCAGATGAACGAAGAAGGATTAGTAAAAATACATATTGATTTGCCGAACCACTGGGGGGCGGAGGCGAGTCACTTTGGGCTGAGCCACTGGGGAATGACTTATATAAAATCGAGAATGTCCCTTTTTATGCTTATGGGCTTAACTTTCAAGATATTGTTCGTGCAACACCTGATTCCGAAGATTACATACCTGAAATTAGAGAACTTATAACGCCAAGTGGTCACAGGACCTTTCGGGTCTTTTTCAAGAAACATATAGAAAGAGACCAACAAGAAGCTATTTTGGACTCTATGGAAAGTCTTAGTGTTACTTATGAACGGGCTACCAATATTTATATAGCTCTTGATATGAAACCTGAAGGAGATTACCAAGCTGTGTTTGACCAACTTGATAAATATTTAGAACAAGGGATTTTAGGATTCGAAACCTGTGAAACAAGAATAGAAGGAAGCTTTGACGACTCTCCTGAAGAAGATGAAGAAGATAATATAGCTTGAGCCTAACACAGTTTATACCCAATGCTTCGGCTGATAGCCTCGCACAAGGTATACACGAACCCGTAAGCACCAATACAATGAAACAAATAACACTTTTACTTATTTGCTGGTGCGCTTTAGGCTGTTCAAAGGCAAAAGAGCCGACTTTAACGAACTATGAAAAAGTATTGCCTACAGCATCTATTGTTGAAAAAGATACCGCTTTAGCTACGGACTTCGGAAAGGAATTAGCCCCCGAAGGTGACTGCGTGTTCGACACAAGCACTTATAAGTTCACAACAGAGGCACTTAGAAAATACGACAAGAACATTCCTTTCTTTTGGGACAAGCAAACTGCTGTGGCGCAAGTGAAACTTAACAGCACTGACAGCCTACTCTTACATATTGGCGGCTGCAACCATTTTACCTTCACCGCAACCTACATCACGGACTCGGCAAAGTTCACCAACACGGACTTTCTAGTTAAAAAGGCGAAGTGGCTGGCAAAGAGTTTTTTCTCACAAGGCTTCGATATAAAGTATGTGTATAGCATAGATAACAAGCTCTACAAGTTGGAAGAGCCAAGTAGGAAAGACTTTAAGTGGTATACTATCATAGACACCGACACCTCAATTACCGACCATACCTACCATGGCTGGACAGTTGAGAAAGTAGGAGCTAAGACTAGGTTGGAAATATCTGGCTATGTAAACTAAAAGTACAGGTGCTAACATTGTGCATATGGCCTGCTTCGGCAGACGGTCTCCGCCGCCGCCGCTTATACTAACCGGCACCAATAACTTAATACAAAAAGATGAATAAACTCATTACTGTCATTTTAGCGTTTTTAACTATTTCAGCTTATGGACAAGTTGACCAATCCATATGGGACAACTTAAAAACTGTCTCGACTGAGAATTATGAAATTAAATTCCCATCCAAATGGAGGTATATTCCTACTGGTGGACAAGGTCCAGAACAACTCATAGAAGCTAGCGGACAGGCCCTCCCAGCAATAATGAATGGTTCTCCTGTAATGATTACAATTTTTTTTGTGAAGCAAGATGGAAGAAATCTGGAAGACTGTAAGGATAAATGCTTAAATGGTTACAGAAGTAAACCTGATAGAGAATTTCCTGAACAGTTTATTGACGGACAAGAGAAGATTACACTAGCACAAGGAGAAGAAGCTTATCTACTTAACACTCGGTTTTATAGGAAATCAAAGGGATTAAATCAAAGCAGATTTGACTTAGTTGTTTATTCAGATAAAGCAAAGGCAGGGTATATTTACACTGTCTCAGTTCAATATGCAGATAACGAGTACAGATTTGAAGAGGAGAATAATCTGGCCGGCTTTGCTAAACGACTATATAGTTATTTAAAACTTACTGCCTAATAATTTATAGAAATAGCTAGTGGTGGCATGGTGTATACACTAAGCCACGGCCAATGAAATCGCACGCTGTTTACATGAGACAGTTGGCGGTCAATATCAAAAATCAGATAAAATGACAATACTATTAAAGGCAAAGAATTGGCAAATTTTCATCCTCCTGCTTATCGGGATGGCTCTGTCAAACTTCACAATCGAAAACAACCCTGCAACCACAATGGTATTAAACCTGATTGGTTTTCTGATTTATTTCATTTACCCGTTTGTAATAGGAAACTTCCTGCAGGACTTTTTACCTAAGAAGGTTGAGGTTAACAATACTTTCTTCCAGATAAATTTCTTTACGTGGATTGGCGGTTATGTAACATTAATGATTTTATCCGACGGACAGGGAATGACCCTGACTGGTCTTGCTGCTCTTCCTTTCTTCTATGTATTTTTTGCCTTTCTCTACTACCAAGCTTTTCCCGTTAAAGTATTGAAGTCAGTGGAGACAAGAAAGGAGGCAAGCCTTGGGGACTACTTCAGTGACTTCATCCTTATCCTTTTTCTGTCAATAGGAATCTGGGTTCTGCAGCCTAGAATAAATAAGGTTTTAGAAAGAGGGAAAGCAGTAGTATAGAAAAATACCGCGGTAAGCTTTGTATATACGTCAGCATTGGCCGGGGGCTTAGGGCATCGTTTATAAGAAACGTTAGATGGCATAAAACCTCGAAAATGAAGAAACGTTTGTCGATTTTTGCTCCACTAATTCTTCTTGTTAGTCTCTGCTTTGGCCAAGTAATCAAGGAAGGGAGTTACTGGGTCAATAAAGACATTGATTGGAAGAACCCTTCCAAGGAAGTTCCAGAGATTGACGCATTGGTTGAGGCCTCAACAGTCAATGCCATTATCTTCCACCCGAACGGGCGATTTCTGATGATCTCCACTAATGGGACATTGGCAAATGACACTATTTATCAGCACATTGAAATCTTTAAGGGGTATAGTGGTATCTGGAAAGAAAGTAATAAAGGTGAGTTAATGCTTAGCTATAACTTGGATATGAGTTACAGTGTAGTAAACAGTAATAGTAAAAGTACCACTTCACTTAAGACGGTAACAATAGACTTGAATAAACCAGAGGTTGAGTTTGAGGGAATCCGCTATATTAAAGCCGAAAAGCTTTCATCTGAATCGAAACAGCGCTTGGAGCAATTCGCAGTAAGATCAAAAGGTGCAAAAAATTAAATGTAGTTCTATCCAACATAGGATAAACAGCTTTTTCGGCCAAGGGTGTTCGTCGCATGTATGAGGCCATTTCGCGTGATTAGTATGATGAAAGAAGAATACCTATATGATAGCTATAGATGCCCCAACTGCAACCAAATAAGGAAATTAACTGAGTTGACCTATCTACTCAAATGGAATGAACAATTCAAATCTTCCTACATGATTTCAGTTGTGGAGGAAGCAAGGCAAGGTCATCTTAAGTGGGCCTGTGATGATTGTATTAAAAGTAAGAGGGTTGTTGTAGGCAAGGCAGAGGAGCAGAATTGGAACGGAATCACATACCCCTTCTTCACTCATAATGATGAAATACTAGAATGCCAGACCTGTAAATGCTCCTTTGAGTTCTCTAAGGAAGAAAAGAAGTTCTGGTACGAAGACCTAAAATTCATTGTCTGGTCATATCCAAAAAACTGCGCCTCATGTAGAAGAAAGATAAGGGAACCAAAAGTAAAAAGTAAAAGGCTCACAGAACTGATTACTAATATCGAAAATACCGACACTACAGAAGTAGAAGAAATAATTGACATATTTTTGGAGTATGGGAATTTTGAAAAAGCTAAGTATTACTTATCGGTATTGAGAAAGAGGAATGCAGTAGATCAAGAGAGGATAAGCTTTATTAAAGAAAAAATACATAACCTCTCACAACAAAATACATGAGGCTATTTGGTGAAATGGTAAACAAATAAAAGAAGTATAATGGCATCTAATGCTTTAAGAAAGGCTTCATTGTTTGCCCTTTTTACAAGTGCAGTTTCAGCTATTCTAGCATAAAGATTCCCAAAGAAGAAAGTGATGCATTTGTAAGGGTATTTATTGAAGGAAACCAGAATGTTCCGGTTTACAGTTTTATCAACAATAGTAATATCATCGCATACCTATTCAATCAGAAAATAGTTGATTCTCTTAATAATAGCCCAAGTTCAGACTTGCTGTTTAGAGTCAAGCAGATGAATAAAAAGGTGCTTCTGGTAAACCTATGGAATCAGCAGGGCGACACCTTGGCAGAAAGGGTGAAAGGAAAATTCAGAGGAAAGGCCTTCAAAGCAAATACTAAGTTATTTATAAAAGGAAACCCTCTTTTTTTGGGGATAGGCACAAGTGACAACATTACTGCTAAGACAAATGCTGGGGAACTTGCAATCTACCATAACCACGGAGGAATAGGATTCTTCACGTTGCTCTCCGTATTGTGTACAAACATTGGATTAGACAAAATCAGACTAAGAGCAAAAGAATGAAAAACTGCATTGGCCATACATGGTGTAAACAGCACCTTAGCGACTAATTTTGATGCCGCATTAGCGGGGCCGTTGTACCTAATTCTAATTACATTAAAAGAATATGAGTAGAAAAGAGTTCTTAGAAATTATCTGGAGAAAATGTGTAAAGCCATTAGTGCTTTTGACTCTCTTAGCTTCCTCTGTTCAGTTCTTTGTGAATGTCTTTAAAGAAGAAGGTTCTGAAAGAGTAATAATTCTCTTTCTACTCGGAATAGCCATCTTTTTTCTTCTGGTTTTGATGGCAAGCCTAGCAATAGGAGGTATATTTCTGTCCCTGGGAAAAGTTATCCCACCTTCTGGTAGGTTCTGGATAAAAATGGCATTTAAGTTTGCAAGTTACATGATCCCGATCTTTACAGGCGCTTTGGCCTATCACTTTTGGGTAAGCGGCTACAAAGTACCTGTAATCTTACTAGGAATCTTGATCATTGAACAGTTTAGCAGAATGATAAAGCAAGAAAGAACCAAGTATAACAACACCTAAACGGCAGGCATAGGCCAATTGTCTTGGCAGTCGCTTACACATAAATGTTGCGTCTATCCGAAAAGAGTGTGGTTCAATCAGAGAATATAACCAGGAAAAGTTAGACCCAAGTACACAAAGGTTCAATCCACTTAAGAGTTCTCATATTTGCTTTAAAGCCCAATCCTTAGCCATTGATTACACTACTGAATACTTTATTGCAGATTTTATGAATAGAATTATCCCCCTGGTGCTGCTGGTTTTAATGAGTTTTACTGCAAACGGCCAGAAAACTATTGAACTACCGCAGACTAAAAGGGGACTCCCTGTTTTTCAAGAGTCTTCCGGAAAGTAGGGCAAAATTTAACCTGGGTGATCTTACCTCAGCAAAAGACTCCCTGGCGGTGAGAATCTGGCATTCCAATTCCATTATCGAAATCAAAAATCAAGGTAAGGGCTCTCTTCAAACAACTCTAACAAACTGGATAAACCATCCAGCACCAATTACCCGGAAAACAGAGTTTGGTCACGAGATTTCTGGTAGGTTGTTAGATTCCCTTGTGGCAAACAAGATACTGGTTTCTCCTGGTAGCTCCAGGCACGGAATTGACGGCAGTTACGTCACCATTGAAGTTGCTACCCCTGAGCATTACCGTCTTTATAGCTATTGGTCTCCCTGGAGTTCTTCTTCGTCTAAAAACGAGGGTGCCCAGGATGTGGTTAAAATGATGGCCCTTACCAACAACTTCTTAGACCTGAGCGGGCATACTTCCAACTTTCTTGAATCTCTTGAACCAGGCAATTACCCTTGGGGAATGACAGGGCTCCGCATAGACAAATTCCTGCCTGAGAATGCCCGCCGGTCAACCCTGTACAAGACGTTAGAGAAGCGCGCCAGGAAAGAACTGAAAATTACCCCCGAGACCAGCCACCAGAAGTATCCTATAGTGATTATTAACCATCAGCGTGCCTTTTTGAAGGATCTCAACAAATATGAAACGGCAGATGTGAGCAGCCTGCAGATCCTCAGTAAAGACAATTCACAGCATTCAATTTACGGCTCTTTGGGGGAAAACGGAGTCATTGTGGTAGAAACCAAATGAACCATGGCTGTTCCCAGCAACGCCTAAAGGCAGGTAAACACTTTTAACTAATAGTACGGGTATCTTATGCTAAAAAGAGTCTGGCAGGTACTTACTTGCAATAGCGAAGCTGATGAAGGGGCCGGTGTTTAGGACCTGGGGCTATAATGATGATGTTTGTCCGCCCATCACCAGCTACATTGTGTACAATACCTTGAAAAGCAAAAAAGAAGCCCTGATTACCCCTGTCAATGAACATTGGATTTCTGTGGCAACCCGGCACCAAATTCTGGAGTGGATAAAAAAGAACCTTCAGTAGTTCAGATAGGATTAAATAAGAAAACCCGGAAGCTTGGCTCTCTAATGCCATGCTTCCGGGTTTTTGCTTCACGCAATTACACCCAATTACGCCAAAGGGGAGGTTTTCACCCGTGGTTGGTTGTAATCAGGTTCCCAGTCATTAATAGGCAGGCAAATGCCTGGTGGAAGATCCAGATCGGGCAAACCGTCGTTGAGTGGTTCGCCTCCGTCATCGTCATTGTCGTCTTGAGGGGGTACGCTTAGTCTTTTACGCGGGGCCAGCGCAAGAAAGGCTATCAAGGCAAACATGGCCAAAGAGTATACGATCATCATAACAATTGATGAATTTAAAGTCTCACATCACATCCACAGCCTCGCGGGCGTCTCTTTCCTGTTCAACGTATGGCAGCCTTGGTATGTTGACCGATAGGGCAAAAAAATATCAGAAGCTTTCTGGGGGAGTTGGTTTCTAAAAATAGGGGGCGTAGCTTTGCTTCAGTTTTAGGGGTGCCTTAATATAACGGGCTGAGATCATACCCATTGAACCTGATCCGGGTAGTGCCGGCGAAGGGAAAAACAAGGGAAACAAAACATGTGGGAGCACTGGCCCCTGGTGGCTTCTGTTTGTTTTACTTTATCTATTTCTTTCAAATGAAAAGAGTTTTGGCCCTGCTTTGGGGCTTCCTGCTGCCGTGGTTGGCCATGGCGCAGAACACGCTGTCTGGTCGCGTCATAGATGCCGCCACGCAGAATCCGCTTATCAGTAGTACCGTTTCTATCACGCCTGGTAACCGCTCCACCCTCACAGATGCCACCGGGCATTATACCTTCCCCAACCTGCCGGCCGGCGAGTACACCGTTCAAGTATCGTATTTGGGCTACGCCTCAGGCTCCCGAACCGTGACCGTGCCTACTTCCGCAAGCCAGGACATTCCGCTTACCCGCACCAGCGTAGCCACCAAGGAAGTATTGGTTACCGCCACCCGCGCCAACGAGAAAACCGGAACCACCTACACCAACGTGAGCAAGCAGGAACTGGAGAGCCGCAATTTTGGTCAGGATTTGCCCTATCTGCTGGAGAACACGCCTTCTCTGGTAACTAACTCAGACGCCGGCGCCGGCGTGGGCTACACCAGCATGCGCATCAGGGGCTCAGACATCACCCGCATCAACGTAACCGTGAACGGAATTCCGGTGAATGATGCCGAGAGTCACGGCGTTTTCTTCGTGAACATGCCAGATTTCGCTTCTTCCCTGCAGGATGTGCAGATCCAGCGCGGGGTGGGAACTTCGTCTAACGGACCAGGAGCCTTCGGTGCCAGCCTGAACCTGCAAACCCAGGACGCCAGCCCCGAGGCCTACGCCCGCACCGACAATGCCTACGGTTCTTACAACACCTGGAAAAACAACGTGCAGTTTGGCACCGGCTTGCTGGGCGGCAAGTTTGCCGTAGACGGCCGTTTGTCCCGCATTACCTCAGATGGCTACATTGAGCGCGCCAGTTCTAACCTGAAATCGTTTTACCTGTCGGGTGGGTATTACGGGGCCAAAGACCTGCTCAAAGTGGTGGTGTTTGGGGGCCATGAGAAAACCTATCAGGCCTGGAACGGCGTGGATGAGGAGACTTTGAAAACCAACCGTCGCTACAACTCCTCCGGAACGGAGATGGGCGATGACACTCCCTATGAGAATGAAGTAGACGATTACCAGCAGTACCACTACCAACTGCATTATGGGCACGAGTTCAACTCGCTGCTGTCTCTGAACGCGGCGCTGCATTACACCCGTGGTTTCGGGTTTTATGAGAACTACAAGGCGGGGGAAAGTTTGGAAGCCTACAATATTCCGCCGGTAACGGTAGGAGGTACCGCCGTGGAGGAAACCGATCTGGTGCGCCAGAAATGGCTGGACAATCACTTCTACGGCACCACATTTGCGTTGCAGTACCGCGGCGCCGGCAAGCTTTCGGCGGTAGTGGGTGGAGGCTGGAACCGCTACACCGGCGATCACTTCGGGGAAGTAATCTGGGCACAATATGCGCCCACCATCAGGCCCGGTCACCGCTATTATGACGGCAATGCCCGCAAAGCCGATTTCAACCTGTACGGCAAAGCCACCTGGCAGGCCACCGAGCAGTTGAGCTTCTTCGGGGACCTGCAGTACCGCACCGTGAACTACAAAATCAATGGCACCGACGATGACCACCGCGACGTGACGGCCCGCGCCAATTACGAGTTCTTCAACCCGAAAGCCGGCGCTACCTTTACCCTCTCAGAGGCGCATCAGCTGTACGCTTCCGTAGCGGTAGGGCACCGCGAGCCTACCCGCTCAGACTTCACTGACCGTCCGGTAGGGGATAAGGCCAAAGCCGAACGCATGGTAGACTGGGAAGCCGGTTACCGCCTACATCAGCCTTTAGGCGAACTGAACGGCCTGCCGTTGCGCCTCACCGCCGACCTCACCTACTTCTACATGGATTACAAAGATCAACTGGTGCTTACCGGCCAGGTGAACAACGTAGGTACCCCGCTCAGAACCAATATCCCTGAAAGCTACAGAACCGGGGTGGAACTGGCCGCCGGGATAGGACTGGGCGAGTTAGCCCGCTTCACCTCCAACCTGTCCCTGAGCCGCAACCGCATCAAGAACTTCGGGGAGACGCTGTATCGCTTTGACGAGGACTACAACCCGGTAGAAGAATTGCGCACCACCTACGGGGAGACTACTATTTCTTACTCGCCCAGCGTGGTAACTTCGCACCAGATAGAGGTGCAGCCGGTATCTGGGCTGCGGTTCCAATTCCAGTACAGAACGGTGAGTGAGCAGTTCCTTGACAATTCTGCCAGCCAGGAGCGCCGCCTGAAGCCGTATGAGGTAGGAGACGTGCGGGTATTTTACCGTTTCAGACCTGTGAACTGGATGAAGGAAGTGGAACTGGGCTTACTGGTGAACAACGTGTTCAATGAAGAGTACGAGGCCAACGGCTTTACCTTCTCTGAGTACTACGTAGGCGATAACACCCGCTATCATTACAACTACTACTTCCCGCAGGCGCCTCGCAACTACATGGCCCAGATCAGCCTGCGTTTCTAAGCCGTTTTCATAGAAACAGGCCTTATATGGAAGGTAGCTTGTTCCTTTAGGTTTTCACCTTTACTAAAAACAAAAATC
The DNA here is from genome assembly GCF_017355955.1 of Sabulibacter ruber. GTDB lineage: Bacteria > Bacteroidota > Bacteroidia > Cytophagales > Hymenobacteraceae > Nibribacter > Nibribacter ruber_A. Next base: position 2,196,799 of record NZ_JAFFID010000001.1, on the reverse strand, counting down.
GCCGGAGTTGCTCATCAGATGCAACTCCGGCGATTTTTTTGGGGTCTATGGCCTACAAGCGGTCTCTCATCAAATTCATTACCAGACCCGAATACTAAACCATCTATGAAAAAAGTTTACCAATTACTTCTCCTGGCGGCACTCTTCTGTGTTGTTTCTCCGGCTGCAGCGCAGCGCAAAACAGACGCAGAGTGGCTGCAACTAATCAAGAAAGACTACCGCCAGTTTGCCCGGGAATTCACCGCCGATTCCCCCACCGATTTTGCCAAGACCCAGAAAGTGGTGCATTGGCTGGTGCAGCATTTTGAGTGGAAAACCACCGATTACCAGAAACGCACGGTGGAACAGATCATCGCCCGGGGCGGCGGGAACTGCGCTGAACTGGCTTCCATCACCAAAGCCATGCTGAAAGAACTGCAGGTGCAGCAACGCACGGTGCAGGAAATCAACCTCCACAAAGAAAGTGAGCAACGGCAGGAGAATGCCCGCCAGTTGGTGCAGGAAAAAGGAAACAGAGGGTCAGTCTTCGGTCGGCAGCATAATGACCATGTCTGGCTGGAGGTCTACGATGCCACCACCAAACAGTGGCAACCGGTAGATCCCTCGCTGGGCCTTGTGGGGCTGCAGGATTGGCTCAGGAGCCGCGTCCTTTTTGAGGAGCGTCAGTTACTGGACCCCACCGGCCATGACATGATCGTGCCCATGGCCATCTTTGTGCTGGGTCCCGGCGGAGAGCTGCTGGAAGACCGAACCCAGCACTACCTGGTGCAGGCCTTCAATCAATACTATGGCCAGCGGCTGCAAACTTTACCCGACTGGGCGGCTTGGCAATCTAGTCTTGCTACCCTGGGCCCGAAGTGCTACCAGGCTTTTGCCGGAAAAACCAACCTGCACCAGTACGGTCAGGAAATTGCCCAACTAGGGCAAGTTTACCAAAAGTTGAAAGTCAGCTATAAATCCAAGAAGTAGGTTGCCTGGGTTTGTTTTTGCCCTGATTACAAGAAAAGAGCCTTAAAACGTAGAGCCAAACCAACCCCTTAAAAGGTTTTGCTAACAACTGTTGGCGGGTGTTGGGTTTCTTGTTATGTTTGGCCGAAGACATTGAAGAAAACCTTACCTCTATGGCTGCAGACAACTCCGGCGCTCCAGATTATTTCAACGTAGATGACCTGCTCACCGACGAGCACAAGCTCATCCGCCAGACCATGCGCGATTTTGTAAAGCGCGAAATCTCCCCCAACATTGAGAAATGGGCCCAGGACGCCCACTTCCCGAAGGAGATTGTGCCCAAATTCGGTGAGATTGGCGCGTTTGGTCCCACTATTCCCACCGAGTACGGCGGCGGCGGACTGGACTACATCAGCTACGGCATCATCATGCAGGAAATAGAGCGCGGCGACAGCGGTATGCGGTCTACGGCCTCGGTGCAGGGTTCACTGGTCATGTACCCCATCTACGCCTATGGTTCTGAGGAGCAGCGCCGGAAATACCTGCCTAAACTGGCTTCCGGCGAATGGCTGGGTTGCTTTGGCTTGACAGAGCCTGACTTTGGTTCCAATCCCGGCGGCATGGTGACTACCATCAAAGACCAGGGCGATCATTACCTGCTTAACGGTGCCAAACTCTGGATCTCCAATTCCCCGGAATGCCAGGTAGCCGTGGTGTGGGCCAAGAACGAGCAGGGCCGCATCAAAGGCCTCATTGTGGAGCGCGGTATGGAAGGTTTCACTACCCCCGAGATCCACAACAAATGGAGCTTGCGGGCCTCTACCACCGGCGAGTTAGTGTTTGACAACGTGAAAGTGCCCAAAGAGAACCTGCTGCCCAACATTGACGGTCTCAAAGGTCCGCTGGGCTGCCTGGACTCGGCGCGCTACGGCATTTCCTGGGGAGCCATTGGGGCGGCCATTGACTGCTACGAAAGCGCCTTGAACTATGCCAAGCAGCGCATCCAATTTGATAAACCCATTGCCAGCTTCCAGTTGGTGCAGAAGAAATTAGCCGAGATGGTGACCGAAATCACCAAAGCCCAGCTCATGGTGTGGCGTTTGGGCGTGCTAAAGAACGAAGGCAAAGCCACCACCCAGCAGATTTCTATGGCCAAGCGCAACAGCGTAGACATGGCCCTGCACGTGGCTCGTGAGGCACGCCAAATCCACGGCGGCATGGGCATCACCGGCGAGTACCCTATTATGCGCCACATGATGAACCTGGAAAGCGTGATCACCTACGAGGGTACCCATGACATCCACCTGCTCATCACCGGCGCAGACATCACAGGCATTCAGGCTTTCAAATAATTGTTGATTGCTGATTGTTCATTGTTAGAACATGATATGAAGAGGCAGCTGCGGAGACGTGGCTGCCTTTTCTGTTTAGGGGCTGTTTTTCAGGAAGTAAGCTTAAAACAATTTATGCTAATTAGATTGGTTGAAGTGCCTGGTGTTGGTAAAAATAGTAGCAAAAAGCAGAGTTTTCTATCTTAGAATGGACCGTTTTTAGCCCCCGAAGTGTTATCTTTACAGAGAATTCTTTGCCTTATCGCTGAGAGATTTTACAATGAGAGAAGATTATTTAAAAGGTTCTGCCGATCACCTTTCACCCACCGAAAAGGAGTTTGACAAGGCCTTGAGGCCTCTGGAGTTCGGTGACTTTACCGGCCAGGAAAAGGTGGTGGAAAACCTGAAGGTGTTTGTGGGAGCTGCCATCATGCGGGGCGAGGCCTTGGACCACGTGCTCTTGCACGGACCTCCCGGTCTGGGGAAAACCACGCTGTCGCACATCATCGCCAATGCCCTGGGTTCCAATATCAAGATTACGTCTGGCCCGGTGCTGGACAAACCCAGCGATCTGGCTGGTCTGTTGACCAATCTGGAGCGCAACGACGTGCTGTTCATTGACGAGATTCACCGCCTGAACCCTATTGTGGAGGAGTACCTGTACTCGGCCATGGAGGACTACAAGATTGATATCATGCTGGACTCAGGCCCTAATGCCCGCTCCGTGCAGATCTCGTTGAATCCCTTTACGCTCATTGGGGCCACTACGCGCTCGGGTCTGCTGACTTCGCCGCTACGGGCCCGCTTCGGGATCAATGCCCGTCTGGAGTACTATGATTCCAAGTTGTTGACCACCATTGTGCAGCGTTCTTCTGAGATTCTGGGAGCGCCTATCCACGAGGATGCCGCTTTTGAGATTGCCCGCCGGAGCCGCGGTACACCGCGTATCGCCAATAACCTGCTGCGCCGCACCCGGGACTTCGCCCAGATCAAAGGAGACGGTACCATTACCGTGGAGATTGCCAAGTTCGCTCTGAATGCCCTGGACGTAGACCAAAGCGGACTGGACGAGATGGACAAACGCATCCTGAGTACCATCATTGACAAGTTCAAAGGTGGTCCGGTGGGTATCTCTACCATCGCTACCGCCTGCGGCGAAGAGGCCGAAACCATTGAAGAGGTGTACGAGCCGTTCCTGATCCAGGAGGGTTATATTAAGCGTACCAGTCGGGGGCGTGAGGCTACCGAGGCCGCTTACCGTCACTTGGGCAAGATAGCGCCCAACCATGTGCGCAGCGGTACCTTGTTTGATCAGGCTGAGTAATGATAAGACACTCGTAGGAGCTTCACACACTACGAGGGTACAGTTCTAAAAATGTAAGTTCAAGCCTCACTGGTTTTTAAAACCTGTGAGGCTTTTGTTTTTCGGGCCTGTTTTTATTCTGTTTTCTTGATCTCGGCGATTAACTCCACTTCCAGCACCGTGTTGGGTTCCAGGAGGCGCACTACCTGTACCCACGTGGCCGCCGGGGTGTGGGTGCCGTAAAACTTCTTCCGGACCAGGTGGTGCTTAGAGGTCTCTTCCATGTTGGTGGTGTACAGATTCTCTTTCACTACGTGGGTAAAATCTAGGTTATACTGCTTCAGCGTCATCTGCAGCGTACGGTACACCTGGTCAATGGCTTTGTCCATGGGGCCGCTGGCTACCGTGCCGGAGATATACAGAAGGTTGCCGCTTCGGTAGGCCTGGGCATAGTTCCATTCCTGGTTGGGGCGGAACATCTTAGGGGCGGAGCCTGCCTGCGGCGTAGAAGCTGCCTTGTTTTCCTGGGCTTGGGCTAAAAACGCCAGCGATGCAAAAGCCAGCGTGAAGAATACTTTTTTCATGTTTTATGTTGGAATAGGAATACAGCTGCAAGTAATGGAAAAGGAACTCTGGGCAAGTATTTTTTAACGCACTTTAACACTTTGCCACCCAACAAGCCTCTGATCTGAAACAGGCAACAGGTAATTGCCCTCTAAGACAGATTTCTGTGAACAGTGCTTGGCCGACCTAAAGGAAAGGAGAAAGGTGCGTTTGAAGGCTATTTTTTGAAAATCTGGCTAAAAACACCAAAAAGGTGCGCTGGTGAAATTCTTTTCCGCCAATTTTGTTTCTAGAAGGGATCAGCCTCCAAATAAATCAAAAATCCATGTTCAATCTGGCCGTAAAACATACACAACTCATCAAGCAGAAAGCACAGGAACTGGGCTTTCTATATTGTGGTGTGTCTAAGGCAGATTTCCTGGAAGAAGAGGCTCCGCGGCTAGAGGCCTGGCTGAACCAGAACATGCACGGCCAGATGCATTACATGGCCAATCACTTTGACAAGCGCCTGGACCCACGGTTGCTGGTAGACGGGGCCAAATCAGTAGTGAGTCTGCTGCTGAACTATTACCCCGAGGAAAAGCAGGAGCAAGATACCTTCCAGATTTCCAAGTACGCGTACGGGCAGGACTACCACTTCGTGATCAAAGACAAGCTCAAAACCCTGTTCAATTACATACAGGAAGAGATTGGCGAAGTGGGCGGGCGCGTGTTTGTGGACTCCGCCCCGGTCATGGATAAGGTGTGGGCGAAGAAAAGCGGTTTGGGCTGGGTGGGCAAGAATAGCAACCTCATCAGGCCCGGCGTGGGCAGTTTCTTTTTCATCGCGGAGCTGATTCTGGACCTGGAACTGGAACCCGATGGCCCCATCAAAGATTACTGCGGTACCTGCACCAAATGCATGGATGCCTGCCCTACAGACGCTATCTCGCAACCGTACGTGGTAGACGGCAGCAAATGTATCTCTTATTTCACCATTGAGTTGAAAGACCAGTTTCCGCAGGAGGTAGAGGGGAAGTTTGGGAACTGGGTGTTTGGCTGTGATATCTGCCAGGATGTGTGCCCGTGGAACCGGTTCAGTAAACCGCATCAGGAGCCGGCTTTTAGCCCACATCCAGAGTTGCTCCACCTCTCAACCAGTGATTGGATGGAGCTCACTCAGGAAGTGTTCAGTGATATTTTCAGGAAATCAGCCGTAAAACGCACCGGTTTTGCGGGGCTTACCCGTAACCTGCGCTTTGTGGCGAACGAGCCGGCCTCTTTAGGCAGCCATCACGTTCCCGAAGACCTTGTCTAAGATGCTGGTGTAGGAGCCAGAAAAATGCTTGTAGCACCATTCGCGTAGGGTTTCCAACTCACTCCTAACCAGCATGCGCATGCTTTTCCGGAGCTCTTTCTCAAACAAGCCTGAGTCAAAGCTAACCTTATCTAAAATTAATTTTACGTACTCTAACATGACTATTTAAAGGATATAGGTGAGTGTGTGTTGTGTCAAAGGATTGATATATACGCAAAATCTATATTTTAGATAAGTGTTTTTATACTGAATTTTTAATATTATTAAATAAAGAAAGACAATCTGTTAAGATTGCCTTTCTTGTTAAGTATGAAGAAGTTACGCAATAAACGGAGTGACAATTGTATTAACCTGTGCTACGGTGAGCGGTTCATCAAAAGCCTCTGAAGCAGCGTTGGCGTCTATGGTGATTCCTCCAAAAGTGCCCGTAATGGTAACTCCGCCCTGGGAGATGTTGTCCTCTCCGTCGTAGATTCCCTGGAACTCGGGTGGCAATCCGCCCCGGTCTTTCATGGTGATCCACGGTTTCAGGTTAGCAACACCGTTGGCCATGTCGCGGCGCATGCGGCGGAGGTGAGCCGCATGGCGGGCCTCTACTGAGTGAATCTGTAAGGCGGCCTGCAACACGGTGTCATTGCTGATGAGGGCCGGGGCGGCTCCTTTATAGGCCCGCACGCCGGTGTCTTCAAAGGCCTGGGCTACAGCCAGCATAGTGCCGTAATCAGTAAAGGTGGCATTGCCCAGCAAGCCTTTGGCGGTCCAGTCAAAGTTGGCATCGGTGTAGGTGGTGGGGGCGGCACCGCCCAACCCTGTAATGGCCTGGCGCAGGAAGTTAACGTGGTCTTCCTCGTGATCCCGGATCACGCCAAAGGCCGTTTTGCCCGCCGCCGAAGGGAAGATATTGGTGTCAGCGGCCCGTTTATAGAAATAGTACTCCAGGTTCTCCAGTTTCAGGGCAAACTCCAGCACATCTCTGATGGAGGTGGTATTTTGCCCATAGGCTTTGTTCAGCATAGAACCGAAGGCCAACGGAATGGCAGCGGCCACCAGTTTTTTGCCGAAGCCCCCAAAATGCTTGAAAACCTCGCGGCGGGGATCCAGGCGGTCAAATACTTCCGGATCTACTTTCTCTACTTCTTTTAGTATGTTGAAGATATTCATGGCTTCTGATTGATTAAGTGGTGGGCAGATTGCTTCCGTTGATAATTTCCTTGACAAAAGGCTGGGCGGCGGCCAGAACCTGGGCGGGCGTGAGGGCTACATCCAGGCCGTTGGCGTCTACAATGTTACCGGCGGTGATACCGGCGGGGCCGCTGGCAAAGGTGCCGTTCTCAATCATATCCCTGATCTCGGCGGCATGGCGTGCCTCTACTGAGACAATTTTACCAGCTATGCCCAGGAAAGTGGCATTGGTCAGCAGTTTGCCGGCGCCGTTGTAAGCGGCTACGCCCAGGTCCTCAAAGGTTTTGGCTGTAGCCAGAATAGAAGCGCGGCTGGATAAGGCGTCGGCCGGAAGGTTAGGGGTTAGGTTGGGGATGATCTGGCTGGCGGCCGCCGACGTGATAGCGGCTTTGAAAAACTCGCGGTGCGCGATCTCGTGGTTGCGGATATCGGTTAACACCTGTCTTTCGGCGGCGCTGGTAAAAAGGGTATTGAAGTTAGGCAACGCGACTACCGCGGTGTAAAAGGCGGCTTCCAGTTGCTCCAGGGCATAGGCATAGTTCAGGACACCTACATCGCCGGAGCCAAGGTTTACGCCTCCGGTCATGTTATCGGTGCTTTCGTCGTCATCGTCGCAACCGGCAAGCAGCAGCGCCGAGGCAGCTACGCCTGCTCCAGTGTACCGGAGAAAAGAACGGCGATTCAATGGGTTGCTCAATCCCTGGAGTAGGTCTTGCCCAGGAACTGAAGGGGTGTTTTTGGCCATAGTTTTTAAAATTGAATGTGAAACAAAACCCGCCCTGGAAACCCGAAAGCTGCCAGCGCGATTTGTTCCGCCTTCCCTTTTCCGGCGGAATCAGGGAGACCTACGACGGGGTATATTCCACCGGATTTCAGCGGATGAAAAAAAACTGATTTTTTGAATTATTTTGACGGATTGCCGTCTTTGGGCGTTAGTGAATGGGGCCCTTCGCGGGTTATTCGTACTTTTGAAGGAAAATAAGAAAACGGTTTTAAGGCCGTTTTGGAAGAAATAGATGAAAAATGCGGTCGTACTCTTTCTGTGGATGATGTTTGGGGCGTTCCTGGCCCAGGCACAGGAGCACACCATTGAGTACGGGCCCACGTCCATTCCCATTGATCAATATTTCACTATTTCATTAAAGTCGCCCAACACCCGTCCTGCCAAGGTAGAAGGATTCCCCGAGATTGAAGGGCTGCAGAAAAGTACCCAGAAATCGTTTACCACCACCATTACCCGGGGAACGAAGGTGTCTAAGGTGTACACGCTCACGCAGCAGTACGCCCCCTTGAAGGAAGGAGAATTCACCGTAAAGCCGTTTACCCTTACCGTAGATGGAAAACCCGTGCAGGGAGCGGGTATGAAGGGAAGGGTAGGCGCCCTCCCACCCCCAGCAGGAAGCAAACCCAATGATACGGTGCCCGCCACTACTCCCGGAACCCCCGCTGCGCCAGAGTTTGTGGAGGTAAAAGAAAATGCCTTTCTCACGTTACACCTGCCCAAGACGCGGGTGTTTGCCGGTGAAGCGGTTCCTGTCTCCCTCTGGTTTTATGTAGCAGATTCAGACCTGGGCCTGCTGGATTTCTATGAATTCAATTCCCAGATAGGTACCATCATTCAGCAATTAAAGCAGCGGAGCACGCTGGAGGAAGTGGTACAGCAAGAGGAGATTCTACCCGAGAAAATCAAAATTGGGGAAAAGCCTTTCACCCGCTACAAACTGTATGAGGCCATTTTGTTCCCCATCACGTCGCAGCCGCTCAAGTTCCCGGCAGTAGGTCTGAAGATGATCAAGTACAAGGTGGCCAGGAATCCTTCGCTGCTCACCCAGAACCGCTTGCCGGAGTATAAAACCTACACTACCCAATTAAAGGAGGTGACCGTGCGCAGCCTGCCACCGCACCCTTTGCGTGACCAGGTACCCGTGGGCGTGTACCGTCTGGAGGAGCAGGTGTCGCGCAACAGCATCTCCCTGAACCAGAATCTGGTGTATCTTTTCAAGGTGGTGGGCGAGGGAAACATCAGGACCCTGGCCGCTCCGCAAAGCATTGGGATATCCAGCGAACTGGAAATCTACACCCCTGAGATTCGGCAATACCTGGAGGTGAACCAAGGCCGCCTGACGGGCAGCAAGACCTTCCGCTATTTCATTGTGGGCCGACAGGCAGGTCAGTTTCCGTTGCACGAACTCTTCCAGTGGGTGTATTTCAATCCCGTAACTGCCCGGTACGATACCCTCAGACCAGCCATTTCTGTGCGGGTACGGGGACAGGAAGACCAAAATAGTTTCATAAGGGAGCAAGATGTGGGCGAATTTTACAATATTGCCGATACAGAAAGCAACCAGCTCGTCAGCTTAGACCAGTTCAAAGAGGTGCGCCTGTATACTAACATAGTGTTGGCGGTGCTGTTTGGCGGGGCTTTGTTTATTTTCATACTAAGAAGGAAATGAGTAACACATATGGATCCATTTTCCGGATCACCACTTTTGGAGAATCGCACGGTACGGCCGTGGGCGTGATCATTGACGGTTGCCCAGCCGGTTTACCCATCACGGTGGAGGAGATTCAGGCCGCTTTGGATCGTCGTCGGCCCGGCCAGTCCAAGATCACCACGCCCCGCGACGAGAAAGATCAGGTGCAGATTCTCTCGGGTATCTTCAACGGACACACGCAGGGTACCCCCATCGCGCTGGCGGTTTTCAATAAAGACCAGGCCAGCCATGATTACTCGCACATAGAAAAGGCTTACCGCCCCTCGCACGCAGACTATACTTACACCGCCAAGTACGGCTCCCGCGATCATAGAGGCGGGGGCAGAAGCTCGGCCCGCGAAACGCTGGCCCGCGTAGCGGCTGGGGTTATGGCGCAGAAGTTCTTGGCCTTGCAAGGAATCCAGATTACCGCTTATGTGTCGCAGGTGGGGCCTATCCACGCTCCCGCTGATTATAGCCAGCTTGATCTGAGCCAGGTAGATAGCAACATCGTGCGGTGCCCACACCCCGAGACCGCCCAGGCCATGATCCAGCTCATTGAGGAAACCCGCGATAAATTAGATACCATTGGCGGCGTGGTTTCCTGCGTGATCAAAGGCGTACCGGCGGGCTTAGGCGAGCCCGTTTTCGATAAACTGCACGCGGAACTGGGCAAGGCCATGCTGAGCATCAACGCCGTGAAAGGCTTTGAGTACGGCAGCGGCTTTGAAGGCGTGAGCATGTACGGCTCCCAGCACAACGATGTCTTTTACACCGATGCAGAAGGCAACGTGAAAACCCGCACCAACCACTCCGGCGGTATCCAGGGCGGCATCTCTAACGGGCAGGACATTTATTTCAAAGTAGCATTCAAGCCGGTAGCCACCATTCTGCAGCCCCAAACCAGCATTGATCAATCTGGCCAGGAGATCACCCTGCAAGGCAAAGGTCGGCATGACCCCTGCGTGTTGCCTCGGGCGGTGCCCATTGTAGATGCCATGGCGGCGCTGGTGCTGGCGGATTTTGTGCTGCGGCAACGTACGAATAGAATAGACTAGAAGTGTGTTTCGGGCCTGTTTTTTGGAAAACAGGCCCGAAATGTTTTATGAAAGTTTCTTACTTGCAGCGGCGGGTGAAGATGATGTTCTTAGGATTTGTAGTCTGCCGTTGCTGGCGTAGCGGCGGCTGATCCAGTGACTCATAAGCAGCTCTTTCCATAGGTAGCTTTCTGCGCTCACGGCCGCGGGGCCCCGTCTTCCGCGCTCGCGCTGTACCAGCTTCCTTTGCTCCCTGGCGGTCGCAATGCCTAGCGGCACTGGAACCTGCTAAGGCGCTCGCCCGAAAGACTGGAATAAGAGAAAGTAGTAGAAGCAGAAGCAGTAATGATTGAATCGTGTGATGGTGGAACCGTAGAGACAAGGCACTGCCTTGTCTCCTGCACGCATTGCCCTCATCATGGTTCAAGTCTGTGACTTGGACCTATAATGGTGGCAGTTTGTAACTGCCCTGAGGCGCTAGCCTCAAATGCACGATTGCTGATCCGCTGGCGCGAGCCTCCGGCTCGTGTCCGCACGCATTCCACAGAGACAGTCATACCAAGCAACAGAACCTTTTCACTCAGAACAAAACCTTCATCACGAAATAACTGCTCTTGCAACTCTTTCTCTCATCTTAGAATTATAAAACCGAAAAGGGGCTGTTTTCCGGAAAACAGCCCCTTTTCGGTTTGCTCAAATAATATGCAGCTACAGAATCTCAATGGCCCATACCAAGGCTAAAACGGGTAGCAGGTAGACCAGAGAGTACTTGAACATGTATTGGAAGAAGGGAGGCATATTGATGCCGGCTTGCTCGGCAATGGCTTTCACCATGAAATTGGGGCCGTTCCCAATGTAGGTCATCGCCCCGAAGAGTACGGCGCCAATGGAAATCGCTTCCAGAACCAGCAAGGTTTCCGGGGTTTGGCCCAGCCCGAAAGCGAAGTTGTGGACCTGCGTGGTATCGGCGTAGTTCAGGTGGTACTTCGCCATGCCCAGGGATAGGAAGTTGGCGTAGGTGGGGGCGTTGTCCAGCACGCCGGAGAGCGAGCCGGTCACCCAGTAGAACACCGAAGGCGTTAGCTTGGCGGCAAACTCAGGGGAGGAAGCCAGCTCGGCGGATAGTTGCAAAGCAGGCATCATGGTGAAGAAAATCCCGAAGAACAGGAACACCACTTCCATGATAGGGTCAAACGAGAAATGGTTACCGTTCAATGCCGTACGGCTGGCGAATTTAAAGCACAGCAGGGCGGCTGTCAGCTGAACCAGTTCTCGTACAAAAGAAACCTTGATGCCTCCTTCCATTGGAATGTAAGGTAACCAGTCAAAGGACGCCGGATTCAGGAACGTAGCGCCAATAATCACCGCTAGCCAGAGGATGTTGCGTTTACCGGTAAAGAAGAACTCTGTTTTGGCTTCGTTTCGTTCTTTTACGTCTGCCTTGGGCACAAAACCCACTTTATTACGGCTATCTAAGACAAAGAAAATGAGGCACAGGGAACCTATTGCAATAAGCCAGGGAGTAAAGAGGTGCTGCAGTGTCCAGAAGAACGGAACGCCCTTCAGGAACCCGATGAACAAGGGCGGATCACCCAAAGGAGTCAGCATACCGCCCGCGTTGCTCACAATGAAAATGAAAAAGACGATTTGGTAGGGCTTAATGCGGTGGTTGTTCAGCCTGATGAACGGCCTGATGAGCAGGAGAGAGGCCCCGGTAGTTCCAATGACGTTTGCGATGATCGCGCCAAAAACCAAAATGCCCACGTTGATGAGAGGGGTGGCGTTGGCGTTGGCGTTGATGTAAATGCCGCCGGCAGCTATGTACAGAGAGCTGAGCAGAATAGCAAAGGAAGCGTACTCGGCCAGGGTCTCGGCGGGAAGGTGATGGTCATGCAGCACAAATAAGTAATAGGCCAATACCAGCAGGCCCAGGCCCACGGAGATAGTTTTGAACTGTTTGTGCCAGAAATGGGGGAAGAAGATGGGGCCAGTGGCAATTAAACCGATGAGTAAGGCGAAAGGAGCAATCAGGAAACCAGGAACAGCCGGCGGATTAGCTGACAAAAGGAGGAACGCATTGAGCATAGGCGCGGGGTATGGTGAACGATGTAGATGGCTAAAGGTACGGCTTTTGCTGGAATGGGGCCTCGATTTGGGCCTCTTTTGCCCAAACCCGCCGCAAAACACCAGGAGGTGGTACCCACAAAGTAACTATCACGTATCGGAATTTCTCTTTACTTTTGGAAACTTAAACTCTTGACCGTAAGTTTTTACTATAAATAAGAAGATAGCCATGACTGATAATACAACAAAGCCGGTATCTGTGTACGCCGAGGCGAACCCTAACCCGGAGTCAATGAAATTTGTTCTGAACTCAACCTTGCTGGGCGAGGGCGGAAGCGTGGATTATCCAACCGTGGAAAGCGCCGTTGATTCTCCATTTGCGCAGGAACTGTTCAACTTTGACTATGTGTCTCGGGTATTCATCGCGAGCAACTTTGTGACCATCACTAAAAATACGCCGGTTCAGTGGGCGCACCTGATTCCTGAACTCAGAACTTTCATTAAGTCGTACGTAGAAGCGGGTGGACCTATTTTCCTGGGAACTCCGGTGACAACCAGCGCGGCTTCTGCATCGGCTGAAGTTCCCGCTGACCTTTCTGCCGAAGACGCGGAAATTTCTCAGAAAGTGATTGACCTGCTGGAGAACTATGTGCGTCCGGCGGTAGAGCAAGACGGCGGTAACATCACGTTCCGTTCTTACAAAGAGGGTGTGGTAACCGTGAACCTGCAAGGCTCTTGCAGCGGCTGTCCTTCTGCTACGGTAACTCTGAAAGCCGGTATTGAAAACCTGCTGAAGCGCATGGTGCCAGAAGTACAGGAAGTGGTTGCCGAAGGCGTAGTGCTGTAACTAGAAAGCGTTTAATTTTTATATAAAAGGCTCTGGTAAACTTTTACCAGGGCCTTTTTCTTTTCTAAGAGGTAAGGCAAAGGCACCGCCAGCCAACGAATCTGTTTTGGGTCTTCTTTGCTCAAAGTAGCCTTAAAACAGAAGCAGAAACTGGCCTTTGTAGTAGAACGAAAGCAAGCTTTTGCTTTAAATTTTTAAGCTCTTTCTGCTTTATCACCAGTTTTTCTTACTTTCAAAGCTGACCAAATCATCAAAAATGTCAGCACCTGGTTCTAAGCACCCTAAAGGGTTATATTACTTGTTTTTGGCGGAGATGTGGGAACGCTTCGGCTATTACCTCATGATCGGGATTTTCTTCCTGTACATGATTGATACCCAAAGCGGTGGGCTAGCCATGCCCAAAGACCAAGCCTCCGACATCTACGGTACTTTCATTGCGCTTGTCTTTTTAACTCCCTTCATTGGCGGTCTCCTGGCCGATCGGTTGCTGGGTTATCGCTTGTCCATCACCATTGGCGGGGTCCTGATGGGCCTGGGCTACTGCGGTCTTGCTTTGCCCGGCGAAACGTTCTTCTTTTTGTCTCTGGCGCTCATCATCATTGGCAACGGATTCTTCAAGGCCAACATTTCCACGCTGCTGGGGAATCTCTATTCAGAACCGCAGTACCTGCCGCAGAAAGATGCCGGGTACAACATCTTCTACATGGGCATTAACGTGGGCGCGTTCATCTGCAACTTTGTGGCGGCGTACCTGCGCAATACCTACGGTTGGGGTTTCGCGTTCCTGGCAGCCGGTATCGGCATGTTCATCGGGTTGATTATTTTCTGGGTGGGCAACAAAACGCACAGCGCCTATGACATCCGCAAGCCGGCCCAGCCGCATGACATGCCGCTCTGGAAAGTGTTCGGGATTGTGATTGTGCCGGCCGTAGTAGTAGGTATTTTGAGTTGGGTTCTGATTCCCGGTGATGTGTTCGGGTCAGATTCTACCGATGCCTTCATCTTCGGGTCTATTCCGATTATCCTGTTCTACGTGAGCCTGTGGGCCCGCGCCACCGCTGAGGACAAGAAGCCTATTGCCGCGCTGCTGTCCATCTTTGCCGTGGTAATTGTGTTCTGGGGCGTGTTCAAGCAGAACGGAACCGCGCTCACCACCTGGGCCGAGTACTACACCGATCGAGGTTTGCCCGAGTGGCTGGAGAAACCGGCGCAATCATTGGGCATGGTGCAGACCGTGGACGCCGCACCCACCACTGTCCCAGACTTTGACGCCGCTTTCCGGACCCGCACCGATGCCGAGGGGAAAGTAATCACCAAACAGGGCGTAGAGCCTTACCTGAACAACCTGCCTCAGGAGAAATGGCCACAGGAAGACCGTCCGTTGTCTTTGATTTCCACGGAGCTGTTTCAGTCCATCAACCCGTTCTTCGTAATCACCTTAACGCCGTTGGTGGTGGCGTTTTGGGGCTTTATGCGCAGAAGGGGCAAAGAACCCAGCACGCCGGCTAAAATGGCGTGGGGGCTGTTTATCACCGGCCTTTCCACGCTGGTGATGGTGGGAGCCGTTTGGGCGGGCGGCAACGGCCAGGATAAAGTTTCCAGTCTGTGGTTGGTAGGCACCTATTTTGTGGTGACCATTGGAGAGCTATGCCTCAGCCCGATGGGGCTTTCACTGGTATCAAAGGTGAGTCCGCCGCGTTTGACGGCCCTGCTGATGGGCGGCTGGTTTATCGCCACTTCCATCGGGAACAAGCTTTCTGGTATTCTGGCCAGCATGTGGGACAAGTATGATGACAAGTCTTACTTCTTCTGGGTGAACTTCGCGGTGACCGTGTCGGCGGCTTTGGTGTTGGTGCTCATGCTCAAGTGGTTGCGCCGCATTATGGAGAAGCCCGCAGTTTAGCTCTAAGGAGACGTTCAGATGAACGTCTGCCAACTGTAAAAAAATTGCCCTCTTCAGATACTCCTTTTAGTTTGGCAAGAAGTGTCTGAAGAGGGCAATTATTGTTTATGGGGCGTTGTAGGTTATTCAGGGCAAGCTTTTGTCTACCCTAAGCTACCAGTTTGAACCATGTTTCAGCCCAAAGGCAAGGCTTTTCTGGTTTTTGCCTCATTTCAGGAAAATATCCCGTATTAGTTCGACATCTGTTCATCCCGATTATCGCGTATACTGCTGCAAAATTGGGAAGCAATGGAAGAGCAGAGACAAGAACCAGGGCATCACATGGCCCAGATAGTGCAGCGGAACATTCAGGCTTTGTTGGAGCGCCGCGAGGTAGAGAAAAAGAACCGTACCTCCAAAGACCGTATTGCCGATGCCATTACCAAGTTTACCGGCAGCATGCTGTTTGTGTACTTGCACCTGGCTTTGTTCGGGACCTGGATTGTCTGGAACCTGGGATGGCTGGGACTTCCGCCGTTTGATGAGTCTTTTGTGGTGCTGGCTATGTTCGCCTCGGTAGAGGCCATTTTCCTGTCCACGTTTGTGCTCATCAGCCAGAACAGGTCCAGCGAACAGGCCGATAAACGTGCAGACCTGGATCTGCAGGTAAGCCTGTTGGCTGAACATGAAGTGACTCGTCTCATTACGCTGGTGACCGCCATCGCCAAGAAACTGGAGATTGAGGAATCACACGACCCCGAGATGGACGAACTGGCTAAAGACGTTCACCCCGAGAAAGTGTTGGATACCATGGAGCGGCACCAGGAGGCAATAGACAAAAAGAAGTAAGTTCTTCTTGGGTTACAGCAGAATACCGGCCAGCGAAGCAGACAGGTAAGAAGCCAGCGTACCGCAGATAAGGGCTTTCACACCCAGTGCGGCCAGGTCTTTCCGTCTTTCCGGTACCAGCTGCCCAATACCCCCCACCTGGATAGCAATGGAGCTGAAGTTGGCGAAACCGCACAGCGCAAAAGAGGTAATCAAAAGGGTTTTTGGGTCTAGGCTGCCTTTCATAGCCGTTAAGTCTAAGTAGGCCACAAACTCGTTGATCACAATCTTGGTCCCCATTAAGGAACCCGCCGCGAACATATCCTTGGCCGGAACGCCCATCGCCAACGCGAAAATGGAGAAGATACTGCCTAGAATGCTTTTCAGGCTCAGGTGCTCTAACTCAATCCCGATGCCGTCCAGAGACAAGCCCAGACCGGCCAGGAAAGAACCCACAAAGCCCAGGAAGTAGTCAACCAAAGCCACCAACGCGATGAAGCCCACCAGCATGGCTACCACGTTCAAACCTACGCGCAGTCCGTCTGAGGCTCCGTGCGAGATAGCGTCTACCAGGTTGGCGTCCTGTTTCTTCACTTCAATGCCCACTTTCCCTTTGGTCTCGGAAACTTCGGTCTCAGGGAAAACAATCTTGGAGATCACCAACGCACCGGGCGCGGCCATCAAACTGGCGGCAATAAGGTACTCAGCAGGTACGCCCAGGGCAATGTACACGGCCATTACGCCCCCGGCAATACAGGCCATACTACCCGCCATTGAGGCCAGCAGCTCAGAGTTGGTCATGGTAGGCAGGTACGGCTTAATCATGATCTGCGCTTCTACCTGGCCTACGAACACGCTGGCCACGTTAGATACGGCCTCGCTGCCGCTCACGCCCATCAGTTTGTGCACTCCGCGGGCCACAACGGAAACAATCCGCTGCATAAGGCCAATGTGATAGGCAATGCTCACCAGAACCGCCACAAAGATGATGGTAGGCACAATCTTGAAGAAGAAGATTACGTCATTGCCCACGCCGAAGGCCCGGTCCATTTTCTCTTTGTTCACCAGCGCCCCGAACACGAATTCGGCGCCACGGTCTGAGAAGCTCAAAATCTGGGTGATGTAATACCCCAGTCGCTCAAAAATCATTTGCCCAAACGGGACTTTCAGGATAAAGAAGGCCAGACCCACCTGAAGCAAAAGCCCCACGGTCACCAGCCTCATGTTAATGGCTTTTCGGTTATTGGACAGCAGGTACGCAATGCCAAGGATCAGGACGATGCCTATTAAGCCGGTAAAACGGTTCATAAAGGAGTTGAAAGAATTAAAAAGATTTGATTGAGACACTTTGCGGCGCGGCCCACCGGTAATTGGTTGTTCCCGAGAAGTCGCGACACATTAGCCAATCCGCCCGGTTGGGCATTCAGTTCATGCTGAAGCAAGAGTGGATTGGCCGGTATTTTCACAGTTTTAGGAAAAGGCGTAGTGTGATCAGTTGTGATTAGGTTCGTTTACGGAGAAACGCAATGAAACATTCCCTTTCCTGGTCGCCTTTTTCAGGGTGCCGGGAATTATCTGGCTATCAGAGCGGAAGAAGGTGCCAGCAGTCTGTTGAAAGCTTGTTTCTTCCGGCATCAGTTTATGCCTAAAATCACAAAAAGAGGCTGTTTTCCCGCTCCTCAAAGAAAGCTCTGAGGCGGCAACAGAAAGTACCTGAATTTGGGAGAAAGGAAAGGGGCAGGCCAACGGAAAAGGAAAATCAACCACCGCAAACTTCTGAGGGAATGCTGACGGGATGGCCTTGGTGTATTTCATGTCTACAAAAATAATGATATTTCTGATTACAAAGGCTTTACTCGCCAGATTTATGTTTAAACATGGGTAGGAACAGGTTTACAGCGAGGGACTTACGGTGGAGACGCGGCTCTTCTGCAGTTCTGAGCTGTGAGGGAGAGAATCACCGGGTTCTTTTTTGGGGCCGTTTTCTGGAAGGGAGTTGAAAACAGCAGGAGAGGTCGCTCGCCCAACGGTGACTCAATCTTCCGTTTCCTGCCTGAATTTCCTAAATGGGAAGGAAACTAGCCGCCTTTGATTGGGCTGTGGCTGAGCCCTCAGGCAATCCAATTCTGGGGTTGTTAGGATTTCTCCGTAGATTTCCGTTCTTTATAGAAACAATTTTTCAATTATGAGTAGTAATACAACGCAGCTTCATCGGTCTTTGGGGCTCCGCTTGGTAGTGGTAGTGGTGATCGGGAACATCATCGGGTCTGGGGTGTACAAGAAAGTGGCGCCTATGGCCGCCGAGCTCCATTCGCCGGGCTGGGTGCTGATCTGCTGGCTTTTAGGCGGGATTATCACTCTTTTTGGGGCCTTAAGCAATGCCGAGGTGGCCGGTCTGCTCGCCGATACAGGCGGCGAATACGCCTATTACAAACGCATCTACAACCGCTTTTTCGCTTTTATCTACGGCTGGTCACTGTTTACTGTGATTCAGACGGCGGGTATTTCGTCGCTGGCCTACGTGTTTGCGCAGTCTTTGCACAGCCTGGCCGCGGTGCCGCCGTTGCTGCCAGAGTTAGCCGATGTAAGCATTGCGGGCGTTTTCTATCCCTTCGCCGATTTCAACGTGAAACTCACGGCTATTCTGCTCATCATTTTCCTGACCTGGATCAACAGCCGGGGCGTGAAGGCGGGAGCCGGCCTGAGCACCGCCATTCTCATTCTGGTGTTCATCGGGATTGGCCTCATCATCCTCTTCGGGTTGGGAAGCGGAAACGCCGACCTCAGCCGCAGTTTTGATTTGCAGACCTCCAACAATCAACCGGTTTCGTTCAGCGCGGTGTTTGCGGCCATGCTCTCGGCGTTCTGGGCGTACCAGGGCTGGGCTTCGGTGGGATTTGTTGGCGGCGAAATCAAAGATCCGCACGTGAACATTCCGCGCGGTATCACCATTGGCGTGTTTACCGTGATCGCTATTTACCTGTTGGTCAACGCCACATATCTGGCGCTGCTGCCCATTCAGGACATTGAGGGCATTTTCAAAGCCGGAAACCAGATTGCCGCCATTGAGGCCGTGAAAAGCTTCTGGGGCAACGGAGGCGGCTTTTTCATCTCCATCCTGATTCTGGTGACTACCCTGGGCTGTACCAATGCCACTATCCTGGCCAGTTGCCGCACCTACTTTGCTATGGCGCGGGAAGGCCTGTTCTTCCGGAAAGCCGCCAACCTGAATCAGGCGCAAGTACCCGCCAACTCCCTGGTGTTCCAGTGCGTGTGGGCCTGCGTGCTGGTGCTCTCCGGTACCTTTGACCAACTCACCGATATGATCATCTTCGCGGTGTTCATCTATTATGGCGCCACTACGCTGGGCGTGTTCATCCTGCGCCGCAAAATGCCCGATGCGCACCGTCCGTACAAGGCCTGGGGTTACCCGGTGGTGCCGGCCATTATGGTGGTGTTCTGCGTGGCTTTGTTCTTCAACACCATATTGGTTCGTCCGCGGGAAGCGGGAATTGGTATGGTGCTCATGCTTACCGGTTTTCCCATGTACTGGTGGTTCCTGAAGAAAAACCTGGTGGGCCAGAAAACCCCAGAGGAAAAAATTAACGCTTAGATTAGGCGATTAGCTTCAATCAGAGGAAATGCTGAGTTGAAGTTCATTAGGGGCATTATCCACAAAAGCGAAACCTCCGTTTAGGACCTGTTTTCTGAAAAACAAGCCCTAAACGGAGGTTTCGCTTATTATAATAGGACAGTTGACAGGTTTAGTGCAGAGTGCGTCTTTTCACCATGCCGCCATCGGTGTCATCAATGCTTTGCTGGATCAGGAAGGCTTCCGGGTCAATAAGCTTTACTTCCTTGCGCAGGGCGGGGATCTCCAGGCGGGTGACCACCGTGAAAATGATATCAATCTCCAGGTTATCGCCCCGTTTCCCGAAGCCCCGCTTGCCCTGGTAAATGGTCACGCCGCGGCCCAGTTTCTCGGTGATGGCCACCCGTATCTCCTCGCTCATGCGGGAGACGATGGTCACGCCCGTGTACTGCTCAATGCCGTGCAGCAGGAAATCAATCATCTTGGAGGCCGAGAAATACGTCAGGATGGAGTACATGGCCACATCCATGCCCAGGAAAAAGGCGGCGGTGCAGAAGATGATGATGTTGAGCAACAAAATGACGTCACTCACTTTCATCAAAGGATTCACCTTGCTCACCAGCACGGCCGCTACCTCGGTGCCGTCCAGAACGGCTCCCCCGCGCATGGCCAACCCAATCCCCAGCCCAATGAACACTCCCCCAAAAATGGCCGTCAGCATCTTGTCAGACGTAATCTCCGGGAAAGACACAACCGCCAGACACACCGATAGCCCCACAATAGCCGAGGCACTCTTGATGGCAAACACCCGGCCCACGTAGCGGTAGCCCATAAAAATGAAAGGCAGGTTGATGACCACGATCAGCAGGGAGAGCGGTATCCCGAAGAGATGGGTAATGAGCATGGAAATGCCCGTTACTCCGCCGTCAATGAAGTGGTTGGTCAGCAAAAAACCTTTCAACCCCATACCGGCCGAGAGGATGCCTAATAAGATAAGGGGAATGTTCTTGAGTTCTGCTCTGACATCTATGTGATGGGCGGCGGTGGAAAGCATGGGCGGCGAAAGTATCTGGTGAAGGCTAACCTTGAGAGGTGCTCAATGAGCAAGATACTAAATATAGGGTTTTATCTGGCACAATCCTGTTCGCGCAGGACAGAAAATGCCCAGGCCCGTTTTAGGGGTATTTCCAGGAAAACAGGTTAAAAATGATCTGTATGGCAATGAGATAGCGGTTATGCTGCCAGTCTTGCTTGTAAAACGGGAGAAAACCACCCGAAAGCCAGAGCTGGTTTGGCGACAGGCCCAGAAATTTTTAACTTTACAATAATGCTGTACCGGGTACTCAGATATATAAAATCACCTTTCAAATTGCCCCTGATGGGGGTGATGCTGCTATGGGCACTCACGATGCCGGGGCAGGAGGTAGAGGTTTATAAATTTCTGCTGAGTTTCACCACGGGCAAACCGGCCCCGGGAAGTTCAAGCCTGAAAACAGGGGTGGGCCACTCAGATACTCCCAAGGTGCAGCAGGAGGCGGTTCACGCCTTCCCAGATGCCAAACCCGCCAAAGCGCCTCTCCTGAAATTGTTCCCTGCCGTGCAGGGCAGTGCCTCAGAGGGGTTCATGCCCTTGGTGTTAGCGTTTTCCCTGCCCTCTCTCCTGAATTTCCCGTGGGAGGTTGTAGCCCAGGAAAAACTTCTTCTCTTTTCTCTTCAGCCCAACGCCCCTTAGATTCCCAGAATCCCTGCGGAAAACCTGAGGCGGATGCCTTTTTTGTGCCGGCGTAAAACGCTGGTGCCTGCACTTGCCGCTTCCTTTACGTTTATGGCCTGTTCTGCGCGTTTCTGCGCAAAACCGTGACCACCGACTACTATTAGGGAGTAATCTGCTCCTGCCTTGCTCCATTGTTTCTAAACCAAGGAAAGGGAGCTCTTCCCGCTATTCGAATACCAAATTCCAGCAAACCTGATGCTGCCTGCTGCCTTGGAGCGAGCGGTTGAATTTCCTTTACACTTGTTCATATATGACGCATTTACCACATCTTGTGACGGATCTGGGACTGATACTGGGGGCTGCCGGTCTCACTACCCTTATCTTCAAAAAACTGAAACAGCCCTTAGTCCTGGGCTATATCATAGCGGGCTTACTGGTGGGGCCCCATTTTTCCCTTTTCCCTACCATTATAGAAATAGAAAACATCAACATTTGGGCCGAGATAGGCGTGATTTTCCTCCTGTTCAGCCTGGGGTTGGAATTCAGCTTTAAGAAACTGGTGAAGGTGGGCGGAGCCTCGTCCATCATGGCTTTGATAGAAGTGGTGGTCATGCTGCTGCTGGGCTATCTCACCGGGCAGATTCTGGGCTGGTCTACCATGGACAGCATCTTTCTAGGCGGAATCCTTTCCATCTCCTCTACCACCATTATCATCCGCGCCTTTGATGAACTGGGCGTGAAAACCCAACGCTTTGCGGGTCTGGTGTTTGGGGTGCTTATTGTAGAGGATCTGGTAGCCATCTTGCTGCTGGTGCTGCTTTCCACGTTGGCGGTTAGCCAGCAGTTTGCCGGGGCAGAGATGCTGGAAGCAGTGCTGAAACTTGCTTTCTTTTTGATGCTCTGGTTTCTAGCCGGAATTTTCCTGATTCCTACCTTTCTGCGCAAGACCAGCAAACTCATGAATGATGAGACCTTGTTGATTGTCTCGCTTGCCTTGTGTCTGCTCATGGTGATCCTGGCGGCTCAGGCAGGTTTCTCCCCGGCATTGGGCGCTTTTATCATGGGTTCTATCCTGGCCGAGACCACCAAAGCCGAGAAAATTGAACACCTTATTGCCTCCGTCAAGGATTTGTTTGGCGCTATCTTCTTTGTGTCTGTGGGTATTTTGATCAATCCCTCCATGATTGTGACCTATGCTGGTCCCATTGCTCTCATCACGCTGGTGACGTTGGTGGGGAAGGCCGTGAGTATTACGGGCGGCGGGTTGATTTCCGGGCAGGGCGTGAAGACCTCAATTCAGTCAGGGATGAGCGTGTCGCAGATTGGGGAGTTCTCCTTTATCATTGCCACGTTGGGCCTTACCTTGAAAGTAACCAGTGATTTCCTGTATCCGGTAGCGGTAGCGGTTTCAGCCATTACCACCTTCACCACCCCTTACATGATCAGGCTGGCAGATCCCTTGTACCGCTTTGTGGAAAGGGTTTTACCAGAGAAATGGCAGAAGTCTTTGAATGAGTACAGCTCCGGCACGCAAACCATCTCCACCACCAGCGACTGGAAACTGGTGTTAAGATCTTATCTGATAAACCTGGTGGTGTACTCCGTGGTCATCATCAGCATTGTGCTTTTGTCTGACAGATACCTGAATCCCTTTATCACCCAAAATGTAGTGGAGGGCAACCTGGGAGACATCATCACCACCGTGATTACCCTGGTGGTGATGGCGCCGTTTCTCTGGGCTTTGGCGGTGCACCATCCGCAGAAAGAGGCACAAGGCCGCATCTGGGCCAACCGGAATTATAGAAGCCTGGTCATTGTGTTGGGTTTTGCCAGAATAGCCATTGCTGTTCTTTTCATTGGTTTCCTGCTAAACCAGTTCTTCTCGGTGCAGCTGGCGTTTTTGGTGGGGCTTGTCATTATGGCGTTTATGGTCTTCTTTTCCAAAAGAATACAGCGGTTCTACATCCGGATTGAGAACCGGTTCCTAAGGAATCTCAATGCCCGCGAAATTCATGAAGCCGCCAAGATGCACCATACGCTCACGCCCTGGAATGTGCATCTGACCAGCTTTGACGTGGCGCCTGAGGCCAGAGTGGTAGGCAAATCGCTTCTGGAGTTGCAGATAAGGGAGAAGTACGGGGTAAATGTGGCCGTGATTGAGCGAGGAGACCGTACGATCATGGCACCTACCCGTAACGAACAACTGTTCCCGCATGACAAACTCTATGTTTTTGGTTCTGAGGAACAGATTGAAGCGTTCCGGAAGTTTATCCAGGCCAGAAGTACCTCGGGGCAAGACAGTGAGCGGGAGAATGTGAGTCTTCAGAAGCTTCAGTTAAAAAACAACTCCGCTTTGTTGAACAAGTCAATCCGCCATTCAGGCATCAGGGAGAAAACCAAAGGGTTGATTGTGGGCATAGAAAGAAAAGGGGAAAGAATCCTTAATCCAGATTCTGAGTTGGTGTTTCAGGAAGGAGATATCGTCTGGATTGTGGGTATTCCTAAGCTGATCAAATCGCTGGAAGAAGGACCTGCGCAAGCTGTTCCTGCCTGGGAATAAACGTGAATATCATTGTTCAATGGAATTCTACCCAGCTGTTTGTCTGGAATGAACAGCCATTGCTTTTTCAATTCTGACCTGGTTCAGGAAAAACAGGGTAAAAACGCTTACAACCTAACGCCCGGTTCCATGGTTTTGGGGTGATTGATGGCTGATCCATTGAAAGTTGTATCAAACAAAAAGGCCGGACTAACAAGTCCGGCCTTTTTGTTTGATGTATAAGCAATCTGTTAGCCCGCAGTAACGGCTGGTTTCACAGCTACCAGTTTCTCTTTGTCCACGTTAGTAGTATCTACTACAATTGGCGCGGCAATGAACAGGGTAGAGTAAGTACCGGTCAAGGAACCAACCAACATCGCGAAAGAGAAACCTCTCAGGGTCTCACCACCGAACACGAAAAGGATGATCACTACAAGCAATACCGTTAAGTTGGTAATGATGGTACGGCTGAACGTGCTGTTCAAGGCTGGGTTCACCAGGTCCCGGAACTTCATGCGTGGATTCTCAGTGGTGTATTCCCGGATACGGTCAAACACTACCACGGTGTCGTTGATGGAGTAACCAATGATGGTCAGGATGGAGGCGATGAACACCTGGTCCATCTCAAAGGAGATACCGAACAGGTTAGCGATGGTGAAGGCAGAGAATACCACCAACACGTCGTGGATCAAGGCAACTACCCCGCCCAAGCTGAACTGCCAGCGGCTGAAACGCACCGCCAGGTACAAGAAGATACCCGCAAAGGCCAGCAATACCGCAACAAGGGCAGTCTTCTGGATGTCATCGGCCATGGTGGCGCCCACTTTAGAAGAGCTTACAATTTGCGGGTTCTGGTTCTGGTATTCTTTCAGACCCTGCACCAAAGCGGCTCTTACGGTTTCGTCAGCCTGGGTTGACTCATCTTCGGCAATGTAGCTGGTGGTTACTTTCAGACGGTTGGCAGCACCGTAGGTTTTCACCTCTGTACCGGCACCTTTGAACTCGTCATCCAGCGCAGAACGTACGTCAGAAGCAGGAACCGCGCTGTTGAAGTCTACTACGTAAGAACGGCCACCTTTAAAGTCAACGCCCAACGGCAACTCGCCTTTGATGAACACCGCCACAATACCGAACAGAATGAAAGCAATAGAGAACATGTATGCTTTCTTGCGGTTGCCCAGGATATCGAACTTGATGTTTTTGAACCAGTTTCTGGAAAGCGGCGTCTCCAGGGAGATTTTGCTGGTTTCTTTGCCTTTGGTCATCCACTCAATCAGCAGACGGGATACGTAAACGGCTGTGAAGAAGGAAGTAGCAATACCAATCATCAGGGTGATGGCGAAACCTTTCACCGGACCTGAACCGAAGAAGTACAGGATAATACCGGCCAGCAACGTAGTCACGTTAGAGTCAAAGATGGAGCTGAACGCTTTGCTATACCCTTTCTTGATGGCTTCGCCCATGCTCATGCCGCCATGCAACTCTTCTTTGATACGCTCAAAGATCAGTACGTTCGCATCCACAGACATACCCATGGTCAATACCATACCAGCAATACCAGGCAGGGTAAGGGCAGTACCAAACTGCGCTAGGATACCAATGATGAAGAAGATGTTGAAGAACAGGGCAATGTTAGCTACCAGACCACCTTTGCTGTAATAAGCAAACATGAACAGTACTACCAGACCCATACCGGCCAAAGAAGAAAGCAATCCTTGGTTGATGGCTTCCTGACCCAAAGACGGACCTACAATGGCTTCTTCCACAATACGGGTAGGAGCTGGCATTTTACCGGCTTTCAGGATGTTGGCTAAGTCTTGCGCTTCTTCAATGGTGAAAGAACCAGAGATAGAAGAGTTACCACCGGCAATCTCGCTTTGTACCACTGGGGCAGAGTACACATAGTCATCCAGCACAATGGCTACCTGACGACCAATGTTGTCACCAGTTAAACGCTGCCATTTTTTGGAACCAGCGGCGTTCATGCTCATGGTGATCTCAGGACGGCCTTGCTGATCGTAATCCTGACGGGCATCGGCAATGTACTCACCAGTCAAAGGAGCTTTGCCATCGCGGCCTTTTTTCACGGCATACAGTTCCAGGAACTCAGCACCGTCGTTAGACACAATCGGTTTCACACCCCACAGGAACTTCAGGTTCTGAGGGAAGATGGCACGTACTTCTGGTTTCGCAAACAGGGCGTTTACTTTAGCGGTGTCACGTACGTTAGTGCCCAAGCCATTTGGCAGGGTGGTGAACAGACGCGCTAACAGTGAGCTTTGGTTAGGGTTGATAGAGTCTTTCTTGGCAGCAGCGCTATCGGCTGGTTTGCTCAACTGAGCAGCCAAGGCAGAAGTATCGGCACCGGCTGCGTTAGCCAGTGTTTTAGTAGTATCAGTTGCAGCAGAAAGGGCAGAAGCACCGGCGGTGTTGCCTTTCAGTTTGTTGGCTGCTTCTTGTTTTACCAGGTAATCGTTCAGCTGCGTGAAGTAAGGTCCGTACTCCTGTATGCTCCAAACTTCCCAGAACTCCAGGTTAGCAGTACCTTGTAACAGTTTGCGCACACGCTCTGGGTTGTCAACGCCTGGCAGCTCAATCTGGATACGGTTGGTACCTTTCAGGTGCTGGATGTTAGGCTGGTTCACCCCGAATTTATCAATACGGGTACGCAGGATGTTGAAGGAACGGGCTACCGCATCGTCAACCTCTTTGTTGATGACAGCCAGTACCTCTTTGTCAGTTGAATTGTAGCTCAGGGTACGGGTGGTGCTGTTCGCGAAAAGAGAAGCCAGTTTCGCGTTTGGCTGAATCTCGCGGTAGGAGTTGTAGAACAGGTCCACAAAGTTCTGCTGGCTGGTGGCCTGCAGTTTCTGAGCACGGGCAAGGGCCTGCTCAAACGCAGGGTCTTTGCGGTTGCTGGCCATCGCGCGGATGATTTCCACCGGAGAAACCTCCAGCGTTACGTGCATCCCGCCTTTCAGATCAAGGCCAAGACCCAGTTCGCTTTCTTTTACTTGTTGGTAGGTATACTCAGCGCCCAGGAAGTTGAAAACCGGTGCTTTCCATACCGAGTCTATGTAAGACTGTCTTCTGTAGTGGTCTACGTTGCCTTTGGCATCAGTGGCAAACGCAGTTGCGTCTTTCTCAACGCCTCTGGAGACCAGCGAGAACGATAAATAGTACAAGCACAGCGCCGATACTATAACCGTCAATACTAGGATAAAACCTTTGTTACGCATTGGTGATGAATAGATGAATAAAAATAAGAATGAATGATATAGAGGTAAAAACCAACCGATGGATGTCTCTCCCGGACTAAAAAAAGCCCGCTAGAAGTACCAGGGTTAGTCAAAGGAAATGCAAGTATTTTCCGGAAAACAGGCTTAAAACGCGTTTTATCCGGAGATGCCCGTCAGGGTGCGTTGGGCGAGATGGGCAGCGTAGCTACCTGCTGGAGCAGGAACGCCCAGTAAGGGGTGCCCAGTGAGGTTTTTACCACTTGTTCCACCGGCGCCGCAAACGTGAGGCGGGGGAACGTGGTAGGTTCTGCCAGTTGGAGATCTACAAAGGAAGTGGTGGCCTCAAAAGAGACTTTTTGTTTCACCACTGATGAATCCGCATCACGGCCCTGCTTAGAGACCGCGGTTTGCTCAGCCGGAGAGGCCGTTGCGTGGGCATAGGCCGGCAAGGCTCTATGGTTCACGGTAAGCACCAACAGCAAGGCAATGCTAGTGCATAGCAGTCGCCAATTACGTTGTATGTAGTGCCTGGGTTTCATCTCTATAAGCAAAGGTAGAGGATTCTTGAAATAAAACAAAAGCCTCTGCTGAGGGTTGAACAGCAGAGGCTTTTGATAAGTGCCCTTTCAGAGGTAAAAAGGTTATTTTTTGATTTTAGAGTTGAGATAGGTCACTAATACCTCTAACCCCCGGTCAAAGTGCCGGTTGTTGGGGATGATAATATCGGCATCGTTCTTGAACGGTTTTATGTACTTCTCATACGTAGGCGCCACGTGGTTGGTGTAGCGGTACAGCACATCGTCCAGGTCATAGCCACGCTCCACTTTGTCTCTGATGATACGGCGCTGCAGCTTGATGTACTCCTTGGCGTCTATGTATACTTTCAGGTCCAGAAGCTTGGCTACCTCCTCATAATAAAACACGAAGATTCCTTCCACCACCACAATAGGGGCCGGCTTGAACTCCAGCTGACGCGGGATCACATTGGGGTTGTTGAACGTGTACTCTTTGCGGTAGACCGTTTCCCCTTTGCTCAGTTGATAGATGTCATGGGCATACGCCGCGCTGTCTATGGAAGAAGGCAAATCAAAGTTGAGAACACCGTTGTCATCTTTAATCTGTTTCTCGCGGTCGTGGTAGTAATTGTCCTGAGAGATAAGGCATATTTCCTCAGGTGCATACGAAGCCAGTAGTCTGCTCAGAAATGTGGTTTTTCCTGAGGCGCTCCCTCCCGTAATTCCTACAATAAATGGCTTTTGATGCATAAATGCGTATGGTTTACGGGGTGCAAAATTAGCCAATTGTATGCATGTTGCCTAACACCTATTCAAAAGAATTTGCTCAGGTACCGGTTTGCACGTAACGGTGTTGCAGAAAGGAAACCAGTTGCTGAACGGCCCGGCCGCGGTGGCTGATCTGGTTTTTCTCCTGGCTCTCCATCTCGGCGAAAGTACGGTCCTGCCCCTCGGGCACAAAGATGGGGTCATAGCCAAAGCCTTTCTCGCCGCGCGGGGCCTCAATAATATGACCTTCCACAATGCCGTCAAACAGGTGCTGCTCGCCTTCCTCCAGAATCAACGCAATAGAGGTCCGGAACCGGGCCTTGCGGTTGGTCTGGCCCTGCAGCTTCTCCAAAACCTTCTGCATGTTGGCCTGGTTATCACGCTGCGGGCCGGCGTAGCGGGCAGAGTAAACGCCGGGTTCGTTGCCCAGGGCTTCCACCTCCAGGCCGGTGTCATCGGCGAAGCACATTACACGGTATTTCTGCCACACGTAAGACGCTTTCTGCAGGGCGTTGCCTTCCAGGGTGTCCTGGTCTTCGGCAAGTTCCTCGGTGCAGCCCAGAGCTTCCAGGCTCACCACTTCAAACGGAGGCCCCAGCAGTTGCTGGATTTCCAGTAGTTTATGGACGTTGTTAGAGGCAAAGCAGATTTTCATAGTATAAAGTAAGATAGTAAGGACCGGCAATGATACTACGGCGCAACGGCAGTTCAAAGGTGAGTTTAACCCTAAAATTTGCTTTATCTGAGCTTCAGTAGGTTTTATAAGAGAACCGATTCAGGATTGTGTCCTTCTTTTTCCGGAGCAAGCCGTGCGGTTATTTCTGGGGAGGGAGACAACTCCGCTACGTTTTTAATAGGTCATCAGGCTTTTTGATGTAATTTTGCGCTGCTTTCAGGGCTTCTCTGAGAAAACCACGGGGAGGCGGCAAGGGCAACATGCTTGTTTTTGCGCAGTTTCCGGGTTTTTAGCCTCTTTCAAGGAAAATAGCTCCAAAACATACGTGATGTTTGGTCGCAGAAGAGGGCTTGTGAGAGTTTGGTTCTGCTTTGTCAGAACAAAATGAACCTGAGCATAGAGCGTTAGGAGACAGGTACCTGCGTGTATCCTGCCTTATTGTAGCAGCGTAGTATGGTTTCCGGCTATGCATACCTGGCATACTAAGAACTGTAAATTTAGGTGCCGATGAAGAAATTAAGATACTAGATGAAATTCCATAATGGTGACGAAAAGCCGGTAAAAAGGGCCCGGACGCAGGTAATCTCCAAAAGATTAGACGGCGTGTTCATGGAGCTGCAGAATATCGCTTCGTTTATCGGCCGTTTTTTCCGGGAGGTGTTCATGCCGCCCTATGAGTTCAAAGAGATCATCAGGCAGTGCTTTGAGATTGGCGTAAAGTCGCTCCCGCTCATTTCCCTTACCGGGTTTATCATTGGGATAGTGTTCATGAACCAGTCGCGGCCTTCGCTGGCCGAGTTTGGGGCCACCTCCTGGCTGCCTTCGCTGGTGTCCATCGCCATTGTGCGTGCCCTGGCTCCGCTGGTAACGGCCTTGATAGGCGCGGGCCGCATCGGGTCCATGATCGGGGCTGAGTTGGGCTCCATGAAGGTGACCGAGCAGATTGAGGCCATGGAGGTATCGGCTACCAACCCGTTTAAGTTTCTGGTGGTCAGCCGCATTCTGGCTACCACTTTCATGATTCCGGCCCTCATGATGTATACCACGTTGCTGGCTCTGCTGGGGGCGTTCCTGAACGTGAACGCCAACGAGGGAACCACGTTTACCACTTACTTCACCCAGGTGTTTGACGCCATCGTGTTCCTGGATATTTTCTCCTCCGTGACCAAATCGGCTTTGTTTGGGTTTACCATTGGCGTGGTAGGATGCTACAAGGGCTATCATTCTTCAAAAGGAACCGAGGGGGTAGGCAAAGCGGCCAATTCTTCCGTAGTAACAGCTATGTTTTTGGTGTTTATTGAAGAGTTGCTGTCTCTGCAGGTGATCACGGCGCTCCGTTACCTTTAAGAATTTACGCGATGAAGGAGACAAAACCCGTTATAGATAGAAGTAACTGCGTCATCAACATCAGAGGACTGGAGAAATCCTTCGGTGACCTGGATGTGTTGCGGGGCGTGGACCTGGATCTGTACAAAGGCGAGAACCTGGTGGTGCTGGGCAAATCGGGGACCGGGAAATCAGTGTTGATCAAGATTATCTCCGGTTTGCTTAAGCCCGATACCGGTACGGTGAACGTGCTGGGGCAGGAGGTGCCCAAGCTGAAAGGCCGGGAACTGGACCAGCTGCGCCTGAAAATCGGCTTCTCTTTCCAGAACAGCGCCCTGTATGACAGCATGACCATCCGGAAGAACCTGGAGTTCCCGCTGGTGCGCAACCGCCGTGATATGACCCGGGCCGAGGTAGACCGCATGGTGGAGATTGTGCTGGATGCCGTGGGGCTTTCCCAAACCATCAACCAGATGCCGTCAGAGCTATCCGGCGGGCAGCGGAAACGGATTGGCATTGCCCGTACCTTAATTCTGCAGCCCGAGATCATGCTGTACGATGAGCCTACCGCCGGTCTGGACCCCATTACCTGTATTGATATCAATAACCTGATCAACGAGGTGCAGGCCCGTTTCAATACTTCCTCTATCATCATCACCCATGACCTCACCTGTGCCAAAACCGTGGGCGACCGCGTGGTGATGCTCCTGGACGGTAAATTCCGCCGGCAGGGAACCTTTGAAGAAGTCTTCAACACAGATGATGAGCGGGTGAAACTATTTCATGATTACAATTTCATAGACTAAATGAGTGCAGCAGAAAACAAACGAGCCGTTGTTGTTGGAGTATTCGTGTTTTTGGCGCTGGTGATCCTGGTGGCCGGCATCTTTATCTTAGGAGGCCAGCAGAAACGGTTCACCAAAACCATTCAGGTGACTGCCATTTTCGATGACGTGACTGGTTTGAAAACAGGAAACCAAGTGCTCTTCTCCGGGGTGCGGGTAGGTGTGGTGAAGAGTATTGCTTTTGAGGGACCTTCAGAAGTGGCCGTTACCATGGACATTACCGAGGAATCGCAGAAATATATCCGCAAAGACGCCAAGGCCCGCATTGGCTCCGAGAGTTTGATCGGGAACAAGGCCATTGTTATTTACGGCGGAACTCCCCAGATGCCCGTGATACAAGCCGGAGAACGATTAGGGACCGAAAAGCAGCTGAGCACCGAGGATATGATGGCCACCTTCCAGGAAAACAACAAGAACCTGGTAGCCATCACCACCGATTTCAAAAAGCTTAGCTCAGGTCTGGCCAACGGGGAAGGTCTTGCCGGGGCTCTGCTCACCGATGACCAACTGGCCCAGAATTTCCAGGCTATTCTGGCTAACCTGCAGAAAACCTCGGCCACCAGTATGCGCGCCAGCCAGGCCCTGGCCCAGTTCTCCAACAAGCTGAACACAGAAGGCGGCCTTGCCGATGAAATCCTCACCGATACAGTTACCTTCAACCGCCTGAGAGCCACCATGACGCAACTGGAGCAGGTAATGGCTACCGCAAACGAGATGACCGGCAAACTGAACCGAACCACCGACAAGCTCAACAATAACAACAACGCCGTGGGCGTGCTGCTGAACGATCAGGACTTTGCCCTGGACCTGCAACTCACCATGCAGAACCTGGAAGCCGGCACCGATAAATTGGATGCTACCCTAGAGAGCCTGCAGCACAGCATTCTGCTCAACGGTTTCTTCCGCCGCAAAGCCAAACGTGATGCCCGCCAAAAGGAACGCGAACAAGAGCGCCAGGAACGGCTTCAGAAATTAGAGGAAAAGCAGAACCAGAAAAAGCAGCCTGCAAACAAATCAACCACGTTGCAAGCCCCTGCAGATACCGCTAATACAGCTGAATAAACGAAGGATCAGCTAAAACAGAGGCCTCAGGAAGTCATTCTTTCTGAGGCCTCTGTTTTTAGGTTCGTTTTGGTAAGTCAGGCAAAATTCAAGAAGCTAGCGTCTCACGGCAGTTACAAACTGCCATTATGGTAGGTCCAAGTCACAGACTTGAACCATGGAAGGAAACTATCAATGCCTCTGCAACTTTCTCTTATTCCAGTCTTTCCGTTGAGCGCCTTAGCAGGTTCCGGTGCCGACAGGCATTGCGACTGAAAGGAGCAAAGGAAGCTGGTACAGCGCGAGGCGGGAAGACGGGGCCTCGCGGCCGTGAGCGCATACCGCTACCTATGCAAAGAGCCGCCCATGAATCCATAGACAAGCGGCAAACCGCTAGCATCAGCAGACCACAAGAGCATCTCTCCGCAAAAAGCGTTTCAGGGCTATTTCTACAAAATGAGCCCTAAAGCAGATAAGCATTCCATTCTTCTCCACTCCACACCACCCTGATATGCTCATGCAAGGTGGTTGCCAGGGAGTAGCCGGTGTAGGTGGCTGAGATAGGATACTGCGGATGGTGGCGGTTGATCAGCGTGGCGATCTCCAGCTTTTTGCAGCCTTTGTCCAGGAACTCGCGCAAGGTGTACGCCAGGGTTTTACCGGTATTCAGCACGTCGTCTACTAGTACCACCGGCGTATTAGCCAAAGAAGAAAGGGCAGGCTCTATCTGGATGTCGTGGGTGAGGGGTTCGGTTTTATGCAGAGAAACCCCCGCTAACTGAACCTGCAGCGGGGAGATTTCCTGTAGCTCACGGGCCAGGGTTTGGGCCAGGAAGTAGCCGTTCTCGTGGATACCGGCCAGCACCAGTTGCTTTTCCTCAAAGTTTCGTTCATAGATTTCAAACGCCATGCGCTTGATTTTCTGAAGAATCTGATGATGATCCAGGATGCGGTTCTCTGTTGTTAAGACCATGGGGTGTTGCTGTTTCCGGGCCAATTTACCGAAATTATCAATAAACCAGCTAGGCAACGCTGCCTCACCCTAAATCGTAAAATATTTTTGAGGCAAAGGTTTTAATTCTGAAGCAAATGCCTTAATTTTGCAGTCCTATTCCAGAAATCCGTAGTTAAAATATAGAATAATGAAAAAGGACATCCATCCTGAATACAGAGAAGTAGTTTTCCAAGATACTTCCAGCGATTTCAAATTCATCACGCGTTCAACTATGAACTCAAATGAAACCATCACCATGGAAGACGGTAAAACGTATCCAGTTATCAAGGTGGAGGTTTCTTCTGCTTCGCACCCATTCTACACCGGTAAAAACATCTACGTGGATACTGCCGGACGTATTGACAAGTTCAAGCAGCGTTACAAGAAATAAGCTAATTTCACGGTTAGCCGTATAGAAGTCTTCCTGAGTTTTCAGGGAGACTTTTTTCATTTTCCACCCTATGAACATTATCCTCTTCGACGACCCCACCCTGCGGGCCAACCTGTTGCCGCTTACCTTTACCCGGCCGGTGGCCGAGATCAGGATCGGGATCATGACCATTGCCGAGAAATGGCGTCTTCTTTCCGGTGAGTTGGTTTCTTACCTGGCAGAAGGGTATCTGCAGGAGAAATTTGGGCAGCACATTGATGGCGGCAAGAACCTGTACATTAACGGAGCCATTTGCCCCACGCCCGAGTTGCTGGAGACCATCCGGCAATTGCCCGTGGGTCAGCCCCTGTACTATGACAGCCTGCTGATAGCCCTGAACGCCGATAGCCTGGAGTTCAGAACCGTTGCCGAGCTGTATCAGCACAATACTTCTCAAAAGGCCCGGATAGAAGTACCGGCGCACACGGTGATCCGGCAGTTGTGGGATATCTTCAAGCAGAACGGTCCGCAGATCCGCGAGGACTTCAAACTGGTGACCAAAGGTCGGGTGAGCCAGCCTGTTTCAGACCCGCACACGGTGGTGTATAACGCGCAGGACATCTTCATTGAGGAAGGGGCCTCGTTCAAAGCCGCTATTCTGAATGCCGAGAGCGGACCCATTTACATCGGGAAAAACACCCAGGTGCAGGAAGGAACCGTGATCCGGGGGCCGTTTGCGCTTTGCGATGAAAGCATCATCAACATGGGCGGCAAGATGCGCGGCGACGTGACCATTGGGCCGTTCTGCAAAGTGGGCGGCGAGATCAGTAACTGCGTGTTCTTCGGGTATTCCAACAAAGGCCATGACGGGTTCATGGGCAACTCGGTAGTAGGGGAGTGGTGCAACTTCGGGGCCGATACTAATACCTCCAACCTCAAGAACAACTACGCCAACGTGAAACTCTACAGCCACGCCCAGGAGAAAATGGTGGACACGGGGCTGCAGTTCTGCGGCCTCATCATGGCCGATCACGCCAAGAGCGGCATCAATACCATGTTCAACACCGGCACGGTAGTGGGCGTGGGGTCCAATGTGTTTGGGGGAGGCTACCCGCCTAACTTTATTCCATCGTTCACCTGGGGCGGCGTGAATGCGCAGGAAACCTTCAAGCTGAACAAGTTCTACGAGGTGGCCGAAGCGGTGCTAAGCCGCCGCGGATTGTCTGTGACCGATGTGGATCGCAAGATTTACAACCACATCTTTGAAGAGACGAAGCGAAGCCGTAGCTGGGAAACCCAACCGGAGACAGCTACCATTAAATAAAAAAGTACTTTCGGCGGCGGCTCCTCCTTTTTGTGGCTATTTTTCAGAAAATAGAGCAAAAACGGGGAGCCGCCGTTATCTTTACAGAGGAATTGGCCTGAATACCTCGGCCAGGCCCTTACATCCCGAATCTTTTACCTTTACCCGTGCAGTTTTCCCAGATTTACGGACATCAGGAAACCAAGCAACTGCTGCTGAACTCAGTGAAGTCGCAGCACGTGGCCCATGCTCAGTTATTCTTAGGCTCAGAAGGAAGCGCCAACCTGGCACTGGCTTTGGCCTATGCCCAATATTTGAACTGCGAAGACCCGCAGCCCCAGGATTCCTGCGGGGTTTGCTCCAGTTGCAACAAGATCAGCAAGCGCATACACCCGGATCTCAACTTTGTGATGCCCGTCACCAAAGTGAAAGACCAGGATGCGTTGAGCAAGAACTTTGTGGCCCAGTGGCGCGCTTTCCTCGCGGACAGTCCCTACCAAAGCCTCAACGACTGGATGCAGTTCATTGGCGCCGAGAACAAGCAAGGTACCATTCCGGTAGGCGAAAGCCGTGAGCTGGTGCGCATGACGTCGCTCAAAGCGTTTGAGGCCAAATACAAAGTGATCGTGATCTGGTTGCCTGAGCTCATGAACGCCAGCGCCGCCAATGCCCTCCTGAAATTGCTGGAGGAGCCGCCCGCCGCTACGGTGTTTTTGTTGGTGAGCAACGCCTCAGACAAGATCATGCCTACCATTCTGTCGCGGACGCAGCTGGTGAAAGTGCGTGCCTTCACCGAGGCCGAGGTCATCCAATACCTGCGGGAGCAGTTTCAGGTAGACGAGGAGCGGGCGTACCAGGTGGCGCAACTCGCGGAAGGAAATTTACAGTTGGCCCGGGTCCTGAGCCAGGAAATGACCTCCGACTACTTCACATTTTTCCTGAGTTGGATGCGCCTGTGCTACAACCACAAGTTTGACGGCGTGCTGGAGCAGAGCGAGGACTTCCAGAAGCTGGGCCGCGAGAACCAGAAGAACTTCCTGCAGTTTGCCCTGGGTTTGCTGCGCAAGGTGCTGCTGTACGGGGTAGACCAGGAATTAATCACGTTTTTACCGGCGCCGGAGTTGGATTTTGTGCAGAAGTTCGCCAAGCTGATCCACCAAGGGAACGGCGCGCAGCTGGCGCAGGAACTCAACGAGGCGCATTACCACATTGAACGGAACGCGCACCCCAAAATCACGTTCCTGAATACCTCCATCCAGATTGCGCAGCTAATCCGGCCGGTTGCTTAACTTTAGAGAAAATGGAAACAACAGATACTACGTCTCCCATCCGCATAGGCACCCGCGGCAGCCGTCTGGCGCTGTGGCAAGCCCATCACGTAGCCGATACGCTGCGGGCCAACGGCATGGAAGTGGAGATCATCACCATCACTACCAAAGGCGACATCGTCTTAGACAGATCCTTGGATAAAATTGGGGCCAAGGGCGTTTTCACCGAAGAATTGGAAGAAAGCCTCAGAAACGGCGCCATTGACATTGCCGTGCACAGCGCCAAAGACGTGCAGTCCACCATCCCCGATGACCTGGAACTGCTGGCCTTCATGGAGCGCGAGAAAGTGCATGACGTGGTCATCTCCTTTGATCCACTGTTCAAACTGGGAGAGGGGCAACAAGTGATCGGTACGTCTTCCACGCGCCGCCGGTCGTTGCTGAAGCGGTTTTACCCCAACGTGATCACGTCTGAGTGCAGAGGAAACCTGCAGACCCGCATCCAGAAACTCAAAGACGGACAATACGATGCCATTCTGCTGGCCTATGCCGGGGTTTCCCGCATGCAGTACGACCACATGATTGCGCAGCACCTGCCGCTGGATACCTTCGTGCCGGCCGCCGGTCAGGGCAGCGTAGCCATTGAGTGCGCCAAAAGCCTGCCGCTGGAGCGCAAACTCAACCTGAAATTAGCCCTGGACCACAAGCCCACGCACCTTTGCCTTCTGGCCGAGCGCGCCTACCTGCGCACCATGGAAGGCGGTTGCAGCATTCCGTCCTTCGCTTTGGCAACTATCGAGGGCGATAAACTTACGTTGAGAGCCGGAATCATCAGCTTAGACGGCGAAGGCCTGATTGTGGAGGAAATGACCTCTCCTTCTGATCAGGCCGAAGCCATGGGCGAGCAACTGGCCCAAACGGTGCTGAGCAAAGGCGGCGACCGCATTTTAAAATCCATCAGAGAAGAAAGAGTATAACGCCCGTTTTGGGCCTGTTTTATAGAAACTACATGAAAAGAAGCCTGTTCCTGTTCGCTTTGCTGGTGCTGTTTAGCACGGCCGGTATGGCGCAAAAGAAAAGCAAGAAAGACTACTTAATCACCATCGCTACAGACCAGGGAACCATCCGGTTAGTGCTGTTTGAAGACACACCCAAGCACCGCCAGAACTTTCTGAAACTGGTGGATGACAAGTTTTACGACGGCACTACCTTTCATCGGGTCATTGATGATTTCATGATCCAGGGCGGTGATCCCAACTCCAAAGACAGCGACCCTACCAATGATGGTGCAGGCAACCCGGGCTATACCATCCCCGCGGAGATTCTGCCTAACCACAAGCACATCTACGGAGCTTTGGCCGCGGCCCGTTTGGGTGGCCCCATGAATCCTGAAAAGGAATCCAGCGGCTCGCAGTTTTACCTGGTAGAGAACCACGAAGGCGTTCCGTTTCTGGACGGGGAATACACCGTGTACGGACAAGTGATAGACGGATTGGCGGTGATTGACAAGATTGCGGAGCAGCCCAAAGACTACCGTGACCGGCCCACCACCGATGTAAAGATGACGGTAACGGCCAAAAAGACGAAGAAAAAGAAAATCACCGAACTATACGGTTACCGTTACGAAGACTAATCGCACCTCTATGAAGACCATCCTCATTACCGGCTCCAACGGCTTGCTGGGGCAGAAACTGATTGGCTTACTACACCAGGAACCCAACATCAAACTCATCGCCTCCTCTAGGGGCAGCAACAAACTGGCGGAGCTTTTCCCCCAGGTGGCTTTCGTGCCGATGGACGTGGCCAACGCCGAGCAGGTAGAGCAGGTGATTACAGAGACGCAACCTACGCACATCATCCACACCGCCGCCATGACCAACGTAGACGACTGCGAAAGCCAGCGCGAGGAGTGCTGGAAACAGAACGTAGACGCAGTAGAAAACTTGGTGAAAGCCAGCGAGCGCCACGGCGTACATTTGATTCACGTCTCCACGGATTTCATCTTCGATGGCGAAAACGGACCCTATTCAGAAGACGCAGAAGGCAATCCAGTGAACTTCTATGGCCAAAGCAAACTGGCCGCCGAAGAACTGGTGAAAAACGCCGCCTGCAAATGGGCCATCCTGCGTACCGTACTGGTGTTTGGCATTGTGCATGACTACGGCCGGTCCAACATCGTGCTGTGGGTGAAAGGCTCTCTGGAGCAAGGCAAGCAGATCAAAGTAGTAAACGACCAGCTCCGCACCCCAACGCTGGCGGAGGACCTGGCCCAAGGCTGCTGGCTGGCCGCCAAACACGATGCCCAGGGTATCTTCAACATTTCCGGCGAAGAACTCCTGACCCCCTACCAAATGGCGGTCCAAGTAGCAGACTACTTCAACCTGGACAAAAACCTGATTGAAGAAGTAGACGGCTCCATCTTCACCCAACCCGCCAAACGCCCACCCCGCACTGGCTTCGATATTTCCAAAGCCAAATCGCAGTTGGGCTATCAGCCGCACACGTTCAAAGAGAGTATCGCGATTGTAGCCGAGCAGATCGCTTAAAGAAAAGAGCCCTCATGCAGAAGCATGAGGGCTCTTTTTAGTTATATGAAAGCCCGTCCGCAGGACAATGAAGGTATTGCATCAGTGAAAACAGCAATCAAGCGAATGCCCCCAAGCCCCTGTTGGGCGCCTGCGTAACCCAACAGGGGCTTGGGGGCAAGTAGTAGCGTGTCGAATGGCAATGGCCCGCGCTCTCTACACAGCAGAGGACGGTGCCGGGTGGTACCGAGATGAAGCCTCACTGTTTGAGCGTCAGCGAGTTTGAGGCTTCTTGATTCTTTTGGTTACTTTTCTCATCAAGGAGAAAAGTGACAAACGCCCGCAGAGCGCATCTGCAACCCGAAAGTAGGAAGGAAAGAAGTAGGAAGTAGCGGCTTAAGGGGCAGTTTGGGTTGTTGGTGAGAACACCAACAACGGCGAATGGCTGGCGAAGCAGCTAGTAGAAAAGAAAGGCACGGAAGTAACTTCCGCGCCATAGAAGGGGCAAGAGTGAATTTGAGGCTGGTGCCTCACTGAAGTATCAAACTTCAGGTCATTTTAAGTCCAAGTCACAGACTTGAACCATGTGGCAAGAGAAGGTTCTGCAGGTGTAAATATCCCCCCTTCGTTCCTTCAAAGGAGAACTTTGCGGAGCAGACTACAATCAAAAGCAGTAAAGTAAATTAAGAAACATAAATATATAGGTTTAACGTAGTACGAATCTATGTTGAACCGCCTGCTCCGCGCCATACAGGACTTCTTCTCTTTCTCCCAGCGGGAGCTCAACCAATTTTTCATTCTGATCTTTCTAATGGTTGCGATAGGAGTAGCCCCGTTTCTATTTTTCCAGGAAGATGTTCCCTATGATCCGACCGCCGACCGGCAGACGTTGGACAGTCTGGTGGTGCAACTGGAAGGACAGGTGGCGGAGGATGAAGCAAAGAGCGCCATAGCTTTCCGCCGGAAACCCATTAAACTGTACCACTTCAATCCCAATGACCTTACCGTGGAGCAGTGGCAAGAACTGGGGCTGAACAAATACATTGCGCAGCGCATCCTGAACTACAAGGCCAAAGCCGGGGCCTTCAAAAGCAAAGCCCAGCTCCGGCGCATCTATGGCCTGCCAGATTCCTTGTTCCAGCTGTGGTACCCATACATTGATCTGCCCGATGAAAATCCAAGGTATGGAGATGCGTATGCCAAGGATCAACCGTTTTCCGGCAGTTTCACGGAAAGCAGGCCCAAAACCGAGTACCCCAGAAAACGCTGGGAACTGCAGCCCTTTGACCTGAACACCGCCGATACCACAGAGCTGAAGCTGATCAGGGGAATTGGTAGTAAACTCTCGGCGAGAATTGTGAATTTCAGAGACAAGATGGGTGGGTTCCACTCAGTGGAGCAGGTGGCAGAAGTGTATGGCTTGGCGCCGGAGGTAGCAGACAGCGTAAGAAAGTACGGCTTCATTGCAAGAGCCTACCAACCCCGTAAGATCAACCTGAATACCGCCACCTTTGAAGAGCTAAGGCAGCACCCGTATGTGGGCTACAGTCTTGCCCGGGCCATTATTAACTACCGCACCCAGCATGGTCCGTACCCCGGCGTGGAAGAACTGCGCAAGCTGAAAGTACTGGACGAAGCCCGCTACCAGAAGATTCAGCCGTACCTTACGGTACAGTAAAAGAGAATTACGACGCTGAAACGGCAGAAACCTGCTTGTATTCACTTTGTGCAATTTGACTGTATTTTCCCAAAAACAAACTCAAAACGGTTTAAGCAGATGCTGACCTCCCTATTAAAACCTGTGTGGGTTTATACGGAGGTATGTTTTGCCTGAAGATGGGGAAAGAAGGCTGGAAATACCCACCAATTTTCAAAACAAATTGTAGTTTTAGAGATTATACATAGATTAAACTAGTAGAAGTCAAAGGAAATAGGGAGTATTCACGCGTCTTCAACCAATAATACCATGACAAGTAATACTGCCGGGGTGGGCCAGGCAAATCTGAACAATTTCCCTGCAGAACTGGAAGCACTGCACAGGGAACTACAGGAACTTCGGCAGGAGGTGGCGCAGGCGCAGGAAATAGAACGGCAGTTGCGGGAACAGCAGCGTCGCCTCAATGAAGCCCAGAGCATAGGCCACTTAGGCAGCTTTGAGTCCATTTTTCCCCAGGACAATCTTACGTGGTCAGATGAGTTGTATCGGTTGTTTGGCTTAGAGCCCCAGAGCGAACCGGCTACGTTGGAGCGGTTTTCTTCCTTTGTGCACCCCGAGGACCGGGCCAGGTATGAGGAGGCCATGCAAAGGTTTATGGATGGGAGCAACACCTTTGACCTCACTTACCGCATCAACCGCAATGACAAGCAAATCCGGTACCTCCATACCAAAGCCGAGGTGGTCTCAGATACCCACGGGCTGCGGGTGCATGGCACCGTACAGGACATCACCGAGCAGAAACTGGCGCAGGAAAAGTTAGAAGCCAATGAGGCCCTGTTGCGCCAGGCCGAATCTGTGGGCCATATAGGCAGCTACGAGGCAGATGCCCAGACCCTCACCTTCAGGTTCTCAGATGAAATGTACCGCATTCTGGGGTATGAGCCGCACACCATAGAGCCCACCCTGGAGTATATTGATTCCATTTCGCACCCAGAAGACGCGGCCGCCATCAAAAAGAGGTTAGAAGAAGTTCTGCAAACCGGTCAGCCGTACCAGTACATCCGGCGCATTTACTGGCCAGACGGGCAAATGCGGTACATAGAAGGCAAGGGGCGCGTGGTCTGCGATGAGAAAGGCCAGCCGGTAAAGCTCCTGGGCACGGTGCATGACATCACAGACCAGGTCCGGACCGATCTGATTCTGGACACCATCAATGAAGTGTGCTATGAACTGGATGACCAGCTTCGGTTCAAATACGCCAACCGCAAAGCCTATGATGCCTGGGGAAAACCGGGCGGAGAAGTTTTAGGGAAGCCCTATTTTGAAGTATTTCCGGCCCACCAGGACTCCGGTATTGCCCAGGTGATCGCAGAGGCAATGCAGAGCAAAAAACAGGTGCTGCAGAAAATCTACCTTCCGGCGGAGGAAAAATGGTTTCTCTACAACGCCATGCCCGGGCCAACCGGCCTCATAATCCTGTACTTTGATGTCACTGAAAGGGTGAAGTCCCGCGAGCAGATCAGGCAGCAGCAAAAGCAATTCCAGACCCTGGTGGAAAACATGCCCGATCTTATCTCCCGGTGGGACAGCCATACCCGGTTAGTGTATTGCAACCCCAATTTCGAGAAGAAATTAGGGCTGAACCCCGGTACCGTCTTAGGCAAGACCAATCTGGAGTTAGGCATTCCGCCAGAAGTGGCCGTGCCTTTTAGCGCCAAACTGGAAGAAGTATTTGCCACTGGTCAGCCCAGAGAACATGCCTGTGACATCCCAACTCCAGAAGGGACGTTGCACCTTTTTGCCCGCATGGTGCCCGAGCTTTCCCCGGATGGAAAGGTAGAAACTGTTCTCACGATAGCGCATGACATTACCCAGATAAAGCAGGCCGAGGAAGAGAACCTCAAACACCTGAGTATTCTGCGCCAATCTGAGGCATTGGTTGGCATGGGCAGTTGGGTGTATGATTTAGGCGCGCAAACCTTCATGATGTCTGAGGGCCTCTATTCCTTGTTGCAGATAGAGCAAGGGAAGCCAGTAGGGCCAGATGTCTACCTGCAACACGTGGTAGAGGAGGATCTGCCAGTTCTTGAGCGGTTAGCGCACGCTGTACAGGAAGATCCAAAGCCTTTTGAGGAGACGTTCCGGATCAAACGCCAGGAAGGGGAAAGAAGGCTGAAGGTGAAGGCCGCGGTACTTCCCGGGACTAATCGGAGGGACTTTAAAATCCTGGGTGTGGCCTGGGACATCACCGAGATGGACCGGCTGGAAAAAGAGAACCTGGATATCAGGCTAAACCAGCAGAAGGAATTGGTACTAACCATTCTTAACACCCAGGAAGAAGAACGCCGCCGGATTGCCGAGGCGCTGCACAACGGCATCGCCCAGCTTCTGTACGCCGCTAAACTGAACTTAAACCAGGTAGCCGAAGAAGAGGTGGTACAGGAGAATCCTTCCTTGAAGGAAAGCATCATCCGCACTGATCTTATTCTGGCGGAAGCCATTCAGCAAACCCGTTCGGTTTCCCATGAACTGATTCCCACTCCTTTGTCAGACCTGGGTTTGGAGGCGGCTATCAAAGACATCTGTTCTACCTTAACCAATCGGCAACTGATCATTGACTGCTGGGTATTCAACCTGCATTCTCCTCTGGAAAAGCACCTGGAACTGGCCGTGTACAGAATTGCGCAGGAACTGGCCAACAACATCGTGAAGCATGCCCAGGCCACCAAAGCGGGGCTGCTGCTGCGTGAGCAAAGGGGTGCGCTGGTGTTGGAGGCGGAAGATAACGGCAAAGGCTTTGTGCCAGAGCAAAACTTGGGGAAAGGAATGGGCCTGAAGTCCATCCACGACCGCGTGAAACTCCTGAACGGCACCATCGAGATTGACTCTGCCCCCGGCGAGGGAACCACCATCAGCATCCATTTGCCTCTGCCCAAGCCCGCCAACCATCATTTCCGTTCTTAGGCTGTTTTTCAGAAAACAGGCGGTTTTTGAAGGGTACTCTGCTTGCTCTGAGTGAGTATCAAACCCTTGTCAGTTACTGTATGATATCGTACACCATTTGTGTGATACCGTACGCCCCAAAATGCCCTCTCAAAGCTAAATTACTTAAAATCAAGGCAAAGGTAAGTTGGCACAACATCTGTTGAAGTAAGTGAAGGACAGCCACTGTTTATGGGCTCTTTTTCTGAAAGTGAGGCAAATTCTAGGGGAAGGATTTCCTGAAGAAGTTGGCCTAATCACTATTTAGCTGAAAAGAGACGTGGCGCCAGCCTTACCTCTTCAACACCACCTTGCTATGATCAAGAATTTCTTCAAGACCGCCTGGCGCAATCTATCCAAGAACAAATTCTTCACCATCCTGAATGTGATCGGGTTGGCGCTGGGCATGTCTCTTAGCTTATTGTTCATAGCCCTGCTGGCCTTCCTGAGCCGGTACGACGATTTCCACCCCCATAAAGACCGCATTTACAGGGTTACCACGCAACTGCATGACAAAAAGGAGAACCCCAGGTTTGCCTCCGCGCCGGTTAACCTCGCCCAGCAACTGGAAAACAACTTCACCGGGATAGAGAAAGTGGTCCGTATTCATCGGTCGCTCTACGGCGATGCCCTTTATGGCGAGAAGAAAATCAGGCTGGGTGGGTACTTCGCAGATCCCCAGTTTCTGGAGGTTTTCAATTTTCCTTTGCTCAAGGGCAATAAGGCAACGGCGCTCACCAACCCCAATTCCATTGTGCTCTCAGAAACCGTTGCGGGCAAGATTTTCAACGGCAAAGAGGCTCTGGGCGAAATGATCAAAATTGAAGGCTACGGAAATTTCCTGGTGACCGGCGTTGCGCAAGACGTTCCTGAAAACTCCCACATGCAGTTTGAAGCGCTGGTCTCCTACGCCTCTCTGGTTTCCCATTTGGGCACTTCTTTCCTGACGAAGGAAGAAAACTGGAAGTCCTTCACAGATTCATTCGTCTACTTCCGGGTATCAGAGACCACCGACCCAGACAACATCCAGCAAGCCCTCAACGGCTTAGCGAAACAGAAATACGCAAAGGAGCAAGTGAAAGCATCTTTC
Organism: Sabulibacter ruber; assembly: GCF_017355955.1. GTDB lineage: Bacteria > Bacteroidota > Bacteroidia > Cytophagales > Hymenobacteraceae > Nibribacter > Nibribacter ruber_A. The sequence goes on along the minus strand of NZ_JAFFID010000001.1, from coordinate 2,152,598 downwards.
CAGCTTCAGGCCTTGGATGATATTGTGCCCGGCCCTCAGCTCTATGATTCCTTGGGTCAAACCTGGGATACGCTTTCCCTTTTACTCACCGGTTTTATAACGCTGGTGGTTTTGATTCCCGCCTGTTCCAACTACATCAACCTTTCCATTTCGCAGTCATTGGAGCGGATGAAGGAAATAGGGGTGAGGAAGGTGTTTGGTGCCCAGAAAGAGCAGGTTTTTGTGCAGTTCATTGTGGAGTCTACCACCATTGTGCTGGTGGCGCTGCTGCTATCGGGGATGATCTATGAAGTGATCCGGACAGATTTTATCAGCCAGATGGTAGAAACGTCTCCCATAGATTTGTCTCCTACCTGGCTCACCTTCCTGGGCTTTTTTCTGTTTGCCTTGTTGGTAGGGGTGATTGCGGGGTTGGTGCCGGCGCTTTACTTCTCCAAGATGTCGCCGGTCAATGCCCTGAAAGGGAAAGAAGTCAAAACCAGTGGCCGCTCCATTTTCCGCAAGGTGGTGCTGACTACCCAGTTTATGCTCTCCCTGGGTTTTATCATGGCGGTTGTGATTATGCTGCGGCAGTACCAATATTCCATCAACTATGATTTTGGCTTCGAGCAGGCGAATGTGCTGGATGTTGAACTACAGAACGTAGATCCGCAGATTTTCAAAAACGAGTACGGCAAGGTGCCTTCCGTGAAGAGAATATCCCTGTCCTCGCACCTGTTGGGACTGGAACCCGCTCCGGAACGACAGCTCCAGATTCTACAGCAGGAAGACTCCGTGGGCGCATTCTCTATCTCCGTAGACGAGGCTTTCATCACCAACATGAAACTGGAGCTGCTGGCCGGGAATGATTTCAGCGAGGACAAAGCGGAGAATGCGCGGCTCATTATTGTGAATGAGGAGTTCGTCAAGAAGTTGAAGCTGAAAGAACCGTCTGCTGCTATTGGCAGGTGGTTGGTCTTGCCAGAAGGCAAAGAGGTGCGTATTGCCGGTGTTTTAAAAGATTTCCACTTCGCTGATCTGAAAGAAGCCATCACCCCTTTCTTCTTTGAGTATGATCCTGCTACCTTCCAATACGCCAACCTGAAACTTGAATCAAGTGACGTGGCGGGTAGCCTCACCACCATGGAAACGCTCTGGAAAAAAATTGGCGGCGAAGGAAAGTTTACCGCCCAGCTTTTCTCTAATGAGATCAAAGATGCCTATGACTTCTACCTCATGATCATGAAACTTTGGGGCTTTCTGGGGTTACTGGCAATCACCGTGGCCTGCCTGGGGCTGTTAGGCACGGTGTCCTTCACCATCAAGAAACGCTACAAAGAAATAAGCATCAGGAAAGTGATGGGCGCCTCTTCTCTGAGCCTCTTGCTGCTGCTGTCCAAAGATTTCGTGGTTTTGATGGTGGTAGCCAGCGTCATTACCATTCCGGTGATGTATTTTATGTTCACGCACCTTCTGGCCAGTACCCAGCATTATAGCATAGAAATCGGGTTTATAGAGATCTTCATCAGTGTGGTCATTATGATGGTGCTGGGTCTTGTCACCATTCTCTCCCAAACTTTAAAAGCGGCCAACGCTAACCCGGTGGTGTACCTAAGAGCCGAATAACCTGGTGGGCAGCAGTTTTTCTAAAGAGAGTCATTTCACAGGTCACCTCACCGGTTTGGGTGGGAGATAACCGAGTAATTTGTAATCTAAGGCAGGTTGCTTAATTTGCCCGGAGAGGCGTCACACGCAGGTCTGGTCCTTTTCCTGGCAGAAACTCACAGGAGTTTCCAATAGAAAGCCAGGGGAAAGGCAGCACACCAAGCGCAGGAAGTAACCGTTTAAGCTTGAAAGCAGTTTACTTCTTTTGAAGTGGCCGTGGCTGCTTCTTGTTGTGACCTCCCGTTTTCTGATTCTGCCCATGCCTACTTCCGTTACGCCGCTTCCGCACCTGCTCAAACAGTACCAGCGCCGTCTGCTCAACCTCAGCGGCTCTAACCGCTCTTTGGTGCTGCTCAAACCCTCGTCCAGCCTCCACCTGGATCTGCACGCGCTGGACCACGCCCACAAGGGCCCGTCGTTTGGGTATGTTCAGGAATTATTGGCCGGAAAACAGAACGTCACACTCTGCGAAGTAGCCGATGCCCGCGATGCAAGCCTGGCGCCCCTGACCAAACAGTTGAAAACCATCCAGCGCCGGGCGCACATGATCTGGGAAGAGCGCGGCGCCAAGGAGCTGTTCGTGGGCTGGCCCTTTGTGGAAGGCGCTTTCCCAGATGGTACCCTGGTACGCTGTCCGCTGCTGTTTTTTCCGGTGGAACTGCGCGTGAACGAGAAACGGCAATGGCAGTTGGTGCGCCCCCAGGATGCGCCCGCGTTCTTCAACAAAAGCTTCCTGCTGGCCTACGCCCACTACCTCAACCTGAAACCCGACGAGGCGCTCATGGAAGAGGACTTTGATGAGTTTCCTACGGATGACCTGGAGTTCCGCACCAAACTCTACGAGCTGCTGAAGGCGAGCAACCTGGAGATCAACTTCAACCAGGAACTGCTCAAAGACGCGCTGCAGCCCTTCAAATCCTACAAACGCGCCGACCTAGAGAAAACCTGGCAGCCCGGCCAACTGAAACTTCAGTCCGAGGCCGTGTTAGGCGTCTTCCCCCAAGCCGGTTCCTACCAACTTACCGACTACGACGATCTGCTGGAGACCCCACCCGCGGATACGCTGGAAGAACTGCTCTTGCCTCAAGCCGAAACCAACTCCGCCCAGGCTCAACTGGAGCAGCAACTGTTCACTGCCTTTGACGCCGATTACTCGCAGGAAGCCGCGCTTCGGCAGGTGAAGGCGGGGCAGAGCGTAGTGGTGCAGGGACCACCCGGCACGGGCAAATCGCAGCTCATCTGCAACCTGGTCTCCGATTACCTGGCCCGCGGCAAAAGCGTGCTGGTGGTTTGCCAGAAGCGCGCCGCCCTTGACGTGGTGTACCAGCGCCTATCCACAACCGGCTTGGATCAGTTCTCGGCGCTAGTACATGACCTGAACCTGGACCGCCCGGCGGTGTTCTCCAAAATCCGCTACCAGATTGAGCAGGTGGAGGAGTACCAACGGCAGAACGTGGCCCTGGGCAACATCCAGGCCGAGCGGCAGTTCCTGGAAACCAGCCGCCGCATCAACCAGATCACGCAGCGGCTGAATGATTTAAAGGAGGCTTTGTTCGATACTTCGGTCTGCGGATGGTCGCCCAAGGAACTGTACCTAAGAAGCAATCCCCGCGCCCCGCATCTACCCGCCGAAGGCATTTACCTGAACTTCACCGCGGCTACCTGGCAGGAGTGGCGGCCAAAACTGGTGCATTACCTGCAGGATGCCGTGCTGCTCAAAAGCCCTGATTTCCCGTGGAACGAGCGCCGCTCTTTCCACCTGCACACCTGGACCGAGCGTCAACGGCTGAACCAACTGCTGGCAGAATTACCTTCTACCGCTAAGCAGACAGCCCAGCAAGTACAGCTTTTGCTACCCAGACAAGCCGATAACTGGGATGCCCTGCAAGCCCTGTTACAGGAGCTGCCCACCCTGGAAACCGTGCAGCACGCCCTGCAAGACAAAGCCATTTCGCGCCTGTTTTTCGGGAATCTGGCCCAAAACAAAGACCAGAAGCAGCGGGAAGCGCAACTGACCCAATTGCAGAAAGACACGGCCGCTGTGCAAACCAAGCTTTCGCCGGCAGAGGTGCAGCAAGCAAGCCAACTGTTGGCCGCCCATGACCAGGCCAAAAGCGGTTTCCTGAGCCGCATCCAGTGGAGCTTCTCATCGGATAAAAAGAAATTAACCGCTTTCGCCGAAAGCAAAGGGTTGTCTAACCCCGACACCGCCCCAGAGCATCTGCGGGCGGCCGTGAAGCAGTGGGAAGCCTTGCAAGCGCAATGGAAAGCCCTGCAAGCTCTGGAGCCAACTTTGGAAGTCCCGGCAGAGCTTTTCGGCACTGAGGCCACGCAGGAGCTAACGGCCTTACAACAGGCCTGGGAACAGCGTAAAGTCTTGCACCGGCTGCTAACCTATGACATCCTCCCAGATGAGCTGCTGCACCTGGAAGGCGAGCGTTTTAAGGCTATTTTAACTGAATCACTGCCAAAACTCAGGTTGCTTCAGGAGCGAATGCGGGAGTGGCAACGCTGGCTCACCCCATCACAAATAGAACAACTCGCCACCGACCCAACTGCTGCCCCAAAGCTGGCCCAAAGCCTTTCTGAGCACTTTGACCGGATGGTAGCCTTTGATGCCTTGGTGCACACCTTGTCGCCGGAGCTGTGGGAATGGCTGGAAGAACTGCGCATGGCTGTGCCGGAGAGCGTGGAAGCGCAATTGCAGGCCCTAGAAAACAGCGTGCTATTGACTTGGCTTCAACAACTGGAAGGGCAGAACCCGGTGCTGACCATTGTGAGCACTGGCGAACTGGAGCGCCTGGAAACCGAGCTGCAGGAGAAAATCAAGCAGAAAGCCGATCTGAGCCGCCAAATCATTTTGCTCAACCTGCGCGAGCAGACCTATCAAAACATGGAGTACAACCGCCTGGGCAACCCTGTGACGTACCGCCGGTTACTCACCCAGGTGAGCAAGAAGCGCATGCTGTACCCGCTCCGCAAACTCAACGCCGAGTTCGGCGACGAGATCCGGCAGTTGTTGCCGTGCTGGCTGGCCTCGCCCGAGACCGTATCGGCGTTGTTTCCGCTGGAGCGCATCTTTGACCTGGTCATCTTTGATGAAGCCTCGCAGTGTTTTGCCGAGGTAGGCGTGCCGGCCATGGTGCGCGGCAAGCAGGCCGTCATTGCCGGCGATGAGCAGCAATTGGGACCGTCTGACCTGTACCGCGTGCGCTTCGGGACGGACGAGGAGGAAACCGAGGAACTGTTGGTAGAATCTCTGCTGCAACTGAGCGCACTGCACCTGCCGCAAACCTTGCTCTCAGAACACTACCGCAGCCAGTACCCCGAGCTGATCCAGTTCTCCAACCAGAATTTCTACCGCGACAAGCTGCAGCTCATCCCGCGGCTGGAGGCCATGAACACCGCTGAGCCCGCGCTGCAGTACCTTAAGGTGAACGGCGTGTGGGAAAACCAGACCAATAGGGTAGAGGCCGAGCGCGTGCGCGATCTGGTGTTTGAACTCTTGGCCAAAGGCGAGACCAACATAGGCGTTATCACCTTCAACTTCCCGCAGCAGCAGTTGGTGCAGGACCTGCTGGAGGAGCAGGCCGCTGCCCAGAACGTGCCTTTGCCCGAAGAACTCATCGTCAAGAACATTGAGAACATCCAGGGTGATGAGCGGCAGTACATCATTTTCTCCATTGGCTATGCGCCGGATGCCACGGGCGTGGTGCGCGCCATGTTTGGCAGTTTGAACGCGGCCAAAGGCGAGAACCGCCTGAACGTGGCTATCACACGCGCCATCAAGCGGGTGTACGTGGTGACCAGTCTGTGGCCTGAGCAGTTCCCGACGGAAAACGTGAAGCACCCCGGCCCCAGATTGCTGCGCGAGTACCTGGCCTTCGCCCGCGAGGTCAGCGAGAATGGGTTCACGCCCAAACCTTCACCCTCGGTCAGCATCCCATCGGCCTTGCTTCTGTATCCGCAACTTTTGACCGAGTTTGCGCAGAATAGTACAAAAACAGAATTATCGTTGGAACTTCCCTTTGCGGACCTCACTTTCCGCAACGGCAACCGCTACCAGGCCGTAGTGTTAACCGATGACGATTTGTACTTTCGCCGCCCCTCGGCCAAAGCCTCGCACGCCGATGTGCCTTTGCGCCTGAAAGCCCGGGGCTGGAGATACGGGGCCGTGTACAGTCGTCAGTTCTGGAGCCAGCCCCAACAGGTCTGGCAGAGACTAACCGAACTGACCGAAAACTATGAAAGATAAACTACTGGAATTCACCGTGGGCCTGTGTTTGCTTATTGCCGTGGCCTGTGATACCGGCTCTGCCAAAACAGAAGATAGCACCGCCGAAGCCACCACTGAGAAAGAAGGAAAGAAAAAGAAAGACAAGAACCCTGCCTCAGAAGGATTTGCCGTCAACAACAACTATGATTTGTTGGAGGTAAGCAAGATGGGGAAGAATACCGTGCCCGAGAGCTCGGGCCTGGAAGCATCGACCGATGGTAACTTCTGGACCCACCCAGATGCTGGCAACGAAGCGGTATTGTACAAAGTAAACCAGTCGGGCGAATTGCTGGAAACCATGAACGTGCAAGGCGCCAAAAACAACGACTGGGAAGACGTGGCCCGCGGCAATGACGGGTTCCTGTACATCGGGGACATGGGTAACAACGAGAACACCCGCCAGGATTTGCAGATCCTGAAAGTAGACGAGAAGAGCAAGAAAGTGGTGGGCACCATTCCGTTCAAGTACGCAGACCAGACCGAGTTTCCGCCTTCCAAAGAAAACCAGAACTTTGACGTGGAAGGCTTTCTCATGCACAACAACGCCTTTTACCTTTTCACCAAAAACCGCGGCAAAGGGGATTGGGTGAAGCTCTACAAAGTAGCCAACCAACCCGGTGCCCAACAAACGGTTTCGCCCATTGATAGTGTGCAGATCAGCACCAAAATCACCGCCGCTGATATCTCGCCAGACGGTAAACGCATCGCTTTGCTGGGGGAAGGCTGGGCGTACCTGTTTGAGACCAGCAACCCAGACCAGGTATTCCAGGGCAAGAAAGAGCAGATTCCGTTGGGCAAAGTAGGCCAGGCCGAGGGATTGGTTTTCGTGAACGACACCGACATGATGATCTCCAACGAGAAAGGCCGCCTGTTTATGCTAAGCCTGAAGAAGTAATTGCGGATGATTTCACCAGTCTGTTCTCAGATTGGCACTCCTTTTCAAAAGAAAGCAAATTCTGGGCAAATTCTGGCGCGAGTCTCCTGACTCGTGCCTCCAGATTGAGGGTAGTCTCCAGACTACCCTCGCTGCAATGCAGCGAAACGGCTTTCTGCCAAACCGGAACTTGACGTAGTAGACAAGAAAGCCTCCACCGCAAAAAGATCTGGGTTCCCGGCGAGTCTGGAGACTCGCATCATCCTACGTCACGAGTCTTTAGACTCGCGCCAGTTAGTTGGCGGGTAGGGCGGCATTGGTCCTGTTTCAGGGCTGTTTTGCCAAATTCAGGCGTAAAACTAGAGGAAGCATGTTGGGTCCGGCAAACTGAAAAGCAGTCTTTCTTGTTTTAGGCTTCTTTTCCTGAAACCATCCCGAAAACGCGCCTGCCGTTTTTTCGTTTTAGGCTTACAGGCAGGCGGCGGGGAATACACAAACCATCCAATTAAATTAGACAGCATGGCTGAAACCATCTTAATCACAGGCGCTACCGGCACGGTAGGTTCTGCCACCGTAAAAGCGCTCTCAGCGTTGGGAGCAACTGTTAGAGCCGGAGTAAGATCCGTTATCAAAGGAGACAACCTGAAACGGTTGCCGGGAGTGGAAGTGGTAGAAATTGATTTTTCCCGACCAGAATCGTTGAAGGTGGCGTTTACCGGGGTGAGTACGGCTTTCCTGATCACTCCTTTCGCGGAGAACCAGGTGGAAATGGCTAAGATGCTGGTGGATGCCGCGCAAGCCGCTGGTTTGCGGCACGTGGTACGGCTCTCGGCGAGTGGGGCAGAGGTGGAGCCGGGCATCCAGCTAGGGCAGTGGCACCGCATGGCCGAGGAATACCTGAAAGCCACGGAACTGAACTACACTATCCTGCGGCCCGGTTCTTTTATGCAGAACTTCGTGAACCAGCACGCGCAAAGCATCATTCAGGAAAACTCATTTTATCTGCCTCTGGGCAACGGCCGGGTTTCTTACATTGATGCGCGTGATATAGGAGATGTGGCCGCCGAAATTTTGTTACGGCCCGAAGGCCACGATGACAGAGCCTATACTCTTACCGGACCTCAGGCACTTTCTGGCTATGAAGTAGCCGAAGTGCTTTCTTCTGTGACCGGTAGAACCATTGAGTACATTGACGTACCAGAAGAAGCGGCCCGGGCCTCTATGCAACAACACGGTTTACCAGACTGGATGACCGAAAGCCTGCTGGAATTGAATGCCATCTCCAGAGCTGGCTATGCTTCTGGCGTGACCGGTGAGGTGCAGGAGATTATTGGCAGGGCGCCGTACACGTTCCAGGACTTTGCCCAAACGTACAAGGAGTGCTTCTAAGCCCTTTTCAAGCTATTTAAAGCAGCAGTCCCGTTTACCGGCCCATTTTAAAGAATAGCCGGTAAACGGGACTGCTGCTTTTTGATCGAAATATCAGTTCTTCGTCTGACTTACCGAAGTAGCCTTTCAGTAGGCAAGCAAAAAGCCCCGTTGGTTTCAACGAGGCTTTTTGGATTAGGGAATGAAGAACCAATTAGCGGTTTTCTCTGGAGGAGCGACCGCCACGGTTTCTGTCATTTGAGTTATCGTCATCGTCATGGTTGGAGTTACCGTAGCGTGAACGGTTCTCGTAGCCAGAGCCGCCCCCGCCGTAGCTGGATTGTCCGCCCTGTGAGCCGTAGCCACCGCGCGATCCCATGTTGGAAGAGGAACCGTAGCCGCTGGAAGAACCCTGGCTGCTGCCTCCCTGGCCATAGCCACCCATGCCGTAATCACGGCTTTGGTCGCCGTAGCCGCCGCCGGTAGAAGCTCCACCGTGTCCGCGGTCACTTCCGCCGGTGCCAGAAGACTGGTATCCGCCACGGGAGCCCATGTCACGGCTCATGTTGCCGTAGTTAGATCCCCCGAAGTTGCCTCCGCCGTAGCCACCGTAGTTGCCACCTTGTGAGCCCTGGCTTGCGCCGTAAGAAGATCCTCCGCTGTTACCACCCCGCTGGCCGTATCCGCCTTGAGAGCCATAACCTCCCTGTGAAGAGCGTGAACCGAAGTCTCCGCCCTGCGCGTTATGCGTGCTGTAACCGCCATGGCCTCCGCCCTGGTTGCCACCGCCGCTCATAGAACCGTAGCCGCTGTTATCGCCGCCTTGGTAGCCGCCGCGAGAGCTGCCTTGCCACTCCTGGTTACCACCCTGAGATGAGCCGTAACCGCCGCGAGATCCTCCTCTGTCTGAGCCCATAGAGCCGCCGTATCCGCCACGGGAACCCATGTCATGTGAGCCATAGTGGCTGCCTCTGCGGCCAGAATCATCGCCGTACGGACCGCTGTAGCTGTTACCGCCTTGGCTATATCCGCCGTCAAAATCGGTGTTTCCGTCATAGCCACCGCGTGAGCCGCCTCTGGAGCCGTACTCTTCGCCGTATGAACCACCTCTGGAGCCCATAGCGCCATAAGAGCTGCTGTTCTGGTTGCTGTACCCTTGGCTGTAGCCACCGTGGCCACGTCCGTGGTCGCCGCCACCGTGCATGCCGTAGCCGCTCTCAGTGCCGTAGCCCATTTGGTTTCCGTAGTAGCCAGAGCCACCGTAGTTTGAATATCCTCCGCGGTCTGATTCTGAACGGCTGGAGTTACCGGAGTATCCGCCCTGAGAACTCATGCCGTAGGGGTTGCTGCCCATGGTTCCGCCGTAGCCGCCCCGTGAGCCCATGTCATTGGAGCCACCGTAGTTGCCGCCGCCCATGGAGCCGTAACCGCCTTGACCGTAGTTAGAGCCGCCCTGGTTGCTCGTTGAGCCGTAGCCACCCTGGCCATAGCTGGAGCCTCCCTGGTTGCCTTGTGAACCATAGCCGCCCTGTCCGTAGTTAGAGCCGCCTTGCGAGCCACCATACCCTCCTTGTGAGCCGCCGTAGTTACCGCCGCCCATGGAACTGTAGCGGTTGCTTTGGTCATCATGGTTGTTCCAGGAGTTGCCGCCGCCAAAGCTGCCGCCGTTTCCTTGGTTGCCGCCGTAGCCGCCCTGGCCACCGCCGCCGTAGTTGTCGCCGTGCTGTGAGCCGTAGCCGCCGCGTTCGCCGTTGAAGTTACCGCCGCCGCTCACGCCGCTCATAGAAGAGCTGCTTTGGTTGCCCATGTCGCCGCCCTGTGAGCCTCCGTAGCCCATGCCGCTACCCATAGAGGCAGATGAGCCAGAAGCTGAGGTATCTGTGTCTGAGGAAGCAGACTGGCTGCCTGATTTATTTCCGTTGGCTTTGGATGTTGCCGATGAACCAGATTTTGAGCTGGCTTTTGGAGTGCTGGAAGTGGTAGAACCAGCAGTTTTGCTTGAACCACTTTTTTTATCTGAAGCACTGCTGGCAGTGGAAGTAGATCCCTTTTTAGCAGTTGCAGAAGAGCCGCCGCCGGTAGAGCCGGTAGAAGCCCCACCAGATCCGCTTGACCCAGAAATTCCAGTGATGCCTAACCCGGTAGCACCTGATCCTCCTGAGGCTGCACCACCTGTTGTAGAACCAGAGGTAGTAGAACCGGTAGTGCCTTGTGAGCCGGCAGAGCCCGTTGGCGAAGTTGAACCAGAGCTTTGCCCCATGTTATCAGAGGAAGAGGAGGAAGAAGCCGTAGCACCAGTGCTGCTGCTTGAACCAGTAGAGGAGCCCGGATTGTTGCTTTGCTGCTCTTTTTGATTGTCTTTCATGGTTGAATCTCCTTTGTTAATGGTTTTAGAATGGTTAGTTGGATAAGCATGTGCCCTGCCTCAGAACCAGAAGAAGCTTTTCTTCCATATTCTTCAGCAAGTGTTTATACTATACGAACGGGTGTTCGCATGGTTAACTCCCCCATTGCGATTTTTTAATTCAGAAAGATTAATTTGGAGATTTGCTTAACTAAGAAGCGCTGATAAGCTGCCTAAATTATCAAATTGATTTTTAGAAGGCTAAACGCTGCTGATTTGTTGCCAAAGAGTCAAAAACCAGCAGCGTTGGTTTTAGCTGGTTTCTTGAGAAAATAAGCCGAAAACAACAAAGCTTTGCCAGTCTGGCAAAGCTTTGAAAATGAGCGCTGGGCTAATGAAAGAACCATCAGACTTCCTGCTCAAAAGGCTTGCAAGTGAGCCTTTAAGACAGCTTTTCTTCTGTGCTCTTTTGAGCGGATGACTGGGTGGCCGTAGGAGTTGGGTCAACCTCCAGGTTGTTGATGAGTTCCTCTGCGTCTTCCTGTTCTTCTTCGCTTGGCTCGGGAATGTCGTGGTCATCTGCCTCCAGGGGTTCATAGTTCAGCCGCACGAAAATAGGGTAGTGGTCTGAGCCGAAGAAAGGCAGGCGTTTCATCCTGATCAGCCGGAACGCCGGGTCATAGAAGATATGGTCAAGGGAGTAGCGGAAGAAAGGCACAAACGCGTTGTACGTGTTGTAAAAACCCCGCCCGATGCGTGGGTCCAGCAAGCCACTGATCTTCCGGAACAGGTTGGTGGTGTATGACCAGGCCACATCGTTCAGGTCACCTACCACAATGCTGGCGTACGGTGATTCTTTCGCCATTTTGGCTACCGTGAGTAGTTCGGCCTCGCGGGTATCTGTGTCTTTGTGCAGGTGCGGAGGCTGCGGGTGCACGGTGAAAAGATCAAATTTCTTACCCGTAGGCAGCTCAATGATCATGTAGAAAGACGGAATGCCTTCCTCCACCAAATACCTTATTTCCTGGTGCACAAGCTTGAACTTGCTATAGAACATCATGCCGTAGGTATTATCCAGTGGCTCTTTGATGCAGTACGGGTACCGCTCGTCTAGCTCAGAGATGGCCTCGGCCCACTTATGGTCAGGTTCATTGATCAGCAACAGGTCCGGGTCGGTTTCTCTTACCACTTTCAGGAAGCGGTTATAGCGGGTGTTAGAGGTGCGTACGTTGGAGATCATGATCCCGAAGGAGTTCTTGGGAGCCTTTATCTTGGACCGCAGCGCCTGCACCCGCACAAACGGGGTGAACTTGTACACATGAACCGCCTCATTGAGGATGGCCAGCACCAGCAAGCCCGCAAATATCTTCTGCGACAGTAACTCAAACCCGAAAAACCAGCCATACAGCCCCAGCACAAGCACGCCCATAATGGCTACCTGTACTCTGGGAAAATCAAGTACACGTATCCACCAGTAGGTGCTTTTCACAAGGGTTAACAAAGAAGCTAAAATGACAAAACAGCCAAATAGCTCAAGGGTGATTCTCATAGGGAAGGGGGTTAGTCCGTACACATACTTATTTTCCGGCTCAGGGTTGTCTCCGGTTTTATACCTACTGCAGGAATATAGCAGCAGCAAATAAAAAAGCCGTTTCTAGTCTGAAATTCAAAAATCAGACCAGAAACGGCTTTCAGAAATTTATTGCTTTACGCTGCTATTGCGCCACTTTTTCTACCCGCACTCCCACGGCCATGATGCCGGGCAAGGGGTCCTGGCGCATGTACTGGTTCAGTTTCAGGCGGTACGTGCCCGCTTTCTTGAACCGTATGTTTTTCAGCGCCCTGAAGCGGTGGTCAAAAATGTCGCCGGCACCGTCGCCTTTGGGTTCACCTGTTTTAGGGTCCATGAGGTACATCTCGTGCAACATAGAGTTGACTTGCTTGCCATCGGGCCCAATTAGGTAATGGCGCAGGTACAGGTTGTAGAACGGGTAATGCAGGGCGTTGCGCACGTTCAGGAACACGTTGTACTGCTGCGTGGTGTCAGTGATCTCAAACTCAAATACGGGCGCCAGTTTCACCGGCCACTCGTTATTGGTAATATCCTGGTTTTCCTCAAAGACGCGGTTTCCATCGCAGCTTGTCAACAGAAAACCCAGGCAAAGTACGGTTACTAAAAAGGGCAAATAGTTTCTCATCAACCTTCTGATTTTGGGGTTGCGGTGGAAGGTCCGTTTTCTGGGTTACCAGGCTTCCGGTTCCGGTGGTTGCGGTTGCGGCTCCTTCTGGACCGCTGCTCGCCTTCGGGGCGGGGTGGCCGTTCTCCTCTTTCAGCCGTGGCTACTCCTTCAGAAGTGGCCATTTCTACGGCTGGCTGCGGACGGTTCTGCTGCGGCGGTCTTGGCCCCTGCGGACGCTCCCCTTTAGGAGGGCGGTTTTCTTTTGGTGCCCGGTTAGGATCACGCTCCGGCTTTGGTCTTCCCTGGCCTGGTTGCTGCGGTTGGCCTTTGCCCTGCGCACGCTCTGGCCTTGGTTTCGGCTCACCGCCGCCCTGGTTAGGCTTCTGGCCGCCGCGTTCCTGAGTATTCCGGTTTTCGTTGTTTTCTGGTTTAGGGCCCCGCTCTGGCCTTGGCGCGTTTTCCTCTCCCTCAGGTCTTCTCTGGTTGCCTTTTTCTGGCCGGGCTTTAGGAGACTCAGAAGGCAGCGGTTTAGGAATGCCATCTGGGCGGTCTCTTCTAACCTCTGGGGTTGGAGCCGCCTGGGCTAGTTTCTCAACAGCATTATTGCCGCTTTTCTTCTTCTTGCGCTTTTTCTTGTTCTTGCTGAATTGCTCATCCAGGCGGTCAAGGTTGCCTTCCAGTGATTCCACAAAGTCCACCACTTCGGCTTGCTGCTGTTTCTTCACCTCCTCGGCCAGGTTCTCGGGCATTTCGCCGGAAGCATTCATTTTGAGCACTTCCTGAACCCGCTCCACCGTAACGGGGAACCAGTTGCTGTCACCGCGGTAGCCAAACCACATAATGCGCCGGAAAATATCGGTCTTCTGCAGGAAGGCTTCGCCGGCTTTGGTTTGCAGGGGGCGGTTTACGTTAGGGATGTCTTTGAGGGCATCCATGTACGTTTCCAGCTCATAGTTGAGGCAGCATTTCAAGCGCCCGCACTGGCCAGACAATTTGCTGGGGTTGAGCGAAAGGTTTTGGTAACGGGCCGCCGTGGTAGAAACACTCCGGAAATCGGTGAGCCAGGTAGAGCAGCACAGTTCACGGCCACAGGAGCCAATGCCGCCCAAACGGCCGGCCTCGTGCCGGAGGCTGATCTGGCGCATCTCAATGCGTACCTTGAATTCCTCGGCCAGCTTCTTGATCAGTTCCCTGAAGTCCACACGGTCATCGGCGGAGTAGTAGAAGGTGGCTTTGGTTTTATCGGCCTGGTACTCTACGTCTGAGAGCTTCATCTTCAGCTTAAGGTCCTGCACAATGGCGCGGGCGCGGTACATGGTAGCCGACTCCATATCACGGGCGGCGTTGAATTTCTCCATGTCCTTCTCCGTGGCAATGCGGTAGATGGTCCGGATCTCGTCATTGTTCTGAACCTTCTTCTTGTTCATCTGCAGACGCACCAACTCGCCTTTGAGCGATACATGGCCAATGTGGTGGCCGTTGGGCACGTCTACCACCACGGCATCGCCGGTGGTGAGCTGGATCCGGTTTACGTTCCGGAAAAATTCTTTACGGCCGCCTTTGAAGCGGATCTCCACTATATCAAACTCTTTAAAAGACACGGGTATTTCCATGTCTGAGAGCCAGTCAAACACATTTAAACGATTACAGCCTCCCGTGCTGCAACCGCCGTTGCTTTTGCAGCCAGCCACTACAACCTCGCCATCGACGGAGGTGGTCTTGGAGCCGCAGCCGCCACTAGAACATGAACTACATCCCACAGGTAAATTCCTTTATATAGATAATTCTTGTTTTCAAAAAAATGGTACTCGTTATTCAAAGCACCGTACCCGCTAATTCTGATGATTTATTCCCCTGAATTTGAAAGAAATACAGGTAATCTGGTTTGGGGCAGTGGTCTCTTTTACGCCTTTTTACGGCAAATACTGAGACCCTAATTAACAAATATAATAACTAAATCCGAATAGCGGGGCACGTTTGCCTCAGTTATCAACATAGCGTTTTGGCGGTATTTTTCCAAAACAGCCTTAAAACGCCTGAATACCCCCCAACAAAAAAGAAGCTAATATCCGTTCCTTTTATGCCACCTCAACATTTTGGCGTAGTAAACCGGCGGGAGGGCGTATCCTAACTACCTGTTGAGTTCTGCGCTTTGATTGTGTTACTTAGTGCCAGCTAAACCCACTTGTATTTGCTATGACCTTTTCTTTTGCTGAAAACCTCTCGGTCACCGAGCTGTGTACCTTGTTCAACACCGCTTTCTCTGATTACGTGCAGCCCATGGTACTCACCAACGAGATCCTGGAATTGAAACTCACCCGCGATGGCACCGACCTGCGCTTCTCTCCTTTAGCCCTGGAACATAATGCGGCAGTGGGGTTTATCCTGAATGCGGTAGGGGAGTGGCAAGGCAGGAAAACCGCGTACAACGGAGGCACCGGCGTGGTACCCGAGGCCAGGGGCCAGGCGGTAGCCCAGCAGATGTATCACTTCTGTTTGCCCGTGCTGAAAGGGGAAGGGGTAGAGCAATGTCTTCTGGAGGTGATTAAGGAAAACACCCGCGCCTTTACTATCTACAAAAAGCTGGGGTTTGAAATCGTGCGGAATTTCAGGTGTTTCAGGCATAACAAGGCAGAACTGGCGTGGCACTCCAATAACCCCGAGGGGGTGACGTACAAAACGGTGAATACGCCAGACTGGCCGCTTTACCAGACTTTCTGGGATGTGGAGCCAAGCTGGCAGCACCACATCGCGTCTATTGACCGCAGCACAGGATACATCCGGGTAGTAGAAGCGTACGCCCTGGACCGATGCGTGGGCTATGGGGTGGTGTACCCCATGACCGGCGCCATTGCGCAACTGGCCGTAGCACCGGCCTGGAGAGGAAGCGGCATTGGGCAAGCCTTGCTGCAGCAAATGGCGGAACTGACTACCTCGGCGGTAATCTCGGTGATCAATGTGGATGAGCAAAGCCAGGTTACCCTGGAGTTCCTGCAAAACAGAGGAATGTCCGAAATCCCCGGCCAATATGAGATGATCAGACCCGTTTAACGTTTCTGGCCTGGTTTGCTGAAAACCGCCCGGAAACAGAAAACCCCGGACCAGGGAAAGCTGCTCAAAGCTTCTCTGGTCCGGGGTTTGTTTTGGCAGTGCTTTGTGAAAAGAGCGCCAAATTGAGCTATCAGCCCTAAAAGAGAGTTAATTCGTCTTCTGGGCTGAACCGGTTGCTTTCATGTATTTGGCCGCTTCCAGAAAAGTGGTAGTCCAGATTTCTTTCTCGTTCTGCTTCAGGAACTGCAGCAGCTTGCGGTGGGCATCCAGGGAAACGTTAAGGGCGTGTTCGCCGCCTACGCCGTGGAACAGGAACACAATCATGCTGTTGGTTTCCATGGCTTTCTTCACCATAGAGATAAGTTCATCGCCGGTTTGGCCGTTGATCATAAAGCTGCCCACGTTGTACAGATCGGTGGGGCTGTTCTGGACCATTACGCCTTGAACGCCGCGCGCTGCTACAAACTCGCCTTTGATGCCGTCCAGGTAAGAAACGCCGGCTACTTTGGTGTCTCCGCAAGGATAAGCGAACGTGCGTTCTTTTTTGCCGTCAAGGGCCTCTAGGGCGGCATTGGTCATCTTTACCTCGTCCTGGATACGGCGCACCGAGTACGTTGCCAGGTTGTAATCTGGGGTGACGAAACTGCGGCCGGGCTGGCTGCCATCACAAGGGTGAAAAAGCGTGTGGTTGGCTAATTCGTGCTTGTTAGCGGCTACTTTCTTCCACTCGGGCAGGCGTTTAGAGAAAGGGGCAGCCGCCGCCGTGAGATAGAACGTGCCCTTCAGTTTAAAGGAATCCAGCGCCGGAACTACTTTATCCAGATGCACATTCAGGGCATCGTCATAAGTGAGTACCACGGCACATTTCTTTTTATTCCAGTCCTGGGCAGAAACGGAGAAGCTGTACAAGCTGAGCAAAAGTAGAAAGTACTTTTTCAAAGGTTTGGTCTTTAGATGGTTGGAGTGATCTGGATTTCTGGTTGAATGCTGTTTCTGGTGCATTTGAAAGCGAAAGCCCTATTGCAAACTCCCTAAAGATAAGAAAAGATAAACCGGGCCGAAATATCCCCGGCCGGGTTTATCTTTTCTTGTTGAATATGAAGAAGCGGTAGGTTATCTAGACCTTTTCGCGCCGCTGCTTTTGCCCCATTTCCAAGCCACAACGGCAGCAATCACAAACGCCCCGATGGCTGCTTTTTGGATAACGCCGGAACGGTTGTGTTGCCAATCGGCTTTCATGCCTTTTTCGGCAATGATGTTGGGGAATTTGCCGTTTTTGATGTCGTCAATGATTCCTTCCACCACGTTGATGCGGTCTGCCAGAATGAGCGGGAGCCAATGGCCGTAGTCGTTCTCGCTTTTCTTGAAGGCCAGGCGCCGGATTTTACCGCTCAAGCCGCTGGGCGGAGTGGACGTCCCGAACACCGCACTCACGTTGGGGCGCTCAATAGAATGGAATACTTCCACGTCTATGGGCTGCTGGGTGGGTCGCTGCCAGGTATAGCCGCGCTGCTCTTCATCGGTGCGGCGCTTCATGGGGTAAGTGGGATCATTCTTCGGATCTGCATCAATTCCCCAACCTATTATATGTGAATAATCTCTTGGTGTATTTTCCATGATATTTCTCCTTTAGATTCTGGCTGATGGTGGAATAAGAACTGGTTTAATGCAATTGTCTAGCTTCTCAGAGAACATACGGTATGCATCAGACACTTCTTCCAGCGGAATGCGGTGCGTAATGAGCCCTTTGGGGTTCAAAATGCCGTTTTGTACGTGTTCAATGAGTCTGGGCAGCAATCTTGGCACCGAGGCCTGGTTGGCCCGGATAGTGATACCTTTGTTCACCACGTTCCCGATGGGCACCAGGTTGTCGGTTGGGCCGTAAACTCCCACAATAGAGACAATACCGCCTTTTTTCACGCAGTTGATGGCCCAATGCAGCGCTGTGGCAGAACCGGCCTGAATCAATAATTTTCTACCCGTAATGGTTTGCAGGGCGTTACCGGTGGCTTCGGCACCAACGGCGTCAATGCAGACATCGGCACCCATCCAATCGGTAGTCTTCTTCACAAACACTGCCGGGTCGCCAATCTCATTGTAGTTGTAAGCCTCGCATTGTGCATAGTTCTTGGCAAACTCAAGGCGGTAGTCTACTTTGTCAATGATGATCACGCGGCCCGCGCCAAACAGCCAGGAGCAACGGGCGGCCATAATCCCAACCGGACCCGCCCCAAATACCACCACGGTGTCGCCGGGCTGGATACCGCCCATTTCAGCGGCCTGGTACCCGGTAGGAACCACGTCTGTGAGGAGCACGGCATCATCTGGGTCCATCCCCTCGGGGATTACGGTGGGACCTACGTTGGCGTAAGGCACCCTTACGTATTCGGCCTGGCCGCCATCATAGCCACCGGCTGTATGGGAGTAACCGAAGATACCGCCCACCGCTGTGGCTTGGGGATTTGATTCATGGCAGTTCCCAAACAAGCCCTGCTTACAGAAGGCGCATTGTCCGCAGGCAATGTTGAAGGGCACCAATATATGGTCTCCCACTTTCACCTTGGTCACCTCTGGCCCTACTTCTTCTACTATTCCCGTGAACTCATGCCCAAAGGTCATCCCCACGCGCGTGTCTGGTACCGAGCCGTTGTACAGGTGCAGGTCTGAGCCGCAGATGCAGGAGCGGGTAACACGGACAATGGCATCCTGCGGATGCTTGATTTCAGGCATGGGTTTTTGATCTATGCGGACCCTCAAAGGTCCTCGGTAATTCATGGCTAGCATACGTATCTTTCCTAGAGGTTAAGGTGAAACATGAGTTTACTTTGGCTAAGAAGCTTGGGGCTCTGGCTTTGCGCTAAATACAGAGTAAGTTGTTCGTAGCACTGTAATAGATACTTGCATACTATTTTAAAGTTACAAGCGCCTGTTCTGGTCTTTTGGGAAAGTAGTATTGAGCTGAGAAACCTTAAGAGAGATGAGCTAGCGCTGATGCCCTGTTTTAGCCTTGTTTTCAGAGAAATTGCCGGTAAACAGAAGCCGGTGCTTTGGCCTTCTGAACAATAGGTGAGCTGAAAAAATTAACCGTACAAGTTACCTGCTTTCCCTAGTTTTGCGGCTAAAACCAGAAAGAGGCAGACCCTGGTTTTGCCCCTTGCCCAAGATTAGAAGCCCAACCCATGAACGTTTCCTTCAGGCCCATAGAAGAAAAGGATAATCCTTTGCTGGTCGATCTGATCCGGAAGGTATTCCGGGAATTCAAAATTGATAAGCCCGGCACCGTCTACACAGACCCCACCACCGATGCCCTGTACCAGCTTTTCCAGACGCCGGGCAGCGCGTACCTGGTGGCGGAGCAGGAAGGCGAAATTATTGGCGGCTGCGGCGTGTACCCCACCGATGGGCTCCCAGAAGGCTGCGCCGAATTAGTGAAGTTTTACTTGGCCGCTGAGACAAGAGGGCAGGGCATAGGATACCAACTGATGCAGCAAAACATTGCCCTGGCCAAAGAACTGGGCTACAAACAACTCTACCTGGAGTCTTTCCCCGAGCTGGCCAAAGCCGTGAGCATGTATGAGAAAGCCGGCTTTAAACCCTTGCCGCACGCCTTGGGCAACTCGGGGCATTATGCCTGCAACATCTGGATGCTGAAAGATCTGGCGGAATAAAGGAGGTTTTTGAAAAACGGCTCTAAAACGGGAGAGGCCAGATGCTTTCATCTGACCTCTCCCGTTTTAACAAAAATGTAGTTCTGTTTTAACCCTGATTTTCAGGAAACAGCCCTGAAACAGCTTACTTGCCCAACCACTCCTTAAAGGCGGCGGCGCGCTCGTTGCTGATGATGATTTCTTTGTCGGTGGTGGGTTTTACGTACACTTTCAGGCGGCCCTTCAAATACGGATGGATCTCATCAATGGAGTGAATGTGCGCAATGAACTGGCGGTTCAGGCGGCTGAACTGCTCGGGGTCCAGGATCTCCTGCAGGGTGTCCAGGGTATAGTCGGTGATGAAGCGCTGGCCGTTGGTCGTGATCAGGAAAACGATCTTATCCTCAGCGTAGAAATAAGCAATCTCATCAGTAGACACCGAGCGTATTTTCTGGCCGCTTTTCACCAGGAAACGGTTTTTGTAGTTGGGGGTTTCGGTAATGGGAGAAGCATTCCGGTTCAGCAGGGCCATGATCTGGTGCATGTCCAGGGCTGGTGTTTGGGGCTGGCTTTGGCGTAAGGCCTTGAACTTGTCCATGGCAGCGGCCAGGTCCTCATTGCTGATGGGTTTGAGCAAGTAGTCAATGCTGTTCACCTTGAAGGCTTTTACCGCATATTCATCATAGGCGGTAGTAAAGATAATAGGGCATTTCACCTCAACCTTCTGGAAAATCTCAAAGCTGTTGCCGTCTGACAGGTGGATGTCCAGAAAAGCCAGATCAGGCGTGGGATTGGACTCAAACCACCGCACCGCGTTCCGGATGGAATCAATGGTGCCTACCACCCGAATGGTGGGATCATAGCGGAGCAGCTGGGCTTCCAATTTCTCAGAAGCCAAATATTCGTCTTCAATCAGGAGGATGTTCATCAGGCGGCTTTGTTTAGAAGAGGTAATTTAGCAATGAAATTATCAGCGGTCACTTCCACGTCTACTTTTTTATCGGTGATGAATTTGTAGCGGTTGATGATATTTTTCAGGCCCACCCCGGTAGACTCCTCGCTGCTCTCGCGCAACTGCAGGTTGTTCTTGATGATGATGTAATCGCCTTCTACAAACACGTCAATGTACAGAGGCTCGTCGCGGCTCACAATGTTGTGCTTGATGGCGTTTTCCATGAGCAACTGCATGGTGAGCGGGGCCACCTGGTGGTTGAGCAGATGATCGGGCACGTCCATGTTCACCTGCAGGTTCTCCCTGAACCGGATCTTGAGCAGGAACAGGTAAGAGTAAATGAAGTCCAGCTCAGTGTGCAGGCTTACCAGCTCTTTGTCTTTGTTTTCCAGCACGTAGCGGTATACCTTGGATAGCTGCTCCACAAACTTAGCCGCCAGATCCTGGTCTTTGTAAATGAGCGAGGAAAGGGCATTGAGGCTGTTAAACAGAAAGTGCGGGTTCACCTGTTGCTTCAAAGACTCAAACTGCACCTTAATGGTCTCTTTCTTCAGTTTCTCGGCCTGCATGAGGTAGCGGTGCCACTGGTTGTAGAAGTAAATGCCCGACCGGATGAAGTGCACAAACAGCAGAATGATACTGCCAAACACGAAGACCTCTTTCACATAGCGCATGGCCTCGGGGTTCTGGAAATCATAGGCCATCTGGCCCAGGAACATGCGCGGCATCACCTCAAACAGCACCATCACCAACAAGATGTACACCTGTACCGAGATCCATTCATAGATAAACCGGCGCAGGCCGTACTCGCGCCAGTCATACTTTTTACTGAGGCGTTTGGCAATGAGGCGGGTACCCTCCAGCACCACGTTGACCATCAGCGCATTGTAGAGCAGGCGGAACACATCTACCGGCTCGAAATCACTGAAGCCGGTGCGGTGGATAAAAAAGAACACCCAGAATATAAGGAAGGCAATGCCCGTATTGCCCAGGTAGCGCAACAGGTTTTTATGCTTAAACTGAAACTTTTTCTTCATAAAGGGAGACTGCACAAACAGCCTGTCCAAAAGCTCGGTAGAGAGAATCATAGTTCAAAACACAATTGATGACCATACCCCAGTTTCAATTGCTGAAAGGCACGTTCTGCTCATGGTATTATTAATGTTCTAATCTCTGGATAGCGGCGTACTTTTGAAAAAACAGGCGCAAAACAGCGTAGCTGGTTAGTGTAAGAAACCTCGAAATTAATTGTTCAGGAGGACTTTTCCTTTAAACAACGTCTCAGGGCCAAAAACATGATTTGTCCAGATTCAGGAGAACAAAAGTCTGGAAGCACTACCTGCCTGCGGCTTTTTTCATAAGTTTGCCGTAACAGAGAAAGCAATATAGCTTTCCCGCTAAGTTTGCAAGTAGAAGTATTGCCCTCAAGTACGCAATCAAATCCTGACCAAAACGGAAATTAACGTGCTGAACCTGTGGTAACTACCTCCTGAGCATCCGTACACATACTAGAAAAGATGAAGAGAATGAATACAGCCTGGATCTACCTTATCATAGCCGGCCTCTGCGAAATTGGCTGGGCCATAGGCCTGAAGTACACCGAAGGATTTACCAAGCTTTGGCCTACCATCATTACGGTGGTGATCATGATTCTGAGCTTTGTGTTACTGGCCCAAGCTATGCGTACTCTGCCGGTGGGTACTGCCTACGCTTCCTGGACCGGAATTGGGGCCGTAGGAACCGCCATTCTAGGCATGATTCTGTTCAATGAGCCCAAAGACGTGATCCGGTTGGTGTGCATCGGGCTGATTATTGCCGGGGTGCTTGGGCTTAAGTTTCTGGCGAAAGAATAAGCCTGCCGCGTATCTGCGGATAGCTTCCGTTTCAGGCTGGATTTTCTGGAATCAGGCCTGAAACGGGAGTTACTTTTTACGGTAAGCGAAAAGTGAATCGGTGGTGAGCAGGTAAATAAACTTATCGCCCACCAAAACCTGACGGTAAGGCTGGGCTTGTTCTGGCAGGGCCACGGTGCGGGTCTGGAACGTGTACAGGTGCTGGAACTGAAGCTGGTTATTGGAGAGATAATACAGTTCATCGCCCACAAAGCCCACGTACGTAAGGTTAGGGTAGGGAAGCTTCTTCTGGTAATTGCCCATGTTGTCAAACACGTAAATGCCCGAGAGCCGGTCTACCATGTACAGCTTGCTTTGATACTCGCGCAGGAACGTGATGTCGTGCTGCCGGCGGTCCAGCAGCAATTCCAAAGGGTTCTCAAACACCGCCCGGTTCACGCGGGTATCAATTTTCAACAGCCTGAAGGTGGTCTCGTCAAAGAGCCAAAGCCGGTCATCGGCGGCTAAGGTAGCGGCCCTGATGGTGCCATCGGTGTATTCTCTCAAGTCGGCCAAACCTAGGGGCGTCAGAAAACGGTCCAGCAATTGAACGCGCTGGCGGTCATCGTAGAACACCGAGATTTTGGCCGGGCTCCAGGCCTCTACCATGGCCACTCTGCCCTGCACCGGCGGCGAGAACGTGTTCACCACCTTGCCCAGCGTATCTAATTGAATAATATTCTGCCTGGTGTCTGATAGATAAGCGCGGTCAAACCGATCGATGGATAGCAACGCATTTCCCTTGGCGGGCAGCTGAAACGCCAACGACCAGGTTGGGGCGGGTGCCTGACTTAAACCCGTTTCTGGCCTCAAAAAGCCAGAAAGCAGGAAAACCAAGCTAAGCAGGCTGCTTTTCAAAATACGTAAGGGTAAGTTCCTGACCATCATAGACTGCATAGGAGCAAAAATTGACCCATTCTCCCAGGTTCAGGTAGCGGCTGCGTTCGCCAATGGGTAAATCCAGGGGCAAATGCCGGTGCCCGAAGATGTAGAAATCATGGTGCTGCCGTCCTTCCACGCGGTTACAGTAGTGCACCAGCCACTCGTCATCGCCTTTGAACACCTCGTCTACCTTGGTGTTCTGGATGCGGCTTTTGCGGGACCAGTAACTAGCCAAGCCAATGCCCATGTTGGGGTGAATACGCGCGAAAAACCATTGGCTCAACGGGTTGGCAAACACCTTTTTCAGGACTTTATAGGTGTAATCCTTGGGGCCCAGACCATCGCCGTGCCCGATGTAGAACGTATGGTTACCAATTCTGGTGGAAATGGGTTTCCGGATGATGGGGATGTTCAGTTCCTTGGGGAAGTAGTCAAACATCCACATGTCATGGTTTCCCGTGAAAAGGTAGATGGGAATGCCGCTGTCCGCGATTTCGGCCAGTTTTCCCTGAAGTCTGATAAAACCGCGTGGGATGGCGTGGCGGTACTCAAACCAGAAATCGAAGATATCGCCCAGCAGGAAAATGGCGTGGGCGTCTGTTTTCACCTGATCTAACCACCGCACAATTTTTTTCTCGCGCACCAGGCTGGACTCCGGGTTGGGAACCCCTAAGTGGAAGTCTGAGGCAAAATATACTTTTTTACCGGGGGGTAAGACGTCAATCGGAGTGATCATCAACGAGGAACAGAATGAGTTCTTTGGGGCCGTGGGCGCCCATGACAAGGGTTTTCTCAATATCGGCGGTACGGCTGGGGCCGCTCACCAAAGACAGCATGGACGGTAGCCGCTTGCCGTACTTCTCCTGCACAAACTGCAGCGCCTGCTTTATATCGGGTACCAACTGTGACAATTTGGCCACCACTAAGTGCATGGCCGGGTACACTGAGAGCCTTCTGCCGCTGGCGTTAGCCGAGGAAACCAGGATACTTCCCGTCCGCGCCACCAGCGCCTCACAGGTAGTCAAGGCCGCCTGGGCGTTGTTGATGAAGTCGTCTTCGGTGCCGTTGAAGTTGATACCGCCCGCGTGCAGAATCTTCTTGAGCGTGGGCTCCCACACGTACAGGTTGTCAATGCCGCGCTCTTTCTTGAACTCAAACAGCTGGTCAAAGAAGTCTTCCTCGTTCTCGCAGTACACAAAGGTGCCGCTGTTGCGGATGAACGTCTCGGCGAAGAGCACGGAGAGGTCTTCCAGCAAAGGCCCGTACACCGAGGTGCTGAAGTCAGGGGTAGGAGGCAGAAAAGGCGCTGACTTAGCCAGCGCCTCTCTTACCTTGCGGAGCACAATCTCTTTGGATTTAGCTTCGTACATGTTTGTTTTTCGGTTTTAAGCCTACTTTTCAGAAAAGAGCTACGAATTGAACGTAGTACCTTCTCCGGTGGAAGTTGGTGCGCCCGTTGGCTCTGCTGCCGTAGGCGTGTCTTCCTGGTTTTGCTGCGCTCCGGTTGGAGTGGTAATGTGGCTTTCACCGGCCAGCTCGCTCTGGGTTTTACTGCGGTCTGTGCCCGCCGTATGCGCCTGATAGGTGGTAAGGCCATCAAATGGACGCTTCCCAACCAGACGCTCAAGGTCGTTCTGGAAGATGATCTCTTTCTGCAACAACTCCTGCGCCACCAACTCCAGTTCATGACGCTTGTCGGTCAGCAACTGAATGGTGCGGTTGTAGGCATTCTCTACCAGCAATCTTACCTCGTTGTCAATGGTCTCAGCGGTTGTTTCTGAGTACGGCTTGGTGAACGTGGTGTCAGGCTGCTTAGAGTCATAGAAAGACAGGTTCCCGATGCGTGGGTTCATTCCGTACATGGTCACAATGCTGTAGGCCATTTTGGTGATGCGCTCCAGGTCACTCAAAGCACCGGTAGAGATCTTCCCGAACACGATCTGCTCAGCGGCACGACCACCCAGGGCCATGCACATCTCGTCAATCAACTGCTCAGTGGTGTACAGGAACTGCTCTTTTGGCAGGTACTGGGCATATCCCAGCGCGGCAACACCACGCGGCACAATGCTCACTTTCACCAACGGGTCGCAGTGCTCCAGGAACCAACCGGCAATGGCGTGACCAGCCTCATGATACGCCACAATTTTCTTCTCTTCCGGAGAGATGATTTTGTTTTTCTTCTCCAGACCACCAATCACGCGGTCAATGGCGTCATTGAAGTCCTGCATGTCAATGGCCTTCTTGTTACGGCGGGCCGCAATTAAGGCAGCTTCGTTACACACGTTGGCAATCTCAGCTCCGGCAAAACCAGGCGTCTGAGCGGCCAGTTTACGGGCGTCAATGCCATCGGCTAATGAAAGCGGGCCTAAGTGTACGCCAAAGATCTGGGTACGGCCGTTGATGTCTGGCTTGTCAATGCTGATCTGACGGTCGAAACGGCCGGGGCGCAGCAAGGCAGAGTCCAGGATGTCAGGACGGTTGGTAGCAGCCAGGATGATTACGCCGGAGTCAGTGGCGAAACCGTCCATCTCCACCAACAGGGAGTTCAGGGTGTTCTCACGCTCATCGTTACCGCCTGGCATCTGCCCGCGGCTCCGTGAACGACCAATGGCATCGATCTCGTCAATGAAGATGATACACGGGGCTTTGGCTTTAGCTTGCTTGAACAAGTCACGCACGCGGGCAGCACCCACCCCCACGAACATCTCCACGAAGTCAGAACCTGACAGCGAGAAGAACGGTACATCGGCCTCACCGGCAACGGCTTTGGCTAACAAGGTTTTACCGGTACCCGGAGGGCCTACCAGCAACGCACCTTTCGGGATTTTACCTCCCAGAATGGTGAATTTAGTGGGGTTCTTCAGGAACTCTACAATCTCCTGGATCTCTTCTTTGGCTTCTTCCAGCCCGGCTACGTCTTTGAACGTGATTTTCACCTTGTTCTCGGCGTCAAACAGGGCGGCGCGTGATTTTCCGATGTTGAAAATCTGCCCTCCGGCACCCCCAGTGGCCATACGGCGCATCAGGAACCAGAAGCCTACCATGAGTAGGATGAAGAACGGCCAGCCCATCAGGAGCTCTAAAAGGCCAGTTCGTTTCTCAATCTCCAACGGCACACGCTGCTCGCGCGGAATTTCGGCCTGCAGTTTGTCAAGATCCTGCTTAAAGCTTTCAGCAGTGATGATAGGGAAGTGGTAGTGAGCACCTTGGGTACTCATGGTTAATCCGCCACGATTCTCCAGCTCAGCTCTGTATTTTTCGTTTTTCAAGGCTTCCTCTTTCAAGGTCACCTCCACCATGTTGTTGTTCACAACGGCCACTTTCTTCACGTCCTGCGCCAGGAGCATTTCCTCAAAGCGCGGCTGACGGATTTCTACCGTTGCGTTCAGGTTGTTATAGTAGGTAAGTCCGAAAATAAAGATCACGAGCGCTGCCAACACCCAAATCTGCATGGTTGGGCGCGGCGGAGTGGTGGGGATTATTTTCCTTTTTTTCTTATTCTCTGGTTTGTCTGTCATGGATTGTTCTCTTCAATAAAAAGTAAACCTCCGGGCCGGAGCTTTGTTTAAACAACGGCCGAGGTAGAGTCTTCCGTAGACTCTACGTGCGTAATTTCGGCATCGCCCCAGAGTTCTTCCAGTGCGTAGAAATTACGTTTTTCCTTCAGGAAGATATGGGCCACCACGTCTACGTAGTCTAGCACCACCCACTCACGGTTGGTACGGCCTTCACTCTGCCAAGGATGCTCTTTGGTTAGTTTGAAAACTTCTTCTTCAATGGAGCTGGCAATGGCATCCAACTGGGTGTCTGAGCTAGCTGAGCTAATGATGAAGTAGTCTGAAACGGCGTTTTTCAAAGATTTCAGGTTAAGAACGACAATATCGGCTGCTTTCTTTTCCTGCATACCTTTTACCACCAGTTCTGCCAATATGTCGGAATTGTCCTGAATCGTGTTTTGTTTCATTTGGGAAATATAAATTTGATCTTCAAAAATACTAAAGTCTTTGCAAAAATTTTCTCCTGAAACCCTGTTTATAGGCCAGCAACTGGTTTTTTTACCAGAGTGCGCCTCTACCAACACAGAGGCACATGAGCTTCTTTACAAAAATGGGGCCACGGATGGTTGCGCCATTGTGGCGGGCGCCCAAACCGGCGGACGCGGCCAACGTGGCAATACCTGGGACGTGGAACCTGACAAAAACATTACGTTATCTGTCATTTTAAAGCCAACTTTTTTAGAGGCACAGCAACAGTTTTCCTTGAACGTTGCGGTGTCTCTGGCTGTCCTTGACCTCTTACGCGCCCATCTGCCTTCTGGTGCTTGCCTCAAGTGGCCTAATGATCTCTACTGCCACAACCGCAAGGTAGGGGGCATTCTGATAGAAAACTCCATCAGTGGCCGCTTTTTGCAGCACAGCGTGGTAGGCATTGGGCTAAATGTGAACCAGGTAACTTTTGCGCATCCCAAGGCTTCTTCACTGGCCTTGCTTACCGGAAAGCAGTTCCCGCTCCCGAAAGTAACAGACCAGTTGCTGGAAAACCTAGAGCGCCGGTACCTGGCTTTGCGCAGCGGGGCCGCTGAGGCACAGAAACGGGAGTACCTGCAGTACCTGTTCCGTTACCAGGAGTGGCATCCGTTTGAAGTAAGAGGGCGGGTAGTATTAGGGCAAATTACCGGGGTTGACGCTGCCGGACGGCTGGCAGTATTGATAGAACAGAAATTGGAGTTCTTCCAGTTCCAGGAAATCAAGTTTGTGATTGAAGATTAAGCGTTTTTGGCTTAATTTTTGAACAGTTGGCCTAAAATAATCTTGGATGAAGAAAAGGCAGGATTGTTCTTTTTGAAGTCAAATATGGGAAAAAAACTATGAATTAGTTTGAGGTTTAGACATAGGTTCTTATATTTGACCAGATCGGAAAAATAGGCACTAACCTCTTTGCAATATATGGCATGAAAATCTTTACGCGCGTTTTCCTGGGGCTTTGGGCTTTGGGCTTGGTTTTTGGCAGCAAGGCGGCTTCATTGGGGGTGATTCCAGGTGGGTTGCCATTAGGCACTCGCACCACAACTACCTCAAGTTCTGACACGGTTTTCCTGAGTTGGCGTACAGCTGCTCCTATAACGGTGACAGAGATGGTAAAATTGCCCGCGTTGAACATGCCTTCGCATAACCCCAATGCTAAAAAGTATACTCCATTTCTTTACCTGACCAAAAATAGCGGGGCCATGGCCCTGAAACCCGGTGTAAGAAATGTCTCTACTTCTTACGCAAGCACCAGCCGGAACATTGTTGTTAACCAAGGCACCAAAGACGGCAAGCTGATTCCCTCTTTGAATGCGTATCCTAACCCTTCCAGAGGAGTGACCAGGATCTCGTTGAGCGCGCTGGGAGATGACAACTATAAAATCAGGATTTCCAACGCCATCGGGAAAGTGTACAAGGAGATTCCCGTAACGCAGCCCGCCACCACTGAGACCATTGTGGTGGATCTTTCGCCGCTGCCCGCCGGGGTTTACTTCTACAGCTTGTTGGTAAACGAGAAAATGGTGGAAACCAAACGACTTATCTTGCAGCAGCAATAAAAACTGCGCATCTGAGTTATAGAAGAGCCGGCTTTTTGCTGGCTCTTTTTTTATTTATTGACCTGTGCAGAGGTTAGACGTTCAGAAAATTGCTAATTTCGAGGGTTCAATCTTAAACACATCATGTTGCAATACAATCGGATCAACAATCTGGTGGGTTGGCTGGTATTTGCGGTGGCTACTATTGCCTACGTTCTTACACTGGAGCCAACGGCCAGTTTCTGGGACAGTGGAGAGTTCATTGCCTGCTCTTATAAATTGCTAGTACCGCACCCTCCGGGAGCCCCTTTTTATCTGCTCTTAGGCCGTATCTTCTCTCTGTTTGCGGGTGATCCTTCGCAAGTGGCCTGGTGGGTGAATTTACTGTCTGCCCTTTCCAGTTCCTTTACGGTGTTGTTCCTGTTCTGGACCATCACCATCCTGGCCCGTAAACTATTAGTGCCAGCCCGCCGTCCCAGCACCATTGGGGCGATGGCTACCGCTACTGCGCCAGAAGAGACCTTGGTGCCTACCTTAGGGCAGACCATTGCCATCATGGGAGCGGGAGCTGTGGGAGCCCTGGCGTTCACGTTCTCAGATTCATTCTGGTTCTCTGCGGTAGAAGCCGAGGTATACGCTTTGTCTTCGTTCTTCACCGCCTTTGTGGTGTGGGCCATGCTTCGTTGGGAAAGCCGTGCCCATGACCCTGCCTCTGATAAATGGCTTATTCTCATTGCCTACATGGTGGGCTTGTCTATTGGGGTGCACTTGCTGAACCTGGTAGCTATCCCTGCTTTGGCGTTTATCTTCTTTTTCCAGCTTAAAAAGTATTCCAATAAGGGTGCCATCATCACGCTGGTGGTGAGTGCCTTGATCTTAGGAGTGGTACTGGTGGGGATCATCCCTGGCTTGCCTTCCTTGGCAGGTAGCTTTGAGGTGATGTTCGTGAACAGCTTCGGGTTGCCGTTTGGGTCAGGGGTTATCTTCTTTGTGGCGCTGTTCATTGGAGCCATTGTTTGGGCCGTGCGGTATGCCATCCGGACCGGAAACCGTACTCTGCACACCGCGCTGGTGAGCTTTATCTTCGTTTTGATCGGCTACTCCTCTTACCTGATTATCCCAATCCGCTCGGGCTACGACCCTACCATTGACGAAAACGACCCTGAGAACATTGTATCGTTTGTGTCTTACCTGAAACGGGAGCAGTACGGGGACCGTCCGTTGCTGTTAGGGCCACAGTTCAACGCTGAGCCGGTTGACCAGGAAGAGGGCGCTGCCCAGTACATCAAAGGAAAAGACAAGTACATTGAGGTGGGTCGTAAGGTTGAGCCAGTGTACGATTCAAAAGACAAAGTACTGTTGCCACGTTTGTACAGCAACCAGCCGGGCCACATTGCCCAATACAAAAAGTGGGTTGATGTGCAGGAAGGCCAGAAACCATCCTTCGGGGAGAACATGAGCTTCCTGATCCGGTACCAGATGGGCCACATGTTCTGGCGTTATTTCGGCTGGAACTTTGTAGGTCGTGAGGGTGATATCCAGCAGTCTGGGGTGTTGTGGCCGTGGGAAAGCTCAGAAGGCCTGCCAGACCGCGTTGCCGAGAGCAAAGCCCGCAATAACTTCTACATGCTGCCGCTGGCGCTGGGGATTATCGGCTTGATTTTTCAAATCAGGAGAAAACAGCGCGATGCCTTTGTGGTAGGATTGCTGTTCTTCTTCACCGGTTTGGCCATTGTGATTTACCTGAACCAGCCGCCTATTGAGCCACGCGAGCGCGACTACACCTTTGCCGGTGCCTTTTATGCGTACTGTATCTGGATTGGCCTGGGCGTGTTAGCCATTGCCGATTTCCTGCGCAGAACGGTTAAGTCTGACGTGTTGGCCGGGGTGGTAGCTACTGTGATTGGCCTGCTGATTCCGGGAATTATGGCGGCCCAAGGCTGGGATGACCATGACCGGTCAGACCGTTACCATTCCGTAGACTCGGCCAAGAACCTGTTGAGTTCGGTGGCGCCTAATGCCATCCTGTTCACCAACGGCGACAATGACACTTTCCCGCTGTGGTACGCCCAGGAAGTGGAAGGTTTTAGAACCGATGTGCGCGTAGCCGTACTCAGCTACATGAACACCGACTGGTACATTGACCAGATGAAGCGCCAGGCCTATGAGTCTGATCCGTTCCCGATGATCCTGGAAAACGAAAACTATCGCCAGGGCATCAACGACTATCTACCGTACGTGGAAAGACCTGAGGTTGCCAGCGGAATCGACCTAAAGCAATACATCCAGTTAGTGAAGCAAAACCACCAGGCACTGCAGATTGGTGACCGGGCCGGACGTACGTACCTGTCTTTCCCAACCAAAAACTTCTTCCTGAATGTAGACAAGCAGGCCGTGATTGCCGCCAATGCGGTACCTACGCAGTACCAGGATTCTATTGTAAGCCAGATGCGCTGGACCATTGACAAAGGTGGTTTGGAGAAAAAGCACCTGGCCATTCTGGACTTGATTGCCAACAACAACTGGAAACGCCCGGTGTATTTCTCTACAACCGCTGATAACTCAGATTTCTTAGGACTGGATAATTACCTGCAGTTGGAAGGATTAGCCTACCGCGTGGTACCGGTGCAAAGCAGAAACACAGATCAGTTGGGCTACATCGCCAAGAACATCATGTATGACAACATGATGAACAAGTTCAGCTGGCGTAACCTGGACCGCACCGATATTTTCTATGATGAGAATTACCTGCGGTTCCCGGCCAATGCCCGTGACAAGTACTACCAGTTAACCATGGAGTACCTGAAAGCCGGCGACAAAGCCACGGCCAAAAAGATCATGGACCACGTCTTTGCGGTTTTCCCAGACAAATCCATCCCGTATGACTACTACGTGCCGCCGTTTGTGGTGCCGTTGTACGAGGTAGGGGAGCAGAAACGGGCGCAGGAGATTGTGAACACCATGGCGGCCCGGGCCGATAACTCGCTCCGCTATTACTTCACGCAGAACTCCATGTTTGAGACAGAGATAAGAATCAACCTGTATATCCTGCAGCAGCTGATTCAGGTGGCCCGCCAAGTGGGCATGACCCAGAAAGCCACCGAGATTGAGCAGAAGTTCATGCAGTACTACGGACAAATGGGAGGTAGCTAAGCTGCCCCAGTTCAAAAAGAAAGGCCGGTTTCTCAACCGGCCTTTCTTTTTGGCTTTTGTTTTCGCTTTGTTTTTAATAAAACAGAGGAAAAACCAAGTGATTATTTGGCACCTGCTGTGGGCTGAAGAAAATAGGATGCTACTCTCTTGCAGTTCCTTTCGTTAAAGGAAAAGACGGTGAAGGGAGCATCTGGCAGTTATTAACAGAAATACGGCTACCTTTGCAGCCAATTTTAAATGCAGCTCAACTGCTAGTCAACGCATAACATCCATGGAAAATAGAAATTACAGAGATAGATCAGGTGGCGGTAGGCCGAGGTTCCACAGCCAACCCAAAGCCGATAAAATGGAGATGATCTTCGGTCTGCGGCCCATTCTGGAGGCTTTGCACGCCGGCAAAACCATGGAGAAAATCTATCTGCTGAAAGGCACCAAGCACAGCATTAGCCAGGAAATCACAGATCTGGCCAGAGAAGCCCAGATTCCTATTTCATTGGTGCCTAATGAGAAACTGGACCAGCTCACCCGCAAAAATCACCAGGGTGCGGTGGCGTACCTTTCGGCTATTTCTTACTCTCCGCTGGATGAGATTGTGGCCTCTCTGTTTGAGAAAGGCAAAGATCCCCTGTTGCTGGTGCTGGACCGGATTACGGACGTGCGGAACTTCGGGGCCATTGCCCGTAACGCCGAGTGTATGGGTGTGGATGCCATTATAATTCCCAGCCGTGGGGCCGCCCAGATCAATGCCGATGCACTGAAAACCTCGGCTGGTGCCTTGAACCTGATTCCGGTATGCCGGGAGGCCAACCTGAAGGACACGCTTCATTTCCTGAAACAGTCTGGCATACGGGTAGTAGCCTGTACCGAGAAAGCCGACGATAACCTCACCAATGCCGCCGTGGATCTGACCGGCCCTATTGCCATTATGATGGGCAGCGAAGAAGACGGAATCTCCCCTGAATACCTGAAAAGAGCCGATGTACGCGTGAAAATCCCGATGCTGGGCCAGGTACAGTCATTGAATGTGTCGGTGGCCAGCGGTATCATTTTGTATGAGGCCCTGAGACAGCGCCAGCAAGCGTAAGCCACTGTGTTTTCCAATACTATCAGTTGGCTGTTTTAGCAGTGTTTTTCTGAAAACTGCCTCAAAACTAATACCGAGTAAAAACAGAAGGGCCCCTGCTAGCAGGGGCCCTTCTGTTTTTACTCGCTTAAAGATATTCTAAATGAAGTTCTGTCCTTTCATGGCCTTCGCATCGGCTACAAAGTCTTTTACTTTCTGCTCATCTTCCCGGCGGCAAACCATGAAAACATTGTCATGGGAGGCCACAATATAATCTTGCAGGCCTTGCAGAACCACTAACTGGTTTTCAGGGGTTTTAATGATGCAGTTGTTGACATCATACAGTAACACGTTGCCGTTTACCACGTTGCCCTCGGGGTTCTTTTCAGAAAGGCTGTACAAAGAGCTCCAGGTACCCACGTCTGACCACCCAAAATCGCCCAGGATCACAAACACATTGTTTGCTTTCTCCATAAGGCCGTAGTCAATGGAAATGTTGCGGCAATGCGAATAAGCTCTGTTGATAAAGTTGTCTTCTTCCTCGGTGTCCATTTTAGAGAGGCCTTCTTCAAAGGTCTCGGCCATGTCACTGAGGTATTCCCGGAACGCTTTGATGATGGTTTGGGCGTTCCAGATGAAGATGCCCGAGTTCCAGACAAACTCGCCGCTGTCAAGAAACATTTGCGCAATCTCCAGAGAAGGCTTCTCAGTAAAGGTCTTAACCTTTTTAAGGGTATTCTCCGGGTCGTCAATGAACTGGATATAGCCGTAGCCGGTATCAGGGCGGGTGGGTTTAATACCCAACGTGACCAGAATATCGTTTTTGGCGGTGGCTTCCAGCCCTTCCCGCACGCAGTTGATAAAAGACTCCTCGCGCAGGATCACGTGGTCTGCCGGAGCAATCACAATGTTTGCGTTAGGGTTCTTCTTGGCAATCTTATAGCAGGCGTAGGCAATACACGGGGCGGTATTGCGGCCAATGGGCTCCTGCAGAATGCGGCTTTTGTCAACCTCGGGCAAATGTTCCTGCACCAGATTGGCATAATCACGGTGCGTGACAACATAAATGTTTTCAGGAGGGCATATCCCTCTGAAACGTTTCACGGTGGTTTGGATCATGCTCTCGCCGGTTCCTAATACATCGTGAAACTGTTTAGGATGGTTCACACGGCTAAACGGCCAGAAGCGGCTTCCAATTCCGCCCGCCATGATCACTACAAAGGTATTTTGATTCATTTTATACAAGTCCTTCTTTCAAAAGGTCGTGCAGGTGCACAAATCCTGCAAAGGCGCCAGTTTTGGTAACGATTAACTGGGTAATATTCTTTTTCTGCATGATGGCTAATGCTTCTACCGCGTACTCATTGCAATCAATGGTGAGCGGGGAAGGTGTCATGATGTCAGACGCGATGATACCGGAAAGGTTCTCAAAATTAGAAAGCATTCGCCGCAAATCTCCGTCTGTGATGATGCCCACCAGGTTATCGGCTTGGTTTGTGACGGCGGTGGCGCCTAATCTTTTAGAAGAGATCTCAATGATGATCTCTTTGAGGTTGGCGTCTGTCTTCACCTTTGGGGCGGCGTTCTGGGTGTAAATATCGCCAACTTTGAGGTACAGGCGTTTGCCCAGAGAGCCGCCCGGGTGCAGGGCACCAAAATCTTCGCTGCTGAAATTGCGAGATTCCAGCAGGCAAACCGCCAAGGCATCGCCTAAGGCAAGATGCGCGGTGGTACTGGTGGTAGGAGCCAGGTTATTAGGGCAGGCTTCCCGCTCAATGGTGGCGTTCAGGATAAAATCAGCTTGCTGTGCCAGGTAGGAATCAACGTTGGAAACCAGCGCCGCCAATTGTACTCCTTTGCGCTTGAGCAACGGTACCAGCACCTTTATTTCTGGGGTGTTGCCGCTCTTGGAAAGGCAGATCACGAAATCCTCAGACTGGATCATTCCCAGATCTCCGTGGATGGCATCGGCGGCGTGCATGAACAGCGCCGGAGTGCCCGTAGAATTAAGGGTAGCCACAATTTTAGACGCAATGTTCGCGCTCTTTCCAATTCCCGTGACCACTACGCGCCCTTTAATGGCTAAAATTGCTTCTACACAGGCCTCAAAATCCGAATTTATATAATCGGCTAGTTTGAGTACCGCGGCTGCCTCTTCGTGCAACACTTTTTTTGCGATGCTTTTGATATTTTTCGTGATATTCAAGTTAGATTTGTATTAGACAAGACAACAACTGATAGTACCAACCCTTGTTTGTAACAACAAGCTTAATTCATGTTAGTAAAACAAGAATCATTAAAGAACAAATTAAAGGAAGTTTTCGGCTATAGTCAATTTAGGGGCAACCAGGAGGTGATTATAGAGAACATCATGGCGGGCAAGAACACCTTTGTGATCATGCCAACCGGTGCCGGGAAGTCCCTGTGTTATCAATTGCCAGCCCTGGTAATGGAGGGGACGGCTATTGTTATTTCGCCGCTCATCGCTTTGATGAAAAACCAGGTAGACCAACTGAATGCCTTTGGAGTAAACGCGCAGTTCCTGAACTCTACCCTGTCAAAAGCAGAGATGAACAAGGTGAAGAAAGAAACCGTGAGCGGCGATGTGAAACTGCTGTACGTGGCCCCGGAATCTCTCACCAAGGAAGATACCCTGGATTTTCTGAAGCAAGCCAAAATCTCTTTCGTTGCCATTGACGAGGCGCACTGTATCTCTGAGTGGGGCCATGACTTCCGCCCTGAGTACCGCAAGATCAGAGGCATCATTGACAACATAGGCAACCTGCCCATCATAGCCCTCACGGCTACCGCCACCCCTAAAGTGCAACTGGACATTCAGAAGAACCTGCAGATGGATGACGCCTCTGTCTTCAAGTCTTCTTTTAACCGTACCAACCTGTATTACGAGGTACGCCCCAAGCACAACACCAAAAAGCAGCTGATCCAATACATTAAGAAGCACAAAGGCAAAAGCGGGATTGTGTACTGCCTGAGCCGCAAAAAGGTAGAGGAAATTGCCGAGCTGCTGAAAGTGAATGATATTAAAGCGCTGCCATACCACGCAGGCCTGGACGCCAACGTGCGCATGGCCAACCAGGATGCGTTCCTGAACGAGGACGCAGACGTGATTGTGGCCACTATTGCGTTCGGGATGGGAATTGACAAGCCCGATGTTCGCTTTGTGGTGCACTATGATACGCCTAAATCTATTGAGGGCTACTACCAGGAAACCGGTCGCGGCGGCCGTGACGGACTGGAAGGCAACTGCCTCATGTTCTATAGCTACGATGACATTGTAAAGCTGGAGAAATTCAGCAAAGACAAGCCTGTAACCGAGCGTGACAACTCCAAGCTGTTGCTGCAGGAAATGTCTGCGTACGCAGATTCAGCGGTGTGCCGCCGTAGACAGTTGCTGCACTACTTTGGCGAGCAGTTTGACAAAGACTGCGGCTTCTGTGATAACTGCGTACACCCGAAAGAGAAGTTTGAAGCCGAGCAGGAGCTGATCTACGCCCTGAAAGCAGTGGTGCAAACCAATCAGCGCTTCGGGATTGATCACCTGGTGAATGTGCTCATCGGGCACAAAGAACAACACGTGGAAAGCTACGGCCATGACCAACTGGAAGTGTTTGGCGTAGGCAAAGAGCAGGAGCCTCAGTTCTGGAACTCCGTTATCCGCCAGGCCCTCTTGTTCGATTACCTGGAGAAAGACATCGAGAATTTCGGGACGCTGAAAATCACCGAGAAAGGCGAGAAATTCATCCAGAGCCCGCACGCCATCAAGTTTGCCAAAGACCATAACTTTGACGAGGAAGTACAGCAGGAAGAAGAGAAAGAGGAAACCCAGGCCGCTGCTGGCCATGATGCTGTTCTCTTTGACATGCTCAAAGCCTTGCGTAAGAAGCTGGCCAAGGACATGAACCTGCCGCCGTACGTGCTGTTCCAGGATCCGTCTATCAAAGAGATGGCCACTACGTACCCAACCACCAAAGAAGACCTGGCGCACATTGCCGGCGTGGGTATGGGGAAGGTGCAGAAATTCGGGAAACCGTTCCTGGAGCTTATTTCCAAGTACGTAGAGGAGAATGACATTGTCACCGCGGCCGATGTGGTGGTGAAAACCACGGTGAACAAGTCTAAGCTTAAAATCTACATCATTCAGCAGATTGACAAGAAAATGGACCTGGAGGAGATTGCCAACTCCAAAGGCCTTACCATGCCAGAGCTGATTGAGGAGATTGAGCACATCTGCTACTCCGGTACCAAGCTCAACTTGGATTACTACATCAACGGAGTGCTGGACCAGGACCGTCAGGAAGAAGTAATGGACTACTTCATGCACGCTTCCACAGATAATATGGCGGTTGCCATCAAGGAATTAGGCACCGAGGATTATACGGAGGAAGACCTGCGTTTAATGCGTATCAAGTTCCTTTCTAAGTACGCTAACTAAAATTGACTTAGTGCTATCATAAAATTTAAAAGCAGGTGGTTTATC
The DNA here is from genome assembly GCF_017355955.1 of Sabulibacter ruber. Taxonomy (GTDB): domain Bacteria; phylum Bacteroidota; class Bacteroidia; order Cytophagales; family Hymenobacteraceae; genus Nibribacter; species Nibribacter ruber_A. The sequence continues at coordinate 2,115,211 of NZ_JAFFID010000001.1, read as the reverse complement.
ACCTGCTTTTTTTGTTTCCTTTGTATACTCCTTCCGTTTTTGGCCTAATTTATGGGGTTTAACCTGAAAACGGAAAGAAGCCCTTTTGTGACACGCTTGAGCCCGGCTTAAGCATAAATCCTGCTTGTATGAACGTACTGATAATAGGAGCGGGCGGCCGTGAGCACGCCCTGGCCTGGAAGATTAGCCAAAGCCCTTACTGTGACAAAATCTATGTGGCGCCCGGTAACGCGGGTACGGCCCAGATTGCCACCAACGTGGACATCTCCATCACTGACTTTGAGGAACTTGCCAAGTTTGCCACTGATTTCAACATCATGATGCTGGTGGTAGGCCAGGAGGCCGCCCTGGTAGAAGGTATTGCCGATTACTTCGCAGAGAAAGAATACCTGCAACACATCTTGGTGGTGGGGCCGCGCAAGACGGGCGCTCAGTTAGAGGGCAGCAAAGACTTTTCCAAGCAGTTCCTGTTGAAGTACGGCATTCCTACGGCCCGTTACCAGACGTTCACCGCCGACACCTATGACCAGGCCCTGGTTTATCTGCAGAACCACCCGTACCCGGTAGTGCTCAAAGCCGATGGTTTGGCCGCCGGCAAAGGCGTAGTAATTGCCCAGAATTACGAGGAGGCCAGCTTCACCCTGGCCGGGATGCTCAAGCACAACAAATTCGGTACTGCCGGAGACAAAGTAGTGGTAGAGGAGTTTCTGCAGGGCATTGAACTCTCGGCGTTCATCCTGACCGATGGCAAGGAATACGTGCTGCTCCCCGAAGCCAAGGATTACAAGCGCATTGGCGTGGGCGATGTGGGTTTGAATACGGGCGGCATGGGGGCGGTTTCCCCAGTTCCGTTCGCCGATGAGGCGTTCATGACCAAAGTGAGGCAGCGGGTGATTGAACCAACCCTGGTTGGATTGCAGCAGGAAGGCATTCCGTACACTGGTTTCCTGTTCATCGGGCTGATGAACTGCAACGGCGACCCGTACGTGATTGAATACAACGTGCGCCTGGGCGACCCCGAGACCGAGGCCATTCTGCCGCGCATTAAATCAGATTTGTTTGAGCTGTTCAAGGCGCTGCATGACCATGAATTGGGCAAGTTCCAACTGGAGATTGATTCCCGCTCGGCCACTACCATCTTCCTGGTTTCCGGCGGATACCCAGAGGACTACGAGAAAGGCAAGGAAATCCAGGGCTTAGACAAGGCATTGCCTGAGAACGTGCTGTGTTTCCACGCCGGTACCAAGAAAACCCACGAGGGAACCATTGTGACAGACGGCGGACGCGTCATTGCCATCACCGGGCTGGGCCAGGACATGGAAGAGGCCCTGAGCAAGGCCAACGCCGGAGCGGCGCAGATCAAATGGCAGGGAAGATATTTCCGCCAGGACATCGGCTTTGACCTGAAGCAATATCTGGCAGAGCGTTTTTAAGGTGATTTCTATAAAATATGCCGAATTCTGGAAAAGGTGTTTTCCCGCTGTTTTCAGAATAATAAGGCAAAAATGACAAAGGCCGGCAGAGATGCTGGCCTTTGTCATTTTCAGCCGGGAGGCAGAAGGTAATCTTTGCGCCGATTTTTCGTAGAACCAACATCATCAAGTCATACATCCATGTCTCAACAACCTGACTATACCTCCGCCGAAGAAGCCGTAAAACTCATTAAGTCTGGAGACCGCGTGTTTGTGCACGGGGCGGCCATGACGCCTTTGCGCCTGATCAATGCCGTAGCTGCCCGTGGCCCGGAGCTGCAAGACGTGGAGTTCATCCATATGCATACGGAGGGACCTGCGCCCTACACCTACCCAGAGCACGCCGGCAGTTTCAAGACCAACGCCTGCTTTGTGGGCGGTAACATCCGACAGGCGCTCAACGAAGGCACCGCCGATTACATTCCAATTTTCCTGAGTGAGATTTCGCTGCTGTTCCGGCGCAACATTCTACCGCTGGACGTGGCCATGGTACAGGTGTCGCCGCCCGATGCGCACGGGTACTGTACGTTGGGCGCCTCGGTGGATGTGGCCTTGTCGGCGGTGGAGACTGCCAAGATCTTGATTGCCGAGGTGAACCCGCGGGTGCCGCGCACCCACGGTGATGGCATTGTGCACGTAAGTAAATTCCACGCCAAAGTGTGGGTAGACGAGCCTTTGCCGGCTCACGCCGCGAAAGCCTGCGGTTTGGTAGAAAGCAAGATCGGGGAACTGGTGGCTTCTCTGGTGGAAGACGGGGCCACCCTGCAGATGGGCATTGGCGGTATTCCGGATGCGGTGCTGCAGCAACTGGGCAACCACAAAGACCTGGGCATCCACACCGAGATGTTCTCAGACGGTATTATTCCGCTGGTAGAAAAAGGAGTGATTACCGGAGCCCGCAAGAAAGTGCTGAAAAACAAGATTGTTTCCTGCTTTGTGAACGGCTCGCAGAAGGTGTTTGATTTCCTGCACGACAATCCGGGAGTGGTGATGAAGGAGACCGTTTTTACCAATGACACGTCCATCATCCGGCAGAACCCCAAAACCACGGCTATCAACAGCGCTATTGAGGTAGACCTCACCGGCCAGGTCTGCGCCGATAGCATCGGGACGTACCAGTTCTCCGGTGTAGGTGGCCAAATGGACTTTATGCGCGGCGCGGCCCTGTCAGAAGGAGGAAAACCCATCATCGCGCTGCCGTCTATCACCAACAAAGGCGAATCCAAGATTGTGAACATCCTGAAGCCCGGGGCCAGTGTGACTACTACTCGCGCCCACGTCCGCTACATCGTCACAGAATACGGCATCGCTGATTTGTACGGCAAAAACCTGCGGCAGCGCGCCAAGGAACTGATCAGGATTGCGCACCCTTCCCACCAGGAGGAACTGGAGCGTCTGGCGTTTGAGCGGTTCAAGGTACTGTAATTGCTGGTTGTTAATTGCTGATTGTTTTCAATGCCACGGTGCATGTTGTAATGCAAGCCATCAAACCTGTGAGGTTTTCAAAACTTAACAGGTTTTTACCGTTTATAGCCTGTTTCCTGAAAAACACCCTAAAAACAGAACGGCCTGACTTGTAGAAGTCAGGCCGTTCTGTTTTATGAAAACGAGGCAGATTAGCAGTAATCTTCAAATGCGCCTTGCAGGTTGTCTACAATGCGGGTTAAGTCATTGCCCTCGATGTGGTGGCGCTCAATCATGTGCACCAGCTCACCGTCTTTGAACAAGGCGATAGAGGGAGAAGACGGAGGGTAAGGCAGCATGTATTCACGCGCTTTGGCTACGGCTTCGGTTTCCATTCCGGCAAACACAGTTACCAGTTTAGAAGGTCTTTGCTCGCTGCTGGCAACGGCCATTTTCAGGGCCGGACGGGCTTTGGCAGCGGCGCAACCACATACAGAGTTAACGGCTACCAATACGGTGCCTTCTTTCTGGTTTAAAACCGCCTCAACTTCTTCAGGCGTCATTAGTTGCTCAAAACCGGCAGAAGTTAGGTCTTCGCGGATAGGGGCAACCATATATTCAGGGTACATTGCCATGGGTATGGATGAATTTAGGTGAATTCTGTTTCTGAGGTAAAATTACGAAATCAACCTTAAAACACAGCAGGCCCTTTTCTGGTTTCCGAAAGGATAGCAATTCTCTTCTTGGAAACTGGAAAAGGCTCCTCAAGCAATGTTTTCTTCTGATTATGAAGGTTTGGAGCCAAGACTTCAAGAAGAGAGAAGGCTTCAGCCGAACTTCTATCTACAATTACTTACTGGGTTGATGAGCCGGGTTCTGGAGAAAGTCTCTGTCTGTCAAGGTATGGAGAAAGGAAATGATGTCTGTTTTCTCTGCGGCGGAAAGGGGGAGGCCTAAGGAACCATCTGGGCGCTTAAAGATGGGGTCTAGCGTGGGCGAGGAAACCAGGCCGTGGGTGTAATGGTCCAACACCTGTGCTAGCGTCTGGAAACGGCCATCGTGCATGTAGGGGGCGGTAATAGCCACGTTCCTTAGCGTGGGGACCTTGTATTTGCCTATGTCCTCCGGGCGTTTCGTGATGCGGCCTCTTCCCCAGGCCATTTGCTCGTGGTCCACGGGGAAAACAGCGTCTAATCCGTTGTTGCGGTAGCTTTGGTCAGTAAAGAAATCGGTGGCGTGGCAGGGCGCGCAGTGTTGCCGAACCAAAGTTAATCCTCTCAGTTCCGCCGAGGTCAGCATGGCATTGGGTTCCTGGCGTGCGTAGTGGTCATACCGGGAATTGCCGCTGATGAGCGTGCGCTGGAATTGCGCCAAGGCCCGCATGATTGAAGATGATGTTATAGAATCGGTCCCGAAGGCGGCCTTGAACTGAGGGGGGTAGGAGGAATGGTTTTGCAGTTCCCGGGTCAGTTCCCTGAGGTCCTGCGCCATCTCGTCGGCGTGGGTGAGTGGCCCCACGGCCAGGGATTCCAGGTCTTTGGCGCCGCCGTCCCAGAACCAGCCCTGGCTCCAGGCCAGGTTCTGCAAGGCCGGTACGTGTCTCCGCAGAGGTTGCCCGGAAGCTCCCACTGTGGTGAGTGCCAGCCCGTCTGAGAAAGCCTTTTCGGGTTGGTGGCAAGTGGCGCAACTGATCTGGTTATTGCCGGAGAGAATCGGGTCAAAGAACAATTTCTTTCCCAGCAGCACGCCCTCTTTGGTAAACGGATTCCGCTCTGGAAACGGGACAGTGGTTCCCAGGTTCGCGGGTGCAGTCACTTCGTAGCGATTGGGCTCTGGATTGTCGGTTTCAACCCCTGACGAGCAGCCCATGACCCAGCAGCCCAGCAACCCTACAAGGCAGCCAGGTAAAGCAGGCCATCGGCGGAACGCCCGGGAGAAAAACAAGCCCCGTTGCATGGGTTTATTTCAGTTGAAACATTTGCCGGATGTTGTCAGCCACCAGGGCCGCATTGGCTCCGCCCATCACGCTGGAAAACCCCGTGGCGCTCAGGTCAATCACGTTAGGACCACCGAACAAGGTCCTGCTATTGGTGAGCAGGTCCAAGGTACGGTTCTCCCCGGTAAGGCCCCAGTTAGAAGGCAGAGCAAGGGTTATGGTGCGGTAATTCGCATCGTGGCCAATGTGGTACAGGAAGTTCTTGAAAGCACCCTCAGAAGTGTTGAAATACTGCCCTTCGGCTACCAGAAATTTGTAGCCGGTATCCCAGTCCCAGGCCATGTTCTGGTTGGGGTCCAGATCGCCTACCTGGTCGGTGGAGTGGTTGCTGGCAGGGTCTACGCCTACGCTGAAAGTAAGCGTGGTATACGTTCCCGCCGGCACATCCGGAAGGGTGAAACTCTCCTGGGTGTGATCGGCGGTGCGTTCGATGAGATGGTAGCTGTTGGGTTCCTCGTAGGTGGTGCCGTCTGGGCGGGTAAGCTTCACGTTACTGATGTAGTACCGGAAGGCGTGGAACTTCACTCGGTGCCCGTGCGCGTTGGTGTATTCCTGTTCTAGCGCGAAAGGCTGCGTGTTAAAGGTGTGCTGAAAAGCCAGCGTGACCTGACTAGGCTCCGCGACAGTAGATTCGTCATCGTCTGAGCAGCTCCAGGAAAAGAGGGCAAGCACCAGGAGGAAAGCAGCGGAAAGGTTTTTACCAAAAGTAAAACGTGACTTCATAATTGTAGGATAGAAAGTGGGGGATTCTGTATGGTGCGAACGTAGGCTGTTCGCCATTTCAGGTGTGGTTTAAAGAAAACAGGGCGGAAACGTGTTTCTTGGCTTACTTATTAGGGTCAGAGAAGCGAGGGTCTTTGACGAAGGTTTCATCTGTGAGGGTGTGCAGAAAGGCAATGATTTGCCGCTTCTCCTCGGCCGTTAGCCCTAGCGTGGCGCCCCCGAAATCATTACGGGCTTCTTCAATGAGTGGGTCCAGGTTAGGGTCCTGCATGTTTACGTGCTCATTGTAATGGTTTAACACGTCTTCCAGGGTCTTGAACCGACCATCGTGCATGTAGGGTGCGGTAAGCGCGATGTTGCGGAGCGAAGGTGCCCTGAACTTGCCTCGGTCACTTTCCTTGCCCGTAATCAGCCACCGGCCCGCGTCTTTGGGTTCGGCATCCAGCCCGTTGTTATGGAACGTGTTAAAGGTTTGCAGGGTGCCGCCGTGGCAGTCGCCGCAGTTGCCGCCGCGCAGGCTGATGTTGGGGTCTGGGTGTGTGAGGAAGAGGCGCATGCCCAATAACTCGTCTACGGTTAGGTTTTCCTTGCCCTCCTGGTAGCGGTCAAACCTGGAGTTGGAGGAGATGAGCGTGCGGGTAAACTGGGCTAGGGCTTTAAGCAGGTTCTCTTTGGTGATGGGCCCTCTGCCAAAAGCCTTTTCAAATAGCGCTGGGTATTTCTCTGTGGCCTGCAATTTGGCTACGGCAACATCCAGGTTCTGGTGCAGTTCAATAGGGCTCTCTAGCGGAATCTTCGCTTGTTCTTCCAGTGACTTTGGTCCGCCGTCCCAGTTGAACTGGGAGACCCACAGCAGATTGGCCAATGACATGGCGCTGCGCGTGCCGGCAATACCGTCAATTCCTTTGCTTACGGCCTGCCCATCGGTAAAGGCGAATTGCTGTTGGTGACAGCTTCCGCAGGACATGGTGTTGTTGGCAGAAAGCGCTTTCTCATAAAAAAGGGTTTGGCCCAAAGCCACGCCCTCCTGGGTAAGCGGATTATCGGCGGGAATCGCCTGAATGCCCCCGAAGCGCTGAGGAAGATCCAGTTGGTAGGGAGTAGGAGTCGGAAGGGCAGCAGGGGGCTCTTCCCCGGGAGAAGCCTCGCTGCAGCTTCCCAGGAAGAAAGTAATGGCCACCCAGCCCCAGAGCAATAGCTTATGGTCAATACGCATGAGATCGTATCTGATTTTAAGGATAACGGCGAAGAGATTGTTTTCCGTATTCGCCTGTTTCAGGGCAAATTTCAGGAAAGAAGGCCCAAACCGTACATCTAAGAACCGAAGAAATATCCGTTTTGCCTATTGGTGAGGTACATGCCAGTAAGGCAACCGCTTAATTCTTTTGCATAAAGGTGTTTTTAGATTGTTGTAAATGTTACCTTTGCATTGCAAAACGGAAACGCAGGGAACTCTTCTGGCTTGTATTTGTCTGTAAGAGAGGAAGAAAAGCAAAAAGTTGAATTATTTTTGAGAAAGATTTCTTGGAAATTAATCTGCAACCTTGTAGTTTTGCAAACTCATTTAGAATCAGAGTCAAAAGCATTTATCTATAATCACAACCATGGCTAACCATAAGTCAGCATTAAAGAGAATCAGATCCAACAACGCGAAACGCTTGCTGAACCGCTATCAGGCGAAAACCACCCGTACCTTTGTAAAGCGTTTGAGAAATACAACTGACAAAGCCGAGGCGCAAGAACTGTTCAAGACGGTATCTGGTATGCTTGACAAATTGGCGAAGAAGAATGTGATTCACAAAAACAAAGCGGCCAACAACAAATCTAAATTGGCTCGTTTCGTGAATACCTTAGCTGCCTAGTTTTACAGCAGTATTTACATTTCTTGGGTTATTTAAAAGCCTTGCTGTAAGCAAGGCTTTTGTGTTTGTGCCCACTTCTGGATTAGGGATTACCCGTTAGTGGTAGTTAGGCTTCACCGTTGTGTGTTTTTAGCCTTGAAACCAGAAACCAGTGCTGAAACGCGGAGATAAACAGATCTAAAACAGAAAGGCCTGCTACTCACATAGCAGGCCTTTCTGTTTTATTCAGGAGTGGTTTAGATTAGTGCACCACGCTTAGTTTGATCATGTTGGCGCGTTTTTTCTCCATTACCGGCATAGAGCCTATGTTGATGAAGATGTCGCCGGTTTGCAGGTGTCCTTCTCTTACCAGAATTTCTTTCAGGTCAGAAATGGTCTCATCCGTGGAAACGAAACGGTCATAGTAGTAGCCTCTGATTCCCCAAACCAAGTTCAAGGTGTTCAGAAGAACCCGGTTATCCGTGAACACGAAGATATCGGCTTTTGGACGGTGTTTCGCTAGTTGGAAGGCGGTGTAGCCAGACTTGGTAAGGCAGATCAACGCACGGGCATCGGTGTCACGGGCCAGGGTCACAGCGCTTGCTACAACGGTATCATTGTAGAATGTAGGGGACTGGGTGTTGTGCACGAAGTTGCGGTGGAATACCGGCGCCTGCGATTCTACTGACTGAATAGTGCGGGTCATGCTGCGGATGGTCTCTACTGGGTAGGCACCGGCGGCAGTTTCAGCGCTCAGCATCAGGGTGTCGGCGCCGTCCATTACCGCGTTGGCCACGTCATTGGTCTCCGCACGGGTTGGGCGTGGGTTGGTGATCATGCTTTCCATCATCTGGGTGGCCACAATTACCGGCTTGCCCAGTGCGTTGCATTTCTCCACAATCATTTTCTGCAGCATAGGTACTTCTTCCATACCCACTTCCACCCCAAGGTCACCACGGGCTACCATTACGGCATCGGTGGCTTCAATGATAGAGTCAATGTTGCGGATGGCCTCTGGCTTTTCAATCTTGGCCACCACTTTTGTGTCTTTGCCACGCTCAGCAATGATGCGCTTGATCTCATAGATGTCCTCCACTTTTCTCACGAAAGAAAGGGCTATCCATTCCACATTGTTGTCCAGGCCAAAGTGCAGGTCCTGAATGTCTTTCTCAGTAAGGGAAGGAGCAGTTACCACGGTGTCTGGCAGGTTCATGCCTTTGCGGGGTTTCACCACGCCGCCGTACACTACCTCGGTTAACACCTCGTTCACGCCATCGGTGCTTAGAACACGCACTTCCAGTTTACCATCGTCAATCAGGATAGCATCGCCGGGGCGCACATCCTGGGCCAGGCGGGCGTAGCTGTGGGAAAGTTTCTGAGGGGTACCAATTGACTTGTCATAGACAAAAGTCAGCTGCTGGCCTTCCACTATCTCAATGGCGCCGTCCTGTACATCGTTGATCCGGATTTTGGGGCCCTGCAAGTCTTGCAGTAAGCATATATTGAAGCCTTCGGCAGCATTGATGGCGCGTACGTGTTCAATCACCTTCAGGTGTTCCTGGTGGGCGCCGTGTGAGAAATTCAGGCGAAAAACATCTACCCCTTCCTGGATAAGGGCGCGTAGGCGCTCAGGGGTGTTGCTGGCCGGGCCAACCGTTGCAATAATCTTGGTTTTGTTGAAGTTAATAGCCATGCGCTAGAATAGCAGGTTTTCTTTGTAACGTAAACAATGCGGGTCAAAGGAACGCACGTACTGTACCAGCGGTACGGCGTTAAGTGCCTGCAGCAGCTCCTGCTGTAAATGGCTGAGCCCGCCAGACACTTGTATTACATAATCGTATTCTTTGATATCTGGTACGAGAAAAGGCGAGGCAAGGGTGCTGGTTCCCACAGATCTGTTCCTGAACAAACGCAAAGAGCCATGTTCTGCCAAATGCAGGTAGTTGGAAATAACCAACCTGCCTTTGTTCAAAAACTCAATGCACAGATCTGCCTGCTTCACTAACCTAATACGAAAGTACTTATTCAATGCCCAGGCAAGAGTGTGTTCCTTACTAGAAGAGACAACTCCGTATAAGTCGAAATCAAAATCATGTTCTATGTCCAGACGGAAAGATTTCATGAGTTGTATTGCTCTGCCAGGGTAAATCTAAAGTTGGGTGGCAATTTAAAGAAGGTTATTGGAAACACCGCAAACCTTTGCAGAAAAGTGTGCCAATAAAACTATTGCTCGTATTTTGTTTGACATTGTGTTCCCAAATCTATTTCTTTGCACTGTGTTTTAAAAAACTTCTAAAAAAATGTCAGAAATCGCAGAAAAAGTAAGAGCTATCATCATCGATAAATTGGGCGTTGAGGAATCTGAGGTAACGCCTGAGGCTAGCTTTACAAACGACCTGGGTGCCGACTCTCTTGATACAGTTGAATTAATCATGGAATTTGAGAAAGAATTCAACGTGTCTATTCCAGACGATCAAGCTGAGAATATTGCAACGGTAGGCCAAGCGATCAGCTATCTGGAAGAGCACGCAAAGTAATCCCTTCCTTCCTTTTTTCTTCTATCGATCCAATTTTTACCTAATCAATACAGGTTCTTTCCCTCTACTAGCAGCGTATGGAGCTTAAGAGAGTTGTAGTAACTGGCCTTGGTGCGCTTACCCCTCTGGGGAATACCGTCTCTGAATACTGGAACGGCCTCGTAAACGGGGTGAGTGGGGCAGCGCCCATCACTCGCTTTGATGCCTCAAAATTTAAGACCCAATTTGCCTGTGAAGTAAAAGGGTATGACCCTGAGCAATACTTTGACCGTAAAGAGGCCCGTAAAATGGACCTCTTTACGCAATTTGCTGTCATAGTAGCCGATGAAGCCGTAAAAGACGCCCGCCTGGAGGATGAGTCTCTTGACAAAGAGCGCATTGGGGTAATCTGGGGCTCTGGTATTGGCGGCTTGCGTACCTTCCAGGAAGAATGCGTGAACTTTGCGAATGGTGGCGGAAACCCACGGTTCAATCCTTTCTTCATTCCTAAAATGATCGCCGACATCAGCGCCGGTCATATCTCCATCAAATACGGGTTCAGAGGTCCTAACTTTGTGACCGTTTCTGCCTGTGCCTCTGCTACCAACGCCTTGATTGACTCCTTCAACTACATCCGGTTGGGTATGGTTGACGTGGTAGTGAGCGGTGGTTCTGAAGCAGCGGTGACCGAGGCCGGTATTGGTGGTTTCAATGCTCTGAAAGCCCTTTCTGAGCGCAACGATTCTCCAGAGACTGCTTCCCGTCCGTTTGACAAAGACCGCGATGGTTTTGTGTTAGGCGAAGGCGCGGCGGCCATTGTACTGGAAGAATACGAGCACGCGAAAGCCCGCGGTGCTAAAATATATGCTGAGCTGATTGGCGGCGGTATGTCTGCCGATGCGTACCACATCACTGCGCCCCACCCAGAAGGATTGGGAGCCCGCAACGTGATGGCCAACGCGCTGAAAGACGCTGGCATCAGACCAGAAGAGGTAGACTACATCAACGTACACGGTACGTCTACTCCGCTGGGAGACGTGAGCGAAGCCAAAGCCATTGAGTATGTGTTTGGCGAGCACGCGTACAACCTCAACATCAGCTCCACTAAATCTATGACCGGCCACCTTCTGGGAGCTGCCGGGGCTATAGAGGCCGTAGCATCTATCCTTTCTATCCAGAACGGAGTGGTACCGCCCACTATCAACCACACTACCAGTGATGACCAGTTTAATCCGCAGCTGAACTTTACGTTTAACAAAGCGCAGCAGCGGGATGTGAAGGTAGCCATGAGCAATACCTTCGGTTTTGGCGGCCATAACACCTCTGTGATTTTCAAAAAATTCAGTGAGTAGTGTTTAGCCCGATCAGACCGGTCTTTCGCGCAATAAACAGATTCTTTTACAAAGACAAAGTATTTGTAAATGCCATTACCCACATTACGGGCATGGCACCAGACAACCTTCACCTTTACCAACTGGCGTTTACGCATACCTCGTATGTGCGCCAGAACCTGAAAGGGAACCAGGAAACCAATGAGCGTCTGGAGTTTTTGGGCGATGCCATTCTGGGGGCGGTCATTGCGGAGTATCTTTTCAAAAAGTATCCTTACAAAGACGAAGGTTTCTTAACCGAGATCCGGTCGCGCATGGTGAACCGCGAGTCTCTGAACAACCTTGCCGTTAAAGTAGGCTTGCACTCCCTGATCAAGGTTGATAACATTTCTGGTGTTACCCGCCATAAGTTCATCAATGGGAATGCCCTGGAGGCTTTGGTGGGCGCCGTGTACCTGGACAAAGGCTACACCGATACCAAAGAGTTTATCCTGAAGAAGCTGGTGAAACCGCACTTTGACCTGCACCAGCTCACTACCACCACCAGCAATTTCAAGAGCAAACTGATTGAGTGGGCGCAGGGCCAGAACCGCAGCATCCGGTTCGAGATTGTGGGCCAGAAGCAGTCTGGCAGCACCACAGAATTCACCGCCGCCGTGGTGGTAGACAATGACATTATTGCCAGCGGAAGCGGTCTTTCCAAGAAGAAAGCCGAGCAAGCCGCCGCCGAAAAAAGCATGGAAGTGCTCAGGTCCACGGGCGTTATCCTGCCGTAATTTCGTTTTTCTCCTCTTTTTCCAGAAACACAGCCAAAACACCTATCCTGTCTTAAGGTGCGGAAGAGGCATGTTTCTTTCTTGGTTCTAATGAGAAGGTTCTTAGTTTTGTAAGGTACGGTGACGGGGATATGCCTTATCCAAACACGTATTTCTAACACGTAAGGTATTTCTTGCGTTAGAAAAGCCTTAAACACCAAGATTAAACTATGAAACTTGCTGGCGCGGCCCTCAACCAGACTCCACTGGATTGGGACAACAATCTTCGTAACATCAAATCAGCCATTGAGCAGGCGAAAGAGCAGAACGTAGATATCCTCTGCCTCCCCGAGATGAGCATTCCCGGGTACGGCTGCGAAGACCTTTTCCTGAGTGAGTGGGTGTCTCTGGAGTGTTTTGAGCGATTGCTGGAAATAAAGGAATGGTGCGAGGGCGTGATTGTGTGCGTGGGCCTTCCCATTCGGTTGAACAATACCACGTACAACACAGCCTGCGTCATTTCAAACAAGCAGATATTAGGCTTCACCGCCAAGCAGTTCCTGGCCAATGATGGCGTTCATTACGAGCCGCGCTGGTTCAGTTCCTGGGTGCCCAATACGGTAGAGAAGTTTGAGATGCTGGGCCAGACCTACCAGATTGGGGACATTATCTATGAACACCAGGGCGTGAAGTTTGCCTTTGAGATCTGCGAGGACGCCTGGCGCAATGCTAACCGCCCGGCCTATCGGCACAAGCCCAAGGGAGTGCAGCTCATCATCAATCCAAGTGCCAGCCACTTTGCCATGAGCAAGACCGATGTGCGTTACCATCTGGTGGTAGATGCCTCCCGGGAGTTTGAATGCACCTACCTGTACGTGAACATGCTGGGCAACGAGGCTGGCAGAATGATCTATGACGGTGAAACCATCATTGCCCAGAACGGGAATGTGATTCTGCGCAACCAACTGCTTTCCTTTAAAAGCGTGGACTTTGAATGCGCCGAGGTCTCCTTTGAAAATCCACTGCCGCCGGTAGATGTATTGCCCTTACCGCCGGTAGACGAGAACATAGAATTCATCTCGGCAATTACGCTGGCTTTGTTTGACTACCTGCGCAAAAGCCGGAGCCGGGGTTTTGTTCTGTCGCTCAGCGGTGGGGCCGATTCATCTTTGTGCGCCGTAGCCGTAGCCGAAATGGTGCGCCGGGCCGTAGCCGAGATTGGGTTAGAAGAATTTGTGCAGAAAACCAACTGCCTCACCCCCGAAGAGTTTCCTGTTTTCAGGCAACTTTCCGCAGATGAGCTCAGAAACGTCTTAGTAAGCAAACTACTGGTAACGGCCTATCAAGGCACCATCAACTCCTCAGATGATACCTATCGCTCCGCGGAAGAACTGGCCAGATCCATTGGGGCGGTTTTCTACAACTGGACCATTGACGAGGAAGTGAAAAGTTACCGGGGCAAGATTGAACATGCCATTGGCCGTGAACTCACCTGGGAGCATGATGATTTGACCCTGCAGAACATTCAGGCCCGGGTGCGTGCCCCCGGCATCTGGATGCTGGCCAACCTCAGAAACTCGCTGCTCTTGGCTACCTCTAACCGCTCAGAGGCATCGGTAGGGTACGCTACCATGGACGGAGACACCGCCGGTAGTATCTCACCCATTGCCGGGGTAGACAAAGCGTTCATCCGGCAGTGGCTGGTGTGGGCCCAGTTGCAATTAGGTTACGAAGGATTGCAGTACGTGAACAACCTGCAGCCCTCGGCGGAGTTGCGGCCCCTGGAGAAAACCCAAACCGATGAAGAGGACCTCATGCCTTATCCGCTCCTGAACCAGATTGAGCGGTTGGCCTTTTACAACCGTCTTTCGCCGCAGCAGGTATTTCAGGAACTGAAAGGCACGTACCCAGATGACAAGTTGCGGCAGTTCATCCAGCGGTTTTACTCGCTCTGGAGCCGTAACCAATGGAAACGTGAACGCTATGCCCCGGCTTTCCACCTGGACGATTACAACGTGGACCCCAGAAGCTGGCTCCGGTTCCCAATCCTGAGCGGCGGGTTCCGGCAAGAGCTTAACCAGTTACCTTCTTAGCCGTGTGCCCTTCGGGGTGAAGGAACTTGCATTCGTATTTTCAGCTACCCAACCGGATTTTGGCCTGTTTTGTAAAAAATAAGCCAAAATCCGGTTTTATTTTAGGTGTAGGCCGCATGATTCCGTATCCTCTAACAAGCATCAGAGAGTATGTTTCTCATGGAACAGTTAGTTTGTCCATTATTCTTTAATGAACAGGAGCGGGCCACGTGGCATTTTGCCGTAAAGGCACACGGGGAGCAGCGCCGGAAATACAACAACGAGCCGTACGTGCGGCATCTGGAGCGGGTGGCCCACATGGTGATGACCTACGGCGGCACCACCGGAATGGTCATGGCCGCGCTCCTGCACGATGTGCTGGAAGATACCCCCGTCACCGAGGCCGAATTGCAGGCCTTCCTGGAAGAGGTATGCCAGGGCTCCATTGTAAAGTCCGCTGAGGTGCTGCAGATGGTGGTAGACCTCACTGACCAGTTCACCAAAGAACAGGCTCCCGGGCACAACCGCAAACGACGTAAGGAAATGGAGCGGGCGCGCATTGCCACCACACTGCCCCGGGCCCAGACCATCAAACTAGCCGACATCATTGACAACACCCGCGACATCATCCGGAATGATTTCAGCTTCGCGAAAGTGTACCTACCGGAAATTGTGGCGGTGCTGGAGGTGCTGAAAAGGGCCGAGCCGTTCCGCCTGTACATGCTGGCCTGCTATGAAGTACAGAAAGCGTTGCTCAAATTAGAGGAAGACCGAAACCTGGAATACTGGACGGCCTAGCTTCCGGATAAAAGCAAATCGGGGCTGATTTTCAGAAATCAGCCCCGATTCAGGAGTCACTCAATTCTTTTCTTATTTGCCGCCGCTGGCCGCGTCATCGTTCTGGATGGTTTTCTTCTGGCGGTTGCTGGCCTGCATCTTCCCGAAGTTCCAGTCAAAGCTGAGGCGCAGGGTCCGGTTGTAGGTGTAATTGTGAACCTCTTGCGTATAGGCAGGCGTGCTCACCCTATGGTTGTAATCAATGGTTTTGGCAAACGGATTGTTCACCCCAAAGCTGATGCTGCCTTTGTCATCCAGAATCTTCTTACGCACCGAGAAGCTGGTGTAGTAGCTGGAGCCCCACTCGCCCTGCAGGATCTGGCCGCCGGAGTAATAGCCCCCAGACACCTGAGCCGTAAGCGTTTTGTTTATGTCATAGCTGGTGTTCAGGTTGAAATTATACTGAAAACCTTTGTTGGAGAGCCCGTTGCTTTTGATGTCTACATAATTCAGGTTAAAGCTGGGGCTGATGCTCAAGGCGGATATTGGTTTGGTAGAGCCAGACAAGCTCAAGCCATAGGCGCGGTTTTTAGCCAGATTATCAAAAGTGATCATCAAAACGTCGCGGGTGGTGCCGTCAATGGTCATGGGCTCAGATTTTACCACATGCTGGATGGCGTTGTCGGTTTGGCGCATGAACACAGAGGCGTTGATGGAAGTGGTTTTGAAGAACGTGTTATAGCTGATCTCATACGAGTGGGTGAGTTCGGCGTCCAGTGTGGGGTTTCCTCTGAACCCGTTGTTGAAGTCCTCTAGCTGCAGGAACGGGTTCAGTGACCAGATCTGCGGACGCTGGATGCGCTGGGTATAGCTCACGCGCACGGTGTGGATGGAGTCCAGAGTGCGGGAGACAGACAAGCTGGGAATCACGTTGTCATAGTCGTTGGCGAAGGTGCTGCGTTCCAAAGTGCCTTTGTTGGTGTTATGGAAAACGCCTTTGGTGGCGGTGTGCTCATAGCGAGTACCCAGGTGGAAGCTGTATTTCTTCTTGAGCTGGAAAGCGTAGGTGAAATAGGCGGCCACTACATCCTGGTCATAATCAAAGTTGTTGATCACCACAGAATCTGCCTTGGCCGGGAAAGAGAAGTTATAGGAGGTGTTACTGGTGGCATCGCGCAGGATGGTTTTGGCGCCCAGTTCCAGTTTGCCCTCGTTCTTGAACCCTCGGCTGTAGTCTACCTGAAATGTCTTTTCATCGCTGGGGGCATCGTTGTTGTTCACCTGGCTTTGGAGCAGGGCATTCTCTGAGTTGAACAGTTTGTTGTCATACACGTCATCAGACTCGTTGTGGTTCCACTGGGCCAGCACTGAGAGCTCATGCTGCGGTTTGAAGGTGTGGGTGTACCCAAAGTTCATGTCAACGCCTGCGCCTTTCCAGATGTTCTCCAGGTCTGAGTACTGGAGGCCGTTGGCATCACGGGTGAATTGGTCGCCGCGGCCGGTGAAGTTGTTTTGCCGACCGGCGATGCTGAGGTTGAAGGCATTGAGGGTATCGGGGTCAAAGGTTACCTCGGCCTGGCCGTAGAAGCCGTGGTTTAGTGCCAGGTGCTTCATTTCCTGGGAGAAGATGCTTTGCCCCTCTACGGTGCGGGTCACTGAAGAAATCCGGCGGTTATTGTTGTCATAGCCGCTCACCCGGGAGTTGAACCCGAATTTTCCTTTGCGGGCATTCAGGCTGGCGTTCAGGTTGCGGTTGCGGTTACCCAACGTAGCCCCCAGTTTACCGCTTACGCCTTGCATGCTGTTCTTTTTGGTGATGATGTTGATGATCCCGGCGGTACCCTCGGCATCGTACTTAGCCGATGGGCTGGTGATTACTTCCACGCTCTTGATCACATCGGCTGGTATCTGTTTGAGGGCATCGGCCAGGTTGTTGGCCATGATACCGGAGGCTTTGCCGTCCATGAGTACCTTGAAGTTGCCGCTGCCGCGCAGTTGCACGTTGCCGTCGGCGTCTACCGTGATGGAAGGCACTTTCCGGAGCACGTCTGAGGCGGTGGTTCCTATGTTGCTGATATCCTGCTCGGCGTTGTACACCAACCGGTCGCCTTTGTCTTCAATCAAGGGTTTCTGCCCTACCACGGTTACTTCCTGCAGTTTGGTGGCGCTGCTCCGAAGGCCGATCTTAGGGAATGAGATTTCCTGCTTGGCGGCAGACAGGGTAAAGGCGGGTAGGGTAGAAGTTACGTAGCCTAAGTAGCTCACGCTAACGGCGTAAGAGCCGTACGGCACTTTGGAGAAGGTGAACTGGCCTTTGTCATCGGTGATGGTGCCGTCTACGGGTTTGCCGGTGGCGGTATTGGTAAGGGTTACCGTAGCAAATTCCACAGGTTTGGTGGTGGCGGAGTCAGCCACGGCACCGGTGACTTTTCCGGTTTGCGCCTGAGCCTCTAAGGCAGTGAAAGAGAAAAGACAAAAGGAAAGTAGCGCGAATATGATAGAGAGCCGCATAGGATTTCTGATGAGGGTTACGGTGGTTTAGTAAGTTCATAGGGTTAGGCATGCCGCTGAAAACTGGTGCTGTGGCGTCACAGTACTGGTAAGGGCAATGGTAGCAGAAGCGGGTAAGAACGGTGTGTCGCGCAACTATCTATTAGATGAAAGACAAGGAAGATCGGTTGCCTCCCTATTCAAACTTTTTTTGTTTTTGTGCTACTTTCCTGAAAACAGGCCTGAAATGCGAGGCTTGAAGGTTTTTTAGGATTTCAGATGCTTGATAGTTAGATGGTTTTGAGAAGTTTTCCAGAAAGTAGGGCAAAAAAAGAAGCACCCGGTTGGGGTGCTTCTAACAGATAGATTTATTGTAGGTTAGTTACTTTCGCCGGCTTTGGCGTCATCGTTCCGGATGGATTTCTTACGCCGCGGCTGTTGGTTCATCTCCATTTTCCCGAAACGGTACGAGAAACTCACCCGCACGCCCCGGTTGTAGTTCTGGCTTAAACTGTTCTGCACAAAGGTCTCGTTGGAAAGCTCAGACTTGAACCGGATGGCTTTGGCAAACGGATTGTCTACCCCAAAACTCAGGCTGCCTTTCTTCTGCCACAGCTCTTTGCGCACGCTGAAACTGGTGTAATAGAAACCCGAGAATCTTCCCTGAATGGTGGGCCGGGGCGAGCTGTAGGAGCCAAAGAACTGAGCCGCCAAACCTTTCCCGAAATCGTACCCCGAGTTCACGTTCACGTTGTACTGCCAGGCGGCGTTGTTCTGGAAAGAGCTTCTCAGGTTAATGTAATTTAGGTTCAGGCTACCGCCTATGTTCCACTTAGGAATGGGTTTGGTGTTCCCCGAAAGGCTCAGGCCATAGGTCGCATTCTTCCCGATGTTATAGTAGGTAGTGTAGGCCACGTTTTCTTTCTGCCAGGTGGTTTCGTCTATGGGCAATGCATCTTCCTGGCCCACAATCCGCCGCACCGATTCAATGGCGTTGTTTGTCTGCCGCCAGTACACCGAGAGGTTGATGGAACTGGTCTTGAAATAATTACTGTAGCCCAGTTCGTAGGAGTGCGTCAGTTCCGGCTCCAATTCCGGATTCCCGAAGGATACGTTCTTGGGGTCCTGCTCATTCACGTACGGGTTCAGGTACCAGATCTGCGGCCGCTGGATGCGCTGGGTATAACCAGCCCGCACCGTTTGGCTTTTGAAACTGCGCGAAACCATGACGTTGGGAATGAAATTGCTGTAGCTGTCGGTGAACGCGGGGCGTGCCGGGGCAATGTAATTCCCCTGCAGATCTGTGTACTCAAAGCGGGCACCGCTTTTCACGTTGTAGTTCTTGAGCAGTTTAAAGCCGTAAGACGCGTAGGCAGAGTACACATCCTGGTCATAGGTGAAGGCGTTGGGCGTTTCGGTCTGCACACCGGTAGAAAGAAACTCGCGGCGGTACATCGCATCACTCTCCGCGTGCCGAAGGATGGCCTTGCTGCCTATTTCCAGCGAAGTCTTGTTTTTGAACGGATGCGTGTAGTCAGCCTGAAAGGTCATCTCACGGTTGGCGCCTTCATTGGTGTTGCGCAGCAGGTTGTCAACAAACTCGTTTTGGTCCAGGTAATTATCCTGGTTGGAGAGGTTGTTCATCCTGCCGTTGGTCCATTGCCCCAACACAGATAACTCCTGCTGCGGCTTAAAGATGTGCGTGTAGCCCAGGTTCAGATCCAGGGAGTTGTTCTTGTTCCGGCTGGTGAGGTCAGAGTCAATGATCTGGGTTCCGTCCTTGTTTACTGTGCGGGAAAACTGATTACCCCGGCTCCGGAAAGTGCCCTGGTACAGGTTCATGCCCGCCGAAATGGTGTTGCTGGAATCCAGATCGGCATCAAAGCCAACCTGCCCGAAGATGCCCCCACCGTTCCGCTTAAAATCCCCGTTCTGGTTCAGCGTACTGGAATAAGCTTCGGCCCCCGGAATTTCTGTAATGAATCGCTCCAGCTCGTTATCGCTCTTGTTGTTGTACGACTGGTGCGTACCCAAACTGGCGTTGAAGCCTACTTTGCCCCGGCGGATGTTCACGTTCCCGTTTCCGTTGGAGCTGCGGTTTCCTACCGAGCCTCCCACGCTGCCGTTTACGCCGTACAGCGTGTTTTTCTTGGTGATGATGTTGATGATACCGGCGGTACCTTCGGCATCGTACTTGGCAGAGGGGCTGGTAATCACTTCCACGCTCTTGATCATGTCTGATGGGATCTGGCGCAAGGCCTCGGCCACGCTGTTGGCCATGATGCTGGAAGGCTTGTTGTTGATAAGCACCCGCACGTTAGAGGAACCCCGCAACTGCACGTTCCCGTCCAGATCCACCGAGAGCGAAGGCACTTTCTTGAGTACATCAGAAGCGTTCCCGCCAATGTTGGTGATGTCCTGCTCGGCGTTGTACACCATGCGATCCACTTTATCCTCAATCAGCGGCTTTTCGCCCACCACGGTCACTTCTTTGAGCTTGTTCTGGATGGGTTTGAGCACAATTCGGCCCAGTTCCACTTCCGGGTCTTTTTCAGAAACCGTAAAAGTCGGCCGGGTGTGCGGTTCATACCCAATGAAACTTACGGTCACCGAGTAGCTTCCGTAGGCCACGCGGGAGAGAGTGAAGCGGCCCCGGTCATCGGTCACGGTGCCGTCTACGGGTTTGCCGGTGGCGGTGCTCACCAATGAAACAGTGGCAAACTCAACGGGTTTGGAAGTAGTTGAATCTGTGACCACACCGCTTATTTTACCCGTGGCGAATTTGAGACCTCCGCCGGAGGCAGTGGTTTGGGACGGAGTAGGCACAGGTGCGGGCGTCTGCGCCCAGGCATGGGGGACAGTTGCCAACCCTAACAGGGCAAGCCATAAAAAATGACGCATGAAGAGAAGTTAGAAGGTTGTTTTAGGAATAGTTATAAGGTATAAATAGGTAAGTTCTTGATTTTGCTATAAGTAATATTGGTAAGCTGTAAGTGGTTTATTGGTAAATAGTTATAGTTGAACTAGCTAGCTGATTCAAAATGGCCGCAAGCCTGTTTTCTATTTGTTTTTATAAAATCTGAAGGAATAAAAAAACTGGCTCTGCTGTGCTTTACAGGACAAGAAGCCACACTAAGATTACTATGGGTAAATGATGATTCCTGTTTTAGGCTTATTTCTATAAAAGTAAGCACAAATCAGTACACCGCAATTTGGATAGTCTTGTAGTTTGTTCAATTTTCTTGTTGCAGAACCACGTTCATGCCCATGCCTGCTGCTGACATTTTATCCCACTTAGCTTGGCTGGCGTCTTTATGATAAATGGTGTGAAAACCAGGCAAAGCCGCTGCTAAAGTCAAGGACTTTGATGAGTCCAAAGGGCTACCTGCAATCCATTCCAAGGAGATGACGAAATCCTGTTTCATGTAGAGATTATAAGGCTCCAAATCTGCCTGAATCCAACCTCTTTTCTTATCTTTCACAGAGATAATAATGTCTTGAGAGGCTATGTTTTGGGAAGGCTTGCCATCGTGCAAAGTATATATGTTCACCCTGAATTTCACTTCCTCAAACTGATTGGAGGTGAGGCAGAAATTCAGTTTACTTAGAAAAGACTGCTTCGGACCATTTGGGATGAGGATGCCGTGTTCACGGCCTAGATTTTCCTGAATGGGTTTAGGCATAATGGTGAAGGTATTATGCAAGAGGGTAAAGGGCCCAGCGTTGCCTCCTAATTCCTTCTTTTTCCAGTGTTTGCCATCCACTTTCACCTCGGCCAGTTGCACCGGCTTGGAAACAAGGGAAATCTTCAGCTTTTTCCTTTCGGCAACCGTGGCTAGCAATTGCTCTATCTCCAAGTCCTGGGGCTCATACCCTATGGCCGAAATCCTGATTTTCTTACTTCTCTGGGCAGCGGGTATGCTCAGGGAGAAAGCACCTTCTTCGTTGGAAATGGTTCCGGTAGATTCATCCAGCACGCCTACACTGGCGTAGGCAATGGGCTTCTGGGT
Organism: Sabulibacter ruber; assembly: GCF_017355955.1. GTDB lineage: Bacteria > Bacteroidota > Bacteroidia > Cytophagales > Hymenobacteraceae > Nibribacter > Nibribacter ruber_A. The sequence continues at coordinate 2,093,824 of NZ_JAFFID010000001.1, read as the reverse complement.
GCCGCTGTCCAGGACAATTCCGGTGATAGCAGTGGTTTGAACATTGTGTTGGCTCCGGTGGATGATGGTCCCGGAATACGCCGGAAGACACGGACCTGCAAGGGCGCTCGCCAGCAGCAGCGAGTGAATAAGCTGTTTCATGAAGTGGGGGATATTCTCAGCCAATGCAAAGGGTGAGCAACGGATGAGGAGTGAGCGATAAACAATACCTGAAAGCGCTGAACAAGAAAGAACTCACCCCTTCACCCAAACGGCACCGCCTGATAGCAGCTTTTGCATTATGAACGGGTTGTATATAGGATTATTATATATAGCTGAATGATATTTTTGACGCGGAGGTAAATGGAATTTTGGATTTACCCTGCTTTCAGAAAAACGCCCCTGAAACAGTATAAAAATGAGAGGGTATAAAAAAGAGCGATGCCATTGCTGACATCGCTCTTTTTTATAAGGTGGGGTTTGGTTATTGAACTCCGCCGCCGTCGCCTTGTTTGGCGTCATCGTTGCGGATAGATTTCTTGCGCTTAGGCGGGCCTTGCTGCTGCATCTTCCCGAAGCGGTACTCAAACGTTAACCGGAAACCACGGTTGTACTGGGTAACCAGGGTATGGGTGCGGAAAGGCAGACGGTTGGTTTGGTTTTCGCCAGCCAGTTCGTTTTCAAATCGCAGCGCTCGTCTGAACGGGTTATCCATCCCTAAGCTAAGCGCGCCCTTTTTCTCAAACAATTCTTTCCGGATGGCCAGATTGTGGTAAGAGAAAGAAGACGCCGTACCTTGTAACTGTACTCTTGAGGAGTTGAACCCGCCAGAGAACTGGGCACTCACGCCTTTCCCGAAGTTGTATCCTGAACTAACGTTAATGTTGTACATCAGGCCCTCGTTTGAGGCGGTCGGGGAGTTCAGGGTCACGTAGTACAGGTTCACGTTTCCGTTGATGTTCCAGGCCGGGATGGGTTTAGTAGAGCCTGACAAAGTCATACCGTACGTCTTGTTTTTGGCGATGTTGTTGAACGTCACAAAAGTGGTATCGCGCAGCACTTCAGAAACTGACTCAATCGCATTATCTGTCACGCGCATGTAGGCAGACACGTTGATGGAAGTAGTCTTGAAAAAGGTGCTGTAGTTCAGTTCATAGGAATCAGTTAACTCAGCATCCAATCTGGGGTTACCATACACTACCAGGTTTGGTCCCTGCTGCTGACGGTATGGGTTCAGGAAGAACAACTGCGGTCTTTGGATACGCTGGGTGAACGTAGTGCGCAGTTTGCTGTTCTGCGTTAGGTCATAGGCCAGGGTGATGTTCGGGATGAAGTTGTCATAGTTGGTGGTGAAGTCTTGCGCCGGGTTGGCGAAGTCACCGGCTACATCGGTGTACTCATAGCGTCCGCCAAATTTCAGGGCCGTCTTTTTGTTCAGGTTGAAACCGTAAGACAGATAAGACGCAATCACGTTCTGGTCATAGGAGAAGTCGCCGTTCAGGTCTCTGCCATCATACAAAGAAGAGCTGGAAACATCGCGCAGAATGCCTTTGGCCCCAACTTCCAGCAGGGTATTTTTAGGCAGTGGGTGCGCATAATCGGCCTGGAAGGTAAGCTCTTTGTTTAGGCCTTCGTTCTCATTGATGGTGGTAGACCGTAACGGCCCCTCAATTTCGTACCGGCTTTGGTTTACTTCGTTGTCCTGATCGGTTTGGCTGTAGAGGGCCAACAATGTGAGTTCCTGCTGTGGTTTTTTGAACTGATGCGTAAAATCCAGGTTCAGGTCCATGCTCAACCGATTGTTGTTGTTCTTCATGGACAGGTTGTATTCATCTGTTAACCTGGGAGCGAGGAAACCAGTTTTAGCCTCATTCTGGTCTGCCTGGTAAACGGTGGCAGATTGGTGAGAACGCATCTTGAATTCTCCGGTGTTTACCCTAATTCCGGCAGAAAGGGTATTTTTCTCATTGATGTCATAGTCTAGGCCTAACTGACCAAAACCAAACATACCGTCTACGGTGCTGGTACCTACCTGATACGTATTGTTCTCATATCTCTTAACTACTGCCGGATCTCCAATAGAGACTTCTGATTGGTTCATCTGGGCCAGGTTCATGCCGCCTTTGCTGTAGAAGCGGTTCACGCCCGCATTCAGGTTCACGCCCAATTTGCCTTGCTTCATGCTTACGTTGGCGTTGCCGTTGCTGGCGCGTGTACCTCCGGTCAAGCTCACAGAACCAGTTACACCTTGCAGGGCATTTTTCTTCGTGACGATGTTCACAATACCGGCGGTTCCTTCGGCGTCATACTTGGCCGAGGGGCTGGTGATCACCTCCACGTTTTTGATCACATCGGCGGGAATTTGCTTCAAGGCATCGGCTACGCTGCCGGCCATCACTGTGGATGGTTTTCCGTTGATGAGAACCCGTACGTTGGAAGAACCGCGCAGCTGGATGTTGCCGTCCTGGTCCAGGGCCACGGAAGGTACTTTCTGCATCACATCGGCGGCGGTACCCCCGGTGTTGGTGATGTCTTTCTCAGCGTTGTACACCAGGCGGTCTACCTTGTCTTCAATCAGAGGTTTTTCGCCCACCACAGTCACTTCCTGCAGTTTGGTCTGGGCCGGGCTCAGGCCTATTCTGTTCAGGTTGGCGCTTTGGTCAGCGGCCGAGATGGTGATTTGTTTCAGTTCCTTGGTTTCGTAACCAATGAAGCTGATGTTGAGGGTGTAGGTACCGTTTGACACGCGAGCCAGGGTGAAACGGCCTTTGTCATCGGTTACGGTTCCGTCTACGGTTTTGCCGTTGGCAGCATTGATCAAAGCAATAGTGGCGTACTCTACCGGCTTAGAAGTTTCAGAGTCTACCACAGTACCGGTAATTCTGCCGGCTCCCTGCGGAACCTGGGCGGCAGGAGCGGCCCCGGCAGGACCCGCTTGCGGACGTGGAGGATTAACTGGGTTCTGTGCCCAAAGTGGGGCAGAGGTGGCGCAGCTTAACAAGGTTAAGAGCAGAAGTTTTCTCATAAGGGTTTATAAAGAGTAAGTGCAGTGTTTTGCTGATTGCAGAAAAGGGGCAAAGGTAAGCTAGGCCGGCAAAAGGCTCACCCGTGGTATTCCTTTTCTCATCAGTTGTGGCATTAGTACACCTAGGGGATGGTTTATTACAGGCTAATCCAGAAAAAGGCGGCTTTTAACAAAACTTTAACAAAGTGGGCTGTGCTTTTTAACCGAGATTGAAGGGCAAGTGCCTGGTTCAGGAGCAAAGAAGGGCATTTTGAGCCTAGTTTTGCCAAATTTAGCTCAAACGGCAGAGTGGCTGAGAAGTGATTTCCGAGATAGGCGCTTACGCTATCCACATTCCATTTTTAGCCCGTTTTAAGAAAACAGAGGGAAAACGAAAGGATGGCCTCAAAGCACTACTCCCAATTTGACGCCGGGGTACAGGTAGAAGCCGGTGTACCCATAGTCCAGCATGTTTCTGTTATACCGGAGACTGGGGTAGCTGGATGAACCAGAACTATGGGTATAACCCATTGCCAGGTGTAAGTCAACCAACAGGCGGTCTGAGAGGAACCGTTCCTGAAGGCCCAGGTATAAGACGGCCCCCAATCGGTTCACCACTTCCTTGAACGGGCGGTCAGGTCCTAACCGATAGTAATAAAGGCCGTCTTCTCCCAGTTCTTCGCCCCAGCCTTCTTTCCTGAACCGGATGCCGAAGCGGTGGAAGTTCACGCCGTACCCAAAGTAAAAGTTGTGGTCATACAGGTCTATCAGGTCGGTGGAGTAGAGGCGGTGCTGTAGTTCAGCCCCGAAGCCTTTCACCCTTGATTTGTCTTCGGGTTGTTCCTGGCGGACGGTGAAATTGTCCACAAACCGGGTGGTGCCCCAATACACCCTTGGGGAGAACAGCAGGCTTTGCGTACCGGCTTGCTTCAGCTGCTTTTCAACGTCCAGGTGCAGGCCACTCAGCAAGAGGTGCTGCGGGCTCACCCTGAGCACAAACCAACCATTCTGATACTTATTGAATTGCGCCAGAGCCGGAAAGGACACCAGCAACAGCGCGGCCCATAGTACCATCGGCAACGTTCTGGAAGGCATTAGGAGAGGCATCAACAGGCTATTCTTTGGCAGGTTGCACCTCAATTTTACTCAACAGGCTGACGTCTTGCCCGTTGTACCTGTACTGGTAGAAACCATCCGTCCCGATGACCAGCAGATGACCATTGCCGGGGATCACGTCATAGGCATTGATAGGGAAATGATGTTTCTGCGCCAGTGCTGTCACGTTAGAGGCATCAAATACTTTAAGGCCGTTGTCACAGACAAAAAGAAGATTACCGTCTATTCCCAGCCCTTTGGGGTTGGTCATCTGGTACCGTTTCAGCAGGGTAGGAGCCGTTAAGTTCTGAAGGTCCAGGATATGCAATTCATTGACACCCCGCTGGCAATTGGTACCAGAACTGACGGTCACGTAGGCATAGCGGCCATCGGTGACCACGGGATCACAGCTGGCCACGTGTTCATAAGTAGAAATCTGCTGCGGCGCCTGCGGATTCTGAATGCTGAGAATGTGCATGCCGGTTTGGGTGCCTATGAAAAGTTTATCCTGAAACGGGAAGATGGTTTCCACGCCCACCCCCAGGCTTACATCCTTAGTCTTTATGGGATTGGCGGGCGAGCTGATGTCAAAGAGGTGCAGATTGGCATCATCTACCGTGTACAGAAAATCACCGCTTACGGTAAATCTGGCCATGGAGCCCCCTTTCCCGGTAGTGGGCTGATTGACGGCAGACAGGCTGGCGTCATCGCTGCAGGAAACCAAAAGCCAGACCAGAGCTGCCGCAAAGCATAATTGTTGAAGTCCTTTTCTCATAGCCTTACTTTCTTTTGATCTCCCACCCTACAATGACCGCATCTTTGGGAATACCCTTCAGGTTTATCTCGCTTCCCCAATTATCCGGAGCTGGTAAAGCCGGGAAAGTGTTAGGGATCCGCTTGGTAACGGTGATTTGCGGCAGGTCATGGATATCAATTGCCACCAAGTCAACGGCATTGTCCACGTACAAAACATCGCCCCTCACCGCAAAATCAACGTTGCCGGGTACTTGTATGAAACCGATATTCTGGGGTGAGGCAGGATCCTGGTTCTGGATGATGTGGATACCCTTGTACCGCTCATTGATGAAAATGTAGGAGCCATACTGGTACAACTTACCGGGGTTAGAAATGGGCCGGGCGGCCTGGTGCTTCACCGACGTTTCCAATTGCTGCCGGCTCATAAGTACCGGTTGGTAGGAGGAGAACTCATCGGGCTCTGGGCCGGGGCAAGATGTTAAACCTGCCAATACAAACAGAAGGAAGCACAGGTATAGGTTTTTCTTCATAAGCAGCCAATCAGAAAGCGTTGGTATTCTGGGTAATATAAAGAAAAAGAGAAGTGCCTCAGGGAATTAACGAAAACATAATCTGAGGCACGTACGCCCTGCGGTTGAGCCTGGAATTGAAAGGGTTCTGAAAAGAGAATAACTAGGGCTGTCTCTAAGACAAGCATACATCCTTTCACCCCTACGGGGAAAAGAAAAAATTTTTACACAACCAGACAGAGGGTAGAGGTTTCCGGCTTGTTTTCAGGAAACAGGCCGGAAAACAAAAATCCCGGTAGCTACTGAAAGAAGTAATTACCGGGATTTAATACTATGCTAGAGCAAGAAGGTCTATTCAAAATCGGCCATCACGCGCAGTACGGTGCCGTCCAGCTCAGGGGTGACTTTTATTTGGCAGGAAAGACGGCTGGTGCTGGTAGGGTTAGGTAAGTTCTCCAGCGTGTACAACTCGTCATCAGAGGGCTCGGGCAGCTCAGGGGCTTCCACCAACTGGATGTGGCAGGTGGCACAAAGCGCCATGCCGCCGCAGGTAGCCTGAACGTTGAATTCACTGGCCTTCAGCACTTCCATCAAACTCAGGCCCATGTCAGTAGGAGCGGGTACGGAAATACGCTCTCCCGAGGGAGTTTCTACGTAAACGGTGATGTCTTCTTGCATGGCTTAAAGGGTTGGCACTCCGTTTACGGTAGTGTATTTCAAAACGAATTTCTTGTCTGGGTTGATGATGGAGTACGCACTCTGCGCCATCAGGGCCGCTTCATGGTAACCGCACAGGATCAGCTTCAGTTTGCCTGGGTACGTGTTGATGTCGCCAATGGCGTAGATGCCCGGGATGTTGGTGCTGTAGTCTACGGTGTTCACCACAATGGCAGATTTCTCCAGCTCAAGTCCCCAGTTCTCCAATGGACCCAACTTAGGCACCAACCCGAAAAGCGGAATGAAGTAATCGGTTTCAATCTGGTAAGACTCTGAACCGTCTGGCAAGATGGTTACCGCGTCTAGTTTGCCGTTACCGTGTACTTCGGTTACGTTAGATTTCAGAAGCAGACGCATGTGGCCTTCCTCGGCCAGGCTGGTCACTTTAGCGGCAGATTCAGGCGCGCCTCTGAAGGTAGTACCGCGGTGCACCAGGGTCAGTTCTTTGGCCACATCGGCTAAGTAAATGGCCCAGTCCAGGGCAGAGTCCCCGCCGCCGGCCAGCACCACGCGCTTGTCGCGGAAGTGCTCGGGGTCCAGAATCATGTAGTTTACACCTTTGCCGCCTTCAAAGTTGGCCAGGTTCTCAATGGCGGGTTTACGGGGCTCAAAGGAACCCAGACCACCGGCAATCACTACCACTTTGCAGAAGATCTCGGTGTTTTCTGACGTCACCAGACGGAAAGAGCCATCCTCCAGTTTCTCCAGATCCTCCACACGCTCACCTAAGGTAAAGGTAGGGTGGAAAGGGGCAATTTGCTCCATCTGATTCTTGATCAGGTCACCAGCCAGAATGGAAGGGAAACCCGGAATGTCATAGATGGGTTTTTTTGGGTAAATCTCGGAAAGCTGGCCGCCAACCTGAGGCAGGGCATCTACCACGTGGCACTTCATTTTAAGAAGGCCCGCTTCAAATACCGCGAAGAGCCCCACCGGACCGGCGCCGATGATACAGATATCAGTAGTTACAGTTGACATATAAGGTATTGTGTCTAAAGCGGCAATAAGAGGCGGTTCCTGCTACTGCCAATATTGGTCTGGCGCAAACGTTTCACTTTTGGGTTTGCGCCCACAAAGTAACATCATTTTCGGGTAAAGTGTTTCCTCAGAAGCAGAACTGATTCTTGCTGCTCATAGATTAAATTGTAATTTTAGCCCCACTAACCAGATTTTACATGCTGAACTTCATCACCTGGGATGTTTCTCCCGATATTTTTTCCCTGGGTCCGGTGACCGTGCGTTGGTACGGCCTGCTGTTTGCCCTTGCCTTTGTGCTCACCCAGCCCATTGAGAAGTACATCTACCGCAAAGACGGCCGCACCGATGAAGACGTAGACATCCTCACCATGTACATGATCATTGGAACGGTGATTGGTGCCCGCTTGGGCCACTGCCTGTTCTATGACCCGGTGCATTACCTGTCTAACCCCATTGAGATTTTCAAGATCTGGGAAGGCGGGCTGGCCAGCCACGGCGGTACCATTGGTATTCTGCTGGCGCTTTACATGTTCTGCCGCAAATACAAGTTCGATTACCTATGGGTGCTGGACCGCATTGTGATTGTGACCGCCCTGGGCGGGGCCTGTATCCGGTTAGGGAATTTGATGAACTCAGAAATTATTGGCCGCCCTACCGATGTGCCGTGGGCGTTTAAGTTTGTGCGGAACGGCGAGTTGTTCAACGGAGTGCCGGCTTATGAACTTCCGCGCCACCCCACGCAGCTCTACGAAAGCCTTTTCTGTATTTTCCTGTTCGTGCTGCTGTACTTTCTCTGGAAGCGCGGCGCCGGGCAAGTACGCGGACTGCTGTTCGGGCTGTTTGTGACACTGCTGTTCTCGTTCCGTTTCCTGGTGGAGTTCCTGAAAGAAAACCAGGAAGAGTTTGAGAATGCCCTTCCGCTGAACATGGGGCAGTGGCTGAGCATTCCATTGGTGCTGGTGGGCATTGCCGTGCTTTTCTACGCCATGAAACAACCCAAGCAACCCAGCCGACCGGTGAAAGTATAGCGGTTTTACGCTTCTTTTCCAGAAAATAGCCTTAAAACGGAGAGGGCCAGCAGACATACCTGCTGGCCCTCTCCGTTTTTTATGTAGATGAATATCCGGGAGGAAGTTCTTACAAGGTGTATTTAAACAGGTTGCCTTCCTCGTTGGAGAGAATCAAAGTACGGTTGTCTTTGAACAGAACGGCCTCGGCCTGACCGCTGCGGGGCAGATCCAGAATCCGGGGTTTCTGCGCGAAGAACTGAGTAGAGCCTTTGGCTACCGGGTAAAGGTGCACTTTGCCGTACGTCAAAACCGCCATATGGCGCCCGTCGGGGCTCAGGTCGGCAGAGGTGACCATGCCGGGCAGTTCCTTTTTGGAGACCAGGCGGGCGGTGTGCGTGCCGGCATCGTCTGGTAAGGAATACAGCTTGGCGGTGCGGGAGGCGCCGCGGTCTTTGGAGATCAGGTACAGTTTACCGCTGTGCCAGAAGAACGCCTCGCAATCGAAGTTCCGTCCTTCCTTGGCTATTTTGCCGGCGGGCAGGTCTTCGTAGGTGAATTTGATTTCCTGCGCCTTCAGCCCTTTGTTCAGGGCCACTTTGTAGATTTTGAGGTCTTTGCGTTTGTTGCTGTTGTTGCCCGTGTCACCGATGTACAGGTTGCCCGCGTTGTCTTTGGCCAGGTCTTCCCAATCGGTGTTGGTGGCGCCGCTGATGGTGACCTGCTTCAGCAGTTTGCCTTTCTCGTTTATCTGGTAGAGCACCGGGGCGTTGCCGGCATCATTGTGGGTCCAGTAGGTGTTGGGGGTATCGGCCAGTTCCAGGCCCGAGCTTTCGTTGATAGCATCGGGCAGTTTGGCCAGGTGGATCAGCTCGCCGGCCGGCGCGTACACCGGTTGGAAGCCGCTGAGCAGAAAGGTTAAAGGGAGCGTAAGAAAAGCAAAAGCACTGATTCGCTTCATTTAAATGGGGGATTACGTGAAACAAAGCCTTGAAAAGCGGCAAAATCGATCCCTTATAACGAAGCACTTCCGCGCGGGTTAAACTTTTTAAGAAGAAGTAACCCGATTCGTTTTGGGGCTGCTTTCCGGTAACAGGCCCGAAAACAGAAAGGCTCTGCCCGTTTTCCGTGGCAAAGCCTTTCCAAAAATTGTCTGTGAAAACTTAGTTGACCTGTAAACCGGCGTTGGGCACAAAGTCCAGTGAGACGGAGTTCATGCAGTAGCGCTTGTAGGTGGGGGCGGGGCCGTCATCGAACAAGTGGCCCAAGTGGGCATCGCAGCGGCCGCATAGCACTTCAATGCGCTCCATGCCGTACGAGTGGTCTTCCTCATATTTCACGGCCGTTTTCCGGAAGGTCTCAAAAAAGCTGGGCCAGCCACAGTCGCTCGCGAACTTGGCATCTGAGGCGAACAGCTTATTCCCGCAGGCGGCGCAGTAATAGGTGCCCCGGCCCGTGTAGTTCCAGAGTTTGCCGGTGAAGGCCCGTTCCGTGGCTTTCTTGCGGGCCACCTGGTACAACTCCGGCGACAGCACCTTTTTCCATTCCGCGTCTGAGACGTTGAGTCTGGTGGTATCGCTGCGGGAATAGTACGGGTTGTTGGAATGCTGCGGATCTGAAGAGACTGGCTGGTGTGCTGCTACTGCTGTAGCAGCGTGTTGCGGTCTCTGCTTTTGCTCCGGACCGCTTTGGCAGCTAAGGAGAGGGAACAGAACCAAGACATATAGGTAGAAAAGGCGTTTCATGGGGTTAGTTTTAAGAGATAGGTGCTGCTTTGAAACAAGGCGGATCACAGGAAAGTTTAGGTCAAAACGTACGTCTATTGGCGGATAACCGGATTTAGGTTTCAGGGCTGTTTTCTTTTAAACGAGCAAAAAGCAACCGGAATTTTATGGATACCTTTTAATGGTTAAATGCTGTTAGACGTGAAGGAGGTATATATAAATGAAGCTTTTTTCTTTCAATATATTCCGCCGCTGTCTTTAAACTTTAGTTCATACTCTACTTGTTTCCCTCTCTGTCCTATCCTTTTGTACAGCCTTGACAATTCCAGGTAAACGTATTCAGAAGAAGGCCCAAATTCTTCACTTTTCTTGAATGCTTCAATTGCCTCTTCTTCTCTGTTCTCATCCCTTAAAATATATCCAAGGTCTTCCGCAACTACATTTCTGTTTGTCGCTTTATCAAGGCCTTCCTTAAGGATATCAACTCCTATTTGAGGGTTTTCCTTTGCATAGAATAAAGTATAAACGCCAAAACAGTCTGAGGCAACGGCCGGAATGACCGAGTTTTCCTGCTCATCAATACTTTCAGCAACTACCTTTCCGTCTATGTCTTTTTTGATAACCGTTTCGGCTAATCGCTCAGGTGTCATAATACCAATGAAGCAGTCTGCTGTCCTGTTTGAAAAGACTTGTTTGGCTTTTACAAAGTAGATATTCTCTTCTTCTGGTAGAAGTTCGTAAGTGGTGGGTTCAATAATCCATTCTAATTCATCTTCCTTTTCTGAATCCAACACGACAAATACTTTTGTGTCTGCATTTGAGAATAGGTCTCTGACTTTCATAGGTTTGCTTTTACATTAGCTTACATAGGGAGCTAAACAGAAGTCTGTTTTCTATTTGATTTTCCGAAAATCTTCAACGCCAGAAACCAAACCAAACACGGCAGCCCCACCCACACCAATTCGCTTTTGATCACCGCCAAACCTTTCTCGCTGAAGAACCGCCCCGCCCCGATGGGTGATACCTGGATAGGTCGCCAGGGCAGGAAGTAGCGGGTGTTGTCAAAGGGGGAGAAGACGCCTACGCCCAGGCCGCCGTTGGTGAGGGCATCCAGCAGAATGTGGGAGGCGGTGCACAGAAAGAAGAAACTCACCAGTATCAAGCCTCGGGAACTGAACAACGGAGTGCGGCGGTAAAAGAGAATGGTCATCACAATGCCCAGCAGCAGCGCGAACACCAGCGAGTGGGAAAAGCCCCGGTGCCCCAGAAAGTGCTGGTACGGAATCCCGAATTTGAACATGACCACATCGGCATCCGGGAAGATGGAGCAGAACGCGCCCAGCAGAAACAGCTTTGTTTTGTTTTCCGGTTGGGTGTATCGTTTCCCGATGGCCACCGCCATCAGGGCATGGGCAAAGGCAGATGCCATGTCTCAGTTTCTTGAATAAATGGGCAGAAAGAAAGGCAGCCTATAACACTATAAGCTGCCTGAAGGAATCTATTGGTTTTCGGCTTGAAATCAGAAAATCAGGCCTGAAATGTAGCTGAGGGATTACACGCCTATGTCTTCGTTCCAAACCTCGGGTTTCTCCCGGATGAACTGCTGCATGAGCTCGTAGCACTCTTGGCTGTCTTCCACGGTCACGTCTACGCCGCGGGAGCGCAGCAGCTCCTCTTCGCCCATGAAGGATTTGTTTTCGCCCACCACCACTTTGGGGATGCCGTACAGCAGAATGGTGCCGGAGCACATAGAGCAAGGCGATAGGGTAGTGTAGATGGTGCACTCGCGGTACACCGAGGCGGGCAACCGACCGGCGTTCTCCAGGGCATCCATCTCGCCGTGCAGAATGGCGCTACCGTCCTGTACGCGTTTGTTGTGGCCGCGGCCGATGATCTTGCCGTTGTGTACCAGCACTGAGCCGATGGGAATGCCTCCTTCTTCGTAGCCTTTGCGGGCTTCCTCCAGCGCAGCTTGCAGAAATTCGTTCATGTTTTAAGTCTGATGGTTTCCTTGATCCTGAACAAATACGGAAGAATAATCAAACTTAGCAACCCCGCTGAGATAGCCGCTATGAAAATGTAGTATCGGTTGTGTTTGCCGCCGGCCACAAACCACAGCGCCACCACTATCACCACCAGCACCGTCCATAGCACCCAGTAGCCCAGAATACTCCTGGGTTCCGGCTCTTTCTTCTCTTTGGGCAGCATGAAAATGAAAAGCACCATAATGTAACCGCCCAACGCAGACAAGACCTGTTGCAGCAGGGAGTACAATGGCCGGGTAAACGGCTCGGGCAGTACGTCTTGCAGCAGAAACGGGAACAGCCGCACGCCCAAACCATCGCTGTGCGTGAAAGAGTCCCAGCCCAGGTGCGAGACAATGCCCACCAGCAAAGACAGCAGGATCACGCCGTAGTGCCGCTTGAAATACGCTTTCCAGTTGAACCGCTTGTACCGGTTGAACCGCTGTCGCAGGAAAGCGGGCAGGTGGTCTATGAGGGCATCGCGCACAATCAAATGGAAGACGAAGCACAGCAGAATGCCCATGGGCAGGTTGAAGTAGAAAATGCCCTGCCAGGTATGGCTGTGCGGGTCATGCAAACTCATCCGGATGAACTTCTCAAAATCGGGGGCCATGCTGCCCACAATGAGCCCGGTGGCCGAGCGCCAGCGCTGGGGAATTTTGATCAGGGGCAGAATGATGGCCGGATGCGAAAAGGTGAACGGCATGGGGATGTGGCTTAAGTCCTCTTAACGGGAAAGCGGCGCAAAATGGTACACCAGGTTTTCAACTGTCCGGCGGTTTTGATGTAGGATTGGGAAGGAACTGAAAGTTTATTTACGATTTCGGCCTGATTTCAGGAAAACAGGGCAAAATCTTTAATCCTTCTTCCCACGTTCCTACGAAACATCTACGGCACCGGATCATACCCGTGTCCGCCCCAGGGATGGCACCGCCCAATCCGCTTTAAAGCCATCCAGCCGCCTTTGAACGGACCGTACTTCATAATGGCCTGGTGCGCGTAGGCCGAGCAGGTGGGCGTATAGCGGCAACTGCCGGGCGTAAGCGGCGAGATCATGTAGCGGTACACCCACACAATGCCTAAGAAAAGGTGCCTGAAAAGCCAATTGATTGCCTGCATTTCGTGCTAGTTCGGGAAAAAAAGCCACAAATCCTTACCTTTGCGGTTTCTAACTAACACACGTTATGCTTAAAAAAGTTTATAGTATACTCCTTGCCGGCTGCCTGGGCTTGTCGCTCAACGCCCGCGCCGATGAGGGGATGTGGTTGCCGCTGCTGGTGAAGCGCCTCAACCACGTAGATATGCAGAAACAGGGCCTGCAGCTTACCGCTGAGGAAATTTACAACGTGAACAACGCCAGCCTGAAAGACGCCATTGTGCAGTTTGGCGGCTTCTGTACCGGCGAGTTCATCTCCAAAGAAGGTCTGTTGCTCACCAACCACCACTGCGGTTACGATGCCATCGCCAACAACTCCACGCCGCAGGACGACATCCTGAAGAACGGCTGGTGGGCCATGACCCGCGAGCAGGAAAAGAAAAACGAAGGCCTGTTCGTAGACATTCTGGTGCGCATGGAAGACGTGACCGGCCAGGTATTGCAGGGCATCACCCCGCAGACGCCGGAGCAGGAGCGTACCAAATTGGTAGCCGAGCGTTCCAAAGCGTTGGCCGATGCCGCCAAGAACAACGGCCAGTACGTGGCCTACGTGCGCGATTTCTTCAATGGCAACGAGTTCTATATGTTCGTGTACGAGCGCTTCTCTGATGTGCGTCTGGTGGGAACCCCGCCGGAAAGCATCGGGAAATTCGGGGGCGATACTGATAACTGGATGTGGCCGCGCCACACCGGTGACTTCTCTATGTTCCGGGTATACATGAGCCCAGACGGAAAGCCCGCCGCTTACTCTGAGAAAAACGTGCCGTACCGTCCTAAGCACCACCTGCCGGTGTCTATGAGCCCCGTGAAAGAAGGTGATTTCTCCATGGTGTTCGGGTTCCCGGGCCGTACCACGCGTTTCATGGCCGGTTCTGGTTTGAGCATGGCCGTGGAGCAGTCTAACCCGGCCCGTATCAAACTGCGTGAGCGCCGCCTTGCTTTGATGAAAGAAGCCATGGATGCTTCTCCCGCCGATCGTCTGAAACTGGCTTCCAACTACGCCAGCATCAGCAACTACTACAAATACTACATCGGGCAGAACGCAGGCATCAAGCGCATGAAAACGCTGGACAAGAAAGCCGCCGAGGAGAAAGCCTTCCAGGCCTGGGCCACTGCCGATGCCAACCGCAAAGCCCTGTACGGCTCTGCCTTAGCAGACATCAATGCCTCTTACGCCGGACAGCGCACCTACAACCTGTCGGCTATCTACCGCACCGAGGCCGCTTTGGCGCCGCAGCTGATCGCGCACGCCTACCAGTACACGCCGCTGTACAACCTGCTCAAGGCCGGCAACGCAGACAAAGCCAAGCTGCAAGAATTGGTAACGGCTTACAAAGACATGAACAAGGAGTTCTACGCCAGCTACGTGCCGTCCTCTGACCAAAAGATCTTCGCTGAGCTGATGCAGATGTACTTCAACGATGTGCCCAAAGCCCAGCACGCTGACATCTTCAAAGACCTGACGTCTACCTACAAAGGTGACTTCAAGAAGTGGGCCGCTGATGTGTACAGCAAATCCCTGCTTTCTTCTGAAGCGAAGGCTAATGCGTTTTTGGCCAATCCTACGTTAAAGGCCCTGGAAACAGACCCAGCGTTCAAGTTCATGCGTGCCGTACAAACTAACTACCAGGACAATATCCTGCCCAAACTGAACGAGTACAACGCTGCTTTAGGCCGTGCCAACCGTCTGTACGTAGCCGGTCTGCGCGAAATGCACCCGAACAAAGTATTCTACCCAGACGCGAACTCTACCCTGCGCCTGACCTACGGAACCGTGAAGGACTATGAGCCAAGAGACGGCGTAGAGTACAAGTACTACACCACGCTGCAAGGCATAGCCGAGAAAGAAGACCCAACCAACCCAGAGTTCATCGTGCCGGCTAAACTGATCGAGCTGTACAACAAGAAAGACTACGGCCGCTATGGCCAGAACGGTGAGTTGCGCGTGGCCTTCATCACCAACAACGACATCACGGGTGGTAACTCTGGTTCGCCGGTGATCAACGGCCGTGGTGAGTTGATCGGGTTGGCCTTTGACGGCAACTGGGAAGCGATGACCGGCGACCTGGTGTTTGACCCCGAGTACAAGCGCTGCATCAACGTAGACATCAAGTACGTGCTCTTCGTGATTGATAAACTGGCCGGTGCCGGTCACCTGGTGAACGAGATGACCCTGGTAGACAACGGTAACCCGAACACGACTTTCAACCCGTCTTTGAACGATGTGAAGATGGACGGCAAAATGGAAATTGAGACCGCCGATTCAGAGATCAAAATCAAGAAGAAAGGCAACGAAACCAAAATCAAGAAAGAAACCAAGAAACAAAAAAGCTAAGCTGTTTCAAGCCTCTTTTCTGAAAAATTGACCCAAAACGCCCGGAAAATCTCCGGGCGTTTTTTTGTGCCTTAGATTTTAAGGTATATTCCTAAAGAAAGATGGTGTAGCATTTTGAGTGATTGTGCGTAGAGGGAAAACCCCTAATCCTTCATGCCTATGCAGCATTTTCTACGGTGTATTGTTCTGCTTTTCTTGTATTTAGGTGTCCCTCTCTGCGCACAGGGGCAAATCAACAATGCCGAGGTAGGTGCGCGGGCCGTCAGCTTGGGCGGCTCTGCTGTGACCTTGTCAGATGTGTGGGCGTTGAGCAACAATCCGGCGGGCATGGCCGCTTCAAAGCCACTGGAATTGGGTGCCTACGCGCACAACCGCTTCTCCCTGAAAGAACTTACCACCGTAGGGCTGCTGGCGGTATACCCCACTCAACGGTTTGGGACCATAGGCATAGACGTACAGCGTTTCGGAGGTGAGTTGTATAATGAACAGCGGCTCGGGATTGGATTTGCGCATCAATTGGGCGTAGTCAGGTTAGGCCTGAAGGCCGATCTTCTGCAAGTGCGGGTGCAGGAGTGGGGCAGCCGCAAGGCCGTGGCGGTGAGCATGGGCATCCAGTCCGATCTCTTGCCCAAGCTTTCCTTCGGGGCGCACATTTACAACCTGAACCAAGCCAAACTCGCCGAGTTTGAGGACGAACGCGTGCCCACCGTCATGAAGCTTGGGTTGAGTTATCAGGCCGCTACCAAGGTGCTATTGGTGCTGGAAGCCGAGAAGGAGCTGGAGTACCCCGTGGCGGTGAAAGGCGGCCTTGAATATCGCTTGCTTCCGGCGCTTGGGCTCCGGACCGGGTTCAATACCGGTACCCGAGCCGGTACGGCCGGGGTAGACGTCAAATTCAAGCAGTTCCAGGTGGCCTATGCCTTGGGAGCGCAACATCAATTAGGCATCAGCAATTACTTATCGGTGGGGTACCAACTGAAGAAGGAGCCGCAGCCATGAGAATCTGTTTCGGGCTTCTTTTCCTGATTTTAGGCCTGAAACAGGTGACGTGCGCCCAGGACCTGCCGCGCCCGGCCGTGGATGTGGAACTGTTGGTGCAGGAACTCTTCGCCCAGCAAGACGATGAGAACCCCGTGGCTTACGAAGACCTCTACGAAACGCTGCTCCAGTACTATCGCCAGCCCTTGGATTTGAACCGCGCCTCCCGTGAGGAACTCCGAGGGCTTTGGTTACTCTCAGAAGGGCAGATCTCGGCACTGTTGCAGCACATCCAGGACAACGGCCGGTTACTCAGCCTATATGAACTGCAAGCTATCCCCGGTTTTGATTTGCTGACCATCCGAAGATTATTGCCCTTTGTGACCGTGCAGGCGCTAGGGCAGATGGGCCAGCGCACCTGGAAAGAACGCCTGAAAGCCGCCGATACTCACACGTTGTTATTCAGATATGACCGTACGCTGCAGGAACGCCGCGGCTACACGCCGCCGGAGGGAAGATCTACTACGCGCTACCGGGGCTCCCCGGATAAATACCTGCTCCGCTACCGGCTAAGCCATCCCCGCGATTTCAGTTTCGGGATTACCGCCGAGAAGGACGCCGGTGAGTCCTTCACGTGGAACCCTGGCCAGCGGCTTTACGGCTTTGATTTTCTTTCGGCGCATGCCCAACTCTATGATCGGGGAGCCTTCAAGACCATTGCCCTGGGTGATTACCAGTTGCAATTCGGGCAAGGCTTGTTGCTCTCCAGCGGCTTGAGTGTGGGCAAAGGAAGCGAAACCATCACCACTGTTCGGCGGAGTCAGTTGGGCATCAGGCCGCACACGTCTACCTTGGAAACCAATTTCTTTCGGGGCATAGCGGCTACCCACCGCTGGAGGCAACTGGAGACAACGCTCTTCCTTTCCAGCAGGAGGGTGGATGCTTCTGCGGGAGATGCCCTACCCGAAGACAGCACGGTTTTTACTTTAGGTGGCTTGCAAACCTCAGGCCTTCACCGGACGCCTACTGAGCTGGCCAACCGACAACGGGCGCGGGAGCAGGTGCTGGGCGGCAATGTCACGTACCGAAACCCAATGCAAACCTTTAGTCTTGGCCTCACGGCTTTGCACACTTCCTACAGTACGGCATTGCAGCAAAAGCCCGAGCCATATAACCGTTTTACGTTCAGCGGAAGGCAGAACACGGCTGTAGGGCTGCAGTACAGTTACCTGTGGCAGAACTTCAACTTTTTTGGGGAGACTGCCCGCTCAGGAAATGGAGGTCTGGGAACGGTGAACGGAGTACTGGCGAGTTTGTCGGAGAAGGTGGAGGTGGCGTTGCTGTACCGATACTACGCCCGCGATTTCCAGACGCTGTACGGGGCGGCCTTTGGCGAGGGCAGCCGAAACCAGAACGAGAGTGGTTTGTACACCGGCGTTAAACTGAAGCTGAGCAACCGGTGGCAACTCACGGGGTACTATGATCGGTTTTCGTTTCCGTGGCTCCGGTACCGGGTTGATGCTCCGTCAGATGGAGAAGGGTATATGTTGCGCCTTCAGTTCATGCCCTCCAAAACCACGCTGCTCTACGGCCAATACCAATACGAGCGCAAGTCCCGGAACGAAACCGTAGAAGGAGAGGCGCTTCGGCAGGTAACCGACACCCATGCGCACCGGTATTTACTGCTGTTGGATGTAAGTCCGCTGCCCTCACTCAGGCTGCGGTCCAGAGTGCAGGCCAGCCGCTTCCGGCAGAATGGTCCCGCCCGTACCGGGTTCTTCGCGGCGCAGGATATCAGTTGGGAACATAAGGGAACCCGCATCAGCGCCCGCTACGCACTCTTTGACACCGATGATTACGAGACGCGCCTCTATGTGCCCGAGCAGGATGTGCTGTATGCGTTCTCCATACCGGTGTTCACGGGGCGCGGCACCCATGTGTACCTGCTGCTTCAGCAACAATTGGGTCGGCACCTGGATATTTGGTTTAAACTGAGCCTCACCCACTACCGGGGGCAAGACACGGTCAGCTCGGGGCTGGAGCAGATTCAAGGCACCCAAAGAACCGATGTGCGTGTGCAGGCGCGATATCGTTTTAAGGTGTTTTCTGGAAAGTAGGCTTAGAACAGGCTCATGAGAAATCGTTTCAGGGGGAGCCCGCTACAAAGTCCAGCTGCGGAAAAGAGGCGGGATCAACTTGGTACAGGTAGAAGTAATTAGGCGTGATACTGGCTTCGTCAAACCGGGCGACAAGCTTTACTGGGTACGGGTACCAGCCTAAATCAATTTTCTGCGAAGACAATAACATAATTCGCCTTTGCTCTTTTTGCGCCAGTGCCTTCGCCCATTTCAACGTCTGAAAAGGTGTCAGTTCGTTTTCTTCGGGACTATCGGGCTGAAAGAACGTGCTGGGCGATAATCTGGGCAAGTAAATAATCGGCTTCCCGTAATAGGCCACCACCGCAGAGAGAAGTATATCGTCTTCCACGACGATCAGATCTGAAGCTGGTACTTTCTCTTTTAAGTAGGCCGCAGTTTTCTTGGCAGGATGGAAAGAGTAGTTCACCTCCATAGCAACGGCGTAGATTCCCACCCCAAACTGGATGAGCACCGCCAGAAACAGGAGCTTTTGCAAACGTTGATAAGACTGTTGTATTCTTTGTGAGTACCCCTGGTAATAAGACAGGAGCCAGGTAAAAGCAACTGTAAAGGTGAAATAATGCCCAAAGTGGCGCAGGCTGCCCATGTACTTAAAAGCAAAAAACAGAGACAGCAGAACGATTAAGGCCAGAAATGGGAAAAAGAGGCGTTTTTCGGCTTTGAAGCAATGCAGGGTAAACAGGATTATGACCCCAGAAAAAAGTGCCTCCAGTGCATGGCCTGCTATGGTGGGAGTAAGGATATAAGAGTTCCAGAAATCCACGAAGAAATGAGGGATGGGAAAGAAAGCCTGCCAGGGTCTGGTCACTGCCCTGAGGTTGACCATTACCTGCCCCATCTCGGCCGGCCGGGCGATACTCCAAATTGAAAATAAGCAACCGGCGGTCCAAAAGAAAAATCCCAACCATTTCTTCATAGGAGCAATTTCTGATTGTGACGAAGCGCCTTTCCATACACCAAAAGCCTCTGAGAAGAGCAACAGGCCTAGCACTCCGGAGAAGAATAAACCAAAGAGATGGGTCTGAGCATTCAGCACCAACAGCAGGATATACAAGAACCAATTGGAACACCGCTTAGGATAAAAGGCGCAGATTAGAAAGGTGGTGAGTAGTTCCAGGGCGTACAATCGGCTGATTAGCCCGTATTCAAACAGCCCGTAGTACCCGAAACAGAAAAGTAACCGCAGAAGCCAGTGAAACGGTGCGTACCGCAGGAAAACAAAAACAAACCCCACGGCAAAGCTAAACTGACAGATCTGTAGCGCCTGTAGATTTTGGGTAAACCTGGTAACAGCAAAGAGTAAGCTGTACCACAGGTTGGGATGCCCTTCAAACCGTTTGTTGTACAGCAACTCACTATAGGAGTCGCTGTAGAGAGCCAGAAGCCACGGCTCCGTTTCATCAAACCAAAGCTCATGATAGGGCATGAGCCTTGCCAGTAGAAGGGCATATACCAGTGTGAAAAGCGGAGCAAAGAAGTTGGCTAGGAGCAGGGACTTTTGATATTGCTTCATCTGGATGCTCAAAATAGAAAGAAACCTGCTACTTGCCGATTGCCGGGTGTTCGGCTACCATGTACTTTTTTGAAATAGGGAGTGGGTTGATCTTGTAAGTAAAAATTGTAAAACCGGTGATAGAGTTTCTGCCGAAACATCTCAGGAACTCAACAGGGATAGGTGACAGCTGATAAGGTAAATCAGATCTACTGATTAATACAACAGGACTATTTTTTTCATGCGCCAGTTTACTAGCCCTGTCAAATAGAAGGTTTGGATGCAGGTAGTGATTTTCGCTTGAGTCAAGAGTATAAAAGCTTTTTAGATTTCCAGTGGTGAGATTAACTAATGGATATCCTAAATAGGCAATCACGTTAGAAGAAATTACCCCTTCATCCGTCGCAAATTTGTAACTGGTAGGCAATGATTTCAGGTATTGAGCTACTTCTTTTCCTGTATAGAAGGGGGATTCCCAATCTGTATACAACGCGTACATTCCAGCAACAATTTGTAAAAAGCCAAAGATGTAAAGAGAGGCAAAAAGTGTGATATTGATCCAGCCCGGGTTCCTCTTTTGTTTGGGGCTTTGTTCATAGAAAGTTCTAAGCCAAAGCAGCACTATGGTGAAAGTAAAGAAATGGCCGTGGTGCCGCATACTGCCTTCCATCTTGAGGAAAAATAGAAAGAGCATAGCACTGAATAAGAGAAGCAGAGCAATCAATAGCCGCGAGATTCTGTGAAACACCGCGTAAAGAAGAATAACCAGTAGAGCGGAGAGAGGTATCTCAACACTGATTCTTAGAAAGGAAGTGTTCCAAAACTCAGTAATGAAATTGGGGACAGGAGCAAAAGCCTGCCAAATACGGGCTATAGCCTGGTAGAAGTAATAGGGATGGAAAAAGGAGAACAGTGATCCTTGGGTTTCATTAGGGCGCACCATACTCAAAAATGAGTAAAGGCAACATGCCGCCCAAATAAGCAATCCGATGGTTTTGTGAACCGCGGAGACCGGTACCCAGTGCGGAGATTGTCTCCAGATTCTGAAGGCTTCTGAAAATAGCAACAATCCCAATACACCGGCCATAAAGAAACCAAACAAGTTCGTCTGAGCAAGTATCCCCAACAATAGGATATATAGATACCAATGGGAGAAGCGCTTGGGGTATAAGGCACAAACCAAAAACACGGTGGCCAGTTCAATTGCGTAAAGCCTGCTAATGATTCCGTATTCAAAAAGGCCATAGTACCCGAAACAGAACATTAACCGAAGAGCCTTGGAGAATGGAGCAAACCGAAGGAAAAGGTAAACAAATGTTATCGCGAAAACAGCCTGGGTAATTTGAAGTGCCTTTAGGTTGTGAGTAAACTTT
This sequence comes from Sabulibacter ruber, assembly GCF_017355955.1. Taxonomy (GTDB): domain Bacteria; phylum Bacteroidota; class Bacteroidia; order Cytophagales; family Hymenobacteraceae; genus Nibribacter; species Nibribacter ruber_A. Next base: position 2,072,538 of record NZ_JAFFID010000001.1, on the reverse strand, counting down.
GTGATGACAAACAGGATGCTGTACCACAGGTTAGGGTGCCCCTCAAATCGTTTATTTTGTAGAAGATCAGCGTACGAATTACTATAGAGTCCCAGAAGCCAAGGTTCGGTTTCGTCAAACCATAGCTCATGAAACCCCATTGCCCAGGCAAGCAACAGGGCATAAAGCAATGTGAAAAAGAGTGCGAAGGAACTATCGCGTTGAAAAAGTATCATGAACTTATTGGGCTTATTCAGACTGTTCATGATACTCTTGCTCGGTGTTCACTTCCCAAATAGTTGATTTATCTGTACGCCCTTGGGCTATGTTTTCAACAGCCAGCATGGCGGTCAGCATGGAGTGGTCCTGGTTGTTGTATTTGTGCATGCCGTTCCGGCCTATCAGGAACAGGTTCTCTATCCCGTCTAAAAAGGCTTGAACCTTAGGGAACTCGTCATAGGAACCGAAGTAAGCCGGATATGCCTTAGGCATCTTCACTACGGTACCGTCAATGACTTGGTCAGCAGAGATAATGCCCAGCTTTTGCAGTTCTTTGACAGCTAATTGCTGTAACTCCGCTTCAGACATTTGCCATAATTCATCTTCTTCCTGGCAGAAGTATTCTACACCAAGCCACACTTTATCAGGATCTGTGACCAGGTAAGGGCTCCAATTATTGAACAGTTGGAGTCTTCCCGCCAGGACATCAGGTTCCTGGATATAAATCCAGTTGTCCTGTATAAGAGGATTGTCATCGGTTTGGATGGCCAGTTTGTGCAGCAGCAATCCCACGGAAATGAAGTTGCGGTAGGGAAGCTTCTCCGCAATTGCACGAATATCAGCTGGCACCACTTCGCCCAAGGCACAGATCAGATTCCGGATGGGCATGGTGGAAATCACGTACTCCGGGTTCAACTGGTAAGTAGTACCGGTTATATCATTCTGGACAGTGGCAGATACAATGCGGTTATTGCTCAACTCCAGCTTTACCACCTTCTGCTGCATATGAACCTCAGCGCCTTGGTCCTGTACTTTGCGGGTTACTACTTCCCACAAGTGCCCCGGACCTAATTTGGGGTATAGAAACTGCTCAATGAGTGAGGTTTGGGTTGTTTTCTGGGTAAAATCAGTAGAAGAGGATGAAAACTGTTGCCGCAGAAAGTGCTTGATGGCTTGGGTAATGGAAAGAGTCTTGATGCGCTGGGCACCCCATTCAGCACTAATTTCCTTGCAGGGCACGCCCCATACTTTCTCAGTGTACGCTTTGAAAAAGGTTAAATACAAGTGTTCGCCAAATCTGTTGATGAAAAACTCCTCCAGATTTTTCTCCTCTTTGATAGGCTGCACCACCTGTTTCAGGTAGCTCATCACCGCTTTTACGGACCAACCAATCCCTAACTGAGAAAACGTTCCCAGAGAAAAGGACAGGGGGTAATCAAAGAACTTTCTCCGGAAAAAAATGCGGGACTTCCGCTGGCGGAGCAACATCACATTGTCGCCTAAGGATTTATCAGAAGCCGAAACAGTGGGGATGGAGCGGCTTTTCCCTTGGTAGTTAAGTTCGCCTATGGTTTGTCCCGGTTCCAGTTGCAGCGGCAGAATAGAAAGCCACCAATCCATCACCCGGTCAGACTTGGAGAAGAAGCGATGCCCTCCAATATCCATGCGGTTGCCCTTGTAATTGATGGTGGCCGAAATGCCCCCAATCCGATCTGTGGCTTCTACCACGTACGGATGTATTTGGGTCTGTTGCAGCAATTCATAAGCGGCCGTTAAACCGGCCGGACCAGCTCCAATAATCAGAGCGGTGGAGGGAGAGGACATACACAAACAAATAAACTATTCAAAGATAACAGGAGAAAGCGGTTCTCCGAAGGCTATCTTACAAGGGGAAGGCTGGTTATGCGATTTGAATAGTTCTAACGCTTTTAAGAAAGCATTGACTCAGTGGAAACGATAAAGGAAGAGTCTGCCTCGGGGGTTGGTAACCGGTTGAGCCGATGGGTCACATGGTAACTGTCTAACCCTGAAACGGTCATGCTTTGGGCTTTTTCAAGGTCTACATACCCGTCTTCCTGCAGGCATTCTTCCGGTACCAGTGCTTCCACTATCTCCCCAATCACCAGAATGGTCCCGTTCAATTTAATATAGGTGCGCTGTACCAGTTTCAAACCCAGCTTAATGGAGGCCTCCTGCACATAAGGCGCCGGGTGCAAGTCTGAGAACTGAGGCGTAAATCCGCAGAGCTCAAACTCTGACTGGGTATGGTGGGCGCTGGCGTGATGCGCTGCCTGGTAGAACTCCGGCCGAACGTGGTTAAGGGTAAAATGACCGGTTTTGATGATGTTGTTCAACGTATCCCGCACCACTGTATCTGGTCGCACCAATATCCCAATCAGCGGCGGATTGGCACCCACATGGAATACCTGAGAGTATAGCCCCAGATTGGTTCGGCCTTTGGGATCTGTGGTGCCAACCAGACAGATGCTTTTGAAGCCGGAAAGGGAAGTGATGAAATTAGCCCGAAAGGGCTGCTCCATCTGGATGATATCGGCGGTTGAAAATTGGGTGTCTGTCATGGGAGAAGGGGATTAGCATGGAGACAACAACGCCCTCTAAAGGGATAGTAAGATAAAAAGAAATCAGAACAGCACCTAATCTTACTCGTTTTCTTGAGGAATTTAGCCCCTATTTCTAAAAAGAGGCGAATAACGATTTCAAGGGCAGAGGGCCTCGTTTTTAGTGTTGTGCCGATAAGCTATACGAAACGACGAATTAGACTTTGCACAATAAAAAGAGCCGTTTCGGGGCTGTTTTTACCAAAACAGCCCCGAAACGGCAAAACAAGAAGTCTAGGGTAAGCACTCCTGGAGAGCCCCGCAATCTGGCCTGATCTCGGCACTTATGAGGCGACCTTGTCGGTCAAGTTCCAGGTGACAACATTCCGCAAAGACGGCTTTCAGCTTTTCCCGGCCTCGTTGGATGCGGGATTTTGCCCCGGAGAGCGAAAGCCCTAATCTGCGTGCGATTTCCTGCTGCGGCACACCTTCCAGATCGCTCAACCGAAGGGGCTCTGCGTAGGCCTCGGGAATCAGTTTCAGCAGCGGAAGCACACAATCGGCCAGTTCCTGTACCGGGCTCTCTTCTGTTGCGGCAGCTGGTATATCTGTGTCATCGGGTAAAAAAGTTTCGCGCTGCCGGGCCCTGTTGAAATCATGCACTACATGCCGGGTAATTTCATACAGCCAGGCCCGCACGTTCCTGACTTGCGGTAACGTTTCGCAGTGCCGATGTACCTTCAGCAAGACTAGATGGGCCAGATCCTCGGCATCGGCTTGGTTTGGCACCCGCTTCCTGATGAAGCCCTGCAAAGCCTCCTGGTAGGTAAGGAACACCGGACCTACTGCCGCGCAGGGATCAGGCACCGGTCCAGCGTTGTAGGAGTTAGAGGTATGAGTACAGGAGGGTGTTTTGAATTGCATAAGGTTTTGAATTGCATAAGGATAGTAAAGGTTTGCCGTTTTGGACTTTGTTTTAGGAAATTACCTCCCAAACGTCTGACTAATTTACATTAATTTCCTACTACTTGGCTTCTGCGTTCTAACAGGTAAATGTCCCGCCAGTGGCCGTTTAGTTTTCCCAGCTTTTCCCGCAAACCAACTACCCTGAATCCGCACTTTACATGTAGCGCAATGCTTGCCTCATTCTCCTTCATGATGCTCGCTTGCAGTGTCCAGATGCCATTCTCTTCTGATGCCGTGATGAGGTGTTGGAGCAGCATCTGCCCGATGCCTTTTCCCCGGAAGGTTTCATCCAGATAGATGCTCACCTCGGCTACTCCGCCGTACACGCATCTGCCCGAGACCGGACTCAAGGCAGCCCACCCCGCCACTTGTCCTTGGGGCGAAAGGGCTACCAACCTGCTGTGAGAAAGGTGGCCGGCATCCCATTTTTCCCAGTCAGGGGCATTGGTTTCCAGGGTGGCATTCTGGCTCTCTATTCCTTGTTCATAAATCTCCCTTACTGTAGGGTAAAACTTAGCCTGTAAAGGCTCTACCGAGATGGTGGTGATCGTTTCCATGGAAGTTGCAAAGGGCATTTAGAGGGTAGTAGTTTCAGCAGGAGCCGGTGCGCAACAGGTGGAGGCACAACAAGTAGTTGTTTCTATGTCCCCACCATAGGTGGTGGACTCCCCAAAGGTATAGAACGTTTCCCACTCAATGCCCTGTGGATCTTGTATCCAGGATTTCTCAGACCTGGCATAGCAACAAGTAGTATTTCCTTCTACCCGAACGGTGCCTTTCGCTTTCTCCAAACGGGCGAATACCACTTGTAGTTCTTCGGGTGTTTCCACCTGAATCCCTAGATGCTCAACTCCCGCTACTTCCCCGTGCGTAGAGATGGCGAAGTTCACTCTGGGGTCTTCCAGCATCCATTTGGCGTAATCAGCTTTGAGTACCGTTGGCCCTGCCGCGAACAAAGCCGCGTAGAAGTTCACGGACTCTTCCAGATTGTGTACGGTAAGGTTTACATGTAGTCTTTTCATGGCTCTCTATTTTGATGTATGCCCCGATGACGGGGAAAGACCTGAAAAGACGCAGGATTGATGAAGATTTTTTAAAAATTGAATTAGACATCCGAACCTAGGATGCGGTAGAAAATAAACTAATAGTTTAAGGCAGAACTTCTAATATCAAGCTATAAACAGACTTGCTTTCTGACTTGTCTAAGGAATTGTTTGTCCTGAAAATGAACAGGATATCCCAGGTGTTTAACTCAAAATAAAAAGAGCAGATCCAGCACATAGCCTGAATCTGCTCTTCTCTTAACTAGAAAATCCTTGTTACACATACTCCAACCCCTTGCTTGCCTTCACGTCAGAGACAAAATCTTTTACTTTTTGCTCATTATTGCGCGGACAGATCATGAGAATGTTGTGATGTTCGGCTACTATATAGTCTTGTAGTCCTTGTATCACAACCAGTTTGTCCTGTGGCGTTTTGATGATGCAGTTCTGTGTGTCATATAACAAGGTGTCGCCATCTATCACATTGCCTTCCGGAGTTTTATCGGCTATGCTGTAAAGAGAATTCCAGGTACCCACATCAGACCAGCCCAAATCTCCCAAGATGACATGAACATTGTCCGCTTTTTCCATAATGCCATAATCAATGGAGACGTTCCGGCAGGTGGAGTAGATGGTGTCTATGAAAGAACTTTCTTCTGAAGTATAATAGGCAGCACTTCCTGCTTCAAAAAGCTCAGCAACTTCTTTCAAATGCTCTCTGAAAGCTGCTAAAATAGACTGAACATTCCAGACGAAGATGCCTGCGTTCCATACAAAGTGGCCATTCTCCAGAAACTTCTGAGCCACTTCTAAGGATGGTTTCTCTGTAAAAGTTTTGACTTTCTTCAAAGAGCACGCTTCGTCTGGTACATATTGTATATAGCCGTATCCGGTGTCAGGTCGGGTTGGTTTAATACCTAAAGTGACCAGCAGATTTTCTTTATCGGTAACTTCAAGAGCCTGATGTATACACTCCAGGAAAGCTTGTTCTCTCAGGATCACATGATCAGCGGGGGCAACAATCACATTGGCTCTGGGGTTCTTTTGAGCTATCTTATAGCAAGCGTAAGCAATACAAGGAGCAGTGTTGCGACCTACTGGTTCCTGAAGGATTTGGTCTTCCCCAAGTTCTGGAAGGTGTTCCTGTACCAGAAATTTGTACTCCCTGTTCGTTACTATGTATATGTTCTCTTTAGGGCAAACGGTGGAAAAGCGCTTAACGGTGGATTGAATCATGCTTTCCCCAATACCAAGTACGTCATGGAATTGTTTGGGGTAGTTATTCCTGCTAAACGGCCAAAACCTGCTTCCAACTCCACCTGCCATCACAACTACATACGTATTCTCTGATAAGCTACTCATATTAAATATACTTTAAGGTAAGTTCAGGTTTATATATTAAAAAGGTATAAAGCAAAATTAAGTAATTCTTTGTAATATACAAGATAATATTTAGTTTATTCAATAATACTAAAATATTGCATGAGGTAATATGTAATATCTAATTATTTGTATGAATTAATCTGATTGATTGAGAATGTGTTAATGTTTTGGATATACATCTACTCTATTGATAGCGTATGTTGTAGATGTTTTGCATTTAAATTTTGTTTTATAGAACAAAACCTTTATGTTTAAACGAAAGTTGTTTAAAAATGTACTAAGTAGGTTTGATATTTTACAGCTTAAATAGAAGATTATGAGAATCGCAGTAGTAGGCACTGGTTACGTGGGCCTGGTGACGGGCACGTGCTTCGCCGAGGTGGGCATCGACGTGACCTGCATCGACGTGAACGTCAAGAAGATCGAGGACCTCAAGCAGGGCATCCTGCCCATCTACGAGCCGGGGCTGGAGGAGATGGTGCTCCGCAACGTGGAGAAGGGCCGGCTGGGCTTCTCCACGGACCTTTCCGCGGCCATCAAGGGCTGCGACGCAGCCTTCATCGCGGTGGGCACGCCCCCCGGTGAGGACGGCTCGGCGGACCTGAAGTACGTCTTGGGGGTGGCCCGGGAGATCGGCCAGCACATGGACGACTACCTGGTCGTGGTGACCAAGAGCACCGTGCCGGTGGGCACCGCCAATAAGGTGAAGAACGCCGTGGCCGGGGAGCTGGCGAAGAGAGGGTCTGACTTAACATTTGATGTTGCCTCGAACCCCGAGTTCCTGAAGGAGGGCGCCGCGATCGACGACTTCCTCAAGCCCGACCGGATCGTGATCGGGGTGGAGAGCGAGCGGGCCGAGGAGGTGATGCGCAAATTGTACAAGCCGTTCCTGTTGAACGGGCACCCGATCATCTTCATGGACGTGCCCTCGGCGGAGATGACCAAGTACGCGGCCAACTCGATGCTGGCGACCAAGATCAGCTTCATGAACGACATCGCCAACCTGTGCGAGCTGATGGGGGCGGACGTGAACATGGTGCGCCGCGGCATCGGCTCGGACTCGCGCATCGGCAACAAGTTCATCTACCCGGGCATCGGCTACGGCGGCTCCTGCTTCCCCAAGGACGTGAAGGCGCTCATCAGGACGGCCGAGGAGAACGGCTACTCCATGCAGATCCTCAAGGCGGTGGAGAGCGTGAACGAGAACCAAAAAGAAGTTCTTTTCAACAAGGTGATGAAGCACTTCAATGGGGAGCTGGCGGGCAAAACCTTCGCCCTGTGGGGCCTCTCGTTCAAGCCCAAGACGGACGACATGCGCGAGGCCCCCTCGCTGGTGATCATCGAGAAGCTCCTGGCCGAGGGCGCCTCCGTGGTGGCCTACGACCCGGTGGCCATCAAGGAGGCCCGCCACATGATCGGGGAGAACGAGCGGGTGAAGTACGCCAAAGATGAATATGAAGCCCTGATCGACGCCGACGCGCTGCTGGTGGTGACCGAGTGGCCCGAGTTCCGCTCGCCCAACTTCCAGGTCATCGGCAAGCTGCTCAAGAACAGGGTCATCATCGACGGGCGCAACATCTACGAGGCCAAGGAGCTGCAGGAGCTGGGCTTCTGCTACTACGGCATCGGGGTGCAGGAGGTGCTGCCCGCCGTCGAGACCACCAACTAGAAAGGATTTACCACCAGACGCTACATTTGGATTGCAATGGCAAAAACGGATAGAAAACGCGTGTTGATCACCGGGGCGGCCGGTTTCCTGGGCTCGCACCTGTGCGACCGCTTCATCAAGGAGGGCTACCACGTGATCGGGATGGACAACCTGATCACGGGTGATTTGAGGAACATCGAGCACCTGTTCAAGCTGGGGCAGTTCGAGTTCTACCACCACGACGTGTCCAAGTACGTGCACGTGCCGGGGGGGCTGGACTACATCCTGCACTTCGCCTCGCCGGCCTCGCCCATCGACTACCTCAAGATCCCGATCCAGACCCTCAAGGTCGGGTCCCTGGGCACGCACAACCTGCTGGGGCTGGCCAAGGCTAAGGGCGCTAGGATCCTGATCGCCTCCACCTCGGAGGTGTACGGCGACCCGGAGGTGCACCCGCAGACCGAGGAGTACTGGGGGAACGTGAACCCGGTGGGCCCCCGGGGCTGCTACGACGAGGCCAAGCGCTTCCAGGAGGCCATCACCATGGCCTACCACCATCACCACGGCCTGGAGACCCGCATCGTGCGGATCTTCAACACCTACGGCCCCCGCATGCGCCTCAACGACGGCCGCGTGCTGCCCGCCTTCATGGGCCAGGCGCTGAGGGGGGAGGAATTGTCTATCTTCGGGGACGGCTCCCAGACGCGCTCCTTCTGCTACGTGGATGACCTCATCGAGGGCATCTACCGGCTGCTGCTGAGCGACTACGCCCTGCCGGTGAACATCGGCAACCCCTCCGAGGTGACGATAAAGGAGTTCGCCGAGGAGATCTGCAAATTGACCGGGGTGGAGCTCAAACTGGGCTACCAGCCCCTGCCCGAGAACGACCCGCAGAGAAGGCGGCCCGACATCTCCAAGGCCAAGGCCATCCTGGGTTGGGAACCCAAGGTCTCCCGACAGGAGGGCCTCAAAAGGACCCTGGAGTACTTCCGGGAGAACGTGGAGGTCGCCGAGGTCGAGCATCGCGTGTTCTAGTCAGAAAGATTTACACAAATCAAAAAGGCTTGCTGCAAACTGTAGCAAGCCTTTTCTGTTTCCGGTGGCCTCAGTATTACCAAATACTTGCTAATCTGAGTATTTACAGCATTTCTGGCCTCTTTCTAAGAAAATAGGCCTAAATCAGACTCCATGAAAGCTATTCAGGCTATCTGATGAGTTGTCAAAGGTTAGTGGGTCATTTTACAGATATTAAATAATATAATTTTAACCTGAAGTGATGTGGTAGTCAAGTTGCTGACTTTTAGTATTTTATATCAGTGGTAGGCTTGGTTAATGGCTGCTGGTATTTAGTTTAATCATATTAAAAAGAACTAGGTAAAAACCATTTCGCAGATATGTCGTACCTTTGCGGCAATATGTGCGGTATATCAGGAATCTACGCTTTTACTCAGGAAGGCCAATCGGCCATTCAACGTTTATCAGACTCAACTGACGCGCTTCAGCTACGAGGACCCGACTCCGGGGGGCATTTTACTCATGGCGTGGTAGGGTTAGGGCATCGGCGCTTATCCATCATTGACGTAAGCGATGTGGCGTGTCAGCCTATGCACACCGAGAATGAACGCTATACCATCGTGTTCAATGGTGAGATTTTCAATTATCAAGAGTTGAAAAAACAGCTTCTGGACAAAGGCTATACCTTCTTCTCGCAGTCTGATACTGAGGTTCTCCTTAAATACTACATTGAGGAAGGCCCCTCTTTCCTGAAAAAGCTGAACGGCTTCTTTGCCTTCGCCATCTATGACAAGGAGAAAGAATCATTGTTCGTGGCCCGTGACCGCTACGGAGTAAAACCGCTCCTGATGTACCAGGACGAAGACAAACTGGTGTTTGCTTCTGAGATGAAGTCCTTGCTGGCTTTCGATATTCCCCGTAAGCTAGACTATGTTTCTCTGTATGAATACCTTCAGTTAAACTACATTCCAGCCCCGGCCTCTATTTTCAAGGGAGTTAAGAAACTCATGCCTGGCCATTACCTGATGATTTCCAAGAATGGCAAGGTTGAGAATAACCGCTGGTACAAAATCCCATACGACGAGAAAAAAGTTAAGAAAAACGACCTCTCGTATGAGGCACAACAGAAAAAGTTGGTTGACCTTATGGATGGTGCCGTGCAGCGCCGCATGATCGCCGATGTTCCTTTGGGGGCTTTCCTAAGCGGGGGAATCGACTCTTCCGTGATTGTGGCCTTGGCTTCCCGCCATACAGATCACCTCAATACTTTCTCTATTGGCTATAAAGACGAGCCTTTCTTTGACGAAACTCGGTATGCAAAACTGGTAGCCGACCGTTACAAGACCAACCATACCGTTTTCTCGCTTACTAATAATGATTTGTACGAGCACCTGTTCCGGGCGCTTGACTATATAGATGAGCCTTTCGCCGATTCTTCTGCCTTGGCGGTAAACATCCTCAGCCATTATACCCGTCAAAAAGTAACGGTAGCCCTGTCCGGCGACGGGGCCGATGAGCTTTTTGCCGGCTACAACAAGCACATGGCCGAGTATAAGGTACGCCAGGGAGGCTTTGTGGCCGAAACAGTAGCAGCCTTGCTGCCCGTTTGGGAAATGATGCCAAAGTCGCGTAACTCTGCTTTAGGGAACCGAATCCGGCAGTTCCAACGGTTTGGCGAGGGAATGAACCTTTCAGCCAAAGACCGTTACTGGCGCTGGGCCTCCTTTGCCACCGAAGAAGACGCCAAGTCTTTGCTCAGCGGTAAAGCAAGACGTATACTTTCCAAAAACATCTACAAAAAACGCCGTCAGAAGATTTTAAGCCACCTTTCCCAAAAAGGGGACATAAACGAGGTGCTGTATACAGACATGCAGTTGGTGTTGCCAAATGACATGCTCACCAAAGTGGATCTGATGTCCATGGCCAATAGCCTGGAAGTGCGTACCCCATTCCTAGATTATAAGGTGGTGAACTTCGCCTTCTCCTTGCCGCAGTCGTCCAAAATTGATGGTAATATGAAGAAGAAGATCGTGCAGGATGCCTTCCGGGAAATGCTCCCAGCGGAATTATACAAGCGGCCAAAGCATGGTTTTGAGGTTCCTTTGCTGAAATGGTTCCAAAACGAGCTTCGGCCCATGATTATGGATGATCTCCTTTCAGACTCCTTTATCGAGGCCCAGGGAATTTTCAACCTGAAAGAGATTCAGCGTTTGAAAGCCCAGCTTTTCTCCAAGAATCCAGGAGATATTCATGCCCGCATTTGGGCCTTGGTGGTCTTCCAGCACTGGTGGAAAAAGTGGATGGCCTAAGAGCATAAATATCTTTTAATACTAGAATCGCACTAGAACAATCTTAACATTTAGAATTCTCCCATGAAAATTGCAGTAGTAGGAACAGGCTACGTGGGCCTGGTGACAGGTACTTGCTTCGCAGAAGTAGGTATTGATGTAACTTGTATTGACGTCAATGTAAAAAAGATTGAAGATCTTAAGCAGGGCATCTTGCCTATCTACGAGCCAGGTCTCGAAGAAATGGTAATGCGAAATGTAGCGAAGGACAGGCTACATTTTTCCACTGATTTGGCTACTGCTATTCAAGGGTGTGATGCAGCTTTCATCGCTGTGGGTACTCCTCCAGGTGAAGATGGCTCTGCGGATCTAAAATATGTGTTGGGCGTAGCCCGGGAGATTGGCCAACACATGAATGATTACCTAGTGGTGGTTACCAAAAGCACCGTACCGGTAGGAACAGCTAATAAAGTAAAACAGGCCGTGGCCGAAGAATTAGAGAAGAGAGCCTCTGACCTTTCTTTTGACGTGGCCTCCAACCCTGAGTTCCTGAAAGAAGGAGCAGCTATTGATGATTTCCTAAAGCCTGATAGAATTGTTATTGGTGTTGAGAGCGAACAGGCTGAGGAAGTGATGCGCAGGCTCTACAAGCCTTTCTTGTTGAACGGCCACCCTATTATTTTCATGGATGTGCCTTCGGCGGAGATGACCAAGTACGCGGCTAACTCCATGCTAGCCACCAAGATCAGCTTCATGAACGACATCGCTAACCTGTGTGAAATCATGGGCGCAGATGTAAACATGGTTCGCCGGGGCATCGGCTCTGATTCCCGCATCGGCAACAAGTTCATCTACCCAGGCATAGGTTATGGAGGCTCTTGCTTTCCTAAAGATGTGAAAGCCCTAATCAAAACTGCTGCGGAGAATGGATACCAAATGCAAATTCTACAAGCAGTAGAATCTGTGAATGAAAACCAGAAAGAGGTTCTCTTTAACAAAGTGATGAAGCACTTTGGTGGGGATCTTGCCGGGAAAACTTTCGCTCTTTGGGGCCTTTCCTTTAAACCTAAGACGGATGATATGCGTGAGGCTCCTTCATTGGTCATCATCGAGAAACTCTTAGCAGAAGGTGCCAGTGTGAAGGCATATGACCCGGTTGCTATAAAAGAGGCGAAACACATGATTGGCAAGAACGACAAAGTGGAATACGCTAAAGACGAGTACGACGCTTTGATTGATGCTGATGCTTTGCTGATCGTAACTGAGTGGCCTGAATTCCGCTCACCTAACTTCCAAGTAATTGGTAAACTTCTTAAAAATAGGGTAATTATTGATGGGCGTAATATCTACGAGGCCAAAGAACTGCAAGAGCAAGGTTTTGCTTACTATGGCATTGGTGTGAAGGAAGTGCAACCAGTAATTGAAATAACAAATTAGAATGGCAAAAACGGATAGAAAGCGCGTATTGATAACCGGCGCCGCGGGGTTTCTGGGCTCGCACCTGTGCGACCGCTTCATCAAGGAGGGCTACCACGTGATCGGGATGGACAACCTGATCACGGGTGATTTGAGGAACATCGAGCACCTGTTCAAGCTGGGGCAGTTCGAGTTCTACCACCACGACGTGTCCAAGTACGTGCACGTGCCGGGGGGGCTGGACTACATCCTGCACTTCGCCTCGCCGGCCTCGCCCATCGACTACCTCAAGATCCCGATCCAGACCCTCAAGGTCGGGTCCCTGGGCACGCACAACCTGCTGGGGCTGGCCAAGGCTAAGGGCGCTAGGATCCTGATCGCCTCCACCTCGGAGGTGTACGGCGACCCGGAGGTGCACCCGCAGACCGAGGAGTACTGGGGGAACGTGAACCCGGTGGGCCCCCGGGGCTGCTACGACGAGGCCAAGCGCTTCCAGGAGGCCATCACCATGGCCTACCACCATCACCACGGCCTGGAGACCCGCATCGTGCGGATCTTCAACACCTACGGCCCCCGCATGCGCCTCAACGACGGCCGCGTGCTGCCCGCCTTCATGGGCCAGGCGCTGAGGGGGGAGGAATTGTCTATCTTCGGGGACGGCTCCCAGACGCGCTCCTTCTGCTACGTGGATGACCTCATCGAGGGCATCTACCGGCTGCTGCTGAGCGACTACGCCCTGCCGGTGAACATCGGCAACCCCTCCGAGGTGACGATAAAGGAGTTCGCCGAGGAGATCTGCAAATTGACCGGGGTGGAGCTCAAACTGGGCTACCAGCCCCTGCCCGAGAACGACCCGCAGAGAAGGCGGCCCGACATCTCCAAGGCCAAGGCCATCCTGGGTTGGGAACCCAAGGTCTCCCGACAGGAGGGCCTCAAAAGGACCCTGGAGTACTTCCGGGAGAACGTGGAGGTCGCCGAGGTCGAGCATCGGGCGTTTTGAGGGCATTTTTCAGAAAATAGCCCCATAAACCTAATAGTTTAATGAAAAGATAAAGCTTTAGAAGAGAATAATCAGAAATTCATTTTAAAGCGTAAATTTTTTTTGAGACAATAAATAAAAAAAATTGAGTTTTAGAAGAGGTTTTTTTAAGAATGTATTAACAGTAGGTAGTTATTCTTATTTAACCCAATTAATTGGTTTTGGGTCATCAATAATAACATCAAGGTTTTTAGCTCCCAAAGATTACGGCTTTTTTGCTTTAATTACGGTATTTACAGGGTTTGTAAATGTGTTGGCAAATGCTGGTTTAGGAACATCAATTTTAAGAAGCAACTATAATAAAACCTATTATAAAGCAGTAAGAAACTTAACCTTAGTGTTGGGCCTGGGAATTTTTCTTCTGATGGTTCTTTTATCGTATCCAATAGCATGGTTTTATAATAATCATGCATTGGTCTTTCCTGTTATTGTATATTCTGCTGTTTTTATATTTAATCCTATAATGATTGTTCCAAACGCAATTTTGGGGAAACAGATGGAATATTCTTTTATAGGTAAAAGAGCTTTGGTGTCAACATTGATAAGTGTTGTGTTAACTTTTATATTGGCTTATTTTCAATTTAGATACTGGGCATTAATTATTCCCCAAATAGTTGTAGGTGCTATAAATTTTGTCTTGTTAGAAAATAAGGTAAAATTAGGATATAAAATATATCCATGGAATTATACAATAATTGCATTTAGGAAGAATAAAACTCTAATTAAAAATGTTTTAGGATTTAATTTGATAAATTATTGGGCAAGAAATATGGATAACTTATTGGTTGGACGTCTATATGGGCCATCCGAATTAGGGGTTTATAACAGAGCTTATACTTTGTTAACCCTGCCACTTAACATGATATCAGGTATAATAGGCTCCGTTTTAATTCCGAGTTTAAGAGATTTAAAGAAGGATAAAACTGCCATGATGAAGGAATATTCTTACATACTAGGAATAATTAGTATAATAGATTATCCCATAGCAGTAATATTAATTTTGTTCCCGGGACAACTAGTTTATATTCTATGGGGAGATAATTGGCTGAAAGTTTCTGAATACCTTCCGTATTTTGGACTATTAATTTTAACACAAGGATTGATGACTACTATAGGAAATATTTACTATTTGCTAGAAAAAGAAAAAACAAATTTTTATGTAGGAGCAGTCAATGCCATTTTGTTAGTGATTTTTATTGCCATTGGATCTATATTTTCAGTTTTATGGATGGTGAAAATTTATGCCTTAAGTTATTTAATAGTTAATATACCTATAAATGTATATTACGGATTTATAAAGACTTTTGGATTTGAATATAAATTTGTGTTAAAATTTTGGTTGCCAAAGGTGTTGCTTTCATTATTTATGCTGCTTTTGATGATGATTGACGAGTCTAGTTATCTATACATCCCAGTTGTTTTGTATGGGGTTTATATAATTATTAACCAATTCGGAGAGATTGAAAAGTTGGTTATAACTATAGTAAAAGGTGATGGTGTTTTGAGTATGAAAAGAAATAGGTAATGAATAAAATAGCAAAGGTTTGTGTAGTAATAAATAAAGGGAACTTGGCTTATTCTGAAACATTTATTAAGGCTCATATTGAGCGGCTAGGTGCTAAAGTATTACCCGTGAACTTATTTCCTGACGAAGAGCAGGAGAATATACATTCATTTAAAAGCCTATGGGCAAATAACAAAGGATTAACCCTTGTCTTAAGTATATTGAAAAGAATTTATATCTTAATTGATAATAAAATCAAAATATTAAAAATAAATAAATTTTTTAAAACAAATAAAATAGATGTGTTGCTGGCTGAATATGGCATGACCGGTGTAAGAGTTATGAAGGCCTGTAAGAGTAATAACATTCCTTTAGTTGTGCATTTTCATGGTTATGATGCATATAAGAACAATGTATTAGAAAAGTTTAGAGACAACTATAAGAGAATGTTTGATTATGCATCTGCAATAATAGTTGTTTCTAAAGACATGCAAAGCCAATTGATAAGGTTAGGTGCGCCTCAAGAAAAACTTTACTATAATGTGTATGGGGTTGACCTAAATAAATTTTCGGGTGAAAACATAGAGAAAGAAAATAAGCAGTTAATTTCCGTAGGTAGATTTGTTGAAAAAAAGGCTCCGTATTTAACTTTATTGGCATTTTCAAAATGCATAGTAAACCATCCTAATTCAACCTTATTGATGATTGGAAGTGGAGAATTGCTTAGCATTTGTAAACAATTGGCTAAATCGTTGAAAATAGATAAAAACGTAAAATTTTTAGATGCTCTTGCTCATGAAAAAGTAGGAGAGTTGATGAGGGAATCGATTGCATTCGTTCAGCATTCATTAGTGCCTGAGAATGGTGATTCAGAAGGAACTCCAAATACAATTTTAGAAGCGCAGGCATCTGGATTGCCAATTATAAGTACTCTTCATGCGGGAATTAAAGATGTTGTAATACATAATCAAACAGGATTCCTTGTTGAAGAAGGAGAAGTTGATAAGATGGCGGAATATTTAAATCTTTTATTAGAAGATAGAAGATTAGCCATAACAATGGGCGAAAATGCTAAGGTGCATGCAATGAAAAATTTTTCAATTGAAAAAAGCATTTCAAGCCTAAGTTCGATCCTTGAAAGTGTAGCATTAAGTGCTCAAAATTGAAGAATAATTTTAAGACTTAGAGGTAAAGTAAATTCAATGAATATTATTGTTATCCAAAATGCAGGAATTATATCAAACTCTAAAAAATAAAGGTTGGGAAGGCAAGTGCAATTCGTATCAGGATGTAATAGAAAGGTATGAATTGATAAGGAGGAGGTCGGAAGCGAAGATATCAGTAATAGTAATTTCCTGGAGGCTAGTAAAAGAAACCAAGTTAAACTTTGAGACTCTTGAAAAACAAAGAAAAGAGCAATTTGAATTGATCTTTGTAAATAATGGAGGTAGTGATCAAGAGTTTGAAGCTATATTGCCCTATGTGGATAAATATATAAAACTTAATAAAAATACGGGTGCCTATAAAGCAAGGAATATAGGCTCAGTTTTTGCAGAATCACCTTTGCTTCTGTTTTTAGAAGATGATGGTATTCCAAATATAACATTTATAAAAAGTCATTTGGAAGCCTTCGAGAAGTTTGATATTTTATGTTTGAGAGGAGTTTATAAACCTTTATCTAATAGTGTATACAATAAGTTAGCTTCTCATTATTATTTAGGCGAAGATCCTTTTCCAGCGCTTTTTAATTTGGAAGGGAATGCGTCAGTGTTGGCTAGTTGTTTTTTTGAGATTGGAGGTTGGGATGATGAGATTAAGTTTGGCCATGGTGGACCTGAATTTGCATTAAGGTTGTTTAAAAAGTATCCAGATTTTCGGAAACAAATTTATTATCCTAAAGCAATTATAAACCATGATTATGTCAAGAGTAAAGAGCATTTACAAATAAAGGCACAAAGGCAGAATGCGTCATTGCTGCGCTTGAAGGATAAACACGCTGATTGGGATGAGTTTGTAAACAGTTGGTATCAATATAGGAAAAAAAGTTATTTATTGATTAGGAAGAATCCCACTATAAAGGATAAATGTTCCGACATGTTGAATTTTTTAATAGAAAGAATAGTAACAGATATCTTGAGAATAGTGAAACACCAATTAAAGAAATAATGAAATTTAATGGTGCAGAATGTTGTTTCAATTAGAACTTTGTTAAAATAAATTTTATTATTGTTTTATTGTAGTTATGAGTAGGTTTAATTTAGACACAGATTTACAATAATGAAAAGGGTTTTAATAATTACTTACAACTTTTTTCCTGATAATGTAGTTTCAGCAAGAAGGCCAGAAAGTTACGCTAAATATTTGCCTAAACATGGGTATGAAGTAAACGTATTGACATTAAGGTTTGATAAAATACCAAATGGTAATGATAAATATACTTGGGCTTTGCATGATCATACTGCAACTACTATAATTGATAATTTTGAGAGTTCAAAGGTAATAAGAGTCCCAAGGGTACTGACTTTTTTGCAAATATTAATTGATAAAATAAGCAAATTTAGGTTTTTAAGAAAACTGACAATTCCCTTTATCTGGGCAAATGGATATTTTGATTTACCCATCATATATAGTTATCAAAATATAAAAAATGAATTGTTTAAACTTTTAAGCAAAGAAAAGTATGATTTGATTTATTCGATTTATTCTCCTCATATACTTTTAAAGATAGCTTATGAAGCAAATAAAAAATTTGGAATACCCTATGCATTAGATTTTAGGGATTTATGGAATAATAATCTGGCTAGTTTAGAATATCAACCGTCAAATATTGAAAGGATTCAAAATTTTTTTATTAAAAAATATTGGTCTAAGTGGTTGTCAAATGCAAAATTTTTTTCAATAACAAGTAATGAATGGCTTGGAGAAGTTAAAAAGTTAACACAAAAGACAGGGTATGTTCTAACAAATGGGTTTGAAAGTGAACAATTGCTTTTTAATTATACCGAAAAGAATGATTTATTCACTATTTCATTTGTAGGTAGTTTGTACACTGAACAGAATATTGACATATTTATTAATGGTGTAACTGATTTTATTGATAAGCATAGCCCTGTAAATTTAAAAATAAATTTTGTTGGGTTAAAAGATAAGTATAGACCTGGTGTTAAACAGGAAATTTTGAACAAATTAGATAGGAGATATTTGAATATTATAGACTATGTTGAAAAGGAAGAAGCGTATAAAATCATGAATTCTAGTTCTATATTATACTATCCTGCATTTTCAAGTATTCCGGGGTGGTGTTCTGTTAAAGTTTATGAGTATTTAGCTTCTAAGAGACCTATTTTAGTTTCACCTGGGGATAATGGAATAGTTGATGATATAATAATCAAAACAAAAGCTGGGGAAATTTGTAATTTGTCTTCTGAGGTTTACTCATTTATTTCAAGCAGTTATGCAGAGTGGGAGAAAAATAAATATTTAAAGTATAATGGAATTGAAGATGAGATTGAAAAATATTCTAGAAAATATCAAGTAAATTTGTTAAATGATATTCTAAGAAATCATTTGTAGAGTATTGAATATTTAATATTCTATAGGTTTGTGCAGTGTTGGTTAAAAGATGTTTTTTTGGTTTTAAATTTATGTTATAGTTAATGGGTAAAATAAGTGTTTTCCATATTTCATATTGGTATCCGTCGCAGGAGAATCAAATTGAAGGTGTATTTGTTAAAGAGCATATAGATGCTCTTAATACTTTTTGCATTAATAAGTTAGTTCATTTTCAATTTAGATCAAGTAAAAATGACTTATTCAAATTGAAAGTAACAAATATTTCTAGCTTTGAAACTTCATATTTTATTTATTCTAAATTAGACATTTGGTTTATTAAAGAACTTATTTCTGCCCTTTTTTTTATTTATTTTATATTTAAATTTAAAATAAATAAAAAATATGACATAATAAATGTTCATGTTTCTTATCCATTATTAACATATCTCAATATTTTTAAAAGGTTCATTAGAATACCTTTAATTGTGACGGAGCACTGGACAGCTTACCATTTTAATTTTGGATTAAAATCAAACTCACCTAAGTTAAATAAGATTAAACGTATTTTCTATAATCCTTTAAAACTTATTACTGTTTCGAAATCTTTAGCAGATGATATAATCTTATTTTCTAAAAATAAAAATATTGATTATTCTGTAGTGCCTAATGTAGTTAAAATTTATGAATCAAAAAATATTTTAACCAATTTGAGCTCTAATGTAAGTGCTCAAGTTGTTTTTTTTAGTCTTGCTTATTGGCGAGAAGTAAAGAATCCTTTTCTATTATTTGATGCTTTTAGAAAAATAGTAGATGAAAATGCAAATGCTTTGTTGAAGATAGGTGGTAATGGGCCATTACTACCAAAGATGCGTGAATATGCCGAAGAAATTGGTTTGCAAAATAATATTCAATTTCTAGGGGTGCTTACTAAACAACAGATAAATCAAGAAATGAATGGCATAACTGCTTTTCTGCATTCTTCTAAATTTGAGACTTTCTCAGTTGTTTGTGCTGAAGCTTTATGTTTTGGGGTGCCTGTTATTTCAAACAATATACCTGCTATTGCAGAGTACTTGCATGAAGATGTTGGTATTTTAGTTTTGAATGATGATGTGACATCTTGGGCGAAGGCAATGAGGAATATCATTATTGATCAAAGCCGATTTAACCGTGATAAGATTGCCAAATATGCTAGGAGTAAGTTTTCTCAACAAACAGTCGGTAAGCAATATTTTGATGTAATTGAGAATACAATTAAAAAATTTCATGAAAGATTCGGTTAAGTTTTTAATTGATAAAATTTTAATTGTCCTACTTAGAAGATTAAAATTTATTTCTCTTATTTCTAAACATTCTAAAATTCATCCCTCTGCATCAGTTGAAGGTTCAGTTATTATTGGAGATGTTAATGTTGGGCCAGGATGCAAAATATTAAATTGCCACTTAGAAGGTGTCATTTCTATTGGAAACTTTACTTCTCTTTGGGGCCCAAATATTAACATGTACTCGGCTAAGTTTCCGATAATTATTGGGAAGTATTGTTCCATAGCACGCAATGTCTCTTTCCAGGAATTTTATCATAATTCTCGACTTTTAACTACTTATCTTATTCATAAGAATATTTTTAAAGTCGAAAATGAAAATTCAATTGTTTCTAAAGGTGGAATTACAATTGGAAACGATGTATGGATCGGTATGCATTGCTGTATACTTTCTGGAGTACATATTGGCCATGGAGCGGTCATAGCTGCTAATAGTGTTGTTAATAGTGATGTGCCTCCTTATGCTATTTGCGCGGGTAGTCCTGCAAAAATCGTTGGTTTTCGTTTTAATAATGAAATTATAGAAGTACTTCTTAGAACGAATTGGTGGGATTGGGATTTAGCTAAAATTACAAGAAACAAGTTTCTATTTGAAAACGAGTTAACTTTAGAGTTGTTAAATGAAATTATTGAATAGTAGAAAGCTTCTCGATAAGAGAATTTTAATTGTTTCTCCAGAAGCTTGGAGTCATTCTTTTGTTTCGAAACATCATTATGCATTAGAACTTGCTAAGTTTAATAAGGTTTATTTTTTGAACCCTCCCTCTAAAACTGGTAAGTTTTTCAAACCTAAAGTTTTAATGGTTGGGGCTAATTTATTTGTTATTGATTATAAACCAATTATAAGAGGCGTTAATTTCTTTTCATTAAAGTTACGATTGATTTTAACAAAAATTCAAATAAAAATTTTTGAAATGGTTGTTAATAGTAAGTTTGACGTTGTCTGGAATTTTGAAACTTCTAGATTCTACGATTTTGATGCTTTCAATAAAAATGTACTTAAAATTTTACATATTGTTGATTTGAATCAAGATTTTCACTTTGAAGAAGCAGCTAAATCAGCAGATATATGTATTTGTACAACTGATTTTATTAAAACTAAATTAATTAAACATAATAAAAATGTTTTTAAAATACATCATGGCTATAATTCTTTGACTAAAAGCGATGATATGTTATATTTTAAATTTGATAACAATAGAGTTAAAGCGGGTTATGTTGGAAATTTAAATATTAAATATATTGATTATGAACTTATTTATAAGCTTATAACCACTAATCCTAATGTTGATTTCTATTTTGCTGGTCCCCTAGATTATAACAACATTGAAAAAAGTTCGTTTTTAATATTAGACCGACTCAAGGTGTGCCCAAATTTTAAATTATTAGGGCCTATTCCTTCTGCAAGTATTCATGGGTTTCTTAAGAATATGGATATTTTACTTGTTATTTATAAAGTTAAAGAACATTTAGAACAATTAGCTAGTCCACATAAACTAATGGAGTATTTCGGTAGCGGTAAAGTCATTGTAGCTACTTATACTGACGAATATAAAGATAAACGACATTTACTTGCAATGAATAACGAAAATGACAATTATCTTTTGTTGTTTAAAAATGTAGTGGATAATTTGGACTTTTATAATAGCAATGAAAACCAAAGATCAAGAATTGATTTTGCTAATTCTAATAGATATATCTGCCAGTTAAATAAGATTGAACAACTAGTAATTGAATATGTCTGAGTTTGATAAACCTTTAGTTTCAATTATAATGCCAGCATACAATGCAGGATCTTATATTTTTCAATCAATTCAATCCGTTGTCAATCAAACTTACCTAAATTGGGAATTAATTATTGTAGATGATGGAAGCACTGATAATACGGCCGAAGTTATTTCTCAAATTAATGATGTTCGTATAAAGTACTTTCGGCAAAGCAACCAAGGTGTGGCATCAGCAAGGAATAAGGCTTTAACTCTTATTTCAGGTGATTTCTTCTGTTTTTTAGATGCTGATGATGTCTATCCTAAAAATAGTTTGCTTTGTAGGCTTCAAGTTTTCAAAGCTAATTCTGAAGTTAGCTTTGTAGATGGTGTTGTGCGAATTATGGATTCTACCTTAAAGCAAAACAAAGGTACTTATCAGCCAAGTTTTAGAGGTAATCCCAGAGTTGAATTGGCTAAACTTAGTGGCAGGTGTTTTATGGGGCCATCTTGGATGATAAAGCGAGTGCCAAATTTTAATTACTGTTTTAGAAGTGACTTGACCCATAGTGAAGATCTTATTTTCTTCATGAGTATTTCTGACCATGGTTTTTATGATTATACCAAAGAGGAAATTTTACTATACAGAAGCGGTCATGTTTCAGCGATGTCTAATTTGGACGGGCTTGAAAAAAGTTATGTAGCTGTTTATAATTTAGTGAAAGATGAGTTTAAAGGAAGTAATTTTATACAATTACTCTTGTTGAAGGTTAAGATAATGAAGATAATGTTTCTAAGTTTTCTTGTAAATGGAAAGAGGCCTTTACGTGCTTTAAAATCTTTTATTTATCTTTTATTTTCATTAAAATAATTAATAAAAGGTGTTATACTATTTGTGATTCCCTTTTTAGTAAAAAAATTATTGTCCTAACTTGATTGTTTTTTTATATACGACTTTGCTTTGTTGATTGAGTCTTAGATGTTATTAATTGCTCTTGTTTAATTAAAGTGATTTTTTATGGAGAAGAGGAGAATCTTCATTTTTGCATATTATAGCCTGTTAGATCCAATTTTTCAAAGTGCTGTATTACCATACTTCAAAAATGTTGGTCCTGCTAACAATATTGAATTTGTTCTGCTGACATTTGAGCAATCCAAGTACAAATTAAACAGAAGTGAATCATTGAAATATTTAGAAGAGCTAAAACAAGATAATATTATATGGTACCAAACTAATTGGAGATCTGGTAGATTCAAAATTTTTAAAAAAGTATTTGATTTTATTTGGGGCTTTGTATTTGCAGGATTTCTTTGTTATAGGTATAAGGTCAAAGCTGTTTATACAGAGGGTTTTCCTGGGGCTGTTATTTCACATTATCTCTCTAAATTTTTTAAAGTCCCTCACTTAGTACATACGTTTGAACCTCACGCTGATTATATGATTGAGGCAGGAGTTTGGACTTCTGGTTCTTGGGAAGCAAAGTTTTTAAAAAAGTATGAGATTATTGTTGCTAAAGGAGCTAGTTATATTTTTACTGCTACAGATGCTATGATAAGTAAGTTGCGGCACTTAGGGGTTTCAGGTAATATTTTTCGAGTACCCTCTTGTGTAGATACTGAAGTTTTTAAGTTTTCTCAATTTCATAGAGATGAAGTGAGAAAATTGTTAGGTGTCAAAGATGATGAATGCTTGATTACTTACCTTGGTAAATTTGGGGGGATGTATATGGATGAAGAAATTTTTGAATTCATGGCTTCCTGTATAAAGTTTAGTTTGAATAAAATTAAATTTTTAGTTATTACCCCAGATAGCCATTCTCATGTTTATCAATCTTTAGATTTGAACGGCATTGAAAAAAGCAAAGTTACTGTACTCACACTTAAACGGAATGAAATAAGCGCTTACTTGTCAGCTTCTGATTTTGGGCTCGTTCCTGTTCGACAAAATCCAAGTAAAAGGTTTTGCTCCCCTATAAAGGATGGTGAATATTGGGCTTGTGGCTTACCTATTATTATTCCTAGAGGAATCTCTGATGATTACCTTTTTGCCAAAGACAAGAAAATTGGAATTGTTTTAGATGAACCCTGTGAAAGTTCTTATATAAAAGTAATAAAAGAGGTTGATTTTTGGTTGAAAAATGAACCAAAGAATTCTATTGTTGATAGATGTAGAAGTTTTGCTATAAGTGATCGCGATATCAAGCCTTATAAAAACCTTTATTCTGAAATATTTTTAAAACTTTAGTTTTTGACTTAAGAACACTTCTCTGAGTTTTATTTGATCTTAATGAGTATTAGAGTATTATTTGTTGTACCATATCCCTTAGGTAAAGCACCTTCTCAACGTTTTAGGTTTGAACAATACTTTGACATCTTATCTACTGCTGGATTCACTTTTCAAGTTGCTCCTTTTCTGGATGACTCTACATGGGCTATTCTATATAAGAAAGGTAAATCTCTTTTTAAAGCATTTGGTATACTCAAAGGTTTTTTGCTTAGGGTCCTTCTTTTATTTAAGATAGGTAGGTTTGATTTTGTTTTCATTCATAGAGAGGCCACGCCAATAGGTCCTCCTTGGTTTGAATGGATAGTGGTCAAGGTGTTTAAAAAGAAAGTTATCTATGATTTTGATGATGCCATTTGGATTCCTAATACCTCAGAGGCAAATAAGATTGTAGCGGGTATCAAGTGGCACCACAAGGTGGGACAAATATGTAAATGGGCTTATAAAGTAAGTTGTGGAAACGTTTATTTACAGTCTTATGCAAAAGAATTTAATAACAACGCTTATGTGATCCCAACTACTATAGATACAGTTGGACACCACAATAAAATCAAAGAGCAAAGAGAAGAACCGGTTGTAATTGGCTGGACCGGTACGCACTCCACTATGAAGTATCTGGAGCCATTGGTGCCCGTGCTGCAGCAGCTTGAAGAACACTATGCATTTAAATTTCTAGTGATCTCCAACAGTAACCCTGAGTTATCACTTAAATCATTAGTGTATCTTCCCTGGCAAAAGGAAACAGAGATAGAGGATCTTTTAAAATTCAACATAGGTGTTATGCCCTTGGTGAATGATCCCTGGTCCAATGGTAAGTGTGCTTTTAAGGCCCTTCAGTATATGGCCCTGGGAATTCCTGCAGTAGTTTCTCCGGTAGGCATGAATACTGAAGTAGTAGATGATGGCCTGAATGGGTATGTGTGTGCAACGCCACAGGAATGGTATTCTGCTTTGGAAACTATGCTGTTAGATTCCAGACTAAGAAGCGAGTTTGGGAAAGCCGCTAGAAATAAAATTGAAAGCTGTTATGCCGTCACTGCCATTCGAAATAATTTTTTAGGTCTTTTTGCGTGAGCCTGCATGATGTAGATAGCGCTTAGGTAAAAAGGCATTAAAGGAATCTTGTAGCGAACTAACGTTCCGAAGTTCCCGCTGTTGGTACCCACCCCAAACGCAAAGACTAATGAAAATACCATACAAAAGGTGAGAATAGACTTAGACTTAATTAGGCTCAATGTTTTAAAGAATCCTGTTCTGTAAAAGAAACGAAGTGTCAAATACAAGAAAATAAAAGCCTCAATAGCCGAAAGGAGCATTACTGGGTTTCTGGTCTCCCATAAGAACGGGCGATACAATGCCACCACAATGGCTTGCGGAGCTACTCTTATAATACTACCAATACTACCATCAAAGGTGCCAATGCTATAAGCAGAACCTGACGCAACTTGCTCACTTAAATAGACACTGTTGATTTTGCTTCTTTCTGCCAAGTTGTCAACATCATACCTTGCATCGCCCTCTGTCAATTTAGTTCCGCCAATATAAGCTATCCCAAGCCCCACCAGAATAAATACTGGTTTAGCCAGGCTTCGTAGCAAGACATTCTTGATTCTATTGCTATTTTCAAGAAATACCCAGAAAATAGCAGGAGGCAAGAAGGACATCAAAATGTATACCTTTACTGAGTAGAGCACATATGCTGCTACAAAAGCCAAGGTCAATGATTTAAATATCCTTTTCTTTTCTATCAGGCCTGAGTAAAACCCATAAAAAAGCCAGCCTAAAGCTCCAATGGTAATGGAGTCTTTTAATAAACCAGAGCCCCAAAAGAAAACGGAAGGTAAAAAGAAGCAGGCAATTGCAAACTCTTTGTGAAGTCTGGGATACATTTTCAAAAAAGTCAGGTACATTGCCCACATACCTGTAAAGCTGATAAAAGCAAAGAAGATGGCAATCACTGAATAGGAACTGCCACTCAAAATGCCAAAAAAGGTTGCGAGTTTAATGATGAAGAACTCTGTAGAAGACGTATACCAAAGAATTCGGCTGGCATACTGAAAGGTGCTAGGGTCATATTCTCCGTTAGAGAAAAGTAACTTTAAGCCTAAGTTTGGATCAGTATAGAAGGCATCTACTACGATTCTACTCTGTCTGAAATAGTTACCTGAGTCTCCCCCTACTGAATTACCATTGCCATAATAGAACTGATAAATAAGCCCAATGCAGATTGCCCCTATAATCTTGACAGTTAAGGCTGGGATAAAGTGCTTCTTAGTATACTTATTCGTGAGTTTCGGCCTTAGCCAGTAGGCTAGTGCATAAATAAGAATCAAAAAAAGAGGAGCAAGAAATAAGTCTTTTAATTCCATTCAGTTATGTTAATTCTTATTTCACCTTCCGGTTCTTCCTCAAGTAAGCTTTCGCTTCCTTCTCTGCGTCTGACTTTGAGCTGGCTAGCTTCACAACCGTCTCATAGTACTGTTTCGCTTGGCGGATGTCCTTTTCTTTGTCGCTCATTCTGGCGAGGTTTACAAAGGAGGAGATGTAGTATCCAGATTCTGTTTCGCCAATCTGTTCCGCAAATCTAATACATTGCTGGTAGTATCCCCGAGCTTTGGCGTAATCTCTGTTTCGGTATTGGTTAATATAGCCCAGAAAGAAGCTGGCGTACCTTCCGCTGATAGCTTCATACCCAAAGATACCATGCTGAATTTTATCTAAAATTTGGGTAGACAGTTGCTCAGCCACCAAGAAGTTCCCTTCTGTGAACGCCATTCTAGCGTAGAAGCGTTGGAAGTAGGGGTTATCTGGGTAGGTACTGGCTAAGTACTGAGCCAGAGACATAGCAGCAGGGCTGTTTCTGGAGTCATTGGCGTAAATCTTCATTAACCAGTATTTGGCCTCGGTACCGGTGTAGAACCCGTTGAACGCTACTTGCTGCAGCTGTTTCAGGCCTAAGTTCTTGTTTCCTTTCGGGAAGAAGTAGAGGACCGGCCGCAGCAGGGGATAGTTCTCATGTATCCAGACAGAGTAGTAGTTGAAGAGCGCTTCCCCGAACAGAAACTCATCACTCAATCCATTCGCCTTTTTACTCTTTTGCAGATAGTCCAGGGCGCGGTTGCTCATGATGGCCGCTTTGCGCCAGTTTTTACGTTCTGAATGTAACCGGGCCCCAAAACCGTTAGCCGCCGAGAGAAAGAAGGCTGCTTCCAGGTTCTTGTTATCATCGTCATACAACTCCTCAGCCAGGGTGATGGTGGTATCCATGTAGGCCAGGAAGTAGTTGTCGTAGCGGGTATCGGTGATATTGGAGGGCACCATCTTCCACCATTGGCTCAGTCCGATGAGAAAGTAGGGCATGGGGTGTTTGGGGTACCTCCGACGTAAAGACCTGAACTGCTTCTCGGCGGTTTCGAACTTGAAATTGTACATGTTGTCTACCGCGCCGCCCAGTTCATTCATGATGCTCTCGTTCAGCAGCAGCCACCCTTTGATGTCAAGGGCCTGGGGCAGAACGTCAATAGAATCCAGGATGATGCTCGCCTGAAGGGAGTCCAACAGTTTTTGGTCAATCTGCTTGCTGGAATCAGGAACCTGGGCCTTGGCCTGGAGCACACAGAAAAGCAGCAGAAACAGGAAAAGGGTCTTTTTCATTCAATTATTAGAAAGCTGGCTAAAAACGCTTTATACGCTAATGCTTAGATGTACTTCAGATCGTGCTACTGACGCAAATAGCCGCTCGCACAACAAGCACAATCTTCAGTAGGTTTCAAGTACGGGTAAATACTGAGACTGATTTTGCTTTCATTTATCCAAAATTAGTCCAAAAACGCGCAAATTGCTCTGAAAGAATTCAGTTACTTTTGAAAAAAACGCACAACTATGGAATTATTGCGCCAGCTCTGCCAAATACACGCACCCTCTGGGAATGAGGTGAAAATGAAAGAGTTCTTGCTGAAGTATGTGGAGGACAACCAGCAAACCTGGAAAATGAAGCCTCAGGTCATCCACGGCAATGGGTTCCAGGATTGCCTGCTGTTGGTGTTCGGGAAGCCCAGAACGGTGATCTTCGCGCACATGGATTCCATCGGGTTCATGGTTCGCTACGGTAAACAACTGATCAGGATAGGCGGTCCGGATGCGGAGACAGGATACACTTTGGTGGGCGAGGACAGTCAGGGCAAGATTGAATGCACCCTGCAGGTGGACGAGGACGAACGAAGCCTGAGTTATGACTTCGAGCGGGAGATTGAGCGCGGCACCGAACTGGTGTTTAAGTGTGACTTCCGGGAGACGGAGGAGACCGTCCAGAGCTGTTACCTGGATAACCGATTGGGTGTCTGGAACGCCTTGCAGGTGGCGGAGACGCTGGAAGACGGCATCATTGCCTTCGGGTGCTGGGAAGAGACCGGCGGCGGATCAGTGGCGTACCTGGCCAAATACATCCATGAAACGTATGGTGTAACCCAGGCGCTCATTTCTGACATCACGTGGGTGACCGAAGGCGTACATGCCGGGGAGGGCGTGGCTATTTCCCTGCGGGATTCCCTTATTCCCAGAAGGAGCTTTGTGCAGAAAATTATCCAGTTGGCCAGAGAAGCCAACATTCCGCACCAGATAGAAGTGGAGAGCGCCGGTGGCTCAGACGGAAAGGAGCTGCACTACGGCAATATTCCCTGGGATTGGTGCTTCATTGGGGCCCCCGAAGACCATGTGCACTCCCCCAATGAGTTGGTGCACAAGAAAGACATTTACGCCATGGTGGAGCTGTATAAATATCTGATGCAGAAACTCTAAGAAAGGCTGCATAGAGTATACAGTATATTTGTTTTTTAGGCGAATAAGATTAGCTTGCATGGAGCTTCTTATCCATACATCCAGTCTAACAAACAAAACTTCACTCTATGCAGTCAATCCTCTACGCTATTCCTGCTTTCGGGGTGGTGGCCCTGTTGTACACGGCCATCAAATCCGCCTGGGTTGCCAAACAAGATGCTGGCGATCAAAAGATGAGTACCATCTCTAAGTACATCGCCGAGGGGGCCATGGCCTTCCTGAAGGCAGAGTATAGGGTGCTCACTTATTTTGCGATCATCGCATCGCTTTTTCTGTTTTACCTGGGGTATGTAGGGGAGAAGTCCTCGCCCATCATTGTGGCCGCTTTCCTGATTGGAGCGGTTTTCTCGGCCTTGGCCGGTTTCATAGGCATGCGCATTGCCACCAAAGCCAACGTCCGGACGGCCCAGGCGGCCAGAACCAGCCTTTCCAAAGCTTTGAATGTATCCTTCGGCGGGGGAGCCGTGATGGGGATGGGCGTGGCCGGTCTAGCGGTTTTGGGGCTTGGATCACTCTTTATTGCCTTTTATTACTGGTTTGTGGAGCGCGTCGGGGCAGGGGCTTCCAGTGAACAGATGGAAATAGCCCTGGAGGTGCTCACCGGTTTCTCTCTGGGGGCCGAGAGTATTGCCTTGTTTGCCCGGGTAGGCGGCGGAATCTATACCAAAGCGGCCGATGTGGGGGCTGACCTGGTGGGAAAAGTAGAGGCGGGTATTCCGGAAGATGACCCGCGCAACCCTGCCACCATCGCCGACAACGTAGGCGATAACGTGGGCGATGTGGCCGGTATGGGTGCTGACCTTTTC
Organism: Sabulibacter ruber; assembly: GCF_017355955.1. GTDB lineage: Bacteria > Bacteroidota > Bacteroidia > Cytophagales > Hymenobacteraceae > Nibribacter > Nibribacter ruber_A. The sequence continues at coordinate 2,043,194 of NZ_JAFFID010000001.1, read as the reverse complement.
GGATCCTACGTGGCCACCATTCTGGCTACCATGGTACTGGGCCGCGAGATCTCCGTCACTGATAATTTCGGCGGTTTGTCGCCTATTATTCTGCCCATGCTCATTGCCGGACTGGGAATTATCTTCTCCATGATTGGGACGTTGTTTGTGCGCGTACGCGAAGGCGGCAGTGTACAGGCTGCTTTGAACATGGGTAACTGGTCCTCGGTGGTATTGACGGCTATTGCTTCCTATTTCGTCATTGAATGGTTGATGCCAGATACCCTTACCTTGCGCGGCTATGAATTCACGTCAATGGGTATTTTCTGGGCTGTGATCATCGGGCTGGTGGTGGGCACCCTCATCTCTATCATCACGGAGTACTACACAGCCATGTCCAGAAAACCAGTGAACTCCATTGTGCAGCAGTCTTCAACCGGGGCGGCCACCAACATTATTGCGGGCTTGAGTGTGGGAATGATGAGTACCGCCATGCCGATCATTGTGCTGGCCGCCGGTATCGTGTTTTCCTACGCCGTAGCCGGACTTTACGGGGTGGCAATTGCCGCCGCCGGCATGATGGCCACCACCGCCATGCAGCTGGCCATTGATGCTTTCGGGCCCATAGCCGATAACGCGGGCGGGATTGCCGAGATGAGCGAACTGCCCAAAGAAGTCAGGGAGCGCACCGATATTCTGGATGCCGTAGGCAACACCACCGCCGCTACGGGTAAAGGATTCGCCATTGCCTCCGCGGCCTTAACTTCGCTGGCCCTTTTTGCGGCCTTTGTGGGCATCTCCGGCATCAGCACCATTGACCTGTACAAAGCGCCGGTATTGGCAGGGTTGTTTATCGGTGGCATGATTCCGTTCGTGTTCTCGGCCTTAGCCATTAGTGCGGTGGGTAGGGCGGCCATGGCTATGGTTCAGGAAGTGCGCCGTCAGTTCAGGGAAATTCCCGGAATCATGGAAGGAACCGGCAAACCCGAGTACGATAAATGTGTGGCTATCTCTACCCAGGCGGCCATCCGGGAGATGATGCTGCCGGGCGCTATCGCCTTGATTGTGCCGTTGATCGTTGGCTTTGGGTTGCGTGGCGTTTTTGACGAAGTTTCCAGTGCCGAGATTCTGGGTGGTTTATTGGCTGGGGTGACAGTTGCGGGCGTTTTGATGGCTATTTTCCAGTCTAACGCCGGTGGTGCCTGGGACAACGCCAAAAAATCCTTTGAGAAGGGCGTGCTTATTAATGGCGTGATGGAATACAAAGGCTCTGATCCGCATAAAGCCTCAGTGACCGGTGACACCGTGGGCGATCCGTTCAAGGATACTTCCGGGCCGTCTATGAACATCTTGATCAAGCTGATGTCCATTGTGTCTTTGGTTATTGCGCCGCACATTGCCGTGCGCGAAACCCCTGCCGAGGCTCCTGAGAACCGCATTGATGTGGAGAGTATTAACCAGCGGGTACAGAACATAAACCAAGCGGCCACCGCCCTCTATTCACCGCAATCTAACAGCTACAATCGCTGATAAAGCGATGGTTCAGGTACTTCCGTTTATAGCCTCTTTCCGCAGAAAGGGGCTATTTTCTTTTCTTTAAGGCAGTTTTTGCGCAAATTTGATGCTTCCTATACCCTAGACTAATGCAAAAGCCACCGGTAACCATCCAGGACAAGCAATTCAGTATCTACATTCCAGAGCGCAAAATCCTTCATAGCGTGGAGATTGTAGCGGCCCGTTTAAGCCATGATTACAGAGGGAAACAGCCGCTTTTCCTGTCGGTGTTGAATGGCTCTTTTATGTTTGCCTCAGACCTGATGAAAGAAATGAGCATTGAATGCGAGATCGCGTTCATGCGCCTTTCGTCTTACGCAGACATGGAAAGCACCGGGCAGGTGAAGGAAATCATGGGCCTGAAGGAAGACATCAGAGGCCGTCATGTGGTAGTGGTGGAGGACATTGTGGACACTGGGCATACCGTTGCGGGGTTGATTCCACAGTTGCAGGAGAAAGGAGCAGCCTCTATTGAAGTGGCTACGTTGCTGATCAAGCCCGAAAGCTTGCAGCACGAACTGAACATCAAGTATCCGGCCATGTCCATTGCCAATGATTTTGTGGTTGGCTACGGATTAGATTACAACGGCCTGGGCCGAAATCTGCGCGACATTTACAAGGTCATGTAGCCAAGGGCATTCTGGGCCGTTTTCTGGAAAGTGGCCCAGAAACGTAGCCTGATCTGAAGCCAGCGTCTTGAAAGGCTGTCATTTCCAAGATTTTATTCTTACTTTTGTTTTTCTCACAATTTCAAAACTCATGCTGAACATCGTACTCTTCGGTCCTCCAGGTGCAGGAAAAGGCACGCAGAGCCAGAAACTAATTGAAAAATACGGCCTGATTCACCTTTCTACCGGTGATTTGCTGCGCTCTGAGATTGCGCAAGGCACAGAGCTTGGCTTGAAAGCGAAAGGCCTGATGGATGCCGGGCTTCTGGTGCCAGACGAAGTAGTGATTGGCATGATTGAGTCTAAGCTGAACGATAACCGTACCGCCGCCGGATTCATCTTTGACGGTTTCCCGCGTACCGTTCCGCAGGCCCAGGCTCTGGATCAATTGCTGGAGAGATACGGACAAAGCATCAGCTGCATGGTGGCGCTGGAAGTGTCAGAAGAAGAGTTGGTGAAGCGCCTGTTGCTGCGCGGGCAGACCTCGGGCCGTCCGGACGATGCGGATGAGACGTTGATCCAGAAGCGCGTGCAGGAGTACAACAACAAAACCGCTCCGGTGGCCAACTATTACGCAGAACAGAACAAGTTCTTCGCTATTGATGGCATTGGTGAGATTGATGAAATCTTTGCCAAAACCTGCGAGATTATTGATGCTTGCCAGATAGCACTGAACAATAAATAACAAGCGGTTGTTGTAGAGAGGCGGGAAGGTTTTTTCCTGCTGTACAGCACAGCCGTACATTTCTGATAGATTATTCCGGAAGCATTCCCCAAAAAGGAATGCTTCCTTTTTGAAGGTTAAACACAAACTTACTTACTGTGTCATCATCCAACTTTATTGACTACGTCAAGATATGCTGCCGGTCAGGGCACGGCGGTGCCGGTTCTGCGCACCTGCACCGCGACAAGAAAACTGCCAAAGGCGGTCCCGATGGCGGTGACGGTGGCCGGGGAGGGCACATCATCCTGAAAGGAAACGCCCAGCTCTGGACCCTGCTGCACCTGCAATACCAGAAACACGTGATCGCGGAGAACGGCGGCAACGGCGGACCCAGCCATTCCAGCGGAGCTTACGGGAAAGACATCATCCTGGAGGTTCCCATCGGGACTATCGCGCGAGATGCTGAGACCGGCGAGATCAAAGCCGAAATCACCCAGGACGGGCAGATGGAGATCATCACACCAGGTGGCCGGGGTGGTCTGGGCAATGCCCACTTTAAATCACCCACAAACCAGACGCCTATGCACGCCCAGCCGGGTGAGCCGGGTCTGGAAGAATGGACCATCCTGGAGCTGAAACTGCTCGCCGATGTTGGTCTGGTGGGCTTCCCCAATGCCGGTAAGTCTACGTTGCTCTCAGTGGTATCGGCGGCTACTCCGAAGATCGCGAATTACCCGTTCACCACGCTGGTGCCCAACTTGGGCGTAGTGGCGTACCGCGATTACAAATCCTTCGTGATGGCCGATATTCCGGGAATTATTGAAGGCGCCTCAGAGGGCAAAGGATTGGGAATCCGGTTCCTGAAGCACATTGAGCGGAACTCTATTCTGTTGTTCATGATCTCGGTGGAGAGCCCGGATATTGCCGAGGAGTACGAGATTCTGGTGAACGAACTGTGCACCTACAATCCCGAACTGCTGCACAAACAGCGCCTGCTGGCTATCACCAAAACCGACCTGATTGACGATGAACTGGAGGCCGAGATGCGTGCTACCCTGCCGCAGGATCTGCCTACCATCTTCATCTCCAGCCTCACCAACAAGAACATCATGCAACTGAAAGACATGATCTGGAAGGCGCTGAACACCGCGTAAGTGGTTAGCCTCGGCCACTCTTGCTTTGAGGCTTTCCTCTTTGACGCGGAAGTTACCCCTCTATGGCGCGGAAGTTACTTCCGTGACTTGCTCATCATGCACGGAATTAACTTCTGCGCCATAGATGGATTTTTAGAGTAGGGTTTTGAGGCTATTTTCTACAATTCGGCCTTAAAATCTGCTGAACCAATCTGTCCGCCCAACTTGTTCTGCCACTGCTGAAAACTGCCATCTGCGTGACAGAAAGAAAGAAAAGAACCAGATGGCAGTTTAAGTAAAATGCCAGTTTGGCATAAAAAACGATTTGGCAAAATAGTTGCCTCTGTAAGGCACGCCATAAATAGAAGAATTAAAATCTTTAAGGATATATGACGACATCAGCTGAACAAAATCCTCAGGAACAAGAGAATATACAACCAGAGAACGCTCAGGAAACAACTGAGCAAACCGCTACTGCAACTGAGGGGCAGGAACAGAATGCAGGGGCTAAAGCTTCAACTGCCCAGGCCGGTAATTCTGATCTGGATGAGCTGAAAGACAAGTACCTGCGCCTGCACGCAGAATTTGACAACTTCAGACGCCGTACCTCTAAGGAGCGCCTGGAGCTATTTAAAACCGCCAACCAGGAACTTATGGTGGCTCTGTTGCCGGTACTGGATGACTTTGAGCGCGCCCAGGCGGCCATCAAAGACGCTCAGGATGTAACGGCAGTACGCGAAGGGGTGGAACTGGTGTTCGGGAAGCTGCAAAGCATCTTGACCCAGAAAGGACTGAAGCCAATGGAAGCCGTAGGGCAGCCATTTGACGCCGAGGTGCACGAAGCCATCACCCAGATTCCGGCTCCTTCAGAGGAGATGAAAGGAAAAGTGATTGATCAAGTAGAGAAAGGATATTACCTCAATGACAAAGTGGTTCGCTTTGCCAAGGTGGTAATTGGAGCATAAGACCATGGCTAAGAGAGATTATTACGAAGTATTAGGCGTAGCCAAAGGGGCTTCCCAGGACGAGATCAAGAAGGCGTACCGCAAAATCGCCATCAAGTATCACCCTGACAAGAACCCCGATGATCCTTCTGCCGAGGACAAGTTCAAGGAAGCGGCTGAGGCTTACGAGGTCCTGAGCGATGAGCAGAAACGCCAGCGCTACGACCAGTTCGGTCATCAGGGCATGAACGGCGGCTTCGGTGGCGGAGGTGGCATGAACATGGAAGACATTTTCTCCCAGTTCGGCGACATCTTCGGCGGCGGAGGCGGCGGTTTCGAGAGCTTCTTCGGGGGCGGAGGACAGCGCGGCGGACGCCGGGTGCGCAAAGGCAGCAACCTGCGCATCAAACTGAAGCTGAACCTGGAGGAAGTAGCCAAAGGCGTTGAGAAGAAAATAAAGGTGAAACGCTACGAGGCTTGCCAGGTCTGCGACGGAAACGGTTCTAAAAACGGTTCTTCTTTGCAAACCTGCGGTACTTGCCAGGGCCAGGGCCAGGTAAAACGCGTGGTGAACACCATGCTGGGCCAGATGGTCTCTTCCAGCACCTGTCCTACCTGCCACGGCGAGGGCAAGATGGTGAGCCAGAAATGCGATGCCTGCCACGGCGAAGGCCGTCAGCTCCGCGAAGAGGTAATTTCCATCAACGTACCCGCCGGCGTGGCCGATGGTATGCAGCTGTCTATGAGCGGTAAAGGGAACGTGCCTGAAAGAGGCGGTATTCCAGGTGATCTGCTTATCCAGATTGAGGAAGAAGCTCACCCAACCCTGCGCCGCGACGGCAACAACGTGATGTTTGAGCAGTATGTGAGCTTTGTGGATGCCACGTTGGGTGCCAGTGTGGAAGTGCCAACCATTGAAGGCAAGGTAAAGATCAAGATCGATCCGGGAACCCAGTCTGGCAAGATCCTGCGCCTGCGCGGCAAAGGTATTCCAGACATCAACGGCTACGGCAAAGGTGACCAACTGATCCACATCAACGTCTGGACACCCAAGAACGTGAACTCAGAGGAGCGCCAAATCTTAGAGCGCCTGCGTGATTCACAGAACTTCGCGCCAAACCCAGGCAAAAACGAGAAAGGCTTCTTCGAGAAAATGAAGGAGTACTTTCAGTAAGGAGTTCGACAAAGAGTTCTGAGTCTAGAGTTCTGAGTCAAGATATGATGCAAGGCCCGCTTTTCATCTGAAAAGCGGGCCTTGTTGTTTATAGGCTGCTTTCTGGAAATGAGCCTAAAACGTAGCGGCGTTACACTGTAACGCCGGGGTGCCATGAAACAGAAACGCCTCACCCCACGCAGGCCTGCCACCACCTCAGAGGCTAAAGTTGCAAAAAGCCGTGTTAGGTGTTTGAACCGGACCTGCTCCGTAGAACCACGTCGTTACGGTGTAACGCCGCTACGTTTCAGGCCTTCTTTCTGGAAAACAGGCGTGAAACGTGTTTTTGCCGGCCTTGCAAAGGGTGCCGCTTTCTCTTAGCTTTAGCACAGAAACAAATACCTACTTCTTTGCAACCTATCCTGCAGATTCAAGGCGTAAGCAAATTCTACGAGGCGCACCAGGCATTGAACCAAGTCTCTTTTGACGTTCCCAAGGGCAGCATTTTCGGGCTGTTAGGGCCAAATGGGGCCGGAAAGACCTCGCTCATCCGCATCATTACCCAGATCACCGCGCCCGACGAAGGGCGCGTCTTCTTTGAAGGTCAGCCGTTGCAACCTCAGCATGTGCAGCAGATCGGGTACCTGCCCGAGGAACGTGGCTTGTACAAGAAAATGAAGGTGGGAGAGCAATTGGTGTACCTGGCCCGGCTCAGAGGCATGGAAAAAGCAGATGCGGTGCAACGCATCAAAGTCTGGGCCGAGCGGCTGAACCTCAAGGAGTGGCTCACCAAGAACGTGGAAGACCTCTCCAAGGGCATGCAGCAGAAAGTGCAGTTCATTGCTACCGTTTTGCATGAACCCAAACTGCTGATTCTGGACGAGCCGTTCTCGGGCTTCGATCCGGTCAACGCCAACATCATCCGGGACGAGATCCTGAAACTTCGGGAGCAGGGCTGTACGGTCATTTTCTCCACGCACCGCATGGAATCGGTGGAGCAGATGTGCGACTACATTGTCATGATCAACCAATCGCAGAAAGTGCTGGAAGGCAGTGTGCGCGAGGTCAAGTCAAGATATACCAGCCACACGTATCAGGTGGAGGGAACAGGTAAACTCATGATCACGTCGCCTGATTTTAAGGTATTATCGCAGAAACAGCACGGAAACCACTTTCAGGCGCAGGTGCGGTTAGAGCCGCAGGTAGGACCTAACCAGTTGCTCCGCTACCTGATTGAGCGGGTAGAGGTGCAGCATTTCCAGGAGGAGGTGCCCAGCATACATGATATTTTTGTTCAAACCGTAACGCAGAAATAAGCGCATGGATAAGATTTGGTTAGTGTTTCAGCGCGAGTACCTGGTGCGGGTGCGCAAGAAAAGCTTCATTGTGATGACCATTCTGGGGCCGCTATTGATGGCCTTGGTCATGATTGTACCCATCTGGCTCGCCACCATGTCAGATGATACCAAGATTGTGCAGGTGCTGGATGAGAGCGGCTACCTCAAAGGTAAACTCACGTCTACGGAGGAACTTAAGTTTGTGAACGTGGCGGGTACCCTGGAGGAAGCAAAAGCCAGTTACCTGAAATCTGAAGACGCGGCCCTGCTGTATATCCCGAAAATTGACCTGGAAAAACCGCAGGGCATTCAGCTGTTTTCGCAAAAGAGCACCAGTCTGGCCATGAAAGGGTCGCTGGAGAAACAAGTGCGGCAGGAACTGGAAGAGGTGAAATTCGCCAACTCGGGCATTGACCAGCAGGTGCTGGATAAGATCAAAACGCCTATCAGCATCAGAACCGTGAATTTGAGTGTCGAAGGCGAGAAAAGCAGCGATGTAGCCGTAACCACGGGCGTAGGCTTTATCGGGGCGTTCCTTATTTATTTGTTCATCTTCATTTACGGCGCCCAGATCATGCGCGGCGTGATTGAAGAGAAGACCAGCCGGATTCTGGAGGTGATGGTGTCTTCGGTAAAGCCATTCCAACTGATGGCGGGTAAAATCATGGGCATTGCCGCCGTGGGGCTCACCCAGTTTCTGCTCTGGATAATCCTGACCTCAGCCATCAGCGGGGTAGTAGCCGCCCGGTTCGATCTGAAGCGGTTCTCAGATGCTCAGATAAACCAGACCATGCAAGGCATGGAGAATGACCGCGATGCCCTGCAGGCGCAGGAAATACATGAGGTGGTAAGTGCCGCCCAGAACCTCAATGTGCCCCTGCTGGTAGGAAGTTTCCTGTTCTACTTCCTGGGCGGGTACTTGCTCTACGGAGCGCTGTTTGGGGCCGTAGGTGCCGCCGTAGATTCCGAGACCGACAGCCAGCAGTTCATGCTACCCATCACGGTACCACTCATTTTGTCGTTCATCGTGGCGCAAACTATCATTGTGAAGAACCCGAATGGACCGGTAGCCTTCTGGATGTCCATGATTCCGTTCACCTCGCCGGTGGTTATGATGCTACGATTGCCGTTTGGCGTGCCGGGTTGGGAAATGGCCTTGTCAATGCTGCTCTTGGTGCTCGGGTTCATCGGGACCATTTGGGTGGCTGCCCGTATCTATCGGGTAGGAATCCTGATGTACGGAAAGAAAGTGAATTACCGCGAGTTGTCTAAATGGCTTTTCTATAAAGGCTGAGGAATGGATGTTAGAAGCTAGAGGTTGGACCTAAGACTTTCTGATTATTCTGTTCTGAAATCTAGCGTCTATTAACTAAATGTCCTTTTGAGGCCATTTTTCGCAAAACAGCTCAAAATCATGAAGAAATTACTGCCGCTCTTATTGGCTATGCTGATTTTTAGTTCTTTCACCATGGATAAACCCGCCTATCGCTTGTTCCAGGGCAGCGGCAAAGCTCTGTCATATGAGAAAATGCTGAAGGAGCTGACCGAGGCCGATGTAGTGTTCTTCGGGGAGCAGCACAATGATCCCATCGCGCATTGGCTGCAACTGGAACTGGCGAAGGACCTGTATCAGAAACACGGCAGGCAACTGGTGCTGGGAGCCGAGATGTGGGAAACCGATACCCAAGCCGCGGTGGATTCTTTTCTGCTGGGCCAACTGGAAGAACCGAAGTTCACGGAGGTAAGCCGCGCCTGGCCTAACTACACCACCGATTACAAACCTACCTTGCTGTTCGCCAAAACCAATGGGCTGAAATTCATTGCCACCAATGCACCCAGAAGATCAGCAAGAATGGTGGCCCGCGAAAGCCTGAAAGGGTTGGAGGCACTTCCCGCCGAGGAAAAGCAATGGCTGGCAATATTGCCAATTACGGTAGACCTGGAGCTACCTGCCTACAAACGCATGCTCAGCATGTTCGGGAACTCGCACGGAAACTCGGCGGCTTCGGCGCAGATTGTGGAAGCCCAGGCCCTGAAAGACGCCACCATGGCCCAGTTCATCAGTAAGAACCTGCAGAAAGGCCAGCATTTGCTCCACCTCAACGGTTCCTACCACTCAGACCACCACGAAGGAATAGTCTGGTACCTGCGCCGCCTTCGGCCCGAACTGAAGATCAAAACCATCTCCACGGTACTGCAGCCGCAACTGGAAAAACTGGACAAAGAACACGAGAAACGCGCTGATGTGGTACTGGTGGTACCGGAGGGAATGACCAGAACGTACTAATAATGTGCTAATGGTTTCATGTGCTGATGTGCTAATTTGAAAATTTGAAGAATTTAGCTAAGACGTTTTGGGCCCATTTTCTGGGAAACACACCTGAAATAGCTTGGGATTGGGTTCAGCATTTGCCTTAAGCAGCCTTGGTGAGGAAAGCCTTTTCTTTGCTGGAGGAAATCCCTGTTGAAGCAATTTTAATTCCTGGTACGGTAGAGCACTACATCAGTATTCTTTCTGATAGATCACGAAAGAACCCCTATGGCGCATAAGTTGCTTCCGGGCCTTACTATTCCGTCACTTACCAATCCTAACAATTACTTTCGCGCCATACTGGATTCCTAACGGCTTTACAAACTGCCCGCATGGTAGGTCCAAGTCACAGACTTGAACCATGGAAAGAAAAGAAATGCACGGAAGTAAACCCGCGCCATAGAGAGCCAAAGAAGCCGAAGTTTTTGGAGTAAGCAAAGGTGTAGATGTACATAGACACTCGCAGGTCTGGAAGACGCTGCGAGGTCTTGCGTTCTGAAGCAGTATCGCTGCTATGCAACGCAACTGGTTGGAGATCCCGATTCCAGTCTTTGGCTCGAGCGCCTCGCTTGTGGCCCTTGAATAGCTACTACTAAGCGCAGACTACAGAATTGGGCCGCAAGGGCAGTGCGAGGGGCAAAGACGAGGCCCCGCGGCCGTGAGCGCACCCAGCTCCCTATGCAACAACACAGCCCATGAAATCATAGAAAAGCAAATACTCGCTAGCAACAGCAAACCCATATACAACCGGCATCACACCATCAATGCTATCCGCGCCAGCAACAAGAACACTTGGTTTTAAGCTAAAACCTGAAAAACAGACTTAAAACAAAAAGCCTGCTCATGAACACATGAGCAGGCTTTAAAAAAACTAAAAGAAAGGAAGTGTTACGCTGAGAAAGAGCTTCCGCAACCGCAGGTGCTTTTGGCTTGTGGGTTGTTGAACGTGAATCCGCGGGCGTTCAGGCCATCCTGGAAATCTACTTCCATGCCCATCACATACATGCCATGCTTCTTGTCCATGATGAGTTGAACACCTTCTACATCGTAGATCTCATCGCCGTCTTTGGCTTTGTCAAAACCCAGCAGGTAAGACATGCCCGAGCAGCCGCCGCCTTGTACACCAATGCGTAAACCGTACTCTTCCGGTACGTTTTTATCTTTCATGATCACTTTTACCTCGTGCAGAGCACGCTCGGTTAGTGAAATAGGAGCTTTTTTTACAGTTGTGCTTTCCATAGATAGTGGCTTTTGCGCTGTAAAGGTACTAAAAACTAGACTGTTTCTAAACTACGGCGCTATACTAAGAGTAACCAAGGAACGGGAAAAATGATTCAGCCTGACCAGCATCAATTTTTTACCGATATTTACCTGTTCATCTACCCTGCACCAACCTGCGCGGCGGCTGGTGGGCAAGCTCCGTACAAGGGTTATATACGTTTTACCTATGACAACAGACACTTCTTCTATTGTACTTTTAGTTTTACTGAGTTCTATTCCGGCTCTGGTGGTGGGTGGAGCCTTGTACCTGCTCACCCAACGCTACCTGGAACGTGATTACCGGAGAAAGCTGTTGGACGTGCGGCTGAAAAACACCGAGACCATTCTGCCCATCCGGTTGCAGGCCTACGAGCGCATCATTCTGTTTCTGGAGCGTATCACGCCTAGTAACCTGCTCATACGGGTGAGTCCGGCGGGATTAACGGCAGCCGATTACCAGGCGCAGTTACTGCAAGAAATTCGTGCCGAGTACACGCACAATCTCTCGCAGCAGCTGTACATGAGTGAGGTGGCGTGGCAGCAGGTGAAAAGAGCCAAGGAAGACGTGGTGTCCATGATCAACCAAAACTACCAAAACCTGCAGGACAAAACCCGAGGCACCGAACTGGCTAAAAGGGTACTGGAAACCGTGCTGCATAACGAGGTAGACCCCACCGCCCAAGCCATTCAGGCGCTGAAGCGGGAATTGCACGAAGTTTTCTAGTCTATTGAAATGAAAGAGCTAAAAAGATTGAGGCTGCGTTGGCTGTTGTTTGTAGTATTCAACGTTATGAGTCTGGTCTCTGCCAGAGCGCAGGAGATTTCACTGGAGAAGAAAAGCATCCTGAATAACAAAGTTTCGGTGCTGATCCCGGCCACGTTTGGGGTAATGGAGGAAGAGATGCTAAAGTTTAAATATCCCTCAGAACGCAGACCTACCTTGGTGTACACCGATGAAGATGCGAAAACAAACCTAGCTTTCAACTATATATCCAGCAATGCTTCCCAGGCGGTACTGGAAGCTTATAAGCAATCTATGGAAACCAGTTTCAGAAATAGCTTTCCTACGGCAGAATGGATTGACAAGGGCGTGAAAACCATAAATGGGCGAAAAATAGGATATCTGGAGGTAGTTACCCCAGCCGCGGATCAAAAGGTGTACAACCTTATTTTCTTTACCGATGTGGATGGAAAACTGCTTCTTGGAACCTTCAATTGTCTGGAGAAGGAGCGCCAGCAATGGCAGTCTATCTCTCACCAAATCCTGAATTCTGTACAGGTAAATTGAAGCATCTCATCTGATTTCACCCGAAAGGAAGACAATCCAGTCCTCCTTTCAGGTGATTTTCTTTTATAATGGTTTTACCATTTTCATGCTGTACATCATGGGCAGTTTGTCTTCAAAGCCTTTGATGCGCCAGTAGCCGTCTGGGCCCTGTACGGTGTTGGCAAAGCAGTTGTAGTAGGAGTAGGGCAGTTCCTGAAAATCTACCAGTTGAAGCTTTTGCCGCAGAAGCGCTCCTATGACTTCGCTCAGGGAATGGTTCCAGGAAACCTCGGTGTAGGAAATGGGGGCCTCCGTGTCTGCGTAGGTGCCGGTAGATTCCTCCACAATGGGGCCGCCGGTGTTGAAGTAAGGATACTCCACCCGGGTGAAGCTGTTGTCAAACATCCAGATGGCGGGGTGGAACTCGGCCAGGAAGAACGTGCCGCCGGGCTTCAGGAAATGCGCGATGACCTGGGCCCACTTGTCCAGATCCGGCAGCCACCCGATGACACCGTAAGAGGTGAACACAAGATCAAATTGGCCCTCCAAGTGCTGAGGCAGATCATACACATTGCAGCACACAAACTCCGCATCCAGCTTCAGTTCTTCGTTCAGTTGCCGGGCCAGCATAATGGCCTCGTCTGACAAATCAACGCCGGTAGCTTTGGCGCCCAGCCGCGCCCAGGAAAGCGTATCCTGCCCGAAATGACACTGCAAATGCAGCAGTTTTTTGCCTTTTACATCGCCCAGCGCTTCCAGTTCCAGCGGGTTCAGGCTGTTTTTGCCCTGTTTGAAAGAATCTACGTCATAAAAGGCCGAGTCTTTGTGCACACCGGTGCGCAGGTTCCAGGCCTGGCGGTTCAGTTCAAAATAGTCAACGGGTGATTCCATGATAGATACCAGATGTTGTATGTTAAATTTTAGACAGTTGAAAATATATTTACCCTTTGATTCATCTAGTTGCTGCATTAGAGCCTGTTTCGTTCAGGAATTCCTCTAATAGCTATTTTGCTGGAATCCGTACGTCGTTACAGTGTAACGTCGCTACAAGAACCCGAATGTAGCGTCGTTACACTGTAACGACGTCATCTGGCAGAATAAAAGGGAGCTGTCTTCCACAGGTAAGTGAGGTAAGGTGAAAAAAAAGCGTCTTTCACACGTGGGAGGTCTATACGTTGACCTTTCCTAAACAGCCTCATAGTTAGTCTATTTTCTAGCTACTAACGTCTAATATCCAGCGTCTAGCATCCAACTTAAAACGGAATAGAAAGCTGCCCACCCTGGTGTTTGCCGTAGCTGAGGTTGGAAACGGTAATGCCCAGCAGCCGCACGGGTTTGGTGGGGAAGAAGGGCGTGCGCAGTAAATCAGTGGCGATGTCCAGCAAAACTTCCTCGGCGCGTACGTTGGAGAAAAAGGTTTTGCTGCGGGTATTGAGGGTGAAATCGTGGTACTTGAGTTTGAGCGTGACGGTTTTGCCAGAAGCTTCCAGCCGGTGCAGGTCATAGGCCACTTCCTCGGCCAGGCGCTGCAGCTCCGGGAGCATTTCAGCCTCGGTTTCCAGGTCCTCGCCGAAGGTGCGCTCAGAACCGATGCTTTTCCGGATGCGGTTAGGCTCCACGGGGCGTTCATCCTGCGCCCGGGCAATCTGGTAAAAATAGGAACCAGATTTTCCAAAATGGCGGCGCAAATCTATCTCGGAGCGGGCTTTCAGATCGGCACCGGTATGGATACCCAGTTGCTTCATTTTGGCTGCGGTCACATCACCAATGCCGTAGAATTTTTCAATAGGCAGAGCCTCCACAAAAGCCTCGGCCTCGTCGGGCAACACCACAGTGAGGCCATTGGGCTTGTTTTTGCCCGAGGCTACCTTCGCCAGGAACTTGTTAAACGACACGCCCGCCGTAGCGGTGAGGTTCGTTTCCTGCAGAATCTCGTGCTTGATGCGCTGCGCGATAAACATCGCCGATTTCAGCCCCATTTTGTTCTCGGTCACGTCCAGGTAGGCTTCGTCCAGGGAAAGGGGTTCCACCAGATCGGTGTAGCGATGGAAAATCTCTCGGATCTGCCGCGACACCTGTTGGTAGACCTCAAACCGGGTGGGCACCATGATGAGGTGTGGGCATTTGCGCAAGGCCACCTGCGAGGGCATCGCCGAAAACACGCCGTACTGCCGGGCTTCGTAACTGGCTGCCGCCACCACTCCGCGTGCCTTGGTTCCACCCACGGCCACGGGTTTCCCGCGCAGGGCCGGGTTGTCGCGCTGCTCCACCGAGGCGAAGAAGGCGTCCATGTCTATGTGGATGATTTTGCGCACAAATGCAGGAATTAGGTTCTGGGGAAGTGGCGTGCTAAGGCCGGTTTTAGGAACGTGAGAAGCTTGATTGAATTTTATTCTATTGATTTACAAGCGTTAAACTTTTGAGGGTTTACCCGTGTAAAATGATTCATGAACTTGCGACGTTTCCCGTACGTACTGCGAAGTTAGCTTATGGATTCATTCTGGGCTAGGGTTACGCGTACGTACTCTCAATTTAAGCTTTTAACCATCTATTTTTAACCTCTCTTAAACTATGAAAATCAAATCTCTACTGTCTCTCTTCGTGTGCGGTGTGGCTAGCCAATTGATGATTGGCTGTAGTTCCTCAAACCAATACTTTGATTTCAGCACTCCTGCTACCACTTACCATAAAGCGGCTCCCAAAGCAGCTGAGGCTACTGCCGTAGCTCCGGCAGAGTCTGTTACAGCTGAAACGGCAGTTATTGCCCAGGCTGCCCCTGAAACAGCAAATGCTCCGGTAGCAGAAAACCAAGCGGAGAAAGCGCCGGTGCTGGAAGCAAACGCAGCCAAACCAACCGCCTCCAGAGAAGTAGCCCGTACGGCTCCCTTAACGTCATCGGCGGTGGCATCTGCGTTGGAGGCAAACCCACACGTGAAAAACCTGGCGAATGAACTGGCCGGCGCCAAGACCAAGAAAGACGTGAAAACGGTGACCAAGAAAATCATGCGCGAAGCCAAAGCCGTGAAGAAAGCCAATGCCATCAACCAGTACATCAAAATAGGTTTAATTCTGCTGGTGGTGGGTGCCTTGCTGAGCTTGATTCCGGGCTTAGGCTTGGTAGGAGCCATTGCGGCCATTGTAGGTCTGGTATTTATCCTGCTGGGCTTGCTGGAAATGTAGGCGCAGAAGAAATCAACTATACATCAAAGGCATCGCTCTTAAGGGGCGGTGCCTTTTTGTTTTAGCCCAGATTTTGGGAAAACAGCCCTGAAACAAGTGCTTAATCATCTTCACGGTGCAGGTGGTACAGGAAGTAGCCCAGCACCACAATACCGGCTCTGATGGCCCAGCCTAAAGGCCTTCCCCAATTATCAACCCACAAAAGCAAAAAATGATACGCACCAAACGTGGCCACCAGCAGGGAAACCAAGCCTACTAGGAACATGCCTAAGCCTATGTACTTCATGGGGAAAGTTTGTTTAGGGTAGCAAAGGATTGAAGATACAAAATGATGCAGAAACCCGCTTCTTTCCACAAGGGCTTGCCAGAAATTTTTAGGAAAAACCGGTAACCAAAAATGAAGGCATGCCGGCAAAAGAAAATCTCCGTTTCAGGGCTGTTTTCTGAAAAGCAGCCCTGAAACGGAGATCTATGCAGTTGCGCTTGCCGGTGGCGTAAGGAGGTACTGCTTAGTTGCTATACTCTTGCGGTACGCCGCCATTGGTACCCGCCTGTGACGGAATCCCAAGTTTGCGCTCACGCTGCTGTTGGTACTGCTGGAACTGAGTCACAGAAAGTACGCTTTTCAAAGACTCCAGGCGGGTGGCCCCAATCAGATCCATGGTAGCTTTCAGTTGCCGCGGATCGTTTTTGAAGTCTTTTTTTGCTTTCTCCAGCTGCTGAATACTGGACAGGTTTATTTCTTTCACCTTGGCGGCTTGGGCCGAATTGAGTCTCAGGTGCTGGGTCATGCTGGTAGTCATGGCCTGGGCACGGGCTTCCGGGGTTACTGAGCGCGACTGTGCGTAGCCGGAAAGGGTGGTAAAAGTCAGGGCCAGCAAGAATATAATCTTCTTCATATTGTAAATCGGTAAAATCTTAGCGTAAGGGTGCTTAGGTTTTCAAAAGCCTAAGGCCGTGAATTAGTTCCGGGTTTTAAGGCGCAATTTACAAAAACCGGGCCAGCCTTAGCGCCGGAGAGGGCCAAAAAGCCTCTATTTGGGTGCAGGGTTTCCGCTAAATTCGCCTTATCTTTGAAATCCATACGCTGTTTATAGAACGGCGTGTAGAGAGAACAAAGTCTTTTCAGTCCATTTTTTTAGCATGCCAGAGAACCATTTCAAAAAGATTGCCGGAGAGCTGCAGGTAAGCGAGCGCCAGGTAGAAGCCACCGTGCAATTGCTGGATGAAGGAGCCACTGTGCCTTTTATTGCCCGTTACCGCAAAGAAGTAACCGGAACCCTGGACGAGGTAGCCATTGCCGCCATCCGCGACCGCATTGAACAACTCCGCGACCTGGACAAACGCCGCGAGAGCATCCTGAAGTCGTTGAAAGACCAGGCCAAACTCACGCCCGAGCTGGAAGCCCAGGTACTGGCCGCCGAAACCATGGCCGTACTGGAGGATATCTACCTGCCGTTCAAACCCAAGCGCCGCACCCGCGCCACCATCGCCCGCGAGAAAGGCCTGGAGCCCTTGGCGCAGACCTTGTTTGAGCAGGCCAATGTGGATGTAACCGCCGAGGCTGCCGCTTTTGTGAGCGAAGAGAAAGAGGTAAAAGACACTGAGGAAGCCCTGGCCGGCGCCCGCGATATCATTGCCGAGTGGGTGAACGAGAACCCTGAGGCGCGCGCCAGCATCCGGAACCTGTTTGAGAAGCAAGGTGTGTTCAAAGCCCGCGTGATTCCCGGCAAAGAAGAGGAAGGCCAGAAATACAAAGATTACTTTGAGTGGGACGAGCCCATTGAGAAAGCCCCCAGTCACCGTATTCTGGCCATGCGCCGCGGCGAGAAAGAAATGGTGCTCATGCTGGATGCCCAGCCCGACGAAGAGGCAGCAATTGAGGCTTTAGAGCGTCAGTTCGTGAAAGGCAACAACGCCGCCGCCCAACAGGTGAAACTGGCCGTGAAAGATTCCTATAAGCGTCTGCTGCGCCTGAGCATGGAAACCGAAGTACGCCTTTCCTCCAAGAAACGCGCAGATGAGGAAGCCATCAAGGTATTCGCCGATAACCTGCGTCCTATGCTGCTGGCGGCTCCGCTGGGGCAGAAACGGGTGCTGGCCATTGACCCCGGCTTCAGAACCGGCTGTAAAGTGGTAGCCCTGGATGAACAAGGCAAACTGCTGCATTATGAGGCTATTTTCCCGCACAACGGCGCAAACCAAGCTACCTTGGCCGGCCAGCAGGTGATGGTGATGTGCCACAAATACAACATCGAAGCCATCGCTATTGGGAACGGGACCGCTTCCCGCGAGACCGAGACCTTTGTGCGCGGCCTGGGCTTGCCCAACAACATCGCCATCATTATGGTGAACGAGAGCGGTGCTTCTATTTATTCCGCGTCTGAGGTAGCCCGTGAGGAGTTCCCGGACCAGGACATCACCGTGCGCGGAGCCGTTTCCATCGGTCGCCGTTTAATGGATCCTTTGGCGGAATTGGTGAAAATCGATCCGAAATCCATTGGCGTAGGCCAGTACCAGCACGACGTAGACCAGAATGCCCTGAAGCACAGCCTGGACGATGTGGTGATGAGCTGCGTGAACGCCGTAGGCGTGGAAGTGAATACCGCCAGCAAGCAGCTGTTGACGTACGTGTCGGGCTTAGGACCGCAGTTGGCCCAGAACATTGTAGACTACCGTAACCAGAACGGCCCGTTCAAAACCCGCAACGAACTGCGCAAAGTAGCCCGTCTGGGCGACAAAGCCTTTGAACAGGCGGCCGGTTTCTTGCGCATCAGAGGCGGCAAACACCCCTTGGATTCCAGCGCCGTGCACCCAGAGCGTTACGAACTGGTGGAGCAAATGGCCAAAGACCTGGGCGCTACCGTGGAAGAACTCATCAAAAGCGCCGAGCTCCGCAAGAAAATAGACCTGAAGAAGTACGCGTCTGACACCGTGGGTTTGCCTACGCTGCAAGACATCCTGAACGAGTTGTCCAAACCCGGCCGTGACCCGCGTGAAAGCTTTGAAATCTTCAGCTTCACCGAAGGCGTGAACGAAATCACCGACCTGCGCACCGGCATGAAACTGCCTGGCATCGTGACCAACATCACCGCTTTCGGGGCTTTCGTGGACATTGGAGTGCACCAGGACGGACTCGTACACGTGAGTCATCTATCAGATCGCTTCGTGAGCAATCCGCATGACGTGGTGAAAGTAGGGCAGAAGGTAGAGGTAACCGTGCTGGAGGTGGAAGTGGGTCGCAAACGCATCGCCCTTTCCATGAAAGGTGACCCGCAATCCGCTACCAAGCCAAGCCACGGTGGTGACCGCAAGCAAGGCGGCAGTCGCCGGGAAGCTCCCGCCGAGGAGGAAGATATGGCAACCAAACTGAACAAGCTGAAAAGCATGTTCCGGTAATCGGATTCATATAGTATAAAGAAAAGGCCAGTGATTTACACTGGCCTTTTCTTTTGTTAGGGTATCTTCCCTCGCTCGCCTCCGGCGAGTGTGAGGTAGGGTGCGGCCTCTGGCCGCGTTTTAAGAAAGACTACATCTAATCTGCATAGCGGCGGGACGCCGCTGAGTAACTCACACTCGCCGGAGGCGAGCGAGGGAACCGAGTGCGTGTTGCTAGCCAATTACTCAGAGCGCCTACTTGGAGGCTGCCGAAGCTCTTTTAGACTTAATCAACTCCATGGCAAACTCCATGTCCACATCCCGCTTACGGATAATGTCTTCTGCCGTATATTCAATGGGGTAATCTGGTAGAATGCCGCGGTCTTTGTGGGGATAGCCTGATACCGCCATGAAGTAATTCCACTGCGGCACAGCCAATTCAAGATCGGTATTGGGGAGTTTGACCGGCACGTGGAAGCCGCTGGTATTGCCGTAGTAAGCTCCGCCGGTCTCGCGGCCGATGAAGGTGGCGCGCTTGTGGTAGTGGGCGATGGCGCAGAACTCGGAGGTCACGGAGAAACTGTAGCCATCGGTCAGGATGTAGACATCGCCTTTGAAGTTGTTCTTTTGGGGCTTCTGCTCGCGCAGGGTTTTCTTGAACCGGAACGTGTAGTTTCCGCCATCGGTCTTGCTGATGAGTTTCCGGTAGAGGGGGTACATGCCGGGTAGCCACACAATATGCTCAGCAAAGGTGAATTTGGCCTTCTTAGGCACCAGCAGGCTGTCATAGTACTTGAAGCGCTTATCGGTGAGGTAAGAATAGAGCAGGGCGCCCCATTTGTCTATGCCGCCCTCGTTGCTGCGCAGGTCTATGATGAGGTTTTGGGTGTTTTTTGCGTTAATCTGCCAGAAAATGTCTTTCATGACTTTCTCCACATCCAGTTCGTTTTTGTAGATGTTGAAATGGTCAATGGTGAGCAGGGCCGTGTTGTTTTCCTTGTACTCCACCCTGATGGGGCTCTGTTTCGGTTTTTCCCGTTCTTTTTCCAGCTTCTGGATGGTTTCTAAGGTAACCGACGGTACCTGTGCGGTTTTCACTTCAGAACTGCCCGGGGCTTTAAACGCAATTTCATACCTAGGAGCTGCGCCAATGTAGGTGCCGTAATAGAAGGGCAAAAAACGGTCTAAGGAAAGATACTTCACGGCCTGGCTGTTACCATCGGCGAAGAAGACGGTGGGCAGCAGTTTCTCCACCAGACTGGCCACAGAAAGGCCGTTGATGCTCAGGATCTCGGAACCCAGCGGAATAGCCGATTGGCCGGAAATGTCATGCACAAGATGGCCCTGCTTGCCCGTGAAATGAAGCTCAAGTGGGAAGAGCTTATCCAGGTTATAGTAGTATTGGTAGTGTTTCCGCTCGCGGGGCATCCATTTCACGTGTCCGTCTTTCAGGGCAGTTACCAGCGGGGTGGCGGCTACAAAGAACTCCTGCTGCGTCATAGGCCGGTTGAGGGTCTGGGCGACACTGTCAAACAGCGCCTCGAAGCGTTCCTTGGAAGTGTAGCGGTACATGCCGGGGTGCCCTTCGTCCAGCACTCTGTGCATGAGTTGGAGATCGGCCTGCAACTGGGCAGGGCTGAACTGCTGCTTTGGATCAGGAGCAGTTGTTGTAGTCTGGCTCAGGCCTGGATAGGAGCCCAGCAGACAAAGAGAGAATAGACAGCGTCTCAAGAAGTTTGATTTCATAGGTTTTAACTGATTGAACGCTGCAAACCTACGCGGCTCAGGTACTTGAATCGTCTGGCCCGCTAAGTTCAGACTTGTTTTAAAGGGTTATGTTAGCTGATCCGCTGAGTTCAGACGGGCCTCGGTGTGGGTCTTGATGTATTCAGACGGTGTTTTTCCGGTCTGTTTTTTGAAAACGGCGTTAAAAGTAGCCTTGGAGTTAAAACCGGCTTCCTCGGCCACCGCCAGGTTGGTCAGGTGCCGGTACTTGGGGTTTACCAGCATCAACTGCGCCTCGGCCACGCGGTACTGGTTCACGAAGTCGTAGAAGTTTTTGCCCAGCCGGTTGTTGATGATCTGCGAAAGGTGGTGCCTGGAGATGCCCAGTTTGTCTGAGAGTTCCTGGATGGTGAGGGTAGGCTCAAGGTACGGCTTCTCCTGGTCCATGTAGGTGAGCAGTTGATCCAGGTAAGTCTGGCTGTCTTCCTCCTTCAGGGTTGACTTTTGGTATTTGGGCGATGGTGTTGTAGCCATAGGAGCCTCCGCGTGAGGCGCTACTTCCTGTAAAACGGGGGCAGGTACTGTCTCTTGATAATCCATCGGCACAGGCGTAGTGGGTATGGCTGTGAAGATCTGCGGTTGCGCCAGAGCCTTGTAGCCAATCCAGTAGATGAGGCCAATCACCCCGAAGTAATGTAGATGGTACCGGTAAATCTGGGTGAGCACCGGAATCTCCCATTTCTTGGCGTAAAAAGAAATTACGGCCATTACCAGAATGCCCAGCATGATATAGATAAACTGCTGCAGCCACTGCAGCCTGATCTTTTCCAGCTCAGAGAAGGAATTGGCAATGGTTTTCCGGTAGCGGCGGTAGGCAACCAAGGAAAGCAACAGGTAAAAGCTCACCATCAGCAAGGCTAGCTGGCCAATAAACCCGAAATCATCGCGGGAGGCCAGTTCAAAGTCGTTCAGGTAAGCAACTTTTTCCTCGCGGCTTTTCAGGTAATAGGGAAGCAGGCTGAAGAAAACCAACAGGGCTGGCACAAAATGCAAGGCATCTAAAGACCGCAGCCGGGGCTGTTCCTGCGTCAGTTTCTCGGTGAACAGGTACACCAAAGGCGCAAAAATGATGGGCAGCAGCCAGCTTACTTTACTCAGGTGCGGAAACGTCAGGAAAAACTCGCGGGTATCAAATGCCACCAGAATGGCCTGAAAAGAAATCAATATAATAAGCGCCGCCAGCAGCCGGTTGGCCAATTGGTTTGCTTTGCGGGTAGCCAGCAGAAAAGCCAGTACCAAGCCCTGTACCGCTCCCCCTACAATGATAATCTGGATCGCCTGCGTTGACATAGCCTGTAAATGCGTTGACTATCCAAATCTACAGAAAACTTGGGCAGTTTAAACCTGTATGGGAAAATTGCAAGAAGGCAGAGAGAAGGCATTGGCTCGGCAAACGCAGAAATTTGTATTCCATGGCTTCTATCCCTCTGCAGGGCTTGAATTTAGCCTTTTTATCAAGTGACTAGGTCTTAATTAATTGCATTCCTGTAAACCTGCTAAGTATTCCATAGGGTTAAAATGTTAGCCTAGTGCAATTGATATATTATTTCTCTGCAAAACCAGAATTTCGCAATGAAGGTATCTACATTGATAGATACTGCTAAGCTGTTTCTCTTTTTAAGTGGATAGTGGACGAAGGAGATATGAGAGACAAAGAACTCAGAACGCGCCATGGAATCGGAAGAATACTTATTGCTGGAATCGGATCGGTTGCACCATCTCTTAGTGTTGCATTGGTACGGTTTTGTTCCCAGTGAAGTATACCGCGAGGGGCTGCTGGAGGCGGTGCAGATTTCCAGAAGAGAACACATGCAGAACTGGGTGATGAACATGAAAAGCATGAAAGTCATCCGGCAGGCCGATCAGGAATGGACCATGAACACCTGGTTTCCGCAGTTTCAGTTGCTGAATATAAAGCGGCTGGCGTTTGTGGTGTCAGATGATATCTTCAACCAGATGGCCGTAAGCAACATGATTGCCACCCTGCGCCCTAAATTCCTGGCCGAGGTGGAGTATTTCCAGGAACTGAACACTGCCCTGCGCTGGGCGCAGGAAAGTACCCGCGGATTAGGCGATTTTGGCCGGTTTTCCGTAAAATAGCCCCAAAACGATTAACGTACTGCATGAACATCCGCAAGAAAGTAAAAGCAATCCTTCCGCTGGAAGGTGGCCGCTTTGTGGCCCTGGGCGTATTTGTGAAAGCCGCCGAACAGGCGCAATGGTCAGACAAGGAGATCCAGACCGTGATTGACGAGGTAGTGGAGGCCGAGGAAGCCGAGGCCCTGACCATTCTGCAATCGTACACCGAATCTTAAACCAACGCCTATGCCCCTGAACCCCAGGCTGGAAGCCAGACTAAGCAAAATCTCACAGCCCGATGCCCGCATTGACGATGTGTTTGCTGGCAATGACCTCACCATCATCACAGACAAGCAGGGGCACGCCGTCACGCTGTTCATTGGTAAGCGTAGGCCAGACGGCAGCATCAATGGGGAACGGTACGTGCGCCGCATGAAGTTTGAGGCCGATGGCGTTACCCTTAAATCCAGCCACTGGGAGGCCAAAGGCAAAGTAACCCGCTCCTGATTTGGCGGTGTTTCCCGGAAAACAGCCCTAAAATGGCCTTCGTCTGAAAGTGAATTTCTTTGGGCGAAGGTTTTTTTGTTTCCATTCCCAACTCTTTCCAGTTTCCCTGCCGTATTTGCCCAGTAAACCCAACTGGCTATGAAAATACTGGTGATAGAAGACGAACCTGAAATGCAGGACACCGTGGTGCGCTCGCTGGAACAAGAGAAATACCTGGTAGAAACCGCCTCAGATTATGACAGTGCCCTGGAAAAAGTGGCCCTGTACGCCTATGACTGTATTTTGCTGGACATCAATTTGCCCGGCGGCAGCGGCCTGGCCATTCTGGAGGAACTCAAAAAGCAGCAGAAAACCGATGGAGTGATCATCGTCTCGGCCCGCAACTCCGTAGATGACCGCATCCAGGGTTTGGAACTGGGCGCCGATGATTACCTGCCCAAGCCGTTCCACATGGCCGAGCTGCACGCCCGCGTGAAATCGGTGCTGCGCCGCAGGAAGTTCGATGGGCAGAACCAGCACCAGCTCCAGAACCTGCAGATTGACCTGGACAAGCACCAGGTGTGGGTAGCCGGCGAGGAGCTGGCGCTTAACCGCAAAGAATATGACATTCTGCTGTACCTGGTCACCAACAAAGACCGGTTGGTAAGCAAAACCGCCCTGGCCGAGCACGTCTGGGGCGATTACATTGACCAGGCCGATAACTACGAGTTCATTTATTCCCAGATCAAGAACCTGCGCAAGAAACTGAAAGACCACGGCGCCGAGGTAGAGATCCAGGCCATTTACGGCATCGGGTATAAACTGGTGACCGCATGAAACTGCTCAACCACGCCACCGCTTACCTGGCGGGATTGCTGCTGGTAGTCATCTCTGCGTGGGCGGCGCTGTTCTATTTCAACATGCTGGACGAGATCTATGACAGCATGGACGACGGTCTGGAAAACCAAAAGATTCTGGTGATTCAGAAAGCCGCGCAGGACAGTACCGTGCTGGCGCAGCGCAGTTTTGAGGCCGGTTACTTCAGGGTAAAGGAAATCCCGTTCACGCTGGCCATCCACCGCAAAGACACCTACCAGGACACGCTCATGTACATGCAGAACGAAAAGGACTTTGAGCCCGTGCGCATGCTCACCACCGTGTTCCGGCACCACGAGAAGTACTACGAACTGCGGGTAATCACCTCCATGGTGGAAGAAGATGACCTTATTGAAGACCTGCTGTACTCGCTGCTGTGGCTGTACCTGGGGCTGGTGGCCAGCATTCTGGTGCTTAACAACCTGCTCCTGAAGCGCATCTGGAAACCTTTTTACCACGTGTTGCAGCGCCTGCAGCAGTTCCGGCTGGAAGACGCCAAACCCGTGCCGGTGCAGAAAACCAACATTGAGGAGTTCCAGCTCCTGAACCAGACTGTGGAAAAGCTGCTGCAGCAGAACGTGGCCGCCTACCAGAACCAAAAAGCCTTCATTGAAAACGCCTCGCATGAACTGCAGACACCTTTAGCCATCAGCCTGAACAAACTGGAACTGCTCGCCGAGAGCCAACCTTTGCAAGAGGAGCAACTGCTGCAGATCGGGGTCGTGATGGAGAACCTGGAGCGCCTCACCCGCCTGAACAAATCCCTGCTGCTGCTCTCTAAAATAGAAAACCGGCAGTTTGGGCAGGAAGAAGAGGTGTCCATGCGGGCACTCCTGCAGAAAACCTTAGATGATTTCTCTGACCAGATCGCCTTCAAAGACATCAGGGTTGAATTAGAGGCCCCAGATGAAGTCACCCTGCAACTGAACCCCGATTTGGCCGCCATGCTGGTGATGAACCTGCTCAAAAATGCCATTGTGCACAACGCCAAAGGCGGCTACCTGCGGATTCAGCTAAGCAAGGCTGCATTGAGCATTGAGAACGAAGGCAAAACACACCCGCTCCCCGCCGACAGGGTGTTCAACCGGTTTTACAAAGAAGAGGCGTCCGCTTCTTCCACGGGCCTAGGGTTGTCCATCGTGAAAGCCATCTGTGATCTGTACGATTTCACAATTGACTACACTTACCGGCAGGGGCACGTGTTCACGGTCCGGTTCTAGGCCTGAATTCTGTAAATGCCCAGTAAAGTAAAAGCAGGGAAAAACCCTGCTTTTTGTTTTAAGGCCGATTTCCCCAAAAAGGCCCTAAAACGGATTGTCTGTCCAGCTTTCCCTGGCTCAAAATTTTTCTAAATTTTTTCTTCTGGTCTACAGATTCCCAATTCTTTCCTGATTTGGGTCCGAGCTTTGGGGTACAATAACCTGATAAACCAATGTATAGACCTATGAAAAAGCGCCTTTTTATCTTGTTAGCGGTGGCCGCTCCGGCTTTGGGCTGCAGCCAGAAACTGACCGGCGTGCAACCTCCGTCTTTGGTGCAGAACTCTCTGCAAGTGAAGTATCCCGCGGCTAAAATGGTGGAATGGGAAAAGGAGGGAGCGCTCTACGAGGCCGAGTTTGCTATAAACCAGATTGAACATACCGTGCTGCTGGATGCCACCGGCCGGGTAGTGATGCACAAACAGGAAATCACTTCTTCGGAGTTGCCTCAAGAAGTTACGCTGGGCCTCCAGCGCGATTTCCCGTCCCACCTCCTGGATGACCTGGAGAAAGTGGAAAAAGACGGCCGCGTGTACTTCCAGGTGGAGTTGGAGAATAACAACCAGGACCTGAAGAAAGTATATGCCTCTGACGGATCGGTGGCAAACCTGCCGTTCTGGGACTAACCACGGCAAGAGCACTCCTGAAGTTGCCAGCAGGGCAACCTGATTCTGGGCTGATTTTAGAAAAACAGAATAGAAACGAAATACCGCGGCAAAAGGAGAAAGGCTTGCTTTAATTCTGAGCACCACTTTCCGCCGCTTTTCTTACCATCAAAAAAAGAGAAACATATGAAACGCTTTCAGATCATAGTAACCAGTCTGCTGTTTTCATTTGCCGTGCTGGCCTGCGAGAGCAACAGTGCCCACGGCATGGCCGACGAGAAACCCAAGAAGAAAAAGAAGAACAAGACCGTAGAAATGGCTTCCAATGCCGTGCAGGTAAACCAGAAATGGGAAGTGCCTGAGATTCTGCGGGAAGTATCTGGTATTGCGTACCTGGGCAACGGGCAGTTTGCCTGCGTGCAGGACGAGGCCGGCGTCATTTTCGTCTATAACACCAACACCAATAAGATAGACCGGCAAATTACCTTCGGGGCGGCCGGCGATTATGAAGGCATCGCGCTGGCGGGCAACACCGCCTACGTGGTGAGAAGCGATGGACACTTGTTTGAGGTGGCAGACTGGCAATCAGAGGCTTTCAAGATCAGTGACTATGAAACGCCCCTCACCGAAGCCAACAACGTGGAAGGTCTTACCTATGACCCTAAAAACAAGCGCCTGTTGCTGGCCATCAAAGGAGAGGAAGCCGGTACCTCAGAATACAAAGGCGTGTACGCGTTTGACCTGGCAACCAAAAAGCTATCTGAGCAGCCGGTGTTTAAACTTAGCCTGAAAGACCCGATGCTGAGCCAAACCGAACAGAAGAAGGTGAGCAAAGTGTGGCAGCCCTCAGAAATTGCCATTCACCCCATCACCGGCGAAATTTATTTGACCGAAGGGGCTAATCCGCAGTTGTTCATTCTAAACCCAGACGGCAGCATTAAAGTAAGGCATAAACTGAGTGACACAACTTTCTATAAGCCGGAAGGCATTGCGTTCAGTCCATCGGGTGAGTTGTATATCTCCAACGAAGGGAAGAAAGAACCTGCCAATATCCTGCGCGTCCGCTTGTAGAAAACAAGCGGACCGTTTACCGGTTTAGTTCTTGCTAATTCGCTTTTTATGCTTGTACAACGAAATCTTAAGTGGAGTGTAATTGCCCACTACACCTGGCAAGGTGTGCTGTATTATCTTCTGCTCTCCGTGGCGGTCTACCTGCTGCATGATTATTTTGAGGCCCTGCATCTGCACTTGCCGTTCAGCACGCTCACCGCGCTGAGTACGGCGCTTGCTATTTTCCTGGGTTTCAAGAACAGCAACGCCTATGAGCGCTGGTGGGAAGCCCGCCAGATCTGGGGCCAATTGGTGAACAGCAGTCGGGCCTGGGGCCGGGAAGTCATCACCATGATTGTGCCCACCAACCATGAAGATACCGAGGAAGTAAAGCAATTGCAGAGACGCATGGTGTACCGGCACATGGGGTTTGTGCACGCGCTGCGGGTATTCCTGCGCCATCCTAAACCCTACAATGAAACCAAGCAGGAAGAAATCATTGAAGAAACCAATGACTATACAGATACGGTTTCGTTCCTGTCCCCAAATGAGTTTAAGGCGTTCAGCGGCAAGAACAATCCACCCAACTACCTGCTCAATTTACAGGGCGATGACCTGAGGTTTGCCTTTGAACGGGGCTGGCTTTCTGATTTCCGTTTTGTGCAACTGGAACAAACCCTGGTGGAGTTCAACAACATCCAGGGGCGGTGCGAGCGCATCAAGAACACGCCGTTCCCAAGGCAATACAGCTATTTCTCCCGGGTATTCGTGTTTATTCATGCCTCCTTGCTGCCCTTTGTGTTTGTAGATGAGATTGGCTGGGCCAGTATTCCGGTATCGGTGATTATCTCTTTTGTGTTCCTGTGCCTTGATCTGGTGGGCGAACGCATGGAAGATCCCTTTGAGAACCGCCTGGAGGATGTGCCGCTTACCGCGCTTTCGCTGTCCATTGAAACCAACCTGAAAGAGCACTGGGGAGATACCAACTTCCCGGCACCCAAGAACCTGGAAAAAGGAGTTGTCTTATAGCCCAGGTCGCTGATCGGCTAATTACGGCCTGTTTTCCCGAAAACAGGCCTGAAACAGAAAGGCTCCTCTGCCAAGCAGAGGAGCCTTTCTGTTTCACATAAACAAACAAAACTTACCTTGAAACGGAAGTAGAGGGAGTCATTCTGGTTAAAATAGCTTCACCCACAATCATCACTCCTATCACAAAGTGAGGTCCCCAGATCACATCATGGAACATGAACAGCCAGGGAGACAAGGCCAGGAACAAACCAATGGCTAAATCGCTCACAATGTGGGCAGGCATCGGCAACATTTTGATAGCCCCGGTTTCATTACGGGTCATCAGGGCCTGGATGAGAATAATAGCGCCAACGGCAACCGGCACCCAGGTTTCTGCTCCGCCCTGGTAAAAGCCAAACAGCCAGGGTGAGGCAATCAGTAAAATGGCAGTGAGATAATCAATAACACCGTGAATACTGGTGGGGATAACACGCATATCAACCTCCTTTAGTTAATCAACAAATCTTTGCTTTTATATACGCAGGCGAAACTGAGTGGCTATGCGGGTTTGTACTGATTTTGAATAAGTTACGGTTGGTTAAATACGGTTTTTGAAATAATGCTTTCTTCTGTAAGCTCCATACATTATCTTAGTTGATATCAATATGATATCAAAATGAAATAAGTCTATGAAAGCTGAAAAACCATACCATCCCGCCTCAGGTTATACCATCCTCATTCTTCTGCTGCTGCTGATTGGAGTAGCTATAGCTTCTGTCTATTACCTGGGAGCTGGGACCCTGGGCCCCTTTTCCCTGATTTTTGTGTTCATCGGGAAGGGGTTCAAGATCATCAACCCCAATGAGACTAAGGTGCTTACCCTGTTTGGCGAGTACAAGGGAACCATCAAGCAGAACGGTTTCTTCTGGGTAAATCCTTTTTTCGCTTCTAAAAGCATCTCGCTCAGGGCCCGCAACCTGGACACTAACCCCATCAAGGTGAATGACAAACTGGGAAACCCTATCATGATTGGGGTGGTGTTGGTCTGGCGGGTAGAGGAAACCTTCAGAGCCGCTTTTGAGGTAGACAACTTTGAAACCTTTGTGAAAGTACAGAGTGAGTCTGCCATGCGGAAACTGGCCGGGGCTTACCCTTATGATAATTTTCAGGATGAAAGTGAGATTTCTCTCCGGGGCAGCAGCCAGGAAGTGAACGATGAACTGGAGCGTGAACTGATGGAACGGCTGGCCATTGCCGGTATCCATGTGCTGGAGGCCCGTATTAGTTATCTGGCGTATGCGCAGGAAATTGCCAGTGCCATGTTGCAGCGCCAGCAAGCCACGGCCATTGTAGCAGCCCGGGCCAAAATTGTGGAGGGCGCCGTGGGTATGGTAGAGATGGCTTTGGCTGAGCTCAATGACAAACGGTTGGTAGATTTTGACGAGGAACGCAAAGCCGCTATGGTAAGTAACCTCATGGTGGTTCTGTGTTCAGACCGTGCGGTGGCCCCCGTGGTAAATGCCGGAACTTTACATCACTAGCCTATGGCCGAGAAAAAATCGTTTGCCCTGCGCATGAACGCTGAGATGATGAAAGCTGTGGAAAAATGGGCCGCAGACGAGTTCAGAAGCACTAACGGCCAGATTGAATGGATTATTCAGGAAGCGCTTAAAAAATCTGGCCGGTTGCCTAAACCCAAAGAAGAACCTCAGGAAGGCGAAAGTACCCCTGAGGGTTCTGGCAGTTAATATTTAATCAAAACGGCTTATCCAGAAAAATCAGGAGCACATAGACATAACGTGTTGAGACTCTGTAGGAAGTACATGAAACGCTTTCCTGCAGAGGCTCTGCCTTTTTACCGGCTGGTTATTTTTTTGAGAGGTGCGCTAACTTTTACCTAAGCAAGACGTACATAGATTCTTTCTAAGATATATAGTAAGTCATATATATAGATGAATTTGTGACTAAGTAGTTCCTCAGAGGAAACTAGTAAAAATGCTTGCAGAAAGTGGGTATATACCTAGTTGAGATTGAGTAAATTATAGATAACTTAAGCAAGCATAATCTGCCAAAAGAGACACCCATTACTAAAGCTTAATTTGAACATATGGAATATCAAGTAAAAGATGCCAAAGGGCGTTTAGGAATCCTGATTCCGGGTTTGGGAGCCGTGGCTACTACCTTTATTGCCGGTGTAGAGGCCGTAAGAAAAGGATTGGCGCAGCCTATCGGGTCTCTTACCCAAATGGGAAGCATCCGGTTGGGCAAGCGCACCGAGAACCGTTACCCATTGATCAAAGACTTTGTTCCGCTGGCAGATCTTTCTGACATTGTGTTCGGAGGCTGGGACGTGTACTCAGACAACGTGTTTGAGGCAGCGGTGAACGCCAAGGTGCTGGAGCCCATGCTGCTGCACGCCATCAAGCCGGAGTTAGAGGCGTTGAAGCCCATGAAAGCGGTGTTTGACAAAGCCTACGCCCGCAACCTGGACGGCACCCACGTGAAAGAGGGCGCCAACAAGATGGAGCTGGCCGAAATGCTGATGGACGATATCCTGAACTTCAGAGAAGCGAATGACTGCGACCGCCTGGTGATGGTATGGTGCGGTTCCACCGAGATCTACATCGAAGAATCTGATGTGCACAGATCCATCGAGGCGTTTGAGGAAGGCCTGCGCAACAACGACCCGGCTATCGCCCCGAGCATGATCTACGCGTATGCGGCCATCAAGTCCGGCGTTCCTTTCGCCAACGGGGCGCCTAACCTGACCGTGGACATCCCAGCCATCGTTGAATTAGCAAAAGAGCACGGCATCGCCATCTCCGGCAAGGACTTCAAGACCGGGCAGACCTTGATGAAGACCATCCTGGCCCCCGGGCTGCACGCGCGTGCTTTAGGCGTGAGAGGCTGGTTCTCCTCCAACATCCTGGGAAACCGCGACGGGTACGTGCTGGACCATCCGGATAACTTCAAGACCAAAGAGGTAAGCAAGCTGAGCGTGCTGGACGAGATCTTCAAACCGGAATCAAACCCAGAACTCTACGGAGACATGTACCACAAAGTGCGCATCAATTACTACCCGCCGCACGGCGATAACAAAGAAAGCTGGGACAACATCGATATCTTCGGCTGGCTGGGTTACCAGATGCAGATCAAGATCAACTTCCTGTGCCGCGACTCTATTTTAGCGGCCCCACTTGTTCTTGACCTAGCCCTGTTCACCGACCTGGCGCAGCGGGCCGGCATGAGCGGCATCCAGGAGTGGCTGAGCTTCTACTACAAGTCGCCGCAAACCGCCGAGGGACTTGCCCCCGAGCACGACATCTTCAAGCAATTGATGAAGCTGCAGAACACCCTGCGCCACATGATGGGCGAGGACCTGATCACCCACCTGGGCCTGGATTACTACCAGGATCTGGTAGAGGCTTTATAAGAAATATTCCCAGACTGGTTTCGGCTGGTTTTGGGTAAAACACACGAAAAAGGGAGGTGGTACGGTAGCAACCGAGGCTACCTGCCTTTTTTGGTATCTGCCGCAGATGAATGACCGCCAGAGACAATAGCCAGAAAATCTTATTGTTTTAGGCATTTGGTGAGCCAATAAAGTAGAACCTTAGAACCTTACCAGGAAAAAGACGATAAAAGGTTGTGATAGATGAAGTGGTAGGCAGGTGTATGGCTGTGAGAGCGGTACGGGCTTTTTTCTCTTCTCTTCTGACAAGATTAGTGTTGTTCCGGTTTTTGACATTCTCAACCCTTTGTACATCAGTTGAACCATTCAAGTGAAAGGCAACTGGGGTGTGATGCTGGCCGATGTGGTGGCCGGAGCGTTAGCTAATCTTGTGTTACAAATGTAGATTCACATTAAACTGCTTTAGATGCTGACCTTCTTAAAGGCCCAAACCGCCTCGGCGGTTGCCACAGTAGTTGATTTTCTGGTAACAATTATAGCAGTAGAGTTTTTCAAAAGCTGGTATGTAACAGCTTCTTTGCTGGGTACCGTGTGCGGCGGGGTTTTCCATTTTGCCTTAGGCCGGTCATGGGTCTTCCACTCAGAAGACGCTGATGTGGTGCCTCAGGCTATGAGGTACTTCATTATCTGGCTGGGAAGTATTTTCCTGAATGCGGCGGGTGTGTATGTGATTACTCATTACAGCGGCACCAGCTACATTATCTCTAAAGTCATTACGTCGCTTCTGGTGGGAATTGGGTATAATTACCTCATGCAAAAGAAGTTTGTATTTAGATAGTCTATGCATTTTGCCAATTTTTTGACTTTGGGTACATGGAAACAAGTGAGAAAATAGATCTGGATACCAACTTTGAGGTGCAGAAAACCACAGACGAAAAGGCATGGAAGGTCTTTCTGCAACAGGGTATCTACAAGATTGTGAATCCCTTTGTCAGGCTGCTGATCAGGCTTGGTTTTACGCCTAATGCCGTTACCACTACCGGGTTCATTATGAACGTGGGGGTGGCCGTCATCTTTGTGGTTGGCGGGGAGAGCGAGAACCGAGACGATTTGTCTTACGTGGGTTGGGCCGGTTTCCTAATTATGATGGCGGGCCTCTTTGATATGCTGGACGGGCAAGTAGCCCGGATGGGCAAGATGGGATCCACCTTCGGGGCTTTGTATGACTCGGTGCTGGACAGGTACAGTGAGCTGATCATGTTCCTAGGCATCTGTTACTACCTCATGGCGCATCATTATTTCCTGAGTTCGCTTTTCGCGTTTATTGCCATGATTGGCTCTATGATGGTGAGTTATACCAGAGCCCGGGCCGAGGGATTAGGCGTGGACTGCAAAGGCGGTTTCTTTCAGCGGCCAGAGAGAGTGGTGCTGATTGCCCTGGCCGGTATGTTCTGCGGTATTGCCTCCTCCATTATTGGCGGTGACTACAAGCTGTATGTGCCCGGCATTCCGTTCCACATTTTCGAGACCATGTCCATTTTCACGGTTCCTATCACGGTCCTCGCCATTTTCACCAATATCACTGCCATTACCCGGTTGAGGGAAGCCAAGCATGCCATTGAACTGAAGGAGAAAGCCCTGGCAGACCAGTAAAAAATTCAAGCTTGTGAAAGAATACGGAAGCGTTTTTAGGGCTGTTTTACAGAAAGCACCCCTAAAGCGCTTTTGTTTTGTTCAGGTTTCTGGCCTGTTTTCTTTCAAATAGCTCCAGCATGGGCTCGCCATCCCGCTGCGGGAAAGGAACGCCTAACAGTTCTGCCATGGTGGGCGCCACATCTACCTGGGACCGGGGCCTGGATGCCAAAGTGCCGGGCTTTACATCGGGGCCGAGCACCAGCAAACTGATATGCCGACAGCCCTTGCAATTATCGCCGTGATTCTGGAATTGGGTGCCGGTGTGCCGCCCATGGTCATTGGTGATGAGCAGGGTAGTGGTGTTTTTGTATTCTGGGTGCTTTTGTAGCCAGCTCCAGAGGTCCGACACCATCTTATCGGTTTCCTGAATAGCGCCCAGATACCCTTCCCAGTTTTTAAGGTGAGCCTCTGAATCCGGCCCTCTCAGGTTGATGAGTGCTGTCTTGGGGGTGTGTTTCGCCAGCAGTCTTTTGGCAACCCTAAGGGTGGTGGTATCATCGCGGTAGCCGGAGCCTAAGCCTTCCACGCCGCAGTCAACAGACGGGGCAAAGGCTGCCGCAGATTCTGAGCTGTTGGTACGGGCCAGTATTTCCAGTTTGTCTTTACTGGTAATAATCCAGGCATCCTGGGCGGGAGCACCGGTGAATTTCCGGTAATAATGAAAAACCGATGGATAATCAGGAATCTCGCTGCCGTTGTTCTTCAGGCGCTGGTATTTACCGGTGGTTAAGGCTGCGTGCCCTGGATTAGTGAGGGTAACTCCCTGGTTATAAAACGCTGGGTGGAAGAGGCCCTTGGAGGCCAGTTTAGTCATGTGCGGAATATAGCGCCGGGTAGAATCACCCCAGGACTCAGAGTACCGTACCCCGTCTATGACCACCAGGATCACGTTTTTAGTGGCGTATGAGTGTTTTGGTTCCTCTAAAACAGTGGCAGCCTTAATAGTTGCTGCTTCATGGTTTCTGGTGTTGGTGGAAGATTGACAGCCGTGCAATCCTAATCCAGAAAGTAAAAGCAGGAGGTAGATCGAAAACCCTTTACCCATGTATTCTTCTCTTGTATGATGTCAGCCTTTTACGGATAGAGCAGGTATTTGGCTCTAACTTGCTTAAAATAAGTCAATTCAGGTGTCCAGTCAGAAATGATATTTTTAGGAGAATCACCCGCTAAAAGGCGGGTGCGGGGCACATCGGTTTTCCAGAGGCCATCCAGGCGAGTGTTCTTCCACTCCAGCTGGGTAGGGTAGAGCGTCTTGAGGGCATGGATGATGTAGACGCTGGCCTTAGCCGATTCAAACTTACTTCGGTCTGTGATCACGGCCTGTACTCCGCTGCAGGTCTGGCCCACAAACTTGGGCGGATAAATCCGGATGCCGTCTACCACGCTGTCTGGTTTGAACTGGGTAGGTTTGAACGTGATGCCCGCCAGTTTATAGCTGTTCAGTTGCTTCGCCAGTTTTTCGCCGTCAATCCAGGGAGCGCCAATGAATTCAAACGGTTGCAGGGTGCCGCGTCCCTCAGAAACGTTGGTGCCTTCCAGAATGCAGGTAGCCGGGTACAGAGAAGCCGTGGTCAGGTTCAGCATGTTGGGGGAGGGTTTTACCCAGGGCAAACCAGATTGGTCAAACCACTGGCTGCGGGCGTAATGGCGCAT
Source organism: Sabulibacter ruber (assembly GCF_017355955.1). Classification (GTDB taxonomy): domain Bacteria; phylum Bacteroidota; class Bacteroidia; order Cytophagales; family Hymenobacteraceae; genus Nibribacter; species Nibribacter ruber_A. The sequence goes on along the minus strand of NZ_JAFFID010000001.1, from coordinate 2,008,458 downwards.
GGGCACTACCATCAGCTCGGCTTGAGGTAACTTCCTGGCGGCACGTTCCCCGTTGAACATCCGAGCCAGTTCCCCTACCGTCATTCCGTGCGTGATGGGCAGGTAATTAGGTCCGGAAACGGGTTCTTTGGCGTTTTTCCCTACCACGCCGTCTACATACACTCCTGTGATTGGGTTTGGCCGGTCCAGAACAATCATCTGCTTTTTGTTTTCAGCGGCGGCTTCCAGCACGGCGGCCATGGTGGCAATGTAGGTGTAGTAACGGGCTCCCACATCCTGAATATCAAAGAGCAGCACATCAACGTCCTGCAACATCTCTGGGGTTGGTTTGCGCACCTTGCCGTATAAAGAAATAACCTTCAGGCCGGTTTTCTTATCCACGTCATCAGACACATGGGTATCGGCCTCGCCCCGGATACCGTGTTCCGGGCTGAATAATTTGACCACCTTCACATCTGAGCGGGCGTGCAGCAGATCCACAATGTGGCTTTGGTCTGGCATAACACCGGTATGGTTAGTAAGAATGGCTACCCGCCGGTTCTGGATGTAAGGCAGAAACTCCGGCGTAACCAGGCGCTCTATGCCAATAATGACCCGGTCAGAGGGAGAGACGGCTTTGGCCGTTTTGCTTGATTGCGCGGAAGCCGGCGCGTGTGTAAGCAACTGGAAGATCAGCAGGTAAAACACGCTGAGGGAAAAACGTATTTTCATGCCTACAATATAGTGAAAGAAGTATATCTTTCCACTACTTGTTTTAGGGCTATTTTGCTGAAAATGAACCTGAAACAGGAGTGAGTATGGAGATTAGAGTCCCTCGCCGTACTGGAAATGTTTGTTCACTGTTACCGGCAGTTTGCCCTGCGGTTTTAAATTGCCCATGATCAGTCTGGCCGCAGCGGCCTGTACCGCGGGTAATTGCTGGTAGCCTACCAGCAAAGCAGTGGCCTGATGGACATCCTCAAACCGGTTCAAGGTATAGGCGTTGTCAAAGAGCACCACAATGCTTCTTTTCTTGCGGATGAGCTCATTCACCAAGGCTCTGTCTTCTGGCGTGAACCCCAGGTTATTGCTGGGCCTGATGCTGGGACCGTAAATACTGATCAGAAGAAGGTCATGCTTGAGCAGTTCTTTCCTGAGTTTCTCCAGGTCTTTCTTTTTGGTGCGGCGGGGTAGAAAGTAATCTTTAACTGCCAGTTGTTCCTTTATTTTCTTCTGGAAAAAGGTAGTTCTGGTGCCTCCCACGGCCAGGCTGGCAATGGTCCGGCGCTTCTTGTTTTCCAGCGGAATCTGGTTGCGCTTGTTCTGCAGCAAGGTAAGCGATCCCTCCGCTAGTTGCCGAAGCATTTCGTGTGCGTGCGGGGCGTGCAGGTCCTGGTACAGGCTGTCTATCTTGATGGGCTGGTAGTTATTGAGCCCCACCCAGTACTTGGCTGCGAGTACTTTCTTGCATCTGCGGTCAATTTCCTGTTGGCTGAGCCTGCCTTGCCTGATGGCTTTCCTGATAGCGCTCAAAGCCTTGGGAACACTTACCAGGCGTTCCAGCACATCGTTGCCCGCCTCCAGCGCCATTACTTCGGCTTCGCCAGGCTCAAAGTATTTGGTAACGCCTTTCATGACCATGGCATCGGTGAAAATGAGCCCCCCATAGCGCAGTTCCTTTTTGAGGATTCCATTCACAATAGGTTTAGAAAGGGAGGCAGGAAGGTTGGTGGTGGAGTCAAGTTTAGGCAAGTGGATATGCCCTACCATGATACCGCCTACCCCGCTTTGGATCAGATGCCGGAACGGATACAGTTCAAGTGAGTCTAGCCGATTGCGACCGTAAGGGATTACGGGCAAGTCAAGATGCGAGTCTACATCGGTATCGCCGTGGCCAGGAAAGTGTTTGGCGGTGGCAATGATGCCGTTGTCCTGCATGCCCTGCATCTGGGCCAGACTTTTGGAACTCACGTCGTTTTTATTCTCCCCAAACGCCCGGTAACTGATAATGGGGTTCTGCGGATTGTTGTTCACGTCTACCACCGGGGCAAAATTCAGGTGCATGCCCAGGCGTTTAAACTCAAACGCCATCTCGGCGCCCATGCGGTAGATGAGGCTATCGTTGTTAATGGCACCCAGCAACATGGGCAGGGGATATTGCATGGCGCTGTCCATGCGCATGCCAATGCCGTTTTCAGCGTCCATTCCAATCCAGAGGGGCACTTTGGAGGCTGCCTGTAGCCGGTTGGTCAGCTTAGCTTGCCGTACCGGTCCGCCTTGGAAGAAAATCAAACCACCCACCTTGTACCGTTTAATGAGTTTGAGGACATCCTCTTCATGTTTCTGGCCCTGGTTGGAGAAGACCTCAATCATCATGAGTTGGGTGATGCGCTCATCTGGTGTCATGCGCCTGAACACCGAGTCTACCCAGCGGTTTTTCCGGTTAAGGGTAGTGATCAGCTCATTGGGGTATTTGATGGTGTCCTCAGGGGAGATGGGCTGCGGTTTAAAGACCACGGTATCCTCGGCATGCGGATTCTTCTTTTTACACGCCGAAAAAGCCATGCCTGCCAAAAGCAAAACCAAACCATACACAAGAAAAGACGATCTCTGAACAGAAACTGAGGGCATTTGAACTAGGGGTTACAACTTGGGTGGCGGCAAAACGGGGGATGTTCTGCAGAAGCCTTATCCTTACGGTATCGGCAGGTGATAGTTAGACCTGCTTTGCGTAAATGGTCAAATCAAATACGTAGGTGGTCAACACCAAGGTTTTCAAAGGGCGTAGCTTTGTTTCATTCTTTCACCTTAACGCTGAACGCCATGAAAACCAATTCTTCTCACCTGTCTAGCCTGGTTCTGGGAGCCACAGGGGCCATTGGGTACGCTGTTACCAAAGAGCTGCTGGAGCAAAACTTTTCTGTAACAGTTCTGGCTAGAAACCCTGCTAGAGCCCGCCAATTGTTTGGGGATGCTCCTGGCCTGCAGATTGTGTCAGGCGATGCCACCAGGAAAGAAGAAGTGCTGGCGGTTGCGCAAGGAAAGCAGTTGGTGGTACATGCCGTGAACTATCCATATCACCAATGGGAGGAGTTCATGAAACCAGTCACCCAGAACATCATAGAAGCGGCATCAGCGGCAGGAGCCACCCTGCTGTTCCCCGGTAATGTGTACTCCTACGGCAACACCTCCAGGCCTATCAAAGAAACCGATGTTCCCGCCCCGGATACCAGAAAAGGGCAGCTACGGCTTCATTTGGAGCAGTTGTTAGAAAAATTGGCCCAAAACGGAAACCTGCGCGTGGTGAACGTACGCCTCCCAGATTTCTGGGGACCCAATGTGACCAACGCGGGCTTTGCCCCCATTTTTGAAGGAGCCTTGCAAGGTAATGCCATGCCTTGGTTGGTAGACGCAGATATACCCCATCAGATGGCGTATACCCCAGATGCCGCCCGGTTTATGGTAGCAGCTGCCTTGTCTTCGTTCCCCACTGCTTATACTGTGCTCAACTACGCCAGCCACACGGTGCCCAGTATGCGTTCCTGGCTAACCCAGATTGCCGAGGTAGCTGCAGTAACGCCTAAGGTAAGGGTATATCCCAAGATGCTGTTCAAAGTACTGGGTTGGTTTCAGCCCATGATGCGGGAGCTGGAAGAAATGCTTTACTTGTTTGAGAACAGCATCCTCCTGGACGATAGCCTCCGGAAAACCATGTTCCCCAACCTGAAAGAAACACCCATGCAGGAAGCCATTCAAACCACTTTAGATTGGTTCACCGAAAACCGGCTGAAATCAGGAAAAAAGGTTAAAAACAGGAGAGAGGCAGCGGCAGTGGCTTAAGAAGGACCAAGGTTCTGGTTTGAATGATCTTTGGCCATAACTGCCTCAAAACACCTGCCACGCCATAAAAAAAGCCGATGCAGGAAGCGTACCTGCATCGGCTTTGAGGTTTCTCTTAGAATGTCTATTTCCTGGCCGAGAACAATTCATTAAAGAACAGCTTCATCGCCTCCCAGGACCGACGGTCGGCGGTGGCGTTGTAGGCGGCTCCTTGCTTGATGTCTGAGCCCGCCCCCGGATTGGTGAAAGAGTGCACCGCGCCGCTGTAGGCGTTGAACTGGTAATCTACGTTGGCGTCGTTCATTTCCTTGAAGAAGGCATCTAGTTCAGCTTTCGGCACGAAGGGGTCAATGGCACCGTGGGCAACCAGCACTTTCGCTTTGATGTTGGAGGCATCGGCTGGGTTTGGGGTGCCCAGACCTCCGTGGAAGCTTACTACCCCGGCTACATCGGCACCGCTGCGGGCTAGTTCCAGCACCGTGGTACCCCCAAAACAGTAGCCAATGGCAGCAGTTTTAGAGGCGTCTACGTTTGGTTGTTTCTTTAACTGGGCCAGGGCGGCATTTACCCGTTGGCGCAGCAGCGGAATGTTGTTCTTGTATTTTCCGGCTTCGGCCCCAGACTCCTGAGGGGTTTTGGGTCTTACGCCTTTGCCGTAGATATCGGCCGCAAAGGCCACGTAGCCCATCTTGGCTAACTGCTCACAGCGCTGTTTGGTGTAGTCATTGAGCCCGTTCCACTCGTGTACCACCAATACCCCGGGAAGTTTGCCTTTTTTGGAGGCATCGTACGCCAGATATCCTTCCAGGGTGGTGTTTCCCTCTTTGTACTCTACCAGCTGCGTTTTAATTTGCTGGGCCTGGGCGGAGAGTTGTGCCATGACAGTAAGAATGAAGACAAAAGCAAATGAAAGCTTTTTCATAGATGATAATAAGGTTATGGGTGTTACGCTTAGCCAACCTCTATACTTACGCTGCGGTCATAAAGATTTGCAAAAGCCGCTACGAAGGTAGCAGTTCAGCCTGGTATTGGCTTGGGGTAGAACCTGTCCACTTCTTAAAAGTTCTGGAAAAGACGCTTACCTCTGAGAAACCAAGCAGATACGCGATGTCTGCTTTGGAGAGGTGCCGGTCTCTCAGGTAAAGCTGGGCCAGTTCTTTGCGTGTTTCGTTCAAAATAGCTTGAAAAGAGGTATTCTCCTGTTGCAACTTCAACTGCAGGCTCCGGACGCTCATACCCAGGTTATGGGCAACCATCTCTACGGTGGGGGCCTCGGCACGCAAAAGTTTCATCAACTCTGCGTTGACCAGGTACGTCAGGGAGTGCGTTTGCTGATGCTTGGCCAGCAGGGTTTGGGCGTGCTGCTCAAAGATGCGGTACAAATCCACGTTGGCACCACGCACGGGTGTTTCCAGGTCCTCCGGCTTAAATTTGATGTAATTGATGTCGCAGTCAAAAAGAAACTCTGTTCTGGGCAGAATGCGGTGATAGCCGGAGACATCGGCGGGAGCCGGAAACTGGAAGCCTACCTGCACGGGAGCTATGTCCTGGCACGTCATCTGCCGCATGACCATAGTGAACAGGGCCACCATTTTATCTATGGTGTACCGGGTCTCCGGAACCCAGGGCACCAGAAACTCCAGGGTGAAGGTGGCTTCCTGCGGATGGTACCGCAAATGGGTGGCATCGCAAAGCAGGGCCTGGTATTGGCCGCATTTCTCCATAGCCTTGCCCAGGGTAGGGGCATGCATCATGACATAGGCCACGGTGCTGGCGGCTTGCGGTTGAAACCGTTCTCCCACCAGTAAACCAAACTGTTCATTGCCAGAGGCATCTAAGATGGCGCGCCACAGCCGGTTTTGGGCACTGAAGGGAACCCGCGCTTCCCAATCGGCTAAAAGACGAAGGTCCAGACCTGCCGCCTGGCATAGGGCAGCATTGTCCAGACCTTCTTCCTGGGTTATTTGCAGCGTCATGTTCAGCAGCTGCACTGAAATGGTGGGTTCTTCGCGAAGGGAGATTGGCATACCTTAAAGGTAACCAAATTAACTAAATGGCGCCACCAGGCCTAGAACCGGAGCGAGGCATTTACGCCCGCCTGACCGCTTTGCCAGGTTGGGGTTACCACCCATTTGGGCTTAGAGAGTTTCCCCTTCAGGTGGCTGTACCCCCAATACGTAGCTTTACCGGTTAGGTACCCAACGGCTGCGCCCGCCAGTACATCTGAGGCCCAATGCTTGTTGTCATTGATCCGTGAGAGGCCTACCAGTGTGGCAACCCCGTAGGCAAGCTGCGGCACCCATCGGCTGTCATGGTACACCGAGGCAATGGCCGTAGCAGCGGCAAAGGCATTGGAAGTGTGCGACGACGGAAAGGAGGTGTTGGTACCGTTGCCGTCTGCCCCATCAAACAATTGGCTGTCACTTGTGTTGGAGGGTCTGTGGCGCTGGAAAGTTTTCTTCAGTTTATCGGTGACCAGGGAGTTGATATAGAAGCTTCCCAAACCAACAATGGCTGCGTCTCTCATCTTGGGGCGTTTGGCCAGGGCACCAATGGTGAACATAGCGGCAAACGTGGCGTGCAGCGGAAGCGCTGTACCCATGGGTTGCAGTACTTTTGCGGTATTGTTGGTTAAGGGAGTACGACTGGCCTGGGACAAAACGTGGATAGGCCGGTCAAAGTGTTGGTAAGAGGCAATGAACAGTCCGGTGGCCAGCAGGGCCGAAGAAGACCGCAGCAACAGTTTCCGGTGTTTCTGAGTCCAGGTAAGTTCCGGTTTGGTCTGGAGAAAGGTAGTGTCAGTAGTTACATTTAAAGTGTCAAGCCCAAGGGTAGCAGCAGACACAGTTGCTCTAAACAGGAAGAGCAACGCCAGAGTTAGAAGCAGGGAACGCATGCAAAAGCTTAATTGTCAAAAGGGTAGATGTTCAGGAAAGTATAAATTACCTTTTTTAGTTTCCTGATGCATTACTTTTCGGTGAATTAAGTCGCGTTCTCTTTTAATCCGGCAATTGAAGGGACCAATATAAGATAAGTTGGAGCCTGGTAGAATTAGTAAACGAACCGTAGGCTACTGGTTCATACAGCATTAGGGTAAAAAGAAAATCGCCCTGGCCGGAAGGCGAGGGCGATTGAAAAGTAGATAATCCAGCGGGGTTGAGACCAGGCTTAATTATCGCCTTGCATTTTCTTCTGAATGGCTTGCTGCAGCTCCATCATGTGCGGTTCTACCTTCGCCTGTCCAATCTGAGCGCTCTTCATGGTAAGGATAGATTGCTTGGCGGCCAGTTTTTTACCGGTTGGGGTCTGGTAGAAAGTGTTCATGTCTTTCAGTTCTTTCTCCGTGAATTCATCCATGTAAAGCTTGATCAAATCATCTTTGATGGCATCCCAGTTCATGTATTTTGAAAAGAAAGAACGTACCTCCAGTTCAGCGGCCTTCATGGCAGGCACCTGCTCCATTTGCATGGTCAGCATCTGCTGAAGGTTGTCGTCAATGGTTTTGGGGCTGCCCATGGTGAGGAGCAGGGTTTCTGCCGCTTTGTAGTGGCTGCTTTGGGGTTGAGTCTGTGCTTGTGCACTGCCTACTGCAACCAACAGCAGGACCACCCACATGGATAAGAATTTTTTCATTTGAAAACGGATATTTGCTCCTAAATACGCATTTAGGCCCAGAATAGCCACTTAACCAGTTTATTTATTTTGGAAGCAACCTTAGACGTAAACCGGTGCCCGCCCCCGCGCGTACCACGGGGAAAGAAATTCTACCATTGATTTTTCCTTAGCCATTCTCTCACTTATGAAAATAACCAAGAAAGAAACCGCCTACCAGGGCTACTATCGTCTGCAGGTTTTCACCGTGGAAGACCAGGGCAAAGAATTTACCCGCGAGGTCTTCCAGACCGGTAAAGCCGCCGCTGCCCTGGTGTATGATACCAAAAAGCAGAAATTCATTTTCGTGAAACAGTTCAGGGCCGCCATTGAGCAGGACCTGGTAGAAACCGTAGCGGGCATGCTGGACAGCAAAGACGAAAAGCCCGATGTTGCCATCACCCGCGAGATTGAAGAAGAGATTGGCTACGCCGTAGACCACCTGCAACCCCTCTATGAATATTATCCCTCGCCGGGGGCTTTCTCAGAGAAAATCTACCTGTTCTATGTGGAGGTAAGCAAGAAAATAGCCGAAGGCGGCGGGAAAGAAGACGAGAATGAATCCATCAACACCGTGGAATATTCAGCCGAGCAGTTGGCCAAACAATCTTTCATAGACGGAAAAACCATCATGGCCGTAGAGTGGGCCAAAGTCAACCTGCTGCCCAACTTACAGAAACAGAAATAGGTCATCGCCTTTGCGTGAAACTGACTGCTTGCTTCTGTAACTGCCGCAATGAAGAATATTTGTTTCTGTGTTTTAAACCCGGTTTCCGAAAACGAGCTTAAAAACAGGAAGAGCTGGTTTAGCTACAACCGTGATGACGTAAAATGGAGCAGTTCAACCATGAGGCAGCCGGGTTAGTTGAGCCGGGAACTGGAGCACCTGATAGGATTAATCTTAAAAAGCTATTGAAGATTAACTCTCCCTGCTGGCTCCCGTAAACAGATACGCAAGTTTGTTGTAACAACCAAAACCTGACGAGACTATGGAAGAGCAAAATAGAGACCAGGACACTCCAAAAATGAGCGGATCTGGCAGCAATAACAACGAGGACGGAAACAACGGGAATGGCGTATTCGCAGACCATAACTACGGTACCAAAGCCGAGGGTGGCAGCACCGCCAACTATGACTCCAGCGGAAACATCGTGGATGACAACGGGAAACAGGATGGCGGTACGCCCCACATAGACATTAACGGCGGAGGCGACGTGCAGGGCCGCCGCGGCGGTGGCTACGGTGAAAGAGATATGGAGCTGGGCAAACATCCAACCGAGAAGACTCGACCCATTCACGGCGCCGAAAGTGACAAAGACACTGGCTATGGTACCCACACCGGTGGTTTGAGCGATAGCCACAGCGGGTTCAAAGGAAACCACAACGGCAACGACGGTACCGGCGGCGGACGCAGCAGCGGACATGCCGGTCAAGGTGGTGACCCCGAGGATAAAAAAGTCTCTCCTAACAAAGGAGCCAAAGACGATAACAACAATCCAGACATTGCGGGTAGAGGTGCCAGACACTAATCCGTTTTACCCAGAGAGGCCTGTTTCTTACCAGAGACAGGCCTCTCTGTTTTTCAGGAGTTTGAAGAAAACAGGCTTGAAACATCCTGTAAGGGCCACATGGCAGCAAAGTGGTTTTATCCGTACAAGGACTGAGCCGCCCCGCCAAGCGGTTTTTATACTACTAAGCAAGGCGGAAATAAGGCAGGCTCTTCACCCGGAACCCCGTACCTATGAGTCTAGAAGAATATAACCAGAAAAGACACTTTGACCAAACCCCGGAGCCTGCAGGAAAAGAGGCCAAAAACAAAGGCCCTCTGCAATTTGTGGTGCACCGGCACCAAGCCTCCAAACTGCATTATGATTTCCGGCTAGAACTGGAAGGCGTTCTTAAAAGCTGGGCGGTACCCAAAGGTCCGTCTCTTAACCCCTCAGACAAGCGGCTGGCCGTAGCCGTGGAAGACCACCCGTTCAGCTACCGCACCTTTGAAGGCGACATACCAGAAGGAAACTACGGAGCCGGCCACGTAGACATCTGGGACCAGGGCACCTTCCACGCCGTGGAAATTACTTCCCGCGCCCAGGGCGAAAAGCAGATGCTCCAGGAACTGGCAGAAGGCAGCCTGCACTTTGTGCTGGAGGGCGAAAAACTCAAAGGCGAATTCTCGCTGGTGAAAATGAAAGGCCGGCAGGAAGACGCCTGGTTGCTCCTTAAAAAGAAAGACGAGTTCGCAACCCCTGAGCCGTATGATGCCGAAGACTACGCCGAGGGAAGAGCAGAACCAGGCAAGAAATTGGTTAGCAAGAAATCCACTGGTAAAAAGAAAAGCAAAGACCAACCATCTCCCCAAGAGGGGAAATCGGGACCGATGCCGCACCAGGTTGTGCCCATGACCGCCAAACTCACCGATGGGCCCTTTGATGACCCCAACTGGCTTTTCGAGGTGAAATGGGATGGGTACCGGGCCGTGGCCGAGGTGGAAAACGGGCAGGTAGAACTCTACTCCCGTAACGGTAAATCCTTCAGAGAGAAATACGCGCCCGTGGTGAAAGCCCTAGAGAAACTGCAGCACCAGGCCGTTTTTGACGGGGAATTGGTAATTCTAGACCAGAACGGCAAAGCCGATTTCCAGGCGCTGCAGAACTACCAGAACACCCCATCAGAGCACCTGTACTACTATATTTTCGATCTGCTGTACCTCAACGGGCAAGACCTTACCCAGGAACCGCTCATCAGGAGAAAAGAAAAGCTAGCCGAGGTGCTGAAAAACGCCCCCGACCCGCTGCGCTACAGCGAACATCGCGTTGGAGACGGAACCTCGTTTTTTAAAGAAGCGCAGCAGAACCAATGGGAAGGCATCATGGCCAAAGCCGCCAGCAGCAAGTACCTGCCAGGGAAACGCTCCGCCGATTGGCTCAAGATCAAAACGCATCTCAGGCAAGAGGCCATTATTGCCGGCTTCACCCAACCCAAGGGCAGCCGGGAGCACATTGGGGCGCTGGTTTTGGGCGTGTACCAAGGCAAAGAGCTGAAATACGTAGGCCAAAGCGGCAGCGGCTTCAATCGGCAAAGCCTGCAGGAACTGAAAGAAAAGCTGGAGCCGCTGGTGCAGGAAAAATCGCCGTTCAAAGAGAAAGTACCCCTGAGTCGCGACGTGACCTGGGTAAAACCCGAGCTGGTCTGCGAGCTGTCCTTCGCGGAGTGGACCGCTGACGGGCAGATGCGGCAAGCCATCTTTGAAGGCCTGCGCGTAGACAAGAAAGCCAAAGACGTGGTGCAGGAACAGTCCGTCGCCTCCCAGGACGTACGTACTAAGTCCTCCACCCAAAAAGAGCCTAAAAAATCGAAAACAGCCCCAAAACAGAAAGTGGAAGAACATGAGTTTGTCCTGGAATTAGACCACCATTCGGTTACCATCAGCCATCCCGATAAGCTGTATTGGCCAGAGGAAGGCATTACCAAGAAAGACCTGGTGCTCTACTACCAAACCATGGCCGATGTACTCTTGCCTTACCTGAAAGACCGGCCTGAGTCGTTGCTGCGGCACCCGAACGGCATCTCCAAACCCGGTTTTTTCCAGAAAGACGCCGGAGAGCACGCCCCAGACTGGGTGGAGACCACCGCTATCACCGCTGAGTCTACGGGCAAAGACGTAGACTATATCATTTGCCAGAACAAAGCCACCTTGGCGTATCTGAACAACTTAGGTTGCATCCAGCTGAACCCGTGGAACTCACGGCTGCAGCACCTAAACAAACCCGATTACCTGGTGCTGGACCTGGACCCCGGCGAGAACACGTATGATGAAGTGGTGGAAACTGCCCTGGCCGCCAAAGAGGTGCTGGATGACCTGGAAATACCGGTGTACGCCAAGACCTCCGGGGCCACGGGCATGCACCTGTACGTGCCACTGGGCGCTCAATGGCCTTTTGAGCAAGTGAAAGAACTGGCGTATGCCCTGGCTCAACGGGTGCATGAGAAGCTGCCCAAACTCACCAGCCTGGAGCGCAGCCCCAAAGAACGCCGGAACCAGATCTATATTGATTTCCTGCAGAACGCTATTGCCCAGACCATTGCCGCCCCGTACTGCGTGCGCCCTAAAGAAGGCGCAACCGTTTCCACGCCCTTGCAGTGGAAAGAAGTGAAAACAGGATTGCACCCTTCGCAGTTTACCATTAAGAACGTGCCGCAGCGCGTGAAAAAACTGGGCGATATTTTCCAGCCGGTGCTGGGCCAGGGCATTGACGTAGCGGCATACTTGAAGAGACTCCAAAAATAAAGCTATGGAAAACAGAAAAAAGAAAAATCTATTGTTGGCAGGGGCAGGCGTGGGGGCGCTTCTGGCCTTGACCTACTACTCCCGCAAGAAAAATGAATTCTCCTTCAAAGACCGTACGGTGCTCATTACCGGCGGTAGCAGGGGGCTGGGTTTGGTGCTGGCACGAATGTTCGCTGAGCAGGGGGCTAAAATTGCCATTTGCTCCCGCACCCAACATCAACTGGACGCTGCCCGCGAAGAGTTGCAGGCGGGTGGGGCAGAGGTGCTAGCCTTTAACTGTGACGTGAGCGATCAGGCCCAGGTAAAAGCCATGGTTGCCGAGATAAGCCAGCAGTTAGGACCCGTGGAGGTGCTCATTAACAACGCCGGCATCATTGCAGCCGGTCCGCTGGAAGAGATGACGGTGGAAGACTTTAAAGCGACCATGGACATCCACTACTGGGGCTCTCTGTACACCATGCTGGAAGTAGTCCCCGAGATGAAGCGCCGCGGCGAGGGCCGCATTGTGAACATCGCCTCTTTTGGCGGCAAAGTGAGTGTGCCGCACCTAGTGCCGTACAGTGGCAGTAAGTTTGCTCTGGTGGGCCTGTCAGAAGGTTTCCGGGCTGAGTTACTGAAAGACGGCATTTACGTCACTACCATCAACCCGTGGCTCATGCGTACCGGCAGTGCCCGGAACGCGTTCATCAAAGGGCAGAACCAGAAAGAATACACGCTCTTCGCCTTGACAGACGCCAATCCATTGATTTCCCTGGCCGCCGATGTTGCCGCCCGTAAGATTATTGACGCCTGCCGGTACGGCAGAGCCGAGGCTACCCTGGGTATCTACGCCAAACTGATCATCAGCTTGCACGGCCTTTTCCCCGGCACGGTAACCGATATGCTGGGCCTGACCAACTACCTGTTGCCGGGACCGGGCGGCATTGGTAAAAAAGCAGTACGCGGCCACGAAAGCGAGACAGAGCTTACGCAATCGGGGCTGAATGCGCCAAACCAAAAAGCCGCCGAGGAAAACAATGAGTTTTAGGCAATTGCTGCATGGTTCTCTACAGGTCTGCACCAGAATTCTGTTTTAGGGCTGGTTTCCAGAAATCGGGCTTGAAACAGAATTCAAATTATGCTGCTCTTTAGATTTCTGCTTTCTATATCTACCAAATCCGCAGGAAATCTGTGACTTAGCAGACCCCATTCGTGACAAAACAATGAAAACACCGTACATCTTAACTCGCCAACCAACAGATAAAACGATGAGTGATACCACAGTAACCAAAATTGACGGTGCGTTTTCTCCCAAAGGGGAAGACGGAGAAAAATACCTGGCTTCAGGTAAAACAGTTTCCATGCGCCTTTGGGAAAACGAGCAACCCGGCGATTCAAAGCCCGAGGTGCGCCGCGAGTACGAAACCGTAGGATATGTTATCTCCGGTCGGGCAGAACTGCACGTGGAAGGGCAGATGGTGTTATTGGTGCCCGGCAATTCTTACGTAGTGCCCAAGGGAGCCTCGCACACCTACAAGATTCTGGAGCCTTTTACCGCAGTGGAGGCTACAGCGCCACCGGCGCAAGTGAAAGGACGTGACGAAGGCTGATGGCTTTGAAGCTCCTGCTATCCTCTTGGTTACCATCCCTGGCTTGTTGCAACCCTTGGTTGCTGGCATAATGTTACTGTTCTTGCAAAGCAGAGAGCACCATTAGCTCTCTGTTCTTGTTGTTACGGCATCAAGTAGAGAAGACATGAATAGGACCGAGCAGAATAATTATAAGGAGAGTATAGGAAGGCTTGACTTTGAACAGGCCCGCATCAAGCACGTCTTGTTTAAATCAAAGCTGCGGGCCTTGCTGTACGGAGCCAGCATTGATACTGAGCCGGTGATCTCTACCAGAGACTGCTCCCTGGGCAAATGGATCTATGACGTAGCCATGCCCAGGATTGGCCACCTGCCCGAGGTAAAAGAACTGGAACGGGTCCATAATGACATGCACGTGATAGCGCGCCGGCTGTGGTCTGAATACCAGAAGGGAAATCAGGAAGTGGCCCTGCAGGGACTGCAGCAAGTAGATGAAACCGCCGAAAAACTGCTCCATTTACTCAACGTGATTGAACGAAAGGCTATCGCCTAGGCTTTGCAGAGTTGTCTTTTTTGAAGGGCGTGTCCTTTCTGTTTACAGGGTGTTTTCTGCTTTTTGGCTCTAATTAGAAAGAACCTTTTGCCTTGGCTGCAAGTACAAGAAAGATGCCCGCTCAAACAGGGCAGTATGTTTTACTTAAGCCATACCGTTATGCCAGATAAAGAAAATAAGACCGATAATGCAGATAATGTGCAGCAATCTGACAATGCGCACTCTGAGCAGAGCTCGGCAACCAACATGAACCAGGGCCGTCAGTCAGAACGTCAGCGTGACAGTGGCAGTAGCCATGACATGTACAAGCGTTCTGTGACAGGATATGACGCTACCAAGCAGGACGAGAACTTCAGCGGAACCGAAAGAGCCAGTGGCGGGGCCTCTATTGACGAGCGCGATCCCAATGATGGCGATGCCAATCAGGAAAACAACTACTAACCACGCAGAAGAGCCCTTGGATACCTTTTTTCTAAGGGCTTTTTTGTGCTTTTTGGGGAACTAAAAAAATATTTTTGTTGCACGGCTCCATGGCTTTGTCTTAGCCCTGTTTTTCTAAAAACTGGCAGAAAACTTGCTAATAAGAGGTGTACGCAATGATTTGACAGGTTGAGCGTTGAATCAAATAGCGTGTTCTTCTGTTATAGAATTGACTATGGAAAAGCATATGAAAAAGGTTCTTTTATCACTACTTACCGGTTTGGTTTTAACCGGTGCTTCGGTTACCACACCAGCTGTGGCTGAGGTGAAGGGAGGGGCTGCCATTGAATATGCAGCGCCTGCAGTAGGAGCCAGAGATATTATCACTGAGATTATTGACGTAGTAGGGTTGAAGCCTCGGTTTGAGGTGCGAGCCGCTAACGTGCCCAATGCTGCGGCCGTGATCATGAACGGTCAGCGCTACATCCTCTACAATGAGCAATTTGTAAGCTCGCTGAATAACGCGCTGAAAACCGACTGGGCTGGGGTAAGCATCCTGGCGCACGAGATTGGACACCACCTGAACGGACACACGCTTTCTAAAAGCGGCAGCAACCACCGCGATGAGCTGGAGGCCGATGAATTCTCTGGTTTTGTGCTGCGCAAAATGGGAGCCAGCTTAAGCGAAGCCCAGGCCGCCATTGGCGCCTTAGCCGAGGACGAGGATTCCTATACGCACCCAGGCAAGTCTTCTAGGTTAGCCGCTATCAGCAAAGGCTGGAGAAACGCTGAAAACCAGATCCTGGCCAGTGCCAAAGCGGGTACGCCTAACCGTACGGTGAACGTGAGCAGACCTGCTGTTGCCCAAAAGCAACAATCCATTGCCACTACTGCCAGCAAACGTTCTTCCTCTTCCAGAAGAATGCCAGAGCAGTACATCTTACGTCAGGTGAAGTTGCAGAGCGCCCCTCAGGAGCGTATTTACGTGACTACTTCTTACAACCTGGTGCGGGAAACCTCTGATGGGGTTGAGGTGATTGGAAAACTGCAGAAAACCAACAACAGCAAATTCCCTTATGTGTTGGAGAGCCGGTATTTTGACTACCTCTTCGTGAGCACAGACGGTTTGCTTCTGAACGAGCAAGGCAGACGGGTAGGGGTCCTGACTACTACTTAATCTGAACCTTCTTACCATATACACCGCCACTTTCTTTCCAGGAAGTGGCGGTTTTTTTATGTCTTTACGGAGCGTATCTGTTTTAGAGGTATTTCCCGGAAGGAGAGCTAAAAACAGGCTGGCAGTGACGGCGGCAAGTACATATTTCCGTTTTTTGCCGTACCTTTTCGGCATGAACCGTTATAGTCTTTTGCAGCGCCTTTTTCTGGCATCCGTGAGTGGTTGCCTGCTCAGTTTTTCCTCTTGCGCCCAGCAGGTGTATGAGCCCAACCAGATCCTGAAAGACGTGGAAACTCTGGCCGCCGATTCCCTGGAAGGCCGGTTACCTAACACTCCCGGCCATGCCAAAGCACAGCAATACTTGTTGCAGCGGTTTCAGAGCATAGGCTTACAGCCGGTGGGCGTGCAGTTCCAGCAGCAGTTTACGTTCACGCCCCGTAACAGCACCACGCCTCAGCCTGGCGTAAACCTGGTGGGCATGATACCGGGCAAATCTGAGAAGGTGATTGTGATCACGGCGCACTATGATCACGTGGGCATCCGGAACGGAAAAGTTTATAACGGAGCCGATGACGACGCCTCGGGCATTGGGGCTATTCTGGCCTTGGCTACCCATTTCCAAAAACAGAAACCGCAGCATACCCTAATGTTTGTAGCGTTTGATGCCGAGGAGCAGGGGCTGCAGGGCTCCAAGGCGTTTGTGGCTAACCTGCCCGTTGCCAAAGAGAGAATCCTGCTGAACGTGAACCTGGACATGGTGAGCATCTCTGAAAAGAATGAACTATACGCCGCGGGCACGTACCATAACCCAACCTTCCTGCCTTTGCTGCAACAGGTGAAAGTGCCCCAGGGGCTGAACCTGCGTTTCGGGCATGACCGACCGGAGCAGGGCCATGATGACTGGACCATGCAGTCTGACCACGGAAGCTTCCATAGGGCCAAGATTCCCTTCATCTACTTCGGGGTAGAAGACCACCCGCATTACCACCAGGAGACCGATGAGTTCCGGAATATCCACCAGTCGTTTTACCTCAAAGCGGTGGAAACCATTCAGAAAGCCGTGCAGGTACTGGATAAACAACTACCCGCCTAGTCAGTATAAACCAGGCAGATTCAGGTATTTATTTCAAAATCCGTTTTTGGCTCTTTTCATGAAAATGAGCCAAAAACGGATTTTTCATATTTATTAGGTTCTATGATCCTATTTGCAATAGAAGTTGATCTGGACCCTGCGGAGGCATTCTATATACAAATTTTAAAATTTGCACTTTTTTGACATGTAAAACCCTTTAAAATATAATTCGTTTAAGACCTAGTGCCTAAAACCGATGTTTCACCAACAACGAAAGCATGGTCAAGAATCAAACGTATGGACTTTTACTACTAATTATTCTGCCTTTCCTGAAAGAAATCACAGGATCAACTACGCCGGCTCCAGCCATGCCGGTGTTTGAGCACAGACCCCTCACCGTGAAGGCGCTCCCAACTGTAGCAGAACCGAAGCACATTGATGTGGACGCTTCCGTTTATTTTCCGGTGGAGGAACAAACCGATGAAGATCCCTTCATTACCGCCGATGGCTCCCGCATCAACGAGAAGAATCCCCGCGGACACCGTTGGCTGGCTTTATCCAGAAATTTATTGTCGCGTTGGGGAGGCCAGATTGAGTACGGCGACTCCGTAAAAGTGGAAGGGATCTCTCCGCAGCTAGACGGCATCTATATTGTGAGAGATGCCATGCACCACCGCATCCGCAACCGGGTAGATATCCTGGTAGGGCCCAATGATAAAATCATGGGGTATTGGGAGGATGTGAAGCTTACCAAATTATAAAAACCACTTATTTAAAGTTTGAAGAAGGCCTCCCCTTACGCAAAGGAGAGGCTTTTTTGTGTACCATAGGTATTGTTAAGTGAATTTTATTTAACTGATAGCCAATTAGTTAATGAGTGATTGTTGTCTTTTTGATCACCTTCTAATCCAGCTTGCTCAGATTTTGGCACGGTTTTTCCATTTAGCCAAGCACAAGCCCCGATAAGGGCGGCTAAATAGAAAAACAAGCGTCATGAAAAAGATCATACTAATGATGGTAGTTCTGCTGGCAGGACTCCTCAATGAAGGGTTCGCCCAAACTGGTAGCGGCGTTAGATTTGGGATTAAAGGTGGCTACAGCGTTACCGGCTGGCAGGGCGAAACGGTAAAGAGCTTCGGTGACCTGTTGGAATATACCAACGGCAACGTGAAAACCAAGATGCGCCAGGGTTTCCATGCCGGGGCGTACCTGAGCATCCCAATGGGCAGCGGTTTTGAGTTTGAGCCTGGGGTACAATACTCACAAAAAGGGATGGTGCTGGAAGGCCGCGTTCCCGGCGATGTAGGAACTTACACCAACGCCAAAATTACGCTTACCAACAAAGCAGAATACATTGATGTGCCTTTGCTGGCCAAAGTATACGTAGGTGAAGGGTTCAACCTGTTTGCCGGTCCGCAGGTTTCTTTCCTGGTTTCCAATAAAGTGAACGTAAATGCCGGAGCTTTTGGCTTCTCTGCTTACAACGATGATTTTGAGTGGCAGAACAGCCAGCGCAAAGTAGATGTAGGAATTTCGGCCGGAGCCGGTTATCAATTCCAGAATGGCCTGAATTTTGGAGGAAGCTATGATATGGGATTGACTACCCTAGATGCCACTGCCGATTATAAATCATACAACCACGGCTTCAAGGCCTCGGTGGGATTCAGGTTCTAAAAAGATTTTAGTTGTAGTGAATGTGTTATAGGATGAGTGAAAAAAAGCGGCGGACATTGTCCGCCGTTTTTTTTTATTGGTTTGCTGTGGAAGCATTCGCTCTGCTGCCCACCCCCTGGCCGTTAGAGCCAAATCTGCCTTTGGTTAGGTTAGACAGGCTGGAAACCAGTTTTTCAGTTGGGATTTTCCTGGTGATAAGCGCATAGATAAGGGCTGCGCTGGCCGCACCCGCTACAATAAACAATGCGGTTCTCAGAGTCTTGTTAGCGGCTGGCGACGCAACGGCGGCTGGCAATCCGCCCGGAGCCGGTTCATAGCCCGCGGCCTCCCGTAACTGATGCAGGTAAGTCAAGACATCAGTGGAGGCTTCGCGCTGGCGCAGAATCACGCCGCGTACTTCGGCGGGTAATTCATGGTCAAGCGCATCGCGGTAGGCTTTCTGCGCCCACTCTTCCCCGTAGATACAAGAGCCCAGAATGGCCTCTTCATTGCTTCCGGTGATGGTGGCTTTGAAATCCATCCATTGGCGGTACAGTTTTCCTTTGGCTGTGGTATCGCGCTCCGGACTGCCGCCGTGCTGCTGGATGATTTGGTTCAGTTCATTGGCGAAGGCCAGGCGCTGCTGCGAAAACCGACGGTAGACATCTTGCCTCAACGTGTCAGTACTTTCTTTTGCCGCACGCTCATAGCCTTCCAGGCCATCATGTACAAATTCGTTCAGTTCCTTCAGAACTTCCACGACTTTTTGTTTTCCGTTAGTTGACATAGGTTCGGTTTTGGGTTATTGTCAACTTTCATGAACGTGAACCAACGGAACAGGTTTAGGAAAAATACTGACCGCGCTATATTGGGGTTTCCCGAGGTGGCGAATTAAGGCTAATTGAGCCAAAACAGATCAAAAACGAAGGCAGAACCTAGGCTACTTCAAACTGCCAAGGCAGGTTGAACGGAAGTTGGCGGCGTTTGCTGCGGCCGTTCAAATCTGTGAGAAAGGTATTGATCTGGTCCTGGAACTCCATATGGTAGTCCTCGTGCAGGTACTTCGTGATGAGCGACATAGTCCGCAGCACCAATCGGGCCGTGGCCACATAAAAGCCTTTGTAAATGCTATCAAACTGGCCGGTGAAGTTCTCGAAGATCAGGCCCAGCAGGTACAGGTGCAGTTCCACCTCGCCTTTGCGGTCTTTGGTGATGCGGTAGTACCGGGCAATCTCCTGCGAGCATTTCTTAAGGGCGCGGTTCAGGGCTTTGCTCAGGCTCCGGCCATTGGCGGTGAACAGGATGTCATGGATGGTTTGGCTGCTGCGTTCAAACAGGGTTTCCAGGGTAACATCGTCCAGCAACTCAAAGGCCAGGGCATCGTACGCCTCAGCGTCTTTGCGCACCAGCCGCAGAATAAGGGCTTCCTTCTCTTTCTCACTTAATTTTTTCAACGCCTGCTTGAAGTCAGCGGAGGGTATGGGCATGCTCTGTTAATTAGGAATTATGAATTGGCAATCAGGAATTGAAGCCGTTGAGAGTACATGAGGCTCAATTCTTTAGCAAAAGTACGGCATTGTTAGCAATTGCGCCACAAAGAGCAAAGCAAGCGGGAATTTTCTGGTAGTAGGGCCAAGGTTGTTACTGCAGGAGCCATGGTGGGCAACGGAAAGGGAGTGCGGTGCCTGTGGGTTTTGGGCCTTACGTTCATAAAATCGTAATTTGGGCCGCAAAATCGAAGATCGACTTCTATGAACCATACAGATAAATTAGACAGTATCCGGCAGCAGATGCAGGCGCAGGGCGTGAGTGCCTATATCATTCCCTCGGCAGATCCGCACATCAGCGAGTACGTGCCAGACCGTTACAAGTGCATTGCCTTCGCCTCAGGCTTTACCGGCTCGGCGGGTACCCTGGTGATCACCCAGGATTTCGCCGGCCTCTGGACCGATGCCCGTTACTTTGAGCAGGCGCAGGAACAGTTGGCCGGATCGGGCTTTGAGCTAGTGAAACTGAAGGTGCAGCACGCGCCGGAGTACATCCAGTGGCTGGCCACAAAATTGCAGAGCGGCGAAACAGTAGCCTTTGACGGCCGGCTGATGTCCTTATCGCTGGCCCAGCTTTTGGAGCAGCAGTTGAAACGCCGCGGCATCCAATTGGCCAGCGACCGTGATTACCTGGATGCTATCTGGGAGAACCGTCCGGCTCTGCCTACCGCTCCGGCGTTTCTGTTGGAGGAGCAGATCACCGGAAAATCAATGGAGGAAAAACTGCAGGAAGTCCGCGCGGCTTTGCAGCAAGCCGGTACCGAGTATCACCTGATTTCCTCCTTGGATGATATTGCCTGGTTGTTCAACGTGCGCGGCTCCGACGTGAAATGCAATCCGGTGGTGCTGAGTTTCGCGCTGATCAGCCAAGACCAAGCCGTGTTGTTCATAGACCAAGCCAAACTGAACCCCGCAGACAAAGCCCGTCTGGAGCGCGCAGGAGTTACACTGCATCCGTATGACACCGTAGGGCAGGCGCTCAGTCAATTGCCCGGAAATTCCTCTATTTACCTGGATCCGAAGCGTACCTGCCAGGCCCTGTTTGAGCAGTTACCCGGAACCGTAAACGTGGTGCAGGATACCAACCCAACTACCGTTTTCAAAGCCTTGAAGAACGAGGTGGAAGTGGCCCATACCCGCACCACCATGGGGAAAGACGGCGTGGCCCTCACCCGGTTTTTCAAGTGGTTGGAGGAAAACATCACGAAAACAGAAATCACCGAGATCTCTGCCGCCGAGAAACTGAGAGAGTTCCGGGCCGAGCAGGAAGGCTTCGTGGGCGAGAGTTTCGATACCATTGCGGGCTACCGCGAGCACGGTGCCTTGCCCCACTACAAAGCCACCCCAGAGAGCGATGTAGTTCTGAAACCCGAGGGCCTGTTCCTGCTGGATTCCGGCGGACAGTACCAGACCGGTACCACCGATATCACCCGCGTCATCTCCCTGGGCAACCTCACACAGGAAGAGAAAACCGATTACACCCTCGTCCTGAAAGGCACCATTGACGGTTCCACCGCCCGTTTCCCCAAAGGAACCCGCGGTTACCAGATAGACGCCATCACCCGCAAACCATTATGGGACCACGCCCGCAACTACGGCCACGGCACCGGTCACGGTGTAGGCTTCTTCCTGAACGTGCACGAGGGACCACACGTTTTCAATGCCACCCCCACGCCAATTGATATTGAACTGGGCATGATCACCTCGGTAGAACCCGGCATTTACCGCTCTGGCCGGTACGGCATCCGGATTGAGAACCTGGTGCTCACCGTGCCTGATGAAACAAATGAGTTCGGGGAGTTCTACACCTTTGAGACGCTCACCCAGTTCCTGATTGATACCGCTCCCGTGAACAAAGACCTGCTGGAGCCGCATCACATCCTATGGCTGAACAACTACAACCAGCAGGTAGTGGAGAAACTCAGCCCGTATTTGAACTCTGAGGAACAGGCCTGGCTCAAAGAAAAAGCAAAGGCAATCTAAACGCAGCTTGATATAGATGAACAAAGGCGGAGACTTTCAGGAGTTTCCGCCTTTGTTGTTTTAGGTCTGTTTCCTGAAAATCAGGAGAAAAACGATAGGTTAGAAATTAAAAAAATAGGTGTCCATTTTCCGGTTGTAAGAGGCGGCGGGAATAGGTTGCTTTGTAAAGAAGATGCGGAAAAAGGCTTGAAAACGCACCTAACGCATCAGAAGAAAAGCGTTATCAACCAGCAGCTATTCTCATTTGTATGGAAATGGAAACCATCACCCCAACCCAAGACGAGATCTTCTACCAAGCCTTGGTGGCCAAGGACGGTTCCTATGAAGGCACCTTCATTGTGGGCGTGAAAACCACCGGTATTTTCTGCCGGCCCACCTGCACGGCCCGCAAACCGAAGCGCGAAAATGTGGAGTTCTTCAAGACCACCCGGGAAGCCATGCAGCACGGGTACCAGCCTTGCAAGGTCTGCTCGCCGCTGGAGAAACTGGGCGAAACGCCCGCGTACATCCGGGAAATCCTGACCGAGATCAACCAGGATCCCTCCCGGAAGTTCAAGGATTGGGACCTGGTGCAGCGGGGCATTGAGCCGAGTAAAATCCGGCGGTGGTTTCTGAAAAACCACGGCATCACGTTCCACGCCTACCAACGCATGGGGCGGCTCAACACGGCGTTCAAGAAAATCAGGGAGGGCGAGGCGGTTACCGCAGCAGCCTTTGACTCCGGGTATGAGTCGCTGAGTGGCTTCACCGATTCGTTTAAATCCATCTTCGGGGTGGCGCCTTCGCTGAGTAAAACCCAACGGATCATCCATCTCACGCGGTTGCAATCGCCCTTGGGGCCCATGTACGCCTGCGCCGTGGAGGAGGGAATCTGCCTGCTGGAGTTCACCGATAGACGGATGCTGGAAACCGAGTTCAAAGCCTTGACCAAACTGCTGAACGGCACCATTGTGCAGGGCGAGCACCCCCATTTTACCTTGCTGAACCAGGAACTGAACGAGTATTTCGCCGGGGAACGGAAGGAGTTCACGGTACCCTTATATGCCCCCGGAACGGATTTCCAGCGCGGAGTGTGGCAGGTGCTGCAGCAGATTCCGTACGGCACTACCCGTTCCTACAAACAGCAGGCTCTGGCGTTAGCGCAACCGGGTGCCGTGCGCGCCGTGGCCAACACCAACGGCATGAACCGCATCGCCATTATAATTCCGTGCCACCGGGTCATCGGTGAAGACGGAAGTTTAACCGGCTACGGCGGCGGACTCTGGCGGAAAAAATGGCTCCTGGATCTGGAACGGGAACACAGCGGGCAACCGGCAAATGCCGGGCAACAAGGCGAGCTTTTCTGATATGGCAGGATTTGAAAACAGCAGCGGCTGGCTCAAAGGTAGAGCCAGCCGCTGCTGTTTTAGGGCTGTTTCGGGGAAAAAAGGCCCAAAACAAACAAATATTATTTCATGTACTGGTCCCGCACGGCCTTGAACTCAGAACCGGCTTTCCATTGCGGCCACTGGTTGGAGAAAGCCAGGCGTTTGCCCACCTGGTACAGCAACTGCAGATCGGCGGCGGCACCGTCCGTTTTGAAAGCGGCGTTCACCTCGTCGTTGGGTTTGTGGTAAACGTTGGCGGTGAAGTTGTCCAAGAGCTTTTTGCCCTCGGCTTTGCCCAGTTGCACGTGGTCAATGCCCATGCCGGTGAACAACGCCGGAATGCCCATCTTCGCGAAGTTGAAGTGGTCTGAGCGGTAGTACAGGCCGGCTTCGGGGTTGGGGTCACGCGCAATGTAGCGGCCCTCTTTCTGCGCTTCCTCAGCTAAAATTTCTTCCAACTCAGACTGCCCTATGCCAATGAGCACGATGTCTTTGGTGGTGCCGTAGGGGTTGAGCATGTCCATGTTGAGGTTGGCCACGGTTTTCTCTTTGGGAAAGGTGGGGTTCTCGGCGTAGAACTGTGAGCCCAACAAACCTTGCTCCTCGGCGGTCACGGAAAGGAATACCACGGTTCTATCGGGTTTCTGTCCTTGCGCCTGGAACGCCTTGGCTACAGCCAACAAACCGGCGGTTCCGCTGGCATTATCGGCGGCGCCGTTGTAGATGCTGTCGTTCTGCTCGTTTTTCTTCCCGATGCCCAGGTGATCCCAGTGCGCCGAGTACACAATGGCTTCCTCGGGTTGTTTGCTTCCGCTGATCTTCGCAATGAAGTTGTAGGATTTGTCATACCGAACTTTGGCTTTGAGGGAGGTGCTCACGGTCAGGCCCAGTGCGTTTCCTTTGAAGCCGGGTTTAGCGGCCCGCTGCAGTTCCGTCTGGAAGTTCTTGCCGGCCGCAGCGAAGAGCTTCTCGGCAACAGGCGTGGTGATCCAGCCTTCCATGGCGCAGCGGTAGGCGTCCTTGCCCTTGGGGTCGAGGTAGAACTTGGAGGTGTTCCAGTTGTTCTGCACCACTTTGAAGCCGTAGCCGGCGGGCTCGGTGGCGTGCACAATGAGGCAGCCCTTGGCTCCCTGGCGGGCGGCTTCCTCCAGTTTGTAGGTCCAGCGGCCATAATACGTCATGGTGCGGCCTTTGAAGAAGGTAGTGTCTGAAGAATAGAACCCAGGATCGCTCACCAGCACCACCACTACTTTGTCTTTCACGTTGAGCCCGGCGTAGTCGTTCCAGTTATATTCCGGTGCCACAATCCCGAACCCGGCAAACACCAGCTCGCTGTCTTTGATGGAGACATTCTCCTCGGGGCGTCTGGCCCAGATCACGTAGTCTTCCAAGCCTTTCAACGTCATGGACTTTTTGCCTTTCACGGTCATGGTCTGAGCAGGGGCAGAGGTGATTTCCACCATGGGCACTTCCTGCAAATAGCTGGTACCGTTACCCGGTTCCAGACCCAGTGCCTTGGCTTCCTGCTCCAGGTACGCGAGGGTTTTCTTCTCGCCGTTGGTGAACGGCTTACGGCCCTCCATGGCATCAGACGCCAGCGCAGTCACATAGGTACGGTAGCTGTCTTCCGTCACCCGCACTTCACGCGCAACCGGTGCCTCCGTTGTAGCGGAAGTAGTATTGTTGACAGCAGCCGTATTCTGCGGACCGGTGGACTGGCAAGCGGAGAAAAGGCCTACACTGAGCGGAATAGCCCAGGAATGAAATCGTTTAAGCATATCTGAATTATTAAAGATCAATCATTAAGCAGAGGTTGTTTTTTACCTGATTTTCTAAAATGAGCTTAAAAATGCTGTTGCGTTTCTTTTGAAGAATCACCTTACTAGCGGTATTCAAAATTAGAAATAATAGGCAGCGTATTCATGCCTGTACGTAGAGATTTCAACAGGCTGCTTGAAAATATTAAGGTTATTTACATTCAGTTAACATCAGCAAGTTTATAAAAATTTTGAATGCATTCTTTTTGAATGGCTTAGAGATATGGTTTACTTTTGGCTTTGTCTTTCCTGCACAGACGCGGAAAACCAAAGGCTCTTTATTAAGATATTAACTTCCCCCTTTCATCCCACCTCTGGAAATAGCATAACATCTCCCAAATTATATTTATCACACAT
Source organism: Sabulibacter ruber (assembly GCF_017355955.1). GTDB lineage: Bacteria > Bacteroidota > Bacteroidia > Cytophagales > Hymenobacteraceae > Nibribacter > Nibribacter ruber_A. Next base: position 1,983,186 of record NZ_JAFFID010000001.1, on the reverse strand, counting down.
TTTAAAATGAAGCACTTATACGCTTTAGTAGTAACCTTTTTGTGGCTTGGAAACGCCTTTGCCCAGGAATTTGAGTACCCGGTTTCCAGGAAAGTAGAAATCGCTGATACGTATCATGAGAAGTACAAAGTCAAAGATGAGTACCGCTGGCTGGAAGAACTAAACGGACCCGATGTCAATGTTTGGCTGGAGTCCCAGAGAAAGCTTTCCAACAAGTTTCTAACGAAGGTAGAGTTCAAATACAACACCCTGGAAATGCTGAACAAATTTGGGTACACCAGATTTGATTATCCCCAAAAAGCTGGTAAGTATTATTTCCAATACGGGACGTACAACTCCCTGGCAGTACCGGCTCTCTTTTACCAGTCTTCACTCATTGACAATCCCCGTGTGCTGGTAGACCCCAATTATATTTCCAAAAAGGAAAATATCTCTATAGAAGGATATGCGCTCTCCAAAGACTCTGAGTTGCTGGCGTATCAGTTCAGCAGGAACGGTAGTGACTGGGCAGAGGTGCACGTGGTTTCCATGAAAGATGCGGTACAGTTAAAAGACCACCTGGTGAATGTGAAATTCTCCAACCTGGCCTGGAAAGACAATGGTTTCTTCTACTCTACTTTCAAAAGGGAAGATGCCCTGGGGAAAACCCTTGGGCAGAAGGTGTATTACCATAAAGTGGGCACAAGCCAGTCTGAAGACAAACTTATTTTTGAGCGCCAGAACCCCGCCATTGAATTTGATTTCCTCACAACCTCTGATGAACGCTTTTTCATCCTGAAAGAGAAAAACGAGCAGGCAGGAAAAAGAAATATCTTCTACATAGACTATCAGGCTGCTCAACCCACTTTAAAGCCCCTGCTTACCAATCTTACCTATACAGTGAATATTCTGGATGCCCGAAACGGTAAGTTTATTGCCGCCACCGGCGTTGATTCAAATACGGGCAGTGTGGTGGAGATTGACCCGGCTAACCCCTTGAAGTGGAATACTATTTCCCCGGGCTTTTCCAAGGCAGTGTTACTGGATGCCACGCCTTTGCAGGATAAACTCATCACCGTATACCAATCCAATCAAAGACCCATCATCTCTGTGTTTTCCTACGAAGGCAAACCCCTGTATAACCTTGAAATGCCAGTGGGAACATCGGTAGGAGGTTTCAGGGGCGCTGCCCAGGATCAGGAGCTACTGTTTCATTATGGCTCTTACACGCTGCCGCCGGTGGTGTACAATTTCAACGTAGCCAATTTTGAGCGGAAAGTGTTCAGGCAAACTACCATCAACTTCTTAACCGAGGGGATTGAATACAAAGAGGTAGAATTCTCAGGCAAGGACGGGACCAAAATTCCCATGATTCTGGTGTATGAGAAAGGGCTCAAATTGGATGGTAAGAACCCGGTCATTCTGGAGGCCTATGGAGGATTTGGAGTGATAGAACAACCTTCGTTTGATCCTGGGGTGGTTTATTTTATCAAAAAAGGAGGTGTGTACGCCTTTGCTAACATCAGAGGAGGCGGTGACCTGGGCGCTGATTGGGCAAGACAGGGTAGAGGAGCCAGAAAACAGAATTCCTTTGATGATTTTATTTCAGCAGCCGAATACCTGATTAAAAGCGGGTACACCTCACCCAGTAAATTGGCGATCACCGGTGCCTCTAACGGCGGATTAGTAGTAGCCGCGGCGGCCATCCAGCGACCTGATCTATTCAAAGCGGTGGTACCGGTGGTGGCTCCGCTGGATATGATCCGGTTTGAGAAGTTCACGGTTGGGCACTGGCATACCGATGAGTATGGAACCGTGGCCAACAACGATGGTTTTCTGCGCCTGCAAGGCTACTCTCCTTACCACAACATCAAGGAAGAGGTAAATTATCCAGCCATGCTCATCATGACCTCTGAAAATGATGAGCGGGTGCCTCCTTTCCATTCTTACAAGTTTGCGGCTCGTTTGCAGAGCAGAAAAGCGCAAAAGAACCCAATTCTGCTCAGGGTAACAGCCAACGCCGGACACCAAGGTGGAGTTACCCGGTCCTCAAGGTTTAATGAGAAGGCCGAAAAGTTTGGCTTCATCATGCAGATGTTGGATAGCCAGTAAAAGTTTTTATATAAGAAAACAGCCCTAAAACAGAAGCCCACCTTACTCATGAGGTGGGCTTCTGTTTTAGGGCTGTTTTTCAGAAAGGAAGGCTAAAACGCTCTCTCTTTTACAAATGCTCATCAAAGTACTGCGTCACTTTCTTGTACAGGTGCACGCGGTCTTTGCCCATCACGTTATGCGGGTGGCCCGGGTACACGAAGTAATCCAGCAGAACACCTTCGTCTACGGCTTTCTTGAGGAAGGCCTGGCTGTGTTGCCATACCACCACATCGTCAACGGTGCCGTGGATCATGAGCAGTTTGCCTTTCAGGTTTTTCACGTAGTTGAGCAGGTTGGCTTTTTCGTAGCCCTGCGGGTTTTCCTGGGGCGTGTCCATGTAGCGCTCGGTGTACATGATTTCATAGAGGCGCCAGTCAATGACGGGACCACCGGCGATGCCTACTTTGAACACATCGGGGTGTTTCAGCATTAACGAAGTGGTCATGAAGCCACCGTAGCTCCAGCCGTGTACGCCCAGGCGAGACGCATCTACGTAAGGCAGGCCCTTGAGGTATTCCACGCCTTTCAGTTGGTCGCTTACCTCGGGGGTGCCTACCTGCCGGAAGATGGCCTGCTCAAACGCCCGACCTCTATCGGCCGAGCCGCGGTTGTCCAGGGTGAACACAATGTAGCCTTTCTGGGCCATCAGCTGCATCCAGAGGTTAGAGCCGCCCAGCCAGCTGTTGGTGATCATTTGGGCGTGCGGACCGCCGTACACGTACACCACCACCGGGTATTTCTTTTTCTCATCAAAGTTGGGCGGCGTGATCATGCGGCAGAAAAGATCGGTACCGTCCTCGGCCTTGATGGGAAAAATGGTGGTCTCGCCTAGTTTGTAGTCCAGCAGCGGATTTTGCGCCACCAGCAAGGTTTTGGCCACTTTCCCGGCATCGGTGTCCAGGATGCGGATGGTGCGCGGGGTTACCGGGCTGCTGTAGTTATCAATGAAGTACTGGCTGGTGGGCCCGAAGCTGATGTTGTGCACGCCGCTTCCCTGGGTGAGTCTACCAGTGCGGCCGGTGCTCAGTTCTACGGCATACAAGTGGCGCTCCAGCGGGCTTTCGGCGGTGGAAGTGTAGTACGTTTCGCGGCCGTTTTTGTCAAAACCCACCAAATCCGTCACCACCCACTCGCCTTTGGTCAACTGGCGGATGAGTTGGCCATTGGTGTTGTAGAGGTACAGGTGGTTGAAGCCGTCGCGCTCACTAATCCACACGAATTGGTCAGTTCTGCCCGGCACAAAGTACAGCGGGTGCTCGGGCTCTACCCATTTCTCGTTCTGCTCCTCAAACAAGGTTTTCACGAAGGCACCGGTGGCGGCATCGTACTGGTTCAGCCACATGTGGTTCTGGGCGCGGTTCACCACGGCCAGGTAGATGTGTTTCTCGTCGGGGCTCCAGGTCAGGTTGGTGAGGTACTGCTCGGCGGGCTCGCCGGTCTTCAGGAAGATGGTTTTGCCAGAGGCCACGTTGTACACGCCCACGGTCACGTGGTGGCTTTTGCCGCCCGCCATGGGGTACTTGATGTTGTTGAGTTTGGCGGGCATCTGGTCAATGCTTACCAGCGGGTAATCGGTGACCATGGTCTGGTCCATGCGGTAAAACGCCAGGCTGTTGCCGCTGGGGCTCCAGAACGTACCCTTCGTGATCCCGAACTCAGAGCGGTGGGCCGCCTGTCCGTTCACAATCTCGGGGTTGGTTTCCTGCGTGATGGGCACGTTCTCTTTGCCGGGCTGGGAGATAAACAGGTCCTGCGCTTTGGTATAGGCGGCGCGTTGCTTGTTGGGGGCAAAGTCTACGTTCTCGGCGGCGGCATCCAGTTTGTAAAAAGCTTGACCAGTTTTGGTTTGCACGTTGTAGCGGTACACGGTGCCTTTCTGGTTCAGGAGAACTTCCTGGCCGTTAAGCCACTGCAAACCATTCACGGTGGAAACTTTGCTGGCTCCGGCTTTCTCCAGGGCAGCACTCAGGTCGGTGGCGGTTAAGATGACCTGAGTATTGCCTTTAATGGAGCCGCGCAGAAGCTGGTCGTAGCGGTCACTTACGTAACTGTACTCGTTGGTGCCGGGCACCCAGGTGAGCTGGCGAAGGTTGGCGGGGGTGAGGGAAGGATTCTGGAAAGCATCCTCTACGGTAAGCGTCTTTTGCTGCGCCATTACCGAAAAAGAGCCCAGAAACGAAAGCCAGAGCAGCAGGAGCCCGGCAAGCGGTTGTTTATGCGTCATATCAGGGTACAATGAAAAATTCAGGCCTCAAAACGGAAAAGTAAACCAAATTCAAAGGCCGGTAGTACAATCAAAAATTAGGCTAAACTACCCATTTTTCAGGAACAAGAGGCGTTTTTTAGCTGTTTTACTTTTGCTGAGACCGGAGCAGAGGAGCTTCCTATACTCATGTTAATTGCTTAATTTTGCGTTATGGACATTCTAACCGAAATTCTGGAGCAGGAAGACGTGCTGTTGTTGGAGGAGACCACTGACATGCGGGAGCTGGTGGTGTACAACGACGACGTAAATACGTTTGAGCACGTGATTAATACCTTGGTGCAGGTCTGCCGCCACACACAGGAGCAGGCCGAGCAGTGTACCATGTTGATCCACTACAAAGGGAAATGCACCGTGAAGCTGGGTACTTTCACCGAGCTGCTGACCATGTGCACCGCCATCCACGACCGGGGTATCTCAGCGGATATCGTTTAAACCCTGAATTAACTGGATGAATTTTCCTTCCAAACTGATTGAAAACGCGGTAGATGAGTTGGCCAAGTTACCTGGCGTAGGCAAGAAAACGGCCCTGCGCTTGGTATTACACTTGCTCAAAGCCGAAACCGAAGATACCAAACAACTTTCTGAGTCGCTGGTGCGCATGCGTACCGGCATCAGGTATTGTAAAACCTGCCATAACATCTCAGACACTGAGGTATGCGGCATCTGCGCCAATCCGCTCCGCGACCGTAGTTTGCTCTGCGTGGTGAGCGACATGCGCGATGTGATCGCTATTGAGAACACGGCGCAGTACAAAGGCCTGTACCACGTGCTGGGCGGCGTGATCTCTCCGCTGGAAGGCGTTGGCCCCTCAGACCTGCACATCCAGTCGTTGATTGAGCGGTTGCCTACTTCTGAGGTAAAGGAAATCATCCTGGCCCTTAGCCCTACCATGGAAGGAGACACCACGGCGTTTTACCTGACCAGAAAATTGAAAGATTATCCGGCCCGTATCTCCAGCATCGCGCGGGGCGTACCCGTGGGCGGCGAACTGGAATACACCGATGAGATTACCCTGGGCCGCAGTATCCTGGACCGCACCGCATACAGCCAAAGCTAGGTTTTTGGCTTATTTTACAGAAAACACACCAGAAATGGGCAGAAGGCAGGAACATTCGTTCCTGCTTTTTTTATGTTTGTAGTTCTTTTCTGAAATTACAACCATAATCCCCAGCATCTACAGACTCCAACGGTACCCTGCTTGAAAGACCTCTCCGTCATTATTGTTAATTACAACGTCAGCTATTTTCTGGAGCAATGCCTGCTTTCCGTCAGGAAGGCCGTGAGAGGGCTGCAGGTAGAGGTGTTTGTGGTAGACAACAACTCGGTAGACGGATCGGTGGAGATGGTGCGGCGGCGCTTCCCCGAGGTCATCCTGATGGCCAACAAAGACAACCTGGGGTTCTCCAAAGCCAATAACCAAGCCATTAGGCAGGCGCAGGGCAAATACGTGCTGTTGCTCAACCCAGACACGGTGGTGGAGGAAGACACGTTTCTGGCCTGTTTTCAGTACATGGAGGCCAACCCAAAGGCCGGGGCGTTGGGCGTGAAAATGATGGACGGAGCGGGTAAATTCCTGCCTGAGTCCAAACGGGGGCTTCCTACGCCTTGGGTGGCTTTTTCCAAGGTATTTGGGCTGGCCGCCCTGTTTCCCAAATCGGGGGTATTCAACCGTTACCATTTAGGTCACCTGTCCTGCGATGAGGTGCATAAAATTGACATCCTTGCCGGGGCCTTCATGTTCATGCGGGCCGAGGCGCTGGAGAAAGTAGGGCTGCTGGATGAGGACTTCTTCATGTACGGCGAGGACATAGACCTCTCTTACCGCATCAAGGAAGGCGGCTATGATGTCATTTATTTCCCCCACACCCGCATCATCCATTACAAAGGCGAAAGCACCCGCAAAACCAGCGTGAACTACGTGTTCATGTTCTACCGGGCCATGATGGTGTTTGCCGAGAAGCATTTCAGCGGTCGTCAGGCCAGGCTTTATTCCTTCCTGATTAGACTGGCGATTTACTTGAGAGCCGGGGTGGCGCTTCTTTCAAGGGCGGTACAGAGGGTGTTCCCTATCTTCCTGGATGGGCTGTGCCTGGCGTTGGGCGTGTTGGTAGGCGAGAAGGTAGTGCCAGATCCGTTCTCGTTAGAGGTTTCTCCCATGTGGGCGGCGTACTTTGGGGTTTGGTTGGGGGCGGCTTACTTCAGCGGTGCTTATGACAGGCCCACGCGCCTGTACTGGCTAGTACGGGGCATGCTGTGGGGCAGTATCTTGCTCATGGCCTTCTCCAGCGTGGTGAGCATTGTAGGAAAAACCAATAAGAAACATTTGCTGGTAGCCGTGCTGGTTGGCTTGGTAGGCATGACCCTCTGGCGACTGATCTGGCACTACATCAAATACGGGCATTGGCGCTTTGGTGAGCAGAAAGCCAAGCGCATTGCGGTGGTGGGTAGTAGCAAGGAAGTGAAACGCGCTTCGTCGTTGTTGCGGCAGGCCGGGGCCCAGGAACCAGTAGCGCACCTGGAGCCACAGCACACGGGGGCAGATTTGCGGCAGATCAAAGAAGTCATCGAAATCTATAAAATCAATGAGCTGATTTTCTGCGGCAAGGACTTGCCTGTTTCCCAGATTATTGAGTGGATGGTGCAGATCCATAACAGCGCCGTGGAGTTCAAGATTCTGCCCGAGAACAGCACCTACATCATCGGGAGCTCGTCCAAGAACGCCCCCGGCGACTATTACGCGCTGCACATTGAGGTGAACCTGCTCAACCCGTACCACCGCCGGAACAAAGCGGTCTTGAACTCGCTGGTGAGCGCACTGTTGCTGGCCGTGTCGCCGTTCCTGATCTGGCGCATCAAAGGCAAAAAGCAGTTTCTGAAGAACTGCCTGGGCAACCTCATCGGGCTGTATCAGTGGGTGGGCCTCAAAGCCACGGCCACGCCAGACTCCAAGCCCGCCATCCTTTCGCCGGTAGACAAGGTAACTAGTAACCGCATCAGTCCGGCTGTTGCCCGCCAGATGGAAGTGGTTTATGCCAAAGATTACACGCCTTATGCAGACTTGGTCATCCTGGCTCGCAATATCTCCAAGCTGGGGCGCCCGGCTTAGATAAGTAAATAGGGGAGCAGAAGTAAGACTTTTTGAGCTCCAATCCGTATTAAATTAACTGTCTACCTTTCCTCCAAAAAATATGCTTTGCCTAAAGATTGCCCGTTAGTTTGGCATCAATGAGGGCAGTTTAGCTGAAAGACTAATTAATTCCAGAAGATTTCACTATAAAAACGGCAAAAGCTCCTAATTTTGAACCTACACCGTTATGTCTTTTCAAGAGATGATTACTAGCCAACAAAAAACACTTTCAGACCGCATCACCTCCCTCGCTGAGTCCCAGACCATCGCGATGGCGAAGAAGGCCCGGGAACTGGCCGCCAAAGGGGTAGATGTTATCAACTTGAGTTTCGGGGAGCCAGATTTCCAGACCCCTCAATATATCAAAGACGCTGCCAAGAAAGCCATTGACGATGGCTACACTTTCTATACGCCGGTGGCCGGCTACCCTGAGTTGCGCAAAGCCATTGTAGAGAAACTGCGCCGTGATAACGGCCTGGAGTATGGACCCGAGAACATTGTGGTGTCTACCGGTGCCAAGCAATCTATTGCCAATGCCGTGATGTGCCTGGTGAACCCCGGCGATGAGGTAATCATCGTTTCTCCGTACTGGGTGAGCTACGAAGAAGTTGTGAAGCTGGCCGAGGGGATTCCGGTGCCGGTGCGCGGCTCTCTGGAGAACGACTATAAAATCACTGCGCAGCAACTGGAAGACGCCATCACCTCCAACACCAAGCTGGTGATGTACTCTTCGCCGTGTAACCCAACCGGTTCTGTGTTCACCAAGGAGGAACTGGCTGCTTTTGCCGCTATTCTGGAAAAACACCCGCAAATCCACGTCATCGCCGATGAGATTTATGAGTACATCAACTTCACCGGTGAGCACTACAGCCTGGCTCGTTTTGAGTCCATCAAAGACCGCGTGATCACCGTGAACGGCTTCTCCAAAGGATACGCCATGACCGGCTGGCGCGTAGGCTACATTGCGGCCCACAAAGACATTGCCGAAGCCTGCGACAAAATGCAGAGCCAGATCACCAGCGGTACCTGCTCTATTGCCCAGAAAGCCGCCCAAGGCGCGCTGGAAGGCGGCCGCGGTTCTGCCGAGGAAATGAGCGCGTCTTACCTGCGCCGCCGTGACCTGGTGCTGGGCCTGATGAAGGACATCCCGGGCATTAAAACCTACGTGCCGCAGGGCGCTTTCTACATCTTCCCGGATGTGAGCGAGTTCTTCGGCAAGTCAGCCGGCGACACCGTGATCCAGAACGCCAATGACCTGGCCATGTACTTGCTCAACGATGCGCACGTTTCCCTGGTGGAAGGCGGAGCCTTCGGGGCGCCAGAATGTATCCGGTTCTCTTTCGCGGCCTCAGACGCCAAATTGATTGAGGCGTTGGAGCGAATTAAGGCTAGTTTGGCCAAACTGAGCTAAAAACTAGTCTCGCAAATTCTTACTAACTTTACCTTTGCATTGGATAAAATGCCCCGAAAACGGGCGTTTTATCCAATGTTTTGTTTCCAACCTATTCTCTCTCTGAATGCCCATTCAGCAAACTGTCTCCGCGCTGTTCAGCCGTTTTAGCCAATTAAAAGTCTTGGTGGTAGGCGATGTCATGATTGATGCGTACCTCTGGGGAAAATCCACGCGCTTGTCGCCCGAGGCCCCGGTGCCCATTGTGAACCGCACCAAAACCGAGCAGCGCCTGGGCGGAGCCGCCAACGTGGCCCTGAACGTGCAGAGCCTTGGCGCCACCCCGCTTCTCTGCTCCGTTGTGGGCGATGACCAGGAAGGCGCTGACCTGCTTAAACTGCTGCTCGAGCAAGGCCAGACCCAGGAGGGCATCGTCCTGAGCCCAGATCGGCCCACCACCGTGAAGCAGCGCATCATCTCCGGCGGCCAGCAACTACTCCGGATCGACTCCGAAGTGGAAACGGACCTGAACGAATGGGAGCGCGAAGCCCTGGTAGACCGGTTCAAACAGCTGCTGGAACAAGCCCACGTGGTCATCTTCGAGGATTACGACAAAGGCGTGCTGAGCGCCGAGGTGATTGCCGAACTCCTGACCCTTTCAAGGCAAGCCGGTGTGCCCACCGTCATTGACCCTAAGAAAAAGAATTTTCTCTCCTACAAAGGCAGCACACTGTTCAAGCCCAACCTGAAAGAACTCAAAGAAGGCCTGAAAGTAGATTTCGCTGAAAATAACCTGGAGGCGTTTGAAGCCGCCGTGAACCAACTGCAGGAAAAACTGGCGCTGGAGAATGTACTGGTGACCCTCTCAGAGCGCGGTGTGTTCTGCCAATCGGCCCAGAAAACCAAAACCTACCTGGATGCCCACGTGCGCACCATCTCAGACGTCTCCGGGGCCGGTGACACTGTGGTAAGCATCGCGGCGCTGAGTCTGGCCGTTGGCCTCCCGTTACCTGCCTTAGCCGAACTGGCCAATCTGGGCGGCGGCTTGGTCTGCGAACACGTAGGCGTAGTTCCCATTGACCGCGAGCGCCTGAAACAGGAGGCGCAGCAATCAAAAGTACTTCAGAGAGAACTGGCTGCTTTTGAAGTGAAAGTAGAACTGTAGGGGTAGTGCTCAGAAGTGGGATAACCTGATGGGAATGCTTGAACTATTCCCCTCGCTCGCCTCCGGCGAGTGTGCGTTATAGGGCGGCGTCCCGCCGCTATGTGAATGATTAAACTTTCCCGCATTTCGGCCAGAGGCCGAAAAATAACTCACACTCGCCGGAGGCGAGCGAGGGGAAAGTTCAAAAGAGAGGCAGTGCAAAATTGAACTACATAGCGGCTTTTGACTTGTTAACGTGGGCATTGATTCTAATGCCTCATCTCCCATCTGCGAAACAGCGCGTAATTTCTCCCACACTCCAGAGGCGAGCGAGAAAACAGCTTACAAACCGAAACGGCCTCTCGCACCAGGTGCAAGAGGCCGTTTCGGTTTTATTTTCAGGAAATCAGGCTAAATACGCTTAGCGGGCGCTGTACTCTTTCACCGTTTGGATGAAGCATTTCACTTTCTCCGGATCGGTGTCTGGATACACGCCGTGACCCAGGTTGGCGATGTGGCGGCCCGGCCCGAAAGCGTCCAGCATTTTGATGGTTTCCCGCTTCACGCCTTCAAACGAGTTGTAGAGGGCGCAAGGGTCCAGGTTGCCTTGCAGCGTTTTAGTATCACCCACGGTGGCGCGCGCGTCTTTGATGTCCATGTTCCAGTCCAGCCCGATTACCTGGCAGTCCAGCTTCGCGAAATCTGAGAGGGAGAAGAACGCGCCTTTGGCGAAAACGGTCACCGGCACGTCTGGCAGGGCCTGGCAGATCTCGGAGATATAGCGGTACGAGAATTCTTTGTAATGCGCCGGTGGCAGAATACCCGCCCAGGAATCAAAGATCTGGATGAGGTTAGCGCCGGCTTCTACCTGGGCCTTCAGATACGCGATGGTAGTATCAGTGATTTTGCGCAGCAGTTGGTGCGACATCTCGGGAGCCTCGTAGAGCATTTTACGCGCTTTGGAGAACGTCTTGGAGCCGCTGCCTTCCACCATGTAGGCGAAAATAGTCCACGGCGCGCCCGCAAACCCGATGAGCGGCACGCGTCCGTTCAACTCACGCTTGGTTACTTTGATAGCCTCCAGTACGTAGTTCAGGTGCTCGTACGGGTCGGCTACGCGTACGTTTTCTACATCGGCAGCGGTTTTGATGGTGTTTGGGAACAAGGGGCCGCGTTTTTCCACCATCTCGTAGGTGCAGCCCATGGCCTCGGGCACTACCAGGATATCGGAGAAAATAATGGCGGCATCCACGTCCAGCAGGTCTACCGGCTGAATGGTCACCTCGGCGGCCAGTTCAGGGGTTTCTACCAGTTCCTTGAAGCCGGAGAGACGCGCACGCACGGCACGGTATTCAGGTAAAATGCGGCCTGCCTGGCGCATGAGCCACACAGGGGTTCGTTCAGTTGGCTGGCCCAGGGCGGCGCGCAGCAGCAAGTCATTCTTTAATTGCATGGCGCAAAGATAAGGCATAAAAATGAAGTCCTGAGTTCTGAGTTCAGAGTTCTGAGTCAGAATTTTAGGAGAGCCTGGATTATCTGCCTGAGCTGGTTTTAGGCTTGTTTTACAGAAATAAGCTTAAAAAGAGAGCTGCTTACTTGAACAGGGCCAGTAAAGCAGTGACAATGAAGCTTACCCCCAGGGAAAGCACAATGAAACCCATGATCTTGGCCAGGGCGGCCAGGCCGGCTTTGCCCATGAATATCATCAGGCGGGGAGAGAAAAGCAGGATGATGTACGTCACCAAGCCCAGTAACACAATCGCCAGCACCGTCAGGCCCATGTCAATCACGGTCAGGGATTTGGTGAAAAGGCTGATGACCACGGCAATGGAACCCGGACCTGAGAGCAGCGGCATGGCTAAAGGCGTGAAGGAAATGTCTTCTTTTTCCACCCCCTCGGCTACCACGTCTTTGGAGATTTTCTTGCCATCTTCGGCTTTGGGGTTGAGCAGCTCAAAACCCGCCCGCATAATCATGATGCCGCCCGCAATACGCAGATCATGGATCCGGAGACCGAAGAAGTCCAGCACGGCCTGCCCCGCCAGGAAGAAGACCGTCAGAATTAGGATCATGTACACGCAGGCGCGCAGGGCTTGCTGGTTTCGGCGGGAGGTGGTGTCGTCTTGCGTAAGGGTCAGGAACACCGGCATAGCACCAAACGGGTTGACTACCGAGAAGAGAGCCGAGAAGGTAGCGAGTAGGATTTCCATTGCTCCCAAAATACGGAAAATACCTACACCTGTTGATGTAGGTACCTTAAAGCAAATGGAATTTTAAAACAGGAATTAGCTCATCATGCTGCGGAGCTTGCCCCAAAATCCAGTGGGCTCTGGTTTGGAGAATCTGGTGTAGGTGCGCTGGATTTGTACTAATTGCAAGCGTTGGATAGCCCTAATCAGCCATCTGGATGCTTCCTGGTTGCGTTCTATCACGCCGTTTACACCGGGTTGCCAGTAGGAAAGAATCTGTTTGGCATCTGTGGTAGCAGTCAGGACAAACACGTGGGAACGAACTAACTGGGTGAGCACGGCTCTGAGAAGATTGGTGTCTGGTTCAAACTGAAGGCTGGCTTTCCCGCCCATCACAATCAGTTCACGGGTAGAATTACGGGCAGTGCCAAATCGGTCCTCAAACTCTTTGTAGCGGAGAGCCTGAACGTCAATGCGTTGGGAGTAAAGGTTCTGTTTGTTTAAAGCTTGGACAAGGGTCTCAGCCAGGGTTTGGTCATCTTCCAGGAGGAGGAGCCGGTAGGAAGTAGTCATAAAATTATGAAAGTGGGTATGGGTGCTTTTCTTGTATCTATATCTTTTAAAAATCTCACAAGCAGAAAAGCCAGGGTTTTAGCGCTATACTGATTTTTTTAAAGAATCTGAGATTTAGGATTTCGTAACTTATATGGGGACTTACCTCAAAAGAGGAGCCAAATATAAGCGACCTAAGAAAATAAACCGTGTTCTGGGCAAAAAACTTGTAGCTTACCCGCATAACTATGAGATTTGGGCTTTGGGCTGAACCAGGGCTTGTCTGCCCGCTGGCCTTATTCAATTTTTACAAAAATCTGAAGCAAGAACATCTTCATGAATAATATACGATTAGGCATATTAGGAGGAGGGCAACTGGGCCGCATGTTGCTCCAGGCCGGTATTGACTACAATTTATACACGCTGGTGCTGGACCCAGATGAACACGCACCTTGCCGGCACCTCTGCGAGGAGTTTGTACACGGCAGCTTCAAAGATTATGACACGGTCTATGCGTTTGGGAAGCGTTGTACCCATCTCACCATTGAGATTGAGCACGTGAACGTGGATGCCCTGTTTGCGCTGGAGAAAGAAGGGGTACAGGTGTATCCTAAACCGGCATCGCTCCGCACCATTCAGGACAAAGGCCTGCAGAAAGAGTTTTTCCAGCAACACTCCATCCCCACCGCAGATTTCAAATTGCTGCAAGACTTCACCGAACTGGAAGCCAGCGTTGGGTTTCTGCCCGCCTTCCAGAAACTGAGACGCGGCGGTTATGACGGCAACGGCGTAATCAGGTTGGCTTCTCAGGATGACTTCGGGAAAGCGTTCCAGGCTCCCAGTGTGCTGGAGAAACTGGTGGACTTTGAAACCGAGATTTCAGTGATCTGTGCCCGTAACGTGCAGGGCGAGGTGAAGGCGTTTCCAGTAGTAGAGCAGGTGATGCACCCAGAGCACAACCTGGTAGATTACCTGTTGGCGCCGGCCCAGGTGGCGTACAAACTGCAACGCATGGCCATTGAGATTGCCACTCACGTAACTACCGCATTGGACATTGTGGGGCTGCTGGCCGTGGAAATGTTTGTGACCCGTGACGGACAGATCCTGGTGAATGAAGTGGCGCCCCGGCCGCATAACAGCGGGCACCACACCATGAAAGCCAATGCTACCTCTCAGTTTGATCAACACTTGCGCGCCATCCTGGGACTACCTTTGGGTGATACTGAGCCCCATTGCCCGGCGGTTCTGGTGAATTTACTAGGAGAAGCAGGTTATTCAGGCGAAGCGGTTTATGAGGGCCTGGCAGAGACCATTGGAGAACCTGGTGTTTACATCCATCTGTACGGCAAGAAGTTCACCCGCCCGTACCGCAAAATGGGACACCTAACCGTGTTGGCTCCTACTATTGAAGAAGTAAAACAAAAAGCAGATACCATTAAGAACCGCTTAAGAATCATTGCATGAGCCAATCACCAGATAAAAACACTCCCTTAATTGGAATTATCATGGGCAGCCAGTCAGACCTGAAGGTAATGTCAGGCGCCACAGATATCCTGGAACAGTTGAACATTCCGTTTGAAGTGACCATTGTGTCAGCGCACCGTACCCCGCACCGCATGCTGGAGTACGCCGAAGGAGCCCGCAAGAGAGGCTTAAAAGCTATTATAGCCGGAGCCGGTGGGGCGGCGCACTTACCGGGCATGGTGGCGGCCCTTACCACACTGCCGGTAATTGGCGTTCCGGTGAAATCCAGCAACTCCATTGATGGTTGGGATTCTATCCTGTCTATTTTGCAGATGCCTTCTGGGGTGCCCGTTGCCACCGTGGCCCTAAACGGAGCTACCAACGCCGGTCTGCTGGCCGCCCAGATCCTGGGAAGCACTAACGCCGTCATCGCCGATGCTTTGGAAAAACACCGTGAAACGCAACGCGACAAAGTAATGCGTTCTGTAGAGCAACTGCGCCGCGGCGATATTGAAATGGACTAAGCCTTGTGCACCGTACATCCCATACACTCAACTGCCACGCCGGAATTTCATCTGGCGTGGCAGTTGTATGAAGAGGCTTTCCCAACTGAGGAACGCCGCACGCTTGAGCAACAGGAACAGCTTTTCTTAAACCATGGTTATCGGTTCCTCTCTATTGTCTGCCAGGGTGAATTTGCCGGATTCTTCGGGCTTTGGCAGTTTCCGAGGTTCACTTTTCTGGAGCATTTCGCTGTTCAGCCTTCCCAACGAGGCAAGGGAGCAGGAACAAAAGCGTTGACCGCCCTGCTGGAAATCTCTAAGCAACCCATGATTCTGGAAGTGGAACCGCCTTTCACCCAGGAGGCACAGCGCCGGATAAATTTCTATGAGCGCCTGGGCTTCCACTTGAATGATTTTGAGTATTGGCAGCCTCCGTATGAGGAAGAAAAACCATGGGTACGATTGCAACTCATGTCTTCTTTGAGACCTCTGACCAGCTCTGAATTTAAATCTGTCAGAAACCAATTGTATGCTTCGGTTTATAATAAGGGAGAAGGAATCCTATAAAGAAAAGCCAACCAATACTAAGAAGTGCTTTGTGTCAGTGCCAAAGTTCTGGTTTCCAGAAAAACCATTGCTCGCTTCATAACGTGCTTCCAGAGAAAGCTTATGCTTAGTACCAAAAGGTAATTTAGCTCCTGTACCTACAAAGAAGGATTGAGAATAACTTCTGAAAGATTCTACATACCCCCACCTTGATTCTGATGGATTAAAGTCCTGGAGGAAATAACGTTGTTCTTCTGTTTTTTCACCAGAACTGCTGGTAGAGGTAATATGCACCTCTTGCTTATGCTTTATAGCGAAGGAGTGGGCCATACCTATGTTCACAAAGGGTTCTACCTTGCCTACCGGAAGTGAGTAACGTACTAATAACGGTACTTTCAAGTACGTTAAATCTATATCTATCTTATACTCATTCTCCTTGAATAATTCCTTATCTGATAGATCTTGTGCATATCTCACGCGGTTGTACAAAGCTTCTAACTGAAAAGATAGCTTTTTACTTACCCATGGAGTTGTAGAATTAATGAATAGACCACCTGTTGGTTCTAGTCCTGAATTGTAAGTTTCATTGAATACCTTAGGATTAACATTCTCAACTTGCAAGGTAGAGATGGCTCCTCCAATAACAGCCCCCCACGTCACCTCTACTTTTTCTGGTTTAGAAATGTAGGTAAGGCTGGTGGGGGCAGTGCATTGGTTGTAATTTACAATAAAGTCACTGAAAGAATTTTGGTTGAAAGTAAGCTTTTTCCTTTTGATAGTTAAAGCAGGGCAATCTTGGGTCATTTCCTGAAGAGTGCCTTTATAGAAATCATATGTTTTAAGTACTCTTTGTCCGTCTGGCTGAACTTCTTTTACCTTTTTCCTGATTAACTCCCGGGTTGTTCCCTCTTTTATAACATAATAATGAACTTCACTTTCCTCATCCCGATAGGCGTATAAACTGGTTTTTCCTTGTACCAAGACATTAAGAAACAGACTTCTTGCCGTATCTCCCTTACCCAAAATAAAAGATTCAAATCGGTGCCCATCTTGAGTGCCGTATCCATCAATCTGAGAGGGAGTGTAGATAATGGCAGTAGCCTCAGACGAAGGTCTGAATATCACTTTTTGGCTACTCTTAACTGCTCCCTTCTGACTGATTTGTCCTTTCAGGGTATCTCCTTTTTGAATTATATAACCTGGTTTAAAATTCCTTTGAGCAAAGACTGTAAAAGCAAGAAAAGCAAAGAATAGTGAAAGTAAACTTTTTTTCATTTGGTAATGAGAAGAAGGAATTTGAAAGTATGATTATGATTTAAAAATAAGTAGATACAATTGCGGATCTGAATACTTTTCAGGTTCTAATATATAGGGAAATTTCAAATGACAAATTCCTTCTTTTACCTCCTCCTGTCAATTGGAAAGAAAAAGTGCCAAGAAAATACATTTCAATGAAGAAAGGTGAGCCATTCTGTAATAATTAAGGATTGCATATTCTTTAGCTGCGCCCTTTTCTGTAGCCCCAGCCAAGAATAAGGCAATACGCCATGGCCAAAGCGCAGATGGAAAGGCCCAGCGACTCCCGAGCTTCTTCAATTGCCGGTGAACGGTCCATGCTGAAGGTAATGCCCTGGTAGACCGTAGGCCACATTACCACGGCGCCTATTGCATAAGCCAGAAATGCTGCTCCGTATATCCATTGCGCCAGCCTGCGTTTGTAGGCCATGTAACACAGAACTGCGGCCACCAGGTAAATAGGAATCCAGATCGCCGGATCTGGGTCATTCCATTGTACAATGGCAAAGGCCACAAACATCAGCACAAACACAAGCAGGAGCAGAAAGCGGATTCTCATGGGTTTCTTGGCAAGAGAGTGATTGCTTCGCTAAAGTAATCGTTTCCGGAGAAGGTACAAAGGCAACTCTTTTTCTTCCTAAAAGTATTGAAAAAGAGACTTACTCTTTGTCACTGCCTATGAAGAAACAGTACAGACTTTTCGTGTGGAGCTTATTGACTTTCCTGGCCTTCGGGTGCTACAAGATAAAAGGACATTACGGGGGGCCTAAGACCTTTGAACCCCTGACCAGGGCCTTGCAGCCTCAGGATGTAGCCTTGCCCGCCGGCTATACCATTGCGCCGGTAGCCACCAACCTGACGTATCCTACCGGTATCACGTTTGACGAGCAGGGCACGGCTTACGTAACCGAGGCAGGTTATGCTTATGGCGAGGTCTGGTTACCTCCCAAACTGCTGCGCCTGAACCCAGACGGAACCACTACCCAGATTGCGGCCGGAGATAAAAACGGTCCCTGGACCGGGGCCACTTACCATAACGGTTTCTTTTACATTTCAGAAGGCGGAGAACTGGAAGGTGGGCGTATCCTCAAGATTTCCAAAGCCGGGCAGATTACCAGACTGGTGGAGAATTTGCCCAGCATGGGCGATCACCACACCGATGCTCCCGTGGTAGGGCAAGACGGTTACCTGTATTTCGGGCAGGGAACGGCTACCAATTCGGGGATAGTGGGCACCGATAATTACCATTACGGCTGGCTTAAACGGAACCCCACTTTCCATGATATTCCCTGCAAAGACATTGTCCTGAACGGGCAAAACTTCACCACCTACAATCCCTTAACAGAGAACGACAAAGACGAGGTCTCCACCGGTGCTTATCTGCCGTTCGGGACGCCCAGCACGCCTAACCAGGTCATTAAAGGCGCTCTGCCGTGCTCCGGCGCTATTCTGCGGGTGCCCCTGCAAGGCGGACCCCTGGAGTTGGTGGCCTGGGGCTTGCGTAACCCCTTCGGGTTGGCGTTCTCGCCCAATAACCAGCTGTACGTGACAGATAACGGCTATGACACCCGCGGCAGCAGACCGGGTTACGGAACCGGCGATGTGCTGTGGGCCGTGCAGCCCGGCCAATGGTATGGCTGGCCAGATTTTGCCGCGGGGCAGTCCATGGCCTCAGACGATTACAAAACGCCGCATGATGACCCTAAATTCCTGTTGGCCAAACACCCGGGCACACCTCCCAAACCTGCTGCCATCCTGGGAGTGCATTCCTCTTCCAATGGGCTGGACTTCTCCCGCAACGCCGGTTTTGGACACGTTGGCGAGGCGTTTATCGCTCAGTTTGGTGATATGACGCCCGAAGTAGGGCACACCTACGGCCCAGTGGGGTTCAAAGTGGTGCGGGTGAATCCGGGGAATGGCGTTATTGAAGATTTCGCGGTGAACAAAAGTAAGACCAACGGACCGGCTTCCATCATGAAGAATGGCGGCTTGGAAAGACCCATTGCCGTGAAGTTTAACCCGGCCGGCACAGAACTGTACGTGGTAGATTTTGGCATAATGCCCATGACAGAACAGGGCCCCGCGCCCAAGCAGCAGACCGGAGTTGTATGGAAAATCACTAAAACCGCAGGCAGATGAGAAAGCAAATAAATCAAGGCAGCTATTGGAAGGCAGTTCTGGGTGGCCTGTTCCTGCTGGTAGTAAGTAGTTGTGGCTCGGCCCGGCGCAGTGAACCTATTATGGGCCCTATGTCCTTCCGTACCCAGCAACTGGAAAATGGGCGCGTGGTGTTCATGCAGAACTGCCAGCGCTGCCATCCGTTGGGCGAGGCCGGATTAGGACCATCGCTTAACAATATCCCGCTGCCCGGCATTGCCCTAAGGTTCAGGGTGCGGAGCAAAGCTTTTTTTCTGGGCATCGGTCGGATGCCTTCCTTTAAGAAGCACGAGATCTCCCGCGAGCAGATGGATGAACTGGTGGTTTACATGAAGGCGCTCAGGCGGCACAAGGGCAACAATTCCATGGCGGCTCAATAATACATTGGGGCGTTTTCCTGCCTGTTTCCTGAATACCGGTCTAAAACAGAAGTAACCGTAGGGTGGTACTTCGCGGTATGCAGTGGTATGAGTACCAGCACCCCGCACATCTACCTCATCCGGCACGCCCGCCCCGTTCTCAACCGGAAAGGTCTGTTCAGTAAAGAGCAGGCCACCCAGTACCTGAAAGACTACAACTTGGCCGAAGTAGAGCAAATTATTGAACGCAGCGAGCATCTGCCGCTGGAATTCATCTCCAAGGTGTACTGCAGCACTCTGCCCCGCGCCAAAGCCACCGCCCGCATGCTGTTTGGCCCAGATGTGCACATGATAGAGGATGCCACGTTTGTGGAGTTTGAGAACCGCATCTGGGGATTGCCCCTGGGGAAGTTTCCGCTTATCTGGTGGCAGGCTACCTCACGCGTTCTCTGGATGCTGGGCCTGAACCAGAAAGACATTGAAAGCTTTAAACAAGCCAGAAAACGGGCCTCGCAGGCAGCGGATAAGTTAGCCTTAGAGGCCGAGACCAGCGGAATAGCTGTATTGGTGGCCCACGGGTTCCTGAACGAGTTCATCAAACGCTCGCTCCGCAAAAAAGGCTGGAAAGTGGTACTAGATGGCGGCAGGGGCTTTGTGAGCGTGACGCAACTGAGTAAAAAGTAACTCCTGTTTTAGGTTATTTTATGGAAATCAGGTCTAAAACAACCTGCGGGAAGCTGCGGCGAGCACCTGGTTAGGCTGTTACTGTTCTCTGTTTCTGATGAACCCTGGCTTCTTTTCTTTCCAGGGCAGCTTTCCTGAGGGAGAAGAAATGGAGCGTATAGGCCAATGGCACCAGAAACGTGGGCAGAAACATCACCGGAAAGGTAGCCATAATGCCCGATCCTGGCGCCTCAAAGAAAACCCGGAAAGGTGTGGGCAGAGAAAGCATTCCCGTAGCTACAATATTGAGCAGCAAAGCTAAACCTGCCAGATTGTAAAAAGTGGCTAGTTTCTGATTGTACCGCGTGCCTCCGTAGCATAGCAAGGCAAACACTGGGCCCGCAATGCCTGAAAGCACGTCCCAATTCTGGCCCTCAAAGGTCATGCGCTCGGGCAAGGCTTGGGCCAGAAACAGCCACCACAGAAAAACCTCCACCGGTATTCTGAAAGCCTGCAGGTTCAGCAATCCTTTTGCGGGCAGGTGACGGATGAAGCGTTGGGTGCCGCCATGAAAGGTTACTACCAGCACTACCACCAAGGGCGGGAGCAGAGCGGGCATCATGTTCAACGGAGCTACGGAAAAATTAGCCATAAATCCGCTCCAGGCCAGGATGCTGGTAAAGGCAAGCCAACCCACCAGGAGGGCAGCAACTGTTCTGGTTCGTTTTGCGGCGGTTTCTGGGGAAAGACCCATTCTCAGGAAGGTACGGTGTACACCTACTATGCTTAAGAGGAGACACAGCAGGGTGAGAATGGCAAAACCGGCTTGGGCTTGGGTTAGATAGTCTGCTTTCATAACACACATTGTTGTTTGTATGCGGCAAAGATGAAGCGTAACAGCCCCAATCTGTTTGACAAAAATTGCTAATTTCTGGCTTGCCGGAACAAAGCGGGGGAGCAGCCCATGACCTTCCGGAACGTGCGGCTGAACACCGAAATCTCCTCATACCCGCACAGCAAAGCCACCTCGGCTATCGGCATTCTGGTTTTGAGCAACAGAGGCACACTGCGCTCAATGCGGTGCCGTAGCAGAAACTGGTGCGGGGTGCTACCGTGCACTTGGGTGAAGGCCCGCAGGAAATGGAATTTAGACAAGCAGGCTACCTGCGCCAGCTCCTCTAAGGTTGGGTTCAGTTCTGGGTAAGACAGCAGGTAATCAGTAGCCAGGGCGATCCGTCTGAATAGCTCAGCGCGGGCGCTTGCCTTCGTGACAACAAGCTGGTTGAGTTTCTGATGAAGCTCTTCTTTCTGGTGGAACAGGGCTTGCAGCAAAGGAACCAATTGCTCCTGCAGTTCCAGGGTATCTACTTTGAGCAGGGAACCAAGTTGATGCAGCCGCTGCAGAGCCTGGCTTAGCGCAGGCGATTTTCGTTGCAGCTGATTAGGGAACTCAGATAGTCCGGTCGCAAGGGAGGCGGAAAAGGGATTGTCTAACAAATACGGCGCCTGGTGGATGTTTGCCCTGATATAATCTTCCCACAGATTTTGGCCTATGTGCAGGTTAAAGGTTTCCACGGGTTGGTTCTTGCTGTCAATATCAAGGGTGTAGTACTGAGCCCGGTTGGTCAGGAAAAAACAGTCTTGCGGTACCGCTACTTTCTTGCTGCCCGCGCTCACGTAAGAGGTTCCGCTGATGTTGGTAAACAGCGAAAAAGGTCCTTTGATGTCGGGCCGGTGGCAGTGGCTGGAGTGGGTGTTTAGAATGACCAGCGGCCAATCAAACGTAGGTTTAAGTGAACTTCCTGCATCAGGCACAGCATCGTCCTGAAAAGCCCTGTCGGCTTGGGCTTTCAGCTGTTGGTAGTCAGGAAACTCTTTCAGGAACATTTTCGGGCCGTTTCCAGAAATTTAGCCTAAAAACCGGAAAGATGAAACAGGCAAGAACGGCTCTTATGGAGGTTGTTTTTGCCCGAGGCGGCAAATTCAAACTTAGGTTAAAGGTAGGAGGGCAGCGGCAGTGCTTGGCTTTCTTTCAGAACCGGTTTCAACTAAACAAAGGTACTTCCAGCCAGAATTTTTCGGCAGGCTTAAGTTGTACTCTGGAGGTTTTAAGACAGCGGCAGAAAGTTGTTCTTGCCAGATAATCAGGTAAAAGAAAAAAATAACATTGTGGTGTTCTGAGAATAAAATTGTAAATTCAGTTTCCAAGGTTTCTTAAACTTTAATTTTTATCTCCTGTGAGATAATTGAAAAACTCATATATACAGAAACACATTTCTAATTTTATTCATAATCAAAATCCCTTCAATGAAAAAATCTACGTTTGCCCTGATGTGCCTTGCGGTAGGATTTGCTACCGCTTCCTGTGAAAACCAGATGGAAGAGCTGAGCGTGAAAACAGGCTCTCAGTTGCGGAATGTAGGCGTGTTGCCTGCCTCTGGCCTAGAAATCCCCCAAAACCTAGCCCTCACTACGCCAGCTGACTATGCGGCACCGGGTGAGAACCTCAGAAATCTCTTCACCTATGATGCCGTGGCTCCCAGCACTTGTGGTCCCACCCAGTTCGTAGCCGTGCAGAATAAGTATTTAGCTCCCCTCGGAAAAGACCTGATCGCCCTCTTCGGGTCGGCGCAGGCCGCCAATTCCGTATTGAACCTGTACATGACCCTGAACCAGTACTCGGCTTACTTTGATACTTCTGAGCAGTATTTCGGCCAGAACGGAGAATATACTGAGCTGATGGCGAAGCGGAAGAGAGACCTGGAGGCTTTCTGGGACATGCCTAATCTGATTCAATTGAACGGGCAGCACACCGCCACCCTGAACGACCGCGAGAAACTGGCAGACGTTTACCAGATTGTAGGGGCCAACATTAAGACCCGTGAGCAGGCTTACGCCGCTGCCGACCAGATTCTCTACTTTAACACCTTCTCGTCTTACCTTCCGGAATCACCTTTCTTCGCCTTGGATGGATTCGCTACTACCTACCGGAACCTGATCGTGATTGGAGACGGTATTGTAGAGATGCTCACCGAGACAGGAGTAGAGCCAGGCATTGTTTGGACTGGCATTCTGGCGCACGAGTGGGCTCACCAGATCCAATTCAAAAATATGTCTGCGTGGTACCCCAACGGAGCAGCCCAGGACAGAGCCGAGGCAACCCGTTATACTGAACTGGAAGCAGACTTCATGGCAGCGTATTATATGACGCACAAAAGAGGGGCTACCTATAACAGCAAGCGCGTAGAGGATTTCCTTACTCTTTTCTTCCAGATTGGAGACTGCGGATTTGCCAGCTCAGGACACCACGGCACCCCGGCCCAGCGTATGGCAGCTGCCCGCCTGGGCTTCCAGTTAGCCGATGAGGCGCAGAAGCAAGGCCACATCTTAACCCGACAGCAGGTGCATGAGGCTTTCGTGTCTAAAATCTCTACTGTTTTGTAATTACTTTGAAAAAAGTAGCCATAAAAAAGAGGCTGCCTTAAGCGGGCAGCTTCTTTTTGTTTTGACGAATTACTCAAAATAAGTGAAGTAGGGGAGCGTGTTTCTAAAAAGGAAAAGCTTTTTTCTTCTTAGGCGCTTTCTTTACCGACGAAGCCGTATAGCCTCCCTCAAACAGCCGTCCCAGGTTGATGTTTAGCTTCTCGGGGAAATCTGCCAGGTTGCTGCAGTTGGTATGTTCCAGGGCTTTCAGGGTTAATTCGGCGCAGGCCCGGGAATCTGCAGCGGCGCGGTGGTGGTGGAATTTGATCTGGTGCCGATTGCAGAGCGATTTCAAATCATATTGTGGTAGACCCTGCCACACCTGTTTGCAGAACTGCACGCTGCAGGCGTATTCTAGCTCCGGAAAAGGCAGGCGGTAAGTGGTGAGGGTGGCCCGTAGCACGCTCATGTCAAAGCTGGCATTATGCGCAATAACCAGTTGGTTCTGCAGCAAAGGCCGCAGTTCCGGCCACAGTTGGTTAAACTCGGGTTTGTCTTTCACATCCTGCGGCTTAATACCGTGCACCGCAATGTTGAAGCCATTATAATATGGGTAAGATTTGGGTTTGATTAGCCAGGCTTCTGTGCCCACAATCTGCCCCTTCTGCACAAATGTTAATCCAATCTCACATGGGCTGTCCCGTTCTGGGGTGGCCGTCTCAAAATCTAGGGTAATAAAATCCATTCTCTTCCGTCTTTGCGTTGCCCCTGCAAGTTACAACGGTTTTAAAGCAATGGAGACAATCATCAGAAAAGAACTTGAATTTGAAGATGCCTTCAGGAAAGGAAAACGGGGAAGTGTGGAGAGAAAAGTAATAGGGAAATATAAAAGCCACTCTTTCTAGAGTGGCCTTAGGGTGCTGGTGATGGACTGCTATTTCAGTCCGATTGGATTGGCTACCTTCTTAAAATCCAGATCCAGATAATCCGCAGCAAGCAAGGCCTCTTCTAACGGTTTATGCCCTTCCTGTTTGATAGGGTATAAACAACCTTCTTCATCCAATAACGCAACGGGGCTAACTTCAGGTAGCACTTTGAGGGTGTTTTTTGCTAGTACCAAGGTTTCCTCTTCTAAAAAGGCGGGGGTACCGTTTCGGGAGTAAATGGCGTAATGCATGGTAGTAACTTTATCAGCCTAAGATTACGCACCTAATAATTTATTGGTTATCAATATTTAACAATAAAATAAAGGTTGTTTTCAAGTCATTGTTAAAATGCTTGTAAAATCAGTAAAAAGCAGGATTTTTCATTTAAACTGATTGAAAACAAAAAAGCCTCACCGTAGTACGGTGAGGCTTTATCAACTAAACCTATTTTAAATTACTTCACTTCTTCGTAGTCAACGTCGGTCACGTTGTCACCGGCTGGTTGGCCGGCTCCCTGACCGTTGCTGCCCGGCTGTCCGCCGCCGAACCCGGCGTCTGGACCTGGCTGGCCAGCACCCTGGGTGGCGTTGTACATCTCCTGAGAGGCAGCCTGCCAAGCGTTATTGATGTTTTCCATAGCGCTGTCAATCGCGGCGATGTCTTTAGACTCGTGCGCTTTCTTCAGATCAGCCAGGGCACCCTCAATGGCAGTTTTGTTGCCGGCAGAAAGTTTGTCGCCGTACTCTTTCAGCTGCTTTTCGGTCTGGAAGATCATAGAGTCAGCCTGGTTCACTTTCTCTACCTGCTCCTTGGCTACGCGGTCAGCCTCGGCGTTGGCCTCAGCCTCTTTGCGCATGCGCTCAATTTCCTGCTCAGACAGACCAGAGGAAGCCTCAATTCTGATTTTCTGCTCCTTGCCAGTTCCTTTGTCTTTGGCAGACACGTGCAGGATACCGTTGGCGTCAATATCAAAGGTTACTTCGATCTGAGGAACGCCGCGTGGTGCTGGTGGAATGTCTGACAAGTGGAAACGACCGATGGTGCGGTTGTCGCGGGCCATTGGGCGCTCACCCTGCAACACGTGGATTTCTACGCTTGGTTGGTTGTCTGAAGCGGTTGAGAAGGTCTCAGACTTTTTGGTTGGGATGGTTGTGTTGGCCTCAATCAACTTGGTCATCACACCACCCATGGTCTCGATACCCAATGAAAGCGGAGTTACGTCAAGCAACAACACGTCTTTCACTTCACCGGTCAATACACCACCTTGGATAGCGGCACCAATGGCCACCACCTCGTCTGGGTTCACCCCTTTAGATGGCTTCTTGCCGAAGAATTTCTCTACTTCTTCCTGAATTCTTGGGATACGGGTAGAACCACCCACCAGGATTACTTCGTCAATGTCAGATGGCTGCAAGCCAGCGTCTTGTAACGCCTTGCGAACCGGTTCCATTGAACGACGTACCAGGTCATCGGCTAACTGCTCAAACTTAGCTCTTGACAGTCTGCGCACTAAGTGCTTAGGACCAGTTTGGGTAGCCGTGATGTAGGGCAGGTTGATCTCCGTCTCAGAAGAAGAGGAAAGCTCAATCTTTGCTTTTTCAGCAGCTTCTTTCAGACGCTGCAATGCCATTGGGTCAGTACGTAAGTCCATACCTTCTTCGGCTTTGAACTCATCTGCCAACCAGTTAATGATTACTTGGTCGAAGTCGTCACCACCCAGGTGGGTATCACCGTTGGTAGACAATACTTCAAACACACCGTCACCTAACTCCAGAACAGAGATATCGAAGGTACCACCACCTAAGTCGTATACCGCGATTTTCTGGTCAGCGTGTTTTTTATCCAAACCGTACGCCAGGGCAGCGGCAGTAGGCTCGTTGATGATACGTTTTACATCCAACCCGGCAATCTGTCCGGCTTCTTTCGTAGCCTGACGTTGTGCGTCGTTGAAGTAAGCAGGAACTGTGATCACCGCCTCGGTTACTGTGGTACCCAGGTAGTCTTCAGCAGTTTGCTTCATTTTTTGCAAAACCATGGCAGAAATCTCCTGCGGTGTGAACTGACGGTCGCCAATTTGAACACGCACGGTATTGTTGCTGCCAGACTGCACGTTATAAGAAACGTGGCTGGTTTCGTCTTTTACTTCTGAAAAGCCGCGACCCATAAAACGCTTAATGGACGCGATGGTATTTTGTGGGTTAGTGATAGCTTGACGCTTGGCAGGATCACCTACTTTACGCTCACCGTTCCCGTTGTCCAGGAAAGCCACGATGGACGGAGTAGTCCGGCGGCCTTCGCTGTTCGGAATCACCACTGGTTCGTTACCCTCCATTACCGCAACGCAAGAGTTGGTAGTTCCTAAGTCAATGCCTATTATTTTTCCCATTGTCTATAGTTTTATTTTTGTAGTTCCTGATTCAAACTTGTTTGCTCTCTTATTAACAAGACATGTGCCAAGGCCGGATTTGCCTTCATTTGTGACACAATGTCATTTCTGGCAAAAGCAATAAGTTTTTCTATACGAACAATTGACGGACAATGTCATGCAAGTCTGCGTTTTTGACTTGTTTTTCAGAAAAAGGAAGCCAAAACGTAGCGGCGTTACACCGTAACGCCTTGCTTTTATGAAATTTAAAGGCTCACTTCTGATGTAACTTCCTGTGGCAGAGATGGCGACAGGGATATTTGGAACAAGGTAGCTTCGTAGCACCACGTCGTTACACCGTAACGACGCTACCTTTTCTTGTAGGGCCTTACAAACGTATTCACCGGCTTTGCCAAGCCTTTCAGTTGCTTCACTTCCTCTGATGTCAACTCCCGGTACTCACCCGGCTGCAGATCTCCTAGTTGCAGCGGGCCAATGGCTACCCGTACCAACCGAAGCGTTGGAAACCCTACGGCTGCGGTCATCTTGCGCACCTGCCGGTTCATACCTTGTGAGATTTTGATTTCCACCCACGTAGTAGGAATGTTGGCCCGGAACCGGATGGGTTTGGAGCGTTCCCAAAACGTGACATTCTCCAATAGTCTTGCTTTGGCGGGCGTGGTTTTCTTGCCCTGGATGAGCACGCCCCGTTCTAACTGGTCCAAGGCTTCTTCTGTTGGAACTCCCTCCACCTGCACCCAATAGGTCTTCTCCACCTTGAATTTAGGATCTGAGAGGCGGTGCTGGAGTTGCTTGTCGTCGGTGAGTAAAACCAGGCCTTCGCTGTCATAATCAAGCCTGCCTACGGGATACACATTAGGTACCTGCACAAAGTCTTTCAGGGTGCGGCGGTTGTTCTCATCTGTAAACTGGGTGAGAACTTCATAGGGTTTGTTGAGGAGCAGGTAGATCAAGGGGATAATGCTTATGGTTAGGCAAAGGTACGGCTTTGGTTTGTTTTAGGCTTTTTTTCTAGAAAGGACCTTGAAAACCGATAGGTGTAAATTAGAAAACAAATACCTGTCTGTTCATTGCCCATGCCTTTCATATCTGAGTAGTTCATTCAAGGAAAATGCTTTTGGGCACCTTACCTGTTCTGCAAACTTGGCCTGTTGAAGGTGAGTTGCTGACCTAATCTTGAAGAGTAAAAGGGAAAGCATGATATATGCTAAGCTTAGGGTTAAAGAGTGTTTTGCATGATTGCGAAATGAATAATGGTGGAGGTGGTTTAATGGTAATATTCTAAAAATTGACGTTTTAAGCTCTATGATATTGTCTAATCTATAAATAAGGAATCTATATTTTTGATTTTATTAACTCATTAACTGTCAATTTATTACCTGTCGTTTTAGTCTATATTTTCTATACTATTTATATAATTATTGAAGTTAGTATAGGTTAAAATTTTCTTTGTGTAAAAAAGGTAGCTCTGGTAGAAGAATTATTAACAGTTTGTCAATTACAGACCTGCGGCTGAGTATTAGTACACCAACGTAATGAGACAGATTATCGGTTTTCTGCCAACGGAGCATCAGCATTTCATATCAATCATCTTTAACAGACAAAAACAGAAAGAGACCAATGAAGCAATTCTATGGAGTGTGTAGTTTGGTAGTCGCGCTTTTGGTCATGGTGGGCTTTACTGCCATGGCCGACATGCGTGTACAGGTACCAACCCAAGGTTTAACAGTAACAGGAAGAGCCTCCGATGCCAACACCGGAGAGGCTCTTATTGGCGTAACGGTGTCGGTGGAAGGTGCCACCACTGCCACGGCCACAGATGCCAATGGCCTGTTCAGCATCACGGTTCCCAGTGCCACTAATTCGGTGCTGGTGGTCTCGTACATTGGGTACGCCACCCAACGGGTTCCGGTAAACGGAAGATCACAAATCAATGTAGCTCTTTCTTCTCAGGCCGATGTGCTTGATGAGGTTGTGGTAGTAGGTTACGGCGTTCAGAAGAGGTCTAACGTTACAGGCTCTATTTCTTCTGTTAAAACGGAAGCATTGGAAAACAAATCGCTCACCCGTATTGACCAGGCCTTACAAGGGCAGGCCGCAGGGGTGAATATTACCCAGAACGGGGGAGCACCGGGGCAGGCACCTACCATCCACATCAGAGGGGTTGGTTCTATAAATAATACTGAGCCGCTGTGGGTAGTAGACGGTATCAGGATGGGGCCGGGTAACCACTTCAACATCGAGGATGTGGAGTCCATTGAGATCTTGAAAGACGCTGCTTCTGCCGCCATCTATGGTGCCAAAGCGGCCCATGGGGTTATTTTGGTAACAACCAAAAGGGGGAAAGGCAAACTGCAGGCTAACTTCAAAGCATCTGTAGGAAGAAGATCTCCCATTGAATTGCCTGAGCTTCTTAGAGGCGCAGACTACGTCAAATATAAGAAGCAGGCGATGGTCAACGCCGGACAAACGCCTTACGCCATCTTAGACAACCCCAATAATCCTGATACCGATTGGATTAATGAGTACTATGGTGGTAGCGGCATGATTCAGTCTTATGATTTTTCCCTCTCCAAAGGAGATGACAATTCTAATTTCTATATGTCTTTGGGGTATGATGATGAAAATGGGCTACTTCTTAAAAATACCTACAAAAGGCTAAGCGCCAGAATCAACTCAGACTTCAAACTCACCAAATGGCTGAAACTAGGTGAAAGCGCGCTATTATCTAAAGTGATTGAAGACCCAATCAATAACTTCAACGAGAACTATTCTGGGGGTATTCCTTACCGTTCTTTGCCCATAATGCCTGTGCGGGATGAGACAAACCAGTTTGGCGGCTGGGGTAGAGGTCCGGCTTTCTTCCAAGGACCAAACCCGGTGGCTACCCAATACCAGCAACATGAAACCCGCAGTTACAATCGCCTGGATGGTAACATGTACCTGGAAGCTACTCCTTTGGCGGGGCTTACCTTAAGAGGAACCGTGGGATATGGGTATACCGGTTACATGGGAGAGCAGTTCTTTGAAGCTTTCAATTACGGGGCTTTCGCTAATCCTAATGCTGCTTTAACCTATAGCAGTGCCAAAGATGAAAGCCTTACCGGTTTCTTTTTGGGTACTTACGAAAGATCGTTTGGCAAGCATAACTTCAAGCTAATGGGCGGTTACGAGGCAACTCAATACAAAACCACCCATTTTAACGTGACAGGGAATCAGTTTCCAGTAGATGTGGCCTGGAGCTTAAATCTGGCTACCGGTACCTTTAACACCACAGACCGCCAGAACCGCTACATGGCCAGAACACTTTCCCAGTTCGGGCGCTTGAGCTACAATTTCAATGAGAAATATCTGTTTGAAGCCAATATCAGGAGAGATGCCTCTGTGCCGGCGTTCGGACCTAAGAATGCGTGGGGCGTATTCCCTTCATTCTCGGCAGGTTGGGTAATTTCAAATGAAAAATTCTTCCAGAATGTACCTTACATCACTACTTTAAAAGTAAGAGCGAGCACGGGTACCTTGGGATCTGACGCTATTCCGGCCTACGGATGGTTGAAGACCTACACCTCGCAGTTTGATTCTTACGCCTTTGATGCTGCCGGCCAGAATAGAGTAGCCGGATTCTTCATCAGCCGATTCCCGAACGAGGAAGTGAAGTGGGAAGAAGTGACCATGCATGACATAGGTTTAGACCTTACCGCTTTCCAGAACAAGCTTAGATTCTCGTTTGATTACTACATCAAAGACACCAAAGATTTGTTGTTCTCTGTGCCATTGCCAACCTCCGTGGGAGTGGCCGTGCATAATCAATACCCAGTAAACCCGCCCATCAACATCGGGACCATGCGCAACAGAGGAGTTGACCTGGAGTTAGGCTACACCACCACCTTCCGCAAGTTTGACATCAACGTGAGCGGAAACACCTCTTTCATGAAAAATGAATTGACCTACCTGGGCGAAGGCGGAGAAATCATTGGCGGTGGTGCCGGGGTAATTGGAGGAATGACCAGAACTGTGGCAGGCCTACCTGTTTCAAGCTTCTACGGCTATGAAGTGCAGCAAATGCTGAACTCTCCCGCCGATGTGTACGCTGTTAATACTTGGGCCCCAGATGGTATCTACCAGGAGGCTGGTACCGGTCCCGGCGATTTCATGTACCGTGACATCAACGGCGACGGAGAAATTACAGTAGATGACCGTGTAATCCTTGGTAATCCGTGGCCAAAAATGACATACGCCTTCAATATTGGCGTGGTCTTCAACAAATCATTAGACATTGCGCTACAGTTTCAGGGAGTTCAAGGAGTAGATGTATTCAATGCCAACAAAGCGTACGCACGCAACTTCTACGGTGACTACAACACCACTACAGATATCTTTGAGGCCTGGACTCCCGAAAACCACACCAAAAACCCCAGAAACATTGGGAGTGACCCTAACGGTAACTTCAGCAGACCCTCTTCTTATTTTATTGAAGACGGTTCTTACCTGAAACTGCGGAATATCCAGATTGGCTACAATGTTCCGGCAAGAGTCTTAACTCCAGTACGCCTGAGCGGCGTGAGAATTTTCCTGAACGCCAACAACATCCTGACTTTCACTAAATATTCTGGCCTTGATCCGGAGATTGCCGGTTCCAACATCAGTCGGGGCATTGACTATGGCATGTATCCACAGGTGCGTACCGTGACCGGCGGGTTAGAAGTGAAGTTTTAAGCAGGGCAATTCCTAAACAGAAGAATTAAAATGAAGAACATAAAAAGATTTGTATTTACGTTTCTCACGGTAGCGGCTTGCTTCAGCAGTTGTTCTGAAGATGACTTCCTGGATGTGCAGAATGAGAATGAGCTGAGTTCCGGTAATTTTTACTCCAAGGTGGAGAACTTTGATCTGGCCCTGAACTCGGTTTATTCAGCCGTGAAAAGCTTAGACTTATATGGGCAAACGTTCTACGTGGAGACCTTGCTGGCACTGCCTCATGAGTCTGATTACTGGAATGCTCAAGCCCGAAACGAAGTAACCGTGGGCGACGGGAACGTACTCGTAGCCTGGAGAGGCTGGTACAGAGTTATAGCCCGCGCCAATGACGTCCTGGAAAATGCACCCAAGTTCATTGAAGCCAACAACCCCAATGCGGCTACCCGTGAGCGGTTAGACCAGATTGTAGGACAGGCGCAGTTCCTGAGAGCATTTGCATACTTCCACCTGGTAAGGCTTTGGGGTGAGTCTACCTATGACAGAAACAAAACGGTGCTGGCTGTACCGCTGATCCTGAAAGTAGCCACCACTCGCGAGGAACTGATGCAGCCCAGAGCCACAGTAGAGCAAATATACAACCAGATTTTGGCTGATTTCAAAGCAGCTGAAGCCGCTCTGCCTCCTTCCTGGGATGCCAACAACATTGCTCGAGTAAACAAGTTTGCTGCGAAGGGTTTTCTGGGGCAAGTGTACCTGTACATGGGGGAAGACGCCTTGGCCAGACCTTATTTTGAGGAAATCATCAATAACTCCAACTACGCACTGGTGCCATTTGAGCGGTACAATGACCTGTTCCAGGGCAAAAACGAGTTTAGTTCTGAGTCTCTGTGGGAGTTAAATTACACCGTAGACATGCAGCAGAACATCTGGGAAAACGGGCTTGGCTCTGGCATTGCACTGTCATTGGCTCCTCCGGGCAGAGGCTGGAGCAACGTAACGCCGCACGCAGTGAATATTGAACGGTTCGGTACAGATCCACGCCTCAGAATTGCTACCTATGATCCGGCAGACCTGGTTGCTACTGATGATGGAAGCATGAAGCCCGCTGGAGTGAGCGAATTCAACATGACCGGTCACAGCTTCCGGAAATATGTTCCGCAGGACTACTCCGTGAACACCACTAACCGGAACAGCGGCACCAACATCATTATCATGCGCCTGGCGGATGTGTACCTGATGTATGCCGAGGTGATGAATAATTTAGGAAATGATGCCGTGGCGCTGGAATACGTGAACAAAGTACGCAGAAGAGCTTACAACCTTAATCCTAATACGCCGCAACCGTCTGTTGATTTGCAGAACCTGACTGGAACCGCCTTGCAGGGTATCATAAGGGAAGAGCGCTTTAAGGAGCTCTTTGCCGAAGGCCATCGCTGGTATGACATCGTACGCTGGGGTATTGTGGAAGAGGAGGTTCTGAAATACAACGTGCGCTACAAAACCCAGACCGGACCAGTTATCTTCCAAGCCCGCGATTACTACTATCCAATTCCTTTACAGGAGTTGAACAGTAATCCTAATATGGTCCGCAGCACCGGGTACTAATCAAAGGTTTCAAGACTAATCAGAAACATCAATAGAAAGATCTATATGTTTAAAATACAGTTGAAGCAGTTTCTTCTGCTCACGCTTCTATCTTTTACGCTCTTCTCCTGCTTTGAAGAGAACGAGATCCCGGATGGGGTGCCTCTGGAACCTAAACTGGAAGGAATGTACGTGTATGGCTCTAACACCATTGCCTCCGCGGCAACTGATCCTACTGCCCGTATGAACCGGGCCGTACTGGATCCCGGTAAAGGAGCTAAAGTCAATAACATGCCGGGCATTTACGGCCAGTTCATGTACGTAGGGGCCAACAGTACCCTTCAGTTTACTGAGGCAAAAGAAGGAGTGAGTACGGTATATGGCGCAGTAGGCGGGGGTACCCGTGGCGTAGGAACCAGTGCCGGGCACACCGGTTTCACAGATGAATTCATCTATGGCACCTTAGAGGCAAATGCTCCGGCTATTCAGGTGACCGATGAAGGCCTGTACTACGTTTTTGTGAACTCTAATGACAAGACTTTCAGAATGGTAAGAGTCCAAGGCAATATCATTGGGGATGCTACTCCTGGCCAATGGGCCACCAGTACCGCCTTGCCCATGGTGTATACTTCTAAAGATTCTACGGTATTTGAAGCCAAAAACATTCCTTTGAAAGGGGCTGCCGGTTATCGGTACAGAATTGGCAACGGATGGGAGGTGTTCAATGATAACAACATTGTCACTTTCACCAACTTTGGCGTGCCCAACTACGGGGTAGCCTGGGATACCAGAATAAATAACATTGGATATTACACAGACAACATTCCCAACCATGATAACGGCATGTTCACGGTTCGCCTAAAATACACGGCTGCTACTGGGGCCTGGAAGGAAACAAAAATCAGAACCGGCGATCTGCTTATCAACTACGCCAATACCCAGGTGGGTTTCTTCGGGAATGCGTATTACCTGCCTTCTGGGGCAGAGGGTGCCTGGAATGAGCCGTATGAGGTGAAGCTGCCAACCCTGAACGGAAACACCTACACCTGGACATGGGAGGACGTACGCTTAATTGAGGGCCGTGAGTTCGTGATTCTGGAAAACGGCACCTGGGGTGGTCTCATGTTCTTCTACAACAATAATCTGGCCCGTACCGGTGAGGCCTTCACCAGCGGTAAGATCAGCAATCCGGGAACCAACGAGAACTTCCTGGTGGCTACCGGCGGAACCTATGACATCACCCTCTCCATCAACGGCGTGACGGATGCCAAAACGCTGAACATTGTGAGTAACTAACCCACTTTCCAAACCATTTAAAAACCATCTATTTATGGAGACAGCAGCGAAGGGCTTTGCAACTGCCAAAGGACCTTCGCTGCTTTAAAAACCTACTTTTTGCCTTGCAAGCAGGGTACAGGGCACCCGTTTGCCTTGAAAATCCATTTTGGGCTTGTTTTCATGGAAACAAGCCCAAAATAAACATTGGGCAGGTGCCTCTTCGTTCTATCAAAGAGCATTTTGCCCCCATTTTCAACCCCCTTACCCACTAACAATTTAGAAGGAATGAGAATACTTCACCTTTGGAAACCCTTCATTTTACTTATTGCACTTGCCTGCGGATGGTCCTGTAGTACAAAGTCAGTTCCTATGGCAGAAAAGGGCAACACTTCTTTGTCAAAAGTTACTTCTCCCTCTGGTAACATTACGTTGGAGTTCTTTCTGACTCCTTCCAAGCAACCTGCGTACCAGGTGTCCTTCAAGAATAAAAAAGCCATTGACACTTCATTGATGGGCTTTGGTCTGAAAGATGGACCGGCTTTGAAAGAAAACTTCAAAGTGGTAAATACCCGCACCAGTTCTAAAAACGAGACCTGGGACATGCCTTGGGGCGAGCAGGCACAGGTAGTCAATAACTACAAAGAGATTGTGGTGGAATTACAGGAAGAGACCAACTTGAAGCGCCAGATCAACGTGACTTTTAGGGTGTATGACGACGGTGTGGGCTTCCGGTACTCCTTTCCGGTGCAGGAGAACCTGAAAGAGGTGATCATCGCGCAGGAAAACACTCAGTTCAAAATGACGGGAGATCACCAGTCCTGGTGGACACCCGGCGATTGGGACAGTTATGAACACGTGTATAACCACACACCAATTTCCAGGATCAATGCCCCGTCTAAAGGAGATCCTACCCTGGCGTTTACCAGCATTCCGGAAAATTCTGTGCACACGCCTTTCACCCTGAAAACCACCGATGGCCTGTACCTGAGCATTCACGAAGCCAACCTAACCGATTACGCCAGCATGACGCTATTGGCCGACACCAGCAATCTGTCTTTTTCCAGTTCCTTGGTAAAATCAGACCGATACGGGTATGCCGTGAAGCGTACGGCTCCATTTGACACCCCTTGGCGTACCATCCAGGTGGCCGATAGAGCCGGTGACCTGATCGAATCCAAACTGGTGCTGAACCTGAACGAGCCAAACAAATTGGGAGCGGTGCCATACGTGCACCCCATGAAGTACAACGGTATCTGGTGGGAGATGCACCTGGAAAAATCTGGCTGGGACATGGAAGGCGGGCGTCACGGTGCCACCACCGCCAACACCAAAAGATACATTGACTTCGCCGCTGCCAACAACCTGAAAGGTGTACTGGTGGAGGGCTGGAATACCGGCTGGGACCGCTGGACCGATAACGCCAGAAGAGAGAACGCCTTTGACTTTACCACTCCATACAAAGACTATGATTTGGCCGAAGTTACACGATATGCCAAAAGCAAAGGCGTGGAGATGATCATGCATCATGAAACGTCGGCTTCGCCGCTAAACTATGAGAAGAACCTGGACGCGGCGTATCAACTCATGAACAAGTACGGTATTAATACCGCTAAATTAGGCTACGTGGGCAAGCTTATCCCGGAAGGGGAGCACCACTTCGGGCAGTGGATGGTGAACCACCACCGTCGGGTGCTTGAGAAAGCGGCTAAGTACAACATTGCCATCAACGTGCATGAGCCCATCAAACCTACCGGCTTGCGCAGAACCTATCCTAACCTGATCTCGGGCGAAGGCGTGCGAGGTCAGGAATTCAACGCCTGGTCTGCGGATGGTGGTAACCCCACCGACCACCTGACTATTGTGCCATTCACCCGCATGCTGGCCGGACCTATTGACTATACGCCAGGTATTTTCAACCTGAAACTGGGTGGCTTGAGACCAAAGAATTCGGTGAAAACTACTTTGGCGCACCAATTGGCACTTTACGTAGTCATCTACAGCCCTGTGCAGATGGCGGCAGATTTGCCTGAGTTTTACAAAGGCATAGACGCTTTCCAGTTCATCAGAGAAGTAGGGGTAGATTGGGATAAATCTGTTGTGCTGGACGGCGAGATTGGCGATCATGTTTCCATTGCCCGTAGGGAGCGCAAAACCGGCAATTGGTTTGTAGGCGCCATCACTGATGAGAACCCACGCGAAGTAACCATTGACTTCAGTTTTCTGGAAGACGGAAAGAAATACAAAGCCCGGGTTTACCGCGATGGCCCCACTGCCCACTGGGATACAAACCCAACCGAGTACAAGATTGAGGAAATCACGGTAGACAAGCAGACCAAGCACAAATTGAAACTGGCTGCCGGCGGTGGAGCAGCCATCAGCTTACTAACCGCAAAATAAGTTCAAGGCTCACATCCTGGTTTAGGGCTGTTTTAAAGAAAACGGCCCTAAATCATCCCTGGCCGTTCTCCTGGACAATGCTTGCAAGGAGTCATTGTGGTAGATTGTCCTCCAAGAGGAGAATGAGGGAAACGTTTCTAAAGTTATAATCAACAAAAGAGTGTATGAAAGGCAGAATTCTACTCATACTGGGTCTGCTGCTAAGCGTTCACCACGGGTGGGCGCAGCGGGCGGTGACCAAAACCAATGACATGAAAGTGTACATGCACTACATGCCCTGGTTTGAAACACCTGCGTCCATTGGCCGGTGGGGCTGGCATTGGACCATGAACAATAAGAACCCCAACATTGTGGATGCCAACGGCAAACGGCAGATTGCAGCGCACTTTTACCCGCTTATTGGCCCTTACGCCAGCCGCGATAAAGACGTGATAGAGTATCACTTGCTGCTCATGAAATTGTCTGGCATTGATGGCGTGCTCATCAACTGGTACGGTACCCAGGGCTCCAACGCAGACGTGAATGACCTTTTAACCAGTTCCAACGCCATTGTTTCATATGTAGACGATTTTGGGATGCAGTTTGGGGTTATCATGGAAGACCGGTTCAGCCGGAACATTGAGGATGCTAAGGCTAACCTGCGCTATCTCAAAAACAACTACTTCAATAAACCCCAGTACATCCGTACCGGTGCCGGCCAGGACCCATTGGTTGGTATTTTCGGGCCTATTACATTCCAGCAGCCTTCTCAATGGTCACAGATCCTGGCCGAGGGCGGAGAAGACATTGAGTTCCTCACCCTTTGGCATGAATCCGGGGATGCGGGCGTGAATGCCGATGGGGAGTATGCCTGGGTGTATCAGGACAACAGAAGCCACCTGGACCATCTGGATAGTTTTTACAACAACCGGGCGCCTCAACTGAAAACAGTAATGGGCAGTGCTTACCCGGGTTTTGTGGATTTCTATGAAGAAGGAGGTTCAGGAACCGGATATTTCACCATCCCGCACAACAACGGTGCTACCTTGGACCAAACCTTGACCCGTCTGAACCAGCACAAGAGCAAACTGGACATGGTGCAGCTAGTTACCTGGAACGACTACGGCGAGGGGACCATCTTTGAGCCTACCCTGGAAACCGGATTTGAATACTTGAAAAAAGTACAAGCCTACACCGGGGTTTCATACGGCGAGAACGAGCTACGGCTGGTGCACAAGCTTTACCAATTGAGAAAGCAGCACGCCAACGATGCCGCCATTCAACAGAAACTGGCTACCGCCTCTGCCCATTTCTCCAATCTGGAGATTGACGCCGCCCGCGCCATCCTGAATGAGATTGCCCCTGTCACAGGTATTCTTGATGAAGTGGCTCCGGGCAAAAGCGGAAGGTTGTTCAAGGTTTTTCCCAACCCAGCCACGGGCAACGAAATAGAAATAGGGATAAATAGAGTGGGCAGTCTGGTTGCTCACCTTACCATTTCTAACGTGGCTGGGAAAATCCTGTACCAGAAAGAAATTGCCAAAGGTACCTCTAAGGTTACTGTGCCAATCCAGCACCTAAGCGGAGGCGTGTATTACGTAACCGTACAGTCTGATGCCGTCAGTGAAACCCAGAAACTGGTGCTACGGCCTTAATGAAAAGTATAGAAAAATTGTTTTGAGTTTGTTAGCAAAGGGGAGGCTCCAGTAGAGGCCTCCTTTTTGTTTTAGATGATTAAATGTGATTCGAGCTTTATTTTTAAGGCTGGTTTTTCAGAATCAGCCTTAAAACAGCTGTGGCGCAATAAGTAGCTAAACTGGTTTTATCTCCATCATCCGTCTCTCAAACTCCTCGTTCGGGATCACCGATTTGTTCTTTATACGGGTCTTGTACGCGTAAATGGTATTTACCGAGTACCCCAAGATCTTCGCGATTTTGTCATTCTCATGAATTCCCAGGCGGATTAACGCAAAGATTCGCAGGTCAGTGTTCAGGGTTTGGTGATCTGGCAATTTAATCCGGTCCTCGGGCTTGAAGAACGAATTGAATTCCTGAATGAAGTTAGGGAAAAGCTTCACAAATACTTTGTCAAAGCTGAGGAACAGCTCCTCGCGCTCCTTGGCCATATTGATATTATTGACAATGTACTTGAGTTGATCGTATTTCTTGGCAGTGAGGCTCTGATCAATTGCCCTTTTCACTTTCTCAATCTTCTCAATGTAATCTGAGTTGATGTTGAAGTAATAGCCAATATATTCTTCCTTGATCTTGTTCGCTTCCAGCAATTTATTGTTGGTTTCCTGCAGCTGTTGGTTGGTAGCTTGCAGAACCGTGTGGGCCGCGTCTATTTCCTTTTTTGCCAGCCGCAGTTTCTTAAGTTGCCGTAGCGTCACGAAGATGAAAAAGATGATTACAAAGGTGAGCAGGGTAGCCACCGCGGAGTAGATGATCAACACTTTCCGGTGGTTCTCTACGGTATTAAGCCTTTCGCCCTCAATGATGGGCAACACAGACCCAACCTGAATTTTGCGGTGGCGGGCCCCGTAGAAGTTGGCATCGGCTAAGGCTTTTTTGGTATAGCTGTACGCTCTGGTAAGGTCGCCCTGCTCGTGCAGTAGGTTAGCAAGGGTCAGGATGGCGGAGGTCTCTTTGGTAGAGGACTTGATATCAGAGATGGCGGCCTGGATCAGGAGCGGAATGGCTTTGGGCGTTTGGCCCAAACGCAGGTAAAGATCGCTCAGGGTGGAGGCTACCACCGCCCGTTGATGGAAAGACAGATCAGCCCTCTGGTTAAGTTTATTCAGATCCTTCAGACCTTCCTCAATATTGGCCGTTCTGGCGTGGCGTAATCCCCGGTAATACAAGTACGTGTAAGAGTTTGGGGCAGAAACCGCCAAAGCTGAGTCAATGTAGCGGTTTCCCTCCTGAGTATATCGTTGGGTATAGTGGGTGTCCTTGTTGAAATCAGACAGGTCATAGTACACCCGGGCCATCAGGGCGAAGAATTCCTGCTTATTGGCGGTGGTGAGCAATCTTGAGTTCACGGTTTCCAGGGAGTCAAAGGTTTCTTTGAACATGCCCGAGGAAAGCAAAATAAAGCCTAGCCTGATTTTCGCCTCGTTGATTTTAGAGACATCTTTAAGGGAATAAGCCAGTTTCTGCAATTGGGTGACGTAGTGAAACGCCGAGTCATAGTTGTAGGATTTGTACTCCTCATACAGCTGGGCATAGAGGGTGTATCTGCCCTCTGAGTTGCTACTCGTTTGCTTCAGTTTTGCTCGGAAACGATCAATGCGGGCAACCTTCTGGGCTTGGTAGGACTTTTCTTTTTCTAATTCCTGATCCAGTTGCTGCAGGAGGTTTTCTTGTTCATTGGCCGAAAAAGCCGAAAAACAGCTAAGGAAAAAGACAAAAAACAGGAATGGGTATTTCATGTAACGGATACTATCCTTCAACTTTAAGGCTAATGGTTTGGGTACGCGTAAAGGTTTCCCAACCAAAAAGTGCGGATGAGCGCAGTAAAAACATTCTAATAGTAAGTAGCTGGGAAATAGGTGCCGATGAAAGTAAACCAGCTAGTAAAGCTACGCACTTTTACCTTCTCTCTAAAGTGCTTCTGAGTGAGATAAGTTGTTTTTTTGAGCAGAAGTATGCAAAAAACTACTTTATATAACTATACTTTCCCAAGTTTTAGATTGAATACCCAGCTAACTAAGGCGTAGAAGTTGAAAGTAGAGGTTTTGCATTAGATTGATATCAGCCGATTCCTATATAAACTACCGCACCGTAAGCCAGAGGTGTGGGAATGCACTGGGTATGCCTTCCTTCTTATGGATTATAGGGGTTCCCCATGCCTGGTTTGTTCTGCTCTATTCTGAAGTTTTTACGTGGGTGTTTTTAAGGTTGTCCTTTGACTTTGCCTTAAAACGGAGCAAAGCTATCTCTAGTTGGTTTTTCCTTGAGTTGTTAGTTTTAAATCAACTTCTCCGATACAAGGCACCAAAGTAGCATAAATTTGTGGGTTATAGTCGCTGCTTTTAAACCGTGCCACTGAATACATTCCTTCGTATAGAAAATAGCTTTCTATTTAAAAGTTGTTTTCTATACAAGACATAAACTACTGAAACTATGAAAAAGATACTCATGTGGAGCGCAGCCTTGCAGTTGCTGATTTTGGTGAGCTGTAACTCGGGGCCTAAGCCTAAAGAAGCGGAGGTGGAGCCTACTGCCACGGAACACCGGGACCCTTCGGTACGGGCGCAAGATTTTGAAACCGGAGCCGCTGATAACCGGGCAGATACTATTGCGCCGGAAGTTAATTCCTCGGCCGCGGGAGCCACCACCGGCTCATAAGCCATAATCAAAAAGGCCGCCTGTTTGGGGCGGCCTTTTTGATTATAGAGTCCCGAAGAAACGCCGCAGTGCCCATTCACTACAGGCAAGTCCCAGCAAGAGGAAATAGAACCAGGGTTGTTCCAGCAGGTCTTTTTCTTCTTCATGGCTGCGCAGCACGGTCTTGAACTTGGCTTTAAGTAGATCCTGTTCCAGTTGGGCCAGTTGGGTAGGGTAGTACAGCCGGGTTTCGGAGCGTTGCGCAATTTGGTGGAGCAAGCCATGATCGGCCACGGCCAGCAGTGATTCCAGGTTCTGTTCCTGCACCACAAACTCACCGTTATCGGTGTAATTCTGGTTTTCTACCCTGGCCGAGGCGGTGTAGCGGTACACACCGGCCGGTAAATTGCCAAGGCGCAGGCCCTCGCCGCCTTGTTCATGCCTGAACCGGTGACGGGTTTGCTTGCCACCTTCGTGGGTGAGAGTCACGGCAATATCCTGCCCAAAGATCTCTTCCTGGACGGCATTGAAGACATCGGCCTGCAGGGCTACACCTTCTGATACCTCAAACTCATCTTTTACCGGATACACATGCAAGCGTTTCTGGTTACGGCGGTTGGCCAGCAATTGCACCACGTGCGTCATAAGCTCGTCATAGATCTGGGAGGTGCCGTGGTCCGCAGCCTCGGTGAGACGCCATTGCCAGCTGCCGTCGGTGAGCAGCACGGCTGATGGGGTGGTGGAGGTGGCTTTGTACAACAAGAGCGGTTTGGTGGTTCTTACGGAGCCTACCTGCTGAAACAAAACTACTTCAGACCCGCCGGAGACATTCCATTCTCCGAAGGTAACAGCGGTAGGGGGCCAGGATTTGATGCGGGTTTGGGCGATAGGCTCGGTGGAGAAACGCCGGAAGCGATTGTTCAGCAGCGGTTGTACTTCATCGTACTGCGGCGAAGGACGGTTCAACTGTACCCCGGCCTGTAGGGTGTTGAAGGCATTGTAATCGGTTTGGGCGCCCAGAATGTAGAAGGTGGGCACGTTGGAAGAACGCAATCGGCGCAGCCAGTCAGAACCCACGCCATTAATGTTCGGGATCTGGTGCAGCACCACCGCGTCATAGGGCGTTTTGAACGAAGGACTCTGGAACGGGCCCAGCACCACCTCCACGTCCAGGAGTGGATTGGTGAGCAAGGCACTGCGCAGGGCTTTGATGTCTGGGTGCGGAGCGGCGGCGGCCACCAGAATCTTCAGCTTGCCCTTGATGACTTCCAGGTACGCATGGCGGCGGTTGTTCAGGTTGGTGAACTCGCCGGTTAAGGGTTGTACCTGCACCTCGTAATGCTTTTTACCCGGCCGGGCGGCCGTAACCTGAAAAGTGGCTTCAAAAGAGCCGCCTCTGGGCAAGGCTACGGTTTTGCGCTGTACCGTTTTGCCGTTTTCCTGCAGCAGCACATTCACGCTGGTGCCATTGAACCCATTGTGCCGCACCCGCGCCATCACCGGGAAAGAAGTACCAGTGTAGTTGATTTTGTTGTATTGCACTTCTTCCAGTACCACATCGCGCTTGGGCACGGTATCGCCTAAGGCTATCGGATAAATGGGAGCGGCGTAGGTCTGGAAAGTAGGAGTAGGGCCCTGGTTGTGGATTCCGTCCGAGATCAGGACGGTGGCGGCCAGGTTCTGGTTGCGGTAAGATCGGTCGCCTTTTTCCAGCAGGCCGTGCAGATTGGTGACAGGTGCTCGGAAGGATGCCGCCGCCAACGAGTTGAGCACGGTATCGCCCTCCTGAAAGGATTGCCGCACCACCTCAATGCCTTCCTCTGAGAGGCGCTCGGCCAGGGCATCCAGGCCTTGCAGGGTACGCGTCAGGTTTTCTTTAGACGTGAACAGCCCCACCGATTGGGAATTGTCCAGCGCCAGTACCACTTTGGGTTTCACTTCTTCCTGCCGGATGCGGCGGGTATACGGCTCCAGCAGCAGAAAACAAACCAGCGCTACCAACAGAGCCCGCAACGAAGCCAGAAGCCAGCGCAGCCCCGTGGGCCAGGGTCCGCCTTTGCGGTACATAAACCAGGAAACGCCAATTCCCGCCGC
This sequence comes from Sabulibacter ruber, assembly GCF_017355955.1. Taxonomy (GTDB): domain Bacteria; phylum Bacteroidota; class Bacteroidia; order Cytophagales; family Hymenobacteraceae; genus Nibribacter; species Nibribacter ruber_A. The sequence goes on along the minus strand of NZ_JAFFID010000001.1, from coordinate 1,940,300 downwards.
TAGGCAAAGCAATGCAAACCAGGGGGAGTACGTAGTATGAAGTTGGAGTGATTGCACAAACGGTGAGTTAAGTCACAGGATCAAGAAGCAAGATAAAAAGAAGTACGGCATATTTACGCGGACTTCCCTGGGTTAACTTCTTTATTTCTAAACTGAACAGCCGCAGGGATATTGTTTAAGGTACGTTTTTGGGGTGTTTTCCTTGAAAGAAGCCTGAAAGGAGAGAAGGTTGTGCCGGTAGTTCTCATTGGCTCACGAAGCTTTCAAGTTTTGATGATTTGGGCAAGTTCAGGATTTCTGATTGTCTGTAGAAAAAGGCTTATGTTTTAGTAAATCCTCGCTCGCCTCTGGCGAGTGTGAGTTACCGGGCGGCCTCTGGCCGCGTTGCGGGAATAGTAGATTATAACGTGTACCTAGCGGCGGGACGCCGCAACATAACTCACTCTCGCCAGAGGCGAGCGAGGGATAAAATCAGGGCCTGAGCGCACTTAGGAGGAGATGCCAAAGGAAAAATCAGCAGCACTGCAGGGGGAAACAGCCACAGATTTGCTGTTTATGGGCTGTTTTGACCAAACTACCCTAAAAACAAACCAAGCACCTGCAGCTACAGCTTCTACTTGAAAGAACTAAAAGGAAATGCCTGTGCAGAATAAAAAAAGCCGATGTCAGTTTTACCTAACATCGGCTTTCTATCAAGAGGCTATTCCAAATTAAGTTAACATTCCGCCGTCTACCTGCAGGGTTTGGCCGGTTACGTAGGTAGACAGGTCAGAGGCCAGGAAAACGGCGGCGTTGGCTACGTCTTCCGGCTGACCGCCGCGCTTCAACGGAATGGCTTTCCGCCACTCGGCTACCACGTTGGCGTCCAGTTCATCGGTCATGTCGGTTTCAATGAAGCCCGGGGCAATGGCGTTGCTGCGGATGTTACGGGAACCTAACTCCAATGCCACTGATTTGGTGAACCCGATGATACCCGCTTTAGAGGCGGCGTAGTTGGCCTGTCCGGCGTTACCTTTGATGCCTACTACACTGGTCATGTTGATGATGGAGCCGCTCTTGGCGCGCATCATGTGTTTGGTGGCCGCTTTGGTGAGGTTGAACACCGATTTCAGGTTGGTGTTGATCACGGCATCCCACTGCTCTTCAGACATGCGCATCAGCAGACCGTCTTTAGTGATACCGGCGTTGTTCACCAGCACATCCAGCTTCCCGAAATCTTTTACTACGGCTTCTACCAAGGCTTCGGCTTGGGCGAAATCAGAAGCATCTGAGCGGTAGCCTTTGGCCTGGATGCCGTACTCGGCTAATTCCTGCTCCAGGGCTTGGCCTTTCTCCACGCTGGAGAGATAGGTGAAGGCTACGTTGGCGCCCATTTCGGCATATTTCTTCGCGATGGCCCGGCCAATGCCCTTAGAGGCGCCGGTAACTAAGGCAATCTTTCCTTCCAGTAATTTCATATTGGTTCATTAAAGGGCTGCCGCACAGATAAGAGGTCTGCCCCGGTTTCTGGGGGCCAAATATACTAATTGCGCCCGTGCCCCAAAGAAACCACCGTAGGAAATAGAACAGAAAGGCCGTTTCTGCGCTGTTTTCAGAAAAAGGGCGCAGAAACGGCCGTATGGTTCAACTAACGTGGGATGTTTTACTTGCAGTAGCGCTTAATGAGGGCATTGGCCTCGGCGGAGCCCAGTTCAAAGGCTTTCTGCCAATCGGCGCAGGCGGCTTTGCGGTTTCTAAGGGTGTGGTTGAGCACGCCGCGGTTGTAGTAGGCCTGCACCATGCTGGGGTCTAAGGCTATGACTTTGTCATAGTCTTCTTTGGCCAGGCTGTACTGTTTCTGCCGCATCCGTAGGTTGGCGCGGTTCAAGTACGCCACGGTGTAATCTTCCTGCAGGGCAATGGCCTGGCTGAAATCCTGTACGGCGCCTTTGTTGTCTTTTAGGCGGGCTTTGTTCAGGCCCCGGTTGTTGAACGCCTTGGCGTAGTTGGGCTGGTGCTGGATGGCCTGGTTGTAATCGGCGATGGACTCTCGGTACTGGCCCCGGTTCTGCTTGATGTCGCCCCTGAACTTGTAGGACTCGGCATCATTGGGCACTAGGTTAATGGCTTGGGTGAAATCGGCGTAGGCGCCGTCAAAGTCTTCCATCTCGTACTTGGCCACGCCGCGGAGGCGGTAAAGGCTGCCATCATCGGGGCGTTTGGCAATGGCGGCATCGTACTCGCGCACGGCTCCGGAATAATCGTTTTTGCTGGCGCGCTCCAGGCCCTCGCGGTAGTGGGTTTTGGCGGATTTACAGCCGGCGGCAGCCACCAGGCACAGCAGGACAAACAGGTAGACGCGGGCCAAAGGTTGGGTAGAGATAACAGGTTGCATAAGTAAATCTAACTTCTGCTACATACTGTTTTTATTAAATATAGTTATAGTTAAATATTTTCGCGGATTGTTCGTTATGCTCCCAAAATAGGGTAGAAGTCTGAAAAACAAGCCCAAAACCCACGGCGCTACCTGTAAAAGAAAGTAGCATTCGGCTAATTTTAGCCGCTTCATCTGATAAGAGAAAATTCACGTGTTATGGCTGAGCCCCGAGTAAAGAATATCAAAACCGAACTGCTGTCTGACAACTGGTACACCCTCAACAAAGTCACGTTTGAGTACCGCAAACCCGATGGCGACTGGGAAACCCAAACCCGCGAAGCCTATGACCGGGGCAACGGCGCCACCATACTTCTCTATAACCGCCAAAGCAACTCGGTTATTTTAACCCGCCAGTTCAGGATGCCTACCTTCCTCAACGGCAACCCAGACGGCATGCTCATAGAAACCTGCGCCGGCCTGCTGGACAACGACAACCCCACCGACTGCATCCGCCGCGAAACCGAAGAAGAAACCGGGTACAAAGTGACCGAGGTGCGGAAAGTGATGGAAGCATACATGTCGCCGGGCTCCGTGACCGAGAAGCTGTACTTTTTTGTGGCCGAGTACAGCAAAGACATGAAAGTAACCGAAGGCGGCGGCCACGCCGAGGAACAGGAAAACATTGAGGTACTGGAGTTGCCTTTCCCCCAGGCGTTGCAACTCATGGAAACCGGCCAGATCCAAGACGCCAAGACCATCATGCTGCTGCAATATGCGCAGTTGCACCAACTGCTGGCGGTTTAGGTGGTTTTGCTGCCGGTTTTCTGAAAACAGGGAAGAAACCGCCGCCGCCTGGTGCTGTTTTAATTAGCGGAATTATGCTACCTTGATTCCGCTAATGCTCTTTCCTTATGAAACAAATCAAGTCTCTCTTCCTGTTAGGGTTGTGTTTCCTGGCGGTCTTCAGTTTGTTTGACTGCTTGGCCCAGAAGGCCTCTTCGGGCAAAGCAACCGTGGTTTACGTGGTTCGGCACGCCGAGAAAGCCGCCTCTAACGGCACCATGACCGATGACCCTGCCTTGTCAGAGGCCGGCCGTAAACGTGCCGAAGTCTTGCGTGATAAACTGGCGAAATCCCCAATAGCCGCACTCCTGGCCACCAAATACCAGCGCACCCAACAAACCCTGCAGCCCCTGGCCCAAGCCAAAAACCTTACCGTGCAGACGTACAACCCCACCGATTTCCTGGGGCTGGCGCAGAACATCCGGGAAAATTATAAAGGCAAAACCGTGGTGATAGCCGGGCACTCCAATACGGTGCTCTCGGTGGTGGAAGCCCTGGGCGGCAAAAGGCCCTTCAACGAGGTAGCCGATTACCAATATGACCAGCTGTTCAAAGTAACCCTCCGCGACGGCAAAGACACCCAGGTAGAAGTGCAGCAGTACGGTGAGCCATCGGTAGCCCCAGCCAAGTGATTCTGTTGTAGGAAAAGGACGTCAGAACGTATTTAAACTGTCAGAATATGGAGTTCGTGATTTTTGCGGGATGTTGTCTTTTTTTCATCGCCCTCATTTTGTTGCTGAAAAAGGCCAGCCACTTACCTGCCTCGGATTCCCCCGAGATGGGATACATCAGCCTGGGGGAAGGCAGTGATTCCGATGCTGGAGATAGTGATTGCGGCGGAGATGGAGGTGGTGACTGCGGCGGCGGAGACTAGCACCTGCGCTCAGTTTCCTCAGTGGTTTCGAAGATATGTTTAGGGCCTGTTTTCTGCAAAACAGGCCCTAAACAGAAATACTTTCTAGGAGGGCTTCACCGCCTGCGATGCGTTGCTTTCTGAGCGCATGAACAGCAGGTGCAGCAGGAGCGCTAACCCCGAGAACAAAAGGCCCATGGCTACCACACCGTTCCACTTCCAGAGGTGCCAGGCATGGCTGGCGAGGAAAGTGCCCGATGCACCCCCGATGAAGTAAGTCACCATGTAGACGGTGTTGAGCCGGTTGCGGGCCTCCGGCAGGATAGAGAAGATAAAGGCCTGGTTGGAGATGTGCGTAGCCTGTACGCCTAAGTCCATTAAAATCACGCCAATAACCAGTCCAATAATGCTGCGGCTGGAGAACCCGAACACCACGTAAGAAAGCACCAGCAACCCAATGGTGATGGTGGTAACGGTAAAGGCATTTCCTTTGTCGCTTAGGCGGCCCATGTAACCGGCGGCCAGTGCCCCGGCGGCTCCAATCAACCCGAAGAGTCCGGCCACGTCACTGCCAGCGTTGAACGGCGGTTCTTCCAGCAGGAACACCAGCGTAGTCCAGAACGCCCCAAAGCAGGCGTAACACAAAGCGCCTCGTAAGGAAACCAGCCGCAGCATTGGCTGGTCCCGGATCAAATGCACCAGAGATTTCATCAGGTTCTTGTAGGTGCCTTTGAAATTAGGGTGTACCTCGGGGAGCAGGAAATAAAGGATGAGCCACAGCAGGAGCATCATGCCCGCCGCAATAAAGAACATGGCCCGCCAACCCAGGTGTGCGCCCACAAATCCGCTCACGGTGCGGGACAGCAAGATGCCAATCAGCAAGCCGCTCATCACAAAGCCCACAGTGCGGCCCCGTTCCTCGGGTTTGGCCAGGTGCGCGGCCATAGGCACCAGCAACTGCGGTACCACCGAGGTAGCCCCAATCAGGAAACTGGCCACCATCAAGGATTGAATGTTCACCGCGAAACCGGCCAGTAGCAGCGCAATAATAATGGCGGCAAAATCTATCATAATAAGCCTTTTGCGGCGCAGCATATCGCCCAGCGGAATAATGAACAACATGCCCACGGCATAGCCAATCTGGGTGAGCATGGCCAGACTGCCCGCCGAGGCCTCGGAGACCTGGAACGTAGCGGCAATCCTACCCAAAAGCGGCTGGTTATAATAAAGATTGGCTACCACCATACCGGTGGCAATGGTCATCACCCAAAGATTGAGCTTGGTTAATTCTGGTTGTGCGGGGGAGGAAGAAACAGGAGTTGTCATACGCAAAGGTACGGTCGCCCCTCTAAAAGCTTTCAGACGGAGGCTTCTGAGGCGGCCAATTCAGGTGCGAGTATACGTTTCTTCTTTTCGTTTGTCTACTCTTGGCGGGTACTTTCTCCTTTCCAGGAGTAAACCTGATAGGTTTCAGCGCCTCTATTTATTCCAGAATTTCTCGTTCAGGCGCCTGAATAAACTCATGCGTTGCTGAAGGCGGGCGGGTTGCAGGTGGGGCGTGAACTGGTCATGGGTGGCGTAGAAGCCTAAGTAGAAAAACCAGAATCCCACGCTAAGGGACGAAACGGCGGCTACCTCTTCGTCGCTGAGCGAACGGTGTTCCCGGTAGGCTTCTACTACCGTGGCAAAAGCGATTTCTGCGGCATTTTGCGTCATTCTCCCCGAAAGTACATCCAGGCAGAGCTGTTCCCGGAAAGTCATCAGATCATTCACCAGCCAGCCCTGGCCAAAAAAGTCAAAGTCAAAGAAGGTGAGCTTTTCATTTCCCTCAAAGTGGAAGTTCTTGGGCATGAAATCAAAGTGGCAGTAGCCGCTGGAGAAGGAAGAAGTGTTAAGGCTGGCCAGACGGTCCTGCGTTTCCCGGCTGATTTCCTGAAGCCAGGCATAATCCTCGGGGAAATCATTAAAAGCCTCTTTGACCATCTCCAAAGGCTGTACCAGCATGGTCTCTACATCAAAGGTCCAGCGGGAATCATTGAGTTGAGTACTGGAAGATATGGTATGGAACCTGGCCATTTGGCTGCCCAGCAGTTGCAATTGCCGGTGGTTCAGAATCGCTACGGACTGGCCGGGGGCAAAGGTGAACAGCACCGCATGGCGAGTGCCTTCCGCCGCTGGTAAGGCCTGAATTTCTTGCCCAGCCAGGTCAAATATGGGGTAAGAAACCAACACCCCGGCCTTTTTCAGAGCCAGAAGCAGGGTGGTCTCGGCTTGTATCTGCGGGAGCGAGCGGTGGGTGGCGCGGTACACCCGCAGGATAAACCAATCTGCATCCGTCTTGATCAAATAGGTGTCGCCCACGCCGCGCAGCAGCAACTGGCAGGTTGCCGGGCCAAGCCCGTACGTCTCTGAGATATACGAGGCCAGCGCGGAGGTACAAAACGTGGAGTAGGAGGTAGGAAAAAGAGGCTGCATGGAAGCAAGGTAGGCAATCCAAGCGAAAAGCGTTAACCGTTGGGTGAAAACCAATTTGGGAGTGAGTTTTCGCCCAGCGCCCGGTTTTCTGGTGCCAGCCGCAAGAAGTTGCAGAATTGTTTTTAACCCTTTGCGCATCTTCTCGTTTCAAAATGAATGTAACTGATCCTTAACTACAAGCAATTTGAAACTATGAATTCAACCTCAGATCCAAACAAGCAGCAGGACCCCCAGGAAAAATTTGATCAGCCGCCGTTCAACGAGTCCACGCAGAGTGAGCCCGGCGAAGAATCAGAAATGAACATAAAGCCAGACCATGGCGAAGAGAGCTACAAGGGCTCTGGAAAACTGACGGGCCGCAAAGCCATCATCACCGGCGGCGACTCAGGCATTGGGAAAGCGGCGGCCATTGCGTTTGCGCGCGAAGGGGCCGATGTGCTGATCTCTTACCTCAACGAAGAGGAAGACGCCCGCGACACCGCCAAATGGATTGAGCAGGCCGGACGCAAAGCCGTGCTGGTACCCGGCGACATCACCGATGAGGCCCACTGCAAAGCCATTGTGCAACGCGCCGTAGACGAGTTCGGGCAGATTGATATTCTGGTGAACAACGCGGCGTTCCAGATGGCGCGGGAGTCAATGCAGGAGATTTCCAGCGAGGAGTTTGACAAGACTTTCAAAACCAACGTGTACGCCATGTTCTACCTGTGCAAAGCCGCCGAGCCGCACATGAAACCGGGCAGCACCATCATCAACACCACCTCGGTGAACGCCTACAAGCCTTCGCCTATGCTGTTGCCTTACGCCGCCACCAAAGGCGCCATCCAGAACTTTACCGCCAACTTGGGGCAGATCCTGGCCGATAAAGGCATTCGGGTGAACTGCGTGGCTCCGGGCCCGATCTGGACCCCGCTCATTCCCGCCACCATGAAAGAGGAAGCCGTGAAAACCTTCGGGAAAGACACGCCCATGAAACGCCCCGGCCAACCGGTAGAACTTTCGGCGATCTACGTGCTGCTAGCCTCGGAAGACTCCAGCTATATGACCGGTTCCACGGTGCAGGTAACCGGTGGTACGCCTACCATTTAACCTGATTAACCCTGATAAAAATTGAATCGGGCCTGTTTTACAGAAAACAGGCCCGATTCAATTTTTATACGTTTTAATATCTTAAAGGCACTTCTGGAGCAAACGGTTACTTAAGCATAGGAAATGGGTACCCGCTTGCCGTTGTTACGCGCCGATTCATAGATAGCCATCAGGATTCTCACGTCGCGGAGGCCCATCTCGCCGGGTACAATGGTCTTTTGGTTGTTCTTAAAGCTGAGGGCTTGCGCATCCATCTGCAGGGCCTGCTCAAACACATCGGGGTAGTCCATTTTGCCTTTGCTGGTTTCGCCGCTTTTGCCGGAGTACGCGTAAGCCGGCTCCACGCGCCACCAGCCTTTCTCGGCTTTGCCGGCTAAAAGGCTTTGCCCTTCGGCGTAACTGGTGCTGCAATCGGCTATGGTGCCGTCGTCAAACTCCATTTTCCAGGAAATTGACTGCTCCACTTCATCAAAATAGTCTTTGTGGGTTACTTCGCCAAAACGGGCTGTTACCGCCACCGGGGCTTTTCCCAAGGTATAGCAGGCGCCCTGCACGCAGTAAATGCCCATGTCCATGAGCGGTCCGCCCCCGGCCAGTTTTTTGTCCAGTCGCCAGACGTTGGGGTTTGAGCGGGTGATGTTGAACCCGTTTCTGGCCTCAATGCTCTGGACTTTGCCAAAAAGCTGTTTCTGGCCCAGTTCCATCACGCGTTTGTTGTAGGGCTCAAAATGCAACCGGTACCCGATGGACAACTGCACGTTGTTTTGGCGGCAGGCCTCCAGCATGCGCACCGCATCTTCCACGCTGGTAGCCATGGGCTTCTCGCAGATGACGTGTTTTTTCGCTTTGGCCGCCCTGATGGTGTACTCAGCATGCAGTCCGTTGGGCAGCACAATGTACACCACATCAATGTCTGGGTTGTTGGCGATCTGGTCGAAGTTCTGGTAGTTGTAGATGTTCTTGTCGGGGATGTTGTACTCGGCTTTCCAGCGGTCTATCTTGGAAGGGGTGCCGGTCACAATGCCCGCCAGGTAGCAGTGCTGGGTTTCCTTGAGGGCCGGGCCCAGCTGGTGCTCAGAGTAGCCGCCCAGGCCCACCAGGGCGATGCCCAGTTTTTTGGTGTTGCCCTGGGTTTGCGGGTCTGCCTGGTTTTCAGTACCCGAATCAGAATTGCCGCCCGACTGGCAGGAACCAAACGAGAAAAAAGGGAAACCAAGTGCCGTGGAGCCAAGGACCAGGGAAAAGCCTTTCAGGAAAGTCCTTCGGTCTGGGAGAAAGCGTGGTCGGTTTTTCTTCATGGAGGATAAGTGCTAGTTGATGCACCTGTATATGTATTTGATCTGATTATAGTTACAAGGTTCACCTGAAAGAGGCCACTGGAAAACGGAAAAGGCGGAAAGATAGAGAAACCGCTCGGTGGAGAAAAAGGCCTGCCCCAGGCAGTTTGGACGAAGGAAGACGAGGCAGGAGGTAATAAAAAATCAGAAGTGATTTAAGGCTATTTCGGCCAAAACTGCGTAAAAACGGCTTATTTCTTATACGCTTGGCAAAAGCCCGATTATGATGTAGCTTTGCCTGTACATAACCTTACATCCAGACACATGGCATCAAAATATGATTTGATAGTGGTTGGTAGCGGCCCGGGAGGGTACGTAGCCGCCATCCGCGCATCGCAATTGGGTATGAAAGTTGGCGTGGTAGAGAAAGCTGAGTTAGGCGGTATCTGTCTTAACTGGGGCTGTATCCCTACCAAAGCGCTGCTTAAGAGCGCTCAAGTGTTTGAGTACATTCAGCATGCCAAAGATTACGGCATTAACGTAGCCGATGCCAGCGCTGATTTTGGAGCAGTGGTAGCCCGCAGCCGGGGCGTGGCCCAGGGCATGAGCAAAGGCATCCAGTTCCTGTTCCGCAAAAACAAAATTGACCATATCGCCGGTTACGGCAAACTGAAGGCCCCAGGCCAGCTGGAAGTGACTTCTGCCGACGGCAAAGCCGAGATTTACGAAGCCGCCCACATCATCCTGGCCACTGGAGCGCGTTCCCGCGAGTTGCCGAACCTGCCTATTGATGGCAAAAAGATCATCGGGTACCGTCAGGCCATGGTATTGGAGCAGCAGCCCAAGAAAATGGTAGTAGTAGGTTCCGGCGCCATAGGCATTGAGTTCGCGTATTTCTACAACGCCATGGGTACCGAGGTAACCGTGGTAGAGTACCTGCCTAACATTGTGCCGGTAGAAGACGAAGAAGTTTCCAAGCAACTGGAGAAATCGTTCAAGAAAGCCGGCGTGAACATCATGACCAGCTCAGAAGTATTGAGCGTGGATACTTCCGGCGAAGGTTGCGTGGTGAAAATCAAAACCGCCAAAGGCGAAGAAACCATTCAGGCCGACATCGTACTGTCTGCGGTAGGTATCCAGACCAACCTGGAGAACCTGGGTCTTGAGGAGCTGGGGGTTGCCGTAGAGCGCGGACGTGTGATTACCGATGATTTCTACCGCACCAACGTACCGGGCATTTACGCCATCGGGGACATCGTGAAAGGTCCAGCTTTGGCGCACGTGGCTTCTGCCGAGGGTATCATCTGCGTAGAGGCCATCACCGGTCACAACCCAGAGCCATTGGATTACAAAAACATCCCGGGCTGTACGTACTGCATCCCAGAGATCGCTTCTGTGGGCTACACTGAGAAAGAGTGCCGTGAACTGGGCCGCGAGATCAAAGTGGGTAAATTCCCATTCTCTGCGTCTGGTAAGGCCAGCGCCGGTGGTAATAAAGACGGTTTCGTGAAAGTGATCTTTGACGCCAAGTACGGTGAGTTCCTGGGTGCCCACATGATTGGTGCCGGCGTAACCGATATGATTGCCGAGGTAGTAGTTGCCCGTAAACTGGAGACTACCGGCCACGAGATCATCAAATCCGTGCACCCGCACCCTACCATGTCTGAAGCCGTGATGGAAGCTGCCGCTGCCGCTTATGGTGAGGTAATCCACTTGTAGTAGCTACCTGCTTATAACTTTCAAAGGCCTGGGCTCTGCCCGGGCCTTTTTGTTTTGGGTAGCTTATGCCAGAAACAGGCTCAAAACAGAACCCCGGTTAGGTTGTTTTAAGAAAAAATTACGGCAAGTTTAAACCTTTGTAAAGATGCAGGCTCTAATAAACAGGAACTTCTGTACACGTTCGTGTTTTTAGGCCGTTTTAACTAAAAGAGCACGTTTTTAATACGCATACCCCCTTAATTTTTCTCCTGCATGAAACATTTCCTCCTGTTTTTTCTTACCTGTGTCTTTTCGTTCAGCTATACTACTGCCCAGGCCCAGGGTAAAATCACGGGCAAACTGCAAGATGCCACCACCAAGCAGCCGGTAGGCTACGCCACGGCCGCGTTGCTGGCCGGAGCAGATTCTTCCATTGTAGCCAGTGCCCTGGTAGACGGAGACGGCTCTTTTGAGATTGCTCCCGTTTCTGCCGGCCGGTATCACCTGAAGGTTTCGTTTGTGGGGTATGCTACCCGCGTGGTGCCTAACATTCAGGTGACGGCGGCAAAGCCGAATGTAGACCTGGGCGTGGTGGCTTTCCGGTCGGCGAGCCAGCAGTTGCGGGCCGTGGAAGTGGTAGGTCAGCGGGCGCAGGTAGAGTACGGGCTGGATAGAAGAGTGTACAACGTAGGGCAGGACCTTTCCACCGTGGGCGGAACGGCGGTAGACGTGATGCAGAACGTGCCCTCCGTCACCGTGGACCAGGAAGGCACCGTGAGCATGCGCGGTACCTCCAACATCACCATTCTCATTGACGGTAAACCTTCGGCCCTGAGCGGCCTGGGGCTGGACCAGATTCCGGCCAGCACCATTGAGCGGGTAGAGGTTATCACCAATCCGTCGTCTAAATATGACCCCAGCGGAACGGGCGGCGTGCTGAACATCATCCTGAAAAAGGAGAAACAGCGCGGCCTCAACGGCATGGCCTCGGCCAATGCCAGCTGGGGCGGGCGCTACAACACCTCGCTCAACCTCAACTACCGTTTTGGCAAGCTGAACCTGTTCTCTAATTATGATTTCAGGCAGGATGTACGGAAAGGCACCGGAAACCAGTTCCGCACCAACTACTTTACCACCCAAGCCGGCCGAGACACCACCACCTACCAGGAGCAGGTATCTGAGAACACCAACCACCGCGGCAACCACAACATACGTTTCGGGGCCGATTACCAGCTCACCGACAACCAAAGCATTACGGGGTCTGTGCTGTACCGCTACGGCTACCGCGATAACGAGGGCTTCACCAATTACCGGTTCCTGGAAGAAAACAAAGACCTGAACAGCACCTCTACCAGAACCACCGTAGGCGATGAAACCAGCAACCTCTTTGAATACACCCTGGGTTACCGCAAGACCTTTGACCGTCCGGGCCGGGAACTGACCGCTGATGCCGTGTTCAACCTGGAAGAGGAAAACGGAGCCGATGATTTCCGCCAGTCTTACTTCAATCCCGAGGGAGTGGCTTTGGCCGGCCGAAATTCCTGGCAGAAAAATAATGTGCTGGAGAAAGAGCGTGAGTTCTCTCTGCAGGCAGATTACGTGCATCCGTTCAGTGAGAAAGGCAAATGGGAGGCGGGTTACCGCAGCACCTTTGAGCGGAACGATGCCGATGTGCAAGCCCTTGATTTTGACAACACCGCCGGCCGCTTTGTGAACAGCATTGGCAGAACCAACCACTTTGTCTATGATGAATGGGTGCACGCCGTGTACGGGAACTATGGCAACGCCCTGAACAAATTCAGCTACCAGCTGGGCGCACGGCTGGAACAAACCAATCTGGTCATTAACCAGGTGACGCAGAACCAGCGCAACAAACCCAGTTACCTAAACCTTTTCCCCAGTTTGTTCCTGACCTATGAATTCTCCGAGGAACAGAAAATCCAGACCTCGTACAGCCGTCGCATTGACCGGCCCGGTACCCGGCAACTGAACCCGTTCCTTGATATCTCAGATTCCCTGAACTTAAGACAGGGAAATCCGGCCCTTACTCCTGAATTCATTGATTCCTATGAGGCCAACTACCTGCGTTTCTGGGACCATGCCACCATTACGGCCGGGGTTTTCTACCGCAAAATGACCGACGTGGTACAGACCATCAGGACACCGTTTGTGAACGAAGAGGGGCAGAACGCCACGCTGTCTACCTTCGCTAACATTGCCTCGGGAGAGTCCTACGGTCTGGAGTTGACCGGCTCGGCTGATTTGACTTCCTGGTGGCGCCTTAATGCCAATGCCTCGGGGTTCAACTACAAAATAGACGCCTCTGAGCAGGGGCTGGCCACCAACAGCCGGTTCAGCTGGACCAGCCGCCTGAACTCCAACTTCACCTTGCCGCATAAAACGGAGGTGCAGCTTTCATTGAATTACAGATCGCCAATGGTGACCTTGCAGGGAGAGCGTTCATCGTTCTTTGTCACCAGCCTGAGCGCCCGCAAGGAGATCATGGGCGGCCGGGGCAACATCATTCTGCGGGTGCAGGACTTGTTCAACACCATGCGCTTCAACTCCTACACTTTTATTGAGGGCGAGCTGGAGGAACGGAGCCGCTACAAGCCACAAAGCCAGTTGGTGTTCCTGGGCTTCAGTTTCCGGTTTGGTAAAACCAATGCCCAACGCGAGGAAAGAAACCAGAACGAGGGAGAACTACCTGCCGGACCAGAACGCGAAGGCGGCCAGAATTAAGGCTTCCGTTTCGGGTTCCTTTTCAGAAAAGCAGCCTTAAAACTGTTTATTTATTTTATTTTATGACCTATTAAAAAAGGCCACCTTCTCACAGGAGAGGTGGCCTTTTTACTAGACTAGAAGCCTAAAAGGGTTAGTTGTTATATTTGTTGGCGTATTGTCTGAAGCGTTTAGGATCTTTCTTTTTATCCTTTTTTCTACCAATGGCCCCGCCGGCTACGGTACCGGCCGCCGCACCAATCACGGCACCTTTCCCGCCGCCAATAATGGCTCCCGCGGCCGCTCCACCGGTTCCGCCAATCACGGCTCCTTTGGCTTTTTTACTCCAGCCTTTCTTTTCTTTCTTTACTTCCTGGGCTTGTGCCTCATGAGTCATGCTGCCGCCCAATATAACTACCGAGCAAAGCATGGTAAAAGCTATCTTCAGATTTTTCATAGTCTTACCTTGTTGGTCTTAGTTGTATTTTACGGGGCGTTGATGCAGGTGTTTTGTATGAAAAGCAGGAAGATGATTGTAATAAATTAAGTTTGTTAGGCCTGTGATTTCTGAATTTCCGCCTTTCTGCTTATCCGGCTTCTGCTGGTTGCCTCAACCCTGAGGTGGAGAGAGCAGCGCTTTCTACTGAGTAGATTCTGCAGAACCTGCCTAAATGAAACGGGCCAGAAACAAACCACTTTTGGCTGTTTCTGGCCCGATTTCAGGAAACCAGTTCTAAAATAGAGTTACATCTTTTCGTCGTGCTGTGAAAGGTCAAGGCCAAGTTGCTCTTCCTCGCCAGACACGCGTAATGGTGAGATCAGGTCGGTTACTTTCAACAGAAGCCAGGAACCAACAAACGCGAAGATAGACACGCCAATGAGGGCGCCAAATTGGGCGATGAACAGTTTGGTTTCGCCAAAGAGCAAGCCTTGGTCCGCAATGGCGGGGTTCACGCTTTTGTTCGCAAACACACCGGTCAGCAGCATGCCCACCATTCCGCCCACGCCGTGGCAGGGGAACACATCCAGGGTATCGTCAATGCTGGTGCGCGAACGCAGGTCTACCAATAGGTTGCTGATGACCGCAGAGATCACGCCAATAGCAATGGAGTGCGGCATGGTTACAAACCCGGCGGCCGGAGTAATAGCTACCAGGCCTACCACTGCGCCAATGCAGGTACCCATTGCCGATGGCTTGCGGCCTTTCACGGCATCAAAGAAAATCCAGGCCAGCGCCGCCGCTGCCGAGGCGGTCATGGTGGTAGCCAGAGCCGTTGCGGCCAGAGAGTTGGCTCCCATGGCAGAACCGGCGTTGAAACCAAACCACCCAAACCACAGCAGACCGGTGCCCAGCAGCACAAACGTGATCATAGCCGGGGAGTGCGTGGCTTCGTTTCTTCTTTTCAGGAAAATGGCCGAGGCCAGTGCCGCCCAACCCGCCGACATGTGCACCACCGTACCGCCCGCAAAATCAAGAACACCCAGTTTGAACAAGATACCTTCTGGGTGCCAGGTGGCGTGCGCCAAAGGGGCGTAAATGAAAATGAAGAAAAGCAGGATGAAAACAGTGTAAGACGTAAACCGGATGCGCTCGGCAAATGCCCCGGTAATGAGGGCGGGCGTGATAATGGCGAATTTCAGCTGGAACATGGCAAACAAAGCCAGCGGAATGGTGGGAGCCAGTTCCCAGGGAGCGCCATCCAACACGTTCTGCATCATGAAAAACGTAGCCGGGTTCCCGAAAACGCCTCCTACAGAATCGCCGAAGGCCAGGCTAAACCCAAAAACCACCCAGATAACCGTGAGCATGGCCATACAGATAAAGCTCTGCAGCATGGTGGAGATCACGTTCTTGCGGTTCACCATGCCGCCGTAGAAAAAGGCCAGTCCCGGAGTCATGAGCAACACAAACGCCGTGGCGGTGAGCATCCAGGCCATATCCGCGGAACTCAGTTCGGCAGGCGAGGCTGCCTTGGGGATAGACGGGAAAACGAAGGTCAGTCCCACCACAATCACCAGCAAGATGAAAGGAATCTTGGACAGCTTAGTGACCGGTGGCGCTTTGGCAGGCTTAGAGGCCGTAGCAGTAGAAGTGATCATAAGGTACCTGAAATAATGTTTGTAAAAGTTTGGCAGTCTAATATGGTAAAGAATTTTCAATAATAAAACGGTAACATTGCAAAATGGATAACCAAACATGTTTGATGTTGAGAAATTTAAATCTTGCATTTTAATGAATCCTCAACCAGTGTTGTTGGCTGTATCCTTAGTCTGCCACTTTCATAAAAGGACCTAGGCTCATTTTAGAAATTCACAATTTTAAGATTTTAAGGGAAGGGTTAAAGTTTTTGAGAACATCTGGAGAACTTTAATAGTCAGAAAGGGCAGATTTCCTACCTTGGGTCTAAAGTCAATTGTTCGCTTTCTTCGTATCATCATCTAAACAACATATTTGCACTTACACTATGCGCTCACCCATCGCCTTCTCAAAAGCCTTGGTCTGGCTTCTTTGCCTCGGAATTCTGCTTGGCTGCCAACAAAGTAAGGATTATAGCCAAGAACAGAACCCAGCCAAAACGGAGGAACAAGCCACCGAGAACGGATACAAGGTCATTGCCATCAAAGACGGCGATACCGTAGAATTGTTGAAAGACGGAAAGCCCTTACGGGTAAGGCTGCAAGGCGTAGACTGCCCCGAAAAGAACCAGGATTACGGTACCCGGGCCCGTCAGTTTACCTCTGATCTGGTGTTCGGGAAGTTTGTGGAGCTGGTGGTGCAGGATGTGGACCGCTACGGCCGCACCGTGGGCGAGATCATTTTGCCCGATGGCCGGAGCCTGAACCAGGAACTGGTGAAAAACGGATTTGCCTGGCACTACACTGCTTACTCCAAAGACCAGGAACTGGCCCGCCTGGAAGCCGAAGCCCGCGCAGAGAAACGCGGACTCTGGGCCGGACCATCGCCACAGGCCCCTTGGGAGTTCCGCCAAAGCCGCCGCGGCAAGGGAGCCGCCTCTGAAGATGCAGACACTGAGAACGCCAGCAGTGCCTCCAAACAGACGTCTTCCCCTAAACCTTCTGCCATTACCAAAGGCGGAAAAGTGATGATCTGCCAAAGCAAAGGCTCCAAAACCTTTCACGTAGACAAAAACTGCCATCTGCTGGAGCAATGCAAAAGCACCATCACCTCTATCACTTTAACCCAGGCCCAAAAGGAAAGACGCACCCCCTGCAAAGTCTGCGCTGATTAAGCTAACCTTTGTTTTCAAGCTGATTTCTGAAAATGGGGTGAGAAACAGAGAGCCCCGTTGCTAGAAGAATTAGCCGAGATAAGAATACGAGCAGATACTGGCGCGAGTCTCCAGACTCGTGCTTACAGATAACGGGGAGTCTCTGACTCCCCTCGCTGCTGCCGCAGCGAAGCCAGTTTTGCTGAGGAACTATAGACCAGATGTACACCTGTACCTTCGTTTTCGGCTTACCTTTGGCGCCTTCTGAACCACATTTCCAGGTTGTGGTTCCCGGCGAGTCTGGAGACTCGCTTTATCCGGAGGCACGAGACTGAAGTCTCGCGCCAGTGAACTGGTTTGGTCTGATTTTAAGTAAAGCAGGTCTTAAATAGCTAACCAAACTGATGGGCGCTTCGGGGGAGAAGGAGCCATTACCGCTTAGTTGGAAGTAGGAAGCAGGCCATGAACCTGCATTTTAAGAGCTGCTGAAACTTACATAAACCTTTACAGATTACAGAGCCAGCACATTCCCGCTCACTACCCTGATCTCGCTGCGGCCGCCGGCCTGTTTCTCTACCACAATCTGCGTGCTGATGCGTTCTTTCAGTGCTTCTACGTGCGAGATAATACCAATCATCTTACCGCTGGCTTGCAGGCTTTCCAGGGCATCCATGGCAACATCCAGCGTGTCGGCGTCCAGCGTCCCGAAGCCTTCGTCAATGAACAGGGAATGAATCTGGGCTTTGTGGCTGGCCAGATCAGACAATCCGAGGGCCAGCGCCAGACTCACCAAAAAGCTTTCACCCCCGGAAAGGGAGTTAACTGACCGCACGGCATCGCCCTGGTAGGTGTCCAGAATCTGCAGCTCCAGTTCATTGTCGTTGCTTTTCAGGATGCGGTAGCGGTCATTGAGGTGGTGCAGGTGGCGGTTGCCCAGTTCTACCAACCTCGCCAGGGTGAGGCTTTGGGCGTATTTACTGAACTTCTTGCCATCGGCAGACCCGATGAGGTTGGCCAGCCGGGCCCAACGGGCTGCCTCGCCTTTCTGCACATCCAGTTGATGGGTGAGTTGGCGGTGTTTCTCCCGCAGATCAGTGTCTTGCTGCAACTGCATCTCCAATCGCCCTATCTGGGCCAGGTGCTGGTTCTTCTCTTCCTCCAGGGTTTGGATGAGCGGTTGCAGTTCTCCCAGCGTCAGCTCGGTGAGGTGCCGTTCTTTCTCGGTCTGGTACTCCGTGCGGCATTGTTGCAGGCTGTGCTCCAGCTGGGTCAGCGTTTTTTCCAGCCTATCCTGTTCTGTTCGTAGACGGCGGAATTCTTCTTCAGAAAGGAGCAAGGCCTGCAGCTCTGCGATGGACAAGTAGCCCAGCGGTTTGATTTTTTGCAACAGGGCCGTTTCCAATTCAGACTGGGCTTGGTTGTTAGTATGCTGCTCCTGCTGCTTGGTGGAGAGCTGGTGCGCCAGTAAGTTCAGTTGTTCCTGCTCCCGCTGCAAAGCGGTTTCGGTGGTTTGCAGCGTCTGAGCAGCCTGTTGCAAGGCTTGCTGTAAGCGATGCTTCTCGGTTTGCGGCTGTAAGCCCTCTGATAAAAGTACATAGCGTTGCCGCCAAAGTTCCTGCAAATGTGCCTTTGAGGCTTCTAGTTGTTCCTGGCGCTGCTGTAGTTCCTGCTGCTTCTCGCTCAGGGCTTTTTGGGTGTTTTCGGCTTCGGCTTTGGCTTCAGAATACTTGACCCGCAGCTCCGGCAATTGGGCCTTTTTCAACTCATAGGTTTGCCGCCGGTTCTCTAACTGGGCAATCAGGTCAGAGCCGTTGGTGCCGGAATAGGAGAGGCCGTAAGTAAGAAAGAAGGAGCCCAACGTTTCTGCAATGACTTTCTCCTGCTCCACTAAGTCGTCCAGTTCGGTTTGCAGGCGCTGCAGCTGGGCTTCGGTTTGGTGGCGTTTTTCGGCTGATTTTTCTAGTTCGTGCCGGAAACGCTGCTGCTCAGACAGCAGTTTCTGCTCGGCTTGCCGGGCATCATCGGTGCGGGTACGTAATCCGCGCAATGTTTCCAGCGTGGTGGTGGCTTGGTGCAGCTCGGTTTTACGGGCGTTCCAGTACAAGTCAATGGTGTCAGAAACGGCAATCTCGTGGGCAAGCGCAAGGGCCGTGTTCAGGTGGGCAAACTGGGTTTGCAGTTCCTTCGTCTGGCCTGTTATTTCCTGGATCTGCTCCTTTGTATGTTGCTCCGCCAGTTCCAGCCGATGCACGGCCGCCGCTTGTTCACGTTCCTGCCCGTCAATCTGTTGCACGCGTTGCTGCTGGTGCATAAGGTTCTGCTCGGCCTCAGACAAGGTCTGCGCCTGGTGGGTTTCCACGTAGGGGTGATGCGTGGAGCCGCAAAGCGGGCAGGGCTGCTCTGGTTGAAGTTGCAGGCGGGCTTCCTCGTACTTCTGGATCTGGCGCTGCAAATCAACAATCTGTTGCAAATCCTTCAGCTTATCCAGAGCCTGTTCCCGTTGGGTTTTCGTCTGCGTGAGCGCCGTGCGCTGCTGGTGCAGGTCTTGTGAGGTCTGCGCCAGTTGGCCTTGCAAAGCTTGCCGACGAGCCTCCAGTTGCAAATAACTTTTGCTCAAGCCCAGCTGCTTTTCCAGTTGGCTACACACCTGCGGTAACCGATGGCACAGCTGTTCCAGGGCCGCGGGTTCCTGGCCTTGCAGCGCCGCTCTGGCTTGTTCCTGCAGTTGCGTAAGCTCAGCTTGTTTTTCTTGTAGGCTTTTTTCCGTGGTCGCTAATTGGGTACGCCAGGTGGAAGCGTTCTTGGCTTCGTTTTCCAGAATCAAGCGGAAATCAACCTGTTCTTTTCTGAATTTGGTAAGTTGTTTCTGGGTCTCTTCCAGGTTCCGGAGTTCTGATTTGCCTTCGGGCAGGGTTTGGGACAGTTCCTCGTCTAAGGCGTATTGGCTCAGCCATTGTTTAAGTTGTTTGCCTTGTTCCTCAATTCCCCTGAACTCGGTCTGCTTTTGTTCCACCGTTCCCAGCAGTTGACGTACCTGGGCCTGAAGTTGGGCGGTGACCTGTTCGTCTTTGGCGAACTGGGTTTGTTGCGCAGCCAGGTGGGTGTCTTGCTGAAGCACCTGGTCTAAGCGGGGCTCGGCTTCTGTTAAGGTTTGTTGCGCCTGGGCGTGGGCGGCACGGGCAGACGTGGCAGCGGCGTTTTGGGTAGCTACCTGTTGTTCCTGCGCCGGAACCAGTTGCTTCAACTGCGAGACGGTTTTCGCTACGGTCTGGCCTTGGCGCTGGACCTCCGCCAAGCGCACCAGATCGGTCTGGAACGGTTGAGTCTGCTCATGGCGCTGTAGTTTCTCCTGCTGTGGTTTCCAGGCCTGTTGCTCTGCTTTGGCTGCGGTGAGCTGGGCTGCGAGTTGGTCTTCTTTCTTCGTTAGTTTCTGTAGATTCTCCAGCCACGCCTGCTGCAATAAGTGCTGCTGCACGTACTGGTGCGCCTGTTGGGCTTCGGCTTTCAGCCGATTTACTTCCTGCGCCAGGGCAGCCCTGTCTTCCTCAGTTAGCAATTGGTCCAGTTGCAGGCGCTGTTCAATATCCTGTAGTTTCTGGCGCTCGGCTTTGGCTTTCTCGTAAGCCGCCATGGAAATCTGGGAGTAGATGCGGGTATCGGTGAGTTTCTCCAGAAGTTCGCTGCGCTCGCTTTCGCTGGCCTTGAGGAAACGGGTGAAATCGCCTTGCGAGAGCATGACGGAGCGAAGGAACTGCTGAAAATCCAGTCCGCACAGGTCAATGATGCGCTGCTTGGTCTCAGAGAGGCGCGATTCCAGTATTTGCTGGGTGGCGGCATCCATCAGTTCCATCACAGGACTCTGCAGCTTACCGTCTGGTTTGCTACGGCTGCGGCGCAGGCTCCACTTGGCCCGGTAGCGTTTGTCCTGAGCCTCAAACTCCACCTCAGACCAGCACTCGCCGGTGTGGCGGGTCATGATCTCGGCCACATCGCGGCCGTGGCGCGGCACCTGCCCGTACAGCGCCACCGTAATGGCATCCAGGATGGTGGTTTTGCCCGCGCCGGTTGGTCCGGTAATGGCAAACAGCCCCGAGTCGCTCAGCGGCGATTCATCGAAACGGATAAGGTGCTCGCCCTGCAGCGAGTTCAGGTTAAAGAAACGAACAGAAGTTATCTTCACGGGAGTGGAAACAATGCGAGATAGTAAAGATAACAGTTTCTGAGGAAGGGGAGGTAGGCCAGGCCAGCGCTTTTCTTACGCCGCCAGCTTAAAATCTTACTCCAGTTCCAGTTGCGGGGCAAGCCGTATCTTCTTAACTGAGCCGATCAGTTCTGTGAGCAAACCAAAGTTTTCGTCTGTAGAGAGAATATCTTCCAGAATGATGCCGCTCCAGACCAGTTTTCTGTTGCAGTGGTCTACCCGGTTGAGCATGGGCACAATACTGCCCATGTACCTTTTGTAGAAACCTATGATATCGTCTAACCTATCGGGGAGTTTATAACCAGATTTTCCCTGGATGCTGGTGATGATCACGCCCAAATCCCGCAGATTTTGGATAGACTGCCGGAAAGCCCTTTCGTTGAACGATGGGTATTGTATCTGAACCCGCTCAATGATTTCATAAGTGCCTACCAGCCTGGAAGGGGCACTGCGGTGCACCATGTACAGATACTCCAGTACCGCTTTCGATTCTGGCGTCAAAGCTTTACGGCGGCTTCTGAGGACTTCAATGGCCGAGGCTTCGGCCAGTCTCTTCACCGTAGTATCCCGCTCTTTGTTCTCCTTGATATGGGCCAGGGAAAACTCGGTTTTCTCAAACGGCGCGAAATCAACGCTAAGGCGTTTGTACAGCAAATCAAAGAGTTCTTTTGACCGCGGATGCGAATGGCTGTTGCAGTAAATAAGGCCCAGGCACCCCGCCAGGAAGTTTGCCAGTTCCAGAAGCGGCTCTTCGGCTGGGTTATCTACAATAGTGTAGTACCTGTCTGGGTTGAAGAGGTCACGCTGGGTGGCCGTGGTGTTCAGGAAGGATTTTAGATCGGCCTGAAACTCAGGTTGCCCCAGCTGGTTGGCATAAATGGAAAACGAAGTAAAAACGGTTGGAAACTGCTTGATGAGGAGTTTAGAGAAAAACTTATAGAGAACTTCTTTGCGCTTCAGCCCCGGCCCGGCAAATTCTTTTTTGTTCACTACCAAGGCAAGCACATCAAAGTTCAGGGCCACCAACTCCTCCAGAACCTGCAACCGTTTTTTGAACCCTTTGGTATTATTGGGCAGACCGTTTGATGGAACGGGTTGCCCATTAAAGTATTTCTGGCTGATCAGATTTCTTACCTGGTACGCCTTTTCCAGATGGGCCTCATCCAGAATAAGAGTGGTGTACACAAAATGTGAGAACGAACTCTGCGGAGTTAACTCCGAATGTGTATTCCCAAACTCGTCAATGTAGATTCTCTTGTTTTGCATGGCTTACCAGATAAAACTTTTGCCTGAAGTCTGTTTTAAGCTCCTTTTTCCAAAATCAGCCAGAAAACGGAAGCGCTCCTTTTCTAATGCGTAATTCAATATACCAACTCATTTTTCTTTATGGGACCAATGTAAGAAGCTGGTAGAATAAGTTGCTTAAACAAGGTAAGCATTCAGCCAGGAAGCTGCAATAAGGCTTTCCCTCCCAGTTTAAACACCAAGCCGTTTTCAACCTTATTTTTTTGAACGGCTCTTATACTAGCAAATCATTAGAGCTGTTTTGCAACAAGTTCATTCTGGGTTGATGATTTCTTTTCTTCGCTTTCCTTAGGCAATCAAAATTTGGTACGCTTATTGTCTTTCAACTGGCAAGGCTCTCAGAAGGGAACGGATTTAAATATTAATGTATCTAAATATTGCAAAATCCGTTTGAGCACCTGAAGAGCGCCCGAAGTCTTTGAGAAGCAAGGCTTCAGTTTTTATTAAGTTCAAATTCTGTTCTGTGCCATGATTTTCAAAGTGTTTTTGGTTTTGGCACGGTAGTTGAATTAAAGGAAAACACAAGAGAAAAATTCAGAAGAACTCTAAAAAGTACTGTTATGAAAAAGCTAAGTTTGATATTCAGCCTGTTGTTCTTAGTGTCTGTTGCTTTCAATAGTGCCCAGGCCCAGGAGAGAAAAAAATGGAGCCCTCAAGCAAAAGGTGCGGTGATTGGAGCCGGTACTGGTGCTGCGGCAGGTGCTATCATCAATAAGAAAAACCGTGTGGTAGGCGGTGTTGTGGGAGGTGTTGTAGGTGGTGCCGCCGGATACGGTGTGGGTAAAATCATTGACAACAAGCGTAAGAGACAAGCCGCTGAAAGAGAGGCTGAGTTCAACAGAAACGTAGCCGCTAACAGAGCTTATGCCTATAGCTCTTCTTCTACCAACCGTTCATCTGGCTCAACCGCCAGAAAATCAAGCACTGCTGCTAAAACAGCTGCGGTTGCTGCTCCGGCGGCTGCTATGGCCTACACCGGATATACTGCCGGTCAGCCGCAGATCATGACAATGTCTAACCTTTCCTTCTTGCCTAACGAGCACTACGGTGACTATTCTAAGCCGTACGCAGATTCTGAATACAGAAGAAAAAGCTGGTAAGCTGGGCAGGAGCCAAAAATATAGAAGCCCAAGCCCTGAGCTTGGGCTTTTTTTATAAGAGGTTTAAAATATTTGAAACACCTAATATTCAAACTGAGTATGTGGGGTATTGATTCACTTAAATCAGAATGTATGAAATCGTCACTCGTCATGTTTGTGTTGGCTTTATTCCTGTTCTCGTGCTCTAAAACCGAGCAGAAAAAGGAAACCGTCAACGTGCAGCAACTGAACCAACAATTCATAGGTGCCTGGAACAGCAGAAACTCGGCTCAATTAGATACGCTTTTAGCAGAGGATGCCCACTTTGTGCAAGGCGAAGTACACTACAGCGGCCGTTCTGAAGTGTCGCAGAAATGGGTGCGGGAAACCATGGGAACCATTGAAAACCTGAAAATTTTCCCGGTAAGCTCCGCCTCTGATGAAAACATTGCCTTTGAAGGCGGAACCTTCACCGTTGACGTGATCCCCGCGGACCGTCAGTTGCCCCGGGGCGAGGGAGAAGGAAACTTCCTGCTCCTTTGGAAAAAGAACGACAAAGGCCTCTGGAAACTACACTACGCCCAACTGGAAGACCATCCGGTGCAGGTGAAGCAATAAAGATTTTTTAAGTTGGTTTTAGCAATGGTTACGGCTTGGGAATAATTTCCAAGCCGTTTTTTTATGTAGGCGAAAGTAGCCCAAAAACAAGCTCCCGTTTAAGACACAATTCTGGGAAAACAGACCTAAAACCCAGATTCTATGCGAGTCTGCCGTGGGAGTTGGGACGTGTGTACTTGTTTGAGGACCCGATGAAAAGAGACCAAAGCCCAACCTTCCCTTATTTAACTTGCGTTTAACGGCACGAAAGCAATTCAACCATGAAGAAATTCTACCGTTACTGCCCCCTTCTCTCATTACTCGTATTCGTTTCCTCCGCCTTTGCCCAGAACACCGCCCCTGACATCAATGAGGAACTATGGTATAAGAACAGCATCATCTATAGCCTGGAAGTAGGCACGTTCAAAGATAGCGACGGCAACGGCACCGGCGACTTTGAAGGACTGACCGGCCAGTTGGATTACCTCAAATCTTTAGGCATTGATGCCATCTGGCTCGCGCCGTTCCATACCTCGCCCAAGCTGGACGATGGCTATGACGTAGCCAATTACTATGACGTAGACCCGCAGTACGGCAGCCCCGGCGATTTTGCTGAGTTCATGTACCAGGCCAGCAAACACGGCATCAGGGTCATCATGGATTTGGTGCTGAACCACACCTCAGACCAACACCCGTGGTTTCAGCAGGCCCGCGCAGACAAAAACTCCAGGTACCGAAACTGGTATGTTTGGTCAAAAGAACGGCCAAAAGACTGGAACAAAGGCATGGCTTTCCCCGGGGTGCAGAAAGAAACCTGGACCTATGATAAGAAAGCCGGCGAATACTACTTCCACCGCTTCTATGATTTCCAGCCCGATCTGAATTTTGAGAACCCCGATGTGCGCAACGAGGCCCAGCGCATTCTGGGCTTCTGGATGAACCAGGGGGTGAGTGGTTTCCGGTTGGATGCCGTGCCGTTTATCATCGATTTACCCAAAACCAGCGCTGAAAAGCCCGAGCACATGTTTGAGCTGATCTCGGAGTTTCGGCGGTTTGTGCAGTGGCGCAAAGGCGATGCCTTGCTATTGGGCGAGGCCAACGTACTTCCCGACGAGAACAAAGAATACTTCGGCCAGAACGGTGACCGCCTGCACACCATGTTCAACTTCTACGCCAACCAGTATCTTTTTTACGTCATGGCGTCCGGTGATCTGGAGCCGTTCAGGAAAGCCCTGGTTGATACCAAGAAAATACCCGGTACCGCGCAATGGGCTTATTTCCTGCGCAACCATGATGAGATAGATTTGGGTCGACTCACCGAAGAGCAGCGTAACAAAGTCTACCAGGCCTTTGGTCCCGAGAAGAACATGCAGCTCTATGACCGCGGTATCCGCCGCAGATTGGCTCCCATGCTGAACAACGACCGCAAACGGATGGAACTGGCTTACAGTCTGGTTTTTTCTCTGCCCGGCACCCCCGTGATCCGGTACGGCGATGAGCTAGGCATGGGAGACGATTTGCGCCTGAAAGAACGCATTGCCGTGCGCACGCCCATGCAGTGGACAAACCAGAAAAATGCTGGCTTTACTTCCGCTGATAAACCCTTCCGGCCCATTATTGATAAAGAGCCTTTCAGTTACAAACAAATAAACGTTGCCACGGAGCGGCAAGACCCCAATTCCCTGCTCAACTGGACCGCCAAGCTCATCCGCATCCGCAAGGAATGCCCGGAGATTGGCCTTGGTAATTGGCAGTTAGTGGAGGTGGGTTCGCCTGAGGTGCTTGCCATTCGGTACAACTATCAAGGCAAATCGGTGATGATGGTGCACAACTTCAGCAAAGACCCGAAGCAGATTCGTATTCCCGCCCAGGCAGAAGGAGATAAAGAGCTCTTTAGCCTGACCAGGAACAACAAGCTAACATCTGCAAATGGTGGGTTTACTGTAGACTTGGAGGGTTACGGGTATAATTGGTTTAGGGTAGGAAGTGCTATTCGGTAAGATTTTCCTGCAGGTCTGGTGCGAGGGGTGATTGGTTTAGGGCATGGCGGCCAGAGGCCGCCCTGTTACTCACACTCGCCAGAGGCGAGCGAGGGATTGTTAACAAGTCGGTTCAAGCGTTTGCCTTCTTGGGAAGAAGAATCTGTAGGAGGTACTGGGAACCTAGTCAGCAAAGAAGATTCAGTTTATGCCGTATAAAGCAAAAAGGCACCGTTTTCGGTGCCTTTTTGCTTTATGATATTTTTGGTAATTACACAGAGAAGCTGTCGCCGCAGCCGCAGGTACGGCTGGCGTTGGGGTTGTTGAAGAAGAAGCCTTTGCCGTTCAACCCGTCAGAGAAGTCCAGCTCGGTGCCGGCCAGATAGAGGAAGCTTTTCATGTCTACCACTACCTTCACGCCTTTGTCTTCAAACTCCTGGTCCATGGGCTTCACCTCGTCATCGAAGTCAAGCTTGTAAGACAAACCGGAGCAACCGCCGCCGGCCACAGAAGCTCTCAAGCGGAAGCTATCGTCCAGGTTGGCGTCTTGCTTCAGCTTTACAACTTTTTCTTTTGCTTTATCAGAAACGGTAATCATACGCGTGTCCTTTCTTTTTTAGGAGACCGGGTTCAAAACCACACTGAAAACAGTAATAGTGTTGATATCGCGGCCATAATATAGTTTATCCAGGGCATCATACATGTTGGAAGCCCGGAAATAAGAGGTGTTCAACTCGCGCTCGCCCCGGGCCATCCACTGGATGGTGTAAGAGCTTTCCTGATCGCGGAACTGCCGCACGTAGTCCAGCATCTTCCGAAGGGCATCCACCCGATCATATCCCGTTACGGTATGGAACAGGAAAGACTGGTGGTGGCGAGGGTTCACCGTGATCAGATCCAAGCGCATCCGGTCTTCCATGGGGCGGAAGTCAAACAAAAGCTGACTTCCTTCCATGCCCAAATGGTCTTCAATCTGTTTCTGAATCCGCGCGCTCTCTACGTGCACGTTGGTTACATCCATGCGGGTAGCGCAGCGTTTGGATTAGTGGTGTGACTTAGCTTCTACCAATGGCTCCAGACCGTTTTTCACGCGGTAGTCATTGATAGCGGCTTTGATAGCATCCTCGGCTAATACAGAGCAGTGGATTTTCACCGGCGGCAAAGCCAGCTCTTCCACAATCTCCATGTTGTCAATAGACAAAGCCTCGTCTACGGTTTTGCCTTTCAACCACTCAGTAGCCAGGGAAGAAGAAGCGATAGCGGAACCACAGCCGAAGGTTTTGAACTTGGCATCAGTGATTACCTGGTTCTCATCCACTTCAATCTGCAGACGCATTACGTCACCACACTCAGGGGCACCTACCAGACCGGTACCCACGTTTGCTTTTGATTTGTCCAGCGTACCTACGTTGCGTGGGTTGCTGTAATGATCGATTACTTTATCTGAATAAGCCATAGCTCTTTTTAATTACGAATGAATAAGTATGAATTAAGAATTGGGGTTAAGTAACTAGTATATACGCTTTTAAGGCAAAGCTGATAATCCTTAATTACTAATTCCCAATTCCTAATTGATTTTAGTGTTCTGTCCACTCAACGGTGTTCAGGTCAATTCCTTCTTTGAACATTTCCCACAGCGGAGAGAGTTCACGCAGTTTGGCAACGGCCTCTTTCACGTGGCTGATGGCGAAGTCTACTTCCTCCTCGGTAGTGAAGCGGCTCAAGCCGAAACGCAGGGAAGAGTGGGCCAGGTCATCGTTCAAGCCCAGGGCTTTCAGCACGTAAGATGGCTCCAGGGAAGCAGAAGTACAAGCTGAGCCAGAAGAAACAGCGATGTCTTTCACACCCATCATCAGACCTTCGCCTTCTACATATTTGAAGGAGATGTTGCTTACGTGGGGCAGACGGTGCTCTTTGGAACCGTTCAGGTAAGACTCTTCAATCTGCAGCAACTCGTTCTCTAAACGGTCGCGCATGGCTTTGATGCGGGCAGTATCAGATTCCATGTCGGTACGGCAGATCTCGGCAGCTTTGCCAAGGCCTACAATACCAGGAACGTTCAAGGTGCCAGAACGCATGCCGCGCTCGTGTCCGCCACCGTCCATCTGGGCAGTTACTTTCACCCGTGGGTTCTTGCGGCGTACGTACAGGGCACCAACGCCTTTAGGACCGTACATTTTGTGACCAGAGAAGGCCATCAGGTCAATGCCGTCGGCTTCTACGTCAACCGGAATTTTACCTACTGCCTGGGTACCGTCTGTGAAGAACAGAACACCGTGCTTCTTGGCAATTCTTCCAATTTCTTTGATGGGCTGAATCACGCCTACCTCGTTGTTACCATACATGATGGAAATCAGGATGGTCTTGTCGGTGATGGCGGCTTCCAGTTCTTCTAAGTTAATCAAGCCTTCTGAGTTCACTTGCAGATAAGTTACCTGTCCGCCCAGTTTCTCAATGTGCTTGCAGGTATCCAGAACGGCTTTGTGCTCAGTAGTGGCGGTGATGATATGGTTTCCTTTGGAAGCATACATCTCAAATACCCCTTTGATAGCCAGGTTATCTGATTCTGTTGCGCCAGAGGTAAAAATCAATTCTTTTGGGTTGCAGTTGATAAGGGCCGCGATTTGCTCACGTGCATAGTCAACTGCCTCTTCGGCTGCCCAGCCAAATGGGTGGTTACGGGACGCGGCGTTCCCGAAGTGGTTGGTGAAATACGGCAGCATGGCCTCCAACACGCGCGGATCCATGGGCGTGGTGGCATTGTTATCTAAATAAATCGGAAATTTCAGCATCTTCGTCAGTAGTTTTCCTATGGTGTTGCTTATCAAAAAAACAGAATTTGTGTCCAGTTAGTTTGATTTGCACGCAAAAATACACAAAAATCGTCACTTAGAATAAGTTTAAATAGACCGTATGCATGTAGAACATATTGGCATTGCCGTGAAAAATTGCCAAGACGCCAACCAGTTGTTTGAAAAATTGTTAGGCGCAGCCCCTTACAAGAGCGAAAAAGTGGAAAGCGAAGCCGTGAATACCTCGTTTTTTCACGTGGGAAACACTAAAATTGAGCTTCTGGAGGCCACCGCTGAGCACAGCGCCATTGCCAAGTTCATTGAGAAGAAAGGGGAAGGCATTCACCACATCGCGTTTGAAGTAGAAGACATCGAAGCCGAGATGAAGCGCCTGCGAGAACAAGGTTTCCAGCTCCTGAACGAGGTTCCCAAACGTGGCGCTGATAATAAACTGGTGTGTTTTGTGCACCCAAAAACCGCTAACGGCGTGCTGGTAGAACTGTGCCAGGAGATCAAATAAATACCTTTTTAGGCGTTTTAAGGCTGTTTTTCAGAAACCCGCTTTAAAACAGGAACCAGCTTGCCAAGCTAAAAGGCTTCTGAAGTAAACCTCAAGCAGGTTGCCAGGAAGGGTAGAAGGAACTGGGTTAGGTATCCACTGAGAAGTAGCATGGGCAGCCTTTCCTGCTTTCCTGGAGGATACCAGGTGAGAATTAGGTAAATGGTCTCTGT
This sequence comes from Sabulibacter ruber, assembly GCF_017355955.1. Classification (GTDB taxonomy): domain Bacteria; phylum Bacteroidota; class Bacteroidia; order Cytophagales; family Hymenobacteraceae; genus Nibribacter; species Nibribacter ruber_A. The sequence continues at coordinate 1,911,073 of NZ_JAFFID010000001.1, read as the reverse complement.
TGAGCCTTCCGGAAAAGCCCATGCTTCTAAGTTCACCCGGTTTTAGGGCTGTTTTTACAGAAACAGTCCTAAAACCGGAAAAAGCAACCTACTCTTCTACAGCCTGAACCTGAATATTCATCCCTTGCTTCATAGGGGAAGGCGGCTCCATTTCAGTCCTATCTATATTGATAGAATTGAATGTTATGCCGCTCCTACTTTCTTCCCCTAACCCAGCCGCTAAGTATGACCTGTTGTGTCTTGCTACGGCGTTTTTCCTGCTCATTTTTTCGTTCGCGGCCAAAGCCCAGGTAATAGACCAATCTTTCCAGTTACCCCAGATCCTCACCAACAGCACCGTGTCTTCCATGACCAAGCTACCCGATGGCAAAGTGCTGCTTCAGGGGAATTTCACGGTAGTCAACGGGAGCCCTAAAATAAGGATAGCTCGCCTGCACGCAGACGGCAGCCTGGACCATAGCTTCTCCGCCGATATCAGCAAGTTCAGGGTAGACGCCGTGGCCGGACAGCCCGACGGTAAATTATTGCTGGGTGGCGCTTTAGAGAAGGAAGATGGGCAGGTGAAGTATGTCATTATGCGCCTGGAGGAAGACGGAAGCCCAGAACAGGGGTTCCAGATTGAACTGGAAGCGGCAGATAATGGGTACTTTCTCACCACCATTCTGGTGCAGGAGGACGGCAAGATTCTGGTAGGAGGCTCTGTAAAGGCAAAAGGAGCAGCGCGCAAAGGAATCATCCGCTACCATAGCAACGGCTCGCTGGATACCTCTTTCAACTTTGGGCTGCCCGAAGTGCCGAGGTTAGACCCTGAGTATTACGTGATGACGCTTGCCGAGCAAAAAGGGAAGGGCATTCTGGTATCGGGTACTTTTGTGAAGTATGACGATCCGGGGCTAATCCGGATAAAGACCAATGGTGATCTGGACCAAACCTTTTCTTCCAACGTGATGAGTGGGGTGGTGAAATCCATTACCGTTCAGCCCGACGGGAAGTTTTTGCTGAGGCCTTTGCTCCTGGATGACTCAGAGTACGATTATATTCTGGGCAGGCTCAATGTTAACGGAAGTGTAGACGCCAGTTTCCCGTTGATCAGGGAATACAGCAATTTTCATCACAATTATTTGTACGCCATGTCCCTGCTGCCAGATGGCAATATCCTGGTAGGGGGTACTTTCAAATATATCAATGACCAGGCCGTAAGTAACCCGGTTTTAAAGCTGACCTCCACCGGCCAGGTAGACCAAAGTTTTACCTTCAATAAGGCGGCTACCGGTATCACTTCTCTGGTGAATTTAGCTGATCAGAAATTCCTGCTGGCTGGTAACCTGACCAAATCACAGACAGGAGAATATGTTCATCTGCTGCGGTTTACCGGCAATGGAGCAGAAGATGTTTCGTTCCAGACGGAGGTTCACCACGAGGCCAGCACCAATTTTCTCAGGCAGGCAGACGGAAGTTTGTTGCTGTACGGGACCTTCAGCAAGGTGGCTGGGATAAAACGCGATGGCTTAGCCCGCATCCTGCCCAGCGGAGCTTTGGACCAGGAATTTGCTCCCACGTTTGGTGGCTCCCCTAACACGGTCATCAGTGCGGTGGCCCTGCAGGCCAATCAGAGCATCTTAGTTGCCGGTAACTTCACTACCGTAAACGGGGCTAGTCATAAAGGCCTGGTCCGCTTGAAGCCAGACGGAACGGTTGATCCTTCTTTCAACGCTGGTATCAACCAGAACCTTGAGAAAGCTCCCACTATTGGCGCAGTGGTGGTGTTGCCTTCCCAAAAGATTGTCATGTACGGGTTCTTTGAAAACATACGTGGGGTGAGCAGGCCGGCTTACGTAAGGTTGAATGCAAATGGCACCGTAGACGAAGAGTTTGAATTCAACGCAGGCGAAGCCAGAAGTGTAGTCCAGATGTTGCCCGCTCCCGGCACAGAAGGAAAGCTCCTTATTCGGGGTTTGATTGTGTTCAAGGATGAAATGAACAAGCCCATAGCCAGTAAGAACATCTTCCGGTTGAACGCAGATGGTTCCTTAGACCAAACCTTTCAGTTAGATGACCAGGTGTATGACGCCCATACCAACCTGGCTATCCAGCCCGACGCGAAAATTCTGGTAACAGGTAAATTCAGGAATTCGGGGGGCTATCGGTTGTACCGGTATTCTTCTGAAGGCGTGCTGGAGGCAAACTACCAGGTAGGGGTAGCCAACTCCTCTCAGGCGCTCACCAGCATTGCCCCTTTGCCTGACAACTCGGTGCTGCTAGGCGGTTATTTCACCGCGGTGAACGGGGTGAATAGAAACCACTTGATCAAACTGGACCCGCAGGGAGCCGTAGTGCCAGACTTTGACGCGCACCTGTCACCAGAAGCGTTTGTGAACGGCATTGTGTACACGCCCAACCAGGAGATCCTTCTGAAGAAAACGAATGTGTCTTATGTGACCCCAACGCTGCAGCAGGTACAAAAACTGATCTTTGGAGCATCGCCGGCCCCGGTATTGCCTGCCTCACCGGTAAATCTTACTGCCTCGGCCAGTGCTTCTACACAAGTGACCTTGAGCTGGACCGATGTAGCCTCCGATGAAACAGGCTATGAAGTGGAAGTGGCTGCTTCTGAGAACGGTCCTTTCAAATTACTGACCACCACGCCCCTGAATGCGACTTCCTACAGCCATGCGGGCCTGCAAAAAGCGGCTACGTATGTGTACCGGGTAAGGGCAAAGAAAGGCTCCCTTTTCTCTAAGTACAGCAACAAGGCCACCGTCACGGTTACTTCCATCCCTGGAGAGACGCCGGTGGCAGAGGTGAACCTGTATCCTAATCCCAATGCCGGGGAGTTCTTCCTCACGGCACCTGACCTGGAAGGTACCTCGGTGCGGGTGCAGATTTTTGCCAGTTCTGGGAAACAGGTGTGGAATCAGGAATTGCCTGTCAGGGGCAAACGGTTGCAGGAGCGTATGGCGCTGCCAAAACTGGGGGCGGGTTTATACATTCTGCAGCTTCACACCTCTAAGGGTTTAACCAAGCACCGGCTGGTGATCCAATAACGAGAGCAAGCCATCCACCAGGTGAACCGGAAAGCACTTTCCTGTTTTAAGGCAGTTTTGGGTAAATCGGCTTTAAAACAGGAAAGACTTGGGTTTGCCAAAGGCTTGAGGTTCCGTTACCTTTGCAGCCCGGTTTCTGCTGTAGTCCTTCTCAAGAAGGTATTGCGTATAGAAACTGTTGATGCGCTGTAGCTTATGACCACTGATATCATCCTTCCAGACCGTAAAGTTTTCTCCCTGGTAGCCGAATCGGCCCGTGAACTGAATACGCAAGCCTACGTGATTGGCGGTTTTGTGCGGGATCTGGTTTTAAAACGGCCCAGCAAAGACATTGACGTGGTCTGCATTGGCAACGGCATTGAACTGGCGCAACGTGTGGCCAGCAAACTGCCCAACAAGCCCAAAGTGGCCGTGTTTAAGAACTTCGGAACGGCCATGTTGAAGACCGATGATGGCTGGGAAGTGGAATTTGTGGGCGCCCGCAAGGAATCATACCGCTCAGACTCGCGCAAGCCCGAGGTGGAGCAGGGTACGCTGGAAGATGACCTCAACCGCCGCGATTTCACCATCAACGCCATGGGCATCAGCCTCAATGAGGACACCTACGGGCAGCTCATTGACCGGTTCGATGGCATGAAAGACCTGCGCCGCAAGAACATCAAAACGCCGCTGGAGCCGGGCATCACGTTCTCAGATGACCCTTTGCGCATGATGCGGGCCGTGCGCTTTGCCTCGCAGCTGAACTTTGATATTGACCCCGATACCTTTGATGCTATTGCCGAGAACAAGGAGCGCATTAAGATTGTGTCGCAGGAGCGGATCACGGACGAGCTAAACAAAATCATCCTGTCTAAAAAGCCTTCTTACGGGTTCAAGTTGTTGTTCCAGTGCGGGCTGCTGCACCTCATTTTCCCCAAGATGGTGAAGCTGCACGGCGTGGAGACCATTAACAAGAATTCGCACAAAGACAATTTTTACCACACGCTGCAGGTGCTGGATAATGTGGCCGAAGTCTCGGATGACCTCTGGCTCCGCTGGGCCGCCATTCTGCACGACATCGCCAAACCCGAAACCAAACGCTACAACGATAAAGTGGGCTGGACTTTTCACGGCCACGAGGACCGCGGTGCCCGCCAGGTGCCCAAAATCTTCGCCGATCTGCGCCTGCCCCTCAACGAGCACATGAAACAGGTGCAGAAACTGGTGAAGCTGCACTTGCGCCCCATTGCGCTGGTGAAGGAAACAGTGACAGATTCTGCGGTGCGCAGGCTCCTGTTTGAGGCCGGCGATGACATTGATTTGCTCATGCAACTCTGCAAAGCCGATATCACCTCCAAGAACCACGACAAGGTGAAGCGGTATCTGCAGAATTTTGAAAAAGTAGAGCAGAAACTGCGCGAGGTAGAGGAGAAGGACCAACTGCGTAACTTCCAGCCGGTCATCTCCGGCGACCTGATCATGCAGACCTTCGGGATTTCACCATCCAAGGAAGTGGGCATCCTGAAGAACGCCATCACCGAGGCCATCCTGGAAGGTGAGATCCGGAACGAGTACGACGAGGCCTTTGCGTTCCTGCTGGCGCAGGGGAAAAAGCTGGGATTGCAGCCGGTAGAATCCTGACGTTCAGATTAGATAAGATAAAAACTGAGAGCGCCGTTTTGGAGTCCTTTTCAAGAAAGAAGGCCCAAAACGGCGCTCTCAGTTTTACTTTTTCGCTACGGCGTTGACGGCGCATTTGATGGCTTCGGCTTGCATGGGCACGTGGTTTCTGCCTACTACGGCCAGCACCCGCTCGCCTCTGAGTACCGCCTCAGACAGCAGCCGGTACATGTGGGCGTTTCGGTTCTCACTGCTCTGGCGGTTGATGTCGTTGGTGAATTTGCCGCCGGTTTTCTGGCTGTCTCCTAGTGGGTCAAACCAGGCGGTAGGGGCTTCCCACCAGTTGGCCGGGGCGGTCCAGTGTTTCTGGTAGGCCACCTGCAAAGCGGCAATGTCTGGTATCACTTCGTCAAAACCTTTGATCATGGTGTTGGCTTTCTGCAGCAACTGGTCGATGGCGGTTTTCAGCTGTTCCTCGTTCAGGCCCTTGCGTTCGCGCAACCGGCTGGCTTCGCGCAGCACAAAGAACAGCTTGATCTGCTCCTTGCTGAACTTTCCAGATTGTACAAGTTTGTCTATCTCTTCCTGCGGTGACATTTCCAGCGTCATGGTTTTGACTCCGTCGGCCTGAGCCAGGAAACGCACGTAGCCAGATTCTCCTAATTGTTTGATGGTTTCTTCCTCGGTGGCGGCAACGCCTCGGTTGGGACCTTCAAAAAAGGCGAGGGTGGGTTTCAGTGTGTTCCAGGACTGTTTGATCTGGGCGAACTGTACGTGGGTAGGGTCTGTGCTGTGGCTGGCGCCGATGTACTGGAGGCTTCCGCCCGATGGACCTTGCAAAGTCAGGCTCCACTGCGTTTTTGGGGTTTCTTTCCAGTTTTTGTAGGAAAGCAATTTGGTGTCGCAGGAGGACTGGTTTACGGTTTGGCTGAAGCCCAGGAAAGGCATTGATGCAAAAAATAAGACAATGGATTTCTGGATGAAAGTTTTCATAGTTTTATGGAAGGTTCTTACTGATTCAAAGGACAGATTGGGCATGCGCCTGCCGTTCTGTTTAAAGACAGTTTTGGTGAAAACAGCCCCTAAACGGTTATTGAAAGTTTAGCTTAGAATAGATTGATGATGCTGCCTGAGCTGAGGCGAACATCTTATAAAGCTGGGCTATTTTTTCTGGTGCAGAACCGCTTCCTCTACCACGTTGCCGTTCTCCCTTACTACCATTTTGGAAGCAGCTTTTCCGTTGCCTGAGATGAACTCGAAGGTTAGATCACGCTCCCTGGCGAAGAACCGGTTTTGAGTTTCAGGGTGAAGGGCTATTTTCTGGTGGTTGGTGAGCAAAATCAGCGCGGAGTCTTCCTGTTGGATGGTCAGCCTGCCGGCGGTAGGACCGTCGTATTCCCCAATAAACTGACTTAACATGCCCACCGGCAAACTGATGGCTTTTCTGCTGTTCTGGTACGGAGCGGGGCCGTGATCATAACTGAAAACCCGGGCCATTTTCCAGGTGTTGTCTTGCAGCAGCCACAGGTTAGCGAATTTGGCAACTCCGGCCAGAAACTCTTGCTCGCCTTTTTGCTGGTTGTAGAACAGGTGATCGCCAGAGATGATAACGCCGTACAGTTCGCCCGCTTTGTACATGGGAAACACCTTGATGGTTTCTGCAACGGCTTCTCTTCTTACTTTGAAGTTCTCATTACCGCACAGGTTGTTCGCCACGCTGGAGATGAAGTTGGCTTTGCCCAGAGTGATGCCGCCTTTGTCATGGAAAAACTCCAGGTCATCGGCTACAAAGTTTTCCATGGTGGCAAGGTCGCAGAGGTTGTAGGTAGACCAGAAAATGCTGTCCAGGTGGAGGAGGGTTGTGGTGCTGGGGTCTTGTTGCGGTTGGGCTTTGGTTTGGGAAAAAGAGCCCAGAAACAGGAGCAGCGCCAGGCTGGCCACGGTGGTAAAGGTTGTTTTCATGGGAAAAGGGATTGAGAGGAAAACAATAAACAACTCTCAGGAAGGGACGGCCGAACGGAAGGAGGGAATTCAGCGCTAGAAGGGGAGGGGAAAGAAAGGAGGACTTTGCCAGCAGCGCGTCCTCCCTGAACAAAAGCATCTCTCAGAAATCCAACAAAGAGAGCGCTTTGGCATCGTTTGTTTCGGGCCTGTTTTACCAAAAACAGGCCCGAAACCGTTTTTATTGGCGGCGGCTGATGTGGGAACCGCCAGATTGGTTCATGTCTACATCCTGCACCTCGCCTAAGTACTCAATGGTGCTGGCTCCGCTGGCCTCGGCCCGAAGGTGTTCTTTCACGTTCACCACGCTTTCGCTGGCCCCGCTCACGTCTACTTGGGCGCGTTGGGAAGTCAGGCGAGAGGCGTCAACGTCGCTGGCTCCGCTTCCGCTTACCGAGAGGTCATCGGCGTGGCCTTTCAGCACGGCTTTGGCGGCTCCGCTCAGGCTAAGTTCCAGACGACCGGTGCTGATGTTGATGGCCACTTCGCTGGCGCCGGACTGCTTCAGGGTGAAGTTGTCTGGGGCAAACCCCATGATCTCGGCTTTGGCGGCTCCGCTCAGGTCAACCAGAGACAGATCAGGCATTTCCACTTCAATAAGCACCGGCTTGCTGTTAGAATCCCACCAGCTCATGAACTCGCGGTCGCGGGTAATTTTAAGCACACCGTTCTGTACGCGTATCTGCAGTTTGTCCAATTCCTTGTTGCTGCCGGTAACCCGCACGTGGTGCCGGAACGACTGCCGAATTCTGAGGTGGTACCCGCCTCCGGCCTCTACCTCGGTGAAGTCACGCACGTTGTAGATTTTGGAGGTGCCTCGGTAATCATCGTCCAGGATGGCAAGCTCATCGTCTAAGCCGCCGGCTGGGCGTCTGGTTCTGTTAGCACCGGCGGTGGTATCCACCACGCTGCAGGTAAGGCACACCAGGCGGCCTTCTCTCATTTCCCAGGTGTTGTTTGCCACGTCCTCTGAGTAGTAGCTGCCGTTGGTAACCTGGTATGAGTAGTGGTCGGCAAAGCCTTCTGAGAAGCGCAGTTTTTTCCCGTTTGGTACCATGATCTTGAGGTCCATGTACTGGTCCCGGAAAACGGCGCTCGGTTTAAAGGTAAAGGCATCGTCAAACCTGATGACAGAGTCTTGCTGCACCATTTTGTAGGAAATCATGCGGGCGTTTCTGATCGCGTCTTCTTCGGTGATACCTTTTGATTTGTAGGTCTGGATAACCCTGATATCGGTACCGTTATAGCCTTCCAGCGAGACGTTCATGCGGCCATGGGCGTATCTGTGCGAGGTATCTCTGATGTTGAACACCATGGTGTCATAGTTGGCCGGGAAGTTCTGCTCAGCCGCGTACTCACCAGACTCCTGGAAATAGCGGGTGGTGAGCGTGATGCCGGTGATCAAAGCGGCCACTGAGAGCAACCAAATCCCCAGCATTGACCAACCTACCGCTGGTCTCAGGAAGAACTTTTTTGCCAGCAAGCCAACGCCTAACAGGAAGAGAAGCAAGGTAGGGATGATGCCGGTGAAGAAACCTGCCCACACCAACCAGGAAGGAACCGCATTGAAGAACGCTGAGGCGGGGATGTCGCCCATCTGGAAGTACTCAGGCTGCTCAAAGACGCCTAACCCAATCATCAGGGAAACCAACAAGGCAATCATAAAGGCTCCTGACACTACCATCATGAGCAGGCCGGCAAACACCCGCACCAGCACCACTACGGCACCAAGCACTGGACGCAGCACCCTGGACAAGGTCTGGATGATCTGGGAAGCCAAACGCACCGGGAACAACAGGACTTTGGCTAAGGTGCTCTCCTGCCCGTTAGCGTCCTGCATGTTCAAGCTGTTTTTAACCGATTCTTCTATACTGGAGAGCGTGACGGGGTTTCCCTGCATTTGCACCCGCTCTGTTATGGTTTTGGCCTCAGGAACGGCAATCCAGAGAATGATATAGGCAAACAAGCCTACCCCACCCATAAAGAACGACACCAGAAAAAGTAACCGAATGATGGCCACATCGGTGCCAAAGTAGAGGCCTATCCCGCTGGCTACGCCCCCCAGTTTCTTGTCTACCGGGTCTCTGAACAGCTTTCTGACCGGTATCTCAGGCATGCCCTCATTTTTGGGCAAGGCAATCCAGCAGATGACGTACAGGATAACCCCAAACAAGGTGATACCGCCCGTAAAAGGAACCCCAATCACCAGGAACACAAACGCCAGTCTGATCCAGAGTGGGTCTATCTGCAGATAGTTCGCGATACCGGCGGCTACCCCTGCTATCACTTTGCGGTTTACATCACGGTACAGGCGTTTCTGGGTACCGGTTGTGGCCTCAAAAGGAGGAGGTGTAGTGCTGTGGCTATGGGCAGAAGCGGGTTCTTCTTCTGGTTCCACCGTGGTTTCAAAGTCGGTGATGGTACCCATCTGGGTGATGAGCGCCTGCACGTCTTCGCGGGTGATGACCTGTTTGCCTGGGTTCAGGCGAGAAAAGAAGATCTCCGCTATGCGGGATTCAATGTCTGCCACAATCTCTTCGTGCCCCTCATACGTGGAGAAGTACGTCTTTATGGCGGCAAGGTACTGGCTCAACATCTCGTAGCCGTCTTCCTCCACGTGGAAGATCATGCCTTGCAGGTTGACACTTATGTTCTTTTTCATGGCTAGTTGGATTTCTTGCGGTTGATGATGAAGGTGGTGGAGTCTACCAGTTCTTGCCAGGTTTGGCGGAGCTGTTCTAAAAACTCAGTGCCTCCGGCAGTGAGTTTATAGTATTTGCGGGGTGGCCCTGAGGTTGATTCAACCCAGGAGTAATCTAGGAGCCCGGCGTTCTTCAGTCTGGTCAGTAATGGGTAGAGCGTCCCCTCCACTACAATCATTTTGGCGGCGGTCAATTCCTCCAGCATGTCAGAGGCGTAGACCTCGCCGCGGGCGATGATCTCCAGAATGCAGTACTCCAGAATCCCTTTCCGCATCTGCACTTGTGTGTTTTCTACTTTCATGGTCTGTGAGTCTGAATTATTGAGACAAATATATAAGAAGGTACTATGTAAAACAAGGTACTGTTGAAATTTATTTTTGGTTGCGGGTTTTCGGGATAAAATAAGTTTGCGGGAAATACGTAAAAGCCTAAAACAGACCCCTATAGAGCAGAAGAGGAAGAAATAGGGTTTATTTTGGAACAGATGAACAGAAATGGTTGTAATAGGCCATATTGGATGTGTTAAATTCTAGCCCGGTCCCTCTATATTTACATGTTTTTTGCGTATATGACGTATTAAATAGTTTTTATGATAAATAGATTTTTACCTATTCTTTTTCTTCTTACCGTTTTCTTGTTGCCTGATAAATCGCAGGCCCAGGATATCTCTGCCCCAAAGTACAGCAACGAGTTCCTTAATATAGGAGTAGGCGCCAGGGCTTTGGGAATGGGAGGGGTGCAGTCGGCCATAGTACGAGACGCAACCGCCGGTTTCTGGAACCCGGCTGGTTTGGTGGGTTTGCCCAAGCGCCACAATGCAGTGTACATGCACTCAGAGCTTTTTGCCGGTATCATCAAGAACGATTACGGGGCCTACGCCACCAACCTGGACTCCACCAGCGCCCTCTCATTTTCTGTTATCAGGGTAGGGGTAGATGACATCGCCGATACCCGCCGGTTGCAGAATGAATATGGAGCCATCCAGTATGACAGCATTGAGTTTTTCTCCGTAGCCGATTACGCCTTTCTAGCCTCCTACGCGCGTAAGAGCAACCTTATCCAGGGCCTGACTTTAGGTGCCAGTGCCAAAATAATTTACCGAAACGTAGGGAAGTTTGCCAATGCCTGGGGCTTTGGGATTGACGCCGGAGCCCAGTTGCGTCGGGGTAACTGGCAGTTTGGGTTGATGGCCAAAGACATCACCACCACCTTCACCGCCTGGAAACTGAACCCCGATGAACTGGAAAGCACGTATCTGCAGGATCAGGGGTCTTTTAATGCCAACAGCATAGAGGTTACGCTACCTCGTTTGATCCTGGGCGTGGGACGCTCCTTCCAGTTTGCCAAACGATTCTCTGCCTTAGTAGCCACCGATTTGGAAGTAACCACCGATGGGAAACGAAATACCCTTATTTCCACCGGAGTCGTTTCCGTCGATCCCAAAGTTGGAATAGAGTTAGGTTACGCCAATTCCGTGTTCCTGCGGGGAGGCATCAACAACGTGCAGCAGATTGAAGACCTCAACGGTAAAAGCAGCTGGAAAGTGCAGCCTAATTTCGGGATTGGTGTAGCTACCCACGGCCTGCAGTTGGACCTTGCTCTATCCAAGGTTTCTGACAACTCGCAGGTTTCTTCTGTGATTGTTTCCCTGGCCTATAGTTTTGATTGATTTGTGTGCATGCTTATATGAAAACAATTTACTCTTTTAGATTATTCTTTTTTGCTATTCTGTTCTGCTTTGCCTTCTTGGCACCTGCCTCAAGCTCCTATGGACAACAGGTAACCTACGGCAATGAGTGGATCAACTATAACCAGAAGTATTATAAAATCAAAGTGCCTACTACGGGCATTTACCGTTTAGACCGCGCTTACCTGCAGGCCGCCGGAATCAACGGGGTGGACCCTCGTAACTTCCAATTGTTCCGCCGCGGAAAGGAAGTGGCTATCCACGTAGAAGGTGAAGCCGATGGCTCTTTTGATGCGAATGATTTCATTGAGTTCTATGGGGAGAAAAACGATGGGGCTTTGGATAGAGAGTTATATAAGAATCCTGAGCATCAGGTAAACCCCTTTTATAGTCTCTATACTGATACTGCTGCGTATTTCTTGACATGGTCTACTTCTCAGCAAAATCGGAGGATGGTAACTCAAGAAACTCCTTCTAGCGGTCTAACTGCGCAGCCGTGGGTTTGGCAAACCATAATCAATCAGTCTACAGATCAATACAATCGGGGAAGACGTTATGGAGAGAACCATATGACTTGGGTGGATGAGGGAGAAGGTTTCATGTCAAGTTCATCTCCTAGATCCAGAGACATAGTCATAAATGGTGTCTCTAATATGTATGTTCAAGGGCCAAATCCTTCAGTAGAAGTTGTGATAGTTGGTTCTAATGCCACTTCGCCTGACGTTGATGTATTTGCTGTGAATGGGACAACGATAAGGCTATTGGGGAATTTGAAATCCTCGCCCTACAATACAATCAGACAAACTTTCCCATTAGAGTTTTCAGATGTTACTACGGCTGGAAGACTAACTATTCGGTTGGTGCCTAAAGACAACATTAATGGTCAAATCAGATTTTCACATGCGAAGGTGGTATTCCCCCAACGACCAATTATGGCAAGCTCTTCAATGTCATTTGAGGTTGCTTCGGCTGCGGAACAAACTTTACTAACCTTTGAAGGAACTAATGCTAAAAGCGCAATTGCTTACGACCTCACTGCTGAAGGTTTGGTTTATAGAATTGCAGGATCTGCAAACAGTACTTCCAAAAGCTTTGTATTTCCAAGTGCTGTAGGTTCATCTAATAAGAAAGGGTTTCTATGGTCTGGAGTAGCAATTACCCCCGCAAATGCACAAGAAGTAAAATTCAGAAATCTTACTGGAGCCCAAGCAAACTATTTGATAGTTTCTCATAAGAGTTTGATGTTGCCTTCTGGTGCTTCTGCTAATCCAGTGCTTGATTATGCTGCTTATAGAACCTCATCGGCAGGAGGTGGGTTTGATACCTTAGTAATGGAAGTGAACCAGATTTACGACCAGTTCTTCTATGGAGATAAGTCAGCTGCTGCTATAAGGAGGTTTGTGAAATATATGCTGGCAAATGGAAGGCCTCAATTCCTCTACCTCTTAGGTAAGGGAATTGAAACAGAGTATGTCAATGTAAGAAAGAACCCTAACTCTGTACCGTTCAAGGATTTAGTTCCAACAGGTGGAACCCCGGGCTCAGATATATTCTTTTCTTCAGATTGGGACCAAGGCCGTTATGAACCTAAACTTGCAACAGGCCGGTTGCCAGCACAGAATCCGGGAGATGTGCTGGCTTATTTAGAAAAAGTTAAGCAGCATGAGTCTCTGCCACAAAACTTAGAGTGGAGAAAGAACATTCTACATTTAGGTGGAGGCAATACCATAGAGGAAGGTAGACTTTTTGATAATTATCTTAGTACTTATAAGAGGATTGCAGAAAAGAAGTTCTTTGGAGCTAATGTAAAAACAAAAGTGCGAGATAGTAATGAAGATTTGGATACTCTAAATATAGCTAATGAATTAAACAATGGTCTTTCTTTGATTACGTTCTTTGGCCATAGTTCTTCCTCTGTATCGGATCTTGACATTGGGTATGTATCAAATCCAATTAATAGATATAATAATACTGGCAAATATCCAATGATTCTGATGAATGGGTGTAATGCCGGGAATATATTTACCACCGCTTCTTCTTTTGGTGAAGATTGGTTGTTGACTCCAAACAAAGGGGCAATATTATTCATAGCGCATTCCAGTTATGGATATCCATCTCTTCTTAATTTATTCAGCAGAACTTTTTACGAAGAAGCTTTTGCAAATGAAGAGTACTTTGGTAAACCCATGGGTATTATCCATAAACAAGTCTTAAAACAGATAGAAAATGTCAATACTGGAGATAATCTGATTGCAATGATAGAGCAAATGGATCTGAAAGGAGATCCAGCAATCATCTTAGTTAATCCAGAAAAGCCAGATTACGCTATAAACAATAGTTCTATCTCTGTTAAGCCGTTAGACAATAAACCTTTATCAGCTTCTACTGAGAAGTTTTCAGTTTTAGTAGAAGTAAAAAATTTAGGAAAAGTACATGATGAACCATTCAATATCAGAGTAAACCGCATACAGGAGAATGGAGAACTGCTACAATCTGACTCTGCAGTAGTTGCATTATCAAGCTTTAGAGATACAATTGAGATTCAATTAGAGTCACGTGCCTTCGTTCCAGGGATTAATTCCTTTGAGGTGAAGGTAGATTCAAGGAATGAGATTCAAGAACTAGACGAAACTAATAATATTGGGGAATTAGAAGTTTTCTTGCCTGCAAGCAGTGTAATTGCCTTATCACCCTATAAATACGGAATTGTTAGTTCTCAAACTGTGAAATTAATTGGCCAGTCAACCAATCTGTTGGAGGGTAATAATAAGTATTATTTTGAAATAGACACAACTGCTACTTTTAAAAGTCCATGGAAGAGAACTAACGTAGTTGAGGGCGGAACCGTCCCTATATGGGAAGTGAGTTTACCATCCAATACATCCCAGCGGGATAGTGTGGTATACTTTTGGCGTTTCCGAAACTTTGAGGTCTCTTCCCAAGAAGATACTGTTTGGGCTACCAGTTCATTTAGATTTATTCCTGATAGTCCAAATGGTTGGTCTCAAAGCAATATAGATCAATTAGCAGAAATTGAAGGCCAGAATGTCTTATTAAAAAGAGACAGTAAAAAGATTGAATTTGTAAATAGCATAGCTAAAACTATTAGGATCAGGGGCGTAGGTGGAGCCGTAAACTTCGGGTATCCGCCAAATTCAATTTACATTGAAGGTATAAGAACAATTGATGGAGATTGTTATACTTATAATCCTAATATAATGATTGTAGTGTTCAATGATAAAACATTGGAACCTTATACAGATATGCCGGTTGGACTTGCTTCCTTTTGTGGGCGACAACCTAAAGTCACTTACAATTTTGTTGATTTAAGAAAACCTGAAAATTTAGCTAATCTAGAAACATTCCTTAGCAAGATTCCTGAAGGGTTCCATGTTGCTCTAGTTGGAACTAGCAATGTACCTTATAATACTCTTCCAGAAAGTTTAAAAGCCCAGTTTAGAAGTTTAGGGTCTGTTTTGATTGACAAATTAGTGCCTGGAGATCCTTTTGCCTTAATTGGTAGGAAAGGTGCAAAACCAGGGACAGTTCCTGAAGTAGGGCCATCAGCAGCTGAGCCTACTCCAGCTAATCAGCAGTCAATCTTCTTAGAAACTCAACTCTGGACAAATTCCGGTAGCGGGATGTATTCTTCAACCGTTATCGGCCCTGCTCGTGAATGGAAGTCACTGCATTATAAACTAGCTCTTGAGCAGTCCGATAGTTATAAATTAGAAGTAATGGGAATTACGTTGAATGGTGAAGAAACACGGCTTTTTGACAATATAACATCTTCTAATTTTGATTTAGGATCAGTTAACGCATCGCAGTATCCTTACTTAAGATTGAAAATGAATCTTAGTGATATTGAAAACAGGACTGCGCCTCAGTTGAAGGAATGGGTAGTTCTGTATGAAAGGGTTCCCGAGGGGGTTTTAAGGCCGGATCTTATAGGTGTCAACAAGTATGAGCAAATATCAGAACAGGCTACTAATGGTAAGATAGATTTGCAATTTGCATTCCATAATATTTCAAATGTAGATTTCAATGATTCATTAACGGTTGAAACTACTTTGCATAAAGAAGATGGTAATACTACTTCTAAAACATTCAAGATTGAACCTTTACAAAAGAACGATACCGTCTATTTCAAGAGTACATTTGTTACTAATGGCTTAACTGGTGCAAACAGGTTACGCGTAAATGTTAATCCAAGAATATTGCCTGAGCAGTATTATTATAATAACACCCTTGAACTACCATTTACGATTGGTTCCTATTCCGGAATGCCTCCTATAGTGGATGTTGCAATTGATGGGACTCGTATTCTTGACGGTGATATAGTTTCTCCAAGTCCACTGATTAATATTGTGTTGAAAGACAATTCAGGTAAGTTGTCTGTGAAGCAATCGCAAAAGATGCGGGTGTATTTAACTAAGCCCGGTAATTCTGTTGCTGAAGAAATTTTATTGGAGGCTAATTCAGATGTGAAATTGTATGCAGCTGATGAAAACAATGATTTTAGAATAGAATATAACCCCAAAGAGTTAGTTGATGGAGTTTACTTGCTGGAGGTTCAGGGTTTAGATGCTACAGACAATAAATTAGGTGAGCCATACAGAGTTTCCTTCCAAGTTGTGAATGAATCTTCTATTTCCAACTTTTATCCGTACCCTAATCCTTTCTCCTCAAAGACAAGGTTTGTTTTTACTTTGACTGGGAATAAAGTGCCTGATAAAATGAAGCTCCAAATTATGACAGTGACTGGCAAGGTGATTCGAGAAATTCATAAAGAAGAACTTGGTCCAATAAAAATAGGGAATAATGTTTCCGAGTTCGCTTGGGATGGCACTGATGAATATGGTGACAAATTAGCAAATGGTGTATACCTGTATAGAGTAGTTATGGATAATGTGAATGAGGATATAAAACATAGATATACTACCGGCGATAAAGCATTTAAAAAGGGGTATGGAAAAATCTATATTCTCAGATAGAAGACAGAATCAGTAGTAACATAATGAAACAGGGGGCTAATCAGCCCCCTGTTTCATTATGTTACTACTTGATTGATATCACTCTAAATACTTTTACTGTATCAACTGGTTTTACTGTAAAAGACCATGGTACATTTGAAATGTCAGTTCTATAAAAACTAGCATTTTTGGCAGTAGTAAAAAATGTAACCCAGGTGGGGCTTTGGTATATACTGCCAACTTCTTGGAGTATGATGTTTTTTGAAACTGGTTGCAAAGGCACGTTGAGCGGATAAACGAAAAAGTCGTTTACCATGGGTTTAGAAGTTTCCTCGTCATAAAACTTCATTCCACTTTGGGCACTGTACCATCGCCACCCCCAATGACCAACTGTCCAAATGGTGGACCTTTTTGGAAGATTAGCTGCAATCTTATTTGAAGCACACCTGTAGAAAGAAGAATACGCCCAGTCAGACATGCCTAGAAGGAAGCCTAAGGTAACTGTACAAATTAAAGTAAAGAAAAGTGTTCTAGCTTCTATATGTTCCAAACTTTGGAAGACTAGAATTATTAGGGGAGGAATAGCTAAGAGTACATGCCTAGTAGATATAAAAGGGGCGAATAGTATGATAAATAAAGCCATTGTAAAGAACCAAGTAAAAATTATTATTCTGTTCTTGTGAAATGATTTATCTGATAAAGTTTTAAAAACATGAAATAATAGAGTGCTTCCAACAAATAAAAAGGATACCCAAAGTATAAATGCAGGTGTCTTGTAGTTTAGTTTGTTTGATATACCATATAAAGTTGAGAGCAGAATTATTGGAAGCTGAATGGTAATTATATTCTTGAAATTTTCCTTTCTTAAATGCTGCGCTAGAATAAATAAAGAGAATGTGGCTATAGAGCCTAATGTTACTGTATAAGTAATAAGCTTATGTACAGTGAATGATGATAGTACAATGTTGTTTGATCTACCTATTATATGGATTGAATTGAATTCATAAATATTAAAAATACTCCATGCAGTGATAGTAAGGAAGGGGAGTGTTAAGGCAGGTGTCTGCTTGATGGACCAGTTATTAAGAATGGAAATTGCTAGTATTAAGTAAAGCGGTAGTAAAGAATATTTAATTAGAAGACCTGCGCTTAAAATAGTTGCTGCAAAAAAATGATTTTTTATGTTCGAATTACTGTTATTTTTGACTAGTAGAAAAATAAAGATAATACTCAACGATAGAATAGGTATGTCTACCATTGTGTTCTGATTTACTAAAAAGGCCGGGTTGAAAGCTAAAAGAGCGGTAGCTAACAAAGAAAACCTGGGAATTAGAATATTGCATAATTTGTAAAAATATATTATTGCTAATAAAGAAAAGATAGATTCTAATAAATGTAAAGGGACCTCTTTGTACCCAAATGACTTACCAATTGCAGCTATTAGGTAGAAAAATAGTGGAGGTTGATTTGAAGTATAAATTGGTACATTCTCTTTTCCCCAGTTAATAATGCCAGACATAGGAGCTAAGGGGTGCTTTTCAATCCATTGAGCAACTAATAAATGAAATGTGTCATCTATATGAAATGCTTTATTTAAGTTGAATGCAGTTGCAATGATCCAAATTGCTGCCAGTATGAACCAATCCGCTTTTTTAATCAAAGCATTCTTTTGAAGTAGAGAGATAGAATTCAATAAAATGGTGCTTTTAAGCTGCTTGGTGATACTTGTAAATAGACATCCTTTTGATGTATACTATAATTTGAAAATCTGAGTGCTAAATCATTAATTATTACTAAACACTGCCTTCCGCCGGAAAGTGAAAAACGTGTAGGGATACGCGTGTTTCTCATCGGTCGGGTGTTCCTCTTGCTCGGTTACTTCCCAGGCATCGGCTTCCAGTTCCGGGAAGAGGACGTCGCCGTCAAAGGATTCGTGGACCAGAGTGAGGTACACCACTTCGGCCAGCGGCAAGGCTTGTTTGTAAATCTCGCCGCCGCCTATTACCATGACCTGCTCGTCCAGGGCGAGGCCTTCCTGTAATGCTTCTTCCAGTGAGGCCGTCACTACGCAGCCTTCAGGAGCCTGGTAGTCTTCCTGCCGGGTGACGATGATGGAGGTGCGGCCGGGCAGCGGTTTGCCAATGGCTTCAAAGGTTTTGCGGCCCATCACCATGGGGTGGCCCATGGTCAGTTTTTTGAAATGTTGCAGGTCTTTGGGCAAATGCCAGATCAACTGGTTGTCTTTCCCGATGACGCGGTTCTCCGCGATGGCTACTACTAAGGCGATCATACGGCTTGTTGAAACGTGAAACCCCGCAAAAACTCCTGGATCTTCATCCGCTTTTTGCCTTCCATCTGCAGTTCCTCCACGGCGTAAGCAGTTCCTTCTCCGCATTGTACGTGAAGGAAGTTCTTGCCATCGGTGGTGTAAGTGCCGGGTGCCGTTTCAGCGGGGTTTTCCAGAATTCGGCCTGAAAACACCTTGAACTGCTTTCCTTCCAACACTGTCCACGCGGCTGGGTACGGCGACAAACCACGTACAAAGTTGTGCACCTGCTCGGCGGGTTGGTTCCAGTCTATCTGGCATGTTTGTTTAAAGATCTTGGGCGCCATGCGCAAGGGCTCGGCGGGTTGCGGTTGCGGATAAGGCTGGGTACGCTCCTCGGCGATAGCTTCCACGGTTTCCAGCAGGAGTTCAGCGCCGGCGTGCTTCAGCTTCTCGTAGAGCGTCCCGAAGTTGTCTTCCGGGGCAATGGTCACTTTTTTCTGCAGGATGATGTCGCCGGTGTCAATCTCGTGCTGCAGGAAGAAGGACGTGACGCCGGTTTCTTTGTCACCATGGATGAGGGCCCAGTTGATGGGCGCGGCTCCGCGGTAATGCGGCAGCAGAGAGGCGTGGATGTTGAGCGAGCCCAAAGGCGGCATGTTCCAGACGGCTTCGGGCAGCATCCGGAAGGCCACAATCACCTGCAGATGGGCATTGAAGCTTCTGAGTTCTTCCTGAAAGGCTTGGTCCTTCAGGTTGGTGGGCTGGAGCACGGGCAGGTTGTGCTGCAAGGCTACTTCCTTCACCGGCGAGTGCACCAGTCTGAGGCCTCGGCCAGCGGGCTTGTCGGGGGCGGTGATCACGGCCACCACGTTCCAGCCGTTTTCCACAAGGGCTTGGAGCGAAGGCACCGCAAAGTCTGGGGTGCCCATGAAAATAATCTGGAGGTCTTCTTTCCGCATGATGTTATTCAAAGTCTGGGTAAAGCAGGTACTGCTTGCGCATTTTTTTATAGGCCTCTAAGCCCGGTTTCCAGGAATTCCGGATTTCTTTCTCGCTCATGCCGGCCATGATCTGTTTCTGCAGCTCGTCGGTGCCGGCCAGGCTCTTGAAGAAGTTGTTGAAGAACTTCTCTTTTTGCCCTGATTTCTGATAAAAGTCCAGTAAATAGCTGAGAGTGAAATTCTCCTTCAGTTTCAGGTTGGTCAAGTCTTTTCCGTAGCAAACCTGGTTTTTGTACGGCGGGTCCATGGACATGCCGGGAATAGGCACGGGCGTGAACGAGAAGGCTTTGTCAGGATAATACGGCGCCCCGATTACCTGGAACGGCGTGTGCGTACCACGGCCCTGGCTCACCGTAGTCCCTTCAAAGAGACACAGGAACGGATACAGCTTAATGGACTGGTCGTTGGGCAGGTTAGGCGACGGCTTGATAGGCAGCGAATAGAACATTTTATGGTGGTAGCCCTTCACCGGAATAATCTTCACTTCGGCCTGCACGCCGTTTTGGAGCCATTTTTCGCCGTTGATCATCAAAGCATACTCGCCCAGCGTAAGCCCGTGCGAGATGGGAATTGTGTTCATGCCCACAAATGACTTGAACTGCGGCTTCAGGATAGGACCGTCAATGAGGTACCCGATGGGGTTAGGGCGGTCCAACAGCAGCATAGGCTTCTTCTGCTCGGCAAGGGCCTCCATCACGTAGTGCATGGTACTGCTGTAGGTGTAGAAGCGCACGCCCACGTCTTGGATATCGAACAGAACTACGTCTACATCTTTCAGTTGCTCGGCACTGGGTTTTTTGTTCTTCCCATACAAGGAAAGGATAGGCAAACCAGTTTTAGAGTCGGTGGAGTTACTGATGTGGGCTCCGGCATCGGCATCGCCGCGAAAACCATGCTCCGGGGCAAAAATCATGGTGATCTTCACGCCTCGGCTCAACAGCGTATCCACCAGGTGCGTTTTCCCGATGGTGGAGGTCTGGTTCACCACCATGCCCACGCGCTTGCCCTGCAGGTACGGCAAGTATAACTCTGTTTGCTGCGCGCCCGTTAGGAGAGTGGCCGAAGCCGGGACAGGCTGCGCCAAAGTTGTTTTAGCCGCTTCCGGGCTGATTGCCGGGGTACTGGCCACCGGCGTTGACGCGGCTGGTTTGCCGCCGGCCAGTGTGGCGCAGAGCATTGCCGTGCGGAGGAGAGTGAAGAGCATAGGTTTAGTTTAAGTACAGATAACTATCTTTAAGCACAAATTTGACGAAGTGAATCTTTCCCGATATATAGCCAGCCGTTTGGCCGGCGCCCGATCAGACTCTTTTACCGCCTCGGTCACAAAAATAGCAAAGTTCAGCGTAGGGCTAGGCATTGCTATCATGATTGTGTCTTTCGCGATCCTGGAAGGGTTCCGCCACGAGATCCAGGAGAAGATCTTCAGCTTTGGCGGGCACCTGCAGATCAGCAAATTTGACACCAACAATTCCTTTGAGGGCTATCCCATGGGCACCTCCACGGGCCTGGAAGATTACCGCAAGATCCCCGGGGTGTCGCACCTGCAGCCGTTCGCCCGTAAGACGGCCATCGTGAAAACCGAGGAAGAAGTGCTGGGCGTGGTGCTGAAGGGCGTGGATTCTACCTATGATTTCCGGGGGATGCGCGCCAACCTGGTCTCGGGCTCAGTGCTGGAGTTCAGCGATACCGCCGCCTCCAACCAGATCATGATGAGCCAGATCATGGCCGATAAGCTCAGATTGAAAGTAGGCGACCGCGTGCTGTTTTACTTTATCCAGAACCCGCCCCGCATGCGGAGGTTCGAGGTGAAAGGAATCTTCAAAACCGGCCTGGAGGAATTTGACAACGTGTACGTTTTAGGCGATTTGCAGCAAATCCGGGACTTAAACCAGTGGCCCGATTCCCTGGTGGGCGGCTACGAAATTTTGTTAAGCGATTTCACCCAGATTGATACCGTCACGAGCCAGGTCTTTGATAAGATGAACTACGATTTGCAACTGGAGAAAATCACCGACACCTACGCCCAGCTCTTCGATTGGCTGGAGCTCCTCAAGCGGAACGTGATCATCTTTCTGGTGCTGATTGTGTTTGTTGCCACGTTCAATATGGTGTCCACGCTGTTTATCATGATTCTGGAGCGCACCAACATGATTGGCGCTTTAAAGGCCATGGGCGCCACCAACGGACAAATCAGGGGTATTTTCCTACACCGAGGGCTGCGCCTCACCATTGCCGGTTTGATTGGCGGGAACCTGCTGGCCCTGCTTTTCTGTCTGGTGCAGGACTATTTCCACCTCATTCCGCTTGACCCAGAAAACTACTACATGGACACCGTGCCCATCTACTGGGATTGGCGCATTTGGGTAGGCATCAACGGCATCACCTTTATTTTGACCATGCTTTCGGTCCTGCTGCCCACCTTCCTCATCGCCCGCATCAGCCCAGTGAAAGCCATCAAGTTTGATTAAAAGCAGATCCCCGTTTCAGCGCTATTTTCCAGGAAGTAGCGCCGAAACGGGGATCTGCTTTTATGAGAAATTACGGCTTGAGGAAATACGTTTTCTGAGACTGTGATTATTTGCCGAACCTTACTTCAGTTCGATTCCTTCCTGCTCAAAAGCTTCTTTCACTTTCTCATTCAGGGATTCAGAGACCTGCTGAAAACGGTAATCTCCGCGTTGCACCCACACCTTCACTGACAAGGTCATGGTTTGTCCAGCCAGTTTTTCCACTCCCACCGATGGGGCCGGTTCCTGGATGATCTGCTTATCAGTGGCGATGATCCGGTTGAGGACTTCCCTGATTCTGGACAGCGGCACCGAGGCATCCACCGTGTAGGTCACATCTAACCGGCGTACGTTCTCCACGTCATAGTTCACCACTACCGCTGAGGCCAGCGGACCGTTGGGTAAATAGATGGTCTTGTTGTCTTCGGTTTTAATGACGGTATTGAAGATATTAATCAGCGAGACGGTTCCTTTCTGCCCTTGCGCCTCAATAAAGTCGCCCACCCTAAAAGGCTTGATGGTTAAAATCAGCACCCCACCCGCAAAATTGGCCAAACTGCCCTGCAGAGCCAATCCCACCGCCAGACCGGCTGATCCCAGCAAGGCTATGAAAGAAGTAACCTCCAGGCCCACCTGGTCAATTACCACCATGATGAGCAAAACCAGCAGCACAATGTTGAGGATATTCTTGAGAAACGGCCGCAATGACGGGTCCACATTCTCCCGGGTCATGATACGGTACGCGAAATCAGTGATGCGCCGGATAAGCCAAAGCCCCACAATCAGAATAAAGATGGCTACCAGAATCTTGATGCCATACAACAAAGCGAAATCTTGGATGCGGGTTAGAAAACGGTCGGCTTCAAACATACAGTATTAGGAATGATGGATGATAACTTTAAGATGAAGGAGTGACGATTATGATTTGAGCAGGATTTAACCAATAACCTGTTAAAAGGCATCTTTTCTCACGCTAAGTAATCATGATCTTAAAAAGATAATGGAATTACCTGGTTTCGACTTTCTTTTCAAAGGCCTACACTTTTCATAAAAGAAGGTTAGTGCAGATGCCGTGATCCCAAAATCAAATTCGGGTCAATACAAATCTGCCGGTAGTATCCTTCCTCAGAAGGCGCGCAGACACCCGGGAAATCGCCGCTTTTACCTAACAGGTTGGTCATGACCTGGAAATGCAGGTGCGGGGGCCAATCACCGTTCTCGGGGTAGGGGCCCATGGTGGCAATCTGGTTTCCGGCGGCAATGGGTTTGCCGGCATACAAACCTTCCAAAGAGGTACGGCTAAGGTGACCATATAAGGTGTAGAACGTGATGCCTTCCAGTTCATGCGCCAGGATAATGGTAGGGCCGTAATCCCCGAAGTTGTCGTTGTCCTGGAAACTGTGGACGGTTCCGGCCAGGGGCGCGTAGATAGGTAGGTGGGCAGGGGCCCAGATGTCCACGCCCAAGTGCACAGATCTGGACTCGGCAGTTCCTTCAAAGTGCTCGCTGCGGCGGTAAATGACCCGGTTTTCAAAATAACCTCCCACTCCAACCGTTGCATTTTGCTGGCGCAGCATCTCTAAGACAAACTGCTCAAATGAAGCGGTGTCTTTGAAATCGGTTTGCAGAAGGGCTTTGTTTTCAGCGGTAAAATCTAGCCTCACCACATCCGGGGCGTTGAGGTCATGATCCAGGATGGAAGCGAAAGACGAGGCGCGGGCGGAGAGGAGCGAGATCAGTTTGGAAGCGTTTTCCATAAAAGGGCTCAGAAACGTACTTTGGTGAAAAAGGAACGTGGCAAGTTACAGGAAAAACAAACGTACGGCCGCTTTTTTTAGCCTAAGTTCGGGTTGGTATATGAAATGTTGTAACTTTCCTGCTTTAATTAGAGTCAGTAAATGCTGAACTTACTCGTTTTTCGTACATACAAACTATGAGCAACGCTTATTATACCATGAAGGTGGCCGAGATCACCCAAGAGACATCAGATGCCATCACCCTTCATTTAGACCATCCAGACAAAAACAACATCCCATACATCCCTGGTCAGTTTTTGACCTTGATTTTGCCGGTGAACGGCCAGAAAGTACGCCGGTCATATTCTTTGTGCAGCATCCCCAGCGAGCCGTATTTCTCCGTGACCGTGAAGCGGGTAGAAGGCGGCCTTATGTCTAATTATCTGGTAGATAATGCCCAGGTAGGGCAGACCATTGAGGTGATGGCGCCGCTGGGAAATTTCATCCTGAAGCCCGATGCCTCCCAGAAACGCCATATTTTCCTGTTTGGCGGTGGTAGCGGCATCACGCCGCTCATGTCTATGCTCAAAAGCACCCTGAAGCATGAACCACAGAGCCGCATCACGCTCGTGTACGGAAACCGCAACCTGGAATCGGTTATCTTCAAAGACCAGTTGGCGCAACTGGAGCAGCAATACCCGCAGAACCTCAAGATTGTGCACGTGTTCAATGAGTCTATTGTAGACGCCACAGAGGCACAGGAGCACATTGGTTTGCTGGACCGTACCATGGTGTTGCGCCTTTTGGAGAACCTGAGAGTACCCGGTTACCAGCAGGAAAGCTTCTACATGTGCGGACCCGAGGCCATGATGAACGAGGTGCGCGAGGCCCTGCATTTCATGCGTGTGCCCAACAACCAGATCTTCAAAGAAAGCTTTACCGCGCCTACCTCCACCGAGGAGCACGGGGCTGACGTAACCGCGGCGGCAGACTCAGACGAGATCATCGTCCGTACCGTTACCATTATTTATGAGGGACAGGAATATCAGTTGGAAGTGAAACCAAATGAGACCATCCTGGAAGCTGGCCTGAAAGCCGATATTGATTTACCTTATTCCTGCCAGGCAGGTCTATGTACCGCCTGTATGGGCAAATGCCTCAGCGGTCGCGTGCATTTAGATGAGCGCGAAGGCCTCTCTGATGCCGAGATTGCCCAAGGGTATGTATTGAACTGCGTTGGCCACCCGCTTACCGCCGACGTAGTGATTGAGATTGGTTAATTGTTTTTCTCCTGTTATATGGAAAACACCCCCAAAACACTCGCGCTGCCGCAGCGCAAAACCCGCCAGTACCTGCCCGAAGATTTCGAGGTAACGGATTGGGCTGCCTTGGAGCCTTACTTCGAGGAACTGAAAACCCGTGCGATAAATTCGCAGGAAGATCTTGAAAAGTGGATTGCTGACCGCAGCGAACTGGAGAGCGTGCTCTCTGAGAACTTGGCCTGGCGCTACATCAAGATGACCTGCGACACCCAGGACGAGGCGCTCACCCAGGCGTTCCAGTTCTTCGTGACCGAGATTGAGCCCAAAGCCTCGCCCTATGACGATGCCTTCAACCGCAAGTTGGTGGAGTCGCCGTACGTGCAGGGGCTGGATGAGCAGCGGTTCCGCATTTATCTGCGGGGCGTGCGCCGGGCCATTGAGCTGTTCCGGGAGGAGAACATTCCGCTGCAGACCGAGATCAGCACCAAGCAGCAGCAGTACGGCGCCATTGCCGGGGCCATGATGGTGACCCTGGATGGCGAGGAGATGACCCTGCAACGCGCCGCCGACCGCCTGAAGCAAACCGATCGGGCCGTGCGCGAGGAAGCCTACCTGGCTATTCAGAAACGCCGCCTGGAAGATAAAGAAAAGCTGGATGATCTGTACACCGAGTTGATCCAACTGCGCCACCAGGTAGCCGTGAACGCCGGTTTTGAGAACTTCCGTGATTACATGTTCGCCGCCCTGGGCCGGTTTGACTACGGTCCTGAGGATACGTTCTCGTTTCACCAGGCCATCAAAGAGAAAGTAGTGCCGGTCACCCGCCAACTGGACCGGGAGCGCAAAGAACTGTTGGGCTTGGACACCCTTCGCCCGTGGGACATGGACGTAGACCCTAGCCTGAAGCCTCCGCTGGAGCCGTTCAAGCAGGGAGACGAACTGCTTTCCAAAACCATCGAGATCTTCTACCGTCTGGATTCTTTCCTGGGCGACTGCCTGGTAACCATGCGCGAAATGGGCCACCTGGATCTGGAGTCCCGCAAAGGCAAAGCCCCGGGCGGTTACAACTATCCGCTGGACGAGATAGGGGTGCCGTTCATCTTCATGAATGCGACTTCCTCACTGCGTGATGTAGTGACCCTGTTGCACGAAGGCGGCCACGCGGTGCATTCCTTCCTGACCCGTGATCTGCCGTTGAACGCCGCCAAGCACCCACCGTCTGAGGTAGCCGAACTGGCCTCCATGTCTATGGAACTGCTTACCCTGGATCACTGGGACATCTTTTTCCCGAACCAGGAGGATTTGGTACGCGCTAAGCGCCAGCACCTGGAAGGCGTTCTGGAGACGTTCCCGTGGGTAGCCACCGTAGATAAATTCCAGCACTGGGTGTACGAGAACCCCAACCATACCGTGGAGGAGCGCCATCAGAACTGGGTGCGCATCTTTGAGGAATTCAACCTGCAGGAAGTAGACTGGAGCGGCCTGGAGCACATTAAACCGTACATCTGGCAGAAACAGCTGCACGTGTACGAGGTGCCGTTCTACTACGTGGAGTACGCCATGGCTCAGTTGGGTGCCGTTGCCGTCTGGAAGCGCTTCAAATCTGAGCCCGAAGCCGCGCTGGAAGGCTACAAAAATGCCCTCAGCCTGGGCTACACCGCCACCATTGGGGAAATCTACGCCGCCGCCGGCATTCGCTTCGATTTCTCCCCTGAGTACATCCAGTCGCTGGTGGACTTTGTGAAAGGCGAGTTAGAGCAGTTAGACGTGAAATAACCGGTTTTCGGTTCCTTTGCAGGAAAACAGCCATAAAACAGAAAAGCCTCAGATGTAACTTCTGAGGCTTTTCTGTTTTATCCAGGCCGGAAGAGATTTATTGTTCTTCCTCTTCGTCGGTGGTTTTAGCGTTTTTGTCTACCCACTGAAATAAAGGGGCTGGCTGCAGGGTATCGTAGGGTTTGCCCAGGTTGGGCAGCTGTTTTTTGTAGCGGCGCAGCAGGGTGTTCAGCTCTTTGGCCGTTTGGTCGTAGCGGCCTCGGTAGAAAACGGTTCCGGTATGCAGGCTGGTGATGGACTCATTCAGGGAATCTACCAGAGCCACGCCTGTGGGGCCGTTTTCGGGCAGATAAGACCGTAAAGCCCTGAAAACAGAATCCTGCGCCATGTCATAAGCGTCTATCCGGTCTGAGTCGCGCACGGTTTTGCGGTCGTACCGGAGCGAGGTAAGCCGGTGGATGGACTGTTGCAGGTTGGCGCGTTCCTGGGCCTGAATGGCTTCTGGGGGAATAGCCGCCAGCAGTTCCTCCATCTGGTGGTTTTTCACGCTATCGCTCTGCATCATCACGTTCCACTTGCCGTTGAGGGTATCGTAAAGAACCGTGATTTCTTGCTTAAGCTGCTCATCAGAGATGGGGCGTACCAGCTTGCCCGTTTTCCCTGAGTCTTTGGCGCAACCCATTATGCCCACTGCCAGTGCCACGGCCACTCCAAAGAATAATTCCTTTTTCATAAGTACTTACTTTATAAAGCCGGGCCAGTGCCTGTCGCTTTAACATCTGTCTTACTTAATATTTGGTCAGACACCCTGCAAACGTATCAAAACCGTTTCCCGTTACACCTGGGGCAATATGGTTTAGATTTTTAGCCTGGCAGGTTGGGGGAAAGAACATGCGTCTTGCCAATACCGTCTAAAACAGTTTTTGAAAGAACTGCCGAAGGAATAGAATTATTGTGGCTTAGAAATGTTTAAGGCCGTTCAGCAACAGGTTGGAAAGGAACTCGGCGATATCATCGGGGCTCATCTTGCCTTCAGGCTTGTACCACATGTGCAGCCAGTTCAGGCTGGAAAGCAGGGTGAGCACCACAAATTTCTCGTCGTTCACCTTGAACTCGCCCGTGGCCATGCCGGCGCGCACAATCTCGCGAAGGCTTTCCTCGTACTGAAAGCGCATCTCGTGGAATTTGCTCAGCGAAGGCTCGCTCAAATGACGCCACTCGTTCAGGAACACGCCGGCAGCCGGAGGGTTCTTGGTCAGAACGCGCACGTGGGCGGCAATGGCCAGGCGCAGTTTCTCGCTGGGTGGCACGTCCTGGTTTTTCACCTCGTCAAATGCGGCGTTGAACTCATCGGCCATCTTAAAACAGACACGTTGCAGAATATCCTCCTTTGATTTGATGTGGGAGTAGAGGCTTCCGGCTTCAATGCCCAGTTCAAGAGCCAGGTCACGCATGGTGGTGGCGGCAAAGCCTCTTGATTTGAAAAGGGAAGTGGCAACTTGGTCAATCTGTTCTTTACGCGACATTGGGGTACTAGACATAGAGGTACTGTTTACAATCAAAGCTACTAAACCGAACGCCTGTTAGCAAATTTGCATGGTCATTGGGGGCGGAATGACGTAGCATGAAAGGTGCCGAGGAAAAAGCTATCTTTGCGTTTCAGGCAAGTTTTTCTAAAAATAAGCCGAAAACGTATATCTGATGCTCTTTCGCATTGGTTTTGACAAAAATTATATCTGAAAACCCCATGTCTGACTATACACCTTTGGAAAATCTGGGCGAATTTGGCCTGATTCGTCGTTTGCAGGAGCAATTGGAAATAAACAATCCGTCTACCGTGGTGGGCATTGGCGACGACGCCGCTGTGCTGGAGCCCGGCCAGAAGCAGATTGTGGTCACCTCTGATATGCTGGTAGAGAACGTACATTTTGACCTCTCGTTCTGCCCGCTCAAGCACCTGGGCTATAAAGCCGTGGCCGTGAACGTCTCAGACATTGCCGCCATGAACGCCACGCCTACCCAGATTGTGGTGAGCCTGGCCATTGGCGCCCGGTACACCGTAGAGGCCATTGAGGAACTGTACGCCGGCATGCGCATTGCCTGCGAGAACTACAAAGTGGACCTGGTGGGCGGCGATACCACTGCCTCGCGCGGAGGCTTGGTCATCAGCATCACGGCCCTGGGCGAGGTGGAGAAAGGAAAAGCCGTGTTGCGCAGCACCGCGCAACTCAATGACCTGATCTGCGTGACCGGCGACTTAGGCGGCGCCTATTTGGGTTTACAGTTGCTGGAGCGCGAGAAACAAGCCTACTTAGCCGATCCAGAGACCCAGCCAGAACTGGAAGGGAAGGATTACGTGGTGGGCCGTCAGCTTCGGCCGGAGGCGCGCATGGACGTAATCCATGAACTGCGCGATCTGGGCGTACACCCCACCTCCATGATTGATATCTCTGACGGATTAGGCTCTGAACTGCTGCACATCTGTTCACAGAGCCGGGTAGGGGCGGCCATTTACCAGGACAAACTGCCCGCCGACCAGCAGACCCTGGAAACTGCCGAGGAGTTCAAACTGGACCCCGTGACCTGCATCCTGAACGGCGGCGAAGACTACGAACTGCTCTTCACCGTGAAAATGTCTGATTACGACAAAATCCGGAACCACCCAGACATCACCATCATCGGCAACATCACCGATGCCGGCGAAGGCGTTCGCTTGGTAACGCCAAGCGGCAACACGTTCCCCATCAAAGCCCAAGGCTGGAATCACTTCGGGTAAGATTGGTCAATTTTTAAACAGCAAGCCCCAACTTCCTGCTAGAAGTTGGGGCTTGCTGTTTAGAGGGTGTTTTCAGGATATCGGGCTGGAAACGTCAACCTTGTGAGGTTTCGAAAACCCCAAAGGTTTTTAATCCTCCGGGTACGGCACGAACACGAAGTTCATGAAATCGCGGTCAATCACGAAGAGGCAGCAATATTCGTCGGCATCGCGGTAGGCTTGCTCAAACTCCTCGGTTTTGTCGGCGGCCACCAGTTGGCGGTTCACGAAATCCTCCAGGTAAGAGGCGTTGATGTTCCACTCAAGATCGCGCTCCTCGGCGGCAATGAGTAAACCGCCTATTTTGGTGATCTCCCGGGAAAACACGAAGATGGGGTACTTGGAGATATCGCGCTTCCGGATCTGGTAAGAGGCTTCTTTCAGGGTTTCGGAAACCTGCGCGAAATCCTTGGTGATGGTGCCTAAATATTTGCCGTTCAGTTCTGGATCGTTATGCATAGAAGTATGGAGTAGTGCGTAACAAGTAGCACGTATTATCTTTTAAAGAGATTCGTTTCAGGGCTGATTTCTGGAAACCAGCCCTGAAACGAAAACTTAGCTTTTCAGCGTAAGCAAGGCCACGCTTTCTACGTGGTAGGTCTGCGGGAACATGTCTACGGGCTGAATTTTCACCACATCGTACAGTTCCGCGAGCATTTCCAGGTCGCGGGCCTGGGTGGCGGGGTTGCAGCTCACGTACACAATGCGGTTGGCTTTTACCTCCAGCAATTTGGCTACCACGTCTGGGTGCATGCCGGCGCGGGGCGGATCGGTGATGATCACGTCGGGGCGGCCGTGTTTGGCGAAGAGCTCGGTGGTGAGCACGTCCTTCATATCGCCGGCGTAGAAGTGCGTGTTGGTGATGTCGTTGATCTGCGAGTTGATCTTGGCGTCTTCAATGGCGCTGGCCACGTACTCAATGCCAATCACCTGCGCGCAGGATCGGGCCACGAAGTTGGCGATGGTGCCCGCCCCGGTGTACAGGTCATACACAATCTGGGTGCTGTTGAGCAGCGCGAACTCGCGGGTCAGTTTATACAGGTTGTACGCCTGCTCTGAGTTGGTCTGGTAAAACGACTTAGGCCCCACTCTAAACCGAAGCCCTTCCATCTGCTCATGGATGTACGGATCGCCGTGGTAGCACACCACGTCCAGGTCATGGAAGGTCTCGTTGCCTTTATTATTAATCACGTACTGCAAAGAGGTAATCTGCGGAAACTGCTGCAGCAGGAAATCCAGCAAAGGAGTCAACCACTCCGGCCGGTCCTGGAACACCTGCACAATCACCATCAGGTCGCCGGTGTTGGCGGTTCTGATGATGAGGTTGCGTAAAAAGCCCTCTTGTTTCACCAGGTCAAAAAACGGCAGGTTGTTTTCCCGCGCGTAGTTCTTCACCGCCAGCCTGATCTCGTTAGACGGAGCGGGTTGCAGGTAGCAGTGCTGAATGTCCACGATCTTGTCAAAGCGCAGCGGAACGTGGAAACCCAGCGCCCGGCGGTCCATATCAACGCCGCTGTCAATCTGCTCTTTGGTGAGCCAGGCGAAGTCTGAGAACGTGAACTCCAGTTTGTTGCGGTAAAAGCTCACGCGGTCAGACGGCAGAATGGGCAGCATCTCGTGGCCTTTGATCTTGCCAATGCGCTCAATGTTGTCATTCACCTGCTTCTGCTTGTAGAACAGCTGGGTGTCATACGGAATATGCTGCCACTTGCAGCCGCCGCAGACATTGAAGTGCTCGCAGAACGGCTGGGTACGGGCCTCAGAGTACTCGTGGAAATGCACCGGCACCGCCTCCAGGTAGTTCTTCCGTTTTTTGGTCACGCGCACGTCTACCACATCGCCGGGGGCCACATCTGAGATGAACACCACCAGGTTGTCATGGCGGGAAATGCACTTGCCTTCCGCGGCCATTTCCTCCACGCGCAGCTGCGGGATGACCTCGTATTTATGTTTCTTTTTCTTGAATTTTCTCACAATGCCGCAAAATTACAAAGAAAACTCTGCACCAGGGCCTTTTCCGGCAAATGCGTTTCAAAGGAGTTTTCAGGAAATCGGCATAAAAACGGGTTTGGGAGAAATCGGGGTTCATTCAGGAAAAGGAAACGTAGGTACCGGCAAACATAGCAGCGAACTCATTGATATAGAAGTGTTCCGATTCAGGGCTATTTTCTGGAAAACAGCCCTGAAACAGTAGGCTACTACTTTTTGAATCGGACACCCAGGTTCACGCCGGGCCACACCACTACGCGCGACTGCCGGGAGACGTTCTCAAACAAAGGCCAGGGTTCCAGTTTCATGCCCGGGTCTTCGCCGGCTTTCAGCGGACGCCGGTTAGAGACGAACACGTTGAGCGTGGCCCCGTACAGCAGCGCCACTTTCCCGAAGTCCCGCTCTTTGGTGAGGCGCACCTGTTCCAGGAGGTTGCTGGAGCCGTTGGTCCAGAACTTGTTTTCGCTCACCTGGTAAATGAGCACATCCAGGAACATGCCTTTGGGGTTCACCGGAAAACCCAGCCCCAGTCCGTACCCAAAGTGGTGCTTGCCCTCGTGCGGACCCCAGCCCAGCGCGAAGATGCTGTACAGTTTCTGGGTACCCATTTTGAGCGCCCCGTTGGCGAAGAAAGTTTCCCCGGCCCAAACCTCGGCCCGGTAATAGCCGCCGTGCCGCACAATGTTCACCACGCCCAACGTAGCCCCGCTGCTGGAATCGACGATGTTGATCACCCCAATCTGCAAACCTTTGGAATGACGCGTCCGGTTGATGGTGCCAATCTGCAAGCCGTTCAGCACGCCGGTGGCCGTATTGATCACCCCACCAATCTGGGCCCCGTTCACATCACCCTCCACTGAGTTCAGGATTCCGCCTAACTGAAGACCTTCCAGGCTGGCTTCGGGAGAGATGAGGGAATCTGGTTTTTGGCGCTGGGGCATGGAAAAGTCGGTGGGTAGCGCCCCCACGGTGTTGATGAGCCCGGCCAATTGCAGGCCTTTGGAGAAATAGCGGCTCCGGTTGATCAACCCGCTGAGTTGGACGCCGCTCACCCCGCCGCTTTTATCGCCCAGCACCCCGAAGGAAAAGGAGGTGTAGTACTGCTCGCTCTGTTTTCCGTTAGAGCCTAAACCCGGTGTGACCGAGAACTGAACCGGCCGGTATTCCAGGGAAGTGCCTGATGTAGTTTGGGAGAAACCATCCGCAGCCATGGCCAAAAGCGCTGCAAGAGAGAAGAAAAATTTTTTCATGGTAAACGTGCTAAAGCACCTTTTTGAAGGTGGTTAGAAGTAATGACGGCTTTTCTGCCGTTTACCCCCACGTTGCTTTGGTGATTGTTGAGGGTGTGCCACAGCAAGTGCGGTAACCAGATGGGGAAAATGGTGCGAAACTTATTGTAGATTTGCGGCGGCTGCTATGCGGCAAATGAAGCATTTGAACATGAAAGATAAAGTTGTCATTATCACCGGCGGATCGTCGGGCATTGGAAGAGCCTGCGCCCTGGCGTTCGGACGGGCCGGCGGAAAAATCGTGATCTCGGCCCGGAATGCGCAGAAATTGCAGGAAGTAGGCCAGGAACTGAATGCCGCAGGCGTAGAGTATCTGGCCGTAACCGGCGATGTCAGCATTGAGGAAGATTGCCGTAAGCTGATAGACGAAACCGTGGCCCGGTTCGGGAAGATAGACGTGATGCTGAACAACGCGGGCATCAGCATGCGGGCGCTTTTCCAGGATGTGGATCTGAGCGTGATCCGGCAGTTGATGGACATCAAT
Source organism: Sabulibacter ruber (assembly GCF_017355955.1). GTDB lineage: Bacteria > Bacteroidota > Bacteroidia > Cytophagales > Hymenobacteraceae > Nibribacter > Nibribacter ruber_A. The sequence goes on along the minus strand of NZ_JAFFID010000001.1, from coordinate 1,877,939 downwards.
TTCTGGGGAACCGTGTACTGCACCAAATTCGCGCTGCCGTACCTGCTGAAATCCAAAGGATCGGTGATTGGCGTGTCTTCCATAGCCGGTTACCAGGGGCTGCCAGGCCGCACGGGCTACTCGGCTTCTAAGTTCGCGATGCAAGGCTTTCTGGGCGCCCTCCGCACCGAGACGCTGCACCAGGGCCTGCACGTGATGATCGCCTGCCCCGGTTTTACCGCCTCCAACATCCGCAACACCGCCCTCTCCGCCGACGGCAGCCAGCAGGGAGAATCCCCGCGCGACGAAGCCAAGATGATGACCGCCGAGGAAGTAGCCGACCGCATTCTGGAAGCTACCCGCAAGCGCAAACGCGAACTGGTGCTCACCACCCAAGGGAAATTAGCGGTATTGTTAGGTAAGTTTCTGCCCGGCCTCACCGATAAGTTGGTGTACAACCAAATGAAGAAAGAGCCGAATTCGCCTTTTAAATAGAAGAAGCGTTTAGGACACGTTTTTAGGGAAATGGGTCTAAAACAGAATGAGCCTCCAGCATTTCACTATATCGCGAAAGTTCTGAGGGAATGCGTACGTCGTTACAGTGTAACGTCGCTACAGACCAATTTGTAGCGTCGTTACACTGTAACGACGTCATCCGGCAGGATGAAAGGGCGCTGCCTTCCCCAAGCTAGGCCGCCGAGGCAACAGCACCTGCCACAAACAGGATTCTAACCTTTGTCCTTTTCTAAACTACTTCTCACTATAAATTGATGTAAAGGTGCTTTAGCCCTGTTTACAGGAAAAGAGGGCCAAAACAGAAAGAGCCTGCAGCAACCTGCAGGCTCTTTCTGTTTAACGTCAAACTCAACCGTGCTTTACCGCGATGCCGTGGCATTAACCCTGCCTTTCTGGTTTGCCACAGTGGCCGCGATTTTGGAATCTGCGGTGCCGTAGTAGAGGAACCATTTGCCTTTGAACGGCGCCAGGCCTTCCACGAAACAGACGTTGTCTACCTGGCCGTTAATCTCGTAGTCCTTGTCTGGGGTGATGAACCATTTGGGGGTGCGGGCCAGCACTTTGAACGGATCGTTTTTGTCCAGGAGCACTTGCCCGGCGGCGTAGTTCCCGGCGGCCAGGGTGGTGTCTCCGTAGGTGGGGCTGTTTTTGCTGTTGTAGATGAAGACAATGCCTCTGTCAGTGATCAGGGCGGGCGGACCGGGTTCTACCAGTTCGCTGTCAAACTGGCGTTTGCGGGGTTGGAAGACCACTTTGAAGGCATCGTCGTAGCCGCGCATGCTGTCGGGTTTGGCCTTGGTGGGGTCGGTCTCGGGGACCGGGGTCCAGTCAATCAGGTTATCGGAGGTGGCCATGTAGATATTGGATTCGCCCCACAGCATCTGGTACTTGCCGTTGATTTTGGTAGCCACCAAACGGTTGCCCACCTGCCGCGCGATGATGGAGCCCGCCTTGGTCCAGTAGTTCACGTATTTGCCGTTTTTCACGTTTTTGAACACCGAGCCGTGCTTTTTCCAGTTCCGCAGGTCCTTGGAGGTAGCGATCATGAGGCGGGCGGTTTTACCGTCATAGGCGGTGTAGGTGAGGTAATAGGTGCCGTTCTCGTCCTCCACCATGCGGGGGTCCTCGCAGCCGCCTTCCCATTCCAGGGCTTTGTAGGCATCGTTATCGGGGTAGAGGACCGGGGCCGGGTACTTGGTGAACTTGAGGCCATCGGTGCTGTAGGCCAGGCCCAGCCGCGATGTTCCCGCGAATTTCCCAATCTTGTCCTCGGCGCGGTACAGCATGTACACCGTATCGTTGCGGACGGCCACCGTGGGGTTGAATACGTCTTTGGCCTCCCAGGCAACGGAATCTTTGCGGATGGGATCATAAAACTTGGCCTTGGGGTCAGGAACGAGGACTGGGTTGGCAGCATCGGCTTTCACGAAGGGACCAATGGTCCAATCCTCGGTGGTTTGCTGACCAGTGGCCGAGGCCTGGCTCTGCTCGGCTTTCTCCTGTTGGTTGCGCTGGCAAGCGGCCAGTCCCAGAATTAGGAGCAGGGTAGAAGTAGATAGAAGTATATTTTTCATAGGGGATAACAGGTTTTTCGGTGGAAGATGAAGCCCGGCTCTTTCAGTTCAGGAGTGGGCGTTTTCGGCCTAGTTTTGCGGTAAACCCAGTAAATCAACTTCGCGGCGGGGGATGGGCAGCAGGGCATTGCTGGGTTGCCAGCCGTTCCCGTAGTCTTTATAGCCTTTGAGCGGATCAGCATCGGGAGCCTTAGCCAGCACCTCATCGGCGATGCCCCAGCGCACCAGGTCATAGTAGCGATGTCCCTCAAAGGCCAGTTCTACCCGCCGCTCGTGCCGGATGGCTGCAAGCAATTCCTGCTGGTCGTTGGTGGTGACTTCCGGCAAAGCCGAGGGATCAGTGGCCTGGTTTCTGGCGCGCGCCCGCACCTGTTCCAGCGCGGCCCGGGCCTCGGCCAGTTGGTTCAGCTCGGCGTGGCATTCGGCTTTCCAGAGCAGCACATCGGCGTAGCGGATGTAGATAAAGTCTATGCCCCCGTCGTCAATGGGCGTCACATTCTGCATGAACTTCTTCACGTTGTAGCCGGTGAGCGGAGACCAGGCAGGGTTGTAGTCTGAGCCGTCCAGCCACTTGTCGCCGGCCATGAAGACGGTGGCCTTCAGCCGAGGGTCATTCGGCTCGAATTCATCCACCAGGTCCTGCGTGGGAATCTGGAAGCCCCAGCCTTTGCCCTGCGGCGCGAATACGGCGTTCAGGATAGAGCCCTGAGAGGGCACCAGACCCGCCTCGTGCCGGGAAGCGAAGATGATTTCCTTGCCTCTTTCGCCCTCGCCGTTGAAATTGTCCTCAAACTCGGGCAACAGCATGTAGCCCGAGTTCTGCACCTCGGCGATCTCGTTGAGGCAGTCCTGCCACCGCTCGCGGTAGAGGTAGGTTTTGGCCAGCAGCGCATGGGCCGCCCCGCTGGTGGCGCGGTGGTAATTGGCGTCCTCGGGGTAGGACATGGGCAGCAGTTGCATGGCCTGGGCCAGATCGCTTTCAATCTGCGCGTAGACCTCCTGCACCGATGCCCGCACGTTGTTGGTATTCTTGCCTTGTTCGGGGGCCAGGAGCGGCACCCCGCCAAAATTGACCACCAGCCGGAAGTAGTAGAAGGCCCTCAGAAAGTAGGCTTCGCCGCGCATGCGGTTGTAAAGGTCAGCGCTGAGGCCAGGTATGTTGCTCCCGTCCTGCTGCAGAAACGTGTTGGCCGCATTGATGCCCTTGTAGTTGAAGCGCCAGATACCCAGCACATTGTTGTTCTCGGGAAAGATGTTGAAGGTCTCCATCCTTCTCATATCTTCCTGGTCGCCCAAGCCGCCGCCTCCTTTTACGGCATCATCGCTCATGACATCACCAATGACCCATTCGCGGGGGATGGAGGCCCCGTTTTCCCACTCCCAATTGCCCCTGAACCGGTTGGTGATGGGCAGGTACACGGCGTCAATGGCCAACTGGAAATCACTGGCCTGGGTGAAGACGTTCCCCCCGGTGAGTTTCCCCTGCGGGAGTTTGTCCAGCTCGTCTTGGCAACTGGTTTGCAGGACTATTAGCAAAAACAGGCTATAAATATACTTTTTCATGTCTGATAGTTTGGGTGGAATAACCGGCCCGAAGGCCTCAACCAATAGTTAGAAGCCCAACTGCAACCCGAAGGTGTAGATGCGCGACTGCGGATACGTGCCCATGTCAATGCCCCGACCCAGGTCGCCGTAGTTGGCCAGGTTCTCATTGGTGTACAGCTCTGGGTCCATACCGCCGTAGTCGGTGATGGTGAAGAGATTCTGGGCGCTGACATACACCCGGGCTCTGGTGACGCCCACCCGCTGCATCAGGGAACCGGGCAAGGTGTAGCCCAGTACCACGTTTTTGAGGCGCAGATAGGAGCCGCTTTCCACGTACCTATCAGAGGAACGACGGTTGTTGTTGGGGTCCTGGTAGGTGGCCCGGGGCATGGAGTTGCTGGTGCCCGCGCCGTGCCAGCGTTCCTCGTAGAAATCCCGCTTCACGTTGAAGCCGCGCGCGTCAAAGCTGTTGATGATGTTGTCAACCTCGTTGTAGATGTCGTTGCCGTACACGCCGTTGAAGAACAGGTTCAGGTCAAAGTTCTTGTAGCTGAAGGTTCCGTTCAGGCTGTACAACAGATCTGGGTTAGGATCCCCGATGATGGTGCGGTCGGCATCGTCAATCTTGCCGTCATTGTTCACGTCCACGAACCGGATGTCGCCGGGTTGGGCGTTGGGCTGCAACTGTTCGCCGGTGGTGTTGACGTAGGCTTGCACGTCTTCCTCGGTTTGGAACAGCCCGTTGGTTTTATAGCCGTAAAACGCACTCAGCGGCAAACCCTCGCGCAGAATCACGCTGCCGGAGCCCGAGGAAAGGATCTGCTCCTTGGATTGGTACAATGACTCCACTCGGTTTTTCACCGTGGTCAGGTTGCCGGTCACATCCCAGGAGAAGCCGCCGGTGCTCTGCCGATAGTTGAGCGTGAAGTCCCAGCCTTTGTTGGAGAGTTTGGCCCCGTTCACGTAAGGCGGCGTGGCGTCTCCGTTGGTGTAGGAGGCGGGCAGTTGAATGAGGATGTCGCGGGACTGCTTGTCAAAGTAATCCACGCTCAGGTTCACCATACCCTGGAACAGCGAGGCGTCCAGCCCAACGTTGGTCTGCTCGGTTGTTTCCCATTTCACATCGGGGTTGCCTAGGCTGATGGGCTGCAACACGCCGTTGGAGGTGGAGTACAGCGTAGCAAACGGGTACAACCCGATTTCCTGGTTGCCCAACTGGCCCCAGCTGGCGCGCAGTTTCAGGTCTGGTAGCCAGGTCACGTTCTGCATGAAATTCTCCCGAGCCAAATTCCAACCCACCGAAACAGATGGGAAATACCCAGTTCTATTGTTCTCACTAAAGCGGGAAGAAGCATCAGCGCGCAGGTTGGCAGTTAAGAGGTATTTTTCCTTAAAAGCATAAGAAACGCGCCCGAAATAGGACATCAGGGCCCATTCTTCCTCCACGCCACTGCTGAACTGCTGCCCCAGCCCGAAGTCCAGGTACTGCAGGTCTGGGTTGGCATCGGTGCGGTTATCATAGCCATTGCGGGCCGCAGACAGGTAATCTACTACGAAAGTCACGTACTCGGTGCCCAGGGTGAAACCTACGTCATGGGCTTCGTTGAAATTGTGGTTGTAGTTGAGGGTATTGGTCCAGTTGAGGGTGTAGTAGCGGTGCCGGAATTTATCCAGGGACTTGTCCTTGTCGGTGAGGGTGGTGCGGTCGCCGGGAATCTGGCCGTTGTACTGCTGCTGTTCCTGCAAAGAGAAATCGAGGCCCGCATCGGTGCGCAGGCGGAAATCATCAAGGAACGTGACTTCGGCGTAAATGTTGCCCACAGCCCGGTAGCGGTCCAGCGCCCGATTGCGGTAATCAGCGATGGCGAGCGGGTTTTTGGCATCGCCGTACAGAATGGAGTTCTGGTAGAGCGAGGCGGGCGGCAAATCGGTGTAAAATCCGGTAACGGGGTCATAAATGGGAATGGCGTTGGGCCGCAGCAGCGCATACCTAACCACGCCAGGCAAACTGCCGGGCCGACCGCCATCGCCGGAGGCACCCAGGGCTTTGGTGTAGTCATAGGTGAGGTTCAGGTTCTCGCCCACGGTGAGCCATTTGCGCACGGTGCTGCTCACGTTGGACCGGAGGCCGTAGCGCTTGAACTCTGAGTTCTGGATGGTGCCCTCCTGGTTCACCAGGTTGCCGGAGAGATAGTACCGGGTCACGTCGTTGCCGCCGGAGAAACTGAGGTTGTACCGCTGGATACCTGCTGTGCGAAAAGTGGCATCTAGCCAATCCGTATTAGGGAGCGTGGCGGCGTTGTCATTGTTGCGGGTGGTGGCGCCGTCATTCGTAAAAGCCTCGTTCTGCAATTCAATGAACTCGGCGGTACTCACCATCTCCGGCAAGCCGATGGCGCTGGCCAAGCCGTACGTAGCCTCCACGGCAATTTCGTTTTTCCCTGCCTTCCCCGATTTGGTGGTCACCAGCACCACGCCGTTGGCGGCCCGGGCCCCGTAAATGGCCGAGGCAGCGGCGTCTTTCAGCACCTCAATGGATTCAATGTCATTGGGCGAGATGGTGTTCAGACCTCCGGTCACGGGCACCCCGTCAATAATAAAGAGTGGATTGCTGTTGTTAAGCGTGCCAATTCCCCTGATTCTGATCACCGCCTCGGTACCCGGCGCGCCGGTAGGGGAGGTGACGTTCACGCCAGAGGCCTGACCTTGCAGAGCGGTACTCAGATCAACCGCCTGTGTTTGGGCCAGACTGGCTCCTTTGATAGACGAAATGGCCCCGGTCACCTGGCTTTTCTGCTGCGTTCCGTACCCCACCACAACAACTTCATCTAGCGCCTGTTGGTCGGTGGCCAGCGTGACGTTGAGGGTAGATCGGTCATTGATGGCGACTTCCTGCGTCTGGAACCCGATGTAGGTGAACACCAACGTACCGCTTCCGCTGGGGACGCTCAAAGAATAACTGCCGTCTGAATTGGTGGCCGTGGCGGTGGTGGCCCCTTTCAGTTGTACGGTGACCCCGGCCAGACCGGTGCCGGTATCATCGCGCACCACGCCGCTCACCGTAAAGGTTTGCCCAAAGGCTTGCCCCACCAAAAACAGGCAGAGCAGCAACATCCCCAGGAAGCGTAACTTCCAGCGCCTTGCTCCCGGGAACGTCTTCTGAGGGTGGGGCAGTTGCCCAAAAGTAGATGTTCTATGCATGTTGTCTGTTAGTAAATGGTACATGAATGGGTGTGTTCCTTCCTGGTACTTCTCGCCCGGCAATGGCCCCCGAAGCGGTTGGAATGTCTTTTCAGGATGCTTGCGACCCTGTACATTCCTGCTTCCGCCGGGCTATGGGAGTTGATTCAAATGTAAAATTTACCTAACCCTGGGCTATGTACTGGAATCACAATGTGGTGTACTATAGTATCAACCGCCTATTTCTAGCTGTTTTGAGCTGTTTTGGGAGAGACGGGGTTCAGCGTTCTGGCAGGCAACTTCGCTGAGGATTCTTGGCGAGCAGGCGAGTTCTATTATCAGGCGAGTTCTATTATAAAATGTGCATTGGCGGAAACGAAGCCCAACTATGGCGCGGAAGTTACTTCCGTGACTTACGGGTAATGCTTAGAAAGTCACGGAAGTAACTTCCGCGCCATAGTAGGAGAGTTCCTTTTATAAGTTGCGCATTGGCTCAAAAGAAGCAGGCAATCGGGCATCCCTTTTTAGGCAGTTTTTCGGAAAAGAGGGCATAAATCGAAAACCCGCGGTAAGGGTTGGGTAAGGTCAAGTAATAAGCGTCGGATCTAAGGTGCGCCTGTTTCCTGGGGAATTACCTCGTTACAGTGTAACGAGGCTACATTTATGGGCTCTGTAGCGACGTTACACCGTAAGGTCGTAAGCAAACGGCTATGTTTTCCTAGGGGCGATTATGGTGGCAGGGTGGAATAAAGGTGCTTTCCAAAACAGGTTCGTTGCTTCTGATCGCTCGTATAATTGTTTTTGAAGGCCTTTTTTGAAAAACAGTGTCAAAACGAAGTCAGGCCTGGATGCGGTGGTGGGCGCGGTACTCATTGGGGGAGCACTCGTAGCGTTTCTTGAACTCACGGAAAAAGTAAGATTGGTTGTTGAAGCCGGTTTGGTAGAAGATTTCAGACACGCTTAGGTTGGTGTTCTGCAACAGGGCCGCGGCTTTCTGCAGGCGCACGTGTTTGATGAACTCGGCGGGTGTCATGGCCGAGAGGGCTTTGAGTTTGCGGTACAGCTGCATTTTGCTCAGCATCAGTTCCTTTTCCAACAGGGCGGCGTTCATATCGGGGTTGTCTAGGTGCGCCTCAATGCGATTGAGTACTTTGGAGAGGAATTCCTTGTCGGTGTTTTCCAGTTGGTCCTCGTCCAAGGAAATGCTGAAGCTGTCTTTCTGAAATAATTGGTGCAGCCGGTTCTTGTATTCCAGAAGTTTGCGGACCCGCACCATCAGGTGGGCGGTGTGGAAGGGTTTGGGAATGTAGGCATCGGCCCCAGCGTCATAGCCTTCCACTTTTTCCTCCAGGGTGCCCCGGGCTGTGAGCAGCACCACCGGAATGTGGCACGTTTCCGGGGTGTTTTTCAAGCGGGAGCAAAGTTCCAGGCCGTCCATTTCGGGCATCATGATGTCCGAGATAATTAGGTCGGGGAGGGTTTTAGCCAGCAGCTCAAGGGCTTGTTGACCGTTTTCGGCCTCAAAAATCAAAAACTCCTCTTCCAGCAGGTCGCGCAGAAGGTAGCGGATATCGGCCTCGTCTTCCACCAGCAGAATGGCTGGTTTGTGGCTCGGGTCTAAGCTTTGGAGCAAGGCGTGCTTGTTGTTCTCAGAAACGGGCTGCGGGTTCTGTTTCTGGGGAAGACGCGTGGCGGCGTGCAGAAGCGGGGAGGGCTTGTCTTGCAGCACATTGTCTTTGGTGAGACCCGTCACCCCCGGAATGGCGGAAATAGGGAGCGATGTAGTAAACGTCACCCAGTCGTCAGCGCTTTGCACGGTGATTTGCCCGTTGAGCAGCGAAGCCAGTTCCTGGGTGAACGCCAGTCCAATTCCGAAGCTGAATTTATGTTTCTGCGTCCCATCCAGCACAAAGAACCGATCAAACAGCTTTTGCAGTTGCTCCGGCGACAGGTTGCTGCCCGAGTTAGCCACTTTAATCTGCACCTGGTGCGCAGCGGTATCCTCGGTCACGGTCAGAATCACTTCCTGGTTGGGTCCGCTGTGCTTGAAGGCATTGGAAACCAGGTTGAAGACTATCTTCTCCAGCTTGTCTTTGTCAGTCCAGCCCAGAATGGCCGGACTGATGTGGACCGTGAACCGGAGCTTCTTCTGCTCCTGCAAAGGCGTGAATAGCTCGACAATGTTGGCCAGCAGCGCCGAGACGTTCACATAGCTGTAATGCACCTTCAAGTGGCCTTCCTGCGCCTTCCTGAACTCCAGAATCTGGTTCACCAGGTAATGCAGCCGCGAGGTGTGCTGCTGCACCAGAGACAGGAAGTAAGCGCTGTCGCCCGATTTTGCCTGCGGTTCCTTTTTCTGAAGGTAGCGTTCCAAAGAGCCGGTAATAAGGGTGAGCGGCGTCTGCAACTCATGGGCGATGTTAGTGAAGAAACTCAGCTGCTCCTGGTGCACTTCCTCGTCTTTGAGCCGCAGCCGGTGCTCCAGTTCTAGTTGGTTTTTCATTTCCAGGCGGCTCCGGCGGTAAGACGAATAGGCGTAAATGGAGACCACCGCTACCACAAAATAGAAGAGGAAGGCCTGCCAGCTGAGCCAAAGGTATTGGTCCACAGTTACCCGGAACAGCACGGCTTCCGGCGTCCATTTGCCTTCGCCGTTGGTCCATTTCACTTTGAAGGTGTAGTCGCCGGGGGCTAGGTTGCGGTACGAGATCCGGCCGTTGGTATTGGAGTACACCCAAGCTTGGTCCGCTCCCTCCAACAGGTAGGCGTACTGCGATTTCTCTGCTTTCTGGAAGTCAATGGCCTTTAACCGAACATCAAAAAAGCCTTCGCCGCGGGGTACCGTGAAGTTCTCCGCTTTTTGGGATTGACCGGGCCGAAGCACCAACTGACCAAACGCATTTCGGTAAATCTTGCTGCCCAACTGCAGGTCAGACACCAACAGATTTACCTGGCGGTTACTGGCCTGGATCTCGTCGGGGTTCACGTAATTAAACCCGTAGATCCCCCCAAAAAAGAGCATGCCCTTGCCGTTCTTCCACACCGCTCCATCGCTGAACTCATTGCCCTGCAAGCCATCTTCGGCCTGGAACCGATCTACCTGCAGGGAGGTGGGGTTGATGCGGGCCAAACCGTTGTTGGTGCTGACCCAGATGTTGCCCTTTCCGTCTTCGGAGATGCCGTGGATGGAGTTGTTAGGCAAGCCTTCCTCGGTGGTGAGCTTCCGGAAGATCACTTTTCGCTGGAGCACCTCGTTCTCTTTGACCCAGTTCAGCCCATAACTGGTGCCGATCCAGAGGCGGTTCTGGCGGTCTTTGTGCAGGGACAAGACATCGTTATGGGACAGGCCCTCGGCCTCGGAGAAAGCCTTGAAATGCCGGAATTTGCGGGTGGTTTTGTTAAAGAGGCTCAATCCACCGTTGCGGCAACCCAGCCACAGGTAATCGTTTGCTCCCGGCAGAAGCGAAAATATCACGTTACTGGCGGGGCCGGTATCATCACCATGGAACATGAATTGTTCCAGATATTGCACCGACCATTTCCCGGATCCTTTGGCCCGCAGTTTCAAATGCACCAAGCCATAGCCGCTGGTAGCCAGCCAAACGGAGCTGTCTTTTTCCGGTAACACAGCGTATACCGAGGCGAAGGCCAGGTGCTGGTTACTGCCTTCCACTTCCTTCCATTTAATGAAGTTTCTTGTTTTGGTGTCATACAGCGAGATCCCGGGACCATCGGTGCCAAGGTAAACCAATCCTTCTTTCCCGCGTTGGATGGCGTACACGGCATTGTTCTCCAACTGCTGCGGAGCCGAGTAGGAGTGAGGCGCCGCTTCCAATTGCCCTCCGTTTAGGCTATTCTTAAACCCGAGGATGCCGTTTCCCTTGGTGCCTACCCAAATCTCTGACCCAACCTCGCCGAATGCCCGCACCGCTTTGAAAGGCGCTCCGTTGGGCAGCTCCGAAACGCTGTGGAAAAACCGGTGATTGGGCGCGATTTTCAGGATGCCGTTGCCATCTGTGCCCACCCAAAGGGTTTGGTCTTTGGAAGTCCAGAAGGAAGTGGCGGAAACATTTTTCAATAGCTGAAGCTCTTTGCCAAGAGTAACGGGCTGAAAACGACGATCAAAACTCCCAATTCCTCCGCTCGTCCAGGCCACCTGAAAACCGGATGGCACCTGGACCAAGGCTTTGATGGGTTCTTGTAGCTGGGCCACAGTTTTCAGTTGCAAGGTTACGGGAGAGATTTCCTGCAAAGCATGCGTGCCGGTTTCCTGGAGGAAGATCCTTTTCCCCAGCACGAAGAGTTTCTCCGCCTTTACAGATAGAGTTTCCCTTTTCTGGAAGGTTTGATTGCGGAGAGTATAGACCTCCACTTGTTCCTGATTCAGGACACACAACCTACCCTGAGCATCGAAGGCGAGATCTGAAACGTGCGTCAGCGGGAAGGGGAAACTGAACGGTTCAAAAGCTTGAGTAGCGGGGTTGAAACGTTTGCCTACGGTTTTGCCCTTCTCCTGAATCAGGCAGAAAACCCCATGCTGCGGGCTGATGGCCAAAATCTGCACCTCTACCTGCCTGCCGTTCTCATAAAAATAATTGAAGAATTCCCCGGTTTGCTTGCTGTAGCGGGAGATGCCTTCACTGGTTTCAATCCAGATGTTTTTGGCCGCGTCCTCGGAAATGTAGGTAATCACGTTGTTCCCGATGCTCTTGCCAATGCCTTTCTGGTGGTAATTGAAAATATGAAAACTGGAGCCATCGTAGACATTCAGGCCGTCGTAGGTGCCAATCCAGAGCAGATCATCAGAATCCTGGTAAAGAGCATTGACGCAACTGTTAGAAAGGCCGTTTCGGCTGTCTAGCTGCTGCACCGCGAAAGACTTGCTTTCCAACTGCTGCCCGACAGCCGGATTGATCCCGTACAGGAAAGCCAGGAGGAGCAACAGGTAAGACCGCAGCATATTCTAGCGTTTTAGCAAGGCAGATATGAAATCTTGGTTCTGTTCTTCAGGCGGGTTGGCTACTAAAGCCATTTGTAGGGCGTACTGTTTTAAGCGGAATTTTATTAATAAAGCAATTGATTGAAAATGCGTTAATGACTAAGTCTAATTTAATGATTTTTTATCAGGATTGTAAATTGGTGCTGTTTGGAATAAAGCATGTTAGCAAACAAATTACCATAAAGTATGGAAATAGCTTTTCAATAATCTAAGGCGTTTTGAACCTATTTTCTGAAAAATGACCCAGAAACAGAATCAGAAATTGGAACCACTCTGGCTCATGTTCTTGGGCGAAGTTGTGCTCTATATTCCTTAATTGAGGTGTTCGGAAAATCCTAGGCTTAAAAAAAAACGCCTCTGCGTTTCGGACCTGTTTACGAGAAAACAGGTCCGAAACGCAGAGGCGGTCTGTAGAGTAAAACCGGGAAGTGTTCAGGGTTTATAAAGCCGGTACCCGAACAGGAAAATGACGGCGTAGCAAAGAATAGGCAGGTAGTAGGCGTGCGCTACATCCTGGTTCGCGATGAGGCCCATGAGCGGAGGGAACACGGCTCCACCCACCACGCCCATCACAATAAAGGAAGAGGCCTGTTGCGTGTTAGGTCCCAGATCTTTCAAACCCAAACTGAAGATGGTAGGGAACATGATGCTGAAGAAAAAATTGAGCATCAGCAGGGCGATAAAGGAGGGCCAACCCCAGCTTTGGGCGATGATCAGGCACATGCCTATGTTGGCCAAGGCAAAAGCCGCCAGCAGCTTATTAGGAGCGATAAACCGCATCAGGTACGTCCCGATAAAGCGACCCAACATCATCATGACCATGCTCAGGGAGAAGTAATAAGAAGCAGTTTCATCGGTAAGGGCCATTTTCTCCACGCCGTAGTTGATGAAAAAGGCCCAGGTGGCGCCTTGGGCCCCCACGTTGAAGAACTGCGTGATGAACGCCCAGACAAAGTGCCGGTGCTGGAACAGTTTCTTGGGGGCTTTCAGGTCCTGGGGCGTGGCGGCCACCTCGTAGGCATCCGGGTCAATAGTGTGGGCATCTTTCAGGGCAGGCACTTTCACGAAGGAGAATGCAACGGCGATGAGGGTGATCAAAACACCAATGCTCAGGTAAAGCGTCTTGACAGCGCTCAGGCCTTCTTGGGTGTCGCCGCCCACGCGTAAAATAAAGTAACCTCCAATGAGCGGACCAATCACCGCGCCCAATCCGTTGAATCCTTGCGCGAAATTGAGGCGCTGGTCACTGGTGCGCTCATCGCCCAGAGAAGCGACAAAGGGGTGTGCCACCGCCTCTAACGTCGCCAGCCCGCAGGCCAGCACAAACAAAGCAATCCGGAAGAACCCGAACGACTCGGCATTAGCGGCGGGCAGGAACAGGAAAGCGCCGCAGGCATACAGCGTGAGGCCCAGCAACACGCCATTCTTGTACCCGAAGCGCTTCATGAACAGCCCGGCGGGGATGCCCATCACGGCGTATGCCCCAAAAATGGAGAACTGCACCAGCCCAGATTCTGCCTTGGACACATTCAGCACGTTCTGGAAATGGCGGTTCAGCACATCGCCCATGGTGATGGCAATGCCCCAGAGCATAAAGAGCGAAACCACGAAGGTGAAGGTGACCAGGTAATGTTTCTCCGTAAACTTTGGCTTGTCCTGGAGATGGTTTCTTTGATCAGTGGCAGTTGCTTGCATCATATATCGGCTGGTTTAAGTAACCCCAAGCACTCCCGTCTGCTTCAGATTGCCGGCTAGGGAATGGCCTAAAATTAGTTGATGCACTGCGCAGCTTTATGTACTATAGTTACAAAATAATGTAGCACCGGTGTGCCTACTTGATCAAACCAGTTAATGCGCGCTGTGCAATAGTTACGCGTTGTATAAAGATACCATCAGAACAGGGTCTTCTCATCCAAGGGCTGTGGAAGCAGCAACAGGTTGTTCTTCCTGATATAAGCAGGCTGGCCATTCCACTCAATGCGGTACCAGATATCTTCCTCGCCCATGATGTTCACTTTATGCCCCGTGCCCACAGAAGCCACCAGCCCAGCCCCAGCCGAGGGAGCCGTCATGATGGGCACATTACTGTTCCGGATAATGCCTTGTTGGTCAATGGTCAGGAAGTTGGCGAAATAGAAAACAAACCCAACGTAGACCACAAACCCAAGCTTTGCCTCAGCACTGATAGGCTTCTTTTTAGCCCACCTGATTAAGAGCAAGGTCATGGTAACCACTGCGCCAACCAGCAACAGTTCCAGAATTTGGGAGTAGTATTTATAAAACTGGGTTTTGAAGAAGTCCCAATCGGTATACTCGTAACCTGTTAGATGCTGCTGGAGTCCCACTTCCTCCATTTTCCTCAGCACCGATCTGCTGGGGCTTTTACTGTAGAATAGCTGCAGATAGTGCATAGACTGGGTGTATTGCTGCAGCCCTTCATGAATGTAAGCCATTTTCAGGAGCATCTGAGGGGAATATACCCTGTCTTTTTCCAGCAAATGCTCATAGATTTCCAGAGCTTGGGTGTACTTATGTTGGTTGTAAAGGGAATCTGCCTTAGCTAACGTTTTGCTAGAAGGTTGAGCAAGAATAGGTTGTGCGCAAAAGAAGAAAATGGCGCAAAAAAACACATTTAATTTGTGAGCAATGTTTGGCATTTACAGAAAGGGTTTATACTTTTGCATCGCAAATGAGGGAAACGCCCTTGAAAGCAAAGGTAGTAAAAGATTCCGTAGCTCAGCTGGTAGAGCAATACACTTTTAATGTATGGGTCCTGGGTTCGAATCCCAGCGGGATCACTTGATTACAGAAGCCTTTCTGGTCACTCAATCAGAAAGGCTTTTTTACCACCTTCTTACTTTTTCTGATTCTGTAGCTCAGCTGGTAGAGCAATACACTTTTAATGTATGGGTCCTGGGTTCGAATCCCAGCGGGATCACGCTTAAACCTTCAAAGGTTATCAAAACCACTCAACACTATGTGTTTGGGTGGTTTTTGCGTTTATAACCCTTTCAAAACTTGCAATTTATTTCAAAAGATTAGTGGCCTGTATAGTGGCCTTGGGTTTGCTGTGCGAATTAGGCCACTTAAAGGGTCACTGCCACTACTCCAGAAAGGGCCACTAATACTTGTTTCAAAAGGGCCACTTTCTTACTCCTTCCTATTAGCCAGTTTCCACTATTTGCTATTCTTGAGCTTAAGGAATGAATTTGATTCATTTGTTATAGCTAAACCACCTTAGTTGTAGATAACTGTATTATGCAAGTGAAATAAATTCTTTCACTTGTAAGCACAATGTTAATTTTGCAGTTGTAAGTAAATACTATTATTCAAAGTGGAAAATAAAATTAATACGTCCTTTATTCTTAGAAAATCAAAGATTAGGCAAGATGGCAAATCTCCTATAATTATGCGTATGACTATAAACAAAGAAATAGTAGATATATCAACTGGAATGAAGGTAGAAGAAAAGGGTTGGTGTAATAAAAAGGATTGCGCTAAAGGAAGTGGGTATGATGCAAATAGGATTAATAAAGCCTTAGGTGAATTAAAGGTTAAGGTATTTAAGATTTTTGATGAATTGAACTATAAAGGTGTGTTTATAACAGGCGAGTTGTTAAAGCAATACCTGAAAGGAAATGTTTCAATTGATAAAAAATTGATTGGTACTTTTAAAGAGTTTATTAATGTAGAGGAAGTTAAGTTTGCAAGAGGTGCCAGTAATAAAGGGAAAGATACTTTAAGGCATTATAAATCTTCATTAAGGAAGCTGGAAGACTTTCTTGCCTCATCCAACAAGGCCTCGATTTCATTAAATAATTTAACGGAAAATTTTTTAGTGGAATATGGAAACTATATGGCTTATACAGAAGGGTTAAGCCACAACACTGTTCAAAACCACCTTAAGAAGCTTAAAACAGTTTTAAGTTCTGCCTTTAAGAATGGCGTAATGAAGCAAAATATCTTTGCAAGCCATGTTTTTACTTATAAAGAACCAGAAACCGCCTATTTGGAAGATGCCGAGTTGAAAATTCTTGAAGAAATGGAGTTTGGTAAAGAGTATTTAGGGATGGCGCGTGATTTCTTCCTTTTTTGCTGCCGCACAGGGCTTTCTTTCTGTGATTTGGAAACTGTTCACCAAGCCTACATTAAGAAGATGCCTAACTGTGATTGGGAGTGGGTAGTTGGTTGTAGGGGAAAAACAGGAGAGCAGTTTACTGTGCCTTTATTTTCAGATGCAAAAATGATTATTGAAAAGTACAAGAATCATCCAGTTAGTCTTTCGCGTGGTACATTTTTTCCGATTCCCTCATTGAAGAACTACAACAAGTATTTAAAAATTGTCGCAGAAGAGTGTGGTATTAGTAAAAATATTTCTAGTCACGTAGCTAGACACACTTTCGCTACAAAGTTGTTCTCATTAGGTATTTCAAGGGAAGCCATAGGTAAAATGTTGGGTCATAAGAGTGTAAAGACTACGCAAGTATACGCTAAAGTAGTGCCGCTTAAGATTATTAATGAAATGCAAACGTTGTTTGAATTAGAAGGTGGATTGTTGAAAAATGTAAGTTAAGAACAAATAACACCCTATTTTATTCTTTCACTTGTAAGTGTTCAGCTTATTTTTGTGTAAAGAAAATTATTTAAGTTTAAATTAGAAAATCCAATTATGAATATTGATATTTTGACAAAGAATGATTTAAATGAATTTGAAGAGAGATTTTTTAATAAGGTTGCTAATATGATTTCACCTCTTCAAATGTCCAAGCCGCTGCTTAAGCCTAAACAGGTTATGGAAGAGTTGAACTGCAGTTTCAATACCCTTAAAAAGTTAATTAAGGAAGGGGTTTTGGTTCCGGTTCAATATTCAGACCAAAATAGATTTAGGGCTGAAGATATTGAGAGGATAAAATTTGGTAATTGATAGTAAAAGAGAGGGAGCAATGCTCCCTTTTTTTTGCATTGATGAATTTTTTAATTGGTTTAAAAAAGTGCTATCTATTTTGGCTTAATTGCTTTTAGATAGATGTTCTGATGTGTACCTGATGATTTAAGATGAAGGTGGTTCACTATTTTAAACGGAGTTTCTGTATCTGTTAAATAATTTAACGGCTTACACCATCCCTTTGCCATAGTGGTTTAGCCCTGTTTTTAGCCCCTTCATTCCCATTTCTCCCCCTCAACTCTCTCCTCTGCCTTTGATTCTGGAAACGGCTCTAAACGGCTAAAACCAGAGTTCTGAATTTTGCTTCCTCGCCCTTGAGCAGAGACAAGCAAACCGTCTTTCCCCTGTTTCCGCTTGCCCTAGAACAGCCCTCTGCTTCGCTATTGCAAAATGGCTGTTTTAGCCCTGTTTCAGGCCGTCCATTCAGGCTTCGCTTGCCAAGCTGGCCTAAGTCAATCCACAGCAATGGATAGCTGTAAACGCCTATAACAGGCTATTTTCAAGCCTGTGCAACAGAAACCTTCCATTGTCCAATGGGTTCTCTTTAGCCATCCGGAAGTACACAGGCCAGACTACCCACGCGCTTTGTCTTTGTGGTTTAAGGTGGCACCCGCATACCTCTGAAGACCTTGTTTTACCGCTGTTTTAGCCCCGCCAAGAGGCGCATCCTTTTCAGGTGCCAATGGCACCATTCAATTCAGAAAATATTATGGTAGGGCTAAAACAGGGTCATGGCATCGGTTCTGTTAATTTATTCTATGCCGCCGTTTTAAATGGCATTTCCAGCTTTCCGGGGTGCAGCAGGTTAGGCTCTGCCCTTGGCGTGTAGCCGGTGAGCCGTAGGCACTCTTCCCTTACCACCCTAACCAAATAGTCCTTGTTCATCTCCGTGGTCAGGATGGAATCGTGCACCGTGAACAGGGGCATGGCCGGTCTCTCCCTCTTTATCCTGCCGCACACCTTGTTCAAAAGTACGTGGGCCTCTATGGCTTGCAGGAGGCAGGCGAGCAGGCGGTGGTTCTCCTGCTTGATGTACTCAAACAGACGCATCACAGTGGGGAAGCAGCTTCGGAAGAGGTCTTTTGCGGCTTCCCGCTGCTCCCTGATTTTCATTGCCTTCATGGTTTCCCTTCCTTTCGTTTCTTTCTCGTTCTCGGAGAAAAGGATGGTGAACATCACTTTCTTCATCTTTCCCCTGTCCATATCCTTTCTGCCTGTCTTCTCTTCATACCTATCTAAAAGGTAATCATACAGCTTTCCTTCAAGTACCACATTCCTGTAGTGGACAACATCTTCATTGTCAATGTCTTTAAGTATATCTTGAAGCATAACGTTAGAGAAGACATTTGGAAGACATTGGAATATCTCGTTTGATAATACATTATGGATAGACAACCTTTTAAAGGTTATTTTAGCCTTTGTGGAAGGGATATTTGCATCTATGACATTAGGAATACCTTTATCAATGAACATAGAGGAAGGGGAAATAGAAAATTTAGCGCCGCGCACCCTCTTTTTCCCGTAGAACTCCCTATCCAGAAGCAAAAGGCTGAACCACATCTGGCTGTTCTTCAAATCCACCTCATACAGGCTCTCCCCGCCGTATGTCAGGAAATTCCGTAGTTCCTTTTTTAAATTAGTTAACGAGGAGTGGAACCGGCCGGAGACGGTGTCAAAGCCGTGGTAAAAGTTGCCGTCCGCTATCTTCATGGCCGCGTGCAGGTTGGTGTAGAACTTTAATAGCTTTTTCTCTCTTGGTGTCAGTTTCTCCTTGGCGGTAGGGTCCTGCCGGTTGAGGTTGTTCACTTCTATGACCCTATTTTTTAAATTTAAAAAACCGACTTCCCTAACGCCTTTCAGAAAGGTGCTGCGCATGTATGATTCTGCCCCTTCCAAGTCCATCTTCAGAAGGTCTTTGTTAAATTGTTTAATCAGGTGCTTCCCTATCTTGGAGTCAAGTTCCCGTAGGCGCTCCTCCTCCAGCTTGGTGATTTCCTTTTTGTAGGTGAAGGAAAAGGTCTTTTTAACTTCTACCGTCCTGAACCCTTGCCGGTACTCCTTGGTGTAGCGGTACATGCGGGAGTGGATGCCGTTCCTGTACTGATTGTTCCCCCCGTCAAACACGCCCGTGTTCACCAGATAGTCAAGGTAGTGTTTGTATTCGTTCCCGATGGCGTTTTTAAGTGCCGTGGAATTGATGGGCACAAAGCCGTTGCGGTGCTTGAGGTCTTTGTTGTTGGAGGGGATTTCAATTGGAAGGGAAAGGACGTAGTGCAACTTGTCTGGGCAGAAGTCCTTTATGGCGCTTTGGGGCCACCATTCTTCCAGCGGGTACTGCTCAAGGTGTTTTTCAATGTCAAAATTTGATGGTACTGAATAGTGCATTTGATGTTTTATAAAATTGTTTAATTGTTTGGGTTTGGGCAATAGCATACCGGCAGAAGGGTTTTCCTTCTTTGAAAATGGGTTTAGAATGTCCGGTGTGAATTGCCTTTTGCAAAGGTACATCGGCTTCTTACAAGTGAACGAAGGTTCTGGATGGTATTTTCAGGGGAGTGATAAATTGTTGGAAGGGGTTTTGCAGGAACTGAAAAGGGCATTAAGCGGATATGTGCGCCGAGCCCTTTAGAAACAATTAAATAATTTAAGGCTATGATTCCATTCCGATTTAGATACTGGCCCTAAGGTTCAGAAGGGTAAGGTAAACGACGGAAAAGCAAATCGTTTGGGCCTCTTCCCTTTCAGTTTATGTGATGATTTCCGGCAAAGTGGCATCAAGCCGGATTCTAGGGTGTTCTAGTTGGCGTTTTTACAGCCAAAAAAGGCACGTGTACTACTTCCCAGAAAACAGGCGTTTTGGGCAGGATTTTAAATTTAAATTATTTAACCGTGTACTACCCGTGTATAACCGGATATACCCGAATACAAGCGCATAGCTTACGAATAAGGGTTGAAAGGCTTTGTTTAGATGGGTGCCAACAGCAAGGGAATCCTGAATCTGGGGCTTCCAGACCATCAGAACCGCCATTTTGAGGTAAACAGGGCACTATTTTGAGGTTCAGGGAAAAACGGTTACTTTGAGGAGGGATTTACATGAACCCTGAAAAAAGGTACATTAAAAAGGATGGTTGAACTACTTCCACCTATAGTGCCAATAACCGTAGGTGTTCCGTTTATCCGTTAGTTGTGGGTAATTGTAATCATGGAAAAATGAAGATTCTACCAAAGAATTTTAATCCTTTAGCTTTCATTACGATTGGTTCTATAATTACCCTTCTGATGATTGCCTCCTTCATTGCAGCTTTTGCCGAAGATGAAGGTACTTCTGGCGGCGGATTATTATCTACAATATTAGCGGCGACATTTCAAATTCTACGATTTCCTTTTCATACTTTGTTCTGGGGAGTTATAACCGAATACATGGCTCTTTATTTTCCAGCACTTCTTTCAAATATTATTTTTTATTCTTTCGCAATAGAGAGATTAATAGCTTTCATCTCTAAAAGAAGGAAGGTAATTGTATAAGGAGTAAAGATTACCTGATAAAGAAATAACTGTCTTTGACCTAATTTTCAGAAAACAGCCTTAAAACAGAAAATAAAATAGAATAAAAAAACAACTTCCCACAACAAGGCGCATAAGCCATGCTACGGCCGACGGCCTTGCACGCCTCATGCACTAATCCGTTAGCGCTCATTTAAAATTAAATTCCATGGAAAATATTGAAAAATTAAGAATCCAATTTGAAGACTTCAATAAAAGTCATTTTGAAATTTCTCCAATTTGGGAATTTGCAATTGATGAGGAGGGGGAAGATGGGCAAGATGAAACAACTTTAAAACCACGTTTAGACTTAAAATACCCAGATCCATCGGAAGGACTTTTAATCATAGAAGGTGAGTTTATGTCGAAATCAGGTAGAAAATATTCTGGTCTATGCTCTCCTTCGTTTGATAATTCATTAAGTAGTATCCAACCATATATTTTTGCTGGGAACCAAATGGCAAATTTTTGGATGGGCATTTCACAGCCTGACGACCAAACTAAAGAAGAAACTTATAAGATGCTAAATGAAACTAGCGAAAGCTTATTTCCAATAATTTTAGAATCAATATTGCCTAATGCTGATGGCTCAAAATTACAAGCACAAATCGATGGCTTTATGTGGATTAAACTTTCAGATGATACCATTTATGTAGAAAAATAAACGTGCGCTAACAACGCGTAAACGCCAGCATCGGCCGACGGCCTCCGCCGCCGTTTACACCAGTACGTTAAGGATGAAAAAATTAGTTATTCTCTTATTCCTATTTCAGATTATATCAGCTTGTTCCGCAACAAAAGAAAACATTCAAATGGAAAGGAAAGAAAATGAAAATGGTATTGAATTCACATATAAACCATCAAACTCAGTATTCTCCGATTTTCAGCTTAAAATTATCCCAAATGACTATAATTTAGAAATCACAGAAGAAAAGAATCAATCTATAGCTGAATTCATAACCAGAACCTTTCCCGAAAAGGAAATTACCTTTGAGATAAAGAACAAAGTAGATTTTGCGGATTCAGGAGTAAACCTCGAAAAAATTACCTGCCCTCATTGTAGAAGAGAAATTGAATTTGAGAAATGGCAAGAGGAAATGGCCAAAGCTGAAGAGTCCGACTTTATAGAAATGGAATTTGTAACTCCCTGTTGCAAAAAAGGGACAAGCTTGAATAACCTTATTTACGATTCTGAATCAGGATTTTCAAAATATCAGATTACCATAATAAATCCCGACTTTGACAAAGTAAACCAACAGGAACTTGTAAGCCATATTGAGAAACAAACAGGATTGAAAATGAAATTAGTTTGGGCGCAGTACTAAAAAAACACTTGTGCCAACATTGTGCAAACACCATACTTCGGCCGACGGCATAATAACGGCATAATAGTTAATAGAAAGGCTTTTGTTTAACATGTTAATGAC
This sequence comes from Sabulibacter ruber, assembly GCF_017355955.1. Classification (GTDB taxonomy): domain Bacteria; phylum Bacteroidota; class Bacteroidia; order Cytophagales; family Hymenobacteraceae; genus Nibribacter; species Nibribacter ruber_A. The sequence goes on along the minus strand of NZ_JAFFID010000001.1, from coordinate 1,856,231 downwards.
TTGACAGGAATTAATGCTGTAAGGCAGTTTAATAATTTGCTTCCCAAATAAAGTAATAGAAACTTATTAGATTATGGAAAACTTTAAACCAGACAACGAAGAAGAAAAGCAATTTGTAAGCCATTATAACGGCATTTCAAAAGCAATCTCTAAGCAGATCAGAGCACTTGATGAAGAAAAAAGATTGCCCTATCTCAGAGAGGCCGAACCTACTGACCCTTCCCTTATGAACCTTTATCTACAAGCGTTGCAGAATGAAGACTATGAAACTTGTGCAGTCGCCAAGGCTTTGCTTCTAGAAAGAGGCATCCAAGTTCCAAAATGAAACTATCAAAGTTATCACATATTCTATGATGCCTTAATAGGGACCGTTAAATAATTTAACGAAACAACAAACGCCCTTCCACACGCTACTTCAAAGGGCAACATGGAAGGGAGTTTTGCCTGAATCAATGAGAATGTGCCCTCTGTTTCTGGAAAGTCATTTAAGACTAAGTGTTCTTTGAATATCCAGTATGCTATCAATGGAGTGTGCACGCAAGTTCCAAAGTAAAGTCTACTGTATATGTGTAATTAATACTTGTGCTTTCTTCTTTGTACTAGTACTAGTCCTGCTTATACGAGGACACTATTTGTTAGGCATAAAATTTTCTCTTAAAGTCAAGTTTTGCTGTTAAGGGTTATTCAACTACCTTGGAACATAAAGCAAATCCATTGATTTATGCTTAGACACATACCTGAACAAAATTTCACCAACACTGAAATTACCCATGACTATGAAATTCCCATTTCAGTTGATAGTACTTGCCCTCATTGTAGACGCAAGGTTAATTTTTCAATTCAATGGCTTGCAAAAAGAACTTACGTAGTTGAATATGCTTTGACACATTGCCCTGCTTGCCAAGAGAAAACTACTTTTATTTACCTAACTAAGAAGCGGGAGAATAAACCGATTCGGACTGGCCACCTATTTATTCATCCTTCAAACGGTAGTAGAGAACCCTTGTCAGGTGTTCAACAAGCGGATAATATGCAAGAAGGGCTTAAGAAAGCATATTTTTCCGCAATCAATGTGCTTAACGCACATGAATGGACAGCTACCTCAGTGCTTTGCAGGCGAGTACTTGAAGGGATAACAAAATCAGTAGTGCCCGAAGAGGATAAGAACAAGCCTTTGGCCACTCAACTAAAAGGCTTATCCAAACATATTGACTTAGAAGAGCCTATTATAACCCTTGCGGACGCTATTAGAAAGGGAGGGAACTTAGGAGCACATTTTGACTTAGAAAAGGAGCCAACTGAGGAGATATCCCAACTAATGGTAGAAATGCTAGATTATCTAATAGAGTACATTTTTATTCTTCCAAATAGAATAAAAAGTCTGCATGATAAAATCGAAGCCCTATCATATCAAGAACAACCTAACGATTAAAGTGTTGTTGGAGCAAGCACTAAGGAAAGGTTGTACAGTTGCTACTCTAACTTTTTGCCATGTATGTTGAAAATATTACCTTAGCTTATGTGCAAATACAACCAATACGTAAATCTAAACTAGTTTTAGTAGATTAGTGGTCAAATTTGTGGCCTGTAATTTTAACTGAGCTGTATTTATTTGAAAATCAATGTGTTATGAGACTGGAAAGAATCCCAGCGGGATCACTTCTAAAGCCTCTTATCTCCTCTGATAAGAGGCTTTTTTTATTCCCTGCTTCTGCGTTACAGCTTTCTTGTCAATGCTTAGTAAGCATTTCTTGCTTTCCTAAGAGCTGTTCGCATTTACTTAGAGACAAACCCAAAAGAAACATCTGCTTATATCATAAGCCTGATGCGATCAGAGTTTATCTCAAAGTGAAGAGGTGCATGCCTGCTTAGCGAAACTTTGCACAACAAGGTGCGTTTAAAACTTTCCCCCTTATATATAATGCATGCTACATTGGGTTGAACAGTGCTTGTGCAAAAGAGCGTGTTTCTTTAGCTAGAGTAAGGTTGACCTGCTTGTCTTAAGTTGAACTAACGTGATTAAAAGTGTTTGCTAACTTAAGAATATAGGCCTGCAAAAGGAGTGGTGAGTAGTTCTGAAAAATAAATTTATTTTTTTTCTAAATTTTTGGAATAGAGCGATTTGATGATTTCTGCGCTATAGCCCTGAAGGCAGTTAAGTTGCTCATTTATGATTTTGTAAAACAATACGTTGGTTGAGCCGATAGATTAATAATAATTTACAAAGGGAGGTTCTCCGAAGAATTTTTTGATAAGATTTTTATTCTAGTGTTAAATAAGGATAAGTTGCTATTATATAATTTTATAAAGAAAAACTGTTTAAAACTATGAGAAAAGGATAAATTTAGCCTGAATCATTTCAAATTTTTGCTCGTTAAATTGATTAAACTAATATATGATTGTATATTGGCGATAAGAATAAATAAATGTAATATTTATGAAGTCTGCTCCGATCTCCGTTAATGAGCCCCAAGGAATGAAGCAATGGTTATCATTGAAATTGCCCAAGTCAGGTAGGAATGCAGAGTATTCCAATATGCTGGAGAATGTAAGTGAATTCTTCAATCCTTCCACTTCATTCTTGACCTTGGGGAACATCAAACTTGTGCTGAAATCTTTTCTTCATACGCTTAAAGAACAAGGGATTTATTTACTCTCTATCTCTTCTGACAAGGAATGGAAAAGAAAGGCTTTAGGATTGCAGCAACCGTTAGTGTTTGAAAATGCTTTTCAGATTGCCGAAGTGCCCGCTTTCAATCTTAATGTATGCAGAGATAAGGTGTCAAACTTATTTGGAGAGGGGCGCACCTTTGGGATGTCGCAGGTATTTAACTTAAACCACCAGTATTGCCTCCAGGAGTATGATGCCGTTAGAAATCTTACTCTAGATGATTTCCCTGCCACCTTTGATAAGGTTCAGTTGCATGAAAAGCCCAACAAACGCCTGAGGAATCTTCATCAGGCAGGTGCTTTAACCGAGGAAATTGAGTCTTTATTAGAAGTTGGTCTTTGGGAATACTCTATAGAATCAGGTGAATTCTTCTATACAGACTACATTCATACTCTTCTGAATATCCCTTCTGAGGTATCTTTGCCAGGATTTGAAGCCCTTTTACCTTATTTACGGGAAGAAGACCGCTCCTCTCTGAAAGCTGCATGGAATGATATGCTTAACAGAGGAGAAAAGTTTGAACGCCTGTTGGAGGTTCTAAGCCCTACCGGATCACGCTGGGTAAGATTTAAGACAAAGCCTGTTTTCAGGCAGGAGCAGCTTTCCAAGATAGTAGGTACTCTGCAGGATGTTACCGACGCGGTTGAAAAAGAACAGGCTTTAAAGGTAGAAAGAGAAAAAGCCGAAAGACTGGCTCAGGTGAAAACCGAGTATGTGTCTCATATGAGCCATGAAATAAGAACCCCGTTGAATGCTATCATGGGGTTGACGTATCTGCTCTTGCAAGAAGAAGGGCTAAAAGAGGAGTATAGAGATAATTTAAACTCTATTCATTTTTCATCTCAAAACCTGTTAGCCTTAGTAAACAACACCTTAGACTTCTCTAAAATTGAGGCCGGTAAAGTAGAGTTAGAGAAAGTAAACTTCCATCTAAAAGATCTTTTAAAGAATACGCACCAAGCGCTATGCTTGCGCTCCGCTGAGAAAAAGGTGGATTTTGAACTCTCAATAGACCCCCGTACTCCCGAAGAAGTCGCCGGAGACCCAGTAAGATTGATGCAGATCCTTAATAATCTATTAAGTAATGCCATCAAGTTTACCGAGAAAGGTTCTGTTAAGATGGGCGTAGAGGTTATTTACCAGACAGACAAAGAATGGGTACTGGATTTCTCTGTAGCAGATACAGGTATTGGTATTCCATTAGAAAAGCAGAAAAGCGTTTTTGAAAGTTTTGTGCAAGCAAACTCTTCCACCCACCGCCAATTTGGTGGTTCAGGGCTGGGTTTGGCTATCACCAAAAACTTAGTTGATCTGCACAAAGGGAATATCTTACTAAAAAGCACGCCAGGTAAAGGCACTGTATTCACAGTTAGGTTGAGGTATGTTAAACCCCAGGCCTCTTTGGTTACGGTTCCTAGGGCTTGCAGCGCCAAGGTTTCCAGTACCAAATTGCGCGGAGTTAAAATCCTAGTAGTTGATGACAACGTGATGAACAAAACGGTAGCTACAAAGTTGCTTACTAGCTGGCATGCAGAAGTCGATACCGCTGAAGATGGATTAACAGCCTTGGAGAAGATCAACTCAAATGCCTATGATTTGGTGTTAATGGATCTGTACATGCCCGTATTAGATGGCTTCCACGCAGTTTCTAGAATGAGGGAGGCAGGGCATCAGGTGCCGGTGATTGCTTTAACTGCTAATGGTAGTGAAGAGGAGCGCAAAAGAATTGTAGAGGCCGGTGTGCAGGGGTATTTGTCCAAGCCTTTTGTGCCTCAAGATCTTTTCAACAAACTGTTACAGCACTTAGATTCTAAGAAAGCGTATAATTGATCCCTCAAACAGGAGTGAATCTCTTTTATCCTTGCTGAATTTCATTCATACCTTATGTGACAGTGCCTTTTGTTATGATCCATTTGCAGCAACAGCTGGTGGTTGCCATGGTTGATAATGATTTGCCAAAGGAGCTACAGCAGGAAACTGATTGCCTCTGCTAAGATGGAATAACTTAATGGATGCTATCTTTTAAAGATAGATCAAACATGCAACCTCACCTAATCTAAAAGCTTACACTCTTTCTCAGCTCGCCTACTCCAGAAATTATCTGTTGTCTTTGTCACTCTTGCCATGAGAGCGAGTGAGTGAAGGGCATGTTCAATAACCAACAACTAAGTAATGCTGAAATCTAAGGTACATTAGATTGAGAAGAAGAGGCGTTCTTCTCAGATAAGTTAAAATAAGTTGAGTAAAGCATATATGCTATAAGAATTTTCATAATTCTTTTATATATTGGCAGTAGTTGAAAGGTTAATTGTTCTTTTAATAGTTTTCATCTGCATGCCTGAGTTTAAAGATGGTTCTTCCGCTAAGATATTTGTTCTCGAAGATGATATTTGGTATTCACAGTTCCTTAGCTATCATCTCTCTCTGAATCCGGATCACCAGGTGGAGGTATTTAACTCCGTAGATTCGTTTTTGGGCCGTTTATCAGAAGCCCCTGATATCATTACGCTAGATTACCACTTGCCTTCTGGTACAGGTGAAGAAGTTCTACAGCAGATCCTTCGGCAAAGCCCTAAGTCTTATGTGATAATTATCTCTGGTCAGGAAGATATTAGAAAGGCTGTAAGTCTTCTGAAAATGGGTGCCTTTGATTACATAGTGAAAAATGATGAAACCAAAGAAAGGCTTTGGAGCATCATAGAGAAGATCAAGCAGAATAAAGCCCTTCGGCAGGAAGTAGAAATACTAAGAAACGAGGTAAAGCAGAAATATACCTTGGGCAGTGAATTGGTGGGCTCATCTGAACCCATCAAAAAAGTGTTCCAGTTAGTAGAGAAGGCCGCCGTAAATAATATTAATGTCACCATTACGGGAGAAACAGGAACTGGTAAAGAGTTAATTGCTAAAGCAATTCACCAAAACTCAAGAAGAGCTAAAATGCCCTTTGTTGCGGTCAATATTGCAGCATTACCCTCTGAATTGTTGGAGAGCGAATTATTTGGGCATGAGAAGGGGGCCTTTACCGGCGCTACTGCAAGAAGGGTGGGGAAATTTGAGGAAGCCAATGGAGGGACCCTCTTTTTAGATGAAATAGGAGAAATGAACATAAATCTCCAATCAAAACTTTTGCGGGTATTGCAAGAGAGAGAGGTGACTCCGGTAGGCTCTAACAAAAGTATTCCGGTGGAAGTGCGTATCGTTACTGCTACCCATCGGAATTTGATTGAGGAAGTGAAAAAAGGCAATTTTAGAGAAGACTTGTTCTATAGATTACTGGGGGTGCAAGTTCAACTGCCTCCTTTGCGGGAAAGAGGACATGATATTCTGTTGATTGCCAATAAGGTTTTGAGAGATTACTGCCACCAGAACGATTTAGAAGAAAAGTCATTTTCAGCAGGCGCACAAAAAAAGCTTTTAAATCATCCTTATCCAGGAAATGTGCGTGAATTGAAGGCAGTTGTAGAGTTAGCGGCAGTTCTTGCCGATTCTAATTTGATTACTGAAAATGAAATTCAACTTCAGGCATCCTTTACTGCGGCTACCTCAGAAGAGAAAACCCTGGATGAATATATCTATGAAATTGTGCAGAAGTATCTTGATAAATATAACTACAATGTTGTCTATGTGGCAGATAAACTTAAGGTAGGTAAATCAACAATTTATAGAATGATTCAGAAGGGTGAGGTGCTAATTCCCGAGCATAGAAGATAATTGACATTTAAAAGTGATCAAAGATTATTGGCTATAGGTGGAATATTTATTTAATGATTTTAACACCTAAAATAAAGTGTGGTATTTAAGTGGTTTCTGTTATTTAGGAGGGAAGAGAAGTTGAGTAATATCATCTAATTGAATATAGCATGCCCTTCTTAGGCTTAGCTTTCTTTAAAGCTTCAAGCGCTAAGTATTTTGTGAATACAGTTCTTGTTAAGCCTATGTTTTCTATTGAGCAAATCTTTAAGAGTAGTTCCAATCCAACTTATGTCAAAGATGCTTACGGCAAGATAGTTTGGGCTAATTTGGCTTATGCTCAGTTACATAGAAGTAATCTGGAACAGTTGCTCGAGAAAGGGGCTATCGACTTTGATTTCTCCTATGAGAGGGACTTAGAAGTAATTGCTGCGGACGATGAGTGTAAGATAGAGGAGTTTTTCAAGCTTGAAGATGGAAGAGGCGCCTGGTTCCTGACCACAAAAAAAACTATTGTTCAGCCCAATGGCCAACGGCTGTTACTCTCTACCTCTGCAGAAATCACAAACCTAAAGGAAAGTCTTCAGATTGCTGAAAACTCATTTTCTGCTAAAGAGAAATTCTTAGCCGATGTTGGCAAAGAGCTTGATGCCCCTATACATGCTGTAATCAGCTTGGTTAAGCTGTTAAAGAAAACGTTCATCAATAAAGATCAAAAGAGATACTTAAACTCTCTCCTTTCCATCTCTGATTATCTTCTGGAAGTGCCTAAAGATATTCTGGAATACACCAAATTAGAATCAGGTGCTCTGGATTTTGGTACTGAAGTAACAGATATTGTTGAATTCACTCAAAATGTAGTTCGGGTGCTTTCTCTTAAAGCAACTGAGCAGGATGTGGTAATCCATTTCTCTGAGCCTATTGCAAAGATCCCGCTGGTTGAATTGAATCCTGCCCACCTGAATCTGATACTGGTTAAGTTCATCAATTGTGCTATCAGGTATACTAAGAGTAAAGATATAGTTGTCTCGGTTTTCCAGAAGGAGAGAATAGAAAAGGTCCTTTACTTGCAGTTCTCTATCAATAACTTAGGACTGGACCAGAGTTTTGATGAGTTTGAGGACTTCTTCAATTCGGAGAATGCATTCACCAACGACGAGTTAGACAAGAACTCTAGATTTGACTTAGGGGTGTATACCTGCAAGCGGTTGATTGGGCTGCAAGGAGGGAAAGTTTGGTTTGAAAGCAAAATGGGGCAGGGAACAAGCATTGAGTTTGTGTTGCCTTTCTCTGTAAACGACAAGCCGGTTTCAGACTCAAGTAGCAGATATCTCCAGCCAGAGCATTTAAAAGAATTGAAATTACTGCTTGTTGATGATAATGAAAGTTGTCAATCATTGGTAAGGTACCAGATTCAAAATTGGAATTCCAGGCTTGATGTTGCAAGTAGAGGCGAAGATGCTGTTACCTTATCATCAAAACAGAAGTATGATCTGATCCTCATGGATATTGAGATGCCCGAAATGGATGGCCTACGGGCAACATCCTTGATAAGGAATTCAAATGGGCCCAATCAAAATACCCCTATAGTGGCTTTTACCGGCACTTCTGGCAATTTTGACCCTGTCAGATTCAAGGAGTTTGGGTTTACAGATTTCCTCAAGAAGCCATATCATGCCTTTGACTTATTTCTTTGTATCTCAAAGAATACCGGCCAACAAGTAAAAGATAGGTATTCTCAAAGGGAGAAGTTTGAAGCCGAAGAAGTTCCTCTGTATGACTTCTCAGGCTTAGGAGATATGGCTCAAGATGCCGTGTTCATCCGCAAAATGCAGAAATTGTTTGTGGATATTGTCCCTGGTCAATTAGCTAAGCTTCAACAAGCCGTTGCGCAGAAGCAATGGGAAACGGTTTCACTTGTAGCACATAGTTTGAAATCAACTTACGGAAATATAAAAGTTGTTAAAGCTGCTCAGGCGATGAGAAGGGTGGAAGAAATTTCAAATGCTAAAACCAACTACCATGAGTTAGATGGTTTGTTGGATATTATTAGTGATGAAACTCAAAAAGTGGTAAACGTATTTTCTGAAGAACTGTCTCTTCATGCTTAAGGCCTTTTTTTAGAAAAGTAGGCGATATTCGTTACTGAATATTGAGGTTATAACTTGAATTAAATAGGTGTAAAATGGATTTGGTTGTTCTTTATCTGTTTTACTTATTTGCGTGTGAAATTCATATTTGATTTAATCTTATCCATGCATAGTGTATGCTTTAATTAATTGACATTTTTTTATTAAAGCTCTTCTGATATATCTTAATTATTGCTTTGCTAACGTACTACTATTGTTAGTAGGATAGTGCTTAACTTAATTCACTCAGGTTGGGTATCTACTATCCACATATTTAATATATTCTCCCGTCCCATCCGTTTGTAAATCGATTCAACCTTCCTGATAGACCCTTCAAGAGTAAGTTTAATTCCCAGAATAAAACATGGATTCTCAAAATGGGAAGAAATAAGTAGTGAAACGTACTTGTTTATACTTTTCTCCTAAAATTTAAGATAAAATCAGGTTTGGCACGGTTGTTTCATATAATATGTAAAAAAAAGACAAGATGAAGCAATCTTTATTAATAGTTGATGATGAGCCTTCAATCGGGTTGATACTGGAACATTACTTCTCTAGGGCTTATCAAGTTGTGGTTAAGTCAAACGGAAAAGAAGCCATGGCCTGGTTGGAAGAGGGGAATCACATTGATGCCATAGTAGCTGACTTTGAAATGCCTTTTATGAATGGCTTAGACTTCATTAAGCAGCTAAGAGCGAGTACTTTATTCAAAGACATCCCTTTGATCATGCTTTCTGGCAAGGAAGAAACAAGAAATAAGATCCTCTGCCTAAAAAGCGGCGCGGATGACTACATGGTGAAGCCTTTCAATCCTGAAGAGCTTGAGGTGAGGATTAAGAATGTTCTAAGAAGAGTTAAAATTTCTTAAAACACCATGAAAACAAGGGTTGCCTATCTTTCTCCTGATCTACAGGAAGCTATCAATTTTGAGTCTGAATTAGACCCTTTGTTTGATGTAAATCATTTTGACAACCCTAGGTACTTTCTGCAATCCTTAGAGAAAGGTGATCAATACGATATCATAATTGATGCTGCATCATTAGGTTCTCCATTGGGAATCAACTTGTTGAGAACCGTGAAGGAGCGGTTTCTACGTTCCATACCAGTTATCTGGTTGGCAGAGGATCTGGTTTCTCCAACTCTGCAAAGAATGTTGATGACGGCAGGCGTTTCAGATGTCTTCTATAGAAAGCCAGATATGGAAAAGCTAAAAACCAGAATGAAGTATTTGGCGCTTTCTAAATATGAAGAAGTAACCACTCCTATAGAAAACATCTATCAATACAAATATCCGGTTGGTAAGCGCATATTTGATGTAGTAGTTGCATCCACCGCATTGTTCTTTCTTTCCCCTTTGATGCTCCTGATCGTTATTCTGATAAAGCTGGAATCTAAGGGACCTGCCTTCTACTACTCTTACAGAGTTGGTACAGGTTACAAGATATTCAAATTCTGGAAGTTCAGGTCAATGAGGCAAGATGCTGATAAGCTTCTGGACTCCATGAAAGACTTAAATCAGTATCACCAACCCACACGAACCAGTCCTGAAGATCTCTTTTCGATTTGTTCAACCTGTTCCGATATGGGATCTGAATGCGGAAACAAATTGATAGATGAGCACGGCAAGATCATTTGTGAAAAGCAGTACATCCAATCAAAAAAATCAAAAACCGGGGCGGCCTTTATCAAAATCGCGAATGACCCCAGAATTACTAAACTGGGAATGTTTCTGAGAAACACGAGCCTGGATGAGCTACCTCAATTATTCAATGTCTTAAAAGGAGATATGTCAATTGTGGGGAATAGGCCACTTCCAGTCTATGAGGCTGAAAGAATCACCACAGACCAATATGCGGCCAGGTTCATAGCACCAGCAGGAATCACAGGATTATGGCAGGTTAGCAAGCGTGGAAAAGGCACAATGTCAGAAGCTGAACGAAAGGCCCTTGATATTGAATATGCACAGAAGTTCTCCCTGAAAAAGGACTTGTACATTCTGCTCAAAACCCTGCCTGCTTTATTTCAAAAAGAAAATGTATAAAAATATAATGTTTAAAATGAAAAAAATTACCCTTGCGATTTTGCTAGCCTTCCAAGGAATGCTGGTGATGGCTCAGAGCGGCACAACACAGGAAGCAACAGATTGGGAGAAAAAGCTATTCAATTCTGAGTATGCTCTTCCTATTTTGACAGAGGCAGCCATTACTAATGCAGCAGAACTAGAAAATGCCGACGCAGCCAAATTGCAGGCAATAGAACAGAAAAAAATTATACGCAAAAACTTTTATAGCGGCTTTTCAATCAACTCGGCCTATACCTACGGAAGCTTAGGCAATTACAACCTCAACGGTGAACCTATCAACTCCTTCAATGCGTTTGATGCCCCTCTCCGTGCCAGATATAATGTGGGTTTGTCCATGTCTTTGCCTTTAGGTCAATTATTGAGTCGACATAATCTCATAAAAAACCAGGAACTGGCTATTGCCCAAGCTGAGGGAAGTAGAAAGTTAGCTGAGAGAGCCGTCAGACAGCGGGTGATAACCTTGTACCAGAACCTTGTGTTGGCAAAATCTCAGCTGGAACTACAGCAGCAAGCCTATCAATCAGCAGTTGTGACGCACAAACTGGCAGAAAAGCAATTCAAGAGTGGTGAAATACAGATTGATGCAATGTCAACGGTGCAACAAGCTTTCACTAGTTCCTCTGCAGCCTTAAAACAAGCCAAGGTAAACTATGAAACACAGCTCTTATTGATGGAAGATACAATTGGAATGAGACTAATCGATTTAATACAAAGCAAATGAAACTGAAAGACATTTTTAAAATTATATCCCGGAATCTGTTCCTGTTAGTTGCAGTAACCTCTGTAACTGCCGCATCTATCTTCTTCTTTACAAAAGATCAGGATGATGAGTACACGACAAACACCACTATTTATACCGGTATTGCGTCTGGGTATAATCTTAGTGACGTCACCAAAAGTACAACCCAGTATAAGGTTGCCAAGGACGGATTTGCGAACCTGATATCTATCATAGATTCAAGAGACATCAGAACAGAATTAGGTTTCAGGCTTTTGGCTACCCACCTGATGCTGAAAAAGCATGATCCTAATATCTTAAGTGAAGCCTCCTACCAAAAACTTCAGGAGTTTGTACCAGCTACTCTAAAAAGACAACTAGTAGGATCAACGCTACAAGAGACAGCTAAGAACATTGCTGTTGCTTATCACGCAAGCGACGCTAATCCAGTAAGAGATATCATCAACTCAGGTGAACTAGGTTACTCAGCCGATGCTTTTTCAACCATTGAAGCAAAAAGACTTGGTGATAGTGATCTCTTGCAAATCGCTTACTACTCAGGTGATCCTGCTCAATGTAAGAATACGCTTGAGCTCTTTACTCAATTGTTTCTGGAAAAACATAAAACGCTGTTCACTGCCCAGTCAGAATCTGTGGTTGACTATTTCACAAAAGCTACTGACAGTGCCTTGGTGAAGTTAAGAAATGCAGAAGACAAGCTATTGGCTTTCCAGCAAGCAAACAACATCATTGATTACAATACCCAGGTAGGTTCAACTACAACCGAGAAAAATACTCTGATGGGTAAATCCAATGATATGGAGATTGAGTACGCAGGTGCCTTGTCTACTTTACGGTCATTGGAGCAAAGCCTGAAAGACAGAGGCGTTCCAAACCTGTATAGCCAGGAAGTGCTGCAACTCAAAAACAGACTTTCTGGAATTACGACCGAGATAGCTGAGCTAGAGTTGTTGAACAAAGGCAAAACCAATACTGCCCAGTCAAACAGATTAGCTTCTCTTAGACAGGAGGCTGATAACCTGTCCAAAAAGATGCTGGGATCAGTGGATAAGCATTATGCCAATACCCATACTGTGCAAGGCTTGCCAGTCACCAACATGCTGACTGATTGGGTAAGAACTACTTTCCTGCTGGAGGAATTAAAAAGTAAGCGTAGCCTTATTAATAAGCAAAGAGCTGCCTATGCCCAGGAGTATGAGAAACTAATGCCTCTGGGAGCTGAGAATAGAAAGCTAACCCGCGATGTGACCATGGCTGAACAGGAATACCTGGCAAAATTGGAAGGTCTTAACCAAAGTAAGCTAAATCAACAGAACATTGAGTTGGCTTCGCAATTAAAGGTGATAGATCCTCCTTTCCTGCCCGGCAGCCCAACTAAGATCACTCGGATTCTACTCATCATCTTTGGTTCATTAGGTGTGTTCCTGCTAACCTTTGGGGCCCTGATTGCACATGCATTGTTAGATGAGTCACTGCGTAAGCCTTCTGTTGCTGCTAAAAAACTACAATATCCAATCTTCGGGGTATTACCAGCTACAGATTCAAGCAACTCTAAACTGCTTCAACTAGCCCAAAATGCTGAGGATCAACTGGCAAGACAATTGATTCTCAAAATGAAACAGAAGGACACTGCTTATCCATTTGTAGTAGGGGTAATGAGTAGCATGTCCGGCGAAGGTAAAACGGTGCTTTGCAATACCTTAGCCAATAACCTGATATCCATGGGGATTGAGGTGCAGGTGCTTTATCCTAAGAGTCACAAAGGCCAGATTCCGGCTGATGCAAACTGCGGTTTCTATGCTCCGCTGGAAGGGGTGCTCACCGATGCATCTGTCTCTGATTTAGCAGGTGAAAACTTCCTGAACAATACAGTGGTGATTGTGGAATTCCCTGCCCTGCTTGAAGACACCTATCCAGTGTCCTTGTTTAAGCATCTTGATCTGGTTCTCTTAACAGTGAAAGCGAATCGTGTGTGGAAACAAGCCGATAAAACAATGTTTGAGAGCATTCAAAAAGTAACCAATGCTCCGATCGAAACAGTGTTGAGCTCAGTTCAACCAGATGATGCCAAGGAAATGGTAGTGGTTAAGCCCAAGAGTGTTCTCCAGGAACAAAAGGCGCTACAGTCTCCCAAGAGCCTACCAGCCTTAGAAACTGTTTGAAAAATAACACTACTCCTATCACGCAAGGTGATGGCTTAGCAAATTGAATCTGTCCTTCCTCTCTTTCAAGTACTCTATTGGAAGAAAGGAAGGACGGATACAAAAGCCCTAAGGGGTATGATTATCAATAGTACAATTAAAGCTACCATGAGGCAACTTCAATTATCTTCTGAAAAAAGACCGTTTAATTACTTTATACCGCTAGTAATACTCGCTGCTGTTGGTATCGGGTGGCTTACTGCCCAGTTAGGCTTTGTGATGCCTGGGTTGATGCTCACGATATTGCTAGTTGCTCCTTTCTTATTTTCAGTGTTTAGAGAGCCCAAGGTTGGTCTTATAGCTTTTATTGTGTACTGTTTTATGTTCAATTTACTAGCCAGGGAAATTGGACAAGGCTTACCTTACTTGTATGTGATCGAAGGCTTGCTGGTGTTAACTTGGCTGGCCGTCATTTTTCATACAACGAAAGAGTATGATTGGGCTAATCTGAAGAACGAGATTTGTATCCTGGGTATCGGTTGGATTTTCATCAACATTGTTGAACTGTTCAACCCGGCTGGCTCAAACATATTGGGATGGATGCTTGATTTCAGGTATCCTTTGTTATGGTTGCTGGCTGTACCTCTTTGCCTGATTCTATTCAACAAGAATAGAGACTTGAATACTTTTTTGATCATGATTATCTGCTTTTCCTTATTAGCTACCCTTAATGGAGTTAAGCAGGTAAAATTTGGTCTTTCACAAGCAGAGCAAGTTTGGTTGGCTACTTCGGGGTATGTGACCCACTTGATCTTTGGGGAGTTACGTGCTTTCTCCTTTTACACAGATGCCAGTCAGTTTGGTGCTTCGCAGGCTCACTTGTTCGTAGTATCCTTGGTTTTAGCTTTAGGCCCTTTCAAGATCTGGAAGAGAGTATTGTGTGCTTTGGCAGCTCTGGCCTTCCTTTATGGTGAATCTATTTCAGGAACACGTGGAGCCCTCTTTACAATCTTCATCGGGTTGGGAGTGGTTATCTTTATCAACAAGAACTTCAAGGTAACCCTCATTGCCCTTACGTTGCTCATTACTGGGTTCTGCTTTCTCAAATTCACCTCAATAGGTCAGAGCAATTTTGAGATCAGAAGGATGCGTTCAGCGCTTAGACAACACGATGCTTCTTTCAACGCTCGTCTAAACAACCAGGAGAAGATTCAGAAGTACCTGGAGGCTCACCCACTTGGGGGAGGTGTTGGTGCCATTGGTTTTACCGGCCGAAACTATAACAGAGGAACTTATTTAGCTTCCATTCCACCTGATAGCTATTGGGTTAAGATTTGGGCAGAGTACGGGACGCCAGGTTTCGTGCTTTGGATAAGTCTCATGATGTACATTATAGGAAAGAGTTGTGGGATTGTCTGGCGAACGCAGGACAAAGGTCTCAAATTCAAACTTACTGCGCTTACGGCAGGCTTTACTGGTATCATAATCAGTAGTTATAGTAATGAGATTATGAACATGATGCCCTCTTCCATGATCATCTACATTTCCTGGGCATTTGTATTCCAAGGACCTAAGCTTGATGAAGAACTGAAGCAATTAAAAGAAGCCCATGCTTAGTCCATTAGTTTCTATTATTTCAGTTAACTACAATCAGGCCGCAGTAACCTGTGACATGATTGCTTCGCTTCGGAAGATAAGTTATCCGAACATTGAGATAATAATAGTAGATAATGCCTCACCCTCTGATGATCCTTCCATCATCAAGGAGCTCTATCCGGAAGTAACTTTGCTCAGGTCTTCGGTGAATCTTGGGTTTGCGGGAGGAAACAATTTGGGTATTGCACAAGCTTCTGGCGAGTATGTCCTCTTCCTGAACAATGACACTGAAGTTGAGCCAGATTTTCTGGAGCCTTTTATTGAGTTGTTTCAGGAGAATCCAAAAGCAGGAATTGCTTCTCCAAAGATCATTTTTTACGGAACAGATGACATTATCCAATATGCCGGTTCCAAAGGAATAAACCCCTGGACTGGACGGAGCATCACGCTTGGTCAATTAGAAAAAGATAATGGCCAATATGATACATCTTCTACTACAGTGCTGGCAGACGGAGCAGCCATGATGGTGCCCATGAGGGTTATCAAGGAAGTGGGTTTGATGCCCGAACTTTATTTTCTCTACTATGAAGAGCTGGACTGGTGTGAGATGATTAAAAGAGCAGGATACTCTTGTCATTATGTAGCCCAGTCAAAGGTGTATCATAAAGAATCAATGTCAGTAGGGAAAGCCTCTGTGCTTAAAACCTACTATATGAATAGAAATCGACTTTTGTTCCTGAGAAGAAACATTTCTGGAGGAGCTTTATGGACAAGCGTGCTCATCTTTCTCTTAGCCGCAATCCCCAAGAAGATATTAGAGTTCATGTTTGCGTTCCAAGGGAAACACTTAAAAGCATTAGTGAAAGGTATCTGGTGGAATTTGACTACCAGGAATATACATGTCAATACAGGATACCATAACAAGGCAAATGCTCAACAGATGCAAAGCCTGGTGATGCCATAAAGAAGAATTGGGAGAGGAATGAAATTGAAGGTGCCAAGTTGCTCCACAAACTAATCTCCAAAGTCCCTATTGTAGTTACAAGTTTGAAGTACAGAGATGAAAGTCATTGAAATAGTATTGAACGTTATTCTTTATGGCATAGGGGCATATCTTCTATTCAATTGCTGCTACTTGCTCTTCTTTTCTCTGGCTGGTCATAAAAAGGCAAAACCATTACGGGTTTTTGTAAATAAATACAGACGCTTCTGTGTGTTGATCCCAGCATACCAAGCCGACGAGGTTGTGCTGGAGACCAGCATTGCAGCCCTGAATCATGCGTATGAGGGAGACTTCGATGTTTTTGTGATCGCTGACGGATTACAGCCTGAAACCATCACTAAGCTAGAGGTTCAAGGAGTTGGCGTTATTGAGGTGTTTTTTGAAAAAAGCACTAAAGGCAAAGCACTCTCTGCCGCCCTTAGTGAACTGCCCACTCATAAATATGACGTCGCGGTCATTCTTGATGTCGATAATTTGATGGGCAACAATTTTCTGGAAGAAGTGAATAAGGCGTTTGGGGCTGGTTACAAAGTGGTTCAAGCCCATAGGACTGCCAAAAACATGGAGACTTCCTTTGCCTTCCTGGATGCCTGTAACGAGGAAATCAATAACCACATCTATAGAAAAGGGCACTATGCCATAGGCATGTCGTCTGCTCTCATCGGTTCTGGAATGGCGTTCAGTTTTTCTTACCTGAAGCAGTTGTTGGAAGGTATAGGTGAAACGGTTGGGGAAGACAAGGAACTGGACTTCAGGATTGTGAAAGACCAGGAGAAGATCTGTTACCTGGATGAAGTGTTTGTCTATGATGAGAAAATAGAGAATGCCAAGGTTTTCACTCAGCAAAGAACCCGTTGGATTGCTGCCCAGGTAGAGTTCCTGAAAAAGTATGCTGTGGAGGGAGTCTTACAACTCCTGAGACTAGGTAATATTGAGTTCTTTAACAAAGTTGTACAGGCCTTTCTGGTGCCCAGGATTTTGTTGATTGGCGTTTTAGGTCTGTTTTTCTTATTCTCACTCATAATCCCATACGGTCCCTCACCTATCTTTTGGGGTATATTGCTTCTAATGTTAAGTGCGGCACTGTTGATTGCTCTGCCGGCCCGTTTATATAAAAGCGATAAACTAGGGAAGGCTCTCTTTCAGTTGCCGTACGCGCTTTTCTGTATGGTAAAGGCTTTGTTCCAGATTAAGAAAGCTAAAAAGTCTTTTCTTTCTACGCCTCATAAAGCCAAATCTGTTTCTCCTGAAATCAATGTTTAATCTTTGTAATACATCAGTTTTATGCCTTTCGAAATCTTTGCTTTCCCGGCCGTGGTTTTCTTGATCATTGGTTTCTTCAGCGGGTTAAATATTAAAAGAAACGACTAGTCTCTATTCATATGGGAGTCCTGGAAATTAGCCTCTGGATTGCGTTTGCTGTCGTCTTTTATACATATTTCGGATACGCTCTGGTAGCCTGGATAATGGCAAAAGGAGCTCTCCTGTTAAGGAAGCCGAAAGCTTTAACTTTTTTTGAACCCGATGTTACGTTGGTAGTACCGGCATACAACGAGGCTTCAATCCTGGAGAGTAAAATAGAAAACTGCCTTTCTTTAGATTACCCCAGAAAGAAGCTTAAAATCATCTTCATTACTGATGGCTCTACTGACAACTGCGGGGAAATTCTAGCGAACTATCCTCAAGTACTGCACCTGCATTCACCTGTGAGAGGGGGGAAAGCTTTGGCGGAGAATAGAGCCATGCAGTATGTTCAGACGCCATACGTCATTTTTACAGACTGTAATTCCTTTCTGAATAAAGAAGCTGTGAGAGAGATGGTGAAACACTACCAGGACCAACAGGTAGGGGCTGTTTCCGGTGAAAAGAAAGTAATGACGTTAGATTCTGCCCCCGGTGCCGGAGAAGGTTTGTATTGGAAGTATGAGTCTTTTCTGAAAAAATGTGATTCCCAGATCTATAGCCTGATGGGAGCAGCTGGTGAGCTTGTCTCGTTTAGATCAGACTTATACCGGCCTCTGGAGAAAGACACAATTTTGGATGATTTTGTACAGTCGCTTAGGATTGTGGAACAGGGATACAAGGTGGTGTACGAGCCTTTGGCGTATGCTTCTGAAACGCCTTCTACCTCCATTGCGGAAGAGATGAAGAGAAAAGTGAGAATATGCGCCGGAGGATGGCAATCCATGGTTCGCTTGGGGGCCTTGCTTAACCCATTCCGGCAACCACTGGTAACTTTTCTGTATGTGTCACATAGGGTGCTGCGGTGGAGTATCGCTCCACTCATGTTAGCTCTTTTATTGCCACTAAGTTTGATTCTTGCCTGGCAAAAAGGGGGCCTGTACACGCTCATATTTGCTTCACAGATTCTTTTTTATTTGGCTTCTTGGGTAGGCTGGGTAATGGAAAGCAAAGGAAGAAAAGTGAAAGCATTGATCCTGCCACTATACTTCACATTAATGAACTTGGCTGTTTTTGCGGGGTTCCTCCGGTTTATCAGAAACGCTCAGCCTGCGGCCTGGGAGAAAGCAGATAGAACAACTATTCCGTCTGTGGCAATTAGCAGTGAGAATTAAATTGTTTGTGGAGTAATATTTGCTCTGTTATATATTATATTTAAATTTTATAAAATAGTCTTTACGAAATTGAGCTTACTTCAGAAAATAAAGACAGATGAACGCCTGAAAGCAATAGCGCTGTATATGCTAATGCCAAAAAATCAGGCAAGGCCTCGGTGGTGGGTCCGGAATTTCATGAACCCTTTCTACCATAAGAAAGGCGATGATGCGGTTTTTAGGAGTACTTCAAGGCTAGATGTCTTGCCTTTCAACGCTTTTTCTGTCGGCAACAATTCTGTGATTGAAGACTATGCTGTCATCAATAATGGAATGGGGCATGTTCTGATTGGGGCGGGTACATTTGTCGGGTTGTACGGAGTAGTGATCGGGCCTGTCTCTATTGGAAACCAGGTGATCATTGCGCAGCACGTAGTCATTTCCGGCCTAAATCACGGATACGACAATATACATGTGCCCATCAAGGACCAACCCTGCAAAACCTCTGAAATTATCATTGAGGATGAGTGTTGGATTGGAGCAAATGCGGTGATTACGGCAGGGGTGCGGATAGGAAAACATTCGGTGGTGGCAGCGGGCAGTGTGGTAACCAAAGATGTTCCAGCCTACTCGGTTGTGGGAGGAAATCCTGCCAGGGTACTTAAAAGATACAACTTCCAGACCTCTGAGTGGGAAGGAGTCAAAAAGCTTCAAATTTTAGAGATTGTTTCCTAAAAACTAAATCAATTGGTAATTGAAAATAGCCCATTCTTTAATCGGAAACCACCCCGTCATTCTGAAGTTAGCAAATATGGAAAATGCTAGATACTATTTTCAGGATGTTACTTTGCTGATAACGCACTATAACAGAAGTAGTTCGTTGACGCGTCTGCTAAAGACGTTTCGGGAACTTGGCTGTGCTTTTGAAAAAGTTATTATTTCCGATGATGGCAGTAAGCCGGAGCATTTAGCTGTCTTGAGAGAGTTGCAGAAAGCGTTCTCGTTTCAATTGATTGCCAGCCCAGAAAATAAAGGATTAGGGCACAATATGAACAAAGGGCAGGATGCGGTGCAAACCACTTATACCTTGTATGTGCAGGAGGATTTTGTTCCCAAGAGAGCCTTTCTAACCCACTTTCGGGATGCGCTTGAAATCATGAACAAGCATAGTGATGTTGATTTAATCAGATTCTATGCTTATTTCAAATATCCTTACCTAAAGCCGTTTTCTAAGGGTTTTTCCGAAATGGTGTATAAACCATTGCCCTGGTATACCAATCACTTAAAGTTCTACTCTTATAGTGACCAGCCACACATAAGACGTACTTCCTTTTTTCAGAAGTTTGGAAGGTATCAGGAAGGTAAAAAGGGGGATGTTGTTGAATTTGAAATGTGCCTTTCTTTTATCAAGAACAAAGGAAAAGGATTGTTCTTTGAAGAATTTACAGGTGTTTTTGAACAAAAGAATACTCCTGATGAGCCAAGCACCATGGGGCGCCCTAAGTGGAAACAGCAAAAAGAGCCCCCAATTCTTTTCTTGAGGTGGATGTATTTGAAATATCGTCTTCTAAAACATACCCTTGAATTAATGTTGACTTCGCAGCAAACCCCAAAAAAAGATATGGTGAGGAGTTTTGATGAACAGGAAAATACTGTAGGAAGCAAAGTCCTACCTCAAGAGCTAATATAATTTCCTTCCATTAAAGAAGTAGGTTATTGAATATTAGTTATGATTTTTAGGATGTTTTATATATCTTATTGTATAATATTATCTAAGTTGCTTAGCATCTCTTTAGCCGTAAACAATTACTTATCCCTATGAGAGCTTTTTCAAATCCTAATTGGATAAACGATCTCAAATTTGATTACGAGAAGTTTGAAGATATACCATCTGTTGTTTTTGATAAAATCAACCGTGACTTAGATAGGGTACAAAGTAAAAGCCCTTTGGTAAGTATATTGATCTCTGCCTGGAATGAAGAGGTAAACATATTGAGATGTATTGCCAGTCTGTCAAGAATGGAAACCCAGATTCCATTTGAGATTATTGTGATTAATAATAACTC
Source organism: Sabulibacter ruber (assembly GCF_017355955.1). Lineage (GTDB taxonomy): Bacteria > Bacteroidota > Bacteroidia > Cytophagales > Hymenobacteraceae > Nibribacter > Nibribacter ruber_A. The sequence goes on along the minus strand of NZ_JAFFID010000001.1, from coordinate 1,835,558 downwards.
AAAAGACAGAACCCAGGACACTGTTGATAGGCTACATGTTAGATCCCTGTTTGAAGTAAAGCAAGGGTGCGGACCGGCAAGACAAACCGGGCAGGAAAATGCATCTGGAGAGTATATTCTATTGGCAGATGCAGATTGTTATTACCCCTCTTGTTGGGTTGATGACATGATGAAAGTGCTGATGAAACCTAACGTGGTTTGTGTATACGGGCGGTATTCTTTTATAAGTGAACCGGGTTTTCCCCGCTGGAAGCTGTACATTCTGGAATCCTTAAAAGACGCGATTTCTGAGATAAGACACCTGAAACGGCCCTATTATAATGCCTATGGCTTGAGTATGGGGTATGTGAAAAAGTATGGCCTGAAAGTAGGCTTTATAAAAACCAACTTCTGGGGTGATGATGGGCAGCTTTGTTTAGGCTTGATGCGATATGGTAAAATAAAGCAGGTAAGGTCAAATAGGGCCAGAGCCTGGACCAGCCCCCGTACCTTACAACGTACTGGTAACTTTTCCCAAGCTCTAAATGCCCGGGTAGTAAAAGAGCTAAAAAGGTTCAAGAACCATTTCAACTCCCGCATGCCTAAGAACATAAGCATGACCAATAAATAAGCTCATCTAAATAAACCATTAAAATTTAGCCTAAGTAGTCACTTGTTTATGGATACAGCGAAATGCTTTTTCAAGGATGTAACCTTGCTGATCACACACTATAACAGAAGTAGTTCTCTGGAGCGACTTCTCAAAGCGTATAGGGAGCTGGGTTGTGAGTTTGAAGAGGTTGTGGTGTCAGATGATGGTAGCAAGCCTGAGCACTTGAATGCCATTAAAGAACTCCAGCAAGATTATTCATTCCGGTTGATTACTTCTCCTAGAAACAAAGGCTTGGCTAACAATCTGAACAAAGGCCAGGAGGCAGTAAAAACCCCTTTTACGCTTTATGTCCAGGAAGATTTTATTCCATTAGAAGCTTTCAAAGAGCATTTTCCTGATGCTGTAGAGTTTATGAAAGCTGAAAAAGAATTGGACATCGTCAGATTCTATGCTTATTCCGCCTATCCTTATTTAAAGCCATATAAAAAGGGTTTTTCTAGAATGGTAATTAAGCCTTGGTTTACTGATTACAGAAAGATTTATTACTATACAGATCATCCTCACTTAAGGAGATCAACATTCCTGCAAAAATTTGGCCGGTATGTAGAGGGTATAAAGTCAGATAAGGCAGAATACTTAATGTGCCTATCTTTCATTCAGAATAAGGGCAGAGGGTTGTTTTATGATAGGTTCAAAGAGTTGTTTCTGCAAAAGAATTCTGCAGAAGAGCCAAGCACAATTCAGCGCAGCAGTTGGAAACAAAGTAAAGGTCCATTGATCTCTTTTGGAAGAGATATTTATAGACAAATCAAGTATAATTTTGATTTATATATTGCCAAATAGGGTAAGGTTGATTTTGTAGCGCAGCAATATTAAATAAGATCTTTTATGAACTTCGTTTTTGTAAGCCTTCAGAGAATAAATACAGATAGAGATTCTACCTCTACTTGTCTGGCGAAAGAATTGGCAAAGAAACATAACGTGCTGTATGTAAACTCTCCAATTGATAGAAAGGCTACGTTGACCTCCAGGAACGATGTATATGTTGATGCTCACATCAAAGCCATCAAAAATAAACAGGAACCATTGATTAAATTAGGTCCCAGGTTGTGGGCTTTGAATCCTACCAGAGTAATTGAGTCAATAAACTGGGTGCCATTTACTCCTGTTTTCTCTATCCTTAATTGGGTAAATAATTCCCGTTTAGCGAAAGATATAAAAGAGGCTACTGATCAGCTTGGGTTTGATAAATTCATATTAATTAACGATAAGGATATCTTTCGTAGCTACTATCTGAAAGAGTTCTTAAAACCAGAGAAGTATATTTACCTAGATAGGGATTATACACTTGGGCTGGATTACTGGAGAAAACACGGAGCCTCCCTTGAACCTAAACTGATGCAGAAGTCAGACGCTGTTGTATGTAATTCGTTTGATTTTACCAAAAGAGCCAAGAAATACAATGCCAATAGTTTTTACATTGGGAATGGATTCAATGTAGAACAGTATCTCTTAAGAGAAGCGAATCCAATGCCAAAGGATTTGGCTGGTATTCCTGGACCAATCATTGGATACGTTGGAGCTCTGATTACGCTTAGATTGGATCTGCAGCTGATGATTCAGCTTGCAAAACAGAAGCCCTCCTGGAGTTTTGTATTCATTGGGAAAGAGGATGATGATTTCAAGAACAGTGAGTTGCATCATCTGCCTAATGTGTATTTCCTGGGTATTAAGCATACAAACGAAGTGCCGGCCTATCTGGAGTACTTTGACGTTTGCATCAATCCTCAAATCTTGAATGACATCACCAGAGGTAATTTCCCTTTAAAAATTGTAGAGTATCTGGCCATGGGTAAACCCGTGGTTGCCACTTCAACCAATACCATGAGGGAAGTTTTTTCATCCTACACCTACTTAGCCGAATCTCCTGAAGAGTTTATTGCCCAAACTGAAAGAGCTTTATCAGAGGACAGCGAGGTAGAGCAAAAAAAGAGAAAAGAGTATGCCCAGGGTTTCAGTTGGGAGAAGGTAACGTCTACTCTTTTAACGTGTATTAGTCCCTCCTGACAGGAGGGCTTCTGTGTTTGATTAGTGTTAGTAGGATTCATCAAACTGGTGAATGTTTCATGCCAGCTTTGCGGAGCGGCTGTTTTTAGAATAAGTTGTTTTAATTATCCTTTATGAAAGGTTCTGGTCCAATCTCTATTGTTGTAGTATCGGATGACCATTATGTGGTGCTTTTAGCTGCATTGATAAAGTCCATTGAAGTTAATCATAAAACAGGGGAACGGTTAGACTTCTATGTGGTTGAAGATAGAGTAGGGGAGAAGACCAAAGAAAAACTTCAGGCTTCTATTAACCCTGAGGTAAGTTCTTTGTACTGGATCAGTATGAAGGATGCAATTCCATCCGGGATTGTACTTCCGCTAGATAAGAGTTCCTGGCCTCTTAATATTTACATGAGGTTCTTCATCTCCTACTTTGTGCCTCAACATGTAAAAAGGGTCATCTACCTGGATGTGGATATGATTGTTCAGGCAGACATCAGCACCCTGTGGAATATTGATATGCAGAGTAAGGTCATTGCCGCTGTCATGGACCAAAGAATCAAGACAATTGATTGTAGCTGGGGAGGAGTAGTCAACTACAAAGAATTAGAATTAGATGGTAGCGCCAAATACTTTAATACGGGGTTATTGTTGATTGATGTAGAAAAATGGCGTGAATCTGATCTTACAAGTAAAATACTGGATTGCATCAGGGTTAACGAGAACTACGCAAACTTCCCCGATCAGTATGGCTTGAATGTGGTATTGGCTGATAAATGGTTGGAGTTAGATGTCTTGTGGAATTATTTTGCCACAGGTGACCATGAAGATCCTTACATCATTCACTTTATGTCTACAAAGCCCATCTATAAGTCATATAACTTCAACACCCACTACCAGAACCTGTTTTTCGATTACCTAAGCTTGACTCCCTGGAACGGACAAAGCCAAATAAGTTCATCCAGAATATACCTGGCTAAAGCCCGAAACAAAGTAAGGAAGATATTGAAAAAGGTTTTTTGCTACGGGGTAATCCTATGCGGCTTATCTGTCAAGGCAAAAGTTGCGCTTACCGTGACTGAGCAGCTTTAAAGCCTGTATGTGTATTTAAAACAAGTTTAGATTTAACTTATTTTAGTTATTAATTAGAAAGTTAAAGTTACTATTTATAAGTTTATAAGAATAGTTGGTAAGTGCTTCAGTTATTCCGCTTGCTTTACCTTTTAAGTTTATTCAAATATGCCTCTATCTGAGAGAATCTTAAGACGCTTTTCCTTCAAAAATCCTGCGCCTGATGTTCAGCCCGATTCCCTGAATTATAACCACGTAGATTTATACTACTGGAAACCGCTGAACGGGAGCCAAAATTTTGGGGATCACTTATCTAAAGTAATTGTCACTAAAGTACTGGCAGATAGAAACCACCTTTTAGAGGAGGAAACAAAACATCAGCGTACCATGCTGGCTATTGGATCTGTACTCCATTTCGCCTCAGACAATGATGTCATATGGGGAACGGGGGTGAACGGTAAAGTGGATGTAAATGAGCATACGTTTTCCAGATTAGATGTACGGGCTGTACGAGGACCTCTTACCAGGGAGTTTCTGATGAAAAGGGGGATTCCGGTGCCAGAAGTTTATGGAGATCCAGCTTTGTTAATCCCCCATATTTTTCCAGGCAGGTTCAAGAAAGACCCCCAGAAAGAGTATGTAGTGGTGCCTAACCTGCATGACTTGAAAATTGCAAAGGTTCTGAATCTGAAGAATGTTATCTCACCGGTATGGGGTTGGAATAAATGTGTAGAGGAAATTCTTAAGGCTGAATTTGTTATTGCCAGTTCGCTGCATGGGCTTATCATAGCCGAAGCCTTTGGCATTCCGGCTTGTTACATACGGCTCACCGAAACAGAGAACCTCTTTAAGTACAATGACTATTTACACGGTACCGGAAGGGGAGAGATTGAGTTTGCTACAAGTGTAGCCCAGGCGTTGGAGATGGGCGGAATGCAGCCTCCAAAATTTGATGCTCAGAAACTATTAGATGCATTCCCGATAGACCTTTGGGAGAAATAGGGGTAAAATGAGCAGTAGTTCCGGTAAAAGCTTTATTAAAGGTACCGTTTGGGCAATTGCTGACAATTTCTTTCGTCAGTTGGTTACCCTCAGCGTGTTTGTTGTGCTTGCCCGGATACTTGATCCAGAGGTATTCGGACTCCTTTCTTTTGCGCTGGTATTTGTTAACATTTTTGTGGCCGTAATCAATGATGGTATAGTGACAGCCATCATCAGAAAAGCAGAGCCCACGGAAACGGATTACAACACCGCTTTCTGGCTTTGCATAGGGTGTTCTGTGCCAGCTTTCCTTTTCCTCATTTCTACAGCCGGCTTTTTTGAAGATCTGACGGATTCTAAAGGACTAGCCATTGTGATGCGGGCCACTAGTCTCATCATTTTGACAACTGGCCTTTCCAGTATTCATGAAGTCTGGTTAAGACGCCGCATGGATTTCCGGACAATTGCAATCCGGTCTTCCATTTCGGTTTCTTTAGGGGGTGCCATTGGGGTCATTTTGGCTCTGCAAGGCTTTGGTGTGTATAGCGTTTTGGCTCAACAGTTAACCACCGCTATTTGCCAATTGTGCCTGCTTTGGTTTACAACCTCCTGGCGGCCCGGAATGAAGGTTTCCAAAGAATCTCTGAAGGAGATCGTGAATTTTAGCAAATTCATTGCATTGTCAAACCTCAGCAATGCGGCTAACCAGAATAGTGACATATTTTTTGTGACCTACTATTTAGGGCCGGTAGCAACGGGTATTTACACCACCGGTAAAAGAATCTCCAGCACCTTGAATACGGTGATTTCTTCCGCCTTATTGCGGGTGTCAATGCCGGCGTTTGCGAAGTTGCAGAATGATGACGCAGGGTTAGCTAAAATGTACCTTCATGCTACTACCTTGACCGCCATGGTGACGGCTCCTGTGTTTATAGGGATTGCTGTTTTATCAGAGGATATCACCATTTTGGTATTAGGTGAAAAATGGATCAAGGCGGTGCCGGTCATGCAGGTGGTTACAGTTATTGGCTTCCTGACATCAATTGGGTATTACAACCAAAGTGTAATGGTTGCCAAAAACAAACCTCAGTGGCAGACCAGGTTAACCCTTCTGTATGCTATTTCCAATGTGGTTTCTTTTATAATCTTTACCCGTTTTGGGTTATTAGCCACAGCTTTAGCCTTCGCGGGCAGAGCGTTGATATTGTACCCGGTATCTGCCTGGTGTGCTTTGAAGTTGACAGGAATTAAGTGGCAGAAGTATCTGAAGGCTATTCTACCTCCGCTTGGCTCTTCCTTTGTGATGGCTTATGTGCTGTTTAATGTTGCAACCCTGCTGGCAGGTAATCTGCTTATTGTGCGGTTGGTTGTTTTGATAGGATTAGGAGCTCTTATCTATGGTATCCTGATGTACCTGCTAATGCCTTCTTCATACAGAAAGTACATGATTGATATTTTCTACTCTAAAGTCCTTAAACATCAAAAAGCGTATAATTAATGAGAGGCTTTGGAATTTTGGCATGCCCGGCTTATTCAACAAAAAAAGGGAACCCTTATAACTACTTGCTTTATAGTAACATTGAGCCTATAGGCCACCGGGTTTATGAGTACGATTTCTCTCTAAAGAAAAGCCTTCAATACATTTTCTCCTCTAAGTACCGGATATTCCACATTCATTGGCCCAGTAACGTTCTCTTTGGGGCTAGTACTTTAGAGAATAGAGTCAGGTTGGGTATTTTCTTTTGGTTCATAAACCTGATCAAGATCTTAGGCCGAAAAGTGGTCTGGACTGTGCATAACCTGGAAGACCATGAAGGCAAGTTTGCTGATCTACAGAAGAAGCTAGACATGTTTATGTATCAGAAGGTGGATGGATTCATTAGCCTTAATCAAACTGGTTTAGAAACTATTCGGCAAAAAGCGGGCGGAAACGGAAAACAACAGTTTCGCCACATTAATCATCCTCACTATAAGGGGTATTATCCCAATGAAGTGTGCCGGTGTGAGGCAAGGAGAAAGTTGAATGTGCCGGAAGATAAGTTTGTTTTTCTTTTTCTGGGGCAGATAAGGGCTTACAAAAATGTAACGGGGCTCATCAAGGCATTCAAAGGGTTAAATGATTCTAACGCCCTGCTGCTTATAGCCGGAAAAGTGCATCAGGATGTTAGAAATGAATTGAACGAGACGTTAAAGGGCGCTCAAAACGTTTTGTTTATTGATTCTTTCATAGAAGACGACGACTTACAATTGTATTTCAATTGTTCAGATGTGGTAGTCACTCCCTATAATAAGATATTTAACTCAGGTTCGGCTTTGCTGAATGTTAGTTTCAATAAACCAACCTTAGCCCCAGACTTATGGGCTTTAAGTGAACTGAAGCAGATGGTGGGCTCCAAATGGATTAAAACCTACCAAGGCCAGATTAGCCCAAAGGTTCTAGAAGAGTGTATGCAGGAAACAAAGCAAGAGAAAGTTAGCCATCTTAACCTGTCTCCGGCAATTGATTCCCTTGATCCGGAAAGAATAGCTTTGGAGACCATTGCTTTTTATAAGTCTTTGCTAAACTGAAGTCAGTAGTTATGCTGCTACTGAGCCCAGGTTGATTCTGTTAGCAGAACTCTACCATCATAGAGAAAAAGATTCGCTAATCTGCTTACAGAAAGAGTGGATTCTCTGAAAATCAAATGTGGATATAGAAGCGGTGAAATCTATTCTTTAAGTGTTTATTAAGTGAATTTCTTAAATCAATAAGAAAGTAAAACATTGCCCAGGTATGAAAAACGTAGTTCTATTATGTTACGGTAAAGAAGTTGAGTTCAAAAGAACTCTATTTTCAGTGTTGAGCTTTTTTAGTTGGTGCGGGAAAGAGAATGAAGAGGTGCGGGTAATCATTTACACAGATAACCCAGATTACTTCAAACCCTACTTTGCTGACTTGAACGTGACGTATGTATACGTATCAATGGGTGAAATACAGGAGAGCACCAATAAAACGGGGCTCATTTACCGGTTCAAGATTTCTGTGGTTGATAAAACGTTTCAGTCGTACCCCAAGGATGATATTCTGTATATAGACACAGATACCTTTTTTATCTCCAACCCTAAAAGCCTGTTAAAAGGCTTAGTTCCAGGGCAAAGCTTTATGCACGTTCAGGAATATTCATTTGAGGAAATGATAGATGTCTACAAATGGATGAATACCAGTGCGCTGGATGCTCAGGAATTTCCCAGGTCTTTTGTAAAACTTATTGAAAGCAAACCTTTCAGCATTGGGGGGAAGGATGTGCAGTTGCACAGAGGGCAGTACATCTGGAATGCGGGCGTAATTGGCGTTTCAAGTCAAATGAGGCAGTTTATTCCGGATGTTTTCGCCCTTTCAGATGAATTTTATTTGAAAACCCAATGGCGGATAAGCGAACAGTTGGCGTTTACGGTGGTTCTGAATGAAGCTTCAAAATTGCTGGAGTCAGCGGAATACATAAACCACTACTGGCATTACAAAGACAGGGTAGACCCAAGGCTAAATGAGTTATTCACGGCAGATTTCAAGAAACTAAGCAAAAACGAGAAGTTGCTTATGGTTCAGAAACTCACGCGAAAGCTGGATAAGTTGATCTATCATGAACAAATGATGACGAACACCAAGAACTACCTGCGGGAGAAGGACTATATGAGTGGTTTTAAGTTCGCGGTGAAAGCGCTTGCGGGGCTTCCTTTGAACGATGATCTGATAAAAATCATCAAGTACAGATTTTCCAAAGCAGCTTCCTGATTTATAGGGCACTTCTTCAAGAGGGAATACTCAATGCTTGTTCAGGCATAGTATTCCCTCTTTTTATTTGTGCTAACCTTAAAATTAGTGGCATTCAGAAGTTGTGAACTCCTAGGTGAAGGAATTAAACAGATTGTTAAGTGATATACTCCATACATCCAGACCATTATTTAGATTGAAATTGTTCTCTTGCAATATTGGTCTTGGCGTATTTAATCTTTTAACATTCAAGATGATAGTAACTTGCTGAGGTTGTTTTAAGTAAGTGAAATGAGGCTTTCTTCAAGCACCAGATGAAAATAACTTAAGTGTGCGGTGGTAATGGCAAACCCAAACCGCATAATATATATTTATATTATAGCTTAGGATATTGCAAAAATCAGAAGAATGAGTTATAATTGAAGAAGTTATTGTACAAATCGGCTTTAATTGTACTATCAATCAGTTTATATCTTCAAAATTGTAGGACCCTTTGCGCTTTTAATGCATGGAAAGCTTTTATGAGTTGAAATCAGGTAAGGTTTTGAAATTCCTTCTCAAAAGCCTTGTGGTATTATTGGTGTTAAACCTCACGGTGCTCTACATTGAGTATTACTTTGAGAATTACACCAATTCTAAAATTACCTCACGGTATACGTTTCAGACCTATGTAACCGGAATGTTTTATTTTGATGGCGAGCGGAACGTGCCAACATATTTTTCAACCCTAAATCTTCTTTTCTCTGCAATCCTGCTTTTTACGATCTCTAAATATGTGAAAAACAGTGAAGAGCCTGAATACTTTAGAAAATGGTACCTTTTGGGCTGCGTTTTCATCTGGTTGGCCTTGGACGAGCTATTTGTGTTGCATGAAATCAGCGCAAAGCCCATGCGCTCGATTCTTCAGAGCGTGCTTCAAAGAGACGATATAGGAGTTCTGCACTTCGCCTGGTTTGTTCCTTATTTTCTGGTAGCACTTTTTGTAGGAGCTTACTTCTTTAAGTTCATTCTGTCTCTTCCTAGAAAGACAATGCTTAGCTTTTTTTTGGCTGGAGTTCTGTTTATATCAGGGGCAGTGGGAATGGAGATGGTGAGTGGGTTGGTGGTAAGCTATAATATGCTTTCAATCTACAAACTGATCACAACTTTTGAGGAAACCCTTGAGATGATGGGGGTTATTCTGTTCATCCACTCGTTGGTGAGGTACATGGAGTACCAGAAAAATCTAGCCAAGATTAGCATTAACATCTCTGTGGGTGGCAAAAACCAGGACACAGAACCGGAAACGCTAAAAAATAGTGCTCCAGTTTCTAAGCATCTTGATATTCTGGTAGCATAAGCTTACTATTCATTTCAGGCATACTTACCTTGATGCCCTGTGACAGGTAACAGGGCATGCGTTTAGTTATAAGTTAACATGATATCTTTAGTTCCTGCTACGGCTAAGCAAAAAGAGGCTTTGCAATTGGTAAAGTTCATCATAGTAGGGGCCCTCTGTGCAGGGTTCGATATGTTCTTTTTCATCCTACTGAATGAGTACTTTCAGATAAACTACCTTGTCGCTAATTTTATTTCCACCTTCCTGGCCATTTTGCTGAATTATGTACTTTCAAAAAAATGGGTCTTTAAGAGCGGGAAGTATTCGGCAAGGGTTGAATTGATAGCCTTTGTATTGTTCTCGGTTGCTGGTTTCTTCATTAACCAAATCCTGATCTGGCTATTTGTAGAGAAGATTTTCCTGGATCCCAAATACGGTAAACTGTTAGCAATCATACTGGTTGCCATTTTCAACTTTGTAACAAAAAAGGTGTTTGTATTCAAAAGCTAGTTTCTGTTGAATCACAGATTTGCCTAGAGCAAACGGAAACTTACACGCTTTCTGGCTTAAACACCTTTGCATCAGTCTATCAGGTATGCTTTGATGAGCACCTCTGTTTTTAGGCTGTTTCTCAGAAAACCCAAAGAAAACGCCTGGGCAGTGCAAACTGCCCAGGCGTTTTCTTTGGGTTGAAATTTTGTGGCTGTGGTACAGCGGTCTTTACAGTAGAAAGTGGTTAATGCAGTTTTAGGCTGCTGCTTAAACTACTTGTTTGTTGGCTACACTGCTTCTAAGAGAAGTGGGTTGTTGGTCTCTTTTTTCCGAAAGTGAGGAAATCTCGGCTGAAGAAGTTCCTTGTGTACCGTTGGTGCCGAAATCAAACTTCAGGTTAAGAGATTTCTGGTGCAACTTCAGGTAAACCAGCAATGTCTTGATGAAGTACATAATGCCCAGCATCTCTAAGGATTCTTCAAAGGTGGTAATGACTTTGTAAGGATAACTATACTTGCCAAATATGCCCCGCAAGTATTCTCCCAACAATTCTATGCCTACTGCACCTATCACAACCAGCAGCCCCGAGGCAATAAACCCATACATGATGGGCTTAGGAAGGGAGAAAAACCAGTTTACAAAGAAGAAGAAAGAGAAGCCAGCCGCCAGAATATAGGGAATGAAGCCTGTGAACCTAACCAGTGGGATGTCATTGCCTCCATTCAAAATTTTCAACACCACAATAAAGGGCAGCCCCATGACCTCATGCAACATTAATAGTTCATCAAGGGCCAGAAAGAGAAACAGGAAACCTAAGAAGGACCATTGTTTATGGAGCCTGGGTGCGGCAGAGGCCCTGGTCACTCTTGAAATGAGAAACAGTAGGCCGGCGCTAATAAATAGGTTGATGGAGGAAATGTAAGTAGGGATGTTCTTCTCTCCGTTACAGTCAAACATGCCCACCACATAAGTATTGAAGGTGTAACTAGACGATATGCTTTTGTTTATCTCTATGTTTTTGAAATAATAGTCCAGGGAAACAGCTATCAGGCTTAGGGTTACCACCACAAGCAAGACCTTTAAATAGAACCTGAAAATCTTTGAAGGGTTTATTTTGAAGAGTATTTCCATTATGTATTCGTATTTAGAATTTCCTTCGGTGAAGCCAATCAATCCTTAGATTTTAATGTAAGCACAACTGTGTCCCGTCTTTGTAGAAGTACCGGAACTGCATGATTTTTTCCAGCATGCCATTTTCCTTTCTTAGCATTGGGTCATTGGCAGAAGCCTTGCTCCGGTCAAAGGTTGCCGGTACTCCATTCCTTTTGTAGCTGACTTGCTGGACTCTGCTTTTTCTTACATACCGTCTGAATTGAAAGTAGACTAGTAGTTTCTGTTCTTGCGCCATTCTCTGTAAAAAAGGGTCAGAAGAAGACACAATCTCTATCACATCTTTTTGGTAGTCAAATATCTGTGTGCTTGCCGGTACAATGAAATGGTTAGTGATACCTCCCTCGGTTCTTAAATTGGAAAACATGGCGTAAGAAGACTCTGTTTTCAAGCCCAGGTAAGGGCATAATCCGTTTACGAAAACAATGACAGGAATAATCATCAAGGAGAAGTGCGCAAAAGAGAACGCCTTTGGCTTTTCAGAGGCATCTCCTGATCTCATGGCCAGCATGAAGATCACTATGAAAGACACACTATAGCCGGTCCAGACTAAATGTCGGAAATAATCTTCAAATTCACGGTTGTAATAATGTACTAAGGCAACCAGCAATCCAACAGAACCAGCAAAAAAGAAAAGGTTTCTCAGTTTGAACTGAAGTAGCTTCCTCTTCAAGGCTGTTTTTTGACGCTTGAATTTCTGGTAGAGCTGATAAATCTGGTTGCTGAAACTTGTGCTGGTAAACAGGAGATAGAGGGCGAAGACTGTGGCAGAGAAATCATAAAACCCATTCAAAGGGTTGTACGCCAATATGCAATGGAATACCAGCCCTAACAATATTCCCCAGTTACGCGACCTCCGGAAAATGAGGAGTAGGGGAATAAGCGCCTCTATGAAAACGGTCAGGTATATGTTGATGGTGAGGAATATCTTGTCTGGTGGCAAGATGTTGTAGTAGTTATTCTGTAGAATCAGGAACCTGACAGCGCAGCTTGCCTCTGTGTTGAAGAAGTCTGCATTCAGTTTGTGGAAAACAGCAAAGAAATAGAGAATGATCAGCTGAATGTTCACCAAAGGGGCAAAGGTGTTTAACAGTTCTGCTTTGTCTATGTAAAAGCTCTTCCGTTTGAAAATAAGGTATACGTATGACTGAATAATGGTCAGGTTCATGAAGGCTGCTAACAACCAGTGGTTGGGTGCATCTGGCATATCTGTGTAGGCCTGATACATTTGCATGGTTATGAAAATCAGCAAGCGTACAAGAGAAGAGGGTTTGGCAATTAGTGCTAACGCCGAGATGGTAAGCAGGAAGAACGTTAAATTCAATGAAAATGAGTTGTGATTGGCCATATGGAAAATGGAGGCAATGGCCCAAAGACAACTAAAGATCTTGTATTTCAGAACAGTGGCCTTGTGGTTCTCTTGTGAAGAAAACCCCGCAGGAACGTCCAGGTAGGGTGATTCAATTACTGAAGGTGCTTTCCTGGTTAGTGGTGGATAGGTGTTCATGACAGCATTCTCTATCTGTGTTCTTTCCGTGTTTGCTTAGTCAATAATGGGGGATATGGCAATGCTTGAACTGTTTTGTTGAGGAACTTCTCAGTAAAGCGGGGAGGATCAGGTGGTTTAAACTAGCTTTTGTTGCAGGAAGCTGACCTTTGGGTGTGTGCTTACCGTGGGTAGGGGAAATGAGTTTTTTATTTAGAATTGGTATTTCAGGCTTAAAATGCAGCCTTTTTAAGAAACAAATCAAGAGAAAAGCATACTGGGCTAAGGCTAAAAAAGCATAGGAAACTTCAAGAGTATAGGCTCTCAGTGCAGATTTCCTGATGCACTGAGAGCCTTTGATCTCACATTACAATTGAATACTACTGGTTGAAGCTTAGTGGCGGCATTCCTGGGCCCCGCTTTTGTTGTAGTATCTGTAGTACATTACTTTTTCCATGAAGTAATTGCTTTTCTGGAAGAGTTCATGGTTTGCAGACGCCTTGCTTAACTCAAAGGTATACGGCTTCCCATTTCTGATATATTTCACATACTCTGGCCGTTCCATTCTCACAAATCTCCGGAACTGGAAGTACGGTACCAGTTTCTTTTCATCGGCTAAGTGCTGCAGGTGGTATTCAGAGGAAGAAACTACCTCCACAATGTCTTTCTGGTAATCAAATACCTGCACACTTGCAGGAATTATGAAGTGGTTAGAAATGCCATCCTCCGTTCTCAGGTTTGAAAACATCGCATAAGAAGATTCTGTTTTCAGGCCCAGATAAGGGCAGAGGCCGTTCAGGAACACTATCAGCGGAATCAAGATGAGGGAATAGTGCGAGATAGCGAACGGATTCTTTTCTTCTTTTTTCTCCTTCGTTCCCATAGACATGGCAAAAATGATGATGAATGCCAGGCCGTACGTGGTCCAGAGGATATGCCGGAAGTAGTCTTGAAACGCCTTGTTATAAACATAAACCAGGATCATGACGAAGACGATTGAGAAAGCAAACAAAGTAAAGTTGACCAGATTGAATTGGAGCAGCTGATTTTTCAGGGCTACTTTCCGGCGGATTGCTTTGGTGTAAAGGGTATTTATCTTACTACTGAAACTGTTGCTCGTAAACAAAAAGTAAAGGGCAAAGACAAAAGAAGAAAAGTCATAAAAACCATTGATGGGGTTATAGGCAATAATGAAGTGGAAGACCAACCCAACGAGTATGCCTACATAACGGGTTTTCCTGAATAACAGCAGTAGCGGAATCAGGGATTCTATGACTAAGGTAGCGTAGATGTTTAATGTAAGTAAGTACTTGTCTGAAGGTAAGATATTGTAGTAGTTATTCTGTACTAAAAGAAACCTTACCGCGCAGCTGAATTCGGTATCAAAAAAGCCGGCATTCAGTTTGTGGAAAACCGCATAGAAATACAGGACTATCACCTCTATCTTAACAAGCGGGGCAAATGTCTCCAGGAACTCCACTTTGTCTATGTAAAAGGTTTTCCGCTTGATGACCAAATACAGGAAGGAGTGGATGATGGTGAGGTTAACGAATGAAGTAAGTAGCCAGTGATTGCTTACCCCGGGAAGATCCAGCCCTACCCTGAAAATCTGCATACAAGCAAAGATGAGTAACCTTACAATGGAAGAAGGTTTGGCCATCAATGCAACCGCAGCACTGGTTAGCAGAAAGAAGGTAAAATTGAGAGTGAATCCATTGTAATTGGCCATGTGGAAAATGGAGGCAATGGCCCATACACAACAGAATATCTTATATTTTAAAATGGATGATGCATACTTGTCTGGCGATGCATATTCATTTAAAAAGCTATAGTAATTGATGCCTTTAGCGGTGAATGCCTGTTTAAACGAGAGGGTAGGAATGCTCATATACGCATATAACTTTTTCAGATTAAATAATTTGTTCTTGTTCTAGGTGCTGCTGCACCAGCATAGATTGGTGCTTATCCTTTTAAGCTTCCACTCCCCTTTGCTTACAGTTGCAAGCCTGTTAGACTTTGATTTTAGCTTGTTTTAAGAAAAACAGGCGTGAAACAGGGAAATGAATAGGGCAGAACAGACTTAAGATGAGGCAGACGGATAGTACAGGAAGGAGAATGGGTTGTAACAGGGCATCTTGTACGGCATGTTTCTATTGATGTACTTCACGGTTTTGCTCTCATCCATTTTATTCAGGAAGAAGTCAGTGGAGACCAGGTAGGTTTGTACTAGCTTCGTGATGGTGAGTGACTTAGTGGCATTTACCCCTAAATAGTAGCAAGACATTAAATTAAATTTCGCCTTCATGCTGGTGGTTATATAATGCCCTCTGAGGTAATCGTCTACAAATTGCTCTACTCCCGGTTTGTCCAGTTTAAGGTAGCTCAGTTCATTCATGATGACTCCTACGGCTGCATCCTTTAGAGAAGTAGAGATATATCCTAAACTGGGGAGGGCAATGGTTGCTGCTCCGGCCAGGCCAGTTAATCTTAAAAAATACCTTCTATTCATACCTGTATTCCTAATTGATTCTAATCTCGTTCGTGTTTCTAAACATGTATAAAGGAGTTATCCAACAGCTTTCTATGAGAGGCTACCAAAGGCTTTATCGGCGGCGTGCAGTGACAAGGCAGATAACGTCAGGGTAGGGTTGGCGGGAGTGAACGTGGTAAAACTGCCACTGCCCAGCACAAACAAATTACGGTATTGGTGATGCCTCAAATGTTTGTCTACCACCCCTTCATTGGCGTTGCCGCTCATGCGGGTGGTGCCCAGAATATGCGCCTCCGATTCTATCAAAGAAGAGTATTCAATTTTCTCTACAGGTAAGCAAGACAGAATACCAGGCAGCTTCTTCTTCATATTCTCAATGCCTTTCAAGGCGTACTCTGAAGGACCTTTGTGGTGAACGGCCGGCCTCAATCTGTCCGGGGAGGTTGTAACGTAGTTGTGGTCTTCGGGTAATTCTTCAAAGATCATCCGGAAGTTGATGAGATGCCGCCATTTACCTCGTTCCATTCTGATGTATGGGGCATTGTTGGATTCCATGAGGCAGGCGGCAAAGTCCTTCCGGTGGTCTCCGTCGTACAACATGTAGCCGTTAGCGTTCACCCAGGTACTGCCTCCCACATTTTCCAGATTATCCAGGTAAACAGATGCCTCCAGCGCTAACTGTTCTCCTAGGCCTTTCCCTGTGAATGGGTTTTTGTCTCCAGAGTTTAGGAGGATATTGGCATTGAACATGGCATTGGTGCCCAGTGCTATTATCTCTCCGGCAACATGATGCTCCTTGCCATCTTTGATAAAGTTGACTTTACGTGCTACGTTCTGCTCCAGATCAAGGCTGTAGACCTGTGCTCCATAAAGAAGTTCTACGCGTGGGTCCTGGTAAACCCCCATGTTGGAGTTTTCAATGGTGAACTTGGCATTCACAGGGCACACGTGGCAGACGGCACTGGCGCAGCAGGCATTTCTACCGTTTACGGCAACTCTGGCTCTGGCGGTAGGCTGGTTAATGTACAGGTTGCCATACTCCTTGTGCAGAATCTTATCTACCGTGGTAAACAGGTGTGGCGGCAACGGGTAAGAAGACTTTTTAGGGAACGGCGTGATTTCGGGCCCCGAAATAGACATGAGTTCCTCTACCTGAGTGTAGTACGGATCAAGTTCGTCATATTGCAGGGGCCAGTCATTCACAACGCCGTAGAGCGATTTCATCTTAAAATCAGCAGGCATGAACCGGGGAGTGCAGCCATACCAGCAGTTGGAACTTCCCCCAAAGCCTTGCGTGAACATCCACCTCTTCTTTGGATTGTGGTTGTCATATGTTTCCTGGGCATCTGGGTTTAATTTGGCATAAGGCGTTTCTTCTCCTCTTCTTTCTTTTACCCGCTCAGCATGAGGAAAGAAATGCCCTTTTTCCAGTACCAGCACCTTTGCGGAGGCTGGTGCTTTGCTCAGGTATTTATAGAGAAAAAACGTTGATGCAAACCCAGTGCCTACTACCACCAAGTCATATGACGTATGTTTCATTGACAGAAAATGTTATTGTCTACTCTTTAAGAAGGAGGGTCAAAAAAGGATTGTATTAGAAAGATTGCTTCAGGAACCAGTTTAAAGCCGGAATGTCTATGTAGACCAAGCCCATCAACAGGAGGGTGAAAAGAACTACATAAAGCATGAATCCCGTCTCTTTGTGCAGCTTTTCCGGACCTTGCACCACCGAGTCTTTGCGCAGACCAATCTGAAGATACCAGGCAAACATCAGGGCGAAGAACGGGAAGCTTATAAGGAGTTCTATCTTGTTTTTGATCAGGAAAATGCCCAGGAAGAATGCCGACGTGATGGCATAAAAGAACATTGAAATCAACAGGCTGTTTTCTGTATACCGCTTGAAAGATTTACGGTACAACCCGGCCAGTTCTGGGTTGTTGATGTAACGGTACTCGGCAAAGCGTTTGGTGGCCATCAGGAAGGCGCCGCCCATCCAATATGCTACAATGATGCTGCTTGGGGGAATCAACGCCCAGGCTGGGTTGAGGAAGCTTTCAGGAAGCAGGGCTGCCGGCACAAAAATGAACCAGCCTAGTGCTAGTCTGATAGGGTTGTTCACAGATTCAGAGAGAACATCCAGGTAAACCCGCTCTTTTGTGCGGAAGGGTCTTACATTGTACATGATGCCCATGAAAAGCAGAAAGCCTTCAATGGCCATGAACGGAAGTGAAATATAATAAGCCAGTGCCAGGCCAATAATGGCCAGCGCGAAGTACTCTGAGTACACATACCCAGGGCTCAACACCGTTACAACTGCTGACCTTTTCTTTTTCTCAGGGTGGAACCGGTCAAATTCGGCGTCTAAGTACTCGTTGATAGTGTAATTGGCAGAGGCAATCAAGCAGGTGCTCACAATACCCACTACAATTCTTAACAGAAGATTGAAGTCCAGGGTGGTATCATACACCAGGAAGGCGAAGAGCATACCCGGCAACATAAAAATGTTTTTGAACCAATGGTCTGGCCGGGCAATGGCGATATACTCTTTTAAGCCAGCAGGACGGAGAACAACTTCTGCATTAGACGAATCTGGTACAGTAACGGTAGGGTTCATACGGTAGTAGTTTATCTTTTTAGATTGTTTTGCCTACAGAGGCAATGGTTAGCTGTGATTTAATAGAAAAAGAATAATTAATCTTTGATAGTTATAATATTATGTTCAAAATCATGCCAAGGTTATGTAAAATATTTAAAAAAGATTATTTAACGGCACATAGCCGATTGATAAGTAGGAATATGCTTAGATTTTATATACTTTGATGGTAGTTGAAGGTGGGAAACTTACTATGTTTCCCATTTTGGATAAGAAAATCTCAAAAAGAGAATAAACAAGTTGGCCTCAATTTCCCAAAATGAAATACTTTCTCCCATTCTGGACGGCATCTATCCCAGGCAAACTTCTGGTAATAGAGCGAAGAACCCAAGGCTGAGTAAAGTATAGATCTTCTTATTGGAACCCTGGGGGTTTGCAAGATGAGGCTAGAGGCAAGCAATGCTTTCCTTGTTGTTGCTGCTGCGGAGAGCAACTGTTTTTATAAGGAGTTGATTTCTAAGGAGGCTTTTTTCGCTTTGTTCCCTTGTTTGGCTTGTATAAGTTGCTGGGTTAGCTTGGCGTAGAAGTCAAATTCCTTGAAGGGCTTTTTCTCCAGAATAAGGTAAGGCATGTTGGCTCTTTCGGCGCATTCTCCGTCTAATTCCAACCTATCACCAATGAAAAGGCATTCATCCGTAGACAGCCCCAATTTTTCCGCTATATAGAATAAGCCATCGGGGTTAGGTTTCAATTTGTCTACTTCCTTGTCTGTGGAACACACGATCAAATCGGCATCTAATTCCATGGCTTTTAACTTGTCAACTGCTTTATAATCAGAGTATATTCCCGTTTTTAGACCGTTTTTTTCTAAAGACTCAAAAAACGTTTTAACTCCCGGATACATGCAGTTTTTGAGAAATTGGTTAGGAAACGTAAACATCCAGTGTTCCACAACTTTCCTGATTCTGGGTATATGAAAGTTGCCTTTCTCAGCGCACCATTCATATTGGGCGTTTTCCAGATTACCGGCCGAATACCCTGCTTTTTTTTCCCGTTCAACCCTGAAGTGGTATAAAATCAAAAAGTCTTTTAACCGCCAGGGTCTCCATGCATAATAGCTGATCAACGCAAAAAGCATCCTCTTTCTCATTCTGGACTGAGTATAAAGTGTGCCGTCCACATCAAAAATTACAGCCTTAATCTTGGTCCAATCTAACTGCTTCTCTTGAGCCATCTTTTTCTCTAAAGTTTAATGTTGTTGTTTTAGTAAGATATTTTTTAACAAAAAGTAGGCTAGTTTTTTCAAGCCGCTTCCGTATCATGAGAGTGGCAAAATCATTTTTATCGCTTGTCTTGCGGAGCAGGTATTATTGTGATTTGATAATCAGTGTCTTATCTAAGTATATTAAGTATGTAAGAGTTGATCATTTTCCTACCTGATACAATTTTATTCACAAATTGTATTAATTAATCTTTAAACTGTAATATTATGGTATTGTTTTTGCAGTTTATTTAGTTGCTCAAGATAAGCTCATCAAGAACCCTTATTAGATGATGGCTTTGCTTGAGCATTTCTACTACTGTTTGCCACACTTCAAGGTTTATATGTAGAGGCGCGCAGACCTCTATCATACTAATGTAGAATAGCATCTGTAAAGCCATGCCGTTAAAAGTAGAGAGTGCCCCTGTGCTAGTGTACGAAAATCTTCCAAGTGCTTCCGCAAAAGTGGGGTTCGGTCTCGGGTGGAAGACAATGGTCTGGGCTTTTCTTTTGGCTGGGGTGTTCCTCAGGGTGTTCCACTACCTTGATAACAGATCTCTTTGGCTAGATGAAATCTACCTGGCTTCCAGTCTTATTAACAAAGACCTGAGCGATCTGCTTTTCACAGAACTGGAATATGAGCAAAAGGCCCCTTTAGGGTTCCTCCTGTTCTGTAAACTTGCTGTGATGGTATTTGGGAAGAGTGAGTTGGCACTCAGGTTTTTCCCCTTCCTATGCGGAATTGCGTCTTTGTTTCTGTTTAGGAAGGTCTGCTCATACTTCTTGAAACCTTATGGGGTAGCCATTGCGATGGGCATATTGGCGCTTGCCCCGCCTTTGGTGTACCATGGGGTTGAAATCAAACAATACAGTACTGAGGTGCTCGCCTCCATTACCTGCCTGTACCTTTACACCCGCTACCACAAAACCAAGTCGTTAAGCTCTCTGACCCTATGGGGTATCTGGGGAGGACTGGTGCTTTGGTTTGCCTATGCCTCTGTGTTTGTCTTGGCTGGTATGGCAATCGGAGTTACAGGGTATCATTTGTGCAGGAAAGAATGGTCCTCTATGGTAAGGAACCTCCTACCATTTGGCATTTGGTTGGTGAGTTTTGCAGTGAATTACTTCCTGTTTACCCAAAAACACATTGACTCAGCCTGGCTCATCCATTATTTCAAAGTAAGGAGCAGCTTCATGCCGTTTCCTCCGGAGTCCTTGCGAGACTTGCTATGGCCCATCAGGAAAGCAGGAAACAGGCTGATCAGGTATCCGTTAGGGCTTACTTTAAATACTGTTGTTACGCAAAATGCTTTTCTTCTTGCTTTATTTAAGAGAGCGTTTTTAGCCATCGGCTGCATTTTGGTTGGACTTGCCTGGTTTTTCAGGAAAGACCGAAAATTCCTGTTGGCCTTGGTTATGCCTTACCTACTGGCAGTAGTGGCTTCTGCCCTGGAGCTGTATCCCTTGTACGAGCGCCTCACTGTTTTTCTCGCTCCCTTATTCATCCTGATCATTGCTTTAGGATGTCAGCAGATAGGAGCGTTCATAAAGCGTATAAGCCCGGCGGTGGCATTCACCATACCTCTGTTGCTTTTAATGCCTTGTTTCTTGGTGTCAGGCCAGCAATTACTGCAGCCAGAGCTCTTTGGTGGTTACAAGAGAGCCTATTGCCGTGATGCTTTTCTGCTTATTAATGATCACTATAAAGAAGGTGATCAGGTGTATGTCTATTGGAACATGCTTACGCCTTATAAGTTCTATAAGACTTCTTACAACCTAAAATTCAATGCCATAGAAGGAAGCGATTTCAGGGCTAGTTCTGCAGATGCTTCTGAATACTTTGAGAAACTGACCTCGGAGATTACCGGCTTAAAGGATTCAAAGAGGGTATGGCTTATCTATTGTAAAAACCGAGGGGTAAAGATTGGAGAGTTTGACCATCGGCCGGCTTGGTATTTTAAAGAAGTACTTGGAGGTAAAAAGTTACATCAGAAATTTTCGGAGATGGGATATGAAGTTGATGGGTTTGAGACTCCTGAATTGAGAGTAGCTCTCTTTGAAGTTAGCAAAGAGTCTCCTGGCAATTACCAGAAATAAAACCTGTCACTCATATCATATCCCCTGAATGTCGCTAGCCTTTAGAGTTTCTCCTGTACTGCCTGTCCTTCCTGTCTCGCCTGTTGAGCCCGCTTCCGCCGGTCCGGGCCGCCTGCTGCGGGCGCTCACGTGGGCGGTGCTGGCGGCCGGGGCGCTGCTGCGGGTGTTCCACCTGGTGGACAACCGCTCGCTGTGGCGCGACGAGCTCTACCTGGCCGTGAGCCTGGTGCGGATGGGCTTCGGGGAGCTGGCGGCCGGCCCGTTGGCCTACGAGCAGAAGGCGCCGCTGGGCTTCCTGTGGGCCGAGCGCCTGGCCGTGGAGCTGCTGGGCAAGGGCGAGCTGGCCCTGCGCCTGTTCCCGCTGCTGTGCGGGGTGGCGGCGCTGGGGCTCTTCGCGCCGGTGGCCCGGCACTTCCTGCGGCCCTGGGCGGCGCTGCTGGCCCTGGCGCTGCTGGCGCTGGCCGGGCCGGCGGTCTACCACGCCGTGGAGGCCAAGCAGTACAGCACCGAGCTGCTGGCCTCGGTGCTGGGCCTGTGGCTGTACGCGCGCCAGCGGCGGGGGCGGCTCCCGCTCTGGGCCTGGGGCCTGTGGGGGGCGCTGCTGCCCTGGTTCTCCTACTCGTCGGTGTTCGTGCTGGCCGGGGTGGCCGGCGCGGTGGGCCTGGGGGCGCTGCGGGAGGGGGGCTGGCGGGCGGCGCTGGGCTACGCGCCGGCCTTCCTGCCCTGGCTGGCGAGCTTCGCGGCCGTCTACCTGCTCTACCTGGGCCGCTACCAGGACTCCGGCTGGCTGACCGTCTTCTTCGAGAAGTACTGCCGGGCTTATCTCCCGCTTTCGTTCTCCCCTGGGGTGATTGCCCAATGGTTATTTGAAAAGGCGAACGAACTGGCAAAAAATCCTTTAGGCCAATACTTCAAATTCACCGTTGCTTCCCCGACCGCTTTTGTGGCGTTGAGACTTTTCCCGTTGGTTCTTTTAGTGGCTGGCATGCTGTTGATGGCCAAAAATAACTTTCGGAATTTCTCGGTACTGGCTTTCCCCGTTCTCTTGACCCTGTTGGCATCCGCCCTTAAGTTTTACCCCTTTTATGAGCGACTGGTGCTGTTTCTTGCCCCTGTTTTTATTCTATTTATCGGGTACAGCGCCCAGAAGATTGTGGGTTTCTTTTCTGGCAATAAAGCAGTGAAGGCAGTATTGGTCGCCTTACTGATGGCACCTCTGCTCTACAATGCCACGCGGGAAGTGTTGTACCCGGAACATTTTCTTAACCACCAAAAGAACAGGGAGAGTCTGCTGTTCATCAATGAGCACTATAAAGAGGGCGATGCGGTGTACATATACTGGAATATGTGGCACGCCTACCTTTACTACAAGGAGGCCTATAACCTGAAGTACACCGCCATAGAGGGCCAGGATCTGAAGACTTCTTCCGCAAACCACGCCGAGTACCTGAAGAATCTCGACCCCGGTATCCAGAAGATCAAGGACAAGGACCGGTTGTGGTTCCTGTATGATTCTTACCTGCGGATAAACATTGGAGACTACGTGGATCAACCTACCTGGTATCACCACAAAGACTATGTAGTAGGGGAGGGCCTGGAGAAAACTTTCTCTGGGCTGGGCCAAAGGGCAGGGGAAAGGTATAAAGGTGGCGATACAGTGGTATCCTTGTTTCAACTAGCCCAATAATCTTGTATGATATGGCTTCAATTTACCAGTCTGGACCAGCGGTAGCAGAGCATCCTGTCCTTCCTGTCTCTCCCGTTGAGCCCGCTTCCGCCGGTCCGGGGCGCCTGCTGCGGGCGCTCACGTGGGCGGTGCTGGCGGCCGGGGCGCTGCTGCGGGTGTTCCACCTGTTGGACAACCGCTCGCTGTGGCGCGACGAGCTCTACCTGGCCGTGAGCCTGGTGCGGATGGGCTTCGGGGAGCTGGCGGCCGGCCCGCTGGCCTACGAGCAGAAGGCGCCGCTGGCCTTCCTGTGGGCCGAGCGCCTGGCCGTGGAGCTGCTGGGCAAGGGCGAGCTGGCCCTGCGCCTGTTCCCGCTGCTGTGCGGGGTGGCGGCGCTGGGGCTCTTCGCGCCGGTGGCCCGGCACTTCCTGCGGCCCTGGGCGGCGCTGCTGGCCCTGGCGCTGCTGGCGCTGGCCGGGCCGGCGGTCTACCACGCCGTGGAGGCCAAGCAGTACAGCACCGAGCTGCTGGCCTCGGTGCTGGGCCTGTGGCTGTACGCGCGCCAGCGGCGGGGGCGGCTCCCGCTCTGGGCCTGGGGCCTGTGGGGGGCGCTGCTGCCCTGGTTCTCCTACTCGTCGGTGTTCGTGCTGGCCGGGGTGGCCGGCGCGGTGGGCCTGGGGGCGCTGCGGGAGGGGGGCTGGCGGGCGGCGCTGGGCTACGCGCCGGCCTTCCTGCCCTGGCTGGCGAGCTTCGCGGCCGTCTACCTGCTCTACCTGGGCCGCTACCAGGACTCTGGCTGGCTGACCGTCTTCTTCGAGAAAGTCTACCACGCCTATATGCCTTTACTTCCTACTTCTGTGGGGGACTTTGAGTGGTTCTTTCATAAAACCAATGCCTTGGTCAAACATCCTCTGGGCCAGAAGATAAGATTCACCGGAGCCTTGTCTTTTATACTGGTGCAGCTTAGGCTATTGCCTTTACTGCTCATGGGGGTAGGGGTGGTATTGATGGCTAAAAATAACTTTAAGAAGTTCTCGGTGCTGGCTTTCCCCGTTCTGTTGACACTGTTGGCTTCTGGGTTGAAATTCTACCCTTTTCATGAGCGCTTTGTCTTGTTTTTAGCACCCATGTTTATCCTGTTTATTTCTTACGGAGCGCAAAGTTTATGGGAATTCTTGCCTAAGCACCTACCCGTTAGGTTAGTTCTATGCTTGTTGCTTTTGGCAGCACCGGGTTGGAATGCGATCAAAGAGGCGCTTAACACAGAGAACTTCTACAAGAAAGAGGCGAACCGGGAGGCCCTGCTGTTTATCAATGAGCACTATAAAGAGGGCGATGCGGTGTACGTGTACTGGAATATGTGGCACGCCTACCTTTACTACAAGGAGGCCTATAACCTGAAGTACACTGCCGTAGAGGGCCAAGATCTGAAAACCAACTCAACTTCCTATGCCGAGTATCTCGGCAAACTTTCTACGGGTTTTGGGGAGATCAAAAACCATAACCGGTTATGGTACTTGTATCATACCCATGTAAGGAACAACATCGGAGGGTTTATTGGGCAGCCTGCCTGGTATTTCGAAAAGAGCTTAGTGCCCGGCAAAATGCTGGAGCCTTCTTTCTCTTCCTTTGGAGAAAACTTGGGTCCTAAATTCAATCAGAAGGAAACCGTAGTGTCCCTCTTCCAGCTTGCTCAATAAAGCACACTTGCTTATGGGATAGGGATCAAGGTGAACTTCTGGTTTTCTGTTTAGGATGTGTTTTTCAGTAAACGAGTGAAAAACAGAATATTGGCTTTTGATTGGTTGAGATAGACTTATAGAGGACAACTCTAGGATTTGTAACCTCAGGAAGCGCCCTTCTGTTTTCGGGCTGGTTTTATAGAAACCAGGCTAAAACGGGAGGGCGCTTTTGTGTCTCAGCGGTGTAGAGCTATCTCAGGCTTGTATTACTTCAGGAGGAGATGGCCGTGACCCATTTTGAGGTGGTAGCTACTGGTTTCTTCCGGTGGAATTCTATCCAGCGCAACCGGACTTGACTTGGTTTCAGTAACGCCTTGCGTTTGAAAACGAGGTACAAATCGGGTTTGCCTCCCGGGTTCTTCAGCAATGCATTTTGTTCACGCCATTGTTTCCAACTGCCTGTAGGGGTAAAATTAAGCTGCCCAATTAGAAATCCCTCCGGAGACCCGGCCCTCACTTCAATGAGCCCACCGTTTTCTAAGGCCGAGTAGTTGAAGGTTAGGTGACTTATTTGGTGCAGATCTATATTCTTGAGCACCAGGTACCCACCTTGTTCTTTACTCTCTATAAAATGGTTGTTTCCAGAAGAGCCCTGCGACACATCGGTGTACCCATCAAAATCATAGGATTCCACGCGCGGATGCCGAAGGATTATCTTACGGGAAGTTGTAAAGGCTTCTTCTCCGTTAGCCCCATTCTCTGCATAGGAAGCAGTTAAAATGTACTTCCCGGTAGGGCCATTGCCTTGGTGCTTGTCTAGCAGTAAATTCCCTTCAGAAGGAAGCGAAGTAAGTTCAGGGGTGGAAAGGGAAAGAATATACTGGACTAAAGCGTCGGCATCTTCTTTTGAAAGCTGCGGATGCGCGTTCATGGAGTGCTCTCCCCACACACCGCCGCCGCCATTGATGACTTTATTGGCCAGCTCCGAGACAGTTTTAGTGGTAGGCTTATACTTGCTGGCCACGGCTAAAAAGGCAGGGCCGTACCCTTCTTCGTCTTTCATGTGGCAAGACTTGCAATCGTTTTTGCGCAGAAGTTGCTCTCCCTTGTTCACCTTCAAAGCGGTGGTTTCTTTGCTCTGCAGGGGCAAACCTGGTAAGTCTTTCCCTTCCGGGAGGTAGTCTAACGTGACTCTCAGATTCGCTTTATCTGGTTGGTGCTGTTGGTTTGAAACCAGCACCTGGTACCCGAATACTTCATTGTCCCAGTAGAAGGATTGATTGGCGTTAGAGGCAATTCTAAGAGCTGGTAAGGTTTTGCCTACCGTCACTTTCAGAGAACTCTGGGTGGTAGCGCCGCTTTTGTCTGTTACTGAGAGCACTGCCAGGAACTGGCCGGGTTTATGGAAAGTAAATTCAGGGTTGGGGGCGTTACCGCCAAATGGTTTGCCGTTCAAGGTCCACTCATACGTAAGTTTGTCTCCCTCATCGTAATCAAAAGTGCCTTTGCTTGAGAACTGAACCTTGAGTGGGGCCTGCCCGGTTGTTTTGGAGGCCGAGGCAACTGCTACCGGAGGCCGGTTCCCAACATTATACTCAATTCTGGTCAGTTTACCTCTTTCCTGAAGATAGCCCCACGGATCACCAAATTCTAAGACATACAGAGCGCCGTCTGGGCCGAACTCAAAATCAATGGGGTGGTTGAGGGCAAGGTTTGGCATAAAAGCCTCGGTGCGCAGGTAGTTCAGGTCCTGGTCCATGTACACCGCTTTGATCCAGTTTCTGGACCAATCGCCTATAAACAGCACGTCATCATAGTAAGCCGGGAATTTTATGGCGGACTTAGATTGAGGATTGTAGTGATAGACGGGGCCTCCTAAAGCGCAGCGAGCACCTTCGCCTAGCTCTGGAAATTCTTTGGAGGGGGTATAAGGATAGTAAATAAAGGCAGGAGCGGCAGGGGGCAACTTTTTGGCGCCAGTATTATTGGGTGAGTTGTTAACGGGGGCATTGGGGTTGAACAAGGCTCCTATCTTGCCTGAGGCGAAATTATACTCAGCATAAGGAGCATTCTTCCCTATGAAGTAAGGCCATCCGTTGTTGCACGCTTTCCTGACCTGGTTTATCTCGTCATATCCCTGGGAGCCGCGCGTGCTGTCTTTGCCGGCATCAGGCCCTACCTCGCCCCAGTATAGAGTTCCGGTTGGTTTGTCTACGGCTATTCTGAAAGGGTTCCGGCACCCCATCACGTAAATTTCGGGTCTTCCTTGTGAGCCATCCTTAGGAAATAGGTTACTCTCTGGAATGGAGTAGGAACCGTTTGGCAGCGGCTTTATGCGTAAAATTTTCCCTCTCAGGTCATTGGTGTTACCGGCTGAGCGTTGGGCATCGTTGCTGGCATGACCAGGCCGTTCATCCATCGGGCTGAAGCCGCTGGAGAAGTTTGCATAGGAGTTGTCACCGGTAGAGATGTATAACAGCCCTTCGGCATCAAAGGAAAGCGATCCCCCTAAGTGGCCGCTTCCATTTACATCCAGAGGTATCTCCAGCAATACCTTCTTTGAGGGCAGATCCAGTTTTCCCGCCTTTAGCGTGTACCTGCATACCTGCATTAGTGAGCCATTGCTGTTGGGTGGGGTTAGAAAAAGGAAGATGTGTCTGGTTTGGGTGAAATCCGGAGAAAGTGCCATCCCATGGAGGCCATGGCCAGCGTCTGAGGCATCAACGGGAACGGTGCCTATCTTCTCAGTGGTATTAGTTTTAGGATCAAAGACAAGTAAAGCCCCTTTCCGTTGGATGATGTACACCTCCCCGGTAGGGGCAATGCTTAGCTCCATGGGGTCTTTTAGATCCTCAAACAAAACATTGGCGTGGTATCGGCTTTTTTCCTGAAGGTGGCTAACCGGTAGGTCTTTGTTTTTGCCTGTGTTGCCAAGAACATAGTGCATCGCCTCTGTTATCTGCGAGGGAAAGTACTTGTTTTGGCTTGGCTCAGAGGAGGTTTGTAAAAGGCAGATATGGCTTTCCTGAAACTGGAAACGGGTAGGCAGCGGTACCGGGTTTGTTTCTTGGTCGGGGAGGACAGAAGCGACTGGAATGGCTTTGAGGGTGCTATTTAACCCAGTTTGCAACAGGTAGGCGTACCATTCCCAATCTTGCGGATTCTCTAAAGCGGCATCTATGCCAATAAAGCCACCGCCTTCCTGTATAAATGAAGCAAAACTTCTTTTTTGGGCTTTGTTAAGTTTTTCGCCTGAGGTTCTGAAGAAAATGACCGCCTGGTACTGTTCTAGATTTTGTTGGTTGAAATGAGATGCGTTATCTGTTAGATCAACTAAGATTTGTTGCTTGGCGGCTTGTATCTGAATCTCTTCCAGGTAACCCTGAATGGGTTGCTCTCCTTTAGAATGGTTGTAGAATAACAGAACCTTGTCTGGTTTACTTTTCTGAGAGCAGGCAGAAAGAAGATAAAGTAGGCTGAGAAAGAGTAGATACCTTACCGTTTGTGCAGCAGAAAGCCTTGGTAATATCCACTTGACCCAGAAAGGCGGAGCGGTCATAGCTGAAGGGTCAAAGTTTATAATCGGTTATTCCTATGTCTTCCATAGCTCAAAGCACTTTAGATGTGAAACTGACGAAAGCGATGGGAGGCAATAACTGCTTTCATGAGCTTCGCTCTACTTGTCGGCATGAGATGATCTTAACCATTAAGTCAACGTGTTTCAATGATTATGCCGATAGAAAAGAGTGTAAGGTAATTTGCTCTATTTCAGTACTAATTCATTTGATGTATAAGTATAATCTCATTGTGCTTGTATTCAACTACGCTTATAAAGGCGGTTACTTAATAATGAATAAGACCTATAATATAAGAAATTAATACAGAGCCTTAGACTAATGTAAAATGAAGAGTATAGCGCCAGGTTTGCATAGATTTCATGAGAAACTAAATCATTTCATGTAAGTCATGTCTGTTTTACAGGAGTTTTCAGGAAAACAGTGCTAAAACAGAGGGCAATCCTAAACGAGGATTACTCCTGATGAATGTATGAATAGCGCTGTAGTAAGGATAAAAAAAACAACCCGTTTAGGTATCACTCTTTTTTTGCTAGTTGATTTACAAATATTTGCCGCTTAATGGGCGTCTCTCCCATAAGCTAGTTGGATTGTAGTTTTTGTGTCAAATCTAGAATTTGTTCCTAAAATGGGAATGTTAACATAAATAGTATGGTGTGTTAGAATTGGGATTGCTTCCGTAGGTTTTGGCTAGGCTAATTGGTGCACTT
This sequence comes from Sabulibacter ruber, assembly GCF_017355955.1. Taxonomy (GTDB): domain Bacteria; phylum Bacteroidota; class Bacteroidia; order Cytophagales; family Hymenobacteraceae; genus Nibribacter; species Nibribacter ruber_A. The sequence goes on along the minus strand of NZ_JAFFID010000001.1, from coordinate 1,806,574 downwards.
AGTATTTTTAAGATCCTGCCATTTTGCTTCTGTTTTCATAAAACTACCTCCAAAACGCGATGTGTTCAGGACAAAGCTAGGTACAGGTTCTGCTTAAAAAGAAGGAAAGAGGATAGAAGAGGAGGTTAAAAGCCTTTGTGGAATATCGTTTGAGACTACACTCTATTGGTCACAATCTTTAAATATACTTTCAGAATCTTAAGATAAAGCTTGAAGCTACCGTTGTGCATGACAAGGGTATGCTTTATATGGCTTTTAACATTTTGCTTATTGTGGGTTGCGTGCCATATTCTGTTTGCAACACTCACGCCATAATGGGCATAAGCGTACCTTGATTTCTCCAGAACAGCTTTTCTCTCATTCTCTGGTAAATGCTCCTGAATATGCTTCATGGCATGGGCAATATCCATCAGATACTGGCCATTCAAAAACTTTTGTCCTGAAATAGAACTCAGGTGCTTCCGGTAATCGGCTAAGACTTCTGGGGTATAGGCAACGGGATAGTGTTTGGCTATGCGCACCCACATCTCCCAGTCTTCTCCATACGTGATTCCATAAAAGCTGCCTAGTTTCTCATACACCTCCCGTTTGACCACAATGGAAGCGTACTGGATGCGCTGGCGTTCGGCAATGCGCAAAAGCCAATTGTCTAAAATCCCATCCTGCTTCATCTCGCAAGGCTGCACGTAGTCTATGTGCCCGCTTTCATCCATATAACTAAACCGGCAGAAAGCAGCTCCTGCCTGGGGGTGTTGCTCAAACAGTTGCCCCATTTTTTGATAGAAGCCTTTTCTGAGCCGGTCGTCGCCGTGTAGTAAGTGCACCAATTCTCCCTGGGCTCGGTTGATACAAGTTTCAAAATTCCGGAGACTTCCTACGTTTCTTGGTTGTCTGAAGTATTTGATTCTGCCTTTCCCTATTTGATTGACAATAGCTTCTACATTGGCATCGGTACTGCAATCATCAATAACCTCAATTTGCATTACCTCTTCAGGAAGTTGCTGCTGCAGTACGCTTTCCAGGGTTTCAGGAAGAAACTCTGCGCAGTTATAGACAGGAATCATCACGGACCAAATCGGCCTCTTTCCTGCAGTAGGAAGAGGCAAAATGATAGGTGGTGATGACGGAATTCTTGGTTGCACAATCAAATTATAATAAATAATTCTATCCAAATACCTGTCTGAAAATGGCTTTAGGCAGGTGATTCAATCTAAGAGTTAATTAAGGTAGCCTATTTACGGTTGATAAGTTAAACCTTGGCTTAGATACCTTTGATAGTTTAAAAGTTAATTGTTTTTAATGTAACTCATTTCCAGATTATTGGTAGTTGGAAGCGGTTGCCCAGATCCCTCTTTTTTAAGTTTAAGGAAAGGCTTTTCTACTACATGCCAACTCACAAAAGCCGCAATAAAAGAGATGAAGCCTGAAAGTATAAACAGCAGATAAATATTCAGGTGTTCACCTGCAATAGCTAACACTAGCTGTTGAACAGGCCACGCGTATAGATAAAGCCCGTAAGAAAAGTCTCCTTTCCTTGCAAACCTAGGAAAGGGTAAGGTGGGATGGTAGGCCAAGTAGAATAATACATACGAGCCAGCAAATGGTGCCACCAAATTGAAGTAAGGGAGCCAAATACAAGAAACAATAAGAGCAACAATTGATACAATTATGAGGCCAAAGCTTCTCTTAATGTGGTTTCTATACAGAAAAAAGCAGGCGCCTGCCATAAAGTAGGTAATGAATTTGGGGAGATAGAGTGGATGGCTCATTATTCTTCCCTGGTAATTCTCCCATTGAAACCAGTGTGCTACTTCCTGTAAAGCGAAAAAGAGGTAGGAAATTCCAAACAATACCAAAGGCTGCCATTTTCCTTTTAACAATCCCAGGAGTGCCAGAACAGGAACTATCAAGTAGCAAATAAATTCGTATTGAATAGTCCATAAAGATTCATTGATCATGTTGGGCAACGGATTGTCCTGGAAAGACCAAGGCGCTCTTTGGGTTTGCAGGGTAAACAGATTCAGAAGGAACGCTTTCCCTCTGAACTCCTGGAAATAAGCAGTTACATTTCCTTGAGGATGGCTGTTGTCTATCGTACTTAAAGGAGCTATTACCAGCATACTTAGGGCAAACGCCACAAGAAACCCGGGGTAAATTCTTAGGATTCTCTTTTTTAGATAACTAGGAATTGAGGAAGTGTTTTGAAAGCTTCGGACAATTAGAAACCCACTGATCGCAAAAAAGCAGTTGACAGCCACACTTCCCAGGTCTGCCTGATTTTGGGTGATAACCATAAAAGGCTCAACATCAATTGTTTTCCCATAATAAATCACATAGCAATGGCTGTAGATAACGGTGACCGCCAGCGCAAACCTGAGCACGTCAAAGTTGTTGTTCTGTAGAGTAGGGCTTATTAATAAATCGCTTCTCAAGTTTATTCAGCCTTTATAAGAATCTACTGTTCGTTTCTTGATGCTCTATTGGAGAGTATCAGGTATTTGCTTGTGGGGGAAGGGAAGTAAGTATTTCATTCCAGATGCCTTTAAAAAGCAGTACAAAACACCTGTAATGTATAAATACTTATAAATATAGTCATAAATTTAATATAAAGTGTACTTACACAGATTTTTTGGTTTTGATTTAGAATTTAAACGGGTGGACGTTTCAGGAGAGAATTAATGATGAACTTGAGGTAGGTTTGAAATGCTTCCAATGAAGCATTTCAAAAAGCTGGCATATTCTTCATAGGGTGGCACCCAATCATATCAGCAAATTGTTTGAGGTGATTGTCAAATAGACGCAATGGTGGGTAACTGCCAAATCTTGATTAGAATGCTTGTGAGTTCATACAGGTCATCCATAAAAATTTGCTGTGCTTTAGTTATAATCTATATAATAAATATTATATTTAGTAAATCAGTTTTGATAATCGTCAATGATGTTGTTTGGAGTATCTACCTACCTTGTGAGATAAAGAAATTAGCCGACAGTTATGAGAAGGGTTCATCTGTTTTTGTTTGCTTCTCTCATATGTGTCATGAATGTCTCAGGTCAGACCATAGATTCTTTGAAAGTAGAGGGGGGCACCTCGGGAATCATAGCCACAGAGAATCATCCGCCTTTTTGGATAGAGGCTAACCGCTTTGGAACGGTTCCTTTGAAACAACATGATTTGATTACCCATCTCAAAATAGGCAATACTCACCTTTTTTCCAGAAAGTACCTTCCGCCACCTGGGAGCCCATTGTCATCAAAAGCACCCTTTCACATCGGGTATGGAGTAGATGTATACAATAACAGCCATTTTAGGGATGTTTTTCTAAAAGAAGCCTATTTAAAGGTAGGGTATGGCGCATGGGAGCTGCGTGGCGGCCGATATGCCGAAACAGTAGGCAACGTAGATCCAGAGTTATCCAGTGGCTCGTTAGCTGTCAGTAGAAATGCTCTGCCCATTCCTAAAGTGGGGGTAGCGGTGAAAGACTATGTGAACATACCTCATACAAACGGATTCTTAAAGGTTAAAGGGGTATTTAGCCATGGGTGGTTGGGCAATTCAAATCATGTCAAAGGTGCCTATCTGCATGAAAAGAACCTGTGTTTAAGAATAGGGCGAGATGCTCTGAATGTACATGCCGGATTGAGCCACTTTGCCCAATGGGGTGGAAGACACCCCTTGGGGCAGATCCCAAGTAGATTCAAGGATTACCTAAGGATTTTGGTGGGAGCAAAAGGTGATGAAACCGATCCTGCCAGTCAACAAGGTCCGGTTGATATTGTGAATGCGGTCGGGAACCATGTGATCGTCTCTGATTTTGGCGTGAATTTTCTCCTGAAAGGCAAATCCCTGCATTTATACACACAGACTATTTTTGATAAGGGGGTAGGAAGCCCCGATGCGCGGGATAAAATCAATGGCCTTAACGTTTTCAGCCGAGACAGATTGGTGGGCATTGGCTTTGATTTGAGACATCCGGGTTTAGTAAGTAAAGTGGTGATTGAAGGCATTTACACCAAATACCAGGGTGGGCCCGTCATTTACCAAGGTAGGTTCAATTATTATAACAATGCCACTTACTTAACGGGTTGGGACTATCAGGGGCAGATCATTGGGACTCCGCTTTTCTTAAACCGGAGGCATGCCAGCCTGTACAATCTTGACTTAAGCGAAGGAAGCCCTGGAAATGATTGGAATGTTGTTAGTAACCGTGTGACGGGTTTGCATGTGGGGTTAAAAGGTAATTTGTCCACCAGAATCAGTTACCGCACCCTGGCAACCTATGTACAACATGCTGGCAACTACTATAATGATGCCCTCTTCACGTCAGTAAAGAAACAAGCCTATTTCTATGGTGAACTCATCAGCCAGATAGGACCATCACTGACTTTTACCACAGCAGTAGGAAGAGACATGGGCCAGTTATCCCATAATACGGGAGGCCTTCTGGGAGTAAACTGGCAGATTAAGTGAAGGGATTGTTTTCTCTGTGATATCCTAAGCTGTCTTTGTTGCCTTGCCGGTAATGATTACCTGGAAATGAGGGTCCTGATAGTCTAGTTCCTCTTGCTTTAGCTCTGTTTTCCCCACCCCATACAGGAAAGCAGAGGCAACGTACACGTTCCCGAAAGAATTTGTTTCTATATGGTTGATGGGAAACGTTTCCGCTAACATTTTTTCTATGGAAAAACGGGTGAACGTCCATAGCCAGTTTTTTTCCCACGGCCCGAAATCAACCGGTGTTATACCGGGTACGGTAAGAAGTAAAGTGCCGCCTGGTTTCAAGGCCCTAAAACAATCCTTTACCACTGCCTTGAAATCATATATCAAGTGTAAAGCCTGGGGTAATAGGATGCAATCAAAGGTATTGTCTCCTGCAGTCACTTTGGGGCTGAACTCAGGGAGGGTAGATGATTTTTCATCAAGGTCCTCTAATCTCAAGACCGTACATTGTGTCACCTTGTCCCCGCCGATACGCTTGGCATATTGGTTCTCGCCAAATTCCAGGACTTGCCCCGTGATGTAATCTGCTTTTGAGCGCAGGAAATTCTCAATATAGTATTGGTCTATGGCGCCTCCTCTGTTCTGGCCAAAGGTTCGGTTAAAAGGAGTTTTGCTGATGAGGTCTCCAAACTTAATGTTACCAATAGCGGGTAAAAAATTTTTATAAACTCCCCGGCGATGGAGATACCGAAAGACAAAATTTGGTGTTACTGTTCTTAAGCTCAGTTTCTTTGTGAAGAATTCTACCAGATAGTACATGTAATAGGATTTGGGCTTGTACTGGTGTAGAAAATTAAGTACTTCAGGGGTAGGCTTTATTTGCTCCGCTTTTAGGCAACCATATATTAAGGTTGTATAATAATCAACAAACCCTTTTAGTCCCGCTTCATAAGCTTCTCTTTCAGCGTCAGATCTTAATTCTGGCTCCTGACGCTTTAAAACCTCCAATGCCTGTGACAACATCAGGGGAAGGTTGCCAGACATATTGGATGTATGCATTCTGTACGCCGCCAATTTTTTGGTATGGTGGAGAACGGGATATTTGCGGGTTACTCGCAAGTATAGATCGTAGTCTTCGCAAGCCTTCAGAGAGGTGTCAAACAAAAACTCATCAAAAACCCACCGCCTGTACATAACCGTGCCGTGCATGCCAATGTAGTTCTTGCGTAACATGTTGATGTAGTGATCATCTAGTATTTCCTCACCTCCATCATCCAGATTTTCCTTGGCGTGGGTAATAGCAAGATAAGCCCCGGAGACAAAAGCTGCGTTTGGGTGTTGAAGCAGATACGCCAGGTTGTAAGAAATGGCATAAGGATATAGAAGGTCATCCGCATCAAGAAAGACCAAAAACTCGCCGGTACTATGTAAGGCTCCGGTGTTACGGGCGGCAGAAAGCCCCTGATTTTCCTGATAAATGTATTTTGCAGAACTAAGTTTTTCCGAGACAACTCTGGTGTCATCGGTTGAACCATCATCCACGATAATGATCTCAATATTGGAGTACGTTTGCCTCTGTATACTATCTACTGCATCAGGTAAATAGGAGGCATGATTATAACAGGGAATTATAACCGAGACTAAGGGGTATGCTGGGGGAGGTAATAAAGGCATAGCATTGAGCAGTTAACAATTTCTTGCTTGTTTGTGAAATGCTGACTTGTTATGCAATTCAGGTTGTAGTCAATTTCCTAACTATGGAAACAGGGGGGAGTACCAGGGTAAATAGTTTGTTAATTAAGTAGATGTAACAGAGCGGGAAGACGGTAGTAGAATTCTAATAAAGTCAAAACCTGCAGTTTAATCAAACCTGAATCTGCACAGATTTTAACTTAACGTTTGATTTCTTGCACGCACGCGATGCTTTGAGTTTGGTATGAAGCCAAAGGCTTTATGGATTTGGACTTACTATCCTTCTTTTGGCTGCAGCTATGATCAATTCTATCAGGAACTTGATTTTCCGGTCCCTGATAAGTAGTTCAATTATCTTGATTTTAGGGAAATGATAGATGAAGAATATTAAGATATAGTTTCTTTTACCTAAAGCAGCTTTCTTTATGGCTTTTACATCTTTATTGATATTTTCTTTTTTTAGAATTCCTTCAGTTATAACATCTAGATTATGTAGACATTGAATCACTTCTTTAACGCTGCCCATCTCCAGTAAGGGTTGGAAATTATGCTGGAGACATTCTATGTGAGAAAGAGGGAGGGTAAAATCAGGCCCGGCGTAGTAGCGAAAATTTCTGAGCAACTGCTCCTGTAAGGCTTCTTCATACTCCTTCTTTTTGAGTACCTGGTGCAGGCTCTGGTCTGTGACTCTGTAATAAAGTAAAATTTCTGATAAGTTGTAGAACTTGTATTTGCGGGTAAGCTGCCAGAACAACTCAAAATCTTCGGCATAAGGAACGGTATACATTCCTACCTCCTCCACAGCATGCTTCCTGTACATGACAGTAGGGTGGTAGATCCAGCAACTAAAAGTGAGATTGTAGTAAAAGAACTTACTTTTGAATTTGTCTACCCTGATAAATTGTCCATCTTCTGTTACTACTTTCACCAAACTAGAAACCATCACACACTCTGGATTCGCCTGCAAGTAGTCAAACTGCTTCTGCAACCGGTCCGGAGTACTGATATCATCGGCATCCATGCGGGCAATAATGGGGGCTTTGGCTAACTGAATGCCTTTGTTCAATGTGGCCGAAATCCCTAAGTTTCGCTCGTTTTGAATGAACCTGATGCGTTGATCTGTATAGGAATTGATAATGGCTACACTATTGTCCTTTGATTCATCGTCAATAACGATAAACTCAAAGTCCTGGAAGGTCTGCTGCAAAATACTGTCTATTGCCTCTTTCAGGAATCTCTCAGCATTATAGACCGGCATTAAGACGGATATTGCAGGCATTGTGCTTGTGTTTTAGTTCTGTTTTACAAAATGTAAGACCTTTTCAGGAAGAGTATTGGTAAGTAGGTGCAGAATTGGATAACGATAACGAAAAAACGCCTTTCTAAGAAGATCGTGAATGGTTTTGTCCTGAATGTTCATCTTATGAAGATAAGCGCTCAGCCATTTCAGGTAAAACAGCCTGACGGTGTGGTATTTGCCGTCTGCATGCACGCTGTAAACAATGGATTCGGCCCGTTGCCGATACAGATTATTGCAGGCTGAGGATACGTAAACCGTTTCTGACAGATAGATCTTGCTTAATAAGGCCTGGTCTTCATACAACCCGTATTCTTTTCTGAAAGACTCCTCAAATCCACCAGATCTGTCAAAGGCAGCTTTGGTAAATATCAACCCAGAGGGGCATGGAGCGGCTCCTTCTCCCAGCGGGTACAGAAGCTTCATCAACTGAGGTGGAGGGTAGGTGGTATCTTGCGGAGCGCCTACCGGGATAACAACGTTACTCTTACCAGGATCTTCCCAGTTATACCAGTAAGCCGAGCTTTCTGCAATCATGGCAACTGAGGGATTTTCCTGGAAAATAGTTACCTGATTGGAAAGTTTGCCCGGGAGCCAGACATCGTCAGCATCCAGCAGGGCAATGTATTTGCCCCTGGCATGGCTTATCGCGAAGTTTCTGCTGGCGCTCAACCCTTTGTTTACATGGCCCTCATGTTCAAGGTAGAAGATCTTATCAGGAAACCGCTGGGCAAATTCTTGGGCTATCTGGGTACTACGGTCAGTAGAGCCGTCATCTATTAACAGTATCTCCCAAGAGGTATAATCCTGCTTTAACACGCTTTCTATTGCCTCTTGCAGAAAGCGCTCTTCGTTCAGGAAAGGGATGATAACTGAAACAAGTATTTCGCCTGGCATGGTACTCCTCATGATGCAATCAATTTACTAATCCCCAAGCTTTTTTGAGTTGGAATTTAAATTGTTCAGGAGCCCAGTTTGGTACCTGAACTCTGCCTAACCGGTAAGGGTCTGAATCTTTGGTTATTACCTGGGTTTCAGTGGTTACCGCGGCTTTGAATTCCAGCCCCTCGGCTACTTTTACTGTTCCTTCATTGAAGTTGCCGTAGGGGTAAGCCAATAAATCAATGGTCTGGCCTGTTAATTTTTGCAGGTCCTTTTTGTTTTGGGCAATCTCCTGTTCCTGGTGGGTTTTAGGATGGTATGCCAGCGCAGGATGGTTAACCGTATGGGCCCCAATGTCAAAAAGCTCATGGCTGGCCAGTTCTCTCAGCTGCTGGGTGGACATGCTGATGAAATCTGGTCGGGAGTAAGGGGCTGTATTCCCGGCCCACTCCCTTATGATTTGCAGACTTGCCTCCTGTTGGGGGTAGGGCAGGGGCTTGAGGGCTTGCCAAAGCTGGAAAAATAAGTGCGCGCGTCCGGTTGGAGGTGTTTCCAGACAGGCATTCCATTTTTGGTGCGTTTTTTCAGAATCTCCCGATAATTCCACTTCTTCTTCCAATGCACCAGAGACAAGGGTGTTTCCTACCTTGATTTCCAATTTTGCGGGCAAAACAGCGGAGTAGAGAAGCAAGCGCTCTAACTCATCCCACCAGAATTCTTTTTCCTTGCCAATATTGCCGGTAGAAACAAAAAATGTGGCGGGCAGCCCATGCTTCTCCAGGATTGGTTTAGCCGTTAAATAATTATCCGCGTAACCATCATCAAAGGTGATGGCGATGTGGTTGTTTTTCAGCCGCTTGTTTTTAACTCCTTCCGCTAACTCCCGCAAAGGAACCACGGTACCTACCCTTTTCAGTATCTGCAGTTGGGCTTCAAAATGAGCGGGGCTAACGGCAATCTCCCATATATCTGATGTTGGTTCAGCTATACGGTGGTACATAAGCACCATTGCCTTGTTCTCAAATAACCTTCTGTAGATGTACCGTAACTGTGTTTTCAAGTGGTTAGGCCTTTACTGCTTTCACTGTATTGATTACCTGGTATTGGGGGTCATATTGATCTAATTCCCGGGTGGCAATCTCTGAACGTCCCATGCCGTACAGGAAAGCCGTAGCCGCCAAAACGTTGCCAAATGATCCCACTTCTGTCTTTCCGCCAAGGAAAGTCTCGGCCATCAGTTTCCGTAGTACTTTGTCTGTGAAAGACCAGTACCAGGTTTCGCCCCATTCATCGCGGTCAATGGAGGTGATATAAGGGACTGTCAGGAGTAAGGCTCCCCCCGGCTTCAGGATACGGTGGCAGGTAGCCAAAGCTCCTTTGAAGTCATAGATCAGGTGCAGCGTTTGCGTAAGGATGATACAGTCAAAGGTGTTGTCTGGAATGTGAGGGGCAGAGCTGATGTCTCCAATAATGGTGGCTATAGGATTGCTGTCATTCACATGTAAAATATCGCTTTTGGTTACCCGTTTGCCACCATAATGCAGGGTGTATTCATTGTCGCCAATCTCCAAAACCCTGCCTTTGATTGTGGAGGCTTCTTTCTCAAGAAAGTTCTCTATGTAGTATCTGTCCACGGGACCGCCTCGGTCATACCCAAATTGGTTGCTGAACGGAGTAGTGCGGCCAAAGTCTCCCATATCTACTTTTCCCACCACAGGTGCTTCTCTTCTGTACAATCCAACTTTGTGAAGCAATCTTAAACCAAAAGCAGGCGTAGATTTTCTTATTAGTGACTTGATCATAGCGGCTTTTTTTAAATAGAATTTAACTAATAGAAATGGCCTGTGCTGTAGAAAGGTAAGCGCTTCAGAAGAAGAGGATGTTTTTTCCCGGGTTACTTTCTTGTATAACAGGTCGCAGTAATATTCTTTCCAGATCTTGTTCCCCTTGGTAAAAGCGGCTTGCTCAGTAGGAGAAGTCAACAGACCTTGTTGCCTGCCTAATACCTCCAAAACCGTTTCCAGCATCTTGGGAATGTTGCCAGACATATTGGAGCTATGCAACCGGTAAGCTGCAATTTTTCTGGTGTGGTGAGCGACCGGGTGTTTCCGGGCTACTTTCAGGTACAGGTCATAGTCTTCACACCTGGGTAGGGAGGTGTCGTAAAGAAATTCATTGAACACCCAGCGCTGGTACATGACAGTGGCATGCATGCCTATGTAGTTGCCCTGAAGCAGTTGAAGATAATGGTTTGATCCTACCTCCCAGACTTCTTCCTGGGTATAGCCTTCTTTCTCAAAGACCTTGTCATGGGCACCAGATACAAAAGCAAGTTTTGGGTTCTGTATCAGGTACTGGATGTTACTGGAAATGGCCCCTGGAAGCAACCAGTCATCAGCATCCAGAAACACCAGGAACTCTCCTCTGGCATGCAGTATGCCGGTGTTCCTGGCGGCGGACAATCCCTGGTTTGCCTGATAGATGTACCTGACGCCTTCTACACTCTGGGTTACCTGCCGGGTGTTGTCAGTGGAGCCATCATCCACCACCAGTACCTCAATTGCCGGATAGTCCTGTTGCCAGATGCTTTCAAACGCCTCCCGCAGATATTGGCCGTGGTTATAACAGGGTATCACCACCGAAACCAGGGGCAGTTCAGGCTGGGTGGCCTTTTCTGGCTGGCTGTTCTTTTTTGTTTCGGGTTGTACCATGTATACCATTACAGACAATTTAAACTTTTAGGGTTTACTGAAGTGTGGGGTGCAAATCCAAGTCGGGAACAGGTTTGATACTGCTTAACTCAGCGCGATCAACGGTTGATTTCTCCCGGTTTTTGCGGTAAAAAGCAAAACCAGAGAGAATACCTGTCATTTCTGACCACAAGGTTCTGTTCCGGTCTCTGTATCTGGGAAATCCCCTGATAACCAGTAGATAGTAATGTTTGGGAATCACATGGAACAATAACTTTTTATAATCAGCTAAGGGGTACTGCTGTTGCTGAAGCAAGGCGGCAGTGGTAAACCCCCGCATATAGTAGAAAATCTGCTTTCTCAAGCCCTTCAGATCTCTTCGGTGCTCGTGATAGGCCACCGCTCTGGGGTTGTACCGAATGGTGTAGCCGTGGGCAAGAATGCGGTACCACATTTCTGAGTCACCGTTGCAACCAGCTGCGCCAACATCCAGGATCTCGTCAAAATAGCCCACTTTGGCAAAAACTGATTTCCGGAATGCCATGTTTGCCCCAGCGCCAATGTCCCAAACAGGAGGACCTTGCGAGAGCCCACTGTTGAAAAAGTGGGTGTCATACACCTTGTCAAGGTAGCCTCGGTTGAAGCTCCAGTGTCTTTCAAAAATTTGCTGCGCTTCTGTTTCCAGTTCAGAGGCGATCACCAAGCCGGTCATGGCCGCCGTGTTCTCCTCCTGAAAGGTTTCCCAGACCCGGTATACCCAAAGTGGATGCACGACTACATCATCATCCAAATAAGCAACGATGGGGCAATTGGCCTTCCTGATTCCGGTATTTCTGGCAATATCCAACCCTGCTCGTGGCTCCCTAACGTAGGTAACCTCTTTGAACCCCATGGTTACTTCTTTGCTGCTTTCATCTGTTGGGGCATTGTCTACCACAATGATTTCTGTGGGAAAGCATGTTAGCATTTGCAGCCTTTCAAGGCATAGGTGCAAATGCTTGGCTCTATTGCGGGTACAAATGACAACAGATACAGGTACCTGGGCAGGAACAGCGGAGGAAGTATGGGAAGTGAAGACAGAATCCATCCAGTTCTTCCAGGCATTAAAGTCTTTTGTCTTCAATGCCTGTTCCCATTGGTAAGATGGTGTTCCACTCGTATAGAAATCAATTGTAGGGGCAATCGCCTGAATAAGCTGGTGGTAAAACTTTTCTTCCGATATAACTTCGTTTGGTTCCAGAAACAGTTGACCCAACGCCACGCTCCTCCACCAAAAGACAAAGTAGTTCCCTCTGTCCTTTCCGGCCAGTTCAGGCATCAGGATAGATGCATCCAAAGAGTGGTGGGTAATGGTGTAGGGCCAATTCTTTTTCATGTTGCTTGGGCAGGTTATTGGCTAAACAAGCTCCATTTCGGTCTGCTCTAATTTGAAGGGAAGCTTGGGACGAACCGCTCCCATCCACTTACCAAACCATTTGATATCTCCCCGGTAATCTTCTAACTCAAAAGACAGGCATTCCTCAAAGTAAAAAAGGTCCACCGAGGTGTCTTTCACAATGATCAAAGAGATATAATAAGAGCCATCATTCAGGAAGTTGCCCGGGATACTACACTCTCCCTCCACAAACCCCTTCTGGAAAAGAACGGAAGGGGAGGAAACATCAAAAATGCAATCTCCTCCATAGGAGAAAAGGTGCAGCCCTACGCTTAGCTCCTGGTTGTCAGCCATGTTCCAGAAGCGGAATTTGACAGTGATGGGAGTGCGAATGTCCATAGGAGCCTCTGGGTGTTCCAGTTGCGGAATCAACTCCAGTCTACTAAATCTGACCAGGTTATTTCCCGGCGCAGCTTCCGGCGTTTCCCATTCCTGCAACAGCCTTTTCTGCTGTACTTTGGAGATGTATTTATTCACAATAGTGGACACCTCTCCAATTTCCTGCATCCGGCCTTTGTTTAACCACAACGCCGTGTTGCATAGGTTTTTTACCGCTTGCATGGAGTGGCTTACAAACAGGATGGTTCTGCCGTCACTGTTGGAGACTTCTCTCATTTTACCCAGGCATTTCTTCTGGAACTCGCTATCGCCCACGGCTAATACCTCATCAACAATCAAGATGTCAGGCTCCAGGTGAGCGGCTACCGCAAAGGCCAGCCGTACATACATGCCCGAGGAGTACCGCTTTACAGGTGTGTCAATGAACTGCTCAATTCCAGAGAATTCCACTATTTCATCAAACTTTCTCCTGATCTCATTCTTACTCATGCCCAGGATGTACCCGCTGATGAAGATGTTTTCCCGGCCGGTGAGTTCCTGGTGGAATCCTGTGCCCACTTCCAACAAGCTGCTTACTTTGCCATGCCCCCTTACAGAGCCGTGGGTAGGGCGGACAATGCGGGAGATGATTTTAAGAAGCGTAGATTTCCCGGAGCCATTGCTCCCGATGATCCCCAAGACATCGCCTCTGTTTACCTCAAAGTTGATGTCGCGTAAAGCCCAAAGATATTGGTTGTTGGCAGGAGCGTCCTCGGCTTGCAAGTCAAAAAAAGGATCCTGCTTTTTTAAGACAGAGGAGTTCCACCAACGCTGGAGGTCTTGCCGAAACGAGCCGGTACCAATGGTACCCAACCGGTATAGCTTAGATAAGTTTTCGACTTCTATGATGGTGTTAGCCATACAAAACAGTTATACTATGTCAATGAGTTTATCCCCTTGCTTATTGAAAACCAAGGTAGACAGCAAGAGGCTTATCGCCGCAAAGCCGACACTATACATCAACCCATAAGTGGTGAAGGTACCTTCACCAAGTAAAGCATAGCGAAAGATCTCAAAAAGAGGGGTGAGCGGATTCACTTCTACCATCCAGCGGGCATTTTCTGGCACGGAGCCGAGGGGATAGATCACAGGGGTTACGAACATAAATAACCGGATTCCCAGGCTTACAAAGTTTGCCAGGTCCCGGTATTTAGCGGTTAAAACAGAACAGAAGAGCCCCAGCGCGAGCCCAATTGCACCTATGACCAAGATCACGGCCGGTACCACCACCAGCAGCCAGGGAGTAGACAGGAAGGGCGTCTGCCTGAACAGCCAGTAATACAGCATGATAAGGACCAGGAGGGCCAGTTGCATCAGAAAGCGTAGGAAGTGGGTGCTGACCACCGAAATAGGCATTACTAACCGCGGAAAGTAGACCTTGCTGAATAGATGATCATTCTCTTTGAAGGTATATGCCGTACCCGTAAAACAATCATTGAACAGGTTCCATAGGATAATGCCAGAAAAGTAAAATAAGACCGGCGGGATTTTACCGGTAGGTACCCCCACCACTACGCCAAACACCAGCACATACGTGACCAAGGTCATGACAGGCTGTATCAAGATCCAGATAGGGCCAAGTAGTGTTTGCTGGTAATTAAGGAGGAATTCACGTCTGATCAAACTGGCAACCAGATGCCTGTAACTCCATACTTCCTTTATATTCCACCCCCAGTAGCTGGTTTTGCTACTTATTTCCCAATGATTCTCCTGCATTTCTTAAACTAACTATGGTATTGTGGTGATCTGCTACTCCTAAAAGCCTGTTGTTTTATAAGGCTCTGGTTTACTTCTATCCTGTAAAAAGCCTGTTTTTAACCTGGTTTTACCAAAGTAAACCAAGAACAGTATTGGGTATTTAATGATAAAATTTACCTTAAGTTATAAAAATTTGAATTAAAATCTGAGCTTTCTTAAAATTATGAGCCTTGTATAAAGAATCATGCCTAAGAATAACTTAATAAGATAATACCGTTAAAATTTTGGGTTTAAGCTTCTGAGAACCCAAATAGGCAAGTCAATTCTTGTAGACCAATCTGTTTTAAGAAGATTTATCCAGTTTAAAAGTTAAAGGTGCCTATACCGTTCCTGAAAGCTGAGTGACGGGGGAGCTGATGCTAAACCCAGTTCTGCTTTCAAATTGGGACATTGTTCCCAATTTGAAAGCAGAAACGGTTATCTCTTTATGAGACAAGCCAACTGATAGCCTGAGGGTCTTTGAATGGCTGGCAGACGCATCTGTGCGGGTGTGGTGAGCGAGTTTGTATTCTGGGGTTCGTGATCAACTATAAAGGCTTCTGCAAGTATGGAGGAGGGCTTGACAGAGTTTTATAACTACTTACATGTGTTTAAAAAAAAATAATGTGCTCTTAATAGTATGTGTGTATAGTTTAGTCTGAAAATAGTGTACCCGTTTGCCTTGCCTGCTATATTCTATTAAAGCATCCCCTCTGATTGCGTATATGTAGTTTCATGTATGTTTTATATAAATACCCTGTGCCTATATATACTGAATAGCTTACTGATTTTTATGGTTGGAAGATGATTCCTGATCCTTTGAGTCGTTTTTCAGAAGACAACCGTCTAGGCTTAGTTCATTTATCTTTTGTTCTAGTTCTTCAATCTTAGCCTTCAAAGACGAGATCAGGTTGGCGTTTTCGCGGCGGGCCTGTACTTCTTTTACGGCATTCTGCATGGTTCTTACCAGCTCCTCCTTGTCCCAGGGCTTCATGATGTACCTGTAAACTTTGGCGTTGTTAATCGCATCCAGGATGGCATCTGTATCGCTGTAGCCAGTAATGATGATCCTGACAATGTCCTTGTTCTCGGGCAGGTTCTTGAGAAACTGTACCCCAGACATTTTGGGCATCCGCTGGTCTACAATTACTATGTATATGTCCTCTGAGTTGATAATCCTCAGGCCTTCTTCGCCAGACATGGCGGTAAAGACTTTGAAGTAGCGTCTGAAAGTGGATTTGAAAACAACGTTGTTATCTTCCTGGTCATCAATATAGAGGATGCTCGGCTTTTCTTGCCCCTCAGGTGTAGGCGTGGCGGATTGATTCGTAGTGTTCTGCATGAGTGCCGGATTCAACGGTATAAGTAATTCAATCTGAGTCAAGGCCTATTTGTTCAAACGTTGGCAAGCACCTGTAACGGGTACCTGCTTTTGCAGACGACATGTGTAGACAATAGGCGTAAGGTCTGAGTTTTTGGACGAGTAGTTAGATCCAATGCTCTGTAATGCGCTTGCTGTATTCAATTTTACAATAACACCTTCGTTTCATCTGAAGAACTGAATGTTTCATTTCTTACTCTGGAATTTTGGTTTCGTTAGAGCCTTAGAGGGGATTTTAAGTATATGGTTCAAAGTTAAGCATAATTTATTCTAATATAAATTATAATTTAAAACTTATTAAGCAATAAAATTAAAATCAAAATAAAATAAAGTCAATTAATTGATCGTTAAGTACTTTCTCTCATTATCAAGCCAAAAGCATAGATCTGGTGCCTAAGATGAGTGAGACTGAGCTTAAAGGTCACAGGAGCGAAGAAGCTTCTGTGAGAGATGCTCTGCTCCTGAGCGCTGATTGGTAGCTCTGTTGGAAAGGCTGTAAGAGGCTATGCGATGAGAGATAGCCAGGCCATGTTTCTACTTCGTTTCAGGGCTTTTTACGCAAAACAGCCCCGAAACGAAGTAGAATTTTATAAACGCTAGAACCGGTACATCAAGAGGCTTAGAAGAACTATTGCGGCCAGAATAATGTGGGGGATGAGGGTGATGCCTCCCTGCCTTTGCAGTTTGGCAATAACATACGTGTCATTTGTTTCTTGCCGAAGCCCTTTGGCTACCTTCCTTTTAGCATTCAGTATGTACAGCCAGTTGCCCCCAAACCCCAGCAGTAAACTCCAGACAATGGTAAATATGTTATTAATCAGAATGTCTGAACCGGTAGGCAGGCTCTGCGATTGTACCAGCGCTTTTGTGAGGAAAGGAAGCCCGGAAATTACTAGAAGAGCAACCAGGGCTTCTATGTACAGTTTCCGGTACAGCATCCAGAAAATCCCGAAGAAGAAAGCCCCAAGGTTAAACGTGATCTTGACTCCTGCTTCATACTGGGTCAGTTTCTGTAAATAATAGTCGGCGTCACTTCCAAAGTAGGCTCGGTAGTAATCTTCCAGGTCTTCATTCTCGGGGTCCAGGACTTCAGGGGGCATAAAAAGGGTACTCGGTAAGAGAATTGGTAATGCCCAAAGATACTAGTCATTCTTATTGCAAGTAGGTCCTTCAGGTGAATTCTTTGTTTTGAACCTGTTTTGGGAAATCCAGCTTTAAAACAGGAGTGGTGTTCTGAGTTATGACCTGTGGCAATACCTAAGATTTCTCATAGATAAAAGTCATTATCCCGGAAAAGGCCCTCAGATTTTCGTGCAGAAGCATGGTATATTCTACTCCTCGCCCGTACAAGGGGTCTGGTAATTCTTATGATAGTGGAACAGGCACCCAAAAAGAGCTCACGAAGAAAAAAGTACTGGCTAACCGGTGGTGCTGTTGTAGCAACAATACTGGTGCTGTTCTGGGTAGCAGCCAGCAATCTGGATGCTTGGGCTGAGAAAAAGCTCACGGAGCAGGTGAGTACCAAGTCTAAAGGGGTGTATTCGCTTCAGATGAAAGAACTGGATATAACCCTGCTGGCAGGCTCGGCTGCTTTGGAGGCGGTTGAACTGATACCCAATGATTCAGTGTGGCAGCAGCTGCAAAGGAAATCTCCAGGACAGGCACCGGCTAATACCTTTCAGGTGAAAGCCGGGCGCGTAAAGGTGCAGGGGATCAGTTTTATGAAATTGCTGTTCGGTGGTCCGCTGAGTGTACATACCCTACAACTTGATGAACCTGAGGTGCTCCTGCGGCAGATGAAACAAGACACCTCCTCGCAGCCCTTACACAAAAAGGTAGGAGAGCAGTTCAAGGGGTTGGCTGTACAAGAAATCAAGATCAGAAATGGCGGGTTCAGGTACAGACCCAAGAACAACCACAAGGCGGACCTGTTTACTCTTGCGGGTGTTGACATACAGGCTAACGGAGTGAAACTGGACAGCGCTTCTTATGAAGACAAGTCCCGGGCTTACTACAGTAAGGCCATCACCTTCACCGCTAAAGAAGGCACCTTCCATTTCCCCGATGGCAATTATCAGCTCAAGGGGAAGGTAGCAAAGGTATCCACCCAAGAGAAAGAGGCAGTATTGGAAAACGTCAGGTTGATACCTTTGCGCAGCGCCAGTGAAATGTCCAGAAAAGCAAAGATGGCGGTGACCAGATTTAAGGTGCAGGTGCCGGCTATCACCATGAAAAATATTGACTTCTCCAACGCTTTCAGGAACTCCGCCTTGTATATGAGCACCCTCGTGCTGCAGAAACCACGGGTGAGTGCTTTTAAAGATGGCAAAAACTTCCCCGCCAAAGGAAATGGGTATTTGCCCCATGACCTCATCCGGCAGGTGTCTTTCGGGTTGAATGTGCGCCGGGCACAGGTGACAGACATGTACGTGCATTATGAGCAGCTAGCCGAAAAGGCGTTCAGGACAGGCTACGTTACCGGCAGCAACATTGACCTGACCCTCACCAATCTTACCAATGACAGAACCTTGGTCTCCCACAAGAACCCCGCGGTGTTGAAAGCCCGGGGTTTGGTAATGGGCAAAGCCGTGATGGAAGCTACCGTGCGGCTGGCACTGCTGGACCCCAGCGGCTACCATTCCATAGAGGGCACCATTGGCAAAGGCAACCCGGCCATCCTGAACCCCATTATTGAGCCCAGCATGTTTGTGCGCGTAAAGAGTGGGTATCTGCAGAAAGGGTCATTCAGGTTGGAGCTAACCAAAGCCTCGGCCAGCGGTTCCATGCAACTGCAGTACGATGACTTCAAGGTGGACTTACTGAACAAATCAGAAGACCGTAAACAGTCTCTGGGCAATAAGATCAAGTCTTTAGCGGCGAACAAATTGGTGCTGAAATCAGAAAGCGAGAAAGACGGAAAAGCTCCCCGCGAAGGTGACATCAAAGTGAAACGCAGGGCAGAGCGCTCTTTTCTGACCTACTGGAAAGACTGCTTGGCCAACGGAGTGCTCTCGGTGATTGGTGCTCCCATGTAAACGGGCAGGCAAGAGCCTGTTTAGGTGCAAAGATGCGCAGAAGGGTAGCACTGGATTTTTGAAGTAGAGGCGGTAAGTCCTACCTTAAGGCTTTCAACCGATACTTGCTCCCCAGTGGCATTGCTTATGAGATATGTTACCTGCCTGCTCTTTACTCTTAGTTTTCTGTTTGGTGCAATGAAAGTCCAGGCCCAGAGCCAAACCAGGGAATTGCTGCGGCAGAAAACCCAACAACAATTGAAAGCGATCATTGATGCCTCTCCCGCGCTTACGGGGCTGGTAGCCATAGATTTGATTTCCGGGGAGACGTTTTCTTTTAACCAGGAGGTGGTGTTTCCGCAGGCCAGCGCCATTAAAGTACCTATTCTGCTGGAAGTATACAAACAGGCCCAAAACGGAAAGTTCAGGTTAACCGATGCCCGGCCTGTTCTGCCCGCCAACGTGGTGGGCGGCACCGGGATTATCAAAGACCTGCCAGACAGCACTTCCTTCAGCATCCGGAACCTGGCCGTGCTCATGATTTCCTTAAGCGACAACACCGCCACCAATTCCTTGATTGATCTGGTGGGCATGGCCAACATCAACGCGTCATTGCAGCAGATGGGCTTGAAACAAACCCGGGTACAGCGCAAGATGATTCAGGCGGCGGCTTCGGGCAGGGGAGAGGAGAACATCTCTACGCCCGCCGAGGCTGCCAAAATACTGCAGATGCTCTACAAAGGCGAGTTCCTGAACAAGGCAGCCTCGGCGGAGATTGTCTCCATTCTGCAAAAGACAAACCGGGAAACCAGCAGGTTGGCGCCTGGTATTCCGGGCAACGTGCCTCTGGCCTTTAAGCCGGGTATTTTGAACGGGGTTTCCACTGAGTGGGCCTTGGTGCTGCTCCCCGAACGACCTTATGCCGTCGCCATCATGGAAAGCTATAAACAACCGGGAAAAGCAGAGCGGGTGATAGAAGATGTTTCTGAGGTTCTGTACCAGTACTTCTGGCGGCTGGGCAATGCTACCCGTTACGGCACCTACGTGGACCCTAAACTAATAAAGTGATTTTCCCCCATGATACGCTTCCTCAAAGTAGCCCCCATCCTGATTGCTTTTCTATTTCTGGTGTCTTTTGGCGGAAACGCGCAGAAAACCAAAAACTCCTTAGCCGGTAAAATTATTTGCGTGGATGCCGGCCACGGCGGAACTGCCCAGACAGATAAGTACCGGGTAGGGCCAACCGGCGAGCGCGAGGAGTGGATCAACCTTCGGGTAGCGCTGCTCCTGCAGAAACTACTGGAAGAAAGAGGCGCCACCGTACTCATGACCCGCACCCAGGATACCAATGTGCCTTTCGAGGATCGGGTGAAACTGGCCGTCCAGAACAAAGCGCAGGTTTTTCTTTCCATTCACCATAACGCAACGGCAGACCCGCTGGTAAACTTCCCTATCATTTACTACCACGGGTACGCCAGAGAAAACAAAGCCAGCGTGAAGTTGGCCAAGAAAATAGCCAGTGCCCTGCTCAAAAGCCACTACAAAGCCGATGTGCCCGTGAGTATTGCCTCTGACCATGCTATTTTCCCTACCGCCGGAGCCAAGGTGTTGCGGGACACCTATGGCATTCCGGCCGTAATTGCGGAGGCTTCCTTCTTCACCCATGCTCCGGAGGAGGCGCGCCTGAAAAGGCCAGAATACAACCAACAGGAGGCGCAGGCATACCTAGAAGCGCTGGAGGATTTCTTCACAAAGGAACCGCCGGCCATTCTGCCCAAGAACTCAAAAGTCACCCTGCCTCCGTTCAGGGCTTTTCAGGAGGCGGAGCGCATGAGCGAAACCGCTAAGCGCTGGCTGCAGGATTACCAGGAGGGAGTGGAGCTGTTAAAGCAGGCCAAAGACACGGCATCGGTGCGGCAGGCCTATGACCTCTTTACCCGCTCCGCCAGATCGTTCCCAGACTCTTACGTAGCAGCCCTTTGCCACCAGCGCCGGGCCTATTTATTGAAACGCTTGGGCAGGAAAGAAGAAGCCGCTCAGGAAGCTCTAAGAGCCAGAGAGTTTTATGTCCCTGTCAAACGGTAACTTCGTTTTGGCGCTGTTTTGCAGAAAGAAGAGCTAAAACAGTTTTTAGGAAGCAATCATTGCTGCTTTAAGCATTCACTTCAATCTCGTTCTCCACGTTTTCGGCTTTCTGCACAATGTCCCGGATGATGGTGTCCAGTTCCACTCCTGAGGTTTTGATGTAGCCGTAAAGGGTTTGCTGATCAAATTTCTGGGAGTGGTTTCCTTCCAGCAGGTTGATCAACCCGAGGATGCGGGCCAGGGGGGCCCTTACCACGTGCGACTGAATCCAGGCGATTTCACGCAGTTTGGCGTTCTGGCTTTCGATGGCTTTCAGGTATTCGCGGCGTTCAGTCACATCTCTTTCAATAGAGATGAAATGGGTTAAGCGGCCCTGCTGATCGGTTACCGGGGAAATGTTCATGCTCACGAAGAACTCATCGCCGTTCTTGCGGTAATTCAGGATGCCAATCTCACAGGCTTCGCCTTGCTGGAGCGATTGTTTAAGCTTGTCCAGCTCGGCCCGGTCAGAGTTTGGCCCCTGCAGAAAGCGCGGCGATTGGCCTATGGCTTCTTCCGGAAGATATCCCGTCATTCTGGTGAACGCCTCGTTTACGTAGAGTATTCTGGGGCCAGGTTCTTCTAGCCGGGCATCGGTGATGATGACAGCATCCGTGGCGTTGGTGATCACAGACTCCAGCAGTTTCAGGCGTTGCTCTTCTTCCTTTACTTTGGTGATGTCCTGCATGGCGCCCAGCATCCGGATGGCTTTGCCCTGGCTGTCCCGTAAGATATACCCCCGGTCAACGACATTGGCGTAGTGGCCATCCCCCTTCCGGAAGCGGTACTCCTCGTTCCAGGTCAAGGTATCCCCGACAAGGGAACTGTTGAAGGTGGAAAGGATTCTGTCAGAATCAGCCGGATGGATGTTCTCAAACCAGAGGTTGTAATTTTCTGCCTTATCCGCAGGTTTGTGGCCAAACAGACTTTCCAGGCTCTCGCCCCAGTACACATCCTGGCGTACCGGGTCATATTCCCAGACCACCAGAAAAGTAGCTTTGTTGACTAACTGAAAACGGTCATTGCTGTCTTTCAGGTCCTGCGTACGGGCCTCCACCAACTCTTTAAGCCATCTCTCCTGCTGATGCTTGGAAAGAAATTTCTTCAGGAAGTACCCGGCCAGGAACAGAAGGAGCACCATCAAAAACGTAAACCAGCTGCTTTGGTAAAAGAAAGGCTTCACCTTGAACGTAAGCTGCACCGGTTGGGACCATACCCCGTTCAGTTCTGCTTTCACCTCAAAGGTGTAGGTGCCGGGTTTCAGGGTGGTGAAGTAGGCGGTTCTCCGTTGGTCTGCAAATTCCCAGGCATTGTTTATCCCTTTCAGCCGGTAGTAGAAATTTACGGCCGAGGGTTTCGCGAACTGAATGCTGGTGTAGTCAATCTCCAGGGTGTTAACGCCCGGGGGCAGCACAATAGGTTGGGAGAGATCAAGGGCTGTGTTGCCCATGCGAAACTCCAGGATGGACACGTTCACCGGGCCTTTTTTCAACTGGGTGGTGGCCGGGTCAACAATGGCCACTCCTTCTACCGTAGGAAACCACAAGGTGCCATCCTGTAGTTTGTAGCCCGCCGGAAAAATACCGCCGTTCATCTCTGCGTTAGCCAGGCCGTCTGAGGTGTCATACAACCGGGCAGTCACCTGGATCTTCCTGTTTTGGGATTTCTTGGCTTTTAGCAGTTCCTGAAGAGAAATGCGTTGCAAGCCAAAGCTGCCGCTAAGCCATAAGTATCCTTTCCCATCCTCCAGGATTTGGTAAATGCCGTTGAAATGCAGACCATTGGTTTTATTAAGTAAGAAAAACCGATTGTTCGTGTAGCACACCAGGCCTTTGTCAGTGCCCAACCACAGGTCTCCCTCGGCATCCTGGTAGAAGCAATCGATGATTCCGGCGGGCAAACCTTGTTTAGCGTAGAAGTGGGTGAGCTGACCCGCTGGTGAAAGCCGCACCATTCCGGCTCCCCTGCTTCCTATCCACTTGTTTTGGGTCCGGTCTTCAAAAATGCTCACAAAATCAGCTTTCGCTAAGCCAGGTGGGACTTGCACCTTTTTCACCTTGCCATCAGGTCCTACGGTGTGAATCCCGCCGGAACGGGTCGCAATCCACAGTCTTTCTTGTTGGTCTGCATACAGTGCCTGTATGATGTCACTGGCTAAGCCATGCTGCTCCGTGTAGGTTTCTTCTATTTTGCCTGTGCTCAGGTTGAAACGGTTTAAACCGTTGGGAGTGCCAATGAAAATATTCTTTCTGGTGCCAGCCAAACTCAGCACCACATCGGCCGACAAGCCCTGCCTTGAAGTGTAGGTCACGACTTTGCCTTCTGAGATTCTGCTTACCCCGGCACCATTAGCGCCAAACCAGACATCGCCGTTGGGGTGCTGGTAGATGGGCAGAATGGCTTTGTCGGGTGCTTGGTATTCTGCCGACAGCATATGAACCTCAGCGGGTTTGAACTGTACCACGCCAGATGCGGCGGTGCCCAACCACACCAGATTTGGTTGGTCAAACAAAATAGTTCTTACCCCATCTTCGGGCATTCCCTTGGGGTTAATAGAAGTGAATTTCCCGTTTTGCAGTCTATATACACCTGTGGTGAGTGTGCCGGCCCACAGGCTACCGTCCGGAGCTAGGGAGAGAGCAGTGATGAAAGACTCGCCCAAGCCGTCTTTTTGGGTAAAGTTCACCGCCTGATTCTGGGTTTGGTGAAACACGCCATGCTCTTTGGTGCCAATCCAGATAGAGTGGTCTGGGGCCACTGCCAACGCCCGGATGTCCTGGTTTTCGTATCCTGGGATGGCTTTTACACTCCTCTGGTCCTGGCTGATCTGGAACAAGCCTTTCTCAGTACCAACAAGAAGTCCTTCTCTGGTTAGCGCCAGAACCTGCACAGACCTCTTTCCTTTGTACGTCCATGCTTTCGCTGAAAATACGGTGTTGTTTTGCAGGTAAAGTAAATCACCGGCTTGCGTTCCTATCCAAAGTCTGCCTTGCTGGTCCTGGTTGATACAGGTGATTCTGGAGTTTTTGATGTAGTTCTTCAGTTCAATGGCCTGGGCCTTGTTCCGGTTAACCCGTACTACGGCATAGTCAGAGGCAGCCCAGATTCCCCCGCCTAGGGCGGGCGCAATGCTGTAGAATGCACTGGAGGTTAAGCCCGGTACATTGGTCTCATTGAAGACTTCAAAGGTGTTGCCGTCAAAGCAGCTTACCCCTTCTTCCGTTGCCAGCCACAGAAAGCCCCGGTCATCTTTTTTGAGATCGAACACCGTGTTCTGGGGCAGGCCATTCTTGTTATCCCAAACTTTAGAGACATAAGTAGGTCTGTACCAGGTAGCCGGGGTAGACTGGGCCATGGTGAGGCAAATGCTTGAAAAGAGCAATACAACTAAAAGTGTTCCAACACCAGTAAACCTAATTAAACGCATAAATGCTCTTTGTGCGATATGGTGATTTTTCTAGTAATCTTCAGCGGAAAAGGGATTATTTATCCGGAGTTTCAGATGCGATGAATCCTATTTAATGCAAGGGGGAGTTGCTCCAGAAGCTGATTACTGTTTCAATAATAGATTTTTGTTTGGTAAAAAAAATTATAAAGTTGAGTAATGAGCGTAATTTGGCTATTTTCTTGATTTTGCCATATATATGCTGATTTAGGTACTTTGTTGGTTAGATGGGTTTCTTTCAAATAGAGAGAAAAAGGGTAATGCAACTGGGTTGTAAAATTATTTAAGAATGCTGAAAAGCTAGGTTAGAGCAAGTGTGCAGGCTGGCAAATACTGCTTTAATAACTTAGTTGAGTTAGCAATCAGGTAGGGCTGAGGAGGAGATTGTTTGTGGGGTGTAGTGAATAAGTTATAAAGGATTTTATTGTTTAATCCTAGTTTAGAGTTTTGTTGGTGTGGGTTTAGTTAAAATGTTGGATCAGGTTAATGCTTGTATGATGCCGATTGGCTTGGTGGGTTTAGATGCTTTGAGATGATTAAATTATAATTTGTAGTTAACAGGGTAGGTGTGCTCTTGATTATTGACCTTTTCGGAGAGATCTACCTTTGATCGCATAATCTTGCCTGTGCAAACCTGCTTCTTTTTCTTGTATCTGTTTTAGGGCCATTTAGGGCAAAACACACCTAAAACGCGAAGCCCGTGGGTGGAGCAAAAAAAGCCGTTTGGTAAGGCATTATGAGACCTCCAGTGAACCGCGGTTCCATTTGAAATTCACTTACTTGGCAAAGGTTTGCATTACATATGATTTGTTGCATATTTTCGCCGGAACTTTGAATTCAACGGCTATCTTCTAAACCCTAACCCCCATGTACAGAAGCTTTCTGTTTGCCAGTGCCTGTCTTCTTATTCTGCTACAATCCTGTTCTACCACAAAGATTCCTGCTAAGGAAGAAGCATCCAGCCAAAGTCCCGCTCCGCCCAATTACAATGTTGAGAAGGAGTTCAGGGCCGCCTGGGTGGCTACTGTTGCCAATATCAACTGGCCCAGCAAGCCGGGTCTGAGTACCGAAGAACAGCAAAAGGAGGCCCTTCAGCTCCTGGACTTTTTGCAGCAACACCACTACAATGCGGTGATCTTCCAGGTTCGGCCCCAGGCCGATGCCCTCTACAAAAGCGACCTGGAGCCCTGGTCTTATTACCTCACCGGGGAGCAAGGCAAAGCCCCTGATCCGTACTATGATCCGCTGGAATTCTGGACCGAGGCCGCCCATGACCGGGGCCTGGAGCTGCACGTGTGGCTGAACCCGTACCGGGCGCACCATACCGCCGGCGGCCCCATCAGTGAGCAATCCATCGTGAAGAAGCGGCCCGAGCTGGTGGTGCACCTGAAAGAAGGGTATCATTGGCTAGACCCCGCCCAAAAAGGAACGCAGGATCATTCCTACGCGGTGGTCATGGACCTGGTGAAGCGCTATGACATTGACGGCGTACACTTTGATGATTACTTCTATCCGTACCCTTCTTACAACGGCGAGGAAGATTTCCCCGATGACGTGAGCTGGAAAGCCTACCAAGCGGCTGGCGGCACGCTGGCAAGAGGAGACTGGCGACGGCAGGCCGTGAACCAGTTCATTGAGCGACTGTACAAAGGCATTAAAACCGAGAAACCGCACGTGAAATTCGGGTTGAGTCCGTTTGGGATCTGGCGGCCGGGCTACCCCGCCTCAGTGCAGGGATTTGACCAGCATAACAAACTCTACGCCGATGCCCGCCTGTGGCTCAACAAAGGGTGGATAGACTATTTCTCGCCTCAACTGTACTGGAAAATAAACCAGATTCCGCAAAGCTTCCCGGTGCTGTTGGGCTGGTGGGACCAGGAAAACCGCCTGCGCCGGCATTTGTGGCCCGGCATCAGCGTGGGCCGAGACAGCAGTGCCGTGAACGTGCAGGAGATCATGAGCCAGATCATGATTTCCCGCGGTATGCTGCCCAACAGCAAAGGAGTAGTGCACTGGAGCATTTCCTCGGTGACCAAGAATCCGCCCATGGCCAAGGCCTTGGTAGCGGGACCTTATAAAAACGATGCCCTGGTGCCGGCCAGTTTATGGCTGGACGATCAGAAGCCCGATACCCCATCTGTGAGCACCGAGGTGCAGGGAGATTCTGTGCGGGTGGTTTGGGTTCCGAAGGATGAGAAAGATGCCTTCCGTTCTGTGCTGTACTACCAGTACGGTACTGCCTGGAACTACAAAGTCCTGAACCGGAAAGACCGTTCCTTCACCTTAACCCGTGCCCTGCAGGCAAAAGCCGGCGCCCCGCAACCGCTCCTGAAAGTGGCCGTCTCTACGGTAGACCGCGTAGGGAATGAAAGTGAACGCAAGGAAATAACCGTTCCCCAAGCTGGTATCTAGGTACTGCCTTCTTCTACCGCGAGGCCTCGTTTTCTCCACCATGGAAAGAACGAGGCCTTGCTGTTTTCAGGCGGTGGGAAACTGTTCCCGTATCCAATCCCGAAGGCTTTTCAGGTGGGGGTGTTCTTGTCTGAAAGTCGGGAGATCTTTTAAAAATACGGCATCGTGCTCATTCACCCATTTGAACATCTTGTACAAATCCCGACCCATGAACAGCCGGGTAATGAACATGGGCAGCTTCTGGTACCTGATTTCTTTGCCCAGTACTTCTGAGAAGATGGCGGCCACCTGAGCAAGGGTTAGCTGTTCGGCGGCCAGGGTAAGGGTTTGACCCTGGTAACGCCCGGGATCTGTAAAGATTTGAGCACTGATGGCTCCAATATCCTGGGTGCTGATAAATTGCTGCAGTACCTCTTTGTTCACCGGAGAAACAAGCTTGCCTTGCCTGATGCCCTTGGCCACCTGCGGAATCAGAAAGTTCTCATACAGGGATGAAGGCCGCAGAATGGTGTAAGAAAGGTCCGTTTCTTTGAGGTACTGCTCAATTTTCCCTTTGCTCTCCCAATGCGGAATGCCCGTCGGGTGATCGGCACCGGTAACGGAGGAGTAAATGAAATGAGGTACTTTGTTCTGAACAGCCAGGTCAATTAAGGCAATGCCCTGCTGTATTTCCTTTTGGGTGCCCTGCTCAAAAGCCTGTACACTGAATACCCCAGCCACCCCAGCCAGATGATGACCAATGGTTTCTGGTTTGTCTAAATCGCCCTGGACTATTTCGGCCCCCAGCTGCTTCAACTGTTGGGCGGCAGGGGAGTTGGGCTTTCGGGTTAGTGCCTTCACCCTAAAACCATTTGTAAGCAAATGCCTTGTAACTGCCCCACCTTGTTTGCCGGTGGCACCCGTCACAAAAATAGTTCTAGAAGAGTCCATAGTCGTAAGGTGGATTTATGAACGGGGTTTAGAAATTGGCCTTTTTAAAAATAACAGGCCAAAAACGATCCCTCCATACAGAGGATGGCACTGTTTGGCATTGGAGGAAATAATTGGAAAGCCTCAGACCATTATGGCCGATTACGTTGCTGTTTTTTCTTCTTATTCAGCGGTGGTTGGATCAATGACCGTGGAAACCTGCTTAACGGAGTTAGCTGGAAAACCGCCTTGCCGGGCATGTTCCCGAATCATCTCCTCATCAGGGGCAATGTAGACGCAATAGATTTTGTCGCCGGTAACATAACTCTGCAGCCACTGAATCTGCGGCCCCATATTGCTGAGCACTCCGCAGGAAGTCTGTGAAATGCTTTTCAGTTGGTCGGGAGTGAGAGTGCCGGCACCCGGTATTTCCCGTTCAATTACAAACTTGGGCATCTTATATGGAAGTAAAAGGTTTGACCTACTCGTGTGGCTTTTCGGGTACGCCTCGTTTTTGCAGTGGTTTCTGAACTCCACTCACTTGTTAGAACAATGCATGAAGAAAGAGGAGAAGGCTCCTGCTTTCGGTGGGGTATAGGGGAGAGGTAATTAGGAGAGGTGAAGGTTCGTATCTCGCTCAAGGAGAGAAGGGTCTGCTTACATAATCTGCCAATGACGGCAGCCCGAGTGGCAAGATGAAAGTACAAATAAATCTATGATAAAGCTAGATTGTACCCCTGTCAGGTAAAGCAACATCAACCGTTTTACCTCTGTTTTCA
This sequence comes from Sabulibacter ruber, assembly GCF_017355955.1. Classification (GTDB taxonomy): domain Bacteria; phylum Bacteroidota; class Bacteroidia; order Cytophagales; family Hymenobacteraceae; genus Nibribacter; species Nibribacter ruber_A. The sequence goes on along the minus strand of NZ_JAFFID010000001.1, from coordinate 1,777,961 downwards.
GGAAAACAGCTTCAAAACAAACGAAGGCTTGGGGACTAGAAGACGCCAGAAAAGGGCAGGAGCGGCTCTTGCTTTATGGTGGATGAACTTATGCCGTTTTGTTGCTGCGGCTCACGGCAAGGGTTACTGAGAATACCGCCAGAAGAAGCGTTACCGGTGTGAAGATGAGTTTCTCTAGAGGGCTATTGGAAAACAGGTTGCCTACCGTGTTCAGCAAGAAGATCCCAAACATGATCCACATGGCACCTGTGAGCAGCCTGGGAGAAACGTTCAGGCGCAGATAGCCCGCCTGCAGCAAGGCGATGAAAAAGAAAAGCACATTCAGGAGCAAGGCCGACGTTTCAAGCTGGTACATCTCTTCCTGCGTTGTGATGCGCCCGCCACCCACTATGGTGAACGGAACAACCGAGGCTAAAACCAGAAGATGGAAAACAATGGTAAGGCCGAAGATGAGGACCATGCCCTTAGATGCAATGCTTTTCATATGGTTTCAAGGAATTTTAGGAGTAGCAGCCGGAAAACGGAACCTAAATTACGAATATCTGGAACATTAGCAAAGTTCTATATAAAGCGGGAGCCTGTTCTGTTCTCCAGAGGCTTGGGAGCCAAAAAGAAAGGTCTCGCCAGTTTGCGTTCGGCTGAAAAGCCACAAACCAGCGAGACCTTTTCAATGGGTTAAATCATAGCTTAAAGCGGATTGTGAAAGTGCTTCCTTTCCCTACTTCGCTCAGTACCTCTATGTTGCCGCCACTGTTCTCCATGATCTTTTTCACAATGTACAGCCCAATGCCGGTGCCCTCCACATGGTCATGCAGGCGCTTGAACATGGAGAAGACCTTGTCTTTCTGGGCTTGGTCAATGCCCAACCCGTTGTCTTCAATGGTCAGGATGCAATAGCCTTGTTCCTGCCGGGAGGCAATCCTGATCTGCGGTGCCCGTTCCGGTGATCTGTACTTAATGGCGTTAGACACCAGGTTATACACAACGCTTCTCAGGTTCTTTTTGGAAAACCGCAGCGAAGGATGCTGGCTGAAGTCTGCTTCTACCTTAGCCGCAGACTCCTGGATCGTTCCCGATAAATCCTGGCAGATTTCCTCAAAAATCTCCTGCAACTGAATCACGCTCACGTCCTCCTCCATCTGCCGTTGCAGTTTGGTAAGCTCGGTCAGGTCATTGATGGTGGTTCTGAACCTGGTAATAGAGCTGCTTATCAGAGAAATGACCCGGTTTACTTCTGGCACCCGCAGGATTTCAATCGGTAGATCCTCAATAAGGGTGTTCACCAGCCCTTCAATGTTGGTGATGGGCGCTTTCAGGTCATGCGAGGCGGTGTAGATGAAGTTGTCCAGGTCATTATTGGTGCGCTGGAGTTCCTCGTTTCTGCGCTGCAATTCTTCCTCGGCATTTTTCTGCTTCGTGATATCGGTGTTGGTGCCAATCCAGCGGACTACTTTGCCCTGGGCGTTTTTCACGGCGTAGGCACGAGTCAGAAACCAGCGGTATTCTCCGTCGGCGCGTCTCAGGGGGAAGACCAGTTCCCAGGTTTCCTGCTTGGTCCAGGCTTCTTTTACATAGGCCAGCACCAGCTCCACGTGGTCTGGGTGATGGAGCTTTTGCCAGCCCCAGCCCTGCACTTCTTCAAAGGTGGTGCCGGTGAAATCGTACCAGCGCTGGTTGTACCAGGTGATGTTTCCTTCGGGGTCTGCCATCCAGGCCAGGTTCTGGATATTATTGGCGAAGGTCCTGAACCGGTCTTCGCTTTCGGCCAGGGCTTCTTCGGCTAATTTGCTTTCAGTGACATCCACGCAGGAACTGATGAACCCGGCAAAGGTACCGTTTGGCCCATACCTGGGCGATACCACCGCCAGTTGCCAGCGGTACTCTCCCGTCTTGCTCCGTAACCTGAACTCGCGGCGCAGAACCTCCCGGTTGGCAAAGGCATTCTGGTAGTCCTGCACAAAGCTCTCGCGGTCTTCCGGGTGGAAGTACTCTGCCCAGCCAAAATTGAGCAGGTCTTCCATGGAGCTCCCCGTCAGGTGTATCCATTCTCTGTTGAAGTAGATGGCGTTGCCTTCCAGGTCGGTCTGGGCAATGAGAAGGCCAGAGGCTTCGGCCATGGTCCGGAAACGCTCTTCGCTCTCCTTAATGGCTTCTTCCGCCCGCTTACGGGCCGTGATATCGGGGCTTACGGTGGCTATTCCCAGGACCTCGCCGGTTTTGGTGTCTTTTACCGCAAACTGGTTGTAATCTACCTCTAAAGGGGCACCCGTTTTGAAGTTCCGGAAACGGAATTCGCCTTTCCAGAAGCCTTCTTTTTCCTGGGCAGGCAAGATGACCTCCTGTACAAATGGCTTGTCTTCCTCCAGGAAATAATCCATCACGGTGGTGTTCAGGGCCTCCTGCAGGCTGTCTAACCCCACCATCTTCCGGCCGGTGGGGTTCACATAGAGAACCTTTCCTTTGGTATCCGCGATGCCTATGAAATTGGGGGAGTTCTCGCTCATGGCCAGGAACAGCTTCTGGTGCTTCTCGGCTTTTTTCCTTTGGGTGATCTCGTGGCAAACGGCTACCATGAAAGAAGCCTCTCCGTTAGGAGACTTTACAACCGAAACGTTGTTTTGCACCCAGACCTCTGAGCCATCTGGCCTGATGTACCGCTTCTCAATATCAAAGGGCGTTCCGTTCTTAATGGCCTCCTTGAACAGAACTACGTTTTGGGGCAGGTCTTCCGGATGGCTGATCTCCTGCATGCTCATCTGGTAAAGCTCCTCTCTGGACCGCCCAACCATCTCACAGAACCGGTCGTTCACCAACACAAATCTGCCGGTGAAGTCGCACTCCGCTATGCCCACCATTTTCTGGTTGAAAACCCCGTTCAGCCGTTCCTGGTGTTCTTTCAGGGACAGGTCTGCCTGTACTTTCTCGGTGGTCTCGTTGGTGATGATGAGAGTGCCCGCCGGAAGGCCGTTGTCGCCCAGGAGCGGGCTGCAATCCAGGTCCAGCCAGATGTCTTCGGCAGTGTTGTTTCGGTACACCGTAAAAGGCAGCCTGCGGTAAGAAAGCGCCTTGCCTTGCAGGGTCTGGGAAAGCACGTCTCCTATAAACCGGGCCGTTTCGGGCCAGCTTTCAGAATACTGAGCCCCCAGCATGCCCGGATGCCGTTGACCGGCCAGCACGCTGTAGGCATCGTTGTAAAGCAATGTTCCTCCCTCGCCCCAAAGTATGACCATGGGGGCAGGGGATTGCAGCATGAGGTTTACCGCCGCGCGCAGGCCTAAACTCCAGTCTGGAATTGGCCCCAAGGCGGTAGAAGCCCAATCATAATTCCGGATGAGGTCTCCTAATTCCCCGCCCCCCACAATGGGCTGGAGCGTGATTTCGGGAACATCCTGAATGGGGTGTAGAATATCTGTCATGTAAGTTGATGAAAACACAGTAAAAAAGCACTTGACCGGCACTTGGCCAAGGTACTTCTTGAGGTAGTCTGGGGGGAAGCCTACGCCAAGGCAAATCTAGTTTTTTTCTGCTTCTAAGGCATGAGAAGAACGCGAGTCTGCGCGAATAACGGTTTCTTAGGATTTAAGTTTTGAAAAGCAGAAAATTTGCCTCTAACCCGGTGTTTCTGACTTCTGGCAGCCTAACAGGCAGGGTGCAGAAAAGTTATATAGAAAAGTAGACTTCGGCAGACAAAGCCTTTGTAATGCTAAGGTTAGGGCATACTCTGTTTTAAGGCCTCTTTTCATAAAAAGGCTTGATTTCTGAAAAGAGGCCTTAAAACAAACCACTTCAGGGAAGCTGATTACGTGCAGAACTCTGGCCGGGGAGGCTCTGGTCTGCACCAGTTTATTTCTTTTCCTGTTGCTGGGCCATCTTGTTACCGATGTGGTTCATGACTTGCCGGTGTTCGTTCTCGGGGCTGAAGTCTATGAATTTGGCATTTTTCAAGACTACTCCCGTATGCGGCGCGGGCCAGTAAAAGACTTCTCCCTGGTTCACAATTTCTTCGCGGCCATCGGCGTACCTGAGTTTCATGGAGCCTTCAAATAAATAGCCCCAGTGCGGTGACGTACACATGTCATGCGGCAAGCCCGCAAACAGGGTACTGAAGTCAGTGCCGGCCGGTACTTCCACAAAACCAGCGTACATGCCACCCAAGCCACCCTTGGTGCGGAAAGAGGTTTTCTCGTCTACCGGAAGGTTTTCTTTCGGGCTGTGGTAAGAAAGGGCTTTGGGTTTGTCATAGGAAGAGGTCACAATTACATTTGTTTGCACTATTTTCCATTGGTCATCCACTTTCCTGAGCGTGCGCGATTCCTTCTTCCTGTAGCTTCCTGATCCTCCCCAGTTATCATACTGGTCAAAACTGACATAAGCCACGTTTTCTCCAATGGTGTAATGGTAGTTGTCGCGTTTGAGGTCAAGCTTAAATGGTCTGGCCCCCCTGAAATTGGTTCTGATGCTGTCCCATCCGTTGAGTTGCCAGCAACCTCTGGCCGAGGCCATGGTAAACTGGGCCTCCTCTGTCTGGACCCAGCATTTGGCCCAGTTCAACGTATCTGCGGCGGCAATAAAGTAGGTTTCGTCATCAATGAGTTTGGTGATGGTGGTTTGGTGGTTTTCTGAGCTCATGGGCCTTGCACAGGCACTGCAAAGCAAAACCAGTAGGTAAAGGTACTTTTTCATGGCAATGATGGTTTGGTGTACTACATCTCATAAAGGGGCCTGCTATGTCCCCGCTGCCAAATCAAAAGGATTGCCTTTGGGTAAGGGTTAGAAACCTGGAGTATGTCCATGGTCGTGCTTTTCCTGGGCTGTCCTTCTCCGTTAAGCGGTTTAAAAAGAAATCTGGGGTACAGAAGAGGTCCGTGGAGGTAGGTGCCGCAGCAAGAGGAGGGAGCGCTGCGCAAGGTCCACGAGAAGGGCCACAAGGGGGAAGGCGACCGGCAGGGGCTGGAAGGAAACGCCCGGCAGGCTGTCTCCTGTAGGAATCCAGGGGGAACGGCGTTTTGTGACCGCTTACTCAAGTTAGTTATTTCAGAAGAAAGATGGAAAGGTTTTGGGCCGGTTTTCTCCAAAAGAGGCCCAAAACGCAAAACCGTTAGTAAACCCCGCCTCTCACTGAAAACCCAGAAGGAAGTCACCCCTTTTGCAGAAGCTTTTTCCTACAAAGGAGAAGTTGCTTTTTCATCAGCTTCCCCAAAAAACCGAACCCTGGGATTTGACGCAAGCAACACGGCCGCAGAGACGGCATCAAGTGCCTGGTGATGGTGCCTACCCGCGAATTGGCCATTCAGATAACGGAGGTATTCCAGATACTGGACAAGTTCTTAGGGGAAGTTCCGGGATGCTATGATGCCAGCAAGCAGCTTCAAATGGGAAGTAGAGGAGAGGCTTCGTGTATTATACCTACTTTACAGTATTGCAAAGGTAAAGTCATAATTGAATCTTGCTTATGTTAAATATAATATAGACAAGATATGAGGAAAATTTTTACGTGCATTCTCTCCCTGCTGGTATTTCAAAGTGTTGCCCAAACCGCAGCCACTCCCGGCGATGCTCCCACTGGGTACAAGCCAACCTACTTTGGGCTGGGTGAACAAACCTTGGCTCCACGTCAAGAAAAAGAAGAGGTGTTCAGAAAGAACATTGTCAAAATCAACCTTTCTTCCCTTGCCCTTAACAACTACAGCTTCAGCTATGAGCGCTCCCTTACCCGCAAGATCTCGCTGGTGGCGGGGTACGGTTTTATGCCTAAAACCAACGTGGCCTCTATGCCGCTGGTAGAGAAGGTAGTTGACAGATACATGAAGGACGAAGAGGACATTGTAGAGCAGATCAAGGAATCCAACGTGGCCTATAAATCCTATACCGGGGAACTTCGGTTCTATGCCGGTAAGAAACCAGGTGCCCGGGGCTTCTACCTGTCTTTGTATGGCCGGTACATGAACCTGGATGCCGCCTACACCCATGAGTACGACACCGACCTGAGAACGTACGACATTCCCATAGACGGCAATATTAACGGCTTTGGAGGCGGTTTGATGATAGGTTCCCAATGGCTGATTGCCCGCAGAATAACCTTTGACTGGTACATTCTGGGAGGACACTACGGCAAAATGAAGCTGAACCTGGACGGGAAAGCCGATCTGAGCGCCATGAGTGCGCAGGAGAGAAGAGATCTGGAGGAAGACATTGAATCTATCAACGATGAATTACCCGGCAGCCCCAAAATAGACGCCACCGTGACAGAACAAGGCGTAACGGTGAAGGGGAATTCACCTTTTGCGGGCATCAGAGGGTTGGGCTTTAGCTTAGGCATTGCGTTCTAATAAAAAAGCTTTTCTTTTGCCTCCTTCTGCTTGATTTTTCCGGAGATCAGAAATCCTAAAGCGGTCAGTTAAGTAACTGACCGCTTTTTTGTTTTTCGGCTTAAATAAGAAAACCAGGCCAGAAATGACTCGCACTGGTAAAGTGCGGCAGAACTGTTATTCCACCAAGGCGTGCCTTTGTCTGTTTTGGACCTCTTTTCAGGAAGCAGGCCTGAAACGATAAGAGCAATGGGCTGGTCCTCTTTGACTCATCAGAATTCTATCTTCTGGCGGGCTCTGCAAAACCCAGAAAGAAATCGCACCTTTGCAGAATGTTTCTGCTGGTGCTTCTCGTACAAAGGAGAAACTGATGACTAGATCGGCGCACGCCGGAACACTTACCATGAGATTCGAAGATTACCATATCAACCCTGCCATTAAGAAAAGTCTGGAGAAACTGGACTTCAAGAAACCCACCGATATCCAGTTCAAAGCCATTCCGCCTATCCTGAAAGGGGAGGATGTGCTGGCCATTGCGCAGACGGGTACCGGGAAAACGGCTGCTTTTGCCATTCCGGTGCTGCACATGTTGCATGAACGCAAGCAGCACGGCCGCAGAGACGGCATCAAGTGTTTGGTAATGGTGCCTACCCGCGAGCTGGCCATCCAGATAACCGAGGTGTTCCAGACGCTGGGCAAGCACACGCGGGTGAATACGTTCTCGGTGTTCGGGGGCGTGGAGCAGGGGCCGCAGATCCAGCAACTGGAAGACGGCATTGATGTGCTGGTGGCCACCCCGGGCCGCATGTTTGACCTGGTAAGCCAAGGCTACATCAGGCTGGAGCGCGTGGAAATCCTGATCCTGGACGAGGCCGACCACATGCTGGACCTGGGCTTTATCAAAGACATCAGGGATGTGATGCGGCACTTGCCCCGCAAACGGCAAACGCTTTTCTTCTCGGCCACCATCAATGAGAAAATCAAAGAACTGGCGTACTCGCTGGTGACCAAGCCTATCCGTATTCAGGTATCGCCTAAAGATCCAGTTTCCAAAAACGTGGACCACTCTGTTGCCTACGTAGGCATGGACGACAAGCGCTTCTTCCTGGAGCGCGTGATAAAGGAAAACGAAGGCAGCAAGATCCTGGTGTTTGTGCGCACCAAAGTACGGGCCGAGCGCGTGCACAAAGCAATGGAACGCGTGGGCATTAAAACCGAGACCCTGCACGGAGACAAAGAGCAGAAAGACCGCCTGGCCGCCCTCAACCGCTTTAAAAGAGGCGAGGTGAAAGTCTTGATTGCCACCGATGTGAGTTCGCGCGGCATTGACATCCCCAGCGTGGAGTACGTGGTGAACTATGACTTGCCCGATGTGCCCGAGAATTACGTGCACCGCGTAGGCCGGACCGGCCGGGGTACCCAGAAGGGGAAATCGGTGTCTTTCTGCAGCCCCGAAGAGAAACCTATCCTGGATGAAATTGAGTCTTACCTGGGCAAGCCCATCAAAGTGCTGGAAATAAATAAAGAAGACTACACCGCCACCATCGATTTCTCGGCGGAAGTAAAGCCCGACCTGAAATCCCTGCTCAAAGAAGTAGAGGAGTTTGAAAACCAGAAGAAAGGCAAGAAAAGACCTAAGAAGTAAGTTTATGCAGTGATTCCCTGCAAAAGGGACTTTCAAACGTTAACCATGAATCCCCTGTTTTTAAGCTCTTTTCCATAAAATTGGCTTAAAAACAGGGGATTCATGGTTTGAAGGCTTTAATCAATTTCAAGTCCTCTGAGATGGCACAAGTGGAACTTTCCTGAACTTCCTGAACAAAAAAGCCCTCCATAAGGAAAGGCTTTTAACACGAAGTCTCCGGTTAGTTGTAGCTAGATTTCTCTACCGCTTTGGCAGCTTTTTTAGCTTGCCTATCGGCTTTAATGCGGTTACGCTGTGCTTTTGCCTCCAATTTGGAAGCTTGCTTGGCTTGTTTGGCTGCAGCGGAGGCATCGTCTTCTATCCGGTCTGCTTCTTTGGCGTTCGCTTTGGCGGCTTTGGCCTCAGATTTAGTAGTGCTTCTTAAAATGGCGGCATCATTCAGGCGTTTTTTATCTGCTTGCGCCTTTTGTTTAATAGAGTCCTGCTCTATTGCGAGTTCCTGTTCATTCTGAGTAGCCTGCGCAGAAACCTGGGTATAGAAAGAGGTGAATACCCCCATTAACAATACAATTATAATGTTCTTGGCTTTCATGATGTTTGGAGTATGGAATTACCTAGTTAGTGTATACTCTAAGGTATACGGCAAACCCAGAGAAGTAACCGAGATTTATATTGTTATATAATTGTAAATCAGAGTCTTATTTAAAATAATCGTTGGCTTCAAGAAGCTGACAGTTCTACTGCGTTAAGAAGTGTGTTCAGGCGCTGATACATCTGCTGCATCTCGCCCTCATCTTCAAAATAATATTCCAGTACTTGGGTCCGGTCTCCCTATACAAGTTCAATTTCCAACACATCGGTGCTCTTGGTGGTGTCAAGTGTCACTGAAACAATGAAGTCTGTGTTGAGTACTAATTCCTGAATACTTCCTATTGCGGGTATTTTGATGTACATGGTTAAAATGAAGAAAGGGCGAAATAGATGTCGGCGGAATTGTCGTCTCTCATCTTAAACGGATGCTCAGTATTTTAGGTGTAATTTCCCCAAATAAGGCTTGAAATGGGATTCCCATAGGCTGATTTGCATCTCCGCTTCCTAACCTCTGTTTTATCAAATGCGTTGGACAAGAAGTTAAATTGATTGACTTTACAGATAGATATGGAGCAGCGTGTAATAACGGTACTAAGCAGGGTGGAATACCCCAAACCCGGCAATAACCAAATGTCATCAAATGATACCACCTACCAGATAGCCCAGTTTCTGAATAACGGCTTTTATATTCAAAGTGTGTCTACCCAATTAAGGACCGGTATAGAGGAAGGTACCCGGCAGAACGCTATTCTGGTCACTACTTACCTTCTGGTACGGGAAGGAAATCTGCAGTAACGGGTAGGTTTAACTAACTTGTAACTTGTTTGAAAACCTAAAGCAGGTTTTTATCCAATAAGTGAATTAGATGGAGAAAATCCATTTTAATGCTGCTTTATTACGTATATTAAGGCATGATGGACTTTCAATATCCTGTAGGAGCAACCGTGTACGCCAATGCCAACCCTACTCAAAAATTAGTGGTAAGGAGATTTGCGAAACGCGTTTATTATTGCACCGCTCCAGATAGTCCTTCTCAAAAAGAGTTGGTCTATTATGGACGAGAGTTAAGTTTTGGCCCAGACAAACCGAGCCATTAAGCTGTACTTGTAAAAACGAGAAAGCCGCAGGATCAATCCCCTGCGGCTTTCTCGTTTTATCAGATTTCATATTCTATTATCTTTCAGCTTAGCTCACAAGTTGAGGGCTATGACCTTGGGTTGCATATGCCTCTTTCCCCAGTTTTCTTAGCATTCTGTAGTGCGACAATAAAGCTGCTTTAAAGCTTTCAATCTCCAGATAAGGCAGGTCATGCTCTGCTGCCGTCTCTTTTACAATCTTAGAAATGGCGGGGTAATGGACGTGGCAAACCTTGGGGAAAAGGTGGTGCTCAATCTGCCGGTTCAGGCCACCCAGGAAAAAGCTGGCTACCGCGCTTTTAGGAGCGAAGTTGGCTGTGGTGCGCATCTGGTGGTTGGCCCAGGCTTCCTCCATGTTGCCCTGCTCGTTGGGTACCGGAAAATCAGTGCCCTCCACTACGTGGGCCAACTGGAATACCAATCCCATTACGGTTCCTTCTGCCAGGTGCATGATCAGGAAACCAAGCCCTGCCTGCCACCAGGTCAGGTCCAAGGCCAGAAATGGCACGCCAATGAACAGGAAGTAATGGACAAACTTGAAAAAGAACAGGTTGAAGTACTCGCGTTTGGGGTGATTGTTCTGGTGTTGCCCAATCTGTTTCTGGAAGAACTTTATGTAATCTTTCCGGAGCGCCCAGGAGAGCGAAGCCAGGCCGTACAGCCAGAAGGCGTACAGGTGCTGGAAACGCTGGATCTTGTTCACCTTTTCGCTTTCGTCTAGCCTGATCAGGCCGGGGGCTACTTCTATGTCCTCGTCATGACCGGGTATATTGGTATAGGTGTGGTGCACCACGTTGTGGGAGATGTTCCAGAGGTAAGGATTAGCCCCAATGAGGTAAAAAAGATAGCTGAGGCCTTTGTTAACCTTGCTGCTTTTGGAGAATGATCCATGGATGGCATCGTGGCAGATATTGAACCCAATAAAGGCCCCAAAAGCTCCTAGAACCAGGGTCATGCCGATGGTGGTCCCCATACTGAACCAGCCGGAAAGAATCAGAAAGTAAAGGGAAAAGAAACCAACCAGGTAGAAAACGGTTTTGACCCACATTAACCAGTTGGCATTTTTAGAGATCCCTTGCTCTTGAAAATAGGCTTCCACCTTTTTGCGGGCGGTAGAGAAAAAAGCAGACTGGTTAGTATTAACGAATTTTAGTTTTTGTGACATGAACACTTAATGACTTAGGATTAACTTCTTGATTTAGTAATCCCAGGCCGAAAGCGCTGCAAAAACACAGATCAGAAATGAATAACAGGATTGCAGTATAGCGAATGATTCAGCTGCAATTCCCTTAAATATAGACAATAGATTGTCTTCTTTACTAACGACAATACTGATAGGAATAGTGCCATAACCTTGCCAACTTTATGAAGAGTGCTTCACAGGCCTAGTTAACTAGTTGGTTCCTTGGTGGCTCTGTTACCCATTGCGGCCTTTGGATAGCTCTCCTATGTGAAATAATTTTTGAGACTGGCCCAGCACAGGCTTGTAAGTAGCCACTATCGGTAGGTATAGCCTCTGTTCCGGACTTTTTGTCTTCCTAACAAACTTTCTTAACACATCCAGCGCCAGGCAAAAGGCTTAGTAACTTCCGTCAGTGGAGGTGCGCTTATTTTTAAACATCGGTTCATAGATACGCCCTTATAAATGGATATGCAAATCCCTACAAGGTGCCAACCAATCCTGCATCCACCTCCTTTTACTCTTTTTCTCTTACAGCAAGTTGTTAAAGCAGAACATGATAAAATATATCTAAACTATAGTGTAAGTTGTTCGTATTTTATTTTTAGGTTAGTCTAAAAATATGTTTTAGCTAGTTTAATCTTGAATATGCGGCAACAATTACTCGCCTTACTTGGATTCATATTGCCCTTAACTGCCTTTGCCCAACAAATCACCATTACGGGGAGTGTGAAAGATGCGCAGACGCGGGAGCCGTTGGGGTTCTGCAACATCAGCGTGCTGCATACAACGCTTGGTACCATGGCCGATGAGAAGGGTAGGTTCAAGCTCTCCGTTCCCCAGAACCAGACCCGTGCGCAGCTGGTAGTTTCCTTTCTGGGCTACCAGAACGATACGCTTGCGGTGCAGGCAGGGAAAACCAGTTACCAGGTGAACCTTAGGCCCACGGCCGGAAAGCTGGACGAGGTGGTGGTTACGGGCACCATGAAAGAGGTGAGTAGGTTAGAGAGCCCGGTGCCGGTGGAGGTGTACACGCCTACGTACTTCAAGAAGAATCCCACGCCCAGTTTGTTTGAGGCCGTGGGCATGATCAATGGGGTGCAGCCGCAGCTCAACTGCAACGTCTGCAACACCGGCGACATCCATATCAACGGCATGGAAGGACCTTACACGCTCATTCTCATTGACGGCATGCCCCTGGTGAGCAGCCTCTCCACGGTGTACGGCCTCAACGGTATCCCCAACAGCCTGGTGGAGCGGCTGGAGGTGGTGAAAGGTCCGGCGGCTTCTCTGTACGGCTCGGAGGCCATGGGCGGCATCATCAACGTGATCACCCAAAGTCCGCTTAAGGCACCGCGGGTGAGTGCTGAGGTGTTTGGTACCACCTGGGGGGAGGTAAGCGCAGATGTGGGCCTGAAGTTCAAGGCGGGCAAGGCGCACGGGTTGCTGGGCATCAATTACTTCAACTACCAGAACCCGCTGGATAAAAACCAGGACGGTTTCACCGATGTCACCCTGCAGCAGCGCGTGTCTGTGTTCAATAAGTGGGACTTTGAGCGGGATCAGAACCGGTTAGCCAGCGTGGCGGCCCGGTACGTGTACGAAGACCGCTGGGGCGGGCAGATGGACTGGACCAAAGAACACCGCGGCTCAGACCAGCTTTACGGCGAAAGCATTTACACCAAGCGCTGGGAACTCATTGGCCAGTACCAGTTGCCCGTGCAGGAGAAGATCATGGCGCAATTGTCTCTGAACCGGCACCAGCAGAATTCGTTCTACGGCACCACACCTTTCCACGCCGACCAGACCGTGGCCTTCGGGCAGTTGTACTGGGATAAATCCATCACCCCGCGTCACAACCTGCTGCTGGGCACCTCCTTCCGGTACACCCACTATGACGACAATACGCCTGCCACGGCCTCAGCCGATGAAATGAACCCCCAGAACCAACCGGTAACCACCCCCTTGCCGGGCATATTTGTGCAGGATGAATGGATTCTCTCAGAGAAACACAAACTCCTGCTGGGCTACCGCTATGACTATGACAAACGGCATGGGCACATTCAGTCACCGCGGGTGGCGTACAAATGGTCGCCGGGGCAGCAGCATACGCTAAGGGCGAGTTTCGGGACGGGCTACCGGGTGGTGAGTTTGTTCACCGAAGACCACGCCGCCCTCACCGGAGCACGCGAGGTAGTGATTACCGAGGCCCTGGAGTCCGAAAAGTCTGTCAACAGCAACCTGAATTACATCTGGCAGGCCCCTCTGGAGGCATTTCTGGTAACCGTAGATGTGACCGGTTTCTACTCGCGCTTCAGCAATAAAATCATCGGCGATTTTGACACCGATCCGCAGAAAATCATCTATTCTAACCTAAAGGGCCACGCGGTTTCCAAAGGCATCACCCTCAACACTGAGTTCTCGTTCTACAGCCCATTGAAGCTTTCTGCGGGAGTAACCTATATGCAGGTGTACCAGAAAGAAGCCGAAGGAGAGGGACCGCTGGTGAGGCGGGTACAACTGCACGCCCCGGAGTGGTCGGGGAATTTTCTGGCGGGCTATACGTTTGCGGGCAATCTCACCGTTGACCTTACCGGTACGTTCTACGGCCCCATGCGCCTGCCTATTTTACCCCATGACTACCGCCCCGAGTATTCGCCTTGGTTTAGCCTGGTAAACGTGCAACTCACCAAAAAATGGCAGAACGGGCTGGAGGTGTTTGGCGGCCTGAAGAACCTGTTCAACTTTGTGCCCCAGGACCCCATCATGCGTCCCTTTGATCCGTTTGACCGCACCGTAAACGATCCCGTCACCAACCCGCATGGCTACACCTTTGACCCCAGTTACAACTATGCGTCACTGCAGGGCAGGAGAGGGTTTGTAGGGGTACGCTATAATCTGTTCAAGTAAATGGTGGCAGGTAATAAAATAAGGCAGCGTCTGAATTGGGCCTGTTTTCAGGAAATCAGGCCCAATTCAGACGCTGCCTTGTGTTCAGCAATCGCTCTTTTAGAATGGCGGGCAACTAAAACCGTTTGCCACCTTTCTTAGATTTGGAGTAACCCTTTTCTTTCATGGCTTTTCTGAAAAAATAGGCGCTGGCCAGGGCAGAGGCGGTAAAGAAAAAGGCCGAGGTAATCTTTTTATACCGGTTGGTGGAGCTGGGTTTGTCCTGCATTCTGGAAAGATCTAAGTACGCAGGGCCTTCCAGCACTTTCCCGTCTACGCCAAAGCGGCTGCCGTGGCAGGGGCAGTCCCAACTTTTCTCGGCTTTGTTGAAATGCACCAGGCAGGCCATGTGGGTACACACCGCCGACACCACGTGCAGTTTCCCTGATTCGTCGCGGTAGGCACCGTAGTTCTTGCCGTCCATCTCAATGTTTTTGCCCTCGCCCAATGCAATGTCGGCCAGATCTTCTACCTGGCTGCGGTAGGGCAGGTCTTTGATGTACTGCGCCATCACGTCCACGTTCTCTTTGATGAACTTACCGGCCGCTTTCTTCGGATTGTGGCGGGTAGGAGAGTACATCTCGGCGTAGGGATTTTCTCGGCCCAGGATCAGGTCACTGATGATCATGCCCGCCAACGTGCCAAAGGTGAGGCCATCGGCTTCGTACCCGGTGCCCACGTAAATCTCAGTGTCATTGTCGCGCCGACCGATGTAAGGCAAACTGTCGGCGGGTTTGTAGTGCTGCGCGGCCCAGCGGTACTCCACATTTTTTACATCAAACCGCTCACGCACAAACTGCTCCAGTTTCTGGAAGGATTCTTCGTTGTCTTCTTTGTGGCCCACTTTGTGCGGTTCGCCCAGGATTAGCAGATACGGTTCTCCCTGGTCAGAAACGTAGGTACGCATGGAGTGGTGGTGCATGGCGTTGAAGTCCCAGAACGTGCCCTCCGGATACGCTGAGTTCAGTGACACCGCCAGTGCGTACTCGCGGTACGGACCCAGAAGCGTGTGCAGGAACCAGATGCCTTTGGGTGTGTGCGTGGCGTGTACTACCTGTTGGGCCCGCACGGTGCCGCCCTCGGTATGCACCACATGCGCTTGGCCTTCCTCCACGTACGTGACCTGGGTGTTCTCAAAAATCTGGCAGTTAGGCCCCGAGATGCTGTCGGCCAGTCCTTTGACGTAGGCCATCGGGTTAAACTGTGCCTGGTTCTCTATGCGCAGGGCGGCGGTGATAGGAAACGGGAGCGAGGTTCTGGGTTCATCGTTATAGGCGGGCAATCCTACTGCCTGCGCGGTTTCCAGCTCGGCCTGGATAAAGGCGTTCTGCGGCTCGTACTCGGTAAACAAATACCAGGGCACCCGCTTGAAATGACAATCTATGTTAAACTGCTGGGTAAGGCTTTCAATTAAATCAATAGCCGAACTTCTGGAGGCTGTTAAGGCCCTTACGGTTTCCTGGTCATACTTCTTTTCCAGCACGTTCAGGTATGATCCCACGGGCGCGTACAGGTTACCGGTGGAGTAACCCGTGGTACTTTCTCCTACCTTCAGGGCTTCCAACACAATTACCCGTTTTCCGGCCGAGGCCAGTAGATGCGCCGTTGTGATTCCGGTAATGCCGCCGCCGATAATGGCGACATCTGCTTCCAGATCTCCTTTTAAGGTGGGATAATTGGTTGCCTGGGCATCTTGCCGCCAGAGGGATGTGGTTTTCATAGCCTTATATTTTTCTGTGGATAGGAAGTTTCTGTGGTGATGTTTCTCTTTATCGGGATACGGGATAGAGGGGAAAAAGTAGGTTGTTTAGAGGAGAGTTGTGGACCTTGCTGCCGGTGTGGCTTCTGCTGGCCTTTCCATGCATCGGGGCAAAACGGAATTGCTCCATTGCTTTCTTCCCCTTTACACTGCTGATGTGCCACAACCCTGCACAGGTAGCGGAGTTAACTTTTGAGTGAACTTCCCTGGTGGTTTCCCCGAATACAAAGGCAAAAGACAGAAGACATGCAGAACTATTATACTTCAAAAGTGATCCTCATAACAGGCGGGGCGCAGGGCATTGGGCGCGGCATGGCACAGGCATTTTCCAGGGTGGGAGCCCAAGTCATCCTCACAGACCTTGACCCCGAGGCTGGCGAAGATGCATTAACCTGGTTAGATTCCCAGTACCTGAAAGCCGATTTTTTGCCCTGCGATGTAAGCAAGAAAGAACAGGTGAAAGGCATAATGCAGCAAATTGAACAGAAATATGGCCAGTTAGACGTGCTCATAAACAATGCCGGCATTGCCTCACCGGCCAGAAAACCATTAGCCGAGTTGCCGGTGGCGGAGTTTGACCAAGTGCTGAGCGTTAACCTGCGTGGACCCTTCCTGTGTGCGAAATATGCCTTGCCGCTGCTGGAGAAAACCCTGCACCCGGCAATTCTCAACATCACATCTACCCGCGCCTTTATGTCTGAACCAGATACGTTTGGGTACTCGGCCTCAAAAGGTGGCCTGGAGGCCCTTACACATTCTTTGGCCGTAAGCCTAGGACCCAAAGTAAGGGTAAACGCCATTAGCCCGGGGTGGATAGAAACAGGCCTCTGGCAGAAAGAAGGCCGGAAAACCGAGCCGCACCACAGCCAGGAAGACAAGGACCAGCATCCGGTGGGGCGCGTGGGAACGCCGGAAGACATCGCCGAGGCCGCTCTTTTTCTCTGTTCAGACAAAGCAGGCTTCATTACGGGGCAGAGCCTGGTCATTGACGGCGGCATGACCGTGAAAATGATCTACCATGAATAGCCGTTTTAGGGCTGTTTTACAGAAAATCAACTTAAAATAGCGGGCTTGGAAAAGGAATAATGCTCTTCCCCGGAATAGCGGGTTCCGAACCTTTGGACCCCAGTTCTCGGTAAAAAGAGAGAAACAAAGTAAAATACGCTTATGCAAATGCCCCCAGATAACCCGGTTTTGTTGTACGTCACTGATCCAATGTGTGCCTGGTGCTATGGGTTTACCCCCGTGATCAGGCGGCTGAAAGCACTTTGGTCCGGACGGTTGTCGGTGCAGGTGATGGTGGGCGGGTTGCGGCCGTATGCCCAGGAACCTTTAGCCTCTACAGACAAAGACAAACTGGCGGTGAGCTGGCACAGAGCCCAGAGAAAGTCTATGCTGCCCTTTGACTATAGCTTTTTTCTTCAGAAAGAAACCGTTTATGACACAGAACCCGCCTGCCGGGCCCTGCTGACGGTGCGCCATCTGCGGCCGGGTTTGGTGCTGGAGGTGCTGCGGGCGCTCCATTCTGCCTTTTATGCCGATGGCTTGGACATCAGCGATCCGCAGGTGCTGGTAGACGTGGTGCGCCCCTTCGGGATTGACGAGAACCTGTTCCTGGCGGTGTTTGAGACCGAGGAAATCTACCGGCAGACCCAGGAAGAATTCAGTAGGGTAGAGCAAATGGGGGTTACCACCTTGCCCAGCGTCTACCTGGACCACCCCAACGGGCCTCGCCTTATCTCCCGCGGTTTCTGTGAACTGGATGACCTGGAAGACCGCCTGTTGCAGGCCCTGCAGATTCCTTATTAAGGATTGATGGAGTGAATGAGAGATTGAAAGAATAACTGGAGCAGGAGCAAGTCACGTATATTCAAAAGAAACTATATCTGGCGGAAGGAGTACATATTACCAGATGTTCCATCTTCCAATCTTGCTGCCCTATGAAAACAATCGCCATACTTACCGATTTCTCTGACGAGGCGCTCAATGCGATAGAGTTCGCGGTAGCCCTGTGCCGGCATCTGCAAGGCAGATTGATTTTTCTGCACGTTTTTCACTTTTCAAGCCAATTACCCGGAACCACTTCCTCGGTCAGCGGCTTGAATTGGGCCGATCCAACGCTGTACACCCCGAATGATGTAGAAGTAGACCATGACCGCGAGCGGATCTCCAATGAGAAACTCTGGGACTTGGTAGAGAACGTGCGCCGGATCAATCCAGACCTGGAGGTCCAAAGCGAGTTGCTGCGGGGAGTAGGCATGGACACCGCCCTTGATTTTGTGAAAGCCCACGCCATAGACCTGATTGTGATGGGCACCAAAGGCGCAGACTCAGCCCTGGACCGATGGGCGGGCACCAGTGCGTCTTACGTGATGAACCATGCGTCTTGCCCTGTGCTGGCCGTGCCCAGGAACAGTGTGTTCAGGGGGTTCAACAAAATTGTGTACGCCACAGACCCCTACCACGAAGCCGATTGGCACCTGCGGGAATTACAAGCCTTGGCCACCACGTTGCGGGCCGAGGTAACCGTACTATACGTTCAGGAAGACCCAGATTCCCAGCAAAGCCTGGACCGCTGGACGGCGTTTACCTCCAAATGGGAACTGGAAGTACCCGCCCTTACCTTTGCCCGGGTATTTGGGGATAAAATGGCCGTCAGTATTGAGGAGTATGCCCAGACCAAGCAGGCAGACCTGCTGGTAGTAGCCAAGCAGAACCGCTCTTTCCTGGACGGTCTGTTCAGCAGCAGCCCCTCAGACAGATTGGTGTTTGACAACGTGCTGCCCGTGCTCTCCCTGCCCGCTCTGGATGAGAAGAAAGTCACCCAAACGAACTTCTTCTCAAGTGCCGTAGCCTAATGAGGACAGGAACTACAGGCACAAAGGTTAGCCGGTGAGAACTTAAGCTGGTTTTGGTTTCTGTCTGATTTCTGATAAACAGTTGTAAAACGAAAAAGCTCAGCGGGAAAACTTCCCAGTCTGAGCTTTTTGCTTTACACCATTTCAGGCTTCTTTTCCAGAAATCGGCTTGAAAACAGTTATTCCTTCATCTGATATTCGATTAGAGCAATCCTTCCTACTCCCATTCATTCAATCAATCACTCATTCATTCAATCACTCATTTACTCAATCACTCATTCCATTGGCCATTCCATAGTGCCGCAGAAACAGCTCCTCCAGTTGCCTGGCTTCTGGCAAGCGGGCGGCGTGAGCGGCTTGTACCAGGTTCTGCAGCCCGAAGAGATTTACCTGCCGTTCCCGCTCAAAGTAGGGGGGCTGGCTTGCGTAATAGGTGAGTTGCGTGTCAAAGCGGGCTCTCAAAAGGTTGGTTAGTTCCCGGGCTTCTTTGGTAAGTCCCGCCTGCGCCAGCGGCAACACCAGGGCCGCGCTTTCATAATTGTGCGGTGAGCCTTTGTCGGGCATCAGGTTTAGACAAGTTTGCAAAGCTTTGCGGGCCTGGGCAGTGTCACCGGCCTGTAAATGAGCCAGAGCCAACTCCGCGAAGTTCCGGCGGTACACGGGTACCGTCTGGTTCACGAAGTTCTCCTCGTAAGGCTGGTCTGGATTGGTTAACCCTGTGTATCGGAACTTCTGCAGCAGGCTTTCCTGGGTACGCTGGCGGTCAACGTAGGCCTCGGACTGCGCATCGGGGTTACGGGCGGGCACCAGCCGCAGGGCTTGGCCTTCCAGTTGTAAGAACGGCTGTAAACCCAGTTCGGCAGTTTCAGCGCCGGTGCTGGAGAAGTAAATAGGTCGCTGCCATTGGTTAGAGGCAATCACGTCCAGCATAAACAAGTGCTTTTTCTCCAGGGCACCCGCTTTCAGTTCCCACGCCATTACGTCTGTCACTTGGCTTGCCCGCTCCGGCGAGACGGTTCCGTTGGTCAGTACAACTTGTTTGTTCACCACCAAGCTGAGGCGTTTGGTAGGGAGTGTGGTAAGGGTGCGGCCGTCCTGGGTTTGTACCTGCAGCGCCGGGTGGTTTTGCCTGAGCAGTTGCAGATACTGGTTCAGGTCCATGCCGCTGTCCTGCACGCTGGGGTTGGGCACGTACGGCAGGTAATTGTTGCTGCTGAACGCGTATTGCTCCATGGGGATAGTGGCCGGCAGCGGAGCCGAGGTGTTCATTTGTCGGCGGGCCTGTTCAAGGTACCAATCGGTGTTGAGGTAGGTCATCACCAGCACACGCACATCGGGCCGGAAGCCTTCTACTTCCTGGGCGTACCAAAGCGGGAACGTGTCATTATCGCCGTTGGTGAACAGGATGGCGTTGGGGGCTACGGAGCTGAGCAGGTTCTTGGCCGAGTCCAGGGCGTGGTAGCGGTTAGAGCGGTTGTGGTCATCGTAGCCTTCGGCCAGGAGGAGGGTAGGAACCGTGAGGGAGAGGACCGTTGCCGCCGCTACTGAGGTCATTTCGGCTTTGATGAATTTCCGGAGGAATTCGTGTAAGGCCAGCACGCCTAATCCAATCCAGATACTGAAGGCGTAGTAAGAACCGGCAAAGGTGTAATCGCGCTCCCGCGGCTCTACGGGCGGCTGGTTCAGGTACAACACAATGGCAATGCCGGTGAAGAAAAACAGGAGCAGGACAACCCAACCGTCGGTGAATCTGCGCCGGAATTGGAGAAACAGCCCCAAAACACCCAGCAGCAGCGGCAGGAGGAAGAACTGGTTCCGGGACTTGCTCTCGGAGAGAGGCGCGGGGACATCGGTTTTCTTTTCCCAGGGCCAGAGCACCCCAGCGTGCTGTACATCGCTCTCTCGGCCAATGAAGTTCCACCCGAAATACCGCCAGTACATATGGTTCAGCTGGTAATCCCACAAAAAACGCAGGTTCTGTCCGAAACTAGGTTTCTGGCCCTGTTGCACGTCTCCCCAATACTGATAGGCCCGCAGGTGCAGGGGTTGGTCTGAGTAGAGGCGGGGGAGTAACGTTTTCTCCTGATCGGCATATATGGGTTCATATTTGTGATCTACCACGGCGTATTGGCCGTTTTTGGGCGCGTAAACAGGGCCGGTTTTCTCAAAGTTCTCTGCCTGCGCGTTGAACTGCGGCCCGAACAGCAAAGGCCGGCTGCCGTACTGCTCGCGTTTAAGATAGCTTACAAAAGAAAGCAGGTTCTCTGGGTTGTTCTCATCAATGGGCGGGTTGTAACCAGACCGGATGGGCACCATGAGGTAAGACGAATAGCCCACCAGCACCAGCACAAAGGCAATGATGGCATTATGCCACAGCACTTTGTTGGTTCTTTTGGCCCAGCGTAAACCGTACACAATGGCCCCGGTGAGCCCCAGCAGAAAAAGAATTGCGCCCGCGCCATACGGCAGACCCAGGCTGTTCACAACGAAAATCTCCAGCGCCCCCGCCACCGAGGGCAAACCCGTGATCACGCCTTCCATCACCGCCAGCACCAACACTCCGCCCAAAAACAATGCCGCCAGAACGCCCCACTTGGTAGGCCTGTACTTCCTGAAATACACCAGCAGTGCAATAGCGGGCAAAGCCACCAGATTGAGCAAATGCACGCCAATGGAAAGGCCCACCAGATAAGCCAGGAACAACAGCCACCGGTCCGCCTCCGGCGAGTCAGCCTCGGCTTGCCATTTGAGGGCGGCCCAAACCACAATGGCCGTGAAGAACGAAGACATGCCATAGACCTCGGCCTCTACCGCACTGAACCAGAAAGAATCGGTGAAGGCAAAAGCCAGAGCCCCCACCGTTCCGCTGGCCAGCAGGAGCAGGCGTTGGGTTGAGGTGGGACCATCCGCAGGAATGGACAATAACCTTTGAGCCAGCAGGGTGATGCTCCAGAACAGAAACATGATGGTGGCCGCGCTGCTCAACGCCGACAGGAAATTCATCCACCAGGCAACCCGGGTCACATCACCGAAGCTCAGCAAGGTAAACACCCGCCCGATGAGCAGAAACAGCGGCGCCCCCGGCGGATGGGGTACCTGCAGTTTGTACGCTGCCGCAATGAATTCCCCGGTATCCCAGAAACTGGTGGTGGGCTCCAGCGTGAGCACGTACACGGTCAAAGCAATCAAGCCAACTAGTATGCCCAGTCCCAGGTCCCAGCGCTGAAAAGCACGCCAGGCAGTAGAAGCAGGCTCAGTTGTTTCAGGGCTGTTTTTCCGTAAAATTCCAAAAAACGGCAGCGCTAGTCCCAGTACCACCAGCAGAGGGCCAAGCGTGAGGCCCAGAAACCCGTAGCCGTGCGGCGTATTGTCTAAGGACATCAAAACGAAGCCTGTTGCCATGACTGCAATGCCCAGAAACAGCGGGATGAATTGCCGTTTGGTGAAGAGAAAAGTTGCCTGTACTGTTACCCTGGCAGGTGCTTTGGTGATGGTGCTCATAGTTTTTCGTGTTTGTGTTCTGATGCCACTTCTCCGATTTCGATCCCTCGCGCAGGACTGCTGCATTTTCCCTCGCTCGCCTCTGGCGAGTGTGCGTTATGTTGCGGCCTCTGGCCGCTATGGGTATATGGGTAAAATCCCGCATAGCGGCGAGACGCCGCCTGATAGCTCACACTCGCCAGAGGCGAGCGAGGGGGTGGTGACGCAATCCTGAAACAAACGTACCCCTTCTAAGGGCATGACCGGCCATTTCCGGGTGAAATCTGCTTCGTTGCAAACATACTGGCTCCTGAAACGCACCCAGGTTAATGGATTGTAAAAAGATGTTAATGAGATGTTAACGAGGTAGAAGAGCCGCAGAAATTCAGTACTTTCGGGGCATGAGCCGTCGTAAGATCCAAGTTATTCTGGTATTGGCGTGCGTGGCGCTGGTGGCGCTGCTGAGCGTACAGTTGGTGTGGCTGAACAAAGCCTACAATGCCCAGGAACGGGCGTTCAACCACAGTGTACAGGTGGCCCTTACCCAGGTGTCTGACCAGTTGCTTTCCAAAGCGCAGAAACCGGTTACCTCGGCCAGGCCGGTGCAGCAGGTGGCATCCAACTTCTTTGTAGCGGAACTGAACGCCCCGGTAGACCCCACCGAGGCCAGTAAACTGCTGCAGCAGGAATTTGCCAAACGGCAGTTGCAGGAGCGCTATGAATTTGGGCTCTACAATAGCCTGGATGATACGCTCATGTTTGGGCAGTACATAGCGGCTCCGCAGAAATCAGTTGTGGGCGGGAAGGCCCCGGTGATCAGGCATGAGCAGGTGGGGGCAGTGCCCGTGTATAACCTGGCGGTGGTGTTTCCGGGCAAGACCTCGTTTATCCTGAAGGAGATGGAGTTCTGGTGGTACAGCACGGGTGCGGTGTTGCTGGTGGTACTGTTCTTCGGGTACACCATGATCCAGATTCTGCGGGAGAAACGCCTTTCTGAGCTCAAGACTGATTTCATCAACAATCTCACCCACGAGCTGCAGACGCCCATCACCAACATAGGGCTAGCTTCTGAGGTGCTCCGCAAACGCGCCGAAACGCTGCCCGCCGACCGGCTTTCGCGCTACCATGATCTTATCCATTCTGAGAACGAGCGGCTGCGCGCCCAGGTAGAGCGCGTGCTGCAGATGGCTACTATGGAAAGCCGGGAACTGGTGCTCAGGAAAGAAACCGTGGATCTTCACGCCCTGTTGCAACAAACCGGGCAAAACCTTACCCCGCGTCTGCAGCAACGGGCCGGCCAGTTGCGCCTGGATCTGCAAGCCACCCATACCCTCATCCATGCCGATGGGCTGCACGTAGCCAACGCCCTCTACAGCTTGCTGGACAACGCCGAAAAATACTCGCCGCAGGCCCCCGAAATTGAAGTGAGTACCCGCGATGTGGAGCAGGGAATCCTGATCAGCATCCGGGACAAAGGCATCGGGATAAAGCAGGAGTTCCAGAAGTTCCTCTTTGATAAGTTTTACCGCGTGCCCACCGGCAACGTGCACAACGTGAAAGGCTTCGGGCTGGGGTTAAGTTACGTGAAGGCCATCATGGAAGCCCATCACGGACACGTGAGCGTGGAAAGCGCCGAGCAGCAGGGCACCTGTTTCCGGCTGGTGCTGCCGGTTAATTAAACCTGTAATGAACTTCTTGAAAGCTATATGAGCATTCTATATCAAACGGATTTGCTTCTGTTAGAAAATCAATATGAGGTTGCAGTTCTGACTGACAAAAGAACAGGACAAATACTTTTACAAGAAGAGTTCTACGGAGACCCTGTTTGTGGATTAATTGACAATGAAAGTAAATGGGCGATTATAGCAGGAGAGACACTTTCAATTTGGACTCCGGGATGGGTTGAAAAGATAGATGACAAAGATTTATCCTGGGTACACGCGCTTAGATGTAAAGGCAAGGAGACCATAGAATTGTTGGTTGATCCTTGGGGAGATAAATCCTCTATTTGGGAATTAAGTACGAATACCTTCACTTATGGAAAGGCCAAAGACTTCAACGTTTACCGCGGAAAGGAATACATAGAAAATGTTCTCTGGTAAGAAAGTCGCTGATTTCTGAAAAGAAGGCTATTTTCGCTGGGCCTCCTGTATGAGGTCAGAGACTTTGTTAACTTCCTGCTGGCTGTGCTCTGGAAAGTAATCAATGCCGCAGATGGCCTTTTGAAGGTCTAATCTACGGGCGTAATGAAAAGCGAAGATGTGGTCGTTTTCATTTGCGTAGAATTCCACCGGCTGCTCCCCGGAAGGCACGCCCACCAGTTCCAGGCGCTGGCAGAAAATGGTTTGTTCTTCGGTGAGGTAACCGCCGGTAATGACTTCCACCTCCACCATCAAAGGCTTCAGATCAGTCAATAATGTATGTACCTTAACTACTTTCATCACCTTGGAATTAGAAAGTCAAGTTACCTTTTCCTGTTGAGCTGTGTGTAAAGGAATTGTTACCAATCTACTGCCCAAGATTATGTAATTGTTAAGTGCTTGTGGTTGATTGTGAATAGGTTATAGGTGGTTGCTTGCTCTGGGACATCTATCTGTTGTTGTCCTATGCACGGTACAGAAGCTTCCATAAAGGGAACAAGTCTTATCCTCATCCCTTGTTTTTGCTTTTCTTTTCTCAAACCAGGGCAACCCCCGCCAACCTTACTTGCCCTTTAGGCGGTGCTTTATCCTATAAATAGTTGTGGTTGTATTTTCTAGTGGGGTAATTATTTAATACCTTGACTATCAGTACTCAATTGAATCAGGTAAGACACTGGCTAAACAAGACAACTATGAAAGAGAATCTTATGAAGTTGCGCTGGGTGATGCTGGCGCTGTTTGTATTCAGTAGCTGTGATTTCTCAGACGATGAAGATCCGAAGCCAGACGAGGACGAGTATTTCGTGTCGGCCAAGTCGTTGGGTACTATCCCCAATGAGGCTCTGCAAGTCTATGCCACTGCTGCCGGGTTCACCAATTTTGTGTCCTATCTAGACTATGACGTAGAGTTCTTTGAGTTTGTCTATAACACCACCTACAAAGGAAACCGGGTGCAGGCCTCGGGGTTGCTCTGTATCCCGAAGGGGATCTCCGGTGCCACGGCCATTGTGAGTGCCCAGCACGGAACCATCTTTACCGAAGCTGACGCGCCTTCTAACTTTCCCGCGGGTTTCTCGGGCTTTGAACTTTTCGGATCGGTGGGGTACGTGACCGTGATCCCAGATTTCATTGGCTACGGCGTTTCCAAAGACATTGTGCACCCTTACTATGACGAGGAGCATTCTGCGGCCGCGGTCATAGACATGCTCAAAGCGGCTAAATTCTACCTAGGGCAACAGCAGATTGCCACCAATGACAACCTGTTTCTGGTGGGCTACTCAGAGGGAGGCTACGTGACGTTGGCGGCCCAAAAGGAAATAGAGGCCGAGGATGACCATGACCTGGAATTAACGGCTGTAGCCGCCGGGGCTGGCGGGTATGACCTGCAGGGCATGATGAACACCATTGCCACCGTGCCTACCTATGCAGAACCCTCGTTTCTACCCCTCATCCTGCACGGCTATAACGTAACTTACGGCTGGAACCGCCCCTACACCGATTTCTTCCAGCAGCCGTACGCCGGTAAAATCCCCGGTTTGTTGGACGGCACCCGCGACCGGGAAGAGATCAACAGTGAACTCACTACTTCCACCGCGGAGCTGTTCAACCCTACCTTTTACGCCAACCTGAGCAATCCTTCCGGCGAGCCCGTTCTAAAGCAAGCCCTCACCCAGAACAGTCTTCTGGATTGGGTACCCCAAACGCCCACCCGCCTGTACCATGGTACTGAAGACGAAGCCGTTTTCTACCAGACCACAGTGACCACCTACAACCAGTTTGTGTCACAGGGGGCCACCAAGGTTACGCTTCACCCAATTGAAGGAGGCATGCACCGCACCAGCATTGAACCCATGATGCTGGAAGTGCTCCCCTGGTTTGAATCTCTGAACCAGTAAGGCAGCCGTTGGCGGCAGGAGCGTTCTGCGGGTATAAAGGCAAGCAGATAGCGTAGCGTTTTTGAAGGCTTTTCCTGAAATTAGCCCCCAAACGCACAGAGAACCTGCTATGCCTACCCCGCTGAAAGAAGTCTATTCTCCCCGGTTCTATGACCAATTTGGTCAGGTTCTGCAGATGGTATTGCCCACCTTTGACCAGGAAAAGTTCAGGCAGTTGATCTTCGCCGAAGGCTGGGAGGCCAGGGAACTGAAGGAGCGCATGCGGCATACGGCCCGGGTGTTGCACCACTTTCTGCCGCACCACTTCCCTGAGGCGGTAGCGGTGATCCGGCAAACGATTCAGCAGTTGCGGGAAATGCGGTTTCCGGTGCAGCACGTGGAGTTCATGTTCTTCCCGGATTATGTGGAGCTGTACGGGCTGGAAGACCTGGAAACCTCTACCAAGGCCATGGAGCACATCACCCAGTTCATCAGCTGTGAGTTTGCCGTGCGTCCGTTCCTTCTGAAGTACCCAGAGCAGATGATGGCGCAGATGCTGGCCTGGTCCACGCATGAACACCATCATGTGCGCAGATTTGCCAGTGAAGGCTGCCGTCCGCGGTTACCCTGGTCCATGGCGCTGCCCTTCCTCAAACGCGATCCATCGCCAATTCTGCCCATCCTGGAAAACCTCAAAGCCGACCCTTCTGAGTTTGTGCGCCGCAGTGTGGCCAACAACCTCAACGACATCTCCAAAGACAATCCCGAGCTGGTGTTGAACCTGCTGGCCCAATGGAAAGGCCAAACCAAGGAAACCGATTGGGTGGTAAAACACGGCTGCCGCACTCTGTTGAAGCAAGGCCACACCGAGGTGTTGCAGTACTTCGGGTTTGACGGTGAGGCGCAGTTGGAGGTCTCTGATTTCAAGGTGTTAACCCCCGAGGTGGCTTTGGGCAAAGACCTGCTTTTCGCCTTTTCTGTGAAAAACACCGCCGAAACGCCGCAGAAAGTACGGCTGGAGTACGGCGTGTATTACAAAAAAGCGAACAACTCCCTGGCTCGCAAGGTGTTCAAGATCAGCGAGCGGGAGTTTGCCCCGGTAGAGGTGGCCTCCGTTACCCGCAAACAGAGTTTCAAGTACATCACCACCCGCAGATATTACCCGGGCGCGCACCGCGTGTCGTTGATTGTGAACGGGCAGGAACGGGAGATCGCAGATTTTCTAGTAGTTAACTGAGGTATGGCGCATATCCTGATCGTAGAAGACGACCCCAGCCTGGGGTTCCTGCTGCAAGACAGCCTGGAGAGCGCGGGCTATACCGTGACGCTCTGTACCGATGGGGAACAGGGCTTGGCGGCGCTGGGGGCAAACGCCTTTGATTTGTGCGTGCTGGATGTGATGCTGCCCAAACTAGATGGCTTCACGCTGGCCCAGGAAATGCGCAAACGCCAGGTGGAAGTGCCGTTCATGTTCCTGACCGCCAAAGCGATGAAAGCCGATCGGCTGCAAGGCTTTGAACTGGGCTGCGATGATTACCTCACCAAGCCCTTCGGGTTGGAAGAACTGGTGTACCGCGTCAGAGCCATCCTGCGCCGCACTGCCCGCCAGCCTGAGACCAAGCCGGCAGAAGCATCAACTTCGGTGTCTGATATTCTCCAGTTTGGCGCTTCTTCGCTCGAGTTCAGGAACCTGTTGCTGCATGTGGCGGGCCAGACCCACACCCTCACTGATCGGGAGGCCGAGTTGTTGCGCTTGTTTGCCCAACACCCGCACCAGCTCCTGCGCCGCGAAGAGATTCTGCAACGCCTCTGGCAAGACGATGGCTACTTTGTGGGCCGCAGCCTGGACGTGTTCATCTCCCGCCTCCGCAAGTACCTGCAACCCGATTCGTCGCTTAAAATCACCACCGTACACGGGCGCGGCTACAAATTTGAGGTGGCGGAATAGACCCGTTTCTGGCTTGTTTTCCTGAAAACGGCCCTAAAACTACAAAGCCCCGGTAATAGCTGTGAAGTGCTTCCAGGGCTTTGCAGTTGACGCTATCAATCAAAGACCAAGGTTCAGGTTAAGCGAGAACGTGCGCGGTCTGGGATATTGGACAAAGTCAACCCCATAGGCTACTTCGGGGTCCTGGCCGTCATAGCCCGTGAGCACAAAGGCATTCTGCACGGTGGCGCTTAGCTTGAGCGT
Source organism: Sabulibacter ruber (assembly GCF_017355955.1). GTDB lineage: Bacteria > Bacteroidota > Bacteroidia > Cytophagales > Hymenobacteraceae > Nibribacter > Nibribacter ruber_A. The sequence goes on along the minus strand of NZ_JAFFID010000001.1, from coordinate 1,749,849 downwards.
TAGTTTGTCCTGCAGCAAGGTCCCAAAATCATACCCCACACTGATGTACTCCATCCGCAGAAATGAGGCGTTCTGAACGTAGTAGCTTGAGTTGTACTGTGGTGCGGCAAAGTTGGTATTCAGCACATCAGAAGACAGGTTTTGTGACCAGGTGGGTTGCAGGATGATATTATAGAACCCATGTTGGGCCGCTTCCCGGTTGTAATTGAAAGCGCCTAACTCAGCTCTGGCCAGCCAGCCCAAGCTCCATTTCTGGTATCTCAGCTGTGAACTCAACCCGATCAGGCTTTTGGGCCGGGCGCTGTGGAATGGTTTCTGATCCTCGGGAGTCAACTGGCCGTCTTTGTTGAGGTCTTCGTACTGGCCTTCCACCGGTACCCCGTTGGTGTATTTCTGTTGGTACACATAATAGGAATTGATGGCGCTGCCTGACCTGTTGATGTACCACTGCGGATTAGACAGGGAGCCTCCATGAAAGTTTTGAGTAACAGATTTGAGTTCATTAGTGGAGTAGGAAGCATTCAAGCCCAAAAGCCAAACTGCTTTTTCTGTTTCCAAAGCCTTGTACTGCAGCACAAGCTCAGCACCCTTGGATTGCACTTCTCCGCCGTTGGTGATCACATATTGTATACCATTGAAGGGAAGCATATTGTACGCCAGCAGGTCCTTGGTGGTGCGGTGAAAAAGGTCCAGGCTTCCGGTCAAGCGGTTGTTCAGCAAACCGAAGTCTGCGCCTAGATTTAACGTTTTGGTGCTTTCCCAGGTGAGGGACGGGTTGGGATAAAGTGAGCCGCCCGTGTTGTTTTGGGTTAAGTTGGGGAAGACGGGCGTGTTTCCCTGCACGCCATAACTGGCCCTGATCTTCAGGTCAGAAACGAATTCCTGGTTCTTCATAAACGATTCCTGCGAGAGCTGCCAGGCAAGGCCCACGGCTTTGGAATTGAAGCGGCGGTTCTCTTCGGCAAACACCGGGCTCTCGTCCTGGCGGGCGGAGAAAGACAGGAAATAACGGTTTTTGAAACCGTATTGCACCCGGCCGAAGTACGCCTTATGCCTGTTTTCCTGGCGGTACCAATATGCACTCTGCAATTCTGCCTGGGGGACCGTAACGGTGTTAAAGTAACCTTCTTCTTTGGTTTTCTGGAAAGAGTACCCGGCCGTAATGTCTAACTGGCTCTTTAACCGTTCCAGGGTCTCAGAGAAGGTGAGGTAATACTCTTGCAGCCTGCTTTTTCTGGTTTGGCCAGATTGATTTAAAACTTCACTGGAACCGCGCGGTGTGGAAAATAGCCTTGGGTTGCCTGCTCTGTCGGTCTGAAAACGGTCATACCCCAGGTTGACATGCGCCGTAAGAGCGGGCAGAAAGTGGAACCGGTATGCCAGGTGGGCATTCCCGAATCCTCTTTTGGAATCATCTTCCACCAAGGCCCTGTTTAGCAAGCCTACCGGGTTGAGCGGTGCATATTCCAGTTGCTCCCCGTTAGGGTTTCGCCACTCAAAGAAGGAGCCGTTGCTGGTGTAAACGGGCTGGGTAGGATCAAACCGAACGGCCGCATTAATAAGGTTGGCGTTGGCTATGCGTGCCTCTCCTTCGTTTCCTTTTAAACTCAGCTGGATCTGCAGGTGATCATCAAACAAGGAAGGAGTCAGGTGAATGGCAGCCGATTTTCGGGTGAAGTTGGTGTTGGAGACGATGCCATTCTGCTTCAGGTGGCCCAATGAAATACGGTAGGGCAGAAACCCCACGGTACCGCCCAGACTCAAGTTCTGGTCATAACTCACGGCATTTTCATAGATTTCCTCCTGCCAGTCTGTATTAGCAGAGCCTAATCGGTCCTTTTGCTCCTGGGTACCGCGCAGGTTGATCACCTGCCGGAACTGGTTGGCCGACAAGACCTCTACTTTTCTAGGCAGGGTGGCAAGCGCAAACTGGCTTTGGAACTCTACCTGCAGTTTCCGGTCTGGGGTACCTGTTTTGGTGTTGATGAGCAGCACGCCGTTAACCCCTCTGGACCCGTAAATACCCGTTGCGGCCGCATCTTTCAGAAAAGTAACCGAGGCAATGTCATAAGGATTCAGCAGACTCAGCGGCGAAATAACCGAGGGATCACTTCCCGGCTCCAGCAGCACCCCGTCCAGCACTATCAAAGGAACCGTTTCTCCGGATAAGGTGGCTGTCCGTTGCAGTTGAATGAGGGAGTTGGTGCCGGGTGCTCCGTTCAATGCTGTGATCTGTACGCCGGCAAGCTGGCCCACCAGCAGTTGCTCCGGGGTTGTGATCAAACCTCTGTTAAACTGGGTTGCCTGTACGGTTTGCACCGCACCGGTTGCCTGGTACCTTTTTTGGTTTCCGTAGCCTATTTGTAAGGAATCTGATGCAGTAGGAAAAGACGACTGCCGGGCTTCTGTGATAGCCGGAAGGGAGAGCGAAAGTAGAACCGCAGAAAGAAAAGCTTTCCTGCGAAAACCGGGAAGTAGAGTGTTTGGCATAGGCGTCTTAGACACAAGAAGTATATAAAATTACTAATTCTTGTTCAATAAGAGAGCATGCCGCCTACCTGGTCAGGCCTGATTTCGGAGAAACAGGCCTGAAATTCACTTTGCCGCTATTTGGTTTCCTCTTTCTGTTTTTGGGCTTTTTTCTCGGCTTTCTTCTCTGCCTTTTCCGCCTTCTTCTCTTCTTTGTTGTTTTTGATAATCTTCTTCACCTGCTGCACCACGTTGATCTCGCCGGTTTTCACGGCATCCATTTCTACGGTGCCTACCACATCGCTTTTGGGTTCCAGCACCATGTGGGTTTTCATGGAGTAAGGCCAGACCTGGTCGCCGGTGAGGGTTTTGAAGGTGGTTTTCAAAGGCTTCTTTACGTCTGAAACCGCCTGAATCTGGATAGGAGTGACACTCTGGGCCTTTACCAGGTAATCTTTCACGTTGCCGCCCACAGAGGTCATTTTCTCTGGAAAGTTCAGGGTCATTTTCATGTCCCGGATGTAGAAGTCAAACTCATTGGGGTTGTCCAGCTGCATGGTCATGACCATTTCCATTTCGTCCAGCCCGAAATCAGTGATCTTGAGATCTGTGACCGTGGCGCCGGGCAGGGCCGGAATTACCATGTCCAGGTCTTCCTCAATGATAAATTTTTTGCGGCCCAGCAGAGGAACATCGCTGAAGATCTGGAGATAGGCTTGTACTTTGTCTCCCTCTTTCGCCTGCCGTCTGACCAGCTCGCGGGTGACGTTATGGTTCATGGTCATGGGAATCTTGAGGGTTTGGGCATCGCCTTTGCGGTCGTCCCGCTCAAACGATTTGTTTCCCTTGGCTATCTGGGTACCGTACAGGCTGAGCCGGTAAGACATGCTGTCTACAAACCCAGACACAAGGGAGGGCTGCACATGGGCCAGCACGTTCATGGTCACCATTTCCTCGTTGATGCGGGTATCGGTGATGCGGAGGCGGTCAATCTTAGGCGCGAACAAAGACAGCAACTTGCGGGTAGGAGTAGTGGCCAGCACCACACCGCCAACTATGATCAGCCCTAAGATCACCAGTAAGAAAATTTTCAATCCTCTCTTCATGTCGCCTTTGGGTTCAGAGTTAAAAAGACACTTCTTTGGCTAACGAATGTACAAGGATTGTGTTGGTTACCGATTGATAATTAGGTATTTATTCCGATAAGGGAAAGGTGCGCGGGCGAGCCACCAGTTGGGAGATTCTGCTGCTTACACGAAAAGCCCCGTCTGTTTTAAGCGAGTTTTTGGAAAAATCAGCCTAAAAAAGACGGGGCTTTGAAAGTACTACTTCTGCTTACCGGATGAGCGCCATCTTACAAGGACTGAGGGCTTTCACCGAGTGGGGTACCTGCGCCGGAATCTGGATGATCTGACCCGCCTGTAAGGTCTGCGCCACTTCTTCCTCCGGAAACACAAACGAGCATTCACCTTCCAGCATGATCAGCAGGGCGTCCACGGGGGTGGTATGGGTTTTCAGTTCTTGCCCGGGAGTGAACGCGAAGAGAATGGTTTTCTGCCCGTTCCGGTCCAGCAGAACCCTGCTCTGGAACTTCTCCAGGGAGTAGCTGATCTGGCTGGCAAGATCTGGCAGTGGCCGTTGCGGTACAGCCTGAGGATTGGCGGTAGTGGCGTTGTCGTTCATGATGGTAGGTAGAAAGGATTACGGGTGGGTTGGCTAGGCCACCATTTCCTGTATGCGGTGGTAGCGGAGGCGCTCTTTATGTTTAAGCGTAACGGTGACTTTGTGCACCATGCCGGCGGTAAAGAGCAGCAACCCAAATTTGAGGAACTCCAACGCCACGTACACAAAGTGCAGCGAACTGGCCGGAGGGTTTTGCCCGTTGATGATGGCCACCGCCCGCACGTCCAGCGCCGGTAAAAGCCAGAAAGTCTGCAGAAGCAAAATAGCAGCCGTGCCGGCAATAAGCGTCCACTCAAGTTTAGAGGCATGGTTGAACAGGAAAGCCAGCAACGCAATGGCGCAGAAGGCAATCTCCACTTTGTTCATCACCCCAAACACCAACCGACCAATGCCTAAGCCCAGCGGCAAAGTGATGCCCGGCGCAGTAAACTTGACAGGCGCCTCAATGAACGAGATCCCGATGATCAGGCCAGCCCACAGAAACAGGGCCGCCACAGAAACGAAGGTGAGGGTATGGGAGCGCATAAGGGTAGGGTTTTAATGCTGATTGCTTTTTCTATAGATGAGGTGTTCTTCTCTTGCACTTACAACAGGTACTAACGAGTCCTGGGAAGGGGGCGATCTGTTTTCAATCTATTTCCTGTGAAATGGACTGAAAACAGATCGGGTCTGGGCAGCTTACATGCCGCGCTCACTACTTCGGGGCATGGGGCCAGACCGCTTCCCAAATGTACTTTCACTGAGACAAATTTCGGGTATTTAAGCCAAGAACCTTCATGAGCAGCATCATAAGCGCGGGTGATCTTTGTCATGTTCTCCGGGGCGGGGGCGCGGTACTTTTGTACTACCTAAATAACGAGACGTATGCTCCAGACCGCACATCCAGAGACTGATGTCCACACCTGCTATCATTGCGGCGATGAATGCCCCGGCACCCCCATCCGGTTTGACCAAAAAGAGTTCTGCTGCGAAGGCTGCAAAGTAGTGTATGAACTCCTGGCCGAGAACGACCTCTGCACCTATTATACCCTGGACAACCGCCCCGGCATCTCGGTGAAAGACCCCATTGCCTCCGCGCGGTTCGCCTACCTCAACGATGCCAAAGTCCAGCGGCAGTTGCTGGATTTCCAGAACGACACCGTGAGCAAGATCACGTTCCATATTCCGCAGATGCACTGCAGTTCCTGTATCTGGCTGCTGGAGAACCTCAACCGTCTGAACGCCGGCGTCACCGATGTACACGTAAACTTCCTGCGCAAAGAAGCCGCCGTGACCTTTGAGCAGGGGGTAACCACCCTGGCCCAGGTAGTGGAACTGATGGCCCACATCGGTTACGAGCCGCAGATCACCCTGGCAGACATGGAAGCGCCCGCGCCCAGGAAAGACCGCTCCATCTACTACAAACTGGGGTTGGCCGGGTTCTGCTTCGGGAATGTGATGCTGTTGAGTTTCCCCGAGTACTTCGGCGGATTGCAGCACCACTTCGGGCGGTTCTTTGGGTGGCTGAACGTGTTGCTGGCTTTGCCGGTGTTCCTGTACAGTGCCCGCGGGTTCTTCACCAGCGCCTGGCAGGGATTGCAGCAGCGCATGATCAACCTGGATCTGCCCATCGCCATTGGGCTCATGTCTTTGTTCAGCGTGAGTATCTATGACATCGCCACCGGCAAAGGCCCCGGCTTCCTGGATTCGTTCACCGGCCTGGTGTTCTTCATGCTGATCGGCAAATTGGTGCAGCGCCGCACCTATGACTCGCTGGCCTTTGACCGGGAATACACCTCATATTTCCCCATTTCGGTGTCGGTTCTGAAAAACGGGCAGGAAACGCCTACCTCGGTGAAAGAGCTGCAAAAAGGCCAACGCATTCTGGTGCGCAACCACGAACTCATCCCCGCCGATTCCATCTTGCTGCGCGGTACCGCCAACATTGACTACAGCTTTGTGACCGGTGAATCTGTGCCAGTGGCGCGGGTAGCCGGCGAGGTGATCTATGCCGGGGGCCGGCAACTAGGCGAGGGCATTGAGTTGGAGGTAGTAAAAGAAGTATCGCAAGGTTACCTGACCCAACTCTGGAACCACGTCAACTTCAAAAAAGAGGAAAAGCAGACCATTGAAAACTACGCCAACGCCGTGGGCAAGCCCTTCCTGATTGCGACCTTGATCATTGCCGCCGCGTCTCTGGTGTACTGGGTGCCGCGAGATACCGAGATGGCAATCAAAGCCTTTACCTCGGTGCTGGTGATTGCCTGTCCGTGTGCCTTGTCGCTGGCTACGCCTTTTACGCTGGGGGCTACGTTGCGCATCTTCGGGCGGCATAAATTCTACCTCAAGAACAGCGGCGTGGTGGAAGCCTTGGCCAAAGCCGATACCGTGGTATTTGATAAAACCGGTACCCTAACCGAGCCCAGCGCCGCCCAGATTACGTTTGTGGGCCACGCCCTGAACGCGCAGGAAGAGCAGTTGGTACGCTCAGTACTAAAACATTCTACGCACCCGCTAAGCCAACGTCTGTACGCCCAACTGCAAGGAAAACCGCAACCGGTGCTCAACTTCACCGAAAAACCTGGCGCGGGTCTACAAGGCCTGGTGGGCGATGTGAACATCTCCATCGGGTCTGCGGCCTGGGTAGGCGCCGAGTTTGGGGCCGATCAGGACACGAAGCAGACCAAGGTATTTATCTCCCTGGACGGCCAGGTGCGCGGGTACTACGTGTTCCAGAACGTGTACCGCAGAGGCCTGAAAGAACTGGTGCAGGAACTGGGCAAAACCAAAAAACTGGCCGTGCTTTCCGGTGACAACGACAGCGAGGCGCCGCGTCTGCGCGAACTGTTCGGGCCGGAGGCCGATTTCCGGTTCAACCAGTCGCCCATGCAGAAACTGGAGTACATCCAGCGCCTGAAAGAGGAGGGGCGTTCGCCCATCATGGTGGGCGATGGGCTGAACGATGCGGGAGCCCTGCGCCAGAGCGATGTGGGCCTGGCCCTCACCGACAACGTAACCGGTTTCTCCCCCTCCTGTGACGGAATTCTGGATGCCGGTAAACTCGCCAGACTGGCCCATTTCATCCGGTTCTCCCAAACCAGCCTCCGGTTGATTCTGGCCGCCTTCGGGGTGTCCTTCGTCTACAACATCATCGGGTTGACCATGGCCGTGATGGGTGAGTTTACGCCTATTGTCTCCGCCATTCTCATGCCGGTGAGTACCCTGAGCGTGATCTCGTTTGCCGTTCTTTCCGTGAAACTAGCCGCAAAACGGGCAGGTTTACGGTAGAGGATGGATGTCTAAAACAGCATCGGGCAATCTCCCCATGGAGAGATTGCCCGATGCTGTTTTTATGGTCTTGAATGTTCTTAGGTGGTTAGGGAGTCGCTCCTTTATGAGCGTACCATTGGTTGTATTCCTCAATGATTTTCTGCAGATCGGCAAACTTGTATTCCTTGGTTTTGATCTTGTTCAGGAGCTCTTTGTTGTCGGCGATAAGGATGGGAAGCTGATCATTGAAGTTAGCCGGCCTAACCATGCGGTACAGTTCGCCATCTTTCTCCAGCAAGTATGTCAGGACAAGTTTTCTGGTTTGGGTGGAGACAGTGCTGTAATGCAGGTACAAACTGATCTCGCCAGATTTTACCACCCGCACAAAGTCTTTGGCATAATGGTCATGGTCATTAATGTCAAAGTTCTGCTTTACGGTAAAGCTATCCTGGCCCGTCACAAAGGCAGAGATGTCCTGAACCGTCAGCTTCTGTTCCTTTGCTTCCGGGGCGGGCTTAAACGTGATAAAGTTGTCAGGGCTGTCGCCCCAGGAGTTGCCAAACGTGTGTCTGAGTAAACCTTCCACGCGGGTTCCTTCTGGGGTATAGTAATGCCCGGGAGTAAAAGAGCCAGAGGTCTGGCTTACCTGCGCAAAACTGGGTAATGCTGCCAGAAGCAGGAAGAACGAGAATGCTAATCTTTTCATATAAGAGATGCCAACACAGAACCAATCTTCCTCTCAGAAGCAGTTCCCATTTCTGCAAAGATAAGAAGTGCGGGACTTTCTGGAGGAAAAACGGGCAAAGCTGGTTGGCAGTATAAAAGTAGCTACCCCCTACAAAGGCTTCTGCAGCAAAATGGCGGTCTGGTGGTCGTGGGCTTCTGGGGTGACGGATAACACGCGGGCAAAGCGGGCCCATTTCTTTACCAGGTATTCTCTGTTGTAGAAGATCTGAGAGGCCGGATCTGAGCAGATGTTGAAGTAGACATAGTTCTGCCCTTGCACCGACTGTTTCTCATAGAACTGCCGCACAGATTCCACAAAATCAGAAAACAGGGGATCATCTTTGTATTTGGTGAACATCAGGTCAAGGGTATGCTCATCATGGATTGTAAGGTACGCATAACCACCCTTGCGCAGAATCCGTCTGAGTTCCAGGAACCAGGCATCGGCGGTATCGGTGATGTGGGTGAAAACCGAGCCGCAATACACCAGGTCAAACGAATTGTCTTCAAATGGAAGGTGCGGGGCCGTGGTGTTGGTGAGGAAAAAAAACGGATCATCAAAGTTCTGCTGGCACCAATTGATGTACCTGGCATTGATGTCACTGCCCCAGAGCTCAGATTTCCCTTTGGTGCCCGGAAAATGCCGGAGCATTCTGCCCGCAGCGCACCCCAGGTCCAGTACTCTGGTGAAGGTTTTTGGAGAAGCTTCGGCCTTTTCCAGGATGCTAAGCAGTACGTCCATGTCTTTTTTGCCGCCGGCCAAGTAATCCTCCTCTGTATCGGCGTATCCTTCCCAGTATTCAATGGGAGGCACTGGCAAGCGGGTAGAGGAAGCCCTTTGGTCTTTTTCCACTTTCACTACATAGTCCGCCGAGGCCGTGTTGTAAGGCAGAAGTTTACCCGTGATAAAGGAGTTGTCCAGAATTCTGCTGTCCATGGGCAACAGGCGCTGTTTTACCATTGCTTCTACCATTGGTTGCACCGCGTTGCCCATGCGTGTTCTTACCGTGTTCTTGAATTTCTTTATCATATAGAAGGGTTGACGTATCGCTTGCCAGGTATAAGGTACATTGCAGAGTTTAATTTAATATTATTTTAGTAATAAATAATAGAGCGGTTAAAATGAGAGGCGCTATTCTGGTATCTACGTTTTAGGGGTGCTTTGCCAGAAGTAAGCTTAAAAGACCAGCCAGGCGCCAGGTACCATTTTAAACATTGGGCAGGGGAGTGCGTACTAACAGCAATTTCTATAAAATGTTTTAAATACAGGCTTGGTTAGGCAAGCTAAGCCCTACGTCTTGGGTGTATTTTCCAATAAAACTTACATAACTGATGCAGACACGCTTAAAAAGTATTTTTCTGCTCCTGTACACCCTGCTCTTCTTAGCCGGGTGCGAAAACTACCCCAAAGACCCGGAGAAAACGCTGGAAAAAGTAACCAATGGCACTCTGGTGGTAGGGTATTCAGAAAATCCGCCCTGGGTAGTGAAAGGAGCAGCAGAACCTGCCGGCATAGAGCCAGAACTGGTAAAAGCCTTTGCCAAAAGCATTAACGCCAGCATTCAGTGGCAGAATGATACAGAGCAGAACCTGCTGGAAGAACTGGAGAAGAGAAAGCTGCACGTGGTCATTGCCGGTATCACAGATGATTCTCCCTGGAAAAGTAAGATCTCCTTTACCAGGCCCTTTGCCGAGGTGGCGAAAAAGAAGCACGTCATGGCCATTGTCATGGGAGAGAACGCTTTCACTATAAAGCTGGAGACTTTCCTGAACCAACAGAAAACAGCCCTAGAAAACAGAATCAGACCATGAATCCAATCAACAGATTTGAATACCCGGAGGAACTTCGGCCGGTTTTCCGGAAAGCAAAGAAACTGGAGTGGATCACGGTGGCGTATCTGGTCTCCACCGCGGTGGTGGTGTACCTGACTATGGGCAACTCCCAAGCCATGAAAACCGCCTGGTTTGAAGACTTACTGAGTCTTACACCCTCCATTTCGTTCCTGGTCGCCTCCCGCGTCTTTCACAAAAAACCTAACAAAGACTTCCCTTACGGCTACCACCGCGTAGTGAATATTGCGTACCTGTGCAGTGCCCTGGCCTTGTTTTGCGTAGGCGCTTTCCTTATCTATGATTCCGCCTCCACGCTCCTTAAACAGGAACACCCCACTATCGGTATCAAAGTCATCTTCGGGCAAGAAGTATGGCTGGGTTATCTCATGATTGCCGCCATGGTCTACAGCACGGTACCGGCCATGATTCTGGGCCGCCTGAAGTTGCCCCTGGCCAAGAAACTGCACGAAAAGAACCTCTATACCGATGCCGACATGAACAAAGCCGACTGGATGACCGGAGCAGCGGCCATTCCCGGCATTCTGGGCATTGGACTGGGCTGGTGGTGGGCCGATTCAGTAGCGGCTCTCATCATTTCCCTGGACATCATCAAAGATGGGTACACCAACCTGAAACAGGCCGTGTGTGACCTGATGGACCAGATTCCTAAAAACGTGGATGACCAGAAAACCGATCCTCTCTTTCAGCAGGTCAGGCAGAAATTGCAGGCCCAACCGTGGGTGAAGGAACACGCGTTCAGGATGCGCGAAGACGGCCACATTTACCTGGGTGAGGCCTTTGTGGTGCCGCAGGAAGAGACAAACCTGATGCCACGCCTAGAGCGACTGGCCGAGGAAATTGAAAGCCTGAACTGGCGCATCCAGGAGTTTGTGATCATGCCCGTCTCTAAACTACCCGAAACCGGGAACGAGGAAGGCAGACCAAACTAATAAGGAACACGGTGGAAAAGAACGTTTTAAGGCTTATTTCAGAAAGGAAGCCCTAAAACGCAGGCAAACAAAAAGCCTTGCCGGTGAGGGCAAGGCTTTTCTTATGTACTGGCCAAAAGGTTAGTCAACCTTCTGGTCTACTTTCTGAGCGCCTTTCTTGGCGGTGTTCTTTACTGCTTTCCCGGCTTTTTTAGCACCTTTGGCAGTAGCTTTGGCGCCGCTCACCGCCAGGTTCTTGGTACCTTTTCCCACCGATTTGGCACCGTGCCCAACTTGTTTGGCTCCGGTTTTAGCCCGTTCCTTGTTGGTCATGGCCTGGGTGGTGTCCTGAGCCGCCTTTACCGGAAGGTCAGTGGCCTGCGCGGAGTTCATCTGCAGTCCGGCAGCCAGAAACAAAGCCGCTAAAAATGTTACCTTTTTCATATGGGTATGTATTAAGTTCTTACTCTATTGCAGCTTATAAAACGGATTGAACACAGGATGGTTACCGTTGGGGGGCGTTCTTGTGCTGGGGAGAACAGATTTAAGAAATTAGAATTCAAGGTCTAAGCACTTAAGGCCAGGTACAGTGCCACCTGTTGCTTTAAAGAAGAACAGGTGGTGCAGGGTGGAAAGGCATTTTTGGGCTGTTTTTCAAACAATTGAAATTTTTCTGCATTTTGGTTGTAACGTAATCTTTTAGGGCCAGTTTCGCGTATAGCGGGCATTCTGACGCGTTATCCCGGATTTATTACATGAGTATAACTTCATCCGCCGCCCTTGGTGAGACAGCAAAGGAAGAGAACCTGCCTTTTCACAGGATCTTTGGCTCTTTGCCTGGATTGATCTTGATTCTGACCCCCCAGTACATAATCATGGGTGCCACAGATGCCTATTTGCGGGATACACTCACCGTGCGCGATGAAATTGCAGGCAAACACGTGTTTGAGGTTTTCCCCGAAAACCCCGAAGCCGCAGGAGCCATCAGCAGCCTGCGCCATTCTATTGAGCAGGTGCTGGCCACGGGAAAGCCCCATAAGATGGAAACCTTCCGGTACGATATCCCGGATCCGACCAATCCCAGCCGCTTCATTGAACGGTACTGGAACACCATCAACTCGCCGGTTTTAGACAGCCAGGGAAACATCAGCCACATCATCCACGAGACGGTAAACGTCACTGAGAGCGAAAAAGCCAAACAGCAACTGAGAGAAAGCCAGGAAAGGGAAAGAGAAGCCCTGGCTCAGGCCGAGTTGCAAAGAATAAGGCTGGAGCGCTTGTTTGAGCAGGCTCCCGCTGCCCTGGCAATGCTGGAAGGCCCGGAGCTGGTGTACAAAGTGCTGAACAAGTCCTACCAGCAGCTCTTCCCCGGACGGGCCTTGTCTGGACTTCCTTTGTTTGAGGCCCTGCCCGAACTCAAAAACCAACCCGTGGCCGATATCATCCGGAACGTCTACGAGACCGGCGAAACTTTTGAGGGGAAAGAAGTCCTGATTCCGGTGGCCCGCTACGAAGGGCAGGAGCCCGAAGACATCTATTGGAATTTCATCTACCAGGCCCTTTATGACGCCAGAGGTCAGGTGAACGGCATCCTTATCTTCGCGCTGGATGTGACAGGTTTTGTAGATGCTCGCCGGCAGATAGAGAAAAATGCCCAGGTATTGCAGGCCCTGAACCAGGAGTTAGAGGAACGGGTAGAGCGCAGAACCAAGCAGCTCCAGGCCGCTCAGTTTGAAGCCGAAAAGCAAAAACAACGCCTGGAACGCCTCTTCATGCGCGCGCCGGCCGCTATCTGTATTCTGGATGGGCCCACCATGGTGTATGAGCTGGTGAACCCCATTTACCAGGAGTTGTTTCCTGGGCGGCAGCTTCTGGGCAAACCTATTCTGGAGGCGCTCCCTGAGATCAGGAACAACCGCGTCTACCAGACCTTCCTGGAGGTTTACCAAACCGGGAAAACCCACGAAGAGCACGAGATGCTTATTCCGCTGGCTCGCAAACAGGGTGGAGAGCTGGAGCCGCGGTACTTCAAATACATTCAACAGGCCCGTTTCAATGAACAGGGACAGGTAGACGGCATTTTGGTGCTGGCCTTTGAGGTGACTGAGCAAGTGGAGGCCCGCAAGGCGGTAGAAGCCAGTGCCCGGCAGTTGCAGCTCATCACAGATTCATTGCCCGTGCTCATCAGTTATATAGACAAGGAAGAGAAGTACGGCTTTGTGAACAAAGCCTACGAAGACTGGTTCCCGCACAAGGCAGAAGGCTTCCTTGGCAAGCAACTGGCAGATGTGATCGGCCCGAAAGCCTACCAGAACGTGGAAGGTTACGTGCGGCGCGCCCTGGCCGGAGAACGGCTGTCCTTTGAGGCTTCTATGCCCTATAGAATTGGGTTCCAGAAACATATCCAGACCAGTTACGTGCCCGATGTCCGGAACGGGAGCGTGGAAGGTTTCTACGCCCTGGTGACCGATGTGACGAACCAGGTGGAGGCCCGTAGGGCGTTGGAGAAGCGGGAGCAGGAAGCCAATACCATGGCCGAAGAACTGGCCGTGACCAACGAGGAGCTGCGGGTTGCCAACCAGCAACTGATCCACACCAATTCAGACCTGGATAACTTTATCTACACGGCTTCCCATGACCTGAAAGCGCCAATCTCTAACATAGAAATGCTCATGGAAGAACTCCTGGTGGAGTTACCCACCCAAAGCCTTCAGAAGCAAGAGGTGGAAACCATCATTGCCATGATGCGCGGGGCCGTTGACCGGTTCAAAAGAACCATTGCCAACCTCACCGAGATTTCTAAACTCCAGAAAGAGAACGCCCAGGAGGCCAAAATGGTCAATCTGGAGGAACTGGTAAATGAGGTTAAGCTTGACCTGGAGCAGATCATTTCCAAATCAAAGGCGGAGATAGAAGCCTCGGTGAGAAATTGCTCCAGGGTGTCTTTCTCAGAGAAAAACCTGCGCAGCATTGTCTACAACCTGCTTTCCAACGCCATTAAATACTGCCACCCAGACCGGAAGCCGCAGATACAGGTAACCTGCCACCGCGAAGATGGATATCTGGTGCTCAGCGTAAAAGACAACGGCCTGGGGCTGAGCCCCGCGCAGCAATCCAAATTGTTCACCATGTTCCGCCGCTTCCATGACCACGTAGAGGGCTCCGGTGTAGGCTTGTACATGGTAAAACGCATTGTAGACAATGCCGGCGGCATGATTAAGGTAGAAAGCCAGTTAGGGGAGGGCAGCACGTTTCAGGTATTCCTGAGAGATGGCCACGCAGTCCCCCAAAACCTGCACCAGAACCTGGCCGAGGAAAAAAGTTAAGCCATTAGGTAGCTTTTCATCGGTGTAGATAACCGCTCTTTCTGTTCAGTTGCTTTCAATGGCATATCTTACTGCCAGCCACGGTACCGGCTTTGCCCTGTCTTGTTTTGCGCCTGTTTCTTAGAAAAGAAGCAGAAAACCGGCTTTTCAGGAATTTACACAACTTTCAGGTCCCGTAAGCGGTATTTCCTACCTTGCGGTCATATCTAATTTTATTCCAGGCTATCTGGAACCGAGTACCTATGGATTTTTCAACTATCAAGCTGGTAGCCTCTGACATGGACGGCACCCTGCTAGACCCCCAACATCAACTAAGCGAAGATTTCTATCCTATCTATTACGCTTTAAAAGAAAAAGGAATTCTGTTTGCCGCCGCCAGCGGCCGGCAATACTATAACCTGCTCAACCTGTTCAAACCCATCAAAGACGAGATTGTGTTCCTGGCCGAGAACGGCAGCTATGTAGCCTACCGGGGCCAGGAGATTCTGGTGCAGGCCATGGACCCCGCGGTGACTAAACAGACGCTGCAGAAAGCCGGAACCGTGCCTGGCGTGCACCTGGTCTTGTGCGGCAAGAAAACGGCCTATGTGGAGAGCAGCCATGAGGAGTTCAGGAGAAACGTGGACCTGTATTACGATGAGGTGCAGGTGGTGGAGAATCTGATGGACGTGGAAGACGATGAGTTCCTGAAAATTGCCATCTGTGACCTGGCCGGCGCCGAAAACAACAGCAACACGTACTTCCAGGCCGAACGGGAATACCTGCAGGTGACGGTCTCGGGCAGCATCTGGCTGGACATCTGCCACAAAGAAGCCAACAAAGGCAAAGCCATGGAGGTGCTGCAGGCAAGCCTGGGCATCACCCCAGAGGAAACCATGGTCTTCGGCGATTACCTCAATGACCTGAAGATGATCCAGAAGGCCTACTACAGCTTCGCGATGGAAAATGCCCATCCAGACATCAAAGCCGCGGCTCGTTTCCAGGCCAAAAGCAACAGCCAGAACGGGGTGCTGGAGGTCTTGCAGCAACTGGTGGCCGTGGAACAAAAAAGCTAAGTTCTGTTAGAGGGAATCTGGTTGCCTGCAGGATACGGCCCTGAGTGTTCCGTTTTACTGCCGTTCTCTGAAATTCGGGCCGAAAACAAGTAAACTTACCGGCATGAAAAACGCATCGCTTGCTTATTTGCTGGCCCGGTTGCCCATTGCGCTCAGCTTCTTCGGGCACGGGCTGGTACGCCTGCCTAAACTGGAGAAGTTCAGCCAATGGATGATGGGGCTGTTCCAGAAGTCCATGCTGCCCACGGCGCTAGTGCAGCCGTTCAGTTACGTGCTGCCGTTCGCCGAGCTGCTCATTGGCGCCTTGCTGTTGGTAGGGCTGTTCACCCGGCAGGCCCTGGTGGCGGGGTCGGTAGTCATCCTGATGCTCATTCTGGGTTCCTGTTTGCTGGAAGAATGGCAGAATGTGTTTGTGCAGATGCTCTACGGTTTGTACCTGGCCGGACTGCTGTTGTTTGTGGAACATGACCAGTACGCGCTGAACCATCGGCTACGCCGAAGAAGCTGACGTTTTGGGTCCGTTTTCGGGAAAAGAAACCAAAATCGCCCTGGCCGTATAACCGAGAAGATAAGTTTAAACGCCACTATCATGGATGAGCAATTATTACAGGCCGTGAACGAGGCCGTCTCTAAGAAGAAGTTCCTCAAGATACAATACCGCACGGAGCTGAATGAATACTTAAGCGTTACCTCCCTGATCAAGAAAATAGAAGAGAAAGAAGGCGGGTTGAAAGTAGAACTGGCTACCGGCGAGGAGATTCCCTTTGACCATTTGGTGAAAGTGGGCAACGTAGCCTCAGACCAATACAACAGCCGCGATTTCACCTGCGACTGTTAAGCTGTTCCTCGCCTGTTTATTGAATATTAGCCGAAATTCAGTTATTCTGATTTTTAACTTGAAATGTGATCAAAGCAAAACGGCGGTGAAGCAAGGATTTTTCCTGCTTCACCGCCGCTTGTGCTTTGTATGTAATCGTTAACTTCTGGCTTTTCCTTCTGCCATTGCTTAGAGGTGCATGGCTGGTCGGGTAGTGGTGGTTCTTCGGCTGTTATCCACGCTCCAGATGCCCGAGCCCTGGGCAGCGATGTACAGGAACAGGAAGCAGTATAGCACTGCCAGTTCTCCCTGGTTAATAATGGGCAGCCCACCCTGCGAGCCATGATACATGAAATAGGCTACCGCCATGGTACCACTGGCTAAAATTCCCGCAAAGCCGGTGAAGAAGCCAATCGCAATCATGATCCCCGTTACCAATTCAATGATGCCGCCTACTCCCGCAAGAGAAGCCAGTTCCACCGGGCCTTTGTCGCCGGGCCAGCCAAACAGCTTTTGGGTGCCGTGCATGGCGAACATAATCCCCGCTACAATGCGCAGAATGGCATAAAGATGGGGTGCGTATTTTCCTAGTGTTCTTTCCATAACAAAATTATCTAAGTGTAGCCCTTGCAGATATACTGAAGAAGCTGATTCATCTACAGATAATTTTACGATCTCTGCCAGATTCAGTTTTAGATAGTACGAGTATCCTTATTTCAAGACGGTTACTTCCTGGCTGGCCCTGATACCTTCTGAAGAACTTCCCACGATAACCCTGAACGTGTAGGCCTCTACGGTTCAATGCATGTTCTTGTCTAAGAGGGCCAGATTCTGCAGTTGCAAAGTGAATTTCACTGCTTTTTGTCCCGCCAGCCTGCAGAGTGATCAATCCAGTCGTTGTGGTAGATAAAGCTTTTTGCTCTGCCCGGTGGCTACGTGCATCGTGCAGAAAAAGCCCAGGGAGAGCAAGGCTGCTTTAGTTAAAAGCGCCTGAAAGAGGAATAGCTTAGGTTTTTTCTTCTTTAGAGAATTTTCAATTATATTAATGAATTAAAAGTATTCTCATAATCTGTTTGGGTCTGAAATCTACTTCAATAGAGAATTTATGAATAGGCGTTCCGCAGTGAAAGGGCTGCTGTTTGTAACGGGAGGGTTGGTGCTGCTGCCTTCCTGCATGATGGAAAGCGGGAAAGCCTCCATCGCGCTGAAACATCTGCGCATATCGGCGGATGATGAAAAGGTCTTGGCCGAAATGGTGGAAACCCTCATTCCCACCACTGATACCGCCGGAGGCAAAACCCTGGGTTTGCACAAATTCACCCTGAAAATGGTTGACGACATCTATTCTGAGGAAGACCAGGAGACTTTTACCGAAGGTCTGGATGATTTCCAGAAACTGACCAAAAAACAGATGGGTGCTTCCTTTCTGGAGTGCAGCCCCCAACAGCGGCAGCAGATGATTGCCCAGGTGAACGCCGGGAAAGCGCCCCAGGAAGTGCTCGGCTTCTACGCCATCCTGAAAGACCAGACCATCAAAGGATACCTGAACTCCAAACTGGTGATGACCAAGCTCCGGAAATATGAATTGGTGCCGGGCCGGTACATTGCCTATCATCCCGTGAAAACAACCCCAAAACTCAGCTAGGGTATGGCCAACCTGAATGTAGATAGTGTAAAGCAGCGCACCTTTGATGCCATAGTGATTGGCTCGGGGATGAGCGGGGGCTGGGCAGCCAAGGAGCTGACTGAAAAAGGCCTGAAAACGTTGGTGCTGGAACGGGGGCGTGACGTGAAGCACATCAAAGATTACCCCACCACCAATAAGATGCCCTATGAGTTTGAGCACCTGGGAGAACTGACTAGGGAAATAAGGGAGAAAGAGCCCATTGTGAGCCGCTGCTACGCGTTCCGCGAAGATGCCATGCACTTCTTCGTGAAAGATTCTGAGCAGCCGTATTTGCAGGAAAAGCCGTTTGACTGGATCAGGGGGCAGCAGGTGGGGGGCAAATCCTTGTTGTGGGCGCGCCAGACGCAGCGCTGGAGCGACCTGGATTTTGAAGGTCCGGCCCGCGATGGGTTCGCGGTGGATTGGCCCATCCGGTACAAAGACCTGGCGCCCTGGTACAGCTACGTGGAGAAGTTCGCGGGCATTGCCGGTAACCGGGACGGCCTGGTGGAACTACCCGATGGCGAGTTTCTGCCGCCTTTCCCGCTCAACAGCGTGGAAGACCACTTCAAAAAGCAACTCAAAACCCATTATGGCAACCGGCACGTGATCAGTGCCCGCTGTGCGCACTTGTCCCAGCCCAACGAGATCCACTTTCAGCAGGGGCGGGCGCAGTGCCAGAACCGAGTGCTGTGCCAGCGGGGATGTCCGTTTGGTGGGTATTTCAGCAGCAATGCCACCACCATTCCGTGGGCCGAGAAAACCGGTAACATGACCTTGCTGCCGCACTCAGTGGTGCAGGAAGTGATGTATGACGAGAAAGCCGGCAAAGCCACCGGCGTGCGCGTGATCCACGGCAAGACCAAGGAGGTAACCGAGTACTACGCGCCCATTATCTTTGTGAATGCCTCGGCCTTCAGCACAAACCAGATCCTGCTGAACTCCATCTCAAATAGATTCCCGAACGGCCTGGGCAACGACAACGGCTTGCTGGGCAAGTACGTGGCCTTTCACAACTACCGGGCCCGCATCACCGCCGATTATGAAGGATTAAAGGAGTTTGCCACCGATGGCCGCAATCCCGCTGGGGGTGGGTATATTCCGCGCTTCCGGAACCTGCACCAACAGGAGACCGATTTCCTGCGAGGCTACGCCGCGGGTTTCAGGGCTAACCGGAACCAGGAAGAAGTCCGCTCTGGTTTTGGCGTAGATTTGAAAAAACACCTGCTAAACCCAAGCTGGGGCATCTGGCAAGTGGGCTCTCACATGATGGGCGAAACTATTCCCAAAGCCGAAAGCCAGTTGAGCCTGAGCAAGAACCAGAAAGACGAATGGGGCATTCCGCTGTTGAACATCTCGCTGGGCTACGACGACAACGACGAGAAAATGATCCAGGATTACCATGCCCAGATGGAGGAAATGTTCACCAAAGCGGGCTTTACCAACATCCAGAAAACCGATTCCAAACAAGCCCCGGGCCTGGACATCCACGAGATGGGCGGCGTTCGCATGGGCCATGATCCCAAGACCTCGCTGCTGAACAAGTACAACCAACTGCATGCCTGCCCCAACGTGTTCGTGACCGATGGCGCCTGCATGACGTCCACCTCCACCCAGAACCCTTCCCTTACCTACATGGCCCTCACAGCCCGCGCCGTGGACCATGCCGTAAATGAGATGAAGAAGCAGAATCTATAAAATCTAAATTCTGCAAAAAGAACAAAGCTGCGTCGGTTGTTATCACACAACAAACGACCGCAGCTTTGTTTTATAGACTTTATAAAGTATCAGTCCTGACCAGATTCCATCCTCATTTTCAGGGTGTTTTCAGGAAAACCGGAGAGAAACCCGTCAACGCTTGAGTGAACAAGCTTTGGCTCTAAATTCTACCTTCTGGGCGTGTAGAAGGCTTTGAGAGAGACGCTTACATACTTGTCATTGGCTCCTAAAATGTTGCCTTCCGCCTGTCGGTTGTCAAGGTAATCAGTGGAAGGCATGTTGAGGGTAACTTCTGTGGCCAGGCTGATGCGCTCTGAGATACGGGCCCTCAGCCCGCCTCCAACCGGAATCACGAAGGCCACCGCCGGGTATTTCCGGGCGGGCAATGCCTCCTGTTCGCCGTTGTAAGATTTAACCTTGTAGCCCAGAAAACCAACCCCACCTTTCAGGTAAGGAACCAGTAAGATCTTCCCTCTGAAGGTTCTTTCATACAACCGCGCCAGGGTGGGTCTGCTGGCAAGATGCACAGTAACCGAACCCGTGCCCGATACCAGGTCTGCGCAATAGGAGCAATCTTCCTCTAAAGTGGCCGGTTGGTCGCCTCGTATGCGGGCGTACTCCAGGGTAGTCATGGCTCCCACGTAGGGCGAAAACTGGTACATGAGTCCGGCGGTGATGGTAGGGCCATATCCTTTTATCTTCACTTTCTGCACCAAGCTATTGTCTACGCCACCCCGATAATCGCTGTTCATGACGGCTACGCCAATACCGGCATTGTAGCTCAGTTTGTTGGCCTCCCTGAAAATCCGGTCCATGTTGTTGCGTAGAACCGTTTTTTCAAAGTCCTGGGCCTGGGTACGGAGTGGGGCCGCAAGCATAATACTCAGCAGCAGGCCTACCAAAAAGGACGGGCCACTGAGCCTCATCAAACAAGTTTTAGGAAGCGTAGAAACAATCTGCTGAGGGGTAGGGGTGGAATTAGGGCTATGGATTATCGGCCTTTCCGCGATCTTCACCATTTCAAAACATAAAAGCCTGTTACATCACGTCTATTTTCCGGGGGAAAGTAGCTTTCAGGAAAAGCTCGGCTTCCCGGAAACATCTATTCAGAAGTCATGTTTGTAAACGGAACGTCTACACGGCGCGCCATAAATGCCTGTCAGAACCGTTGGTTGGATTTTTAATGGTTCCGGCTGATTTACTTTCTGAGGGGTTGCAAGTGCTATACGTGTATAACTAAAGAAAGATAAAGTTGAGTATGTGGCGCCGCAGAATACTACAAAATAGACCAAAAAACTTGTGTACCGCAGGCTGCAGCTGGTAAAAACAAGGAGGTTCGGGCGTTTTAGGCCTGATTTTAGGTAAGCAACCCCGAAACGCCCGAACTCCATTGGAGGCTTCTTTGAGTTAAGGCACCAGCTCAAAGAAGGCGCGTTTGCCAATGCGCACTTTCACGGGTTCTTTGCCTACCTCAACGGGGCTTTGGGAATCGGTGACTTTGGTGCCGTTGATGGTGACGCTGCCGGCTTCAATGAGGCGTTTCAGATTAGAGCGGCTTTCTTCGATTTTTAGCTCTTTGCACAGATCCAGCAGGCGTAGGTTTTCAGGCTGGTCAATCCCCAGCGCCGCCAAGGAAACGCTGGTGAATTCCTTTTCCTCAAACTTCTTGTTCTGGAACTGGTTCTGGAAAAACTCCTGTGCCTGTTGCGCGTCCTCTGCAGAGTGGTACTGCTGCACCACGTTGAAGCCTACCTGTTTCTTGATGGCCATGGGGTTCTCGCCCTGGTTTAGTTGCTGCAGCAAGCCCTGTTTCCCTTCCGGAGTGAAATCGGTGACCAGGTGAAGGTAGTCAGGCAGCAGCGCATCGGGGATGGACATGATTTTGCCGAACATTTCGTGAGGGGCATCGGTGAGGCCCACAATGTTGCCCTCAGATTTACTCATCTTCGCCGAGCCGTCAATGCCTTTGAGCAACGGCATACAAAGCACCGCTTGTCCCGGCAGGTCCTGGCCTTCCTGCAGTTGGCGGCCCATGGAGCAGTTGAAGAGTTGGTCGGTGCCGCCCATTTCAATATCAGCGTGGATCATCACCGAGTCCTGGCCTTGCAGCAAGGGGTACACCAACTCGTGCAAAGAGATGGGCAGGCCTGTGGAAAAACGGTTATTGAAATCGGTGCGCTGCATGATCTGGGCCAGCGTTACCTGCGAGAGCAGCTTGATGGTCTCGGTCATGTCCATAGAGCCCAGCCACTCAGAATTGTAGCGGATCTCGCATCTGTTTACATCCAGGATTTTGGAGAGCTGGTTCACGTAGGTCTGGGCGTTGATTTGTACCTGCTCGGCGCTCAGCGGCGGACGGCTTTTATTTTTGCCGGTAGGGTCACCGATGCGGGCCGTAAAATCCCCGATGATGATGACAATGGTGTGCCCCAAGTTCTGGAACTGCCGGAGTTTCTTCAGTACCACCGCGTGGCCCAGGTGCAGGTCTGGCGCGGTGGGGTCAAACCCCAGTTTGATGATGAGCTTTCGGTTCTCCTTCTGGGCCAACCCCAGTTTTTCTTCCAGGGCGTTGTCTGGCAGGAAAATCTCAACGTTTTCTTTTAATACGGTTAGTGGTTCTGCGGCATTCATGCGCTTACAAAAGTTAAGTGAAATGGTTTTTGCTTGAAAAAAGCGCCAGGCAGGACAGGGCAGAAAACAAAAAAGCCCAGGTCCGTGAACCTGGGCTTCTGTATGAGTAAGTGAGTTTTTCTACATCAATACGTATAGCAATCCCAGGCTACGGCTATTGGGTAATAGGTAGAGTAGGCTGAGTAAGGATAAAAGGATTGCTGATGAAGGGTCATCTGTTTCTTCTTGATCAGGGCAAAGGAAAGCACTCTTTTTTACTTCTCCAAATGAATCTGTGAGTGCATCGCTTTGATTCTAAGGTAGAACTACTTTAACTGGTGCGTGTGGCCAATGGCTGGCAGCCAAATAATAGCCTTATTTTAAGGCTCTTTTCCTGAAATCAGGCCAGAAACTGGCGCTGTTTAGCCCAGCAGAACCTTCGCCAAAGCCACCGCCGTCATCAGCAGCCAAATGGAGTTTAATACCCAACTGGCATGGGCTTTCTTGAAAACGGCGTAGATGATCAGGCAAAAGCACCCGATGACGTTCATGAGCAGGTATTGGATAGATTGGCTGCCAATCACGTTGAGGCTGTTCAGACTGAACGCCGAAAGAGAAAACAGCGCGCCTGCCCAACCAATGGCTTCTTGTATGTACTTTCGTAGAGATAACATGGTATTCAACTTTATGCAAAGGACGGGCTATGCCACGGCTCTAAAAATGCCAATGTTGGATTGATTGATGCATAAACCAAATTACTGCCCGTGGACCTGCAACAGATAAAGTATTTCCTGGCCTTGGCCGATGAGCTGCATTTCTGGAATACCGCCGAGAAAATGTTCATTACGCAGTCGGCGCTGAGTCGGCAGATCAAGGCCCTGGAAGAGGAACTGGGCGTAACCCTTTTTGAGCGGAGCAAACGCAGCGTGAAGCTCACCCAGGCCGGCATATTTCTGCGCGACCGTTGGCGGCCCCTGCTGGAGGAAATCACGCGCACGCACCGGCAGGCCCTCAAAATCCACGAAGGCGCGTACGGTTCCATCAGCATCGGGTACCCGGGCTCGGTGGCGTACGGGTTCCTGCCCGAGGTCATTTCCCGCTTCTCCCAGACCTTGCCCGAGCTGAAGGTGGAACTGGTAGAACCCACCGACATCAGCTTTGAGGAACTGCTGCTGAGTTTCCGGATGGACCTGGCCTTCCGCCGTGACCCCGCCGAAAACCCCGCCCTGAGCTCTATTTGCCTGTATTCAGAGCCCTTCGCGTTAATTGTGCCCCAAGACCATCCCTTAACTGAGCAGAATTTCACCGGCTTGCAGGACGTGAAAGACGAGAAATTCATTATGTCTGGCCTGCACCAGAAGACGTTTTATGTGAATAGTCTGCAGGAGATGTTCCTGGCGAATGGGTTCACCCCCAACGTGTACATTGAGTCTGATTTCGGGGGCATGATTCTGAGTCTGGTGGCGCGGGGGTTAGGCGTATCGGTGCTGCCCAGTTCCTACGCCTTCGGTGCCCCGCCCGATGTGCGTTTCATTCACTTGCCGCAGAAGGTGAACCTGTACGTCACCTGGCGCAAAGACGACGCCAGCCCCGTGCTCAGAAACGTTCTGGAACTGGTGCAGGCCATCGCGCAGGAGTATCAGGAAGGATCCCAGAATGTGATGTTCTAGGTACTTGTTTATGGCAGGTAAATGCCTTCAGATGTAGTATGAACGTACGCGCCTTATGTCCCCCTTTGAAGGGGGTAGGGGGATGACAGGGGCGTTTTGAGCCAGAACTTTGCTTATTTAAAGCTATTATCTTCTGCTCTGGGATTCTAAGAAATACCTAAATCTGCAGGAGTCATCATCCCCCTACCCCCTTCAAAGGGGGACGGAATGCGTGCACAGTGTAGTGAAGAGAAAGTGGGTTAAGAGAGCAGGGGTTTTGCCAGATATTTTGACGCCTTAGATAAAGTTAACCAGAAAGCATCTTTTCAACAACCCAGTTCAAAAAAGCCTTCCACCGGCGGACCCGTCGAAGAACGATCTCTGCCGGTGGAAGGCGCTGTAGCTTTACTTGAGTTGTGGCAAGCTTAGGACTGGGGAGTGCTGTTCCAGATGTCTTTCTGCAGTTTCCAGTCTCCGTTTTCGCGCTTCCAAACCACCATGTATTTGCCCTGGTCCATGGGTTGTCCGGCATCGCCTAGTAAGGTGTAATGGCCCAGTTCTATGGCGGTCTGTTCCAGTTGTTCCACTTCCACGGTGTCCAAAATAATGGACTTGATTCCTGCATCCATGGCGCCTTGCCAGAATTGCGCAATGGCTTCCCGGCCGCGTACGGTTTCAAAGCCGGCGGGCATCAATACCGCGGTTGGGGTGTAAAGCGCGGCCAGGCCGGTGGCATCGCCCCGGTTGTAGGCATTGGTGAATTCACGGCAGAGCCGTTTGATTTCATCGGTGATATCAATGCTGAGTGTTTCCATGCGTTTTAGTGGATTGAATGGAATAGAATTGAACGTAAGCGCCGGTGCATCAGGAAGTCACTGAATCAGGCTATTTGCCTCTGCCCGATCTGTGGTTTTCTTCCCGCCAGGGATTCCAGAAACTTTCAATGGTGGTTCAGTTCTGTGAGGGCGTAGAACTTGAGGTGGAGAGTACCGAAGAGCCCGCAGGAGGGCGTACAGGGCGAGGTAAATTGAAAAAGCAGCACTTTCTGTTAGCTTCTATGAAGTTAGAAACAAATGCCGGATTTAAGAACAGAATTGGGTTAAAGTTGCAGGAAGAGCTGAATACAAGACGCAGAGGAAATCAGTGCCTAAATTGGAAGTAAGTGACTAAATCAAAGAGCCGTTTCCTGCCCGTTTTACCAAAATCAGGAAGGAAACGGCTCTTTAAAATTGCGCAAGTACCCTGTTAAAAGAAGGTAGACCTACTTCAGGGAAACAAGTACCTGAGTAAAGATGAGAAAGAGACTGGCCAGTTAAGCAGCAGGGGGGAGCACACGCAGGTTAGTTTTTCAATGTGTAACCAATAGCTATACCTCCCCAAGGAGCCAAAGGGCTATCGGTAATGTATTTGATGTCTTTTCTGGTTTGTATAATGGGAGTAAAACCAGCTTTGAAAAACAGACCTCCATCACTTCTTTGATAACGATAACCCAATCTCACCAATGGGAAAATAGAATAATTAGTCCTGTCAAAATCAAATTGTTTCTCAATAGATGGGTTCACCCCAACCCCTATTTCTAAGTGATGATTGCCCTTACCATGCAGGTAAGACAATTCTAAGGGAAACGAATACATATGATAGCCGCCATTTTCAATGATGCCGGTGTTTTTGAGGTACATGCCTCCAATGCGTCCGGCCAGTTTAAACGTTGGTTTATTGACTAAAATCCGGTCATAGTTCAGGGAGTAAACAAGACTATTGCCTCCAATTTCCAAAAAGACAGTGTTTCTGCTAATTTTTTCAGGAGGGGTGGTACTCTGCGCATGCAAAGAATTCATGATGAAGGCAAAAACAAGAGTGGGTAAAATTTTTTTCATATAAGATAATTAGTGATGCAATTTTGGATAGTTAATGCCTTTAGGTTGGAATCAAATAAACGTTGTTTCTAGGTTGATTTTTGGAAAGTGACTCCTTTTCAACCCTGAATAAACTCAGAAAATCACAAATAAAAAACTCCACCGGCAACAACCAGTGGAGTTTCTGAGGAAAGCAAATTGGGGGATATGCTAGTTGATGGTGTGGAACAGGCGGTTCCAGCGGATTCTGTTGGTGAAAGAGGCGGTGGAATCTGACGACATCCAGACCAGCACGGCTTTGCCTACCACGTATTCTTCGGGCACGAAACCCCAGTAGCGCGAATCGTGGGAGTTGTGGCGGTTGTCGCCCATCATGAAGTAGTAGTTCTGTTTGAAGGTGTAGCGGGTGAGCTCTTTTCCGTTTTGGAGGAGTTTTCCGTTTTTCACCGTCACATCAGGGTTGTGCTCATAGATCCGGATGGCCTTTTCATACAGCGGCAGGGTTTGCGGCGTAATGGCCACGGTGGCGCCGGCTTTGGGGATGTACAGCGGCCCGTAATTGTCCTGGTTCCAGGCATGGGTAGCAGGAGCTTGCGGGAAAACCCGTGGGTCTGCCTGGCCGGGAGCGGCTTTGAGAGAAACCACGTCTTTAATAAAGTCATAGGACCGTAGCTTTTCGGCGGTTTCTGGCAGGGTGTGCACGTAATAGCCGCCTTGTACCGGGTACACTTCGGTAATGCCCTGCTTTTTAAAGAATTTCTCCTGCACGTAGCCGTCGGTTTGCAGGTAGTAGCTGAACTGCAGCCGGGCATCGGTCTGGGCGGGAGCGCCGTTGAGGTACACCTGGCCTTGCCTGATTTCAAACGTATCGCCGGCTACGGCCACGCAGCGCTTTATCAGGTTGGTTTTGAGGTCAATGGGACGTTCCGTTTCCTCGGGGTGGTTGAACACCACCGGGTCATTGTGTTTGATCTCTGAGAAGCCCGGCAAGCGGTGGTACGGCAACTGCACAATGTCTGAGAAGGAGGGAAGGTTGGTGCCCCAGATGGTCTGGTGCGTTAACGGTACCTGCACCGGCGTAAGGGGCGTGCGCGAGCCGTAGTGCAGCTTGCTCACAAAGAGATAGTCGCCGGTGAGCAGTGATTTCTCCATAGACGAGCTGGGGATGGCAAACGCCTCAAAGGTGAGCCACCGGATGATAGTGGCGCACACCACGGCAAACATGACGGCATCGGCCCACTCCCTTGCCGCTGATTTCTTCTTCTTGGGGGGAGTAGGATCGGTTTTTCGGTTCCAGAATTTCAGGGTCATAGGAAGTAGTGTTGAATGCTTGTATCAGAATATAGAATAAAACTATATTTCTACTGATTTATTGTATTTACCCTTTCCTGAAAAGCATTCTGAAAAGACCGATGAGTGCTGCAGGAGAGTGACAGGTGGCTATTGAAAAGACGAAAATTCTGTAGGGAACCCCTATGCTGATCATCGGTTCTATGCTAGAAAACCCGGCGGAAAAGGGAGATTTCCTGTACATTTAGATGACTTCCTTTTCACCCTGTTTTTTGAAAATCAGGCGCTAAACGCAGGTAGGGTTTACTTCTATTGCGGAGGGTGCTTTTGGTTCTCCTGCCACAGTTATTTCTTTTCTGATTTAAGGCTTAAACTCTTCTCTTCCTATGAAAAAATCAGTGTTTTTGCTTTTCTCCCTGCTGGCTTTCTCTTGTTCCAGGACTTCCTCCGTGGAAGAAGAAACGGCCCGGCTGTTACAGCTGCATGAGCAGCAGCGCCAGGCGCACTTCGGGAAAGACGCGAAGGCCATGCTCGCCCACTCCTCCCCAGACATGATCAGTGTGAACGCCGGGAAAATTCACGTGGGTTCCGGCGACCAGGATGCAGCGGCTTTTCAAAGCTATTTCAACTCTGTGGAGTTCAGGAAGTGGGATGATGTGAAGCCGCCCGTGATCCGGTTCTCAGAGGACCGCACGTTGGCCTACACCGTGGTGGACAAACTGGTAGTTTTGACTACCAAAGACAGCTTGGGCCGGAACATAGAGGAAACCACTCATTATGCCTGGGTCTCCATTTACCGCAAGCAGCAAGACGGCAACTGGAAGCTGGAATGCATTGCCTCTACCAATGAACCCGAGAAAGTGGTGCCGTTGTAACCAGGTAAAGGTATCTCTTCGCTCTAAAGGCATAGATGAGAATTGAAGGAATTTCTGGCCTCCTTTTTAGGGTTACAGGCTTAACCAACTAAAAGTTCTTTTAAAATTTATACTTCTTGGTTATCTGGTGTATGAAAGCTGGGGAAATATGATTATTATTAAATCATAAATTCAATATTCTTTCACAGACCACCCTTTATTCAATGTTCAAAGCCCCATTTTCCTTTAAGGGAAGAGCCAGAAGGCTAGAGTACGGCCTTAGTTTTCTGATCTATGTACCACTTTCCTTTACCCTTAATGTACTAGCTGCCTCTAATGATGAAGCTACTTTATGGCTGTTCCTGCTTTTGTACGTACCCTTGATTTGGTTTCTCTGGGCCCAGGGTGCCAAGCGCTGCCATGATCTTGACCGTTCTGGCTGGTTCCAGCTGGTACCTTTCTATGTATTGGTGTTGTTGTTCAAAGACGGAGATTCCTATACAAACCGGTTCGGCGATGATCCTAAAGGTAGATACGATGCCCTTGCAGACTTTATGGAAGAACAGCCGGCAGTAGAATAAGTATTGATTGTTTTTACTATATCTGTTTGGGGCCGTTTTTGAGAAAACGGCCCCAAATTGTTTTACCCTCGCAGATACTCTACCAACACAAAAATGCCGTAAATCCAGCTGTTGTAAAGAAACGTGTAAAGCAGTCCGTAGCCCAAACTTGGAACAAGCCGGCCTTTGGTTTGGCGCGAATGCCGGAACACCAACCGCAACGCCCGGAAGAAGACCCAATAGAGCATGGCCATGAACATGCCAACGGCTACAACCAACACCTCCCCAAATAACCATAGCACCACCGATAGAACAACGGCGGTAACAATCCAGAGCAGAATACCCACCAACACCGCCAGGCAACCCTCCCCATCATCAAAGTCAAAATCGAAACTGCTGCCTGAAGAACCGGAGGAACCGCCTTTGGAAAAGGAAGGAAGCGCGTCTGCCAGGTTCAGCAAACTGCTGCGATCTTCTCCTTTACCCCTCCTTAAACTAAACCTATCTGCAACATTGCCAAGCGTATCTCTGAGTTTCACACCCCGGTATAACCCAATGCTTACAAACCCAAAAAATGCAATTGACAGCAGGGTAGTGGAGAGCAGTGAATTTTGAAAGAAGGTATGGTGCCGGCCTAAGCCAAAAGCATAAACGCCCACTATGGTTAAGGCCAGTACCAGAAGCGTGATAAAGAAAACGGTTTTGGAGTTGAGTAGGGGGCGGGATTGTATCTTATAAGATCCCATCAAAGTTTAAGATATATATTTGCTTGAATCATACTGTCCAAACTTTAGGACTATTGTTTGTGATTTCAATGCCTTTACTTCTTGCAATATCTTGGATTGCTTCAGAGAACTTGAGTGGTTTGTACTGAAACCTACTTTCGGTGGATAAGCCGAATAATCGTCTGAAACGAGCTTCTGTGTCGCCAGAGCTTTCAGGATTATAGACAACAATATTTCGAATTCTGTTTTTGCTAATTGTTCCTAAAGCAAATAAATACCTGAAAAATGAATCACTTTCTGGGAGAGAATACCCCAGTATGTAAATGTTCTGAGCTTTACTTAATTCATCAGCAGCGGCTTCCCATACTCTAGTAAGTTGGCCTTGGTATTCGGTTTTATTCCAAGTAGGAGGAATAATTACAGCCTCTATATCCTGTTGTTCGTTTGCTCCTGATAAATTTAAATATTTGTCAATATCAAAGGTATACCTGTTCCTTTCTATATATCTGTTTCTCGAATAATCATTTCTAATCCAGTTGTTTACATCTTCTACTGATAAATATTTGATTTTCCCTTTAAGAGTACTTGCATTAGTGTACCAATTTATGGAGCCATGTAGCTTCAAAAGATTCAGACCTGAGGTGTCATCATCTAATCTGTAGTTGATTTTAACATCATTATAATGAAAGCCTAGTTCTAAGCCCAAATCATAGTTAAAAGTCAGAACTGAAGGTTTTTGGTTCTTTTCGTTCTTAAGTAGTTGGGTGAAATGATTGTAGCTATCGGATGATTTGAAAGTTGGATGATGCACATAGCCAGGCTTTATAATGAAAGGGAAAAGCATTGATTTTATCAATGTTTTTGAAATTAGAGTTGTTAACGCTTCTTTATACTTAACTATATCTTGGGATTTAGATGTTAATCTACCAAGTATTATTCCCATTTCTATTGCTCCAAAAAGAGATTCTATATTGTTTAGGTCTAACTGTGCTTTTGAATGGACAATTTGCAGTTCGCTTATTAGATCAAACACTAACTGTATTTTTTCTGAATCATCATCCTCAAAAGCCTCTTTGCGAAGCAAATCTTCAGCAACATCTAAAAAGTTATTCATTAAAGGAGCGCCCGATTCAAAAGATGCTCCTGCACCGAGTATATACACATCACCATTCATAGCTATGATTAAAAGTTATTAGTAAATCTACTTTTGCATTAAAGTAGTAAAAATATATCCTCTATGGCGCGGATTTACTTCCGTGCCTAATGGGTTACTCCATGAAGTTAATTTTCAAAAGCCCTGTTCCTCCGGCATAATCAATCGCGCTGCAATAGATGTAATCTGCGGCTTCTCTGACCAAACCTGCTTCTACTGGGTTGTGATGGATGTAGTCCAGGCAGCGTTGTTGTTTCTCATTGCTGCTGAGTTCTACAGGGTGGTACTGGTTCTGCCAGAACTGGAATTTTTGATGTTTACTGCTTCCTTCTGCCGCTGTTTTGAACAAGTGAAGCAGCCACTCTTTTCTGCTCTCCTGTATATTTTCCTGGATTGCCCTCAATAAAGCAACAGAAGTGTACTTCTTGAAATCCCGGATGATGTCTGATAAAGTAATAGTGCCTTCTGTACTTAAAGCAAGATGAAGGTGATTAGACATAATGCACCAGGCATAGATTTGAAGCCCTTTCTTTAGCTGGCAGTACTGTAGGCTCTCTACTACAATGTCTTTGTATTCCCGCCGGGTGAATACATCTGCCCAGCCAACCACGGCAAACGTGATAAAGTAAACTTTCTCCTGATCGCGGACTTTATATTTCTCACTCATTAGTTAAAGGAGGCGTGGTTTGGTCTTGCGGTGCTGCTATTTTACGGGAAAGAAGGAGGTAAGGCACGGAAGTGACTTCCGCGCCATTGTGGGCTAATGTAGTTTTTCATAAAATAGGTCTAAAGCCTAAGTTGTTAATATTCAAGCTATGGCGCGGAAGTTACTTCCGTGCCTTTTGCACATCTAAATCAAACCCCTCTTGACAAGCTATGGCGCGGATTTACTTCCGTGCCTTTTGCCCATCTCAATCTCCAAATACCCCCTCTGACATCAATCACCCCCTAAACTGACGCACGTCATCTTTTCCGCGCAACCTTTCCCGGACCTTTGTAACAACTGAAAGGGCCAGGTAAGCGCCGAGGGAGCCAACTTCACTACTCTACCGCTGCCGCCTGTTTCAGGAGAGAAAAACCGGCAGCGCCATGAACATCATCTTTCTTTTAATCTGCATCAGTCTTCTGGTGGCCATCCTGTTTCTGGGGGCGTTCCTGTGGGCGGTGCGGTCCGGCCAGTACGAGGACGACTACACACCCTCCGTGCGCATTCTCTTTGACAACGAACTCACCAAAAAACAGACCATTACTTCAATTTCTACTAAACCAATGGAGGACACCGCACATGTTAGCTGAGGTTCTAAAAGCTCCGGGCGAGGCGCTTAAATCCAGCGTCCGCACCGTAGAAACATTCTACTATGACAACAAGATTGTCCGCGATTTCGCCTATGCCACCCTGTTCTGGGGCGTAGCCGGAATGCTCATCGGGGTGATCATCGCGTTTCAGTTGGCGCGCCCCGAGCTCAACATGGACACCGAGTATACCACCTTTGGGCGGGTACGGCCCCTGCATACCAACGCCGTGATCTTCGCCTTTGTGGGCAACGGGATCTTCATGGGCGTGTACTACTCTTTGCAGCGCCTTTGCAAAACCAGAATGTACTCAGATGTCTTGAGTAAAATCCACTTCTGGGGCTGGCAGTTGGTGATCTTATCGGCGGTGATTACCCTCCCGTTGGGTCTGACTACCTCTAAAGAGTACGCCGAGCTGGAGTGGCCCATTGACATTGCCATTACCTTGATCTGGGTGGTGTTCGGCTGGAACATGTTCGGGACCATCATCAAACGCCGCGAGCGCCACATGTACGTGGGCATCTGGTTCTACATCGCAACGTTTTTGACAGTGGCCGTGCTGCACCTGGTAAACTCCTATGAGATTCCGGTAACGTTCTTTAAAAGCTACTCTGGCTACGCCGGGGTGCAGGATGCGCTGGTGCAGTGGTGGTATGGCCACAACGCAGTGGCGTTCTTCTTAACTACGCCTTACCTGGGCATGATGTACTACTTTCTGCCCAAAGCCGCGAACCGCCCGGTATACTCTTACCGCTTGTCTATCATCCACTTCTGGTCTTTGATCTTTATCTACATCTGGGCTGGTCCTCACCACTTGCTGTACACCGCTCTGCCAGACTGGGCGCAATCATTGGGCGTGGTGTTCTCTGTGATGCTGATTGCCCCCAGCTGGGGCGGGATGATCAATGGTCTTCTGACTTTGCGCGGGGCCTGGGATAAAGTACGCACGGAGCCGGTGCTGAAATTCATGGTAGTAGCCATCACGGCCTACGGGATGGCCACCTTTGAGGGCCCTATGCTGTCCCTGAAAAACGTGAACGCCATTGCCCACTACACTGACTGGATAGTAGCCCACGTACACGTAGGTGCCCTGGGCTGGAACGGTTTCCTGACCTTCGGTATCCTGTACTGGTTGTTGCCCCGCATCTTCCGCACCGAGCTGTACTCTAAAAAACTGGCCAACTGGCATTTCTGGTTAGGCACGCTGGGTATCCTGTTCTATGCTGTGCCTATGTATTGGGCTGGGTTCACCCAAGGCCTCATGTGGAAGCAGTTCAACAACGAGGGCATGCTCCAGTACTCTAACTTCCTGGAGACCGTGCTGCAGATTGTGCCTATGTACTACCTGCGCGGCATTGGCGGGGTGCTCTACTTAGGCGGAGTGTTCCTGATGATCTACAACGTAGTGAAAACCGTGAAAAGCGGTTCTCTCTTAGCCAACGAAGAAGCCCAGGCGGTACCGTTGATGCCTGCTGCTAAAATCACTGCCGGCGGCGAGCACGCGGGTGGCCACTGGCACCGACTGATCGAGCGCCGTCCGGTTCAAATGGCCGTGTTCGCCACCATCGCCATCTTGATTGGTGGTCTGGTGGAGATGATCCCCACGTTCCTGGTAGAATCTAACGTGCCTACCATTGAGAGCGTGAAACCTTACACTGCCCTTGAGTTGCAGGGCCGCGATGTCTACATCAAAGAAGGCTGCGTGAACTGTCACTCTCAGATGGTGCGTCCGTTCCGCTCAGAGACCGAGCGCTACGGGGAGTACTCCAAAGCCGGCGAGTTTGTGTATGACCGTCCGTTCCTGTGGGGCTCTAAACGTACCGGTCCGGATTTGCACCGGGTAGGAGGGAAGTACCCGCATAGCTGGCACTACCACCACATGCTGGATCCCACCTCTATGTCTCCGGGTTCTATCATGCCGGCGTACCCCTGGTTGCTGGAAAAAGACCTGGACACCTCAGACACCAAAGCTAAGATTGAGACTCTGGCCAGCTTAGGAACTCCGTACGAGCCCGGCTACGCCGAGAAAGCCAACGAAGACCTGATGCGCCAGGCCCGCGAAATCACCGCCGAGCTCAAAAAAGAGAACATAGAGGTGAAACCAGAGAAAGAGATTGTGGCCCTTATTGCCTACCTGCAACGCCTGGGCACCGACATTAAAGTGAAAGAAGAGAAATAACGAAAGCCTTGATCGGCTGATGGCCAAATGAAAGAAGGGAGCTGTTTTTAGCCCGTTTTCCCTAAAACAAGCCCTAAACGCTCCCTCACTTTCCAACTTCTTTTTCATTGTCACCCTGAAAGGGTCTTGGAGACAAACGGTAAATACAAATCAAAAATGCATCTGCCGTTCGTCACCAAGATTCTTCCAGAATGACAAAAAGGAGGTACCGCCAGAACCCCGATTCAACAACGCATAAAAGCCATGTACAAGAACGTTTTACAGTCCATTGACGGAATCGAGATTTACCCAATCATCTCGTTCCTCATCTTCTTCGCTTTCTTCCTGGGCCTGATCGCCTACGTGGTAGTGGTGAAGAAAGAACATATCCAGAGCATGAAAGCCATGCCCCTGCAAAACGAAAACGGATTCGACCACCCATTAGACCTACGGTCATGAAACGATTGATACCCTATTTTGCCTCTGCGCTGTTCCTGGCCGGAGCCATGACCCTGCCTGCCCAGGCGCAGGACGCCGTAAAAGGCAAAGCCGTTTTTGATGCCAATTGTGCCGCCTGCCACGCCGTGCAGGAGCAGGTAGTAGGCCCGGCCCTCAAAGATGTGCACAAACGCCGCGACGAGAAATGGATCACCAACTTCGTGAAGAACTCCACCAAAGTCATCGCCAGCGGCGACAAGCAGGCGGTTGAGGTGTTTGAGAAGTTCGGGAAGGTGCAGATGACCAGCTTTGAAGGCACGCTTTCAGACGGTGACATCAAAGACGTGATTGCCTACGTCAAAGAAGAAAGCGATAAACCAGCCGAGGCCAAAGTAGAAGAATCTGCTCCCGCCGACGGGAACAAAGGCGCGGAAGCCGCTCCAGCCGCTGCTTCGTTCAGCTGGAAAGCCCTGCCGCCGCTTACCCAGGTGTTGGTGGTAATCATTAGCTTCCTGTTGCTGCTGGTGTTTGGGTTCCTGTTTGTGATTCTGGTGCAGGCGCTGCCAATTCTAAGCCAGGTGTGCGACAAGCCTGCCCTGCGCAATACTGCCATGGCCCGGTTCATTGCCCTGCTGCGCGGCGATACCTCTACCATCACGGGTACCCATAAAGACATTCTCATGGAAGACCACACCTACGATGGCATCTTTGAGTTTGACAACGACCTGCCCCCATGGTGGAAATACACTTTCTATGTGACCATCGTGTTTGGCGTGGCCTACCTGCTGCACTACCACGTGTTCCAGAGCGGTACCCTGCAGATTGCCGAGTACGAGGCCGAAATCCAGCAAGCCGCCCTGTTGAACCCATCTGGTGGCAGCGAAGGCAACGTGAATGAAGTCACCAACTTCAAACCACTCACCGAAGCTCCTAAACTTGAAGCCGGGAAAGCCGCCTTCGTACAGAACTGCGCCGCCTGTCACGGTGCCGAAGGCCAAGGGGTAGTGGGCCCTAACCTCACCGATGAATTCTGGCTACACGGCGGAGATGTGAACGACATCTACAAGACCATCAAATACGGTGTGACCAGCAAAGGCATGGTGGCCTGGCAGAAAAAGCTGAGTGATGATCAGATCCTGGAAGTGTCCAGCTACATCCTGAGCATCCAGGGCAGCAAACCCGCCAATGCCAAAGCTCCGCAAGGAGAGAAATACGTTCCTAAGAAATAGAGTACTTTACACCCTTTATTAACTAGATTGAAAAGAAGCCTCTACCGAATACGGTAGAGGCTTTTGCGTTTCTGGCATAATCAATCATACCGTCATCAGCCTGTGCCGCCCATTCACCAGTTGAGATGTCTGGTTTGTAGCGGCGTTACACTGTAACGCCGTGGTGCTACGCAGCGGTAAAGTCTAAGACTCAGAAAACCACAATTGCAACGTTTGCCCTGGCAGTGTAGGTAAGCCTATTTTGAGTTGGCGTTCCAGTTCCATTGCAACACGGCGTTACAGTGTAACGCCGCTACACTTATCTGGTATACCAAACAAAAGACAGAGTGTCTTCACCGATAACTCTTCTCATTAATCTGTTTTAAAGGTCTTTTTCCAAAAACAACCTCAAAACGCCGCCTTGCAGGCAAAAGATGACGAAGATCATTTTCCCCAATGACGGGTGAAATGGGAAACGGCAGCCCACCCCGGTAATTTTACAATGTGCTTTAGAAGGGGAAACAACCCAGCGGAAGCACATTGTAAAGTTAACCCCCTCTCGCTGCCGGGCGCACAACCGGTAAGAGACCATGAGTACACTGTTAACCGAGCCAGAAACCTTCCGAGACACCATCTCCACCGTTGACAAAGACGGGAAACGGGTGTGGCTGTACCCTAAAAAGCCCAGCGGAAAACTGTACCAGTACCGCAAATACGTGAGCTACGCGCTCCTGACGCTTCTTTTCTCGGGTCCGTTTATGAAAGTGAACGGGCTTCCTATGCTGCTGTTCAACATCCCGGAGCGCAAGTTCATCTTCTTCGGGATGATTTTCTGGCCCCAGGATTTCTTTATTCTGCTCATCGGGTTCATGGCGTTCATCCTCTTCATCATCTTGTTCACGGTGGTGTACGGGCGGGTGTGGTGCGGTTGGGTATGTCCGCAGACCATTTTCATGGAGATGGTGTTTCGGCGCATTGAGTACTGGATAGAAGGCGATGCGCCCAAGCAGAAAGCCCTGGACAAAGCCCCTTGGACCACCGAGAAAATCTGGAAGAAAACCGCCAAGCACACCTTGTTTGTGGCCGTCTCTTTCGTGATCGCCAACACGTTTCTGGCCTACATCATTGGCGTAGAAGAACTGCAGAAAATTGTCACCGATGGTCCTGCGGCCCACACGGGCGGGCTGTTCTCGCTGGTGCTCTTCACGGGTGTCTTCTACGGCGTGTTCGCGCGGTTCAGGGAGCAGGTGTGTACCATTGTGTGTCCGTACGGCCGTTTGCAGGGCGTGATGCTGGACAAGCAGTCGCTCACCGTGGCCTATGACTATGAGCGCGGCGAGCCGAGAGGCAAACTCCGCAAAAACCAGGTCCGCACCGAGGGCGATTGCATTGACTGCCACCAATGCGTGCAGGTGTGCCCTACCGGAATCGATATCCGGAACGGCGCCCAGCAGATGGAGTGTATCAACTGCACCGCCTGCATTGACATCTGTAACTCCATTATGGATCTGGTGAACAAACCACAGGGGCTCATCCGGATTGCCACCGAGGAAAGCATCGCGGAGAAAAAGCCCTGGCGCTTCACCACCCGCATGAAGTCTTACACCTTCGTGCTGGTCGTGTTGATAGGCGCTTTTGCCACATTGCTCATCACCCGCAGCAACATTGACGCCACCATCCTGCGCACGCCGGGCATGCTTTACCAGCAAACCGACAAAGGCACCGTGACCAACCTCTACAACATCACGCTCATCAACAAAACCGATGAAGAACTGCCCGTCACGCTCAAACTGCTGTCCAACAAAGGAACCATCAAAGTGGTGCGCAACGAACTGGTGCTGCCCAAACAAGGCTTAACCGAAGGCGTCTTTTTCGCCGAAATTCCGAAAAGCGACCTCAAAACAGCCAGCTCCCAAATTGAAATCGGTGTCTACAGCGGTGACAAACTCATCGCCACCGAGACCACCAAGTTCCTGGGACCGGGGAATTAATGAGTGATTGAGAGATTGAGTGAAGGAGTGAATGGGGAAGGATGCAGATTTTGCTTCACCTCACATTATCTCCATAAAGCTTATAACTAATCTTCTGGCGCGAGACTCCGGTCTCGTGACTTGGGATGAAGCGAGTCTCCAGACTCGCCGGAAACCTCAACCCAAAACAGAAATACTTGCTCAGCAATGCGTCAGGTCGCTGCGGGCAGCGAGGGTGGTCTGGAGACTACCTTCCATCAGTAGGCACGAGTCAGGAGACTCGCGCCAGAGGAAAACACTAGAGAAAAATAAGCAAGTATAGGGCTATTTCTCCCACTAACAGCAAAGAACTTATAACCAGAACCAATATGTCTACTCATACCACTTCCGCCCCAACCCCGCAACGTTCGCTGTTGCCTTACCTCATCATTACTGCCTTTGTTTTGTTTGGCGGGTACATTGGCTTCATGGTGTACGGTGCTATGCAGAGCGATGTGAACCTGGTGAGCAAAGATTACTACGCCGAGGAATTGGTCTACAGCCAGCGCATGAAGCAGCAGGCGCAGACCCAGGAACTGAAGCAGCCCATCAACATCATGGCGGTACCGGCGGCAGAGCAACTGGTGATCCAGTTCCCGGCGGAATTAGCCAAGGCGAAAGGCACCGTGCATCTGTTCCGCCCTTCTGATGAGAAACTGGATGTGGTGTTGCCGCTGGACCTGAACACCGAGGCCATGCAGCTTCTGAATACCGCCGCCTTGAAGAAAGGTTTGTGGCGAGTACAGCTCATCGGGAAAGTAGGGGAGAAGGAATACTATCACGTGCAGGACATTACGCTGTAAACCATGTGGTGGGCAGGCGCAATCATAGGCTTTATCAGTAGTTTCCATTGCGTGGGGATGTGCGGCCCCATTGCCATGGCGCTACCAGTTGGCAGGGGTTCCGGCGTTTCCTTTGCGGGAGGCCGGCTCCTGTACAACCTGGGCCGCATCACAACTTACACCACCCTGGGCTTAGTAGCCGGACTGCTGGGCCGCACGCTGCAGCTGGCCGGTTGGCAACAGACCATCTCCATCGCCTCGGGTGTGCTCATGCTCGCTTTGGTGCTACTTCCTAAAATACACCCCGGAAACGTCGGCCGCTGGCTGGGCACCGACCGTTGGTGGAACTTCCTCCGGAAAACCATTGGCAAACAATTTATGAGTGCTTCGCCCAAAGCGCTTTTTACCATTGGCGTGTTGAACGGCCTGTTACCCTGCGGCATGGTGTATTTCGCCTTGGCCGGGGCGGTGAGCGCGCCGGGCGTAGGTGGGGCCGTGCTGTACATGGCCATGTTTGGGCTGGGAACGCTCCCGCTGATGTGGCTGGTGTCTTTGTCCGGGAGGCTGATTCAGCCTAAGTGGCGGGCACTCATGCGCCAGGCCGTTCCGTACGTGGCGGCTTGCCTGGCGGTGCTGTTCATCCTGCGGGGACTCAACCTGGGCGTACCGTACCTCAGTCCCAAACTCGTCTCTGCCACCCAGGAGGCTCCCGTTTGCCATGTGCCTTAACCAGATCTTTTCTCCAAAACCATACAAAACCATGACACCAACACCCAGAATCCTGCTGCCTTTCAACTTCACCGATGGTTGCGTAGCGGCCCTTCGGTACGCCAGCCACCTGGCCACTTACCTGAAAGCCGATATGGTGCTTTTGCATTGTGCCGGAGATTCGCAGCTTACGCCCACTTTCCAGAGCCATCTGATGTCGCGGCTGCGCTCGTACACAGACAGGTACATGCCTGCTTCTGGTAAGACTATCATCCGCTTTTGTGTGGTGCGGGCGGGCAATCTGCGCGAGAACCTACCCTCGGTGGTAGAAAACCACAACGTGAATTTACTGGTGGCCAGCCCCGAGATGCTGCTGGAGAACATCGGTTCGCAGGAGGTAGTATCACTGGCTGGTTTTGCGACTTGTCCGGTGTTGCTGGTGCCTCGTGAAGCCGTTTTCCAGCCCCTGAAAGAAATTGTGTTCAGCCTGAACGTTACCGATACCGATGCCCGGGTTTTGGAGAAAGTGCAGAAACTGGCCCGGCAATTCTCGGCGCATTTAACCCTGTTGCACCTGCATGGCAACGTGGGCGGCCTGGAGCTGTGCCAATACCAGAAAGCGGCTTCTAAGCTGCAAAGCGAACTTTCTTACCCCAACGTGTCTATCGTTTGTCAGGAGGAAGAAGACCTGCTGGAGGGCCTCAACGATTTCTCGGAGCTGTACACCCCCGATCTCTTCGTGCTGGCCACCCGTGACACGCACCTGTTGCACGAGTACTTTTCTGGCCGTTACCGCAAAACCAGCGCCTACCACCTGCATACGCCGCTGCTGAACCTGTACCAGGCCCGCACTACGCCCTGCTCCGGCGGATGCACCCACTGCAACGGGCATGAGCCCGCGCAGAAAGCCGTTTCTTCTCTTGAAATATAAAGTTTAAACCTGGCCGAAGCAGGACGTTTATCGCCTGTTTTTATGAAATTGACTTGAAAAGAAAAGGCGCCAGAATAAACTCTGGCGCCTTTTCTATATTCAGTTCATCGTATTTAATAACTCTTACACAGCTTCATTTACTCTGCAGGGCCGTAGCCCACCAACACTACGGGAGCCGTCACTTTAATGGATTTTGCGGTGGCTTGGGAGGAGACCTGGGCTAGTGCCTGTTCAAACTTTTGATTGATGACTTGCCTGTCATTCTTGAAGCCATCAATGACTACCGAGAAAGGGAATATGTAGGTGGCAGAAGTTCCGCTGGGTTCCCATTTGGGCATTTTCTGAATCACTCTCAGCGCTTCGTTCTCCAATAAAGCGTGGCTGCCCTTCAGAACCTTAAAGTCGCCGGGGGTTCCGTCTTTCGCAATAGTAGCTTGAATAAACACTCCTCCGTAATAGTTGTTTTTGGAGGCTTCCTGGGGAATCCGGAAGGTCTGGCCAATGAACTTCAACAACTCCTTCTCTCCGCCCGGATACTGAGGGGCCATGGTTGTTTGCGTATGGGCCTTTGTCTGGCCACGCTCTACCGAAGAGGATGCCTTGTTCAGTTCTTTCAACGGAAGCTGGTTAGAGGACAGGGAAAGTGCCAGCAGGCCCAGCAGCGGGAAGGCTAAGGCTTGTTTCACTTTTGACGGGCTACTCTGAGTTTGGTGAATCATTTTGAGACGTTTTAGAGTGAGAGATTTATTGAAGTAATGGCCTAAAGCAAAGTTGTTCTTCTGCAGGACCTGTTTAGCTAAAAGCAACCCATAGGCGGTTTTATCCTCGGTCTGGATGACGTGCGCATCGGCTAGAAACTCATGGGTGGCCATGAGGGCCTTTCTGTATAGGCGGAGGAGTGGGTTAAACCAAAATACAATGGCCATAATCTCCAGGTATATCAGGTCAAAACTGTGTCGCTGTTTTATGTGCACCCGTTCATGTTGCAAAATACGCTCTTGTTCCTCCTGGGTGAGAGGGTGTGAATTGTCCCAGAAGAGATACCGGAAGAAAGAAAAGGTGGGCCATTCTCCGTGGGTAGGGATCACGGTAATGCCATGCTTTATTTCTGCCTGTTCCTTATGTTTCCGGATGAATTTGGTCAGGTGAAGCAACTGCCTGGTAAACCGAACAGAAAATAGAACCACTCCAGTCCCATACAGAAGCAAAAGAACAGAGACCCAACTTAGGGGAGAATTGTCTATGACTGGTCTCGCTTCTATTGCAGCATTTACCACATAAGGCGTAAGAGAAGGCACCGTAACCGGAAGGGCGACTACTTTCTGAAACGAGGCTAATTCCAGAAAAGGAAGCAAAAAAGACACCACCGTGGCACTCAGTAAATAGAAGCGGTTGTACCGGAAACACGTCTCGTTACGCAGCAGAAGAAAGTAAAGCAGGTAGAACGCCAACAGGCAAACCGAAGACTCCAACAGGTAAGAAACAAGGCTATTCTGCATGATCGTCTTTGGGGGTTTTCTCCTTTACATACTGCACCAGTTCCTCCAGTTCTTTCACGTCTAGTTCTTCCTCTTTCGCGAAGAAGGAAACCATGCGCTTGAAAGACCCTCCGAAGTAGCCGCTTACAAAGTTCTTCAGGAAGAACCGCTGATACTCGCTCTTCTGAACCAGCGGATAATACTCGTGCGTTTTTCCGTAAGCGGTGTAGCCCACAAACCCTTTCTTCTCCAGAATCCGGATGATGGTGGAAACGGAGTTATAGATAGGTTTAGGCTCGGGAAACTGTTCAATCACATCTTTCACAAACCCTTTCCCCAGGCTCCACAGGATCTGCATGACCTGCTCTTCGGCTTTGGTTAACTCTTTCATTTACACACTGTATGTTTCTGTTTTAAACGTATAACTTAATTTTTAGTTATACAACTTAAATTTAAGGTAAACCAAAAAAATCTGCTCCTGCTCCGTTAAAGGGATGGATTGTTGGACAGAATTATAAATGTGATTTAAGGTCCTTTTTCAGAAACCGCTCCAAAAACAAAGACCCAGTTTAAGGCTGAGGCTCTGTAGGTTGAAGTAGAACAGAATTGCTTTTTACGGCACTACCCACGTTTTCAGTAGCGTAATCCATTATGAGTGGCAAAGTTCTGATGTGCCTTATCAGAAGTCATATGAGTTAAAGGCTTCCCTAGTTGGAAAGAAATATGGAAAGTTTGGCGAAGCCGATTCAAGTCAATATAGATTGTCTTAAAGAAAAACGGATAGGGAAGAGGTTTGTCAGCGAACAGTATTTGCTGTGTCAGTCAGCTTCCCTGTTAACATATAACGGAATGCAGTTTTACGAAACACAGTATTCTGCAGGATTACTGTCTAGATGAGAGCAAAAAGAAAAGCCGTTTCAGGGCTGCTTTCAGGAAAACAACGCCAAAACGGCTGTAGCAAAAAAACTAGACTACTTTCTGCGCGGTGGGTAGGAGGCGGGTTTTCTGGGCTGGGCGGGAGCGGCAGAGGCTTTCTTCTCCTCAGGAGTGCCCCGCATGTGGATAATCAGGCCGTTAAGAAAATTACGCAGCAACTGGTCGCCGCAAGGCTTGTAGTTAGGATGGTCCTCCTTCCGGAAAATGGCTCCCAGTTCACTCTTGGTTACGTTGAAGTCCACCAGTTTCAGGATATCAATGATATCATCGTCCCGCAGTTGCAGCGCCACGCGCAGTTTCTTCATTATATCATTATTGGTCATGGCTCATCATTTAATTGGTGCACGAAAATACGTATACGAAACCAAATACCAACGCAGCGATGCCTGCAGGCTAAATTCTAACTACTATGAGGCCGGTAGGAAGCGTAGAGACCAGGCACTGCCTTGTCTTCCCGCATCCAGATGATTTTTGAGGATCAAACGGGAAACCCATTCGCCTTCCTTAGCCTCTTTTCTTACCACCTTCCCCGGTTAGCTTCTCCAGCGCTTTGTCCCGTTTAAACTCCATTTTTCCGAAACGGTAGTTAAAACTCAGCCGCACAATGCGGTTG
Source organism: Sabulibacter ruber (assembly GCF_017355955.1). Taxonomy (GTDB): domain Bacteria; phylum Bacteroidota; class Bacteroidia; order Cytophagales; family Hymenobacteraceae; genus Nibribacter; species Nibribacter ruber_A. The sequence goes on along the minus strand of NZ_JAFFID010000001.1, from coordinate 1,707,126 downwards.
TAGTTGTTGTTCTGGTTAAAATTGTTGGAGTTGGCGTTGTTCACGGTGGTTCTAATGGTGTTGTTGCTGAACAGGAAATTCTCCACGTTCAAACTCACGCCGCCTTTTCGTTTCCAGAACTCCTTGCGCAAGCCCAGGCTGTAGGAGTAGTTGTACGTGCTGCGGCTCTGCAACGACAAACGGGGCGAGTTGAAAGAACCGGCGGTCTGCACGCTAAAATCATTCTCGAACCGGTAAGAGGCGTTGCCGCTCAGATTGTACATGAAACCAGCCCGGTGGATGGGCGTACGGCCCACAAAACTGTTTAGATCGTTGTAGAAAAGGTTCACGTTCATGCCAATCTGCCCTTTCTGGTTGAACCGCGTATTCACCGACAAATTGGTACCGTAGGTAGCGTTTTCGCCCAGGTTCCCGAAGGTGGTGTTGAGTGTGTCGTTGTTTTCTCTGATGGGGAACTGGTACTGCGCAATGTCATTGTTGGTTTGCCGCCAGTACACCGAGGCATTCAGGCTGGTGGTCTTGACGTACAAACTGTAGTTCAGCTCGGTGTTGTGGGTGAGCTCGGCGTCCAGGTCGGGGTTTCCGTAGCGGATATTCAGCTGGTTGCTCTCGTTGCGGTATGGGTTCAGTTGCCCGATGCCCGGCCGCTGGATGCGCGTAGAATAGCTCAGCCGCAGGCGCTGGTTGTTCTTGAAAGCCTTCATCAGCATCACGTTGGGCATGAAGTTGTGAAACGGCTTGTCCAGCTGCGTAGCCACGTTATTGGTGTTGAAATCGCCGGCGACGTTGGTGTATTCATAGCGGCCGCCTACCCTTATGGTATAGACTTTCTCCACCCGCAAAGTGTAGGAAAGGTAAGAGGAATACACGTCCTGGTCATAGTTGAACAGGTTGGAGCGGGCCGGGTCCTCGGTCAATGGGGCGGAGGCGGACCGGGAATACCGGAAATCATAGTCGCTGCCCGAGTTGCGCAACACTGCCCGTACTCCGCCTTCCAAACTGCCCCGTTTGGAGAATGGATGCGCATAATCGGCCTGGAAGGTGAGTTCGCGGGTTTGGCTGTGGTTGTCGCTCTGCTCCAGGCGGGTGACGGTGGGCGCCTTATCGGTTTCTACCAGAGCGTAGTCGCTTTCCTGCCAATTGGAGTTGAAAATAGCCAGCACGTCCAGCTCCTGACCTTTCTGTTTGAACCGTTTCTTGTAGTGCAGGTTGGTTTCAAAGCCGTTCCCGCGGTTGGTGTTGTCAATGTCCCGGAAGCGGTAATTGGCCGTTTGCTCCTCGCCGGAGGGCGTAAACTGGCTGGTGGTAAGCGTGCGGTCGCTCAGGTTACGGGACAGGTTCAGGCGGAGGTTGGCGCTGAGGTTGTTCTGCTCGTTGAAATCATAGTCGCCGCCCAGTTGCGTGAACAGAGACTGGCCATTGTTTTCATAGGTGCTGTTCTGCTGGATGAGCTTGGTGGGCGTCTGAATAAGGTTCTCCTCCCGGAAATACACCTGATCTGATTCTGAATCGCCCACACGGTCGTTGAAGTTGCCGCCCACGCTGGCCCTTACGCCCAGCTTCTTTTTCCGGATGTTCAGGTTGGTGTTGAGGTTGTTGGAGCGGTTGCCGGTGGAAGCGGTCACCTGGCCGGTCATGCCCTCCATGCTGCTTTGTTTGGTGATAATGTTCACCACGCCCGCCGTGCCTTCTGCCTCGTATTTCGCCGATGGATTGGTGATCACCTCCACCGATTTGATCATATCCGCCGGAATCTGCTGCAGGGCCTCGGCCAGGTTGTCGGCGAGCATGGTAGAGGGTTTGCCGTTGATCAAAATCTTGATCTTGGTACTGCCGCGCATCTCCACGTTGCCGTCCATGTCCACGGCCAGAGAAGGTACTTTCTTGAGCACATCGGCCGCGGTGCCGCCAATGTTGGTGATGTCGTTCTCGGCGTTGTAGACCATGCCGTCATCGGTTTCCTGGATCAGGTTTTTCTCGCCGGTCACCACTACTTCCTCCAGCGCCTTGCTGTCAGATTCCAGCACGATCTGACCCAACTGCACCGCCCCGGAACCGGCGGCAACCGTTACCGGCTGAATTTTGGTTTTGTAGCCGATAAACGAGATAGCCAGGTTGTATTCGCCGGAGGAAACTTTGGGGAAGGTGAATTTGCCTTTCTCATCGCAGGAGGTGCCGTTGACGGGCTTTCCGGCTTTGTCTTGCAGTGCTACCGTCGCGAAATCCACGGGTTGTTTGGTCACGGCATCTACCACCACCCCAGAAACCGGAACGCCACCTGTCTGCTGGTAGACGTGCGCCAGGGAAGTGGCGGCCACAGTAGGCCCCGATGGCGAGAGCGCCAAGGCAGGAAGCAAAAGATACCCGAAGATGCTTCGGAGGGAAAGCAGGTTCAGTTTAGCCATAAAGACTGGGACGGCAAATAAGGTGGTAAAAGCAGGTAAAGACTTACCGCGGAGAATCCTGTGCACCAAACTTCCTCTCTGCCTCCGGGTAGCTGGTTCTTAGACAGAAACAGCCGCTGTTGGTTTAAAACGTTCTGTAAGAAGTTTCAAGCTGTTAAACTCCGTTTCAGGGGCTTTTTTCCAAAAATAGGTCTAAAACCAAGTCATTTCGCTGCTAAACATGTCTTTCTGGAAAAAATAACGGTAGCATGAAGCACCTCCTATCATAAAACAATACTCCTAATTTGAGACCGATTTCTTTAAACCAGCCTCAAATCAGGAGTATGAAAATCTAAGGTAAATCAGATTAATAAGTCAGCATCTCCACCTTACCGTCCATGGTGGCGGCAATGAGGCGGCGTTTGGGCAGCACGTTCACGGTGTTCACCATGGAGTTGTCAATCTTATGCGCCCAATTGACTTGTTTAGTCTGCGGGTTGATGCTGTACACCACACCGCTCTTGGTCCCGAAGAACACGGCGCCGTCTTTCTCAATGAGCATAGACGGTACGTGCTCGTAGCCAAAGCCAGCGTTCATTCTCCAGGCGAGTTTGGGAGCCGTTTTCCCGGTCTCAAACGCTACTACCTCGTCTTGCATGGTTTTGCCGTAGACCAGTTTTTTGTCGGCGGAAAGGCCCAGGGATTCGCGCACGGTGGCTTCTTTGCTCCGCCACAGGGTGTTGCCGGTCTGGCTGTCAATAGCGGTGATGAAACGGTCTGGCGCCACAATGTACACCACGCCGTCATGAGCCACCGGAATGCACATGGCCGGGGAGAACATGCGGTTAGCCGATCCGTTGTTCCATTTCCAAGCCAGTGTACCGTCTTGCTGGTTCACCGCATACAAGTGCCGGTCCCAGGCCCCGAAAATCACTTTGCCTTCATAGAGCTGTGGCGTGCTCACCACGGCACCTTCCAATCCGGTGAACGCCCATTTTTCTTTTCCGCTAGTTGCTTCTAGGGCCCTGAACTTGACATCTGAGCCACCAATGTAGACGATTCCTTTTTCTACCAGCGGAGAACCCAGCACCGAGGCCTCGGTTTTGGTTTTCCAGGCTAGTTTTCCAGATTTAGCCTTTAATGCATAAATGTAGCCATCGCCGGACCCAAAAATTACCAGGTCTTTATGAACCGCGGGCGAAGAGAATACGCCGCCTCCGGTTTGGTACGACCACGCCTTGCTGCCGTCTTTCTCCTTCAGCGCCTCCACTTTGCCCACACTGTTGCCAAAAATTACCAAACCTTGCGTGTGTACGGGCGTGGAAATCACGTTAGCGTCTGAGTGGTAGCTCCAGGCCTTCTTGGTGGAAGAATAGGTCTCATTCACTTTGAAAGACGGACGATCATAGGTTTTGCCGTTGGCGTAGTTGCGGGTGCCCAGGGCTATGCGGCGCCACACGGGTTTGGTAGCCACGCCGGGCGTGCGCTCGGCAAAAAGCACCGAGTCCTGGCGCATCTCCACCAGGTTATAGCCGCCAATAGCATCCTTGGCTCTCAGGTTAGAACGACCCATGGTACCCAGCAGGCCTTCTGAATCAGCAACCCGGTTTTGGTGGCCGTGTCCGCAGATGGAGAACTGGGTGTTGTATTTTTTAAGCCGATCAATGGCATCGTACCAGTTATCCAGGCCGTTGTCCAGCGGGTAGTGGTTCACAAACACAATGGGCTGCGTTTTTGGAGTTTTCGCCAGCACGCTGTCCAGCCAAACGGTGGCATCGCGGGGGATGTGCCCGTCTGACATGCGCACGTACGGCCCCGAGGCACAGCCAATGAACTTGATGCCCTGGTGCTCAAACACGAACTTATCGGACCCAAATTCCTTGATAAAACTCACGCCCCCAGACTCAGACCAACCCGTGTCATGGTTGCCGGGCACAATGTAGTAAGGCACCTTCAGTTGGCTGATGATCTGTTTGGCCAGCTTCAGTTCCTTGTCGGTGCCCATCTCGGTGATGTCGCCGGTGAGCAGTACAAAATCAATGTTGGGTAGCTGGTTGATGTCAGAGATGGTGCGCTGCAGGTCTTCTTCGGCCCCGCCGTTGGGCGAACCAATGTGGGTGTCGGTGACAAACGCGAACCGGAACGATTGGGCAAAGCCGGGAAGCGCCGCCATCAGCCAGACGCAGAGCAGGAGGGGGAGTTTCTTCATAAATGGTGGAGGTTTCAAATGAGCGGCTAATATCAGGAAATAGGCCCGGATTATCCAAATACGCCTAAAAACAAGCTGCCCTTCCTTGATTTTACCAACAATTGAATGCTTTTTAGGCCTGGATTTTCAGAAAAGAAAGCAAAAACAGGGCAATTACTTTCCCGCTTCCAGAAACCCACATCCGGTAAAATCTGTAACTTGAAACCAGAACTAAACGCTTTACACCGTGCCACAATATTTAATCACTGCTTTTGACTTTACCGATGAACAGGCCCTGGACCGTAGAATGGCTACCCGCCCGGCCCACCTGGAGATGGTGAAGAAACTGAAAGAAACCGGTAACTTCATCCTGGGTGGGGCCATGCTGAGCCCCGAGGAAAAGATGATTGGCTCTACTTTGGTTGTAGAGTTTGAGAACGAAAATGCCGTGCAACAATACTTGGCCCAGGAGCCTTACATTCTGCAGAAGGTTTGGGACAAAGTAGACGTGAAGCCGTTCCGAGTTGCTAACGTGTAAGTTTTACCCCGCTACAAGTCTGTAAAACAGACAAGGCGTTTTGAATTTTTTCTTGTAAAAGAGGTTCAAAACGCCTTTTGCATGTCCACGCTTATTAAATATCAGGCGAAAACGGTTTGGCAAATTCAATGAATTGAGTTCACGCATTTCGTCCCCCTTGGAAGGGGGTAGGGGGATGATAGGCCTTTGAAGAACAATGGAGCAGCTATTATGGCGCGGAAGTTACTTCCGTGCCTTGTATGTATGTTTTGGCAAGGCACGGAAGTAACTTCCGCGCCATAGTAAATACTTCTCGGGAATGCTTTGATCGGCATGAGTTGTCATCCCCCTACCCCCTTCCAAGGGGGACGAAATGCGTGAGAAGGAAAGTATAAGCTCCAATAACTTTGGCTATGTCAAAAGAGGCCACATTATGGCACGGAAGTAACTTCTGCGCCATAGAGATCGGCTTTATGGTGTTTGGCAGACTGATCAAGTAAGGCTACATTGACCAATCTACAAATACCAGAGATCTGACGAGGCAGGTCTCAGATAGACGGTATCTCCTTGGGCCAAGGAACGCACGCCGGTTCTTACCACTACTGGAAAGTTCTCTACAGTAGCCTCTACCTCATAGTAGCTTCCGAAGAACGTGACCTTGTTTACGGTGGCAGAACTGCCCTTCTTTTCCTCTGGTTCCAGCACCAAATCCTCGGGCCGCAGCAACAGGCTTTTACCGTTACCGCCATTTGCTGAACCTCCAAGAAAATCCTTTGCCTGCTCTGAGGAGAGCAGATTGTATTTTCCGAACAAGCCCGCCACGTAGGTATTGACAGGTTGCCGGTAAATTTCCTCTGAGGTGCCTTGCTGTACCAGTTGCCCGTCTTTCATCACCAGAATCTGGTCTGCCCAGGAAAGGGTGTCCTGCGGATCGTGTGAGACCATGAGACAGGTGATGTCCAGTTGCTCGCTGATATCATGGATGATGGTTTTCAGGAGGTTCTTGTGCCCGGTGTCCAGGTTGGAGAACGGCTCGTCCATCAACAGTAGGCTGGGGGAGGTGAGCAGCAGGCGGGCCAGGGCAATCCGCTGGCGTTCGCCGCCCGAGAGCTGATCGGTTCTCCGGTGGAGCAGGTGGCTGATGTGGCAAAGCTCGTACAGGTTGTTGGCTTCTTCCTGGGTGAGGGTGTTGGCATAGCGCAGCACCTGCTCCACGCGCAGAAACTCGGCTAGCTCAAACTGCTGGGAAAGATAAGCGATGCCCGGATGCCCGGGAACCAGCTTCTCTGCCGGACCTTTCACCCGGTCTTCCAGGAAAAAGACCTGGCCGGCATCGGGTTGAATAAGCCCGGCAATGATTTTAAGCAAGGTGCTTTTGCCAGAACCAGTCTCGCCGGCAATGGCAATGTTCTGGAATTCCTGTTGGGTAAAATGGATGTCTTTTAAGACGGGTTCTTTCTCGCCCAGCTTAGAGATTCCGGTTACTTCTAAAAATGTCATATACTGTGTAAAGGAGTTCTTAGCTCCTGGAAACCCTTAGGATGCCTCCGTAGAAACGGGCGTGAGTTGCAGCTCCTCGGCGTGCGGCTGTAAGATCTGGATGATGAAGTCAATGTGCTGGGCCAGATCCACCCCCAGGAGCTCGGCGCCTAAGCGTACCTCGTTGCGGTCCACGGAAGCGGCAAAGCTGGCCTGCTTCAGTTTCTTCAGCACCGATTTAGCCTCCAACCCCGACAAACGCTGCGGACGAACCTGGGCGCAGGCCACAATGAAACCGGTGATCTCGTCGCAACCCAGCAGGGCTTTGTCCAGGAGACTTTCATGGGGAACGCCCCAGTGGCTGTAGTGCGCCGAGATAGCGTGGGCCATTTCTTCTTCGCCGCGCTCGCGCAGCAGTTCCACTACAACATGCGGGTGCCGGTCGGGGAAGGCTTCGTAATCGGCATCGTGGAGCAGGCCGGTGTTGCCCCATTGCTCCTCGTCCTGGTTTAGTTTCCGGGCATAGGCACGCATCACCAGTTCAACGGTGCGGGCGTGGCGCAGGAGGCTCTCGCCTTTGGTATAGTTCTGTAAGATCTGATATGCTTCTTCTCTGGTCATGTTCTGGAACGTTAAGACCAGTAAGATAGGCTTGCTGGCGCTACGGCGCAAATTCCCTTTAAAGAGCGGCCAATTTTAGAGGTGTTTTCAGGAAATTGGCCCGTAAACAGAAGCTGTGAGTTGCTTACAAGCCAAGTAATTGAGAAAGCAGAAATGTTTTCAACCCTTCCATACTTACCTATTCTCTCCACCACTCAATCCTTCATTCTCTCAATGATGATGGTGGTGGTGATGATGGTCATCGTCTTCGGGTTTGTGGCGCAGGTTCTGCACTGAACCAAACACAAACAGAACGCCCCAGCACAGATACAGGTAGTTGAAAGATTCCACTTCTTTGCCCCAAAGATGCAGGAACAGGTGCGCCAACGCAGACATCACCAATCCGGTCACGGCAATAAACTGGAAGGAGTTCATGGCCTTGGGGTTGTATATTTTAAACCATTCCATAAGTCAAAAGTTAACCGGCTTTGCTGCAAGTAGGAAAACCGGCGGTTAAGGTATTTATAGGTATACGTGTAAATGCCTGTAGGTGGGCAAGCCGGCAAGTGTAGCCAGTAGGGTGAGGATATGTTAGCCGGAGTGTGATGTCTTGTAGCCTATGTGTTAAAGACTGCGGAAAGAAAAGGAGGGCAGCCCACCGCAAAGGTAAGAATTAACCGGCACCTTGCTCTTTGTTGCTTGGGCGCGGGCTTGTTTTTGAGCTGAAATCAGAAAAGTAAGGCAGAAACAGCCCTTGGTCTTCTATTGATACTACTTCCTAAAACAAGAAAGGCCCCGGGTAAGGAGGCCTTTCTTGTTTCTATATATAATTAAGGATGTGACTAGTTCTTCTTTTTGTTTTTAGGCGTTACCTCTTGCACCAGCGTTAAGAAGTTGCCTTCTGGTTTGGCCTTGAACTCAGCGTAGGCCTCTAACTGGCGAGTGCTCAGGATTCTGAAAAGCTTGGTCTCAAACTCTTCTTCAATCTCGCGCAACCTGGCTTCGCGGTTCTCATCATCGTTGGCGTACATCTTGGTCGCTTCGGCGGCTTTAGACAAACGCTCCATGTTCAGAGTACGCACCTGCAGATACTCGTTCTCGTTCAATCCCATTGCATCAACCATCAGGCGGGAAACCGAAGAAGAAGTCTTTTCAACTGCTTCATTTTTGGGAGCATCTTGAGCCGAAGCATTGAAAGCAAGGGCAACCAGTAAGCAAAGAGAAAGAGTAAAGTTTTTCATGGATCTTGGATTTTTGTGGGTGAAGAGTTCTTAGTGTTAGGCAGACGTTTTCTTTGGAATGTCTTAAAAATGGAATTTCTTCTTTTTACGAGTGCCTATTTCTTAGGTTCATTTCCTGCCAGTCATAAGTGTATTTTATGTGAATCTTGAAACAAGAATATTGGCAGAGTGCAATTTAGAGTGAAAAAGAACAGAAGAATAATAGAGTTTTAGAATATATTGAATTTTGTATAAAGTAGGGATGTGGGTATAAGCTTTAGGTAAGTGAAGGAAGGGCATGGGTGAAATGGGTTCTTACCTGCCGCAGGTGGATGTTGGGGGCAGGCAGTAAAAAAGGGAAGGCCCTGTTTCGGGGATGTTTTTAGGAAAACATCCCCGAAACAGGGCCTTCGGCAAGAAAGCGGTTATATTACCAGAGCCACTCAGGGCATAGCATGCGGGCTTTGTTTTGAAGCTTGATGCCTACAATCAGCTCGTGGCTACCGGCGCTGGCACTGTTTAGGCCAGACGTGGTAAGGTCATAGGAGTAGCCAAAATCCAACACGTGGTTCACGTTCATACCGGCCAGTGCCGCTACGGCATCGCCGTGGCGGTAAGACATACCGGCCCAGAAACGGTTGGCATAGGTCATCTTGCAGTTGATATCCACGGCCAGCGGACTTGGGTTGGCAAACTTCAGCATCACCGATGGCTCAAAAGACAGATCGTACCGGATTCTGATGCGGTATCCGCTGGTCAGGAAGAAGTGCGGCTGCAGTTTCTGCTCCGGGTCCTGGATGCCTTCCTGTTGCGAAATCTGGTTTGTGAGCAACTGGGCTGCTGAAGCTCCCACGTAGAAGTAATCTGAGTAGATCCAGGTGCCCAGGCCCAGGTCAAAGTTGGTACGGTTCATCATGCCAGGTCTCAGGGTTGGGTCGTTCTGGTTGTTCAGGTAGATGGCGTTGCCGTTCAGCCGCGTCTGTATCACCCCGCCCGACAAGCCCACTGACATGTTCACCCGTCTGGTGATAGGGTGGTGGTAGGCGTACGTCAGGTTTGCGTTGGTAGTGCTCAACGGACCGGTTTTGTCTATCTGGGCCATGGCGCCAAACCCGTGGTGTGGCCTGGATTTGTGGTACTTGGTTGACCGCGGGTTTTTGGAAGGCATTTTCGGGATAAAACCTTTGCCGGTGCCCGGCCCGGTAGGCGAGTTACGGTCGCTCATCCCAAAAGAGGAATGTCCGCTCACATAGTACGTCACCGGGGCACCTTCCACGCCCACCCATTGGCGGCGGGTTCCCATGCGCACATCGGTGTAGCTCTCAATGCCGGAGAGCGCGGGGTTCAACAGAAAGTTGTTGAACAGGTACTGGCTGTACTGAGCCTTTTGCTGAGCCATTACCGGTGACATCAGCGTTAAGAAGAAGAGGATAGAGGCAAGCTTTTTCATGTTGGCTTACTTGATAATGGTGACGTTACCGGTTAATGGACTCTCTTTGCCATCCAGACGGATGATGTAATAGTAAGTAGCGGCAGGCAGCGGTTGTCCATTCATGCGGCCGTCCCACGGTTTCTCATAACCTTTGGATTCAAACACCCGGTTACCCCAGCGGTTGAAGATCTCTACCTGGCAGTTTGGATAGCTTTTCAGGTTAGGCACTTCCCAGCCATCGTTGATACCGTCACCGTTAGGGGTGAAGCCGTTTGGCACTGCAATGGGCTGCAATACGGTAATGGTCACTTGATCAGAAGAAGTACAGCCATCCTGTGTGGTTACGGTTACAGTGTAGGTGGTGGTCTGTACCGGCTTGGCTACCGGGTTAGAAATCTGGGTATTGCTCAGGCCAGTACTTGGCGACCAGCGGTAAGTAAGCCCCCCGGAGGCAGACAGCTCCGCAAACTGGCCCAGGACAATGTTCTGGTCCTGGCCGGCATTTGCCGTAGCCGCCGGAATGTTCACTTTCACCGGAATGCGTACGCTGGCGCAGTTCTGGGTCACTGACCGCACGTAAAAGGTAGTGGTCTCCTTAAGGATTGGCGTAGTAAAGGTCAGGCCAGATCCCAACAATCTGCCACCTTCCTCTTTGTCAAACCATTCAATCACTGATCCAGGAGCAGGAAGGATAGCGGTTAAGGTTGCCGTGTTGCCGCCGCAGATGAAAGCTTCCTGCACGGTGGGCGGCTGAGGCGCAGTAACCGTTACCTGTATCACGTTGCTCTCGGCCTGGGCGCAACCTCCAGACACTACCTTCCGGCGGAACCAGGTGGTGCGTTGCAAGGGGCCCGGGGCGTAGTTCTGCTCTGTGCTGTTCCCGAAGGCCGTCCCGAACCCGCTGGTTGGTCCGCTGGTGCTGCTCTCCCACACATAAGCGAAAGATCCGTTACCGCCTTGGGGTAAAGTACCCACCAACTTTGCCGGAGCTGAGCCAATGCAGACCGTCTGGTTAGTAGAGATGGCGTTGTTGGTCACGGCGGTGAATACCGTTACTTTCACCACATTAGAATAAAGACTTACGGTACCGGAACTCACTTTTCTGCGGAACCAGGTGGTTTGGGTTAAGTTGCCCGGCGTATAGTCTTTGGTAGTGGCTGTTCCTTTTGCGGTCACAAACCCCGAGGCTGGTCCGCTGGTGCTCATTTCCCAAACGTAGCTGAAAGTGCCATCACCGCCGATAGGAGTAGTGCCGGCCAGGGTGGTGGGCGCCGTTCCGGTGCAGATGCTCTGGTCTTCGTGGATGGTGTTCTGCGAAATTTCCCCATTCACGGTCACTTTCACAGTGTTGCTCATTACCTGGCAGCCGCCTGATACCACCGCTCTGCGGAACCAGGTAGTCTGGGCAAGCTCCCCGGCGGCATAGGTTTTGCCGTTGGCGCCGGTAATGGCGGTGAAGTTTACTCCATCCTGGCTAGACTCCCATTGGTACTGGTAGTTTCCGGTTCCGCCGGTTGGCGTTGTGCCGGTGAAGGCCGCCGGTTTGGTGTGGATGAAGATAACCTGGTTGTCCTGGATGAAGTTGTTGATGATGGACTCGCTTACGGTCACCTTGATAGGAGCACTTACCTGAGGGACGCACGTTCCAGATTTCACTACCCGGCGGAACCAGTTGGTCTGGTACATGGTGCCTGGAGAGTAGCTTTCGGCCTGGGCGCCTCTTATGGTGTAGAAGGAGATGCCATCGGTGCTGCTTTCCCATTGGTAGGTGTAAGTGCCGTTCCCTCCGGTTGGCTGCGAGCCGGTGAGGGTGGTAGTGCCGGTACCCGCGCAGACTTCCTGCGCCCCAGATAACACGTTATTGGCAATTGGGTCCTGCACGGTTACAAACACCGGGGTTCTTGGTCCGGCGCAACCGCCCACTACGGCTTGTACATAGTAAGTGGTGCTTTGGGTAAGCGTGGCAGTGGTGTAAGAAGGGCCTCTGAAAAGCGAGGTTCCACCAGTGGCTGTGGTAAACCATTCATACGTAACATCGGTGCCCGGATTATTCACCCGCAGGATCGCTTTCTCAGAATGGCATACCGTGGCCGTAATGGCTTCTGGTGCTGCCGGCAACGGCGTTACGGTAACATTCACTTCTACTCTGGAAGGAGCTAAACAGCCGGAGGCAGTAACGGCCTGGGCAAAGTAAGAAGTGTTGTTCTGTAAAACAGGAGTAGTAAAGGTATTGCCTTCGGCCAGCAGGTTGCCACCGGTGGCAGCGTCAAACCATTGAATCTTCTGGCCCGAAGCAGCCGGAGTAGCGGTAAGGGTAGCCGTAGCGTTCTGGCAAGTCACCGCATCCTTTGCAATGGGCAGGGCCGGCAGCGGCATGACAGTTACTTTTACTGCGGCACTGGTGATCTGGCAGTTGCCTGAATAAGTAATTCTTCTGAACCAGGTGGTAGTGGTTAAGATGCCCGGTGCATAGGAAACGCCATCGGTTACGCCTGTGGCAGCGGTGAAACCAGCGGTGGCACTGGTGATGCTTTTCTCCCACTTATAGGTGTAGGTGCCATTTCCGCCAGTAGCAACCGGAGCCTGGATGATTGGAGCCGAGGTATTGTCGCACACGGCCATGTCTGCCGGCATGGTAACCTGGGTCAGAACCGGAGTCACGTCTACCAAAATGGCTGGTGAGAAATCCACGCAGGGGCCCATGGTCACTTTGCGGCGGAACCAGGTAGGCTTGGTTAAAGCGGCAGGTGAGTAGTTCTGGTTTGAATTGGTACCTGAGGCGGCGGTGAAAGTTACCCCATCCTGGCTGAATTCCCAGGTGTACAGAGGAGTGTCATTGCCACCGCTCGGTTTTGAGCCGGTAAGGGCTGTGGGAGTGCTGCCTGAGCAAACGGTCTGCACCCCAGTGATAGTGTTGTTGGTGATTACCGGAAGAACAGTCACTTTCACTTCGGTACGGGCCTCAGAGCAGTTGCCAATAGCCCGGCTTTGCACGAAGTAAGTAGTGTTGGCTGTCAGGGCCGGAGTAGTGTACTGATCACCGGTGAAGAACGGGGTGCCGCCCGTGGCAGTGGTATACCACTCGTATGGTCCGCCGGGGGCAGTTGCCGTTAATGTGGCAGCAGAGCCGCTACAGATGGTAACTCCGGCCACGGTGGGCGGGAACGAGAATGTGTTGATGGAAACCAGAACCGCTTCTGAAGGCTGCTCGCAACCGTCAATGGTTACTTTTCGGCGGAACCAGGTATTGGCGGTAAGGGCTGCGGTTTGGTAAGATTGTCCGGTATTGGCGCCTTCGGCCGCTTTAAAACCCGCGGTGGCGCTGGTAGTGCTTACTTCCCACAGGTAAGCAGGGGTTCCACCGTTTCCGCCAGCAGGCACAGAGCCGGTCAGGGAGGTGGTGGCACCGTAGCACACGGTCTGCGTAGCGGCGGCAACGGTGTTATTGGTCACCTGCGGAACTACCAGAATCTGCACAGGAGTAGAGTTGCTGGTACAGGTTCCGGAAATCACTTTGCGTCTGAACCAGGTGCTCTCCCGCATGGTGCCGGGGTTGTAGGTAGCCTGGTTGTTGGTGCCGGGGGCGTTGGCGAAGTCGGTGCCGTTCACGCTGCTTTCCCAAAGATAGGTGTACGTGCCGGTGCCTCCTTTCGGGGCTTCGCCGGTGAGCGTTGCTGCCGTACCACCAATACAAAGTGTCTGCGGCGCGCTGATGTTGTTGCCGGTAATCACCGGCACTACCGTTACTTTTACCGCTTTGCGGGTAGAGGAGAAACAGCCCTGCGGCGACAAAGTGGCTGCATAATAGGTAGTGGTGGCGGTTAAGGCCGGGGTGGTAAAGGTGCTGCCCGTGGCCAGGGTGTCCCCTCCGGTAGCGGTGGCGTACCAGTAAACTTTACCGGCGGTGGTGGTCGCTTTAATGATGGCGTTACTTCCAGAGCAGGTGGTCAGGTCGGCCACGGTGGGAGGTGTCGGAAGCGGCTGCACGGTTACGGTAACCAGGGTGCGGGTAGGGTTGGCGCAAGAGGCGTTCAGGGCCGCTTCCACGTAGTATTTGGTAGTGGCAGTAAGCGTTGGGGTAGTAAAGGTGGCGCCGGTTGCTAGGGGAGTAGTGGCGGTGGCAGAGGCGTACCATCTGTAAAGCGGAGCGTTCCCCTCGGCCTTTAACGTAGCTTTGGTACCGGAGCAAATGGTCACCCCAGGTACAACAGGTGCTGTAGGAATGTCCTGCACCACAATGTTTTTCACAATAGAGTCGCCAAGGCAGGTGGTGCTGGACCCGGATGGAGTTACCGCCAAAGATATGCGGTAGGTGCCGTGCTCCTTGAAGATGATGGAAGGGCTGGCCGAAGTGGCATTGGTAGAGTTGGTGAATTCCCAGCCGGTGTTAGGCAAAATGGTCCACAGCCTGCGGTACCCAGTGGTGTTTCCTCCAATGTTATTTCCGTTGAAACCTACTTTGGTTTGATCGTTCAGTTTCACCACCTGGTTCAAGCAGATGGGGCTTTCCGGGTTCACGCTGAAGCCGGGAATCGGTTTGCTGGAAATGATGATACCGCTTACCTCGGCTTGCTTAGGGATACAGCCGTACGCAATGGCGTACATGGTGAATCCTTTTGATTTTCCTTCGGAAGACTTGGTAAAGGCGTGCGTAATGGTGCGCGGAATGTTGTTTTGGGTAAAGCGAAGGGTGTCGGTGCCGTCATCAAACCAGATGGCGTAGGTAGTGGTGGGGCCGTTGTTCTCTGTGCCGGTAATGCCAAAGGTGAAGGCCGCCGGCGCACAGTCTGAGGTGTTGTTAGGGCTCTGGATACCTATACCAGGTGTACTGCCATTGAAAACCGAGTAGGTTTTACTATTGGTACAGCCGTTCTGGCTGGTAATGGAGTACTTCAGCGTGAAGCTTCCCTGGGTTTTGTAGGTGTGCGTGGCACTGGTGAAGGACCCTGGATACGTGCTGGTGGTTCCGTCTCCCCATTCAATGGTGCACTCTTTGTTGCGGGAGGCGGTGGTGGAGGTGTTAGTGACTACCAGCGTGTACTCCGGAGATCCGCCCACCGAACTACATCGGGTGAAGTTCTCCTCGTTGGCATCGGCCAGCGAAGGGTCTGGTTTGTCAGGACAATTTTGGGCATAGGAGGCAAAGCTCAGCAGGAACAGAAAGCCCAGTGAATGGAAAAATTTTCTCAGAGGCGCCATAGTGCCAGAAAAAGGAAAGAAATAAGAGATTACACAGATTGGGAAAAGCAAAGGCAGCCCTGAAGCAGGCATAAAGTGCCCGCCCTCCAGAGAGGTTTGCTTTTTAGGTGTTTATTGTACCCTAGGTGATGTCTGGCCTATGATACCGCCCGTAGATGTGGGATGGTTGAAGCCCGTAGCCGTTTGGTGGAACAGACTAGCTAAAGAAGGGGAAAGATGTGTGTTCAGTAAGTATAGATGTTTCATATATAGTAATTATTTATTGTACTAACCTTATATAGAAGCTATGGGTCTCTTATTGGGCCACTAAATCTTGTTAAGAAAAAGTGATGTTATAAAAGTAGTTTCGAGGTCAGTAACACCGGAATGTGAAACTTTAGTTCAATAATTACGTCAAATATAAGTTAATTGTATTTTAATTTAAAATGTGAAAAATCTAAGAAACTAATATAAGTAAGTTTAGAAGATGGCTTTATTTTCTGAATTTGCTTACTATTGGGGCATTCGACAGGGGGCAACCTTTTAGTGGCTCAGAAAATATTTTTTCAGAAAACCAGAGGCTGCAAAACTTTGAAGAGAAATCTTGAGTAGGTGATTTTGTGATTGGTCTGCTTGGAGGTTTGGTTTGGCGGGAGAAGCGCGGCATTCATCGGGAGAAAAGGTAAACTCACCGAATTAAAAATGCAGGCAAAATATTACCTATTATCTTTGAATCAGTTAAAACAACAAAGACAGTTTGTTGTTCCAAAAAGAGAAGATATCAAGGGACGGTGAGTCACTTCTGCCTGGCAGGAGCGTCAAAAGTTCTGGTGCTTATTGGGGGATATGCTACAGATGCTGATGACATTTGACTCTCCCGTCCCTACTTTTTCATAGCCTCTTTTCCTTTACGGAGAAGAGGCTTTTTTATTGCCCCTGGGTTTCTGAAAGACTTTTCCTTTGCCTCAGCCTGGTTGGGTAAACGGTAACTTTTAGCGCCTTATGGAAAGCGAAACGGGTTTATCACCTGTTTTCTTTAAACCAGGCCTAAATCAAAGAAGTAGCCGTTTGAGCCTTGCAACGTGGCGCTTCCTTTGTTTGTCTTAAGTTAATAACCCATTTATAAGCGTTTTCCTGGTGTAAATCTGTGTACAGAAGCTGGCCTGTGCAGCTAAGTGCCAGAGGTGGCTTTTTTTCTTACCTTTGGGTAGATACTATCAGTCCAGAATCCATGAAGCAGCATATCACAGAGAACGAGAGGGAAGTCATCAAGCTCATTACCTTCTTCAAGAAACGGGGAGAGCGGTTGGCCGCAGAAGGAGCTCTGACGCAGGAGCACGAGGAGTTGAATGCTGCATGCGAGCGCCTGACGCAGAAAATCTATAACCACGCAGATTTCCGGCAACAGGTACTGGATAAGCATGAAACCCTCAAACGTATTATTGAAGACAACGCCCAGTGCCCTTCCTGCAGCAAATCAGACATGCTCAAAAAAACAGACGTTGCCACCACTGAACTGGGCTGGAAATCTAACCGCTACAGATGCCGCCGGTGTAATATAGTATTCACCTGGAACCGGCCCAATAATCCCTGGGACATGATTCCGTTCCTGGAGTTGTGCGTGAAAGAACTGGATGACAACATCGCTTCCCAGCCCATGGACGAGGCCCTGAAAGCACGTGCCACAGAAGCCCGCGACCATATGGCCGCCAGTCTGGAGCAGTTACGGGCCGCTATTCAGCTGGCAGACACTGAAAAGCAGCAGATGGAAGCCCAGGACAAAGAAATGGCCCGCATGCTGCATGAGTTCAAGAAGTACCTCATGATTGAGAAAATAAAGCTGGAGCCCTTCAGCGAGAATTAATAGTACACCAGAAGAAACGTGTAACGGCGTGCATTTAGGGCCAGTTTTGCAGAAAACAGGCCCTAAACGCACGCCGTTACATTTTGATAATAAACATTTTCTAAGGGCAGCGTACAAATACTTAGAAGCAGCCACAGGGGCCGCTTTTATAACGCGCAAACCTATGCCCATTGAAAACGATAACATCACCAACGCAGACGAAAGCAAACGCCTGCCAGACAGCAACCCCTCTCCGGTAAAAGGCCCCAAAAGCGACTATGACGAAGTGGCCAAGCCAGACCTGGGAGGCAGCCCCTTGCAAGCCCAGGAAGCCGATTTCCTGGACCACGAACACGAGGGGAAATTCTCTGAGGGGAACATAGCCGCCGAGGACGAGGAAGACACCACCCAACTGGACGGCAGTAATGCCAACAACCTCCGCACCAAGTAACCAGCGGGCAGGGCTCTGCGGTTTTGAGGCTTTTCCAGGAAAACAGCCCCAAAACCGCAGAGCCCTTCTTGCCGTTAAGAATACTGTTTGTTACACTCAACGTCTAACACTATGAACAGAGATCAGAGATCAGATAACCATGACCATAGCCGTTCCCACCGTGGGCGCGCCGATGAAGACCAGTACCGTGGGTCTTATCGGATGGATAACGACCGGGGACGGGAATACGAGGGCCTGGACCGCAGGAACTCCGGTAACCGCCGCGACGATTTCAACGACCGTGACATCAGCAACGATTACAGAAGCCGCGATTTCCGGGGAACCAACGAAGACCTTCGGCGGGAAAGAGACCATGAACTGAGCCGCGACTACGGTCGGGATCCCAACCGTAGGGGAGAGCGCTTTGACAACATGGGCGCCCACGAAGACAACAACGGCCTGGAAGGGTCTACCCGTAACTTCGGTAACATGGGCAGCTACGGCGGAGCCCAGGGCTGGGGATCATCGGGCAACGGATCGCACCGCAATTCAGGCGAGGACAGATGGGCCAGTGGCCACGGAAGAGAAGACAACCGGCATGTGAACCGGCAGGTGTACGGCGCCTACCGTGACCATAACAGCTTTGCCCCCGGAGAGCGCGAGCAGTACGATGGCACCAACCGCGCTGGCGGCCGCGGCGCAGACAATACCCGTGGCTGGGGACCTGCCGATAGAGCCGGTTCAAACGGAGCGGTAAGAAGGCTGGGAACCAATGATATTTCGCGAGGCGATGATGACAGCCGTTATGAAATCTATGACAGTGCCCAGGCACACTACAACCGCGGCGAGTACAGCCAGCAGTTTGGCGGTGGTACCTACATAGGCGAAGGCTATGACCGCAGATCCAGAGCCGAAGGTGGGGCCAACATGGACTACAACCATGGCCGTAGAGAGCATTACAACCAGCAGGGCGAAGGCAACCGCAGCGAGAACTACGGCAACATGGCCGGTTCGCTGAGCTGGGGCAACGACCGCGACTACCGATCTGAAGAAGGCCGGGAACGGAGCTATGATCCCATGAGCGGCCACGTGAGAACCCAAGGCTCGCAGCCACCACCCCGCGATGATTTCAACTGGTAATTCCTTTAGAAACATATAAAAGAAAGGCCGCCTGTTAGGTGGCCTTTTTGTTTGTACAGAGGGAGAGTACCGCAGACGGTTCTGTTTTTAAGCTGGTTTCAGGAAAACCGGCTTAAAACAGCTTCGGCTTTAATCACAGTCCGGAGTTCTTGAATGCCTAACAGAAATCTGTGGCTGTTTACAGGCTGCTTTCCCTGAAACAAGGCAAAACAGAGGAAATGAAATCAAGGGCAGTTGGCGTATAATCTGACGGAAAGCCGTGCGTTCTATTGGTGTAGGTTCTACCTTTGCAGTTGAAAATACTGCCTCTTCATGACTAAATCTTTGCTTCCGCTGTTTTCGCTTGCTTTGTTGGGTTGGGCCTGTGCGCCGTCCTCAGAGAAGAAAGTTGAGAAAATGCAACAGGAAGTGCTGGCGCTCCATGATTCTGCCATGGCCAACATGGACACTCTTTACTCTTCCCGCAAGGCACTCACGTACCTGAGAGATTCTGTGGTAACGCAGGACACCGTGGCCAAACGGAACCTGACACAGGGCATCTCCAACCTGGCCCAGGCCGATGAGGAAATGATGCAGTGGATGCGCTCTTACCGCAACCCAGACGAAAAGAAGCCAGAAGAGGCGTTGACGTACCTGCAACAGGAGAAAGTAAAAATTGAGCAGGTGCGCAAGGCCATCTCAGAAAGCCTCAAAGCGGCAGATTCCCTGCATACCCATTACAGTAACAATCCTAAATGAAAAATACCCTTTTAGCAGTAGGCCTCGGGCTGGCGTTGGTTACGGCCTGTACCTCATCGCCGGAAGAGAAGAAGTTGCCCATCCTTGGCCCCAGAGAGCCTAAGGTAACCATGGTAGACGGAAAGCCCCAGGTAGATACCGTTTACCACACCATCCCAGACTTCGCGTTCCTGGACCAGGACAGCACCCTGGTGACCCAGCAAACCGTGGCCAATAAGATTTACGTGGCCGATTTCTTTTTCACCTCCTGCCCCTCTATCTGCCCTAAAATGAAGAGCCAGATGCTGCGGGTGTATGAGAAATTCAAAGACAACCCGCGGGTGGCCTTGCTGTCGCACTCCATTGACCCGGCGCATGATACCGTGGCCGTACTCCGCGATTACGCAGACCGTTTGGGCGTAAAGAGCAGCACCTGGCATTTTTTGACCGGTAACCGGGACAGTATCTTTGACATGGCCCAGAAGCATTACTACACCAGTGCCATGGAAGACAAAACCGTGGCCGGCGGGTACGCGCACAGCGGCTCTTTCTTACTGGTAGATGGGCAGCGCAGATTGCGGGGGCATTATGACGGTACCAATGCGCAGGACGTAGACAAGTTGCTGCAAGACATGGATGTGCTGCTGGCCGAGAAAGGGAAATAGGCCTATGTCGGTTTCCAGACTAATAGTTGCCGCTGTTCTGTTCCTGGCCTTTGCCATGGCAAGCTGTTTCACCGAGCGGGGAGATGAAGGAGAACTGCTCTACGGGCGGCACTGCGCCAGTTGCCACCTGGAAAACGGCGAAGGGCTGCGCGGTGTCATTCCGCCCCTGGTCAATTCAGATTACGTAGAGAAAAACCGCGATATCTTGGCGTGTCTTCTGCGCAAAGGCATAAGCGGTACCATTACGGTGAACGGGAAGCAGTATAACCAGGCCATGCCGGGAAACCAGCAGCTAACGGAGGCCGATCTCACCAACATCATCAATTACCTGCACAAAGAATTTAAATCGCCTAAGCAGCGGGTGTCTTTTGGCGAGATTAGAGAGCAAATGAGGAACTGCCCTTAAAAGATAGGAACGTGTAAAAACAAGAAGAGCAACCAGTACTAACCGGTTGCTCTTCTTGTTTTAGCTTTAAAATAGTTAAGCTTATAAGAAGGACTTAACTATTGGAATTATCTGGCTGTAGTTCCGCCACCGGTTGTGCCACCAGTAGTTCCACCTCCTGTAGTACCAGTTGTACCGCCGGTAGTTCCGGTTGTACCAGCAGTAGTACCTGTAGTACCAGTTGTTCCGGCAGTTGTACCAGTAGTTCCGGTTGTGCCAGTAGTACCAGTTGTACCAGTGGTTCCGCCAGTAGTGCCGGTTGTACCGCCTCCGGTGGTGCCAGTGGTACCAGTAGTACCGGCAGTAGTACCAGTGGTGCCGCCGCCCATAGTGTCGGTGCTCATGTCAGTAGAAGTACCAGCGCCATTATCCATAGTGCCGGCGTCAACAGACGTGTTATCAGTAGTTGTGCCATTGGCCTGGTCTTCCTTGTTGCCACCGCCTCCGCAAGATGAGAACGCCATCATAGCAGCCAGAGCAAAAGCGGCTCCCCAGTTTAATCTGTTAATTTTCATAGCTAAGTGAAAGGTTAAGGTTGAATAATGAACATATGCCCTTGGTACGAGATTGCAATATATTAAGTCGGTCTTAGATGAAAATATTATGAAAAAAATTTAAAAAATAGGTATAAACACGTACGAGTCTTTCCGATAAAATCCTTGAAGCGCGTATCTTAAGGCTTTAGCGGAAGAAATGCCGAAGCGGTTTGCTCTAACAGGGTGAAAAGAGGAAGTTTTTAAGAAAATGGCTTTGTTGCTAAATTTGATAGCTTTATTTGCGTATTGTTTATAAAGCTAATAATTTTAGCTATGGAAAAAGATGCTTCAAACGGGCAACCAAGCAGCAGGCCGTTGCAGGACAGAGACCTGGTAAAAGGAAGAGGAGCCCAGTATAATCCTGCCAATCCTTTCCTGAAGAACGAATACGTGGTGGAGCACCTGGAAGGGCTAGACGAACCCTGGGAGCAGAACTCCAAAACGCAGTTCTTTCAGGAGAACCCTAAAACCCTGGTGAATGAGATCAATTCACCAGACCTGGGCCAGGGGTATTCCATGAACCCTTACCAGGGCTGCGAGCACGGGTGCATCTATTGTTATGCCCGTAACACCCATACCTATTGGGGCTTTGGTGCCGGGCTGGATTTTGAGCAGAAGATTATTGTCAAAGAGAACGCCCCAGAGGTCCTGAAAACGCAACTGGAGCATCCAAACTGGGTGGTCAGGCCCATAATGCTGGCGGGCAACACAGACTGTTACCAGCCCATAGAGGCTAAAAAGAAGATCACCCGCCGGTTGCTGGAAGTGCTGTTGCAGTACCGCCACCCGGTAAGTATCATCACCAAGAACGCCCTGGTTTTACGCGACCTGGATTTACTGACTGAGTTGCACAAGCACCGCCTGGTACACGTGAACATCTCCGTCACCACCCTGGACGAGTCTTTGCGGCAGAAAATGGAACCCCGCACGGCCACGGGTGCCCGCAGGTTGCAGGTGGTGCGGGATCTGTCCCAAGCCGGGATACCGGTGAATGTGATGGTAGCGCCCATTATCCCCGGCTTGAACGACCACGAGATACCGGCTATTCTGGAGGCATCGGCGGCGGCAGGAGCCTTGTCGGCGGCTTACACCATTGTGCGGTTAAACGGGGCGGTAGGGGAGACGTTTGAAGACTGGGTGCATAAGGCGTACCCAGACCGCGCCAATAAAGTGTTAAACCAGATAAAAGCCTGCCACGGCGGCACCCTGAACGATAGCCAGTTTGGACGACGGATGACCGGAGAAGGCCAGTGGGCCGAGACGATCAAGGCGCTCTTCAAGGTAGCTAAGCACAAGCACTTCAAAGGCCGGCAAATGCCTCCGTATGACCTCACGGCTTTCACCCCGCGGTCTGGGAAGCAGCTCTCTATGTTCTAAGGCTTTCTTTCAAATCTAAGGCGCGTGCCCTTCTGAGAACCTTATTCTGAACGCAAAGAGGCTTTGCTTGTGCGCTATCCTTTCAAATATGAAGTAAGTGCAAGAATTCTAGCGACTTAGGTCCAGTTTTTGGATTATACCTACTTGGGTTCCATGCTTCTCTTGGTTTGGGATCAATAGACTGTTGGGTTCTGCTCTGGGCTCAATAGCAATAAAATAGTATTCTGGCTATATTAGGCGCAGTCTTCCATTGGATTTTCAGGAAATCTTGCAGGCGCTCTGTAAAGCCTTTAATTTCTTCTGTAAGGCACTTTTTAAGTAAACAAGAAGGAAAATTGCCTGTTCTCCCGTACACAGAAGTAGATCTTTTCCCTGAAAACAGGTAATAAATGCCCTGAAATGAAGTTATGATTACAGTGCCACAGGTGCTGCGAAACCAGAAAGTAACTTTTCGGGGCGCAGAGAGTATGCTTCTTTCTAAACATAACTTTTCTAAAACAGATAGGCACTTCGTATCTTTAGGCATGGGGAAAACCCTTACACATACAAGAACTGTGGCTGGGAAGAGAATTAAAAGAAGCTTCTTGTTTAAATTAATCGTGTTTTTAAACATAGGAGCGGCTTCCTTATTGCTTCTTTCCCATCTGGCCTCCTATATAAACCCGGGAAGTTTCTGGGTGGCTAGCCTTGTGGCCTTGGCGTTCCCGGGGTTGCTTCTGGTAAACCTGCTTTTCATTCTATACTGGCTTCTGGTTAAAAGCCGGGCCCTGTTTATCTCGGTGTTTGCGGTGCTGGTGGGCTTTGATAACCTGCGTACCCAGATTCAGCTGAACCTCTTTGAGAACGAAATCCCCGCTCAGGCGCAGAAACTACGGGTGCTCAGCTTCAATGCCCGTTTGTTTGACCTCTACGAGTGGACGGGGAATCCTAAAACCCGCGACAAGATCTTCAAGATGGTGCAGGATGAAACGCCCACTATTCTCTGCTTTCAGGAGTTTTATACCTCAGCCAAACCGGGCCGCAACAACCTGGATACCCTGCTGCACCTTCAAAAGGCTACCAACCACCACGTAGCCTATACAGAAACCCTGCGCGGGAGCGATCATTGGGGCATTGCCACCTTCAGTGCTTACCCCATTGTGAAAAGAGGCAATATCATGTTTCATGAAGAAACCAACAACCTCTGCATTTTCACTGATCTGAAAGTGGGTCAGGACACCATACGGGTGTACAATGTGCATTTCCAGTCAAACAGGTTTAAGCGGGAAGACTACGAGTTTTTGGGCAACCCGAACGCCAAGCCTTCCAATGACGAGAAACTCACTGCCTCCCGCAACATCATCAAACGCCTACAGGTGGGAGCGGTGAAACGGGCCACCCAGGTAAAGGTAGTGTCTGAGCACATTGAGAGCTCGCCGTATCCGGTGATTGTCTGCGGCGATTTCAATGATCCGCCCGCCTCGTATACGTACAATAAAATTAGCAAAAACCTGAACGACGCCTTCGTAGAAAGCGGCTGGGGGCTGGGCAACACGTACAACGGGCTCTTTTCGGTGCTGCGCATAGATTACCTCCTGCATGATAAAAACATGGTAGGGAGCGGGTACAAAACCATCCGGCAGAACCTCTCAGACCATTACGCTATTGTGAGTGACCTGTGGCTCAGGAAATAACCCCGCACTTGAAACCGAATAGTATATTCCCGGGGTGAGGACAGCGGAAATGCCTACATGGGGCACAACTTCCGTTTCGGGTTTGTTTTGCAGAAAACTGCCTTAAAACAAAAAGCTGAAGGCTTCTTTCTTTCTTTTGAGATAAAGAAAGAAGCCCTCAGCTTTTTGCGTCATTTAGTAATGTTCCCACCAGGCTTTCAGGATGTTCAAAGTGGGGAGCGAAGCCTAGTTATTACAGTGAGTGTTTCTGGTTTTCTATTACGTTGTCCAGCGTCCATTCTACCCGGCCTACAAAGGCATGCTCTCTTACCATGCAGTCAGACTTGGTGCAGAGGCGGCAGCTATGCGGGGGCAGGCAGGGGTCTAAGTGCACAAACAGTTCCACTATATTGCCCATTTCCTCAGAGATCATATCCTGTAAGATCTCTACCTCCTTGTGCGATTCCTGCAGGTTAAAGTACCAGGGCAAGGTGAGGTGGCAGTCAATGTGCAACTGGCTCCCGTACTTAATCACCCGCATGTTGTGGAGGTCTATCCAGTTTTCGCGGCGGTTCTGGTTGAGTACGGTAATGATGCGCTCCAGGAGTTGATGGTCGGCCTCGTCCATGACGCCCGAGATGGAGTTGCGCACAATGCCGTAGCCGGTGTAGGTGATAAAAGACCCGAAGATGATGGCAATGACTGAGTCAAACCACAGGATCTGGGTGAAGTAGATGCAGGCCAGCCCCATCAGCAAGCCAAGGCTGGAGTAAGCATCGGAAAGGAGGTGCTTGCCATTGGCCAGAATAGTGAGCGAGTGCTGCTCTGTGCCCCGTTTCACCAGGTAACGGCCCGCCAGGTAGTTGACAAACCCTGCAATGGCGGTAAGAATAATACCCACGTCCATTTTCTGGATGGGGTGGGGGTACAGCAGGTTGTACACTGATTTCACGATGATGATGACCCCCGCAATGGTGATCAGAGAGCCTTCCAGGCCAGAGGAAATGTATTCAATCTTGCCGTGTCCGTACGGGTGGTCCTGGTCTTTGGGTTTGGCGGCCAGGTACACGCTATACAAGGCAAACCCACCGGTCACAAAATTGATGATAGACTCCAGGGCATCGGTGAGGATGGCATTGGAATTGGTGAGAAAATAGGCGCCAAATTTTACACTCAGTAAAACCAGCGCCAGCACCAGCATCAAAGCCATGATGCGAAAGGATGTAGTGGCCGGGGAAGGGGCGGGCATAGGGTTGGTATTAGTGAGACTTCTGCTTCTCAAACGGGGAGAGGCAAAAGGGGGTGCAAAAGTACCACTTTTTTTAGCCCACAGGAAGAACTGCCCTTAAGAAATAAAGGAAATCTGGAGAGGCGTTTACCGCCCGGCAAGAAGAAGGGGAGGAACTACCGTTTATCCCAGCAAGGCAGACAGCAACCAGGTGATAAAAGAGGCGAGTAAACCCAGGAAGAAAAACAGGAAACCAAGGATTGGATGCATAACCGTACGCTAAAAGTTAAGTAAAGATAAGAATTTATTAATTAATGCAACAATTACATTAGAACATTCATATAAGGTCTATTGTAGGAACTGGAGCTTTGCTTTAATTTCGTTGTTGGTACATGATATATTCTTACGTTCAGCCGCTAAACTTATGAACTCCTCCGTGAAGAAGGCAGTAGTGGGTAAGCCCATTGAAAAAATGTTGAAAGACAATGTGCTGTTGCCCATTGACAACAGCTACATCAATGAATCGCTGGCCAGGTTGCAGGATCTGCGTCAGATGTACATTCAAAAGCCTAAGACGGGGAAGAACGTCTTCAAATTGCCGGCTCTAAAGAAGAAATAACTGCTTTCTTCCGGAAGGCTTTACGCGTATTCTTAGCTTTGCAGTAGCCCTTGCGGTGCTGCCCAACACCCTTTTACCCTTTCAGGAGCAAGTACAAGCCAGGTTTGAACTGGCTTTTTTTATGCTCTTTTTTCTGTTTCAGGGCAAAACTGAAACGCCTTAAAAAGGAGAACTCCCGTTTCAGGCCCGCTTTGCGTAAAACGGGCCTGAAACGGGAGTTCTCCCTTGGGGAATTCTAATGCTTAGTCAATCAGGCCTTGCTGAATGGCGTACTTGATCAGCGTGGCGGTGTTACGGGCCTTGGTTTTTTCAATGAGGTGCTGCCGGTGTGATTCAATGGTCCGTTTGCTGGCAAACAGCTTGTCTGCTATCTCGGCGTTGGTGTAGCCCTCGGCAATGAGGCGCAGTACCTCCATTTCGCGCTTAGACAGGTCTGGGTTGACTTTGGAGCCGCCCGCAGTGGCCGTCTGGTCTGGGTTGTTGGCTTTGTTGAGCAGGTTAAGGGCCACCTCAGAGCTAATGAAGGAGTTATCATTGGCCACCGTTTTAATAGCGTGCACCAACTCATCCCGGCCCGCCGTCTTAAGCACATAGCCCATGGCACCGGCACTGCGTACCTTGTGCACATAGCTTTCCTGGTCAAGCATGGTTAAAATCAAGACCTTTACATCTGGGTGAGATTCCTTCAGGTGCTGTAAGGTCTCAAAACCATCCATCACGGGCATGTTAAGGTCTAACATGATCACGTCTGGGGTAATGGTTTTCAGAAGCTCCAGCAGTTGAAGGCCATTATCAGCCTCCCCCACAATTTGAATTGATCTTTCTGATTTAAGCAAAGATTTCAACCCATCTCTGATCAGTGTATGATCATCTACAAGAACTACTTTTATCATGCTCTTCTATTTTGAGAGGTCTAATAAGTTTAATAACAGAGACTTAGTAATTGCCAGAATTTAGCGTAGTGCAAGATAGAATATTATACGGGGAAATAGTGGTAACAACCCATTATGCGGAATAATTTTTGAGGTTAATTCCTTTTGTCCGTATAAATACTTAGTAGATAAAAAGGGTAATTAATACATTTTTTTCCACCCTATAAATAGCTATATTTGAATAGGTCAACTTCCTTATTTAGAAGCCTATTCCTGGCCAGTAGCTAATAATTTTTACCATGGAAATTTCTACTAAGGTGACAGATGCCGGAGTATGGGTTTCTATGCGGGGTTCACTAGATGCTATCTCTGGGGAAGTAATTCAGCGGGAGTTACGGTCTGTCTTTCAACACAATAGGAGAAGCCTGCTGATTGATTTCTCTGGAGTGGCAGAAGCTACCCCGGCAGGTTTACGTAGTCTTATTCCCTACGTGCAGCAAATTCAAGCGCAGAAAATGGAATTAATTCTTTTTAACCTGAATGAGAACATTCAAAAAATGGTTAAAAACTCTGGATTTGATTCCTTGGTGGTAGTGGTAGATTCTTTGGATACTGCAATTGGTTATGCTCTGAGTAAAAGCTTAAAAAAGAGATAATATACCCGGTAAGCAAACTCTTGCCAGAAACTGCTTACTTTAAATAAAAAGAGCCATGCAAATAGCCATTGAAGAAGAAGGACGGGCTTACATTCTGCACCTGGTGGGTGAGCTGGATGCCTCTACTTGCCTGGAAGTTGACAGAGAAATTGAGATGGCTTTATGCAAGCCCATTGAACAGCTGTGGGTTGACTGCGAAGGGCTGAAATACATTTCCTCTGCCGGTCTGGGAGTTCTGATTTCGCATCTGGGTACGCTGGAAGCCCGCCAGATCAGCCTGGTGCTCTACGGCATGAGCGACCACGTGAAGAACGTGTTTGAGTTGTTGGGTTTGCACATGATCATGACCATTGTGCCCTCCAAAAAAGACGCCGTTTTACAGGCCAGATAAGCCCCGGGCAGTTGCCCGGCTTCTAAAATCCTCTCTCCTGAAAGTACCTCCGGCCCGTAATGTGTAATTACCGGCGCTCCTCTTCGTGAATTCTTGCTGGGTTGCATTTTACCGGTACCGGCAGAACCGTAACCACCTCCGTTTTGAGGCTCAAAAGATGAAATAAGATGAAAACGGCCCCAGTTCCAAACCTTTACTAGAAGTGGAACCGGGGCCGTTGTTTTTATGGAAGGTAATTACCGGTTCAGGTGAATGGTAACCACGGTGCCTTCTTCTGGGTTGGAGGTGATTCTCATTCTGCCTTGCAGCAATTTCACGCGGTTCTGGATGGTAGCCAGCCCCATGCCAGAGGAATTGGGCTTTGCCTTTGACGGCATGCCTACGCCGTTGTCTTCTACCCGCACCATGATCTGGTGGCCTTTGTCTACCACCTGTACCAGTACCTCGGTAGCGGAGGCGTGTTTAATGGCGTTGTTCAGCAGTTCCTGCACAATGCGGTACAGGGCGGTTTCCAGAATGCCCGCTTGCTTCTGCTCAAAACCAGTGACCACGCACTGCACCGAGAAGTTGTCGGTGGAAAGGCGGTGGGCCAGGTCTCTAAGGGCAATCTTCAGGCCGAAATCCTGCAACGCCTTCGGAATCAGTTCATGGGCCAGGGTTCTGGTTTCTTTGATGGCGTCTTCCAGGAACCCGCTGATGCGTTTCAGGGAGGTGGCATTTGGGGTAGGGGTGGGGTCGGTCTCCACGTCATCGGTCTGGATCAGGTCTTCCAGGTTCAGTTTGGCGGCGTACAGCAACTGGGCCAGGCTGTTGTGCAGGGCCTCGGCAATGCGTTTGCGTTCCTCTTCCTGAGCAGAAAGCACGGCGTTGGCCACGGCCTTCTGTTGGTTGAGCTGGTACTGGGTTTCTTCCTGCTGGCGTTGTTTCTGCAGCGTAATGTCATGGATAACACCCAAAGCGCCAATCACTTCTTTGTCTGCGTTCAGGAATGGCACCAGGTTTACCTCATAGGCGCGGTCTGTTTCCAGCCCCGGAATCTCGTAGAGCGTGATGCGGTGGCCCTCCAGTACCCGGTTTAAGTGCAGGTTTACTTTTTCATGATGCTCCTCTGGAAAGAGCGATACCAACGGCTGGCCCAGCACGGCTTTGCGGGGTTTGCCCATAATTGTCTCCAGGGTTTTGTTCCAGGCGGTAATGGTTTGGTCCTGGTCCAGGGCAAAGATCCCGTCAATGCTGTTTTCCAGGAGTTTCTCTGAGAACTCTTTCTCGGTCATCAGTTTGTCT
The DNA here is from genome assembly GCF_017355955.1 of Sabulibacter ruber. Lineage (GTDB taxonomy): Bacteria > Bacteroidota > Bacteroidia > Cytophagales > Hymenobacteraceae > Nibribacter > Nibribacter ruber_A. The sequence continues at coordinate 1,678,273 of NZ_JAFFID010000001.1, read as the reverse complement.
TGCATCACTTTCTGTTCTGTGATGTCAATACCAAAAGCAATGCCAATCTCCCGGTGAGGGTCAAGAAAACCAAAGTTCTGGAAATGAACATTTTGTCCGTTGTGCGGGAAGCTGGCGGTAAAGCTTTTCACCTCGCCCTTGAGTACATCCTGGATGTTGTTCTTCAGGATAGGAAAGATCTCAAACATGCTTTTGCCAACCAGTTCATTGTCTTGTATGCCCACGCTGCGCAGGCCCTTGCCTTTTATCTCCAGGTATTTTCCTTCAAGGTCAATCACGGCCAGTACCAGGGGCAGGTTCTGCAGGAGCTGGTCTAGCAGAAAGGTGCGGTGCCGGGCTTCGGCCTCGGCATTTTTCTGCTCAGTTACGTCCAGGCAGAAGCCAATGGCCCCTTTGGTGGCCTCATCATAGAAAAAGAAGTTCTGCTTGTAGATTTTCTGGCCGTTTATCTCGCTTTCTCCCAGAAATGTCTCTTTGCCACCCGCCAGCACGGCGTCCAGGTGGGGTTGAACAGAGGGGTTAAGGGCAGCAAAGGAAGTGCCCTCCAGCGCATGGTCCTGGTAGCCTAACACTCCTAACCCAGAGCCTACCGCTTGCTCAATAATGCCGTCTGCTGAGATGCGCCAGAGAATAATGGGCAGGTTCCTGAGAATGCTGCTCACGGTTTCGTGCATCTGCCGCAGTTCCTGCTCAGCGCGCAGCCGTTGGGTTATGTCCTGGGCTGTGCCCACCAGCTGGATGGGCTCTTGCCGGGCGTTCCGTTTGAAAACCGTTTCCCGGAAGTTGAAGGTGTGCCAGGTGCCGTCTTTGGCCTTTACGCGTACCTGGTATTCCAGGAAATCGCCTTCAGAGACCTGGGCAAAGCGCTGCCGATGGGTAGAGATAAGCGGGGCGTCTTCTGGGTGTAAAAGCGTGTCCAGCAGCTCGCGCGGGTGGCCTTTGATGTCTTCTGCGGTGTAGCCCAGAAAAGCCAAGAAATCGCGGTTGTTGTACACGTTGCGGCCCAGTTGCAGATCCTCTACGTACAGGAAATCTGGCATGGCCTCGGCCATGGTTTTGATCAGGTGCTGGCTGTCTTTGAGTTGCTCATGGGCCTGGTGCTGCTGGGTAACGTCCTCGGTGGTGAGCACAAACCCGTCGTCCATCTTCAAAGCCACGCAGTTAAGCCAGTGTTCTCGGTCTTTTTTCTTGAAATGGGCGGTAAACGTTTGCGTGATCCCCGTTTCTACCACCTGCACGTAGCGGGCAAAGCGCCCTGAGGCTACTTCATCGGGGGCCTCCTGGGTGAGCGTAGACGGTTGCAGCCGGGCAAAGGTGGTTTGCATGAAGGCCTCGGCGGTGTGGTTCATGAGCACCCATTTGAAATCGTCTATTACGCCGTTGCTGTCTCGTACGGCCTTGAACACCTGTATGCCGTTAAGGGAACTGTTAAAGATGCCGCTGAGCAGTTGCTCATTTTTCTCCAGGGCCTTGCTTGCTTTTTTCTGCTCAGTGATGTCCAGGAACACAAAGCGGTACAGAGGGGTGTCTGTTTCCTGCTGAAGCCTGACGGCCTCTACCTGCGCACAGAATACCTCTCCCTTGGCAGGAACCAGTTTTAGTTCTGTGCGTTGCTGGGTGGTGCTGTTCTGGGCATTTCTGAAGAGGCCGTAGTACTCTGAGATGCTGTCTGGGTGCACAAACATGCTGAAACGCTTGTCCTGCAGGTGGAGGCGGGGCAGGTTCAGCAGTTCTGCGGCACTACGGTTGGCCTCGGTGATAAGTCCTTCCTGGCCAAGGGTAAGGTAGCCAAAGGGAGCGGTGTCATATAACTCAACGTATTTGTTGCGGGCCTGCTCCAGTTCTGCCGTGGTCTGGGCCAACTGGTGGTTCTGCATTTCCAGCTCAATCTGGTAAATCTGCAGCTCCTGAATCATGGTACGCACTTCCTCCGGCGTCATCTTCGCTGCTTCCTCCACCGTTACCAGCCGTTGCAGTTTCTCGGCCCTTGACCGCAGCTTTGAGTTATCGTGTGCCTGCATTGGCGTTTGCTGACCTTTAAATTCCATCACTTATACTTACCAGCTCTTTATTTGATGTAAAACCAAACCGGGTGCTACTACCCTTTGGGGGTTGTCTCTGCCCGGCACTATCTGGTGAACCAATGGTGCGCTTGCCAGCGCTTACCTGAAAGGCGGCCCTTCCCCGGCAAAAAACCAGGGCAGGCCTGCTTGTTCGGTTGCCTGCCCTCCACGGCCGCTTTGCTGTTGAAGGTGCCATCCCTGCGTTTAAAGCTTGTTTTACGCAAAACAGACCTGAAACCTGCGTGGGTTGTTTTCCTTTTTCTGCCTTGCCGGTGCCCAGCCCAGAGGAAAATTGTTTTCTGCCTCTTCTGGCAAAAGGAGGCCAGAATTAGGTTGCCAGTACCTCCGTAACCGCTTCCTGTCCCCAAGAAATGGTTTACTCTTCCAGCACCTCTATGGATATGAGAATTTTATAGGTTTTGTTGTCTTTGTACGCAATGCGGCGGGTGTTGAGGCACATTTTGCGGTAACCCAGCAGCGCGAAGTCATGCTCCAGAATGCTGTCTTTTACGTCCTGGCCCTCCAGCAGCACCTGGGCCATGACGTCATGCAGGCCGGGAATGTCCCACTGGCCGTTGCCCAGGTGGTACAGCCATTGCCCTTTGATCTGCTCAGGAATGAGTTTGAAGGTATCTATGAAAGCCTGGCTGGAGGTTTCTACCCGCAGAAGATGGTCTAACACTATCAGGGGCTTGGGCATGAGGTCTACCAGGGCGGTGGCGTACTGGTTGGTGGCCTCGCGGCTTGCTTCCATCTCTTTGTAGGCCGTAATGTTGGTGAACGTGAGCACCGTGCCGTTAATGAAATTGTCTACGGTGCGGTACGGGATAATGCGCATGGAGTACCATTGCTGCTCATCGGCGGTTTGCAGGTGCACTTCTTTGCTGCGCAGCCGTTCCAGCACCTCTTTCACGTCTTTGGTAATGTCCTGGTACTTCAGGTTAGAGGCAATGTGCGTAATGGAGCGCCCCACATCTGTCCGGATGAGGTTGAAGATCTGGGTGGCCTGCGGCGTAAAGTTCTTGATGTTGTTGTGCTGGTCCAGGAAGATGGTGGCTATCTCAGTGGAGTCCAGCAGGTTCTTCATGTCATTGTTGGAGTTGAGGAGCTCATCGGTCTTGGTCTGGTACTGCAGGTTGATGGTCATGAGCTCTTCGTTCAATGACTGCAGTTCCTCTTTGTTGGTCATAGACTCCTCATTGGTGCTTTGCAGCTCCTCATTGGCGCTTTGCAGTTCCTCATTGGTAGATTTGAGTTCCTCCAGGGAGGAGTGCATCTCTTCTACGGTAGTCTGCAGGCGTTGCTTGGTAAACTGCAGTTCCATCTCCAGTTGGGAAATGATCTGGTCTTTTTCACTCATTTCCTCCTGGGTTTGTTTGGTGCGGCGGGTTTTCTTTTTCTCGGTGGGTATGTCTTCAAACACCACCATCAGGAAATTCTTCAGGACCTCGGGTTCCTGCAAGGGCCGCACCGTAAGCCGTATGCTTTGAGTACCCACCTCATTGCGCACCTGCACGGGCATAACCGTCACTTGCTCCCGCAGCAGGTTGGCTTTCTGAATGGCATCGCTCAGCTCATAGTTGAGCCCCTCGCGGGCCATGTCAAACACGTTGAGTTTGGCCTGACCCGGGGCAGGCTCCAGGTAACGCCCGGTACGGCCATGGATGTAAAAAATATCGCCTTTGGCGTTGACAATAACAGAGGGAGGGGCAAACTGATCTAGCATGATCCGGTGCACCGCCGTTGACATGGAAGATTCTCTTATCACTTCAGTGGCAGGTTCGGGCAAGGTTTTAATAGGTTCCTTGGTGGTGAAATTAAACGGGAAGTCTATGCGCGAGAGCGGCAGGGCCTGCTCACTGCGCTGGTAGATTTTCCATTTGGTGTCTAAGGGTGTAAACAGGTCCTGGTAGCCGCCAATGGTTTCAGAGGAGCCCAGCAACAGGAAGCCGTTGGGGTTTAAGGAGTAATGGAATACCGGAAATATTTTGCGCTGCAGGTCTGATGCCAGGTAAATGAGCAGGTTGCGGCAGGTAAGCAGGTCCAGTTTGGTAAAAGGGGCATCGCGGTTAATGTTATGCACCGCAAACACAATCTTCTCGCGCAGCTCTTTCCTGACGTGGTACTGGCTGTCTATTTTTATAAAGTACCGTTTCAGACGCTCCTGCGCCACATCGGCGGCAATGTTCTCTGGGTAATAACCGTTACGGGCGCGTTCTATGGCGTCTGGGTCTATGTCTGAGGCAAAGATCTGCACGGTGAGGTGCTGGATCTGGGGGTCCTGTTCAATGCACTCCAGCAGCAGAATGGCTATAGAATACGCCTCCTCGCCGGTAGAGCAGCCCGCCACCCACACCCGCACGGTGTCGCCGTCTTTCTTCTCCTGCAGCAAACGCGGCAGGTATTTGTTTTTGAGCAGCTCATAGGCCTCGGGGTCCCTGAAAAAGCGGGTTACCCCAATCAGGAATTCCTTGAACAGCAACTCCACCTCTGAGGGGTTCTCCTGCAGGTAGCGCACGTAGTCTGGCAGTTGCTTTACCTGCTGCAGGTTCATGCGGCGTTCAATGCGCCGGAAAATGGTGTTGCGTTTGTACTGGGAGAAATCATGCCCGGTCTGGTTGCGGATCAGGAAAAATATCTTCTGCAGCAATAGCAGTGATTTCTTGCTGTCTGTGAGCAGGCGGCCTACCTGGTTGGGGTTTTGGGCAAAGGAGATCAGCTTTTCGGGCATGTCTTCGGGCGCCAGCACGTAGTCTACAAAATCGGTTTTAAGAGCACTGCGGGGCATGCTGTCAAACAGGGCAGTCTCGGGGTCCTGTACTGTTACCATGCCGTAGTTTTCTACAATGGCCCTGAGACCCAGGGTGCCGTCTGTGCCCGCGCCGGAGAGAATAATGGCCACCGCCCGCTCCCGCAGTTCGCGGGCCAGGCTCAGGAAAAAGAAATCTATGGGTTTGCGCTGCTCTGCGGGTAAACTGGGCGTATGCAGTTTAAAGAAACCATCCAGCAGCTCAATTTCCTGAAAAGGCGGCACCACATACACTTTGTTAACCTCCAGGGGCTGGTCCTGCTGTATCTCTGCCACGGGCAAGTTTGTGTGCCGCTGCAGAATCTCCACCATGTTGCTTTTGTGCTCAGGGGCCAGGTGCGGCACCACCACAAAGGACATGCCCGGCTGGGCCGGTACGTTCTTAAAGAATGTCTCGTAGGCTTCCAGTGATCCGGCGGAGCCGCCAATGCCTACCACCAGGTAATGCGCTCTCTCTTGCCTGCGCTCATTACCCGGCGGGGAAGAGGCGGCAGGAACAGTGCTTTCTGGAGCAGCAGGAACAGGTTGGGCATTTTTATCAGGCATGGAATACAAATAAAGGTAATAAAAGTAAAAGGCTGCGTTTGTTTTTGCAGCCTTTTTGGGTACTGAATAGTTGGCCTGTGTAAGGCGAAAAAACATTCTACCCAATTTACACACTTTTGCCCCCAACCGCTAATAAGTAGAATTGGACTCCCTCAAATGCCGTATTAATACGGCACCTGGCGGTTGTTTATTCCTTGTTTCAGGGAAACCTTCAAGAGAACTGTAAGAAACGCGTCTTTTATGGACCCGGGGCCGTACAACCTTCTGATGCGACCTCTACCTACCACCACTAGCCCCAACCATCACGACGTGATCGTGATAGGCACCTCTGCCGGAGGAATGACTGTGCTCCTCAAACTGCTGGAGCAACTGCCCGCCAGTTTACCGGCCTCTATTTTCATTGTGCAGCACCTGGCCCGTAACTCCAACGCCGAGATTCTGGTGGACCGCCTGAACCGCAGCACCGAGCTGGTGTGCGAAGTGGCCCAGCACGAAAAGGCGTTTGCCCCCGGGCATGTGTACTTCTGCCCCGAGGACCATCATCTGCTCTTGCAGCGGGGCCGCATGCTGGTGACCAAAGGCCCCCGTGAAAACCTGTTCAGGCCAGCCATTGACCCGCTTTTCCGGTCGGCAGCGGCGGCCTATGATTCACGGGTGATTGGCATTATCCTGACGGGCATGTTGCAGGACGGCACCGTGGGCATGCAGGCCGTGAAGCGCAGCGGCGGACTTACCATGGTGCAACTGCCCGCCGAGGCCGAGTACCCAGACATGCCCCAGAGCGTGCTGAACGAGATGGAGGTAGATTACTCTGTGCCGGTAGGCGAGATGGGCTTGCTTTTGCAGGAATTGGCTTCAGTGCCTGCCTCCCTTGACCACCTGGTACCCGATGACATCAAGTACGAAGCCACCATTGCTGAACGGCTCATGACTCAGGGCAATGGCCACACCCACGAGATGGGCGTGATGGGGCCGCAGGTGCCGCTCACCTGCCCAGACTGCGGCGGTGCCCTCTGGGAAGTGAAAAACGGGCAGTTAAGCCATCTGCGCTGCCACGCCGGGCACACCTTTACCCCAGAAAGTTACCTGGCCGGTAACCTGGAAGCCCTGGAAGAAACCATGTGGGTAGCCCTGCGCATGCTGGAAGAACGCCGCACCATGCTCAACTCCATGGCCGACCAGGACCGCAAACGCGGCAGCAATTACTGGGCCTCCACCCAGGAAGAACGCGCCGAGGAGCTCAAAGTCCACATTGAACGCATCAGGAATCTGCTCCTGGCCAACGCCAACGCTAAAAGCGACAACCAACTACGCCTAGAAGGCGATTCTGAGGCAGAGCGGGCCTGACCTGTTTTCAAGCTCTTTTCAGGAAATCACCGCCTATACGCCTTTTCCCTCGCTCGCCTCCGGCGAGTGTGGGTCATAGGGCAGCCTCTGGCTGCATTGCGGGGGTAAGGGGTTGCGGAGATCAATGACAATGAACCGGAAATGCGATGAAGCCTGACCAGATGCACACATAAGACACATAGCGGCGAGACGCCGCCCCATAACCCACACTCGCCAGAGGCGAGCGAGGGGGTTGTTTGTAGCTTCGTTTTTAATTAGTTTTTCTAAAAGTAGACCTTAAACCCATTAGACAAACCTGACTTAACTTCAACCTGCTCATGAGTGAATACCGGAAGGCGTTTCCAGACGAGTTGTATTTTGTCACCCTTACTGTTGCCGGGTGGGTAGATGTGTTTACCAGACGTGAGTACAAAGACCTGTTGGTAGAAAACCTGCAGTACTGCCAGCAGAAGGAAGGCCTTGAGATTTTCAGCTACGTGCTCATGCCCAATCACCTGCATCTGGTAGCAAGAAGGCAGGAGCAAGGTCTCTCTGAGGTGATAGGACGGTTCAAGAGCTTTACGGCCAAGAAGCTGTTAGCCGCCATTGCCCATAACCCGGTTGAGAGCAGAAAGGAATGGCTGTTGTTCCTGTTTCAGCGCTTTGCCAAAACCAATACCCAGTACGGCACCTACCATTTCTGGCAGTACACCAACCACCCAACCCCTTTACCCACGCCTGTTTTGATTCAACAGAAGGTAGACTACATCCACCAAAATCCAGTAAGAGCCGGCCTGGTCACCACCCCTGAAACGTACCTGTACAGTAGCGCCTGCCCAGATAGCCCGTTAAAGGTTTCAGATTTATAATCCTTGTTTTTCCTCTTTCCCCTCGCTCGCCTCTGGCGAGTGTGAGTTATGGGGCGGCGTCCCGCCGCTATGGGCTATATGTGCATCTAGTCAGGCTTCCACGCATTTCCGGTGCATTGTCATTTATCTCTGCAACCCCTTACCTCCCCGCAACGCAGCCAGAGGCTGCCCTGTAACGCACACTCGCCAGAGGCGAGCGAGGGATTTATGAGGAGCTGACTGCTCCACAAAATTTAGAAACCACTCTTTCTCCCGCAAAAAGCTAACCCTCTAAAGGAGTGATGGTTCCCTTTCTCTTGTCTTTAAATGCCTTTGCGGTGGCCCCCGGAAAATTTTTGGAAAAGTACGGGAAGAAATCTCCGTATAAATACAACCTTCTAAAATGGCATGCGTTGAAAGTGAGGCAATTAACAAAAAAGTAGAAGTATGAGAGCGGAAGAGAAGGTGTTAAAGGCGATTTATGGATTGGTGAAAGGAGACGAGTCGCCGGTTCATTTGCCCGTATCGCCGGTGGGGGTGAGCCAAAAGACCGGTTTGCCGGTGGAGCGCGTGCAAATGTGTTGCAAGGTGCTGGAAAACCACGGCTTTTTGATCAGCAGCAAGGTGGGGGCTTCTTCCACCTATTATTATATCACGAAACATGGCATCTCCGAGGCCCAAAAGCCCAGCCAGGTAGTTTATCTTTTTTCATCGGCCAACCCCAACAGGAAAAGAGCCTGAGATTTTTCTGAACGATCCTACGCGAACTCCCTTGTTTTAGGCCAGTTTCCTGAAAAACAGCCTGAATACAAGAGAGTTGTTGCGCGTGTGCGCAGCCCATCTGTGCTCTGCCGCTTGATTGTCCTTCCCGTGTTCTAACCTACTGGGTTGGATTCTTCAATATTCCCGTTGTCTTCGTGCGCCTTGGGGTGTCTCCCGTTTTCAGGCTGACCCGGAACATGCCTTGCATATGGAAGGTGCTGCCTGTCATTGTTCTGAATTTCCGGTACAATCACACTGCCCAAGCCCCAGTTTTCCCTACGTTCTGGTGAATCACTTTCGGCACGGCCTGCTGCACAGATACTTTTTTGTATTCCAGGAGAGCGGCAATGCCAGGTGCTACCATGTGCTGGAGGTAGAACACCCTATGAACCGTTTCTGATACTGCGCATAGGTGGCTGACATAGGTGGGGAAGTGCGGGAAATATGTGGCAAAATAGAACCTAAAACCCGTTTCGGAGCTGATTTTGAGAAATCAGCCCCTAAACGGGTTGGCTATTCAGGGGAGGCTACTTCAAAGAGTTGACTGCCGCCAGCGCTTTTTCAATTTCTTCTTCTGTGTTGTAAATGCCAGGGGTAAAGCGGGCGTAACTGGTGAGGTACGGGGCGGCGGTGCAGGTGATTTTCTGCTCCAGCATGCGCTTCACCACGTCCTCGGTGCTAAGGCCGTCTACTTCAAAGGAGATGATGCCGGCTGACAGTTCATCGTCCAGGGGAGTGTGCAGCGTTACATGGGGCATGGAAGCCAGGCCTTCTTTGCAAAGCCGGTTCAGGTAATGCACCCGTTCGTATATTTCTTCTTTCCCGATGGACTCCAGGAACTGGATGGCATCGTTCAAGGCCCAGCGGTACTCCAGGGAGTGGAAGCCGCCCGGGGTCATCTGTTTTCCGTTCATTTTGTTGGGGCGCTCTTTCTCGGCGATCACAATGTCCATCACATCCGTGAAGCTGGGGATGACCGGGGTGACGTGTTGCCAGGCCTCAGAAGTAGCCGCTACAAAGCCGGTGCCCCTGGGGCCATACGCCCACTTATGACACCCCGAAACAAAGAAGTCGCAGCCCAGTTCCTGAAACGTTTCGCGTTCTATCCCAAAGCCGTGCACGCCATCTACCAGCAACAGCACCTTGTTATCCTTGTCACGGGATTGGTTTAGTTTGGCAATGGCTTGGGCAATCTGGGTTACGGGAGTCTTGAGCCCTGTGCTGGAGTGTACCCACGTGATGCCCACTACGCGGGTTTGTTCCCCTATCGCGTTTACGATGGAGTGGACCATTTCTTCCTGGGTAACCTCGGCCAGGTTTTCGTACATGGGTACCCGGCGGAAAGAGGCTCCATAGCGGTACGTAACCCCTCTGATGGACTCATGGTGCGAGTAATGGTCGTGCTCGGTGGTGAGGATCTCCTGGCCTTTCTCCAGGCCCAGCCCCGAATACGTGATGCCCAGACCCATGGTGGTGCTGTCGGTCATGGCAAGGTCATCGGGTTCCGGATGCCCGAAATATCGGGCCACCGCTTTGCGGGTGTTCTGCATGAGGGGATCCTCGTTTTCCTCGGTGTACAACTCTGGGTCTTTGTCCAGCGCCTGCTGGTACCGGTGAATGGCTTCCCGCACCGGTGTTGGCATGGAGGCAAGAAACTGGGAGGAAGCTAAATGGATGTATTCTTTGCTCAGGTTGAATTGGGCTCTTATGTTATCCCAGTCTACTTTGGCTTGTCTGGTGTAAGTATCGTTGGTACTATTCGTCTGCATTGGGTGTTTTCTTCTCTTAGGGGGTTGAAATCAAGGACGTTAGAAGGTGGTTTTTTTTATAGGATAGGAGGCTCTTTACCGCTGGAGGGTAAGTAAACCGGCCCGGAAAGAGAAAGCGTTTCAAGCCCGGTTTCTGAAAAACGGGCCTAAAACGCTTTAAGCGAGGGGAGAGAGGATATCAGCCTTCCTTTTCCCAGTCTCCAGCATCGTCTCTCCAGATACCAATGTAGGTGGGCTCATCGGCGCGTTTGCAGGCCCTGAACATAAGGCTGGTCACAAAGCTGAATTCCACGTTGCCCTGGGTGTCAAGGGCGATGAAGTTGCGGTCTCCTTCAATCCGGTCGGTGTACAGGTGCAGGGCTTCCTGGCAGGCCTCCTTCAAGGGCAGGCCTTTGTATTTAAGCAGTGCGTACACTTCGTGGGCGGTGTTGGCCAGCATAATGCCTTCGCCGTCGCCGGTGCAGGAAACGGCGCAGACCTCGTTGTTGGCGTACACGCCGCTGCCTACAATAGGGGAGTCGCCCACGCGGCCCGGTAACTGGTTCACCAGGCCGCCGGTAGAGGTAGCGGCCGCCAGGTTCCCGTGCATGTCCATGGCGATGGCGCCCACCGTGTCATGCCCCGTGGTGGCTTCTTCCTTCTGCGCTTCTTTCAGGGCCTTTTCTTTTTCCTCGGTCAGGAAATAGGCATCCGATTTCAGTTCAAGCTTATGCTGGCGGGCAAACTCCTCGGCCCCCGGGCCGCACAGCATCACGTGTTTGGATTCCTGCATAATGGTTTTGGCCAGCGTAATGGGGTTCTTCACGTGTTTTACCCCGGCCACAGAACCCGCTTTCATGGTTTTGCCGTCCATGATGGCGGCGTCAAACTCATTGGTGTTCTCGCTGGTAGGGCTGCCTCCTTTACCGGCGTTGAAAAGCGGGTTGTTTTCCATGCTCCTGACGGCGGCCTCTACGGCATCAAGGGCGCTGCCGCCTTCTTTCAATACGTGCCAGCCCGCCATCAGGGCGTTTTCCAGGCCCTGCTCATAGGCGGCCTGTTTGGTTTCGCCCAGTTCTTCGCAGCTTTGGTTTTCGGCACCGCCGTGTATAGCAATTACCCACTTATTTCCCATAGGATACAATTTGTTGTGTTTAGGTAGTGTCAAGTGCCCTGGCAACGTGGCCGGGCTGTATTTTGTGTACGCGTGAGGGTAGGGTCAGTTTGCCTGATTAATACTGAATTGAAATAGGATTTTTACGGATTGGTAAAGAGCGATGACTCTGCGGCTAAAGGACGTTTCTAAGGCAGATAGCTGCAGCTTTAGAGGAAAACCGACGGGTAAAATTGGGTGGCGCTTTGCTTAGGGATGGAAAAATCAGTGTTTTCGCAAGTCAAATGCCGTGTTAGTTCGGGCACTATCTAAAGTGCAGGAAGCGTATGTATATACAAATTGAAACTCTGAAATATAACTATTGCCATCTGCGGGAATGTGCTGCTTCTGGTTTGTTCCTGCTCTGTTGCACAGGCGCAAGAGTGGTCACCCTTAGCATAGTAGACGTTGGCGAAAACAAACTCCAGACCTGCTTGTTGGAATCAGCATGTAGAAGGAAGTAGAGTGCGGTGGCAGGGCAGAATGGCAGAGACTACTTCCAATTAGGGAGCCAGGAATATTAAATAGAGTATTGTATGCAAAAGATTCTCACAGATAAAACGGACGCGCCCGGCATTCTCCTGTTGCAGGAAGATGTGGATCTCGCTGACCAACAACTGATCAGGAGCCTGGAAAAGATAAACCAATCTGGCAAGGCCTTTCACCTTTGGGTTGACTGCGCCGGCCTGAAGTGCCTCAAAACAATGGGCTTCTGCCACTTCATCAACCAATTACTCCTGCTGCGGCACAGGGCAGCCCACATCACGCTACTTAACCTGAGCCCACAGCACCAAGCCCTACTAAAACTCTTCAACCTGAATGCCTTCTTCACCATTGTGCATGATATAAAGGAAATAGATCAACTGGTGCAGGCCTCTTAACCAGCTAAGGGTTTGATCAGGGTTTAGGAGGTAGGAGAGGTTTTCAGTCTAATTTTCACAAAACAGAGCAGAAAGGAACAGCATGCAGCTGGAGCAATTCACAGATATAAAGGAGGCGGTGGCGTATTTGCGACAGCAAGGGTATGAGCATGTATTTGAGTGTTGCCCGCAGGGCTGGAGGCAGCGGAAGACAGGCCTGGTGTTTTGCCCCGAGAAAATGCAGATGGAAAACTGTCAGCGTTTTCAGAAATGCGGGGGTGTGCACAACGTAACGGTGTTGTACATGGTACTGGCCCCCGATGGCAGCAAAGGCGTGATCATAGATGACTGCACCACTTACGGCGATGCGCTTTTTGGCGAATACCTGGTTCGGATGAAGCTGCGCCACATCAACCCAGACCAGCAACGCCAGCAGCCTGGGTAAAAGAAGAGAGATAAATTCAAGCGATGATTATGAGAATGAACCCCGTTAGCTTCGGCTGGAATCTGATCGGAAAGCAGGTTTCTTCGCGTACTTCTTCTACGTTGTCACCTGCCTCCATAAACAGTTGGTGTGCTCAGCCGGTCCTTCCCCAGGCAGAACTCCGGTATACTTTCACCCCTTCCATGACAAAGGAGGAGCCCCTGACTTTCTCTAATCCCATACTAAGCGGTCCTCTGGGGTGAATTGCTCTTTATTGAGGGTGCTATTCTCAAAAAAAATCTTTGACAGCAGAGTTGAATTTTTATCAGGGGAAGAGCTTTTCTGACTGTTTAATATTGGACTTTTTGTATGTAAGTAGGGTTTCATCCAAAACTTGGAAAAATTATTTTTAATAAAAAGGTTGTTTTTGTAAAAGTTGTGCCCTTACCTTTAGGGCATCTTTATTGGAGATTTATAAAGAAGAGGCGAGAGAGCAGGCTCCAGGACCCTCTAGCAACCTTCGGCCCAGCCGAAAAGGTGCTAACACCTGCCCAGTTTTTGGGAACTATAAATTTATGACCATGCAACCAAAGATTTTGAACACGCGCCTTCCTTTAGACAGCCATCCTGCCTCCCGGCAGTTCCTGCGAATGCAGGCTTGTTGTTGCTGTTAGCGTACTCTATTGCTTCTTTTTTTTTCTGATGTAGTAGCCAGAAACCGCCGGGTGGTGGTATGTTCTTCTGTCTTCCTATTTTAACACAATACTCCTATGAGTCCTTCTTTACCCTTCTCTTTTCCGGAGAACTATGCTCCAGCCGGAGCTTCGTTTAGATCTGTTACAGATGCTCTTTGCATGGGCATCCTGCCTGCTTGCGGCCGAATGTGCTGTTGTTGATTCAGCCTACCTCTACTTTTAGCTCCTCCTTTAGTTTTGTTTTAAACGACTCCTGGTATCGTCCTGATGCCAGATAGGAATTCTCTTGTCTTTATAATTTCATAATAATGCAAACTTCTACAAGTAGTACTCTAAAAAGTCTAGTAAGTCTAGGGGTATTATTAGCAATATTGCTGACCCATGCTGCTTTTGCCCAGGCTCCACTGGTGAGCGGGCAGGTAACCGGTGCCAAGGGCAATGAAGCCCTGGCGGGCGTAAGTGTGGTGCTGAAAGGCACTACCAGCGGCACCTTCACCAACGCCGAAGGGCGTTTCTCCATCTCTGCTAAAACCGGGCAAACGCTGGTGTTTTCCAGCATCGGATACTCTTCCGTTGAGGCGGTGGTGAACGGAAGCACTGTAAACGTGGTGCTCAAAGAAGACACCAAAAGCCTGGAAGAAATTGTGGTGGTGGGCTACGGAACCCAGTCGCAACGGGCGGTTTCCAGCTCGGTGAGCACCGTGAACGTGGAAGACCTCAGGGGTTTGCCGGTTTCTTCCCCAGACCAATTGATTCAGGGAAAAGCGGCCGGGGTGCAGATTTCCTCAGCCAGCGGCGCGCCCGGAGGCGGAATCAGCGTGAGTGTGCGCGGCGCTACTTCCATCAATGCCAGCAACTCTCCTTTATACGTGATTGACGGCGTGTTCATCAACAACCAATCGCTAAGCAACCTGGGCTTGGGCGGACAAACCTTCAATCCACTGGCAGACCTCAACCCCGCGGATATTGAGAGCATCCAGGTGCTGAAAGACGCCAACGCCACGGCCATTTACGGGTCGAGGGGAGCGAACGGGGTGGTACTCATCACTACTAAGCGCGGCAAACTGAACGCGGGTTCCAAGATTAGTTTCCAGACCTACTTTGGCTGGGCCAAGGCACCGAAGCTTTATGAAACCGTGAACGCCCAGCAGGAGGCCGAACTCATCAACGAGGCTTTCTTGAACGATGGCGGCGCTTTCGCTTCCCGTCCGTTCCGCCCGAAAGCCGAAGGTGGGCGCGGCTTACCCGAGGAGCAGACCACGTATTCCCGCATTCCGGATGTGTTCCAGACGGCCAAAACCCAGAGCTATGATTTGTCGGCCTCAGGTGGGTCAGACAAAAGCCGGTACTTTATTGGCGGTAGTTATTTTTCGCAGGAAGGGATTGTGAAACCAGCCTTGTTTGAGCGTTTCAGCGGCCGGTTCAACTTTGACCATAACCTGAGCGAGAAACTGACAGTGGGCATCAGTGCCTCGGGGGCGTACAGTCACCGCAACGTGAGCCGCAACGATAACAGCGCGCAGGGCGTGATTAACTCCTCGCTTTACGTGCAAACGTTTCTGCCCGTGTTTAACGAAGACGGCAGCTACGCCCGCCACAGCATCTTTGACAATCACTTGGCGCTCATTGAGAACCTGAACATACAGGGCCACAGCAACCGCCTTATCGGGAACCTGTACGCCGAGTACGAGATTCTGCCGGGTTTGTCGTTCAAATCCAGCTGGAGCCTGGACTACAACAGCTACATTGACAAGGTCTACAACAACACCCAAATCAGTGTAGGCCTTCCGGCCGGGAACGGCAGCAACACCCAAACCAGCTTAGTGACGCTCATCAACGAGCAGGTCCTGACTTACAACAAAGCCTTAGGCGATGATCACCGTTTAAACCTGGTTTTAGGAAATACCCTCCAAAGCACCAAATACAACTTCCTGACGCTCTCGGGCCAGAAATTTCCAAGCGATAATTTCCAGGAAATCGCTTCTTCCTCCATTCAGACGGGGAGTACCAGTTCTAGCCAGAATGGCTTGGTGTCTTTCTTCGGAAGAGCCAGTTACACGTTCAGAGACAAGTACAGCTTAGACGGTAGCCTGCGCGCCGATGGTTCCTCTAAGTTTGCCGCGGGCAACAAGTGGGGCTACTTCCCATCGGTAGGGGCGTCCTGGATTGTCTCTGAGGAGGCGTTTGCGGAAAACCTGCCGTTTGACCAGATCAAGCTGCGCGCCAACATCGGGTTGTCCGGTAACCAGAACGGCATCAGTGATTTCCCTTCGCAGAGCTTGTGGAGAGCCGGTAGAAACTACCAGAACAACCCCGGCATCAGCCCTAGCCAGTTGGGCAACCCGGACTTGACCTGGGAAACCACCCGCCAGTGGAACGTGGGTCTGGACTTGGCGTTCCTGCAGAACCGCATCAAAGTGGAGGCCAACTACTACAGCAAATACACCAAAGACCTGCTCATCCAGGTGCCGGTGCCTTCCAAGCTGGGCTATTCCAGCGTGTATGAGAACCTGGGCGAGGTGAGCAACAAAGGGGTGGAGCTGAGCATTTCCTCGGTGAACATCCAGAAAGACGATTTCCAGTGGTCCACTGATTTCAATATCGCGAGAAACAAGAACCGCATTGAGAAACTGCCTACGCCTATCACCGCCCACTCCCGCGACTGGGTGCGCATGGAACAAGGCAACTCGCTCTTCGCTTTCTGGGTGTATGACCAACTGTATGTAGACCCGCAGACCGGCGATGCCGTGTACGATGACGTGGATAAAAACGGCACCATTACCACCGCTGACCGCAAGATCCTGGGCAACGGCGCCCCGGATTTCTTCGGGAGCTTGAACAACACCGTGCGCTTCAAACGGTTCGATTTAGGGGCCCTTTTGTATTTCCAGTACGGAAACGACGTCATCAACCTGAACCGCTTCTTTATGGAGCACGGCGGTACCCAGAGCGGCATCACCTTCTTCCCGAACCAGCTGAACAGATGGCAGAAACCCGGCGACATCACCGATGTGCCCCGCCTGACCAAAAGAGGCAACAACTACACGCTGCCCAGCAGCCGCTACTTGGAGGACGCTTCCTTCCTGCGCCTGCGCTCCATCACGCTGGGCTACAACGTGCCTACTGAGCTGATCAACCGCTTCAAAATTTCTAACCTGCGCCTGTACGCCCTGGCCACCAACCTCTGGACGCTCACCAATTACAGCGGCCTTGACCCCGAGGTGAACACAGCGGCGAACAACCAGAACGTGCTGGGCATTGACCACGCCGTGGTGCCGCAGCCCAGAAGTTTCCAGATAGGTGCCAATGTAACTTTCTAAGAAAATCAGCCATGAAAAATATTCTTTCTTCCTATAAAACCTTTGTTTTAGCCGCCGCCGTTTTGTTCTCCAGTTGCGATTTACTGGAGCCGGACCCGGCCACCGAAGTCTTGTCTTCCATCGCCCTGGTAGATGCCCGCGGCGCCCAGGCTGCCCTGCTGGGGACCTACAGCGAACTGCAAAGCAACAATTATTACGGCCTGGATTATCCGGCTCTGTCTTACCTGTCCTCCGACGAGGCGGAGTCCATCGGGTCCTTTGACTTTTACCGGCAGTTCGACCGCAACGGCATCCAGTCAGAGAACAGCTCTATCCTGAGCACCTGGCGGCAGATTTACCGCGTGATTAACCTGGCCAACAACCTCATCACCGATGTGCCTGCTATCCAGGACCCCGCCTTAACCGAAAACTTGCGGAAAAGCATCCTAGCCGAAGCCCATTTCCTGCGTGGCCTCGCCTACTTTGACATCGCCCGGGCCTGGGGAGGTGCCCAATTGGTTTTGACGCCCACTGAGTCTAAACTGGACGGACAAGGCATCGGCCGCTCCACCAAAGCCGAAACCTACGCTCAGGTGCTGGCAGATTTAAACCAGGCCGAGCAACTTTTCACCGAGGTGGAGAACGGTGCCGTGGGTGCTTCCTACACCACACCTGCCCGTGCTTCCTTGCTGGCTGTGTGGGCCCTGAAAGCCCGTTTCTATCTCTATCAGGAAAACTGGACTGAGGCCGAGAACTTCGCCACCAAGGTAATCAATGCGAAAAAAGCCCAGCTGGTGTATCCGTACGAGCAAACAATCCAGGGCCTGCTCACCCCCGAAAGTATTCTGGAGCTGGCCTACACCACCGCCAACGGCAACAGCCACGCTTCTTACTGGCTGCCCAGTTCCAGCGGCGGCCGCCTGGAATGGATTCCCGGCCAGGCCATCACCAGCGAGTTGCGCAACCCGGCCATCGGCGGCGCCCGCAGTATCCTCATCGGGACCTCCGGCACCATTGTCTACGGCAAAAAATACTTCCGCAACGGCACCAGCGATGACCCAGCGTTTTTGCTGAGAATCTCTGAGCAGTACCTCATCCGCGCCGAGGCCCGCGTGAAGAAAGCTGCCCCTGACCTGATAGGTGCCCTAGCCGATGTGAACGCCATCCGGGAAAGAGCCCGCGTTGAGAAACTGACCTTGCTGGATGCTCCCGGCTTGTTGCTGGTCATTGAGCAGGAACGCAAACTGGAACTCGCCTTTGAAGGCCACCGCTGGTTTGACCTCATCCGCACCGGCCGCGCCCAATCCGTCCTCGGCATCACCGACCCCAACAAGTTCCTGTACCCCATACCCAACGCCGACATCGTCGCAGACCCAGACTTGGGACCCGAAGACCAGAATCCCGGCTATTGATTGTAATTCTTCCTTTGCATGTGAAAAGGAGTATCACTCTGCGATACTCCTTTCT
Source organism: Sabulibacter ruber (assembly GCF_017355955.1). GTDB lineage: Bacteria > Bacteroidota > Bacteroidia > Cytophagales > Hymenobacteraceae > Nibribacter > Nibribacter ruber_A. The sequence continues at coordinate 1,660,273 of NZ_JAFFID010000001.1, read as the reverse complement.
TTTTGTCTGATGCTTTGGGGCTGTTTTTAGGAAAGTAGGCTTTAAACTGTGGCTTTAATTGAACTGATTACTTTATCAGTTTGCCCAGTTTGAGGCTACCGCCTCACTGAAGTTGCAAACTTCAAGTCATGGTAGGTCCAAGTTGAAAACTTGAACCAGAGATAGAGTGATTGGAAGTGGTGCGCATTTCGTCCCCCTTTGAAGGGGGTAGGGGGATGATTTCTTCTGCAGATTATCGCGTTTCCTAAATGTAGGGCAATCCCTTGTGGTTGCCCTTGCGCCAGCTACCGCAATAGTGGTTGTTGGTGATAACACCAACAACGGCAGCAGGAAAGGATTCTCCCCTTGAGGGGAGCGAAGAGGGGTGTTTACACCTGCTAATCATGACGTTCCCAACTGCCTTCTGAGTGGTGGTAGATTCTTTGAATTTTAATGGTACTGATTACCTCAACAATGCGCACCCTCCTGTGTAAACACCCCTTTTTATCTCCCCTCAAGGGGAGAATCTGTGCTTAGTAAAAAGCAACCGGTTCTTCAAGCGCTATCGTCATCCCCTACCTCCTTCAAAGGGGGACGGAATGCGTGAAAAGGAATGAAGGATGCTGTACTATCTTTTACTGTCATAACAGCAATAAAAAAGCGGCTACAAAAAGGTAGCCGCTTTCATTTAAGATAGAAGTACAAATGAAATCCTCCTTCTGTCATCCTGAAAGGACCTTGTGGGCAAGCTAGAAAGGCGTTTGGGAAGCGCTATTACCGTTCGCCACCAAGATCCTACCAGGATGACAAGCGGGAATACAATGCACTATTCCTCTTCCTCCGCACCAGCAGGCACGCCGCCCACGGTTTTAATGATGTTGCCAAAGAAAAGGGCGTTGAAGAACAGGTGGTTGGTGCCGTACCAGCTGCCTCGGAAGTTGGGGTTGTCGGCGAAGAGCACCACGGTGCCCTGGCCCTGGTTTTGGGCCAGCAGTGAGGCTGAGTTGGCGATTTTCTTCAGGTTCGCTTTAGACACATAGCCACTTTGCAGCGGGTTGGCGGTGTATTGGGCCACGGTTTCATAGGAACTTTTGCTGGGGGCCAGGAACACGCTGCTATTGCGGTACACGCTCAGTTTACGGGAGGTGTAGCCGAAGGCCAGCGGGTGCGTAATGTCCAGGTCAGTCTCGTAAATAGAGCCGCCTACTGATTTGGCGCCTTCCAGTTCACGGGCGTTGATGTAATCTTGGCGCACCGTTTTAGCGGTGGTATCTGCAGGGGAGATAAGGCGGGCATTCGCGATGCCTTGTTTGATGGCCCACTCAGAGGCGGTTTTGAAAGTAATCAATGTGCCGCCTTCGGTCACCCAGCGCTTCAGTTTGTCCACGGTGTTTTTGTCCAGGCTGTTGTAGGAGCCGCTTACCAGCACGATGGTGTTGTAGCGGGCCAAAGACAGGCGCGGGAAAGAGCTCAACTCAGCTTTGGTGATGGGCATCTTCAGCTGTGAATCCAGGAGGAACCAAACTTCGCCGGCCTCAGGGCCTTGCACGCCAGTGCCTACCAGCATCAGCGCCTCGGGTTTGCGGATGGTCTGGATGTTGCTGCTGCCCAGGTCAATGCCTTTCGCGCTGAAACCGCTGTTCACCGCAGCAATGTTGATTTTGCGATCGGCGACTACTTTCTGGATGGCTTTGTACAGCGAGTCAGACGAGATTTTCTGCGAGGCCACCGGAATGGTGATGGCACCGGGCAAATAGTCTTTGGCGCCTGCCGTGGTATTGGCCGTGAAAGGTTTTAATGCGGTTTGGGCGGTTACGCCTAAGGATTGCAGTTGGTACAAGGCGCCAGCGGTGTTGTAATCGGTCCAGTCCAGGAGGTAGGCGTAGTTGCTTTTTGATGGCGCTGCTGCGGTGAGGGCAGGCAGGGTTGTTACTTTGTTTCCGCGGTTCACTGGTTTAGTGGCGCCCATATGCGGCAGACCATAAGCCAGCGCCAGGGTCCAGGTGGAGGCATCGTAGAAGACGCTGTCGGGTAAATTGGTGTTCTTCGCGAAGATGGATTCCACCAGTCGGTACTGTGGTTGCTCGGTGGGCACTACATAGGATTTCCCTTTCTCAAAGGTGGTGCCGTTGATGGTCTGGTTGCCCGGTAGTTCATACACCTCAATTTTGTGGGCCAGCAGCAGCTCGGTGAAGTTACGCAGGCGGGTGGCATCGTACTTCTCGCCGTACACATAGGCTTTCACCGGATTTTTGCGGCCATCGGCGATACCGGATTTGTAGAACTCGCGCTGGTGTTTCAGGAAGGTCTCGCGGTTCTCTACGGCACCTTTCACCGTGGCTAATCCCGTGCTCAGGTGGTTTCGGATACCGAAGGCAAAGGTCAAGACGCCGGTGGAATTTTCCTGGCGGTTGCCGCGGGAGCTGGCCTGCTCGGTGGTGATGCCCACGCCGCCCTGGAAATCGGGGTAAGTAGAGCCGTAGCCGGGATAGATGTTGTCGTACTGCTCTTTGGTGAAGTACAAAGACCCGATCTCGTCCAGCGCCGCTGCGTGGTACTTGGCGATGATCACGTTCAGGTTATCATAGGTGCTGCGGGGCACCAGGTAGTTCTCGGAGCCGTAGGGCTTGCTGGGCTCAAAGTAGTAGGTGGAATTGGTGCCCATCTCGTGGAAGTCAATGACCACGTTAGGCAGCCACTCATGGTAGAACTTGAGGCGGTTTCTGCTTTCCACGTGCGCAATGGGAAGCCAGTCGCGGTTCAGGTCAAACCAGTAGTGGTTGCCGCGGCCGCCGGGCCAAACCTCGTTATGCTCCCAATCATCAGGATCTGCCACGGAGGGATCACTTTGGTGCACGTTGATCCAGTTGGCGTGCCGGTCGCGGCCATCGGGGTTGTGGGCGGGATCGAGCAAAATCACGGCTTCTTTCAACGCGCGCTGGGTTTCCGGGTCCTGGTTGGCGGTGTAGTAATAAGCCGTGAGGAGGGAGGCTTCCAGACTGGAGGCTTCGTTTCCGTGCACGCTGTATCCCAGGTTCACAAACACGGGTGAGTTGGCTAGGTTGGGGAGTGGTTTAGAGACATCGGCCAACTGCAGGTGCTCTTTCCGGATGTCCTCCAGGCGGGCGTGGTTCTCGGGCGAAGTGATGATGGCCACCACCTGCGGCCGCAGTTCATAGGTAAACCCGATGGTCTGCACCTTCACTTTGTCCGAGAGCCGGTCCAGTTCTTTGAGGTAAGCCACCGATTGCTCGTAGCGGCTGTGGCGCTCGCCGATGCCGTAGCCCAGAAACTGCTCGGGCGTAGGAATGGCGGCATCAAAGTTCTTCGTCTTCGGGAAATAATAACTGCTTTGCGCCAGGGCCGGGACGATGGTCAGAACCCAGGCGGCCAGGACCAGAAGCGCCCTGTAAGTAGGTAATATTGATTTCATGGTATTTTAAGGGTGTTTTTTAAAAAATGGGTTAAAAGCGGAGCGGTGAGGAATAACGTTTCCGCAACAGCAAAGAGAGAGGAAGCGACAAAGCGCTGCCAGGGTAGAGGAGAGGCAGGCGTGCAAAGAGGAGTCCCAGGCAAACGCCGGTTTCTTTGCCCTTGCCTGCGCAAGTGCCGTGTACATAAAGAGTAAAACTGAAAAAGTAGCTAGAAAACAAAAGAGCGCTGCCTCAGCGCAAAAGGGTAGAAACCCGGGAGCCCGGAAAATCTAAGGAAGCTAACAGCAACAACAAGAGTGCATACAGGCAACGGAATAGCCTGAAGCAGTAGATAACGAAAGAAGGTTTGCGTTGGAAAGGTGGTGGTTGCTGAGCATGGTCTGAAAACTTATATTTCCCATTTGGCTGGGCAGGAGTTAGCACCTTTTTAACTTGGTTAACGGTTGCTAGAGGTTCTCAGAGCCTGCTCTCTCCCCTCTTCGGTATAATTTCAGGGGCTAAGGTAGAAAGCAGGTGGGTATATAGCAAAAGAAAGATAGATTATTTATACCCCGATTAAACTGGGTGGAAAGCTGATTTTAAGTTGTTTCTGTAAAAAGAGGCGGAAAGCCCCATAAAGCTGGGGTCAACAGAAAATGGGAAGGTAAACGAAGATTGCATCTCTCTTTCTCATGGAAGGAAGACTCTTTGGGAGCAAACCCCACCCATGGGCTCAGGTAAGCAGCGTCATTTCTTTCCAAAGGCGGTTAAATTCCTGGTTATAACCAGCCACTACCTTGGAATCTGAGGTAACCAATACATTCTCATGGTTGTACAGAGCGGCGCTGCGGGTCCAGTTGTAACTGCCGGTGAGCACGAATTTCTGGTCAATGACGGCAAACTTATGGTGCATGTGGTTGGGCGAGTTGTCAATCTTCACCTTGAGGCCCGCCTGCGCCAGTTGCCGGATGTCCGATCCTTTGTCAAACAGCTTCTCGTTGTCTGAGATCAGTTGCACGTTCACGCCGCTGCGGTGCGCGTTCAGGATAGCCTGCGAGATACGGTCATCTGAGATAGTGAACACGCATATTTTGAGCGAGGACTTAGCCGAGTTGATGCATTGTAAGATGGCCCGCAAACAATCTTCGCCAGGACTGAAATAGGCACCACAAGGCAGTGAGGCAGCGGAGGAAAAGAAGGGAAATCTGAACGCCATGCGAATATCTGGTTTTTAGGAGGCTAAATGTAAGAACTTTCTGCCACTCCTTTCCGGGTGATTTCCCTTCGGGTTATCAAAATTTTCCTATCCATAGCCCAAGCCAGGTCGGTAATATCTCCTTTTTCATTTAGCCGTAAAATAGGAGTACTTTTGCCCCGCAAAGTGGGCACCCCGGCATTTTGCCCCTTTTGGACTTACAAATTCACCGGTATACGTGTCTACTCAGAGAAACGGCTCGCCCGCAGAGCCCACCAGATTGTTTGACTGCCTGGCATATCAACTAGAAAATATGCCATTGCAGGATATGCTCAGCGCCAAGGAAGACGGAGCGTGGCGCAAGTATTCCACCCAGGAGGTGATAGATACTGTGAACCAGTTGAGCCTGGGCTTGCTGGCGCAGGGACTGTCTTCGGGCGACGGCACCGTAGAAGGCCGGGACAAGATCGCCATCATCAGTGCCAACCGGCCCGAGTGGATTCTGGTAGATCTGGCCATCCAGCAGATTGGTGCCATTTCGGTGCCCATTTACCCCACCATCAACCAGAGCGAGCTCACATTTATCCTGCAAGACGCCGCCGTGAAGACGGTGTTTGTGGGCGACAAAGCCCTTTACAATAAAGTGGTGAGCGTGCAGGAGGAATTGCCGGAGGTAAAAAACATTTTCACGTTCAGCCAGGTACCGGGGGCGCGGCACTGGAAAGAGTTGCTCTTTGAAGCCTCCCCAGACCTTGAGCGGCAACTGGCGCAGAGCAAGGAAAGCATCAGGCCAGAAGATCTGGCCACCATTCTGTATACCTCGGGCACTACGGGCGTTCCCAAGGGTGTCATGCTCTCACACCACAATATTTTGAGCAACATGTTCGCCAGTACCGAGGTGATTGATGAAGTAGGTGTGCGGGGCAAACGGGCCATCAGTTTCCTGCCGCTGAACCATGCCTTTGAACGGATGGCTACCTATTGCTACCTCTACGCCAGCGTTTCTATCTATTACGCCGAGAGCATGGATACCATCGCCGAAAACCTGCGCGAGGTGCAACCCACCATCTTTACCACCGTGCCCCGCCTGCTGGAAAAAGTCTACGAAGGCATCATCAGGAAAGGGAAGGAGCTTACCGGCGTAAAGAAAAGTTTGTTTGACTGGGCCTTGAAACTAGCCGAACGCTACGAGATCAATACCCCGCTCCCGGTAAGTTACCGTCTGCAACTGGCGCTGGCTAACAAACTGGTATTCAGTAAATGGCGGGAAGCCCTGGGCGGCGAGATAAAGTCTATCATTACCGGGGCGGCGGCCTGCCAGGTAAGGCTGCTAAAAGTATTTTCGGCGACCCAGATCATAATACAGGAAGGTTACGGCCTCACCGAGGCCTCGCCCATCATCAGCGGGAACCGGTACCCAGAGGAAAACCGCAAATTCGGGACGGTGGGACCGCTGCTCAGCAACGTGAAAGTGAAGATTGCCGAAGACGGCGAAATCCTCTGCCAAGGGCCCAACGTGATGATGGGCTATTACAAACGCCCCGACCTTACCGCCGAGGTCATCAAAGACGGCTGGCTACACACGGGAGATATCGGTATCCTGGACGAAGGCAAATTCCTGAAAATCACTGACCGCAAAAAAGAACTGTTCAAAACCAGCGGCGGCAAGTACGTGGCACCCCAACCCATTGAAAACAAGATGGTGGAAAGCCCCTGGATTGAGCAGATCATGGTGGTGGGAGAGTCGCAGAAGTTTGTGGGTGCTTTGATTGTGCCCGCTTTCCAGGCCCTGCAGGAGTGGTATTCTGCCCAGGGATTGCCTTACCCTGGCAATCTGGCCGCCGTGGCAGACAAACGGGTCCGCGCCCTGATTGGCGAGGCCATTAAACAGTACAACCGTTTCTTCAACCCGGTGGAGCAGCTCAAAAAGTTTACCTTACTGCCTCAGGAATGGACGGTAGCCAGCGGCGAACTCACGCCCACCCTAAAACTGAAAAGAAAAGTCCTTTCAGAAAAATACAGAAGCGCCATCCAGGAAATCTACACCTAACATGGAATCCCTTCAAACAGCATCGGCCCTGGCTAAAACCAAGGCCGATGCTGTTCAGTGAAAGTTGAGCTATCGTTTCTGACTTGTTTCAAGAAAATTAGACCCTAAACGAAGCCTGAACAGGGTGGAGGTTCAACGGTGTGTAACTCCAGGCAAACCTAATTCTCTCAATCACTCATTCTCTCAATCACTCATTTATTAAACCACTCCTTCTATTAAACCACTCCTTCGCTCAATCGCTCATTGCTTAGTTTCCGCACCAGGCTCTCCAGGCGGGTGAGCCGTTCTTCAATAGACGAAGGTGATTTCAGATAGGTGCTGTACACCCCGTCTACGTGCCAGATTTCCAGAATGTCTTCCGGTGTTACGGCCAGGTGCTCATAGTCGGGGTTGTCGGCTTTCAGGAGCAGGTTGCCCTCGGCGGTGAGACCCTGGTAGCGGCGCGTGATGAGTTTGTTTTGCTGCACCACTACGTAGATCTCGTTTATCTTCAGGTGGCTGGGATCGGTGTTGACGAAGGAGCAATACACCACATCGCCATGGCGCAAGCCGTGCTGCTGGTACTGCATCTCAGAGCCGGTATGTTCAAACGCGCGGTGCAAAACCTGGGGCTCGCCGGGCAGAATCAAAGAAGGAAGCTTGTCCAGGAACTGCCTTTCCTGGCGGCGCGCGAAGTAAGCGGTCTGCTCATTGGCCATGACCAACGCGGCCCGGTGTACCGGCGATTCTGCTGCATCTGCTACTTTTATGAGCAGTTGGCTCTGCGGAAGATCCCGTTTGAAGATATCGAACCCGTATAAATCATTGACAGTGAGTTCTTTGGTGATGAGCAGGTCCAGGCTGATGCCGAAGTGCCGCGCTATCTGCACCAGCGTGTCAATCTTGGGTTCTGACCGGCCTTCTTCGTAGGCGCCCACGCTAGGACGCGCTAAATCAAAGAGTTGCGCAAAAGCGGCTTGGCTCAAATTCTTGACCGTTCTAATCTTCTTGATGTTCTTCCCGATGCACGACATGAAAATATTTTTAAAAATATTTGTGCTACAATTTTGAGCGTATCTATTTTTTGTAGTATACTTGTCCTCGAAATCAGGGCAAGATAAGGAGATATTTTGAGATTATGGCTACAAGTATGAGCATAAGCCGCCATAATCCTTTTCTTGCCGGAATGAAACGCTTGGAAGAGAAGCCGCGGCATGGTCAGGAATATGAGCAAAGCCGGGGCGAAGTTGGTTCAGTAGGGTAGAAGGCTCCTCTTAGAAGATGATTGTGTGAGATTCAACTGGCCTCAGGTTGGGTAAAAACCACGGTCTGGGCCGCACCTAAATTGAAAAGATGGGAAACAACTACTTCCAGAAAGTGAAAGACTACCTCTTGGAACTGGACTTCCAGATCACCCATGAAGACGCGCGCGACTGCGTGCTGGTGGTGGAAAAGGAAAGCCTGGGCATCAAGAACCTGGTCATTGGCTGCACAGATCCGCTGCTGATCATGGAGCAGTACATCATGGAACTGCCCCAGGTAACGGTGGAAATCTGCCAGAACCTGCTCCAGAAAAACCGGGACATCATCCACGGGGCGTTTGTGCTGGATGAATCGGGACGGCGGCTCATTTTCCGGGACACCCTGCAGATGGCCAAACTGGACCTCCACGAGATAGAGGCTTCGCTTAACTCACTAGCGTTGTTGCTGAGCGAGTACTCAGACCAACTCATTCAATTCTCAAAAACTAACCACCAATCGCAATGAATTTTCTGCAACGCATTCTCCATTTAGGGCAGCCCGAGGCGCTTTCAGCGGTAAACCAATTGGAAGACCCCATCAGGATGACGGAGCAGGGCCTCCGCGAGATGCGGAAAGACCTGGAGAAAAGCCTGTTGGGACTGAGCGAGCTGAAAGCCCTGGCCATCCGGTCGCGCGAGGAAGTGGTGGCGTGCCGCGCCAAAGCCCACGGGTACGAACAGAAGGCGGTGGAGCTGCTGCAGGCGGCCCACAAGGGCGGGCTGGATGCGGCTACCGCAGACCAACTGGCCGGCGAAGCCCTGAACCTGAAAGAAGAAAACCTGGCCTTGGCTGCCGCTGCGCAGGAAAAGGAACTGAAATGCGAAAGATCAGTGACCGAACTAGAACAGAACCTGCAAACCCTGCGCTCCACCATCGGCAAATGGGAAAACGAACTGCGGGTACTTAAGTCCAGGGTATCGGTAAGCGAAGCCACCAAAACCATGGACAAGCAGCTGGACCTGATTGATTCTACCGGCACGGTGACTCTGCTGGAACGCCTGAAACAAAACGCTCCTGCAGAGGAAACCTCTTCTGAGACTACCTCAACAACTGGCGCAGAAGGGTTGGGCAAGGGGCTGGAAGCAGCCCAGGAAACCGCCCGCCAATTGGCTGCGCTCAAAGCCAAACTGGGCTACCTGGCAAATCCCGGCTCAAAAAATGCCGCAGATAGCAACTCTACCCCGGCGTAGGAGCTCCGCTTCAAGGCAGTTTTCCGGAAACCGGGGTTAAAACGCACCGCACCAACAGAGAGAAGGCTTGGCAGTTAGCGAAGCAGGTCCTTTTTGATTTCCGCCCGCTCCAGGTGGGCATTTCATCAGGTTACTTCCCCGTTTGGGCTGGTTTCAGGGAAAACAGCCCCAAAACACACCGGTTTACAGGACGCAGTACTTCATTTCAAAAGACACAGTTTTCACTTCAAAATGGGACAATTAGGATTCATCTTTTTCGCGATGGTGGGCTTTTGGCTGGTGCGGGAGGAATGGGGCCAGCAACTGGCCGAGGTGCTGCCCTCTGTGACGGAACTCTCAACGGCGCTGCTGGCCAACCAAGCCGAAATGTGGCAAACGCTTCTGCTGCAGGTGCTGTCTCTGGGGTGGTTGTTGTAATTACCTGGTTTGTGGAAGCGCAGGAACGTAGTTGAATTTTAAGGATCGGTTTTGAATCTACTTTCCAAAAAATAGGTATAAAATAAAAAATAACCCATTTTTTATGGTATTAAGGCAGTAAAAGGTGCCCTATCAGCAAAACTAAAGGGTACTGACTTTCGGGCTTTGGGAGAAATCAGTAATTTTAGTTTCTCAGGTAAAATTATTGGAACAAATAATTCCCGTATGAAGGCATTTTCTCTTTCTCTGCTCTTAAGTGTTTTGGTTTTGGCTTCGGGTCAGGCCCAAACGCCGGCTCCGGCTAAAACCCGCTCAAACTATACCCTGCAACAGCAGTTCAGTTCCCTCAAATACCGGTCTTCTACGCAGATCCAGTACAACCAGCCCTACAAAGTTGTAAAGCAAGCTAGTCTTGATGCTTTCTTCAAAAGTGTGCAGGATACCCTGGCGGCGCGGCAACAAAGCATTAAGAACGCCGGGAAAGAAGTGGCCGTGAAGCTGGCGCAGACCCAGAAAGAACTGGAAGAGCAGAGGGCGCAGGTAAAAGCCCTGCAAGAGGTAAATGCCCAGAAAGAGCAGCTTCTTCAGCAGGGAGCGCATGACGTAGCCAGCCTGTCTGTCTTGGGAATTGACATGGATAAGCAGGTGTATGTGATCCTCAGCCTGATTGTGATTGTGGGCCTTGGCATTGTCACCGCAGTTTTCGCCTACCTCTATAAAAACAGCAACAACGTAACCCAGGAAAAAATCAGGGCTTACGAAGACCTCTCTGAGGAATTCAAGAACCATAAGCAAGTAGCCCGCGAGAAAGAAGTGAAACTGAAGCGTGAGCACCAGTCAGAAGCAAACAAAGTAGAAGAACTGAAGCAGGAAATAGCAGAATTGCGGAAACGTGTGGCAATGTAACTCTTCGCTCTTTTCCCATAACCAAAACAAAAGACCGCATCATTGGCTTGCCCTGATGCGGTCTTTTGTTTTTAAGTCAATTTTGCTAGCTTGGTAAATAAACAAAAGACAGGTGAAAACGGCTCCGGAAAGACTTAGACTTCTCGTGAACTACGGCGCAGTTGGTTATCTCCTCCATTTTGTGGGGCTATTCTTTGTACCTGCCTTGCTGTTCATTTCGCCCCTTGTATTCAACCTGGCAATCTGGGGAAAGATAAAGGAGGGAAGAAACAGAGCGTTAGGTCTGTTGTGCGCCGGTACGGTGGTGCTTACTAGTTTCATCTTTTTTCTGCAACTGCTGAGCCGTGAACAAGCGCAATGGGGCTGTATCAATACAGTTTCTGATTGGGAGATAAATGCAGGTTATACTTCAACCCTTATCTTGTTTTCTCTTCTGAGTTGGGGATTTGGCTCTTCCTGGCTTTACAACAGAAAGCCAACAGTGAAATAAGTAGCGTAAGTCTGTTAACCCAAAGTAGGTTTTAGAATGGAAACAGCAGAACCAAGAGGCCTTTCGGTCAAAAGGTCCATCTATCTGTTATTGATTGGCCATGGGGTAATCTTACTTGCCGTGTTGGCCGAGGTGGTTCTTAAGAAGATAACCAGGAATCCGGGGGTGTTGTCCTTGGCAGACCTGCTGTCTTACTGTTTACCCCTGATGTATCTGATTTTCTTAGGTATGAAGAGAATCCAGAAAAACCACGTCTTTAATCTGAAGGAGGAGAGCAGGAAGTTTGACGGAAAGGTTTTGTTCTTAACAGTACTGATTACCCCTTTCCTGGGAAATCTGATTGAATATTTAGGTGAAATCCTTCTTCCTCCTGCCCCTGAGTCCTTAACCAGTCTGTTCGCTGACTGGGTTCAACCTACTTTTGTCTCTTTTGTTTCCATGGCCGTTGCTCCGGCAATTCTGGAGGAACTGCTTTTTAGGGGCGTAATTCTGGAGGGAATGTTACAGGAATACTCCCCCCGGAAAGCGATCATTTGGTCGGCGGTACTGTTTGGGGTTGTCCACTTAAATCCCTGGCAGGCTTTTGGTGCCATTATAATTGGGTTGCTCATTGGCTGGCTGTATTACAAAACCAGATCAGTTCTGCCAGGAATCCTTCTTCACTTCGTGAATAACAGCCTTGCGTTTTTCCTGATGTTACATTTTGGAATTGAGGCAAATACCTCGGATATAATAGGCAACCCACTTGTTTACTACCTGTTATTAGCTGTATCGGTGGTCATTTTTGTGGGTATTCTGTGGTACCTGGTACAGGTGCTGAAGCAGAAACCCAACCCGGCTTTGGGGGAAGTTGCTCACCCTTAAGAGTGCCTTTTGTCAAGTCAGGAGCATTCTTGTTAACCACTGTTTCTGGCTTGTTTTCCTATATATGCCTCTAAAACAGAATTCCCCCTTCTTGTCCTAAATCCCGCTACAAACCATTAACTTGTCAGGTCAATAACTGAATTCTTTTTCCGTTTACCACCTGATATGGATTTAACTGAAACGAAGATCCCGGAGGCGCCTGCTTCTACGGGGCACCCAAAGCAGCTCTACATGCTCTTTTTCACTGAGATGTGGGAGCGCTTTTCTTTCTATGGCATGAAGGCCCTCTTGCTGGCCTACATGATTTCTGAACTTAAGTTTGATGAACCCAAGGGTTACGCCATTCTGGGATCCTACGCCGCGTTGGTGTACACCATGCCCATGTTTGGCGGCATGATGTCTGACCGCTTTCTGGGTGGGCGCAAGGCCGTGATGTACGGCGGGGTGCTCATGACCATCGGGCATTTGGTTTTGGCGTTACCGCAGGACTGGAGCTTCTTCTACGGCATGGCCTTCATCATCTGCGGAAACGGCTTCTTTAAACCCAACATCTCCAGCCTGGTGGGTACCCTGTACTCAGACAACGATCCGCGCAAAGACAGTGCCTTCTCCATTTTCTACATGGGCATCAACATTGGTGCGGCCTTGGGCGGCTTGCTCTGCGGTTACGTGGGGCAGCAGATAGACTGGCACTACGGCTTTGGGTTGGCCGGTTTGTTTATGATTCTGGGCTTGGTGGTGTTTGCGCTGGGTAAAAAGTCCTTGGGTGACAAAGGGCTTCCGCCTAATCCAGTCCACCTGAAAGCCCCGGTGTTTGCGGGCATCAGCAGGGAGGTGGTAATTTATGGGGCTACGTTGTTGATTATACCAGTGATTGTGGCCCTTTTCCATAATTACGAGGTGATGGACTACATCATGTTCGGGTTAGGGGGGCTGGCAGTGGTGTACATTCTAACCTTTGCCTTACGGAACGAGGCCGAAGTCCGCAACAAGTTATTCGCCGCGCTAGTCCTCACCATTTCGTCTTCGTTGTTCTGGGCGTTTTATGAGCAGAATGCCGGGTCGCTTAATTTGTTTGCCATGCGCAACGTAGACATGCACGTGGGTGGGGTAGAACTCCCGGCTTTGGCGGTGAACAATTTCCTGCCACCGGCGTGGGTGATCGCCCTGAGCTTTGTGTTTTCACAGCTTTGGCCTTACCTGAACCGGAAGGGAATAGAGCCTAATACCCCCAGCAAGTTTGGGTTGTCTTTCGTGTTAATGGGCATCGGGTTCTATGTGTTCTACCTGAGCTGCGTTTCCAATGAAGAAACAGGCCTGATTTCTTTGCCGGCTTTCATGGCGGGTTACTTCTTTATCATCTGCGGGGAGCTGTGCATTTCACCCATCGGCCTCTCCATGATTACCAAACTGTCGCCCGCCAAGATTGTGGCCCTGATGATGGGGATCTGGTTTTTCGCCAGCGCCATTGGGGAGTACCTGGCCGGCAAGATTGGGGCCTTGATGAGTGTCCCTGCCGAGGTGGTAGACAACCCAGTGCTTTCGCTTCCTTATTATTCCACCATCTTAAACCAGATAGGGTTATGGTCGGTTGGAATAGGCGTGGCTTTGCTCTGCCTTGGGTACTTCATCAGAAGATTGATGGGTGAAGTGCGGTAGGTCTTTGCCGGCAATCACCCTATAGAAGAACGGGAGCAGGAATTTTTTCCGTCTCCCGTTCTTTTTTTAACTTACCAGTGCCTACCTCAACCAAAAACAAACGAACCATGGAGTTAAACCACAAACTACTGCGGCAGTTTGAGCAAGAGGCTGCCAATACCAGAAAGATGCTGGAACGGGTTCCCGAGGAGCATTTCGATTGGAGTCCGCATCCCAAGAGCATGACCCTGAAACGCCTGGCCGGACACGTGGCCGAGCTGCCCGGCATGTTCATTGCCCGGGTACTGCAATCAGACGAGCACGATTTCCAGAAAACCAAGTACACGCCCTTTGCCGGTGCCACGCACCAGGAGCTGATGCAGTTGTTTGAGGATAGTTACCAGAAAGCCGTAAAAGCGCTGAACGAGACCAACGTGGTGGAGATTGCCAAAACCTGGACCCTGCGCCACGGAGACCACGTCATTCTTTCCCTACCCCGGCAGGTAGTCATCAGAAACCTGGCCATGAACCACATCATCCACCACCGGGGGCAATTATCTGTGTATCTGCGGTTTCTGGATGTGCCGGTGCCAGGCATGTACGGCCCCTCAGCCGATGAGGGCTTTGGCGGCTGAGAAAATTTATTGAAGGTGTGAAAAGCTGTTTCCGGGCTGTTTTAACAGAAACACCCCAGAAACAGCTTCTTTTGTAACAATCTCCCAAAAATGAAAAAATCTATTATCCTGCTGGCCATGGCCTGCGTTAGCTTTGCCGGAGTAAGTCAGGTAAAACCCATGGAAATCCCCCTCTACGAAGGCAAAGTCCCCAACGAAGTGCCAGGCCCCAACCAGGAAGCCCGCGAAGTAAGACCAGATAAAACGGTGATCGTCACCAAAGTGCGGCAACCCACCCTTACCGTTTTTCTGCCGTCTAAAGAAAAAGCCAACGGAACGGCCGTGGTGATTTGCCCCGGCGGAGGGTACGCCAAACTGGCCACCAGCCATGAGGGAACCGATGTGGCGCAGAAATTTGCTGAGCAAGGGGTGGCTGCGTTTGTGGTGAAGTACCGGTTACCGGATGCGGCTGTTACCGTTAACCCCGAGCTTGCACCCATTCAGGATGCCCAGCAGGCTTTACGCGTGGTGCGCAAACGAGCCAAGGAGTGGAACGTGAACCCGGCCAGAGTGGGCATCATGGGCTTCTCAGCGGGCGGGCACCTGGCTTCTACCGCGGGTACGCACTTTACCAAAACCCACATCGCTAACCCAGAGAATCTTTCGCTTAGGCCAGACTTTCTGCTCTTGATTTACCCGGTTATCAGCAGTGATCCTGCCATCAGCCACAAGGGTTCCTTTGAGATGCTGCTGGGCAAAAATGCGTCAGCAGAGAAACTGAAGGCTTACTCCAATGAACAACAGGTGACGGCGCAAACGCCGCCTACGTTTCTGGTACACGCCTCAGATGACAAAGCCGTACCGGCTCAGAACAGTGTGGTATTCTATCAGGCTCTGCTCCAGCACAACATTCCGGCCGAGCTGCACATTTACCAGAACGGCGGCCATGGCTTTGGCATGATCAACAAGACCACCAAAGAACTCTGGTTTGAGAGCTGCATCAACTGGCTAGGCAGCAACGGTTTGCTATCCGTTGCCAGCAAGTAATTACCCAAAAAATAATTCTGAAGCATAAAAAAAGCCTCTCCGGGCAGGAGAGGCTTTTTGATGTCTTTATATGAAAAGACTAAGCAAGTTGTACTTTAACGGCGTTTAGTCCTTTTTTGCCTTCTTGTAGCTCAAAAGTAACTTCATCGTTTTCTCTGATCTCGTCAATCAAATTAGAAACGTGTACGAAGTACTCCTGATTTGATTTGTTGTCTTTAATAAAGCCGAAGCCTTTCTCGGTATTAAAGAACTTTACTTTTCCTTGATTCATGTGATTGTTCATTGTACCCTCAAGACATAGCCCAGCCTTCTTTCGTTCACTTTTCCCAAAAATAAAGCAAATACTTTCATGGGTTTGGGGGTGAGGACTTCAGAAGCAGCAGGAGAGGGATGGGTTAAAAGGAGAAAAGCCCCTCCTGGAGGAGAGGCTTTTGTAACAATATGTCTTTATAGCGAAAGACTAAGCACGCTTAACGTTGATGGCGTTTAGTCCTTTTCTTCCTTCCTGAAGATCATAGACTACTTCGTCGTTTTCTCTGATTTCATCTACTAAACCAGATACGTGCACGAAGTACTCCTGATTTGAATTGTTGTCTTTGATAAAACCAAACCCCTTAGAGTCGTTGAAGAATTTTACTGTTCCTTGATTCATAACTTTGTTTAATGTACAGCTACTACGCCCAAAGGTAGGCATTAGTTCATGACTTGCTAGAAAAAGTTAAATTTTATTTTAGTTAAGTAAAATTTTGTGCTTTAAGCGCATTAAGTAGGTTTTGGTACTTAATTAGCGTACCTTTGGAAAGGAAAGCAATCATTATCTCCTTTCTCCGCTTCTGGCTTACCTCTGGCGGTTTGTAATCTGATAATCCTTGAAAGCCTACTCAGTAGGTTTTACCTGCCTAAGCCCCTCATCTGTTTAGTTTCTGCACCTGACCGGCTTTTGAATCTACCTGATCCGCAAGCCATGATCTTGTGTATTTCTGCAAAAGAATAGCACCTGCTTGCTTTGGTTCTCCTGGGTAGGAACGGTAGGTCTTACTTAGTTCAATCACTGCCTCTGGCCACACTTGAGCGTGCAACCAGGGTATTATGTTTCATTTAACTCCTCACTATGGCAAGATCACAGAACAGTTTCCTGAAGAAGCAACTAGAGCAGAAGAAGCTCAAAAAGAAGAAAGACAAGGAGGAACGTAAGCAGGAGCGTAAAGAAAACTCATCTGGGGGCAACCTGGAAGATATGATCATGTACGTTGACGAAAACGGCAATTTCTCTTCTACCCCTCCAGAAAAGAAGAAAGAGCAAGCCTAATGCTGGCGAAGGAAACGTGTTTGCAGTACCATCTACTCTTAGGTTTTAAGCTCCGTTTTACAATTCCAGCCTGTATTCATTCCCAGGCATGTACCAGGTGGTTTGTTTTGCCTTTCAAAGCGTACCACTGGTTATTGGCTGGTTTCTGAAAAACAGGCGCTAAACGAGAATTTTCCTGGAGTGGGTTCAGCCCCAAAACAGAAGCCCGATCCGTTAAAGATCGGGCTTCTGTTTTGGGGCTGTTTTCTGAAATGTAGCCTCTAACGGCACCTTGTATTACTTTGCCTGCAGGTACCGCTCAAAGAACTCATAGGTACGCAGCATCTGGTCAAGGCGCTGGCGGTTGTTGCCGGAACGGGTGATCTCATGGGTGGCGCCGGGATGGCGAACATACTCTACAGGGCGGTTCAGGATCTTGAGGCTTTTGTACAGCATCTCGCTCTGGATGACGCCGGTGCGCAAGTCGTTTTCACCGTGGAAGATGATGAGCGGCGTGGTGATGTTCTGCACGTACGTCAGCGGAGATTCACTCTGGATCAGCGCTCTGTGCTGAGCTTCCCACGGAAACCCACCGAAGTAGTTAGGCACCAGGCGCCAGGCATTGCCCTCTCCAAAGAACGTACTCAGGTCATATACGCCGCGTTGGGCACAGGCGGCCTTGAAGCGTTTGTCGTGGCCCAGAATCCAGGACACCAGGTACCCGCCGTAAGAACCACCGGTCACGACCAGCCGCGAGGTATCTGCCCAGCCTTCGGCCACGGTTTTGTCAAGGGCGGTGAGCACATCACTGGCCGGTCCGGCCCCCCAGTCTTTCACATTTCCCTGCATAAAGGCCTCGCCGTAGCCCCCGGAGCCACGCGGATTGCTGTATACCACGCCGTATCCTCTGGAGGTGAAATACTGGTACTCATGCCACATGCTGCCTTCACCGGGACCCCACATGGCCGTTGGTCCGCCGTGGATTTCCAGCAGCAGCGGATATTTCTGACCGGCCACAAAATTGGTAGGTTTCATGACCCAGTACTCCACGGTCTGGCCTTTGCTGTTGGTAAAGGTGTGTTTTTCGGGTTGGCTCAGTTTTTTGTCTTTCACCCAGTCATGGTTAACGGAGGTAAGGCGCTGGGCTTTTCTGGCATCAGGGGTGGCGGCGTAGAGTTCGTTGGGGTTGGCCACTTCGGTCTTCACAAATACCAGCTGGTTTTTCTTCAGGTCAAAGCTGCCCACGCCGCTGTTGAAATCGGTGAGCTGGGTTACTTTCCTGGTCTGGAGATCGGCGCGGTTCAGAATCACGCCGCCGTTGGACGGGGAGGTGAAATACAGGGCCTTGTCTTTCTCGTCAAAGAGCAGGTTGCTTTTGTTCCGGTCATAAGGGATCTGGGTGAAGGGATCAGGGCTTCCTCTGAGGGGCATCACAGCCAGGGTAGGAATGGAAACACGGCTCACCGGCGAGACCTGGAACGCAATCCATTTACCCGAGGGCGAAACCGATAAACTGCTGAAAGAACTGCCTTTCCGTTGTAACAACGTTTTGAGGCCGGTGCCATCCAGGTTGATGAGGTAAATGGCGCTTTCCTGCGCGCGGGTAGGGTTCTCGGTTTCGTTTGAGTTGCCTTCAAAGATGATCTGTTTACCGTTGGCCACAAAATCTGCGTTGGAGCTGGACACAAACCCGGGCGTCAGGTCTCTGGGCACGGCCCCTGGCGTGGCATCTATCAGGAAAACGTGCGAGAAGTTGATGTTTGACGAGGTGGTAGATTCTTCCTGGAACGCCAGCTGGTTGATTACTTTGGCTTTGTTGTCTTTCTCGTTCTGGTCCAGGTAACTGCGGATTTCGGCCAGGGAGCCGTCTGGATTGGCTTTGGCCGAGTTGGCGCGCAGGTGCTCGTTTTGGAAAAAGCCCGGTTTCTCGTAAGACCACTTGGGCACGTCATGGTTGGGGTTCAGGAGCGAATCGGTTAACAGCTCCCGCAAAGCCAGACCCGAGGTGAACAGCAGCTGCTGCCCATTAGGGCTCCAACGTGGTTGGCTGGCGCCGTACTTGAACTTGGTCAGTTGCAGGGGCTCGCCCCCGGCGAAGGACAGCAGGTGAATCTGGGGTTTGCCTTCTACTACGCGCACAAAGGCCAGGTGCTTGCCATCGGGGCTCCAGGTGGGCTGGGTGGCGTTGTTGCTGCCATAAGTGAGTTGGCGGGCCGGCGCGCTTCCGTTGGAGGGTTGCAGGTGAATCTGCGTCACATACTTGTACTCATTCTTCTGCGCGGGATCTGGCTCAATGCTGGTGACGGTGTATGCCACCTGTTTGCCATCGGGGGAGAGGGCCACGGCCCCAATTTGTTTGATCCTGAGTAAGTCTGTGACCTGGATGAGGTTGCTCGCCCCCTGGGCGAGAACCCACGAGAGGCTTGCCCACCAGAGAAGCAGGAAGGCAGAAAGGCGTTTGTTCATGGTAGCTTGGTATGATGAAGAAGTATTTCTGTCTTTTCAGACAATCCTTAAATCTAGGAAAAATACTTCCATCACGCATACCAAAGGCCCACATAGCCTCAGGTTTGTAAACCCATCTTGCCTGTTTCAAGGCAGATTTCCATAAACCAGCCTTAAAACCGGCTCCCTATTTTGATTGGACTAACGAATCAGCGGTTCTCTTCTATCTGCTGCAGCAGGTCTTCATCTGAAAGATTTTCCAGCCAGTCTTTGGACAATTCCAGCCGAACGGTTTGGGCCTGTCCGCTGGGGGTACAGACTACGGTGACGTTGCCTTCGTCGGTTTCGGCTAGTTCAGTGGCTTTTTCGGCGGCTTTGCCCTGCAGGCCCGCATAGGCTTGCACGCAGGTCCAGGTGAGATTGTCTTTGTCCGTTACTTCGCGCTGGGTCATGGTGTGAATGAGTGAATGAGAGAATGTGTGAATGAATGATTGCGTGAGTTGTAACGGATTTGCGGTAGGAAAGGATGGAAGCTGAACAAAGAAAAAGCCCTTGCTTTTGGCCCATTTTCTGGAAAACAGGCCAAAAGCAAGGGCTTAGACGTTAGTTTGGAAAAGGAGCGGGTTACTTTGGGGTTTGAAGAAAGTAAAGAGATCCAAACTGAGGAAGCGGCGGAATGTACTTCTATCGCTTATAAGGTGTCCATGTATAAGACACGCAAAACCCGTTTCTCCCTTATCTATTCACCCATTCTCTCATTCACTCAATCACTCATTTTCTGCCTCAATAAACGAAAAGGCACTAATGAAGCCGTTCATCTGCTGCAGAAACTGATGAATGTGGTAGCCATCAGCTAGGGCGTGGTGGAGCGCGATGCTCACGGGCAGTATCACCTTGTCAGGCTGCAGGTCCAGTTGGCCAAACGCAATTTTGGGTACGCCGGCCTCCTGCGGATTCACCGAGGTGGCGTGCTCCAGGCCGTAAGATTTAAACCAGGGCAAAGTAGTAATGTGGAGCAAGTCTGGTCCCTGGTGCCCAATAAAGAACTCTTTGCTCGTTTTAGCCGCCGTGATCAACTCCCTGGAATTAGTGCAGAACTCCAGGAAAGTGTCTTTATAGGGCAAACTCACAAACGCAATGGTGTGGTTGTCTTTGAGCACCGTGGTGGAAAGGTCCAGCCCATCGTAGAGCACCACGTCATCGCCCTCCAGCCTTAGCCGGAAGTTCTCCGTGGCCCGGGCTGCCTCCAGCGTCACGTACAGGTACGCCAGGAACACCGATACCTGGTTCTGCTTGCAGTACACGTACAGTGGGGTGATATCTACCTCAGTGTGCACGTTGAAAAACGGTTGGGTGAAGGTTTTGAAGAAGCGGAACTGCTCTTCGCGCGCCCAGCCTTCTACCGTGATCTGTTGTTTATTGTATTTCGAAATCATAGGTCTCAATTCTTTTTTCAATGCCTTTGCGGTCCATCTGGGAAACAAACGCGCCTTTTACGTAGATGAGCTGCTCGTCTTCCAGTTGCCCCAGCAGGCGGTTGAGGTTACGTTGCGAGGTGCCCAGAAGCTCGGTGAGCAGTGGTTTGGAAATCTGCAGTTCATTTAACCGGGAGAGCTCCCGCAGCACAATCAGCAGGGTGTAGATTAATCTATTAGTGCTCTGGATGGAAGATTGCAGCGAGGTGTTCAGCATCTTGGAAGCCATGGAGCGGTGCATGAGCAGGTTAAACTCCTGTTCCTGGGACAGCATTTGCAGGAACTGGTGGCCGCTGATGTAGTAGAACGTGCAGGCAGTAAGCGTTTGCACCGTGCAGAAGTAGGGCATGTGCATGAGCGCCTCCACATCGCCCTCCACCTCTCCGGGACCGAAAACCCCTAAGGTAAACAACTGTCCGGCGGCCGTGGTGCGCGTGACTTTCACTAGGCCAGCAGCCAGGATGTACACACCTTGGGGGGCGGAGCCCTGTTTTAGTAAAATCTCGTGCGCCGGGGTTTGCACCTCGGTGATGTGGTGTTTCTCGCGCAAGGCCGGGTTGGCCTGCATGAACTGCGTGATCTTAGTGCGGTACTCGGTAAAGAACTGCTCTTCCATGCTGCAAACTTACTGGCTTCTGCCGCGGCGCAAAAGGACATTTGTCTCGGGAGGCAAAATCCCTGAAGAAAAGGCTGAAGAAAGAAGACTGTAGGGCCATGTCGGCAGGATTTGGTTTGGCGGAAGAGGTATTGGCCCTGCCCTTGATGAGATCTGCTTTTTTTCTTGTCCCACTTAT
Source organism: Sabulibacter ruber (assembly GCF_017355955.1). Taxonomy (GTDB): domain Bacteria; phylum Bacteroidota; class Bacteroidia; order Cytophagales; family Hymenobacteraceae; genus Nibribacter; species Nibribacter ruber_A. Next base: position 1,639,187 of record NZ_JAFFID010000001.1, on the reverse strand, counting down.
TGTAAGTTAAGACTCCAATTGCGTACCAATCCTCAACCCCACATGATACACAGATATTTGCTCCTGGTTCTGATGATCGCCTTCGGACTTCCCGCTTCAGCGCAACAGCCGCACACCCTCCAGTCTCCGGACGGGAAGATTAAGGTAACGGTTGATCTGCAAGATATACTGACCTACAGCGTCCTGCATGAGAGGGATGTAGTCATTGCGCCATCGCCTATTTCCATGCAGCTGACCAACGGCGAAATCCTGGGCGGCAAGCCACAGTTGCGGAACGCTAAACGGAATGTGGTAAACCAGACCATCAAAGCACCGGTGTACAAGCGGGCCGAGATCCAGGACCACTACAATGAACTGGTGCTGAACTTCAAGGGCGACTACTCAGTCATCTTCCGGGCTTACAATGATGGGGTGGCCTATCGGTTTGCTACGTCCAGGAAGAAAGACTTTCAGGTGCAGAACGAGGAAGCCGCGTTCAACTTTCCCGCCGATCATAAGGCCATAGTGCCGTACGTGAAACAGGAACGGAAAACCACCATAGAGGAGCAGTTCTGGAATTCCTTTGAGAACACCTACACCCACGCTCCCTTGTCAAAGCTGGACCCGGAGCGCTTGGCGTTTCTGCCTTTGGGAGTAGAGGTAAGCCCCCGCAAGAAAGTAGTCATCACCGAGGCTGACCTGGAAAACTACCCGGGCATGTACCTGATCAACCGCAACGGCAGACCATCCCTGACCGGAGTGTTTGCGGCTTATCCCAAAAGAATTGAGCAGGGCGGGCATAACCAGCTGCAACTCATTGTGCGGGAGCGGGAGAATTACATTGCCAAGGTGAAAGGCACGCGTACGTTTCCCTGGCGGGTGATGGTGATCTCGGCCCAGGACAAAGAACTAGCCGATAGCGACATGGTGTACAAGCTGGCCTCGCCCTCGCGGGTGAAAGATGCCTCCTGGGTGAAGCCCGGTAAAGTGGCCTGGGACTGGTGGAACGACTGGAACATTGCGGGCGTGGATTTCAAATCGGGCATCAACAATGCTACTTATAAGTACTACATAGATTTCGCCTCCCAGAACAACATCCAATACGTGATCCTGGACGAAGGCTGGGCCGTGAACCTGAAAGCCGATCTGATGCAGGTGGTACCCGAGATTAACCTGAAAGAGCTCATTGACTACGGCAAGCAGAAAAACGTGGACATTATCTTGTGGGCCGGGTACCACGCCTTTGACCGCGACATGGAGAACGTAGCCCGCCATTATGCCAACATGGGCGTGAAAGGCTTCAAGGTGGATTTCATGGACCGCGATGACCAGCAGGCCGTGGAATTCTACCAGCGCGCTGCCCAGATTGGGGCCAAATACAAACTGCTCATTGATTTTCATGGCGCGTTCAAGCCCACCGGTTTGCAGCGCACCTATCCTAATGTGATCAACTTTGAAGGCGTGCACGGCCTGGAGCAGATGAAGTGGTCTGGCCCCGAGGTAGACCAAGTGACCTATGATGTGACCATGCCCTACTTGCGCATGCTGGCCGGCCCCATTGATTACACCCAGGGCGCTATGCGCAACGCCTCCAAAGGCAACTACCGCCCGGTGAACTCAGAGCCCATGAGTCAGGGAACCCGGGTGCGTCAGTTAGCCATGTACGTGGTGTTTGAGTCGCCGCTGAACATGCTCGCCGATAGCCCTACCAACTACCAGAAAGAAGAGGAAAGCACCAAATTTATCGCCTCGGTGCCCGAAGTATGGGATAATACCGTAGCCCTGGACGGCCAACTGGGAGAGCACATCGCCCTGGCTCGCCGCAAAGGCAATGACTGGTACGTGGGCGCCCTCACCAACTGGAACGCCCGTGAACTGGAGTTGGACTTATCCTTCTTAGGAGACGGTAACTACAAAGCCGAAATTTTTAGAGATGGCATAAACGCAGACCGCAAAGCCTCTGACTACAAGCACGAGACCATTGATGTGCCCCAAAACCGGAAACTTAAAATCTCCATGGCCCCCGGGGGCGGCTACGTGGCCAGAATCTACAAACAATAGAATTGCAGAAGCCCCAAACCAAGCAGTTGGCTTCCCAGCGTGGAAGGTTTGTTTTAGAGCTGAATTCAGGAATTTAAGCTTAAAACAGGGTATCCTAGTCACAGCTTCTGTTACACAAATGCGATACCCGGCAGTTTTGATGAAAACTGCCGGAAAACGCATTTTTTGATTTTATGCATATTGTTGAACCGATGGAAGGCTGAAAAGATAAGCTCCTGGATCTGAAGTTGCCCTTTGCAAGGCCGCCGGGAATTACGCAACAGCTTTGCCTCTGAAAGGAGAGGGAGAGTGCCGTATCCAATCCAGGGCATCTGTGGGAGCATGGAAGAACTGAAGGTCATAGCAGACCTGCGAAGTCATCAGGCAACTCTCCAGGTTACGGGCGTGGTGAGGATCTTCTGGCACCACCAGCGCCAATTGCTGAATCTCATGTTCGCACAGAAAAGGAACTACCTGGTGCGACAGCCAGAGCAGATCCTGTGGCGTAGGGTTGCCGCGTTTGCTGCAGTCTGAGATGAGTCTCTTAATGTGGAGTTCCCGCACTAACTCCAGAAACGCTAAGCTCCCGTTCTGGTATTCCAGCGTGGAGGGAGGCTGGTTCCAGGTTAACTGTAGAATATGGTCATAGGAGAACAGGGTGATTTCATATAAGGAGGTCTGTTGCAGAAGAGTCGCCTGGCGTTTCATGGGTTTAAGAATTTAGCTATTACATACAATGTTCTATCTGTCTTTTTAAGAAATAAGCGGTAAAACGTAAAAGAATGTAGCTATAAATAATCCTGTTTTTTATTATAGGATTAGCTTTATTGGTATACTTAAATTATTTAAAAAAGATGAGATTTAGAGGCGCTTTTCTAACAAAAAGAGGAAAATAGTTAGATGTATCTACACTAAAGCAAAATAGAGGCAGATAGAGGTGATAAGGCGGGGAAACAGGAGAATAGAAAAAAGATAAAAAATTTAGGCGAGTGCAATTAATTGTCTGGTTTTATGACTTTATTTAGCTGATAACCAGGAAAGAGCGCTGGCCTGGTCTGGAAAGTTCTCAAACTGAATGGTGAACGTCATCTCTTTGGTAAGTTCGCCCGAAATTTTCTGGGATCTCTGCTCCCGTTTGATGTCTGGGTTGATGATGCGCGCCACTTTTTGTACCCGGGTGCCCTGCAGCATCAGCGCAAACTTATAGGCAATGGTCTTCTGCTCTTCCTCGCTTATCTCCACGGTGCTGGAGGTAGAATCAATCAGCAGCTTTTTGATATCGTAGTGTTTAAGGGCATCCACCAGCTTGTTCAGCGAGTACTGAATCTCTGCAATGGAAAAGAACTTCAGGTCTGGCCAGCGTACAGACAAGATATCCGTGGTTACCTCATAGTTTAATTCCAGAAGGCCATCCTTGTACAGAAGCATAATAGTAGTGGGGTTAGAGGTGCAGCAGATTAGCTACTCTAAGATAAAGGAATTTAGGAATTTTTACTCCTGGTGCCGTCATTTGTGCTTTAAAATTAACCCAACCCATGGTGACCATTTACCACAACAACCGTTGCAGCAAAAGCCGTCAAACGCTGGAACTGTTGCAAAAACAAGGGCAGGACGTTCAGGTGGTGCCGTACCTAACCCAGACTCCTTCCAGGGAAGAACTAAGAGAGGTGCTGGCGAAGTTGAAACTCGCCCCCGAAGATATTATCAGAAAAGGGGAGAAGCTTTATAAAGAAGTATACGCAGGCCAGCACCTCACCCACGACGAATGGCTGCAGGTGCTCACGCAGAACCCCATCCTGATTGAGCGGCCCATTGTCATCAACGGAGACAAAGCCGTGATTGGCCGTCCGCCAGAAAACGTTCTTACTATTCTGTAAGGCCGGGCGCAATGGCCGGCGCTTCATCCGGGGAAAGAGGCATCTGTTGGGCAGGAACCGGAGCCGATACTTCGCGCAAATCATGCCGGGAGAGCGATCTGATGGCCAGAACAACGCTGATTACCGTAAGAACTGCCCCTAACAGGAAAGGAGCACCCGGGAAATATTGCGGCGCGTCTTTACTGGTGAAATACGCAAAGGTATAGGTCATGAGCGGAGGCCCTACAATAGAGGTAGCACTCACCAGGCTGGTAAGCCCTCCCTGCAGTTCGCCCTGCTCATTGGCGGATACCTGGTTAGAGATGATGCCCTGGATGGCTGGCCCCGCTATTCCTCCCAGGCAGTAAGGAACCAGGAAGGCAAACATCATCCAGCCCTCGGTGGCAAACGCGAACAGCAAAAAGCCCAAGGCATATAAGGCCAGTCCGTAGTAAACTGATCGCTTATGCCCCAGCCATGGGTTAATGAATCTGATAAGGCCACCCTGCACCACGGCCACCACAAAGCCCAAAGAATAACCTACCCAGGCCTCGTTCCACTTGAACTTCTCCATGGTGTAATAAGACCAGGTGCTTTGGGTAGAGTGGGCCGCTACGTAAATAAAGATAAGTGAACCCACCAGCCCGGCAATAATAGGGTACCGCTTCAGCTGCAACAGCGAGCCCACCGGGTTGGCCCGTTTCAGGTTGAATGGACGGCGGTTTTCCGGGGCCAGTGATTCTGGTAAAATAAAGAACCCGTACAGCCAATTAAGCAGCGTAATGGCTGCCGCTGCATAGAAAGGAACACGGGCGCCAAATTGCCCTAGCACCCCGCCAATCACCGGGCCTATGATAAAGCCCAACCCAAAGGCAGCGCCCACCATGCCAAAGTTCTGCGCCCGCTTCTCGGGCGTGCTGATATCGGCTATGTAGGCGGTGGCCGTGGTCATGCTGGCTCCGGTAATCCCCGCAATAATTCTTCCCACAAACAACCAGGCAATGTTAGGCGCCAAAGCTAGCAGAATGTAGTCTATCCCAAACCCGAAAAGCGAAAACAGCAGCACTGGTCGTCTGCCATACCGGTCAGACAGGTTGCCTAGTACCGGTGAAAACAAGAATTGCGTAATAGAAAAGGCAAACATAAGCCAGCCGCCGTACAGAGAGGCATCGCTCAAGCTCCCGTTGATCAGTTCACTGATGAGTTTTGGCAGTACCGGAATGATTATCCCAAACCCAATGACATCTATCAACAATGTCACGAAAATAAAACCCAGAGCTGCTTGGCGTTGTGCTTTCATAGGATAAATATTTTAGCAAAAGTTGCTAAAATAACTGGATGTTATGCACGCTTGTCCGCCGAAAAATATTCATCGAGGGGATACGCCCATTCATCCGAAGAACTTTCTGCCTGCAGAAAATCATCGTGCAAAACCGGGGTTTGAACTTGTAAAAAGATTTACTTGCCTAATTAGGTAAATTTTTTCTATATTAAATTACATTTTTGTAACGACAACAAGAACAAACTAAACCAAAACTCTGATTCATGAAAAAATCTGTACTAGCCCTGGCCCTATTCTTCTCGTTCGCCGGCGTATCGCTCGCCGACAACACGCCAAACGCCACCAACAATGCCCGGCAACTTGCCAATGCGTTGAAATTGAACGAAGCTCAGTACCTGCAGATTAGAAACCTGGAGAAAGCCAGACTAGCAGAGTTGGGGAAAACCAATTCAGATGCGAAAGCAATCAATGACAAGTTCACAGTAGCTCTTTTGGAGGTTCTCTCTAAAGACCAGCAAGAAGCATATAAGTCGTTGGTGAAAATGAACTCCTCTACCCAACAGGAAGCGCTGCTGAAAAATTAAAACAACTGCCCTTTACCAATAAACTACAAACAATTTTTTTGCCTGGACCCGCCCTGACAAGCGGGTCTCTTTTTTGCTATGCAAGGTACCGTTGGTTAAGAAGTGACCGTCTGGGAAATGCGCTTTCAACAAAACAGAAGCACAAACCTTTATAGGTAAACCCGCAAAAGCTACTGTAAGAGTATGAAATGATCGCTATTGCAGGAGCCACCGCATGGCAATGTTTTGGTTGGGAAATGTCTCCAGGGCGAAGGAGGAAAGCAGTTCCAGGCTCATGGTTGAGGTAATGTTGGCAGATCTGGTTTCGTGGGAATGGTTGGAGGTGCCAATGCGGGCAAACCGCTGAAGGCGAGTTTTCTTCAGATCAGAAAAGAACTTTGATACTATCCGGCGGTAAGAGTCTTCATCTAGGGCATAGATGACACTGTTGCTGCTGTCTAAAAGCAGCTTCTTTACGTCATAGCTCTGAATGTAATCAGCGATGGTATCCAGGCAGCGCTGTAGCTCATTGATGCCAATGTGATGCGCGTTGGGCAGTGCTACCTGTAATACGTCGGTAGAAGGATTGTACTCCAGTTCAATCAATCCGTTTTGGTATAGAATCATAGAGGTTCATCATCAGACAAAAGCCAATCCTCTTCTTTGAATTCTATCTAAAGTTACCAGTGGTTGTTTTGCAAGCCGGGCAACCCAAACGCATGCAATTAGGAAAGAACCTGAGCCAGGAATCTGACCTTGCCAGGTGAATTGCTTTTGGGGAGACACAGAAATCCCCGCTCTACCGAACAGGCCAAGCAGGGGATCTTTACTGGAACCGTAGATGTTAGAGACTTCTTAACCAATTTCTCAGTTCATGCTCGGTTTTCCCAAGCTTCTGCTGAAGCTTGCCAAGCCACTTGTTTTCCTGCCCCTCATCATAGGTCAGGTCGTCATCGGTTAAGTCTCCGTAGGCCATTTTCATTCGGCCCTTGATCTCGTTCCAATTTCCTCTGGATCTATATTCTGCCTCGTCACTATATGACTCGTTATTGGTAGTATTCATATAAAGGAAGTTATAGATAGGTATGTATGTATATACGCAGAGAGCTAAGCAGGGTTGGTGCCAGAAAGGGAGGTTTAGGCGATAGTCTGTCCCTTTTTTAGCCTGCTTTTTGGGAAACAGTTGTAAAGCAGCAGATTAGGTTTTATAGGATGGGAAAAGTATTTTTTATTTTTTGAAGCCTTTCACAAAATCACGTACCGCCGCCGGATCACGGAAGCTGGACAAGGCAAATTCCAGCTGCTGAATTTCCTCTCGTAGGTCTCTTTTGGCGCTTCTGAACTTGGTCTCCATCTGTTTGGGCGTTCCTCCAAAATCACGGTATAACTGCGCCTCGGGGCCCATGTAGTAGTTACTGTGCTCGTCTTCCAGTTCCTGGATCTGCTCTTGCAAAAGCTTCACGTAATACGCCAGTTGCTCCTCGGGAACCTGGGCTAGAATCTGCTCCTGCTCGTGCATGAATTCCATCTGCAACCTGAGCAATTCAAAGAAATCGTCCTGGTGGTAGGCAATGGTCACCTTCTTCATCGCCTCTTCCTTCCAGAGCCGGGCCTGCGGGTCTCTTTCCCGGTCTGGGTGCAACAGCTTGGCCAGGGTGGTGTACAGTCGCCGACTGGCCTTGCTGATCGTTTCCAGCTCCACTTTGGCTTTGGTTTGTTTGGCTTGCTGCGCCTTGGCCTTTTGCCGGTTAGCTTTCTGAGCGTCGCGTTTTTCCTGTTCTTCCTGCATTTGTTTGTCTAACCGTGCCTGGAACGCCTCCAGGTCTGTGAGGTCTTCCAGGTTCACGTCCAGGCCCAACACGTTCCTGAGCAGTTGCTGGGTTTCTGCTTTTGCCTGGTCAGGATTTTGTTTCGGCACGGAAACGGGCGTGGAATACCGGTGCAGGATTTCCGATACTTCCTCGGCCTGGTACTGGTGGAAGAGGTAAGAAGCCTGGTCTTTGATAAAAGTGGCCAGGTTTTCACGCTCCAACCGGGCAAATTCTTCTGTCTGGTACACTTCATCCAGTAACCTGACCAAGGCTACTCTGTTGGCAACCATTTCCCTGACCAGCGGCTGAACCTCTTTTTGCACCCGGGCTCTGGCGGCCTCGGTGATCTTAGCCCTTTCTGCCAACTGGCCTTTTAAGTGGTCAATGGTCTGGATGCTGGCGTTGAACTGATGCTGCAGGTCAGACAAAGACGCTTTTTCCTGGGGAGTGAATTGAGGAAGATTATTCTCTTTGGGCTGGTGGTCTGAGGACATAAGAATGCCGGGGTTTTTAAATAATTGTTTGCTGCTGGCGTAGCGGCGGCTTTTCTATGGATTTATGGGCTACTCTTTCTATAGGTAGCGGTATGCGCTCACGGCCGCGGGGCCCCGTCTTCCGCGCTCGCGCTGTACCAGCTTCCTTTGCTCCCTTTCGGTCGCAATGCCCGCGGCACCGGAACCTGCTAAGGCGCTCGCACGAAAGACTGGAATCGGGGAAGTAGCGGAATTGGTGACAATGGTGATGGAACCGTAGAGACAAGGCACTGCCTTGTCTAACTCTCGCATTGCCTTTCCATGGTTCAAGTCCGTGACTTGGACCTATAATGGTGGCAGTTTGTAACTGCCCTGAGGCGCTAGCCTCAAAAGCACATCTAAAGGTAAAACGCAGCTAAATTCGGTTCACCCGTTTTTCAGCAGATGAACCGAATTTGACAGCATGAAAGCTACGCTTTTGAAGCCACTGGTTCTGCTGCTGGGATCTGTTTTAGGGTCTCCAACAGGAAATTCCAGAATTTCTGAACGGAGCTGATCTGTACTTTCTCGTCGGGGGAGTGGGCGCCGGTGATGTTAGGTCCGAAGGAAATCATCTCCATATTGGGGTAGTTAGTGCCCAGAATACCGCATTCCAGACCGGCGTGGCAGGCGTTCACGTGCGGGGTTTCCTGGAAAAGCTCGCGGTACAGGGTGCTCATGGTTTTCACGATGGTGGCATCGGGGTTGGGAGTCCAGCCGGGGTAGGAGCCTTTTTGGGTCACGCTGGCACCGGCCAGCTCAAAGGTGCTTTGGATGGCCTGTGCCAGGTCAAACTTCTCGGTATCTACCGAAGAGCGGGTAAGGCATTGAACGGTATACGTACCGTCTTTTACCAGAACGCGCGCCAGGTTATTGGAGGTCTGCACCAAGCCTTCAATGGCGGGGCTCATGCGGTAAATGCCGTTAGGGCAGGCATAGAGCGCGCGCAGCACCTGGTTCTGGAAATCATAGGAAATAGCCGCGGAGGGCAGGTCAATCACCTCGGCTTGCAGTTGCAGGTGCGGATCGGTGAGGGCGTATTCGGCTTTCAGGATTTCGGCCTGTTTTTCCATGAACTGCTCAAAAACCGGCATGTTGATTTCCGGGATGGCAATCTCAGCGAATGACTCCCGCGGAATGGCATTGCGCAGACTGCCACCGTCAATGCTGTACACTCTGGCGTTGAGTTTGTGCGTGGCCTGGTACAGAATACGGTTCATGAGCTTGTTGGCATTGGCCCTACCCAAATGAATGTCCATACCCGAGTGGCCGCCAGTTAGGCCAGTGAGGCTGATGCGGTAGCCTTCAAAATCAAAAGGGATTTTCTCCTGGTTGTAAGAACCGGTGGCGGTAACGTCTACGCCGCCGGCGCAACCAATGGTGAGTTCGCGGTCATCCTCGGTGTCCAGGTTCAGCAGGATGGAGCCTTTCAGCAAACCACCTTTCAAGCCCATGGCCCCGGTCATACCGGTTTCCTCGTCAATGGTGAAAAGGCACTCCAGCGGCGGATGCGCAATGTCGCGGGAGGTGAGCAGGGCCATCATGGTGGCTACGCCAATGCCATTGTCGGCGCCCAGCGTGGTTCCTTTCGCCCGTACCCAGTCGCCGTCCACGTACATCTCAATGCCCTGGCTGTTGAAGTCAAAGTCGGTATCGGCGTTCTTCTGGTGCACCATGTCCAGGTGGCTCTGCAGCACCACGGTCTGGCGGTCTTCCATGCCCGGGGAGGCAGGCTTGCGGATGATTACGTTGCCCACCTCATCGGTGATGGTGTCAAAGCCCTGGCTGTTCCCGAAATCCTGGATGAACTTAATCACGCGCTCTTCTTTCTTGGACGGACGGGGCACGGCATTCAACGCCGCGAAATGCTGCCACAGGGCTTTAGGTTCTAAGTTTTCTAGCTGGGTGCTCATAAAGAATCGGTTCAGGAAACCCTGCGGAAGAGCCAAGGCTCCGCCTGCTGGTTTTGGTTGAGGATAATGTTCCTTTGGTAAAGGTAGTAAACAGAACGGACTACCGCCCGCGCCAGTTTAGGAAAACACCACCCTGTTTTTGGCCTTTTTTCAGAAAAGCGGGGGCAAAACGGAAACAAGCCAGAAGAAGGCAGGACCGGTAGATTTCGCTTTCAAGAAAACAACTTGTAGCGCTAAGGAGTAAAAAAGAGTTCTTCAGATGAACATCTTACTGCTGATACACTATGGCAAAACGAATGAAAGCGGCCTTTTACGAGGAGTTTGGGGGCACAGACAAAATCAAAGTAGGTGAAGTAGACATACCAGAATTGAAAGAGGGCGAAGTACTGGTACGCGTGAAAGCCGCCGCCGTGAACCCCGTAGACAATGCCGTGCTGGCGGGTTGGCTGAGCAGTTTCCTTCCCGTGCATTTCCCGGCCATTCCGGGCTGGGACATTGCCGGCGTGGTGGAAGACCGAGCCTTCAGTGCCCGTCGCTTCAACGTGGGCGATGAAGTCTATGCATATGCCCGCAGACCCGTAGTGCAGCAAGGTACCTTTGCCGAGTACATCGTGATCCCAGAGAGTTACCTCGCTCACAAACCCAGGAACCTGAGCTTTGAGGAAGCCTCGGGTATTCCGCTGGTGGGGTTAACCGCTTACCAGTCCATGTTTGATGCCGGTAATCTGCAGCCCGGCCAGAGCGTGCTGATCCTGGGTGCCTCCGGCGGAATCGGGACGCTGGGCATTCAGTTGGCCAAAAATGCGGGAGCCACGGTCATCGGCGTAGCCAGCCAGCGCAACCATGCTTTCATGCAAGAACTGGGCGCCGACCATACCATTGACTACAACGGTACCGATGTGGGGCAGGCCGTGAAAGAGATTTTCCCCGAGGGCGTGGACCTCATCTTTGATGCCGCCAGCGGCGAAACCCTCCAGCAAAGCCTCAAAGCCCTGAAGCCATCCGGCAAATTGGTTTCCATCCTGAACCAGGGCCAAGACCTTGACAAGAGTATTAACTTCCAATACGTCTTTGTGGAGCCCAACTCCGCTGAGCTGGAAATCCTTCGCCAACAAGCCGAGGCCGGCAATCTCAAAGTCCACGTAAGCGAAACCTACACCCTGGACCAAGCCGCCGAAGCCCTGGACCAGATTGCCACCCACCACACCAAGGGCAAGATTGTAATAGTGCCGTAAATCTTTGCAGCAATAAAACCTGATAATGTCGGGAGGTAAATGTTATAGAATTGTAGAGACAAGGCACTGCCTTATCTCCAACCGTTTACAGCGTCACATTCAACTCAGAGGAAGAACCATCAATTCGCGAACAACCTGAAAAGGATTAATGCGGATTTTAGCCCTCTTTTCCTCAAAACAGGCCCAAAACAGAAAGCCTCCGCTATTTTTTGGCGGAGGCTCTCTGTTAACAAGTCATCGGCTTTTCATGCCACCTTGCTGTAGGCTTTATGGATTTTATCTACCCAATCTTTGCCCCACACGCGTAGCCCGTAGGTCCAGATGTAGTTGGTTCTACCGTATTCCGTCCAGTTTTCTTCATGGCTGTCTAGCAGCAGGCCGTTGGTGAGGTCTTTGTGGTGGATGTAGAACGTGTTGGTGTCCAGCTCAATGATTTCCTCAAAGTTGTCAATGGCAAACGAACTGTCCAGTTGCAGGAAGAAGGAATTGGAAAACCTGCCGGTGGCAAAATAGGTCTTGGGGTTCGCTAATTCCTGTTTGAGTGAGGAGAAGATTTTCCTGAGTTTCTCTGCCTGCGAAAACGGGAAAACCACGCTATAAACAGGCCTTTGGGACTCTCGGGAATAAATCCGCTGGAACAGCCTATCGGTTTCCTCAATAGACAGCACCGCGTCCCCGCACACTGGTTTTCCGGCAATTCTTGAAAGACAGAGCAGAAAGTCACTGAGGTAGTGTCTTCGGTCCTGCTGCCTTTTCAGATACGTAATGCGGTTCTGGCGTCTTTGTTCTTCTTTCATCATGTCCTGGAGCACAATAGGGTGATGGTGGACTCTGAATTGAAAATCAATGGTTCACCATTTTGTATTGCTCCGGGTTGTAGCGTTCGCCCACGTGCGGGTATTGTTTGAGAAGGTCTTCCAGCGCCTGAATATCTTCTATGGTGAGCTGAATGTCCACGGCGGCGGCGTTCTCCTCCAGGTATTTGCGGCGCTTGGTGCCCGGGATGGGGATGAGGCTCTCGCTCTGGGCCAAAACCCAGGCCAGGGCTAGCTGCGCCGGAGTGCAGTTCTTGTTAGCCGCGAACTCCGCAAACGCTTGCGCCAATTTCTGGTTGTTGTCCCAGTTGTCTTCGTTTTTGAAACGGGGCAGGGACTTGCGCATGTCGTTATCCGGGAGGGTTTCCAGACTTACGGTATTGGTCACCAAACCGCGCACCAACGGACTGAAGGGCACGAACGCAATGTCCAGCTCCTGGCACAGCGGAATGACTTCTTTCTCGGCATCGCGGGTGAGCAGCGAGTACTCCGACTGCACGGCGGTGATGGGATGTACGGCGTGGGCTTTCCGTATAGAGGCCGGCGAGGCTTCGGACAAGCCCAGGAACCGCACTTTGCCTTCCTGAACCAGTTGGGCCATGGCACCTACCATTTCCTCCACGGGCACGTTGGGGTCCACGCGGTGGGCGTAGTACAAGTCAATCACGTCTACTTTGAGGCGCCGGAGGCTGCCTTCCACGGCGGTGCGCATGTAGGCCGGGGAACCGTCAAAGGCCATACCGCCGTCTTCGGTGGGCTTGAAACCGAATTTTGTGGCGATGAAAATCTTGTCACGATTTGGCACCAGCACCTGCGAGATCAGTTTCTCGTTGTGGTGCGGGCCGTAGACATCGGCGGTGTCCCAGAAGTTGATGCCCAGTTCCAGTGCCCGGTGCAGGGTGGCAATGGATTCGGCATCGTCGCGGGTGCCGTAGGCCTGGCTCATGCCCATGCAGCCCAGGCCAATGGCCGATACATTTACTCCGGTGTTGCCCAGTTCTCTATAGGTCATATCAATTGAGTTTTAGCTGAACGTGGAAAATAGAATGTACGCCCCCGGCGAGAAACCGGACGCAAAAAGCGCTCTAAGAAGACCGATGTTCCTCTAGTTTTTCCTCCGCAGCGTTGGTTCTGAAAGGCCACTCCTGGTTCAGTTTCGCTTTGATGAAATACACCACCGTTCCCAGCGAGATCACCACCAAGCCCGAGATGACCATGGTAGTGCCCGTAGACAGCAGAATGGCCGCCCACATGAGCAACGCCACAATCACAGGCAGCGGGAACAGCGGCATTTTGTACGGGAAATCCTCGCTGCTTCGGTTCTTGCGCAGCAGCAGCAAGCCCACCGCCTGTCCCATGAACTGAATGAGAATGCGCATGGCCAGAATGGCACTGATGACATCGCTCAACCTGAACAGCATACTAAACACGAAGGCCACCGCACCCAGAAACAGCAACGAGATATGCGGAAAATGCTTGGTGGGGTGCAGCCGGGCGAAGACCTTGAAGAAAGCCCCATCGGCGGCGGCCGCGTACGGAATACGCGTGTAGCCCAGCGTGGCGGAGAACACCGAGGCGAAGGCCACCCACAGGATAAGCACCGTAACCACCGTTGCCGCCGTGTTGCCCGCCAGCCGCTGAATGAAAAGGCTCACCACAAACTCGCTTTCCTTCGCTTCCTGCCAAGGCACCACGCTCACCACGCTGATGTTCATGAGCAGGTACAACGCCGCGATGCCCGCAATGGAATAAAACATACTGCGCGGGATGTTTTGGACCGGATTCTTAATTTCGGCCCCTAAATGGCAGATGTTGTAGTAGCCCAGGTAGCTGTACACCGTTTTCACGCTGGCAAACCCGATGGCCGCGACAAACCCGTAGTTGACGGTGAGGCCTTCGTTCATTTCGCGCAGTGGCTGCAAAAAGTTTCCGTTGGCCAGTCCGCCGCCAATGATCCAGCCCATGGTGAGCAGCACGCCCACCCACAGCATCACGCTGATCTTGCCGATGGATTCAATCTTTCGGTAGAGCAGCACAACAATCAGAATGACCACCCCGCCGCTCACTACTTTGGAGGTGATATCAGTCAAAGGCACCAGGTAAGAGAAATAGGAAGCGAACCCAATAGCCGCCGAGGCAATTACCAGCGGGGCCTGAATCATGGTTTGCCACACAAACAGGAAGCTCATGAACCGGCCCATGCCTTTTTCGCCGTAAGCTTCTTTCAGGAAGTTGTAACTACCACCGGCTCTGGGGAAGGCCGCGCCCAACTCACTCCAGATCATGGCATCCACAATGGAAAGCACCGCGCCCGCCATCCAGGCGTACAAGAAATAAGGTCCGTTCATCATGCCAATAACCATGGGCAGGGTGATGAACGGACCAATGCCCACCATGTCAATCATGTTAATGGCCGTGGCCTGTGCCAGCCCCAGGCGTCTTTCTAAGTGAGGTGCAGACATGTAGAAGTAGCGTCAATAAAAGAAAATAGATGCGTTAAAGATGGTGAAAAGAAAGCTGCCTATGCGTACGTGCGTTGGTATCTGCGGGTATAGCAGAAGTGGGTTCCTTTAGAAATAAAGCATGCTTGAAGGATGCAGGCTGCTTCAACTCAGGTCAAATCTAATTGCGGGCTCTTTTCGTATAGTAATAAACTGATATTTCAGATAGACTGTCTTATCCGCTTCCTGCCAGAAAACACCTGTATCCTTTTATAACCTCAAACCAGAAACCGCACCAGATGGGCGGTACACCTAAAAACCTGTTTTATGAACGAGCACTACTACAACGCCAAAGATTTGTCTCAATTTGCCAACGTGGGAGACTTACAGCAAGGCCTGGCCGACAAGTTTTTTTCTTATTACGGCGAGGTTTTCAAGGACAGTGAACTCACCGCCCGCGAAAAGTCTTTGATTGCGCTGGCCGTGGCCCATGCCGTACAGTGCCCTTACTGCATTGACGCTTACAGCACCGATGCCGTGGAGAAAGGCTGGAGCGGCCCGCAGATGATGGAGGCCGTACACGTGGCGTGTGCCATTAGGGGCGGGGCTTCTTTGGTGCATGGTGTGCAGATGATGAACAAGGTGAAGGAAATTTCCATGTAGGCATGAAGTCCCTCAAAGCGCAGCACAGTCTTTTAGCCATTGCTCAGGAGCAGATAGGAATTATCCAGCACGGGCCCAATCCCGATTTCTCCCTGGTGCCCTTTGAGGACCAGTTAAAGAAATCCGACCTTTATCCGCTGAAGCCGCTGCCCGCGGAAATCCTGCAGATCAACATCGGGAAGATGTGCAACCAGGTTTGTAAGCATTGCCACGTAGATGCCGGGCCAGACAGAAAGGAAATCATGACCCGCGAGACCATGCAGCAATGCCTGGAAGTGCTGCAGGCCAACCGGCACCTGAAGACGGTGGACCTTACCGGGGGCGCCCCGGAAATGAACCCGGATTTCAGGTGGTTTGTGACCGAGATCTCGAAACTGGGCCGACACGTGATGGTGCGCTGTAACCTTACCATTCTGCTGGCCAATAAAAAGTACCATGACCTGCCGCTCTTCTACAAGCAACACAACGTAGAGGTGGTTTCCTCGCTACCGTTTTACACCCAGGACCGCACCGACCGTCAACGCGGCAACGGTGTTTTTGAAGACAGCATTAAAGCCCTGCAAATGCTGAACGAAGTAGGCTACGGCAAAGAAGGCACCGGCCTGATCCTGAATCTGGTGTACAACCCGGCGGGTGCTTTTCTGCCTCCTGCCCAGAAAGCGCTGGAGATTGAGTACAAGCAGGCTTTGGGGCAGAAGTTCAACATTGAATTCAACCAACTGTTTGCCATCACCAATCTGCCCATCAGTAGGTACCTGGACTATCTGCTGGCCAGCGGAAACTATGAAAGTTACATGCAGAAGTTGGTAGCTTCGTATAATCCGGCCGCCGCCGCCAATGTGATGTGCCGTACTACGCTTTCGGTGGGTTGGGACGGTTATTTATATGACTGCGACTTCAACCAGATGCTGGAACTAAAGGTAAACGGGCCGCACCAACACATCAGTGATTTTCAAAACGATCTGCTGCAGCAGCGGGACATTGTGGTGGGGCAACATTGCTACGGGTGCACCGCCGGGGCAGGAAGCAGCTGTGGCGGAGCCGTGGCATAAGCTTACCCCAATTCTGTTTCCTGCTTAGTTTTATCAAATCAGGCCTAAACCAAACAACCCTTCTAGAGTTCATGCAACCAAGCTTCGCGCTCATCATCTTCGTTAAAAACCTGGTGCCCGGTAAGGTGAAAACCCGCTTAGCGGCTACAGTGGGCAATGACAAAGCCTTAGAAGTGTACAAGCACTTATTGCAGCATACCAGAGAAGTGTGCCAGGCAATAGACGCGCATAGAGTGGTGTATTACTCAGGCCAGGTGGAAGAAACAGATTTGTGGGACAGTGGTTTTGAGAAAGCCAGGCAGCACGGCAATGACCTAGGCGAGCGTATGAAAAACGCCTTTGCCCAAGTACTAGCGCAAGGCTACACCAAAGCTGTAGTCATTGGGACTGATTGCCCCGGCATTGATGCGCAACTATTGGACACAGCCTTTGATGCCTTGGAAGAATCGGATGTGGTCATTGGGCCTGCGTTTGATGGTGGGTACTACCTATTGGGAATGAAAGCGCCGCACTCATTTTTGTTTGAAGACATTGCCTGGAGCACCGCTACCGTATGTGAAACCACCCTTGCAAAGTGCCGCCAGCATCAACTAGGCTATCACCTTCTGCCACCCTTGCATGATATAGACGAAGAGAAAGACTTGGTTCACCTGCAAGCAACGGGAAAATGAAAGAAGCGCAATTGGTTTTCGTCTATAACGCCAACGCTGATCTGTTCAGCACTGTGACAGACTTTGCTCATAAGCTTTTGTCGCCGCAGACGTACCCTTGTCAGCTGTGTGCCTTAACCTACGGAAATTTCACCGAGAAGCAGGCCTGGAAAACGTTTGTGCAGCACTTGCCCATTCCCTCGGTTTTCCTGCACAAAGACGAGTTCGCCAAGAAATACCGCCTAGACACGCGCCTGCCAGCTGTTTTCTTGCAGCAAGACGGAACGCTGGAAGAAATCATCAGCAAGTCCGAGTTGGAGAACTGTTCTTCTCTGGAAGCTTTGCAAGATTTGGTGCGCAGTAACCTGAAAAGGCATGCTTAGCATCATCGTGCCCACCTACAACGAGGTTGACCAGATAGGGCAAACCATTCGGCATATTAGGTCCGCTTCCGGGCAGCATGCTTTGGAAATACTGGTGGTAGACGGCGGCAGCGCCGATGGTACCGCTTTGATTGCGGAACAGCACGGGGCTACGGTGGTAAACAGTGAACGCAAAGGTCGGGCGGCCCAAATGAACAAAGGCGCGTCTTTGGCCCAGGGAGAGCTCCTGTATTTCCTGCACGCCGACAGCATTCCGCCCCAAGGATTCATAGACCAGATTCTGACGGCGTACCAGCAAGGGGCACGAAGCGGGTGTTTTCGGTTGGCGTTTGATGATCCGCATTGGTTTTTAAAAGCCAATGCCTGGTTTACCCGGTTCAACATCAACGGCCTCCGGTTCGGGGATCAAAGCTTGTTTGTAGCCAAAGAGGTTTTTGCCCAAAGTGGCGGGTTCCGGGAAGATCTGGTGGTGATGGAAGACCAGGAAATCATCCATCGCCTGAAAAAACTGGGTACGTTCAGGGTATTGCCAGACGTGGTCATTACCTCGGCCAGAAAGTATAGGGAAAATGGCGTGTTCCGGATGCAAGGCATTTTTTACCTGATCTGGAGCCTCTATTACCTGGGCTACTCGCAGCAGCAGTTAGTGAAAGTTTATAAAAAACTGATCAGAAAACATAAGCTGTAAAGTGCCATTTGCCTAAACAAAGCAGAAGGAGTAGAGGTTAGTTTTCAGAATATCTAAATGCCGGTGACCCATGAGACCAGACGATAAAAATGCAGCTCTCCCACCAGAGAAAAGGCCCTTTCGGATATTGATCATCTCCGGGTCAGACCGGCGACAGTACAACTGTCCGGGCGTAGACAGTAAGTCCCGTACCCTGATGCTGAAAATGGCCGAAATGCTGCCCCAGGATTGGGAAATAGATTATGAAGACTTAGGTAACGTGTACGGCCGGGCCAGAATCCAGAGTTGTAATGCTTGTGTCTCCACCTCCATGGCCTTGTGCGTGTGGCCCTGCAACTGTTATGAGAAAAACAGCAAGAAAGAGCCAGACTTGTTGTGGGATTTGGACATGTACTCTAGGCTAGACATGGCCGATGCCTGGGCCATCATCGGGCCGGTGAACTGGTACGCGCCCACCAGTAACCTGAAACTCATGTTTGACCGCTTGGTGTGCATGAACGGCGGCAACCCCGACGAGAAAACCATTGACCACAAGAACCCCGAGAAAGCCATGGCCCTGGAACATAGCCAGGAATGGGAAGCTATGAGCCTGAACCACCTGGAAGGCAGAACCGCCGCTTTCTTCTGTTACGGAGACGAAGGCAGTGATGAAATGGATGACACCGGCCGCCCGAAACTGCTACGCCACAAACATTACTTCGATCCGGAAAAAGAACCTTTCCAGCACATGCGCGATGCGTACGCGCCCTTGGTATGGCAAAGCCGTTACGGCGGCATAGAAGTGCCTGACCAATTATGGGCTTACTGCACCACCGGCAAAGGCGTGAAGTACAGCGACAACCAAGCCGAAGACATGATCAAAGAAGACGAGTTCATGAATACCTTTGCCGAATGGGTGCAACAATTTGAAACGTTTGTCCGCCTGAAAGGGAAAGTGCCACCTAATAAGTACCGGGCCTACGGGTATGACCCTCCTGCGCACCATTGGGCCGATTTGCAGGATGGAATTCGCTATGTTAGAATGATGGCGGGCAAATCTCCGGAAGGCTCTTCGCCCCAGATCCAGGAAGAGTTAGGCTTAAATCAGGATGCCACCCTGCATACCAAAAGAGGTGAAGGCGAAAAGCTGCGGAGCAAAGAGCAGGAGTAAGGTAAACCACTCGTTGCTTTGCTCAGGGCTATGGGAAGATTTCTGCGAGAATTATCCTAGAACTTCTATATATAAACGCTCTTTCCCGGTTTTAAGCTACTTTGAAGAAAATAGCCAGAAAACACAGGAAAGAGCGCTTGAACTTAGTAAATTTTCCAATTCTGATTTTGCACTGCAAAAAGCTAGCAAACCAGAATTGAAATAAGCTTTTAGAGGGTAACCACAATTTTCCCGAAATGCGAACCGCTCTTCATGAACTCCAGTGCGTCTACCACCTTGTCAAAGGTAAAGGTTTGGCCAATGGCAGGCTTCACCTGGTTAGCGTCAAACGCTTTGAAGAGTTCTTCCATCATCTCTGTGCTGCCTACATAAATGGCTTGCAGGTTTACCATGTCAAACGGAGAGATAAAAATATCTTTGGTCTGGCCAGGTGCACCACCGCCAACAGCACCAATAATGTAGATGCTTCCACCTGGTTTAAGCGCAATAATAGACTGGTTCAGCGTGTCAGGACCACCTACTTCCAGGATGAAATCTACACCCTCGCCGTTCGTTAGTTCTTTGGCTTTAGCTCCCCATTCCGGAGTTTCTTTGTAGTTGATGAGGTAATCAGCACCCAGAGCTTTCGCTTGTTCCAGTTTCTCATTGCAGCTGGAAGTCACAATCACTTTTGCTCCATACAGTTTTGCAATCTGCAACCCGAAGATGGAAACCCCGCCAGTACCTTGTACCAATACTGTCTGACCTGGCTTTATGCCACCTTTAGTTACTAAAGAGTGCCATGCTGTTACTCCCGCACATGGTACTGAAGCAGCTTCTTCATAGGTAAATGAATCTGGGATCTTAGCTACTGAATCTTCGCTGAACACCACGTATTCTGCTAATACTCCGTCTGTGCTGCCGCCCAAAGAACGAGCTACCTTCTGCGCTGAGAAAGCACCCCCATACCAGTCTGGGAAGAAGTTAGGAGATACTCTATCGCCTACTTTGAGATTTCTTACATCAGGGCCTACCTCGGTGATGATACCAGCACCATCACTAAACGGAATCATTGGTAACTTCTCACCAGGGTACGCAAAGTAACCCAAGGTTACAGCAGTATCGCGGTAGTTCAATGAAACAGCTTTGATGTTGATTTTAACCTGATTGCCTGTCACAGCAGGTTCTTCAGATTCAACTAGTTTTAAATTGTCCCAACCTTTAGGGGCGTGTATTTTGTACGCTTTCATGTTCAGATTATCTGTTTTTCCTTTCAGGAAAATAAATGAATGATAAAGGCAACATACCTTTTTGCCTCAAGTCTCTTATGAATGCCACAAAAGTAAGGAAAGGTAATACTGTGTCTTTGTTAGTTTATTTACTGATACCGGTATGGTTAAAGGTACCTGAGCTGGAGAAGGGTTAGTAATGTACGTGATTATAAGCCCTATAAGCCTGGATGATACTTTCCTGAAATGATCATCTGAGTAGCAAGGGCTTAAAATCAGTAGAAACAACATCCAGCATAAAAAGGGTTATCTGCTTAAACATGTTTTGAAAGTGCCCTGCTAATTGCCCATCAATTCAGAGGAAGACCTTTCTTTCATTTTGTGTGGTTTTATTAAAAACCGCACAAAATGAGGTGAGTCTTTGCAGGGTCAGATTCTCCATTATCTTTGAATTTAAAAAAACTGCTTTCCCAGATTTTCCTTAGTCCTCCCAACATGAGAAATCCTCTGCTTCTCGCTTTCCTGCTCTGTCAGTTTACTTCCTTCGCCCAGAAACCAGCCAATGATCTGGTTCGTTGGGTCAATCCCCTGATCGGGACGCATAAGATGGGCCACACGTACCCGGGAGCCACGGCGCCTTTCGGGATGGTGCAGCTCTCACCTGATACCGATACCATTCCGTACGAGGTGAACGGCAAGTACAACAAAGACGTGTACAAGTACTGCGCTGGCTACCAATACGATGATCCTACCATCGTGGGCTTCAGCCATACGCACTTCAGCGGCACCGGCCACTCAGACCTAGGCGATTTCCTCATCATGCCTACCACCGGCAAACTGCAGCTGAACCCCGGCACCGAGACCCAACCCGAAACGGGCTATCGGTCCAAGTTCTCGCACAACAACGAGGTGGCCCAACCCGCCTACTACAGCGTGAAGCTGGACGACCACAACATCCAGGCGGAACTCACGGCCACCAACCGGGTGGGCATGCACCAGTACACGTTTCCCAAGAGTGACGAGGCGCACATCATCCTGGACCTGATGCATGGCATCTACAACTACGAAGACAAAAACACCTGGACCTTCCTGCGCATTGAGAACGATACGTTGGTGACCGGCTACCGGCAGACCAACGGCTGGGGCCGCACGCGCACGGTGTACTTCGCCATGGCGTTTTCCAAGCCGTTTTACCAGTACGGCAACAAAGACTACTCCAAAGCCCAGGTGTACCGCGGCTTCTGGCGGAAATTCGACCAGAGCAAGAACTTCCCCGAGATGGCTGGCAAGCAGATCAGGGCTTATTTCGATTTCAAGACCCAGGAAGGCGAAAAGGTGAAGATCAAATTCGCGTTGTCGCCGGTGAGTACCGAGGGCGCTTTGGCCAACATGCGTGCCGAGGTGCCGCATTGGGATTTTGACCGCGTAAAGCAGGAAAGCCAAGCCCAGTGGAACCAGGAGCTGGGCAAAGTGCGCGCCAGCCTACCCACCAAAGACGATTATATCAACTTCTACACCGCGCTCTACCACACGTTTCTGGGCCCCACCATTTACATGGACGTGAACGGCCAGTACCGGGGCCTGGACCAGAACAACCACGGGGCAAAGAACTTCACCAACTACACGTCTTTTTCCCTGTGGGATACCTACCGCGCCCTGCACCCCTGGTTCAACCTGGTGCAGCCCAAACGCAACGCCGATATGGTGGAGTCTATGCTGGCGCATTATGACCAGAGCGTGCACAACATGCTGCCCATCTGGTCGCACCACGGCAACGAGAACTGGTGCATGATCGGCTACCACAGCGTATCGGTGATCTCAGATGCGATCATGAAAGGTACTTACCCCGGCGATGCGAACCGGGCGCTGGATGCCTGCGTGGCCACCGCCCGCCAAGGCTACTATGACGGTTTGCAGTATTACATGCAGTTGGGTTATGTGCCGGAGGATAAGAACGGTTCCTCGGTGTCTAAAACGCTGGAGTACGCCTATGACGATTGGTGCATCGCGCAGGTGGCCAAAAAGCTGAACCGGCAGGATATTTACCAGGAGTTCACCAAACGCGCCCAAAACTGGCGGAATGTGTATGACAAGAACATCGGGTACATGCGGCCCAAGCTGAGCGACGGCACGTTCAAGAAGGAGTTTGATGTGCTGAGCACCCACAATCAGGGCTTTATTGAAGGCAACGCCTGGAACTACAGCCTCTACGTGCCGCAGGCCCCCGCGGAGATGATCCAACTCATGGGCGGAAACGCCAAATTCGTCCCGCACCTGGACTCACTCTTTACCATGCATTTACCGGACGAGTTCTTTGCTGATACCGAGGACATCACCCGCGAGGGCATTATAGGCAACTACGTGCACGGCAACGAGCCCGCACACCACGCCGCCTACCTGTATAACTGGACAGATCAGCCTTGGAAGACGCAGGAGCGCGTACGCATGATCCTCAAGAAACAGTATCAGGCCACCCCCGATGGTCTGGGCGGCAACGATGACTGCGGCCAGATGAGCGCCTGGTACCTGTTCAGCTCCCTCGGGTTCTACCCGGTGGCACCCGGCTCAGAGCAATACGCCTTAGGCAGCCCTGCCGTGAAAGAGGCCACTTTGAACCTGGACAATGGCAAAAGCTTCGTGATTGAGGCGAAAAACCAAAGCGAGAAAAACGTGTACGTGCAGAAAGTGGAACTGAACGGCAAGCCTCTTACCCAGCCTTTCCTGAATCATGCGGATCTGGTAAAAGGCGGCAAGCTCACCTTTTACATGAGCAGCAAACCAAAGAAGTAAGCGGCTTTAGCAGCACAAATAGGAATCCCCGTTTACGGCCTGTTTTCCTGACAACAGGCCGTAAACGGGGGATTTTTGTGGAAGACGATTGCCTCCTAAAACGATATCAGAAAACCAGCTCTTCCTGCGCTTGCAGCACATCTTCCCAGCTAAACTGCTGGCACAGCCGAAGCATGTTTTCGGGCATTCTTGCTTTTATCTCTATTTGCTCTCCCGTGAAAGGATGTTCAAATTTCAGGGAGGCGGAGTGCAGCAGCATAAACGGGCTGTTCAGTTCTTCCAGGAACATGCGGTTGTGGCGCCAGTCGCCGTGTTTTTTATCTCCTACAATGTAGTGACGCAAGTGCGCGAAGTGCTTTCTGATCTGGTGCATGCGGCCGGTTTCGGGTTTTACTTTCACCAGGCTGTAGCGGCTGGTCTGGTACCGGCCCACCGGTATGGTTAGCTCTACGGTGGCTAATCTCTGGAAATGGGTGAGCGCATCCTGGGGTTCTTTCAGGCCGTTGTCCTTGTCGGGGC
Organism: Sabulibacter ruber; assembly: GCF_017355955.1. GTDB lineage: Bacteria > Bacteroidota > Bacteroidia > Cytophagales > Hymenobacteraceae > Nibribacter > Nibribacter ruber_A. Next base: position 1,615,637 of record NZ_JAFFID010000001.1, on the reverse strand, counting down.
GAATGGGGTTGTCAATGGTGCCTGCCTCAGGGGCATAGCCGCGTACAATGGCAAAGTAGGTTTTATCGGGCTGCCGTTCACTAAAAGCCTTTACCAGCGGGGCCGTTGCCTCCGGAGATTTCGCGAAGAGCAGCACGCCGGAGGTACCCCGGTCAAGCCGATGGACCGCGTGTACCCGGTACCCCAGTTGGTCGCGCAGCAACTGGATGGCAAATTCCTTCTTCTCCTCGGCTATGCGCGTGCGGTGAACCAACAGCCCATTGGGCTTATTGATGGCCACGTACTGCGCGTCTTCATAAATTATCTCCAGCACTCGCTTCCTACTTTTGTTGTAAAATCACCTTTTAAGCCCAGAATCAGATTGACTGAGCAGGGGATTGAAACTTCAAAAGTACCACATAAATAGGTAAGATTACGCTTAGCCGATGTTCAGCCTTCACCAGGTTCTGCATAGTGTGGCAATCGCTTTGTCTTGGCAGTTGCCGTCAAGGATACAGGTAAGGTAGTAACGCCGGAGTTTCAGCCCTGTTTTCAGGAAAATCGAGCTAAAATGGGTCCCTGTCTTGGGGATTTAAAGCAGCAGTTTTATGTAAGGACAATCCATTTCCTGTACATTCTGCGGTGCCGGTTCATGGATTACTGTGCCCAGTTTTGTACCTTCCAAAGAAACAACCTACACCTATGGACCAGCGCATCATCAATTTATTTGACGAGTACACCCACGCTCCGCTCACCCGCAAGGAGTTCATTTCCAGATTAGCCAAACTCACGGGCAGCCTAACGTTGGCTATGTCGCTCTTGCCCATGCTGGAGAACAATTACGCCCAGGCTGCTACGGTAGACGATAAAAACCTCCAAACCGAGGACATTACTTACGCCGGGGCCGAGGGCGTGACCATGAAAGGATTTCTGGCACAGCCCAGGAAAGAGAAGAAGCTGGGTGCCGTGATGGTTATCCATGAAAACCGGGGCTTGAATCCGCACATCCGGGATGTGACGGTGCGGGTGGCGCAGGCGGGTTACCTCGCCTTGGCGCCCGATGCGTTGTCGCCGATGGGAGGCACCCCGGCCAATGAAGACGAGGCCCGCGCCTTATTCTCTAAACTGGATGCCCAGCAGAACCTCACCAATTTCCTGAAAGGCTTGGAGTACCTGCAACACCACAAAAACGCCAACGGGAAAACCGGGGCGGTAGGCTTCTGTTGGGGCGGGGCCCTGGTAGGGCAGTTAGCCGTAAATTCGCCTGAGCTGGACGCTGCCGTGGTGTATTACGGCCGGCAACCCGATGCCGCGGAGGTGCCTAAGATAAAAGCCGAGATGCTGCTGCACTACGGCGGACTGGACGAGCGGGTAAACGCGGGCATCCCGGCCTTTGAACAAGCCCTGAAAGCCGCCAATATCAACTACCAACTGTACGTGTACGAAGGAGCCAACCATGCCTTCAACAACAATACCTCACCGGCCCGCTACAATGAGGCGGTCGCCAAACTAGCCTGGAACCGTACGCTAGAGCTTTTCAACCGGAAACTCAAATAAGCCGGGCAACAGGTACCCTGCAGGAAAGCGGCTAAGCCAAGCAGCAAAAAACTATTTCCTGGTACCTTCACGTTTTTACCTATAAACCAACCCGCTTTTTATGAGTGCTTATTTAGTGAACGCCAGCTTTGAGGCCGATAAAGAACATGAAGCGTACCTGGCCCAGAAATGCCAGCATGATTTGGAGGAAAGCCACGGTGCGGCCGGGCTCATTTCCTTCGATATCTGGAAACGCGAACATCCGCAGACCGTGGAGTACGTGCTGGTCTCCAAGTGGAACAGCAAAGATGATTTCAAAGCCTGGATCTCCCGCGAGGATCACGTGCAAGGGCACAAGGAACAACGTCAGAACAAAGAAGCAGAACGGCCCAAGCTCACCAAGAAACTTACCTATTTTGAAAGCGTTTTGTAGAAAACAGGCCCAAAACAAACAAGAGGTCCTGCCCGGGGTAAACTCAGGCAGGACCTCTTGTTTTAGGTCTTCGGTAAAACCTTACGCTTAAGGCAAGGGAAACTAGGAATTATTAAAAGGGTGCCTGGGAGTGAAATACACTTTGAAGACGGTGCCTTTGCCAACTTCGCTTTCCACCTCAATACGGTCTCCTGAGTTCTCCAGGATTTTTTTCACCAGGTACAAGCCAATACCGGTGCCTTCTACGTGGTCATGCACCCGCTTGTACATGGCAAATATTTTATCTATCTGGTGGGCCGGTATCCCTAACCCGTTATCAGCCACAGACAGCACGTACTCACCGGTGGGGGCAGAGAAGGTGCTGATGACTACCTCGGGCGTGCGTTGCGGGTCTGCATACTTCACAGCATTGGATACCAAGTTGAAGAGCAGGCTGCGCAGGTTCTTGCGGGTGTAGCGCAGGTTGTGGAACTCCATGTCGCCTACTTTGACCTGGGCGTTGCTGGCTTGCAGCTTATCGGATAGGGTTTCCTTTACCTCTTCCAGCAACTCCGGCAGATTCACCACCACGGGGCTGTCTTTATCCTGCTGCAGTTTGGTCACATCAGACAAGTCTGTGATTACTTTGCGCAGAGTGGTGATGGAGTTAGCCATCATACCCAAAATGTCCTGGTGGGTGAGGCAGTCGGGGCCCAGGTCTTCTTTCAGGGCGGTGAGCAGGCCCTCCAGGTTGGTGATTGGTGATTTCAGGTCGTGGGAGGCCGTGTAGACAAAGTTATCCAGATCATTGTTGATGCGTAGCAGCTCCTGGTTTTTCTGGGTGAGTTCTTCGTTGCGGCGGCGCTCGGTTAGGTCGCGGGTAACTTTGGCAAAGCCCAGCAGGCGGTGCTCTGAGTTGAACACCGGCGAGATCACCACGTTGGCCCAGAAAGCGGTTCCGTCTTTTCTGATGCGCCAGCCTTCGTCTTCAAACCTGCCAATCTTGAGGGCGGTGGCAAGTTCATACTGCGGAAAGTTCTTTTCAATGGCCTCGCGTGGATAGAACATGGAAAAGTGCTTGCCCAGGATTTCTTTGGGGGAGTAGCCTTTGATACGCTCAGCCCCGGCGTTCCAGCTGGTGATGTAGCCTTCTGGGTTGAGCATGAGAATGGCGTAGTCTTTCACACTGTCTATTAGCAGGCGACTCTTTTCCTCGGCTTCCTTTAACTCCTCGTTGGTCTGGAAGAGCTGCTGCTCCAATTTCTTTTTCTCGGTGAGGTCACGCGTGATCTTAGAGAAGCCAATGAGCTCTTTCTTTTTGTTGTAGATGGCCGTGATGACCACGTTGGCCCAAAACGCTGAGCCGTCTTTGCGGTAGCGCCAGCCTTCGTCTTCAAAGCGGCCGTCTTCGCGGGCTTTTTTGAGTTCGTACTCCGGAAAACCGCTCTGGATGGCCTCGCGGCTGTAGAACTTGGAGAAGTACTTGCCAATGATCTCGCTGGCCTGGTACCCTTTTATGTTTTGGGCACCTTTGTTCCAGGTGGCAATGTTTCCGGCGGGGTCCAGCATGAAAATGGCGTAATCGGTGACGCCTTCTACCAGCAACCGGAACCGCTCTTCGCTGTCTTTCAGCTCCTCGTAGGCCTTGAACAGATCGTCCTCGGCTTTTTTGCGCTCAGACAGGTCGCGGGTAATCTTGGAGAACCCGATCAGTTCTTTCTTGGAGTTGAAGATGGCCGTAATAATCACATTGGCCCAGAACACAGATCCGTCTTTGCGCACGCGCCAGCCTTCGTCTTCAAAGCGGCCTACCCGTTTGGCTTCTTCCAATTCATAATCTGGGTAGCCGGTTTCCTTGGCCTGGGAGGTGTAGAAGGTAGAAAAGTGTTTGCCAATGATTTCTTCCGGCTCATACTGTTTTATGCGCCTGGCCCCAGCGTTCCAGGTAGAAACGTGGCCGGTGGCATCCAGCAGAAAGATGGCGTAATCAATAACGTTCTCAATCAATAATCTATACCTGTCTTCTGTTTGGGTGCCCTCCACAAAATTGGGTACAACGTCAAGTTCTCCTGTGTTCATGTTAATTGCTAAAAGCCAGTAAGATAGTGTGCGCTTTTCTTCTATGCTTTAAGATGCGTTCTTCAAATATCCTTCATAATAAGTTAGAAAGACACCACTTGTGCATTTTGTTATATTCTTTTCTTCATTAAGTTAAACAAAACCCTAAACATACGTGTTAGGCATAGCTTAGTTTCATTTAAAGCTGAGGTTTGGCAGATGACCGGAGAAACCGTATTTTCAGCCTTCATCAACGAAATAAAACTATGGCTTATACACCCTCTGACCAGCGCTATTCCACCATGGAGTACCGGCGCTGCGGCAAAAGCGGACTCAAACTACCGGCCCTTTCTCTGGGCTTGTGGCACAACTTTGGGCACGTGGATGTGCTGGAGAACTCCCGCCAGATCCTGCGCGATGCCTTTGATGCCGGGGTTACCCACTTTGACCTGGCCAACAACTACGGTCCGCCGCCCGGCTCAGCCGAGGAGAACTTCGGGAAGATTCTGCACGAAGATTTCCGGGGCTACCGCGATGAGCTCATCATTTCCTCCAAGGCGGGTTACAAGATGTGGGAAGGACCGTATGGCGAGTGGGGCTCCCGCAAATACCTCATCTCCAGCCTGGACCAGAGCCTCAAGCGCATGAAGCTGGACTACGTGGATATTTTCTACAGCCACCGTCCAGACCCCAATACGCCGCTGGAAGAAACCATGGGTGCTTTGGACTCTATTGTGCGCCAGGGCAAGGCATTGTACGTGGGCATTTCCAACTACGAAACCCCGGAAGCCACCCGCGCCATCCAGATACTGAACGAACTGGGTACACCTTGTCTTATCCACCAGCCTAAATACTCTATGTTTGTGCGGTGGGTAGAGGAAAGCCTGTTGGATTTACTGGAGCAGCAAGGCGTAGGCTGTATTCCGTTCTCGCCGCTGGCCCAGGGCCTGCTCACTAACAAGTACCTGAAAGGCATACCGGAGAACTCCCGCGCCGCCAAACCCCACGGTTTCCTGCAGGAAGGTGACATTACGGAGGAACGCCTGAGCCAAATCCGTCAGCTCAACGACCTGGCGCAGGGCCGCGGACAATCCCTGGCTCAGATGGCCCTGGCCTGGCTGCTGAAAGACCCGCGCGTGACCTCGGTGTTGATTGGTGCCAGCACTAGCGCCCAGCTAGCCGATTCTCTGAAATGCATGCACAACACCCAGTTCAGCCAGGACGAACTAACCCAGATTGAAACCATCCTTAAGTAAAATCAGGAAGCTGTTTTAGGCCCGGTTTCTGAGAAATTAGCTTGAAACGGCTAAACCTGTGAGGTTTTCAAAACCTCACAGGTTTTTTATGATGCTGCCAGAAATTACCCTGAAAACCACTTTAAGGCAGCAGTCAGTATTTATTTACCAATTCAGTACGCTTTTCTAATTCAAAACAAACCAACTATCTGCTAAGAAATTTACCCTATGCTGCACGCCCCAAAAAGAAAAGTGACGGCCGTTTTTCTGCTGTTAACTTTGTTCACTCTGGCTTTCTCCTTGCTGGGGAAAAGCGCTCCCAAGCGGGAGTTTTACCAGCTTAAAATCTATCACCTGAAAACCCAGCAGCAGGAAGACCGCCTGGATAATTACCTGAAAGAAGCCTATCTGCCTGCCTTGCACCGGGCAGGGGTAGGCAAAGTAGGCGTATTCAAACCCATTGAAGAAGCCGGACAGAACACTGCCGCACCCGCTGAAAAACTGGTCTATGTGTTTATCCCGTTCAAATCTGCAGAGCAGGTGTTCAAAGTGGAGGAAGACCTGGCCAAAGACAAGCAGTTGGCTTCCTCCGGACAGGAGTACATCAACGCTACCCATGACAACCCGGTGTACCAGCGTTTGGAGGTGGTGCTGATGCAAGCCTTCGCCGGAAAACCGGTCTTCACCGTGCCCAACCTGAAAGCAGCTCCCGCAGAAAGAGTCTATGAACTGCGCAGCTACGAAGCCGCCACCGAGAAACTGCACGAAAACAAAGTAGCCATGTTCAATAACGGCGAGATGGAGATTTTTGAGCGCCTGGGTTTTAACCCTGTGTTTTACGGACAAGTGAAAGCGGGCAGCAAAATGCCCAACCTCTTCTACATGACCTCCTTTGAGAACCGAGCCTCCCGTGAGGAGAAATGGAAAGCCTTCGGGTCTGATCCTGTCTGGAAAAAAATGAGCGCAGATCCTCAATACGCCCACAACTTCCTCCGCGCCGATATTTACCTGTTGAAGCCAGCCCCTTACTCAGAGATATAGGTAGGTCACTTTTCTTAACTGTTTTCAGCCAAAAATCCAGAAAACAGGACCAAAATAGCAGCGCCTTCTCCCGCAATGGAAGAAGGCGCTGCTATTTTAGAACTCCACGGTTTGATGTGGAGCTTATTACTATGGCGCGGATTTACTTCCGTGCCTCTCCTACTTGAACAAAAGTCACGGAAGTAAATCCGCGCCATAGTAAGCTATATCTCTTCTCTTTGTCATCCTGAAAGGATCTTGTGAGCAAACGGTAACGGCAGTTAGTAAACGCCTGTACTGTTTTCTCATAAGATATGTACCGTCCTTTCAATACTGTTACTGCACTCCTTGCTGTTCCTTTGAAAACGAGAAAGGTGCGGCGCTCTCCTGGGTTCCGCGGGTGGTGTTGGGCTTGTCGGCCATCTCGAAGCGCAGCTTGGCGCCTTTCATCAGGTCAAAGTGGCCTACCCAGTTCCTCCCGTGGCTCTTGCCGTTGAGTCTCAGCTCCCGCACGTACAGGTTCTCCCGGCTGTTGTTAGGGGCCTCGATCTCCACCTTCCTCCCGTTCTCCAGCTCCAGGGTCATCCTGGGGAAGAGCGGGGCGCCGAGCACGTACTGGTCGGTGCCGGGGCAGACGGGGTAGAAGCCCATGGCCGAGAACACGTACCAGGCCGAGGTCTGGCCGTTGTCCTCGTCGCCGCAGTAGCCGTCCGGGGTGGGCCGGTACATGCGGTCCATGGTCTGGCGGACCCAGTGCTGGGTCTTCCAGGGCTCCCCGGCGAAGCCGTAGAGGTAGGCCATGTGCTGGATGGGCTGGTTGCCGTGCGCGTACTGGCCCATATTGGCGATCTGCATCTCCCGGATCTCGTGGATCACCCCGCCGTAGTAGCTATCGTCGAACACCGGGGGCAGGGTGAATACGGAATCTAATTTCTTCACGAAGTTCTGCCTGCCGCCCATCAGGTCGATCAGGCCCTGCACATCGTGGAACACGCTCCAGGAGTAGTGCCAGCTGTTGCCCTCGGTGAAGGCGTCGCCCCACTTGAAGGGGTTGAACGGGGCCTGGAAGGTGCCGTCCTGGTTCTTGCCGCGCATCAGGCCGGTGGCCGGGTCATAGAGGTTGCGGTAGTTCTGGCTGCGCCTGGCGTAGAGGTCGATCTCGGCCTGCGGCCTTTTCAGGGCCTTGGCCAGCTGGTAGATAGCGAAATCATCGTAGGCGTACTCCAGGGTACGGGCGGCGTTCTCGTTGATGCCCACGTCGTAGGGCACGTAGCCCAGTTTGTTGTAGTACCCCACGCCCTTGCGGCCGATGGCGGTGATGGGCCCCTCGTTATTGGCACCGTGCACCAGCGCCTCGTAGAGCTTCTCGATGTCGTAGCCGCGCAGGCCCTTCACGTAGGCGTCGGCCACCACGGAGGCCGAGTTGTTCCCGACCATGATGTCGGCGTAGCCGGGGCTGGACCACTCGGGCAGCCAGCCGCCCTCTTTGTAGTCGTTGCTCAGGCCCTCCTGCATCTCCCGGTTGATACTGGGGTACATGAGGTTGAGGAAGGGGTACAGCGCCCGGAACGTGTCCCAGAAGCCGGTCCCGGCGAAGCGGTAGCCATCATGGACCCTGCCGGTGTAGGGGCTGTAGTGCACCGCTTTGTTACTGGCGTCCAGCTCGTACATCTTGTGGGGGAAGAACAGCGTGCGGTAGAGGCAGGAGTAGAACGTGCGCTGCTGCTCCTCGGTGCCGCCCTCCACCTTGATGCGGCCCAGGGTCTTCTCCCAGCGCTCCCGGGCCTTGGCCATGGTCGCGCCGAAGTCGTCCTGCGCCAGCTCCCGGCTCAGGTTCAGCTCGGCCTGCTCGGGGCTGATGAAGGAGGAGGCGACCCTCAGGTGCACCTTCTCGCCCTTGGCGGTTTTAAAACCGATCACCGCCCCGGAGTGGTTGGAGGTCAGCTCCAGGGAATCCCTGCCGGCGAGTCTGTTGCCGCGGAAGGTGCGCGCCAGCGCGAACGGCTTGTCCACGTAGATGACGAAGTAGTTCTTGAAGTCTTTGGGGTTGGAACGGGCTGCCCGGGTGGTGTAGCCGATGATCTTTCTTTCCGAAGGGATTACCTTGATATAAGAGCCTTTGTCCAGCGCGTCGATCACCAGGAAAGAACTGTCCGATTTGGGGTAGGTGAAGCGGAACTGGGCGGCGCGCTCGGTGGGGGTGAGCTCGGCGGTCACGTCGTGGTCGGCCAGGTAGACGCCGTAGTAGTAGGGCCTGGCCGTCTCGGACTTGTGGGAGAACCAGCTGGCCCTTCCGTCCTGGTCAAACTTCATCTTTCCGGTCACCGGCATGATCACGAACTGGCCGTAGTCGTTCATCCAGGGCGAGGGCTGGTGCGTCTGCTTGAAGCCCCGGATCCTGTCCGCGGCGTAGGTGTAGGCCCAGCCGTTGCCCATGGTGCCCGTCTGCGGCGTCCACAGGTTCATGCCCCAGGGCACGGCCACCGCCGGGTAGGTGTTCCCGTTGGAGAGCTCCGGCTTGGAGTCCGTCCCCATCAACGGGTTCACCAAATCCACCGGGGAGGGGGAGGAAATTTTTTTGTTCTGGGAGACAGCAGGATTGCTCCAAAGAAATAGAGAACAGAGCAGGAGGCAAAAGGAGTACCGGTAGGTCATGCGTTTTTAGGCTTGTTTGCGAAAAGGAGCCTCAAAATAATGAATAATCTGAAGGTGAGTAAGTAGGCCTCGGTATTTGTACGGGAGATGCTCGCTTATACCTAATCTGAATTGCTGATATACGGCAACCCTCGCTCGCCTCCGGCGAGTGTGTGTTATGTGGTGGCCTCTGGCCACGTTGCGAAATATTGTACATCATTTGCATTGCGGCGAGACGCCGCTCCATAACGCACACTCGCCGGAGGCGAGCGAGGAAAAGCTAAAGCTCCAGTGTTTAGAGGCTATTTTCAAGAAATCAGCCTCTAAACACTGGAGCTTTTTTTTAGGAAATGGTGAAGTACAGGAAGCTACTCAATGGCGTTGATAAACCGTTGCACCGCCCGGTAAGTGGGACCTCTTCTTGCCATCAGGTAGTTGAACAAGGCAATTGCCGCGGTGGCGAAAAGTATCCCGAATAGTACATCCAGGATGTAGTGGTGGGAAGTGTACACGGCCGCAAACCAGATGCCCACGGCAATAATCCCGAATATTTCCCGGGCCACTTTCAGGCGGTTCTTCACGCCGTAGTACACCACAATAAGGGGATAGGCCGAATGGAGCGAAGGCATGGCGGCGAAGACGTTAGATCCTTTGGCGTACATGCCCCGGAACAGGTCTATCTGGAAAAACGCATCAAAATGGACCAACCCTGCCATGTTGCCGGGTGTTTTGGGGATAAACTCAAAGCCGTGCAACTGTACGTACCACGGCGGGGCGGCTGGGTACAGGTAATACGCCACGAAGCCTAGCAGATTCACCAGCAGGAAGGTGAGCGAAAAGTAGGTGAACTGGGTTCTGTCTCGGAAGAACAGATAAGCGGCAAAACCCATGGGGACCGGCACCCAGCACAGGTAAAAGATACCTGATAGGACATCCAGCACGGTGTTGTGGTGCTGGAGCCAAAATTCATTCGGGGTTAACCGTGCTCCTCCGTAGGTGATCCCAAAGAGGGCTTTCTCGGCTTCATACAGGTCCTGGATGTGTACTGGGTTGAACCAGTAGTTAGGGAAGGCCTTCATGTAGTCATACAGAATCCAGAAGATCCCAAAAATGGTGAAGCCCAGCGCAAACTTGCGGGTAGTGGGCGACAGGTAATACAGCGAGGTGAAAAGGCCCACCAACAGCAATTGGTCTACCTTAAACCCGATCAATAGATAAGAGAGCAGCAGATATCCCAGCGAGATGCCGGTGATCCAGAGGGTTGCTTTAAGAGAAACGCTTTTTTCTTCTTTGTTCGCTACTGTGGTAGTAGTACGCATGTTATTTTTTGATGAAATCAGAGCCAAAAACCTTGTCCCACAGCGCGGAACTTACGCCGTAGCCTTTGCTGGAATCTGAGTAATGGTGCAGCATGTGGTGTTTCTTCAGCTTTTTCCAGAACTCGTTTTTAAAGTTGAAATGGTGCAGGGCATAATGCGAGATGTCGTACACCAGGTACCCGGTCAGGAAAGCGGCGAAGAAGGCGTGGAGCGGACCTCCGCTGAAGAACAGCCGGAAAAAGAAGTACAGAATGGTAGCCATAGGAATGCTGGCCGAGGGCGGCATCACCAGGCGTTTGGCATCGTTGGGGTAGTCATGGTGCACACCGTGGAAGATGAAGTGCAGCCGCAGCGCCCAGGGAGCCTTGGGCACGAAATGGAACACAAACCGGTGCAGCAGGTACTCAGACAAGGTCCAGACCACCAATCCCAGTGCGTAGTACCCCGCAAAGGACAGCAGGGTTAGGTGCTGCCGGAAAAGGGCATCATAGATGAGGTAACCAATTACCGGAATGTAGATGTACAGCGGCACCGTGAAATGCACTTTTGAGAGCGCCTCCATCCAGTCGGCCTTGAACATTCTGGTTGATTCAGTGGAATTAGAGACATAGTTCTTTTTCATACAACTAAACTCGTTATGGTTTGAACCGTTCTACAGTTTGTTTTCCGGTGGCGGTTTCCCGCCCTTTGAACTCAGCATAGACCACGTTGGGAACCCAGAAGGAACCGCCCTCAATGCGTACAAAGATACGGTCTACCACGGCCTGTTTCTGGTTGATGGTAGTGTACACATGGAACTTGCCATCGGGCCCTTTCTGCAGGTAGAACGCGCGCTTGCCGTAACTCACAAACTTCAGTTCGTACTTTTCGGCATTGATCTTCCTTACGTTGAGGCCGTAGGCAAACTTCCGCTGGATGAAGTTCAGGTCCTGCTTTTTCCCGCCATCGGCGTATCTGATCCAGTAAATCTTTACGGGTTCATCCTCGTTGGGGACGCCTTTGCTGTTCAGGTTCCACTCGTACACCACAGTGTTGGTGTTGGGGTCACGCTGCACGTAGAACAGCATGTTAGAGATGCCTTTGGGCGTGGGCAGTTCCTGGCCCTTGTTGGTTTTAAGGGTTTCCTGTGAAAACGCCGGTAAAACGCTCCCGCCCACCAACAACACCACGGTCAAACAATAGAAGAGAATCCTTTTCATCTTACACTAAACAGTCTGCTTCTTCAATAAATTCTCTTTTTCCTCTAAAGCCTTTTTCGCGTCCAGCAACCGGTTGACAGCCGTGATATTGGTCAGGACGGCCAATACCGCCAGCGGGAACGTGAACACCGTCATGGTCTCAAACACCAGAATACGGGTACCCGGAATCACTACTTTGTACTCGCCGCCAATCCAGGAGGCCAACAGGCCGCAGAGAATAGAGGAGAGCCCGATGAGCACCACGCGCTCGGGGCGCTGCATGAGGCCGCCTTTGCATTCTACGCCCAACCCCTCGGCCCGGGCCCGGGTGTAGCTCACCATCATGGACCCGATCATGGCAATGAACGCCAGGAGAGAGCTCAGGAAATAATGGTGCGCAATGAGGTAGTAGCAGATGCCCAGGAACATGATCAGTTCAGAATATCTATCCACCACCGAGTCAAACAAAGCCCCGTAGGAAGAACTCATCTTGCCTATGCGGGCCACCTGCCCGTCCAGCATGTCAAACAAACCTGCGAACAGGATCAGGAAACCGGCCCAGCCCACGTAGTCCAGGTCGCCGCGGTTGCCCTTTTCGCCGCCCAGGATAAAGATCACCGCTACGCCAATGTTCAGCAGAAAACCGGTGATAGTAACCGTGTTGGGCGTAAAACCCAACGAGATAATAAACTTAACAAACGGATTGATAATCTTGTAGATACCTTGCTGTAAGGTGTCTCTGAGGGTGCTTTTGCGCAGAGTGCTCTCCATGCTTCTTTGAATGCTTAGAAATCAAATTTAAACCTGCCTCTGATGCCAATTTCAGAGACATCTGGGTGGTCCAGGTAAGACAGGCGTTTCACCACGTCTACCCTAAAGAATTTGAACAGATTGCCTACGCCCAGGCTGGCTTCCACGTAAGGCTTTTTCTCCAAGGAGTAGGTGGTAGGCAACCCGGTGGCGTACGCCGGGAAAGCCAACAGATCTGGGTTGTTTTTAGGGTCGTTTTCTTCTCTTATTTTGCCGTACAGCACTTTAAGGGTGGCGAACTCGCGCAGCTTGGTTTTCCTGATCAAGGGCAGTTTGTTGAAGATAAAACCGTTGAAACAGTGGTCTATGTTGATGCTGGCGTACTGATCGCTCACAAACTCCAGGAAGTTCATCAGGTTATAAGACTGAATCTGGTAAGAGTACGTCTGGTTGGCCCGGTGAATGGCCAGCAGCGGAAACGGAACTTGCCCAAAGATATAGCCGCCCTCGGCCACCACGTCTGAGTACCCAAACTGAGACATGTAGAACCGTTTGGCAATGTTCAGAGTCACGTTCTGGTAATCATAGTCTCCGTTGAAGAGGCCTTTGACTCCGGCCGCGGCCCGCAAAGTGAACACCGGATAGCGGTTCACAATAGGGAAGCGGTACAGTTTGCCCTGTACGTATTCCTCGTGGGGTGCCCAGCGCAGTTCCAGCCGGAACTCTGAGGTGGTAAGATTCTCCACCAAACCGGCCGTGCCGTCATTAGGAGTTCCCTCCGGCGAGGAAGGATCAATGGCTTTGCGGTACACCAGGCTACCGGCCGGCGTCTGTTCCCAGTTGCGGAAACCTACCCTGAACGAGAAGCGGTTTCTGAACTCGTGCAGGTAGTCAATGTTGTAGGTCTGGTTATACAGCCATTTGTCATTGTTGCCGCGCTTGAACGACAGCAGGAAGTTGTCTTCCTGCACAAACTGCAGGTCCTGCCCCGGGATTTTGGTGTCTTTTTGGTAACTCACGCGCAAAGCACGCACCGGAAACTCAAAGATGGAACGGTTAGACAGCGAGTAGGTGCCTCCCAGAAAATACTTCCACTTCTCGTCTTTGAACCCGTAAGCGGCGTAGGTTTCCAGCATCACCCGCTTGCTGAAGGTAGTGGTGGTTCTGCCGCCCGCCCGTAGCCTGAAGCCCTCTACCGGGTTGAAGCTGTAAAACGTATTCACGGGGCCAATCTCAAAGTAAGGGCCTGCCTGTTTGTAACCGGCAATGAACATGGTGGCAAAGTCCAGCGTCCGTTTAAAGGAACGGTTGTTTCTAAGACTGTCAATGCTCTGGTAGGTGTTGGCCTCTGACAGCGATAAGCTGTCATGCCGATTGGCGGCCCAGAAGTCTTCTTCCTGCTTCTCAGCTAAGGGTAATTTGGCGGTGGCTTCGCCTTCGTAGAACCCGTCTGGTTTGGGTTCATTGATGCGGAAGTCTTTGAACGAAACGGTCCGCTCGCCGTACACGCCGCCTTTGCTGTTCTGGGTTACGGCAAACTCAGATCTCAGCACGCTTTTGCTCAGGTTATAGCGTCCGTTGGGCAGTCGGTCAAAATCCAGGTTGATGTGCAGGTCACGCACCCAGTTGATGTTCACTTTCTTGCCCACTTCCATGTCTACTTTCTGCACGGCGTAATTACCGTCCATGGTTACGTACAGCTTGCCGGTGAACAGGAAATCGGTCTCGTTTTTGGGGCTGAAAGAAAGCTCGGTCAGTTTCTGACCGTCTACCACCACGGTATCGGTGACGTAGAAGCGGTAGAACGTAGGCGCCAGGTCGGCAATGGGGCTCAGGAACTGGTTGGTGAGAATGGTGATGTTGTTTTTGTAGATATCAATGTCCTGGTACATGTGCTTCACGTAGGAATTGATCACCACAAACTCGCCAAAGTCTACTTTCTTCTCGGCATCTACAATGGTCTTCTTCTTTTCGGGGTCTTTTCTGTAAAACTGTCGGGAAATAGATTCCTGCATGTACAGGGGCAACACCGCCGTTCCGGCCACTTTGGTGGTATCTATGTTCTTCAGAACGAAGTCATATTTCTTGAACAGGATGTTGTTGCGCAGCTTCTCGGGGCTGTTGCTCAAGGCCAGTTGCAGTTTATCATACTGCTGGTACTGCACATAATCATAGCTCTCCAGGCGGTTTTTGTTTTTGTTGTCCACCACCAGCCTGATGAGGTCTACCGCCGGGTTGTTCTTGTTGCTGTAATTGCGGCTGCGGCCTTTGATCACTACTTCTTTCAGCCGCTTGGCGTCACTCTCCAACTGCACGTTCAGGACCTGGGTCTGGCCAGGCGTAATGGTAAGCGTCTTGGACTTATAACCTACGTATGTGAACTGAACTTTGCTTTCAGATTGGTTGGTTTTGAGGGAGTAATTTCCCTCTATATCTGTAGTGGTGCCCACACTGGTGCCCGGAATAAAGATGGACACTCCAATGAGCGGCTCCTTGGTCACTGCATCTTTAATGGTGCCCTTCACCACCGTAGCGGTACTCTGGGCCTGAGTTGGGTTGAAGTTTGCTCCAAAGGCTAGAAAGGCCAAGCAGCAAATAAGTATATGTAAAGGGTTGACATATACATTCTTACTTGAATACATATCTCTTTTGTTGAATGTAATTGTAGAAGAAACCTACCAGCAGGGACACGAAAACCTTAGAAAAGATGTAGTTCAGGCCCAGGTAGTGCGTAAAAGCAAACACCCCCGTGGCGTTGAGCAACAGACTTCCGTTCCATACAATAAAATACTTGGTTGCTTGGGTAGGTAAATGTTTATGAGTAGCATGGAAGACCCAGGTTCTGCTGAGGGTGAAGTGTGTGACTCCGCCGGCAATAGTACCCAGAACTGAAGCGCCTACATACCAGAGCCCTACTAGTTCCACGGTGAGGATCGTCACCAAGAAATCGACTCCCGAGGCTATAAGGGAGGCCGCTTGGGACTTCAGGAAGGTGAGCATTTAGAAAAGGTCGAAGTACAGGCAAAGATGTAAGATCACGTTAGCGTAAACTCCGGAAAGCACATCGTCCAGCATCACACCCCAACCACCGGCTAACTTCTCTGTTCTTCTTATGTAAAAGGGTTTCACAATATCAAAAAAACGGAACAAGACCAGCGCTGCCGCCACGTAGTGAAGCTGAACCGGAACGAACAGGAGACTGATGCACATGCCCGCCACTTCATCTATCACTACTTTTTTGTCGTCTTTGCCCCAGTAGGGTTCCACTTCCGTGGCAGACCAGACGCCCAGTGCCGTGATCAGGAACGTGACGCCCGCTTGCCAGAAGACAAGCTCATTCCCACCGCCCTGCCACAGATACCAGGCAATACAGGTGGCTACGGCCGCAACCGTGCCTCCGCCTTTACCCACGTAGCCTATGCCTAAGCTGGTGGAAATGAGTTTGTGTAGTTGAATCATAGTATACTTACAGAGCTTCCACTAAATCCTGGTAGTAATCCAGGCCCAGGTGCGTGATCAGGTCCTCGCCCATCATGTGGCGCAGGGTGTTCTGCAGCTTCATCAATTGCTTGAAGATGTCGTGCTCGGGGGCAAGTCCCTCAGCCGTCTGCGGCGACTTGTAGTAGAAGCTCAGCCACTCCTGGATACCGCTCATGCCGGCGCGCTGCGCCAGGTCGGTGAACAGGGCAAGGTCAAGTACCAGCGGAGCCGCCAGGATGGAGTCGCGGCACAGGAAGTTGATCTTGATCTGCATCTGGTAGCCCAGCCAGCCGAAGATGTCGATGTTGTCCCAGCTCTCCTTGTTGTCGCCGTGCGGCGGGTAGTAGTTGATGCGCACCTTGTGGTACATCTCACCATACAACTCAGGATTTGACTCCGGACGGAAAATCTCATCCAAAACGCTCAGCTTGCTTACCTCTTTGGTCTTGAAGTTATCCGGGTGGTCCAGCACGTAGCCGTCGCGGTTCCCCAGGATGTTGGAAGAGAACCAGCCTCTCACGCCTAAAGCGCGGGCGTGCAACCCGGGGGCTAGGATGGTCTTCATCAACGTCTGCCCGGTCTTGAAGTCCTTGCCGGAGATGGCGATGCCGTGCTCTTTTGCTAATTCAACGATGGCTGGGATGTCCACGGTCAGGTTAGGCGCCCCGTTGGCGAAAGGAACGCCGGACTTGATGGCCGCATACGCGTAGATCATGCTTGGGGCGATGGCCGGATCGTTGTTGCGCAGGCCTTCCTCAAAAGCAGCCACAGATCTGTGTACATCAGATTCTTCGATGTAGATCTCCGTGGAACCGCACCATACCATCACCAGACGATCACAGTTGTTGGTTTCCTTGAAGTTCAGGATATCGTCCATCAGCATTTCGGCCAGCTCCATCTTGTTAGCGCCCTCTTTCACGTGGGTACCGTCCAGGTTGCGGGCGTAGGCTTTGTCAAACACCGCTTTCATAGGAACCAAGGCTTCCAGCTCGGGTTTGATAGAGTGCAGCAGCATGGGCTCCAGCACCTTGGCGTTCATAGCCGCTTCAAACACGTTGTCTGAGTACACGTCCCAGCCGCCGAATACGATATTGTTCAGGTCTGCCAACGGCACGAAATCCTTGATGAGGGGGAAACGGTCATCGGTACGTTTGCCTAACCGGATGCGGCCCATCTGGGTAAGGGAACCTACCGGTTGTGAAAAGCCTTTTTTGATAGCTTCCACTCCGGCGATGAGGGTGGTAGCCACCGCTCCCAAACCTGGCATCAGAATTCCTAAACGTCCGTTCGCGTCTTTTACTTGGTGATCCATTTTACTTAGTTAAGGTACATCAATTGTTTATAACCACTTATTTGCTTTATACCACTGCAGCGTATGGGTAAGGCCTTTTTCAAGGTCATACTCTGGGGTATAATGTAAATCCTGTTGAATGCGCGCAATGCTGCAGTTCCAGTTCTCGGCGATGAGTTCGCTGATTTTTTCCCGGTTTAAGGTCGGCGTTTTACTACCGGCGAATAACTCAGACAGTGTCGCCATGCCTTTGACCAGGCCCAAGGGAAGATGAAACCGCAAGGCCCTTTTCCGGAGCGCCCGTTTGGTGACATCGGCTAAGGCGTACCGGTCGTAGCTTCGGCCATCTGAGATATTGTAGCTGGTGCCGGTTACCCCAGACTCTAAAGCTTGCATCACTGCTTTGGCCAGGTCCTTCACGTACACAAAGCTCAGCCGCTGCTTCCCTTTGCCTATGTAAGGATCCAGTCCCTTGCTGATGGTGGAGAACAGAATAAAAATGTCTTTCTCCCGGGGGCCGTACACAGCAGTGGGTCTGAGTACCACCAGCGGTAGGTTCCTGATCTCGGCCAGGTACTGCTCGGCCAGCAGTTTGCTCTTGCCGTAATTGGTGACCGGGCGGGCGTTGCTCTCCTCGGTGATGGGGCTTTTCTCCTGGTAGGAGATGGGGCCCAGGGCAGCCAGACTACTGATGAACACAAACTTCTTCAGCGGAATAGCGGCCTGCACAGCGGCCAGGGCCAGGTTCCGGGTGTACTCGGCGTTTACTCTGTTGTATTCCTGCGCCTCTTTTGCTTTGGTAATGCCGGCGGCATGCACGATGTAGGCATATTGTTTTTCTTCCAGTTCCTGTTGCAAGGCGGCTACACTGGAGAAGTCTAACTGCGTGTACTGAATAGGGAAGGCCTTCAGGTGGTCTACCTCGCTGGAGGGTCGCACGGCCGCATAGACTTCCAGTCCTGCGTTTACCGCGGCCTCCACCAGGTGGTAGCCCACAAAGCCACTGGCTCCCGTTATCAGTACTCGTTCGTTCATATCGCCTTTTCGTAGATGCGGTATTTTTTATAGGGTTTGGCGTCCATGTTCAGGAGGCCCTGGTTCATGAGGGTGTTGTTCTCCAGAATCCAGGAGGCCTCGGCCACTTTCATCTTTTTCTTTTTGAATTGCTCCATAGCGTGGCCGTAGAAGCAGGCTTCAATGCCCAGTTTGCGGTAACCTTCCAGCACGCCCAAGGCAATAATGCGCAAGCCGTTTATCTTCTTCTTTTGGAAAAGTAGCTTGAAAATGCCCGTGGGCAGCAGCCGTCCGTTCTTCACCTTGATCAGGATCTGGTTGATGTCTGGCACCGAGAGCGAAAACCCGATGATCTCGCCTTCATGCTCAGCCACCATGCAGAAGTCCGGGTCCAGGATCATTTTCAGGTCTTTGGCCATGTGGTCAAACTCGTGGGGCGTCATCGGCACGAAGCCCATGTTCTTATCCCAGGCCTTGTTGTACACTTCCCTGATCTTGGTGACTTCCTCCTTAAAATTCTTCAGGTTGATGGGCCTGATCTGAATACCTTTTCGCCCCAGCCGTTCCTCCAGCACTTTGGTCATCCGGAAAGGCCGCTCGTTGTAGTGCTCGGTGAACTGGTAGGCAATCAAATCTACTTGTTTAGTCAACCCAGCCTTCTCCAGCAAATCCAGGTAATAGGGCTTGTTGTAGGTCATCATGACCACCGGCGGAGAGTCAAAGCCTTCCACCAGCATGCCACAGGTCTCATTAGTAGAAGGATTTACCGGGCCTATCATGGTCTCGGCGCCCTGTTCTTTCAGCCACTTGGCGGCTTGGGCAAACAGCAGGGTAGCTACTTCCTGGTTATTGATAGAGTCAAAGAACCCGAAGAACCCGTCTTTCTGGCCGTTGGTCTGGTTATGGTTGCGGTTGAGCACGGCGGCAATGCGGCCCACCACTTTGCTTCCCTCGTAGGCCAGGAAAGGCTGCACGGTGGAATGCTCATGGAACGGGTGCTTGCCGGGCGTGAGTAAATCGCGCTGGGCAATGAAAAGCTCCGGGACGTAGTTAGGGTCCCCTTTAAAAAGCTGGTGCGGAAAGTCTATGAAGGCTTTGAGCAGTTGCTTGGAGTTAACGGGCACTACTTGCCACATATACTTCTTGCTTGAGATTGATCTGAAGTTCTTTGAACGCCTCAGAAAGTTTACTAACTGCCTCCTCTATCTGCGGGAAGGTGTGGGTAGCCATCACCGACAAACGGATGAGCGTGGAGTCTGCCGGTACTGCCGGGGCAACCACCGGATTGACAAAGATGCCTTTGTCTTGCAGCGAGCGGGTAAGTAAAAACGTCTTGTAGTTGTCTCTTACATAAATAGGAATGATAGGGGACTCTGTAGGGCCTAATTCAAATCCTTCTTCCAACAACAACTTGGTCATGTAGCGGGTGTTCGTCCAGAGACGTTCCATCCACTCTGGTTCGGTTTCAATGATGTCCAGGGCTGCCAAAGTACTGGCCACCGAGGCCGGCGACATGCTGGCACTGAAAATAAGCGAGCGGGCGTGGTGTTTCAGGTACAGGATGGTTTCATGGTCAGCGGCGATGAAACCACCCAATGAAGCCAGCGACTTGCTGAACGTACCCATGATCAGATCCACCTGATCTGTCAGGCCGAAGTGCGAGGCGGTACCGGCGCCTCTTTCGCCAATCACGCCTAAGCTGTGGGCATCATCTACCATGATGCTGCCGCCGTAGCGCTGGGCAATGGCTACAATCTCGGGGAGTTTCACAATATCGCCTTCCATGCTGAAGATTCCGTCTACCACAATCAGTTTGATGGCCTCGGCGGGAAGTTTGCTGATTTTGCGCTCCAGGTCTTCCATGTCATTGTGCCGGTATTTGAGCACTTTGGAGAAGGAGAGGCGGCTGCCATCAATGATAGAGGCGTGGTTGAATTCATCCAGCAGAATGTAGTCATTGCGGCCGGTTAAGCTGGAAACTACGCCAAGGTTTACCTGAAAGCCGGTGCTGAACACCAGGGCGGCGTCTTTGCCCACAAAGGCGGCCAGCCTTCTTTCCAGTTCCAGGTGCAGGTCCAGGGTTCCGTTCAGGAACCGGGAACCGGCGCAGCCCGTGCCGTAATCATCAATGGCCTGCTTGGCGGCTTCTTTGATCTTGGGGTGGTTGGTAAGGCCCAGATACGCATTGGACCCGAACATTAACACCTTTTTTCCCTCAATGATTACCTCAGTATCCTGGGCCGATTCAATGGATCTGAAATAAGGATAAGCGCCTAACTCTCTGGCTTTCTCCCCGGCTTTCTCTGGAGCACCCTTCTCCCGATTGGCCAGTCTCTCGCTTAATTTTTTTGTCATATAAACAGACATTTACAAGTATCGAAATCGCCGCATTTGCAGTTTTCTCACATGCACTGACCTTTTCTTAGCTCAATGCACGGGGAGGCGGATTCTTCTCTATTACTATTTGGTTGACATGATCAACCAACTGATTGATATTTAGTTGACTATATCAACTAAATATACAAAAAATTTTAAACTTTATTTCTAAAATGCAAGGCAACATTCACAAAAGTGTCAATTTCTTCTTTTGTTAAGCCTTCTTGCAAGGTTGAATTTACTCTATGCTCTATCTGTAGGGCTTGCTTAAGAAGCTTCTTCCCCAGTGGAGTCAGGTGTAAGGTCTTTTTTCTCCGGTCACAGCAGTCGCCAGATCTTTCCACCAGGTTCTTTTCCTCCATTGCCGCAATCACCCGCAAAACCGCCGATTTGTCTATCTTCACGATGTCTGCCAAATCCTGCTGAATCAGTTTATTGCCCTTAGATAAGAGGTTCAAGAAAATGAAGTGCTGGTAGGTTAACCCCAGCCCAGCGTTCTCAAACTCCTTCTCTACTGCCTTGCCCAGCACAAAGCCAGTCCTAGCTATCAGTAACCCAAGATGCGACGCCTCATTCATTTTCTTTACCAATTAACTGCTACAAAGGTGAAGGAATTAGTTGATAAAATCAACTAATTATTGGTATCCTAAATGATAGCATTATTAGAAGGTAAAAAGTTAGTTTTGATGGTTCTACGGTGAAATCTATCTAAAAGAAACAGGTGTTCTCAAGGTGCGTTTTCAGGCTCTTCTCCTGGTTCAGGCAGAAAATCAGACGTAGGGCTGAGGAAGGAGGATTTTACTTCTGTTGAAGGTGCAAAACTCTTAGGAAGCGGGGGAGAGTTAAAGGAGCTTTGCGTTTTTCGCTTCTTTTCTGAAAACGGTTCAAAAAGAAGTCTAAAGTGCTTTGAGGTAGTTAGTTTATAAACGTGTCTTAGGGCTGTTTTACTGAAAACAAGCCTAAAACACGTTTATATACCAAAGTGAAAGTAATGCGTTATTTCTGGGTCTGGCGGGAAACGTACTCCACAAAATCACCCACGGTGTTGAAAGGCACTTCGTCTGGGATATTGATTTTGAAGTTCTTTTCCAGTTCCCAGATCACGCCCACCAGGTCAACGGTATCAAAGCCCAATTCTTTGCTCAGGTTGGAAGAAGTACGCAGCCGGGATGGCCTTATTTCTTTTACTTTACTGATTATTCTTACAACCCTCTGGGCAATAGAAGGGACAGTTACAGCGGCTATCATAAGGAAGGTAGAAGTTCTATCTATAATCTAATAATGGATGGTTTATCTGTTTTTCACTTTCCCATAGGGTGCTCAGTTCTTGTATCATAAAGAGCTTGATCTAAACACCAGTGACAGGTGGAGTGAAAAAGGACCGCAAAAGTACCTATTGTGCTCCAGAGTCCAAAACCAGAGTTTGGTTTCATTGATGAAAGTGATAAAAACGGGCGCAAAATGCGCCCGCCTTTCTTCATCATTCACTATTCAATTTATCTTATACAAGGGCCGGTTGGCCGTGGTGTTCTTTCTTGCCTTCCAGTTCGGCGGTTTCGCGCTCTAACTCTTCGGCGGTTTTGTCTACCAGTATGATCTCGGTTTGTTTGTCCAGGCCAAACTTGGCCAGCACACGGTCAAACAGGTAGTAGATGATAGGTACCACAATCAGGGTCAGGAACATGGAAGAACTCAAACCTCCGATCAGGGCCCAGGCCAGACCGTTTTTAGTGGCTGCTACGGAACCACCGGCCAACGCAATCGGCAACATACCAATCACCATCGCCAGGGTAGTCATCAGGATCGGGCGGAAACGAATTCGCACGGCTTCCATCAGGGCGCTTTTCACGTCATGACCTTCTTTCTTCATCTGGTTGGTGAAGTCCACCACCATAATCGCGTTCTTGGCTACCAGACCAATCATCATGATGATACCCAGGATAGAGAAAATACTCAGTGACTGGGCGGCCAGGGCCAGGGCCAGCAAGGCCCCGATGATCGCGAGCGGAATGGAGAACAATACCACCAGCGGATACACGTAAGAGTCATACAGAGCCACCATGATCAGGTACACGAAGATGATAGAGGCCAGCAAGGCAATTCCCAGCGTACCGAAGCCTTCGCTCTGGTTTTTCAGGTCCCCGGCGTAGTCAACGGTTACCCCGTTCGGGATCTTGATTTCCGCCATCTTGGCCTGAATATCGGCACCCACTGAACCAGACGGACGCCCAATTACCTGTGAGTTCACGTTCAGGGAGGTCACGCGGTTGGTACGCTCCAGCTGAGAAGGACCAGTAGACTGCTTGATGTCGGCGAACTGACCCAGACGCACTACCTGTCCAAAGTTGTTGATGAAAGACAGGTTGGCGATGTCGGTCATGTTGCGGCGGTCAAACTCATCCAGACGGATGTTGATGTCGTAGTCCTCGGTACCGGAGCGGAAAGTAGCGTCTGTGTTACCAGAGAAGGCCATTTGCATACCGGCTCCCACGCTTTCCAGAGACAAGCCCAGGCTTGCCATCTTGTCGCGGTCCACTACTACTTCAATCTCGGGGTTACCACCTTCAACGGAGGTTTCCACGTCTACCGTACCTTCCACGCCTTCCACCAACTTGGTCACTTTCTGTGAGAAGGCCAGCAGAGTATCCAGGTTAGAACCAGACAATACCACCTGGATAGGAGCTTGCGCATTCCCTACCAGACCTACCGGTACCGGAGTAACCTCTACGTTTGGCAGTTTGCTTTCAATATCGGCTTTGGCTCTACGGCTGAACTCCTGCGTGCTGAAAGAACGCTCTTTCACGTCTACCAGGGCAACAGATAACTCAGACTGATAAGCAGAGTTCTGGCCTTGCTGCGAAGAAGCCGTTGTACCCACCGTAGTGAACACCCGGGTTACCTCCGGAATGCCGCGCAGGTACTCTTCCACCTGCTTAGTGGCAAAGTTGGTTTGCTCAACGGTAGCGTTCTTAGGCAATTCTAACTGCAAGCTCACCTCGCCACGGTCACCCGCCGGGATGAACTCGTTCCCGATGAACCCGAACGGCACCAGCATGAAGGAAGCAATCAGTAACAGGAATGTTGCAGCCAGGGTAATGAACTTATGTCCAAAGGCCCACTGCAAGGCATCGGTAAAGCCTTCAATGATTCTGTCAAGCAAGCGCTCAAACCACAGAATGAACCGCCCGAACATGTTTTTGTCAGATACGTGCTCCAGTTTAGAGAAACGGCTGGCCAAAAGCGGAATCAGAGTGAATGCCACAAACAGGGAGATCATAGTGGCTACTGCTACCACCAGGGCAAACTGTCGCAGAATGTCAGACACCAGACCGGTAGACAAAGCGATTGGGATGAACACCACCACAATTACCAGGGTAATGGAGGTTACCGTAGCGCTGATTTCCCGAATACCGTCATATGCCGCCTGGGCCGGGTTCTTGCCCATCTCCATGTGGCGGTAAATGTTCTCAATCACCACAATGGCGTCGTCCACCAGGATACCTACCACCAGTGAAAGGGCCAGCAAAGACATCAGGTTCAAAGAGAACCCAAACAGGTACATGGCAATGAACGTGGCCACCAATGAGGCCGGGATGGACACCATCACAATCACCGCGTTACGCAGCGAGTGCAGGAACAACAGCATTACCACCGCCACCAGCACTACCGCAATCACCAGGTCGTGCATTACAGAATCAGCGGCCTCCAGGGTAAAGTCAGAGCTATCCGTTGCAATGTTGAACTTCAAGCCTTGAGACGCATAGGTTTTCTCCAGCTGGGCCAGAGCGGCCTTGGTCAGGGCACTTACTTCCACCGCGTTGGCATCAGACTGTTTCTGGATAGTGATACCCACCGATGGTTTTGAGTTGATACGGCTCAATACCTCCACGTCTTTCTGGGTATCCTGTACCTCGGCCAGGTCAGACAAACGTACGATACCGTTCTGGTCTTCTCTGATAACGAGGTTACGTAATTGGTCCAGATTCTGGTATTTACCCGATAAACGGAGCTGGGTCTGGCCGTTCTCGTTCTTGATTCTACCGGTAGGGAAGTCCAGGTTAGAGTTCTTGATCTTCTGTTGTACCTGCAGAATAGAGATGCCGTAGGCTTCCAGCTTGTTGGCGTCAATGTTTACCTTGATCTCGCGCTCAGAACCACCCAGGATTTTGATCTGGGCCATACCAGGCACACGGGACAGTTCCGGCTTGATTTTGTTGTCAATCAGGTCGAAGAACTCGGTGGCAGGCATGTTGGCCGTGGCCCCCATCTTGATGATGGGCAGGTCGTCAAAGTCAAATTTGTTCAGGGTTGGCGGGTCAGCGTCTTCGGGCAACTGGGCCAGAATGGTGTTGATTTTCCGCTGGGCATCCTGTAAGCTCAGGTCTACGTTGGTTCCCTGGTTCAGCTGGATGGTGATGATAGAGAAACTCTCCAGGGAGGTACCTTTCATCTCCTTCACGTTCTCCAGGGAAGAGAGCACATCTTCAATCTCTTTGGTCACCGAGTTCTCCACCTCGTTAGGCGATGCACCCGGGTACAAAGTAGTCACGGTCAAAACCGGCGGGCTGAACTTAGGTAACAGCTCGTAGTTGAGTGATTGGTAGCTGACAATCCCCAGCAAGGTGAGGACGGTGAACACCACCACCACCAGGGTTGACCGCTGAATTGATAACTTGGTTATATTCATTTCTAAACTTCCAGTTTAAAAGAAACTTCTTTTCTGATTACAGAGTGGTCACCTGGATGCCTTCGCGCAGGTTGATCTGGCCGCTCTGTACTACTTTTTCGCCGGGCTGCACCCCATCCAGGATCTCTACCTGGTCCTGGGTTACCGTACCCACTTTCACTTTGCGTAAATAGGCTTTGTTGTCTTTCACCACGTACACGCTTGGGTCCTGGATGCTACCTACAATAGACTGACGAGAAAGCAACAGGGCATCGCGCTGGTCGGCTACTTCAAAGAAGGCAGTGCCGTACATACCCGCTCTCAGGTTGTTGTTAGAGGTGTTTTTGACCTCAATTTCCACATCGTACTTCAAAGTGGCATCAGATTGGGCGGCAATGGCGGTTACTCTGCCTTCGTACTCCTGGCGGCCACCGGCATTGGCGGTTACTTTCACGCGCTGGCCTTTGTTGATGAGCAGAACCTCTGCTTCAGAAACCTGTACATTCAGTTTCAGGCTGTTCACGTTCACAATGTCATACATCTTAGTACCTGGGTTCAGGAAAGAACCTACCTCAATGTAGATCTCATTGATTTCGCCGTTGATAGGAGCGGTTACCCGGGTATTGGACATGTTCTGCTGGGCAGCCACCAATTGGGCACGGGCAGAATTCACTTGCAGACGGGCATCTTCTAACTGACGTTTAGTGATAGCGTCACCAGCGGCCAGGTTTTCAAAACGGGCCAGGTCACGTTTGGCTTTCTCGTAATTGGCCTGGGCGGTCACCAGGTTCGCGTTCATGGTGTTGCCTTCTACCTGCACCAGCAATTCGCCGGCACGTACGCGGTCGCCTTTGCGCTTCAATACCCGCTGAATCTGGCCTTGGGTCTCAGACAACAGGGTGAGGCTTTGCACTGGTCTGAAGTTTCCTTGCGCGGTAAAAGACCGGTCCAGTTTGGCAGATTTCGCCTCGGTGAGGGTTACCGGAATGGCTTCGCTCTTGATCTGGGCTACGGCCGCTTTTTCCGTCATTTCCTTTTTGTTCTTGTTGAGCGTGTAAGCCACGGCGCCTATCAGGACAACAACAACCAGGATATAAATCAGTTTTTTCATTTTTTTAGAGTGTACAGAAACAGTGTTATTGGATTAGGTTTTTCAGTTCGCCTCTGGCTTTGATGTAGTCCAGCTGCGCTATTTTATATTTCAGTCTTTCGTTGTTCAGGTTGGTTTGGGCCTCACGTAAGCTCACCTCGGCTTCTAACAGGTCGGTCAGCGGGGAAAGCCCTTCTTTGTACAGGCTGTTGGTGGTGTTGTACACCTCCTGGGCCAGCTGCACGTTGCGTTCCTGGTTCTGCACGGCCAATTGGCTGGTATTGATCTGCTTCAAGGCATTATCTAATCCCATTTGGGTGCTCAGGGTCAGGTTCTGGATGTCTAACTCAGTCTTTTTCACATCCAGCTCGGCTTGTTTTATCTGGTTTCTGCGCTGGAATCCGTCAAAAATGGGGATGTTCAGCTGCACACCCAGCACAAAGGTGTTGAACCAAGGCTGATTAGTGTCAAAGAAGTTAAACTGCTGCCGTTGGGCGTTGTAAGTGTACTGACCAAAACCTGCCAGAGTAGGGAAGGCGCGGCCTTTGATGTTCTCCACGTTCAGGCCATACAGCTTTTTCTGCGTCTGCAAAGCCTGGAAATCTGAGCGCTGGGTCAGGATCTCGTTGGCGTTGGTAGTAAGCGGCAGAGCCGTGTTGGTGAGGGTGGTGGAATCGGCAATCTCAATTGGTTGCTCAATTGGCATCCCCATAAAGAACTTCAAGGCGTTTTTCTGCTGCTCATAAGCCGCCGCCAAGGTCTGGCGCTGGTTCTCCAGGTTGGTTTTGTTTACCGTAATGCGGTTTACATCTACCTTCTTGGCGAAATCATTCTTGTATTGCAGTTGCAGGATCTTCTCCAGTTGGGTCAGGCGCTTGTAGTTGGCATCAATAGTGCTGAACTGTTCCTTGGTTTGCAGAGCCTGCAGGTAAGCAGAACTTACGTTGTAGATCACATCTTCTGTGCTCATCTGGGTGCGCAAACGGTACAGGTCACGGGTGGTCTGGGCCGCCTCTAATCCTACAAAGTAGGATTTGCTGAAAATAAGCTGCTGAAGCTCCACACCGCCGGAAACATTGTATTTCTGACCAAATTTCACCGGTACGTAAGTGCCTGGCTGGCCAATGATCTCACCTGGCAGCAACTGGGTAGGAATAGACGGATACACGCTTACCTGCCCGGTACCATTCAGTTGAGGAAGGCCAGAACCTTTGGTTTCGTTGATTCTGTATTCAGCTCCTTGCTCATCCAGCTTTGACTGCTGAATGCTGATGTTATTGTTGGCGGCAAAGTTCAACGCCTGTTGCAGCGTTAAGACATTGCCCTCCGGTTGAGTTTGTGCATAACTGAATCTTGCTACAAACGCAAGTAGAAGGCTCAGTATCAAATGCTTCTTATTCACGGTTTTACTTTTATTGATTGGTTTGTATCTTATTGTTTGGTTCTGAATAAAAAGAACCAAGCGGGCAAAAAATTATTGTTGTCTCTCCTTTATCCACTTTTGCAGAAGGGCTGGTACTTCCTTGGAAAGGAACTCCAGAAACTCAATCCGCTCCAGAACTTTCTGGTTCATGTCTGGATTGGCGTTTCCCCTCAGTTCATTGGTTTGCTTAAGCAGTTTGCTGAACGCCAGGATGGAATCCATCTTGTTGATCACTTCCTCGTGCCAGTTCTCCAGTAAAGCTCCGAAGTACCGTTTTCTGTCGCCGGGGAACGTGATGTATTCAATCAAATGCATCTGTAGCAGGAGGTTCAGGGCATTGCTGGCCGCACTCTTACTGATATTCAAGGTATCAATGATCTCCTCAAAAGACAGGTGCGGTCTGTCTGAGACGTACAGCAATCCAATGATGCGGCCGGTTGCGGGCGGAAAGCCCTGCTGCTCATGGTAAATGCCGATTTTCTCAATCAGTTGCTTTTGTTCTTTGGTTAACTGTACCACTTTTTTCTCCTTCTTTGACTTAAGAACACTGCAAAGGTATGCGTTAGTTTCGTTAGTTCATAATTTTGAGAACTAAAATTTAGTATTTCTTTTTGTCTACCAGGGAATGTTTGTTTGTGATTGATTAGTAGAAGTTTATACGCCTGATCTGGCTTGAAGGGAAGTAGTAGGAAGTGATTTTACCTACTGCCAGGGACTCAGAAACACCGCAAAGATAAGGTGATGGAATCTTATCTTCCAACCATTTCAACTTCAATGGACGTTCTGGTTAAGGCTGGATGCAATTCCTTCAACCTCAAATTCCTGAGGTATCTTATTAACTCCAATTCTGCAATGTATTCTTGCTGAAGAAGTACCTAAAAGCAAACCACCCGAATCGGGGCTGTTTTCCGGAAAACAGCCCCGATTCGGGTGGTTCATGTAACCGATAAGTTCTGTTTATTGCTGGTATCTGCCCCCGAAGAAGTCGTTGGCGTTCCAGGTAGGGCGTTCAGGAGTTTGGGCCACCTGGTAGCTGATCAGGAAGTTCAGCTGCACGTAGTTCTTGCCGGCTTCAAAGTCAAAGGTATCGTTCAGCTCATCCTGTGGTTTGTGGTAGAAATTGGCGCGCCACACTTCCACCTGCTTGTTCAGGTTGTTCTGGCCGTCTTTGGTTTTGTTTCCGTATTTGATGTGCAAGGCCGGAATTCCCTGGGCTACGAAGCTGAACTGATCGCTGCGGATGAACCGGTTCTGGTCTGGTTCCGGGTCAGCTTCCACGGCAATGCCTAAGTAACCGGCTGCGTTCGCTACTGGTTTAGCCAGTGAGGAGTGCTCGGCCCCCAAGGCCACCGCCGAAAGCAGCGGCGCGATGATGGTTGGCATATCGGTGTTAATGTCGG
Organism: Sabulibacter ruber; assembly: GCF_017355955.1. Taxonomy (GTDB): domain Bacteria; phylum Bacteroidota; class Bacteroidia; order Cytophagales; family Hymenobacteraceae; genus Nibribacter; species Nibribacter ruber_A. Next base: position 1,586,776 of record NZ_JAFFID010000001.1, on the reverse strand, counting down.
CTACAATGTTCTTCTTAGGCACGGTTGGGTACTTGGCAAAGTACTGCGAGCCCAGCAAGCCCATTTCCTCGCCGGTCACCAACACAAACAGGAGGGAGCGTTTGGGTTTCTGTTTCAGATTAGAGTAAATCTTGGCAATCTCCAGCACGCTGGCCACCCCGGAGGCATTGTCATGCGCGCCGTTATAGATAGAATCGCCTTTCACCGGCGTACTAATGCCCATGTGGTCCAGGTGAGCGCTGTGTACCACGTACTCCTCGCGCAAGGTGGCGTCTGACCCGGTGATTTTCCCCACTACATTATAAGTGTCGAAATCCTGGTAGGTGGTGGTGTAGCGGGCCGAGATTTTGCCGGGTAATGCGGCGGAAGTGGTGCTTCCACCTTTTAAGGTGGCTACTACCTTGGCGGTGTCCAGCCCGGCTCCTTGCATAAGCGTGTGGAAGGTGGCGGCGTTCACGTACCCAAACACCTTAGACTGATCAGACACATAAGAACCCGAGGCGGCCACTTTGCCATCGGCGGTCATAACGCTGTTCACCCCACGCGAAAGATTGGGAACCGTTACTCTGGGGCTGGGATTGGTGCTGCCCACCAGTACGCCTACCGCGCCGTGGTTCACCGCATTTTGCAGAATGGTGGAGAAATTCATGCTGGCGGCGGCAATGGTAGAGTGGAATTTCTGGGGCGCGCCGCGCAGGATCACCACCACTTTGCCTTTCACGTCCAGGTTGGCGTAATCGTCATATCCTACCTCAGGGGCGGTGATGCCGTACCCGGCGAACACCAGGGGAGCGTCAAGGCTGACCGATGGGTTTTGCGGGTTGGGGTAGAAGGTGAAGTCTTTGCCTGCCTCCAAGGTTTTGGAGCCCTGGGGCGTAGTAAAACTCAGGGTGGCATCTTTGCCGGTGAATGCCTTCCTGATTCTCACGGTCTGCAGGTAGGTGCTGTTCTCACCGCCCGGTTGCACGCCCAGTTTTTTGAACTGGTCAACCACGTAGTCTACCGCCATCTGGTAGCCCGGAGTGCCCGGTAAACGGCCCTGCAGTTTATCATCGGCCAGGTACTGGATGTGGCCTTTGATGGCCTCCGGTTTCACGGCTTTGAGTTGTTTGGTCACATCTTTGTCCAGTTTCAGTGACTGGGAGAACGCAGTGCCCGAGAGTAGCAAGGCACTGATCAGAAAGGGTGCAATTTTCATTTAGAACAAAAGGATTTACTTAACTACACTTGGTTGGCCTCGGCGTAGAATGCCTCAGGCTTTAAGCCCTGCCGCAAAAATTGAGCCTCGGGTACGTTTCAGGAGGGAAATTACTAAATAAACTAAGAAGTGCCCGGTAAGAAGTTCTCTGACCACCGGTGAGGTCCTCTTTTAGAGCAATTTTGCCAAAAACACCCTTAAAACGAATACCATCCTTTGGCCTGTTATTTCTTTCATCCGTTTCAGGGCAGTTTTTCAGAAAATGCCTATGAAACAGATTGAAGGCTATTCTGACTTCAACACAGGGCCGATGTAATTACACATTCGCCTTAAAACAAAAAATCCCTGCGGCTACCAGCTACAGGGATTCGTGAATTCTTAGGTGGATGGTGTCAATAGGAAAAGCCTTTGTGAACGTTGGTTGACAGCAGGTAGTACCGGGCAAGAAATCAGCGGGATTGCTGACGTACCGGAACCGGAACTGGCTGCAACGTAGGGCCGATAAGTTTAGAAATCAGATCGTTCAATAAAGAAGCGATAGAGGAAAGTGTGGTAAATCTCATTAGTTTAAAGTTCAAATCTCCTAAATAGAACAGGCTAACATCAACACTTTTGAAAAGCTGCCAAAAAATCTCAGGGCCTGTTCTCTCCCTTCAGTTTATGCATCAATCCTTGATAGAATTCATTGAATTTACGAGAAGAATTTGAAAAATGACAACAAACGCCAAATTCTTTTCTCAAGGATGATTCTTGTATCTACAACGATCAAGTAGGCAAAATCTGTTCCGGGCTTGAAAAAATTTTATCTTCTTTTTTGAGACGCGGGGGAAAGCCCGATTCTTTACCCGGATTGTACTAAAACCTATAACCCAATGCGGCAGAAAGCGCCTGAACAGGACTGGGCACCTGCAGAAATGTACCTTTTTTGTAAGGCAGCTACACACCCGGTTCTTGCCACTTCACCAGGAGTATTGTCTGCTTTACCCGTTTTTTGATTGGTTCTAACGCCTCCTAAGCCCTACTTTGTGGTTTAGAATAGGTGCCTCACTGTGTCATTGACCTTTTCACAATAAGAAGTTACCGGAATTTGCTCAATTGGGCGCCGAGATTCTTCGGTCATGACAAGGACCTAGGCTACACTTGAAAGACTAAAACATGAAGTATTTTGGTGTGGCGACCATTGATTCTGGAGTTGTTCTGCCGGGCTCCATTGTCACCTCTGGTTTGGTATGATCTAACAGGTGCAAGAACAGGTAAAAGAGTAGGAAGCGGGCAGAACGCCTGTAGTGTTGAATTATTCAAGTAGCTTAAGAAATGTTAGAGCCAGATTCCTATAAAAAAGGCTTATGGAGAATAGCGTTGATTACCTCGGTGGCCTGGGGGGTAATCAGTATGTTTCCCGTTATCAATGCCGGCCGGCCGTTCTTCCTGGGTAATCGTCCGCCCCGGCCCCGGATGCGCGAGATGCACTTTCCGCCTCCCCAGGAACATATGCTTATTACGGTAGTGGGCATCTCGGTGCTCATGCTTTGCCTGTGGTTTATCAATATTTACCTGTACGGCAGGCTGAGCAGGGTAGACCTGAAAGACAAGACCAGGAACATCATCAGGTACGTCACCAGTTATGTGCTTACTACTTTGCTGTATTACGGCTGTGTGGCGGTGATTTTTGTGCTGTCAGACGGAGGTCGGGTCAGGGTGCTGCCGCTCATTGTGGCGCTCACCAACAACACCATCATTCTGGTGCTCATGGATCTGATCATCTTGCAGCGGAAAAGCGCCCAGATTGCGGTGGAGAACAGCCAGCTCAAGATGAACCACGCCATTGCGCAGCACCAGCACCTGAAACACCAACTGCAGCCGCATTTCCTGTTCAACTCGCTTACTACCCTCAAATCATTGATCAAGCGGCAACGCCCCGAGGCCGAGGAGTACCTGGTGCGGCTCTCTGATTTGCTGAGGGCATCCATCAACTCGGGGAACGAGGCCATCATTCCGCTGAAGGAGGAGCTCAAGCTTTGCGTGGATTACCTGGAGATGCAGAAAGTGCGGTTCAAAGATTCCTTCAGCTACGAGATTGACATACCGGAGCACATTCTCCTGACTGGTTGCCTGCCCATTTTCTCGTTGCAGTTGCTGGTAGAGAACGCCATCAAGCACAATGCCTTCACCGTGGAGGAGCCCTTGACCATCAAGATCGCGTACCAAACCAATGATTCCATTGTGGTTACCAACAACAAAAGGAAGAAGCAGACCCTAGAGGCTTCCTCGGGCATCGGGCTCAGGAATTTGTCTGAGCGGTACCAGGTTATCTGCGGCACCGGCATCAACATTATGGAGTCAGACCAGTATTTCTCTGTTGAATTAAAGTTACTGTTCAATGAACATCCTCATAATTGAAGACGAACCCTTCACCGCCGAAGACCTGGAAGATACCTTGCTGGAGGTAGAGCCCGCCGCCAGGATTGTGGCGGTACTACCCTCGGTGAAAGCGGCGGTGGCGTATTTCCAGGCAAATCCGCAACCCGACCTTATTTTCTCGGATATACAGCTGGGCGATGGGCTGAGCTTTGAGATCTTCAACGCCGTGTCCATCACCAAGCCAGTGGTGTTCTGTACCGCCTACAACGAGTACGCGCTGGACGCTTTCCGGGCCAACGGCATTGATTATATCCTGAAGCCGTTCAACAGGGCCACTATTGAGAAAACGCTGCAGAAATACAAGCAACTGCAGGAAAGTCTGGCCCCAGGTAAACCAGACTACCAGGCCCTGCTGCAGCTGCTGGATAACCGTCTGGTGCAGAAGCCAACCTCGGTGCTGGTGTACCAACGCGATAAGATCATTCCGCTGCCCATTGACCAGATTGCCGTCTTCTATTCCCAGAACCTGATCACGCACGTGGTCACCTTTGACCAGCGCAAGTTCACCCTCAACCAGAACATGGAAGAGATGGAAGCCATCTGCGGCAGTCAGTTCTTCCGGGCCAACCGTCAGTACCTGGTAAACCACAAAGCCATCAAAGAAGCCGCACAATACTTCGGCCGCAAGCTATCAGTGACGTTGAACATCCCGTTCCAGGAAGAAATCATCGTCAGCAAAGCCAAAAGCCCCCTGTTCCTGAACTGGCTGGCGAAGTAACACAAGCTTGAGATAAGGGTGGAATGGGGCATGGCTGTCATTAGTACAGCAAGAAGTTGCCGTCCTTTCAGGGAGAAGCATGTAGCTGTTTTAAGGCCGTTTTCTGAAAGTAAGCTAATAACAGAAAGTTGTCTACTGGACTATGGCGCGGAAGTTATTTCCGTGCCTTGAGAGTACGTCAGGAAGGCACGGAAGTAACTTCCGCGCCATTGCAGGCTTAAGGGGGGGCATCAGGAAAGACAGCAAGCCGTTTTGAGGTTGTTTTCATAGAATCAAGCCAAATACAAAACTTTATCTGCCCTAAATAGAAAGAATTTGAAACACCAGCTACTCCACTTTTAACCCATCCGTTGTCATGGAAAATAGCCAAATCAGAAAACTGGAGCAGGAGATTGCGCTTAAGCAGAAGTGCTTGTATTCAGCGGAACTTCAGAAGATGAACAAGAAAGTAGCGCAGTTACTATTGCAGGAGTTGAAGGAACTGAAAGATCAGCTAAAACAGGTCAAACAGCAGCAATTGAAGGCTGAGAAAAAGAAGTCCTTTGCTTCTGCTTACTAATGGGCTTGCAGGCTGGCACTCCAAATGAAGGCTGGTGGAGAAAACCATTTTTTCCCATGATTAACAGTTTAGTTTTAGAGTGTTCTGAAATATCATGTAATAAGGCTACTCCGCTTCTCAGAACTTTCCTGAACCCTCGCTCGCCTCTGGCGAGTGTGAGTAATGGGGCAGCCTCTGGCTGCGTTGTTGGGGTACAGGTGAGCTAGACACACCTCGGCTACCTGCGTCCCCAGCGGCGAGACGCCGCATGATAACGCACACTCGCCAGAGGCGAGCGAGGGTTCAGTTACCAACCATAAAAAATTGAATCTGCCAGCTAACTGAGAGCAGAGAATTTACCCTAGTTCACAGTTTTACAATCCCGTGCTCTATAAAGCCAGACCTATCCCAAACCAGGCCTAAGAAATCCACCTCTCGTTTTAGAACCGTTTAGCTGAGATCATAGCCGAAATTGTTGGCTGGTAGCATGAGCAACTTCAGTTAGCCTTTTGCCCGCTTCACCCAGTATTGCCTGTTCCCCTGTGGATGGCCGCCCGAACTTAGCGGCATCAACCTGAAAGCCTCGGTTTTTGCCTTGCTTTTGGGAAAACAGGAACAAAACAGAAACTCTTACACAGGCAATATGAAGCGTTTTCTATTCATGGTACTGCTGCTCTTGGGAGGGTACCAGGCCTCAGCACAATCCTTTTCAGTCTCGGGTAAGGTGGTGGATGCCACTGACAAATCAGCGCTGCCCGGCGCTACGGTTATTCTTACCAGGTTAGTGGACTCAACCCAATCGGTGGCGGCAACTGATACGCAAGGAGCTTTCAAACTGAGCGTCCCAGCCGGTAACTATAGGCTGAACGTCACTTTTCTGGGGTACCAGACTTTTCAGAAATCGGTGCCGGTATTGACGGCTACAGATGTAGGGACGCTGAGCCTGGCTTTGAACAGCCAGGTGTTGGGCGAAGTGAAAGTAGTGGGCAAGATTCCGCCGGGCGAGCAGAAAGGCGATACAACCCAGTTCAACGCCGCCGCCTTCAAAACCGCCCCGGATGCCAGCGCCGAGGACCTGGTGCAGAAGATGCCGGGCATTACGGTGACCAACGGAACGCTGCAGGCGCAGGGCCAGGACGTGAAGCAGGTGCTGGTAGACGGCAAGCGCTTCTTCAGCGATGACCCCAGCGCCGCCCTCCGCAGCCTTCCCGCCGACGTGATCGCCAACATCCAGATCTTCGATAAGAAAAGCGACCAGGCCGAGTTCAGCGGGGTAGATGACGGCCACGCGGCCAAAACCATCAACATCATCACCAAACCAGACAAACGCAAAGGGCAGTTCGGGAAAGCCTCAGCGGGTTACGGCTCCGATGGCAAGTACATGGTGGGTGCGGCGGTGAACTCGTTCAACGGCGATCAGCGCCTCACGCTCACCGGCCTCACCAATAACATTAACCTGCTGGACTTTTCCATTGGCGAGACTCCCGGCGGCGGCATGCGGGGCCGGCGTCCGCCCATGGGCGGGGGCACCCCCTCGGGGCTGATTTCTACCAACACAATCGGGCTAAACTACAGTGATCTGTGGGGCAAGAAGATAGAGGTGAGCGGCAATTATAAGTTCACGGACCGCACCATCGGGAACAATCAGTTCAGGATCCAGAACTACACGCTGCCGTCAGACTCGGGCCAGGTCTACAACGAGAACCGCTTGAGTTCCACGGCCACGGCCAGCCACGTGTTCAATTTCCGGCTGGATTATAACCTCAACCCCAACAACCGCCTGTTGATCACGCCCAGTTTGACGGTGGAAGATAACAGCTCAACGAACCAGGTTTCTAGTGCCACTTCCAACGTGAACGGCGCCCTGAATACCTCTGAGAACTCCACAGTAGCCAGTAGCAAAGCGCTCACGTTCAACAACAACATCCTGTTTAGCCATAAATTCGGGAAAACGGGCCGAAATCTCTCCGCCAGCCTCAACACCAGCTACAGCACCAGCAACGGCGACAATACCTTGGCGGCGACCAGCCTTTACTACCGCGGAACCAACACCAATGCCTTTCAGAACCTGTTCACCCAACAGAAAAGAAACACGTTCTCGTGGGTCGGTGACCTGACCTACAATGAGCCGGTGGGTAAAAACGGCCATGTGCAGCTCATCTACAACCTGGGCAACCAACTGAACGATGCTGACAAAAAAGCCTATGAGCTGGATGCCGAAGGCTCCGGTACCTACAGCCAACTGAACCAAGCGCTGAGCAATACCTTCCAGAGTGGGTACTTCACGCAGCGCTTTGGCACCGGTTACCAGTACAACCAGGGCAAACTGCGGCTCCGCGTAAACACCCGCTACCAATTGGCTACGTTGGAGGTTGACCAGGAATACCCCAGTGAGAATACCTACACCCGGCGGTTTACCAGCATTTTGCCCTCGGCGGATATGAACCTCAAGATTTCCCAGTCCAAGAACTTTGATTTCAACTACAACACCAGTACCAATGCGCCTTCGGTAGATCAGTTGTCTGAGGCCATTGACAATACCAACCCGCTGCTGTTGTACCAGGGAAATCCTTCGTTGCTGCAAACCTACAGCCATAGTTTCCGGACCGGGTTCCGCAACTTCAATACAGAGACCAACCGCATCTTTTTTGTGGGTGTTTTCGGGAATCTGGTTCAAAACTACGTGGGTAACAGCATCACCAGAGCCACTGCGGAGCCTATCACGTTGGCCAACGGCGTGGTGCTGGAAAAGGGGCAGCAACTGACCACGCCAGTGAACCTGGATGGCTACGTGAATGTACGCTCGGTTTTCCACCTGGGCCAGCCGGTGAACTGGCTGAAGTCTAACGTTGGGGTGCACGGCTCGGTGGGGTACACGCGCACGCCGGGCTTAACCAACGGGGAGCTGAACATTGCCAAAGCGCCCAACGTGGGAGTGGGGCTGTCGTTGAGCAGTAACATCAGTGAGAAGATAGACTTCAATCTCTCCACCAATTCTTCTTACAACTTTGTGCACAATTCTTTGCCTACGCAGCAGAGTAACAACTATTTCACCCAGAACACCAACCTGAAATACAACTGGATCTTCGGGCCGGGCCTAGTGTACCGCACCGAGCTGAACCACCAGTACAACTCTGGTTTATCTGCGGGGTTAGATGCCAACTACCTGCTCTGGAACATGAGCATCAGCAAGAAGTTGTTCAAAAACCAGCAGGGCGAGCTGAGTCTGAGCGTGAACGATTTGCTCAACCAGAACGTGAGCGTGCAGCGGAACTTCACCGCCCAGTACGTGGAAGATGTGCAATCCAGCGTGCTGCAGCGTTTCTTCATGCTCACCTTCACCTACAACCTGCGCAACTTCACCGGCAGCGCCCCGGCAGAACCGAGCCGCGACAGAGGGTTCCCTGGTCCGCCTCCGGGCGGTTTGCCCGGCGGACCACCGCCACCACAGGGCTAATTCATCGCTCTTAAGTAGCACTCAAGCCTTCTGTTTACGGCTTATTTTCTCAGAAAAGAGCAATAAACAGAAGGCTTTTGCTTTATATTAGAAGAACCATATATCATGGCCGATATGAAAAATCTCATCCTTTTAATTGCCTTGTTTCTGGCCGGCAATGGCGCGATGGCCCAGATCAAGCTGGATAAAATCAAAGGTGCCATCCTGAGCGGCACTGGCCAACTTTCTAAGGAGGAAGTAGGAGCCGGCCTGAAGGAAGCCTTGACCAAAGGCGCCTCCAACGGTTCCGATTTAGCCTCGCAGGTGGACGGTTACTTTAAAAACCCCGAGATCAGGATTCCTTTTCCGCCGGAGGTGAAGAACGTGGAAACGCGGCTTCGGCAGATTGGCATGGGCGGCGAGGTAGACAAATTTGTGCTGGCCCTGAACCGCGCCGCCGAGGATGCTGCCAAGGAAGCGAAACCCATCTTTGTCTCCGCCATCAAGCAGATGACCATTCAGGATGCTTTCTCTATTCTGAAAGGCGAGCAGGACGCGGCTACCCGGTACCTCAAACGCACCACCTCAGATCAGCTGACCCAGGCGTTCCAGCCTATTATCCAGAACTCGCTGAGCAAGGTGAACGCCACCCAATATTACCACAACCTGATCTCGGCGTACAACAAGATTCCGCTGGTGAAGAAAGTGAATCCAGACCTGGAGGCCTATGCCACGCAAAAGGCGCTGGACGGTTTGTTTGTGATGGTGGCCAAAGAGGAAAAAGCCATCCGGCAGAATCCGCAGGCCCGCACGTCTGAGTTGCTCAAAAAAGTGTTCAGTCAGCAGTAAAGTGTCCTTTCACGCTTAGGAAAATCTCTTCTGGAAACGCTTTCATCTTGATTGGTGAAGGCGTTTTTTGTTTTGGGCTTCTTTTCAGGGAAACACCTTGAAAACAGGTTGCCCGTTTCACTTACCGCTTCTGTCCGTTTCACTTTGGGGTTTGTCCCGTTGGCTTCAAACAGGGGTTTTCAGGCTGTTTTTGGCACCTGCTTTGCAAATAGCCTAGCAACCAGGTCAAACAACCTGGCCTTACACTAGAAACTTAAACCCTTAGACAAAATGAAAAAATTAGCAGTAATGATTGCTTTAGGCCTGGCAGTAGTAGGAACTTCATATGCGCAGGATGGTCCGCGCCGAGACAGAAACGCCGAGAACAGAACCGAGCAGGGCCGTGGCGACCGAGGTGATTTCCGCCGTGGTGAGGGCAAGCGCCAGAAATTGACTCCGGAGCAAATTGCCGCCAAACGCACCGAAATGCTCACCAAGAAGCTGGACCTGAACAAATCCCAGGAACGCAAATTGCAAGCGCTTAACCTGAAACATGCTCAGCAAATGCAGAGCCTGCGCGGTGAGTTCGCTAAAGGCGGCAACCGCAATGAGCAGGGCCGTGAGCAATTGCAACGCCTTCGCGCCGATTGGGAGAAAGAGCTCAAAGACATCCTGAACAAAAAGCAGTTTGAGAAATACCAAACCGAGCGCAAGCAGATGCAAGCCAAACGCGCCGAGCGTTCTGGAAGAGGCGGGGATTTCAATCAGAAATTCAACAAGAAAAGCAGAGCGAACTCCTGATGCGCTGCGGCTCCAGGAAATCTGATTCTTCCTTAAGTAATAGAAGAAACGATCAGTAGCTTTTAAGCTCAGTTTAAAAAAATAGGCCTGAAACTTCCGTTTCAGGCCTATTTTTTTTCAAGCGTATTCTAACCACCAAGGTTTTCAGGCCCGGGTGGAATGATGATAATTAAGCGGGCACCTGGATCACGGCCTCGGAGAAGCGCTGCATTTCCTCGATCTGAGGGCTGCACTGCAACAGGAAGAAATCCACGCCTGCCTTTTCAAACTCGCCAATGCGGTCCTGAATCTGGGCAGTGGTTCCGGTGAGTCCGGTGCGGAGGCCGCGGTTGGAAACGGAGTAATCCTCCAGAGAAACGCGTTGCTCCAGTTGGGTTCCGGCCAGCCACTGCTGGTAATTTTTGTAACCGGCGGCGGAGCCCTGCACGTTGGTGATGCGTTCCAGTTCCTTTTTCACTTCCTGCTCGGTGTCGCGCACAATGGAATAGGCGGCTACCCCAAACTTCATGGGCGGTAAACCGGCTTCTTCGCGGCGGCGCTTCATGTCTGAGATGCGTTCCCCAATCTTTTCGGGAGAGTCACCGTGCATCACGTAGCCGTCGCATTGGCGGGAGATCAGTTGCTTGGCCGCCTCAGACTCGCCGCCCGCGTAAATGAACGGTTTGTTTTTGGGCTTGGGCTGCAGCACGTTATCGGTGACCTGGTAGTATTTGCCCTGGTAAGTGAAATGGTCTTTCTCCCAGAGGTTGGTCACCACATCCAGCCACTCCTTGGTGCGGGCGTAGCGGTCATCGTGCTGCTCAAACTGGATGCCGTATTTAGTAGCCTCGTCTTTCCACCAGCTGGACACCACGTTCAAAGACAGGCGCCCGTTGCTGATGAGGTCAATGTTGGCGGCGGCTTTGGCCAGCAGCGCCGGGTTATGGAACGTGGGGCGCACGGCCACCATCAGTTCCAGTTTCTGGGTCACGGCGGCCAGGGCGGCAGCGGTAGACCAGGCATCCAGCGCCGGAGCCTCTTCGCCTTTGATGTCGTTGAGGTACAGTTCCGCGATAAGCGCGATGCTGTAGCCCCAGTCCTCGCTTTTCTGGGCCAGGGTTTTCACATAGTCCCAGGAGGTTTCCATGGTTTCATCTGGTACGTTGCGGAGCCATCCGCCAAATACCGGGAGCCAATAACCAAACTGCATGCTTATACCTCCTCGGTTACCAGTTGCGCCTTTTTCTCCAGGAAGTCTACCAGACGCTGGTGCGGATTGAACCCGATCACGTTCACGGCATCGGCCACGAAGTTAGACAGTGCGTTCACGTCATAGTAGTACAGCTGGCCGTCGCGGTCGTCAACGATGTACTCAATGCCGCCCACGTCAATGCCCGAGTTCTGCACAATAGCCTCAATAGCATCAATCACTTCCTGGTCTGGGGTATAGCCTTCCACTTTGAGGCCGTTTTTAGGCGCATCCAGGGCGCAGGCGTTGCGCACCAGCTCCACACCGGTAGTGGTCTGGCAGATATCAGCGGGGCACAGGTTGAAGCTTTCGCCGGTGGTGTACACTTTAATGGCGTACAGGTATTTGCCGCCCAGGGTCTCCACTCGGTGGATGTAACCGCCACGGGCCGGGATGAACTCCTGCACCAGCGCGGTGTGGTCAATGCCCAGGTCAATCTCATTGTTGGCAACGGCTAGCGCCAAGGCTTCTACGGAGTCATATTTCACAATACCGGCGCCGCTTCCGCCAATGTTGGCTTTCACCACCACCGGGAAACGCAGCCCATCGGCGGCTTTCACAGCCTGGGAGGCGTGGTTGATCACGCGGGCTTTAGGGTAAGGCAAACCCAGCGATTGTAACAGGGAAAGCTGCAGGGCTTTGTTGGTTTCGTATTGGAAGGCTTTGTGGCCGTTCACGGTAGGAGTGCCGGTGCGCTCCAGGTGACCCAGTAAGCCCAAAGTATAGAAAATGCCGTTCTCATTGCCGCGTAAATAAGCAGATGGGCTCATGCGGTTGAAGAAAAGGCTGTAAGGAGTTTCCTCTTCGGCCAGGTCATAGGTGTGCTCAGCGGCGTTCAGGCGCACGTAAGGGATTCCTCTGTTCTCTAGCTCTTCAAACAAAGGCTTGAACCAGTCTGGGTGCTCGTGGAAAATGGCAATCGGTTTTACTTGGTTGTTCGTGCTCATTTTAGTGATGGGTTGTGTAGTGTGCAAGAAAGTTAATGATATACTCTATAGGTTTAATAGAGTTTGGTGATTATTAGGTTTGATGAATAAAAATCTGGCGCTACAGAAAATCTGTTGGATGAAAAAGAGGACGTTGATCAGGTTGGTACTTCAGGGGTACTTTTGAAAAAGAAGCCTGAAAAAGCCCAGAAACGATGCTTGAAAACCGCTGGTGCAGAGACCTGATGTTCGTCTTATTTCAGAATGAGGGAATTCAGCAACAGCAACAACAATCAGAAGCCGGATGGGAATTGGCCTTGAGAGAATGGGGCAGGAGTACTCCCCGAGATGCTGTCTGAGAAAGCAAAGAAGGATGCATGGGCTGTTCTTTATTTTTCCTAGTTTAATTAGGCAGGATTTAGCACCTAGTCTTACCTAAGTTGCTAGAAGTTCACAGAGCCTGTTCTCTCCCTTCTTCTTAATAAATCAATGCCCCGGAGGGGTAATTTTGACTTTACTTCCGCAAAGGTGCATCATGGAAACTTACTGTGCAAGCCCTCGGGCAAAATTGTGCAGGAAGATCATCCTGGTAATTCAGGGCGCTATCATTCAGAGAGACACCATCATAGTGGCACCTGTGTTGCGTTTAAAGCCTGTTTTAGTGAAAACAGCCCAAAAAGCGAAGCAGCTGGTCAGTTGACTGCGGGCAAGATAATCTGGAAGGTTGTGCCTTTGCGTTCCTGGCTTTCTACGTCTATGGAGCCGCCGTGCTTTTCTACCAGCTGCCGGCAGATGCTAAGACCCAATCCCGTGGATTTCTCACCTTTGAGGCCGCGCCGCCGGGCTTTGGAGAACCGATCAAAGAGCTGCGCCTTGAACTTATCTGGGATGCCAATGCCGTTGTCAGCCACCGTGAGGAGCAGTTTTTTATCGGCTCGCTGCAATCCTATGGTGATTTCGCCCTGGTGGGGAGTGAACTTCACCGCATTGGAAAGCAGGTTGTTCATGATGCGCTGGAACCGTTCCTTGTTCAGGTTGGCGTACAGCGGAGTATCTGAGTAGGTGAGTTTCAGGAGGCGGGAGCCTTGCAGTTGGGTTTCCCATTCTTGTTGCACCTCCTGCAGCAAAGTGCAGAGATTTGTTTTCTCCAGCGGAATGCTATCCTGCTGCTCTTCCTTGGACAGGTAAAGCAGTTCTTTGATGATGTGCCGCGAGGACTGGCAGCTGGTCAGGATCAGGTTAAGGTATTGCTGCTGTTGTTCCGGGGAGTTCGTCTGCTTCTGCAAAAGGGAGGTGAGCATTTCAATGTTGTTGAAGGGGCTCCTGAGGTCATGAGCTACCACGCCCAAAATCTCGGACTTGGCCCGGCTTACCTTTTCTATTTCCAGGTTCTTTTCCTCAATCTCCTTGAGTTGCAGAAAATAAGTGGCCCGGTGGCTGTACATCACCCTGGATAACACAAAGAAGCACGTCATGATCACAAAGGACATGCAGTGGTTCAGGACCACCTGGTCCATGGGCAGAGACGTCAGGCCCAGTACTCCAGAAAAAGCAAGCGTTGAGAGCACCACCAGAGCCAGAGATTCGTAATATTCAAAGTCCCAGAGAAACGCCACCGTCACCAAGCCCAGCAAGTACATGGTGAGCGTGTTTTTGGGGTTGCTCTGGGCAATGTAGGTGATACCCAGGCAGGAAAGAATCAACGTAAACGCAAACAGGAGGCACAGCAATTGGGCCTTCCAGACTTGGTCCTGGGTTTTCTGGGAGTTAAAGCAGAAACATTCCATCACCTGGAACAGGGCCGAGGCGAAGGCCAGGGAGATGTTCAAACCCCTGAAGAAGTTGACGTGCGGGATGTGGCTGAGGAACGGAAATGCCAGCGGCAACAGCAAAATACCACAAGGTACCAACTGGGTAATGGTAGAGGCCAGCCGAAGCTTTCTCAGGTTCTGCAAAGAATACTCCTGCCTAAACGCTTCTGCCTGGGAGGAGGGAGGAGTACTAAAAAAGTAAAAGTTCAAGTCAATACTCTGCTAATACGAGAGAGCATGAAGGAACCTGGGGGAGGGTTTTCATGATGATGCAAAGATAAGAAAAGTCTTACAAAAGATTGCTTTGGTTCTACGTTCTTCGCATAGCCACTACAAATAAGTCTATTCGTTTTCAGGGCTGCTTTTAGGCTGATTTTAGGGAGCTTTTCCGCTTATGATTTTAATTTAGAGAAGATTAGTAAAATTATATGTTTTGGCAAGATGTTTGGTTTAAAGCACTTAGGAGGTGTTTTCTCCTATACCGCAATCAACAAGCTGGTAAATGCTCCCAACATGAGGCAGCTGTTTGGTTATAAACTTCAGTACACATGAAAACCTTTATTAACAATCTGTGGGTTTGGGGAGCTTTGATGCTTCTGACCTTGGGCCTGGCAGCTTCTCCGGAGGCGCAGGCAGCACGTCCGGGAGACCAGGTGTCTTTCCAGACGTTTTATGACGAACTGGACCGCTACGGCCGCTGGATTCGGGATCCCGAGTACGGCTATGTGTGGTCACCCAGTGTGGAGCGTGACTTTCAGCCCTATGCCACCCGCGGGCACTGGGTGATGACCGAGTACGGCAACACATGGGTTTCTGACTATGACTGGGGCTGGGCACCGTTCCACTACGGCCGCTGGTATTATGACGATTTCTACGGCTGGCTTTGGGTACCCGGCAATGAGTGGGGACCGGCCTGGGTAGATTGGCGTAACGGCGGCGGCTACTACGGTTGGGCGCCTATGGGACCAAGGGTGACGTATGTGGTGGCTCCGGTTAGATGGATTTTTGTTCCGGTGATGTATATCACCAGCCCACGCATCTATGACTACTGCGTGCCCAGAACCCGGGTGGTGAACATTTACCATAATACCACCATCATCAACAACTACTATGAGCGCGATAACCGCCGGTACGTGTACGGTCCCCGCAACCAGGACATTGAACGAGCCACCAACCGCAAGGTGAACGTGTACCGGGTAGATCGTGACAGCAGACCTGGCAGAACCGCCGTAGCAGACAACTCCGTCCGGATTTACCGGCCAGACGTAAACTCGCGCCGCGAGGAAGCACCAACCAGGGTAATCGCCCGGGATAATACTTCCCGTTCACGTTTCAATGAAAGCCGGGAGACGGTTGGCCGAAGTGACCGCAGCAGCAATGCAGACCGGAGCCGCGCTGATATGGATGGATCAACCTCCCGCACCCGTACCAGCAATGATGGGTATTCTTCTTCCAGAAGCCGCACTGGGGTAGAAGCCACCGGCGAGCAGCGCAGTACCGTTGAAGGAACCCGGGAAAGGGAAAGCGTGCGTAGATCGCCTGCCGCTACCGGGGAGTATTCAAGTCCATCGCGCACTGAGGGAACCGATTACCCAAGACGTTCCAGACAGATGGAAACCACCGGTACCCGAGATGCCTCTACCGGCTATGGCTCTGCTGAACGCTCCCAGAGTGGGTACTCTACCCGCAGAAGCGAGGCTCCAAGCCAAGGACAATACCAGACCCGGTCCCGGCAAGAATCCTCGGGGTCAGGGCAATACCAGCAGCGCAGCCGCCAGGGATCTGCTCCCGCGCAAGCTCCTGCCCAAAGAAGCTCTTCCCGCCAAGGGGGTGCCGACTCAGGAAGGGATGGAGGCCAGCGAGGTCGTAATTAAATAGTGCTGATTTAATGAATGATAGGAAAGCCGCACTTCTTTGAGGTGCGGTTTTTTTTGTGCTGTTTCTAAAGGTGCTGATGGGTTGAAAAGCTGTTTTTGAACTGTTTTCGTGGTTTTAGCATGAAAATAAGAGTAGAAAGATTACCTGGTTTTGGGTGCTCAGCACCAAATCTTCTGAGCCACCTTATCCCGCTGCTTACTCCCGCAGAAAGTCTAACATCAGTTGGTTTACCTTGTCTGGTTCTTCATGGTGCAGCCAATGGGTGGCTTCTTCTAGGAAGATGAGTTTTCCCTGGTTGCATTGTTCCATGCTGGGCTGAGCCAATTCTGTGCCCAGGAACTGATCCTGTTTTCCCCAGATCATGAGGGTAGGAACGCTAATCTTATGGTCTGGTTCAATGGGGTTGTATTTGTAAGCCCGGTACCAATTGATCATGGCTTCCAAAGCACCCAGTTGCTCCCAGGCTTTCTTGTACGTTTCCAGCTCTTCTTCTGAAAAAGTGCCCGGTTTAGCGGTTCTGGTCATGGCGGTTTTCATAAGTTGGAAATCAAATGCGCTGTTCACCGTTTCCGGAACCCCAGGGAGTTGAAAGAAGCCGGCGTACCAACTTCTGAGCATCTGTTTGGGGTTATGCGTCAGGTGCTCATGAATTACTTTTGGATGCGGCATGTTCAGGATAACCAGTTTCTCCAGCAACGCAGGATGTTCCAAAGCCAGGTTCCATGCCACGGCCCCGCCCCAGTCATGTCCCACCACTACCACTTTCCCTTGGCTAATCTGCGGGATAAGTTCCACCATGTCCTGCGTGAGTTGGTCAATGGTGTAGGCCTCCACTTCCTGCGGTTTGCTGCTCAGATTATATCCCCGCTGGTCCGGGGCCACCGCGTGCCAGCCTTGATCCGTGAAGAAGCTGAGCTGTTTCCTCCAACCGTACCCAAACTCCGGGAAGCCGTGCAAAAACAGGATGGTTGGTTGACGAGGTTCTCCGGCCTCAAAGGTGTGCAGGTAAATGCCGTTGGCAGTATAATCTCGCTCTTTCATTTCCATGGCTTGGGTGATGATGACTAACCCTTGTACGTGCAGGGTAAGCATATTTCTGTTTTTGGGGAGATTTCAAGAAAACAGGCTTGAAAGAGGGAGGATAAATAGTACACGTCCTGCTTACCTATGGCGCGGATTTACTTACGTGCCTAACGAGAAAGTCACGGAAGTAACTTCCGCGCCATAGAATTTCTCTAACATGGATAAACAGAGGATCAGGTGTCGTGTAGACAAGGCAGTGCCTTGTCTCTACCATTCCCCTTTTCTGCATTACACGGTGATCTGAACCTGAGAACGCTTTCACGCAACAATAGCCTTTCAGGCCTTTTTCTTAGAAAACAGGCATAAAACGAAAAGCCCCGCCTCGCCGAACAGGCGAGCACGGGGCTTTCAATTCTATTATCGTGCTACCTGATACGTGCTTCGTGATACCAATTAAAACAGCTGGTACTTAGATAGCTCTTTGGATGGCAGTTCAGATTCGCCCATCAGGTACACGTCTATGGCGCGGGCAGCCTCGCGGCCGTCTGAGATGGCCCACACCACCAATGACTGACCACGGCAAGCGTCACCGGCCGAGAAGATGCCCGGGATGTTGGTTTGCCAGTCGTTCAGTTTAAAGTTACCGCGGCGGTCCAGCTCAAATTTGAAGTTGGCGGTGAAGGCATCGTGCTCGGGGCGTTCGTAGCCAATCGCGATCAAAGCTAAGTCGCAGGGAAGGATTTTCTCACTGTTGGGTTTCTCGGTGTATTCCGACTGGTTCTTCCATTCCAGTTCCACCACGCGCAAGCCTTTCACGTGCCCGTTTTCATCAGCGATGAACTCCTTGTTCAGCCAGCCCCAGCTGCGCTCGCAGCCTTCCTCGTGCGAAGAGGAAGAGGAGAACGTCACGGGTACTTCTGGCCACGGGTTGGTGGGGTGCCGCTCGGAGCTGGGCATGAAGCGATACTGCAGCTGCGTGATGGATTTGGCGAACTGGCGGTTGGCGGTACCCACGCAGTCAGAGCCGGTGTCGCCGCCGCCAATGACCAGTACGTGCTTACCAAAGGCGTTGATGTCGGTCTCAGGCGCAATCTGGGCACCGTCTACGCGACGGTTGTGCAGGCCCAGGTAATCCATGGCGAAGTGGATGCCCTTGAGGTGATTGCCCGGAATAGAGATAGCCCGCGGTTTGGTAGCCCCAATGCAGAGCAAGACCGCATCGTATTTCCGGTACAGTTTCTTCAAAGTGGTATCCTGCCCAATTCTGCGGTTGAGCTTGAACTTGATGCCCTCAGCTTCCAGAATGGCCAACCGGCGGTCAATGGTCCATTTCTCCAGCTTGAAATCCGGGATGCCGTAACGCAGCAAGCCGCCGGCTTTCTCGTCTTTCTCAAACACGGTCACTTTGTGGCCTGCGCGGTTCAACTGAGCGGCAGCGGCCAGTCCAGCCGGACCAGAACCTACCACGGCTACTTTCTTGCCGGTGCGTTTCTGAGGCGGCTCGGGTTTCACCAGGCCCAGTTCAAAAGACTTCTCGGCAATGGACTTCTCAATGTGCTCAATGGTCACCGGGCGCTTGTTGATAGACAACACGCAGCTGCTCTCGCAGGGCGCGGGGCAGATGCGGCCGGTGAACTCCGGGAAGTTGTTGGTGCGGTACAGCACGCGGGCCGCGCGTTCCCAATCGCCTTCCAGCACGGCATCGTTGAAATCCGGTATCAGGTTGCCCAGCGGACAGCCGTTGTGGCAGAACGGAATGCCGCAGTCCATGCAGCGGGCGGCCTGTTGTTTGGTTTTCTCCTCGGGGAACGGGAGGTAAATCTCGTTTGAATCGTTTACGCGTACTTTGGGGTCGCGGGTGCCGGGCACCTCGCGGTTATATTTTAAGAATCCATCTGCTTGTCCCATTACACCAGTGCTTTTTCGGTTTCTGCTTCTTTTACTGTTAAGGCTTTCTTGAGGTCATGCGGCATCACTTTCAGGAAGTAATTGCGGTGGGTTTCCCAGTTCTCCAGGAACTCTTTGGCCAGCACGCTGCCGGTGTAGGCCACGTGCTCCTGCAGCTTCTGCACAATCCAGAGCAGGTCTTCTGAGTCTGGTTCTTCCAGACCTACCATGTCCAGGTTGCATTGCTCTACGTGGCTGGGGTCTGGGGCGTAGAGGTAGGCCATTCCGCCGCTCATACCGGCCGCGAAGTTTTTGCCTATGGCGCCCAGCACCAGCACTTTGCCGCCGGTCATGTACTCGCAGCCGTGGTCGCCAATACCTTCCACTACCGCCTCGGCACCTGAGTTGCGTACGCAGAAGCGCTCGCCGGCCATGCCGTTGATGTACACCTTGCCCGAGGTGGCTCCGTACAGCGCCACGTTACCAGTGATGATGTGCTCGTGCGGCAGGTAGGTGGTTTCCTTGAAGGGCTGCAGAATAAGCTTCCCGCCCGACAAGCCTTTGCCCAGGTAGTCGTTGGCCTCGCCGTAGAGTTTGAAACTGACGCCCGGAGCCAGGAATGCCCCAAAGCTTTGCCCCGCCGATCCGTAGAACGTGGTTTTGAAGCTATCCTCCGGCAAACCGAACTTCCCGAAATTGCGGGAGATCTCATACGAGAGCATGGTACCCACGGAGCGGTCCACGTTGTTGATGCGGTACTCTACCTCGGTGTTGCCTTTCTTGAGGTCGCGGATGAGTTTCTTGTCCAGTACCTTGCTGATCTCGTGGTCCTGCTCAATCTGCTTATATCTACCCACGTTCTGGGCCACGTACTCCTGGTGGAAAATAGGAGAGAGGTCCAGGTTCTTCAGTTTCCAGTGGTTCAGGTCAGATCTTACTTTCAATACCTGTGACTGGCCCACCATCTCGTTGATGGTTCTAAAGCCCAGCGACGCCATAATCTGGCGCAACTCCATGGCCATGAACGTGAACAGATTCACCACATGGTCTGGATCGCCGGTAAACAGGTTGCGCAGGTCTGGGTTTTGCGTAGCGATTCCTACCGGGCAGGTGTTCAGATGGCACTTACGCATCATGATACAGCCTTCCACAATCAAGGCAGCGGTAGCCACGCCGTATTCCTCGGCACCCAGCAAAGTAGCCACGGCCAGGTCATAGCCGGTCAGGATCTTGCCATCGGTCTGCAACACCACGCGGCTACGCAGGTTGTTCTTGAGCAAGGTCTGGTGCGCTTCGGCCAAACCGATTTCCCACGGCAAGCCGGTGTGACGGATAGAGCTCAGCGGACTGGCCCCGGTTCCGCCGTCAGCGCCCGAGATCATAATGGCATCGGCTTTCGCTTTGGCTACGCCCGAGGCGATGGTGCCTACCCCGGCTTCGGCCACCAGCTTCACATTGATGCGCGCCTTGGGGTTAGCGTTCTTCAGGTCGAAGATGAGCTGTTTCAGGTCCTCAATGGAGTAGATGTCGTGGTGTGGTGGCGGCGAGATCAAGCCCACGCCCGGCGTAGAACAACGTACCCGCGCAATCCAGTGGTCTACTTTATGACCCGGTAACTGACCGCCTTCGCCCGGCTTTGCGCCCTGGGCAATCTTGATCTGGATCTCATCAGCATTGGCCAGGTAGTGGCTGGTCACCCCAAATCGGCCGGAGGCCACCTGTTTTACGCGTGAATTTTCTGAATCTCCGTTAGGCTTGGGCGTGAAACGGGCTTCGTCTTCACCGCCTTCGCCGCTGTTGCTCTTGCCTCCAATGCGGTTCATGGCAATGGCCAACGTGCTGTGCGCCTCATACGAGATAGACCCGAAAGACATTGCCCCGGTAGCGAACCGTTTCAGGATGGCCGATACGGGTTCCACTTCGTCCAGAGGAACGGACTGCCGCTTGCGGAATTCAAACAGGTTGCGCAGCGTGATGGCAGTCTGCTGCTGGTGCTCTCGTATGGATTTGGAGTATTCTTTGTATAATAGGTAGTCGTTTAAGCGGGTGGATTTCTGCAGCAGGTGAATCACCTTAGGCGTGAGCAAGTGCTCCTCGCCGTCGCGGCGCCATTGGTAGTAACCACCAGACTCCAGCAGGTTCTCCCGGTCTGGGAACGCCGACTGGTGCTTGGTAACAGCTTCCCGCTCCAGGTCTTCGAAATTAAGGCCTTCCAGGCGGTTGGTGGTGCCCCTGAAGCATTTCTCAATCACCTCCTGGCCTAGGCCCAAAATCTCAAAAATCTGCGAGCTTTGGTACGACTGCAGCGTGCTGATTCCCATTTTGGACAAAATCTTCAGCAGGCCGTTGTCTACCGCTTTGATGAAGTTCTGGAAATAATAGGTGTAGGGCTGCGCGTTGTCCAGCTTCTGCTGATCATGCAGGCCTTTGATGGTGTCATACACCAGGAACGGATACACCGCGCTAGCGCCGTAGCCCACAATAGTAGCGAAGTGGTGGGTTTCCCAGGCATCGCCGGCTTCCACCACCAGACCCGCTTTGGTCCGGATGCGTTTCTCAATCAAATGGTGGTGCACCGCGCCCACGGCCAGCAAAGACGGAATAGCCGCCCGCTGCGGTTGCACGTTGCGGTTTGAGATGATCAAGATCTTTTTGCCCGCGCGCACGGCCGCTTCGGCCTCTGCGCAGATGCGGTCAATCTCACGCTGCAGGTTACCGGTTTCCTTAGTAGGGAAAGTGGCATCTATCGTTTCATGGTCAAAGCCTTCTTCCTTCAGGAACACCAGCTTCTGGAATTCCACGGGGTCCAGTACCGGTTGCGAGATGTGTACCTGGCGGCTATGAAGTTCGGTCTCGTCCAGAATGTTTTTGGACTCACCCAGGCGGGTAAACAAAGACATCACCAAACGCTCCCGGATGGGGTCAATAGGCGGATTGCTTACCTGCGCGAAGAACTGCTTGAAGTAATGCGATACGTGCTGGCTCTGGTGCGACAGAACGGCCAACGGCGTATCAGAGCCCATACTGCCCACGGGCTCGTACCCGGTGGAGGCCATAGGTTCTACCAGCATTTTCAGGTCCTCACGGGTATAGCCGTAGGCTTTCTGGCGCTGTCTCAGTTCCTCAGGGGTACAGGGTTCCAGCAACACCGCTGGTTCCGGGCGAAGGCGCAATTTGATGCGGTTTTTCTGAATCCACTCAAAATACGGCTTGTCATTGCAGACCAGTTGTTTGATTTCCTCGTCCTCATAAACGCGGTTCTGGGAAACATCGGCGAGGAGCATTTTGCCGGGCTGCAAGCGGCCGCGTTTCACCACGTCTTTGGGGTCCACGGTCAAAGCGCCGGCTTCGGAGGCCATGATCAGGCGGCCTTGCTTGGTGAGGCAGTAGCGCACGGGGCGCAGGCCGTTCCGGTCCAGGGTGGCGCCAATCTGGGTGCCATCGGTGAAGAACAGGGCGGCAGGGCCATCCCAAGGCTCCATCAGAGACGCGTGGAATTTATAGAACGCCTTTTTATAGGTGTCCATGTGCGGGTTGTTCTGCCAGGCCTCGGGCACCAGCATCATCATCACGTGCGGCAACGGTCGGCCCGAGAGCGTGAGCAGTTCCACCAGCGCATCCAGGTTGGCGGAGTCTGAATCTCCGGGGTTGGTGATGGGAATGAGCCACTGCATCTCTTCCTCGGTGAAGAGGGGAGAAGACATGAGCGCCTCCTTTGATTTCATTTTGTTCACATTCCCTCTAATGGTGTTGATCTCGCCGTTGTGCGCAATAAAGCGGAACGGCTGGGCCAGTCGCCAGTTAGGGAAGGTATTGGTGGAGAAACGGGAGTGCACCACCGCAATCGCCGATTTGAAATCGGGGTGACGCAGGTCGTGGTAATAGCGCTCTAGTTGGTCGGTTTTGAGCTGACCTTTATAGATAATGGTGCGGGAGGAGAAGCTGGCGATGTAGAAGGTGCCGTTCTCGCCGCGTACGCTTTTGCGGGTTTCATTGCTGATGAGGTTGCGCAACACGAACAATTTGCGCTCCAGGTCCTCGCCTTTGATGGTGGGGTCAATGGGCTGCACGAACACCTGCTCAATGTAAGGCTCCACGGCTTTGGCGCCGTGGCCGGGCACCTGGCCGTTCACCGGCACCAGACGGTAACCCAGTAAGCTGAGGCCCAGTTTGCGCAGGCAGTTGTTCAAAATCTTGCGGGATTTCTCTCTTACTTCATATACCGCCGGGAAAAAGACCATGCCCACGCCATAGCTGCCTTGCGGAGGCAGGGAAATGGCAAACTCAGCGAGCTCTTTCTTGAAGAATTCATGAGGCAATTGCACCAGAATTCCGGCGCCGTCGCCGGTTTCTGGGTCGCTGCCCGTGGCGCCCCGGTGCTCCATGTTCTTCAACATGGTTAAGGCGTCTTTTACCGTAGCGTGTGATTTTTGACCGTCTAGGTTCACTACACAACCAACACCGCAAGCATCGTGCTCTAATTCGGGCGTGTAAAGCCCTCTATTAAGTTCATCAGCTTGATTCATTCCTTTGTTTGTTCGTTTGGGTAAGGGTGAATCAGTAAGCTATAGATAAATTTTCAAAAAGTCAATTCAAGATTTGAGCTTTTATCAACAAACAAGCGTTAGGTTTGAGAATTACATAATGAATGAAGGCGTATTTACGAGGTTGTTAATTTTGGCTTGCTAAACCCCTGTTTGTTTGAAAGTTTGTAAATGCAGCCTCAAAAAATTTTTAAGCAAAAATTTTGCTTACTGATGGGGAATGGTAGGTTTGTGTGGTAAGATAATGAAAATCAATAAGTTGTGCTGCCTGTTTTTGTGCTGAATTTTTAAAAAAAACTGGCCTGAAACGGATTTTTCTCTGAAATGGTTACGTGCACTGAGGATGATTTAACAAAATAGTTTGAGGAATACTTATCTGGCCGAAGATGTTAGAAAGGGGTTAGCCTTCGGCGGAGCCAACCAAATCATAGGAAAAGGAAACAGAGATTTGCGCATTCCTTTTACTATGATACCCTCCATTTCTAGGTTCTATTCTTCAGTTGTGCCCTCCGCCTGCGGCCTATTGAACTTATCCTGAGGGCTGGATTAAGGGTAAGTACTGATAAGATTGATAAAATGCTTTGTTAAACAGACTGATTTCCATTATCTTAGCTGAAGCTGAAAGCTAGCTATAGTGCTTTTGCCTGATTACCAACAGGCCGCTTCTCTCTCCGAGGATTATACATCCGCTGATTCCTGGCAGATTTTGTTAGTTACCATAGAAACCAAACTGCTAACCTACACCAAGCAATTACCAACCACCTACTTTGAGCCACCCTGGGTACCTGAACCCGGTACCTGAAAACTGAATCGTTTGCTGCATTCTTCTTTTAGTAGTTAACCACTAAACACATGAATCCAAACAAAGCATTATGGGAAAAAGGTGACTTCACTCAACTAGCCGAAACCATGCGGGAAAGCGGTGCGGCATTGGTTGATAAACTGGGGATCAAAAAAGACATGCGCGTTCTGGATCTTGGTTGCGGCGATGGTACCACGGCCATACCAGAAGCAAAACTGGGTGCCACCGTTATAGGGGTAGACATCGCCCGGAATTTGGTGGAGGCGGGGAACAGGCGGGCAAAAGCCGAAGGCCTCACCAATTGTACCTTCCAGGAAGGCGATGCGACTGATCTGCAGGAAGTACCCGACCAGGCTTTTGATCTGGTGGTAAGCATTTTCGGGGCGATGTTCGCGCCCAAGCCCTTTGATGTTGCCAAAGAAATGGTGCGGATTACCCGGCCGGGCGGAAGGATTGTGATGGGCAACTGGATTCCCGGCGACCCTACGTTGGTGGCGCAAATTCTCAGAATCAGTTCTGCCTACACTCCGCCGCCGCCTGAGGGCTTCGTCAGTCCTATGTTATGGGGAGTGGAAGACCATGTGATGGAACGTTTCGGGGGTGCCGGGGTGGCAAAGGAGAACATTTCCTTTGAAAGAGACACGTTCACTTTCTCCGCACCTTATCCGCCATCGGTATTCCTTGACAAGTTCAGGAACTACTACGGCCCTACCATGAACGCCTTTGAAGCTGCCGAAAAGAATGGAAAGGCCACGGATCTGCAGAATGAATTAGAGGCTTTGTTTACCAGCCAGAATCAAAGTGCAGACAACAGTACCTCCATTCCGGCTACCTACCTAAGGGTGACCGTTCAATGCTGAGGTCCTATTGTAGCGTTGAACTTTATACCGGTGTTCTGATCGGGATTGATTGTTATCAGCGCGGGTAAGCGTTAATAGCCAAGACTGGTTTAGCCCAATGCTGTAGTGTTTGCTTGTGGCAGGACACTCTTTAGGAATGGGTTTTTGATCTCATTTCTGGAAAGGAGCCTATATGTGTTCTCCTATCCAGCATTCTTCTACCCAATCCAGAAAGTTATCCCACTTCTCGTTGGTTGTTCCGTTGTGCGACCAGAACCTTACCAGGTATTCAGGACCTTTTGAGGTAAGGTCAAAGCAGTAATAGTCGCCGTTATCTTCCAGGAACGGGAGCAGGTGTTCTGGTAGGCCATATTCCCTTACTTCTCTCACAGAAGAAATCAGGTCTGTGTAGCTGCCGTCTTCAAATAGTTGGTAGAGCTCAAAAGGGCCAAAGGAAACGTCAGAGTATTTCAGTTGATACTCCACATAGGAAGGCGGGAACGTTACCCCTAACTTTTCCTCGGCATTTTTCAGCTCCTTTTCTGTAGGCAATGTAGGCGGTTTAGGAACGGATTCACTTAAGGATTTCAGCTTTTCTAATGTTTCCATTTCTGGTTTAGTCTTCTTTTCCGATTTGGGGCAGGAAACGCGCAAAGCCCTGGGCCAATGCTGGCTTTAGCTGCTGTTGCGCTGTCCCTTTTTAGATGATTTACAGTAACTTATTTCTTTTCAGCTTCTGTAAGCTTCTCAATGTGCCTGCTAATGTATTTGGAAATATTGAAAAGTAAGAAGATAGAGAGAATCCATATCCACAGGTGGGTCTCCATTCCTAACTCCTTTTTATTGGTTATATCTTCAAGAGAAGAATCTGTAATGTTTAATATTTTAAATAAGCTCTCTTTCTCAAGAGAGTCTGTTTTCTCTAACCTTATAATTCTTTCATAAGCCTCTTTTTGCTCCAACAAAATCTTGTTTTCACGTTCAAGGCTTCTATATGAATCCACCAGATTGCCAGTTAGATAGATTAAAATTAGGGCAGATAAGCAGTGAAATATGATCCGAAGGTATTTTACCTGTTTTGCCTTCACTTCAAGGTTTATTTTCATGTGGCGCCCAATGGTCTGCTATCTGAGGTGTTTAAGCCTTACATACTTTGCTGTACCTCGTTTTTCTTTTGAAAAAGTAGCTGTAAAAGGTTAAAAGCTATTAGAATACCTACAACTGTGATGCCCGTTAATAACGATAGTTTCCCTAGATACCTACCAACCTGATCAGTGTGCTCATTGAAAACATTGTCAATCAAGAAACTAAGGTAAACAACTGAAAGAAGTGTGATAGCTTTAATAATCCCAGACCTTACCGTATCTCCTTTCTTTTCTTTGTTAAGAATGTAAAATGAGCCAATGGGTAATAGTAATGTAGTCCTCAATAAGGTAACGAGAAAGAAGTGAGCAATTCCATCTATTTGTGCCAGACCGAGTGCGGTGAGATGTAATCCCACTAAAAGCAGAATACAATATGTAATTCCTCTTCTCATTATTGAATAGTAGGTACAATAGAATGTATCACCTGTGTTAGGATAACCAAAGCATTATCCAACCCAGTGCTTAAAAATAGAAAATAAAGCGAGACAGCCTGACACTCAGCAAGAGACTAAGGCTGGCTATATAAGGTTGGGCGTAGGTGCCACTCTTATTGCACATGCCGTGGTTTTAATTTCTGGGCGGCAAGTTCTGCTATTTCAGTGACTCGTTTTTGTCTTGTCTCGGGGCGTTTGGCAAGCACAAGCCACTGCAAAATTGATTTTCTGGCTGATTTACTCAAACTCAGGAAAAAATCCTTTGAGGAGGGATGAGCTGCAAACTCCACCTCAAGGTCTTGCGGGATCATCAGCTCTTCTACTGCGTCTAAGATAATCCAGGAGCCGTTTTGTTTGGCTACTTCAATGCTTTTGTAGCCTGCCTCTGTCATATGCCCGTCTGCAATTAGCCGTTGAACTTTTTCTTTGTTGATTTTTGACCAGGTGCTCTCAGGTTTTCGTCTGCTGAAAAACTGATGTGAGGTCTCCTGGTCTATCTTTATTTTTTTACTGTCTATCCACCCGAAGCAGAGCGCTTCCTCTACCGCCTCGCCCCAGGTGATGGATTTTTTACCTGAGCTCTTCGTATAGAAAACAAGCCATACCGCTTGCTGGGAAAGATGGTTTTTCTTTAACCACTCTCGCCAGGCTGCACGGCTTGCCGGATAAAATATCTCTACTTCCTTTCTCTGCATTTACTTTATGACGGTGGCTTCCTGTTCTATGGTGAGTGTGGCAATAAGTCCCTTTACCTCCGGTAAGATAGTAGCCTGCCGGATCTGGTGCCTTTGCAGGAAAGACGCCTGGTTTGCAGGTGAGTTAAAATTGCAGTCAGCCTTGAAAGTCCTTTTGTGTTATTATCGTTCATGTTTCAGTCTGACTGTTGAGGTATGCGGAAGTTTTTGTATGACTTTTAACGAGCCGTGGCTAAACGACGGGCGAGGCTATCGGCTGAGGCTGGCGTTTAGGTGTTGTTAGCACCTGTTGTTTTCCTTAAATCACTAATGAGCACATCCATATTTTCAATTCCTTTCGGGATGAAAAGGTTGTTTCTACTTTCTATTGAAGTAATCAAAACTCCTCCGTTTAACTTTTGTATCCCGCCTATATTATCCTTTCTTACTTCAGTTATCACCCGGCCATTTACAACCTTCTGGATTTCTGATTCTGTGACAAAATATTCTTGACTGCGCAGGACAGTTTCAAATAATCTTATCGTGTAAAAGTCCACTCCTAAACATATTCCTATTATTACGATAAAAAAAACGATTGACTCCGTAGTACCCAAGTCCATTGTTTTACCTATAAACAATATCCATATCATTGTTAAATAGATAACAGCATGCATTAAGAATGAAGAGCGGTACCTCTTTTTTTTCAACTGTTGAATTGTTGTTTCACTAAAAATGAATCTTCTCATTATAAATTTCAATTGGTGCTAATTTGTAGCTAAATGGAATGCGTTCCGGTTATCAGCACTATGTAAGGAGGTGAGATTTCCGTTACCTTCCTTCTTCTGGTTAAGGGAAACAAATCCATTCGTAGACCAAGATATAGGTAATTCACAGATTATCCAGTGGACTCGTTATTTTCTCAAGGGCATGGGTAGCGATATGAGGAAGGAGCTCCGGACTGTGATCCAGCAAGATGTGAAGGTGGCCCAGTACTACCAAATCAAAACGAAGGTGCCGGCAATGATCAGCGTGGCTCCAATAGCCGCTTTGAGGGTAAGGGCTTCGTTCAGGAAGATAACCGATAGAAGGATGGTCAAGGCAACGCTGGCTTTGTCAACGGGTGCCACCTGCGATACTTTCCCCAGTTGCAGGGCCTTGAAGTAAAACAGCCAGGACAAACCGGTGGCTACCCCAGACAGCACCAGAAAGAGTAAATTGCTTTTGGAGAGCGTAGCCAAACCAGAGGTAGCCCCGCGAGCCCACACCAGGGTCCAGGCAATGACCAGAACAACCACCGTTCTGATGGCGGTGGCCAGATCAGAATCCACGCCTTTTACGCCTACTTTCGCCAGAATAGCCGTTAACGAGGCAAAGAGCGACGCCAGCAAGGCATATATCCACCAGGTATTCATAAGTTGGTTCTTTTAGGTGAGTACAAAAGCAGAAATCAGGTAAATCCTTCCGGGTCTCCTGCTCACAGGGTTTTGTACGTCCATTGAAAAGGGGAGGAGAGGTTTGCCCTACAGCCGATGTTTCAGAGATAGTTGTTTCAGGCCTGTTTCCGGAAAAGGGGCTGAAAAATGCTACCACTACGCTTTGAGGAACCGATGGATTGCCTGCCAGCGCTTCTCTAAGAAAGGGCATCGGGCTGCTGGCCTGCCCACCTGAAAACAGTAAAGCCCGAAAGAACAGTGGGTTCTTTCGGGCTTTACTCCAGGGGTTGTAAACGGCTAGGACCTCAGTTTGTCCTTGGAGACTTCCAGCAGATAAAGGAGCACCAGGGCCAGCAGGTTAACGGTGACAAAGGAAGATACCGTGCCTGCGCCCAGGATGAACTGGAACGACGAGATGGAGAACCGCAGCTTGAACACCCAGCTCTCCAGGAAGTTGACGCCGATCCCAATTTTCAGGCCGGCCACGTAGTTGAAGGCAAAGCTGCCGATGCCCAGGCTGAGCACCTGCAAAACCTGGTTCACCATGGAGAGGGTGAGATACCTGGCCGGTTGTTTCAGCAACAGAACTCCGCAAAAAATGGAGTACAGGTAAAGGATACAAGCCAGCAAAATCGCCGCCGTGGAAGACATTGCTTCGGCTTCCATCTTAAAACCGGTCCTGATGGCCAGCACCAGGCCCACCGCGCCGCCCACCAGCTGATAAAAGGCAATGCCATTGAGTAGGGTAAGGGTGGGCTTGGTCCCGGGTTTGTTTGTGTTCATAGACGAAAGTACTAATTCTCTTTTTGGATGATCGTTTCTGGGCCAATTTCTGAAAAACAGCGCCTAAACGCAGGGTGCCGCTTCTAGTAAAAAGCCCTGGCTCTGGGCCAGGGCTTTTAGATGGGGTTCTGTTTTGGCGCTACTTTCAGGAAAGCGGGCCAGAAACGAAATTAATCATGGTCGTAGTCAATGCCTTTGTGCTGTTCCCGCAGGGCAGCCAAACCTTTTTTACCGTAAGCCAGGCGGGTGATCACCACGTACAGCACCGGCACAATGAAGATAGCCAGGAACGTAGCGGCCAACATACCGCCAATTACTACCCAGCCAATGGTCTGTCTGGACACGGCACCAGCCCCGGAGGCCAGCACCAGCGGCACAACCCCCAGAATGAACGCCAGAGACGTCATGATGATAGGCCGCAGACGCAGTTTCACGGCATCAATGGTGGCTTCAATCAGTTCCATGCCGCGGTCTACCCGTTCCTTGGCGAACTCCACAATCAGGATGGCGTTTTTGGCGGCCAAACCAATGAGGGTAATCATACCAATCTGGGCGTACACGTTGTTGTCCAGTTTAGGCAGGAAAGTAAGGGCCAGAATCGCCCCGAACATCCCCAGCGGAATGGCAAACAGGATGGAGAACGGAACAGACCAGCTTTCATAAAGCGCGGCCAGCAACAGCAGTACCAGCACAATGGAAAGCGAGAAGATGTACACGGTACTATTACCGGCGGCCAATTCTTCGCGGCTCAGGCCAGAGAAGTCAAATCCGTAACCAGCCGGTAAGGTTTGGGCGGCTACTTCCTGCAGGGCTTGCAGAGCCTGACCACTACTGTAGCCCGGTTTGGCGCTACCCGAGATCTCCACCGACCGGAACAGGTTGTAGTGGGAGATTACCGCCGGATTTTCCACTATTCTGGAAGTTACCAGGGCACTCAGCGGCACCGACTCGCCCGTGCGGTTGAGCACGTAGAACTGGCTCAGGTCCCTGATGTCCATGCGGTAGGCGGTATCGGCCTGGGCCACCACGCGGTAGTTACGGCCGTAGCGGGTGAAGTCATTGATGTAGCGGCTACCCATGTAAGAAGCCATGGTGGCGTACACATCGGTGAGGTTAATGCCCAGTTTCTTCACTTTTTCGCGGTCTACGTCTACCTGGTAGCCCGGCGTGCGGGTGTTGAAGAAGCTGTAAGCCATGGCAATCTCGGGGCGCTGGTTCACGGCTCCCAGGAACTGACCCATCACGCGCTCCAGTTCTTTGATGTCACCGGCGGTGCGCTGCTCCAGAATGAAACTGAAACCACCCGATTGGCCCAGCCCCGGAATAGCCGGCGGTGCCACCACAATGATGTTCGCTTCTTTAATGGCGGCAAAACGCTTGTTCAGATCGGCCATCACGCCCTGCAACTGCATGGACTCGTCCTGCCGTTGATCCCAGGGGTGCATCTGGATGAAGAACGTACCGCTGTTAGACTTGAACGAGAAGTTGATGGCGTTCAAACCAGAGATAGACGTGGCGTTTCGGATGGCCGGGACGTCTTTCAGGATGCCCGCCATTCTCTCCAGAATTGCCTGAGTTCTGTTCGAGGAGGAACCTTCCGGTAACTCCACAGAGATGAACAGACGGCCTTCGTCCTCGGTTGGGATAAAGCCGGTAGGTTTATTCGCGAACAAGCCCACGGTACCCACATACAAGCACACCAGCAGAATCAAGGCCAGCGGAGCCGCTTTAATGGTTTTCCGAACGCCCGCTGAGTAATTCTCGGTGGTTCTGGCAAACCAGTTGTTGAACCGATAGAAGAACTTGTTAATGCCTCTGGACTCGCGGTTCACGTTCATAGGACGCAGCATCAGTGAGCAAAGCGCCGGGGTAAGGGTCAAGGCCACGAACGCCGAGATCAATACCGAGATAGCGATGGTGATGGCGAACTGCTGATACAGACGGCCCACAATCCCCGGAATAAAGCCCACCGGAATAAACACCGCCGCCAGAATCAAGGCGATGGCAATTACCGGCGCCGTGATGTCTTTCATGGCTTTGCGGGTTGCCTCCCTCGGCGAGAGCCGCTCATGGTCAATGTAGTGCTGTACCGCTTCCACCACCACAATGGCGTCATCCACCACAATACCAATCGCCAACACAAAACCGAAGAGGGTCAACGTGTTAATGGTGAAGCCCAGTGGAATGAAGAAGATGAACGTACCAATGATGGACACCGGAATAGCCAGGATAGGCACCAACGTGGCGCGCCAGCTCTGCAGGAACAGGAACACCACAATAATTACCAGAATCAGGGCTTCTACCAGCGTGTGCACCACCTCATTGATGGATACCTCTACCACCGTCACAGACTCAAAGGAGACAATGTAGTCCACATCGGCGGGGAAGGTTTTCTTCATTTCCTGCAGGGCGGCGTTGATGCCCGCGGCCGTTTCCACGGCGTTTGAACCAGGAGCCTGGTAAATCAGCATGATCCCCGATGGATTCCCGTTGATAGTGGCCTGGCGGCCGTAGTCAAACTGCCCGAACTCCACGCGGGCCACGTCTTTCAGGTACACCAGAGAGCCTTCCTCAGGGTTGGTGCGGATGATCACGTTCTCAAACTCCTGCTGGGTAGCCAGACGGCCACTCACGGTAATAGGGTACTGAAACGCCTGGGTGTTGTACTGCGGACGGGCACCCACCGTACCGGCGGCCACCTGCATGTTCTGCTCCTGAATGGCGGCTACCACCTGGTTCGCGCTCAGGTTATACTGGGCCAGCTTGTCTGGCTGCAACCACAGACGCATACTGAAATCCTGACCGATGGAGGTTACGTCACCCACTCCTTTCACCCGCAGCAAGGCATCCTTCACGTAGATGTTGGTGTAGTTGTCCAGGTACTGGATGTTGTGGGTTCTGTTGGGGGAGTAGATCCCCACTACCATCAGAATACTGGGGTTCCGTTTCCGTACCGTTACCCCTAAACGCCGCACGTCTTCCGGCAAACTGGGCTCAGCCACGCTTGCGCGGTTTTGCACGTCCAGGGTGGCGATGTCAATGTCTGTGCCCACGTCAAAGGTCACGGTCATGTTCATCTGGCCGGTACTGGTATTGGTAGAGGTCAGGTACGCCATGCCCGGGGTACCGTTGATCTGGGTTTCAATGGGCGTGGCTACGGTTTGTTCAATGGTCTGCGCATCGGCCCCGGTGTAGTTCGCCGACACCGAAACCGTGGGCGGCGAAATATCAGGGTACTGGGTGACGGGCAAGTTCATCATGGCCAGCGTACCTACCAGCACGATCACAATGGAGATCACGATGGCGGTAATAGGCCGTCTTATAAATACTTCAGATATCATGTTCTTTCTGAAAAAGCTGCTTTAAACGTTATTATCTGGCTCCGGCGGCAGGGGCACCTCCGGCGGCCTGTGGTGCGCCCACCTGGATTTTAGCTCCCTGGCGCAGTTTCTGGATGCCTTCTACCACAATCACATCACCGGCCTCAAGGCCTTCGCGGGCTACGATCTTGTCCTGGAAGCGGGTACCTAACTGCACGTTCTGCTGCTGTACAGAATCGCCCTGCACTTTGTACACAAAGTACTCACCCAATTGCTCGGTCACGGCTTTGAACGGTAGCGTCACCTGGTGGCCTATGTCCTGGTTAAGCACATTCACGCTCACGGTCATACCGGCCACCAACTGGCGGTTAGGGTTAGGGAAGCTCAGGCGCACGGTAATGGTACCACTCTGCAGACCCACGGCGCGGTCAATGGCCGATAACTTGCCCGTATGCGGATAGCGGGAGCCATCGGCTAAGGTCAGGGTGAAAAGCGAATCTGGCTGGTTGCCTTGTTTTAATCTGTTAAAACGGGGCAGTTCCTGCTCGTTGATCACGAAATCAATGCCGGTCGGGCCTTCAGAAGAGATGGTGTTGAGCAACGTCTGGCCGGGGCTAACCTGCGAACCCACGCGTACCTGGGAGATACCAATGGTACCGCTGAACGGAGCCGTAATCACGGAATAGCCTAAGTCTGTACCGGCGCTGGCCACCTGGGCACGGGCCACCGCTACCTGAGCGCGGGCGGTCTCCACATCGGCGCGAGCATAATCTACGCGCTGGCGGGCAATGGCGTCTTGCTTGGCCAGGTTCTCATAACGCTCCAAGTCTTTCTGTACCCGGTTTAGGTTAGCCTGGGCGCTGCGCACGTTGGCCTGGGCCTGCCGATACGCCGCCTGGTATTTGGTGCGGTCAATCTCGTACAGTTTCTGGCCTTTGGTCACGCGCTGGCCGTCTTTCACATAAATCTGGGTGATGTAGCCACTCACCTGCGGGCGCAGTTCCACTTCATTCAGCGGTACCACGGTGCCGGGGTAGGTATCAGTGCCCATGACGCGTTCTTCGGTAACGGTGTAGGTATTCACAGCAACCGGACCACCCATCATAGGGCCTTGGGGGGCTGCTTCCTTTTTGCCGCAGGAAACCAGCACGGCCGCAAAAAAGGCAGAAGCTACCAGTGGGGATAAGTGTTTTTTCATTATTTCAGGTGATTTTCAGTTCTGGAAGGTTAATTAACTTCTATGGTGCCCAGGGCGCGCTGCACGTCCAGTTTGCTGGAAAGGACGTTGTAAAGGGCGTTGTAATAATTGATTTGCGCGGTGCGGAGGTCGGTTTCGGCCACAATCAGGTCCACGTAGGCCTTGATGCCCTCGTTGTACTGCAGCCTGATCACGTTATAGACATCCTGGGCCAGCTCCAGATTGTTTTGCAGCGTGAGCCAGTCGTTGTAATCGCTCTTGTAGTTGGCCAGGGCGGTTTCAAACTCGGTGTTGATGCGGCGCTGGATGTTGACCAGATCAATGTTCAGGCGATCTTCGCGCAGCTTGGAAATGCGCACGTTCTGCAGTCTGCGGCCACCCTGGAAAATAGGAACGCTCACCTGCAGACCTACCTGCGAGGTGGGGTACGCCGTGCTGTACAGGTCAGACACCGTGGAGCTGAAGAAAAGCGGGTTATAGTTTGCGTACGCCGAGGCCGTAGGCAGGAAGCCGTACTGGTAATACCGGGTGTTCAGCACCTGGATCTGCCGCTGCGTCTGAAGCTGTTGGTACTCTACCCGGTTTGTGAACGTTACCTGTTGTGTGGTGTCAATCAGGATGTTCTGCTGCATCTGGGCATAGTCATAGGCCAGCTGGATGTTAGAATTCACCGGCAAGCCCATCAACTCCTTCAACAGCGCGGTTCTGGCGGTGATGTTTTCCTGCGCCCGTTTGCGGTCTGCCCTGATGCTGGCCAGGGTAATGCTGGCGCGCTGGTAATCGGTTTTGTCTACCAGACCCTGCTCATACTGGGCGCGGGCATCGCGGTACTGCTTTTCCTGGCGGGCGATGTTCTCGTCCAGAATCCGGAGTTGCTCCTGGGTTAACAGCACGTTGAAGAACGCCTTGCTCACATCTACCACTGTGTTGATCTTGGTGGCCTGGGTGTTCTGATCCAGTGACAACCGCGTGAACCGCGCGGCTCTGGAGGCCAGCAGCAGGTCATTGCTGTAAATGGTTTGGTTGGCCTGGAACAGAATGTTGGAGGTGTATTTCTGCCCGATGGTGATCACCTGGTCACCAAACACGCTGCGCTGGCGCTGGATGTTGTGCGCCGCCGCAAACTGCGCCGACACCTGCGGGAGCCAGCCAGACAACTGCGCCCGGATCTGCCGTTCGCCAATTTCCTCATCTAATTGGGCTTGTTGCACTTCGGCCTGGTTCTGGAGCGCGTACTGTACGCATTGTTGCAGGGTGAGGGTGCCGTTGACGGGCGGGGTTTCACCGCTGCCTTGTGCCATGGCCCCCAAAGGTACCAGCAGGTACCCCAGGATCACTGACACGAGAAGCTTAACTCTCTTCATTGGGAATTTGTGTTACAGGTATTGAACAGGGGATATTAATTTGACTTGACGCCGTCCCAAACCATTTGGGCCAATTGCTGCAGTTCTTCATCAGTGAGGGTAACCCGGTCTAACAAGTGTACCTTGGCGGCAGAATGCGCGCTGCTATGGATCATGATGCACATGAGGCGCTGGTTCATGGGGCGAAGGATTCCTCTCTCCACACCAGACGCAATGAACTGGAACACTTCTTTCTGGAAGCGTTCGTCCTGCTCTTTGGAAAAACGGTTGTAATACGGCGAATTCACGAACTGCTCCATGAAGAAGAGCACATCCGGATTCTGGATATAGAACTTGCACCGGCTGATCCAGTAATTGAAGAACTGGGCCTTGTAGTCCATGCCCTCGTGGCTGTTTGCCAGGATGGCGTCCAGCAGGCGGTGTTGGGTATAGGTGTACAGTTCCATGATGAGCGTATCTTTGCTGTCAAAGTAATGGTAGATGGTGCCGGCCGCTACGCCCGCTTTTTTGGCTACCTGGCTCATGGGCGTGCCATGGAAGCCATTCTCCTTGATCAGCTTTAAGGTGCTCTCCAGAATTGCTTTTTTCTTGTCTGCAATAATCTCCAACTCTTATCTTTTCTTTCTATTGAACGTTCATTCGGTCGCGCAAAGTAAAGGAGATCCGGCAAGACAATCCAAGGTTTTATATGTTCCATTCAATCTCTGGCTAAAAGTGGACAGACTGAATTGAAGGTTACGGTCTGTAAAACAGGAAGTTATGCTGAAAATAGGAGGGTGGTTTCTCTTGGGAAACCAGTTAAAGTTTTGAAATTGAGAAAGTTGGAGGAGGAAAGGGCTGGTGCTGTCAGAGAAGAACGCAGAAAAATTGTACCTGTTTTTCTCTGCCGCGGGAGGTGAAAAGTCTGCCACAAAGCAAAAAGCGCCAATTCTGTCTCTCCAAAAGAGAACCAGAACAGCGCTTGTTGCCTGCGTTTTAAGGATAATTTCTGAAAAACAGCCGCTAAACCGGTACCAGCTGGTCTTTTCTGTCTTGCTCCAGAATGTGCTGCACAATCTTCTCGGCGTGGTCGCGGGAGTTCTCAATGAACCACAGGTGCGTATCCATGCCGCCGCAGACCACGCCCGCCAGGTACAGACCGGGCTGGTTGGTTTCCATGGTCTGGGTGTTGTGCTGCGGATACAACTTATCATCCGGTGACAACTCCACCCCAAACTTGCGCAGCAGGTCAAAGTTGGGTTTATAGCCGGTAAGCGCCAGCACAAAGTCGTTCTCAATGGTGATAGGGCCATCAGGGGTGTTGATATCCACCTCGCCCGGCCGAATGGCGGTGATACAGGAATTGAAGTGCGCCTTAATGCTGCCTTCCTTAATGCGGTTCTCAATATCTGGGCGTACCCAGTACTTCACCCGGCGGCCAATCTCGGGGCCACGCACCACCATGGTCACCTCGGCACCTTTGCGGTAGGTTTCCAGGGCGGCATCTACGGAGGAATTGCTGGCACCCACCACCACTACCTTCTGCAGGGCGTAGTAATGCGGGTCTTTGTAGTAATGCGTTACGTGCGGCAGTTCTTCGCCGGGAATGTCCATGAGGGCCGGTAAATCATAAAAGCCGGTAGACACAATCACTTTGCGGGCCAGGTAGGTGCCTTTGGCGGTCTGTACGGTAAACCGGTCATCGGTTTTCTGCACAGAGAGTACCTCTTCAAAGAGGCGCACGTGGAGGTTGAACTTGAGCGTGACGCGGCGGTAATACTCCAGGGCCTCGTTGCGCCGGGGCTTGGGGTTATCTGAGATAAAAGGAACGCCGCCAATCTCCAGTTTCTCCGAGGTAGAGAAAAAGGTCATGGTCACGGGGTAATTATAAAGCGAGTTCACCAGGGCGCCTTTGTCAATGATCACGTAAGAGAGACCCGCTTTCTGGGCTTCAATACCGCAGGTCAGCCCAATGGGGCCCGCCCCAATTACCAAAATGTCAACTTCTGAAGGAGTACGCATGCCGTAAAGGTAAGGAGTGATTTTTGAATGAGTGAATGTGTGCTTGAGCGAATGAGCAAATGAAGGGTTTACGAGGCTGGCCTCACCATAGTAACTGATGCGTTGCCGGTGAAATTGGCTACGGTACTTACGCAAATAATTGTTTTAGGCTTACTTACTGAAATTCAGGCTTAAAACGTCAAGAACCGGCCCGATGTTCTTTCCACGCCTGATCCTGTTTCCTTCAACTTACGTTAAGGGGCTGGTATGTACGTACCGTTTTAGGCCTGTTTTGGTGAAACCGGCTTTAAAACAAAGAGGCATGAGGAAAGGGAATCCCAACAGAGGAAAGCCAATACCTGCCAGGAACTTGTTATTTTTAACCAGTCATTCACACAATCACGCATTCACTCATTTAAGAATGAACAGGAAGGTTCGGGAGTTACAAGCTTTTTTTTACAGTCAGAACTTCTCTGATGGCATCCGCATCACCATTGGGGTGCTGTTGCCGGCTTTGCTGTTCTCCTACCTTGGCCAGTTGCAGACGGGCATCACCATCTCCCTGGGAGCCCTGGGCACCAGCCTCGCCGATTCGCCCGGACCAGCGGTGCACCGGCGCAACGGCATGTTGGTGTGCATTGGCGTGTGTACGCTGGCGGCAGTGGTGACCGGGTTTGCGCACATGCATGTGGTTACCCTGGGGTTGGAGATCTTCTTGTTTTCTTTTCTTTTCTCCATGCTGCAGGTATACGGCATGCGGGCCTCGCTCATTGGCCTGGCGGGGTTGCTGGTCATGATCCTGTCCATGGACCGGCCAATGGAGCCCCTTCAGGTTCTGGTGCACAGTCTGCTGGTGATGGCGGGCGGTATCTGGTATCTGCTCCTGAGCCTGCTGTCGTTCAAGATCATGCCGTACCGGGCGGCGCAACAGGCGCTGGGCGAATGCATACTGGAAATTGCCCGCTTCATCCGGATCAAAGCCTCTTTTTACCGCCATCAGCCCGATCTTACGGGAGAGTACCGCAAACTGGTGTCACAGCAGATTCTGGTGAGCGAGAAACAGGATGCCGTACGCGAGATTCTCTTCAAAACCCGCCAGATTGTGCAGGAATCCACCGATACGGGCCGCCGCCTGGTGATGACCTTCGTGGATCTGGTAGACCTCTATGAGCAGGTGACCGCCATCCACTATGACTATGCCACCATCCAGGAGAAGTTTGGCCATACCGGTATTCTGGGCCAGATTGCCACTCTGATTGAGAGCCTGGCCGATGAACTGGACAACATCGGGTTTGCCATGCAGGCCAACCTGAAACATGCCAACCAGATCAACTTTCAGGAGAAGACAGAGCAGCTCAAGAAAGACATTGATGCGCTGAGCGGGCAACTGGAGGAAACCAGTACGCTGGTTTTGAAGAAGATTCTGGTGAACATCAGGACCATTTCGCAGCGGCTTTCCGATATTCTGTCTTACTACAACGCAGATGCCACCCGTACCGCCATTCAGCGCCACACCAAAGAATACGGCCTGTTTGTCAACCGGCAGAACTACTCGCCCCGGCTTTTTCTGGATAACCTCACGTTCAATTCTTCCATTTTCCGGTTCTCTCTGCGGGTAGCCCTGGTGTCGTTGTTCGCGTACGCCCTCACCAAGCTGTACCCGTACGGGCAGCACAGTTACTGGGTATTGCTTACGGTGGTGGTCATCCTGAAACCGGCGTTCAGCCTCACCAAGCAGCGGAACAAGGAACGCATCATTGGAACGGTGGTAGGCGGAGCCATTGGGTTGCTCATCTTGTATCTGGTGCGCAACGAGACGGTGCAGTTTCTGTTCATGCTGCTGTTCATGGCTAGTTTCTACAGTGTGCAGCGCATCAACTACGTGCTCAGTGTCACGCTCATGACTCCTTTCATGCTCATTCTGTTCAGTTTCCTGGGCGGCGGAAGCCTGGCCATTGTGGAGGAACGGGTGGTGGATACCCTGGTGGGCTGCGCCATTGCGTTTGCGGCTACCTATTTTGTGTTTCCAAACTGGGAATCAAAGCAGGTGAGAACGTTTGCGAAGGATGTGCTGGCGGCTAACCTCAGGTATCTTCAGGTACTGGCCGGTGGGCTGGCCGGGAAAGCCATCACCGAGGTGCAGTACAAACTGGCCCGCAAAGAGGTGTATGTGAAATCGGCGAACCTATCGGCGGCGTTCCAGCGCATGGCTGCCGAGCCTAAGAGTAAGCAATTGAACAGCCAGCAGGTGTATGAATTTGTGGTGCTTAACCACGTGCTTTCTTCTTTCATTGCCAACGTGGTGTCTGAGCGGATGGCCGGCGGGAGCCAGGTTTGTTCCAGGGCTTTCCTCAAACCCATCCGGCGAGCGCAGATTTCCCTGTCAGAAGCCATCCGGCTCATTGATCCCGCGTACCAGGTGCCCGAAGCTGACCTGGAGAAGCCCGAAACCCCGGCCGAGACGGCGGCTACCCTTACCGGAGAAGATCAGTTACTGAACGAGCAGCTGGAGTTCATCCGGAAAATGTGCGCCGATATCCAGAAACTGACCACCGAGATCCTGGAAGTGAAAGTAAAACCCAGCCCCTCAGAGAAGACGCAAACCGCAGTTTCAAATTCGTAGCTACGGACCCATAAAGCAGGGGCTTCATTTCCCGCATGTTTTCCTGAAAAGAGCTTAGAAACAGAAACCCGGTTTGGAGGTGTAACAGAAAATCTATATTTATGTAGCTACATTAAATGTAGCTTTTGAAATCCAACCCGGGAAGAGGACATTCCGTACTCCCCACCTTAAGTTAAAATTCTGTTTAACCCCTACATACCCCTATGGCAACTATCAAATGGGTTCTTGACCCGATGCACAGCGAAGTACAGTTCAAAGTGAAGCACCTCATGATCACCACGGTAACTGGTTATTTCCAGAGCTTCAACGTGGAAGTGGAAACCGAAAGCGATGATTTCTCTACGGCTTCCAGCGTGGTGTTCACCGCCGATGTCAACTCCATCAACACCAACAACGAGCAGCGCGACACGCACCTGAAATCCCCGGATTTCTTTGAGGCCGAAACCCACGCCGAAATCAGATTTGTGGGCAACCGCTACGAGAAAACCGGCGAAGACTCCGCCCTGTTACACGGCGACCTTACCATCAAAGGCACTACCAAACCCGTGACCGTGAACGTAGAATTTGGCGGCATTGTGGTAGACCCTTACAGCCAGACCAAAGCCGGTTTCACGGTTAACGGTAAGATCAGCCGCAAAGAGTTTGGCCTGACCTGGAACGCCGTAACCGAGGCCGGCAGCGTGGTAGTGAGCGATGACATCCGTCTGAACGCTGAAATCCAGTTAGTGAAGCAAGCCTAAGTTTGCCCACGTCTTCAAAAACAAAGCGGGAGCCGATGTATCGGCTCCCGCTTTGTTTTTGGGGTATTTTCTGATAATTGAGTTAAAAACGGAGTATAAGGTTTAGGAACTAGAGCGCTTGCCGCACCCAGGTATACCCCAAAACGGCCACATAAAAAGCCCCCAATAAGGTGTCGCCGAGGGCAAGGCCCAGAATAGTACAAACCACGGCCGCCAAGCCTAGTACGGCTATGCCTACGGTGATCCAGGTAGATTTCTGCCGGGTTTTCCGGTTGGCTAGCTGCAAGGTGCCGGCCACCGGAAAGAGCAGACCCAACAGCACCGCACCCAGTGAAAAAGCCTCTTTCAGCGGAAGGGTCATCCCTACGACTAGTGAGGTAATTCCGCCCAGAAACAAGACCAGAAACAGGTTAGACCCGTTGATTTCTTCCTTGTTCAGGGCCTGTCTGCCGTAGGAGTTGAAACGGAGCAGCGTATTGAAGATCAAATCTGAAAACCAGGTGAAAAACACCAGCATCAGGTAAAAGGGCAGGAGCAGCGGCATCACCCGCACCAGCAGAATCATGCCAATGTACAGGCCCCAGCGCGCGCCGTTTCCAATAGAAGTAACCTTGTAGCTGAACTGCAGAAAGGCGCGGTAGATCCAGTATTTGGCTTTGAGCGCTTCCACCAGTCCCTCCCGGGCGAACTCAGAGGTGGGGTCCAGCCGCAGGGCCTCCTGGAAGTGCTGCAAGGCCGGTTTATGCTTGTTCTGCTCCAGGTACACCCAGCCTTGGTTTGTGTGCGTCTCAGAGTTATCAGGGGCCTGCTGAAAAGCATGGGTAAAGGTTTCAGAAGCCAGGTTCTTCTCACCCAGGCGATTGAGGGCACGGGCCTGCAGGTTCAGACAGTTCACGTTCTCGGGCTCCACGGCCAGGCCTTCGCGGGCTAACTCCAGGGCTTTCTGCCATTTGCCTTGCGTGAAATAAATGTTGCCCAGCAAGTGGTAATATGTAGCCTCATACGGGTCCAGGTCCAGCGCTTCCCGGATGGCGGCTTCGCTTTCTTTTGTCTGACCTTCCTCAAAATAGATGGCGCTCAGGATATAGTGGGCGAAGGCAAGATCCGGCTCCTCCGCAATGGCTAGCTGGGCTTCTTTTAGGGCTTCTTTCGCTTTCTTTTGGTTGATCAGGCACAGGGCCAGGTACGCGTGGTTCAGGCCATGGTGGATGTCCTCTGACAAGGCCCTTCTCAGTTCTTTTTCGGCCAGGTTGTATTTTCCCTGCTCAATGAGCAGTAACGCCCGGCTTTGGTTGATGGCTTCCATGTTGTTATTTCTTAATGCCTAAATACTCCAGAATTTCATCGTACAGTCCGTTTTCGTTGGAGTACAAGGCGTAATTACGGGCCGTGCTGAACCACTCTTTGGTAGAGGGCCGCACCTGGTCCAGGGCTTTGGTCAGATCATTCTGCTCAATGGGCAACGCAACGCCCTTTTTCATTGACTCGCGCAGTTTCATCTCCACCGCTACGTCTACCACGGCCTTTAGATCAGCGCCGGAGAATTCTTTCGCCTTCTTGGCCAGGGCCTCGGTGTTGATCTTGTGGGTGGGTTTGTCTTGCAGAAGCACATCCAGAATGGCCTGACGGGCTTTCTGATCAGGCGGCGTCACGAACACAATGCGGTCAAAGCGGCCCGGCCGGCGGAACGCTGAGTCCATGTTCCAGGGCGTGTTGGTGGCGGCCAGAATCAGAACCCCTTCGTTAGAGTATTCCACGCCATCCAGCTCTGACAGGAACTGGTTGATGAGGTGGCGACCGCCGCTTTTGCGCATATCGGTACGGGAGGCACCCAGGGCATCTACCTCGTCAAAAAACAGCACACAAGGCGCCTGGGAGCGGGCCAGTTCAAAGACCTGGTGCAGGTTTTTCTCTGAATTGCCAATCCACATATCCAGGATGTCATTGATGCCCACCGAAATAAAGGAAGCGTTCACCTCGCCGGCCGTGGCGCGGGCCAGCAGGGTTTTTCCGCAGCCAGGAGGGCCGTACATGAGAATACCGCCGCCTATTTTCTTGCCGTAGGCTTTGTAGAGATCCGCGTGCTTCAGGGGGTGGATGATCTTCATCTCAATCTCCTCCTTCACCTTCTCCATGCCGCCCACGTCCTGGAACTTGATGGTGGGCTTCTCAATGTGGCTGTTTATGCCTTGGTCCGGAGCCTGGGTGGGTACCTTGAAATCAAATTCTGATAAGCCGGGGTGGGCCTGTTCAGTGATCTCCTTCTCCAACTCAGCGTCCTGCGCGGTGGGGTCTTGCTGCGTAGCCAGCATGTACCGCTCCAGCGCCTCGGTGGGTTCCTGGGTGGCTAGCAAAAGACGGGCGTGCAACAGGTTAACTTCGGCGGGGTTGTAATCTGTGGTGTGCAACTCTTCTACCACTACAAAGGCCGCCGAGTATTTGCCGCGCTTAAAGTAGGCCTCGGCCAGAAGTAGTTTCAGGCTATTGTCCTGAGGCGCGTGCTGCAAACCAAGGAGTAACTGTGCCTCGGCTTCTTCCAGACGGTTAAGGCTGGTGTAAATAGAAGCAATATGTTTGCGCAAAGGCACGTTGTCTGGGGAAAATCTAAGTGCTTCCAGCAGTCCTTGCAGGGCCGCTTCTTCCGATGGGTTCATGCGTGAAATTCTGTTATCTCTCCTTGAAGGTACAAGAAAAATTTCATCGCTGAGAAGGGTTCAGAGTAAGAAATTTCAAAGGGAACGATTTTTGTTAACCAGAGGAAGATTGACTTCTGATTGGCTAAAGGCATGGAAGAGAGGAAGAAACACGTAGAATAAATATGTGGGAAATACTATAATATAAATATTCTATTATTAACTTTAATTTTATAGATAACTCTGTAGAGTGCCTTTCGTATAGCAGAATTCAACAGGAGATTAGAGTCAGAAGAGAGAGTATAGCGTCTATGGCAATGACTAATACGTTTGGTATGGAGATCATCCCCGAGAATGAGACAGATCGGGTTCAAAAATTACATGATTACCAGATTTTAGAGATAGATACGGAAGGACCTTTCAGGCACATAGCCGCACTGGCGGCCCATGTGTTCAAGGTACCTATTTCCCTGGTATCTTTTGTGGACAAGGATAAAGTATGGTTTAAAGGGAACGTGGGCATGG
This sequence comes from Sabulibacter ruber, assembly GCF_017355955.1. Taxonomy (GTDB): domain Bacteria; phylum Bacteroidota; class Bacteroidia; order Cytophagales; family Hymenobacteraceae; genus Nibribacter; species Nibribacter ruber_A. The sequence continues at coordinate 1,543,046 of NZ_JAFFID010000001.1, read as the reverse complement.
AAGGCGAAAGCGGCGCAGACAGGGGCATGAGTCTGTGTTCATTGGCTATTCTCAGGAACGAGGCCACCGTTTTCACCGATACCCTGAAAGAACCTTGCCTTCTGAACAATCCGTTGGTGGCAGGGCAGTTTGGGCTACGGTTTTACGCGGCAGTTCCCTTAACCACCTACGATGGTTATAACCTGGGCTCGGTCTGCATTTTAGACAAGGAACCCCGTGAGTTCTCAAAGGATGACCAGATTACCTTAGAATACATGGCCAAACTGGTCATGGATGAACTGGAGCTTTGGAAATGCCGGCTGTACACCCAGAAAAACAAAGGGGCACTGGCATAAGAAACATATACTGTTAATGAACAGAAGGCCTGGGGCAAAAATGCCTCAGGCCTTCTGTCTTTTGCATGCCGGGAGCCCTTTGGGTTATTTTCAGCCTCCTTTTAGAAATGACTTCTCTATCCCTCTGCTTTTCAGGAAATAAACTCTGGAAGACGCTTTGTTTTACCAGGCAGATTATTATATTTTTGTTCGCCTTTGGGCTAAACTTTCTCAATTGGCCCGTCGTTATTTTTAAGAGCTAATGATTACATCCATGGAAAATGCCCTCGCCATTGCCAACTTCTTTATCAAAAAGTCGTTTGACACCGGCGAACCCGTAACCAATATGAAACTGGTGAAACTGGTTTACATTGCGCACGGGTGGTATTTGGCTTTGGCTGGTGAACCGCTACTAAGCGAACCGGTAGAAGCGTGGAAATACGGGCCCGTGGTTCCTTCCGTTTACTACAGCTTCAAAGATTTTGGCGGCGAGCCCATCAGGCAAATGGCCCCGGGGCCTAATCCTGGCGAGAGTGCACCCGTAGCCCTGACCCATACCGAACTGGTACCGTTCCTGGAAAAGATCTGGGAAGTGTATGGGCGGTATACCGGAGTAGATCTATCTGCCATGACCCACCAGGATAACACACCCTGGAAGATGGTGTGGGACACGCAAGGAAAGCATAACAACAACGTCATTATCCCTAACAACCTTATCAAGGAGTATTATCAGAAGCTAGTAAACGCTCCGCATGCAGCCCAATCAGCCTAGTAACCCCTCAGACCTTGATCTTAATGCCATAAAGGCTTCCCCGTTACCGCAGGTTGGGTTAAGAAAAGCCAAAGAAGAAGATGAGTGGTTTGCCAGAGACCGCCGCACCCGGGAGCACCACCGCGAACAAGGGGCCAGAACCATTATCCATTGGGCTATTCAAGGGAATATCATAGTAGCGGGCATTGTGATTGCTATCTGTATTGGGGTACGGGGCTTCCACCTCATAGCCTCTGAAGAGTGGAAGTGGCTGCAAAATGAACAGATTCAACTGCTGGACAACCTTGCCAAATACGCCGGTTCCGGGGCCGTAGGAAGTTTGCTTACCCGCTACCTTACCAGGAACATAGAGAACGGGCCAGGGCCTTTGTAGGCAGAGTTGGTTTCCTTACGGTGGGAGAAGAGAAGCTTAGTCCAGCAACTCGCCTACGTGCTTGCGGATGTTGGCGCAGATCTGGTCCAGCGGCAAATCATTATCATCAGAGCCGAAGGGGTTCTCAATTTCCTCGGCTATCAATTCCAGGCTGGCCATGGCGTACAAGACCAGCATCACCATCGGAATCACATAATAGCCCATGCTGAAAGCCCACCCAAACGGCAGCGTCATGACATAAAAGAAGATGAATTTCTTGATGAAGACGCTGTAGGTGAAGGGGATAGGCGTATTCTTGATGCGCTCACTGGCGCCGGTCACCTCGGTCAGGTTCCTGATTTCCTGGTCCAGAATCATCAGCTGCCCCGCAGAGAGGGCCCCGGTTTGGTGCAGGTCATTTACTTTTGAAAAGATAGCGTTGGCGATTTGGTTTGGGAGGTGTTTTTCCGTTTTCAGGTCCAAAACAGAATCTAGTTCCTGGTAGTCTTCGTTCTCGCGCAGGTGGTTCTTCAGGGCAAAAGCGAAGTTGGGAATCATCTGGCGGAAATAGAGTTTGTCTTCCGGCTCTTGGAGGCAGGCCTGCAGTTTCAGGGCCAAATTGCGGGAACAGTTGGTAAGACTGCCCCATACTTTGCGGCCTTCCCACCAGCGGTCATACGCCGTATTGGTCCTGAACACCAACAAAAGGGAAATCACAAACCCCAGCACGCTGTGCATCAACCCCACATTTTTAAGGTGGTTTGCCGCTTCTTCCTGCAGATAGTTTAGCTCCAGGTACGTTACCAACCCAGAATAAACCCCAACCGCAAATAAAAGCGGCAGTAACTGCCGGAAGGTGTCTGATCTGGAGAAGCGAAAAATGAAGACAAACCAGTCTTTGGGATTGTAATTGATCATAGGAGAGGAGCGCTGCAGCGGTTAAAAAGGGCCCGCGCTGCTGTAAAGGTGCCTCAAATATAAAGGTTTTAGCTTGGCTTCCTGTTTTCTGTTGATGGCTGCAGGAAGTTACTGAGGGTAAGCTACAAGCACTATTTTAGCTCCGTTTTCCTGAAAACTGCCCCAAAACATCGCAGCCTGTTGGCTACTCCACTAAAATCAGTTGGTCCTGCCCAAAATGTAGGACAGGACCAACCGGAAGTAAGAAAAGGATCAGATGACTTAGAAGCCTAACCCAAGGGCAAAGCTTACCGGAGTCTGAGAAAGGGTAGAAACCAGGGTAGCGCTACCGGTACTCAGGTTGATGCGGTAGATGCCGGACTGTCCGCCGGTTTGCAGGAGAGCCAACGCGGTGCCGCTTACGCCTCCAATGTCAAACCCGTTATTGGGGCCGGTTGCTACTCCCAGGCTGCCAATGAACACCTGGGTTCCGGCATTAGGCGGGTTCTGCAGGTAAAGACCATCGGTGTTGTAATCAATGTTATACAGCGCGGTGGTGGTGGCCCCGGCGAAGTTATTGGTATAGGCGCTGGCGTCTACCGCTGGGCTACCCGGGTTGAGCATCACGTCTGCCATGGCTACCGTGCCGGTGTTCGGGTTCAGGCGCAGGTTCTGGCCGGTATTGCTCACTACGCGAATTCTGTCTACGGTAGGATTGAAATCAAACCCGAAATACTCCCCGGACAAGGCAGGGGTGAACGGCGTACCTACGGGGCTAGCGGCACCCGATGCCAGGTTCACGGTATACAGTTGGCTGGTGCTGCCCAGCGCGTACAGTTGTGAAGTAGCCGGACGCATGTCTATGCCCAACACTCGTTCACCGGGTTTAAGGCCAGTAATGGCTTTAGAGACCACCATGGAAGCATTGTACGGATTGAAGATGAGCAGATTGTTGCTGGCATCTACTCCATAGGCTACCGGGTTGGTAGGAATGGCAATGCCCAGAAGGGTACGGGCTGTTTTGCCCAGGTTCATGGCTTTGCCGGTGGTCAGGTCAATGCTGTAGAAACGGTATTTGTTTCCGTTGGAAGCCTCTTTCTGGTTCTCGCTTCCGCCGCCCCGCCCGAACAGGACGGCAAGGGCCAGCGAGTTATCAGGGGCTATGTCAAAGCCTCCTTCTCCCACCGCCTGCACGTTCAGGCGACCAACTTCCACCAGCGTACCGGCGTTAGGCGGATTCTGAATATACAGCTTATCGCTTTTTACATCTATGTCATAGAGGGTAGTAGAAGAAGCGCCTGCCATGCTGTTGGTATAGGCCACCGCCACCACATCTGGGTCGCCGGGGTTCAGGGCTCCGTCTGTGGCTGCTACAGCTCCCGTTTCTGGGTTAAGTCTGAGGTTTTGGTTTTTATCCGTCACCAGCCGGATGCGGTCTACCGTAGGGTTGAAATCAAACCCTACCTTCGTGCCGTCTATGGCCGGCGAGAAAGGCATGGTGCCCACCTGGGTAGCTCTTCCGGTGTTTTGGTTGATCACGTACAGGTAACTCTGGTTGCTCACCCCGTAGAGCTGCCCGGTAGCCGGCCGAAAGTCAATGGCCAGGAGTTTTTCACCACTTCTCAGGCCTGTGATATTCACTGCTCCTGCTTCCTGTACCTTGCCACTAGTGGTATACTTCACCAGTTGGTTATTGTCTGTGAGGGCGTAAAAGGTCACATCACGTTGCACCACTGCGTCTAAGCTAGACGTAGCGTTGAGATGGTCTTTAGATTCCAGTACGTCTTCTGAACAGGACGTTAGAAGACTAGAAAGGCAGAACAGGCCCGAAACCCATACTTGAAAGCGATAATTCTTTTTCATATTTCATAGGTTTATGTGGTTGAATGACAGAACCTACGACCTGGAATTACCACCGGATTTTACATGGGCAACGAAATTTTCGCTGCAATTTTCCTTCAGTTAGAGAGAAGTAGAGCTTTCAGGGATGAACAGAAGTTCTTCTGCTTACCATAGTGCCTGGTAGGCAGGCTCCTGGCAAAATCAAAGAAGAGGTCTTAAGCAACAGCGTTTTACCTGTACTAATATTTTGTTGCATACAGCAAGAGGTAGAGGAGAGATAACAGGATAGGTTCCTACTAGCAGGCAGCAGCAGCTTTGAACTTCAATTTGAGCAAGTTATGAAGACAAATAACTCTTTCAGCCTTTGAAAACAAAGTAAAGGCTTTTGGTGAAGGAGAATCAATTAAGGTTCAGGCCAAAAGAAAGCCCTATCCAAGGCTTGTACTGGTAGGCCCAATACCTGCGGTTGGTATCCAGAAGATTATCAAAGCCAAGAGCTAGCCCCGCAGTGAAGTTATTAATGGCTACAATACCTGCTATACCTTTAGACCAGATAATGCCGTCATATTCCTGGTTAACCTGATCTTGTGTAGTAGTAGGATTGATGGCGGTATTTCCAAGTCCACTGAAAAGACCCGCTGAAAAACCCAGGTGGGTAATGCTCCTTTCTGCTTTTCTTAAAGGGGTGGAATGGTAGTGCAAGACATACCGGTCTGTGCGCATTCCTACATAGATGGAGCCATTCAGATTAGAGTTCAGTTGCCTGGGAATACCGGCAGTAGGAAAGCGGTATTTCAAGGGAGTAGTAAGAAAATCGAGATCAAGGCTCTTTTTACTGAAGATAGACACCGGTAAAGCTTTGGAGTGGTTTTCTTCAGAGTAAAATGCAAGAACGTTCGCGGTGTCTGGCTCAGGGCTGGTTTCTTTGGAATGTACCGGGTAAACCAAAACCTTATTCTCATCTACGTTCACGTAAACAAGTTGCTTTTTACCGGTAAACCTCTGCCGATAATACCCATCTACAAATTCGTCTTTAGCAGACTTTCTAAGTAAGCCACAACCTGAAATCAGTGCTATTAACAGGGGGAAAAGGCATAGGTGGATAGAATGCTTCATCTGGTCCAGAAGTTTTCCTGAAAATGAACATTGCGGCAACCTGTAGCAAGGGTAGGTTGAATTAATATACTCTACTTTAACCTTGTGGTTTTCGGCGCATAATTTCCAGTGCCGGTACAAACTCAATATTGCTCTCTTAGCAGGAGATGATGTCCAGGTACATGAAAGCCCGTCGTTCATTGGTGGTTCCCGTTGTTTTGCTATATTCAAGGGCATAACTGCAGTCTGTAGTTGTAACCGCTTTTCTTAGTTCGTTCAAGTAACTATTCCCTTTACATTTTATGGCATCAGAAATTTCGCGCAGGGAGTTTATTGTAAAAGCAGGAGTGGCAGCACTGGCACTTCCGGCTTTGTCCTTTATAGGCAGTGCCGGAGCCGCTTCGGTGCCGGGTATGAAAGTAGGGTACGCCTCTATTACCTGGGGCGGAAACGATGTACAGGCCATCAAAGATATCTCCTCTCTGGGCTTTAAAGGCATACAGTTACGCGCGAACACCTTTAAAGAATATGGGAATAAACCTGAAGTCCTGCTGGATCTTCTCAAAACCCATAAACTGGAACTGTGCATGTTCTCCAGTGGGAATGCCAACATCAACACGGGCAACGACAAAGCTGTCATTGAGCAGCATTTGGAGAACGCTGCCTTCGTGAAGAAACTAGGTGGACAGATGCTGCAGGTGACCAATTCCTCACGTCCCAAAGAAGGTGCCCCCAGCACTACCGACCTGAAAAGTTATGGCCGCCTGCTGAACGAAATAGGCAAACGTACGCTCGACTTGGGGGTGCAGACGGTCTACCATAACCACATGCACCAGCTAGGGGAAACACCCCAAGAGATAGCGGTTATCATGGATAGTTGTGATGATAAATATGTGAACCTGCTGCTGGATATAGCGCACTACCAACAGGGGGGAGGAAGTCCGGAAGCGGCCATCAAACAATATAAAAGCAGGATAAAGGCCTTGCACCTGAAAGACGTGCGGCAGACCCCGGAAGCAGGACCCAAAGCGTACAAATTTGTGGAGCTTGGGCAAGGAGAAGTAAACCTGCCAAATGTGCTGGCGGCCCTTCAGGAAATCAAATTCAAAGGCTGGGGAATAATCGAGTTAGATGCGGTGCCTGAGAAGGACAAAACACCGCTGGAGTGTGCTAAAATCAGCCATGCGTACCTGAGGTCCAAAGGAGTAAAAGTTTAACGATTTCTGAAAAACAGGCCAAAAATGAAAAACTTAAGAATAAACATAGTAATGGGCGCTATGGCACTTGGAACGGTAGTAGCCTGCAATAGCCAGCAGCAGATGACAGCAAGTGCAACGTCTACTGCTGAAGGAATTACAGCGCCTGAAAGCCATAACACCCTGACCGAAAAGGAGAAAAAAGAAGGCTGGAAATTGCTCTTTGACGGCAAGACAACCAAAGGCTGGCGGGGGGCCTACAAAGATGCATTCCCCGAGCAAGGCTGGAAGATAGAAAACGGCGAACTGGTCGTGCTCAAATCGGGGGGCGGTGAGTCCAGAAACGGGGGCGACATCATCACAGAACAGCAATACGACAACTTTGAACTGACCCTGGAGGCAAAATTAACTCCGGGCGCCAACAGCGGTGTCAAGTACTTTGTAACAGAGCGCTTGCCTAAAAGCCCGGGCTCAGCCATTGGTTTGGAGTTCCAGATTCTGGACGACGAACTGCACCCCGATGCTAAAATGGGAAAAGACGGCAACCGCACCATTGGCTCGCTCTACGACCTGATTACTGCCCGAAATAAGAAAGTAATGCCCATTGGCGAGTGGAACAAAGTGCGCATTGTTTCCAAAAACAAACACGTGGAGCATTGGCTGAATGGGGTAAAGGTAGTAGAGTATGAGCGGGGTAGCCAGGCGTTCAGAGATTTGGTGGCAGCCAGCAAGTACCAGAAATTTGAGGCATTTGGGGAAGCGCCGCAAGGCCACATCCTGCTCCAGGACCACGGCGACGAGGTGCGGTACCGCAACATCAAACTCCTGAATCTGAATACGAAGTAAAACAAAACAGAACTTCAGAATAGGGCTTCCCTGACAGGAAGCTAACCATCTGCCACATGAAACTACTTCTCAAGTTCGTATTTATTGCCCTATTCATGACCCAACTAACTCCTGCGCAGGCACAAACCACTGCTGCTATAGACAAACCCGCCATCAGATTCAACCACCTTGCATTGCACGTGCATGACCTGAAAAAGAGTTCTGCTTTCTACGAGCAGGTGATGCAGTTCAAAAAAATACCAGAGCCTTTTAAAGACGGCCTGCACGATTGGTTCAGCATAGGCGACCCCTACCAGCTGCACCTGATACAGGGCGCACCCAAAGAGATTTATCAGGACATCACCCGCCATTTTTGTTTCAGCGTGCCCTCTCTTGATGCCTTTATGGAGCGCATCCGCCAACACAACATCAGGTACTACAACTCAAAGGGTGTGCCCGATAAGATAAATGTGCGGGCCGATGGCGTGAAGCAGATTTACATCCAGGACCCAGACGGTTACTGGCTGGAAATAAACAACGAGTATTAATCAGCAATAGCACTAGATAAAGGTGCTCTTTCATCCTGAAGAACGTGTAAACTCAAAACCTAAATCAGCAATACCTATGGAATGCAATGAACACAACTCCCGCCGGGACTTTATCAAAAAAGCTGCGCTCGGAACATTAGGCTTTTCTTTAATGGGCATGGGCATAAGTGCCAAAAGTTACGGCAGAATTTTAGGTGCCAATGACCGCGTACAAGTAGGTATTGTAGGTTTTTCAAACAGGTTTAAGAACTCGTTATATCCGGCGTTCATGAACCATTCCAAGGAGTTGAACTTCGAGTTTGTGTCAGTTTCAGACATTTGGAACCGTCGCCGCGATGAGGCAGAAGCCTTCATCAGAGAGAAGTCGGGTGGTAAGATTAAGAAGTACCGCAACAACGATGAGCTGTACGCTTCTAAAAACCTGGATGCCGTAATCATCAGTACCGCCGACTTCCAGCATGCCCTCATGGGAGTGGAGGCAGTGCGTAACGGCAAGGATGCCTACATTGAGAAGCCGCTGGCCGAAACAATGGAAGATGCCCGTGCGATACTGAAGGCTGTAGAGGAATCCGGTAAAATTGTACAGATAGGTTCTCAGCGCCGCAGCGCCCCTAACTACATTTCAGCGAATGAATACATCAGGTCTGGCAAGTTTGGTGACATTAAAATGGTGGAAATGAGCTGGAACGTGAATCAGCCGGGCCGCTGGCGCTTGCCAAAGCTGGTAAACGAAATCCGGCAGGAAGACACCGACTGGGACCGCTTCCTGATGAACCGCCCCAAAGTAGCCTGGGACCCGCGCAAGTACCTGGAGTACCGTTTGTTCTGGCCGTACTCTTCCGGTATACCGGGCCAGTGGATGTCGCACCAGATTGATACCGTGCATTGGTTCACCGACCTGGAGCATCCGCGCAGTGTGGTAGCCAACGGCGGTACCTATTTGTGGCAGGACGGCCGCGAAAACCCGGATACTTTGACGGCAGTTTTCGATTATGGGCCTCAAAACGACCCTAAAAAAGGCTTCCAGGTAGTGTATACTTCCCGGTTCACCAACAGTGCCGGCGGCGTGAGAGAGCTGTACTACTCAAACGGCGGTATGCTGAACCTGGACACCAACCAGGTGACCTCAGAAGGCGGCCTGACCCAGAGCATGGCCAATGAAATGGGAATGAAGGCGAACCTGCTGGCCAACTATACCCTGCCCACCCGTGCCGAAAAAGTATCTACCGATGCCAACACCGGAGGCGACCCCATGACCTCGCTGCACATGCGTAACTGGATGGAATGCGTACGCAGCCGTAAAACGCCCAATGCCTCTGTGCGTGCGGGCTATAACCATTCCCTTGCTACCATCATGACCCGCGTAGCCATGCAAACCGGCAAACGCGTCACCTTTGATGATGCTAAGCAGGAGGTAATTGTAAGCTAACTCAATCTTAGAAGAGGCCTCAAAGGACCGGCTCCTGAGGCAGGAGCCGGAGTAGATTTTCTAAAACTGATTAGACATGAAAACCAAACCAATACAATTCTTTGCAGCACCTCTGCTGGCCATGGCGTTGCTGATGGGCAATAACCTACAGGTGGGTGCGCAGGGCAAGGCAAAGCGCTTTGTACTCACAGAAAACAAGCAGGAGAAACGGGTAGACGTAACCGTAGAAGGCAAGCCTTTTACTTCGTATGTCTATCCGGATGTCCTGAAAAAGCCGGTGCTGTATCCCATTCGCACCGCCAGGGGAAACTTTATCACGCGTGGCTGGCCCATGGACCCCAGACCGGGCGAAAGGGTAGACCACCCGCACCACGTGGGCCTATGGTTTAACTTTGGCGATGTAAACGGACACGACTTCTGGAACAACTCCAATGATACTGGCAGCCACAAAGGCCCCTTTGGAACCATCCGCCATACCCGGGTAAACAAAATGACCAACGGCGATGCCAAAGCAGAACTGGAGGTAAGCTCAGAATGGCAGAAGCCTGACGGTACGGCCTTAATCAAAGAAGATACTAAGTACGTCTTCTGCGGCGAAGGTGATACTCGCATCATTGACCGAATCACTACCTTAACAGCCCTGAAGGAAGATGTTTTGTTTAAGGATAACAAAGAAGGAGTTATAGCCATTCGCCTGGCCCGTGAACTGGAGCATCCTTCTACCAAACCAGAGGTGTTTACTGATGCCAGCGGCAAAGCAACACCTGTCCCCGTCATGAACAACGAAGGCGTAACCGGAAACTACCGCAGCAGTGAAGGCAAAAATGGCGACGATGTATGGGGTACCCGCGGAAAATGGGTGAACCTGACCGGGGTTGTGGGCAATGAGCCGGTATCTGTAGTGCTGATGGATAACCCGCAGAACATAGGCTTTCCCACCTACTGGCACGCCCGCGGGTATGGCTTGTTTGCTGCAAACCCGTTTGGGCAAAAAGTAATGAGCGATGGTAAGGAAGAGCTTAACTACAAGCTTCCTGCTGGTAAGTCAGTTACCTTCCGGCACCGGGTGGTCATTCAATCGGGCAGCAGCCTTACAGATGAGCAGGTAAATGCCCAGTACCAAAAGTTCACCGGTAAAAAGTAAAACCAAGTATCCCTATCGTGGTTCAAACCAGATGGTGCGGTGCCTGCTACGTACAACTTAGCAGGCATCGCACCATCTGTATTAAGAATGTAGCAGTACCGCATGAAAAGCTTTTATTATAATGCCCTGTTGGCCTTCACCTGTGCAGGGATGCTGCTGGCTTGTCAGCCGAACAGTAATACCAAGGTTGCGCAGGAAGAAGGAGAGAAGGTTGAAACAGACTCGGTTAAAATAAGGGAGATGTACGCTTCCTCGCCTGTTTTGTCTCCGGAGGAATCGCTGAAGAAGATGCAGGTTGAGGAAGGGTTTAGGGTGGAGCTGGTGGCAGCAGAGCCCCTAATCAATTCGCCTGTAGCCATGACCTTCGATGAGAAAGGCCGCATGTGGGTAGCAGAAATGCAGAACTACATGCCCGATACGGCAGGCACCGGCGAAGAACTGCCCACGGGTAAAATTGTCATTCTGGAAGACAAGAATGGGGATGGTACATTTGACGACCGCAAAGTGTTCCTGGGCTCCCTTGTGTTGCCACGGGCGCTCTGCCTGGTAGAGGATGGCTTGTTGGTGGCCATGCCGCCCAACCTGTGGTACTATGAAAGAAAGCAGGACAAGCCGGGCAAAAGGACCCTGGTAGATAATAGCTATACCCAGGGCGGCAATGTGGAGCATGAGCCAAACGGACTGCTGCGCGCCATGGATAACTGGATTTACAGCGCTAAATTCACCAAGCGCTACCGTAAAAAAGGAGACAAGTGGCTTATTGAAAAAACGCATTTCAGGGGACAGTGGGGCATTGCCCAGGACAATCATGGCAGGCTTTATTACAACAACAACTCCCAAAACCTGTTAGGCGATTATTTCGCCCCGGGCATGGGCGCCGCTAACGCGAACCAACAGACTGTGGCAGGCTTTGATGTGGACCTGGTAGGCAACAACAGGGTATATCCGGCCAGGGCTACTACGGGGGTAAACCGGGGCTATCAGGAAGGTGTTCTAGACAAAAACCTGCGCCTGGTAAACTTCACAGCGGCCTGCGGACCGGTTATTTACCGGGGTGGGTTGTTTGGAGAAAAGTACTCCCAAAACGCTTTTGTAGCGGAACCGGCGGCCAACCTGATCAAGCGCAACATCCTAACCGAAAAGGGCTACCTGGTGCAGGGCGCACAGGCTTACGAAGGACGGGAGTTCCTGGCAAGCACAGATGAGCGTTTCCGGCCCGTCAACCTGTACGATGGTCCCGATGGTGGATTGTATGTGCTGGATATGTACCGAGGCGTGATACAGCATAAATTCTACTTAACCGATTACCTGGCGAAAGAGATAGCCCAACGGCAACTGGAGCAGCCCATCACCTGTGGGCGCATTTACAGGATAGTTCCAGCAAAAAAGGAAGTTAAACCGGTGGTTGTGCCGCAGGAGCCATCACAACTTGTGAAGCTGCTACAGCATACAAACGGATGGGTGCGTGACAAGGCACAGCAACTGCTGGTTGATAAAAAGTATCCGCAGGCTATCTCGGCCCTACGCCAGCTCCTGAAACAGAGGGAGCAACCGGTAGCGGCTGCACATGCGCTGTGGGCCTTGGAAGGCATGAATGCCTTGCGGCCCGAAGACGTATTGCCCTTGCTCAAACAGCCACAATGGACCATCCGGATGCAGGCCCTGAGTGTTTTGCCTTCTGTTATGACGGCCAAGAATTACACCACGTTTGTGCAGGTGCTTGGGCAACTGGTAGCACAACATGACTCGCTGGCGGCCACATATGTGGCATTTCTGGCACCCAGTATCCGTCAGTTTGATAAGCCTGCTGCCGACCGACTGGTGCAGACGGTTGTAAAGCGGTATCCTGGGAACAAATATGTGGCAGATGCCGCCATCAGCAGTATGCAGGGCAGGGAAGAGGTGTTCTATCACAAAACCATGGCTGCCAAGGATACAAGTTCTGTGCTACACGTGCGGCTGGGAGAAGTGCTGGAGGATATGCGTAAAGTAAAGCGCAGCAAAAATCCTGAAGGAGTGGCAAAAGAATTTCCTGTTGGCGCCAAGCTGTACGCCTCCACCTGCCAGTCTTGCCACGGGGCAGATGGGAATGGCGTGAAACGTCTGGCGCCGCCGCTGAATAATTCAAACTGGGTAACCGGCAGCAAAAGCAAGTTGATACCCATTGTCCTGTATGGCATGACCGGCCCTGTCAAAGTAAATGGAATGTTGTATCAGACCCCCGACATTATTGGCGAGATGCCAGGCATTGGTCACAACAAGGCTCTGTCTGATAAAGACATTGCCGAACTGCTAAGCTTTATCCGGAAGTCCTGGAACAACAATGCTGGTAAAATAGAGGCAGCAGAGGTGGAGCAGGCACGCAAAGCGTACAAGGGCAGGCAGAAAGCATTCACCATGGGAGAGTTGAATGCCTTATAACTAGCTTATTGCTTGGTCTCTACAGTTTATTATTAGCAGCTGTTTTATTGTAGCATATGAATGATTTTATAAAATTTTGATGTCTAACTATCTTGCTCTTTTGATTGAATAAAATAGTTAGACATCAAATTTGTTTGCCAATAAATTGTCAAGTTGCTTGATGTCTTCTATTAAATTTAGTTGGCTTTGTGTTAACGCTAATTCAGGAGCATTTTTTTGAATCAGCTTTTTAATTTCTCCCATTTTAAAGTAAAATGATTGGGATTGTAATTCAATTTGCTGTAGCGCTAACTCGCTTTCAATAGTAAATTTCTTTTGTTTAACTACGTTAATGATATCAAGGGCTGCATCAAAGTCTAACTCCTGTTTCTCTATTGATTTTAAAATTCCACACTCAAAACTGGCGCATTGTTTGGGTCTTTTAGAATAAATAGTGCACCCATCACAGTAGTTGTTACAGGGTTGAAGAAAGAAACCTTCGCCATTGGTATTCTCAATATCTATTATATCTCTCAATAAGGGCAACTCTTCCCGATCGAGCTGTACGAAACCAATCACAGTACCGTCACAGCAGAGTCCACAAGACAAACAGATATTGGTTGAATCACTCATTAATTAAGAATTAAAAACTTTTAAGATGTACTCTTCCAGGAAACATCTTCCATTGGTGCGAATTGGTTCGGCCAAGGTACGCCTTTAAAATGGTTAGTACATGTAAAAGCCGCAGCAGAAGAACCTAAAAGTGTTTATGAAGTTGTGGTATTTGAAAGAAGTCAGAGGCTTTTTCACTTTAAATTCAGTAAAAGCCTTTCTATCATAACTTTGCTCAGCAACCGCCTTTGCGAGGGGTACGTTGATAAATAACTTTACCATCTCGTTCTACATAGTCGCCCCGCACTATTGGAAAGGAATACTTGGGGGCATGTGATACGGTACGGCTTCTGATAATTATTTTGTCGTTAACTTTCAGGCTAAGCAATTGCTCAAGTTGAGACTTTTCTGGCTCAAAATTTAGAATATAATCATCACCATTAATCCTGACCATCACCCCATAACCTAATCGTGAGCCTTGCGGAAGAGAAAGAGAGGTAATCACTCCCTCCATATTGGTATAATCTCTAAGGGACTTCCTTACTTTAGCCTCACTGGCAAACACTTTTTTACCTGCGGGAGACGCTTCCCATTTTTTGTACATGATACCTTCAGGGGTAGCCTCCCACTTTTTCAATGCGGCTTCCCTTTCTGCAGCAGAGAGTGGCTTTGTGGTTGGTTTTTTAGGAGTTTCATTTTTGATATCGCGATTGGCGAATACTAGTCCGCTTACCACCACCAGCGGTAAGATCAGCGCATACATAACCTTTTTCATAATTCTTTGTAGTTTTAATTAACATAGACCCCTCTCCTGATACATCAGATTCGTTTAAGGCTTTTCATTTATTTTTCGAATCCTCTTGAAGTTGGTGCAATAAAAATACGTTGATTTATTTCAGGCTCAGGGACTTGGATCGTAAATAAGAATGTAAACTTTGTAAATAATATCTTGACATCATGCCTGTTAGAAGAAATCTCTTGCCCGTCAATCGAAAGCACCTGGGCGGACTATTACTACTACTACTCACGTTTATCTCGATAGTATGCGTGGCATTCAGCATGGCCGGCAATGATGACTATGACTTTGCCAGAAGGGAAGTTTTACTTCGCCGAATCGGACATGAATTACTTTTGCAGTCGGGCGACAGTGTATCACGAGTACTTCCGGTAAAAAAGATCGCTGGAAATGAATACCAGATCAGTTTTGAGAATGCCTTTTCTTTTCAGCCCGAATCCTTGGTGAATACTACGCAGCGTGTGTTAGCCCAAGACCCGCTCACAAGTGATTACGTGGTTAATGTACTGAACTGTGCCAACGCCAGTGTAGCCTATGGATATGCAATATCAAAAAATAAGAAAGAAGATATTGTAGCCTGTATAGGAAGAAGGCAACCCGTAGCGTGTTACAAGATTAGTATTAAATTCAAACCGCCAGGAATAATCACCGCGAAGAATGGATACCTTCTGGGCAGCCTGACAGTTTTAGTCTTTGTTGGATTTATTTTAATAGGATCTGTTAAGCCGCGGAAGGCCTTACCTGAAAGTCTGCCTACTGGTATAATCCTTTTGGGGTCAATGTCGTTCGACGCGGAGGCTCGTAAACTCATAATAAATGGAAATACTCTAGACTTAACCAGAACTGAAGCCCGTGTACTGCGCATTTTCGCGCTGTCTCCTAATGAGACTATAGAGCGAAGCCGGCTACAAAAAGAAATATGGGAAGATGAAGGTGTTATAGTTGGCCGCAGTCTGGATATGTTCATTTCAAAACTTAGAAAGAAACTGGAATTTGATCCGAATATCAAGATTGTGGTCATACGCGGCAAAGGATATAAGCTTGAAATCAGCGGTTAAGAAAATCTTCCCGCTTTGAACTGAGGTTATTAGAATTAATTTGACACTTATTATTGAGCAAGTTTACCGCAAAAGTAAGCGCAGTTGTCAATGCCGAAAATTGTTGCCCTTGTTAAAGCCCGCCAAGCAAAAAATGTGGATTTACGCAGACGGTTCGTTTTTGCAGTTGCGTACAACGGTTAAGCTAAACGGTGGGCGAGGACGTCGGCCGATGCTGGCGTTTATCTGTTGTATTTTTTTCTTTCTTCATCTCTTTCCCACTTATAAGTTTCTAAAGTGTTTTGCCAGTGGCTTCCTGGAATCTCAAATACTTTTGAATCTATCAATTTCAAGTCTTCAAGAACCTTGTTAAATTCTTCATCTGAAAATTCGGTATTGAAGAGGGAGTCAGTAAATAGTTTATTAAAACTATCAAAGAAACTGTTGATTCTTATTGCGCTAAAAGCAAACTTCTTTAAATCAGAATTTATAAAAACCTCCTTAAAGTAGTTGTCATGATTTAGATAAAGCATTTCTTGTGTCTCAAGATTTATTGCTATTGGGTCACCTGCTCCATTAAAACCAATTGCCAAATATTTGTCATAGTCAGAGTCATTAAGCTCCCACATTTGGTTAACTGTGACCAACTTCTTTTCCTGTAAGTAGTCAAAGTTCAGCTCTTGGAACTCTGATGGCATGCCTATAATAAATAGAAAATCGAAAGCTACAGAGCCTAAATCGAAAGATGATTGCAGGTTTGGCTCTGCAACCAAATGTTCGCTACCAAGTGACTTCCACTTCTTTAAAAACTCTTCTGATTTCATTAATTGATATTACAGCTAACGGTTAGTATAAAAAACGTGCGAGGCCGTCGGCCGAAGCATGATTTTTATACAATGTTAGGCGTAGTGCTATTTCAGATTTTCCAAATATTTTCCCTTGTTGTACACATCGTAAACAAAGTTTTCATCAGATTCCAGAAGAATATTATGTCCCTTCCACTTGTTGTTATATCTGTTTATCATCCTGCGGTCTTCCAATGCACGTTTGATAAAAGCATTATAGATGGAATCTAGTGCCGGATAATTCCTTTTCTTTAGGAGTAAAAACGCTAAACATGCTACTTTTCATCCTCACTGCCTGTTAACTTAATCAATTCGATGTCGGTGGCTTTTTCGGACAATTTATTGGCTAATCTTATATTCTTCCTTGTCAATCGGTGGTTTAGCAAAAGCGAAGGCTGGTTTCGGATCTTTTTGACAATGCCCTCGGTAGACGTCGCTATATTCTGAGAAAAAGACTTAGTAGCAAAAACAATCAAGGCCATGGCAAAGATTACTCTCAAAGCTATTCTTATCTTCTTCATTTTTTATGCATTACGCCTAACTACCGCACAAACGGAGTGAGTTCCGGTTATTGGCTCTGTGTATAGTGTCAAACTTCCAGTTATCCGCTCAGAATCAGCCGATTAACGGAACTGCCCTTCCAAACATGCTATATAATTCTCTCCAATATATAATTCTCTCCAATATATAATTCTCTCCAAATGAATAAGGTAAGAACCGCTAACTCTGTTTTAGGCCTAATTTCCCCAAAACAGCCTTAAAACACCACCCTACTTCAATCTACCCGCCTTCCTTTTCATAATCTCCTGCACTGGCACGTTCTCGATCTTGCTTTCCAGCCAGGAGATGATGTCCAGGTACATGAAAGGCCGGCGTTCGTAAGGGTTCTCGGAGATGGCAATGAGCTTTTCCTTGAGGGTGATAAAAGCCTCTCTCACCTGATTTGGGGCTATATTTCCCACATTGCGCAGAAAACGGAAAATCTCTACCTGCATTTGCTGCTGGTTGTCCATTTTGCCCAGGAAGTGGTACACCGTCCGGATCTGGTAGTCCAGGGCATCGTCGTCGTAGCCGGCTTCGTAGTGGGCGATCAGGTTCAGGATGCGGGCGAAACACTGCAGGTCTTCGCGCAGACTGGTGTTGCTGTGGTGGATGACCTTGTTCAGGTACTCAATCGCTTTCTTGAAATCGCCGCTGCCGAAGTACAAGCTGGCGATCTTGTAATAGAACACCAGCATCCGGTGCGGGTCCAGTTGCGCATGGAAACCTTCCAGGTTCTTCAATACACCCGGAATCACCTTCAGCCCCTCGGTGAACTTCCCTTCCAGAAAGTAGGCGTTGATCTTATTGGTATAGATATAAAGGAATAGCAGCGTATCAATGTTGGCGTTGGAGCGGCGCTTTGGATCATCGGCAAACTCCTCCAGTTGCTGCAAGACCTGCACAAACTTAGAATGGTACAGCAGGTTGTAGAGGGCGTTGAGCAGGTTGTGCATGCCTTTTATATACAGTACCGGCCGCCGCTCCTTCATGTGCGGGTACTCGTCAAACAGATCTACCCATTTCTGGGCGTAACGGTAGCAGGCCTTCAGGTCCTGGGTCATGAGGTGGTACCATACGTGGGCCTGGTAGAAATACAGTTTCTCGTAGAAGCCGGCGTTCTGGTAGTCAATCTCCGGCAGGTTCTCCAGGAAGAAAGCCGTGATGGATTCATAGTCTTCCTGGTTCCGGGCCAGGCCTACCTTCAGGTAATGGCCGTACAGGCGCAGGGCCACGTTGGAGAGCTGGTGCATCCGGTAGATGTGCGAAGAAACCTGGGTGGCTTGTTGGGTCAGGTCCTCGGCCCGACCACTTAAACTACGCGTGATGTATTGGCTCTCAATGAGCTTCTCAAAGTCAATGGCGGTAAGGGCAATGTGCGGCAACTCATACTCCAGCGCAGATACTTTTACTTTGTCCAGTATTTTCAGGCTCTGCTGGTAAAACCCTTTATTATAGAGTACGCGCGCATAATCCAGCTGCTCATGCAGTTGGATGTCCAGGTTCTGTGGGGCATGGAACGTTCTTAAACTGGCGAGCAGGTGCTTGTACAGGTTGTTCTTCAGGTTAGCCAGTTGCGCCTTCTTAATGCTGGGCACCTGCTTCAGAATCTGGGACTCATTAAGGGTGTCCTGCTGTTCCATGGCATCAAACAACTGCAAAAACTTCAAGTCTTCGCTGGAGCCGCTCTTATTGGTGTTCAGCCGGAAATGCCGTTTCTCTGAGGGGGTCAGTGATTTTATTAACTGAAAAATAGGATCAATATTTTGGTTAGGCATTGTAAATAGGAAGTTGTTAAAATATTGATTTTCAGTATTTTATAATTTAAGAAGGGGTGGCCAGAAATAGTAGAACGGCGAAAAATAATTTTTTGCTTCCGTATTAGTACGCGCTTCTTTGTATCCGAATAGAAGCCAAAATAACGATGTCAGCTCAGAAGATACAAATATTTGATACAACGTTGCGCGACGGCGAACAGGTGCCTGGCTGCAAATTGAACATGGAGGAGAAGTTGATCATTGCACGGCAATTGGAGCTTCTGGGCGTGAACGTGATTGAGGCAGGGTTTCCGGTTTCCAGCCCCGGCGATTTTGAGGCGGTTCGGGCCATTGCGGCCCAAACCAAGGACGCCACTGTCTGCGGACTTACCCGCGCCGTGGAAAACGACATCAGGGTAGCTGCCGAGGCCTTGAAAGCTGCCCGTTTCCCCAGAATCCACACTGGTATTGGTACTTCTGAGTCGCACGTGAAATTCAAACTGCGCACTACCCAAGCCGATGTCATTGAGCGGGCCGTGGCTGCCGTGAAGTTGGCGAAAAGCTTTGTGGAGGACGTAGAGTTCTACGCCGAAGACGCCGGCCGGACCGATAACGAGTTCCTGGCCATGGTGTGCGAAGCGGCCATCAAAGCCGGAGCCACCGTATTGAACATTCCGGATACCACCGGGTACTGCCTGCCCGAAGAATACGGGGCCAAGATCAAGTACCTCTACGAGAATGTGCGCGGCGTACAGAACGTAACCCTTTCCACGCATTGCCACAATGATTTAGGCTTGGCTACCGCCAACTCCATTTCCGGAGTGATCAACGGAGCCCGCCAGATTGAGTGTACCATCAACGGGGTAGGGGAGCGCGCCGGCAATACAGCCCTGGAAGAAGTCGTCATGATTCTCCGTCAGCACCCGTACCTGAACCTGGACACCAGCGTGAACACCCGTCTGTTGACCGAGACCTCACATTTGGTATCGCACATGATGCGCATGCAGGTGCAGCCGAATAAGGCTATTGTGGGCGCCAACGCGTTCGCACACTCCAGCGGCATCCACCAGGACGGCGTGATTAAGCACCGCGAAACCTATGAGATCATTGATCCCAAAGAAGTAGGCGCCGAGGATTCTTCTATTGTATTAACTGCCCGTTCCGGCAGAGCCGCTTTGGCCTACCGCATGCAGAAATTGGGCTATTCCCTAGAAAAATCAGCCTTGGACAAAGCGTATGCTGCGTTCCTGGTAGTGGCAGATAAAAAGAAAGAAGTAGTAGACGAAGACCTCCATTTGATGGTGGAGCAGGATAATTTGGTTTCTGCGAACTAAAACCCTTTCCTGTCTTCCTGAAAGGAACCTAATGGCGAACGGCAAAAGCGGTTGAAGCGCTAGCTGGCCAACAAGAACTTTCCAGGAGGACAAAAGAGAGAAAACTATGGCGAAAACATTATTAGATAAGATTTGGGCTGCCCACGTGGTGAAATCCATTCCTGGGGGTGGATTGGACGTGTTTTACATTGACCGTCACCTCATCCACGAGGTAACCAGCCCGCAAGCATTTGACGAGATTGAACACCGCGGATTGCCATTGTTCCGCAAGGAGCAGATTGTGGCTACCGCCGACCATAACGTACCCACCAAAAACCAGCACCTCCCCATTGAGGAGCCGCTTTCCCGTTTTCAGGTGGACAAACTCACTGAAAACTGCGCCAAGCACAACATTGAACTGTACGGCCTGGGCCATGAAAACCAGGGCATAGTGCACGTAATGGGGCCGGAATTAGGGTTGACTCAACCCGGCATGACCATTGTGTGCGGCGATAGCCATACCTCTACCCACGGAGCTTTCGGAGCAATTGCTTTCGGGATTGGTACCAGCCAGGTGGCGCAGGTAATGGCGTCTCAGACCTTGCTGCTAAGCAAACCGAAGAGTATGCGCATCACGGTAGAGGGGGAAGTGAAAAACGGCGTTACCGCCAAAGACATCATCCTGTACGTGATCTCCAAACTGGGAACCGGCGGGGCAACGGGGTACTTCGTAGAGTACGCCGGCAGTGCGTTCCGCGCCCTGAGCATGGAAGGCCGCATGACGGTCTGCAACATGAGCATAGAGATGGGTGCCCGCGGCGGCATGATTGCCCCTGACCAAACCACTTTTGAATACCTGAAAGGCCGTCCGTTTGCGCCGCAGGGTGAGCGGTGGGAGCAAGCCGTGGACTACTGGTCTACCCTGTACACCGACGAAGACGCCACCTTTGACAAAGAGTTCTTCTTTGATGCGCAGGACATCGCGCCTATGATCACCTTCGGGACCAACCCAGGCATGGGCATGGCCATCAATGAGGTGATCCCTACTGATGTTCCGGCCAGTGAAGTGGCCAGCTACAACAAGTCGTTGAACTACATGGGTTTTCAGCCGGGCGAATCCTTGCTGGGCAAGGAAATTCAGTATGTGTTCATCGGGTCCTGCACCAACTCCCGCATTGAGGATCTGCGCCAGGTAGCCAAATTCGTCCAAGGCAAGCGTAAAGCCCCCCACGTGGAGGCCATCATAGTACCAGGTTCCAAACACGTGGAGAAGCAAGCCATTGAGGAAGGCATTGACAAAGTGCTGGCCGAGGCTGGTTTTGAACTCCGTGAGCCGGGCTGCAGCGCCTGTCTGGCCATGAACGAAGACAAGATTCCGGCAGGTGCTTACTGCGTTTCCACCTCTAACCGCAACTTTGAAGGCCGTCAGGGACCGGGTTCCCGCACCTTGCTGGCCAGCCCGCTGGTGGCGGCCATCACCGCCGTGGAAGGCAAGATTGTGGACATCACCCAATACCTGAATGAATCTTCAGGGAGCCGATTGGGGATGACAAAGCAGTACGAAGAAGCAGAGCAGTTGCTCTGATGGGGTGGAAAGTGGTTCTCGGGGATGCTTGATCTGCCCGAGAAATCATCCCCCAACCTCCTTCAAAGGGGGACGATCAGATTAAGAATTGTAAAGTGCCCTTGTGGTACATAAAACAGTTAGATGGAAAAGTTTGAAGTGCTTCAATCTACGGCGGTTCCGCTCCCGATTGAGAATATAGATACCGACCAGATTATCCCGGCCCGCTTCCTGAAGGCTACTTCGCGCGAAGGCTTCGGGGAGAATTTATTCCGAGACTGGCGCTTTGATAACGCCGGTCAGCCCAAAGCCGATTTCGTGATGAACACCGGCCGTTACAGCGGTCAGATTCTGGTAGCGGGCAAGAACTTTGGGTGCGGTAGTAGCCGTGAGCACGCCGCCTGGGCAATCTATGATGCTGGTTTCAAAGTGGTGATTTCCAGCTTCTTCGCTGATATTTTCAAAGGCAACGCCCTGAACAATGGACTGTTGCCGCTTCAGGTCTCAGATGAGGTTTTGGCAAGACTGTTGGGCCAGATTGAGGAAGACCCGCAGACCACCCTGGTGGTGGACCTGGTGAAACAGGAATTACAGGTGCCGGCTTGGGAGGAGAAGATCCCGTTTGAGATTGACGCCTACAAGAAAGAGTGCCTGATCAATGGCTACGATGACATTGATTATTTAGTAAATCAGAAAGACGCAATAGAACAATACGAAAAGAGCAGACCATGGGCGTATTAAGTAAAAAGATAGCCGTTCTCCCCGGCGACGGAATTGGACCAGAAGTATGTGCCGAAGCCCTCAAAGTATTAGAAGCCGTTTCTGAACGCTTCGGGCATGAGTTTGAACTGGATGTGCAGCTGATGGGCGCCTGCGCCATTGATGCCACCGGCAACCCGCTGCCTGAATCAACCCTGCAAGCCTGCTTTGAAGCCGATGCCATCCTGCTGGGGGCTATTGGTGATCCTAAATACGACAACAACCCGGCCGCCAAAGTACGCCCAGAGCAAGGTTTGTTGCGCCTGCGTAAATCTTTGGGCTTGTACGCCAACATCCGCCCGGTAACTGCCTATGACGTGTTGTTGGAGCATTCTCCTTTGAAAGCAGACCGCATCTCGGGCGTAGACATGATGATCTACCGGGAGCTGACCGGCGGTATCTACTTCGGGGAGAAAGGCCGCACCGAGGATGGCGCTTTTGACAACTGCTTTTACTCTAAAGAAGAGATCGTGCGCATCGCGCATCTGGCCTTTCAGGCAGCGGCTAACCGCCGGAACAAACTGACCCTGGTAGACAAAGCCAACGTGCTGGAAACGTCCCGTCTGTGGCGCGAAGTGGTGCAGCAGATCGCCCCGGAATATCCTTCGGTAGCGGTGGATTACCTGTTCGTGGACAACGCCGCCATGCAGATGATCCTGAACCCGAAACAGTTTGACGTGATCCTCACCGAGAATATGTTCGGGGATATCATCTCAGACGAGGCCTCGGTGATCGCCGGCTCGCTGGGCTTGCTTCCTTCGGCATCGGTAGGGGAGACCGCAGCGTTGTTTGAACCCATCCACGGTTCTTTCCCGCAGGCCAAGGGCAAAGGTATCGCTAACCCTATTGCTACCATTCTTTCGGTAGCCATGATGCTGGAGCATTTCGGGTTGCAGGAAGAGGCAGATCTGGTGAAAGAAGGCGTGGAATACGCCCTGAAAAGAAACGTGCTGACCCCGGAACTGAACAAGGAAAACCCGTTCACCACCGAGCAGGTGGGCGGCTTCATCGCCGACTATGTGCAGGAAGGCGGCGAGTGTTTCCGGCACCTGAAAAACCTGGAGATAGGGCTAAGCACCATCATTTAACGAAGAAACGTTTCAGGCCAGTTTTGCTGAAAACATGCCTGAAACCAAAGATAATACCAGATGCGACTACAGTCGGTCATTTCCATTATTGTCATTATTCCTCTGCCGCAAGGTGGGTAGGAACGGCCTCTTACAATCCTTCAGAGCCTTTCTCACCACCCGGTAGAAAGGCTCTTTTTTTGTGAAAACACCTCAAAAACACCGCATTACGAACCATGGCATTAAATAAATACAGCAGCATCTACACCAAAGACGACAGCTTACCGGCTTCCCAGGCTATGCTCATCGGCTCGGGTATTCCGGAGGCCGATCTGCGCAAACCGTTTGTGGGCATCTGCTCCACAGGCTTTGAGGGAAACACCTGTAACATGCACCTCAATGGGTTAGCCGATGCCGTGAAAATGGGCGTGCAGGCCAACGGCATGGTGGGGCTTCGCTTCAACACCATTGGCGTGAGCGACGGCATCACCAACGGCAACGCCGGGATGCGCTTTTCGCTGGTATCCCGAGAGTTGATCGCTGATTCTATTGAAGCCATGGCCGGTGCCCATTACTATGACGCCGTGGCTACCGTGGTGGGCTGCGACAAAAACATGCCAGGTGCGTTGATTGCCATGGCGCGCCTGAACCGCCCCTCGCTGATGGTGTACGGCGGGACCATTAAGGGTGGGGAGTACAAAGGCCAGAAGCTGAACATTGTGTCCTGCTTTGAGGCCTACGGTAAAAAACTGAACGGCGCTATCTCTGACGAAGACTACCGGGGCATCATCCGGAACGCGTGTCCGGGCCCGGGGGCTTGCGGGGGGATGTACACCGCCAACACCATGGCCGCCGCCATTGAGACCCTGGGCATGAGCCTTCCATTCTCTTCGTCTTCCACAGCGGTGAGCGCCGAGAAAAACCAGGAAGCCTTGGATACCGGCGCCTACATTCTGCAACTGTTAGAGAAAGATATCAAGCCCCGCGACATCTTGGTGCGCGAGGCTTTTGAGAATGCACTGGTGATGATTACCGTATTGGGTGGTTCTACCAACGCCGTTTTGCACCTGATTGCCATCGCCCATGCCGCCGGCGTTAAACTGACGATGGAAGATTTCCAGGAAGTCAGCAACCGGGTGCCGGTGCTGGCCGATCTGAAGCCCAGCGGCAAATACCTGATGGAAGACCTATCCGCTTTAGGTGGAGTGCCTGCCGTGCAGAAAACCTTACTGGAAGCAGGTTTGCTCAAAGGCGATTTAATGACTGTCACCGGCAAAACCTTAGCCGAGAACTTAGCCAACGTGAAGCCACTGGGAGAGGAGCAGGATTTGTTAAGACCGCTTTCTAACCCCATCAAAGCAGACGGCCACATCCAGATCTTGTATGGCAACCTGGCCAGCAAAGGCGCTGTGGCGAAAATCTCCGGGAAAGAAGGCCTGCGGTTTGAAGGACCCGCCATTGTCTTCAATTCAGAAGAAGAACTGAACGAGGGCATCACCCATGGCAAAATCCAGCCTGGCCAGGTAGTGGTGATTCGCTACGTGGGACCAAAAGGCGGACCCGGCATGCCCGAAATGTTGAAACCCACCTCAGCCATCATGGGTGCTGGATTAGGCGATAAAGTAGCCCTCATTACCGATGGCAGGTTCTCGGGCGGTACGCACGGATTCGTCATCGGCCATGTCTGCCCCGAAGCCTATGACGGCGGAACCATTGCCCTGGTAGAAGACGGCGACTGGATTGTGCTGGACGCTACCACCAATACCATAGATGTGCAGCTAGACGATGCCGAGTTAGCCCTCCGGAGAAGCCAATGGCAAAGACCTAAGCCAAATGTGCAAGGGGGAGTGCTTTTGAAATATATCAGAACAGTAAGTGATGCCAGCCACGGTTGTATCACCGATTTACAGGAAGAAGCCTATGTTAACGCAAGAGAAACAAGCCCCAGCCTTGCCTGAAACAGACACCATGATTAGCGGCAGTCAGGCGCTGTTGCACGCCCTTTCCGTGGAAGGGGTGGACACGATCTTTGGCTATCCCGGTGGGGCCATCATGCCCATCTACGATGCCCTGTTCGATTTTCCCGGGAACATGAAGCACGTGTTGGTGCGCCACGAACAAGGCGGAATCCACGCGGGCCAGGGTTATGCCCGTGCCTCCGGCAAAGTAGGCGTGGTGTTCGCGACCAGCGGTCCGGGCGCCACCAACCTCATCACCGGCCTCGCCGATGCCCTCATTGACAGCACGCCGCTGGTCTGCATCACCGGCCAGGTGTTCGCGCACCTGCTGGGCACCGATGCGTTCCAGGAAGCCGATGTGATCGGGATCACTACCCCGGTGACCAAGTGGAACTACCAGGTAACTGATGCCACCGAGATCCCGGAGGTGCTGGCCAAGGCGTTTCATATCGCGCGCACCGGTCGGCCCGGACCGGTTCTAATTGACATTACCAAAAATGCCCAGTTGCAGAAGTTCCCTTTCCAGGGCTATAAGCGATGCGACCACATCCGCAGTTATCGGCCAAAGCCGATTGTAAGGAAAGAATACATTGAACGAGCGGCCGAACTCATCAACAGCGCTAAAAAGCCATTCGTGTTGTGGGGCCAGGGCGTGATGCTGGGCGCGGCCGAGCAGGAGTTCCGTGAGTTCCTGGAGAAATCCGGTATTCCGGCGGCTTGGACCATCATGGGCGCGGGCGCTTTGCCAAGTGACCACCCGCTGAACGTGGGCATGTTGGGCATGCACGGCAACTACGGCCCCAACGTGATGACGAACGAGTGCGATGTTTTGATCGCCATTGGCATGCGGTTCGATGACCGCGTAACCGGTAGGTTGGACAAATACGCCAAACAAGCCAAAATCATCCACCTGGACATTGACCCCGCCGAGATTGACAAAAACGTAAAAACCACCGTGCCGGTGTGGGGCGACTGCAAGGAAACCTTGCCGCTGCTGACGCAATTGGTGGAAAAGAAACAGCACACTGAGTGGCTGGCGAAATTCCAGGAGTTTGAGCAGCAGGAGATTGACGCGGTCATTCGCGAAGAGCTGTTCCCAACCTCAGGGGAAATGACCATGGGCGAGGTAATCCAGCAACTGAACGAACTCACTAAAGGCGAAGCCATCATTGTAACCGATGTAGGACAGCACCAGATGGTGGCCTGCCGCTACGCCAAGCTGAACCACACCCGCAGCAACATCACCAGCGGCGGCTTGGGCACCATGGGCTTCGCGCTGCCAGCAGCCATTGGGGCTAAGTTTGGCGCAGAGGATAGAACAGTTGTTGCCGTGATTGGCGACGGTGGCGTGCAGATGACCATTCAGGAGCTGGGCACCATCATGCAGAGCGGCGTGGACGTGAAAATCCTCATCCTCAACAACCAGTTTCTGGGCATGGTGCGGCAATGGCAGGAGTTGTTCCATGAGCGGCGCTACTCCTTCGTGGACATCCAGAGCCCCGATTACGTGACGGTAGCCAAAGGCTACGGCATCTCGGGCAGAAGCGTGAACCAACGCGCCGACCTCAATGATGCCCTGAAAGAAATGCTGGAGCATCCTGGTTCCTTCCTGTTGGAAGTGATGGTGACCAAAGAGAACAACGTGTTCCCCATGGTGCCGCAAGGCTGCAGCGTGAGCGAAATCAGATTAAAATAGGTGCCTAACCAAACAGAATATGCCTGAGCAAGCGCCCATAGAAAAGCAGGAATATAACATTACGGTGTACACCGAAAACCATGTGGGATTGCTGAACCGCATCGCCATGATTTTCACGCGCCGCAAGATCAACATAGACAGCCTGAACGTGTCGCCTTCTGAAATTGAAGGCATACACCGCTTCAACATCGTGATCAACGAGACCGAGGAGGTGGTGAGTAAAATCGCCCGGCAGATTGAAAAGCAGGTGGAGGTTTTGAAAGTGTACTTCAACACCAACGAAGACGTGATCTGGCAAGAAATGGCTCTCTACAAAGTGCCCACGGATATCATAGCCGAGAAGGCTAAAGTAGAGCGCCTGCTGCGTGAGAACGGAGCCCGCGCCGTGGTGATCCGCAAGGACTACACCGTCTTTGAAACCACCGGCCACCGTGAAGAGACCGACAACCTGATCAAGGTGCTGCAGCCCTTCGGGTTGATAGAGTTTGTACGCAGCGCCCGCATCGCCATCATCAAAGGCAGTGACGGCTTCAACCGCAAACTCCGCGAGTTTGAGCGCGCCGAACCGGGCCAGGACGCCATCGAAAACGAGTTCCTGAACAGCCGGGATAATGTGTTCAGCATGTAATTCATGTTGGCCTAAGCAACCGTTTAACTATGGCCCTTCTATGGCGCGGAAGTTACTTCCGTGACTTACGATAAAATTAGAAGCAAGGCACGGAAGTAACTTCCGCGCCATAGAAGGGAAATAAGGAAAACCGAAACAACTGGCGCAAGTCTCCAGACTCGTGCCTCCGGATGAAGCGAGTCTCCAGACTCGCCGGGAATCACGAACCGGAAATGCTTAGAATCAGCAATGCGGAATATCGCTGCGTTGCAGCGAGGGTAGTCAGGAGACTACCCGACATCCCTGGGCACGAGTCTGGAGACTCGCGCCAGCTCAGAGAGTACAACCTGTTTTAGCCCACTTTTCATGAAATCAGGCCTAAAACACCAAACGAGTAAATAAAACCATAACCCATATTAACCAAACAAAATGGCAAAGATCAATTTCGGCGGTGTAGAAGAAACCGTTGTGACCCGCGATGAATATCCGTTGGCAAAAGCCCAGGAAACCCTGAAAGACGAAGTAATAGCTGTGATTGGCTACGGCGTGCAAGGACCCGGTCAGGCATTGAACATGCGCGACAACGGCTTCAACGTGATTGTGGGACAGCGTCAGGATTCTGCTTCCTGGGAGAAGGCGAAGCAAGACGGTTGGGTAGAGGGACAGACCTTGTTCTCTATTGAAGAAGCCGTAGAACGCGGTACCATCATCTGCAACCTGTTGTCAGACGCCGGTCAGATTGCCGTGTGGCCAACCATCAAAGAAAGGCTGAAGCCCGGCAAGACGCTTTATTTCTCGCACGGATTCGGGATTACCTTCAAGGAGCAGACCAACATTATTCCGCCCGCCGATGTGGATGTGATCTTAGTGGCCCCCAAAGGCAGCGGTACCAGCTTGCGCCGCCTGTTCCTGGAAGGCGGAGGGTTGAACTCTTCCTTCGCGGTGTTCCAGGATGCCACCGGCAAAGCCTACGAGAAAGCCATTGCCATGGGCATTGGGGTGGGCTCCGGTTACCTGTTCGAGACCGATTTCAAAAAAGAAGTGTACTCAGACTTAACCGGTGAGCGCGGTGTGTTAATGGGCGCTTTGGCCGGCATCATCGAGGCCCAGTACCAGGTGTTGCGTCAGCGCGGTCACTCTCCGTCAGAGGCCTTCAACGAAACCGTGGAAGAATTAACCCAAAGCCTGGTGCCATTAGTAGGCGAGAACGGCATGGACTGGATGTTCAGCAACTGCTCCGTAACGGCTCAGCGTGGCGCCTTGGATTGGAAAGGCAAGTTCCGTGAGGCTACGCTTCCGGTATTAAATGAACTGTATGACAGCGTAGCATCAGGCAAAGAAGCCGAGCGCACCATCCAGCGCGGTTCTACCCCAGGCTACCGTCAGGAACTGGAAGCCGAGCTGAAAGAAGTACGCGAATCAGAATTGTGGCAAACCGGCGCGGTAGTGAGAAAACTTCGCTCGGGCCGATAAGCCATCAAAACGAAAGAGGTGTTTCCAGGTCGTTTTCTGAAAATCGGGTCTGAAACACCTCTCCTTTAAATAGAGAATCAAGATGCAGAAAGAAGCTTCCTTAGAAACCGTGGTCGCGTTGGGAAATGTTGAGAGGGCGGCTAAAAACCTGAAGGGCGTCATCTACAAGACGCCTTTGATGAAGAATCTGTGGCTCTCGCAAACCTACGACGCTGAGATTTACCTCAAGCGCGAGGATTTGCAGGTGGTGCGTTCTTATAAAATCAGGGGGGCGTACAACAAGATTTCCTCTTTATCCTCTGAGGAAAGAGAGCGGGAGATTGTCTGCTCCAGTGCCGGAAACCACGCGCAGGGTGTGGCCTACGCCTGTCAGCTGCTGGGCATCAAAGGCTACATCTTCATGCCCGCCGCCACGCCTGCCCAGAAAGTGAACAAAGTGCGCCTCTTCGGGAAGGACATGGTGGAAGTGGTTCTCACCGGTGCTACCTACGATGATACGTTCCAGGCCGCCAAAGAATTCTGCGACGGCCGCGGCAGTAACTTCATTCCGCCATTCGATGATCTGTCCATCATTGAAGGACAGGCCACCGTGGGGCTGGAGATCTTCAAGGACGCTGATTTCTCTATTGATTACCTGTTGATGCCCATCGGGGGCGGCGGATTGGCCTCTGGTCTTTCCAGCGTGTTCAAGCAGGTGAGTCCGCAAACCAAGCTCATTGGCGTGCAGCCCTTGGGAGCGCCGTCTATGTACAACTCCATCCGGGAGAAAAAGCGCCAGCCGCTGGAAACCATTGACTCCTTTGTGGATGGTGCCGCGGTGAAGTGCCCCGGCGAAATCACCTTCGAGATCTGCCGCGAGCTCCTGGACGATGTTCTCCTGGTACCCGAAGGCCAGATCTGCGAAGACATCCTGAAGATGTACAACGAAGAAGGGGTGGTGCTGGAACCGGCCGGCACGTTGACCATCTCGGCCCTGAAAACCCTGGCCGAGGAGATAAAAGGGAAGAACGTGGTCTGCGTCATCAGCGGCAGCAACAATGACATCACCCGCATGGAGGATATCAAAGAGCGCGCCATGCAGCACCAAGGCCTGAAGCACTATTTCATGGTGACCTTCAACCAAAAGCCTGGCGCCCTGCGCACCTTCGTGAACCGCGTGCTGCACCCCGAGGATGACATCATCCATTTCCAGTACATCAAGAAAAACAACAAGGAAAAAGGTCCGGTGTTTATTGGTGTGGAGGTGAAGCGCCCGCATGATGTGGAGAACATCAAACTGCGGATGCTTGAAGAAGGCTTCGCCTATGAGTACCTCAACGGCAAGCAAGACTTCCTCAATCTATTTGTGTGAGCGTTAATTTTAGTTTGTTTATAGGTCGTTTAAGTTCGTGTTGTGTGTTGTCTGAAAGCCCCGCGCCTGAAAAGGTGGCGGGGCTTTCTGCTTGTAGCGAGGACCTGTTTAAAGGGTGTTTTTCTGAAAAGGCACCGGAATCAGGAATTCAAGTTGATGCCAAACAAAGCCTTATAGTCTCAGTTCTCTGCTGCCGATCTTCAATTGTCGATTTCTTTCCAATCGCCTAAGCATTCCGTCCCCCTTTGAAGGGGGGAGGGGGATGATTGCTCCTGCTGATCAGGTATCCCCGATAATCACCTTCTTTCTATGGCGCGGATTTACTTCCGTGACTTACTGGAAAGTCACGGAAGTAACTTCCGCGCCATATTGGCTTCTCCGTAGCTAAGGATATGCATCTTCCAACCACTTTATCATCCCCCTACCCCCTTCAAAGGGGGACGATCAGATAATGTTCCCTATTTCTTAAGAGGAGATAGCCTCATCTTTCACGCAAATTCATCTTTGCAGCCCTGCATTTTCAGTCCATTTTCCGGAAAGTGGCTTTGAAACAAGAGGTTACTTTCTCCCATTTCCCCTTCAAAACATTGCGGTAATAAAAGCTTTACAAAAGCATAACTGGTTGGGTTCGCCCTCAAACAAACCGGTCCACTACTTTTGAAGTGTCAAATCAAGGACATTTCGCTTATAGGAAAATTACCATTTGCTGTCGGTCTTCCGCTTATCGGCACGTCAACATCGCCAATATCCAACTTACCATAAACAGACAACTCAACCATGAGACAACGTTTACTTCCTTCTAACAAGAGGATAAACTTCTTCCCCTACAAAATGCTTTTGGGGTTTTCGTTTCTGGCGCTGCCCCCCTTGGCAGAAGCGCAGAAGCATCCCGCCGGCATGAGGATGGAGACCTCGGGGCAACACTCCCCAATGGTTCTGGCCCATGCTACGCCAAATTCATCCGCCACAAGTACTAAGCAGATTGAAAAAATCCAACTTCAGCCAAAGTCGGTAGTGGTGCTGAATGCACAGCAAACGGAAAGAGTCAGGATCTCAGGGGTTGTCTCTTCCGCTGAGTTGGGAACTATGCCCGGGGTGGTGATCACGTCAAACGGAACGGCCGTGGGTGCCACCGGAAGCGATGGAACCTTCTCCATTCAGGTGCCCAAAGGGGCAGAAGTGGTTTTCTCATTTGTAGGGTATACCTCTCTCAAGAAAACCTTCAACCAGAACGAGGCCAATGTGAAAGTAAGCCTGGTGCAAGACAGCCAGCAATTGTCTGAAGTGGTAGTAACAGCCCTGGGTATTGAGCGGGAAGAGAAAGCGCTAGGGTATGCCGTGACGGAAGTACAAGGCGAGGAACTGACCAATGCGCTTCCCAACAACTGGACCGATGCCTTGTCTGGCCGGGTAGCGGGTTTGAACCTGATTAAATCGGGTGGCGGTCCTGGGGGATCTAACAGGATCATCCTGCGGGGCGAAAACGACCTGGGTGGCCAGTCTGATGCTTTGATTGTGGTAGACGGCGTGGTGATGGGTGGATCTAACCGGCAGACGGGTACCGGCAGCACAGCCTATCTGCAGGGTGAATCGCCGGTGGATTTCGGGACCAGTTTGAACGACATCAACCCCGAGGACATTGAGAGCGTGAGCGTGCTGAAAGGCCCCGGTGCAACGGCCTTGTATGGTTCCCGTGGAGCCAACGGCGCTATTATCATCACCACTAAATCAGGCAGATCACGCGAGAAAGGCATAGGAGTAACCATCAACTCCAACACTGCTTTTGAAACCATCTCCCGTTGGCCAGATTACCAATATGAGTACGGCCAGGGCGTAAACGGCGACAATTACTACTCTTACAACGCCACCGAAGACGGAGCCAGCACCCGCAGCACCAGCTCGGCCTGGGGGCCAAAGTTTGACGGGCAGCTATTCTACCAGTATGATCCGGTGACCCGCACTACCGGCACCGAAAGAACTCCGTGGGTGCCTTACAAGAACAACCGGAAAGATTTCTTCCAGACCGGGAAAACCTTCACCAACAGCGTGACCTTGGATGGCGGCACCGACCGCACCACGGCCCGCTTCTCGTTTACCAACCTGAAAAACACCTGGATTATCCCCAACACGGGGTACACCCGCAACACGGTAGCTTTGTCGGCGAGCCAGAAAGTAACTGACAAGCTCCGTATCTCCACCAAGATCAACTACACCAACAAGTACGCAGATAACCTGCCTTCTACGGGGTACAACAACCAGTCTCTGATGTACTGGCTCATGTTCCAGGTGCCCAACGCAGACCTGAACTGGCTGAAACAATACTGGCAGCCGGGCAAGGAAGGAGTGTTGCAGAACTATCCTTTCAGCAGCCTGGTAGACAACCCGTACCTGATCACTTATGAGATGCTGAATAAATCTAACCGGCACTCTGTAACTGGTAACGTGCAGGCCACCTATGACTTCACCAAGCACCTCAGCTTAATGGTAAGAACGGCTATTGACTATTCTTACGAGGCACGTTCCCAGCAGCGACCCATGGACACCGAGAAGTTCAAGCAAGGCATGTTCCGCACGCAGAACATCTTCTCTCAGGAAACCAACAGTGATTTCTTGCTGAGATACGGCCGTGAAGTGGGAGACCGCTTTGATTTCAGCGTATCGGTAGGGGGTAGCCGGATGAGAAACCGCTATAACCGCGACGAACTTCGGGCAGATCAGTTGTCTTACCCGCAGATTTTCACCTTCGCTAACAGTGCGGTAGTACCACTAGCTTATCCTTACCGTGCAGAATTTGCAGTGAACAGCTTGTACAGCTTGGCAACGCTAGGCTACAATGAGTGGTTGTTTGTAGATCTTACCGCACGCCAGGATTGGGCCAGTACCCTGGCTACTCCTGGCGTGGACCGAAACCTGGGCTTCTTCTATCCATCGGTAAGTGTGAGTACGGTTCTTTCTGAACTCATTCCCATGCCGCAAGCCGTTTCCTTTGTGAAACTGAGAGGATCCTGGGCAGCGGTAGGTAGCGGCTCCACCAGACCTTACCAGACTTCCTTTACTTACGCCACAGAGGCCGGTTTCCCGGGTGGTTTATCAAACCCAAGCACCATCGCAAACCCCACGCTTAACTTCATGAGCACGCAAAGCATTGAAGTAGGGGCTGATGTGCGCCTGTTCAAAAGCCGTTTGGGCGTAGATGTGTCTTTGTACCAGAGCAAAACCTTTGACCAGATCCTTCCAGTGCCTATTGATCGGTCCTCTGGGTACGATTACGCTACCCTCAATGCCGGTGAGGTGCAGAATAGAGGAATTGAGATTCAGGCAAACGGTGCGCCATTCAGAAACGCGGCCGGTTTTAGCTGGGACATCACGGGTACCTTCACCGCTAACCGGAACGAAGTAGTAGAACTGGCCGATAGTTTGTTGACCTACCAGTTGCAGAGAGGCCCCGGCGGGCGCGGATCTGTGGAGGCCCGCCCCGGCGGGACCATGGGCGCCATTTACGGCAGAGGCTACCTGCGGGCCCCGGATGGACAGATCATATATGAGAATGGCTACCCGGTGCTGACCAGTGACATGATATACCTGGGCAACGCCATGCCAAAATGGAGAGCCAGCCTGGGCAACCAGTTCCGGTTCAAACAATTCAGCATGAACGTCCTTTTTGACGCACAGTTTGGGGCAAAAGCTTTCTCCCTCACGCACTCGGTTCTGGCCGATGCAGGAAAACTGAAAAAGACCATTCCGGGCCGCTACAACGGAATCATTGGCAGTGGGGTTGTCAGAAACGATGACGGCACGTTCCGCCCCAACGATGTGATCGCGGAAAATATCTGGACCTACTACAACGCGCACTTCGGCCGTGACAACGTGGAAGGTAACCTGTTCAGCACCGATTTTATCAAGCTCCGCGAAGTACGTTTTGACTACAATTTGCCCCAAATACTGCTAAAACGCTTAAGACTGCAGAGGGCTTCCATAGGTGTGTACGGGCGTGACCTGTTCATGATCACCAACTGGCCCGCCTTTGACCCAGAGTTCGGAACCCTGAACAACGGCACCATTGATGCCGGCTTTGAACTGGGCCAGTTCCCGTCTACCAGAACCATGGGCCTTAACCTAACCCTTGGCATTTAAGCAACCTGAATTTGTTACTGAAAATGAAAAGCCTAAAAATAGTACCTCTTGCTCTTTTAGTGGCGTGCAGCTTTGGCGTGGTTTCCTCCTGTACCGAGGGCTTTGAGGAAATGAACGTGAACCCCAACCAGAGTGCGAGTGCCCTGCCCGAGAACCTCTTGGCGCCCACCATTACTGATCTGGTAAACCGTAACATGGACCGCGCCATGCGCCTCACCAATGAGCTCATGCAGGTACACGTGACTTTGGTAAACTCAGACGAAATCCACCGCTACGTAATTCAACCCTCTGAGGCAGATTATATGTGGAACAACTGGTTTACCCAGTTAACCAACATCCGGGACATCTACAAAGGCGGGGAGGAAACCGGAAACAAAACCTTCATGGGGATCTCCCTCATTCTGGATGCCTGGGTGACCTCTCTTCTGACCGATACTTTTGGCGATGTGCCCTACACTGAGGCCATCCAGGGAAAGTCTGGCCAGTACATGCCTAAGTTTGACAAGCAGGAAGCTATTTACACTGACTTGTTCCGGAAACTGGATTCTGCCAACGTCTACCTGAAAGCCAATACCGATCTGACCGCCGGGCAAGCCGAGAAAGATCCATTGTTTGCCGGGAAAGCCGCCCTGTGGCGCAAGTTCGGGAACTCTATGTACCTGCGTCTGCTCCTTCGGGTATCAGGTAAAAACGATCCTATTGTGGGCGGGAAAACCGCGGCGGAGAAAATCAGGGAGATGGTGCAGGACAATCCGGGTGAATTTCCTATCATGGCCGCCAACGAAGAGTCAGCGATCCTGAAGTTTACAGGCACGGTTCCTTATCAATCTACTTTCCATAACTGGCGGGCCTATGATTTCAACGGTTCTTCATCCCTGAGCCAGTTCTTCGTGAACAACCTGGTCCAGTGGAACGATCCACGCCTGCCGCTGTGGGCCACCACCTATGAGGGGATGTACTCTGGGGTGCCAAGCGGCTATCCGGTAACCAGCGTACCCGAAGGCCAATCCAGGTACCAGGCCGCACTGGCCAGAGAACCCAAACTGGGGAATATCCTCAACTACGCCGAGGTACAGTTTATTCTGGCAGAGGCGGCCATCAGAGGGTTTATCTCCGGCGATGCCAAAACCTATTACGAGAAAGGGGTAACCAGCGGCCTCACCCTGTGGGGAACAACAGTGCCTGCCAATTACCTGAACGGGCCGGATGTGAAATGGGATGACAGCTATGCCTTCGAGACCAAACTGGAGCAGATCCACCTGCAGAAATACTACACCCTGTTCTTCACCGATTTCCAGCAGTGGTTTGAATACCGCAGAACCGGCCACCCTATTTTACCCAAAGGCCCCGGGCTCCAGAATGGCGGTAACATGCCTGCCCGTCTGAACTACCCCATGTACGTGCAATCCCTGAACCAGCAGAACTACCAGGCTGCCGTGGCCGACCAGGGACCAGACAACATCAATACCAAAGTGTGGTGGCAACAATAACCGCAGGTTCAACTCTAGAAAACAAGATCAAAAAGGAAATCATGAAGAATAAGATAGTTAGCCTCTTCAGTTTGCTATGCGCCCTGGTTTTCACCGGGTGTCTGGAGGAAGATGTGAATAATGCCATTGGCACGCCAAGCCCCATCATCTCCATTGAAGATGTGCGCTCGTTTCACAAAGGCTCAGATGTAGCCTTAGGCCCCGACCAGTTGATGGGTGCGCGGCAAATCCTGGGTGTGGTTATCTCTGATGCCGCTGGCCAGAACGTACCGGGCGGCGCCTCTAATCTGGTGATCCAGAACCACCGCAGAGGGCAGCTTAGGGGAATCACCCTGAATGTAGACGGTGGCAACACCGCCTCTTACAAGATTGGAGATTCTGTGGTGGTGAATGTGACAGGCACTACGCTTACCCGGCGCAACGGTATTCTGCAGATTGTAGGCGTAAAACCCACCGCCATTACCAAAGTCTCTGAAAACGCGAAGGTGCACCTGCGGGAGGTAACCATGGAAGAACTGGTGAACAAGCCTCAGAATTACGAAGGCACCTTGGTGCGCCTGGCGGCCGGCAATGTGTCTCCGGTCCCGACTTCCAATGCCACTTTCAGCGGAGACAAAACCTTAGCTGGCGGTAACGGGAAATCCATGGTATTACACACTGAACCTACCGCAGCTTTCGCCAACCAACGGGTGTACGCCAGCGCCACTTACACCGGAATCCCTGTACTGGTGAACAACGGCGAGCCGGTGGTTCAGTTCTGGGTGCGTACTATAAATGACGTAAAAGACCCTAGTGGTCCTATCTACGCCGGCTTCCCAGAGGGTTTTGAGGCCGTGCCGCAGACCGCCAAGGGTAGCTACAACATGACCGCCATTGACAATAACATCACGGTAGGTACCGGCTCCTGGAAGCTGCTGCAAGCCATTCTGGGGAACACCGCTGGCCGTGACCGCTTCACCGGTCAGCACGGCATCAGGATGCAGCAGCAATTGACCACCGATGCCCTTGTGCAGATGAACTTTGACGTGCCCAACGGTGCCTCCAAAGTAACCATGCTCTACGGCTCTTATTACAATGATGCCTCCAGCACCTGGCGCTTAGAATATTCCCAGGACCAGGGAACCACCTGGACTCAGGTTGGGCCTACCGTTACCGATGCCAGCAGCACTGAGAAAACGGCCGTGTTCCTGATGGACATCTCGGGCCCGGTTCGGTTCAGGATTGTGAAAGTGGGCTTAGGAGCTACCACCCCAACGGTTCAGAACGGCCGCTTGTGCTTTGATGACATTGCCGTGTACCAGAACTAAATTAGAACCAACAGATTAGCCCGTGCTTGTCTTATATGCGGTTAATCTGATTTATATGGAATAGTGATTGTGTTTTAGGGCTATTTTCCTGAAAATAGCCCTAAAACACACCTGTTAAAGAGCTTTCTTAAAGGTGTGGCAATCATCAGCAAACCAACCCTTACTATGAAATCATTTCTGTATCGCCTTGGTGCTTGTGTAAGCGTAAGCTTGATTTTAGGCTCCTCTGCTATGGCACAAACCAACTTCACCCTGACCAACTTCACTTATACCGCCAACAAACCTGTGGTAGGTAAAATTGTGCCTGTAACTACCGGTGCTGCCATGCCCAAAGTGAAACTGGTAGGCGAAAGTGCCAGGACGTTTGAACTGGTCAAAGACAACACCTTAAAACTGAAGAAGACGGCCATCAGCAATCCCCAAGCTTTTTGGCAGGAGGTAGTGGTGGAAACCAATAGCGGGCAGCGCGATACCTTCCGGATTGTCAGAGACGAATTCATCACCAACCGGGTGGTGGCCCACCGCGGCGCCTGGAAGAACACCGGGGCTACGGAGAATTCCATCGGTGCCTTACAGCACGCCATCAGACTGGGCTGCGCGGGCAGCGAGTTTGACGTGCACATGTCTTCAGACTCGGTGTTGTTTGTGCACCATGACCATGATGTGAACGGCACCCATATTGAGAAAACCCCGGCCGCTGAACTGGCCAAACTGAAGTTGCCTAACGGTGAGTACCTGCCCACGCTGGAGGCGTATCTGCAAGCCGGATTAAACCAGAACAAAACCAAACTGATCCTAGAGATTAAACCCTCGGCCATCAGTAAGGAGCGGGGGCAGGCCCTGGCCCGGAAAGTGGTGGAAACGGTTCAGAAATACAAAGCGCAGGGCTGGGTAGACTACATCAGTTTTGATTATGACATCTGCCGGAAAGTGAAGGAACTGGAGCCCTCGGCCAAGGTGGCGTACCTCAACGGCGAGAAAGCTCCCGCTGAACTGGCCAAAGACAAAATGTACGGCTTCGATTACCACCAGAACGTGGTGAAGAAAAATCCGCAGTGTATAGAGGAGGCCCATGCCCTGAACCTCACCGTCAACGTCTGGACCGTGAACGCTCCGGAAATGATGGACTGGCTCCTGGAGCGCAAGGTAGATTTCATCACTACCAACGAACCCGAAATCCTGCTGGAGAAAGTAAGTAAACTGAGCTCCAAATAGCGGGCTACTCTTCGTGCTGCTTCCTGCTTGCTGGCTACCAAAAGCCACCATTCTGGTTCACCGTTGCCGTTTTACGGCTGTTTTGCCCAAAGAAGGCATAAAACGGCAACCTTCTGATTAAAAACTAAAGGTCTGTTTAAAGGCCCATTCCCCTAATCTTACATCTATCAAATTCTCACACATGTTTAGAAGAAAATTCCTCCAAAGCTTAGGCACCCTGGGGCTTGGTTTAACCCTGCCTGTGGGCGC
Source organism: Sabulibacter ruber (assembly GCF_017355955.1). Taxonomy (GTDB): domain Bacteria; phylum Bacteroidota; class Bacteroidia; order Cytophagales; family Hymenobacteraceae; genus Nibribacter; species Nibribacter ruber_A. The sequence continues at coordinate 1,504,462 of NZ_JAFFID010000001.1, read as the reverse complement.
TGTGCAGGCACAAGTCGTCAAAAAAGCCACCGACCAGAAAGTTGACCTGTCAGCGGTGGGCATCAAAGGCAAAGTGCAGGCGGGAGGCAAAGGAATTCCTGGCGTAGTGGTCACCGATGGCATCAACCTGGTCACCACGGATAAGTCCGGGCGGTACACCCTGGAAAGCAACGCCACTGCCCAGTTTGTGTATATCTCGGTGCCGCGTGGTTACGAGATTCCGCAGGAGAAAGGCGTGGCAAGATTCTACCAGCCCATTCCGGCCGGTAAGTCCAGCTTCACCGCCGATTTTGAGCTGCAGAAACTGGCGCAGGACGATACCAAGCACAACTTTGTGGTGTGGGCCGATCCGCAGATGATCAACAAGAAGGACGCCGAGGAACTAGTGAACGTATCGGCGCCGGATCTGAAGAAACTGGTGGACGGCTACGGCAAAGATACGCTGTTCCACGGCATCGGGTGCGGTGACCTGGTGTGGGACAAGTTTGAGTTGTTCGAGGATTATCAAAAAGCCATCGGGATCTCCGGTATTCCCTTTTTCCAGGTCATCGGGAACCACGACATGGACCTCTCCGCCCGCACCGATGACGGCTCCGGTGATACGTTCAAAAAGCTGTTCGGCCCCACCTATTATTCCTTTAATCGCGGCGAGGTGCACTACGTGGTGCTGGACGATGTCTTTTTCATCGGAACGGCCAAACGCTACATCGGGTACCTCACAGAGCGGCAATTGCAGTGGCTGGAGCAGGATTTAAGTTATGTGAAGCCGGGTAGCATGGTGGTGGTCTCGGTGCACATTCCGGTGAACAGCGGGGAGAAAAGACGCATGAAACTCAAAGACGAATCATTGGGTGGCGTGGTGTCTAACCGCAAGGAACTGTACCGGTTGCTGAAACCCTACAAAGCCCACATTATGTCGGGCCACACGCACATCTGCGAGAAAGTGATAGAGGGCGATATCATTGAACACACCCACGGAGCGGTGTGCGGCGCCTGGTGGACGGGCCCCATCTGCACCGATGGTTCTCCCAGCGGTTATGGGGTGTACGAGGTGAATGGCTCGGAGCTGAAATGGTACTACAAATCAGTGGGCCATGACCGCGACCACCAGTTCAGGATCTACCCCAAAGGCACCGTGAAAGACCGCCCCGAGGAAGTGGTGGTGAACGTCTGGAACTGGGACCCGGAGTGGAAAGTGACCTGGTTTGAAGACGGGGTGCGCAAAGGCGAGATGAAGCAGGAGATGGGCCTGGACCCGCTCTCAGTAGAACTGCACGCCGGCCCAAATCTGCCCGCCAAGCACAAGTTCGTGGACCCTACCATGACGGATCATTTGTTCTGGGCCAAACCCTCGGCGGGCGCCAAGCAAATCAAGATTGAAGTCACAGACCGCTTTGGGATGGTGTACACCCAATCACAGGCAGTATAGCGTTCCCTTTTCTCATGTGATGGGCTGTGGAAATCCTTAGGTTTCTGCAGCCCATTTTTTCGTGTGTATCCATTGGCACTAAGGCTTTTCTGTTTCTTAGTTGTTTTCACGAAAACAGGCCTAAAAGGAAGGGCTCTACTTGCGGGAAGCCTGATGCATTACGTTACATCCCTCGCTCGCCTCTGGCGAGTGTAAGTTATTTGGTGGCCTCTGGCCGCGTTGCGGGAATAGTAGTTTGTAACTTGTGCATAGCGGCGGGACGCCGCAACATAACTCACACTCGCCAGAGGCGAGCGAGGGTGTAATTAGTAACGCATAGTATAGGCAAATGAAATATTGTAGCTTCAGGCTAAGGCTGGTGCGATAGGCATACCTTAGCCTGATTTTGTTTCAGACCTGATTTTCTGATTTCGGGCGTAAAACAAGAAGAGCAGAAAAGGCTAGGTTAGGCGCGGCAAACCTTCTATTTTAGAGGAATTACCATTGCCAACCTTCATGACATCGCCTTTCCTTTCCCTCCGTAACGTGACGGTCCGCCACCTGAACCACATTATTTTCCGGGACCTTTCCTTTGAGGTGCAGAAAGGCCAGCACTGGGCCGTGGTGGGGGAGAGCGGCTCGGGGAAAACCAGTTTGCTGCAGGCCATTGCTGGAAAACTGAGCGCGGTGGGAGGAGAGGTGACGCACGAGTTCTACAAGGAATATGTGCAGGAGCATGCCGTTTCTGACCCCCTTTTTACATTTAAGGACTTAATCGGCGAAGTGGGCCAGCGGCATTCCTTCCGGAATTTCTCCACCAACAGTAGCAACTTCTACTATCAGCAGCGCTATCACGCCACCGATGTGGAGGATGCGCCCACCGTGGAAGATTACCTGAGTTCTACCCGTCCGTTGGAGGAGGTTAATGCCCACTGGACGTACGCGCAAGTGGTGGTGACTTTCTCCTTGCAGGAGTTGCTCCCAATGGAGCTGATCAAGTTATCCAACGGCGAAACCAAGCGGTTAATAATGGCGGCGGCCCTGCTCAAGAATCCTAAGCTATTGCTCCTGGATATGCCCCTCACCGGTCTGGACGTGGCTTCCCGCGCAAACTTCAACGGTCTGCTCTCCCAGATCATCGCTTCCGGCGTAACCGTGGTAATGGCGACCTCAGCGGAGGAAATCCCGCAGGCCATCACGCACGTGGCAGTATTGCATCAGGGCAAACTGGTGTCGGCCCAGCCTAGGGAAAGCTTTGACCAAAACAGCTTCCAACCTGATTCCCGCGGGAACATCGACCTGAACCTGCTGGCAGAGTTGCTTTCCTCTGAAAAGCCATCGGAGTTTGAGACCATTGTGGAATTAAGGGATGTGTCGGTGGAGTATTGCGGAAAAGCGGTGCTGCAGAAGGTGAACTGGAAGATACAGCAAGGCGAGCGCTGGGCGTTGTTGGGACCCAACGGGGCCGGAAAAACCACCTTGCTCAGTCTCCTAAATGGCGATAATCCTCAGGCATTTTCCAAAGACATCACCCTCTTTGACCGCAAGCGCGGCACCGGCGAAACTATCTGGGACATCAAAAAGAAGATCGGGTTTGTGTCGCCGGAGCTGTTTCAGTTTTTCCCGTACCAGCAGACTTGCCTGCAGGTGGTGGAATCTGGCCTTTATGATACCCTGGGCCTGTTCAAAAAAAGCGTGCCCGAGAATGCCGCCAAAGCTATGAAGTGGCTGGAGTTGCTAGGGATAGGGCAGGAGGCGCAAAAGAACCTTCGGCTGGAACCGGCTAGTACGCAACGGCTTTGCCTCTTGGCCCGGGCCCTCATCAAGAACCCGCCGCTGTTGATCCTGGACGAGCCCTGTCAGGGGATGGATGCCCAGCAGCAACAACGCTTCCAGCAGATCATGGAGGCTATCTGCGCCCACAGCAACACCACCCTCATCTACGTGACGCATTACCAGCAGGAAATCCCGAGTTGCGTGACCAAGGTGCTGAAACTGGAGCAGGGCCGGGTGCAGGAGAAAGCGTAGGTATCTGGCCGCAAAGCTGTATCTTGCCGTTTTGTAGCAACCATCTGATTACCCTTTCCGCGGAGATTCACCCATGAGGAAACATTACGGCCAAAACAAGTTTGCCCTGCTGCTCACCGGCGGAAGCTGGCTTTTGATGGTCCTCGTGGTGTGGCTGCTGCCCGTCTCGTTCAGCGGGTATCTGCAGGAAGATTGGGATACGCTCTTTTGGTATGCCTTATCGCAGACGGGCGGCGTGTACGGTACGCCGGTGCTGGGAGTGCTGTTATGCATTCTGGTGGCCCGACGACAGAAAGGCCTCAAACTGCGAGTACAGTCCTTTACGGTGGCTTTTCTGTTCCTGCTGCTCACTTTGGGCAGCATGGCCATGCTGAATGAGTACGTCATCAAACCTTTGGCGCAGGTGCCGCGTCCCAGCCATCAGTTTCTGCTGGGGAGCAAAGGGCAGGAGGCTTCTTTACTGGATACGTTTTACCTGCAAGATGCCGCCTCCCGCCGGGCGTATTTAGCCGAGTTTCTGAAAAAGAACCCCGAAAAGTACACCCAGATATCGCCGCTGGTGCTGGACCATTGGGTGAGCGAAGCCGGGTACTCGTTTCCTTCGGGCCATTCCCAGAATGCGTTCCTGTTGGGTTCTCTGCTGACCATGTGGCTGGGGCTTCAGTTGCCGCGCAAACGCCGGCCTTGGTTGGTGCTGCCGGTGCTGTGGGCCGTTTTGGTGTGCCTGTCACGAGTGGCGCTGGGCGTGCACTCAGAGCTGGATGTTTCCTTAGGGTCTGGCGTAGGCATGTTGCTGGCCTATTTGTTTTCTTTGTCGGGGATTTTGAGAAAAGCGTTCAGGGAAACCACGCACCCCCAGGATTTATCGTAACCGCATGAAAATTCTATACGGAGTACCCGGCGAGGGCATGGGCCACGCCACCAGAAGCAAGGTGATTATTACGTATCTATTGGCGCAGGGCCATGACGTGCAGGTAGTTTCCAGCGCGCGGGCCTTCCAGTTCCTGAACGAGGCGTTTCCGGGGCGGGTGCACGAGATCAAAGGCTTCCATATTGCCTATCGTAACGCCGCCGTGTCTACCGTGAATACCGCCATGCTCACGCTCCGCACCGCCCCAACCAACCTTAAGGTGAACTTCAATCGGTACCGCGAGCTGATGGAGAAGTTCCGCCCCGAGGTGGTGATCTCTGATTTTGAGTCGTTCAGTTATTTCTTCGCGAAGCACCACCGTTTGCCCGTCATCAGCATTGACAACATGCAGGTCATCAACCGCTGCCAGCTGGACATACCCGTGCTTCCTGAGTGGATAAGCAGTTTTCAGGTGGCCAAGAGTGTGGTGAAGGCGAAGGTGCCGCACTCGGCGCATTACCTGGTGGCCTCGTTCTTTGCTGCCACCCCGTGCAAGGAGAACACCACAGTAGTACCGCCCATTATCCGGGAGGCCATTCGACAGGCCAAAACCAGCGTGGGAAACCATGTGCTGGTGTACCAATCCAGCACGAACCAGAAGAACCTGGTGCAGGTGTTGCAGGCGCTTCCTCAGGAAACGTTCTACGTCTACGGCTTCAACAAAGACGAGCAGCACGGCAACGTGCACCTGAAGGCCTTCAGTGAGGAAGGCTTTATTAAGGATTTAGCTTCGGCGAAGGCAGTGGTAGCTAACGGCGGCTTCTCCTTGTTGAGCGAGGCCGTGTACCTGCACAAACCCATCTGCTCGGTGCCCATTCCTAAGCAGTTTGAGCAGTATCTGAACGCCGCCTACGTGGAGAAACTTGGCTACGGCCGCTACTTTCCGGATTTCACCCCAGACGGCCTCAAAGCTTTTCTCTACGACCTGCCCCGTTTTCAGCACGAACTCCAAAACTACAGGCAAAACGCAAATACGCTACTTTTTCAGGAGCTGGAGAAGGTGCTGGCCGAAGCGGTGGTGCCCTCGTCTTCCTTTTCCTGATCCGTTCAGGGTGATGAGAAAACCCTATCTCGCGCTTTCGCCCCAATAGATTTCAGCAGCGCCCGTAAGGATCTTTTAAATGAATATGAAATTTTATATATTTATTTGAAGATAGACCTTTGAGATAGTGGAACCGTAAACGCCATTGTATGAAAGCTGCGCCTGGTATTCTTTGCCTGTTTCTGCTAAGTTACCTGAGCAGCGCGCAGGATACGACAAGGGTGGCACGGAACTTTGGGCAGTTGGGCATCCTGTTTCCTGTCAATGCACAGGCTACAGTTGTCCTTGGAGGTTCTTTTGTGCGGGAAACCAGGAAAGATTTGGTTTGGGCGGCCCGGATCTATAGCTCAGAATACCATGAGACGGGCTATGGCCCCAGCACTGCCTGGTTTGGCAACAACCAACCCAAACACTACATTGATGAACTGAATTTTTCTGTTGGAAAGGTGAGGTATTTGACCAAAGACATCGGGTTTTCCCTCACCGGCGGTCCTTCTTATGTTCATTATGAAATGCCGATCAATATCAAGCGGGTAAGCAGTGGCGGATGGGGCGGCATCATCACCAGTACCACCTTTGAGCATGATGTCAGGAAGTACTATCTCCTGGGCCTGAGCGCACGTGGCGAAATGATTATCGGGCCCTGGAACTCGGTGGGTTTTACCGTTGGGGGGGAGTACCACTATAGCCGCAAGGTGCGTTGGGGCGGAATGTCCATCAACCTGATGCTCGGCCGATTTCGGCCTAAAAAACCAGAATAGCCTTTAATCCGGAAGAGCACTGCCCTTTGAGGCAGAGGCCCAGCCATTGGCTAACTCTCCTTGGCTTCCTCCAGGTGCACGTAATACCGGGTGATTTTATTCCACTGCAGATCCTGGAAACCGGCCCAGCCGCCTTCTGAGATCAGCGTGTTCAGCAAGCCCCGGCCACCCGATTGGTCGCCCTGGTTGTTGGGTTTCTCGTCTCGGCCAATCTCAAACCCGTAGATGGTATTTCCTTCGCGCAACACCCGGAACGTGCTGGTGGCTTCATCGGTGAAGAAGTGTTTTACCTCACCGTCTTCATCGGGTTGTTTCTGGGGTTCTGGTTTGGGGCAGGGGCGCACAATGAACTGGGCCGCATTCTCTTCCTCGGTGACTTCCACCACCATTACCCAGTTCTCAATGTTGGTAGCGGGCAGAATGATCTGCATGTAATCGCCTAACTGTACCCTGGACCGGGCGGTGGGGTGCCCTTGTTGATCATAGAGCTGAAAGGTGGAATTGATGCCTTCCAGGTGCGACCAGCGGTTCACGTCAAACAGTTTCTGCTTGGTGCGCACAAACTCGCGCTGGGCAGTGGCTTCGTCCGGAAAAGTATTCTCGTTCTGGAAGAACTTGTCTTTGGCATCCTGGCCTTTCAATACCTCCCACTCTTTCTTGATCTTATCTAGCAAATCGGTGATTCCCATGGCTTCGCTTTTTTGGTCCTGGTCAAAGCATTTCTTTCCTGCTGTGGTACGGACCTACGCTACTGGGGTTCCTGAGATGAGAGAAAACCACCTGATTTTAGCCTAATTCCTGAAAAAGAGGCCTGAAACAGCGGTAAAGAAGTTTCTGATTCCTCGTTTGAAGATGGCGAATCAGTGCGTTTATGGGAGTTTATCTCCATCATTTCAGCGAACGAGAGGCAGACGATACAGAACTGCCGCTCCTTCCTGTGCGGGAAAAGCCGGCAGAAACTCAGTCGGTTTTAGAGCTACTTTCCGGAAAACAGCCCTAAAACTGGATTACTTCACCGGTGAAACCTGCGCGATGCCATCCAGCACCGGCCTGATCTGGTTAGCCTGCTGCATCATCTGGTACAGCTGATCGGTGTCGCCGTTTAAGAGGTGCTTATGGAATTGCTGCAGGTGCTTGATGTACTCGGCCAGGGCGTGGCTCAGGAAATGGGCGTTCTGCTCAAAGATGGGTGCCCACATATCGGGGGAGCTTTTGGCCAGACGCACCGTGGAGGCGAAACCCGAACCGGCCAGCGTGAAGATGTTGCGTTCGTCTTTCTCCACGTCCAGCACAGTCAGGCCCAGCAGAAACGAGCTCACGTGCGAGAGGTGCGACACGTAGGCCACATGCTTGTCGTGCTCCTCGGGCTGCATGTAAATGGTTTTAAGCCCCAGCACAGAGAACAGTTCTTCGGCGGTAGAAAGGGCATGCTCAGAAGAAAGCTCTTTCTCGCAGATGATGTTCATTTTGCCCTGGTACAGTCCTTCTAGCGCGGCGGTGGGACCCGAGTACTCGGTACCGGCAATGGGGTGGGCGGCTACAAACTGGGAGCGGTTGCGGTGCGCGCGTACGGCCTCGCAGAGCAGGCTTTTGGTGGAGCCCAGGTCAATGACCACCGTTTGCGGCGGAACCATGTCCAACAGGGAAGGCAGCAGTTTCTGAATAGCCGATACCGGAATGGCCACCAGCATCACATCAGACACGGCAGCGGCTTCTGCCAGCGACAGAATGCGGTCTACAATGCCTAGTTCCAGGGCTTTGGTCGCGTTGTCGGGGTTTTGGTCCACGCCAATCAGTTCCTGCGCAAATCCTGCCTTTCTGATGTCTATAGCCGCCGAACCGCCAATTAGACCGGTTCCTATGATGGAGATGGTTTTCATGTATGTAAGCGTACTCTCAAGTAAAAGACGAAGGTACTATAACTTTTTTGATCGTCTTTCATGTAGGAGCGGCCTTTGCGGTGATGAAGACAGAAAGCTCCGGTTTCAAAGCTACTTTTCTGAAAAGAGCCCTGAAACCGGAGCTTTCCTCGGGAGCGGACGCACCGCCCTGCTAAATATCCACCATCAAGTCATTGTACTCGGGGTGGCGTTTCACATAGGCTTCCACCACGGGGCAGGAGGCAATGAACTTCAGTTGGTTGCCTTTCACATACTCCATGGCTGTTTTTACCAGTTCATCGGCCAGGCCCTGACCACGGTGGTCTTCGGGCACGTAGGTGTAGTCCAGATCCAGTTCCTCGTTGTCGGTGAGGGAGTAGGTGAGTTCGGCCTCTTCCTCGCCCAGGTCAATGTAGAACCTAAGATCGTCTTCGTCATGGATCACTTGCTGCTTGCTCATAGTTTTCTTGGTTAGAATATCCTATACGGCAGAAGCGAGTGGTACGCTAAAAATCCGTATTTTCTCCCGGGCTAATCCCAGAAATGCCAGCAACAGAAAAGGAGAGGGGGCGGTAAAAGAAGCAGGTGTTTGATCTGGATGCCTTACAATCACTACCCACGCCTAAGTTGACTGTATGAACTATATAGACCTCCTGATTCTGTTTATCTTTCTTACCAACCTCTGGACGGGCTGGTACCGGGGCTTTGTGTATGGGGTGCTGGACTTTGTGCGCTGGGTGGGTAGCCTCTTTATTGGCTTAACCTTTTACCCCTACGTGGCCGAGTGGCTGGAAAAGATAGTGGACTGGAACGAGCTCTGGCTTTTGCCCATCTCTTTTTTCCTGGTGGCCATGGTAGCCAGCCTCTGTATTCAGGCGCTTGCCGAATGGCTTATTTCCAAACTGCCTTCTCACATCCAGAGCCATAAAGGAAACCAGGTGTTGGGTTTGCTGCCGGGTTTGCTTAACGGTTTTGTGACAGCCGCCATTGTGATCTTTATGCTCACTGCTTTTCCGCTGCCGCAGAACATCCAGGACGAGGTGCAGCAGAGTGCCCTGGCATCGCGCATGAACGGCTACACCGAGAAGGCCGAGATGGCTTTTTCCCCCATTTTTGAGAAAGCCGCCAACCGTACCATGCAGAAACTCACGGTAAACCCGGGCTCGCAGGAAATGATCGAGCTGCCGTACAAAGTGACCCGCATGAAGCCCCGGCCCGACCTGGAGGCTGAGATGCTGGAACTGGTGAACCGGGAACGCGCCAAAGAAAACCTGGAGCCGCTGAGGGCAGATACGCTCCTCCGGACCGTGGCCCGCCGTCATTCCGAAGACATGTTCCGCCGCGGCTATTTCTCCCACTATACCCCTGAAGGCTGGAGCCCTTTTGACCGCATCCGGAAAGCCCGCGTTCCGTTCCGCCTGGCCGGAGAGAATCTGGCGCTTGCCCCCACGTTAACCATTGCGCACGAAGGATTGATGAACTCACCGGGGCACCGGGCCAACATTCTGCGGGACCGGTTTGGCCGGGTAGGCATAGGCATCCTCCAGGGAAGCGATAGACGCCTGATGATCACCCAGAATTTCAGGAATTGAAGGAGTGTTTGGCCGTATCCAGCTTAAGCAAAATTGAAATGATCCTTGCCTAAAGTTGCATTTAGGAGATTAGTGCCTTATCATTGCACAAGTAGATCCTTTTTTGAGCCGGCATCTGTTTAAAGGCATAAACCTATCTGTGTTCTTTAGATGCTTTGGCCAGGATCACTCCTCATCAAGAATGCTCCGTCTTCAGCCCTATATCGCTAGTTTTCTGCTTCTGCTCTTTTGCCAGGTAATGGTACCGGAGGCAGCGTTATTGGCGTTGCATGATCACGAGCATACCGAGGCACATGATGAACAACTGCCTGATGCGGAGCATACCGTGGAGAAGGCGCACCAGCACTGTAAAGTCAAAGAGTACGGCCCCACCGATCTTATCTCATTTCCTCCTCTAGAGGTTCCGTTTACAGCATCCCCAATCAGTACCCGAAGTTCAGGCTTTACCTTCGCCTGGAAGTTTACCTATCCCAACAATATAGATCTCCGGGGGCCACCCCAACGCATCTCCTAACCGTAGGCACTCGCCTGCTTTTACCCTTTTTCTTGGCTTTTTACGGCTGCTTTTGCCTCTGCCGGAGCAGCGGGTACCGGTACGTCTTGTTTTTTCGTGCCGTGATAAGCCGTGTCTGCGTGGGATTACCTTTTAGCGTTTCACGCCCAGAATTGGGGTTTTCGGGTTTTTTCTGAACCAGGAAAAGCCTGACCGGCAGCTTGTGCCCTTTCTTCTGTTTTGCAGCTTCTGGCGCTTACCGTTTTGGTAAGTCGTGTCCCTGCATTCCTTCATGATTTTAGAAAAGCAGACCCGCGTGGCTAGTCAAAAGTCAGCGGTATCTGCCGTTTACGATTTGAGTTTCTTATGAGAAATTTACCTCTTCTATTCTTCTTCTTTTCCGCGTTACACCTATCCGCCCATGCCCAGGTAAAAGCATTCCAGTTTCAGGGCGAAAAGATAAAACCAGGCTCAAAACAGAGTTTTCTGCTGCCCGTCGTCACGGCGCAGGACAGCACCGTTATACCGGTAACAGTTTTCCACGGGGCTAAAAAAGGCCCGGTTTTAGGCATCACGGCTGGGGTGCACGGCTTGGAATACGCCCCCATCATGGCCGCCCAGAAGCTAAGCAAACAATTAGACCCGACGCAGATGAGCGGCACCGTCATTCTGGTGCACATGGCCAATGTGCCGGCCTTTCTGAATCGTAGTTTGCGGGTGAACCCTTTAGATGGAAAGAACCTGAACCGCGTTTTCCCGGGCAAAAAAGAGGGCACCAGCTCTGAGAAAATTGCCTGGATTATCTCCAATGACATCATTGCGCGCTGTGATTACTTTATTGACGTGCACGACGGCGATGCCAATGGGGATCTGCGCCCGTATTCCGGCTACTACAACTACTTCAACATGCCCGAGGTCTCGGAGAAAGCCCGTCAGATGGCCATAAGCCTGGGCTTTGATTTCATTGTGCAGTTCGGGAATGAGCAGGCGTTAACCGAGGCGTCCATCTACTGTTCCCGGGAAGCCACCAAGCGCAACATTCCGGCCGTGGACATTGAATGCGGCCGCATGGGGATGGTAGAAGAAGAAACGGTGCAGCAGGTGTTAGCCGCTTTGAATAGCCTCATGCGCCACCTGGCCATTCTGGAAGGAAAGCCCAACACGGTGCTCCATCCGGTGATGGTGGGCCAACGGACCACCGTGGAAAGTAAGCACACCGGCTTTTTCTACAGCGACCTCACCAGCGGCGACTACGTGAAAAAGGGCATGCGGCTGGGTTACACCACCGATCTTTTCGGGAACCACCTGGCCGATGTGTTCTGCCCCGTAGACGGCGTCATTCTCTACAAGATCTTCAACCCGCCGGTAAAGACCGGCGATGGGCTTTTCAACATCGGGCACATCCAGTAACTATTTCAAGAAACCCGCACAAGTCAGGTGCAGGAAACTCCTTTGCCGGCTTGCTGCTATCCCTCTCTCTACATGAAAAAATATTTATTTTTGATAGTACTGGCGTTATGCCAGGTGCATGCCTTTGCCCAGACCGAAGGCCACATTACCGGAACCGTGAAAAACAACCGCGGCGAGCCGCTGGAAGGGTTCACGGTCACCCTGAAGGAGAACAATGCCTTTGCGACCATCACCGCGGCCGATGGTTCTTTTCACCTCCACCACGTTCCATTCGGTACGTACAGCTTGTTGGCGCTGGGGATGGGCTATGCCACCGAGTCCCGCACCATTACAATTTCAGCTAATAACCATGAAGTAGTGGTGGCCTTTGCCTTGAAGCAGAATTCCCAGGCTTTGCAGGAAGTGGAGGTCTTGGGCCGGAAAGAGACCACCTACAAAAGCGAGTACAGCTTCATTGGCACCAAAACAGCCACGCTGGTGATGGACGTGCCGCAGACCATTTCCACGGTCACCAAAGAACTCATAGAAGACCAGCAGGCCTTTACCCTCAATGATGTGGTGAAAAACGTGGCGGGCGTAAACCAATACTCCAGCTATGACGACCTCACGGTGCGTGGCTTTAGGAACGGCTACGAAAGCGGTTTTCGGTTGGTGAACGGACTGCGCTCCGGCTATAGTTTTGGAAACGGGTTTTTCAGGGTGCCCCTTACGGTGAACCTGGAGCGGGTAGAAGTGCTGAAAGGTCCGGGCGCGGCGCTGTTCGGGGACATCAATCCCGGCGGAACCATCAACATGGTGACTAAGAAACCGCTGGAGGAAGACCGCAAGGCGGTGAGTTTCAGCGTGGGTAGTTTTCAGACGATGCGCGCTACGCTGGATTTTACCGGTTCCTTGAACGAAGACAAAACCTTGCTGTACCGCCTGAACGTGGGCTACGAGAACACCAAAACGTTCCGGGACGTGAACGACAGGGCCTCGTTCATCCTAGCGCCCACGGCTACGTTCCGGCCCACCGCAAACACCACGCTGAACGCTGAGTTGGTGTTCAGTCACTTCAACGGGTACCTGGACCGGGGCTTGCCCATCCAGGGCGGAGACTTGTTCGCGCTGCCGTTCAACTTTACCGTGAGCCAACCCAACGATCACTTCCGGGTGACCGACCTCTCGTTGAACGCTTCCCTGAACCACAGATTCTCTGATCGGCTTTCGTTCAACCTGGCCTACATGAAGTTTGCTTACGCCGAAGACCTAAAAGAGCACCGCACGCTCAACACCTTCGCCGATGCCCCGCTTAACACGGTCATGAACTTGCGGTACTTTGAGCGCAGGGCCAAAGAGTACACCGATAACCTCTCGGGCTACTTTGCCTACACCGCCAACACCGGATCTGTCCCCCACAAACTGGTAGTTGGGCTGGACTACGTGAAGTTTGACACCGACCCCAACAGCACCATGTTTGAGGTGCGCGAGCAACTGGTGAACGGACAGAAAATGCCGCTGACCTTAGACCTGAAGAACCCCGTCTACGAGATCAAGGTAACCAGCAACTACATCCGTCGGCCGCTGCCGCAGTTCTTTATTGACTACATCAACTCGGTGTACCACACCACCGGCGTGTACGTGCAGGACCAGGTAGACCTAACCTCCCGCTTAGGCGTGCTGCTGGGCCTCAGGTACGAGATGTTCCGCGATGAGCGGGATTACGGCACCGGCGAGGAAAGCGTGAAGCAAAACGTGCTCTTACCACGAGTGGGCCTGACCTACCAGTTGCTGGATAACCTGAATTACTTCGCCAGTTTCAGCCAGGGGTTCAAGCCCGTGAATCCGCAGTTCATCAAGTTCCCGGAGCGCTACGGAAGCGATGCACCGTTCAACCATGAGGAAAGCTACCAGCTGGAAACGGGGCTGAAAGGCGAGTTCTTCCAGAAGGCGCTGTTTGCTACCATCTCGCTGTACCAGATTGAGAAACGCCACACGCTGGTGAACACCGGCACCGTAGATGAAGCCGGAAACCCCGTGTACCGCCAGAACGGCAAAGCCCGCTCCCGGGGCGTGGAAGCAGAACTGACCGGGAATGTTTTGCCCAATTTCAGCCTGAACGCCAACTACGCCTTCAACCATACCGAGATTCTGGAGGCCTCCGTTCCCGCCGAAAACGGGATGGTAGCCGCCAACGCCCCCAAGCACACTGCCGGACTCTGGGCCAAATACACCTTTACTTCTCCCGTGCTCAACGGTCTAGGCCTGGCAGTAGGCGGAAACTACGTGAGCCGCCGCCGCATGGAAGTACAGGTGAACGCCGTCAATACCGGCGAACTCATCTGGGATTACTGGCCTGAGTACACCGTTGCAAACGCAGCCCTGTTCTACCAAGTGAACAAATTCAAGCTGAGCCTGAACTTGAACAATCTGCTAAACAAGCGCTACTTCGTGGGCGGCTACGACTACTTCCGCGCCAGCCCCGGCGCGCCCCGGAATTTCATCGTCACGGTGGGGTATACCATTTAAGGGAAAGCGAGGAAGTAGGGATGTGTTTAGCCGCTGTTATAGAGAAATCAGGCCCAAAACGCAGATTCTCCCCTTGAGGGGAGATAAAGAGGGGTGTTTACACAGGAGGTCAAACATTTGTGATCTTTTAAATAAGATGCTCCCATACATTTTGGGAATGCAATCTGTAATGCTTGGACCAGTAGATGTAAACACCCCTCTACGCTCCCCTCAAGGGGAGAATCAAAGCTGCGAAACGAACTTTCTTGAATTTAGTTTCATCCCCTGTTTTCAACCTCTTTCCCGCAAAACAACCCCAAAACAAAAGCAATTAACAATAGACAATTAACAATCATCATATATGGAATTTGCCTTAGAAGCAAGACAACTCAAGAAACAGTACCAGGACAAACTGGCGCTGAAAGGCCTGAACCTACAGATAGAACCCGGAGAAATTTTTTGCCTCCTTGGCCAGAACGGAGCCGGAAAGTCCACCACCATTAACCTGTTCTTGGGCTTTATCACGCCCACCTCAGGGGCGGCGTACATCAACGGGCTGGAAGTGGCCACCAATCAACTCAAGGTAAAAGAGTACCTGGCGTACATCCCCGAGAACGTAATGCTGTACCCAAACCTGACCGGACTGGAGAACCTGACTTTGTTCAGCAGTCTGGCTGGTTTCGACTATAGCCCCGAGAGCCTGATGCAGTACCTGATAGAGGCAGGGTTACCTTCTGAAGCGGCTACGCGCAAGGTAGGCGCTTATTCCAAAGGCATGCGCCAGAAGGTGGGCATTGCCATTGCAGTAGCCAAGCACGCCAGAGTGCTCCTGCTGGATGAACCTACCTCGGGCCTGGACCCTAAAGCCAGCAATGAGTTTTCTGATCTGCTGCTGAAACTGAGTGGGCAGGGTACCGCCATTTTCATGGCCACGCATGACATTTTCCGGGCGAAGGAAGTGGGTACCCGCGTGGGCATCATGCGCGAGGGCGAGTTAGTGGATGTGCTAAGCACCACCGATCTGAATGCCAACGAACTAGAGAATTTGTACCTCAACTACATGCACGCATAGAGATGGTAAAAAGTATTGCCCAAAAAGAATTCATCAGTACGCTCCGCGACAGACGCTTTGTGGTTTTGAGTGTGCTGGTGCTGCTACTGCTTCTTGCGGCGACGGTAGTGGGACTATACAGTTCCCACACCCTGCAACAGGAGCGCGAGGTGGCCCAGGAAGAAGTAAACCACCAGTTCCATAACTCAGCCGACCGGCACCCGCACCGCATGGCGCATTACGGCTCCTTTGCGTTTCGGCCTAAGTCCACTTTGAGTTTTCTGGATTTCGGACTGGATTCCTTTACCGGGGCCTCAGTGTTTATGGAGGCGCACAAGCAGAATAGCGCTAATTTCAGTCAGGCGCAGCAATCTTCCTCGCTCATTCGGTTCGGGGAAATGACAGTGGCATTTGTGCTGCAGATGCTGATGCCGCTGCTCATTATTTTCCTGTGCTTCGGGGCGTTTACCCAAGAGAAGGAGACGGGTACGCTCAAGATTCTGCTGAGCCAGGGCGTGTCTTTGAGTCAGATTGCCTGGGCCAAGATTGCGGGTTACAGCAAAACCGTTGCCTTGGTGGTGACGCCGGCATTGTTGCTGGCGGGCGGGCTGCTCTTCGGGCAGAACGGGTTGGATCTGCAGCCAGATACCCTTTGGCGCCTGCTGCTGTTCATGGCCTTTTACCTGATGTACTTCTTCATTTTTATCGTGCTGTCGGTGGTGGTGTCGGCGCTGCACCAGCGTTCCAGCACCTCTTTGGTCACCCTGCTGGGCATCTGGATTTTGTGCTGCGTCATCATTCCCAAGGCCTCGGCGAATCTGGGCAACACGCTCTACACCACGCCCACCAAAGCCCAGATGGATGCTGATGTGCACGAGGAAGTAGCCAAAGGCATTGATGGCCATAACTCGCAGGATTCCCGCGCCGAAGCGCTCAAAAAAGACCTGCTCCGGAAATACGGGGTGGATTCGGTGAGTCAGCTGCTGGTGAACGTGGACGGCATCATCATGGCCGTGGGCGAGGAGCAAAGTACGAAGGTGTACCGGGAGCATTTCGAGAAACTCACGGGCACCTTCCAAAAACAGAACCGCATCTCTGAGCTGGCAGCCTTCCTGAACCCGTACCTGGCGGTGCGGCACCTGTCCATGGGCATGGCCGGCTCTGATTTTCCGCACTACCTCCACTTCCAGAACAAGGCCGAAGAATACCGCTACCACCTAGCCCAAGGACTGAACCACATCCAGGCCACCCGCCTGAAGTACAAAGACAAAACCACCCGCCTCAGCTCTGACACATGGAAGGAGTTTAAGCCTTTTACCTATGAGACGCCGCCCGTGCAGTGGGCGCTGCGCCACCATCTGCTCTCTTTAACGGCCCTGGTCTTGTGGCTGGGGTTGGTGTGTACCGTGGGCATGCGCGTCATCAATAAAACTCAAATTGTGTAGAGGATGAAGAAATTCTGGATATTGATCAAATACGAATGGCTCAACTTCAGAGCCGATAAAGGATTGCTGATCCTGGTCACGCTCACCTTGCTGGCGGGTTTGTACGGCATCTACTACGGCACCACCGAGGTGCAGCGGCAGCAGCAGAACATTGCCGGGCTGGAGAAACTGACGGAGCACAACGTGGAGGAACTGAAAGCCAAATACCCTGAGGGCACCGATGCCGGGGACATTGGCTACTATCACTCCACCTTCGCGGTGCACCACCCAGATTCCTGGGCCAGCCTGGCTTTGGGTCAGCGCGATGTGAACCCGTACTACATTAAGCTTCGGCTACTGAACCTGCAGTCCCAGTTGTATGATACCGAGAACATCAATCCGCAGAAGGTGCTGGCGGGCAACTTTGATTTGTCGTTTGTGCTGGTGTACCTGTTTCCGCTGCTCATCATAGGCTTGTGCTTTAACATCCTGTCCATAGAAAAGGAGCAGGGCACGCTGCCACTACTGCTGTCGCAGCCCATCAGTTTACCCTTAATTGTTGGCGCGAAGCTTACGTTCCGGATGCTGGTAGTGCTGGGTTTAGGGCTGCTGCTCTCCATCCTGGCTATGATCTGGGGAAAAGTGCTGCCCGATGGACGCGTGGCGCTTTGGCTGGGCGTTGTGGTACTGTACTGCCTGTTCTGGTTTGCGGTGGCCTTTCTGGTGGCGGCGCTGCAGAAGAATTCGGCCTTTAACGCCGTGACCTTGCTGGGCGTGTGGCTGCTGCTCACCATTGTCATTCCGGCCTTGCTGAACGTGTACGTTTCCATTAAACAACCCGTACCGCAGGCGCTGGCGCTCACCATCCAACAGCGCGAGGTGGTGCACGGCGGCTGGGACAAACCCAAACGCGAGACCATGGACAAGTTTTTCGCCCTGTACCCGCAATGGCGTGATACCACCGAGATCAAGGAGCGCTTTGTATGGCGCTGGTACTACGCTTTCCACCACCTGGGCGATGTGGCGGTGCAAGACCTCGCTACCCAATACAAGCAAACCCTGCTGGCCCGGCATGAACTGGTGCAGAAACTGAATGTGCTAAGCGTACCCGTGAACGTGCAGGGAATTTTCAACGCCATGGCTGGTTCAGATCTGCCTTCTTACGTGCAGTTTCTGCAAAGCGCCACCCGCTACCATGACAGGCTGCGGGAGTTCTATTACCCGTTCCTGTTCAGACAGATCACCTTCACCCACGCTGACTTTGCCCGGGAGCCCAGACACAGCTTTGCCAGTGCGCCTGACATGAAATCTGCCACCGCTGGTTTATTGAAACTGCTGGTAAGTGTGGGAATAGTGTTCGGGGCAGGGCTGTTGCTGTTTAGGTGGAAAACGGCTAGTGTGAAGTAGCGGATTTTTTGAGTCAATCCAGCTACTGATTTCAGGTTGATTTCTAAAATTCAATTAAAATCCTTTACTATGGCGCGGAAGTTACTTCCGTGATTTCTTAATGAATACCTGCAAGTCACGGAAGTAACTTCCGCGCCATAGTTGGTTTCATTCGCTGGCGCGAGCCTCCGGCTCGTGTCCGCACGTATTGCTGATCGTCTTTCTAGCTTCCTGGAAGTTAGGCTCTTCGTTTTAATTGTATAAGTATATAAGGTTTTCCTCCACCCAACTGTCATCTTGGAAAGATCTTGTGGGCGAACTGTAATGATATTTCTCTATCTGCCTTTCAAGTTCGTAACCAAGATCCTTTCAGGATGGCAGATGGGTGGTGCAATGTGATTTTATTTGGAATGCGTGCGGACACGAGCCGGAGGCTCGCGCCAGCGAATGAATCATTATGGTTTCTGTTTTGGAGTTGTTCTCTGAAAAACAGTTCTAAAACGGAGTCTGTCTTATCAGGAGCCTGTCTTATCAGAAGTGATTCCACTAAAAAGGAGAGGCCGCTCCTATCTGGAGCGGCCTTCTCGTTTTAACTCATAAACACGCAATCAGTTATTTCTCCACCACTTTGATCAAGGTATTGGCGGCAATTCGCTCATTCAACTGCATGCCGTTCAGGATAGCCATTTCCTCGAAGCGTTTGCTAGGCACATTGAACGATTGAAGTACCTGCGACAAGGTTCCGGGGTTCCGGACAGTTTTGATGCGCACTACCTCGGGTTTGCGGTTGATCTTCTCCTGATCGGTGAGTTGTCTGAAATTCTGGGCAGTAGCGCTAAATGCCGGGAAGTACGTATTAAAAGCGGAGGCCGTAGTCACCCCCGTGATGTTGTAGATATTCCCGCCGTATTGGATAAAGTAGCTCAGGGCCTGAATGGGTTCTGCCTGCTGCTGGGTTTGCTGTTGCTGTTGGGCGGCCTGCTGGGAAATAACGGCCAGGGCAGGCAAACCGTTTACGGTTACCTGTTTTGATTCAACGGCTTGCAGTTGGTTATCGGTGAGCATTTTCTGGGCCGCAGCCTCCAGGGAGTTGCCCTGGGCCAGCCGCAGGAACATCAATGCTTTTCCGTCTTTGGGAGCCATCTGTACCTGTTGCGGAGAGTTCTGGAATTGCCAGCCCGTTGGAATTGGAAACTGGAACTTCAGATCAGGGTGGTAGAAAATGCTGTTCTCCACAAAGCCCTGTTTGGGATCTTCGCCATAGATGAGCCCGTCAATCATGCGCAGGTAGCTGTCGCGGCCTTCCTTGAGGTTGGTGGCGTTGGTTTGCTGTTTCCAGTGGGCGGCCAGCTGGTGCACGGTAGAATAGCGGTTGGCAGGGTTAGGGTGCGTAGATTGCCACTCGGGTATCTCGCCCTGACCAGCCTGTTTGGATTGCCGTTGCAGGGTCTGGAAGAAATCGGCCATGTGGCTGGCATCGTACCCTATTTTAGTGGAATACTCCACGCCAAGTTCATCAGACTGGCGCTCATCATCTCTACCGAATTTCAAGAAGAGGAGCCCGGCCCCTTGGGAAAGCACATCGCCGTACTGCGCCAGGGTAGGCGAGGCAATCATGCCGCCAATGAGTAAGCCTTGCGTTAAGATGGCCTTGCTCTGCTGCTGCGCCGAGTGCCGGGCAGTAATGTGCCCGATCTCGTGGCCCAGCACTCCGGCAAACTGCGCCTCTGAGTTGAAGTGTGCCATGATGCCCCGGGTGAAATACACGTAGCCGCCAGGTACGGCAAAGGCGTTCAGAATGGGAGAGTCCACAATCTTGAATTCGTACTTCAGGTTAGGGCGGTGCGAGATGGCGGCCATCTGCTGGCCTTTCTCCTGGATGAACCGCTGCAAGGTGGGGTTCTGGACCAACCCGTACTGGGCTACAATGCCCGGATCGGCCTGGGCACCCATCGCAATCTCCTGGTCTTCAGAAACCAGGCTGATATCTCTTTTCCCGGTCACGGGGTTGGTGGCGCAAGAGTTGAATAATAGTATGGCCGCAATGGCCAGACTACTGGGAAACAGTTTTTTCATAGTGGTAGTAAGATTAAGGCCAGACTTGTATTTCTCTTAGGCAAGCCAGAAAGAAGCGGCCTGTCTGCTCATTGCAACGTGTACCGTAAATCAATGGTTACGGTCTGTTATTATAGGATATAAACCAGTTGCGCGCACCAGGGGTAAAGTGCCGTTTTTAGGTTGTTTTCAAGAAAGGAGGCCTGAATCTGACAGGTTGATTTACAGGAGAGAAACCTGATGCCTGGCTTGTCTTCTTAGGCTCCGTTATCGGTTTTAGAGGCTGATTGCTCCAGGAGTTGTTGCTCTTTCCAGCGCATGCGGTAGGCGTTCATGGCGGTGGTGCCCAGTTTCTGCACCAGCCGGTAATTAACCACAACTCCTACCGGGGCACCTATGACCGGAATCAATTGCGCTATTTTAGCCAGGTCAATGTAGTCGCGGTACTCTTGCTGGAACGTGCGCCATTCAAACTGATGAATGTCCTCGGGGAGGTGGAGTTTCTGGGTTTCCCAGTCCACCATCTGCAGGTACACCTCGCGCCGTTGCTGCTGGCTGCTGAACGTCAATTGGAAAATATGCAGGAGGTAGAGGCGCTCGCGGTAATCGTCTACGGGGTAGCCATACAGAGCGGCAATGTCAAACAGCATCTTCAGTTTGAGACCCAGGAGCAAGGGGAAATCGGCTAAGCCCAGCAAGATGCCGCCCGCTCCCGTGATTCCGCCCTCGGCGGCCGCAGTGGTCTTGTAAAAGTTGATTCGGTCCCGTACGGCTGCCTCCTTTTCTTGCAGGGTATCATGAGTGGCAGGTTTGCCTGTGGTATGCCTGGCCCCGAAGAGCACTGCCCTGATCATCTGCTTAATGGTGGCCGTTATGGCCTGGTGTACCTTCTCGGGAATAAAGCTGTTCAACTTCTGCTGCATGCCCCGCGCGAGATGGTTCATCAGAGAGGGTTCTTTCTGCATCTGGGCCTGCCATTCGCGGAGTTCCTGCAGGGCAATTTGTTCGTAGGCAGAAGATATCATAAAGGTAAAGGCAGCTTGATTTCTATACGAAGAAAGAGGATAGGGGTGGATAGAACAAGCGCCGGAAGAACGGTTCTTTAACTTATTGCGGGAGCAGGACCTATAGATGAGCTTTCCTGATGTGTTGTTAAAGCAAGAAAAGCGATTTGGGGCTGTTTTCTGGAAAACAGCCCCAAATCGCTTTTGTAGGTTCTACCCAGATTTTTCTACCGACGTCCTCTGCCTCTGGTGCCGGTGCTTCTTTTGGGCTTTTGGTCTGAAGAGGGTCTGGAGCTTCTGCCGCCCGGGGCAGCCCCCGGTCTGCCGGTGCCTGAAGTTTTACCGCTTGGTCTGGAAGCACCGCCTCTGGACGTTCTTCCGCCCGCCGTGTCTCTGCCTGCGCCGGAAGCTCCCTTAGGGCTTCTGTTCGCTTTGGCTTTGGGGTTCACCCATTCGTCTGCCCTTGGCTTAGCAACACGGTGGACCTTTACGCCAAACTCTTCCGTCAGGTCATAGTCGGCATCCGGGTTTTCGGCTTTGCCGGCCTTGGTTGCGCCTTTAGAGGCTTCCTCGGTTTTAGAAGACTCAGAAACCAGTTGGTTGATGGTCTTGATCTCTTCTGCCGTGAGATAGCGCCAGTGGCCGGTAGGCAAATCGGCTAGTTTCACGTTCATGATGCGCACGCGCTTCAGGCGCTCCACTTTGTAGCCCAAGGTTTCGCACATCCGCCGGATCTGCCGGTTCAGGCCCTGGGTTAAGACAATCCTGAATTCTTTGTGGCCAATCTGCTTCACCACCGCTTTCTTGGTGAGGCCCTCGGTCAGGCGCACACCATTGGCCATGCGAGTAACAAACTCATCGGTAACGGGTTTGTCTACCATCACCACGTACTCTTTCTCGTGGTTGTTATCGGCGCGCAGGATCTTGTTTACAATGTCGCCATCATTGGTGAGCAGGATGAGCCCCTCAGAAGCGTTGTCTAAGCGGCCCACCGGGAAAATGCGCTTGGGAAACCCTATAAAGTCAATGATGTTCTTTTTGTCATTGGGGTCTGTGGTGGTGGTGATGCCCGTGGGCTTGTTGAAGGCCAGGTAAATGGGCCGGTCTGTCGGCTTTTTGGCTCTTACCGGTTCTCCGTCCACGGCTACCCGGTCGCCGGGTTTTACGGTGGCACCCATGCGGGCCGTGCGGTCATTGATGGTGACCCTGCCTTCTTCTATGTACCTGTCTGCCTCACGGCGGGAGCAGAAGCCTGAGTCAGAGATGTATTTATTTAACCGGGTGTTGTTGTCTGTAGACATAGTAATGTTGATTCTGGTACGTTTTCGGGAAAAACTTCCCGGTGTCTGCTGGTAAGACTCCTGCCTAGGCGAAGGTCTTCAGGTACAAATCTTCCACTTTCTTGCGGGCCCAGGGCGTTTTCCGCAGAAAGGTAAGGCTGGACTTAATGCTGGGGTTGTGGGTGAAGCTATTGATTCTGATGCGGTCGCCCAGCTCTTCCCAGCCGTAATGGTCTACCAGCAACACCAATATCATCTCCAGGGTTTTTCCGTGTAAGGGATTATTCTTCTGTTCTTCCATAGTACTGCTGCAAAGGTAGTCTTTCTGGATGAGTTTTACGTGCGGAAGCCGCCGCAGGGTATTAGCCCGCCATTTTCTGGCTGTTATAGAAAAACAAGGCCAGAAACGATACTGCTGCACTAGTTTGGATTTAAGTTGGCAGAAGCCCCAAGGTTATATTTATTCTGGGAGGAGTTATGAAGTAGAAGCAACTTTTTTAACTAATGTTCCAAAAAATGTGTATATATTTATATTCATAATGCCATGCTTCATGGCGAGCAAACAGAATATAAGTTAATGTAAGGTGATGAGGGGTACGGCATTCTGTGTCTTGCCCTTGCTTCAGCTTTCTCCAATCCAAAATTCTATAGTCCTATGGAAACCATTACTATGCCCTTGACCGCTTTGTCTTCCCATTCTGCCATGTCGGTGGAGGAGTTCCTGCAGACCTATGCAAATCATCCCGTGTATTTTCCGCCCAGAGGACCAAAATTGCACGCAAAGAACTGGCCCGCCGAAGCTGCCCTGCGGATGTTTCTGAACAATCTCTCCCAGGATGTAGCCGAAGACCCTGAACGACTGGTTGTGTATGGTGGCATAGGACAAGCCGCCCGGACCCCGCAGGACGCGTGCAAAATCATTGAGCTGCTGCTGACCTTGGAAGAAGATGAAAGCTTGCTCATCCAGTCAGGTAAACCGGTGGGCAAAATCAGAAGCCATGCCGAGGCTCCGCGCGTGCTCATCGCCAACAGCAACCTGGTACCGCACTGGGCAACCTGGCAGCATTTCAATGAGCTGAGAGAACGCGGCCTGATGATGTACGGCCAGATGACCGCCGGCAGCTGGATTTACATTGGCACCCAGGGAATTCTGCAGGGCACCTATGAAACGTTTGCCGCCTGCGCCCGGCAGCACTTCAACGGGGATCTGCGCCATAAACTTATTGTGAGCGGTGGCCTGGGCGGAATGGGCGGAGCTCAGCCTCTGGCGGCCACCATGACCGGAGCCACCTTCCTGGGCGTAGACGTTGACCCTGAAAGAATCAAAAAACGGCAGGAAAGCGGCTACATTGATACCATGACTTATGATTACCACCATGCCATGCGCTTGGTGCTGGCCGCCCAACACAAAGGCGAAGCTGTTTCCATAGGTTTGGTGGGCAACATAGGCGACGTACTGGAGAAACTAGTGCAGGATGGCATAACCCCAGATATTTTAACGGACCAAACCTCCGCCCACGACCCTATCAACGGCTACGTACCCCACGGCATGTGCCTGCCGCAGGCGCTGGATCTGCGCAGGAATAACCCAGAGTATTACCGTGAGCTGTCGCTGCAGAGCATGGCCCGCCACGTGGGGTATATGCTGGAGTTGCAACGCCGGGGCAGCTGCACCTTTGACTATGGCAACAACCTGCGGGAGTTCGCGCTGCAGGGCGGGGAACAAAACGCCTTCCAGATCCCGGGGTTTGTGCCCGAGTTCATCCGGCCGTTGTTCTGCGAGGGCAAAGGTCCATTTAGGTGGGTGGCGCTTTCCGGTGATCCTGAGGACATCAGAGTGACCGATGAAGCATTGAAGAAACTGTTCCCCAAAAACAAACAGATGATCAGCTGGCTGGAGCAAGCCAAGGTGAAAGTACCGTTCCAGGGGTTACCCAGCCGCATCTGCTGGCTAGGCATGGACGAGCGCGAGAAAGCTGGCCTGCTGTTTAACCAACTGGTGCGCGAAGGCAAAGTGAAAGGCCCTATTGTCATAGGCCGCGATCACCTGGACTGTGGCTCCGTCGCCTCGCCTTACAGGGAAACCGAAGGCATGAAAGACGGCTCCGATGCCGTTTCTGACTGGCCACTCCTGAACCTCATGGCTAATACCAGCGGCGGGGCAACCTGGGTGTCGTTCCACCACGGAGGCGGTGTGGGCATTGGCTACTCACAGCATGCCGGCATGGTCATCCTGGCCGATGGTACGGAAAGGGCAGATCGGTGCCTGCGCCGGGTTCTGTACAATGACCCGGCCCTGGGCATCTACCGCCACGCCGATGCCGGGTATGAATCGGCCCAGAAGAATGCCCATAAGTTCAACCTGAACAGCTAAACCCTTACATTCGGAAACGCATCTGCTATACGCAAGCCGAAATAGTGGAAAAAGCGACAGGTATAAAGCACAGATTACCACTACCTCGCAGGGCCGTGATGCGTTATCATGAGCAGGTGCGTTTCCGGCTTTATTTACAAAAAACACCTTTAAAACCACCTTGTGCTTCAGAACGGAACCAGGCTCTCAGGAGAATGCTTCCCGTGTCTGAAGTGAATTCCCATGGAGGCACCCCCTGAAACCTGTACCTTGATTGGCCCATTCGCCCAAGTGGTTACCATGGCGAACCTGCCCTTAACCGGACCGATCACCGATGACCAGTTAGAAATTCTGGAACACGCCGGGGTTCTGGTACAGGCAGACAAAATAGTGCGGGTTGGGCCTTACGCGCAACTCGCGCGGGAAGCGGAAAGCCATTCCTATCAGTTGCACCCGATAGATCAGCCGCTGGTCTTGCTACCCGGCTTAATTGATGCCCATACCCATCTTTGTTTTGCGGGGTCCAGGTCCAATGACTATGCCTTGCGGGTTGCCGGGAAAACCTACCTGGAGATTGCCCGGCAGGGTGGGGGCATTCTGGATACGGTCCGGAAAACCAGGGCAGCCTCACCGGAGGAACTGGTGCAAACGCTTACCCAGCGCTGCAGCCGGCATTTAGCGGAAGGAGTAACCACCTGCGAGGTAAAAAGTGGCTATGGGCTCACGGTGCCAGACGAGCTGAAAATGCTGGAGGCCATTTCTCAGGTGAACCAACAGCATCCCCTGGATTTAGTGCCTACCTGTTTGGCCGCTCATACCCGTCCCCGGGAGTTTGCAGAAAATACCGCTTACCTCCGGCATGTGGTACAGGAGCATTTGCCGCAGGTGAAAGAAAAAGCCCTGGCTTACCGGGTGGATATTTTCATTGAAGACACCGCTTTTTCTGAGGAAGAAGCTTTGTGGTTTCTACAGGAGGCAAAGGCGCAAGGGTTTCAAATAACGGTTCACGCCGATCAGTTCAGTACCGGCGGTAGCAAGGTTGCCGCTCAGGTGGAGGCGCTCAGCGCCGATCATCTAGAAGCCAGCACCCCGCAGGAACTCTTGTTGCTGAAGGAGGCCGGAGTTGTGGCCACGGTGCTGCCCGGCGCCTCCCTGGGGCTGGGAATCGCCTTCGCCCCGGCCCGTAAGATGCTGGACCAGGGCCTCTGCGTAGCCATTGCAACCGACTGGAACCCGGGCTCTGCCCCAATGGGCGATTTACTGGTACAGGCAAGTCTATTGGGGGCTGCCCAGAAACTGACCATCGCAGAAACCTTCGCTGGCGTTACCACAAGGGCTGCCCATGCCCTCAGATTAGAAGACCGCGGAAGCCTTGAAGCCGGTATGCTGGCAGATATGATCGCTTTCCCTACCAGTAATTACCAGGAAATCCCGTACTTCCAGGGCAAGCTGAAACCCACTATGGTCTGGAAAAACGGAAAGCTGGTGTAGAAGTACCCAGACCAGCTTTCCGCTCTCAAATACCAGGGCAAACTTAGTTCACCGATTGCTGGGCATCCAGAATGATGCGCACAAGGCGAGTGTCTTCGTCTTCCCAGTTGATGTTTTTCACGTTCTCAATCAGGTGCACAGACAGGCCATCGTACTGACCATAGCTGTTGTAGACCTCAATCAAGAACTCCGTTTCTGATACTTCTTTTATAAATCCGTAAAGGCCTAAATCCTGGTACAGGTAAAGATAAATGAGTTGCTGTTCCTTTTTGGCCTGTTGCAGGATCTCTTCCATGCTGCAGTTGCCAATATGGAACAGGGCGGGCACAGGCGTGTCGGTATAGATTTTCCGGAGATTGGTTTCTTTGATCTCCAGCCGGCGCAGGAAAATATCATCAATATCAACCCCAAACAGGTCAGTGGTTTTAAGGATCAGGATTCCGTTGGGCAACCCCTGCGCGGTCATAGACCGCACACTGATGGTTTCTTCGTTGTAGTCCAGCAGATAGCCCAGGTACACTTTAGGGCCGTCATTGCCGTGGGTTCTAAGGGCTACCGGCTTGTCTTCTTCTTTCGCTTGTTGTAGAATAGTGTAGAATAACGTCATGTAATTCAGATTTATTTATCTTATTGGATAGTGGGGTATAGGTTGAAGATGTAATATAAAAATTATGACACTTCTTTAAACCTCTAAAGCGGCAGAAAATATGTACAAACCATCAGACAAAACAACCTGGAAAGGAAGAACCGATCTGCAGGATGGCATGCTGGGGATGCGGTGGCACCAGGTGGTGCAGTTGATTGACCTTTCCAGAGACGTGCCCGAAGGGGAGGGGAATTTCGCTTTTCTGGGCTTTAGTTGTGATGAAGGCGTGCGCCGGAACCTGGGCCGGGTGGGAGCATCGGCCGGACCTTCGGCCATCAGACTGGCCATGTCTGCCCTGGCTGATCATCTGCCGGAAGAGGTGCAACTCTTTGGGGGCGGAGATGTGATCTGCTCTAATCACCTGTTGGAAGAAGCCCAGATCAGGCTGGGCCGCAAAGTGGAGCTGCTGCAGCGAAAAGGCTACAAAACCATTCTCCTGGGCGGCGGACATGAAACCGCGTACGGACATTTCCTGGGACTTCAGACGCAGATAGGAGCAGAGGAGCAGCTAGGCATTATCAACATGGATGCCCATTTTGACCTCCGTAGTTACGCGCCGCAGCCAAGTTCTGGGAGTCCTTTTCTCCAGATAGCACATGCGTTGGAAACCGCCGGAAAAGCGTTTCATTACCTGTGCCTGGGAATACAGGAGTACGGCAATACCCGCAAGCTTTTCCAAACAGCGGAAGAGGTAGGAGCCCAATATGTGGAGGCCCAGGACCTGCAGTTTGGGCTAACCCAACGGGTGAAGGAGAAGATTCAGGAGTTTATCAATCGGGTAGACAAGGTGTACCTCAGCATTGACCTGGATGTGTTTGCCGCTGCCTATGCCCCCGGCGTGAGTGCTCCCACTGCCCTGGGCTTAACCCCCCAGGCTGTTTTGCCCCTAATCAAAGAGATTGCCCACAGCGGAAAACTCATGTCAGCAGATGTAGTGGAGCTGAACCCAACGCATGATATTGACAACCAAACCGCCAAGCTAGCCGCCGGCTTGATTTACCATCTGGTGCAAACCTGGAAATAAGATTTTGTTTTGGGCTTGTTTTCCTTAAACTAAGCTTAAAACGAAGGTTGATAGAAGTTGAGCCTGTTTAAAATTTTCTTTTATTCACTTTTAGGCACAAGCTAAAAATATGAAGTATTACCTAGGAGCTTATTATTTCATAAAAGTACGTCTTGCGGATTTCGGTTCCAGAAAAAGTTCCAAAGTTTGCACATGCAGTACTTGTATTAATGACTCCTACTTCGATGCTTGGTCAATCTCTTGGAGTTCAAGCGGAAACAGCGGACTTAAAGAGGCAAGAGAAGAATTCAATCTGACCACATCCAAGATCAAGGAAATCCAGACTTGGGCTGACCAAAAGTTCGAGGAAAAGAAAATTGGCTGGGTAAATACCTTCTCTGATTTTGACACTTTAAAGGAATATAAAAAAAGGTTCTTTGACACAGCACAGGATTATCACCTATTCAGTGTGAATTTCCCTGAAATGGAAAAAGACGCATTGATAGAAGAGTTTGTAGTGAAGGAAAAAAATATAGGAGCTATCGGACTTTGGGATAACTTAAACAGACAGATACCTGAAGTAGCTGATGACTCTGAAAAAGCTATTGGCTATGACTTAATAGGCATTGAGGCAAGCGGCGACTTCCATACCTTTCACTGCCATGACATTGCTGATGAATTAGTAGATAAGTTTGGTGTGCAGATAAATCATTTCGGACTTATTGCCAATGACCATAATTGGGAAAAGCTAGTAGAGTACATGAATGCTGAAGAAAATGGTTTCGAGCCTGTGCCTTGGTTCTTTGTCAAAGTAAAGCTGGTTGACGAAAGAAAAAAGCTTGTGTCTAAAGTTGACTAAACACTATACTTCTGTCGACGGCCCATGCACGCTGTTTATACTAAACCGTTATAATGGTAGGTAATCTGGCGCAAGCGTCCGTTTGTGTTTACGTATACAAGCTTTTTTTCGAAAAATAGCCCCAAAACAGATGTCACTCAAAAAAGACACAAGCGGACGCTTGCGCCAGACATGAAAAGAAAAGCCTCCATAGACTTTGTTTCTGCGGCCATTTACAGAAAACAAGCCTAAAACAGAAAAAGCGAAACCCGGCAACTTCCAAAGTGCCGGGTTTCGCTTTTTTATCACTTACAAAAAGATTTACGCTGAGTTCCGTTCGGCGTTGATGATCCCGAAGGAGCACCTTACCACCAGTTTCTCAAACTTGCTTTTGTCTTCAGTCTCGGTTTCCTGCTCTTCCATTTCCCTGATCTGGGTGAGGGCAAATTGCTGAATGGTGAGCAGCGGCAACTCAATGCGCTGCCGCATCTGGATGGAAAGCAGGTTCACGGGCTTGTCTTCCATCAAATGCGCGTTGCCGGTCAGGCGCAGTACGTATTGCTTGGTGCGCTCAAACTCCTCATGAATCATGTTCCACAACTCGCCGTACTGCGGGTGCTTGGCCAGAAACGCGGTAAGCGGGAAGAAACATTTGGTCATGGCCATCTCGCAGTTGCCTATCAATGTCCGGAAAAACAGGGACCGTCTGTACAGTTGCACTACGGCCTCCCACTGGCCTTCGTTCTCCAGTTTCTGCATGGCGGCGCCTACCCCGTAATAACCCGGCAGGTTCTGCTTTAACTGACTCCAGGAGCCCACGTACGGCACAGCCCGCAGATCGTTCAGGTTCAGTTTGCCCGGTTTCCGCTTGGCCGGACGGCTCCCGATGTTGGCTTCGGCGTAGTACCTGAGCGGACTGGCGTAGTTGAGGTACTCCAAAAAGTTGGGCAGGTTCTTGAGCGTGTTGTAGGCCTGGTAACTTTCATCGGCCATGCGCTGTATGAGCTGTTCCTCTTCCTGGGTGAGGGTGGTTTCGCGGGCAGTGAACAGCGCGTTGCGGATACCGGCGTGCATCAACTGTTCCATGTTGTACTGGGCCGCATCTATGGTCCCGAAGTTGGAGCTGATGGTCTGCCCCTGGATGGTCAGTTGGATTTCCTTGCTGGCGATATTGGAACCCATGGACGCGTAGAACTGGTGCGTTCTGCCACCGCCCCGGGCGGGAGGTCCGCCGCGGCCGTCAAAGAAGACCACCTGCAAACCATGCTCCTTGGCCAGCATACTCAGTTCTTCCTTGGCTTTGTAAATGCTCCAGTTGGCCATGAGATACCCGCCGTCTTTGGTGCCGTCTGAGAAGCCCAGCATAATGGTCTGGATGTTGCCGCGCCGCTGCAAATGCTGGCGGTATACGTCTGAGGTGTACAGTGCCTGCATCACCCCGCGGGCGTTCTTAAGGTCATCAATGGTCTCAAACAGCGGCACAATGTCTATGCTCATTTCCTCGGGTTTCCAGCCGCTCAAGAGGAACAGGCCGTAGACTTCCATAATGTCCAAGGCGCTGGTGCTGTGGCTGATGATGTAGCGGTGGCAACCCTGCTCGCCGTTGATCTGCTGGATGGATTTAATAGCCTGCATAGACTCCACGGTGTCGCGGTGCAGCTCGTTTTCCAGCGATGCCGGGTCTACGGTGGTGTTGGCGTTGAGCAAGGCCGCAATTTTCTCTTCCGCCGAAAGCTGCGTGTAGTTCTGGGGCAAGGCATCGGTTTGCGAGGCGATGGCTTCCAAAGCTTCGGTGTGGGCCGAACTGTCTTGCCGCACATCCAGCGACGCGAAGTACAAGCCAAACAGCTCTACTTTCCGCACCAGGTTTTCGGCTAAGTGCAGGAACAAGCCGTTGTGGTGTTTGATCAACACATCTGTGATGCGCTGCAGCGGCGCCAGGATGTCTTCCTTGGTGATATCTGCTTTGTACCCTGGCAGAAACAAGTTGTTGTACAGCTTTTCTTCCAGCGCAATCAGCTCGTTCAAAACTCCTTTGAAAGTAAGCCGGCGTTTGAGGCGGCGCACATCCTGGTAATAGGATTTTATGATGCCGCCGCGCAGGGCTTCGGCTACCTTGCGGGTAATCTGGGCCGTGACAAACGGGTTCCCGTCACGGTCGCCGCCCGGCCAGAAGCCCAGCCTGATCAGCGGGTTCTGGGCCGAAACAGCCTCAGGGAACTGGCTTTTCAGGAAAGACATGATCTGTCCGGCCGACTGGTAAAACACGTTCTCCAGGTACCAGATCAGACTCACCGCCTCGTCATACGGCGAAGGTTTCTCGTTTTTGAAGAAGGGGGTTTTGCCCAACTGGCGCAGGTAGCTGTTCACCTGGGCCGTATTGTCGCTCACCAAAGCCTTGGACAAGTCATTGATGATGCCCAACACCTCGCTGGGGTAAAACTGGGTAGGATGGGCCGTGAGCACCAGGCGCACCGAGAAATCCTTTAGTTTTTCTTTCAGTTGCTGGTGCGTTTGGGTTTGCTCAACTTCGGCTTGCAGGTGCTTCAGGGTACCGGCCCCGGTCATGTCATGCGTCTCCCTGAATGAGGCATCCTCCAGGGCATCAAACAACACCACTTGCCGCTCAGCATACTGCACAAACCGGAAAAGCAGATCCAGCTGCTCCTGCTGGGTACGGTAGGGCGTGTACTGGCTGAAGAAAGTGCTGATGATTTCGGCAGGGCTGGCTTCCTTGGCAAATCCTTCTTCGCAATGCAGCAGGAAGATGGAAAGCAGAACGCCCGTTTTCTCCACCCGGTGGAACGGGAGCGCCGTGAACAAGCTGTTGTATAATTGAAATTTCAGCCCTACGTGTTTGTCATAGGTTTGCAGGGCACTGGTAGAAGAGCCATCCATAGTTGATAGTTATAGCAGTATTCTTAACTGTTCACTGGTTGTACTAAAGCCACATCGGTACGGTTACAGCTATGGCCTTTAACAAATATAAAAGTCTCCGTCTGCTTTGTTGATGTTTTTATCAGTATTCGGCAGAAATAGCAATCAACTTTCAAATTTGCCTAGGTTTAATTCCTGTACGAGCTCCTGATAGTCCCTTCTGTTTTAGGCTTGTTTTTACAAATCAGGCCTAAAACAGAAGGGCTGACCTGGCAGGAACTCAGTCTTCCTTCCTCAGGATGAAAATGGTTACTGCCAGCAGGTAGTAAAGCTATTGCCAACTTATTCTATAAGCCGATCAATTGATAAGTTTTGCCTTTCTTGGTTTTCAGGTCCAGAAGGGTGGTTTGCGGTAGGTTTGCGTGGCCTTGGCTTGCTTTGGAAGTGATTAATGGCGCTTTGATAGAAGCCACCTGGTAAAAGGTATTGCCGTTGATACCCTCCGCTTTTTGCAGGCTTACTTTGCCCTGCAGTTCCAATCCGTTGGCTACCCTCAAGCGGCAGTTACCGCCTAGTTTGGAGTGAATGGTGAGCGCTTTCACCTTGCCGTTCTCCCAACGCATGTCCACTACAAAGCCGCCGCGGGCCACCAAGCCCTTCACCTCACCGGACTGCCACTTCTCCGGTAAAGCAGGCAGCAGGTGCAATGCGCCGTCATGGCTCTGCAAAAGCATCTCGGCGATGCCGGACGTACAGCCGAAGTTTCCATCAATCTGGAACGGTGGGTGGGCATCGAAAAGGTTGGGGTAGGTGCCTCCGCCTTCGCCGGATTCCACGGCCCCGGCGGGCGAGAGTTGGTCTTCTATGAGTTTGTAAGCGCGGTTTCCGTCCAGCAGCCTGGCCCATAGGTTCACTTTCCAGCCCATAGACCAACCCGTGGATTTATCGCCGCGGTAGACGAGAGAAGTTTTAGCGGCCTGAAATAACTCCGGATGGGTGAACGGGGATATCTGGTTGCTGGGGAACAGGCCGTACAGGTGCGAGACGTGGCGGTGCTTGTCGGTGGGTTTGTCCCAGTCATGGAGCCATTCCTGCAATTGCCCGTGTTGGCCTACTTGCATAGGCGCCAGGCGGTCGCGGAGGGTGCGCAGCGTATCGGCAAAGGCTTGGTCGGTTTTCAGAGCCGCCGCGGCGTTGATCACGTTGGAGAACACATCAAAGACCAGCTGATTGTCCATGGTGGTGCCGGCGGCAATGGAAACTCCGTTTTGGTGGGAGTTCTCCGGCGACATAGACGGGGCCACCACCAGCCACCTATGCGTGGGTTCTACCTGCAGCACATCAGCGAAGAACTGGGCGGCACCTTTCAAAACGGGGTAATATTCTTTCAGGAACTTGCGGTCTCCGGTATACAGGTAATGCTGCCAAAGGTGCTGCGTGAGCCAGGCGCCGCCCATGGGCCAAAGACCATAAAACGCCCCGTCTACCGGACCAGTCATGCGCCAGAGATCGGTGTTATGGTGCAGGGTCCAGCCGCGGGCCCCGTACATCTTGGAGGCCGCTTCCTTGCCGGTTTGGGCCAAATCCTTCAGCATGCTGAAAAGCGGCTCGTGCATCTCCGGCAGGTTGGTGACCTCAGCGGGCCAGTAGTTCATCTCGGTGTTGATGTTCACGGTGTACTTGCTGTCCCAGGGCGGGGAAACTTTGTCGTTCCAGATGCCTTGCAGGTTGGCCGGTTGGGTACCCGGTTGTGAGCTGGAGAGCAGTAAATACCGCCCGAACTGGAAGTACAGGCTCACCAGCTGCGGATCATTGCCTTTGGCGAACTCGGCCAGGCGCACGTTGGTGGGTTTGCCCATGGCCTCGGTGGTGCCCAAATCCAGCGCTACCCGGTTAAAGTAGTTCTGGTAAAATTTGATGTGCGCCTCGCGAGCTTTGGGGTAGTCTCTTTTGAGTGCCTTTTTCAAAAATTGGGCTGTTTTCACCGTTTCATCGCCGGAGATATCCTGGTAGTTCTTAAAGTTGGTGCCCATGGCCACGTACACCACCACCTCATCGGCACCGGTGATCTGGAGCGAATTGTCTGTGGCGTTGACTTTTCCGCCTATCACCTTCGGCTGGATCTGGGCCTGAAATCTTACCTTCCCTTGTTTGTTGGCCACGTTTCCGGAGGTGCCCGACAGAATCAGTTTATTGCCTTGGGTGCTCACCTGGTAGGTTTTGTGCGGACTATCCGCAAAAAGGGTGCAGGTGATGCTGTTTGGTTTACTTGCGGTGAGCCGGATGAGGATGACCTGGTCTGTGAAAGAAGTGATCATCTCGCGCCGGAACGTCACATCGCCCACCTGGTACGAGACTGAGGCCACGGCCTGGCTGATGTCCAGATCGCGGGTGTAGTGGGTGGGTCGTTCATGGCCGGGAAAGTGCAGAAACAGGTTGCCCACCGGTTGGTAGGGCATGCCGTAGTTGTTACCGGCGGGAGCGTTTCTGGGGATTTTTTCCAACGCTAGGGCCTGCGCCTCCTGGTGCTTGCCTTCAAAGATCAGCCTCCGGATCTGGGGCAGGGCGCTGTACAGATCGTTCTTTACGTTGTTGCCCGGTTCGCCGGCCCATACCGTTTCCTCATTCAGCTGCAGTTGCTCTTTGGCCGGATTGCCGAATACCATAGCCCCGATGCGCCCATTACCCAAGGGAAGGGCCTCGTTCCAGTTGGCAGCGGGTTTGTCGTACCACAGCCGCATGGGTGCATTCTGCTGGGCCAAACTGGTAGTCACGGTAAAAAGCAAAAGGAAAGTAAACCTGAAAAAGTGCACTAGTCTCATGGGACAACGGTTAGGGGCTGATTTTCTGAAAATAGACTAAAAACAGGAAACGGGAAACAGAGCGGTAAAAATGCAGCAGCAGGAGGGAGGCCCGGAAATGAATAAGCCTTCAGATCGCAGAATCCAAAGGCTTATTCAGGGGGTGAATCTGGGAAGAAAGCCTTCCGGAGATTTCACCTTAGAAACGGGGCAGGCTTACTACAAGGCCACCGGCTTCATTTTAGGCACCAATGATTTCATCACTGCCCAGGCAATCAGGTACGCCAGGGCGCAGAAAGCGAACATGATGGTATAACCGGTTTCCACGCTGCCAAGTGCTTCATAGTGGTCAAACAGGTAACCGCCTAATTTGGTGACCACCACCCCGCCAATACCACCGGCCATGCCACCGATACCCGTCACCGAGGCCACGGATTTCTTCGGGAACATATCGGAAACGGTGGTGAAGATGTTTGCGCTCCAGGCCTGGTGGGCAGATGCGCCTACTCCGATCAAAATTACCGGGAACCAGTAACTGATATCACCTAACGGTTGGGCAGCAAGTACCACCAGTGGGAAGAGGGCGATCATGAGCATCGCCCGCATGCGGCCCTCGTAAGGATTATAGCCTTTGTTGATGAAATACATAGGAAACCAGCCGCCGAAAATACTGCCAATCATGGTCATACTGTAAAGCACGGTTAAGGGCAGCATCACTTCTTTACCGGTTATCCCGTACTGCGCCTTGAGGTAAGCAGGCAGCCAGAAAAGGAAGAACCACCACACGCCGTCGGTCATGAATTTCCCGAACACAAATGCCCAGGTTTGCTTGAAGTTGAGTAGTCTGAACCAGGAAACTTTCTCTGCCGAGGCCGGGGAATCTGGTTCCAGAACCGGTTCACTGTCGCTGCTGATGTAGGCTCTCTCCGCGGCAGACAATCTTTTCTGCCGGTCTGGGGTGTCATAGAAGATAAACCAGAAGATCAGCCACACAAAACCCACTGCGCCGATGATGAAGAAAGTATACTCCCAACCCAGATGCGAGGCAATCAACGGCACCGTTACCGGGGCCAGGATGGCACCTATGTTAGACCCAGAGTTGAAGACCCCGGTGGCCAGCGATCTTTCTTTCTTAGGAAAATATTCTGCCGTAGCCTTGATGGCTGCCGGGAAGTTCCCAGATTCACCAAAGCCCAGAAAAGCTCTGGCCACCATAAACCCTATCACCGACACAGATAGGCCGGTAAAGCCCAATGCCGTGAACACCGGGCTCACCGCCCTGCCCAAAGGCTCCGCGTAGGCGTGTAGAATAGCCGCCAAGGACCAGATGATCAGTGCCCAGGCATAGCCCTGTTTGGTGCCCAACCGGTCAATGATGCGGCCGGCAAAAAGCATGGAGATGGCGTAGGTGAACTGGAAAACCGCCGCAATGTTGGCGTAATCGGTGTTGGACCAGCCAAACTTCTCCGCCAGCAGGGGCTGCAACAGGCTGAGCACCTGCCGGTCCAGGTAATTGACCGTGGTGGCGAAGAAGAGCAGGCCACAGATGGTCCACCGGTACTTGCCAATCTTTTCCTGGCTTGTCATTGTGATTGGTTTTGTTTGTTTCGTTTGGGTCATAAGGGCGGGGTTAACTATTTTCTACATTTCTGCGCTAATTCCAATGCTTGTGCCGTGAGATCCTGTAAGGTATCAAACTGCCGGTTGGCCAGTATGTCTTTGCTGATGAGTTTGCTGCCCATGCCCACGGCACAGACGCCCGCTTTAAACCAGGTGCGGAAGTTCTCCTCTTCCATT
The DNA here is from genome assembly GCF_017355955.1 of Sabulibacter ruber. Lineage (GTDB taxonomy): Bacteria > Bacteroidota > Bacteroidia > Cytophagales > Hymenobacteraceae > Nibribacter > Nibribacter ruber_A. Next base: position 1,468,445 of record NZ_JAFFID010000001.1, on the reverse strand, counting down.
TCCACGCCCCCGGTAGGGATGAACAACTGACCCGGGAACAGCTCCTTGATGGAAGACACAAACGCCGGACCCACAATGTTAGCCGGGAAGATCTTGATCAAAGCCGCCTGCGCCTGCTGCGCCAAATGGATCTCCGTGGGCGTGAAGCACCCCGGAATCCAGAGCAAACCCGCTTCGTGCACCAGGTTGCCCACCTGCGGGTCCACAATAGGGGCCACCACGTAATCGGCGCCGGCTTTGAGAAAATCGTTGGCCTGTTGCACGGTTTTAATGGTCCCGATGCCCAAGTGCAGATCCTCGTACGTTTTGAGCTCGTGTTTCAGAAACGTGAAGTTTTCCAGCGCCGCCGATCCGCGGTTGGTGTACTCCAGCGTTCTCACGCCCGCCTGGTAAAGGGCCTTTACCACGTCCAGGCTCAGCTGCGGGTCCTCATGGAAGAATAACGGCAGAAGCCCTTGGTTTACGATGGCCTGTAGGGCCGTTTCTTTATTTGGCATACGCTTGAATGGTTTCCTCAATCTCGGCTACCGTGCTGGTGGTAGCGTCGCTTTCGATGAATAATTTCTTAAAGGCCGCCGCCGTGGCAAACTTCAGGGTTTCCTGCGGTGAGCGCTGGTGGTAAAAGCCATAAATGAGCCCGGCCATGAAGCAGTCGCCGCTGCCCACTTTGTCCAGGATCTTGTCTACCACGTACTCCTGCGACACGTGCAATTCGCCCTGGGTATAGAGCGTGGTGAAGTAGCGGATGCCCTGCGGCCCGTGATCGAACCGGAAGGTGTTGGCCACGATTTTGCACTTGGGGAATTCTTTCAAAATTGCTTCCGAAGTTAAGGTGGCGTGCTGCAGCAGTTTCTCTTTCTCGATGTCCTGCACCAGTTCCTCTTCCAGCGGCATGCCCAGCATTTTGTTCGCGGCCCACACGTTGCCCATGATTAGGTTACAGGATACTGCCAACGATGGCATGACCTCAACCGGGTCCTTCCCGTACTTCCAAAGCTTGGCGCGGTAGTTCAGGTCCAGGGAAACGAAGATGTTACGTTCCTGGGCGGCTTGCAGGGCTTCGGCGCAGACCTCGGCTACGTTCTGGTTGATGGCCGGGCAGATGGCGCTGAAATGGAACCAGCTCACGCCTTCAAATACCTGGTCCCAGTTGATGGTCCCGGTTTTCAAATCGGCGTACGCCGAGCCCGCGCGGTCATAGATCACGCCGGCGTTTTTGAGGTCTTTTCCCTTAGGCAGGTAATAAAGGCCCACACGGTCGCCTTGCAGCACCACGGGGCTGGTATCAATCTGGCGCTCCTGCATATAGCCGATCAACTGCTCAGACACGAAGTTCTCGGGCAGGGCCGTGAGGTACGCCGAGGGAACGCCCCACAGCGCTAGGGCGGTCGCTACGTTCAGTTCGGCGCCGCCCACGTAGAACGGCAACCGATTCTCCTGCAGCCATTGGCCTTGCCCATCCGGACAGATTCTGAGCAGCAGCTCCCCAAATGATAAGACTTTTCCGCGGGTCATAGCTTAAAAATTGAAGTAGTTTTTCGCGTTGTTGTAGCAGATGTTCTCCACCATCTGACCTATCCAATCCAGTTCAGAAGCCGGAAGTTCGCCGTTCTCCACATCGTTGCCCAGCATGTTGCAGAGGATTCTTCTAAAGTACTCGTGGCGCGGGTAGGAGAGGAAGCTGCGGGAATCGGTGAGCATTCCCACGAAGCGGCTCAGCAAGCCCATGTTGGACAGGGCGTTCATCTGGGCCTCCATGCCTTGCTTCTGGTCAAGGAACCACCACGCCGATCCGTACTGGATTTTACCGGGTGTGCTGCCGTCGTTGAAGTTGCCGATCATGGTGGCGTACAGTTCGTTCTGGCTCGGGTTCAGGTTGTAGAGGATGGTCTTGGCCAACTGATTGGAGTTGTCCAGTTTGTCCATGAATTTAGCCAAAGGACGGGCCACGTCAAAATCCCCGATGGAATCGAAGCCGGTATCCGGGCCCAGTTCGCGCATCATGCGGGTGTTGTTGTTGCGCAGCGCACCCAGGTGAAACTGCTGCGTCCAACCTTTGGCATGATCCATCAGGGCCAGTTCCACCAGCATGGCAGATTTGAATTTCAGGACCTCTTCTTTGGTCAATGCCTGTTTTTGCAGCGCTTTTTCAAAAATGGCGGCAATCTCCTGGTCGGTGTATTCCTCGGCGTACATGGTCTCCAGGCCGTGGTCAGACAAGCGTCCGCCCTGGGCGTGGAAGAAGTCGTGGCGCTGTTTCAGAGCATCAAGCAGGCTTTGGTAATTGCTGATGGAAATGCCCGAAGCGGCTTCCAGTTTCTCCAGGTACCCCAGGTAGCCGGCGTCCTCAATGGCCATCGCTTTATCCGGACGGAAAGTAGGCAACACCTTTATCCCGAATTCATCGGCGGCTATTTTCTGGTGGTGTTCCAGGGTATCGATGGGGTCATCGGTGGTGCAGATGGTCACTACGTTCATCTTCTTCAGGATGCCACGCACGCTGAATTCATCGGATTGCAGCATCTCGGTGGCCGCGTCATAGATTTCACGGGCAGACTCCGGTTTCAGGATTTTTTTTATCCCGAAGGGGCGCTTCAGCTCCATGTGCGTCCAGTGGTACAAGGGGTTGCGCATGGTAAGCGGAACGGTTTTGGCCCAGTGCTCAAACTTCTCGAAATCATCGGCATCGCCGGTGCAGAACCGCTCAGGTACGCCGTTGGTGCGCATGGCCCGCCATTTATAGTGATCGCCTTCCAGCCAGATTTGGGTCAGGTTCCTGAACTTCCGGTCGTTGGCAATATCAGCGGGGTTCAGGTGGCAATGATAGTCAATGATGGGCATGTGCTTGGCATGCTCATGGTACAGCGTTTGGGCGGTCTTGGTCTGAAGTAAGAAGTTGTCGTCTAAAAATGACATAAACGTAGCGTTGGGATACTGTAAAAGATCTGAAAACAGCCCGATTGCCGGTAAGCTACTCGGGCGTTTTCAGGGTAATTCGCTTAAAATAGGTCAAAAACAGACACCAACACCTGTGTGGGTGCCTGTTTTTGTTAAAAGAGTATGAATAAGTGCCTTTTAGACAGTTTTCAGCTGCTCTTGTTGCTGCAGCGCTTCCAGTTCCTGGTTCACCAAAGCCTCCAGGCCTTCTACCTGGGTCAGGTCAGTGCCCCAGAACTCCTGGTTAGAAAGCACTACTTGCACGGTCTCGGCGGCGGAGTTTCTCTGCCAGGCCGCCTGGAAGAAATCCAGCACCTCTGGGGTATCGTTCACCGGCGTTGGTTCGCCGTTGTACTCGCCTTTGTAAAACAGGATCAAGGCCGCCAGCGAGTGCAGCAAACGCTGCGGCAGTTGGCCTTTGCGGTACTGATATTCCAATACTGAAGGCAGCACGCGCACCTTGTATTTAGACACGGAGTTGAGGGCGATGGATTGCAGCTCGTGGCGGATGAACGGGTTCTGGAAACGCTCAATCACGTCGTTAGCGAACTGGTTCAGTTCCTCTGCGGAAAGGTCCAAAGTAGGGATGATTTCCTCAAAAATGGCTTCTTTGATGAACGTACCGGCTTTTTCGTCTTCCACGGCTTCGCGCACGGTACGTAGGCCTTGCAAGTAAGCCACCGGGACCAGGGCGGTGTGGGCGCCGTTCAGGATGCGCACCTTACGGGTTCTGTACGGGGTAAGATCGTCCACGAATTTCACCTGCAGATCGGCTTGCTCGGTGGGGAACGCTTTCGCCACCGATTCCGGCGCTTCAATCACCCACAGGTGGAACGGCTCGGCCTTCACCACCAGGTTGTCCTCAAAGCCCAGTTCCTGCTGAATCTCTTTGATGGTGTCCTTCGGGAAGCCCGGCACGATGCGGTCTACCAGCGTGTTGCAGAAAATGGTGTCGTTCTCAATCCAGGATACAAACTCAGCAGGCAGGTTCCAGTGCTGCGCGAATTGCAGCACGGTGGTACGCAGGTTTTCCCCGTTTTTCTCTATCAATTCGCATGGAATAATGGTTAAGGCTTTGTCTTTTGCCCCCGCGAAATGCGTGAACCTGCGGTACAATAAGGCCGTGAGTTTACCCGGGAAGGAGCCAGGCGTAGTGTCAAAGTTGACGTCATCGGGCTCAAATGCGATGCCGGCCTCGGTGGTGTTGGAGATGATGAACTCCAAATCGGGGTTCTCGCCTAATTTTAAATATTCCTCATAATGGGCGTACGGGCTGAGCGAGTGGTTCACGCAGGTAATCAGCCGGGTGTCCTGCACGGTATTCCCGTCCTGGATTCCTTCCAGCACCAGGTGATACAAGCCGTCCTGCTTGTTGAGCAACTGATAGATGCCTTTGTCCAGCGGTTGAACAATTTCCACGCCACCGTTAAAGTCGGTTTTCTCGTTCAGGATATCAATGATCCAATCCACGAAACCGCGGAGGAAGTTACCCTCGCCAAACTGAACCACTTTGGTTGGCCGTTGCTGCGTGACCTGGGCGTTATTTCTGTTCAATGCTTGCATACAATTCTGGTGTTTCGTTTTTGGGATGTTTTATGAAATGCAGGCCCAAAACAGGCCTTCAGGAGTTAATCTTACTTTCAGGATTTACTTTTTCTTGGAAGGATTCCTGAGCGAAGAGCCTCTGATGATGAGCTCGGGTTTGAGGACCGTTTTCTGAGGGACCAGTTTTTTGTCTCCGGCTTTGAAATGCTCAAAAAACAGCTCAGCGGTGATGCGGCCCATGGTTAAGCTGAACTGGTCCACGGTGGTAAGCGCCGGGTCTGAGAACGAGGTAAACGGCTCGTTCCCGAATCCTGCCAAAGCAATCTCCTCCGGAATCCTGATTTTTTTCTCCTTGAGTACCTGCATGGCGCCCATGGCACCGTAGTCTGAGGCAGAGAAAACCGCGTCTGGCTTTAGGTCCAGCTCCAGCAGTTTCTGCATGCTCTCGCGGCCGTCTTCCAGCTGCAGGTTGCTCTTGATCACCAGTTCCTCGTCATAAGGTATATCGTGGTCGCGCAGGGCATCCGTGTACCCGCGCAGGCGCTCCTTGAATACGCTCACCTTTTTGGGGCTGGTAAAATGCGCGATGCGGCGGCAACCCTGCTGAATAAGGTGCTCCACTACTTTGTACGCGCCCAGGTAGTCATCAATCACTACCTGGCTTACCTCCAGGGCATCGGTGGTACGGTCAAACAAGACCAGCGGAATCCCTTTTTCCTGGGGCCGCTTGTAATGGTCAAAGTTCTCGGTGTTCTTGCCAATGGAGGCGATGATGCCGTCCACGCGGGCGCTCAGCAGCGCGTCAATGGTCTGCACCTCTTTCTCATAGTTGTCATAAGACTGGCAGATGATCACCTTGTAGTTGAGCTTGTTGGCGATTTCCTCAATCCCGCGCACCACCGAGGCAAAGAACGCCCTGTCAGCGGTTGGCACAATGATCCCGATGATGTAGCTTCTCCCGTTCCGGAGTGCGGCGGCGATGTTGTTTGGCTGATAGTTCAGCTGTTTGGCTGCTTTCAGCACCGCTTTTTTGGTGACCTCACTGATCCGGGGGTTGTCATTTAACGCCCTGGAAACCGTTGATGCCGTAATGTTGAGCTTTTCAGCTATGTGGTGAATAGTCACCTTTGGTTTGCTGCCCATGTTGTTGCTCGCCATGTAAGTACGTTCAAATAGTCAATAACCTTCCCCGCCCAGCAAGAGATCACTTTTCGTTGCTGGGTTTTCCTATGGTGGCCAGAATGCCCCCATCTACGTACAAAATCTGCCCGTTCACGAATTCACTGGCCCGGCTCGCCAAAAAGATGGTGGCGCCCGCCAGATCCTCCGGATCGCCCCAGCGTCCGGCCGGGGTACGGTGGATGATAAATTCATTAAAAGGGTGCCCGTCCACGCGGATAGGTGCGGTCTGGTCCGTGGCAAAATACCCCGGCCCGATGCCGTTCACCTGCACGTTGTACCGCGCCCACTCAGTGGCTAGGTTCCTAGTGAGCATTTTCAGGCCACCTTTAGCGGCGGAATACGCGGTAACCGTATCGCGACCCAGTTCGCTCATCATAGAGCAGATATTGATGATCTTGCCTTCCTGGCGCTGCACCATGTACTTGCCCACTTGTTTGGACATGATGAACGGACCGGTCAAGTCCACGTCCAGCACTTTCCTAAAGTCGGCCACGTCCATCTCCAAAGCCGGAATACGCTTGATCATGCCGGCGTTGTTCACCAGAATGGAAATGGGACCCACTTCCTGCTCAATGCGTTCTACGTTCTCTTTGGCCAAATCTTCATTGGTCACGTCAAACAAATAGCCTTTCACGTCCAGGCCTTCGGCCCGGTACTGCTCCAGGGCACGCTCCATTTTCTCCGGCGTGTTGCCATTCACTACCAACGTAGCTCCTGCTTTGCCCAGGGCTGTGGCCATGGCCATCCCTAGGCCGTGGGTGGCACCGGTTACCAGGGCTACTTTGCCAGTTAAATCAAATAAATGGGTCATAAACGGCTATTTCAGGTCAGTGGTGGCTACTTTGTCCATGTCGTTGTAATCCAAGTTCTCACCGGCCATTCCCCAGATAAAGGTGTAGTTGGAGGTTCCGGCGCCGCTGTGGATGGACCATGGCGGCGAAATGATGGCCTGGTGGTTTTTCACCCAAAGATGGCGGGTTTCATCGGGCTCGCCCATAAAGTGGCACACCACCTGGTCCTCGGGTAATTCAAAATAGAAGTAAGCCTCCATGCGGCGGTCGTGGGTGTGGGCCGGCATGGTGTTCCAGACGCTGCCGGTTTTCAGTTCCGTCACGCCCATCTGCAGTTGACAGGTTTCCACCACAGAGTTGATCAACACTTTTCTGATAGTGCGGGCGTTGGCGGTCTCCAGGGAACCCAGTTCTACGGTTTCGGCTTCCGCCAAGGTCACCTTCTTGGTAGGGTAGGTGTGGTGGGCAGGAGCGGAGTTGAAGTAGAAGCGGGTAGCTCCGCCATTTGCGGCCGGATGGAACACCACGTCTTTCACGCCTTTTCCTATATATAACGCTTCTTTGGGTGCCAGGGGGTACGCTTCCCCTTCCACGGTGACGGTGCTTTCCACACCCACGTTGATGATGCCAATTTCCCGACGGTCCAGGAAGTTTTCAGAACGAAGGGTGGGGAACGTCTCCAGTCTTACGGGGCCTTCCACGGGGTGTACGCCTCCTACAATGAGTCTGTCATATAAAGTATAGACCAGTTCAATGGAGTCTGGTCTGAACAATTCCTCAATCAGGAAAGCCTCGCGCAATTTCTGGGTGTCGTAACCCTTGGCATCGGCGGGGTGGATGGCATGACGGGTGGTATGGTGCAGGGGCATAGATTTGGTCTTAATGATGTAATCGTTTGCGCAAATTACGAATTTATCAATCAGTTGAGCTATGGTAGGGTAGAAAAATATTCATCCATTTCCATTGGAGAGGTTTTAATGCTCTGCTAACATAATAAAAAAATGTTAATCACGGCGGCTGTAGCTGGGTGTATTTATAAAAGTCTTAAAATAATGGCAAATAATTTTGTGTTTGATTTTAATAAATGCTAAATATGCAATCGGTTGCGCAGAATAATGCACTTCAGCCGCCTTGCTTCCTGTTCCTATCATTTTATCAAAAATCAAATTGCTGTCTATGCAACAAACATTACTTAAGAAGAGCCGGTGCCTGCTGGTGCTTATCTTTCTCTTTACAGCCGTAACAAGCGCCTTTTCTCAGGCGGTTACCATCAAAGGAAAGGTGACGGACGACAAAAAGGAGGGTCTTCCAGGAGTGACTGTGCTTCTGAAGGGAACCACCACCGCCAATGCGACCGATATTGAAGGAAATTTCTCCCTTTCTGTGCCCGGTGGTACTGGAACACTCGTGTTTTCTTACATCGGGTTCCAGCCGCAGGAAGTAGCCATCAATGGTAGGACCACTATCAACGTGACCTTGGCGCCGGATTCTAAAGCAATTGATGAAGTGGTGGTAGTGGGGTATCAGCCTGTGACCAGGAAGGAACTGACCAGTGCGGTTTCTTCAGTTAACGCTAAGCAGATTCAGGATGTACCGGTCAGTACTGCAGCTGAGGCACTAGCCGGGCGTTTGGCCGGTGTTCAGGTGAATACCTCTGAAGGGCAGCCTGGGGCTGAAATCACTATCCGGGTAAGAGGTGGGAACTCTATTACGCAAAGCAATGAGCCTTTATATATAGTAGACGGAATCCAGGTAGAGAATGCCTTATCCTTCCTGTCTCCTCAGGAAATTCAATCCATTGACGTATTGAAAGATGCAGCCTCCACTGCCATCTATGGGGCACGCGGGGCCAATGGGGTAATTGTGATTACCACCAAGGGCGGCCGCGAAATGCCCACTCAGGTGACCTATAACGGGTTTGCCGGGGTACGCCAGATTGTGAACAAGCTGGATGTGATGAATCCGTATGACTTTGTGCAGTACCAATACCAAGTATACAACTACAATCAGGATCAGCAAACCCGTGACGGGTTCAGAGACCGGTACGGCCGGTTTGAAGACTTGGACATCTACAAAAACATGCCCACCACTGACTGGCAGGAAGAGGTGTTCGGCCGGGCGGCGTTCAGTCAGACGCACGTGGTGGGCGTAACCGGTGGCACTAAGGCCACTTCTTTCAACTTCACCTTGAACCACGTGGATGAGGAAGGCATCATGCTCAACTCAGGCAACGTGCGTACGCTGGCCTCGCTTAAGTTTGACCATTCCGTAAACGACCGTTTCAAAGTAGGCTTTACCACCCGCTACAGCCGCCAGGAAATTGAAGGGGTAGGAACCTCCAGCACGGGTACGCAAAGCACTAACCGTTTGAGAAACTCGGTTAGGTACATGCCTTTTGTGGCCCCAGGGTTTGAAGATCAGGTAGATGACTTCAATCCTCTGGATTTTGACCGTACTAATCTTACCAGTCCTGTACTGCTAGCCAACCAGGAACTGCGGTATGACCGCCGGAATGATATCATCTTCAACGGTTACGCCAGCCTGGACTTGGTAAAGAACCTGACCTTCAAAAGTGTTTTCGGGATCAACAGCACTGATAGAAACCGGGAGGAATTCAATGGGGTGGTAACTCCGGTAGCCCGGCAAAACAACGCCCAACCCGTAGTGAACCTGTCTGGTGGCCAACAATACTCTATCACCAACTCCAACACCCTTAGCTACAGAAAGAAATTTGGCGAAGACCACAATATCACTGCTTTGTTAGGGCAGGAAATCTGGAAAAGAGACAGTAAAACCAATGGCGTACAGGTAAGATGGTTGCCCACCGACATCACGCCGGAACAGGCATTTGCCGGTATACAGAAGGCCACGCCTCCGGCTGGGTTGATCCAGAGCCCTGCTACCACCGGTGAGTCTGGTGAAGCGCTTTTCTCTCTGTTCGGGAGCGTGGGCTACAACTACAAAGAGCGGTACAGAGCTAATGTGGCTTTAAGAAGAGATGAGTCTTCTTTGTTTGCGCCGCAGCACAGAACCGGTTATTTCCCTACGTTCTCCCTGGCCTGGCATATTGGTGATGAGTTCTTCATGGAAGGCACCAAAGACTGGTTGAATGACTTGAAAGTGCGTTTTGGCTATGGTGCTGTGGGGAATAACCGCATTGGCCCAGATCAGTGGAGAACGGTGTTTGAGTCCACTACCAATGATGGCTATGCTTTTACAGAGGCAGTAACCCCAGGTTTGGTGGCCAACGTTCTGGCCAACCCCAACCTGAAATGGGAAACCACCATCTCCAAGAACCTAGCCCTTGATTTCTCTTTGTGGAACAGCCGACTGAACGGTAGCATTGACTTCTATGACAACGCCACCAATGATCTTTTGCTGAATGCGCAGATTCCTACCACCAGTGGGTACACTTTTCAGCTCCAGAACGTGGGCAAGACCAGAAACAAAGGGGTTGAGCTACAATTAGACGGGGTGTTGGTCGACAAGGGCGATTTAAGCTGGACCGCCAATTTCAACGTGACCCACCAGAAAAACAGAATCGTCAGCCTGGGAACTGATACTCAGGGACAGCCTCTGAAATCCTACACCGTTTCTTCCGGCTGGATCACCAACACCTATCAAGACTTCTTAGTGGAAGTAGGTAAACCAGTAGGTCAGTTCTACGGCTATGTCACGGATGGGTACTACACCCTGGATGATTTCAATGCCACCTTTAACCAAGCCACCAACACCTGGACCTACGCTTTGAAAGAAGGGGTGGCCAACAGCCAGAACATTGCCTTGGGTAACCGCCTGCCACAGCCGGGTGATCTTAAATTGAAAGACTTAACTCCTGACAACGGTACCTCCATGATTGGCACCGATGACAGAACAGTGCTGGGGAACAACCAACCTAAGTTCTTCGGGGGATTAAACCAGCAGGTAACTTACAAAGGCTTTGACTTAAGCTTGTTCATCAACTTCTCTTACGGTGCCAAGGTGTACAATGCCAACCGCCTGGAGTTTACCACCCTGTATGAGTACAAAGACAACAACATGTTGACGCTCATGAACGACCGCTGGAAGTGGTATGACGCCAACGGTGCCCTAGTGACCAACCCCGAGCAGTTGGCGGAGATGAACAAAAACACCAAGTACTGGACGCCGGGCAGAGGCCAATACTTTCTGCACTCCTTCGGGATTGAAGACGGTTCTTTCCTGAGGATCTCTAACCTGACCATTGGCTACTCTCTGCCAGAGGCCCTGCTGAAGAGAACCCGCGTGATTTCCAAGTTCAGAGTGTACGCTACCGTGAACAACCTGGCTACCATCACCGGCTACTCAGGGTATGACCCAGAGGCCAACACCAGAAGAAATGCCCTGACCCCAGGGGTGGACTATGCCGCCTATCCGCGCAGCAGATTTGTATTGGGTGGTGTGAATGTTACCTTCTAATTTTTAAGATTAAGAAATGAAAAAGACCTATATAAAGTCCCTGCTGTTTTCAGCCGCACTAGGAGGCTTGCTTACTTTCTCGGCCTGTGAAGATTTCGTGACCATTGAGAACGATTCAATACTGGCACCTGAGGCCGTTTTCTCCAGCATTTCTTTTACCAACACCGCTATTGCCGGGGTGTACAACATGCTGCCCGGAGACGATGGGTACGGCAGCCGCATTTCCACCATTTTCCCCAATGCCGCCGATGACTTCAGAGTAGGGGGGGACCACAACCCACAAAACCGAACCGGGGTAGCCCACTACGGAGTTGCCGCAGGGAACACCGAGATTGAGCGTCCCTTTAACCAATTGTACCGGGGCATTGAGCGGGCCAATATCTGCATCAAGAACATTCCGCTGTCTGATGTGTACAACAACGGTTCTGCCGCCGAGCAGGCCACCATGCGGAAGTTCCTGGGAGAGGCGCTTACCTTAAGAGCCCAGTTCTACCATGAAATTATCCGTAACTGGGGCGATGTGCCGGCCCAGTTTGAACCTTCCTCTGATCTGCCGGATCTGTTCATCGGGAAGACAAACCAGGATGAGATCTATGATCGTCTGTTGAAAGACCTGGAGCAGGCCGCCGAATTGGTGCCCTGGAGATCTGAGTCAGGAGACCCTACCACCCGGGTGACCAAAGCTGCGGTGAAAGGCCTGCGCGCCAGAATTGCCTTGGCCAGAGGTGGGTACGCCTTGCGCAGAGAATCACGCCAGATGGAGCGCAGAAGCAACTACCTGGAGTATTATACCATTGCCCGCAAAGAGTGCCTTGACATCATGCAGCGAGGCGAGAATGGTTTGAACCCGAACTACGAAAACATCTTCCGGACCCTCCATGGCGTCTCCAGACAAGACCCAACCAATGAGTTGATCTGGGAAATCGGCGCCTTTGGCGGTAACGCCAGAACCGATACGAAGCTTGGTTTTGGAAATGGGCCCAGAATCAACGGCGGTAACACCACTTATGGTCAAGCCAACGGTTTGATAGAAGCGGTGCCTACGTACTTCTATGAATTCGATTCTATTGGTGATTCCAGAAGAGATGTGACCATTGCCTATCTGGCCGTGGAAGCCAACAACAATAAAACCCTCACTACGCCTTTGGTGATGCGCGAAGGCAAGTTCAGGAAATACTGGACTAACATTGCCGGCACCAACCAGACCTTGGGGATCAACTGGCCCCTTATTCGGTATGCTGATATTCTCCTGATGTTTGCCGAGGCCGAAAACGAATTGAACGGCACCACCCCAGAAGCCATTGCCGCTTATGAGGCTGTAAAAAAGAGAGCCTTCTTTGATGATTACGAAACCCGTATGGGCACCACCCCCACTACTAAGCCGGAGTTCTTCAAAGCCATTGTGAAAGAAAGATTGTTGGAATTTGGCGGCGAAGGTGTGCGCAAGTATGATCTGATCCGGTGGAATCTTCTGGCCTCCACTATCGCAGAGACCAGGGCGAAGTTCGGTCAGATGATGAGCGGCACCGGACGTTATGCCAATGTCCCCCAGTACGTGTTCTTCAAACCTAATGTGTTGATCGGCAGAACCGCAACCGCTCAGGCAGAGATGGCGGACTTCGACCTCATCGCCGGCCTGGACGCCAACGGAAGAGCAATCAGAGGCAGTGTGAACCAGGTAATGTACCAGCCAAGTCCTACCACTACCGCGCCGGAAGGGTCGGGTTACCAAAGAATTAACTGGAGAGCGGCCATTACGCAGGAGCATGTGACCGGGGCTACCAGAATGTTCGCCAGCCAATACACGCCAGGCAAATCAGAGGTATTCCCTATCCCTACCGCGGCCCTTAACTCCAACTTCAGGTTAACGCAAGACTACGGGTACGGGAATTAATCATCGCTTTTGATTCAAAATCATAAAAAGACATGAAAAACATGCGTTCAAAGCTTTTCAAATTACTGTATCCGGCGTTTGCTCTGATGGTGGTAAGTTTTGTTTCCTGTAAAGAGGAAGAAGAGGATTTAGCCCCCATGCGGATGTTCCAGCCCGGTGGGGAGATTGCCGCTGCCAGTGGGGAAACCATGGTGAAACTTACCTGGAAAACCCCGGCCAACACCCCCGCAGGTTCAGTGACCTATACCGTGGAAGTGGCCAAAGATACCCTCTTTCAAACACCCGTGATTTTAACGGCCCAAACAGACACCACCGCCATTACTTTCACCGATCAGCAACTGGAAATAAAGCAGGACTACTTTGCCCGGGTGAAAACCAATGCCCGGGAGAATTCGGCCGGAGAATCAAAGTGGTTGGTGGGATCTCGTTTCAGAATAAGAGGGGAGCAGATCTTCAACGCCCCTTTGGCTTCTGAGATAAAAGACAAAACAGCTATTTTGAGATGGCGCCCCACCGCGGGGGTAACCAGGATAGTGCTGACCCCAGCCACCGGAACCCCGGTTGAAATCACCTTGACTCCAGAAAACGTGGCGGCAAACTCCATTACCCTTTCTAATCTGAAGGCCAGCACCCTGTACACCGCAGAAATTTTTGCCGGGACCATGAGCAAGGGGATCACCAATTTTGCCACCAAAGAGCCCAGCATTTTCACGTTGACCATCACGCCAGCAGATGATCTGTTAGCTACCGTAGCCAGCGCTGCCAACGGCGATGTCATAGGCTTAGAGCCTGGGGTGTACAATGCGCAGGGCGGAAACATTCTGGTTACAGGTAAAACCATCACCCTTCAGTCAACCTCGGGCAACCCATCCAACACCCGGGTGAATTTTAAAGAAGTAGTGCTGGAAGGAACCGGAGCCGGCGTAAAGCTGAAAGGGATTGAATTTGACGGAACAGCTGCCAACGCTGCCTACTTCCTGAACCTGGTGGGCTCTACAACAAAAAATGATGCCCCCGCAACGTTCACAGACATTCTGGTAGAAGACTGTATTGTGCGCAACATGGCGAACTGCTTTATCAGAGCAGACAGGGCCACAACTGCCGCTGACCACAAGATCACCTCCATTGCGGTGAAGAACACCATTGCCGGCCTGACGTCCATTGGAACCACGTATGTATTCTTCACCTTGCCCAAGCTGCAATTTGAAACACTAACGCTGGAGAACTCCACTTTCTATGGCTTCGGACGGACCTTTATGGCCGCTGGTACCGAGGTTCCTGTCAAGCCTACCATCCTGATCACCAACTGTACCATCGGTAACTTTGGCGGTGGGGGCGCAAACAGAAACTACCTGTTGTTTGACGGCAATACTAATCCGGTGAACTTTACGCTGCAGAACAGCATCATCGGGAACGCGCCGTTAACCGGGCAGCTAATCGGGAATGCTGCTTTCCGGGCAAATGGAGCCGGTTCTTCAATCGTGATCAGAAACAACAACATGTTCAATCTCACCAACGGAGCAACACCGGCGCTAGACCTGACCTTCCCGGCTAACGCTACTCCAACGGCGAATAAAACCATTGTGCTCTCTAACTGGACGGCTAACACGTTTGAAGTACCGGCAGACTCTGAATTGAAGACTGCCAGCACCACCGGTGGTCCGATAGGAGATCCTAGATGGGTGAAATAATAAACAGGACAAGTGAGATCTTGAAGTACCTTGGTCTCACTTGTTTTTGTTTTAAGCCCATTTTCATAAAACTACCCGCAAACTCTTTCTTCTTGGGTTTCTGCCACATTCTGCTTTTCTGTAGCCTATCAGCAGTCTTACTCACCCTTCTTACCCACTTAACTATGATTAAAAAGTATCTTACCTGGAAAAACGGAGCTTTAGGTGTAGCGCTCCTTCTCAACGTAGCCTGCTCCTCCAGCCAAAAAGTAACTTCTTCTGAATTTCCGCAATCGTTCACGGTGCAAGTTTCCAATCCTCTAAACCGGGAGCGGGAAAGTGTGCTAGTGGTGATCAAAGAAGAGGACTTGCCTAAAAAGGGGGCGGGTTTTAACAGGAATGCGTTCATAGTGACAGATGGCTCCACCGAAATCCCCAGCCAGTACAACGGCAAAGATGCCCATAACAAAGGAATTGCTTTGGTGCTGGACCAGATGGGAGCTGGGGAAACCAGGAAACTGACGGTGAGCTACAACCCAGAGGGAAAAAACCAACGCACTTATACCAAACGCACCCAGGCCGAATTGTCCAAGAAAGTGGGCGGCCGTTGGGAAAACCGGAAATACATTGGCGGCGATTTCCAGAACATAGACTCTTTACGCGTACCCAGTGAACTGACGGACCATTCCTACTACCTCCGCTACGAGGGACCAGGCTGGGAATCTGACAAGGTAGGATACCGCTTTTACCTGGACTGGCGCAACGCCGTGGATGTGTTCGGTAAGAAAACCCCGGAGATGGTGCTCCAGAAAGCGGGCCTGGACGGGTATGATTCTTACCACAACCAACAGCCCTGGGGCATGGATGTGCTCAAAGTGGGCAAAGCACTGGGCGTAGGAACGCTGGCCATGTATGATAACGGCAAAGCCGTTCGTGTGGAGAAAACCGACAGCACCTACAGCAAAATCACGCAAAACGGACCGGTGTACTCTTCCATTCTCACAGACTATTATGGCTGGCAGGTGGCAGGGCAAAAACTCAATGTGCATTCGCAGTTGAGCATCCACGGCGGCACCAGAATGACTCATCACCAGATCAGGCTGGAAGGCGGTCAGCCGCAGAACATCGCTACTGGCCTCATCAAAGACAAAGCGGCCAAACTGGTCAGCGACAAAGGGGAGGCCGGCAAGCGCTACGGTTATATGTACACTTACGGCAAGCAGACACTGAACTCCCCGCCAGACAACATCGGCATTGCGGTGCTGTTCAATCCGCAGGATTTCATCACCTTCTCAGATGATCCTCTGAGCCACGTGGTACAACTGAAACCATCCAACGGACAGGCCCAATACTACTTCCTGGCAGCCTGGGAACTGGAACCGGACGGCATTAAAACCGAGGAGCAGTTCCGCCAATACATCACCAGAACCGCCGAGGAACTGGCTAATCCGGTGAAGGTGAAAGTATCTAAGTAAGACGGGCTAAGCAACAGGATCTATCTCTCCTGTCAACCTGAAAGGAGCTTGTGGGTAAGCTAGGATGGCTTTTGTAAAATGCTACTACCGTTTGCTACCAAGATCCTTTCAGGTTGACAAAGGGGGAGATTTACTCAGTAAAGCATCCTTCAGGAACCAAAGCATCCTGAGCATACACGAACCAAAGCGTTTTTAGGTCCTTTTTTGAGAGAAGGCCAGAAACCACAAGGCTTAAGGTTCTAAAAGTAAAATTTAAACACAGGGTTGGGTACGAGGGGAGGATTTTAGTAAACAGAAGTACATGAAAAACAGAAACAACATTCTTAGTAGTACCTGCCTAGGCTTAGCATTCCAGATGGTGGTTTTATCGGGCTGTGCCCAGAAAGTAGCCTCGGTGCCCACGCAGAAGGTAGAAAGTCACGCGGCTTCCGGTTCAATCAATGACGAGACTGCTCAGGTCCTGGCGTTCCCCGGGGCCGAAGGATTTGGCAAGTTTACCACAGGCGGACGCGGCGGGAAGGTATTGGTTGTTTCCAATCTGAATAACGATGGTCCGGGCAGTTTGCGCGAGGCCATCCGTAAGAAAGGTCCGCGTACCATTGTGTTCTCCGTATCGGGGAACATTGAGTTGCAGGCGCCGCTGGACATCAACAACGGGGATTTGACCATCGCCGGGCAATCGGCGCCGGGGGAGGGCATCACCCTAAAAAACTACCAGGTGAGCATCAAAGCCGATAATGTGATTGTGCGGTATATGCGCTTCCGGATGGGGGACGAAAAAGGCCAGCAGTCCGATGCGTTTGGGGCCAACCGGGGCAACAGTAACATCGTGATTGACCATTGCTCCATGAGCTGGGCCACCGATGAGTGCGCGTCGTTCTACCGCAACAAGAATTTTACGCTGCAGTGGTGCATCATCGCCGAGGCTTTGAACCACTCGGTACACGAGAAAGGTGACCATGGCTACGGCGGCATCTGGGGTGGCGAGGGCGCTTCGTTCCACCACAACCTCATTGCCAGCAACAACAGCCGTAACCCACGTTTTTCAGGCTCCAGCTCCACGCCAAATTCTCCGGATGAACTAGTGGATTTCACCAACAACGTGATCTACAACTGGGGTTTCAACAGCATCTACGGCGGCGAAAAAGGCCGCTACAACCTGGTGAACAACTACTTTAAATCGGGTCCGGCCACGCAGAATTCCCGGAAGAACCGTATTGTGAACCCGTCGCAGCCGTACGGCAAGTTCTATGTGAACGGCAACCACGTGGAGGGCTTCCCGCAAGTGACCAAAGACAACTGGGCCGGCGGCGTGCAGTGCGAGCATCCGGATTCCACCAAAGCGGCTTCGGCGTTTCAGGTGCTGAATATCTCTACCCAACCGGCGCAGGCCGCTTACGAGGAAGTGCTAGCCAAAGCCGGTGCTAGCTTCAAACGCGATGCCGTGGACACCCGCATTGTGGCCGAGGTGCGCAGCGGTAAGTCTACGGCTGGCAAGAAAGGCACGGGCATCATTGACTCGCAGAAAGACGTGGGTGGTTTCCCGCAGCTGAAATCGGCGGCCGCGCCCGAGGACAAAGACCAGGACGGCATGCCCGATGCCTGGGAGCGCACCCAGAAACTGGACAGCAATAACGCCCAAGATGCCGTGGCGCACACCCTTAACAAGCAATACACCAATCTTGAGGTTTATCTAAACAGCCTGGTAAAATAGCACGGTTATGAAAAAGTGGCTTGGTTTCCTTCTAATCTGCGTTTTGGCGGTGTTTTCTGTAGAAGCGCAGCAAAAGCGAATTGTGGTGGCCCAGGACGGCAGCGGCGACCATGCCACCATCCAGGGTGCGCTGGATGCTATTCCGGCGTTCCCGAATGACCGCATCGAGATCCACATCAAAAACGGCACTTACCGAGAAAAGCTGGTGGTCTCCTCCTGGAAAACCAAAATCTCCTTCATCGGCGAGGACCGCGACAAAACCATTATTGTTTGGAACGATTACTCGGGCAAAGGGAAGATCAACACGTTCACCTCCTACACGGTTTTGGTGCAGGGAAATGAATTTCAGGCTGAAAACCTGACCTTCCAGAACGATGCCGGTCCGGTAGGGCAAGCGGTGGCGCTGCACGTGGAGGCCGACCGTTGCGTGTTCAGAAACTGCCGCATCTTGGGCGACCAGGACACCCTGTACGCCGGGGTAGACAACAGCCGCCAGTACTATGTGAACTGCTACATTGAAGGCACCACCGATTTTATCTTCGGGCCGGCCACGGCGGTGTTTGAGAACTGCACCATCCATTGCAAAAAGAACTCCTACATCACCGCCGCCTCCACGCCGCAGAACCAGCCCTTCGGCTTCGTGTTCCTCAACTGCAAAATCACGACTGCCGTTCCCGAGGCCACCAAAGTGTACCTGGGCCGTCCGTGGCGGCCGTATGCGCAGACGGTGTTTCTCAACTCTGAACTGGGACCGCACATCCTGCCCGAGGGCTGGCACAACTGGAACAAACCCGATGCCGAGAAAACCGCCCTGTACGCCGAGTACAAATCTACCGGGCCGGGAGCGGCTATTGAGAAACGCGTTGCCTGGTCTAAGCAACTTTCCAGAAAAGAAGCCAAAAAATACAAGCCCGAACTGGTCCTTGCCGGTGACGACAAATGGAACCCCACAAAATGAGTTTTCGCCTCGTTTTCCTAAAATCTGCCTCAAAACACCTCCTTCACGCTTAAGCCTGCATCACAAATGAAACTTGCCCAATACGCCCTCATCGCTTTGTCCGCTTTGACCATGGCCTGCCGCTCCGGCGAGACGGCCTCGTCCAGCGCCGCGCCCGCTGCTTCTCCCAGCGGCAAACCCTACTCCGTCTGGATGGCCGAATCTGAGATGAAGCGGAGTCCGCAGGGCTGGATGATCGATTTCCGGCCGGAGCCGAAGTGGGACTACACGCAGGGGCTTTTCGCGAGTGCCCTGGAGCGGGTCTGGAAGCGCACCGGCGACCAGAAGTACTTCACCTACATCAAGGCCTTCGCCGACACCATGATCACCGATAACGGCCAGATCAAAACCTACAAGAAAACCGATTACAACATTGACCGCGTGAACCCGGGCAAGTTCCTGATTGCGCTCTACAAAGAAACCGGTCAGCAGAAATACAAGATCGCCATTGACGAGCTGCGCGATCAGATGCGCACGCACCCCAGAACCTCGGAGGGCGGCTTCTGGCACAAGAAAATCTACCCGCACCAGATGTGGCTGGACGGCCTGTACATGGCCACCCCATTTCTGGCCCAATATGCCTCTGAGTTCAACGAACCAGCCCTGTACGATGACGTGGTAAAGCAGATCATCCTGATTGACAAACACACCTGGGACGAGAAGAAAGGCCTGTTCTATCACGCCTGGGACGAGAAAAAGGAGCAGAAATGGGCCGATCCGGTAACCGGTTTGTCGCCGAACGTATGGGGCCGCGCCATGGGCTGGCTGTCCATGGCCTTGGTAGATGCGTTGGATTACCTGCCCCAGAACCATCCGCAGCGCGGCGAGGTGTTGCGCGTGACCAAAAAGATGGCCCAGGCCATTGCCCGGTACCAGGACCCGAAAACCGGTCTGTGGTGGCAGGTGGTGGACCAGGGTGGCCGCGAAGGAAATTACCGCGAGGCCTCGGTTTCCAGCATGTTTACTTATTTTTTGGTGAAGGCCGCCAAGAAAGGCTACATTGACCAGAAATACATGGAAGATGCGCGCCAAGGCTATAACGGCCTGTTGGAGAACCTGATCAAGAAAAACGAGGACGAAACCATCAGCATCACCCAGGTGTGCGCCGTGGCCGGTCTGGGCGGAACCCCGTACCGCGACGGAACCTACGAGTACTACATCAACGAGCAGAAACGCGACAATGACCCCAAAGCCGTGTCGCCGTTCATCATGGCCTCGCTGGAGTTTGAAGAAATGGGCAAAGCATCCGCCTCTAAATAAGCATTCGCATGACGCTCAAAAAATCCTTCCTGATTCTGGTTTTCCTGTGCAGCGCCTTTTTCACGCAGGCGCAGAAGTATGATTTTGTGGTGGCCAAAGACGGCAGCGGTACCTTCAGGACGGTGCAGGAAGCCATCAACGCCGTGCCCGATTTCCGGAAGAACGTCACCACCATTTACATCAAGAACGGCACCTACAAAGAGAAACTCACCCTGCCCAGCACCAAAACCGCGGTGCGCATGATCGGTGAGGACGTGAAGAAAACCATCCTCACCTTTGATGATTACGCCTCCAAGAAAAACCGTTTCGGGGAGGAGATGGGCACCACCGGATCCACCAGTTTCTTTGTGTACGGCGATGATTTCACCGCCGAGAACATCACCTTTGAGAACTCCTCGGGACCGGTAGGGCAGGCGGTGGCCGTGCGCGTGGACGGTGACAAGGTCATGTTCCAGAACTGCCGTTTCCTGGGTTTTCAAGACACGCTGTATCCGCACGGCGAGAAAAGCCGCCAGTACTACAAAAACTGCTACATTGAGGGCACCACCGACTTTATCTTCGGGTGGTCTACGGCGGTGTTTGAGAACTGTGAGATCTTCAGCAAAAAAGGAGGGAACTTCGTGACCGCCGCCTCTACGCTGGAAGGCGCGCCTTACGGGTTTGTGTTCCTGAACTGCCGCCTCACCGGCGATGCCCCGGAGAAATCCTACTACTTGGGCCGTCCCTGGAGACCATTCGCCAAGACTGTGTTCATCAATACGTATTTAGGCAAGCACATCCGGCCCGAAGGCTGGCACAACTGGAGCAAACCGGAGGCCGAGAAACAAGTGCTCTACGCCGAGTACAATTCCACCGGTCCGGGCGCTGCCAAAGCAGATCGCGTGAAATGGTCCAAGCAACTAACGGAGCAGGAGGCGCAGCAGTACACTTTGAAAAACATCTTCGGGGACTGGACTCCCGGGCAACTGATCACCGCCAATAAATAGGTGAAGAAGTACCCGCACGCTGAGGCAGGAAAAAAGAGCGAAGTTGAAAGGTACTTAAGTGCAAACGATTGCATAACTGTTTTGGTGCTGTTTCGGAGAAATCGGCCCCAAAACGAACTGGAAATTTCAACGCATATCCTCCTTTAAAAATATCAAGATGGTAAAAAAGCTACTCACATTGGCCCTGTTCGGGTGTCTCGGAAGCAGCCTGCAGGCCCAGCAACTGGCGTTTCCCGGCGCCGAAGGGTTTGGCCGCTACGCCACCGGCGGCAGGGGCGGAGCCGTGCTGGAGGTCACCAACCTAAACGATTCCGGGCCGGGTAGCTTGCGGGCGGCCATCAATGCCTCCGGTGCCAGAACGGTAGTGTTCCGGGTGTCCGGGACTATTGCGCTGGCCTCAAACCTCACCATCAGGTACCCCAACATCACCATTGCCGGCCAGACCGCGCCCGGTGACGGGATCGCTATCAAGAATTACCCGGTGAGCGTGGACGCCGATAACGTAATTGTGCGCTATCTTCGGTTCAGGATGGGCGACGAGACGCAGCAGGAAGCCGATGCGTTTGGGGGCCGTTTTCACAAAAACATCATCGTTGACCATTGCTCCATGAGTTGGTCCACGGATGAGTGCGTGTCGTTTTACGCCAATGAGAACTTCACGCTGCAGTGGTGCCTTATCTCGGAAAGCCTCCGCAACTCGGCTCACGCCAAAGGGGCACACGGCTACGGGGGCATCTGGGGCGGCAAGAACGCCTCTTTCCACCATAACCTAATGGCGCACCATGACAGCCGTAACCCACGTTTGGGCGAGGAAGCCGGCAAAGCCTTCGCCCTCACCGATCTGGTGGATGTGCGCAACAACGTGTACTACAACTGGGCCAACAACAGCATGTACGGCGGCGAAGCCATGAACGTGAACGTGGTCAACAACTACTACAAACCCGGGCCCGCCACGGCCAAGAAAGAGCGCATCTTCTCCATCGATAAAAACAAGAACGAAGGCACCGAGGTGTATGACATCTGGGGCAAGTTCTACATTGATGGTAATTTTGTGGAAGGCAGCACCCGCGCCACCAATGACAACTGGACTTACGGCGTGTTCAACCAGTTCCACAGCAGCTACGGCACCGTGTCAGACGCCGACAAAGCCGCTATGCGCCGCAGTGAACCGCATCCAATTCAGAACAACGTCACCACGCATTCCGCCGAGGAAGCCTACGAACTGGTGTTGAACAAAGCCGGCGCCTCCCTGAAACGCGATGCCGTGGATACCCGCATCATCAACACCGTGCGCACCAAAACTTTCACCACCGCGGGTTCTAACGGCAGCACCAACGGAATCATCGACAGCCAGAACGATGTAGGCGGTTGGCCTACGCTGGCTTCTCTGCCCGCTCCCGAGGACACCGACAAAGACGGCATGCCCAACGTCTGGGAAACCGCAAAAGGCCTGAACCTCAACAACGCCGAGGACCGCAACGGCGACCGCAACAACGATGGCTACACCAACCTGGAAGAATATCTGAATAGCCTGGTATCTACGGGCAACCTGACCAGTTCCCCAGAGGGCAAAAAGACAGGTTCTACCAGTCTGCACCCCAACCCATTCTCCGCCTCCACCAAAGTGGCCTTCACAGCGAAGCAAAAAGGTCAGGCAGTGGTGAAAGTGACCAACGCCGCCGGCGAAACCGTGGCAACTTTGCTCAACACCTCGGTGGCCCCGGGTGCCCACTCCCTCCACTGGAGCGGCACCGACCAGAACGGAAGCAAACTGCCCAGCGGCATGTACTTTATCTCAGTACAGGTAGGAAATGAAAAAGAAACGAAGCGGGTGGCGCTTCTAAGAGATTAATCAAGCAGTACCTTGCGGTACTTAACACGTAAGCAGATGTCCCCTAAAAAACAGCTAGCCCTTGGTTTCCTTCTCCTGTTGGGCGCTTGCCAGAGCGAGAAAACGCGTACCTCCTTATCAGTTTCCAACACCAGCGCCTCAGGTGGCAGCATGGCGGTTCCGGCCAACTACGTCTCCAAGGTGTGGGTCTCGGACAAAGGCGACGGCACCTTCCAGAACCCGGTCCTGGACGCCGACTACTCCGATCCCGATGTGGTGCGCGTGGGCGATGACTACTACATGACCTCGTCCAGCTTCAGCTCCATCCCCGGCCTGCAGATCCTGCATTCCAAAGACCTGGTGAACTGGCAGATCATCGGCTACGCCATTGACCGTTTGCCGCCGTACCAGCATTTCGCTAAGCCGCAGCACGGCAACGGCGTGTGGGCCCCGTCCATCCGCTACCACAAAGGCGAGTTCTACATCTACTGGGGCGACCCTGATTTCGGGATCTACATGGTGAAAACCAAGAACCCGGCGGGCCGCTGGGAGGCGCCCGTTTTGGTGATGGAAGGCAAAGGCCTGATCGATTCCTGCCCGCTGTGGGACGAGGACGGCAACGCCTATTTGGTGCACGGCTGGGCCGGGAGTCGGGCGGGCGTGAAGAGCATGCTCACCGTGAACCGCATGAACCCCGAGGGGACCAAGGTGCTGGACGAGGGCGTGATGGTCTTCGACGGCCACGATGCGCACCCCACCGTGGAGGGCCCTAAGTTCTACAAGCGCAACGGCTACTATTACATCATGGCGCCGGCCGGCGGCGTAGCCACGGGTTGGCAACTGGTGCTTCGGTCTAAGAACGTGTATGGTCCCTACGAGGAGAAAATTGTGATGGACCAAGGCAAAACGCCTATCAACGGTCCGCACCAGGGCGCCTGGGTAGACACCAAGTCCGGCGAGGACTGGTTCTTCCATTTCCAGGACAAAGAAGCCTACGGGCGCGTGGTGCACCTGCAGCCCATGAAGTGGGTGAACGACTGGCCGGTGATAGGCGAGGACCCGGACGGCGACGGCAAAGGCCAGCCGGTGCTCACCTACAAGAAACCGAACGTGGGCAAAACCTACCCCATCGTGACGCCCGCCGAGTCGGACGAGTTCGACAGCCATCTGCTGGGCCTGCAGTGGCAGTGGCACGCCAACCCGAAGGCTACCTGGGCATTCGCCTCGAACAAAGGCCATCTGCGCCTCTTCACCGACCAGGTACCCGAGGGCGGCAAGAACCTCTGGGACGTGCCCAACCTGCTGCTCCAGAAATTCCCCGCCGAGAACTTCACCGTGACCACCAAACTCAAGTTCACGCCCAACCCCAAGCTGCAGAACGAGCGCACCGGCCTGGTGGTGATGGGCATGGACTACGGCTACGTGTCGGTGGTGAACAAAAAAGACGGTCTGTACCTGACCTACAACACCGCCCTCAAAGCCGACAAAGGCACCCCTGAGAAGGAGCAGATCCTGGGAAAACTGACGGGAAACGAAGTGCAGTTCCGGGTGCAGGTGAGCAAGGGCGCCAAGTGCCAGTTCAGCTACTCAGAAGACGGCCAGACCTTCAAAAACGCCGGCGCACCGTTCACCGCCGTTCCCGGCAAGTGGATCGGGGCCAAGGTGGGCCTGTTCGCCCTCCGCGAGGACAAAACCAACGACTCCGGCTACGCCGATTACGATTGGTTCAGAGTGACCAGGTAGGAGGGAGGTTTTTGTTTTGGGGCTGTTTTTGGAAAATCGGCCCTGAAACAAAAATAGACGTGAAATCTGAAATTATACATCTTTTAAGTAACAAGAAGAATTGGTTGCACTTGCTGAAGTTCTCACCATAGTTTTCCGATTAAAGGCATTGCCTACGACGACGTTACAGTGTAACGTCGCTACAGAAACTGAAATGTAGCCTCGTTACACTGTAACGAGGTAATTCCACGGCAGAGGCGGTGGAGAAGAGCAGTTCT
Source organism: Sabulibacter ruber (assembly GCF_017355955.1). Classification (GTDB taxonomy): domain Bacteria; phylum Bacteroidota; class Bacteroidia; order Cytophagales; family Hymenobacteraceae; genus Nibribacter; species Nibribacter ruber_A. Next base: position 1,443,726 of record NZ_JAFFID010000001.1, on the reverse strand, counting down.
AGTTCGCCCACAAGGTCCTTCCAGGATGACAAATGAGAGAGAAGTAAGTTCGATTATTTAAAACTCCTCTGCGGAGCCATCAATAGAAGTTAAAGAGTAAACATACCATCATGAAGAATGTAGCAAAGAGCAGGTTTTTATTGGCCTTGGGGCTGGCGAGCGCGTTTCAGTTCTCCTGCCAACGCCAATCCTCCGCCCCGGCGGCCAGTGCCATTAACAGCAGCGCAGAAGCCACTACCGGCCGTAACTTCTCCAGCGCCAGCGTAGCCGCTACCATTTACGAGGGCATTGAGTTTGACATGCCCAAAGTGAAAGAAACCAAGTACCCCAACTACAGCGTGCCCATCACCAAATACGGCGCGGTGGGCGATGGTATTACCAAAAACACTCAAGCGTTTGAGCAGGCCATAGCTGATGTAGCGGCCAAAGGCGGAGGGCACGTGATCATCCCGCGGGGTCTGTGGCTCACCGGGCCTATCGTGTTGAAAAGCAACATTGATCTGCATGCTGAGGCGGGTTCCATGGTCATCTTCAGCCGTGATTTTGATGATTATCCGTTGATCAAAACTAGCTTCGAGGGGCTGGATACCTACCGTTGCCAGTCGCCCATTTCGGGTATGAACCTGGAGAACGTGGCCATTACTGGCGAGGGTACGTTTGACGGAAACGGCGATGCCTGGCGACCGGTGAAGAAAAGCAAGATGACTGATGCCCAGTGGAAAGCTTTGACCAAAACCGGGGTGTTGAGCGATGACGGGAAGACCTGGTACCCCACCGAGAAGTCTAAGAAAGCTGATGCCAAGGACAACTTCAACGTGCCCAACTTCAAAACCAAGGAAGAGTTTGAGGCCGTGAAAGACTACCTGCGCCCCGTGTTGCTGAGCCTGGTGAACTGCAAAACCGTGCTGCTGGATGGACCTACCTTCCAGAACTCGCCGGCCTGGAACCTGCACCCGCTCATGTGCCAGGACATTATCCTTCGGAATTTGAACGTGCGCAACCCCTGGTACTCGCAGAACGGCGACGGCCTGGATCTGGAGTCCTGCAAAAACGCGCTGGTCTACAACAACACCTTTGACGTGGGCGACGATGCCATTTGCGTGAAATCGGGGAAAGACGAAGACGGTCGCCGGAGAGGCGTGCCTACTGAGAACGTGATCGTGAAAAACAACGTGGTGTACCACGGCCACGGCGGGTTTGTGGTGGGTAGCGAGATGAGTGGTGGCGTGAAAAACGTGCACGTGTCTAACTGTACCTTCATGGGCACCGACATCGGGTTGCGTTTCAAAAGTACCCGTGGGCGCGGCGGCGTAGTGGAGAACATCTGGATCTCCAACATTGACATGATCAACATTCCTACCCAAGCCATCAGCTTTAATTTGTTCTACGGCGGCAACTCGCCGGTGCTGGAGGAAGACCAGAAAGCCGGTACCGAGGCCCGCGTGGAGAAACTGGTGCCGGTGACTGAGGAAACCCCCTCGTTCAAAAACATCTGGATGCGCAACATCACCGTATCGGGTGCCGATGAAGCCGTGGCCTTGCAAGGTCTGCCCGAGATGAACCTGCAAAACGTGAACATTGAAAACGCGTACTTGAAAGCCAGGAGAGGAATCTCGGCGGTGGATGCAACGGGCATTGCTTTGAAGAACGTGAAAGTAGTTACCGAGAAAGGTCCGGCCCTGACCATCTACAACAGCAAAGACATCAACGTGCAGGGACTTACCTTTAACCAAACGAATGAACCGGCGGTGAAAGTCCTGGGTCCTCTGACCAAAAACGTGAAGCTGAACAACAAAGACTTCACCAGCGCCGCCACCCAAATTTCCAAAGGCAAAGACCTGGGGAAAGCGGCCGTCTCAATGCAATAATTCATTATGGAGAGGGCATGTGCAAGCGTGCCCTTTTTCATGCCCTTTTCGCAAAAACAGCTTAAAAACAGAACCTACATGCTGAGAAGATTATCCCTCGTTCTTTTCCTGGTGGGCTGCGTGGCAGCCATGTCGTTTGCACCTTTCAAGAAAAACATCGTGCGCGTGTACCTCATCGGGGACTCCACCGTGGCGGATTATTCTGATTACGATGGCGAGGATTACCTGAACAAGCGCTACCCGGTCATGGGCTGGGGCCAGATGTTCAAACCGTTCCTGGTGAAAGACAGCCTGGCTAAAGTAAAGCGCCTCATCAAAGCCGACAGCGTCATCCTTTTGGACAAAGCCCGGGGCGGCCGCAGCACGCGCACCTTTTTTGAGGAGGGACGCTGGGCCGCCGTGTACAAAGACCTGAAGAAAAACGATGTGGTCATGATCCAGTTCGGCCACAACGATGCGGCGGTGGACAAAACCGAGCGGTACGTGAACATCCAGGGCTACAAAGAATTCCTGCGCCTGTACGTGAACCAGACCCGCGAGAAAGGCGCGTATCCCATTCTGCTCACGCCCGTGACCCGCAACTATCCCTGGAAAGACGGCAGAATCGGGAACGTGCACGGCGAATATCCGCAGGCAGTGAAGGACGTGGCCAAAGAGCTGAACGTGCCCTTGATTGACCTGCAGCAGCTTTCTATTGATTCTTTCTCCCAGAAAGGCCAGGAGTTTGTGACCAATAACTATTTCATGAACCTGCCCGCCGGCAAATACAAAAACTACCCCGAGGGGCAGAAAGACAACACCCACTTCCAACCCGAAGGCGCCAAAGAAGTAGCCCGCCTAGTATTCCAGGGAATGAAGGCACTGAAGTAAAGCCGGTTGTAAATTCTTTAAAATTAAAAAATCGAAACGAGGCTATTTTCCAGAAAACAGCCCCGTTTCGATTTTTAGCTTGAACTTCTTAGATAAGTCAGTAGCGATAATCCCCATCTATGGCCAAATATGGCGCGGAAGTTACTTCCGTGCCTTTCTAACTATTTATAAGGTTCATGCCAACAAGGCACGGAAGTAACTTCCGCGCTATAATAGAAGAGCGATTCTGGGCTGTTTTGCGCAAAACAGCCCAGAATCGCTCTTCAGTTTCAAAGAATCAGCCTAAGCCTTTTTCTTCGGTGCATACACCTTCTTCAGGAACGCGTCAATGTAGCCTACCATAGGCTCAAACCATGGATCAAACAACGGGAAAGTATGCGGGGAATCGGGGAAGGTATGCACCTGTGAGTAAATCTTGTGCTGATCCAGGATCTTGCGGAAATCGTCACGGCCGGCGTGCATGCGGTCTACGGAGCTATTGATGAACAGGAAGGGCGGAGCGGTAGGGCCCACTTGGTTCAATGGCGAGGCTTCTTCCCACAGGGCGAGCTTCTCCTTTTTAGGGTACCCAAACCAGTACGTAGCTGCCGAGATGCCTTTGGCGTCGTTGCCCTCGCCGGATTCCGGGTGCACAAAGGAAAGCGTTCCGTCAAGGTCTACAACGGCCTGCACCTGGCTGGATACCTTGGTCAGACAGTTTTCTCCTTCATAAGCGGGTTTCTGGTTTGTGGCGCCCAAAAGAGCCGCCAGTTGTCCGCCCGCCGAGAAACCAAGGGCAGTGACTTTTGCGGTATCCACGTTGAACTGTTTCCCGTTGGCCCTGATCCAGCGCACAGCGGCTTTCAGGTCATGGACGGCTGCTGGGTAGAGCGCTTCGGTGGAAAGTCGGTATTCGGCTGTGAAACACACATAGCCTAGATCGGCCAGGCGTTGGGCCAGCGGAATGTGCTGTTGCCGGTTCCCGCTGCGCCAGCCCCCGCCATGGATGAGCAGAATGGCCGGGGTTTTGGCACTCGTTTTCTTCTTGGGGTAAAAAGCGTCCAGTGACAGGGCGCGGTCGCCCATCTGGCAGTAGACAATGTTCCGCTTCTCCTGCACCGTAGGCAATTTGAATTCCTCCACCAGCTTCAGGTTGGGGATATTGGAGTGGTATTTCTTCGCTTGCCGGTAAGCGCCGGGGTTGGAGAAACTGGTATCCTGTTTACCGGTGACGCCCGAGGTCATCTGGGCCACCGCCGGCGCACCTGTAAGCAGAAGGGGGATAAACCCCAGAAGTAGTTTTTTCATGCGGAAGTAGATTTCGGGCTACCCCGATAAGGGTAGATGCAGGCAAGAATCCCGCTCTTAGGGCCTAATTTCAGAAAAATAGGCTGAAAGCTCGCTATAATTTTCCTTCTATTCCTTCCTAACAGCCTTCATCTGTTTGAACCCTGTGGAATATCAATGGATTGTAAATGCTGGTAACATCTTCCTGCTGCATTATTCTCGTTCGGTCCTGAGGTACCATTATCAGCAGCTATGTTCGCGTGCACCTACTCCGGTGAATGCCTCATCCGGTTTGCAAAGGCCTCTTATGAAAGCGAGGTGCAATTGTTTAGGATGGAAATTCCTCTCGAACAGCCCTCAACCGCAAACTGGTGTTTTGCTTCTGAAAAGTTCTACTGCGCCGCCTTGGACCTGAACCGTTCTACATATTAGGAAGTTGTTTAGCTATATTCCAAACATTTGTTAGCCGGATTTCAAGCGAATGAAGTGGGTTTTTAGAAAATTTTCAAATTAAACGGGATTTATGATTGTCATTTATGAAAATAACAATTAACTTTAGACTAGTAGAAAAAATCAAAAGAAGGTTGGCGACCCTCTTTTTTTTACTGGTCTGTGCAATCGTTTGCCCAATATTCCTTCTCTCTAAATGAAAGTTATTGCAATAGCAGGTTGCTGAAAAGATCAAATGAACTGATAGGTATGTCAGCAAAAGGTAAGTTGAACTGGAAGCCCATGAAACTCTAAGGGATTCCGAAACAAGAAAACTTCCAGCTGACAGGAGATTTGGAGCGTTCTTTTAAAAGTGAGTTATATTATTCAGACCCGTTGAACAATGAATCACGTTTTACACCTTCTTTCTCAACAAGTGCACCTAACGGTTAACGCCTTCGGTACAGAATCGGTACACGTCCAAGCCATTGGTCCAAGTAGTAACAAGAGAAAAGGCTCCTCTATGAAGCCATTTTCCTTTCAGAGCCCTATTCCACTACGCTCCCGTTAGTTTCCTTAAAGCATCACTTAAGGAAAACTGTTTTCATCAAAGTCTTTGCTGTTAGACGGTAATTGCTAGTTAATCATTCTTTTTATCAAGATTCTGGTATAGATGTATCTGATTTTTGAATTAAGTAGCAAGACCAAAATGCCAGTTTAAGAGGCATGGTTACCTGATTGCTTATGTAGGTTTAATTCAATTGGCTAGTGCTCTTGGTTTCAATTGGCTTTAGCCTGCTAAGAATGGATCTGGCAAGTTCGCTATTGTCTTACCACGCTATTTGTCACTGCTTGTTATGTGCAAACGATTGCATTTTATCAGTTTCAGAGCATGACCAATCACTAGGCATAGTCAGCTATAGGAAACCCTGTTAAAAGTTTTCCCTAGGACTAGAAGATTTACAAACACAACATCAATCAACCACTTAAAATGTTTAACCTATGAGAAGTATTCTACTTGGGCTAAGGTACCTACTGGTGATTCCGCTGGTATTTGCCTTCACTACCTTTGCAACCGCTCAAGGCCGAACCGTACAGGGGAAAGTTGTAGATGAGAAAGGAGAGGGCTTGATTGGGGTAACCGTTCTCCTGAAAGGTACTTCAACTGCAGGCGCAACAGGGGTGGATGGCACCTATACCCTGAGCGTGCCTTCTGAAGCCGGTACGTTGGTTTTCTCTTACGTGGGGTTCAAAACCCAGGAGGTGCCTATCAATAACCGGTCAACGGTCAACGTGATCCTGGCTTCAGACTCCAAAACCTTTGACGAAGTAGTGGTAATTGGCTATGGTACCGTCAAGAAATCTGATGTAACGGGTTCTGTGGCATCGGTTAGGGGCGAGGACCTTACGGCCATTCCTGTGACCAATGCCCTGGGAGTGATGCAGGGGAAAGTACCAGGCTTGGATTTGACCACTGCCAGCGGTCAGGCAGGTGCTTCGTTGAACTTAAGTATCCGGGGGAACAGATCGGTGAATGCCAGTAACCGGCCATTGGTGTTGGTAGACGGTATCCGCTACGATGGACCTTTGGATGTAAACCCCAATGACATAGCCTCCATGGAGGTGCTCAAAGATGCCACCGCTACCGCTATCTACGGGTCTTTAGGGGCCAATGGCGTAATCCTCATCACTACCAAAAGTGGGGCAGCAGGTAAGCCAAAAGTAACCCTCAACTCTTACTATGGCATTCAAACACTGAATGGCTACGCAGACATCATGACCGGACCGGAGTGGGTACAATTGAGACGGGAAGCCCGCAGAACCGTTGGGGAGTGGAGTTCTCCAGCCGATGACGAGAAGATTCTACCACCCGCTCAGTTTGATAACTTCAGAAACGGAATCTGGACAGACTGGGCCGATCAACTATTGGGCACTGGTAGTCAGCAAAATCACCAGATTGGTATTTCCGGCGGCTCAGACAAGTTAACCTACTATCTGTCTACTGAATACTTCAATGAAAAGGGTCTGCTAAAGATGGACCAGTTAAAACGGTACAGCGGTCGGCTGAACATTGGATATAAGTTGCTGGACAATCTTAAGATCAGTACCAGTTTGTTGTATGCGCAAAGAGATCAGGATTTCAGACGAGATCCGTTAAACCAGGCTAATAAGATGAGTCCTTTGGGTAGGCCTTATGATGATGAGGGCAACTTTCAGGTGTTCCCGGTAGGCGATGCTTCCACCCTGAACGCTCTGGTAGATGAGCAGCCTGGCGCCTTTGAAAACAATGAAATCAACCGTCGGTTCTTCGGGAACCTGTCAGTAGACTACAACCCTATCAAAGACCTGACTATTACCTCTAGGTTTGGAATTGACCAATCCAGCTCCCGAAACGGCTTGTTTGCCGCCACCAATACCATTGATACTGGTCCTAATGGCCTTTCTCTGGCCCGGGCTGAGTTAGGTAATTTTTCCAGATTCACCTGGGAGAACTTCGCAAACTATACCAAGGCTTTGTCTGACAGACATGAAATTTCCGTTTTGCTGGGAAGTAGCATTTGGGGCGAAAGAACCGAGTTGTTTGCTGCACAGGGCAGAAACGTGTTATCCTCTACCTTGAAATTCTATAACCTGGGCGCTTCACAATCGGCCTACCAGCTGGAAAGTAACCTGGTGGAAAGAAGCATGGCCTCTTTCTTTACGCGGCTGAACTATAAATTGATGAACAGATACCTGTTCACATTGGTAATGCGCACAGACGGAGCCTCAGTGCTTGCTACCGGTAAAAAGTGGGATTACTTCCCATCTGCTTCCGTAGCCTGGATCTTGAAAGAAGAGAGTTTCCTGCAGAATGTAAATTCCATCACAGATTTAAAACTACGGGTAAGCTATGGAGTTTCGGGGAACAGCCAGATAAGTCCCTACATGACCTTGGGTGGTTTAGGCAGGTCCACTTACGCCTGGGATGAAACCCCAGCATATGGGTATTATCCTGGTGCGCTTTCCAACCCCAACCTTAGCTGGGAGACTACCGCCACTGCCAACGTAGGGTTAGATTTCGGATTCTTTAATAACAGACTTACTGGTACTTTAGACATGTATCAGCAAGATACCAAGGACCTCTTGTTGGAACGCCTTTTACCTACTACTTCTGGGTATGAGCGAGTGATTGACAACATTGGAAAAGTACGGAACCGGGGGGTAGAGTTACAACTGAGCACTGTAAACCTGGACAAAGTAGATGGCTTCAGATGGACTTCTGATTTCAGCTTCTCCAGAAACAAAGAAGAAGTACGGTATCTGGGAGATGGCGTAGAACGTGATTTGAGCTTTGGTACTTTTGGCTTGCACGTAGGCCATCCTATCAACAGTTTCTATGACTATGAGAAAATAGGTATCTGGCAATTGGGCGAAGAAGAACAAGCCCTTAAAAACCAGCAGAAGCCTGGCGATATCAAAGTGAAAGACCAGAACGGCGATGGGGTAATCACCCCAGCAGACCGGGTGGTAATAGGAAACGGAGTTCCTGACTGGACCTTAGGGGTGACCAACCGTTTCAGCTATAAGAACTTTGATCTTTCGGTGATGGTGTACGCCCGCGTGGGTCAGACCATTATTAGTGAGGCCGCCGGTTCTTACAAGGTAGACGGGTTGGAAAATGGCCCCATGGTAGATTACTGGACCCCTGAAAACCCCACCAACGCCTACCCAAGGCCAAATGCCAGCACCAGTCGGGCCAGTACCCGGTACTACACCACCCTACAGTATGTAGACGGTTCTTTCGCGAAGGTGCGGGATTTAACGTTGGCATATAACTTCCCTAAAACGCTGATTAGTGGGCTGAAACTTTCCCGCCTGAGAGCTTATGTAACCGCTAAAAACTACTTTATCCTGTACAGCGAGATCAAACCCTATGACCCGGAAAGAGGCGGCTCACTAAGCTTCCCGATGACAAGACAAATGGTGTTTGGTTTAAATGTTGAATTCTAAGAACCGGAGGGCAAATCATGAAAAAGTTATTGTATAAAATCTTGTTGCCGGTGAGTTTGCTGGCTACCCCTTCTTGCGAATCATTCCTGAAAGAAGAAAACGTCTCGGGACTCACTGCCGATAGCTATTACAACACCGTAGAGGGTATTGAAAGCTTGGTAAACTCGCTGTACACCCCCATGCGGTTCTGGTACGGGAAAGAAAATGGCATTGCTATCTCTGAACTGGGCACCGATATTTTTACCCGTGGCAGCGGGATGGAAAGCCCACCCATCGCCTTGTATAACTCAGACTTATCTGGTGCCAACACAGCCCTCAACTTCTACTGGACCCGGTTCTACGCGGCCTTGAATGCCTGTAATGCGGCCGTGGCCAGAATACCTCAGTCGCCGCTGGCCGATAACCTGAAGCCGGTGCGTGAAGGGGAGGCCCGTTTCCTGAGAGCCTTTTACCTGTGGCACATTGTGGAAACCTGGGGAGGCGTTCACCTGTCTACCACCGAGACCATTGGTGTGCAAACCACCGCCAACCGCACGCCTGTGGAGGCGTTTTACACCCAGATTTTCCAGGACCTGGAATTTGCCAGTAATAACCTTCCGGTTACCACCAACCAGTACGGCCGGGTGACCAAACCAGCTGCAGAGGCGTTCAAAGCCAGAATGCATCTGTACCGGGGCCAGTATGCAGAGGCTGCTGCTCTTGCCAAAAAGGTGATCAATGACTATGGTTTCAGCCTGGTGCCAACCTATGAAGGGCTCTGGAACATCGCTAACATCAAAAATCCGGAGGCCATCTTTGTTGTGAACTTCACCGCCGACCTGATCCTGAACCGGGAGTTTGACGGGCTAACCAGTGCCACCGCAGATGATATCCTGCTGCGCGATGGTGGTAACAACTCACATATGATGTTCCTGATGACGTATGACCAGCTTCCGGGCATGCAGCGGGACATCCGGTATGGCCGACCTTTTTCACGGTTTATGCCTACTGCTTATTTGTTAGATCTGTTTGATGAAACCAAAGATTCCCGTTTCAATGCCACTTTTGAAACGGTGTGGTATTCTAACCGACCTGGTACTTATAAAGTAACCACCTCTACCGGAGCACAGAAAGACGTTACTTTCAAGGCAGGGGACACTGCCATCTATGCTACCAAGTACGTGGTACCTGCTGCGGTGAAGGATGCCAAGCCTTATACTATTATTGACCGCAGCCGGACCTATGCGCCAGATGGAGCGCCCATGGTGCGGGACCGCTACATGTCCCTGAAGAAATTCCTGGATCCGTTAAGACTGACCATTTCTCAGCAGCAGGGACGCAGAGACCATTTTGTGCTCAGGTTAGCCGAAATGTACCTGATTGCCGCCGAGGCAGAACTGATGCAGGGCAGACCCAACGATGGCTTGCCGTTCATCAATGCCGTCCGCAGGCGGGCAGCCTTGCCCGGAAAACAAGCCGAAATGGAGATTACTGCCGAACAGCTAACGGTAGATTTCATCCTGGATGAGCGCGCCCGGGAGCTGGCCGGTGAGCAGCAACGCTGGTTTGACCTCAAGCGCACAAACAAATTGGTAGAACGCGTAAAAGCCCACAACCCAGATGCCGCCACTAATATCCAGGCGTTCCATATGCTAAGGCCAATTCCTCAGGCGCAACTAGACGTGATCACCAACCCCAGTGAGTTTACCCAGAATGATGGTTACAATTAGAAATCAAAGCGGGAGATGAAAACATCTCCCGCTTTGATTTTAAGGCAAAAGTGAACTTAAGAGTTGATCATGCCAGGTAGGAGATGCATGAGAAAGTCTCTTGTTTCAGATACTTTTAAGCAAGCAGTTATTCTGTGTTACTTTGATAAAGGTAGCATGCAGGAAGTAATTTACTTAGATCTACCCTAATGGCTCCTTCATGTCAAAGGTACTTAAGCCCATTTCTGTATTTAAATAATGCCTACATTGGTCACTGATAGAAGGTTAAGCTGCATGAAAAGCTCTGATCAAAGTACCAATAACTGGAATTGCTCCTTTTATATGAAAGTTAGCGGTAAAAGATAAATATTGAATGATGAAAATTCTTCCACTATTTCTTTTAGTATTGCTTTCGTCATGTGATTTCGGGATTAAAAAAGGTGCAGAATTGACGGAAGATGAAATAAGTTATATTCAAGGTCTTGGCATACTTGATGAGAAAGAGAAAATAATTCTCTTCGACTCTCAAATGGACATCAAAACGAGCGGAAACTTTATATCGGACAAAAGATTAGCTTCTTATTGGATAGACAAACGCGACAAGAGAAAAAACGAGGTGAATTTCGTTTACTATAAGGATATAGACACAATTACATACAAGGACTTATCTAAATCACTTACTTATGCGTCCTTCCTGGAAGCTGTAAAAAAAGACGGCAAAAAGATGAAGGTATATGTGGGCGGAGACAATAATGCGATTAGATACTTCTATAAAGTAGCAAACAGAGAATTGAAGAAAAACTTCTAACCGCTAACAACACCTAAACGACGGCTGCAGACCGACGGCCTGCAGCCGTCGTTTAGCCCAGTCCGTTTGGGTACATTATAGTAGAAAAATAAATTATGGTAAGACATGCTTTAATTTTATTCATAATAACAGTCATTCTAAGTTCTTGCTCTTTAGCTAAGCAAGGAGTATATTATAATGAAATGGCAGAACCTCCACAAGTAAAATTAGAGAACAGCACATTAGTTTTCTCGACAAAGAACTCATCTAGAAATTCAACTCTAATTATTTATAAAGTTGAAGCCAAAGCTAACAACGACAAGAAAGTATTAGTGGTCACGGCGAAACAAGTTGCTCTCAAAAAGGCCCTCAACTCATTTGAAATCCGACTTGATGGATTAGGAATAAAAGACATTAATGGCTTGACCATAAACTGGATTGACCCTGACGGAAATAAAACAGCAATAAAACTATAAAATAACGTGCCTAACAATGTGTAACGTCAACCTGTGGCCGACGGCCACGCGCGTCGGTTATACGAGATCGTTGGCAACAAGCTATATAGATAATCAGATGAAGTCAGTATTTCTTTTCCTTACCTTATATGCAGTTGGGATTACTGATTCCTTTGGTCAAACGTTGAGCAAAACGTATGTCGATAGGTGGATTGCAGGAACTTTTCCGGATTCAAGCATAGATAGCACCGGTCTATATATTTTGAATGGACATCTTGTTGATGCGGACTCAATTGATAAGAAGTTAAGCTCCTACTCACAATCCGACTTGATACAGATAGACTACTTTGATAAAGCTACCGCTGAAAACTTAGTTATCTGCGCCCCACCTAGAGGAATTACGCTGTTGACTACTAAAGGTAACCAGAACAAAAAAACGATACGCGAGAGCTTCTCTAAGGCAAAAAGAGAATTTACCCGGAGTGCATCTAACCTCAGCAGCCCAGAAGAACTCCCTGTTTTGATAATCAATGGACAGCTAATTAAAAATTCAGAAAGTGGACCTGTGTTGAAAAACTTAAGAAAAGCGGATGTTATAGGAATAAACATTATTAGAAGGCCCGTTTCCAGGCAGCTTTATGGAGAGAACGGTAAAAACGGATTAGTCGTAATTTCAACCAAATAGAAAAGAAAGCCAGTTGCCAACGGTTAGTATAAAAGATGGAATCTCATAATAACTGGAAGTCTAAAACCTTAGAAAGTCTTGAGAAAGATGTTTAGCCTTCAGAAGATTCAGGGTGTTTTGTAGGTTATTCAAGCTTTTTACTGTTCACTGTCATTGGCTAAGACGGACAGTGAATTGGTTTAAAACGACCCCTTCTCACAGCGTAACCGCTATCTGGTTGTATAATCACCCCGTTGGCAACCTGTTGCAGTAAGATACCAACGGGGTGAGATGTAAGGGCATTTGCTTTTACTAGGGGGTGGTTAAAACTTTCTCATAGGCTCTTCTAGGGCTTCCTCTGAAATACACCTCGCCACAATAGACATACCCCAGTCTGTCAAAAATTGACATCATGGCTAGGTTATCAAAATTGGTGTCGGCTTTGATGCTGTGTATATTATTACTCAGGGCAAACTCTTCTATAAACCCAAAGATTTTCTTGGCTAACCCTTTCCCAAGGTATCCTTCTGCAAGCGCTACCCTATGGACCACTACAAAATCATCGTTTGTGAGCCATTGTCCTATGATTTTGGCGTATTCTGGCTCGTTGTTGATCATGAGAGCGCTATAACCAATAACCGTTTCCCCTACGGTTAAAACATAACCCGCTCCGGTTTCAATGTCTTTTTGTACCACATCCGGGTTGGGGTAGCCGTCTTGCCATTGATTGCTGCCGTCCTGCTTTCTGCGAAGTATTGCTCCCTGCAAAATCTCCCAAATCTGGGAGTGGTCTGCCTGGGTTGCCTTTCTGAAGGTGTATTCCATTCTTAATGTGTATTCAAATACTGTAAGTTGTAAAAGTGATTAGCTGCTTAAGGATACATCGGTTGGTATACGCTCAACCAATATTGATTCCTGGTCTGTTTTCTGCTGGAGTAATGCTTTCCGTATCATATAACAGAGGATGATGTTTATACAGGCTAAGAGCAGAAATGCGTAAAGAAAGACTGTAACACCAAACTGCTGAATCAGAAAACCACCTGCAAAAGGCGTCAGGGCCTGGGCAATCAGAGGTAAACGAGCTAATTGCCCGATCATTACCGCATAATGCTCTTGCCCGAAGACAGATAAAGGCAAGGTCCCTCTTAGGATAGAGCGCATTCCATTGCCCATCCCAAAGAAGATTACTCCAAGAAATGCCCCCCTGGGATCCAGGAAAAACAAAAGAATTCCCGCTACACTGGCGAAAGCCGAGACGATGGCGGTTTTGACAGGCGTGATGTTGGATAAAACTAAATTCAATACCCTAACACCTGCCTGGCTTGGCCCTAGAAAGGCAACAATGCTGAGCACAGTTGCCATTGCCAGCTTCTTGTCCAGAAGAATATCTATCAGGTGCACTACAATTCCGGTTGTCAGGATTGCGCCTAATGTGAAATTGATGAGCAGCAAATAGTAGATCTTTGATCTGTACAGTTCCTTTGTACCTGCTTTCTTTTGATTTCCCTCATGTGGATTCGCTGCCGTGCTTTTTGCCGAAGGAAAGACATAGCTATGAATGGGAAAGATGGTCAGCAATAAGATGGCCGCATAGATAAAGCAGGTAGTACGCCAGTTGAAACTACTCTCCAACATTGATACAAGAGACCAGGAAATGGTAGGAGCCAGGCTGGCAATTAAGGTCACCTGAACAATGGCTTTGCTTGTATGCTCTCCATAGTTTTTGCCAATCGAAGCGAACAGCGCATCATACAAGCCCATCCCCATGGCAACGCCAATGATGGTCCAACCCAGCAGGAACAGGAGAAAGTGCTCTGACAAACCCAGAACCGTCAACCCCAGGGCCATGACCACGCCTGCATATTGCAAGACAAAGTTTCGCTCACTAGAGCTGATTAGTTTCCCTATGCTGGGCAGCAACAAGCCTGAAACTAACAGCGACACCGACAAGCAGCCATAAACCATCTGGTAGGTCCAACCGGTTTCTTTCATGATCGGTTCTGCCAGCACCGATAGGATAAAGTAAGAGCCACCCCACAGCAAAATTTGAGCAATACCCAAAGCCACGTTCTTCAAAAGAGACGGCTTCGGGGTTTCTAAAGAAGCATCCACAGTAATTATTTTCGCGCGACAAAGGTCCGAAGAATCAACAGATTCGGAAAACCTTATTTCAATAGATTGTATGGGTAAATCCGATCTGCAAAAGGAGAGCTAAGAAACCGCAGCCGTCAGCGTGTTTCCGGGGTATTTTCCCTGAAGCTGGTCTGAAACGAATTTGCATAGAAAACCCCTCTATCTTGCCTCACAAGGAAGCAGGATAGAGGGCCAGCAATGATCATTCAGGGGGTTACACCCCAACAAACTTTTTGTCGGTGGCAGGGGAAGTCAAGGGGAGCCGGATGGTGAATTGGGTGCCTACGCCAATTTGGGAATCAACCAGGATGGTACCCCGGTGCTTTTCAATGATGCCGTGAGAAATTGATAGCCCTAAACCCGTTCCTTCGCCCACGGCCTTGGTGGTGAAAAAGGGCTCAAAGATCTGCTGCTGCACTTCCTCTGACATGCCCACTCCGGTGTCTTCAATCTGAATCACTACTTCCTCCTTCTCCTGGAAAGTAGTGATGGTGATGGTCCCTCCGACTTCCATAGACTGGGCCGCATTGCTGAGTAAGTTCATGAACACCTGGTTCAACAAACCTGGGTGGCAGTCTATTTTAGGTACCTGCCCATAGTTTCGCTGTACCTTGATGTGGTCTTTGAGTTGCGTGCTCAGGATGACCAGGGTAGAATCCAGGCCCTCATGGATATCGGCTTTTTGCAGGCTGCTTTCCTCCAAGCGGGTGAAGGTTTTAAGGCTTTTTACAATCTCTTTGGTACGGGTGGCACCGTTTTTTACGCAGTTCAGAAGCTGGGCAGATTCTTCAATCAACTCTTCTACTTCCAGTTCTTTCTTCAGCTTTTCCAGCTTCTGCAACTGTTTTGTGTTATCGGCACCGGGTTTCAGGGCCATGTACCGGGTGAACACTTCCCGGATATCGGAGAAATTTACCCGCAGGGAGTCTATGCCCGCCGACACAAAGTTGATAGGATTGTTGATCTCATGCGCTACCCCGGCGGTTAACTGACCAAAGGAGGCCATTTTCTCTGTCTGGGCTAGTTTCTTTTTGGTGCGGACCAGGCTTTTATATGTCTGTTCAAGGTAGGTGCGTTGGCGTTCAAGTTCCTGCTTTTGGGCATCAATGACCGCATTCTTCACCTGCAGCAGCTGGTTGGCTTCTTCCTTCGTGCGAAAGGAAAACAAAACAAACGTTGCCAATATCAGGAAAACCAACCCAATGAGCAGGGCTTTCTGCATAGGCTGTTGATGCAGATTGATTTTTTGCAGATCAAACTCATGCAGAGCCAGGCTGATATGCGCCTGTTGCCTCACCGGCACGCTGGGAACGGTAAGCTCAGAAAGTTTATTTACAGGGCCTGTTTGGGCCAGGGTGTCCTGTACTTCCAGCAGCAGGTTATGGTAATGGAAGGCTTTTTCATAGTCAGAGAGCTTGCCGTAGGCCTGGGCTATGCCCGCGTACGCCTCGGCTAATTCCCCGGTTTCTCCCAAGGAAAGGGCAAGGCTTCTGGCTTTGGCAAAAGTGGTCAGGGCCTGGTTCGCCTGGCCGCCTTTTACCTCCAGGTGCCCAATGTAATTCAAGGCCTGGGCCACCTCGCGGGTAGCGGCGACGGATTCGGCCAGGATCTTCGCTTTTTGGTGATACACCAGGGCTTGCTCATCTTTGCCCAGTACCGAGTGCAGTGCCCCAATGTTGTTTAGGAGATGACTGGCTCTTACCTCATCGCTTAGTTTATTAAAACGCTCTAAAGATTGGTTCCAGTAGCGCAGGCCCAGAGTGTGGTTTCCCTGGTTTACATACACCAACCCTATGCTGCTCAAGGCGTAGGCCTCTCCTTTGGAAAAGTGATGCTTTCTGGAAAGTTTCAACGCTTCTGAAGCGTATTCAAGCGTTTTGGTATGGTTTAATCCCTGGTAGGCATTGCTTAACTGCAGTAGTAGGTTCACCCGGGAGGTATCTTTTGCTGATCTCAAAAGGTCCCTAAGATGATCCAGCGGCTTTTGGTGCGCAAAGGCTGAAATTTGCAGAAATACAGTGAGCACCAGATACATTGCTACTTTCATGATGCTTGTGTTAGGTTTGGTGTCTGCTATTTTGGTAAATACTTTACAGTCAGTTGAATAGTTCCTGTAAGGCGCTATTTGAGTAAATTCATGGCCTGATAAAGTAATATTATTTGTTTTAATTGTATAATGTACGCGTTCTGTATTTTAAAACCAAGAACGATGTTCATTTATTATGTTTATCAAATGTCCGTTTGGAGCTGGTTTATAAAAAGTAGCCTCTAAACGAGACGGGCTTTGTCTGGTTGGAGCCAGGAGGTAGCTAGTATGACAGCGATTGCCGCCCGGAAAGTAGACCAGTGTTCCTGAATATCGTGCGATAGAGCACCTATCGTCGGTTTCAGAACGCAGAAGAAACTAAAACACCTTAGGCTTTTCTTTTAAGAAAGGGCTGAGCTGCAACTGCTTCTTTCTTAAAATAGAAACCTAAGGTGCTTCTGATTCTGGGCTACTTTCTGAAAAGGAGGTGTAAAAGGGTGGAGTAGGGGAGTTATCTGATTTGGTTTTTTTAGCTTAGTTTGGTTTCCACAAAGTACATGTCTACCTCGCCTTTGTTTTTAGCCAGCACTTTTCCGCGGTAAAGACACCCAAACCATTCTTTCACGGCCTCAAAGGTTGTCTCAGAGATGTTGACCCTGCCTCGTTCGCCACAGGATTCAATGCGGCTGGCAATGTTCACGGTATCGCCCCAGATGTCATAGGCAAATTTTTTGCTGCCAACTACGCCTGCTACAAGAGGGCCCGTGTGAATGCCAATGCGCAAATCCCACCTAACTAATCCCTTTGCCTCCCTTTCATCGTTGAAGCGCCTCATATAATCCTGTATTTCTATGGCGGCTAAAATGGCGTCTACCGCATGGGTTTTGTTTGGAACAGGAATGCCGCCGGCGCACATGTAAGAGTCCCCAATGGTTTTGATTTTCTCCAGGTTGTTCTTCTCTATAATAGAGTCAAAGACCAGAAAACAGGCGTTCAGCTCAGACACCAGTTCATTGGGGCTAAGCCCCTCGGCAATTTTGGTGAACCCTATGAAATCAGTGAAAAGAACGGTGGCGCTCTCATAGTAATGGGGCGTGGCTGCTCCTTTTTCTTTCAGTTCGTTGGCCACTTCTACCGGCAAAATATTCAACAGTAGCTTTTCAATCTCTTCTTTCTGCAGGTTCACCTGCTGGGTGCGTTCCTCCACTTTCTGCTCCAGCACTTCATTGGCCTCCTGAAGCTCATGAATCAATTGTTTGTTTTTGCGGCGCAACTGAAAGGCCTCTATGGCATTGTCCAGGGTGATTTTTAATTCCTCTTTGTCCCAGGGCTTGGCAATGTAGCGGTACACCTGCCCGGTGTTAATGGCGTCAATAACAGACTCCATGTCGCTGTAACCCGTCAGGATCATGCGGATCATGTCCTTTTCATCCGGGAGGTTTTTCAAGAACTGAACGCCGGTCATGCGAGGCATGCGCTGGTCTGTGATCACCAGGCTGGCATCCAGCGATTTCAGGATCTCCAGTCCTTCCTCGCCAGATTTGGCCGTATGCACATTGTAGTGTCTCCTGAACGCCGATTTAAAAACCACCAGATTATCCTCTTCATCATCTATGTAAAGAATGGAAGGTTTTTCAGAGACTTCGGTGAGTGGGGAAGCAACTTGTTCCAAGGTCATGTTTTCCATAATGGTAAAGGGGATAAGAGGTGGTCTGTTTGCTTACTGGTGTTATTCTACGGTCTCCAGTTTCTGGACCTGGGAGACTGGGGTAAATTGCAATGGAATTCTGATGGTGAACTCAGTACCCTCGCCGGGGTGGGATTCTACTTCTATCTTGCCTTTGTGCTTCTCAATGATGCCGTAGGAAATGGAAAGCCCCAGACCGGTGCCTTCGCCCACGTCTTTGGTGGTAAAGAACGGCTCAAAGATGTGTTTCTTCACTTCCTCAGTCATGCCCGTTCCCGTATCCCTGATCTTAATGACGGCATAATCATCATCTGTGTAGGTTTTGATAGCGATGGTGCCCTCCCCGGGTATCGCCTGGGCGGCATTGTTCAGGATGTTCATGAACACCTGGTTCAGCTGGCCCGGATAACAGTTGATCTCCTGCAGGTCGCCGTAGTTGCGCACGATTTTGATCCGGTTTTTCAATTGGTTGTTCAAAATAACCAGGGTAGAGTCTAAGCCTTCGTGCAGGTCTGCTTTTTTGAGGTTGTCTTCGTCCAGGCGGGTGAAGTTTTTCAGGCTTTTCACTATCTCCTTGGTGCGGGTGGCGCCGTTTTTCACGCTGGAGAAAAGGTGCTCAGATTCCTGAATAAGGCTTTCTACCTCCACTTCTTTTTTGAGTTTTTCCAGCTTCAGCAAATGTTGGGTATTATCTTCGCCGGGCTTCAGCTGGAAATATCCTTTTGCCACTTCCACAATGTCTGCAAAGTTCACCCTAAGCGATTCTATGCCCACAGACACAAAGTTGATGGGGTTATTGATCTCATGGGCAACCCCGGCAGTGAGCTGGCCCAGAGAAGCCATTTTCTCTGACTGTACTAACTGCTCCTGGGTGTTGAGCAGGTCATTATAGGTTTTCTCCAGATGATCCCGCTGGGTGGCCAGTTCTTCTTTCTGGGCATTGATCTCGGCGTTCTTGCGCTGCAACAATTGGTTCGCTTTTACCTTGTTCCTGATGTTAAAGAACAGAACCACCGCAATGATGATGATGAGCCCCAAAACCGCCAGCAGCGCATTCCGGAAAACCTGCTGCCGTTGCAGACTGGC
Source organism: Sabulibacter ruber (assembly GCF_017355955.1). Taxonomy (GTDB): domain Bacteria; phylum Bacteroidota; class Bacteroidia; order Cytophagales; family Hymenobacteraceae; genus Nibribacter; species Nibribacter ruber_A. The sequence goes on along the minus strand of NZ_JAFFID010000001.1, from coordinate 1,424,777 downwards.
TTGTTTCAGCTGACTGTCTTTGGTTAACAGGTCAATCTGGTTCTGCTTTTTCTCGTTCTGGTAGGCGGCTTCCAGGTTGTTGATTTTCTCTTTGGTCTCGGCGTTGTACAGGGTGTCTTTTATGCCCAGCAGCAGCGACTGGTATTGGTACGCTTTCTGGTAATCTGCGAGCGATTGGTAAGCCTGAGCTAAGCCAGCGTAGGCATCTTTCAGTTCATGGTTTGCCCCTAACGCACTGGCAATGCTCTTGGATTGCAGGAAGGTAGCCAGCGCCTGGTTTGCCCGGTTCAGCTTAAGGTTAATCTGACCAATGTAATTCAGGGCCTGGGCTTCTTCCAGCTTCGCTGAGACAGAATTGGCAATATCCCGGGCTTTCTGGTGCTGTTCCAGAGCCTTTGGCAAGTCTCCGCGGGCAGCATACACCTTGCCTATGTTGTTCAAGGTATAGGCTACTTTGTCTTTGATACCATCGGTTTGTAAGATGTTCAGGGCTTCCTGGTAGTATGACAAGGCTTTGTTGTGGTCACCTTTGACAAAATAGATTTCGCCAATGTTCACAGTAAGTGTACCCAGAGTGGTCTTATCCCCAATCTCCTTGCTGAGCGGCAAGGCCCGCAGGTAGTAGGCCAGGGCTTTGTCTACGGTTGCAGGGTTGTTGTAATACTCCGCCCCAATGTTCAGCAGCGCAGTGGCGATCCGGAGTTTATCGCCACTTTCTTCTGCCTTCTTCAGAGATTTAAGGTAGAATTCAATGGCTTTGGCTTCCCACCCCTGGATAGAGTAAATCACCCCAATGTTACTGAGCATGTTACTAGCCCCCACTTTGTCGCCCAGCTGGTTGAAAATGGCTAATGAACGCTCCCAGTAACGGATTACCTCTGGGTAATTTCCTACGCTTACAGAGGCCAGTCCCAGGCTTTTCAGGGCATAGGCTTCTCCTTTCGGAAAATGGTGAGTTCGGGAGGCGGCCAGTGCTTCCTGGGCATAGGCAATGGCTTTGGCCTGGTCTGATCCGTTATAGGCCTTGCTCAACTCCAGTAAGATGTTCACCCGTGTGGTGTCTGTGGCGGTTTTGAGCAGGGCCTGCAAACTGTCTTGGGAAGCGGTTTGGGCCACCAGTAAGTTTGACAGAAGAAAAGAAAGCAACAGCAACAATGATTTTTTCATATCTCATGCTTTAAAGTGCTTCTAAGTACTCTCAGGTCTGCAGCCATTCCTGTTGAATCAGGAGTGGCTGGTGCCTGGGTTTACAAGTTGTATCCGGGCGTTCCTTTCTGCGGAGCAGCGTTACTCCCGTTTCACAAGTCTGAAAGATTTCACCTCGTGTCCGTATTCTACCTTCAGCAGGTACACCCCGGAGGCAAGATGTCTGGTGTTCAGGATATGAGCAGCGGTGCCTGCTTGCAGGGTCTGCCGTTTTAGGCTCGTTTTTCCCAAAACATCTACAATTGACACAGTTACTTCTGTTTCTTCCAGGGTGCTTAAGTCAAGGGACACCTCATTCCCTATGGGGTTCGGATACACCCGTATTGCTTCAGTGGCCTGTTCCGGGATGGTTTCCAGTTTGCTGGCCAGTACACCCTGCGGCGTGGTAGTAGCACAAGGGGAGATTATGCCAATATTGCTTTTGCATCTGGCGGAAGTGGAACTAGCCGAGGAAGCGACAGACGTCTTTTTGACTCCCTGGAAGCTGGTTAAATCCCAGGTTAGTTTAGAACCATCAAATTCCACCGAGAACGCGTAATTTCTACCCGGTTTGAAGATGGTAGGAATCATGGTTCCGTTTACAAAGCAAGGCGGTTGCGTACCGGCAAAAATGAGCTTGTTTTCACTGTTGAGCGGTAAACCCACGGTTTGGGTATTGGGGTTTTCATACCAGAAATGGGCAATATAGAACCCCGGCCGACTAGAGACCTGCACGCATTCCAGAATGGGTTTCACGGCTCTTACCCCAGTTCCTATGGGGTTCACAAAGAAGTTGCCGGGTTCACCGTAGGTCACATTCACGTTGGGCGACAGGAGGGAAGCAGGTGCCCAGCGGTGCGCTCCCAGGGTGTACCCGGTGATCAGGTTAATAGAAAACAGTCTGGAAAGAACCTCATCTGCTTCGTTCAGGATAAGGATAGATTTCTCATTGTTGGCAGGCCCTACGGTGTTGGTGTTCAAAACCCGTGCGGCATTCAGGACCCTAGCGGCGTTAATCACCCGGGCTCCGTTGATTACCCGGGCGGCATTCATGAGGTAGGTGGAATTGAAAACGGAAGATATGTTCAATTCGCTGCTGTTTACCTCATTCAAGAGTCTGCTGCTGATGTTCAGAACCCGGGTGGAGTTGATGACCCGGGCAGCACTGGTTTCGGCTAGTTCACTCACCAGAAAGCTCCGGTTTCTGATAGACTCTATGTTTAGCAGCTCGGCTTCGGTGACTAACGCTACTTTGTTTGTCTGAAGCGCCAGATGGGTCTGTAGCAGGTTATTGCGCACCAGTTCAATCCGGTCGCTGGTGTTCCTGATGGGTGTGGGGAAATTGAAGGAGTATGCAAACCCAGTGATGGGAGCGCCCTCGGCAATGGCCACATCCCGGGCTCCTATTTCCAGCGCGATTTTCTCAATCTGCAGTATACCGGGCTCATACACCATCTCGTACTTGTCAGACCTCGCCAAGAAGGGATGACCCGCCACCAGAGATGGCGTAACCACATAAGCTCCCACATCGCTTAGGTCGGTGGCCAGCGTCGTGAACCTTATATCGCTTGACCTAAGGCTATCATTGGGGGTAAAGGTGGCGGTAAAGGTTGGCAGGGCGTCACCGTAGCCTTTGGTCAGGGTATTGGCTTTTATACTGATAACTTTTTTAGGGAACAGGTACAGGGGCTTAGAGCAACCGCCGTCCCCACCTTTGATGCTGGTAGACGGGCTGCAAACCTCAATAGAGGGGTTCCCTGCATAAGCCGGAATCACGGTCTCCAGCTGCGTCTCGCTGATGTAAACCGTAGGAAGTTCTGTGCCGGCAAACTTGATTTTGGAGATGCTGCCCTGGCTGGTTCCCTTGAAGTAGTGCCCCTGTACAATCAGTCTGCTTCCCGCCGATACGCCATTAGGGGTAGAGATACTCAAGGCAATAGGGGTGGGCGTGGCAAAGGTGGAAATGGCATTGTCTGGCCTGATGAACCCATACCCGCTGGCCACATCAGGCCCGGCCGGGCCCATGTCCAATGCCGAAGTCCGTAACAGGTTTCTTACAGCCGCCGGAGCTAGGGTTGGGCCAGAAAACTTCACGTGCGCTTCCATTACCAGGGCCGCGGCGGCGGCGGCGTGGGGAGCCGCCGCGGAGGTCCCGAAGAAGTTATAGAAAGAATCCCCGTCATTGTACAGCACCCCAATGGGAACCGTAGTATTGCCTCCGTTGGGAGCCACAAAATCTGGTTTGCTTCGGATGGTGGCCCCAGCCGCAAGAAGAGGCGTGCCCCCCCTGGAAGAAAAAGAGGCAATGGTGGGCACCGGAGTATTGTAGCGGGGAGTGTTGGAGTACAGAACTGCGCCTACCGTCATGGCTCCGGCGGCATTGGCGTGGCCGGTGATGGTGGAGGTACCTGTGCGGTATTCTCCAATGCCTGCGTTGCCTCTAAAGATAATGTACTTGAACACCACGTTTGGGTCAAGGGTGGCGCTGGCATTCTCTACCACTATGTTTGCCATAGCACCGCCCGCCGATACTTCAAAAGACATGCCCTCAAAAGGAAACGTACTGGCCCGGTTATATCCAATAATGATGTTGCCCTGGTCATCTGTTAAGTAGAAGTCCAGGTCTTGCCCAGTAGAACTGAACCACTGCATGCCCAGGGTGTAAGTTCCCTCGGCCAGAAAAACCCGTTGCCTCACATCGCCGCCGCCAAAATTGTGTTTCCGGTTGGTAGCCGGGTCTACGGGTGTGAAAACTCCCTGGTAGGAACGCTCCCCAAAATTACCGGCCGCAGAGAAATAGGCGACTCCCTGGGCCACTACCTCATCTACCGCCTGGGCTACAATCCCATCCCTGAAGAAGGGATCGTCTATGTACGTGATGTCATCTACTATAATGTTGCAGCCCGTGGCTTTCAATTCCCTTATGCCTTGTGCCAGGTCAATGGGGCCATCAAACCCGGTCCTGAATACCAGCGCGGCTTTGGGAGCCACATCAAAGATGGTTTCCAGAATTGCCCGGCCTTCGTCGGTGCCCAGGTCAGAACCGTTGGGCAAGTCTTTTAGGATCTGCACCGGAAGCGGGTTGATGGGATTACCAGGACCGGGTAAATCACCCTGTTGTACCCCCAGCAAGGCTCCATTGCCTAACCTCGCATTGTAACTGTCTGAGAGTACCCCAATCTTGTTTCCCTGCCCCTGTACACCAAAGGCAGTCCGGAGCAGATCGGTGCGTTGGGCCAGATCTCCCTGGGTGGTAGTGGCTCCGCCGTTGGTTAATGGGGTGAAAACTGGCATTGCCAGGTCCAGGCTGGTTAGTCCATTCAGGTTAGGCAGTTTGGTAATAGGCAACCAGCCGGTGATATGCAGATTGCTGATTTTGGGGTTTAACAAGCCAAGAATCTTAAGGTCATTCAGTAGAGTTGTAACCGCGCCTTGCACGGCATACAAACTGATGAACACATAGTCCTGGCCGTTAAACTTCTCTATCTGGTAGACCTGGTTGCTTTTCAAAAGCCCCGACTCTGGTAAAATGGTGAGTTCTGACCCAATCTTGGACAGGTTCTTTCCCGGCGAGGTGATAACGGGCGTTATGTTGCCTCCGGTGGCGCAAGCGGTGGAACTGCTACTCGCCGAAATGGATCTGGGTTTGCCGCTGGGGCCAATGACGGTCCAGACAAGCACCGGACAATCAAACTTCACTGAAAAGGCAGCGAATACCCGGCCTGGTTTAAAGGTTGTGGGTACTTGCCCGGCTAATACGGTGGCGTCACAAGACAGGGAACTGTTTTCCGGAGGAATGTAGGTCTCAGTTTTACTGGGGTTATTGTACCCAAAAACAGCCTCAAATTTGCTATCCGCCGGATTCCACTTCACGCATTCCAGCATGGGGATAATTTCAATTTCGGTGGTGGTAGTCTGGGCAGTGGAAAAAGGTAAATGACAGAAAAAACTTAGGAAGAGGGTGCAAAAGAGAACGAGTGCTTTAACCGGCGCAGCAGAAAGGGGATTTCTGAGGCTGCCCAGATTAAGTTTAGTAAAGGTTGCCATCATGAAGGGTGTCATTTAGGGATGAATGGGCCAACGTAGGAATGAAAACGCCTTCTGATTGCAGGGGGAGGGAGGGCGTGGCAAGGAGCGGGAGAAAAGGGAGACCAATAGGAATTCTTAGGCTTGCAGTAAGCGAAAGAGTGAAATAGAAGAAGTAAGCCCTGCTTCCAATGGAGGGTACAGGCTGCGTACTTCTTTGATATTTACAAAGGGTACTCTACAGGTTTGTTCTACAGCTCTTTTCCTGAAATGTGCTAGAAACCTTTTCCCGGAGATGGGATGGTGGTGAGGGGCTTTGATTCCTTACAACCCAATAGAGAAGGAGATCAGAAGTATTACAAAAATTTCCTGCCAAGATACTAAATAGGAGGGGTTTATTCAAGAAAACCCTTAACATAATACAGAGGGAGTGGCTAGACCATAGAGCCAGCTTTACGTAATGGTGCGAGTTTTATAGGCTTATTGCTATCAATAAGGAAAGCGGTAATCTGTTTCAGGGCTGGATTTTGGAAATGTTCTCTAAACCAAATGCTAATAGGAAGGATGCACCCGCTTTTGAGTTGGGCTTTCGCAGGTTCTGACAAACGGGCAAATGAGCTACTTTTCTCAATGACTGCTTACTTCACTACCAACTTCTCGTTTCTCGGTATTCCTAAAACCTCCAGGTTGGCGTTCTGGAGGAAATCCTTTGCGTAGGTGTAACCGGTAGCGGCAATGGCATCAAAGTTATTGAGGTCCAGCAGGCTGAACTTGCCCACCGGCGGGTTCATGAAAAGGTGCAGGTCGTTGATTTGTTTCCGCTGGTGAACCATGCTGGAGAGAATGGTGGACTTGAGCATGATGGCCGAAATACTGGGGCTTTTATACCGTTTCAGGAAGGGGAGGAACCGCGAAAAGAAGAGATGCCAGCCGCTCGGCAGATTGGTATAGTTCAGTTTGTATTCTTTGTCTTCCAGCAGGTTCACGCCAATCAGTTTTCCGCCGTAGCGGGCTTTCATGACATCCACCGGGAAATTGTTGAAGGAAGCGCCGTCTATGAGCAGGTTGTTTCCTTCTACCACCGGGGGCAACACGCCTGGAATGGAAACCGAAGCGGTTACGGCTTTCCACAGCGGCCCACGTTCATGCACCACCATTTCAGAGAGCGTGTAGTTGCTGGAAATACAGAAGAAATTCAGCCAGAGGTCTTCTATGTGATGCTCCCCAAAATACTTTTTGTTGGTAGCCTGCAGTTTGTGCCCTTTGATGAGCGACAGAACGGGCAAGGTATAATCGCTCATAGGTTTATCGGTGACAAAGGCGCTTCTACCTTTCTGATAGATTTCCTCGGGGCTCCATTCATGGGCTACGGCCGCCGCAATGATAGCGCCTATACTGGTGCCGCACACCATGTCTATGGGAACCTCTGCCTCGTGCAGGGCTTTGAAAATACCGATGTGGGCAAACCCTTTGGCTCCGCCGCCGCCAAAAACCAATCCTATGCCTTTGTTCATGAGCATGCGGGCTAAGCGGTTCAGGTGTTTGCTGTCCTGGAGCCGGATGTTGTAATGCCGGGACACTGGTCGGTTCTCCAGTAGCGCGTGGGTTTGGGCAGGCTGTTGGGTTTCGGGCGGGTACAGCAGGGCTACTTCAATGGCCTGGTTCAGAGATGGGTCACCGCCGCTGAAAAGAAAACGCTCCAATTCAGAAAGAGCAGATCCGTGGGAGGCTTCGGTCAGGAGCAGGACTTTATCGGCTTGCCGCAGGCAGTGGTTGGTCCACTCCAGGTTCTCGGGGTCTGCCTCAAAAATCACAAAGCCGTGGTCCACAACCTGCTCGGCCATCCAGTTATGGATCTCAAAAAAGCGTTCCTGGGGAGATAGCGAAGAATCACTCAACGATAGGGGAAGCAGTTCCTTGTGGACGTACCTGATCCTGTACTGGTTTTCCAGGGTGTTCACCAGTTGGTGCATGAAGTCCCGGGTGACAGGACTAGCAGTGGCGGGAACCAGCACAAAATTGGTGTTTCTGGCTGGCACCCTGGTATGGTGCATGGTAAAGGTGAGACGGTCAATGATAAGTTTGGAAAGCGTGACTACTACCTCGGGGTGGTGGGCTACCAGCTCATCAAAATCAGACTTAAGCAGTTTGGCCAGCATACAGGTGCGCATGGCCACAATGGTAGCCGAGCGGGTCTCCCCGGTGATGAGCGCCATTTCACCTACACTTTCGCCCTGGGCAATCTCGCCTACCCCGCGGGCCTCCGGGGTGTTGAAATCTACCCAGGCCTTCAACCTTCCCGATACCAACAGGTACACACAATCTCCCACCTCGCCTTCCCGGCATAGGATTTCCCCCCGGGGGAACTCAACCCACCTGAATTTCAGCAGCAATTCCTCCAAAACGGGTTCCTGCAAATGACTGAACTGGGCTTGTATAAGGTGTTTTAACCTTGCCATACGAGCCCCTGGCGGATGGTTCTCCTGCAGGGGCTCTGATACATAATCTTGTTCCATAAGACTGGGTTTTTAAAGGTAATTCATTGAAATAAAGTTAGTTAAAATATACCCTAAAAGATAGCGAGAGAAGGGGAGTAAGCATGCATAGACCTCGGATTGGCCTGACTCCTGTCCGGTATAAACCTTGCCCACTGAAGGAACTTATGTTTATAGGCTAGATTCTGCAAAGAAGGATTAAATGGGAAACCAGATGCTTAAAGGAAACCAGCTAGTTTCTTAATGACCAAGCAACACTGGTGAAGACAAACCAGTGAAGGATTTGAGAAGAGATGAATGCGTTTAAAGCCTGATTTTACCAATTCTGCACAAAAATGAAAGATATAATTTGGTTTAGGCAAAAAGGGTGGCCATATTGTTCTGTCAATAGCCATAAGGAGACAACTAGCACCCAGGTGCTTTTTTTAGATGAAGATGCGCAATCGATTGCGCTTTAGAGCTTGTCCCTTTTGGCATTGGCGTTTATGCTTAACTACACAGGTTTTCCTTACTATGTCCTGAGCAAATCTGCAGTTTTAAAAAGGATAAGCCTGTTTCAGGAAGGGAAAGGAAAGCCTGCAATGCAAACCACATGAAATTAGAACACTTTGCCCTCAATGTAGAAGACCCACTGGGCATGACAGATTGGTACACCCAACACCTAGGCATGCGGGTGATCCGGCAGATGAAAGAAGCGCCTTACACCACCTTCATTGCCGATGACAGCGGCCGAATCATGGTGGAGATTTACCTGAACCCGGTGGCGGAGGTGCCCCCGTACCGCACCATGAATCCGCTTTTGGTACACCTGGCCTTCGTGTCAGAAAACCCTGCCCAGGACAAAGAACGCCTGTGCGCTGCGGGTGCCACCCTGGAATCAGATCAGCACCTGGAAGACGGCTCTCACCTGGTCATGCTTCGTGATCCCTGGGGCTTAGCACTGCAACTCTGCAAACGCGGTACGCCCATGCTGGCGCGGGTAGAATGGTAAGGTACCATATGTTTTCCCCCTGATTTCAGAAAAATGACCCCAAAACAGTATTTGCTGGGAACCGCGATGGCAGTGCTGCTGAGCGCTCTCTGTTCCTGCGGCCAGAAACCCATGAGTCAAAGTAGCCAGAGCAACCAGGCCATAGAGGCCGATCCGTGGGGATACGCCCAGAAGGTGTTGAAGCAGATCAAGGCACCCACGTTCCCCAACCGTGATTTCAACGTGCGCACGTATGGCGCAGAGGGCAACGGTACCACAGACTGCTCGCAGGCCCTTAAGCAAGCCATAGAAGCTTGCCATAAGGCGGGCGGCGGACGCGTGGTGGTGCCCGCCGGCAAATATCTGTCTGGACCTATTTACCTCAAAAGCAATGTGAACCTGCACCTGGAGAAAGGCGCCACCATTCTGTTCTCCACTGATCCTAACCAATACCTGCCCATGGTGCATACCCGCTGGGAAGGCATTGAGCTCATGAACTACTCGCCGCTGATCTACGCCTTTGAGGAAAAGAACATTGCCGTTACTGGCGAAGGCACCCTGGACGGGCAAGCCTCCAACGAGCATTGGTGGCCTTGGGTGGGCAGTCAGCATTACGGCACCAAAGCCGGACAGCCTACCCAAAAAAGCCCCGGCAACCGGGACCGGTTGTTTGAGTTAGCCGATAATTATGTACCCGTGGCCGAAAGAAAGTTCGGGCCCGGGTATTACATGCGGCCGCAGTTTGTGCAGCCCTACCGTTGCGAGAATGTATTAATCCAGGGCGTGACCATCCAGAACTCGCCCATGTGGGTGCTGCACCCGGTGCTGTGTACCAACGTGACCATCCAGGGCGTGACCGTGGAAAGTCAGGGACCCAATTCCGACGGCTGCGACCCCGAGTCCTGCAAGAACGTGCTCATCAAAGATTGTTACTTCAACACCGGTGATGACTGCATCGCCATAAAATCGGGCCGTAACGCCGATGGCCGCCGCATCAATGTGCCCAGCGAGAACATCATCATCCAAGGGTGCACCATGATCAACGGGCACGGTGGCGTGGTGATTGGTAGTGAGATCACGGGCGGTACCCGCAATGTGTTTGCCGAGAACTGCAAGATGAACAGCCCGCTGCTGGACCGTGCCCTGCGCATCAAGTCCAACTCGGCCCGTGGCGGATTGGTGGAGAATGTCTATCTGCGCAACATTGAGGTAGGCCAGATCAAGCAACAAGTGGTGCGGGTGAACATGTTCTATGATCCGTCAGAGCCCAAGGGAAATAACATACCGGTGGTGCGCAACATTGAGGTCCGTAACATGAAAGTGCAGAATGGCGGCGATGTGGGCGTTCTGCTGGAAGGCTACGAGCAATCGCCGGTAGAGAACCTGCGCCTCATCAACGTGGAAATCAACGGGGTAAAACAGCCCTACAAGTTCTCTAACGTCGAGAACATCCTGTTTGAGAACGTAACCATCAACGGCGAAAAAGTCACCTTGCCCAAAGAAACTGCCTCCAACTTGTAATCTGGTTTTATGATGAAGTATACCTCTGCTCTGCTACTGTTCTGCTTTTGCTGCCTGGGGCTTATGTCTTTCATGGTCAATGAGAAACAGCCCATCACTGTGTACCTGATCGGGGATTCTACCATGTCCATCAAGGAAACCAAAGCCTACCCTGAGACCGGTTGGGGCATGCCGTTCAGGTATTTCTTTGATTCCAGCGTTACGGTGGAAAACCACGCCAAAAACGGCCGAAGCACCCGCACGTTCATAGAGGAAAACCTGTGGCAACCGGTGGCCTCGTCTATGAAAGCCGGCGATTACCTGTTCATCCAGTTCGGGCACAACGATGAGGTAAGCACCAAGAAAAGTTACACTACCGAGGCCGACTACAAAGCCAACCTGGAGCGGTTCATTTCCGAGGCCCGAAAGAAGAAAGTAATCCCGGTGCTCATCACTCCCGCCGCCCGCCGCAAATTTGATGTAACCGGCAAGATTGAGGAAACGCACGCGTTGTACTCGGGCATCGTGCGGGCGGTGGCGCAGAAGCAGAAAGTAGCCTTGATTGACCTTGACCGCAAAAGCCAGGCCTTGTTGCAAAAGCTGGGGCCAGAAAGCTCTAAGCTGTTGTTTATTCACCTTAAACCCGAGGAGCATCCCAACTATCCGCAGGGCAAGGAAGACGATACTCATTTCAACGAGCTGGGCGCCCGCGAGATGGCCCAGATTGTCTTAGCCGAAATGAAAGCCCAGAAACTGGATCTGGTTGATAGACTGGTAAAACCGCAAGTGAAACAGTAAAAGATTTCTTCCGGTTGGCGCGCGTTTGCAACTCATTTTCGAATCACGCTACTGATCGCTTTTCCTCTTGTTCTTATTACACCAACCAGATCAGGAAGGCGGAACACTAGCAGTAAACCCGGGCCAGTGAGGAGATTACAGTTGAAAAATCATGCCTTTCTGGAGAGGCCCAAAACGGGAGTAAACTCGTACATAAAACCAAATCGTCTGGTAAAACTGGCTCCGTTTCGGGGCTGTTGTTCAGAAAGTAGACACGAAACGGAGATTCTGTAACCATCAGCCCATATGAAATCAGCCGCTGCCTTTCTCTTCTGTTTCCTTTCTGCCTGGCTGGTTTCTTCCTGTGCCGTACAGAAGCCGGTGCAGTGGAAGATGGAGACCTTGTCATTAATAGGCGGGCATCCTACCACTGTTTTAGGCAATCCCAAACTGATCTCAGGAAAAGGAGGAGCGCAGGTAGTGGCTTTCGATGGGCAAGACGATGGCTTACTGGTAGACCACAACCCTATTGCCGGGGCCGAGGAATTCTCCATTGAGGTGGTGTTCAAACCCAATGCAGCCTGGCCGGCCAACGTGGAGCAACGTTTCCTGCACATAGAAGACATGGGCACCGGGCAGCGCCGTCTGCTTTTGGAACTGCGGCTGAACAACCGGAACCAGTGGTACGCCGATTTCTTCCTGCGCACCGAAAACGGAGCCCTCACCCTCATTGACTCTACCAAAACGCACCCGGTAGGCGAGTGGGCCACCATGACGCTCACCTACAAAAACAAGCAACTGAAAGGTTACGTGAACGGGCAACTGGAGCTTTCCGGCGAAATTGAGTACCTGCCCATCCCGGCCTCAGCCAAAACCTCCATCGGTACCCGCATGGACAAACGCTCCTGGTTCAACGGCGAAATCCAGAGCATCAGAGTCTGGAAAACCGCCCTTCAGCCTAAGAAATATTCTAACTTTTTGTAAGCTGAGCGCTGCTATTCCAAGTTCCTCTACCACAGGTCCCTCGCTCGCCTCTGGCGAGTGTGCGTTATTCTTCGGCCTCTGGCCGATATGGGGGAAAGTTTAATAATTCACATAGCGGCGAGACGCCGCCTGATAACGCACACTCGCCAGAGGCGAGCGAGGATTCTGATAAAGATGTAACTCACCAGAAACAGAGGAGGCGTTTTAAGGCAGGTTTGTTGAAATCTGCCTTAAAACGCCTCCTCTGCTTTTCAAGTTTTTCCTTACAAAGTCATGTACTTCCGCACTTTATCAATCATCTCAGAGGAGCCAATGACCAAGGGGCAGCGCTCATGCAGTTCAGATGGTTCTTTGTCTAAGATGCGGTCAATTCCGTCGGTGGCCTGGCCGCCGGCTTGCTCGGCAATGAAGGCGAGCGGGTTGCACTCGTAGAGCAGACGGAGTTTGCCGGTTTTGTTTTTGGAGGAGCCCGGGTAGAAGTAGATGCCGCCTTTCAGAAGATTGCGGTGGAAATCGGCTACCAGGGAGCCGATGTAGCGGGAAGAGTATTTTTGCTCTTTGCAGAACGCCAAATAGTTCTGGATGCCCAGGGGGAAGTCGCTTACGTTGGCTTCGTTGCAGGAGTACTGCTTGCCGCGGTCAGGTATTTTCATGTCGGGGTGGGAGAGGAAGAATTCGCCCAGGGAAGGCTCGTAGGTGAAGCCATTCACGCCGCAGCCGGTGGTGTAGACCAGCATGGTGGAGGCCCCGTACAGAATGTATCCGGCAGCCACCTGTTGGGTGCCTTTCTGCAGGCAATCTTCCAGGGTGCCTTCCTGGCCGCCATCGGAGAGGCGACGGTAAATCCCGAAGATGGTGCCCGTGGGAATGTTCACGTCAATGTTGGAGGAACCGTCCAGCGGGTCCATGGCCACAATGTACTTGGCGTGGGAGTTACCGGTATGAATCAGGTTTTCCTCTTCTTCTGAAACAATGGTGCAGACCTCGCCGCCGTTGCGCAGCGCCCTGATGAACCGGATGTTGGCAATCACATCCAGTTTCTGCTGGTCTTCGCCCTGAATGTTTTGTTTGCCAAATTTACCAACCGTGTCCTGATCGGCGCGGCTAATCTCCCGGCTTACAATCTTGGCGGCTAACGCAATATCTCTAAGTAGCTGCGATAATTCACCGGTAGCAAAAGGGAAATCTTCCTGCTTTTTCATGATAAACCGGTCCAGGGTAGTGCCAACGGGAAGGGCTAATGCATCGTTCATAAGGAGAGGTACTTAGTTGATAATGAATATATTATATTTTGATAGAATAAAATAAAGTAAATAAAAAGCCCCGTGCCCCAAACTCAGATGCCCGCGCAAAGCTGAAATGGAATGAGGTACGGGGCCTACTTAGTATGTATTAATCAGCTGGCCTTTTGCCAGCCTTGGGCTGCTTTCAGATCAAAGAGACACGCCGCGTTTCCACGGAATGAAATCATCTTGCTGCAGGATTTTCTCTTTTACTTCAATGCGACCGCTGGCTACCTCAATGATGAAATCCAGCACGTCTTCGCCCATTTCTTCAATGGTTTTCTCGCCAGAGATTACGGGTCCGGTGTCAATGTCAATGATGTCTGGCATGCGCTGCGCCAACTTGGTGTTAGAGGAGATTTTGATCACCGGAGTGATAGGGTTACCGGTGGGCGTTCCTAAACCAGTGGTGAACAGCACAATGTTGGTACCGGCACCTACCAGCGCCGTCGTGCACTCCACGTCGTTACCAGGGGTGCACAGCAGGTTTAAACCGGGCTTTTTCACGTATTCTGGGTAATCCAGCACGTCTACGATAGGGGAGGTACCGCCTTTCTTAGCCGCACCCGCCGATTTGATGGCATCGGTGATCAAGCCATCGCGGATGTTGCCCGGGCTGGGGTTCATGTCAAACCCGGAACCAACCGCCTCAGCCGAGGCCGCATACGCGCGCATCAAAGAAGCAAAGCGCTCAGCGGCTTCCTCAGACTCGCAGCGGTTGATCAGTTCCTGCTCCACTCCGCACAGCTCAGGGAACTCAGACAGCACGGTGCTACCGCCCAGGGCCACCAGAATGTCTGAGGTATGCCCAATAGCGGGGTTAGCCGAGATACCGGAGAATCCGTCAGAGCCGCCGCACTCCAGACCAATGGAAAGCTTGCTCAACGGAGCGGGTTGTCTTTTCTGTTTATCGGCTTCAATCAGGCCTAAGAAGGTCTGGCGGATAGCCTTGGACATCAGTTCTTCCTCAGTGCCTTCTTTCTGCTGCTCCAGAATGTAAAGCGGCTTAGAGAAGTTAGGGTTGAGGGCTTTGAGTTTGTTTTCCAGGATGCTCACCTGCGCGTTCTGGCAACCCAGGCTCAGCACGGTAGCACCGGCCACGTTAGGGTGATGGATGTAGTCGGCCAACAGGGCGCAGAGCATGTCTGAGTCTTGTCTGGTTCCGCCGCAGCCGCCCTGGTGCGTCAGGAACTTGATGCCGTCCACGTTTTCAAACACGCGGCGTTGGGCAGGGGCCTGGGTTTTCTGCAGGGTTAAGGTTTCAATGGCATCGGTGTTGCCAGACTGGTACAGGTCTACCATCTGCTGCACATACGACTTGTACACATCGCGCTGGCCAAAGCCCAGCTCGTCCAGGAAGGCCTGCTTGATGATGTCTACGTTACGGTTCTCGCAGAATACCATAGGAATCACCAGCCAGAAGTTGGCGGTACCTACCTGTCCATCGGGGCGGTGGTAGCCCATGAACGTGCGGTTCACCCACTTAGACACGTCCGGGGCCTGCCAGCCAATGGTTTTGGTTTTGCCGGTAAAGCCGTTTACCTGGTGCTTCACGTTGGCGGTGGTGAGTACGCCACCCACCGGGATGTCGGTCACGGCCTTGCCCACCAGAGATCCGTACATCAGGATCTCGTCACCAGCGGCAATAGGGGCTTGGGCAAACTTGTGTTTTGCCTGCACGTCGTCAACCAACACTATCTGAGCGCCATCATATTGAACGGCCTCGCCTTTCTTCAAATCCGTGAGTGCTACCAGCACATTGTCATTCGGATGGATCTTTAATATTCTATGTAACATATCTCTGAACAGGTAGGATGTGCAATCGATTGCGCAAGATATCAATATTTATGAGATATTGAAAAAATCTGAATCAATTCTCTTAAAAAATTAAAGTTTTTTAATGGAGGTTAAGGCAGGTGTTTTGGGGTTTCCATTTTGGGAATGGAAAATGGCCGGTAAGGGCAGCATTCTGGAGAAAAGAAAGCGTTTGCCTGGTTCCATTTGCTTTGGGGTTTGTCTTGCGGTTAATAGGCAAACGGTTGAGCACCGCAAATAATTCCGGTTGATTCGGGGCTGTTTTCCGGAAAACAGCCCCGAATCAACTGGAGGCTTATAGCACCGGTAGGAAAGTCTGTAACAAGCGGTGATTATCTACCCACGATCTGATCCATCACCCAGGCGGTACGGGCGCCGGACTCCCCGTGGCTGGGGCAGGTTCCCTGACCCGTGAGTTCCTCTGCCATGGTTTGGATAAAGGGCTGCTGCACGTGTGCCGGTGGGGGCAGGAAGAATTCCTCGGTGCCTTTCTCGGTTTCCAACTTAATGGGCTCCAGCGCGAAAGAGGGGAAGGTGATTCGTCCTCGGCTGCCAATGATCTCTATCTCGTCTTTGAACTGGGCGGGGGCCACGGTAAAGCACCAGATGCCGGTACCCAAGATCCCATTCCCAAACCGGAACTGACCCGTCACGATATCCTCGGCAGGGTAGAGGCCCGCCTGGTTCGCGACCTGACCGGAGGCGGAGACAATGGGCCCGAGCAGAAAATCCAGGTAGTCTAACTGGTGCGAGGCCAGGTCAAAGAACAGTCCGCCGCCGGCAATCTCGGGCAGCACGCGCCAGGGCAATTCTGCCGGGTTTAGGTTCTGCTGCGCCGGATGAAACAGCTTGATGTTCACGAACCGCACCTCGCCAACGGCGCCGCTGTCCACCAGCTCTTTCACTTTGAGGAATGAGGGCAGGCACCGGCGGTAATAGGCGACAAACAAGGGTACCTGAGCTTCCTGGCAGGCTTTTACCATTTCCTGGCACTGGGCGTGATTCAAGGCCATGGGTTTCTCTACGTACACTGGTTTGCCTGTGGCCGCTACCTTTAGGGTGTACTCTGCGTGGGAACCGGGCGGCGTGGCAATGTACACGGCATCTACATCGGGGTCCTGGATCAGGGCCTGGGCATCATCGTACCACTTAGGCACCCCGTGGCGCTGGGCGTAGTCTCTGGCTTTTTCGCCGTTGCGCCGCATCACGGCTACTAACTGGGAGTTGGGTACTTTCTGGAAAGCCGGTCCGCTTTTGACCTCGGTCACGTCACCGCACCCAATGATGCCCCACCGGATGGTCTTTGTTTTTTCTTCTGCCATTGCTCATGTGCGGTGCCATTCTGGGTACCGCTGCTTAAAAGTAAGCGTGTTCTGCCCAATCTCAGAAGTTCAACAGGTTTTTCTTTAAGGCTTTGTTGGTTTTAGGCCTGTTTTGCCTGAAACAAGGCGGAAACGCTCAAGACACTGCGGGCTTAAGGAGCGCTTACTCCCTGTAATTCCTTTGCTAGATTCTGCCTGGCTTGTGATTCTAGTTTAGCCTGAAATGGTGGAGTTTTAAAGATGCTTTCCTGATCCAGAAAATGGCGCAGCACCTTTTTACGGCCGCTATGGTAGAGAAAATCTGGGTAGAGGCTGTACTCTTTCCTGATTTGCTGGCTGTACTGGTGATAAAGGTCCCAGGGGGCGCCTAAGATGGCCAAGTCAAAGTCCAGCAGGAAATCGGTGTCAGGATTTGGATTAGAGCGATGTGATTTGGTAGCCAGAATCATTTCTTCTACCAAGGCCACCTCGGCTTGTGGCACGCCTAACTCCGGCAGCCTCTTACTGGCCAGTTGGGCACTCTTTTCCTCGTTGTCTGACCTGGAGGAGCTATAGACCGCGTCATGGTAAAAAATGGCAAACCTGACCAGGGCAGGAGCGGTCAGGTTTGCCTCAAATTCATCGGTTAAACGCAACAAGGCTTCAATATGCCTCAGGTTGTGGTAGTGCCTGGACCTGGACGAGTAGGCTGCTTCCAGCTCTTCCCACAATCTGCTAAGCAGGTTCTGATTAACTGAATAACCAGCGGCAGTGCGCTGCCAGGTTTGCCAAAGGTATTGCTCCATACAAGCGGGTTTTTCTACTTAGTTTCCTGGGTTAAGGCTATTTTCAGGATCTCACTGCTTCTTTGAACGGATACTTCTTCCATCTTATAGCCTACATGAGATACCACTAAGATCGCTTTTTGGGTGGGGAGCTCCAGTTCAAATGATCCATCTGCATTGGTGATGACCTCAGTAGTGGTGCCTTTCAGGTGGAGGGCCGCGCCGGAGAGAGCTTCGCCGGAGGCGTTGAGTACCCGGCCGGTGAGTTTCCAGGTGTTTTGCCCGCCAGAGGCCTGAGTGCTGGTGGTACCCGGCTGGTTTTGCCCGAAGTGGCTTTTGTTAAAATAATGATGGTACACCACCTCGCCTAAGGCAAAAAGCAGCACCAGCAAAACCGCTGCCGTTTGCCAGGCCGGCCACTGGAAAACCCGGCGCTTGCGTTTTTTCTGGGCTAAGAGGTTCTTTAACCGGCCACGGGTTTCCCGTACGGCGGTGCGCACCCGGGCGGGCTGGGCCAGGGTCATGCCTTCCACCAGGTCTGAGCAAAGTTCACAGGACAGGAGGTGCCGTTCCACTTGGTGGCTGAGGGGAGCGGATAGTTCCCCGGTTTGGTACTGCCGCAGCACCTCCAGCGAAGGATGCTCGTCGGGGCCCCAGTCTTCGGGAAGATTATTCCTGCTCATAGTTTTTATTCATGTAGTTTTTGAGGTTGCGTTTGCCGTTCTGGATGTAGCTTTTTACCTGGCCAATCTCAAATCCGGTCAGTTCGGCTACTTCTTTGTAACTCTTTTTCTGCAGGTAGAAAAGCTCCACGCAGGTGCGTTGCTCGGGTCCTAAGGTAGTGAGGGCTTTGCTTAAGAGCTGCAGTTCCGTTTCCTGGTCGTTTTCCTCAGAAGTGTCCAGAAACGCGGCTTTCTCTACCAAAGGCAGGGAATGGTTTTCCAGCGAGTCGGTGCCCCGGCTCTTCTTGGACCGCAGGTGCATGAGGCAGTAGTTCTTGGCCAGCACGTGCAGCCAGCTTTTGAAGTTGGTGATCTCATGTTTGTGGAGCGCCGTGATCAGCAACTCAAAGACGTGCATGGTAGCGTCTTTACTCTCGTCCTCGTCTTTGAGGTACTTCAGGCACACCAGGTACACCATCTCGGTGTAGCGCTCAAACAATTCCCCCACCAGGGCTACATCGCCCGTTTCCCGATACTGCTGTATCAGTTCCAGGTCTTGCGGCGGCTTTGAGCGGGAGAATAGCTTTAGAAACATGCGGCTCAGGTAGGTTAAGCGTCAATAAAGAAACAGATAAAAACTCAGGGACAAAACATGCAAAACAGCTTCTCGCTTTTAGAACCAAGATGCCGCAGAGCTTCATTTTCCATAAGGCCTGTCTTACATTTTCCCGCTAAAAAGGCAGATTAACCTGCTTTTGCCGCTATGTCTCTGATTCCCAGAAATAAAAAATCACGTTTAAGGGCCGTTTTATGTAAAACAAGCCCTTAAACGTGATAGATAGTGTCTGAACAAGAAGAGGAGTTTCCGGAAAGCTATTGTTTATGATGGACCACCAGCAGCGGCAGAAACGTGTTGGCGGCAATGTCCAGGAGGTTGTCATGCGCGAAGGGATTCAACCGAAAGCCTTTAGCCCGATAGCCCGCCACCAACAGGTCTGCCTGCTGCCTGAAACAGAACTTAAGAATGCCCTCGCTCGGGTTTCTATCCACCTCCAGGTGCGTGGAGGCTTTCTGGCAGGGCAGGCGTTTGAGCAGAAGGGCCAATCCGGCCTCGGCCTGTTGTCTGTTCTTCATGGTGTCTTCCTCTAGAATGTGCAATACCTGCAACTCGGCCCTGAAGTGGGTGGCCACCTGGCACACCAGGCAGACATCGGTGAGGGATTCTCCTTTCAGGTCGGTGACAAACACAATCTTGCTGGGCGGCCGGAAAGTAGCGTGGGGCGGAACCACCAGCACGGGGCAATGGGCGTCTCTGATGAGGCGCGCCGTGGCAGATTCCCCAAACTGTTCCTGCAGGCCTTCGTGGCCCAGCACCAGCAAATCGGCCTGTTCTTCTTTGGCTACCTGCAGAATGGAGTTGGTGGTGATACCGTACTTGATCTTGCTCTCATAGGCCACAGGGGCAGCGTGTTCCTGCCCGTTCATCTGTGCAATCAGGGCGTCTAGTTTGTCTTGCTGGTGATGGCGGTACTCGGGGTCCTGAATGGCCTCCACATAGGGCAGGGCTTCAAAGGGCGCCAGTTCTACTATCACAGGCTCGTACACGTTGTGGACCAATACAATGCGGGCACCAATATACTGTGCCAGGGCATCTGCGTATTTTATGGCGTTTTCTGAGCACGCTGAAAAATCGGTAGGACAGATGATCGTTTCCATGGCAGTAAATGCTTTAGGTAAGAACAAGTGAATGTCTTCTGTAATATACTGATTTTTAAGTTTATATGGGTGTTTTAGTGGGCGTTTGTTTTCTGGCTTGTTTTGATAAATCAGATGAAACTGAGCCTACAAGAGATGGGTGTTTATGCCGCCCCGAAGTGGATTTTAACCCATCAGAACCAAAAGTAGCAGCTAGGCAGAAAGCACTTTTTCTTATGGTTGATGACTCTTCTTGCAGCAGGTTTTTGGCCTGATTTTGCGGAAAAACCTCTGAAACGCGGAGCTGATCTGCTTCAAAAAATTGACCTTTTCCTATAACTTCTGAAAAAACAACCGTATTAAAACGCTTAGAATCAGGGTAACTCTGTTTTGCGGAGTGTTCGTATTGTTGTAACGTATGAAAAAGGAAGAGATTTATTTCCCCGATTGGCAACGGCTATTGATCGGGAACACACCGTGGGAGTTTATGGCCGAGGTGCTGCTGCGTACGTTGGTCATCTTTATTGTACTTCTGGTGGTGCTGCGGCTGATGGGGAAACGAATGAACGGGCAGTTAACCATTTCTGAATTGGCCGTGATGGTGACCTTGGGGGGGATTGCCTCGGCTCCTATGCAATTGCCAGACAGGGGAGTTCTGATGGGGGTAGTGGCGTTTACCTGTGCCCTGGTCTTTCAGCGGGGCATCAACCTGTGGGCTTTCAGAAGCCGGAAAGTAGAGGTGGTCACCCAGGGAGATTTGTGCATGATTCTAAAGGAAGGGGTCATGCTGGTAAAGGAACTGGAAAATTCCCGCCTGTCAAGAGATCAGGTGTTTGCGGCATTAAGAACCCATAACATACAGCATCTGGGTCAAGTAAAACGATTGTACATAGAGGCAAGCGGAGAATTTAGCGTAGTGAAAGCGAAGGAGCCGAAACCAGGTTTACCCATTATTCCCTTAAGAGACCAAGCCCTCCTGAAATCCTTGCCCAGTGATAATAACTATTCTGCCTGCACCCGCTGCGGCAATGTAGGAGAAACAAACCAGGTGAAAGGGACCGCATGCCCTTACTGCTCCTGCACAGAGTGGATTCCCGCCGCCAAATAACGAATTACCATGAAACCGGAAGATATTCAAATTACAGACTGGCTCCGCATTGTATTAGGTGAGGTGCCGTGGAGCTTTCTCTTTGAAATTGTCATACGCGTAGCGTTCATTTATTTTGTGCTGATGCTCTCCATGCGCCTGATGGGGAAGCGGATGGCTGCAATGCTGAGCAGAACCGAAATGGCTGCCCTGGTGTCTCTGGCGGCGGCAAACGGGGTGGCCCTCATGGACCCCTCCCGGGGCATACTCCCTATTGCCATTATTGCAGTGGTGGTGGTAGGCATTGAAAGGGTCCTTGCCTGGCGAAGCACCCAGGACGCCCGGTTTGAGCGTAAGGTCATGGATGACCTGGACGTGCTGGTAAAAGATGGTTGTCTGCAACTGGATGTAATGGAAAATGCCAGGATAACCCGGGAGCGCCTTTTTGCCGAGCTCAGACATGATGAAATCTATAACCTGGGCAAAGTACAGCGCGTCTACATGGAAGCCAACGGCTCTTTCACCCTTTTCCAGTTCCCAGAAGAGCGCGCAGGCCTGTCCCTGGTGCCCATCATGGACCCGGATTTTAGAAAGGAGCAGCAAGACGCCCCCGATACCTATGCCTGCGGTAGTTGCGGTCAATTATTGAAACAGCCTCAGGAACCCGGTATTGATTGCCCATCCTGTGGGGAAAGAAAGTGGGAAAAAGCAGCGCTCTCCTGAAAGATCAAAAACGTGCGGCTGGCGAGAAGTGACTTCAAGTGGATTCAGGAGTTCTCTTCAGACTGCTTTTTTGAAAAGACCGTAGCCCCCACACTGGCAGCAATGACGCAGGCAATAGAGAGCCATTGGGTAAGGCTGAGGTGCTCCTGCAGGAAAAGCAACCCAGACAAAGCGGCCACGGCCGGGTGCAAACTCATCAGGATGCTGTAGTTCTTGGAAGAAAGTTGCCGCAGGGCGTTCATGTCCAGCGTGAAAGGGATAGCGCTGGTCAAGAGCGCCACGGCTATTCCAAGCAGCAGCAGAGGTCCGTTCAAAGCACTCAATCCACCGCTGAAAACCCCGAAGGGCACCACCAGTAACGTAGCGAACACCATGCCTACGGCAACCGCATCTCCGCCTTTCATGAACTTGGAGACTTTGCCGCCCAGCAATATGTAGCCTGCCCATAAACTTCCGGCCAGGGCCGCACACAAGACACCCACTAAATCAATGGAGTTGGTGTTCCAGGGAGCAATCAGGGCAATACCTAACCCGGCCAGTGCAGCCCACATCAGGTCCAGCAGTTTTCTGGAACCTATGATGGCTAGGGCTAAAGGTCCCATGAATTCAATGGTAACGCCCAGGCCCAACGGAATCCGTTTGATGGCAAAATAGAAGACCAGGTTCATGGCTCCCAGGCAAGTTCCATAGCCGGCGCAATACAAAAGCTGCCTCCTGTTCAGCTGAAGGAGGTTGGTTCTAAAGAAAGCCAGCAGAATGATAGCCGAAAACCCAATGCGGAGAGATGCCGTGCCGCTGGCCCCTAGAACCGGGAACAGGTACTTCGCTACGGAGGCACCCGTCTGCACGCTTACTATTGACAAAAGCACCGCCGGTACAGCCGGTAGCACATAGTTACTCTTGGGAAATGCTTTAAATAGGTTCATTGCAGAAGTAGCCAACCTGCTGCGGGAAATTACCTTAAGGCATCACTCCCAAAGTTGGCTGAGCGCAAGTTACCATTCTCTTTGTTTTTAGCTCTTTTCTCTAAAACTGATGGAAAACTAAAACGTCTGGTCTTTGAAAGAAGAAGCTTTAAAAACTGGACCAAACCTGCCTTACATCGTTTTAGAAGTACTTTTTGAAATTCTGCTTAAAACCAGCCCGTTTCTAAGCCACTGGCGCCGGTTTCTTAGTGGCGGTCCGTTGGTTCTGGAACTGATAAGAGGTAGCGGGCAAGGTTAGCAGGGGAACAAAGGCCCTCAAAGCTAATTTTCTGGTGATGCTGTGGTGGAACAGTTCTTCCAGTAATCCGCGGTCCTGGATAGAAACGGCCAGCACCTCTGCCTGGTCTTCCTGCACAAATTCCTGGAGGCCGGCAATGATGTCATTGTTCCGCAATTGGGCCACGCTGTAGCGGTTATGCGGGAAATGTTTGACAATGCTCTTAAACACCTGGCTGTCTGAGACTATGTTCAGCTGCTTTTCAGATTGGATGTTGATGATGTTCACCTCGGCGTTGAACCCAGAAGCCAGTAGGAAGAGCTGTTTCAGGTACACGGTTTCTTCCGTTTCAAAGTCTGAGGCGTAGGCAATGTGCCGCACCGGGGAAAACGTGGTATGGGCTGGAATCACCAGTACCGGGCAAAGCGCTTCTTTGATGTAGGCCGAGGCGTTGGTGCCCATCAGGCTGTCCAGGAAATTTCCCGCTCCGTGGGTACCCATCACCACCAAATCCACGGCTTGGGTCTTCACCAGCTCATTCAGGTGCGGAATAAGCGGGCCGTACAGGCAAAAGGTCTCGGTCTCAAAATTGAATTCTTTCTTTATCAGTTCCGCCACCTTAAAGAGCTCCTCTTCGCAGTCTTCAATCAGTTGGGAATCCAGGGAGTAGAGCGGCAACCCTTCTGGCATAACCGAGGCCGGAAGGTTAACGGTATGCACCAACAGCAGCCTGCTCCTGGTCTGACGAGCAAGAGCAGCAGCATATTGCACGGCGTTGGCAGCGCAGGAAGAGAAATCGGTGGGGACTAAGATGGTTTTCATGCTCGCAGATAGGTTAAGATTCAAAACTGTAGGCTGAACTCTTCTGCAAAGCTATCGGGTGCCGGGTGGGTTGGGAATGATGCCGGTCAAAGCATTTAATGACTTTGGTCATGCCGGCGGTTTTCCTGCTATTTTCCACAAAACATGCCTGAAAACAGATGCGTACTCCTTATTTCCGGCCCAGAAATGACAAGAATCATTGTGGAAAGGAGCCCGAGTGGTTACTTTTATAAAAACATCTGACCTTTGGAAGAATCTCTGCAGCGCCCTCACCAGATGCACCTGGACGACCAGGCCCGCTTACAAGCCATCATAGACACCGCCATTGACGGCATCATTACCATTGACCAACGGGGGATCATTGAAACCGTGAACCCGGCGGCCGCCCGTATCTTTGGCTACCGGCCCGAAGAAATCATTGGCAAGAACATCAAGATTCTGATGCCGGAGCCCGACCAGAGCCGGCATGACGGCTATATGGAAAATTACCACCGTACCGGGGTAGGACAGATTATTGGCAAAGGTCGTGAGGTGGTGGGGCTGCGCAAAGACGGATCCGTGTTTCCGTTTCTGTTGAGTATTTCTGAGGTGAAATTGCAGGATAAGGTCATTTACACGGGCATTGTGCATGACATCTCGCAGCAGAAGAAAGCCGAGCAGGCCCAGCGCGAAAGCGAAAACAAAATCAACTCCATCATTCAGGCGGCGGTAGACGGCATCATTACCATTGACACCCGCGGCATCATTGAAATGGTGAACCCCTCGGCGGCCCGGCTTTTCGGGTACAGTGAGGAGGAACTGATCGGCCAGAACATAGGCCTGCTCATGCCCGAACCCGATCATAGCCGCCACGACCAGTACATGGAGAACTACCACCGCACCGGCCACCGCAAAATCATTGGCATTGGGCGGGAAGTCTCGGGGCGGAAGAAGGATGGCTCGGTGTTTCCGCTATACCTGAGCATCTCTGAGGTGCAACTCACCGACCGGAAAGTGTATACCGGCTTTATCCATGACATTACGCACCAGAAAGTAAGCGAAGAACGCCTGCGCCGGTACGCCGCCGAGCTGGAGCGCAGCAACCGTGAGTTGCAGGACTTCGCCTACGTGTCTTCGCATGACCTGCAGGAACCTTTGCGCAAAATTCAGGCCTTTGGCGATAGGCTGAAGACCAAGGAGCAAAACAACCTGAGCGACCAGGGCAAGGACTACATTGACCGCATGCTCAACGCCGCTGTGCGCATGCAGAACCTCATCAATGACCTGCTTACCTTCTCCCGCGTGACCACCAAATCCAAACCGTTTGAGAAAGTGGATCTGAACGAGGTGCTTAACGGGGTTTTGTCTGACCTGGAGATCACCATTGAGAAAACCGGTACCGTGATTGATCGTTCGCCGCTGCCCACCATTGAGGCCGAGCCTACCCAGATGCGCCAATTGTTCCAAAACCTGATCAGCAATGCCATCAAGTTCCGGAAAGAAGACGTGACGCCGGTGGTGCGCATATCGGCCCGGCACGTGCAGCGCAAGGCCCACCTCACGTCCACGCCCGGCGATGTGCACGTGGAGATTGAGGTGGAAGACAACGGCATCGGGTTTGACGAGAAGTACCTTGACCGCATTTTCAATATCTTTCAGCGCCTGGAGGGGCAGAAGTACGAAGGCTCCGGCATTGGCCTGGCCATTTGCCGTAAAATAGCCATCAGGCACGGCGGCGACATCACCGCCCGCAGCCAACCCGGGGTAGGCACCCGTTTCATCATCACCCTGGCCACTAAACACCTCCAGGAATAGACCTTACAGAACTATGACCTCAAACAAAAGAACCATCATCATTCTCATTGCCGATGACGACGCCGAAGACCGCATGCTGGTAAAAGACGCGCTGGAGGAGAACCGCTTGACCAACCAGATTGAATTTGTGGAAAACGGCGAGGAGCTGCTGGATTACCTGCACAACCGCGGCAAGTACACAGACAAAGCCAAATACCCCACGCCCGGCCTCATCTTGCTGGACCTAAACATGCCCAAGAAAGACGGCCGGGAAGCCCTGAAGGAAATCAAGTCAGACGAGCACCTGCGCGTGATTCCGGTTGTGGTGCTGACTACCTCCAAAGCCGAGGAAGACATTCTGCGCACCTATGACCTGGGCGTGAGTTCCTTCATTGCCAAACCGGTAACGTTCGCGGCCCTGGTAGACGTCATGAAAACCCTCACTAAGTACTGGTTTGAGATTGTAGAACTACCCAAGGCCTGATTGATTGATTGATTGATTGATTGATTGATTGATTGATTGATTGATTGATTGCGGATTTAGCTTTCTATGGCTTACTATCTATGGCGCGGAAGTTACTTCTGTGCCTAACGAGTGTTGAAAGGCACGGAAGTAACTTCCGCGCCATAGGACATGAAAATTTATGTTCTTAGAAGAGTCACTCAAAGAATGGCAAACCCCCATTAAAAATCATGCCTCCATTTAACACCTGTTTTCTTGAAAACAGCTCCAAAACAATAGTAGAACCCCATGGCAGACAGTATCAGAATCCTGCTGATAGACGATGATGAAGATGATTTCGTGATTACCCGCGACATCATCATGGACATTACAGGCCGCAACTATCACCTGGATTGGACTTCCTCTTTTGACGAGGCCTTGTCGCTCATCCGGGAGAAAAAGCACGATGTGTACCTGGTGGATTTTTTTCTGGGAGCCCATGACGGGTTGGAGCTCATCACGCAGGCCGTGGCCGAGGGTGCCACCGCGCCCTTCATCCTGCTCACCGGCCAAACCGACCGTGAGACCGACGAGAAAGCCATGCGCGCCGGTGCCCTGGACTACCTGGTGAAAGGCACTTTTAACCCGTATGACTTGGAGCGCTCCATCCGGTACAGCATTGAGCACGCCAAAAGCCTGGCCGAAATCCAGTCGCTCAACGCCCAACTGGAGCAGCGCGTGGAGGAGAGAACCCAGGAATTGGCCGAGGCTATCCAGAAACTGGAGAACACCAACCGCATTTTGTATGAGGCGCAGCAAGAAATTGAGAAAGCCCTGCAGAAGGAAAAGGAGCTGAACGAACTTAAATCACGGTTCGTGACCACGGCCTCGCATGAGTTTAGAACTCCGCTGAGCACGGTGCTGTCTTCGGCCTCCATCATCGCCCGCTACAAAACCACCGAGGAGGACCAGAAGCGGTTGAAGCACGTTGACCGAATTAAATCGGCGGTGCAGAACCTCACCGTCATTCTGAATGATTTCCTTTCCATTAGCCGCATTGAGGAGGGCAAGGTGTACAACATCCCCAGCACGTTCAACCTGGTTTCCTTTGCCAATGAGGTAGTGGATGAAATGCAGGCTTTGGTGAAAGACGGGCAGAAGATTGTGTACCGGCATGAGGGCTCAGAAATGGTGGAACTGGACAAACAACTGCTCAAAAACATCCTGATCAACCTGCTGTCCAACGCCAGCAAGTACTCCGCCGAGGGCAAAACCATTCACCTGTCTACTCACGTTACACCAGAAACCAGTATCATTACGGTGCAGGATGAGGGCATAGGCATACCGGCGCAGGACCAGACGCATTTGTTCACGCCGTTTTTCCGGGCGCAGAACGCCACCAACATCCAAGGAACCGGCCTTGGCCTTAATATTGTGAAGCGGTACGTAGAAGTCATGGACGGTACGCTTGATTTCAAGAGCGAACTGAACCAGGGCACCACGTTTACCATTACTTTTCCGCAAACTGTGTAGCTATGAAAAAAATACTTCTGATAGAAGACAACCAGGAAATCAGGGAGAACACCGCCGAGATCCTTTCACTCGCCAACTACCAGGTAGTAGAAGCCGAAAACGGGAAAGTAGGCGTGGATCTGGCCCGCAAAGAGCAACCCGATCTTATCATCTGTGACATCATGATGCCCCAGTTGGACGGCTACGGCGTACTGCACATGCTAAGCAAGAACCCTGAGACCTCCAGCATTCCGTTCGTGTTTTTGACGGCCAAATCAGAGAAAGAGGACTTCCGGAAAGGCATGAAACTGGGCGCCGATGACTATCTCACCAAGCCCTTCGACGACCTTGAGTTGCTGGATGCCGTGGAAATGCGCCTCAAAAAGAACGAGATCCTGAAAGCCGAGTTCCAGAAAAACGTGCAGGGTCTGGACGAGTTCATTCAGGAAGCCAAAGGCTACGAGGAGCTGAACAAAATGATCTCAGACGAACGCCGGGTCACGGTTTTCAAGAAGAAGCACAACCTGTTTCTGGAAGGTAATTACCCCAACGCGTTGTTTTTTATCAGCAAAGGCAAGGTGAAAACCTACAAAGCCAACGAAGACGGCCGCGAGTACATTACCAACCTGTACAAAGACGGCGATTTCATTGGCTACCTGGATCTGCTGGAGGAAAAGCCTTACCGTGAATCGGCCATGGCGCTGGAAGATTCAGAAGTGTACCTCATACCAAAGGAAGACTTTTTCTCGCTCCTGCACCAGAACCGCGATGTGGCCAACAAGTTCATCAAAATCCTCTCCGATAATCTGGCGGATAGAGAAGACCGGCTCCTGAAACTGGCATACAACTCTGTGCGCAAACGCGTAGCTGAGGCTTTATTACTGGTTGAAAAGCAGTACCAACAGGAAGGAAACAGCATCACTGAGATGTCCATTTCCCGCGAGGACCTGGCCAGCATTGTGGGCGCTTCCAAAGAAACCGTCATCCGTACCCTCGCCGACTTCAAAGACGAGAAACTCATAGACACCCGCGGCAGCAAAATCTTCATCCTCAACTCCCAGAAACTCGCTAAAATGCGGAACTAGGTAGATAATGAGAGAATGAGTGAATGAGAGAATGAGAGAATGGGTTTTGAGGCAGATTTACGGAAAACAGGCTTAGAATTCAGGTGTACTGTTATCAGACCATTTCGCTCAACTCATTTCGCTGGCGCGAGCGTCCCGCTCGTGTCCGCACGCATTTTGCGATAGTTCTGCTATGCTTATCAGGAATTAAGTTGCTCTATTAGTTAAGCCTTTAACTCTTTTCTGTCTTCTTGGAAAGATCTTGTGGGCGAACTAGAAAGGCGTGAAGGAAACGATTCTGCCGATATCGTTCAACAGATCCTTTCAGGATGACATGCTAGCAGGATTGCATTGTCCTTCGGAATGCGTACTGACACGAGCGGGACGCTCGCGCCAGCGGAAAGCATAAAAGATAGTCACGGAAGTAACTTCCGCGCCATAGTGGGGGCCATAGTAGGGTATCAACAATAAACCTACTACACTATAATTCTAAATAATCCTAAGCATCCCAACAATCCAGAAAATCCTGCTCCAGGAATCCATCAGCTGAATCCCGGTTGAGACTGACCAATTCCATTCCCGAAACTGACAAACATCATATTTCCTGGAGCAGGTTCTGCTGAAATTTGCATTGGAATTCAGACTAGACCATGCAGATACCCTTCAAAGCCCTTACTCTTTCTTATAGACACGCCCCCATAGCGGTGCGGGAGGCAGTTGCCTTAAATGAAATCGGGTGCCGGAACCTGTTGGATAAGATCAAGGAGTTCACCCAGAGCCAGGATGTGCTGGTGCTGTCTACCTGTAACCGGACTGAGGTGTATTATGCTGCGGAGCAGGACTATTCCAAAGAGATCATCAAGCTGATTGCCCTGGAGAAAGGCTTTATTGCCACGAGTGAGATTGCGCCTTATTTCAAACATCTTACCCGCCCGCAGGAAACGGTGCAGCATTTGTTCAACGTGGCCATTGGGCTGGAGTCTCAGGTGGTGGGCGACATGCAGATCATGAACCAGGTAAAGAATGCCTACCAGTGGGCCGCTGATGCCAACATGGCCGGCCCGTTCCTGCATCGTCTGCTGCACACCATCTTCTTCACCAATAAACGCGTGGTGAACGAGACGGCCTTCAAAGACGGCGCCGCTTCGGTTTCCTACGCCACGGTAGAGTTGGTGGAAGAACTGACCAAAGGCCTGGAGAACCCAAAGGTGCTGATGCTGGGCGTAGGCGAGATTGGAGCCAATGTTTGTGATAACTTCCAGAAGTCTGAAGTGCGCAACATCACCATCGCCAATCGCACCCATCATAAAGCCGCGGAATTGGCCCAGAAATGCAATGCCCAGGCAATTTACTGGGAAAACGTGTGGGAAGCCATGGCTACCGCCGATGTAGTAATTTCCTCGGTTCCCGGCGATTGCTTCTTCATCAGCAAAGAAGTGATTGCCCAGATGAGGGAGAACCGGCCTTCGTTCTTCGTGGATTTGTCTATGCCTCGCAGCATTGACAGCGCCCTTACAGAATTAACAGGAACGGAAGTGTACAACGTAGACAACATCCGGAACCGCGCTACTGAGGCTCTGGAGAACCGGTTAGCGGCCATTCCGGCGGTGCAGGAAATCATCTCTGAAGCCATAACGGAGTTCCAGACCTGGACCCGCGAGATGAGCATGTCGCCGGCTTTACAGCAGTTCAAAAACCGGTTAGAGGAAATCCGGCAGCGGGAGGTGGCCCGTTACGTGAAACAACTGGGCGAACAGGAGAAAGAACTGGTGGAAACCATCACCAAGAACATCTTGAACAAGATTGTGAAAATGCCGGCCCTGGAGTTGAAAGCCGCTTGCCAGCGCGGAGAATCAGAGGCCTTGCTGCAAGGGTTAAGTGCTTTGTTTCACCTGGAAGACAAACCTGTTGCGGTTTAACCAGGGAATGTTCAATTATTATCTATAAAGTGCTAATTGCTGCTGCTTTATTGTGTTTTAATATATATTAATCAAAATATAGTTTAAATAAAATTTAATACTTCCTATTCCATTCAAGATTGAATAAACCAATTCAGTAGTTTGTCAGTGTTTTGTGAGATAAAAAGAGAGCCGGACATTTTGCCCGGCTCTCTTTATATCTCAATAGGTTAAATGCTTTCGTGTTAGGGTCCCTTTTCTCGGCTAAGCATCTGGGTGGCAGAGAATAGGCTCAGGGGTAAGATTTCTTAGAACTGAATCCTTTTTGGGTGTACAAGCAGGAGCGGCAGGTTGGTCCGGTAGGTATGCTCCAGTTCTGGCTGGAATAAGCGCTCCCAAGCATCAGCAGAGTGGGCCCCCATTACCAGCATATCAGTGTTGTGGCTTTGGCAGAACTGGTTGATTCCCTCGGTAATGCAGGCGTTCACCGCTACATGGTGGGTAATGCGCTGGTAAGGAATCCGTTTGCTAAGCCTTTGCATTTCTTCCATGGCAAACTGACGGGCCGTTTCATCTTCTTTGGGAAGCACGTGCAGTAACTGCAGTTGCGCTCCAAAGTAGCTGGCTAACTTAAGAATCAGGGTCATGTCAGACAAGCAGAAGCCTCTCAGATCAGTGGCCAGCACCATTCTGCGGATAGGTCTGAAAGGAGCGTTGTTAGGAACCATCAAAACGGGGCAGGATACCTGTTGCACCACCCGTCCGCTCAATGATTTGGTTACAATTTCTTTCAAGCCTTGGGTAGCCGTAGTGCCCATTACCACCAGGTCGGCTCTTTCTTTCTCAGCCAGGGTGGAGATAGATTGGTTTGTTTCACCAAATCCGATCCTGGTCTTATACGCTACCGGTATGCCCCATTCAGTTGATTCCAGAGAGGCCTTTATGTGTTTCAGCTTAGCAAGTTGTTTCTTCTCCAGCTTACCTTCATCCTCCAGGGTATCAATTGCTTCGTTCCCGGTTACGACCACTGCCGCTTCAACTGGTTTGGTGATGTTATGAAATAAAATTATCTGCGAATTGATCCGTTGCGCAATCTCATCTGCGTACCGGATGGCGTTCTCAGAGCTTTTAGAAAAATTAGTAGGGCATAGTATAGTTTGCATATAGAATAGTAATATTTAATTGGCAGACGAAAGTTACCAACTAAATAGTTCCTGCAAAATGACTTTAATCATGATTTTTGTAGGATTCATCCATGAATTAAGTAGTTGTTGTAAAATAGGGTGTTTATACTTTTTCTGAATTAAGTATAAATACTATGAAGAACTCGTGCTAAAACTGTTTTAATATTGATTTCAGCAAAACAGCTCTAAAACAGGGATTTCCTGACTCACGGGTTAAAACCTGAGTTTTAATAGCATGTGAGTGGTAAACAGAAGGGAATGAGCGTCTGGCGAAGAACACCTGGAGGGAAACCAATTCTTATTGCTGGAGGAGGGAGCTCAGAGAACCAAAAACTCAAAAGGTGCAAATGCCTGTTTCCCGGGAACCTTGGTGCGCTAACGAATTAACAGCAGGAATCAGCTGATCTTTGAACTACTCTTTGAGGTGAAAGGAATTATGTAAAACGCCGCATCGGTTTTAGGGCTGGTTTTCTAAAAATAGCCCTAAAACCGATGCGGCGATTATCTCAAATCTGTAAGGGAAGCAAAGGCAGAATCAATCTTTCCAGCGCCACTCACCGGCAATTTTCAAGGGTTCCTTTAAGTTGCTTTGTAACAGAAACGCTTTGGTTTCTTCATCGGTGAGGTGCTTGGCCGGTAGGGTAGGAGCATCGGCGAGGCCGTACAAGAGCATGCTGCTGAACCGCACGGTATTTTTCATGCCTTGCTCGTCTACCAGTTCAAAAGAATCGCAATCGGCGTGGTAGCAGTCTCCGGCTCCTTTAGGCAGTTTTCCGCCTGAGGAACCACCCGTGGGAACGCCGTGCAGCATAAACGGTTGGTGGTCTGAATGCAGACCGGCCCGCGCGCTGAAACTGTTCTTGAAGGTAGTGTCTATTTGGGCAGCCATGGCCCCGATGGACTGGAACAAACCTCGGCAAGATTCCTGGCTGGCGCTGTAACCTTTCGGGTCATTGGTCATGTCATAGTTCAGCATGAACGCCAGTTGGTGTATGGTTTTGTTTTTGATGGCTTCTGCCACATAGGCCTCAGAACCCAGCAAGCCTTCTTCCTCGCCCATGAACATGACAAACTCAATGGTGCGTTTTGGCTTCAGTTTCAGCGCCTGAAAAGTACGCGCCATATCGATCACCGAGAAAGACCCGATGCCGTTGTCTATGGCGCCGGTGGCTAAGTCCCAGCTGTCTAAGTGCCCGCCCACCACAATTTTCTCGTTCGCCAGGGAAGTGCCTTTGAGCGTAGCAATCACGTTGCGGGCTTTGATTTTACCCGAGAAATTGCTCATATCAACCTTTGCGGTCACAGGTTCTTTCTTCAGTTGTTCCTTCAGCTTCATGCCGTCTTCCAAACCAATGCAAACTGCCGGAATAGTAATTAGTTTTCCGGTCACTGAGGCGGTACCGGTAAGCAGGGTGCCACCGGCCACGGTGTTGATGATGATGATTCCTTTCGCGCCATTCTTAATGGCCAGGGCGGTTTTCTCTGAGCGGTGCAGGCTGCGGGTACCCTCCGGGGAGCCGGGTAGCACGCCTAAGTACACCAAGGCAATCTTGCCCTTTACGGCATTGGGCTTGGCGGAATAATCTGCTTCCAGGCCGTTCCCCATGTCCACCACTTGCCCGGTCAGGTTGACTTTTACCGGTGAGTGCGCCAGGGAAACAGATTTTACTTGCCGGAGGTGACTCGCATCCGGGCCCACCTGCAGTTTAAGATCTCCCCGGCTCCAGCTTTCCACCTCAAACGGTTGGTATTTCACATCTGTGAATCCGTAGGCTTTGAAAAGGTTGTAGGCAAATTCCTCGGCTTTCTTGCCGTTCTCAGAACCCGTCATGCGGTGCCCAATGGTTTCAGAGGCGGTTTTCAGGGAGCTGTAGGCCTTGGAATTGGTTTGAACCTCGGTGTTGATCTTTTGGAAAACTCCTGGCCAGGCCGGATCGCCCTGGGCCATCGTCTGGAAGGAAAACAAGAAGGCAAAGGCACTAGCTGCCCAATACTTTTTCTGAAGCATACGTGACGGATTAGATATGTGCAGGGAAGATACTAGATGTAATTTTAGGGGCCAACCCTATACTGTCTGGAACCAAACACCCTGAACTAGCAATGCTTAGCTAAGTTCAATCTTATTGTTGGTATAATCTAATTTGTAATTGAGTTAAAACGGTTTTTTTGGGCTTTTTGAAATAAAATTATTTAGAGTGAATGTGCTTATTAATGAATAAATTATCTTTGGATGTTGTCTGAAGGTAAGTTCTGGCACTATCTATCTTTTCTGGGGAGGATTGCAGGGTTCTTGATTTAATTATATGAGAATACTTTACGCGCTAATGTTTTTGTTACCAGGCTTGGCTTGGGCACAGGAGAACAGGGTTGAGCAACTGAAGCATCAAATCACAACTGCCCCAGAGGATACGGCCAAAGTGGGCCTGCTCTGTGAACTCAGCCGAGAATACCGCCTCTCTGATGTGAAAAAAAGCATGGAGCATGCCAAGTCGGCTTTAGCCTTAGCTAAACGGCTGCACTACGCCAAGGGAGAAGCCAAAGCCATTGGCCTGATTGGCAACGGGCACCTGGTGCTGGGCGAGTTTGACAAAGCATTCCCTAATTATTTTACTTCCCTTAGGATTGGGCAGGAGTTGAAAGATACGGCCCTGTTAGTCTCCACCTACAACAGCCTGGGTATTCTCTGCTTCAAAACCAATGATGAAAAACGCGCCCTTCAGTATTACAACAAGTCCTTTGAACTGGCTTTAAAAACCAACAACCAGTCTGGCCTAGCCAGGGTGTACAACAATCAGGGCGACATCTATGAAAGCCGGGGCGAGTTCTCTAAAGCACTTGCCTATTACCAGAAGGCCGCCAACATTCAGCAGAAGCTAGGCGATAAGAAAAGCTATGCGGTGAACCTGCTGAACATCGGCAACCTCTACAATGCCATGGGCAAACCAGCCCAAGGCCTGCCCTTCCTGTTTAAGGCGCTGCAGTTAGACGAGGAGATCAACAACCTCATGAACATGACCGTGACTTTGCGGGGCATCGCGACCTCTTATGTTGGTCTCAGGCAACTGGATACTGCCCTGAAGTATGCCCTCAAAAGTTATGAAGTAGCCGAAGAAACGGAGTCGGGGAAAAAGATTGTGGCTTCGGCCCGGCTTCTGGCAGAAATCTACGCTTCTAAAGGTGAGTACCAGCAGGCGTACCATTACCAGCAAGCATTTGCCCGACAAGATTCCGTTCTGGATAATGAGCGCCAAAACCGGGTGGCAGCGGAAATCATTGCCCGGTATGAAACCAAGCAGAAGGATCTGGAGAACCTGGAACTGAAAGCCCAGAAACGCCTGCAGGAAGCCGAAATAAGGCAGCAGGAAATCACCCTGATGCTCGGCTGGGCCGTTCTGGGCCTGATGCTGCTGGTGGTGGGGGGATTATACCTGAGCAGACAGCATTTCAGAAACATCTCCCGGCAGTTGAGGGAAGCCACGTCTTTGCTGACGTTTAAAAACGAGCAGATCACGGCACAAAAGGAAGAAATCTGCCGTCAGTCAAAAAGCCTGCAACAAAAAAATGCCCAGTTAGACCGCCACAACAGCTTTAAGAACAAAATCTTCTCCATCGTTTCCCATGACCTTCGGGCCCCTTTCAGCTCCATCCAGGGCATTCTGCAGTTGGTCCAGAACCGGACTTTGACCGAGGGCGAAGTAAAGCGCATTTTTGAAACCCTGGGCCGTAACATGGAGGTGATGGTGAACATGATGAACAACCTGCTGGCCTGGTCCAAAGCCCAGATGAAAGGCTCTGCGCTGGAAATGCAGCCCTTGAACCTTCATGAATTTGCGGGGCAAAGCCTGGAGGTGGTATATGAG
Organism: Sabulibacter ruber; assembly: GCF_017355955.1. GTDB lineage: Bacteria > Bacteroidota > Bacteroidia > Cytophagales > Hymenobacteraceae > Nibribacter > Nibribacter ruber_A. The sequence goes on along the minus strand of NZ_JAFFID010000001.1, from coordinate 1,389,731 downwards.
CAAGCACAGGCCAAACAAGTGAAGCTGCACAATCAGGTCAGTCCAGATCTCATGCTGTTCACCGACAAAGAACGCCTGGCCTTCGTGCTGAGGAACCTGCTGAGCAACGCCATCAAGTTTTGTTTTGAATCCGGGGAAATTACCCTGAGCGCGCGCAAAGCTGAGGCCGGGGTGGTGGTAAAGGTGCAGGATACCGGTAAAGGAATCTCTGAGAGAAACCTGGCCAAACTGTTTTCTGAAAAGCGTTTCACTACGCCCGGAACATTCAAAGAAGAAGGCACGGGGCTGGGGCTCATGCTATGCAAAGAGTTGGTGGAAAGCCTGGGCGGAGAGATCACGGTGCAGAGCGTAGAAAACCAGGGCAGCACCTTTATTATTTTCCTGCCTTGCGTGGTGAAGAATGAACAGGTCCAGGAGCTGGAAAATGCAGTGCAGGCCTAAGTAATTCATTCCATAAACCGCACAGTCACATACGCATTGGTATTACGGCCCTGGTCATCCAGGCAGGAGATTTTTAGCTTCCCGGCTTGCTGCGGTTCAAAAAACACCGGTTCATCGCGCGGGGCGGCCCGCAGGAGCTGGTCATTCACGTACCAATACACTTTCTTTACCTCGTTGTGGGCGTTGCACTGGAGCATCAGTTTCTGGTGATCGGCGCGCTCCAACAGATATTCCATGCCTTGTGTAGGCGAGGCAATCACCGGGGCAAAATCCTGGAAAATGCGGCTACAGCTGGGATTGTGCGGCGGCAAGGCTACGTAGGGCTGGTGCTGCGTGACAAAGTACGTCAGAATCTCCGGCGAATGGTTGGGGTACCATTTCTGCTGATACCCGCCCTCCGGCAGGCAACTGGTGCAATAGGCGTACTTGCCATCCAGAGAGACCGGAACCTGTTTCAGGTGGCTGCATTTAGTGACTGAGGAAATGCCGGGCAGGTACGTATCCACCACCAGATCCTGGCAGAAGCTGTTGGCGGGCAATCCACTCTCCAGACAAACACTGCGGGTACTAATGCTCTTGGGTGCTTTGTACCACCCGTTGGGGCTGTTGTAGTCAATGGTGTTGAAAATAGAGAACAGGAGCGGGGTGGCCGTATCGGTGCCGTTCAGTTCCGGCACGCCTTCGCCTGAGAAATTCCCTACCCACACGCCCACCGTGTACTTCTGGTTGTAGCCAATGCTCCAGGCATCTTTCCGGCCGTAAGAGGTTCCCGTTTTCCAGGCTATTTTCGGTAAATGGGCGCTATTCAAGGAGTTGTGCGGCAGATCGGGCCGCTGCAGTTGGGTCAGGATCTGGTTCACCATAAACGCCGAGCCGGGGGATAGCAGCCGCTTTTCCTGCCGCACTGTGTCTCCCTGAAGCCAGCGCAAAGGAGCGTAAGTGCCCTCGTTCGCGAACGCCGAGTACAGCGCCGTGAGTTCTTCCAGTTTTACCCCGCATCCGCCCAAAATAAGCGATAAACCCAACTGGTCGCCGTGCTGCTTCATCTGCGAGAACTCGGCCTGCGTTAGTTTCTGCACAAAAGAGTTCACGCCCACCTGGTCCAGGAGCTTCACCGCCGGAATGTTCAAAGATGTGGCCAACGCTCGTTCAATGGTGATGTTGCCGCTGTACGTCCCGAAGTAGTTCTCGGGCCGGTACCCGGCGTAATCAATGGGCACGTCTGAGATAATGGTTTTGGGCGTGATCAGGCCGCGTTCAAAGGCCGTGGCGTACAGGAAAGGCTTCAAGGTGCTGCCCGGAGAGCGGATGGCCCGCACCCCGTCCACCTGACCGCTGTGCAGCACATCGGTGAAATCAGCGGAGCCCAGGTACGCTTCCACTGCGTGGGTTTGGTTGTTGATCACCAGCACCGCCGCGTTGTGGATGTTGCGGTACTTCAGCTGCTGCAGGTAATTGTACGCCAGTTGCCCCACTTTCTCCTGCACTGCCGGATTCAGCGTGGTTTTGATAATCGCCTGATTTTGGTCCGTTTTATGCAAACGAAGGGCAAAATGCGGTGCCACCTTGGGAGCCTCCAACCGATGGGCATTCAGCGGTTCGTACAGCGCATCCTCAATCTGCTCCTTCGGGAAAGCACCTTCCAGGGCGTAATACCGTAGCCACTTATTCCGGAACGCTACAATTTTCTCGTTCTGCCGCCCGATACGCAAGGAGGACGGCTTGTTGGGAATGACCGTCAGCGCCACCGCCTGCGCCAGACTCAATTGCCGCGGCGATTGGTGGAAGTACAGCACCGAGGCTGCTTTCACGCCCTCAATGTTCCCGCCGTAAGGCACCAGGGTGAGGTACAGATGCAGAATCTCGTCTTTGGAGTAGCGCCACTCCAGCTGCATTGCCCGGAACACCTCGGTGAGTTTATGCCGGTAGGTGCGCTCATTGGGGTACAGCAGGCGCGCTACCTGCATGGTGATGGTAGAGGCCCCGGAGGTAGTTTTGCCCTGCGCGAGGTTCCTGAAAAAAGCCCGGCCCACCGCCAGCGGGTTCACCCCCGGATGGTAATAGAAATACTTGTCTTCCTTCAGCAACACCGCTTTTTTCAGCATAGGACTCACCTCATTAGGCTCCAGCTGCATCCGCCATTTTTCGTCTTTGCTCAGGAACGAGTGCAGAATACTGCCATCCGAGGCGGTAATCACAGGGGAGTAGGAAATGTCCACTCTCAGCGGGAACAGCAGATTCAGGAGAATAAACAAGCCCAGGAAACAAGCCAGCGTTCCCAACAACACGCGCGGCCACCGTTTCCCTTTAGCAAAGGACCCTGTGATGAAAGCGGATGTTCTTTTGGTAAGCGGCATGTTTAAAAAGTAAGATTTTTCTGGTAATCAGGTGCCAACTTCTCAATCTGACACCCTTCTGTTTCAAGCCTATTTCTGCAAAAGAAGCCCAAAATGAATTTCCTGAATCAACCCTCGCTCGCCTCTGGCGAGTGTGAGTTACAAATAGGCCTCTGGCCTAAATGGGGGTAATGTGTGTTCCCCCAACGTGGCGGGACGCCACACCATTACGCACACTCGCCAGAGGCGAGCGAGGGAGATTGTCTTTTCTGTTTCGGGGCTGTTTTGTTGAAATTAGCCCCGAAACAGGCAGAAATCTACCGCACCTTCATGATCCCGGCGCCATGGTACGAGTGGTAGTCGGCGTTGTACATGGCATCGGCCCCCACCGGACCCACCTGGAAATCGCCTTTGGAAACCGCCCGCACCTGATAGAAGAAGTACTGGGTTTTGGGTCGGGCGGTGGCGTAGAGATTGATGCGGTCGTCGCGGATGTCCAGGTAGTCGGGGGTGGCGGGTTCCATGGCCTGGAGCCAGCTGAACTCCCGCGAGGTCATCAGGCGCGGGTTCTCAATCTCGAAACCGGCGGGCAGCAGATCGGTAATGGCCACGTTCGGGATGGTGCGGCCGTCCAGTGACTGCAGCGCGATGCGCACCACCACCAGATCGTTCTGTTTCACGGTTCGGTTGGTGATCTCTTTGCCATCACGGTTAAAGTACGTGCGGCGCACCTGCAGGAAATTGTCTTCCTGTTTGTAACTGCCGCTTCCGCTGATGCCTTCCATCTGCCAGAAGTAAAACAAAGTGCCCTGGCCTTTGCTCTGCAGGGTGAAAGCTCCGCTGTTCAGTTTATTTGTGAGCGTGAGGTCTTTGCCCGTAAACGCCCCCACGGCTTTGCCTTTCTGTAAAACCTGGGCCGTGGCGTTGCCGCCGCTTCTCCGGGGCTGTTTGCCCAGGGCCAGCAAGGCAAACGCGCGTTCCTGGGTGTTGTACCAGCGGCTGGACCGCAACTCCTGCGACACGTGCCGGGCCAGCGTGGCTACCTGCGGATGATCTGGGTTGGCCTCCACCAGGCTGTTCAGGGAGATAGCCATGTCCCGCAGCGGGGAGTAGAAGGAACCATCTAAGGCCCGCACCGAGGTTTCCCCCGCAAATGCCCGCGGCAGCAGTTGCCTGAAACTCTGCTGGCCGCCGTTGAGGGCGTAGGTGCTGGCCAGCAGGTAGCGGGAATCCAAGGAAAGCAGCTCAGGTTTGGCCTTGTAGTAGTTCATGGTGGGCCAATCGGGTTTGCCCGCCAGGCTGAGCACGTACAGCGAGTAAGAGGCCTCATGCGCCGCGATGTATTTGCTTTGCACCTGGCGGGAGGCGTTGTAGAATCGGTACACCTCGGTGGCTTTGCCTTTCACCATGCGTTGCAGGTAGGTAATCGCGCGGTTCAGCACTGGTTCGTTCACCGGGTAACCGGCCTTGCGGGCCTCCAGCAAAAAGTGGGTGGCGTAGGCGCTGCTCCACCAATCTGTGGTGGTGGCACCCGGCCAGTAGGTGAAGCCGCCGTCGTACTGCTGCATGCCCTCAATCTTGGTGATGGCCTCCTGCACCAGGTACGTCGGGTTATAGGTGCGGCCTTTCTGCTGCTGGTTCAGAGAGCGCGACAGATCTGTGTAATACAGGAGCGGGAACGCCGTGGAAGTAGTCTGTTCCAGGCAGCCGTGCGGGTACTGAAGCAGGTACGTGATGTCATCGGTGAACTGCACCAGCGGCGACGTGCTCACTACCAGTTTAGACGATACCGAGGAAGGCAGAAAATCAGGCGCCGCGTTAATCTGCACGCTGGCCGCGTTCTTCAAGGTGCCCGCCTGGGTAATCTGCGCCAGAGGAGCGGCTGGCCTCACCGATAGTTCCGTGGTAGAGCTGAACTGCTCGCCCAGGGCTTTCACCACCACTTTCACCGAGGCTGGCCCAATCACCGGTGCTGCCACCAGTTTGTAGAGCACCTGTTTCTCGGCATTGGCGCGGGCGGAGTTGGAGGCAGTGGCAGAACCCACCACGCGCAGCGGTCCGGTAACGGAAATGGAACTGCTGAAAGCGGCGTTCTTCGCAGTGGTGTTGCTGATGGTGACCGGCACCAGGAGCGTGTCCTTAGGGCTCAGGAACCGGGGAAGCGCCGTGCTAATTACCACTGGATCGGCCACGCGCATCATTTTCTCGGCAGAGCCGAAAGCATTGCCTTTGTACGCCACCGCCATTACTCTAACGGCCCCGGAAAACTCCGGTATTTTCACGTTCACCGTAGCTTCCCCGTTGCCGTTGGTCTTTAGTCGGCCGCTCCACAGAGATACCAGTTTCACCCGTTTAGACGTCAGCGGATTGATGCGTTTCTCCAGGTCATAGCCATCGCCGCCCACGCTGGAGCGGGTGCCCGAGAGTTCCGGAAACAGGAAAGGATACAGATCGAAAGCCTCTACCTCCAGCGCTCGTTTCTGGTAAAAGAATCCGTGCGGATCTGGCGTCTGGTAATCTTTGAGCTGCAGAATGCCTTCGTCTACTACTGCCAGGGTGACCTCGGCGTTTGGGGCCGTTTTGATGGAAACAGGCTGTAAACGATTAGAGCGGGAAGCCTCCGGCGCGATGATGGCTACATCCAGTTTCGTCTGTTTTTTGGTGACCTGTAGCGGCCTGAAACCCCGGGCAATAGTAAGCGGCATCTGGTTATCCTTGACTTCGCGCAGCGCCACCGCCGAGATGTAGACTGTGGGCAGGTGTTCGTCCTGGATGGGCAACTTCAAAGAGGCTGCTTTCTTGTCGGTTTTGAGGTAATGGTAGCTCAGGACTTTGTTTTGCTCTACGGTCACCAGAATCTTGCCTGCAAACGGAGACTTGAACAGGATGCGGGCATCATCGCCCACCTCGTAGGTTTCCTTGTCCAGGGCAATGTCTACTTCGCCCTCGGTGTTCACTTCAAAAGACGTGCTCTCAGTATCGCCCAAGCCGTAGGCGTAGAACTCCTGGGCCACGTAGTTGTAGGCGCCGGGCCGCATCACGCGCAGCTCATACTCCCCGGAAGTAGCGGGGGTGAACCGCACGGCGGTACCTTCTTTGGGCACCTGCAAGACCGTGTTGAGCAACACGCTGGCCCGGCGCTGCGATTTGTAGTTGTAGTTCTCAGAGTAGCGCTCCATCACCGTTTCATAGGTGTAGCGCACCAACTGCACCTGCACCTTGGTATCGATGGGCTGCCCTTGCGCATTCAGGGCGATGATGGGCACCTGCATCTGCTGGCGGGTGCTCACATAAGAATCAAATTTCCTGATCCCGAAGAAGGCATACTGCGTGCTCACATTGAACCGGTTGAGGCGGTTCACGGGCCGGCCGGTCTCGTCAAAGACGGTGGTAAACAGAGAGCCTTCCAGCAGCCCCACATCCTGAAAACCATGCAGTTCAAACGTCTCCTGACCTTTCCCTTGTTCATTCGTCTGACCCTGGCGTACGCTGTTCTGCAGGTTCACCTCGGCGGAGTTGTTCAGTTCAAAAGTATAGTCAGGGTAGCGGGGTGCTTCAAAGGATTTCTTTTTCAGGCTGAGTTGCACCTCATAATTGCGGCCGGCCGCGGGCGGACCGAACAGGTTCTGCGCCGTCAGATTCACGCTTACCTGTTCCCCAGCCCGGAAATCGGTTTTGTTCAGGATAGTAGATACTTTCAGCCGGTCAGGCATGAATTCCTCCACGCCAATTTTGCGGGAGTTCAGGAGCACATCGTTCCCCGAGTAAACTTCCAGCGTGTACGTGCCGGTCACCACCGAGGGGCTCAAGATAAACCTGGCTTCGTAGGAGCCTTCCTGGTTGAGGGTGCCTTTGAGGCTGCGGTACTCTTTGCCGTTGGGCAGTAGCAGTTTCACTTTTACCGGTAAGCCCGCCACGGTTTGCCAGGCCGGAGTACGCACCAAGGTGTTCACGTAGACGGTGTCGCCGGGGCGGTACAGGTCGCGGTCGCCGTAAAGGAAAGCATCATATTTCAGGTCGGCCATGCGTTTGCCGCCCACGTCAAAGCGGGAGGTGTTCACCTGCGTCTGGGAGTAAGGCAGGTAGTTGAAGTCATCGCCTTGGCGGGCGGTGATGAGGCCAATTTTGAAGCCATCGGCGGTTTTGTTTATGTCCGGAAAGCGGGCCACGCCGTCTTTGTCGGTGGTGGCTTTGTGGATGACCTGGTTGTTCGTGCTGATAAACCGGACCTCCACCTCGGGCAGCACCTCGGCGGTACGGATGGAGTTGGCGAAGACCAGCACCTCGTTCTTTCCCTGCTTCGCGATGAGCCCGATGTCGGAGACCGAGATGATCTTGGAGTCTTTGAGCCAGTTTTGCTCCGTGCTGGAGACGGTGATCACGTACAGGCCTTTGAACTGGCTGTCAAAGTCCAGGTCTTCCAGGTCCAGGTTCAGGAGATGATTCTTGCCTTGTTTGCGCAGGCTGCTGGTCTCGTATTCCCGCTCAAAAATGGTTTTGCCGTTGTCTTCGTTGATGGCGTAGTAAGAGGTTTCGTAATACTCCTCGGTTTCCTCGTCGTAGTGGCCGTCGTAGGTTTTGCCGTCCTGCAGGTACCGCAGGATGTTGTTCTCAAACACCTTGCTGATGCTCACTTTCACCCGGGGCACCTGCGTGAGGTTCAGGGCAATGTTGCGGGCGCCGGCACTGCTCAGGTAAATGCTCTTGCGGTTCACAAAGGCCACCGTGGGTTTAGAGGATTCAAACGTGACCGGGTGCTCGTAGGCCTTGCCCAACGGTTTGCCCACCACGCCGCTCAGCTCGCCGGAAATGGCCAGTCGGTAGGTTTGTTCCGGGGTGAACGTACCGCTCAACACCAGGCCGTTCTCCAGTCGCTCCACCGTGTAATCCCGGCCGGGGTTCAGGGAAACGAGCGAGGTCACATCGGCGTTGGCCACCGGCTGGGAGGTGAGCACGAAGATTTTGTCCTGGCCTTCTTCCTGCAGCGCCACCACTTCCATTACCTGCATCTGCTCGCGGCTGGGTACTTCCACGGTTTGCTGCTCCGGTTCTGGGGTGGCGTGATTGCTGCCGGGGGTGGAAAGTCCCTTCTCTACGTACACCCGCACCGGAATCTCGCCCTGGGTGGCCTGCTCCAGCCCTTTCACCTTCACCGATACATTTTCCCGACCTCCGCTTACCAGTTCCACGGGCAGCTCCGTGGAGCCGTGGTAGACTTTGAGTTTATCGCGCAGATTCTGGAAAGGAACCGGATAGTTGAAGTCAAACAGCAGGTTGGCCTCCAGTTGGGTAGGGTTGTTCTCGTTCTGGGTCCAGTAGGCCTTGGCCGAGGTGAGCGTTAGGTAAGGCGTATGGAACCGGATGTCCTGCCCGGCCGGGATCTTGTATTTGGTGGCAGAGTGGCGCAGTAGTTGAGGCGTGAGCTCGGCGCGGTAATCGGTGCTGGGCGCGAAGGACTGATCGGGGGAAAACACCAGCTCGTTGGGGGCCGTCCACTTGTATTTGCCTTTCACTTTGGGCGTGATCTGCAGGTACGGAATGGTGTCCCACTGGTTCAGGAGCGAGTCTGTTACCAAGTCTTTGTCAAAGGTGAATACCAGGTTCTGTTCCTGGGCAATCTGGGCCTCAAAGTTCTTTTGCTCCAGCCCTAGTTCATCGCTTTTGCCCCGGCAGTTGAAAAGGGAAAAAAGCACCAGGACACAGGCCAGGCGCATAGTGGCAGACCATGGAAAAAGTGGAGGTAGGGGCCGCATAGAGGTAGAGGAGATGGAAGGTCTTTCTTCTCTAAACTTAGGAATAGTTTTGAATGATATATAGAATATAGAAAATATTTTCTGTGTTTTTAGAAGATTTCAGGCCGAAAACGGCTTTGCCTTTTGGGGAGGGATAAGGAGAGGAAATCGGCAGAAGGAAGCCTGCTAAAATTCCATCTATTTGGGAGATGACGGCAGTTGAAAAGCAATGATTTGCTTGGGATAGCGGGGTTTCAAGTAACAGGGTATAACCTGTTTTAAGCCCGCTTTCTGGAAAACGGGTAAAAACGTACGACGTGGAAATAAGCAGGTAGGGCACCCTCAAAAAGCATGTTTTAACTTCGGTTTAAGCCATGGCTCCACCTGGGCAACGGGTACTTAAAAGGAGAGGAACGAGGGATTCTGCAAATTGGGTTTATTGTAGGTGAGTTCGGCAGAGAGGTCTGTTTGGTACACTCCGTAGTTCAAGGCGTTCAGGATGGCATGGGCTGCGGCGGTGTCCCACTCCATGGTGGTGGAGAAACGAGGGTAAAGATCAGCCTTTCGCTCGGCCAGGAGCATGAATTTCAACGAACTGCCCATGGAGATCAGCTCCGCGTCCCTGAACTGCTGGATGTAAGCATCGGTCTCGGAGGTGCGGTGAGTACGGGAAGCCAGTATTCTGATGGATGCTCCGGTTCTGAGTTGCTCCAGGCTTTGTTTCTCAGCCTTGGGCTGCAGCTGGGTGGAGGCTCCGGTTTCTTCCTTGAATACCCCTGTCGTGGGGGAGCCCCAATATAGCGTGCCCAAAACGGGCGCATAAATGACACCTGCTACGGGTTTAGTTGCCCGCATCAAGGCGATGTTCACGGTAAACTCCCCGTTTCTTTTGATGAACTCCTTGGTGCCATCCAGCGGATCAACCAGCCAGTACCAGTCCCATGCTGCCCTTGCGGAATACTCCAGGTGCGTACCTTCCTCTGATAAAATAGGCAAACCGGTAGTTTCAAGGTGCTTGGAAATGATGGCGTGAGCGGTCTGGTCGGCACGGGTCAGGGGAGAGGAGTCGGCTTTCAGTTCTACACCAAAATCCTGGGTTTTATACACCTCCAGAATTGCTCTACCGGCTTCTAAGGCGGCAGATCGAGCGGTTTCCAGAAGTTGGGCAACCGAGGGTTGGAGCTGAGGCGTATCCATTGGGCTTAGGCAAAAATTACAGGCAGAACCAGGTGTATGGCTTTATCTAGGACAATAAGTTCATTGGTGATTTTACGAAAACCTTCCCGAAACAGCGTGAATCAGGAATGTTGCTCCTCATCAAAATCAGAGAAGAGCCACTCCAGGGCCGTATCTTTGTTGGTGAAGGTCTCAAACTGGGTTCTCTTCTCCAGATCGGGGCGGCTGGATAGGGTGCTGTAAATCCGGTGAATATCCAGCAAGCCGATGCTTTCTTTGGAAGAGACCCGGGCATACTTCCGCAACGGCGACTCCATGAGCAACGGGGTCATTTCCCGCAGAATCCAGTTCTGGTCGCCAAAATCAATGTAGGGAATCACCCGGGCATCGCTGAGCCAGTACTCGCTTTTCTGCTCCAGGCACATATTGGCCGCTTTCAGGAAAGAATCCCGGAAGTCTTGTTTGGGAGGGGCCTTAAACCACTCTATATAGATGTACTTTACCTTCTGGTCTACCTCTATTTTAAGGTAGTCGTCCTGGTGAAGGAGTTCTAGTTGTAAGTCAATATGCATACGAAACCTATGTCTCTTTTGGAGCTTCCTCTCATTAAACCAAAATGACATTGTTGTCGTCTGTCTGTGCAATTTATGCAAAAAGCATAGGCAAGGTTGCCTTTCAAACCAAAATGTGGAAAAATATACCTGTTACTCCCCAATTTATTTAAATATCGGCTTGATAAACGACTGTTTGGTTTGAAAAACAGGCCAATTTGTAAGAAGACGGGTGCTAAAATGAACTGGTGAGGAGAAGAATGGAGAACTCCTGAGACTTTGCAAAGGAGGAGAAGGAGGTAGGTTCCCCATAATTAATGCTACTTCTGTCTCAACAGGCGCGCCCAAATAACAGGATGTTTGAAAACCTGTTACCAGGGAGTAACTTGCTATACTTTCATTCTAATAAACTACATGGGTAAGATATCTACTTATTTGATCTGCTGTGCGTTGTTTCTGGTTGGGTGCGTAGGCAGTAAACCAATAGACAGAAAGGCCACCGCAGAAACCAAAGCGCTTTACCAGAATTTAGGAAATCTAGCCAAAAAACACACTTTGTTTGGGCACCAGCACGCCACCGAGTACGGCCATGGCTGGTCTGGCGACAAGGATCGCTCTGATGTAAAGTCCGTCACCGGTTCGCATCCGGCGGTCATTGGGGTAGATTTCAGCGGTTTCTCCGGCCGTTCTCCCGAAGCCATCAAAAGCGCCAAGGAAGCCCTGCGGCAGAACGTGGTAGATACCTACAACCGCGGCGGCGTGACCACGGCGGCCTGGCACTTCTCCAATCCCATCTCCAAAGGCGGGTTTTACTGGGTAGATTCCCTTTCATTGCCGGCGGTGAAATACATCATTCCGGGCGGGCAGGCGCATGAGCAATACAAAGAGATTCTGCGCGGCATTGGCGAATGGGCGCACAGCGTAAAGGGAGCCGATGGCAAACTGGCACCGGTTATCTTCCGGCCATTCCATGAGTTTGACGGCGAGTGGTTCTGGTGGGGCAAACCGCACGCCAGCCGCGAAGATTTTATCTCGCTTTGGCGCTTCACCGTCTCTTACCTGCGGGATAGTTTAAACGTGCACAACTTTATCTACGCTTTCTCACCGGATAATCGCTTCCATTCTGAGGCCCAGTTCCTGGAGCGGTACCCCGGCGATGAGTGGGTAGACATGGTGGGCATGGACAACTACGGCGACATGGGCCGCGACCGCTACGCCGTAGACACCGCCGCCTACAAACTGAAGATTCTGGCCGATTACGCCAAAAAAGCCGGTAAACTAGCTGCCTTCACAGAAACCGGTTTGGAGTCTATCCCAGACACCACCTGGTGGACCAACACCCTGCTGCCTGCCATGCGCAAGTATCCGCTGGAACTGTCCTATGTCCTGGTCTGGCGCAACGACACCCGCAGCCCTACCCACTATTACGCTCCGTTCCCCGGCCAGGTAAGCGTGCCTAACTTCCTTAAGTTCTACCAGGACCCATATACCCTGTTTGAGAAAGACCTGAAGAATATCTATAAGCGGAGGAAGTTTCTAGGTGTATTCTAGCTTTAACCATGAATAGAAGGCTGGCTGTCTTTCCTCAGTAAAATGAAGAATCCTGTTTTGGGAGTGTTTCTAAGAAAACACCTCCAAAACAGGATTCTTTTTTATCCCTCAGGTTGAAAATTCTTAGATTAAGGGACCAGAACCAATGCCTGACCACCAAAGGTCAATACTCTACCAAATATTTTATGACAGATACTATTTCCTACCAATACGCTAACCCTTCCTCCCTCGTCAAGAATGCCAGCCAGGACGAACTCTTTCTAGCCCAGTACAGCGAAGTGCAGAAAAAAGACGCGCCTTGCTTTTTCACCGGCCGCCTGACCAATCCTTACCTCACAGCCCGCTGCTTAATTACACTGTCTAACGTGGTGCAATCCAGCTTCAACTTGTCTCCGTTCCAGCTGGCCTTACTAAAAGACCCTATTGTAACTGCCGGAAACGAGAAGATCAGATTTGAGGGGTTTTCGCATTGTGCCGGGGTATACGCCAGGGTAGATGTGCTACCGGGAGGGCATGACGGAGCATTCCTGGAAAACGGCACCACCAATGTAGACTTCAACCAAGCCATGATCTCGGCTCTGAGCGGCATCAGCAAAAGCGAAAAGGTGTTGTTATCAGTGGGGAAGAAGGAGGTGGCGCTGCAGAAAGGAGCACAGAAGGTGGTGGAGCGCAAAGTGCCACTGCCTGCTAAATGGATAAAAGGATTGACCACGGTTCAGTTATACCTGGCCGAGGCTGAGAAAATGTTCACGTTTAACCGGGTGCAGGCGCTACAATTGTTTCAAAGCATTCCCAGCGGAAAACCCAGGAATGATTACTACCTGGTCATGCGCGGCAATAAACCCATGTTCTCTCCGGTAAAGGCCGCCCACGGAATATGCGTGGGTGGAGTACAGCGGCTTAAACTGATAGAGCCCTTACTGCCGCATGCCACCGAACTCCGCGTTTTCCCCCATCCCACCATGCAAAGCACCACCTGGCAACTGTATTTCGGTGACGTGCGGTTCAGTTTGTCGCTGTCCCGTGACACCTGGCGCGGGTTCTCCGGCGAGGGAGCCGGGCTGGAAGCCCTGATTGAGGATGTGCCAGATTCTTGGCTAGACCTGGTAGACAAGTACAGCTACGCCAACCAGGAGTTTAATCCTACGCTCATGGCCATCCATGAAGGAATTGATCTGAAAAAGGTAGACAACATGACCGGCCGTTTATCGGCAATGGGTTTGCTGGGCTATGATGTAGATGAAAATCACTTCTTTTACCGGCGACTTCCTTTCAAGCTGAGTCGCATCATGAGCCTTAATCCTAGACTCAAAGATGCTGAGACATTGCTGGCGGAAGATAAGGTAAGTATCCTGTCCCGGCAGGATGAACGGGTGGAAGCCCGGGTTGAGGGATCTGGCGTGCAGCACACCGTTTTACTGGAAGGCGACCGTGAAAGATGTACCTGTACCTGGTTCAGCCGTCACCAGGGAGAAAGAGGCCCTTGCAAGCATGTGCTGGCCGTTAAAAAGAAATTGATAAGCTAATCAGAAATTAGGTTATGACCTTAATAGAACAGTACAGCAAACTGTTAGAGAAATCGCGTAGACAGGAAGCAATAGGGTTTCTGAAAAGCTTAGACAACAAGCAAAAAAAGGAGATTGCCCCGGCTTTAAAGAAACTAGCCAAAGAGTATCTGGAGAACCATTGGGTTACCACTGGCAACACCACCAGATCACACCAAAAAGCAACTGATCTACAAAGAGACATGTTGCTTCAGGCTTATTTTGTCTGTATGAACCGGGCAGAATATAGTAAGTTGATATACTCTTCCTGGATCTTAGGAAATGGGCTGCTAGGTGAAATACTGGAGTGGTATTGCCCCACCTGGTTCAGTGACTATCTGAATTCTTTTGCTGATAACGAGTGGGTTCCTGTGGGGCTGACTTACCAATGGGTGATTGAGCTCCAGCACAAAGGCTTTGTGTCACCATCGCCTGAATTGTGGGTGAAAATTTTGCCAAATCTGGTGTATGAGAGTACTTCCAATCATAGGTGGCTTTTCAAACCCGAGAACCTTCTTCAATGGCCTGAGACTCTTTCAGAACATGTCTGGTATTTCTTTGAATGGGATTCAAATGTACATTTTAGTAACCGGTATTTAAGCTTCAAGGAGCCCGCTGTAAAAGAAAAAGCAGGCTGGATTGATGTCTTCAAAATGTACGTTGACCAAGGGCAACTTGACCGCAAGCGGGTGCTTCAATCTGCCGTTCAGGCCACTACCCGCAACTTCAATAAGAACCTGTCTGGCTGGTTTGCTGATCTCTTTCAAAAACTGGAACCTACCTCTGCTGAGTTGCTGGAAATACAGGAGAGTTTGTTCAACGCCTTGAATTCTGCGCATAGCAAGCCTGTGAATACCGTGCTAAGCTATTTTAAAAAATTAGCTGATGATAAGGAATTCAAAGCAGATGATTTTCTGGACCATGTGCCTCTGCTTTTAAGCTCAGAAACCAAAACCACCGTGACATCGGCTTTGATGGTTTTGGAAAAACTGGCCAGAAAACGCCCAGCCCTTCGGGGACGGATTTGCGAAGTGGCTTTGCAGGCCTTGGTGCACGCAGATGATGCGTTGCAAACCCGTGCCGCAAAGCTGGTTCAGAAATTTGGCGACCCCTCTTTGGCAGAGTTGCAGCAAGCCCTCACGCTTTACCAGGACAATCTGTTCTCCAGCGCCAGAACGCTGTTGCAGGCTTTCGTACCTGTTTCTGACATTTCTCAGGAAGAAACCATAAGCCATGAGATTGACCTGGCTAACTACCGACTATCTCCCGAAAACGAAATACCGAAAATTGAAACCGTAGAGGACCTGGTTTTTCTGAGCAGCCAAGCGTTTGATAACAATGAGCCCTATCATATAGACCTGCTACCAGCCGCGTTGATTCAGTTACAGGACCAACTTAAAGGTGAGAAACTGAACGCCTTGCAACCTGCTTTTCAACGGGCGTACCATTTGTTGCTGAACCTGGGACAGGGAGGTACCGGCTATTTAGACAATTTGTTGGCTACCTTCTTTGTAGACTATGCCCGCTTCCTTTTTAAGAAATACCCCGCTCATACCGCTGATATTTGCGCTATCCATGACAGCTACGTTAAGAAAGATAAGGAAACACTCAGTAGCTGGTTAACACAGGAAAGGATTGGCTCTTTGGATAATTGGAAAACGCATCACAATGATGTAGTATATGAGCCCTTTAAACTGGTGCTAAAAGTCGCATTGGAGAAGCTAAAGCAGGAAGACCAACTTCCTTTGTTGTCAACACCCACCCATAGTCCTGGCTGGGTTTCTCCTCTGGAACTAGTTAAGCGCTTGCAGCAATACCAATCCTGTAACCAATTGCCAGATGCCCTGGATCTTCAAGTAGCCATATCCCGGTGCGCGCTTGAGCAATCAGATGAGGCTTTGCACTACGCCAAAACACATCTGACAGGTGAGTACCTGCGCCTACTGCAGTTCCTGTTACAGAAAGAGGCCCAACCAGAGGGGCCGTACAAGTTAAAAGGTGCCTGGATGGTAGCAGGCCTAACCAAATCACCATTAATCAAATTTCCCGCTTTCGAAGACTTTCCGTTCACTCATTTGTCCAGAACGGTTCTTACGGGGCAGTATACCTGGCGCACCTCTGTGGAAGGATACACCTATAGTGCGTATGATCATCAAACCAAAAAGATGGTGAAAATACCGGGAGTGCATAAGGTGCTTAAATTAGATCTCTATCAGAAGCCACTAGGTAAATTAGAATCAGGTTTCAAGAGCTTTGTGGCGAAGCTCCTGCCTTTGGGTAAAGAAAAAGAAGAAAAGCTCTTTCTGTATGACTACATTAAGTTAAAAAGAGGTTTGCCTTGGAACGGGCATCATGACCTGAAGCGACTCCTTTACTTGGTGCCTAACAACCCAGAGCCTTTGTTGGGGCAGATCACTGCCAGATGCCTTAATTATTCTACCTTTTCAGAAGAGAACGAGAAAACAGTGGTGCGGTTAACCTTAGAAACGTTGCTAGGCATGTGGAGAGACATGGGTGCAATGGCGCACTTGTTTTTGGCTACCAGTATGCTATCCAGCGACAAAACCGTACGGGCGTACGCCGCCGAAATCTGGGTGAACCAAGTGTCTCAGAAAGATATTGATAGCGGCTTGCTAGGGGAGATCATCGGTATTCAGGAGCGTATTGAGTTTGCCCCCCTGAAACGATTCACGGATTTGGTGATCAGTAACATGTACCAGATCTCTGACCAACACAACAGAGCGCTGGAAACTCTCCTGCAATGTCTGCTGTCGCAATTACCAGATGAACCTATCAAAAATTTGAAAGCCTTATTGCAGATCTACACCGAGGTGTTAGCCTTGAATAACTCTACCGTCAAAGATGAAGTTCTACTGGAGCGTTTGGCCATCTGGAAGAAAACCAATAGCCTTAAGAAGCTAACGGAGCGTCTGGAGGTGGTAGGATAGAAAAGCGAATCGGGGCTGTTTTTCTGAAAACAGCCCCGATTCGCTTTTTATGTACTCCTTTTAAAGCCTTGGGTCAACTGACTCACTTTCCATGGCCAGAACCCCAAAAACACATTCATGCACCCGGCGCAAAGGCTCCTTTTGAACAAATCGGCGCAAGCTTTCAATGCCTAAAGAGAATTCCTGGATAGCCAACTCCCGCTTGGCTTTCACACTGCGTTGCTTCAGGCGCTCCAGGTTTCCATCCAAGTCATACTCGGGACCGTAGATGATGCGGAGGTACTCGCTGCCCCGGCACTTCATGGCAGGTTGAATGAGCCGGCCTTTGTGGGTGGAAATGAACTCCAGCGGCTTCACCACCATGCCTTCGCCTCCTTTTTCCGTAAGGTCGGTCCACCAGTCAACGGCAGCCTGTATGCTTTGCTCGTTGGTCAGGTCTACAAAACGGTGCTCCGTCAGCAGCAAGTACCGCTCGTCTTGGCGGCAGATGTCTCCTAATTGCTCCATGTGCCAGGTGTGCGGCTGGTCTGCGTGTACTTTTCCCTCGGTAGCCAACAAGTGAAACGGGGCGAACTGCATGCCTTCAATGCCTTGGGTTTCCCGGCTGTAGTTGTGGTAGGAGGCAATGTACTTGTCAATACTCTCTGCCCGTTCTGAGACAGATTGCAGCAGGTTCTCAACCGGCAAGCCTCGGCTCACGGCCAGTTGCAACACTTCTGAAGTTCGGGCCAAGCCGTTAGCGGCTGATGAACCTACAGCGGCGTATTGGTTAATGATCAGGTCCCGGGCTTTGGACGACCAAGGCAGTAACTCCCCATCAAGGCACACCCAATTGGTGTTGAACTTGTCCCAGATGCCGGCAGCAGTAAGTGCCTGGTTCAGCACCTGCAGAAAAGCAGTTTCAGAAGCCTGATCGGGAAAGAACTTCCGGCCGGTACGGGTATAGATGGTTCCTAACGCTGGAATGTGCATACCAAAGCGAGTAATTGCTACTTCCGGGTCTTTGCACACCACCGCAATGGCTCGGGAGCCCATGTGTTTTTCTTCGCAGATCAGGTGCTGCACTCCGTTCTTCTGGTAGTAGTTGAAGACTTCCAGCGGGTGCTCCAGATAGGTGGGCAGCGCACTGGTCTCGGGTGGCGACATGGTTGGGGGCAGGTATACCAGCCATTTAGGATCTAAGGCAAAACGGCTCATGACCTCCAGCGCGGCAATGGCGTTCTCTTCCCGCACAATAACCCGATTGCCCAGACTGGTTTCCACAATGTATTTGTCTTTCAGCAGGCCAATGTCTAACAGGTTATCAAACTCATGCTGGGCAGGTTTCAACTCTTCTGGTGAAGGGTGTAAGGGCCTGATAGGTTCACTGTAGACCTCTTTGCTCTGCACCGATATGGTTTCTTTCTCTGGGTAGCGCAGGGCCGTGAGTTTACCGCCGAACACGCAACCGGTATCCACATTAAGGGTATTGTTGAGCCAGTCCAGGCCGGGTACCGGCGTGTGTCCGTAGACCACCATGGCTTTGCCTTTGTAGTTCTTAGCCCAGTTGTAGCGTACGGGCAAGCCGAACTCGTCAATCTCGCCGGTGGTTTCGCCATAGAGGCAGAACGCCCGCACCGCCGAGGAAGCCCGTCCGTGCATTGATTCGGGTAATCCGGCGTGTGCCACCACTAGGTTACCGCCATCCAGTACGTAATGGGCAATCAGGCCATCCAGAAAGGTGCGTACTTCGGCTTTGAATGCTTCTGGTTCCGGTTCAAGCTGGGCAATAGTTTTCTCCAGACCATGGGCAATGGTGACGTCTCGGCCTTGCAGGTATTTCACCAGCTTATCGTCATGGTTGCCCCTGATGCAAAAGGCCGTACCCGCCGCTACCATGTCCATGACCAGCCGCAAAACCTCCGGCGATTTTGGCCCCCTATCAGTTAAATCGCCCAAAAATATGGCCCTGCGGCCTGACGGTGCCTGTACGGTAAAGCGGCCGTTTTCTTCCCGGGAGAGGGAATACCCCAACTGCGTTAACAGCTCGGTCAGTTCGTCAAAACAGCCGTGCACATCGCCAATGATGTCAAACGGACCGGTTTCTTCTTTGCGGTTGTTCCAGAGCGGTTGCCGAACGATGTTCACTTCTTCCCCGTCTTCCACGGTGTACACGTACCCGAAACCTTCGCGCTTAATGGTCTTAAGCGAGCGCCGGTAATTGTCTACCATTTTCTCCAGGGCGTGCCGGCCAAAGGTTCTGTCTGTGCGGGCAGCATGCCGTTCATACAGCGTTCTGATGGGCGTTTCCAGTACAATGGCCGCCGCCAGGGCGTAGTTGTCTTTGGCTAACTGTACTAACCTGGCGCGGTCTTCCTTGCGGATATTCAGGGCGTCAACCACCGTGAGTTTGCCCCGCTTGAGGCGTTTTGCCGCCAGAAAGTAGAGCAAATCAAAAGCATCCTGGGTGGCATCCAGATTGTTTTCATCATCAGACACCAGGGCGCGGCAATTGTCGGAGGAAATGACCTCGGTGCTTAGAAAGTGCTTCCTGGCGAACGTGCTCTTCCCCGAACTGCTGGGACCCACCAGTAAGACAAGGGCTATTTCGGGTAGTTTTATTTCTTTACTCATGCTGATTTCTTCTGAAAAACGGCCAGTTGGGAAGGTGCCCCCACGTTTGATTCTTCCTGTCCAACGGGCTCAATGCTTACCTGATAGCCAAACTGCTCACACACCCGCGCGCACCATTGGCTGAACTGTTCCCGGGTCCACTCAAAACGGTGGTCTTCGTGGCGGAAAGCCTCAGGGTCCATGCGCTCAAACACCACATTGTACTCAGCATTGGGCGTAGAAAGCACCACAGTGGCAGGAGAGGCGTAGCCAAAAATAACCTGTTCCATGGTGGGCAGGCGCTCTTCGTCCAGGTGCTCCACTACTTCCACCATCGCCAGTGCATCGTAACCCAGCAGGCGCTCATCCAGGTAAGTGACGGAGCCCTGGAAAAGGGTGAGCCGCTCCCGCATGGCTGGGGAGGCCTCGTCTAAGCGGAAGTTCTCCTTGGCTTTCTGTAGCTCACCGTAAGACACATCCATGCCCGTTAGCTTGCTGAATTGGCTATCCTTCACCAATAACCGCAGGAGTTTGCCTTCGCCGCAGCCCACGTCCAGCACCCGTTTGGCCCCGCTTTCCTTCAGGCGCTCATACGCCCGGTTCAGGCGTTGCTGGTGCAGGTTCTCCCGGATGGGGGAGTCTGGTTTCTCCTCCGGCAGGGCTTCTTCCCCGGCCAGCCGAAGAATTGCCTCTGAAGTAAGTGTGCGGATATTGCGGAGGAAGCGCCGGGAGATCCAGTCACGCTCCCGGTGCTGCTCCAGCCAGCCGTGTCCTTTCTGCAGCAGGATGTCTATGTCATGCTGAGAAACATAGCTGTGGCGGCTGTTGTCCAGCACCGGAATCAACACATACACATGCGATAACACTTCCTGCAAGGGAGCGGTTTTGTGCAGCGTCAGGTTCACGTACTTGCTCAGGCCCCAGTTGGGGAAAGCATTGTCCAGGGGAATGGTCTCGGTTTCCAGTTCATAGCCCAGCGGCAGGAAAAGTCTTTCCAAAGCTTCCAGCGGCGCGTCTACCCGCAGGGAAGTGAGCCGAACCGTTAAGGGCAAAGGCGTTTCTACCAGATCTGGGCGGGCGTTGCATTTTCCGTTCAGCGCAGACCCAAACGCTTTAGAAATGGCCCCGCTCAGGAAAGAGTTGGTGGTGTAGGGCCGGTCGTTCACGTATTGGTCCTGCAGGGCAGTGTTGCCCTTTTTCACCCGTACCAAATCTACCGGGTTGATGTCCAGCAGCAGGCAGGCGGTGCAACGATCTGGGGTGGCTTCGGGATAAAATACGTGGGCATTACCGGCTGCCAGCTCTACCGTCTGCAGCCTGTCTGGATGTTTGTGCAGGAGGAATCCTAAATCGGTGGCGGGTTGGTGGGTAGTGGTAATTTCTAGAATCATGTTCGCTTTGCTTGAAAGCAGTTGTATTAATCCGGCTGTTTACCAGGAACTGTTTTCAAGGATAGTAATAAATTATAAGTATTTAATGATGAGTATCTCTTTCAATCACAAAACGGAAAAGCCTTAGATCGCTCGTCTTTCTTGCCGGTGGCTACAATCACGTGCTCCTGGGTTTTGTTGCCTGCCACGGCATCGTTGAGGAAATCTACCAGGATCTGCTGGTTTTTGTGGAACAGCTCACCGCTGAATTCATGGCCTCCGCCGCAATAAGTGATAAGACGAGTGCTGCTGTTCAGGTTCACCAGGTGCTGGTAGATGGAGTAGGACCCATGCAGCATCAACCAGTTAGAAGCATTGGTAGGGCAGTTGTGGTGGGCAGCGGTGGCATAAGGAACCACGGTATCTGAGCTGCCATGGAACAGCAGCACCGGCATTGCGTTTTTAGGCGTGATCAGGTTCATATCCATGATGGCCCCGGCCCCAGAGATAACGCCTTTGTAAGTGAAATTGGCGGGTAAAGTGGTCTTGGGGTAAAGGTTCATGAGTTTGTAATCCCAGAAAGCGGCGTGCAAAGCGGCCTCGGCACCGGCACTGCTTCCGGCTAAGAAGACCTTGCCAGGGTCAATGTTGTATTTCTCTGCGTTTTGCAGAAAGAAAACAGTAGCCAGCCACAAATCATTGGCGGCGTACTGAAAGGCTTTGATCTTCTCGGGTAACTGACCGTTGCACCCAAAGTTCTTGCCTTTGGCATATAGAGTATATGTAAGCGTGGCCGCCACATAGCCCTTGTCGGCCAGGAAGCTGCAGAAACTGTGCCCGCTGTTTCTCTCGCCGCCCGAGAAGCCTCCGCCATGCTCAAACAACACCAAAGGAAGCTTTTCTTTGCCAGCCTTTTTTGGCAAAAACAAGTCCAGTTCCAGCTTCAGGGAATCATCCTGATAGTAGGTGAGGGTGGTGAATTTCTGGGCGTGGGCAAAAGGCATCATACCTGTCAGGATAAGGACAAGAAGCAGCAGGGCTTTTCTCATGGCAGCAGCAGGAAGTAATAGATGTATCGATCTTCTGTGATTACTTCTCAGAAGGAGCCATAAGATAGCTAAATTTCAATAGTAGAGGAGAATTTGACTGCAAGCTGACCAGAAAACGAGTCCCATGTTCTCAAGGAACAAACTTTTTAGCCTTCTTTTTGAGAAAACAGGGGCAAAACGTTCTTCCCGTGTTTTCTCAAAAAGAAGTCAAATTCAGCCCAATAGATTGCTGCGCTGAGATCAGTCAATTTTTACCAAGGCTCTGCCTTGCATCTTTCCTTTCAGGATAGTTTGAATGGCCTCGGGCAGGTCTGGTAAGGTGATCTCGTGGGCCAGGCTCTCCAGGTTGGCTGGTTTCCAGTCGGTGGCCAAGTGCTGCCAGATGGCGGGTCTTTGCTCGGCCGGAAACTCCACGGAGTCAATGCCAGCCAGTTGGATTCCCCGCAAGATGAACGGGAAAACCGTGATGGGCAATTCGCCTCCGTTCACCATGCCACAGGCAGTGACGGTGCCGCCGTAATGCACGCTCTTGATAACGGTGGCCAGAACATTTCCACCCACGGTATCAACCGCCCCGGCGAAACGGGTCTTAAGCATGGCCTTGCCCGATTGGTCTTCCATTTCGGCCCGGGGGATGATCTCGGAGGCTCCCAAAGACGTTAAAAAGTCTTGCGAAGTGGTTTTGCTGCTCACGGCCTGAACGGTGTAGCCCAGCTTGTGCAGAATGGAGACTGCCACCGATCCCACGCCGCCGGTAGCCCCGGTGACCACCACTGGGCCTTTCTCCGGCGTAACTCCGTTTCTCACCAATGCCGCCACACTCAGCGCAGCCGTGAAGCCGGCGGTTCCGTAGGTCATGCTTTCCCTGAGCGTCATGCCTTGCGGCAGTTTTACCAGCCATTTGGCGGGCACCCTGATGTATTGCGCAAAGCCGCCGCTGGTGTTCATGCCCAGGTCAAAGCCCGTGACAATCACTTCATTGCCGTGTTGCCAATCTGGATGGCTGGATTCTTCCACCACCCCGGCCGCATCAATGCCGGGCGTGTGCGGATAGTTTCGGGTGACTCCTCGGTTCCCTGAGGCTGATAACGCGTCTTTGTAGTTAAGGGAAGAGTACCGCACGCGCACCAACACATCACCCGCGGGTAAATCCTGAATGCTTTTCTGGGTTACTTCCAGGTTGAAACCACCTGCTTCCTGCTGGGTTACCAACAGGCATTGAAAGGTATTTTCCATGATCATCAAATTCAAACTAACGTACTGGGTTTGCCTCTTTGCGGCACCTCAAAAGGCGCGCGCCTGGTCTTGTTGCAGCCGCAGGAGTCATGCCAGGTGACAACTGCAACAGTTCAGAGGCAATGGTTAGCTTACGGGTGGTTTTACCTATCCGTTGTGGTAGCCGGTTGATAGGCACTCTTATGTTTCATGGAGGAAGCCTGCCCTCTGCACGTGTCAGAAAGCAAACTCAGCAGAATAAGGTTTTTGGCTTGGTTCTGTAAAAAGACGCTCAAAACCGATGCACTATCTCTTCTGAGATGAATTGCCAATATTCAGTGGAAACCTAGCGCAATGGCTGTTTAAAGGCTCAACACCTTACCAGGAATAAGAAAATCCGTGGGTAGGGGAGCTGTTGACAGGATGGAAGCCAGGCTCTAACGCCTCTACTTTTACTTGCAGGTTTTGGAAGCTGAGATTCCCGAAGGTGCTGGCGAAAGCGGTTTCGGCGGCGTCTGCACCGGTGGCAATTTTCAGGAGGCCGTTGAGGGGAACCATGCGGGTGGCATCAAATACAACCCAGTGACCGCCCAGGTACGCTTCAAAGCAGGCGTGGAAATCAGGCGGCTGTAGACGGTAGGCGTAACAGGTGAAGTAGCGGGCCGGGATGGTCAGGGCCCGGCATAGGGCCACCCCCAGGTGCGCGAAGTCCCGGCACACGCCCACTTGTTCGGTAATGGTGTCAAAAGCCGAGGTCTGGGGAGTGGTGTGGCCGCCGCTGTATTCCACATGCGCGTAAATCCAGTCGCAGATGGCCAGTACCTTTTCAAAGGCATGGTGGAGGTGCCCAAAATGATGGGCCGCAAACTTGTACAGCCTGTCTGACTGGCAGTACCGGCTGGGGCTCAGGTAAGACAGCACCTGGGCGGGCATCTGCGAGATGGGCACATCGGTCAGGTGCTCGCCGGGCAAAACCTGGTATCGTGTCTCCACCTGGGCAGCGTAGGAGAAGGAGATATTCCCGGCATCGGGCACCTCAATCACACAAAATCTTTTTTCGCCGGTTTCTGAGTACAGTTCCCGCATTCTGGCCGGGGGCGTTGCTTGAAAGGTTTCCTCCAGCAGAAGCTGGTTGGCCGAGGGAAGCGGTTTTATGTTCAGGAGTACCGTGGAGGAGGCAAGGACCTCGTAATCAAGCCGGGCCGATACCTCAAATCTCATGGTTGCCTTCCTTGTGGTTTTCTTCCTTGGTGATGGACATTTTTCTGAACGCGGCTTCCATCCAATCTTCCGGAATGCGTTCAAGAGCGGTTTTCAGTTCATCGGCCCATTGGTCAGAGATCCGTTCCAGATCCTTTTTGGTATAGCGGTGCTCTACCATCTCAAAGCTGTTGTTGCGGTACAGGACCACGTCAATGGGGAAATCCACGTCATTGGCGCTCACCCGGGTAGAGTCAAAGGAAAGGAAGCCGGTTTTCAGGGCCATTTGCATGGAAGAGTCCTCGGTGAGGGCGCGGTTCAGGATGGCTTTCCCGTGGCCGGAGTTGCCAATGACCACAAACGGTGCCCCTTGCCCCAGTTCTACCCAGTTCCCCTCCGGATAAATCAGGAAGAGTTTGTGTTCTTCATCGTCTTTCAGTTGCCCGCCAATGATGGTGTGTAGGTTGAACCGCAAACCCGACTGTTCCAGGGCTTCTTTGTCTTCCTTGGCTACCCGTTTCACCTGCGCCCCAAAATCATTGACCGCTTTGTAGAGTTTGTTATGCTCTGCGCCTTCCTCAATCAACTCTTTGAAATACAGTACCGCTTTGTCCCGCACAGACCTAAGCCCGCTGGTCATGATGAAGAGCGAGTAGTTGCCGTGCTGTTGTATGTAAATCTTCTTTTTCTCAGTGGTGTCTGAGCCGGAGGTAATCCTGGTATCGGCAATGGCCACTAAGCCTTCTTTCACTTTGATTCCTAAACAATATGTCATAACGGGTATTGTAAACGCAAAAGTAACCAGGATGATTACCCTTGCCTGGGGAGAAATGTTCCTGGCTGGCTTATGAAGAACAATTTCTGTTTATAGCCTGTTTGCCTGCTTTCCACAAGAAATCCGTTTTGGGGCTGATTATCAGAAAACAACCCCAAAACGGATTCTGGTTTTATAAGCGTGAAATTGCCTTGCTCAGAAGTTCACTGTTACAGAGTACGTGCTTCCTCTAAGAACGACTTTGGCCATCAAACCGTTTCTGCTAGTGCTTGAGGAAAGCAGGTGAGCCAAAAACAAGCTCTATAACACAGTAACCCGTTTAATGACAAATCCATTGCTGGTCTGAAACCGGAGGGTGTAAATGCCCGGGCCGAACTGGGTGATGTCCAGCTTCACCTCGTCTTCTGCAAGGGGGTTTAGCTCTTTGCCTGACACCAGTTGCCCAATAGAGTTGTAGACAGAAACCTTCTCTACCAGGAAATTAGCCTTCAGCCAGTTGATGGTTAGTTCTCCCCTGCTAGGGTTAGGGTACACCCGGATGGCTTCTGCCGGGCTGAGGTCTGGAACCATGAATTCACCCGCTTCTGCTTTACCGCCTGCTCCGGTAACGGAGAGCAAGCCTGTCTGAACGTATTTTGGTGCCTGCACCTGCAGAGAGGTCTCAGTGGCTTTCAATACTTTGGCTGGCTTGCCGCTGAAAAGTACGGTATCGGTTTGTGCATCGGCGTTGAAGTTTTTTCCGGTAATGGTTACCACGGTTCCCGCATTGCCGCTGGCAGGAGTAAAAGACGTAATTACCGGCGCAGGAATAAAGGTGAAGCTGGTAAGCGATGAAACCGTACCGCCCGGGGTCTGTACTCTGATCTTTCCGCTTGCGGCGTCTTTGGGTACGCTCACAGTGAGCTGGTTGGCAGAGGCTTTAATTACCTGGGCAGTGGCATCGCCAAACCAGACGAAATTACGGGCAGCTGGCTCCGCGAAGTTGCTTCCCTGCAGCGTAACCGTGGTGCCGGTTTTTCCTTTACCCGGACTGAACTCCGTTAGGGTGGGAGGGTGCCACACTACAAATGACTGGGCGCTTTCCACCTGCCCGCCCAGCGTTTTAAGCCTGATTTTCCCAGAAGTGGCTCCAACGGGAACCTCCACTTTCAGGCTGTTCTCAGAAGCCTCGTGCACAGTAGTGGCCGCCACTCCGTTGAAGGTAACCGTGTCCTGAAGTGCGAGGGAAGAGAAATGGGTGCCCGTTAAGGTAACCACAGAGCCCGGTACAGCCTCAGCAGGTGTTATGGCAGTTAAGGTTGGGGGTTGGAAAATGATGAACTCAGTGCTGCTTTGGGCAGACCCGTCTGGCGTTTCCACTTTGATCTTGCCGGTAAATGCCCCGGTAGGTACCATCACCGTCAGAGAAGTGGCCGTAGCGCTTTGCACCGCTGTCGCTACCCCGTTAAAAGTTACCCTGTTGTCTGCTTTCTCGGCGGCAAAGTTCCTGCCGGTAATGGTGACTTGCTGCCCTGCCCGGCTCTGTGCGGGCGAAAAGCCGGTAATAACCGGTGATGCGACAATATTCTTCAAAGAAAGCTGCTTGTCTGGGTTCACCTCCTGGGGCATGTCCCAGATCCGGTTTACGGTGGTGTTGGTCCTGACCGGCTCATTGTAGTCGAAGAAGATGTCGGCGAAGTTCTCAATCCTGGTTTTCTCCGGAAGCGCGGCTTTGGGCTTGATGCTGAACTGGATAAATCCATTGCTACCGGCCTGGTCTACAGAGCTGTCTGGCAGCATAATGTTGCTGAACGTGAACGTGAGAACTGGTTGCCCTTTGCCGTTTACCTCCAGTTGGTACGGGTGGGAGACAGCCCCAATTTGGAGGGTGCTCAGGTCCAGTTCATTGGAAAGGGTATCTACCACTACCACCCGGTAGGCAACATCGGTCCCGGTGTTCTGGAAACGTACCGTGTAGCGTAACGGCGTGTTGGTAGGGGTGTAATGCTCAGAAGTGAGCCCCACGGGTAAAACCTGTTTGTCATTGGGGTCAAACGAGTCAATGATAGGCAAGCATTCCTCGGTTATTTCTGGCTCAGGGTCGTCTGGCGGGAAGGCGCTCATGGCCAGCGACGGCAATCTAGAGGTGTTGGCGCTCTTTATCTCTACGTTTGCGCCCGCGGTCGCTTTTACGGGATGCCCCTGAGGTTGGTCTACTTCAACCCGCACGGCCCGGCCGGTGGGGTTAAACCGCAGCACCAGGCTGTCATTAGCAGAAAGTTTGTACTTCTCTTTCAGGAGCAACTCCTGGTCCTGGAACACCCTGAAAGTGAGACTATCGGTCATGTTGCCTGTTCCCTTGTTGCTGATCACGAAACGCGTCTGGTCCTGGGCTGAGCTTGTACCCGATACCGTGATGTTTGCCTGATTCCAGGCCGGGTTAGGCGGATACGTGTTGCCGGGTGTGATCCAGGCTTTGGTGCAGACGGTCAGGCCCCGGATGTTGGGATCTGCGCAGGAAACTGAATCTGTGATGGAAATAATACCTCTTTGGCTAGGCTGTAGGTTTCCTACGTCAAAGACATAGTTGCCCTTGTGGTCACGGGTGTAAGGCGCACTAGCCGAAATAAAAGACACATATTCAGGGAGCTGCACCGTTACCCTGGCGCCATAGGCAGTTGCAAATCCGGTGTTGGAGTAAGAGACAGAGGTTACGTTCTGGAAGCAGCGCCGCCGCCGGTTAGAGGAGAGACTAACGTTCAGGATTGGAATGGAAACTACTCGGTTCCCGAAGTCTGGCCCTTTTACCATGGTGCCGTAGCTCTCTACTGTAACGGACTTAGGGGGAACAACACAGACAGGAGTTATTTCTCTTCCAATATCCTGGGGAAGAACAGGAGTGACGGTGAAAGTGCCGGTATCTACCGGAATGTTGTAATTGCCCAGTTCATCAGAAATACCATAGTAAGGGCCTGGCTCTGCCTTGATCACAATGCCCGCCAATGGTTTATCAATTGATTCTGTGGTACAGTTACCATTAGCATCGTGGTAGATATTGCCGGTGATAAGACTTTCCCTGGCAACGCTGCCGGTCAGATACTCCAGTACCAGGTTTCCGCTAAGAACAAGCAGCTTTGACTTGGCAACATTGAGTGAAAGGTATCCTGGGGCTTTGGGAATCTTGCTTACTTCTTTTCCTGACGCATGGTAGATTCTGATGTATCCGTCCCAGCCGTTCCAGGTGAATAGATTGCCGGCCAGGTCTACCGCAATAGAGGCAGGCTGCGTGTTTATGCTTGAATCTCCTACTGAAATAGAACTGAATACCGTTTGTACCTGGCCGGCAGGGTTGAACTTCTGGATGCGGTTTCCATTAAAATCTGCAATGTAAACGTTTCCTTTTTGGTCTACTGCCAGGGCTTTAGGAACGTGTACTTGTCCTTTTCCCCGGCCCCAGGTTCCAAATTTTGTCAGGAACTTGCCCGTTGGGCTTATCATTCTAACGCATCCTCCATAATATTCAGACACGTACATGTTGCCCTGGGCATCCAGCGCCAGGCCTGAGAACCGGCTATAACCTAAATCAACCCCAAACTCCTCAAACTTGGCTACAAATCTGCCGTCACTGGTGAATTTCTGAATTCTGGCCCAGGTATCTGTGCTTTCCAGGCAATAAACATAACCGGCGTTGTCCACGGCTAAGGCAACAGGGGCATAGAGCTGGCCTTCGCCTCTTCCGGTAGTGCCAAATTGGGCAATGGGCTGCCCGTAAGAGTTGTATTTCTTGATATAAGACCCTATGTAGTGAGAAAGCAAATAGTAGTTGCCCTGTTTGTCCTGCGCAATGGAGTTGAAAGATTCTGTATTGCCCAATCTTTTTTCTAGCGCTCCCGTGGCGTTGAATACCTGAAGGGTACTGCCTCCATGATGGTCCCGGTCTGTGGTGTACAGTTTGCCATTGGACCCAATAGCCATCCCGATTTTGGTCCCGGAGAAATGACCTGTGGCGTAGGTGTCTGTGCCAAAGCTTTGCAGGTATTTTCCCCTGGCATCTGTTTTGTGGACTCTGTTGCCAGACAGATCAGAAAGGTAAATATTCCCCGCTTCATCTAGGGCTATGGTGTTATCTCCGCGTTGGGCCTTGTCTAAATTAGGGATGTTGAGGGTAAGGGTCTCTATTAATTGTCCCTGGGGGTTCAGCTTAAGAATTCTCAGGTCGTTTATCAGGATGTGTGCAATCCCATTCTTTCCCACCCTTACCGCAATAGGCTTAATATAGTAGGTGCTGGGACTCTGCTCTTCTTTGAATTCAAAAAGATACTTGCCGGTTTTATCAAACTTCAATACCCTTGAATTTTCTGTGTCTGCCACATAGATATTCCCGTCCTCATCCAGGTCTATGCCGTTAGGGGTACTCATTTGGCCTGGCCCACTACCAAAAGAACCAAATTCCAGAACCAGTTTCCCTTCTGGGTTGAATTTCTGGACAACTCCGTAAGAAGTGTTGATCACGTAGATATTCCCTTCTTTGTCTAAGGAAAGGTCTACGGAGGTGCCTTGTCTGTCATCTATGAACAGGTCATAGTTTTTAACCAGGTTTCCCGCCTGGTCTAATTTGTTGATTGAGTATCCTTCAAGGATATACAGATAGTTCTGGTTGTCTACCTCAATGGCGTTGGGGAAGTAGACTGGGGTGCCAAACGTCCTGTTTAGTTTAAAATCAGGAATCTGGGCTTTTAGGAGAAAACAGGCAAAAAACAGAATTTGAAAAAAGGCCAAACGGAGTAAAAGTTTCTTCATAGGGAGTGGGCTTGTCTGGCTTTGGATT
The DNA here is from genome assembly GCF_017355955.1 of Sabulibacter ruber. Classification (GTDB taxonomy): domain Bacteria; phylum Bacteroidota; class Bacteroidia; order Cytophagales; family Hymenobacteraceae; genus Nibribacter; species Nibribacter ruber_A. Next base: position 1,360,444 of record NZ_JAFFID010000001.1, on the reverse strand, counting down.
TTTTAAGGATGATTTTATTGAATATAGAATATATGTAAACTTATGAATATTCTGCCGAATAAGCAGAGTTGGAGGCAAGCAAATCTGTGGTAGTTAGCTTCAACCTGTTTGGTTAGAACAAGGAGCAACCGGCCTGTAAACTTAAGGGAACTTGAAGGGAAGAATTTACCTGTTTTTGGAAAAAGGACCTAAAAACAAAAGGCTGCTACTCTGTGAAGAATAGCAGCCTTGCTGTAAAGAAAATCTAAGGTTGTTATAGAACGGTGCTCCGGTCGTTGTCAAGGTCTGTGCGGCCGGTGCGGTTGCGGTCCAGGTCATTGTCATAATCGGTTCCAGTGGTGTAGCCGGTGCCGGTGGTGCCGGTAGTAGCGTCTGTTCCCAGGTTCTCCACGTCCACTTCGGTAGACCGTACGGTGTCCCTGATCACCTCGTCGCGTTCCTCCACGTCTTTGTTAAGGGAAACTTCTTCTACCACCCGGGCTTCCTTGTTCACAATGGGTACCTCGGCGTGTTCTGTGAGGGTAACATCTCCTTCCCTGAAGGTGTTGAAGTCGGCATCGGTAGCGGGACGGTCTACGGGGCGGCGTTCTACCCGCACGTGTTCTGAGCGAAGACGCAGGTGCTCCTCTACAGGGCGCTCCACTATTCTGCTGCGCAGGCGGGCTCCGCCGGTTTCCACCTCTCTTTTACCTACCTGCAGGTTTTCCTCAATGATGGGAATGTTGGTGGTATCTGAGGTAGTGTCTGAGAAGTTATTGTCTGATGTAGCGCTGGTTCCGGTGTAGGAGGTGTCTGTTAGGCCTGTTCCCGTTCCAGCGTAGGAGGTATCTGTTAGGCTGGTTCCGGTTCCGGTATAAGCCGAACCGGTGGTGCCGGTGCCCGCGCCTGTTCCTACGCCTGATCCAAGGGTGGAGGTGTCACTGGCAATGTCGCCGGAGTAAGAGCTGCCAGAGCCGTAGGTGTTACGGGTATAGCCGTACTCTGTAGCGCGTTGGTCTACGTCAACGGCACCGTTCCGGTCCAGGATATCGGCGGCGCGCTGGGCCTCGTCCTGGGTTTGCGCATGAACGGTTACAATGCAATCACTATGGCGGGCCACGTGTGAGTAGGCGCCAGCATAATCGTCTTTATCGTCATCCCCAAAAAGTGAGCGGAAGAATCCGCCAATGCCGTCATTGTCGTCCCGATGGGAACGGTCGGTGGCCGAGGTGTCGGTAGAGGCGGTGGTGGCATCTACGGTGTTGCTGCGGGCGCTGGAAATATCAATGTTGTCATCGCTGATCCCCAGCGTTCTAAGTTCCTGAAGCGCTTGCTGCGCTTCAGACGAATTATCGAAAATTCCTACTACTGTCTGTGCCATAGTTTTACTGATAAGTATATATAAATGGTTAAGAAATGAAATGAGGGGCTGTCTGGTTATACAGGGCGCGGAGCTTCGGGGCCTGGTTCATCCGGGGAGATGCGCTCTACCCTGATTTCCTCTCTGCGCAGGTTCACGTGCTGGGTTTCCTGGGTCTGCACCCGGTGTTTGGTGATGTGCAATTCTTCCACCACCATCAACCGTTTCTGGACCACCATCACTTCTTGCAGAATGGGAATGATCATGGTGTCGCCCTCGTACCGGATGGGTGGCGGCGGCGTGTCTACATACTCATTCACGGGTACCCGCTGGATGTCGTGCTCTTCCTGCAGAAGCGGAATATTCACCGGGATTTCCTGTTCATTCACTGTCTTCACAATGCGTACCGTGCCTTTTTCCACCACTTGCTTGTCCAGGTGCACGCGTTCCTCAATCACCGGAATGGTTAAGGGTTGCCCGCGCCGGGAGTTGGGGGAATCAGTGGGCTGAACATTATTGTCTCCGTAAGGCTCTTTTCCAGGATCTGCTGTGTGGTCCATGTTGTTTCTTGTTTGTTTTAGCTAAACGAGGGTAAAAACCGTAAGTTTCTGAATTTGTGTTAAAAATTTGCACTTTTTACTATTAAGAACCGTGTTTATAGTATTGTTATATTATCAAGGAAGAATCTTTATAAACAGGTAAATATCTGCAAATCAAAGTATAGTGATTTTTACTATTTTAACTAGTTGGGATTGAAAGTTTTGTAGTAAATATGAAATTACTTAGGTGGTGGGTTGCGGTCTTAGTTAAGGGAAAGGCTTTTTACCCCAAGGAAAGCAGGGCTACAATAGGGTAGAGGAGGAGAGAAATAGATTTTTTATGAATAGCCACTCAGGAGGCTTTTTCACGGAGGTGATTAGGAGGTTGGATAATCCTTTAAAAGAAAAGACCTTCAGGCTCTGGCCGAACCGAAGGTCTTTATGATGTTAACTTATGAGGTGGGCGGTGTGGTTCTGGGGGAGTAGTTGCTCCTTAGTTCCTCCACCTGCACCTCGGTGTTGCGCACCGTCTCATGGATGATCTCCTCATGGATCTCTACTTCTTTGCCAATAACAATTTCCTCCACCACCCGGGCTTCTTTGGTAAGAATGGGCACTTCGGCAAACTCGGTTAACTCTATCACGCCTGCCTGGAAGCTCCCAAACTCAGCACCCGTAACCGGGTGGTTTATGGGCAAGCGTTCTACCACCATGCGCTCTTCCCTAGCTAACTCATACTGCTCCTGCGGCGCTTCCCATGCCTGGTTACCGGGTGTGGCCTGGGGCGCATTCCCGTACTCAGGGCTTTGGGGCTGCGCTTCCGGGGAGGGCATAAAGGGGGAGGGCTGCGCCGGCGGAAATTCTGTGGTTGCCTCCGGGCCGGAGGCGTGCTCTACCTGAATCTCCAGTTCTGAGGTCCGGTGCCTGTCCAGGATCTCGGTGGCTTCCTGAATTTCTGCCGGTGAATAGGCATGTATCACCACCAGGGCGCTGCTGTGCTGTAATTGGTTCTGGTATGGCTGGGCTTCATCAGGCGTGTCAAAGAGGGAATAAAAGTACTGCTCAAACGTGCCAGGTGTACTTTCTTCTGTTATTTGCCCGGGTTGCCGGATGGTGGTTTCTATGTTTTCTGGTTTAAAGCCTTTGTTGAGGAGTTTCTGCGTTACCCGCTGTACGCTGCCGGCATCTTCAAACAACCCAATCACTTTTCTGGGTTTGCGGTTACGGTACAGGTTGGTTTGATTGTAGTGTTCATGGCTGTAGTCCTGCCGGGGCTGCTCTAGGGCGGGGCTGGGGCTTGCGCCGTGCACGTGGTTGCTCATGAAGATGCGCTGCACCCTGATTTCGGTTTCCTGCGAGAAGGTGTTGCTTGCATACTCCGGCAATGCCTGGAGGTGCGCAGGCGTAACATTCTGAACCACCACCACATCATCGGTCTCGTGCAACTCGGCTAGGCCAATTGGGATCAGCACATCTTTGGGGGACAGCTCCAGTTCATTGTCCTTCAGATCCAGGATCAGATACCTTACTTTCCGGGCTTGTAAATCGCAGAGGAGCTCCGTGACCTTGCCCAATTTCTTTCCCTGCTGGTCCCTTACTTGCCAGCCCCGGATGTCTGACTGGCCTTTGGCCACATCAAACTTAATGTCCCCAAGTTCCTGCAGGTGGGTTTTGCTGGTAGTGTCTTCCGTATTTTCCATGGTCTTGCGGTTATAGTGGGCATCTGGTTTTAGCCAAGGCAAACCAACGCCAGGTACGGTGTTTCTGTAACTGGTTGTTTCACAATGATTAATCTTAAAGCTTACGAGCCCCCGCGCGAGATGTTGGAGTAAATACCGGAATGTATTCCGGAAGGCAGGGAGTAAAAAGCCTGTTTTACGCCTGTTTTCCTCCATTAAGGACAATTCTGCCCTGATAGCCTATCTTTTGCCAACCCGGAATACTCTCGGTTTATACTATAAATAGTTGATTTATACGTAGTTTAGTTTGGTTTTGGAATTATATTTAGTAGATTTCGTTAGCCCGGGAAGAGGCGTAAAGGACCTGATATGAAGAGAAAAATACCCTTAGAAACCGTTATCCGCATTATTGAGAGGGCAGACCTGTCGGCTTGTACAGATGCCGTGGAGTTTATCAATAGCTTGGATTTTTATGAATATTCTCAGGAAGAATTGAAATGTATCAGTGATAAACTCAGTGAGCGCATTACTACCCTCATCCGGCTGGAGCTTAGAAACAGCAGAGGTTCTGCCGCCGTGAGATAAGCCTTTCATTTTCTTTTAGGTACAAAGGTAAACTCAGGTAGAAAATCTCCTGCTAACCCCTGCGCCTGCCTTCTTGTGGAGCATAAAACACAGCAGCGTACGTTTTTGCGGCTTGGCTCAATCCTGCACAAGGATTCTTGCGCCCAATCCTTCGGGGTTTCAGGTATCTACATAAATTTTTTTGAAAGAACCCTGGGTTCTAAAAGGCAAGGCAGCAGAGCGCAGAAAGGTGCCTATGTGTGTTTTAATGGTACTTTTCTGAAATGAGGTCAGGAACAGCCCAGGGGAAATGCAGCACCTGGCAGAGTGCTTCACAGGAACAAACCCGTAACGGCCTCGTACAGATTTGGAAGAAAGTGGAGTTGGGCAATCCGGCTCCTGATGTTCCATCTAACTAACCGTTACAAACATGTGGCAACCCATTACCCGGCCAATGCATGGCATTGCTGAGGCAGCCTATATCCCGGCCATCGCCTCGGCCCCGGAAACCGTTGGTTTCACCGAAGAAGAAACTGCTACCACGCTGTGTCGCGCTATTGGCGGCATGGCCCTCACTTCCTCCCTGGTTACCAAAGCTGAGTGGGGCGCTGTGCAGGTGATGCCGTACAAAACCCACCTCACCATTGACTTTGTGACCAGCGCGTTTACCCTGGCAGCTCCGTGGCTGTTTGGCTTCTCCAGAAACGAGAAAGCCCGCAACTCCTTTATAGCCATGGGACTTACCGGATTGGTGGTAGGACTTCTTTCCAGGCCCGAGGAAATGGACCCTGCCAAAGTGAGAAGGCTGCGCCGGAAAGCCGATACGCATCCCGCCTTGTAGTGCAGGGGTAGTTCTCCACGTTTTATTTCAGTGCCTTGTCTTTGTTTTAGGGCTGTTTCTAGAGAAACACGCCAGAAACAAGGGCAAGGCTTTCGCATTTTTCAGGGCAAAGCTATTTCTGAGAAGCCCGTTGCCCAGGGTTGGATTGTTCTATTCTGAACGTGGCAGGCACCGCCAGGTGCCCATGTGGCAAGTACCAATGCGGTAAGTCCCAGGAAAATGAGTTTAAAATCAGAGTTTTACACCTTTTTCTGTACTGACCGTAGTAATAAGCAAAACAATTAAATAAGTCATTATGAAACCGTTAGCTTATACAAGAATAGCCTCTGGCGCTTTCGCCTTGTTTTTCCCGGTGCTGGTGGGCTGCTCTGTGCTCCCGGGCGGCACAAGTTATTCCAGCGACCCCGTGGTGGCCGAGCAGCAACGCCGCATCGAAACCCTGAGAGCAGAACTGAAGCAGGCCGAACGAGACACAGAATATGCAGAGGAACGCGAAAAGGCCGCCAAAAGCAAACTGAAAGCCGCAGAAGATGAGCTGAAGGTGCTGAAAACCGCCGCCGGTCGCAGAAACGGCTAAGTGCTTACCGCTTCCTGTGCGTTTGCGGCAGCATCTGGTCCACGTCTGATGAATTTTGTATCAACCTTGGTTTAAGCACAGCTTAGATGACCAATCGCTGGAAGTACACCTGGCACCTGACCAAACAGACCTTCAAGGAATTCACCGATGATAAACCGCTGGACTATGCCGCCATCATAGGGTTCTACACCATTTTCTCGCTGCCGGCAGTTTTGATCATCATGATCAGGATTGCCGGCGCGGCCTTTGGGCAGGAGGCGGTGCGGGGGCAGGTGGTGCGGCAAATCAGCGGCCTGGTGGGGCGTGACAGCGCGGAGCAGATCCAGAACATCATCCAGAACGCCAACCAGTCCTCGGCCAGCATGCTGGGTACCATTGTGGGGGTGTGCACCATGATCTTTACCGCCACCACCGTGTTTGTGGCCTTGCAGGATGCCCTCAACGCCATGTGGCACGTGAAAGCCAAACCCCAGAAAGCCTGGCTTAGTTTGATTGTGAGCCGGGTGCTTTCGCTGGCCATGGTGGTGAGCATGGGCTTTCTGTTGCTGGTTTCCCTCTCCATAGAAGTTGCCCTGGGTATTCTGAATGACTACCTGCAGCAACAGTTCTCTTTTATAGCCGTGTACCTCATCAACGTAGGGAACCTGCTGGTATCGGTGCTCATCAGTATTGTTATTTTTGCGGCCATTTACAAAGTGCTGCCAGACGCCAACATCCGCTGGAAGAACGTTTGGGTAGGAGCCACGGTCACAGCCATTCTGTTTGTGATAGGCAAGCACATCCTCAATATTTACCTTCAGCATGAACCGTTAGGCGATACGTACGGGGCCGCCGGTTCTGTGGTGCTGCTGCTGGTGTGGGTGTACTATACTTCCATTATTTTCCTGCTGGGGGCCGAGTTCACGCAAGTCTATTCCCGCGAGCATGACAGAGGCATCATGCCCTCTGAGCACGCCGTGAAAGTTGAAACCAGAGAGATTGAGAAAGACAGCCCAGCGTAGAAAGCTTCAGGCGCAGTCTGGTTTGTTTTAAGGCTTGTTTTCTGAAAACAGGCTAGAAATAACCCTGCCTTTTACGCTTGGGTATTCTTTTTCCTGTATCTTAAAATCAGGAACCAGGGAAGGCAGCCAGAGACAGGCCTCTCGATTTTGACCTCTTTTTCCTGTCCGGTCACAATTTCATAACAGTGCTGCCTTGGCCCCGTACAACTTTAACTAAACCCAACCGGGGCTAGGACCTTGAAATGGCACCCTGCTTCACCGGTTATGGTCCTAAACGTCATCTTTCACCTTAAACTAACACTATGGAAAAAGTAAAATTGGCCGTTATTTACTACAGCCAGACGGGTACCAACTACCAACTTTCTCAGTGGGCCGCCGAGGGGGCGCAGGAAGCCGGAGCCGAGGCAAGGATTCTGAAGGTAAAGGAACTTGCCCCGCAGGCGGCAATTGATTCCAACCCCGCCTGGAGAGCCCACCTTGATAATACCCAGAATGTGCCAGAGGTGAGTTTAGATGACCTGGAGTGGGCCGATGCCATTATCTTCAGCATGCCCACCCGCTACGGCAACCTGCCTGCCCAGATGAAGGAGTTTCTAGACTCTACCGGTGGTTTGTGGTTCCATGGCAAACTGGCAAACAAGGTAGTGAGCGGTATGACCAGCGCCCAGAACCCGCACGGTGGCCAGGAAGCTACGCTGCTGGCGTTGTATACTACCATGTACCACTGGGGAGCCATAATTGCTGCACCAGGGTATACAGATGCGGTAATCTTTGGGGCCGGCGGTAACCCGTACGGTACCAGCGTGACGGCAAACCGCGAAGGCATCCAGAGCGATGCCCGTACTGCCGTGCTGCACCAGGCCAGAAGAACCGTTACAGTGGCCTCCTGGGTAAAACAGGGGCTGCAAGGCTAAGAGTAAAAAGGACCTGCTTTCTGTAAGCAGGTCCTTGGGTATATAAATATGTTAAATAAGCCTGGGTTCTTCCAGGCTTTCCCGCTTGAGTTGACGCAACATGGCAAAGTATGCTAGAATAGCCAGTACCGGTAAACCTAAAGTAGTGATCATTGGCGGTGGATTTGCCGGGCTGGAGTTGGTGAAATCCCTGAGAAACGCAGAGGTACAGGTTATTCTTATTGACAAGCAGAATTACCACACCTTCCAGCCGCTTATGTACCAGGTGGCCACCTCCGGGATTGAGGCAGATTCCATTGTGCATCCGTTCCGGAAGGTATTTGAGAGCCAGAAAAACTTTTACTTCCGGATGGCCGAGGTGCAGTGCATAGACACCCAGCAGCGCCTGGTGGAAACCAGCATCGGGCTCATCCGCTATGATTACCTGGTCATTGCCACCGGTGCCACCACCAACTACTTCGGGGATGCGCAGATGGAGAAAAACGCCATCGCCATGAAAAGCATTGACGATGCCATCAGCCTCCGCAATACCATCCTGGACAACTTTGAGCGCGCCCTGCAGCTAGACGATGAGGAACAGCTCAACAGCCTCATGGACTACGTGATTGTGGGCGGGGGAGCCACCGGCGTGGAACTGGCCGGCGCCCTCACCGAGCTGCGCAAACACGTGTTCCCCAAAGACTACCCTGAGCTGGATTTCAAATCCATGGACATTCACCTGATCCAGAGCGGGGGCGAGCTGCTCAAGGGCATGTCGCCGGAGGCTTCCAAAAAATCACTGCAGTTCCTGGAGGAAATGGGCGTGAAGATCTGGCTGAACCGGCGGGTGAAGTCTTATGACGGCTACACCGTTACCCTTGACAACGGCGAAACCCTTATCACGCGCACCCTCATCTGGGCCGCGGGCGTAACCGGGAACCCCGTTAAAGGGCTCCGGCCCGAAAGTATCCTGAAAGGCAACCGCCTGAAGGTAGACGTTTACAACCGGGTGGAGGGGTATGACAACATCTTCGCCATTGGCGATGTGGCCGCCATGATTACCCCCGAAAATCCGCAGGGGCACCCCATGCTGGCCCAACCGGCCATCCAGCAGGGAAAATTGCTGGGGAAGAACCTGGTGAACCTGCACCACGGCAAACCGCTTACGCCGTTTGTGTACAAAGACCAGGGCGCCATGGCTACCATTGGCCGTAACAAAGCCGTAGCCGATCTGAAACTGTTCAAAAAAGACATCCGGTCACAGGGCTTCTTTGCCTGGCTTATCTGGATGTTCATTCACCTCATCTCCATTGTGGGCTTTAGAAACCGCCTTGTGGTCATGACCAACTGGTTCTGGAACTACTTCACCTATGATTCGGGCAACCGCCTCATTGTCGGGAAAAAACAGGAAAACATCCCCATCACCGAGACCATCACGCACAAGACCGTTATCTAAATCTCGGGTGTTCCTTTCGGTTGGTTTTGCCTTCAGCTGAAGCCCGCATGTTTTAGGGTGGCATAGCCAGGCTCGGCTTTAAGAGAAAAGGGGCCGTGTTTGCTTTTTAAGCAGTCGTGTGTGAATACGGCTCAAGGTTTGTATTGCCCTTACCAGTCCGTTGTTTATGGGTGTTTTCAGGCAAACTCCGTGGGATTCTCTCTGCGGTGTTCCTTCCTTTTTTCAGCTCGTTTTTCTGGAGTTACAGACAAACTGATGAGGGTATCACATGGCCTTTGTGACTTGGGAACCGGGCAGTACAGTGGTATTCTGGCAAAGGCCATGGACTGTGTTCCCGCTTGGTTAAGTGCAAAGGACTTTCTTCTTCAGAATTTATCTGGCTTTGGTAATAACCTAATGAAAATCAATACATTAAATTATTAGACTCGTTTAATATAGAAATAATTATAACTAAAATTTCTATCATGAAAACAGTCTTACTTTCTCTGTTCATGGTGATGGTGGTAGGGTTCAGTGCCCTTGCCCAAACCATTACCCCTCCGCAAAGCACAGCTCCAGTAGCTGCCACCGCTGTGCGGGATGGAAACTGGCTCATTGGGGCCGATCTTGCTACCATTGGACATAACTTCAAATCTGAGACGTTCACGTTAGATGTTGCACCAAGGGCCGGTTTCTTCATCAGCGACAATGCGGCTATTGGGGCTCAGGTGCAATTGGGGCTTGAGATTTTTGACGGAGGAGAATTCTTTAGTTACGGACTCACTCCCTTTGTCAGGTACTATTTTCCCGAGGGGGCTGCCCCAACTCACCGTTGGTTTGGCGAGGCGCTGGTGGGGTTTGCCGGCAGTAACCTGGAAGATGTGGAAGGCGACAAGTTCTTTTCTACCGTTTACGGGGTAAGAGCCGGTTATGCCCACTTTGTGGCGACCAACGTGTCTCTGGAAGGCACTTTGAACCTGGTGCGCAGCCACGCCAATATAGATGTGGGTTCCGGCACCTCGGGCAATACCGGGCTGTCCATAGGCTTGGGCTTCCAGATCTACCTGCCTTCCAGAGGTAACCGATAACCCTGCCCCGCTGCCAGAATGCTTTGCCGGTGACGGTTCAATAACGATGACCCCATGTGAAAAGCCGTGTTTCGGGGCTGTTTTCCAGGAAACAGCCCCAAAGCACGGCTTTTCTGTGGCTGGGGACCAGATCAGAAAGGATACTGCCGGGGCTCTACCTGCACGCTGATCCACTGCACAGTGGTCATCTCATCCAGAATAAAGTCATCCCCGAAACGGCCCACGCCGGAGTTTTTCTCGCCCCCGAACGGCGTCTGCGGCTCATCGTTCACCGATTGGTCGTTGATGTGGATCATGCCGGTTTCCACGCGTTTGGCCATCTGAATACCGCGTTGCAGGTCTCTGGTGTGCAGGGCGCCGCTCAGGCCAAACTCGGTGGCGTTGGCCAGGTCAATGGCTTCTTCATCGTCTTTGAACGAGATGATGCCCACGGCCGGGCCGAACACTTCTTCCTGGAAAATTGGCATGTCTCTGGTGACGCCGGTGAGCACGGTAGGCTGCACCACGTTGCCATCGGCGGAGCCGCCCACTTCCAGTCTGGCCCCGGCGTCTACGGTGCGCTGCACCAGATCTACCACGCGCTTGGCGGCCTTGTTGTCAATAAGCGGACCCACAATGGTGTCTTTCTCCCGCGGGTCGCCGTACTTGAGCTGCCTGGCTTTCTGCACAAATTTCTGGCTGAACTCCTCATACAGGCTCTCATGCACCAGAATGCGGTTGGTAGACATACAGATCTGCGCCTGGTGCATGAACCGCCCGAAGATAGCCGCGTCTACAGCCCGGTCTACATCGGCATCGTCCAGGATGATAAATGCGTTGTTGCCGCCCAGTTCCAGCGCCAGTTTCTTGAGGCCTTCGCCGCCTATCTTGCCAATGCCTTTGCCTACCGGGGTAGAGCCGGTGAACGAGATCAGTTTAGAAACCGGGTGGCCGGTGAAGTAATCTCCGATGACGCTGGATTTACCTACCACCACGTTCAGCACCCCGGCGGGCAGACCGGCTTCCTCAAACAGCTTGGCGGCAAACGTACCGCCCGTCACCGGCGATTGCGAGGCGGGCTTCACCACCACCGTGTTGCCCACCGCAATGGCCGGCGCAATGGAGCGCATAGACAAGTACAGCGGAAAGTTCCAGGGGCTGATGATGCCCACCACGCCCAGGGCCTTCCGGAAGATGTAGTTTTCCTTGCCGGGCACCGAGGAGTTGGTGATCATGCCCTTCATGCGGGTAGGGAAGGAGCTGGCCTCCAGAATCATGTCGCGGGTTTGGGCGTACTCCACGCTGGCTTTGAGGTAGGTGCTGCCCGCCTCGTTGATGAGCCAGTCTATGATTTCGTCTTTGCGTTGCTCCAGCACCGCTACCGCTTTAATAAAAATCTCGCGGCGTTCAATGGGCGGGGTCTGGCTCCAGGTTTTACTCGTTTCTTTGGCCACATCAAAAGCCCGGTCCACGTCCTGGGTGCCCGCGCATTTGTAGCGGTTCAGTACGGAATTGTCATACGGGTTGAGGTTCTCCAGAAAGTAATCCTCGGAGCCGTCTTGCCATTGGCCGGCTATAAATTGTTTGTCTAAGTCTTGGTACTGTTTCATTGTGTTGGGGTTTACCAATTACCCTCTTGGTGTACCCCTCCCATTTTAGATAGGTTATCTTGTATATTGAGAATCAGCCTTTTTCTGCAGAATATGAAGCTGATTCTCAATGCTGTTTTGAGGGTGTTTTCACAAAATCAGTTCCCAAACAGGTGGCCCTTGTGCCGTTGTTGGAGTTCTCGCCAAACAACCTGAACTGCGGTTCTTCCCGCAAAATCCTCCTTTGAAGGGGCGAAGGGGGAATGTTTACACCTGCTGCTCTCTGCCTGGTTCAGGTTTGTGATTTGGACCCACCGTAAACTGAAGTTGTTAGCCGTTGATCTGAGGAGGAAACAGAAATCCCTTCGTTTCGGGGCTGTTTTTGGGAAAACAGGTCCGAAACGAAGGGATTTCTGCTGGGGCAGTTGAGAGGCAGGGGTGCTGTCCTGCTTTCTGCTCGTTTGTGACGATAGTGCACCAGAACTTAGTGGGCCTTTAGCCCGCCAAGATTAGTAATGAAGAACTTTCAGGGCTTCCTCATTCCCAATCTTCTCAGCCATTTCGAGGGCGGTAAGACCCCGGCTGTCTCTCAGGTGTTGATCAGCGCCGTGCTCGGCAACCAGTCGCATTAACTCATGGCGACCAAACATGGTGGCAAACATAAGAGCGGTTCCGCCGCTGTTGTTCTGAATGTTCAAATCGGCACCTCGCTCAATCAGCAGTTCGGCAATATCGGCGTAGCCTTTAAAGCACAAGCCCATGAGGGCCGTGTTGCCACTGTAATCCTGCATATTTACATCGGCCCCAGCGTCCAGAAGAGCTTTGGTGGCTTCATAATGCCCCTCGTAAGAAGCAAGAATCAGGGGGGTGAAACCACGACCGTTCTGCGCATTGATGTCTGCGCCTTCGGCGATCATTTCCTGTATTGTCACCACATCTCCTTTACGGGCGGCGTCAAACAGGATGTCCTCTACTTTAGTGGATGTGAAATTCATGGGGAATGGTTGTTATAAGATGCACGTATGAACTCCTTATACGTGGAATATGCAGAAAGGGCTATGTTATTTTTGGTATCTACTTAGTTGTGGTTGATTATCAGATAGAAAAATTTTAAGCTTTTTTCACTTCCTTGTTTCTGTGCAGACGAAACCTGTTTTTGGGCTATTTTAACAGAATTAACCCGTAAACGGCCGCCGCTGCAGTACAGTATTTACTTTGAAGAAATAGTACTTTTCACCAAGCGTTCCTGGAGCGGGGTTCTGCCCGGTGCTGTGGGTTTCCTTTGATTGCTCAAAACCTAAGATGGTTGTTTTGGGGTTAGCGCTTCTGGAAAAGCAAGGTCAGGATTCTGGGAATGGTGGTGCGGTCATCGTTGTCAAAGAACTCGTTCAACTCTGCCAATTGCAGGCCGTGCTGTTGGGCGGCCTGGGTGAAATCTGAGACATGGTGGTTGAAGCACTCTACCACGTGCCGGCCCTCTGGGGTGTCAAAGCGGGCTTTGGTGCCGGTGTACTGCTTGAACGGGTGCAGTTCGCCCAGGTAAACGTAGCCGCCGGGCTGTAGGCTGGCAGCGGCCTTTTGGAAGATGCCCGCCAGGTGCTCAATATGCTCCAGCACCAAACTGAAGGTGACCAGGTCATAGAGGCCGTTTGAGAAAGTCCAGTCAGAGGTGATATCTGCCTGGGCGAAGTGCACGTGCGGCGCGGTGACTTTGGCCTGGGCTTTCCGGAGCATCTCTTCTGAGAGGTCCACGGCGGTAAGTTCAAGTGCTTTCTGGGCCAACCAAAGGGTGTTCTTGCCGGTGCCGCAGCCAATCTCCAGGCATCGGCGGAACGGGATGGGGGCTAAAACAGTGCGCAGGGCTTTCCCTTCCAGGTCGCGGGTTTTGTTGTGGTTGGTATCATACTGGGCGGCCCAGGTGTTGTAGGCTTGTTGGGTGTTCATCTTGCAGAGACGGATGGTTGGTTTTCTAAGGCCCAAAGTTGCTCTACCTGCCGGAAACGCTCCAAGGACATTTGCCATAATTTTACGGGTTGCTCAAAGTTGATCCAGCCGGGCGTAGTGGTGTATTCCTGTAGCAACTGAAAGCCTACTTTCTGCAGGGTTTTATTGGGGGCCGGGTTAAGGGCGTAGGGCTCGCAGAACAAGGTCTTTAGTTGCAGGTTCTGGAAGAAGTGCGGAATGGTAAGTTTCAGGAAAGAACTGCCCAGGCCTTGCCGGCGGATGTCTGCCTCCCAGATGTGCAGGTGCATGTAAGCCTCCTGGCCAAAGATGATTTTGTTGGTATTGGAATGCCCCACGGCTTTACCGTTCAGTGTCCAGATGAGGCAGTAGGATTGCTTTTCTTTCAATGGCGTGTGCACCTGGGTTTTGAGCATGTGGATCCATGCGGACCGGCCGGGTATTTTGGACAGCTCCACGCCCATGCCTTCCAGGTAAGCGGCATCGGCGGTTAGCCAATAGTTTACAATGGCCTCAATGTCGCTTTCCTGCAACTCTCTTACAGCTAAAACTGGCGTGTTCATACGGCTAGGTTTGGGTTGATTTTCACTGTGTATAGTGGAGACAGGCAAACGGTCTTAAACCCTTTTCCAAGGATAGGAAGAGAGCAGGTTATGGCCATGCGCGGCACGGGGGCAACTTTATGGAATGATTTGAAACAGGAAGGCCCCCGGATTTTCTCCGGGGGCCTTCCTGTTTCATTGAGGTGCATCAGTCACGTTTAGCGTCTCTCTTTTGCTGTTTCTCCGCCCTTTTCTCTTTCAGGGTTTTGGCGGGGGCTTTCTTTCCGCTCTCTTTGGTGGGTGTTTTTCCGGCCATGGCTTTAATAGTTAAAGTGTGAGACTCTTGCTTAAAGATAAGAGTTAGAACAGATAAATGATACGGATATCAGCTTATTTGTTCTTTTGTTCTCAATCAATTTTGCCTGCTTTTATGGGAAATAGTTCTAAAACGCTGGCATGGTGCCGGTAAGCTTAACTCAACAGAATCACTTTGTTGTTGCGGTAAATGTCTATGCCCACGCGGGTGAGGTGCTTGATACTGATCCTGATTTCATACTGCACCAGCTCGCCGTTCTCCTCCCGCTCAAACCGGTGGTTTTCGCCCAGCAGTGATTTCTTTTCTGAGACAATCTCGCCGTTGTACTTAATGGTTTCCAGTCCGGTGAAGCTGTTGTCTACTTCAATTTTTACGTTGTCTGTGAGGTTAAGGGTTAGTACGTTCATAGGGCTTTTCAAGGAGATCAGGTAAACTCCGGAGGCTTGCCGGAGCCTGCTGAAAGATAGAAAAGTTTAAGGACAGTTGTACGTGTACCGGCGCTTGACAGTGCCGTCTGCGTACACCCGCACCGCCTCAGTGGGGTAGCCCTGTTCATTGTAAGTATAGGAGGCGGTATAGCTCACAGGGCTGATGCTGCCGTCTTCTCTGTTCACCACCTTGTAACTGGTCACATTCCCGGCCGACAACCCGAATGCCGGATGGGGATCACCGAAATGGAGGTGGAAATCAATCATAGGCAGCAGGGGAAGCGGCTGCTTTTTGCCGTCATAAGTGATGGTGATGTCTTCCACAAAGCCGTTTGCCGCATACGTGGTTTTCTCCACGTGCGTGATCATGTTGTTGGTGTAGTGGTACACGTACCGGTATTGGGTAAAAGAAGGCTCGTTGGCTGAGTGGAAGGTAGATTCCTGCAGTTGCCCGGCGCTGTTGTAGGTGTGCAGATAGAAATCCTGTTCTATGCGGCCGCCGGCGCTGAACGTACGGGTTTGTTTTACCAACTGGTCCTGGGTATTGTACTCGTTTTCCCAAACCACATCTCCTTCTTTTTCAGTGAACAAGCGGCCCTTGGTGTCATAAGTTAACCTAACATCCAGGCCCGAGGTATCTGTCGCGGTGATCCTGGTGAGTTGGTTCTGGTCATTGAAGGAGTACTTGAGCGTAAACGGGTATCCGGTACCTCCATCTGCCGTGGTACTGATCTGGCAGTCTCCCAAAGGGGCCGGATCGGTCTCGTTGCCATCCAAACAGCCAAAAGCGAATAATCCTAAGGTGAAAAAGTAAAGTAGATTTTTAAGCATGTGGTGCAAATAAGAGATATGGTCTGATTAGTAATATTATATAATTGCTATGTTTTCAGGAAAACAGGCCTGAAACGAATATACAGGCTGCTTTTATAAACTGAGATTTAGTTCTTTCTTTCAGGTCTTTAGCCGGGCAAGTTACGCAGAATTAAGCCGCTGTTAAAAAGCAGAGGAAAAATAAATCCAATTTTGAAGCCGATAACAGCATTGCGGTTCTGGGCCTGTTTTCTGTAAAACGAGCCGAAATCAGCGACCGCTGTGGAAAGACCCAGCTGGCCACGCCTGGCCAAATACCGCAGGAATGCCGTACTTGCCAGTAAAGGCAATAGCGTAGTAGCTTTCGCCTGGATCACCCTTAAACCTGAGTTTTATGTGCGGACGTTATTCCATCATCCCGAAGAAGAGCAAATCCACCGCTGCCAAAACGGGCGGATCGGTGGCCGAAATCCTGAGCAAGTATGAGGAGAAGGCCCGCTACAATGCCGCGCCTTCGCAGCTGTTGCCCGTGATCACCAACCAGGAGCCCACTACGGTGCAGTACTTTTCCTGGGGGCTGCTGCCCAGCTGGGCCAAAGAGAAAGAACACGGCCTGCGGCCTATCAATGCCCGTACCGAGACCATTCTGGAGAAACCCCAGTTCAAGCGGCTGATGAGCAGCAAACGGTGTCTGGTGCCCGCCGACGGTTTTTACGAGTGGAAACGCGTGGGCAAAACCAAAACCCCGTACCGCATTGTGCTTAAAGACCAGGAGCTGTTCACCTTTGCCGGGCTGTGGGACGAGTGGGTAGACCAGGGCAGCGGCGAGGTGTTCAATACCTTCACCGTGATCACCACTGAGCCTAATGAGCTGATGGCCGGTATCCATAACCGCATGCCCGTGATTTTGCACCCCGAGGAAGAACGCCTCTGGCTCTCTGAGACCAATGACGTGCAACGCCTGGCGGAACTGCTCAGGCCGTACCCCGCCGAGGAAATGAAAGCCTACCCGGTGTCTGCGCTGGTGAACTCAACCAGAAACGATGTACCCGCGGTGCTGGCGCCCGTGGCCGAGCAGGGAGGGCTGTTTGGGTAGAATCTGCGACCAAGTAAAACAAAAAGCCCCTCTGCCTGCAAAGACAAAGGGGCTTTTTGTTTGAGGTGAGCCTCTGGTTGTTACATGGCATCTACCATGGTTTTCAGCTGCTGGGCATGCTGCAGGTGCATGCGTAACGCAGGCAGGGTAGCGTCAATGAAAGCCTGTACCTCAGCATCTGTGATTTCACGGTCGGCTTGCTCGTACAGGGCTATTGCCTCCTGGTGCGCCTGCACCTGCACGGTGGCAAAGTCTTTGTCAAAAGTAAGGCCTGTTTCACCGTTCAAGCGGTTCACGATGGTCATTTTAGCGGCCGGAAGGGTAGTAGGCAACTCAATGTCACGCTCATCGGCCATGTCCATGATTTCCATGGAGGTAGCGGTGTGGTCTTCTACCAGCATTTCCCCAAACTCCTGAACATCATCGGTTTCGCCCTGTTCCTGAGCCATGGTGCCGGTGGTAATCTCAAACATATCACTGGCGGCAGCATTCTGCATAAATGTAGCTATGCGCATGCGATCTTCCTCCATGTTCGCGTCTTCATCGTCGTCGTCACATGATACCAAAACGGCACTGCTCAACATTAGCCCGCACAGGAGCATCCATACGTTAATCTTTTTCATAGGTGGTTAGAATATAAATTGTGTTTTCTTAACAACCTTTGTCTACGCGTATGGTTTTGAAATGCCCTGTTAATATGTTAATTACGCCTAATTTCACGTAGAAACACGAATCTTAATATTTAAATACTGATATGATTTTATTTATGCGTTTCTAGGCTGATTTCCCGGTTTTTGAAGCAGAACAGGTGCTGTGAAGTCTATTAAATGAGCTGAAAAATAATTTCATCTTTTTTTAAGCTTTTTCATGGATTAATGTCTTAAAGGTGACTTGTTATGTTTAATAATAACTTTGGCAAGCTACAGGAAAATGAGATTACCCTTTAAAACACTTACAAATCGCTGGCTTAAAAAAAGGCTGATCTCTTAATGCGCGTACTGGCCTGAAGGTAGCTAACCGTCCGAGGTTGTTGTACCGCAGGAAAGCAGGCTGATGGTCTTGCTTTGTACCGCCACTGGGTGGGTGCCCAACATCGCTTCTGCTTTACGGCTACGGTTTACTCCTGAAAAATGCGCAGGTACCGTTTCACAGATCGGTCAACCGCTTCTTTGGCCCCAGTGGCAATTACCTGTCCTTCAAAGGCGGCGTGCAGGGTATCAAAAGCCAGTGGCTCAACCCGCTGCCGGATGAGCTCTATGGCTTTCTGGGGCAGTGGCACCAGGTTGGGGAAACTGTACATGAAAGAAACATGCTTCCGGTCGCGGGCTACGTAGATGGAATCGCCGGTGAGCAGGGTGCCGTTGGTGCCGTGGTGGGGAAGGTGCAACACGGTGCTCCCCGAAAAATGACCGGCCACGTGCACAATCCTGATATCGTCCCAAAGCGCCATTTCCGCACCATCCCAGAACCTGAAGTGCTCGCTTTCGTCCTGTACCCACTCCTGGTCAGCTTCATGCAGGTAAACGGGACAATTGAACACGGCTGCCCACTCGGCCATGAGGCCGTAGTAGTGCGGGTGCGAAATAGTGATGGCTTTCAGACCTCCCAGCGACTGAATATAGGCTATGGTAGGCTCATCCAGGTACGGAAGGCAGTCCCAGAGAATATTGCCGCTCTCTGATAAAACCAGGTGCGCCTTCTGGCCAATGGCAAACGCAGGCACAATGATAAGCTCGTGCAAACCGGGCTGCAGCCTAGTAAACCGAATGCTTTTGCCTTTGCCCAGTTCCTCATAGCTCAGCCAGGCCTGGCCATGATCGCCTACGTACTGCCGCTCGTCCAGGCAAATGGGGCAGCTGTCTGCAGCATCTTTAGCCGAGGCATAACGCGTGCCGCAGGTAGCGCAAATGTTTTTCTGGTGTGGGTCTCTGACGGTGAAAGCCATACAAGTGTCTTTAAGGGAATCTGTAAAAGCTAATGCCGAACTGAAGCGAGAACAGGTAAAGCCAGGTGCAGAATTCTAAGAAACCAGACCGCCTTAAGGCTCAGCTAGGCTATTGATTAAAAATAACCAATTCTATCAAAAAGTGGAGGAATGCTGGGTAAATAGCTACCTCCTTAAGGCTTGTTCTAGTCCGTTGTCTCCAGGTTGTCTATCATTTCTAATTCTTCACGCTCCAGGGTGGGGCAGTGCGCGTTTTCGGCTTGGTTTCCTGTAGCGGATGGAAAAGTGACCGTCTTCATGTCGCGTGTGTGTGTTGTGAATCCTAAGGCAAAACTAAACCCCAGGGCACAAGGCTGCTTTACACAATTTCCTGAAACAAGTAACATAATTTCCAGCCGCACCAAGAGCGCAATGGCGCTTCCGTTTTAGCCTTCTTTTCCAGGAAACAACCCCGAAACGCTTACCAAACCTTGAGTAAGCCTTCCAGTCTGGTGGTGTAACAGGGCGAGAGGTTTTCGCTTTTCAGTTGCCATTTCTTGCCGGTGCCCTGCACGCCGTAGCGCAGCGCCGTATGCCCGAACCGTTTGCGGAGGAAATCCAGCGTCTGCATCAGGTCCTGATCGCGCTGGCGATGGTCTGGCTCAAAGAGGCTTTGCTGCACCTGCGTGGCCGGCACCAGGCCCGAGACCAGAATGCCGGTGCGCTTGTACCGGAAGCCGGGCCGGAAAAGGATGCGCAGTGCCTCCAGCGCTTTGGGTACCAGCACCAGTTCGCTGGCGGTGGGGCTTTCCAGTTGCACCGTGCGGCTGTTCAGGTACGTCTGTCTGGGGTCTATGAAGCGGCTGGTTTCCAGGATAATGGTGAAAGCGTTGGCGCAGCTCTGTTGTTTGCGGAGCTTGGCGGCGCAGCGCACCGTGTGGGCGGCCAGGGCTTCCTCAATATCAGAAAGCTGGGTGAGCGGCTCCCCAAACGAGCGCGAGGTACAGATGTTCTGTTTGGTGGGTGGGGCCAGTTCCAGTTCTATGCAGGGCTCGCCGCGCAGTTCGCGCACCGTGCGCAGGCCCACCACCGTCATGTGCTTCTTCACAAAGCTGTCGGTTTGCTGCGTGAGGTCATAGGCGGTGTAGATGCCAAATTGCGCCAGTTTTTTGGCGTAGCGCCGGCCCACGCCCCAGATATCGCCTACCTCGGTGGCTTTGAGGGCCGCTTCTATGTGCATGGGATCGGTGAGAACCAATACGCCGTTGGCTTTCTTTGATTTCTTGGCCAGGCGGTTGGCTAGCTTGGCCAGGGTTTTGGTCACGCTTACACCCACGGCCACAGGAATGCCGGTGGCGCGCGGCACCCGCTCCCAGATCTCGCGGGCGTGCTGCTCCAGGTTCACGTGCCGGAAATTGCCCAGATCCAGAAACGACTCGTCAATGGAATAGATCTCCAGGTTGGGCGTGTACTCCGCCAGAATCATGGTCACGCGCCGGCTCATATCGCCGTAGAGTTCGTAGTTGCTGGAGAACACGTGCACGCCTTCGCGTTCCATCAGGTCGCGTATCTCAAAGGCCGGGGCGCCCATCTGAATGCCCAGGGCCTTGGCCTCGTTGCTGCGCGCAATCACGCAGCCATCGTTGTTGGAGAGCACCACCAGGGGTTTGCCCTCCAGGGTGGGATTGAAGGCCCGCTCGCAGGAAGCGTAGAAGTTGTTGCAGTCCACCAGCGCAAACAGGGACGTCATATCCGCTAGAATTTACGGTGAATGCCTACTACCACGCCCCAGATGATGCCGCCCTCCGGGGAATCGATCTTGATGGGCGGGTACTTGGCGTTCTCTGAAAGCAGGTAGGCGGCTTCTTTTTTGACCTCCAGCCGCTTGATGGTGAAGCCGCCGTCCACGAACGCCAGGACCACCATGCCGCTGGCAGGCCTGATCTCGCGGTTCACAATGGCCAGATCGCCGGGCATGATGTGCGCCCCAATCATGGAATCGCCTACCACTTTCACCAGGAATGTGGAGGCCGGGTGATTGGAGGCGTAGGTGTTCAGGTCAATGGGGTCGGCGGAGTAGTCGGTGGCGGGGCTGGGAAAACCGGCCTGCACCGTGGTGGTGTAAAGCGGCAGGGAGTTGCCTCTGTCAATGATAATCAGGAACCGCTGCTCCTGGAGCGGGTGTAAAGGGATGATCGCTGCTTCCATATTGCCTCTGCTGTTTCTGCGGTGTTTTACGAACAAAATTAGCAAAAGCTATATATTTAGCTAAAATATTTAGTTTTAAGGCCGATTTACCCCCGCTGAACAAGGTTTTGGCAAACCAGAAAGGAACAATCTGCCTAATGGTGCAGGCCGAAAGCAAAAACACGAGGTTAGTTGATACTCAAGGCTTTGCAGGCAACCTGCGGAAATGAGGTTAAGTTGAAGTGCCAGTTGAAACCACCCGGTCATAAATTTGCCTGAGCTGCGCATCACCGAAACCGTAAATGCCCTCTTTTCTGGAAAACGCATCAAAAGCGGCGGCGAACTCAGGGCCGGCACTCTGGACGATTTCTTCAATCGCTTTTTCCGGTCGGCCTTTCTCACCGTTGCCAGGAAACCGCTCCAGGTGAGCGGCGCATACTTCCCGCAGATACGGAAAGCAGGCAGACTGCCGCTTTGATAGTTCTTCCAACCTGGATGGATCACCGTTTTTATAAGCTTCCCACAGATCTTTGCCCAAAGCCAGGTCTTCCTGGTTTAACTTCACCCGGTCCTGAAAGCAGTTGAGCAGATCCTGCGCAGAGGCCAAGCCGAAGTCTTGCCAGACATCGGTTCCGCTCAGGTATGTAGGATAGACCACAAATACTTCTTTGTGGGACTGCTTGTGCAGCAGCGAAAGAATGAACCACAGGTTCACCTGGCAGAACAGGTCATAGCCAAACCACAGGTTGAACTCAGCGTCTGCGGGGGCGGAAGTGAGTTTCTCCAATTGGGGCACTACCTTGGTGTAATAGCTTTCCTGCACGGTTGGGTAAGTGGCTTGCAGGTAGGCGGCCCTGGTGCGGTAGAACTCCGGGAGCGTATCGCCGGTTACATCGCCCTCAATCAAACATTCGCGCATGATGACTGCTTCGCCGTTGAGACCGGTGGCGGAAAACCTATCCAGCAGCGCGTCTCCGTTCAATACATGGTATACCATAGAGGAAGCTTTTCTTGGGTTAGGGATCAGTGGCGTTAAAAACAAGCTGCCGCCTGAGTCAGTTGACGGCTCTTTTACAAGTACGTACAACGGGCCCAGACGGCAGCCTGCGGGTGGGTAAATCAGAACTTCAGGTTCAGACCCAGGCCGTTGCCGGTGAATCCCAGTTTCAGGTCAAAGTGGTTCATGCCGGTTTGGGTTAAGCCGGAGTTGTAGATTCTGGCGGCGTTCTGGGTGTGCTTGGAAAACGACGTGGCAAACGGAATGGCAACGCCAATCAGTCCGGCGCCAATGCCCGCCAGGGCCCAGTTGGGTTCTCCGCCGCCAATCGCCGCCCCTATAGGCCAGCCCACCAGAAATCCGCCCGCGTAGCCAAGTACATTTGCTACACCGGCCTTCCCTTTCGCGATCTTCATTTCCTTGTACGCCTCGGGGTTTGACTGGGTAATGTCCAGCAGTTGCTTAGGCGTGAGATTTCGGCCATTCTGCCGGAAAACGGTGGAGAAGCCTTTCTTTACTTCAATGGTGTCTGAGACGCTTTGCGCAAACACCTGAACACAGGTCAATAACACAAGACAAAGGAGTACAACTTTCTTCATGCTTTACATTTGGGTTTAGTTAGAATAGTAATTTGAGTAGTAAGATAAGCTTAGTTTTTCAATGGTAAGCAACCGGTACCGCTTGTGGTAGCACTTACCTGTTTTAAGGCTGTTTTTCCTGGTTTATGCCTAAAACAGAACTCCCGCCTGCCCACGGCAAAACAGAAAAAGCAAGGCCCTCACAGTTGAAAACCATGAGGGCCTTGCAGGGCAGGAGATAAGAATAAACGATTTTGCCGCAGTTTGCCTGGGTAAGTCTTTGAAAAGGGTTGGTGGCTTAGGAAGGGGAATGGGTAAGAAGCCGTTTCGCCCTGAGGATTCCGGTAAAGGTCAGGTACAGGACCGGAGGGTTGCGGAACGAGCTTACCGCAACAAAGCCGTTATCGGCCAGGGAATCGCAGAGCGCCAACATCTCCTCCTGCGAGATGCCTAGCTGCGTGCTTAGTTTCTCCGCATCCATGGGAAAATCGTTTGGCTGATCCATGGTCTGCACTTTCTTGTAAATCTCCTTTAAAATAAAGTCTTCCTTCTCCATAGCTGTCAGGTCATGTGTTGGAGGCAAATGTATCTTTTCCGGTGCTGGAAAGCATCAGTATTACAACTGCATGTGACCTGAATTTACCCTTAAAATAGCTGTAGTAGCCTGGCAAATTGCTCTCTGGCGGTCTGATGGCTAAGCAAAAATGTTAAACCGGTGCAGCATCGGCAAGATGTGCTACTTCTGGTGCATCGGGCTGGCTCTTTAGGGAGGGAAGGCTTAGAAAGGCGCTGTTATAATAAGGGAAACGTTTGTTGCAATACTTACTAATAAGTATTTTTGCGGGAGTATAGACAGTATTTCTACAGATGAAAGGCGGCGATAGGGCTTAAGAGTTGAGGTTGGTCGGGAGTGTAATAGCAGGAATCTGTCTGTCGTGCTATTCGTCTGTCAAAAATATTCCGATTTGTAAACTAAGACGCGCTGGGGGTTCGATTCCCTCCGCCGCCACTCTTTCGCTCATCTTTCAGAAAAACCCAGTTAAAACAGAAGTATCAATCTGAACAAGGGCAAGCTGCTCAAGTTGGTTGATGCTGACTGGCGAATAGGAGGATACCACGGAAAACCTAACCATAACTCCCGTTTTCCATAGATTACCTTGGTGCATCTGATTATAGTTCCAGATAAACTATGGTATTGGTGCTTGTAGGCCTTGTTCTGCTTTGTTTTGTGCAAATACTGTAAAGGGTGAAAGCCCAGATTTGTATTGTTTGATACCACAGGCTTCATTTGTAGGAGAAGTGCCCTCACTTATCAAGATCTTTTCTAAAGGAAACTCCAATCTCCATCACTTATAAAGGCAGCATTGCCGAAAATACCCGTTATTCATGATTTTGGGTTTAAGGGTTTAATAATGCCTTTTCAAACCCATTTTGCAAAAGAAATACCTGCTTTCTTTTCTTTGACAAAGAGTTTTTGACCTGTTTTCTGGAAAAATAGCCAAGAATCCAGTCTGCTTCTACTTTTGGGTTTTCTCTTACAACAGAGCAATGTACCCTTAGTAAAAGCTGAGGGAAGAGAATAAATGACTGCATCAGCTACTGTGACCCAAAAGCTCCAGTTCTTAGGTTGAGAAAGCTAAATATCACTTTTCTAAGTAGAATAGCTTGTGCGTTTCCTTGGAAATTTTGGGCAGCAGCAAACAAGAGTTGCCTTAATTCAAGGAACCGGGTAACAGGTTGTTTTGCGGGGGAGAGTCATCGCAGGAGGCGATGAACGCTGGAGGAAGAATGCAAGAGATTGCGCCAGCGGAAAAAGGCAGGTGTAAGCGTATGGAAACGCCTTTCTCAGCCTGCAAACGACATTATAGGCAATCCCAGGATGATGATCAAGGCAAACAACGCCATTCTCATAAGTGATTTCTCCTGTGATCTCGCCTCCATCTTTTCAATGGTGAATGCTCCTGCAATGAACAGAATTGCACTGACAATGATAAATCCTATGTATAGCATGGGTAAGAGAGTTAGGTAGGAATTATAACTTTCTAAATGAAGATAGTACTAATACTGCTAATAAACAAGATGAAATCAGTAGAAAATCAAAGAAGTATTTACCGTCACAGCATAGATGCCAGCCTTTGAAGACAGCTTAGGGCCAGAGCGTAACGGGAATTCTCTGTAGTGGAGGGGCTTTGATGTGGGAGTGGTGTTAGTTAAGGAGTGCTTTCATACGCTTTTTTTCAGGTTAGTGTGGTCATCTCATTAAGGTAACTACCGGAAAACCCAGCAGAATGATCAGAAAGAACAGCATGGCAATCAGGGCGATTTTCTCGCTTTCCTTAATAGCCAGCTTGTTGATTGCTATGGAGCCGGTCGAAAAAAGGATGACACTCGTGATAATAAAACCGATGACAATTAACATATAAGATTCTTTTATTCTGATTAAACTATTAGATATGAGTATATATAGCTTCATATATATATAGGGTATAGGTGAACGGATGGCCAGTGTTGGTCAGCACAGCGTAGTAAGCCTTTGTTGGAAAAGCCTGCTAAACATCAGTTCCGGAGAATGCAAATGCTCTTTTTACTAAGAAGGGGAGGGAATTCT
The DNA here is from genome assembly GCF_017355955.1 of Sabulibacter ruber. Classification (GTDB taxonomy): domain Bacteria; phylum Bacteroidota; class Bacteroidia; order Cytophagales; family Hymenobacteraceae; genus Nibribacter; species Nibribacter ruber_A. The sequence goes on along the minus strand of NZ_JAFFID010000001.1, from coordinate 1,335,472 downwards.
TGACGTATGGGTTAGAGTTGGTCTAAGCGCGAAATTCATGTACCACGCAGGATCACGTGTAACCAAAGGGCAGCAAATGGAAGAAAAGTACCAAAGCAGAAATTCAACGGCTCACAAGATACTTTTAGCGGAAAGCGGTTCTATTTCTTTGGGTAAGAAATAGAATTTATATCAAATATCAAAGCGAAAATAGAATGTTTAAGCGTTTGGCTGATGTACTAACCTAAGATGAGTGCCCTGAGAGTGCGTGAGAAGTTGGTGCGGAGGCGGTAGCCGCAGCTACATAAAAAGAAGGAGGCCTGTGTACGGCAAATGCATAACTCCGCTACTCAGCAGAAAGGAAACTTGCCAAGAAGTACTGAGATAGAAAACAGAATCTGTGCTTACGAAAGGGTCTGATCTCCTGTGAGAAGGGGAAGGGTGGAGGAATGATATAGAGTTTTACCGGCCAAAGCACCTGCCAACGCCTCCATCAACTCCTCCCGGTTCCTGAATACTACAGCTTAGATGGCTTCTACCGGAGCAAGCGGGACTGCATCGGTGGAGGTGCCATTTAAAAGAAAGGTAATCACAGACTTGCTGAACCACAGGCCTTCCTGTAGGCGTCCTTCTTCCACTTCTGCTTTTGCCTTCCCAAGCATCTGGAAAAGAAGGGTTAGGCGTTCATAGGCTTGGGTGCCTGCAGGGGTAGTTTCTTTCAGGTCAGAGAGGATGTGCCCTGTTTCCTGAATAGCCTCCAGTTGATGGGTGATTACCTCTGGTGTGTCACTTGCGCACTCCTCCATTTCTTTCAAAATTCCTTGAAGCGTCTGGATGCACTCTTGTCTAAGTTCTATCATTCTGGTTAGTAAATTTTATACTTTTCTAAACAATTCAAGAGGCTTTTTCGGCCTGTTGTAAGCTAAGCAACCCCAGGGTATGTGGTAAAATAGGGCCTGAGACGTACAACGCCCCCAAACCTTGCTGCAGCTGGCGTATGTCTCTGGTAAAGAAACATTTCAGCAGCCGTTTATGGGCTCTATATTATACAATTCTTTTTAAGTTCTTACCTTTCTTGTTATTTTCTGTAACAATATATAGAAAAGAACGGCATTTTCAATGGTCTTAAAGAACAAAATGGCGCCACCTGTATAAAGAGCGCTTAGTTTTTATAGCGTTGGTGGTTTAGGTGAGTTTTGATCACTCAGCTTCATAAACGCCCACACTGCAGTTTCAAGAAAGCTTTCAGGTTGCGTTTAGGAGGTAAGTCCTACTTTGTTGCCGAGGTTTGGTGAAGGAAGTAGAGAATCACCGACTCGCTGAAACTTAACCCATCGCCCACGTTCCCGAACTCCACCTGTTTAATGGCCATCTCCAGTTTCATGAGGCAGTAATTGATAACTGTGCTCGTTTGCTCGCCTGGTTTCTCCCGCGCCAGAAGCTCCTGAAAAATGGACGAGGCTTCATGTAATTGAGTCAGGAGCGAGAAAGTAACGTCCCGGTGCTGGAGGCGCTGTTCCTCCAAGTCCCGAAGATTGTGCAGGATTTGTTGAAGGGCTGGAATGCTTTTCTCCTTTGTTTCCATAACGGCCGCTTTTTTCTAGGCTATTGGTGATACCGTGTATTAACGCCAAGTCAATATACATAGTAGGCAAACATGTAGTAGCCTGATAGAGGTTTGGTATTGGTTATCAAATTGTTAATAAAGATTGGCCGCTAGCAAAATAGTAAGATGACTTCATTGGTTTAAACGTGCGTTGCCTCCGATAGAATTGAACCTAAGCTATATTCTGGTTGGATTGGTTTGTCTGCCCATTGGTAAGCAAGTAGTAAGCCTAAGTACTTAGTGGTAAACTGCTATAAAATGTAAGTTTCCTAAAATAATATTGACGAGTAGGATTATTTATGTTAAAAATTTATCTTATCATAGAGCTTTGTTTCTAAATTTAACTAAGTATTGTCCTATATTGGCGACCTATGGAGCAAACAATGGTAGAGGTAATAGCGCCTCATCAAGTAGAAAGATACCCCGTTGAAACGGAAAATGCAGATTCCAAACGAATTATTGAACTGGACTGCACCCGGAGGATCACCGCCTTTATTGTAGTGCTCTTTCACTTTGCGGAGGTAACTTCCTATAAAGCTTACCTGGCCATGTTTGCGGGCGGTACCGATCTGTTTTTCATCATCAGCGGTTTTGTTGGGTACAACCTGCTTCGTTCCAGCCCTTCTGCTTCTGAGTACGCCAAAAGGCGTTTTGTCAGGCTGATTCCAACGTTTTGGGCATGTGCCTCGCTTACCTTCCTGTGTATTTTTGCTTTCCAGGTAAAACACGGCCTTTCACCTGTGCAAACTATTCTGCAGTATCTTTCCAATCTCACTCTCCTGAATTTCTTCATGGGCATCCCTTTTCTGGATGGCGTGTACTGGACGCTTCTCATTGAGGTACTGTTCTACTCCATGCTAGGCGGGTTGCTCTTTCTGAATTGGGGGAAGTACCTGGAGAAAGCTGGGGCAGTAGGGGTGCTGTATTTATTTCTTACAAGTATAGTGCCCCTGGGGAGTTTTAACGCCGTTCATTGGACAATTCTTACCTGTTTTCCGCTCATGGTGGTGTGGCCGGTTTTTTATGCGGGTATTGTCTTCAATAAAATAAAATATGATGGCGGTACCGTGGGCAGGTGGTTGCTCTTGCTGCTGGCTTTCATCACCAACATACTTGCCGTGGGTAATTCCGCTAAAATCCATGGGGTGGTGCTACACCGGCCGCTGTATGAACACGCCCTGATGACGTTCGTTTACTTCGGGTTCTTTTACCTGTCCATCAACAATCGTCTCAGGCTCATTGTCAACAAGGTCACCCTTTTCCTGGCCGGTATTTCGTATTGCCTCTACCTGATCCATATGGTAATCGGGAACCAGTTTGTGAAGCCCCAACTGAAAGAATTGCCGCAACTATGGCAGATCCTGCTGATGACAGCAATAATGGTTCTAGTGGCTTCTCTGCTCACGTATTTTGTGGAGAGACCTCTGGTGAAATGGGTGGGGAGAAAACTGAAAATCAAAGGCGCTCATTAGAAGCCTACTCTGCGAAGGTGAGCCTGAATCAGCGGCTTTCAGGAAGCAACTTGTTGAAAGGTTAGCTTTCTGATTTTAGGGCAGTTTTCCGTAATGGGCAATAAAAAGCTGCTCGGGTTCCTCACACCATCCTCGGCAAATATCCGCCTGAATCGGAACGGACTTTTTCTGAAAGTTCAGGTTTTCTTCCGAGCCAGAACCCTTCATTTTTCTGCTTTCTTCTTTCAACCTGGCGCATACAGGTATGAGCCAGGTCGAAAGAAGAATTGCTCAGCTCTCGTCTACCAGCCGAATAATCTTGTCGTCTTGGAAGTGGAAGGTAGACTTGCCGCTCAGTTGCAGCACAGTGCCTGCTTGCAGGCCATTGGGTAGGTCCCTGGCCAGAACACCGGTGTAGTCAATGTGCGCTTCGGTGGTGGAATTGGTGGACTGGAGAGAAAGCACCTTCTGCTCTCTTTCCCGGAAGAAATCTTTGGCGTTTTCGGCCTGTTTTCTGAATTCCTCCAGTCCGTGGGTGGTCAGGTTGACCTCTCCGCCCGAGATGTTCTCAAAGCAGACATCCTGGTGCAGGTGCTGGAGCATGCCGTCTACATCAAACGCGTTGTAAGCCCTGATGTAGTCCCTTACTGTTTCTTCTTGCAGATGACTCGTCATATGGTAGTTATTTGATGATGGAATACCGGTGTTCGTCCCAAATCTGGCCGTTCTTGACCAGTGATTTCCTGAAGATGCCGTCTTTCTCATAACCGTTCTTCTCCAGTACCCGCATAGACCCAGGGTTGTATTCAAATATACCGGTATGGATGCGGAGAAAGCCAAGCTGGTGGAGGCCGTAGGCAGTAATGAGTTTCACGGCAGTGGTGGCAATGCCCCGCTTCCAGAACGGCTCGCCTATCCAGTAGCCTATCTCGGCGGTTTTCCGGTATATGTCGGTTTGGCCCACCAGCCCAATGATACCACAGAACTGCTGGTCAAAGGCAATGGCAAAGGTCATGGGCTCCTTTTCTTGCCGGGTGAGCTGAATGAAGGCGTCCGCATCGGCGGGGGTGTACGGGTGAGGAAGAATGTCCCGTAGGTTGTCCCAGATCTTCTTGTTGTTGGCAAGCTGGGCCAGGGCATCGCGGTCGTGGTCCTGTAAAGGCCTGAGCGTAATCTTTCCTTCCGTTAGCATGTGGTTCAGGTTTGCGTGCATTCTTGTTTTTTCAGCTTTGGGTAACCAAAGGTAAAGATTTGGAGCCATTACGGTGTGTAAAGCAACCTGATCGGGAAGCAGGCTGCTTCCTGGCTTCCTTTCCATCATTTCGTTTTAGGTGTCTCTTCCCCAAAACTACCCTAAAATGCGGCCTGGGATTTCGGGAAAAGAGAAAGCCCGTTTGGCGCTAATCCAGAAGATAGGGGAATCTGGGCAGATTAGGCGCCAGTGACCCAATTCACAATGGCCGGGCCCCAGTAGTATAAAGTGAAGTAATAGGTGCCCACCATCAGAAAAACGGTAGCCAATAGCAATACAACCGAGGCGGAAAGCCTGAGGATAGGAGAGGCGGTAAACCGCCGCGCCCTGATGAAGGCCTCGGCCACCAGCAGGTTGGGCAGGTAAAAGAAAAACACCATCACCATATCAAACGCGCCGCTGAACTGGCGGGTGTGACCAAGGCCGTCTGTGAGCATCAGCCAGAAGCCGTAGTCCATGCGGTAAAGCCACGACCCGATGGCCAGCGCATACAACCGCAGCGCCCAGGCGCGGTGCTTCTCCATTTGGCGGGCAAGGGCGTGGCGGAGCGTTTCCACGGCCGCAACAAACATGAGTACCCCGTACAGCCCGAAGCCAATGTTCATAACTGTGCCCCCAATAGTGCCTTTCAGGAAGATAAACACCAGTCCGCCAATGGCCGCCAGGAGAGAAGACAGAATGTAGACTCTCCCAATCCAGCGGTGCAAGGCAGGAAAACGCTCCCGCACTTTGTCTATGAGCTGAATGCTCCCCAGCACCAGGATAATGCCGCCGGTGGCAAAGTGTAGCCCAATGCCCGAGGTGGAGGCAACAGAATCACGCACGTACAGGCCGGGCAGCACACCGTTCCAGCGCTGCATATCGCCTTCGTAAAGGGCGGCGGCGTAGAAAGCCAGGATGTACAAGCCAAACAGGGCGGCGCTACACCAGACCGTAGCCACCAGCAGAAGGCTGGACCACCGGAAGGCGGCCGCGCTTAACTTGGCTATGGACCGGGGTTGGGTTGCAGGAGTAATGGGTTTGCGCAAGACGTTACTCATCTGGGTGTCTTTATGGGTGGCAGAGTCTATCTAAAACAGCATTGGGGTTCATGGAGGAGCGCAGCTAAATTTACTAAAAATACCTGAACTGAGGGAGCGTGACTTCTGGATAATTGCCCAACTATAGCTTGTGGACCAGGAACTTACCCAATCCTGTTTCAAGCCTCTTTTCTGAGAAATAACCCTAAAATCAACAAGAAAGGTCTAACCCTTTACCCAAAGCAGGAAGCTACTCTGCTATCCTGAATTCCTGCAGGATATTCCATTTGCCGCCGGCTTTCTGTTCTATCAGGCTGATGGTGCGGAACTTCAACTGAGCGGGAAATTTATGTTGCATTAACTGAGCGAAAATCTCGTCTGTGCAGGCGGAGTTTCTGGGGTGCATTAAAGTGACGTGGGGCTGATGGTCTCTGGGGTGTTCCACAACACCGGTGAGCACGGCTTTCCTTACCGCATGAAATTGCCTGTTTTCTCCGGCCGAGGGCAGGAATGCGCCTTTGCCGTCTGCTGTGCGCAAAATCTGCCCCAGATTAACCTGCAGCGGGGTTGCCAGCTTTATTGCCGCGAGGTTCGCCCGCACCTTGTCCAGGTCTTGCAGTTCCTCTTCGCGGCATAGCGTCACGTGGGCGGGGATGAGGCGGAACTGCGCCGGGTTAAAACGGGCCCTGATGCGTTCAATGGTTTCCTGGTTCTCCGTCAGAAATAAGGTGAGCTGGTGCCTGGTTTCCATCCTGAAAAAGCCAAAAGTGGAAGGGAAGGCCTGCGGAACCCATTGCCCGGGCATTATCCCTTAGGTAAATAAAATACGTGTTTTCGCCCCGGTTTCCTGAAAAGAAGGCAAATACAGAAAAGCGTCTGCCTCAGGTCAGCGCAACGGATTCTTAGAAGTAAAACTAATCGCTAATTACTGGACTTACAGGAGTTTACTTTGTAAATTAGGTAAAAAGTAGGGCGGTTTTTTTCAGGTTGTAAAAGCGTGTAGATATGGAAAAAGCAATTCTGCGAAAAGCATACGGCTGTGCGTATCTTTTTCTATTGGTATGGCTGAGCGGTAGTGTACCTGCCGCCGCCCAGAACCCTTCGCAAATCCAGTTTCCCAATTCTGGTAAGCCGCAGGCGCAGAGAGCGTTTCTGGAAGGCGTGCTACTGTTGCATAGCTTTGAGTACGAAGATGCCGCAGAAGCCTTTCAGAAAGCCCAGCAGCAGGACCCCGATTTCGCTCTGGCGTATTGGGGCGAGGCCATGACGTACAACCACCCCATCTGGGGTGGACCCTCTGAAAGTGACAAAGCCATTGCCTGCTTAAACAAACTAGGGTACAGTGCCTCTGAGCGGCTGGCCAAGGCACCCACCGAGAAGGAAAAAGGGTTGCTGAGGGCGGTGGAAGCCCTGTTTCTGGAAAAAGGGGAAAAGAGGGACAGAGACCTTGCTTACCTGAGCCAGATGCGGCAACTCTACAAGAATGACCCAAACGACCTGGAAATTGCCTCGCTTTGCGCGCTGGCGTACATGGGCGTGAGCATCCCGGATACGGCGGCCATGATTGCCAAAAAAGTAATGGGCAAAGAACCGTACCACCCCGGGGCGCTGCACTACTTTATCCATTGCCATGACAATGCGGCCCAGGCGCACCTTGCCCTGGAAGCGGCAGAACGCTACCCCAAAGCGGCTCCGTATGCCCAGCATGCGCTGCACATGCCGTCCCACATCTATGCCGCCCTCGGGCGATGGGATGGGGTGATAGCTTCCAATGAGGCGTCTATGGCCGCCGCCGAAGAACGGCGCAGAAGAAAAAACCTAGGCGTGGAAGACCGTGGCTACCATTCTATCTGGTGGCTGGAGCACGGCTACCTGCAGCAAGGCCGGTTTAAAGAGGCGCTGGCGCTTTTGCAGGAGGTGGAAGAAAATGCCCTGCAAAGCAATGCTCCGCTCATCCGGAACCACGTGGTTCTGATGCGGGCCCACCATGTAATAGAAACCAAAGACTGGAACAGCGATTTTCTTACCAGACCGGTGAAATTAGATGACCTTCCGGCCGAAAGCCAAACCATAGCGCATTTTACCAGAGGATATGCCGCAATACACAGAGGTGACCTGGCCACCGCCCGGCAAGCGCTTGACTCCATCCGCGTAGCGCTGGGCAAAACAACCTCCGTTGGTATGGAACAGGGGCCGTATGACCATTGTGCTCCCAATACCCCTACGGTGTACTCACTGGCTACGGTCTTGCAGAATGAGCTGGAGGCGCTGCTGTTGTTCAAAGAAGGGAAAAGGGAAGAAGCCGAGCGGAGTTTGCAGGAGGCCATCCGGAACGAAAACCTCAGGGGGGCGTTTGTGATGCCTATTTTCATCAAGCCTGCCCATGAGCTTAGGGGAGAGATGCTTCTGACCTTGAAACAGCCTGCCAAGGCAAAACAGGCATTTCAGGCGGCCCTCAAACTTGCGCCCAACAGGGTTTTATCGCTTGAAGGCCTGGCAAAAGCAGCTCAGTTAAGCGGCGATAAGAAGCTGTTTACGTCTACCCAGGTCACCCTGAAAGCGATCCGGCAGCAAGCCAGTAAAATCTAGCCTTGTGAAACATAGGGGGTGATGTCCTCCGCCGGGAGCCTAAAGTGCCCCCTTCTCCTGAAGGTACCTGGTGAGCGTGGCGTAAAGAGCGGCAGCTCCTTCTTTTCCTCTGCGGCGGAAGAACAATTCAATGGCCTCTGTAAACTCTTTCTGTATTTGCAGGAAATAGGGGCTGGGTTGAGTACCGTTTTCAATCTTCTCAATTACCTGCATGGCTTCTTCGGCTATTTGGAAGACAACGGTTGGGAAGGGCCGCGTCATGGGTAGGCATTTCTCCAACCTTGCCCGTTGCTGCCGAAGGTTCATGAATTCAGGCTCCATGGTGGTTTCTGTTGCTGCTACGTTTTGGGTGTCTTTTCTGGAAATTGAGCGCAAAACAAACCACCAAGCTGAAGGCTTAGCTATGACTCCTGAAGTAGGTACTCTTTCCCGCGTATACGGTTTCCGATAGAAGAGCGAAGAGCTGAGTGCAAACCAAAGAATTGGCTGTTTCAGGCGGCTGCGCCGGATCTGCTGTATTTTAGTTTGTTTTTAGGCCCCTGTTGGGCTTTGGCTATCTCTTTGAACAGGCGCAACTGTTCTGGGGAGAAATCTCTTTTGGGAACCACGTTGGCCACCTGGGGAGTAGTCCAGATAAGTACCCAGTCCTTGTTCTCGGTGAGGCTGTGAATCTTGTCCCAGGTGAAATTTGACTGGAAAGACTCGCCCGTGATCCTGACCATATCCCGGTCAAACTCATAGACAATGGTCTCGCTTACCCGTTGATGGGTTTTGTAAGCTTTTTTAGCGGCAAAGTAAAGCTGAACGGGAAAGCCCACCGTGAAGTAGAGCCCAAAAATCAACCCTATCCAGGGCACCTCCGTGAGCGCATCCGTGAGGTACAGGAAAAGCACGCTCAGGAGTGAGAAAATCCCAAGGGCAAGAATGAATTTGCTTTTCCATTTACGGAACACAAAATGGAAGTTGACTTTGATGTAATCCTGTTCGCTTAGCTTAGTGGTGAGGGTGATGTTGTCCATGAAAGGTAATGGGGTTTACTTCTTCATCAAAATGGGCTATTCTAGTGGGTTTTTCAAATCTTTCCCAGAAATAGCTCAGAAACTGGCGGGCAGCTTGGTCGCGAAGACGTGGCAAGAATAGGTTGGTTGGCCTAAATCAACTCCTGAACTTAAGCCAAAGGTACGTTAAGCCTGCTTAACCCTAGCCAGAAATACCATACCTCCTGCAATTTCTAACGCATGGAAGTTGGGCAAAGAACAAGGCGGTTGCAGGTTTTCCTTGCCGCGCTCACCTGGCACCAGGCTACGGAAGACAGACCAGAGCACAACCCGTAGTTGCCGAGGAAATTAGTATAGAAGTTCTAGAATATAGTATATTCGTTAGTCCAGTTACGTTTATCCGACCAACGGTAGCTGAATAAACGTATGTTTGCCTCCGTACATAGGACCAATAACCGGAATAACTACGTTTATACAGTAGTTAATCCGTCATTGGATTATTTTCTGCTCTTATAATGGCGAAGCTTCCAGGCAAGGGGAAGTAAGGAATCAAAGGTCACTAAAGCGGCAAAAGCCTGAAGAAGAGCCAAAGGCCCGAGCCTTTGATGAGGGGCTGGGGAGTCTTGCGGCGGCGGTGCCGCTGAAAGCGCGTGCTTTCGGACGGGAGCGTCCCAGCAAGACTTGCAGATAGAGCGAAGTTAGCCTTTTGGGAGGACAAAGTCAAGGAGGCTGACTTCGGTAGGTGGTTCTTCTTCAGGGTTTTGCGGCAATAGCTGCAATGATGGGTTGATTTATCAGACCTTGCCTGCCGCCTATGGCAACGTTGCCAATACCTCGCTATTAACAGCATTGCCAGAGGGCTGAAGCCGCCATTAAGAAGGAAGGATAATAGGAGAAAATAATCCAACTAGCCCGTTGTTTTTCCAGAAAGAAAGAAGAAATTACCAGAAAGAGTACCTGAAAATGGAAAAACAACTGCGGATAACTACGTCTAGAAGGCATCCAACCTCTACAATGCGTGCAGGACGCCTTCTAGCCTTGTTCGTTAGGTGATATTAGAAAAAAGAATGAAAAGCTTTACTCCAAAATATTCCACAGGAACATACCTTTACTATCCTTTGGCCATAGGAGTGTCATTTTGGATAAGTAAAGAGGCCGTAGGCAGTTATCAGTCAGGAATAATAAATTTATATACAACGGTTTTTATTATTGTTGTAGGTGTAGTTCTGCTTTTTTGGCTTTACCTTTTTACCAAAAACAAATTTAGTGCTATTGATTTTTATGATGGTGAATTAGTTTTCACTAATGTTCTTGGAATAATGACAAGGGTTAAAAAAGAAGAAATCAAAAGTATAACCTCATTGGGAATAAGGACTAAAACCCAAATTATGCCTATCTCCTTTTATTTCATGAACAATAATTCTGAATTGTATTTCTGGATAGAAGGATGGAGAAAAAAATAAAAAAGTAAAAATAACACCACCTAACACAATGTATGCAAAACCCTTGCTTCGCTGCGGGCTTTGCATACACGCGCCCGTTAGCCAAAACTTAAAAAAATGAATCTGAAAAAAGACAAACCTATTTTTACAATTAAATTCCTGATAATGCTTCTGGTAAGCACAATTCTAATTAGGACAATAGGAATGCTTTTTGAAAAGGAGATTGGTGAATACCTAATTCTATTTCCGAGTAATTTATCTCAACCTTTGCATTGGTATAGATTTCTGACGTACCCACTTGAAAGTGTTGGTTTATTTGGTTGGATAAGAATAGCATCCATAATTTTACCAGCAGGATATATTATAGAAAAAAGAACACATCAGAATAACCTCGTTACCATTATTTTAATTTCAGCTTTACTAGGAGGATTATTGTTTGTCTTAATCAATCATAGTAATGAATTAAATCGACCAATTGCTTCAGCAGGATTGATAGCTTGGGGTTTTTGGATTGCTGCCATTACTTGTGGGGTACTTCAATGGAAAGATTTGAATAAGATTGAGAAAGCCATCATCATTTTATTCTTATTGAACATATTTAGCTTCACCCACACCGACTTAGGGTATTTTGTAGCTCAAATTGGAGTTGTTGTAACTGTTCTGGCTTTTGCATTAACATTCAAACTGTTTAAAAGAAAAGCATTGGCTAACCACGTGTAAACGTCAGCCACGGCCGACGGCCTTGCCGTCGTTTACACAAGTACGTTAGTTGCAATTAGTATAAATGAAAATAGAAACTAATTCTTTGATGGACTCATACTTGGACCAAATTCAGTTCAAGTTTGAAAGTGCCGAAACAGACCTGCCAAATGAATTAGAGAAACTACTTGATTCTGGATTTAGGATTGAACAAGATTGTGTACTGATTAAAGACTTCCAGTATTTCGGACCTGGCATCCTAGACACAGATTTCAAAAAATGTGAATATGAAGTCTTTTTGAATAATATTCATGTAGATGACTACTTCAAGCATCTCAACAGTGAATTAGAGTACTTACCTATTGGGCTCAAGTTGGCGAAAAGACTACAGCAAAAATTGACCTCCAGCTTTGACGCCGACTTTAGAATCATAGTATCCTTCTGCGAGACAACTTTATTTGGGGAAGAGATTGATGTTTACGGCGGGTGCGTAGTCAAATTCCATAAAATACGACCATCCGCAGATGATAAGTTTAAGTTCTCGAATTTGGAGGACTTTGAATCAGAAGCGGTAATAACAATAGAATAACAGCAACTAACACTGTATAAACATCAAGCTACGGCCGACGGCCTTGCTCGTTGTTTATACTAGTCCGTTGGGTGTAATTAATAAAAATTTAGAATTGCCTTCATGAGCTTTAAAAACTCAATCCTATTATTATTTTGTACAGCGTTATTTGGATGCTCTAATTCGCAGGATTGTAAATGCCTTGGCAATAATGAAGTATTGATACAGGAGTTAAAATCGACTGCGAATATAATTAAACTTACGAAAGTAGAACAAGGAGCTTTTGGTAGTACTATAAATTTAAAAGTATGCGATTCTTCTAACATATTAATAGAACAAATTGGATTAAGAGGCGAGGATTATTTGCCGACAGTTGATAGTATTACTGGAAAAAAAATATTTATACATTATTCATTTCCAGAAAACTGCAATTCAGGTCCAACAGAAAAAGGTTTAAAGTTTGAAAGTGTAGTTTTGGGTGAGGCATTACTTGATAGTAGTTCTCTGAAGTTCAGCTATACCTTTATGAATAAAAAATAACTCCACCCAACACTGCATAAACGCCAGCATCGGCCGACGGCCTCGCCGCCGTTTACACTAGTCCGTTAGCCAAAATTTAAGGAATATAAGTCTAAATTTTTAATGCAAAATGATAAAATCTATTAAAGCTATTTGCAGCTTCCTGAAATTTTTAATTGCTGGCATCTTAGCGTTAATAGCATGTCTTATCTCACTAAAATCGCAATCCGAAACTTGTCAGAAAGAAGTAAAGAGCATAGTGCATCTTCCTTTAAAGGATTTCCAGTTTAATGTTGATCCGGAAACTTTTGCCATAAAAGTAACTCATAATGGCATTGAAGAATCAGTGAGTACACCTTTTCCTAAAATGGCTATTAATGGGGTGCAGCGCTCGGCCTCCAGCGTTTCCTGGTTTTTACCCAATAGAAATATTTCCATAAAAGTTGAGAAGAAAAAAGATTTTTTAGATGTAACTATTCATTCGGAGGGGGCAGAAAATTTTACCTGGCCCAAAGTAAAGGCAAAGAGCTATATGCTTCCTTTATGGGAGGGGAAATATATTCCGGCAAACGATTCTTTGTGGCAAGCCTTCCTAAATGGAAAGTCATTCAATTTCATGCAATCATTTTCTATGGGCTTTTTTGCATTAAATAAATCCCGATATACTATTTTATATGTAGCTAAAAACACCTTTAACAACACTATCCGGTTTGACACTGGTCCTGAAGTAAGCTTTTCCTTTTTTCATGAATTCCCCCGCATAAACAAAGAGAAAAATTATGGATTTAGGATTTACCTGACAGAAAATAATCCTGCTGCCATTAGTAAGGTTTACAAGGATTATATCCAGGAAATAGGCAGGTTTAAAACACTGGAAGAAAAGGCGAAGGAAAACCCCAACATCCGGAAATTATATGGAGCCCCCCAGATTTACTTTTGGCCCCATGGTTTGATAGCAGAGAAAAATATTCACTGGAAAATACTACAGACTTCCTGGAAATCTCAAGAATCGCTTTTTAGTTGGATGAAGTATTTGCTAATGACCTATGATGAAGTGGATGCTGCGAATCAGTTTAACACCGTTTGGCAGGAAGCTAAATCACAAACCTACATTAATGAATACCAGAAAAAAGTCATAGTAGGAGCCTTAAATAAAGTTTTGGCTATGAAAGAACTTTATAATCCAAAAGTATTTAATAATACCAAACCTATATCCAATATAAATGAATTAGGCGAACAAAAACTGTATAATTTAAACAAAACACTATTAAAAAGTGCCTTAAAAGAAACAGTTGATGCTCCGCAGGAGTGGGGTAAAAGCAATACCGCGCTTTTAGATGAAATGTATCAATCAGGTATAAAGAAAGCTTGGATTTGCTTCTCGGATTGGGCAGATGGGTTAAAAAATCCAGGATTTGTGGCAAAGGCAAACCAATTAGGCTACCTAATAGGACCTTATGACTCCTATCATGATATCCATAACGAAGAAGATAAATCCTGGCGGGCACCTTGGTTTATGGATACTACTTTATTTGAAAATGCTACCATCACCAATGCTTTTGGAAAAAAATACGAAGGTTTTCTTGGCCGGGGACGGTTATTAAGCCCAACGCTTGCCCTGCCATCTGTAAAACAGAGGGTTCAGGCTATTCTGCAAGGTGGGGTTGCTTACAATATGTGGTTCTTGGATTGTGACGCAACAGGTGAAATATTTGATGATTACACTCCTGGCCATTTAACTACTCAAGAAGAAGATTTTAATGCCCGCTTAAGCAGAATGGATTATATAGCAAATAAGCACAACATGGTAATCGGGTCAGAGGGTGGAAATGACTATGCGAGTCGTTCCTTAGCTTATGCGCAAGGTTTAGAGATGCCGGTATTTGATTGGAGTGACCCGGATTTTCGAAAGAATAGAAACAGTCCATATTATTTAGGTGATTATTGGGCTCCACCTGGAAACATTCCATCCAAATACATTAAAGTAGTACCGGTTAAAAACTTATATCACCACATTTACCTGGAACCTTCCTATTCCTTACCTCTATTTCGCTTAGTATATAATGATGCAGTAATTACAACACCGCACTGGGAATCAGGGTCGTTACGATTCAAAAATGAAGTTAGTACCCGCATGTTAGCAGAGTTACTCTACAATTCTCCACCTTTGTATCATCTGGACCAAGACCAGTGGATAGTAAATAAGGAGCGGATTGTAAAACATTTGAAAGTTTGGAGCCAAACTCATGAAAAAGCAGTTTTGGAGCCTATGACTGCTTTTAATATCTTAACAGATGACCGGCAGGTTCAGCAGACCACTTTTGGCAATAGCTTAAAAATCACTGTTAATTTTTCAGATGAAGACTTTACATTCGAAGGGAAAATTATTAGGCCAAAATCTGCACTTATTCAAAATGGTTCTTCTCAAATAATTTATACGGTAGGCGAAATATAGGCTATTGAACATCCGCTTAATGTGGATTAATTCTAATTTCCAAGAAATTATTAAGCACAACAAGTGAAAATTTAATTATAAAAACTTTGGCTAACCACACCTATAGCACATTAAAACGTGCCATAGCTAAGTACGTTAGCAGTAAGTTAAATATGAAAAAAGCTTTACTACTATTGTTTTGGCTTCTAAATCTAACAGTCTGTCAAGGACAGTCGGATTATGTAATATTAAAAGACCAATCAACAATCTTCGACTTAATAACAACTTATAAAATCCTTCCTCCATCATCGACAACTACAGAGCTATCTGACGCTGAGTTGAATTTAGTGAAGAAATCTTCTCAAGATTATATTAAAGACTTCAATAAAGTAATAAGCGAGGGATTTAGAAAGCGAGGAGAAAAGAAGAAATATGCCAGAATGCATCAAATAATGAATTTAAGTAACTACAAGATCCAATACGTTCCTTATTTGAATGAAAAAGGTGAGAAAGAAATTTGGATAAATGGGTTTTGTAACGACTTTGATGAAGATTGGCGGAGAAAAATTATTCATGTATTTGATGGTGGAAACTGCTATTTCACAATTAGACTAAACCTAACGACAGGCGAACGTTTAGGAATTGGAACAAATGGATACGCATAAAAAACCAGCTGCCAACGGTTAAGCTAAACGCCAGCTAGGCCGACGGCCTTACACGTCTTTTATACGAGACCGTTATTGGCAAGCGCCGAGCGACGAACTCAAATTAACATACATATTAATTATCGTGGAAGAAAACAAACCAACATTCAAATCAATAAGAACCTTTATTGGTTCTGTAAATTTTCAAATTTCCCAATCGTTTTATAAAGATCTAGGTTTTGAGGAAAGAATCATTTCGGAAAAAATGTCTTTATTTATTACGAATGGAATAAGTTTTTACCTTCAAGATTATTATGTAAAGGAATGGCTTGAAAACACAATGGTTTTGCTGGAAGTTGATAGTGTTAACAATTTCTATAAACATTTACAAGAACTTGAACTTGACAAAAAATACCAAAATATTAAAGTAATTCCTGTGCGACAAAACGATTGGGGAAATGAATGTATGCTTATTGATCCGTCAGGTGTACTTTGGCATTTTGCCGAATTTAAAAGCTAGACTTAAAAGCGCCTGCCGGTAACGTTGCATTTACGCAAGAGCTGGTTTAGAGTAAGTTGAACGTTTGTCCTAACCAAGAAAATTCTATCTTAGCGGAGAATACTCTGCTCCTATTTCCGCTCCTGCGCAAATGCAGGGAACGTTGGGTCCTATTTGGAACAGACTATTCAAATACACAAATCAATCAAAACAATTGGTTTAAAAGACTTGAAAAAAACTAATAGAACAAACTACAGGAACAACCTAATTGACAAAATAGAAGGAGTAGTCGAACAAAGAGAGATAACTAGTGGAGGTATTAAAACTAGCTACTTATCAGCAGGGAACGGCAAACCCTTAATTTTTCTACACGGCGCCGGTGCGGGTGCTGTAACTTGGTATCCATCTATTGGTCATATTGCGAAAAGTTTTCAGGTAATTGTGCCAGACATTGTTGGATATGGTGAATCTGATAAACCCGATGGTCCTTATGACCGCCCCTATTTCTCGCAGTGGCTCAAAGGCTTTCTAACAGAATTGAAAATACCAAAGGCTCATGTTGTTGGATTATCCCAAGGAGGTGCTATTGCCTTACAGTTTACCTTAGACAATCCTGAAATGGTTGATAAGTTAGTTTTAGTTAACTCTGCTGGTTTAGGTGCAAAAGTCTCTTTTTGGCCTCTTGTTGGAATGTTAGGGATGAATACTTTTCCATCTTCTTGGGCAAATCGTTTTAATTCTCATTATATCCTTCATAATCCCTCAAACAGAGACCCAAACCATAGTTTCTACTCCATAGCAGTTCTTAAAGATAAAGGTGGAAAAAAAGCGTTTAAACAAGGAAGAGGATCTGCTGTATCGAAAATATCAGAAGTATTATTACAGCAGATAAAAAATGAAACACTTATCGTTTGGGGAAAAGAGGATAAATTGTTTTCTGTTGAATATGGAGAAGCAGCCGCTAAGATAATTCCAAATGCAAAATTTCATATAATTCAGGATGCCGGGCATTTACCATTGATGGATCAGCCAGAACTTTTCAATAAGATTTTGGCTGATTTCTTAAATAACCGATAAAGCGGTATACAACATTGGCTTTGCGTCATGGCGGGTGGAAATATATTCGGCTTTTTGATAGCTATTTAACACTTGCTCCGGATGACCAAACAAAGAATGAGGGAATGGACGCATAGCCCTTGACCGTTATCGGTCAAGCAGACAATTAAAAGGAAGATAGAAAATGATGATAAATCAAGAGATTGCTCGAAGACAAAGCAGGTCAAATATCAATGTCCTTCTTACAGGTATTGTAACTGTTTTTGTTCTCTCCTTACTTATCTGTGAGCATTTTCATGGTGGTGTCGCCAGTCATCATATTCTACAACAACAAAACCTGCCTGCTATCTCCAACTGGTGGAACGGATTGATACTTCCAACTCTTACATGGTTTCTTATAGACAAGACGGAAAAGAGAATTGGCAAACAATCTTCACAGGGACAGCCAACGAACAATCTGCAAAGACAGGCTTTAAGACTTTTTATAACAGGTTTGGGCTTAGGGGTTTTGATAGCAACTTCATTCACGAATGGATACACTGCCTTTTTAGATAATGTTCCTTACATCATATTAGTGCTCAGCTTAATAATTCCAATATATTACGCTGAGTTCATCTTAGGCTTCATTCTTGGCATGACCTATACATTTGGAGCAATATTACCCACCTTTTTTATTCTCATATTGGCAGCTATTGGAATTCTTACCTATGGATTTATCAGACCGGTGATTATGAAGCTGACAATGAAATTGAAAAGTAGTTTGAATAAAGGCCCGAACCGATAACAATGTGTATGGGTAATAGTGGGTGAAGTAATAAATCAAAAGTCTTCGCTTTTAATCAGCTACTGCCCATACACGAGACCGTTACATGTCATAACAAGCAATGAAAAATTTGTTCCTAATTATGCTCCTTTTTATCATCGCTTCTTGTAGCGTAGCAGATGATAAAGAAGTGGAGTTTAGACGGGTAATAGGTGGCATAAGTGAGAGTATCTACATCTACGAGGATAAGGGAAAACAAGGGCTTGTTGATTCAAGCGGAAATGTGATATTGAAGGCGCAATTTGATTTTATAGAAGATTGGCAAGAATACGGGTTAATTCTGGTGGACTCTGGCGGAAGAAGTTATGAAGGAGACGCTGTAGGCCATGAATTTAACAAGTATGGGTTAATTGATGCCAAAGGCAGGGTGCTGTTCAGACCCCAGTTCGATGATGTGAAAATTTCTGATAACTCTGCATTAGTCTTAAAGGATTCGCTTTATGGGTTTGTAGACAATAAGGGGAATTGGCTTGTTGGGCCTAAATACCAATTTGCAGCCCCTTTTTACAAAGGAACAGCTATTGTAAAGCAGCATGATAAATTCTACCTGATTAATAAACAGCAAGAGCCGATTTCCACCATTCCTTTTGACAGCATATGGGAGTTCAAAAATGATGTGGCCGTAATAGAGAAGGGGGAAAAATATGGGTTTATCAACTATAAAGGAGAAATAATAGCACCTTATAACTATAGGGGGATAGGAGACTTTAACTGGTACCACGGATTGATAATGAAGGAAGATGAGAAGTGGTACGTAGTTGACACGACAGGTGCTGTTGTCATTGAGCAACGCTTTGACAAGGTATCAGTTGACAGTGAGCAGGGGGAGATATTTGCCGAAGGCATAGTTGAAGGCAAACCCGTAAGAGTTAAGCTAAAAAATTAAGTCATGTAGCAAAGGGCAGCCTTTACCCTCGCTACGCTTCGGGCTTCGGCTGCACCATACCTTAGCGGTAATGCATAAATAGAATATTGAAGAATCAATGGGGTTATTTTACAAATCTACTGATAAAGAACTTCTGACAATTCGGAATAAGATAGTTACTGAAAGCGCAATTCCTTCTTTAGAGAAGCTTGGATTTAAGAAGTCCCCTTTTTCAACCGCATGGTACGGGAGAAATGAACACGGAGATTTTAATTATGAATTATGTCGGTTTATTGATGGAGAACTACAAATTGTAGATTTGTATGTGGCAAGGGGCGATAGGTATATAAAAGTCCATTTAAATATCTTCAATCTAACCCCAGAATTAGATTCAATTGACCAACTAAATGGTTTGGATGGGGCTCAGTTTCATATTCCACCAAACAGTATTAGCAATATGCACTGGCGTTTGGATGACATTAAAGGCATTCCTCTTTTTAGTTTAAATTATATGTCTGG
This sequence comes from Sabulibacter ruber, assembly GCF_017355955.1. Classification (GTDB taxonomy): domain Bacteria; phylum Bacteroidota; class Bacteroidia; order Cytophagales; family Hymenobacteraceae; genus Nibribacter; species Nibribacter ruber_A. Next base: position 1,316,510 of record NZ_JAFFID010000001.1, on the reverse strand, counting down.
CCATAAACTAGGAGGCTATTGGACCAAAAGCGGATTAACCAAAGCGAAGGAAAAGCTCAGAAAAACAATCATACATGATATAGCCAACTTTGAATATTTTCACAAATGCTGGCATGCAGAATACTTCCCACTGACCACAACATGGGAAGGCATGAAAATAGAATTGACAAAAAGCACTACCGCTAACAACTTGTAAACGCCAACATCGGCCGACGGTCTAGGCCGCAGGTTAGTTTAAGTAACTAATTATTTAAATGACGAACATTACCCTTGTAGACATAATTAGGGACTATCAGATAGGCGCTGATAAAGCCGTTCACATTTTCAAAGACAAATACCAAGTCAATGATATTCTTGAAGGTTGGCATAACGGAGTTTATGAACAGACAGGAAAATTATTGGACGAAGGACTTTACTTTTATGCTTTTCATGGAATTGGTTTAGCTGCGCATTTTAAAGACAAGATTGTGGACTTTGACTTCGCATATTTTCCAGAACCAAGACACGATGGGTTTGACTTATGGAGACTAACAAAATTTATCGAAAATCAGCGCAATAAGTATCCAGCATATAAAGACAAAGAGAGAATTGAACGCGAGTTTTATGAGCTTGTAAAGGATGGGGTTATTGCGAACCCTAAATTAGAAAACTCAACGACACTTTATTTTTTCAAAAATACGATACCTACTGTCTTACTTGACGAGGCGGAAAGAAAAACTACTGATACCAGAAACTTGCCAAAAGGGGGGCGGACGTGGTGGCAAAAGCTTTTCGGCTCTTCATAACCACTAGTACAGTTTCACAAGTTCGTGCTTCTACAGCCTCAGCTTGTGCAAGCTGAAAAATGATGTAGCCAATTTTTTAACTTGTAACCCGCAATCCCTAATTATCTATTCAGGAACCCAGTACAATATGAAGAATGCCACTTTTCTGATTCTACTTCTTTGCTTCGTTGCAGGCAGATTGGCCGCGCAAACAAAATCCATTAATGAAGAAAAATTCGTTACCATTGGCGGTATAGGGCAGTGGGTTACCATCAGCGGAGAAGACAGATCTAAGCCTGTTATTCTGTTCCTGCATGGCGGACCGGGCAGCACCATGAGCCAGTATGATGACGCTATCTATGGCTCCTGGAAAAAAGAATTTGTGCTGGTGTATTGGGATCAGCGGGGAGCAGGAAGAACCTTTGGCAAGAATGCCCCCGATCCGGTAACCGAAGAGTACTGGATGAAGACCCCTCTGACTGTTGAGCAAATGACAACCGACGGGATTGAGCTTTCTGAGTACCTTATAAACCACCTCAGGAAGAAGAAAATAACCCTTATAGGGACATCCTGGGGTTCAGTGCTGGGAGCCAACATGGCCTTAAAGCGCCCGGACCTTTTTGATGCCTATATAGGCCATTCACAAGTAGTTGATTGGAAGGAAGGATTTCTAAACGCGTTTAATACCGTGTCTAAATTAGCTCAGGCGGCCAAAGACCAGGAATCTTTAGACAAATTGGCAACATTGGGTCCTCCTCCATATGAGGATGCCAGAAAATCAGGCCAGCTCATGCGCATCATCAAAAAGTATGAGCGGCAGAATTCTGTGCCTGCCCCTGCCAATTGGTGGAAAGTAACAAGTGCTTACGACAATGAGAAAGATGCCAACGACAGGTATAACGGGGATGATTATTCTTTTCTATACTTTGCCGGCCATAAAGCAATGGGAATTAAACCCATGGAGGCTGGCGTAAATTTTATGAAGGATGGGTTACACTATAAAACTCCGGTATACTTCATCCAGGGAGAGGAAGATATCTTAACCGCTAAAGAGCTTACCCAAGCGTATTTTGACAAAGTGAAGGCTCCGAAGAAAGAGTTCGTGTTGGTACCGGGTGCTGCTCACGGGCATAACCAGGCAGTCATTGACGCGCAGTATAAAGCTGTAAAGAAGGCTTTAAACCTTCAGGATAAAACTGTTAAGCAGCCTAAAACGGCTATAACATCACCTCAAAAGCATCATAGCACTTTGTAGCCCGATTGATATAAGCCATTTTTATTGAAAAAAGTGCGTCCAGAAACACTAGACATATTAAAGGCTCTATTTGAATCTAATAAGAAGGTAGAAAACTTTGAAGGACTTGAAGTTAGCTTTACTAATAAAGCAGGTGCATCTGAAGAAGAACTTACATGGCATGTTAACATAGATGAAGTAAGTATCCCAGAGGATTATATCTCCTTACTAAGGAATTTCAACGGGTTTACATTATTCCAGTTTGAAGATATAGGTGGATTCAGTTTCTACGGAGCGGAAGAGGTAAACAAAGAGACTAGATTTCTGAAAGAATCATATGAGGAAGATTGGGATAGCTCTTTGATAGTATTCTGCAGCATTATTGGAAACGGTGACTTCATTGCCTTCAGGACATATCCTAAGGGAACCTATGATATCCTTGATTGCTACCATGATGATGTACCTGCAAACTGGATGAAAATATGTGACTCACTTGAAGAGTTTATCGAAAAGCTAATAAGCTCTAAGGGGAACTTATATTGGTTATGATAGAATAGGCTTATCTAATCATGTAGACACTATGCATCGGCCAATGGTCTCGCCGCCTTTTAGCTAATCTTTCGGTAAGAAAGCCAACCGTATGCATGATTTTCTGATTTTTCAGAATACTGGTGATGAACCGAGGAAGATAAACAGCGGGTATACAGGCTTCATCTATGGCTGCTTTTAAGAAGTTTGGATGTACAGTTCTCAAGTAACAGGACATTCATCTAAGCCTAACCCCTCTGAGCTTCTACCACGGCCGAGAAACCGCTGCTCTATAGGTGGAGTAACTTTAGCATTGGTAAACGTATAGGCTTTCTTTGCGTCCTTACCGGCCTATACCGCCCTCCCAAGATTGGGCAATCCCTATCACTGTATCAGCAAAAAAGCCCTCCCAGCATTAAACTGAGAGGGCTTTCTGTTGTGGTGGCCACGCCTGGAATCGAACCAGGATCGAGAGCTTCGGAAACTCCAATACTATCCGTTGTACTACGTGGCCCGGAATTGCGAGGGCAAATGTAGGAAATGCCCGTAAAGAAAGAAAGTACTGTGGGTGTTTTTTGCCTGCTTTTTCAAAAAGCAGGCAAAATCAGAGAAGAAAGGAAGGGCGGGGCTAACATTTTCGGACTGAAATAGTTTAGCATAAGATACTGTGTCAGTTTATCACCAAAGAAACTAACTATGAAAAGAGTGTACACGGCGGAGGTAACCGCCACCGGAGGCCGCAATGGCCAGGTTAAATCAACAGACGGAATCATTGACATGCCCGTGCGCTTGCCCGAAGGCTTGGGGGGTAAAGGCGGAGCCACCAACCCCGAGCAATTGTTTGCGGCAGGGTACTCCGCTTGCTTTCAGAGCGCCCTTCAGTTGGTAGCCAGCAAACAGCAGATCAGATTAGATGAAAACTCAACCGTAACCGCGCATGTAGGCCTGGACCAGTTTGACGACGGACGCTATGGTTTGTCTGTACAGCTAGACGTGAAAGTAGACGGCGTAGACCGCGCCAAAGCCGAAGAGTTGGTAGCCCAGGCGCATGAGGTGTGCCCTTATTCAGTGGGTACCAAAGGCAACATAGATGTGAAACTGAACGTGCTTGACTAAAGTTTTAAGCCTGTTTCCACTAAAATAAATCAAAAACGGGAGCCCTGTTCAGGAGCTCCCGTTTTTGATTTATAGCCGTTCTTACTTCACGGTAGGGTAGAAGTCTGCAAGAGAGTGCGTGTAGGTAAAATCAGTGAGCGGTCTGATGCGCTGGAAAACCGTTATTTTCTGGGCTCCTGTTGGTACTAGAATTATGTTCCCGGGCTTCAGCTCTATGCCGTAGCGGTTATCAAGACGGGTGTCAAAGTAAAAGGGGTACGGAGCAATCCACTGGAAATAGTCGGTGGCTTGCGTGCCTGAGAAAGAAACTACCTGCAGGTTTGGAGAGCCTGCGGCAAGGGTCTGGTGCATTTCTACGGCATTCAGGGGTTTTCCTTTGAGGGTAGGAATGACGTCAAACTGCCCATCTACCAGAATCCATTTTTTCTGGTCGCGCAGGTAAGCTTCTGCCACCACGTGCCCGGCCCCGTACTGAATGGTGTCTGCATGTTCCATTTTCAGAGCCAAGGTGCGGGCTGGTATTCCCAGCGAGTTCAGCGCGCCATTCAACACTACCCCGTACTCCACACACCGGAAGCTCTTGCCGGTAGCGGCTTCTTCCAAGATGGTGATAGGGTCATTTTTAAGGGGCGTATTGATGCCGTTGTGCTCCCACAGCTTTCGGACCCAGGCACAGACGGCTTGTACCCGTTCAAAATATGTTTTCTTGCCGGAAATCAATTTGTCTAACCCGTACGTGGTGCGTAGTTGAGTAAGGTAGGGATTGTCTGGGGTACTACGCAGGTATTCTGGTTTCACCTGAGGGGAAGAGTCAAACCTGAGCGTTCTGGCTTCTACTCTGTCTTGGGCCTCGGCAAGGGAAACGCAGCCAAAGGAAAGCAGAAGAGAAAAGAGAAACGGGGAGAGGGTACTTCGTTTTTTCATAGGTAAGGGTTAAGTAGCAGATGGTTTAGGGAAGGAGCTTAGTAAAGGAGCAAAAGTTGCACCAGACAGCAAAAAAAATGCCCTCCTGTTACCAGGAAGGCATTTTGATGTGATAAGTAGGTGATGCTTAGGCTAGTTCAGCCAACACGTCTTTTACTTTCTGAGCAGCTTCTTTCAAGGCTACGGCAGAGTATACTTTCAGGCCAGACTCGTCAATAATACGAGCGCCTTCCTCGGCGTTGGTTCCTTGCAGACGCACGATGATTGGAACGTTGATAGTGCCTATGTTTTTGTAAGCCTCTACCACCCCATTGGCAACGCGGTCGCAACGTACGATACCACCGAAGATGTTGATCAGGATAGCTTTTACGTTAGGGTCTTGCAAGATCAGACGGAAACCAGCTTCTACAGTTTGCGCGTTGGCTCCACCTCCTACGTCTAGGAAGTTAGCCGGCTCACCGCCAGAAAGCTTGATGATGTCCATCGTCGCCATGGCCAGACCAGCACCGTTCACCATACAGCCAACGTTACCGTCCAGCTTCACGTAGTTCAGGTTGCTTTTGCTCGCTTCTACTTCCAAAGGATCTTCCTCGGCTAAGTCGCGCAGGTCAGCTAAGTCTTTGTGACGGAACAAAGCGTTGTCGTCTAAGTCTACTTTACCGTCAACGGCCAGGATCTTGTTGTCTGAGGTCTTCAACACAGGGTTGATCTCAAACATAGAAGCGTCGGTGTCCAGATAAGCGTTGTACAGGCTGGTCAGGAATTTTGTGAATTCTTTGAACGCCTCGCCTTGTAAACCAAAGGCAAATGCAATCTTATTGGCCTGAAACGGACGAAGACCAACTGCTGGGTCAATCCACTCTTTGAAAATTTTCTCAGGGGTGTGCTCCGCCACTTCTTCAATGTCCATACCGCCTTCGGTAGACGCCATGATCACATTTTGGCCTTTGGCTCTATCTAATAAGATAGAAACATAATATTCTTTAGGCTCAGAGTCGCCTGGATAGTATACATCCTGCGCCACCAGCACTTTGTTTACTTTTTTGCCTTCTGGTCCGGTTTGGTGCGTAACCAACTGCATGCCAATGATCTGGCTTGCAATGTCTTTCACCTGCTCCAGGTTTTTGGCCAATTTCACCCCGCCGCCTTTACCGCGACCGCCCGCATGAATCTGGGCTTTGATTACGTGCCAGCCAGTGCCGGTTTCCTCGGTTAAACGCTTAGCAGCGGCTACCGCCTCTTCGGGGGTCTCTGCCACGATGCCTTCCTGAACGCGAACGCCGTAGCGTTTCAGAATGTCTTTCGCCTGGTACTCGTGTATATTCATGAGGTTAGGTTGATGTTATTAGGTGCACGAAAGTAAGAGATACGGCTAACTTTTCAAAGCAGACACCGCTTTGCGGTTAGTTCTGAGTCCTGAGTCTTAAGTTCTGAGTGAATATTCAGTGAAGGTGATGCTCCATTTATGACCTGTATTTCGGAGAATTGGCCAAATGTAGCGGCGTAACGCCGTGGTGCTATGGAACTATCTAAGCTCAGCTCCCCATCTTCTTGGCTTTGATACAGCACCTTCTGCTAAGGGTATGTAATCGGAACCTCCACCACGGCGTTACGGTGTAACGCCGCTACGGTTAACTTTAAATGGGATGCTTCGTTTCATGCAAACAAGCCAACCGTTTGCAATTACCGTCCCTTCGTTTTTGTTTTGTAATACATGAGTATAGAGAAACCAGTTTTATTGGAGGCCCGTGGGCTGCATAAATCGTACGGGAAACTGCCCGTGCTCAAAGGAATTGACTTAACCATCGGCGAAGCCGAAGTGGTTTCCATTGTAGGGGCCTCTGGTGCCGGTAAAAGTACCCTGCTGCATCTGCTTGGCACTTTGGACACGCCAGACTCCGGCGAGGTGTACCTGCACGGCCAGAAAATATCGGGGATGAGCAACAAAGAGGTGGCCCGGTTCAGAAACCGCAACATTGGGTTCATCTTCCAGTTCCACAACCTGCTGCCCGAGTTCTCTGCGTTGGAAAACGTGAGCCTGCCCGGTTTTTTAGCTGACCGTCCTGAGAAAGAAGTGGAAACCCGCGCCCGCGAGCTGCTCCAGATGCTGAACCTGGGCCACCGCCTGGACCACAAACCCTCAGAGATGAGCGGGGGAGAACAGCAACGCACCGCCGTGGCCCGCGCCCTCATTAACTCGCCCAAGCTGATCTTTGCTGATGAGCCCAGCGGAAACCTGGACTCCAAAAACGCCGAGGAACTGCACCAGATCTTCTTCAAACTCCGCCAGGACCTGGGCCAGACTTTTGTGTTAGTGACCCACAACCCCGCCCTCGCCGACATGGCCGACCGCAAACTCACCATGAAAGATGGGTTCTTGCTGCAGCCGGAAGAGGTCTAGAATTCAATTAAGTTTCTACTAACCAGAAAAGCCGATTAGCGCCTGTTTTCTGAAAACAAGCCCTAATCGGCTTTCAATCTTTTAGACTAGGTAGCTAGACTCAGAACTCAAGACTCAAGACTCAGAACTACTGGTTAGCTCACCTGCCGAAGCTTCATCACTACGCCCATGGAAACAAAGGTGAAGACCGTGGCAATGATACCTACCGTTCCGAAATGGAGCAGTTCCTGGGAGCCGGGGGCGTTGGTGATTACCAAGCCGGAAAGAAAAGCGGCTAACCCGGAGGCCAGTTGCTGCACCGATGAGTTCACGCTCATGAAGGAGCCGCGCAGGCGGGGTTCCACGCTGGAGGTGATGAGAGACATGGCCGGCACAAACCTCGCCCCGAAAAAGATAAAGAAGAAGGTAGTCACCACAAACGCCTGCCAGTGGGGTACCCGGGTCAGGTGCGTTACCACCAGGATGGGAATAACGGAAACCAAAGCCGCTAACTGAAACACCCTCTTTTTTCCAAACCGGTCCGAAAGCCGTCCGGCCATCTGGGAGGTTACTACGGTAGCCAAGCCCCCAAATAAGTAAATATAGCTCAGCTCGGCTTCCTCAAAGCCCACATTGGCTACCATGTAGGGGCTCAGAAAAGGTACCACCGTGAAGCCCGCCAGGGAAAGCGTTACCATTAAAACGAATGCCCACAGGCAATTAGGCTGGCTGAAGATAGTGAGCAGTACCTTGGCCGGATGCTGGGGAACGTGTTGCAACAGGTGTTGCCGCATGGGAGGGAGCATTCGCCAGGTTAAAAACAGAACCAGCACACTCAGGCCCGTCAGGAGATAGAAAGGCGCATGCCAACTGGCATGACTGGCCAGGTACAAGCCCACCGGAATCCCCCCGATGGATGCCACCGAGAATGCCGCCATCACCCGGCCGGTTGCCGCACCGCGCCTTTCCTCGGGGATGGAGTCGCCGATGATGGCCAGCACCAGGGCACCTAAAACGCCACCGAAGGCACCGGCCAGTACCCGCGCAATAAGTAAGAAGCTGAACGTGGGGGCCAGCGCACAGGCAAACGTACCAAGCGTGAAGCCCAGGTACAAACCCAGTAAGGCACTCTTGCGGTCAAACCGGTCAATGAAGAAGGCGCTGAGCACACCCGAAATGGCGGCGCTGAACGTGTACGCCGATACCAGAAAACCGAACTCGCGCGGGCTGATCTGAAAAACCCGCATCAACTGGGGGCCCAGCGGCATCATGATCACAAAGTCCATGATGTGCGTAAACTGGATAGCCGCCAGAATAAAAAGCAGCCAACTTTCCCTGAGAGCAGGAACGGTAGCCTGGGACGTAATTGGAGATGGTGCAGCCATAGGTGTCTGTACTAGAAGGCATAAGCCGGAAAAAAGCTTTACGGCGCACAACCGGCTAGGTTTGTCTATCCACGACAGCCAGCGCCAGGAGAAGCGTTAGTTGCAGGTAGAACAATGGCCAGAAAAAGGAAGAAAAAAGAAGAAAGTGCAGATCCGGTGTGCGCGTTGTGCGAACGGGAGGTGGGTTTCACCACCTTACACCACCTCATTCCGCGCGAGGAAGGAGGGAGGCACGGCCCCACCGCGCCCCTTTGCCAGCCCTGCCACAGCACGGTGCACCTCACGTATTCCAACAAAGAACTGGCGGTGCTCTACAACTCCATTCCGGCCCTGCGCGAATCTGAGGGACTGCAGAAATACCTGAACTGGGTGCGCACTAAACGGCTAGACAAAATCACCAACCGGCGCGGAAAACGGAAATAAAGAGTAGGTTTGCGTTTACAGGCTGTTTCAGGCAAAACAACCTTAAACCAAAGCTTCGGTCATCACAGGAGCAGGCTTTCCCGTAACGTATACCTACTAGCACCAGAATCATGCATTCGTTTGAGTATCTTCCTTTCCCCCAGGTAAAAAAGACCCCGGCAGTAGTAGTAGACAGTTTTCACCCCAACGGGTTGGTCTTGTCGCATTGGCGGGAAGCCCCAACCCCTCCGGAACTCAGGGAAGACACCAGCGCAGGCATGGTGCTGCAAGCCCTCAAACAAAACTGGCCCGATCTGGCGAAGTACCGCTATGTTACCGCCAACCATTTTGACATAGACGCGCTGGTGGGCATTTGGGCATTGCAGAACCCAGAGCTGGCCCTGGAGCACGAGGAAACCCTGCGGCAGATGGCAGTGATCGGCGACTTCCGGGAGTTGGATTTACAGGCTCCTTTTGCCGAAAAAGCCCTGAAACTGGTGTGTTGGATCAATGCCGAAGAGAAAGCCCGGTTCTATCCGCCCTTCGGGGCCGAGGACCTGGAAGAGAACGAGGTTATCGCCTCTATCCCTAAATTCCACTATTTCCTGGCTCAATTCATAGAAGTGTTGCAAAATCCTGAATTGTTCAAATCTGTGTGGGAGCAGGAAGTAGAAGAGGTAAAGCGAGGGTATAGCCAAATACATAGCGGTTCAACCAGAAGAATACAATATCCTGAGTTGGGCCTGGTGGTAGTGGAAACCACAGAGCCGGTGCATTACTATGCCTTGTTCAGCCACACCACCGGGTTTGATATTGTGCTTTCCATGTACTCAGGGCAGCGGTATGAACTGGAGTGCAAGTACACTACCTGGGTTGATCTGGAAAGCCGGCCCGTACTGCCACGACCAGATCTGCGGGTTCTGGCCCAACTTCTCAATGAAGTTGAATCCTCCGGGCTTACCTGGTCTGCCGATGGCATCACCGATACCGGGCCTTTATTGCGCCTGAATGGAAAGCGGTTAAGCAAGGCGCAGCGGTATGGAAACCCCCAGGAACGGGAGATATATTCTTCATCTATCTCCTCAGAAGAACTGGTTTTCAGGGTAACCCAATATTTGCAGAATACATTTTCTGGAGTAGCACCCAGGAAGCGGTGGACCTGGGAAGAAGTGAAGAAGTTTAATATGCAAAATAGTAAATTATAAAGGTGATCATACTTTGGGAAATGCCGTATATTCCTTAAATTTAAGTAATTAAGGAATATTACTGCCTCTCTTCAATTTCCCCCGCTCTGGAAGGGTTGCTTCTGCAGTATCAGTTAACACTGCTATGGTTACTATCGCCAATAATGGCTTCTACCTGTTCAGAGTAGACCCAGCCAAGAATACTATTTACATGGCCATCACGGGTATTTGGCCCGGCGGGGAGGAGATAGCCCAGTATCTTTCGCATCTGAAAGAGGCACTGGCATTGGTAAGGCCCGGATTTGCCGTGCTGGCAGACTTGCGCGAGATGGAGGAAGCCCCCATGGCGGTGCAGCAAATGCACGTGCAGGCGCAGAGACTAACGGTGGAAGCCGGTATTTCCCAGTTGGCCGAGATCCATGAACTAAACAACCCGGGCAGTGAGCAAGCCATTGCCATGGCCCGGGAAAGCAACATTCCGCTCAATATTTTCGATGATCCCGCCGATGCGGAAGCCTGGTTGTCTGACCTTCGGGTGAAGTAAGCGGCCCTGCGGTTCACGTCCTGAAGTATAACCAAAGTACTATATTGTCCGTTTTGTAAGGTAACCGGTGTTTATACTGAATGCCACCCATAAGCCTTGCGAACTATGAAAAAGATCCTTTGTCCTGTAGATTTCTCTAAGACCTCAAACAAAGCGGCCGAGTATGCCGCCCATATAGCCCAACGGACCGGCTCGTCCCTTACCTTGCTGCACGTGCTGCACTTGCCCGTGATGGACACCACTGAATCTGCCTTGATGGCCAGCCAGGTGCTGGATGAACAGCGTCGCAAAGCCTCTGATAAACTGCACTCCTTGTCCATGCACCTGCAAAACCTGTTTGGCGAAGTGGGCGGGGCCACTTTTGTCACCGATTCTAAAGTGCATGAGGCGTTTCTGGCCGATGCCGTGGAACGGTTGGTCAAGGAAGAAGGCTATGACTTCATTGTGTTGGGCACCAACGGCGGTGGCAATACCCTGGAAGAAATCATGATTGGCAGCAATACCGAAAGCGTGATCTCCCAGGTGAAATGCCCGGTGCTGGCCATTCCGCACAACGCCACGTATCCAGATATCCACCGCATTGTGTATGCCTCTGATTACCAACCCGAGGACTCCAGAGCCATAGGCCAGGTGATTGCGCTGGCAACCGCTTTCCAGGCCGAGGTGGAAGTGGTGCACGTCACCAAACACACCGGCTCAGACGAATCCCGGAAAGCCCAGACCTTTATTGACCGCCTCACAAACGAACTCAACGGGTTTCCGGTGCATTTTCAGGAAATTGTGCATCCAGAGAAAGACACGGGCCTCAAAGATTACCTGAGCCGTACGCACAGCAACATGCTGGCTATCCTGAAAAAGCGCCGCAACTTCTTCAAAGACCTGTTTGGCATGAGCTTGGCCGAGAAAATGACCTACCAGACCAAGCTCCCGTTGCTGGTGCTGCACGCAGACGCAGACTAAGTTTTGAACTTACTTGCAATAAACAGGAAAAGCGGCTATTGCCGCTTTTCCTGTTTTAGAACTTTTGCAGAACCCAAGGTTGAAAACAGGCTACTTTCAGGAAAACAGGCCTAAAACCCCGTTGTGTGGCGTTGAGAGTTTCTGCAGGTTTTTTGACTGAACAATCTGTTTCTATCTGGGCAACCGCACGCTGATGCCTCCGCCGGCAAACATCTCCGGAGCGTGGGAAGAAACGCCGGTACCCACAACGGCGTCTAACTGCAGGTTGGGCAGCACCATAAACTGTATTCCACCGTCTATCTGGTTTTCGGCGGGGCTGCCTTTGGGTTTATCCCCGAAGAACTCGGCAAACAGCATGAATTTCTGGCTTAGTTTACCGGTAAGGGTAGCGCTGTATTCCAACTGGTTTTCCATTTCGCCCTCTTCTTTTTGGCGGCGGAATCCGGCGTTGTACTGGAACTTCACTTTTTCGGTGATCTTATTGGTGAACAGCAGCATTACCTCTGGCACCACCTGCCGGGGCTCAAAGGCATCCCGTCCCCAAGGGGTTTCCAGCATGCCCAAAAGGGACATTTCGGGCCAGGCGCCCTGGGAGTCCAGCACCTTTATCTTGGTGCCCACGCGTACGGTGCTAAGGCCTTCGTGGTGCTGCACCAAAGATTCGCCGGAGCGGTAATCATCCTGCCGGAAAGTGGCCTCCAGGCGCAGCTCCGCAGACTTCAAAACCCCAATCCGGAGCAGGGCCTGCGGGTAGAGCCATTGTTTCCGCTCAAATCCGTCCACTTTCTTTTTCTGGTACTGGAAACCCGTTTCCAGTTGGTAATAACCCCGGGGCACCACGCTGGATGCTTCTGTGAAGGAAGGTCTATCGGTTTCAAATTCTGGTTCAGATTCCTGGGCGTACGCCCCAAACTGCAAAAGCCCGAGGGAGAAAAGTAGTACAAGTTTTTTCATAGGTGTCAATAGAAGAAAGCTAAGAGTACGGAACGTTAAAAAGTTGGTTAACATAACTTGGCTATCCTTGAAAAATGCAGTAGATAACTGCTAATAAACCGTACTAATTCTTGCCGGGCTTAGCAACTCCCGCAATCGGAAACAGTACATAGGAGGGTTCACTAACCTTGTCTGCTATGCCCGTAAAACGCGACCGACTCTACGCCGATGTGCAGTACCTCACCACCCTAAACCCGCCCCGTAGCATTGGGCACCCAGAATCATTGCGTAAAGCCGCCGCCTATATTGAGGCCGAATTCTGCAAACTGAGCGGAAGGGTAAGCAAGCAGGCCCTGCACCAGGGCTTTGATAACGTTATTCTCTCGTACGGACCCGAGCAAGGGGAGCGGGTGATCATTGGCGCACATTACGATGTTTGCGATGACACGCCCGGTGCCGATGACAACGCCAGCGCCGTGGCCGGTTTGTTGGAACTGGCTCGCATGGTGCACGAGGAAAAGCCCGAGGTGAAGCACCGGCTGGACTTTGTGGCCTTTAACTTTGAGGAGCCGCCCTACTTTGCCACCGAGAAAATGGGCAGCGCGGTACACGCCAAGTCCATGAAGAAAGACAAGGTAGACGTGAAACTGATGATCTGCCTGGAAATGATTGGCTACTTCACAGACAAGCCCAACTCGCAGGAGTTTCCGCATGAGTCTTTGAGAAAGCTTTATCCCAGCACCGGTAATTTCATTGTGGTAGTGGGCCAGGCAGGGCAGGAGCGCACGGTACAACGCGTGCAACAATTTATGAAAGAACACTCGCGCATAGACGTGCAGTCCATAGCGGCACCTCCGGGGCTGCCGGGCGTTTCGCTCTCAGACCACCGCAACTACTGGGCCCAAGGGTACCAGGCCGTCATGATCAATGATACCTCGTTCCTCCGGAACCCGCATTACCACCAGAAATCAGATACCATTGACAAGCTGGACTTTGACAAAATGGTGGAGGTAGTGCGCGGTGTCTACGCGGCCATGCTCAACTTCTAACCGTTTCGGTTTTCAGTTAAAAGATACCCAAAAGGAGGCTGAACCCGTATAGGCAGCAAATTCATTAAAACCTTCACCCGGCAGGGAAGGGACATTTCTGACTTACTTTATGAAATCCACGCTTAAACTGAGTACTGCTTTTTACAACACCCTTTCTTACTTAAAATTAATTTCAACTAAAAACTATTATATTCTGTTAGCTTCTTTAGATTTGCTTTATATAAAATTATATAATTTAAATACAAAGAAGATGAAAAGAGGGTATACGTTATTGTTGGTAAGTAATCTTTTATTACTCAGCAACTTATCGTTTAGTCAATCCAAACTCAAGCCCATTGCCTCTCTGAAACACGAAGAAGACCTGCTGTTTCAGAACGCGGCTTTCTCCCCCGAGGGGAACCGACTGGTATCTGTGGGAAGCAAAGGCATGCTCTACCTGTGGGATGTGGCCCAGGATTACCCCGTGAGTTTGAAACAAGTGCACAAAGGAACAGTGCTTGCCTGTGCCTACTCCAAAGACGGGAAGTTCATTGTTACCGGGGGCGATGATAAAACCATCAAAATCCTGAAGACCACCGACCTGGAGGTAGTCAAAAGCTTAGACGGCTTACCGGCCCCGGTGAAAGACCTGGCCATGGCCGGAAACCGATTGGTGGCATTGCTGCAGAACAACGAAGTCAGGGTTTTCAATACAGACACCTGGCAGCCGGTGGGAAAACCCCGGGTTGGCGCCCATGATTCCAGGATTGTGTTCAGCAACAGCGGTGACCGGTTCTACGTGTGGTTCGCGAGCCGCATTTATTCTATCTCCGCCAAAGACGGGGAACTGATCCAGATGTTCAACACCAATTACGCTACGCCCAAAGACCTGGCCATTAGTGCCGATGATCAATACCTGGCGGTAGGATTTGGGCAGGCAGACGAGATTCTGCGCATCTACAACACCAAAGACATGAGCCTGGTGAAATCGGTGAAGAACAACGGAAAAGGCGATTACGCCACCGGGCTCTCGTTCTTCCACAACAGCAACAAACTGCTTTACCACTCCCAAGCCGACAACTCCAACAAAATCTTTGACCTGGAGAAAGGAACCAACACCTCGGTGCTCAAGTCAAACGGGGCGGCCAAAACGTCTATCTCCAAAGATGATTCCAAGGTGATTCTATCGGCCAAGGCCGCCAAAGCCATTCAGTTAATGTCTGTCATTTAGTTTTGAGGCTGATTTAGGAAAAACCGGCTTAAAACAGAAGCGCCAGCCCTATGAGAGCTGGCGCTTCTGTTTTAAGGCCTTATCAAGCTTAGGCACTGGTGTTTTCCAGGCTGCTCATGTCAATCACGAAGCGGTATTTCACATCACCGGCTAGCATACGGTCATACGCCGTGTTGATCTGGTTGATGTTGATCACCTCAATGTCTGACAGAATGTTGTGCTGCGCGCAGAAATCAAGCATCTCCTGCGTCTCAGCGATACCGCCAATGAGGGAACCGGCAATTCTCCGGCGCCCGAAGATAAGCGTAGCGGCATGCAGTTCCGGGGCTTCCGGCGGAACGCCCAGCAGAATCATGGTGCCGTCGCGTCTCAGCAGGTTGGCGTACATGTCCAGGCTTACCTTTGCAGACACGGTGTTGATGATGAAGTCAAAGTACCCGCGTACCTGCTTCAGGGCTTCCTGGTCTTTGGTGACCACAAACTTATGCGCGCCCAAGGCCTGGGCATCGGCTTCTTTGTTTGGCGAGGTGCTGAGTACGGTTACCTCGGCACCCATAGCGGCGGCTAATTTAACGGCCATGTGGCCCAGTCCGCCCAAACCAACTACGCCTACTTTGTGGCCTTGCCCTACGTTCCAGTGGCGAAGGGGAGAATAGGTGGTGATACCGGCACACAGCAACGGAGCCACCCGGGCCAGATCCTGATTTTCCTGGATGTGCAGCACAAACTCCTCGGCCACTACAATCTGGTTTGAGTAACCGCCATAGGTTGGGGTGTCTAAACCGGCCTCAGGGCTGTTGTAGGTTCCAATGAAACCTTTCTCGCAGTACTGCTCCAGACCATCCTGGCAGCTGGAACACGTACGGCAAGAATCTACCATACAGCCTACCCCGGCAATTTCACCTACCCGGAAGTTCTTCACGTGATCGCCCACGCGCACAATGCGGCCCACAATCTCGTGGCCGGGCACCACGGGGTACATGGCGCCACCCCACTCGCCTTTGGCGGTGTGCAGGTCTGAGTGGCATACGCCGCAGAACATGATTTCAATCAGCACATCATGCGGACCCACGTCCCGGCGCTGAAAGTTGAAAGGGGCCAGCGGTGAGTTGGGGTCAAACGCGGCGTATCCTTTGGTTTCTAACATAGTCTTATTTTTAGTAGTACAGAAATGCAGTTTACTTCAAAGATACGGGAAGTACGCCGGTAAGATGTGCCACTTTGTGGCGGCTACCGGTAACCAGGGCCTAAGCCCCTCAACTTCAGTTGCTGACTTTTAGGAAACCGTGCTTCGGCTTGCTTTCTGTTTCAGCCGTGTTTTCAGGAAAACAAACCCGAAACAAGCCGTCAGGCTTATGTTTCTGAGGTTTCCTAAGCTAGACGTTGTAATGGAAAACGGTGATCTCTGCCCGGGCGAAGAACCGGAAGGGGAGCCGGGAGGTGCCAAATCCTTTGGACAGGTACAGAAACGGAGCCTTTGTGTTGTACCAGCCATTGATGTAAGAGCCAGACTTTTTAGGAAGCACCGGCACGTAGCCGGGGAGCCTTACCTGCCCGCCGTGATTATGCCCGGCAAAGATGTAGCGGATGTTCAACTGCTCAGCGATTCCTCTTTTCTGGTTGATCCTCTCAATTGCTTTCCTGGCTTCTTCCTGCTGCAGAGGACTATGGATCAGTAGCAGGTGGTGGTCTTCATGGCCTACCTCTTTTACGGCAGCGGCCAGGTTTCCCTCGCTTTCCACAAAGTCATCCAACCCGGTGACCATGATTCTGGTCCCCCTGAAGGTGAAGGCTTTTGACTCATTCACCAGCAGGTGGCCGTTATGCCGCTCAAAAGCTCTTTTTAGGTCAGTAACAGAATCGGCGGCCAGGTAGTCATGGTTGCCGGGAATGGCTACTTTGATGATGCCGGGGGAGAGCAGGCCCAGGAATTGCTCTGCCGGCGGAACGTGGCCCGAGGAATCCAGGGTATCACCGCTAAACAGGAGAAGGTCTGGCCGCAGTTGGTTTATCTTGGAGGCTAGCTTAAAATGTTGCGGGTGCAGGTGCTCCTTGAAATGCAGATCAGTCACATGCACAAGTTTTATTTGCCTGCCGCTTTTCTTGTCTCCAAGATCATAGGTCTTGACGGCAAAGAAATATTTCTCCAGGAAAAACGCGTCTACCAGAACACCCACCGCCCCGGCCGCCATTACTCCCAAGCCCCATTTTAAGTACTTCTCCTTCATCTTGATTTTGCTTCTGTTTAATCTAATCTATCAGTTCTTGTACAGGAACGGGAAGGCGCTGGCTTGGTTCACCGGTACTAAGGTCTGTTCCCTTTGGGGTGGGCCATTCAAACAAAAAAGCCACCTCAATAGAGGTGGCTTTTAGGTGCGTTTTTCAAAAAGTAAGCTTAATACGGTTTTGCCTCGTGGGATTTCTCCTTCGCGGCTTCCACGCCTTCTTTAGGCGAAGTAGCTCCAATTGGTCCTTTGTCTGATGGGTCTTTGATGTTAGCCCGCAGACCTTCGGCTACGCGTCTGCCGTAGTCTTCATCGGCTAAGGTGAAGTGCTCAATCATTTTGTCCTGAATGCGTTTGTCGCAGGTGCTCAGGGTAGTCACCAGGTTGAAGATCAAATCATCACGCTCCCAGTCTTCAAAGTTGCGGTAGGTCTCACCGGCTTGCTTGAAGTCATTGGTACGGTCAATTTTCTGGCGTACCAAATTAGCCTCATAGCGTGGCGAATCGTCTTTACCAGCCTTAGGTGCTTCTTTCAAGCCGCCCAGGAAGGATGGCTCATAGTTTACGTGCGGGTTCTGGCCTTCGGCGAAGTCGGTTTTGTAAGACATCTGGCCGCCCCGCTGGTTGGTGGCCACGTGGGTTCTTGGCGCGTTGATAGGCAGTTGCAGGTAGTTAGGTCCTACGCGGTACCGTTGGGTATCTGAGTAAGAGAACGTACGGCCCTGCAGCATTTTATCATCAGAGAAGCCCAGGCCGTCTACCAACACCCCGGTACCAAACGCCGACTGCTCTACCTCGTTGAAATAGTCAACAGGGTTGCGGTTCAGGGTCATTTTACCAACCGGCAGGAATGGGAATTGATCTACCGGCCACAGTTTGGTGTCATCCAGCGGATCGAAATCCAGTTCTGGGTGCTCATCGTCGCTCATGATCTGCACGCACAGCTCCCACTGCGGGAAGTTTCCTTCTTTGATGGCTTCAAACAGGTCCTGGGTAGCGTGGTTGAAGTTCTTGGCCTGGATGCTTTCGGCCTCGGCCTGGGTCAGGTTCCGGATGCCCTGCAACGGCTCCCAATGGTATTTCACCAGCACGGCTTCGCCGGCTTCGTTGATCCACTTGTAGGTGTTCACGCCAGAACCTTGCATCTGACGGTAGTTGGCCGGAATACCCCATGGCGAGAACAGGAACGTTGCCATGTGGGTAGATTCTGGGGTATTGGCGATGAAGTCAAAGATGCGCTCACCGCTTTGGATATTGGTTACCGGGTCTGGCTTCTGAGAGTGAATCAGATCTGGGAATTTCATGGAATCCCTGATGAAGAAGATCTTCAGGTTATTGCCCACCAAGTCCCAGTTACCGTCCTCGGTGTAGAACTTAACGGCAAACCCACGCGGGTCACGCAGGGTTTCCGGGGAGTGACCGCCGTGGCCTACGGTAGAAAACCGAACAAACACCGGAGTCTGCTTTCCTTTTTGCTGGAACAATTTGGCGCGAGTATACTTCGCGATGGGCTCATTGCCCACAGTACCGTACGCTTCAAACACTCCGTGAGCCCCAGCGCCACGGGCATGCACCACGCGCTCTGGAATCCGCTCCCGGTCAAAGTGAGAGATTTTTTCAATGAAGTGGTAGTTCTCCATGGTGGCCGGCCCGCGGTTACCTACCGTTTTGATGTTCTGGTTGTCGGTTACGGGGTGGCCTTGGCGGGTGGTCAAGGTAGAGTTGCCGCCGGTACCGTTGCTTTGTCCGTTACCGTTTTGGCCTGGAGTTTGATTTTGTTCGTTCACCATGCTTGGTTAATGGTTTGGTTGGATGAATGTGTTGAATGGTACTCCAATACTTCAGGATTCTGGAAGCCTTCTTCAAAAATCCTTTAAAAGGTTTTACTGAAAAAATAAGCAGATCCAGAGGGTTGCTTCATCATTACTTATACTCAAAGGTGGCCGCTAGGTTGCTGTAGTTCAAATTGATAATATTTATATCATAATAGGATTTGTCTATCAAGCCGGACTCCTATCTGCCAACTTCCTGATTTGAAATCAAGTTTAAATTGATCAAGCTCGGTTGTTGCCAAACCCTTTCAGGAGTTCTCCTCCACCTGCGGGTCTAATGAAGAAGAGGGCTGCGGATTTAAGCGTGATTTTGCCATAACTCTGCTAAAACAGAAAGAGTATTGGAAACTAGGTGTAGTTTTGGCCTGACCGGTTATTGACTTGTTGGGGAAAGAAGGGACACCGGCTTTCTTATAAGGTAACCTGGCCGAAGCCTAAGGCCAACACCAGTTAGAAGCGCTGCTTCAAACCATGCAAAAAGCAACACAATGGAAACAAATAATCTGATCAGAACCGAGGCCTACGTTAACGGGCAGTGGACCAAAGCCGCCAGCGGGAAAACCTTTGATGTCATAAACCCTGCCACCGGAGAAGTAATTGCCGCCGTGCCCGACATGAACCGCGAGGATGTTCGCCAGGCCATTAACGCCGCCGATGCCGCCTGGCTCGCCTACCGCGACCTGACCGCCAAGGAACGGGCGGCTTTGCTGCGGAACTGGTTTAATCTCATCATGGAGCACAAAGAGGAACTGGCCCGCATCATGACCATTGAATCTGGCAAGGTAATGGCCGAGAGCCTGGGCGAGGTGAACTATGGCGCCTCTTTTATTGAGTGGTTTGCCGAGGAAGCCAAACGCGCCTACGGCGATGTGATTCCCGCCCATACCAAAGACCGCCGGCTGGTGGTGATCAAACAGTCAGTAGGGGTGGCGGCGGCCATCACGCCCTGGAACTTTCCGCTGGCCATGATCACCCGCAAAGTGGGCCCTGCGCTGGCCGCCGGGAGCCCCGTCATCGTGAAAGTGCCTTCCGAAACGCCGCTCACCGGTCTGGCCATTTCGTATTTAGCCGAGAAAGCCGGTTTCCCGCCGGGCGTCTACAATACTGTCACCTCCACCGACAGCAGCGAAGTGGGCAAGGAACTCTGCGAGAACCCTAAAGTGCGCAAACTCTCCTTCACCGGCTCTACGCCCGTGGGCAAGATCCTGATGAGCCAGTGCGCTTCCACCTTAAAGAAATTGTCATTGGAACTGGGCGGTAATGCCCCCTTCATTGTTTTTGACGATGCCGACCTGGACGCCGCCGTGAAAGGGGCTTTGGTTTCCAAGTTCCGGCACAACGGACAAACCTGCGTCTGCGTGAACCGCATTCTGGTGCAGGACAGCGTGTATGATGCCTTTGTGGAGAAATTCACCCAAGCCGTGCAGGGCCTGAAGACCGGCAACGTGCTGGACCCCGAGGTACAGGTTGGTCCGCTCATCCATGACCGGGCCGTGAAGAAGGTGAAAGAGCACATCCAGGATGCCGTTACCAAAGGCGCGAAGATTACCACCGGCGGCGAAAGTATGGAAGGACTGTTTTTCCAGCCCACCGTAGTAGCCGGTGCCACGCCCGAGATGCTGATTGCCCGCGAAGAGGTCTTCGGACCGGTAGCACCTATTTTCCGGTTCAGCACCGAGGAAGAAGCCATCCAAATGGCCAACGATACTGAGTACGGCCTGGCCTCCTACTTCTACAGCCGCGACGTGAACCGCTGCTGGCGCGTAGCCGAGGCCCTGGAATACGGCATGGTAGGCATCAACGAAGGCTTGATCTCCACGGAACTCGCCCCGTTTGGAGGTATCAAGGAATCAGGCTTCGGTCGCGAAGGCTCCAAGTACGGCATGGACTATTTCATGGAGATCAAGTATATGTGTTTTGGGGGTGTTTCCTGAAAAACATGAAGAAACAGTACGCTCACAAGCAAAGAACCCAAATGAGTGCCGAAATTCTTGCATCCACCCCACCGTCAGGCTATTATGCGGAGCGCCATTTTGGAGAAGCATTCGTCTCTCCACTTTGGGTGAAGTTCACAGACAATGACTATGAAGAATGGGTAGGGTGTTTCTCCAGACAAAATGAACCCTTAGATGCTGTCCTAACTGATACAGTGAATGAAACCTCGCTTGTGGTGGCAGGTGGAAAAGGGGTTCTGGTGGACGTACATACTAAGGAAGTTGTATCAGAACTTGAAAACGTTCCCCTGATCACGAGCGCAATCCATACCATTCACCCCGAGTACTTTTTAATTGGTACATCGGACTGTATCTATTCTATTGACAGCGGCAGAAACATAAAGTCCATAAAGCCAGACTTTTGGGTAGATGGGATTTACTTTACGGAACAGAAAGGTGACTGTGCAATTGGCCATCTGTCATCGTATGAATACCACCAGGATGTTAATGTTGGCTTTGAGCTAGATCTCCGGACTAACGAGATAACCATAGATACCACGATCAAAATAAGGCGGTTTGGTCTCTTTGAATTGATACATGTAACTAAGAAAGACGCAAAGGTATCTGAGGGTTTATTTACTAGATTGTTGAGACGTTTTATTAGAAGCTAGTTAATCCTTCCAGACTATGGCGCGGAAGTTACTTCCGTGACTTCCTGAAGTTTCTAAAGGCGAAATGACCTTCTATGGCGCGGAAGTTACTTCCGTGCCTCTCTAACATGCTAAAGGCACGGAAGTAACTTCCGCGCCATAGAAGGGGCCATAGAAGGTCCATGGAAAGTAAAGCCAAGCTTCCGCCAGGAACTTCCCGTTTCAGGCTTGTTTTGCAGAAAGCAGACACGAAACGCTCACCGACCTCATTACAAGTTGATCTCTAGCTGGCTTCCGTTGATAAGCGCTTCTTCTTTCTGTGGCATCAGTTCCAGCAGTTCGTCAAAGGTGGAGACCAGGTCTTCAAAGGTGCCTTCGTCCAGGGCCTCTTCGCATTTCTTCAGGAATACCTCCTTCGGTTTCAGGTCGGCCAGGTCCTGTTCTGGTTGTACCTGTTGGTCCAGGCTCTGGGAGGTGATGGTGCGCAGGGGGCGGTGGATGAGCAACTGCACGTTGGGCTGCAGGGCGAAGGCCTCGTGGAGTTTGGCAGTGTGGTCGTGCAGGTTGTGTTCGTACTGGAGCTGCACCTCGGCCCAGGCGGGATAGGAGAGATCGCCGTTGTCGTACGCGATGATCTTGGGGAACACTTCGTCAATGGTGCCTTTGAACCGGACCAGTTTTCGCCAGCAGGGGATGGGCTTCTCGTGGATTTGCGTCAGCTTGCCGTTTTCCAAATCCAGAATGACGATCTGCTTGCGGTCGGTGATCTCGGAGAAGCTCAACGGAATGGGCGAACCGCTGTAGCGGATGTGCGGCATCTGGTTCACTACCTGCGGGCGGTGCAGGTGGCCCAGGGCTACGTAGTCAAACTCTGCGGGGAACTGATCTCCGGCAATCTGGCCCAGATTTCCCACGTGGATTTCCTTCTCGCTGTCTGAGGCGCTGCTGCCGGCGGCAAACAGGTGCCCGGTTGCCAGCACGGGAATACCCTGTTGTTTGTACTCCTGAATGTGGGGCACCAGTTGGGTGTAGTGGTCGCAGATGCCCTGTTTCAGGCGGAGTTCCCGTTCCTCAGAAGTCTCGCCGGGCACGGAGAGGCGCACGTCTTTGTCGCGCAGGAACGGGACGGCACACACCACCAGCTGCGGCTCGCCGGCCTCAGACGAAATCACAATCACCTGGTCCTGGCAGTTGGCGGGCGCACCGCCTACCACGTGCACTTTGTAGTGTTTCAGGAACTCAGCCGGAGCGTTGAGGGTAGAGACCGAGTCATGGTTGCCGCCAATGATCACCACCTCCTGGCAACAGGTGTCTTTGACCTCGCGCAGGAAATCATAGTACAGCTTCAGGGCGGTGTTAGACGGGAAACCCGTGTCAAACACATCGCCGGCAATGAGCAGCAGGTCAATCTTCTCGTCGCAGATGGTCTGGCAGAGCCATTTCAGGAAATTGCGGTGTTCTTCGGTTCGTTCCTGGTTGGCTAAACGCTGTCCTAAGTGCCAATCTGCTGTGTGTAATACCCGTATCATGCCGTTTCTGTGCTGCCCTTGCTGTATAGATCAGACGAAGATACAAAAAGCCGACCGTATCCCTAGCCCTGCTGGGCCGGTAAATTGTTTGAGGTTGATTTTCAATATGGTTGAGTCTCAGGTTTATTGAATATCTTGAGCAAGGCAAATTCTCCCGATTCATGACCCTCCGCAAACCTCTGCTACTGCTTGTTTTTGGTGTCTTTTTCCTGTTCATCGGTCAAAACAGCAAAGCCCAGGAGGCGCCGCCAGAAAGGAGAAATCTTTTACAAGTTGGCTATGTGACGCTTTCCCTGCAGGAGATCTCCACCAGGTTAGATAATTCCTTTACTTTCTTGTTCCCCGTTGAGGCGAGGGTCAGGCCCCTGGTGGGGCCGGTGCTAGTGACTTACTCCAGAACGGTCCATCCCAAATGGAACATCGGCGGAGCGGCCTCCTATACCTACATTCGTGCCGTGGCCGATAGGTTGTCCCGGGATCAGGCGGGAAATGTGCAGAGCACCATAGCCCAGGAAGAAAGAGCCCGGTTTTATACCCTCATGCCTACGGTGCAGTTCACATGGGCGCGTTCTCATAGGGCAAGGCTGTACTCCGGAGTATCCCTGGGGCTGGTACTGTTTCAGGAGGAAACCAAATCAATAGAAACCGCCGAAACCTGGCATCAGTTAGAGGCCGGTTTCTTAGGACATCTGAATGTGTTTGGCGTGCAGGTAGGGAAGAAGGTAGGAGGATACCTGGAGGGAGGTTTTGGCGTGCATGGCCTGGTCACGGCCGGTCTTTTCCATTCTTCCTGATTTTCAGGAAGGAAGAGTTCAAAACTGTATTATTTAAAGCGAGGCAGGAGTGCCGCACACAAAGGGCCGTGTTTTTGACTTCTTTTCAGGAAAGGGGCCTGTAAACACCAGAGCCCAATTAGGCTAGCAGATCAATCCAAAACCGTCCTAAAATGTTTTGGCGGCATGGGTTCTAGCGAAAAGTACTTATATTAGCCCCTTCAAGCCTTTTACAAAGCGAACAACAAACAAACTATTCCCTAACTTTTACGCATTTTATGGCAAACCAACTTTTCGCTAGGAAGTCAATTGACAAGCTTAGCGCAGACGCCTTTAGTGAAGGGGCGCACAACCTGAAACGGACCCTGGGTCCGGGTAACCTAGTAGCCTTGGGGGTAGGGGCTATCATTGGTACTGGTATTTTCGTGTTAACGGGTAGTGCTGCGGCGCAGTACACCGGGCCAGCCATTGTGCTGGCGTTTATCCTGGCAGGGGTTGGCTGTGCATTCGCTGGTCTTTGCTACGCTGAATTCGCTTCTATGATTCCAATTGCGGGATCTGCTTACACGTACGGCTACGCCACCCTGGGTGAGTTTGTGGCCTGGATCATCGGGTGGGACTTGATCCTGGAATATCTCTTCGGGGCGGCTACGGTGGCCGTGGGTTGGTCTGGTTACGTGGTGTCCTTCCTCCGCGACTTAGGCATCAACATTCCGCCACAGTGGAGCAATGCCGTGGGCGTGGAAATGGTACAGTTACCAGACACTCATTCCTGGGTACGTATTACCGAGCAATTAACTTCTTCCCTGGCCGAGCAAGGCATTGATATTGCCACGCTTCCGCACGCAACCGGTATCTTCAACCTGGTAGCTACCGTGGCTATCGCGTTGGTAACCATCCTGTTGGTGATTGGTATGAGCGAGTCTGCCAAATTCAACAACCTGGCGGTAATGATCAAAGTGGGCGTGGTGTTGCTGTTTATCCTGGCGGGTGCCAATTACCTGTTTGGCCACAGCGCAGAAGCCGCTGAGAACTGGACTCCTTTCATCCCTGAAAACAAAGGCGGTTTTGGCGAGTATGGCTGGAGCGGTATTGTGCGGGCATCTGGGGTAATCTTCTTCGCCTACATCGGGTTTGACGCCGTTTCTACTACTGCCCAGGAAGCCAAAAACCCCCAGAGAGACATGCCTATCGGTATCCTGGGATCTCTGGTGATCTGTACCATCCTGTACATCTTGGTGTCTGGTATTCTGACTGCCATGGTGCACTACAGCCAATTGAACGTAGCCGAGCCGATTGCCGTGGGTATTGAGAAAACCGGTTACACGTTCCTGCGTGACCTGATCAAAATTGGTGCTATCGCGGGTCTTTCTTCCGTGATGCTGGTGATGCTGATGTCTCAGCCGCGTATCTTCTACACCATGTCTAAAGACGGGTTGCTGCCTCCGGTATTTGGCAGACTGCACCCTAAATTCAAAACTCCGCACGTGAGTACTATCTTAACCGGTGCTATCTGCGCGGTGGTGGCTGGTGCTTTCTCCGTGGATGAACTGGGTCACCTGGTATCTATCGGTACGTTGCTGGCCTTCGTGATTGTGTGTGCCGGGGTTTGGTACCTGCGCGTGAAAGAGCCAAACCGTCCGCGTCCGTTCAAGACGCCGTTGGTGCCGTTGGTGCCAATCCTGGGTATTCTGGTGTGTCTGGGTATGATGGCTGGTCTGCCGGCTGAAACCTGGTACCGACTCCTGGGCTGGATGGCCATTGGTATTGTTATCTACTTCACCTACGGCAAAAAGCACAGCGTGATCAGAAAAGAGAACAACCTATAATTGCTGTAAAAATCACTCCATAGAAAAGCCCGGTCCGCGCAGGATCGGGCTTTTTGTTTGATAAATTGTTTGTGTTTCTGGGCTGTTTTTGCCAGAATATTAAAGAAACAGAATATCTGGTGGAGTTCTTTTTTTACGGGTTTGTTTTCCTTATTTTTCCTGTTCCATACAACTACATTCTCACAAACAAACCTTTACACAAGCTCTCATGAAAAAAGTATTTCTCTCCGTGCTGGTGGTAGCGGCTATGTCGCTGCAGAGCCGGGCACAGGAGACCTTCCCGCGCAATGGGGTGTACGATGAACGCTCCGGACTGCGGGCCTTCACCAACGCCACCATTTTCGTGGATTACCAAACCAAGCTGGAGAACGCCACGCTGGTCATCAAAGACGGCAAAGTAGTGGCCGTGGGCACCAAAGTAGCCGTTCCCCAGGGCGCCATGGTCACCGACCTGAAAGGCAAAACCGTGTACCCGGGCTTCGTGGATCCGTTCACCAGTTACGGTGTGCCTACGCCGCCGGCTCGTTCGTTCAGCTTCAACAGTCCGCCGCAGGCAGAGTCTAAAAAGGAGGGAGCTTTCAACTGGAACCAGGCCATCCGGCCCGAGACCAACGCCGTGGAGCTGTTCAAGGTTGATGCCAAAGCCGCTGAGGAACTGCGCAAACTAGGCTACGGAGCCGTGCTCACCATCCACCAGGACGGAATTGCCCGCGGAACCGCCTCCCTGGTGGCCTTAGCCGATAAGCGCGAAAACCAGGTGGTGCTGTTGGACAAAGCCGCCGCCGCGCTGTCTTTGGACAAAGGTTCTTCCACCCAGGAATACCCCAGCTCATTGATGGGCTCCGTTGCCTTGCTGCGCCAGACGTACCTGGATGCCCAGTGGAACGCCAAAAACGCTGACAAAGAGCAGAACCTCTCCCTGAAAGCCTTCAACGAGGCCAACAGCCTGCCCCAGATTTTTGAAGTAAGCAACAAACTGAACGCCGTTCGCGCCGACAAGGTAGGCGATGAATTCGGGTACCAGTACATCTTCAAAGGCCAGGGCGATGAGTACCAGATGTTGCCCCAGATCAAAGCCACCAACGCCGCCTACATCCTCAACCTGAACTTCCCCGATGCCTACAACGTGGAAGATCCTTATGATGCCCGCCGCGTGGGCATTGAGGAAATGAAGCACTGGGAAATGGCTCCGGCCAACCCCGCCTTGCTGGTGAAAGAAGGCGTTGCCATCGCGTTCACTTCCGCGGACCTGCGCGACAAAAGCCGTTTCTTACCTAATTTGCGTAAAGCAACCCTATACGGTCTGCCCGAGCAGCAGGCTTTGAAAGCCCTGACCTACACCCCCGCCAAGCTGCTGAAAGCCGACAAATACGTGGGCAGCCTGCGCGAAGGCATGCAAGCCAACTTCGTGGTGGCTTCAGGTAACCTGTTCGATCCTACCACCTTGCTGTTGGAAAACTGGGTACAGGGCCAGGGCTATAAAATCACCGAGACGCCCGGCGATTTCCGGGGCGTGTACACCCTCAAAGTAGGCAACCAGCCTGAGCGCCGCATGCTCATCAGCGGTACGCCAGAGAAACCAGAACTGAAAGTAGTAGCCCAGGATACCCTCAAAGGCTCTCTTTCCCTGAGCGGCGAACTGCTGACCATGGCGTTTGCACCTGCTAAAAATGGGAAAGAAAGCATTCGGTTAACCGGCTGGTACACGGGTAAAGGTTTCCAGGGTGAGGCCCAGTTGCCCGATGCCCAAACCGTAAAATGGACTGCGCTGCTTTCTGAAGCCGCTACCCAGCAAGCCAAGCGCGACACCGCCCGTTCCCGCCCCAACAATGCCCTGGACATGGGCAAACTTACCTTCCCGTTTGCCGCCTTCGGTAGAACCGAGTTGCCGAAAGCGGAGACCGTGCTTATCAAAAATGCCACCGTCTGGACTAACGAGAAAGAAGGCAAACTGGAGAACGCCGATGTTTTGTTGAGAAACGGCAAAATTGCGCAGGTAGGTAAAAACCTGTCGGCCAACGGGGCCAGAGTGATTGACGGAACCGGCAAACACGTGACGCCGGGCATCATTGACGAGCACTCGCACATCGCGTTAGATGGTGTGAACGAGGGTACCCAGGCCGTAACCGCCGAGGTACGCATGGCCGATGTGGTGAACCACGAGCAGGTGAACATCTACCGCCAGTTGGCCGGTGGGGTGACCACTTCGCAGCTGCTGCACGGCTCGGCTAACCCCATCGGAGGGCAGTCGGCCATCATCAAATTGCGTTGGGGACAGGCTCCGGAGAAACTCCTGTTTGAGGGGGCAGATCCGTTCATCAAATTCGCGCTGGGTGAGAACGTGAAGCACTCTAACCGCTCACCGCAGTACAACGTGCGTTTCCCGCAGACCCGTATGGGCGTGGAGCAGGTGATGGTAGATGCGTTCCAGCGCGCCAAAGAATACCAGAAAGCCTGGGCCAGCTACAACAAACTGTCCAAATCTGCGAAAGCCAAAACCCCGGCCCCGCGCCGCGACCTGGAACTGGAAACCTTGTCTGAGATACTGAAAGACGAGCGTTTCATCACCTGCCACTCTTACGTGCAGTCTGAGATCAACATGCTCATGAAAGTGGCCGACCAGATGGGCTTCAAAGTGAACACCTTCACCCACATTCTGGAAGGCTATAAAGTGGCCGATAAGATGAAGGCCCGCAACATTGGCGCTTCTACTTTCTCTGACTGGTGGGCCTACAAAATGGAGGTGAAAGACGCTATTCCGTACAACGCCGCTATTATGCACAACGTGGGCGTAACCACCGCCATCAACTCAGATGATGCCGAGATGGCCCGCCGCCTGAACCAGGAAGCCGCCAAAACCATGAAATATGGCGGAGTTTCTGAGGAAGACGCCCTCAAAATGGTGACCCTGAACCCAGCCAAACTGCTGCACCTGGATGACAAAGTAGGCAGCCTGAAAGCCGGAAAAGACGCCGACGTGGTAATCTGGAACGAGCACCCGCTGTCAATCTATGCTCGCCCCGAGAAAACTTTTGTGGATGGCATCGCTTACTTTGATCTGGAAGAAGACCAGAGACTGCAGAATGAGCAGGAGAAAGAGCGTTTGCGCCTGATCAACAAAATGCTGGCCGCCAAAGCCCGCGGGGAGCGCACCCAAACCGCAGCGCCTTCACGCCGCGGAGTTGCCCAGGTACTGCACTGCGAAGACCTGACCACCGAGGGTGAAGAAACCTACCAAGAATCTGAATACAGCCAAAAATAAGGAGACCCAGCTATGTCAATTGTAAAGAAATCTGTGGTAACCCTTACCTCTAAAAACATGCAACATCGTCTATTGCTCGCGGCGGCTTTGTTCGTGAGCACCACGGCCGCCTGGGCGCAAGTTCCGGTGCCGGCTGCCAAACAAACCAAGGCCACATTGCTTACCGGGGCCACCTTGCACGTGGGCAACGGCCAGGTAGTGGAAAAAGCCGCCGTGGCGTTCACTGACGGCAAAATCACCTATGCGGGTCCGGCCTCCGGGTTCAACGCGGGTGGCACGTCTTACGAGACCGTGAACGTGAGTGGCAAGCACATCTATCCGGGCATGATCCTGCCCAACAGCCAGATCGGGTTGAATGAGATTGAGTCAGTAAGGGCTACGCTGGACCAGCAGGAAGTGGGTTTGTTCAACCCCAATGTGCGCTCGGTGGTGGCTTATAACACGGATTCAGACATCACGCCCACCTTGCGCTCCAACGGGGTGCTGATGGCGCAGGTAACACCCGTTGGCGGTATGATCTCCGGGTCTTCCTCGGTGGTGCAGCTGGATGCCTGGAACTGGGAAGACGCCCTGGTGAAAGCCGATGGCGGGGTGCATCTACGCTGGCCAGCCATGGTGCAGGCGGGTGACAACTCGCCCGTGATGGCTCAACGCCGCCAGGCCCGCCAAAGCAGTCTTAATGAACTGGAGTCTCTGCTGGCCGAAGCCAGGGTGTACAAAGACCAGAAACACGACCGCGAGAACCTGAAACTGGCCTCCTTGGTGGGCCTGTTTGATGGTTCTAAAAAGCTTTTCATCCACACAAACTACGGCAAAGAGATCGTGGAATCGGTGCGGTTTGCGCAGAAAGCCGGCGTGAAGGACATGGTGATCGTGGGCGGCGGCGATGCTCTGGTGGTAGCCGATTTCCTGAAGGAGAACAACATTCCGGTAGTGTACTCCGGCGTGCACGCCCTGCCTACCCGCTCCGGTGATGATGTGTATCTGCCGTACAAAATGCCGGGCCTCTTGCAGCAAGCCGGTATTCTGTTCTGCCTGGACTATGACGCCAGCTTGCACGGTTCACGTAACCTGCCGTTCATTGCCGGTACAGCGGTGGCCTTTGGCTTACCAAAGGAACAAGCCTTGTCCTCGGTGACCCTGAATGCCGCCAAAATCTTAGGCGTAGACAAGCAGATTGGCTCCGTTGAAGTAGGCAAAGACGCCAGTTTGGTAGTGTCTGAAGGCGATATCCTGGACATGCGCACCAACAAAATCAGCCACGCATTCATACAGGGCCGTAAACTCAACCTCACCGACAAGCAGCAGTACCTGTACGAGAAGTTTGACGGCAAGTACAAGGCTGAGAAGAAGCAAGTGCAATAGAACTCTCTTTTTTACCCTTATGAGAAGAACCACCTGAAAACAGGTGGTTCTTTTTTTTCGGCCTGTTTTGAAGAAAATAAGCCAAAAAGAAGCCTCTGTAAAGTGACATTCTTTTCCTGAAAATTCTGGTAAGCAGAAGTTGTACATCAGTTTAGGCTTATTTGTAGTTGAAATCCTGTTGAGGTGATGGAATTAGTGTTTCAGCTTGAAATTAAAGTAGATATCTTTGTAAGATGTGTAAGCAATCTGTGGGGCAAAGCAGAAAGGAAATGACTTTTATGCGTTGTTGTCAAGGCACACCAGGATTGCGTCAAGTTGAGCGAAACAGACAGTGAAAACAAGTTCAGGCGAGCGAGAGGATACCTTCATTTCAGAGGACGCGGTGGGCGGCGAATTGAATCTTTGGCAGTCCATGATTGAGCACAGCATGGAACCCATGTTGCTGACGTACGTGGACGGGCAGGTTATTTACGTGAACAATGCCATGTGCGCCCTGATTGGAAAAGATAAAGCCACCCTGCTGAAAGAAGGCAGACCCGGCATTATGGACCTCTCTGACCCTCGTTTGCAGGTGTGTTTGGAGACGCGCAAAAGAACCGGCCATTTCAAGGGCGAACTGCTGTGCAAGCACGCCGATGGCACTATCTTCCCCGTTGAGGTGAGCACCAGCGCCTTCAAAGATCCCTGCGGAAGAATGGTAGCCAGCATCCACATGCGTGATCTCAGGCCTGAAAAAGCCGCCAAGCAGGAAATCTGCCTACGGAAATCAGAAATGGAAATGGCCCTCTCTGAGCTGCAGATGGTCATGGACAACACGCTGGATGTTATCTGTATCATCAACTCAGAGGGAAAAATCACCCAGATCAATGCCGCCGGCTCCAGAATATGGGGGTACTCCCCCGAGGAGTTAAAGGGCCTGAACATCCTGAACATTGTGCACCCTGAAGACAGGGAGAAAACTCGCAATGCCGGCAGAAATGTCTTGCAAGGCGCCTCTTACCACCACTACCGCAACCGGTACCTGCACAAAAACGGCTCGCTGGTGTACATGGACTGGTCTACCGTGTTCTCCCATGAACGGCAGGTGATGTACTGTATTGGGAGGGATATTTCCCTACAGGTAGAGGCCGAGCAGCAAAAGGCAATGGCAGAAGAAAAGCTTAAGACCATGCTGCAAGCCGGGCCAGACACCGTTTTCATTGTGCGTCAGGACGGAACGTACGCCTACCTGGGGCCAACGGTGTCAGAGACCATGGGCGTGCCTGAAGAAAGCTTATTGAACAAGTACGCGTTTGATTTTTTCACCTTCCCAGAAGACCGGGCGGCGGTAGAAGCAGATTTCAGAAAGGTATTACAGGGCGGCACGGTCACCACCAAACCCTACCGTTTCCCGTCTGTGCATCCCCAGGGGTGGAGTTGGTACGAGGCGGTGCTCACCAATTGCCTGGACAACCCCACCATTCAGGGAATAGTGGCGAGCGTGCGCGATGTCTCAGAGCGGTACTATGCCCAGGTAGAACTCCATAAAAGCGAACAGCGCTACCGGTCTTTATTTGACCACAACCCAGACGCAGTGTATTCTTTAGACACTAATGGGTTTTTCACCTCTTTAAACAAAAAAGCCATTGAAATGGTGGGCTTGCCCGAAGAGCAGATCCTGAACCGGCATTTCAATGACTTTGCCCATCCAGACTTCATAGAGCATAATAAGCAGAAGTTTAAGCAGGTGTTAACCGGCGAGCCGGTCTATACAGAAACCTCTATCATTGACGGCAAACAGCAGGAACGGTATTACACCTTCACCGAGATCCCCATTCTGGTGAACGGCGAGGTGGTGGGCGTGCACGGGCTTGCCAAAGACATTACCCAGCAGAAGCGGCAGCAGCAACTGCTGGAAGAAACCGCCCAACGGCTGAACAATACCCTGGAGAGCATCCGGGATGCCTTTATCACCATTGACCGGGAGTGGCGCGTCACCTATCTGAACCAGGAGTTTGAGAAGGTGCTTCTGGTAAATAAAGAATATTTGTTGAACCGTGACATCCGGGAGATTTACCCCGAGGAGGATTTCGTTCCTTTCTATGAAAACTGCCGGAAATCCCTGGAAACACAGGTGCCTGTTAATTTTGAGGAGTATTCTGCCCACTTAGAAGAGTGGGTGGATGTGCGGATGTATCCGTCAGAAAACGGGATCTCCGTTTTCTTCAAGGTAATCACCTCTAAGAAAAATGCCGAAGAGGAACTGAAAAAGCTTTCCTGGGTAGCCAGCAAAACGGTGAACTCGGTGTACATCACAGATGAACTGGGCCGGATTGAGTGGGTGAACGATGGTTTTACGCGCATTACCGGCTTTACACTGGCAGAAGTGAAAGGCCGCCGCCCCGGCGATCTCCTGGCCGGCCCCGAAACAAACTCCTCCAAGATAAAGCAGATCCGTAAGAAGCTCTCTTTTGACAAACCCTTCACCCAGGAGGTCCAGAACCGGAGAAAAGACGGTGAGTTGTACTGGTCAAAGCTGGACGTAACGCCCATCCTGGACGAAAAAGATGCCAGAAAGAAGAAGTTCATAGTGATTGAAACCGTGATCACGGAACAGAAAAGAGCAGAGCAGGAGCGCATTCAGTTAACCGAGGAACTCCTGCGCCGCAACCGCAACCTGGAGCAGTTCACGTACATTGTCTCGCATAATCTGCGCTCCCCGGTGGCCAATATCCTGGGCTTAACCGATCTGCTGAACACGGTGGAGAATCCTGAGTTGCAGGTTGGCATCACCTCGCGGCTGCGGCAGACTGCCCAGAATCTGGATCAGATCATCCGCGACCTGAATGAGATGCTTAGCTTACAGGCGGGGGTCCTGCAAAACAGCGAGCAGGTGGTGTTGCCAGACGTGGTAGAACAGGCGCTGCAAGTATTGCCCACCGATAGTTTTGCCTCAGTGTCGGTGAACCTGAATGGGGTGCATGAAATCAGATCCATCCGGGGCTATGTGAGCAGTATCTTGAACAACCTGCTTACCAACGCCGTGAAATATAAATCGCCGGACAAGCCCCTGGAACTCTCCATTATTGCCGAGGCCCTGCCTGAAACGGGGATGGTATGCCTCTCTGTCACCGATAACGGTTTGGGCATAGATCTGGAAAAAGAGGGCAAAAACCTGTTCGGGCTGTACAAACGGTTCCATTTCCATGTATCCGGCAGGGGGCTGGGGTTATACCTGGTGAAAACGCAGGCCGAGGCGCTGGGAGGAACGGTAACCGTAGAAAGTAAACCCAATGAAGGCTCAACGTTCAGGGTCTGGCTCAAGAACCTGAATGAATAGCAAAGGGAGGCGAAAGCCTCCTTTTTTTGTTTCCGGCCTCTGCCATCCCGGCTGATCTGCTCCTCCAACTATCCGCTTCCTGATTTCCTTCACCTTCACTCCGTTCTGTTTTCAGGCTGTTTTAAGCAAACGGGAACATAAATGCCCATAGGTGAAAAAAAATCATTAAATTTTTACAACAGGAGGCAACCCTTTTTTCGGGGCCTCCGTGATGGGGACGCTAAATCGGAATACGTGCCAGGAACGGAAAGCAAAAGCGTGGTAGAAATGCTCCAGGGTTGCATGGATAACAACCGGGACGCCCAAAGAAAGCTGTATCAGCATTTCTACGGGTATGCTATGAGTGTTTGCGTGCGGTACTCCAAAGACGCCGAGGAAGCCCGGGAGGTGCTCAACGATGGGTTCATGAAGGTATTCACCCGCCTGGAGCAGTATGACCGCACCAAGCCTTTCAAAGGGTGGATCCGGCGGATCATGATCAACACCGCGCTGGATAACTTCCGGCACAACCTGAAACATTACCACGCGGCAGACCTGGAAACCACCCCGGCTCCGGCCGATACCGCTGATGTGGTAAGTGATTTGAATTATGAGTATTTGATGAGTTTAATTCAGCAGTTGTCCCCCGCGTACAGAACCGTGTTCAACTTATATGTCATTGATGGCTACACCCACGAAGAGATAGGCGAGATGCTGGGTATTTCACCGGGTACCTCCAAGTCAAATCTTTCAAAGGCCAGGGCTAATTTGAGAGAAGTATTAAAAAAAAATAGAGTAGATGAAGTTGAACAATATATCTGACGAAGAGCTGGACCGCCTTTTCAAGGACTCAGCAGACAACTTCGATCCGCCTTTTGATCCGGAGGCCTGGGTGGCCATGGATCAAAAGCTGGAGCAGGTGCAGCCGCGCCCCAGATGGTTCAGAAGATTCTACCCGGCCCTGCTGCTGCTTACCCTGGTGGGTTTAGTGATTGTCACCAAAGTAACCCAAGATTCAAACAAAACACAGCCAGCCCAGGCCCAGATGGCTGTTCAGCAAAAAGAGAGTAGAAGTACTCAGGCAAACACAAGTAACCAGAAACGCACCCAGGTTGGAGTTGAAGCACTGAGTTCTGCTAAAGCAAGAGAAGAAGCGGTTGCAGGCGGTAAACCCGTTTCGCGCCCAAATCCAGAAAAGAAGCCCCAAAACGGCTCTGCTACTCCTGAGGAAACGAAAGAAGTCGCAGCTGGAACAGAAAGAGATAACAAGTTTACGTCCGCAGATCACCGGAGAAGTACCAGCAACAGAAACGCCGTTAAAGTGACCATAGCCTCAGGCGGAAGCAGTTTGCAGAGCACGCCAAATAGAGGGAATGTAACCAAAGGAGAGCAAATGGATGACCGGGTCGGGGAACCTAACGCTGGCTCAGCCGGCGCCGTCACGCTGTCAGAGCCAGAACGTGAAGAAACGTTGCTTCAACCAGGAGGAGAGTTGAGGTTTGCCTTACCTGCTTTAGCTCTGCCAGAAACTCTTGAAAAGGCTACTATCGGAGCATTGACCGTAACCCAGCAAGACTCCGGCACTACCGGCAATAGTAAGCAGGAACTGCCCAAAACCAGCCACTTCTTAAGCTCGGTTCAGGTAGCGGTGGCTTTTGCGCCGGATTTGACTACGGTGAAATTCAAGGACCCCGGCTCTATGAGTGCGAACGCGGGAGTGTTGGTTGGGGTGCCGCTTACCAAAAGACTGAGTCTGGTGTCTGGCGTGGTATGGGCAAACAAAGTGTATTCTGCCCAGCCTGAGGAATATGATTTCTCCTCTGGGTACACCTACCACTCACAGATTGATGCTACCTGTAAGGTGTTGGATATCCCCCTGAACCTGCGCTACACGGTGCTGGCTTCCCAGAAAAATTCACTTGCGGTGCAGGCGGGGCTTTCTTCTTACCTCATGCTCAAAGAAGAATATACCTCGGGGTCTGGGTATGGCTACTACACTTATCATTACGAGGTAAAGAATGAGAACCAGCACTGGTTTAAGGTGCAGAATGTGTCTCTGGTGTATACCAGGGCTATTTCGCCGGTTTTCTCAGTGGGAGTGGAGCCGTTTGTGAAAGTGCCTCTGTCGGGGATAGGGGCCGGAAAAGTGAAACTGACGAGTGCCGGAGTATTTTTCTCCGCCGGATATACCCTCAAGCGAAAGCCTTAGAATAATCATAACGCCCTTCTGTGACAGCACACGTGCACTGTGCTGGGTTGTACCGTATTGCCTTCCTTTTTCAGCCCATTTTCCCAAAAACCATTCAAAACAATGAAAACTCAAAACCTATTTACCCGCTTTGTACTTGGTCTTTTGTTCATGCTGCCTTTTGTTATGGTAAGCTGCGGCGATGACGACGAGGATGACCAACCCTCCAACATTGTGCAGTTCCAGAATATAAGCATCACTGGTCCGCAGGAAACACCACCAAACAACTCAACGGCAACTGGCACCTTCTCGGGTTCCTATAATCGCGACACCAAAATCCTTACTTACACCATTACCTTCACGGGCATTTCGCCCACCAACATGCACTTTCATAAAGCTCCGGTGGGTGAACCAGGACCAGTGGTGATCCCAATTGGGTCAGCTCCTTATACCAGCCCTATCAATGCGCAAACTCCGGCGCTCACCGCAGATCAGGAAGCCGATCTTCTGAATGGCCTATGGTATGTGAATATCCATAGCGCGGCATTTCCGCCAGGTGAAATAAGAGGGCAGGTAGTGCGCCAGCAATAGCCTTTGCTGCTTAAGGCTTGGCCTGTGTAGTCATTTCTAAGCTATCGGTTTATCAACTTAAATTTCTGCTTCTATGAAAAAGAATTTCCGCTTCAGCCTACTGGTGGTTACCCTGTTGTTCTCGTTGGTTGTCTCCTGTAAAGATGACAAGGAAGAGGACATCACCCCCAATAATCCGCAACAGCAGCAGTGTGACACCAATGCCGTCACGTACTCCAACACCGTGGCAAGTATTATCTCTTCCAATTGCTTGTCTTGCCACAGCGCGGCCATGGCCAGCGGCGGAGTTATCCTGGACACCCATTCCCGGGTGAAGCAGTTAGCCGATAATGGTAAACTGATGGGGGTGATTACCCATGCCAACGGGTTTCCGGCCATGCCCCAGGGCGGACCTAAACTCTCAGACTGTAACATCGCTAAAATCAAGAAATGGGTAGACGCCGGCGCTCCCAATAACTAAAACCAGCTTTCCTATGCGTAAATGCTTTGTAGTGCTGGGTGTGGCGCTCCTCGGATTCCTTGCCCCGGCAATTGGTCAGACCAAACTCTATACCCGTACCGGGTACATTTCCTTCTTTTCCAAGGCTCCGCTGGAAGACATTGAAGCGCACAACAAGCAGGTGGTTTCTTTTCTGGATGTGAAAACCGGCGACATGGTTTTCTCGGTGCCCATGAAGGCGTTCCAGTTCAAGAAATCCCTTATGCAGGAGCACTTCAATGAGAACTACGTGGAATCAGACAAGTACCCCAAGGCTACTTTCAAAGGAAAGGTGGTGAACATGCAGGCCGTGAACCTGGCCCAGGACAACGTGTACAAGGTGCGCATTGAGGGAGTCCTGACCATTCACGGGGTAGACCGGCCGGTACGCACAGATGGCACCCTGGACGTGAAGGGCAAGCAGGTGACGGGCAAATCCACGTTCTCCGTCACGCCCCAGGAGTTCAACATTGAGATTCCGTTTCTGGTGCGGGAGCACATTGCCAAGCGCATTGATATTACTGTGAATGTGTTGTATGTCCCTTACGTAGAGAAAAGCCTATGAAACGATGGATGAAAATTCTGGGGATGGCTTTTCTCTGCGTTTGGGCAACCCCGACGGCGTTTGGGCAGGAAGACCTGCTAAAACTGGCCCAGGCCGATGATACGCTCCAGACCGATAAGGTAACCGCCACCTTTAAGACCACCCGCCTCATCAACGGGCACTCCGTGGAAACCAACGGCGCCGGAACGCTGCTTTTCCTGATCTCGCACCGGTTTGGCACCCTCAACAGCGGGGCCTACAATTTCTGGGGGTTGGACCAGTCCACCATCCGGTTAGCGCTGGAATACGGCGTTACCGATAGGTTTACCCTGGGCGTGGGCAGAAGCTCGCTGGAAAAGACCTTTGACGGTTTCCTGAAGTACAAACTCCTGCAACAGCAAACCAACGGCTTTCCTGTAACGGTTACCGCCTTCACCAGTGCCGCCCTCAAAACCCTGGAGTGGCCCGATGAGGAAAAAGCCTATGTCTTTGCCCACCGGTTAACCTATGCCTACCAGTTGTTGATAGCCCGCAAATTCTCTGAAAGGTTCTCTCTGCAGGTAGCGCCCACCATGGTGCACCGCAACCTGGTGGAAACGGGCTTTGGCGAACCCAACGTGTATGCGGTAGGGGCTGGCGGCAGGTTTAAACTGTCTAAGCGTACGTCTTTCAACGCCGAATACTTCTACCTGCTGGAAGGTGCCTCTGACCAATTTGAAAACAGCCTGTCTCTGGGGTTTGACATTGAAACCGGTGGCCACGTCTTTCAGCTCATGTTCACCAACTCACAGGGCATGATTGAGAAGTTCTTCATTCCCCGGAACGCGGGTGGCTGGTCTTCCGGCGACATTTACTTCGGCTTCAACATTTCCCGGGTTTTCAACCTCGGGAAAGACAAACGGGATTGGTGATGAATGAAGGCTGTCTTGGAAAGGACCCCTGATGTTCAGGGGTCTTTTTTTGTATGGTGCGTCTTGAGAACCTAGCCAGTTGCTGGTGGGGCGTGTTAAGCCTGTTTTATCAATCAGAGGTCAGAAACCGGATCTGCGATTTAATGGCTTTTCGGCTTTCTGGCAGGAAATAGAGCAACTGGAAAACATGGAACATGTCTTCGTATTCTTCATACTGCAAAGGAACCCGGGCCTTCAGCAATCTTTGCTGGAACGTGCGGTTGTCTGAAAGGAAAATCTCGGCGGTGCCAATCTGGATGAGCGTGGGCGGCAGGCCTTCCACATCCCCGAAGAGGGGAGAGATCAGCGGGTTCCTGGGGTCGTGGTTGGAGGCATACTTAGCCGCCGCGCCCATAATGGCCTCATAGGTCAGCATCACGTCTTTGTCGGCGGTTTGCTTGTAAGCCGTATCAGACATGTTGATGTCCAGCCACGGAGACATGAGCACCAGTTTTCTGGGCAGCGGCTGCTGTTGTTCCCGTAGGCGGTAACAGGTGGCCAGGGCCAGCCCTCCACCGGCACTGTCGCCC
The DNA here is from genome assembly GCF_017355955.1 of Sabulibacter ruber. Taxonomy (GTDB): domain Bacteria; phylum Bacteroidota; class Bacteroidia; order Cytophagales; family Hymenobacteraceae; genus Nibribacter; species Nibribacter ruber_A. The sequence goes on along the minus strand of NZ_JAFFID010000001.1, from coordinate 1,277,919 downwards.
AGCAGATAATAGTCATTGGGGAGCTCGCCGGTAGCTTGCAGGGCGGTGATGATGGTCATTACGTCTTCTAGCCCTTGGGGGAACGGTGCCTGCGGAGCCATTTTATAGTCTATCAGAATAGCGGCTTTGTCTGTTTGCTGGCTCAGGCGGGCAATGTATTTCCATTGGTATTTTACCGGCCCAAACGCATAGCCGCCGCCGTGCAGGTACACCAACACCCCGTTGCTGGCTTTCTCTTTGTTAATCCAGTACCCCATTGCGCGGTTTATGGTAAACTGCTCAAATTTATTCTTCAGGCTAAGGCTTTTGGGCGGATGGGGCAGGGATTTGATGAAACGGGCGCTTCCCTTCTCTCGTCCCCGCCTGATTGCTTTTTTTACCACCTTTGTAGGCCATTTTCTGGCTCTTTTCGCCAAAACTCCTAAAAACAGGAGCGCTGCTCCGGCGGCAATAATGGTCTTGAGTTGCATGGGACCTGTGGCTTTGGGTAGAAAATTTCTGGTTCTCGGTTCTACGGGGCTGGCAACCGGGTGTTCAAAATGAATAAGGAAGTAGGTCCTCAAAGACAGGGCTTTACCTGTTTTAAGTTTGTTTTTAGAAAACCGGGGTAAAAATGGAGGGAAAAGAGATACCACAGTTTGGTTAAAAACTTTTATTTATCTTTCAGCGACTGTTGGGGAAGGGTTTGGTAAGTGGTTGGAAACCAACAGTGTTTCAGTTCTCTGATGGTATCTTTCAATACTAACCCCTTAGATATGGTGAAGAATCTTCTTTTCTTACTTTTACTCATTTGCCTGAGCGTGACCGTGGCCAGCGCCCAGGACATGCTGGTGCTGCAGGGCCGGGTGCAGGACAGAAACTCGGCGGGCATTCCCGGGGCCACGGTGCGGCTCCTGAACACCAACCTGAGCACCAGCGCCGATGGACAGGGAAATTTCAGGATAGACAACGTGCTGAATGGTCTGTACACCGTTCAGGTAAGCGCCCTGGGGTACGCCACCATTACCAAATACGTGAACCTGCAGGAAGCCGGGGAAACGGTGACCATCCAACTGACCGAGTCGGCGAGCCAGCTGGATGAGGTGGTGGTAAGCGCTCAGAAACGTGAAGAAGACCTGCGGCGCGTGCCCATCAGCATCACGGCCTTGTCTTCCCGGCAGGTGCAGGAATTCCGCCTCTGGAACCTGCGCGATGTCACGGCTATTTCGCCCAACACCTTCGCCGCGGACCCCGGCGACAACCGCAACGTGACCTCCATTAGGGGAATCGCCACAACTTCCTATGACCCTGCCGTAGCCACCTACGTAGACGGCGTCAACCAATTTAACCTGGATACTTATATCCCTGAGCTGTTGGATGTGGAGCGTATTGAAGTGCTGCGCGGCCCGCAGGGAACCTTGTACGGCCGCAACGCCATGGGTGGGGTTATTAATGTCATTACCCGGCAGCCCGGCAATACCGTGGGTGGGTTCGCTTCCATTGATCTGGGCAACTACGGGCTGCAGCGCTACAGCCTGGGGGTAAGAGCGCCTATAGTGAAAGACAAACTCTATTTTGGCGCGGCCGCCCTGTACCGGAAGCTGGATGGCTACTACACCAACGTCTTCAACCAAACCGATTTTGACCGCCTGAATGTGGTGGTAGGCAATTACTACCTCAAGTACCAGGTAAACCCCAGGCTAAGCTTAACCCTGAACGCCAAGCACAGCCTGAACCGCAACTGGGGCGCGTTTACCCTGGCTCCCAGCATAGAAGACGCGCTGGCAAACCCGTTTGAGGTAAACCAGAACCAGGTGGGTAAGATGAAAGACAACACGTTCAACACGTCTTTGGCGCTTTACTATACCGGCAGCAACCTGAACATTTCTTCCCAGACCGCTTACCAGTCAAACTACCGCATCTATGAGCAACCCGTAGACGGTGATTTCTCTCCCATTGACGGGGTTTCCATTCTGAACAACTATGGCCGCGACTGGAATAAGGTGCGGGTGGTGACCCAGGAAATCCGGATTTCTTCGCCTACCTCCGCTGCTTCGCCGTTCCAGTGGGTGGCAGGAGCCTATGGTTTCTACAACGACAATCCCGTGAAGCAGGGTACCTATTTTGGTCGGGATGCCGAGTTGCTAGGTGCACCGTTTACTAATTTCACCAGCATCAACGTGAACGAAGGAAAAAGCCACGGAGTGGCGTTCTTCGGGCAGGCGAGCTACTGGATTCAACCCAAGCTGGAACTGACCGCCGGTCTGCGCTACGACTACGAACGCCGCGAACAAGCAGTGCGGGGCGAGTTCCAGATGGATGGGGAGGAGCTTCAGGTAGTGGTTCCAGACACCTCGTCTGAGGCCAGTTTCAAGGCCCTTTCGCCCAAAGCCACGCTGGCGTACCACATCACCGAGAATTACCATCTGTTCGCCTCGTACAGCCGAGGCTTCAGGGCGGGTGGTATCTCGCAGCTTTCCTCAGATGAGTCGCAGCCGCCGCTGTTTCCCTATGACCCTGAGTACAGCAACAACTACGAGGTGGGCCTGAAGACTTCCTTTTTCCAGAACCGGGCCCAGTTGAATGTCTCGGCGTTCTATACCCGCGTGACCGATGCGCAGGTGCCTACCCTGGTTCTGCCAGAGGCCATTATTGTTACCCGTAACGTGGGGGAACTGACCAGCAAAGGAGTGGAAGTGGAGCTGAATGCGGCACCCGCCAAAGGCCTGGAAGTAACCTATGGCTTCGGGTTTACTGATGCCGAGTACAATAACCTGATTGTTGGCTCCGGCGAGGAAGAAGTGAACCTGGAAGGCAACAAGCAGATTTTCACCCCTAACGTTACTTCCATGCTGGCGCTGCAGTACGGCTATGACCTGGGGGCGGCGCAGAAGCTGCGGTTAGTGGCCAGAGGCGAATGGCGTTACCTGGGCAAGCAGTACTTTGACCTGGCCAACCAACTGTCGCAGGAAGGGTATGGTTTACTGAACGCCCGCGTAGGCGTACAGACCAGAAGACTGGAGTTGTTCCTGTGGGGCAGGAACCTCACTGACGAGAAATACATTGACTATGCCTATAACTTTGGGGCCGCCCGCCTGGGGAACCCGGCTACCTACGGGGTTTCCATCAGAGGGAATTTCTAGCCAGACTGTTTCCGGGCCTATTTCCCGGAAATACCTTAAAAAACGGAAGCCCCGCCTGAACAACTTCAGGCGGGGCTTCCGTTTTTAGGCTGTTTAGCGTTGAGGAGAGATTTTCCAGAGCTCGCCGTTGGATTGATCAGTGACCACGTACAAAGAACCATCTGCGCCCTGCCGTACATCCCTGATGCGCTGGCCCCGGTCTTTGAGCAGGTGTTCCTCGCCGGTTACTTTATCATTCTCAATCCGGAGCCGTACCAGCACCCTGTCTTTCATGCCGCCCACGAACAGATTTCCGCGCCACTCCGAGAAAGCCGAGCCAGTATAGAACTGCGCCCCTGATGGGGCTATCACCGGATCCCAATAATACACGGGCTGTTCAAAGCCTTCTTTGGCGGTAACCGAATTAGGGACTGGTTGCCCTGAGTATTCTTCCCCGTAGGTTACCAAGGGCCAGCCGTAATTCTTTCCTTTCTGTATCAGGTTCAGTTCATCGCCGCCCTGCGGGCCCATCTCCACTACCCAGAACTTGCCGTTGCTGTCAAAAGCCGAGGCCTGCACGTTGCGGTGGCCCGTTGTCCAGATCTCGGGTAAGCTGCCGGCTTGCCCGTTAAAAGGATTATCAGCGGGGGCGGTGCCGTCTGGGGTGATGCGGACTACTTTTCCCATGTGGCTGTTCATGTGCTGGGCCTGGGGCCGGATCTGCAGGTCTGAGCGCTCGCCTAAGGTGACGTACAGCATGCCATCGGGCCCAAACTCCAACCGGGAGCCATAGTGCATGGTGCCGTTGTACGTAGGCATGGCTCTGAAAATCACGCGTACATCTGAGAGGCTTTTGCGGTCAGAAGACAAAACTCCGCGGGCCACGCTGGTGGCGTTGCCGCCGCTACGGGGCTCCGAGAAACTCCAGAAAATGGTATTGTCTGAACTGAAACCGGGGCTTAACGCTACGTCCAGCAAACCGCCCTGGCCGCGGGCATCTACGGCGGGCACCCCCGAGATAGGCTGCCCCAAGGCACCGGTAGCCGAAACAATGCGCAAACGGCCAGGTTTCTCGGTGACCAGAAGCGAGCCATCGGGTAGGGGTTCCACCGCCCAGGGTTTTTCCAGCCCTTTGGTAAGCACTGTTACTGATATTCCGGTCTGCGTGGTGATGGCACAGGCCCGGGTTTGTCCGGCAAAAGCTGGTTTCTGGTCAGGGGCATTGGCTTGCCGGGTTTCCAGGGGAGAGCAGTTGGCGGGCGGATTGGGTGGGGTGGGGGTGTCATCCTGCGCTATCTCTTTCTGGCTGCAGGCGCTCCCCGCCATAGCCGTGAAAGAAACCAGAAGCAGAAACTTTCTGAATTTTGCCATAAGTGCCGTTTTAAGGGTGATATCTGTAAGGGTATTTACATCCTTCTCATTTTCAGAGCATTCTTCTAGGGTAATACTAAGCAAACCGGCAGAATGTTTAAATACCTAGGCCCTTATTGGTACAAATAGCAGGGGCTGCTTTGCATCCTGCTATCTTCTTACCTGGCAAACAGTCGCGGGGTTTTTCCGTTATTCTTTCTGGGTACTTCAAACAGGTAAAGCGGTGAACTTAAGGAAGGTAGGTGTTTGCGCTGGATGGATTTTGGTTTTTTTGCTGAAATCAGGCTATAATCAGCAGGTTTGGGCCCAAGGCTTAACGGCAGAGGTTTTTGCCGGTACTTCTTGGAGTTTGCCTACTACCCTTACTGTTGAGCAGCCCGGCGAGGCTCCCATCAAGTTTAGGGCCCGTTACCGCACCCGTCCCTGGACCGGTTCTCCGTATTACGCCTACCGGCTGGGGTACAAGCAATGGAGTGCCGAGCTGGTGCATCACAAACTCTACCTGCAAAACCCACCCTCAGAGATTGAGCATTTCGAAGTATCGCACGGGTATAATCTTGCCATGGTAAGCCGGACTATTCCGGTAGCCGTTTCTCCGGGCATTTTCAGGGTAGGCTTGGGATTGGTCATCGGGCACCCCGAAGGACGAATCAGGGGTAAGGCCATCAACCCGGTAAAAAGCCTGTTAGGAGGCGGATACCACATCTCGGGTCTTTGCCTGCAGGCGGCCATTGGTCCTAAACTGGGGGTGGCCGAGCATTGGTTTTTCAGGCCAGAGGCCAAGATCACCGCCGCCTGGGCGCGTATGCCTCTTGCTGGCGGTGGTACCGCCACCGTGCCTAACATAGCCCTTCATACGCTCTTCGGGTTTGGCTACAGAAGCCAGCGGTAATTTTTTCCCTTCTCTTAAAGGCTGATTTCTTCTAGAAATCAAATTTTAAGGCTGTTTTCATACGGATTTCCCATCTACTCTTCTGTAGCTCAGGATTAATTAGATGTGTGTAGGTGCTGATCGCTCTTATATTAGCTGCACCAATTAAAGGTTGAAGAATTACGTAGACGATTGCGTTCCTCTTTCATGCCAATAACCGGAGTTCCTCCTTAAATTCGGTAGTTAGACCAAATGTGAAATATGAAAAAGCCTTTCACCATTTTCCTTTTCCTCCTTATACTCTTGTTAAACTTTAAGCAGAAAGTCGGTAGTAAAGAACTTGGCCGAGAAATAATTTGCCAACAACTCAAGGCGGCATTATGGGACCTAAAGAATAATGACAAACTTAAAGGCTTTGAATTAAAATTCGACAATCGGATTAGAGACGGATGGGGCTTTGATGGCCCGATTGCTAACATATATACAGCCAAGAAGCTAAACGTAAAGCCTGAAGACCTGTGGAGCCAGGACAAAGACAAGATTGGTGAAATTTTCAAATCCTTTGAAGATAAGCCTTTTAAGTCTGGTTCCAAAGTAAAATTGGATTGTTTGCCTAAGTCCCGCCACACAAATACAATCATTTCCAAACTGGATAATAGTACCATGCTACTTCATGTGACTTATAGTAGGCTCGGAAATGAAGGTTTGTCAGGTGTGATTTATTTATTCTTTTTTGATGAATTCAACAATGTTGAATCGTTTTATGAAACTTCTTGGATAAGCTAAAAGAAACAATTGGTACAACAAGGTGCATAAGCCATGCTACGGCCGACGGCCTTGCAAGCCTCATGCACTAAGCGTTGGACTTAATCTTAAATATCAAAAATGTGTTAATTTTTCATTTGTAAGGTTTTTACGTTGCAAACTAGACCGATAGAAGAAGTTGTGCCGACTTTGATGAAATCAAAAATTAAAAACAAGAAATCAGGAAAGTCCTGGAATATCACTGAAATATTCGGAGCCATTATTATCATTTACATGTTAGGTGATTTTATTTATGTTGGCTTAAGACAGTGGTTGGAAGACAAACTACTCGACAGAGGAGCTGAAATTTCTAAAGCAATCATTATTAGCGAAAAGAATTATTTGGGGAACAGTCCTGTATCTCAAGGCTTTACTTTCTCTTATAGATTTGAAGTAAATGGAAAAACCTATAAAGATGACTCTCACGACTCCCGTTTAGGTATAGGAGATTCTGTAGAAGTTGAATATTTACCTTCTTTTCCAAGCTTTAATAGAATTTCAATTAGAAAAGGTAAAGAAATGAAGAACTAAGCCCAACATTCTCGTGTAACCGACACCTTCGCCCAGTAACCACCGCTGGTTGCTTAACAAGTACCCTGTGACTCATTTTACAATCATGAAATTATTTCCATACCACAATTACGTTATTGAGTTAACCGACGAAAGTTCCTTAGCTTTAGACTATTTAAGACAAAATACCAAACCCAGTGATTTGCTTGTATCTGAGGTGACAGAAAAGGCATTTATTGGGCAAATTCAAAAAACAGTTTCAAAATAATTTCGTCAGCACCAGGATATGGAGCTTTTTGTGTCCTTAGTGGTGAATTACAAGGCAAAGAAGGAGCAATCAAGGTAAAGATTCACAATGCATTTAAAATATTGTCCACTATTTTGATGTTGCTTCCAATTATTGCTGTAGTGTTAACATTATTACAGAAAGAAATAGAAAGTACGATTGGAATTATTCTTCCTGCCTTAATAGGAATCATATTTGTGCGGTTTGTTATCGTGGAACTGAATTTTAGAATAATATCAAAAAAAGCAATGAATAGGTTAAATGGAGTCATAAGAATAAACGCAATAAAAAACGTGACATAACTAGGTGGCTAAGCCATACCACCTTGCATTGCAGTTATCAAACAGTTCTCAGGTTTTCATTTTAATGTTGATGCCATGAGCAGACATTTACAATAAATTGTGAGTGTCCTTTCTAATGATATGAAGATTCAAAATGGAATAAGAAATAGGTTTATTGGCTTTAAATTAGATGAAACTAACAGATTTTAATGCTTTTCTAGAAGAGCTCTCCAGCCGATTAGATTTGGTGACCATAGCGGAAGAACATTGCAAGCGGCTTTTGGAGGAAAGAACTAAGGATAGCCATAGCGAATGGAATGAATATGGTTTAGATAATTTTGTTTTTCGATTGATTGAACAAGTATTTGTATTTAACCACATTCTAAGACCGACGCCACACATCAGGACAAGGATTGGGATTTACATCAAAGACCCAGATAAAATCCACTTTATGGACTTGGAGCAAATTGGTTATTACCAGTTCGACACAGTAGAAGACGGTGAAGTTATTGATGATTGGCTTGTCTTTGAAAAGTAAGTGATACTTGGAGAACACCCTAGAACTAATCATCGCAAAACGTTAGCCTGCAACCAATGGCCTATGCCGCTTACACAAGGCTGTAAACTAACTTGAAAATTCAAATTTAAGAACTATCCTGTTTAGGATTATGGCAATCAGAAAGAAGAACACCCGACTTATAGAATGTGCTGAAAAAAAATTCCAATGGACGATTTCTCCTGCTTCCCATTTTGTAAGGTTCATTGCCGTTAGTGAGGAGAATAGTGGAAGTAAAATTGAGGTTTGCGTTCAATCTGACATTAACCGGCTTTGGATTGAATTTCCCTATGTTTCTGATTTGAATCTAAAAGTTATAAAGCCTAAAGATGCAGCTTCATTCATTTTACAAGCATTGAGTGACGGTTGGAATCCAGAAGAGAAAGGAAGCACAATTAAATATCGGTTAGTTGGAGAAGAACTTAAACGGGAAGGAATAATTAATAGTTAAAAGCAACTTCTGCCAACCTCATGTAAGCGGCAGCATAGGCATCTGTAAACTTTCTTAAAACGCCAGTTCAGTCTAACTCCATACCTCAATGCCATCGGCATTTGTCTGTTCATCGCAAGAGGAAAGAGTTGTTGTTTCTTACCTCTCGCTTCATCTATGTCCCCATCTCTGTTGGTCTGGTAATTAAGTTTGTTTGATAGTGCACAAGGGATAAAGTCGTTCATAAAGCTTCTGACCAGGTAAAATTATGCTTTGGTAAGTTTGGCTAGGAGCGGGGTGGTTGCATATTCTCAAAAATATATCTTTATTGAACCTGGGATAGGTGCAGGTAGAGAAATTTACACGCCATCCCCCGTCGTTTCCCCCGGATCGTAAGGGTACACAAGTACTGAAATGAAGACTCTTTTACTACTTTTTCTTTTTTCGTTTCCCCCATCAGAACCTATCCTTCCAGATCAAGACATACCCGTCTATAGCCAGGTAAACCCTTACGCCCTGTCTTATGTGGCCGAAGACCCAGGCAAGAAAAAGAAGCTTCTGGAGAAAGTATCAGAGCAGGCGCTGGTAGCCCTTACCAATAACAAGAATGTGGGCATCAGGTGCTCTGCTTTTTTAGGGCTGGTGAAGCTGGATAGTGACAAAGTAAAAGAGATCTTCCTTGATCACCTGGAAGATGATGAACGGCTCGTGCTAGGTGGATTATGGAACTACGTGGCCGACTACGAGAAAGTAAACCAATTCATGCTGGAGCAACTTCACCCAGAGCGGTCAAAAAGTAGTTTCAAACTGACTACCCAGGAGTATGATAAATACAGAAAGCTCTTGTATGAACAATAAGCGGGTTGTTTAGGACAGCTTTCAGGCATAGGTGTTTCCCAACTGCTTTGTGTTGTCTCTATCTTAAGCAGTTCTTTTCCGGTGGTGGTTACTCGTTTCCGAGCCAGGTTTTAGAAACACCTAACCCATATTTTGCTGATTGGTACGCCCTGTTTACGAAGTAACCAATGGCCCTTGGGCTAATTAAACCCTTCCCTCAAATTCACCTCTGCTACCAGAAAGCAAGCTTCTATCCTTCATTTCTTTATGAGTGAAAAAGTGTTTTAGGCTTATTTCCTGAAAATTGCTCTGAAAACGGATGATCAGTTTCAGCAGATATTCATTGGCCTGCTGTGCTTCTCATTTCTTTGGCGGCAATGTTTGTCTGGTTGACTACTTTTGGCTTGGAGAGGCTAACATAACCTCAGCCCGAGAAGTAAGAATATCCTGTGAATAGATTCATAGACATAGCCGGGAAGTTTGGGCCCACCCTGCAGATTCTGAAGACGGCGTTTGCGGCGGCTTTGTCGTGGTTTATTGCCAGTACCATTCTGAGCTCTGAGTACCCGTATTTTGCCGCCGTGGCTGCCATTATCACGGTGCAGGTAACCGTGGCAGACTCGGTGGACAAAGCCACGCAGCGCATCATCGGGATCATTGGCGGGGTTCTGGTGAGTATGCTGCTGGGGCACTGGTTCAAGGTGGGGGCTATTTCCATTTTTGTGATCATTCTGGTGGGCATGAGCATTGCCCGGGCCTTGCGCATGAACCCGCATATAATTTCCCAGGTGGCCATCAGCTCATTGCTGGTGCTGGCGTTTGGGCAAACCCGCGAGGGGTACGCCTATGAACGGATCATAGAAACCGTTCTGGGCTCGGCCATTGCGGTGCTGATCAATGCCCTCATTGTGCCCCGCAACGCCGTGCCCGATGTGGAAAGAAGTATCCTTACCTACAGCAATCTTTCGGCCCAGACCCTGTCCAGCCTGGCCGTACTTTTAGATGATCTGGGGATTAACCGGAAAACCGGACGGTCTGAGGTGGATGCCCTCATCAAAGAAGCCCAGGAGTGCCGAAAATCGCTTAGTTTAGCCGAACAAAGCCTGAAATACAATCCATTGCTGACGCATAAGCGCGTTCGGTTAAGCCAGTTAACCGAGAACATCCAACAACTGGAAAGTGTCACCATCCAGATCAGGGGCATCAGAAGAAGTCTGGCCGATATTCAAATAAGTGAGCATTTTCAGCCTGGTTTGCTCAATGTACAGCAACTGAAACTGGCCATGGAGGCTACTGCCAAATGTATTGCCGCCTACGGGCTTACTGCGGTTGATGCCTCAGAGGAAAACCTGGCCAAACTACGGTCGGTAATCCAGGAAGCGCAGGCCGCGCAAGCCCATTGCCTGGACGGCCTGCATAACGTCAGTTCCCTAACCACCCTGCGCGACATCGGGAGCATTCTCACTGATCTGGGCCGGATTGTCTCCGAGACCCAGCCGCAGCATCTGCCGCAGGAGATAGCCGAGGCTGTTTAGTTTCAGGCACCACCACCGTGCTTTTATCTTTTCATTTGGCCGGAGCCATGCCTGAAAGAAGCTGACAACGCTGCGTTTTGGCGCTGTTATTCAGAAAGCAGGCGTAAAACAAAAGGCTGAAGAATAGCTGCGTTTTCTGTGTTTTTGGCCCTCAATTCTCCCTATAACGCTCTCAATTCTGGTAACCCGGTCCTGTTTGTCACATTTTTCAGGCCTTCCATCACATTTAGTTTCTGTAAAGTCGAAGGCTTCTTAACCTTGTCTCAGTTACTGCTGGAAATCACTTTAGTTAACAGGAAAAGTCATGGAAGCTTTCAACCCAAAAGGATCACTTTCCGCCGTCGCCCTAAGGGCCGGCAGGCAAATAGTTGCCCGTATGCTGCTCTGCTGGGGTGGGGCCGTTGCGCTCTCCGGCTGCGCCGCCAAAGCCCCGGAACACGAAGGCTCTTTTTCCACCTTTTCGCGATCAGAAGAAGAGGTGCAAGACCCGGCCCCAATTGAGACCCTGGCTGATTTCTTAGCGAATGAAGTATTGGCTGAGGGAAAGATTCCGGGAATCACCCTGGCCATTGCGCAACACGGGGAGTTGGTGTTCGCTCGCGGGTATGGCCAGGCCGATGTGGAACTGGAAGTACCCGTTGACCTGGAGACCGTGTACCGGGCGAATGCTATCACGCAGCAGTTTACGGCTGCCCTCATCCTGCGGCTGGTGGAGGCCGGGAAGCTGTCGTTAGACGATCCTATCACCCAATACCTGCCCGAGTTTCCTACCCAGGACCACCAGGTAACGCTCCGGCACCTGCTTAGCCACACCTCGGGCATCGGTAAGGATCTGACTATTGGCCAAAGCAGTGTAGACCAGGCAGGATTGCAGCAGGAGTTTCCCTTAGAAAGGATAGTTGAGCGGTTCAAAACCCTGCCGTTCCGTTTCAGCCCCGGAGAACAATCTGAACCGAACAGCATGGGCTACTATCTGCTGGGTATCATCATAGGCAGGGTAACCGGCATCCCGTACGCCTATTACCTGGAGCAGGAATTGCTGCAACCCTTGGGCTTAAGCCATACCAGATACGAGTATGACCAACGCATCATTCCTGACCGGGCCAAGGGATACACGTTCAGTGGAAACCAGTTGCTGAATGCTCCCTATGCCAGTGCGCAGGCAGAAGGCGCGGCAGGCGCTCTTTGCTCTACCGCTGAGGATCTGGTTAGGTGGACATACCTCTTACACAGCGGGCAGGTAGTTTCCCAGGCTTCGCTGCAGCAGATGATGGCTCCCACCGTGCTGATTACGGGAGACACAGTGGGGTATGGTTACGGGATTTACCTGGATGAACTAGCCCGCCACCCCAAAGTGTACCAGGAAGGGTCAAGTGCTGGTTTCGGGGCGTACCTGTCGCACTATCCCGCAGACGGTCTCACCATTGCCATTCTTACCAATTCTGGGCTGGGGAAGGAAAAGGCCGCCGAGATAGAGGAGTTGCTCGCCTGTGAAATACTCCGGGTGCCTGCGCCTTCCCAGCAACTCACGGTCCAGACGATGAACCTGACGGAACAAGCTGCTTACGCCAATCCTGCCTCTCCTGAATGCACAGAGTTAAGCGAGCTCCAGAGAGCAACCTTTCTGATTGAATCCGGGGACAACGGCAGAAAAGTCCGGCCTCGGTATTGAGGCAACGGCTGTGGGCCATATCGGCTAATTTGCCCTACAAACTTCTTTTACCTGAATTCAATGCTTATAAATCTTTAGTTTTAATCGGTTCTAACCCTATCAAATATGTCAACAGAACCTCTCGTATCGCTTGGTTTAAATCGTTTCTACATGAAAGAATTGGTACATACGCCTTCAAATCTGAACAAAGCAGAATTCTGGGCTGCTACTTTCATCTATATAACCGCCGTCTTTTACCTGAATATAGATGCTCCGGGGTCAAATGAGCACCTGTTTGATGAGGCCGGTATCACCTTCCATTATTATTCAGATTACTTTTTCCCGCAACTCATCAAATACACCTGCGTGTACCTGGCGTTTCTGCTGCTCAATTTCAAGGTGGTGCCCAAACTGCTGACCAAAGAAGAGCTGTTCAAAAACATCTCTATTCTAACAGCTACTTTCCTCTTTATCTGGCTTGTTTTTGGGGTACTAGACACCTATGCCAAGAATTACCTGTTCAACCGGTTTGAGACCGAGGACGAGACCTATGACTACATTTTCACGGAGAGCGCGGTGGCCACTTTCCGGCTCCTGCTCATAATGGGTTTCTACACGTTCATCAAGTACACGGCCCTGTACCTGCTCACCAATACAGAAGCCATCCAGTCCAGGTACAGGATCATTACCAAAGACGCAGTGTCGGCTTTTGTGCTGTGGATGGTGAGTATGTTCCTGCTCATGATCATAGACGCCGAGGGGGAGTTGATCATTGGCTGGGGAGTGGTGGCCCCGTTTGGAATACTCCTATACTGCTTTTGCTTTTATTACCTGATTCCGCTATCGTTAGGAAACCAGAAACCTTTGCGGGCTTTCCTTTTAAGGGTATTTCTGGTGCTGTTGGTAAGCATTGTACCGGTGGCGTTTGTGGGCATCCTGATCACGCATGATCCTGAGTACGGCATGGGCCTGAGTACCTTCAACTCCTCGTTCCATTTCCTTATCACGGTGCCCTTGGTGTGGGCGCTGTATAAACGCCAGATGAAGGGCAAAGCCGAAATCCATACCCTTAAAAAAGAACTAGGCCACTCCACCGCCAGCTTTGATTTCCTGCGCTCGCAGATCAATCCGCACTTCCTGTTCAACGCCCTGAATACCATCTACGGCACCGCCATCCAGGAAAACGCCGAACGCACCAGCGAGGGCATTGAAAAACTGGGCAACATGATGCGGTTTATGCTCCAGGAAAACATGCAGGAACGCATTTCCCTGGTCCGCGAGATTGAGTACCTGGAGAACTACATCAGTTTCCAGCGGCTGCGCACTGATCCTAACCCCATTGTAGAGATCAAGTCGCAGATTGAACAGCCGGTAGCCGCGGTGCAGATCTCGCCCATGTTATTGATCCCGTTTGTGGAAAATGCCTTCAAACACGGGATTAGCCTGCGGGAGCCCTCGCACATTTACATCACCCTGGAAGTGAAAGACAAAACGCTCTATTTTGACGTGCACAACAGCAAACACGAGAAGCAGGGCACTGACCCCGAGCGGGACAAAAGCGGCATTGGCCTGATCAATGTAAGACAGCGTCTGCAATTGCTGTACCCCAACAAACATGAACTCATCATCAGAGAAACCGGGAGAGAATTTTTCATCCACCTCACAATCCAGTTAACTTAGGGAAGCCAAACAGCAAGCAGTACCATGTCCCTGATGAAAGCCATAGCCATAGACGATGAACCCATAGCCCTGGAGATAGTGCGCTCCCATGCCTCCAAAGTGCCCTACCTGGACCTCAAAGCCGAGTTCTCAGATGCCTTTAAAGCGTTGGAGTACCTGCAGAAAGAGAGCGTGGACCTTATTTTCCTGGACATCAAAATGCCGGACATTTCTGGGATAGATTTCTTCAACAGCTTAAGCAAAAAGCCATTGCTCATTTTTACCACGGCGTATTCTGAGCACGCCGTGACCAGTTTTGAGATGGATGCCGTGGATTATCTCCTGAAGCCATTTTCTCTGGCCCGGTTTATCAAAGGTTGCAACAAAGCATTTGAGCTGTTCAATTTCAGGAATACCTCTGAGACCATAGATCACCTGTACGTGAAGACCGGGTATGAGCAGTTCAAGGTGCTGTTTGAGGATATTCTGTACCTGGAGGCCACCGGCAACTACGTAACCTTTGCCCTGAAGGACAAAAACCTGCTTTCGCGCAGTACCTTCAACGAGGCTATCAACCTGGTACCCGCTGATAAGTTTGTGCGGGTGCATCGGTCTTACGTGGTGGCTTTGAATAAAATCGATAAAATTGAGCGACACCAGGTCACCATCCAGAAAAAGGAAATCCCGTTAAGCGAGGCGTACCGCCAGAACCTGACCGCGGCTCTTAGCCGATAAGCAGGCTACGGCATTGGAAAGGCAATACCTGTCAAACGGGCACACTCTTCCAGAAAACGCTCCTGAATCTGTTCATCTTTGGCAGCGGGTAAAGGCGCTCTCAGCTTTTGGTGGTAGAAGTATTTTCCTGAGACCAGCGCCGCGGGATCATTGCTAACCGTCAGCCAAGCCTGCGTTATGGGGCCTTCCTCCAGGCTGTCTGGCGCACCGGAGCCGCCCATCTTAGTGGCTACCCAGCCCGGTTCCACAGCATTGGAGAGAACATCGGGCCACTTGCGGGCCACGGCAAAGGCCAGCAGGGCATTGTGCAGTTTAGAATCTGCGTAGGCGTTGAACCCGTTCCAGGGCCGGTTGCTCCAGGTCAGGTCTTTCAGGCTCACATCCCCGCTCTGGTGCAGGCTGGAGCTCAGGTACACCAATCTTTCTGGTTTCTGAATCAGGCAGGTGAGGATGTAGGGCGCCAGGCTGTTCACCGCAAAAACGTGCGGAAACCCTTCTACCGTGGCAATCCGGCGGGGTTCCCGGTACCCAACGGCCGCATTGTGAATCACGGCATCAAACGTACCCAATTGGTTGACCTGCTCGGCTACCTGTATGGTTTCTGCCTTGCTGGATAGGTCTCCAATGATTACGGTCTGGGCGTTGGGCACAGCCGCCAGGGCTTCTTTGCCTCTCTGTTTGTTGCGGGCGTGCAGTACCACCTCATGTTCTTCTTCTACCAACAACTGAGCCGCCATTCTGCCCAACCCGTCTGCCGAGCCGGTGATAAAAACCCGTGCCATTCTGTTTCTATATAACTCTTGGTTCCTGTTGTTAGCAAATACGCAGAAACGGAGGTTTAGACCGAAAGTAGGGTATCAACTTGCCTGAAATCAGGAGAAAGAATTTCTTTGAGATACGTTGAAATCCGTTTTTAGCT
The DNA here is from genome assembly GCF_017355955.1 of Sabulibacter ruber. GTDB lineage: Bacteria > Bacteroidota > Bacteroidia > Cytophagales > Hymenobacteraceae > Nibribacter > Nibribacter ruber_A. The sequence continues at coordinate 1,262,373 of NZ_JAFFID010000001.1, read as the reverse complement.
TGTTTTACCTAAAGCAGCCATAAAACGGATAGTTCAACGTTTGAAGCCCACACACTGGCCGAGGGCTATTAAGTTTATCAAGGTAAAGAATCACTTATGAAACAGAAAACCCTGCAGATTTCATGACCTGCAGGGCTTTCTGTTTTGCTTGCTTTTTGGTGAATTCAGGCAGAAAACAAATGTGTATTCAGTTCTCAGCCTACAAAGTACAGGCTAGTGCTTCACCATTTTATAGGCTTTGACCTGATCCCGCTGGCTTACTTTCAGGACATACATACCAGGAGTAAGTTTTTCCCCGAACGCAACTTTGTCAGTAGCCGATCCAGATTCTACCAGGGTGCCGGTACTGCTGTATACCTGGTAGCTGAATTTACCCGCCAGCTCAAAGGTGAAGGAGCGGTTAGATGGGTTTGGATAAACCGGAGTAGCAGTCTGGAAGATTTCATCCTCTATGCCTGTTACGGTTGATTCCTGCGTGCAGAAAGGATAACCAACATCGGGGCGGCCGGAGATGTACTGTCTCAGCCAGGTCATGGCCGGACGGTCCTGCCCCGAGGCGTTCAGTAGGTTGGTGTTGGCTTTCCAGGTTTTGCCGGCCTCATAGCCCCACAGCGTGATCCCGGCCACGGCGGGGTGCTCCCAATACACCGGAAACACCGTCTGGTAGCGGGTTCTCTGGATATTGTCGTCTCCGGAGATGTCCAGCTCAGTTACGTAGATGGGCACCCCGGCATTGTCCATCAAGTCCAGGGCATTTTTCACCTGGGTGGCTGTAAGCGTGTTGATGTTGAATTCGTGCGCCTGTGTCCCAAATCCGTCAATGAGGTTGCGGTCGCGCAAGACTTTGATCACCAGCAACTGCTCGTTGATGGCGGGAAGGTCGTTCTCCAGGCCGTAGTCGTTCAAGATCAACTTTGAGTTGGGGAAGTACTGGCGGGCCTTGGTGAAGAGCCACACAATCCAGTCATAACCTGTGGCGCCGGCTCCGCCCAACCCAGTTCGGAATGCTTGCGTGGCAACTGCGTGGGTTCTCAGGTTCTCGTTGAGCACGTCTATCTGGTCAATGCCGTTGGGGTATTTGGCTGCCACTGCGGCCATGTATTCCTCCATCTCGGCCTGGAATTCTGCTGGACTGAGCAGCAGGTTGTTGCTGGAGCTGATGGCCCAGTTAGGAAACTGGCTGCCCCAGGCAAACACGTGGTAGCGGAACGGCAGGTAGTTGTTATTGGCGTGGTTGTAGGAAATGTCGGCCCCGGACCAGTTCATGACGTCGCGGGTTTGCTCCACCACGCCCCATTTGGTGTTGTTTTCGGCGGTTACGCCGTTCCAGAGGGACAAGAAGTTGGATGGTACGTTACCGGCGATGATGTTGGCCAGGTATTTCCCTTTGCAGGCGCTCAGGCCGCGGCTAACGGCCGGGGATGTTCCTACGGTCACCACCACGCCCGCTGAGGTACTGACGGTGTTCTGGTTGTCGGTGGCTTTGGCGATGAGGGTATAGGTACCCTCGGCCAGGGGAGCCCACACAAAAGAATAGGTGTTGTTGGTGGCGGTGGTTGCCTCTCCCAGTTTAGAGGTGCCGTTGAAGAACTCCACTTTGCTCACGGTACCATTAAAGCTTCCGCCTATATCAGTGGCGTACACCCGAATGGTCATGGCCTTGCCCGCCTGGAAGTAGGCGTTGTTATGGGGAGCGGTGATCACGCACGAAGGAGGCGTGTTGTTCTGACCCTGCGCCTGCAAAGACACCAGGGTGAGCACAAAAAGGAAAAGAGAGAGTAAAGGTTTTGTCATGTGAAAAGGCTGGAGATTAAAAGCTAGTTTAGCTTGAAGATACGCAAAAGGAAAGTTCAGTGGGTAGTCTCATGCCAACGTTTGCATAAAAATTTTTCTGGAATAGTGCTCAGTAGCTGGTAAAGGAAAAAACCAGAAAGTCATGGGGTTAGCCAATAACTTTCTGGTTTCTGGTATAGCTTATTGAATCACCAGTTGCTGCTTGGCCAGCACCTTTGAGTTGTCTTTTACTTGCAGGAAGTAAGTGCCGGGTTTCAGGCGGCTAGTTACCTGGAGTTCTGCGGCTGCATTTTCTATTTTGCTGTAAACCGTTCTGCCCAAAAGATCGGTTACCTGTATGAGCAAGTCGCCCTCGGTTTCCTGATTTTCCAACCTGATTCTGAACTGCCCGTTAGCAGCCGGGTTGGGGAATACCACCGACCGGGAAGTTGCTAATTCTGAGGCCGAGGCAGCAGAAGTGGCAGCGATGGCTAAGGGAGCCACGCTGATTTGGAACTCAGAAGCCTTTAACCGGTCCACAATCACTTTGCCTCCCTCAGTAGGAATGCTCACGCGGCTGTACAGGTTACCCACGCTGCTGTAGGAGTACTGCACCATGGCGGGTTTGGTCACTTTGGCGTTGGATACCTCCACAGTGTTCCCTACAATCACTGCTGTGGCGGTTTGGAAACGGCCGCTGGCATCGGCTACCTTAAATTCTCCGGGAGCCAGGCCGTTGTCTGTAAACAAGCCATTGCCAAGGTGTTTCCACTTCAGGATGACCTTGTTGCCTGAGACGTAAGAATTTGGGATATCCCGGATGGGAGCAGAGTAGGGGATGTTATCGCCATACACTAGTCCTCTGGCGCCAATAGCGGTACGGATGCCTACCGGTTTTTTCTCAGTGGGGTGCAGGGCGCCGCCGGGCAGGTCTCTGATCACCACCAAAAAGCAGCTGGGCTCAGTGTCTGCCACCTCTAACTGCGCGTTGCGGGCTCCGTTCCAGCCAGAGCGGTAAGCCAATTGGATAATCCCGAAGGGCAGGCTGGCCTGTCCCCAGTCAGAGCGCCACTCCCGGATCATGTTGGTGAGTTTGGTGCGGTAATCGGTATCGCCGCCGTTGCTTTCGCCCTGGTACCAGGCCACGCCTTTCACCGCAAAAGGCTGAATGGATTTCACCATGGCGTCATAGTCAGTTCCTACGCCGCCGCTGGTGTGCTGCCATTGGTCAATGGCGGTTCCGTCGTGCGTGGCCTGAATCAACCCGATGGGCACATTCACCATCCACTGAGACAACTCAAGGCCCATCCAGTAACCCACCGCCGAGAAATTTGCCACATTGGTAGAATTAGACACTTTCCAGGTAGTGGTGCTTGGGCCGTTGCCCGCCGTCATTCTGAACAGGCGGATGTTGTGGTTCCCGGCATCGGCAATGGCAGAAGCGCTGTTGTTAGCCTCTGATAAAGACCAACCCATGTTGGACTGCCCGCTGCACAACCATACTTCACCCACCTGTACGCCGGTTAGCGTCACCGTCTGGGCACCGGAGGTGATGGTCATGCTGCTGGGGGCGGCACTCGCGGTCATACTGGCCAGGTCTATGCGCCATTTGCCGGCGGCATCGGCTACGCCGGATTTGTTCTGACCCAGGAACTGCACCATGACGGTAGCTCCCGCAGTGGCAGTCCCGAATACCGGCACCGTGGTACCGCGCTGCAAGACCATGTCTGACCCGAAGATAGGAGACAGCGACAAGGCCGCGAAAGCCGATGGCACACCCAGTAAAGTGACTACAAGAAAAGCTAAAATCTTAGATAGAATTCTATTCATATACAATGTCTTGTTTAGGTTTGATGATATGTTCAGAGAGTTTCTGGGGTGAGTTGAAAAGGGCTATGGAGGTTTTCTAAGGCACATTTCATGAAAGGGGTTTAAGTGAAACAAAAAGGTGAAAAGCTGCTGCCAACTTGGGAGCAGGTCTGTTTTGGGCCTTTTTTGCGAAAAGCAGCCTCTAAACAGACCTGCTGGCTTCCAGTTGGCACTACAGGAAGGGGAAAGTGCTGTTACTTCTGGTTGCGGCTGTTAATCTCTGATCACCAGCTTCTGCTGCGAGACTATCTTCTGGCTGCTGCTGAGGCGTACCAGGTAAAGACCGCCGGGCAACCTGGTATTCACGTGCAGTTCCCGCTGATTGGCCACCCGCTGGCTAAATACCGTTCTGCCCTGGCCGTCTATGATGTACAGGATCTGGTTTTCTTCCGGAGCAATACTTCCCAGATCCACCTTAATGGAGCCAGAACTAGATGGGTTAGGATAGATTCTGAGTCCTGCAGAGGTCTCTTTAACCGGGAGGGAAGTCGCTTTGGCTAGGGTTGAGGCACCAGCCACCGGAGTGGCTCCGCTTATTTTGATGTAGTCAATGTCTCCGCCTGCCGTGCCGCCGCGTTCCATGTAAATCCGGATGGTGTTTTTACCCGCCACGAAATTGGTGGTGAACTGAAGGTTGGTGAAAGTGCTGGAGGCCGGGAAGCTCAGGTTCTTCTTCACTACGCTGCCGTTTACCCGAACTGAGCGGGCAATGGAAACATCAGACGCATACCTGATGACCAGGGGGAAACTGCCGCCCGTAGCCAGGTTCGCGTTCATTTCCACATAGTCGCCGGAGGCATCAAAACCAGTGGCATACCCAGTGGCGCTAAAGCCGGTTCGGGTGCTGGCAACAGTGGTGCCTCCCAGCAGCCCGGCTTCGGCCTCGGCCAGCACCTCAGAAGTTACGCCATCGTTGGCATTAAAGTATTCGTTCTTCAGCCATTTGAAAGCGGCCCGCTCCGTGGTATCATCAATGAGGCGGACCTCCATGGTCTCTGAGCCGGTGGTGCCCCGGGCCCGAACGGTAATGGTGCCGGTACCGGCCGGAAACTCAATGTAGCCATCGCAATGCAGTAGCTGGCTGTAAGATCCGCCGCATTTACCGGTCCAGACACCGGTGTTCACGGCCATTTCCTCAGCCTGGTAAGTAACGCCGTTTACGGTGAGGTAGTCAATCTCCAGGTCGCGGGCATTGTCCAGGTGGTCGTTGGTGAGGTGTACCTGTATCTTGCCGGACCCGCTGAAGGTATAGTCCTGAAACGTGGTGGAAAGGGTAGCAGTACCCACCGTGGTGGTTTTGCCCAGCAGATAGGCGTTGGGTTTCCAGATTTCGCCGGCCAGGTAGCCCCACAATGTCACGGCCGTTACACCAGGGTGCTCATACAGGAGCGGAAACACCCGTTGGTACATGCTGAGCTGGGTGGCATCGTCGGCGTGTTCCAGGTCCAGTTCTGTCACATAGATGGGCACGCCGGTCTGTTGCAGGCTGTTCAAACTGCTGGTGATCTTGGTGGATTGGGCGTATTCCAGCCCGTGGCCCTGCACCCCGATGCCGTCAATCAGGTTTCTGGCTTTGAGCAGGTTGATGATCTTGAGGTAGTTGGTGGTATTGGTGGTGTTGCCCAGGATGCTGTAATCGTTCAGGATCAGCTTGGCGTTGGGGAAATACTGCCGCGCTTTCTGGAACGACCAGATAACCCAATCCCAGCCCGTTGCACCCGTGCCACCGATGGCATTGGCAAAGGAAGGGATCACGTGCAAAGGCTCATTCACCACGTCAATCAGCTGGGTGTTAGGGTACCGTTGGCTGAATAACTGGAACCATTCCTCCAGTTCGGCGGCTTGCTCGGCGGGGGTAAGGCTGGCGACCCAGGCGGGTTCCTGCATTCCCCACACCAGCGTGTGCGCTTTGAAGGGGATGTTCTTAGACTGGGCGTAGTTGTAGACCACGTCCAGATCGGCCCAATTCATGACCCCGCGGGTACCTTCCACGGAGCCCCACTTGCCAGCATTGCCGGGTGTTACCTGGTTCCAGTAGGTACTGAAACTGCTGGGCACAAACCGGTCAATCACGTTGCCCACGAACTTAGGTTTCCCCTTGGCCAACTGGGCAACGGAAACCAGCGGAGTCCATAGAATGAAGAGAAAGGACAGGAAGGCCGTCCTATAAAGGGTAGAGATTTTCTGCATACTTTATTTTTTATGGGTGAATAAAAAACAAGGGCAACCTTCCTGTTTCCAGGCCGGGAAATGAAAATCAAAGCGGTAAGGGTAAATGGCCAACCAACGCTCCTTTGGGAAAGCACTGCAGAGTATTGGTAGGAAAGGGTACTCGTAGGAAAAAATTAGGTGTCTGGAAGCGCTGAGAACCTTCTTCAGAAGGAAGGGGGAAATCCTTCATGAATACTAATCCGGGAGGCTTCTGTAAAAGTGCCCCAAAAAGAATGTTTTACGCCTTTCTTATGGAGCTAGAGCCTTTTACGATAAAAATATAAAAACGACGGTGAAATTGAGAGTTGTTTTATCGAAATGATAAAAATAAAACCCAAGATGATTTCCGGGGAGTCAGTCAATACTTCAAAACGCAGCGGCTTGGCTCTCTGAACTTTTTTGAGGTAAAAACCCGAGGTTCTGTTTCAAGGCTGATTTCTGTAAAGTAGGGCAGAAACCAGAACCTGAGAAGCTCTATTGCCGCCAAGTCGTTTTAAGGACGTTTCCCTGAAACAAGGCTAAAAACAGCGGACTCATTCTTCCTCCAGCAAGTGGAGATAGTGTTTTCAGGAGGGTAAGCATAGCCACAGGCGAAATAGCTCAGATTTGCCTTTGGATATAATTAATAGTAACTTAAATTAAATCCACTTTAAAGGGGTTTTCAGTGAGGAAAGGCACCTGTCTTACCGGCCTTCCCTGATCTTAAGTTTGGCAATCCCTGCCAAAAAATGTCTTTCCGGGCTACACGCATCAGTCGTGTCATGTAAGTTTCTTTTCCTGCCCATCCTTCTTTACCTGAAAAGTCATGAAAAAGTCCGTTTTACTCTTTCTCCTCTATCGGTGTCTGGCCGCAGGATTCCTGTTTCTGCTGTGCTTCCCTGCGCTGGCCAGGCAAGAAGGAACAAATGAGATTCCCATCACCACCAAATCAGCCGAGGCCCGCCAATACTTTCTGAAAGGCCGGGAGCACATGGGCAACATCAAGTTTGAGCAGGCCACCGTGGCCCTGGACAAAGCCCTGCAGCTGGACCCAGATTTCGCCTTCGCCCATTTGCTCAGGGCCCAAGCCTCAAGGCAAGACCGGAAAAGTTTTTTCGACCATTACAACAAAGCCCTCGCCCTGAAAGGAAACACCTCTGAAGGCGAGCAGCTGATGATCAGCCTCATGCAGGCAAATGTGGAGAACAGACCCACCGATGCCGTGAGTACCCTGAATAAACTGGCGCAGCGCTACCCCAATGACAAGTACGTGCACCTGATCAATGGGCAGTACGCCTATACCCAACACAACACCGACAAGGCCATTGAGCATTTCAACAAGGCCGTGGCTTTGGACCCCAACTTTGGAGCAGCCTATAATCTTTTGGGCTACGCCTACACCGAGAAAGAAGACTACGCCAAAGCCGAGGAGGCGTTCAGGAACTACATAAAAGCCGCCCCAGAGGAAGCCAACCCGTATGATTCCATGGGCGATCTGCTCACCAAGCGGGGCAAACACCAGGAAGCCATCCAGAACTACAAAAAAGCGGCCTTGCTGGACCCTGGTTTTAACGTTTCCCTGACCAAAGTGGGACATAATTACCTGCTCATGGGCCAGCCCGAGGAAAGTCGTAAGGCCTACCAACTGGCCGAAAGCAAAGCCACCAACTATATTGACAAAGTGGACAATATGATGGCCATGGCCGAGTCTTACCTCTACGAAGGCCGGTACAAAGAAGCCCTGCAAGCCGCTGACCGGGGCATCAGGCTCCTGCAACAGAACAAGAACAACAATTACCTGGCTTGGGTCTATCTGCAACAAGGCGAAGTGTACACCCAGATGAATGACCTGCCCAAAGCGAAAAGCAGTCTGGCTCACCTCAGCACCCTTAAAAACAGTGCTGACCTTACCCCTTACCAAAAAGCCAACCTGCAGAACCGGCAGTTGTTCGTGGAAGGCCTGATGGCCCTCAAAGCCAAGGATTTTGCGCAGGCCTCGGCCAAAGCTGAGCAAATGAAGACGAACGCCAACATGGATCAGCTGCTGGAGTACCACAAACTGATGGGCATGATCGCCTACAAACAGGGAGACATCCAAAAGGCCCTTACCCACCTGGCCCAAGCCGACCAGAACAGTCCGCGCGTGCTGTGCTATCAGTCCCTGGCCGAAGCCAAAGCCGGTAACGCTGAGAAAGCCGCCCAACTGGAGCAGAAACTGAACAACCTGAATGAGCCCGGCCCAGAGTTCGCGTTGGTCAAAGGTTCCATGGCCAAAGCAAAATTGGCGTCCACTAAATAACGATAGTTGAAGGTCAAGGTAGTATTTGTTCCCCATTCCTGTGAAAGAATAGGAGTGGGGCTGCTGCCTTTTGTTACTTGAAAAGTAGGGTTCAGAAATGGCAGGGGAAAAATACTAGAATCTTAAAGTTTTAGTTTGCTGCTACTCTCCCGCAACCCGTGCCTGGATCTCAGGAATACCTTTTTTTACCTTTTTACCACCAAAAATTCCCCTTCTGTATTTACGTGCGCCACGCTAGGTAGTACCACCTGGAAGATGTTCTGACTTGGTTTCACCCACTCTCATCTTAACCAAAAGAAGTATGCTTCAAATACCTACATTCCAACGTAAAGCAGTTGGTTTTGCCCTGAAATGGATAAAAGGGATTCTAATCGCGTTTGCTCTGCTGCTCTTCTCCTGCGAAGAAGAAATTCAGCCCGATCCGCTTCCTGATCTGCAAGCCGAAGGGCTGTCAGAAGTGAGAGGCGGGCCCTTTACCATTGTGAAACCGGGCAGGTCCATTCAGAAAACCGTGGACAATGCCTCGGCGGGAGATATCATCCTGATTCTGCCCGGCCTTTACCGCGAAGCCATCACCGTGAACACTCCCAAACTCACTTTGATTGGCAGCGGGAAAGTGGTGATAGAGAACCCAGGGGAGGAGGAGAACGGCATCACGGTGCAGGCGAACGGCGACGGGTTCAGGTTGTACAACGTGACTCTCCGTAATTTCGAAAGCAACGGAGTCTTCATGATCCGGGCCGATGATTATGTATTGAGTTATGTCACCACCGTCAACTGCGGGGATTACGGGTTGTTTCCGCTTCTGTCTAACCATGGCCGCATTGAATATTGCGTAGCTAAAGGCCACACCGACAGCGGCATTTACATTGGGTTGAGCGAGGACACGGAACTGCGCTTCAACAAAACTTACGAGAACGTGATCGGGCTGGAGATTGAGAACTGCACCCGGGTAGTGGCCCAGCATAATTCAAGCTATAACAATACCGCCGGTATTTTGGTGGTTTTGCTCCCCGGGTTCAGCGTTACCAGTGCGTCAGACATCCTGCTCCGGTACAATCGCGTGGTAGACAACAACTTGCCTAACTTCTCCGTGCCGGGCGGAGGGTTTGAGAACTTTGTGCCCACCGGAGCAGGCATTCTGGTGGTGGGCACAGATAATACCACCCTGGAACGGAACCTGGTGATGAACAACAATTTTCTGGGCATTGCGGTGGCAAGCACCCGCTTACTGGGCGGTTTGGCCGGATTACCGCCTGAAGCCTTTGACCTGATTGACCCCGACCCCGACGGAACCCGCATCCGCTACAACGTGGTCCTCAAGAACGGCGCTTCCCCGCCCACGCTGCCCCTGCCCATTCCCGGGGTAGACCTGTTCTGGGACGGCTCCGGATCCAATAACTGCTGGTACGGGAATCAATACGACACCAGTTATCCGGCCTCGTTGCCCAGTTGCCAGGGAATTTGAAAGCCTGCGAGATGTTCAGCCCCTTCGTGAGACACTTGCCGAAAGTGCAGCGCGAAGGGGCAATAATTCTATGACTTCCTTCCTATCCGGCAGACGTACAAAAAACGGCAACGAGGCAGTAGCCCTGTCTTGGCTATCGCCTGGTCTCAGATAAGTTAAGGCCGCAGGTCATCTGGGGGAGAGTACAAGTGTAAAAGGTACAGGATAGGATCTTGTGTCACCGAAGTGGCCCTTCTTAGAGTAAAAAAGAATTTTATTAAAATATAATAGGATATAATCTTGTATTTTGATAGAAAGTATTAAATTAGTCCTGTAGAATATAGCTTTTCACAATATTTCTGGCCGGAAATATTGTGCCAGTACCCGTTTGCGCCGAAAGGTGCAGAAAAGAAATAATTATATTCCTTTCGGCAAAATACCAGGTGTAAGCAGTGAGCAATTTCTCTGCTTCGGGATTGTTTTGCCGTTGAGTTGAACTTCTCCTTCCGTTCTCACCGGAAGATCCGCCCCGCCTCCTCCACCCGGAGGAACGCTCCTTTCAGACTTTCCTTCGTGTATGACTTTCTTTCGCTGCGCTCCTTATTGAAGAGAATGGGCTTTATGTCGTTCCGGTTCATAGTGTTTTTAGGCTGTTTTGGGTAAAAGAGCCTAAAAACGTTCTCGGGGTAGTACAAGGTCAAACGCAGTACCTGATCCCTGCCCAGAAAAGGCCACCCCATCAGAAGGAGAGGGGCTTTCTGGAGGCTTATAGCATGAAAACGATTCACTTGTCCGGTTCCTTAACCTTTGCCGTCTGTGATTTCCCACGCCCTCAAGATTCTGGTTTCTGAGCTCAATACCTTCTTTGAGGGCATACAACCGGCCGTGGAAGACACCGTGGTGCTGGGCAACATCGCTACCATGGAATCGCCCACGGGCACAGACAATGCCGAGATACGAGACAAGGTAGTAGTTACTTTGGTAAACCTGCGGGAGGAGAAAACCCTGAAGAATTCGCCTTACTCCTTCGCCAACAGCGCCACCTTGAAGACCGAGTATTTCAACCCGCCGGTATTCGTGAACCTGTTCGTACTTTTCTCGGTCACGGCCAGCAAATACGAAAAGGCTTTGACGTACCTGTCGCGGCTCATCCGGTTTTTCCAGACCAAGAACATTTTCACCCACCTCAACAGCAATATTGGCGTGAACGGTGAATTCATTGACTATGACCGCCTGAGTGAGTTCAAGCTGATTGTGGACCTGTACTCGCCCACCTTTGAGGAGCTGAACCACCTTTGGGGCACCTTGGGTGGGAAGCAGTACCCCTCGGTATTATACCTGATGCGCCTGCTGGAACTGAAACAGGAAACCGTGACCGAAGGCGGCTCCCTGATTTTGGAGACAAATGAGAAAATCGGCTATAAAACGCACTAACCTGAACGCCCGTGGAGACCTCTAGCCGCCGCTTCCAGAAACTCCTGGCCATGGATATCTTCCACCACTTCTTCCTGGACGAGGGCGGAAAAGTGTTTGACGGAACCCAACCCCTGCCGCCGGTGCGCCTGGCGCAGAAACTGAAGGTCTATGACGTGCGGGAGTGGCTGCAGATAGAGCCCGACGAGGCCACCCGCAAAACCCTGCAAACCCATGGCCTTCTGCTCAAACCCACCAAAACCGGCTTCCAGGTACTGGCCCAACTGGCCGATGTGCTGCCCGGGACCCGCAAACCCCAGGTGAAACTGGAGAAAGTGACGCTGGGCTTCTGGCTGAAGTGGAGTAACCCCAACGTGCCGGCCCAAACGGCCCTGGCGTACCGGACCAAGCCGACGGGAGAGAGGGGTTTTTACCTTTTCGGGAACCAATGGGCCCGGGTCTTGGGGGGAGCTTACCCCAACCTCGGTTTGCCTTTGCCCACTTACCGGGCCGAGGAGGAATACCTGCCCGGCGACCTGGTGCGGAAAGATGGGAAACATTACCTGTCCATTGCCAAAAGCAAGGGTGCTGCCGTTACTGATGCCGCTTTCTGGAAACCCACCGATGCCAAAATCAGCTACGCCAGTCGGCAGAGCCTGCGCACCCCGGCCGATGCCCTGCCGCAAGACGTGTGGGGCAAAATTGAGATTTCGGGCCAGCCCGGCCTGAGCAACTACAGCCTCCTCACTGGCACCGGCGACCTGAAGAACTCCCAGGTGTACAAACTCCATTTGGACAAGATGTGAAACTGCACGAACTCTAAAACCAGTCCTTAACCCAACCCAGCCATGTTGAACCTTTCTACCCTGCGGGTGCCCGGTGTTTACATTGATGAGGTCCCCAAATTCCCGCCCTCTATTGCGGCCGTAGACACGGCGGTGCCGGCGTTCATTGGCTATACCCAACGCACCACCTTCACGGGCAAGGACTACGCGCTCACCCCGGTGCGCCTGGAGTCTCTGGTGGAGTTTGAGGAAATGTTCGGGGGCAGTCCGCCCTTGAATGTGGCGGGCGTGGACCTGAGCGTGAACAACACTGTGAAAACGGCTACTGTTGAGAGCACTTATTACCTGTATGACAGCCTCCGGATGTATTTCCGTAACGGAGGCGGCAAGTGCTACATCGTCTCGCTGGGGAAATTCCTTGATCCGTTCGTGGCCGCTGACCTGGCCACCGGCGTAGAAAGCGCTCTGGCCGAGCTGCGGAAAGAAGACGAACCCACCCTGATACTGTACCCAGATGGCATCAAACTAGCCCCGGACAAACTGGGCGATCTGCACAAGGTCACGCTGGAACAGTGTTTCAACCTGAAAGACCGGTTCCTGATTGCTGATGTGAAGATCGCGAACCCCTCAGACGAAAAATACCGCAAAACCGACATTGACACCTTCCGCACCAACATTGGCATGGGCAATCTGCAGTTTGGGGCCGCGTACTATCCGTATCTGCGGGTGAATTTGCCCCGCCAGGTGCGCTACCGCGACGTAAAAGGGAAAGTTACCAAGTTTGGAGCCACAGTTGACTGGGCTGCTGAATTTGTGGACCCCGCGGATGGTACCACCAAGAATAACCTCACAGAATTAGATAACATTGTCACCAGTTCTCAAAAACTAAACAGTGCCTTAACCACCTTCCTGGGTACCAATTCCTCGCTGGAGGAGATGTACCAGGTGCGCAAAGCAGACTTTTACAGCGCCATTACCGCGCTGGCCGGCAACTACGCAGACATCACGGCGGTGAAAACGACCTACACTGCCGTCTGGGACTTTACGTACCAGATCATTGACCGATTCATTGACCAAAGCCTAAGAACCGACGCATCGGCTTTGCTATCTGGCTCATTGAAGACAGATTTATTATCCCGTGTGATCTCGGTTACCAATACGCTCCCGCTGTACATACAGCAACTGTTAGGGGTGGAAGTGCTTTCGCGGGATAAAAAAATAGTCGGAAACCCAGGTATAGCTAGCATAAATGACCAGGGTGGCCGCGCCTGGGACACAGTTACCTTGAAAACTGCCATTACCACTGGTTTAGCAAACCCAACCGACTCCACTGGGTTCACCTTCACCGCCGATGCCTCAGGCAACACAAACGTAGACCGCGAAGACGCCGTGAAAAACCTACGGGAAATCATAGAAAAACGAGGCGATTCCATTTTTAACGGCCTGTACACGCTGCTCACCAACCTGCTGCGTGATGCCCAAACCTCAGAAGAAGCCGCTGAGGCAGACATTCTGCGCCGGATTCCGGTATTAGGCAACGTGATAACTTACCTGAAGGAACAAACCGCCCTGTTGCCACCCTCCGGGGCTATTGCCGGCTTGTACGCCCGTGTAGATGCCGCCCGGGGTGTCTGGAAAGCACCCGCCAACGAGAGCCTAGTCAACGTGGTGGGACCATCTGTGAAGCTGGAGGAGTTGCAGAACGGGGAGCTGAACGTGGATGTGAACTTCGGGAAGTCCATCAACGTGATCAAGGCCTTCACCGGTAAAGGCACGCTGGTGTGGGGCGCCCGCACGATGGCCGGTAACAACAACGAGTGGCGATACGTGAGCGTGCGCCGCTTCTTCAACATGGTCACCGAGTCCAGCAAGAAAGCCACTGAGCAGTTTGTCTTCGAACCAAACGATGCCGGTACCTGGGTGAAGGTGCAGGCCATGATCGAGAACTTCCTGACCACGCTCTGGCGGCAGGGAGCCTTGCAGGGCGCCATCACCGAGCACGCCTTCTACGTGGCCGTGGGCCTGGGCAAAACCATGACTCCGCTTGACATTCTGGAAGGCCGTATGATAGTGGAGATTGGCCTGGCGGTGCTGCGACCCGCCGAGTTCATCATCCTGCGGTTCTCCCATAAAATGCCAGAAAGTTGATCTCCTGTGCCTCAGCACTAAGTTCCGGTAAAGGTCTTTACTACTTACCCTTTATTTTTTAAGCAGAAATGAGTGAATGTGAAGGCAGGTTTCGGGGCTGTTTGCAGGAAAATAGCCCCAAAACGGCTTCTCCCCAATTTCGGCAGTTACCTCAGAAAATGCCCTGCGGCGCACTGTCAAGGCAATGGCCGAAGCTCCAGATTCGAAATGCAGTCTGAGGCTGTTTTGAGGAAATCGGCCCAGAAACGTGAGTACTAACAGATTTTCCCGCTGATCACCAAACGTAAACCAAGAGAAAGAGATGGCCGAGTATCCATTACCCAAGTTCCACTTTGAGGTTGAGTGGGGCGGGACCAAAATTGGCTTCACCGAAGTCACGGGCCTCACCACGCAGTTAGACCCCATAGATTACCGCGAGGGGCACAGCCGCTCGTACGGCAAAATTTCCCAGCCGGGCTTGCCCAAAAACGAGAAGATCACCCTCAAGCGGGGCACCTTCCAGGGCAAAACCGATTTCTACGACTGGTTCAACAAAACCAGCCTGCTAGGCAAAGTAGAGCGGCGCGACATCACCATCAAGCTGCTGAACGAAACCCACGAGCCCGTCTTTGTCTGGAAAGCCCTCAACGCGTTCCCCACCAAAGTGCAGGCCAGCGACCTCAAAGCCGACGGCAACGAGGTCGCCATTGAGACCATTGAAATCGCCCACGAAGGCCTGAGTCTGGTGAAATAACAAGTTGCCATGGAAGGGTACTATCCGCCGGTAGGGTTCCATTTCAAGGTGGAGTTCACCAACGTGAGCAACGTAGACAACGACACACGTTTCCAGTCGGTGACGGGTTTGTCGGTGGAGTTTGACACTGAGGCCTTCAAGGAAGGCGGCGAGAACCGGTTTGAGCACGTGCTGCCCGTCCGGACCAAGTACCCCGATCTGGTGCTCAAGCGCGGCTTCCTCACCAAGGATTCCAAGATCTTTGCCTGGTGCCAGGACGCTTTCCAGCGGCAGACGTTTATGGGCGCCACGCTTTTAATCACCCTGCTCAACGAACAGCATGAGCCGCTCAAGAGCTGGAACGTGGTGAATGCCTGGCCCCGCCGGTGGTCCGTCACCGATTTCAACGCCGAGAACAACAGCCTGGTCATTGAGACCCTGGAACTGCGCTACAACTACTTCACCGTTAACTAACCCGCCCATGCCGGTAGAGATAAGAGAACTGCACATCAAAGTGGTGGTGACAGAAGGCGCCTCGGGGAGCACGGGTGCTGGATCTTCCGGGGCGGCGGGCATGGCTACTTCGGCCATGGGAGGGGAGGACCGCGAGGCCTTGATCGCCGAGTGCGTGGAGCAGGTGATGCATTTGTTACAGGAACGGGAGGAACGCTAACGTTTGGCACCTATGGCAGACACCGGCAAACTGGAGAAACTCAAAATCATCGCCTACCGCGACGCGGACCTCAACGACGGCTCCAAAGTAGGCGAGTACAATGCCTTGGTGAACCCCGAGACTTACCAGCTGGACTACAAGATTGAGTACAACGACGGCCAGGGGCAGGGGACCAGTGGCGCGCAGCCCAAGTACAAGCACACCAAACCCGAGGAGTTCTCCTTTGAATTCCTGTTTGATGCCACTGGCCTCATCGAGGGCAGCCCCTCCGGCGACATCTGGGGTGAGCTGAAGAACTTCAAACAGCTGCTGGTAGATTATGACGGCGCCATCCATCAGCCGCGCCACTTCAAGCTGGTGTGGGGCGTGAGTTTGTTTAAGTGCCGCCTGACCTCGCTGCAGATCACGTTCAAGCTCTTCAAACCCGACGGGACGCCCATCCGGGCTGTGGCCAAAACTCAGTTCAAGGGCAGCGTAGAGGAGAACCTGCGGGTGGCCAAGGAGAACAGCCAGTCCCCGGACCTCACCCACGAACGCCAGGTACTGGCCGGCGATACGCTGCCGCTGCTGTGTTTCCGACTCTACGATGATCCCCGCCGCTACCTGCAGGTAGCCAAAGCCAACGGCCTCACCAATTTCCGGCGGCTTGCCGTCGGGCAGACCCTGTTCTTTCCGCCCGTAGCCAAATGACCAGCCCCCGAACCTTGCCCACCTCAGCCTCGCCCGATGTCTGCACCTTCCAGATTTTCTCCGAAGGCACACAGGTATCGGAGACCGTGCACATGGTGTCCATCGTGGTGAGCAAGGAAGTGAACCGCATTTCCACGGCCACCCTGGTGATGCTGGACGGGGAGGCCGCCGCCGAAACATTCGCCCTCAGTGACCAGGACCTGTTTGTGCCGGGCAAAAAAATTGAGATCAAGGCCGGGTACCGGGGGAAGGACGACACCATTTTCAAAGGAATTGTGATCCGCCACAGCATCAAGGTACGTAAAAACGGTTCTTTCCTGACGGTGGAGTGCAAAGACGAAGCCGTGAAAATGACCGTGGCCCCGCGCAGCCAGTACTACCATGACCAGAAAGACAGCCGGTTGGCAGAAGATTTGCTCAAAAAGCACCGTTTGGCCAGAGAGGTGGAGGAAACCAAATTCACCCATCCGCAACTGGTGCAGTACCACGCCACCGACTGGGACTTCCTGCTCTCCCGCCTGGACCAGAACGGCCTGATCTGCCTGGTAAGCGACGGCAAGGTAAAAATTGAAAAGCCGAAATTAGAGCAGGAACCGGCAGTGACCTTGCAGTTCGGCGCTACCTTGTTGGAACTGGATGCCGAGATAGACACGCGAGTTCAGCCTACGGGGCTCAAGGTGCAGGCTTGGGACCCAGCTTCGCAGGAAATGAAGCAGGCGGAAGGCATGGAGCCTAAAAGCAAGTTGAACGGCAATCTTACTTCAAGCCAGTTGGCCAAAGTGGTGAAAGCCGAGCTGCAACCCGAGCCGCAGAGTGGTCATTTGCCGGAGCCGGTTTTGCGCGACCTGGCCAACGCCAAACTGCTGAAACACCGGCTGGCCAAGATCCGGGGACGGGCGCGGTGTCAAGGTTTGGCGCAGTTGCTGCCGGGCCAAGTGGTGGAGCTGAAAGGAGTGGGTGATCGGTTCAAGGGGCCGGCTTTCGTGTCGGGGGTGCGGCACCAGATCTCCAACGGCAACTGGGAAACCGATGTACAATTGGGCCTGAATCCCGAGTGGTTTGCCCAGACCGCCCACCCGGCAAACGCGGCGCAGCCATACCTGGGTATCACAGGCTTGCAGGTGGGCGTGGTGACCCAACTGGAGAAAGACCCGACTGGTCAGGACCGAATCAAAGTCCGTTTGCCGGTGATCAGCCAGAAAGACGAAGGCATCTGGGCCCGATTGGTCACCCTGGATGCCGGGGAAAACCGTGGCACCTTTTTCCGTCCGGACCTCAGGGATGAAGTGGTGGTAGGTTTTTTCAACGGCGATCCCAACCAGGTGGTGGTGCTGGGCATGTGCCACAGCAGCGCCAAACCGGCCCCGCTCCCCCCCGCGGATCTGAACCACGAGAAAGGCTACGTTTCCCGCAGCAAGATGAAAGTGCTGTTCCATGACAAGGACAAGACGCTCACCATTCAGACACCGGAGGGCAATTCCTTGCTTTTGAGCGAGAAGGAAAAGCGGGTGCAGTTGCATGACCAACACGGAAACCAACTGGTGCTGGACAAAAACGGCATCACCCTCAGCAGCATCAAGGACATCATGCTCAAAGCCACCGCCGACGTGAAACTGGAAGGAATCAATATCTCGGCCAAAGGAAAATCGGCCTTCAAGGCTGAGGGCGGGAGCGGCAACGAACTCTCGGCGGGCAACGGCATGGCCATCGTGAAAGGAGGTACGGTCATGATCAACTGAAAAAAATAGCCAGGTTAAAGACTTGAAATGGACCCACCCATTTTTCCCCTGTTTTCCGGAAAATGGCCCGGAAACGACTGCTTTGCTTTGAATAACCTCACAGACCAACCCTTGAAATATGCCACCTGCCGCCCGAGTCTCTGATCTGCACGTCTGCCCGATGTCCGATGGACCTAAGCCCCACGTGGGCGGTCCCATTTTGCCGGCCGGGGCGCCTACGGTCCTCATCGGGGGAATGCCCGCAGCCCGGTTGGGGGATCTGGCCACCTGCGCCGGTCCGCCCGATGCTATCATCAAAGGCTCAGGTTCGGTCTTGATCGGGGGCATGCCCGCGGCCCGCATGGGTGATTCCACGGCCCACGGCGGCACCATCACCATGGGGTTCGTCTCGGTGCTGATCGGCGGCTGAGAGGAACCTGAAATCGACCTACTTTCTCGAAAACAGCTTAAAAACCGAACTGCCTGAGATAGACCTCTAGACCAATGCGCTGAGAACCTATGGCCTTCACACCAACCCAAAACTTTCTGGGCCGCGGCTGGAGCTTTCCACCCACCTTTGACCACCTCAGCGGCCAGGTGGACATGCTGGAAGGCGTAGCCGATATCCAGAGCAGCCTCCACATCCTGCTCACCACCATGGTGGGGGAGCGGCTTATGCAGCCTCGGTTTGGGTGCAACCTGGAGGAGATGATCTTTGAGTCGCTGGACACCACGCTCAAAACCCAACTCACAGACAAGATCGAGACAGCCATTCTCTACTTTGAGCCCCGCATTGACCTGGAACGGGTATTCCTCAACACCACCCGCGAGCTGGAGGGACTGCTGCTTATTGAGGTAGACTACCGGGTGCGCACCACCAACTCAAGGTTCAACTTCGTGTTCCCCTTCTACAAAACAGAGGGTACCGAATTGCTGCATTTCCTCACCAACCCGCTCCAAACCGATAACGCCCTATGAGCTCGCCCTGCGCCCATATCGTCCATCCGCAGATGGTCTCCCGCGAGGGCACGGATCAACCCGGCCGGACCAGCGCGGCGCTTGCGCCTTCCTCGGTGCCGGTGGAGGAACACGGGGTGGCGGAATGGCTGGTCTACGCGCAGAACCTAAGCGAGCACCTGCGGTTTTACGGACCCGATAACCAATACCGTAACCAGAACTGGAAAGCGTTTCTGGGGAATGATGTCTCAGCGGTTCTGGCTTTGGCGGCGGTCCAGAACGTGGATGCCTACCGGAATCAGCTCAACGGTTTGTTGAACAAAGGAATCCGGCAGGAATTGGGAAAACAGCCCGTAAACGAAGACAACCTGAAAAAAGCCTTTGCCCAGGTCTTCAGCTACGTAGCCACGCTGGCCTGGAGTCTAGATAAATTGTGGCAGCGGTTGCCTGCCTCGGTACCGTTGAAAGCCACGCTGCAAAACCTCATCCAGAGCAAACTGGCCCTGGAACTGCAGAAACTCAAAGCCTTCCATGTCGCCGCCGAAGCGGAGGATTTGTTCGATGAGACCGAGGTGCCGCAGTGGATGATTCTGGGCGAGCAGCTGGCCCCGGCTTCCCAGACGCTGGCCCAGCCTTTCTCCGTGCTCTGGACTTCCGCGGCCGTGGTAGATGCCCAGATTTTCGGACCTACGGCTCCCGGCGAGACGGCCCGCAAGATCTACTTCGCCATCAATCATTCTTTTTTCGCGGCCACGCTGGACCAGTTCCTGCGGGTCTATGCGCGGGTGGTTTCTGATGCCCAGCAGCAATTCCAGGCTTCCCTCACGTCCCGCGAGGACCATGCCCCGCAGATGACGCTGCTGCTGGCGTTCCTGCAGTTGCTGCTCTATAACCGGGAGCACCTGAACACGCTTTCGGCGCGGCACCTGGATTTCTATTACCAGGAAGTACTGCAACTCACGCGCAAACCCGCCCAGCCCAGCCAAGCGCACGTGGTGGTGGAAATGGCGCGGCACGTCACACACGAGATCCTGCCCAAAGGCACTCTGTTCCAGGCCGGGAAAGACAGTAGGGGGCAGGAAGTGGTGTTTGCCTTGACGGAAGACTTCGTCCCGAACCAGGCCCGGCTGACTTCATTCATATCCATGTACCAGGCCACCGAGGAAGATGAGCAGAAGAAAGGAACCGGGGTAAACTTGCAGAAAGGTTGGCTGTATGCTTCCCCAGCCGCCCATTCTCTGGACGGGACGAGCAAGGAACCCGTGCCGCCGGAGCAGGGCTGGCCTTTTTTCGGGAACAAACAGTACCGCCACGGCAAACTCACCCAATTGGCCATGCCGCCGGCTACCATCGGGTTTGCCGTGGCCTCGCCGCTGCTGTACCTCACCGAGGGAACCCGCACGATCACCCTCAAGCTGTTTCTCACGGGCGCCGCACTCAGTCTGGAGGATTATTCCGCCGCCATCAAGGCCCAGGTGACCACGGCCGAGGGGTGGCACCCGCTCTCGCTCATCAGTCCGTACTTCTGTTTTCAGGAGGAATGCGGGAACAAGCTGCTGGTGTTGAAGGCGAAGTTGCAGCCCGATGAACCCGCCACCGCTCCCTTCCACCCCGAAATCCATCAGGCGGCTTATGACACGGCGCACCCCGTGTTGAGTGTCCATATCCAGCCCCAACCTGGGAAGGAGTACCTGTACGAACTGGTGAAAGATGCCACGTTGACCAAAATAGAACTCACGGTGGAAGGGCAGGGGCTGCGGAACCTGCAGCTGTACAATGATTTCGGGATGCTGGACCCGGCGCAGCCGTTCATGCCATTCGGGCCACTGCCCCAGAAAGACGCCTCGCTCATCATCGGGCACCCCGATGTGTTTCTGAAAAGGAACGCCACCATTTCGGCACTCAGCATCAACTGGAAAGACAAACCCAGTGCGGTCTCCACCAAGCCCATCACCATCCAGAGTCTGCAGCAGGGACAGTGGCAAACCAAAACTGCCTCGGCGGACCTGTTTGAGCTGCCGGCCATTTCGCTCTCGGCTGAGGACCAGTTGCCGCTGGAGTACGGTCTTCGGCCCGACTACACTGCCGCCAGCGTGAAGGGATTTCTGCGCCTGAAACTGAACGAGGACTTCGGCCACAGGAAATACCAGAAAGACCTCACCGATTACCTCATTGACAAAGCCGGGGGCGAGGCCAAAGCCAAGAAAGACGCCATTCAGGCCATTCTCAGTTCCAGCGCCGAGGCCGCCGACAAGGTCAGCCAGATCCAGACCAGCCTCAACACCATGGCCCCGGCCCCCACAGAACCTTACACACCGGTTATCGAGCAAATCGCCCTGGATTACTCCGCCACCGCTACCGTGGATCTGACTTCCAAGGACAGCTTCCTTGGGCGGCAGGTGCAGTTTCTCCATGTGTATCCGTACGGGCAGAAAGAGGAGCATCCCGCCTTGAAGCGGATTGATCTGCGCGAGTCTTCCGTTTTGGGGCTGGTTCCCGTATTTCAGCGCAAAAATGTGGAAGATCCTTTCTTCAAGGTGGAAGAGGAAGACGGTTCCGTTAAGGACTGGCTCACGCACGAAGGGGAGTTTTACCTGGGCGTGGAAGGGGCTACGCCGCCGCAGACGCTCTCGGTGCTATTCCAGCTGGTGGAAGGCTCGGCCAATCCGCAGGTGAAAAAACCCGATCAGCACGTGCATTGGAGCTACCTGGCGGGCAATCATTGGGTGTCGTTCCAGAAGGAGCAGGTGAGTGATTTCACCGGGCAGCTGACCCGCTCAGGCATCATCCGGTTCCAATTACCCAAAGCAGCGAACCACGAACACAGCCTATTGCCCTCCGGACAGGTATGGCTGCGGGCGGCCGTGCATACGGCTAGTGAGGCAGTCTGCAGGGCGGTGGCGGTGCTGCCCCAGGCGGCGTTGGTGGTGTTCCAGGACCAGGGCAACGCCCCTGATTTTCTGGCCCGGCACCTGCCGGCGGGCAGCATCAGTAAACTGGTGGAGCCGCTGGCCGGGGTGAAGAAAGTGGAGCAGCCCTTCGCGTCGTTTGGGGGAGCCCTGGCCGAGACGCCGCCCCATTTTTACCGCCGGGTGAGCGAGCACCTGCGGCACAAGGACCGGGCCATCACCCTCTGGGACTACGAACACCTGGTGCTGGAGGCGTTTCCGCGCATCTACAAGGTGAAATGCCTGCCGCACACCCGCTACGAGCCCACCGGCACCACCGGAATTTACAATGAAAAGGCGCCGGGGCACGTGACGGTGGTTTCCATCCCGGATCTGCGGCAGCGCAACGCCGTGGACCCGTTGCAGCCGCTCACCAGCGTGGGCGAGTTGGAGGAAATCAAAGCGTTCCTGCGCCAGCGGCTGTCTTGTTTTGTCACGCTGCACGTGCGCAACCCCATTTTTGAGCAGGTGAAGGTGAAGCTGGAGGTGAGTTTTTTCCCGCAGTATGATGTCTCGGCCTACTCCCAATTGCTGCGGCAGGAGATCACCCGGTTCCTGTCGCCGTGGGCGTACGGCCAGGGGCAGGATCTCCGTTTCGGGGGCAAAATCTACAAATCTACCTTAATCGATTTTGTGGAGGAGCGTCCCTATGTGGACTTCATCACCCAATTCCAGTTGTACCATTTGCCGGGGCAGGGGCTGCCGGAACAGGAAGTGGAGGAAGTCAGGGCCACCAAGGCGTGCTCGGTACTGGTGTCGGTGCCGGAGGAAGAGCACGGGATCACCGTTCTGGAAGAGGAACCCGAGGAACTGGAGAAAGAAAAGTGCGGCTGCTGAGAAAATACTCCACTTATCACACCCCACCGAAAATCCGCAGCAGGATTTCAAACCACCCGCAGGATGCAAGAGCCCATCACCATACCGCAAAACCCCCAACTGCTTCCCAGCGAAGATTATTACTTCCTGCGGCAGAAAGGGCTGGAGTTTATTGAGCGATTGGGAAGCCAGCACTGGACAGATTACAATATTCATGACCCCGGCATCACCATCCTGGAACTGGTCTGCTACGCCAAAACGGACCTGGGCTACCGCACCAGTTTTGATATCAAAGACCTGCTGGCCGAGCCGCTGGCCACCGGCGGCCACGATCAGGCTTTTTTCACCGCCGCCGAGATCCTGACTAACAGTCCCTGGACCGTGAAGGATTACCGGAAAGTGCTCATTGATTTGCCCGACGTGCGCAATGCCTGGTTGTTCTGCAAAGAGTGTCCCTGCGAGGTGCCGGTGTACGCCAACTGTAAGGTCGGCACGCTCACCTACGCGGCCACCGACCAACCGGTGGTTCCGAAGGGAACGTATGACGTGCTGCTGGAAATGGAGGAAGACGCCCAACTAGGCGATTTCAACAACGGCAAACTGAAGCAAACATTCTCAGTGTTCCTGGCTTCGCAAAGCCGGTTTGTGACCACGCTGCTGGAGGTGCGGTTTCCGGCCTGGGCGCAGGTCTTAGAAGAATATCCGCGCTACAGGAATTTCCTGGCCGAGAAAAGCGCCCTGGTGGAGAACGGCGTCACGGTGACCAAAATTGCGAAAATGACTGCGCCCGATACAGACTTGTTGGGCGGCACCGTTTCTGCCCGCGATCTGCGCCTGCCGCTGCTGGTTTCCCTGGCAGTCCGTTTCTTACCCGATCAGGACGTGCCCGCCAATGAGGAAACGCTGGTCCTGGAGAACGTGCCGTTCACCGTTTTCCCCGACAGGGAAGATCCGCGCCGGAGTTTTTCGGTGGCTGATTTCAGGGCAGAATTCGAAAATACGGCCCAAAACAGCCTGCTGCGCAACTACCACCGCAAACTGGCTCGACTCCAAAACCTGATTCAGGAAGCCAAAGCCACACTGCACGCCCAACGCAACCTCTCGGAGGATTTTTGCCGCGTGACCACGGTGGCGGTAGAGGACATTGCCGTCTGCGCCGATGTAGAACTCACGCCCGAAGCCGATATCGAGAAGGTGCTGGCCTCCATCTATTTCGAGATAGAGCAGTATTTCAACCCGGCGCTCCGGTTCTATGGCTTGCAGGAACTACTGGACAAAGGTATGCGCGTGGAGGAGATCTTCAACGGTCCCACGCTGCAGCACGGCTTTCTCAAAACCAAGGAAGTAGCGGCGGCCCAGCTCCGGAAAAACCTGGACACCTCAGACATCATCAACCGCCTGATGGAGATCGAGGGCGTGGTGGCCATCCGCAACCTGGTGCTGGCCCGCTACGACGCGCAGGGCCGGGCCGTGATGCCCAGCGAGCCCTGGAAGCTGGCTTTGACGTTCCGGCACCAGCCGCGGCTGTACCTGGAGCAATCCAAAATCCTGTTCTTCAAAAACGAACTCCCGTTCCTGCCCGCCAACTGGCAGGAGGTCTGGGCCACCCTGCAGCAGTTGCGCAGTACCGCAGACACTGAAAAATGGAACCACGGCCCCCTGGACCTTCCCGTACCCACCGGCACCTTCCACGATTTGCAGGACTATTTCCCGGTACAGTACTCGTTTCCGCTGGCCTACGGCATTGGTTACGAGGGCCTACCTGAGCAAGCGACTCCTTTGCGGAAGGCCCAGGCCAAGCAGCTCAAAGCGTACCTGTTGTTTTTTGAGCAACTGCTGGTGAACTATCTGGCCCAACTGGCCAACAGCTACCGACTTTTCAGCCTGGACCCCACCCAGAAACGGAGCTACTTCAGCCGGTTCCTGGACAATTCTGTCATCCAGAACATAGAAGGAGGCGAGGGTTTGTACGAAGGACTGGACCTAAACCGATTGAACCAACTATCTGAGACCGAGGAGGAGGGCCTGCGCCGCAGAAACCGGTTCCTCAGCCACCAACTGGCCCGTTTCGGGGAGCAGTTCTCTGAGTATGCCCTCTTGCTTTACACCTTTGACACCAACAGCGGGAATGGCGGCGGACCCATGGCCTGGGAGCGGCAGGTGCAGGAAAAACTGCTCTCCGTTAAAGCCTTGTTTTTGCAAAAACTGCCCCAAATCAGCGCCAACCGGGCCCGCGCCAGTGACTACTACAATCCGCCGGGCTTGGGAGCCGCTGACAATGCCTCGGGCCTGGCACAGCGGTTGGTGCTCCTGTTGGGCCTGCCCGAAGACACCGTGCTGTTTGTGGTGGAGCATCTGCTGCTGCGGCCGCGCCACTATGGGCAGGTGCTGCTGCCCGTCTGCCTGGACCCTAACTGCGTTACCTGCGGCGAAGAAGACCCCTATTCGTTCCAACTCACGCTAGTGATGCCGGGCTGGCTGCCACTGTTCCGGCACCTGGATTTCCGGAGGTTCGCCGAGCGGCAGATCCAACTGGAAACCCCGGCCCACCTGATGCTCAAGATCTGCTGGGTGGGCAACGAGGTGTGCCGGGGCGAGGGCGACGAAGCCATCCTCTGCCAATTGCGCCGCAGCCTGGAAGATCACCTGACCGATCCTTCTAAATTGGAGGAATTGGAACTGCCGCTTTGCCGCTACGCCGAAGCGTGGCTGGAGGCCTACAACGAAGCCTTCCGGCAGGAATACGTCATCGGTAATTACCAACCCCTGACGATGGAGGTGCTGGAACGGCTGTTTGACGAATTGCTGCCCACCCACGGCCCTGACAAGGAGCTGGAACCGGAGCTGAAAGACACCTTCGCGCAGGCGCTGAAGACCACGTTGGCCACCTATTTCCTAGGCAAGGAAAGCTGTTTTAAGTTCAACCTGTTCCGGAAAAACTGGGCCGCTTGGGGCGCCGAGTTCCTGCTGCTGGACCCCAACGAACCTGCCTTGGAGAAACAGGTGGAAGCCCTTTTAACGACTCATTTCCTGGAAACAGGCGAAAAGCAGAAGCCCGAGACCCTCTGTCACTGTGCCGTGGCCTTAGCCTCCGCCTACGGCGATGCCCTGCGCGTCTGGCTCGAAGTAGAGGAAAACCAAAATACCGTGCTCAAAGCCGCTGATTGGCGCAAGCAGATCGCTGACCTGTTCACCCTTTCGTCCACAAACAAGCCTGAAATCTGCCCCGCCTTGCCCGGCACCTTCTTCACCAAACTGAAGCACCTGCTGGTGGACTACTACCGCAACAAGCTGAACTTCCTGCAGACCCACGCCCGGCTGGTGCGCCAGTTGGGGGAACTGAAGAGCATCTACCCACCCGCCACCCTCCACGATTGCGAAGACGGAAATGATGACAATCCCGTTCGGCTGGATGCCACCTTTCTGGGTTAAGAGTTTTAAGTCTGTTTCGGGGCGGTTTCAGGGAAATCGGCCTTAAAACAGAATGAGCACAAAGATCAGGTTTGAGCGGAGAGCTTCGGGAATAGATCAAAATCGAAAGGTGGGGAGGTTTGTTTGGGGGCTGTTTTCCTGTAAAAGGGCTTGAAACAGAAACAGACCAAAAGAAGGCTCCAGGGAACGAACCGGAAGGATAAATGGAAAAAACAGGAAAAGCAGGAACGGAGGCTTTGAAGCTACATCGGACATGAGAAATACCCGCCGTCGCGGAGGACATTTTTTTAATACCCATTGCCATGGAACCCACCCAACTCACCTATCCGCAGTTTGTCGCCAACCAGGTGCTGAAAAAAGACCACCTGAACGACTTGTTCCACTACCTGGATGAGCAAAATCGGCTCACCCGAACGAACCTGATCGGGATAGGCGTGGTGTGCGGGCTGGAGGTGAAACCCAACGAGGCGCTCACCCAGATCACCATTCCCCAGGGCTGCGGGGTGACCTCGGCGGGGTACCTGGTCGCCTTGCCCGAGGTTGTTCTGAAGCGGTCCCAACCCTATGAACTACCTGAGCAGCTGGACTATCCGCCGTTCTACACCAGCGCCGTGCCTCGCCAGCCGTTTCCGCTGTGGGAATTGTTGCCCTCGGGCGGGACCCAGGACCTCTCGGCGGCTTTCCTGCGCGACAAAGTGGTGGTCATTTTCGTGGAATTGCAGGAAGAGAACCTCAAAAACTGCTCTCCCTATTCCTGCGATGACCGCGGCTCGGTGATTGAGGTAACCTACCGCTACCTGTTGCTGGATAAATCCAACGCCGATCTTTTGAGGGAAGCAGAGCAGGCCAATGGACCCAGTCTGGAGCAGTTGCAGAACTTGCAGCAGGCGCAAGACCTCCTGGCGGAGTTCAAGCTCAAGCGTTTTGACGTACCGGTCCAGAACCCGGGTATTTTCACCACGCAGGAAGTCATCGACCGTTTCCGGGATCTGCTCACCAAAGCCACCGTGGAGCGGATCAAGGAGCTGCTGCTCAAAGCTTACTCGTTGTACCAGCCGCTTTTGTCAGGGGTTTCGGATACGGCCTTGCAGCAGTTGGGGAACTCCTACACCTACGCCGGGGACAAGCTTTCGCTCACCAATCCGCTGCTCTATTCCTATTATTATGATTTCTTCTCGGATTTACTGGAGGCCTACAACGAGATCAGAACCCGAGGGCTGGACATCACCAGTATCTGCTGTCCGGAGGAGGACTTGTTTCCCCGCCACCTGTTCCTGGGCCTCGCCACCGAAGACACCACCCAGACCTACAGCCAGTATCGGCACTACTTCATTCCCTCGCCGATATTCAGCCACCAGCAGCACCTGGGCACCGAGCTGCGGCAGTTGTTCCAACGCCTGATCCGAATGGTGGAAACTTTCAGCGTGCCGTTCGCCGCCAGGGAAAGACGCGGAACGGGCATCCGGATCACGCCCAGCTTTCTAGGCAAAACCGATCTCTCGCAGAAAGCCATTCCTTTTTACTTCAAGGTTCTGGACGGAAACCCGCCGCTGTACCAGCTTTGGAGCCCGCAGAAGACGCGCCAGAACAAAGCCAAACACAACCTGTCGTACCATGCCGCCAGTTACCCCACCCCGGTGGAGGATTTTGTGCTGAATCCGCTGGAGTATGATCTGGAACCATACAATTTCTTCCGGGTAGAGGGGCACGTGGGCCAGCCCTGGCTCTATGCTTTGGGTCGGGTGCTTCAGCTTCGCCACCGGTATCGGCTGCCCTTTGACGTGCTGGTCCTGAAAACGGGCCGAAATCACAAAAACGTGCAGGATTGGCGCACCCACGCCTGTTCCTACCAGGATCTGGAAGCCCTTTACCTGACCCTGCGGGAAGAACTGCGCTGCCTGCTGCAACGGGAAGTCGCCTATTTCTACAAGCTCCGGCCTGATAAGCGCACCGTTTCCACCGTGACCGATGTCACCGGCACCCGCCCAGCCGCGGTAGTCTCCACCTTACTGAACTCCAAGTTGTCCTTTTTTGGCAACAGAGCCAATGGCCTGCTGTATGACGAAAACTCGCTGGGGGCTTTGTACGAGCATGCTTTTCTGGTGAACAACCCGGCTGCCACCTACAGCCGGGTGCTGGCGCTGGGGCAGGAACCCAAGGTGCAGGCCGTGTTGCTTCTGATCCAGTACCTGGCGGAAATGGCCGAGTTTCTGGAGCTAGCGCCCAACCTCCTACAGTTCAACCTGAAGGCGTTCCAGAAGCTGAACCAGAACCTGGTGGCCTACGTGTCTTCGCTCATCCGGCAACTGAAAGAAATGCTGGCCCAGCCCGCAAGCCGAAATCAAGAGAACCTGTGGGAACTGGAAGACATCATTGACCACCTGGATGTGCTCTTCAGCGCCTGCAAGAAAGAGGCGTTCAGTGCCCTGCTGGAAACGTACCGCAAACGTCTGGAGGAAATTCAGAAGCAGCTCCTGTATGGCAATTACATCAGGAAGCACCCGGGCATCAACCATAAAGCGGGCGTACCTGTGGGCGGCACCTTTATTCTGGTTTACGCCGGCGAAGATGGGGAAGAGGAGCCTAAACCAAGGCAGGGCCGTTTCCTGGTGCGCGGCCAGGTGGTGGATGCAAACCAAAATCCGCTGTCCGGGGCAACGGCGCTGGTGAAGGATACCACCTTCGGGGCCACCTCCAACGCCAGGGGGCACTTTCTGTTGTACGCCCAGATGCTGCCCACTACGCTCACCGTCAGTTTTGCGGGATTTCCCACCCGGGAGATTGTGGTGAAAGAGCCAGATATGCCTTTGCTGGTGATCTTAGGGGAGGAGCCTGACCCAGAAGAAACCGCCGAGGTTCCGTTGGGGCACGTGTTCGTGGATTTTTACCTGCCGTATCTCTGCTGCTCAGACTGTCCGCCGGTGCAGTTTACCCTGGAGGCGCCGCCGCAGGAAGAACCAGCTGATCTTTCAGTAGACGTGTCTGAACCCGAGTGTGACCATACCGGCCGGTTCTTTACGGTGACCCTGCAGATCAGCGGCGGCACCGCGCCTTACAAAGTAGATGACAAACCCGCTAACCCCATGCCGTATCCGGTGCAGATTCCCAGCGGCGAGGGCAAAACGGTTACCGTGCGCGACAGTGCCGGTCAGGAAAAAGCGGTGCAGATTCCCGCCCATGCATGCGAGCCTGAAGTAGAACGCCTGCGCGTGGAGGTGAGCGAACCGGAGTGCAATGAAAGTGGCCAGCAGTTCTCCGTGATACTCACCATTTCGGGCGGGCAGACCCCATACACCGTCAACGGTCAGCCAGTGACGGGAACGGAGCACGTGGAGACAGTCCCTAGCGGCCAGGGAAAAGACCTGGAGGTGAAAGATGCGAGCGGCCAGGCGCTGAACGTGCAGGTGAATGCCCACCAGTGTCTGCCCGCCGAGGAACCTTGTGACCTGCCCTGCGACGGCAAAGCCGAATTGTGTTGGTATCCGCTGTGGTTCCCCATGCCGGCCCGCGGTCAGGTGCTCTCCATAGAGGCCTCGGCAGGGCTGTTGAAAGTGGTGGACACTGAGAACAACCAAACCCATGAGGTAGACTTCGCCAGCATTCTGAGGGAGATCTTCAACCAGGTTCCACAGGAGGAATTCCAAGAACGCGTGCAGAAACTGGTGGACGTGCTGAACGACCAGATGGCCCAGAAAATCGGCAACGCCGAGACCTTTATCCTGCGCTACAAGCCCGATGAGCGCGTGCTGGGCGTGGAGCACTACGTCTGCCACACCTTTGAACTCACCACCAAGCAAACCCTGAGGTTGGGCGGCGACGCCTTCTCGCTGGAAACCCGCTACAATGATCAGGAGTGGCAGATCAGCGATCTCAGAAGGAATGCCCCGGCCACGGGCAAGAAGTTTGGCTGCGAGGAAATAAACAAATGCCGCCACACCCACAAGGTCCTCTGCGAGCAGGAAATCCCTGGAGACGCGGTGAACCTGGTGGTGGAACGGCAGGCGGACGGTATTGTCTACAAGGTGGAAACGCAGGAAGATTTTGAGCAGGTGCTGTGGCTCTTCGGGAGCGGCACGCCACTTTTCTCACAGGATCCCAGCGGCCGGTTCACCACCCACACCGATGAAAGTCCGGTATGGTTCCTGGGCGTGCGCGGAGACTGCTACGTGGTGAAGGAAGGGTCTTTGCTGAACGGGTAAGATGATGGGCACGCACCTGATCCGGAAGCAGACCGTGGAGGTGGAGCTCCCCTCCCTGGAACCCGCCCTGGACCTCCAGCAGCGGGTGAGCCGGCTTGTGCAGGAACACCTGAATCCGGCCTTGAGCAAGCAGTTTGACCAGCTCTCGGGCCCAAACCAGATTCTGCGCCTGGACCAAATTTCCGTCACGGTGCAAATCCCCAGCATTTCCGCCTTGGAGGACCAGTTGGTAGAGCAGGTGCTTCAATCGCTGGAAAAAGTGTTGTCTGATTCGGAACTGAAGAAAGGAAAAGGGCTGACGTTAACGTTGGAAGAAACAAACTTTTCTACTTCTGGAAAACCGCAGATCGACGAAGAACCAACACCGCTTACTAAAATTTCTGAGGAAGAGTTGCTTTGGGAAGCATTCGTGTTTTTCCTGCGGAAAGGGTATTTGCCGTGGTGGTCGTTTTCGGGCCATTTTGAGGAATTCACTGCTAAAACGCAACACCTGCTGCAGACAGAATCCGGGCCACTTCTTCGGAAATCGCTGGCGCCGCTTCTCCAAACGAAGGGAGCGGTAGTGCGATTGGCGTATCAGTTTCCGAAGGAGTTTCTGCAGGCGGTACTTCGGAGCTGTGAAGAAGAATCTGGACTTTCTCAGAATTTAGGGCAGGTCGTTTCCTCGCTTCCTCCGCCGGTACAAGCGGCTTGGGAAAAAGCTGAGTTAGTTCTGCCTCCCAAATCCAAAGCGGCTAAATCAGGAGAGCCAACGCCTCAGGAGGATTCTTCCACCAGTCCCTCAAAAACGGACGAAAAAGAAGGGCTCTACCTACAGAATGCGGGATTGGTGCTGCTCGCACCGTTTCTGGAGACGTACCTGCACACCGGAGGCTTGGTGCAGAACCACCTTGTAACCAAGCCGTTGGACGCGGTGCATTGGCTGCAGTTCCTGGTGACGGGGCAGAACCGGACCCCCGAGCCGGAGTTGTTGCTCAACAAACTGCTGTGCGGAATTCCGTTGGATACCCCGGTGCCCGCCGAAGTGGTTTTGCCCCCGGTATGCGAAAAAGAGGCCCAAAACGTACTGGAGGCGGTGATCCGGTACTGGGTCGTGCTGAAGAACACCAGTCCCGCCGGGCTGCGCGAAGGGTTCCTGCAGCGGTCCGGGCGACTCTCTCGCAAACCCGACGGCGACTGGCTTCTCCAGGTGGAGCAGAAAAGCTACGACATGCTGCTTAGTTCGCTGCCCTGGAGTTACTCGCTTATCAAACTTCCCTGGATGTCCCAAATCCTTTGGGTGGATTGGGCTTAGTTTTTAAAAAACGGCATGAAAACGGGTTCTGAGAAATCTTCCTCGTCCGCGCTGCTGCAACGGAGCCAGCAATCGCCTTTCTTCAGTAAGAGAGGAGAGGACAGCTTCTTCGCAGCCTCTGGGGTGCAGCGCAGCATTGAGGTGGGCCAGCCCGGCGACCGCTACGAGCAGGAAGCCGATGCCATGGCCGAGAAGGTGTTGCAGGAAACCCCGGCCGGATCAGCGGAAAAACAGGAGCAGGAGAAACTCCAGACCAAACCGCTCGCGCAAGGCATTTCCCCGGTTCCCCATCGGGTGAACCAGGACGGTGAGGAAATCAAACATCAGGCGGAACCCCAACCGGAAATCAGCCGGAAGGAAAGCCCTTTTTCCGGAGAACCTGCCACCGTGACTCCCGCGGTGGAAGGGCAACTACACAGTTCCAAGGGTTTGGGTGCTCCGCTGCCCACCAAAACCCGGCAGGAAATGGAAGAAGGCTTCGGAGCGGATTTCTCCGGGGTACGCACGCACACCGGGGCCGAGGCCGCGCAGATGAGCCAGGATCTAGGTGCCCAGGCCTTCACGCACGGGCAGGACATTTACTTCAATTCCGGGAAATACGCCCCCGAAACGCAGGCCGGCAAAAAACTGCTCGCCCACGAACTCACCCACACCGTGCAGCAAACCGGTGGGGGCATTCACCGAAAATCTATGGTACAGAAAGCCAATGACCCGGATAAAAAGAAATCCTTAGGGGAGGCTACTCAGGAGGAATTGGATGAGGTGAAACCCAAGCAGGGCTACATTAAGAAAGGGCCCAAAAACAAAATTGAATTCCACATCAAAAAACTGAAAACCGAGAAATACTACATCACCCAGCAGGAGGCCGCCTGGCTCAAGGACTATGAACGCATCCAAATTCCGAAGGGAGAAAGGAGCACCAGCCAGGCCGCGGTTTGGAAGAAGAATGTCAAAGCCGGGGTGGAGGCAAAACTGAAGAAATTAGCGGGGGCCAAAGAGGGGGAAGAAGACAAACTACTCAAGCTCACCCTGAGCCAGAGCAAGCAGAAAGGTGTGGTGGGCACGCTGGAGCAGATTGTGAACGAAGTGCTCATTCCCTTCTGGGATTACAAAGGCAAGCCCACCCTGTATGACATTGAGCACATGATAGATTGGCAACTCCTGGGAAAGGAAGCCGACCGCATAGACAACCTCATTCTGCTGGACCGCAAAGTGAACCGAAAACTGGGAACGGTGGTGCGCACCGCTTTGGAGGCAGACCTGACTGAAATTGCGGGCAAGTACAGCCTAAAATTCCTTCGGGTACCCACCAGTGGCGCCAACGTCAAAAACAAGTATGACACTTTTATCGATAGTTTCGACCTGAGCGGGAAGAACCTCAATTTTGAGAACTATTACTATGACAAGGAGCTGTCTACCGAAGCAGGCGAGGGAAACCCCTTTGACAAGAAATTCATTACCCTCAAGGAAGAGAAAATCCCGGATAATCATTTCCTGCTTTCCACCAGTGACAAAAGGGCCTCCTATATTCTTCCTTATGACGCAAACAAGAAAGTGATAGGTGCTTTCATTTTGGAGGTGGATTATGATAAAAAGAACAAAAAACTCAAGTCTCTGGAATTGACTTACAATACTCCGGGTGCCCAGCCCTTGCTGAAAGTGGAGAAATTCCAAAAGCAGAAAGTGGAGGTAGACGAGCAGGCGCAGGATCGCTACATCATCAAGGGGCAGGGGCCCAAAGCCGTGCTGGCGCCTGTACTGAAAGCCTTTACTATTGATAAAATGAGCCCCATTGTGATCAATGAGGAAGACGTGGTATTCAATGGGCTGGATATCAGCGTAAAAGGAAAAGTAGATCCGTCTCTTTCTGTCTTGAAGGGGGTGGACATTTCCTTTGAACTTGAAAATAATGAGTTCACAGTGCGGGCTGAGGTGCCCTTGGATAAAATAGCGAAAAATATCCCCAAACCTTTTCAGATAGATTACTGCTCCATTGTACTTGCGGCCAGTACCAAAAGCGGCTTATCCGTGGCCGGCGGGCTGGGCTTCAGCATTGAGAATCTGGGTCGGGGCGACATTTTCGCCAAGGTGGGCAAAACCGTGGGCTTTGACGGCACCTTCAGCTTTGATTCCCGCTGGTTCAGTAAAGCTGACATAAAAATAAGCTACGACAACGGCGACTGGAGCATTGGCGGAGACCTGGAGGTAAAACCCGATGCTGTCAAAGGTATCAAGAGCGCTGGCCTGAAGGTGACGTACACTAAAGAGGTGTTCTCCGCGGAGGGTGATGCCAAACTGACTGTCCCCGGAGTAGACACGGTCACGCTGAAGGCTCAATTTAATGACACCGGCGAGTTCAAGTTTCTGGCTAATGTGAGCCTGAAAGCCCTGCCCGGTCTCAAAAGCGGCTCCGTGGAAGTTACGGTGATGGCCAAAAAGGGCGAGGACCTGAAACTTGGGGTAACGGGTAAGGCTGAGCCAGACCTGCCCAATGTACCTAACCTGAACGCGAAGTTGGAGATTTCTTACGTGGACGGCGTCTTTGATGTGCGCACCAAAGTCGGTTACACAAAAGGCCGCTTTGACGGAACTCTGGAAGTAGGTGTCACCAACAAAACCGTCAACGAGAAAGGGAAGCCGGAAGGGGAGCCAGATCAGGCGGGGGCGGTGGTGGTATTTGGATACGGCGAGCTCAAGGTAAAACTGTTTAAGGACATCACCGGCACCGTTTGCGTGCGCCTCACCCCTGAAAAACAAGTTCTGGTAGCTGGTGAAATTGTGGTAAATGACCTTAAACCCTTTGGGGATGGCTACCATTACAAAAAGGACCTTTTCACCTTTCCGCAGATCAAGGTTCCGTTGGTGGGCATTCCGGGTATGAGCGTATCGGCATTCATTGACGGCGGTGTGCACTTCAAATTTGACTGGGAGCCGCTGGTTTTGAAAGAGCTGAAGGTGGGCTTCAAAGAAACCAATATCAATGAGCTGGAGAAAGTCTCTCTGGATATCAAAGGTTCTATAGGTTCTAAAGCAAGTGCGGAGTTGTATATGTCCATCAACGCGGGCCTGAAGGCCGAAGTGCTCATTGCCTCCCTCAGCGGGAAGATTGGCGGACAGGCAGGCTTGGGCCTGGATGCCGAGGCCGGCGGGGCAGTAGATGCGGGCTGGAGCATGGAAAAAGGGCTGCTGTTCAAAGAAATCAGGGCGTATCTGAACGTCACCCCTAAAGCCATTTTCAGACTCACCGGCAGCGTGAGCGTGGACCTGGACCTATGGGTCACCACTGTGAACCTATATTACCATGAATGGGTGCTGGCCGAGAAACAATTAGATATGGGAGCCCTTACCCTCAAACTTGATTTCCCCATCAAGTTCAAGGAAGACAACTCCCTCATTCTGCCCGAAGAAAAAGACTTCAACATGCAAAAACCCGATTTCTCCGGCGATCAGGGGAAAGAAATCCTGAACAGCGCCCTCAACGGCGAAGCCGAGAAAAAGCTGGAGGAGAAAAAGCGGCAGATCAGGGAAACCATCAAAAGCGACCTTCGCAACCCCGAGACCCAGAAGGAAATGACGCCCACGCAGTACACAAACAAAATGAAGAAAAAGTACGATAAGGCGCCGGAGTTGCAGGAGTTTGTGGTGAAGACCATTCAGGAGGAATCACGGGCCCTGGAGTACGAGCAGTTTGAGCGGGAGAAGGCCACCATCCGGGGATTCCAAACGCCGCTGGCCAACAAGCTTTCGTTCGTGGATCTGTTCACCATGTGGCATCAGTATGTCACCCAAGCCGATGTGGATGCGTTCAAAGCCGAACTGACCAAGGAGGATCAGGAGAAAAAAGCCCAGGCGAGTTTGCCCGCCTCCAACGCCTCCACCAGCAGCGCCCCTCCCCCGAACCAAACCTCAACCCCGGTGAACACCAAACTCAAAAGCCTCTACCGGAAACAGAAACCCAAAGATGAAGAACCCGAAAGCGAAAGCGCCTATTTTACGCCCATTTTCGCCAAAATACCCCAAAAACAATCCCCCGAAATCATTAGTTTAGAGGAAGATTATTCTAACCTTGAAGTACACGAAACTGCCTGGCTCATCCCTCCACTCCGGGATGCTAGTGAAGCGAAAATTCTTGGTTCAGAGGAAGAGCCTTTGGACCTAGGCCGTGAACTGATGCCGGTGCTTGATGAGGCGGATGATGCAGATAACGTCTTTTCTGATTCCTTCGGAGGGGATATATCGACTCGTTCTGGATCTCCCTTTGGTTTCCCAAGCGGTTCCGCGGGAAGCTTGCCTAATGTGCAGAGCCGTATTGCCCCATCCTTCATTTCAGACGATATGAGAGTTTATTCGCGGCGGGCCAAGCCCAACCTCAAAGACCAGCAGCCCTTTTTCGGGGGCAAGGGAAAGTCCCTTCAGGACAGCGCGCATCCGTTTGTGACCAAATCTGGCATCCAGCGGAAAAAGGAAACAGTGCGGAAAGCCGCCGAGGAAGAGAAGAAAAACCAGATGCCGCCGGAAAGCACCAAGCAGGAGGAAGACACCGTGCAAACCAAGGGCAAAGAGGACGAGCAAAAGCTGCAGGAAAAAACCAAACCCGAGGCTGTGCAGAAAGCGGAGCAGCCCGAGAAGGAAAAAGAGAAACCCGTGCAGAAGCAAACCATTCGGCGGAAAGAGAAATCCGTTTTGCGGCAGATTCAGGCAAAAGAGCCTGAAAACGGGAAGGAGACCTCGCCGGAGGTGGAGCAAAAGCTGCTGGCCTCCAAAGAGAAAGGGTTCGCCCTGCCGCCCGCTCTGTTGCAGGAACTGAACCAAAAGATGCGGTTTGACTTTTCGGCGGTGCGCCTCCACACCGATGCTGAGGCGGCCGCCCTGGCCGAGGAGCTGAACGCCCTGGCTTTCACCCACGGGCAGGACATTTACTTCAACCAGGGCCAATATGCTCCCCAAACCGATTCCGGCCGCCAACTGCTGGTGCATGAACTGACCCACGTGATGCAGCAATCTCAGGAATAAAAGCTGCTTTTTCGCAAAACAGACTCTCTCTTACCTGTGACCTAAACCAACCGCTACCTGTGGGATTTCACCAACAGCTCCTGGATTTCACGTCCCTGGTCATTGATCACCGGCTGCGCCACTTCACCGGCAGCGTCAACGGCGAAATCCTGTATGACAAAGCCCAACTGCGGGCTCTGTTGCAAGCCGATTATTTTCAGCGTGTTTTCAGGAAAATTGCCCCGAAAGACGAGGAGCTCCTGATAGTGCTGCTGGCTCTGGCACCGCACCTGAACCCCGGGTTCTACACCAACATCATCCTGAATTTTCTGCCCGACGGTGGCGATTTCCCCGAGTTTGGGGGCGTGAAAGGCACCAACCACCGCGGCATCCTGCCCACCGGCGAAACGGCCTTGTTTGTATTAGCCGGCGAAATCGTGGAAAAACGCCTGAAAGTGCAGGAGCTCCTAAGCCATACCGGGCCACTGGGGCAGAACGGTTTTCTGAGGCTGGAGGCGGTGAAACCCGGCGAACCGGCCATGAGCGGCCGCCTGCTGCTGGACGAGGAAGTGGTGGAACAACTCACCCTGGGCAAAGTTTCTCCGCCCCGGTTCTCCACCGAGTTTGCCGCCGAACTCCTCACCACCGAGCAAGATTGGACCGACCTCATCCTGAACGACCATACCCGTTGCCAAATCCAGGAAATCCTAACGTGGCTGCAGCACAATGACACTTTGCTGTACACCTGGGGCATGCGCAAAAAGATCAAACCCGGTTACCGCACGCTCTTCTATGGTCCGCCCGGCACTGGCAAAACGCTCACCGCCACCTTACTGGGGAAACATACCGGGCTGGACGTCTTCCGGATAGACCTATCGCAGATGGTGTCCAAGTATATTGGCGAGACGGAGAAAAACCTGGCCCGCATCTTTGATAAAGCCCAGCACAAAAAATGGATTCTGTTCTTTGACGAAGCCGATGCCCTCTTTGGCAAACGCACCAACGTGCGCGACGCGCATGACAAGTACGCCAACCAGGAAGTCTCCTACCTGTTACAGCGCATTGAGACGTACGCCGGCGTGGTGATCCTGGCCTCCAACATGAAAAGCAACCTGGACGAGGCCTTTCTGCGGCGCTTCCATTCGGTGATCCATTTCCCAAAACCCTCGGCGGCAGAGCGGTTGGTCCTCTGGAGGAAATCCTTGCCTAAACAACTTAAACTGTCTAAGCAGGTAGAACTGGAAAGCATTGCACAACGGTATGAACTCACTGGGGCCGGAATTATCAACGTGGTACAGCGGGTTTGCCTAGAAGCTTTGGCCCAGAAACAGAATACCCTTACTCCTGAGTGCCTCTTAAGCGGCATCAAGAAAGAGTTGGAAAAAGAAGGCAAAATGGGGTAACTCCACACCAGAACTCTTCCAGTAATAGGCTCGAATAATTCTAAATATGGTGTATATTTAAGAAAGCTGGTTTGATCTCCCTCTCCAACCCAGGCCTTCTTTTTCGGGGCTTTTTACAAACTAACCCCTGAAATGCCCTGCTTCTTGTACGCCTAACCTTGTTACACCTATGATCACCCATTGGGAAGTAATTCAGCAAGTGGCCCGCCGGTTTGGCGACAAAGAGCAAAAGTTTGAGGCCTCGGCCCGCAAACTGGCAATGGTGAAGGAAGGCAGGATTCCGCTGGTGAGCATGGAAGATGACCTGACCCGCGTGCAGTACCGCATTGCGCGCGAAGGCGAACCCATGCCGCAGGCAGTGGAGCGGGTGATGGAGCACGCCAACTTTCAGGACAAGTACGTGCTGGACAAGCTATCAGTGATGGCGCGGGCGGTGTGCCGGATTCTGCAGCGGGGCAATCCCGTGGGCACCGGGTTCCTGGTGGCCGAGGACATCCTGCTTACGAACCAGCACGTGATTGAAGACGCAGGGGCCGCATCCAACATGCTGGCCGAGTTCAATTATGAGCTGGACTCAAACCAGGTGCCCAAAGACTCGGCCTGTTTTCGGCTGAACCCCGATAAATTCTTCCTTTCCTCCACCTTAACCGAGCGGGCCGGAGAACCCCACTCCGGGTTGGATTTTACGCTTATTGGAGTGGAACGCGTGGGCGAGGCGGGGGAGGACTTGCTCAAGTATCCGCCGGTTTTCCTGGACGGGAACATCGGGAAAATTATCAAAGGCGAAGGTTGCGTGATCATCCAGCACCCGCGCGGTCTGCCTAAGAAAATTGTCTTGAAAGACATTGCCTTTTTCTCGGAAACGGGTACGCGGCTGGTGTATGAATCAGACACGTTGCCGGGTTCATCGGGCTCAATGGTGGTAGGGTTGGGCACCTGCGAGGTAATTGCCTTGCACCACTCCGGCCTGCCCCGCACCGATGACGGAAACCGGGTCCTGACCAAAGCCGGCACCCTGGCTACGGCCAGCACCCCCGATGGCGAAATTGCCTGGATCGGGAACGAGGGAATCAAGATCAGCCGAATTGTGAAAGCCATTGAAGAGGCGGTTTTGCCCCCATCTATGGAAAACGGCCGGGAAACGCTGCTGACCAAAACCCGCTCCGTAGCCAGGGAGATCAGAAAATCGCCGGTACTGGCTAGGCCTATGGATCTGCCCATGCCTCTCACGCCAACTACAGTGAATAAGGCTAATCTGGATGTAAGCACCGCTGCCTCAGGTCAGGAGGTACCTTCCAATGAAGTCTTTGCAGCAGAAGAAAGCACGGACTTCCTCCTCACGGCCGTGAACAAGCCCGAGGTAATTACCCAAATAGAGAAGTTCTTAACCCAACGGTATGGCAAAGAGGTGCACCTGAAATTGGCTATGCCCGCTTCGGCGGTAGAAGGAGAGGTGGAGCTGTTCCGGTTTCGGGTTCAAGTCAAAGGCGATGCCCGGGAGGAGGTGCAGCAATTAGTAACTATCCCTGAGATTCTCACCGCTGAACTGGATACCTCACTTCGGTTGAACGCAGATCCTGGTCTGGTGGCCAGTGCTTCTGGGCATGAAACACTGTTGGAGTCCTCAGGGCTAAAAGACCTCAAGTCTGATGCGAAAGACGAGCGGGAGTTTCTGAAGGATAACCGCAAAAGTGCCTACGTGAAAGACAAACTGCCGGAGTTTTACCGGAAATGGAACTGGGCGGCTACGGGTTTTGACCGAGCTATCAACCTGCAGAATGTTCGGTTGCCGCAGGAGAAAGGCATCAGGGTAGTGCAGTTTGATACGGGTTATTCCAACCACAGGAAGGTTGCCGGTGGGTTTGATTTGAATGACGATGTCAATTTTGTGGAAGCCCACCAGGAAACCGATGCGCTGGATAAACTCACCCAGGGTCTGGGCAAGTTTCCCGGGCACGGCACCCGTACCGGTAGTCTGTTGATTGGGCGGGAAAACACCTTGATTCCCCAGGAGGGCAACCTGGGTTTGCTAACCCGCTCGGGTTCCAAACTGGTGCCCTACCGCATCGCCGACTCAGTCATTATCCTAGACCGGCAGCAGCAGCTGGCTTCGGCCCTGGACAGGGCACTTCACCAGGGGTTTGACATCATTACCATGAGCATGGGTTTGCCACCCACCATTGCCACCGCCCAGATGGCGAAAAAAGCCTATGACAAGGGCGTGATCTGGTGCTGCGCCGCGGGCAACGTGGTGCAGGCCGTGGTAGCCCCGGCGGTTTTCCCGGGAGCTATCTCGGTGGCGGCCTCTAACCCGTTGGACCGCGATTGGGCAGGCTCCAGCCGGGGAGACCGGGTAGACATCACCGCCCCGGGGGAGGACGTTTACGTGCCCATCTGGAAAGGAGCCAGACTGGGAGACCCGCGGCAGGAAGCATTCGCCTACGGCAATGGTACCAGTTACGCTGCCCCGCATGTGGCCGCCGCCGCCGCGTACTGGCTAGCCGCTTACCAGGACTCGCTCAGCGCCCCAGCCTACGCCGGTTGGAGAAGGGTAGAAGCCTTTCGGCAGGCCCTGAAACGTTCGGCCCGAAAACAAAACCGGTTGCCCAGAAAAGGATTCGGAGCCGGAATCCTGGACATGGAAGCCCTGTTGGAGACTGCCCCGCTGCCGCCGGAGCAATTGGAGTATGCCTATAATAACTGGAACGAACATGCCTTTTTCGCCTCCTTGCAGGGCTACCAGGAACTGGTCAAAACCTACTGGAACCGGGTGCACGGGCTGATTTTTGGGTTACGCCTGGGAAACCAGGAAGCACTTATGGCCGGGGAAGCCGCTTTGTCTCCGTTCTCTAGCCATCTGGAGCAGACTCTATTTCCCTCAGGGGAACAGGCGTTGGAATCAGACGAGTCCACGGCTAAAGCCTCTGCGCTGGAGCGCTACCAGACCCTGCATGAACTGGTTTTCTCATCCGCAAAATAGAGCCCCATGGAGAAGCTGTTTGATTTCCATTTCCACCTGCTGTTTAAGCACTACATTGGCGTAGATGCGCAAAAAGGGGTGTTGGCTTTAGACGAAGACCTGAAAACCTCCGGCGTGGCCAATCTCCTGAACGATTTGCTGGGTGGTCCTTTCGATAGCCAGTCTTCTCCTTCCAAGGTAAAGCGCAGCTTGCTTTCTTTAGGGGTAACGGGTATTTTAAGCGTGGAACATGCCTTCGCCAACCGTATTCTGCAGGTAGTAGGGCTTGATTTTTCTTCTATTCTTCCGCTTAAGACTTCTGTTTTTGAAGAAGTTAGAGCCGGTAAAACCTCTTACTACCAGCAATTCAAAGACCAGGTGGGCTTCCACTTGCAGAAGGAAACCGAACTGCGGAACTCCTTTCAGATTGGGTTTCTGAAGAGGTCTGATTGGGCAGGGAAATCAAGCCAGGAAATTGCGGCTGAGTTAGGAGCGGAGAATATTACGTGGCTGGCTTTTTCCATAGAGGGCGGGCACAACCTGTCTGATGCTCCCATCCGGAAAGGCATTCCTTCCCGCAACCCGGAACGGCAACTTCTGGAAATCCAGGACCGCGAAGACATTGATTTCATCAGCATCAACCTATGCCACCTGAGCTTTATTCCGGAGCAGCCGTTGGGAGGCTTTGCCCAGGGCATGACCAGGATAGCTCAGATCGCTTTTAAAAGCGAAGATTTCATGCCGAAGTTTGGGCTTGGGCTAACTGAGCTAGGCAAAAAGGTCATCGCCCAGGCCCTGACGCATACCACCAAGCCCGTGCTCATTGACGTGAAGCACATGAGCCTGTACACCCGGCTGGATTTTTACCAATACCGCGAGCAGTTGATACTGCAGCACCCCGAGGTGGAAAGACTGCCGATCATTTCTTCCCATACCGGCTTTACGTTTACCTCGGCCGCTGAGTACCTGGAGCAGCAGCGGTTCCGGTCTTCCACGGCGTTGGCCTCGGGGCTTCCCGTGAGCAAGGTGGAACCAGAAAACCGCAGGATCGGCCGAACCAATGACCTGGTAAACCGGGGCCTCTTCGCCAATCCGTGGACCATTAACCTGTTTGACGAAGAGATTGCTGAGATCATGCAGTCGGGTGGGATGATAGGGCTCAGCCTGGATCAACGGATTCTGGGAGCCACCAACCCTGCGGCCGACAGCCTGCGCGACAGGTATTATGAGGGAGAATACGTGGCTTACCCAGAGTGGGAACGGCTGTTCAGGGACGGCAAATTGCCCGGGGAGGAAAAAGAGGAGGCCCGCCGGAGCTTGGTCCCGTCTAAGCAGGAGCGGCATAGCATGTTGCTGTGTCTGCACCTGGTCCACGCCGCCCGGGTAGGTTACGCCAACCAGAATTGGCTGGAAGGCACTTCTCCCTGGGACCATCTGTGCATAGGGTCTGATTTTGACGGCCTGATCAATCCCATCAACGGGTTTGAGGATGTGACCCGGTTGGGCAGGCTGCGAAGCCAATTGATGACCTACCTTCCCCAAGCCGATAAGTACCTGCTTCCCCATGCCCACCTGAAAGTTCTGCGCTACAACCCCGATGGTACCGTGAACCGCGCTTTTCTGGAGCAGGTAATAGATGCTTTCTTATACCAAAACGGCCATCGGTTTATAATCAGGTACTTGCTGAACTGGAAAAGTGCGGGTTTGCCTGTTTAGGACCGGATCGGTCTTTAGGTGCTTTTCTGGAAAACAGGGCGAAAATAAGAGTTCTTGGCCTAGTGTAATCTAGTAGACCCTGAGCAGGATACAAGACCAGGTGTTTGGAAAGGAATACTTGACCTGAGAACTAGTTAGCCTACCTCGCACAGGGTTCAGGTAAATGATGGCGAGTCAGATGTTCAGGCTGATGATGTTCACGACACCAGTTGGCAGCACGTACGTGAAGAAAATAGCAATCAGCCAAGTGCTTTTCAGGGCAGATCTCCAAAAGAACTCCAAGGTGGGATCGGTCTTTACTTTGTCGCGGTAGTAGGTATGTACCTGGCGTTGGAGCAGTAAGCCGAAGATTCCTATAATGATGTTGATGGTAGCGCCTAGCGTTTCAAGGAACAGTTCTGCACTCATGCGTTTTGCGTATTGGTCACCCGGTCACTATGACCGTGTCAAGGATAGCTAGTCTGGGAACAGTTGGCAGCCAGTTGACTTCCCATGATGCCTGGGCGCTGGTAGTGCGCAGAAGGAAAGTTGTATTCAATCTTAAAATGCCCTGATTCCGGAAGATAACGAAGTTTCTTGAAGCCGGTAAATTAAATCCAGGAAAAACACCACACCTATATATAATAGGTGTGGTGTTTTGAAGCTGGTTTCCGTAAGAGTGGCCGAAAATCAGGATTTATTGAAATGCCTTCTCACCTGGATAGTGAACCCTACTGAATATGGCCTCAACCCAATAGGCTCCCGTTTCTTGAACGTAGAGCCCAGAAAGTAATTGAGGGAAGGCATCAGCATCAGTTCAAAGGAGTTGCGCACCCGTAGGTTGTAGCCGCCGCCAATCAGGAAGTTGTAATTAGATTGCTCCAGAATGTTGTTCTTGGAGGGGAAGATGATGGTCTCGGTCCAGACGCCATCCAGATATTCCTGGGTACGGCCTCTTACCAGTAAATTCATGCCGCCCGCCAGAGTGAGGTTGAAGCGGCTGCGGGGTCTTTCCAGGAAGAAATAATTCAGGCCAACCCGTAAACCGCCATAGGCATAGGAACTCTTCAACTGGCGTTCGCCTATGGCGTACACCGGGGTTAACTGAATGGTACCATCATTGCCCATGCGCTGCAGGACCGTGTCAATGACTCCATTGGAGTAGGTGTAGGCAATGTTCTCCCTGAGCAGCATCAAAGAAAGGCTGGTTTCCAGATACAGGTTCTTTTTGACCTGTTTCCCGAAATTCAGCCCGAATTCATACCCCATCCGGTCCATGTCCAGACCTTTGCGGCTGGTAATTTTGCTGATGTACACGTCATCTTCCTGCACTGGTTTAACCGAGCGGAAAGCGTAGCGCGGTGCAAACGTCACGCCCAGGTACCAGGGCTTTCCGGTTTTCTTTTGGGTCTTCTCCTCGGTTGCCTCTTTGGCGGGTAGTTCCTCCTGGTCTTTTGCCGCCTGAGGGGTTGTGGCAGCGGAGTCTACTGGAGATATGGGCTGAGTTTGTTTTTCAACGGAATCTCTGGCTGGCACCGCCGTTACCGGAGCATCAATAGAGATCGTAGTTACCTTATCCGCAGAGCGTTCGCTGGTAGGTTTGGCTTGGTTGGGTTTGTCTTGCGTTACAGAATCTCTGCTGCTTACCAGTACAGGCGTTTTTCCTTTGCCACTTCTGGTTTGGAAAGCAATTGCCCCGGGCTTTCTGGTGTTTGGGATCCCTGCAGGTTTCTCAGGTTCGTTGAGTTGAGATTTGGTGTTAGACTCAGTAGTAGGGACCTCTTGGCTGATGTTGGCGGTGCTGTTTTCCTCTGCGGCTACCTCCGTATCTTTTTGGTGGGATGGTGTAGGGGTAGTAGCCAGGGGAGCTGGTCTTTTATCCAAACCAGGAGTTTCTGCACCTGCATCAGGCTGACTTTTGTAGCCGGTCTCGGAGAACTGAGTTTCAGGAGTCTGGTTTATGACATAGTATACCCCGCCTGGAACCACCAGCAACAACAGGGCAGCCAGAAACAGCCAGCCCCAGGGACGCCGTTTCCTGGCAGGCCTGATCTGCGCCGATATCTTGCTCCAGCTATCAAGAGGGGGCTCTTCTTCCAGGCCCAGCAGTTTCTGCCTTATCTCTTCTTGTTCTTTATCAGTCAGCATTTTCAGAGATTGAATGTTTTTGGAGCATTTTCTTGAGATAACTTTTCGCCTTGGCCAGCTGTGACTTGGAGGTACCTT
Organism: Sabulibacter ruber; assembly: GCF_017355955.1. GTDB lineage: Bacteria > Bacteroidota > Bacteroidia > Cytophagales > Hymenobacteraceae > Nibribacter > Nibribacter ruber_A. The sequence goes on along the minus strand of NZ_JAFFID010000001.1, from coordinate 1,217,735 downwards.
CGGCAATCTGCAGCATATCGGCGATCTCACGGTGGTTGAAGCCCTCCACAATGTACAGGTTAAACACCAGCCGGTAACCCTCGGGCAATTGGTTGATGATCCCCATCAGTTCCTGACCCGATAAGGTGCTGATGATGTCCTCGTCATTGGGCACTACCTCTTCTACCGTGCTGTAGTCAAGCTGTTCCTGGTACTTCTTGTTCTTGTGGTAGTGGTTAATGGCCGTGTTAATGAAGATCTGCCGCATCCATCCCTCAAAAGAGCCGCCGTGATAGCCGTTTATATTTTTGAAAACCTTCAAAAAGGCTTCCTGGAAAATATCTTCAGCCTCAAACCTGGATTTGGTATAGCGCACACATACTGCCATCATACGCCGGGAGTAAAGCTGAAAGAGCTTCTCCTGGAAAGCGGCTTTTTCCTGCTTACAACCCGCTATGATTTCTTCTTCTGTAGCCACCTAATTGCTTTTTGTTGGGAGAGATATGTAATCTTTTGATTTAATGGGTTCTATAAAATCTTGGTTTTAGGAAATATTTGAATTCTGACCAGGGGCTATCAGTTGGCTTTTACTTTCACTTTCACCACCATGTCTTCATTGAAGCCGGTACCCATATCGGCGCGGTAGGTGAAAGAATCATCGCCCACGTAATTTCTGTGGGGGGTGTAAATAAAGGTAACGCTTTTGTAGGAAGTGCCGCCGTAGTCATAGTACCGGAGGCTGCCATGTTGCGGCTGCACCACAATGGGCCCGTACGAGCTGCCGTCTGGGCAGAACAGGATATCATTGGCGAAGATCTTGATTTCCTTGGGGGTGTTCATGGTGGTTTCCAGAGAATCGGGTTTGAGTTCAGAGATGCACTCGCTGGCGGTTAAGGGTTCCTCGACATGAATCAGGATCTTCTCGGTTTTGCAGATCTTGTCGCTGCACACGGTATAGGTGAGGCTGTCATCGCCCACGTAATTTGGCTTGAACACGTAGCACATCTCTGGCTGCCCATTGCACCCGGCAGTAAGTTGCCCGTGCGCGGGTTGGCCGTAGGTGATGGTCACTTCGGTCTTAATGCTATCGTTCACCAGGGGTTGGAGCGTGAAATACCCCCATGTTCCACCGTTTTTTAAAGTGTAAATCTCGTCAGGAAAGGTCTTGAACTCCTGAAAAGAGATGGGAAGTTTATCACCGTCTTCCTGGTCGCAGCTTCCGGTGAGTAGCGCTACCCCCAGCATGAACAGGTATAGAAATTTAGCCGGATACGTTTTCATGAGGCAATGTTTTGCGGTTCTGAGGGTAAGACAGGGCCGTGCCGGGAAGCGTTGCCTGGCAAAAAATAATTTTTACTTTTTTTCTGCCCTTTTTTAGCGGCCAGAAACCCTTGCAATTTCCTTTCTCACCCCAGCCAGCTTTCGCCTCAGCACCAGAACCCCTAAATAAGGGCTGAACGCCTGTTTCAGGCTTGTTTTCCAGAAACAGAGCCTGAAACAGGCGTGCTTTTTTGAAGCTATTCAGGCAGGTTGGCAAGGTGTAAAAGAGCAGGCAGAAACGCTTAATTTTTAGGTTGTTTCTTCTGGATCATAAAAAAATTTAGGAAGGTAGGCGTAGGGTAGGAGGGCCCTTGGCCTGTCTAGTGCAAAAACAAACAAACAATGCACTATGAAAAAGTTACAATCTGCCGCTCATGTGCCAGCCCGCCAGAAGGCTTTCCAGGCAAGGCACTTCCCCTGGTAAAAAGAAATCAGAAAAAATAAATTACAGCCCGGGCAACCCTTCACCTTACCGTCTGGTCTTCCCACCAGAACCCCTTCACAGGTTATCGCAAGCCATTCAAAATTTTCAAACCCATTACATATCCCTCCAAAGGATTGTGACAGAACTCACCTAAAATTTATGAAAAATTTAAAGATTCCACAAAAAAATGTAACTCAGGTTGGGGTGCAGCCTTCCTTGGCCTCTCTTAGAGCAAAAGCCTTCTCGGCCAGTATCAAGGCACTGACGCTGCTAATGGTAGCACTTTCCACGCTGTTGGTAAGCTGCAAGGAAGACGAAGAAGACCCCGAACCAGACACCGCCTTTATCCTGGCAGATGCCGGGGCAGACCAGTCGGTTCATGTTGGGCAGACCGTTACCCTGGATGGTTCAAATTCAAAAAATACAAAAAATGAGCCGCTTACCTTTAGCTGGACTTACACCCTGAAGCCCGCCGGAAGCAATGCTGTCTTAACTGCTGCTACCCAAGCCAAACCCACCTTTGTGCCCGATGTAGCAGGAGAGTATGAACTGGAATTGACCGTCTCCAGCAAAAACGGCCAGAAAACCGATAAGGTGAAAGTAACGGCCGCTCCCGCAGGCGAAGATCTGCCCTATGGGATTCTAAGCGAGGATATTACTTCCAGTCTGCGGCTTACCAACAGGGTGGAAGACCCAACCAAACCCGATTACGTGGTGACTGGTTTCCTTTGGGTATCTGCCCCGGTAACGGTAGACCCCGGCGTAGTGATAGAGTTTGAGGCCGACAAAGGATTGCACATTGGCTACGGCGGCTATTTGAATGCCATAGGAAACGCTGCGCAAAAGATTGTTTTCACCGGTAGAAGCAAGACCCCCGGCTTCTGGAGAGGTATCCTGGTAGAATCCACGAGTGATTTGAATGCCTTTGATTATGTGGAAATGGCTTATGGTGGCAGCAGTAACCTTAGCACCCACATGAATGTGAAAACCAACATTGGTATTGCCGGCGGATTACACTCGGGTGCTTCGTTTAGGGTAACCAACTCTACCTTCAAACACGCCAATGGCTACGGTATGTCTGCCGGTAACCTTACCCAGTTCTCCAACAATACTTTCATTGATAACAGCGCCATGCCTATTACCGTGTCTGTTTCCGCTGCGCAAATGCTGGATGCCGCCTCTAACTTTGTGGCGCAAAACGACTCAAAAGGAGTTGCCCTTGCGGGTTCTGTGCCAGAGTATACCACTTCTCACCTGCCTGCCTTGAAAAACGGCGTGAAGTATATCGCCATCAGTGACATCAGAGTAGAAGGAGACCTGTCTGTTGCCCCCGGCGTTACCGTAGAATTCATGCGAGGCACTGGCCTGCAGGTAATGGGAATGGGTAACCTGAATGCGGTTGGTACCGCAGACAAGAAAATCACCTTTACCGGCTGGAGTAAATTGAAAGGCTCCTGGAAGGGTATTGTGTTCACCACCCAGAAGGTAACCAGCGAATTGACCCATACCGAAGTGTCTTACGGAGGAGAAACCAGTTACCGGGTAGGCAACAGAGACATCAAAGCCAATGTGCTGCTGTGGACTGATCCTAACCAGCCTGGCTCAAGAGGTGTCCTGAAACTGACACACTCCTCTATTACCAACAGCGCCGGGTACGGGATGGTAGTAGCCTCTACCGGAGGGTATATAGCAGATTTTGCTGCCAACAGCTTCAGCTTCAATACCGGTGCTGCCATGTATGTTGCTCCCAACCAGATCCACCGCTTGGATAGCGACTCCAGATTCTACGGAAACAACGGCTATAACGGCATTGAAACCGAAGGAGTGGTGAGTGAAGGAGGAATGCAGAACTGGCCTAATCCAATTGGGGGGTTGTATGTTCACGTTCTGACTGATTTATATATCAGAACAGGGGTGAAAATGGTCTCCCAACCAGCAAAACCTATTGTCTTGCAGTTTGAAGAGAACAGGGTGCTGCGGGTGCAAAACAACGGTTACCTGATTGCCAAAGGCTTGAAAGATTCTGAGGTCTTGTTTACTGGTTTCCACGCACAAAACCGTTTAGCCTACTGGCAGGGTATCATCTTTGAAAGCACTAGCCCGCTGAATGAGCTGAACGAGGTGAACGTGGGTTACGGAGGAGCCAACATCCCTGGGGAAATTGGGCCTACGGCTAACATCACCGTAAAAGGAGCAGCGAAATTGGTTGACTGCGAGATATTCAACAGTAAAGGGTGGGGAGTTTTTGCCCCTCCGTCTAGTATCCTCAATGCAGACGCCGAAACCGCCAACTGGTTTGGGAACAACGCCAAAGGCAGTATTTACCAGCCAAAATAAAAGTTGAACAGTTATAGGTTGTAGATTAAGCAGAAAGCCGCTCAAGTATCTTGAGCGGCTTTCTTTATGATTTAAGCGGTAAATTTTCTCCTATACACTTTATTCAAGCCAAAAAGCAGAAAGGTTATGGAAAGCTGATTTCTTTGTTCTACTGAATAGCCTTTTTGCTGAATCAGGTCATCGATTTTCTTCTGGAGTGAGGCTCCAAGGTGTTGCTGTTTTAGGGCAGATTTAACCAAAACAGGTCTAAAACAGGCTCAGAACCTAATTGTCATTGCATTTTGAACTGTACCATTTACTTCCGATTAACAGGAGCGGAAAGCTATAAAAACTGGTATACCAAAGCCTCTTGAAGTTGTGCAGGCTACTACAAAAGAACTATCTTCACCAGCAGAATGCCCGCTTTTCTTTCCTTATTTTAGGGCTGCTTTTCAGTAAACAGAGCGAAAACAGATACAAACCCCCGGCGACAATTGCTGGAAAAGAACTCCACTTCAGATTATGACCGGCAGGCCTCGGCCTATGGCGTTTGCCATGATTGATACCTGAGTTTTTGCAGAGATCAGATTCAGTAACATTGAGCTAAAGAATCATGGAAACCGATTACTTAGAAAGCGTAAGAAAGCAGTTTGAGTATTACAAAATGCTCGGTGACAAGACCTTCCCGCAAGTGCCGGACGAGAAACTGTTTTGGCAGTTTAACGAAGACAGCAACAGCATCGCCACCATCGTGAAACACCTCTGGGGAAACATGCTTTCCCGCTGGACCGATTTCCTGACCTCAGACGGAGAAAAAGAATGGCGCAACCGGGATGCCGAATTTGAAAATGACCTCCAGACCAGGGCAGAAGTTTTAGCCACATGGGAGGAAGGCTGGGCCTGCCTGTTTGCCGCGCTTGATTCTTTGACTACCCAAGACCTGGGTAAGATCATTTACATCAGAAACCAGGGGCATACGGTAATGGAAGCTATCAACAGGCAATTGGCCCATTACCCGTACCATGTGGGTCAGATTGTGTTTCTGGGAAAAATGCTCTCCGAAAAAGAGTGGACTTCGCTGTCAATTCCCAAAGGAAATTCGCAGATTTATAACCAGGAAAAGTTTTCTAAGCCCAAACAGAAAGAACACTTCACAGAGGAATTCTTAAACGGCAGCCAGGAACAAAACCGCTAAAATGAATCTTGCCTTCAAGATGCCTAAGGGTTTCAGACCTTCTTGAGGGCAATATTGAAATGACTTACCTACAATCTTGAACTAGTTAACAAACCAAAATAGAACCATGGAACAAACTAAAATCACGGTTGAAGCAACCATCTCAGCAAGCACAGACAAAGTTTGGGATTTCTATACCCAGCCTGAACACATCACCAACTGGAATTTCGCTACCGAAGACTGGCAATGCCCGGCGGCAGACAACGATCTGACGGTGGGCGGAAAGTATTTCGCCAGAATGGAAGCCAAGGACGGTAGCTTCGGGTTTGACTTTGAAGCCGTGTACGATGAAGTTATCCCTCAAAAGCGCCTCACCTACACCATGACCGACGGCAGACAGTCCACCACCGAGTTTGAAGACCTGGGCGGAACCACCAAAGTAACCACCACTTTTGACGCCGAGGGCGAACACGATGCCGAAATGCAAAGAGCCGGCTGGCAAGCCATCTTGAACAACTTCAAGAAGTATATAGAGGCCAACTAGTAGTTAGTAAGTATAACAATCCAGGCTCTGGATCCTTGCTAGTGGAAGAGATTTATTACCAGCAAGGACTCAGAGCCTGGATTGTTTTTAAGCTCTTTTACCAAAAGGTATTGAAAACAGAAGCTGAATAAAGAATGCTGGCCCAAACTAAAAAGCCTTGTAAACTCTAGTATACAAGGCTTTTTAGTACCCTCAAGCGTGCTCAAGTATAACTTTTGTAGAGGAACTGGCATGGATTACCAGATTCTGCGATGATCATAATCACTTTTCATCTTAAACTCTCAGGGAGTAATACTCTAGTCTGGAACTAAGAATTCAAATACCCTTCAGCATTTTATAAAAAGCATCGGCGTAGGTATCACTGATGGGGATGATTTGATCCCCGATGCTGATCCTGTTTTTCTCAATGTGGTCAATCTTGTCAATGGCCACCATAAACGACCGATGCACGCGGGCGAAATTTTGGGGCGGCAGCAGTTCTTCCAGTTTGGCGAAGCTGGTGAGGGTCATGATCTTTTCCTGGGCGGTATGCACCCGAAGGTAGTCCTTCATGCCTTCTATGAAAAGGATGTCCTTTGTGGCAACTTTCTGGATGCGGTGGCCCACCTTCAGGAAAAGGTACTCCTGCTCGCTTTTAGGCTCGGCAGTTACTTCTTTCTTCGCAGGTATCTGACTGGCGCTATGTTCCTGGTATAGCCGTAGCACCCCTTTGTAGAATCGTTCAAAGGAGAAAGGCTTCACCAGGTAGTCCTTCACCTCCAACTCAAAGGCTTTGAGCGCATACTGGGCATAGGCCGTGGTCAGGATGATCATGGGTTTGGGGTTCAGCAGGGGAATGAAGCTGAGCCCGTCCAGGTCTGGCATGGTAATGTCTAGGAAAAGCAAATCAGGTTTGTCCCTTTTCAGGTTCTCCGCCGCTTCCAAAGGACTCATGAACGTTCCTTTCAGCTCCAGGAAAGGGACTTTGGCAACGTATTCTTCCAGAATCTCCTGGGCCAAAGGCTCGTCATCAATGATGTAGCAGCTGAGTTTCTCTTTCATGGACGTGCGCGTGCGTACCGTTAATTTCAAGATTTACCCCAAACGTTTCTCCGGTGTTCTGAATTTCCAGGCGGTGCTGCTCTGGGTATTGTAATTGCAGCCGCTTCTGGACATTGGCCAATCCGATTCCACCGGGCTCCTCCACCTCCATCTTCTTCTGGTTACTCCCGATTGGGTTCTGAATCTGAAAGGTAAGCGAATTGGCTTTTATTTCCACCCTCACCTTTATCGCCCCGGGCTCCAACCGGGCGGGGCTGTGTTTGTACGCGTTTTCTAGGAGGTGAATGAACAGCAGGGGAGCAATCTCACAGGTTTCTGGCGAACCATGTATGGTCAGGTCCACTACCGGCGAGTTTTTATACCGGAGCTGCTGCAATCCAATATAATCCTGCAGGTAGTTGATCTCCCGGGTAAGCGGCACCGTGGGGGCATTGGATTCATAAATCATGTAGCGCATCAGGGATGCCAGGCGCAAAACGGCTTCTGGAGCCGTGGGGGCTTGCTTGTAGACCAGTGTGTGGATGTTGTTGAGGGTGTTGAACAGGAAGTGGGGGTTTATCTGCGATTTCAGGTAGTGCAGCTCTGTTTCCGCCGCCTGTTTCTCCAACTGCTCTTTTCTGATGGTATTCAGCACCAGCGTCTCCGTGACCCGGGCCAGCCAGCCGAGAAAGAGAAAAATGGGAACCATGGTCAACAGCGTTACAGGATAATATCCCAGGAACAGGTCCCATGTACCAGAAGTCTTAGGATGTAAAATCACGAATGGGAAAGGGCCGGTGAAGAAAATTGCTGCCAGCTTTAGAAAATATTCCTTCCTCTTTTTCTGGCCCGAGTACTTGGTCAGGAGATAGAAGTGGCTGTAAAAAACATACAAAGCCGTCAGCATAAACCCTGTTGTTAATGGAAGCCAGTAAGATTGGTCATCCGTCCGCAATTGCAGGCCCACCAAAAAGGTGAACAGCGTCCAGACGAAAAGGTGAATCAGCCGGAAGATTTTTTTGACTCTCTGCATAGAACAAAGATACCTTTTCCCCGCAGCCTCAGCACCTCTACTCGACCAGTTCCTTTTCTCCCTCTACGAAAGTCAAACCCTAACCTGCCAGTGCACTCAAGGATGAAAAGCCGCCCTTCGTCGATTGCTTCCCAGCGGTTGCATATCGGTTTTTGTGCTCTGTTAAGAAGACGGTTCTTTTGATCAAGAAAGGAGCGGGAAAGAATAGGCATACAGGTTCCTCCAAGGCAGTTCTTAGCTTAAAGTGCCCTCGCTTGCCTCTGGCGAGTGTGAGTCATCAGGAGGCGTCCCGCCGCTAAGGAAGGGATTGGATTTGCATGCAAGCAGCCAGAGGCCGCGGTTAACTCACACTCGCCAGAGGCGAGCGAGGGGGTACTAGCTCAATGAATCAAAGCCGCCTTTTAAATGGCTGTGAGCTACTTGAATTTGGCCTGATTCTACAAAAACAAGCCAAAATTAAATAATGAAATAATAGACCTACTTCTGAAAACATTCAACTGCACAAGCATGAAATATATGGACAACCACACCGAGAGCCTTCTGATTAGGAACGTCTCTAAAACCTATGCCAACGGCGTTCAGGCATTGACGAACATTTCACTGACCATTCCACCCGGCATGTACGGTTTGCTGGGACCTAACGGGGCCGGAAAATCAACGCTGATGCGCACCTTGGCTACGCTGCAGGAACCGGACCAGGGGCAGATTCACTTGGGGAATTTGGATGTGGTGAACCAAAAGGAGGAAGTGCGCCAGAGCCTCGGCTATTTGCCGCAGGATTTCGGGGTATATCCCAAAGCCACCGCAGAGGAACTGCTGGATTACTTTGCGGTGCTCAAAGGCTTTACTAATAGGGCCTCCCGCAAGGAAGTGACCGAAAGCCTGCTGAAACAAACCAACCTCTGGGACAAGCGCAATCAGAAATTGGGCGGTTATTCGGGCGGTATGCGGCAGCGTTTCGGGGTGGCGGTCGCGCTGCTGGGCAACCCCAAACTCTTGATTGTGGACGAACCCACGGCCGGACTAGACCCTGCCGAGCGCATCCGGTTTTTGAACCTGCTGAGTGAGTTGGGCGAGAACAGTGTGGTGATTCTCTCCACGCACATCGTGGAGGACGTGTCTGAACTGTGCACCAACCTGGCCATCATCAATAAAGGAAGAATTCTGTTGGAGGCGCAAACGCAGAAGGCGGTGGCTTCCCTGAGTGGAAAGGTATGGCGCATGCTCATTGAGAAAAAAAAGCTGTCTGCTGTAACCCAGGAGCACCAGGTCATTTCTGCCAAGTCTCTGGGAGGGCGCACCCTGGTGCACGTGTATAGCCCGGTAGACCCAGGCAGCGGTTTTGAACCCGTAGTGCCAGACCTGGAAGATGTGTACTTCAGCGCCATGACCGGGGTGCAAGGGCAACACGCAACGCTTATAGAAGTGGAGGAGGTACAGCCATGAAGTTCCGGAAGATTTTTCACCTGGAGTTTACCTACCAGCTTCGGCAGGTGTCTACGTGGGGGTACTTTGCGGTCGTGTTCGTGCTGGCGTATCTCTTTCTTACGGCCAACTACGCTTCTGATGCGCGGGAAGGGTATGTCTTGCTCAATGCACCCATTGTTATTGCTGCCGTCACCGTGTTATGCTGCGTTTTCTGGCTGTTGATGAGCGGAGCGGTAGCTGGCGATGCGGCGGCAAGGGATGTGCAGACGCGCATGGTCTCCCTCACCTACACCTCGCCCGCCAGCAAAAAGGACTATCTGGGCGGAAGGTTCCTGGCAGCCTTTCTGCTCAACGTGCTCGTCCTGCTAGGCATTCCGGCGGGTATCTTCCTGACCATCTATTTCACGGGGATAGAAGCTGAAATTCTGGGTCCGTTCAGACTATCGGCCTATCTCAGTTCATACTTCTATCTGGTGCTACCCAACGCGTTTATCGCCACGGCTATCCAATTCTCTATGGCGGCCCTTACCCGCAAAGGCATGGCCAGCTACCTGGGCGGCGTTCTGCTTTTTGTGGCGGCCTACGGGGTGGGGCAGGGTTTGGGCGTGATAAAAGGCCCCATAGACTGGGGCACGCTCGTTGACCCCATGGGTTTTACGCCGGTGCTAAGCCATTTAAGTCTTGAATGGAGCCCCCTGGAGACGAATACGCGCCTACTTACCCTAGAGGGAGCATTTCTGGCGAACCGTGTACTTTGGCTGTGCCTAGCGATGGGCATGCTGACGCTCACCTATTTCCGTTTTCAGTTCATTTTACCAGAAACAGGCCAAAAACGGAAACAGACCCTTCAGCCAACTACTACAAAAGCTACGCTGTCGTGGCTGACTTGGGAAAGAGCCGAATCGTTGCCGCAGGGGCGGGGAAGCTTCAGTTTCAATACCAACCTGCACCAATTAAAGCTTCTCACATTCAACTCCTTCTGGGCACTGGCAAAAGCCAAATCTGGACTGCTGTTGTTGGGTTTTATTGCGGTGGTGGTAGGTCTGGCCATGCCCGGAAATTTAAAGAACAAGGGCGTTCCTATGCTGCCCAGAACCGACCAGGTGTTAACTATTCTGGCGGCTCCCTTCACCGAGCCCGGAAAGTTCTGGATAGTCATTTTCCTGCTCGTTATTTTCTACGCCGGCGAGCTGGTCTGGCGCGAACGGGAAAGCGGCCTCCACCAGCTCTCTAACGCGGCCCCGGTGCCCGAATGGGTGCTTTTCCTCAGCAAGTTTTTATCGCTGGGTCTCCTGTTGATGGCCTGCCTCGTTTTCCTGTTGTTTTCCGGAATTCTGGCCCAAATCGGCATCGGCGGAGCCGAGGTGGAGGTAGGACTATACCTGAAAGTGCTCTTCGGGTTTCAGTTGGTAGAATGCCTGCTTTTTGCCCTGCTGGTGCTGGTGGTGCACGTGGTGGTCAATCAGAAGTACCTGGGGCATTTGGTGATGCTGCTTGTTTTTGGTCTCCTGATGTATGCCCCTAACCTGGGGCTGGAGCACAAACTCCTTGTATTCGGGTCTAGCCCCAAATGGTCTTACACCAACATGGGTGGATTTGGTCCATCGGTGGCGCCGTGGCTGTGGTTTAAATCTTATTGGGTAGCGTGGGCGCTGCTGCTGGCGGTGGTGGCAAGGTTGCTTTGGGTACGTGGCCAGGAACAAAGTTTAAAGGCGCGGCTACAGTTGGCTCGTCGTCGGTTTACCCGCACTACGGCGTTGACCACGGTCGTGGCGGTGGGAGGGATTCTCCTGTTGGGCGGCTTTATCTTTTATAACACCAACGTGCGGCATGACTACCTCAACTACTCAACCTTAGCTGCGCAGCAAGCAGCCTACGAGCATCGCTATAAACAATACCAGAACGTGCCCCAACCTTTGCTCACTGGCGTAAAACTGCAGGTAGAAATGTACCCTTCCCAGCGGACGGTTGAGATATCTGGCACTTACCTGTTGGTAAATAAGAGCCAGGTGGCCATTGACTCAGTGCATTTGGCGCCAGGGGCGGGCGTTGAAACAACTTCGGTTCACTTTGACAGACCAGTAAATGAAGTGCTTTTGGATGAGGAGCTAGGCTTCCGCATGTACGCCCTGGCGAAGCCCCTGCACCCCGGCGATTCGCTACGCCTCAGTTTTCAGGTAACCTACAAAGCCCGTGGCTTTGCCAACAACGGAGCCGATGCACAGGTGCGGGAAAATGGCACCCACTTCCGGAATATGGAGTGGCTTCCGGTCATCGGATACCAGCCGTACCGGGAACTGGATGAGGCCGCTGCCCGAAAAACGTATGGCCTGACGCCTCGCCCCGCTACTACCTCGCTCTACGATGTGGCCGCCCGCCGGTATGCCGCGTTTCCTGAGCGCATCAGCTTTGAAGCCATTGTAGGTACCGAGGCCAACCAACAGGTGGTGGCGCCGGGTACTTTGCGCCGGACCTGGACCAAAGACGAACGCCGTTACTTCCATTACGCCACAGATGCCCCCATCCGGAATGAATACGCTTTTTACTCGGCAAATTACGCGGTGCAGGAGGGGAAATGGCGAAACCCGTCGGCTAGCCTGGGGCAGGAAGTTTCTATCCAGATTTTCTATCCGCCGGGGCTTACGAAGAACCCGGAGCGGATGGTTAAGAGCGCAATTGCTTCGCTGGACTACTACACGAAGCAGTTTGGACCCTACCCGCACCGTCAGCTTCGGTTCGTGGCGCATCCTGGGTATAGCTTCGGGAACCACGCTGCGCCCATCAACATTACCGCGGAGGAAGGCTTTTTCCTCCTGAACCCGGAGGCGGATGAGCGAGGTTTTGACTTGGTGACAGCCGTGGTGGCGCACGAGGTAGCGCACCAGTGGTGGGGAAACCAGCTCAAACAAGCTTATGTGGAGGGAGCCGGCTTGATTTCCGAGAGCCTAGCCTGGTACTCTGCCATGGGCGTGCTGGAATCAGCCTACGGATCTGCGCACAAGAAAAGGCTGTTAAGTTTTCTGATGGAGGAGTACGAAAACCCGCAGACCAAAGCAGCCTTACCGCTGCTGCACGCCGACGACTGGTACCAAAGTTACCGCAAAGGCCCCATGGCGCTGTATGCGCTGAGCCAGTACATCGGCAAAGACAAGGTAAACGGGGCGCTCCGAGGCTTGCTCCAGAAGCACCCTCCAGGCAAAGTCCCGTTCCCCACTTCCCTAGACCTCTATCAGGAACTGAAAGCGGCCACCCCAGACTCGCTCCAGTACCTGCTTCACGACCTCTTCAAGGCCAACACCTTCTGGGACCTGAAGGCGAGCAAAGCCATCGTGAAGCAGACCAAAGGGGGCGCCTGGCAGGTGAGCATCAATGTGCAGGCCCGCAAAACGGTGGTAAGCGAAGCCGGTTTGGAGAAGGAAGTTCCTTTAAAGGATTGGATGGAAGTAGGAGTTTATGCAAGTGCCAAAGCGGGAGAGGAGCTAGGCAAACCGCTTTACCTACAGAAACATTTCATTCATTCAAAACAGCAGACCATCACGGTGACGGTGCCAGACAAGCCCTCACAAGTGGGTATAGACCCCAATCACCTGCTGATTGACTGGAACCTGAAGGATAATGTAACAGAAGTGAAAATGTAGCGTCGTTACACTGTAACGACGTGTCTCTATGCAACAAAAACGGTTCCTCTTGTACATACCTTTCTTCTAGGCATAAAAAACGGTAACCTTTGTAAGGTATGGTTCAAGAAGGTTTGAAAAGGCTATAGCTGCGAAGAACCACGTCGTTACAGTGTAACGACGCTACAAATGAATCACCTCTTATGAGAAAAGAAGGCCTTGCAGATCTACGATTTGCAAGGCCTTCTTTTTTATGAGTTAAGTGTACCCTAAGCTGTAACTTCTTGAATCAATTTAATCCTAAGGTTGCAATGGGTATTTGAAGGCACATAGTCACAATAGCCCTTTTTACTTCTTTATTTACCTCTCTGCGTCACAGTCTGCGAGCTGTGCAGCGGGGCGTAGAAACTTCCCACGACTCTTGGCTGAAGTACTGACGGTTGGCAGAGGAGGGGTGCCTACGTACTTAAACAGAAGGATGTAAGTGCCACTATTTTGGCATCAGCTTCTCTTTCCATTTTCACATCCTGATGCTCAAAATACAGCCGTAGCACCCACATAAGCCCCAATGACATCAGCACTGCAACAACTGCAAGTATTACCGTAACCTTCAACCTAACCGGTTTGGGGAATCCCCGACGAACCATCCAACGGTTCATGAAGACAAGGAACGCAACGGAGGTACTGGTAAGAAAGGAAAGAAGGAAAGTATCTGAAACCATCATGTCAATTAAGCATCTGGAATAACCAGATTCCCCAACACAGGAATTCCAAACTGGAAAGGACTATTACCAACTAAAGAAGATTTCTGTCACCAGGCGAATTCCTCCCACTTATCTTCAGCTTACGATAGATGAAGAACAAGATAATAGGGGAGATGAACAAGGCAATGAATACTAGCATGGGAATGAAATTGAGGCTATAGTGCCCCTAGAGATCACATAAAGCCCCAACACGACCAACCATTCAATCAACCACCGTCATCAGGTAAACACAGACAGAGGTCAGAATAACACGGACTAGGCCAACTGAATGCAATAATAACCCAGTGTCTATGAAACCCTATCTCCCAGTTTCCTGGTCTTTGACCACCAGATACCTGATCCACAGGAAATCATCATAGATGCGGTCCACGGACTTGATTTTGAACTGCGTGGCTTTCCTATTTTCATATCCTTCCGCTGCCTCAAACACCGTAGGGGAACCTATGGTACCGTCGGCTACCGGGGCCAGAACGAGGCTGAACTCGTCTATCAGGCCTGCTTCCAGAAAAGAGCCATTCACGTGACCACCGCCGTCAATGCGCACCGTCCTCATACCAAACAGGCTGTAAAGTTTTCTGAGCACCAGGTCAAGGTCTAATTCCTCTCTTCCTCCGAAGATGTACGACACGTTCTTGCTTCTGAGGTGCGCCAAATAGCCGGAAGGCACTTTTTCGGTCAGGACCTCAATCACGTGCTCGGTAGAGACCATGTTGGTATCCCAAAAGCATTTCCCTGATGGGTCAATTACCACCGCATAGGTTTTCGCCTTCTGTTCCGCCACAAAATCTTCCTTCGGGATAGAATCATGATCTCCCTCTAGGGAATAGGTTTCTTTGCTGGAAAATTCCTGCATAGTCACCCGGCCCACTAACCAGGCATCTGCTTCAATTTTCTCGGCGGTTTCTTCAAAGTACTTATGATGGTCTTTAAATCCCCAGATATTCTGTTTGATCCGGCCATCTACAGAACCCAGCATGTGGCAGATGACATAGGGCTTATTGGTTTCTAACATTTACGTTTTTGCTTTATAAATTTAAAACTAAGCAATAAATCCATTTTAAGTGATTTGATGCTTAATGGAAGTAAGGACAAAATTCACCTTTCTTTCTGCCAAGCAAAGTTAGCGGCGAAGTAGTTGTAAGGTTTTATCGTCTTGTTTGCCGTTGAAGAATTTCTGCAAAACTTCTCTGAACACAGGGTTTGTATCTGGTAAAGAAGCGAACAAGGTCATAGAAGATTTGAGTTTCAAGTCATCAGGGCTTCCAAAAATGCGGTGGGCATTGTTCTCTTCCAGTTTCATAAGTGCCTCGCAGATCTGCACGAGCCTGCTGCCTAAAACAGGATGCTTCATATAAGCATCGGCTTCCTGTAGGTCTATGATCCCGTAGAAGTTGGAAGTCTCGCTAAAGCCCAGCCCCTTTATCTGGGGAAAGATATACCACATCCAATGGCTTTGTTTTCTTCCTCTTCTAATTTCAGAAAGCGCCACCTCATAGTCTCTTTCCTGAGCGCTCAGGAATCTTTGCAAGCCGTTCTCTTTCATGGGAGTGGTATAAAAATATTTCTTCGGATGTATACGGCAGATTCTTCTCAGAATGATGAATCTAATTTAGATGGGTCAGTTTGATTTAGCTATAAACATTGTCCCCTGTAGTACCCCTGAGAACAAGCAAGCATTAAACAACTGTTCACTTAAAAGCAAAAGGTCGGGACCAGTAATTACTGGCCCCGACTCTTAGAAATACTTACCTACTTACTCAACCACAAACTGCCGGTATGATTTAGACTTGTAGGAAAGCATTCTGGAAATGCTTTCCAGGTTTACCTGGGCACTATGCAGAGGTGATAAAGGAGATGAGGTCCCGGTTCAGCTTTTCTTTGTGGGTGTAGAAAAGCCCGTGGGGTGCATCCTCATACACCAGGTACCGGCTGCCGGGGATCATGGCGGCGGTGCGGTCGCTGCTGGCTTTAATGGGAACGGTTTCGTCGGCGTCGCCGTGAATGATCAGGGTCGGTACCCGGATGGCCTGCACGTCGGCCCTGAAGTCGGTCTGGGCGAAAGCTATGACGCACTGCTGCGTGGCTCTTGGGGAGGCGACTGAGGCCAGCATACGGTAATAGTCCAGCAGGGGCGCGCTGACCGGGTGGTTCATCAGGCTCACCCCAAAGAACTTCTTACCGAAATCGTCCAGGAACCCGATCCGGTCCTCCTTGAGGTTGGCCATGATCTCCTCAAACACGCTCTGGTCTACCCCCTCGGGGTTTTCTGAGGTCTTGGCCAGGAAAGGAGGGACGGCGCTGACCAGCACCAGCCTGGATACGCGCTCGCTGCCGTACCGGCTCAGGTACCGCACGGCCTCGCCACCACCCATTGAAAAGCCCACCAAAACGGCGTCGCGTAGATCCAGGTACTCCAGGATGTCTCTCAGATCGTCGGTGAGGGAGTCGTAGTCGTAGCCCTGCCACGGTTTGGCGGAATGTCCGAAGCCCCGCCGGTCATAGGCGATGACCCGCAGCCCGGCACTGACAAGGTCATCTACCTGGTACTCCCACATTTCCTTGCTCAGGGGCCAGCCGTGAATCAGCACAACCGGGCGCCCCGCACCATAGTCTATGTAGGAGAGCTGTAGCTCCTCACCAGTAGTCGCATCCTGCTTGACAATGAATTTCATAGGTTTATTAAGGTTGGTGGTTGGGGATATAAGTAGGTACAGCTATCCCCCTGCTTTTGTTTGCCACGTACAGTATATTCACCCAAGAAGGTTTGTTCATTATACCTCTTCGGTACCGATTCGGACACCTAAGGACCTGTCAAGGGGAAGGACGGGCATTCGCGAGAAGGGGCGGTGGGGATAGCCCTAATCACCCGTTCGACATCCAAGAGGAAAAGTTCAACTTGGGAATCCGTAAGCCCGCTTTTCTGTCTATCTCCTCCATTATGATGAGCGATTTCACCGCCATGTCCTGGTCAGAGGAGGAAACCCTTGCTATTTTCTCCAGATTGGTTTTGGATAGCCGCCTATGAAATAAGTGACTATTGGGACGTAGTTTGCAGGGACGCAGAACAGGTTGTACACCGTGTTGTTTGCGTTCAGGAGCATACTCTCTGATAGCCCACGTCAAAGCCATTAGACCCGCCCAGGTTTGTCACGGCACCTTTTCGAGCTGTGAATCTCTATCAAAATCTTGGTTAAGACTCGGCAGTCACTCCCCGGTTAGTGAAAGGTTTCTAATGGGCAAGACAATTTAACCTGTACACCTATATAGGTCTACAGTTGAATCTGCGTGCATCCTAGTGGAGGCGCCTACCGTTATACTGTTCGTACAGAGACGGAGCTTTCCGGTAGCCAAGTTGGGAACAATCCAATGCGTTAACATTTACTTATTTCAAAACAGATACACATGAAATGGCAAGGCAGAAGACAGAGCAGCAATATAGAAGACCGTAGAGGAGAAGCAGGAGGCGGGTTCGGAGGTAGGGGAGGAGGCATCAGCCCCATGCTGCTTATACCCTTGTTCCGACTACTTTTCTCGAAAGCAGGGCTGGTTGTAGTCGCTATACTGGCCGTGGTGTTTTTTCTGACGGGAACCAACCCCATAACCCTCCTCCAGCAGTTCGTGGGTGGAGAACCGCAGTACGCCCAGTCAAGCAACTCCCCGCGGAGTCCGGAGGAACAGCAACTGGCCGAGCAGACAGCCACAGTGCTGGCAGATACAGAAGACGTTTGGAACAAGTTACTGCAAGGGTACCGGGAGCCTACGCTGGTTCTGTTTTCGGACCAGGTAAAATCCGCCTGTGGGCTTACCTCATCCGCTTCGGGGCCCTTTTATTGTCCCGGAGATGAAAAGCTGTACATAGATCTGAGCTTTTTCGGGGAGATGGAAAACAGGCTGGGAGCCGAGGGAGACTTCGCGCAGGCTTATGTGGTAGGCCATGAGGTAGGGCACCATGTGCAGAAGCTCCTGGGTACCATGGAGCAGGTAAATGCGATGCGGGGCCGGTTGTCAGAAACGGAATTCAACCGACTGATGGTAAGGGTAGAGCTTCAGGCTGATTTTTACGCCGGTTTATGGGCCCACCACACGCAAAGGGCAACCGGGTTCCTGGAGCCCGGAGACCTGGAAGAGGCCCTGAATGCGGCAAGCGCCATTGGTGATGACCGCCTGCAGAGGCAGTCCACCGGGAGAGTGGTGCCGGACTCCTTCACCCACGGCACCTCTGCCCAAAGAGTCAGGTGGTTCAGGAAAGGCTTCGAGACAGGCGACATGTCACAGGGGGATACTTTCAACGCAACCGAGTTGTAGGGCAACAGCAGTGACGGAAAAATCGGGGTTGGATCACTAAGGAAGGTGGGGTTTGCAAGGTTCAGTAATTAGTCACAAATAAATCAGAGGAAACAATGACTACAAGATCAGGAGACCAACAGAAGAAGCAGCGCCAAAAAGAATTTAAGGAAAGGAAAGAGCATCAGGAACTGCTGAAAGCCGCAGCAAAGAAAGCTAAACGCGATGCAGCAGATAATGATGATGAAATTGACAGGAATCCCAAAAAATAGGATTGAATTGGAAAAGCAAGGACAGTTAGAGGTATTGGCATAGCCTGAAGTAATAGGCAAGGTAATTCTAACGATTTGCATACGCATCCATATAGGCCGTAGGAGATACCCCGTAGAGTTCCTTGAATGCACTAGAAAAAGACGTGAGGCTTGAGAAACCCACCGCAAAGGCCACCTCAGAGATATTCAGATGTTTGCTGGAGAGGAGCTCTGCCGCTTGCTGCAGGCGAACATTCCTGATAAAATCACTTGTGGATTGATTCGTGAGTTCTTTCATCTTACGATGTAAGTGTACCCGACTGATACCAATCTCCCTGGTAATCATTTCTATGTTCAAGGCCGGGTTGCCTATGTTCTTGTTGATGATCTCAATGAGTTTAGCCAGCAGTTTTTCATCTGCTGACTTAAGGGCAACTTTCTGAACTTTATCGGTCTGGTGCTGATTGCCGCTGAAGTTGTTTCGGAGCATCTTACGGTTCTTGATGATGTTCTGAGCCGTCTTTTTCAGGATTTCAATGTTGAAAGGCTTCACCAGGTAGGCATCGGCCCCAATACCCAAGCCTTCCAATTTGTCTTCTTCTTCTGATTTGGCCGTCAGGAGGATAATAGGAATGTGGTTAACGGTCACATTCTGTTTGATTTTCCTGCACAGGGTAATGCCATCCATTTCTGGCATCATCACATCACTGATAATCAAATCAGGTGTTTTGTTCAACAAAAGGGAAAGAGCTTCTTTACCATTTGAACTTTCCATAATGTGAAACTCGCTAGAAAACTCCTCACAGATATACTTCCTGATTTCATCATCATCATCCACCACCAACACGTGGCTTTTGGTGGTGGATTTTGGTTTAACCTTTTCCACTACAGGCGCAAGTGTTGGTATAACTTGCACGGCAGGCTCAGATTTCGGCAAAGAAACCGGTGTTTCCAGGAGTGTTTCTGTCTGTAGGTGGTCTTTCCCAAGGGGTAAACGCAAGATGAAGCGCGTTCCTCGCCCATCGGGGTTGCCTTCTGCCCTTATGCTGCCATGGTGAAGGGCCACAATGGACCGGGTCAGGTGCAGACCAATGCCAGTGCCTCCCACAAAATGGTTATGGGCGGCCTCCACCTGGTAAAAGCAATCAAAGATTTTCTCCCGCTCGCTTTCCTCTATGCCAATTCCATTGTCAGAAATAATAACCTCACAATAGTTGCGCAGTTCATTTGGCGCGGATAGGTCTTCCCCGGCGTGGAGGTAAACTTCAATTCTTCCGTTTTCGGGTGTGAACTTGAAGGCGTTTGAAAGCACATTAAGAATTGCCTTATCAAACTGGTTGGGATCTACCCACACCGGTAGCTTTTCAACGTCATGATGGAACAGGAAGTCGATGTTTTTGGCCTGGGCTTGCTCGTCGAAAATGGCGGAAAGCTCTTGCAGAAAGCCAACCATTTCAATTTCCTGAAATCTCAATTTTAATTGTCCCTTGTCAATCTTACGGATATCCATGAGTTGATTGATCAGGCGCAGGATACGTTCAGAATTACGTTGCATAGTAGCGTAAGACTTCTGACGCTCTCCATCTTTGTCTATGGAAATCAGTTTTTTCAGCGGGCTCAAAATCAAAGACATAGGTGTCCTGATCTCGTGGGAGATATTGATGAAGAACTGCAGTTTGGCATCGTTGATTTGTTTTGCTTGCAGGTGCTCCTGCATTTTCTGGCGGGTGCGTTGCCGAAGTCTGATTTGCATCACAACCAACATGATAAGCCCTGCCAATATAAGCGCGTAAATAACCTTTGCCCAGGCAGATAGATACCAGGCTGGGGAAATAATGATGGTAACCTCTTTGCTGTCAGAAGTAAGGCTATACTCTTTTGCCTTTACCCTAAACCGGTAAGTCCCTGGGGCTAGGTCAGTAAAGTTCACCGTGTTTGTTCCGGGCCGTAGGCTGATCCAGTCCTCGCCCTGCAAGGAGTACTGGTATGTGATCCGCTCTGGATTGGCAAAGTCCAGGGTGGCTAATTCTATACTAAAGGAGTTGTCATTGTGCGAGAGGCGGAATACGTCAGCATCCATTACTGCGGTATCAACAATATCCTGCCCACCGGAGGCCATTCCCTTCTTCACGGCTTGATTATGAAGGTAAAAGCCTGTGATACGTACTTCCAGCTTTTTCCCGGGGGCGGAAATTACATCGGGAATTTCCTCAGGGTTGAAATACGTGATGCCATTGATGCCTCCAAAGATGATTTGTCCTTTTCCATTCACAAAGGCAGCGCCTTTGCTGAATTCATTGCCTTGTAAGCCATCGTTGGCATAATAGTTTACAAACCGATCTTTGGTGGGGTTCAGCTTTGACACACCGTAGTTGGTACTGATCCAAAGGTTGCCAGCCGCATCTCCTTTCACAGCACAAATAACATTACTGGGGAGCCCGTCCTCTATGGTGTAGGACTTAATTTCATTTGTCCTGCTATCCATATACTTCAGTCCCTGTGAGGTACCAATCCAGATATTACCTTTTTGGTCTTCATACAAGGAGTAAACTATCAGGCCATGCAGCAGCCGGTTGGTCCCGAGTGTAGAGACAAAGCTTTTGGTTTTCATGTCCAGGCAACCAATGCCATCATAGGTTCCTATGTAAAGTCTATCCTTGCTGGTCAGCAACAGGCAATTGATCCAGCGGTTATGGAGGTGATTTTCTTTTCCTGTGTTGGGAGAACCAGGGACGGCGTCGTAGTGGGTGACCTTTTGCGTGCGTAAATCCAGGGAAAATAAGCCAGCTCCCATACTGGCAATCCATAGGTTCTTCTGCCGGTCTTCTGTGATACTATAGATTCGCTCCACCAAATTGGAATTCTCATCCCGAAGGGTTGAGATATAGTCACATTTTCCAGTCTTGCGGTCTAACTTCGCCAACCCATTTTGGTACGAACCCAACCAAAGGTTTCTGTTGGAGTCCTCGAAAATACTCATGATGGATGAAGACACGGAAGAGGGGGAACTCGTGCGGCTGAAATGCGCTATCTGTTTACCGTTCGCACCTAACCCATACAGGCCATCGCTGTCTGTACCAACCCACAGGGTTTTCTCGTGGTCCTCAAAGAAACTCAGAATGGCGTTGGAGCCGATGGTGTTGTTATTGATGGATTTATACCCAATGTACTTAAAGTTACTGGCACTAGCCGGTAGCAGCATTACCCCTTTCTGGTAAATCCCTAACCACAAGTTGCCCACCTGGTCTTCCAGGATGGAGTGCACCTTAGACTTTTTGAAATCAAAGGTTGTGACATTGAAATTACCTTCTGTGATGATCTTTTTTGTCAGGTCGTAGATCTTTACACCCTCACCATCGGTTCCAATGTAAAGCATGTCCTTTCTCCCCAAATGCAAAGTGTTGATAGGTAGGTTGGAGGAGGGGAGATACGGAATCTTTTCAAAGCTGTCGGTTGACCTTCTATGGACGAAGAGTCCATTGCTGGCACTGCTCACATACACATTCCCCTCCTTATCCTGGCAAATACCAGTTATGGTGTTTCGGGGAGAAGTTTCGGAACCAGGAAAATACTTTTTTTTGCCATCCTTGCTGATCCGGGAGAGCCCTTTGTCCTGGGTACCTACCCAGAGACTCTGGTCTTTGTCTTCAAAAACATAATCAATGACATCTCCTGGAATCCTCTGTTTGATTGGTTGGATTGTATATTTCTTTCCCTCAAACTTTAGCGAATAAACCCCAAAACCAGAAGTTCCGATCAGTATCTCACCATTCTGCCGTTCCATGATGTTAAGAACGTGGGCATCGTATTCCTCCCTACCTTCTGGCAGCAGGGGGATTTGTTTGAATGAATCTGTCGCATGGTCATACATCTGCAGACCATTATAATACCCTACTAACAGGTGACCTTTTCTGTCCTCAAAAAGGAAGCGAACATAATTATTTAATATGGAGTTAGGGTCCTTCTTGTCCTGTCTGTAAATAGTAAATTTTGAACCATCGTATCTGTTCAATCCATCTTGAGTGGCCACCCAGATGATGCCTTTACTATCCTGATATACCTGATGGATAAGACTGTTGGAGAGTTCCAAATCTACAGAAAACATTTTCCCAGACTGCGCAGTCGCCGCAGTATGTATCCAAAGGAGCAGACAGAAAAGTTTGAGTTTTACCTTCACTTCAAGGGGAGTTGGTTTTTTTTCCGATTCATGAAGATCCTCTAACCACCGCACCTATTTACAAGAGTGGTGATGCACCTTGTAAAGGATGAGTTACGTTTCCAGATCTAGTGAAATCCCTTTCACTTTGATGAATCCCTAACAATAAGCTATTTACTAAAAATGCCTGGAGTTTTATAAAGATATTTGTAAAAATGACAATAATCTTTTTGCTGACTCTAAAAGTGTCAATCTCTGAATCTTTCTGGCAAAGAGAAGAAACCGAGGTACAAGTGTTGCTGTACTGAAGAGACTGACCTGATCTTTAGTCTTAGCTAACTCTCTTCCTTTCTTGGTGCCTGTAAACTTACATTCGCTTTAAAGCTAATCAGGCACAAAGCCTTCTGGAGTTTACCGCACATCCATCTATGACACACCCTGTCGTTTCTTATCATCTTCAAGTCCCCATTTTACTGCTTACAATTTAGATGTCAGTCAAGGCAGTTTTGCCGATTTGTCAAATAACTTCTGTTAATGGGCCAAAATCTTTCCTCGGGCAAAAACCTTCATTCCTTTAAAATCTGGGGGGTGTGTAACATCAGATTCAATATATGTTACACTAGGTTTTGTAAATGTAACCTGCTGTGAAAGACGTGTTACATGAATAAGTTCGTCTTAAATCCTAGCAAAATACATTAGCATATGTTTTTCAGAATAAACTGAAGAATAGAAAAACCATTGAAGTTCTATTTTAAAAATAGTACAAGAACAATGATATTATGTTAACAACTGCCTGGTGCAAGACTATAGGGCAGTTACTAACCAAACCTCGGCGGTAGTCAAATAGGGGAGGCCTAAGGGCGAGAGGAAATAGAAGACTGTTTAGTGCGCAATATCTATCCACGGGTTTTGTCTTAACCATCACCAATAGAAGAGTTTACACAATTACTAGCCTGTTTAGAAAAATGTAAGGTGCAATCAGCAGATTCATTTGACTCAACACCTTCTATCCTTTGAACCAACCTGGGTGAGTAGAATCTATTCGCTGAAATTTCAATAGCTGTAGGGTTGATTCTGCTCCTGAACACCACAAAACAACCAGTTCATAAATGAAAAGCATCGGAGTAATTCAACTACTTATTAAATGAAAATGGCATGAGAAAATTTCTACGACAAAATCGGCATATACTTAAGTATGCCTGTATGGGGGTTTGTGTTCAATGCTTTTTTGTTGGTACATCATGGGCATCAAACATGAACCCACAACCCAAATCCAGGAGTGAGTTCAACCTGTTAGCAGAGAAAACTGAAAGCTTGGTTGATAGGAACAATTCTCAGCAAAGCAGGACAGTCACCGGCAGGGTTTTACTGAGCGATGATGATCAAGGCTCACCAGGAGTGAGTGTGTATGTGAAAGGTACCACCATTGGTACCTCTACCTCACTGAACGGAGAATATTCCATTAATGTCCCTTCTCCGGAAGCAGTGCTGGTTTTTAGCTTTATCGGGTATGTTACCCAGGAAGTAGTTGTAGGCAGTAAATCGCAGGTCAATGTTACCTTGAAGGCGGATGTCAACAGCCTGGAAGAAGTTGTGGTGGTAGGTTACGGAGAGCAGAAAAAAGAAAGTGTGGTTGCCGCCATCACTCAAACAACCGGCAAAGTGCTGGAGCGTGCCGGAGGGGTGTCCAGTATTGGGGCAGCATTGACGGGAAATGTACCGGGCGTAGTTACGTCGGCCAGTACGGGTATGCCTGGTGAAGAAGATCCTCTGATTGTGATTAGGGGATCAAGCTCCTGGAATAACTCCTCACCACTAGTGCTGGTGGATGGTATAGAGCGCCCCATGAATAGTGTGGACATTAGCTCAGTGGAGTCCGTCTCAGTGTTAAAAGACGCTTCTGCTACGGCTGTGTATGGTTCCAGAGGGGCCAATGGAGTCATCATTATCACCACTAAAAGGGGAGCCGAAGGGGAAGCCATGATTCGTGGACGGGTAAACTCCACCGTGAAAGTTCCTTCCAAATTGCCCGGCAAATATGATGCGTATGATGCATTATGGGTCCGTAATAGGGCAATAGAAAACGAACTAGCACTTAGGCCCGCTGCCTGGAATGATTATCTTCCTTCAGCTATCATTGACAAATACCGTTTTCCGGCTAATGAGGAAGAAAGGGAGCGCTATCCAAATGTAGACTGGGCAAATACCTTGTTCAGGGATTATACCATGTCTTATAACGCCAGCTTAAATGTAAGCGGTGGTTCTAAATACGTGAAGTACTTTACCAGTGCGGATTTCCTGCGTGAGGGAGACCTCATGCGGCAATTTGACAACAACCGCGGGTACAAACCAGGCTATGGCTTCAACCGGTTGAATGTACGCAGCAACCTGGATTTCCAAATCACCCCCACCACTGTTTTCAAAGCCAACCTCTCCGGTTCATACGGAGTGAAGAAAAGCCCCTGGGGGGCTACCGGGAATGAGTACGGTATGTGGATTGCCGCCTACAGCAATGCCCCTGATGTGTTTCTTCCCCAGTATTCAGATGGCTCCTGGGGGTACTTTGCACAGAATCCAGGTTTAGCTGAAAACTCAGTAAGGTCCTTGGCTATCAGCGGAATCCAATATAGGACAACGGCGCGCCTTAACACAGATTTTGTACTGGAGCAGAAACTGGACATGCTCTTGAAAGGGCTTGATTTCAGAGGAATTATCGCTTTAGATAACACTTTCATTGAAAGAGACAGAGGTGTAAACGACTTGTACAATACTACGCAGGAAACCTGGGTAGATCCTGCAACCGGCACCGTTGTTTACCGCCAGAGCTTTGACCCTAATAACCGATTTGATTTTCAGGAAGGTGTCAAGTGGTCTGCCACCCCGGGAGCAGTTGATAACGGGGCTTCTTTCCGAAGACTTTTTTACCAGGCTCAGTTGAATTACAAAATCACCGTAGCAGAAGACCATGACATCACCGCTATGGGGCTTGTGAACCGCAATGAATTAGCTACTGGTAGTGAGGTCCCACAGTTTAGGGAAGACTGGGTATTTCGTACTACTTACAACTACGCAGGTAAGTATATGCTGGAGTACAACGGCGCCTACAATGGATCCGAGAAATTCAGCAAGGAAAACAGGTTTGCTTTTTTCTCTTCTGGAGGCATAGGATGGGTACTTTCCAGGGAGAAGTTTATGGAATCCCTCACTTTTCTGGATATGCTGAAGGTACGGGCATCTTATGGCGAGATAGGGGATGATAATATCAATGGAAGATGGCTCTACTTAACCCAATGGGCCTACGGCGGGCGGAGCCGTCTTGGTATCTCTGGAGAAGCAGCTGAGCAGAGTCCGTACACCTGGTACAGGGAAACCTCGGTTGGGAACGAGGACGTTCGTTGGGAGACGGTTAAGAAATATAATGTTGGTCTTGACTTCGGATTTCTCAACGGGGCTATCCACGGGAACATAGATTTCTTCCGGGATGAACGCAATGATATTCTCCTGGCTGGTGGCAGCAGATCAATCCCCTCTTATTATGGTACGGTTGCTCCCGTTGCCAACTTAGGAAGAGTTCAGAATCAGGGGTATGAGTTTGTGCTTAACCTTGAACACAAACTAAGAAACGGAATGCGCCTGTGGTCTAACCTTAACATGACCCATTCCAAAAATAAAGTACTGGATGCCGATGACGCCGGATTGTTACCCGAATACCAGAAGAGGGAAAACAAGCAGATTGGACAAGCCTACTCTTATGTGGGTCAGGGATATTATAACAATTGGGATGAACTGTATGCGAGCACGCCACACAACACCAATGATAACCAGAAAATGCCTGGTAACTATTTAATCACTGACTACAATGGAGATGGGGTAATTGATCAATTTGACAATATCCCTTACGGATTTACTGGTACGCCGCAAAACACCTACAACAGTACCGTTGGGTTAGACTGGAAAGGGTTCAGTGTATTTGTTCAACTCTACGGCGTGAACAATGTAACCAGACAGGTGGTGCTTACCAGCCTGAGTTCCCAGAACCATGTGGTGTACGAAGAGGGAAGTTACTGGTCTAAGGAGAATACCAATGCTGACACTCCTATGCCCCGTTGGCTTTCAACTCCAAGTGGATACAACAGCGCAAGCCGGTACATGTATGACGGCTCCTATCTACGCCTGAAGAATGCGGAGATCGCCTATACCTTCAATTCCAAGGCAGTTAAGAAAATTGGGTTCAACAATGTGCGGGTGTATCTGAACGGAAATAACCTCTATGTGTGGACCAAAATGCCAGATGACCGGGAGTCCAATTTCGCAGGGACAGGCTGGGCTTCACAGGGAGCTTACCCCACAGTGAAGCGCTATAATCTGGGAGTTGACATTGTTTTTTAACTGAAAGAATATGAAGACAAATATACGAACTTTATTACGGTGGAGCCTGGCGCTCTGTATGATGTTAACGGTCTCCTGTGAAAACTACCTGGACGTAACCGATGAGTCTGTCATAGCGCCGGAGGAGGCATTTAAAAACTTCACAAACTTCCAAGGGTATACCGAGGAGCTTTACCACTGCATCCCCGATTTCTCCAATGCCTATTGGACAAACTCATGGAACTGGGGAGATGATGAAATACAGTCTACGGCCCGTGATTTTCATTTTGGGGTTAAAATAGACAATGGAAATTTCTGGGGTTGGCAGTCTCAGCATGACGGTTGGCAAGCCGGCTGGATGGACAGAAACAACACCTCCACCAATGATGACCGATTCACTAAGTCCATGTGGAGACTAGGTTGGTACGGAATCAGAAAAGCCAACATGGGCTTGGAGAACCTGGATAAGATGACAGATGCCACCGAGGAAGAGAAGAACCTGATCAAAGGGCAACTGCTGTTCTTCAGAGGCTGGTTCCACTTCCAGTTCATGCAGTATTTTGGCGGGCTGCCTTACATTGATTACGTACTACCCAGCGATGAGAAATTGACCTTGCCTCGCCTAAGCTACCAGCAATGCGCGGAGAAAGCGGCTCAGGACTTCAGAGCTGCCGCCGATTTACTGCCTGTCAACTGGGACAATACCACTGCAGGAAAAAGAACGCTGGGAAAAAATGACCTCCGGATCAATAAGATCATGGCGCTTGGGTATCTGGGCAAGAACTATCTGTGGGCTGGGAGTCCATTAATGAATTTGGAATCAACCGGGAACAGAAGCTACAACCCTGAACTGTGCAAGAAGGCCACAGCGGCGTTTGCTGAGTTGCTGAAGTTAACCGAAAGCGGTGAGGCTCCCCATAAGCTCGTACCCTTCAAAGACTATTACAAGAATTTCTATACCACTGGTCAGAACTGGCAGATACCCGGTAGTACCGAAGCCATTTTTCGGGGGCCTTACTACGGGGCAAATGGATCAAACTGGGGTACCAGTAAGCAATATCAGCCATCACCTATCTTAACAGATGGCGATGTAAAATTCCTGCCTACGGCTAACTACGTAAATTACTACGGAATGGCCAATGGCCTTCCCATCACTGACATCACAAAGGCTGATCCTGAATCTGGGTATGATCCTGAGTACCCATGGCGCAACCGTGACCCCCGGTTTTACAATGACATTGTGTATGATGGGGTAAAAGTTGTGATGGGATCCATTCCTGATGCCGTCAAGGATGACCGGTATGCCAACCTTTTCACCGGAGGGAATTACAGGAATGTGAGTACCGGGAGCCGTACGGGGTACCTGCTCTACAAATTCATTCCTATCACTGCCAATAAGTATGACAACGGATACGATTACGGCAACAGCCTTAATATTCACCTTCCCTGGATGAGATTGGGGGATGTCTACACCATGTATGCCGAAGCAGCCGCGCAAGGGTATAGCTCCCCCGTTGGCAAAGACCCAGGATACAGCAAGACCGCTGTGGACGCAATCAATGTGCTCCGTGACAGAGCGGGCGTAGGGCATGTAGCCGATAAGTTTCTGGGGTCACTTGACCTGTTTATGAGTGAGGTAAGACGCGAACGAGCCGTGGAACTCGCTTTTGAAGGCCACCGGTTCAATGATCTTCGTCGCTGGTTATTGCTGATTGAAAGCCCTTACACACTGAAGACGTCACTTGAATTTAACCGTACCGGAGTTTTCAATACGACAGATCCTAAACAGAACAGGGTGGTCAATCTACGTGAACAGGTTATTCTGGAGCGGAAATTCAGTAGTAAACACTACTGGTTGCCTTTAAAGACCGCTGATGTAAGCATGTACTTAGAATTCAGCCAAAACCCAGGCTGGTAAAGGGCAAAATCCAAAATAGGTATTCAAAACTTGAGCAAGATGAAACACATCTATATAGTATTCCTATGTGCATTGGTCACGGGTTATCCCTTGGTACTGAAAGCACAGACAACGGACAAGATTGATATAAAAGCTACTGTTCGCGGAGTGGATGGAAAGCCGCTCAGAGGAGCGACCGTCAGCCTTGGAAACGATGACGCTGATACGGTAACCGATTCATTAGGAGCCTTTTCTTTGAAGGTTTCTCATAATTCAACTTTATCGGTGAGTGCTTCCGGTTACGAGCAGAGATCAATTGAGGCAACTCCTGTATTAAGTGAAATCAACCTGGCGCCTCTTGACGATGCCCTTCCAGTACAAGTCGCTTTTCGGAAAGTAAACAAAGGGAGTGTTCCGGAGGGGGTTTCAGTGGTTCAATTATCGGAAATTCTAGAAAAGAGTTACACTACGAGCAGCCTGGAAGGGATGGAGGCGTTTGCCGGCGGGTTCAACGGCAACATCTGGGGAATGGACGGCTACCTGTTACTGGTGGATGGCGTGCCCCGCGATGCTGGCAGTGTCATGCCTACGGAAATTGAACAGGTGACTTTCCTTAAGAGCGTGTCCGCTGTGGCTCTTTACGGAAGCCGGGCTGCCAAGGGTGTTGTGTACATCACCACCAAGAGGGGAGAAGCGCAGGAACAACAAATCAAGGCAAGGGTAAACGCGGGTATGTTCGTCCCGAAGGTGTATCCAAAGTACCTCGGCTCCGCTGAGTATATGACCTTGTACAATGAGGCCCGGCAGAACGATGGCTTGGATAAACTATACAGTGATGCCACCATTTACAACCACGCTTCAGGGGCCAACCCTTTTCGGTACCCAGACGTGGACTACTTTTCGCCTGATTATCTGAAAAGGACCTATAATCGGTATGACGGTACCCTGGAAATCTCGGGCGGCAACAAGCAAGCCCGCTACTACACCAATATGGGTTTCAATACCGCCGGGTCTCTCCTGAACTTCGGAGAAGCGAAAAAGAACAACAGAACCGAACGCTTCAATATACGGGGGAACGTTGACATTGATCTGAATAGCTTTATCACTACCCGGGTAGATGCTTCCGCGATCTACTACAATGGATACGGGGTAAACACAAATTACTGGAACGGTGCCGCCACACTTCGGCCCAACCGTTTTGCTCCGCTCATCCCCATCAGCATGATAGAGGAGAGTGACGAGGCTTCCCAACAGCTGATAAAAAACAGTAATTACATCATTGACGGTAAGTATCTGCTGGGAGGTACCCAGTTAGACCAGACTAACCCGTTTGCTGCTATCTACGCCGGCGGCAATAATAAATTCACCAGCCGTCAGTTTCAGTTTGGCACTGGAGTAGGGGTAAATCTGACTAATGTGCTGCAAGGATTAACCTTTGAGACCAACTTCGGAGTGGATTATTCTACCTCTTATAACCAATCCTTCAACAATAATTACGCAGTATACCAACCAACCTGGAACAATTATGCCGGGTATGACCAAATCAGCAGCCTGACCAAATTTGGGCAGGATTTTAAAACCGGGGCTCAAAACGTCAGCAATAGCTGGTACCAGCAAACGCTTGCCTTTTCTGCCCAATTCAATTACCTGACTACCGTACAGGAAAACCACCATGTATCGGCTTTGCTCATAGCCAATGGTTTCCAACAATCCCAATCTGCGGTGTACCATAAAACCAGCAACGCCAACCTGGGACTCCATGTAGGGTACGATTTTCAGAATAAATACTATGTTGACTTCAATGGTGCCCTTGTACACTCAGCTAGATTGCCCGAGGGTAACCGGCAGGCTTTTTCACCAACGGCCTCTTTAGGCTGGCGCATTAGTGAAGAGGATTTCTTAAAAAATTCTTCTGTGGTGGATCATCTAAAATTGTCCCTCTCAGGAGGTGTATTGCACACAGATCTGAACATCAATGACTATTATCTCTACCAGAGTATCTACACCCAGACAGACGGAGCCTGGTACAACTGGAGAGATGGCGCCCTTAGCCGAACCACTGACTCAAGGCGGGGAGAGAATCCTGACTTTACGTTCTCAAAAAGAGAAGAAGTAAGTCTTGGGATAGAGGCATCCTTCCTCAATAGACTGGTTACGTTTGAAGGCTCTGTTTTTGCCAATAAAATGACCGGCAATGTAGTACAGGCTTCAGTTCTATACCCCAGTTATTTTAACACTGGTTGGCCAAATTCCTCCTTCATTCCCTATGTCAACTACAACGATGACCAGCGGGTAGGTTTTGATTTCAATGTAAACCTGAATAAACGCTTGGGGGAAATAGACTGGACCTTGGGATTGGTAGGAACTTACTATGATTCTAAAGCCACCAAGCGGGCCGAATTGTACGAAGACGAGTATCAGAACCGGAAGGGTAAACCGCTGGATGCTCTTTGGGGATTACAGAATGCCGGTTTCTTCAAAAATCAGGAGGATATTGACAAATCACCCACTCAGTCTTTCGGTCAGGTAAAACCTGGAGACATCAAATACAAAGACCAGAACGGAGATGGCATCATCAATACCCAGGATGAAGTCTATCTTGGAAAAGGTGGTTGGTACGGGAGCCCCCTAACCATGGGCATCAATCTAACTGCTAAGTGGCGGAACCTTACCTTCTTTGCTTTGGGGGTAGGTAGATTTGGCGGGTATGCCATGAAGAACAGCTCCTACTTCTGGGTAGACGGAGAAGACAAGTATTCTGAAGTGGTGCGGGGTCGCTGGACCCAGGAAACCCAGAATACGGCTACTTACCCACGGCTTACCACCCTTAACAGTGACAACAATTTCCGCTCTTCTGATTTCTGGCTTTACAGCACCAACCGGTTTGATTTAGCCAAAATACAGGTCTCCTATGGTCTTCCTACTTCCTTCCTGAAGAAATCCTTTCTCCGGGAGTGGGATGTGTATCTCAGTGGCGCTAACCTGCTAACCATCTCCCCAGAGCGCAAAGTGATGGAGTTGAACGTGGGGAGCTCACCCCAAACCCGGTTTTACAATTTTGGTCTGAGAGCCTCATTCTAATTGGTTTTGAATAAGCATAATCATATGAAAAAGAAATTACTCTTATTCCTGGCGGTCGCTTTCATGGCTGGCAGCTGTGACGATTTGATTGAACCAGGCTTAGAAAACCTCCGGGGTCTGGATGACATGTATGAGGAGGCAGAATATGCCCAAGGGTTCCTGTTGAACGGGTATGCCCGCATCCCCACCAATGGGTGGGCCTTTACGGATGTTGCCACTGATAACGCAGTCAGTAATGACAGAAACAATGCCTACCTGAAAGTGGCAACCGGACAATGGACCTCTAACAACAACCCATTTGATGAGTGGCGGAACTCCAAAGCAGCCATCCAATACCTGAACATCCTGCTTCAGGAGAGTGAAAAAGTGAAATGGGCCAAGGATGAGAAAGTTAGCCAGATGTTCAAAGACCGTATCAACGGGGAGGCGTATGGGTTGCGGGCACTTTTCATGTATCATCTGTTGAGGACGCATGCCGGAAAGAGCGCAAGCGGTGAGTTGCTGGGGGTTCCCATAGTGCTGGAACCTGAGAAAACAAACTCTGACTTCAATAAGCCCCGGGCAACCTTTGAGGAGTGCATGCAACAAATCTACCGGGATCTGGATAAGGCGGAAGAACTGCTTCCGCTGGATTTTGAGGATGCTTCCAGTTTACCACCAGCTTACAGCGGAAGCAATTTAGACGAATACAACCGGGTGTTCGGCCAGTTTGCCCGCCAACGCATGTCAAAACGGATTGCGATGGCCATTAGAGCCCAGGCCGCGCTGTTAGCGGCAAGCCCAGCTTATAGTTCAGGCAATACCACCACCTGGGCCAAGGCAGCCGAGGATGCTGGAAAAGTTTTGCTGCTCAAAGGAGGAGTAAGCGGGCTGGACCCCAATGGCCTGAACTGGTATGCGGCTGCATCTGTGATCAATGAATTGGCGGCAGGAAATAACCCCCCGGAAATCCTGTGGCGAAGTGATGTGTCTTTAAGCAATGACCTGGAACGGCAGCATTTCCCCCCAACCCTTTTTGGCAACGGTCGGTTAAATCCCTCGCAAAACCTGGTAGACGCTTTTCCCATGGCAAACGGCTTTCCCATTACAGATGCCGCCAGCGGATATATGAGCACAGCACCGTATGACAACCGCGACCCACGCCTGAAGCTCTTCATCTCAGTGAATGGGAGTACGGGCGGGCCGAACAATACGGCCATCATCACAGCCGCGGATGGTACTACCAATGATGCCCTTAACAGGGTGGAGACTTCTACCAGAACAGGGTATTACATGCGGAAACTGCTTCGGCAGGATGTCAACCTCAACCCTGTGACCACCAACACCCAGAAGCACTACAAACCCCGCATCCGCTACACTGAGATTTACCTCATTTATGCCGAGGCGGCAAATGAAGCCTGGGGCCCTACCGGGACAGGATCAGTGGGGTTCTCTGCCTATGATGTGATCGCGGCTATCCGGAAACGCGCCGGTATCAGTCAGCCAGACAATTACCTGGAGTCTATCAAATCAGACAAGGAAGCCATGCGCGCCCTGATCAGAAATGAACGTCGGCTGGAATTATGTTTTGAGGACTTCCGCTTTTGGGATTTACGCCGCTGGAACGCCAATCTAACAGAAGAGGCAAGAGGAGTAAGGATACAGAATGGAAACCATGAGACGATTCCCGTGGAAGCCAGAATTTATGGAAGTCATATGACTTATGGCCCAATTCCTTACAGTGAAATTCTGAAGTTCAGTAACCTGGCACAAAACAGGGGATGGTAACAGGACCCCGCTTATTCGCTTTACACCTAGGTTTCCTTTATTAAAAATCAGAACAATGAAGAAGATATATCTAAGCTTTTTAACCCTGCTGGTAGGTTTAACTTCCTGTGAAAACGAGGAATGGGAATTCCCGGATTATGAGTTCCAGTCTACCTATTTCGCCTACCAGTATCCGGTGAGAACCATCGTGCTGGGGGAAGACATCTTTGACACGACGCTTGATAACCAACATAAGTGTAGCATTATGGCTACCACTGGCGGGGTGTATGAAAACAAAAAAGACGTCACCATTGCCGTAACCGTGGACAATTCATTGAGCGCTGGCCTTCTATTCGGCCCCAATGGAGATGCTCTCACGGCCATGCCCAGTAATTACTACCAACTGGCCTCAGACAAGATCATCATTCCGCAGGGGAAAACCATAGGAGGGGTGGAAGTACAACTCACCGATGAGTTCTTCGCAGATCCGCTGGCCTTGAAGAAAACCTATGTCATTCCCATGCGCATGACGGCGGTTCACAATGCAGATTCCATCTTGTCTGGCAAGCCTTTGATTGAAAACCCTAACAGGGCAGTGGCTGGTCATTGGAGCATTGTTCCCAAGGATTTTGTCCTGTACGCGGTTAAGTACGTCAACCCCTGGCATGGAAATTACCTGAGAAGAGGCAAGGATATCATAGAAGGGAAAAACGGGAACACCTCCCTGAACCAGACCATTGTGAGACACCAGCCCTACGTGGAAAAGGATGAGATAGTAAAACTGACGACCCAGTCCTTGAGCCAGGCAGAGTTACCGGTTCAATTCAAGGACAAAACCGGAAAAACCATCACGTGCAATCTACTTCTCTCTTTCGCAGAGCAGGGAAATTGTACTATTTCGGCTAATTCTACGGCCTACACGGTAACTGGAACCGGCAAGTTTGTGAAAAGAGGAGAAAAGAAAAGCTGGGGGAATGCAGACAGAGACGCTCTTTACCTGAACTACAAAATTGAGTTGGAAGACATGAGCGTCACTTCTACAGATACAGTGGTGCTGCGGGACCGTGGGGTGGCTATGGAAACCTACACGCCGGTGCTCAAATAAGGGGATAAACGTTTGATTCAGACAACATGAACCATTTCTATAAAATAGGATTTTGCCTTGCCAGTTTCTTCCTGACCACCTCCTGTGGCTATGAGCCGCTTGATTTTGAGGTTGAGAAACCGGCCAGTTTCGCCTTACAGGAGGAGATTGACGCCTATGCCGACCTGAAGACCTTCGTTAATCGGGAAGCTAACCCAGGTTTCAAGCTAGGTACAGGTGCCATAATAACAGACTACAGCTTGCAAGGGGTATTGTACAGACTCATTAACCGTAACTTTGATGAGATAACCCCTGCTTCCGGCATGATGCACGGGGCCATAGTGCAGGCTGATGGAAGTCTTAACCTGGAAAATGTATCCAAGTTCCTCACCACCGCGGAGAAGGCAGGTATGACCGTTTTTGGCCATACCCTGGTGTCGCATGCCAACCAGAACGCGAGTTACCTGAATGGCTTGCTTACTCCCTTGGTGGTAGAGTCTCCGGCTTATGCCAATTCTTTGAATACTAATAGCCTCAAAGCTGGAACATTTGACGGCTATTCTACTTTAGGGGCATCAGTTTTAATTGTAGATAACGAGGGGATGGGGGGCAATGTGAAAGCCATAAAGCTGGTGTCTGGGGCTTCCGCCTCTGCGCCAACCGACCTCCAATTGGTAACTCCCGCAGTTCCGGTGGTGCAAGGCCATGAGTATGAGGTTGTTTTCTATATCAAGTCTGATGCCCCGGGCCAGGGGAGAGTGGCCTTTGAAGGGTTAAAAAATAATACTCCTGCCAAAGACTGGACGGGTACCGGTAGTTCGCCAACCTTTACTACCGGCCCTGGGTGGAAAAGGGTCAGGTTCAAGGTGAATGATTTTGATGCTGGTTCTATCAAACTGCACCTAGACCTGGGGTATGCCCCCAATGTGACGTATTACGTAGATATCAACAATTTCTATGTGTATGACACCCAGGGAGACCCGCTGATTACCAACTTGGTGGCCAACGGCAATTTTGAGTCGGGGTCAGGCTGGGGAGGTTGGGGGAATGGTTCCACCAGGGGCATCACCGCAGACGGAATGGGCCTGAACAACGCAGGTAAGGCGTTCTTTGTCACCAATCCTTCTGTCGCGGCCAATTATTACACCGTCCAAACCTCGTATGAACTGGGCAAGCCTCTGGACAACGGAAAAGCTTACAAACTGAGTTTCTGGGTAAAAGGTACTGCCACGGGTGTCATCAGGCCAGAGCTGCAGAGTCCCAACTACTCATCTAACGGCTTTGGGATGGTGAACGTGACCAAAGACTGGCAACTTGTCTCCCTCACCACCACCGCCACCGCTGCAGACCGAAGCCGCCTTGTATTTAGCTATGGCGAGTTTGCCGGTACCGTGTACATAGATGACGTGGTCCTGAGCACAGCCATATCTGTGGGGGGGACCACCCTGGTGCAGAAAACCGCCGCAGAAAAAGAAGCCATTATTACAAGCCAGCTAGACCGTTGGATCTCCGGCCTGGTCACCGCAACCAAGGGGTCTGTCAAAGCCTGGGATGTGGTCAGCGAACCCATGGATGATGAGAAGCCTTCTGAACTGAGAACAGGAAAAGGCAGAACCCTGGCCTCGGATGAGTTTTACTGGCAAGATTACCTGGGGAAAGAGTATGCGGTGAAGGCTTTCAAAGCTGCCCGAGCAAAAGGCAATGCCACCGACCTGCTCTTCATCAACGACACCAAACTGGAGCAGAACCTGGACAAAACCCGAGGGCTGATTGAGTATGTGAAGTACATAGAAGCAAATGGCGCCAAAGTAGACGGAATAGGCACCCGATTGAACCTGAGCCTTACCTCAGATAAGCAGAACATTACCACCATGTTCCAGCTACTGGCCGCCACCGGAAAAATGGTAAGGGTATCCGGGTTAAGCGTATCCTTAGGCGTGACTGCCGACAAAGCTACCCCGGAACAATACCTGGCGCAGAAAGAGATGTACCAATACGTTCTGAATGAGTACATAAAGACAGTGCCCGCTAAACAGCGTTACGGCGTTACCATCTCCAATCCACTGGATACCACTGAACCCGCTGGCCTTTGGACCCAAGGGCTCGTTCGGAAGCCAGCCTACGCAGGATTTGCAGAGGGTCTGAAAGGTTTGAAGTAATTTGTGACAAGATCTGATTTGGAGCCGTTTTTCCAAAAACTGCCCCAAAACACGAGTTCACTTGTGAGTTGATTAAAAATATACAACTAACTGTGATTCAAAGCAGCTTATTGTGATAAATTAGCAAAGCAAAGCCAATCTGGCCTGATTCTTTGGTAATCCATTGCAATAAGCTGTTTCTCTTTACTTCAGAGGCACTTAAGAAGAAGCCTGTTAATTCTTGATCGGGTTCGTCAAGGAATAAGTGGCTAACTCAATCCTTGTTTTTACATCGGTTTTGGAAAAGCAGCCCAGAAACGGATCTGATTGCTGCTTCAATTATTGCAGGTGAGCCCTGGCCAACTAACACCTTCTGTTTCCATTAAGTCACAATAAAGATGGTGACTTCTAAGATTAGACTATGAGAAAAATTTTATTGACGGCCCTTACCATAGCACTGTTCAGTATGGTGGCATGGGCTCAGGACTCGGTGAAGGTAGCGCCCCCAGGATTTGATAAGCTCCGGACAGGGATTTCGCGGTGCCAATTGGATACGGTGGAATATGCTTCTAAATTTTTAGGCACCGCCCGAAAAGCGTTGGTGTACACGCCTCCGGGGTATACCAGGAAAAAGAAATATCCGGTCTTATACCTGCTGCACGGCATTGGCGGTGATGAGTTTGAATGGCTGCGGAACGGTCAACCCCATATCATATTAGACAATTTGTATGCCGAGGGCAAACTGGAACCCATGATTGTGGTGCTGCCCAACGGCCGGGCTATGAAAGATGACCGGGCGGTGGGCAATGTCTTTGATAGCGCCAAAGTGCAGGCGTTCACCGCCTTTGAGAAGGACCTACTGGAGAATTTGATTCCGTTCGTTGAAAATACCTATCCCGTGGAGAAAGATCGGAGGCGGCGGGCCCTTGCCGGCTTATCCATGGGTGGCGGACAGTCCCTGAACTTCGGGTTAAGGAACCTGGATAAGTTCGCGTGGGTAGGCGGGTTCTCGTCTGCCCCCAACACAAAAATGGCCGAGGAATTATTCCCCAATCCGGGGAAGGACAAAGGCAAACTACAGCTCCTTTGGATCTCCTGCGGAAAAGATGATAACTTATTGCACATCACTCAGCGCACCCATGACTACCTGGCACAGCATGGGGTACCGCATATTTATTACATAGAACCAGGCGGACACGACTTCAACGTCTGGAAAAATGACCTGTACCTGTTCTCGCAACTCTTGTTTAAGCCAGTAGCTGCAACCAAGTACCCTAAATAAGATTCCGGTTCAGCATGCTTCTGTTCTGGTACGGTTCAACTTCCAAATACATACAAAGAACTTGGTCAACTTTCTGCCTGGGTGCTTCTCTCTATCTGCCCAACGTTTCACCAATGCCAAAGAGATAGCCAGCCTATTCAAACCAGACTTCTTTTGCCAAGGAAAAATCCGAAATTTTTCCTGAGGCAAGAATCTGTTTTGGGCTTGGTTTTAGGAAAGCAGGCCTGAAACGATAACCTCTTTCTCCCTTCAATTTCATCGGGCCGATCACTTCCGAAAGGGGAGAAGTCTCTGGCAAATTATCCAGGTTGTGGCGTTCGCAGACCCTTGGCTGCTCCTTTGACCAAGAGCCTGCGAACAAGTTACACCAACCTTTTTCCGTCTGCCCTGTTGGATGTAAAATATGCGTTTTTAGCGCTTTAAGATGGGTAATGTAACATCAGGCTAAGTTTTTGTAACACGAGATGTAACGGATGTAACATCGTGGAAAAGAAATGAAACACTCCTATGGGGAGCTTTTGCTGCTGCTTAGATACATTTGATTTTTGTACCTTCTGGTAAAGGAGGAGGATGCGGGAGTTTGGGTATATTAGACTGCGAGTGCAGGTCAAGTGCTGAAAAGCGTTAGCCATGCCGCCAGGTAAATAGCTTGAGAGCCGGAGTTCCGTTGGCAAAACCAATTATGAAAATGAATAAGAAAACACTTTATAACACCGCAAAAGTCGCCATCCTTAGCGTCATGCTTTTTAGTGGGGCCTGCAAGGTTGCTAAAACCGATTCCGGTGAATTAAGCCTGAAAGATGCGTTTAAAAACAAGTTCCATATTGGCACAGCACTAAATGCCCAGCAGATTACAGGGCAGGACGCGGCGGGTATTCAGGTAGTAAAAGAGAACTTCAACGCAATTGTGGCGGAGAACTGCATGAAAAGCGGCATGATCCAGCCCCGGGAAGGCCAGTTCAATTTTGACCTGCCAGACCGTTTCGTGAAGTTTGGGGAAGAGAACAAAATGCTGATCAATGGCCATACCTTGGTCTGGCACTCACAGGCACCCCGGTGGTTTTTCACCGATAGCTTGGGCCGTGATGTGTCTAGGGAGGTATTAATCCAGCGCATGAAGACCCATATTCGTTCCGTGGTGGGCCGATACAAGGGGCGGGTGCATACCTGGGATGTGGTGAATGAGGCGATTCTGGATGATGGTTCCTGGCGGAAAAGCAAGTTCTATGAAATCATTGGGAAAGACTTTATCAAGCTTGCCTTTCAGTTTGCCAAAGAGGCCGACCCTAAAGCAGAATTATACTACAATGATTACTCCATGGCCATACCCAAGAAAAGAGACGGAGTGGTGGCGATGGTGAAAGAACTGCAGCAGCAGGGGGTTAAAATAGACGGGATAGGCATGCAGGGCCACATCGGGTTGACCTTCCCTACTACGGAGGAGTTTGAGAAAAGCATCCTGGCTTTCTCTGGCCTTGGGGTAAAAGTCATGATCACGGAGCTGGACCTGACAGTGCTACCCTCGCCTGGCGGAAACGTAGGAGCCGATGTGGCGGCCAATTTCGAATACCAGCAAAAGATGAATCCTTACCCCAATGGATTGCCAGATTCTGTGAGCCAGGCCTTCAATGAGCGGTATCTTGATTTCTTCAAGCTCTTTTTAAAGCATCAGGACAAAATCTCCCGGGTGACCTTATGGGGAGTAAGTGATAAAGACTCCTGGCGAAACGGCTGGCCGGTTCGCGGCCGAACGGATTACCCGTTGCTGTTCGACCGAGACAACAAACCCAAGGCGGTGGTGAAATCCATCATTCAGGCTGCTAAACAATAAGCTAGGTATGCGATTGAAAGAAGTTAAAAGCCCATTACAGCGAATCATTTGTTTCCTTTTCATAGTCCCTTTCTGGGCGCAGGCGCAGAACCCTTCCGTGAAAAGCCCCGACGGCCAGCTACAAGTAGAGGTATTTCTGCAAAGCGGTCAGCCTCATTACCGGGTAACGCACGCGGGAGAAACCATTCTGGAGAATTCGCCTTTGGGGCTGAAAACCAACCTGATTGATCTTTCTCAGAATCTTACCCTGCAGGACACCAAGCAAAACAAGATAGACCAGAAATATAGTCAACAGAAAATCAAAAAGTCACAGGTGCATTACTTGGCCAATGAGCTGGAGTGCTCGTTTGTGAACAAAGACAAGAAGGTGCTGCAGGTGGTGTTCAGGGTGAGCAACAATGACATTGCTTTCCGGTACCAACTACCTGAGCAAGGAGACCCTAGGGCTCTGGTAGTGGAGAAAGAAGTAACCGGTTTTAATTTCCCCCAGCAGGCCAAAGGCTTTTTGACGCCGCAATCCAAATCCATGGTGGGGTTTGCCAGAACCAAGCCCAGCTATGAAGAAGGATACCAGGTAGAGCAGGACATCGCTGCCAGATCGGCCCATGGGCTTGGTTACACGTTTCCGGGCCTTTTCAAGGTAGGAGCCCACTGGGCCCTTATTTCTGAGACTGGCGTCAGAGGGCTTTACTGCGGGTCTCACCTTAGTGACCCAACTGCTGATGGCACGTACTCCATCGCTTTCCCGGATATCACCGAGAACAACGGGTTTGGCAGCACCGGGGCCGCTATTGGCGTTCCGGGAATTACCCCATGGCGTACCATCACGGTAGGCAAGGGCCTGAAGCCCATTGTGGAGACCACCATCCCGTATGACGTGGTGGAGCCGCTATACGAGCCTTCCATGGAGTATGCCTTCGGCAAAGGAACCTGGAGCTGGATCATGTGGCAGGACCAAAGCATGAAATACGAGGACCAGGTCACGTACATAGATCTGGCGGCTCAGCTGGGCTACCAGTTCATTCTCATTGATGCCCTGTGGGATAAGAATATTGGGTATCCGCGCATGGAAGAGCTTATCAAATACGCCGCGTCTAAAAATGTAGGTGTTTTTCTGTGGTACAACTCCAACGGAACGGTCAACGATGCCCCCCAAACACCTCTCAACAAAATGAATACTGCCATTGTCCGCAAGAAGGAAATGCAATGGATGAAACAAAACGGGGTAAAAGGTATTAAAGTCGATTTCTTCGGCGGAGACAAGCAGGAAACCATGCGCCTCTATGAAGACATTCTCTCTGATGCCAACGACTACGGCTTGATGGTGGTTTTCCACGGCACTACCCTCCCAAGAGGCTGGGAGCGCATGTTCCCCAATTATGTGGGCAGTGAAGCCGTGCTAGCCTCCGAGAACCTGATGTTCAGCCAGCATTCCAACGACCGGGAGGCTTTCAGTGCCACCTTGCACCCCTTCATCAGAAATGCTGTGGGCAGCATGGAATTTGGTGGGGTGGTCTTGAACAAACGCTATAACCGCACCAACAACGGGGGTAACCATCGGAAAACCACCGATGCGTTCCAACTGGCCACATCGGTGCTGTTCCAGAACCCAGTTCAGTTTTTCGCCCTCGCACCCAATAACCTGCAGGATGCCCCCGCTTTCGCGATTGATTTCATGAAGCAGGTACCCACCACCTGGGACGATACCCACTTCCTGGACGGCTACCCCGGCAAGTATAGCGTACTGGCCAGACAGCATGGCAGCAACTGGTACGTGGCCGGCGTGAACGCCCAGGCTGAGCCCATAAACCTGAAACTCAGTTTACCCATGTTTTCCGGAAAAGAGGTTGTTTTCTACGGCGATAATAAGGACGGCACCAGCTACACCAAAAAAGTGAAAGTTGCCAAAAACGGTGAGCTGAAAGTCACCATTCAGCCGCAGGGAGGCATTGTGCTGGTGAACCGGTAAGAAACAGTGAAGTATGGGCTGACTTGTTCAGGCTTACCCAGAAACCACCAACCATCTGTGCTCATTAGCAAAGCTTTCAAGGAGTAAAACCGATTTCTCCTGTTTATCTTTCTTATATTCATTTTGGAGCTACTTTCCAGAAAACAGCCCTGAAACGAATGTTGAGTACCGCTTTGAATGAACAAGTGGGAAGGCGATTTAAACCGAAACAACTGATTATCCATATTATACCTAATAAGTAATAGCATGAACTTTAAGAGAAGCCTCACCCTTTTGGGTATTTTGTTTACCATCCACACGGCGGCCTTCGCCCAGGACCCCAATTTCTACATCTTCCTGTGCTTCGGGCAATCTAACATGGAGGGACACGCCAAATTTGAGCCGCAGGACACTACCGCCAACAACCGGTTTAAAGTCTTGGAAGCAGTAGACTGCCCCGAACTGGGGAGAAAGAAAGGCGAATGGTATCCAGCTACCCCTCCGCTGGCCCGGTGCAATACCGGTCTTACCCCCGCTGACTACTTCGGCCGAACCTTGCTCGCCACCCTTCCGGATAATATTAAAGTAGGGGTGATCAACGTGTCTGTGGGAGGCTGCAAAATAGAGCTGTTCGAAAAAGGCACCTATCAATCCTATGTGGCCACGGCACCTGACTGGATGACGGCGGCGCTGGTACCCTATGACAAGAATCCCTACGGCCGATTGGTGGAAATGGCAAAACTGGCCCAGAAAGACGGAGTCATCAAGGGCATTTTGATGCACCAGGGAGAGTCCAACACCGGTGATGCCTCCTGGCCCACCAAGGTGAAAGGGGTGTACGACAACCTGATCAAAGACTTAAACCTCAATCCCAAAAAAGTGCCCTTGCTGGCCGGGGAGATGGTAAGCAAGGAGCAAGGAGGTAAATGCGCTAGCATGAACGCCATCATCGCCAAGCTTCCCGAAGTAATACCAAATGCCCATATCATTTCTTCGGAAGGTTGCCCGGCCGTGGACGACCAACTGCATTTCTCCGCCGAAGGGTACCGAAAGCTAGGAAGAAGATATGGGGCTAAGATGCTGTCCTTGCTGGGGTATAAAAATGTTCGGGTGGAATAACAGTTTTCTAAAAGGGAACATAGCTTTCTATGATGAACAAACTTTCGCGCATAGGTTTACTTACCCTACTTTCCCTCTGCTGGACCTTTTCCTCGCAGGGGCAAGGGGCCCAAAACCCCATCATTCACGCCGATGTGCCCGATCTGGCCATGATCCGGGTAGGGGACACCTATTACATGAGCAGCACTACCATGCACATGAGCCCGGGTGTGCCCATCATGAAATCAAAAGACCTGGTGAACTGGCAACTGGTAAATTACGCCTATGATACCTTGGCCAATGTAGATGAAATGACCCTGACAAATGGGAAAAGCACCTATGGAAGAGGCTCCTGGGCCAGCAGCCTGCGGTACCACAAGGGCACCTACTATCTGACCACTTTTGCGCAAACCACCGGGAAAACCCATGTGTACACCACCAAGGACATCGAAAAAGGTCCTTGGAAGGCTGTTTCTTTCAGGCCGTCTTACCATGACCATACCATTTTCTTTGAAGATGACGGGAAGGTGTATCTAATTTATGGTGCCGGCAACCTGAAAATGGTTGAGCTTCGGGAAGATCTTTCGGGAGTGAAGCCAGGCACGGAAAGGGTGCCCATTGATAATGCCAGTGCTCCGGCAGGACCTAATATCAACCTTCAAGCCGAAGGGTCTCAGCTTTTCAAGGTGAACGGGAAATATTACTTGTTCAACATTGCCTGGCCCAAGGAAGGCATGCGCACCGTCATCGTTCATCGCGCAGATAAGATAACCGGCCCTTATGAAGGCAAGCTGGCCCTGCAGGACAAAGGCGTGGCCCAAGGCGGACTGATTGATACTCCGGGCGGTGACTGGTACGCGTACCTGTTCCGTGACTATGGGGCCGTGGGCCGTA
The DNA here is from genome assembly GCF_017355955.1 of Sabulibacter ruber. Taxonomy (GTDB): domain Bacteria; phylum Bacteroidota; class Bacteroidia; order Cytophagales; family Hymenobacteraceae; genus Nibribacter; species Nibribacter ruber_A. The sequence goes on along the minus strand of NZ_JAFFID010000001.1, from coordinate 1,174,058 downwards.
TCCCGTACCTGGTGCCGGTTACCTGGAAAGACGGCTGGCCCGTTTTGGGAGTGGACGGCAAAGCGCCGGATAAGCTGAACCTGCCCGCCAGCAAAGGCCTGATGCCGGGCATTGTGGCCTCAGATGAGTTCACCCGCAGGAAAGGCGAGGCGGCCCTGCCTTTAGTTTGGCAGTGGAACCACAACCCCGATAACAAGCTTTGGTCCGTCACGAAGCGGAAAGGCTACCTAAGCCTGACCACCGGCCGGGTGGATACCTCTTTTCTGCTGGCCAGGAACACCCTTACCCAGCGTACCATCGGGCCGGAAAGCTCCGGTTCCACTTTGATAGATGTGACCAAGATGAAGGATGGTGATTTTGCCGGGCTTGCCTTGTTGCAGCAACGGTATGGCTTAGTTGGGGTGAAATCTGAAAACGGGGTCAAATCCATAGTCATGGTCAATGCCCAGTCAGGCAGGCCGGAGGAAGTTGGGCATATTCCACTCAAGCAGAACAAGGTGTATTTGAAAGCCGAATGCGATTTTAAGGAGCGGAAGGACGTGGCGAATTTCTTCTACAGCCTGGACGGAAAGACCTGGACCAAAATTGGCACGCCGCTGAAGATGGCCTACACCATCCCGCATTTCATGGGTTACCGCTTCGGGCTTTTCAACTACGCCACCAAAACGCCGGGCGGCCAGGTAGATTTTGATTATTTCCGCATTCAGGACCAGATCACAAAGGCAGAGTAGCCACTATTTCTTGCAACAAAGATAAAGTCACGGGAGGGTGGCTTTCAGAAATACCAGACGTAAAATGAAGATTCCTTTCAAAGTCATCTCTTGGATGTGGGTTCTTTGCCTGATCACTTTTTTTGCCCGGGCACAGAATCCTATTATCCAGACCATCTACACGGCTGACCCGGCTCCCTTGGTGCACAGAGACAGAGTGTACCTGTATACCGGCCATGACGAGGATACGGCCACCTACTTCAGGATGAACGACTGGCGGGTTTATTCGTCAGCAGACATGGTCAACTGGACGGACCATGGTAGCCCATTATCCTTTGAGACGTTCAAGTGGGCCAGCGGAGATGCCTGGGCCTCGCACTGCATTTCCAGAAACGGGAAGTTCTACTGGTACGTGACAGCCACAGACAAAACGCTGAAGAGACCAGTCATCGGCGTAGCCGTGTCAGACAGCCCTACCGGACCTTTCAAAGACGCCATCGGAAAACCGTTGATCACAAACCAGTGGGGAGACATTGACCCCACGGCATTCATTGATGAGGACGGGCAGGCATATCTGTATTGGGGAAACCCCAAGCTGTGGTATGTGAAACTTAACCAGGACATGGTTTCCTATGACCAGAAGGTTGGCGTGGTAGAGGTTCCTTTAACGAAGGAGAGCTTCGCGGTACGGCCCAATAACACCCAAAGAACCACCTCTTACGAAGAAGGTCCCTGGTTAGACAAGCGAGGCAGTTTGTATTACCTCTTGTATGCGGCCGGCGGGGTGCCCGAGCACCTGGCTTACTCCACCAGCACCAGCCCTACCGGGCCATGGGTTTACCGGGACACGATCATGACCGTGATCAAAAAAGGCGGGGCATTTACCAACCATCCGGGTTTGGTTGATTTCAAAGGGAAGTCCTATCTCTTTTACCACAACGGTGCTTTGCCCAACGGGGGAGGCTTCAGACGATCAGTAGCCGTGGAGGAGTTTTCCTTTAACCCTGATGGGACCATTCCCAGGATTTTACCCACCAAAGAGGGGGTGACCACCAGTGCGGCGTTTTTGAACCCTTTTCAGAAAACCGAGGCAGAAACAGGTGCCTGGATGCAGGGCGTGGAAACCAAGACACAAGGCAACACAGGAGTTTACGTGACCGATATTCAGGAGGGTGACTACATCAAAGTAAGATCCGTGGACTTCGGAGCGGGTGCCAAATCGTTCCAGGCTTCTGTGGCGGCGGGTGGTACAGGCGGAAGAATTGAGGTACGCCTGGACAGCCCCTCTGGCCAACTGGTGGGTACCTGTCCGGTGAAAAGCACCGGGGGAGAACTGAAGTGGAAAACCGCCGCAGGCAAAATTAAGGGTGCGACCGGGGTGAAGGATCTGTATCTGGTGTTCAAGGGAGGGCAGGGGGCTCTCTTCAACTTTGACTGGTGGAGATTCGCCTCTAAGTAAGAGCAGGAATGGCTTTACTTACTGTCAACGTGTTTTTCATCGTCCTTCGTCCTCCTGAAAGTGAAGGGTTGCTAACGTGAAATCTTGAGAAGTATACCAATTTACCTTTTCCTGCACTCCTGTTTTAGGAGAGTTTTCAGGAAAATACGCTTAAAACCAAACAGCTAATATTTAAAAATGAAGAGAATCAAATTTGGATTTGCTCCTATTAGAAATGGCCGGGTAGCCTTGCTCTGTGCTCTTGTGGTCGTGTTTTCTTGTATAGGGTTCAAGGCAAACAGCCAGAGTTCAAAGAAGGTTAAAAACGCCCCGGTGTTTTCTAATTCTGTCTATGAAGGCAACGATAAAGTCTATAAGGACTACCCGTTGAAGGAGGGGGAATTTTACAATCCTATTTTGCAGGGAGCGTATCCAGATCCTGCCATCACCCGCAAAGGCAACGACTACTATCTGGTGGCCTCGTCCTTCGCCATTTTCCCCGGGGTACCTATTTTCCATTCTAAGGATCTGGTCAACTGGACGCAGATCGGGAACGTGTTGGACCGGGTTTCGCAGCTGGATGTGCATGACACAGGAATCAGCGCCGGTGTGTATGCCCCGGACATTGAGTATAACCCTAACAATGACACGTTCTATATGATTGTGACGGCATTTGCCGGAGGGGCGGGGAACATTGTGGTGAAATCAAAAGACCCGGCCAAAGGATGGAGTGATCCGTATAAGTTGAAATTTGGCGGGATAGATCCTTCCCTCTTCTTCGATGACAACGGGAAAGCCTATGTGGTGCACAATGATGCCCCGGATAAAGGAACAGAACTGTATGAAGGCCACCGCGTGATCAAAGTGTGGGAATATGACCTTGAGAAGGACCAGGTCATTGCCGGAACCGACAAGATCATAGTAAACGGTGGGGTAGACCTCGCGAAAAAACCCATCTGGATTGAGGCTCCGCATATCTACAAGAAGAACGGACGGTATTTCCTGATGTGCGCCGAAGGCGGTACAGGCGGGAACCATAGCGAAGTGGTGTTCGTGAGCGATTCTCCCATGGGCCCCTTTACCCCGGCTCCTAACAACCCTATCCTGTCTCAAAGAAGTTTGAATCCCAACCGGGCAAACAAGGTGGATTGGGCCGGCCACGCCGATCTGGTGCAAGGTCCCGATAACAAATACTATGGCGTGTTCCTGGCAATCCGCCCAAATGAGAAGAACAGAGTCAACATTGGCCGCGAGACGTTTATCTTGCCGGTTGACTGGTCAGGTGAGTTCCCCATTTTCGTCAATGGCCTTGTTCCGCTGGAGCCAAAGCTGAAAACCCCGGCAGGAGTGGTGAACAAAACCGGAAAAGAAGGTTTCTTCCCCAACGGCAATTTCACCTTCACTGACAACTTTACTTCTAAAAACTTAGATTACCGCTGGGTGGGATTGAGAGGGCCCCGCGAGGCGTTTATTTCTCAATCAAAGAAAGGGTTGCAGATCAACCCCTTCCCGGCAAACATCAAGGAGCTTAAACCTACTTCAACGCTCTTCCTTCGTCAGCAGCACAACAGTTTCTCCTATACTACCACCCTTGATTACAAGCCTGCATCAGAAAAGGATCTGGCGGGGATTGCGTTGGTGCAAAGCGAGAAATTCAACTACGTGTTTGGTCTCACTAAAAAAGGAAATGACTCTTATCTGGTGCTGGAAAGAACCGAGAAAGGAGCCTCCAAAATCATTGGTAGCCAGAAAATAGATGCCAGGAAGCCTATCCAACTTCGGGTAAAAGCCGAAGGGGATGCCTACCAGTTTAGCTACTCCACCAACGGAAAAGACTTTGTGGATCTGGGCGGCCCTGTTTCTGGTGACATTCTCTCCACCAATGTGGCCGGCGGTTTTACGGGTACTTTGATTGGTTTGTACGCCACCTCGGCAAATGATGCACTTCCCCAGTAGAAGGGCATCGTTTACTCTCATTTTGCTTCACTAAGGTACAATAACCGAAGGGCAGGCAAAGCCATGTATCAGACCATCGATTCTCAGTAATGCATACATGAAAACCCTAACAAAATAACTTATAAAGTTCTCACCTATAAATTATCTCTCCATGGCTTATAGACCCATAAACTTCGCTAAAGCGTTTCTTTTGGCCACCTGCGTCATTTTCGCTGCCCCAGCAACGGCGCAAGACGGTACCATTTATCCACTCAAAACCCCTGCCGAGCCCAAAGCCATTCCGCTAGGTACGGGCGGGGTGGATGACCAGAAAGCCCCCGAGACCTGGTTCAAGCAGTGGGGCGATCCTATGGCGCGGAACATCTCCACTGCAACCCTGACGCCCTTTCTGCCTGCGCCTGGTAAGGCGAATGGCACAGCCGTGATTGTTGCACCCGGGGGCGGTTTCCGGTGGCTCTCCATGAGCAATGAGGGCTGGGAAGTAGCCCAGGCACTGGCTGATAAAGGAATTGCTGCTTTCGTGCTGAAGTACCGGCTGCACCCCACGCCGGAATCGCTGGAGGACTTCAAGGCCTGGATGGACCGACCCCGCAATGCCCCAGCCCCCTCCACCACTGCCTCGGCAAGTGCCACCCCGCCCAGCATGCCCCAACTAGACCTAACGAACCAGCTGGAGGATGCCGAAGCTGCCTATGCCCTGATTCTTAAGCGGGCCAAGGAATGGGGTGTGGATACGGGCAGAATTGGCATGATCGGTTTTTCGGCGGGTGCCGGTCTCACCATGCACTCTACCCTCAATTCCAAGACTATGAAGCTGGCCTTCATCGGCCCTATCTACGGCGGTATGGGTCCGGTGGAGGTGCCCAAGAACGCTCCGCCCATGTTCAACGTGATTGCCACCGACGATTTCCTTTTCCGCGGCCAGTTTGGGGTGATTGATTCCTGGTACAAAGCAGGCATTCCAGTGGAGTTCCACCTCTACCAGAACGGAGGCCACGGTTTCGGCCTCGGTAACCCAGACAAAACCAGCAACCGCTGGTTCGATGCCTTCATGCACTGGCTGGATGTTAATAAATTCCTCAAGCCCCAAGCTAAGAAGTGATCATACCCCTACTTGATAAGCAACACATCTAAGAACTGACAAATGAACCGACGGCTATTCACACCAAGAAGTAGCCGTCGGTTCATTTGTAAGGAATACACCTTCAACCATGCTCCTGGAAGGACTTACTCCCAGTGAGAATGGCCTTGCTGTGCTCAAGAAAGCTGAGGGATGTATTCTTCAGGGCTTACATGATGGGTATTCTGGTACATTTTGATGAGTGAAATTTCAAGAGTCAGGCTTTGTTAAGCCAAGAAGAGCTTAGCGCTTGGATTTAGCCAACTGCCAATCCTTGCCTTAATCAAGAGTAAAAACTTAATTCCCGTCAGCGGGAAAATTCAACTGCAATTCACTTGAACAGGATAGTTTAAATAAACAGCTATGGTGAAGCTTGAACCCAACCTATCGTATCAGCAAGATGGAACCCAGCAAACGAAAGCTACTGGCGGAAGGATGAAGTATTTAGGCCAAGCTAGGGTTCATGTTGCGGTTGATTGTATCATATTTGGGTTTGACGGAGATGACTTCAAACTTTTATTGATAAAGAGGGGATTTGAGCCTGAAAAACATAGGTGGAGTTTGATGGGAGGCTTTGTTCAGCCGTGTGAGAGCCTGGAAGCGGGTGCCCAGCGCGTTCTGAAACAACTTACAGGGTTGGAGGGCGTGTACCTGGAGCAAATCTCGGCGTTCGGGGAACCCAACCGGGATCCTGTGGAGCGCACTATTTCTGTTCCGTACTTTGCCTTGATTGACATCCAAAAATATGAGGCTCAATTAAGCTCTGATTACCACGCCGAGTGGTTTCTGCTAAGCGAGATGCCAAGCTTGATTTTTGACCATAATTCTATGGTGGAAATGGCGCTGACACGTTTACGCTATAAAGCAGCCCTACACCCTATTTTGTTTGAGTTGTTGCCCGAGAAGTTTACCCTTCCGCAACTGCAAACCCTCTATGAAAAGCTGTATGACTCCGCCTTTGACAAACGGAACTTTACCCGGCGAGTACTCTCCACTGGCCTGCTGGTGCGGCAGAAGGACAAAGAGAAAAAGCGTTCCAGAAAAGGCGCCTTCTACTTCAAGGTAGACAAAGAAAAGTACTACAGTAACTTTGAGGCTTGCCTGAAATTCATTCCAAACTTAGAGAAACTCTTAGGGAAAACAGGGAACTGGCGATAGTTTGCACAAAAGAGCCGGAGGCTTGTACCTGATGGCGTAAATGGCTTTCTGCTTGGTGTACTACTGGTCAGAAGTGCAATTCTTTTGTAAGTGTTCTATAAAGGTTCATTCCTTCGTGAACGTGAGCGGCCACTCTCCTTGATAGCTTCAGAACCAATCATAACATTTTTGTTAAGCGCTCCAAAGGTGGCAGTTGTCATACCTTAGCGCTAATCGGTTTCAAAATCGTATGATGGGGAATATGGCCCAACGCCTTGCATAAACAACGTGCGCGGCCGTCCGTTCTAGCATGGCTGATGCGCAATGTTGGGCTTAGTGCTTCTTTTAACTATTGCCTAGCTTCTTAATTAATTCTTCTACTCTTTTCCTTACGAATTGAGCTTTATCATCTATAGCTATCATTCTGCTGTCATTACCAGCGAACCCATTGCTGTTCTCTGCTGCGTATTCCTTGTCAACCTTTTTGAAATATGCATCTCTTTTCCCGAGCCATTTTAGTTGCTCATTTTTAAGTGCAGCTTTTCCAGATGGGTCAAGTGGTCTTCGAAGCTTGTTGTAGACTACATTTAACAAACTGTCCATTTGGCTGTAATATAATTGGGAGCAACCAAGCATGTTAGTTCCTCGGTCCAAACAAACTTTGTATTTATGTTCGATAGTCGTCAGTTCTTCTAGAGTCTGTGCCTGACTTGTGAAGGTAAGAAAGGCGAAAAAGGTAAAAAGGAGAGTAAATCGTTTTTGCTTCATTTTGTTTTTTATGCATTGCACCCAACGCACTAAGCTAAACGACGGGCGAGGCCGTCGGCCGAGACTGCCGTTTAGGTGTTGTTGTGGTACGTAGTTTTATTTGCAATTTGCTAATTGGGCAAAATCAACCATCACTTCATTTTCTTTACTGCTATACTGAAAATTTATGCTCTTTTTCCAATTATAAGGACAGGGAATAGTATTAGAGTTTAGATTCATTCGGGTTGTGTCAATATAAGCGATAAGGGTAGACCAGTGATAAAGTGGTTTCATTTTTGCCTGTTCTTCATTTGATAGCTTTGCATAATCATCAACTTTTATTTCTTTATTATAAACCAAAATAAATTTCCCTAAGTCTACAGTATCTTGATTTGCTTGAATATTGGCAATTCTTATGCTTGGACTATATGCGGTTCTTATTACAATGTCGAAGCGTTGCCTATTCTTCATTGATGTTCTAATTTGAAATTTGCCTTCAACATCAGTTATAACTTCAGTCTTTGATGTGCCAACTGTAATTTGACAACCAGGAACCGCCTCCCCAAACTCGTCAACTATTGTTCCCTTTACTTCAGTTATTTTTCCGCTATCTGAGAACAAAAAGGCAAGAAGTAAAGCGAAACAGATTTTCATATTTTTAATTTCTATGTACCACAACTACTGTATAAACGACAACATACGTTTATCTGCGCTATATACAGAGTCAAACATACGTTTAACCAGTTACCGTTGGTCGGATAAACGTAACTGGGCTAACGAATATACTATACATGACTTTGGGAATTCAAACTTCTAAGGGATTCCACGTTTAAAATTTCTAAGCGATACTCCTTAGCTTCGTATTTAACTAGCACTAAAAGAATCTATACTGTCCCTGTATCGTAGCCTAAAATCAAAAAAGCCTTGCAAACTTTCGTTTACAAGGCTTTTGGAGTACCCTCAAGCGGACTCATGTCGAACTTTTTTGTGGAAGATTTGGAGAGAATCATCAGATTTTATGATGATCATGAAGACCTATTCTTTTAAATGCGGTTAATTCATCTTCTAATTTTGGCTTCAACCTAGTACAAAATAACAAAGTAAGAACTGATTGTTCTATATAGCTTGAAGCTGTTTCAATAATTGATTCAGATGCTTTTCAAGGGAAGGTACCCTGCAATGGGAGTAGCTTAGTTGCTAAGCTTCGCACATACTTGCCTTATGTTATCTTTCCTATCTCAAAGTATTGAATCTATTGATACAATACGAGTGGAGGAATAAGAGGGGAATATGCACTAAAAGGAATGCCATATTCCAAAACTAGTAATTTGTTCCAATCGAGGGGTCAACTAAACTCATATAACTAATAAGTTTGGCTACTTCTTGATATAGTAGTTATAATATTAATTGATGATTGATTTATTAATATAAATTTTCTAAGTTGATTAATGGATTCAAAAAGCTATCTTGATTAACTGATTTAATAAGAAGATAGGAAAAATCATATTAATATATAGGTATTTGCTTATTAATGACATAATAGTATAAAAATATAAATGATTTTTACAAAAAAAATATATAATTATATTTTAGAAAATTTGTTGTATTTTAATTTAAAAATGTTTAAAATGACATAAATATATTAATAACCTTATAAACAAAATTCTATATGTTTAACTATACTCAATCTCAAAAGCTAATAGGTCTACTGACTAATGTTAGTAAAGTTTTATTTTGTCTTATTGCATTTGTTTTAATTTGCTCAGAATCCTATGGTCAGTATGTTCGCTTAAATCGTACTTCTGTAAAACATTTACAAAATATTGGTGAAGAAGTAGAACAGTTGGGAAATCCACTTAAACTAGGAGTTAGTCTCGGATATAACCTTGGTACTCGAAGTTTATACAACATGAGTATAAATCCAACAAATTATACAGTACAGTTCGAAAGAATTTCTCCAGCCACTGTTGTACTTTCAACTGCTGTTATGTTTAATGTAAAAACTTACTTCCTCAGAGAAAAAGTTAATCCTGCAGGACCTGCGACTCTAGCGAATACCCGAGGTCAGGTTTTTGCAATACCTGCAAGATGGTCTGTTGGAGCAGTTGTCAATCTTGCTCAATTCTCAGCAGAATCTAATCTATATAATGAGCAGATAGATGGAGGATTGGGAATAGGGTATGAACTGAATGAGAATATTTTTGTTTTAGGTTCGTTTGAGTTTATGTCAGTTAAACAACCTAGAGATTATTTTATTGATCAGTATAAGGGAAAAAATAGCCAATTGATAATTGATGAAGTGCCAGTCAAGAATTTTAATTACGATGATGATAATATCTTTATAAATAAGTATATACCAAGTGTTTCTTTAAAGATTGTATTCGGGTTAGCTTTGACAAAGCCAGCTACCAATGTTGATAATGCTAGTACTAAATCATTGATTAAAAGTTCTCCTAAGGAGTCTGAAGATGATGAAAAATAGAGATAATTTTTTAGATTATGAACTATCTCTGATGGAAGTTTAAGTCTTTATTATTCCAAATAAATAAGTTAATTGTAATATCAGTACTTGAATTAAATGCTTTGATGACTTGTAATTATAAAAGAGGGGTTTGAGTTTATGAATATTTCGCTAAGTATTTTTGAAAATATTGGAAGTAAGTATTCATGTTTTGGAATGTTACTTTTCATTTTTTCTTGTAGCGATGACGATGATTATCTGCGGACAAGATGTATGTCGTGTATTGCTGAGTCTAACAGTGGGAGAATTGTTAATTATTTAATCGAATGTAATAATGATGAATATTTAAAAAGCTACGCTGAAGGAGTAAGATTGTATTACAAAGAAAATGGTGATACTGTATTGGTAAGATGTATATATGGACAATATAATAACTAATTAATGCTCTGTCGGAGAAAAAAATAATGGTTTATAGAGTTTTTGTAAAGCAAATCAGTCTTTTTTAAATTGTAGAACAGCAAGTCGTAAATAGATCTAGTTTGATAATGTTTCCAAATTCTTTGAATTGAGAATTCGTTATAACACATTTATTGGTAATTTGTTTAAATGAAATAAAGATTGAAGATGTCGAACCGAAAAGATTAACTAGGTCTATCGCATAATTAACCCAATAGCAGCAAGTTACGGCAATAAAAAAGCGGACGTGTCACTGTCTAATATGAACAAGTCCGCTGGAGTACCCTCTAGCGGACTCATGTCTAACTTTTTCATAGAGGATCTGGAAAGTATCATTAGTTTCTATGATGATCATGAACATCTGTTTATTTGAAACTAGAATTTGCATAGGATGGAATAAGCAGAAGACTGTCATCGCTGATTTAAACCAGCAGCTGAACCTTGTTTCCGCTCAGAAAGGAACCTCTGCCGGTTTTGGCGCATGATTAAAAACTAGCGGTATTCGCTGCAAAATTCCAGCATCCTGAGACTAAGGAAGAAGTTTCCGCCAATGGTTTAGCCAAAAGTGCCGTATTGGTGAAGCTGCTATTGAAGAAAGGTCCAAGCCTTCTGAGTGGGCTTTTTCAATTCTAGATCACAGGAGCCGTAAGAAGTGTATTTTATATATAAGTTGGATAACCAAGGCAAAGATAGCGCGCCTGGTATACGCAGTATCGTGTTCGTGGCGCCTATCTCATGGTTCAACACCATCGCAGAGCCGGTGGAGTCTGCCACTGCTGGAAGCTCGGTGACCATCACGGGGCCGCACACGTTCAAGGCAGGGTATGGCTGGTTGCAGATGTACACCACCAAAGACACGCAGGAGTTCAAGCTGGAGCCAATCGGTGACGAAGACTCTGAGTCCGGTAAGATCACCGGTGAGATGTTCAACCCAGGGGATGATGCCATCAAGGCGGAGTTTGCCCGTCACATCAAAAACCACCAGTGCATTGTGGTCACCAAGTCATTGGAAGGCCGTCAGCTGCAGTGGGGCACCAAGGAACTGGGCGTGAAGATTGCCCCAAGCTACACCACCGCGAAAGTGAGTGGCGGTAAGCGCGGGATGACCTACGCCGTAAGCGGTTACCAGCTGGGCTTGCTCATCTATGAAGGTGCGCTGCCGTTGAAGGCTGATGCGGTGGTAACTCCGTAAGCATGGCCAAGGTGAAGCTTCCGGAAGGGGTGGCGCGGGAGTTTATCGCGCCTACCCACCATGTGAAGTTTGAGGTGCCCAACGTGGGCGCCGTTGACCTTCGGGAGATCACGCTGGAGCAGGCCAGGACACTCAGTGCGGGAGCACTCAAGGGTTTTCTGGTTCCCAAGCGTAAAAAGAAGTAGTTTTAACTTTCAATTGGTATTAAGGCCCTAGCTAATAGCTGGGGTTTTTTATTAGAATATTTTAATAATATATTTTTATAGTTATATTAACAAAGTATTACACTATACTTATTTTTTATGGTAAAAATTTATTTTATAATTCTAACAGTCTGTTTGATATGTAGTGTTTCTTCTTTTGGACAAAATCCTACAGAATCAAAAATTAGCCCTTTAGACTCTAACCTTAGGAAAAAGCTGGAAAGCGCTACCCCTGTAAAAGAGAGGAGTAAAGGAGAAGATGCGGAAAATGATACTAAAACAGGTGATATTGAAGTATCGGATTACAATTATGAATTATCCAAGTACTTATCAACATGTGTACTCATTTTCGGAGTATTAATCATGATTATGATTATCTATTTGATAAAAACGGCTCCAGATAAGTTTGAAACTGAGGCAATTGTTAGACTTTTAACTTTCCCGGTGATAATTATCAGTATCATTCTCCTAATTACTGCAGGATTTACTGATAAGCAAATTGCACCAGCTGTAGGGCTTTTGGGGACCTTAGCTGGTTATATGTTAGGTAAAGGCCAATAATGTATCAAGTCCAATGAAGAATATATATATATTAATCATAATAACTACTTTTTTAAATAGCTGTGTATCTAATGGAAGAGTAGTAAAAGTTTCTAATTGGGGGATTAAAGAAAAAAAACAATACAAGTTTCCACAAACACAAATTGAAAGATTATCGGGGAAAGCACCTACACGTATAGGTAGAGATATCATTTTAAGGAATGAAACTGAAAAAGAGTCAATTGTAGTTTATTGTAGTTTGAATGGAGACAATTATCAACGAATATATCTACCTATTATTCCTGATAAACGAATACACATGAAAAAAAATGACTCTATTCGATTACTTGTGATGACTCCAACCAACTCCCCCAATAAACCAGATATGGTAAGCGAGAAAGTTGCTGTAAGAGGATCTATTATTATGGTGATATTTAACGAACAAAAAGGAGTATATGATTTTTTTGAATTATGATATAAATACTTGTGTCATTGATTATTATGTTGATTTTACCTCTAACCCAAAAATATCAATAACATAAACACTAACACCACCAGCGCGGCAATCTGCGCTTTTCTGGGCGATTCTTCCTCTCCATAGCCGAAGAGGAAGGCCGCCCAGGCCTTTAGTAGTTCATGGAGTATCTTCTTCATAGGTTTGGTTTACGTTTAGAACTTATATTAGGTGAGTCTTGCTGAAATGGCAGCATACTTACGTATTTTGGGGCAAACTCACTCATAATCTATGTCTGAACAGCCCACAGTTTATCGCCTTATTTTTGATGAGCCAAATAAGCCATTCATAAATCATTTGAATTTGCCCCACAACGATCGGATAATATTCTCCGGTGCTTATGGGCTAGGAAAGTCATCTTTTATTTTAGACTTCTTCTCTGATGAAACCCAACAGGCTAATTTTGGCAAAAAGAGGTACAATCCTATCTACCTTAAACCAGTCAATTACTCAGTTGCGGCTAATGAGGATATTTTCAAATACATCAAGTTTGACATTCTGGTAGAACTGATCATCACCCATAAAGTGCCCTTGGATAATGAGGAAATAATTGACGAAATGTTAGCTAGTACATTCATAGCCAATAATGCTGCTGACATTCTTGCACCCCTTTTAGTGATGATCCCCTTTTTGGGAAAGGATTACTATGACATTTACAAGGAATTCAAAACCCTGCATACCCAGTTCCTGCAATTTAAAGCTGAACAGAAAACCGATCAAAGTCATGCTGATGAATTCTTAGACTCTGTATTCAGACAAGAGGGATCAATCTATGAAAGCAATATTTACACAGAGCTTATAAAACGGATGCTGGTTAAGTTAAAGGAGCTTACAGATCCCGAGATTGAAAACATCCTTATCATTGATGACCTAGACAGGATTGACCCGCATCACATATTTAGGCTGTTTAACGTTTTCGCCTCGCACTTCGATGAAAGGGTGGAGAAAGGAAATAAATTCGGCTTTGATAAGGTAATGTTTGTGTGTGACATCAATAACATTGAACATATCTTCCGGCACATTTATGGTGCAGGAACAGATTTTAACGGGTATTTAGACAAATTCTTTAGTAGACATATTCACTTCTTTGATAACAGAAAAGCTGTTGAAGCTATAATTGAAGATGTAGTAAATGGATTTGTCTTTGATGAGCCTAACAGTGAAGAACTTGCTAGGAATATGTTTCAGCGGGGAGGACTAGGTGAGACATTGAAATATATTTTAAGAGAACTGGTTGCACATGGTAGGATTAATCTGCGTGCTTTGTTTAGGTTCTCTAAAGAGAAAGTTCCTCTGCCTGTTAGATCAGTCCCCAATTTAGGGAGATCTGATATCTACAATATCCATGTTCCAATAGTATTGTTGGTTGAGGCCTTATTAAGGATTTTCGGTGACCATCATGACCTAAGCCAAACCCTTTTAAGTTGCAGGGTAGAGAAAGCCTCCATGGGAAGTTGGCTGGATAGGAATGAATTCTTAGGTATGATGGGTGTTGTGCTAGGGTATAGAACTCACAAGTTTATGGTAGATAGCAAATACCATTTCATCGATAGTGAGGCAGGGGTTGATTTTGAAGGGAGACTAGCTTATACAAGAAAACCTGATGGTTTTTATAGTGCTGAATTCAAATTAAACCAGCGTTACTCAGGCCCACAGCAACATACCTTTTATTTTTTATCTCAAGTTGTTCAGCTACTTAAAGAAATTGGCTATTTGAGATAGATCAAAAATATGCGAATGTAAAAAAAGTATACTTGTAAAAAATAATGTAGGTATGAATGATAATTCAAATAGCCTTAAAGACCTTATTCCGGTATTTGGCGTGTTTGCTGTTGCCATAGGATTGATAAAGATTTATTGTTTTTATATAAATTTTAACATTAACATTACTGATTACCTAGAAATATCTGAGGTGCTTACTCTTTTTTTTGATTCTCTGTTGTTGATTGGTTTTGGGTTTGTTTTTGGATTTATTGCACAAATCTTAAATATTGGGCTTATGGGTAGCCAATTTCAACAAAGCGACAACAACGAATACCTTAAAGAGAAAAACGTTTTTAGAAGGTATCTTAACTATTTTAAGAACAAAAAAAAGGTTTTGCTCATTTCTTTATTTCTTATAATCTTGATTTCTGCGCCATATGCAATAGTAAGCGGTCACTTGCATTCGCTTAAGTATACCGTCTTGATGGTTCTTTCCCCTTTTTTTATAATGTTTGTTTTAAATGAATTGGACTATGTTTATTCTAGTTTTACTGGTCTAAATTTAGAAAAATCAGTTAAATTTTATGTTATTATACTTTCTGTTGTTACATGCTATGTTGTTTTAAATTCTAAAGAAGAGGCTATAGTGACAAATGAAAATAAAGGCTTGTTTTCTATTGAATTAGGGTTTGAAAAGGAAGTCCTAAAAAGTAACGATTCAGTCTTTTATGTAGGCAGGACAAAAAATTATTTTATATTTTATAATTCTATTTTAAAACAATCAGAAGTGTATTCAAGTAAGGATTTGAAATTTGTAAAAATAAAAAATAAACCCGTTCACTCTTCTGGACACCCAGAGTCAGTTACTATATACAGCTCTAAATAGGGAAAATGATTATTACGAAGGTCCTGCTTCCCTAAAACCCCGTGGCAATTGCCGTCCTTTTTAGCCATTCCTGAATCCTTGAATTTTGCTTCATGGGTATCCAGGAATGGCTTTCTTCTGACCAAGACTTTGAAACCGGCAGGCTTCTGTATGAGGCGCACGACTCCAGCAGCGTGCTTAAATTCCTTTTTAAGCAAGGTGCCACACTCTACAACCAGAACCGCTTGGTGCGGGAGTTGGAAGATTTATGCCCTGTTAAGGAACCACTTCAGCCTGTCACCAAGGCACTGAGCAGGTATTGGAGAAACTTAGGCCTCTTATCTCCGCAAGGGCTGCCTATCACGCCCAACTGGGCATCAGTACCAAACAGGATGAACGCAAAGAGCTTGCGTTCAGAATCCTTGACTTATCTGATAAAATCACGCCGCTCTGGGATCTGTATGAGCACGCCAAAGAGCACGAGTACCTTCCTGAAGCCAAGAAAGAAGAACCGCTCACGAGGGACAAGGGGCTTCTGTACAAGTCCCTCACCAACCTACGCGCCCAACGCTCCAAGCTGAAGAAGAAGCCTGAGCGCCTGCTAGACTTGCAGGAGATGGAGCGGAACATCAAACGAATAGAGGAGGCGTTGGCATATGAATAAAATATAGGAGCGGCCCGTGGCCAGCGCCGATGAAACTACCTTTGAGTGGATCTATGCCTCCTGCCTAAGTGAAAGCGCGTCAAAGTAGTTCACCATCCACGAGAAGGAGCTGGAAGGAAATAATAACCCGGGTACGAAGGATGAGGACCTTACAATACAGAATGCTTCAGCTACTTACAAGGACTGACTGCCACCTCCAGCTACTCAGATATAAGCGTAGGGGATGGCTATAGATAAACCTTAAGGAGATAATAATTTACAAAGCCAAAAGGCGGACCTTATCAATCAAAACAAACATCCTAGCAGTACCATACAATATGCAGCGGAACAAAGGGGAAGATATAAAGGTGACTGATCAGCAATACAATGCCTTGGTTCGGCAGCGCGAAGAGCTTCGAGAAGAAGTAGTGAAGTGGCTTGCCCGGGACAGCAGCAGAAACGACTACATTGTGGAGGAATACCTGACAGGCAGGCATGATTAAACCCATCTTTTCGATAATCGCCATTTATGGTGCATCTCTAAAAAAGGAAAGCTGATGCAGAAGGCTAAAGAGTGTGGGTAGTATTTGAAGGTTGAAGCTGTTTTCTCCACCACCACCTTTGACGGTAGAGTGGAGGAATTGAACAGGTGGTCCTCGGAGGAGGTCACCAAGATACTACAGCAGTTCAAGTGCATTTAGTTTGAAGTTCTGCTGAATTTTGAAATTATGACCGAAGAAACGAATGTTCCAGATGCCAATACTTTTTTCTTCACCAGCCAGACCACGAGCAACATCCTTTTAGGGATGGAGTTTATACATCCTGTTTATTTTTATATTATTAAATTTGTTATCCTTCTTGTTGTAAGTTAATCCATCAATGGCAATTGTTTTTAGAAAAGGTTTCTTATCATAAACACTAAGTCTATTGTAAAGAGTATTCGGGTTTTTTATAAGGTTAATTATTTTTTGATGAATCAACTGAGCTTCGGGGACTTTTATGTCATTTAATTCATCCTGCAAAATTATTATGTTGCTTTCTGTATCATTCTTAATTTTTTTGTAAGTAGAGTTGTCGATCTCTCCATCCAGTTTAGAAAGCAAAAGATTTTCAAGCCTACTATCCAGCTTATCTAGTTCTTTGCGTTTGATTTTTTGTTTTTGAATAGCTTCTGAATATTTCTCTTTGTACTTGATTTCAATAAGATTAATTATATCCTTAATGAATGTTGTGTCAAGTTGTAGGCTGCTTAACAAATTATCATTCACCCTATGGACCTTTTTTCCCGGTATGTTCAACTTGCAACCGTGATTGCACTTGTAATAAGGTATGCCCTTTGTCAGATATCCAGTTAGATTTTTCTGGCAAGTATCACATCTGAGTAAACCGTTTAGTGGGATTTCTTCCTCATTCGTTTTCTTTTTCCTTTTAAGTGCTTTTTTTGAAAGTAGTTTTTGAACTTTATCAAATTCAGATATACTGATTAATTTCTCATGCCTTCCCATCACAAATGGAATTCCCTTGTCCATCAATGTTTTGTCAACCAACTTGCCGCAGTAAATTGGTTTTCTAAGTAGTTCTCCTAAATACTTTCTGTTTATATTTAATCCAAAACTATTTATCTCTGCTGTAACTTCTGTTAGAGTTCTTTTTTGTAGAATAAGTTTAAACGCCTTTTTTATCAACGGTGCATTCTTTGGGCATAATTGTATTGATGGTAGAAGGATATTGTTATCATCAAGCTTTCCTCTGTTATTACTAGTTATATACCCAAGCGGGGGTTTACTGGCGGATACACCTTGCTTTAATTTTGCCATCCTGCTAGTGATAGTGATTTCTTTCCGCTCATGGTTCTCTTGATTTGCCCTAAGAAACTCTTGAAAGATGTCCATTACTCCTTTGTCGTTTTCCGAGGTCATCCTGCCTCTGACAATATGAATATATATACCTACTTTTTTTAACTCCATTAAAGTGTTGCTTGCCAGTGGTAAGTATCGAGAAAATCTGCTAGCAGATAAGACTATCAAAGCATCAAACTTGTTTTTCCTATCTGTAAGTTTTTTCATCATCTGTTTGAATTTTTTGTTTTCTGCTTTAGCGCTTTCATATGCAGATTCGTGTTCAATAACACAAAACCCTAAACTCCTGGCATATTCGGTGCACAATGTGAGTTGAGTGTTTAAACTTCCATTTTCAAGTTGCTCTTGTGAGGATACCCTAGTCCATATCAAACATTTGTTCCTAACTATTTTCATGCTCATCCTCTTTCTCTTCTTCTTCCAAAACTAGGTTGATAGCTAGTATTATAATCGTTTCTAAATCTATTTGACTTTCCATCTAATCAGTGTCTAATCTGAGTATTATATAAAATGGAGTAGGGGAAGTTTTAAAATCGGAGAAAAATATTTTTAAGCATGTTTTATACAACTGATTTCTTGCTTTTGTATTTATTTGAATGTTTTAAAATTCTGATAATTAATAGATTGTAATCTATGTGAAAATTTAAATTTCAAATTTCAAAACTTTACTAAAGTGAGATTATATAAACATTATCAACATATTATAAATTAAAGTCATGGAAGTATCACAAGCAAGGAGTTACACAGAGAAGGGTTTGGAGGTTGAGGAAAGTTTAATTGAGACTTTTAGGAATGTTGTTTTGGAACAAAGGAATCTGGATGTATATGTGTCTTTAAAAAGTATAAGATCAGGTAAATGTATTACAGTTGATCAATATCATCTGAAAGGAGTAGGAGAGGGGTTCTGCTTGAAATCAAACAACAGGGTTAAAAATTATAAATTATCTAAATCCAAGGCTTTTGATGCCTATGGTGGTTTTTTTGCCGTCGTAAGAGAAGCCAAAACATTCACTTTTAATAACAAGGAAGGTAGATATACTTGTTCTGTTAGTCTGGAGCCTAATGATCCAGAAGCACAAATTGCGGTTTGTAGCTTTATTTTCGAAGGAATTGCTGCTAGGCATTATAAGATTGAGTCTTTATTATCAATTATGTAAACCCCTTTACTGAGTCTTCTTCCTAATGTATGTAGTTCCTACCAGGGCAAGGAAGAATAGGATTGTAATAGGCAATAAAGATTTGCTTGGGTCACATACTGGTGACGCTGAATTCAACAGAATGATGAAAGTATTTAGAGCTTTCTATCAGGAGACTTATGTTGTGGTGGAGTTAGTTGCAACCCTTGTGGAACCAGATTTTCAATTCCAGTTTTATAAATCGAGCGACGGCCTAGATTAATCTCCGGCCTAAATATAAAGAGCTGGGTGGTATTCTACGGGTACCATCCAGCTCTTTTGATTCTTCTAGGTGTTACTATTGTAAAGGGGCTGAGCGAAGATTGTGGCAACTTATAAATAGAAGCTTGGAAAGAAGCGCCTGTTCAACACCAATGAAATTATTATATTTACCAAAAGACATAAAGGAAAGCCATGATAGGTTTTTTGTTTAGTGAAAGGGGTTTTCTGCTTGTTTAACTATATAAAAAGTTAACGATCAACTATAAAAGTTACTATGGGGCCATCAACCGCTCAAAACAAACCATCGGTTTAACTATTTCACATGGCAACTAATAAACATGCAACCATAAGATACCATGCCCTAGACCGATGCTTCAGTAATCATGGCAAGAAATTCTTCATTGATGATCTTATAAAGGAATGTAATGACGCTATCTATGATTTCAGTGGAATAGAGGATGGCGTGAAGAGAAGGCAGGTATTTGATGATATCACTTTTATGGAAAGTGAGCAAGGCTGGGCTGTTCCCCTAGAACGGATAAAGGAAGGTAAGAGAGTGTATTACAGATATTCAGACAAATCATTCTCCATCAAGAACCAAGGAATCAATCAATCCGAGGCTGAACAGCTTAAAGAAACGCTATCCATTCTTAGTCGATTCAAAGGTTTGCCACAGTTTGAATGGGTAGAAGAAATGCAAATCCGGCTTGAAGACACCTTCAAGCTTAAAAGTGATACACAGACAGCCGTAGGTTTTGAGCAGAACCCTTATTTGAAAGGGCTAACCCACTTTACTGATCTATTCAATGCTATCCAAAACCAGCTTCCATTAGCAATTAAGTATCAGGGCTATAAACAAGAGAAGGCTTCGGACTTTGTTATTCATCCATGGCATTTGAAGCAGTATAACAATCGCTGGTTTTTATTCGGGTTGAATGAAGAATATCAATCTCTTTCAATTCTGGCAATTGACCGCATAATCTTTATCAGGGAGTCCAGAGAGAAGTTTATACCAAACTTAGATATAGACTTCGAAGAATATTTTGATAATGTAGTAGGGGTTTCAGTTCGGCCAGATGCCCCGATTGAAAAACTGGTAATCTCAATCTCTAACGAAACTTGGCCCTATATTGAAAGCAAACCTTTACATGGTTCTCAAAAAATAAAAAGTAAAAGTGACTCACAGGTGGTTATTGAACTATATGTTCAGGTCAACCATGAGCTCATAGCGCTTTTGTTCTCTTACATGAGTGGAATCGAAATCATAGAACCAGAGTCTTTAAGAGAAAGGTTTGAAAGCATAGCAGAAATCATTTATAAAAAATATATTTAACCAATGCACTTGTACTGCACAGATGGATCAGAGCTTTGGTTCATCAATCAGATACTTGTTTTATGATGAGAGAATTTAAGTTGGAAGATATTAATCCTGTAGCAGCAATCAAGGAGCAGATTTGGTCTATTTTCAATGTTCTGAGGAGTGAAAGCCTCTCTTCTGAGGATTACCATGTCGTGCTGTTTTTGCTATCAGCATATAATGATGGAATAGTATCAGAGGAGGTTCTTACTAACCATCACCATCAAAAAGCATTGTTTCAGCTTGAGTATTTTTTGTCCGATTTAAACATTTTGGATGAACAACTTGGAGCATTATACAAGTTTTTTGAGCCAGCCATAAAGCAGTTAAGTACAGCTGGATTAGCGGAAATTTTCCAAATTTTAAGCGGAATAGACAAAAATGTGCTATCAAAAAATTTTTTGGAGGTTTTTGATAGCGTGTTATATAGAATTTCTGAATCTCAGGGCAGAGTTGGTATAGAGTTTATTCAGCCGCTTGAATTGACCAGCTTAATTTGTAGGCTCGCTGATTTACCTGCAAATTCAAAAGTGTTTAACCCATTTGCCGGGTTGGCTTCTTTTGGTGTATTCTTTGACAAAGGGCAGGAGTATTTTGGTCAGGAGCTCAACCGGAAAACTTGGGCGTTAGGAGCATTACGACTTAAAGCATACGAGCGACCGGGAGCTTCTCGTTATGTTTGCGAAGATTCTATTCTAAATTGGCCTGATCCTACTCAGAAATTTGATCTTATTGTATCTAACCCTCCTTACGGTTTACGCCTGAATAATCGTTATAAAGATATTGAACCAGGCATTCGTACTGTTGAACAATTTTTACTTGAAAAGGGGGTGCATTCTCTTACTGCTGAAGGCAAGCTCATCACTGTATTGCCTCATGGATTTCTATTCAGAGGAGGGTATGAGCATCGTTTGAGAAAAGAATTGGTGAACAGTGATTTAATAGAGACTATTATTTCATTGCCAGCCGGACTTCTTTTAAGTACCGGAATTCCTTTAGTTATACTGGTCATCAATAAGGTCAAAAAGCTACCAGGCAAAGTTCGCTTTGTTGATGCTACAAAGTTTGTGGAGTCTAAAGGCTCCCGTAGGAAGGTGCTGAATGTATATCGATTAAATAGTGTGCTGCATGGCAGTAAGCCAGACAATGAAGTAGATCGGATTGTTGGTATCGATGAAATTCAAAAGCTAGATTATGACTTACAGGTTTCCCAATATTTTCAAAAGTATATTGAGGGAGTAAAACTCCGCGATATTCTAGAATTTGTCAGTGGCCGAAAAGAGAATATGCCACACACAGGAAAGGTGGTTCGAATTAAGGATCTGAAAAATGCCAAAGTAGATTTTAAACTTGATGTTAATTCTGTTCAGGAAACGACATTGAAGAGGCCTGGTATTCATTTGATTAATGAATCGTGTTTGCTTCTTGCAGTGCGGGAGAAAACACTTAATCCAACACTCTTTGAATTTACTGGCGAACCCATTTATAGGAACCAGGATATTCTTTCTTTCAAAGTAGATGAATTGGTTGTAGATGTTGCCTATATAATTAACGAGCTCCATGCTGATTATGTCCAAGAGCAATTAAACTCATATCGCATGGGGGCTTCAGTTATGCCTTTTATTAGAAGAGAAGACCTACTGGAGGTTAAAATAAAATTACCTTCTCTTAGAGAGCAAAAGGCTAAAGTAGAAGGTATTAATGAGTTAGCTGGAAAACTTAAGGATCTTCAGAGAGAGAGAAATGCTTTAGCGCACGGAAACTCTGTTAAGCAGTTTAGTGAATTTGCTTCTCTGAAACATACTTTAGGTAGACCTAGACAAAACATTTTAGACTGGTCAGACAACTTGTTGCATTTTTTTAGTACTCAAAGTGAAAGCTTTGCTTCTTTGAATAAAGCTTTTGCTGAATTTTATGATATCGATATCATAGCTTCTCTTAAAGAGATCAAGAGAGATGTAAACTTCATTACTGATGTACTTGAAAAAGGAGAGAATGGCTTTGTGCTGTCCGAATATGAAAAGGATATTATTCCTCTTTCGGATATTAATAATATTATTAATGACATTTCAGGTAATGGTTTCAATTTCAAAATCAAGAAGCTTCTTCTGAAAGGCGAGAAACTCAAAGAGCGTGGAATTTATGGCCACAGAACTCCTTTTATAACGATTCTCATCAATCTGTTGACCAATGCCAGTAAATATGGATTTGAAACTAAAGAGCTTGGTAATGAGGTAGTTATTGAACTAACAGAAATAGAAGAAATTCTTTTAGTTGAAGTAAGGAATAATGGTAAGCCTTTTCCTAAAAATTTCGATAGGGAGAAATTTATTACAAAGTTCTCTACAGCTAACTCAAATGCGGGATCTGGGTTGGGAGGATACGATATTCATCGCATAGCGACAGATTTTAACAATCCCGATTGGGAGCTATCTCTAAATGAGGATCCTATTTACCCCGTAAAGTTTAAGTTTCAATTTCCAATTAAATTAGTGAGCTAAGCATGGAAGAAAATTACTATAATATTTTGTGGATAGACGATGAGCATGAAACGTTCACAGCTACAAAAGGCAGAGCCAAAAGGAATGGTATTAACCTTATTTCTTTTAAATCCTTGAATGGCGGTATGAGCGAATTGGAACGAAATTATCCTTTTTATGATGGAGTGTTGCTAGACGCAAAATTTTTTGAAAATGAAGATGATGTCAAAGACTCTGAAGACACCGATTTTGTACACAGAGCAAAAGAACAAATACTTCAATTAAAAAAGAAGTTTGTAATTTTTGTTCTAACCGCCCAAGCAGAAGCATATGAAGATAAAACCTTTAATAAGGCTTTTACTAAAGTTTATAAAAAGGGCAGTGATGAAGAAATAGAACGCCTTTTCAATGATATTAAACAAGCTGCTGCTTCCCAAGAGGACACGCAGCTGCGGCATACTTATAAACGAGTTTTTGATGTCTGCACCGAAAAATATATTGGCGAATATGCCGGTCAGGATATTTTAAAACTTTTGAAGGTTGATAATGAATCGAATGTCAATGATCACTTCAATGCTATTCGGAAAATTGTTGAAGACCTTTTTTCTGCTTTTAACAAGTTCAATTTGCTTCCTTCTGAATTTGTAAATCCAAATGTGGCATTGAACCAAAGTAGCATTTTCCTTGCCGGGAAAGCACAATATGATACCACAGATTCAATTTATAAACAGCACACTCACCAGGAAGGCACCCACCTACCACAACAAATAGCCAACTATCTTAGAAACATTTTGTCGGTTACACAATCTGGGTCGCATAGGTCTAACATTGACGAGCATGTAAGAACTTTAAAAACTCCTTACCTTTTTAAAAGTGTATTTTATCAGCTTATAGATGTATTGGTGTGGTTTAAAATGTATGTAGATTCAAGCCCTATGACTAGCAACTGGGTGAAGTCAGAAATAAATACAGAAGAAAAGGGAGAAGAATCTAAAAATTTAATTCGTGGTAAAGTAATCAATATACATCCACAAAAGGGGTTTGCTTTTTTTGAACCAGATGCAATAGGTAATAATGTTTTTATACCACCTCATTTGGTAACTCAAAATAATCTGCAGGATAAAATGCCAATCCAGGCAGAAATAGAGGAGTACACCGATACACGAACAGAAGAGCAAAAAAACAGAGTAAAACGAGTAGTAATAGCTTAATAATGGCCCAAAACAAACTTACCCTCTCCCAACTCGAACAATACTTATCCCGAGCGGCCTGGATCCTGAAGGGGCCAGTTGATGCCTCAGACTTTAAGGTCTATATTTTCCCTTTATTATTTTTCAAACGCCTCTCTGACGTGTATGATGAAGAATACCAGCAAGCCTTGGAAGAGTCAGGAGGGGATGAGGAATATGCGTTGCTTCCTGAATTTCACAGGTTTGTAATACCGGAAGGTTGCCATTGGAAAGATGTGCGGCAGGTAACTACCAATGTAGGGCAAGCCATTGAAAAAGCCTTTCGTAGTATTGAGCAAGCTAACCAAGAACTGCTGTATGGCATCTTTGGCGATGCCCAATGGAGTAATAAAAACAAACTCTCTGACCGACTGCTAATTGACTTGGTGGAGCATTTTTCTCAATACAACTTATCTAATTCATTGGTTGACCCGGATATTCTGGGGCAGGCGTATGAATACCTGATCAAGCATTTTGCGGATTTAACGAATAAAAAAGCGGGTGAATTCTATACGCCTCGTTCAGTAGTTCACTTGCTCGGTTTGATACTTGACCCGCACGAAGGAGAAAGCGTGTATGACCCTGCCTGCGGTACGGGTGGTATGATGCTGGAATGTGTAAACCACCTGCAGGAAAGCGGCGAAGATTACAGAACACTTACCCTTTACGGGCAAGAAAAAAATCTTACCTCTAGCTCCATTGCCCGCATGAATATGTTTCTGCATGGCATAGAAGACTTTCAGATTGTGCGGGGAGACACCTTGCGTAATCCGGCTTTCTTCTCAGCTGATGGGCTAAAAACCTTTGATTGTGTTATTGCCAACCCGCCTTTTTCTTTAGATGATTGGGGTAGCGAAAACTGGGCGGGTGACCCGTATGGCAGAAACATTGCAGGGGTGCCACCTAAAGGGAATGGCGATATGGCGTGGGTGCAGCACATGATCAAATCCATGAACAGCACAGGTCGCATGACGGTAGTTTTACCACATGGGGCTTTGTTCCGGAAAGGAGCAGAGGGAAAGATTAGAGAAGCGCTGCTGAAGCAAGATCTATTGGAAGCAGTTATTGGTTTGGGTTCTAACATCTTCTACGGCACCCAATTAGCTGCCTGTGTGATGGTGTTTCAGCAAAATAAAACTGTCGATAAAAAAGGGAAGGTACTGTTTATAGATGGTTCTGACCAGGTGCGGGTGGGCCGAGCACAAAACTTTTTGGAGCCCAAACATGTGAAACAGCTACATGACTGGTATGTAGGCTTTGAAAATGTAGAGAACTTTGTCAAAGTAGCTACTCTGGATGATATTGCCGAAAACGGTTTTAACCTCAATATTCCGCTGTATGTAGAAAAAATTATTGAGGATAATTTACCTTCTGTAGAAGAAGCATTAGCAGATTTGAAGCAGGCTTGGGAGGAGAGTCAAAAAGCAGAAGAAAAATTCAAGTCTTTATTAAGCCAATTTATTTAATGAATACCCATCTAAATATATTCCGGACTTATGCTAAGGAAAATAGACGTTATCAACTAGAAAATGATTTGACAAGGGCTTTGGCAATTTGTATGCAGGAAGACTCTTTGTTCTTTCATGAAATTCTAAAGTCAATCCTTGACCCTAAATATGTAAACGAATTTTTTAACGATCTAAGCTCTCTCAACCAGATTGAAATTAACATTCAAAAGAACAGTAGTGAAATAAATGGTTTTGAGAAAATATTTGCTGTTTCATTGAGTGAATATGTAATGCTTCCAGAGCATTTTTGGAATCAAAATTACGAAACACTATATGACCCAATATGTGATATTGTAATAAATATAAACGGGATTGTTATTATAATAGAAGCAAAACGCGACAATGTTGATTGCACTGCTCAATTATATAACCAGGTGTTCAACATTCTTAAAAAGAATGAATTAACAGAAGAATTAAAAGAAATTGTTGTCCCTGTAAATTTAAATTGGCAAAAACTAATGGAGATTGCAGTAAAGGCTTATAGTTTTGAAAAAGCCACAAATGCTCCTAATAGATTTTTGAACGACTTTATTGATTTGGTTAAGAACCATAATTTCAGATGGCTACCTGAGCCTTCAATTTTCTCTGTATCACCTGATAATACTGATGCAATCTATAGAAGAATTGAATCTGTAATCAATGAACTCAATAAAAAGGAAGAATTTAACAAATTAGATTACAATAATAGGTTAGGCTTATCTTTAAAGCAGCCTTGGGCACAAGAAATACTATTTAGTATTTCTGAAAATGGAGATTTGATAGTTGCAGTTTACCCAGGAAATACTAAATCTCAAGGTGCTTATATTTTTAATCAAGATTCAAAACCAAAAGACTTCATCTCAGTTGGCAACAAGCAATACCAAGTTTCTATTGCTTACCATGTTAAATTCACCAGCTTTCAAAGATATTTTACTGGTTTATGGTTTACTGAAAAAGACTTGATTGAAGAGCTGTACACAAAAGATAATTTTTGGAAATATTGTGGTAGGAAAAAGCGAGGAAAGGATTGGGACGAAATTTCACAGCTTTTTGATAAAACCCTTAATGCCAACTTCAATTGGAAGAAAGATTGTGAATGGGAGGCAAAAATTATAAAATCAAAAAGAAGCCAGTTTGACATGTCTTTTGGCTATGAATTAAGTACAGTTATACCATTTCAAGAATTAAGAGAAACGGATCAAAATAAATCCGATCTATCTGGACTAACTGTCCTCATTGAATCAATTTACAACGAATTTAGAACTATTTATATTTAATGACCCAACAAGAATTAGAAAAATACCTCTGGGGTGCTGCCAAAATACTGCGGGGCACCATAGATGCCGGCGATTACAAGCAATACATTTTCCCGCTGCTATTCTTAAAACGTATTTGCGATGTGTACGAAGAAGAATTTGAAAATGCCCTTGCTGAAAGCAATGGAGATATGGAATATGCATCTTTTGCAGAACACCACCACTTCCAGGTTCCACCTGATGCTCATTGGAATAAAGTACGGGAAACCACTACCAATGTGGGGATGGCGATCCAAAACGCTATGCGGGAGATTGAAAAAGCTAATCCAGAAACCCTGTATGGTATTTTTGGAGACGCTAGCTGGACGAATAAGGAACGGCTCTCTGATGCTACGCTTATAAACCTAATTGAGCATTTCTCAAAGCACAAGCTAAACCTGAGCGCTGTTGCTGATGACAAGCTGGGCAATGCTTATGAGTACCTTATTAAGGAGTTTGCTGACGATAGCGGCCATACGGCAGCTGAGTTTTACACCAACCGCACCGTGGTAAAGCTCATGACCATGATCATGGACCCGCAACCCGGCGAAAGTGTTTATGACCCAACCTGCGGTTCAGGTGGTTTGCTGCTTAACTGTGCTCTGCACCTGCGGGATGAAGGCAAAGAATACCGCACCTTAAAGCTCTACGGACAGGAAATCAATCTTATTACCTCTGCCATTGCCCGCATGAACATGTTTATGCACGGCATAGAAGAGTTTAGCATTGTGCGTGGCGATACACTGGCTAACCCGGCTTTTCTGGAGCGAGACGAGTTAAAAAAGTTTAAAGTAATTCTGGCTAATCCGCCTTACTCCATTAAAGCCTGGGACCGCAAAAGTTTTGATAATGACCCTTATAGCCGCAATATCTGGGGAACGCCACCGCAAGGATGTGCCGATTATGCTTTTCAGCAGCATATCCAGAAGAGTTTAGATGAAATGGACGGCCGCTCCATAACCTTGTGGCCGCATGGCATTTTATTTAGAGATGCAGAAGCCGATATGCGTCGGAAAATGATTAAGGAAGATCGGGTAGAATGTGTTATAGGATTGGGGCCCAATCTTTTTTACAATTCGTCAATGACTTCTTGTTTGTTGATAACAAATAATAATAAAAAGCCTGAGAGAATAGGTAAAGTATTGTTTATCCAGGCAGTAAAAGAGGTTAGAAATGAAAAGACTATTAGTTATTTAGATCCAAAGCATATTGAAAGGATCCATAATGCTTATACAGAATTTACTTCTGAAGTTGAGTTCTCGGAAGTTGTAGAAAATGAAAGAATCCTTGAAGATAATAATGCTAGACTAAGTGTAGAACTCTTTGTTAAACTAAACGAAATTGAACAGGAGTCTTTCGAGGTTTTATTAAATGAATGGGAAAATAGTTCTGAGTCGTTAGAAGCTTCTATGAATGAATTATTTAAAACTTTAGCGAATGGATAATCTGGTGTTGGAAGAAAGAATATTGAATATTGATAAAGCTGACTGGGTTATAACGAAGCTGGGTGATTTAGCAGAAGAAATTTCAATAAGAGTAGATAATCCAGCAAAGTCAGTTTATAAAAGATTTGTTGGTCTTGAACATTTTATTTCAGGAGATCTAAAAATCAAAAACTGGAGCTCAACTGAAAATATATCATCATCTGCAAAAGCCTTTAAAACTGGTGATATACTATTTGCAAGAAGAAATGCATATCTAAGAAGAGCTTCTTTGGTTGAGTTTGATGGTTGTTGTTCTGGAGACGCAATTGTTATAAGAGAAGATAATAATAAAGTAGTGCCTGGGTTTTTAGCTTTACTTATGAATTCTAATGCATTATGGGATTATGCAAATTCAAATGCTGCAGGTACTATGTCTAAACGTGTTAAATGGCGTGATTTAGCTGAATATGAATTCTTACTTCCACCCAAAAAACAGCAAGCCCAACTGGCCGACCTACTCTGGACCATGCATGACGTAATTGAGAGGGGATGTTATGTGGAAAAGAAAAAAGCCGCTCTTTACGATTCATTCTTGGATGAGGTCATAAAAGACTTAAAAGACAAATACTCTCTTAAGCAGTTAGAGTCAATAGTTGATAAAAGCAGACCAATAACTTATGGAATTCTTAAGCCAGGAACGGGTTATATTGGTGGAATTCCTGTAATTAAAGTAAGAGATTATCCCAATGGAAGTATATTAAAGGAAGGTTTGCTTCTAACAAGCCCAGAAATTGAAGCTCCATACAAAAGATCCCGGTTACAAAAAGGAGATTTGCTGTTATCAATTCGAGGAACAGTCGGCAGGATAGCTGAAGTTCCTGAGTTTTTGGATGGCGCAAATATCACGCAAGATACTGCCAGGTTAGCCATAATTGGCTCTGTTAATCACCTTTATGTAAGAACAATACTCGAATCAAAATTTATTCAAAGGCAAATAAAAATTAATACCACAGGCCTTGCGGTTCAGGGTATTAACTTAGGGGAGGTAAGAAAATTAATGCTTCCAATTCCTGATATTTCGACCCAAAATTTTGTTGCACTTAAGCTTAAATGTTTTCAAGATGCTTTTGATAAGGTAAAATCAAAAATCTCAAACTCCAAAGCCTTACAAAAAAGCCTCATCAATCAAATATTTTAATAATGGGATTTAACGAACTAAATAGCGTAGAGCATTACATCATTCACCAGCTCAGCGGCATGAACCTGAATACCGGTACTGTTTCAGAACCGTCTTCTGGCTATGGTCTGCAATGGCAGTACAAATCTGTTGAGGAGCTAAGCCGGTCGGTAAACGAAGTGCTGCTGGAGCACGAGCTCAAAAACGCATTGGTTCGTCTAAACCCAGATATAGCTGCTAAAAATGAGCTTGCCGATGAGGTAATTTATAAGCTTCGGGCTATTCTTATTTCGGTAAACCAGATCGGTCTGGTAAAAGCCAACGAAGAGTTTTTTAAATGGCTCAACGGCGATAAAACCATGCCCTTCGGCGAGAACAACCGCCATGTACCCATTCGGCTGTTAGATTTTGAAGAGCTAATTAATAATAGTTACATCATTACCAACCAATTCCGGGTGCATCACCGCGAAACTAAGATTCCGGATATCGTGCTGTTCATCAACGGTATTCCGGTAGTAGTAGGTGAAGCCAAAACTCCTATACGCCCCAGTGTAAGTTGGCTTGATGGTGCTTACGAAATACATAAGGTATATGAAGATGCTGTACCACAGCTTTTTGTACCTAACATTTTATCCTTTGCCACCGAAGGAAAAGAACTGTATTACGGCAGCATCCGCACTCCTTTAGACTTCTGGGCACCCTGGCGCTTAGAAGACGAAGATCAGAGCTTGGCTCGCCAATTAGGCTTGGGTGAGATAGGGAAAGAAATGAGTGATCTTCTACACCCCAAACGGCTGCTAGATTTCCTGCAGAATTTCTCGCTGTTCAGTACCAACAAGAAAAAGCAGCGGATGAAGATCATTCCCCGCTTCCAGCAGTATGAGGGAGCCAATAAAATTGTGGAACGGGTAAAAGAAGGTCGGGTAAAAAAAGGCTTGATTTGGCATTTTCAAGGCTCCGGTAAATCACTCTTAATGGTTTTTGCCGCCCAAAAGCTGAGGCGCATGCCCGAGCTTAAAAGCCCTACTGTTATTGTGCTGGTAGACCGCACCGACCTGGACACGCAGATATCAGGCACCTTTAACGCTGCCGACGTGCCTAATGTAGAAACCACCGACAGCATACGCGAGTTGCAAAAAATGCTGGAGCAGGACACCCGCAAGATCATCATTTCCATGATCCATAAATTCCGGGATGCCAAGCCTAACATAAATACCCGCGAGAATATTATAGTACTGGTAGATGAAGCGCACCGTACCCAAGAAGGTGATCTAGGTCGGCAAATGCGGGCTGCACTACCCAATGCTTTCCTGTTTGGCCTTACCGGAACTCCTGTCAACAAAGCAGATAAAAATACCTTTTGGGCGTTTGGCTCTGAAGAAGACGAAGGAGGCTATTTATCTCGATACACCTTCCAGGATTCTATTCGGGATGGTGCCACTTTGCCTTTACACTTTGAGCCGCGCTTGGTAGATGTGCACGTGGACAAAGAAACCATTGACAAGCTGTTCGAAACTCTCAAAGATGAAGCAGCCCTTACCGATGAAGAAGCCGATGCCCTGAACAAAAAATCGGCAAAGATGGCTGCCTTCCTAAAATCGCCGGAACGGGTAGCTAAAATTGTAGAGGATATTGCCAGTCACTATAAAGAGAAAGTAGCACCTCATGGTTTTAAAGCCATGATCGTAACTCCTGACCGGTTTGCCTGCATTCAGTACAAACAGGAACTAGACAAATACCTGCCTGCAGAAGCTAGTAAAGTCGTTATTTCCACCTCGGCCAATGACGATTTTGATTTCAAGCAAAAGTGGGCGGTAGACAAGTCACAGCAAGAGCGTATTGTAGACGAATTCAATGATCCAACTTCCGATCTACTGTTTCTTATTGTTACCGCCAAACTGCTTACCGGTTTTGATGCGCCGATTTTGCAAACCATGTACCTGGATAAATCGCTGAAAGACCATACGCTTCTACAGGCCATTTGCCGTACCAACCGCTTATTCCCACAAAAATTCTACGGTAGGGTAGTTGATTATTTTGGCGTGTTCGATGATATGGCGAAGGCTCTGGAATTTGACGAGAAATCGGTAAAACAGATCATAACCAATTTGTCTGAACTGCGTGAAAAGTTGCCTGAGGCCATCAAAGATGCGTTATCTCACTTCAATGGGGTAAATAGAAACATCACAGGTTTTGAAGGATTAGAGGCAGCCCAAAACGCCATCAAATCCGATGAGAAGAAAGATGCCTTTGCTAAAGATTACAAATACCTTAGCAAACTCTGGGAGTCGCTTTCACCTGATAATATCCTGAATCTTTATCTGTCCGATTACAAATGGCTGTCGCAGGTATTTGAGTCGGTACGTCCTGCCTCTGACAATATTGGCAAACTACTCTGGATGACTTTAGGGGCTCAGACCACCAAGCTCATTCATGAGAACATCCACGTAGGTGACGTTCACCAACTGGAAGAATTTATATTGGATGCCGACGTCATTGAAGACATTTTCAACAATCCTGACCCTAAGAATGCCAAAAAATTAGAAAAGATTCTGATCAAGCGACTTAAAAAGCACGAAGGCAATCCCAAGTTTAAGAAGCTCAGTGAAATGCTGGAAGAGCTTCGGGACCGTGCGGAAAAAGGGTTGATTACTTCTATTGAGTTTGTGAAGGAACTCTGCAAGCTTGCCAAAGAAACCGTGCAGGCCGAGAAAGAAGCTGAACAAGAAATACAGGATAAAACTCCTAAAGCAGCCCTTACCGAATTGTTCTTGGAACTAAAAACGGAACAAACTCCGGCAGTAGTTGAACGCATTGTGACCGATATAGACGCTATTGTTCGGGTAGTGAGCTTCCCTGGCTGGCAAAAGAGTGTTGCCGGTGAACGAGAGGTGCAAAAATCATTACGTCAAGCTTTATTAAAATACCAGCTTCATAAAGACCAAGTACTGTTTGATAGGGGGTATAGTTATATCAAAGAGTATTATTAAATGTTTTAAAAATGAGTAGAACATTTGAAAAGAGAAGGAAGATATTTCAAAGCTATGTTTCCCAACTTAAGCTTATGCAAGATCACTCTTTACTCCCGAATAATCTTCATTATAAGGAAGATAGCTATTTATGTCCAATCTGTTTGCGTCCTTTTACTGAAGAGGATCTTTCTGATTCTTCCCCAAATATGTTAACCTTAGAGGATGCTCCGCCAAAATCATTAGGAGGAAAGGCTAATACATTAACATGCAAGGAATGCAATAGCAAATGCGGCCATGACATTGATTTCCATCTAACAGAGCGGTTATTAGAAATTGATGTTCAGTCTTTTCTTCCTGGTACTACTGCATTAGCTAAAATTAATAACAATGGGACAGAAGTTCAAGGTGAGATAAGCGTCAACAAGGATCGTGAAATAACTATAATCCATCGAAACAAGAATAATAATCCAGAAAAACTAAAGTCATTTATATCCTCAACTAGAAAGGGTGTTCAAGTGACTGTTAACTTTAAACCTAGTAGAGTCGAAATCCATAGGTTAGAGGTTGCACTACTTAAATCAGCCTACATTTTAGCATTCGAACAATTTGGTTATGCTTTAATACTAGATGAAGCATTTGATATTGTTAGAATGCAAATATTGAATCCAGAAAATCAAATTTATCCACAAGGGTTTTGGACCAAACAGACATCCTTTGAAAAGGAGCATGAAGGGGTTCATGCTATTAACAACATAGGATTAGTAGGATTCTATGCAGTTTTTACTTTACGGACTGCAACTTCCGAAAATAGGTATGGTGTATATCTGCCAATTGCCGCAAATAAAACTAAAAATGTAATTAATCAACTAAAATTAAAAGATGCTGGCTTTTCATTTAGTTTGACAAATGTGAAAATGAATGATTACTTCAAAGAAAAGGAAAATATAAGGTTATTGAGGCAGTATATTGATAAGCGAAAGTAATTCTACATACAATAAATACTCATTTTAGATCTAATTTTCCTTTAAAATTCAAATCAATATAAATTATTAAATTGATTTGATCAGTTTAATAATCATGACTAAAGTAATAGATAAGAATGAAGCCCGGCTTCCCTTTTTTGGCGACCGGTTATCGTTTGTTCCAGGCCTTGATCCGTTAGGCTTGCAAAACCCATCTGCATATGCCTATTCCACTTTATTGCCTGGGTTGAACAATGTAACAGGTAGGCTTAGGAGTTACAGCTTCTATTGCTGGTTACTATCTGAGTATGCGCGTCAAATCCAAACTACGGACCCTAAAGAGCAAAAGCGCTTCATTCGCAGGGCAGAATATATTCTAGCATTGATTGCGGCTCATCAAGAAACAAATGGAGTAGCGGGCAGTAATTATGCTGCAAGGCAGTTAAAACTCGGAGAGACAAAGTTTGATATAAGTTTTGCCACCTATAACCCTGATGGCACTACAATAAATACTTACTGGCAATACAGTTTAGGCGTGTTGGGCCAGTATTATCTGGGTTCTCTCAGGCAAATTGGATTGATTGAGGAGCCCTTAGATGCTAATGGTAATTTACTAGGTATTTACAGACGCACGTCCAGCAAAGAGCTATTAGTGAGTGGCGAGGCCCTTGCGGCCGCCTTTGATGAAAATGTTACTTCAGAAAACAAAGAGTTGTTTCTGAGCTGTATAAGAAAGGGTACTATTGATTTAAAGCAGGTTGAAGAGTTATCATCAGATTTCAATCTGGCCCATATAAGATTCGGCACGGAAGAACACAGCCTGTTATTATTACTCCTGTTAGATATAGATGAGCCAGCCAACGCTGTTATAAGCCAGAAGAGTATGCGTAAAGCTACCCTTTTGCATCTGCTGCAATATGCTAATAACCATGAAAGCGGAGTAGAACAGCGTAGATTTACTTTTAATGCTTACCAATCTAAAGGAGAAGTCAACAACCAAACGGATGATTGTCTATTCGGTTGGTATTACTACCAACTTAATGAATACTGGCAGGTTGCCTGTACAGCTATTTTAAACGGGCTGTTGGATTATTTGCAAAAAGAAAAAGGTGCAGGATGGATTCTGCTGCAAGATCTGTTGCTGGAGACCTCAAATGGAATTATTGAGTTGCTGGTAGTAGATGAACTAATTGAATCTGGAGATGTGACTATTGCCGAAGCTTTAGCTATAGAACTGGATCAAGAGCAGATTCTTTATCAGGCACTAATGAAGGAGGACGGCTTGAATAGAATGGCAATAAGCTTTAATTTAATCTGGCAGCTTTACCAGCAGAATAAGCAGTACCTTGATCGTCTTGAAGAATATACTTCTTCTATAGGTATAGAAAGCAAGCATGATATTGTTTCGTTCTGCCGAAAATTTGAGAGATATGTTACATTGCCAGTACGTCAATTTTTAGAAGAATTTCTGCTCAGCAATATCATCTACAGGCATCAATATGTTGCCTATCATAAAATAGGAGGGGGCTCTCAATCAACCCAGAAGTTTATTATAGAGGATAATTACATTCGTTATATCGGCAATTTTGAGCCTGGCTATACGGGCCCCCGGTTACGCAGCCTTATTAATTTCCTTCGGGACCTGGGGCTTCTTGACGCCGAAGGCAAACTCACCGATGCTGGCCGTTTACAATTAGCTCAAAACTGAAATGGCACTACAAAGGCAGAACATACTGGATTTAATAGGAAAGAACAGGCATAAGTATTCATCGTGCATCATTACCTGCTTTAGTTTCGATTTTACTTTTTTCGAAGAATGTGTGATGACTGCCCTTCGGTTGGCAAATGTCAGGAACGTAAATGTGTTGGTGGATGGTAAATTCCTCGAGCAGTCACTCGAAATGGTTACCGGGAACGAGTTTAAAAACCATAAAACCTACAGCCTTACTCCAGTTTATGAGACTGGAGTTTTTCATCCAAAAATTATGCTTCTGACAGGACCGACCCAAGGACTATTAGTAATTGGGTCTGGTAATCTTACCTCCTCTGGATTAAGTACCAATGACGAAATTTGGGCAGCTTTTCACCTTAATTCCATTGATAGTAAAAATGCACCAGTTTTTGCGGCAGCTTGGCAATATCTGCAAGGTTACTTTCCACAGGTAAAAGGATTTAACCAGCAAAAGCTGGAGTGGATAACCCAATACTCCCCTTGGGTAAGGGAACTTGCTTTGATTGCTCCCAGCAAAACATTTATTCCGCTGGATGATGAACTGGAAGTGAAGTTTGTAGCAAACACAGCGAGTGTCTCCATTTACCAGCAGTTGATAGAGTTGCTGCCAAAAAGTAAAGTAAAGAAGCTAAGTATTGTGTCTCCTTATTTTGATGAAAAGGGGATAATCCTGGAGCAGCTAACAACTGACTTTGATATTGAGGAGATTGCATGTCTAACTGACCAGCAATTCGGAATATTGCCTACCAAGTTAAACGAAACACTTTACAACCAAGTCGCTTTTTACGATTGGAAGGATTGCCTAAAGGATTTTGATTCCAGGTATAACCGGTTACATGCCAAGCTTTTTCACTTTGAGTATGCAGATGGTTGGGAATATCTACTGATTGGTAGTCCTAATGCTACCATTCAGGCACTAGGCTCTGCAGCAAATTTTGCAGTAAACGGCGAGGCAGGTTTACTGTTGAAACGCAAAAGCAAGAATGGCTATATCAGAGAGCTTGGTATTAATACAAAGAATGTCTCTACCTTAAACGTTAAGGCAGCAGCCAAGGGAAAAACGAACCGGGGCGACCATACTCCAAGCATCAACCACGAGAACAAGATCTTGTATGCTGAAAGAAATGGGACCCGGTTAACTGTGCATTTAATAAAAACGTCAGAGGCAGTTTATGAAATACAGGTATTGAATAGTAGTAACGAAGAGGTGGAACTACACCCTTTACCAGCAGTATCAGAAGAAGCTGTGATTATCCTGCAGCAACCTGATAAGGCTTTCCGGGTATTCCTTATTTCTGACGGGGTACGGGTATCAAATTATTCTTTAATCCATAACATATCCTACCTGGTAAAAAGTACTCCGGACCCAAGTCATGATAAACTAACTCAAATAATAGAAGGCTTCCTTGCAGACCCTGAAAACAGTATATACTCTGACCTACTGAAGTACATCGATTATAGTGTGGATGAAGAGGAATTTGGCTTACCAGCTAAGCCACTTAGGGGTACTTCTGGATTCTCAGTTTCAACCGATACTACCATAGATCATACCTATTTAACGGAAGAGGAGCTTTACAGATTAAGATCAGCACAAGCAAGAGACTTGTTGTTGCTCAATACTTCCAATGTTCAGATTGCCGATATCCTGAATATTATTTCAAAGGGAATGGTCGTGCAAAGCAGTGAGGTACAGGAAAACGCAGAGCAGGCGTTATCCCAGGAAGACATTGAAATTCAGATGGGGTCAGAGCAGGAGGTAGGTCAATCGGTTATCAAAAGAGCGAGAGGAGAGGCAGAGCAAAGAGCCATTTTCAAACACCTAGATAAGATTGATAAATTCTTCAGCAATCAGCATAAAAAGTTCTTCGAAACCCGAATGCTGCAGGATGTTCCTAAGCGGCCCATTACTTTAAAAGAACTTTCCAATGTTTCGGTGATGACTGACTTGCTATATATGTTTTATGGCAAGAGTTACAATGTGTCAACCATCGAAGTAGGCCTATATTCTACTAATAAGACAAAACCTATCATTCAGGAATTAGAAAAGGAGTTCGGAATGGTGAAGACTAGTAAGATAAATAGAGACAATTTTAGCATTGTATATTTTGAAATGTTTCCTGAATACTATCTTAAATTTAAGAAGAGGGTTGCAGCTAGTGGAGCTAATCTACTGGTAAATCAAGAAGAATTTTCGCCAATCACTCGTTCCTATCCGTACTTTTTTCAGGAAGACTTAAAATCAATTCTTATTGAAACTTTTGGTTGTTTTCTGCTCTGCGCTAATTCTAAGGCTGGTTTTCATCAGTACACAAATGAAAGTCAGAATGAAAAAGTAATTTTTTACCGTGATTCTATCTTCAAGAAATGCACGTTCCTAATCCTTAATATTCGTTGGAGGGAAGATGAGTTAGTATACCGGGACTTACTACTTCTTGATCTTTTACAACTAGTTTGCCCTGATAAGTTAAGCATTAAATATACTATGGAGCTGAAAAAGGCAATTGAAGACTTATATAAAAGAAACCAATTTAAGTCAGAGCACTTTTCTGATAACCTTCAATATTGCTTCTCCAATCTTATCCCTGTTATGAAATCATGGCAAAGAATCTATAATAAGGATAGCAATAGTTTATCATCTACTCGCTCTTCTTTAGTGTCAGGAAAAATTATCTATAACCGCAATCTGGGTTTTGCAGCTTTCAAACAATCAGGAAAGGATTCTATGGTTCTGGTAAAACCATGTTTCTCTTGGGATGATTATATTGGAGAAAAAGCTTTAAAAATAGTTTATCCATTCACTAATATTATTGTGTTTGATGAACAACTGTCACTTCAAGAGTTACTATAAAACCAACCCATTTCAGTTTCTCTTGTTTAACTAAGAATAGAAGATCGGGTCGAATTTATTCAAAGCTTTTGGGTGATTTTCAATTTTCTCAGAAAAGGTCTTTTTGCAGGTGAGGCCGAGCTTGTTAAGCCACATGACTTCTTCTTCATCAGTTTGGCTATTGCATCATGACCGGCCGCTACAATGATAAGTTTACGTTAGCTCATCCCAGTTGATGATTGAGGCACGTGAGGAATCGCAGGGGTATGGTTACTGCTATGACACAGAAAATGCCTTGCAGGAAAAGGAGTGCCGCAATTGGCACTCCTTTTTTGTTGGAAGTATTTTTCTTGGATTTTAAAACTTTCTGGTAGTCCGGTTATACAATAGATGAAGCCCTTCACTGAGGCTTCGCTAAAAAAATAATATAGTTTTTATGCGGTACTACAAAGACAAAGAGTACTTCCTGGATTATCACACCATCAGGAAGGAGCTGAACATTTCAGAGGCAAAGCTTATCAGGACGATACAGACCTTGGAAATCCCTACAGTACAGTACAAGAATCAGAGGCTTGTCGCAGAATCTGATTTTATCATTATCACCGAGGCGACACGAAAAAATAATTCATATTAATAATGTTCAGCGTTTATGACAGCACAAAAACAAAGGAACCGACAAGGCAGGTAAGCCTTGCGGACGCTTACACGATGGTAAGCACAGGCACGTACCGCACCCCAGGCGACGTGGAGAACCTGATTTGGAAACTAAGGCAAGAGGCGGATAAGGCGAGGCGAAGGCAATTGAAGGAAAGCCTACCAATCTTCACCTTCTCTGCCAATTTTAATAATGAGCGGAAAGAGGGGGCACCCTACATGTACTCGCAGCTCATGTGCGTTGACATCGATAATCTGGAGCCTGGGCAGGTGACCGACCTTTATGAGAAATTCAAAGCCTGGGGCTTCACACACCTGATGTTTGTCTCGCCCAGCGGGAACGGCCTGAAAGTCGTTTTTCTGGTAAACACCGCGGAAGCGCAGCACAAGATGGTGTACAAGGCCCTGATGTACAAGATCCGGGACAAGTTCGGGCTGCCGCTGAAAAGTAAGGATTTCCCCAACGGTTTGGACACCGTCTGCCAGGACATCTCCCGGGCCTGCTATCTATCACACGACCCGCAGGCGTTTTACGACGAGTATGCCCCTGAGATGGACGCAAAGCTCCTGCTGGAGGAATACTCCATCCATCTGCAAGCCCAGGCAGGCCCTAAAAAGAGTGGCAAACCTACCTTTTCAGGGTCTTCAGCATCCACACCCATGGACACGGTCGAGTTCATCGTGTCCGAGTTGGAGGCAAGGAACATCAGCCTTTCCAACTGCCATGCGGAGAACATCGCCATCGGTTGGGCCCTGCTCAGCGTAGGGGCAGACGCGGACTACTTCCACCGGATCACCAGGCTCAACCCTGACTATGACTTCAAGCGGATGGAGGAGAGGTACAGGTACCTTGCCAAGCGCCCCACCAACAGCTATTCGCTGGGTACGCTCGTCTACATGGCAACGGCAGCCGGGGTGGAGATGCCCGAGGAAAGCCTTGTCACCGACCAGCAGTACGTGCGCAATTGGCTTACCTCACAGTTCGAGTTCAGGACAAACGAGATCAGCGGTAAAATCGAGCATAAGGCAGCGGCACGCGACGAGGCGGAGAGCACAGCCGGGTGGCAGGCGCTCAGCGATTTCAAATTAAACGAGTGGAGCTCCGACATAAAGGACATCCGGATCAAGTACCGGGATAGCGGCGGCAAGCCAAAGGGCAGGAAGCTTGCCATCTCAAAGGAAGACGTAGTAGATTTGATTCACAACCACAAGTTCTCACCCGCCGTGAATCCCGTCGTGGAGCGGTTCGGTCAGCTGCACAAGCGGTTCTCGTTCGAGGGGGATCCCCTCTCAGAGGTCAGGAAGTGGTTTAATGCTTTTGAGTACGCTAACTCGCAATTTGCGGAGTCTTTCTGGATGGACTGGTTCGGGGGTGTGGTTCAGAACTTGACCACCGCCGGGTACTACGACAAGATAATGGTGCTGTCTGGGGTCGGGGGAGTGGGCAAGACGTTCGCTATCAAGGAGAGGCTGTGCGCACCGTTCAGCGAGTACTTCACCCAATCCTTCACCTGGTCATCGAATAAAGACGACCTGGGCAAGATCACCAAATACCTCTTCATCCTCGATGACGAGCTGAACACGAGCCGCAAGGCGGATGTGGAGCAGATCAAGAACATCACCTCCATGTCCCATACCGACATCCGGGAGGCCTATGCCCGCCTCGACTCCCGCCGGCCAAGGATCGCGAACTTCGTGGCCACCACCAACAATCGGGAGTTCCTCACCGACCTAACGGGCAACAGGCGCTTTCTAGTGTTAGACGTGGTGGCGGGCAACCGGGACATCATCAATAGTATCGATTATGACCGCCTGTGGGCTGAGGTGTGGGAGTACTTCCACGAGAAGGGGAACACGAGTGCGCTTAATAGCGCCACTATAAACGGCAACAACGAGGCGTTCCGGGAGATCACGGTAGAAGAGGAGGCTGTTATAGAGTGTTTTGACTTCGCAGAGGTTGCGGGCGGCAAGTGCCTGAACGAGAACTTTGTGGTGCCCACCATCAAGGACATCATCGACTTCATCAATACTAGGACGGGCCGGAAGTTCACAGAGGACGCCAGGACATCAAAGAAAATCAAGTTGATCCTAAACAGCAGGGGCGTGATCCAGACCGGTAATACCCGTTATAACGGGAGGCAGGGGCGCTGGTGGTTCCTCAGAGCCAAAAGGCAGGACTGCGACAACATGTTTGTCTCTTCTGCAGGAGGTTTAGGTTTGGACCTCTTTGGAAATTAATTCATGGAGCCATTTGTATGAAAGGGTTAGGGAATTCCCTAGCCCTTTCTTGCCGGGGTGCTACATAACCCGTGAACTGCTACAAAGGGTGCTACAGATTGCTGCAGCGCATTGCGGCAGCAAAAAGCGCCTCTATTGGCAGCAAACATTCTTTTGGGGTAATTTTTCTGCTGCTGCTACACTGCTACACAGTTTTTCGGCAAAACATCATAAGACTCTTGGCGAGCTATTGCCCCGCACGGTGTAGTGCGGGGCATGTGTTCAGTAACACAATTATCTATATAGATACTTTTGAAAGATTTGGGTGTAGCAGTGTAGCAGTAGCATGAAAACACATTCGATTCCTCCCAATACCACTTTTTGCTGCTGCATACTCTATGTAGCACGATGCAGCACTGTTAGCATCTCCACCTGATTGAAGAAATAAACATCTGTCAATCATCAAACTTTTTCTTATTTCAGAATATAAACAATGTGTGTCATGAACTGAATAATGAGGGTAGCCATTTACAGCTACCCTTTTTCATTTTCATCATCTCCTTCCCATTGCTCCACCATCCATCATCTATGCTACCTGCTATCTGATTACTAGGTATAATTCTAACCAGTTCCCAATGTGCTGTATGAAAGCTTTCTAACCCTAAGCTGAATTGAGTTAAAAAAAATCCCCCTATTTAAAACAAACAGCTATTCCGATTATATAAGCTGTAAATGGTATCAACAGTACACATGGTAGAGAAACAGAGCATCAAGAGGCTTAGCAACATTTACGATTTATTTGACCCTGACTTTCAAAGCGAGGCAATATTCCTTAGAAGCAGAGTCCCTATAGCCTGTGACCCGGAGGTTATGTATGACAGCAACAACCTCTTGCGGGGGAATAAGAGGTATATAAGGGACTTTACCATGCACCAAGCATCCGAACGCAAAACAGGAGGATTGGTGATAAAAGGGGATTGTTGCTATTACAAAGAGAATTACATCCTCCCGGGGGCTGTTCTGTACGTGATGGATGTGGGGAATATAGAGATGGTCGATTTCAAGGATCTGGTGGTATATGCTATCAGGCATGAAAGCCCCTACAGCGACGACGATTTCCATTTGGCTGTATTTTTCCGGTGTCTCAGGACCGGTGATTTTTTCGTGATTAGCTATTACTACTCAGACTTCTACATTTCTGAGGAGAGTGATAGCAGCGAGTACTTCCGCTATTATGCTTACTGCTTTTCAAGCAGTGTAGAAGCCGAAATACATAAACTTTCTGTAGAGGGGGAGTTGGCTTTATACAACACTGTTGAGTAAAGCAGGTTGAGACGGGAGAACAAGATCGATTTCATATCAAGCCTTCTGAACTGATCCGGAACCCTACAGAGCTAACACACCCTAGTAAAGCTTTGATACTACCCTAGGTAGGATATTCAAGCAAGGGGTTTCTCCGAAGGGTAGACCATCTTTGCCGCTAACTGACCGAGTTAACCGGGAAGTTCAAAGAGCAAGGGTTGGACTTCGTTAGCCCGCAGGGCTGCGTCAACACCACTCCCCCTTCGGTTGGTCTTTCATTCACGATTTAGCAGGCATGCCTGAGTTCGATAAGGTGCTCCATCCTGAGCGCATAAGTATTTGGT
This sequence comes from Sabulibacter ruber, assembly GCF_017355955.1. Taxonomy (GTDB): domain Bacteria; phylum Bacteroidota; class Bacteroidia; order Cytophagales; family Hymenobacteraceae; genus Nibribacter; species Nibribacter ruber_A. The sequence goes on along the minus strand of NZ_JAFFID010000001.1, from coordinate 1,131,657 downwards.
TATATTCTGTTTCCATAATCACCCAAAACAAACACTTCGACTTGTTTCCTAAACTCATATTGTCAATAACAAAGAACGGTAGAAAAGGAGGTGGAATAAATCGATATATATAATTTGATATATAGGATATGAAAAAGTATAAGAGTATTAAAATAAAAAGTAATACCATGCAGGACGTGGAGCAGGCCATATCGATGTTAAGGGAACGTGGCTATTACCTGAACAAATCAGAGCTGTTGAATCTGGCGGCAGCGAGGTTGATTTCTGCAATACAAATGAAATGGAATGATGATGGAAACTGAGTATTTGTTGAACAATGGTAGTTATAGCTATAAGAAAGTTATACAAGGTGTCGAATATTATATAACGGCAAAAACAAGCCCTGTTCTCAAGCTTTACTACGAATATGTCATCTCCGCTGAGGAACTGGCTGATGCAGTGGATGAGATGGTTTATGATAGATTGACAGAAAAGAATGAGGCGGAAATCGAAGTTTGTGTACTTGAAAGTGTAGGGGAGGGACCGGCAAAAATAATCTTTCTAGTTGATTTAACGATCAAGGCGGAAGTCATCCCTGAACCAACACCGGAACCCAATACACAAACTAATATCCTTACTTTAAATGACTTTATGAGTGCAATCAAAAGAGGTGAGCTATAGTGTCAATTAAATTACACTTACCAAAGACAGTATAGCTTTAGGATTTATGGTGTATGTAAGGAATTAGGATGCATTCCTAACATCGCCTTGATGACTGTTTTTATTATTTTTATGGTAAAGGAGTTGGTTTTCTAGGTTTTGTTTTATCCTCGATATTCATCATCAGAAAGGTGATAAATATTTATAACCAAATTTTAAAACAAATGGATTCTCTTGTAATATAAGTAGTGAACCATAAAAATACTACTTATAAAGAATGAAAGAAGAACAATTCAGTTTTAAAGATCAAGGCGGAGAATTATTTGATTCTGCCTGTTTAAATGAAGTAACTACTGCACTTAAAGATAGAGGTTTCATTGACGGTGACCCAGAGGCAAGGTTTAACAGTAAAAATCAACTATTAGGAAACGAAAAATACATAAGGAGTTTCACTTTGAAGCTTCTGTATAGAAAAGGGAATATTGTTAAGGTAAGATACAGAAGAGGTGGATTAGTGATAGAGAAAGACCGTTGCTACTATAAGGAGAAATATATCCGGAGTTCTGATGTTCTGTACGTAATGGATGAAGGGTATGTGAGTACGATCAACTTCGATGAACTACTGGTGTATGCTATTAGGGAAAAAAGACCCTACAACGATGACCAGATAGATGTTGCAATTTTTTTTCGTAGCATCAGAACAGGGAGTTTCTTTGGAATTGAATTTTGGCAATCAGACTTTTACTTGGCTGATGAGATTGAAGGAGAAGAGTACTTTCGCTACTATGCTTATGAATACGAAGAGGATAGTACAGAAGCGGGGTTACACAATCTCGCTATCGAAGGGGAGTTTACTTTATATAACACTAATCACTACCTTGCGCTGAGGAGGAATACCAAAATATATTTTATATTAAATCTTCTAAAATAAGGTATTATTATAATGGTAATTATTGCAATATTGTATGGGTTTAAAATGAGTGATTATTGAATGAGGTATTAATTAAGATATATTTAAGAGAAGTATATATTTATTTTCGTGTGATTGGCAGTGATAAAATTCAATGAGTCTTTTATAATAACTGGTTTGTGTTGATGCGATTACTTGAATTTGCCTTAAATAATTGTATTAATTTTTTTTGTTATTAAATTAAACCTTTTCATTTTATCGCATATAATTGGAAACAAATATAACCTTAAATAAAAATGGAAAATAAAGATTTTAAGAAGTACCTAATTTCAGAAAATACCGAAGATGATTTAGTTGATAAAGATTTCTTTGCCACAGCCTGTCCAAACCCAACAGAATTTGAAGATGATTTCTTTGATGTCAAATGCACTGCCGAAGAATTCCCTCATCTACTAGAATGGCGATTGGACCCCAAGCTATCCGAGAAGGAAAAGACGGTAATCGGAATGGAATATATATTCCAGGAACAAGGGTATTGTCCAAGTGACATTGTCTTCAGCTATGAAGAGAAGGAGCAAACTTTCAACATTTCGTTCAAGGGGGCGGAATTATTTGGAACCGGAAGGGTTGCCTCCTTGATAAAAGCTATCTGCCACCGTTCGGAGAAACACCAAACAAAAATGGTGTGTGGAATTGAAGCGTTGGAATTTACAATTACACTAAAAGAATTGAACCATATTGTCTTCGATCCTTCAATTTATGTCTGTAGTGACGTACTTATAAAGGAGGTACTAAGGGCTTTGGATTCATTGCACTTGGAGGAGTTCTATGAGCTCCATGAAGACTCAGCCACCGTTCGATTTGTAATTGAGGGACCAGTGCTCATGATGGAACTGGCAGATTCCGGCGGGAAGACGATAGAGGGGATAGAGGTCTATGATCAGATCATAAGCTTAAGAGAGAAATTTTTAATACTCTCCCCGGAAGATCAAGAAATGGCGGAGTACCTGATGTCCCTCAACTGCAATCTAAGCGATGACAGATTGATTACTCATATAAATTATATCATTGAGGTTGAGGGGCAAAGAAAGTTCGGTTGCTATGAGGATGATTTCGTTCAGAAGTTCAGGGAGAGAAAATATGAAGGAGTACTGTGGGTTGAAACACGGATAAGAAACAGGAAAATAGATGCTCTCCTAGATATTCAAATTTAAGTTAGTTCATTATTAATCAGACCCAAAACTAAAAGTGGGGCTGCCAACATAGGCAGCCCCACTTTTAGTTTTGGGTGATCGAATACAGCAGTTTTACCAAGTCTTTCCTTAATTAAAAATTATAGTACTATTCTTTACCAGGGATGCTTTCCAGCAAATGATACCGGTTCGCTAATATATTTGGTGGTTTTTAAAACTATAGTTCTTTGAGTTTATATAAACAGAGTTAACAACATAAGATTTATATAGTTGAAAAAGAAAAGGAGAACCTCAGAGGAGGTTACGGAAACGTTGTTCAACAAATTAAGTGAAAAAGATCAAGTGGAGCTGATAGAAAGAGAAAGTGGCACCGTTCATCACGGTGTCACTTTCTCTTTCTATGAAGTGCAAATCCTCTGGAGGGTCATAACTAACATACGCTCCTCCTGGAAAGTGTCTTGTTTTTTACCAATTCTCAAGATAGAAGAGCCTGTCAATTTTGAAAGTACGCGTATTGTAATAAATTAATTTAGCTTCTTTTGGTGCGTTCATGAACTCTTCTTCAGTAAAGACTTCTTTGGTGGCGTAGTAATTCAAGTATTCTTCAAGTTCATGTGCTTCATAACACTCATGTGGCAAATAAATCCCGCTGTAATGATAGCTGATAGAATAGAAGTCTCCAGTGGAAGAGCTTCTGTAATAAATGGCAAAGTAAATTGTATAGGCGTCGTCTACCACGTAATTCTGCATTCCGACGACAACCAAGTCATTGAAATTAATAGTTTTTATAACCCCGTCTGATACTTTTTCCCTATAATAGAGTAAGTCGGTTGGTAATATATACCCCTCCTTGTAACCACAATAGCTGCCCTCCTCTATAAGACCACCTGTTTTCCTTCGATAGTGTCTTTCATATTCATACATAGTATAATCTCTGATGTACTTCTCATTTCCAAGGAGGCTGGTGTTACCCCCGAACATATCAAGAGTTTCAGGCCAATCGTTTTCTGGGAAAATATCTATGTTCTTGAAGTATAATGGGTCAAATAACCTGTCAATATCGGTTTGGCTATCTTCGGTGTTTGATTCTGTTTTTTGTTCATTTAGCATATTTTATAATTTTTTTATTTTACTCTTATTATATAATGGACTGATGTAAAAGTTTTAAATACCTATCTCAAAATGTGACATTTATTTTTTGGCTAGCACGCAACTAAAACTGACAATATCGTTTATGGACCTATTAAAATTCAATTATATGGGTGACATAGCTATAAATGATAGGTTCGAGGGATGCCTAAAGGGGCTAGCCGCAGGCGATGCACTTGGAACCACCTTGGAGTTTCAGAGCCCTGGAACCTTTGAACCTATCACGGATATGGTGGGCGGCGGGCCCTTCGACCTGAAGCCGGGTCAGTGGACGGACGATACGTCCATGGCACTTTGCCTAGCTGATAGTCTAATCTACTGCAATGGGTTTGATGCCAGAGACCAGATGGAGCGATATGTGCGCTGGTACCGCAAAGGGTATAGAAGCAGCACCGGCACCTGCTTTGATATCGGAAATGCCACCTATCAAGCACTCAGCCGGTTTGAGCAGACGCAGGATCCCTTCAGCGGTTCAACAGATCTCACTACTGCGGGTAACGGTTCCATCATGCGCCTGGCGCCTGTTCCTCTCTTCTTTTACAAAGATCCCGAGCTAGCTCTGCAATACGCAGCAGACAGCTCCAAAACCACCCATGGGGCCAAAGCAGCGGTAGACTCCTGCGTGTACCTGACTGGTTTGATCATTGGAGCGGTTCAGGGGAAAAGTAAGGAGGAGCTGCTACAGCCTCTGTATACTCCCGTTCCCGATTTTTGGCAGCATTACGTGCTTTCCACTGATATAGAGGATGTAGCCAAAAGCTCCTACAAACACCGGAACCCTCCTTTTATACAAGGAAGTGGGTATGTAGTAAAGTCTCTGGAAGCTGCTTTGTGGGCATTTTACAATAGCAACACCTTTGAAGAAGGCTGCTTGATGGCAGTAAACTTAGGCGATGATGCAGATACCACCGGAGCGGTGTATGGCCAACTGGCAGGAGCGTTTTACGGAGTTCAAGCGATCCCTGAGAATTGGTTGAATAAGTTAACGGATGGGGAGGATATCCGACTTCTGGCTGCAACTCTTTTGGAGAATAGCCCAGCAGGCGGAGTGTAGCCCGTCACGACATATGACAAGCTGCGTTCTTTGTCTTGCAATAACTTTATGCTAGGTGTTGACAGCTAATATACCTTAAAATTCAGCCTTTGGCCTTTTCTAAAAAAAATCAAAGAATTTTCGATGACACGTAAAACTTTTGTTTATGACGAATATATAATGGATGTAATTAAACATTTAACTAAAAATGATAGAAGTAAAACTACATTCAAGAAACGAAATTTACTCCATGTACCATCAGCTGGGGGCAAAGGGTGACTTAGTTTTGATTGCAACAAACTGCCCATCCGTCTGGTGCAATTGTCAACCGGTAGATTGTAAATGCGATGAGGAAGCAGGTGAGACAGGCAGAGGAGGTATCAGTATCTTCAGGAGTTTGGAGAACTCTGACCTTTGTTTCTATGATCGTACCTATATAGACCCATATTATGTACGAGAAGCATATGAATTATATAAATTCAAATATGAAGATATTATGCAGTTTATAGACGAAGACGATAAATTTTTTGATTTCAGGCCTCAATTGTATGCAAGGGCTGTCAAGGCAAGAATGAAGTCTTTGCCTAAAGTTGTGTAAGGCCGAACTTAAAATTACATATATATTAAGGAGCGAAAGCTCTTTCGCTCTTTGATATATATTATTCAACTATCCTCAATTCTGGAATTTACTAATTTTGTCGTTTTGGGACTTCAAAGACACTGATTATGTGAAATGTGAATACGAAAATGTTTTAATGAATAATTTAAAAAAGCCTAGTGGATACATTAAAACCTATAATGCTCTGGTTTGCGGTTTTAAAGAACTAGCCTTGTCAACTTCCAATTTAAAACCTGACAGGTTCCAAATGCATAGGTACAATTGGAGTATCCTCTATGGGGAAGATTTCACCAAAGGAACAATCTACTGTCAATCGGGTAATTGTATCACTGGCTTTCAATTGCAAGACTTTATTCTTTTAGCAAAAGGAAGTAGCTATATAGTTCGAAGCGCAGGTACAGCTATGTATACCAAATATTTTTATCACATTCCTACTAAACAGGTATATGGACTGTATAAGGATGATTATTCATGGATGTGCATTGCAAAGCCCATAGCAATAGATGCTCAGGAGTATACCAATTAGGAGTGTATTGGCAATGCTACACGATATATGAAACTAATTACAGGAATTTTAAAATTAACCTGTTGCTTGATGCAATGGAATAGAGGCAGTTTTGGTGCAAGTCAGGATTTAAAATAGAAGAGGTGAATTTTTTCATAACAGTTCACCTCTTCTATTTCAAGTATATCAATTAGATTGTTTTTGAAACTAAAATCATCATAGAAAATTTCTAAACTTCAATCTGCTAGCTGAATCCCTTTCTCTCGGCTTATTACATTTAGTCGGCTGATAACATTCTGCTTCTTCCTTTCTTTTTATAGTATTGCAGTTCCACAAGAGAAGCTGAACCGAGAATATCCATCACCATATTGTCTTCATGTCCCTGACCAACCTAATGGTTTATAAAGCCGAACTGGCTAAGTATCTCGACTTGAATGGTAGTTATGCATGACTACTTTAAATGGCCAATTAGATAGGTAGTTGGTAATAGTAAAATCTTTGAAAGTGTTTGGAACCTTTAGGGTGTAATATTCACTAAGAAAAGGTTGACTTTGAAGGAGGATTGTGAATCTATGTAAATCCTGCAAATCAATATTTAAACTTCTTTTGCCTGAATGGGCGGAAAGCATTGTGGTGACAGCAAGACAAGGGACATTTAAACTGCATAGTTCCCTGTCGAAATTAGTAGGTTTGGTAAAGGATAAGAGCGTTCCTTAAGAATGAATATTAGCTAACCAATTATTCTAGATACTTTTACACTGAAACTAGACTCCTCTGACAGCCAACCTTTGTACGGTGATAGGGAAAAACTTCTTTCCTCGGCGGGTGGTGAAGCCGTGTTCGTTTAACCGCTCAGCGATCGCCTGGTAAGTCATGCTCCTCTCCCGGTACATTTGGATCAGCTCAATGGCCTGCCGATTGGCTTTGTGGGTCACTGCGTTTTCCTTCCTTATCTGCAGTCCTTTCTTCCTTGCGAACTCGTCCAGATTCCGCGGCGTTCCTAAGGTGAAACCCTGTTTCTTTTTTTGTTCCAATGCTGCTTTGGTGCGGCTGCTGATGAGCTCACGCTCGTGCTGGGCTAGGACGGCAAAGATGCCAATTGTCAGAGTGTTAGCGTCGGGCATGTCCACGGCAACAAAATCCACGTGGCTGTCGCGCAAAGTAAAGATAAAACCAGCATTACGGGAGAGTCGATCAAGTTTGGCAATCAGCAATTGAGCCTGGCGCTGCTTGGCGTAAGCGATTGCCGCCCCTAACATAGGCCGGTCGTTTCGTTTACCACTCTCAACCTCGACAAACTCCTTTAGCAGAACATCTCCTGTTTTTAGGAAACGGGTTACTGTCTCACGTTGCGACTCCAATCCCAATCCGCTATGGCTTTGTCGCTTAGTGGACACACGATAATAGGCGACGTAGTTCATCTTTAGATTTTTATTGGTGTATATGGAGGTAAAGATACTACATAACATTTTACAAACGACCGTTTATAAAATGTTATAATCAATTAATATGCCTTCTCTGTAATAACTTCTTTACATAGCATGGAAAAAAGAGAAGGGGAAGGTGCCGACGTGATAAGGAATTTTGAAAGACAATCAGCTGCCGGAAAGATATACAATTGAAAAGCTCTCTTTTGGACTTGGCAACTTTCCAATTATTTTATTAAAATGTAAGTAATCCCTTTTCTAGTATGAGAAAGCTAAATGAGTAGCAAAGGAGGCTTTGGGCATAAAGTAACAAAAAGATGTAACGTTTCTTTTTAGCTTTCAAAAAGGTTCATCATCTACTTCATATTCATAAATTTGTTTTAAAATGAGGGCAGGAACGGAAACCTGATATTCAACAGGAACAAATACTTCTGTTGCTTCCTTTATAAAATAAGAATTATAAAGTAACATATCATAGAAATCTCCTATCTCAGAAATTCCTTCATATTCAGCCAACCTAAGATGATAGTTCATGCACTTGGTATCATGATCAGTCTTCATTTTATATGACTGCACCGGAAAAAAATCTTTTTCCCAGTAAGTTAATCCTTTTGAATCCACCATTTGAAAGTATCTTTCTCCACGAGTTATTTCAGGATCAATATAACTGCAAGATTCAGAGTTGTGATTGATTTCTGATTTGTTAAGTGTTCTTGTGGATTTTAAAAAACGAGAATCTTTTATACCTAGGTATATCAACCGAGTGAATATTATACCTATTCCTAATAATACTTCTATAGGTCCTCCACCTTCGATATAAAACATGTGCTCAAAATAAGAAGCAATCATATCAAGATGTCCCTTTTGCTTGACTGCTTGGCGATCATTGATCAGTATTCGGAGCAACCGCAATGTTTAAAAGAGTATTGGCTCTTGCCGGTATTGAGAAACCAGAAGATGAATGCCTGCCTGAAAGAAATTGCGGATGTTTGTAAAATCCTAAAGAACCTGACCTTCCACATTGCCCGGCATACCTTCACTACCATGAATTGCTTCCAGAAATAGGGTGCCAATTGAGTCAGTTTCTAAAATGCTGGCTATAAGAACATAATATAACCCTTCTTTTACCACAGTGCCCTTTCTCTTTATAGTACTGAAATCGGTATAAATGAATTGGATGTTGAAATACTAAAAATTAAGTATTGTTTTAACCCGGTTCTTAAAGTAATTTCAACAATGACGTTTGTAACGTTGAATGGTGATTCGGTATGTAAAGCCGTTTTAGGCTTCTTGAAAGAGCACCATAAATGGACCCAATTGAAAGAAAGTTGCGGCATTTTTCAATTTTACTCGTGATTTTTTTCTCGTCAAATATTGATTCCAACAAAATGATTCGCCTCTATTTATTCTCAATGTTGGCCACTGCTTGATCATTACTTATTGCAAAGCATTATAAATCACTACTGAATACTGCACCAGAACTCCTGCTATTGCAGCTTATTTGGCCTTTCACTTCCTCTTTTGAAGGGTTAGTATTCTAAATATAGATTTGTGGAACCTTATAGTCTGATTCTTCAGTCTCAAGCCTTCTTTTCTGACGCCCAAGGGTTAATACTTTCTTTTTAAAACGTTTCAGGGATTCAGTATGAGACCAAACGCCAGTTTCTACAACCCATCGCAGGAATCAGTGCATGGTAAAGGTGCCGGTATACAATCTGGAGGCAGTGTGGATCAATGCAATAAAGCGGGAGATGGGTATAGCGGCTTTCAAGCACCGCAAGTTTCATTACCCAAGGGAGGAGGTGCTATCCGGGGTATTGGCGAAAAATTTGCCGCAAACCCCGTCACTGGCACCGGATCTATGAGTGTTCCTATTGCCATAAGCCCTGGCCGTGCCGGATTCGGGCCACAGCTCACCCTTTCCTACGACTCCGGTGCGGGGAATGGCTTATTTGGCTTCGGTTGGTCCCTGAGTTTGCCACAGATCACCCGCAAGACTGATAAAGGACTGCCGCAATACAACGATGGTGAAGAATCAGACGTATTCCTGCTTTCTGGGTCGGAAGATCTGGTGCCACTGCGCAATTCCGATGGTAGCCGACATGAGGATACCGCTACCGCACCGGGTTACACCATCCACCGCTACTTTCCCCGTATCGAGGGGCTATTCGCCCGAATTGAGCGCTGGACAGACCTAGCCACGGGACAAATCCACTGGCGCTCAATCACGCATGACAATATTACTACACTTTACGGAAAATCATTTAATAGTTGTATTGTAGATCCCAACGATCCTATGCGCATTTTCAGTTGGTTAATTTGCGAAAGTTACGATGACAAAGGTAATGCAATGGTCTATGAATATGAATCCGAAAATGAACAGAACATTGACCTTTCCCAAGCAAATGAGCGCAACCGGGAGCGAACAGCCAATCGCTACTTAAAACGCATTAAGTATGGCAACCAGACTCCTAATCGGGACGGAAACTGGAACCCAACGGAAGCAGGATTATTGCCAGATGAAGAATGGATGTTTATAGTGGTATTTGATTATAACGAAGAACACTATGAGGAACTCCGTCTCGATCCTGCCTTTTCTCAAGCTGAACAGCACCAGTTTGTTCGAGCTACTGCTTTCTCCGGTCCTTCTGCCTGGAGAGTTCGACCAGACCCGTTCTCTTTCTACCGATCAGGATTTGAAGTACGGACTTATAGACGTTGCCGCCGTGTTTTGATGTTCCATAATTTTAAGGAACTGGGAGAAGAACCGTACCTGGTACGTTCGACTGAATTTGATTATGTTGATTTAGACTATTCACAAATTTCTACTAATGAAGCGGAGCTTGCTCATCCAGGCAGCACCCGTTATGCCTCATTCATTAAGACGATTATTCAGTCGGGGTTTGTCCGGGATGATACTAAAGCTGAGTTGTCTCATAATGGTCTGAAGTACTTTACTTATCTCAAAAAATCCCTTCCGCCGCTCGAATTTGATTATAGCAAGGCAAAAATTCAGGAAGACATACGCGAGCTTGATACTAAGAGCTTAGAGAACCTACCCGTTGGCTTGGATGGCATTACTTATCAATGGGTGGACCTTGATGGAGAAGGGCTCTCGGGTATCCTCACGGAGCAAGCAGACGCGTGGTTTTATAAACCAAATGTGGGTAATGGCAGCTTTGGTCCCTTGGAGGTAGTTAATCTTAAGCCTTCACTGGCTAATCTGAGTAGTGGCCAACAGCAACTTCTTGACCTGGCTGGAAACGGCCATTTAGACGTGGTGGCTTTATCTGGTTCTAATCCAGGTTATTTTGAACGTACTAATGACAAGAGATGGGAATTATTCAGGGAATTTACTCACTTGCCTAACATCTCTTGGGATGATCCAAACTTACGCTTTGTAGACTTAAATGGGGATGGCTATGCCGATATACTAATTACTGAACACGAAGTATTGACCTGGCATCCTTCTTTAGCCGAAAGGGGTTTTGGCGCAGCCAATCAGGTTTCAAAGCAATCGGATGAGGAGCGAGGGCCTAATTTAGTGCTGGCGGATGGTACCCAATCGGTTTATCTGGCAGATATGTGCGGTGATGGTCTTATGGACCTAGTGCGCATCCGTAACGGTGAGGTTTGCTATTGGCCTAATTTAGGTTATGGCCACTTTGGAGCAAAAGTTACAATGGATGGTGCTCCGATGTTTGACCATTCGGATCAGTTTAATCAGCAGCGCATTCGGCTGGCCGATATAGATGGTTCTGGCCTTACTGATATCATTTACTTAGGCCGGCATACTGTCCGCCTATATTTCAATCGCTCAGGTAACAGTTGGAGTGAACCATTTCATTTGAGTCAGGTTCCTGTAGTAGATAACCTTTCCTCAGTCATAATAGCTGACTTGTTGGGTAATGGCACCGCCTGTTTGGTGTGGTCATCCCTTTTGCCAAATCATTCCCCGAAGCCGTTGCATTATATTGACCTGATGGGTGGACAAAAACCAAACCTACTCATTAAATCTACTAATAACCTCGGGGCTGAAACACAGGTGCATTACGCACCCTCAACCAAATTTTACATTGAGGATAAAAAGATAGGTAAACCTTGGATTACCAAACTACCATTTCCTGTTCATGTTGTGGAGTGGGTCCAGACCTACGATCACATTAGCGGCAACCGCTTTGTGAATCATTATGCGTACCATCACGGCTATTTTGATGGATTTGAGCGTGAGTTTAGAGGCTTTGGTATGGTGGAACAATGGGATACGGAAGAGTTTAAAGCCCTTACTGCTGATCAGGATTTACCAGTAGCTACAAATTTAGATAATCTATCCCATGTACCACCTGTATATACAAAAACCTGGTTCCATACAGGTATCCATATCGGGCGGGATAATGTTTCTGATTACTTTGCCGGACTGAGGAATGACCGAGAAGCCGGAGAATATTATCGCGAACCCGGCTTAAGCAATGCAGAGGCCAGGCAACTGCTGCTCGAAGATACAGTTTTACCAGCTGGATTATCCGTTGAGGTGGAACGGGAGGCCTGCCGGGCTTTGAAGGGTATGATGCTGCGCCAGGAAGTGTATGCCCTGGATAAAACAACAAAAGAAAAACATCCTTATATAGTTACTGAACAAAACTTTACCATTCGCTGCTTGCAAGCAAAAGGAAGGAACCAACACGCGGTGTTTTTTACCCACCCCCGGGAAGTAATCAGTTATCACTATGAACGAAATCCGAGTGACCCGCGCGTTACACATGCCCTGACGCTGGAGGCAGATGATTTTGGTAATGTGCTTAAATCCGCTGCCGTTAGCTACGGTCGGCGCCAGCCCGATTCCGGGTTAGAAGCGCGAGACCAGGTTAAACAAGGACAGTTGTTAATTACTTATACTGAAAACGATTTTACTAACCACATCCATGCGGCAAACGATTACCGCTCCCCTTTGCCCTGCGAATCCCAAACCTATGAAGTGACGGGATTAGTTTTACAACCTAATACCAGGCGTTTTACTTTTCAGGAGCTAATGGATGGCATGGGAACTGCTGTTTCTATTCATTATGAAGAAAGTGCCATTTCCGGTGTCCTCCAGAAGCGGTTGATAGAACATTCTCGCACGCGTTTTCGTCGCAATAACTTAATCGAACCTTTGCAGCCTGGTGAACTGGAATCACTAGCACTTCCATTCGAGAGCTATAGGCTAGCGTTTTCGCCAGGTTTAGTTACAAAGGTCTTTGGAGAAAGAGTGAGTAACGACATGCTCGCCAATGAGGGCCGGTACGTTCACAGCGAAGGGGATGCAAACTGGTGGATTCCCTCCGGACAAATGTTTTACTCGCCGGATGCAACCGATAACTCAGCGCAGGAACTGGTTTACGCACGGAAACATTTCTTTTTGCCGCACCGCTACCGCGATCCATTCCATTCCAGTAGGGGCAGTACCGAGACCACCGTCACCTATGATGCCTATAACCTGCTGGTACAGGAAACCCGGGATGCCCTCGACAATTATATTACCGTGGGGGAACGTGATATTGACCCAACCAAACCACTGGCAAGTATGGGCCATAATTACCGGGTGTTGCAATCAACTTCAATTATGGACTTTAACCGAAACTGCTCAATTGTGGCTTATGACGCACTTGGCATGGTAGTAGGTACAGCAGTAATGGGGAAGCCGGAGCATAATCCCCGGCAGGGTGATTCATTAAATAATTTTGACCCAAACCTGACGGAAGCGGTAGTTATTACCCACTTGCAAAATCCACTAAATAACCCACAAATTATCCTGCAGCAAGCCACTACCCGCCTGGTCTACGACTTGTTCGCCTACTATCGCACAAAGAACCAGCTTGCACCACAACCCTCCGTTGTCTATGCTTTGGTTCGTGAAACCCACGATGCGGAATTAGTAATCGGCCAAAAGACAAACATACAGCATAGTTTTACCTATTCAGATGGATTTGGCCAGGAAATCCAAAGGAAGATTCAGGCCGAACCAGGACCGGTTCCAAAACGTGATCCAACCACTAGGAGGATCGTAGTGGTTAACAATCAACCCGAGATGGTTTCAAATGATGGCAAACCACGTTGGGTGGGTAGTGGCTGGACAGTGTATAACAATAAGGGGAAACCTGTTCGCCAGTATGAACCTTTTTTCACCGATAATCACCAGTACGAATTTGATGTGCGCATAGGGGTAAGCTCCGTTCTCTTCTATGATCCTGTCGAACGGGTAGTGGTGACACTGCATCCCAACAATACTTATCAAAAAGTAATTTTCGATGCCTGGAAGCAAGCTACCTGGGATATGAATGATACGGTTAAGCTTGACCCAAGAACTGATACTGATGTGTCAGGATACGTTGCCGAATACTTTAAGCAAACCGCAACACAACCGCATACCTGGAAAACATGGCTCGAGCAAAGGGGCGTTGACCCGGCAGCTCCACCACCGGATACGCCGGTTTTAGCGCCTGAAAAGAAAGCCGCTATCCATACTTTACCACACGCGGATACTCCGGCAGTCAATTTTATCGATAGCTTGGGACGTTCTTATCTTTCCTTTGCCCATAACGGATTTAAACCCGATGGTGCTCCTATTTATTTCGCTACCCGTATTAACTTAGATATTGAAGGCAATCAGCGGGAGATAACTGATGCGAAAGATCGTATCGTGATGCGCTACGATTACGATATGTTAGGCAACCGCGTTTACCAGGCCAGCATGGAGGCTGGAAAGCGATGGATGCTCAACGATGTTTCCGGTAAGCTTATTCGGGCTTGGGATAGTAGGGGCCATCAATTCCGGACTGAGTACGATTCTTTAGGTCGTTTGCTGCGCTCTTATGTTACTGGGGCTGACACTGCCAACCACAACCGGGAGCTTTTAGTCGAGCGGCTGGTATACGGCGAACAACACCCGGAAGATCTGCTGGGAAATTTACGAGGAAAGGTGTATCTGCAGCTGGATCTAGCAGGTGTTGCCAGCAACGAAGCTTACGATTTCAAAGGTAATATTGCAATGGCTTCCAGGCGTCTGGCTCAGGAATACAAAAAGGCGTTAGACTGGAATGCAGTAAATTTGGTATTGCCCGCCAATCCTACTGTAAAGTTTATCAACTCCACATTACAGGCAGCTCTGGAAAAGCTTGTGGAAAGCGAAACCTTTTCCAATGGCACTATCTACGATGCTTTAAACCGTCCAATTCAAATTATTGCACCTCATAGTGATCAGGCAGGCACTAAGCTTAGTATTATACAACCTACCTACAATGAAGCAAGCCTATTGGAAAGGGTTGACGTCTGGCTGGACCGCCCTAACATTCCGGACAGCATTTTAGAGGTGAATCTTATACCACCTTCGCCAGTGGGGGTTAGTAGGATTGACTATGACGCAAAAGGGCAGCGCCTACAAATCAGGTATAAAAATCACGTAACGACAAGATACACGTACGATCCGGAAACATTCCGCCTAACCCACCTTTACACCGGAAGAGGGCTGGCATTTACAAAAGATTGTGGTACTGATCCTCAACCTAAATTTGCCGCACCTAAAGTTCCACCTAAGAACATGCAGTGTGGTTTACAAAACCTTTATTACACATATGACCCTGTAGGCAACATTACCTACATCCGCGACGATGCGCAACAACGGGTTTTCTTTGATGGTAAGGTGGTGGAGCCCAGCGCCGAGTATAAATATGATGCAATCTACCGGTTGATTCAAGCTACGGGCCGCGAGCACCTGGGGCAAGTTGGCGGCAATCCGATTCCACATTCTCATGACGATGCACAGCGCACTCGCCTGCCACACCCTAACGACGGCAATGCAATTGGACGCTACTGTGAGAAATACCTTTACGACGAAGTGGGCAACCTTTTAGAAATGAGCCACCATCGCACCTGCTCCGACAACGCATCCTGGAGACGTGCTTATTTCTACGAGGAAGCCAGCCAGATTGAGCAAACAAAAAAAAGTAATAGGCTAAGCCATACAACTGTTGGCACCAATAATCCCACCACGGAATCATACCTGCATGATGAGCATGGCAATATAATCCGAATGCCCCATTTGGGCAATCACCGGAATCAGCAGGAAGCTAACATGCACTGGGATTACAGGGATCAGTTACGGCAGACGGATTTAGGAGGAGGAGGAACTGCCTATTATGTTTATGATTCAGGTGGCCAAAGGGTGCGTAAGGTGTGGGAGAAATCCACTACCCTCATAGAAGAGCGGATCTACCTTGGTGGCTTTGAAATATTCCGGCTGCGCAACAGCGGCGCTGTAATCTCTCTGCAACGTGAGACCCTGCACATCATGGACGACAAGCAACGAATTGCTTTAGTAGAGAAGTGCATTTTAGATACAGCAGGTAATGACCCAGCTCCTCGGCAATTAATCCGTTACCAATTAGGAAACCACCTGGGTTCAGTTAGCTTAGAGCTTAATGAAAAAGCAGAAATAATATCATACGAGGAATATACCCCTTACGGAAGTACGTCCTACCAAGCGGTGCGCAACCAAACTGAAACTCCAAAACGATTTAGGTATACTAATAAGGAAAGAGATGAAGAAAGCGGATTCTATTACCACGGTTTACGATATTATGCTGCTTGGGTTGGTAAGTGGATAAGTTGTGACCCTTTAGGCATTTCGGATGGACTCAATGTTTACCAATATTCCTTAGGAAATCCAATTAGATTTTTTGATCCAACAGGAACTAGTGGAGAAGATCCTTCAAAATCTTTGGAGGATGACCATATGGCTATTAGGCAGAAGGTGTACCATCATTTTCGATCAGATTTAATTGCTGCAGAGAAGGATATTCCTTATGATCCTAAAAAATATAAAGGAAAGGATGGTTTTTTTAGGTGGCGACGCGATATCGGCATTGAGGCTCATAAACGAACACAGTCTTGGGTTAAACAACAATGGAGCGACGCTGTAACCGAATCATTAATGAAATCCGAGGGAACTCGACCTGATATTGCATTTCCTAAGCGGAAACTTATGATTGAGCTCAAATCTACAATGACTGGACTGATGGACTCTCCCGAACAACAGGCTCGACAGATTGCTGCAGCAGCTAAAAGAGGGTGGGCGTATACTGCAATCACGGCACGGGAGAGCTTACCTGCAGGTGGGCTTAGTGCAAAAGGTGATTCCTACTACGTTTCACGAAGTGACGTTAAAAAGGCTGCTGGAGGAAATAAAAGCGGCAGAAATCGTGGATTTGCGAGTACTGGTTCAATGGCCTTAAGCGCAGTTGGTTCTGGTTTGGCAATATTAGGTGGACTATCAGACATGGTTGATTGGTTAGAATTCCCAGAACAAATTGATGATATTAAAGCAAATAAGGTTGATCCTATCATAGTCCAACGAGCTCTTTCTAAAAGCCGAATAGAGGCACTTATTACAAAATCTAGTCAAGACCTTCAAATTATTAAAAATGGAGAGCTTTCAACCAATATGCTTATTGATCCGCAAAGTGGAAACATTTATATGGTCATACTTGAGAATAATGATAAATACAAAACGGGAGACATAGTAGGAGTAGGAACTTCTCGAAATCTATATGGTTCCAAAGTCTTTAAGGATAATAGAACTGGAGATGTCTACTTCAATTCACCTTCAGGTGAGGGATGGCAAGTTACAGGACCCACAACCGGTGCAACTTGGAAGCTTTTTCCTGGTCAATAATTCTGATTGCTCATATTTGATTATATATAGGTGATAATGGAATATAAGAAGTTTATGGAGTGGTAGTTCTGATTATTAGTTAAAATGGATTTCAAACCAAATGAGTTCTTCCTTGGCTTTACAGAATTTATCGTCATACTGCTACCAGGTAGCGCGATGGTAACTATACTCCTTGCAATGGAGGCTCAGCACCCTGCATGGTTCAACACTAGTAATACAATTGGACAGCCATTATATTGTTATGCTTTAGAAGAACTATACGCCCCCATTTTCTGGGTAAGTTTTGTATTTGCTGCTTTTGGATTTGGTTATTACTTGGGTTCGGTGGCAGGTGGAATGGATGTTGTATATGATATTATCAGAAGGCAAATTTATCCTTACCGGGAAAACTTAGAAGAGCAAATCAAAAAACCAAAAAAAGAAAAAATAGAAAAAGCTAAAAAATTAAGTAGAGAACAAAAAAAGATTCACTTAAAAAGACTTAAATCTAGCAAATTATCTGATGAAGTAGTTGAAGAGTTTTGGGAAAAATATAGGAGTAACCCTCTGCGTAAAGTCCTTCATTCCTTCTTTAACCTTAAACTCGAACTTAAGCTAGACCAAAATTATGTGTCTGCTAAACACCTTATGGATTCTGAAGCAAAGCCGGCGACTGAAAGAGACAACACCTTCAAATGGGCACTTTGCATCCTTGATACCTGGTATCCGTCCGTAGCAGAGCAGGTGAACCGGGCAATGGCTATCTCTAAATTTTTCAGGAGCCTTGTTTTAGTGGTTGCGCTAATAATAATTTTTCAGTGGATCGGTTTGCTGACTGGTTTACCAACCTGGCCGGCCATATTGCTTTTATTGTTTTCGTTTAGGGAGTACATCGTGCAACGCATCAAAAGCACAAAGTTAGCCTATCAGAGTATTGTGACCCTATTCTATGCTCCTCCCGAACTCCAGGGAGGTAAGAAAAATGAGCCTGAGAGTTAACCAAACTCAACCGTTTTGAAATTAACTCAAACTCCAAACCTAATGGAATCTAATAAAAGAAATCCTAAGCAGGGTAATGGCACATCAAAGGCTCTGGAGGTAAATAAGGTAATTAAAGATAATGGGCAGAAGCCTTTAAATGGTTCCATGCTTTATGGTAAGGTTACCGATGAAAATGGTACTCCGTTAAAGGGCTACCGGCTTTTGGTGAAACATAAAAGGTTGAGAACAGAAGAGTCCGTTGCTACTACCCATACGGACAATAATGGGGAGTACCGTTTAGCAATGGAGCTTAAAAATATATCATTTGAGAAAGCTACTGTTATTCATCTCATTGTCGAGGCTTACACACAGGAACCTGAATCAACTGGCAATGGGAAGGAACCACGAAATAAGAAAGATAGCACTGGAAAGGAAGATAATGCAGGAACAAAGCCCACCATAAGGAAGGAATTCGAGTATCGTCCAAGGCACTCTTTGAAGGTAGACCTGGAAGTACATAAACCATCTTCCCAGTACAATGTCCTGCACCGGAATATTCTCCGGGTATTGAATGGGGTCAAAGCCGACCAGGTCGAAGATCACGAATGGAAAGAGGTGGCAAGGCTTTCCGGAAAGCCTGAAGAACTCGTTCGACGCTATGCTACTGCGCGTAAACTCGCTAAGGAATTATCTATTCATGTTGATATTGCCTTTGCGTTTGTAGTGACAAATACTGGCACGGAAAAGAAAGTCTTACAAGGATTAACTACTGAACGCCTGGGTCGGTCTATCCGTGCTGCCATGTCAAAAGGTTTGATTGAAAAGTTGGACAATAAAGAGGTTGATTCAATCATAAGCAATCTCCAGGATCGTACCCTGGAAGAGGTGCGAGAAGAACGATTATCCGATCAACAACTTTCTTTTAATGATATCTTCGAGCTTAGTGGCGTTGATAAGCAGATAGCAAAAAAAATAGCTCAGTTGTGGCGGTTTAATGATGGTAATGATGAGCTCTTTTGGCGATCCTTCAAGCGGGAGAAGAAAATCGGCAGGCCGATGAAAGAAAAGGTTTGGAAATCTGCAGTTTTCGGGTTCATAGCAAGCGGCGAACCCAGATTAGCTAAGTTTTTAACATCAAATCTTTTAAACCCAAAGGATGCAGCCCGACTAAGCTTCAAAGAAACCAATAAAATCGTTATTAATACTTTAGGAACTGATCCTGATAATAGCCATCTAATTACCACTGAGGTGTTTAACAGGGCTTCAGAACTTTATCCTACCACTGCCCTGCTGCGGGATATGCCGGGCGATGATAATACAAACATAGGTATACCAGAAGCTGATCTTTTAAATACACTCCAGGAAGCAAATAAATTTAATTTGTTGCGAACTCCCATTCATGAATTTTTAGAAAAAAATGAATTAACAAAGCAATTATCAGAAGATCAGAGAAATAGGCTGATCGATTCGCTTAAGATCCGCCAACGGTTATTACGGCTGGGGGCAGGTTATCAAGAGACGAAGCATTTATTAAATGCCGGATATAAATCTGCTTATGATATTGTGCAGAGAGGCAAGAAGGCATTTATGGCTGCCATGGGAAAAATGAATGTTAAGGCAGAAAAAGCAGAAGAGTTGTACAGCAGAGCTCAGGAGACATGGTCGAAAACGACCCTTTTGGCAACTAAATTTAATCCGATTTTTAATGGGGTAGAAACGACTGTTACACCTTTTCCTGCGTTTGTTTGGGATAGTAGTCCCAATCTGAAGAACCTATTTCAAGAGCAGTCCCTGTGTTCCTGTGAACGCTGCCGTTCGCTGTTTAGCCCGGCAGCTTATCTAGTGGACCTGCTCGCTTTTCTGGAGAACCCAGACAACAACGCGGGTAGCAAAAATGCCTTGGAAGTATTGACGGAAGATGGCTCCTATGTACAAAAGGCGCGGCGGCCGGAAATAGTGGATATTAAATTATCCTGTGAAAACACCAACACGCTCATTCCATATATAGATATAGTCAATGAAGTACTGGAAAACGCAGTGTCCCCCAGGTCATCTCCGGCATATCAAACTGAATCCAGCGAGGAAGACCTGAGCGTTATCCCGGATCACATCAATGAAGATGCTTACCAGAAACTTGCCAGCACCGTTTTCCCGTTCACCCTCCCTTTTGATATTTACACCACTGAGTTGCGGATTATCCAAGAGCGACTCGGGACCTCACGGCGTGAATTATTGGAAATCTTCACCCCATTGGTAATTCCTAATGATCCCGACAATCAAAAGCAATTTTATGAACTGACGGAAGTTCGGATATTAACGGACGAACTGATTGTAGGCGAAGTATTCTCCCTTTCTACCAATGAGCGGAAACTTATTACGGGACAGCCTATCCAATCAGGAACGCCTACCTTCGCTCAACATCTATGGGGATACAAAGTACTTAACTTGAATTGGTTAAAGGACTTGGAAAACGTTAGTAAATTTCTTAGCAAAGCAAACTTATCTTATCCGGAATTACTTACACTATTATCGCTCAAGTCGGTCCAAGCAGCGGGCCGCCTAACATTAGAATTTAATAGTCCTACAGACTGTAATCCTGACCATATCCGAATTGATGGCTTAAACATAAAAGGGGCTGGATTTATTAGCCGGATACTTCGATTGTGGCGCAAAGTTGGATGGTCTATTTATGATTTAGATCGTGCCTTAACTGCACTGTCAAGTAAGGATTTTAATAATACACCTATTCTGGATGCGCCCCTTTTAATCAAGCTGTCTCATGTGCAACGACTTAAAGAAGGTCATTCTGTTTCGATACCTGAATTGTTGAGCTGGTGGGCCAATCTGGATATTGTTAATTATAATTCTGAACACCTTCCTCGTACTAATTCATTTTACTATGAGGTGTTTGAAAAGCAGCAACGGGGCTTGCCAGGAGGAACACGCTTCCCATTGACTGATGTAAATAGTGGTAGCATTGGGCGGTTTGGTGCCCATGAGGTTGATTTAGCAGGTGCATTGGGGATTTCCAGCGAAGAGGGTAGGATGCTAATTTCTACTTTGAGTATTGCTGACAGTGATATCTCGCTTACTAACTTATCCCTTGTTTACAGGTATGCATCGCTAGCTAAATACCTGGGAGCTAAGATGACTGAACTGCTCACATTTATTAATTTTGCAGGGGACCCATTCCTGGATAGTACCGGCACTCCTTCCACTACTTTGACCATGCGCTTCATTCAGCGTTGGGAGACATTGTCAGTTTCGTCCTTTTCCCTATCTGAGTTAAATTACTTACTGGTGCACGTAGACCAAGGTGAACGCCGCAACGGTCCTGATCCGGTTGTCCGACAGGCATTACAGGATTCTATCCAGAATGGACTTCGATCGCCAGGCCTAGGAGCGGACGATACTTCATTCGTTGCTGAACGTATAGCTCAGCATTTTGCCCTGGAACTGTCCGTTTGTGCTTCACTCTTAACCCAATGGCTAAATACTTCCGCGAACACCTCGTTCATGGATGAACTCCTTAAGCTAAAACAGGATCCACTTCCCGCAGGTACTGTGCTTTTTGATGAAATTTACGAAAGGCTACATAAAGTTACGGTCGTCATCAAAAAAATCGGTATACAAGAGGTGAGCGAAATAGATTGGCTATTCGGAACAGGTCCATCATTAGAATACCTGGACCTAGCTCAGTTGCCTCTTCAAGGACCTCAATCCTTAGTTGATATACGGACACGCTTTTCAGCTTGGGAGAAATTGATCCGTTGGACACAATTCAGAGACGAAATTGTTGCCGAGCACAAGAGTGAATATGCAAAGCTTTTTCGTATTGCCCAAGGTATCCCCAGTGGGTCTTCAGACGATTTGCCTTTGCCTTTTGATGCCACAACGCGAAGGGAACGTAGCGACTATATCACGACACTCAATAAGCTGACTGGATGGCATATTAATGATTTAAAATACTTGATTGGGCTGTTAAACAATACCACCGGACATGTGGTAAGCACGCTTAATACGCAGTTCCCGTATCATTTCAGGGATGAACAGCTTCCCTTTCTGGTAAGCCGCTGTTTCAAACTGCTTGGGCGCATCGGACTGCCGGTTGATCAATTGTACCCCAATGACTTAATGCTGAGGGATCAAGATGCGAGGTTCGCGTCAAAGTTTGTTGGGATAGCACGTGAAGTGCTCCGTACCAAACTTGGCCCTGACCAATGGCCAGCAGTGGCTAAGGAAATCCGGGATCAACTGCGTGAGCAACAACGGCGGGCTTTAGTTGATTATCTGGTAGCAGATTGGAACAAGGAAAGTTCCGGGTCACTTTACGATCATTTTCTGCTGGACGTAGAAATGAGTTCCTGCCGAAAAACGACCCGGGTACACTCTGCAATTTCAACTGTGCAGCTATTTGTAGAACGCGTTCTTATGAACTTAGAACCCAAAGTAGCTATCTCAGATGAGGGGGCAGTTCAGTGGGAATGGATGCGAAACTATCCAACCTGGGAAGCCAACCGGAAGGTATTCCTTTATCCGCAGAATTACCTGAAACAGGAATGGCGTAGTGATAAAACCCCATTCTTTAAGGAACTGGAAGATGAGTTGATGCAGCATGACATCTCTATGGACAAGGCGGAAACTGCTTTTCTGCACTACTTGGAAAAGCTGGACGAAGTTTCGCGGCTGCAAATTTGTGGTATGTATGTGGAGGAAGGTCCTAAAGGGCGTGATACTATCCACGTGTTTGGCCGCACCAGAAACTCACCAAATCACTATTACTATAGACGACTATTAAACCGAATCTGTTGGACACCATGGGAAAAGGTTGACGTGGACATTGAAGGCGACCATCTTATTCCCATCATTTATAATCGTCGTTTGTATCTATTTTGGCCCATTATATCAGAGAAGGATGAGAGCCCTTTTAAAATGGATGCATTTCTACGTCCTTTTTTTGATGTAGTGAATCTATTATTACAAGTGTCTCAGGCGGGAGGAGCAGTTGTTTATTCACTTATTGGTGCTTATAATAAGTTATTAGAAGCAATTGAAGATGCTGTTCATGTTGATCTTCATGATCTTAAAATAAGGAGAAGAGACTTTGAGGATCTTCCGTCAGATCCTTTAAAAGAGGCTATTGAAGCAGTAGGGGCAGGTTTGAAGCTGGTTTTCGATACAATTAGCCTTCATCCCTTTTTTCGTGTTCTTGATTTTTTACCTAAAAAACAATATGATATTCAACTTGCTTGGAGTGAATATCGCCATGGGCAATGGACATCTAAGAAAATGTCAAACTCTAAATTGACATTTCTAGATTTGACAGGTCCGCTTCTCAGGGAATTTCAAGAAATATTAAGTAAGGGGGGCTACCCTTCAGAAGATGAAGTGAAGGAAAATGAAGACGCAAGAAAAAAGAAAGCACCAGATGCTCCTTTTGATCGTAAACGGTTGTTCACCTTTAATGGTCGTATCGAAAACGATGACCAATTAGTAATTCAATCTCATGTTACCCGGTTAGGTATTGATGTAGGTAATAATGTATATGATGGTACTTATCTAAAATTCCTTGGATCTTTTGTACTCGACGACGCTTATGGTGCGCTGAATACCCATAAACCTGACTTAGGCTCTTTTGACTTTGTTACTGATATTTTGGCAGATATTCAGGATCTTGCATTCGGAGCCTTACAAAGTGCCTTGCAATTCGTTTCCGGTGAGCCAATCACTCAGGATGATGATCCCCAAGGAACGCTGAAAAAATGCGTAATTCCAGATCTTCTTAAATCCCTTGATTATCATCCCTCTATTTATCGGGTAATTGCCCCCCATCAGTATCAAAAGCGATGGCTACCATCAAATGAATCAAATTCCTATACTACAACAGACGACGGAAAACTTGATGATCAGTTTTTTATTCAAGATGCAAAACGCACCTACTGTTTTTTTTCTGGAAGCTTCCACACACACTATCATCCGTATATTACCGAAGTGATTCGCCAATTAAATCGGTATGGTCTGCCATCTCCTGGTCTCATGAACCCCTCTTTGCAGCAATTAAATAATAACGAACTTTTTGAGGATACTTACGATCCGACTGAAGCGGTTCTTGAGCCCTATCCCACGACAGATATTGATTATGAGCTTCCCGGCGCCTATTCAATCTATAATTGGGAACTTTTCGTGCACGGTCCACTGCTAATTGCCGAGAGGCTATCGGCTAATCAAAAGCATGAGGATGCTTTGAAGTGGTTGCATTTTGTATTCGATCCTACGGATAGTCGCAATGAACTAGCACCAAGAAAATACTGGCGTCCTAGACCCTTTGTAGAAGCCTCTTCTGAAGCATATCAAAGGGAAAGCGTTCGTCAACTTATGCTGGATCTGGCAGGAGCAGGTACAACTACTGCTCAGCTCACAGCTGAGGCCCAAGTTAAAGCATGGCAGCAGAATCCATTTAATCCCTATTTGTTAGCCAGTATGCGCCCAACTGCGCTACAAAAGGGAGTAGTTATGCAATACTTAGATACCCTGATTGCTTGGGGTGACCAAATGTTTCGGCAGGAGACTATAACTTCAATAAACATGGCGGCCTTGTTATACCGCCGAGCCGAGGCAATATTGGGCCCTAAGCCCAAAACTATCTTTCCACATAGAAAAGCACCCATTAAATCATTTAAAGAACTTAAACCTCTAGATGCTCTAGCGAACACCCTAGTTGAGCTGGAGCACTTTACATTAGGACCAGATCATTCCGGTATGTTACTGGAAGAGATTAGAAAGCTAACCAGGAGCTATAATGGTGTGGTAAAAAAAGGTAAAGCAGTTGCAAAAAACGGTAAGTTAAAAGAAGAAAATTTAAATATTGATAAATGGCGCAAGTTGATTGACTCGGGATGGAGCAAGTTATTAGTGAGTCATCAGGATCTATATTTCTGCATTCCTCAGAATGATAAATTGCTAAAATATTGGGATATAATTGAGGATCGCCAGCGAAAGATCCGGTACTGCCAGAACATAGATGGTGTTATAACAGACTTATCCCCATTTGAGAACGCTATTGAACCTGAACTTTTTATCCGCGCTCAGCAAGCGGGTATTGACCTCAGTGCAATTCTTGCTGATATTAATACAGGCGTACCTTCTTACCGGTTTACTTACCTGCTGCAGAACGCCAATCAATTGTGTGCAGAGGTCCGTTCGTATGGGAGTGCTTTACTATCTGCTTTAGAGAAAAAGGATGCCGAAGAGATGGCCCTCCTGAGACAAAGCTTTGAAGGAGTACTTCTTAACGCACAACGTCAGACTAAGCAGCGGCAAATTGATGAAGCAAAGGCTAATCTACAAGGACTGCAGCGATCTTTAGAAACGGTAAAGATTCGGAAAGACTACTATAGCCGAAACCTAACTTTACCAATTAGTCTACTGGAGGCAACGCAGCTTACATTAATGGGTACCAGTTTAGGAATACAGGGCATTCAAGCTGGCGTTATGATGGGAGCAGTGTCTCTTAGTTTATTACCTGAATTTATTACAGGGTTCCCTATTGCGGCTACCCAGGTTGGGGGTAGTAATACCTCCAATGCGGCTGATCGGGCAGCTCAGAATTTAGGCATTTTGGCTTCTATTGCCGGATCGGCAGGATCACTCGTGGGGACAATGGCTGGTTATGAACGCCGGAGCCAGGAGTGGCAGTTACAGAAAGATGTGGCCGAATCAGAGATGAAGCAGTTGGAAAAACAGATTATAGCGACAGAGGTACGGTTAGCTATTGCACAAATCGAACTGGATAACCATGATTTGATGGTACAGCAAAACCAAGAGATGCATAGCCTCATGCATTCCAAATTTACGAACAAGGAATTATATGTTTGGATGACCGGAGAGTTGTCAGGTCTATATTTTGAGAGTTACAAACAGGCCTATGATCAGGCTAAAAAGGCGGAGAAAGCTTTCCGAAATGATCTTTCCCTCAGACTTGATGATCCAACTAATTACATTCAGTTTGGATACTGGGACAGCCTTAAGCAAGGATTGCTTTCCGGGGAGCGGCTGCAACAGGCCCTTAAAAGGTTGGAAATTGCCTACCTTGAGCAGAATAAGCGTAGCTTTGAAATTCAAAAGCATATTTCCTTACGTAAGATTGATCCTCTTAGCTTAATAGAGCTTATTGAGAATGGGACCTGTGAAGTGGTGCTACCAGAGTGGTTGTTCGACATGGATTATCCAGGTCATTATAAAAGAAGGATTAAATCAGTAACTATATCAATTCCATGCGTAGTAGGCCCTTATACAAGCATTAACTGCACCTTACGGTTAAAAAAGAGTAAAGTGCGAATCAGTAATGATGTAAATCCAGCGTATAAGGATCAGTCCAGTTCAGGAAATCCCGATAGCAGGTTTTTCCCTGATTTTGTTCCTACACAGGCAATTGCCACCAGCCACGGACTCGAAGATAGTGGCGTCTTTCAGTTGGATTTTAGAGATGAACGTTACTTGCCTTTTGAAGGTGCTGGAGCTGAGAGCACCTGGCAGCTTGATCTTCCTAGAGAAACAAACTACTTTGATCGCCGGACTATAACCGATGTAATTCTGCATATGCGTTTTTCTTCCATAGATGGTGGCCAGCAATTGCGTGATGGGGCATTGCAGGAATTACGCAGCATATTACCTGAAAAAGGTATTCAGTTAATTGACTTAGAAAGTGTTTTCCCAAGTGAGTGGCACCGGTTTCTTAAACCTGCACCAGCTGGTGCGGAACAGGAACTTGTTTTCACTTTAACGCCAGAGCATTTCCCTTTTTACACCAGAAATAAAACTATTTCTTTTACTGAAATAAAGCTATTAGGTGATTTGGATGAACCTTCTGATATTGAAGCGGAGTTAAAAACACCGATGGGAAGTACAAGTCTTGATACTAGTAGAAGTGTTTCAGGGATAATAAGTAAGACAGGCGTTTTCGGTACTCTCCATGACGGGACGTTCGTTTTTGATGAAACGAGAGCTTTTTTAGGTGAATGGAGCTTAAAGATTCGGGCCAAGATGGGGCAGGATTATATGTCATTCGATCGTAAAAAGGTGAGAAGGTTGGCTATTATTGCCTTTTTTAAAACCTCTTACCCAATGACTCATCAATAGGTTTTCATTTAGGGAAAGAATTCTTATATGGCAGCTGACCAATGGGTGACTTCGTTGATGGATACTGTGCATCACCACTGGTAATAGCTTTCTATAATCTGCTTAATAGACTTTTATCAAATCCTCAAGCCGGGTGGTGTAGCAGGGGGAGAGATTGCCGCTCCACATCTGTCACTTCTGGCCTGTGCCCTGCACCCCGTAGCGCAAGACGCTGTGCCCGAACCGCTGCCTCAGCGTATCCAATGTCTGCATCAGCCCGCTGTCTCTTTCCTGGGTGCCACATGAGAAGAGGTTCTCCTGCACTTGGTTTGCGGGGCAGAGGCCGGTGACGATGATGCCGGTCTTCTTGTGGCGGAACCCTGGCAGGAAGATGGCCCTGTGCACCTCCATGGGGGCGGGAACGAGAACTAGCTCGCTGTCAGTGGGGCTCTCCAGTTTGACGGTACGGCTGTTGAAGTATCCCTGCCCGGGGTTGAGGAACCGGCTGGTCTCCAGGAAAACGGTGAAGGCTTTGGCGCGGGGCACCCGCTCCCAGATCGCTTTAGCGTGCTGCCCGATGTCTACGTGCCGGAAGTTGCCCAGGTCCACCTCTACCTGGGGCGCGTATTTCGAGAGCATCCGCACCACACGGTGGCTCATGTCCCCGTAGAGTTCATAGTTGAATCTGAACACGTAGATGCCGTTCTCCTCGGCCAGCTGCCGGATCTCGAACAGGGGCGCGCCCATCTTGCGAGTGCTTTTAATTGTTCTTTATGATTAATTATTTGTGTCTATAATCTATTCTAATTTATGCAGTACGACTATTTCAAACGGTTTGCTCCAATTCAAAATGAAATAAGTATTTCAAAGGATAAAACTGCTGTTATCTACACTCGTGTATCTTCTAAAGAACAGCTATCAAATGATAGCTTGGATACTCAATATAAAGAATGTACAAGTTTTGCTATCAAAAATGGTTTTAAAGTTGTAAAGTATTTTGGTGGCGTCTATGAATCTGCTAAATCAGATGATGATAGAAAAGAGTTTAGAGCAATGCTGGATTTTGTCACTTCTAAGAAGAATAAGATTGGTGCTATAATTTGCTTTAACTATGACCGCTTTTCCAGGACTGGTATTCAAGCTATTGAAATTATTTCATTGCTACAAAGGAATTCTATAAAGGTATACTCTGCTATAAACACGTTTGACCCTGAATCTATTGAGGGAAAGGTCATGTTGACTATGACTTTGTTACAAGCAAATATTGCCAATGTTAACAAAAGTATAGATACAAAGAGGAAAATGAGGGAAAAGATTCAAAATGGTTATTGGGTGCATAAATGTCCACGTGGATATGCAAGGGATTCTAAAAAGATAATTCATATAAACAGAGAAGGGGAACATATAAGGGAAGGATTTCAAATGCTGTTGAAGGGTTTCACACCCATCGAAATACAACGGTATTTATATGTTAAGGGATTAAGAATTAATACCAAGAGGTGGTCTGAAATATTCCGTAATCCATTCTATTGTGGAATAATGATATCAAACTCTTATGATTATATACCTATAGAAGGTAAGCACCCTAAGATTGTTTCCTTACTTGAATTTAAAAGGGCCATGGAAATTTTAGATACTGATGGTAAACCGAGAAATGGCAATTTAATTATAAACACTGGGCTGCCACTGAAAGGGAACATTAAATGTGCAAGCTGCGGGAGCAAGTTTACTGGATACTTAAACAAGAAAAAGCAAAAGTATTATTACATATGTAATAATCAGGATTGTAGGATTAATGTATCAGCAGTAAAGGCAAACAAAGAATTCTATGAATATCTCAAAAACATTGTTCCAATTAGTCTTCCATCGTCCTTATTAACACAAAGACTGAAAGAATTACTTGTCGAACTTAATTCGATAAACTCTGCGGATATAGAGAAATGTCAAATTAAAGTAGATGCTTTAAAGTCAAAAATGAGTCAACTAGCTGATATGTTACTTTCAGGTATGATTTCAAATGATCTATTCAAACAGAAGTTACATGAATTTGAGAACCAAAAGGAACAAATTGAATCTAAGCTGGAGAAACTGCAAATGAACGTATCGAACCCTGAAGAGGTGGCTGCAATATGTATCCAGTATGTTAGAAAAACGCCCTTTCTGTGGTTGAATGAAGGTATTTCTGTTAAACGTAGGGTACAGCAAACCACATTTACTGGTCATATTTTCTACGACAAGGAAAATGCCTGTTATCGAACAAATGGAATCAACTCGGTATTCCATGTAATAAACACTATAACAGCAAGTTATAACAATAAAAAAGCGGACTTGTCACTGTCTTTTGTGAACAAGTCCGCTGGAGTACCCAGGGCCGGAGTCGAACCGGCACATCCGTGAAGATATTGGTGTTTGAGACCAACGCGTCTACCGATTCCGCCACCTGGGCAAGCACTCTTTCGGTAGAACCTGTTAAACGGTGCGTTTCCGCGGTGCTTATCAGGAATGTGGTGCAAACTTAGCCAATGAATCCTGAATACGCAAGAGGTACCGGCGCTTCAAATAATAATTTTTTACCTGTTTTAAGGCTTCTATCTGATCCTCAGGCGATAAATTTGCATAATTTTCCAGCAGGGGCCAGATCTCGGCCTTCAGTTCGCCTTCCAGTTGCATGGTTTGGTCAGAGACAATCTTGAACTGCAGAGAATCTGGCTCCATTTCCAGCTCCATCAGCTGCTCGTTCAGTTCCATTACCTCCATCAGGAAATCCTGCGGCAAATCGTTCTGGCCGCCTTCTTCCAAGAGGCCGTGCTGCTCCAGAATGTACTGCATGCGGCGGTCAAAATTTGAAAGCGTGCGGTAGGCGTTGGTGTTGAGGGTAGACTTCTCCAGAATCTCCTGCTGCTTTTCCTGCGACTCCAACGTGTAGAAGTCGGGGTGGAACTCGCGGCTCAGGGCGTAATACTTGGTCTGGATGGCTTTCTCATTGGGCAGAAAGCTTTCCGGCATTTCATAGAATTGGAAGTAGTTCATGGGCTACCTGGGTTAGGGTGCGTGTTAAAGGGCAGGGCTCACCGGAGCAGTGCTGGGTAAAATTACTTCTTTCCCGCTGATTTGTTTTGTTTTGGGGTTGATCTGGTAAAAACAGCCGCAAAACAGAAAGAGCAACGGGGTGGGTGGTTCCTGACTGCTTATAAAAGCAAACGGCCGAGGTGCTGCCCCGGCCGATGCGGATCTATGGAAAGGGAGTTTGTTCTGTTATGAGAACGTGCTCCTCGTTATTTCTGCAGCAGGGCAGCCGCCTGGGTATTGCCTTGTTGCTGCGCCAGCGCCAGGGCGGTAAGGCCGCGCTGGTCTTTGAGTGAGGCATCGGCGCCGTGCTGAAGCAGCAGTTGCACCAGGTCATTCCGCCCGAACATGGTGGCGAACATCAGGGCCGTGCCGCCGTTTCCGTTCTGCAGGTTCAGGTTGGCTTTGTGGTCAATCAGGAGTTGGGCAATGGCAAGGTGGCCTTTGAACGCGGCTCCCATGAGGGCGGTGTTGCCGGTGAGGTCCTGGTAGTTCACGTTGGCCCCGGCTTTGAGCAGGGCAGCAGCGGCTTCCGGCTGACCGTTGTACACGGCTAGAATCAGGGGCGTGAAGCCTTTGGCATCGGTGGTGTTCACATCGGCTTTGGACTGAATCAGCTGCTGGATAGCGGCCACATTGCCGGTTCTGGCGGCGGAAAACAAATCTGTGCTCTGCGCGAACAAAGTGGCGGGTAAAAAGAAGAAAGCTAATTTCAATAAAAGGGTTTTCATGGGTATGGACTATTGGGTCTTGATCAATTGAGAGAAATGGAATGGATGCTGGGGTAGCGTTTAAAAGCGTGAAAGGCTTTTTGGGCCGTTTTCTGCGAAACAGAGGTAAACTGGGTGACAAGTTGGTGGAGGCAGGCAATCCAGGAGGCATTGTCGTTGAGGCTTTCCACCAGTTGCCAGTGGGTGCCGCCCAGTTCTTCAAACAGCTCTTTGTATTCCTCGCCCACCTCAATGGTGGTTTCCAGGCAGTCGGCAATAAAGGAAGGCGCAAACACCAGCACTTTTTTCGTGCCAACGGCCGCCAACTTGCGGATCACGTCCTCGGTGTAGGGCTGAATCCAGGGATCCTTCCCCAGCCGGGATTGGAAGCAGACCGTATATTGGTCTTCCGGAATGCCTAGCTCCAAGGCAATGGCACGACTGGTGGCGTAGCACTGCGCCCGGTAGCAGAACTGGTTGCCTTCGTGCAGCGAGTGCTGGCAATGGGCCTCTTCGCAGCTTTTGAACCGCTCGTCTTTGTGCAGTTGCCGCTGGGGCAGGCCGTGATAGGTGAACACCACGTGGTCGTACGTTTGCCGGTCCAGGTGTTTTTGGCCTAGTTTCGCGAAAGCCCGGATAAACTGCGGATGGTCCCAAAACTGATTCACAAACCTGATCTGGGGCAGCACGGTCCAGTCTTTTACCGTTTCCATCACCTTCTGGTACACCGATCCGGTAGTGGCCGAGGCGTACTGCGGGTACAGCGGCACCACCACCAAGGAACTAATGCCCAAGGCTTTGAATTCGGCAAGAGCATTTTCAATGGACGGGTTCTGGTAGCGCATGGCCAGTTTCACCACGTATTTACTGCCCAGCGAGGCCTGCAACAGTTGCACCGCCCGGTAGCCGTACACCTTCAGTGGCGAGCCTTGAGCGGTCCAGAGCTGGCGGTACACCTTCGCAGATTTAGGTGCCCGGAACGGGGCGATCACAAGGTTCACCAAAGGCCAGCGCTTCAGGAACGGAAGATCAATGACCCGCTCATCCATCAGGAACTGCCTGAGATATTTGCGCACATCGGCTACGGAAGGGCTGTCTGGGGTGCCTTGGTTCACTAACATGACGCCGGTTTTGGTGATCAGTGACATGGGTATATGGGTTTAGGCAAGGTGAAATAACGTCTGCAAAGATTCCAGCAGCACCTGTCGGTTAGGGCCCTGGCTGGTTCTCAAGGTTTTGGCCGGACGGCGGAGCAGCTTTTTGAGAGCAGCTTCGGCCAGTGACTGGGAGAGTTGGGGAGTGGGGGTTTGGGAATGATTCTGGAGTTCAGCTTCCAGAACGGTGGCAAAGTAGCGCCTGAGTTCCTGAAGCGTTTGGATTACGGGTATATCCTGCAGCCAATCCTCGAAGCTGCGCACGTCTTCCATGATGATTCTTTTTACCTCCGCGATGGCGTCTTCGCGCACTTTCTGCACCGCCTGGGTTTTAGAGAGAAGTTCATCCATGTTTACCAGGGAAATGCCCGGAAATTGCCCCACTTCCGCAGGGAAACTCAGCGGAACCGCCAAATCCAGCAACACGCGCCTTTTTTCTGGTAAGTTCTTAAAGTTCTGCAAGGAAAGTACTTCACCACCGCTCACGCAGGAAACAATCACGTCAAATGAGGCTACTTGCTCTGCCAATCCTTCAAACGGCAGCACCCGGGCTTTTACTTCAGAAGCCAGAGTCTGCGCTTTGGCTTGGGTGCGGTTGCTCAGGGTAATATGGGAAAACCCGAACGAAGCCGCGTAACGGGCAACATCGGTGCCCAATTGGCCGATGCCTATAATCAGGAGTTTCTTCTGGGCAAGCGTTTTACGTGGGAAGAAATCGGTGACCCGCTCCAGCGCGGCGTAGCCCACCGAGGAAGCTCCCGCCCGGAAAGAAGCCTCGTTATGCACCCGTTTGTGGGTCTTGAACAGAGACTGAAACGCCTGGTGTAAAAGCGGACTGGTCACCTGCAGGGCATGCGCCTGTTGGTAGCTGGCCTTTAATTGGCTGATAATCTGCCGATCGCCCAGCACCTGGGAGCGTAGGCCAATGCCTACTTCCAAGAGGTACTGGAAAGTGTCCTGGCTATGGCGGATGTTTTTGAACAGTTTCTGGTAAACCGCCCGGTTTTCGATCTTTTTGAAGGAGAGCAGTTCCTCCAGAATGAGGGTGGTAGAAGTGCCTTCAGACTCAAAGTACACCTCGGTACGGTTGCAAGTGGTGACCACTACCAATCCTTTCACCAGACCACGCTGCTTCAAAGAAAGCATGAATTGGTTTGCCTCTGGGGCGGAAAGCTGGAGCGCCTCACGGTAGGCCAGGGAGGCGTTTTCATGGGAAAGGCAGATCACCTGCAGAGTGTTCACGGGAATATAGTTTTGGACGGTTGAAGCAAAGGAAGAAGGCAGGCCGGACAGAAACTGCCCGGCTTGACCCGGTATGTTTAGTAGAATTATTTCTGGGTAAGCGCCTGCACCTGGCTTTTCTCCAGTTTCAGGGCTTTGATCAGGCGGGTACCGTATTCGGCATCGGCCTGGTAGAAGTAATTCACCATTCTATTCACTATTTCTTTGTTCTTCACCTGGCTCAGGTCACCGGCCAGGTTATTGATGAGGTGGTCTTTCTCCACTTTGGAAAGGGAGCGGTACAGATCGCCTGCCTGCTGGAAATTGTTCTGCTTGCTGATGGCCCGCTGCATGGTCTCGGCGTTGATTTTCTGGCCGGAGTAATTGAACTGGCTGTTGTCCACGAAGCTTGGCTGCGAGGTGCTAGGCTGGTAGTTCACCTCTGACTTGGTGGTGCGGTTGCTCATGACCCCGTTCTGGTTGAAGCTGTTCACCTCCACTTTGGGCGCGTTCACAGCTATGCGCTGGAAGTTTCCGCCCAGGCGGTATCGTTGGGTATCAAAGTAAGAGAACACGCGGCCCTGCAACAGCCGGTCCTCAGAAGGCTCAATACCCGGTACCAACGTGCCCGGCGCAAAAGCGGCCTGCTCCACAGATTCAAAGAAGTTATCGGGCACCTTGTTCAAGGTCATCTTGCCAATCTTTTTGCTAGGCGCGATGCTCTCCGGCCAGATCTTGGTAGGGTCCAGCGGGTTGAAGTCAAACTTGTCCAGGTCTTCGGGTTTGATCATCTGCACCGACAGCTCCCAGGCCGGGAAGTTGCCTTTGTTGATCTCGGTGTACAGGTCTTGGGTGGCGTGGCTGTGGTTTTGGGCCTGTACCTGCGCTGCTTCGGCACCGGTCAAGGTTTTCACGCCTTGCTGCGAGGTCCACTTGTATTTCACATAAGTTACTTCGCCTTTGGCGTTCACCCATTTAAAGGCGTGTACCCCATGCCCATCCATCTGGCGGTAGTTGGCCGGAATGCCCAGGTCCTGGTACAGGTACGTGAGCATGTTGGTGCTTTCCGGTACGTTAGACAGGAAATCGAACACGCGGTTGTTGTCCTGGCGGTTGTAGATAGGAGAGGGCTTGAAAGAGTGCACCATGTCCGGGAACTTCATGGCGTCTCTGATGAAGAACACCGGCAGGTTGTTGCCCACCAAGTCATAGTTGCCTTGGTCTGTGTAGAACTTCACGGCAAAGCCGCGCGGGTCCCGCAACGTTTCCGGAGAGCCTTGCTCGTGTACCACGGTGGAGAAGCGCACAAACACCGGCGTTTTCTTGCCTGGCGTGTTGAACAGAGAGGCTTTGGTGTAGGCCGAGAAGTCTGCGTAGTTCTCAAACTCCCCGAAGGCTCCGGCTCCGCGGGCGTGCACCACGCGCTCCGGGATGCGCTCACGGTCAAAGGAAGCGAGTTTCTCAATCAGGTGCACATCTTCCAGCAGCACCGGTCCGTTCTCGCCGGCCGTTTTGGAATTCTGGTTGTTGCCTACCGGAGCACCTGTGTTGGTGGTAAGCGGTTTCTGCGCAAAAACCAACTGGCTACTGGCCAAGAAGGTTAATAAGAGTAATGGTTTTCTAAGCATTTTGGGCTTGGTTAATGAATCAATGCCCCAAAAGTGCCGGGTTACTCTTGATAGTTCAAATTGATATTATTGATGAGTTTATAGTTTATGGTTATAATGACTTGTGAGGGGTTGAGGATCAGAAACCCACGAGATGGAGGTGAGAAAAGATTTGAAAGCTTGTGAAGTAAAAAACGTTTCAGAGCTGATTTCTGGAAACCTGCCCTGAATGAAGAAGCACAAAACCATTGGTAGAGTAGGCAGGCTATGATAGAATTTAATAAGAGTTTGAAGGGCCGAGTTTATGCCTTGAATGAGAAAAGGAGTTTTAAAACTGGCCGATTACTTCTTTAGTTTAAGGTTAATCTTACCTAATCTTGGGTGCGTCTAAACAATGTTATAGTGCAGTATTTTAGCTAAAACTACTTGCATTTACTTGATCCCCATCAAGACAGCACTACCATTTTGATTTACAGCTAAGTTTTTTAACTCTCTGCAAAAAATGGGTATTGAGTGAGATTCGATGATTAATTCCAGGGAGAGTTTATGCTTTTCTTCCTTTCGGTATTCCGTTGATACACTTTCCTCCATTGTTACTAGTACTCCGCATATACCCGACCGGCCAATTCTATAGAAGTCCATTCTGAAGAAAGCATACCCATCCTTTACTCCGCAAGAGTAAGATATCTTTTCTTTTCCCTCAGGAAATTCATACAAGCCGGTTACGAATTCGAGCAAGGAATCAGATACCTCGTAAACTTCAGTTATTCCAGAATATCGCCCATTATTTGCAGAAATCCGCAACTCAAACATATGCTTATCTTTCCAGATGGCCTCTAACTTTAGTTGATTATCGTTCAACATCCTCTAATCAATTACAAAATAGCAGGCTTGAAGGAGAAAGCCTGCGCCGGTTCCGCGAACAAAGCTTTGGTGGGTTTCCAGACACTCCCGAACAGTTCTGATTTGCGGTAGTTATTCAGGGCCTCGTCTGAGTCCCAGTGGCTGTAAGTGCTGTACACGTGGGGCAAGTGGTAATCCTGCAGCAGCTCCACGCTTCGGCAACCAGGAAAAGCGCTGATCTTGTCCCGTGAAGATTTGAATATTTCCAGAAACGCTTCCACTTTGTCCTCCTGAAAGGTCATCCGTACCACTCTGATCAACATTGCAAGTAATTAGGAATTAAGAATTAGGAATTGAAAATATGAGGAATTATGTCCACAGGCGTTTGCCGTTCGGTTCCTTGGAAGAAGTAAAGGTCAAGCCATTCAGTCCAGGTTTATTCTTAATTCCTAATTGTCAATTCTTAATTATTCCGCATCGCGGGAGAATTTGATTTCAACCGGGGAGTCAAAGTACATGCCCAGCAGTTCTGAGGCGTGGCCTTTGTTGATGCCAATGGTCAGGAAACCCTGGCGGTTGAAGAGGGCTACGCAGTCGCCTTCGTTGGATTGGTTGTAGCGGCTGCTCACTCTGTCTACCACTTCGCGGTTGAAATGGATAGAGAATCGGCGGCCGTGCCCTATGGCGTCCACGCTGTCCTGGGTGATGTCGGTGATCAGGTTGCCGTAGTGGTCTACGTGCACCACGTGCCCGGTAATGGAATGGTCGTTGAGGCGGAGCTGGCGGTTGATGAGTTGGACCATGCCATCGGCTAGTTCACCCACCTCGGCCATGGAAGCGCCCTGGGCCAGCGCCACGGCGGCAGGTACCATAATGTCACGGGTTGGGGAAGAGGTATCGGGTTGCTCGGGCAGGTCAATCAATTGCTCAGGGTCATTGTCGGTGAGCAGGGATAACAGGCCGTTGTCGGCGCAGATAAAATAGTGGCCGTTGTGGCGGGCCACCTGGTAGCGGCCGCTGCGGGTGCCGTGGGTATCCACCGCAATCATGTGTACTGTGCCCTTGGGGAAGTCCTGGTACACCGCGTTCATGACATGGTAGCCGTGCGGAATATTGAACGGCTCAATGTGGTGCGAGATGTCTACAATAACTTGTGCAGGATTGATAGTCAGTATTTTAGCTTTTACGGCGGCCACGTAGTGGTCTGTGGTACCAAAGTCTGACAAGAAGGTAAGAATTCCCATGGGAACGGTCGGTCAAAAGAACTTAATTATTTCTAGTTTTGTCTTATAACAAATCTACTATATTTTCAGTAGATTGGTTTTATAACCACTTTAATAAACGGAAATAGCCTTTGGTAGAAAAAACTATAACCCTGGAGAATGTCTCTTTAGTAGATTTCCTAGGTCTTGAGAATCAGAATATTAAACAGTTGGCCGCCGCTTTCCCAAGCAGCAAGATCATTTCACGCGGCAACGAGATAAAGATTCAGGGCCAAACCCCTGAGATCACCAAAATCCACGAGATCCTTTCTTCCCTGATTGAACATTATCACCAATACGGGAAAATCACCGATAAAAGCGTTCACAAGTTTCTGACCGCCGATAACGATTTTGAGGATGACGTGGTGATTACCTCGCCCGATGTGATTGTGTATGGCAGCAAGGGAGGCGTGATCAAGGCCAAAACGCCCAGCCAGCAGAAGTTGGTGGATGCCGTAGCCAAGAACGACCTGGTGTTTGCCCTGGGACCAGCCGGTACTGGTAAAACCTTCATCTCGGTGGCTATGGCCGTGCGGGCGCTGAAAAACAAAGAGGTGAAGAAAATCATCATCTCGCGTCCGGTAGTGGAAGCCGGTGAAAGCCTTGGGTTCCT
The DNA here is from genome assembly GCF_017355955.1 of Sabulibacter ruber. GTDB lineage: Bacteria > Bacteroidota > Bacteroidia > Cytophagales > Hymenobacteraceae > Nibribacter > Nibribacter ruber_A. The sequence goes on along the minus strand of NZ_JAFFID010000001.1, from coordinate 1,093,920 downwards.
GCCCGGTGACATGAAAGACAAGGTAGACCCGTATCTGCGGCCTATCTATGACGCGCTGGAGGAAATGATTCCGGTGGAGAAATTGAAATACTACTATGAAAACAAAATCATAGAGATAGCTCCGTTGGCGTACATGCGCGGGCGTACCCTCAACAACGCGTTTGTGTTGTTGGACGAGGCCCAGAACACCACGCCCATGCAGATCAAGATGTTCATGACCCGTATGGGACCCACCTCTAAAGTGATGATCAACGGTGACCGCACGCAGATTGACTTACCGCGCAACCAACGCTCGGGGTTGATTGAGGCCATGACCGTGCTCAAGGACATTAAAGGAATTGGGTTTGTGGAAATGCAGGCCGAGGACGTGGTGCGTCACCGCTTGGTGAAGAGCATTGTGGAGGCGTACACCAAGTTTGACGACAAGCGCCAGAAAGAGCGCGAGGAAAGGGAGAAAAACGGAGAATATGAACTCCAGGATGCTCCCCGCCGCCGCCAGAATTTCCGCCGTTACGAAGATTAATTCTTAGAATACTTATTTAAAGACGGATGGGTGTTTCTCCAAAAGTGTGAAACACCCATCCGTCTTTTTTTGCCTCTTGTTTTGAGCATCTTTTCAGAAAAACAGACCAAAATTAGAGCCTGAGTCTAGTTTTATCATCTTCAGGAAAATTCCAGTTATTCCAATAAACTAGAGCCAAATCAAAGTGCAGCACTTTCCCGTACTGGCAAATACTCTGGTTTTCAGAAAGAAGCAGCCATTTTGAAAGTCCTTTATGGAGAAACTGAACGCGACAGGTACCCCAAAATACCTGAGAAATCTGTTCCAAGGATCTCAAATTGCCTTTTCTGATGAGCATCTGCGTTGCTCCCGGGGTTTTCATTTATTGTACCTTCCTAAAAATCTAAACAACTAACCCATGATCACCGGTGCAATGCGTTTGATGGGCTGCTTTGTACTGGGAATCATCCTGTTCCACGCCGTAGGCCACCGCTTTTCTTTTGCAGGACCGGCAGTGGCTTTTATGGTACTGCTGTTTCTGGCAGTACGGTGGTGGGCCAGGCAGCGCCCGTTGGCTAGGAGAAGAAGATGGGCCGGGGCAATTGGAATGCTCACCGTAATGGTAATTGCGTTTTGGGGCAGTTCCTTGAAAAACAGACCGGAAACACTTACAGTCCCTACTCAGCAGATTAGCCATTATAAAATCACGCTGGTCAAAGCGGTGGCGTTGAAGCCTAAATCGGTCAGTTCAGTGGGCAGAGTGGAGGCGGTGCTTGCTAACGGAAAGTGGTACCTGGCCAAAGGACAGGTGGCAGTTTTCTTCCCTCGCTCACCTCAAGCCGATTCCCTCCAATACGGTCATCAATTGCTAGTACAAGGGAACCTTACTCCACCAGCAGCCTCCGCTAATCCTTACCAGTTCGATTACAAACGGTATCTAATCCTGAAGCACATCCAGTGGCAGGCCTACCTGCCCGTCAGTCACTGGCTTGTTATAGGGAATGAACCACCCAGTGCTTTGGTCGCGATCAGTCTGCACGTGAGGAAGAGGCTGGAGAGCGCTTTCAAAGAACATATCCAACAAGCCCGGGAGTTGACCATTGCGCATGCGCTGGTGTTAGGTGTGCAGGATGATCTGGATGCCGCTCTCAGGAATGCCTACGCCCGTACCGGCACCATGCACGTGCTGGCGGTGAGCGGCTTGCACGTGGGTTTGCTGTATGGCGTGCTGTTGATGCTGTTACAACCCCTACGACGTTCCAAGACCAGCCGGTTGGCGGTGTTTCTGGTGATTGTGGGCGTGGTCTGGTTTTATGCGTTTGTGACAGGCTTGTCGGCATCGGTGCTGAGGTCGGTGTGCATGTTCTCGTTGGTGGAACTTGGCCGATTGATCCAGCGGAAGTCCTCAATCCTGAACACGCTGGCCATTGTAGCCTTGGTGTTGCTGTTGTATGAGCCCAACTTCCTGTTCGATGTTGGTTTCCAGCTTTCCTTTCTGGCCGTGGCGGGCATTGTGCTGCTGCAACCTTTGTTCCTGCAACTATGGAACCCTGAGCAAAAACTGGTAAGGCTTGTCTGGGAATTGCTGGCGATCTCGGTGGCAGCGCAATTGGCTACTTTCCCTTTAAGTTTGTATTACTTCCATCAGTTCCCCGTGTACTTCTGGGTAGCCAACCTCATTGCCGTGCCGCTTTCTTCCATTGCCCTGTACCTTGGAGTGGCATTTATGCTGCTTTTCTGGCTCCCGGTGGTAAACGGGATATTAGGTCAATTACTGGAGTGGACGCTTTGGCTGATGAACGAACTTTTGCTGTGGCTGGAGCGCTGGCCGGTTTCCATTCTGGACGGCTTCGTGATCACCCCCGGGCAAGTGGTTGCTTTGTACCTGTTCCTGATTTTTGTGGTCGTGTTCCTGGTCCGGAGGCAGCTGGTTTGGTTGGCAACCTCGGTGCTGTGTCTGGCTTTTATCTCCGGCACAGAGCTTACCGAGGCTTTTTACCAGCGCCACACCCAGGAACTGGTGCTTCACAGTGTCCGGCGGAGCAGCGCCGTCAGCTTGGTGCAGGGCCGGCAAGTCCTTTTTTCCGCCGATTCGGCTTTCTACTCCCAACCGCAGTTGTTTTCGTATCAGGTGCAGCCTTATTGGTGGGCGAAAGGCGTTCGGCAGGAAAGCCGTTTGGAGGCTGATTTTACCCAAACAAGCACAAAACCGGTTCTGCCTTTTACCTTCACCCCGGAAGGCAACCAACTGCTGGTCTGGCAAGGGAAGAAACTGCTTTGGCTTAGGCGTTTACCCCGTGGGATAATAAATCCTGTACCGTTGGATGCCGTGGTGTTGCAAGACAACGTGTGGGCTCCGGCAGATCGCTTGAAAGAGATAGTTGCCACTCGTCACGTAATCCTGGACCAGACCAATTCCCGGCGCTATACCGCCAGAAAAGCCACCGAACTCAGGGCGGCTGGTTACAAAGTACACGTGCTGGAAGAGGAAGGCGCCTGGCGGATAAAGCTGCGCTAGCAGAGCAGGATTCGGAGCGTTCTCATGGCATTTAGGCGGTTTTTCTGTACTTTTAAGTAAGATTGACCGTTTGGTTGATGAACTTAACGCCTGTCAGGGATGCCCAAGGTCAAAGAAACGTTCTCTCTCCAATCTATCCGGGGTAAGATTATTGCCGCGGTTTTGTTGGGTGTCCTGGCGGTGGCCATGTCCTGGTCCATCACGCACAAAGGGTTCAAAAACATCCTGCTTACGGTGGAGGATGTTTCAGCGCCCAACGAGAAACTCCGCACCGTCAACTCCCTGTTTCAGAGCCTCGCCCAGTTAGACCAACTGCAACGGGCGCATGCCACCCGCACTCCCGCCAAACCGCAGTACCGTTTCAAAGCCAAGATAAAGCAACTGCAACTGACGCTGGATTCTTTGCGGGCCTACTGCGCCGACAATCCGCAGCAACTTCGCCTGCTGAACTCCATGGAAACCAAGCTTCTGCAGCGTGAAAGGCTCTACAACCAATACGTGAAGCTGAGGATTGACATGAACCGAAACGAGGCCCTTTCCCGCCGGATTGCCGGAATCTCCCAGGAAATCGCCAAAAGCAAGCCTCAGGTTGACAGCACCGTGGTAACGGCCAGCAAGAAAATCACCACCACTACCATTCTGCCTTCTGAGGAAGTTTTAGCCGAAGCACCTAAAAAACAGAAGCAATCCTTCTTAGGCCGCTTGTTTGGCGGGAAAAAGGAGGAGCTGCCGGCAGCTTTGAAACAGGTACAGGAAGAGCTGCAGGTGCAGGTAGACACGCTTTCAGTGGCCCGGCAAGACAGCGTGATCTGGAAAGTGGAAAAAATGATGCGCCGCATTGAGCGCGAGCACCACCAACGCACCACCCAACTATTGAGTCGGGAGATGCAGTGGGTAACGGCCAACAGCCAGTTGCATAGCCAGTTGCTGAACATCCTGCGCACCATTGAGGCCGAGGAACTGGCAGCCATGCAGCAGAACAACCAGGCCGCCAAAGAAGTAGTGAACGGCAGCATTGATCGTATTGACAACATCATGATTCTGTTTTCACTGGGATCTGCGCTGTTCGTCTTCCTGATTTTCCTTGATATTTCCCGCAGCAACAAATACCGCAAAGCGCTCATTGCCGCCAAAGAGGAAGCCGAGCAGTTAGGGCAGGTGAAACAGCAGTTCCTGGCCAATATGAGCCACGAAATCAGGACCCCGCTACAGGCCATTCTGGGTTTCTCTGAGCAGATCAGAACCCAGGAGAAACCCTCGCGCAAAGCCCTGGATGCCATTTACCAATCCTCGGAGCACCTGCTGCACATTGTGAATGAAGTGCTGGATTACAGCCGCATTGTGTCTGGGAAATTCACGTTTGAGCAGCAACCTTTTGACATGAAGCAACTGGTCACCGAGGTGGTGGAGACCATGCAGGTAGCCGCTTTTCAGAAGCATCTTCAACTGGAACTGGAGTACTCGGTTTCCGGAGACCAGACCTACGTGGGCGATCCCTTCCGGCTGCGGCAAATGCTGTACAACCTCATCAGCAACGCCATCAAGTTCACCGATGTGGGCGGCGTAACCGTTTCCGTTTCGGCGGTAGATTTCCAGAACCAGGCTGATTTCAGGTTCAAGGTTTCTGACACCGGGTTGGGCATCCCCTCTGATAAACTGGAGACTATTTTCCATTCCTTTGAGCAGGCGCATGGCGCAGCGGGAGGGACCCGCGGAGGTACCGGACTAGGGCTGAGCATTGTCAAGGCTTTGGCCGAGGGGCAAAACGGAACGGTAACGGTGCAAAGTGAGGTAGGCAAAGGCTCAGTTTTCCAGATTCAGTTGCCGTTTACCCAAGCCCCTCAGCAAATAGAGAAACCTGATACCCGGTTGCTTCCCGAGAAAGAAAAGCCTTTGAAAACCGGCAAAGTATTGGTGGTAGATGATGACGCCTTTATTCTGGAACTGTGCGGCTCTATTCTGCGCAAAAACGGAGTGGCTTGTACCTGCACGCATGACGCTGCCTCCTTGCTGCACAAAGAATGGGACGAAAACATTGGTTTGGTCTTGCTGGACATCCGCATGCCGGGCTTGAACGGGATAGAGCTATGCCGAGCCCTGCGGCAGAAAATCAATTCAGACGTGCAGATCTTCGCGCTTACCGCTGAGGCTTTGCCCGAGGAACGGGAATCCATCCTGGCCCAAGGATTTGACGGATTGCTCATGAAACCTTTCCGGGAACAGGAGTTGATGACGGTGGTAAATGGCAGAGTGGCTTCTATTCAAACGCTCCCAGTGGAGGCACCGGTTGTAGGCGTAGAGCTGGATCTAAGCCCGTTGCGGCAAATGCTGGGTCAGGACGAGGAAATGTTGAAGGCGGTACTGGACCAATTCATCACGGAAACCGGGCAGGATCTGGAAGTGCTATTCTTGTCGCTCTCCGAACAAAATCCAAATGAGGTTCTGGAAACTCTGCATCGGTTAGCGGGCAGAACCGGTCAAGTGGGAGCCAAAAAGTTATCTGCCCGGCTGAGAAAAGTGGATGCATCGTTGCGGACACAGCCAACGCTGGCACCTCTGCAAGCTGAGATCCTGCAATTGGCCAAAGATGTGGAACTTCTGAAAGGAATCATCCAGGAGAAAGCGGCTTCTGAAGAAACAGTTCTGGAAGAATAGCGTTCGGTTTCGGGGTTCTTTTCCGTAAAACAAGCTTAAAACCGCCTTCCGTCTACTCCAGAAGGTTGTATTTCTCCAGCTTGCTGTACAGCGTTTTACGGTCTATGTTAAGCAGGCGGGCGGCTTTGGATTTGTTGTAGCGCACTTCCTGCAAGGTCTTCAAAATCAATTCCCGTTCATTGGCTTCCTGCAGGGCTTTCAGGTCGGGGCCGTAGGGCTGGGTGGTAGGTTGGGAGACCAGGGCGTACATTTCATCGGGCAGGGCCTGTTTCTTGATCTCCTGGTCTGGCGTGAGCAGCACGGCTCGTTTCACCACATTCTTCAGTTCTCGCAGGTTACCGGGCCAGGCATACTGCCTGAAAATCTCGGTTACCTCCGGCGAGAGGCGGATTACCTGACGGGTGAGTTCTGTGTTAGCCTGCACAATAAAGTGTTCCACAAACAGAAACAGATCATCGGCGCGTTCGCGCAGGGCCGGAACCCGCAGCTTGAATTCGTTCAGGCGGTGGTAAAGATCTTCCCTGAAATCGCCGTTCTTCACGCTGGAGATCAGATCATCATTGGTGGCGGTAAGGACCCGCACATCCACGGGAATGGTTTTGGTAGAGCCTAAAGGCTGAATGACGCGTTCCTGGAGTGCCCGTAGCAGCTTCATCTGGATCTCGTAGCTCAGGTTGCCAATCTCGTCCAGGAAGAGGGTGCCGCCCTGGGCTGCTTCAAATACTCCCTGTTTGTCGTGCAGGGCCCCGGTGAAAGCGCCTTTCACGTGCCCGAAGAGTTCGCTGTTGGCAATTTCCCCCGAGATAGCCCCGCAGTCAATAGCAATGAACGGCGCCTTGGAACGTTTGCTTTGGTCATGAATGGTGCGTGCCACGTACTCTTTGCCGGTACCGCTTTCGCCCTGGATAAGCACCGACATATCAGTGGGGGCCACCAGCTGGATCATCTCGTGCAGGCGCTGGGCCACTTCGCTTTTGCCGGTGATAAAGGCCGCTGTGGGAGTGGGTGTTGCCGTTGCCGGTTTTTCTTTTTCCTGAAGTGCTTCTTTTACCACCATCAGCAACTCGTCTGGGTTTACGGGCTTGGTGATGTAATCAAAGGCGCCCAGGCGCATGGCCCTTACGGCGGTGCCTACTTCCTGCAGGCTGGTCATCATGATCACCGGCGATGGATGAGCGCTGGCCCGGTGGTATTGGAGAAGTTCCAGGCCGGTGCCGTCGGGGAGGCGGTAATCGGCTAGGAGTAGCTGGAAGTTTTGTTCAATCAAGGCTTTCTGGGCATCTCTCACCCGATGCACTACCTGTACCTGGAATCCCTGCTTCTTGAGAAAGCTTTCCAGGATCATGGAAAAGGTTAGGTCATCTTCTATGAGTAGTATGCGCGTCATGCCTGGCTTATTGTCTCCCGGGGGTAAAAATAAAGAAAGCTGGGAAAACCCAGCTCTCTCTACTTTCATAGTTTTACTTTGTCTAACGGGAGCAGTAAGCGCTTATTTTACTTGGTTGCCGTCTTTGTCTAATTTGATGGCGCCTTTTTCTTCGCCTTTCTTCATTTCAATGGTGTAATATTCCTTGCCGGCTGCGTCCTTTACCAGGTAGGCAGTGGTAGGAGTCCATTCTTTCAAGCCTGCGTCTGAGGTGAGGGCAGTTTTAACGGCCTCAGGGAGTTCCTCAACTTTTACCGGAGTTTTGTTGTCTTGCGCGGCAGTAGCGGCAGGCTTGGTTTGGGCAGTCTGCGCTGTCTGAGTTTGTGCGTTGGCAGAAACAGTGGCAAATACAAAAAGTCCGAAGGCTGATAAGATAACTTTCTTCATGTTTAGAAAATTTAGGTGATGAATAAGTCAGTTGCTGTCTTAGTTGCTATTGCCGTGCCAGAAAGGTGCGTTTCTTTGTAGTTAATTGATTGTCAATTATTTAGAGGTTGATGGCTAATTTGGCCAGTTTATAAAACTGTAGAGCTTTTCCCCAGTTTGGGGAGTGAAAGTGTGGCGATAGTGGGGCAGATGGGCAAATTGCATGGGCAGCCCTTCTCCATTTTGAGCGCAACCTTCTGTGCCTAGCCCATCAACTAAGCCACCCATGTAATTCAATTCCCAACCGTTTTGAGTCCTTTTTCAGAAAATAAGCGTAAAAATGAATCTGCTCCTTTTATCCCGCTTCATGGTGGACCAATGAGCCTGAATTCTTCCTGTACGTTGCCCAGTTTCCACACCTCCTGGGTGATTTAACGGGAAAGGTTGGTTTTCAGGAGGTTAAGGACGCTGCCACAGGATGCCTCTTCTAGAGGAGATGTATGGGGGAAAGAACGCTTGGGAAGGCTAGCACACGTTGCTTCATCTTACTTACGCAGCTTTGCTAAAACTTTTTTAGCAAAGCTGCGTAAGTAATTGATAATCAGCTAAATTAATTAGTGTTAAAATGAAGAAAACTGGCACTTTTACCTGGGTTGTTCTGTTATGATTTTGAACTGAAACGAAAGAAAATGCAGACGAAGACGAATCAAGTGACAAACGAAGAGAAAGTGCAGAAGAAGCACAAAATTGAGAGTTTTGATATCTCCCGCTCTGATGAGACCATGCACTTGGCCGTTGACTTAGCCAAGTTCATCAAGGAGAACAGACTCTTCCAGAACATCCAGGGCAAAGAGTACGTGAACGTGGAAGGCTGGCAGTACGCTGGTTCCCGCTTAGGTATTCTGCCAGTGGTAGAGGAGCTCGTGAATATGAGCGACAGCTCTGAGATTAAGTATTTGGCTAAGGTGAATTTGCTGAACTTACGTACCGAGCAAATTGTGGGTGCCGGCTTTGCCATCTGCTCTAACAAAGAGCAGGGCCGCAAATACTACCAGGAATATGCGATTGCCTCTATGGCCCAGACCAGGGCTATCGGGAAAGCTTACCGGAACATTCTGGCCTGGATTATCCGTGCCGCCGGTTATGAGCCAACCCCCGCTGAGGAGATGGATTACCAAGGTAACGTGCAAGAACCAAAAGTTGAGCATCAGGTGAAACCAGCGGCGGCTCCGGCCAAAACCATGAAAGCGGTTCCGGCCGAGCCAGTGGCAGAAGCTGCGCCAGCACCGGTGGTAACTCCTATAGCAGCCGCACCTGCGGCTCCTGTAGCTGAGGAAGCACCTGTGAAGTATGCCACTGCCAAGCAGAAAGAAGAAATCATTCGTCTGCTGAACAACCCAGTGATTACCCGTCAGGAGAAAACCAAAATGCTCCTGAACATCAACAAACTGGATGAGGAACGCGCCAAGCAGTCCATCACCAAATTGAAGAAAGTGATTGAGGAACGTGAGCACGAGCAATCTGCCGCTGCCTAACTTGTTTTAAATAGAAGTGAATGTGTGAAGCCCGGCCAATTGGCCGGGCTTTCTTTTTTAGGCTGTTTTGGTTAAATGGGGATAAAAACAGCTAAACCATTAATCCTTAACATGCCCTGGCCTACTATGGCATACTATGGCGCGGAAGTTACTTCCGTGCCTTTCATCTTTTGAGAGCCCCGGAAGAAACCCCCGCGCCAGTTCCTGCCTCGATAACAGTGATAGCCTCAATTACCTATTACATTCCTGAACTGCAACTTGCGCCATCCCACACCCAACAATTTCGTATTTTTGGGCGCTATGGCAGACATCAATGACATCCTTAGGCAATATTGGGGTTACGAGGCGTTCAGGCCGGGGCAGGAGGACATCATCAACTCGGTACTGGCCGGGAATGATACCCTGGCCATTCTGCCTACCGGCGGCGGGAAATCGGTTTGTTTCCAGGTGCCTGCGCTGGCCAGAGAGGGCGTGTGCGTGGTGGTATCCCCCTTGGTGGCCCTGATGAAAGACCAGGTAGAGAACTTGCGCAAACGCGGTATCTCCGCAGCCGCTTTGCACGGCGGTCAACCGGAGCGGGAACGCGACCTGATCCTGGACAATTGCGTGTATGGGGGCGTCAAATTCCTGTACCTGTCGCCGGAGCGTTTGCAGACCGAGCTGTTCCAGGAGCGGGTAAAACGGATGAAAGTGAACCTGCTGGCCATAGACGAGGCGCACTGCATCTCGCAATGGGGCTATGATTTCCGGCCTCCTTACCTGGAGATTGCCAAACTGCGCGATCTGCTTCCCAACGTACCGGTGCTGGCGCTCACCGCCTCGGCCACCGAGTTGGTTAAAATCGATATCCAGGAAAAGCTTAAATTCAAAGAGGAGAACGTCTTTCAGCAAAGTTTCGCCCGGAAGAACCTGTCTTATTCTGTCTTGCCAACCGAAGACAAGGAAGGGCGGTTGCGCGAGATCCTGAACAAGATGGGCGGCACCTCCATCGTTTACGTGCGTAACCGCCGCCGCACCGTGGAGCTGGCGCAATGGCTGCAAAAGCAAGGAATCAAAGCCACGGCCTACCACGCCGGTTTGCCGCACCAGACCCGCGCCGCCGCCCAAACCGATTGGCTATTGGACCGGGTACGCGTCATGGTGGCTACCAACGCCTTCGGGATGGGAATTGACAAGCCCGATGTCCGCCTGGTGGTGCACATGGACCTCCCAAATTCCCTGGAAGCCTATTACCAGGAAGCTGGCAGGGCCGGCAGAGACGGGAAGTACAGCTATGCCACCGTGCTGCTGGGCCCCGAAGATGCCTCCTTGCTGGTAAAGAAAACCGAAGAAGCTTATCCGCCCGTAGAAACCCTGAAACGGGTATACCAGGCCTTGGCCAACTTCTACAAACTGGCCATTGGCAGCGGCGCTTTTCAATCCTTTGACTTTGATCTGAATGAGTTCAGTCGCACATACCAACTCTCTCCGCTGGAGGTGCATTTCTCCCTGAAACTCCTGGAAGGGGAGGGCGTGCTGCAACTGAACGAAGGTTTTTACGCGCCATCTAAAGTGAATTTCCTGTTAGGGAACACTCAGCTGTATGAGTTCCAGTTGATGAATGAAACTCTGGAACCCATTATCAAAGGCCTTTTGCGGCTGTACGGCGGCGAGATGTTCCGGGACTTCGTGAAGATCTCTGAGGCGGGCTTGGCGAAGCATTTAGGCGTGCCAGAAGCATCTGTGCGGCAGCAATTACAACACCTGCACCAACGCAAAGTGCTGGTGTATGAACCGCAGCACGACGGCCCGCAAGTACAATTCACGGCTCCCCGGTACGATGCCGCCTCTCTGCCCATTGACCAGAGGCAACTGAATTATTTCCGGGAGCGGGCTATTCAGAAAGCTCAGGCCGTGGTAGAGTACATGCAGAACACCAAACAGTGCCGCACCATCCAGATCCTGAAATACTTTGGCGAGGAATCTTCTACGCCCTGCCGCATATGTGATTACTGCCTCAGTGAGAAAAAGAAAAAGAAACTAGACGAAAACAAACTTCACATGGAGGCCCGCGTGCTGCGCTACCTAAAGGAGTTTCCGTTGCATCCCAAGTCCATTGCCATGCATTTCAGTTCGTCAGAGCAGGAGCTTTTAGGCGATTTATTGCAGGAGATGCTGGAAAGCGGAATAGTGGGCTATACACCAGAAGGAAACCTGATGAAAAAGTAATAATGTTCTTAGTTGATTTAATATGTTAAGTTCGAATGAAAGCTTCTAAATCTCTATCCTTCAAAAAATGGCGTGAGTTTTACGGCTAGTTTTCATAAAACAGACAAAAAACAGCAAAGGCGGCAAGATCACTTGCCGCCTTTGCTGTTTTAAAGATGCTGGGTGTTTATTACAAAGGAGTTTCTTCCATTTGAAGGGCAACCACACCCGGCAGGGCTTTGCCTTCCATGTACTCCAGAAGGGCACCGCCACCGGTAGATACGTAAGAAACGTCATGCGCATGGCCCATCTGGGTTACTGCCGCAGCTGAGTCACCACCTCCAATGAGGGAGTAAGCGCCGTGGTTTTTGGTAGCATCTACTACGGCCTCGGCAATGGCTTTGGTTCCTACCGCGAAGTTCGGGAATTCAAACACGCCCATTGGGCCGTTCCACAGGATGGTTTTTGAATTGCGCACCACCTCAGCAAACTGGGCGCGGGTTTCTGGTCCTATGTCCAGGCCCATCCAACCGTCCGGAATGGTGCCGCTTGGTACTACTTTAGATTCGGCGTTGTTGTCAAAAGCATCGGCAATGACGGTGTCTACGGGTAAGTAGATTTTCACGCCTTTGTCTTCGGCTTTCTTCAGGAGGTCAAGGGTGAGTTGCTGCTTGTCTTCTTCCAGCAGTGAATTCCCGATGGAGCCGCCCTGCGCCTTGGCAAAGGTGTAGCTCATACCGCCGCCAATGATGAGGTTATCCACGCGGTCCAGCAATTGCTCAATCACCAGGATCTTGTCTGAGATTTTGGCGCCGCCCATGATGGCGGTGAACGGACGGTCCACGAATTCCAGCACGCGGCGGGCGTTGTCCAGCTCGGCCTGCATCACGTAACCGCACACTTTATCATGTGGGAAATAGTCGGCTACGATGGCGGTGGAGGCGTGCGCGCGGTGCGCCGTCCCGAAGGCATCGTTCACGTACACATCGCCCAGCAAACTCAGCTTCTCCGCGAAGCCCTGGTTTCCTTGTTCTTCCTCTTTGTGGAACCGCAGGTTCTCCACCAATAAAACCTCGCCTGGCTTTAAGTTGTTGGCCATCTCAACGGCCTCGCTGCTCACGCAGTCTGGCGCAAACTGAACCGGTACCCCAAAGGCCTGCTCCAATGGTTTCAGGATGTGCTTGAGCGAGTATTTCTCGTCTGGCCCGCCTTTGGGTCTGCCCAGATGCGACATCAGCACCACTGCGCCGCCATCGTTCAGGATTTTCTTGATGGTAGGTACCGCCGCTCTAATGCGGGTGTCGTCAGTGATCTCAAAATCACTGTTGAGAGGCACGTTAAAGTCAACGCGCACCAGGGCGCGTTTGCCCTGGAAGTCATATTGGTCAACTGTTATCATAGTCTGTAGGTTTGGTTTTAGCTACGGATTCCCGCCGAAACAGGTCGGGGCAAATATAGTATTTATATTTCTCTCTGTGCAGCGGCCTCAAAATAGGGGAGGAGCCTGCACGAAAAGACATCGGGTTTTAAAGCTGATTTTCTGAAAAGAACCTGAAAACGCGAAAGAGCCGCCTTGTTGATTTACCTGGCACTTCAGGGTAACCGTTTTCAGGCTCTTTTTCAGAAAACAACCTGTTTTTAGAACTTGATGACGAGTTTCCCGATGGTGGTCCCGGATTCCAGCTGAGCATGGGCTTTTTTAAGGTTTTCCGCAGATAAGCCGTGCAGCGTCTGGGTTAAGGTGCCCTGCAGAACGCCCTGGTCCAGCAAATCAGCTACCCGGTTCAGGATGTGGTGCTGCTCTACCATGTCCTCGGTCTGGAAGGTGGAGCGCGTGTACATCAGTTCCCAGGAGAAGGTCACGCTCTTGCCTTTGATTTTGTTCAGCGGAATAGGGGTGGCGCTGCCGGTGATGGAAGCAATGTGGCCTTGTGGTTTGATAAGATCGGCCATGGCATCCCAATATTGGTTGGTGTCTACAAAGTCCACAATGTAGTCTACGTACTGAAAACCGGTATTTCTGACTTCTTCCACCAGGTTCCGGTGATTCACCACAAAGTCGGCACCCAGGTTCTGGCACCACTCAATGGATTCTGGTCTGGAGGCAGTCGCGATCACGGTGAGCCCCAGCAGTTTTTTGGCCATCTGGATCGCAATGGAGCCTACGCCGCCCGCGCCGCCAATGATCAATAAGGTTTTGTTCTGGTCCCGTTCGGGCGAAAGGCGCATCCGGTCAAAAAAGGTTTCCCAGGCGGTTAAGGCCGTCAATGGAATAGCAGCGGCGGCTTCGTCAGATAAGGTTTTGGGCTTTTTGCCTACAATCCGCTCATCAATGACCTGGTACTCGGCATTGCAGCCCTGTTTGGTGAGGTCGCCGGCGTAATACACCTCATCGCCTTCTTTGAACAAGGAAACGGCATCTCCTACGGCTTCCACTACTCCTACGGCGTCCCAGCCAATGATTTTGGGCTGCTCCAATACGGTGTCTTTGGCAGAATTTTGCCTGATTTTATAGTCTACGGGGTTTACCGAGATGGCGCTCACTTTCACAAGGAGTTCATGGCCGGTGGGAGTGGGTTTCTCGGTTTCGAAATCAATAAAACTCTCTGGTTCTGATACGGGAAGTGATGTTTTGAATCCTACTGCCTTCATCTTTTTAGTTGGTTGAAATTTATGTGTCGTGGCCCAGGTACTCACTAGTTGTGAATGGGCGTTTTTTGCTTTGGCGGGCTAACTTACTCTTTTTCCAGGTTATCGGATTATTAAATTCTTAAGGTTTCATCTCTTGTTTGAGCAAGTTCATGGTCTTTATCTTTTGTTTTAACGAATATAAAAGAAGCTCTGCTTGCCTAACTTAATAACCCGGTATACATTTGTGCCCAGATGAGAAAGGCAGTACTTAAATATTTCCTGTCCTTGGGTATTCTCCTGTTGGGGGTATTGGGTTACCTGTCTGCCCATACCTATCAGGAAAGCACTTTCTTTTCTCCTTTAACAAGTATCAAAGGCGCAGTACAGAATGTACATAATGCCCACGCCTTTTTACTTAAATCTTCCTCAGTAGGTGCCGCTAAAACCCACGATACCTTAGCGCCCACCGAAACCGAGATAGAGGAAGACAGATTAACTTCTCCCGAAAAGCTTTTTGAAAGCAGTCCGTTCCTGGCTGCTATTTTCTCTGCCCAGGCATTCGCATTTCTCCTGGCCCTTCTTACAAGCGTCTTACATTACTGTAAGCAATTTTCTTTTTCCTCATCCCACAGATTGTACCTCATCTTCCGGGTACTCAGAATTTGATTTAACTCCTTATTGGGCAAATTGACTTCCCCAACGTTTCTCTGTTGGAGCCTTTTGCTTTCCCGCTTCCACTGGTAGAACCCTACCCATTGGTCGCACCCGTGTATCATTACGTCATACACCTTTCAAAAAATCATTTTTAAGGTAGCTCATATTCCCTCTCAGGGTATGAAGTAACAAATCTCAGGCAGTCTGGCACTGTCTGGGCTACCACTGGTTGCCTGCATTCACTTGCCTTCAGCAAAAGGAGAGCACCGGCGTGCGGTGGTATCCCTCTCCCAAAAGAATATCCCAAACCCCATTTCATATCCATAATTCAAAAACCAGTATGAAGAGAATTTTCATGCTTATGGGCTTATGCGCACTGTTGTGCCAAACGGCCTGTCACTCCAAGAAAGAAGAAAAGGAAGAGGAGACTAGCTTTTTAGTCACCAGTCCTCTGGCAAAAGACACCCTGATCACCAAGGAATATGTGAGCCAGATCCGCTCCATCAGCCACATTGAGGTAAGGGCCCTGGAAAAAGGCTACCTGCAGAAGATCTTCGTGGACGAAGGACAGCACGTGAAAAAGGGACAGCTCATGTTCCAGATCATGCCCGTGATGTACCAGGCCGAGCTGCAGAAAGCCCAGGCCGAAGCCAGTTTCGCGGAGATTGAGTACCAGAACACCAAAAAGCTGGCTTCCAACAACGTGGTGGCTCCCGGTGAACTGGCCATGGCGAAGGCCAAACTGAACAAGGCCAAAGCCGAGGTGAGCCTGGCCCAGGTGCATTTGGGATTCACCCAGATCAGAGCCCCGTTTGACGGCATCATGGACCACTTCCAGGTACGTTTGGGTAGCTTGGTAGACGAAGGCGATCTGCTGACCACCCTTTCAGACAACAGCCAGATGTGGGTTTATTTCAACGTGCCCGAGGCCGAGTACCTGGATTATAAAACGAGCCAGCACAGCGAGAACCAAACCCAGGTGAAACTGGAAATGGCCAACCGCCAGGTGTTTGACTACGCTGGTGTGGTGCAGACCATTGAGGCAGACTTCAACAACGAGACCGGTAACATCGCGTTCCGGGCCACCTTCCCCAACCCTAAAGGGCTCCTGCGCCACGGCGAGACCGGCAATATCCTCATGGAAGTGCCCATGAAGAACGCCCTGCTCATTCCGCAGAAAGCCACCTTTGAGGTCCTGGACAAGAAGTACGTCTATGTGCTGGATAAAGACAATGTGCTGCGGTCCCGCGAAATTACCGTTGCCGCCGAGTTGCCGCACATCTATGTGGTGCAGAAAGGTTTGTCAGGCAATGACAAGATCCTGCTGGAAGGTTTGCGTTTAGTGCGCGAAAACGAAAAAATACACTCAAAATACGTGGAGCCTAAAACTGTCCTATCTCAGCTGAATTTGTATGCGGAATAGTGAGGTGTCCTAAAAACCAGAAGACATGTTTAGCAAGTTCATACGCAGACCCGTATTCGCTATCGTAATATCGGTCATGATCGTTTTTGTGGGTGGTTTGGCCATCCGGAAACTGCCCATTTCCCAGTTCCCTGACATCGCGCCTACCACCGTCAATATCTTTATCGCTTACCCCGGCTCCAGCGCCGATGTGCTGGTCAAATCTACCCTGATTTCCTTAGAACAGGCCATAAACGGGGTGGAAGGCATGCGCTACATTGCCACCGATGCCACCAGCGCCGGTGAGGCTACCCTCCGGATTATCTTCGAGCCGGGCACCGACCCCAACGATGCGGTGGTGCGGGTGAAAACGCGGGTAGACCAGGTAATGCCGCTCCTGCCTGAACTAGTGCAGCGCGAAGGGGTGGTAATTACCCCGGTGCAGCCCAGTATGTTGATGTACGTCAACCTCTACTCCAAGAATGAGAGCATGGACGAGAAGTTCCTGTTCAACTACGCCACCGTGAAGATGATCCCCGAGATTCAACGCATCAAAGGGGTGGCCAGGGCCCAGATTCTGGGTAGCCGCCGGTACGCCATGCGCGTTTGGCTGAACCCAGACCGCATGCGGGCCTACAACATCTCCGTGGAGGAAGTAATGAAAGCCCTGGGTGAGCAAAGCATCATCGGTCGCCCGGGCCGGATTGGGCAAAGCTCCGGTATTGCCGCGCAGTCCCTGGAATATGTGCTGACTTACAAAGGCCGGTACAACAAGCCCGAGGAGTATGAAAATGTCATCATCCGGGCCAACTCCCAGGGCGAGAGCATCCTCCTGAGGGATATTGCCAAAGTAGAGCTGGGCAGTGAATTCTTCGATATCTACTCCAACCTGGATGGCCACCCATCCGCGGCAATTGTACTGAAGCAAAACTACGGCAGTAATGCCAGTGATGTGATTGCCGATGTGAAAGCCCAGCTGGAGGAAATGAAGCCCTACTTCCCTCCGGGGATGGATTACAAAATCAGCTATGACGTTTCCAAATTCCTGGATGCCTCAATTGAACAGGTGGTGCATACCCTGCGCGATGCGTTCATTTTGGTAGCCATTGTGGTGTTCATCTTCCTCGGCGATTGGCGTTCTACTTTGATTCCTATCCTTGCAGTGCCGGTTTCCTTGATCGGGGCGTTCTTCGTGATCCAGTTCTTCGGGCTTTCCATTAACCTGGTGACGCTCTTTGCCTTGGTGCTAGCCATCGGTATTGTGGTGGATGATGCCATTGTGGTGGTGGAAGCCGTGCACGCCAAAATGGAGGAAGAACCGCACCTATCACCGTTCAGCGCGGTGAAAAAAGTGCTGGGCGAAATTAGTGGCGCGATCATCGCCATCACGGCGGTAATGGTGTCTGTGTTCCTGCCTATTTCCTTTATGACCGGTCCGGTGGGTACGTTCTACCGTCAGTTCTCCATCACCATGGCCAGCTCCATTGTAATCTCGGCGCTGATTGCCTTGACGCTTACGCCGGTGCTATGCGCCATGCTGCTGAAGAACCACCACGGCCACGCCAAGAAGAGTAACTTCTTTACCAGAGCCATGGATAGTTTTAACCGCGGTTTTGATAAAATGACCGGGAAATACGTGGGCTTGCTGAAGTCTATTGTGAGCAGAAGATGGCTGACGTTTGGGGTGTTGCTGGCCTTCTGCGCCGGTATCTTCATAGAGAACCAGATGGTACCATCGGGCTTCATCCCGAACGAAGACCAAAGCACCATTTACGCCATCATCCAGACGCCTCCGGGCTCTACCCTGGAGAAAACAAACCAGGTTTCTCAGCGGCTGCAGAAAGTCTGCGAGGAGATTGATGGGGTGGAATCTGTGTCTTCTTTGGCCGGTTACGAGATTATGACCGAAGGCCGGGGCTCTAACGCGGGTACCTGTTTGATCAACTTGAAAGACTGGTCAGACCGCAAGCACACTGTGAAAGAGATCATGGAAGAACTGGAGGAGAAATCCAAAGGACTGGGCGCGGTGATTGAGTTCTTCGAGCCGCCCGCCATCCCGGGCTTCGGTTCCTCCGGCGGATTCTCCATGCGTTTGCTGGACAAGAACTCCGATACCGATTACCACGAGTTTGACAAGATCAACCAGGAGTTCATGGATAACCTGCGCAAGCGGCCCGAACTTTCAGGCTTGTTCACCTTCTTCGCGGCCAATTATCCGCAGTACGAGCTGGAGATAGACAACAACAAGGCCATGCAGAAAGGTGTGTCTATTGGCAAAGCCATGGACAACCTCAACATTTTGATTGGTTCTACCTATGAACAGGGCTTCACCAAGTTCAACCAGTTCTTCAAAGTGTACGTGCAGTCTGACCCTAAATTCAGAAGGCTGCCGTCTGACCTGTTGAACCTGTATGTGAAGAACGAGGCAGGCGAAATGGTGCCTTACTCGGCGTTCATGAAGCTGAAAAAGTCGCAGGGACCTAATGAGATCACCCGCTTCAACATGTACAACTCGGCTTCTATCCAGGGGCAACCGGCCAAAGGCTATACCACCGCCGATGCCATCCAGGCCATCCAGCAAGTAGCGGCCAAGACTCTGCCCAAAGGCTATGACATCGCCTGGGAAGGTCTGTCTTATGATGAGTCTATCCGGGGGAACGAGTCTATCTACGTTTTCGCGATTGTGGTGGCCTTCGTTTACTTCGTGCTGGCTGCGCAGTATGAGAGCTTTATCATTCCGTTGGCGGTGGTGTTCTCGCTGCCGGTAGGGGTGTTCGGGTCGTTCATGGTGCTGCAGATGATGGGGCTGGAGAACAACATCTACGCCCAGATCGGGCTTATCATGCTGGTGGGTCTCCTGGGTAAAAACGCGGTGCTCATTGTGGAGTTCGCCGTGCTCAAGCGACAGCAGGGCTATTCTATTCTGGAGGCCGCCATTGAAGGAGCCAAAGTGCGTTTTAGGCCTATTTTGATGACTTCCTTTGCTTTCATCGCTGGTCTTATTCCGTTGGTGATTGCCACTGGTGCCGGGGCCATCGGAAACCGGACCATCGGGGCATCGGCCATGGGCGGGATGCTGTTCGGTACCATTTTCGGGGTAATCATCGTGCCGGGCTTGTACTACATCTTCGCCAAAATGGCTGATGGTCGTCACCTGATCAAAGACGAAGAGGAAAGCACTTTAACGGAGGACTACGTGCACACCATTGACAGTTTTCCCCAACCTTTAGAAACCGAAATCAATGCTCACTAAAAGAATAAGGAATTGGTTTGGGATCACGTTGGTAGCCCTTACCTATACCGCCTGCAGCGTACCCACGCTGGTGCAGAAATCAGAAAACAGAACAGTACCTGCGAGTTTCAACAACTCGCAGGATACTACCAACACCGCGCAAGCCAGGTGGAAGGACTTCTTCACCGATCCTTACCTGACGACCCTCATTGACACGGCCCTGCACAACAACCAGGAGCTGAACATTACCTTACAGGAAATTGAGATCGCCAGAAACGAGGTAAGAGCCAGAAAAGGGGAGTACCTGCCCTCGGTGGGCTTGCGAGCAGGCGCGGGAGTGGACAAAGTGGCCCGGTTCACCAACATCGGTGCCCTGGAAGCCACCACGGACATTGAGCCCGGCAAAGAAATGCCAGATCCACTTCAGGATTACCTGGTAGGCGCTTACGCCACCTGGGAGGTGGATATCTGGCACAAGCTACGCAACGCCAAAAAAGCGGCTGTGAACCGGTATCTGTCCTCGGTAGAAGGCAAGAACTTCATGCAGACGAACCTGGTTTCAGAGATTGCAGAGGCTTACTATGAACTGCTAGCCCTGGACAACCAACTGGCCATTGTGAAGCAGAACATTGAGATCCAGAGCAATGTCCTGAAAATTGTGAAACTGCAGAAAGAAGCCGCCCGGGTGACCGAGCTACCGGTGCGCAGATTTCAGGCGCAGGTATTGAACACCCAGAGCCTGCAATACGAGATTCAGCAGAAGGTCACTGAGGCCGAGAACCGCATCAATTTCCTAGTGGGTCGGTTCCCGCAGCCGGTGCAACGGAATACCCAGGATTTTGCCAGTTTAACCCCGAAAACGATATATGCCGGGGTTCCGGCGCAGTTGTTAGCTAACCGTCCAGACATCAGACAAGCCGAGTTGGAGCTGGCAGCTTCCAAATTGGATGTACAGGTAGCCCGTGCCCGGTTTTATCCCTCTTTGGGCATTTCCGCGGGGGTAGGCTACCGGGCCTTCAACCCTAGCTTTCTGCTCAAGCCTGAATCCATCCTGTATTCACTTGCCGGTGACATAGCCGCGCCGCTCGTGAATAAAAACGCGATCAAAGCGGTGTACTACAGTGCAAATGCCCGACAGATTCAGGCGGTGTACAACTATGAGCGCACCATTCTGAACGCCTACATTGAAGTAGCCAACCAGGTATCCAAGATCAGCAACCTGGAGAAAAGCTATGATTTGAAAACCAGGGAAGTGGAGGCGCTGACCCAGTCCATTGACATTTCAAACCAGCTGTTTACCTCGGCCCGGGCAGATTACATGGAAGTACTCATGACCCAACGCGATGCCCTGGAATCCAGATTTGACCTGATTGAAACCAAAATGCAGCAACTCAAAGCCATGGTGAACATTTACCGGGCATTGGGCGGTGGCTGGAAATAACAGGTTAAACAGCGGTAAGCCTTGACCCTTGGAGAGGTCATCAAAAGAGAAACCCCATTTTACAGGAGTGTAAAATGGGGTTTCTCTTTTGATAAAGTAGTAGTCCTTCACAACTCTTCATGTATGCAATAGCTTAGGAGCTGCAGGGTAGAAGGAGGTTCTGGGTGAGTTAAGAATAGGGCAGGTAATTGTCTGTTATAAAGAAATTCCCTTTAAAACGGTATGCCTATGTTCTCTAAAATATAATTAGTAAGAAGGTTTCTCAACCAGTCTTTTCAAAGTGGTGATGGCATTGTAATGAATGCCCTCGTGGTGGGTTACATACTTAAGTGTATCCTGTATAGATGCAACGGTGATCCCGTACACAGTTTCAATTTTTTCCACTTTAGTGTACTGTTTGAAAGAGCCGTTTTCTAGATCTGTCTTTAGTTGATGCACAGTTTCAATTGCCTGTCGCTTTATCAGCTGAATTTCATTGCTATCAAGGAAGCCGTCGGGTTTGGTGCCCGGTAAAAACGGATGAAAGTATTTTTCGTCTGTTTTGATCGGCAAACCGGAGTATCTGTAGCAAAGGGCCTGCAAAACCGCGTTAATATGTCCTACATTCCAGATGATGTTATTGGTGAAATTTGCCGGGATAAAATTTAATTGTTCAGCATCTAACGATTCAATCTGAGCGAGTACATACTTTCTGAAATTGAGGATGATTTCAATGTTTTTGTCCATGGTGATTCAGAATAGTTGCATTAAGGAAATACCGGCAAGCCTCATCCTCTGTTGTAAATGCTCTGATAAGGTGTTTTTGGCCTTTTTCTTTGAAATAGACTTCAAACGCAAGCGTATGTTTTACCCGCTTTATGGATAACGCCAATTTTTCATGATCATCTGAGCTGCCGAACAACCCGTGCAAATAGTACTGGTCTGCCGGAATCTTCAGTTTCTGCAGAACTTCATGTAACTGGGCTATATTCATTAAAGGAGCATTTTCCTGCCAAGCCATTTTCCGCCTTCTTTTCTAAAATCAGACCCTAAGTGAGCCCCGGAACGCCCTGTTGCTATAATAGGATTGCGCACCGTTATGGTACACAAAGACAGTGTTGTAGCGGCGGTCACAGAAGAGGGCGCCTCCAAGTTCTCTGATTTCGGGCGGGGTTTGCACCCAGCTTGACGTTTTCGTGTCAAAATTCCCAAATCTCTGCAAATTCCGGTATTGGGTTTCCGTCAGAAGTTCTATATCCATGGCCGTTGCCAGGTCAATAGCGCTGTTTTCGGGTTTGTGCTCTTTTCTTGAATCCAGACCCTCGCGGTCATAGCACACACTTCTGCGGCCTTTCGGGCTTTCCGCCGAACAGTCATAGAAAATGTATTCGCCGGTCTGCTCGTCATACCCTACCACATCTGGTTCTCCGCCCGTTCTTTCCATTTCATAGAGCGACCATAATTTTTCAGGGTGAGCTTCCAGCTTAGCCTGTAAGGCGGACCATTCAAGGTTCTGGTGGCGGCTCGTGTTTTTCTTAAAGCGAGCTTCCAGTACGTTGAGTAGTTCTTCCCTCTGTTCTGTTGACAACTCCTTTCCGTTTTCCATGGTCACAAGGTATTTTGAAGTTCAGGTTCTGAGAGATGCAGTTAATGTAGCTGATAAGGTGTAATTGATTAAAGGTATTTTATTGACTTTACCGTTGAAGTAGTTAATTAAGTGAATACCTGTATGCCAACAGTGACAGATTGGTCTTTTTCTTTAACAATTTGCTGAAGGATTGGGGGTATTCAAACAAAGTTATTTACAAAACCATAGCGAAACGAGCGTGAGAGGCGTAACTACTATTACTGAATAAAATGCTTTTAAATCCTAATTCTATTATTATATTTTAACTCAACAGCCTGGTGTAAGCGGCTTGCTTTGACTCAGGCGCTGGCATAAGATGGGTACAATGTTAGCAGAAGTTTATTATTTAGGGGCAGTCTCTAAGTATTTTCTTTCTAGTAAGGTATTCAAGTTATTTGATAGCTTCTCAAATTCAGAAGAATTATCCTGCTTCCATAACACAAGTGTTTTCCCTTCTTGGGTGTTCAGTATGATTTTTTCACCTGTAATGCATCCTATAAGCCTGTAGGTTTCTTGGCTCCAGGAATGAATACTGATCAAATCAATCTCAATCTTGGGTTTAAGTATCCTTTTTATAGTTAAGTGATGGCCCTTAAGAAAGAATTTTTTAGAGTGCTTTAGTATTCTACTTATGTTCAGGATAGCAGTGATGCTCCACAAACAAAGGGCAATTAGTTTATCCAAATTTGAAAAGGCTGGTACTAAGCCGTACAAGTATAGCCCCAAAGCAGTTAGTAAAATCCAAATACCTATTTCTATCCAGTGTCTAATCATTTATTTTATTAATTAAACTCAATAGGCTCACTTAAAAGGCAGTAGGGCAATTGGGTGGAGATCCGTCTACAAGGGTTTGTTAGGAGCCCTTCTTCGTTTTTCCTTTCTGATAGTATGTAGCCTATATTATGGAATGATTATTTTTTTCTCATTTCTAAAATAAGAGGAGTGTCATTGAAAACGAAATATATTCTGCCTTCCTGTTTTCTTACATAAATGCGCATATGATTGTAGTTGTCGCTCCTTGTACCAATTGAAATCAACTTTTCTCGTTCATTGAATTTCCAATCTTTATTGTTCATAATAGCGAATTGTTTCATAAAATCAGGTATCCCCTTCTTAAGTTCTAGAAAAAACTTGCCATTGGGCTTAAAGTTAAATTTAGAATTAATAAAGCCTTTCTTTATCGTTTCAAAAAACTGTTTTTCCTCCTTTGTCAAGTTGTTGCTTGATGTTATAACATGTATCACCGTCCATTCACCTACTAAAGTTTCTTTATTTATTTCCTGACCAATCACTATATTGATTGTAAATACAATAAACATTATTGATAATAGAAAGCTTCTCATTTTTATACTTTAATATTTTGTTTTGAAAAAGTTGTCTTTTGAAAAAAATAATAAAATTCCTCCTAACGGCCTAGTTTAAACGACGCAGAAGGCCGTCGGCCGAGATGGCGTTTATGCAATATTAGGTGCAGTAATTCTTTTAACTTTTAATTGCATATATTATTTATCCTGACTTATCGCAAATGCTGCAAGTATTAAAAATGAAAGAAAGTTTATCCATGAATAAGCTAAAATTAATTTCCTCAACCTCTTGTACTCTTCTTTTTCTTCTTCTGATTTAAATAAGTAAAAAGGGAAATAAATAAGCATTCTTGCTAAGAAGTGACTAAACGGGTTAATGTAGAATTGCCAAAACTTGGTTTCGTATCCGTTCTTTTGTTTGTAAAGTAGAAAGTGGTAATAAACTTTCAGAAAGAGAGTTATTCCAAATGTTATAAATAAACAAATCTGAATGAAATGTGTCACCATCAATCTTTTACTACTTATTGCACCTAACGGCCTCGTGCATGAGACGTGCGAGGCCTACGGCCGTAGCATGGCTTATGAACAATGTTTATTCACAGGTTTAGTCGCAATAGCCAACTCCTGGTATTGCAACGTAAGGAAGGCTTCCTTCTTTGTTAATCTTTACCACGCCAGCACTATCTACTACAGTCCACTGCATGGGTTTGTGAGATTCATTAAACCAGTCGATATTATTTTTGCCCTTTTCCCCAAAGTCGTACTGCCCATTGAAATACTCCTCCATGCCATTGAAAATTAAAAAAGGTATGTCTTTATACTTTATTTGCAGCAAGGGCTTATGCTTTAAAATGTACGCCGTATCGTAAGATAGACTTCGCAGGGTTATTATTGTTTGGTTATACCTGACTCGATCAAAGAATATTTTATGTGTATAATTACCACAGTCAATCTCTTTAATATATTCATCTAAAATGCGTTTCAATCTTTTATCAGAAGTAATCACATTAGATATCACCTCCAAATCATTATTGTAATTTGATTCACTATTTTCTTTGCAACCCACCGTAATCAGGATAAACAAAAGCAATGTCCTTTTCAAATTCACTTATCAGCCTATCTTAATAATTTAAATTAAAGCTAACTACCTAATAAACGGATACTTAATAAACGGAGCTTATCATACACCTATGCTCAAACTTAGGGTTATCTATACAGCTTCAGCAAGATAAATAAAATCAACCTCAAACAAGGCTCCAGCGGCATTTCTGTTTTAAGCCAGATTTCCTGAAAACGGTCCTGAAACAGAACAGCAGGCAAAGGAGGTTTGCCAGGTATTTGTGGTTATTGTTTAACTCTTTATAGGTGTCTTTTCAATTCTGTCCACTAGTTTGTCACCCCGCTTGGTGCTTAAGCCCTGCATGACAGTTATTTGGTTTATCTGGCCGTTTTGCCCGGTGAATTTAATTCTTCGGTCTTCGTTTTTGTCGAAAAAGGAATGTTCTTTGTCGGCAAAAACCTCAATTGGTGTGCCGTTGTTGATGGCGAGGAAGAGGCGGTTGTTGGTACGGCTAATCCTTACCTGGTAATTGGGATTGACGTCGTACTGTCCCACATATTTCTCCAGGGTTTCTATCGGTAGCTGAACCTCATTGAAAAACTGGTACGGCTTTCCTAGCATGATGGAGAAAATGGCCTGGCCAATGGATTCAATCTCCCGGTTGTAGATGTTGTTGAGCAAGATGACGCTCATGTCCTCTTCCGGGATGCTGGCAAAATAACTAGTAAAGCCCTCAATGTTTCCTCCGTGTGACACAATTTTACGGTGGTGCAATGAATCTATCCAACAGCCCAGGGCGTTCCCCTGCCGGGCCTGGCTTTGCAAGCAGATAGCAAAACATGAAATAAGGATAAAAAGGAAGGGATTACTTTGCGTTGCTTTTAGGGTTAAGGACATGCAGGCTGTTGGGTGCGGTGATTGTTAAGTGAGAAAGTGTACCAAATATATAAAAATCCAATATTGGAGAACACTGCAGGATAAGTCACCCCTGGAAAAATAAACTGATGGTCTTTAGAAGGATAGAGGCATCCGATTTTGGCTCATTCTTAAGAAATACCCTTCAAAACGGAACAGGGGGCGGGCGTAAGTTTGTTATTGAGAGTTGCTGTGCTTCCTTTGTTTCCGCTTGCCACAGATGGGAACCGCAGGCACTAGGAACGAAAGAGCAAAAACCAGTATCTTTGCCTTAATGAAAATTGGAATCATCTTCGGTGGGCCGTCCCGGGAGCGCGAAATCTCTTTCGCCGGCGGCCGCACCGTCTTCGATAATTTAGATAAATCCCTGTTTGAGGCCGTGTCGGTGTTCGCCGACAGCCTCGGGAATTTCATCCTCCTGGATTGGCACTTCATCTACAAAGGCACCATCCGCGATTTCTATCCGCCGGTAGACGTGCTCCCGCAAACGGAGCACGGGCTGCAGATGTACCTGGAGTCTCTGGGGAAACTGACTGAGGAAGAACTGAACGAAATCGCCGCCAAGGTGGGGACCCGCATTTATCCGCACCAGTTCAAGCAGCTGTTTGACTTCGCGTTCCTGACCTTACACGGTCCGTACGGCGAGGACGGCAGCATCCAAGGCTTGCTGGAGTGGTACGGCATTCCGTATTCCGGTTCCGGTATTCTGCCCTCGGCTATTGGCATTGACAAGATCGCGCAGAAAGCTCTGCTCAAGCAGCACGGGTTTGCCACGCCAGATTATCGCATCCTGAGCTTGCAGGAGTGGCACGCCACCCAGAACAAAGCCGCCTTGCTGGACAGCCTGGTAAGTAATCTTGGGTTGCCGCTGGTCTTGAAGGCGCCGCACCAGGGTTCCTCCATTGGGGTGTCTATTATTAAAGAGAAAAACCTGCAGCAGTTTGAGGAAGCTGTGGCGCGCAGCCTGTTCTCTATCACCCTCCGCAAAGACGAGTGGAACGGCATGAGCCAGGCGCAGCAATTGAACTTCATCAAAACACTGACGGACATCCGCGAGGGCATCGGCTTGCCGGTTCAAACCCAAACCGGGGAACTGGTGTACGCGCCGGAGGAACTGCTTTCGCTGCTTTCGCGCACTTTTGGGCAAAACGGCCCAGAATCGCTCACGCTCACCAACGTGGAGAGCGAGACGCAGGTGCTGGTGGAGGCGTTCATCAATGGCCGCGAGTTCTCCTGCATTGTGGTGCAGGACCAGACCGGTAACCCCATTGCCTTGCCGCCTACCGAGATTAGGAAAGGCGGGGAGGTGTTTGACTACCGCTCTAAATACCTGCCGGGCCTCAGCCGCAAGATTACGCCGATAGATTTACCAACCGAGCTGATCCAGCAGATTCGCCAGGAATGCGAGCGTCTGTACACCAGCCTGGGCTTCAACGTATACGCGCGTCTGGACGGCTTCATCACCGCCGATGGTCAGATTTTCCTGAACGACCCGAACACTACCTCGGGTATGTTGCCGTCTTCGTTCTTCTTCCACCAGGCCGCCGAGATTGGCTTGAACCCGTCACAGTTCCTGACTTACATCATCCGGACGTCTTTGGCCGAGCGGGTGAAGTCTGGTAAGAACACGGCGTATTTAACCTCGCTGCTGAAGCGACTGGATTCGGCCATGGCCGATGAGCGCGCTCACCGCCACGACAAAATACGGGTGGGCGTGATCATGGGCGGGTACTCGTCTGAGCGCCACATCTCGGTGGAAAGCGGCCGGAACATTTACGAGAAACTTTCCTCGTCCATCAAATACGAGCCTATTCCTATTTTCCTGACCGGCAACGAAGAGACGCATCAGCTGTACCAGATTCCTATCAACATCATGTTGAAGGACAACGCCGATGACATCCGAGAGAAAATTGAGGCTTCTGAGGCGGGCGTGCCTACGCACCCGGTTTTGGCGCAGATCAAAGAAGAAGCGAAGGGCATCACCAGCCTGTACGCCGGCAACTCTCTGCAGAAACCACAGCGCCTCACCTATGACCAGCTGCGCAGCCTGGTAGACGAGGTGTTCATTGCCCTACACGGCAGACCCGGCGAGGATGGCGTGCTGCAAACCGAACTGGAGAAACTGCACATCCCGTACAACGGATCGGGCATTCAGTCGTCGCAGGTGACCATCAACAAGTTTGAGACCAATAAGATTCTGCGGCAGCACGGCGTGCATGTGGCAGAGCATATGCTGGCCTTCAAACGCGACTGGCAGGAAAACCCCGAGGCGTTCTTCCAGCACATTGAGGAGCGCTTCAGCTATCCGTTCATCGCCAAACCGGCGGATGACGGTTGTTCATCGGCGGTGAAGAAGATCAAGAACCGTGAGGAACTGGCCGCCTTTTCTGAGCTGATTTTCAGAAATCAGATCGAAATCCCGGAAATGCCAGCCCGCGTGCTCAAACTCAGTTTCAAGGAAGAGGTGCCGCTCAAAGGTTATTTCCTCATTGAGAACCTCATCTCCAAAGAGGGCGCCAAGCACTTCCTGGAAATCACCGGTGGTTTGCTCACCAGCTACGCGCCGGACGGCCGCACCCAGTACGAAATATTTGAGGCTTCTGAAGCGTTGGCCGAAGGAGAAGTGCTGAGCCTGGAAGAGAAGTTCCTGGCGGGTGAGGGGCAGAACATTACGCCGGCCCGTTACGCCAAAGACCCAGTGGAGCGGCAGCGCATCTCTGATCTGGTGAAACAAGACCTGAAACGCGTGGCTGAAATCCTGCGCATTGAAGGGTATGCCCGTATTGATGCGTTTGTGCGCGTGTTTGAAGACGGTAGGGTAGAGACCATCATCATTGAGGTGAACTCTTTGCCGGGTATGACGCCTGCCACGTGTATTTTCCACCAAACGGCTATCAACGGCTATAAACCATACGATTTCATTGACCGCATCCTGCAGTTTGGCATGGAACGCACCAAAAAAGTAATTTCATAAGTACGTAAATGAGTGGTTTTCTGAAAGCCCAAAGCCTGGGCGATGTGATCAAGCACCTGGCCATTATGGTGGCCATTGTGTTGCTTCTGATGTTCCTGTTTTTCTTTGTGTACCTGCCCAGCACCACCAACCACGGCGAGACCATCACGGTGCCCAACTTATCTGGCATGAGCGTGGAGGAGCTGGAAGATTTCCTGGCCGAGAAGGACCTGCGCTTTTACGTGAGCGATTCTACCTATGAGCAGGGAAAAGCGCCTTTTACCGTCATCACCCAGGAGCCTAAAGCGGGCGAGAAGGTAAAAGAAGGCCGCAAGATCTACGTGAGCATCAACATGAAGAATCCTCCGCTCATTAAAATGCCGAAGCTTATTGACGGATCGGTGAAGAACGCCGAGATGATCCTGAAAAGCTATGACCTGAATCTGGGCGAGATCAAATACGTGCCA
The DNA here is from genome assembly GCF_017355955.1 of Sabulibacter ruber. Lineage (GTDB taxonomy): Bacteria > Bacteroidota > Bacteroidia > Cytophagales > Hymenobacteraceae > Nibribacter > Nibribacter ruber_A. The sequence goes on along the minus strand of NZ_JAFFID010000001.1, from coordinate 1,065,066 downwards.
GATCTGGCCTTGAACGCGGTGTTGCGCCAGATGGTGAACGGCAAAGACATTAAGCCCGGTGACCCGGTGGCCAAAGGCTCCCGTATAGACCTGGAGGTAGGAAACGGCCTTGGCAATACTGAACTGGACGTGCCTACGTTGGTAGGGATGCCCATAGACGAGGCCACCATGCTGGTAACCGGACAAGGTTTACAGATTGGGACCGTTATCTACATGGATTCACCCAACGGAGAACCCAATGGCACCGTATTGAAGCAAAGACCCATTGCGGGCGATAGCATCAAAACCAAGATCAGAACCGGAGAATTCATAGACATTTGGGTGGCCGGGCCTCAACCGGTAGCCCCAATCCAAGACTAACCTTATGCGCCAGTGGCTGACCATCTTCTTGATTTTAATCGGCGGGGGATGGACAGCCCGCGCTCAGGTTCTCACCCCGCTCAACAGTTTGCCCGCACAGCCCGGTGCAACCATTACCTCTGGTAAACCCACCACCAAAACGCCACTGCCCCTCGCTTCCGGCGATACCCTTTCCCTGCCGTTTTTTGATGATTTTGCCAAAACCGATGGTACTCCAGATGCCGCTCGCTGGCATTCGCGTGGAGGGGTGAATGTCTCTAATCGGTTTGCCGCTAATCCGCCTACCATTTTTGCCGCTTCCTTTGACGGCTTAAAAGCCGATGGCCTTCCGTACGGTAGTGCCAACACGGCCGGCCCCACCGATACGCTTACGTCCAAGCCCATCAATTTAGGCTTCTTTCAACCCCAGGATTCAATTTATCTCAGCTTTTACTGGCAGGCAGGTGGCCTGGTAGATGCCCCAGATTTTTCCAGCTCCGGGCTTTACTCTTTACAGTTGGAGTTCAAGGACGCCAGCAACACCTGGGCTTCAGTCTGGACCCAAAGAGGAAACGGCCGCAGCACCGATTTTGCTCCTGTAATGCTAGCCCTCAAAGAAGCCCGTTACCTGCATAGCGGGTTCCAGTTCCGGTGGGTGAGCAGTGGCCGGCAAAACGGCTTGCGCGATGTCTGGCACGTAGATTACGTGTACCTGGACCGCAACCGGCGCCAGGGGCAACTGCAAACCACAGATGTGGCCCTTACCCAGCAAATCCCGTCTTTGCTGCGGCGGTACACGGCCATGCCTATTTGGCAGTTCCTGGTAAACCCAGAAGGGGAAACCGCGCAGCAGATTGGTTCAGCGGTGGCCAACCTCAGCAACGTGCCGGCGGCCTTGAGTTGGCGGGGCCTTGTGCAGAACCTGAGCACCACAGCCGTAGACACCTTTTTGCGGGGAAGTGCGCCCGTGAACGGAGGCGTGAGAACCGACATTGCCGCCCCGCCTTCCAGTGCTTTCCTGAGCAGCCAATCGCAGCCGTACTCCCTGCAGACCATGGTGTTCCTGAACACCAAAGAACCCAACTTCTACACCCGCTACAACGATACCCTGCGCCGCCAGACCGATCTGTTGGATTTTTATGCCTATGACGATGGAACCGCCGAGACTGGATTCAGTTACCCCTCCAGCATGGCCGTGCAGTTGGCCTACCAATTTGACCTGAACAAACCAGACCGGGTGAAAAGCGTGAGAATCTATTTTACCGGCACCAATACCCCGGGCACCGAGTTGTTCCTGCGCATCTGGACTGATAACAATGGCAATCCGGCCGCTCAACCGGTGTACGAGCAGCGTTTCACGGTTCCGGCCGCGGCAGGGTTGAGCAACTGGCTGGAGGTTACCTTAGAGCGCCAGATAGACTTGCAAGGCCGTTTTTACGTTGGGTACCGGCAGCCTGCCGGAGCCACCTTTGTAAATGTGGGTTTTGACCTGAACGAGAATGCTGATGGAAAGCTTTTCGCCATGAACGGGGCCACCCAGTGGGGAGCGGTACCGGCTTTGGGGGGAGCCCTCCTGATCAGGCCCGTGATGACCGGCACGCTGACCGCTTCAACGCCTGACCTTGAAAAAGCCACTTCTTTTCTATATCCTAATCCTACCTCGGGCGAGGTGTTTATAGAGGAAGCTTATGACCAGGTTCAGCTGTTCTCGCCCACCGGCCAGTTAGTCCAGACCTGGACGAAAGTTGCCGCGGGCAAACAGGTAAACCTATCAGCGAGCCTGCCCCCTGGAATTTATCTTGTAAAAGCCCGAAAAGGTGACCAACTTAGAACCGCTAAACTAATCCTTCAAAGATGATTACTTCAGATATCACCGCCGCCGAACTGAAACAGCGTTTGGCTAACAACGAGACCCCCATTATCCTGGATGTGCGCGAGCCTTGGGAGCACGAAGAACAAAATATTGCCGGTGCCAAATTGATTCCGCTGGGCTCCCTGCCAGAGCGCCTGCACGAGTTGGATGAATACAAAGACCAGGAGATTCTGGTACACTGCCGTTCCGGCAAGCGCTCTGCTACCGCGCAGGCCATTATGCAGCAGAACGGCTTCTCCAACGTGCGTAACGTGCTGGGTGGAATGCTGGCGTATAACGAGGCTTAATCAAAAACATTAAAAGAAAACCCCGTTTTGGGTCTGTTTTCTGTAGAACAGGCCCAAAACGGGGTTTTCTTTTAAGTACTATATGGAAGGATTTCGGGCTACACCACTTAGTAAACTGTAACCCTTCCCTTGTTTACCTTCAGTAGAACCTAGGTTCTGTTTTAAGCTTATTTAGGTAAAAACAAGCTTAAAACAGGTCACCTCAATCAACTATAAAAGGAGCCGGGCTGAAGCATAGGACAAAGATCACCAGCGCAATCCAACCTAATAGAATCCGTTTACGGTCTAAGGGTGCCTCATTGGGGCTGGGCGGATGAAACACTCCCAAAGCTCTAGACAGAATAAGCCCAAAGACCAGCCACCCGTTATAACCCTGCACCTCGGGCCACATGATCTGGATAGCCATTTGGCCGCAGAATACCCCGGCGGTCACCAAAACGCTTCTTTTTAGGTCGGGGAACAAGGGGCGGAACACAATAAGCAGGTATACCAGGTACCCTACCCACATCCACCAATCTTCTTCCAGGTTTATCTCAAAGGAAAGCAAGCCTAAGCCTGCGTAAAAAACGAATCCTATGAAAAGGATAGGAGACAAGCGGTTGAAGCGTTCGTACCCCATCATGCCGTACAGAATATGCCCGCCGTCCAGCTGACCAATCGGTAGAAGGTTCAGGGCGGTGAAAAACAGCGACAGGAAACCCGCGAACAAGATGGGGTAGTGCGTCATCTCGTAGCGGCTGGGCACCAGGGCCGGATCGGCCAGCAATTTCTCCATGATCCAGAAAAGCAGGTTCTGCCCCAGGGCAAGGTCATCCGGGCGATTGTAGGCGTACAAGGCATAGTCCTGCCCCCAAAGGCGGTATTGCGGATGGATCTGGTACAGGTACTCCAACGGGGGGAGATGGGTGAACCCATAGACCAACAACCCTAGCGCCACCACAAAGCCCGCCAGGGGACCGGCAACCCCGATGTCGAAAAACTCTTTCCGGGAGAAAATGCGTTCCTTGATCCGGATGAAAGCGCCCATGGTCCCTATCCCGAACGTGACGCCCAGCCACACCGGGATATAGTAGGGCAGGGTTACCCGTACCCGATAGAACTGCGCCATAAAATAATGGCCAAATTCATGGGCGGTGAGAAACCCCAAAAATGCCAGGGAGAAGACCATGCCTCCGCCTACTTCCTCCCACGTAATGTCAGGAATCCAGGTAAACCCTTCGGGGCCGTAGAAGAAGGACCTACCGTACCGCCATTCTGCTCCCGCAAACGTGGTGGTGGCCAGCGTTAAGACGAAGAGAAGCGTATGTACCAGCAGCTTACGCTTCATGCCCGGGCAGAGCCTCCTTCAGCACTTGGTTGATGGTGAGGGGAGGGGCCAGGTGAATGGTCTGCAAGCCAACTTTCTGCGCTCCTTCTATGTGCTGAATGCTGTCATCAATGAAAAGCGTCTCTTCCCGTTTCAGGCCGTTTTCAGCTAAAATATGCTCAAAAACCTCTCCGCCCGGCTTGCGCATTCTCACCAGGTGCGAGTAGTAGGCTTTGTCAAAAAGGCTGTCCAGGCTTGGAATCCCGAAGTTCTCTTCCACAATCTTGTTGAAGGCCAGCATGTGGATGGCGTTGGTGTTGCTGAGCAGGTAAAGGCGGTAATGTTTGCCTAATTCCCGCAGCAGTTCAATTCGCTCGGCCGGAATGTCCAGCAGCAGGCTATTCCAGGCTTCGTCAATTTGTTCATCGGTCGCGTCAATATAATACTCGGCTCTTAGTCCCTCTCTGAATTCCACAGAGGAAATATCCCCGCGCTCATACAAGTCAAACAATTCTGACTGAGCCTTTTGGCTGAAATCTACATCTGCTCCGGTTTTGCCATAAGCCTTCAGGGCGTCTGTTCCTTTGGCGTAATCGATGTTGATGATCACCCCGCCCAGGTCGAAGATGATATTTTTAATTGAAGAAAAGTCCACGATAATTGAGTGCTTTGTTTTGCGATTTAAAACACAAATTTGTAGAATTGCACTCCCAAATCAAAGATTTGGCCGGGCCTATAGCTCATTCGGTTAGAGCAACTGACTCATAATCAGTAGGTGCTTGGTTCGATTCCAAGTGGGCCCACCTGATAATCAGCCACTTACGAGGTAAAACTTGTAAGTGGCTTTTTGTTTGCAAGCAATGTCCAAGTAAACCTGCGTTTCTGTTCCAAGCAAATGCAAGCTTAATGTTATTAATTGGAGTAAGCATAAAGAAGCCCGGCAGGTTGAAATCCTGGCCGGGCTTACTAAATAGGTATTTACTTTATCCTTTTGCTATACGACTAATCGCCTCCTTTTTAGCTTGAGCCATTGTTTGAACTCTAGCCTTTCTTACCCAATCATCCAATTCATCCTTAAAGAAATAAAGAATGCCTTGCTTGTAGTGGGGAACCCTTCTTTCGCTAACTATACTTTAAAGCGTTTTTTGCTTGCACTGATATAAACAGCAGCCGACTCTATCCCAATAGTTTCTTACGGTCTTCTGCTGAGTCATAACCCACTTACATAAATCCTCAACTTGCCCCATCAACTGCGCCATGTCACTTGACATCTGATCAAAAGCCATATATACAAGCAAATTATAAGTGTTGATTCATTGAAGCATTATTGTACTGTAGTGTTGAATTGATGGGGCAATAAGCCTGACACTAGCACTGCTTTTTGCTTTACTGCCTTACAAAGATTTACTCGAAGAACTCGCGGCACATCAGCAGGTTGTTTATAGTGACTTCTAATGTGAGGGCTGCTTCAGCATATTCCTCGCGCTCTAGGTGCTTATTAAAGCGCCAAATGCTTTTAGTAACAAGTCCACGTACTGGGGTTATCTCCTCGTCTGCGCAGGTGTAGGTCAATGCCCCCATCACTATTTCCAACTCTTTCAGCAGTCCTGGGAGTCTGCCTGATTTCGTCAAGTCTAGGCCAATGGCTATAGCCTCAGACTGTATGCGAGTAAGGTGCGAAAAAAGGTGGTCATTTTGTCCCATATCCAGATTCCACTTTTCTGATATAACGGCCAGTAGATATAAGTGTTAAAACAGCTTACCCCCCTTATTTAGCCAAACCAATCTTCTTTCAGCAGAATACTGGCAAAAAAGTATTTACTGTAAAGGTATCTGCCTTCAATCGTAATTTTCAGTAGCCTAGCAACCAAGTTGCGGCTAAGCTTAGGCAATATTCCCGTTGCTACTTGTATGGAGCAGCCCGCTATCAGTCAATGCCTTGATAGCTTTATAGGCCAAATCTTCCTCTAATGAATATGTAACACTCACCCAGCTAATTACCTTCTCTATGTATATATAGCCACTAGAAGCTACTTGCAGATTTGCTCCTCTGATAGCGGTTGCTAAGTCCTTCCAGGTAGCTATACCATGTTGCCGGAAATGTTCTAGTAGTGCCTCCCTGCTTGTTAGCTCCTGGTTCTTGTCTTTATATTTTAAATAGTCAATGTAATTGGATAGCTCAATCATATGAGAGTTGCTTAACCCGTCTAGCTTAGTAATTATTCTATCTTTCATTTAGAGTTGTTTTAATGACTTAATATATTATTGGTTCATTGATTAAATGTATCAATGTATTATTGATCTACTTCTTTTCTTCAGCTTCTAGCTCTCTTATAAGAAGTTGTCTTATTAAGCCAGCTAGGCTTATTCCTCTTTTTTCAGCCAGTTCCTTTGCCTTATCTCTTAAAGTAGTTTCTAACTGGAAGTTAAGAAGGGTTTTCTCTGATTTGCTCATAGCTATAGCAGGTATAATGAGTTGCAAGACAAAGCTATAGAAATATATTACAAATACGATACAATAACATTTTAATAATTGTATGGTTTTTGTATGTATTAAATAAAACTTGTATTACTATCGTATTGTTATTAAACAAAAAAGGCAGACCGCGCCAACGATCTGCCCCATTAGCCAAACAAAAGTTCACCCAAAACTAACAAACAAATTTATGAGAATTACCGACAATCAATAGACTATGTTCGCCGTGGGCAACCAAGCAGTAGATGTACGGCCAATCCTTGAGGCATTAGAGGGTGACGGAGTGGAGGTCATGATCTCAGCCCTGGACAAAGCCATGTTCGACTTGGTCTATGAGCGCGCTGAAACCGGGGCCGAATTAGACAAGGGAATGCTCTACCAACTGCGGCTGCTCCGGAATGGGCTGATCTATAGCCTCGGGTTAAAGAGCCTGAAACTGGATTGATACGGGGAGCCCTTTCACTCAGTGGCGAGAGGGCTTTTTAATCCCTGATTGATTTACATCTTTTGAACACTCGTTTGTAAAATGTAAAATCACTGCGCAACCGCAAACCCCCTACTAAAAACTACACATTCCTATTATGAGATATGTTGCCTATTACCGGGTATCCACCGCAAAACAAGGCGTAAGCGGATTAGGGTTAGCCGCCCAAGAAATGATGGTGAGAAACTTCACCAAAGACCATCAGAACATCATCGCTTCTTTCACCGAGATCGAATCAGGCAAGAACAACAACCGTCCGGAACTAGCCAGGGCCATAGTGTACGCCAAGAACGGGAACGCCAAACTGGTTATCTCCAAGCTGGACCGGCTCAGCAGGAACGCCGCGTTTATCTTCACGCTCCGGGATGCGGTGGTGAATTTCGTCTGTGCCGATATGCCGGAGGCCAACACGCTCACCATCGGGATTTTTGCGGTGCTGGCGCAGAACGAACGGGAGCTGATCAGCAAGCGTACGAGAGAGGCGCTACAGGCAAAGAAACTGAGGGAACCGGAGTGGAGGGCCGGAACGCCTGCCAACCTCACAGAAACGGCCAGAAACGCTGGATTAGAGGCACGCAGAAGGAATTCGATTGAGAACACCAACAACAGACAAGCGGCTATGGTAGCCAAGACTTACAGAGACAAGGGGATGACTTTGGAAGAGATTGCCGCGCTCCTGAACAGGGAAGGGTTTGCCACTCGCCGGGGCAAGAAGTTCATAGCCACAAGCGTAAAACGGCTAATCAGCAAAGACTTTTAGGGGAGTAGGATAATTTGGTACAGATGATGCTATGTATAACTTTGAATCTACAATTTAAAAAAGAATCATGAAATATAAATATGCTTTAAAGTTCATAGATGATAACAGAAGCAAGACGTTATGCGCCGTAGATAAAGCAACAAGAACAACCTTTGTAATGCGCTATGATCCATATAATAGAGAAGATCCAGAAGACCGCTGTATTTTATTAGAAATTGATATTGATAATGAAGAACTTGGCACTGGCGAGCAGGAAAACTATGATATACCTCACCAAGAAGAAGAGTGTATAGCCGATAACCCAGGATTATTGGCGGTAAATTTTTTTGAAATTGATTCTGAAAAGGTATTTGATGCACTTGACCTTGAATGGGATTATAAGTTAAGATCCTTAGGGTTAAAATAACTAAACAGCCTATGGCATATATCAAAGCTCCTGATATTAGGATTACAGCAAGCCAAGGAGTGTTTAAGAACTGTGCTTATTGATAGGGTAAAAGTTTAAAAGGGAACACCAGTTGGCAATAAATCAGTTGGTGTTCTCTTTTTTGCTAGCATTAAGTAGTCACTTGGAACAACCCTACTGCTTAATAAGCGGTTGCCCTCTTAGTAAAAATTAATTCAACAGCTAACTACTACAAAATGCAGGAACAGGTATTTATCTCCATGTCCTTGAAAGAGTTTCAGGACCTGATAAAAAGACTGTAAAAGAATGTCTAGAGGAACACAAAGCGCAGGAAGCAAAGAAGCCAGCCCCGAAACTGCTGACCATAGAACAGACAGCAGAATATCTCTCCCTGGCAAAGACTTCCATGTACGGACTGACCAGCAGCAACAGCGTCCCCTTTATGAAAGTAGGCAAGAAGCTCTACTTCAAAGAGGAAGACCTTGCCAAATGGGTGGAGTCCAGCCGGAACAAGACAAACCGGGAACTGCGCAGGAAGCCATGGGGTATCACTCCAAGGACAGTAGAAAGCAAGGCAGCTAGGCTCAGCAACTATTCCGATGTAGTGCGGGGATTCTGGAGTTTGTGGGGAAGTATCTCAAGACTTCAGGCCCCTACACCCCATCGAAACAGACCCCACCCGATCGAAAATAAAGCGTTTCGGATGCAACGGCCCGATCCTGAAACTATATAGTAGGTCCAATTACATAGGCACACAATTCTCACCCCTTCCTTACATTAAGCCCAAATAGAGTTTTGTAGTTCTCCCTAACTATATTTTTACTTTACTATTTTATATATTTTGTTAGTATATTTATAATGATAAAATGGGACAGGGAAAATTGTTTCAAGATTACCCTAGTAGGAAGTAAGCCTCACCCAACACTGAACTGCAATGGGAAAGCCAAGGCCACCAATTGGCAAGCTTATACCCAAATCAATGTAAGGAATTGCTAGAAATATTGTATCGGAAGGTTTGTTATATATTATGAAAAGAATACTCCAGATGTTGTTCCTGATTGGGCCTTTTGTTTTGTTTTCATGCGAAAACGATGAGGAAGGAAAGTCTATTACTCCTCCAGTAGACAAAAATCTAATGGTTGGTACTTGGGTGTTGCATGAGCACAAAATGGAGTTCTTCGATAGGGAATGGGTTAAACTCAAAGAGCTTGTTTATATAGGCAGGAGTATGCCATACGATATATGGGAGATTGAATTGGAAGACTCAATAAACATGAGTGATAGTTGGTATATATACCCTGACGAAACATGGCACTACAAATTAACAGGGGAAGATGGCAAACAGTTTCTCAAAATAGTATATAGCCCCGATTTCACTAAGTCGTATGAGATTCTATCAGTCAACAACAAGAGTCTGGTGGTTAAGAATATTGATGAAAACAGTGGGCATGCCTACCCGGATGATGGAGGGCAGAAAATAGCGCATAGCATGATCACAACCCTTACATTCAATAAACTTTGAATACTCAGCCTTGCCAAGAAGTGCTTTAGCCAGCAGACATTATTCCCGAGGCCCTTAATACCTATATTTTAATTAATCTATATTTTAATTAAGGCTGTTTACGCCAAATATGTTATTCTTAAAGGTTTGTCTGTAATATTATAGTTTATATATCACAAACATAGAAACTCACCTTGACTTCAACACTTCCTAAAAGAATTCAGTAAATTAAAGAGGCCTTTGGTCTGAAAAACAGTGATTTAGCTCGCCTGACAGGGCTTTCCAACACCGGTATTTCGGATATTGAGAAAGGGTTGACCGAAAACCCCAAGGGAAGTTTCTTTAAAAGTCTACATGACGAACTTGGTGTAAATTTGGATTGGTTAGTTGCAGGTACGGGCAAGATGGGAGGCCGTAATCCGGCAGAGATAAGATGGCCGGGAGGGTATAGCAGCTATATCCAACGTAGCGGGACGAGGCAGGTGAATATTGGAGGGCAGGACACCTACAAAAGACCTAATAATGAAGCAGCCATAGAAAACCAATATCTGAAGATGATAATAGAGAAGCAGGAGGAGACAATAAAGGAGCTAAGAGGCAGGGTTAGTGACCTGCAAAACATGTTTGAAGAACTCAGAGGGAAACGGAAGTAGATTGAACCTAATCCATGTTGACCAGTCTATAGTGCCACCCCGAAACGTTGGGGTACTGCTCCCACCTGTGTATCTATTCTTCCACCGCATTGTGGAAGGTCTGCCGGTCGGGCGCTGTCCTTATACCGTTAAGGGTTCTCCCGTCCTTCATGATGATGCTGAGCCGGAAGAACAGGCATGGGCACTCCTTCTTCTAGTAGGGAACCTGGTAATTGATCCTGGGTTTACCTTTCCTTGCTGCCATGGCTTAGCTCTGTGATCGTTTAGCAGGCATGTTCAACGGAGCCGGGCCATTCAGCAGCAGCCTGGCATTCTTGGCGAAGTTGCACTCCAGCTCTGCCACAACGGCCAATCCTTTTTCTGTGAAGTGCAGAAAATAGCGGGGAGCCATTACCGGTTTGAGGTAAGCCATCTCCACGAACATGTTTACCGCATTTGTGATCGATGAATGCCACAGGTAGGTGCGGTTGGCTACCAGGTTACGGCGTCCCCCTTTAGTATGCATGTGATGGAGGTATTGAATAGTTGTGCGTCATGTTGACTTAGCTCTGTATTCTGTAGTTCTTCTTTTAATTATACTTTTATGTTAAAATCATGTCCTTTCTGTAGAGAAACTATACAAGATGATGCAATAAAGTGCAAGCATTGTAAATCAATGTTGCTGCAAATAAATCCCGAAACAGAGACAAAAGTTGCTGAATCAGATAACAAGAACATTACGTATGTCTTAGATAAGGACTTAATAAGATTTGGAAAGTTTGCATTATCTATTTTGGCAATTTTTATCACAGTAGGGATTGTTTTGTACGGTGTGGATTTAAAAGACACTGTAAAAGATGTTAACGAGGCAAATAGCAATTTAAAAATTGGTAATGAAAAAATGGCTGGTGCAATTTCGAGGATTGACTCACTACAAAAGATTATATATTCCATACGAGACAGTGTAAAGGAGGCTCAATTCAATTCTTTAGCCGCACTATCAGAGATAGATAAAACTAGAAATAACATAAAACAACGTAACGATTCTTTAGTAAGATCAATAAAGTTTATCAAAGATAACGCCACCGCAGAAATCAACTCTTTACATACTCAATCATCCATCGCTTTACGGAAAGCCAATAAAGCTTTAAGTCAAATCAATTTAGCAAAAGACACAGCTATTGTTGTTCTAGCTACCATAAAAAGACTAACGCCAAGTCAGGAACAAGCACTTAATGAAGAGAAAGAACAGAACCCAGGAAGATTCAGGACTAGTACTGGCTCTATTTCGTCGAAGCTTTGGAAAAGTGGTGCAGTAATCAAGGTATTCTTTCTAGATGGCACTCCAACCCAAAGAAGCAAAGCAAGGCAAATAGCACAGCAATGGACAGATTATGCCAATTTAAAGTTTCAGTTTATAAACAATAGAGACAACTCCGATGTAAGAATAACTTTTCAACAGAAAGATTTAAATTGGTCATATCTAGGCACTGCTTCATTAGCAATACCTAAGAACAGCCCAACAATGTCATTGGGTTCTGTGAAAGATAAAACTGAGATAGAAGATTTCGAACGAAATGTGATTTTAAGAGAATTTGGCTTCACATTGGGGCTTCAGCAAGAGCAGAATAACCCAAATTGTGCCATCAAATGGAATAAAGATAAAGTCTATCAGTACTGCCAACAGCAGGGGCTTACGACGGAGAGAATAGACGATACATTTTTTAGAAAGTGGTCTTCATCAGATTATCCCATCAAAAAGGAATGTGATTTGAAGTCGGTAATGATGTTTCAAATACCTTCAGAACTAACGCTTGATGGAGTGGGTAGTGGTTTAAATACTGTATTATCAAATATTGACAAAGTGTTTATTGCAAAAATTTACCCTAAATGAAATTCTCATGCTCATGACACGAATGCACATCATGAGTATTTATGCAAGTATGGCAGGACTATATGAATCAAGCTAAGGAATATCGCAGTATCAATATATTTCTAATCAACAGGAGTGCTGCCAATTCCACACCTACATTAATACCTAACCCCTAGTATAATGCGCGTTATCCCAAGCCAAACAAAAGCATAACAGAGGCTCATAAGGGCTGAAATCGCGTCTAAAAGGACTGCATTTTAAAGGCTATTCTTATTAGGATAAAATATGCAAATAGAGCTAAATTAATTGAGAAACATTAATAATCAATTGCATAAAACCTTTAGTATTAGCCATTCTCTTTATCGTTTTCATTGTACCCATAATTGATAAACGCATATGCCCACCGAAATAGAGCAACTAAGAGAAAAGATTAAATCAAAGATGGAGGTAGCCAAGTTCTTCGCTGGTTTTATGTCTGTTTCCAGCGGGCTCATTGCTATGCGGGTAGCAAATTACACTGATGACGGCTTGGATTGGTTTAATAAAGCCTTATATTCAGTAGGGTTTTGTTTAGTTCTAGCAGCAATTGCCTTTTCAATTGCTACCATGTATGCCTACGATTCGCTCCTTATGCCTCTCAACCACTGGAAAGGTGAAAGAGAGCCTGATCCTGATAATTCAGAATTAGTGATTGCTGATCAATTCGTAAGGGCTCAAAAGGATGCTACTGATGCCTCGGGGAAATACGAATACCTTCTATTCAATGGGATGATAGCTGCCTGGAAGCGTTTATTTCAGCCATCCGTCTGGTGCTTCTTCTATGGCTCTGTATTTTTCACCTCTTCCATAGCTCATCAACTTCTAGGTTACAGCATCTGGTTCTGGTTCCTTTCCGGTGCACTCCTACTAATCCCTTTTGTAATACTATTCTTTTGGCTACATCATAAAGGGAAGCATACGACTTGGAATCAATACATTTTTAAGGCCTCTGAATCTAGACATACCAAAAACGGGTAATTGGAACACACATCAAATATTAGGCCTTGGCTTTGGCTTGTTTATCGGAGCCGGTCCATCTAGAAGTATCCGCTTTTGCCTGTCAGCATCCCGAATTAGGCCTGCCAAGATTGACAATCCCACCTCGGTAAACTGTAGGTAGTATTTCGGGGCGGTGATTGGCTTTATGTATCCCCGCTCAACAAAGTACCTGACCGCGTTCTTCACGGTTGAAAGCCATAAATAGGTATGCCTTGCAGTTAGCTTCCTGGTCACACCCCTCAACCGGATCTCTTGCAGGTAGTAGATCGCCAGCAAAACGCGCGTCTGATGGGCACTCAGGCCACGTTCGCGGCCAACGCTGACGGATGCCCCATAGAGGCAAAGGAGGCCTTCTATATCGCTTATAACCTGTTGTTTCTGCATGTCTGTTGTTTTAAAAGGGGAACACCCCCTGAGGGGAAATGAAAAAGGCGCGTATTGGTTAGTGCATTCACTCACCCTCACGCGCCTTTAAACCTAAATAAGTTTACCACCAACGGCCATTAGTAGTAAAAAAACGGCTCCAATTGCCCAAACCTACCGGCATAGACTGTTCCGGATTATACATGCCGCCTGCTTGGTAGTGGGCTAAGGTGTCCTGCCCTACAGCATAGGCGCTTTTACCTGTTTCCTTGCCAGTGTCACCCCCCACCTGCTGCGTAGGCTGCCACAGAACCGATGGTGGAGATACCGCCGAAGATGTTTTGGACGGTTGACTGGCGAAGGGCTGCTCGCTCCTTATTGAAACTAGTAAGGTTGATAGCGCGATATGCTGCATCTTGCCGAAGAACCCCGTCCAACTTATAGCGATTTTATTCTTGATAGGCTGCTGCTCTGTCCGCGAACTGGTTTGATGCTTGATTCGCAGATTGGCCTAGCGTGGTAAATCCGGAAAGTACACCACTTGACCCTGTGCCACTTACTACTCGGTTCCTAGCAACTTCCTCGTCTCAACTTAAACTTATATCAGAGCATATCAAGGCGGTTGACCTGGATGCTAACCTAAAAAGGATCAGTATCGGGTTAAAGTTTTCTCCATTATTAAACATGCTGAATACCTTAAAGTTATTGGGAGGAAAAAAGATGAATATAATTTTCAAAATTATGTTAATACCTATTGACAATATATTTAAAGTATTATAATTTTAATTTTAAATATTGAAAAACAGGTAAGAGGAAGGTTCCCTATAACTTTTAAGGATTCAATAGATACCTAAGAACTCTTCACCTTACATCCTAGTCTAAGCTCTCCAGGCACGGTGTGTTGTTTACCGGATCGACCCCTCTGCAATTGGCCTAGTGCTGATTTACCCTCTTCTCTTTGCTGGCACAACTGAATACGAAATTTCATTCAGTACAAAAAATCAACGGACCCAGGCTTTACCTGAAGGACTTGGGGTATGAAGTTGGTGTCTTATCCCGTGTAGCCTATCAAAAAGGCTGTCTACTAGCTATTCGTTAAACAATATAACAGGTTGGATTATGCCAGAAGAGTTAGACATGGATATACCTGGGCCCATTGGTATCCAAGCCATTGAGGTAGAACAGAGTTTCACTAAGATCAATACCAACAGAACCTTGGTACTGACCAGTTTGCATTCAGAAGGACCCTATGATCCAGAGGTTCTGCCTGAAGAAGCTACTGTTTCGCTTAGCAAAGTCTTTGATTTTGCTAAGCCTAGCGTGGAAGTGGAACTTGAAACCGGTGACGAAGAGGAGCCTACCCAGGAAATTAAAATCTCCTACACCAATCTTAAATCTTTCAGGCCAGATGATTTAGAGAAGCGCATTCCAATTCTACAGAAGCAGAGAGCCCAGGAAGACAGGTTTCAGCGGATCAAAGCCGAGTTGGAAAGAAGCAAACGGCTGCAGGAAATTATCAAAGACCCCGAAAAAAAGGCCGCTTTCCTGGATATTCTGCGAAGCATTCAGGAAGAATTGGAATCGGCTTAACCTAGTTTAGACCTAAAATCAGAAAAGTAATGGAGAAACAGGTACTGGATGACAGACGGAAACAGGATCTCAAGGTAATCAGAACCGGATACAGCGCGCTTTTCAAGACCATTGACGATGATCTTCAGTATTTCGCGCCTGAAGCCGATGAAGACACCCGGAGCATGTTCCTGGAGGAGGGAGCCTTTAAAGAGAAACGGCGTGAACTCAAAGCCTTAGTAGCCGATCTGATTGATTTGGTGGAAAGCAGTTCTGATGCCACCGAAGTGCAGGCCAAAGCCGATGAGAAGATCAGCAGGTTCATGAAACTGCGGAAAAAGAATCTGGCCACCATTGTGGAAAAGACGCGTCCTCTGGAAAAATCGTACCGTGAGCTGGACCTGTTCTACAAAAATGCCGGCCCCAACAACCTGAAGAACGTCACTATCCTGAACGTGGACCGGGAGCTGGTGAAAGATCCAGATGATGAATCGGTGACCACCAAGGTGAAAGAAATCCTTTCAGATCCGCACCTGCGCATTGATCAGGACAAAGTGTATTCGCTCATGGTCATTCCTGATTTTCTGGGCGAAAAACTCATCCAGACCTATGCCACCATTGCTGACGAAAACAAGGTCCTTTTCCTGACCGACTACAAAGACTTCCCCAGCGTGGAGTCCATGGTGAAGTACCGCAGCAGTTCAGAAGGGGAGAAGATTGGGGGGCCACAGAAGTACTGGAGCCATGCCGTCTTGTTCGGGAACTGGATCAGGATGCGGGAGAAATACCCAGACCTGCCCGAGAAAGATGGCGTGTTCGGGTCGGTAGCCATGGCCATTGCCGGTAAATTGTACGCCACCAAGATCTCACAGCCTGCCGCGGGGGTTCAGTTTGGGGAGGTGAAAAACAGCTCGGGCATCCGGTTCAGGCCTAACCAAATAGAGGTGGGTATGCTTTCTAAATTGGGCATTAACCCCATGGCCGATTTCTACCAGCAGGACAGCCCCTGGGAAGCTACTTCTCTATTCAACGGCGCCAACTTAGAGCTGAAACACTATGCCGTGGTCCGCACCATTGACTGGATTGATAAGTCCCTGAAGCACTTTCTGGGGAAATATACCTTTGAACTGCTGGACCGCGACAAGGCCAACGTAGTGCACAAGCGCCTGGTGAAATTCCTGGACGACCTGGCCGAAAACAAAATCATTGAGAAAGGGCAGGTAACCAATTTCGCCCGTAACCGCGATCAGCCAGACCGGTTTGACATTGACTTCAAGATTACTCCCCTGTGGGCAACCCGCACGTTCGTCTATAAAATAGGTGTCTCCAAAAATGCTACGGAATCCTCCATTGAAGATTAATCCAATCTGTTATTTCACTCTATAAAAATCAAATTGTATGGCTAACAATGCATTAATGACCATTGATGGTAAAAAAAGCGATTTGAAATACCTTCGTTACCATTTTCACCGCCACACAGAGGACAATGGAAAACCTGCTACCCGTATCCGCAAAGGTGAAATAACAGTCACCAAAGATTCCATCTATGATAAAGCCTCGGCTATTACCTGGTTGGGCGATCCGGACAAAGGCAAGGATGGGGAAATTGTCATCTATCAGGACGAGCAAAAGAAACAAGCCTTAAAAACAATCAAATTTAAGAACGCATACATTATTGAGTACGAGGAAACCTTTGACCTGGAAAAACCCAGTTCCAACACGGTAGAAACGTTCACCATCTCGGCGGAAACCATTGAGGTGGAAAACGCAAAATTTGACTTCATCTGGCCTGAAAGCCATTCTTAAAGACCAGCCAGCATTTAATTGAATTCTCTTCTGGTATCCTACGGCAGGGCTTTCCTGCCAAGGCGACCCTGCCGTAGGATCTTGAGGGGAGGCAATGCTCTGCTTTCCAAAACAGAAGTTTGTTTATAGGCAGATTTACATAAATCAGGGCAAAAACAACCCGATGGCTTACGCATGGGTAGTCCAATGATGGACAAAGGTTTTTTATTGAATTTAAGACAAGCCTATAAAGTGAACTGAAGGTATGTCCAAGCTAAGTTAAGCCTTATTAAGGTGGTTGGAGTACACCGGCTCTGGACTGAAAGGCGGCTGCTTATAGAAATTTTTGGCTAGGAAAGTTTCTATTAGAGTAGTCGCTTACTGCTCAATCCATCTTAATAGCAAAAAGACCTGGAAAGAAAGAACTCTCCATGACTTTCATAATAAGGAGGAAGTAAGCGCTAAAGGTAACAGAATTCGGGAAAAGAGGGGGGAGGTTGCGGCCAGGATTCCGGTTCACAGAAATAACAAACAACTCTCCCTGCCCTTTGACAAATAGGAAAATTGAATTGAACAGGGTACCCAGTGAACGCAGAAGGGAGTGAATATCTTCTCCCACCATCATTTGCATAACATGGAAAAAGCCAGGGTAAATATAGGCGGCGAGGACTTTACGCAAAGGTATTCTACCATTCACATCCGGCAGGAGCTTGGATGGCACCATTCTTTTGAGATAAGGATTCTGCTCACAGATATTCTGGACAAGTTCAAAGGTATTCTGAGTAAAACAGCCAAAGATCTGTTCGGTAAACCAGTTGAGATCTCCCTCCAGGGGAATAAGTGCAGAGGAGTAGTAACGGGCGTTTCCCTGAACCGGGTTCGGCGGCAAGAAAACGAGCTGGTCATTACCGGGGGCAGCCCTACAGTGGTAATGGACGAAGGGCCTAATACCATCTCGTTTTATGAACAGACCTTGAAACAGATTGCTGATACCCTCATCAATCAATATTCAGATAAGTTCAAGAATGTGCACATCTCCCCCAAAGCAAAGGAGAAAATCAAATATGTAGTACAATACAAAGAAAGCACGTTCCAGTTTCTGGCTCGCATGGCTACCAGCTACGGAGAGTGGTTTTTCTTTGACGGCGAAGAGATTTTCTTTACCTCTAAACCGCCCCAGCAGAATGACAATACGGTAAAGCTGTACCAGGATAAAAACCTGCTGCACTTTGATCTGGCCATCAAGGCCTCTCCGGTGAATTTCAAGTTAGCCGGCTATGATTACAAGAAGCATAAGTACCTGAGCAAAGAAGCCGCCTATAACGGCAAGCTCAACGATTTCACCAAAATAGCCTTTGACAAATCCCGGAACGATCTGTACAGCCACACCATGCTCATGCCCATCCACCAGTCTTTGAGTGATCAGGATTTGGAGCAACTGAAGATTCTGCGAGAGCAGGCGCAGGTTTCTGAGATGGTAATCCTGAGCGGATCTTCCACTGAGCCGGCTTTGAAGGTGGGGAGCTATATTCAATTACTGGACGAAAGAAGTGAGCTGGTGGGTAACACAGAGGATTATGGAACGTTTATCATCACCCATCTGGAACACTCTTTCGGAAGCGAGGGCGATAACTACATCAACACCTTTGAAGCGGTACCCGCCGAAGTGGAGATACCACCACTCAACAGTTCCCTAGAGCCACCATTCTGCGAGATGCAGTTGGCCGATGTGGTGGAAACCAACGACCCCGATGCTTTGGGACGAATCAGGGTTCAGTTCCTCTGGCAGCGCGGCACCGACCAGAAATCACCCTGGATTCGGGTAGCCTCGCCCTATTCTGGTAAGGATAAAGGGTTTTACGTAATCCCCGAGATTGGAGACCAGGTAGTAGTCGCTTTTGAGCATAACAACCCAGACCGGCCTTACGCCCTCACAGGACTGTACAACGCAGAAGCCAAACCAGAAAACCACAACAGCGGCAACCACCTGAAAGCCCTCAAGACCCGTGGCGGAAACACCATCCTGATGAACGACGAGCAAGGGAAGGAAAGCTTTGGCATCACCGGCCCCAAAGATGTAGAGGTAACGGCTTCTACGGGTAAACTGACCATTACTGCACAGGAACAGATTACCGTTGAAAGTAAAGGGAATGACCTTAATATAAGCTCCCCGGGCACCATTACTATTCACGCGAAGGAGATTGTTTTGCAGGCCGACAGTAAAATCAGTCTGAAAGCTCCCTCCATTGAGTCCACTGCTGATAAAGATTTCAAGGCCAATTCGCCCACCATTACCATAGATGCTTCTTCCACCAACACCATTAAAGGAGCGACGATGAACATGGACGGGGCTATTGCCACGAACATCACCGGCGGTATGATCAAGCTGAATTGAGAAAATTGACCAACCCGTTGAAAGCAAACAAGGCATGGCATTTTATTCTCTTCCTTTTGAACCCTCAGGAGCGGCCGGAAAAGCTTTCCGAAAAACCGATGCAGAGGAATCTGTGCGGCAGCATCTCAGGCTGATGCTGCAGACCATGCCGGGCAAATTCCGTTTTGCGCCTCTTTTTGGCAGTTGGCTCAATAAACACCACTACCGGTTGCCAGACAAACGGAAAGGGGAGAAGAAGCTGGAGAATGAATTGAAGGAGTGCCTTTTGACAAACCTTAGGTTGCTCCTCAGAAAATATGAACCCCGGCTAGACCTGCAGGACATAGAAGTTAAGGTGAAACTGACCAAGCCCGAGGAACTGGAGCAAGGCCAAAGAGGAGGGCGCATCACCTTTGACGTAAATGTGCTGGGCGTGATCAACGGACGAGATTCTTTTCAACATCTGGAATCCATCTACCTGAAATGAAAAATACCAGGGCAGCTGAAGACATTAAGCAGGACATGCTGGAGTGGGCAAAAGAGAACCTTTATGCCCGCCTAGGAGAGGAATGGGATTACAACGGCCGTGATTTTGATCCTCTGGTTCACCTGCTGGTGGGTGCCTGTGCCTCTGAAGTGAAGAATATCTTTGATGCCCTTGATTCCTCAGAGCGCAGGGTAGTGAAGAAATTGGCCGAGCTGATTCTGCCCGACGAAGCTCACTTGGCCTCTCCCGCGCGGGGACTGGCCTCAGTGACGCCCACCGGCAGTTCCGCCTATCTCTCTGAAACCACCCAGTTCCGCTGCGATACCGAGGCAGGCACCTTTTACTTTACTCCCGCCTTCAACTGCCATCTCCTTAACAGTGAACTGAAAGTAGTTGGCTCAGACGGGCTAATCTTTGAATACAAAGCCGGGAAAGAAAAGCCCAGCGGCCAGTACACCCACGTCTCCAAGATTCTGCTGGGCTTTGAGGCGCCCAAACCCATTATCTCTTTTGACAATATCCTGTTTTACTTCAACCTGCTGGGCCAGAACAACCAGCTTTTGTTCCTGAATGCCGTGGCCGAGGGAAGCTGGAAGATAAACGGCCAGCCGGTGAAGAAAACCAGAGGATTCCGGCAAGGTAAAGGACCGCTGGAACGGCAGTACGATATGGGTTTCCAGCCGCTCCAACAGATAGCAGACACCTACCAAAGCTATTTCTTCACCACCCAGGAGTACATTGAAAATGCGCTTCTGAAGCGGAACATAAGCGAGGTGGTAGTCTCCTGGCTGCGCGAGAACCACACAGATACCCCAACCCTTGAAGAGCAGGCGCAGGCACTTTCACCGGTAGAAGACAACATCTTCTGGCTGGAGATTCAGTTGCCGTATCCGGTTAGGGTGTTTGAATTTGAGAAGAATTTCCGGTGTGCCACCAACATCTTGCCGATAGTGAACCGCCAGCTGCACGTGAAAGACGATGCCGATACCTTTCTGAACCGCCCCGTGGTGGATGTTTTATGCATTACCCCTGAAAAACAGTTCTTAGGCGTGCACCAGGTGGAGAATCTGCAGAACCGGGAGGTAATTCCCTTACTGCCCTTCAGTAAGTTCAAAGGCAGTCGCACCCCAGCCTACAGCGTGCGGTACGGAGGGGTGGGAAGAACAGACAACTACAACGCCTGGAGCAGGCTGTCGTATTTGCTCGGTCTTTTCCGGGAGGAACACCGCTACCGGGAAGTGCTGGAAAGAATTGGGGACAAAATCTCTATTGAAGAGCTGCATTTGCTCATCGGGGAGAAAATTCTCCGGGACGAGCCCCAGGAACTTAACCCCGAAAACAATATTTACTTCTTCCTGCACCCTGGAGAGAACCTGAAAGGCGGCATCCGGGCCCGGATTTCCTATTGGACCACCGACGGGGCCAAAGCGAACCGAATTCCCGTTCCCAAGGGCCTGATTTGTGACCCACCAGACCCCAGCATCCGGAAAGAAGGAACCACGCTCATTACGCCTCTGACAGGAGGAAAGGACATGCCCAATGAAACCGAGTATTATGCCCTTTTACGCCACAACTTGCTTAAAAAAGAGCAGTTAGTGACTTCCAAAGATGTGGAGTACTTCTGCCACCACTATGTAGGCGAGAAATTGCGGCAGGTGGAGGTAAAGCCTGGTTTCAGGGTTGATCCCACTCCGCAAGGGGGCATCAACAGAGTCTCTGAGGTGCTTCTTCAGGTAGATAATCCTGAGGACCATACCTGGGAAGGAGCCTGCCGAGAGTTGGAGTACCTGCTCAACCAAAAATCAAGTGGTGTGATTCCGTATGCCGTCACCTTAACCCTTAACGGCCATGCATAACCTCAAGAACCTTCTGGCGCACCTGCCCTTTGACATGAATGTGGAGGCATTGGCATGCAGCCTGTTAGAGACGCAGGAAGAATTAGAAGAAACAGACCAAATATTAGTCCGTCCGTTGGGGCATGTCAACAGGAGAGGCGGAAGAGAAGTGCTGAACGTGACTGGCTCCGTTTTCAATGGCAAAGGAAAAGAGCTGGTTTACCTGGACATTAACCGCGAGAGCCTTTTTGATACCCTTCCTGAGATGCTTTTCTTCCGGCCCGAAGAGACCTATGAAGACGAAGTAGAAAGAGCCCAGCACCTGGCGCTTCAGGAACAATCGGCAAGAAGGTTCTTCCTGCCTTTTGAGGAAGTACTGTATCAAACCCGGGTGGAACTAGAAAAAGCAGAGCGCAATAGTTCAATGGACCTTGCCTCCTGCCTGGCAAGAATATACGGGCTGGATGACCTGAAAGGTGTAGCGGAAAGTCAGGGGCAGATGCTGGCCCTGGTGCTGCCGTTTATCAGCCGTTTTGTAGGAAAAGGGGCAGAAACAGAATCGTTGCTTTCCGCTTTTTTTCAGAAAAACATAGCCATAACGCCAGCCAGAAACCTGGGCATCCCAATTCCGGCTCATTTGCAAACTCCTCTTGGAGAAGGTCTGCTGGGGGAGGATTTTCTGCTGGGAGATTCATTTACAGACGGCATCAGGGCACTGCACCTCACCGTTGCCGATGTGCTACCGGAAGAAGTGGAGCAATGGCTTCCTGGAGGCCAGCAGAGAGTGCTTTTGGAGGAGCACCTGCTGCCTTATTTGCTCCCGGCCGGCGAAACCGTGGATTTTACCCTGGAAATAGCCGGTTCTGCCTGGTCCTTCTTATTAGAGGACTCTGATGATGCCAACCTGAACATCCTGGGATATACCACTAAAATCAACTGACCTATGCTGCTGCTGTTCATTCTCTCCGTGATTCTGGTGTTGGCCGTTTCGTTGGTCCTTTTTCTCTTGAATGATGGGAAACTGGATAAAAAAACATGGGTGTATGCCGGGGTGTTTGCCTTTGTATCTTTAATGACAGGAGCTATTATGTGGCTGCTTTACGAGATGGCCCAACTGCCCATCTTCTACATCTTTGTCATCGGCCTGGTGATTTTCCTGATAGCCGGGTACTTCCACCTGGAAAAGCTTTACAGTTTGTTGTGGGCCCGGCGTGATGCAGACAACTGGAGCAAAGATTCTTTTCTGAAGGAGGCGGGATTCACTTTCTCGCTTGCCTCCGTAATGTCCCTGATTTGCCTGATGTGCTTTGGTTTTCTCCTTAAAAAATGGGACGTGGCCGCCTCCATGTGGGGTTTTCTGCTGATTTTTCCTTTGCCATTTCTCCTCACCAAAGCCTATGATTTTCTCCGGCAGATTCCTGAAAAAGACTTTGACAAGAAATGGTTCTATGAAGTTTTTCCGTTTGATGAAACCCAATGGAAGCGGGAAAATATGGTGTCTGTGGGGTTTCAGGTGGCAGATTCGCTGCAGAACGAAGGCAGATGGTTCAGTAAGAAAGCCCGTTTCAGCATTGTCATTCCCCGTGACCAGGAACTCAGGATGATTTACCGCCTGGCCCTTCGGGAATACCATAAAAAGAACCCTAGCGTGCCGGTGCAGGAGCTAGGCTATGAAGAGGAAGGGCCTAAGTTTTGGTGGCTTTTTTACGTGCCTTTTCTCCTCTGGAAACCCCGCACGTGGTGGCGCCAGAACCCTTACCTGGACCCCAATGAATCCATTGCCAACAATCACCTGAGAAACGGAGATTTTATTGTGGCCAAACGAATGATGGTGGAATAGAACAACGGGAGCCCGGCAGGGCGAAGGAATTGCATTTGGGCATTTAGTCAATTATCAGAACAAGCCTTTACTCCATTCAACCATGCTTCCAGATATCAAAAGTTTTCCTGTCAACTGGGTAAACGGGATGAAAATCTCCAGCCATGATTTTATCTCCCTGGAGAACGCCGCCGTAGATGCCGTGCGGGACGCGCAGGCTGCAAGGTTGAATGACTATGCCTACGGCTTGCTGCCCACCAATCACCCCGAAATTGACAATTACCCTAAACTGGTTTACGATTACGTGAACAACGTGCTGATTTTAAAGGAATGTCGTGCCTTGACCCCAGCCGGACAGCGCGTTGAGATCACAGAAGCCAACCATGAGCGCAGGAAGTTTCCGGCGCAGCTACCCTCTGTTGCCTTTTCCGTGCTGGAGCCAGGCCGGTACGATGTTTACCTCCACGTAGACCCTGCGGTCAGAGTAGGCGCCGGCGAGTTTGCGCAAAATAATCCGCCCCGGCATGTGGCGGTCTCCCCAAAATACGAACTGGCAGTAAAACCCCATGATGCGTTTGCCCTGGTGCAGGAGAACTTCCTGAAGATTAGCGAACTGGAAGTGCGGGAGGGAAGGGTTGACATACTAACTTCTTCTGCTAAGTACATTCCACCCTGCACTACGCTCAGTGCCTTTGCCGGTTTGCTCCGCCTCCATGCCAACGGGGAAGAACTCCTGAACGGTTTGCTGCAACACTATTCTAATCTGGTGAACCGGGTGGGGGTGGAGTCCCGGAATGAATTAGCCGACGAAGCCATGGGACTGACAGAAAAGATGGTGGCTCCCATTGTGTCTTCCCTTAGTTACTACCGGTATGTGTTGCCGCTGTATGCCCCGCTGTTCACGGTGGTGTATTTCAAGGACCTGGCCCGCTCTATCCGTTTCCAGTTAGATAGGCCGTTCAGGGCGGAGATCATCAACCAATACAAGCCCGAGGTCCTAGAATCAGCCACCCACCTGGAGAGGACGGAACCCCAACACGCAGCTATTTTAGCCTCTTTTGATAAAGTCATGCACTTTCTGGACCGGCTTGATTTATTTCTGTCAGAGGTAAGCAAGTACAATTACAACAACCGCACTTTTGACCTGTATGATCACAACCAGTTCGCTCCCATACAACGTCAACCGGCATCGGTTGTAGTGGAAGCCCCCGTGAAAGAGACCCCACCACCGCCTGTTGAACCCAGAAAAGCAGAACGGATATTCTGATCCTTTTGCCTCAATTTCTCAAAAAGAGGCTAAAAACCACCATTTGAACAATCCATCAAATAAATAGTCATCAACATGCAAGTTGTTAACCGCAAGGAGAGAGCAAATGCAAAATGGCGTTTCGCTGGTCTTTACATTTTATCAGTGGCAATTCCAGTTCTCATTCTGATTAATGGCCTGGAAATGGGAAAGGTGGAGCAAAAGGAAAACGAACAACTGGTAGAACAGCTCAGGAAGCGGGACCAGGCGCTGGCTGAACTTTCCCAGTTGGCGGTCACCTTAAACGAAACCCAAAAGCTGAAACCGGCCTTTGCCTATGAGCCTATTGATCAATTGAAATATGACCAAATGCGGTTCAGTTTTGAGCAGGGAGTAGACCGCATGAAAAAGCTGTACTACACAGACACTGCCTTGTACCGGGCCAACCATGACATCCTCTCTTTCCTGGAGGCTAATTACAAAAGCTACAACCGCATCAGCGATGAATTCAGAGGTAAGGTGAGGGAAGAGGTAGCCAGAAACGCATCTCCCGGAATGGGCGGTGCTGGTGCAGGGGCAAGTGGGGGTGGAGGCGGCGGAGGCGGAGGTGGTAGTTCCGCCCAGGTAGCCATGCTGGAAAGAGATCTTAATAGAGCAGAAAGGACCATTGAGCGCCTGGAGGCCCAGCTTGCCTCCAGGTCTGGCAGCAGCAGCGCAGAATTACAGCAAATAAGAGAAAATGCCATGGCCCTGGAGGAGAACCTTGACCAGATTTCTGTGGTGCTTACCGGTATTGAAGAAGACTGCAATGGTATTCAAAGGAGGGGCGATAACAACCTGAGAATGAAAAATAAAATATTGGAACGAGTCAAGTTCTTGAAGTCGCATTTAGCAGGAATCAGGAACTCAAATAATAATATGTTGGGCATGCTGGGTGGAGAGTAAGCCTATCCAGACTAATGTGAATGCCATAGCATAATAACGCCAGTTTACTGATTTCACCTGTGAAGCATATCTGACCGGAATGATGATTGCCTGAAACGTTCACCTTATGTGAAATGAATTCATCTGAATCTTCTAACCCCATCACTGACCGGATTAGGAAAATGGAGGAGCTGTGGGAGCAGTTTAGGGAGCTCCCTGATGCCCTGGTTTGCCGTTGGCTGATTCGCTCAGATGAAAAAAAGATGGTGGAGGCTTTCCTGGAGACTTCTTATCAGGAGGAGAACCCTTGCCCAGACTTTTTCCTGCCTTTTTATTCAGAGTTCGTGCAGCCCGAAGAATACACGAATCAGCTGGTGCAGGAACTTCACCAACTAGTAAAAGCAGATCAGGAAGAGTTAGCGAAAGAAGGAATTACTATTTCCTGGGAAACAAATCAAGCAGATGAAGAACAGGAAAGAAAAGCCGGCTATTTCCTAAAGCTGTTAGAGCAGTTAGCTGCACAAGTGCCTGGGGCAGAACTGGTGGTACCGGTACTTTTCCCTGTTTCTGCTTCCCGCAAATTGAACAAGTGGGTAACTGAACTGCTGGAGAACCCTATGCCTGTCAATCTTCGGATTTTGATCATAGAATACCAGCATGAGGAACTGTTAACGAAGGTGGCAGAGAAATTTCCGGATCAAGTGATTACCTCTGTGTTAAACTTGGATATGCCGGAAGCTATGCGCCAACTTGCTTCCGTAGGTAACCCTGCCGATCCGGGTGTGAAATTCCGGAAAGCTTTTCTGGAACTCTCCCAAGCTGCTGCAAATAAGAACCTTTCAGAAGTACAACGTCTGGAAACTGTTCCCTTACTACTTGCTCGTGAACAGGGCTGGGTAACCATGGAGGTGGCGGTGCACAGTTTGGTAGCTACCGCTTACATTGGACTTAACCAATTCCCCAAGGCCCTGCAGCGGTACGAGTTGGGGTACACATTGGCCAAAAAGGCCCATGCAGCCGGAGATCCTGTTGGCCTGATCCTGGCAGTACAGTCCCTTTTCAACAAAGGGTCGGTACTGATAGGCCAAAAGGAATTCCCGACTGCTGCCAAAACATATGCACTGGCTGCCGATCTGGCCAGCCAATTAGGCGACCATTTCCAGAAAATGGAGGCAAAACGGATGCAGGGCTATTGTCTGGAGAAATGCAGCTTATGGGAGGAAGCTTTTAAAGCGGAGAAAGAGGCTTTGGCTGCGGCAGAACTGCTGGAGGAAAACATCAGGTTGAATTCCACCTTGCCTTACTTGGGCAAAGCCTTGTTGGATTTGGCGTACCAGATGGGTTACAAAACCCAATACCTGGCTCTGGAAGAGAAACTGAATGCCTTGGCCGGTCCAAACTGGCAAAGCAAGGTGCCCACCTCTAAAGTTCACGTGGTATGAATCCGGCCGCCAAACAGTTTGACATTGTGATGGGGGTGGACCTGCACATCATCCAGCCGCCCGGGCCAGTACCGCCTTTGCCCATCCCGCATCCCTTCATAGGCATTGTGTTTGACCCCATGGATTTCATTCCTGTGCTGGGGGCTACCATTCTGGTAAACGGAATACCTCGTGCTCAGGCGGGTACCGCGGCAAAGGATATACCCGTGCATTTTCCTATAGGCGGTAGTTTCATAAAACCGCCTGGAAACGAGGGCGAAATGTTCATGGGCAGCGCCACCGTTCTAGCCGAAGATGAACCCTTCACGCACTTAGCTCACCCAGTACTTTCCTGCCATGATATTGGTATGATTGGCCCGCCAAGAAGGAAGAAAAAGGGTGCTAAAACGCTCATGCTTCCCACTTCCAGAGTGTTACCCATTCCTATGGGGAGACCAATATTGGTAGGTGGACCACCTACCATTTCTATGGTTGCTGTAGGCATGAAGGCAGGTTTTGCCGCTTTAGGAAAAGCTTTCCAGAAGTTTAAAACCTTAAAGAAAGGCACAAAAGCTATGGCAGCTTTATCTGAAAAGATGAAAGCCATTGTAAATAAAATGCCGCTTTCACCAGGTAGTAAAGCAAGACTAAGAAGTGCCATTTGTACTTTAACAGGGGAGCCCGTCAATGTGGTAAATGGTTGTGTTGTTAACAGTATCGTTGACTTTGAACTTCCAGGTCCAATTCCTTTTAAATGGGAAAGATTTTGGTTTTCAGATACAGAATACCAAGGGCCCTTAGGACAGGGTTGGTTTCATAACTATGATATGATGCTGTTTGTGGAAGCATCAGAAGGTATTGTCATAGCCCGTCTACCTGAAGGAAGGCTTACGGCATTTCCAATTCCTGAACCGGGACAAAGCTTTTTTAACAGAAAGGAGAAGGTTTGGATTATCAATGAGGGCGCTAATTTGTTTTTAAGGGATAACCAACGGCTTACCTATTATTTTCAAAAAGAAGAAAAAGGAGATACTACATCAAGAGTACATTATTTAGATAAGATTGAGGACCCCAATGGCTTTAGTATCCGGTTTGAGTACGCAAAAGGAAACACGTTATCCCGGGTTATTGATAGTGCAGGCAGAGAATTAGTATTTTCATTAAATGAACAAGGCCAAATTGTAAAGATTGAAGCTCCACATCCGGATAAAGAGGGGGAAACTTTCCCAATCCAATCTTATCAATATGACGAAATTGGAAATCTGGTAAAAGCTACCGATGCTCTGGAACATAGCTTCAATTACGCGTATCAAGACCACTTACTCACCCGTGCCACTAACCGGAACGGCTTAAGTTTTTATTACGAGTATGATGGCTGTGATTTTAGAGCTAAATGTTTCCACACTTGGGGCGATGGGAACATTTACAACCATAAGTTAAACTTCTTCAATGGATATACGATAGTAGAAAACTCCTTAGGGCATAAAACAACCTACTACCATGAAGGTGGTCTGGTACGCAAAACCATTGACCCAAACGGTGGCACAACGCTTACTGCCTATAACGAATACAACGAACTACTCACCGAGAAGAACCCCTTGGGCTTCGGGCCAACTTACGCTTATGACGAGCGTGGTAACCAAACCCTTACCCTCGACCCAAATGGAGCCACTACACATCTGGAGTACAATGCCTTAGACTTACCTGTAAAAGCTATTGACCCGGTAGGCGGCGTTTGGCAATGGCAGTACGATGAAAAAGGTAACCTGCTGCAAAGAATTAATCCATTGGGGCATACCACCCATTATGCTTACCAAGGCGGATTGATGAGTGAAATAATAAATCCGGTGGGTGGCAAAACCTTACTCGTGTACGAAGACCAACATAACCTAAAGATGTTGATTACGCACAATGGGCAAGCTTCCTGGTGTTCGTACGATGTCTTGGGCCGCTGTTTGGAAACTACCGACCCAAAAGGCAATACCCAGGTTCGTAAATATAACCTGAAAGGTTGGGTAACTGAAACACGGGAACCCGACGGCAATATCCGGCGGCTCCGGTATGATAACGAAGGTAATGTAATTCGGGCGAAGGACTTGCATTACGATGTACGGTTTGAGTACGGGGGCATGGATCGCCTGAAAGCCCGTGTACAGGCCGGTACCCGCGTGGAGTTCAGGTACGATACTGAAGAACAACTAACCGGAATTGTAAATGAACACGGCTATGCCTACCGATTTGCTTTGGATGCTAATGGCAATGTTGTGGAAGAGCAAGGTTTTGATGGCATCCGGCGGGTATACCTGCGTGATGCGGCGGGCCGGGTTACCGAAGTGCAACGCCCTGGTGGCCTGTTCACCCAGTATACACATGACGCGTGCGACAGAGTACTGCAGATAAAACATTCTGACGGCTCATTTGAATCTTTTGCTTACCGCGATGATGGTGAGCTAATAGAGGCTACGAATGAGAACAGTACGGTGAAATTGGAGCGCGACTTGCTGGGGCAAGTAGTAAGGGAGAGGCAGGGCGATATAACCGTAGAATCGGTTTACGACTCTTTGTGTATGCGAACGGCAGTACGTAGTTCCTTAGGCGCTGACTTCACATTTACCCGTAACGTGATGGGTGATGTAAACCAAGTAAGCACTGGCGATTTCCAAGTACGCTTTCAGCGTGATGATTTGGGATTAGAACTGGAACGGGAATTCTCAGGGGGCTTACGCAGTCGATGGAGCCGCGACCGACTTGGACGCCCTACAAAACAGGAAACTTTTACAGGCGGGGGCCAGGTGCAGCGCACACGCACCTACCAATGGGGAGTAAACGTTCGCCTCCAGCAGATACAAGATAGCCAGCGCGGTCTTACCCGTTTCATCCATGATGAATTTGGCAATCTAGCATGGTCGGAGAACCCAGATGGCTCCACTCTTTTTCGTATGCCGGATGCTGTTGGTAACCTATTCCGCAAAAAGGACCGCACGGATCGAAAATATGGTCCTGCTGGACAACTGCTGCGATCTGGTTCAACATACTTTCAATATGATGCCAATGGTAATCTGATTCGTAAACTCGAAAGTGGCGGTAAAGAATGGCAATACGAATGGAATGCATCCGGTATGCTAAAGCGTGTTGTGCGCCCAGATGGAGAAATAGTTTCATTTAGTTATGATGCTTTAGGAAGGCGTCTTGCAAAAGAATTTAAAGGTCGAACTTTGCATTGGTATTGGGATTGTAATACTTTATTACATGAAAGTACAGAAGTCAGGATTGATTGTGAAGGTAAAGTTAAAGAACTTGTTACTTGGTTGTTCGAGCCAGGATCTTTTGGACTTTTAGCAAAAATCTCTGAAAATGAAAATTTAAGCATTGTATCAGATCATCTTGGTACACCAATTAGCATGCATAAACTATCTGGTGAAACTGTTTGGTCAGTTGGATTAAATAGTTACGGATATAGCAAATGCTTTAGAGGCAAAATTGAAGATTGCCCATTCCGTTATCCTGGGCAGTATGAAGATGTAGAAATTGGACTTTATTATAATAGGTTCAGGTACTATGATTATATGGAAGGCACCTATATTAGTCAAGATCCAATTGGATTGATAGGAGGCCTCCAATTATATAAGTATGTTCAAAATCCAATAATAGAGTTTGATCCTTTTGGATTATCCTCTTGTAAAGGAGAGATTACGAACAATGACGACCTTATTTCAAGCTTAGGCCTTAAAGACGGAATGAAAGTTTCAACTGATGAAGCATTAAATTTAGGTAAACAATTTTTAGGCAAGGGATATAAAGAGGTTGTTCCAGGTAGTGGACGATTTGTTTCAGAAGATGGAACAAGGGTTTTTAGAATGGGAGATAATGATATTTTGGGTAAGCATGGTGGGGGACGGCATGTAAATTTTGAGACCTTAATACCTAATGTGGATAAGCCCGGCAAAATGATTGTAGATAAGAATTTACATATTTTCTTAACAGATTAAAAAATCAATGGAAATAAAACTTGAAGTTCCAGAATATGACCCAAATGAAGGTTTTAAATATAAATGGGTAAAAGGATTCGAAATTGAAATCAAAGTGGAAAAAGATACAATCTTTTTTAAAGCAAACAAAGAGGGATTAATTTCTATGGCGAATCATTTTATGAATATAGCGCAGGATACCATTCCAGCTGGCTATCACATTCATTTAGATGATTACAACTCCTTGGAGGAAGGTTCATCCCCAATAATTATTCAAAAAAGTTAGTCAGACTCTCATTTTGAATATATTCAAGTTAAACAAGAGCAAGTCTGCTCTTGTACTTCAACAGCATAAACTCATGTTATGAATTTTACTTAAGAAGCATAAATAAAATCTTTTATTCCTTATCACCATGCACGTAGGAGAAACTATTCACCCAAAAGGCTGCTTCACGCAGCTCAAGTATATAGCCGGCCAAAGCTTATCCGAAGTGGAACGACGGCTGGGTTACCGTACTGGCCGGTTGGCCAAAGGTGCCTATGTGGTGCAAGCCAGCGAACTGCCCGGTATAAACGATTTCAACCTGTTAGCCTACAGCCAAATTCCAGCTGATCGGTTCAAAACAGAAGGGAAATATGATCTGCAAAAGGCCAACGCCATGTTCCCGGGCACTTCTGAAACAAAGAAGCTCAGACAGATTGTCCTTTCCAGTTGGCAGCAATCAGGACCAGATAGCCTGGTAAAAATAATTCCAGTTACGCCTCATTCAGACCGGGAAACCTATCCATCTGGCAGCGGTGTGCCACAGTGGGAACTTACCGTTCCTCTCCGTTGCCGCGTGGCGGCTTTTGTAGAACCTAATCAACACGTAACCGTCCGCTAAATCTATGTGAAATGAATACTGAATTCCTGCTTTCCCCACCGTTAATTGATGCCGTGGGAGTGGCGCAACAGAAAGCTCGGGAATATGCCCAAGGAAAATTTTCGGGTGGTCATTTGCTGTGGGGAATACTGCAGGAAGACATGGGTGTCCAGCATTTCTTAGAGGGATTAGGGAAAGACATATTCAAACTCCGGAACTGGGCCGAGTTCCGCATAGAGCATTACCCCAAATCTACCCGCACCGTAGAAAACCCATCCGCAGACGACCAGGCCAAAGCCACCTTCAAAGAAGCCGATAAAATCCGGAGCAAAAACTTTGAGCCGCAAATTACTCCCCTCCATCTTTTACAGGCAATTTGCACCCCGGAAGTAGCCTTCACCGCTGAGCAATTGAAGCGTTTCCCCATCAGTCTGAGCGAATTTGGCGAGGGTAAAAGTGCCCAGAACGAGGTGTCTGCTGCATTAGCTACAAACGGCGAAGCCAAAAACGGTTCTGCCCGCTCCATGGCTCGTGCACTGGATAAGTATTGCGAGGATATCACCGCCCGTGCCCGGCAGGGCAAAATAGACCCGGTGCTGGGCCGCGACAAAGAACTGAAGCAACTGGTAGAGATATTGGGCAAACGCCTGTCACCCAACGTGCTGATTACCGGCGAGCCGGGGGTTGGGAAAACAGCCATAGTTGGCGGATTGGCCTTAAACATATTAATCGGCAAAGTACCAGCAAACCTGAAAGATGCTACTATTTTTGAACTGGACGTAAATGGCAGGCTGGTAGCTGGCGCTTACAAAGGCGAAGTGGAACAACGTCTGAAAGAGGTGCTCAAAGCCATCAAAGAATACAGCGGCAAAGCCATTCTGTTTATTGACGAGATCCACGCTCTGCTGGATGAAAACGGTTCGGTAGGCTCCGGTGCGGTCAACCTGCTCAAGCCTGAACTTGCCCGGGGTGAATTGACAGTGATTGGTGCCACCACCCAGACCGAATACCGCAAATTCATTGAATCAGATGAAGCTTTTAGGCGCCGGTTCACCTTGTTGCAGGTAGACGAGCCAGATGAATCCCTCGCCATTGAAATGCTGCAGGGCATCGTGCCTCGGTTTGAAACCCACCATAACCTGCAACTCTCCCCAGAAGCCATTCCTGATGCTGTGTTCCTGGCCAAACGCTACCTGGCTGGTAAGAACCTGCCCGCCTCGGCCATAGAAGTGATTGACTATACCATGTCGGCAGTGAAGGTCATGAACGATACCTCGGCGGCTGAGCTAGATGATTTGGAAACTGAGTGGGCAGCCCTGGTGCTGGAAACGGATGAGCAGAAAAGGAACCAGAAAACCAAAGAGTTTGAGCAGCGGGTCCGCAACCGCTTGAGTAATATTCTGGTCAGCCGCCTGGATGATGAGCTAAATCAGGAAAACACCCCGGAAACGGACTGGCCCCAAAAGTTAGCCAAACTCCGCGACTGGAGCAGCACCTACAAAACCCAAGTGGAGAAAGAAGACGTAACGGCCATGGTAGCCTACCTGACGGGCATCCCGATGGGTAAAATCCAGAGCACCGAGCAGGATAAGCTGCGGAACCTGGAAGCTATCTTCCGGAAGCGGATAGTAGGGCAGGACCATGCCTTGAGCACTGTGTCAGATGCGTTGCGGAGATCAAGGGCCGGTATCAAAGAACCCAATAAACCTGCAGCGGTGTTTTTCTTTTTAGGACCCACTGGTACCGGTAAAACCGAACTGGCCAAAACCATCGCAGAATCCCTTTACAACGATGAAAAGGCATTGGTACGGTTTGATATGTCCGAGTTCAAGGAAGAACATTCGGCTGCCTTGCTGTACGGCTCACCTCCGGGATATGTGGGCTACAAGGAAGGTGGTTTGCTAGTAAATAAAATCCGGCAACGACCTTATTCTGTGGTGCTATTTGATGAGATAGAGAAAGCCCACCAAAGCGTTTATGACGTGTTTTTGCAAATTCTGGACGAAGGCGCCGTACACGATAAACTAGACAAAAAGGGCGACTTCACCAATGCCGTGGTCATTTTTACCTCCAACGTAGGAGCTGATAAAATCACAGCTGAATTTGAGAAAGGCAGCGTTCCAACAGAGGAAAGCCTGAAAGAGCTGATCCAGCAAACTGGCCGGTTCCGTCCCGAAATGCTAGGCCGCAGCATGGACATTATTCCTTTTGCCCCAATTTCCAAAGCCGTAGCCCCACAAATTCTGGAAATTCATCTGGCTAATTTCTCAAAGATTTTGCGCCGCCAAGGAATTGAATTAGTGCTTTCGCCCGCTGCAAAAGATGACTTAGTCAATACGGGTTTCTCGCCTGTTTACGGCGCAAGGCCCCTTAAAGAAACCATCAGGAGGCGGTTGGGCAATGCGGTATCCAATAAAATAATAGCAGGCGAGGTTCAGAAAGGGGATACTATCTACCTCGATTGGAATAGTGAATTACAGGATTTTCGGTGGGAAATTACGTCTGGTGGTATGCAACTAGCAGAAAGTGAGCTGCTTAGAGAAGTTTGAATTTCAATTAATTGGAAAGAACATGGGCAACAAACGCTACCATGAACTAGAGTATGTTGGGGAGCAGGGATGGTAAATAGGAAGAAAGTTCAATATGCATTTACTGCATCTTTAAAACTATTGCTTCTATGGAAAACTATCTACTAGGAATTAGCTGGGATCCATTTGAAGGTATACCTGGTATCTATGTCGCCAACCACCATAAAAGGGGGTACCGTTATTTTTCTACTTACAATAACGCTGTGTCAAAGAAGCATACCATTTTTAGCAGGCTTGCTGAAGGAGGAATGATAGAAAATAAAGGTGATTGGGATTGGCACCATGTAGTAGAAGGTAACCATCTTGCTCCTTTGGTTCCACCAGATAAATTCAATAATCTGTATAACAAAGAATGGCCAACAGTATTAATACACTCAAAAGAAGAGCATAAAGTGTTAAACAGCCTTTTGAGGAGTAAGGGAACATTAGATGGACTTAATAAAAATGGAGGTAAACCACTAAGAAGTGATGAAAGAACAGTGTATATAAGAAGGCTTTATCATAGATATCAAGATATTTATATAGGAGACCCTGTCTTGCAAAAAGTGGCACATAATGTAATAAGAGGTTTCGTTTAATCAGGTAAACAGGAACAGAATGTATTAATTGAAATTAATTTAAAATATTGTTGAGTAGAAATTGTGCTAAATTTAACATCTTCTTGTTTGTATAAATATAGCGAATAAAATTTTATTTACTTGTTGATTAGTATTAATTTGGTTTTTTTAATGACTTGCAATAAGTTACTGATTGCTTATGAATTTGATTTAATATATTCTTTATTGGAATGTTGTTTAATTATGACATGCTGTACTTGTTGTAATTTGCTATAAAAGTGCTTATTGGATAATTATTTAAGCAGATATTGAATTAATCAATTGGAGAAGAAAGGTGCTGGCTTAGTGTTTAAAACTGGCAGGTAAGTGATTGTGTAAAAATAATATTATATATATATAATTAATCTTTCAGCCATGAATAATAAATACTCAGAAGAAGTAACAGCACTGACAGACGAGCAGTTGGTTGAAATGGTAACGGTTCACCGTGATTCTTATGAGCCCTTAGCAGTGGAGGCTGCTAGACTGGAGATTTATAAAAGAAATGGTGATACAGAGAAGGTAGAGGAACTTGAAATGGAAAACTCTTTGCAAGGGATAAGGGCAAGATCAGTTCTTAGATTGGTTAATTTTTTTATTGATCATCTGGCGTTCTACTTTTTATCAATGGTTGTTACAGTTATTATAAACCTATTTTACATGCCGGATTATACAACGGAAGAGTATTCCTCAGAAGAGAAGTTTATTGGTTATTTTTCTTTGGCATTTACTTACTTCTTTTATTATATAGTTTTAGAATACCTATATCAAAAGACAATTGGCAAAGTTCTAACCAGAACAAGTGTAGTGAGTACTACTGGGGAACCACTAACCCTCACCACAGTCATTATAAGAACATTATGCAGATTGATCCCTTTTGAACACTTATCATTCCTGTTTAGTAAAAGTGGTCTTCATGATTCTTTATCGGGTACTTTAGTGGTGAAAGATGTTGAATAAATAAGAGTAAAGGAGTGTCAAGCAGGGGTAACCTAAAAAGAACTTATCAAGACATTACGGTTCTATCCCGAAATTTTGGATACTGGCATAGATACCGGTCCTTGATGCTTATCTTCAAACCCGTATTCTTAGATTTCAGATGTTATATCTTAGGATGATTTTTGGAGCCTAAGCATAGAACAGGTGCCGCTGCTTTTTAAGAGAAAAGTCCATTTACCTACCACCCTCTACATACCATATTTTACCTCACAAGTCCATGCTGGAGCCCTGCCTGCCTGAAAGAATGTGGTTTGGTTAACTTATGCTGAGATATCAATAGTAAGAACCTTTGCTTGTTTTATGGAGTAGTTACAATTTCTTGTAGGTATTCTGGCATTCACTTGTAAATTAGCCTCTGTATCTACAAATGAACCACTATGTCAACAGACAACCAGAAACAAGCGCTATTTCAGGAGATAGAGCAGGAACTTACTGCCAGAGGGTTTAACATCGCCAGCCAGGACCAGACCCGACCTTGGGGCGGTTTTTTTGTGATTGATGAAAACCAGGCCCAGCAATTTGCTGATACCTACTTTGACGGGATTTCGGTGGACGATCTGAGAATCTCCGGTAAACTGAGCCCTAAAATCCTTGTGGTAGCACCTGATAAACGCCTTTCGTGGCAGTACCACCACCGCAGAGCCGAAATCTGGAAAGTTGTAAAGGGAAGAGTGGGGGTAGTGACTAGTCCCACCGATGAGGAAGGCGAACTGCAGAGACTTGAACCCGGAGCTCTGATTACCCTGAAACAATCTGAGCGCCACCGCCTGGTAGGCCTGGATAATTGGGGCGTGCTGGCCGAAATCTGGCAGCACACCGATGCTACCAATCCGTCTAACGAAGACGACATCGTGCGCGTGCAGGATGATTTTGGCCGTTGAGTAGCAGGCAGTCAGTTGCTGCTGCTGGGTAGCACTTTTTAGAATATTAAGTAACTCACCGAATATGGTAGTGTTTTGGGGCTGTTTTCAGATAAATGGCTCCAAAACACTACCTTTTAATTTAATACTAACCTGTATCCCTGCCACAGGGAGACGTTTTGGCTCATCGCTCTTTTAGGACCATGGTAGTATTTGATTCCTGTCATCCAAAATGCTGATGCAAGCAAAAAGGCACTTGCTTCCGGAGAGAAAATGAAGGTAGAATAGACTCTTTCGTTTAAGCAAGTTTCAAGGAAAACAGCCCGAAAATCCACCTTCTTACCTTGCTTGGCAGACATGTAATATCCTATATATTCTGGTTTAAGATAAATATAGCCTTGTTTCTGTTATAAAAATTATTCCTTTTTGTACTTGTTTGTGAGAGAGAATATCCTTAGTATTAATACGTTTTGCTCGCTCTCAGCCAGAAGAGACCAGGATGATTGTCTTGGCTAAATGTGAAGGAGGAGCACTGAAATTAAACTTTCATTCAATTGGTAAAACCAATTCTTTATGGGGAACTACAGCAAATGGTATCATCCGTATACCATTAATGAGAAATACAGTGAACGGGTTGCTTATTTCAGCATGGAATTTGGGATTCACCAGGCCCTTAAAATTTATTCTGGTGGTTTAGGGTACCTGGCCGGATCGCACATGCGCAGTGCCTATGAGCTGCGGCAGAACATGATTGGCATTGGAATCTTGTGGCGCTACGGCTACTATGACCAGGTCCGGACGGATGACCAGTTGATGGGCGTTCAGTTTCAGAAGAAGTATTACACCTTTCTGGAAGACACCGGCATTATGGTGCAGGTCAACATCCACAACAATCCGGTTTGGGTGAAAGCCCTGGTGTTACCGGCAGAGACCTTCGGAACGGTGCCCATGTATTTCCTCACCACCGATATCCCCGAGAACGATTACCTGAGCCGTACTATTACCCACCGGTTGTATGACCCGGAACTGCCCACCCGCATTGCCCAGAGCATTGTGCTGGGGATTGGCGGCGCCAAAGTGGTGGAGACCCTGGGCGGATCGGCCATTTACCACATGAACGAGGCCCATGCCTTGCCGCTGGTGTTCCACCTTTTTGATAAGTACCGCGATCTGCACGAGGTGAAAAAGCGCATGGTGTTCACTACCCACACCCCGGAAAAAGCCGGGAACGAGGAGCACGATGTAGACCTGCTGGCCAAGATGTCATTTTTCGGGGCCTTGCCGGTAGAGGAGGCGAGGCATATCTCGGGCACTTATGGTCCATCACTCAACTATACCCTGGTGGCACTGCGCCTGTCCAAGATTGCCAACGGCGTGTCTAAACTGCACGGCGAGGTTTCCCGCGACATGTGGTACGGCAACGAAGGCATTGCGGAGATCAGATCCATCACCAACGCGCAGAACATCACCTATTGGCAGAACACAAGTCTGCGCCAAGCCCTGGACGCGGAGGATAACGATAAACTGCTGGCGTTGAAGAGAGAGATGAAAAAGCCCCTGTTTGACATTGTGGCTGACCAAACGGGCAAACTCTTCAACCCCGAGGTACTCACCATTGTCTGGGCCCGCCGGTTTGCCGCCTACAAACGCGCCGATCTGCTTCTGTATGACCTGCACCGCTTCTTTGAACTCATCAACCAGGAGGGGCAGCCCGTGCAGGTGATCTGGGCTGGTAAACCGTATCCGTTTGATTTTGGGGCCATCAACATCTTCAACAAACTGATTGATGTCTCGCACCAGAAGAAGAATGTGGCGGTGCTCACCGGGTATGAATTAGACCTTTCGGCGAAGCTGAAACAGGGTGCCGATATCTGGCTGAATACGCCTCGCCGGCCCCGGGAGGCTTCCGGTACCAGCGGGATGACGGCGGCCATGAACGGAGCCATTAACTTCTCGGTGCAGGACGGCTGGATTCCGGAGTTCGGCAAGCACGGGGAGAACAGCTATTTGTTCCCTATTGTGGATACCACGCTGCCAGACTATGAGCAGGACCAGCAGGACTACACCAACATGATGCACATCCTGGAGACCGAGGTGATCCCAACGTATTACCAGAACCGCGAGAAATGGGTCAGCATCATGAAGCAAAGCATGCGCGATGTAGTGGCCTATTTTGGCTCTGAGCGCATGGCCGATGAGTACTATCATCTGCTTTACAAGGAAGGAAAGTAGGAGTCCATCCCTTAAAATAACAAAGATCAGCCGAAGGAGATGCTTGAACCCATCTTTTCCGGCTGATTTTGTTTTATGGTAAAAAGTGCAGGAATCAGGGTGTTGGGAGCTAATCTGGGGTTTCAGGTCTGTTTTCCTGAAAACAGTATAAAAACACTTGATCACCTCAGGTTCAATCGCGTAAGAAGGAGCTAGTTTCACAGAGGGTACTAGGGTAAAGCCATTTTTCCGGGAGTTTGCCCGCTAGAACCGTACCTTTGCCCTCTTTGGCTTACCACTATGACGCGTAAACAATACTTTATCATTATCCTGATACTGGGCTCCCTCTCCACTATCAGCCCCTTTTCCATTGACATGTACTTGCCGGGGTTTCCGGCTATTGCCGAGGACCTCAATACCACCATCTCCAAAGTACAACTTTCCCTTACGGCTTACCTGATCGGTATCTCGGTGGGGCAGCTGCTCTACGGCCCTTTGCTGGACCGGTTCGGGCGGAAGTACCCGCTGTATGCCGGTTTGGGCGTGTACATTGCGGCCTCCATTGGGTGTGCCTTCGCAAATTCAGCTGATACCCTCATTCTGATGCGGTTCCTGCAGGCCATTGGCGGTTGCGCCGGGATGGTGGCCGGTCAGGCCCTGGTGCGCGATTTGTTCCCGATCTCTGAGACCGCCAAAGTTTTCTCCTGGCTGATTCTGGTGATTGCCGTTTCGCCTATGATTGCCCCAACGGTGGGTGGTTATGTAACGGCTGCGTTTGGGTGGCACTCAGTGTTCATTGTGCTGGCGGTAATTACCTTCCTGATTCTGGTGGGCATCTTCTTCGCCCTACCGGAGGGCAAGCAACCCGATCCTACCATGTCGCTCAGGCCCAAGGCGGTGTTGGGCAACTTCTTTACCGTGCTCCGGAATCCTCAGTTCCTGGTGTACACCCTGGTGGGCGGGATCGCCTCGGCGGCCCCTTTTGGCTATATCTCGGGCTCGCCGGATGTGTTCATGAACATCTATAAAGTGAGTGAGCAGGAATACGGCTGGATTTTCGCTATCTTGTCTGTGGCCATGATTGGTTCACCGCAGTTCAACCACCTGCTTTTGCGTAAGCTCAAGAGCGAGCAGATCATCAAGATGGGCCTGGTGTACCAAACGGTGATCGGTGCCCTGATGGTGCTGGGAGTGTATGCCGGCTGGTACGATAAGCTAGGCCTGATCATTGTCCTGTTCCTGTTTCTGTTAGGCCAGGGGCTTACTGCGCCAAACGCCTCGGCGCTGTCTCTGGCTCCTTTCTCAAAGTTTGCGGGGAGCGCCTCGGCACTGGGGGGGAGCTTCCGGATGGGAATCGGGGCCTTGGTTTCCGGGGCGGTAAGTTTGCTGCACAATGGAACGGCTTTGCCCATGGTGGGAGTTATGACTACCTGTACCGTAGTGGGCATCCTGATTTACTTCTTAGGTCAAGGCAGCGCCGCCAGTTACCGGAACGCCGTTCTGGCCGGAACTGCTCAGGAGCTGTAACAGTTTTCTAAGATTTAAAGAAGCCTCTGTTCTGGGTTTGTTTTAACAAAAACAGCCCTGAAACAGAGGCTTCTCCTTTAAGGAAAGGTGAGAAAAGAATATCGTTTTGCTTGTTCCTTTCCCTTGCTTGGTGGGCCTAAAAGTTGTTGAACTTGCCGGTGGAGCTCTTCTTCTGAAGCGGCCGTGACATTTACCAGGTGAAAAGCCGGTTCTCCCTTCGCCATGCGCCAGCGCCAATCTGTTTGCTCAATGGTTTGGTGTTGCCCGTTGTCCATCCACCAGGCAGTAAACAGGAGGTCTTTTCCCTTTGTTAAAGTGCCGGTGTATACCAGGTTGCCAGCAACCATACCAGGCGCGATGTTCTTGAAGAGATAACCACTGCCTTCCCAGCAAATCATGGGGTGATGCTCAGTGGAGTAAAAAGCCCGGATGGGTTTCATGTAAAGCAAAGCCTGCCCGTTGGTGAACTTGTGCACGCCATCTAGCAGGACTTCCTTTTTGAAGCCCGGCACCTGAAGCGGAGCCGCAGCTTGCGGTAAGGGCCGGTTGTGCTGCACCTGGTACCCTGCGGCGGCCACGCAAAGCAAAAGGCTAACTTGCAGCACCACCGCTTTGCCAGAAAATGCTTCTCTGGTGCCAGCAGCGGTTGGCCTGGATGTACTTTTTCGGCCTTGGTTTACTTTCCTGGCCAGGAAAAAGAAGGGGAGAATGGCGTACACAATAAGGCACAGGAGCCCCACGGCATCATGCATGCGGTCCTCTGGGCCAATACGGAGCAGGACCAACACCAAGATCCGGAGGAGATTGCAGATCAGGTTAAGCCCCAGCATGAGCAACAGAAAGGCAAAGAGCAGCCAGTAAGGCCAGGGCTTCTGACTGGTTTTGTGCAGGTGCGCGAGCAGGAAAACGGCTATCATTAACGAGAACGCCAGCATGTTCAACCCCGCGCAGGCCGGGTCAACGGAGAACTCCTCCCCATTCAGCAGAATGATGTTGCCCGCTACATCCACGGTAGAATGTCCAAGGTCTAAGATTGCTGCTGCGGCTTTGGTGAGCTGTAACCGAAGCGGGAAACTCAGGACATCGGCCACGTAGCTGAAGATAGGCGAGGCCACCGTTAACATCAGGAGCGGGTAAATGCCGGATCTGCCCAGAACCGTTTGTATCACCAGCCATAGTACCAGCAGAAAACCCAGGAAGTAGATGGTAGTGATTTGGGAGAAAGCCGAAAGACCCAGCAAAACCGCAATGGACACCAGCAGCAAAGGTGAAAATTTACGCTCGGTTGGTAGGGTGATGAAGGGGAGAAGCGCTATTCCCAGGAGCCACTGCGGGTTCCATAAAAGGTACTGGCGCAGGAATAAACCAGCTACCACCAGATAGCCCGTACCTAGCCCCAGCGCCAGAATAAGGCGCTGGGGTGGTACTGTCTGGGAATTTAGGGCCATTAAACCTCTCATGACAACAACCGAGGTTTTAAAACCGAGATTGAAACCACCAGAATCACAATAAAGATGAGGGCCCATTCATGCGGCTCCGGCACCGCCCCCGAGGATTTCACGCTGGCATTGCCCAGGCTGTTTTTGCTTTCCTCAATGCCAAACCGGTCATAATCGTTCTGGGTTTCCAGCACGATAAGGCTGGAAAGCGGACTCACCACATTGGCCTGGGCAGCTTCGTTGATCAGGTTTTCTTCCAGGTAATCTTTCTGGAAATAGTTAGGGCCAATCTGTTGTAGCAAATGGTTGTAGGCAAACAAACGCATGAGGTGGTCTGGTCCGGCCTGGGAAGAATCTGTGGTAGCAATTTTGGTGATTTTTACCCTGGAACTGGCTAGGACTACCGCCTCTGGGTCTTTGATTGTCTGCTTAAACTGTTTTGTCTGCAGCCTCTGGAGCAGGTCTTCCAGGGTG
Organism: Sabulibacter ruber; assembly: GCF_017355955.1. GTDB lineage: Bacteria > Bacteroidota > Bacteroidia > Cytophagales > Hymenobacteraceae > Nibribacter > Nibribacter ruber_A. Next base: position 1,022,743 of record NZ_JAFFID010000001.1, on the reverse strand, counting down.
CCTTCCTCGTATTGCAGCAGACTCAGTTCCTTCAAAGTTTTGATGTACGGTGAAGACTCCTGGCCAACCTGGAAAAACCGGATGGGCGTTTGTTTTGGGGCCGTTTTCCGGAAATCTTCGGCAAAAGCGCTTTCCTTCAGATCGCTCAGGTTAGGAGAGTTGCTGGTGCCTTTGCTGATGAGCAGGGCCTGTTCTGGTTCTTTCACCTGGTGCAGCGGGAAAAGGGAATAGTTCAGTTGTTGCAACTGGCGGAACACCTCCAGGTGGTTTTTCTGGGTGAGTTTGATCATCCCATTCTGATAGGCATAGACTTTGGTGCCTTGCATGGAATTCCAGACAGAAGTGAATTCTCCCTCGGTCCAGGATTTGTTCAAATCCAGGTACACGCGACTAGGTTTGAAGGCTGCGTAAGTGGGCTTGAACTCCTGTAGTTGGTAGGAGTGTCCGTCAAAATGAAAGCCTGCGGTACTGAGCGCGGGTGCGGGGACCTTCACCTTCCAGTCGGGATTGTAACTCCCGTAGCTTTCATATCGGCCTGCGGAAGTCAGCTTAAAATCTGTGGGCAGGCTTGGTGTGAGGGTTGGGTCTTCCATGCGGAGGACGGTGGTTTCTGCTGCGTTTTTGGCCGAAGGTCCGTCAAAGTAAATGTTCTCGTACACCAACTGCCCGTTCTCCAGGCGCAGGGGAGAGGTGACGCCAATCTTGAATTGCCGGGACTCGCGCGGGGTGCACGGGAATACGCGTACGCTTACCGTGTTGCCTTCCTGCCAGTGCACCACAGAGGGGTCTCTTACTTCTACCCCTACCACGGTGGTGTACGCACTGTCGGCTTTGCTTTGGGTGGTGAGATAGCCTTTCTCTTCTTTCCCGTTGATCCAGAGGGAGAGCGAGGTAACCACGCTGCCCTCGGGCAAGTGGAAAGTGAAAATGGCTTCTTCCTCGCCCCAGTTCGTGGGGTTATTGTTGTAAACCGTCAGGATTTTCTCTGTGTAACTCATCCGGTACTGCGGGAACAGCTGGGCCTGCGTAATGACGTTACTGGTGGAGAGATGCTGGCCAGACCAAAGCCGTTCCTGTGCCAGGTGGCGGGCGTTGAACCTGCTTTCCATAATTTTAATGCGCTCTTCCAGGGATAGATCGGGTTTCCGGAAAAGCCGGGTAGCCACCACCACTAATGGATCATGGCGTTGCTGGTCCTCGAACCGCCGATCTGGCATGCTGAATGGATTGAAGGAGTCATCGGCGGTCTGGTACACCAGGTCTGATTGCACAATGCGCTCAAAGATGGGGGTGGAGGGCACCTGCTGGCTTAAGACCACCCACCGGGGCAGTTCTTTTTTGTCCTGCAGTTCATAGGAGTTCATCACCCGGTTTACTTTTTCCAACCCAGATTGCCACAAACTCAGGTAAACCAACGTGAACAGCAGAGTCACCAGAATGCCCGCCAGGAAAGACCGGTTCATGGTCGGGTCTGCCTGTCCCATCCGTTTGCCCGCCACTACCAGGGCAATTGCGGCGCACAAGGGAACAAAGATGTGCAGTCCCAGTCCCAGGGCCAGGGCACCCATCAGACCTACCAGGTAAAACGGGGCAAGATACAGCGCAAAGTAACTGAACAGTACCACGCCGGAACCCAGCAGAAATACCATGACCATTTGTAGGGCTCTGGGGAGCAGGAACCGGAATGAGTAGCAGATCATGGCCACCGAGGTGACTACAAGCCAGCCCGTAAACCAATCCACCGAAGGCGTGAAGAGGCGCATCTCCTTGTTCAGGGCGAAGTCACTGATCAGGCCCAACACCAGAAACAACATAAGCTGGTCTAAACTCTGGGACGGAGCTTTGAACCGGAAAAGTTTTCTGAAGAAAAGAATAAAGAAGTACCCACCGGCAAGGAGATAGTTGAAAAGGAACGTTCCGCCAAAGTCATCCCCGGTCTTCCAGAGCTGCCACTCCTGGAGCAGGAAAATACCATAAGAAATGATAATGCAGCCCAGGCCCATGAGCAGGAGCGGCTTACCAGGCAGGCGTAGAGACAATGGCTCAACTGTGGTTTTGTCTAAAGTACTTTGCGTTTCAAAGTTCATGGATAAAATTTTTTGGTTAAAGATTGGGGGTAGTTTATAAAATGAATAGAGGGTGTGAGTGCTGTTTCAAGGCTTGTTTTCCCATTTCAGAGTCAAAGTATTCGGTAGAGGGCTTTTGGTTCATCTGTTGTTTTCTTTTATAAGATTTTTGTATCTATTAACCTGAGCTGATAACTCGCCAGCTGCTGTTCAGGTATTAATGGGTGCCTTGATCTTTGTCTAATCTTTCCGCCTCAGAACCATTTACCCCAAATTCTCTTCAATCTTCAGGTCTCGGAGGTGAGTGTTTAAAGTACTTTGCGTTTCAAAGTTAGTTGTACTGATTAGATCTGCAATAGGTTTCCTGAAAAAATATTCACTAGGGGCGAATGGTCTTGAAAATTGAGCTTGATATCACTAACCAGTCAGAACTTCGATCTGCGTTTATTGCAAACCCATCAAAGCCATATTTTCAGGCTGAATTATGTGAAATAGCCTATAAACGAGAAACTTATGAAATGTCAAGGTCTGAATAGGCTTTAACGGGGATGCACGAACGCAGAGGAAATGGAGGATAGTCTGGAATAAGGAAGGAAGTAATTACGGAATGAAGCCCTTCGGGGTTTTTCTTTTCATGGTGAGGTTTGTGCTTTTTTTCACATTTTAGTTCTATTTTTAGAAAATCAATTCAAAAACAGCCGAGGTGTCTGTCTACCATCATCGGTTGACCCTATACCGTATTTATGATGACACCCGTGGGCACCCCGTTTCCTTGCCCTTCCTGTAGTGCTCCTTTGGTCTTCAAAACCGATATAAGCCTGGCGCAGGTGTGCCCCACCTGTCTTTCCATAGCCCGGAGAATAAGTGTGGAAGGGGCGCCAATCCAGAAAGCCGAACCGGTGAGAGAGGAGCTCACCATCTTACAGGTTGGAACAACGGGGGTTTACACAAACCAGGCCTTTGAGGTGATTGGTCGCATCCAGTACTTCTTCACCGAAGGCTACCGCAACCACTGGTTCATCTTATACAAAAACGGCAAAACCGGTTGGCTGGGCGACTGGGCCGGTAATTACAGCCTGTTTCAGGAGGGCACCTACACAAGTCTGTTGCCGCTTACCGGTCGTGCGGCAGGAGAGACCCTCAGCATTTCCAAAATATCGCTTGAGATAGAAGTCATTGATAAAGTGAAAGAAATTTACTGGGAAGGAGAGGTGCCGGAGCAAGGCCTGCTGGAGAAAAACTTTACGTCTATTGAGTTATTCAGCACCAATGGCCAGATGGGCCTTCTGCACACCACCGGCAGCGGAACGCCCCATGCCTACCTGGGCAAGTACGTGGAATTACAGGACCTGACACTTCAAAATACCCGCGTGCACCATGAATGGCTTTGAAGTGAAGGAGAAAGGCAAGCTGCCTGCGCTGCCTTTGGAAGCGCTGTGCCCCAACTGCAGGAAACCCATTCAGTTGTACACGTATGCGCAGGCCAAAACCGTAGCCTGTGCTGTGTGCTCGCGCCTCTCAGAGGTGCAGGAAAGGGGATTGGTGCAGATCCAGGCCATAGACAAGGAAAAGCAGGAGCCTCTTATTCCTATCGGGACCGAGGGCCGGATCAAAGGTATCCTGTACAAAGTAGTTGGGTTTCTGGTCTATAAAGAGCAAAATTACAAGTACCGTTGGCGTGAGTATGTGCTTTTCAACCCGGTGCACGGGTATGCCTTCCTGTCTGAGTATGACGGGCACTGGACGTTCTTCCGGTTCATCAGTGATATCTCCAACGGGGCCAAGCGAAACACTGCCTCGCTGCATTATAATGGCTCAGATTTCAAACTGTACAACAAGTACCGCTCGCAGGTATTGTATGCCCAGGGCGAGTTCTTCTGGGAAATCACGAAAGATAACAGTGAATACATAGAGTATGTCTCGCCTCCTTACATGCTCACCCTGAGCGTGAACAAAGTAGAGCAAACCTGGATGCTGGGCGAGCATATGGAGCCTGAAACGGTGCAGGAGACGTTTTCTATTGCCGCCCCCATGCCCTACAAAATAGACGTAGGGGCCGTGGAGCCATTCTCCCAGAACTTCTCGCTAGACTTTGTGTCTAAGATAGCAGGCATTGCGGCCGCCCTGCTGCTGTTGATACAGGTGGTATTGACCATTTTCCACCAAAACAAAGTCCTGCTGGATAAAACCTTTACCGTAACTGAGGAGGCCGGAAGAGTATCCCTTGTGCCGGTTCCCGGGCCCACCGTGGAAATAGGGTCATCCTTCCTGGGTTCCACCAACCTGCAGGTGTTTCTCAGTGCGCCGGTAACCAATACCTGGTTTGCCACCGGTATTTCCTTGCTGAACGTGAAAACCGGTCGCGAATACTATGTGGAGCTGGGAGTGGAGTACTACCACGGGTACGAGGACGGTGAGCATTGGACCGAGGGCGACAGCCGGACAAACCAGATCCTTTCCTCCATTCCGCACGGAACCTACCAGGTGTACCTGCAGCCTTCCCGGGAGACCATGGCGTACGGCACCACCCTGCCCGAGACCTTTGACCTGAAAATGGTGCAGGATGTGCCCATCTGGTCTAATTTCTGGATTACGCTGCTCTTGCTGGCGGCTGTGCCTATTGTTCAAGCCATGCGCCACTATTCCTTTGAAAAGAGCCGTTGGATGAACAGCGATTACTCTCCTTATGCCTCTGAATAACACACGCACATGAGTAAATACATCAAACATATCTTTTTAGGTTACCTGGTGCTGGTGCTTGGCTATTTTACCTACGCCGGGCTTACTGGTACCCGGTTCCTGGGAGACGAAAAAGAAGAATCAGAGACCGGGGGCAGCAGATCCTCCGGCAGCTATAGAAGACATACCTTTTACCACAAATAAAAACTATGGAATCACTCATCAATTACAAGCTGGTGACGGCCTCTTTGCTGTACTCGTTCATTGGCATTGCTATCCTGTTTTTCACTTTCTGGCTGCTGGAGAAAATCACGCCTGAAAACCTCTGGAAGGAGATTCTGGAGAAACAGAACATGGCTCTGGCTGTCATTTTCGCGGCATTTATCATCGCCATTGCCATAATTATAGGGGCATCCGTTCACGGGTAAAAAGAGATTTTCATGCGAGTAAACGTACAGGTGTTGCTGCTCTTTTCTGTTTTTGTAGTGGCAACATGCGGGTTGGTGTATGAGTTGGTAGCGGGTACGTTGGCCAGTTATCTGCTGGGAGATTCCGTCACCCAGTTCTCTACCATTATCGGGGTCTACCTGTTTTCCATGGGCATCGGGAGTTATCTCTCCCGGTACTTCAACAAGAACCTGATTGCCTGGTTTATCCAGGTAGAGGTGCTGGTGGCGTTGGTAGGCGGTTTCAGTTCCACGTTGCTGTTTCTGCTGTTTGACCGGGTGGCCTCCTTCCAGATTGTCTTGTACATGCTGGTGTCCCTCACCGGTATTCTGGTGGGGCTGGAGATTCCCCTGATCATGCGCATCCTGGAAGACCGGTTTGAGTTCAAAGAGCTGGTTTCCAAAGTCTTTACCTTTGACTACATCGGGGCTTTGTTGGCTTCGGTGATTTTCCCTTTGCTGCTGGTGCCGCATCTGGGCCTGTTGCGCACTTCCTTTTTCTTCGGGTTGCTGAACGCTGGGGTGGCCTTGTGGCTGTGTTTCTATTTCAGCAAGGAAATCAGGTGGATCTATTTTCTGCGGGCTTCCTGTGCCATCTCCATCCTGGCGCTGGTGGCAGGCTTTGTGCTCAGCGACCGGATCCTGGCCTTCACTGAGAGCCTTTCTTACGCAGACAAGATCATTTACTCGGTGCAATCGCCTTACCAGAAGATCGTGCTCACTAAGAATGACCGCGAGTTCCGGCTGTTTCTGAACGGAAACCTGCAGTTCAGCAGCGCTGATGAGTACCGCTACCACGAGGCCTTGGTGCATCCCGGGCTGAATTCGGTACGAAATCCCAAAAAGGTGCTGGTTCTGGGCGGCGGCGATGGTCTGGCCGTGCGGGAGATTCTGCGTTACCCTTCGGTTGAAAAAGTGGTGCTGGTAGACCTGGACCAGGCGGTGACCAAACTGTTCTCCAGCCATGAAGTGTTGAAGAATCTCAATCAGCAGGCACTGTTGTCTAAGAAAGTACAGGTCATCAACACCGATGCTTTTCAGTGGCTGAAAAACAACCAGGAGCAGTTTGACTTTGTTGTGATCGATTTCCCAGATCCGGCCAACTATGCTATCGGGAAGCTGTATTCCAATACCTTTTATAAAGTGCTGCGCGAGGCTATTACGCCGGGCGGGGCGGCCGTAATTCAGGCTACTTCGCCGTTTGTGGCGCCCAACGCCTATTGGTGTGTGGTGAATACCCTGGCCAGCTGCGGGTTCACTACGTTGCCCTACCACGCGCACGTGCCTTCCTTCGGCGACTGGGGTTTTGTGTTGGCCTCGCCGCAGGAGAAGTTTCAGGTAAACGGCCAGTTTCTGGCGCAGTTACGCTACTTAGATAAGCCTACCTTTGAACAGATGCGGGTGTTCCCCAAAGACATGCCCGCCCGCCAGACCGAAATCAACAAGTTAAACAACCAGGCCCTTGTCCGCTATTTTGAGGACGAATGGGCCAGCTATCTGAACTAAATGGCAGAGCAGGAGGAGAGGAGAAGGTTCCTTAAGCAAAGTGCCCTGGCCCTGGGTGGCTTGGCCTTGGGGGGAGTTTCATTGCCAGGTTGCGGAGTAGAGGAGAAAAAGCAAATTACCGGAAGGTTGTTCGGACCTTCCTTCAAAGCGGGCCATTTGCTGAGAACGGGCATCAATATAGTGCCTACTCAAACCGAGGAGGTGGACGTGGTGGTCATTGGCGGTGGGGTTTCCGGTTTATCGGCGGCCCGCTGGCTGGCAAAGCATTCCGAGGCTAAGGTTTGCCTGTTGGAGCTGGAAGATAGAACCGGGGGCAATAGCCAGTCCGGGGAGAACGCCGTTTCTGCTTATCCTTGGGGGGCGCATTACCTGCCTTTGCCTAATAATTCCAACATAGAGCTGTTGCAGTTCCTGGAAGAAGCCAGGGTGATCACGGGGTATGATGCCGCCGGATTGCCGCTGTACAATGAGTACCACCTGTGCTTTGACCCCGAGGAAAGGCTGTTCATCAATGGCTACTGGCAGGAAGGTCTGGTGCCCAACTGGAGCGTGCCTCAACCGGATCTACAGCAGATTGACCGTTTTCTGGCTTTGATGGAAGAAATGAAGCAAGCCAAAGGCCAGGATGGTAGGTTTGCGTTTGACATTCCGCTGGACAGATCCTCTAAAGATGAGCGGTTCCGGCAATTAGACAAGATCACCATGCAGGAGTGGCTGCACCAACAGAACCTTACTTCTGAATACCTGCGCTGGTACGTGGAGTATTACTGCCTGGATGATTTCGGCGCAACGCTGGAACAGACCTCGGCCTGGGCCGGCATCCACTATTTTGCCGCCCGCAAAGCCCAGGCCGCCAATTCAGATGCTCACCGGGTGCTCACCTGGCCTCAGGGTAATCACTGGCTCGCCGAGCGGCTGCGGGAACAAGCCGGCCCCGACATCAGAACCGGTGCTTTGGTGTACAATCTGGAATTCCAGGCCGGAAACGTACAGGTGGACTATCTCAACCTTGCCAATAACCAGGCCACCCGTATTGTGGCAAAGAAATGCGTACTGGCGGCTCCGCAATTTGTGCGGGAGCGTTTATTAGCCAAAATCTCAAAAACAGCCGGAAAACCCACCGAAAAGAAGTTCTCTTATGCGCCCTGGGTGGTTGCCAACCTCACCTTAAACCAATTGCCCAACGGCAAAGGAACGCCTCTAAGCTGGGACAATGTCATTTACGGCAGCCGTTCGTTGGGCTACGTGAACGCGCAACAGCAAAGCGTGCAGGGCTTCCCCGAAAAACGGGTCATTACCTTTTACTATCCCATTCCCGATGATTCACCTGCTGCAAGGCAAGCGGTTTTCACCAAAAAGCGGGAAGACTGGGTTGAAACAGTGTTGCAGGAACTGGAGAAGGCGCATCCTGGCATCCGGCGGGAAGTGGAGCAGGTAGATGTTTGGGTGTGGGGACACGGCATGATCAAACCCACGCCCGGTTTTATCTGGGGCGAAGACCGGCAAAAAGCCGCTGCGCCCCTGGACGGCAAGATTGTGTTCGCCCACTCAGACCTGAGCGGTATCTCCATCTTTGAGGAAGCCTTTTACCAAGGCATCAAGGCAGCCCAACAGATTTTAACGGCATAACCCATGAACCACCTAAAACAGCCGTGGCTTCGTTCTCCCTGGGTAGACGGGTTATTTATCCTGTCGCCGCCGTTTCTCTGCCTGCTGGCCATTATGCTGTTCCCCGGTTTCTTTCAGCAGCACGTGAAAAGCCTGCCCGTGCCGGCCTGGGTGCTGTTGATTCTGCTCATTGACGTGGGCCACGTGTACAGTACGCTGTTCAGGACCTATTTTGAGAAAGAAACCTTAAACCAAAAACGCCAGCTTTTGCTCTGGGTACCGTTGGGGGCCTGGGCAGTAGGCATTTTGCTGTATTCTTTGGGAGAAGGTATTTTCTGGCGGGTACTGGCGTATCTAGCGGTATACCATTTTGTGCGGCAGCAGTACGGCTTTATGCGGTTGTACTCGCGGCAGGAGCAGAGGCCCAGAGGGGAGCACCAGTTTGATACTTCCTGTGTATACGCCGCTACCCTTTTGCCTTTGCTGTATTGGCACCTGGAGGGTAGCCGCAACTTCAACTGGTTTGTAGACCATGATTTTCTCCCGCTTTCCTTTCCGACCGCGGCGCCCTGGGTGGCTTACCTGAATGTCGCCTTGTTCCTGGTGTATCTGCTGAAAGAAGCGTGGGTGTTCTGGAAATGCAACAGGTTTAACCTTCCCCGGAATCTGGTTATTACCGGCACTTTTCTGGCCTGGTACATCGGCATAGTGCACTACAACGGAGATTTGATCTTTACCACGTTCAACGTAGTTTCCCACGGCATTCCGTATCTTGCTTTAATCTGGATTTCCAGAAAACAGCCCAAAAACCGGGTAGAACAACTGGTTTCACCTTCCTGGCTGGAGAAACTCTCCATGGGCATGGTAGGGGTTGGCTTCTTTATTGGCTTGGTGGTGGTATTGGCCTACCTGGAAGAAGGTTTGTGGGATGCCCTGGTGTGGCGCGAACATCCGCAGGTATTTTCCTCTTTTCAACTGCTGCCGCAGGTGAATGATCACTTGATCCTTTCTATTTTGGTGCCTTTGCTGGCCCTGCCCCAGATAACGCACTACATTCTGGACGGATTTATCTGGAGGGCTTCCAAACCCAGAAAGGTGAGCGCTTGATTTGAGTTATCCCTTTTAGTAAACTGCTAAGGTGTTTTGCTGCTGTTTTCAGGAAATCAGCCTAAAATCACGTTATTGCAAAGCATATCACTTGAATACAATCCGCCAACAAAGAGAAGCTTCTGCGTCTGAGGCAAATTCTCTCTATTTTTGCAAACCTGCATTTTGAACCGAGGAACCATGAAAATACTGCTCATTGAGGATGAACCTAAGGTTAGCGCTTTTATCAAGAAAGGGCTGGAGGAGCAGATGTATGAGGTGGAGCAGGCGTATGACGGGTTCTACGGCGCCAAACTGGCCATGGAAAACGAGTACGCGCTGGTGATTCTGGATGTCATTCTGCCGCGTATGAACGGGGTGGAGGTTTGCAAATTGATCCGGCAGCAGAACATTTTGGTGCCTATTCTCATGCTCACCGCCCTGGGCAGTACCGATGACAAGATCCTAGGCCTGGACTCCGGCGCCGATGATTACCTGGTTAAGCCCTTTGAGTTTCAGGAGCTGCTGGCCCGCATCCGGGCGCTGACCCGGCGCTCTCAGGAAAGTATGGGCACTGAGGTGCTTAGGATTGCCGACCTGGAACTGGACGTGCAAAGGAAAACAGTGCACCGCAACGGGGTGCCAATCTCACTTACCGCCCGGGAGTTTGCCTTGCTGCAGTACCTGCTGCGCAACAAAGAGCGGGTGGTTTCCAGGGTAGACATCATTGAGCAGGTCTGGGAAACCTCTTTTGACACCGGCAGCAACGTGATAGACGTGTACATCAATTTCCTGCGCAAAAAAATAGACAAAGACTTTTCGCCTAAGCTCATCCATACACTGGTGGGCATGGGGTACGTGTTGAAGGAGATGGAAGAGAAATGAAAATCAAGACCAGACTTACGCTGCAGTTCACCGGAATTTTCACGGCCATTCTGCTCTTCTTCTCCATTTCGGTTTACTATTTCAGCTCGCTCTACCGCAAAAACGATTTTTACGGGCGTATCCTGAACCGGGCCTTCGCCACGGCGCATTACGTATTGGATGCCGATTCCGTTAGCCAGCAGCAGCACGCCCTGGATCAGCGGTTGTATTTCCAGATGTTGCCGCGCGAAGTGGTAAAAGTGTATGACCAGCACCACAAAGTGGTCTTCTCTGAAGGAGAAGGCAACCTGAATGTTTCTTCCAAATTCCTGGAAAAGTTGGAGAAGGAAGGGGAGGTGCGCATGGAGCAGGGAGACCGGCAAATGGTGGGCATCCGGTACCTGCACCGCAACCAGATTTTCTTTGTGCTGGCTTCTTCCGTTGACTTGTACAACCTCAACAAGTTACAGCACCTGCGTACGCTCCTCATCACTGGTTTTGTCATTGCCCTGCTTACGGTGGTCATTGCGGGTATGGCCTTCTCCAGGGCGGCCTTAAGCCCGTTCTTGCGGGTAGTTTCTGAGGTAGAGAACGTGAATGCCTCTGACCTGCACCGGCGCCTCACCCAGGCTGATGGCGAAGATGAGGTGGCCCATTTAGCCAAAACCTTCAACAACCTGTTAGACCGGCTGGAGACTGCCTTTGAAGCTCAGAAGACGTTCGTTTCCAACGCCTCGCATGAGTTACGCACCCCATTGACCGCCATGATAGGGGAGCTGCAGGTGGCGCTAATGAACAAACGTCAGCCCGAAGAGTATGAACGGGTGCTGCAATCCATTCTGGAGGATGCCAAACTGCTGGCTCAGCTCTCCAACGGGTTGCTGCAGATGGTACAGGCCAGCACAGATTCCTCTAAAATCCAGATGACCGATCTGCGGTTAGACGAGCTGGTGTGGCAAGCCTGCGGCGAAGCCAGCAAGCGCCAGCCCCACATGAAGGTAGACGTGGAGTTCCTGGACATGCCCGATGACGAGAATGAGCTTCTGATCCGTGGCAACGAGGCGCTGCTGCTCATTGCCACGGTGAACGTGCTGGAAAACGCCGCCAAGTTCTCCGGGGTATCACCTGTCATCTCTACCACCATTGAAGTGCAGCCTCTCACGCTGGTACTACGCATCTCTGACCGGGGCATAGGCATGGCGCCCGAAGACGTACGCAAGGTGTTTGTGCCGTTCTTCCGGGCAGACAACGTACGCGATATTTCCGGCCACGGCATTGGCTTGCCACTCGCCGAGAAGATCATCCAGCTGCACCGCGGCTCCATTTCTGTGGATTCCCAGTTAAACAAAGGAACCGAGGTAACCATTAAGCTTCCTAAGCTTTACGGCACGTATAAGCTCTAAGCTAACTTCATTTTAATTTCTTTTAAGAAGAAGGGTACAACCCTGTTTTGAGGCTGATTCCTGTAAAGGAGCCTTAAAACAGGGTTTTCTTATTATATTACGTTAGAGGAAGCCCATTCTGACATCGGCAAATTTTTATCTGTTTTTAAGGTGTTTTAATCACATTTTAATTTGGTTTTAATTCGGTCTTAATACCTGATAGGGACTTTTGCATCATAAACTTTTAAGCAAGAGAAGTACTGTTGCCATTTTGGCAAAGTATTGCAAAAGACACTATCGTATGAAAGAAAGAGGATTATTTGACACTGTCGGCAAGGACTTGTCTGCAGGTCTGGTAGTTTTCCTGGTGGCACTGCCCCTTTGCCTTGGTATTTCCCTGGCTTCCGGAGCACCTTTGTTTGCCGGGTTGATTGCTGGGGTAACAGGCGGTTTAGTGGTTTCCTGGGTAAGCGGCTCCCAACTAAGCGTGAGCGGTCCGGCTGCGGGTCTTACCGTGATTGTATTGAACGGTATCCAGACATTAGGAAGCTTTGAGGTCTTTTTGCTGGCCGTGGTGTTGTGCGGGGTGTTCCAGGTTATTCTGGGCTTTCTGAAGGCCGGTATCATTGGGCTGTACTTCCCATCCTCGGTAATCAAAGGAATGCTGGCCGCAATTGGTCTTATCCTCATCCTTAAGCAGATTCCTCACTTCCTGGGGGCTGACAATGATTTCCTGGGCGACCTTGACTTCTTCCAGACCGATGGCCGTAACACCTTCTCAGAGATCACTTACGCCTTCAGCAACCGCTTGCAGGTGGGTTCTTTGATTGTAGGGCTGGTGTCTCTGGCAATTCTCATTTTGTGGGAGCGTCCGTTTATGCAGCGTATTTCTATTTTCAAGCTCATTCCAGGAGCTTTGATCGCTGTAATCGTTTCTATTACCCTGAACCTGGTGTTCAAGTCTTCTCTTCCAGCGCTTACCATTGCCGATACACACCTGGTGCAATTGCCTGAAATCTCAGGTCCGGCCTCTTTGCTGAACGAATTGCGTTTCCCAGACTGGTCTGCTATCACCAATTCACAGGTATGGGTGATTGGTTTAACCCTGGCCATTGTTGCCAGCCTGGAAAGCTTGCTTAGCGTTGAGGCGGTAGACAAGCTAGACCCACACAAGCGCCGTACCCCAACTAACCGTGAGTTGAAAGCGCAGGGTGTTGGTAACCTGGTAAGCGGTCTTATTGGTGGTATTCCACTCACGGCGGTAATTGTGCGTAGCTCTGCTAACGTAAACGCCGGCGGTGAATCTAAACTCTCCAGCTTCTTCCACGGGGTGTTCCTGTTGATGAGTATCCTGTTCCTGACGGATGTTCTGCGTTTGGTGCCATTGGCCGCCCTGGCTGCCGTGTTGCTGATGGTAGGTTTCAAACTTACCAAACCTGTGCTTTACAAAACTCAGTGGAAACTTGGTATGAACCAGTTCCTGCCGTTCATCATCACCATTCTGGCCATCCTGTTCACAGACTTGCTGAAAGGTATCTCAATTGGTCTGGTGGTAGGTATCTTCTACATCCTGAAAGCCAATTACAAGTCGCCTTACTTCTTCAAGCGTGAGAGCCACAATGGCCAGGAGAAGATCCATATCAAACTGAGCGAGAACGTGTCTTTCCTGAACAAAGCCAGCGTGGCCCTTACCTTAGACCACCTGCCAGAGAACAGTGATGTGATCATTGATGGCTCGCACTCTACCTTCATTGACTATGATGTGCTGGAAGCCATTCAGAACTTCAAATCCGTCGCCCACGAGAAAGATATCCGGGTAACCCTGAAAGATATTCCGTCTGTGGCTACTGTAGGCATGCATTAATCCTTCCTATAAATTAGTTTAGTTGTAATGAGAAAGCCCCACCAAATGGTGGGGCTTTCTGTTTTACTCCAGGAAGGACCAATTACCAACCAGCTGTGTTAGAGCCGGAGCCGTAGTTGTAAGGAGGGCCACCGGCAGAACCTCTGCGGTTGTTGTCATAGTCATCGCGGTCATTGTCATCACCGGCAATGCTGTTCCAGGCATCACGTATACCGTGGCCTATTCTTTCAAAGAAACCTTCGCCTCCGTTGTTGTCATCGTTGTCATTGCTGCGGTTTCTGCGGTACCGGTCTTCATCGTAATTATTGCTGCCCCAGTTGTCATTTCTTGGGTGGCTGTAATCATCTGAGTACCGGTTTTCCATGGCGTTGCCGTGGCTGAAACGAGCGTGATCATTGTCATTGTCGTTGTCGTTCATCCAGCTGCTTCCGCTGCGGTTTCTGTCATGGCTTTGGTTGTTGGTGCCGTACATGTTGGTGTTGCCACCGGTGCTACGGTTGCTGTCCCAGGAGTTGGAACCGCCGCTCATTCCATATCCAGAACCGCCTCTGGAAGACTGCCCGTAAGAAGACTCGGAATTCCCCCCATAAGAAGACCCGCTGTGGCCAAAAGATCCCCCGTAGTTGTTAGATCCCGATGATTGATTGCCACGTGAGCTCCCATAGCTGGAACCGTAGTTGTTGCTGGAGTTAGAGCCGTAGCCAGATCCTGAACCACGGAAGTCATTGGAATTGCCATAGTTGCTGTAGGCATTGCCTCTGTCCATGGCTCCGCCAGACATGTGGCCGGAAGAAGATCCGGAGTAACCGGTACGGGCACCGCCGTAAGTTCCTATGTCACGGCTGGAGCCGCCGGTATTGGAAGAGCCGCTTTGGCCATAACCGGTGCTGCCGTAGTTTGAGCCGCCCCGGCTTTGGTTACCAGATGCGTATGCACCGTAACCCCCCTGGCTCATGCTGTCATTGCTGCGCGAGCCGCTCATAGAAGAACCATAGTTGGAGCTGCCGCTATTTCCATAGCCAGAGTTACCGCTCATGCCATAGCCAGAATTGCCTCTGTTTTGCATAGAACCTTGGTTGCCCTGCATGGAGTGTCCGCCCCAGCCGCTTGAGTTGCCTTGCTGGCCACTCATGTTGTTTCTGTTCTGGTCGCTTTGGTTTCCGGAACGGTACTGGTTGCCTCCGTAATTGGAGCCGTGGCTGCTATAGTGGCTTTCTTGTCTATCGCCCAGGTGGCCACTGTATACAGATCCGCCCTGGCTGGTGAAATTGTTTTCGCCACGGTCGCCGGTGTTACCTGCGTTGTGGCTTCCGCCAAAGGATTTATAATCTTGATTACCATACCCTGTGGTACGATTGCCCATGCTGCCCCATTCACTACGACCAGTATTCTCGTTTCCTGAACGGTACGAATTAAAGGCATCGTACCCTGTATGCTCACGATTTTTCATAGTTAATTTTTGTTTAAGGTGAATGATGGATTTTTCGGTGCCACTGATGGCGCCGGTTTAATTTATACGAGGCGGTTTGGGGTTTGTTAGGTATAAAATCCATAAATCCGTACAAAGACCTAACATATGTTAGCCTTTGTAATAATTGTAACTTATTGATAAATAAATCATAAACGCAATCGTTGGAGTGCTGTGAAATTTCTATAACATAGGTAAAGTGATATATGTGGTAAATGGGCCCTGATTAGCGCAAAAGCCAAAGAATGCGTATCTTTGGAGTCCGTTTTTGACCTGTTTTCCAGAAAATCGCCTTGAAACTCTGCATCGCCGAAAAACCCAGTGTAGCCCGTGAGATTGCCCATGTGATTGGTGCCAAAACCAAGAAAGATGGATATTTTGAGGGAAACGGGTACCAGGTCACCTGGACCTTCGGGCACTTCTGCCAGCTCTGCGAGCCAGACGATTACAATCCCCACTGGAAGCGCTGGTACTTACCAGATCTGCCTTTGGTGCCAGACCGTTTCGACATCAAACTCATCAGCAACAAGGGGGTAGAGCAGCAATTCAAAGTCATTCAAAAGCTGCTGGAAACCGCCGAGGAAGTGATCAACTGCGGCGATGCCGGGCAGGAGGGAGAAGTGATCCAGCGCTGGGTCTTGCACCAGGCCAAGTACCGCAAACCCTTCAAACGCCTCTGGATTTCTTCTCTGACCGAAGAGGCCATCCGGCAGGGGTTTGCCCAACTGCGCGAGGGCAAGGAGTTTGACCAGCTATACCAGGCCGGCAAGAGCCGCGCCATTGGCGACTGGTTGCTGGGCATCAACGCCACCCGTCTGTTTACGCTGAAATACGCCCAAGGGCGGCAGTTGCTTTCTTTGGGCCGCGTGCAGACGCCTACGCTGGCCATGATTGTGCACCGCCACCTGGAGATCCAGAACTTTAAACCGGAGCCGTTCTGGGAATTGAAAACGGTGTACCGCGAGGTGACGTTCAGCAGCACCTCGGGCCGGTTCAAAGACGAGGCCAAAGCCCTGGCCATTCTGGAGCAGATCAAACCCGCTGAGTTCCAGATCAAGGACGTGGAAACCAAACGCGGAACCGAGAGTGCCCCACGCCTGTTTGACCTTACCTCTTTGCAGGTGGAGTGCAACAACAAATTCGGGATGTCTGCCGATGAGACCCTGAAAACGGTGCAGAGCCTCTATGAGAAAAAGGTGGTCAGCTATCCGCGCGTGGATACCACGTTCCTGCCCGATGATATTTACCCCAAGATCCCCAACATCCTGAGCGGTCTGCATGATTACCAGCACCTCACCCAAGAACTGTTGGGCAAGAAGATCCGGAAATCAGCGAAGGTCTTCAATAATAATAAGGTTACCGATCACCACGCCATCATTCCTACCGGCTCTGATGCCCGCGGGCTGTACGGCACCGAAGCCAAGGTGTTTGACATAGTGGCCAAGCGCTTCATTGCTGCGTTCTACCCAGACTGTATTGTGAGCAACACAGTAGTAAACGGCGAGGCGGCGCAGCACGCGTTCAGGGCCAAAGGAAAGCAGATCATTGAACCCGGCTGGCGCGTGGTCTACGGCCCGGAGGAACCTCAGAACACGCCTAAACCCGCGGCCAAGCCAACGGGGGAAGGCGAGGAGAAAGAAGATGATTTGGCGGTGTTACCACATTTTGAAGCCGGCGAGCGCGGACCACATGAGCCTTTGCTGGAGCGTAAATCCACCAGTCCGCCCAAAGATTATACCGAGGCCACTTTGCTCCGTTCCATGGAAACAGCCGGAAAACAGGTGGAGGACGAGGAGCTGAAAGAGGCGCTGAAGGAAAACGGCATTGGGCGGCCTTCCACCCGGGCGGCCATCATTGAGACGCTGTTCAAACGCAACTACATCCGGAAGGAGAAAAAGAAAATATTGCCCACCCAAATGGGCATCGACCTGATCCAGGTCATCAGAAATCCCACGCTTAAATCGGCGGAGATGACGGGGCAGTGGGAGAAGAAGCTTCGGCAGATTGAGGGCGGCGAGTTTGAATCTGAGAACTTCCTGCAGGAGCTTAAAGGTTTGGTGTGGGAAATGGTGCAGGAAGTGAAACAGGATACGAGCATTGTAACCCTGCAGCCCACCGAAACTGCGGCAACTCCGGCCAAAGAAAAGGAGCCCGCCAAAAAAGGGGAGAAAGCCAAAAAAGAGCCTAAAAACACCAGTGGATCAACTGCCGGTTTGGGAAACTGCCCGTCCTGCGGCACAGGACACATTCTGAAGGGAAGCTCAGCCTATGGTTGTGCCCGTTTCAGGGAAGGTTGCCAGTTCCGGCTGCCTATGACGTTCCAGGGCAAACCGCTCACAGAAAAGCACGTGCAGGCGCTACTGAAGAAAGGAAAGTCAGCGGTAGTGAAAGGTTTTGTGGAGGAAGGCACCGGCGAAAAGTTTGATGCCAGTTTCTGTTTATCGCCTACGCATGAGCTGCAATTGGAAAGAGCCGAGGCCAAGGAGCAAAAGCCGGTGGTTCTGATCTGCCCTAAATGCAGCAAAGGCCAGATGCTGAAAGGCAAGACCGCGTACGGCTGCAGCCGTTTCCGGGAAGGTTGCCAGTTTGTGGTGCCGTTTGAGCTGCACGGCAAAAGTTTATCTGAGAGCCATATTAAGGCGCTAATCCTGAAAGGCAAGACCGGCAAGATCAAAGGGTTTACCTCTCCAAAAACCGGCAACAAGTTTGAAGCGGCCCTGAAACTGAACGAGGAGTACAAAGTGGTGTACCTATTTGACTAAGCAAAGTCAAATAGAATAAGAAGCGAGCCTGTAGTTGGCTTCTTTTCCTGACCAGCACAAAAGAAAACCAACAGACTGCTCGTTCTGTTTCTGACCTGTTTGTGGCGTTTATCCCATAAACAGCGCAGGGTTATTAAGAAGGAAAACGGAAGATTTATGAATTTTTTGGTAACTTTCACCCTTGCTAGGAAACAGAACAATTTAAGTACCTTTCAAGTGAAGCAGGTGTAAGTGGGGGAGTTTTCCTTTGTAATTAGAGTGATTGCCACGTCAGGTTTCTGTAACGGCCTGATTTGGAGTAGCATGATCCCCCAGATCTGTGTAATTGAAAAATGAAGTAGAGTCCATGTTAAAGAAGTTTGTGTTTGTTCTGGGATGTCTCATGGTTTCGTACGGCGCCGCCTCCGCGGATACCTTGTTTGCCCGCGATTCCACCGGAGTGAAAACCCAGAACGGGAAAACCTATATTACCCACAAAGTAACTCCCGGAGAAACCTTTTACGCGTTGTCCCGCAAATATGGGGTGGCGGTAAACAAGATCATAGAAGCCAACAAAGCCGGCAACAAAGCCCTGGTAGTAGGTCAGACAGTATTGATTCCTATCAATACTCCGGCGGGCAGCACCCGTACTGCAACAGCCAAGGCAACACCTGCTGCGCCGGCAGAAACTCCTGCTTCAACCTCCACTGCTACAACAGCAAGCCTTCCCACTGAAGGAAGTGCCAAAGGAAACAAGGTGCATAAAGTTCAGCCCGGCCAAACGCTGTTCTCCATTGCGCGGCAGAATAAGGTAAGCGTGGATGACCTCAAGAAATGGAATAAGCTTTCTACCAATACCGTAGTGGTTGGCCAGAACCTGGTATTAGGCCCAGTGGCGAAAACCCCGACCCAGGCCACAGCCTCTACCAAAGCGCCTGCCTCCTCAGAGCCAGAAGAAGTAGTTTCCGCGCCAAAGCAATCGTCGGCTCCGGCCACGGCAGCTACGCCAGCTTCTACTACTGAAACCCCTGCCAAAGAGTCTTCCACTAAGAAATCAACTGCGGTAGCGGCGAAGACCGAAACCCCGGTTAAAGCTGAGGCAACCACAAAAGCCGCCGATGCCGAGGACGAGAAAGAGACCGGCAAAACCACCGAGTACGTCTCCCGGGTGAACGAGAGCGGCATGGCCGAGCAGATTGATACCCGTACCGATGCCAACAAGTTTTTGGCGCTGCATAAATCAGCGCCGGTGGGCACTATCATGGCGGTGAAAAACCCCATGAACGACCAGATTGTGTACGTGCGCGTGATCGGGAAACTGCCTTCTACCGGTGACAATGACAAACTGGTGGTGAAACTCTCTAAAAAGGCCTGCCAGCAAATTGGCGCTTCTGACAAGCGTTTCAGAGTTGAGGTTTCTTACATGCCTTAAGCGTTATTGAAGTATTTTCCTCAAAGGAGGCAAAAAACGGAAACCAAGCTGGTGCCGTTTTTTGCCTCCTTTGCCTTTCTATTATGGGGAAGCCGTATAAAAGCTGAACCTATAGCTTTGCCGATCACACCTGATGTCCTACACTACCGCACAACTGGAAGCCCTGCTGGAAGACCGCTACCACCGCTACAACACGCCAGACTTTATTCCTCATGATCCAGTGTCTATTCCGCACCTGTTCATCCAGAAACAGGATATTGAGATCTCGGGGTTTTTTGCCTCCATTCTAGCCTGGGGCCAACGCAAGACCATCATCAACAAGTGTAAGGAGCTGATGCAGCGCATGGACAATGCCCCGTTCCAGTTCATTACCCAGCACCAGGACGAGGACCTGAAACAGCTTCTCGGGTTCAAGCACCGCACTTTCAACGATACTGATCTGCTTTATCTGGTGCATTTCTTCCGGTGGTTCTACGAGCAGCACGAGAGCCTGGAAGAAGCATTTCTGGGTTACCCGGCGACTCCTTTATCAGAGCAGAAGTCCCGGCTGTCTTTTTTCTACAACCTGGTGTTTTCTCTGCCCGAGGCACCGCACCGCACCCGCAAGCACATTTCCACGCCAGCCAAAAAATCGGCCTGTAAACGCATCAACATGTATCTGCGCTGGATGGTGAGGAAAGACGAGCAGGGAGTAGATTTCGGGATCTGGAACCGCATGTCACCCGCCGATCTGGTTTGCCCCTGCGATGTGCACGTGCAACGCGTGGCCCGCAAACTAGGTCTCATTGAACGAGCGCAGTCAGACTGGGCCATGGCCGAAGAACTGACTCACAACCTGAAGCAGTTTGACCCGGCTGATCCGGTGAAGTATGACTATGCGCTGTTCGGGCTTGGAATTGAAGAGAAGTTCTGAGAGTAGTTCTGGTATCTATTCCCCTTGTGTAGCCTTCAGCATGTATTAAGACTTCCTTTTCTTTACACTCGTTAACTTGCTCTCCGTTTTGTCATCTTGGAAAGATCTTGTGGGCGAACTAGAAAGGCCTTGAGAAACTTCACTACCGTTTTCTCACAAGATCCTTTCAGGATGACAGAGTAGAGGAAGGTGTTCCCACTAACAAGCTCATCATCATTGAAAGCATTGTAGATACACATGTTAAAACTTGAATATGCCTCTCGCCCTTCTCGCCCTTGTTGGTGTTCTCACCAACAAGCTCTATAACTAGAAACAGCAGTAGGGTCTTGAAGCCTACAGCTTAAAATATATGTTAAGTATTAACGCCTAAGAGAAATCTTAAGTGCAAAAGGAACATAGATTAGCTACGTGATGTTCTATAATCCTGACCAATCCCGTATTTAAGCTACTTTTGCAGAATCGGGGTAGAAACAGAAAATAAAACTAGAAAAAACAAAGACTTGATATACCCATCAAATTTTGAGCAGAAAATCGGGTTCAGCCAGATCAGAGAAATGCTGGCCGAAGCCTGTTTAAGTCCCCTGGGGCGGAAGTTCGTGGAGCGCGTGTCGTTCCTGGACCGCTTTGACCTGGTGCAGCGGCTGTTGCAGCAAACGCATGAGTTTGCCAACATCCTGCGCGCCGGCGAAGACTTCCCGTCGCAGTACTACTTTGACGTAACCGAGCACCTGAACCGCGCCGCTCTGGAAGGTGCCTTCCTGGAGGTGCGGGGCGTGTACGAGATTAAAATGTCTTTGCGGGCCATCCGCCAGGCGCTGGGCTTTTTTGTGGAGGCCGATGAGGACCAATACCTGGCCCTAAAAGCCCTGACCCAGGATGTAACCGTAGACCGCCAATTGGTGACCGCTTTGGAGAAACTGGTAGACGACAGCGGCAACGTGAAAGACGATGCCTCGCCGGAATTGCAGCGCATCAAGCGTGACCTGATTGGGCAGCAAACGCAATTGCGGAAGCAGATCAGCAGCATCATGCGGCACGCCAAAAACGAAGGCTGGACGCCAGCTGATGCCGAGCCTACCATCCGGGGCGGACGTCTGGTGATTCCGGTGATTGCCGAGTACAAGCGCCGCATCAAAGGTCTGATCCATGACGAATCGGCCACGGGGCAAACCGTGTACCTGGAGCCGGAAAGCGTCTTTGAGCTGAACAACGACATCAAAGACCTGGAGAACGCCTATCACCGCGAACTCATTCGCTTGTTGACGGCGGTTACGAACCAGGTGCGGCACCATTTACCGGCCTTGCGCAAAGCGTACCAGTTCCTGTCTTTGCTGGACTTCATCCGGGCCAAAGCCGTAGTGGCGAACAAGATTGGTGCGATTATGCCGGAACTGCACAAGCGTCCGGTCATGAAGTGGAAGAACGCCCGTCACCCCATCCTGCACCTGACCTTACAGGCACAGGGCAAAAAAGCCGTTCCGCTTTCGCTGGATCTGGACCAGGAGCAACGCATTCTGTTGATCTCGGGACCGAACGCCGGGGGTAAATCCGTGGCTATGAAAACGGCGGGTCTGTTGCAGTACATGCTGCAGTGCGGTCTTTTGATTCCCGTGGACGAAGGTTCTGAGGCCGGCTTGTTCGGGGATATTTTCCTAGACATGGGCGATGAGCAGTCCATTGAGAACGACCTGAGTACCTACAGCTCCCACCTGCAGAACATGAAGCAGTTTGTGCTGTTCGCGGATAAGAAGTCTCTGGTGCTGATTGACGAGTTTGGTACCGGTACCGAGCCGGTGCTGGGCGGAGCCATCGCTGAATCTGTGTTGAGCCAATTGCACCAGCAAAAGGTGTTTGGGGTGATCACCACCCACTACACCAACCTGAAGAACTTCGCGGAGCGCACGCCGGGCATTGTGAACGGTGCCATGCGGTATAACCCCGCTGAGTTGCAGCCGTTGTATCAATTGGAGATCGGGAAGCCGGGTTCTTCCTTCGCGCTAGAGATCGCCCGTAAAATCGGGTTGCCGAAGAACATTATTGAGAAAGCCGGTACGCTGGTAGGGAAGGAGAAGATCCGCTACGACAAGCTGCTGGAGCAACTGGAGCAGGAGAAAACCGATTTCGAGAAGAAGAATGCGGCCGTTGCCAAGCACGAGCGCAAACTGCAGAAAGCGGTGGAAGAGTATACGGCCCTGAAAGACCACCTGGAGGAAACCAAGCAGGACATCATCCGGACGGCCAAAGGCCAGGCCAAACTGCTTTTGAAAGACGCGAACCAGCAGATTGAGCAGACCATTGAGCAGATCAGACGCAGCCAGGCCGAAAAGGAACAAACCAAAGCGGCCCGTCAGCAACTGGATGCCTTCAAGGAGAAAATCACACCGGAACCAAAACCGGTAGTGCGCCGCAACGGCTCGGTACCAACCGGACCTTTGCAACCGGGTGAGCGCGTAGCGTTGATCGGGCAAGACTCAGTGGGTGAACTGCTGGCCATCAAAGGCAAAACCGCGGAGGTGAGTTTCGGGGGCTTGAAGACCATTGTGAAGCTGGAGAAACTGGAACGCCCTGACCCCAACGTGGTGCGCGAGAAAGCCAAGAAGGAGAAAGAACTGGCTACTGCCACGGCTCCTTCCAGAGGCTTGGACGTGACCCAACGCATGGCCGACTTCCAGCATACCCTGGACGTGCGCGGGAAGTACGCCGAAGAAGCGCTCACCACCGTGATGAACTTCATGGACGATGCCATCATGCTAGGCATTCCGGAGGTGAAAATCATCCACGGTCGCGGGAATGGTATCCTGAAGCAGATTATCCGGGACTACGTGCGTACCTTGCGCGAAGTAGCCAGCGTGAGCGATGAACACGTAGAGCGAGGCGGCGATGGAGTATCCATCATCGTACTGAAATAAAGTACGTTTTGGGCCACCTTTCAAGATAACAGGCCTGAAATGATAAGAAACAGAAAGGGAGTCAGCATAAGCTGGGCTCCCTTTCTGTTTTTCAGATGTAGCCACTACTTGGGCATAATCCTAGCAATCTTTGCCATCTGTGCCGTTGTTAGTGTTCCGTGCCATTGTGCCATTGTTGGTGTTATCACCAACAATACTTTCCAGGCTCATTTCTAAAAATTCCCCTTAAACTGAGCTGATTAGTAGTTGTTGGTGATAACACCAACAACGGCGAACACCAACAACAGCGAAAATCGCTAAACAACACCGGCGAACCGGAGAGGTGGCAAATATATAAAATACCTCCCCTTGAAAGGTTGTATGTCATTGACATGCAACCTTTTTGATTATATAGGGATCTTTGAATTTATAGACTAATTTAAATCAAAGATTCAATCGTATGAAGGCATCTGTTTACGTTCTGTTCCTGATCTGCTTGTTTTACCTGCTGCCCAAGGAGGCTTTCTCGCAGGTCTCCGCGCACGTGCTCTGGATGCAAACGGCAAGCGGAACCGCCGGTGCCACCCCTCGCCACAGCGCCGCTTCGGCACTGGCCAAAGATCCTGAGGGGAACGTGTACATGGCGGGTACTTTCCAGGGGAACGCGCAGTTGGGAACCACTTCTATTCAGAGCCAGGGAGCCCAAGGCGCCTTTATCTCCAAGTATACGCCCAACGGAAGCTTAGAGTGGGTAAAAACCATCACCGGAGCCGGCCTGGTGGAAGATATAGACCTGGCGGTTAATGCCTCGGCTATTTACGTTTCGGGGCTGTTTCGCGGAGAACTGAACGTAAACCCGAATGGATCTACAGGGGAGATCAATGGCCCCGATGTTAATGGCCAGTCCGGGTATTTCCCCAATGGCTTCGTGGCGAAGTACGCCCTGGAAACAGGGGAGTTCAGGTGGGTGAAACTAATCTCAGGAGATCAGACGGGAAATGGGGTGTACAATGTTAGGATGGCTACGTCGCACGGAGAGTTGTTTGTATCCGGCGCTTTTCTGGGCGAACTGAATTTCAATGCCGGGGGAGCGGCGCTGCTGAAAACCAGCATGGGCTCTGCCGATGGTTTCCTGATGAAGTTGAATGAGCAGGACGGCTCTACCACCTGGTGGCGTGGGGTAGGAGGGGTGAACGGCGAGGCCATCAGTGCGATTGCCGCTAACGACGATGGCTTGTTTGTGGGCGGCGTATTCTCCGGAGAAGCGGATTTCAATTTAAACGGCACCAGACCCGAGGTGATTTCCAGCCAGGGTGGTAGCCGCAATGTCTTTTGGGCGCGCTACCATCCGGGTACCGGCGAACTGGACTGGTTGGAGCAAACCCGCGGCACTTTCTCCTTCTCCTGGGTGAACGCCCTTGCCTTGGATGACACCGGAATCTATATGACAGGCTGGTTCTCCACCAATACAGCCGCTGAGTTCACCATCCAGTTTCCGTCTACCCAGAACGGTATGTGGGAGCTGGGCTGCAAAGGCGAAAACGATGCGTTTTTGGCCAAAGTTGACAAAAACACTGGTAAAACAATATGGCTCCATGGCGTGGGAGGTGCCGGCAAAGATTACCTCACGGACCTGGCGGTGGACCGATTTGGCTTATATGTCACGGGGTATTTTGACGCCACCACCGATGTGAACCTATACGCTTCCCATAACGGTGTGCCTGGCCATAGTCCATCACCGGTTATCAAGACCAATGCCGGGCAGAGAGACCTGTTTCTGCTCAAATACGGACCTGGCAGCGGTGGTTTTGTCTGGACCAGAGCCATCGGGAACGCTCAGGACCAGGTAGGAACCGCCATTCTCACCGATGCTTTCAAGGTTTACCTGGCCGGCGGCTTTCAGGGGACCTTGAACTTCAACTCTGAGGGAATGATGCCGGTGACCAGATCGGCCCAAGGGCAGAACATGGATGCGTTCCTGGTGAAGTACGAGAACACCCTTTCCAGTTCTGAGGAAGACCGGGATTGGAACCGAAAAGTACTGGCCTTTCCTAATCCTGCCGCGGAGACCCTGACCCTAGAGCTGGCCCCGGAGGTGAAAGAGAAAAGGTACGCTCTGAAATTGGTCAATAGTTTGGGGCAAACCGTGCAGGAACAACAGGTAGAGTTCGCTTCAAGTAGGAGAATGGTTGTATCATTGGCTAATCTTCCCGCCGGTAATTATACGCTGGTACTCCAGAACAACACTACGCAGCAAACCCACCGAATTGTAAAGCTGTGAGATGAGCAAGCGGCAGATTTAGGCCTGTTTTGCGAAAATTATGCTTAAAACGGAAAGGCCGGGATTGCTTCCGGCCTACTTTATTTCTGTAGTAGTTTTAGTAACATCCTGCCTCGGGCGTTGATGGCTTTGCCGCCTTTGGCCATGTGCTGATGCACCAGTTCCTCTACCTCGTTTTGAAGCCAGGTGTGCTGCAGCGCGATATCGGTCAAAGACTGCAAACAGAAAGCTTTCACAAACTGATGGTCCAGGTGCTGCAACCAGTACTGCAGGAGGTCAATCACTGGTGGCACTTCCTCTTCGGTCCAGGAAAGCAGTCCCAGCAGCGGTGGAATGTAAAAGTTAAACGCAGGGTCCAGCTCAGGTTTAGCCAACTCCCGGAGGATTTCCTCTTTATACGGAGTAAACCACTGCGGCTGCTTTTTAGCGATGGACTCTACGGCGTGTGCCGCTCTGCCTCTGAGGATTTTATCTGAATGGTACAACGCGGGCCAAAGCTCGGCCAAGGCATCCTCGCCCTGCTCAAGCACGTGCTGGGCCACGTCATCAGCGAAGCCTTTCCCTTTGGGTTTCCCTTCGGATAGGAGTACCATCAGCTCAGCAGAAGTCATCTGACGGGAGGCTTAGATGATGTTTACCTCCGGGGTGAGCCTAATCCCGAATTTCTCTTCCACTGATTGGATGATCTCGTAGGCCAGTGCCTTTACCTCGTTGCCGGTGGCGCCGCCGTAGTTCACCAGCACCAGCGCCTGATCTTTGTGCACGCCGTGTTTGCCCAGCACCTTGCCTTTCCAGCCGCACTGCTCTATGAGCCAACCCGCCGGAACCTTGACGGTCTCGGGGCTCACCGGGTAACCGGGGATGCCGGGATACTGCGCTTTCAGGATCTCAAACTGGGCCAGCGGAATCTCAGGGTTCTTGAAGAAGGAACCGGCGTTGCCAATCTTAGCCGGATCGGGGAGTTTGCTTCTCCGGATGTGGCACACCGCCTCGCTGATCGCTTTCAGGCTTAATTCCTTTACCTGCTGCTGAGCCAAGGTGTCCTGGATGGCGCCGTAGGAAGTGTTGAACGTGTGTTCTTTGGTTAGCCGCAGCGTCACCGAAGTCACGATGTATTTGCCTTTCGCTTCGCGTTTGAAAACACTCTCGCGGTAACCAAAGCCGCACTGCTCCCGGTTGAAGGACACTAACTCGCCGGTGGCAATCTCCAGGGCTTCCAAAGAATGGAACGTGTCTTTCAACTCCACGCCGTACGCTCCAATGTTCTGCAAAGGCGCCGCACCCACGGTGCCCGGAATAAGGGAAAGGTTCTCAATACCGCCCAGATCATGTTCCAGGGTGTACAACACCAATTCATGCCACGTCTCACCACTGCCCGAAGTCACCAACACATGTTTCCCATCGGTTTCCTCCGTCTGTGAAATACCTTTGATGCGGTTCAGTAACACGGCAGCCTGTACATCCTGGGTGAGCAGCACGTTGCTACCACCTCCCAGAATTAACAAGGGCAAGGCTTTCACTTCGGGGTTCTGTAGCAACTCGCGCAGCTCTTCCACCGAGGTGAACTCGGCCAGAAGGGTGGCTTTCGCGTCAATGCCGAAGGTATTGTAAGGAAAGAGGGAGGCGTTTCTCTGAATGGTCATGTACGGTACGTGGTATGCAGGGCAAAAGTACGCAACTATCCAAAATATTCCGTTACAGGGATCGTAAACAAAAAAGCCACCCCGGGGAGAGATGGCTTTTCTGTTATGAGGCCGATTTCAGGAAAACAGCTCTAAACGGAATAACTTATCTGGTTCTGATTTTGTACCCCACCGCGGCGAAATACAGGATAAACAGGTAGCAAGGCACCATCATCCAGTAGGCTTGCTGGGCGTTCACCAAATCCACCAGGTAGCCGTACAGCAGCGGGAGCAAGGCGCCCCCGGCGATGCCCATGATCAGCAGCGAGGAGCCCATTTTGGTGAATCGGCCCAGATCAGCAATAGCCAGCGGGAAGATAGCAGGCCACATCAGCGAGTTAGCCAGACCCAACAAAGAGATACTCAGCACAGACACGTAACCATCCGTGAAAATGGCCGCTAATGTGAAAATCACGCCCAAAAAGGCGCAGATCTGCAGGGCTTTCTGTTGGCTCAGGTATTTAGGGATGGCAATAATCCCGATCACGTATCCGGCAATCATAGCCCACAACGTGAAGGTGGTGAAACGAGGCGCTTCATCCAGCGGAATTCCTTGAGTGGAGGCGTAGCTCACCACGGTATCACCGGCCATTACTTCCACGCCCACGTACAGGAAAAGACTGATCACACCAATCACCAGATGTGGGAACTGGAATACGCTGGTTTTACCAGTATTGGCAGCAGCTACAGCTTCGTCTTCCTGCTCTGTATCCACTTCGGGCAGACCGGAGAAGAAGGTGAAGATGGCCAACGCGATCAAAACGGCCATGATCACCAGGTAAGGAGTGATCACGCGCGAGGCCAAAGCATCCAGTTCAGCGGCTTTCTGGGCGGCATCCATGTTGGCCAGGCTAGCTACCAATTGATCGGCTCCGGCCAAAACTATGCTACCCAACACGAAGGGAGCAGCGGAACCCGCAATTTTGTTGCAGATACCCATGATACTGATGCGTTTGGCGGCGCTTTCGGGCGGACCAATGATGGAGATGTACGGGTTTACCGCCGCCTGCAGTACCGTTAAACCGGTTCCCTGCACAAACAATCCTAACAAAAACAAGGCGTAGGTACGGGTTATGGCGGCCGGTATAAACACCAAAGCCCCCACTGCAATGATCACCAAACCCGCCGACATGCCTTTTTTATACCCTGTCTGTTTCAGGAGCCAACCCGCCGGAATACCCATCACCAGATAGGCAATGTAGAAAGCGAACGCAACCAGGTAAGACTCAAAGTTGTTGAGCTCACAGGCAATTTTCAGGTAAGGGATAAGGACGGAATTGAGCCAGGTCACAAACCCGAACACAAAGAACAAGGCCCCAATAATGGCCATGGACTTGGCATAATTGGTAGGCGGTGCTTGGGTGGCCTGCCCAGAGGGAGAAGAAGACATTACTTTAGACATATTTTATAGGTAGGGTTTCGCTAGAATACCAATATTATGAAATATCTTTTTCCCGCAAACCATTCGGCCCTAAGATTTCTGTTTTTTGCTTTCAATTGCGATCTCAAGCCAGAAAACAGCAGGGTTAATCCTAAAAGAAGAAACCTGAGACTCAAGGCATGCCTTTATCGGTGCTTTTTTACGAAATTGCGCTCCAAATAAAATCATCCTATTTAACGCTCCACCTCTATGGCCAAAACCAAAGCAACCGGCAATTTCAATATGACTGCAACCACCCTGGCGGGGTTGGAGGAAGTTCTGGCCCAGGAGCTTCGGGAATTAGGGGCGCTTTACGTGAAACCGGGCGTGCGGGCTGTGACCTTCAGCGGAAACCAGTACCTGATGTACCAGGCCAATATCTGCTGCCGCACCGCTATCCGCATCCTTAAGCCGTTTGCTCAGTTCAAGGCCCGCGATGAAAAAGAGCTGTATCTGAAAGTGCGCGAGATTGACTGGGACCTGTACATGAGCCTGAACGATACCTTCGCCATCAACGCGGTGGTTTCGCGGTCCACGTTTGAGCACTCCCTGTATGTATCGCAGTTGACCAAAGACGCCATTGTAGACCAGTTCCGGGAGAAGACCGGCCGGCGTCCCAATATTGACGTGACCACGCCCGATGTCCGTCTGAACCTGCACATGCACGAAAACATCGTAACCCTGGCCCTGGACTCCTCCGGCGATTCGCTGCATCGTCGTGGCTACCGGCAGCAGACCAACGTGGCTCCGCTGAACGAGGTACTGGCCGCTGGCATTCTGCTCCTGAGCGGCTGGGACAAGAAAACCCCGCTGTATGACCCCATGTGCGGCTCCGGCACGTTCCTCACCGAGGCGGCCATGCTGGCCCACAACATAGCCCCGGGCGTGTACCGCAAAGATTACGGGTTCATGCGTTGGCCCGACTATGATGCCGCCCTGTACCGGCGTGTGTACCAGGATACCGTGGCCAAAGAAGACCTGGAAAACGAGGTGGAGATCTACGGCTCAGACATTGACCCCGATTTTGTGGAAGCCACCTTCCAGAACCTGGAGTACGCCGAGCTGGATGAGTTTGTGCGCGTAAAGGAACTGGATTTTAAAGACGCCATGAAACCCACCGACAAAGGTTTGCTGATCATGAACCCTCCCTACGGAGAGCGTATCGGGGATGAGCGCGAGATCAACGGCCTTTACAAAACCATCGGAGATACGCTCAAAGCCAATTTCCAGGACTGGGATGCCTGCATCTTTACCGGAAATCTGGAGGCCGCCAAGTACATCGGCCTGAAACCTTCACGCCGTATCCCGCTCTACAACGGCCCAATTGAGTGCCGCCTGTTCAAATACGAACTGTACCGGGGCAGCCGGAAAGTGAGTGAGTGAGTGAGTGAGTGAGTGAGTGAGTGAGTGAGTGAGTGAGTGAGTGAGTGAGTGAGTGAGTGAGTGAGTGAGTGAGTGAGTGCCGGATTTCCTGATAGGTGTTCCAAAAAATAAACCCGTTTTAGTGCCCTTTTTGAGTAAATGGCCCTAAAACGGGTTTTCTGTTTCCGGTTGGTTGAAGGTTGGTTTGAGTTACTCAGGCCGCATCAGCTTGCCGATGAACAGGATGGCGTTGGTAGATTTCTCCCTGATCAGGAAAACAAAGGGTTTGTCCACCGTAATGGATGGCGGCAGAGACGTGACCACAATACCCACCGAGGTAGCCGCGGCGGCTTCGGTGCCTTCTTCGTTCACCTCTACAAATGTTTTGTGGTTTACCTCTGAAATGCTCAATCCACCGCCAGGAATCATACGGCTAAAATCGGCCTGGTCAGTGAAGGCCACGCCCATGCCCAGGTTTTTCAGGGCGGTTTTCAGGTTCTCAGAGTACTTCAACTCAAGTTTAAATTTAGGCATGTACAGTTCCAGCGACGATGAATCGGCTTCAGAGAGCCACTTGTTCAGGTTGTTCACCGACAATTCTGGTAAAATATCCTGCACGGTGTGGTTCTGGCCCGGCACAACCAGCGTCATGCTGTACTGCTTGTTGCCGTAAGGCAGGTCAATGACCTGTTTGGTGGCGTCGCGGTAGGTGAGGTAACGGCCTTTCTTCAGGTTCATAAACGGGTGCGATATCGTGCTGCCGTCTTCCAGCTTAAAGGGCCGGGGTTGGGTCAGGTTCTTATCAAATTGGTAGGTCCAGGTGCCTTTAAAGTAGATGGCGTTGATCAGGAACATCAGGTGGTCGGGCCGCACCTGGTCCACAATGGTTTTGATCTTGCCCTTGGTTTTCTCGGTCACCCAATTGTTGATTTCCTCCTTGGCTCCGGAAGACGAAAAATCCAGCTCCTTCACGGTGGCCTGAAAGTAGTTCTGGTTGGTACTCACAAATGGGGCCAGTACTTGGAAATCATTGTTCAGCCACAGAGAATTAGCCGAGGTAAACTGCACGGTTTTGTCAATGCCAACCAGTAATTCAGCCAGGCTTTTGAACGATTGGTTTATTTCTTCGTCAGACGCATTACCAAAGCCCAGCGTTTGTTTCATGGCGTCTTTGGTGCCGTTGGCGGCTCCGTTGTAGGTCATGGTCAGGGCCATGCTCAAGCTCAGCGGCGAGATGAACACGTTCTTGTTTCCCTCCAGGTTGCTGATCTGAGCAAAAGACCGGAACGCAAAGTCGTTTGTGCCCGACACGGTTTTTACTTCCTGCGGTGTCAGGGGCCTAAGATTGGGCAGGTTGGCTTCGGGGGCCGGATCATCCTGCTGACAGGCAGCCGTAAGTACCAGCAGGGAACCGGCAATGCTCAGAAACGTCGATTTCAGAAATGCTACTTTCATGGCGGGGTGGCGAAATTTGAGGTGATAATAACTATGGCGTGTATAAGTTTATGACCCCTTTAAGGCCGCGTTGGTTGCATGATTTCTGAGTTTAATTACTAGAAAAAGCAAGGGCACCAAAACCGTATGTTTTGGTGCCCTTTTCTGAAAATCTGCCCTGAAACATCAAGCCAAACTCCGTTTGCGCAGGTAAATCAAGATACCGGCACCCACCAGCCACAGCGGCCACAGGTAAAAACACCCGATCAGGAGCGAAAGCAACAACTCCCAGCCGGTACTTACCGCCTCCAGGACTCTGGTAAAGAAACCTGGCTCTTCTGGTACAGTGACCGGTACCACCTGGTACATAGACAACCGGATGGTGCTGAGGGCAGTTTGGTTCTGCAGGTAGGTAAGCCGCGCCTCCGCGCTTTCAATTTCCTCCCTGATGGTTCTTAGTTGGTTTTCTACCTCCAGGATCTGCTGAATGTCTTTGGCTTCTTTCAGCAAACCCATGAAACGTTGCTCCACCGCCAGCTTGGCTTTCTTGCGGGCTTCCAGGTCTACGAATTCCATAGACACGTCGTCGGTGGTGATGGTGCGCACGTCCAGCTGCATACTTTCTTTCTGAATCTGCTGCAGCAAGGGCAGGAACTTCTCGGGCTGTACCCTGATCACGAAATCGGCGGTTCTGGTATCGTCGGTCTGGTGCTGGTTTGAATTGGCCAAAATGGCTCCCGAGTGTTCCACCAGCGTTTCTACCCGTTGGGTGCTGGCTGTCAGGTTTTCAACCTTAAATTTGACCTCCGCCTGCCGGATGACGTGGGTGGGTTTGCCCTCTGCTTTTTGCTCTTTGGCAACGTTGGTCTCAGCAGAATCTACAGAAGCGGCTGCTTCATTGACTGACATTTCCTGCTGGCCTTGGCAGCCGGAAAAGAACAGGAGAGAGGCACCGAACAGCAGGGGAAAGGAGTGCCGGAAGATGGTTTTCATAGGCTGGATTTTCTTCTTAATCCGCTCACCATCAAAAAGGTAACCCAAATACGGAGCACAATAAAAGTTGCTGGAAAGCCGTTTCAGACCCGTTTGTTGGACCACTTCCGGCAGAACCACAAGCGTCGTAGATATTTCATTTTCAGGCATTTCTCTGGAAAATAGGCTAAAATCAGAGCGCCGGAGAAAATGCGACAAAAAGCAGCCTAAAAATAGAAAGGGAGCCAGATTCTGGCTCCCTTTCTATTTAAAAGTATAAAAGTTGGGTTCTTACAGACGGGTGATCTGTGCGCCCAGGGCATTCAGACGACCATCAATGTTCTGGTACCCACGGTCAATCTGCTCAATGTTGTGGATCACGCTACGTCCTTCGGCAGAAAGGGCCGCAATGAGTAAAGCCACACCCGCTCTAATATCCGGCGAAGTCATGGAGATACCACGCAAAGGCACCTGCTTGTTCTGCCCGATTACGGTGGCGCGGTGCGGATCGCAGAGGATGATCTGCGCGCCCATGTCAATCAGTTTGTCTACAAAGAAGAGGCGGCTCTCAAACATTTTCTGGTGAATGAGCACGGTTCCTTTGGCCTGCGTGGCTACTACCAGCGCAATGCTCAGCAAGTCTGGGGTGAAGCCCGGCCAGGTATGGTCAGAAACAGTCAGGATGCTGCCGTCAATGTAGGTGTCAATCTCGTAGTGGTCCTGCGCCGGGATGAAAATATCATCGCCGCGGAACTCCATCTGGATACCCAAACGGCGGAACGTGTCTGGGATCAAGCCCAATTCCCGGATCTGCGCGTCTTTGATGGTGATCTCAGAGCCGGTCATGCCCGCCAAACCAATGAAAGAGCCAATCTCAATCATGTCTGGCAACATGCGGTGCTCCGTGCCGCCCAGTTTCTCCACGCCCTCAATGATGAGCAGGTTAGACCCGATGCCGCTGATCTTGGCGCCCATGCGGTTCAGCATTTTGCAAAGCTGCTGCAGGTACGGCTCACAGGCGGCGTTGTAGATGGTGGTGATCCCCTCGGCCAGTACGGCAGCCATCACAATGTTGGCGGTTCCGGTCACCGAGGCCTCGTCCAACAGCATGTACGTTCCTTTCAGGTTTTTGCCTTCCAGGTGGTAGAAGCTGTCATTGGAGTCATAGGTGAACTTGGCGCCTAGCTTCTCAAAGCCTACAAAGTGCGTATCCAGACGACGGCGGCCGATTTTGTCTCCTCCGGGTTTAGGCAGTTTGGCCACGCCAAAACGGGCCAGCATTGGACCCAGAATCATCACAGAACCTCTGATGGCGCGGGCCTGCTCAATGAATTTTGGAGTAGTCAGGTAATCCAGGTTGATGTCCTCGGCTTTGAACACGTAGGTGTCAGGAGCGGTTTGCTCCACCTGCACACCCATGTCGCGCAGCAATTCAATCAACTTGTTTACATCTCTGATATTGGGAATATTGGAGATGACAACCGGCTCAGCGGTCATGAGTACGGCGCAAAGGATCTGCAGTGCCTCGTTTTTAGCCCCTTGCGGGATAATCTCGCCGTGTAAAGGCCGGCCGCCTATTACTTCAAAAGAAGCCATGCGTTCTTATTTATTCTTACCTCGGTTCTGGTTCTGATTCTTGTTCTGGTTGTTTTTGTACTTCTGGTTGTTGTTCTGGAAGTTGTTACCCGGGCCTTGCGGCGCCTTGACATTGCTTTCAAACAGATTGCCTTTTTCCAGCAGGGCAGGGTTCAGGTCCAACTCACCGCGAGACAGTTCGCGCAGGTTCTCCAGGATCACCTCGTCAGACACGCTGTCTTTGTTATAGGTGCGGTACAACACCTTCATCAGTTTCCCAATGGAAATGATGGCGGCCTCGCGCTCCTGCGGATCTGTGACCTGCTTGGCTTTGTCAATGAGGCGCTCCAGGTTGGTGCCGTAATGCTTGTATTTTGGGTTCTGCGTAGGATAGTCTACCCGCTGCGGTTTATCATTGAGATATTCCATGGCGCTGAGCGCAAACGGCGCATCCACGTCCAGTTGGCCGTCAGACATCACGTACAGGTGATTCCAAAGGGTTTGCTGGGCATCCTGGATGTCTTTCACGTTAGGGTTCAGACGACCCATCAGGTTCACGAGCAGTTGAGCCAGTTGGGTGCGTTTGGCTCGGTCTTCCACCGTCAGGATGTACTGAACAATGTTCTGGACATTGCGGCCGTACTCCCGCAGCAAAAGCTCTTGTTTAAAAGTGGAACTGGCTACCATGTGATAGGGTATGTTGCAAGGTCAAAATTAGGAATTTTTTGTTCGTATCACGTATCTAGTACCAAGTATCACGATAAAAGAACCTCCCTTTTAGGCCTATTTTTAGAAAATCAGGCCTAAAAGGGAAATGGTTCTTGCGTGGCTATGTCTACAAATAGAGGTCTTGCTACGTGATACCTGCTACGTGCTACGCTTTACGCATGTATGCGCAGCTTGGCGAAACTCAGGAGCAGGGTTTTCTCACCCACGCCTTCAAATTCAATGATGGCTTTGGTGGAGTTTCCTTGGGTATCCATTTTAGTAACGGTCCCGAACCCGAATTTAGGGTGCTCTACGCGCATACCGGCCTGCAGGTTAGAAGTATCGCTGGGGGTGAAGTCGGCGGGTGGGGTGTAGGCTGCGGCGGCAACTGGTTTTTTAGCCGGGGTAATCAACTGCGCTGCCGGGGTTTTCCGTTGCAGCACTTTCTCAAACGGACCGCGCTCCTCGCCAAACTTGAAGTTAAGGAACGTTGGATCAATCTCGTCAATGAACCGGCTTTTCTCCGCGGCCCGCAGGTTCCCCCACTGGTAACGGCTGGTAGCGTAGGAGAGGGTCAGTTTCTTCTCGGCGCGAGTGATAGCCACGTAGAACAAACGGCGCTCCTCTTCCAGATCGGCCCGGCTTTGCAGCATCATCTGGCTGGGGAACAGGTTCTCTTCCATGCCCACAATGAACACGTTGCGGAACTCCAGACCTTTGGCCGAGTGGATGGTCATCATGGTCACGTACTCGCCTTCGTCTTCCTTCTTGGTATCGGCATCAGTCAATAAGGCAACGTCTTGCAGGAAGTTCGCCAGGGATTTGTCCTCACGTTCAGGATCGTCCACAAACTCTTTGATGGCGTTGAGCAATTCCTGAATGTTCTCGTAGCGGGCCAATCCTTCCACCGATTTATCGGCGTACAGGTCATCTACAAGGCCAGAGTGTTTGGCAATATAGGTGGCGGCATCAAAGGCGTCTTTTTGCTCGGCCATGATGGCGAAGCTCTTGATCTTGGTCGCGAAATCCTGGATGGCAGTACCGGCTCGGCCTCCCACTAACTGGTTGGCGTGGCTCACTACTTCCCAGATGCTGTGATTGGTCTCGTTAGCGGTGACAATGAGTTTCTCCACGGTAGTATCGCCAATGCCGCGTTTAGGGTAGTTGATGACGCGGCGCAGGGCCTGCTCATCATTATGGTTGATGGCCAGACGCAGGTACGAGATCAGGTCCTTGATTTCCTTGCGCTGGTAGAACGACAGACCGCCCACAATGCGGTACTTGATGTTCATTTTGCGCAGCGCCTCTTCCAGCGCCCGGCTTTGGGCGTTGGTGCGGTACAGAATAGCGAAATCTTCGTAGGAGAGGTGCTGGTTCATCTTCTCCTCAAATATGGAGTGCGCCACCAGTTTAGCCTCTTCGTTGTCTGAGCTGGCTTTAATGACGTCAATCAGATTTCCTTCCTCATTCTCAGAGAAAACGTTTTTACGCAGCTGGGCCTTGTTGTTTTTGATGACAGAATTGGCCGCCTTTACAATGTGCTGGGTAGAACGGTAGTTCTGCTCCAGTTTAAAGACTTCCAGCTCTGGGTAGTCGCGCTCAAAGTTGAGGATGTTCTGAATATCGGCCCCGCGGAAGGCATAGATACTCTGGGCATCATCACCCACCACGCAGATGTTGCGGTCCTTCGCCGACAGCTTGCGGGTAATGAGGTACTGGCTGTAGTTGGTGTCCTGGTACTCGTCTACCATGGAGTACTTGAAGATGTTCTGGTACTTGTTCAGCACATCCACGTGGTCGCGGAAGAGCACGTTGGTGTTGAACAGCAGGTCGTCAAAGTCCAT
This sequence comes from Sabulibacter ruber, assembly GCF_017355955.1. Taxonomy (GTDB): domain Bacteria; phylum Bacteroidota; class Bacteroidia; order Cytophagales; family Hymenobacteraceae; genus Nibribacter; species Nibribacter ruber_A. Next base: position 986,522 of record NZ_JAFFID010000001.1, on the reverse strand, counting down.
GGCTCCGGCCCGGAAACAGCGCTCCTGGTAGGTCTTGTAAATCTGCCCGATCTTGGGACGCAGCGCCGCCTCGTCATCGGCCTGGATGGCGGGGTCTCTGAGGTACTGCGCTACCGAGATCAGTTTGTTTTTGGCCGCCGAGATACGCCCCAGCACCATGCTGGTTTTATAAAGCTTGTCGTCCAGGTTCATCTCCTTCACGATGTTCCGGATGAGTGTCTTGGAATCATCGGTGTCGTAGATGGTGAAGTGGCTGGGATACCCTATTTTCTGGGCTTCGGCGCGCAGAATGCGGGAGAAGATGGAGTGGAAGGTACCCATCCAGAGATTTTTGGCCTCACCGCCCACCACTTTCTCAATACGGGCGCGCATCTCCTTGGCGGCCTTGTTGGTAAAGGTGAGCGCCAGGATATTGAACGGGTCCACGCCTTTTTCCAGCAAATGCGCGATGCGGTAGGTGAGCACCCGGGTTTTGCCGGAGCCCGCACCGGCAATGATCATACAAGGGCCCTCGGTATGTAAAACAGCGGCTCGCTGTGACTCATTCAGAAGTTTCAGGTAATCCATGCGCTACTAACAGTCTTTCTAAGAGAAGACTGCAAATTTACGCAATTATGACCGCATTATCAGAATTGCGGCGGATGCCAAGGCTTCTTATTTGCATCCTTTGTAGAGTCAGGTACTTAGCCGCGTTTTCGGGCCGTTTTTTGGATTTAAGGCTGTAAACGGCGTTTGTCCATGTTCCTTTGAAAAGAGTATGGTCCTGGATAAAACAGAAGCGCCTGATCTTTATAGAATCAGGCGCTTAAGACGTTTGTTATAATGGCTTTTTCACATCGAAGGTAACCACCTTGCTGCCGGGCAGTCCACCTTTTGTAAGCCCCTGCACCACCACCAGGTAGGTTCCTGGTACGTCTGAGGTGTAGAAATGCGTGGAGGCTTTCCCGTTTTTATCGGTTGTAATTTCGGGAGCCCAGTACAGCAGGTTCCGGAAATCTGGTAAGCGGCTCAGCTTTTGTTCTTCGGTTTCATAAACAGGCGCATAGAACTCCCGCTGCAATTGAAGGCCTTCGTATTCCTGGAGCAGGGCCCGGGTGTCCAAGGGGAAGCCAGCCAAGTCTCCTTTGTAGGTGGTGTAGCTGACTACGCCGTTTGATACCAGTGAGCCGTTGAAATATTGGGATTCCATGACCTCCAGTTTCTGGATTTTCAGCGGATCAAAGGCCATGATCTGGTCTATGTCAAAGATGGGCACGCCGTCTAATAACACCAACGGATCTTCCTGGAAAAACAGCTTCCGGTCTCCGTCCAAAACCATAAAGTGGAAGCCGTCCCGCCGCTTTCTCACCATAACGCCGGGCACATACTCCCGCATTACTTCTTCCATCACCTTGAAGCGGGTATAATCGTCCAGAAGGTATCTTTTGCTGGGTTGACCATAGAAAGGGAGGCTGTCTATACCAGGTGCTTTGTACCGGTTCAGGAATTGCTCTAAGTAAATGTTCTGGGCCTGGACATCCAGGTGGCGCAAGTGGATAGTTTCTCGCAGGTTTTCCTGAAGATCAAAATTGGGCAGGCCAGTTGCTGAGAACTTCTTGGAAAACGGATCAGTGATCTGGAAGTGGTAGGTGCTGTCCTGCAGGAAGTTCGTTTGCAGGATAACTTCCTTCGGGCCGAAGAAATCCTTCACGTCAAACAACACCGATCCCTTCTCTGAACTGAAGCCGCTGTAGAAGCGGGCGTTTTTACCCGGTGATGCCAGAAAGGTTCTTATATTCTTTGCCGGAGCTCCGGTGGCATTATGGGTAACGAGGCCAGTAATCAGGTGCCCCTGGTATTCGGGAAGAAAAGGGTAGGTTGCGGCTTGTTGATTCAGGACCTCGTTCCAGGTGAAGCGGCTCCAACCGTGGGTCAGCATCAGGTTGTCCAAAGCTTCATCGGCCTGGCTGCCGGTCTCTATAAGGTAAGAACCCGGATTTTCAATGGTGCCCTTCAGGTCTGAGGTGAGATACAGATAGGCGATAATGTTAACCAAATCATCGGCCCGCAGATCATCTGCTTTGAATACCGCCATTGATAGGTTGGCCGCACTTGCCCCGCTGGCTTGGCTGAGTAAATCAACGGTTACTTTCTCGCGGGTACCATATTGGGCTTTGTTCAAAGAGGCTGCAATGTCCAGTTGCTTTGTGGGGCGTTTAAAGAAAAGCCGCTCGCAAACGGGCCTTTGCTGGCTGTTGAATACCGTAAAGTGGGTAATGCCGGCGGGCAGTGAATCTTTGGAAACTGAAAAAGACGCTTTTCCATTGGCCAGGATAGCCGTAGCCGCCACCATTACCGTTTGCCGTGTGTGACCCAGCAGGTAAAGCGTTTCGGGCTGGGAATTGGAAGAATGGGCGGTAATCAGCAGCTCACCGGGCTTGGTTTCTTCCAGGAGTAAGCTGTAGCCTTGTTCCTCTATATGCGGGAGTTGTTGCCGTAGTTCCTTTCCTCCCGGAAGTTTTACCACGGCAGTGTATACCTCCTCCGCCACAGGGGTGAAACGGAAGTTCCCCATGCCCATTTTTGTGGGCTGGAAGGTAGTTACCACTTTGCCGGCTTTGTCTAAGAGAGTGCCCTGGAGACCGATGCCTTTACCCGTTCTGGTGTTAGTAGCCTTAAACGCCACCTTAGCCGGAAGACCATACACCAGATTTCCGCCCTCGGGGAAAAACTGAATGGCGTAGGAAGCAGTGTCGGTCAGGGGCTTCAAGCCCAGGGGCTGAAAGGTGTTTAGGATAGTGACAGGTTGCTCAAAGTAAAATTCCGGCCCGAAGTTCTTCATCCAGTTGGTATAGGCCCTTACCCGGTACTTACCAGATGCTAGTGTCACTGGCAAGGTGAATGAACCACTTCCGGCTCCTTCTTTCAAAGCGATTTTGCCCTGTAACACGGGTTTGTTGCCATTGTCCAGCACTTCCACATAGGCTACTTTGCTCATGTCCAGGGGCTGGTACAAGGTTCCGTCCACGTAATAGGCTTTGAACCACATGGTTTCGCCGCAGGCATAGGCAGAACGGTCCAGGTGTAAGAAAATCTTCTCCTGAAAGGCTTTACGGTTGTGCTCCTGAAAATCGGTTAGAAGGCTTTGAAAAGTTCTGGTTTGTCCGTTGGCGGTACCTGCCCATGTGTTCAAGAGCGCTAACCCAAAAACGAGTATAAAATAGAAGAAAGGGCGGCTCCAAGTGCCAGAATGATTCCAAGATAGTGGGGAACAGCCTGCAGGTTGAATGTTTTTCATGGGTGTGTTCATGCTTCCTTCCATACTACTGCCAGAAATCTGGTTTCACATTTACGCCATAGACCCGGCAGTCTCCACAGGGTCTGGAGGCGCTGGCGTAGCCTATCAGAACATTGGTTTCCGTGAGCAATTCATGGATAGGAATGTTGTACCCGCCATTGAAATGGGTGCTCTCTTCCCCCAGCAGAACGGTGTCTAAGGTACAGAACATTCTAGGGGAACCCCAGTTTAGGGGCAACTCTGACCGGCTGACAAATATTCTCTTTTCTGTGACTGAGGAAATATTGATAAACCCAATAACAGGTTCTGAGGGGGCTGAGACACTGTGGATATTTCCGGTAAGCTGCGTGGGAAGCGGATCAAAAAGGGTACCTATGCTTTCGGTGTTTTTCTTTAAGGCTTCATAATACTCATAGGATTCTTTGGATTGGGCATACTGCTTTACCAGGATGCTGTATTTCCGGTCTATTTTATCAGAGTTGGACGGTACCTTGATCAAAGGGAAATTGCTCACCACGTCCTGGCTTAATTTCACCGTGTTCCCCAGATTGATGTTGGAGGATTTGAAGTTTCGCCAGCAGAGATAGATGCTGTTTTCCGGCGCCCGATTCCTCATCTCCCCATTCACATATTCTAAACCAGAATAGTAAAAAGCCGAGTACTCCCAGGTCTCTTCGTATTCCCACCGGTAATACCGTGTCTTATTTTGCACGTCATGGGTACTCACAAAGATCTGCAATCCGTCGCTTTCCGCTTTCCAGGTGACATTATCAATAGAAGGTGTTTGCTTTACCTCCACGTAGTCTGAGGCGTAGTCTTTCCCGGCTGTTTTAATCACCAACCGGTATCTTTTGGAACTGATGAGAGGGAGAAAGTTGCTGCTGTAGGTACCGGGGTTGGTTTCCAACAAGGGGAATTTGATCCCATTCTCTTCCTCCACCTGCACGGTAGCCCCTTGCTCCATTACCGGCCCTCCGCTTTCTGAAAGATTCTGGGTTCGGGAAAGTCTGATAGTGGTGGGGCCGTTGCTGTTGATAAAACCACTTACCACCAGAAAATTGTTTTGCCCTTCCAGTACCTCGGGGGTGTACGGCTCTTCGCAGGCGGCAAGGAATACCACGCAAAGCAGCAGAAAGGCGTTTTTGAGGCAGTTTTTATAAATCATCGTTAAAACCGGAAATTATAAGTGATGGTAGGAATAGGCTGCCCGAAGATGGAAAGCTTGTAGCCTTTGATCTGGCCGTTCTCAGACCGGAAATACACAGAATAGGGATTCTTGCGACCAGTGAGGTTATACACCGCCAGGGTCCAGGAACTGTGGGCCAGCTTTTTCACTTTGTGGTTCCCCTCAATGTTCATGGCGAAATCCACGCGGTAGTAATCCGGAACGCGGTACTGGTTGCGGTCTGAGTAGTAGATGCGGGCCACGTTGCCGTCATAGTACTTGGCAATAGGCAAGGTGATGGGACGACCGGTGCTGTATGTGAAGTTGAGCGAGGTACTGAACCGCTGGCTGAACCGGTAGTTGCTGATCAACGTCACATCGTGGGGTTTATCGAAATTGCTGGGGTACCATTTCCCCTGATTGATGAGCTCAGACACTTGCGGATTGTTCAGGCGCACCAGCGTGCGGGAATAGGTGTAGCTCACCCAGCCGTTCAGTTTGCCAGTCAGTTTCTTCAGCATGACCTCCACGCCGTAAGCTTTTCCCTCGGCATTGGCCACCTCGGTTTCAATATGGTGGTTCAGAATAATGGTGGCACCGTTGCGGTAATCCAGGAAATCCTTCATTTTCTTGTAATAGCCTTCCACCGAGAACTCCACCGTGTTGTTCCGGAAGTTCTGGTAATAACCCAGTGCGATCTGGTCACCCACCTGCGGCCTGATGTTGGCGTCGCTCAGTTTCCAGGTATCGGTGGGGGACATGGTGGCCGTGTTGGAGAGCATGTGGATGTACTGGCGCATGCGGTTATAGCTCATCTTCACCGAGGAATGCTCCGTCAAACCAAACCTGGCCGATACCCGGTACTCCGGACCATGGTACTTCGCAAAAGACTTGCCCGAACCATACGAGAGCGTGTCCAGAATGGTGCTTTCTGACTTAGGCACGTTTGGCGCATAGGCGTACACTTCCCTCGGGCCTAGGGCATTGAACATGGAATACCGCAGCCCCACGTACACTGAGAACCGGGGCGAGATGTCTATCTGGTCTGAGACGTAAAGCGCGCTTTCTAGCGCCCGTTCGCGCTGCAGCACATCGGGCATGATCAAAGACTCAGAGCCCACTGGTTGCAGGCTGCCCGGCTTCACGTTGTACAGGATAGAACTGGCCCCGAAATCAATGGTATGCTTTGAATTCAGGAAGTAGTTGAAGTCTGCCTGCAGGTTGGCCTGGTTCATGCCAAAAGACATGTGCGAGGCGTTTACGGGGTTGTTTTCAGAATTTACGTCATAACCGTACTGGCTGTAGGCGGCGGTCACCACGCTGTAAAGTTGGTTATGGAAGATATGCTTCCATTTCACGCTGGCATTGTGGTTAGCGAAACTGTACAAAGTATCACTGCCCAACCTGAACCGATCCTTGCTCAGGTAACCCGAGACATAAAGCGTATTCTTGCTGTCAAATTCATGGTTGATCTGGGCATTCACGTCATAAAACGAGGCCGAGCTTTTCTTGAAGCTCTCCTGCGGCAGCTTTTTCAGGAGCCAGTCTGAGTAGGTGCTTCGGCCCGCCACCATGAAAGAGGTTTTGTCTTTGGCAATAGGTCCCTCCAGAGTCAATCGGCTGGTCAGCAGGCCCAGGCCCCCGGAACCCGAGAATTTCTTTTTGTTCCCGTCGCGGGTGACCACCTCCAGCACCGAGGAAAGCCTTCCGCCGTACCGCGCCGGGATGTTGCTTTTGTGCAACTCCACGGTTTTGATGATATCTGGGTTAAACGCCGAGAAAAAGCCAAACAGGTGAGAAGGATTATACACAGTGGCATCGTTGAAGAGGATCAGGTTCTGGTCCGTGGAGCCGCCGCGCACGTTCATGCCCGTGCTGCCTTCGCCCACCGATTTCACCCCGGGAAGCGTGAGCACCACTCGCAGAATATCAGTTTCCCCGAAGGCGGTGGGCACCTGCTTGATGGCCCGCATGTCCAGTCGTTCCATGCCCATCTGCATACCTGCCACGTTGCGGTCTTTTTCGGCCTCCACCAAAACCTCTTTCAGGGAGCGTACATCCTCCTCTACCTCAATGTCCAGTTTTCCGTCGGAATAAAGGGCGATGCGGCGCTTGGAGTTCTTGATCCCTATGCCCCTGATGAGCAAATCGTGCTGACCAATGGGCAGGGTCAAGGAGAAATACCCGTATTGGTCTGAAGTGGTGGCCAAAAGCGGAGATTGGATGTAGACGGAGGCACCAATAATAGCCTCACCGGATTTGGCATCGCGGAGGTGGCCGGCCAGGTTGGCCCTGCCCGAGGCGTTTTCGCGTTGCACGCCAATCACGTACAGTTTGGCCTCAGAAGTGGCTTTCTTTTTGTCTTTTTCCCCGGCCACGTACGGTTGCGCTCCAGAGCTTGGACGAGCTGCAGGTCTGCCTTGCGTGGGAACAGCCTCCCGGTTGAAAAAGCCCTCAGGTAGGTTCGCCATGAATTCCTTGCCTTGCGTGATCATCACATAGCCTTGGGGCGTGATGGCGAAGGAAAGCTTCGCTTCAGGCAGTACCTGCGCCAGAATAGAAGACAGGGATTTCTGGGTTACCTCAACGGAAATCTTGAGGCTGTCTACTGTTGCCGGCTCGTAAAAGAAGCGGTAGTCTGATTTGGATTCTATTTCCCGCACAAAATCCTCAAAAGAGGCTTCTTTCAGGTGCAGACTCAAGAGCGGTTCTCCTGCCGTCTGGGCACTGCTGGTAGCCGCTCCAAACAGCATCATGACCGAGAGGAGAAAAGCAATTCGGTAAAGTTGGGTCATTATAAAGGGTAGCTGGGGGTAGAGGATTGGATTTAATTTTGGATTAATCTGTCAGCGAATCGTAATAAAGCACCAAGCCTAAAATGGCTTCTTCCCGTTGTCTCCTGAAGTTGAATTTCTTGGTGCGGGCGTATTTCTTCAATTCCTTTTTCCGGTCACTGAACACGTTGTACACCGAGCGGCCGCTTTTTACCTGGTGGTAGGTAGTACCCTGTTGGATATAGTATTTGTCAATGGGGCCGTATTTTTCCAACACTTTCTGGTCTTCAATCAACTCTTGCCTCTCTTTTAGCCTTTTCACCAGCAACTTGGTGGTACCGTCGTGCATGACATCATAATAACCGGTCCGCAAGGCCGTATTAGAGGCAGTGTCGGGCACTACCACCCGCACAAATTTGTGTCCGCCTAATTGAAAGCCGGCTACCTTTTCCTTCACCAGTTTTTGCAGTACCAGCCCGTTTCTGGCCAGAAGCACTTCATCCAGGACAATGTCATACAATAAAGGCACTCCTTCATAGAAGGCCCCGTCATACTGCACACTTCCAGGAGTTTTCTCATCAATCAGGAAGAAAGGGTGACCTTCCCGGTTGGCCCTCCGAATATCCACATACTCAGGGCCATTCAGCAGGTGTGATTCTTCTTTGGTCGCCTGCTGGTAAAGGCTAATCGGGTAGCTTGCTGGCGATGGGATAATTGCCGCATCGGTATTGGCATTCTGAGCCGAGACATGAAGGGGTGAAAACAGGAGAAAGCCAGCCAGATAGAGAAGCTTTGCTTGCCAGGGGGTTTGCATGGTACAGGCTTAGTTGGTGTAGTCTATATATTCTGCTCAAGATATTATAATTTATTCACTCTTGATGCAGTTTTTTCAAAGGATAGTACTGAAAGAGGTACATCCGTAATCAACTTTCTAATGCACTTCTGTTCCTCCAAGGAAGGCCTATGCTGTTAAAAAATGAATAAAGTCTGAGCAATTCTCAGAGACAGCTTAAGAGAGATGACAATAAGACAAACCACCTTGGAGGTGCCCAAAATGAATTTGCTCTTAGATAAAGTAAATTTTTAAACAAATCAGGTGTAAATTTGTAGTTACAATCTTGTAACTGGACTATTACCGAAGTGCAGGACCTCCAGAATATGAAAGCGTTCAGCCGATTTTTAAATTAGGTAAAGCGATGCTGTTGTTAGGAGGAGTCTTAAAGCTACTAGGTGTGGTTAAAGGTAATGGCCGATTGAAGGAGCGAAAATGGAATATTATAAAAGCGATATTATCACCATCACCTATGAGGAAGACCTGCAGCTGGTCAGGACGAAATGGTATGGGTTTGCCGGCTCCCAGGAGTACCGCGAGATATTGGGGATCTATCTTCAGTTGGCCAAAGAACATACCGTAACCCGCTGGATTGGCGATAATACCAATGCCCGCGCCATTCGGCCCGCTGATCAGGAATGGACCGCCAAAGAGTGGGCGCCCCGATTTTCCCAGGAAAGCGGCCTAAGAAAAATGGCGGTGATTGTGGCCACGGATATCTTCAACAAGATGGCCGTTGAAAACATGGTCATGAAAGGAAGTGGTCTGATCAAGTTTGACACCCACTTTTTTGACAACGAAGCAGACGCGTTCGCCTGGGTCATGGAAGACTAGCCGTTTTAAGCCTTGTTTTAGGAAAGCAGCCCCAAAACGACTGCTTTTGTTTTTACAGCAGTAGCCAACCCTTTGCGGCCGAACTTAAATAGCGGTACTTTTGTCTTTCTGCTGTAAGAAATAGCTCATGATTGTATTACAAAATACCGTTCTGTCTGACGATCTCAAAGACAAGTTCTTTGTCTGTAACCTGGAGAAGTGCAAAGGCGCCTGCTGCGTGGAAGGCGACCTGGGCGCCCCCCTGGAGAAAGACGAACTGCCTGTCTTAGCCGAGGCCTACGAACACGTAAAGCCCTACATGTCCCAGGAAGGCATCAACGCCGTGGCCGAGCAGGGACTGTTTGTGGAAGACTTTGAAGGCGACTATAGTACCCCCACCATCGGGAACCGCGAGTGCGCCTACGCCATCTATGACGATAACCTCACGCTCAAGTGCGCCATTGAACAAGCGTACCTGGACGGAAAGATCTCCTGGAAAAAACCCATTTCCTGCCATCTGTACCCCATCCGCATCACGAAGTACGATGGATTTGAAGCCCTGAACTACGACCGTTGGGAAATCTGTAACCCCGCCTGTTCCTTCGGGCTGGAATTGGGGGTGCCGGTGTACAAGTTCCTGCGCGAGCCTTTAATCCGGAAATACGGCGAGGAATGGTTCAATGAACTAGATGAACTAGTGGCCAAAGAAGCGTTGGCTAAGTAAGATTGGTTGCTTTGAAATTTTAACTCCCGTTTTAAGCCTGTTTTCTCTGAATCAGGTTTAAAACGGGAGTTTTGCTTTATCTCTGCGTATTGAGATCAGATAAGAGGTAACGGGCTCTTTTCAGACCGGCTTTTCGGGCAACGTCTGCCCACCGTTTGGCTTCGGGCAGGTTGCCCTGGATTTCATTGATGACGGCCAGATTATAAGCGGCTTTGCCTGTAACGGCCGAGGCCTTTCCTGAAGCAAGGGGCACCAGCAGTTCCGAGGCCTTTTCCCACTCAGACAGCCTGATCATTTCGGCGGCCTGCGCCAGTTCTTTCTGGTGGTAATATTCCTTGGCGAAGGTGAGTCTGGTAGGGTAGAACCGTTGGGCATATTGCCTTCCCAAGCTCGCAGCATTCCGGTTAACCGCTTCCCCGGCGTTGGCCATGGCCGGTCCTAAGGCAAGGAGTCCGCTGATCACTGCCCGGCTGCTATAAGGCTCGCTTTGGGTCAGAAATGCCTCATCCAATAACTTCCCCTCCTGATTGAACAATTTCCATTTAGCAGTTACTACCAAAGAATACTCGGCAGTTTTAGAGACATTCCCTTTTTCATCTTTATCCCGCGTGACCGTAGTCTGCTCCATATAAGCATCCAAGGTATCAAGCACCAGCAGGAGGGAGGTGTTGTACTCATGGCAGAGTTGCTGAACTTTCTGTTGATTGAGCAAACGTTCCTCGGTTGATTTTTTCAGGAAAAGGCTGCTATCGGCTAACGTCACCTGGAAACCTGAATCAAGCGAAAGTTCATGCTGAACTGTTTCAATTGCTTGTCTTGCCCCATCTCGGTACACCTCAATTTTGCGGTCCTTTTTGTAAGGGAGCAAAGAAGCATCGTAGCGCTGCACCAGCAGCAGGGATAGTGTTGAATCCGGCAGTTGTACCAGGGCGGGCTGTTCCCGGTCTAAATACAGAATGGAGGTGCAACTAGGAGCAGCAAAAACAACAAAGGCAAGAGAAAGCCAGAAGCAAAAGGTTTTCATGTAAACAGATAATTCATGTAGGGTATCATGTAAACAGCGGAAGCGGGTTTTACCCCTATCTGTAAAATGAAAAAAGCAGCCTTAAAGGCTGCTTTTTCTGTAGTATTTGGTGCAAGTTTAAACTTGTGTGAAGTCGTAGCTGTCCAGGTAGCTGGTGGTGAAGTTTCCAGATTTAAAGCCTTCATCGTCCATCATGGCCAGGTGGAACGGAATGGTGGTTTTCACGCCTTCAATCACGAACTCGCTCAAAGCACGTTTCATTTTCACGATGGCTTCCTCGCGGGTTTGGGCGCTCACAATCAGCTTCGCGATCATGGAGTCATAGTTGGCCGGGATGGTGTAACCCGCATACACGTGCGTGTCTACGCGTACTCCGTGGCCGCCCGGAATGTGCAGTACGTTGATCTTGCCTGGGCTCGGACGGAAACCGGCCTTAGGATCCTCGGCATTGATACGGCACTCAATGGCGTGCATCTGCGGATAGTAGTTTTTACCCGAGATAGGAACGCCAGCCGCTACTTTGATCTGCTCTTTAATCAGGTCATAGTTCACTACTTCCTCCGTGATGGGGTGCTCCACCTGAATACGGGTGTTCATCTCCATGAAGTAGAACTCTTTGTGCTTGTCTACCAGGAACTCAATGGTACCCACGCCCTCGTAATTGATAGCGGCGGCACCGGCAATAGCAGCCTGACCCATGCGCTCGCGCAGGTCCTGGTCAATGAACGGCGACGGCGTTTCCTCAATCAGTTTCTGGTGACGGCGCTGAATAGAGCAGTCGCGCTCAGAAAGGTGACATACTTTTCCGTACTGGTCGCCCACAATCTGGATCTCAATGTGGCGAGGCTCTTCCACGAACTTCTCCAGGTACATGCCATCGTTCCCGAAAGCGGCTTTGGCTTCCTGACGGGCATCGTTCCAGGCTTTGTCAAACTCCTCGGCAGATTTGATGATCCGCATCCCGCGTCCACCACCACCGGCCGTGGCTTTTATAATTACCGGATATTTGATTTTAGCAGCCAGTTTCTTGCCTTGCTCGGCAGAAGTCAACAGACCGTCAGAGCCAGGAATGGTAGGCACGCCCGCTTTTTTCATGGTATCCTTGGCCGATGACTTATCGCCCATGGAGTTAATCATCTCTGGGGTAGCCCCGATGAACTTGATGCCGTTTTCGGCACAGATTCTGGAAAACTCGGCATTTTCAGAAAGGAAGCCGTAGCCCGGGTGAATGGCATCGGCGTTGGTGATTTCCGCGGCGGCAATCAGGTTAGGGATGTTCAGGTAAGACTGGGCGCTGGGAGCGGGACCAATACACACCGCCTCATCTGCGAAGCGCACGTGCAGGCTTTCCTTGTCTGCGGTAGAATACACAGCTACCGTTTTAATCCCCATCTCTTTACACGTCCGGATTACCCTTAGCGCAATCTCGCCACGGTTGGCAATTAGTATTTTTTTGAACACAGTTCTTTCAATTAAGAATTAGAAATTAAGAATTAAAAATTGAAGAACCTGCACCCTGTTCGCCCTCATTCCTCAGCAACCTAATGAGGCTGAGTCCAATTTCTGATTATCCGATTCTGGCCTGTTTTTAAAAAAGTAGGTCTAAATCGGATAATGTCATTTGAAAAACTAATGGGCTGGATGAAGGCCGAAGCCAAACAGGTTCTTTAAAACCAAAGAATTATGAACGAATAGCTCATTCATAATTCTTCATTTTTAATTCATAATTAATTAGCTCGGGTCTACCAAGAACAGGGGTTGGTCATACTCAACCGGTGAAGCGTTTTCTACCAACACTTTCACAATACGGCCAGATACCTCAGACTCAATCTCGTTGAAGAGTTTCATGGCCTCGATGATACAGATCACCTGGCCTTTTTTCACCTCATCGCCTACGTTCACAAACGCCGGAGACTCTGGGTTAGAGGAGCGGTACAGCGTACCAATCATAGGCGCTTTGATGGTGATGTATTTGCTGGTGTCTTCAGCGGCAGGTTGAGCAGGAGCAGCGGGAGCGGCAGGGGCCGCGGCCGGAAGCGGAGCAGGAGCAGAGATTTGTGGGGCAGGGGCCGAAGCAGCTGCCGGGGCAGCGCCTGACACAAATTTCACTTTCTGGCTTGCCTCGCGCTCCACTGAGATTTTGAACTCTTCTGTCTCAATGTCAACTTTATTCAGGCCTGATTTCGCGATGAAATCAATCAGTTCTTGGATTTCCTTTGCTTTCATAGTTCTATTTTACTCGTTCGGCGTAGGTATAGGTACGCGTATCTACCTTAATTTTTTCGTCCTGACCAATGAACAACGGCACAGAAATGGTGGCGCCGGTCTCTACAATGGCAGGTTTTAATGTGTTGGTGGCGGTATCTCCTTTGATGCCCGGCTCAGTATACGTAATCATGAGCTCTACATACGTAGGAAGTTCGGCGGTAAGCGGGGTTTCTGTCTCGGCGTGGAAAAGGATGGTCACTTCCTGACCTTCTTTCATGAGGTCAGCGAACGGCACCATTTTCTCATCCAGGGTCACCTGCTCAAAAGACTCCAGGTCCATGAAGTTATAGCCGTAATCGTCTTTGTAGATGAACTGGTGCGGACGCTGCTCTACGCGGGCCGTGGTCACTTTCACGCCGGCGGTGAAGGTGTTGTCCACCACTTTACCGGTTTTAATGTTTTTCAGTTTAGTGCGAACGAAGGCTGGACCTTTGCCGGGTTTCACGTGCTGAAACTCGGTGATGATCCAAAGGTCGCCGTTGAATTCAATGCAAAGCCCGTTGCGGAAATCAGCGGTAGTTGCCATAGTGTAGTGTGTTTCGGTTTAAGATGTCTGGGGGGAATTCCCCGTTTTGGACATAAAAAAATTCGGCCAAAGATAGCCGAATTTTTTGATCTATTTTAGAAAAGTACCTTAAAAACAAGGCGATTACTTGGGGTCATACGCCCACTTCAGGTAGATAGCGCCCCACGTAAAACCACCTCCAAATGCGGCTAAAATGAGGTTATCGCCTTTTTTGAGCTGGGGCTCGTACTCCCACAGACACAGCGGAATGGTGCCGCTGGTGGTATTGCCATATTTTTGGATGTTCAGCATCACCTTGTCTGGGCCCACGCCCATGCGGTTAGCGGTAGCGTCAATGATGCGTTTGTTGGCCTGGTGTGGTACCAGCCACGCAATGTCATCGGCGGTGAGGTTGTTTTTCTCCATCACTTCGGCAGACACATCGGCCATACCTTTCACCGCGAATTTGAATACCTGCTGACCTTCCTGGAACGCGTAGTGCTCGCGTCTGGCCACGGTCTCAGCAGTGGCCGGTCTACGGCTACCACCGGCTTTCATGTGCAGGAACGGAACCCCGGAACCGTCAGATTTCAGGATGCTGTCCTGGATACCCAAGCCTTCTGTGTTCGGCTCCAGCATTACGGCCCCACCGCCATCCCCGAAGATGATGCAGGTAGCCCGGTCTGTGTAGTCCACAATGGCAGACATTTTATCAGCGCCCACCACAATTACTTTCTTGTATTTGCCGGTCTCAATGAACTGCGAACCGGTAGCCAACCCGAACAGGAAACCAGAGCAGGCAGCCTGCAGGTCATAGCCAAACGCATTTACGGCACCTACCTCGGCGCAGATGATGTTGGCCGTGGCCGGGAACACCATGTCTGGGGTAGTGGTGGCGCAGATAAGCAGGTCTACTTCTTCTGGCTTGGTGTTGGTTTTTTTGAGCAGGTCCAGCACCGCCGGGATAGCGATGGCAGAGGTACCCTGGTCTTCACCCTTCAGGATGCGTCTTTCTTTGATACCCGTGCGGCTAACGATCCACTCATCGTTGGTTTCTACCATGGTTTCCAACTCCTGGTTGGTTAACACATACTCCGGGGCATATCCGCTCACACCGGTGATCGCGGCGGTAATTTTGCTCATATGGTTCTGAAGGATTGTCTGTTGTAGGAGCGCCTAGTTAGAGACGCTGAAGAATTGTTTGAATTTCTCTGAAATATGCGCTTCTGCCATTTTGTTGGCCAGGTGCAGCATATTGCAGATGGCAGTAGGGCTTGATACGCCGTGCCCGATGACCGCATTCCCGTTCACCCCCAAGATGGGGCTTCCGCCAACCGCCTCGTAATTGAAGCGGTCAAAGAATGGGTCTGAAATGTTTTTTTCCTTTAGGATGTCATAGATAGACTCCGCCAGTTTCAGGACTACGTTACCGGTGAACCCATCACACACAATGACATCAGCCTTGTCGTTGAACAAGTCCCGTCCTTCAATGTTCCCGATAAAGTTGATAGAAGTGTTTTCTTTAAGGAGCTTGTGGGCAGGCTGGGTAACCATGTTTCCTTTGCCTTCCTCTTCGCCCAAGTTCATGAGTCCCACGCGCGGGTTCTCAATATCCAGAATGTACTGGGCGCAAATAGAGCCAATCTCACCAAACTGCTCCAGAATCTCGGGTTTGCAGTCGGCAATGGCGCCTACGTCTAACAGCACGCCCAGTCCGCCGGAGAGTTTGGGGATAAAGCTGGCCAGGGCCGGACGCAGAATGCCCTCTACCTGTTTCACGCTGAATACCGCGCCTACCAGCATGGCCCCGGTGTTACCGGCGCTGCAGAAAGCGTCTACCTTCTTGGAGGCAAGCATGCCGTAACCCACGGCAATGCTGGAATCAGGTTTTTGGGTGAGGGCTTTGGTAGGGTGTTCACCCATCCCAATAACCTGGGATGCGTGAACAACCTTTACTCTGGATCCTTTGTAGCCGTGCTTCTGCAGGAGGGAATGGACTCTGTCTTCATCTCCAATCAGGAAAATCTCTACTTCATCCGTCAACGTCTCAGCCGCCAAAAGTGCGCCTTCTACAACTGCTTCGGGGGCGAAGTCGCCACCCATTGCATCCAGAGCTATTTTCATGTAAAGCGTATTTCGTAAATTATCCTACAAGTAACTAAAATAAAGCCTGTCAAGGCAAGCTTTATTAGGCAACAGAGGTATAATTTTTGATTGCCACTTTACCGTTGTGATACAAATCGCCGTCTACCACGTACGCTCTGTGGTATTGGTGAACTTCACCGGTGTTAGGGCAGATAGAAATCGCCTTTGGAGTCAATTTGTCGTGCGTTCTTCTCTTATCTCTTCTGGTTTTGGAGATTTTTCGCTTTGGATGTGCCATCTCGGGTAATTATTACAAAATTGGTTTAGAAACTTATTTTAACTTTTTAAGGGCGGCGAAACGTGGGTCAATTGGCCCGTCATCGTCGTTATCCTCGTCGTCCTCGTCATCTTCTGCAGGGCCGGTGGAGTAGATCAGCAGGCCTTCTGCCTCCGGATCGTCTTCCCGCGCTAGGTCTTCCTCTACAAACCGGGGATGCAGCTTTTTCATGGGCACCGCCAACCCTATGTAGTCATAGAGGTGCTGGGCCAGGTTGATACACTGCGTATCCGGTAAAATCTGCAGCACGTTCTCATCCAGTTCCAGTTCTTCCGGACCAAAGCGTACGTGCAGTGTTTCGTCAATCTCCAACGGCTGCTCAAATTCCTCTAAGCTGCGGTCACAGGTCAGGCGTACCGTTCCGGTGATATGGAAATCGAACTGCAAAAGAAGCTCCGATTTGTGTAGCACCACCTCTGCCTTTAGGTTGCCGCCATGGATCAACTGCTGGCTGAACAACTCGAAGAAGCGGTCGTCTAATTCAAACTCGTACTCGTGGCGTTTGTTGCCGAGCTTTACGAGGTTGATATCGTATTTTTTGATCTCCTTCACTTTGCCTCTTTTTTTGCAAGTCGCAAAATTAGCAAGAATATCTTAATTATAAAATACAGATGCCTTTTTTGCACTAGTTAATACTCAGCCGATTTTCGGCCTATCCTACGTGAAACAGCCCCGAAACAGGAGTAGTTCATTGTCAGTTGAATACGTGTGAAATCTGGTAGGGTAGGGGAAAGGTTGTATTAAGTTTTAAGTTTTTGGTGGTTAAAAGTACGGAAGTTTATCCGGCAGGCACCAGGAAAGATGTCTTTCAGGTGAAATCATATGTTACGTTTTCTTTGAAGTACCCATTTATACAAAAGCGTTTCGGGGCTACTTTCTGGAAAATAGCCCCGAAACGCTTTTGTATAAAATGAGAAAGGAAGCCTTAAACGCCGGCCCGTGCTCTCAGAATATCAATGGCGGTGAACAGCGCCTCCCGGAACGAAGTCTCATCAGCCATGTTTTTGCCGGCAATGTCATAAGCAGTGCCGTGGTCGGGGGAGGTGCGCACGATGGGCAAACCGGCCGTAAAGTTGACTCCGTTCTCAAACGCAATGGTCTTGAACGGAATCAGCCCCTGGTCATGGTACAGTGCCAGCGTGGCATCGAACTTCTTGTAGCTGCGGGTCCCGAAGAAACCATCGGCAGGGAAAGGGCCGAACACCAGGTTGCCTTTGCTTTTCATCTGCTCAATAACGGGCTGCACAATCTCGGCTTCCTCGGTGCCCAGCAAGCCGTTCTCGCCGGCGTGCGGGTTCAGGCCCAGCACCGCGATCTTCGGTTTCTGGATCCCAAAATCCTGGCGCAGCGAATTGTCTAAGATGGTGAGCTTACGAATAAGCAACTCCGGCGTGAGAGCGTTGGCCACTTCCTTCAGCGGCATGTGCCCGGTCACGGTAGCTACTCGCAGTCCTTCTGAAACCAGGAACATGAGGCTCTCTGGGGCGTTGAAGTGTTTGGTGTAGAACTCAGTGTGGCCCGGGAACTGGAAGCCTTCGCCCTGGGTGTTATCCTTGTCAATGGGGGCGGTCACCACGGCGTGGATGTGTCCGTCTTTCAGATCCTGCGCCGACCGCAGCAAAGCCATACGAGCCAGTGAGCCGGTAGCCGGAGTAGGCGTGCCGGGGGTGAACTCAATTTCTTCTTCCTGGCAGTTAAGCACATTTACCTTTTTGGGGTGCAGTTGGTCAAACCCCTGGATGAGGTGAAAGTTAAAATTCTCCAGAGACAGCAGCTTGCGGTACCTGTTCACCACTGAGGCGGTGGCGTAGAGCACAGGCGTGCAGTAGTGAAGAATCCGTTGATCGGCGAAGGTTTTCAGAACTACTTCCGGGCCTATGCCGCTAATGTCTCCTATGGTGATTCCTATACGGGGCTTGGTCTTTTGCTCCATTGATTAAGCAGTGGCTTGTGAGGTGAGGAAATGGTACAGCAACCGAACGCTGCTGCCCGTGGCGTGTTTGCCCCGGTAAGAATCTGGGCTCAACAGGTAGGCCGTGCCGGCGATGTCCAGGTGAATCCAGGGGTAATTGGTGAAAAACTCTAGGAACTTGCCTGCCGAGATAGCGCCCGCCTCGGCTCCGCCGATGTTCTTCAGGTCTGCGATCTCAGA
The DNA here is from genome assembly GCF_017355955.1 of Sabulibacter ruber. Taxonomy (GTDB): domain Bacteria; phylum Bacteroidota; class Bacteroidia; order Cytophagales; family Hymenobacteraceae; genus Nibribacter; species Nibribacter ruber_A. The sequence continues at coordinate 968,566 of NZ_JAFFID010000001.1, read as the reverse complement.
TTTCAGGTGATCCTGGTACTCCTCCCACAGCGGGAACTCCACCAAACGCTCATGCGCGGCTTCACCGGCCAGTTTCAGCTCAGATTTCAGCATCTCGTCGGCGGTGCCCATCATCACAATGCCTTCGCGGCCCACCGCTCTGGCGGCAGCTCCGGTCAGGGTGGCAATGTCAATCACCAGGCTAGGGTTGTAACGCTTGGCAAAATGCAGGGCATCGGCCAGGATCAGTCGGCCTTCGGCATCGGTGTTCAAAACTTCCACGGTGTGGCCGCTGTGCATGGAAATCACATCGCCGGGCGCGAAGCCTTTGCCGCTGATGAGGTTATCGGTAGCGGGAATCAACCCGATGACGTGCAAGGGCACGTTGTTTTTGGCGATGGCATATAGCGTGCCTGCCACGGCCGCCGCCCCAGACATGTCTGACTTCATGTAGTCCATGGAGTTAGGCGTAGGCTTCAGACTCAATCCGCCGGTGTCATACACCACGCCTTTGCCCACCAGAATCACGGGTTGGGCGTTGGTAGCGTTCTGGGGTTTCCACTCCAATATGTTAAAGGTAGCTGATTCATCAGAAGCCTGGTTCACGCTCAACAATCCGCCCATTTTCAGGGACTGGATCTGCACCTGGTCCAGAATCTCAATCTCCACGCCGGTGTCCTGCAGCATCTCCTGGATCTGCTCACTCAATTGCGTGGCGGTTTGCATGTTGGGAGGCGTGTTGATCAGGTCGCGGGTCTGGTAAACGGCATCCAACAGGTTAGACAGCTCAGTTACCTGTGTTTCCGTCACACCCACGCCGGTCACCACCACAGACTTGAGGGTAGGGGCCACCGCTTTTTCGGTTTTGTAGCGCTGGAAAGAGTAGTTGCTCAGGACCAGACCTTCGGCTACGAACAGAGCCGCTTCTGCATCGGCGGCATCCAGCAACACCACGGTATCTACCTTGTCGGCGGAAAGGCGCTGGTGCAGGGTGTTACCGGCTTTGCGCAGGGCTTCGTGGGTTTCGTTTTCCTTTTTCCTAGGCTCGGTCAGCACCAGGTAGAGTTGGTGCGTGTATTTATTAAGGACTACCAGCGTGCTTTTCAGCTCCAGCTGGCGGTTGATATAATCCAGTTCATCTTGGGAGAAAAGCTCCTGGGGGAGTTGGTCGCGGCCGGGCACCAACACGGCGGTGCTGGTATTTGCCGGTAATGTTGCGGCGTAGGTCAGTTCTGTGCGCATAAGATGTGTATCTTTGAGCTGCAATATAGCCTTAACTTACGGAAAACCGAAAACCAGTGAAGCCCGTCCAACCCAAGAAACACCTAGGTCAGCATTTCCTCACGGATCTCAACATCGCCCAGAAAATTGTGGAGGCCCTGCGCCTGCCCAACGGCGTACAGGAAGTCTTGGAGGTGGGCCCCGGCATGGGCGTTTTGACGCAGTTTTTGGTAAATCACCCCGAATACAGAACCACCATTGTGGACATTGACCGGGAATCCATCGCTTGGCTCAACGAGCATTTCCCGCAACTGGAGGGCCGCGTACTTTTCGCCGATTTTCTGAAAACTGACCTGAAAACGATGTTCTCCGGGCCGTTCGCCGTCATCGGGAATTTCCCTTACAACATCTCCAGCCAGATCTTCTTCAAGATACTGGATCACCGCGACCAGATTCCTGAGACGGTGGGCATGATCCAGAAAGAAGTAGCCGAGCGGATTGCGGCGCCCCACGGGTCCAAAACCTACGGCATCATGAGCGTGCTCTTGCAAGCCTTTTACACCATTGAGTACCTGTTCACGGTGCACGAGCACGTGTTCAATCCGCCGCCCAAAGTGAAAAGCGCGGTGGTGCGCCTCACCCGCAACGAGGTGGCCCAACTGCCCTGCGACGAGAAACTGTTTTTCTCCGTGGTGAAGACCAGTTTCGGGACACGCCGTAAAACCCTGAGGAATTGTCTGAAGCCGTTCAACCTGCCAGCCGAGGTAACGCAGCAGCCGGTCTTTGACAAACGGGCCGAGCAGCTTTCCGTGGAAGATTTTATCAACCTGACCCTTCTGATCCAGCAGCATGCAGTCTGAAATCACCCGTGAGTTTATTGACCAGATAGAGGACGCCATTGAGCGCCGCGATGCCGAGTTCATCCTCTCCAACATGGAGGAGATGTACCCCGTGGACATCACCACCGTCCTCTACGAACTCAACACTGAGCAGAGCAAGTACGTGATGGATATCCTGCCCGCCGATGTGGGCGCTGAGATCCTGAGCGACCTGGACACCGATGTGCGCACCAATTTCCTCAAGAACTTTACCGTAGAGGAGATTGCCCGCTACATTGCCGAGATGGACTCTGACGATGCGGTGGACGTGCTCAATGAACAGACCGTGCAGCGCAAAGAGGAGATCATCGCGCAGCTGGAAGACCGCGAGCACGTGGCCTACATCATTGACCTGCTGCACTATGACGAGGACTGCGCCGGCGGTCTCATGGCCAAGGAGCTCATCAAAGTGAACATCAACTGGAAAGTAGGACAGTGCATAGAAGAAATCCGGCGGCAGGCCGAAAACGTGGAGAAAGTCTATGCCATTTACGTGGTGGACGACCGCGACAAACTATTGGGCCGGTTGAGCATGAAAACGCTCATCCTTTCAAACGATCATACCCCCATCTCGCAACTATACGACCCGGATGTGATTTCCATTGAGTCTTACAAAGACGACAATGAAGTAGCCGCCGTCATGCAGAAATATGACCTGGAAGCCATTCCGGTGGTGAACATCCAGGGCAGATTGCTGGGCCGCATCACCATTGATGACGTGCTGGACGTGATCCAGGAACAGGCCGAACTGAGCCGCCAGCTCATGACCGGTATCACCGAGAACATTGAGGAAGACGATAGCGTGATCCGGCTTTCCCGCGCCCGGCTGCCCTGGCTCATGGTGGGCATGGTAGGCGGTCTGCTGGGAGCCCGCTTCATTGGCTTGTTTGAGGGCGATATCTCCGTGATTCCGGCTCTGGCCATGTTCACGCCGCTCATCACCGCCACCGGCGGAAACGTGGGCATCCAGTCCTCGTCCATCATCATCCAGACGTTGGCCAACAAAACCGTACTGTTTGACAACTTCACCTCCCGCATTGTGAAAGTGCTGTTGGTGGCCGTGATCAATGGATTGGTAATGTCTGGGTTGGTGATGGGCTTCAATTTGCTGTTTGGGGTGGAGTTGACGCTCTCGGTAGTGGTAGCCGTGGCCCTGTTCAGCGTTGTGCTGCTGGCCTCTTTTATGGGAACCATCACGCCCATGATCTTAGATAAATACGGGGTGAACCCCGCCGTTGCCGCCGGTCCTTTCATTACCACCGCTAATGACCTTTTGGGCCTAGGCGTGTACTTCCTGGTGGCGCATTTATTATTAAGCCTTTAATTGACTATGTCCGTTCCCTCATCTCCGTTCCGGTGCCTGATCATTGACCTAATGCACGAAAGCCTTTTGCCCATGCTGGAAAAACTGGGCATAGAGGTAACTTATAGGCCAACCATCACCAAAGAAGAAGTCCCGGCTTTACTGCCCGATTACCACATGCTGGTGGTGCGCAGCAAAATGCGCGTAACCGCCGCTCTGCTGGAGCATGCGCCTAACCTGAGAGTAGTGGCGCGCGCCGGGGCCGGCGTAGACAACATTGACGATGGCGTGCTGGAAGCTAGGAACATTGCCTTAATAAACGCCCCGGAAGGCAACCGCGATGCCGTGGGCGACCATACCCTGGGCTTGCTGCTGGCCTTGTTCCGCAAGATCACTCAGGGCGACCGACAGATCAGGGAAGGCCTGTGGCTGCGGGAGGAAAACCGCGGCGAGGAGATAGGGGGGAAGACCATCGGGATCATCGGGTACGGGCATATGGGTAAGTCCTTAGCCAAGCGGTTGATGGGCTTTGACTGTGAGGTATTGGCTTATGACAAGAAGGAAGTGGAAAATCCATTCCCTCAAGTCCGACTGACTACTCTGGAGGAAATTCAGGAGAAGGCCCAGGTGCTGAGTCTGCATTTCCCTTACACCAAAGAGAACCATTACTTCATCAACGAGCAGGTTCTTTCTGGTTTCCGGCATCCAATCTGGCTCCTGAACACCGCCCGCGGCGAAGTCTTAGACCATGCCGCGCTGGTGGATGCCATGAAAACCGGGAAAGTGAAAGGCGCCGCCCTGGACGTGCTGGAAAATGAGAAACTGAAGACCTTGACGGAGGCGCAGCAGGAGCGCCTGAATTACCTGTTCCAACATCCTAGGGTGATCTTAACGCCGCACATCGGCGGCTGGACTCAGGAGTCGTATGTGCGCATTAACGAAGTGCTGGTGGAGAAACTGAAAGCGTTTCTGGTAGCGAAAAGGTAAACCGTTTTAAGCCTTTTTTTCTGTAAATAACCCGATTGTAGCGGCGTTACATTGTAACGCCGTAGTTCAACGCAGCAGCCCTACTTCTATCACCAAACACCTGCCTTACCTCTCTCTTGCAAAAAAGTTTGCAGGTGGAGAGACGTTTTTGTTTCATCTTAACACGGCGTTACAGTGTAACGCCGCTACACTTAAGATATGGATTAAGAAAGTCACGGAAGTAACTTCCGCGCCATAGTTCTGCCAATCCCTTTGCTGGATGTTTTCTCGCTCGTTTTCCAGAAATCAACCTCAAAACAGAAAGGCCTCTCTTGTCATAAGAGAGGCCTTTCTGTTTTATTTCTGAGGATTGAATTGCAACGTGGCGTACCCGATGATCAGATCAGAGCGGGTTCCGGGCGGGCGGTAGTACACCAGCACATCGTAGACGTTCTCGGTGGCGAAGTGGCTGCCCTCAAAATAGCGGGCATCGGCCTGGCCGTTGGCGCCTTTCACCGCGAAATAGTAATTGTAGTAGCCTTGCTTGAGCAGAGCAGACCCGGAGTAAAGCTGCTTTTCGGGGTCATAGGTGAGTTTGAAGGACTCCTGCAGTTGCCAATCGGTCAAACCACCGAAGACGTACACCGGTCCGGGGGCGGGTTCCGGGGAATGGAGTTGGAAAAAGACCTGCTGGTAGTCGGCGTTCAAAGGGGCGTTGCCGTACTCGCGGCTCCCGAAGATGAACTTCCCGTTTGCGTCGGGTTGGGTGCTGTAGGCTTCGCGGGCGCGACTTCTGCCGGTGAGGGCGTACACGCGGTCGGGGTTGGTGGTGACATCGCGGCGCTCCACGCCAATGCCGCTGAACCGCTCGCTGCGGGTATCCAGGGCCCGGAACTCGCTCAAGCCCAGGAACGACTGCTCCACATCAAACAACTGGTACTCCAGGCGGCGCTGGGCTTCCTGCACAAAGGTGGGCCGGGTAAACACCTTGGCGTTGTCCCAACGGTGGTTCTGGCGCATGACAACCCTTATTTCCTGAGAAGGGTTCACCAGCGGATACTGCGGGTAGAAGATGTTGAAATCAATCTGCTGGCGCACGTAGCGGTCTCCGGCTCCGGGAGTGGCCACCGGCCGAAGCCCCACCGATACCTGTTCCTCAAATACCACAAACCGACGGCTCAGGAGCAGGTTTCCGCCTTCCTCGCTTACTTCCATCACGTAATTCCCGCTGATTTTCACCCGCGGCAACTGGAACCGGTAATGCCAGTAAGGTACCTTGGTTCCCGCTGAGGGCTCCACTTCCATGATGAAGAATTCGTTGTAATCCTGCACGTATTGGAGCGGCTGCAATTGCGAGCGTTGCCAGTTAAAGTCACAGTGGTGAATACGCACTACGGCCCGGCTGCGGGGCGCTGTCATACGGTCGAATTCCAGCACCAGAGGGCTTGACTGTTCAATGCTGACAATGGGCGGAGCCAGAACATCGCCCACGTTGAAGTTTCTGGTGTAGAGTTGTACCGACCGGACGTCCTGAGCGTAAATGGCGTCTTCGTAGCGCAGCGAGGCGCCGTAGCCAGATGCGCCGGCACCCGAACCGGTTCCCTCCACGGGAACGCACCCGGTGAGGGTTGTTGCCGTTAATACCATGGCCAGAAGGCCGTTTTTCCAGTTAGATTTTATTTTCATCTAATAAATAGTGTCATCCGTTTATAGCCTGTCTTGTACGTGCTAAAGCAGTTTGCCTTTGCTTCTATACTTACAAAGTCCAGAATTATTGCTGTATACAATATACGACAAAGCCGGTGTTTGCCTTGGATGATGTTTTAGGGGAGTTTTGTCTAAAATAGCTTGAAAACAGAAGCCTCACGGGAAAGTAGTACCCGTGAGGCTTCTGTTCTTATTTAAGTTGGCTTTCCAGCTCGTCTACCTGTTCCATCAATTGTTCCCAGGTGGCCTGTTCTTTGTCCAGTTGGGCTTTGATCTTGTTGAACTGCTGAGTGGCTTCATTTAAAGCATTAGGATCTGAGTAGGTGCTGGGCAGGGCCAGTTTGTTTTCGCAGGATTTCAGCTTGCCTTCCAGCTCGTTCACCAGTCCTTCTACCTGTTTCAGTTTCTGGTTGGCTTTCTTTAATTCCTGTTCCAGTTCCTGCTGTTGGCTTGCACTAGGTTTTGGCTTGGGAGCCGCTTTTGCGGTGGCGGTTGCCGGAGCGGACTTCCTGTCTTTTTCCCGTTGCTCCATCCAGTACTCGTACTCGTGGTAAGTGCCAGGATACTCCTTCAACTCATGGTTCTCGATGTACCAGATCTTGTTGGCCACATTCTCCACAAAGTAACGGTCGTGGGAGATCACCACAAAGGTTCCCTCAAACTGCTGCAGGGCCTGGATGAGGATGTTCACACTCTGCATGTCTAAGTGGTTGGTAGGCTCATCCAGCAGCAGGAAATTGGCCTCCGAGATCAGGGTTTTGGCCAGCGCCACGCGGCTTTTCTCGCCCCCGGAAAGCACCTTGATTTTCTTGAACACGTCGTCGCCAGTGAAGAGGAAGGAACCTAACACCCCCCGCAATTCCATCTCGGTACGCTTGCTGCCCGCCTGGATCATCTCCTGCAGAATCTCATTCTCTACGTTGAGGCTTTCCAGCTGGTGCTGCGCGTAGAAGGCCATGATTACGTTGTGCCCCAACTGGCGGTTTCCCTGGATAGACTCATCGCCGGCAATGATGCGCATGAGCGTGGATTTACCTTTCCCGTTGGCCCCAATCAGCGCGATTTTATCGCCGCGCTCAATGTTCACGTGGGTGTTTCTGAAGATAAGTTTCTCTCCGTAGCTTTTGCTCATGTTCTCCAGGCGCAACAAATGGCGCCCCGGCTGCACGGTGAACTGGAACTTGAAGTTGACTACCGGAGCATCGGCGGCTACGTCTTCAATGCGCTCCATCTTTTCCAGAGCTTTCATCCGGCTCTGGGCCTGCTTTGCTTTGGTGGCTTTGGCCTTGAAACGGGCGATAAACTGCTCCGCCTGCTTTATCTGTTGCTGTTGGTTTTCATAAGCGCCTTTCTGGATCTCGTTCCGAAGCGCTTTTTCCTCCAGGTAGAAGCTGTAGTTACCCGCATAAACGTTCAGTTTCTGGCCCGTTACCTCCACTGTGGTGTTGATGGTCTTATCCAGGAACTCACGGTCGTGGGAGACAATCACAATGGCGCCTTCGTAGCCGCTCAGGTACGTTTCCAGCCATTTGATGGAAGGTAAGTCCAGGTGGTTGGTAGGCTCATCCAGCAGCAGGAGCGAGGGCTTCTGCAAGAGAATCTTGGCCAGCATCACGCGCATGCGCCATCCGCCGGAGAAGGTACGCAGGGGCTGCTGCAACTCCTCAGTAGTGAAGCCCAGACCTTCCAGAATCTCCTCGGCTTTGATCTGCATGTTGTAACCGTCCAGGGCCTCAAACTGCTCCTGCAACCTGGCCAGTTTGTCAATGTGCTCGTCCTGGTAATTAGTTTCCATCTCGTGGAGCACCTCGTCAATCTTATGCTGCAGCTGAATGGCCTCTTCAAAGGCCTGCATGGCTACGTGCAGAATGCTCTCGTGGGTGTCATAAGACAACAAGTCCTGGTTCAGGAAACCCAGGGTAGTCTCTCGGCTCATTTGGATGCTGCCCGCATCTGGCTTGTACTCGCCCACCAACAGGCGCAGCAGGGTTGATTTACCGGTACCGTTCAATCCTACCAACCCAATTTTGTCTTTGGGTTTGATGTGCAGGTTGGCGTCTTCGTACAGGGTGCGACTCCCGAAATGGAAGTTTAGGTTATTTATGGAAATCATGGTTACTTCTTCTCAATCGGCAAAGGTATGCATTTCTGTAGAAACCTCAGGAACAGCTAAATTTTGTCTTCGGCTCTGGGTTTCTGAGTAAGGAGGAATTCCGGACTGGAGCGGAAAAGAGCCAGTCGTAGGAGTTGGGCCCAGACTGCTTCTCATCAAACATTCCGGAAGGGCCATCGTTTGGAGAAAGGGTGCAGTTGTTTTATGGCAACTTTTTGGAAAACACCCCAAAATCGGTAAACTTACTCCCTATGGTGGCAATTGTATCTCTCCTGGACCAGGAACACTCAGACAAGCTGAATGGTTTGATCTTTAGTTTAGAAAGGGAGTTTGGGATTAGAGGCGTGCAGATGACGCCTTACCCGCACATAACCTGGCTTACCGTCAATGACGGAAGTTTGCATAATCTGCAGGAAACGCTGGGGCATGCCGCCGGTATCTGCTGCAAGTTCAAGATTTACACCACTGGGCTGGGGATTTTCCCCGGGGAGAAACCGGTGCTGTACATTCCGGTGCTTCGTACCCCGTCTGTGAATCAATTCCACAGCCAGTTGCACAAAGCGGTGTGCCTCATCAGCCAGGAAATTGGGCAGCATTACCACCCAGGTTTGTGGATGCCCCACTTATCCCTGGCGCTGGGCGATACCACCCCGGAGATTGTGGCCCAAGCCGTGCTGTTCCTGAACCGGGAAAGTTACTCCTGGCAGGTTGAATTGGATAACCTTACGCTGCTCACCCGCCACGGTGACCTTTTCCTGAAAGACGGCGTGTTCAAGTTGGTAGGAGTAGGAGAGAAAGGAACCATCAAACTCTCCTAATCCTGTATAGAAGGAAGCCAGCGAGTAAGCTATCTACGCTTCCCAGTTCAGCTCCAGTTCCTTCGCTTTCTCCTGCAGGATGGTCAGGGCCAGGTCAATGGTGGGCTGGTGGGTCCGGAAGGAAAGGATAGCCATTCTGAGCATAAACCTGTCTTCCAGCATAGTGGAGGAGAGGAATACCCTTCCATCGGCCTGTACCGCCTTAATCAGTTTCTGGTTGAACGCGTTGGTATCCATGGCTTCCTGCTGCGGAACATAGCGGAAAATCACCACCGATAATTCTGGTTCTACCGGAGTCTCAAACCCGGGCAATTGCTGCAATTGGGCATAGGCGTACCGGGCCAGGGTAAGCTTTTCTTCCAGGGCCTCGCGGAAAGCGGCTACCCCGTGGAGTTTCAGCGGAAGCCATAACCGAAGTCCTCTGAAGTGCTTGCTCAGCTCAGGAGAAAGATCTGCCGGAGAGGCTTCCTCAATGGCCGAAAGGGCGTCCTGCATGTAGTGGGCCTGGTAATGGTGCGTTTCGGCTGCCTGTTTCTGGTTCTTGATCAAAACCGCGCCAGAGCCATACGGAATGAACAAGCCTTTGTGCGGGTCCATCACCACCGAATCGGCTAGCTCTATCCCGGCCAGCCTGGATTTGCCCGAAGTAGCCAGCGCAAAGAAGCCGCCGTACGCGGCATCCACGTGGTACCACAGGCTATGTTCCCGGGCAATGGCGGCAATAGCTTGTAAAGGATCTATGGCCCCTACATCTGTGGTTCCGGCGGAGGCAATGATGAGCCAGGGTGTTAACCCGGCCGCTTTATCCTGGGTGATGGCTTCTGATAGGGCCTCGGGTTGCATGCGGTACTGCTCGTCCATGGGAATGTACCGCACCGGGCACTCGCCCAAACCGGCGATGCGCAGGGCTTTGTCCAGGCAGTGGTGGGCATGCGCGGTGGTATACACCACGGCGTCTGGGATGAGCCGGGAAGTGATGTTCTGGGCATCGCGGGCGGTGGCCAGGGCAATGAGACTGGCAATACTGCCGCCCGAGGTCAGGTTTCCGGCCGCGTTTTCCGGAAAACCAATCAAACCGGCCATCCAGCGCAGCAACTGGTTTTCCATGCGCACCGCGCCAGGGGCCGAGAAGAAGATGCCGGCGTACTTATTGGTGGCCGCTGCCAGATAATCTCCCAGGCCCGAGTAATAAAGCCCGCCGCCGGGAATATAACCCAGGTGCCCGCCGGAGGCCGAGTTGATGCCGGGTTCGTCTACCTCTTTCTTCAACAAGGCCAGCGCCTGGTCAATGGGAATAGGGTTTTCACTGATTGGGCTTTCCAACAGGCCGGCTCCTTTGTCTGGCGTGTCTACAAAAGCTGGTAAAGAGGGGAGTTGGGTAAGGAATGACTGAATGTAATTTTCAATAGCTTGTTGAACCACCAAACGTTCTGCGTCATTCGGTTCTAAGCGATAGGTAAGCTGATTCATTATGTGGTTTGAGGCAATGTTGTTGTTTGAATTAAGGCTCCCAAGGTACGAAAGTTTGCAAGCCTCTGTTCACTTTTGAATTGCCCCACAAAAGAAAAGCGATTTGGGGCCGTTTTCAGGAAAACGGCCCCAAATCGCTTTTGTAGAGGAGTGAAACGATGGGATCTTAGTTGGCGGAAGAGTTCTCGCGCAGGTAGCCTTTCCTAAACACCCGGTACTGGTCAAAGATGGTTCTGACGGCTCGGTTTAGATAGGCAGTGTTCTCAGAGTTAGGATCTGCCAATACGCCGGAGGTATACCCTTGCCACACGGCGTTCTGCTTTTTATGGTCCAGCAATGTCACCAGCAGCGTGCCCTGGCTCATGTACATTTTGATGGGCCGGTAGGGTTCATGTTCTTCCTTGGGGTCTTCATTGTTGACCAGCCAGATATCAAACTCCTCCTGCTCGTAGCCTTTCATGTTCAGATCGTTATAGTAGAGATAATAGCTCACCAGCAAATCTGGTTTCTTATCACTGAACTCATACCCTTGAATCTCCAGGCGCTCCCTGATGTACTTCTTCAGTACGGCGTAGTTACGGAGCGTCACACTGTCTTCTTCAGAGGCGTGGGTGATGAAATTAAAGGTTTTGTACTTGTGGAATGCGCCAGAATAACTATAGTCTGATCCAAATTTTCTGTGCCCAAACCCAAGGCAGCCGCTGAGGGCAACTGCCATCATCAGAATTACAATTTTGGATAGGAGGTAGTGTTTTTTCATGTCTCAATCTCTCTTGTTTTAACAATCTGGTGTTCCGGTACTTACGAGACTAGAAGGCGAAGGGGTTTTAAAACTTATAAGAAAATTCAAATGGTTGTATTAGAATATCAATATAGTAATTGTATAATTAATTTAAAATAAAATTCAATGTTATTTCTTGGTTAACGCTTCTGCAATGAAGAATGGCCAACTATACGGCTACTAAAAACCTGTAGAAGGGATTAAAAACAGTAGTAAAACCCGTCAATAGGAGGTAAGTACTTGACGGGCACAAAAAAAGCGGGACAAACTGCCCCGCTTTTTACTGTATTTATGGTGTGCTAAATGCTTATTTGTCTAAGACAATTGCAAAGATAAGAGGTGCCACAATGGTAGCATCTGACTCGATCACGAACTTAGGCGTGTCAATGCCCAGTTTACCCCAGGTGATCTTCTCGTTCGGCACGGCGCCGGAGTAAGAACCGTAGCTGGTGGTAGAGTCAGAGATCTGCGCAAAGTAACCCCACAACGGAACTCCGGTACGCTGCAAGTCCTGGTGCAGCATAGGAACCACGCAGATAGGGAAGTCACCGGCAATACCACCGCCAATCTGGAAGAACCCAATGGTAGAGTCTTCTTTGGCAGTGTTGGTGTACCACTCGGCCAGCTCCATCATGTACTGGATACCGGTTTTCACGGTGTGCACATTCTTCACGTCGCCAGAAATCACGTGGCCGGTGTAGATGTTCCCCAACGTAGAGTCTTCCCAGCCCGGTACAAAGATTGGCAGGTTCTTCTTGGCCGCTTCCAGCATCCAGCTGTTTTTAGGGTCAATTTGGTAATACTGCTCCAAATCACCGGACAACAGGATCTGGTAGAAGAACTGGTGCGGGAAGTATGCTTCACCAGCCTGATCAGCTTTCTGCCAGTATTTCAATACGGTGTGCTCCAGGCGGCGCATGGCCTCTTCCTCTGGAATACAGGTATCGGTTACGCGGTTCAGGTGACGGTCCAGCAGGTCTTGCTCGTCCTGTGGAGTCAGGTCGCGGTAGTTAGGGATGCGCTCATAGAAATCATGGGCCACCAGGTTGAAAATGTCTTCTTCCAGGTTGGCACCGGTACAGGTAATGGCCTGTACTTTGTCCTGACGGATCATCTCGGCTAAAATGATTCCCAGTTCAGCTGTACTCATGGCACCCGCCAGGGTAATCATCATTTTACCGCCGTTATCTAAGTGCGCTTTATAGCCTTCGGCGGCATCAATTAACGCAGCAGCGTTGAAGTGCTTGTAATGGTCTTTCAGGAACTGAGTTACCTTCATTCTTTTTCTTGATCGTTGTTAAAAGCTTGAAATAAAGCAATTTAAACCTCTAATAGCGTTTAGATTTCTTGTTTTCTGAGGTTCAAAGTGCAAACACAGATACTCCCGGCTTAGTTCGGTTTCTCAATGATGAAATTATGGTTTGTGTAGATACAGATATCGGCGGCAATGGTAAGGGCCTCACGTACCATCTCCTCAGCGGTAAGGTGTGGCGCGTGCTTCTTCAAGGCCAGGGCAGCCGATTGGGCGTAGGTGCTTCCTGACCCGATGGCGGCAATCTGGTAATCTGGTTCCAGCACGTCGCCGGTGCCCGAGATGATGAGCAACTCTTCTTTGTTGGCTACCACCATCATGGCCTCCAGCTTGCGCAGGTATTGGTCTTTGCGCCAGTCTTTAGCCAGTTCAATGGCCGCGCGCTTCATGTTATTGCTGTAGGCGGCCAGTTTTTCCTCAAAGCGCTCCAGCAAAGTGAAGGCGTCGGCGGTAGAGCCCGCAAACCCGGTCACAATTTTACCGTCCTGTAGTTTCCGGATCTTGCGCACGTTGCTCTTGGCAATATATTTATCCATGGTGGCCTGGCCATCGGCCCCTAGCGCCACCTCACCGTTGTGGTAAATGCCCAGCACGGTGGTAGAACGTATTTTGGTCATGCTATTCCTTTTTAATGAGTAGACACTGAACCCAGGTCTGCGGGCGCGAAAGTACGACAATCTTTGCTAATACCCGAACTTGCCTGCTGAATCACCAAAAGGTTTGGGCAAATGGGCTTACCTTGGTGCATATTTCCTGAATCCTAAGAATTTTCCACTTCATTGCTTAAGGGAGGTACAAGTCCGCAAATTGTTGTCTGTTTTCAGCGGATTTCCATGAAAATAGAGCGAAAACAGGCCATAAACATTATTAAAAATTAATCAAAAGTGCATTTTGACAAATAGTTTGTCTTTATACCTTTGCGAGCTCCATACCTTATCTAAACCCCTAACCAAGATAGAACTATGAGTAGGCTGAACCTATTGGAGGAGACCCGCTACGAGAAGCTCCCGGTGATTGTGTACCCAGACAAGACCGAAGCCTCGCGCAGAGTGGCCCGCCGGATCGCGGACCTTATCAGAAGCAAGCAGCAGAACGGAGAGAAGACGGTGCTGGGCCTGGCCACTGGCGCCACGCCGGTAGGCGTCTACGCCGAGCTGGTGCGCTTGCATAAAGAGGAGGGGCTGAGCTTCCGCGACGTGGTGACCTTCAACCTGGACGAGTACTACCCCATGCGCCCCGAGGCGCCGCAGAGCTACGTGCGCTTCATGGACGAGCAGCTCTTCAGCCACATAGACATTGACCGGGCCAACATCCACATCCCGGACGGCACCCTTTCCCTGGAGGAGATCCCGGCCTTCTGCCTGGAGTACGAGCGCAAGATAGAGGCATTTGGCGGTCTGGACCTGCAGGTGCTGGGCATCGGACGTACGGGCCACATCGGTTTCAACGAGCCGGGATCGGCGCCCAACTCCGGCACGCGCCTGGTGACGCTGGACGACCTTACCCGCCGCGACGCCGCCCGCGACTTCGGGGGCAAGCAGAACGTGCCCACCAAGGCCATCACCATGGGCATCGGGACCATCTTCAAGGCCCGCGAGATCGTGCTCATGGCCTGGAACGGCAAGAAGGCCTCCATCGTGCGCAAGGCCGTGGAGGGGGAGATCTCCGGCGAGGTGCCCGCCACCTACCTGCAGCTCTCCGACAACGTGGAGTTCGTGCTGGACCAGGACGCGGCCTCGGAGCTGACCCGCTTCGGCACGCCCTGGCTGGTGAAGGACTGCGTGTGGGACGCGGCGCTCACCCGCAAGGCGGTGATCTGGCTGTCGGGCAAGGTGAACAAGCCCATCCTCAAGCTCACCGAGGAGGACTACAACGCCCACGGCATGGCGCAGCTGGCCGTGGACCGCGGGCCGGTGTACAACATCAACATCGATATCTTCAACCGCCTGCAGCACACCATCACCGGCTGGCCGGGCGGCAAGCCGAACGCCGACGACTCCCAGCGGCCGGAGCGGGCCCAGCCGGCCAGGAAGCGGGCGCTCATCTTCTCGCCGCACCCCGACGACGACGTGATCTCCATGGGCGGCACCTTCATCCGCCTGGTGGACCAGGGGCACGAGGTGCACGTGGCCTACCAGACCTCGGGCAACACCGCCGTGTGGGACGACGACGTGCTGCGCTACGTGGAGTTCGCCATCGACTTCTCCAAGAGCCTGGGCCAGGACGGCCTGCAGCTCTCCAGCATCTACGAGTGCATGCGCACCTTCATTGAGCAGAAGCAGCCCAACCAGGTGGACACCCGCGAGATCCAGAACGTGAAGGCCTTCATCCGCAAGAGCGAGGCCATTGCCGGGGCGCGCTACGCCGGCCTGCCCGACGAGAACATCCACTTCCAGGCGCTGCCCTTCTACGAGAGCGGCAAGACGAACAAGAACCCCGTGACCGACGAGGACATCCGCCTCACCATGGAGCTGCTGCAGAAGGTGAGGCCGCACCAGGTGTTCGCCGCCGGGGACTTCGAGGACCCGCACGGCACGCACATCGTGTGCTTCAACATCATCACCGAGGCCCTGCGTAGGCTGCGCGCCCAGGGCGAGGAGTGGGTCAATGACTGCTGGCTGTGGATGTACCGCGGGGCCTGGCACGAGTTCGAGACCCACGAGATCGAGATGGCCGTGCCGCTGTCCCCGCAGGAGGTGGAGCGCAAGAAGGCCGCCATCTTCAAGCACCAGAGCCAGAAGGACCGCCCCGTGTTCCCCGGCGACGACGAGCGCGAGTTCTGGGTGCGCGCCCAGGAGCGCAACCGCGACACGGCCCGCCGCTACGATGAGCTCGGCCTGGCCGACTACGAGGCCATGGAGGCCTTCGTCCGATTCCACTACTAATAGACGTTATTTTTCATAAGAAAGCCGCTCCAGAGAGATCTGGAGCGGCTTTCCTGTTTTAAGGGTTTTGAGTTTGGAGGCACTATTCTTAAAAACAGCCTTAAAACGCATAACTGCTGTAAGGGTAATTCTTTTTGGTTGCCCTTGACTTCCGAGGACGTTTTAAGTCGAGAATTTATTTCCACTATGGCGAGGAAGTTACTTCCGTGACTTATTAAAAGCTTCCGAAAGTCGCGGAAGTAACTTCCGCGCCATAGGGATAGTGGCTTGAAGAGAAGTTTATAAAAACCGATGTGCTTCGGTTTTGGTCCGTTTTAAAGAAAACAGGCTCTAAACTGAGTTGTTCGCGGAAGAAAGCCACTTCAACAACCCAAACCGTCCGTTTGTCATTCTGGAAGGATCTTGGTGACAAATGGTAGTAGCTATTATTTTAGGTAGATCTAGTTCGCCCACAAGATCCTTCCAGGATGACAAAATAGAAGTGGGCTGATAAGTATTGGAGAGGAAGGCTAGACAATGGAGAAAGGCTTTTGTGAAGATAAAGGTCAAAAAACAATGGAGAGAAACGCCTTGAGCAGAGAATACCCAGGAGAGTATGGAAAATTGACTTTGAATTAAAAACAGCAAGAAGGTAAGTGCGAGGAGAAAAGTGGGGAAGGGGTTTGGTTTTGCTTTAAAGATACTAGGCCCAAAACGCAAAAGAGCCGAGGGATTGCTCCCACGGCTCTTTTGATATGCTAAAGTATAAGCTTACACTAAGATTCTCACCGGATCTTCCAGGAAGCCTTTCAGCGTCTGAAGGAAGGCAGAACCCACGGCGCCGTCTACTACGCGGTGATCGCAGGACAAGGTAACTTTCATTACGTTGCCGATCTGGATCTGTCCGTTCTTCACCACTGGAGTTTGCTTGATACCGCCTACGGCCAGGATACACGCATCTGGTGGGTTGATGATGGCAGTGAATTCCTCAATACCGAACATGCCCAGGTTGGAGATAGTAAAAGTATTACCGGTCATCTCAGCAGGCTGCAGTTTCTTAGACTTGGCTTTTCCGCCCAGGTCTTTCACTTCTGCGGCAATGGCAGAAAGGGTCTTCACATCAGCGTTGCGCACTACTGGTACCAACAGACCTTCCTCCACAGCTACGGCCACACCAATGTTCACCACGTTGTTGTAGCGGATCTTGTCACCTAACCAAGACGAGTTCACGGCTGGGTGCTTGCGCAGGGCAGCAGCGGTGGCTTTGATCACCAGGTCGTTGAACGATACTTTCACCGGAGACACCTCGTTGATGCTGGTACGGGCTTTCATGGCGTTGTCCATGTCAATCTCCATGGTCAGGTAGAAGTGCGGCGCACCGAACTTACTTTCAGCCAGACGGCGGGCAATCACTTTGCGCATCTGCGATACCGGAACCTCGGTGTATTCCACGCCAGGAGCGGCAGCAGGAACTGCTTGCGGAGCAGCGGCCGGAGCAGGAGCAGCGGCTTGCTGAGGCTGCGCCTGAGGAGCGGCACTTGGCGTGAAGTTCTCCACGTCACGCAGCACAATACGGCCGTTCTCACCGGAGCCTTTCACCTGGGCCAGGCTGATGCCTTTTTCCTGGGCTACTTTCTTGGCTAACGGAGAGGCCAGAATGCGGCCTTGGTTTACAGGAGCAGCAGCGGTTTCGGTTCCCGGGCCTGGTACAGGAGCACCGGCAGTTGGGTTCACGCCGTCGCCAGACTGAGACTGGGCATCGGTTTTATGGTTCTCGGCGCGGGTAACTTCTTCAATAGAGCCACTCAGCACATCCGGGCCTTTGTTTTCGGCTTGGGCTTTGCTTCCGCCACCGCCGTTCAGCAGCGCCTGGTAATCGGCACCGGCTTCGCCGATGATGCAAAGCACGCCATCTACGGCTACAGAAGCACCGGCTTCCACGCCAATATATAAGAGTGTACCGTCTTCGTAAGACTCCAACTCCATGGTGGCTTTATCGGTTTCTACTTCGGCCAACAGGTCACCGGATTTCACTTTGTCGCCCACTTTTTTGTGCCAGGCCACAATGGTACCTTCCTGCATGGTGTCGCTCATCTTAGGCATGGTTACCACATTGGCGTTCACGTTAGCGGCTGGTTGTGCAGCAGGGGCAGGGGCGGCTTCGGTTTTAGGGGCTTCCTTGGGCGCTTCGGCTTTGGGAGCTTCCTGGGCAGGGGCTGCAGCGCCACCGCCGTTCACCTGGCCCAGAAGGCCAGAGATATCTTCTCCTTGTTTCCCGATGATGGCCAACACGCCATCCACGGGTACAGATTCACCATCTTTCGGGCCGATGTACAGTAACGTCCCGTCTTCGTAAGACTCCAATTCCATGGTCGCCTTATCGGTTTCCACTTCAGCTAGAACGTCCCCAGATTTCACAGAGTCACCAACTTTCTTCAACCAAGAGGCAATGACCCCCTCGGTCATAGTATCGCTCATCTTGGGCATTCGGATGATTTCGGCCATAGTTTTTTGCTCGGTTTTAAGGCCTCAAAAATAGAGGCAAAAATGCTGTTATACAAATAAGGTTTTAAGAGTTTCTGTGACGGTTTTTAGCGTGTTTCTAAAAAAAGAAGCCAAAAACGGGAATGTTGTTGTTTTTTCTAGGTCAAATGTGACACATCGGCAAAACGCTCTACCCAGAACATGGAGCCGGTATAATTGAGCAAGTAAAGGCAAAGGTTCTGGTGCTCAAACCGATCCATTTGGTACAGCGGGTAGCGCAGCAGCTGCGACAGGAAAACCCGCATGGCCCGGCCGTGCATGCAAATCAGAATGATCTTTTCCTCGGGCCGGGAGAGAATCAGGTCAATGACGGGTTTCTGGCGGTCGGCTACGTCCTGGGGGCTCTCGCCGCCTTCAATGGGTACGTCGGTCTCGCCCTCCTGCCAGCGCCGGAGCATGTCATAATAATAAACGTCTTCCTCGGGGGTGATGCGGGTGCCCTCGCGGGTGCCCCAGCAGATTTCGTTCAGGCCCGCGTGCCGCTCATGCGGGATGCCCAGGTCAAGGAACCCCTGCACGCTCTGGACGCTCCGTTGCAGGGCTGAGGTATAGACTTTATCAAAGGGAACGTCTTGGTAGGCCTGAAAGAATTTATCGGCTTGCCAGAAGCCGGTTTCATTGAGGGAACTATCCACACCGCTTCCCTGCACGATACCCTGCAAGTTGAGATCGGTTTGGCCGTGGCGGACGAGGTAGATTTTTTTGAGGCTCAATTTTACGCTAATTTGCAGGCCCTAAGATAGGCCATAAATACGAGAACTACGGATGAAAAGACGCGCCGATGTAACGCTGGAGAGATTAAATGCCTGGAACAAGAACACCATGGGTGAACACCTGGGCATGGAGTACACCGAGATTGGCGACGATTACCTGATAGGCCGTATGCCCGTAGACCACCGTACCCACCAACCCATGGGCCTGTTGCACGGGGGCGCCTCAGTAGCCCTGGCCGAGACCCTGGGCAGTGTGGGTGCCACCATGTTCCTGGATCTGGAGAAGCAGTACTGCGTGGGCCTGGAGATCAACGCCAACCACATCAAATCGGTGCGCAGCGGGTACGTGTACGGCAAAGCCACCGCGTTGCACGTGGGCCGCAAGACTCAGGTCTGGGAAATCCGTATTACTTCTGAAGCCGGTGATCTGGTGTGTATAAGCCGCATTACCATGGCCGTTCTGGATAGATAAAGCATACATGTCCCTAAAATCCCCTTCTGTTCTACCATCCCCTTCTGTTGATTCTTCACCTGAGGAAACAGCTTATAGAATCTTTAGGGCCGCCCTTGCGTCCCGGTTACCCGTGGCTTTGTGGCGGTTGCCCAACACCAAAGAAGTGCAGGTGTTGGTGGCCGGTCAGGTGACCAATACCTTGCCTCCCATGGAAGGGCCCAGACAAGGATTCGCTTTTTGCCCTTTCCAGGTGTCAGAGGCGGCTCCTGTTACGTTTCTGCCCGCCGATCTTTATTTCAATGGCAAAGCCGATGCTACCCCCGAGATAGGAGAGACCGAACTGCCTCCTTGTTTTTGGACTGAATTCAGGAAATCAGGCTCAAAAGAGAACCAGCAGCTTTCATGGCCCAGCCATCCGGCCGGAGCGGTGAAATCCATCGCCCGTGATGCCTTTGAGAAAACGGTAGCTACTGCGGTGAAAGCCATGCAGGAGGGTTGCCTGGAGAAAGTGGTGCTGTCCCGGACTAAGACTTTGCCCTTGTTTGAGGGTTTCCATCTGCTGAAAGCCTTTGGTCAGTTGACCGAGTTGTATGCAACCGCCTTCGTGTCTTTGGTGACCATCCCGGGAATTGGTACCTGGTTGGGCGCTACGCCGGAGTTGCTGGTGCAGATCGATCGGCACAAAGTGTTCCGGACGGTGGCCTTGGCCGGAACCCAGCCCCTCCAGGAAGGCTTAACACCCGCCGATGCCATCTGGCGCCAGAAGGAGATAGAGGAACAGGCTCTGGTGCAGCGCTACATTGTGAGCTGTTTCCGGCACCTGCGTCTGCGGGAGTACGTGGAGATGGGGCCTCGTACCGTCAGGGCCGGTAACCTGCTGCACCTCAAAACCGATTTCAGCGCGGCCATGGAAGAAGTGGGCTTCCCTAAACTGGGTACCCAGATGCTGGAACTGTTGCACCCCACCTCGGCGGTAGGAGGGATGCCCAAAGCCGCTGCCCTGAAAATGATCAATCAACTGGAACTGCACGAACGCCGGTATTACAGCGGGTACCTGGGACCGGTGCAGTTGGGGCAGGAGACCAACCTGTTCGTGAACCTGCGCTGCGTGGAGTTAGGCCAGGAGACCGTTACCGCTTACGCCGGAGCTGGCATGACCGCAGACTCGGTGCCCGCCAAAGAGTGGCAGGAAACCGAGCTCAAGATGCAGACCGTGCTCCGTTTATTTCAAGCTTCCCAATCATGATTCTACAGTCTGTTATTGATATCGCTGAGATCTGCGCCCGCAAAGGAGTGCAGGACGTTGTACTGTCGCCGGGTTCCCGGTGCGCGCCGTTGACCCTGGCTTTTGCCCGACATCCGCAGCTGCGGGTGCGCACCGTGCCCGATGAGCGCAGCGCCGCCTTCATAGGCCTGGGTATCGCGCAGCAAACCGGCAGACCGGTGGTGCTGGTGTGTACCTCCGGAACCGCCGCCTACAATTACGCCCCGGCCGTGGCCGAAGCCTTCTACCAGAACATCCCGTTGCTGGTGCTCACCGCCGATAGACCCCCGGAATGGATAGATCAACTGGACGGGCAGACCATTCGGCAGTCGCACATTTACGGCGGGCACGTGAAGCGAAGTTATGATTTTCCTGTGGAGACAAAACACGATGACGCCCAGTGGTATGCCACCCGCTTGTTAAACGAAGCCTTGAATGAGGTGATGAGTTTTCCACAGGGTCCGGTGCAGGTGAATATACCGCTGCGGGAACCCTTTTACCCCGAGGAAGGAGAAGAGTTTGCGTTTTCTTCTAACGTAAAGATCATAGAAGAGTTACCTTCTGGCTATGGTTTAACCAATAACGCCTGGAAACAGCTCAAAAACGAACTGAAACAATACCGGAAAGTGCTTGTAGTGGCCGGGCAGGGCAAGCGGGACGAGGCGCTGCATGAGGAGATTGTGCGGTTTTGCCGGGCAACCGGAGCCGTCTTTGTCACCGATACCATCAGCAACCAGCAGGTGGCCGGTGAAACCATCAGTTTTCATGACGTTTTCCTGGGGGCCAAGCATCTACATGCCTCAGAAACACTTCAACCAGATTTGTTGATCACGTTTCATAAATCACTGATTTCTAAAAATCTGAAGCTGTACCTGCGCAAGCAGAAAGGAATGCACCACTGGCACGTGCAACCCGCCGGTATGGTAGCTGATACGTTTCAGGCGTTGACCCGGATTATCAGGACCACCCCACAGGATTTCTTCCGAAGCATAACGGTAGGTGAGGAAGGATTGCAGGTTTCTCCGGCGTTTACCAATGCCTGGTTTGAACTGGATGCCCAAGGCAAATCGGTTTTAGAGAGTTTTCAGGAAAACAGCCCGTTTTCAGAGTTCAAGGTGTGCCACCGGGTGCTGCGCAGTTTGCCGGCCAACAGCCTGCTGCACCTGGCCAACAGCATGAGCGTGCGCTACGCCAATCTCATTGGAGTAGCTGGGTTAAACAGCGTGGAAGTGTTTGCCAACCGGGGCACCAGCGGCATTGACGGCAGCACCAGCACGGCGGTGGGCTCTGCTCTGAGCACAGACAAACTGGTGACGCTACTCACCGGCGACATGGCCTTTCTGTATGACCGCAACGCGCTATGGCATAACTACCTACCCCAAAACCTGCGCATTGTGGTATTGAACAACCACGGGGGAGGGATTTTCAGGATGATTGAAGGACCCAGAAGTCAGCCGGAACTACGTCCTTTCTTTGAGACAGACCAGCGCCAAACTGCCCAGAAAACCGCTGAAGACATGGGTCTTACTTACCTGAAAGCCACCGATGAAGCCTCTTTCGCTGAGTTGCTGCCTTCGTTTTTTGATCCTGCGGCAGGGCCTCTGTTGCTGGAAGTTGAGACCGATAGCGCCCGCAATTATGAGGTGTTTGCCAGCTATAGAGAGCAGGTTGCCGCCAGAATTGGTTTCTAGCATGATTTTCCTAAAAATTAGGAAATATTTAACCCTCTTTTTATTGACTAAAGGGCAAATTTACTCGTTATTGCTTGAGGAGACGCTACCATAATGGCGTGAAAATCATGGAGTTTACGAGAGATGTAGAGAAGTGGCATCATAAGCACCGGGTGGTGCTCTATGATTACGGAAGAATCGCTCTTGGGTGTTTTCTTCTCTTCAAGGGGGTTCAGTTCCTGTTCAACATTGTGGCCCTTGAGCAGATTCTGTTAGAGAGCAGGCTATATAACATCGCAACGTATTTGTCTTATGCAATTGCCGCGATCCATATAGTGGGAGGAATCATGATTATGGTGGGCTGGCATACCAGAATTGCCTGTGCGGTGCAGATCCCCATTGTGATGTGCGCAGTCCTGTTTTTCAGCCCTACGCATGATCTGTTCTCTATCTACTCACCCTTTGCTGTGGCGCTGTATACCCTTTTCTTTCTGACCTTCTACTTTGTGGGCGGGTCCGGGTATTATTCTTTTGATCACAAGACCTTAGAAACCAGGCATTACTTCAAGAAGAAAAAGAAACACCGTTTGTCCACTGACAACCACACGCACACCCCTTTGGCTAACAACCTCTAAGAGGTGCCTGAAAGGAGCAGGAAGTTTATACCTCCGCTCCAGGCCATGGTCCCCTTCCTGCGCCTTCCGCGCGCTGTAGAAGCCCCTTCAATGCCTGCTTCAGGCATCCCACTTATCTGAGAATTTCGGTTTACAGAATTCTTACAAACAGCGGAAGAAAAGACCAATCACCAGACCTTACTTCGCTGCCTACCAAACCAACTACCCTGATAGCCTATCCAAAACCTAACTGCTGGCTCTGGCCAGTAGGTAAAAATCCAACATGCCACTTCTAAAAGTAGTAGGGTGGTGTACGCTTCTCCATTCTACTACTTTTTAGAAGTTCCTCTTCCTTTCTGCCGGTTTCTCGGCCTTTTCCCGGGGTTTCACCGGAAAAATGTTTTGTAACTATTTTATATAAAGTTGGCGAATAACGTATAAAGCATGTGAGGACGCTCTCATTAAAGCGTTAAGAAAATGAATTGGGCACAACAAGTAGACAGGTGGCAACATGAACACCATCCGGTAGCGTATGACTACGGGAGAATTCTTCTAGGCCTTTTCATCTTATACAAAGGCCTGACCTTCATTGCCGATACTTCGGCTCTGGCGCAGATCATCCAGAACAGCCAGTTTCAGTTTGTGGCTCTGGGGTTGGCCCATTATGTGGCTTTTGCCCACTTGGTGGGAGGAGTACTGATTGCGATAGGGCTGATTACCCGGGTAGCCATTGGTTTTCAGATTCCTATCCTGATTGGCGCAGTGTTTTTCTTTAACCCAGATCAGGGATTTTTCTCCGTTAATCCACAGTTCGCGGTTTCTTTGATTACCCTAATCGCCCTTATATTTTACTTTATCGGGGGTTCTGGGTACTACTCTGTAGACCATAAATTTGAGATGAACGAAAAACGGCTGAACGAGAAAAAACAACAAAGAATGGAGAAAGAACTCTACTAAGTAAATTTGATTTCTACGTATACCTTTGCATAATCCTGCATGGGCACTGTACCTTTATGCCCATTATGTTTTAACCAAAACCAAGGTTCATGCAAAGCAAATTCAACTGGACAACTCTTAAGGAGTACCAAGAGATACTTTTTCAATACTACAACGGCATCGCCAAAATCAGCATCAACCGTCCGCACGTGCACAACGCGTTCACGCCGCGCACCGTGGCCGAGATGATTGACGCCATGAACATTTGCCGGGACAACTCAGACATTGGGGTGATTATCTTAACCGGCGAGGGCGGCAAAGCCTTCTGCTCGGGCGGTGACCAAAGCGTGCGCGGCCACGGCGGCTACATTGGCGAAGACACCGTGCCTCGCCTGAACGTGCTGGATCTGCAGATGCAGATCCGTCGCATTCCTAAACCGGTGATTGCCATGGTGGCGGGTTGGGCCATTGGCGGTGGCCATGTACTGCACGTAGTGTGTGACCTTTCCATTGCCGCGGAGAACGCCCGTTTCGGGCAGACTGGTCCTAAAGTAGGTTCTTTTGACGGAGGGTTCGGGGCGTCTTACCTGGCCCGTATTGTAGGCCAGAAAAAAGCCCGCGAGATCTGGTACCTGTGCGATCAGTACAACGCCCAGGAAGCTCTGGATATGGGTCTGGTGAACAAAGTAGTGCCGCTGGAACAACTGGAGGAAACCACCGTGGAGTGGTGCGGGAAAATCCTGGAGAAAAGCCCGTTGGCCCTGCGCATGCTCAAAGCTTCTTTCAACGCCGAACTGGACGGACAGGCCGGGGTGCAGCAACTGGCCGGAGACGCTACCTTGCTGTATTACCTATCAGACGAAGCCAAAGAAGGCAAGAACGCTTTTCTGGAGAAACGCAAACCAGACTTCTCTAAGTATCCTAAATTCCCGTGATGCTAGCAAGTAGCACGTATCAAGTACCAAGACATAAGTTGTGGTGCCTGGGCGTATGATAGTTAAGTAGCGGAGCAGTTCTGAAAATAAACTTCAGGGCTGCTCCGTAACTTTTTTAGGCCCCTTCCTAGTATGAGAAAGCATCGGTAAGAAGATTGTTTCTTACTTTGTTTTATCGTGTTACCTGATACGCACTACGTGCTACCCAATCCCATGCCCGACCACCTGCTCCTGAATGGCAAGAAATTCTTTCTGGATGAAATTCAGCATTACTCCTTCCGGGAGAGTATTCCCATAGACGGGTATGAGGCCAAAACACTGGAGTTCTGCAAGAATTGGCTGCAGGGCGTGCAGGAGTACGCGGTGCAGACCTCGGGCAGTACCGGTACCCCCAAGCTATTGGAATTGTCCCGGGACCGGATGGAGGCCAGTGCCAAACGGACCCTCCGCATTTTTGACCTGCAGCCCGAAGACCGTGTGCTGGTGTGCATGAACACTGAGTACATTGCAGGCATGATGATGCTGGTGCGTGGCTTGGTGGGCAGACTGCACATGACCATAGTGGAACCCATCGGGAACCCGTTGGCCAGCGTAGACCCAGATGCCGAGTTTGATTTCATCGCCATGGTGCCCCTGCAACTACAGGCCATTCTGGAGCAAACGCCAGAGAAAGTTGCCAAACTGAACCATATGAAAGCCATTCTGCTGGGTGGGGCCGCCATTAGTAAAACCCTGGAAGAAGCCGTGCAAACGCTGGAAGTACCCGTCTACCAAAGCTACGGCATGACCGAAACCATCTCCCACATTGCCGTCCGCCGGCTGAACGGAAGCGAAAGAACCGATCACTACACCGCTCCCCCCGAGGTAACCTTAGGACAGGATGAACGCGGCTGCCTCACCATCTCCGCGGAGGTTACCGGGGGCGAGACGTTGATCACCAATGACCTGGTGGAACTATTGAACAATACTTCCTTCCGGTGGTTGGGCCGTGCCGATAACACCATCAATTCCGGTGGCGTAAAGGTGCAGTTAGAGAAAGTGGAAGCAGCCCTGGGAGAAGCGTTGGCTGACTTGGGAATAACCCGCCGTTATTTTGCGGCGGCCCTGCCGGATGAAACCTTGGGTGAACGCCTCATTGCCGTGTTGGAAGGAAGTCCGCTCACCGATGTGGAAGAAACCAACCTCAAAGGCAAACTCACTGAATCGCTCTCTAAGTACGAAATACCAAAGCAATTTGGCTACCTGCCCCGCCTACCCGAGACAGCCACCGGCAAAATTGACCGCCGTGGAGGGTTAACGTTGCTTTAAATCCGTTTAGGGGCTGTTTTCTACAAAACAGCCCCTAAACGGATTACTCTGTAATCTCAATCATATTGTTCTCTGGGTCCAGCACCACGCTTTCATAGTAGCCATCGCCGGTGGTTCTGGGTTCCCCGTAGATAGGGTATCCGTCTTTTCTCAGGGTTTCGGTTAGCGCATCTACCTTCTCTTTACTGCCCACCGAGAAAGCCAGGTGAATCAGCCCCAGGCTTTGCCGGGCAACATCGTTTTGGTTCTCCGGGATATCGGGTCTGTGCATAATCTCCAGCCGGGCACCCTCTGAAAAGCTCAGGAAGTAAGAAGTGAAGTTCTTGGTGGGGTTGTGGTATCTCTCATTGGATTTGGCGTGGAAGTATTTCACGTAGAATTCCTTCATCTTTTCCAGGTCCTGCGCCCAGAGTGCCACGTGCTCAATTTTCATAGCGGTGTTGTCAATCAGAATATTAATTTTTATTAATATTTGTGTAAACGACAGAGTTCTCTCAAATTGTATAGCAATAGGTACCGGGCTGGTTACCGGTTCTGTTTTAAACCTGGTTTTAGAAAACCAGACCAGAATCAAGCAAAGCTGCTTGTAACCGATCTAATTAGTACTGGTCTAGCCAGAGGAATTTTGAATTAACGCTTGCCCTAAAAAGCATTTCCCTCTCATGCGATTATATCCTTTACAAGTACTTGCGCTTCTTTTATGCACCCTTACTGCCTGTGCCCAAAATGAGCCTTCTTTCAAGGCTTTTCTCAAAACCCAGCCCAATAAAACGTTTGACGTGCTCATTGCCAATGGGCAGGTGGTAGACGGAACCGGTAGAAAGGCGTATCGGGCGGATGTGCTCGTTCGGGAAGATACGATCGCTTTCATCGGGGCCGTAGATGCGTCTCTGGTGAAGGTGCAACGGGTGATGGACGCCAAAGGCAAAGTGGTGACACCCGGGTTCATTGATACCCACGCCCACGGCGACCCCATGGGAAAGAAGGGCTTCCAGAACTTTCTGGCAATGGGAGCAACCACCGTTATTTTGGGACAGGACGGTTCCCACCCCGAGAACCTGAAAACCTGGATGCAGCGCCTGGACCAAACCGGCGCCGATGTGAATGTGGCTACCTTTGTAGGGCACGGTACCCTGCGGATGGAATCTGGAGTTAAATTCGATTCATTACCTACCCCGGCTCAGCTGGAGAAAATGGGGCAGTTGCTAAGGGAGCAGTTAGAAATGGGCTGCCTGGGGCTGTCCACCGGATTGGAATACATCCCCGGAATGTACGCACCTACCTATGAACTGGAGCATCTGGCAAAGATAGTAGGGGAAAAGGGCAAGCTCATCACCAGCCACGTGCGCAACGAAGACAATGACGCGGTGGAAGCCTCTCTGGAAGAACTGCTCGTGCAGGGCAAGTACTGCCCGGTGCATGTGTCCCACATCAAAGCCGTGTTCGGGAAAGGTAGGGAACGGGCAGAGCAGCTATTGGCTCAACTGGAAAGGGCCCGCCAGAGAGGAATCAATGTCACCGCCGATGTGTACCCGTATACCGCCAGTTTTACAGGCATCAGCATCCTGTTCCCAGAGTGGGCCTTGCCGCCTAATAACTTTGACCAGGTGGTGGCTACTCGTCGGGAAGAGCTGGAGACTTACCTCCGCAACCGGGTAAACAAGCGCAATGGCCCTCAGGCCACTCTCATTGGCACGGCTCCGTTTGCCGGCAAAACTCTGGCGCAACTAGCCCAGGAGAAAAAGAAGCCTTTTGAAGATGTTCTTATTGATAACATTAAGCCGGGCGGGGCATCGGCCGCCTACTTTGTGATGGATGAAGCCCTGCAAGCCCGTTTCATTACTGATTCTACCACAATGATTTGTTCAGACGGCGGACCAGACATGCGGCACCCCAGAGGGTACGGCACCTTTGCCCGCATCATTGAAGAGTATGTGGTTAAGACCAACCAACTACCCATGGAGCAAGCCATCCGGAAAATGACCTCTTTATCGGCTAAAACGATGGGATTGACAGACAGAGGCGAACTAGCGGTGGGCAAGAAAGCCGATATTCTGGTATTTGACCCCGGCAAGGTGCACGAAACTACCACTTACGAGTCACCTTTTCAGCTGGCAACCGGATTTGAGACCATCCTGATCAATGGAAAAGTGAGCTTGGAGAAAGGAAAAATCTTCCCTGCCAAAAATGGGAGGCTATTTAGGAAGAAGTAGCCAGCTAAAGAGGCGTATTAATTAATTGTAAATAATACGTTTTGAAGATTAGTCCTGCGTGCCTCAGAATGAAAGTCAACAAATATTAGGTTCTCCTAATGTAAAATTTTACATATGTATGTTGTTTGTTTACAATATGTTGTGAAATTTAGCTGTTGATTTAATTATATCAGTGTTTCTTTTTTTCAGGATAGCCGTAGTAGTAGAATCATATGGTCAATGATTCTATTTTGCTATGAAACAACTATTCTCTCTCTCAATCCTGACAGTATTATCTTCTTTTCTGTTTTCCTGCGAAAGTCAAGAGCCC
The DNA here is from genome assembly GCF_017355955.1 of Sabulibacter ruber. Lineage (GTDB taxonomy): Bacteria > Bacteroidota > Bacteroidia > Cytophagales > Hymenobacteraceae > Nibribacter > Nibribacter ruber_A. The sequence continues at coordinate 940,193 of NZ_JAFFID010000001.1, read as the reverse complement.
AGACCCAGCAGACAAGTAATCTCCATGTCTGATGCTCGCTTTGCCGGATGTACTTTTTACTCCTATACCAATAAGATCTCCGGACCAGTAGATTTTGGTACGCCAAACGGGGAGATGGTTTTAGTTGGCTTTGCAGAAGGAATGTCTCAGGCAGCTAAACAACAGCTCCTGAACAGATACCCCCAGGTACACAGCATTGCCGGTGAATTAGCCATGGATTCTGGTATCATCACCCAGGTGAAACTGGTTAAGGGCTCCAATTGCTTTGACACAGAAAAACTGTTAACCAAACTACAGAGAGAGGCAGTGGTTTCCTTTGCCCACCCCATGTTCACCCAGGATGAAGAAGATCCAAACTCACAGCGCTTTGGGTTGACCAACGAGTTCATGGTGTCTATTGAAGGCAGCGGCACCCCAGAGCAGTTGCAGAAATTTGTGGAGCAAACCAGAACCAAGATTGTGTTCTCCTTCAGCGATGACATCCATGTCCTGAGCGCCGATAAAAATTCAACCGGTAGCCTGACAGACATCCTGACCTTGTTTAACCAGCAGGATTTTGTAACCGTGGCAGAACCTAACCTAACGTTTACCTTCCCAGATGCGGCGGCTCCAGCCCCAACCGTGAATACTCTCTCCTCTAAATTCCTGAAGAAAGGAGCTTTCAAAGCATTCATGAAAGAAAAACGCTAGCCCAGTTCCTGATACTCTTAATAGAGAAGCCGGAGGCACACTTCCCCTGAAGTTTTCCTCCGGCTTCTCTACTTTAAGGGCTTGTTCAATAAGCCTTTCAAAGAAGAGAATTAGTTCATATATTGAGGTAAAACGGGGGCATTTAGATTTAGCTTCTTTTCTGAAAAACAGGCCTGAAATAGACGCTAGGCGGAAACAAAAACGGCCTTTAAGATAGGAAAAGATGCTTTTTTGGTTAACTTTGCCCGATAAACGACCTTATCCAAACCTACTATAGCGGATGAAATTCATTGTATCTTCTACGGCGCTGCTGAAGCAGCTTACCAGCATCAACGGGGTAGTGGCCAACAACCCGGTGGTGCCGATCTTGGAGAACTTCTTGTTTGAGATCAACGACGGCGTCTTGACCATCACGGCAAGTGATCTGGAGACCTCCATGATCACGGAGATACACGTAGAAGCCCGCGAGAACGGCCGCATTGCCGCTCCGGCTCGTATCTTGATTGATACGCTTAAAAACCTGCCAGACCAACCGGTCACCTTCACCATTGACGAGGAGACCTACACCATTGAGATCAGCTCTTCCAATGGCCGTTACAAATTGTCTGGCGAGAACGCCACTGATTTCCCTAAAGTGCCGGTGGTACGCGGGGGCAATGCCATTGAGATTCCATCCAATGTGTTGAGCCGTGCTATTAACAAAACCATCTTTGCGGTGAGCAATGATGAGTTGCGTCCGGCCATGACAGGTATTTTTGTGCAGCTGAACAGCGGCAACATCACGTTTGTAGCCACAGACGGTCACCGCCTGTTGCGCTACCGCCGCCAGGATGTGAGCAGCGAGAACACTGCTTCCATCATTATCCCTAAAAAAGCCTTCAACCTGCTCAAGTCTACGTTGCCAAATGAGGCTACGGCCGTAAGAGTGGAGTTCAATACGTCAAACGCGTTCTTCAGCTTTGACAACATCAGAATGATCTGCCGCTTAATTGACGAGCGCTACCCAGATTACGAGAACGTGATTCCGGTGCAGAACCCTAACAAACTCACCATTGACCGTTACGATTTCCTGAGCTCTGTTAAGCGTATCTCCATCTACTCTAACAAGACCACGCACCAGGTTCGTCTGCGCATTACCGGCAGCGAGCTGCAAATCTCCGCTGAGGACTTAGATTTCTCAAACGAGGCAAGCGAGCGCCTGACCTGCCAGTACGACGGCGAGGACATGGAGATTGGCTTCAACGCGAAGTTCCTCACCGAGATGCTGAGCAACATTGACTCAGACGAAATCTCACTGGAACTCTCCACGCCAAACCGCGCCGGCTTGTTGATGCCAACCAGCAACGACGAAGAAGAGAACATCCTGATGCTGGTAATGCCAGTAATGCTGAACAACTACGTATAAGCACCAAAACACAAAAAATAAGAAAGCCTGCCTGGTTTATCCGGGCAGGCTTTTGTTTTACCGTCGGTTTTCTTAAAACAGGCCAGAAATAGAAATAGGGGAGGAAGACTGCTTAAGAAGCGGCTAACTGCAAAAAACGTTTTACCTTTGTGTTTTGAACCGACACGCCCACCCGCGTGAAAGCCCATGAAACAAATGAAGAAATCAGAAATACACTTCAGTATTGCCCTTGATGATCAGCGCGTTCCGGAAGCCATCAGCTGGCGCGCCACCGATGCCGGTGATGATATCCACTTCGCCAAAGCCATCAATATTTCCCTGTGGGACCGCAATGACTCTGGCACCATGAAGATTGACCTTTGGACCAAAGACATGCCGGTGGATGAAATGAAGTACTTCTACATTGATACCCTTGGCGCTATGGCCCAGAGCATTGAGCAGGCTACCAATGACAAGATGATGGCCGAGAAAATGAGAGCGCTTTGCCAGGAACTGATGAAGCACGTTGAGGATCAGCAAAAACGCAATTCTCAGAACCCTCAGTAAGCAACAAATGCATGCATAACAAAAAAGCCGCTTGAGAAAGCGGCTTTTTTGTTATGCTGTTAGGCGTATTATTTATTGGTGGAAGTCTCTTTGATTACGGCAGGTGCTGTTTGCGGGAACGTACGCTTAGCATCTGCTTTGTCCTGAGCAACTAATGTTTTCGCTACCCTGGCGTTTTCTTTTTGCATCTTCAGCGCGTATTCACGGTCATAGGTGTTAAATGACTTACGTGCGCTGTAATATTGTGAGTATTGGGCAGTGCTTAAAAGGTTCACCAACTCTTTGTCACGCTCCTTACACACGCCATTGATACATTTCTCCAGTTCAGCCGGGTTGTTGGCGTACTTTGTCTCAAAGTCTACCATTTTAAGCGCGTTCTTCAGGTTAATCTCCCTGATCTTGCGCGACTGGTAGTTGTTGAGCTGCAACTCCCGGATCATTTTATCAGACAAGTTCTTGGCGCGTTGCTCTGCGGTGGTTCCACTCTGGGCGAAAGACGCGATACTCACAAACAGAACCAAGGCTAAGGTATACACGAATCTTTTCATAGTCATCTGGTTTTGATCTCTTTTATACAATTCCCGTGCCATCTATTCCTGAACAAAACTCAAGCTAAAAAAGTTGACTTTGCTCTGAAAAGAACGTGCTAAATACCCGTTTGTTGCTTGTTTTTCAGCTTTTAAACCCTTGAAAATAAAGTTCTTGCTGTATTACAAAGCCTATCTGAGATAACTACAAATTGTTCTAAAAGATATGGAGCGGAAGCGTTGCGACTACCTTTTAGAACTTATTCTTCCACATCATAGACTCCACCGGAAACACCGACCGCTGGTTGTATTTGGCACTGCTTTTCTTGTTGTAGTAGTTCTCAATGCCGCCTTTCACCTCAAAATAAATCAGCTGGCCAATGGGCATGTTGTGGTACACCCGCACCTTCTGGCTTACCGAGATCTCCAGGGTCCAGTGGTTGCAGAAACCTACATCGCCTTTGCCAGCGGTGGCATGGATATCAATTCCCAGGCGGCCTACGCTGGATTTACCCTCCAGGAACGGCACGTGGGCGTGGGTCTCGGTGTATTCTTCGGTGACACCCAGGTACAGGCGGCCGGGTTCCAGCACATACCCTTCTTCTGGGATTTCAAACACTTCAATCTGGTTGTGTTGGCGGGCATCCAGCACCTCGTCTTTGTAGAACGCCAGGTATTTTCCCAAATGAACATCATAGGAGTTAGTGCCTAAATAGCTTCGGTCATAGGGCTCAATCAGAATGGTACCTTTTTCAATCTCTTCCAGAATCTGGAGGTCGGTGAGGATCATAGGGTAAGTAGCTTTGAATGAAGCTGCAAGGTACGTGTAAATTCCGGTACTTGCCACGGCTGCAAATTGGGGAAATATCAATTTATAGCCTGCTTTCCCTAAAATAAACGGAAAACGCCCAGGCGTTTATTTTGCCCGGGCGTTTTATTTGTGAACTGCCGCGGTTCCGTTTACCTGTTCTTTTCGGCAGTAATAAAAGCTATTTCTGTGCTCTTTTTTGAGACTGACCGTTGTACTTTCTGATAAGGTCCCGACTTTTAATGCCCGATGGTTTCAGATCGGAGTCTTTCCAGTTGCCGGTGGAGGAGGCGGTGGGAAGCAGCACCGAGCAGGTCTCGTTTTTATCCGATACCGACCAGGTTACCCAGCTGATTTTGTTTTTCTCGGCCCAGTCAATCCATTTCTGCCATTCGGCCTCGTTCAATGGCCCGTCACCGGTAGCTTCCATTCCCGCCGATTCAGAGATGAACAGCGGTAAGCCTTTGTTCAGGGCGTAATCGCCGCGGTTACGCAGTTCCTGTTTGTGGGTGGCGGCGTAGAAATGGAGGGTGTACATGATATTGGTGGCGCCTTTGATAGGATCATCGGCGGCCAGGTGCACGTCCTGGTCCCAGTGCGGGGTGCCCACCAGAATGAGGTTATCTGGGTCAATCGCCCGGATGGTTTTGATGAGTTCCTCGGAGTAGGCTTTCACCTCGGGCCAGGATTCCTCGTCGGGCTCGTTGAAGATCTCGTAGATCACGTGCGGGTTATTGCCGTAGGTCTTAGCCATCTCGGTAAAGAACGCCTTGGCCTCAGGCAGATTGATGTTGTGGCTGTGCCAGTCAATGATCACGTAAATGTTCTCTTTGATAGCCCCGTCTACCACCGCCTTTATCTTTTCTTTAGACCACTCGGGCTTTTCTTTGTAGCCATCTTTGGGTTCAATGCCCATGGCCGCCCTGACCACATTGATGTTCCAGTCTTTCTTAAGCCAGCTAACCGTCTGCGGAGTGTAGAACCGCGGCCAGAAATTATGCCACCCGAAGCTCATGCCCCGAAGCACGATGGGCTGGCCTGCTTTGTCTTTTAACTGCGTACCCTCCACGCGCAAAGCACCGTGCTCTTTCACCGCCTGACCCGTTGCTACAAAACTGCTGCCCGCCAAGAGGAGCGCAGAAATAATCTTCTTGAGTGACATATAACTTTATGAAATAAAGATGCATCTCAAATTAACCAATATTCATGGAGCCAGACATAACACTCCTTTAGCAATTCTTTGACCTGAAAGGAGCAGTTCTGAAAGGGAGATGGAATCTTTATTTCACTTGTTCCAGCTTCCAGTCATCGGTGCGGAACGGAACAGCCGGCAGGCCTTCCTGATTGACGAGGTTGCAATCCGGGTTGTCTGCCCAGGCGTAGCGAACTGCCACCGGGTTCCTCACTTTCCCTGAGCTCACCAGTACTTTGTTTCCATCAATCCTGGCATCTGCCCAGTAGAACTTGTGGTCATTCCCGGCAACGGCAAATCCTTTAAGTGGACCACCGCCTTTGGTAGCCAGGCTTGTTCCAGTTTCAGAGAAACGGATAGTGATCTGATCACCCGTAATCTCATGTCCCTGGTACATGGGGCCGGAAGCCTGCACCGGCTTTTGGTACACCTGTTTTTTTGCCACCAAGGCCAGTCTTCTGCCTACTTCTTGCTTGTTCTGAGGGTGAATGTTATCGGCTTCGCCAATGTCAATGATGCAAGCCATGCCGGTGTTTGGCTGGGCCAAAGCCAGGGTCTGGGCTTCGCGGAGGGCTGCCCAATTACTTTCCGACGGCTCTGGCTGGGTTTTCAGGTAATTGGCCAGCTGTACGTACAGGAACGGCAAATAGCCCTGCTGCCACCGGATGCGCCAATCATTGATCATCAGGGGAAACAACGTGCGGTAATCGTACGGCGCGTCCACGTTATTTTCGCCCTGGTACCAAAGAAACCCTTTGATCCCATAGGAGACAATGGGGTTGATCATGGCATTGTAGAGGTAAGTAGGATACTGGTGGTAATTCTTGATGGTAGGGATGGTGGGCTCCAGGTCTTTTCTGAATTTCCAGGAACCCGCCAGGCTAATCTTAGAGGTGCCATAGGTAAGGTACATTTCCTCGGCCGGGGGATTAAAGCCACCGCCTCCCCACAGAAACGCCATTCGCACGGCCAGTACGTTTTTGCCCTGTTTTACCAATTTGGCCGGAATACGGTAGTGGTGCGTGGGGCTGGCATTCCAGACATTTTTGGCTATTTCTTGCCCGTTGAAGTACAAGGTGTAATTCATCTCAGGGTGCCCCAGGTGCAGCGTCAACTCTTTGCCAGCCATAGGAGCGGGCAAGTCCACGTTTTTTCGCAGCCAGACCATTCCTTCGTAGCCGGGCATGTTCAGGTCTTTGAGGGTGGCGGGCATGGTGAGTTCCGGCCACTTTGCATCATTGAGCCTGGGGTTGGGGATGGTCTTCTCGGTTTTATTGTGGGGCTTGTACACGATTTCCCAGAACCGAACCAGGTCCAGGCTGTCTTTGATGAAATGGTTAACTGTGACGGTATCGTTCTGCAGTACTTTGTTACGGGTGATGGGGGAGGAGAGCAATTGGTCGCGGCTTGTCCAGGCCTCCACCGGAGTGCCACCCCAGGTAGCCTGCAGAATGCCGATGGGTACATTCAGCTCGGCATGTATCTCTCTGGCAAAAAAATACGCCACCGCCGAAGCCGTTTTCACCGTCACCGAGTCCAAGGCTTGCCAGGAGCCGCCCATCACATCAGACTGCGCCTGGGTCCTTTTATCATGCGGAACATTGAACATCCGGATGGCAGGATAGTTCGCCTTCTTTATTTCCTCCCGGGCATTCATGGATTGCTGTACCTGCCATTCCATGTTAGATTGGCCCGAGGCCAACCAGACATCGCCAAGGAGCACGTCTTTAAAGGTTTTCATCGGCTGGGTTTGGCTGCCTTCGTACACGTTCATTGTGTACGGTCCTCCGGCTGGCATTTGGGGCAGGCGCAGCTTCCACTTCCCGTCTTGCCCGGCAACTGTTTTCACCCTGTTTCCGCCAAACTCCACCGAAATCTGTTCCCCGGCCCTCGCTATTCCCCAAACCGGAATATCAGTTCCTCTTTGCAGAACCATGTGATCACTGAAAACCTTCGGTAAAGAAACTTGCCCAAACGCTATTGATTTAACAAATGAAAGCAATATTGTGAGTGCAGTTATGGAGATTATTGGCTGCTTCAACCACCTGCTTTTTTCCTTTTTCATCTATGTTTTATAAAAGAGCAAGAAATCACCTTGATTGGGGAAATATCCCTGTGAAGTGAAGAATTGATACCGAATTCTGATAGATATTCTTAATTATTGTATTACCTATTTGTACCTTATACCTATTGAACTTCCACCGCTTAAAGGATCATAAGCTGCCCAGATATGCCCCCACGTAAAGTTTCTGGCAGGACCAACCTGTTCTTCAAGCCATTGGGTAAAAAAAATTACTTTTTCCCTTTCTTCTTTTTCATTCCAAGTGCCCCAGCCGCTCTCTAAATCAAAAGGAGAATTGTTGATTATAAACGTGACAGAATTTAGTGCTTCCTGGTGAAAGAAGAATGTTATGTTGAGATATTTTCCAGACATTTCCACGTTTTTGACGACGAAGTGAATCCAACCATTAAGTAAGTTCCTTTCTTCCTGCATCTCGCCAAAAGCAAAACCTTTGAGATCTGCCAGTGTAGTTGTCTGGGTAACGACTTTATCAAGGCTAAAAGTAAGATGACCTGTGTTCCTATCTATCATCATTGATATTGTACATCAGCCTTGTCTAAGCGGCAAACGGCCTTTTGCTCTCATTCTGTGATCCACTTATTTAGTACTGAAAGTTTCTTATTCCCTGCTGCTGGATTTTAGGGATGATGGTTCCAAGCCCAATTAAGTTATTAAGGTGGTCAGCGCAAAGCAGCCATTCATACTTTTTAGAAATTACATAAAATTCAAACCTGTAATGGGATTCTAGCAGCCGCTGAATAGGTTCAATGTAACCTTGAAAAAGCCAAAGCTTGGTAGGATCACGGTAAGAATCGCACGCAACAAACCAGACTTTTTCATTCCTGTCAATTAGCAGGCTGAGAGGAGCGATGGGGTTTTCTAAAGCAAGACCCAGTTGTGGGCTTTTGAGGTTCTCCCGCCATTGGTTGAATTGAGTGTTTGAATTTATTTTGATGATGAATTCTTTCTCAACCCGCTTCATGATGGCGGGCCATTCATAGATACCAAACGCATCAAATTCATCAGGCTTGAAGGCCAATGCTCTAGCAAGTTTCAGTAAATTATCTTTAAACCCCATCCTTTATTTAATCTGTCCTGCCATTAAAAAGTATTAGAAGTTAGACCGGCGTTTATTTTACTTATCGCCTGATTCTTTCATTTTTAATTTCTCAAGGTACGTCTTTACTGTTGGTATGTCTAGTTCGCCAGAAATGTCCAGGATTATCACCTCTTTTAGGTCTACTTTATCAGAATTGGCCATGAATAAAGAATACCAAATTGCCTCTTGTAAATCTTGGTGCCAGGTAGTTATTAACAAGTGCGGGGGTAAGTAAAGATCTTCCACCTCGGCATTCCTGTAAGAGATTTCCTCGTCTACATAATCATGCACCCATTCTGCTTCGTCGCCAACAGTACAGAGCCACCCTACATTATGGAGGATGATTTTTGAAATTACTTCATCAATGTACGTCTTTGGCTTTCCCTTTACCAATAGCAAACAAACCCAATCTTTGTCGGGAAGCAAATCAGACCAGTTTCGTTCTGTGTCGTATCTGACAATTCTTATGGTTCGGTTATTTACAAACTCTTCCAACTCGTGTCAATTAAGAACGCATGTAGACTGAAAGCAAAAACAGCACGGGTTATTAAATTTGAGTTTCCTTCTAAAGCAATTCCAACATCTCCTTATCAATTCGTTTGGGTCGCATGGTTTGGGCATCCAGCAGGCACCAGGTGGTTTTGGCGGAGGCCAAGAGTTCCTCGGTTCCGGCCCGGTACAAACTCACGAACCGCTCAAATTTGGCCCCCTGGTAATTGCCTACCCAGGTATAGCCTGTCACCGTTTCCCCGGCGAAAGCGGGTTTGTGGAAGTCGATCTCGTGCCGAAGCACCACCCATAGAAACTTCTCCTGCATCTCTTGCGGAGCCACGTGGACCCAATGGGCTGCAGATACCTCCTGCACCCAGCGCAGATACACCACGTTATTCACGTGCCCCAAAGCGTCAATATCTGCTTCGGTCACCTTGATGTCAATGCTGAATTTGCCGGTGTGGTCTTGGTGGGCCATGAGCGAAGGGATGGTTATTAGTGAAAAGAAAGGGAAGTACTGAAATCTGTTTTAGAGCTGTTTTCCTGAAAAAGGGCTTAAAACAGCAAATCAATGCAAGATCAGAGCAATGATGCAGAAAACGTCTACAATGAGCAAAGGCCAGGTGACATCCTGTTTTTTGCCGCTGATCAGTTTCAGGGCTGTCCAGGAGAGAAAGCCCCAGATGATACCCTGCGTGATGGAGTAGGAGAAGGGGATGAGCACCATGGCCAGGAAAGCCGGAATGGCTTCGTCCAATTGCCCCCAGTTGATTTTAGTCACCGGACGCACCATGAACACGCCCACCAGCACCACAGCCGGAGCAGTGGCAATAGCCGGCACCACCGATAAAAGCGGAGCCAGAAACAGGAACGGCAGAAACAGCAATCCGCCCACCACCGCTGTGAGTCCGGTGCGACCGCCTGCCTCAATGCCCACCGCCGATTCAATATAGGCCGTGCCGGGGCTGGAGCCCACCAAACCGGCCATGGTGGTGGCAAAGGCATCTACCATGAGGGAGCGTTTCACGTTACGGGGCTCGCCGCGTTCATCCAGCAGGTTGGCGGCCTCGGCTAGGCCCACCAAAGTGGAAAGGCTGTCAAACATATCGGTGAAGACAAACGCGAAGATCACCGGCACCACCGACCATTGCAGGGAGTTTACGAGGTCTAATTGGAAAAACAGGCTGAAATCAGGGGCCGAGAAAATGCCCTGCCAGTTGACCAATGTGCCGGGTGCGCCACCAGTGGCTTCCAGTCCCCACCACCGGCCAATAGGATAGGCGGCCAAGGTGGTGAACAGGATGCCCAGCAAAATACCGCCGCGTACCTGTTTGGTGACCAATACGGCCGTCACCAGCAAACCCGCAATGAACGTGAGTACCGCCGGGGTGAGCGCTCCCATACCAATGATAGTAGCCGGATTAGGAGCCACAAACTTGGCATTGGAAAACCCGATGAGCGAGATAAACAACCCGATACCCGCCGCAATGGCGTACCGGAGCGGCCGCGGAATAGCCTTAATGATGTACGTTCTCACATTGAACGCCGATAGCAGCAGGAACACAATCCCCGACCAGAATACCGCTCCCAAAGCCACCGGCCAGGGCACTTTCATGCCCAGCACCGCCGTAAACGTGAAGAAGGCATTCAGGCCCATGCCAGGCGCCACCAGAATAGGGTTTTTGGCATACAGGCCCATCATAAGGCTGCTGAAGAAGCACACCAGCACCGTGGCCGTGAGCACCGCCGAGAAGGGCATGCCGGCCTGGCTTAGTATGCTGGGGTTAACCACTATGATGTACGAGGTAGCCAGAAAGGAAGAGATACCCGCAATAATCTCGGTCTGTACGGTAGTGTTGTTTTTCTTCAGTTCAAAAAAGGAGGTCATGCACAAGTGGGTTGTGGTGGAAATTGCCGGTATAAGCCTGAGACTACATGTACCCTATACCGCTGGTAATCTTATTTTTAAAAAGCGATACCAATTTCTCGGCATCTTATGTGTCTTAATCTGGAGGCATAATTCTCCTTCTATGACGAGAATTATTTACACATGTTCCTTTATCTAATGCAGTGACTTACGTAAAACGGTATTTGTTATTTGTAAACCGAGCCACGGGCTACCTTAAGATTTCTTCAAATATGGCAAATTCAACCAGAAACTGGCTCTATCGTCCCACAAAGAAACATGTGCTCCTCATCACCATCGTTTGGCTGATGGCCATGGGGTTGATGATCCTGGCCATGACCCAGGTGTTTGAGCAGCGCATCATTAGCCGAAGCAATGCTGGCTTTTTGTTTCTGATGTTCACCTCCAGCCTTGTAGTGGTAGGAGTGTACCTGAACTATCTCAGAGCCAAGCACGAGGGATAAACAAAGGATTGTTCATAGTGGAAGCGACACCTGAATTTACATCTCATTTATTGGTGTTATCATCCCGAGTGGTTGTCAGTGATAAGATCATCAAGGGGAGAAGATATCTCAGGCCAGCTGTTTCCAGCGCTTTTGGATCTGGACCAAAAATGAATAACTTGGTGAAGGAAAGGAATCCAAACACTTTGACTATGCAGAAGAACCGAAGAACCTTTGTAAGTCATCCTACCGAGAAGAATGTTTTAGTGGTCGTGACAGCCTGGCTGCTAAGTGTGGTGCTGTTACTTTGTGCCATGACTGACTTCTTTCAAATGCCCTTCATTGTAAAAGAAAACATCGTGATGCTCTTTTTGATTGGCTCCTCAACCTCGGTTGTATTTGAGGTGCTTCTAAATTTCTACCGTCTTAGAAAGAAGAAAGAAAACTACGTTGAAGCATAAAAACAGAAGCGGCACCTGAATACCTCAGGTGCCGCTTCTGCTTTTATGGGTTACGTATTAGGCGTGGGTTGCTCTCAAAGCTTCCAGGTTAGCAGTCAGGTACTGATCAGCTAAGTCCTCGGTGATAGCCGCCGACACAAACAGCGTTTCAAACTGCGAAGGAGCCAGATAGATCCCGCGCTGCAGCATCTCGTGGAAATACCGCCCGAAGGTCTGCAAAGAAGAAGTTTTCGCCGAGGCGAAATCCGTTACGGGTTCTTCGGTGAAGAACAGGCTGAACATGGAGCCTACCTGGTTGATGGTGTAGTTCAGGCCCAGTTGCTGCATGTTCTGCTTGGTGCCGTTCACCAGTTTATCCGTGATGTGCTGTAAGTGGGTGTACAGCTCGGGGTGCTCGTTCAGGTAGGTCAAAGCCGCCAACCCCGCCGACATGGCAATCGGGTTCCCGGACAGCGTTCCTGCCTGGTACACGGGGCCAGCCGGAGCCACCGAGTTCATGATTTCCTGCTTTCCGCCGTAGGCACCCACCGGCATGCCGCCGCCAATGATTTTCCCGAGCGTGGTCATGTCTGGCATCACCCCAAAAAGCTCCTGGGCACCGCCTTTGGCCAAACGGAAACCAGTCATTACCTCGTCAAAAATAAGCACAATGCCTTCTTTGGTGCACAGGTCACGCAGTCCTTGCAGGAAACCTTCGGCGGGTGGCACCAGGCCCATGTTCCCCACCACTGGTTCCAGGATGATAGCGGCAATCTGCGCCGGATTGGCATCTATCAGGGTTTGCACCGCGGCCAGGTCATTGTAAGGGGCCGTTAAGGTATCATTGGCAACACCTTTGGTCACGCCGGGGCTGTCTGGCACGCCCAGGGTAACGGCTCCGCTGCCGGCGGCAATCAGGAAAGAATCGCCGTGGCCGTGGTAGCAGCCCTCAAACTTGATGATCTTGTCGCGGCCGGTATAGCCTCTGGCTACCCGGATGGCTGACATGGTAGCCTCCGTGCCGGAGTTCACCATGCGCACTTTCTCCACGCTGGGGATCATGCTGATGATGAGCTCGGCCATCTCAATCTCGCGGCGGGTAGGCGCGCCAAAGGAAAGGGAACCTGGCAAGGCATCGCGCACGGCTTTTTCAATGGTTTCGTGGGCGTGGCCCAGAATCATAGGGCCCCAGGAATTGATCAAATCAATATACTGGTTGCCATCCTCGTCAAAGAGGAAAGCACCCTTCGCCGATTTCAAGAAAAGAGGTTGTCCGCCTACCGCTCTGAACGCCCGCACCGGTGAGTTTACCCCACCCGGAATGAATTGCTGGGCACGCTGAAAGAGTTCTTGGCTGGTTGTATGGGTCAGTGACATAATTTAATGAGTGATTGAGTGAAGGAGTGAATGAGAGAATGAAAAATGGAAAAGACTAGTCAATCCATCATTCAATCTCTATCCAATCAATAAATTAAAGTACCGGGTTAACCACTAAAAGTCTTCCGTTTTCTATCTTGATGATGGGCAGGTATTGGTTGTCCTGTGCCTGTTTCCCGGTAGAAGTAGAATAGCCAACCCCTTGGTAAAACACACCCGGTTGTACGTCTCCTAACCTGGGAGGCGCGGCGTAACCGTTCTCCTGCAGCCTACGGCCATAGTAGTTCATCAGCTCAAAACCAGCATAGGTAAACGTGGACGGAGGAAGGTTATAGCGCCTGGTGTAGGCTCTTTTAAACTCCTGCAGGGCTGGGTTCTCCTGGTCAATGTATTTAGGAGCCGTGAAGTACATCTCCAGAAAATCGAATTGGGAGAAACTGATCTGGGGTACTTCCAGCCATTTCTGGGAGACAATCACCGGTACTTTGGAAGCCTTCTGTTCCAGGAACCCCACGGTGCCCGTTGCTACGGCCGGAGCCGAGGACTGTACCACCAAAACTCCCAAATCCCTGAGGTTAACACTGTTCAGCGCAGTGTTCAGGCTACCGGTTGTTTTTGAGTTGATTTTCTGAAAAGAGACCACTTTCCCGCCTAAGGCAGTGTAGGTGCGCCGGAAGTTTCCGGCATAGGTGGTATCGTCTTTCTCGCTGTCAAAGATGATCACCGCCGTTTTCTTAGGAAAGGTATGGTACGCATAAGCCGCCGCGCGCTGCCCCTGAGTGGCCACCGTAGTCTCCATGAGGTACAGGAACGGGTTTCCCTTGGTGACCTCTAGGTCATCAGAGAAAGGATTCACCATGTTGAGGGTACGCTGCTGGGCAATTTTGGCGGCGTAGGCGCTGTTGTTTTTGTAGATAGGCCCTACTACCAGGTCCATAGTTCCCAGGTCCGGCAACTGCATCACTTTCCTGATCTGGGCGGTATCGTTCTTGGTATCGTACGGGAAAACGTTCACCCGCACGCCCTGCTTCTGCAGCGAGTCCTGAGCGGCGACCATGCCGGCGTAGAAATCGGTGATGAACAGGTTCTTTTTGTCTACCCGCACCCCGGCATCAGAGATGTTGAAGGGCAGGAGAACCGCTACGTTGTATTCCTCTTTCCGGACGGCGGCGGTACGCTGCAGATAACCAAGATCCAGGTTGAACTGACGGACCAAAGCTTCCAGTTGCGGGCGATCCTGCTCCGTGAACCAGCCGCCGGCCAGTTTATCGGCGTAGGTTTTGGCCAGGGTAGCGTCCTGCGGAAACTGGCGCATGAGGTACTGGAACGTGGCTTTATCGGTGAGCAGCATCATGTAATGCCGCTTCATGGAGGCCACGTCGTTCCGCAGGGAGGCATCCTGGATAGGTTCCAGGGCTTTCAGCGCCCGCAGGTATTCTTTCTTTTCAAACAGTACTTGCCCGTGCAGGTATTGCGCATCGGCTAAGCCGCCCCAGTTGGCATGCTCAGAGGTGAGTTGGGTGAGCATCTTGTCGGCCTCGGCCCACTTCTTCTGTCTGGCGGCCGCCACGCTGTACAGGAAAGCCGCGTCTGGCGCGTAGCTCTTCCCGGTAGCCGCAGCGGTGAGCGGCATCAGTTCGGCCAAGGCCAGTTCATACTTCTGCTGATCCACCAAAATCCGGCCGTTCTGCAGGCGGGTATTCAGGTCAGCATTGGTCTGGGCCTGAACGTTCCAGCTTAACGCAAATCCGGCAACGGCAAGTACTATCTGTTTTTTCATTGAATTCTAAAAACTAGCCTTAAAACACTATTCCCACTCAATAGTGGCTGGTGGTTTAGAGCTGATGTCGTAGACTACGCGGTTTACCCCGCGCACTTTGTTGATGATCTCGTTGGAGACATCGGCCAGGAACTCATACGGCAAATGGCACCAGTCGGCGGTCATGCCGTCTACGCTGGTTACGGCCCGCAGGGCCACCACGCGCTCGTAAGTACGCTCATCGCCCATTACGCCCACGCTCTGGATAGGCAACAGCATGGCACCGGCTTGCCATACCTGGTCGTAAAGGCCGGTTTTCTTCAAAGAGGAAATAAAGATGTGGTCTACTTCCTGCAGAATGGCTACTTTCTCAGGTGTGATGGAGCCCAGAATACGGATAGCCAAGCCCGGACCCGGGAACGGGTGGCGACCGATGATGTTCTCAGAGATGCCCAGGGTTTTACCTACCAACCGTACCTCGTCTTTAAACAGGGTCTTGAGCGGCTCTACCACTTTCAGTTTCATGAAATCTGGCAGACCGCCCACGTTGTGGTGCGATTTGATGGTTGCAGAAGGGCCTTTCACCGATACCGACTCAATCACGTCTGGGTAAATGGTGCCCTGGCCCAGCCACTTGGCGTCTTCTACCTGGTGCGATTCCTGATCAAATACCTCAATAAACACGCGGCCGATGGCTTTGCGCTTGGCTTCTGGGTCGGTGAGTCCTTCCAGGGCCGCGTAGAACTGGTTCTTGGCATCAACGCCTTTCACGTTCAGGCCCATGTCTTTGTAGGAGTGCAGCACGTCTTCAAACTCGTTCTTGCGCAGCAAACCGTTGTCTACGAAGATGCAGTACAGGTTTTGCCCGATGGCCTGGTGAATGAGCATGGCCGCTACCGAGGAATCCACGCCGCCGGAAAGGCCCAGGATTACTTTGTCATTGCCAATCTGCTCGCGCAGCTCGGCTACGGTAGATTCTATGAATTGGTCTGGGGTCCAGTCCTGGGAGCAGCCGCAGATATGCACCACAAAGTTGCGGAGCAGGCGCTTGCCCTCAGTGGAGTGCGTTACCTCTGGGTGGAACTGGATGCCGTAGGTTTCCTGGTCTTTTACTTTATAGGCGGCCACCTGCACAGATTCTGTGCTGGCGATGATCTCAAAATTGTCTGGGATTCGCTTGATGGTATCGCCGTGGCTCATCCACACCTGTGAGTCAATAGTGAGTTCTTTGAACAAGCGGTTATGCTGATCTACGTGGTTCAGCTTGGCCCGGCCGTATTCTCTGATGGTAGAGGCAATCACCTCGCCGCCGCCTTCCTGCGCCATTAGCTGCGCACCGTAGCAAACGCCCAAAACGGGCAGATTTCCTAAAAACGGCGTCAAATCAGGATTTGGATAATCTGCATCCCGCACCGAGCAAGGGCTGCCCGACAGAATCACGCCCCTGGTATCTGGGGTGAGTTCAGGAATCTTGTTAAACGGGTGGATTTCGCAGTAAACGTTAAGCTCGCGGACGCGACGGGCAATCAGCTGAGTGTACTGAGACCCGAAATCGAGAATGAGAATTTTTTCTGGCATGTGCAAAGGTACGCGCCCGTTTTAAAACATGAAAATGAATTTGCAGGGAGTAGGGGAGAAGCGGCAGGCGCCTGTCTTTGTTGAAAGTTGAATAATACTTTTGTCCGTTTCACCGGTAATTTTTGAAAAGGAGTTCAAAAAAAGTATCTATTTTACGAAACCAAAAACGAGGCACGCATTTTGCAGCTGAGTTTTGCAAAGTAATGGCCAGCCTAACCTTGCCAATTTTGGCAGGAAGAGGCCAGACCAGTAAAACAGAAACTAACCTTCAGTTAAAATATTGTATGTTCAAAACTCTACTTCTTCCGTTACGGGCCGCTTTAGGAGTGCTGGTGACCGCCTCCCTGCTGGTAGCCTGTGAATCGGATTCAGACACCTCGGAGCCTACGCCGCTGGCCGGGCCTACGCATACCACCTTTTCTTTGGTAGACAGCATTAAAGTGGATCCAGCTTTTCAGAACTCGTACCCAGACGCGTATGAGAACCTGAGAGGCAAAACCTACAAGGTGAACGCCCAGGACAAAATGGAGGCCTATTTCATTGAGGAGAACCAGGGCGTTACGCTTTATTTCAAAGATACCTCTTCTGTAAAGACCCGCTCCTGGGTATCATTGCACTTCAAGAACCGCACCTTGCAGAATCTGCCCGCCACGCTTTCTTTGAAAGACGCCGATGAGGTGGGGATACAAAACGGCCAGAACTTTGCCGATGGCAGCGGGGCCATGTCGCCGGGTTACGTGACGGTGCTGGATGGTTCGGCTGCTCTGCAGTACGATGCCGCCACCAAAGTGCTGAACGGCTCCATTTCTAACCTGAAACTGAGCCTGGAGTACTACGTGCCGGAGTATTCTTTCCCTAACCGGGCCGGAAATGTCCTGAAAAACAGCGGTTCCAGCCGTAACGTGAACATCACCTTTGAGAACGTGAAAAGCCACAAAGCCGAATAGGCTTAAAGCTTCTACTTAATAACTTCTGAAACCGTTTCCGGGCTAATTTCACCTAAACAGCCCGGAAACGGTTTTTTTGTGCCTTGTGCTTTCATGGAACATCAGAATAGAAAGGCATGTGTTTGAAGTCTGATGCCCAGATCCGATGTTGCGGGCAATGACCTGTCGCAAAATTATTCTCCCTGACTATAAGCACTCTCCGGTGATTTTGGTTGGTTTTTATAAAAATAAAGCAGAAACCACTTGCGGTGAATAAAAGCCTTCGTATCTTTGTAACGGCAAATCGGTACGGCCAGCTCCTACTGAACTCCCCCAGGCCCGGAAGGGAGCAAGGGTAGGTGGTTGAGCGGCGCGATACTCGGTTTGCCACTTTTTTTTGCCCATACCCCAACGGTTCTCCGCCGTTCTTCAAATTCCCCCTTCTGCTTTAAAGCACTTTTCGTTACCATGTTCTAAGCCTGTTTTGCTCAAAACAGGTCTGAAACCGGTCGCGTTACTTTCTTTACTTGCCCTGTTTAGGCTTTTGGGATATTCTTTTTCAGTTGCCGCTTAAAACCTCAAAATAGAACAACTCCGGCGGGGTAATTGCGTTTGAGAAGCAATTCGGCCAAGGCTTTAAAATACTTTTCCGGCCGCCTCGGTTTTCTGCCGGATTGAACTAGATTTGTAATCCCAAACCATATCTGCTATGAAATTTTTCATTGACACCGCTAATCTGAACGAAATCCGCGAAGCCCATGATCTAGGCGTGTTGGATGGCGTAACCACCAACCCATCGCTCATGGCCAAAGAAGGCATTGTAGGCTATGACAATGTCATGAAGCACTACCGTGACATCTGCGAGATTGTGGACGGAGACATCAGCGCCGAGGTGATTGCCACCGATTTCCAAACCATGGTGAAAGAAGGAGAGGAGCTGGCCCAGCTGCACCCTAACATTGTGGTGAAAGTGCCCATGATCAAAGACGGCGTTAAGGCCATCAAATATTTCACAGATAAAGGCATCAAGACCAACTGTACGCTGGTGTTCTCGGCGGGTCAGGCGTTATTGGCTGCCAAAGCCGGTGCCACGTACGTTTCTCCGTTCGTGGGTCGTTTAGACGATATCTCCACCGATGGCTTAGGTCTGATTGAGCAGATCGTGCAGATTTACCAGAACTACGGTTACCCAACCGAGGTATTGGCGGCTTCTGTGCGCCACGTAATGCACCTGGTACAATGTGCTGAGATTGGAGCCGATGTGGTAACCTGCCCATTGAACGTGATCACCGGTCTGTTGAACCACCCACTCACCGATAGCGGCCTGGCCAAATTCCTGGCAGACCACAAGAAAGCCAACCTGTAATCAATTGAGAATTGAGAATCAGGAATTAAGAATCTGTTCATCAGTTTTTAATTCCTAATTCTCAATTCCTAATTCTTAATTGAATAGGAGTGTACATCATTAAAGTAAAGGGCAAGGCCAAGATTCCGGATTACATTCAGCTGCGCGATGAGAATTTCGTGCTGATTGCTTATTTCCGGGCCGATCGTCCTTTGAAAAACCTGGACCGGTACGGTCTGGAGAGCAAAGAGGAAGAGCTGGCCTCGCTTATTGCCAGTCTGGAGTTTGGGAAACTGCAGAAACTGGATCTGTAAACCAACTCCCCAAGACAGGTTTTTAGCCGGGTTAGTGCAAGACACTGGCGCTCCTTTCGGGTTTTTCTTAACTTGCAAAGCTCTGCCATACCCAGGCAGCCTTCAATCATTACCGTTTCCCTTGCTATGGAATTCTCTTCTAACCCAGTAGTCACGCTGCAGAAAGCTTCTATTTTTCAGGATGTAAACACCGTCTTGGGCGATGTAAGCTTTTCTATTGAGAAAGGAGAGTTTGTGTACCTGGTAGGCCGTACCGGTAGCGGTAAAAGCTCCCTGCTGAAAACCCTTTACGCCGATCTTCCCCTGAAAGTAGGGCAGGCCCAGGTGGCGGGCTTCAACATCCATACTCTTACCTGGAGCCAGGTTCCGTTCCTGCGCCGTAAAATTGGTATCGTGTTCCAGGACTTTCAGCTGCTCTTTGACCGTTCCGTAGCCGATAACTTGAAATTCGTGCTCAAAGCCACCGGCTGGAGCGACAAGTCCCGTATCAAGAACCGCATTTCTGAGGTGCTCATGCGCGTTGGGCTTGATGCCGTCATGAACAAGTTGCCGCACCAGTTATCTGGTGGCGAGCAACAGCGGGTAGTGATTGCCCGGGCACTTCTGAATGAACCGGTGATCTTGTTCGCCGATGAGCCCACTGGTAACCTGGACCCCGATGTGACCCAAGGCATCATGGACCTTTTCCAGGAGATCAACAACAGCGGTACCGCTGTCTTGATGGCTACCCACAACCACCATATCCTGCAGCGCTACCCAAGACGTATTCTGAAATGCGAACGGGGCCGGGTGCTGGATTCTGCCCGTGAGGAGTTCTCCCTGGTAGATGGTTTCTGAGATTTCCGTTCTCATTCCTGTTTTTAACCAGAATGTTCTTGGCCTGGTAGAGCGTCTGCTCCAGGAAGCACGTTCATTACCCATTTCCTTTGAGGTAAGGGTGTATGATGACGGTTCCTCCCCGGAGATTCTTCATCAAAACCAACCCCTGCAAAATTTGGCAGGAGTGGAGTACCAAACACTCCCCGTGAATGTGGGTCGCTCCCAGATCAGGCACCGCTTAGCCGAAGAAGCCCGCTTCCCACACCTTTTGTTCCTGGACAATGACGTACTGCCTTTTCGCCCTGATTTTCTGAAACGGTACCTAACCCAGGCTGGCGCAGGAGTCACTATTGGCGGAGTTGCCTACCAGGAAAAAGCTTTAGAAGGGCTTGAACTGCGCTGGAAATACGGGAAAGCCCGGGAAGAAGCTCCTGCTAATGAACGGCAAAAGACCCCGTACCAACGCGTGTTCTCCAGTAACCTGCTGGTGCCAAAAGACGTGTTTCTAGCCTGTTTTCCTAGAAATGAGCTCAGCGGATACGGCCACGAAGACACCCTATTCGCCTGGCGCCTGCAACAGCAGGGAACACCTGTTTCGCATATAAATAACCCTGTGTGGCACCTGGGCCTGGAACCCGCCGAAATCTACCTCTTGAAAACCCAGCAGGCTATCCATAACCTGGTTCTCCTGTACAGGCAATTTGGTCTTGGCAGCGAGTCAAAGCTTATGAGACTATATGCGAGGTGTAAAAAAATGGGGATGGAGAAGCTTCTGCTCGAGAACAGCAATTGGTTGTTCCCCCTTCTGAAGAAGAACCTGGTTTCCAGGAAGCCTAACCTGCGGCTTTTTGATCTTTACCGCCTGCTTTTACTTACCAGGTACCTAAGTAAATAAGAGCGTTTTGGGCTAGTTTCTGGGAGAACGAGCTAAAATCAGCCCATAAAAAAAAGCCCCTCCAGAGGGAGAGGCTTTCCATGTATAAAAAGGAAGCGATATTATCTATCATCGTCTTCAACGGCTTTCTCCACTTTTTCGGCGGCTTTCTTAGCGGTATTTCCTACGGCTTTCCCGGCTTTCTTAGCCCCGGAAGCTACGTCTTTGCCAGCCTCCTTAGTAGCTTCGCCTACTTTGCTGTTAGAAACGTCTTTGCCTACTTCTTTCAGGTCAGAACCAACTTTGCTGGCGGTGTTGCCCGCTTTGTTGGCGTTCTTCATGGCCACGTACTTGGCTTTCGCTTTTCCTATTTCCCACTTGTCTTTGTCGGTCAACTGGTCCTGAATTGCGTTTTTACGGTCATCTAACTGGTTCCAGTATTTCTCTACGGTATCCCAGTCATTGTTGCTGAAACCGGCTTTGTGCGCTTCTACGTGGGCCACAAACTCTTCATAGGCCTGCCGGATGTCGGTGGCAGTGTAAGACGGAATCTTGCTCTCATCTAAACCATGCATGCTGGTGCTAGTAGTAGCCGCCATTCCCGCGCTCTGGTTTGTTTGACCATACGTGTCATTCACCATAGTGGAGCCGGAAACATCAGTAGAGGAAACCCCGGTAGAAGTAGTGCCGCTTTCTGTGCGGCTGCAACCATACTGCGCAAAAACCAACGTGCAAGATGCCGCAATTACCAGCGTATGTTTTTTTAAGTTATTGTACATTTTCATAGTCTTATAATTGTTTTTAAAATCTAAACAATCTTCGGATATAGTAAACGGAATTAGTATTTAGAGGTTTCATATAAAGCCTACAATAAAGTTGAGGTAGATGTTAATTGAACTTTTAGATGATTTTGGTTGAATAGGAGTTTGAGGCAAGCCGGGGAATATTCCAGCCAACTTGCATACGGTTCCCCTCACAAAACCTATATTTGTCTTTTCGATTGTTCCCATGAACCAACTCCAGATGGTAGACCTGAAAGGTCAATACCAGCGCCTGAAACCGCAGATAGATGCTGCCATGCAAGCCGTGGTAGACAGCACCGCCTTCATCAACGGACCCCAGGTGAAAACCTTTGCCCAGAACCTGGCTCAGTACCTTCAAGTCAACCACGTGATTCCCTGCGCCAACGGCACCGATGCCTTACAAATCGCTTTAATGGCCTTGGATCTGCCCGCCGGGGGAGAAGTGATTGTGCCTGCCTTCAACTACGTGGCTACCGCCGAGGTGATTGCCTTGCTGGGCCTTAAACCGGTGTTTGTAGACGTGCTGCCAGATACGTTTTGTATTGATCCGGCCAAAGCACGGGCGGCTGTCACCGAGAAAACGGTAGCCATTATGCCGGTACACTTGTTCGGACAATGCGCTCCCATGGAGGAGATCATGGACCTGGCTATTGCGCAGGAACTGTTCGTGATTGAAGACAACGCCCAGGCCATTGGGGCGCAGTACGTAGACGCTGAGGGCGGAACCTCGTTTGCCGGAACCATCGGGCACATCGGCACCACGTCGTTTTTCCCGTCCAAGAACCTGGGCTGCATGGGCGATGGGGGCGCTATCTTCACCCAGGACGAGGAACTGGCCACCACTTTACAGCAGATTGCCAACCACGGGCAGCACAAGAAATACCATTACTCCCGCGTGGGCGTCAACTCCCGATTAGATACTTTGCAGGCTGCTTTGCTGGACGTGAAACTCACCCAACTGGATGATTTTATCTTGCGTCGGCAGAAAGCGGCGGCGGCGTATGACGCGCATTTCGCGAAAGTGGAGCAGATCAAAATCCCAACGCTGGCACCGTACAGCAGCCACGTGTTTCACCAATACACCCTGCAGGTTCCCGCCGATAAACGCGATGCCCTCAAAGCTTATCTGCAGGAAAAGGGAATCCCCAGCATGGTGTACTACCCGGTGCCGTTGCACCTGCACGAGGCCTATGCGTACCTGGGCTACAAAGCCGGCGATTTCCCGGTTTCTGAGGAACTCTGCGGCAAGGTTATTTCCCTGCCCATGCACACGGAGCTTTCTGAAGAGCAGCAGACCTACATCGCGGAAGCGGTGGTCAGCTTTTTCCAAGGGTGAAGAAGTTGTGCTTGTTGGTGTTATCACCAACAAGGGCGAAGAGGGTAGTGCCAGAGGAAACATCGAAATAGTTAAAGAATAGAAGCCTTCTTGTTTCTGGGTTGATTTTCAGAAAGCAAGGTTAAAACGCATACAAGACACTAGATGTCAGAAAAGATAAAGTTTGCCGTAATAGGCGCGGGCCACATTGGTAAGCGCCACGCCACCATGGTGCAGCGTCACCCGGAGGGAGAGTTAGTGGCCATGGTGGACACCGACCCTAATCGTTTGGATGAAGTGGAACCCTTTGGAGTTCCATTCTTCACCAGTATGGAAGAATACCTGGCCTCCGGGCCTAAGGCCGATGTCATTTGCGTGTGTACGCCCAACGGGTTCCATGCCGAGCAGGCCATGCTGGCCCTGGAGAACGGTTGTCATGTGGTCTGCGAAAAGCCGATGGCCCTGACCAAAGCCGATTGTGAGCGCATCATTTACAAATCGCTGCAGACCTCTAAACTGGTCTTCTGCGTGATGCAGAACCGCTACAGCCCGCCTTCTTTGTGGCTGAAAGAGATGATCATGGAGAAGCGCCTCGGCCAGATTTTCCTGGTGCAGATCAACTGCTACTGGAACCGGGACGATCGCTACTACAAGCCCGGTACCTGGAAAGGCAATCAGGCATTGGATGGCGGTACGCTGTTCACCCAGTTCAGCCACTTCATTGATATTATGTACTGGCTCTTCGGGGACATCAAGAACATCAGCGGCCGGTTCATGGATTTCAACCACCAGCACCTCACCGGTTTTGAAGACAGCGGCCTTATCCACTTTGACTTCATGAACGGCGGCGCCGGTACGCTCAACTATTCCACCGCCGTGTGGGACACGAATCTGGAAAGCAGCATGACCATCATCGGGGAGAAGGGCAGCATTAAGGTGGGCGGTCAATACATGAACGAGGTGGAGTACTGCCACGTGCAAGACTACGTGATGCCGGAGCTTCCGCCCAGCAGCCCCGCCAACGACTACGGCCACTATAAAGGCAGCGCCGCCAACCACCACTTCATCTTCGAGAACGTGATTGACACGCTAAAAGGCAAAACTTTCGCCACCACCAATGCCCTGGAAGGCCTCAAAGTGGTGGAGATCATTGAACGCATTTACGCCTTAAAAGGAATTAAGAATTGAGAATTAGGAATTAAAAATTTGGGGGGGAGTGTAGTCTAAGCCTCTTTTCAAATTCTTTTCCTTACATCCTTAAATTAATTCCTAATTCCCAATTCTTAATTCCTAATTAAAAAAATGAGCGTTTCTGATTTTTACGACGACTATACCGAACAGCAGTTCAGGAAAGGCATCCACATCCGGCACCGGACCATCCTGAAGAACCTGAAGGAAGCGGGCCTCAAGGCTGATTCTAAAGTGCTGGAGATTGGCTGCGGCATTGGCACGGTGACGCACCTGCTGGCAAAAGCCACCCCGCAGGGGAAGGTTCTGGCCGTAGACATAAGCCCGAAAAGTATTGAGATGGCCCGCCGGTTCAACCAGCAGTTTAACCACGTGGAGTTTGGGATAACGGATATGACCGATTTTCAACGGCCAGAGAAATTCGACTTTGTGGTGTTGCCCGATGTGATTGAGCACATTCCGTTGGAACAACACCCCAACCTGTTTCAGGTGATTGCCCGCCATCTGCACAAGAACTCGGTGGTCGCCATCAACATCCCGCACCCGCTGTACCTGACCTGGGTGCGCGAGCATCAGCCGGAGTTACTGCAGGTAATTGACCAGCCCATCCATACCGATGAACTGCTGCGCAACACCTACGCGGCCGGACTGTACCTGCACAAACTGGAAAGCTACTCGCTGTTCTCGCAGGTAGAAGATTACCAGTGGATTATCCTGAAACAGCGTCTGGTGCCGGAGAATGTGCAGCCTAAGTCTAAAGTAGACCTGAAACTGCAGGACCTGTCCTCCAAGTGGCTGTAGCGTTTTAAGCCTGTTTTTCCATGTCCGCGCGTAAACCCGTTCTGCTTTATTTCTATCCGGCCCAGTCTTCCTTCGTGGTGAAGGACTTGCGGCTGATGGAACAACAGTATGAAGTACGCCACCAGGGTTTTCTGCCCGCTAAGAAATGGCAAACGCCGTTGGTCTGGTTGGGGCAATTTTTCTTTTTATTGAGTCACATCTGGCAAGCCAAAGCCTTGGTGGTCATGTTTGCCGGGTATCATTCCTTTTTTCCGGCTCTTTTCGGGAAACTAGCCCGAAAACCCTGCCTCATTGTAGCCGGCGGCACCGACTGCGTTTCTTTCCCCAGCATCGGTTACGGGGTGTTCACTAATCCTATTCTGGGGAGGTTTGCCCGCTGGTCATACCAGTTGGCTGCACACATCGCGCCGGTGCACGAGAAACTGGTCTGGCAGGATTATACTTATCAACCCAACGATTTCCTGCACCAGGGATTCCGTTTCCACTGCCCTGACCTGAAGACGCCGCACACAGTTGTCTACAACGGCTATGATGCCTCGTTCTGGCAGCCAGACCCAGCGGTAGTAAGGCAGCCTAATTCTTTCCTGACGGTCTGCGCCGGTCTGAACATGCGCTTCACCCAGCGGTTAAAAGGCGTGGATTTGATTCTGGAAGTGGCGCATCTGGTGCCTGAGGCTACGTTCACCATTGTAGGAGCGCCAGACAGCTTCAAATTCCCCAACCAAGCGGCCAACGTGAAGCTGCTCCCCAAGATGCCCTTGGCTGATCTGAAAGGCATTTACAGTGCCCACACGTTTTACATGCAGCTTTCCATGTCAGAAGGCTTCCCGAACGCCTTAAGTGAGAGTATGCTGTGCGGCTGCGTACCGGTAGTAAGCCAGGTGGCCGCCATGCCTGATCTGATTGGCAGCAGCGGCTTCGTGCTGAAAGAGCGGAAGGTTGAAATGCTGGAGCAAGTGGTAAGGCAGGCTATGGCTGCCACTAATCTCCGGCAGATGGGGCAGCATGCCCGCACAATTATGGCAGAGAACTATCCTGAGGAAAGAAGAGAGCAGGAGTTACTGCTTTTATTGAAAAGCCTTTAAGCTAAATTGGATACGTTCCTCGCTCCACATAGGCGAGTGGTAGCTTACTTTGGCCGATAGTATTGATTTCTGCTCTTCAAAATGTAAGAAGCGGCCAGAGGCCGCAGGTAACTCACACTCGCCGGAGGCGAGCGAGGGTAGAACTAACTAGAGCCAATTTGTCTTTGTTAAGCCAAAACGCAGCAGTGTCTTCTTAATGCCATTGTTCAGCTCCGGTGATACTTTCAGCCCGATGGCCAGGCCTCCGTACACGGCGGTGATCAACGAAGACCGCACGGCAATGTCCAGCAACAGCACGTCCATTCTGGGCAGCAGCCAGGAAGCCAGGTAGGCGGCTCCGGCAATCAGCAGAAGCAGTAGTGAATCCCACCCAAAAGGCTGCATTTTGAAAAAGTAGCCCACAAACGCCACCCGGAAGATGTTGATAAAGATGAACACCAGCATGGAGGCGAATGCCGCTCCGCTGATGCCGTAGGGCGGGATGAGCAGGTAATTGGTGAAGATGACCAAGGCCACCATCAGGATGTTCAAAATAAGATCGTAGCGGTATTTGTGGGAGGTCACCAGGATCATGGCGTTCAGGCCGGTGGCCAACTCAAAGATGCGGGCGATGCCCATGAACAGAATCACGTACCGACCGGCGCTGTATTCCGGCGGCATCAAGGCGAAGATATTGTCTACGTTGCACCAGATTCCCAGGAACAGCAGCAAGCCAATAAGCAGGTTCACGCGCGTCATGTTCTTGTAAAGCCTGGCCAAGGCAGGCATATCTTTCTGCTTGAACAGATCAGCCACTTGCGGACTCAAAATCTTGTTCATGGAGCGGTACGGCACCAGAATGGCGCTGGTAATGAAGTAACCGGTGGTGTAGTAGGCTACATCAGAAAGTCCGTCATAAGCCATGATCATGGCGGTATCAGTGAAGGCGATGATGGTGCCGGAAATATTGCCCAGGAACGCATACAGGCCGTACTGCACCACTTCCTTGATGGGCACAATCTGGAACATGTTCCGCCCGGGGCGCACAAAAAACTGCCGCAGCCACAGCAGGTAAACAATGCAGATAAGGGCGGTACTGGAGTTGGCGGCAATAAACAGGATCACGAACCACTGAAAGTCAATCACGCCCCAGTAAAAGAGCGCAGCGCAGGCCATGGTGAAAACCCGCACCAGAAAATCCTGCAGAAAGGTCTGCACAATGGTTTTGTAGAGTGACCGCAGGTAGGCATCCAGCAACAGAAACAGGAGCGTGAAAAAGCTGAGCGGAATAATATAGTAGTAATAGTCTACCGCCAACGGAGAGGTAACCCGGTACAAGTCAAACACCGCCGGTTTCAGCAGCAGGAACAGTACCGTGACCACGGCAAACCCCAGCATGGGAATAGCCAGCATGAGGAACAGGAAACCGTTGTGCTGTTTATCGCGGTCGCGGAAGTAAGGGAAGAACCGGGCGCTGGTGTTGGTGAAGCCAAGCGCGGCAAACTGCGCAAACACCGGCGAAACGCTCAGCAGGAAACGGGTAAGCCCCACTTTGTCCGGATCGGCGAGGAAATAAGGAAGAACTAAAACGGTATTCAGATACCCTACTACCATGCCCACAGTGGAGATGATGGTGTTCAGGTAACTCTGCTTGCGGATGACATCCATGGAGTGCGTGCGGCGTTTTGGGGCGGTTTTCCGGAAAAAAGGACGAAAACCGCCTCGGCCCGAAACGCAAAATTAATAGCTTCTGCCGTGGGTTATGCTATGTACCCGAAAAATGCCGGAGAACCTGATCTCAGTCTAGGTGGTTCAGCGCCTCGGAAATGGTCAGAAAAGAGGTTTGCTGGCGCTGCAGGAACTGCGTGATGTCCTGGAACATCCGCAAACCGCCAGCCATGCCATAGGGCGTAAAGTTCTCGTTGTGCCACAGCAGGGTGAAAACCCCATGAAACCGGATGATCTCCTGCAGCATGGGCGTGATGGCAGGCATTACCTGGGCAGGTGTCAACTGTAAATACTTGGGGTGATTCAGGGTTACATCCATTAGATTTAAAGGCATTTCCCACACCTGGGTCATCTGCCTTGATCGAAAATCAAACAACCGGAAAGGGTGGCAATAGCTGTGCCGGAAACCATAGTGCTCAGGAAACCCCAGAGTACTGTCATACCGGAAGCCGAGTTCCTGCAGTAACTCCGGAGTTTGTACCGGATCAAACCGAAGGTAGTGGAAGCGGTTCCCGGGAATGGGAGAGGGCATTTTCTCCCGCTCTGCCTGCAATTGCCGGGCGTTGGTTCCTGTGCCATGGCTACCATGGATCGCCAGTTCATGCCCATTTGCCCGTAGACGCTTCACTTCTTGCTGCAGTTTTGGCGAAAGCAGGTTATAATCGGCGTTGGGGTGGCCCTGGTGCTCAGCTTTTTCGGCCAGAAAGAAGAACGTGCTTTTGGCTTGCAGGCGATCCAGTTCCTTTTCTACCTGGGGCAGGTTAAACCAGGCATCCTCCATCAAGACTTTTTGGACCGCCAATTCCAGAAACAAGCCGATGTTGCCTTTTAAGAGGGCAGGTTTGCCGGCTACTTTCCAGGCACTCTGGCAGTAATCAATGTCATGGGTGAGGCAGGTGGCAAACGGTTTCCCATGCCAGGTTCTGAACGTGATGGGCTTTCCGTACGCCAATTCTACTGCTGCTCGTAATACTTCAAAATAGTAGTTGACGATGGGCTGGGTAATGAACCCGTGCTTGGCCTGCACCGAGGCCGCAAATGGAAACCGCCCGAACTGGTCACGCACGGAGCTGTGGTATTCCTGCCATCCGCTCAAGAGGTAAAAAGCCGAGGCCACCAGGTCATAGTGCACCACCACCGTTCCGCGCTCGGTTAAGGTAAACCATTCCTTTTCTGGAGAAGCGTCAAAGAACAGGGGGAGAGACGTGCCTTGCCAGTCTTTACAGATCAGGTTTTCTGGCTGTGGGTTCTTCTGCGCAAAGAATTCGCCGGGCGAATTTATGATCTGAACGCGGCTGCTCCCGTCCAGGCCATAGCTGATTTCCAGCGGTTCCGGCAGTTGGTACACCCGCTTAAAATGGAAAAGCACATAGTCAAAAAGGAGCTGCACAGACCAGAATTTAGAAGCCTTTCAGGGCTAATTTCTGAAAAGTAGCCCCAAAAGGCAGGAAGTTTACTTCACAATCAGCTTCGCCAGTTGCTCGGTTAAGGAGCGGCGCGAGTATTGGGTGTAGTTGATGATGGGCAGATCCAGGTTGGTATTGATTTTCCAGGTTTTGCTCAGCTGCATGAGGTAATCCAGCATGAGATCCACGCCGCTGTAGTGGAACACCCGGCCGGCGCCGCATTCATCCAGGATTTTATCGGCATCGCCGTGGATGGGACCAATGCAGATAATGGGTTTGTTGGAGGCCAGGTACTCAAACAATTTCCCCGTCAGGATTCCGTGGTTGTTGGGCACGTCTGGGATGGCCATGAACAGAACCGTGCTGGACATGAGGTACTTGATGGACTCATCGTGCGGCACGTAGTCAATGTACTCGGTGATCAAAGGCAAACCGGCTTCCTCAATCTGCCGCCTGATCTCGGCGGAGACTTTGCCCACAAACCGGAGTTTGTAGCGCATAAGCGGGTTGCGGGTCATGGTTTCGCAAAGCGCCTGAAAGAACCCGATCACGTTGTACGCTTCGGTGATTGTGCCGGTGTACGTGATCACAAACTCCTCCTTAGAAGGATTGGAGGGATGCACGAAATCGGCCTCATCGTACCCGTTCGGGATCACGTGGATTTTCCTGGGGTCAATGGCCGCAGACTTGTTCAGGAACAGGCGCTTCATGTCCTCAGAAACCACCAGTACTTCATCGGCGTGCTCTAATACTTCCCGCTCCAGTTTGGCGTCCAGCTTCTGGGCCAGGGCGGTGTGGTTCAGGTCCTGGTAATAGTAAATGTCGGTCCAGGGGTCGCGCATGTCGGCAATCCACCTGATTCCGAGCTTCTTTTTCAGCTTCAGCCCGATGAGCTGCGTGGAGTGGGGCGGGCTGGAGGTGACAATGGCTTTGATCTGCTGTTCTTTGATAACCTTGTGCGCGGCCGCGAAGGCGAAGCGGTTCCAGCCCACCCGCGGATCAGGAATGAACAGGTTGCCGCGCAGGAACTTGAACAGCTTCTGTTTCCAGGTTTCCTGGCCGGTGTTGGCAAAACCGCCAAACGGAATGTCTTTCTTGCCCGTAATTTTCTTGTAAAACTCAAACGGCTCGCGGGTAGAAGTCCGGATCACGCGCACATCCTGTGGTACCTCCGCCAGCAAAGTCTGGTCCAGCACCGGGTAAGAGGCCTGCCGGGCATCTACCGTGATCACGGTGGGCTGCACGCCAAACTCGGGCAGGTGCTTTACAAACTTAAGGCAGCGCTGCACCCCGGCTCCTCCGCTGGGAGGCCAGTAATACGTGATCAGAAGAGCGTTGTGGGAAGTAGAGGTACTGGATGATTTCAAAGACATTCAGGCTACAGGTAATAAATCAATAGAGCGAACGGAAACCGTTTCTGGGTTGTTTTAGCTAAAACGGCAGAAAAACAGAATTACGCTCACTAACTGTATAGTTAAGTCCGAATATACGTACCTCTGGTTAAAAGATGGTGAACTTCCGTAAATTCTGCTTATTTTTGTCTTTATCATTCATTGAAATTCATATAACTCAGTCATATATCCCACATGTTTGAGAATTTAAGTACCAAGCTGGACCGCGCCTTCAAGACCCTGAAAGGCCAAGGCAGCATCACCGAGATCAACGTTGCCCAAACCATCAAGGAAGTGCGCCGTGCCCTGGTAGATGCCGACGTGAACTACAAGGTGGCTAAAACCGTGACCGATAAGATCAAGGACGAAGCCATGGGCCGTGATGTATTGATTGCGGTTTCTCCGGGTCAGTTGATGGTGAAGATCGTGCACGAAGAACTCACCGAGTTAATGGGTGGCGAGAAGAAAGACATCAACATCAACGGCTCTCCGGCTATTGTGCTGATTGCCGGTCTGCAAGGTTCAGGTAAAACCACCTTTACCGGAAAACTGGCTAATTTCCTGAAAAGACAAGGAAAAGGCGTAATGGTGGCTGCCTGCGACGTGTACCGCCCCGCCGCGATTGACCAGCTGAACGTACTGGCCGACCAGGTGGGCGTGGAATTCTACGCCGAGCGTGAGTCAAAAGACCCGGTGCAGATTGCCAAGAACGCCGTTGATCACGCCAAGAAAACCGGCAAGAAAGTTGTCATCATTGACACCGCCGGTCGTTTGGCCGTGGACGAGGAAATGATGCAAGAGATCTACAACATCAAAGAGGCCATTAAGCCTACTGAGACTTTGTTTGTGGTAGACTCCATGACCGGACAAGATGCCGTGAACACCGCCAAAGCTTTCAACGACCGCATCAACTTTGACGGCGTGGTGTTGACCAAACTGGACGGTGACTCTCGTGGTGGAGCCGCCCTTTCCATCAGAGCCGTAGTAGAGAAGCCTATCAAATTCATCTCTACCGGTGAGAAAATGGAGGCCCTGGACCTGTTCTACCCAGACCGGATGGCTCAGCGTATCCTGGGTATGGGTGACGTAATCTCCCTGGTGGAGCGCGCGCAGCAAACCTTTGACGAGGAAGAAGCCAAGCGTATCAACAAAAACATCCGCAAAAACCAGTTCAACTTTGATGACTTCCTGTCTCAGTTGGAGCAGATCAAGCGGATGGGTGATATCAAAGACCTGGTGGGCATGATCCCGGGCGTGAGCAAAATGCTGAAAGACGTGGAGATTGACGAAAGCGCTTTCAAACCAATTGAGGCCATCATCAAGTCCATGACCAAAGAAGAGCGTCAGAACCCAGACATGATCAGCGGCAGCCGTCGTAACCGCATTGCGAAAGGTTCAGGAACCAGCATTCAGCAGGTGAATAACCTCATGAAACAGTTCAATGACATGCGTAAGATGATGCGCAGCATGAACAAAATGGCGAGCACCAAAGGCGGTCTGGCCAAGCTGGGCAGCATGATGGGACGCCGGTAATTGATTGTTGATTGTTCATAGTTGGTTGTCTGAAGATCAGCCAACGTAAATATTGGAAAGGCCCGAGCCAATTAGGTTCGGGCCTTTATGTTTTGGGCCTGTTTTCAGGAAAATGGGCCTGAATCTGGTGTGGGCCTGAAATCAGTTTCCAAAGAATTGCCTATCTTATCTCCCTAAGCGCTTTAATCTTTATCCTAGCTATGAACGAAACACCGTTGGTTCGGTCTTCCGTGAGAACCATTTTACCTTATGTGTTAGGTTGTGTCCTGTTTGGCTCTGTTTGGTCCTGTGCGCCGCAGGCAAATACCACCAATGAGCCAAACCAAACCGTGAAAGCGGGAAAGGGCAAGGGAGCCTATGCCACCAAAAAGTACCGGAATCTTTTTAAAGAAAACGGACATTCTGAGGCGGAGGTGAAAACTAAGATAGACAAAGCCTACCAGCAGTTGTTCCAGGGCGACTCTGCTACGCAGGCTATTTATTTTTCAGGCGGAAAGAACGAGCGTGGTCCTTTGGCCTACATCTATGACGTGTACAACAAAGACGTGCGCAGCGAAGGCATGTCGTACGGCATGATGATCTCAGTGCAACTGGACAAGAAAGCCGAATTTGACGCACTCTGGAACTACGCCATCACGCACATGTACATAGACCAAAAAGGCCATCCCTCGGAAGGGTATTTTGCCTGGTCTACTAAACCAGATGGCAAGCGCAACTCAGAAGGTCCCGCGCCGGATGGGGAAGAATATTTTGTAATGGCGCTGTATTTTGCCTCTGGCCGCTGGGGCAACGGCGAAGGAATCTACAACTACAAAGCCTGGGCCGATAAGATCCTGACTGCCATGCGGCACCACCCGGAGACCTCGGGTACCACCAAGTTCGGGCCACAGACCTCCGGGCCTATGGTGAACGAGGATCATAAGATGATTCTGTTTGTGCCCACCAACCAGGGCCGCAAATTCACCGATCCTTCTTACCATTTGCCGGCGTTTTATGAGCTGTGGGCACTCTGGGGACCTGAGCCTGACCGCAGTTTCTGGAAAGCCGCCGCCGATACCAGTAGGGCTTTTTTCCAGAAAACCACGCATCCGGTCACGGGGCTGGCCCCAGATTACGCCCATTTTGACGGAAAGCCGGTGACTACGCCATTCAATCCTAACTCGCACCACTTTGCCTATGACTCCTGGCGCACGGCCATGAACTGGAGTGTAGACTGGGCCTGGTGGCAGAAAGACCCACGGGAACAGGAACTCAGCAACAGAATCCAGTCCTTTTTCACCGCCCATGGAATCACTAAGTACGGCAACATCTACACGCTGGACGGAAAACTGGTGAACCCCAGTCATGCTGCCGGCCTGGTTTCTACCAACGCCGTGGCTAGTCTAGCGGCCAACCACTCGGGAGCCCGGGCGTTTGTGGAGGAACTCTGGAATTTGTCTGTGCCGCAGAATGAAGGGGAACGATACTATGGCGGTTTGCTCTACCTGATGAGTTTGCTGCACTGCGGCGGTGAGTTTAAGATTTACCCTCCGCGGTAACGCTGGTTTTAAACCTGTTTTCAGAAAATAAGCCTGAAAGAATGAAGCCTTTTCTGGTCCGGTTGCCTTAAAAACACAGCAGCCTCGCTCCAAGAGCGAGGCTGCTGTGTTTTTCACCTGAAATATGAAAAGGATGCTAAAACAGAGTTAGTATTCGGTTTTGCCTTCGTGCCTTTCCCATTCTCTGAATCCTTCCAGCGCCTCTTCCCGCAACATCTGTTCCATGGGTAAAGAACGGGAATGCAGGGGCAGTTCCAGTTCTTCATAGATGAAAGCATCATCAAACCCGATGGCCGCGGCATCTGCCTTGGTGTTGCCATAGTATACTTTATCGGGGCGCGCCCAGTAAATGGCACCTAAACACATAGGGCAGGGTTCGCAGCTGGTGTAAAGCTCACAGCCGCTGAGCTGGAAAGTGCCTAAAGTCTGGCAGGCTTTCCGGATGGCGTCCACTTCTGCATGGGCGGTAGGGTCATTGCTGGAGGTTACGTTATTGAATCCGCGGGCAATGATTTCTCCGTCTTTCACCACCACGGCACCAAAGGGGCCTCCTTTTCCTTCTTTCATTTTCTCAATGGAGAGCCTGATGGCTTCGCGCATGAAGTTTTCTCTGGAGGTATTCGTATCAGACATGGGAGGGAACAGTAATAAAAACTAAACAGCCCTTTTTTACGGCAAAAGGGCTGCAAAGATAAGAAGGGTGCCTTAAGAAAGAAGCCTTTTTAGCTGCCGATGGTGGTGTGAGGTATGTTCTTTCATGAAGTGCAGGGTCTGAGGTAAGGTAAGCATGCCCGCCCTGGGATGAAAAAAGATCTCTTTCTGGAGCTGATTTCCGGGTAAATTGGAGAGAATGCCCTGAAGTTTCTTTCTGGTATCGGCCCAAGTCTGGATCACCTGGAGTATCTGCACCTCGTCTGGTACTTCGCGTACTGCTGGTGGTGCCTTGAACTTGAGCGGCAGCCTTAGAAACAGATTGAGCAGGAAAGCCCTGAACCGGGTGATCCACCGCAGGGGTTTCAGTTCTTTGCCGCTACTTAGTTTTTTCTCTAAACTGGTCACCACCTGCAGGTCTACCTGCGCTAAATGATACAACACCTGGGCCGCCGACCATTGGTCAGGCGCTGGCTTGGAGTACCTTTGGGCATCCGGCGCTTTCTCCACCCATGCACAGTAGATAGTCCTTTGCTGCTCCAGTTGCTCAAATAAGTTGCTTAGTTGAGGGTGCATGGCCAAGAAGTTAAAAGGTGAGAAACTGTTTCAGGCTTGTTCTGGAAAAAACGGGCAGAAAATGGAAGTTCCTCTCAGGTTTGTTTGACGGTGAGTTTATCCAGTTCTTTCTGTAGTTGCGGGATAGACTGCGCCACCATGGTTACCAGCTGCTGCACCAGCGTGGGCAGTTTCTCGGTGTTGGTGCGGTTCAAGGCCCATTGTTCAATGGTGGAGTTCAGCTCTTCCAACTTCCTGATGCCCACCAGGGAAAGCGAGGGTTTGATCTTATGCGCGATGGTCCTGGTCTCGGTCCAGTTTGATACGGAAACCGCCCGGGTCATTTCCTGTACCAGGCCAGGAGTCTGTTCAATGAACAACCGCAGAATGTCCTGCATGAACTCAATATTGCCGCTGGCGAAGTTTTCCAGGTAAGTTAGATCCACCTCAAAGGACTCATCTGTAGCGCCCGAATTATTTGTAGGAGCACCAACGGGTTTGTTTTGGAGCAGGGCCGTGATGCCCTTTACCAGATCCTCGGCCTTGAAGGGCTTGGAGATATAGGAGGTAGCCCCGGCTGCCAGGCATTTCTTGATTTCCCCCTGTGAGGCATGGGCCGTCAAGGCTATAATTGGAATATCCCGCAGGTGGGGCA
Source organism: Sabulibacter ruber (assembly GCF_017355955.1). Classification (GTDB taxonomy): domain Bacteria; phylum Bacteroidota; class Bacteroidia; order Cytophagales; family Hymenobacteraceae; genus Nibribacter; species Nibribacter ruber_A. Next base: position 904,963 of record NZ_JAFFID010000001.1, on the reverse strand, counting down.
TGTCCTGGCGGATGAACTGCATGGCTTCATACCCGTCCATCTCGGGCATTTGCATGTCCATCAGGATGAGGTCAAAGTCCTGCTGGTTCAGGATTTCCAATGCTTCCCGGCCGTTGTTGGCCATGGACACTTCCACTTCATGGTCGCGCAGCACTTTGTTCACCAGCATCTGGTTAATGGAATTGTCTTCCACCAGTAGAATACGGGCGTTCTGCAGTACCTGGGTGTTCTGGTCCGGCAGGGAAGAAGCGGTATTACTTTGCTCTGGTTTTCCGGCTATTTTCTTGAAAGGAAGCACAAAACAGAACGTGCTGCCTTTGCCCAGCTCGCTTTGCACCGAGATGGTGCCTCCTTGGGCCTCTACCAGTTCTTTCGCGATGGATAAACCCAGACCGGTTCCCCCAAATTTTCGGGTGGTGTCGCTGCTGCCTTGGGTAAACTTCTCAAAGATGGTGTCCAGTTTCTCGGCAGGAATCCCGATGCCGGTATCCTTTACGGTGAATTCCAATTGCAACTCGTCTCCCTCCTGGGCCAATACCTCAATATTCAGCCTTACCGAGCCGCTCTCAGTGAACTTGATAGCGTTACCCAACAAGTTATTCAGGATCTGACTCAACCGGAAAGGATCTCCCTCCACAAACTCCGGGATTTCGGCATCAAAAAGAAGTTTCAGGGAGTTCTTCCGTTCCTTGGCTCTTATTTCCAGGATATCCAGAATCTGTTTTACCAGCTGGCGGATGTCAAAGGGAATGATCTCAAAAGTGATCTTGCCGGCCTCAATTTTAGAGAAATCCAGCAGGTCATTGATGATCACCATGAGGTTGTTGGCGGAGGTATGGATGCCCCGCAGGAACTCCCGCTGGTTCTCGTTCAGAGGTGTTTTGGCCAAAACCTCGGTTAAACCCAAGATTCCGTTCATGGGTGTCCTGATCTCGTGGCTCATGTTGGCCAGGAACTGCTCTTTCACCTGGGCCATGCTGAGGGCCTCGTCTTTGGCTTTCTTCAGCTCCTCTTCAATCAGGATGCGCTCGGTGATGTCATAAGATACCCCAATTACTCCGTTAGGTTTGCCGTTGGCGTTTACCAAGGGTAGAAATAGGCAATCAAACCAAACGCCCTGTATGTTGACCGTACATTTAGACTGATGGCCTTTCAAGGTGCGCTTGACGCAGGTGATAACCGCAGGATAGTCTTCGTACAAGTCAAAGACGGAGGAACCCACCGATTGGGCTTCTTCCTTGCCAATGAGCGACAGGCCTTTGCCCCGTGCCATGGTAAAGGTTCCGTTCTGGTCAGCGGCCCACAGGATGATAGGCGCCCCGTTGATTACCGTCTCCAGTTGTTTCTGGGTGCCCGCCAGTTGCTCCTGCGTCTGCAGCCGTTCCTGCTCAATCTTGTGCAGGCGGATGGCGGTTCTGATACTTTGCGAGATGCCCTCTGGGGTAAGTAGAGTTTTGGGCAGGTAGTCTGAAGCGCCCGTTTTAATGGCTTCCACGGCAATGCGTTCATCGCCCTGCGAGGTGACAATCTGCACCGGGGTAGTGATTCCTTTCTCCCTGATCTGCTGCAGCAGTTCCAGCCCGTTCATGTCTGGCAACATGAAATCAATGAAGATGAAATCAAAGGATTCGCGGTCCAGGGTTTCCAGGGCTTCTGCTCCCAGGGTGGCGGTTTTCACAGAGGCTTCTACCTGGGCGGTACGCAGAGACCGTTTAATGATCATTCGGTCTACTTCATCATCGTCAACAATCAGGAGCTTTACCGCGGGTTCCATAGGGGGGAATGGTTAATTTGGTAATTCAATTAGGTTCCAGAAAGAGTTGAGCGTTGCCACAATTTCCAGAAAGGAGTCAAAGTTGATAGGCTTTATGATGTAGCCTGCCACATTTAAATTATACGCCTCCAGAATATCTTTCTGGGTGTTTTGCCGGGTCATGACAAACACACTACAGGCTTTTAGGTGAGGGTCTTGCCTAAGAGCTTTCAGGAACTCAATGCCTCCCATCTCGGGCAAATCCAGGTCAAGTAGTATGATCTGCGGGGTAGGATTGAGGGCTGGCCTTCCTTTTCCCTGTAACATCTCCAAAGCTACTTTCCCGGTGTGAGCCACGTGAATAGGATTCTCTATTCCCTGTGCCTGAAACGCACGTTTAGTGGTGTCTACATCCTGTGGATTATCTACCACTAACAAGATGTGGGCTTGCTTACTTTTCAAAACTGTATAAGTTGAGTGGATTCAGGAGGGGGAGTTAAAAATACAAATTTTCCCGTATTCTTAAGGTCTTTCACATAATTTCCAGTACCGGTTTAGGGTAGCCACCGCCGAGAGGAACTTCTCAAAGGAAAGAGGCTTAAGGATATACCCGGCCACATTGAGGTTGTAGGCATTGATCTTGTCAGAGTCTTCGTTGGAGGTGGTCATCACAAACACACTGATGCGGTTGAGGTCTGGGTCTTTCCTTAACTCCTGCAGGAACTCTATGCCGTTCATCTTGGGCATGTTTATGTCCAGGATAATGATGGGGGGCATAGGAATACAACCAGAGCGCAGCATTTCCAGCGCTTCCAGGCCGTTGTTGGCAATGTGCAGCGGGTTGTTGATGTTGTTTTTCTTGAACGCCCGCTGCACATTCATGATATCTACCTCGTCGTCTTCTACCAGGAGAATATTTACTTCTTTTTCTTCCATGTTGCTATGTGACTGGTTAGACGCTAAGCTGAACAAATCTCTTGCCTAGTCTAACTCCTTTTAAATGATACAATCAAGTTCTGACAAAAGAACGTCCAGGCCGTGCTAAACTGTTTTGGGCCAGGTAAACGTGAACGTAGAGCCTTGTCCTACTTCTGAATCTACGCTGATTTCTCCACCCACAAACTGAATGATTCTGCGGACCAAAGATAAACCAACCCCCACATCTTCCTGCTGATCCTTGGATTTTACTGAATAGAAGATCCTGAAGATCTTTTCATGGGCATCGGGTGAAATCCCGACACCGTTGTCTTTGACCGTGAACCGAAAAGTACTTTCCAACTCCTGCGCTTCTATCCAGACTTGCGGCTTCTCCTCATTATTGAATTTAACGGCATTTTGCAATAACTGGTAAAAAACGGCTTCCAGTTTCTTTGGGTAAGTGGTAAGCACCGGTAAATTCTGGGTTCTGACTTCTAACCCGTTGCTTTGTTCCAGTGGCGCGGTCAGTTCTTGGATCAGGTCCTGCACGTTTACTTCTCTTACCTCCAGATCATACCGGGACACTCTGGAAAATTGAAGCAAGCCATTGATCATGCGTTCCATCCGCTCGGCCCGGTTCTGGAGCAGGTGAATGTTGTGCTGGATGTCTGGGTCCAGGTTGTCGCCTACATCTTCTTTGATCCATCCTGAGAGATTACTGATAGCCCGCAAAGGAGCTTTTAAGTCATGGGAAACAATGTACACAAACTCCTCATATTCTTTTTTGAGTGCTTCCAGCTGCTCTTGACAGGTCTGTTCTTGGTGTTTCATGATGCCATGGAAATTGAACTGGTGGGGGCTTCTTTCTTCTTGGGCCAGGTAAACAGGAAGGTGCTGCCTTGCCCTTTTTCTGATTCAATCCAGATTTTACCGCCTTTTTCTTCCACAATCTTCTTCACGATGGAGAGACCAACCCCGGTGCTTTCCTTAACATCACGCGCTTCCATGGTTTGGAATATGCCAAACACCTTAGCCTGGAATTCTTTGGGAATACCCGGGCCATCGTCTTTCACTTCAAACTGGTAAAAATCTGGTAACTCTTTAGCCCTTATTTCAATGCGACCTTCCTGCTTGTGGTGGTACTTAAAGGCATTGCTCAACAGGTTTGAGAGTACCTGGTAAAATAAGGTTCGTTCGCCGGTAATGGTGGGAAGTTCCTTAGGGGTAACAATCTCAAAAGTGGGAGGAGGGGCCAGGTTTTCTAACGTCTCTTTCAGCAGCTCCTGTACCGAGAAGGTACTCAACGGCAGATTCTGCCTACCCACCCGTGAATAAGCCAGGATACCGTTGATCAGGTTTTCCATGCGCAGCACCCTGCCTCTCAGAATGGAGAAGTTCTTGATGATCTCAGGGTCATCGGTTTTCAGGTCCTCTGCAATCCATTCAGAAAGGTTGTTGATGGCCCTGAGAGGTGCTTTCAGGTCATGGGAAACCACGTAGGCGAACTGGTCCAGCTCCTTGTTCATCTTGGTGAGGTGATTGAAACTGGACTGCAACTTGCCGGCCATCACGTTCAAGGACTCGGTCAGGCTGCTGATCTCGTCTTTCCGGTTATCTTCCAGTGACACGCTGTAATCCCCGTTGGCAATGTTGTTGGCAAGGTTGATCATTTGCCGGAACCTTCTTTTAATGGTTCTGCCCACCACAAAGGCCATGAAGCTACCGGCCAGGATGGATAGAATGGTCAGGCCCACCGCAATCTCATTGGTTCTGGCCAGGGAAAAATTCAATTCCTCTATTTTGCCTTCCTTGATCTGCTCTTCTTCTAGTTTAATCAGGTCAAACCTGTTTCTGGCGCGGTCCATAATTCTCTTACCGGCGCCTTGCTGGGCGGTATTTGCGAAAAGAGAATCATAGAGGGCTCTGTTCCTGGGGCTTATGTGTATTCTTGACCTGCTTTTCACAAGCGGATCGGCAAAGGTCTCCAGCCATAATCTGGAATCGGCTTTGATGAGGTGCACCAATTTATTCTGCTCCGGGTAGGCCTCGGTAAGGGAATCCAGGCGTTCAATGCTCTGGGTGAATTCTGCCTGCCCTTCATGGTAAGGCTCCAGAAACGCCCTTTGGCCCGTTAGCAGGAAACCCCGTAGGCCCGTTTCCATGTCCAGGATCAGTTTCTGGGCTCTTTCCCCTTCCCTGATGATATTAGACGTATAGAGCACTTCTTCTACACTGTTCTTCACCTTACGGGTTTGGTTAATGTACCCCAGGGTCACAATGCAGAACATTGCCAGTATTAACCCAATGGCTGTGTAGATGGCAGAAATCAGTTTCATAGATAGATTACCTCAACAAAACGAGGTTACGGGTGGCAATGATATTCCAAAGATAAAGCTTGCGGCTTTTATCAGATGTTTAAACCGTGTTTTTTCCGGCAGGCCAGGTAAAGTAAAAGGTACTTCCCCCTGGTTCCTTAGATTCTACCCACACCTTGGCTTCTCGCTCTTGCACTATTTTGCTCACCAGGGAAAGGCCAATCCCGGTGTGTACCTGCTTGTCTGGTCCGGGAACGGTCTTGAATAGTTCAAAGATGCGGGAATGATGGCTGGCGGCTATTCCTTTCCCATTGTCTTTGACATAGAAAACGAGTTGGTCTGAGGTATGGAGTATTGTTCCTATTTCAATGTGTAACCCTGGAGTTGGGTTATGCTGTGCCGCATTTTTGAGCAAGTGCCAGAACACAGTTTCCAAGGGCTTTCGCTCGGCTTCAACGGTAGGCAGGTTTTCTGCCAGTTTATACGAAAATGAATGAGATTGCTGTAGGTAGGCTATTAATTTGGTGACCATCTGGTAAGTGTCTACCTGTTCTAACTTGGGCTTGATTTTGCTGATGTTGGACAACTCCAGCAGACCATTGAACAGGTTTTCTAACCGGTGTACCCGTCCGCGCATTAAAGAGAGTTTCTTTTTGGTTTCCTTTGAAGAACTGTCTTCAAGTTCCTCAGAAACCCATTCAGCCAGGTTGTTGATGGCCCTCAAGGGAGATTTCAGTTCATGGGAAACGGCGTAGGCAATCTGGTCCAACTCGGCCCGGTAGCTATCTAGTTTTTTAGAAAAAGCCATGGCACTCAGCGTTTTCTTTTCCAGTTCCTGCTCTCTCAGTTGCAGATCTAGTCGGGGCATAACCTGGTTGGCGAGCGTTCTGAGCATTTCCTTTTCTTCCGGTGAAAGCGATCTTGGCTGCGTATCCATGATGCAGAGAGTGCCCAACCTGAATCCGGTTTTGGTGATCAGGGGGGCTCCGGCGTAAAATCGTATTCCGTTTTCTCCCGCCACTGCCGGATGCTGCGAAAATAAAGGAGATAAATGGGTATCTGGAAAAACACAAACCTCATCTCCCTGAATTGTCTGGTGGCAAAAGGAGGTGTTTCTTTCCATTTCCTCTATTTCCAAGCCAAAACTCGCCTTAATCCACAGCCGTTCTGTATGCAGAAAGGAGAGCGCCGCAAAAGGCACCTTGAATACCGAGGCTGTTAACTGGACCAGGCTGTCAAAGGCTTCTTCCGAGGGAGAGTCCATGATCTGGTAAGAGTCCAGACAGTCGATCCGGAGGGCTTCGGCAGCAGGGTGGGGGAGTTCTTCCATTGCTCGGCGTTGGGTAAGAGGTGAAGGATAAGAGCCAGCCTTATCCCACGTCTGATGCAGAGGAAATAGGTGATTCCAGGTTGAAGTTCAATAATTTATATCCAGCACCGCTTTCTTTTCGATGAATGGAGAAGAACGCTCGTTAGATTGCTATTTCTGATAAAACCCGATAACCGTTAATGGTTTATGTGATAGATTTTAGAACGCCGGAGATTGTGTACCTTTGGCGTATAAAATAAACTATATGGACAAACCGCAGCCAGACCCAATGGGCGCAGGCATCAAAGCTTACTGGGAAGGAGACAAAGAGGCTACTATTACCGTGTACTCAGACCAGATGGAAGCCGATGAACTGCCCGTGGCGTACCTTTTCCGGACTTTGGAGGAGATGCCCCAACGTGAGCAATTTGCCTTATCCGAAGCCAAAGGCAGGGTGCTGGACATTGGGGCTGGGGCTGGTTCGCACGCGTTGGCTCTGCAGGAAAAAGGATTGGCGGTAACTGCCCTTGAAATCTCCCAGAGAGCGTGTGAGGTGCAAAAGGCCCGCGGCGTAAAGCAGGTTCTGCAGGGCGATTTTTTCACTCTGGAACCTAGTTCGCATGATACGCTGCTGCTGTTGATGAATGGCATTGGCTTGGCTGGAACGTTGGAGGGTTTGCCGGCTTTCCTGGAAACCTGCAGCAAATGGCTGGCTCCGGGCGGGCAAATCCTTTTGGAGTCTTCTGATATTCTGTACCTGTACGAAGACGAAGACGGCTCGGTGCTGATTGACCTGAATGGCCCGTATTACGGGGAACTGACCTATATGATGGAGTTTGAGGAGGAGAGGAGCGCGCCTTTTCCCTGGCTTTTCATCAGTTTTGATTTACTGCAGCAGTACGCTGAGGAAGCAGGCTTCAAAGCCGAACTGCTGCTGCAGGAAGAAGACGATCACTTCATTGCCCGTTTAACGCTGGCGTAAAAAGGCACCAAAAATAAAGCGGAAGGCCGTTTTGGGGATGTTTTTCAGAAATCATCCCCAAAACGGCCTTCCGCTTTTATGCACAAATAAAGGTGTTACTTTTTCCTCTCTTGTACTACCACAGAATCTACCAGATAGGTGTTGTCTGCCTGCCAGAACCGGAATTTGTGTACGCCAACAGTGGTGGCTTTAAACCGAAACGTAAAAGTGACCAGTTTAGAGATATCAGTGCAGACGGCCTGTTGGTCTTCCACGGGATAGGCAGCAAATAGCCGGAGGTGAGTCTGCAAGGGCGCAGCAGTAGAATCGGCGCGGGAGAAGCGGCCACAACCATTATCTGGTCTGTAGAGGACCCGCAGCGTGAGGGTGGTGTCTTGGTTTACCGGAACCCTGGGGAAACCGGCCGTTTCTTCAATGGGCACCGGCAACTCTATTTCTTCCAGTTGGGAAGTTTCTGTGCAGGCGGTAAAAGCTCCCAGGAAGAGAGCGGCTGCCAAAAGTTTCGCCTTTACAATTTTCTGGATCATTCCTGTTTAAGGGATCTTTTTATAAAATCAGGTGCAAAATGCCTGAAAAGCAAGAGCCGACCATTTCTATAAAGGTCGGCTCTTGTTATTTATTGTGCAAAGAATTACGCTTTGGCGTAAGTAACTTCTTTCACGGCCTGGATGATGCGCTTCACGTTTGGCAAAGAGGCCTCAATCAAGGTAGGTGCGTAAGGAAGCGGAACGTCGCGGCTGGTCACGCGTTTCACCGGAGCATCCAGGTAATCGAAGGCTTGGTGCTGCACGTGGAAAGCGATCTCAGAAGAAATAGAAGCCAACGGCCACGCTTCTTCCACTACTACCAGGCGGTTGGTACGCTTCACAGACTCAATAATGGCATTGTAGTCGATAGGACGAACAGAGCGCAAATCAATCACCTCGGCTTCTACGCCGTCTTTGGCCAGTTCCTCAGCAGCTTGCAAGGCCAGTTTCACCATTTTCCCGAAAGAAACGATGGTTACGTCTTTTCCTTGGCGCTTGGTATCGGCTACGCCGATCGGAATGAGGTATTCTTCCTCTGGAACTTCGCCCTTGTCACCGTACATCAGCTCAGACTCCATGAAGATCACGGGATCGTTATCGCGGATGGCAGATTTCAGCAGGCCTTTGGCGTCATATGGGTTAGAAGGTACCACTACTTTCAAACCAGGGGTGTTGGCATACCAGTTCTCAAAGTTCTGAGAGTGCTGAGAAGACAGCATACCCGCGTTACCAGTTGGGCCTCTGAACACCATTGGGCAAGAATACTGACCACCAGACATGGACATCATCTTGGCGGCAGAGTTGATCACCTGGTCAATGGCTACCAGGGAGAAGTTGAACGTCATGAACTCAATAATAGGACGAAGACCGTTCATGGCCGCACCCACGCCAATACCGGCAAAGCCCAGCTCAGCAATAGGAGTGTCAATCACGCGCTCAGGTCCAAATTCGTCCAGCATGCCCTGGCTCACTTTGTAGGCACCGTTGTATTCGGCAACTTCCTCGCCCATCAGGAACACCTTTGGGTCGCGGCGCATTTCTTCGCTCATTGCCTCACGCAATGCCTCTCTGAATTGTATGGTTCGCATAGTAAGAATTTTCTACGTCTATCTTAGGGGTAAAATTAAGACATGCGGCACAAATAAAAAAACGCTTCTGCCGTATCTAAGCCCTTGTTTCGTTTTCAGGCTGATTTAGAGAAAACAGCCCCGAAACCAATACTCAGGGTTTCATGGCGTTGGCGAAGGACTCGGTTTTATGGTACTGCTTGAATTCCAGGTCGTCAATGGCTTTGCCGGCCAGGTCTGGTTTGGCTTTGATGGCTTGCTTTAAGTGCTCGGCCATAAGGGCTTCTTTCTGGCTGCGGGCCCCAATCACAGCCATGAGGTAGTGCGTGTTGGCATCCTGCGGATATTCCTCCAGCAGTTTTTTCCCCAGGGCCTCGGCGCCTTCGTAGTTTTCTTTCAGGAAGTACAGCAGTGTTTTGTTGAATTGGGCGGCGTAGCTGTTGCCGGCATACGTTAAGCTAATAACGGCATCGTCGTACTGGCCTACGCTCAGTTCCAATGCGGCTTTGTCTGTGAACACCTGCTGCAGCACCGGAAGCGGACCCCCCAACCGGATGGCGTAATCATAGCTTTGCAGGGCCTCCAAGGCATCGCCGTGCTGGTGGTGCGCCACGGCCAGGTTGTAGAACTGCTGGGCATTGGGTTTGCGGTGGGCGGCGTAGCGTAAGTTCAGGATGGCATTCTCCAGCAGGTTCTGCTTTACTTTTGGTTTCAGTTCCTTTTGCGCTTGGTCAAAGTACACCATGCCCAGGTTGTTCAAAGACTGCCAGTTCATGTACGTCTCCACCGCCGATTCGTAAATGCGGCGCTTCTCGGCGAGCAGGGGCGTGAGGTTGGCAGCGTACTGCATCTCCTCGGCGGTGAGGGCATCAGCATTGGCGCGGTTCTCTACAATTTTCTTAGCCAGCAGGTATATCTCGTAATCGCGGCGCAGGTTGGGTTGGTATTGAATGGTCACTTCGGCGTAGCGCAACACCGGGTACACGTACATCTCAATGTATTCATAAGCAGGCAGCGCCTGTAGTTTTTCCTCTTTCTCCGCGAATGAGCCTTTGCCGTTCACGATGTCCAGGATTTCCTGCACCTGCTCTTCGGGCAGGGCTGAGTTCTGAATTCTTCCCAGGAAAGCGTTCCAGTTTTTCTGGAGCGTCTGCAGATCAAACTTGATGGAGGAAACGCTGTTGTTGTACGCCTCAGCCTCCATTTTCTGCTTGATGAACCGCTCCACCGCTACCGCTCTTCTCGCGGATAGGTTGCGGGCGTTGGTTTCGGTTGGGTCTGGTGAATGGGTGGCCAGGATCTCTATTTTCTTTGTCTTCTGGTTAGAGAGGATAAACTCTTCCAGCATTTTCAGGTTAGTGCCGTAGCCGTGCCGAAGGGTGGCCAGTCCCTGGTCAAAATAGATTGGGAAATGCAGCGGACCCGGGGCTTCGTTCTTGAACACTTCTGGCGCGTAAGCCGGCGCATGGATGGTTTGGATCAGGTGCGGCGTAGTCAGGATTCCCTGGGCCAGTTCTTTGGCTTTGGTGTACTTTTTCCGGCCTTTTTTATCTGAGACAACTCCCTGGGCCATGAGTTGGCCTCTGATTTTAGACGGCGTGTACGGAAAGGTGAAGGAGCTCTGCATGGTAGGCTTGCCTTCCACGAAGTTGTAGTTCCCGAAATCAAAGCCCAGGGAGCCTACGTGTTCCTCAACCCCTTTTTCCGCTTTGTAGTAGATTCTGATCCCGTACCGAAATTCATCTCTGAGCAGGTTTTTGGGTAATTGCGCCTGTACTTCCACGGGCACCTGGTTTCCGCGCACCATCAATACACTGGGCTGAGCAGTAATGACCTGGCCTTTTTCGGCTTTCTTGGCCATTCTGGAGAGGGCACAGCCAGAAAATATAATTAAAACCGTAAGAAAAGAGAGTACTGAAGGAAAACGCGGAAAAATTTTGGGCATATCAAATAACAACAACAAACGTATAACTACGTTACCACACTCAGATTAGAACCATTCTAATGGGAAAGTTACGGCAGATTTTGTAATTTTATTGATCTAAGGGGTTTAACTTTTCAAAACATGAAGCATATACAGCGTTTCCTGGAAAGCCAGGCCTTTGGGGTATGTACCAGTATTGGGGAAAAGTTAGGTTTTGCGACCAGCAGCATCCGCCTGTATTTTATTTACCTGTCCTTTCTAACGTTTGGGTCGCCGGTATTGGTGTACCTGATTATGGCTTTCTGGCTAAACGTTAGAAAACACTTACGCCGGGAGCGCAGTACCGTTTGGGATGTTTAGGGCCGGAAATTCTTTCTTCCCTTTCACAAAATACTGCCAGACAACGCTTTGCTGACTCCAGCCGGTAAGCTGAACTGTGCGTTTTTTAACCGGATTTTCTTTTCTTTTTTCTTTCCAGTAGCTTTTATCAGCGAAGAAGTTCCTGTGTGCTTTCCAGATAGCCTGTACTTCTTTTAATTCTCCTTTCAGAAAGAACTGGGTGGCTGCCACTCCGTCCAGCACCAGGCGGGTATACAGAATCTTGTTTACCTCATCATCGGCTAAGTTCTTATAAAGAAGCGCGGCCCCGTTCCTAAAATTGAGAAAAGTCTTTCTTGGGTTTGATTTGTGCAACGTACCGCCGCCCACATGGTACACGGTGCTGTGGCCATTGTAATAAATCTGGTAACTCAGGTTCTGCAGGCGCCAACACAGGTCTATTTCTTCCATGTGCGCAAAGAACCGCTGCTCCAGTCCGCCTGCTTCGTGGTAAGCACTTGCCCTGATAAACAGGCAGGCACCGGTAGCCCAGAAAACCGGGGTAATATCATCGTACTGGCCTTTGTCCTCTTCCAGTGTATCAAAAAGCCGACCACGGCAGAAGGGGTAGCCGTATGCATCCAGAAAACCACCGGCGGCCCCGGCATACTCAAAATGGGTGCGCTGGTGAAAGGATTTTATTTTGGGCTGGCAAGCGGCAATAGAGGGGTTCTTCTCCAGCAGGTCCACTAAAGGATTGAGCCAGCCCGGCGTCACTTCCACATCAGAATTGAGCAGCACGTAATAGATGGCTTCCACCTGCCGAAGCGCCTGGTTGTACCCTTCGCAAAACCCCAGGTTCTCATGGAACCGAATCAGCTTTACTTGCGGGTATTGCTGTTGAAGAAAGGAAATAGAGTCATCGGTGGAGGCATTGTCTGCCACCACCAATTCAGCCTCGCCGCTGTGTTGCAATACGGAAGGTAAAAACTGCTCAAGCCAACGGCGGCCGTTCCAGTTAAGGATGACCACCGCCACAGTAGGGGAATTATAAGCCAAAGTTGCTGAGATCTAAGCCAGGAATGTTGGGCAACATGCCTTCGGTTTGTTTCTTGATTTCTTCTTTGGCGCGCTCGCCGGCTTCGTCCATTGCCTTGTTCACCGCGGCCACCACCAGGTCTGCCAGCATTTCTTTGTCGGCGGGGTTCATGAGAGACTCGTCAAATTCCACTTTCAGCAGTTTGCGGTCGCCGCTGGCCGTAGCCTTCACCATGCCGCCGCCGGCCTCTGCTGATACCGTGATATGTTTAAGGTTATCCTGGGCCTCTTTCATTTTGGCCTGCATCTCCTTCACTTTGTTCATCATCCCGAACATGTCAAACATAACGTCTCCTTTCTTTAAGTTCTTTCAAGCTAAACGCGGAATACACCCCAGAAGATACTACCCGGCGTTTTTTCTGTTACGGCGCCAAAAGTACAGCATTTTACCGGATTGGAGTAATATTTTGGAAGGTCGGTTTTCGGGCTGAAAACCTGGAATCAGACCTAAAATACTTGATGGAGAGATCAGGCAACGGGCACTAAACTCTTCTTTTTCAGCAACTGCTTCCCGAAGTAGACAGAAGGCTTTTCTATAAAGTGGTAGGTGAAATACGAGATCAGGATGGTGCCTCCTATACTGATGAGGGTAGACAAAACAACATTGTCAAAGTGTGGCAGGGTAAAAGCCAGAACCGTTGCCTGCACCAGGTAGATGGAATAACTGATTTGCCCTAGGAAAAGAAAGAAGCTGGGAAAGGAAACGGTACGGAATATAAAGCAAACGGAAAACAGAGCGTAGGCCCCAAAGAAGGCGTTTGTTACTGGCCAAAAGCTTCTGGTGCCCAGTTCGGCTGGTAAACCTTTGCCATATAGGTTAAAGTAAGTGATGGAGAAAAGTACTGCTATGGCCAAAACGATGACAGAAATCCATGCTTTGGCTGAAAGTGCGTTGGTCATGTACCGGTAGTACACAGTGCCTACAAACATGGTAGCCAGTTGAAAGCAGAGGCCCCAGCCGCTCCCAAATAAGTTCAGAACCTGAGTGCCCACTACTCCAATAAATAGTGCGCCAAGAAGGGCCAGAACCGCTAACAGAACACTTTTCTTAAGAAGCTTTACTACAAATAAACCGGTAACCATCAGGTAGAAAAGCATTTCCAGGTTCAGAGTCCAGTAGAGCCCCTGCAGCATGGGTTGGCCGGTAAACTTAGCCACCATGAGGATGTTAGCGACAATCGCGGTCAAGGAGGGGAGAGAACCTTCTATCCAGCCGAAGTAAATGAAAAGTATGGTAACAAAAATGCTGGTAAGGTAAAGCGGGAACAACCGGAAAACCCTGCTTACCCAAAACGCTTTTAAGGAATTGTTCCTCTCTAAAGATACTGGGATGATGAAGCCACTGGTAATAAAGAAGAGAGTAACCCCAAATACCCCAAATTGAAAATAGTTTGTGCAGAAGTCTGCAAATGCGGCAGATTTAGCTTCCAGCGTATGTTGCAGCATTACAGAAAAAGCCGCTATGAACCTTAAAAAGTCTAAAAACTCAAGCCGAGAAGTAGCCTTCATCTAATTTGTTATGAATGGATGATAGTAGTTGAGGTATTCAATGGAACCGGAAAAGCGGTTGAATCTATGGATACAAATGCCTTTAATTAAATAAAAAGTAAAGATATGTTCACTTTGAAGGATGCGCTTGGTTTGAGCACAAAAGTAGCGAAAAGCCATTACCGAATAAGGGTAACCGTGCCTTTCTGGGTAATACGCTTGCCGTTAACATCAACCGCTTCCATGCGGTATAGGTAGGTTTCAGGGGGAGCCGGTTTGCCGTTGTGCATCCCATCCCAACCTGCCTGCGGGTCTTTGCTCTCAAAAATAATCTGCCCCCAACGGTTCAGGACCTGGAGAGTGAATTTAGAGGCGAAAGGAGCTCCCACCGGCCGGAAAAGATCATTCAGACCATCCTGGTTAGGGGTGAAGGCCGTAGGGAAGTGAAACTGAAAGGATTGGTCAATGACCGCAGTATTGGAAAAACTGGTGTAAGAGGCATTCTGGGCCTGAGAAAGCAACCGGTAGGTTAACCGCTGGAACTTCGTCTGCGGCTTGGCATCCAAATAGTTTTGGCCTGTTACCTGGGTGCTCCAATACACATTTCCCTGATCATCCAGCAACTGCAGCGTTTGGGTGCCTACGCCGGAAGGAAAGCCTTCATAGCTGTTCCAGGTAAGCTGCACGCCGCCATCGGCCTGAAGGGTAGCCTTAAGAATGGCCGGACAAGCAGCGACACTCCGCGGTGACACCAGGTTGCAGGAATCGGTATACGCTACCTGGTAACACACGGGAGCAGATAAATTGCCTACCATAGCATCTAAGGCGTTTTTAGGTTGTTTTTCAGAAATCAGGCTGAAATTGCCCCCGTTCTGGCTCCGGTAAATAGCCTGTTCCTTGAACGTTTCCTGGTCTGGGACAATGGTTTCCAGTACTACGCGGTTCTGGAGATCGAATCCAACTACCAGCAAAGGAGCCGAGGGAGGAGTTGTGCCTCTGGTTTCCACTTGCACAGGAAGGGAAGCCGATTGTGATCCATTCTGCAGAATCGCGACAAGTTGGTAGGTGTATTGCCGGCCGCAGGCCACCTGCTCATCGGTGAAGCTGGTTTGGGTGCCCGGCAGAGTCTGGTATAGTTGCCCACCCCGTAAGAGTTGGTAGCCGGTCACCGCCCCGGAGCTTTGGTTTAGGCCCCAGGTTAAGTCATTTCTTCTATCTCCTGCCGTCACCGTCAAACCCTGGCCACAAACCGTATTGGAGACTATGTCTTCCTTTCCAGAGCAAAGATTGGTGACGCGTACCCGGTAGCAACCTTCAAGAGAGGGTACCTCAACGGTGTGCTGGCTTTGCCCAGAAGCTACGCTGTTCAGGGTTTTAACCGCCGTAAAAGTGCCCGAGGCCGTAGCTGCCCGCTCCACCACCAGGTCGTTTACACCCGTAGTCTGCAGTTGGATTTGAATAGACGACGCCTGAAGCGTTACTTTCTGCAATACCGGGGCCGAAGGTGGTGCGGCGGCTTTTACCACAAACGTGCGGCGACAGAGGTTTCCCACTCCCGTGAGCTGGGTGACCGTGTACGTGCCCGGGGTATGGAACACATGGCGGGGCGGTTGGTCAGGTACTACGCCGTCGCGGTCATCGAAATCGTAAAACTCAGTAACGTTTGGTCGGCCGGAATTGTCTTTGAACGTGATGGTTTCGTTCACACAAAAAGTTGTTACGGGTTGGTTCTGCTCATTAAAGGCCAAAAAGCATTGGGCTTGCACGCCCGAGCTCAGAAAGATGCTTAACCCAAAAAGCAGAAGTACAAACCGTTTTCTCACGTCATCAAGTCGTCAAAAGGGAAATCCTGGATAAATCTGATGCTTTTCTCTATGTCTGGCTGCAGCACCCGGTCCTGTTCCAGCGGGGCCACCTGCGCCCGGTAAGCAGCCACCACTTTCTCCAAAGACGGAGAGGTTTGCAGGGGCCTTCTGAACTCCAGCGCCTGCACGGCGGCCATCAGTTCAATGGCCAGGATGCGCTCCACATTCTGCACCACCTGGTAGGCTTTGACCGCTGCATTGGCGCCCATGCTCACGTGGTCTTCCTGCCCGTTGGATGAAACAATGGAATCTACGCTGGCCGGGGTACACAGTTGTTTATTCTGGCTAACGATGGAGGCCGCGGTGTATTGCGGAATCATGAAGCCCGAATTCAAGCCCGGCTCCTGGATGAGGAACTGCGGCAAACCCCGCTGCCCCGACAGCAACTGAAACGTACGCCGCTCAGAGATGCTGCCCCATTCGGCCAGGGCGATGCTCAGGAAATCCAGGGAGAGGGCCAAGGGCTGCCCGTGAAAGTTTCCACCGGAAAGCATCAGGTCTTCCTCGGGGAAGATGCTGGGGTTATCCGTTACGGAGTTGATCTCGGTAGTGAATACTTTCTCGGTGTACTCCAGCGCGTCTAAACTTGCGCCGTGCACCTGCGGAATGCACCGGAAAGAGTAAGGATCCTGGACCTGCGGTTTGGGTTTGTTTTGGAGCTCACTTCCGGAAAGTAGCCTTAAAATGCGATCTGCCGTATGAAGCTGGCCCGTGTGGGGCCGTATTCCATGAATCTGGGGCAGGAAAGGAGTGCTTAAACAATCAAATGCCTCCAGGGACAGCGCGGCCACCACATCGGCTGCCGCGGAGAGTTGCCGGGCACGCAGGCAAACCAAGGCTCCGTACGCCGTCATCAGCTGGGTACCGTTTAACAGCGCCAAACCCTCTTTGGCCTGCAGCCGGATAGGGTCCCAGCTGAAGATGTCCAGAATTTCGTGGCCTTTGAGCTTGAACTCCTGAAACCGGACTTCGCCTAAGCCAATCAACGGAAGGCAAAGGTGAGCCAGAGGTGCCAGATCGCCGCTGGCACCCAGCGAACCTTGCTGGTACACAATGGGGTACACCTCGCGGTTAAAGAACGCCAGCAAACGGTTCACTGTGCTTAACTGCACGCCGCTGTAGCCGTAGGCCAGTGACTGCACCTTCAGGACCAGCATGAGTTTGACCACCTCGGCGGGTACTTCCTCACCGGTGCCGCAGGCGTGCGACATTACCAGGTTGCGTTGCAGCGTTTCAAGGTTTTCCCGGGAAATAGACGTATTGCAGAGTGCCCCAAACCCGGTGTTGATGCCGTACACCGGGGCCGGAGCCGATTTCAGGTGCTGGTGCAGATACTCATGACTACGAACGATCAGCTTCTCGGCCTCCTCAGAAAGCGCCAGCGTAAATCTGTTCTTCAGAATGCCCCTGATCTCTGGAAGAGAGAGCGGATTGGTAGAAATGAGGTGCTGCCCAGCCATTATGCGGTTGCGTTGTTTTGTAGAACAGTCAAGATATTAGAAACAGCCAGGCGCTCCTGAGAGCCCGTACGCATGTTGCGCAGGTTCAGCAGACCGCTTTCCATTTCCTCAGAGCCTACCAATAGCACATACGGGATTCTTTTCTGGTCTGCGTAGGCCATCTGCTTCTTCAGTTTGGCTGATTCTGGGTACAGCTCCGCTGAAATTCCGGCTGCCCTAAGCTGCTGCAGAATAGGCAGGGAGTACCGCATGGAGGCTTCGTCAAAGTTGGAAATAAGCACCTGCGTGATGGTCTGGCTGTCCTCGGGGAAAAGTTTGAGTTCTTCCAGCACGTCAAAGATGCGGTCCACACCAAACGAGAACCCAACCCCTGATACGCCCGGCAACCCGAACATGCCGGTGAGGTTATCATACCGTCCGCCGCCGCTGATGCTGCCCATCTGCACGTTGTTCACTTTCACCTCAAAGATGCAGCCGGTGTAGTAGGAGAGGCCGCGGGCCAGGGTCACGTCCAGCTGTATTTTTGCTTTGTTTATGGTAAAACTCTCCAAAAACGCCAGCATGCTGCGGATGTCCTTCAGGCCGCGTTTCCCTTCCTCTGAGTCCAGCAGCAAGGTGTCTAACTGGGGCAGCAGATCGGCGATGTCTCCGGTGAGGTTCAGAATGGGCCGAAGGTTGTTCACCGCTTCCTCTGAGAAGTCTTTTTGCCGAAGTTCCTCGTTCACGGCTTCCTGGCCTATCTTGTCCAGCTTGTCAATGGCCACGCAGAGATCCGCTTCCCGTCCTTTGGCCCCAATGGCTTCAGCGATACCGGCCAGCAAACCGCGGTGGTTAAACTTGATGGTGAAATCGTCCAGGCCCAGGGTACTCAGAACCTCGTCCATCATCAGGATGATCTCGGCCTCGCAGAGCAGGGAATTGGTGCCTACCACGTCGGCATCGCACTGGTAAAACTCCCGGTAACGGCCCCGTTGCGGACGGTCGGCGCGCCATACCGGCTGAATCTGGTAGCGCTTGAACGGAAACGCGATGTCGTTGCGGTTCATGACCACGTAGCGCGCAAAGGGCACGGTCAGGTCATAGCGCAGCGCTTTCTCTGAGATTTTGCGGGTAAGCGGTTTATAGCCTTGCTCCAGGTCCAGGGTTGTAATCTTGTTCAGGAAATCTCCGGAATTCAGGATCTTGAATATTAGTTGGTCTCCTTCATCGCCGTACTTGCCGGTCAGCACCGAGAGGTTTTCCATGGCCGGGGTTTCCAGCGGCAGGAACCCGAACTTCTCAAACGTGCGCTTGATGACGGAAAAGATATAGTTACGTTTCACCACCGTGGCCGGCCCGAAATCACGGGTGCCCTTGGGAATGGATGGTTTTTCTTTGCTCATGCTCAAATTTCTAATGCCGCGAAGATAGCAAATTCAAGAGAGACTTGGGCGAGTCCCCGTTTTTCTGGCTTCCTGCGTTTTCGCTCCCTTTTGTAAAAGCAAAGCAGAAACCAGGAAAGAAGCATTCCAAAGAAATGAAACAAGAGGAGGATTTGAGGCTACAGCCTATTGGGTGACTGCCTGCGGAATATCGGTTTCCTGTTTTTCCTTTAAGGCAGGGGAGCTTGTTTTCTCCGCGAAAACCATAAGAGCAACCATAAACGAAAACAACAACGTGCCGTCTCTTCTTTGCAGCAATGACTCTGTGAGGCAACAAATGGTGAATACCGCTACAAAGCTAAAAAGCACGTAGTCTTTCCTGAGAAAAGCTTGTCTAAGCAGCAACAGCAGTAAAAGAATTAACGCCAGGCCCCCAAGAAAGCCCATGGAAACCCCGTGCATGAGGAACTGGTTGTGAGCATCGAACCTGGATTTTAAGCCCTCTGCAAAATCATTCTCCTGATATTTGTTTAACAGCGCCTGTCTATTATCGCCGGTGCCAACCCCCAGCACTGGGTTTTCTTTGATGATCTCCCAGGCCGAGATCCACATCATATTTCGCTCTGCCACCCCTGCATTCTGGCTGAATTTCATTTTCAGATAGGTGACTTTTTGTAGCACCAGCACGCCTACGCCAACGGTAAGAAGTACCACAATGCCTAAAGCCAGGAATTTACGGGTGACAAAAGCCCTGTACACGGCCACTAAAGCCAGGACCACCACCGTTGCCACCAAAGAAGTCCTGGAGGACAGCAGCGCCAGGAATACAAAGTAAAAAAGGCAAGCCAGCAGGTGAAATGAGAAAGGACGTTTTAAGTCTTTTTCCCAGAATCTGGACAGGAAATAGGTATGGATAATTAAGCAGGCTCCAATGTACAAACTATAATAGGGCGCGTGGAATTTGATGTTCTGCGGAAGGTAATAGGAGAAATAAACCCAATCTATCTGGGAAAAATGGCTAATCTGCTCAGGACGTTCGCCAAAATACACCAGAGAAATAGCAACAAACGCGTAAACAGACAACAGGAAACAACTGAGGCTAAAGGCCAGAAGAGCTGTATGAACCTGTTTTAAACTCAATTGCCTGTAAAACAGCACAGGAAGCAGGGGAAGAGTGACCTGGAGCACGAAAAAATCTACTCCCTCTTTTGCGTCTGAACTGTAGAAAATAGCCGCAAAACAGAGGCTGTAATAGAAAGCCAGAATTTTGAAGGTGGTGTTCCTGAAAATAGA
This sequence comes from Sabulibacter ruber, assembly GCF_017355955.1. Classification (GTDB taxonomy): domain Bacteria; phylum Bacteroidota; class Bacteroidia; order Cytophagales; family Hymenobacteraceae; genus Nibribacter; species Nibribacter ruber_A. The sequence goes on along the minus strand of NZ_JAFFID010000001.1, from coordinate 885,285 downwards.
GAAGATGCTGGTTTCCTGCTTAATCCTCTGGGCAAGAAAGAAAACAATCAACGCAAAAAGTACAACTGTTTTCAGGTTAGATCTTAGGGGAAGAGAAAAGGCGTATAAGTAAATCAGCAGGGCATAGGCCTCTTTTCTGAAGGTGTCTGTATAACTAGAAGTTTTGCTTAAGCTCATCGAATTTCTCAAATACAAACTGCCGCACCTGTTCCCTGAACCTTTTCTGGTTAAATCTTAATACGGATGATCTGATCTCGTTTTGGTCAAAAAGGTCCTGCTTTTCTTCAAAAAGTTTAACTGCCTGTTTCAGGTTTTCTTTGTCTTGCGAAGGAAAGAAAATCCCGGTCTGGGAAGTAACGGTTTCCAGTACACCTCCTTTCCCGAAAGCAATAACCGGAGTGCCACAGGCCTGGGCCTCTACCGGCGTAATCCCAAAATCTTCTTCTGCTGCAAAAATAAAGGCTTTTGCCCGCTGCAAATGATCTTTCAGTACATTGAAAGGTTGATAGCCCAATAAGCTTACGTTTGGCCCGGCCGTTGCTTTTACCTTGTTGAAATCCGGACCTTCCCCAATCACAATTAACCGCTTCTCCGGCATTTCATTGAATGCCTCCACAATAAGATCAATTCTCTTGTAAGGTACTAATCTGGAGGCAGTAAAATAGAACTCTTCTTTAGCGGGGGCAAGCGTAAAATTTTCTACGTCTACCGGCGGGTGGATGACCGTGGATTCCCGCCCGTAATTTTTCTTGATACGGCGGGCGATGTATCTGGAGTTGGCAATGAAATAGTCTACCCGGTTTACGGTGGCTACGTCCCAGGCCCTGAATCTGTGGAGAATGAGTTTCGCCAATAGGCCTTTCAGACCAGATTGTAAGCCAGATTCCTGGAGGTATTGGTGGTAAAGATCCCAGGCGTAGCGGGCAGGGGAGTGGCAATAGCAGATATGCAGTTGGTTGGCATGGGTTAAAACCCCTTTGGCAACCGCGTGGCTGCTGGAAATGACCACATCGTACCCAGAGACATCCAGCTGCTCAATGGCCAGGGGCATCAGGCAGAGATAATTCCGGTAATGTTTTCTGGCAAACGGGAGTTTCTGGATGAAGGTGGTGGTAACCTGTTTATGGAAGATGTGTTGCTTTAGATGGTCTGGCATGAAGTCAATGACGGCGAACAGATTTGCCTCAGGAAAGACCATCAGGAGCTGTTCTATGACTTTTTCAGAGCCAGAATAATCAACGAACCATTCATGTACAATCGCTACTTTCACAAACAACCAGTATCGTTTTCTGGGTTAAACAAATGAAAACCCAACCTGCCTTCTTGTAATAGAAAAATCTACCACTTAGGTAGAGCTAAGGAGTTGCTCCAAGACCAACCGGTGCTTTTCAGCAGATTGAAGCCAGGAGAACTTTGAAGAATGTTTTAGGCCTTTTTTACTTAAATCTGCCCTTATGTCTTTGTTGAGCAAGACGTATTCCATCTTGCTTTTAAGACCCTCCACATCAAGAGCATCGAAGTAAAGAGCCGCCTCGGCACATACCTCCGGAATGCTGGCGGCATTGGAGGCAATCACCGGACATCCAGAGGCCATGGCCTCTAAAGGCGGCAAGCCAAACCCCTCGTACACCGATGGAAAAACTGACAAAGATGCGCATTTATAAAGTAATGGCAAAAGCCCATCTGGGACAAACCCAGTAAAATGAATACAAGACTGCAGGTGAGGTTGGCTTTCCAGAAACCTGAACACTTCCACTTCTGGCGTCAAAAATCCTTCTTTCTTTCCAACAATCACAAGGTGAATGGTGTCACGAATGCTAGGAGAAAGACCTGCATAAGCTTTGAGCAGGGTAATCAGGTTCTTGTGGGGCTTCACATTGCCCACGTACAAAATGTAATTCTCGGGGAGGGAAGGAAGAGTTGACCTCAGGGTTTTTACCTCATTTTCTGAAAACGAGGCGTTAAACAGATTTTCATCAACCCCATTGTAAATGACCTTGATTTTATCCTGAGGGCATTTGGTGTACTTGATAATTTCTTTCTTTGAAAATTCAGAGACGGTGAAAACCCTATCTGAAAGCCTCACCGCAGAATTCAAGAGCACCGTAGCATATGCCTTCTGGGCAACAGACAAGGTGTGTTTATATGCCAGATGATACGTGTCATGGATGGTGACCACCCTTTTTCTGGCCCTAACAGGTAAAAGTGGAATGTTGTATTGAGGAGACCAAAAAACATCTGAGGGAGGCACCTTAGAGAAAAGCTCCAGCTGTTCTTTTAGAGAGTAAATGGGAGAATTAACCGGAATAAAAGCAATAGGAAAATCCTTTAACAGCCCGCTTAGTTCTTCTTCCTTTCCTAAAACAGTGACCTCAAAGTGTTGGGTGAGAAAAGGGATCATGTGCTTCAGGTAAACACCTATGCCTGAAGAATGAATCATTCTGGAATCAATGGCTAAGGACGGCATTTGGGTTCCTTTTTGTGATGAGACGCAGTGCCATGATTAGGCCAAACAAGATCCAGTATAAGATAAAGTTTACTCTCCCAATAAATGCAGAGTTGATGAAAGAAGCGGCATAGAAATAGACGCTTACTCCCAGGAAGGCTAAGCAAAGCTGTTTTAGGAGGATAGAATTTGTTTTAAAAAGTACTTGTAACGCGTACAATAGGCAGAAAACGTAAAATAATAGATAGAGTATGCCTAAAGGCACTCCATTCTCCAGGAACATCTGAAACCAGTATCCATCGGTGATAATCACATTTTCCGGATCCCCAGACGGTCCTTGGGAACCTACTCCAGACCCGGCTAGATAGTGCTTTTTCAAATAAATGATGGAATTATCAATCATACTAAAGTGCCCCTCGTTGGAGGAGATGGTACTCGCTTCACGCCCCGTAAGCCGCTTAACAATGAAGGTGTCTTTGTATTGAAAACCAAGAACCAGGAGAACAGAGAGTAGTATAGAAGTTATTGCAAATAGCTTAATGGTATATAATAAGGTAAATCTACCGTAGTATAGCACCAGAATAACACTCCCGGATAGGAAAAAGCCTATCATAGTTGCCCTGGTAAAGGTTAGAATGTTGGCAGTAAGAATAAGGCATAGAAACAGCAGATAAACTTTCTTTTTGTGGGTGATATATTTGGTAAATACAAGGCAAAACAAAAAGAGAGTGAGGCTGGCAAATATGATGGTATTGCCCACCAATGCGGTAGGCCTTATTATTTCCTGCTGGTAGAACATGAACGCGCCCTCGCCTTTAGGCGCTAAAAAGGATAAAGGAAGGCTTGAGGCAAAAGTATACTGGAAAATTGCGTACAAACACAAAATCAATCCTGCCCCTAGCAAGATGTGAATGCTTCTGGATATATATCTTTCCTTTTGGAATAAAAGAGGGATATATATAACAGGTAGACAGTAGAACAGATTGTTGCGCAGTCCAGATATCCTTTCCTTTATTGAATTCTCATCTACAAAGAAGATTTTGCCTAAGGTTAACAGCAAAAGAAACGCCCAGAAAGCGGCAATCAGTAAGTATTCTCGGTCTATTTTCCGGCCATAAATGTAAAAGAATGTGAATACCAGAATGATATGTATTAACTGAAAAACAATGAGCAAGTCTACGAGTAAAGTACCTAAATTAAGAAAAGAGGGAGAAAGGAAGTTCTTGATAAAGCCACTGAACAGGAGTGTGATGATAGAGCAAACCACCACGCAGTAGGATAAGGAGATTTTAGAACTAAAAGTAACCTTCATTTTGTAAGCCCAATTAGACTGATTGCCCGGAAGGCTCTCTTGAATTGCAGTCTCCCCAGCCGTAGTAAAACCGAAGCCATCAAAACCGTGTATAGCTGAAGCTTTCTTTCTGGGTAGAATTTCCTGAAAAAGATGATTTTGCTTCTTAGTCCATGGTAATCGGCCAGATCGCTTTTCTTCTTGCCAGCAGAACTTGACCCAATAGACTTGCCTTCCTTGTGGTAAACTTTGCTGGTTGGTACGTAGCCTAGCCGGAAACCTGCTTTTTCCCCTCTTTTTGCCCAATCTAATTCTTCAAAGTAAAGGAAATAATCTTCGCTCAGGAGACCAACTTCTTGGATCAGCTTTTTGGAAACAAAGAGAGAGGCCCCCACTACATAGTCCTGAGCTGGACTTTCTGGTTGGCTGGAGGGTAAGTCTTGAAGGCCTTCCGCCAGATGGCTGGTGGTTAAGTAGGTAAGGTTTAGTTTGCCCCCAATAGCTTGGATTATATCTGGTTGGTGGTAATACAGGAGTTTAGAGCCCCAAATTCCTATTTTCTTTCCATAAGACAAATCCTTTTGGGCTTCCAGAACCAGTTGGGTTAGGCTGTCAGGGGCAACAACCGTGTCGTTGTTCAATATCCACAGGAAGTCTGGCGCAAAGTAGTGAATGGCATACTTGATTCCGATGTTATTGCCGCCCGCAAAGCCCAGGTTCTTTCCCGCCTGAATGGTAGTGATGAAACTCCCTTCCTGGATAGGAGACGGCCATTCAGTACCTGCCGAGACAGTTTCATGGTTATGAAAAGAATCAATTACTTTTCGATCTGAATAGAAATTGCTATTGCGGTGATCACAGTTTTGCAGCCACTGTTCAATATGGTCTAATGAATTGTCAGAAGAATGGTTGTCTACAATGATGATAGAAAAAGACTGGTAGTCTAACTTAAAAAGACTGGTTAGACACTCAATGGTATCCTGATAGCCATTATAATTCAGCAAGATAATACTTACCCAAGGTAAGCCAGTAGTATTATGCATGTTGCTCATGGCGTATGATTTGAAAGGAGGGAGAACCTCTATTTAGCTTGGTAGAGTGTTAGATTGAACTACAAAAGTATTAGGTGAGCAACGCCTGCATTACTCATGGAATTTGCCAAACCGTTTATTCCTGAAATCTCTGATGCCATAACCTATATACAAGAGCTTTTTCAATTTCTCCTTCTCAAATAGCATAATCCTTACCACATCTTTCAACATATTGAACAAGTCTCTCTTCACATAAGATGGAAATTGCTTCTTATAGATGTTCATCACCTGGAGGCGATTTCTGGTAATGTAATATCTTCTAAGAGGAGAGTGATTTGAAGCTGTAATTCTAACACCCAGGAAGTAATTCAGGGTAATATCACCCACATTATGAAACAAAATAGCTTTGTTTACCCGCAGAATGGAATACCCGTGCATTTTCAGTCTGAGGCAAAACTCATAGTCCAGGTAATCAATGAAGAATTCTGCCCTGAAGGGTCCAACCCGGGAAAATGCCTCAAGGTTTAACAGGTTCCCAGACGTCATCACGGCTTTAACCCGCTGAACCTTCTCCTTCACTACCTGGTGCTGGTTGTCTTTGTCTAACTGGAAAGGAGCCAGAATACCAACCGGGCTGTAGGTTTCCTCCACCAAAGCCTTTCGCATAATTGGCAACATGTCTTTATGCGCCCTGCTGTCCTGGTCCATGGTGAGTAACCACTGAAAACCATCCTCTAACGCCAGAGATGCGCCCTTGTTTAAAGCAGCAGCCAGACCTTGGTTCCCGTTGTTGAATAAATAGCGGACTTTGGGATTAGACATAATTTGATTTGCCACAGTATAATTTCTGTGCTCAGAGTTGTCAATACAATAAAGAACCGCAACTTCAGGTAAATAGGAAGCCATGTTCGCTATCACCTCTTTAGTTGGGTTGAACAGTACCACAACTCCAGCAGTGTTTTCTATACTAGAGGGAATCATTTACGAATAATCCGTTCAAGGAAAAACCAGCACTACAATTTAGGATTCATGTGAATGGTTGAGGTAGCAATTCTTACTTGCCCGTTGAACCTCTCCCATTGCAAGGCATTTCAGAGAGCAAGGTACCAATTTCTCTTTTAAGGCTGTTTCACAAAAAGTAGCTTGTAAACAGGATTCTTTATTTCCAGTGCAACAATTAGGGCGGCTGTGATAAATATCTCGGTCAAAATCACGGCAATAGCAGTGCCCTGCGCTTGATAAAAATAACTAAGAACGGTGTTTAAAAGCAAGTTCAGAACAGAGCCAAACAGGAGGGTGGCCCTATATTTTTCTTTGTAATCATATATAAGGAGCAACTGGTTAGAGGGAATATTCAGTGCCACAATAAAGGGAACAAAGCTCAAAAGCCTGATCAGAGTGACAATCTGATGAGTTGAAGTCCCTGAAAAGTAGATGGTCAGTTCCTCGGCGAAGAAATAAATCCCCGAGCACAGTAAGAAAATAGCCAGGGTAAACGGCAAGTGGAGGCGTAAGGTGAAATCTAAAATCCTTTGTTTGGTGCTAGTAACCATGTTGCACATGGAAGGGTAGATGGCCTGGAAGTAAACCCCTAACAGTTGCCGAACCGCATTGATTATCTTTTCGGCGATGCTATAAAACCCAACTATCTCAACGGTGGCAAATAACCCTAAGATCAGGATGTTGGAATTAGAATAGAGGTTAACCGCAAAGTTGGAAATGAATATATCTTTCCCCTCCCTTAAATGATGGACCACCTTTGCCAAAGACGAAAGCTGGAAAACCAAGCCATACTTAATCTTGATAAACACAAAACTAAACCCTGCTGCCAGAATGGTTCCTAGGCCCAGAAAGAAGTTTATATAGATGTAATCTTCTTCACCTGTAACAAAAAGGACGATAAGTATCACCGAAAGAACTTTAGAGATTGAATTTACGAGGGTGATGTACTTCATGTCCTCTAAGCCGTGAAATAACCAGACCGGGAAAATCGCCTGGGCAATAACCAAGGTAAAGGATAAATAATACAACAGAGATTTAGAAGAGGTGTCCCCAATAAGGGTAACCAAGCAAATAAGAACAATGAAACTGAACGCCAGCAGAACTGCTTTAGTCGTGAGCACCTCGTTGTAAATGGCTCCTATTATTTTTTTATCATTCCTGTTCTGCGAGATTTCCTTTGTGGCTGTAATGTAAAAACCATAGTCGGTGATAATATTGAAATAGGTAATAATTGCTTGGGCCACAGTTATCCGGCCAAAGTTTTCCAAACCTATGATCCGAACCAAATAAGGAGAGAGTATTAAGGGAATCAGGAAGTTAAGAAGCTGTAAAGAACCTAACGAAGCTAAATTCTTGAAGATCTTGCTTGCTGGCAACCCTTTGGTGGTTATCAAATTCTTTAACAAACGAAAAGTGTTTAGTAGAAATAGGGTTCTTTTCTAATGTAGCTGCCAAAGGGGCAGGTGCATAGTATATTCTGAACAAACCTCCAGCCATGGTAGGAAGAGAAGTCCCTCCAAGTGACCATCGTTTCTCGCAAGACAGAATACCTGTGAGTGAGTAAAGGTAATCTTTTATAAGCTGATCTGCCATACAGAAGCACCTCAATGGGATTACGCTTATGTAAAGGTTTTGCCAGAATTTTCTATTTTTGAGCAAAGTAGTACAACCTAGTGCCCCATGGACAAACCAACTCTAAGAGAGGAAAGAACAACCGATGAAATAGACCTAAGAGTAGTTTTCCGGAAACTAGTCTCCTTCGGTAAAAAGATTCAGCTCAAATTCATTCGTACCTTTTTCCTGCTATTACGAAGATGGCCTGTGGTGCTTGGGGTAACTTTGTTGGGCATCGGGCTTGGTTATCTGATGTTTGAGACAACCCGCCCATTCTATAGGTCATCACTTACCTTGGCCCCTGCCGAAATCAGGAATACGTTTTTTGAAGGACAGGTTACCCGTTTATCTAACTTGGTTATGGACGGTAACAGAGAGATGGTGGCGGCCGATCTTAAGATCAGTCCCGAGAATGCTGGCAAAATCAAATCTATCAAGTATGCGAATATAGATGAGACTTTAATCGCAGAAGATAGTCTCCTGGTTGGTGCCCCCTTTAGGATTGACGTTGAACTTTATGACAGTAAGTTTTTCGCGCCATTTCAGGCAGCGCTTATTGAATACTTTGAGCGCAATACCTTCTTCACCAGAAACACTCAAGCCCGCAGAGAACAATTACAGAGCCTGATAGACAAACTGAAGCTGGATATAGCTTCCATAGACAGCATCAAGCGATCGGCGGTGGCATTGAGAGGACCGGCGAACGGGTTTGTGTATGGGGAGCCATTAGACCCAACCAACTTATATAGGCAAAGTGCTGAGTTGTTTGAAAAGCAGGCACATCTGGAGGCACAACTCAGAAGACTGGAAACGGTACAGGTGGTAGTGGGGTTTGCGCCTTTGCTCCACCCAACCGGACCGAAGGTGAAAGTGTATCTTTTAGTTGGAGCAATACTAGGGTTCTTCCTTTCCTATCTTCTGGTTCTGCGGCTTGAACATCAACGTAAAAAGAGAATTTCTGCCATAAGAGAGTTATAAGAGTTAGAAAATATACATTGGCGGCCTAACGCCATCCACCCCTAAAACAGAAAGGCCGGTACAAAGTACCGGCCTTTCTGTTTTAGGGGTGGATTTCTTAAATCTCGGTTAAATCGTCTTCTTTCTGGTGCAGCCAGCTCAGGTTGTAGAGGTCTTTGCGGCGGTCTCTCAGGTTGCGGACGCTACCGGTGGTGTTCAGGTCTTTGAGCAGATCAAGATCCAGGTCGGCAATAAGGGTCATCTCGGTGTTAGGAGTGGCTTCCGCGATGATGGCATCGTGGGGGAAGGCCACATCGGAAGGGGAGAAGACAGCAGATTGGGAGTACTGGATGTCCATGTTCTCCACCCTTGGCAGGTTACCCACGCTACCGGTAATGGCTACGTAACACTCGTTCTCAATAGCCCGGGCCTGGGCGCAATGGCGCACGCGCAGATAGGCGTTCTTGGTATCGGTCTGGTACGGTACGAAGAGAATCTTCATGTCCTGGTCAGACAGCATACGGGCCAGTTCTGGGAACTCCACGTCATAGCAGATCAAAAGACCAATCTTTCCAAAATCCGTGTCAAAAACGCTCAGCTTGTTACCGCCGCGCATCCCCCAGTACTGGGACTCGTCTGGAGTAACGTGCAGTTTGTACTGCTTGTCATAGGTACCATCACGGCGGCAGAGGTAGCTTACATTGTGCAGTTTGTTATCAATGTACTCGGGCATGCTGCCGGCAATGATGTTGATGTTATAGGAAAGCGCCAGGTGAATCAGACGTTCCCGGATACCATCGGTGTACTCAGCCAGTTTCCGGATGGCGGCCGACGGCGTGGACTCATCAGACAAGGCCATGAGGGGCGCGTTGAAGAACTCGGGGAACATGACCATATCTGCCTTGTAGGAGCTGACCGTATCCACAAAGAACTCTACCTGCTGCTCAAAGTCTTCCAGGGAAGTCATCTGGCGCATCTGCCACTGGATCACGCCAATACGTACCACGCGTTTGGTTCCACCTACCAGCTTTTCTTTCTCCTCGTAGTACACGTTGATCCACTCCAGCAGGGAAGCATAAGCTTTAGATTCAGCGTCCTGCGGCATGTAGCCTCTGATGATTTTTCTCACGTGGAAGCCGTTGCTGAGCTGGAACGTAAGAATAGGGTCGTAGATTTCTTTGTTCCGGACCTGTTCAATGTACTTGCCAGGCGTCATGCGGTCGGCGTACTCACGGTAGCCCGGAATACGGCCCCCCAGGATGATGCCACGCAGGTTCAGGTTCTCGCAAAGCTCCTTGCGGGCATCGTACAAACGGCGACCCAGACGCAGGTTGCGGTACTCTGGATGAACGAATACGTCTACCCCGTACAAAGTATCGCCTTCGGGATCATGGGTGTCAAATTTTCCGCCGCCTACAATCTGCTCATAGGTGTGCTTGTCGCCAAACTCAGAGTAATCTACAATGATACTCAGAGCAGCGGCCACCACGCGGCCTTTGTCTTCAATACAAAGCTGGCCTTCCGGGAAGCGTTTGAGAAGCGTAGTGAATTCTTTTTGGGTCCAGGAGCCGCCCAGGTTGGTGTAGACCAGCTCCATGATTTGCTTTACTTCTTTGTAATCAGAGGAGGTAAGCTGACGAAGTATTAGTTTATGTTCGGTATTTTCACTCATGTTTTCTACAAATCAAATACAAATAACCGCAAGGGGTTGCTAAAGCAGAATGGGCTAAGAGTTATCTGGTACCAGCCTCATCCAGTAAACGGCATTTGTTCAAAGTTACAAAAGCAATAGTAGGCTTTCAAGCCAGGGTAAATGGTTTAGGTAAGGCGTTTCTCGGGTGTTTTACGGAAGATAGCCTTAAAACGTACCTTGTTTCACCTTTTCAAACCGAATTGTAACAAACTTACTTACAGATTAATTTCCGGAATCTCGCCTTCCACTAGGAGATTTCCTTCGGTGGCGGCTTTTATCTGTTCTACCGTTACGCCGGGTGCCCGTTCCAGGAGCTTGAAGCCTTGTTCGGTCACGTCCAGCACCGCCAGATCCGTCACAATTTTCTTTACGCAGGCCAATCCGGTGATGGGGAGGGTGCAGTTCTTCAAGAGTTTGGACTGGCCGTCTTTAGAGGTGTGCTGCATGGCCACGATGATGTTCTTGGCCGAAGCCACCAGATCCATGGCCCCACCCATGCCTTTCACCATCTTGCCCGGAATTTTCCAGTTGGCAATGTCGCCGCGCTCAGATACTTCCATGGCACCTAGAATGGTGAGGTGCACGTGCTCTCCCCGGATCATGGCAAAACTCTCGGCAGAACTGAATATGGCAGAGCCGGGCAGCGTAGTCACCGTTTGCTTGCCGGCGTTGATCAGGTCTGGATCCACCTGTTCCTCTGTAGGGAAGGGTCCCATGCCTAAGAGGCCATTTTCGCTTTGCAGGACCACATTCATCCCTTCGGGGATATAGTTGGCCACCAGCGTAGGAATGCCAATCCCCAGATTCACGTAATAGCCCTCCTGCAGTTCTTTTGCTATTCTTTTCGCGATGCCGTGTTTATCTAAAGCCATAATGCGTCTATAGGTTGCTTTAAAGGTTTACTCCCAAACCATGTAAGTGTAAAATGAGGCCACGGAAGTTGCCACTTGTGGGTTGGGGCTAGTTTTGTCTAACCGTGCGTTGCTCTATCCGCTTCTCGTAGTTCTGGCCCTGGAAGATGCGCTGCACGTAGATGCCGGGCGTATGAATCATGTTGGAGTCTAGTTCTCCCACTGGCACTAATTCTTCCACTTCGGCAATGGTGATTTTTCCGGCGGTGGCCATCATGGGGTTGAAGTTGCGGGCGGTGCCTTTGTAAATGAGGTTCCCGGCGGTATCGCCTTTCCAGGCTTTGACAAGGGCGAAATCGGCTTTAAGCCAGGTTTCCATAAGGTACATTTTACCGTTGAACTCGCGGCTTTCCTTGCCTTCGCCAACTTCGGTGCCGTAGCCGGCCGGAGTGAAGAACGCCGGGATTCCCGCGCCTCCAGCTCGGATGCGCTCGGCCAACGTACCCTGCGGAATCAATTCCACCTCCAGTTCGCCGGAGAGCAGTTGGCGTTCAAACTCGGCGTTTTCGCCCACGTAGCTGGAGATCATCTTTTTCACCTGGTGCCGGTGCAGCAATAAGCCAATTCCGAAATCATCTACGCCCGCATTGTTGGAAATACAGGTGAGATTCTTGACGCCCTTGCGAAGGAGTTCCTGGATAGAATTCTCCGGAATGCCGCACAACCCAAACCCGCCCAGCATGAGTGTGGCTCCGTCCTGAATGTCCTGGCAGGCTTCTGCAGCGTCTTGTACCACTTTATTTATCATAGAATCTAATGGTGGAAAGTAGCAATATCGTTTTGAGGGTATATTTTAGAAATTCTTAGGAAAGTGTATTAGGGCTGTTTTCAAGAAAACAGTTCTGAAACAGAGTTAAGGTATTCTCCTCATGGACATCATCCCGCCTAAGTAAGCCATAGGTAAATAGATTAAGAAAGACACAAGTTTAAACCAGAGCGGATAATAAGCAGGAAGCAGGTTGGCAATTCCCATGGCAAGTAGAAAGGCACCAACTGCCAAGGCGTGTCCAACTCTTTTATGGGGAACAAGCCGGGCAGCTACCATTCCTCCTAAAAAAGAACCAATGGCAAAGCCTAGTAAATTTAGAAGGAGAGCACCTGTAGGATAGTTGGAGAACGTATTGGATATCACATCCTCTTCTCTCAAAAGTATTTCAACGGAAGAAGGGTAGAAGGATTCAGTTCCACTTTGGATAAGACTGATCGTGAATACCCCAATGGCAGTTCCGCCTAAAACAGAGAGAATGCTTCTGAACATGTGCAGTCTTGTGTTAGTTGACAAACCAGGCTTGGGTTTGCTTCCCTCTGTCTCTTTCGTGAAAACCCGTGGTGAAGTTACGGTTTTCCCTGATTTATCCTAACACTTGTAAGGCTGCTACTTTGTCCAGGTGTAATTGGTTGGTGAGTTCTTCCAGACCCGAGTACTTCTCTTCTGGCCGGAGATAAGAAAAGAAAAGCAAGGTGATTTCCTCCCCGTACAGGTCTTCCTCAAAATCAAAGATGTTCACCTCAATGGTCTGCTGGGTGCCCTGTACCGTGGGGTTGGTGCCTATGCTCAGCATTCCCTTGTACAACCCGGTGGCGGTTCTGACTTTTACGGCGTAAATGCCCTGGGCCGGAACCAGCTTCAATCTTTCCTGCGGCTCCACATTGGCGGTAGGGTAGCCAATGGTGCGGCCCAGTTGTTTGCCTTTCACTACGGTGCCAGTGAGGGAGTAAGGCCGGCCTAGGTAGCGGGCAGCGGTTGCCACATCGCCGTGCTCCAGCGCGGTCCTGATTTTGCTGGAACTTACGCCCACCGCGTCAATGTCCTGGCGTGGAATTTCCTCCACTTCAAACCCGTAGCGCTGGGCATTGGCCTGCAGGTAATCAAAGCCACCTTCGCGGTTCTTCCCGAACCGGTGGTCATAGCCAATCACCAGCTTTTTGGTTTGAATGGTTTTGATCAGGATTTGCTGGATGTATTCCTCCGAGGAAAGCTGGGCAAACTCCCTAGTGAAAGGCAGCAGCAAAAAGTAATCCACCCCAAATTGGCGCAGGGCTTCAATGCGCTCTTCAATGGTAGAAAGCAGCCGCAGAGAATCATCGTCTGGCTTGAGCACCGTGCGGGGGTGCGGCCAATAGGAAATAACCACACTCTGTCCGTTGCTCTGGCGGGCCGCCTCTATCAGTTTGGTAAGAATCTTTTGGTGCCCAATATGAACTCCGTCAAAGGTGCCAGAAGTGACGACCGCGTGCGATAAAGAAGGAAATTGACTAAGCTCCTGGATGACGATCATGGTGCGCCAGTTGTTTTTCGCGGAGTTCCTGCAGTTGATCTAAGGTCATGGCATCTTCCAGGCGGTAGTCCCCAATGCGGGTACGCACCAGTTTGGAAAGGTAAGCCCCGCACCCCAGTTTCGCACCAAAGTCGCGGGCCAGGCTCCGGATGTAGGTTCCCTTGGAGCATACTACCCTAAAGCCTACTTGGTTGCCCTCAACAGACGTTAATTCAAACTGCTTGATGGTAATGCGTTTTGATTTGATTTCGGCATCCTCGCCCCGGCGGGCAATGGCATAGGCCCGTTCGCCATTCACTTTTACCGCCGAATAAATAGGCGGGGTCTGGTCTATCTCACCCAGGAAAGTGTTGGCTGCTTCGCGCAGCATTTCCTCGGTGAGGTGATCAGTGGGAGAGGTGCTGTCTACTTCGGTTTCCAGGTCAAAGGAAGGGGTGGTGTGCCCTAACACAAACGTGCCGGTGTATTCTTTTTCCTGTGCCTGAATCTCTTCAATGCGTTTTGTGAATTTGCCGGTGCACATGATCAGCAAGCCGGTGGCCAGCGGGTCTAAGGTGCCGGCGTGGCCAATCTTTTTGATGCGCAGGGCGAATTTGGTTTTCTTCACCACATCAAAAGAGGTCCAGGTAAGCGGTTTATTGATGAGCAGGATGGCTCCTGCTTCAAAATCATAAAAAGCTTCTTGCATTAAATTACTTGGAGATCAACCCCCATGCTTAACAACAACAAAATCACTAGGCCAACAATCAGGCGGTAATAGCCAAACAGTTTAAAGCCATACTTGGTCAGGAAACCCACAAAGAACTTGATGGCGGCCATGGCTACCAGAAACGCCACCACATTGCCCACGGCCAGTACCTGCCATTCCTGTGCGGTGATGGAATTGAACCCGGCCTGAATCTTGGGCAAATCAAACGTCAGTACATCGGAAATCTCCAGGTGCAACAGGTCTTTGATCACGCTGTACGTGGTTGCCGCCAGCATGGTAGGTACCGCCATGAAAAAGGAGAACTCAGCGGCCGATTTGCGGGTCATGCGCTGAGTCAAGCCCCCAATGATGGAGGATGCCGAACGGGAAACCCCCGGAATCATGGCAATACACTGGAACAAACCAATGACAAAAGCATTGCGGTAGCTGGGGGTAGTTACCGGGTGGTGCTTTTCCTTGAACAGGCGGTCAACGTAAATCAGGAACAAACCTCCCAGTAGCAAACTGATGGCTACCACCTCAACGCGCTCCAGCAGGGTGTACACCAGGTCTTTCAACAGAAAACCAATACCCAGGGCCGGAACCACCGCAATCAGAAGTTTCTTGTAGAAATCAACCGAGTTAATGAAGCGTTTCCAGTACAAAACCACCACTGAAAGGATGGCGCCAAACTGAATGGTAACGGTGAACATCTTGGTGAACTCAAAGGCGCTTATGCCCATGAGGCTGGAGGCGATGACCATGTGTCCGGTAGAGGAAACCGGTAAAAACTCAGTCAATCCTTCAACAATGGCCAAGATGATGGCTTGCCAAATACTCATTTAATCGTTTTTGCGGGGTTTTGCCAAAATGGCGAAGAATTGAATCAGGAAACCAATTACCAGAATGATAGGACCCAAGGTAAGCCCCATAAAGCCGTAGCCGTAGGGTTCAGAGTCATTGGCCATGATAATGAAACCAATTGCCATCACCACCAGCCCAACCAGCATGATTTGGTAGTTGCGGCGGCCAAAGGCAAAAGGAGAGGGATTTTTGTTGTCCATAAAGGATATTGCTTAATATAAATCGTCTAATGAAGACCGGAGGTACCTTTTAACCGCCCGGTAAGAACTGAAAAAGCCCAATACCCCGCCCAAAATTAGGAGCGAAGCCATGAGCATGAGCATCTGTTTCTCGTCACGCAGCAGGTACAATTCGCTGATCTCGTGGTAAGCGTACTGCATGAGGCCAAACAACAGAACGGAGGCCAAAGCCCCGCTGATCAGGCCCTGGAACGTAGCCCGGTTCAGGAAAGGCCGCTGAATGAAGAAAGACGTGGCACCTACCAACTGCATGCTTCTGATAAGGAAACGCTGCGAGAAAAGCGCCAGTTTAATGGTGTTATTGATGAGGATGATGACCACCAGCACCAGAATGCCGGCAAAGGCTACCAGCACAATGCTCACCCGTTTCAGGTTGTGGTTGATGGAATCAATGAGGCTTTCCACGTAATCCACCTCGTACACGCCCTGGGTATTCTGCAGGTCTTGCTTGATCTTTTTCAGTTGGTCAGAAGTGGCAAACTCTGGGTTGATGCGCAGGATAAAGGCATCGCGCAAGGGGTTCTCGCCCAGAAAGGTCAGGAAGTCTTCGCCGCTTTCGTCAATGAACTCTTTGGCGCCCTCTTCCTTAGACAGGAAATCTACCTGCGGCTTGTTCTCGTCATAGGCGATGTACTCTTTGCTGGCCAGGGTTTTCTGGAGTTTCTCAATGGCCAACGGGGAGATTTCCCGGTCCAGGTACACCTGCACTTCAATGTTCTGTTTTACCAGGTTGGAGAGCTTGCCAGCGTGAATGAGGAGCAATCCAAACAAACCAATTACAAACAGCGCCAGAGTGATACTGAAAATCACCATGGTATGCGGGTAATTGCCAAGCTTTTTCTTGCGGGTATGTTTAAGCGGTTTTGCAGCCATAAGTACGTGTGCCGGCAAAATTAACTAATTATTTAGAAGATGAACGGAGCCGGTAGTGATTTTAGGGTGTTTTCTGAAAAAGAGGCTTAAAACCCAGACAAATGGCTAGGAATTGTAGACGAATCTTTCGGCTATTTGACCAGGCGCAAAGCTCTTCCGTGAGCCTGAAACCCCTTTTCAGCCTCTTTTCTGTAAACCAGCCCCAAAACAGATTTACAGGTTCTGCCGAGGAGTTGGGGTATCATCCTGCAGGCGAATCATCCGTTCCCGGTCGGCGGCGCGTTGGGCGCGTTTGCTCAGGCGACGGCGGCGGAACAGCTCCCCAAACCGGTCAAAGTTGGCCTGGTGCAGAACGCTCACGGTTTGCCGGCTGGCTGTGGCATTCGCCTCAAAGTCCCGGGGCGTGGTTTCATAGGTGGCCCGTAAGCGCAACTGCCCGCTCTTGCTCAGGTAATACTCCACAGACCAGTCACCGGCCGCGGTAGAACGGTTATTGCCCAGGCGGTTGTTGTTCACGCTGCCTTCGCGGGTAACTTTCAGGCGGCCTTCCAGGAAGGTATAGCTTAACCTGAGCTGCACATCGTCCAGCACCTGGTTTCCGTAGCCGCTCACCCCAATGTCTACCTCCAGGTTGGTGTCAATCTGCGATAGCCAATAGCTGAGCTGGTTAGAGAAAAGTTCGCCCACGCTGCTGCCTAAATCACCCACGCCTAAGCCCACCTGCAATTCATCCTGCGCCGATAAACGTTTGAAGGCCAGCAAAGAGAAAACCTGGCGGTTGAGTTCCTGTTCATCGTTCCGGATGTTGGTCAGGTAGCGGGTAATCTGGTCTTCCAGCAGGCTAGGAGGGTCGTTGAATTCCAGGTTCAGCCTGATTTGCGGGGTAGTGAGTGGACCGTCCAATTCCATTACGGCCGTTACCGGATACCGGGACCTGGCCGCCGCTGATTGTTGTTCTTCCTGGCTCAGGTCACCCAAGATTGGCGCCAAAGACACGCGCTGGGTATAGGTGGCTGTCAGTTTCAAAAGCCCTTCCAACGGATCACCGTTCCAGGTCACGGTGCCACCCGGCCGCACATTAAATTCCTTGTTGATCACGCCCAACATGGTGAAGTTGTAGCGGCCCTGCACAATCTCGTAGTTACCGTACATGGCAAACTCCCCGCGGGTATCAATCTCCATCCGGATGTTACCGCGGCCCCGGCCCCGGATGATATCACCGGTGCGTTCGTCAAAAATCAGCTCTATGTAGGCATTCTCATCCACGTCCAGATTAAAGTTCAGCCTGATGCCGCTCAGGTCTACGCCTCTCCGCACAATTGTGGTAGTAGTATCGGTGCGGGCAGTATCCCGTACGGCCGGGTTGTTGTTCACGAAGGTGATAAAGTTCTGCCTCTCTAATGTGGTGGAGTTGTCCAGCGGAATGGCAATGCTGGTGTTGTTCTCGCTGCGGGCGGTTACGTTCACCTGTAGGTTGGAGGTGGAGCCCAGGGCCGTCACCTCGCCGGTGGCAAAGGCGGTGCCGTAGTACAGCGGGTTATCGGCGCGGGTGGTGTTCAAAACCATGAACCTATTGAACCGGGCCCGCAGGTCCAGCACCATGTTAGAGAAACCGTCATGGAAAATACCCCCGTTCACAATGGCCACGTTGTTGTAAATGTCGCGCACGCGCACATTCTGGAACGAGATATCGTTCTCGGTAAAGAAGACCCGGTCTGAGAACGTGTACTTCGTATTCAGGTAGTTGAACACAAAGGAGCCATCAGTGACCATCACGGAGCCTTTCAGGATGGGGCCCGTTAACCGGCCGGAGATCCTGACGCGCCCGTCCATGGTGCCGCCCAGGTCAGACATGATGGTTTTGAGGACCGGTTCCACTATTTTCAATTGGGCATCGTCCAGCACGGCCAGTAGATCAAGTTCCTTTTGCCCGCCATCCGGGTCATAGGTGCCGGTGAGAGAAAGCACTTTCTTAGCGTCCCTACTAATGCCCAGGTCCACCGACATGCGGCTTTCCCGGTTGTTCCAGTTGGTGGTGCCGGCAATGTTACCAATGAGTTGGTTGTCAATCAGGAAGGTGTCTACCGTGATCTGGGAGGTAAGGTGCACATCTTTGTACAGGTCCCGTAGCTCCAGCTGGCCGTTCAGGCGGCCATCAATTTTAGAGGTCAGAAGCGGGTTCAGGTTCTCCAGCCGGAAATTGGTCAGATTCACGGTAAGCAAATCCTGCGGATTTCTGGAAAGTACGCCAAAAATGTTCACGCTCTGCGGCCCGTTGGAAAGCGTAATGTTATCGAACCGCACTACGCCGTCTTCAAACACAATGGTGTTTTGCGGCGAAATACTCCAAATCTTGTCTAAAACGTTGATGTTGGAGCGGTTGAAGACAATCTGGATCTTGTCCTGCTCAAAGGCCACGTTCCCGCTTATGTTGGCCCGGTTGGTAGTGCCTGTCTGGGCGATGTTGCTGGAGAAGCTGATGAGGCGCTCGTTCCAAACCCCTTCCACGTACAGTTTCTCGGTATTGCCCGCCCCGCCCAGGTTCTGCCGGTCTGAGGTGATGATGGCGTTGGCCAGCACGTCTGGCGTGTTCCAGAGCTTGGAAGAGGTTACCTCCACGTTGTTCTGGTAGAACTCATACTTGCCGTACCGGATGGTGTCCATCTGTCCAATCAGGGTGAGTACCGAGGTAGGGCCATTGCGGAACGTGCCTTCCAGGGTGGAGAAATCAGAGATGGAAATGCCAGGGGCAAAGGCCTGCAACACCGGGTCAATGTGCCGCAGGTGCACATCCAGATCCACCTCGTAGGAGGCCGGTGGCATCGGAGACTTACGGCGGTAGTAATTGGCGATTTTGATGGGGTTGTTCTCCAGATTGAGCCTGTACTCCTCCACCAGCGTTTGCAGGTCTGCAAATAACCTAGAGTACAGGAAATTACCGCCCGCCCGCAGCGCCATCACCTCAGAACCCACGTGCAGCTCCCGGATGCCGTCATGGAAATGAGATTCAACAGTGAGTGAGTCAATATTGACGGTTCTGCCGCTGTAAGCCAGGGTGGTGTTTTTGAATTCAGCCAGGCCGGCAATCTCGTCTAGTTTGATGCCCGTGAAATCCACATCGGCATTGGTGGAGAGCACCACGCCCTGGTTCGTGAAGCCGAGAGAGCGCAGATCGGCTCGTTTCACGTTGGCTCTTAAGTCAAACACCTGCCGGTTGTTCTGCAGATTGATTTGTCCCGTAGCCGACATGTTAAGATTGGGGTCTTTGATGCTGAGGTCTCCGTTGAACGTTTGCCGGCTCAGATCGGCGTTGACCACAATGTTCCGGAAGTTGTAGTTGTTAACGTTGATGGCGTTAACCCGGGCGTCAATGTTCAGTTTAGCCGTTTCCAGGCTGAAACCGCTGCCTTGCACCCGCCCGTCCAGGGCCACGGTTTTGAGCACGCTCCGGTCACCCAGTAACCCGCCCACGTCAAACCCAGAGGTTCTCAGGTAACCACTATAAGCCGAGCGGTCAATGTTGTTTTTATCGAATTTCAGGTTGATATCAGATACCACGTTCCCCAGCGCACTCTGGAAGGCGCCGTTCGCCACAAAGTCATTATAGAAACCGGTGAATTCGCCCTTCAGCTTTACTGTTCCGGCCCGGGCCGCCATGTCATAGGCTTTTTTAGGCAGGAAATGGCGGATGTCGCGGGCATTGATGGAGCTGGGGCCCAGCACCAGATCGGCGAAGGTGTTCCTGAAATTGGGCAAACCATCGGCGGAGATATCGCCGGTGATATGGGTGTACTTGCCGTAGCGGATGTCCACGTCCTGCGCCCGGAAATTCTTCACCTTGCCCTTCACTTTGCCCGAGAGCAGCACTTTTTCGTTCCAGTCTTTGAGCACCGGCGCAAACAGCGCAATATCATCTGAGGTGACGTAAGTGCTGTCAAACGAGGCGGTTACGTTCATGCTGTCATTGAACTCCTTGAAGTTCCAGAACACGCGGTAGTCAAAGCGCACGTAGTTGGCCAGGTGGCTGTTGTTCACGCGCAGGTTCAGCTTGTCCCATTCCCAGAACGTGGGCGCGAAGGTCATGCGGGTGTCCAGGTCCTTGAGGTACGTCTTGGACTTTTTGTCAATGGTGGTGAGGCTGGTGATGAGGGTATGGATGGTATCGCCTTTGATCTGGATATCAGAGAATTTTCCGCTGATGCGCTCCAGGTCCAGGTGCTGGTAATCCAGGCCGTAGGGGATGAACGGATCGTTGTAGTTGTGGTAAGTGAAGTGCCCATTTTTGAGCACTATTTCGTCAATCTTGAAGTCAAACGGCTTGCTGGCCTGGGTGGTGTCTTTGGTGATGAGGTTGGCCAGCGACGAGATGAACGTGCTCATGTTCAGCGTGTCTGACCCTTTGTATTTGATCAGGTTGGCCTCGGGCTCCGTTAAGGTAAGCGATGCGATGTGCAGCCGGTCGGGCTTGAAGAGGTTGAAGAAACTGATGTCGGCATCGGCCTCGCCAATGTAAAAAAGGGTTTTCTTCTGGCGGTCCAGCACGCGTACGTTCTGCAGCAGCACGCTCTTGAAAGGCCTGATGTCTACCCGGCCCACGGTCACCTGGTGGTTGATGGTTTTGGAGAGAATGCTGGCCGCTTTTTGGGCTACTTTGGTCTGAACGGCCGGAAAACGCAAAGCCAGGGTGAGGGCTCCCACCAGCACCACCACTACTATAACCAAGCCCAGGATTATTTTTAACAGAGCTTTTGCTATAACTTGCGGGTAGTTTTTCTTTTTTTCTAGCTTCTCTTCTTGGTCTTGCGTCTCCAACGGATTATGAACCCTACAATTTTAGCAATAGAATCTTCCTGTGATGAAACCTCGGCTTCCGTCATTCAGAACGGCCGCGTGCTGTCAAACATTGTAGCTACGCAGGCAATCCATGAGCAATACGGGGGAGTAGTGCCTGAGTTAGCATCAAGGGCGCACCAGCAAAACATTATACCCGTGGTTTCGCAGGCGCTCCAAAAAGCAAATATAGCAAAAAGCCAATTAGATGCGGTGGCTTTCACCCGCGGTCCGGGACTTTTGGGTGCTCTGCTGGTGGGCAGCGCCTTCGCCAAATCATTCGCATTGGGGTTGAATTTGCCGCTCATTGAGGTGAACCACATGCAGGCCCACATCCTGGCCCATTTTATTGAAGATCCCAAACCCAACTTCCCGTTCCTGTGCCTCACGGTGAGCGGCGGACACACCCAGATTGTGTTGGTGCGCAGCCACCTGGACATGGAAGTGCTGGGCCAGACCACGGATGACGCCGTGGGCGAAGCCTTCGATAAATCAGCCAAACTGCTGGGCTTGCCGTACCCCGGCGGACCCATGCTTGACAAACTGGCGGCCACCGGAGATCCCAACCGCTTCCAGTTCCCCATCGTGAACCTGGACGGTTATGACTACTCTTTCAGTGGCATTAAAACCTCTATCCTCAACTTTGTGAAGAAGAACACCGCCGCGGAGCCTGATTTCGTGCAGAACAACCTCGCGGATATCTGCGCCAGCATCCAGAATGCCTTGATCCAGACGCTGATGAAGAAACTGGTACTGGCGGCCAAGGAGCAGGGCATCAAGGAAATCGCCATTGCGGGCGGGGTATCGGCTAACTCGGGTTTAAGGGCTACTTTACAGGAATTTGCCCAAAAACGCGGCTGGAACGTGTACATCCCAGCCTTTGAGTACTGCACCGACAATGCCGCCATGATTGCCATGGCCGCCCACTTCAAGTACCTTGCCGGTGAGTTCACTGACCAATACGCCAGCCCAGACCCAAGGCTGAAAGTCTGATTTAAGGCTGTTTTCTGGAAAAGGAGCTTGAAACAGCTGTGAAATTCATGAGGTAGTCAATCGCTTTTATAGTAACATTCTCTAGACAACAACTTCAAACCAACCAGAAGGCAGAAAGCAATTTCTGCCTTTTTCTTTTCCGTAACCCGAATTTCGTCCTTACATTGACCGCATGAACCTGCCGAAACGCTTTCTCAGGAGAGAATTTTGGCTTCTACAGCTTAAAACTGTGGTCCAATGCGCAGACTTGTAATTACTGTTTATTTCTTCATGACACTTCTTGGGGCTTACAGCCAGAACAGTCCTATTTCTAAAAGTCCGGAGGCTTCGGTTAAAATAGCGAAGCAGTTTTTTGACCAGCACGCCACCTACCGGGAGGCCGCCATCAAGCATCGCAGGTTCAAGCACCAGGACATTGTTCCGCTTTTGGAAAAACTGAAGCAGAATCCGCTGTTCCAGGTGCAGGTAGCGGGCAAATCGGTGGAAGGACGGGACATTTACCTGGTGAAAGCCGGGACCGGACCTAAAAAGATCATGCTGTGGTCGCAGATGCACGGCGATGAGCCCACGGCCACCATGGCACTTTTTGACATCTTCAACTACCTGCAGGGTTCAGACGCTACGGACTCAGTGCGCCAGGAAATTCTGAAGAACAACACGCTCTACTTTATTCCAATGCTCAACCCCGATGGAGCCGAGAAATACAAACGCCGGAACGACCTGGACATTGACCTGAACCGCGATGCCCTGCGCCTGCAAAGCCCGGAGGCCCGCCTTCTCAAAAGCCTGCGGGACAGCATTAAGCCCGAGTTCGGTTTCAACCTGCACGACCAGAGCCGGTATTATACCGTGGGCAGCACCGAGAAACCGGCAACCATTTCGTTTCTGGCTCCGGCCTACGACTACAAGCAATCGGTGAACGAGGTGCGGGAGCGGGCCATGAAAACCATTGTTGGCTTGAACGAGAGCATTCAGCAGTTCATTCCGGGGCAGGTGGCCAAGTACTCAGACGAACATGAGCCCCGCGCCTTCGGGGACAACATCCAGAAATGGGGCACCAGCCTCATCCTGATTGAGTCGGGCGGCTTCCCCGGCGATCCCGAGAAACAGTACATCCGCCAGATCAACTTCGCCGCCATCTTATCGGCCCTGCAGATCATTGGCGAGGAGGGATATACCCAACACGAGGTGAAAGACTACTTCAGAATTCCGCAGAACCAGCGGAACCTCTATGATCTGGTGCTGAAAGACGTGCGGTACAAGGAAAAAGGCCGGAACACCCTCCTGGATATTGGAATCAACCGGAACGAAGCCACCAACAACTCACCCCTGGGGTATTTCAGCCGCAGTTCGGTGGAGGAGATAGGCGACATGCGCGTGTTCTATGGGTATGAAGAGGTGAACGGCGAAGGCCTCACGCTGGTGCCCGGCAAAGTGTACGAAACACCTCTGGCCGGTCTGGAGGCACTTACCCCGGAGCGGGTGCAGGAATTTCTGACGGCCGGTTACACCACCGTGCGGCTGCAGAAACTGCCCGACAACTCTGTGAACCCCATGGATATTCCCTTGAACGTAGTTTCTACGGTGGGCCGCGTGAACCATGAATTAGGCCTGGGCCGGGGAGCGAACTTCACTCTCAAGACTTCCGATGGTCAGGTGAAATACGCCATCGTCAACGGCTACCTGTACGATCTGAGCAAAACCAAACCCCACCTGCTGCACGGGTTGGTGCTGTAAATAACAACTGTTTCGGGGCTGGGTTCTGGAAATCGGCCCCGAAACGATTCCTTTATTTTCTATTCTATTCACCTTCTCCCAAACTCATTCAAAACGATGGACGGAAATGCCATTATTCTCACCGATGGTCTGCTGAACCAGTACCCCGCCAAAACGGCGCACGGCCTCATCAGGGGCACCGAACGATTTAACATTATAGGAGTCATTGATGCCGTGTCGGCGGGGAAGGATGCCGGGGAAGTGGTAGACGGCAAAATCCGCAACATTCCGGTGTACGCAGATTTAACCCAGTTTCTGGAAAACAGCCCCGAAAAGGCGCAGTACTGCCTGGTGGGCATCGCCCCGAAGGGCGGGAAACTGCCGGTTTCCATGAAGGAGACCATCTCCGAGGCTATCAAAAATGGCATGAACATCGTTAGCGGCCTGCACGAATATCTAAGCGATATGCCCGACTTGGCGGCCCTGGTCCAGGAACACGGCGTGCAGCTGATTGACGTGCGCAAACCCAAACCTAAAAGCGAACTCCATTTCTGGACTGGCAAAATCAAGGACATCCCGGCCCCGCGCGTAGCCGTGCTAGGCACCGATGTGCGCATGGGCAAGCGCACCACCACCCGCCTGCTCACCCAAGCTGCTGAACGCGTCGGCCTTAAGGCCCAGATGATCTTCACCGGCCAGACGGGCTGGATGCAGGGCCGCGGCAAAGGCTTCATCCTGGATTCTACCTATAACGACTTCGTGTCCGGCGAACTGGAGCACGCCATTTTGGAGAGCTACGCCGAGCACAAACCCGATGTCTTCTTCGTGGAGGGGCAGGCGGCTTTGCGCAACCCCAGCGGTCCGTGCGGCTCTGAATATCTGGTTTCCGGGCAGATGAAGTACGTGGTGCTGCAGCACGCCCCCGCCCGCGTGTTTTATGACGACAACGAGGAACTCGGCTTTAAGATACCGCCCATCACCACCGAAATTGAATTGATCAGGCTCTACGGCTCCAAAGTGATTGCCGTGACCTTGAACACCGCCGGCTTAACCCTTGCCGAAGCCAGAACCTACCAGCAGCAATACCAGCAGGAACTTGGGCTACCCGTGATTCTTCCTTTGGAAGACGGGGTAGACCAAATCATTGAACTGGTAAAGCAGGAACTAGCGCACGAGACCACCACCGTATGAAGATCAGAGAAATAAACGTCTGGAAAGAAAATTTAGAGTTAACCCGCCCTTATACCATTGCTTTCAAAACCGTCTCAGCGGTGGAGAACGTCATTGTGGAGATTGTCGCGGAGAACGGCCTCACCGGAATTGGTGCCGGCAATCCCAGCGCCGAAGTGGTAGGAGAGAAGCTCTCTGATACCATGGCCGCCTTGCAACCCGAGAACCTGGAATGGCTCCTCGGCCGGGACCTCCGCAGCTTCCAATTATTGTGTGAAGAACTGGCTCTCCGGTTGCCCCGCAACCCAGCTGCCCGCGCCGCCCTGGACATCGCCCTGCATGACTTGTTCGCGAAGTACCTGGAGGTACCTTTGGTCACCTTCCTGGGACAGCGCCTGGATGCTTTGCCCACCTCCATCACCATCGGGATAAAATCGGTGGCGGAGACGTTGGCCGAGGCCGAGGAATACGTGGGCCGCGGGTTCACACACCTGAAAGTAAAAGTAGGCGAAACCCTAGAGCAGGATCTGGAGCGCTTGATCAAACTCCGCGAAGCCCATGGCCACAACGTGACCATCCGGATTGACGCGAACCAGGGCTGGACTACCTATGACCTGGCCAATTTCTGTACTCAGGCACAGGCCTTGGACATAGAACTGATTGAACAGCCGCTGCCCGCCCCGGTAGTAGATGATCTGCGGGAATTGCCTGATGCAGTGAAAGACCTGGTGGCTGCTGATGAATCTTTGCTTTCTCCCGTGGATGCTTTTAATCTTGCGCAATCACCCAGGGCCTGCGGTATCTACAACATCAAGCTTATGAAGTGCGGCGGTGTCTACGCCGGTCGGCAGATAGGCACAGTGGCCCGGCAGGCCGGAATCGACCTGATGTGGGGCTGCAACGACGAGAGCATCGTTAGCATCACGGCAGCGCTGCACGCGGCGTTTTCCTGCCCCAATACCAAATACATTGACCTGGACGGCAGCCTGGACCTGGCCAAAGATGTGGTCTCTGGTGGTTTCATCCTGGAGAACGGCATCATGCGGCCCAACGGCAAACCCGGGCTGGGCGTGGTACGCGTTTAATGAGTGATTGAGTGGATGGGAGAATGAGTGAATGTGCAAATCCGTTTTCGCTCATCCTTCTTATTTCTAATATGAATTTCAAAAGAGAAAAACCGCTGGTCTCTAAAGAGAGTAGCGGTTTTTTTATGGCGGCTGTGTATCTTTCCGGCATGTTGTGTCAGAACTACGGTCAAAAGCAATCGTGAGGGCCCGTAATTGACGCAGCTTCAACCTACAACCATTCTCGCAATCACTCAATCACTCATTCCTCTCGCATGGTTTTAAATTATTTGTGGGTGGCGTTTTTCCTGATCGCCTTCTGCATTGCCCTTTTCAAGCTTATCTTCTTTCAGGATGTTGAGGTTTTCCAGAAAATAGTTGCCAGCACCTTTGACAGCGCCAAAACCGGTTTTGAGATTTCCCTAGGCCTTACCGGTGTCATGACCCTGTGGCTGGGCTTGATGAAAGTAGGGGAGCGCGGCGGCATTGTGGCCATTTTCGCCAAGGCGGTAGGGCCGTTCTTTAACCGTCTTTTTCCGGAGATTCCTAAAAACCACCCGGTTTTCGGCTCTATTCTGATGAACTTCTCGGCCAACATGCTGGGGCTGGATAACGCCGCAACCCCTTTGGGCCTGAAAGCCATGCAGGAACTCCAGGAACTGAACCCTGACAAAGAAACGGCTTCCAACGCCCAGATCATGTTCCTGGTGCTCAACACCGCCGGCCTTACTTTGATCCCGATCAGCGTACTGGTGTTCCGGGCGCAGATGGGCTCTGTGGATCCCTCGGCAGTGTTTATTCCTATTCTGCTGGGGACTTTCTTCTCTTTGCTGGGCGGACTTATTGCCGTGGCCATTTACCAGCGCATCAACCTTTTGGACAAAGTGGTGCTACTTTATTTAGGTACGCTTGGTTTATTGATTGGTGGCCTGATCTATTATTTCAGCACCATCACGCAGGAGCGCATTGCTACTATTTCTTCGGTGGCTAGCAACATCATCCTGTTCTCGGTGATTATCTCCTTTATTACCTTGGCGCTGGTGCGAAAGGTGAACGTGTACGAAGCCTTTATTGAAGGCGCGAAAGATGGTTTTGGCGTGGCCGTTTCCATCATCCCGTACCTGGTGGCGATGCTGGTGGCCATTGGCGTATTCCGGGCCTCCGGGGCGTTGGATATTCTGGTAAACGGAATCGGGTCGCTGTTTGGGTGGCTGGGCTTCAACACCGATTTTGTGCCGGCCCTTCCCGTGGCCTTGATGAAACCGCTGAGCGGCAGCGGCGCCCGCGGCCTGATGGTGGATGCGATGAAAACCTACGGCGTGGATTCCTTCGTGGGCAATGTGGCCGCCGTAATCCAAGGCTCCACCGAAACCACGTTCTACATCCTGGCGGTATATTTTGGCTCCGTAGGCGTAAAGAAAACCCGTTACGCAGTCACCTGCGGTTTGATTGCAGATTTAATCGGGATCATTGCCGCCATCTGGCTGGCGTACCTGTTCTTCCATTAAGAGTACCAGATTTAGAACTGATTTACCTGAAATAGGCCAAAAACAGATTACACAAAAAAGCCCGGCTCTTTGGTCGGGCTTTTTTGTTTGTAACTTTTGCTTCAACTTCCCGACGTATACATGAGTTTACGTTACCACAACTTCAACCCTGATTTCCGCAGCGCGCCTGTGCGTTACCTCCTATGGCAGACGAGAAATTAAGCAACCCAGAGCTTCCCATCATTAAACCCGGTTGGCAGGGCAACGCCTTTGCCCAGGGCAAATTCAAAAACGAGTTCCAGGACCCTAACCGATCCCTCTTGATTGCTCTGCGCTGGATGGTAAGCCCAAACCCCCAGAAAGAAGAAAAAAAGCAGGATGCCTGGTTGCCACATGTGATAGACCCGAGGCCGTTTCTGCAAAGCAAGCAAGATGGCCTGGTGTGGCTGGGGCACGCCACGTTTTTCATTAGGTTAGGCGGCGTCACGTTCCTCACCGATCCTTTGTTCTACAACGTGTCGTTGAAGAAGCGGAAAGTGCCGTTTCCGGTGAAGCCCGAGGAACTGCCATCCATTGACTATGTGCTGCTCTCGCACGGGCATTTTGACCATTGTGACAAAAGCAGCCTCAAAACGCTTCTGGAAAGTCATTCCTTCAAGGTGCTCACTTCCTTGAAAATGGCCACCCTCATCAAGCCCTGGCTGCCCAATACGCCCATCTACGAAGCCGGTTGGTACCAGCAGTATAAACTACCGGAGCAACAGCCAAAGGTAGCCTACCTTCCTACCCTGCACTGGCACAAGCGCGGCATGAACGACAATGACACCATTTTGTGGGGCAGTTTTATGCTGCAGACCCCAAACCACACGCTCTACTTCGGAGCCGACTCGGGGTACGACCAACATTATAAGGAGATCAGCCAACTGTTCCCCAAGATAGACACCTGCATTCTGGGCATTGGCGCTTATAGTCCGGCGTTCATCATGCAGCCCAGCCATACTAATCCGGTGGAGGCGGTGCAGGCCTTCAAAGATTTGGGCGGGAAAACCTTGGTGCCTATGCACTACGGCACCTTCGATTTGTCTGACGAGCCTTTGGGAGAACCGCTCCGCTGGATTAAACAACTGGAAGCCGAGGGGAAAATAGGAGGGAACCTGAAGGCCCTGGGCATTGGGGAATCGCTCTCCTTTTAATAAGAATCAGTATCCTGTTTTAAGGCTGATTTTCTAAAAAGAAGTTTAAAATAGGTGAGGTCTTCCATGGTTAGATGCTTGTCGGGAGCAAAAGCATATCCGTTCGTAAGTGTTTCCCGTATTCTTAGAGGTAAACAGTTTTTTCAACTAAGCACTACTGAGATGGAGAACGAGAAAAATCCGAACCTGGACAATAAACAAAATACCGTGAGCAACCAGGCAGAACCTGGCCGTACCCCACAAGCAGTGGGCAAGCTGCCGTTGCCTGATGACGTGAACGATAACCCAAATGATGCGATCAAGGACAATCCAGGCATCATCACCGGCGGAAGCGGCCGCAGAGGCAACACCAGCGTAGAAGACGGCGGCGATGTAGACGGTGCCTCTACCGGCAGCCACTGAGTAAATTCCCTAATAAAGCAGAAGCCCCGCTTGGTTAATTTCAGGCGGGGCTTCTGCTTTATCTCAGTTTAGGGCTGGTTTGTCGTAAGTAAGCTTAAAACGGGTTAGGTCTGGTTGGTGCTTCCGTTTGCGTTTCAGTTCATAGTCATACACCACCTGGCCCAAGTCCCGCAGGAACGGGAACCCGAGGGTATCATACTCATACACACCATCGTTGTAGATCTCGTCTTCGTTCACGTGCACGGTGGCGGTAAGCAGGAATTCCACGTTGTTCTTAAAATCCACCACATAGGCATTGTCTGTCAGGAACCCGAACGATTGGCCTATCTTGTTGAAGATGCGGATGTGCTCCGGAATTCTCTTTTTGCGCGTAGGTCCGCCGAAGAGCAGGTACTTCACAAAGGCATCGGGGTACTCTTTTTCGTCGTAGGCGGGGTAGGCGGTTTCTCGCGGCAGCTGAGACATGTACTGGTACAGGAAGCGGTAATCTTCCGGGGTAAGGTTGAACCGGTTTTTTTCCGGCACGCTTTCCGGGAATAGCACCGCCCGTAGCATCAGGTGTTGGTCTTCCAGCGCAAAGGTGTTGGAGAAGGCAAAATCGCGGGGCTCCATCACCAGTTTGTCGTCGTTGGTCATGTTGCCTTTGCCCATCAAGATAGGCGTGGGATTCTTGTAGTCTTTGTTGCTTTTCACTAGGCCTTGCTGGTACACTACCTTTTCGTTCTCCAGGAATCGCACTGGGTTGGTGTACTGGTCCAGCTCTATAGGCAGAAAACGGGATAGCCTAATGGGAAGACGCACACTGCGGTAGCCTTTTGCCTTCAGACCTTCGTTCAGAGGTTCCTGCCCGATGAACTCATACAGGCGGTTGTAGGCGTCATTATCGCTGGTGACCAGGATCTTTTTGATGTTATGCGCGATGGAAGGAAAGCCGTTGGCAGAGGTGGGGTCTTTCAGCACCTTGGTCTGGCCCTGGTATGCGCTGTCGGTGAGCATGACGGTTTCTTTGGTGAGCCCCGGAACGTTCAGCGTATTGATTTTCTCCAAGGCCATGAGGGAGGCGGGCAGTTTCACCGTACTGGCCGGGTTGAAGTAATTGGCCGCGTTTACCTGGTAATGGTAGGTCTTAAAAGAGGGCCTGTTGTTCTTGTCCCGGTCAATCTGCGTGTACAGAATCTGGATCTTATACTTCTCCGGATGATCCAGAAACGTTTTGAATTTTTCGGGGTGCTGTTGCAGCAGTTGAGCCAGGAACTTGTCGGTTTTGGTTTGGCCGGAGGCAAAGCCGATGCCCAGGAGCGCAAAGGCCAAACACAGGAGGGGCGTTTTCATAGAATGGTGAGAGGAATGGACCGAAAGCCTGAATATCCGTAGAAATTCCTAATCTTGGTGCTCTAACCCATTTTTTATGCAGAACCCTTTCAAAGAAGGAGACACCAAGGTGTATCGTAAAACCGTTACCGAGGCAGATTTCGCGCAGTTTGAAGCGGGCTTGGTGCACCCGGTCTGTTCCACCTTCGCGCTGGCCCAGGCCATGGAATGGGCTTCGCGGCTGTTTGTGCTGGAGATGAAGGATGAAGACGAGGAAGGCATTGGTACCATGGTGCACATTGACCACCTGAGCCCCGCTTTCTTGGGAGAAACGTTAGAAGTGGAGGCGTCTTTCAAATCCCTGACGGGCAATGCGCTGCACTGTGACATAACCGTAAAGGCCGAAGAACGCGTGGTTGCGACCGGCCAAACCGGCCAAAAAATTTTGAAAAAAGAGAAGATCAACCGACTTTTGAAGAACAGTAGAAACTAAATGGCGAAATCAAAAGAGAAAGACAGGCTGCAGAAAACGGTGAATATCTCAAACCGGCGGGCCTCCTATGAATATCAGTTTCTAGTGAAATACACCGCCGGCATCATGCTGCGCGGCACCGAGATCAAATCCATCCGGGAAGGGAACGTGAACCTCACCGACGGCTACTGCACCTTCCACGGCAGCGAGCTGTTCTTGCACCAGGTTACCATCTCCAAATACTCTGAGGGCACCTACAACAACCACGAGCCCACCCGCGACCGCAAACTGCTCCTGAACAAACGAGAGCTGAAACAACTGCGCGACAAAGCCCAGGAGCAAGGCGTCACCATCATCCCCACGCGCCTCTTCATCAATGACCGCGGCTTCGCCAAAGTGGAGATTGCCCTGGCCAAAGGGAAAAAGCTCTATGACAAGCGCGAAGACATCAAAGAGCGCGACGTCAAACGCGAAATGGCCCGCGAACGGTATTAATCAATTAGGAATTGAGAATTAGGAATTAAGAATGGGTGAATCACCATCCCATTTCAATCTCCTTACTCTATTCCTGTTTCCAGCAGCGTGCTGATATTCCAAATTCTTAATTCTCAATTCTTAATTCCTAATTACCCTTGAACTTCGGGATTTGCAAACTGAGCCTGGTGCCCGTGCGCCGCGAACCGTCTGATAGAAGCGAACAGATCACCCAATTGGTATTTGGGGAGTGCTATGCGGTGCTGCAGACCCAGGAAAAATGGATTCAGATCAAGAACGCCCCCGATGATTACGAAGGCTGGATTGACCTGAAGCAGCATTTTCCCGTTTCCGATGCCTATTTCCAGGAATGGCGGGAAACCAGGCACGCCCGTTCCATGGACATTGTGCAGACCGTGAGCAGCGCCAATTGCGTGACGCCTATTGGCTTGGGCAGCGTCTTGCCGTTCTTTGACGGTATGAGCATTCGGGTAGGAGAAGAGCGCATGCTGTACAACGGTAGGGCTACCAATCCGGCCTTGCCGTACCGCGAGAACTTCCTGCAGAAAATAGCCTTGCAGTTCATGCGGGCACCGTACCTGTGGGGCGGCAAATCCATCTTCGGAATTGACTGCTCTGGGTTTGTGCAGCAGGTGTACGGCCTGTGCGGTTACCAGCTCTGGCGCGATGCCTACCAGCAGGTGGAGCACGGGCAGGAGGTGCATTTCGTGAGCCAGACCCGTCCCGGCGATGTGGCGTTTTTTGACAACGAGGAAGGTCGCATCATCCACGTGGGCATTGTGCTGGAAGACCAGAAAATCATCCATGCCTCCGGCGAGGTGCGTATAGACCAACTAGACCACCACGGCATCTACAACCGCGAGCGCAAACGCTATTCCCATAAATTAAGAATCATCAAAAGAATCCTTCCCTAGACGTTCTCGTGTAACACGAAGTCCTGAAAATCAGTTAGTAAATCTATTGTAAGAGAAAATTACGTATCTTACTTAGGGATCTAACGAGCAGGAAATCGTATGAATGAGAAAGTGCTTCTACTAAATCAAGATTACACCGCTATAGCTACATGCAGCCTGCACAAGGCCTTCGTTTTGCTGTACCTGGAGAAAGCGGAAATGATTGCGCAGGATCAGCTGAACCTGCTCCGAACGGTTCGGCAGGCGTATCCCAGGCCGCTGGTGATCCGGTTGCATAGGTACGTGCGGGTACCCTACAAAGGAATCTCGCTTACGCGGCAAAACATCATGCGCCGCGACCGCAACCGCTGCCAGTACTGCGGCTCCAGCAAGAACCTGACGTTAGATCATTTGCTGCCGAGGTCAAGGGGTGGGCAGAGCACCTGGTACAACCTCATTACCGCCTGCGCCCGCTGCAACTCCCGTAAAGGCGACCGCACCCCCGAGGAAGTAGCCATGAAACCTCTCCGCAAACCCTTCAAACCCTCGCTTATCTCTTTCCTGCGCGACAGCATTGAAGACGCCGATCATGCCTGGATGCCGTATTTAGGGGAGCGGTTACGGGGATAACCAAATTTCTTCCTTTAATTCTTAGAACCATGAAAAAGCTCCTCCTGCTCACCGTAGCAATGTTTGTCTTTATGCCGGCCGTTCTTCGCGCACAGATAATTCCCCCAACTGCCAACCAAAAAGGAATTGTTTCAGCTAACCCGCCCCTGTACCTGCTGAAAACCGATTCAGCCCAGGTGCCTCTCGCAAAAACGGCTTTTGAAAAGCTGAACCCTGAGTGGTTGAATTCAGTGGAGGTTTTCAAAGGTGAAAACGCTACGCAAAGGTTCGGTGAAAAAGGGAAACATGGAGTCATTTTGATTTCCCTGAAAAAGGAGCACGAAAGAGAGTTCCTGCGAATAGTACAGGCCCAGGGCCCAACAGAAGAAGCTTTTGACCAAGGTGCCGCAGCCGTCTCAATCAAACTCAGGTGTGGCTCCCCTCTGTCAAGCGAGGCACCTCTCTACATCATCAAAACCAAAAAAGAGGAGTTTACTTTAGCCCAAGAAGCTATCTCTACCCTTAACCCCAATTGGATTTCCTCAATCAATGTCTTAAAAGGGGAATCCGCAGAAAACAAGTACAAAGAGAAGGCGAAAAACGGAGTGATTGTGATTTCCCTGAAACAGGAGAATGAGCAAGACGCCCTGCAACTTCTCAAACAACAAAGGCAGAATTAAGCTGGCAAACTCCTACCTTTGCCCCTGAAGAGCTTTCGCCCCCACAGCTCATGGAGGTTTACCTGCCTCCACGTAAACCTCCCTGGTTTCTGTTTTCTTCCTACTTCCGGAAAAATGGCCTGAAAACGGGTCAGGGAATTGCCGTGCTTTACCTATACTACCTTAAACCTTTTATGAAAAAAGTTTTACTCGCGCTCTTGTTGCTGGGAGCTATGTCCTCCTACGAGGCTGCTGCTCAGGAGTCCTCTGCCAAACCCATGAAAGTTAAATTAGGCAAATCAGTGGTGACGGTTCACCCGGAAGCCCAGTACTATGTGAAGCTGGAAGACAGAACCCTGGAACTGGAGTCATTGGCCCTGGAGCAGTTTGACGCCAACTGGATTGCCTCCGCCGAGGCTCTGAAGCCAGCCGAAGCCCAGGAGAATTTCGGGGAAAAAGGCGAATTTGGCGCGGTGCTGATTACCCTTAACAAGAAGTATGAAGCAGAAGCCCTTCAGCTAATGCAGGATTTAAAACGCCGGAAACTCTAAGGATTTCCGCTCCCTTTTGGAAAAAGGCCCCGGAAACAGGTTTTGTACCTGTACCGGGGCCTTTTTATTTTCTTCTCTGGCAGGCTACAGACGAAGGATTTTTCTGGTGTTCTACCTAAGAAGTTTCTCTGATAAAACCCTGAGAGGGTTAGGGGCCATAATTTACCCTGTTTTGAGGTTCTTTACAGAAAATCAGGCCCGAAACGGGATTTCACTTTTGCAGCATAGAGGCGGTATACGGATTGGACAGCAACTCCCGAAATACTTCCCAGCGCTTCTCCGGTTGGTCAGGGGTGCCGCCCAGCGCCTCCACGTGTTTTCTCACCAGTTCCTGCCCCAGGTTGTAATTGATCACATAGCTGCGGTAACGGTCCATGAAACGGGTGCGCTGCAGGGCTTTGTCTTTCTGGTAGAAGTTGTATTTCACCAGCAGATCGGCGGCCTGTTCGCGGGAAATATGGCCGTTCAGGTAATGGCGGGCAATCTCGTTTCCGGCGAAGTTCAGTTGCCCTATTTTCTCCAGAATGGCGTAATAACGCTCCGCCCCGGTGGGGTTGAGTCCGGCCAGCGTAAACAGAACTTCCTTCTCGAATTGTAGCCGTTCCTGCGCCGGAAACGCCACCTGGATGCCGTAATTAGCGCTGCCCTCGGCAATGAGGGATTGCGGGCTGAAAAGCGGATAAATGGAGAATTCTTTCCATCCGCGTTTCTTCACCAGTTCCTGTTCCAGCAAGGCGTTGAACACATGGTGGCCCGGGTAGCCTTCGTGGCAGGCCAGGTCTATGGCACGTTCAATCTGGATGGGAAAATCGGTGTTGATCTGGATGAGGCTGTAGCCATTCCCCTTGAAATAGTTGTACCCCGACCAAGGTT
The DNA here is from genome assembly GCF_017355955.1 of Sabulibacter ruber. Classification (GTDB taxonomy): domain Bacteria; phylum Bacteroidota; class Bacteroidia; order Cytophagales; family Hymenobacteraceae; genus Nibribacter; species Nibribacter ruber_A. The sequence goes on along the minus strand of NZ_JAFFID010000001.1, from coordinate 850,679 downwards.
TGTTTGTCACGTACTCCACCGTGAAATTCTCATTGGCCGGTAAGGGATAGTGGGCGATGGTGCGCTTGCGGGCCTCATTAATTGCCGCTTTGAAAACCACATTCAGCTTCTCCTTAGGGATCACGAACTGTTTTTGGTAAGTTGCCCAGCGTTGCGCCAAATCACCCTGACCAGGTAGTTCCTGATTCAGTGAATGCAGCAAAGAATCAAAATGGGAGAAGGCGTAATGCGGCGGCGTGGCGTCATACAGCAACTGGGCTTCTTCGTCGAAGGGGAGCTTTTTGCCCTGCATCATCTCCACTTTGGTAATGGCCGCTACTACCTGTTTCTGAAACATGGCTACGCGTTTCTTGTCCAAGGCTGAAAATCGGGCTGTCTCCATTTGCGCCAGAGACTGCTGAATTGTGCGGAACTCCCGCAAAAACTCGGCCGCCGGCAAGGTATCCCGCTTAGGTTGGGTAGGCTTCCATTCCTCGGGTCCGTAGTAAGCATCCACAATATCGGCATCGTACTGGCCCAGTTGCATAAGAGTTTTCACGTAGCGCTCGGCTAACGCATCTAAGGTTGGTTTGGCGGTAGTTTCTTGCCTGGCGGAACTGCAAGCCCCCAGCAAAACGAGGCAAAGCAGAAGCGAAAGAATTCGGTTGTAAGTGGAAGTCATGGAAAGGTTACGGTTGCGAAACAATAAGCTGGGCAAGCTCCAGCAGGTACGTGTGCGTGGATTTCTTCAGAAACCGAAGGTCATCGGTGTTGAACTGGATGCCCAGCGCCAGGTCAAGTTCGGGAAAATATTCCCCATCTGAAATGTAGCCCGGAAACCAACCGCTGTGCCCATAACCGTACCCGAACCTGTCACCCGGCCTGATTTGCATACCCAGTCCGTACAGATGGTCTTTGCCGGTATTGGCTTTCACGCCTTGCCGCATTTGGGTGCGAATATCCTCAGAAACCGGTTGGAAGTGGTAATAGCCTTTGGCCCAGGAAGCCAGATTCAGGGCGTTGGACACGAAGCCGCCACCCGCCCACTCAAACTGCGGATTGAACACCAGTTTCCCGTTCTGCACCATGGCCCCCGAGAAAGGGAAAGGCCCACCCGCCCGGCTGTACCCCACCGCCAGATCCCGGAAACTCTGCTTCACCGAGGGCTCCGTCCTGGTCAGTTGATACGGTTTGATAATCTGCTCCCGCGCGATATCATAGAGTTTCTTTCCGCTGATTTTCTCCAGAATATAGCCCAGCAAGAGGTAATTGGTATCGGCGTACCCGAAGCTGGTTCCCGCCGGGAAAAGCGGCTTCCGGTCAAACAGGTAGGAGAAGCACTCCAGCGGGGTAAAGGTACGGGCGGGGTCCTGTTGCACTTTCTGCATAAAATCGCCCAATTCATAGTACTCCTCCAGCCCCGATGTGTGGTTCATGAGCATTCGCAGGGTAATGGTTCGGGCATTAGGGAGGCGATCCAACCACGGCTCCGCGGCCAGGTATTGCTCAATCTTGTCATCTAACCGGAAAACACCCTGTTTCTCCAGCAACAGCGCCGAGGCCAGGAACAGGGTTTTCCCGTTACTACCCGAAAGCATGCGGTGACTGGGTTTCATGGGTTCTTTTCGGGAAGAATCAGCTAAGCCCGCTGCCAATTGAATGACTTCGCCGGTGGGCAACACCGCCGCGAAGGTCACGCCCGGAAATCCGTTGGCTTTCTGCAGAGAATCCAGTCGAGCCTGCAAGCGCTTCTTTAAGGCCGAGGTTTTGGCAGTGGTCTGCGCCTCCACGGCTAAGTGGCTCCACAGGAATAACAGGAGCAAGCTCCAGTAAAATCGTTTCATAGAGAATTGGTAAGGATGTGCCATTGGTAAGGTAATGCGGGTGCTAAACCACTAGTTCGCTTTGTTTTAGGGCTGTTTTCAAGAAATCAGGGCGAAATCAGATTTCTTAAATTAAGTATCTGGCGAGATAACTACATAACTCCTCTTGTCATCCTGGAAGGATCTTGTGGGCGAGCTAGAAAACCTTTGCTTAGGGGCCACTGCCGTTCGCTACCAAGATCCTTTCAGGATGACAAAGAGATGACAAAGAGAAGAGTATCAAAATAGAAGAGCATCAATCTATTTATCGAAAATACCGCTTGTGACAATCTAAAAACCGTTGAAGACTTCACCGGTTTTGCCATGCCTACTTCTTGGCGGTAAAATAGTGCTCCTGATACTCAGATTGGTCAGGTGAGCCGTAGGTGACCTGCACCGAGGGCTTCTTCCCGAAGGTGAACAATACGGAGCTGAACGTGAATCCTGCGGCGTCTTTGTTATAGGTCACACAGACGGGGAATTTTTCATGGTCTTTGGACCGCAGTGTGGCTTTGACCAAGGCAGGGGAGAGCGGCTGGTTGGCGGGGTTGAGCCTTTGTTCCAAGGCCGCAAACCGCGTTTGGCTGTTGGTTTTGGGGCCGGTGCCGCTGAGTACCCGCTGGTGGTATTGCTGCATCCAGGGTTTCACGTCATGATTAACAAGTGAATGGTTGGTGTGGTAAACCAGCCTCCTGTCTTCCACCGGAAAGAAGGGCACCACCTGGTTCGCCGAAGCCTCCAGGTTGTATACCTCCTGCTCTGTGCCTAAAATGTAGTTCTGCCCGGTGGCATGAGGCACGGTTTGCAAAAACTCCAGCGCTTCTTTCCCTGATTTTTTGCTCAGCAACCCACGGGTGACGAAGGTGACGGGCAGCCCATTTACGCTATTGTTCAGGTCGGTAAGCGCGTTGATGACCACGCCCACGCCCCGGTTGTTCATGCCCACAAACCCGATGAAGCCCGCGCAACTCAGAACATATTGCTCCGGGGTAGAGGGCGTCTGCGCGATGTGCAGCAGCACCTGGTAGCCGTGCATGAAGGTGTCAATGTCCACGTTCTGGGCAATGTAGGTGGGCTGTCCGTTGGCGGCGGCTACTCCCACGGCGCTGCAATGGTCTTTGTCCACGGAGTTGTGTTTCAGCCGATCCAGGTAGCCCCAGTACTCGTCAATCAGCTGAAAGGCGAAGACATCCTCCAACTTCTGCCCGGAACCCGCCGCCATGCCTTCCACTTCCTGCCACAACTCCGGCGTCCATTGCTGAATGGCGGCTTTGTAATTTGAGGTGTTCAGAAAATCAGCGATGACCGAGTCTGGGTGCCGGTTGGTTTCCTTACGCATGGATTCTTTCCATTTTTGGTAGACCTCGGCGATGGGCTGTTTGAGTTTTCTGCCGTGCTGCAGGCCGCGTTCGTAAGTACTGCCTTTCAGTTCCACCACGGGCACCTTAAGGTTTGACCTGGCATTCGGATGCGCTGAGGCTTGGTAGAAAAGCAAACTGAAAAAGGCGAGGAGGGAGAGAAATTTTCGTTTCATAGTAAAATTGAGTTGAGGCTTATCAGAAAATGCGTTGGAATTGGAATAGATTGAGGGTTGGTTCCATTTCCATCCCTAACTGCTTCCCTTGAGTGTACTGTTTGATTTGTCTCCTTCAAAATAACAGCGCATTTTTAGGAGGGCACTTGTAATTTCCTGCCCTTTTTGCCTACCAATGCGCAGAAAGCATCGGGTATCCATCTCACTTATGGCCTGTTTTCACCAAATCAGCCCCAAAACGGATATGGTTTTTAGATCAACTAATGAAACCACTTTCGGCCCCACCGGATTTCCTGAAGAGAGACAATGGCAGATTCCGCTTCACCTTCAACTCCTAACAACCTGTACAGCGGCAGTTGTGAGATCCTGCACGTAGATGGGCAGAGCTATACCTCCCTGAAGCAGGCCCGTACCCAGAACCGGATCATGAGCTCGTGCTTCCATTCGCTTGACGCGACCCTCCGCCCGCGCGGATTGGCCTTGAAGTATGTGGCGCAGGGGCAGGAGACCTATTGGGTGCAGGGCAAGCGCCATCAGATTACCGGGGGAGCTTATTTGCTGGTGAACGAAACCATTCCTTCGGTAGACACGGTGATCAAAGACGCAAACACCTGGAGCGTTTGCGTAGACATTGATGTGGCGTTGGTGAATGAGGTCTTACAGCAAACAGTGAACCCCAATGACCTGGATGCCTACCGTTCCCTGAGCACCTTTCTGCTCACGCCGGAGTTGTTCATCCGGGAGGCAGCGGCCGGAAAAAAACTCCAGCAACTGCTGAATAGTTATATTCCGCTGGCTATGCAGCCTTCCCAGGAGATTCCGGCCGTGGAGTTGCTGTATGATCTAACGGCGCTTCTTTTGCAGGAGCAACTGTCTGTGGCTTCTCCTTATTATAAACTGCAAACGGCCAAGTCCTCTACCAGAAAAGAGCTTTACCGAAGGTTGCTGCAAGGCAGAGAACTGCTGGAAGACAGCCTCTTCCGGGAAGTCTCCGTGCAGCAGGTGGCGGAGGAGTGCTGCCTGTCTGAGTTCCGGTTTTACCGGTTGTTCAAGCAGTGTTTCGGGGTGAGCCCGTACCAGTACCTGCACGCCCTCAGAATTGAGAAAAGCCTGCAACTGAGGCAGCAGGGCCTGGAGTGGACGGAGATTGCCTTCCAGCTCAACTTCACCGATGGGGCGGCGTTCAGCAAGGCGTTCAAGAAAGTTAAAGGAGTGTCTCCATCTAAGTTTGTATTGTAAACTGGTTCATAATACAGGTTCCTATGGGGGATAAATCAGTCTGCTTCACGTGCAGAAAGGCTTTTAGTACAGGCACCCAAGATTTCAAGGAACAGGTATGCTCTGAGTGCGGACAGCCATTCGTTTTCTTTAACCATAAATTCCGACCGCCCAAGAGAGCAGATATAAAAGCCTGGCAGGTGGTGCGCTTCTTATTTGAACATGGCTTCAACTTTCAGCATGTGTACAAAGATTTGAATGCCCATTTCAGAGTAATGTATAGTAGCAGTAATTATGCTGAATACCCGGAGTCAATGGAAGAGGCAATAGACTTTGTGATGAGGTACAGGAGCCAGGCAAAAAAGCTTGCCTGATTTCAATGGGTAAGTTTTACTATCTATTTAGGCTTACTTTTTAGAAATAAGGCCATAAACAGCTGTCTTGTCAGGTGAACCACGAAATGATTGATTCTGAGGGTGCTTTAATCAGTGGCAAGAACAAAACCTGGTTTCCAAAGGAAATTATTCGTACCTTCGCGCCGCATTCAAGGTGAATGCCCCTGGTTCCGGGTGGAGCACAGGGTATGTAGTATTAGCTACGCGCAGCTAAGTGGTTCTGTGGTTGGGCGTTATATTTTGTGAACCAGCATAGCAATATGGCAAATGTACAAGATTTTGACTGGGACAAATTTGAGTCTCAGGGTTTCGGTGGAGGCTACTCAGCTGCTGAGCGTGCCGAAATGGAACAAATGTATGCCAACACCCTGAACACCGTTCAGGAAGAGGAAGTGATCAAAGGTACCGTTGTTGGTATCACTGATCGCGATGTGATCCTGAACATCGGATTCAAATCTGATGGTCTGGTTCCGATTTCAGAATTCCGCGATATGCCGGAGCTGAAAATCGGTGACGAGGTGGAGGTATTCATTGAGGACCAGGAAGACCCTAACGGCCAATTGATCCTGTCCCGCAAGAAAGCCAAAATCGTAAAAGCATGGGAGCTTATCTACGGTGCTTTGGAGAACGACACAGTGCTGGAAGGCATCGTGAAACGCAGAACCAAAGGTGGTCTGATTGTAGACCTGTACGGCGTAGAGGCGTTCTTACCAGGTTCACAGATCGATGTGAAACCTATCCGCGACTTCGATATCTACGTGGGTAAGAAAATGGAAGTGAAAGTTGTGAAAATCAACGCCGCTTTCGACAACGTAGTAGTATCGCACAAAGTCCTGATCGAGAAAGATCTGGAGCAGCAGCGTGCCGCTATCCTCAACAACCTGGAAAAAGGTCAGGTGTTGGAAGGTGTGATCAAGAACATGACCAACTTCGGGGTGTTCATCGACCTAGGTGGCGTAGACGGTCTGTTGCACATCACCGATATTTCATGGGGCCGCATCAACCACCCACAAGAGGTGTTGGAGCTGGACCAGAAAGTAAACGTGGTGGTTCTGGACTTCGACGACGACAAGAAACGTATTTCTTTGGGCATGAAGCAATTGACTGCTCACCCATGGGATGCACTTCCTGCCGAAGTAGAAGTTGGTTCTCGCGTACGTGGCAAGATCGTGAACGTAGCAGATTACGGTGCGTTCTTAGAACTGATGCCAGGCGTAGAAGGCCTGATCCACGTGTCAGAAATGTCATGGTCTCAGCACCTGCGCAACCCACAAGACTTCATCAAACAAGGTGACGAGATTGAGGCCGTTGTGTTGACTATGGACCGTAACGAGCGCAAAATGTCTCTGGGCATTAAGCAGCTGACCGAAGATCCTTGGACCAAGGAAGATGTATTGACCAAATATGCCGTTGGAACTACCCACACTGGTGTGGTTAGAAACCTGACAAACTTTGGTCTGTTCATTGAGCTGGAAGAAGGTGTAGACGGTCTGGTTCACGTGTCTGACCTGTCTTGGACTAAGAAAATCAAACACCCATCTGAGTTCGTGAAAGTTGGTGACAGATTAGACGTAGTGGTTCTGGAGCTTGATGCTGCTGCCCGTCGTCTGGCCCTGGGTCACAAACAACTGGAAGAGAACCCATGGGATACGTTCGCTACCGTATTCACTGTAGGTTCAGTGCACAAAGCAACTGTGTTGGAGAAATCTGACCGTGGTGCTACCCTGGAGCTGCCTTACGGTATTGAAGGTTTCGCGTTCCCTAAAGGCTTAGCGAAAGAAGACGGTACTACTGTTGAGGCTGGTGAGCAACTTGACTTCAAAGTGACTGAGTTCTCTAAAGACGATCGTAAGATCATCTTGTCTCACGCTGCGGTATACTCTGCCCCAACCGCTGAGGACAACAAGAGAGCGAAATTCGTGAAGAAAGATGCTCCTGCTGCAGGTGCTCCTAAAGCTGCCGCCCCAGCTGCTCCTAAGAAAGAAGAAGTACGTTCTACCTTAGGTGACCTTGATGCCCTTTCTGCCCTGAAAGACCAAATGATGGAAAGCGAGAAAGAAGCCGGTGAGAGAAAATTAGCTGCGGCTGCCAAAGCCCGTGCTGAAAGAAACGCTGACGCTTCTGACAACGCTGAGTCTGCTGAATAATTCAATCGGGTTTTAGACCTGATTTCCAGAAAAGAGCCCCAAAACCTGGGGCTCTTTTTTTATGCCTGCTTTAAGACTGCTCAGGCAAAAGTGGGAGAGAAGCCATGCCTATGAAGTATAGGAGTCTGCATCTCATTTTAGTAGTTTGGCAGGTACTGGGTAAGGATCATAATGAGGAAAGTGCGGTTTACTTCCATTCCAGAAGAATAACAGTAGAGTAGCCACAGGCTGTTTTCTGTTTTTGACCTGTTTTAGCCGAAAAATATTCATTCTGAGCTCAAATTAGAAGTAATTATAAATGAGGTAATTGCAGGAGTTTTGCTGATTGATTAAGTAAAAAGTGCAGAAAAAGACTGAAATTTTTGCTTCAGAATTGGGATAGTAATAGATCCTGGCTATATTTGCACTCCCAATCACGGTAACGTGGCCGAGTGGCTAGGCAGAGCTCTGCAAAAGCTCGTACAGCGGTTCGAATCCGCTCGTTACCTCTCCTTGAAAAGCCTGCTTAATTCTAAGCAGGCTTTTTTGTTTCCCATCGGTTTAGAATTGGAGGTGCCCTTCGTGAACCTGTAGCTGTCTGATTCTATCTTCTTTTTCCTTTCTATATCCTTCCTCCATAGCATCAGGGCTGATACCCTATCATCAAGCCTCTTTTCTGCTGTGCAATGCCTCGCTTCAAATATTCTTATTCAGCAAAGACCATTACAGCAGGATATTCCGGGGCTGGTTGCCGCATCTAATACCAGATTTCATGTGCATTAATTTGCCCTTCTGAAGGGTGCCAAAATCAGGAGGATAGCAAAACAGATTGATTTTTAACCAGTTGTAAATTGAAAACTTATCAATAAGAAAATCAGTATACGTATATATATTTAGTATATCATAATTATTACCTCCATTTTTGAAAAAATAGCATATTGTTACCACTTGTGGCAGGTGGCTCCTCAGTAGTTTGCGCACCTGCTGTACGGTTAATGCTGTAAATTTTAGATAGGCAATCTTTTAACCTGTTATTGCGTATTGCGAGACATCTGAAAGTGGCCTTGAAGGCGATTATACCCATATCTGATCCTATATACATACTTCCTTCAAGAGCATTCAATCAAGTGTCTGAACCCCAGCAATCGTAGATATATGACCAAAACCAAAACCGCTGAGAAAAAGCCCAGGAAAGCTGAAGAAAAGCAAAAAGAAACATTAGCCTATAAGGTTCCTAAAGGCACTTTGATTGCCATTGGCGGACACGAGAACAAAGGCGATGAGCCGGAGGAAGGCTCATCCAATGCTGATAACCTGAACTTCGTGAAAAATGAGATTCTGGAGCGGTTTGTTTCAGAACTGAAAGGAGCAAACCCTTTGGTGCTGGTGATACCTACCGCCTCTTCTATACCCGAGGAGGTAAGCAAGGATTACATTGAGGTATTCAAAAAGCTCAAGGTCAAAAATATTGAGGTAATAGATATCCGTAACCGGGAAGACACCTGCAAAGAGGAGTACCTGGAGCTGCTTAAAAAAGCAGCCGGGATTATGTTCACCGGGGGAGACCAGCTTAAGCTCACCGCCATCCTTGGTGGAACCGAGTTTATGCGGCTTCTAAAAGAACGCTACTATGCAGACTCCCTTGTGATTGCCGGTACCAGCGCAGGCGCCGCAGCCATGTCTACCCAGATGATCTACCAGGGGAACTCCGGCGGAGAATTCATTAAAGGATCTGTGAGTATCACCGCCGGGCTGGAACTGTTGAATGATGCTGCTATTGACACCCATTTTATAACACGGGGCCGTATTGTAAGAATGGTGCAGATGATTGCCACTAACCCTTCCTTTATTGGAATTGGGCTGGAAGAAGACACCGGCATAGTGGTGAAAAACGGAAAAGACATTGAAGTAATAGGAAGCGGCCTGGTCATTTTTGTAGATGGCCGGGGCAGTACACATTCTAATATATACCGCGTGGAGGAAGGAGTTCCTATCTCCATCAGAGACCTCAAGGTCCATCTATTGGGCAAAGGAGATACATACACCTTAGAAATCTTTTAAACCTTCATACCCATATCCGAACAGGATAACAAGACTTATGAAAATCGCAGAGATACGCATTATGCGTGGACCAAATTATTGGTCTGTGAAACACCCCAAAATTGTAGTGCTGAAGTTGGAAATGGAGGAATTTGATGGTGTGCTTACCACTCAGATTCCTGGATTTGCACAACGATTGGAAGAAATGTTTCCCGGCATGGTAGAGCACCGAAGCACCGAAGGGCAGGAAGGTGGCTACCTGAAAAGAGTTCGGGAAGAGGGTGTTCCGCTGAGTAATGTAGTAGAGCACGTGGCACTTGAATTACAGACATTGGGTGGAATGAACTGCGGTTTCGGGCGCACCTATCCGGCCCCGCAACCCGGCTTTGAGTATGTGGTCTTTTCTTACCAGGAGGAGAAAGCGGGCAAATATGCCGCGCATGCCGCTATCAAAGTGACCACCGCATTGGCAAACAACCAACCCTATGATATCGGTCCAGACGTAGACGAATTGCACGAAATAAGGGAAGACGAACATATTGGGCCTAGTACCTATTCTATCGTTTCAGAAGCGGTGGCCCGCGGGATCCCTTACATCCGTCTGAACAAGAGCTCGCTCATTCAGCTAGGGTATGGGGTGCATCAGAAGCGTATTCAAGCCACCATGACTTGCCGCACTGCGGCCTTTGCGGTTGAAATAGCCGGCGATAAAAGCGCCACCAAAGACATGCTCCATGAGGCAGGCGTACCAGTCCCGAGGGGTGAAATTGTGTACACCGTTGAGGAACTCAGAGAGGCCGTTGACTACCTGGGGTACCCCATTGTAACCAAGCCACTGGATGGTAACCACGGCAAAGGAGCTGGTATCAATATCAGGAACTGGGATGACGCCCTAGCCGGGTTTGAGGTTGCCCTCAAGTACTGCAAGGCAGAGAAGGCCGTCATTGTAGAGCAATTCATTGAAGGGTATGACTTCCGCTTATTGGTAGTAAACAAGAAGTTTGTAGCGGCCGCAAAGCGCACCCCGGCCATGGTCATTGGAGATGGCGTTTCTACGGTGCAGCAGCTGATAGACAAAGTGAACAGTGATCCAAGGCGCGGGGTAGGGCACGAAAAGGTGCTTACCAGAATCACCATTGACAAAGACACCTACGGCATCCTGGAAAAGAAAGGCTACACCCTAAGCACGGTCATTGGCGAAGGCGAGGAATTGTTCTTGAAGAGCACCGCCAACCTTTCTACCGGGGGTACCGCTACTGACGTAACCGATTTGATTGACCCCTACAACGTCTTGATGGCAGAACGGATTGCCGGCATCATTGGGCTTGACATCTGCGGTATTGACGTAGTTACCTCAGACATCGCCATTCCTTTGCCCGAAGCCCGGGGAGCAGTCATAGAGGTGAATGCAGCCCCAGGTTTCAGGATGCACGTTTCACCCACTGAAGGGTTACCCCGTAACGTGGCAGATCCGGTCATTGAAATGCTGTTCCCGGATAATTGCCCATCGCGCATTCCAATCATCGCCATTACGGGTACTAACGGTAAAACCACAACCACGCGGCTTATCGCGCACATGGTGAAGTCAAATGGCTACCAGGTAGGTTTTACCACTACCGACGGTATTTATATTCAGGATACGCTTCTGGAAAAAGGGGATACCACCGGCTCCTGGAGTGCTGAGTTTGTACTCCGCGACCCCACCGTGAACTTTGCCGTTCTGGAATGTGCCCGGGGCGGTATGTTACGCTCTGGTTTAGGCTTTCAGCAGTGCGACATCGGGATTGTGACCAACGTAGCCGAGGACCACATGGGCCTGAGCGATATCAACACCTTGGAAGACATGGCCCGCGTGAAGGCAGTAGTTCCCAAGAGTGTGAGCAAAACCGGGTATGCCATCCTGAACGCCGATAACGACTACGTCTATAACATGGCAAAGGAATTGGAGTGCAAGGTCGCGTTCTTCAGCATGGATGAGAACAACCCCAGAATCCTGAAACACGTGGCCCAAGGTGGCTTGGCGGCTGTGTTTGAGAACGGATTCATCTCTATCTTCAAGAATACCTACAAAATACGCGTAGACCGCGTGGCTGACATTCCGTTGACATTTGGGGGTAGAGCCAAATTCAATATAGAAAACGTGTTGGCGGCTACGTTAGCTGGTTATATCTCCCGGTTCGACATCTCAGAGATTAAATCAGCCCTGCGCACCTTTGTGCCATCGGCAAACAAAACTCCGGGAAGAATGAACCTGTTCAAGTTCCCAACCTTTGAGGTGCTGGTAGACTATGCCCATAATCCTGCGGGGATGAAGGGGGTAGCCGATTTCCTGAAGAACGTGGATGCCCGTAAGCGGGTAGGAATCATTGCCGGAGTGGGAGACAGGAGAGACGAAGACATTGTGGCCCTGGGTAGTCTGGCTGCCGAGATGTTTGATGAAATCATCATCCGTACCGATAAAGATCCACGGGGCCGTACCCCAGACGAGATCAACCACTATGTTATTCAGGGAATTCATCAGGTAGATCCTAACAAAGACTACAAGATAATTCCGCAGGAGATGGTAGCCATTGCCTATGCCCTGGAGCATGCAGAACGGAACTCCTTTATCACCATCTTCTCAGAAGATACCTCAGAAGCCATCAAAATGATTGAAAGCTTCAAGGTAATCCAGGACCGCAGGGTAATGGTTGACTGAGGCAATGAGTGATTGAGTGATTGAATGAGAGATTGAGAGATTGAGAGAATGAATGATTGATTGAGTGAATGAATGAGATAAAAGGGGAGTAGGATTGATTTTTCTCTTAAGTATGTTTTTCTGATGGTTTCACCAAAAAAGCCAAAATGAATAAGCAAAAATTTTATCCATTCACTCATTCACTCATTCTCTCATTCTCTCATTCTCTCATTCATTCAATCACTCATTCTTCACAAAAAAGAGCCCCGAAACGCAGGTACGTTTCAGGGCTCTTTTTTGTGAAGTAAGTCTGAAAAGGTTATTTCAGGTTGAAAGAGGTGGTGCCAATCAGGAAGCCTCCGGCGTAGATTTCAACGGTGTGTTTGCCGGTTTTGAAGGGGGCTCCTTTGGAGTAGATGAAGGTGACCTGCTGTTGCGTGTTGTCAAAGACAATGTCGCGTTTGACGGTGTAGAACTGCTCTTTGCCTTCAAACTCAAACGTACCAGAACCAGTGGCCAGGTTGTACAGGGCAGACCCATCTGGCTCAATCAGGCGCATCAGAATTTCTTTGTTCTCTTTGGGCGCTACTTCGTTTTTGCCCAGCTTGAAAGACAGCTTGATTTTGTCTACTTGTTTGGCTTTGTATTCTTCTTCTGCGTCTGCTTTCTCTTTGCCTTTGGCATTGATAATGGAAACGGATATGTTCTGGGCCTCCAGTTTAGAAGCAAGGTTCACCTTCTCTTCCAGTTCTTTCTTGTCAGTGGCAAGGGTGGTGATGGAATCCGTTAATTTGTTCTGGGTAGTTTTAAGGCCGGTTACCTCGGTAAACAATTCTTCATTGTCGTCTTTCAGCTTGGCCATTTCCTGGTCTTTTTGCTGAAGGGCTCTCTCCAGATTCTGGGCTCTTTGCTGAAAGCGTTTCTGGTCGGCTACGGTGAAGGAGCTGTTTCTGAAAGAACGTAACTGCGCTAGATCGGCATTGATGGCGGCAATTCTAGACTCCAGGGAGTCATTGGTGAGACCCATGGATCTCAGTTCGGCACTCTGGCGTTCGTAATCAGCTTTCAGGGTTTCGTACACCTTGATCTGGTTTTCCAGCTCAGTGTTCTTCACCTTGATGATTTCCTTCTGTTCCTCGGTCTCCTGGGTTTTCTGTTGCTGCATGTAAATAAGGATACCGTTAATGCTGAGCAGCACAATGATAAGTCCTACTACTAGCAATTTTCGGTTGCTATCCTTTTCTGGAGTTTCGTTCGCCATAGCGGATTTAAAGTCTTATAATGGTTTTTTGGACAATACCTATCCTTACAAAAATACGCTTCTCTCTATCCTTTGCAAATAACAGGGCAAAATAGTTACTTCAAACCTATGACCGATGACACCAACCTTGACCAGAAGTATTGGGAGCAAAGATACCACAGTGAGCAGACCCAGTGGGATGTGGGAGAAATAACCCCGCCCCTGAAAGCCTACGTTGATCAGTTAGAAGATAAATCTAGCAAGATTCTGATACCGGGCGGCGGAAACGGCCACGAGGCCGAATACCTGCACCAGAACGGGTTTTCTCAGGTGTACCTGTTAGACTTTGCCTGGGCACCTTTGGAAAACTTCAAAAAGCGGGTGCCTACTTTCCCAGATGGTCACTTGCTGCACCAGGATTTCTTTTCTTTAACGCCCGGGCAGTATGATCTGGTATTGGAGCAGACGTTCTTTTGCGCCTTGCCCAGGAACCTGCGCCCGCAATACGCCCGCCAAGTATTTGACCTGCTCAGGCTGGGCGGCAAACTGGTTGGGGTACTGTTCTCTGAGGAGTTTCAAACACCCGGGCCACCGTTTGGAGGCAATGCCTGGGAGTACCAAAGCTATTTTGAGCCTTATTTCCAGTTCAGGCATTTTGCCCCGTGCTACAACTCTATAAAGCCGCGGCAGGGGAGGGAGTTGTTCATGGTACTGGAACGGCGCGAAAGGCCGCAGTTTATCGCGTAGAATTCTGTACTTTTGAGCAGCTAAGGCAATAGCAGAAGCATCCCCAGTCTTGGTGGCGGGTAGCTGTTTTCTGGTTACTTTTAGGGAAACAGGCCTGAAACAAGCAGGTGGTGGCATCTGAGAAACCCAATGTAGAGTTTAATTCTGTCTGCTGATACAGACCTCCGGCAGACCTAAACAGTTTTCAATTATGATGATTAGCATTCCTAAATTACACCATACTGCCTCTGGCAACTTCTTCCTGATGGCGGGACCTTGTGCCATTGAAGGAGAAGAAATGGCCATGGGCATTGCCGAAGAACTGGTTAAGATCTCTGATAAGCTGCAGATTCCTTTGATCTTCAAAGGTTCTTACCGCAAAGCCAACCGCTCGCGCAAGGATTCCTTTACCGGCATAGGCGATGAAAAAGCCCTGAAGATCTTGGCCAAGGTGAGCGAGACCTTTGACATCCCGACGGTGACCGATATCCACGAGACGCACGAAGCGGCCATGGCAGCAGAGTATGTGGATGTTTTACAGATCCCGGCTTTTTTGTGCCGCCAGACCGATCTTCTAGTAGCTGCGGCCCAAACCGGCAAGGTGGTGAACATCAAGAAAGGTCAGTTCCTGTCTGGGGAGTCCATGAAGTTTGCGGTGGAGAAAATCAAAGAATCCGGCAACGAGAACGTGATCCTGACCGACCGTGGTAACTCCTTCGGGTACTCAGATCTGGTGGTAGATTTCCGCAACATAACCATCATGCGCGAAAACCAGGTGCCGGTGGTAATGGATGTGACGCACTCGCTGCAGCAGCCAAACCAATCTTCTGGGGTAACTGGCGGCCGCCCGGCTTTGATTGAGACCATTGCCAAAGCAGCCATTGCCGTAGGGGCAGACGGACTCTTTATTGAAACGCACCCAGAGCCATCCAGCGCCCGTTCAGACGGAGCTAACATGTTGCCGCTGGGCCAACTGGAGAGCCTCATGAGAAGACTGATCAGAATCAGAGAGGCCATCAATATCTAAATGGTTAAAAAGCGAATCGGGGCTGTTTTCTGTAAAACAGCCCCGATTCGCTTTTTATATCTCGCCTGTGCGCTTAAAACCGAAGGGTGAAATTTTGTTTGGGTTGGTTGGTACGGAAGAAAACCAGCCCTATGTAGAACAGATCAACGGTAAGGAGTACCCTGGGGTGCTCCTTTATTTTTTTCCAGGCCTGTGCCATTTCTGAAGACCAGTAAATATCATCGAAGATAAACACCGAGTTTTCGTGCGCCTTGGTCAGGCATTGCTCAAAGTACCGCATGGTGGGCTCCAAGCGGTGGTTACCGTCAAAAAAGACAAAGTCTACCTTGTCAAGGGAGGCCAACGTGTGGGAGAGGGTCTGGTCTAAGTTTCCTTCTACCAGCGTTACATTCTCCAGGCCCAGTTTCCGGAAGTTCTTTCTGGCTTGGGCCGCAATGGCGGGGCAACCTTCAAAAGTATACAGCGCAGCCGTCTTCCGGGCCAGGGCCAGGTAACTGGTGGTGAGGCCTAGTGACGTGCCCAGTTCCAGAACAGTGGCGGGTTTGAAGTGATTAGCAAGCCTGAACAGTAGTTGCCCTAAGCGCGCGGGTTTGGCGGCGGTACGGGCAATGTCTGAAATCTTTCTTTTCCTGGTAGCACCTGAGCGGGAACCCGCCCCAAAATCAGTGACTTCCAAGACGCGGTGGTCCTGCAGCAACTCCTCCCTAAGGTTTTCCACGGCGTCATATGCCGCAAAATGCCCTTCATGGTGGATGATAAAGCAATAAAGGTTAAAAACAAAAGGGGAATGTAAACCGTGGGCATTCCCTGAACGCCACCAAAAGGAGGCGTACCGGTAGATCATGGCGGCGTGCTGCAAAGCCAGAAGCGAGGTTAATTGAGTTTGTAAGGAATAATGAGCGTGAACTCAGGAATGGTCACATGAAATTGGCGGCCGTCTACCAGGCGTTCCATCAGGTAAGTACCAGACATCTTGCCAATGCTGGTCTTCAGGTTACAGCCAGATACATATTGATGGCTTTCGCCGGGCTCCAGAACGGGTTGCTGCCCTACTACCCCTTCGCCCTCTACTTCTCTTACTTCGTTGTTGGAATCGTATATGTGCCAGTGCCGGCGTAATAACTTTACCGTAAATTCGCTGTTATTCTGAATGGTAATCTTGTAAGCGAAGACAAAGTGTTGCTGTGCCGGACTGGAATAGTCAGGGAGGTAATTTGTCGTAACGTTGACAGTGACTCCTTGTGTTGTTTTCGTATCCATGCGTGCCTTATTTTGGTATACTTGGAACAGGCTTTCTGGCATTTTAGTTTTGCCAGCCGGATTCTAAAGTAAAAATACGGTAAAAACCTTTAATAAATACCTCCTCTATGCAGGTAAAAATTGAGCCGAGTTGGCAACATGTACTCCAGGATGAGTTTGAAAAGCCTTATTTCCAGGAATTAATCCAGTTTGTGAAGACAGAATATGCCTCCACGGAGGTTTATCCGCCGGGCAAACAGATTTTCCACGCCTTTGATGAATGTCCTTTTGATAAGGTGCGGGTGGTGATTCTGGGCCAGGACCCGTATCATGGCAAAGGCCAGGCCAACGGTTTGGCGTTCTCGGTGAGCGAAGGCATCAGAACGCCTCCGTCTTTGCTGAACATCTTCAAAGAAATTGAGGCCGATTTAGGAAAGCCCATCCCGAGGTCCGGCAACCTGGAGCGCTGGGCCGAACAAGGAGTATTGCTGCTCAACGCCACTCTTACCGTACGGGCGCACCAGGCCGGGTCGCACCAGAAAAAAGGATGGGAAGAGTTCACCGATGCCGTCATCAAGAAAGTGTCTGACCTGAAAGAGAACGTGGTGTTTCTGTTGTGGGGTGCCTATGCCCAGAAAAAAGGGATGATTATTGACGAGAAGAAGCACCTGGTTTTGAAAGCGGCCCATCCATCGCCCTTTGCGGCAGACAAAGGCTTCTTCGGGACCCGGCATTTCAGTAAAACAAATGCTTACCTGCGGGAACACGGCTTACCGGAAGTAGACTGGTAACAAGTACCCGTTTCTGGCCTGAACTTATGAAATCAGGCCAGAAACGGGTTCTGCTTTCGTATGAACTGATTGAGTTTTGGGCTTACTTTCTTGAAATAGGCTAAAAACAACCTATTTAATGGCCCCAAAAGCGGCAAAGCAGGCGTTCTTGTGGAGGATCTCGGTTTGTTTGAAACCAACTTTCCGTAATAGATCTAACTGGAAAGTGACTGATCTGGGCGAGTCTTCCTTATCAATATAGGCCAGTACATGATTTTTGTACTCTTCACCACCTACACTTGTCAGGTAATCGGCATACCGGTTCCAGAAGAGCTGGTTGATTCCCGGATTGTCATGTACCACCAGATCTGAGATCCACAGTGAACCACCGGCTCTGAGGGCCTTGAAAAGCTTCCGGAACACGAATTCCCATTCTGCCTCCTCCCGCAAATGGTGCAGAACGGCCCCGGCCAGGATAATATCATAATGGTTTTCTGGCAGCTCAACTTCCCGGATATCGCCCTGCAAGGTTTCTACCTGCCCGGTTGTTGCCCCGCTTACTCTTTCCTGCGCTCTCCTAAGCATGGGATTGCTGAGATCCACCAGCGTGCAATCCAAACCAGGTACTTTGGACAGCATCTTTAGCGCAAAATTTCCTGCGCCACAACCTACATCCAGTAAGCGTTCGGCTTGGGGAGAAGCTGATTTAGCGGCCTCGGTCATCAACTCTAAGCAAAGCGGCGCATCAATGGTAGACAGTTGACCGGTTTCTAGGTTAGAAAAACGCTCTACATCCTGGTTGAAACGTTCCTCAATTTCTTTAACGGTTGATTTCTGTTGGTAGGCAGTACTCATGGCATTTTTGGTTTATAAAGCGTGAGAGTAAAGGAAGTGCGGTTTCAAGGTACCATTTGCTGGCATAACCAAAAAGCGTAAGGCTGTTTTTAACTTTTTTTCTAGAAAACAAGACCAAAATCTTGGTTCCAAACTCTTTATTGGAGTGGTTCTTTCCTTTCTTTCCGTTTACTTTTCCTTGTTTGCTTAGTATTGTTCTGCCCTTCCATCTGCAGGGCCGAAAGGAGGTAGCTTAGGCTGGCGGTACCATCCATGGTGGGTTCGTTGGTAGAATAATCTCCGTAATCATCATGGTAGACTACCAGGTCAGACTGCAAGGCCGCGAATTCATCTTGGTTCACCAGTTGGATGCCCTTCAGGTTGCGGAAGATGCTGCCATACACCGGGCCGTCTACCAAACCACCGTCCAGTTTGTATTTATGGAGAACGGTAAGGGAGGAGTGGGGCTCTTTTGGGTACACCCCGTTCTCTGGTAACCCGATGACCATGCTGGTACCCCAAGGGTTTGTACCGAATAACCAATCCCGCAGAGATGCTTCCATCTGAGCAAACCTGGCATCGCCGGTAAGCTGGCGGTAGAGCATGGCTTGGGTAGCTAAACCTGCTACCAGGTTGTTGGAGCACCAGATAAAAGGTACCCCCATTTGAAAAGCATTGTCTTTGCCTCGCGCCTGCACCGCTTCCAGGCCCCGGCGCAGGTGCTGGATGAACTCCTGCTTAATGGCTGGGTTGTTGGATGCTCCCAGGTAGAAGTGGCCCACGTTGATGAAGGGGTACCATTGGTAATGGCGGGCGGTGTCTTTGCCCATCCAGGGCGTGATGGCCTCTCTACGACCGAACTCAGCGGCTTTGAGCAGAAGTTCAGGGTTACCTGTTACGTTATGCAGTTGCACTGCTGCCAACTCCATGTCATCCACCCAACTGTCTTCTTCGTAGAAGTACGGAGCTCTTCCCGGGGCGGTCTGGCTTACTCCTGGCCGAGCTAACCCAAAAGCGTATGCCTGCTGCGCTTTAGTCTGCAAAAGCCGGGCATAATCAGGAAAGTGTTGGGCTAATACCTGCGCACCCAACCCAAAGGCTGAGGCAAACTTACCCGCAGTAGAAGCCACTCCGGTTGAGCGGTTCTTGTATTTAAACGAACCCTGCGGTTTGTCACTCACCACGTAAACCGGTCTGCCTTTGCCCGGACCTTTGCCGTAATCTACTACGTCTTTATTAGGCAGGCGGTACCCGGCGTGGTCGCGGTCATCGGCAATCTGGTTGAACATGAGATCGGCTTGCGGGTACATTTTCAAAAGCCAGTCCAGGCCCCATTTGGCTTCATCCAGGATGTCGGGCACGCCGTTTTTACCTTTCAGGCCATTGGCCAGGTACTCATCTTTGAAGGCGGTTGGGTTCTGCTGGTAAGCAAAGAGCAATTGGAACGTGGCATTGGCCGAGGTGGTCACATATTGCAGGTAATCGGAGGCATCGTGCCAGCCGCCGGTGGCGTCAATAAACGTGGAGTCCAGTTTTGGGTCAGGATGAAACACCATAAAGCCGTCTCTGGTGTGGCAGGAATCTTTTAGGAAAGGGTTGAACCCGCAACGTTGCTGACGCATGTAGCGCAGGATAAAATCAGCCGTGTGGTCATACACTTGGGTCCCGATGGTAAACTTGGGGGAGGTAGCGCCATTGGCTTTGAGGTAATAGGTGCCCGATTGGTTGAAGTCAGAGAAGTCCAGCCGGTAGGTTGCCGTGAAGGCAGTGTAGGCCCCGTAGCTTTTAACTTTTTTGCTTTTCAGGACCTGCTTGTGGGTGTTGGCATCATGAAGGCTGAAAGAAGCGATCTGCTGCTCATTCTTAGAACCAAAAACAGCTGCTTTGGTGGAATGAGGAAGGTAGCCCAGTTGATTTACCCTGATCCAGGACGAAGGGGAACTGTTGGTTTGGGCTTCTGTTTTAAGGGTAAAAAGGCAAAAAAGAGAACAAACTAGTAGGAGGGATACACGCATGGCATTGGGGATTAGACGGAACAAGATAGAAGTTCTGCCGCAATGCCGAAAGCTGAAACAAAAAACGCCGGCTGTTCTAGCCGGCGTTCTGTAGGTTGTTTTACGTCTTTTTTCAGGAAATCAGCCCTAAAACGTATCTGTTTATTCAATGCCTTTGAAGATGCGGCTCCACCGGATTTTGTTGAACAGGCTCTCGCTTGGGTCTGCAGACATCCAGATGAGAACAGCCTTGCCCACGATGTGATCCTCAGGCACAAATCCCCAGTAGCGTGAGTCCTCTGAATTGTGGCGGTTGTCGCCCATCATCCAGTAGTAGTTCTGCTTGAAGGTGTATTGCTTGATTTCCTGTCCATTGATCAGGATTTTATCGTCAGAAACCACCACGGCGTCTTTGTCATACCCTTCGTATTTTCTGATGGCCATCTCGTACAAAGGAATTGTCTGCGGGTTGATGTCTACCGTCATTCCTTCTTTAGGGATGATGAAAGGTCCGAAGTTGTCTTTGTTGTAAGGATACATAGACGGCTTGAACGGGAACACATCTGCCCTTACCGAACCAATGCTGTCTTTGTACAAGACTACCTCCTTAATGAAATCATAGCCTTTCAGTTTCTCAGCGGTGGCCGGGGTGGTGTTGATCACGTAACCTATTCCGCCAAAAGCCTCCTGAATATCAGTGATGTCATTGTCCTTGAAAAACTTGCTGTTAATGGGCGTGGTAGTCAGGAGGCCATAGGCATACTGCACGCGCTCAGGTTCTGGCACCAATTTGTCATTGATGTACACCTGCATGTCCTTCATCTGGATCTTATCGCCCGCAATACCAATACAACGTTTGATGTAATTCATCCGGAGGTCAGTGGGGTGCGCTACATCGGCTGGCCAGTTGAACACCACCACGTCATTGTTCTTCACGGTGGAGAAACCCGGCAAGCGGTATGATTTCAGTTGGATGGCGTCTGAGTAGGAGGGAATGTTGGTTCCCCAGATGGTTTGGTGCGTTAAGGGTACCTGCAAAGGAGTGATTGGCGTACGGGGGCCGTAATGCAGCTTGCTTACAAACAAGTAGTCGCCCACCAACAGAGACTTCTCCATGGACGGCGTAGGAATGGTGTACGCCTCAAAGGTGGCCCATCTGATCAAGGTAGCCGCTACAACGGCAAAGAGAATGGCGTCTCCCCATTCTCTGAAAAAGCCTTTTTTCTGTTTAGGCTTTGTTTCTTTTTTGGTCCAAAAACGGATGCTCATGCAATCTGAGTTAGAGTTGTAGCAGATCTGTCATGCCAAAGATCCCTTGGCGACCGGGTAGCCATTCGGCTGCTAATATTGCGCCGGAGGCAAAACCCTCTCTGCTATGGGCAATGTGGTGAAGCTCAAAGGTATCGTTTTCTGAGGTGTATTGCACAATGTGGGTACCAACAACTTCACCTTCTCTTTCAGAAACTACACCAAGAAGCTCAGGCTCCTGGGTTTCATCGTTGATCCAGCCCTGTTTCTGCGGATAATGCTTCAAAATACCGTCGGCAATAGAAAGAGCCGTGCCGCTGGGTTTGTCCAGTTTGTGCACGTGGTGAATTTCCTTCACCTGCACACTGTACTCTGAATACTGCTGCATTTTCTTGGCCACGTACTCATTGAAGTGGAAGAAAAGGTTTACGCCCACGCTAAAGTTAGAGGCATAAAAGAGGGTACCTTGCAGTTCCTGGCACTTCTCTTTCACCGTATTCAGGTGCTGTAACCAGCCGGTTGTGCCTACCACTATTGGTATCTTCTTCTCAAAACAGGTGAGAATATTGCCAACCGCCGCATCTGGGCTGGTGAATTCAATGGCTACGTCTACCTGGTCTGAGGTGAAGGAAGAAAGTTGGTCTGCTTCGTGTACTGTGAGTTTTCCTACAATTTCATGGCCCTTGGCAATTGCCAGACGTTCAATGGTCTGACCCATTTTGCCGTAGCCAATCAGTAATATGCGCATAGTTTTATTTCAAAGTGAGTTGGAGGGATAAGCCCGTGGAGTAAGATCGGGAACCCGGAATGGTCTGCAAACTGGGTTTGAATTGAAGAGATAAGTCTTCACTCACGTCAAAGGCTTTCAGGTGGGCATCTACGTGGGCCTCCATGATGTTCAGACCCCAGGCCAGTACCCCCAGAATAATGTCAAGATCGCGGTATTTACGGTGAAAGTCCCTGGACCGGCGCAGGTTGGTAGTGCCTTGGTCATTGGCTCTCCCCACCCCATAAACATAATTATCGGCGTATTTATCAATGGTGGTAGAGTCTCCGTCTAATCGGATATTAAGGGCTTCTACAAAGCCTTGGTACTTGCGGTTGTTGTCATAGATGAAGAAACCAATGACAGCTCCGGTAGCGTACACCAGCGGAATTTTCCAGTAACTTTTGTTGTACGCTTGGCCCAATCCTGGTAATACCGCTGAGTAAAAAGCAGCTTTGGCGGGACGGCTCCAGTTCTTGAATCCTTTTTTCTTAGTGGTGTCAGCTGCCTGGGTGCTGGTTGGAGTGGTAGCCACCTGAACAGAATCAGGCCCGGTAGAAACTACCTGAGCCTGACTGTTGATGTTTATTCCAAGGAAAACAATAAGAAAGAGGGCCAGAGCCGCTACCTGCCGCATGTTAGGCATAGTTTAAGATTTCCAGAATTCGGTTCAGCTCATCCACAGAAACAAACGGGATTTTGATTTCGCCTTTGCCCTCTGGTGAAGCTTTTACGTGAATCCGGGTACCGAAATAAGAAGAAAGCCTTGATTCTACCCGTTTCACTTCATTCTCAAACGGATGAAGATCTAATTTGGTCTGTGGGTCTGGCTTTTTGTTTGCGAGATTGATGTTACGCACCAGTTCCTCCACTTTGCGTACAGACAGCTCCTCATTCACAATCTTACGGTACACTTCCAGCTGCTTCTCTACATCATCAATGTTGATGATGGCCCGGGCGTGTCCCATGGAAATCAGGTTGTCTCTGATCCCGATCTGGATATCTGGCGGTAATTTGAGAAGACGCAGGTAGTTGGTAACAGTAGTACGCTTTTTACCCACGCGCTCACCCAGTTCTTCCTGTTTCAGGTTACACTCAGAAAGCAGTCGCTGGTAGCTTAAGGCAATCTCAATGGCGTTGAGGTTTTCCCGCTGAATGTTCTCAATCAAAGCCATCTCCAGCATTTGCTGGTCATCTGCTTTGCGGATATACGCAGGAATAGATTCAAGGCCCGCTAGTTTTGCTGCCTGGAAACGGCGCTCACCAGAGATAAGCTGGTACGCCTCGGCACTTAACTGACGAACGGTGATAGGCTGGATAATGCCCTGTACTCTGATAGACTCAGCCAATTCTTCCAGCGCCACTTGATCAAAGTGGGTACGTGGCTGGAAAGGGTTGGTCTCAATCTGGGTTAATTTAATATCTGCGATAGTATTGACAGCACTAAGGGTGGATGATGCTTCCTCTGAGGAGTTTGTTGGGGTTTTACGATCATAACTGCCCGCAATAAGGGCGTTGAGGCCCCTTCCGAGGCCTCCGGTTCTCTTCTTTGCTGAATTATCAGACATGTAGGTAATTTATTCTAAAGATACTACTGGGCAACCGCCACTCCGTTCTTCTCTACAATCTCGCGGGCAAGGTTCAGGTAACTGATTGCTCCCTTGCTCTCCGCATCATGCAGGATGGCCGGTACTCCAAAACTTGGCGACTCGCTCAACTTCACATTTCTTGGGATAATGGTATCAAACACCATCTGCTGGAAGTGCATTTTCACTTCCTCTACCACCTGGTTAGACAAGCGCAGACGCACGTCATACATGGTCAGCAACAAGCCTTCAATCTCCAGGTCTGGGTTCAGGCGAGACTGAATGATTTTGATGGTGTTCAGGAGTTTGCCCAATCCTTCCAAGGCAAAGTACTCGCACTGTACCGGAATGATCACAGAGTCAGCCGCAGTGAGGGAATTCACGGTGATCAGACCAAGGGAAGGGGAGCAGTCAATGATGATGAAATCATATTTCTCCTTCAAAGGCACCAGCACCTGCTTCATTTTCTCCTCGCGGTTAGGCAGGTTGATCATCTCCACCTCAGCCCCCACCAGGTCAATATGCGACGGGATCAGGTCAAGGTAATCAATGGAGGAGGCCATGATGATGTCCTCGGTTTTAACGCTGTCCACCATGCACTCATAGATGCTGTTTTCTATGTCTTTCGGGTCAAACCCAATGCCCGAGGTGGCGTTTGCCTGCGGATCAGCATCTACCAGCAGGGTTTTGTATTCCAAAGCGGCTAAGCTGGCTGCCAGGTTAATGGCTGAAGTGGTTTTTCCCACTCCACCTTTTTGGTTAGCAACGGCAATTATCTTTCCCATTCTACAGGTTACAGTTCTAATGTTTGACCAATCTCCATCAATATCAACTCCTTCTGCTGGCGCCGGGCAAGTTCCAGGGCCTCCACATGATCAATCTCAATGTACGGGAAGGTGTCATAGTGCATCCCGATTATTCTTTTCGTGTTTACGTAGTTAGAGGCTATCAGCGCGTCTTCCACATCCATGGTGAAGTTGTCGCCAATTGGAAGCAGCGCGAAATCCAGATGATAGCGCTCGCCAATCAGTTTCATGTCCATGTGAAGGGCCGTGTCACCGGCGTAGTAGAAGGTTTTCTCAGCGCTTTCTACCACAAAGCCGGCCGCAGAGCCTGCGTATGATCCGTCTGGCAAGGAGCTGGAATGGATTGCGTTCACCATTTTCACCGTCCCGAAAGGCAGATGCACTTTCCCGCCGGTGTTCATAGGATGAACGTTGGCAATCCCTTTATTCTGATACCAGCTCACAATTTCAAACGTGGCTACTAATGTGGCACCGGTTTTCTTAAGCAGGTACTCAGCATCTGCCACGTGGTCTGTGTGCCCGTGAGAGAGCAGGATGTAATCGCATTCTATGGAATCAATGTCAATCTCTTTAGCCAAAGGGTTTGGCGTGATGAAAGGGTCAAAAAGTACCTTGGTACCACCCATGTCAAAGAGAAAGCAAGATTGTCCGTAATAAGTGATTTTCATCTTCTTTGCCGATGTAGACGTTTAACTACGAGTTTTAGCATACGCTTTTACAAAGATAAGGTAAAATGGACATACTTTTAACCAAGACTTATTAACACTTTGTAGTTATTTATCCCCAATTTTATCAATATCCGGGTTTGTTGTCTGGTTGAAGCGTGAAGTGGTATTTGCTTGATCTTGATAGGATTAGGTAGCCATTTAAAGGAATTCTTTCTTTCAGATACTCCAATCTGGAGCACTACTGGCAGACGGGGATAGCAGAAGCGGAGTTTGCCAGTAATCTTGGCAAACCAGGGCTGAAATTGCCTTTTAAGAAACCTCTTCGCTTGAGGCTCCTTAAACTGAAAACCTGTTTTTAGGCCGGTTTTCTGAAACGGAACAGAAAACGCAGAACCTTGCTACTAACCGGGTTAGTAGGTTATGTACAAGGTAGAATGTTTTCTCCCTATTTGGGTAATGAACTGGTTTATCCTTTAGTTTACATCTTTGTTTTTAACTAATTATAAATAAGCGGGTTAAATACGGGTAATCGGAATGGTGGCCATAAAAAAAGCCCGGTGAAAACCGGGCTTTTTTATGGCTAAAGGTAAGCTTTATTTAGTGCCTTTCTTGCGTCTTGCTTCCTGTTCAGCAGCGGCTTTCATTGCCTCCTGCAGTCTTTTCTGGAAGCCGCCTTTTGGCTCTTTGCCTTTGTTTTTCTCCTGATACTCTTCCAGGTTCTTCCGGATCTTGGCATCGTCTACGAAGCGTCTGATGAGCGCTTGCTGCCCGAAGGTCACGATGTTAGACACGAAGTAATAGAAGCTCAGACCAGCCGGGAAGCTGTTCAGCACGAACATGAAGATCACCGGCATGAGGTAAGAGTAAAACTTCATAGGGCCCTGCACGGTGCTCACCTGGTTGTTAGACCACGTGTACAGAATGGTAGAGGCGGTCATCAACAGCGTGAACATACTCACGTGATTGCCATAGAACGGGATGGTGAACGGCAGCATGGCAAACACGTCATAGGTGCTCAAATCGTGCGCCCACAGGAACGGCTCCTGCCGTAACTCAATGGAGTTAGGGAAGAAGTTGAACATGGCAAACAGGATAGGAATCTGCAGCAGCATAGGAATACAGCCACTCATGGGGTTCACGCCCATTTTAGAGTACAGGGCCATGGTCTCGGCCTGGGTCTTCTGCATGTCGCCTTCGTTCTTCTCCTTGATGGCGTCAATCTCCGGCTTCAGCACCTTCATCTTCGCCATGGAGATGTACGACTTGTAGGTAAGCGGACTTAGGATCAACTTGATGTAAAGCACCAACAGAATGATGATGATACCGTAAGAAGGAATGAAGTCTTCCAGGAAGTCAAACGCCGGGATGATGAGCAGTTTGTTCACGTAGGCGAAAATACCCCAGCCGAGCTCCAGGTTGCGGTCAAAGTCCTCGGTTACATTCTTCAGCACGTCATAGTCGTTCGGGCCGAAGAAGTAAGTGAAATTGGCTTTACCGGTTAAAGCATCGGCTACCGGGATCGTCAGTTTAGACTGTAAGGTCTTCACCTGGGTAGTATCCTGCTCATTGTATTGGCTGCTTACCTCGGCGTTGGCGAAGTTGTTCTGCGCAATGATGGCGGCCGTGAAGAAATTCTGCTTGTTGGCTACCCAGCGTACCGGCTCTTCAATTTTTTCGCTCTCCGGTTCCGTGGCGCTGGCAGACAGCTTGTCAAAGCTTCCCTCGGCGGTGTAGTAGTTCACGGTAGAGTGGGTGCGGTTCTGCTTGATGTCTTTCTCCAGACGCTTCAACTCATCGGTCCAGGTCAGCAGGATAGGCTGCTGCGCCACCACGCCTTCCATACCGCGGAAGTTCAACTGGTAACCTACCTCATAGGAGTCTTCCCGAAGCGTGTACACCTGTTCAATGGATTGCCCGGGAGCAACCTGCGCAGTAAAGGTGATAGCCTTGGCGGGTTTGTTGTTAACCGTAAGGTTAGACAACGCAGAAGGTTGGAAAAACAGGTCAGACAAACGGATATTACGGCCGTTTTTAGTCTGGAAGGAGAACTCCTGCTGGCTACTCTCGGTATCGAACAGGATCAACGGCTTTTTGTCCCAGGTTTTGTAGTTCTTCAGTTCTACCTGCTCCACTTTGCCACCCTTGCTGCCCAATGTAACCCGCAGTACCTGGTTCTCCAGAACGGTGGTTTGGTTTTGACCAGTTGCTAAAGCACCAAACTCGCCCAACTGGGCTACCCGTTGTGCATTGGCCAAGGAATCATTGGCCTGATTAGTGTTGGCCGCCGGAGCGGCAGTAGTTACTTTCTTAGGTTGCTGTACCGGCTTTTGCTCCGGCTTATCCATAAAGAATATACTGTAAGCCAGTATAATTACGGCAATCAGGCCCATGCCTATTGCGGAATTTCTATCCATAGATGTGTTTAAGGGTTATTATTTGGTTCTGTTTTTATAGTGCGTGATAGCGGCCTTGATGAAGCGAACAAAGAGTGGGTGCGGATTCAGGACCGTGCTTTTCAGTTCTGGGTGGTATTGGGCGGCCACAAACCATGGGTGGTTTTGTAATTCAATCACCTCTACCAAACCCGTGTCTGGGTTCACGCCTGTGGCATGCATGCCGGCTTCTTCAAAGGCTTGCAGGTACTGGTTGTTGAACTCATACCGATGGCGGTGACGCTCAAAGATGTGCCCTTTGCCGTAGGCCTGGTACGCTTTGGAACCTCTTTTCAGGTCACAGGCGTACGCTCCCAGGCGCATGGTTCCCCCTTTCTGCGTGATGTTTTTCTGCTCCTCCATCATATCAATAACAGGGTGGGGAGTAGATGGGTTCATCTCAGTGGAGGCTGCATCCTTTAAACCCAGCACATTACGGGCAAATTCCACGGCAGCGGTCTGCATGCCCAGGCATATTCCAAAGAAAGGTATCTGGTTTTCGCGCACGTACCGGATGGCTTCCAGTTTGCCCTCAAAGCCCCGCTCTCCAAAGCCCGGTGCCACCAGAACGCCGTCCATTTCTTCCAGGTGCGAGTGCACGTTTTCGGCAGTGATGTACTCAGACTGGATAAACTTCAGGTGTACCTTACACTCATTGTAAGCCCCGGCATGAATAAAAGCCTCAATGATGGATTTGTAGGCATCTGGTAACTCTACGTATTTCCCAACCAAGGCCACGTTTACCTCTTCGGTGGGGTTCTTAAGGCGGCCCAGGAATTCTTTCCAGCTGTCCAGGTTCACTTCCTGTTTGCTGGTCAGTTTCAGTTTCTTGATAACGCGTTCGTCCAGCTTCTCTTTTTTCATGAGCAGCGGCACGTCATAGATGGTCTCGGCATCCAGAGACTCAATCACGGCGTTGGGCGCCACGTTGCAGAACAACGCGATTTTCTTGCGCATCTCCGGCGGAATAGGGTACTCTGAGCGGCATACCAAAATATCTGGCTGCACCCCAGACTCTGACAGCGCTTTTACGGAGTGTTGGGTAGGCTTGGTCTTCAGCTCGCCGGCTGCTTTCAGGTACGGCAACAGGGTAAGGTGAATCACCACGCTGTCGTTGGGGTTCAGTTCCCAGCGCAGCTGACGCACGGCTTCAATGAAAGGCAGGGATTCAATATCGCCCACGCTACCGCCAATCTCAGTGATAACCACGTCAAACTCACCGCTCTGACCCAGCAGCAACATGCGGCGCTTGATCTCATCGGTGATGTGAGGGATTACCTGCACGGTTTTGCCCAGGTAGGCACCCTGGCGCTCCTGCGTAATTACGCTGTGGTAGATGCGACCGGTGGTAACGTTGTTGGCTTGTGACGTGGGTACGTTCAGGAAACGCTCGTAGTGCCCTAAATCCAGGTCGGTTTCGGCACCGTCATCGGTTACGTAACATTCACCGTGCTCATAGGGGTTAAGCGTGCCCGGATCTATATTGATGTAGGGGTCAAACTTTTGAATGGTTACGGAGAAGCCTCTCGCTTGCAGTAATTTAGCCAAAGAAGCTGAGATGATGCCTTTTCCCAGTGAGGATGTAACGCCTCCTGAAACGAAAATGTATTTAGCAGAAGCCATAAGTAGTGTTTGTCTTATGGACTGCAAAGTTACTCTAAATAATTGGAACCGCCGGCAAAATGTTTGGTTTGCCCCGATGTCTCTCTCAAAATACAGGTACTTCTCCGTTTTGAGGCCGATTTCAGGAAAATAGCCCTAAAATCCCGCAAAGGATTACATTGTAGCAGCCCGACTAGGTTCTTTGATTTGGGGTTAAGGTTTGCTGGCCAGAAAGGTTGAAAGCCGCTGACCTATTTCCCTGATGGTAAGCAGTCCGGCCTCCCGCTGAATTCTTCTTCGGGTTTCCAGGATGTCTAACTCATTCTCGGCCTTCTTTGATTGGAACTCCCGGGTGACTACGGTGGTAAAGGGTACAAGGCCGGTTCTTACGTCCATCAGAAGCACCTGGGTGGTGGCAAAGGCTTTGATGTCGGTTTTGGAAAACAGCTTGTATTTTGAATAGATGTCGTTGGAGATGGAGTAAACCAGCACCAGGTCTGCCTGCATGCGTACGGCTGCCTCGCGGATGCCGGTGAACGTGGCGGGTTGGGGGAGGAGCAAATCAGGGATGGTAGCCACCTGCTGAACCCTGCTGTTCTTCCTCAGTTCTTCGTTCAGTTGGTCAACATATGCCTGCTGGGTTTTCTGGTAATCTTCATCGTTCCAGTAATAGCTTCGGGAGGAAGGCGCCTCCAATTTCACCAGGGCCACCCTGGCGGTAGCCGGTAGTTTGTACTGGCTGGACAAAATGCGCTGGATGTTCTCTTCTGAGACGGTGGCGGTTTTATCTGTGAACAAAGATTGGGTAAGATAACCCGGTTCCTGTACCTCATCTGGGACCTCCATGGAAGGCGTCTGTTTGGTAGTGGTGCAGCCACAAAGGAGAAGGCCACAGAAGAGAAAGGAAAGAGTTCTTTTCATAGTTGAGCGGTGAGTCAGGTGCAGACGGTGGAAGTTAGCACTTTTGCTTCAATGCAGCTCACCCATGTTCTGGCTTTAGGGGAAAAGAATGTTCCTTTTTTGGAGCAGAAGAAACCTTCTGTGCAGAGGCAACTCTCAGAAGGTAGAAAAGGAATATTCAGGTATTTGTGAGACTTTCCCCGTTTCAGGCCTGTTTTCCAGAATACAGACCTGAAACGGGAAGGAGTTGCCTTATTGCTCTACCCAGATGATGGAGTTGCCCGTTTGGTGCTCGTTCTGTTCCCAGAGTTTGTTGTCTGGGTCAATAATCCACTCACCGTCTACAATGAATTTATAGCGGTTTTTGCCCACCGGTAAATGCAGACTGAACACCCAATCATTGCCTTCTTTCTTCATGAGCAGGGCATTGGGATCCCAGTTGTTAAAGTCTCCAGCCAGATAGACTGCCTTGGCCTGGCCATAATTCTTCAACCGGAAGGTGTGGTTAGGGGAAAGAATCAGGTAAGAGTTACCGGTTCCTTCGTTGTTCTTTACCTTGAGAGGATTAGATGGGTCAAGTACCCATTTCCCGTCCACTTTGAATTTGTACTCATAATTACCCGGCCCTATGGAGTAGGGAAGTTCCCAGCCCGATGGGGTTTTCTTCATGGGTAATTCAAAGTCCCGCCAGTTGTTGAAGTTACCGGCTAGAAACACCTCCCGGGCATTGGTGTAACCGTCAAGTTTGAACAGGTGCGTAGGCCCAATCCGGAGGATAGAGTTCACACCGTTGTGCCCGTCCGGTACAGTTTCAGGGTTGGTGGTGTCATGGTACCATCTTCCGTCTACAATGAACTTGTAGACATGGGAGCCTTGGGCCAGGAATAGAGGTAGTTCCCACCCCCGTGCGGTTTTGGTCATCTGTAAATTCCGCTCGCGCCAGTTGTTGAAGCTCCCGGCCAGGTACACCCTTTTGGCGTTTTGGAAGGAATTCAGCCGGAAAACCACATTGGTCTTGTAGTACACTGAGTTGATATTGCCCCGGCCGTCGTTCTCGCGCAGTTGATTGTCAAAATCAAGCTCCCAATGCTCGTCAATGACAAATTTATACAAGTGTTTTCCCGCTTGCAGGGGCACCTGGGCAATCCACCCGCTGTCTACCCTGGTCATCTTCAAACTGTTGGGCGACCACCGGTTAAAGGTACCGGCCAGGTAGACTTTTCGGGCCGAGGGGTTATTCCGGAGGTAAAACGTGACCACCGAGTCCCTTTCCGGGAAAAGACCCTTGTTTTTAAACCGATTGTACCCAAACACCACCTGTTGGTTGATGATAGGGAAAAGGTCTACCATGTCTGGGTGCTTCTCAGTGAAGATGATGCGGTCCACCGGATCTTTGATGCTTTCAAAGACCATAAGGGGTTTGGTGATCACGACAAGCTGGTCTGAATTGTGCTCAATATGCCAGCCTTGCTGCTGCAGAGAATCTGGGTTGCCGGTCTTTAGAAAATGCTTGAGGCCCAGATCAGTCAGGTTGAACTGAACCAGAAAGCTGTCAACGGAGGTGGGGGCCAATTGCTTGCTCAGCTCAATGAGCATGCGACCGTCCCGTACCATGTATTTTTTTCCCGGTGTCTGGGCAAAAAGGTGCACCTGTAGGCCAACTACCAAGAAGATAGTACACCAGCAGAGGCGAAGCCAAATTTGCTGAGAAAGCCGGTTCCTGTTTATTTCCATATGTACATTTCGCGCCTCACAAAATTAAAGCCTATTTTATTATTGTTGGCCGCGAGAAAATCAAATCCTAAAACGCCATTCACACATCCGTTATACGAAAAACAGGTGTTCTCCAGGCTAGTGATGAGCACGGGCAGTGAGGGAATGTCCTGGCTCCCAAGCTTTATATTTTTCAAGTCTCCCCGCAAGGCTTCTATTTTGCGGTTTCCGGTGCCGCTTACCAGAACCCTGCCGGTGACCGTTACATTCTCAAATACTTTGTTGGGCAAGCGGCTGTCCAGGATGTTGGTCTCGGCGCCTGAGTCAATGATGAAATCAACTTTCTTGCCAGCCATCTCAGTGTGGGCGATTATCCGGTTATCTTTCAGATCAATGGGCATGGTATGAAAGGCGGCCGTATCCTGTAACATTTTGCCGCGGTAAGAAGTTGCTTCCTTCTTGCCAATCTGGTGAAGGTAAATGAGGCTCCGCTCGTAATCAATGATCATTTCGCATTGCCGGAACAGCTCCATCCCTAACAAGCCCAGAATCTTCACCCGCTTGCTGTTCTCAATATGACCCAGGTTCACTAAATCTGCCTTGGCTCTGAAAAACCGTAAGGTACCGAAGGAGAAATCCCTTACCACCGTCTTCAGGACCGTAGGAGATGCACCGGTCACACTGGTTCTCTCGGCGTTGCTTACCTTGGTTTTAGGGTAATCCCGAAAGTAGGTGATGTTCAATACCAGGTTTTGGGCTCCTGTGTCCAGAATGAAGTTGCCGGCAGTGGTATCAGCGGTGGCCTGGATAAGGATAAGGTTTCCGGCCCGGGTGAAAGGAATGATGCAGGAGGTAGAATCACTTCCGGCAAAAAAATAGGGGAGGGCGATGGAGGGTAATCTGCTGGAAAGGGTTGAAATGAATGCACTCCGGTGATTTTGGACCTTAGCGCCTACAATAGGTTTGGCATGCAAGAAGCCACTCCCGCTCACGAAGAACAGGAGCAGCCACAGGAACCGCGCCATTGGCAACCGAAGGAAGGAAGGCATCTAAGAAAACTAAGGTTCTGTATTGGATTATCCTGAACAACACCCAGGCAAACGACAGATTAGCAGCATCTGTATTATAGAGATAGAAAGAGAAGGGTTTACCCTTATTCCCGGTAAGATAAATTTTTTTAGATACCGTTAGCGGCGGTCAGAATCAGAGGTTTACCATCGGTCACCACAATGGTGTGTTCGTGCTGGGCTACAAACCCGCCTTTGTTGCCAAGTAAGGTCCAGCCGTCTTTCTGCTCAATGGCATAGGTAGAACCGGTGGAGATAAACGTTTCAATGGCCACTACCGAGTTTTTCTTGAAACGGGTGCGGTTAAATTTATCGCCCCAGTTCAGAATATCATGCGGTTCCTCGTGCAGGCTTCTGCCCACCCCATGGCCTGCCAGGTTTTTGATGACCTTATAGCCGCGCTTTCGGGCCTCTGTTTCAATCAGAAAACCAATCTCAGAAACTTTCACGCCGCCTTTTATCTGACTCAAGGCTTTTTCCAGGATTTGCCGGGATGCCTCTACTAAAGGCTGCCGCTGGTGCAGATCCTGTCCCAAAACAAAGGAGCCGCCGTTATCGGCCCAGAATCCACCTAACTCCGCCGAAACATCAATGTTCACCAAATCACCTTCCTGCAGCACTCTGGAAGCCGACGGAATACCATGCGCCACCTCATTGTTCACGCTGATGCAGGTCCAGCCCGGGAACCCATAGGTGAGTTTAGGAGCAGATCTGGCCCCCGCCGCCGCTAAAAGCTCGCCGCCAAAATCGTCCAGTTCCTTGGTGGTCATACCGGGTCTGGCGTGTTCCCGCATTTGACGCAGGGTTTCAGCCACGGCGGCACTGATTTTCTGCATTCCTAGTAATTCTGCTTCTGTGGTGATGGACATGGTAATTACGCTTCAGGTTTTGTTGGTAATACAGTTTTCAAACCAAAAGTAAATCTAATTTTCTAGGAGTGAATTAAAAGATACAGGCGATTTTTCATCAACTTTTTTTCTCTAATCTTTGGAGCTGCTTTTTAGTCGAATTGATTTTCTTCTTACAGGAAAGCACAATGAGTGGCTTCTTTGCTTTCCTTAAATGTTTTAAGGATTCCTTGTAATATGTAAGCCCTTGGGAAAGTCCTTGTTTCCTTGCATCCACATCAATTTCTTTGTTGACTGAATTGATGTTGCATAGAAATGATCCATAGTTATAAAGACCTAGACCGATTGATAAATGATTATCTGGGTTATAATGATAGGCATCCTGCGCTTCTTTTAATTCTTTCAGGGCAGGATGGAGCTTATGAAGTGCTGCTATACTGTCTTTAAAGCTAATACAAAATGCATCATTATCTAATTGCTTAGTTAACTCATCCGTTCCTGTTTTGAAATCATTCAAGGAGATAGGACATGAGAGTAATTGCCAGGTTGGATTTTCAGGGAGATGGTCTAGAACAAAGCTTTTGGGGTTGGCCAGGAAATACTCCTGCCCAATGGTTTTTCCATTCTTTTCCTCTTCCTTTCTCTCCCAGGTGGCATCAAGCAGGTGCCACTTCCCGGTAAGTTTTACTGCATTCCAGGCGTGGTCAGACCAAGTGAATCTCTCTTTCCTTTTTGCGTTGAAGTTATAGAAGCGTGAATACCCAGGTACAACCACACATTCAATGCCTGCAATAGTACACATTGCTTTGTATAGGTCACTGTAGCCTAAGCAAACGGCTCTTTTCTTGTTTAATATGAGCTTTATAGAGGACCGTTTTCTGTTTTTCTGTTTTGCTAAGGCATGATCATACCTGATATTAGCGACTATCCAGGAGTAAATGCTTCTGGCTTTCTCAATATCTGAGTCAAAAGGTTTAATCAGATAATTAGTTAAACCAGTTACGTCTTTATGATGGTTTTTAGGGGTTCCTAATGCATGTTGATCTACTGAGTAAAAGTTGTGGTAATTCTCTATTTGAGAAAATGAATCACTACTTAGAAACAGAAAAATAAACAGGGGGAGTATATACTTTATCAAATAGCTGCTAGATGTATTTTCTATTTAAGATAGTAAACTCTATTGAGTTTATACTCTAATCAAACACTTCTTTGTTTTGGTACCATTTTAGTAAAAGCAGCCCCAAAACAAAGAAGTATCTAAAGGTATTCTTAGTCCTTGAAACTCTGAATGGCCGTGATGATTTCCAGAATCATGGCATCGGTTAAATCCAGATGCGTGACCATTCTGATTTGCTGCGGACCGAAGGTGGAGGCCAGGATTCCTTTCCCTTCCAGGTAGCTGATAAAAACGTTGGGGTTCACCTCCGGGGCCAGTGTGAAGATGACAATGTTGGTATCCACCGGGAGCACTTCCACTACATAGGAGGTTTCCTGCAGCACTTTGCCTAACAGGGCAGCCCTATCATGGTCAATTTGCAGGCGCTGAATGTTGTTTTTAAGTGCATAAAGTCCGGCGGCGGCTAAGAAACCGGCCTGGCGCCACCCTCCGCCTAAAGCTTTGCGCACCCGCTTGGCTATTTCGATCAGTGGTTTCGGGCCCAAGAGAAGGGAACCCACCGGAGCGCCCAATCCTTTGGAAAGGCAAACCGAGATGGTGTTGAAATAGCGGCTGTATTCCTGCGGGTTTTCGCCGGTGGCTACCAAGGCATTGAACACGCGGGCGCCGTCCAGGTGCAGGGGAATGTTGTTCTGGCGGCATACCTCAGAAATAGCCGCAATTTCGGGCAGTGTATAATAAGAACCGCCGCCTTTGTTGCTGGTGTTCTCCAGAGACACCAGACTGGTAACCGGATGATGGATGTTGTCTGGGTTGATGCCATCGGCCACCTGCTGAGGCGTGATTTTCCCCCTCGTGCCCTGAATCAGGTGTACCGAGGCCGCCGAGTTAAAGGCAATGCCGCCTACTTCATATAAATAGATGTGGCTGGTGCGTTCACAGATTACCTCAGACAAAGGCTGGGTGTGCAGTTTGATGGCAATCTGGTTGGTCATGGTGCCGGAAGGGCAGAAAAGACCGGCCTCCATCCCGAAAAGGCTGGCCCCGTAAGCCTGCAATTCATTCACGGTAGGATCTTCACTGTAGACATCGTCTCCCACCTGGGTTTGGAACATGGCTTCCAACATGGCAGGGCTGGGCTTGGTAACGGTGTCGCTCCGGAGATCTATCAAAGGATTCATGTGTTTTTTTAGGCGTAATTGTTGAGATTGTAAAAGTAATAACTTACTTTTGCGATTCAATTTTAAATATTGACCGATGGCAGTTACTAGATTAAAAAGAAAAGACCGTAAGAATAAAGCAAGACAGAACAACAAGCAGCGCGTGATTAAGCAGTTGTTGAGTACTCCAGTAATCAAAAACGTAGATATTGAAGAGCTGAAAGCTCGTTTCGCTACCGCT
This sequence comes from Sabulibacter ruber, assembly GCF_017355955.1. GTDB lineage: Bacteria > Bacteroidota > Bacteroidia > Cytophagales > Hymenobacteraceae > Nibribacter > Nibribacter ruber_A. Next base: position 814,864 of record NZ_JAFFID010000001.1, on the reverse strand, counting down.
CCGGCCGCCACTACTGAGGCAGCTGCTGAGTAATTACTGCGTTTTTTCTATCGCCTGCTGCCTTTCGGCAAATTGGACGCATTTACTCTTACCACAAGATAGTTGAAAGTGTAACCATCAACGGTTACACTTTTTTTATGCCCTTTTACCTAGCTCAATGGCCTGCAGGTGCTGTACTTTGCCCTCCAGGATCTCAAACCGCATCATGGTGCGTACCCGGTGAAACCCGTGCCTGCCGGCAGCCCCCGGATTCAGGTGCAGCAAGTTCCCGTGCCTGGCGTCATGCATTACTTTTAAGATGTGGGAGTGGCCGCAGATGAACAGGCCCGGCGGATTTTCTTTGATGAGCGCCCGAACCTCTGGTGCATATTTTCCGGGGTAACCGCCAATGTGCGTCATGAGCACGTCTAAACCTTCACAGTTGAACCGCAATGTTTTTGGGTGAAGGGCTTTCACATCAGAGCCGTCAATGTTGCCGAAGACCCCGCGGATCGGGGCAACCTCCGCCAGTCGCTCAGAAACCTCGGCGGTACCAAAATCGCCGGCATGCCAGATTTCGTCACTTCCCTGGAGCAACGTCAGGATCCGGTCATCCATGTACCCGTGCGTATCGGAGAGCAGGCCAATTTTCATAATGAGTGATTGAGTGATTGAGAGAATGAGTGAGTGTAAAGGTGCTAAATGAGGCGATACGAGTAAATTCCGGTTTTTAGCCTTGTTTTTCGAAAACCAGAGTTAAAGCGCCTGTGGAGTTCTACCTCTCAAGTTCTTAATTGTTCTACTTCTGCCATTCACTCAATCACTCATTCTCTCATTCAAATTTTTACTTTCCCCAGGTTTCGGGTTGCTGGCGCCATTGTTCCAGCGTGGAGATAGCTTCTGAGGAGATGTAGCCTTGGTTGGCCGCAATGTCTAAAAGGGCGTTGTAGTTGCTCAGGCACACGGTTGGGATGCCGGCAGCTGCGAAATTCTCGTCGGCTTTGTTGAAGCCGTAGGTGAAGATGGCCGCCATGCCAATGACCTCGCCGCCGGCATTTTGCACCGCTTTGGCAGCTTTGAGGGAGGAGCCTCCGGTAGAAATAAGGTCTTCCACCAGCACAATGCGCTGGCCGGCTTCTAATTTTCCTTCAATTTGGTTGCCCATTCCGTGGCTCTTTGGCTCAGGACGTACGTATAAGTACGGCAAATTCAGTATATCTGCTACCAGTGCTCCCTGCGCAATGCCCGCCGTGGCTACGCCAGCAATGGCCTGTACATCTGGAAACTGGGCCTGAATGGCGTCTGCCAGCGCATTTTTAATGTAAGAACGTATATGCGGATAAGACAGCGTAACGCGGTTATCGCAGTAAATGGGGGAGTTCCAGCCGGAGCTCCACTTGAAAGGCTGCTCCGGACGGAGCCGAACCGCTTGGGTTTCCAGGAGGTAGGCCGCAATCTGTGCGGCGGTTTCTGTGTGTGGCATGGGCGAAATTACGCAAATACTGCAAATCTTTTCCCTCAGGGCACGTCTTGTGCCCTATGATTTTTATTTCTTATTTTGTATCAATATACGCTCCGTACAAAAGCGACTACTTCATGAATGTCTTTATCAACGACATCCCACTGATTATTAAGAAAAGCAGTGAAAAAATCTTTAAGCACAAATATGATTTGGTGCTAGGTAAAGACGATCAATTTACTTCCAAGGACCTGGTTGGTGACGTGCTCATCCGCGACGTGGACGCAGTTTTGATTGATCGATTGGTTAGATTGATGGAGGTTAAAAAGCTGAAGAAGCTTGATTCCCTCACGTTGGTCACCGAGAAAAAGAAGAAACTGATTGAGCACCTGAAAGATCAGTTCAAGATCATCAAGGCGGCCGGCGGGCTGGTGGAGAAAGACGGAAAACTTCTCATGATCCACCGTTTGGGCATCTGGGATTTGCCTAAAGGGAAACTCAACAAAGGCGAAGACGTGCAATTAGGCGCCCTGCGCGAGGTAGAGGAGGAGTGTAACATCAAAGTGGCCATTACCGGCGAGCTTCCCAACACCTGGCACTCCTACGCTTACAAAGGCAAGAAAATCCTGAAGAAGACCAGCTGGTTCACCATGCAGTGCCTGGACGATACCTACATGAAACCCCAAGCCGAGGAGTTCATTGAGGAAGTCCGGTTCATGACACCCGATGAAGTGTTGGAAGTGTTGCCAGATTCCTATGCCTCCATTCAGTTCGTTATCCGGGATTATTTGAGGGCAATGAAGAAAGGTGGAAAGGGATAAAATCCTGTACATCTCCTCCAAAGCGGTGAATCTCTCTGATAATTGAAGAATTTATAGCGGCCAGGCGGGGAGAGGTAATCAGGAAAACCGTTTCCAGATCTGGGTTCACGTGCCGGTTGGCCTGCGCGATGGTATTCTCGTACTCAAAATCGGTGGTGTTGCGTAAACCGCGCAGCAGGAAACGTGCGCCCACTTCCTTCGCGAAATCGGCGGTAAGGCCCTTGTAGGCTTGTACCCACACTTTAGGGTTGTCTTTGAAGACCCCCTCAATGATGGTTACCATATCCTGCACCGAGAAATAACGGCTCTTGCTGCTGTTGTTCCCAATGGCCACAATCACATTGTCAAACAGCTCGCAACCCCGCTGCACTACATCATAGTGTCCGTTGGTGAAAGGATCAAAGGAGCCGGGAAAAATGGCAATGCGCTTCATGTGCTTGAGGGTTTATGGTTCAGCGTACTTATTGAAGCTGTGAATATGCTCAATAATTCCGGACCTTTTTATCTCTCCGTTGCTGAATTGTTTACTGCAGGCTCGTTTTGAACCTGATTTCCGGAAAACAGGCGTAAATCAGATGTAATGAATGTTCCTCGTGCCTTTTACCTGCCTTACCTAGAGTCAGGCCCTAATTAGTTAAGACCTCATAAAATAAGCTGCCCCGTTTTAAGGCTCCTTTAGAGAAACAGCCTTGAAACGGGGCAGCTGAACTTAAGCGGCAAGCGCAATTTGAGATCAGAGCGGAGTTGCGATCTCCTGGGCTTCAATGGCTGGAGCTACTAACCGGAAACCGTTGCCGTGCACGTTGATGATCTCTACTTTGGGGTCGCCTTTCAGGTATTTTCTGAGTTTGGTGACAAACACATCCATGCTGCGGGCGGTGAAGTAGTTATCGTCTTTCCAGATTTTGCTCAGGGCCACTTCTCTGGGGAGCACGTCATTGAGGTACTGGCACAGTAACAGCAGCAATTCCGCCTCTTTGGGTGATAGCTTCTGGGTTTCAGTGTCGCGGGTGATCAGGCGGGTCTTGAAATTGAAATGGTATTGCCCTAACTGGTACTCCGTGGCGGCCGATTTTTCAGGTGTGGCCGGCGTCACTTTGCGTTGCAGAATGGCTTTCAGTTTGCAGAGCAGAATCTCAGAGTCAAAGGGCTTGGTGATGTAGTCATCGGCCCCAATCCGGAAACCCTCCAGCATGTCGGCCTTCATGGCTTTGGCGGTCAGGAAGATCACCGGCATTAAGGGATCGGCCTTTTTGATGTCGGTGGCCAGGGAGAAACCGTCTTTGAGCGGCATCATCACATCCAGGATACAGGCATCAAAAGAGTCTTTCTGGAAGGCGCGCAAACCCTGCATGCCATCGGTGCAGAGGGTTACCTCATAGTCGTGCAGCTCCAGGTAATCTTTGAGTACCATCCCAAAGTTTGGGTCATCTTCAACCAACAGAAGGCGGGTGGCAGACAATGCAGTCATGGATTAATAGGTTAACGTTAACGATCTGATTAACTGATGTTTTTCTGAAAAGGCAGCCAAATGGTAAACTTGCTACCCTTGCCTAATTCGCTGCGAAGGTGGATGCTACCGGAGTGCGCCTCGGCCATGGTTTTGACGTAGCTCAGCCCCAACCCGAAGCCCTTCACGTTATGCACGTTGCCGGTGGGCACGCGGTAGAACTTGTCAAACACCCGTTTCTGCGCCTCCCGTGACATGCCCACACCCTGGTCTTCCACCGAGATGTGCAGCCCTTTGGAGATGGTGGTGGTTTGGATCACAATCTTAGGCGCATTGGGCGAGTACTTATTGGCGTTGTCCAGCAGGTTGGCGACCATGTTGGCCAGGTGACCGGGATCGGCCCAGACAAAGGGTTCCTGCGCATCCAGTTTCAGATCCAGGGCGCCCTGCCGCTGCTCAATGTGGAGCTGGAACGGCTCGGCGGCTTTCCTGATGAGTTGGTGCACATCCACTTTCTCACAGGCCAGTTGAATAGACTGCCGCTCCATCTGGGCGGTTTGCAGCACTTTCTCCACCTGCTGGTGCATGCGCTTGTTCTCGTCCCGGATGATGCGGGCGTAGTAATTTACCCGCACCTCGTCTGAGCGCACCTTGGGGTTCACCAGCGCATCCAAAGCCAGGGAAATAGTAGCGATGGGCGTTTTGAACTCATGCGTCATGTTGTTGATGAAATCGTTCTTGATCTCAGAAATCTTCTTCTGACGCAGAATGGTGTACAGCGTGAAAGAAAAGGTGAGAATGATGATCAACGTGAACAAAACCGAGATGACTGAAGGAAGCAGCAGGCTCTGCCACACGTACAAGTTACGGTTCGGGAACTTGAGCAACAGGAAGCTAGGGGCGGTCATCACATCGTTCGGGAACAGCCGTACCGCGTATTCATTTTCCTGCAGGTTAGTAGGAATAAGGCTATTGCCAGAAGAAGCCAGTACTATACTCGCGTTTTTAGAGTTGGCCGCAGACTGCAGAGAGCAATGGTAAGGAGTAGAGATGCTGCGGTTATGAAGCTCGGCGGCCAACAGTTCCTGCAGGTTCAGTTGGTGTAAGCGCTCGGCCAGGGGTTTCTCTTTACGCACGTACTCTACGGCCATCTGCTGCATTACCTGGTTCAGGTGCTGGGCTTTGGCCTGGGCTTTCTGGTGCTTCTCTTTTTCTGGGGTGGCCCGGTGGGCAGGAGCCGCAGTTCTTTCCCGGGTAGCTTGACTTCTGGTAGGCGTAACTGGCCGGGTAAAATCAGTGGAGGAATGGTAAACGGCGGTGAGGGGCTGGGAGGCTCCTTTTTTGGCGGCAATATACCGGTGCCCGGTTAGTAACGTGTCTACGGATAAGGTAAAGGCTTTCCTGAGCTGTTTCGTGATGAGGGTATCGGTTAAGATATCAATGGCCTTGCCCTTCACTTCAATGGATTTAATGTCTTTTGGGTTAATGAGCCTGATTAACTCATTTGCCCGGGCAGGGTAGAGGGTGTCTCTGTCCACCCGGAACACAACATCAGTATCAGAGTTGTTTCGGTGATAGTACCGCACCGTGCCTTTTTTCAGAACAGAATCTGCGTGCCGGGCCTGGGAAGCGAGAACTTTCCATACCACTACAGAGTCTGTGGCACCTTTCCCGAAGATCTCAATAGGCTCTTTCCCGGTTACTACGGCTTTCCCGTGGGGGATTCTTACGCCTTTCAGAACGGTTTCCCCGCCGAATCCATGGACCTCGGTAAGCGCCTGGGATGGAGAAACCTTTATGCGTACCGGCTCCAGTACTGGCCCTTCAGGAACTTCTGTTTCGGTGTACTTTACTTTCAGATTAAAAGAGCCTTTTGGGGCCGGTTTCTTCTGTAGTTTCTGAGTTGGCTTAGGGTCCTCGTCTTTGGTTATTTCTGCAACCGGAGCATCTAAGGTTAAGGCCGCAGCCGTGATTTGGGGAGCTTCTTCTTTCAGGAAGTGCATGGCCTCCTGGGTCTCCAACCGGCGGGCTACCTGATGAAGCGCATCGTTCACATTCCGGTCAAAAACCTCTTCCTCCATTTGTACTGCATGCTGGATCCAGTATACCTGGAATCCTATCAGCCCTATGAGGGAGATGCTCATCAGTACAATAACCCAAAGCAGTGTTTTCTTTCTCATCACAACAAAGATAAAGGGTTATTTGAGGGCAAATTCATCTTTAACTTTTCATTAACAGACTTTAACCAAGCCTTAACCTCTTCTCAAAAAGATACCCAGTAATATTGTATCAATCAACTATTTAGCACTACCTAAATTATTAATTTTATGGAGAAGAAACAATACTTGCTGCAATGCCTGGCCTCTATGGTGCTTTTGGGGGCAAGCGCATTTTTCCCCGTGCTGGCCCAGACAAAACAGAAAGATAAGGCTGCGCCCACTAAACAGGCGAAGGTAAAAATCCTGAAAGAGGAGGATGGCGAATTCCTGTTGCTGGATACTACCCTCACCGTTAAGGAAGGTAAGTCACTGCAAGAGGTGGTGAAGAAACTAGAGGAAAGTGGTACCTCTTTTAAACAATTGGGAGCTAAGAAAATTAAACCGGCTAGAATAAGACACGGGGAAAACCTGAGCCCAACCCGGATATTCTCTTTACATGCGGGAGATTCCCTGAAAGCCGTCCAGTTCAGGTCTGCTGTACCAGTCTCCGTCTTCAGGAGGTTGAAAGGTGTGAAGGTCTATGGCATAGAAACCATGGATGCTGGCCGGGTCAGGGACCTTGAGTCAAAAGTGATTTACCTATCAGGAGATTCCGTGCGGCTGAGATCCCATATTATTCTGGATTCACTGGTTAGGGGACGTACTTTCTTTCGGGTAGATTCATTGCTGCACACCAGACCAGATACCTTCCTCTTAAGGCAGCGGATTCAGGTGGAGAAAGATGAAACCGGCGACCTTAAAATTTTTCGGCTAAAGAATAGCGACTCCAAGTTTATTCTGGAGGAAGGGGAGTATGAAGCTACCAGGTTTACTGATGAGGGTACTGCCAGATTCATTATTCTGAAGCCAGCAAAAGCACCCCTCAGTAAAAAAGAAGCCAGGGCCAACCGGAGGAAAGCAGAGGCTAAGGCGAGTAACCTGGAAGTAACGTATTTCCCTAACCCCACCAGCGGCAAAGTGAACCTGGCTTTCAACGTGCCCAAGAAAACCAAGGCCCAGGTGCGGGTAGTGAATGGTCAGGGAAAAACCGTTTACCAGGAAGATCTGGGAACTATCCAGGGGAATTACTCCAAAGCCTTGGATCTGACCAAATTTGGGAAAGGAGTGTACGTGGTACAATTGCAGATTGGGAATACAGCCCAATCAAGCAAAGTAGTGGTGCAGTAGCGTTTTCTGTGTAGTTTTGGGAAAAGGCCCGGAAAATACTTTCCGGGCCTTTTCCGCGTTTTACTACTACATTTTTCCCGGGTCTTCCCGTATAGCCGGTATGCGCTTCCACTTGCCTGAACCTTATTCACCATCCTTCGCAAGGGTATTCATTGCCTGTATCATTTTCCTGGTTTTAAGCGGTTGGAGCCAGACCTGGGCCCAACACAAAGATGAGCACCCATGTGCCGCTGCCAGGCTTACCACTACCCCTTTGCTGTTAGCCGACGGGATCACCTCTGAGGAGCACCGGGAGATGATGAGGCAGTATGATCTGCACTGGTATAAGCTGGACCTGAATGTTGAACAGAACTCCCTGGACATAAGCGGGAACGTTACTTTGTTTGGCTCTGTGGAGGGGAATTCTCTTTCTGAGTTCGCCTTTGAGTTGCACCCTAATTTCACCATTCAGCAAGTGTTGGTAGATGGGGTGTCAAGCGCGGTAAGACGTTCTGGCAGCGAGGCAGTAGCAACCTTTCCTGCGGCTAAGGCCAGGCAAGGCAAGTTCCGGGTGCAGGTCTTCTATGCGGGCAGGGCCCCATCAGGGGCAGGGGCAGCCATCGGTAACGGATTCAACGCGGCTTCCAACCCATGGGGAGGGGTTACCTGGAGTTTAAGTGAGCCATTTGCCGCCTCAGAGTGGTTTCCCTGTAAGCAGTTGCTGAGCGACAAAGCCGATTCTGTAGATGTTTGGGTAACCACCAATGTGGCCAACAAAGTAGGTTCTAACGGGGTGTTGCAGCGCGTTACTCCCTTGCCCAACCAAAAGCACCGGTATGAGTGGAAATCAAATTACCCGATAGCTTACTACTTGATCTCAGTGGCCGTGGCCCACTATGACGAGTATTCGTTCCAGGTCCAGATTCCAGGTGCGCCTGCGCAGGTTTTGGTGCAGAACTATATCTACCCGGGCTCATTGAACGCTGTTAAAACTGATATAGACCGCACTGGACATTTCCTGCAACTCTTTTCAGAATTGTTCGGCCTTTATCCGTTCCATAAGGAGAAATACGGGCACAGCATGGCACCCATTGGCGGGGGCATGGAGCACCAAACCATGACCACCCAATCTTCCTTTGAGTTTACGCTTACGGCGCATGAACTGGCTCACCAGTGGTGGGGTGATGAAGTAACCTGCGCCGACTGGAGCCATATCTGGCTGAACGAGGGTTTTGCTTCTTACAGTGAATACCTGGCTTTGGAGAGACTGCTGCCCGGCGAGCAGATAGCTTGGATCAATCGGGCGAACCAAAGTGCCCTGGGACAACCGCAGGGATCTGTGTTTGTGAAAGACAGCACCAATGTTGCCCGTATTTTCAGTTCAGCGCTTTCTTACCGCAAGGGAGCCATGGTACTGCACATGCTTCGGCATGCGTTGCAGAATGATGCGCTTTTTTTCCAGATTCTACGCGAGTACCGGCAGGAATACAGGTACCAGGTGGCCAATACCCGAAACTTCCAGCAGGTAGTGGAGCGGGTGAGCGGCAAGTCCTTCCAGTATTTCTTTGACCAGTGGGTGTATGGCGAGGGATACCCTTACTTTGACGTGGCATGGGCGCAGGAAGGAAACCACATCTACATCAAAACAAATCAGTCTACTTCCAGCACAGCTACTCCCTTCTTTACCACGGAGGTGGAGTACAAGATCAGGACCACCGAGAAAGATACTGTGGTGGTTGTACTCCATGACCAACCTACAGAAGAGTATCAGTTCAAAGTGAGTGGTACCGTAACCAGTATTGAGGTAGACCCTAACCAATGGCTGCTGGAGGTAACCAATGTACGCCAGGACCCTTCCATCATTTATTCTGGTCAGACAGAGTTAGTAGCTTACCCAAATCCAACTCCGGGTAGGGTGAATCTGAAGGGGGGCAAAGGGATGCCGGAACAGGTTTCTATTTATGACATGGTGGGCAGGCACATCAGAACATTCTATTTATCAGGAACATCCTTTTCGGTGGAAGACCTCCGGCCCGGGGCTTACCTGATTAGGTTCTTGACGGCAGGGGAGGTAACGCAAACCCGTATTCTGAAGCTCTAAAATAGAAATCTCGTTTTTTTTATGTTTATTTCTAAACAAAATCTTAGTTTATCAGTTTAAAGCTTTGCAAGTTATTTAGTAATCCTTCACGTCTTGCATTGATTTCCTAAAAACAGCCTTAAAACAGCTATCTAACAGGAGAGAGCAAATCAATCCTGAGCGCTTTCATGCACTTACCTGAAAACCGAAGTTAAACTATTTACCTACTGATAAAACTATGTCTATGACTACAGAAACCACTCTTGACCTGGATATAAAACATAGGTTATTAGATGAATGCCTGCGTCAGCAAACAGATTTTGTTGACAATGCCCGGCAAGCCATGGAAGAGGCTCAAACCAGTGCCAACGAAAGCCAGGGAGCTATTGAGGATAAGTTTGAGTCTTTCAGAGAAGCTTGCCAGATCCAACGGGACATGTTTGCTAAGCAGCTAGACGAGGCTATTGGTAAGCTGGGAATCCTGAAGCGAATTGTGCGCAATAAAGTGAATGAAGATATTTCTTTGGGTTCTATTGTAAAAACCGATGCCCAGAACTATTTCATTTCAGTAAGCCTAGGCGAGATCAGCCTGGATGGCGAAAAGTACTACGCTATTTCCGCGGCGTCTCCGGTGTTTCAAGCCATGGCCGGTAAAACCAAGGGCGAAACCTTCATCTTCAGAGACAAGAAAATCAAGATCGTTGACCTTTGTTAAAGGTTTACAGGAGATAGATTCCTATTTCTCTTAAGGTAGATGTAAGAATTGATACGGGTGCGCTACTCAGATCTGGCTTTTTCCTGAAGCTTTAAAGAGAAGATGCCCTATCAAAAGAAAGCGGGAGCAATGATAATTGCTCCCGCTTTCTTTTATGTTATAACGTTTCTTTTATTGAACCCTGGTCCAGACCTGGGAGCGCCCAATCAAAGAAATACCTATATACCCTTTCACTTCCATTTTATCATTGCCCATCAGCTTCATGTAAGAAGAATAGGTTTTACCAGATTTAGGATCATAGATAGTTCCGTCATCCCATTTGCCTTCCCCGTCTGGAGAGAAGTTTTTAAGGAAAACCAAGCCAATAATAGGTCGTTTTTGCTGCTTGGGATCTGGGTTGAACTGGTCAAGTTTGGGCTTGCCGTCTCTGTTGGGTTCTTTCAACCAAATGATCTTTCCGCAGAGCTTGTCGCCGCACTGGTAAATTTCAAAGCGGGCTTCTTTCTCTTCATTGGTCCAGATACCAATGGGAGATTTTTTCTGAGCCCAACCAAGGGTGGTTAAGCAAAGGAAAAGAGCTAACAAAAAGATCTTTCTCATACGTGTGGTTGTTTGATAGTTTGGTTTTGTTTTTAAATATAAGCAAATAATGTTCCGAAATAATACAGCTGCTGAAAGTTTCTCGTAGAAGGAATCAACTATTTTGAACCTGAGAAAAAGCTTCTTCATGCGCAAAACTCTTTTGATAGGGCAAGGCATTTTCTATGCTTTGACGGGTATCTGGCCTTTGCTGCACATGCCAAGTTTTCTGGCCGTAACTGGTCCTAAGAATGAAGTTTGGCTGGTGGTTACGGTGGGCATCCTGGTGTTAGCCGTAGGTGCCACTTTGTTAGCGGCTGCCTTTCAGGTACATAGGGAAAGAAGCCCCGAGCTGCTAGCTTTTTTCTGCGCCCTAGGGCTAGGAGCCGTAGATGTGCGATATGCAACCCGAGATGTGATCCTGGATATCTACCTCTTAGATGCCGCCGCGGAGTTTCTGCTGGCCTTGGTGTGGTTATGGGTATTCTTCAACTCAGAGAAATCTAGTGAAAAAGAAAAAACATAAATTTTTTCATCAAACCTTTTGAACTATCCTTCCGTCTTTTAACTTTATAAAACGGAAGCGAGTGCTCCGGGCCCCTCTGCTGAACCATAAGGTACTTGGAAAAGCGGTCGGGTTTATGTCGGACTAAAAGAAAGGAGGTAAAAGTGTCTAATCCCAGTAAGAATGTATCAAGCCTAGCTCATGTGTCAACCGTAAACCGTGTTGAAGCTTGCTAGACAGACTTTGGTCTACTGGCGAATCCGACATGAGGTAGACAGGCACTAGAGGGAGGCAGTTCCTTCCTGTGTTGCTTGATACCGTTTCAAAGGATTCCGTACCCGGCTACTGCAATGGCCGGGTATTTTTTTGTCCGTACTTTTCTGAGGCACAAAGGTATTACTACCTAGATGTACAGACTAGGTTTTGTACTTATTGAGTATCAGCTACTTTTCGTTTCAGGCTCTTTCTAGGAAAAGTCTTGTTAACTGCTAAGGTTTTCTGTTACAAAGAGTTGGGTTGTACAATCAATGTATGCCTTGTTGTACATTTTTGCCCAGAATGGGTTTCTAAGCTGTTTTCATAAAAATAGGCGGTAAACAATAAGTGGGGTCCTTTAAGGTAGAACCCGGCGGATGTCTAGAAACCGCTTCTGGTAAAGAGTACCTTCCACTTTGCTAACCTTCACGCCGCCTTCTGATGAGGAATGCACAAACTGGATGGGTTTGGGTGCGTTGGTAATCACAATGCCCACGTGGCCGGGAGTGCGGTCTTCTGGATTAGTGCCGGTGAAGATGATCAGATCCCCTTTCCGGGCTTCCTGCATGGACACGCTTTCGCCTAATTTGGCTTGCTCAGAGGAACCGTGCGGCAGTTTTTCCCCGAAATGGTTGTAGACGTAGGTGATGAATCCGGAGCAATCAAAGCCTTCTTCCGTGACGCCGCCATATTCATAGTCTATGCCGTAGCGTTGAAGCGCAAAAGCCACAATACTGTCGGCTTTGGTGGCGTAGTTACCTTCCAGAACTCCTAAAGAAGCAGCCTCCTGCGCAGAGGTGGAATCTTTCCTGGCAGTGGTGTCATCATGGAAAACCTTGTCCCTGCCATCTGAACTGGTTCTTGTCACCGCCGAATCAAACAGGCTGCCTGACCCGAAAATGGCTTTGTACAGAATTATGAGGGAAAGAAGTAATCCAAAAATGATCCAAATTTTCTTCATAGACGGGACTTTGGTCTGCATACGTTCAGGGCAGGTATTGCGGTTTCCCGCAGAGGGTAAATCCTTGGATTAACAGGTATTTAGCCGTATAATTCGTTTTTATTAAAATTCACCCCAACTAACTCATGCAAAAAATAATCCATTATTGGGCATCGGGAGTGTTGCTGCTGCTGTCAGTGATATTCTCGTCCTCCGCCTCGGCGGCGCCCACTATTTCTTACCGTCTCTCCATGCCAGAGCCTCACACACACTATTTTGAGGTGGAAATGCGGCTGGAAGACTTCAGAGGAAAGAACCTGGACCTGACCATGCCTGTCTGGACTCCGGGTTCTTACTTAATCAGAGAGTTCCCCAAGAATGTGGAGGCGTTTCAAGCCTTTGTGGGAGACAAGCCTGTGAGTACCTCCAAGTTAGATAAGAATACCTGGCGCGTTGCCAGCGGCGGCAAAGACGTGACGGTGAAATACAAGGTGTATGCGTTTGAGTTAACCGTTAGAACCAGCTTTCTTGATGCAAGTCATGGTTACCTGAACGGCACCAGCGTGTTCATGTACCCAGAAGGGCACAAAGACCTGCCCTCTACCTTGACCGTAGTGCCTTTCAAGGGATGGAGCAAGGTTTCTACCGGCTTGGCTCCCGTTCCTGGCCAGCAGTTTACCTACAGAGCCCCCAATTACGATGTCTTGGCTGATTCTCCCATTGAAATAGGCAACCACCAGGTATTATCGTTTGAAAGCAATGGCGTAAAGCACGAGGTAGCCATGTACGGTGATGCCAATTATGACCCTTCCCAGTTGACCGCAGACATGAAGAAAGTAACCGAGGAAGCAGCCAAAGTATTTGGGGAGTTGCCGGTGAATTACTACCTCTTCATTGTGCACAACCTGCCAGCGGGCGGGGGAGGCCTGGAGCACCTGAACTCTACCACCTTGCATGCCACCCGTACCGCTTACGGGACCAGAAGCGGCTATAATGGTTTTCTTACCCTGGTAGCCCATGAATACTTCCACCTCTGGAATGTGAAGCGCCTCCGGCCCATAGCCTTAGGTCCTTTTGACTACAACCAGGAAGTGTACACCAACATGCTGTGGGTTTCTGAAGGCTTCACTTCTTATTACGCCGATGTGATCATGCGCCGGGCGGGTTTCACCTCTGAGCGCGAGCACCTGGAGAAAATTGGCAGCAGCATCACCAGCGTGGAGAATACTCCCGGCAACAAAGTAGTATCGGCGGCCGAGTCCAGCTTTAACGCCTGGATAAAGCAATACCGCCCAGATGAGAACTCCTACAACACGCACCTGTCTTACTACAGCAAAGGCGCTCTTTTAGGCATGCTGCTGGACATGGAGATCCTGAAAGCCACTAACGGCACCAAAAGCCTGGACGATGCCATGAAAGCCCTCTATGATGAGTACTACAAAAAGAAAAAGCGGGGCTTCACTGATGAGGAGTTTCAGAAAGGAATAGAGAAGTTCACCGGCCGTTCCCTGGATGATTTCTTCCGCCGGTACGTGTTCGGGAAAGAGACGCCGGAATACAATGCTTTCCTGAGCACCGTAGGCATCAACCTGACGGATTTAAACCTGAATACCAATCAGCCTTTGTTAGGGGCGGCCATTTCCACCAGCAGCGGTAAACCTTTGGTGACCATTGTAACCCGTAACGGCAGCGCCTGGAAAGCCGGCCTGAATGTGAATGACGAGATTATTGGCATGAACGGATACCGTGTCACAGACGACATCAATAAGTCTGTACCCGCGTATGAAGTAGGCGATGTCTTGGAAGTAGTGGTTAGCCGGAGCGGCCAGCTGATGATCTTACCGGTCACGCTGCTCAAAGACCCTACGGTGAAATACCGTGCTGACTTGGTTTCTTCTCTCTCAGAAGTTCAGCGCAAAGCGTACCAGAAATGGACAAGCCCCAAATAGCGTTAATAGCCCTAATTTCTGAAAACAGCCTGAAAACATAGAACTATCATAAAAACAGGAAGGCCACCTACAAGGTGGCCTTCCTGTTTTTATGCTCTTTTTGTAATTTCTTATTTAACCCGTTTCAGTTCCACTTCGCGGGCTGGTTTAATGATCAGCGGCACTTTCTCCACTTTCACCGAGCTGGTGTCCAGCCCAAACCACTTGCCTTCTGAGGTAGTAAATTCTTTGATGTAGAAATAAGACTGCATAATGGTGTTTTCCCAGAACGGCAGCTCATTCTCATAACTCAGGAATTTCTCCAGCACCACAAACCGGAAGTCACCAATGAGGTTCTGTTTGTTCAAAGAACTGTATCGGCTGGTAATGTCCACTTCCTTGTTCTGCACCAAATCCTCTACCACTTTCCGGAAGAACAGGTTAATGCGTTGCTCCACCCTAAAGCCCAGGTTGAAGTCTATGCGTACCACATCCTGGCTGGCGAGTACCTTCACCTTGTATTCCATGGTATACGGCTCGTCCAGGGTATTCACGTGCACAAACCAGTAAATATCGGCACGTTTTGGCCTTTTCTGGAAGATAGAATAGATGATCTTTGATTCAATTTCCGTTGGTCGCTCGGCGCTGGTCATGAACACCAGGTGCGTGGCATACTTAGGAATGGAATCGTCTTCGCTAAGCTCTCTCAGGGATGGAACGTATTCCGGCAATGGCACATATTCTGTTAAGCGGCGTTTGATGTAGTAAGCTTTGAGCCAGATATACATCACCGAAATCAACATGAAACCAATGACCAGCGTTACCCACCCGCCGTGCGGGAACTTGATCAGGTTCGCGACCAGGAAGGAGCCTTCAATGCCCAGGTACACCAGCAAGAAGAGCCACACCCAGATCTTGGCTACCTTTTTTGCCAGCAGGTAGTACGTGAGCAGGGTAGTGGTCATCAGCATGGTCACGGTAATGGCCAAACCGTACGCTGCCTCCATGTGCTCTGATCTTTGGAAGTACAGCACTATGCCCACGCAGCCTAGTAACAGCAGGCGGTTGATGCTGGGCACGTAGATCTGCCCCTTTACGTTGGTAGGATAGATCAGGCGCACCTTCGGCCACATGTTCAACCGGATGGCTTCCCCAATCAACGTAAAGGAACCCGTGATGAGCGCCTGGCTGGCAATGACCGCAGCAATGGTGGCAATGGCTACCCCGAAAATCAGGAACCACCCCGGCATGAGGCCATAGAAAGGATTCTTGTTAGATAGCGAGGTAAGGAGTTGGCCTTCGTACTGCATCAGCCAGGCACCCTGGCCCAGGTAGTTCAGCAAAAGACAGGTTTTCACGAAAGCCCAACTGATCCGGATGTTGCCGCGTCCGCAGTGCCCCAGGTCTGAGTACAAGGCCTCGGCCCCGGTGGTACACAGGAACACCGCGCCCAGTAGCCAGAACCCGCCCGGGTAATTCACCAGCAGGTCATAGGCAAACACTGGATTGAAGGCCTTGAAGATTTCGGGGTGCTGAATAGCCGAAATGAGGCCTAAAACGGCCAGCATGGTGAACCAGATGAACATCAATGGCCCAAAGGCTTTCCCCACTATCTGGGTCCCGAAACTTTGCATCAGAAACAGGACCACCAGAATCCCGATGACGATAGGTACCGTGGGGATGTGCGGGTACAGCACTTCCAAACCTTCTACCGCCGAGGATACTGAGATAGGCGGGGTAATGATCCCATCGGCTAGCAGCGCACTACCCCCAATAATGGCCGGAACCGTGAGCCACTTAGCCTTGCGGCGGACCAAAGTGTAGAGAGAGAAAATACCTCCTTCCCCTTTGTTATCGGCCCGCAGGGTAAGCAAAACATACTTGACCGTAGTCTGCAGAGTGAGCGTCCAGATGACGCAGGAAATACCACCATAAACCAGGGTGGCATTGATGGGAGTTGAACCAATAATGGCCTTCATCACATAAAGGGGAG
Source organism: Sabulibacter ruber (assembly GCF_017355955.1). Taxonomy (GTDB): domain Bacteria; phylum Bacteroidota; class Bacteroidia; order Cytophagales; family Hymenobacteraceae; genus Nibribacter; species Nibribacter ruber_A. The sequence goes on along the minus strand of NZ_JAFFID010000001.1, from coordinate 798,795 downwards.
AAGTACCAATATCGCCGTAGATTATCCCAAGGGCGATTAGCAAACCTGCTCCCGATACACGGTGAGCGTGGCTAGAGTTGTTCATCTTTGTTTTTTAAAATTCCCAAAGCCTTTCCTTTAACTAGAATTGTTTCTGTAATGTTCTGGATCCCGAATCATTACCTGAAAACCCCTTTTGAAAAGGCGGCCAAAATTAATAGGTGGTTTTGAATTTCAATGCGTCTGCCAAAGGTATTTTATGCCGGATTTTAGCCGATAAAAGAGGTGGGTTAGAGGCGGTTGGAAGCAGGATTACTGAATTACTAAAACAAAGTAAGCCTATTGTAAAATTGGCAATTACCAGACGGAATTTGTTTTTACCACAATAACTTTTATCTTCAAAATCAAATATTTATGATTATATATATATTACCAATAAATGTTATATCAGATCACCAAATGATTAATAGAAGATTATATGATCCCCGTTGGCACTGAAGGTTTTAGGGTGTTGGTTGATGAGTCTAAGGAAATAGCTCTACTGGTCTGGGAGAGAGCGGTTGGAGAAGAGGAGTTTAAACGGGGCTGTAAAAGGTTGGCGGAATACCTCAATCAACATAACCTAAAGAAGTGCCTGATAGATACTTATATACCTGAGAGCCTCCTGGCCGAGGGGGAAGTGTGGGAGGTAGGCACCCTCCTTCAAGCGCTTCATTCTTACACCCAATCTGAGTTGCACCTTGCTTTGGTCATGTCAGAGGAAAAGTACCAGCACCTGATTCACCACTACTCACCATCACTTGCCACTCCTAGTTCTCATCCCATCAACGTCCATTACTTCACCGAAGTAGATGAGGCAAAAGAATGGTTGCTGAACGATACTACCGCCGGGTTCAACAGCAGTTTGAATTAAGGTTCATTTCTGAAAATCTGCCCCAAAACAATCCTTATCCTTTACTATTCTAAAACAGCTAGGCTCAACTATAGGCAATAAAAAAGAGCGGCACTGGATAGTACCGCTCTTTAAGAATTCTTCCGTCTATTTGTTCACCGAGAGCAATTCCACGTCAAAGATCAGGGTGGCGTTAGGGCCAATGTCTGCTCCGGCACCTCTGGCTCCGTAGGCCAGATTGCTTGGAATGAACAGGCGCCATTTGTCTCCTTCTTTCATCAGTTGAAGCGCTTCGGTCCAGCCGGCAATTACCCCGTTCACCGGGAAGGTAGCTGGTTCTCCTCTTTCATAGGAAGAGTCAAACACGGTGCCGTCAATCAAAGTACCATGGTAGTGCGTGGTTACGTGCGAGGTTTTGCTTGGCGTTTTACCTGAACCGCTTTCCAAAACCTGGTATTGGAGTCCGCTTGGCAAAGTTTGTACGCCTTCTTTGGTTTTATTGGCCTCTAAGAAAGCCTCGCCTGCTATTTTGTTCTGTTCCCCAGCGGCCCCGGCAGAAGCCTGCTGTTTCGCTTGCATCTGCATCTGGAGCTGCATCATGGCCTGCTGCACTTCATTCTGGTCCAGTTTGGAAGGCGATCCGTTTAGGGCCTCGGTCAAACCATGTAACAGGGCCTCTGGCTCAATGTCAATGCCTTGTTTCTTGAAATTGGCTGCCATGTCCCGACCAATGATGTAGCTGATTTTCTGTGAAAGGTCTTTTAATTCCATAGTTTTTCTTTTGTCAGGTAAAGGTACGGTTTCTGAAGGAATATGATTACCTAAAACAGCAAACCCCGCTTCTGCGGGGTTTGCTGTTTTAGGTTGAAAGTCAACTTATAGGTACAGTTGGATATCCTCGTCGGAAAGATCTACATCCAGATTTCCGTGCGTGAACCAGGAAGTGGCAAATAGGCCCAGAGCGCCTATCAGTAATAGAGAGGAAATGGCGGAGATCTTTTTCATGGCCTTATAGCTTTGTTTGTTTATATAATTAACGTAAAAATCTTCAATTTAGTTTATTTGTAAGTAAAGCCTTGTTTACCTTTAAGTTAAGCTTTTTAAAGAGAAGAACAAAGCGAAGTTTAAATACCAACATATGAAATGGGATTAGCCTGAGTTCTTGTGAAGCTGATATTCTCTGTTTTTGGGTTATTTCCCTGAAAGAAGGCCGAAAAGAGGGATTATTCAGGAAAGCGTCCCAATAAAGAAGCGAGCATTCAGAAGATGTATTTGCAAGAGAATTGAAAACCATAGAATACAAAAGGAGCCGGGGTTTCCCGGCTCCTTTTGTTAAATCAGGCTTGAAACAAGGCGAGGTTTTTCCTCTGGTTTTCTAGCCTAAGTTCAAATTACATATTCCTGCGGTATTGGCCACCCACTTCAAACAGAGCATTGGTGATCTGGCCCAGTGAACAGTACTTAGACACTTCCATAATGGCTTCAAAGATGTTACCGTTCTGGATGGCTACTTCCTGCAGGTGCTTCAGGTGGGCCGGAGCAGTATCCGCAAAACGGTCATGTAGCTCTTTCAGCATGGAGATCTGGTACTGCTTCTCTTCTTCGGTAGCCCGGATCACTTCCGAAGGAATTACGGTAGGGGAGCCCTGGCTGCTCAGGAACGTGTTCACTCCAATGATAGGGTACTCACCGGTGTGTTTCAGGGTCTCGTAGTACAAGCTTTCTTCCTGGATTTTGCCGCGCTGGTACATGGTCTCCATGGCACCCAGCACGCCTCCGCGCTCGGTGATGCGGTCAAACTCGGCTAGTACGGCTTCCTCCACCAGATCGGTCAGTTCTTCGATGATGAAGGAACCTTGCAGCGGGTTCTCGTTTTTGGCTAAGCCCAGCTCGCGGTTGATGATGAGTTGAATGGCCATGGCTCTGCGCACCGATGCTTCAGTAGGCGTGGTGATGGCCTCGTCATAAGCGTTGGTATGCAGGGAATTACAGTTGTCGTAAATAGCATACAACGCCTGCAAGGTGGTGCGGATATCATTGAAGTCGATTTCCTGCGCGTGCAAGGAGCGGCCCGAGGTCTGGATGTGGTACTTCAGCATCTGGGAACGGGCATTGGCACCGTACTTCAATTTCATGGCCTTCGCCCAGATACGGCGGGCCACCCGGCCAATCACCGCGTACTCTGGGTCAATGCCGTTGGAGAAGAAGAAGCTCAGGTTAGGCGCAAACGCGTTAATGTCCATGCCGCGGCTCACGTAGTACTCCACAAAGGTGAAGCCGTTGGCTAGCGTGAACGCCAGCTGCGTGATTGGGTTAGCGCCTGCCTCGGCAATGTGATACCCACTGATAGACACCGAGTAGAAGTTGCGCACGTTGTGGTCAATGAAGTACTGCTGTACGTCACCCATCAAACGAAGCGAGAACTCAGTGCTGAAAATACAGGTGTTCTGCGCCTGGTCTTCTTTCAGGATATCGGCTTGCACGGTTCCGCGTACTGCGGCCAGCGTTTTCTCCTTTATCTGGGAGTATACCTCCGCTGGCAGCACCTGGTCACCGGTTACGCCTAAAAGCATTAAGCCTAAGCCGTCGTTGCCGGCAGGTAAGTCTCCCTGGTAGCTCGGACGTTTCTGGCCTTTTTCCCGGTAAATAGCCTCAATACGCTCGTTTACTTCCTGCTCCAGGCCGTTCTCTTTGATATACAGCTCGCACTGCTGGTCAATGGCGGCGTTCATAAAGAAACCGGTGAGAATAGCGGCCGGACCGTTGATGGTCATGGATACCGACGTCATAGGATGCGCCAGGTTGAAACCGGAATACAGTTTCTTGGCATCATCCAGGCAGCAGATGCTCACGCCGGAGTTCCCGATCTTGCCGTAGATGTCTGGCCGCAGGTCTGGGTCTTCACCATATAAAGTAACGGAGTCAAAGGCGGTGGAGAGGCGTTTAGCCGGTAAGCCCATGCTCACGTAGTGGAAGCGGCGGTTGGTACGCTCGGGTCCGCCTTCACCGGCGAACATACGGGTTGGGTCTTCGCCTTCGCGTTTGAACGGGAACACGCCCGCGGTGTACGGGAACTCGCCAGGTACGTTTTCCTGCAGGTTCCACTTCAGTAAATCGCCCCAAGCCTCGTACCGAGGGGTGGCAACCTTAGGTATTTCCAGTTGCGAGAGGCTGGTGGTATGGGTTTTCACCTTCAGCACCTTGTCACGCACCTTGAACTCGTAAAATTCGTTTTTGTAGCTCTGGCGCTTCTCAGGCCATTGCTCCAGTAGTTTCTTGTTCTGGCCGTCCAGTTTTAAAGCCGTTTCTTCAAAAGCATATTCCAACTGCTTAATTAGGCGGTCTTTATCTTCTACCTCCAGCGCCTGAATGGCTTCAATAGACTGACGGATGCCGTACAGTTTCTGCGCTACGCTAGCCTGCTCTACCACCCATTTGTCATAGTTGCGGTTGTTCTCAGCGATCTCAGACAGATAGCGCGTGCGGCTTGGCGGAATAATGTAAACTTTCTCCGACATCTCGCCGGTGGCCTGAATTTTAGAGTCAAAGGCCACGCCGGTTTTTTCGGAGACTTTCGCCATCACCGCTTTGTACAGGCGGTTCATGCCCGGGTCATTGAACTGCGAGGCGATCGTCCCGAACACCGGAATCTGGTCATCGGACACGTCCCACAGCTGGTGGTTGCGCTTGTATTGTTTCTTCACATCGCGCAACGCATCCAGAGCACCCCGTTTGTCAAACTTGTTCAGGGCAATGATATCGGCGAAATCCAGCATGTCAATTTTCTCCAGCTGGGTGGCGGCTCCGTACTCCGGCGTCATCACGTACAGGCTGGCGTCTGAATGCTCAATGATCTCGGTATCAGATTGACCGATGCCCGAGGTTTCCAAGATAATCAGATCAAAGTTGGCGGCTTTTACCACGTCCACGGCGTCTTGCACGTACTTGCTCAAGGCCAGGTTGCTTTGGCGGGTAGCCAAAGAACGCATGTACACGCGGCTGTTGCTGATAGAGTTCATCCGGATTCTATCGCCCAGCAAGGCACCGCCGGTTTTGCGTTTAGACGGGTCTACTGAGATAATGGCGATCGTCTTATCTGGAAAATCAAGCAGGAAACGGCGCACCAGTTCATCCACCAGAGAAGATTTACCTGCTCCGCCGGTACCCGTGATCCCTAACACCGGAGTGGTTTTGGTGGCAGGCTGCTGCTCAACGCCGGCTAGTAATTGCTCCTTCACCTTCGCAAATTCCTCGGGGAAGTTCTCCGCTGCGGAAATCAGGCGGGCAATGGATTTGATGTCCTTTTCTTTCACGTGCTTGGCTTCGCCGTTCAGATTCTCACCGGTCGGGAAGTCGCACTTCTGCAGCATGTCATTGATCATGCCCTGCAAGCCCATGGCGCGTCCGTCGTCTGGGGAGTAGATGCGGGCAATGCCGTAGCCGTGCAGTTCCTCAATCTCTGTGGGCAGAATTACACCTCCGCCGCCACCAAAGATCCTGATGTGGCCGCACCCGCGCTCGTTCAGGAGATCATACATGTACTTGAAGTACTCCAGGTGACCACCCTGGTAAGAGGTAATGGCAATGGCCTGGGCATCTTCCTGAATGGCGCAGTCCACAATCTCCTGCACGGAGCGGTTGTGGCCCAGGTGAATCACCTCGGCACCCGATGCCTGGATGATGCGGCGCATGATATTGATGGACGCATCATGGCCATCAAACAGGGAGGCGGCCGTCACAATGCGGATATGGTTTACCGGTTTGTAAGGTTGTACAGTAGTAACTGACATTTGTTAGCTTGGCTAGTGAACGTTGTGCGAAAGTACGAATTTTCAGATACAAAGGAGGAGGTGCAACGAACTCCTTTGAAGACGATTTATGCCTGATTTCCCTAAAACAGCCTCTAAACGGCTTTCGTTCAGTAGTTCTTGTTTCAAATCTGATGCTTTTGCGTAGTTTACCCCAAAACTAGTGCCAATGCCTGAACTTCCGCCCCTTGCCCTCATTCCTGCCATTGACATCATCGGGACCTTTGTGTTTGCCATCAGTGGCACCCTCACCGCCGCCGATAAAAAGTTGGATCCGTTTGGGGCTTCTGTGATTGCCTTTGCCACGGCGTTGGGAGGAGGTACCGTGCGGGATTTGCTCCTCAATCTGCGACCCGTCTGGATTCAGGAGGAGCGGTTACTGATCACGGTTTTTATCTCGGTGCTGATCACCCTGCTATTCAGAAAAGAGATCGGCCGGTTCCGGAAAACCATGTTCCTGTTCGATACAGTGGGGATTGCCCTCTTTACCATATTAGGCATGGAAAAAGCGTTACGGTTAGGAGTTCCGCCACTTATTGCCTTAGTGATGGGCGTGGTAACCGCCGTTTTCGGTGGGGTGGTTCGGGACATTCTATGCAATGAAATTCCGCTTATCTTTAGAAGAGAGATTTACGCGACGGCTTGCCTGGTAGGAGGGGCCGGCTACCTGCTGATGCGTTTGGCCCCGGTTCCCCCCGGAGTTCCAGTCTGGGTAGCTGTGGGCATCATCATCCTAATTCGGGTGCTGGCGGTTCGCCTGAAATGGGCATTCCCTAACTTGAAGTCTGAGGAGTGAACTGCTCCTAAATTTTACGTTCAGACACCACTAGTAGAAGACTAGCCAATTATTAGAAAATATTTTCCTTTCTGCAGTAGGTGAAAATCACTTTTAACCTGTCAACTTAAACTAAGTGTATACTTATTAACTTAAAGTAAGTTATATACACCTGCTGAATTTACTTTGTTTTACATAATATTTAAGCTTTATTACACCTGTGAATAGTCATTCTATTTGAATATTAGATATTACCCATTGTTTGCTCAATGAATTATTATTTATTAGTATTCAGTACATTTTATTTGACTTAGTATAAACCTCTAAACCATATTCTGAGCAGCTTCTTTTTAGAACGGCTTTAGTAATGAAGGTGAAAGCCTATGATGAAAAAAATACTTGGTTATTTAGCTGTATGTATTTCCCTTATAGGGATAGCACAAGAAGCAAGTGCTCAACATAAGGAAGAAGACATTTTATTTTTCCAATCGGTTACAACAAGCGTACTTTCCAGCGCTTATCTACCTAAAGGCAGAATCTTATCGGGGGCAGAGTATACCAGCCTCAATTATAACCCTTCTAAAGGCCACCCATTTTTTTTGAATTCCTATTTTACCTCGGCTAATATTGTCTATGAGGGCCTTGAGTATACTAATATCCCGCTTTTGTATGACTTGGTGCAGGACCAGGTGGTGATAGGGGATGTGAATAGACCCAACCTAATGGTGGTTTTAGATAAAGCTAAAATAAGTCAGTTTCAGGTGCAGGGGCATTTGTTTGTGTATGTGCAACCAAGCGAAAGTACTAATACCTTATTCAAGGCTGGACACCTGGAAAGTTTGAATAATGGTGAAGTGAAAGTGCTGGTGCAACGGACCAAAACCCCGTCTGGCCGAGAATCAGAGACTAATGTGATTATAACTTTCAAAGAAAAGAATACTTATTTTCTGTTGAAAGACAATACGTATTACCCAATCAGGAGCAAGAAAGACGCCTTTAAAGTATTAGCCGATAGAAAAAGAGAACTGCAGCAGTTTGTAAAGCAGGAGAACGGTAGTTTTTCCAAGAATCCAGAAAAATGGCTGGTAAACGTGAGTGAGTTTTACAATAGCCAGGCAAATTGATATGAGAAGAAATTTACTCTTCAAGCTGTTTTTCCTGTGGTTACTTTTCTTGCAAATACCAGGAATTGGGCAGGAAAAACAACTAAAACTTATAACAGGCGATTTTACCAAAATTCCTGCCGAAGAATTTATCAGACAGATAGAATCCAGAACTCAATACAAGTTCTTCTTTATACCCTCTCAGCTAGATAGTGTAGAAGTAAATCTTAAGGTAAAGGATCTACCCATTAAGGCTGTTTTGGAGCAAGCCTTTCAAAATACAGGAGTAGAATTTGTGATTGATCCACAGCAGAATGTCTTTCTGTTTAAAGGAAACTCAATCATCACTCAACTTCCCACTAACCTATTTCCAACTGCAGCAATTATTGCTCAGTCAAAAGTAAGTGCATCGCCTATTGAGAATAAATTAAAAGCTTCTGTTCAGGAAAAACCTGTTTTGGCAGCCCAGGAAAACAAGGTATATGAAATTGGATCTAGATTGGCCTCTTCCCGCAATTCCAGAGCAACTATCTCGGGGTATGTTTTGAATACAGTCACCGGTGAGCCTGTGATTGGAGCTTCTATCATTACCCAGACACCAGGAGTAGGGGTTAACACAGATGCCCAAGGCTACTTTTCATTGGTGTTGCCTAAAGGCACTCACGTGTTAACCCTGCGTAGCATTGGGATGAAAGAAGCCGAGCGCCGAATCATACTTCATGCAGACGGAAAACTGGACATCCATCTCTACCCGCAGAATACTGCCCTCAAAGAAGTAGTGGTACAGGCCGAGGCCGCCTCCAATGTAAAGAGGTTGCAGATGGGTATTGAAAAACTGGACATCCAGACCATCAAAACTGTGCCCACTGTATTTGGAGAGGCTGATGTGCTGAAAGTAATCTTGACGCTGCCCGGCGTGAAGTCTGTAGGGGAAGCCACCACGGGTTTCAACGTAAGAGGAGGGGCTACGGATCAGAACCTGATCCTGTTCAATGATGCAACACTATACAATCCCACCCATTTCTTCGGGTTTTTCTCTGCTTTTAACCCAGAAGTGGTAAAGGAGGTGGAATTGTATAAGAGTAGCATCCCAGCCAGGTTTGGTGGCCGGTTATCCTCCGTGTTGGACATCACCACTAGGGAGGGAAACAAAACCAAATTCACAGGTTCTGCCGGTTTGGGTTTGATCACCAGCCGAGTGAATCTGGAAGGACCAATCTTCAAAGACAAAACATCTTTCCTTTTTGGAGCCCGCACCACGTATTCAAACTGGTTGCTGGATATTTTGCCGGGTAGTTCTGGGTTTAAAGGCAGTAAGGCTTCTTTCTATGATGTGAACCTGAACCTGCACCACAAAGTGAATGAGAAAAACAGCCTGGCTTTAACAGGATATCTCAGTAAAGATGAATCAAACCTCAACACCGATACTCTTTTCAGTTACAGCAACCAAAACCTTTCTTTAAAGTGGCAGCACCAGTTTAATGATCGATTCTTTGGGGATTTTACCGTGGGGCATGATCATTACCAATATGAAAATTATAGTGAAGTGGCTCCGGTTTCTGCCTACAAACTGGGATTTGGTATAAATCAGTCAAATCTGAAGGCTAATTTCAACTACACCCTTAACCAAAAGCATGCGTTTAGCTTTGGTGGGAGTTCTATTTACTACACCCTTCAATCAGGTACATACCAGCCCCTTGGAACTGAGTCTCTGATTGCAGGAGCTAAGATTCCTAAAGAGCAAGCCGTAGAGAGTGCTCTTTACCTGGAGGATAATTTCACGGTGACACCCCGGTTGTCTTTTTCGGTAGGCATCAGGTACTCTATTTTCAATTACCTGGGACCACAGGAAGTAGACACCTATGCCCCCAATGCGCCAGTGACAGAGCTTACCCGCACAGGTACTCAAAGGTACGGGAGTGGGGATGTCATCAATACCTATCATGGGCCGGAGTTCAGGCTGTCGGGTAGGTTTGCCTTCACTGAGAACTTCTCTGTTAAAGCTAGCTACAACACGCTAAGGCAGTACATTCACATGCTTTCCAGCACCACGGCTATAGCTCCAACAGATATCTGGAAACTGAGCGACCCAAACATCAAGCCGCAATTTGGCGAGCAGGCCTCCATAGGGTTGTACCAGAACCTGTTCTCTAACGTGCTGGAATTGTCTCTGGAGACCTATTACCGCAAGATCAGTAACTATCTGGACTATAAGAGCGGTGCTGTCTTGGTCATGAACCCGCACATTGAGACAGATGTATTGACTACCCAGGGAAACGCCTACGGTGCCGAGTTGATGATCAGGAAAACTGCCGGGAAGTTTACCGGTTGGTTAAGCTATACATACTCCAGAATTCTGCTGGAGCAGGATGATCCCAATGCGGGCGAACTCATCAACAAAGGGAAACCTTATCCGGCGCCTTATGACAAACCGCACGACCTGGTGTTAGTGGCGAACCAAAAAGTATCTCGCCGGTTAAACTTCTCCCTTAATCTTACTTACAGCACCGGTCGGCCGGTTACTGTTCCCATTGGGAAGTTCTATTACGGCGGTTCAGAGAAAACCCTTTACTCTGGCCGAAACAGCTACCGCATACCAGACACTTTCAGGGCAGATGTTTCGGTGAACATTGAGGGGAATCATAAGATTAAGCAACTCACCCATAACTCCTGGACTTTGGGCGTCTATAACGTGACTGCCAGAAGGAACCCGTACTCAGTCTACTTTACCTCAGATAAAGGTGTGATTAAAGGGTATAAGCTTTCGGTGTTTGGAGCTGCCATTCCTTTTGTGAACTATAACATCAGATTCTAATGAGGATAAGTTTCCTATACCTATGCTACGGTTTGGGGATACTGCTCCTGCTGGGATCCTGCAGGGAGCCTTTTACCCCAGAACTAGAACCCTCAGAAGCGAACATGTTGGTAGTGGAAGGGTACATTAACCTGGGCCAGGATGCTGTCACTACCATTAAACTTTCCAGAGTACAACCGGTTACAAAGCAAACCTGGGAGCAACGGGAGCGGGGGGCTACCTTGATGATTGAACAGGAAGGGGGAAGCACTTACCCGTTGCAGGAAGATTCTGCCGGAGTGTATGTCTCAGATCCTTTGAATTTACCAGTGCAGGCAAACTATCGGCTAAGAATTCAAACGAAGGATGGGAGAAAGTACTCTTCGGCTCTTGTGTCAGGTAAAGAGTCACCTGCCATAGATAACATAATCTGGAAATGGGATCCTGACGGGTTGGGAATTTATGCAAACTCAAAAGATACTCAGGGAAACACGCAGTACTATCAATGGACCTACGAGGAAACCTGGGAAATTCATTCCCCTTACTGGTCCAAGTTGGTGTACCGTGACAGGAGCATGCATGTTCGGCCCTATGAAGAATCGGCGAAGATGTTTATCTGCTGGGGTTCAGCAAAGGAAAAAGACATACTGATTGGTTCTTCTGCCAATTTTAGCAAGGACACCATTTCGTTTCCCGTTACCAAAATGCCCCATCGCTCTGCTAAAACAAAGGTACGGTACAGTATTCTGGTGAAACAGCACGCCTTGAGCAAGCAGGAGTTCGAATTCCTGGAGGCGATGAAGAAGAATACGAGCAACCTGGGGTCTTTTTTTGATCCGCAACCTTCAGAACTGACCGGTAATATTGCATCAGAAGCCAATCCTGAGGAGATAGTAATTGGTTTTGTTGGTGCTTACACCACTTCAGAGAAACGGTTTTTCATCAAAAGAGAGGAACTGCCTCCATTTGACATGGGGGAAGAATGCCCGCCTATCAAGGTGGTAGCGGTTCCAGACAGTTTGCATAAATACTTCGATTCCGGGTCCTATATTCCAATAGATAGTACCATCGTCTTCATAGATGACAAGCCTGTGCTGGCATTCGAAGGTAGGTTTGGAATCTGTGTGGATTGCCGAACCAAAGGAACCAGTGAAAGGCCTGATTTCTGGTAGCTGTTAGTTGTATTAGTTTTCAACTTTAAAAAAACCTGTACTTGCTCCCCTATAAACACCTAATACAAGAAGCTGATAGATTCATGCGAATGCGTCTAATGTCATTAGGACTAAAGCTAACCTTGCTCCTGGTTAGTTTTGGTTGCAAAGATCCCTTCATGCCTGAAATCAGCTCTGAGGAGTTAAGTTTACTGGTTGTGGAAGGTTCCATTCAACTTGGGCAGAGTGCAGTTACTACCATAAAGCTCTCCAGAACAATCAAGACAGAGGAAAACCTTAAACAGGCTTTCGAGAAAAATGCCAGGGTGTACATAGAAGGGAAGCAGGAGGTACGATACTTACTGGAGGAACAAGAAACAGGAACTTACCGCTCATCGCCTTTGAACCTGAGCCCCGAAGGGCAGTATCGGATCAGAATTGAAACCACAGATGGCAAGGAATACCTGTCTGACTATGTAGAGGGAAAAATTACTCCCCCAATTGATAAGGTGCACTGGAAGTGGGATCCTGACGGCTTGCGGATTTATGTGAATTCCCATGACCCCAGTAATGCTACTCGTTATTACCAGTGGGAATTTGAAGAAACCTGGCAGATCAATTCACCACTTTTATCATATTATAAATTTGAGAATGGTGAGATGGTAGCCCTAACTCCTGAAGAAACCTTCCAGTTGGCTTACTGCTGGAATAACACTACATCTAAAGATTTGATCTTAGGCACCACCACGCATTTAGTAAAAGATACCATTGAAATGCCATTAGTAACAATGGCTCACCAATCTGCCAAAACCCAAGTGAAGTATAGTATTCTAGTTAAGCAGCATGCATTGACTAAGACTGAATATGAATTCTTGGATAGAATGAAAAAGAACTCCAATGCCATGGGCTCTTTTTTTGACCCTCAACCATCAGAGACCAGAGGAAACATAACGTGTGTTTCCGCTCCAGATCAATTAGTAGTCGGTTATATAGGAGCCTACACGTGGGAGGTAAAAAGAATTTACATCAAAAGAGAAGAACTGCCAGGATTCCCCGTCCAACTTGATGATTGTAGTAGGGGAGGTTTCATTTCCCCAAATCATCCGGATAGTTTGCAGTTCTACTTTAGTTCCGGCAAGAATACTCCTCTCAAGGCAATTAAGGATGAAGATAAAATCATAGGATATTCTGGAACATTATCGTTCTGCGCAGATTGCAGAGTGAAAGTAGCGGGGTCTAGTTTAAAGCCAGATTGGTGGGAATAGGCTAAAAACATAAAATGCATAGTTGGCCAACAGAAACGTATTCTTCATGAAAAAATACATCCTCTTCTCCTATCTTTTATTATTGGAGTGTATTGCTTGGGCGCAAAGCCAACCCCAGGAGTTGTTATTGCAGCAGTTTACCAACTATCAATCCAAAGTGCTGCAGGAAAAGCTTTTTCTACACACCGATAAGGAGTTTTACCTGGCGGGAGAAATTCTTTGGTTTAAGCTGTATTATGTAGAAGGATCAACCCATCGGCCCTTGGATATCAGTAAAATAGCGTATGTGGAAGTGCTGGATAGAGATAAGAAGCCTGTTCTACAAACCAAAGTTTCCTTGAGTAAAGGTAAGGGAAACGGATCCTTGTTGTTGCCACAAACCCTCACTTCAGATCAGTACACCATAAGGGCCTATACCCACTGGATGAAGAACTTTGCACCAGAGTTCTTTTTTGAAAAGCAACTTACTTTGGTGAACACCCTTTACGCCCAAGAGGAAACCGAAACCAGGTCTAAAGAACGGAAATACGACATCCAGTTTTTTCCAGAAGGTGGCAATCTTGTGCAAGGGATTGAAAGCAAAGTAGCGTTTAGGGCCGTGAACCAGGAGGGAAAGGGAATTCGCTTTAGAGGCTTTCTTTTAAGCCATAAGAACGATACACTAGTGCGGTTTCAACCCTCCAGGTTTGGTATTGGGGCCTTCACTTTTACTCCCGTGGCAGGAATGCGGTACAGAGCCGTGATCATACCCGAAGGGGCAAAGCCGCAAATAATGGAGTTGCCTAAAGTGTTCGAGCAAGGTTATACGCTGAGCCTGGCAGAGCCCGGAAACGGTAAGATCAGACTCACGGTATCCACTGCCAGTACCGCTGCTGGTCCAACTGAAAACGTATACCTGATTGGCCATACCCGGCAACAGGCGAAAGTGGCGGCTGTTGCAGCCTTATACCAAGGGAAAGCGGTGTTTACCATGGAGGCAGGTATACTGGGCGAAGGTATCACCAATTTTACCTTGTTCAACAGTATCCAACAACCCGTGTGCGAGCGGCTGTATTTTAAAAAACCTACCCATCTTCTTTCTATAGAAGGTGGACCCGAGGCTACAACCTATGCTACCCGCCAAAGGGTAGACGTGCAACTCACAGCAGCAGACCATTTGAAGGTACCCCAGGAAGCGAACCTTTCTATGGCAGTGTACCTCTTGGATTCTCTGCAGGCTCTGCCCAAAGCAGATCTACTCAGCTATCTGTACCTTACCTCAGATCTGAAGGGAACCATTGAGTCTCCAGAGTATTATCTTCAGAACAATTCAGCAGAAACTAAAGAGGCGGTAGATCATCTTATGCTCACGCATGGCTGGCGGAGGTTTGCCTGGCAGGATGTACAGCGGGGACAAACTCCTGTTGTGAGGTTTGCCCCCGAATACGAAGGCCTGCTTCTGTCTGGAGTAATTACAGACAAAAAAACTGGCGCAAGTGCACCCAACGTTTCGGCCTTCCTTTCGGTACCAGACACCCTCCCGCAATTCTATGGAGGCATCAGCAATTCAAAGGGAGAGGTGCAGTTCAGTATATATCCTTTTACATGAAAAAAAGAGATTGTTTGGCAAACCTTGGGTACCAGTGACAAAGAATATAACCTGCCAGTTCTAAAAGACGCTTATGCCTCAGAATTCTCAGACAGGAAAATACCTGAGTTTAGACTTCCTGTCAACGTGCAGAATGCATTGTTGAGCCATAGCATCCATACTCAGGTGCAGAGTGTATATCAGCCTGAACTTTCCTCTAGGTTTTTACCAACTTCGGCTTTGGTGAAAACTCCATTTTATGGAGTTCCTGATAAACGATATAAACTCAGGGAGTACACCAATTTTCCAACCTTAGAAGAATCCTTCAGAGAATTCGTCATTGAAGTCTTAGTGAGAAAGAAATACCAGAGTTCCCATTTCTTTGCCTTTGACAAACCAAATAACCGGTACTTTGAAACCGAACCGTTGGTTTTGATTGACGGAGTACCGGTATTCAATACCAATAAAATCTTGGCTTACAGCCCCAGCCTGGTGAAGCAAATAGACTTATTGAACCGGAAATACTTCTATGGCCCATTCTCCTTTAACGGGATTGTGAGTCTTAGCACTTATGCCGGAGATCTGAAGGGATTTGAACTAGACCCAAACGCAATCATTTTTGATTACGAGGGAGTTCAGCAACAAAGAGAATTCTTCTCGCCGGTATATGAAACAAGTGCCCAGGTTAATTCCCGTTTGCCAGACTTCCGAAACGTACTTCACTGGGCCCCAAACATAAACACTAATGGGCAGGGTAAAGGAAATGTTTCCTTCTACACATCAGACAAAAAAGGTACCTACGTGGGTGTAGTGCAGGGGATGAATCAGCAGGGAGAGATAGGAGTACACACCTTTACTTTTAAAGTAGGAGAGGCCCTTTAATAAACTGCTTTGCTCCTAAAGTAATTGATGCTTTAGTTCTATTTTTAAGAAATCAGGCTGAAAATAGAAAAGCTTCAGGCCCTAATATTTTTAGGTTAACCTTTTAGAAGGTGGTTTAATCCACATTTTGTATTCTTCCTACCATGATGTAAAAGGAAGTGCATGAATAAGCATATTGCAGCAGTTTTACAGAGTTATTTTCAGTCTTTAAAAGTTTTTTTTTAATCTAATAAAAGGGTTAAACCTTTTGTTTAAGTAGTACACGATTATATGTTGATTGGAGTGACAATTATGTGATTTATGATTGTTTATTCAGTTGCAGCTTCATCATAATGTCTGTCTGTTCGTCATTTCCTAATTTGAAGATGTGCTTGTCAAACTCCACGAAGCCGTTCTTCTTATAAAAGCTGATGGCTCTTTGGTTTTCCTCCCATACACCCAGCCAGACATAATCAACGTGCATCTGTCGGGCAATTTGCATCGCCTTTTCATACAGTAACTGTCCTACTTTTTTGCCGTGAAATTCTTTTAGAACATAAATCCGTTCAATTTCGAGGGCTTTTTCGTCTTTTAACTCTGTTTGTGACTGCCCGAAGTTCACCTTCAAATAACCGATTATTTCATTGTCTAACTCCGCGAAATAAAACTCAGAGTTTTCGTTGTTTAATTCACTGGTCAATTTTTCAAAGGAAAAGCCTTCGTCTAAATACTTAGCCATGTTTTCCTCTGTGTTACTGGCTGAAAAGGTTTCAAAGAACGTTTTTCTGCCAATTTTTTGTAATTGTTCTACTTTTGTTGTGGTTGCTCTATTGATGTTGATAGTTGTCATCTCTTTTGGGGTGTTTTATATAGAGTGATTTTGCTTTGTCATCCTCTGGAACGCGTTATTTGCTTTTTGCAGTTGGCAGCAAATAGGAGTCTTCGCTTCTTTTTTTAACTACATATAAAATTACTTCCTGAAAATCGTCCATAATAAAATCGGCCCACTGTTCTGAATAGTAGTTGAAGTTAGTTGTAACTCTATAGGTGCAGCTAAGGGTTAGTTTTGTGGTGCTTTTGTCTACCTCGGTTAGTTTATATCCGCCATTTACCACATCAAAATATTCACCGCCAACCTCCACATGCTTGTCAATAGCGTCTGGCGGTATGTGGTCAACCAGGATATCGTAAGAAAAGGAGTCATATGGTTTCCAGTGAGTAATCTTTTCCCTGAACTTGATTCCTTTCTCCCAGCTGATATGCCTAATTCCGCCCACCTTTTCTTCTGACAGTTCTGATTTGATGGGTTTAGGAATGCCTATGAAGTGCGCAAAACTCCACTTCAATTCGTCATCTTTAATGGTATTTACGCTTTTGATATTATCCCAAACAGTTTGTTTGTCTGCGTGGATGAGTATATCTGTGTGAACCGTTCTGAAGGAGGTGGGGCTATTAAATTGCGATTCTAAAGGAGCAAAAAGGAAGGGCAGGGTCAGGAAGATGTTTAATGTCTGCTTTTTTCTTTTTGAACTGTCTATAATCTCACCCATGGTAATCCCGCCAATGCTGGCGAAAAGCAGGAAAGCTGGCAACAGCATTACAACACAAACCGAGGCCTCCAGATAGGTGATCAGGGTGGTAAGCAAAAACGCCAAAATTGTTACCCAGGGCATAAAAATCCTGAACAGCCTGGAGGTTTTCTGGCTTTCATTCCCAAAGTAGACGGTAATGGCACCAATCACGGCAGGCACTCCAAACAGGAAAGCAACCGACATTGTCTTAAACTGCTCTATTACTTCGGTTTCCATCAGTAGGCGTGCCACCAGACCGTAAGCAGTACCTAAAACTAATCCAACTATTATAGCTCTGTACTTCATTATTTTACTAAAGGCTAGCTCCTGTACAAAAGAAGGTAGCTCAGGTGATAAACAGGTGTAGGGCGTATCCTTTTGCTCTGTAGCTGAAGAAGGTTGCCCGGAACAAAGCGCCCAAGGTACGCTGGTACCATCAGTTTATAAACGGAAAGTACAGTTTCGGCCCTACTTTCTTAAAAACAGGCACAAAACGCTCTCCTTCTAAGAAAAAGTAGCGTACATCAAGAGAATCCCGTTCCTGCTGCCCGCTTTATTTTGTATCTTTGTTCCTTGTAACTGATTTCTATGAAGAACATCCGCAATTTTTGCATCATTGCGCATATTGACCATGGTAAAAGTACCCTGGCCGACCGTTTATTGGAATTTACCCAGACGGTAGCCGAGCGGGAAATGCAAAACCAGCTGTTGGATAACATGGATCTGGAGCGGGAACGGGGCATCACCATCAAGAGCCACGCCATCCAGATGAACTATCATTATAAAGGCGAAGACTACGTTCTGAACCTCATTGACACCCCTGGCCACGTGGATTTTAGCTACGAGGTTTCCCGTTCCATTGCTGCCTGTGAGGGTGCGTTGCTCATTGTGGATTCCTCTCAGGGTATTGAGGCCCAGACTATCTCAAATTTGTACTTAGCCATTGGCAACGACCTGGAGATTATCCCGGTTCTGAACAAAATTGACCTGCCTCACTCCATGCCAGAAGAGGTAAGTGACCAGATCATTGACCTGATTGGCTGCGATAAAGAAGACATCATCCATGCCTCTGGGAAAGCAGGTATAGGGATTGAGAATATCCTGAACGCCATCTGTGACCGCATTCCGGCGCCGAAGGGTGACCCTGAAGCGCCATTACAGGCTTTGATTTTTGACTCGGTGTTCAACTCATACCGCGGTATTGAGGTGTACTTCCGCATCATGAACGGTACCCTGCGCAAAGGCGATAAAGTAAAATTCATTGCTACCGGCAAGCAGTACGAAGCCGATGAGATTGGCGTGCTCAAACTGAACCAGGAGCCCAAAGAAGTCATGGGCGCAGGCAACGTGGGCTACCTGATCTCGGGTATCAAGAACGCGAAGGAAGTAAAAGTGGGGGATACCATCACCCACGCTGCTAACCCAGACACTATCCAAATCCAGGGATTTGAAGAAGTAAAGCCCATGGTATTTGCCGGGATTTATCCGGTAGAGACCTCAGAATTTGAGGAACTGCGGAACTCCATGGAGAAACTGCAACTGAACGATGCCTCCTTGGTTTGGGAGCCGGAAACTTCTGCGGCCCTTGGTTTCGGGTTCCGATGCGGCTTCCTGGGCATGCTCCACATGGAGATTGTGCAGGAGCGTCTGGAGCGTGAGTTTGACATGACGGTAATCACCACCGTACCGTCGGTACAGTTTAAGGTGTTCACCACCAAAGACGAGGAAATCAATGTAAGTGCACCGTCTGAGATGCCGGAGCCTAACTACATAGACCACATTGAGGAGCCGTTCATCAAGGCGCAGATTATCTCCAAGGCCGAGTACATCGGCCCCATCATCTCGCTCTGTATGGACAAGCGCGGTATCCTGAAGGCGCAGAACTTCCTGACCTCTGACCGGGTGGAACTCATCTTTGAGATGCCGCTGGCCGAGATCGTGTTCGACTTCTTTGATAAACTCAAAACCATCAGCCGCGGCTACGCTTCCCTGGACTATGAACTCATCGGGTTCCGGGAGTCGCACATGGTGAAGCTGGACATCATGCTCAACGGCGAGAAAGTAGACGCCCTGAGCGCCATCGTACACCGCGACAAAGCGTATGACTGGGGCAAGCGCCTCTGCGAGAAACTGCGTGAGCTGCTGCCGCGCCAAATGTTCGAGATCGCTATCCAGGCCGCTATCGGGCAGAAGATCATCGCCCGTGAGACCGTGAAAGCCCTGCGTAAGAACGTATTGGCCAAGTGTTACGGCGGGGATATTTCGCGTAAACGGAAACTCCTTGAAAAGCAGAAAAAAGGTAAGAAACGCATGCGCCAGGTAGGCAACGTGGAAATTCCGCAGGAAGCCTTCCTTGCAGTTTTGAAACTAGACTAACATCTTTAAACCCGGAGCCTCGGTTCCGGGTTTTTTGTTTCCTTTAGCCAAGTTCTATGCCGTTTACCTTTTCCCATCCCGCGGTCATTCTTCCTTTCAAATCAGTATCGGGCGAGAAAGTCTCTCTCACGGCATTGGCGCTGGGGAGCATGGCCCCCGATTTTGAGTTCTTTTTCAGAATGCGGGCCGAAACGGACATCAGCCACACGTTGCGGGGCATTTTCCTGTTTGACATTCCGGTGATCATTGCCATGGCGTTCCTGTACCATTGCTGGGTAAGGAACGCGTTTATTGATCATCTGCCCCCGTATTTCCAGAAGAAGTTCTCCGTCTACAAAAACTTCCATTGGCCGGCTTTCTTCAGGCAGAATTGGTTAATGGTAATCACGTCGGGTTTTCTGGGGGTGGTGACGCATCTTTTATGCGATGATTTCACCCACCATTACGGCTGGACCGCCAACAACTTTGGCTTCTTAGCCGCGCACTACCAGATCTTCGATACGCCGGTGCCCGGGTATCATTTGCTGCAGTACGTCAGCAGCCTGCTTTTGGGCCTCATTCTGATCATTGAAGCCCTGTACTTGCCCAACGGGCCCTCCAACTGGAGTGCCAAGGCGTTCTACACATATTGGGGAGTGGTGATTCTGATCACCGTGCCCACTTTTGTGCTGCGGTTCGCGTTGAGGGACCGGGAGTTGATCATGGATGACATCATCATGACTGCCATTGCCGCCGGGCTGTTGGGGATTGTGGTGGCTTCCACGGCTGCCAACCTATTCTGGGAGAAAACCAACGCCTGAGTTTTAAATAGAAATAGGAACGCCTCAGCGTTTTAGGGCTACTTTGAAAGAAACTGCCCTAAAACGCTGAGGCGTTTTCTTGTAAAATGGCCTTCCTGGTTTCTTCCATAGCTGTATTGTGCTTCAGGTCACCTGGCTTCCTCAGTCACTTAGACCATTCCTGGCAAACTAATCTTCCTTATTCCTAAGCAATTATCGCGAAGCGGGAAACAAAAACGAAACTCACCTTGTTAATTAATCAATCGATTGATTAATTTTGCGCCACTTAAAAGCAATGGCAGAAAAAGAGAAAATAGACAAGAAAGAGCACCTGCTGAATGTGGCGGAACGCGTGTTTGGTGAGTTGGGCTACGATGGCGCTTCTACCCGGCTGCTGGCCCAGGAGGCAGGCATGAACATGGCCATGCTTAACTACTACTTCGGGTCCAAAGATGGGCTACTGAAGGCGGTGGTGGAGCGCAGGATGGCCAGCACCCGCAAAAGCTTTGAGGAAATTGCGCTGCAAGACATTTCCTCCTGGGATAAAATCACGCAGGTGGTGCAGCTCTACGTGAGTAAGGTGGCCACCAGCAAATACTTCCACAAGATTATCTTCCGGGAAATCTCGGTGCTAAGGCCTGGTGGTACGTCAGAAGTGACTGACTTTGTGCTGGAAAACCTTTACGCCAACACCATGCACGTGCAGCAGATTCTGGAAGAAGGCATCAAGAAAGGGGAGTTCCGCCCGGTGGATGTGGAAATGACCATCGCCAGCATATTCGGGACGGTGAACTACCTCATCAACTCGCGCCGGTTAGCCTCCAAAATCCTGAACATGGACTTGCTGGATGATCAGGTGCTGCAAGAAGAAATGAAGCCACGTTTGCTTGCATACCTACACGATTCTCTTAAAACACACTTACTTAAATAATGAAACCGAAAACCTATGCTTCTCCTGAGCGCCCTTCCATAGGACGCGGAGTCATTTCGGCCGCCGTCATTGGTGGGTTAAGCTTTATGATGGCGTTTGCCCAACCCGCGGCGGCGCAGGAAGCAAAGCACCTGAACCTGCAGGAAGCGGTGCAGCTAGGGGTACAGAACAGCAAAGTGCTGCGTTTTTCCCAGACCAAAATTGACCAGGCTATTGCCCGCTACAACCAGGTGAAAGACGAGGCCAAGCCAAAAGCCAGCGCCAGCTACACCTACAACCACGCCGAGATTCCGACGAACGTTTTCCAGATGTCTAAAGAGGCGGAGCCCATGTACTTCCCTAAACGGGCCGATGCCTTCCTGGGAACGCTGTCGGTGCAGGAGGTGATTTTTGCCGGGAACAAGCTGAAATACGCCAAAGAATCTACTGATTTGATGGCGCAGGTAGCCCGCCTGGATGCCGAGAAAGACAAAGACGAAATCGCCTACCAGGTAACCAACGCCTATTTCAACCTCTACAAACTACAGCAGAGCCAGAAAGTAGTAGCGCAGAACCTGCAAGCCATTGACAAGCAGATCAAGCAGGCGCAACGCTTTTTTGAGCAAGGCATTGTGACCAAAAACGATGTGCTCCGGTTCAAACTGCAGCGCAGCAACGTGGAGCTCACCGGCGCCGATCTGGAGACCAACCGCAAAATTGTGGTCTACAACCTGAACGTGCTGCTGGGCTTACCGGAAACCAACGAGCTCATTGTAGACGAGGTAACTGCCCCTGACGGACGCACTGTTTCCCTCGCCGCTTACCTGGATTCTGCCCTTACCAACCGGGAGGAACTGCAGGCCATCGCCCTGAACAGCAAAGCCGCCGACAACAACATCAAATCCATTAAAGCCGATGCCTTGCCAGCCCTGGTAGCTTCTGCCGATGCCTATCACATCAATCCCAGCGGTTCCATTATTCCGCCTAGCCATGGTTCACTGGCCATTGGAACGGTGGGTTTAACCGCCGCCTGGAACTTTGACCGCCTCTGGACCAATAAAAACAAGATCGCCGAGGCCAAGATCCAGAAATCACAGCTTGACATCAGCCGCGAACTGACCACTGATCAGGTGAAAACCGAGGTGAACCAGAACTACCAGAAATACCTGCTGGCGCTGGACAAGATCAACATCCTGCAGACCTCCATTGCCCAGGCCGAGGAAAACGACCGCAGCGAGGCGTCGCGCTACACAAACAAAGTAGCCTCCGCTACCGACCGGATAGATGCCCAAACCCGCTTGTACCAGGCGCTCATCAACCTGGAACTGGCTAAAGCCGATGCCGGGCTTGCTTACTATACCCTACTTAAATCAACCGGAAACATCACTAAATAATTACAGAGCACAACCAGAATGGAAACCGAGAAAAAGAAATCCAATAAAGTTATCCCTATCATCCTGGGCCTGGTCCTGATCATTGGCGGGTTCTTTGGCGTGAAAGAATACCTGTACTACAGCAAGCACGAAGACACCGATGACGCCCAGATAGACGCCGACATCAGTCCGGTGGTGGCCCGCGTGAGTGGCTACGTAGATTCCATCATGTTTGAGGAAAACACCCACGTAAACCAAGGCCAGATATTGGTGAAACTGGATGACCGCGACTATGCCATTAAAGTAGAGCAGGCTTTGGCTGCCCAGCAAGGGGCCAGTGCCAGCACCGGCGTAAACCAGGCCCAGATCACCGCCACCGCTGCCAACGCCACTACCGCCAAAGCCAACATTGAAGCTACCCGCGTACGCCTCTGGAAAGCCACCCAGGACTACAACCGTTTCGCCAACCTGATCAAAGACGGCTCTATCACGCAGCAGCAGTTTGAGCAGGCCAAAGCCGAGCGCGACGTGGCGCAAGCCAATTACCAGGCGGCACAGGACCAGTACAAAGCCGCTTTGCAGCAGGTGAACACCACCCGTACGCAGTTGACCGTAACCAACACCGGCGTAAACCAGCGCCAGGCCGATGTGGATTTTGCCAAATTGCAGATGTCCTACACTACCATCTCGGCTCCGGCCAGCGGCATTGTGTCTAAGAAAAACGTGCAGAAAGGCCAGTTGGTGCAAGCCGGGCAAAGCCTGTTCTCCATCGTGAACGACAACAGCATCTATGTGACCGCTAACTTCAAAGAGACGCAGCTGGAGAACATAAGAGAAGGCCAGAAGGTGAACATTGAGGTAGACGCGTTCCCAGAAGCCAAAGTGGAAGGGGAGATCTACAACTTCTCACCGGCTACGGGTGCTAAGTTCGCGCTGCTGCCGCCAGACAACGCTACCGGTAACTTCGTGAAAGTGGTACAACGTGTGCCCGTAAAGATTAAAATCAAAGCCGATCCGGAATTGATGAAGCGCCTGCGCCCCGGTATGAGCGTGAAAGCATCGGTCCTGACGCAGGAATAAGCCATGGCAGAAACGGGTTTAAAAAAATGGGCCATCACCATTACGGTGATTACCGCCGCGCTGCTGGAGCTCATTGACACCACCATCGTGAACGTGGCCATGCCCCAGATCCAGGGGAACCTGGGCGCCACACTGGAAGATGTGGCCATGATTGTGACCGGGTACGCCGTTGCCAACGTGATCATCCTGCCTATGTCGGGGTGGCTGGGGAGCAGGTTGGGCCGGAAGAACTACTTCATGGCCTCCATCATCACCTTTACGGTTTTTTCCTTCCTCTGCGGAAACGCCACCAGTTTAGAAGAACTGGTAATCTTCAGAATCCTGCAAGGGTTGGCCGGGGGCGGACTGCTGTCCACTTCCCAGTCCATCTTGCTGGAGACCTGGCCCAAAGAGCAGGTAGGAACCGCTACCGCTTTGTTCGGGTTGGGGGCTGTGGTGGGACCAACGTTAGGACCCACCATCGGGGGCTACATCACCGACAACTACTCCTGGCCCTGGATCTTCTACGTGAACGTTCCGGTGGGTATATTGGCAACCGTGGCTACCTACACGTTCATCAAAGCCACGCCTAAGGAAACCGGAGGTAAACCCGTTGACTGGTGGGGCATTCTCTTACTGGCCATTGCGGTAGGTAGTTTGCAGATTGTGCTGGAGAAAGGTGAGACCGAGGACTGGTTTGCGGCCACCTACATTATTGTATTATCTGTAACGGCGGTCATTGCCACGCTGCTCTTCATATGGCGCGAAACCAGCATTGACTACCCCGTGGTGAACTTCAAGATCATGCGCCACCGGAGCTTCTCTATCGGGATGTTTACTTCGTTTGTGCTGGGCTTTGGATTGTACAGTTCTATGTTCGTGTTCCCGGTGTTCACGCAAGGGTTGTTGGGCTTCACGGCGCAGCAATCGGGTAAACTGTTGTTGCCGGGCGGTCTGTTCACCATCATGATGATGCCGTTTGTGGGTAAAATGCTGCAGAAAGGCGTACCGGCTCAGTTCATGGCTACCGCCGGAATGCTGCTGTTTTTCCTCTTCGCCATGATGATGAACGAGTCCACCTTAGGCTCTGGTACGGGTGACTTTTTCTGGCCTCTGGCGATCCGCGGAATAGGGATGTCCTTGCTGTTCGTGCCTTTGACCACGCTGGCCATTCAGGACCTGAAAGGGGCCGAGATAGGGCAGGGGACCGGTCTCAATAACATGATGCGCCAGTTGGGCGGCTCCTTCGGGATTGCGGCCCTGACCACGCTCATTCACGTGCGGTCGGGCTTCCACCGGAACAACCTGCTGGTGCACATTAATGAGTACAACCCGCTTTTCACCCAACGGTTCAACGGCCTGATGCAGAATTTCCTAAGCAAAGGTTATTCGTTCATGGAGGCCCAAAAGGCTGCCTACAAAGCCATTGAAGGCATGGTGATGAAGCAGACGGCGCTCTTGTCTTACACAGATGCGTTCTGGGTATCGGGCATGATCATGCTTTGCTCCATTCCGCTGCTGTACCTGCAGAAGTTCAAGAAAGGCGTGAAGATGCCGGTAGACGCGCACTAAGCCGTAGAAAACTGAAATCTGTAAGAACCCGTTTCAGCGCTGTTTTCCCAAAACCGGCGCTGAAACGGGTTCTTCCTTTTAGACCGCTGGCGTAGAAACTTATACTATTCCGTTAGCCGGCTACTAGTCTGGCAAAACTCTTGAAAAAAGATAAGGCACTTTCCTGAATGGCTTGTACTTTTGGTTTTCGTATCATCTCTTCATTTCTTGTTACCCATGATCCTTTTAGACGGAAAGAAAACCTCCGAAGCCATTCAAAGCGAGATAGCCGCCGAAGTTGTCAAAATCAAAGAGCAGGGCGGTAAAGCGCCTCACCTGGCGGCAATTCTGGTAGGCCACGACGGCGGTTCCATGACCTACGTGAACAACAAAGTACTGGCCTGCGAACGCGTGGGGTTTGACTCTACGCTTCTGCATTACGAGACAGATATCACCGAAGAGGAATTATTGAACAAAATCAGAGAGATAAACGAGGACGCGAATATTGACGGGCTGATTGTGCAATTACCGCTTCCTAAGCACATTAACCCTAACATGGTGCTGGAGGTAATGGACTATAAGAAGGACGTGGATGGTTTCCACCCGGTGAACGTGGGAAGAATGGTAGCGGGCTTACCGGCGTATTTACCGGCTACGCCTTACGGCATCATGCAACTGCTGGAGCGCTACAACATTGACACGTTTGGCAAACACTGCGTGGTAGTAGGCCGCAGCAACATTGTGGGCACGCCCATCAGCATTCTCATGAGCAAGTGCACCAATCCCGGCGAAGCTACCGTGACCATCTGCCACCGCAACACCGTGAACCTGGCCCACCACACTCGTCAGGCCGATATTCTTATTGTGGCCGTAGGCAAACCCGGCCTGATTACCGAGGACATGGTGAAAGAGGGCGCCGTGGTGATTGACGTAGGAACCACCCGCGTGCCAGATGCCACCCGCGAAAGAGGCTGGCGTTTACGCGGCGACGTTGATTTTGAAAAAGTAGCCCCTAAATGCAGCTACATCACCCCGGTGCCGGGCGGCGTTGGTCCCTTGACCATTGCCATGCTGCTTAAGAACACTCTACGCGCTGCCAAGAAAGAAGTGCATTCCTAAGGTTCTTACCTGATTTAATAAAAAGCCCTACGTTAGCCTGCCTGACATAGGGCTTTTTCCTTTTTCAGCTGTCTTGCATGGGAACTTCGGAAATTTTACCCCGGGGTTCTCTTATTCACCCCTACATGAGCAAAATGGTTTATTCAAAAACAGAGAACAAACGTCATGTTAACCAATTGGAACCCTAACTCATGCGGGGAAAAGCAGAGCAAAACAGTTGCTCATCAGTTTCTATTCGCACTATTAATCGCGTTTTCCGCCTTCTTAAGTAGTTGTGCCTCAAACGACGATGAAGGCGGTGGAGTAGTGGATATCTCGGAAGTGAAGATCACCTCGCTGAACAAGAACCAATACTTTCCTGGCGAGACCATGGTCATCAAGGGAGAAGGCTTTGGTACCGATGTTACGGTAGGTTTCTGCAAAGGCAATAACTGCCGGATTGTCTCAGCCAAGAGAATCAGCGGCCAGGAACTGGAAGTAGCCCTTGGGAATGAGATAGTCACTGGTGAATATACAGTTCAGGTCACTTCCCATGACCGGATTTCAGACAAAGTAGCCTTTAAATTCTTTGCCAAAGCGCCTGCTACTATTACCTCGGTAGACCCGGTGTTGATCCGCTTTGAGACAGATGTCCGTTCTTTTGATTTTGTGGTGAGAGGCACCAACTTCCTACCAGATGCTGATGCGTACCAGGTAGCCTTGGAGCATAACGGAAAGGTTTTCCCGTACGTGAAAGTAAAGAGTGCTACGGCCAATGAGTTGGTCCTGTACCTCAATTTTCAACCTCATCCAGAGGAGATCCCTTATACCATAAATGGCGTGGAAAGCACCATCAGGCTGAGTATAGGTGGTGAAATAATAGAGTCAAAGTTCAAAGCGTATCCTGAGCCGAGGGTAATGAGCTTTGGGGCGAGACCCTTGAAAGTGACTCCCAATACTCCGTTCACGCTGGAGGTCTACGGCGAGCACTTTGATCTGTCTCAACAGCTTTTCCCCATCCGGTTAGGGCTGCGCACCCAAAATCTGGATCCTGTACAGCCACCGGTATTCGGTCAGGTTACCCTGCGGCAAGAAAACAAGATCAATGCTACGTTTGAGAACGGCTTACCTGCGGGTGTATACTACCTAAGCGTGGAAACCAATGGCCAGGTAAGGCATTGGACCGGAACCGCTACCAGTTGGCGGTTGAAGGTGGAATAGCCGTCATTTTATTAATTAACACCATTATTGAAGAACCCCGTTGTTTCAGGGATGATTTTTGTAAATCATTCCTGAAACAACGGGGTTATCTTTTTTATAGGTATTCAGTTTTCCTGTTTTGACCCATTTTCTAGAAACCAGGTCTCAAACAGAAGAGCGGCTTTTACAGCGTTCCCTCTTTGTGCTGCTGCATGAGCAGTAGTTTCAGGCCGGCAAAGTCGTTGGGTAGGTCGGTGACTTGCTTCTGTTTGTTCAGGAACACTTGTAGTTGCTCTGGCAGCAGTACTTCCTGACCCAGCACGTCTTCCATGCTTTTCTTGAACTTTGCAGGGTGAGCCGTTTCCAGGAAAATGCCGGGTGTTTTCAGCTCCGGCAATAACTGACGCAGGCTCAGGTACCCGATGGCGCCGTGCGGGTCCATCATGTAACCGGATGCCTGGTGCACCAACTGAATAGTGCCTCTGATTTCATCGTCATCGGCCCAGAAACCTTTTACCACTTTTTTCAGGGCGAACAGATTGTTCTGGAACAGTTCCTGGATGCGCGGGAAGTTGTTGGGATTACCCACGTCCATGGCATTGGCAATGGTACACACCGACGGAGCAGGCGAATACACCCCGGTTTCCAGGTAATCAGGCACAATGCGGTTCAGGTTGGTGGCTGCCACAAAGTACGTCACTGGTAAGCCCATCTGCCGGGCCATTAGGCCCGCCGCCAGATTCCCGAAGTTTCCGCTGGGCACGGAAATGGTAACCTGTTCCGCCTCGGGATCCAGTTTTTTCCATTGGCCCCAGGCGTGGAAGTAATACACCATCTGCGGAAGCCAGCGGGCTACGTTAATGGAGTTGGCCGAGGAAAGATTGCGGTGCTGGTTCAGTTCTTCGTCTGAAAACGCTTGTTTCACCAGGGCCTGGCAATCGTCAAAAGTACCTTCCACGGCAACCGCGCTGATGTTCTGACCCAGCGTAGTGAACTGCATTTCCTGGATATGGCTCACGCCGTTTTCAGGGTACAGCACCACTACGTCAATGTTGTCCAGCCCCAGGAACCCGTTGGCTACAGCGCTGCCGGTATCACCGGAGGTAGCCACCAGTACAGTTACCGGTCTGCCGGGCTCGGCAAAGGTTTGCAGGCAGCGCGACATGAACCGGGCCCCCACGTCTTTGAACGCGCAGGTTGGGCCATGGAACAATTCCAGTGCATAGATGTCTTTCTCCACTTCCACCAGCGGAATAGGGAAGGTGAACACCTCGTCGCAGATCTGCCGCAACGCCTCAGGGGTGAGGTCCGGCGTTACAAAGGGTTGCAGCACCTCAAACGCAATCTCGGGCAGCGATAAAGAGGGCAGCTGCTGAAAGAATTCGGCGGGTAACGTAGGAATTTCTTTCGGGAAAAAGAGCCCTTTGTCCTGGGGCAAGCCTTTGATCACGGCTTCCTTGAAGCTCATTTCCGCGGTGGAGTCATTGGTACTGTAGTACTTCATAGAGGCAGAGCGGGTTGAAAAGTGGATTGTGCCACCAGGCGAACTCCTTGTTCCGGCACTTTGGCTACATACGTTTTGGTGTCTATGCCGCTGCCGGCGTACACGGCTTCCATGGCTTGCTTCACAGCCTCGGCTTCTTGCTGACTGGCGGACAAAGCGAAGATGGAAGGCCCAGAGCCCGAGATACCAGCACCTAGGGCACCGGCACAGATGGCGACTTCTTTTACTTGCTTGAATAAAGGAATGAGTACGGAGCGCTCAGGCTCAAAGATTTCATCGTGCAGGCTACGGGCAATTAAACCATAATCCTTTTTCAAAAGCCCCGCCATCAGACCAGCCAGGTTTCCCCACTGCCGGATGCCTTTTTTCAGAGGAATCTCTTGTTTCAGGATGCTGCGGGAAAGCGAGGTTTTCAGCTCAATCTGGGGATATAAGATGGTGCAGTACAGCTCCAGCGGCACGCCCAGCGGAACCACATCCAAAGGCTCGTAATCACGCACCAGCACGAATCCGCCCAAGAGGGAAGGAGCCACGTTATCGGCGTGGGCTGAGCCCGAGGCTTTGCGCTCGCCTTCCATGGCGTAAACCACCAACTCCTGGGTGGTGAAAGGAGAACCAAGCAATTCGTTTACGGCAAAAGCGGCGGCGGCGGAACTGGCGGCACTGCTGCCCAACCCGCTACCCACCGGCATGCCTTTGTGCAATTGCAGTTCTACTCCGTGAGAAACATTTAAAGCCTCCAGCATTTTCTGGGCCACTACGCCAATCACGTTCTCAACTGGGTCGGCGGACAAACCTTCAATGCCGTGAATGGCCGAGATAGTGATGCCGGGAGCATCGGTTTTGCGGGCCCACACTTCATCGCCGGGTTGGTCTAAGGCAAAACCCAGCACGTCAAAGCCACAACACACGTTGGCCACGGTGGCAGGGGCATAGGCTTTGACAAAATCGTCTTCTTTCATAAAGTATTGTTAAGCCAAAGCGGCTTCTGATTGTTCTGGAACAGATAGAAAAAACTTGTCGTGGAGCAGGTTCACGGCACGGTGGGCGTCGTTGGTATTGAGTACCACGGAAATGATGCGTTCCGTAGCGCCCTGCGCAATGGCCCTGATGTTGATGGCATGGTCACCCAGCAGAGAGAAGGCTTTGCCCGCAATGCCCGGTTGCTGAATCATGCCATTGCCCACAATGGCAACAATGCTCATGGGGGTTTCCAGGGCCACCGGGTTCAATAGATTCTGGGCAATGTCCTCGGCAAACTCCTGTGAAATAGCCTGCACCGCCTTTTCGCCCTCTACTTCCGCAAAACCGATGGTGATGCTCTGCTCCGAGGAAGACTGGGTGATGAAGTAAATATTGATGTTCTCGGCGGCCACGGCTTTAAACAACCGCATGGCAAAACCCGGTACGCCCACCATGCCGCTCCCGCTCACCGTCAAGACCGCCATGTGGTCAATGCAGGAAATGCCTTTCACGTTCTGGGCACTTGGCGCTGGGGTGGCCGAGATGAGCGTTCCTTTGTGGCTGGGGTTGAAGGAATTTTTTAGCACCAACGGGATTTTGGCCGAGACCAGTGGCGCGATGGTAGGCGGGTACAAGACCTTCGCCCCGAAATAGGCCAACTCCATGGCTTCTTCGTAACTCAGTTCCTCAATGGAATAGGCGGCGGCGGCTTTGCGTGGATCGGTGGTGTACATGCCATCCACGTCTGACCAGATCTCCAGCAACTCGGCGTTTAAGGCCGCGGCGTAGAGGGAGGCGGTGTAGTCGGAGCCTCCGCGGCCCAGTACAGTGGTTTTTCCCTCCACAGATCGTGCAATGAAACCGGGTGCCACAAGGAGCGCCGCGTTTGGCAGATTCTCCTGCATGGCCGCGTAGGTTTTGGCCAGGTTCACCTTCGCGTTCAGGTAATTGCTGTCTGTCAGGATGAAGTCGCGGCTGTCTACCAGGGTGTTGGGCAAGCCGTGGTGCTGGAAAGCTTCTGAGACAATGGCTGAGGAGAACCGCTCGCCGTAGGCCATCACGCGGGCCTTGGTGCAATCGCTGAGTTCGTCCAGCAGGTAAATGCCGCGGCACACATCCTCCAACTCCCGGAAAATCAGCTTAATGCGGCCTTTGATTTCAATCTGCTGGTTCATGGGTACCAACTCTTCAATAGCTTCCATGTGTTTGGTTTCCAGTTGGGTCAGCAGGTCCAGGTAAGAAGTGTCCTGGGCAGCGGCCTTCTGGTACAGGCTAATAAGGGTGTCCGTGACTTTGGACATGGCAGATACTACCACCAGCATTCTGGGGTTTTCTTTCTCTTTTAGAATAGAAATCAATTGGCGGATGGCAGCTGCGTTGGCCACGGAGGTGCCACCAAATTTCAAAACCAGCATGGAATCAGGCTTTAGGGAAAACGATAGTTACTACGATGAATTCTGGCCCTAGGCCGAAAAGGCCAATAGAATTTGACCTGTTGATTGGACGATATGTACAGCTATACCCCCGTAGGGGTAATGGTAATAATAGCTGTGAAAAACGTGAAGGTAAAACCATAGGTAGCCCACCCTCCGCAGGAAAGGAAGGAAAGAACAGGTGCTATGTTGTTAGGTTTTACCATTGATGCCGGCAATATCTGAAAATATTTGAAAGAACAAGTGTTAGCCTTTGAAATTTTTTATTTGAAATTGGGAGTTTTATTGCCAAACTGCTTTCTGCACATTGTGGCCCGGAATAGTTACCTTTGCATTGTCCAGCAAAATAATACCAGTAGGGAAAGGGCTTTACGGCCGCAACTAATAGCACAGGTTGATTGTTGGGATCTTTGAACTAGTACCGTTTTGGCCCTGTTTTCCTGGAAACTGGCCAAGAACACCACTGCTTAATTTCTTATCTTGGAAACTACGTTAGATACAAAAATAGCCTCGGTGCACACCGTACCCAAAGACGGCACCAAACTTCCCTTGATGGAGCATTTCTACACGCTGCAGGGAGAAGGGTACCATACCGGCAAGGCCGCTTACTTCATCCGCCTGGGAGGCTGTGACATTGGATGCCACTGGTGCGATGTAAAAGAATCATGGGACGCCAACCTGCACCCGCTCACCGATACCGACTGGATTGTGGCCCAGGCCGAGCAGTTCCCCGGCAAGGCTGTGGTGGTGACCGGCGGCGAGCCGCTGCTGTACAACCTGGATTACCTGACCTCGGAACTGCAGAAGCGCGGTATCCAGACGTTTATTGAAACCTCGGGGGCTTATCCTTTGAGCGGGCAGTGGGATTGGATCTGCCTTTCGCCCAAGAAATTCAAAGGGCCGCACCCCAGCGTTCTGCCGCATGCCGGTGAACTGAAGGTGATTGTTTTCAACAAAAGCGATTTTGCCTGGGCCGAGGAACATGCCGCCCAGATGGGTCCAGATACCCGTTTGTACTTACAGCCCGAGTGGAGCAAAGCCCCTCAGATGATGCCGCTTATTGTGGAGTATGTGAAGGCAAACCCTAAGTGGCGCATCTCGTTACAAACCCATAAATTCCTGAACATCCCTTAGCCCATGCTGCGTTTTCCGCGTTTTTACCTGTTTCTACTTTTGGTTCTGGGAGTAGCCCTCCCCTCTGCGGGGCAGAAAGCCGCCAGCGGTTCTTCCAACAACAAGGCGCAGAAAGCTTACGAAGAAGGCATACGGTACGTGCAGGGCCGGAATTTTGAAAAGGCGCTGGAGTCGTTTGGGGAGGCCGTAAAACGCGATACTGCCTTTGGCGAGGCTTACGTGCAGGCGGCCGGGTTGTACCGCATCATGCAGAAACCCGAAGACGCTTACCAGTATTACCGCAGGGGACTGCCTAGGATGCCAGTACAGGCCAGCTTGGCAAACGATTACTTTAACTATGCTGAACTGGCGTTTGAGCGAGGCCAATACGAAGAGTCTTCCGTTTTTTACCAGAATTTTCTAAAGTACGGCAAAAAGGGCACCAAGCAGTCTCAGCACGCCACCCGGCAACTCAACAATGTGAAGTTTGCCCAGCAGGCCGTAAAGCAACCGGTAGATTTCAAACCCCAGCCTTTGGGAGCGAGTGTCAATAAGTTTGGGTTGCAGTATTCTCCGGTGCTCACCGCCGACCAGAAAGCGCTGTTATTTACAGCCCGCGAAGGAAGCGGCCCGCTGGATGACGAAGACCTATATCTGGCGTACCTCAAAGAAGGGCAATGGCAGGACCCCGTTTCGGTTTCTGAGATGATCAACTCAGAGTTGAACGAAGGGGCGGCCTCCCTTTCCGGCGATGGGCGGGTGCTGGTGTTCACTTCCTGCAACCGCATTGATTCCTACGGCTCCTGTGACCTGTACATCAGCTACCGCGAAGGCAATGAGTGGAGCAAGCCCAAGAACATGGGCCGCACCGTGAACACCACCGCCTGGGATTCTCAGCCCAGTCTTTCCGCCGATGGACGTACCATTTACTTTGCCTCAGACCGCAAAGGTGGACAGGGTGGCGAAGATCTCTGGGTCACCAAACAGCAGGATGACGGCAACTGGACTGCCCCGATAAACCTGGGACCTAAGGTAAACACCCCCGGCCGCGAGAACTCACCGTTTCTGCACGCCAGCGGCAACACCCTTTATTTCGCCACCGATGGTTTGCAGGGTATGGGCGGTCTGGACCTCTTTAAAGTAGACCGCGAGAAAGACGGATGGGGTACGCCCGTGAATATGGGGTATCCACTCAATACTCACCGTGACGAGAATTCCATCTTCATTTCACCAGACAACAGAACAGGTTACTACTCAGGGCAATCTGCCGCAGGAGGTAAAGTGGAAGTAGCGCTGCTCCAGTTTGAGGTGCCAGAGGTTTGGAAAGGAAAAACCATATCTTCGTTTGCCCAGGGGAAAGTGTTTGATGCCGTAACCAAGAAGCCCCTGAAAGCCACCGTACAGGTATATGACCTGGATTCGGCGAGTGTGATTACCCAACAGGTAAGTTCTGACCGAAGCACCGGCGAGTACACCATCGTTCTGAACCAGAAACAGCGGTATGCCCTGTATGTGACCGCGCCAGACCACGTGCTGGAAAGCCGGCATATTTCGGCCACGTCCACCTCGGCTCCCTTGGCCTTGGATTTCTACCTGCAACCGCTGAACAAGGGCGCGAAGGCTGTCCTGAGCAACCTGTTCTTTGATACCGGGAAAGCCACCCTTCGGCCAGAGTCGCGCACCGAGCTGGACAAACTCTTCCAGTTCCTCAAGGCCAATCCTAAGATCAAAGTAGAAATTGCCGGCCACACCGATAATGTAGGCAAACCAACGGCCAACCAGACTTTATCGGAGGCTCGGGCGAAATCGGTGGTAGCGTACCTGGTGTCTAAAGGGGCCCCGGCTTCCATTTTCCAGGCAAAGGGGTATGGCCAGACCCAACCCGCTGCACCCAACACCTCGGAGGAGAACCGACAGCTGAACAGAAGGATTGAGTTGATAATCCTTTAGAAAAAAATAATTGCAGGTTCAAAAACAATCCGGTTCCTGGCCGGTTCTATTATCAGCAGGATGAACTTGGTTTAGTTGTTAATGAAAAGGCGGCAGGAGAAATTCTCCTGCCGCCTTTTTTTTGCCTGTTTTCCTGAAAAGACCCTTAAAAACAACCGTCTCAGCAGATTTCTGCCAGACAATGCACCCACTACCGGGTACCTCTTGCTTCGGTTTCTTCCAGTACCTGGTCAAAAGCGCTGAGTTCCTGGGCTTTGGGTTGGGAAAGGGCTTCTTCCATGTCAATGTCTTCAATCTGCCGGTTCACTTCACGGGCTTTCTGCACCAGTGCCTGGAAGATAGACCTGTGCTCTTTGCGGCGGGGAAGGTACTCTGGGTGCCACTGCACGCCCAGCATAAATTGTTCGCCAATGTGCTCAATGGCCTGCACCACCTGATTTTCTTCCTGCGCCACAATCTGCAAGCCTTTGCCCGGCGTGTGCACTGCCTGGTGGTGCAAGGCGTTCACCTTAAGTTTCAAAGTACCAACTATTTGCGCCAGTTTACTGCCCGGTTTAATGGAAACCCGCTTCACTGGGAAAATGCTGGAAGGATTAGGTTCCTCCAGGTAAAAGCTGTTGATGTCCTGGTGCAGGGTTCCCCTGAAATACACGTTCAGCAACTGGGAGCCCCGGCAGATGCCCAGAATGGGGAGGTTCTTCTTCACGGCCTGGTCAATGAGCTGAAACTCCAGATGATCGCGGGCCTGATCCAAGGACCATTGGGGCTTCCGGCTGAAGAGTTTGCGCACGAAGAACAGGGCAGGGTAGTAGATCCAGCGGGTGAAGCGCCAGATCCGTTGAAAGAAGTTTTTCTGGGGGTGCTTCAGTGTGCGCCGCAGGTACTCCTGAAAGACGGAATCCTGCTGATATGTCTGCGGATCTACATCGGCCCCGCCGCCCACAATCAACCCCTGCAGCCCATCGGCGGTACGGGGGAAAGAGGGCGTAATATGCACCGGTTTGCCGCCCGCCAGCAGTACGCCAAAAGCCGTGAAAAACCAGGCCACCTCACCACCCTTGTCGGGGCCGGTGATGCCAATGGTAGGCCGGTTGCGGTTGATCTTGAATTTCTTGGTTATCTCAGCCACTGTTCGGTTTGTTTTGTCCACTTACTGTCAAACCCAATAAAGGTATGCTCCTTCATATCAAGGTATTCCTTGCTCATTTGGGTGATACGCGCCGGATTGTTGGCCAGTTCTTCAATGACCACCCAGTTGTTCCATTCCTGCGCCAGGGTCCAGGAAGGGTCAGAAACGCAGGAGTTGGGCAGCCGGTAATGGAAGGTTTTTCGGGGTTTTACACTGCCCAGGTTGGTGAACTGGTTTATCTTCTCTTCACGCACGAAAGCGAAAAGTGGGTACATGTCCAGCGGCCGGTTTCGGTCTGGGTTGTACTGGTGGTAATCCTCAATGAGTTGATCCAGGTCAGGCGCGTACGATGGGTTCAACACTAATTGGTTGTACTCCGCCGGAAAAGGGTTGATGAACGTGGTGAGGTTTTTACGGGCGAAGTCGGTTTCTCCCGCCTCCAGCAACCAGGGGTACAGCAGCAGAAACGCCCTGATGTACCGCAAAATGGTCTCAGGCTCGGTATCCGGAATCTCGGTATTGATGTGCGTGCCGAAGGCATTGGTGAAAAACGCCTCGGTGCCTTTGGCGTGGTGTTCGTACAAAGCATTCCGCAGGTCCTCCAACTGTTCCAGTTGGTTGAAGGGGAGGGGCGGAACCCCGATTTCATAGGGAATTACCTTCTTAATGACGTTCTCCAAGGTATCATCAATCCTTTCTTCCAGGGTGGATGCCCCCAGCTTCACTTGCTGGATGTCAATGCCAAGTTTCTCAAAAATGGGCTTGTACTGCTTTTCGGTGAGCAGTTTCAGGTCAATCTCCACGCTGAACTTCCCGATGCGGGTATCCACCACTTTGGCCGAGAACCGGTTTTCCCATTCCACGTGACCGCCGTACAGTTCCTGCACAATCTGCAGGCATTCTTCAATCCCAACATTGGCGAACTCCAATTCGAACCCAACCGTCCGAAGTTCCCCTTCTCTATTCCTTTCTACAGGCAGTGGCTTGAAAGACATAGTTTTTCCTCCTAAATATTCTTCTACACCAACGAGGATTGCAAAGAAGCGTTACAAGAATAAGTACTATTTCTTGTTTTAAGGGTTTATTTCAGCCTACGTCTTAAGTAATAGACATACAGGAATTTAAGCCGATTGTTTCTGGCCTATTTTCTTTGAAAGACTTCCAAAAGAAGGCTGGTTAATTTGAGTAGTTAGGGGCAGGAGAGATTGAAGCGAAGCAGATAGAAGCCGAAGTTCCATTTAGTAATCGGGACGGCACAGGCCTGTACGGTAAAAGAAAAGAGAAAAGGGTTTCGGGGCTGTTTTCCAGAAAACAGCCCCGAAACCCTCCATTTGCTTTGATCAAGAAGAACGATTCAGCTAGCTCTAAGCTTGAATCATCTGGTTGAATTCCTGCTCAGACAAGATTTTCACGCCCAGAGTAGTGGCTTTTTCCAGTTTGCTGGGACCCATTTTGTCGCCGGCTACCAGGTAAGAGAGCTTTTTGGAAATGGAGCTTACCACTTTACCGCCGTTGGCCACAATGGTATCCTGCAGTTCCTCGCGGGAGTATCCCGCAAACACACCCGAAACCACAAACGTAAGCCCGGCCAGCTTATCAGATTGCGGCTCAACCACGGCTACTTCGCCCAGGTCTAACTGCAGGCCGTGGGTACGCAGACGCTCTACCAGGTGTACGTTGGCCAGATCCTGGAAGTACTCGCGCACCGAGGCGGCAATGCGTCCGCCAATCTCCGGCACGGCAATGAGTTCTTCCTCGGTGGCAGCCTTCAACGCATCTATGTTGCGGAAGTATTGCGCCAGTTTCTGCGCCACGGTGTTGCCCACAAACCGGATGCCCAAAGCAAACAGCACCCGGTCAAACGGGGCTTCCTTGGATTTCTCTATAGCGCTCAGGATGTTCTCCACCGTTTTTTTCTGGAATTTTACGGTGCGGGTTTTGCCCGTTTCCTCGTCTACGTACACTTTCTCCAGGCCAAACAGGGTATCGTAGGTGAGGTCATAGAGATGGTCTGGGCTGGTTACCAAGCCGCGCTCGGCCAGGAGTTCAATCTTGCCTTCGCCCAGACTCATGATGTTCATGGCTTTGCGGCTGATGAAGTGCTCCAGTTTGCCTTTCACCTGCGGCGGACAGCCTTTCTCGTTCGGGCAGTAATGGTTGGCTTCGCCCTCGGTACGGATGAGCGGCGTGTTGCAGGCCGGGCAGGTGGTAGGGTACACAATGGGTTGGGCGTTCTCCGGTCTGTCTTCCTTTTTCACCGCCGTCACCTTCGGGATGATCTCGCCGCCTTTCTCCACCACCACCAGGTCGTGCAGCATGAGGCCGAGGCGCTCAATCTCGTTGGCATTATGCAGGGAGGCACGTTTTACGGTAGTTCCCGCCAGCAACACCGGTTTCATGATGGCCACCGGAGTCACCGCGCCGGTACGGCCCACATTGTATTCAATTTCCAACAGCTCGGTTACGGCTTCCATGGCTTTGTACTTGTAGGCCATGGCCCAGCGCGGACTCTTGGCGGTATAGCCCAGTTCTTCCTGCTGCGCGTAGGAGTTTACCTTCACAACAATCCCATCGGTGGCAATGGGCAGTTCAAAGCGCTTGGTTTCCCACTCATGGATGAAGTCCAGCACCTCGTCAATGGTGCGGCATACCCTCCAGGTAGGCGATACATTAAGGCCCCAGCGCTGCAAGGCCTCCAGACTTTCTGAGTGGCTATCAAACAGGTTAGGGGTGGAAAGCAAGCTATAGGCGAACATGCTCAGACGCCGACGGGCCACTTCTTTGGAATCCTGCAGTTTCAGCGTACCCGAGGTCGCGTTCCTGGGGTTAGCCATCAAGGCTTCGCCGATTTCCTCCCGTTCTTTGTTCAACTCCTCAAAAACGCTGAAGGGCATGAACACCTCGCCACGTACTTCTACTTCAGCAGGAATATCTTCGCCGTGCAGGTGCAGCGGAATGGTGCGGATGGTGCGTACGTTGGGGGTGATGTCATCGCCTCGGGTGCCGTCGCCGCGGGTTACGCCCGCCGTTAAAGCACCGTTGGTGTAGGTGAGGCTCATGGCTACGCCGTCAAACTTCAGCTCGCAGACATACTCCACCTCGTCGCCGGTGACTTTGCGCACGCGCTTGTCAAACTCGCGCACCTCGTCCTCAGAATACGTATTGCCCAAAGAGAGCATGGGGTACTTGTGGTACACCGTAGGAAAATTCTTGGTGATGGTACCGCCCACCCGCTGGGTAGGAGAGTTGTCTGAACGGTACTGCGGGAATTGTTCTTCCAGTTTCTGCAGCTCCAGCAGCAGCTGGTCAAACTCATAGTCAGATACTTCTGAGACGCTGTTCTGGTAGTATTGGTAATTGAGGTAATTCAGGCGTTTGGTC
The DNA here is from genome assembly GCF_017355955.1 of Sabulibacter ruber. GTDB lineage: Bacteria > Bacteroidota > Bacteroidia > Cytophagales > Hymenobacteraceae > Nibribacter > Nibribacter ruber_A. The sequence continues at coordinate 760,210 of NZ_JAFFID010000001.1, read as the reverse complement.
AGCTCCAAAATGCGGGCTTCTGGGTTCTGCTCAGGCATTGTGCGTTGTGGTTAAATCCGGCACAAAGGTAGGAAATGGGAGTTTGTTTTTACATGCCGATTTCTGGTCCATCTCTCTATCTATTATATGGGTATTCATTTACCCAATGAAAGCCCCTGCTTAGTAATCTGAACTGTTGTAAATCTAACTTACGGAGGTGCATCTTTACAGAGTCTTGCTCTATACGGCCTGTGAGCACCACGTAGTCTTTGTTTTGTTGTACGTACTGGAGGGTGTTTTTCATGGTATCTTTCTCTGCCCACCAAGAAAAGGTGTGTAGGGTAGAGTCAAATTTTACCTGAAGGTGCCAGAGAGAATCATTCATGAGTTGGGCGGTAAGAAACTTTTCATGGTTTACTGCCAAAGCTTTCCAGCGGGTTGTGTCTGTGGTGAGTGGGGCCAAAGTATCACCGTTCCTGATGAAGGTTTCCACCACATATGCTCCGTACAAGGGGTGTTTAGGTGCCTGGTCGCCGTAGCGTTTTTGCAGTAAATACCCATTCACCACCGTGGTGTAGCCCAAAAAAGCAATGAAAATAAGCTTCACCCAAAAGTGCGTGTGTTTCATCCATTTCTTTTCATAAAAGGGATCAATTGAGAGGGACTGGACGGGTTTGCGCAGAAAGAAGAAAGTATAGATACGCTTTAGGTCTGGAGCAGCTATCACAAATGCCATGAGCAGCAAATGCGTAGAGTAAAGCTTTACTGGTACGTCAAAGAAGAAGTTTAAAGCCACAATGTTGGCCAGCACAGTTAAAGACAAAAGTGCCCCAAATGTGGCGGTGCGCCTAAAGAAGAGGAATACTCCCGCTAATGCTTCGGCTATGCCTGTGAAATAATTGTAGCCGGTAGAGTAGCCCATAAATTTCCAGACTAATCCCATAGGGGAAGAGTCGCCTAGGGGCTGAAGAAGCCCGTACGGTGGCGTAAAGGGAAATTGGGTTTTGAAAATCTTAGCGAAACCATACCTGATCATGGCTGCTGCCAGGGTATACCGCACCAGCACTAAAAGCCAGTACAGCAGTTTGTCATAATGTGGGCGCTTATGGTCAAGAACAGACCAAATACCCGTTCCAAGCAAAGCCAGTAATAATATCCCAAACACCTGTACATAATTGTAGGTGGTATCTCCGCTGCCGTTAGGTTTAATGGTCACCGGCGAATCAAGGTGCAGCACGTGCGCTGCCAGCCAATCAACGACTGGGTTCCACAGAGATGAGAACTGTATACCGATGATGTATAGTAGAAAGTACACCACAGAAAAGCGGAAAAGTACTTTCATCAAAAAGCTCCACCTGGAGGCTGCTGGGTGCATGGATTTAAATGGGGGAGAGTTAACGTAGAAAACCTGAACAAAATATTTAATTTACCTGATATAATAGGCTTTTACTTTTTCAAATAATTGCGTGGCTTTTAGAAGAAAGACCGTGTTCTCTAACTCTAGGGTCTTCAAATGAAATAACACTAAAAGCCAACGCGCGTACCTTTACCAACATTAACCTCAAAGAGAAAGACATGTCATACATGGTGATGGGCGTATCGGGGAGTGGGAAGAGCACGGTGGGCAGACTGCTGGCGGAGCGCCTCCAGCTTCATTTCATTGACGCCGATGACCATCATCTGGCGACCAGCGTGGAGAAAATGAGCCAGGGCATTCCGCTCACCGATGATGACCGGTGGGAGTGGCTGCAGAAACTCAACCACCTGCTGCAACAAGCCGAGAACACCAACCAGGAAGTGGTATTAGCCTGCTCGGCTTTAAAAGGCCAATACCGGCAGATCCTGGGGGAAGGCCTCGCCTCTCCTTTGAAGATCATTTACCTGCACGGCGAAGAAGACGTGTTACGTAGCAGGCTGGGCAACCGCAAAGGCCATTTCATGACCGATGTGCTGCTACAGTCCCAGCTTCAGACCCTGGAGATTCCACAAGAGGCCTTGCACCTGAACATCGTCCACACGCCCGAGGAACTGGTAACGCAAATCATGCAGCACTTTAAACCTGATAGTGCTTCTCCTTCTTTTACAGTAAGCTCAGTGGCGTCATTGGGTATTATAGGCATGGGGGTGATGGGCAAGAGCCTGGCCCTGAACTTAGCCGGGAAGGGAATCTCAGTGGCCGTGTTCAACCGCACGGTGCCGGGAAAGGAAGAGCAGGTGGCGGAACGGTTTGCGGAGGAAAATCAAACCCTACCGCTGCTGCCTTTTTCAGAGCTACCCCAGTTTGTGCAGGCTTTGGAAAAACCACGCCGGATTCTGCTCATGGTGAAAGCTGGCCGGGCGGTAGAAGAGTTACTGGACCAAATCCAACCACTGCTGGAGGAAGGCGATCTGGTAATGGATGGCGGCAATTCCCAGTACCAGGATACCACCCGAAGAGTGGCCGAGATGAAAACCAGGCAGGTCCATTTCTTAGGGGTGGGAATCTCCGGCGGGGAAGAAGGAGCCCTCAAAGGACCTTCCCTGATGCCGGGCGGCGAAAAAGCAGGATACGAGAAAGTGGCCGATATTCTGAACTTTCTGGCGGCCCAGGATAAAAACGGAAAGCCCTGCTGTACTTACGTTGGCCCCGATGGAGCCGGACACTTTGTGAAGATGGTGCACAACGGCATTGAATACGCTGAAATGCAAGCCTTGGCCGAAGCCTATCAATTGTTCCGGTATCATCTCAACTTCTCGCCTTCGGGAATAGTGGAGGAGTTCACCAAGTGGCAGGAATCTGGCCTGAACAGTTACCTGCTGGAAATTACCATTGCTATTCTGCAGAAGCAGGAAGACGGTACTCTGCTGCTGGATAAGATCCTGGATGCCGCCGATCAGAAAGGAACCGGGGGCTGGAGCACTGCCGCCGCCCTGGAACTGGGCACGTCCCTGGACTCCATTGCTGCCGCCGTTATGGCCAGGCATCTCTCTGCGCTGAAAGAGCAGCGCGTGCAGGCCGCTACCTTGTATGGAATAGAACCCGAGCAACTGGTAGGAGTGCCGCTGCTGCATGCCCAGCAACTAAAACAGGCGTTTGAGGGGGTAAAGCTCATTAACCACGCGTTCGGGTTTGAGCTGATGCGGCAGGCCTCCCTGCAGTTTCAATGGAACCTGAACCTGAGCGAGATTGCCCGGATCTGGACCAACGGGTGCATCATCCGGTCCCAATTGATGGAAGAACTGGTGGAGATGCTCAAAACCGAAGGACCGCTGCTGCAGCACCCCTGCATAGTGGAACGGCTCTCGGCTATTTTCCTGCCCTTCAAAGAAACGGTGGCCGCGGGTATCAAAGCCAATGCCGCCCTGCCGGTATCCTCAGCCGCCCTGAATTACTTTTTAGGCTACAACACAGTGCAGTCACCCGCCAACCTAATCCAGGCGCAACGCGATTACTTTGGGGCGCACACTTTCCGCCGCACCGACCAACCCGTTGATCAGTACTTTCATGTGGACTGGTAACCGGTAGGTAGCTTTACTTTCAGGACTGTTTTTCAGAAAACAGGTCTGAAACAGGTTTACTTGGTAGAGGAACCCTTGTTAGGCAGGCCCAGAAATGGGGTTTATTTAATCCATATTTTTAGGTTTCACCTAAACCTGCGGAACATAGGCGTATCTTTGTGCCTTTCTAATAGCATTTTCCATCTATGTCTTTTGCAGATCTTGGTTTATCCGGGCCTATTGTCAAAGCGGCCCAGCAGCAGTACTCAGAGCCTTATCCAATCCAGAAATCGGCTATTCCCCAGATCATGAAAGGGAGAGACGTGCTGGGCATTGCACAGACCGGGTCGGGGAAAACGGCGGCGTATGCCTTGCCTTTGCTGGACAAGATGCAGACCAACCGGGCTTTCCGGAACCGGTATGTGAAAGCTCTGGTGCTGGTGCCCACCCGTGAACTTGCCTTGCAAGTGGCAGAAGTTTTTCTTTCGTTCAGTGCCCATATTCCGGTGAAAATCAAGACGCTGGCGGTGTTTGGGGGCGTGTCCATCAATCCGCAGATGATGAAACTGCAGGGCACCGATATCCTGGTAGCCACGCCCGGCCGCTTGCTGGATCTGGTGGACTCAAAAGCGGTGCACCTGTCTGAAGTGGAAACCCTGGTGCTGGACGAAGCCGATAAAATGCTCAACCTGGGCTTTGAGGAAGAGATGCGCCAGATTCTGGCACTTTTGCCAAAAAGACGCCAGAATCTGCTGTTCTCGGCCACGCTGGATAACAAGGTGAATGCCATTCAGGAGACGCTGTTGCGTGATCCTGTTACGGTGGAAGTACAGCAAGAGGAAAGCATCATCCCGGCGCAAATCTCTGAGATTGCTTACCTGGTGGATGCCGAGCGGAAAGGGCCGTTTCTGCGCTACCTCATCAAGGAGCGGAAAATGCAGCAGGTACTGGTCTTTGTCTCGGCTACCAAGCGCGCCGATCATCTGGTGACCAAATTAGCCAATAACGGCATTAAAGCGGTGGCCTTCCACAGCGACAAAAGCCAGGGCGCGAGGACCGAGGCGCTGGCCTTGTTCAAGAAAGGGAAGGTGCCGGTGCTGGTGGCCACAGACCTGGCCGCGCGCGGAATAGATGTGCAGTATCTGCCCCATGTGATTAATTATGATTTGCCGCGTTCCTCTAAAGACTACATCCACCGGATAGGCCGTACGGGCCGCGCAGAAGCGGCAGGAGAGGCCATTACTCTGGTTACCCCGGAAGACGCGCATCATTTCAAGATCATCCAGAAACAGACCAAACGTATCATTCCTGCCCACGAAACCGGCGAGATTGACCTGAAGGGTTTCTGATTGAAATAGAGCTAAAAATCGAAACGGGGCTGATTCCTGGAAATCAGCCCCTTTTCAATTTTATACCTGCAAGAAGTTTTGCTGAGTTGCTGCTTAAGGGTTGGTAGACCAGATACCCGCATCTTTCACAAAAACCCTTCTGTTCAGTTTGAGCTGGCAGATGAGGAATTCAGCGAAATCCTCGGGCTGCATGACCTTCTCGGGGTTTCCGTCGGTGAGTTTCAGGTCAAGCGACAAATCGGTGGCTACGGTGCTGGGGGTAAGGGTAGTCACCCGTATGTTGTGCTTTCTTACTTCCTGCATCAGGGACTCAGACAAGCCAATCAGCCCGAATTTAGAGGCGCTGTAGGCACTGGTTACGGCGGCCCCGCGCTGGCCCGCGGTAGAGGAGATGTTTACGATATCGCCCGTTTTTTTGGAGATCATGGCGGGGAGCACGGCACGCGTCACGTAGTACGGTCCTAACAGGTTCACCTTGATGATGTGCTCCCATTGGTCTGGCTCCAAATCCAGGAACTTCCCGAAGGAGGCCGTTCCGGCGTTGTTGATGAGGATGTCAATAAAGCCCAGCTCCTGGCGGGCCTGTTCCACCGCTTCGTTTACGCTGACAATGTTAGTCACGTCGGCGGTGACAACTGAGGTTTCCACCCCCAGGGCTTCAATTTCAGTGGCTACCTTCTGTAAATCGCTTTCGGTACGGGCTAAAAGTGCCACGTTTACTCCTTCTTTCGCCAATGCAATGGCTACTGCTCTTCCAATCCCTTTTCCGGCACCCGTCACCAGAGCAGTCTTTCCTTTCAAAGATTCCATAATCAGTCGTTAATCGTGTCAAAACTAGCAGAGGTTTCTCTGCCCACCATGGATCGCGTGGTATCCCGCAGGAAACGATTCTCCCGCTCTGAGGTTTAACGGGCAATTTCTTTGGTGGTTGGCCTTCTTTGAAAAGTGCGGAAATGTGAAAGCTGGGATAAGGGAAGGACGACTATGACCGGCTTGTGGCAGATTGAAGTCTTATTTGCAGAAACAGGCCAGAAACAAAACCAAACCAAGGGAGAAAAGAAAGATTCAAGCGTATTAAGGCTAGCATTCAACTTCCTGTGATTAGGGCCTTAGACACAATTCATTTTTGACTTCTTTCTAGAAAAATGTGGAAAAATCAGTATGCTGTCAAATAGCTTCGTATATTGCATCTAATTAATATTCAATTCCTTAATCTGTTTCACCATAACCCCCCTGACCATGGATGCAATTACCAGAAACAATGTAAAAGTGAGAGGCAGGGGAACAAAGCCCATGCTTTTTGCGCACGGGTACGGCTGCGACCAAAACATGTGGCGCTACGTTACCCCGGCTTTTGAGGAAGACTACCAGATTATTTTGTTTGATCACGTAGGCTTTGGCGGGGCAGACACCTCTGTCTATACCCTTGACCGGTACTCCTCGCTGCAATCCTATGCAGTGGACATACTGGAGATTTGCGAAGAGCTTGACCTGAAAGACGTGATTTTTGTGGGCCACTCAGTGAGCGCCATGATTGGCGTGTTGGCGGCCATCATTGACCCCGATAAATTCTCTAAGTTGGTTTTGATTGGTCCTTCGCCCTGCTACATCAATGATGGGGAGTACGAAGGCGGTTTTACCCAGGAAAGCATTGACGGTTTGCTCAACTTCCTGGACAGCGATTACCTGAAGTGGGCTTCCACCATGGCTCCTGTCATTATGGGAAACCCAGACCGGCCACACTTAGGTGAGGAGTTAGCCCAGAGTTTTTGCCGCAGTAACGAGGAGGTAGCCAAGGATTTCGCCCGCATCACTTTCCTTTCTGATAACCGGGAGGACCTTGCCAATCTGAAAACCGAATCTCTGATCATTCAGTGTTCTGAGGATGTCATTGCCCCCAGAGTGGTAGGGGAGTACATGCACCGCCACCTACCCAACAGCCAACTGGTGGTATTGAACGCCACCGGCCATTGCCCCAACCTAAGTGCCCCAGAAGAGACTATTGCTGCCATTCAAACTTTCTTACAGCAAACGCCAGCCGTGCGTGAAAAAGAGAGCAGCCTGAATTTCTGATGCTGGATACCTGGTAAGCTGCCCATGGATGTACTAGACAAGAAGGAGCTCAGGAAGGCTAACGGCGATGTCTTTTTTGAAGCGTACCAACTGCACCATCAGTCTTATATCTACGTGAACTGGATTGGCATCCAATCCCTGGAAACCATGGTAATGGGCAGTAACCACGTGCTTTCCATTTTGCGGGAAAAACCCTGTAAAGGATTGCTGAACAGCAACCAGGAGCTTATTGGCCCCTGGGATGCAGCCGTACAGTACCTGGCCTATAAATGGGCGCCTACCGCCTCCAACCTGGGTTTGAGATGGATGGCCCATATCCTCTCGCCGGGCATCTATGGCCGAAAATCTTTTGATCTATTTAAGCAGCACCTGAGCACCTCCATCACCCTGAAGTCTTTTGAGGATAGAACCACCGCTGAGGGTTGGTTGATACGCCACCTGGAGTAAAACCCTAAGGCCTCTTTTTGCTACGGGAATAGATATCCTGTTTTAGAACCATTTTTACAGAAAAGGCCCTAAAACAGGAGAGGTGGGATTATTCTTTTACCTGCACCCCAGAGGCTACAAAAGTGATGGAAGGTTTTGGTTTGGTGATGGCGGCAATCTCTTCTTTAGATTTACCGGCGTCTTCGGCAAAGTGCCGCTGGTCTTCCACTGATACCGTGTCTCTCAAAGCTACTCCTTCAAACACCACCTCTTTGCCGGCAATGTCTTTGGGCATAAAGAAGCCGTAGTTCTTGAAGGTCACGCGCATGGGTTCCTGGCCTTCCACGGCCACGTTCATCCAGCAGCCTTTGGCCTGGCACACATCCACAATGCTGGTGGCTACCTTGGCTTTGGCAGAATCCTGGGAGGTTAACAGGGCCGGTAATTCGGCGGCGGAAATAGCCCCCTCAGCCGAGAATTTGTCTCCGTAGGTGGTGACTTTCTCAGGGGTGGCCGTTGAAGCGGTCTTTTGCTCTTCGGTGTTTTTGGTGCAACTGGCCATTACCACAAGCAAAGCCAAGGCTGCCGGGTATAGATACGTTTTCATGACAAAGACAGGTAGTTCTAGGATTAAAGCTACTCAACTTTGTATTATGACCAAAAAGCCTGCTATTTATTTTGCAGGGCCTGTGCCGTGTTCCGTTTGGAAATCAGCTCAAGACCTTTGGCTTTTTTACCGCGTTTAGTGGTGAACTGGGCTTTAACCAGACCATGCTCTAAAGAAAAATACTCTTCTACGCTGAAGACATCGCGCAGGGGCATGCCCATGGCGTCTAGCTCCACAATGTACTGATAACTGATTTTGAAGCAGTCAAAGGAGCCGGCCGGGGTATTGATGGTTTCCTGGGCCTCCACTTTTCGGTTGGTGGCCACCATAGAAATTTGTGTGATGTCAATGTTGGAGGATCGTACTTTTACTCCTAATTTACCGTCGGGCAGCAGTTGGCCTACCTTCATTTGTTGAGGGTAGGGGATGTCTACCGGGGTATAGGAAAAGTCTTTCCCTTCAAAGGCTTTCAGGGCCTGTTCTCTTAACAAGAGCATGGCATCCAGGTAGATGGTATCGCCTGAGCATTTAATGCGGTATTCTTCAGTCGTTTCAGGACGTCCTGTTTTTCCCAGGCGGGCGCTCTTGAACGTGGTTACATAAACACCTTCTTTGTTTGCCATCTGCTGCACCACCTTGTTGCTCAAGGTACCGTTGTTGCGGCCTTTGTCTGTTACCTGGTAAACAAACTCAGTGTTTTTGGATAAACCCAAGGGTTGAATACAGTTCTGGGCCACCGCAGTTTCTGGCAGAATACTGGTGATACCGCACCAGAACAGACCCAGACCAAATTTGTACATGTTTTTCATAGAAGAAGTTACCGCGTGTATAGGCGGTAAACTGGTTGTTTATACGTATTGGCTGAATATTAGATATATAGGACTATTTGAACTTCAAAGCGTAATGAAACGGGCTGCTTTCAGCCTCGTACCATCTTTGTGACACTTAACCACTTAAACCATGGAGAACACTACCCAACCGGTACAGAAGCTTTCAGATTTAGCGGCAATCCTGTTAGAGAAACTGAAGGCGGCAGAGACAGATATTACCCTAGACTTTCAAGATGTGGCTGTGCAGGGACCAGGTCCGCAAGGTCAGCCAGGACAATGGAAATTAAACGGCAAGCTCACGCTGAAGACTAAATCCACCGGATCAAACCAGGGGTAACCATGAGTGCTTTTCCATTTGAATTATCGGCGCAACTGGTGTTCACAGTTCTGGAAGACCATGTGCTCATAGTGGCAGAACAGAACTTTGTAATTGTAAACTTCAAAGACCATGCGGCCCTGGAAAGGGTCATGTACAACGTGTTACCACCCTCTTCTGGTAAAAGCGGTGGCCTTGGAGAAAGCTTAGAAAAAGCCAAAGAACTGAATCAACTGCTCCTCAAGGCGGGCCTGGTGGTAGATGTGCGGGTGAACAACAAAACCTATGTTGAATTGGGCACCGGAAACATGCCCAAAATCACGGCCAACGCGGTGTTTGGAAAGGTTGGCTCCTGGTTTAAAAGAAGTTGACAGAACCAATAGGGGCAGGCACCCTTCCTGATGTCCTTTGAATATAGAAGAAAGGCAAAGCAACGTTTAAGAAAAAAACTGCATCAAATTGGCAGGTGTGATTAAACATTCTGCTGATTAACAGTGTAATATATATGAAGTAGTACTTTACAAAGCCGCGGGTCGGCAAAGCAAGAAGGGAAGATGAACAAGTAAGATCATGAAATCTGAGAACCAAAATAAAATTGGCGCTGGCAAAATGTCCAGCTTTGAAAAGATAGAGAAGGTCCCCCCACTCAAGATGCTCCTGTACATCAGCATGGCTGGCATGGGCATGTTGTTTCTGATTTTAACCGTCATGTTCCTGTATAAAACAGGAGAAGCCTCGGCCGCTATCCAGTTCAAGATACCCAAGCTATTCTCAGTTAGCACGGTCCTTATTCTGGTGAGTGGGTTCTTTGTGCAGCAGATTCCTACCTTGTACGCCCAGGATGACCTGGTGAGCATGCAAAAGCGCTTGCTCTATGCCTTGCTGTTAGGCATGGCTTTCTCTGTGTCTCAGGTGATTGCCTGGTACGAGATGGTAGATGCCAACATCATGTTTGACGGGCATCCGGCGGGAACGTTCCTGTACTTGCTTTCAGCGTTACACTTATTGCACGTGGCCGGTGGACTGGCGTTCTGCTCCTTCCTGTTCATACGGGTGAACAGAGCAGCCGCAGATCCTATCCGCAGCCTCATCTTCAACCGCGACCCTTACCGGCTCATGCAACTCCAAATGCTTCGTAGCTACTGGCATTTCCTGGATGGCCTGTGGGTTGCCATGTTCTTCATTTTCCTCTTTTCTCTTTGAGGATTGAGATAATGGGGGATTGAATGATTGAGAGAATGAGTGATTGGGGAGAAGGGGAGAGGATTAATCCTAAAGTTTGAATTAGTAAAAAGGAAGGCCTTTGCAGAACTCTGCAAAGGCCTTCCTTTTTATGTTTTATTCTGTTAAGCCTGTTCAGGTGTAGCAGCTGCGATGGAGCGTATGCAGATCCTATGACATAGAAACAGCTGTAGTTGCCAGTACAATCTCAATTCTCCCGCAGCACTTCTTTCATTCACACAATCACTCATTCACTCAATCCCTCAATCACTCATTCAACTAGTCGCAGAAGTGAAGGCTGTACAGGTCAAAGTTGCGGTGGTTGAAAAGGGTCTCGAAGCGGTAGCTGAAGCCGGCTCCGGTAGGCTTTTTCCCGAACTGTACGTGCCGGATGTAGCGGCGGAGCATTTCGTGGAGTACTGAATCCAAGAGCAGTTCGCCCCACACCATTACTTTGTCCTGGTCGGGGTTCATTTTCTTTTCCTGCAACACAAACAAGACGTAGTAAATGAAGTCTTCGGCAGTGGTGAAGTAGAAGGAGTTGCAGAACTCCAGCTTGAGGCCTTGCAGCACCACCAGAGTGACGTAGTTCTTGTCAACGTAGACGTAAAGCTGCGGACGGGAGCTGCGTTCGGCCATGTGCAGGAAGCCTTCCATCAGAGCCGAGGTCTGGTGCACAAACTCCATGGGGCTGCCCTGGAACTGAGTTGTTAACCAGCTCTGCAAGACGGTGGGGACAGTGAACACATTCACCAGTTCCAAACGAGGATGTTCATGGTGGTGCACCAGCTCTACCTCCGGCTCCACCACGGCATTCAGTTTGAGGTACTCTTCGCGGGCATTCAGGTCAAAGAGCGTCTCGGGGATGAGCGTGAACTGCTGGTTTTTGACGCCAACGCGTATTTGCTGCCACTTTCTTTCCTGCAGGAGGGGCGTAGCGCTGCTCAGGTCTTGCAGCGCGGTAATGGCTTGCTCCACGGTGGCCGGGCGTTCGGCCTCATAGTCTTCCAGTGCCACAAATTTGTTACGCTGTGCATCTAATACCCCAATTCTAATACGGTGCGCCCCAAAACTGATGTAGAGGTGGGCACTGGTACTTTGTTCAGGGGTAAAAGCATCATCAAGCACGCGTTGCGTCTGTCTGAAAGCCGGCACGGACGTATTCAAGGGTAGGAAGTCTAATAAGAAATTCTCTACAATATTACTCAAATTCTGCCTACTCCCCATGCTATGGCCCCAGATAGGTCTGGTAGAGATTGTACTAGTTTCAAGGTAAACAACTGGAAAACAGCCAGAATAGCCATCAGTGTTTTTTTGTGAGGTAAATCTGTTAGAGCTTCCTTTTGAGTAATGGGAGACATGCCCACTCTGTTTTAGCGCTGCTTTTCTGAAAAAAGGCAGTAAACAGGACCGGGCAGAAGTCTCAAAAATCTACGCTGTACACCTTTTCCAGTTGTTTGTCATTCACCCAGGTGGGCAAGTGGCGCAACGCGAAGTTGCGGACCTTGATGTACACCTGATTCTGTGATTGAGCCACGTCTCCCAGTAACCTTGATTGCCGGGTAATCCAGTGCGTGCGGGGCATGCGGCGTTTCTCAAAGCGTTGGGCAGCCTGGTTAAAATCAAAGTCTTTCTGCAGTTCATCGGCAAACACAATGGCATCTTCCACGGCCTGGCAGGCTCCCTGGCCCATGTTGGGAGTGGTGGCGTGCCCGGCATCGCCAAGCAGCAGCAGATTGGGGAACGCAAACTTAGATAAGGGCGCGATGTCGTAGAGATCGTGCCAGAGTAACTGCTCTGGTTTGGTGTGGCGGAATAGTTCTGGCAAGGGGTAGTGATAGTGCGCGAAGTGGCGGTGCAGATCCTCTACCCCCATGGCTTTCATGGCTGGGTTGTTCTGCGGCGAGTTGATGCAGGCAAACCAATAGATTTTATTTCCCTTGAGCGGCGACCAACCCACCCGACCGGCTTTGCCCCAGGTCTCAGAGGCGTACAGGCTTTCCAGCCCCGGGTTCTCAATGATGGCCCGCCAACAGGTGTAGCCTGCGTACCTTGGAGCCGATGCCGGAAGCAGTTGCTGCCGGATGGCGGAATGGATACCGTCTGCGACCAGCAGATAATCAAAGGTAGTTTGGGTGCCGTCCTGAAACGAGACGGTAACGCCTTGACCAGTAGTGTCGGCTTTTAGGGCTTTTTTATTGGGGAATAGGGAAGAGGCCGGTAAATGCCGGAGCAGCACCTTATGCAAAGAAGCTCTATGAATCACGAAATTATCAAGACCGTACCTGGCACTGATGGCGCGGCTATCGGTGCGGTTAATGAGTTTGCCGTCTTCGGCCAGGATGTGAAAGCCGTCCAGCAGGTTTCCCTCGGCAATGACCTCATCGGCAATGCCCAACCGCTGAAATCCTTTAATGGCATTGGCGGCCAAGGCAAGACCCGCGCCAACCGGTTCAAACATTGGTGCGGCATCGTAAACATGGGCGTTAATGCCCAATTTTCGTAACGCAATGGCAGTGGTAAGCCCGGCAATTCCTCCTCCAATAATTCCAAGGTTCATGTATCGTCTCTCTGGTTTCTTTGCCTCAACATTAAGAGAAAAACGGGAGGAAACATGGGAAATTTTGCGATTTTATGTTTTCGGGCTATTCTGGGAAAACTACCCCTGAAACGGAGGCCTTTTTAGCAGTGCTTTTAAAGTCTTTAGGTGATGGGAGATGCCCTATCCTGCCCCAAATTTCGCTGAGCAGGAACAGAGCATTTTAAAGGTAATTTCAGGAAAACAACCCTGAAACGCTGCCTTCAAAAATCAGGAAGGAGATTGATATTCCTAAGGAGAAAGGTACCCAACACCATTGGCTGGGCGGGGAGGTAAGCGGATGATTCTTAATCGAAAATCAGCTTTGCGCCACCCAAAAAGATGAAAATCCAGATTAAGCCCTTGATCAGGAAAAACAGAAAACCTGCCATTCCCATTCGTTTTAAGCCTTTTTTCCAGTCTGCCATATCATTAAATAAAACTCTTTACGAAAAAACAGGGTGCCTAAGGCACTACTAAGAAACGATATTTAAAGGAGGATTTCAAAAGCTACCGCTTACTCCTTCACCAAAGCGCGCTTTCCAAGGGGATACTGACAAAAAAACCGGGGCAACTCTAGTAGAAGTTGCCCCGGTTCCTGCTTAAAGTTTGTATGACACAGTAGCCATAAACTGACGAGGAGCTATCGGGTTGATGCTGTTATCGTCGTGGGCGTTGTAAGTTAGTTTGTCAAACAGGTTGGTCATTTTCAGGCGAAGCGACAACCGCTGCAAGGTGTAGCCTACGTGGGCATCGAACAGGAAGTAGTTTGGCAAGGCAATCAGTCTGTAGTTGTCATTGGGCACCGTTAGGCGGGTGTTGCGGCCTGCTAATCGGTCACCGGCATAGAAAGAGCTTACTCCCAGGTTGAGGCCTCTCAGCCGGTTGTTTTGAAACGCATAATACACGCTGGCGTTGGCGGTATGCGCCGGGTTGTAGCGCAGGCGGTCATTCTCTGAGTAGATGTTGCTTTTGGTATAGCGGGTGTCATTGTAGCTGTAGCCTCCAATAAACGACCACCCGTTAATGCTTTTGCTCATCAGATCAAGTTCTACCCCTTTGCTGGTGATTTCACCGGCCAGCTCTCTGATGTTGTTGTTGGTGTTGGAGGTACCATCTGCCAGGAAGAGGGCAGTCTGTGGTGAGTCACTGTTCCTGATCTGGTACACGGTTACGTTCGCAGATAACAGACCATTGAACAACTCGTTTTTCATGCCTACTTCATACTGGTCAATGATGGAAGGGTCCAGGGGCTGATTGTAGATATCGGTTCCGGTGTTGGGCGTGAAAGAGTTGGCGTAGCTGGCAAAGAAAGACATGTTTCTGGTTGGCTGAAACACCACCCCAACCCTTGGGCTGAAGGCGTAATCATAAGAGGAGGTCAGGTTCAGGTTGTCTACTCCCTTCACCACCAGGTTTCCTTCGCCTTCTACATCAATGGTACTGTATCTCAGACCGGCCAGAACTTTCCATTTTTCAGAAAGGGAGATCAGATCCTGCACATACACGCCCACCCGGCTGGTCAGGGTTTTGGTGTCATAGGTTCTTCTGCCAAACGAAGGAACGTTGTTTTTCTGCTCAAAGCGATTCAGATCATAGATGTTGATGGTATCATACGCCGCAATAGTGATGAACGCCGGGCTTTGGGTGTCATACTTATCGGCATCGGCGCCAATCAGAAGGGTGTGCTGCAGGAAGCCGGTTTTAAACTTACCGGTAATGTCAACCTGGCCCAGGAAATACTTCTCATCTGTGGCACTGCGCTGCAGTCCGCGGGCCAGATCGCCGTTGTAAGTGCCGTCGGCGGCTTTGATGAACCCGGTAGGGCGGGTTGTGCTGACCTGGTTGGCGTCATAATTCTGGTAAGAGGCAACCCCTCTGATCTCCCAGGCAGAAGAAAGACGGTGGGTGATGGTGACCATGGCGCTTTTCTGCTCCACGTTGTTTTCTGCGAAGGAAACACCCAGGAACCGATTACGCGGGATGTTGGCAATCTGGTAATTGATGGCGCCAATGCCGAAGTCCGGCGTGCGGGTGTCTTTCAGGTAATCGCCTTCCAGCAAGATGTCAGTGTTAGCGCCGGCTTTCACCAGGAGGGAAGGGTTGATGTAGATGCGCTCAGCAGAAACACCGTTCCGGAAGCTACCGGCGTTCAGGTAGGTGGTGTTCAAACGGTAGGCAACTTTCTCGCTGTTATTGATAGCGCCATACACATCCAGAGAAGGCTTGTAGTAGTCGTAGCTTCCCACGCGCATGCTTACCTCACCGCCGTTCTCAAACTTGGGCTTTTTGGTAACCAGGTTCAGAACCCCACCAGCGGCCACATTCCCAAACAGGATGGCATTGCTGCCCTTCATTACTTCCACCCGCTCCAGGCTAGACGTTTCCGGCATCACACTGTTGTTGTACCGGGCCCCGTTCTTAAAAGTATTATTGCTGTTGAAGGCAAACCCACGGCCTCCAATCTCTTCCTGGGTGCCACCGGTGGTTCCCATTACATACACCCCGTTCACGTTCTGAATCACCTCGCCCAAGGTCTGGGTTTGCTGTTTTTCCAGGATCTCCGCGCCAATGATGGTTACGCTCTGCGGAAGATCCAAGGGTTTAATTGGCACCTTGCCAATGCCCAGAGGCTTCTCATTGAGGGTTTGTCTGCCAGTTACCACTACCTCGCCAAACCGATGGCTGCTTTTGCCCAGCACCATGTCCTCAATGACCGTTCTTTCCGGGGCCACGGCTACGTTTTTTTCCTGGGTATTAAACCCAATGCAGGTGGCAATTAAGGTGTAGTTGCCCGCCGGAACGTTTCTGAAGGTATAGGCGCCTTCCTCTGACGTTATCACAGATTTGTTTAATTCCTTCAAAACCAGGCTGACGTAAGCCGCCGGTTCCCCGTCTGAGGAAGTGATCCGGCCTTTCAAGGAGCCGTTCTGGGCAAAGGCGGTAAGAGAACAAATAGCAAAAACAACCAGGAGGGAGAGTTTCCTGCCGAAGCTGCGTTGAAAGGAAGGGTATAGGTGAGGCATAAGGATTATGTTTTATTTAGACATTTTCTAAACTGCCACAAACTAAACACCTATTTAGACACATTCCAAATAACACCTGAATTTATTTTACCTTTTTTCTGCCGCGTTGGAACTATTCACCACTCATCTGAAACCCAGAACCAGGGAGGGAAGCCTCAAAGCAGTTGAGGGATACTTCAGAAATTATGACCCAAAGGTTGTTTTGGCGGTGATTTTCTGAAAGCTCAGCTAAAAGGCAGCCTTTTAGAAAAACCAAAGCCAACTGCATCTTACACGCAGTTGGCTTTGGTCAATTGTATAAGTACTCTTTGTTTCTACTCTATAGCAGACCAGCGGCTTTCAGCTCCTTTTTGGGCAGTTTACCTTTGATCAGCTCATATGACTGCCTGATCAGGTGCTCCACTTTGGCCTGCGGTAAAGCCGAGGGATTCTCAAATAAAACCCACTTGTAGCGTGCCAGGTACGGGGCGGGCATAATACAAGGGAGGGCGATGAGCTCTTCAAATTCGGCATCGGTTACTTTCAAAGAGAAGGTGAGGGGTGGTTCCAGGCTGGCCACGCAGAACATTTTACCACCCACTGAAAAGCAGAGGTCGTGCTCCCATTTAATATCTTCGGTCACCGCCGGAAAAGAAAGGCATAATGCCTGTAGCGCTTCTAAATGCATCTTTTGAAATTAATTCAGCGCCAAAGATAAGTGCGTTTTAAAGCAGTTTTGCAGAAAATAGCCTAAAACCACCTTTCTGGCAGCTCAAACCAGTTTGGTGCCGCAGTTGCTACAGTAATTATCAGATTTCCTGACGGTGTTTTCGCAATTGCTACAGGTGAGAGGGGTGGCATTCTCCTCGGGCGCTTTGATGCGGGATAATTCTACCGTCACAATTCCGGTGGGCACCGCAATAATGGCGTAGCCCATGAGCATCACCAGGGAAGAGATCATCTGGCCCAGCGGAGTACGGGGCGTGATGTCGCCGTAGCCCACGGTTGTAATGGTCACAATGGCCCAGTAGATGCTCTGCGGAATACTGGTAAAACCGTTTTCCTCGCCCTCCACCACGTAGATCACGGTGCCAATAATCAAAACCAGGCTGAAAACGGCCAGCACGAACACGGTGATCTTGTGCAAGCTGGCCTTCAGGGCGGTGGTGATGATTTGGGCGTTCTCCACGTAGGAGGTGAGCTTTAGAATGCGGAAGACGCGCAGCAGCCGCAGAATCCGGATGGTCATCAGGAACCGGAACCCCGGGATTAAGAACGCCACATACGTGGGGATCACCGACAGGAAATCAATGATGCCGTAGAAGCTGAACAGGTACCGCAGCGGCCTTGGATGACTGTACATCCGTAGCAGGTATTCCACGGTAAAAGAGATAGTGAAGAACCATTCCAATGCCTGAAAGTAGGGCTGAAAGTCACTTCTCAACGAGGGGACACTTTCCAGGCAAACCGTGAGCGTAGAGAGCAGAATCATCCAGAGCAGCACCACATCAAACCTTCTGCCGGCAACGGTATCGGTGCCATGGATGACAGTGTACAGTATTCTTCTGATGCGGGCATTCTGCATAGCGTTCTGTCTTTCTTTTCTGCAACAAGGCTCAAGTTAGCCAACTGGCTCTAAAACTTACATGCCTTGCAAGTCTTCTTTTGTTTTTGTCTTGAATAGGTGAAAACAGGCTAGAAACGAGCGGTGCTGAGGATTCTGGGCGGTAGGGCATGGGAAACTTAGCCCGGGTATCCTGCTTTTAACTGCCTTATCCTTACCTTTGTAGACTGTCCCCAGAACTAAACCAGCTCTTACGTTACTAAGCCCCGTTTATGCGCAAGCACCTCTTTCTCCTGATCGCCGTGTTTTATTTTTCCATCTTGTCTACGGGATTTGCCCAGGAATTGCCTAACCGGGAGATCAGGGGTGTCTGGATTGCCACCGTAGCCAACCTGGACTGGCCCATCAGGGGAGCCGCCCCCGAAAACCAGAAAGCCGCCCTGCGCGACATGCTGGACAAAATCAAAGCGGCCAACCTCAATGCGGTGTTTTTCCAGGTGAGAACCGAGTGCGATGCCTTTTACAAATCCAGCTACGAGCCGTGGTCCCGGTTCCTGACCGGCACCCAGGGGAAAGACCCCGGGTTTGATCCGCTGGCCTTCGCCATTGAGGAAGCCCACGCCCGCGGCCTGGAGCTGCACGCCTGGTTCAACCCTTTCCGGGTGAGCACCGTTCCCAATCCCGCCGTGTACTATGCCCAGCACGTTTCCAAAGCCCGGCCCCAGTGGCTGTTGACCTTCCCGAACGGAAAGAAAATCCTGAACCCCGGCTTGCCCGAGGTGCGCAGCTATATTACGGCTATCATCAAGGAAGTGACCCAGAACTATGACATTGACGGCGTGCACTTCGATGATTATTTCTACCCTTACCCGGAAGGTACGTTCCTGGGGATTGCGCAGGAAGACGCCCAAACCTACCGAGACTACGGCAGCGGGTTTGCCAACATCAAAGACTGGCGCCGCTACAACGTGAACGAGACCATGCGTATGGTCAATGAGCAGATCAAAGCCTTGAAACCCCAGGTACGGTTTGGCATCAGTCCCTTCGGTATCTGGAAAAACGGGGAGCCCGCCGGTGTGTCGGGCATGGATGCGTACAATTCCATCTACGCCGATGCCGTGTACTGGCTGGACAAGCACTACGTGGACTACCTCACGCCGCAGCTTTACTGGGCCATTGGCGGACGGCAGGACTACCGCAAACTCTTGTACTGGTGGTCAGACAAAGCCTACGCCGCCTCCCGCCACCTGTACCCGGGCCACATTGTGAACCAAACCGGCTTTACCATTGAAGAAGTGCCGCACCAAATGGAAATCACGCGCTCCAACCGCGAGCGGAATGCCCTGGGTAGCGTCATTTTCCGGGCGGCTAACCTCACGGCCAACACCAACTTTATTGCTACTTCTTTTAAGTCGGCTACGTTCCGGTTTCCGGCCGCACCTCCGGCCATGGACTGGATGGCCGGCACAACCCCGGCCGCTCCGTCTGATCTCACCGTGACCCTCAACGAGACATCCAATGTCTATGAAGTACGCTGGAACCGCAACCCTGCCAATACCCATGCCTTCAAACGCTACCTGCTCTACACTACCAACCAGATGCCGGCTTCCGGGCCGCTCATCCCAGACGGGGCGGTAAGGGCTTTCACCGCCTCGGAAACCGTGACCATCCCGGTAACAGAGGTGCCTACGCCCACTTCCTTCTGGGCAGTGACCGAGGTGAGCCCGGGCAACGTGGAGAGCGAGTTGAGCAATGTAGTGGTAGTGGGAGGGGCCGTGCCAATCCTGGCCCAGGAAGAGCAGCCAATCTTAACCGTAAACCAGATGCTGGGGCAGCAACCCAACGGGGCGCCGGGAACGGTGAGTTCTACAGCCATGCCGGTTTCTTCTACCTCCAACAACGTGTACGTGGCTATTAGCTTACCCAAGAAATCGGCGGTAAAGGCGGAGTTGTACACCATGGACCGGAAAAAGAAAGCCAAAGTGCTGAAGGAGAAATACAAAGCCGGCAACCACACCTTAACCATCCCGCGCGGGAACCTGGCGCCGGGCACCTACATGCTGGTGCTGGAGTACGGTGGCCAACGGACCGTGCAGAAGGTGGTGTTCAATTAAAAGTCACTCCGTTTGCCGGAGTTGGTTTAGTCTAAAACAGCACTGCGGCGATAGCCAAGGCATCATCATTCTCTCAAAGTAAGCTTCTTTCATAGGAAGTGCTCCCTGTTCACGGACTACCAGTGAACAGGGAGCACTTCTGTTTTAGGGCTGTTATACCAGAGGCAGGCAGTAAATAGCGAGTGTACTAGCCTGGCAGTGGTTGGTTTCGCTAAACCTGGTCAGGCTAGTTTTTCCCGCGCTTCTTCCAGGCTGCTCACAAAGCTGATTCGGCCTTGCTTGTTACTCTCAAAAATGAAATCACGCAGGCTTTTGCTGGTGTACTGGGAGAAGTCTCCTACAATGGCCAGCTGCATCTGGTAATTAGAGAACTTCTGCAGGATCTCGCCCGCCAGTCTGGTTTTAAGGTCAAAGAAGTCGGGGTGGAGGTTTTCCTGGCGCACCACCACCTTCTGCGCGCCCAGGTAGCCACTGTTGCCAATCAGGTCCAAGGCATCCTGCGTGGAAGAAATCTCTATTTTATCTGATTCTAAAAGAGCATAAGAAGTGCCCTGGGTTTCTGTGATGGTAATGTTCATGATCGTATATCTAATTGGAAAAAAGCTGCCGGTACTCCAGAGAACTTTCCTTTTCTGAAAGCTTGTAGGTACTTCTTAAGCAGACAGGCAACTAGCCAAAAACCCTGTAATCCCAAACAGATTTTGAAGAGTTTAAAAAAGTATCACCGAGATCCATTCAGAAGAGCTTAGTGGTTTTGGCTTCTTGCATAATCCCTCCTGAAAGACCATGAGGAGTTTGTGCCTTTCTTTTGGCTATCCCTTTGTTCTTCCTGTAGATTCCTGTCATAACCAAAAGGTTGCTGCAATGAAATCAGAATTCCAGGGGAAATTGGAAAGCACTTCTTGAAAGCGATGTAAAGCACCTATCGCTCTTAATTGAGAACCAATTGAGTGACCACAGGACCCAGTGAAACGGAGCGTCTGAGTAGGTGCTGCAGGGTTGTTGGCCGGGTGTGGAGTTCAATATAAGCAAGTCAGGGTTACGGGAGTTTTGCGGCTTCTTTTAGAAAACAAGACCAAAAAGGGTACCGACAGGAGACACTACTTGCTTCCAAAAAGCCGTGAGAGGAAGCCTTTCTTTGCTTTCCTTTCCAAAACCCAGATAGGTTTGTCCTCGAACCGAACAATTACGGGATTGGCCCCAGACTTACCCCAGGCAAAACCGGTACCTACCGGCTGCTTCGTTAAATCCGCAATCATGAACTGCGCAGGCAGGGTCTGTAAAAAGCTTTGCGGTAAGCCTAAGTCACCCTTGTGTTGCTCCGTGAATTCTGGTACGGCTTCCCAGATGGTGAACACCTTTTCCTCATGGATTTTGTCCATCTTTGACGCACTGCCTAATCTGCCAAACTCATCTACGTCTTTGATAAAGTGGGCCAGGCTATCGGAGTGCTTCACCACTACCGCCGGGTCATGGCACACATAGTATACCGGTCCCCAGTTCCCTTTGGCATCTAGGTCTAAGACCCAGAAGTTACCGTAGCCATCCCCCGCTAATTGAATGGAACGGGGAAACAGTTCTTCAAAGCCAAACTCATCAAAGGCATCGAACCTGATTTTTTCTAAGCCAGAAAAGAGAAACCCGGTAGAAAACCTGAGCAGCTCCTCTATCTCAGGAGGAAGAAACTGATTGGGAAGTCTGCGCTTAAAAGCTGCCAGTTCCGTCTCCCTCATGCCGGGCAGTAACTCCACCGTATATTCTTCTTCGTCTTCGTTTACATACTGATTGGAAAGGATGGCTTTTAGAGCTGCGGTCGGGTTCATGGGTTAAACGATGGAAGGTGAGAGTAGGGGCTGGGGTAGGTGTTTTGAGGTTATTTCCTTTAAATCAGGCCGAAACCAGAAGTTTACAGCACGACCTGCTTTTGAATGGCGAGCATCTCCTGCCACTTGCCGTTTTCGGCCACTTCTTTGATGACCCGGTTCCGCTCAGAAAGCAGGTGCGTCATGTACTGCTTTAGAAAAAGGTAATCTGCCAGCTTGCCCAGCAAACCCAAAGGCGAGGTATAGTGGAACACATCGGTCATGCACGTAGCCTCTCCAGATAAGGCCTCAAACCTGTGCTCATGCCTAAAGCTTTTGAAAGCGCCGGTGAGCATTTCGTCTGCAAAGAAATGAGGCCGCTCATAAGCCGTAATCTGGCTGCTCAGCCGTTGCCGGATGCCCAGGTGGTTTGCTTCCCACGTGACGGAATCTCCTATCTCCATCATGCCTGCTACCACACCTTTGATTGCTTTCTCCTTTGTATGGGCGGTAGAAACCTGATGCAAATCAACACTCCTAGCCAGGTCAAAACAGACTTCAATTGGTGCCTGAATAATGGAAGTGAGCGTGAGGATAGGCATGTATGAATAGAGGCTGCTTTTTCCTAAAATTCTACTTAGTCTAAAGAAGGTTTTGAAGTTCAGCTCTTTATTAACTGATAGCAGGAAATATTAAAATAAGAATCCAACCTGAAATTGAACATCAGATCTACCGCTGTCTAACGGGCCTTCTCCGGTTTTATAAGTCACCCCAAGCGATAGGGGCTTTTTCCCGGTTTTGATGTCAATCCCTGCCCCGCCAATGAAATAAAACATGATGGGTTTATCTTCATAGTTGGTGTTTAGAGACTGTCTGTGAACCGTGGCCTGACTTGCCGGGCCATCCTGGGGAACTGCCGTATATTCATAATTTCCTTTCTGACTTAAATAGATGTCAAACCCCGGCCCAAATTTGAGGTAGGGCAAAACCGAGGCGTTACTTCGGTAGAAGGAATACTTGAACAGCAAGGGCAGTTTAAGGGTGGTGAACTGGATGTTTGTTTTGTAGCTGTAAACCAGGGGGTAAATGGCTACTTCTTTTTGTGATTTGTATTCAGAAAGGTTGAGGGCAGGGGCGAGCTGGAGGAAGTATTTATTTTCGCCTATAAAATTCAGGCTTAAATCAACCAGAGCACCCACTTCATAGGTGAAGCTTGATTTAAAATCCAGGTATTTCCTGACGTCATAATCGCTGATATACATGTTGTAGGGCGGAGAATCCAGAGTGGAGAGACCTCCCGCTACAAATACCCCAACTTTAGTTTTGATTCCTCTGGAGGTCTGTTTCTCAAACTGTACATACTCCTGAGAAGGGAAACTAAGCTTCTGGTATTCCTTCGCGAGGGAAACCAGGTCTTTGGTGGTGCAGGAAGTTCGCTCGATTTTAGGGAATAGGGAGGGCTGATCCCACATCAGATACTTCAACTGACCCCTGAACTTCTCGGGAGCGGCTCGTTCCTGCTCATAGCCGGTATTCTGTAGGGTACCCGCATATTTTTCATGATGGTCCAGTTCCACTATTTGCGTGCCCTTAGCCACGTAATAATGATTCTTGCCCTCTTCTTTGTAGTAATAGACACTTACCAGCCCCTGCGAGGCCGCCTCAATAAACGCCTGATTGGCTACTTTATAAGGAAACGTATGGCTTGACAGATAATACTTGCCCTCCTGAAACCGGTAGGCCTTGATTTGCTCAGGGGTGTAGGTTACTTTGTCCTGATCCTGCTCTTTTTTGAAGATGCAGTTTTTGGCATTGGCTATATCGCTCCGGTAATTGAGGAAGCCTTTTACCGTATCACCCTGTAGCGTGATAATGTAACCAGGCCTGAAATCTGTCTGGGCTTTTGCTTCTGAGAAAAGGAACGTAAAGGATAAAAGGGAAAGGGCAAGCTTGTACTTAAAAGAATTCATGTAAAGGTATAATGATAGGCTATGAGTATGAATTGGGTTATAAAATGGCAAGATAGGAAATAGGAACTGGTATTAGATAGCAGCCATCCTGGTTAATTGTACCTCTAATTTGTCAAAGTTCTCTTCGTTCTTGTCTACCGCAAATTTTTTGATTTTCAGACACTCTTTCTCGGTGTCAAAAAGCATCTTAAAAGTGACGCGGGTAGTGCTGGCGGTGACTGTTTCAAATAAGACCAGTACCTGGAATAGCGGTTGAGAGTGTCGTTTCCAGTGAATAAGAGATGGAGCGTCTATCTTGAGGAACTCACATTCATTCTGGTAGTTTCCTTTCTCGGGGCCGTGCATGGTGAAACGCCATTTTCCGCCGGGCCTGAAATCAAACTCATGAAACGTATTGGTAAACCCCGCCGGACCCCACCAGTTCTGTAAATTCTTTGGGTCTGACCAGGCCGAGAAAACCTGCTCTTTAGAGCCCTTGAACACGCGGGTGCTGACAATCTCGCACTCAGTGAGGGAGGAGGGAATAGGTTCTGCTGACATACCAAGGATAAGGGGTTAGGATAAAGCGTTTTCTGCCTTGTTTACCAGAAGGTAAAATAGAGAAAAGCTGCAGATATTTCACCCTCCAGCTTTGCCCTGGCGCAGAATCTTCTCCAGCTTTTTACCCTTGGCCAGTTCGTCTACCAGTTTGTCCAGGTACCGGACCTGCTGGGTCAAAGGATTTTCAATCTCCTCTACCTTATAGCCGCAGATGGTGCCGGTAATCAGGTGGGCGTTGGGGTTAAGGTTGGCCTCCCGGAAGAAGGTCTCAAACGTAGCTTTCTCGTTCACCAGTTCCTGCAGCTTCTGGTCATCATACCCCGTGAGCCAGGCAATAACCTGGTGAAGTTCCTCTTTGGTGAGGCCTTTGCGCTCCACTTTGGTGACATAGTGCGGGTAGACCGAGGCAAAGGTCATGCTGGCCATTCGGGCATCGTGCTCGGGTGTTGGTTTCATGCTAGTTCAATCTATCCAGTTTTCCTTTTCTTTTCGCCAGGTTTTGGTAGTTACTTTGAATTGAAGTTATCAAGGCTGTTGCTTGGATGCAAGTAAAGGAGTTTTAGTATTTCAATCACTTTCAGTCTAGAAATTGATTACAAAAAAGCTTTATACTTTTTATCATATTAAATCACTAAAGAACTGAATCTCCAAATTCTTTTAAAGGCCGACTTTCGAGTTGCTTTAAATCTGATATAAATTCTAAATGATTTGGTGTTAATGGCAACTGATAGTGCTGGTATTTTCCTGGCTGTAAACAGGTTGCTTTCACCGTATTATATTTTCTTAAAATCAATTCGTCATCTGCTCACTTCTATTCCGGAAAACTCTTTTTAATGTTTTTCCAGTCACACCAATAGGAAATTCAGACCACTCCATGATTTCACAGCGACATAACTTTTCTTTCTCTTCTAGCATCTGATTGAATTCATGTAGAAGTAGATTATTGTCAATACTATTTTTCACTTTAAGAGCAGCAGCTACCGCAGGCAAATAGGTGCCATCTGGCTGCAGGTGAGCATATACACAAATATCATAGACAGCAGGATGCTTGTGTAATTTTTCTTCAATAGGCAGGCTGTACACCTCTCCGTTGCTGGTATGAATGACATCTACTAACCGGTCCAATTGGATAAGGTGTCCATCTTTGTTTAAGCGGACTACATCTCCGGTAAAAAACCAATTGTCATGGATAGCTTCATACGTTAATGCATGGTTGTTCCAATAACCCGCAAAAACAGTTTTTCCTTTTACCTCTAGTTTACCAACTTCTCCTCTTTTTACTTTCTCTCCGTTTTCCTTTACAATTCTTATTTTGGGGCCAAAAGGAGTGGAGCCAATCCGTCCTATTCTGCGGTCAAATGTATTGGTGTACCTGGTGATATACCGGATGACAGAGGGTGTGCCTACTTCACTGGATCCCTGTGCATCCAAATAAATAGAACCCTTCAAGGGAATACCAAATGCTTTGAATGCATTCCCAATAGAGACAAACTTGCGCTGAATCACTTCATGGCTAGCATCAGCGGTAGAGCCCCAAATTCGCATGGCGCTTAAATCATACTTTTCTGTTGGAACTTCTTTTAGTTGGGTGTAGGTAACAGGAAATCCAAAATACCCTGTAAACTTCCCTGCCGCCAAGGTTCTCATTACTTCCTCCGCATTGAAGTCCTGATGGTCATAGCTGCTGCTCCAATGGACAGGGAATCCTAGCAGAAGCAGGCTGTTAAACGAAAGAATGACCGCCTGATGATTATTAGGTACGGCGCCAAACCCTTTATCCCAGGTACGGGACAGGTGCACATAACAAAGCCATCCGCGGACGGCATGAGCTTGAGGACCATTTTTTAGAATAACCGCTTTGGGGAAACCCGTGGTCCCGGATGAATGGACCAGATACAAGGGATCATCCTTTCCCCTGGGAACGGCCGGACTTTCTTTGTGAACAGACAAAATCGCCTCCTCTAACCAGTAGAGTTGAATATCTGGATACCTACGCGCCATTTGCTCCTCTAACGCAGTAGACTCGGTCTCTGAATTTAAGGCTCTTTTTTCTGCAATAATTAGCTTTCTGCAGCATCCAAAATTCATACTGCCTTGTAGGAACCTGAAGATTGCCGCGCTATCTGTAATGAGGATAGTAGCCGATAAATTAGCCAAATAAGGCTCAAAATCATTTATGGTCAGCTTTCCATTTACCGGACATGCAATACCCCCGGCCCGGATGATGGACATCGTAAAAAGATGAATATCAAAGTGGTTCTGCTTAAAGATGGCAACGCGCTCGCCATACTGGAGATTGAATTGGTGCTGTAGGAGGGAGGCAAGCATCCCTGCAGTGGATTGAATACGTTTTGCGCTCCAGGCCAAGGGATCATTATAACGAGGTTTGAGGGCTTCAATCTCCCAGTGGCAGGGTTTATCTATTGTGAAGAGAGGACTTTCTCCATATTTTTTTGCTGCTCGATCAGGAATCAACTCCAGAGAAATAGGGCCAAGCGCAAGCGGAAGACGTTGATGAAGGCCTATCCGGATGGCTACAAAAACCAAGTATCCTATGATAATAGCTAGAAGAAGGTATATGGTCATTTCCTTTCAAGGAAGAAGTTGCAAGGGTTACTTATGGTAACGTAAGCCACACAGCACAGGGTAAGGACTGAACATGATGTGCTATGAAAGAGCATCAAAGTCCAACCGTTCAACTAACCTGGTATTTTCTCCCTACTGCCACACTTGTAGCAATGCACTGTTGACGGTAGTTTCTTGCTGATTTAAACCATATCAGAAAGTATGGAATAACAACTGCTGATCGATGCAATATATAGACTCTTCAACTGGCAATTACTTGTAGGTCTAGCTTTCAGCTATTTGTCAGAACTTGTATTCTCATGTTGACTTGGTTTCAATGACAAAGGCTTTCAATTCAGCCATCTTACCATCTTTAAATCGCCAAACGTCGCAGTAAGAATAGCCAACCATTTGGCCTTGCTCGTTTTCCATTTTGATTGTGCCGACAGCAGTAAGAAAATCACCTTCAGCAATTAAGTTTTCAACTATAAACCTTGGAGGTTCCTTATAAGCCGTTGCCATGTAGTTTCGAACGGCGTCCTTGCCCTCCAAAGTCTTATCGCCTATAAATACCCACTTGGTGTCTTCCGTGCAATAAGAAAGAAAACCTTCATTGTCACCCTTGATAATCGCTGCATTTGCCTTTTGTAAAATTGCTTTATTGATCTCGCTCATTTGAATACTTCTTATTGGTCTTTGATCATCCGTGGAGAATTATTATTACAAAATTATCCCCAACGAACTGGTGTAAATTCCGGCGACGGCCATCGGCCTAGCAGGCGTTTACACGTGGTTAGGAGCAGGCTTTTCTTAATTTAGTTGTACTGTTACAGTTCTTCCTTCCGTATCAATATCCATCCAGTCTTTGGTTTCTTCTCTTGGAATAGAGTCAATCAAGCTTCCTCCATTTAAGAATTTCACTATTGCTTCTTCTCCGAGCAAAATTGTCATTGAAAATTCTTCTTGTCCGTCTTTTCCAATCCATGCTTTTGTTCGTATTCTTCTGGAGTCAATCGGATTGTCGTTTGTCTCTATTCCTGGAGAAATTCCGTCACACCAAAGACTTCTAATTTCTTTTTGGTCACTTTCTCTGAAAATTCGGGTTAGTCGGTATTCTAATGCACTACAGAAGTCTTCATCAAGTGATTCTAACAAGGCTTTATTCTTTTAGTGTTTTGATTCAAGCTCGCACCTAACGTACTTGCCTAAACGCCGGCGAGGCCGTCGGCCGAAGCTGCCGTTTATACAGTGTTAGCTACAGGATTTTTCTTCTTTTAAAATTCCTCTCCTTATGGCTTCTTTATAGAGCGGTTTTGTGTCCTTTTTTCTTCTCTTCTCGAACTTCATTGCTTCTTCAACTGTCTGGAACTCTATTTTCACGTCGTCAAGAAGTATCATGTTCAGGTGACATTTGTCTTCAATGTTGAAGGTGTCAGTTTCAAATCCGATATACCAGGCAACTAATCTAGAGGTGGTCGCTGGGACTTCAATCCTGAAGTATCCGTCATTGTCAGCCCGTGTGGTGATTGTCGAGTCAATTGTCTGTATCACCGTCTTGGAAAGCGGTTCGAAATGTTCGTCGATAATTCTTCCAGTCAGGACTTTTGTTTGTCCGAAGGCGCTAGATGCAACCAGTGCAATTAAAAAAGAGAATAGAAGTCTCACGAACATTTTATATTTAATCTTGTAGCTAACTATTGTACATATGGAGCTGTTCCGGTTATTGGCTCCTTGAACAGAGTTAAATTTCCGTTTATCCGGTCAAAAGTGGCTTGATAAGCGGAACTGCACTTCCGAATACAATACATGACTCAGACTTAATTTTCTGTTTAAGGGCTAGTATTTTAAATTAGCCCTTAAACGAACTACACCAACGCCTAAAAAAACACTTCAATTGAATGCTTCGGATGCCTACCAGTAGAGTCGTTGAATTGGTTGCGCCAGCCTGAAGGATTACTATGCGGTTTTGTCTTTTAGAATTTCACTACCACTTTTCCAATGGCTTTGCCGCTTTCTAATAAACAATGCGCTTCTTTGATGTTTTCAGCAGTCAAGCCGTGCATGGTGGTGTTAAGGGTTGGTTGTAAGGTGCCCTCATCCAGCAGTTGAGCAATTTTGTTTAGGATGTGATGCTGCTCTACCATGTCTTCTGTCTGGTACAAAGAACGGGTAAACATAAGCTCCCAATAAAAGCTCACACTCTTTCTTTTTAGCTGATTCAATTTTACAGGTTCTGTCGGGTCGCTGATGGAACCTACCTTTCCCAGCGGTTTGATGAGTTCTACAATGGCCTCCCAGTATTGATTCAGGTCTACAAAGTCTACAACAAAGTCTACCTGTTCAAAGCCGAGGTTTTTTACCTCACTCACCAGGTTTGTGTGGTTGACTACATGATCTGCGCCCATTTTTTTGCACCAGTCAATGGTAACGTCTCTTGATGCGGTGGCAATAACGGTTAAGCCCAGCAGCTTTTTAGCCAGTTGGATGGCAACGGAACCAACACCTCCTGCACCGCCAATAATAAGTAGGGTTTTGCCTGCATCTTTCTCTTTGCTCAATTGGAAATGGTCAAAGAACAGTTCATAGGCAGTTAGGGACGTAAGCGGCATGGCGGCAGCTTGTTCCATGCTGATGTTTTTCGGGGCGAAGCCTACAATGCGTTCATCTACTAACTGGTACTCCTGGTTAGAGCCTTCTCTTGTGAGGTCTCCTGCATAAAATACCCTGTCACCTTTCTGGAAGAGGGTCACCTCCTCGCCGGTAGCCTCTACTTTACCTATCGCATCCCAACCAATGACCTTAGGCGTATCCTGTTGCTTGTCTTTGAGGCTGTTTCTTCTAATTTTATAATCTACAGGGTTGACCGATATGGCGTCCACCTTTACCAGAATGTCTTTTCCTTGCGCAGTTGGTATTTCTTTTTCATACTCAAGAAAGCTATCTGCTTCCTCAATGGGTAATGACGTTTTAAATCCAATTGCTTTCATAGTGTGTGTTACTTTGGTTTTAGATAGTAGTTCTAGAAACTGTTACCGATAAATTCCGGTGGGGTTGTCAGGAATTCTTCTTTCCCCCTATATCTTTAGGTTCTAACCTTCGGGAAGGAGACGGCTAAAGTGAGATGTATTGCCGGTGTGCGGATGAACCGTGTTGCAAAAAGCTTGCTGCCTTTTACGGATAATTACCAATTTTTTTGAAAAGGAGAGTAGACCCTACGCATAGTAGCAATACAGTGTTGTGCGTCCGTTTTATTTTCCAATAAGAACATTGTATTCGGTTGGGACTTCCACTCCTCTAAAACGGTTGGTCAAGCCATAGAACAGAAAGGCTGTCAAGATAATACCGAAGCCCAATATCGCTTTTGCTTGCTTTTGTGGTGTCCAGCCAAAAACCGCCTGTTTCATTTTCTTGCTGTGAATTGCTGCCATATGCCCGAAAAAGGAGATGGTGGCAAGCCCGTAATAGGGAATAAAGAACAGGTAGAATGGAAAAGTATTCAATCCTGCCACGCCATAATAGAAGTTGGTGTCCAGGTGTAAAACAGTACGTCCCACTAATACAGAGCCTACATGAATGACAAAGAAAACCGCCAGGTAAAGTCCTGTCCAACGATGCAATTTATCAATGTTGCTGGAAGCTGCCTTCCGGTTTTTATCGAAGAGCTTAATGCCCGACACTATTTGTAAAAGCACGGCCAACAGTAGTATTGTCTCCACAAGAAAGTTGCGGTATACAAGGCGCAGGCTTTTCATAACCTCTATATGCTGGTCAGCTCCTGCAATACTGTAGAGGTGGTTGAATAAATGAAGCCCGGTAAAAATAGCTAATATGAGGCCAGATAGATAGTGAAGTCTTGTAGTAGTCAATTTTGATGGTGGGGTTTATAGCATAAAATGTTGCACAACTGTTAGGCTAAACGGCACCTCCTGCCACTTGCCGCTTTCAGCCACTTCTTTGATCACCCGGTTTCGCTCCAAAAGCAGGTACGTCATGTACTGCTTTAGAAACAGGTAATCTGCTAGCTTGCCCAGCACACCCAAAGGCGAGGTATAGTGGAACACATCTGTCATGCGCGTAGCCCCTCCGGCTAAAACCTCAAACCTGTGCACATGCCTGAAGCTTTTGAAAGCGCCAGTGAGCATTTCATCTGCAAAGGAATACGGTCGCTCAAATGCTGTAATGTGGCTGCTCAATCTTTGCCGAAAGCTCAGGTGTTTTGCTTCCCATGTGACAGAATCTCCTAACTCCATCAAGCCCGCTACTACTCCTTTGATGGCCTTCTCTTCTGTTTGTGCGGTAGAAACCTGATGCAGATCAACGCTTCTGGACAAATCAAAACAAACAGCGGGAGGTGCCAGGATGGTAGTGTTAAGGGTACTAAAAGGCATAGGTGTGAAGGGACACGCACTTAATATTTAGCTGCTTAGTTTAACGCTATTTCTGTTCTTGCTCTAAATATTCTTCGAGTGTCATACCATTTCCTTTAATAATTTTAATAAAATTCTTTCTTAAATTGGCGTAATATCTGCTTGTAGAATCATATGCTGATTTACTGAGTTTGCATTCTGGTCCACTATATACTACATGCCCCTCACTATCAGCAATCATAATTTTATTACCTGTGACTTCATCGATAGTAGTATTTTTAAGAATTACATATGGGGTGATTTTAAGACCCCAATTTGCTGTTAAAATGGAAACAGCTTGATTACCAATCATTGCATCATAAAGCTTGATATCTATTAATGTTTTTTTATCAGCAGTATTTGTTGCAATATTTTTTGTGAAATATTCTATTTTCTGAGTAGCAACAGAAATTTCGCTTAATAAATCACTAACTCTTCTTGTTTCTGATTCTGTTGTCAAATAATAGTGCATCATGCCCGCCCATTGTTTCTTTAAATAGCTTTCAATATCTGCAAAATCACGAAAGGGTACTAAAGCGTTATTTACAGCATTTTTTCTAACCTCATCAATGAAATCAAAAATCTTAATGTTATCAACAGAAGGATATTTGATAGTAGTATTATCTCTATTCTTATGATGAACAAAATGATCGCCATATACGCCACTTTCGACTAATGCAAAAATTGGGATTCTATTCTTTACCGCATTATTATATTCTGCGTTAGTTATAGATGTTTCAGAATCTTTAAACTTGCCACCATATCTTCCTCCTATTATTAAAACTAACATTTGTGTTGTCTCAATTTCTGATAAACAAGAGTCATGTGTATGCATCTTAGGATTATAAAATACATCTCCGTCTTCGCTTAAAATGGGCTCATACCCTATTGTTCTTATAAAAAATTTTAAATTTTCTCTTATGTATTTTAGGTCATAACAAGTTGAACTTACAAAAACTCTTGGTGCTGCCATAATTATGTATATGAAAGATGATTTATGTTAATGGGACAGGTTTTTGTGAATTGCACACTTTATCCTCCTTTATAAATAATGTAAAGCTGAAAAATTTAGCTTTATTCTTGGTAATCACTGCTTGTATTTGAATGTTTAATAATTGTCTTAGTCAGAGATAAAATCCTGTCTTTTTCCAATGAGTAGTCTACTTCAACATCAATTGAATCATAAGTATAATATAGAATATAGCTTTTGTCTTTAAATTTAAAGCTTTTGCAATTTTTTGGTTGTAAATTGTATTCAATAACTGACGACGTCTTTTCAATTTCTTTCAGAATATCATCAATTTTTTTTTCTTCTTCTTTTTTTATCAAGAATATTAATGTTATTCCAAATAACATAACGAAACCACCAATATTAGAAAGTCTAACAGCTAGTTTTCTAGGCTGTTTTTTTTGTATTGCAGGAATTGCTCTCCCAAAGCCCGATAGTGAAAATAAGAGTGAAATGATTAAGGCAATGGAGCTTCCTATATTTCTGGCATTCAATGGAAAATCTTGAGATACTAAATAAGAAATTAATGCAGCCAAGACTGCTGATGATAATGAAATAATCACTTTGTTAAATTCAATGACTGCTTTGTAAGCTTCAGTTATGTCTTCTGAGCCTTGTTGTTGAACTGGAGTAGGCATATTCTTTTACATATCATCTTCAGGAATAAAACAAAAGGTTGTAAGTACTTCTGATAAAGCCCTCCATAATTCCCAACTACTAATGGTGATCGATGATGAATTTTTAAAAATTCTATACCGGAAATCACGGGATATAATTATTTCATTTAAAGCATTAGGAATTAATGAAATGGCAAACTCTTGGGCAGAGTTATAATTGTAGTTATCTATTTTTCGCCAATACTTGGATGGATCTAATTGTATGTTAGTGATTAATTCAAATATAAAATCAACAGCTCTTGGTGTTATGTTAACATGGATGCCTCGCCTATTCTGAAGGTTTACCCATTGTTCAATAGCAGAATTGACTTTTGTTTTTATTTGATATTCTTCCATGAAAAATTATGTTTGTTTATAGAATTAATAAAGTAAATGTTAATGACTTGATGCAGGCTTTGCATTGCAGCTAACTGTAGTAAACAAAGCTAAAATATGTTTATTAGTCTTTTACAAGAAGCCATATATTCGTTTTTCCATCTAGAGTGAATAGGATAAACCGAAATGGATAATCAAATATAATATATAATATATAATATATAATATTCATTTCTGTTTTGGGCTGTTTTCACAAAAACAGCCCCTAAACAGAATCTACCTCAACGCCTCATACAACACCTCAATAGGGTGCTGGGCGTCTCTTCCAGTGCCATCGTGGATTTGGTGGCGGCAGCTGGTGCCAGGGGCGGCGATGATGACCTCGGCGGGTTGTTGGCGGACGGTAGGGAAGAGCACCAGTTCACCTACTTTCATGGAGACCTCGTAATGCTCGGCTTCATACCCGAAGGAGCCGGCCATGCCGCAGCAACCCGAGGGAATGACTTCCACCTTGTAGTTGGCCGGTAAGCTCAGCATCTGTTGGGTGTACAGCACGCTGGAAAGCGCCTTCTGGTGGCAGTGGCCGTGCAGTTTGATCAGGCGGGCCTCGGTTTTGAAGAGGTTCCGGTCAATGTTCTTGTTCAGGATCTCGCGGGCAATAAACTCATCAAACTGCAGGCAGTGGATGGACATGTGTTTGGCGTCTTCCAGCTGGTCTTCGTCTACCAGGTCCAGGTACTCATCACGGAAGGAGAGGATACAGCTGGGCTCGATGCCAATGAGCGGCGTCTCAGAGGAGACCAGCTTGTGCAGTAGGGCTACGTTTTTCTGAGCCAGTTTCTTGGCCTCGCGCACCAATCCCTTAGACAGGTAGGTACGGCCGCTTTCTTCGTGCTCCGGCAGCACCACCTCGTAGCCCAGTTTCTCCAGCAGCAGCACCGCTTTAATGCCAATGGGCGTATCGTTGTAATTGGTGAACTCATCGCAGAACAGGTACACCTTCTTTTTTGGCGCGGCGCATTCCTTCACTTTTTCGGCCTGGTGCTTCTTGAACCAGCTGCGTAGCGTGGTTTTGTGCAGGAGCGGGAGGGAGCGTTTGGGCGCGAAGCCCACCGCCTTTTTGAAGGCGTTTGCGGTAAAAGAGTTCTTAAACAGCAGGTTGTAGGCTCCAGGCAACAGTGCCGCCAGCTTGTTCGCGTTGTTGAAGTTGCTGATCAGGCGCGTACGGAACGGAATGCCATTGGCGTCATAGTAGTGCTGCAGGAACTCGGCTTTGAGCTTGGCCACGTCTACGTTAGACGGGCACTCAGACTTACAGCCTTTGCAGGAGAGGCACAAATCCATGGCCTCTTTGATTTCCTCGTGGTCAAAGCGGTTTTCTTTGGTAGAGCGGGTCAGGAACTCACGCACGGTGTTGGCCCGGCCCCGGGTGGTGTCGCGCTCATTGCGGGTCACCATGTAGCTGGGGCACATGGTACCGCCGGTGAGGTGCGTCTTGCGGCAGTCGCCGGAGCCGTTGCAAAGCTCGGCCGCCCGCAGCACGCCGCCCGCGTCTTTGAACTTGAACACGGTGTCAAACTCGGGTGTTTCCTGGCCCGGCTCGTAGCGCAGGAAGGTGTTCATGGAGGGCGTGTTCACAATCTTGCCCGGGTTGAAGATGTTGCCCGGGTCCCACACGCGCTTCACTTCCTCCAGCAGTTTGTAGTTCTCCTCGCCAATCATGAACGGAATAAACTCGCCACGCAAACGCCCGTCGCCGTGCTCACCGCTTAGAGAGCCGCGGTATTTCTTCACCAGCGTGGCAATCTCCGTGGCGATGGAGCGGAACAGCTGGTTGCCTTCCTCGGTCTTCAGGTTGATGATGGGGCGGAGGTGCAGTTCCCCGGTACCGGCGTGGGCGTAGTGCACGCAGTACAGGTCATACTGCTCCAGAATAAGGTTGAACTCCCGGATGAACTCGGGCAGGTCGTTCACGTCTACGGCCGTGTCTTCAATCACCGCCACCGGCTTGGCATCGCCGGGGATGTTGGACAGTAGCCCGAGGCCGGCTTTGCGCAGGTTCCAGACTTTCTTCGTATCGGCGCCGGTTACCAGCGGGTAGTGGTAGCCCAGGTTGTTTTGCTGTAGGTCCTGCACGAGCGCCTGTGCCCGGGCTTCAATGTTGGCCAGGGAATGATCAGAGAGTTCCACCACCAGGATGGCCCCGGGATCGCCCTGCACGAAGAAGCGGTTCTGGCTCTGCTCAATGTTGGTTTTGGTGCACTCCAGCACGTAATGGTCCATCAGCTCGCTGGCGCTGGGGTTATGCAGCAAGGCCACCAGGTTCGCCCTCAAAGATTCATCTACGCTCTGGCAGTGCACGCACAGCAAGCCAATCTCCTTAGGCGGAAGTTTGTTTACGTGCAGCTTGATCTCGGTCAGGAAGGCCAGCGTACCCTCAGAACCGGCAATGAGCTTGCAGAAGTTGAAGTGCTCGTCGGTCTCGGTGAACGGTTCGGTTTCCAGAAGCAGGTCAATGGCGTAGCCGGTGTTGCGGCGCTGGATGCTGGGCTTGGGAAACTCGGCCCTAATGTTCTCCTGCGTCTGGGGGTGGCTCAGCATGGCTTTAGTGGCCTGGTAGATGCGCGTCTCCAGATCTCCCGAGGTATTCTCGCCCCGGCATTTCGCCTCAAATTCCTCCCGCGTCAATGCCCCGAATTCCGCCTCGGTGCCGTCGCTCAGAATGGCTTTCACGCTGATGAGGTGCTCGCGGGCGCTGCCGTACACAATGGAGTTGGAGCCGCAGGAGTTGTTGCCCACCATACCGCCAATCATGGCGCGGTTAGCCGTAGACGTCTCTGGTCCGTAGAACAGTCCGTGCTGCTTCAAAAACATGTTCAGCTCATCCCGGATCACTCCGGGCTGCACGCGCACCCAGTTCTCCTGGGGGTTTACCTCCAGAATCTGGGTAAACGTGCGCGAAACGTCCACCACAATGCCACTGCCCACCACCTGACCGGCCAGCGAAGTACCGGCCGTGCGCGGGATCAAAGACGTGCCTTCCAGGCGGGCAAAGGTGATAAGGGTTTTGATGTCCTGCACCGAGGCGGGAAACGCTACGGCCAGGGGTTTCTCGCGGTACGCCGAGGCATCGGTGGCATACAGCGTCCGCATAGTATTGTCAAAGTGAAGTTCCCCCTCCAGCTTTTGGGCGAGGTACTGTAATTTCTCTGGGCTCATGTAAGTAGGGCGGCTCAGCCTGAAGCAGATGACCAAGACAGCCGCATAAGTAACGCTTAATAAAGCAGAATGCTGTTCCGCAAGGCACTTTTACTTCGCTTCCAGAAAAGAAGGAGAGTCTAGTTGCAGAACTTTGCGGCCACCATTCCTTAAAACCCGAATGTAAGGGCTACCGGGGGAAAGTCAAAAACGATTTTGGGTCGTTTTACTAGTTCTGAGTACTAACTGAAGCTGAGGTTATGCAATCTCCAGATTATTTCACCAACCCCTGTAATTGCTTCACCAGATTTGGGTTGATCAGGTCTACGGCCTTTCTATCCGTCAGAGAGTACCTTTTCAACACCATAGGTTCCCTTTCCAAGATGCCGTCCTGGTTCTGGTCTACGCCAAAGCTCAGCACAATCTGGTCTGATTGGTGCAGCACCGTGTAGGTTTCCAGCCCCATGTTAGGAAAACTGATTTCCTGCAGGCGCTTTGCGGCAACGTCATACACATAAAAAGACTGTAAATCCTCTTCGTTCAGTTTAGCATCCTGGTTGGTGTCTTTGCGGCAGCCTTTGATGAGCAGGTACTGTTGTCCCTTTATCTGAAAATTTCTGAAGCTCCCCAGGTTCACGGTTTGGTTGAACACGGCGTGGGTGGTTCCCCGCGGTTGATCATAAAGCACAATGTTGCTGTATGCTCCCTCGTAGTGATAGCCCTCGCGGTAACCTCTGCTGGAACTGGTGACCGCCTCCACCATGGTTTCCATGGTTCTCTGATCTACATTCTGCGGAGTGTTTCTCAGTGAAACCGGAATGAGGTAGAGGTGGGTGGCCGTGTCAATGAGGTCAGGGGAGTGAAAGGAAATCTCCTGCTTCCGCTGCTGTTGTTTGGTACCCCCTGTTTTTTTGCCCGGAAGACTGATGGAAGGCGCTTCTTCATAATCGCTTCCCTGGTTATCAAAAAGCTCTATTACCAGCAGAAAAGCCCCAACCAGGAACAGGCCAAGAACTCCCGCCGCTATCAAAGTGCCAATAAAAGCCAGTAGCTTCTGGTTGTACGCTCTCAATCTCTCCATGGCGGTTGATTTTTCGTGTTGGGGTTTTAGGTGTAAAATTTTCTAATGTTACTTAAAACTCATGAATCTCTATATAGTTGTAGGGAGATCAGGAAATGAGTATTCCCTGAAAAC
Organism: Sabulibacter ruber; assembly: GCF_017355955.1. GTDB lineage: Bacteria > Bacteroidota > Bacteroidia > Cytophagales > Hymenobacteraceae > Nibribacter > Nibribacter ruber_A. The sequence goes on along the minus strand of NZ_JAFFID010000001.1, from coordinate 722,994 downwards.
AGTTTCGGGCCTCTTTCCTGGAAAAGAGGCCCGAAACGCAAGGGTAATGTATTAGGCTAAAGATTAGTTACGGCCACCGCCTGGGTATCCGCCACCCGGGAAACCGCCCGGACGGGCAGGAGGGATGTTACCGCCCCGACCAGCGCCAAACATGCGCAGGTTGTAATTGAAGCTCAGCATGAAGTAGCGTTGCAACACGGTGGTCTGGATGTCTTCAATGTAGGCGTTGGTCACGTTCCGCTGAATGCTGGTGTTCTCGCCCAACAAGTCAAAGCCTGACAAACGGATCTCGGCCTGGCGGTCTTTCATGAACTTGTACCCAATGCTGCCATTCCACAGCATATAGGTTGGATCAATGCCTGCAGATAAACCGCCATTGTATTGGTGATTGAGTTCAGACGTAATGGTCAGGCCTTTCCAGATAATCCAGTTCACCCGCACCAGGCTGCTCTGGTTGTAGTAGTTGTTGTTCTGACGGGTCAGGAACTGGTATTCTACGTTGTTGTAGCTGGCGTTGGTAGACACCAGAAAGTCCAGGTTCTCGCTGATGTTGCTGCTGATCACAACCCCGCCGCCCAGGTTGGTGGATTTGGTATTGTTTTTCACGAACTGGTAACCGGTGCTGAAGTCAGCGTACAAAGACGGGGTATTGGTGTAGGTGGCGTTGGCGTTCAGGTTCAGGTTAGACTTGATGAACGGAATGGGCAACCCATAGTTGAAGAACGAACGAAGCGAGTACTGCCCGTCTAAGTTCACCGGTCTAGACAATTGCTGCCCGGCGGCCAGGCGCACCCCGGTAGGGGTTACAATCGGTTCATCTTCTACGTCAGGTCCGTTGGTGTCTGGCGTGGTGTTCCGGATGGTGCTGGTCCCAATGAAGTCCTGGGCAAAGGAACCACCCAGCACGGCAAAGAAAGAAGAAGACCTTCCCGGGTTAGCGGCAGAATACCTGATGTTAAGGTTATTGTTAAAGCTCTGGCCTAAGTTGGGGTTGCCCTGGCTCAGCAAGGTTGGGTTAGAAAAGTCCACCGCGCTTTGCAATTGCTCCACCGATGGCGTCTGCGAACGGCCCATGTAGAACACCCTAATGTTGCGGTCCTGGTTGAAGTTGTAACGCAACATGGCAAACGGCAATACATTGTGGTAGTTGCGGGTGGTATCAATAGGCGAAGGGTACAGCTGATCAGTAGAGAATTGTAGCCACTGGTAACGGGCGCTCAGCATCAGCTGGAAGTCTTTAGTGTTATACCGCCAGCCTCCGCCAAACTCCTGGGTTTTGGTAGAAGACTCCACCGTGCTGGATTGGTTGGTCACCAGGCTGTCATATAACTCGGTTACCGGGCGGAACTGGTACGTACGTCTGTCACCGTCTGAATTGCTGTAGTTGGTGCCGTAGGTTAGTTGCAACTGGGTGTTTTTGGTAAGCGGCTCGGTATAGTTGAGGTTTGCGCCCATCGAATAGCCTCTGTTGTCCAGGTTAGAGGAAAGGAACACCAAGGAATCATCGCCCTCGTTCACCAGGTCACGCAGGTAGGAAATATCAGAACGGCTGTCGCCTTTGTTCTGGTTGTACCCGTTGTTGATGTCAATGCTGAACGTGCGGCCCCGCTTAGCAAACGCGTGGCGGTACAGAATGCTGTTGTTGAAGTTCAGCCCAGACAGTTCTGAGTTGAAGATGTTGTCAAAGTTGTTGATCAGCATCCGGTCGGTTTGGGTAGCCGGACCAACAGATAAGCGCGAATTAGTCAAGCTGGAGCCATCGTTCTGCTGAATGCTCAACCGCGGACGGATGATGATGGAGTTGGCGCTGTCAATGGTATAGGTGAGGCGCAGGTTCAGACGGTGGTTCTGGTTTTTAGCGTCTGAGTTCCCGTTCTCGCGCACGTCATAGGCATCCTCGGTATCAATCCCGAATTGCCGGAACGCACTGTAGTTATAGTCATTGTTGGAGTGGTTGAAGAAGTAGCTGCCTTGTACGTCTACTTTTTTGCCCCACTTATCCAGGTAATTCAACCCGATGGCGTTGGTAGTAGCAATACCGTTGCTGGTGTTCACCAGGAAATCGCCGGTGTTGTTGCCACCGCCCCAGCCACCACCGCCGGGTCCGCCGCCGCCGCGAGGACCACCTCCGCCACCACCGCGGTTTCCGCCGCCACCCCGGTTAGAGGCACTGGCTACGCCCACCAGGTCTTCAGAGGAGAAGTTCTGCTCGTTCACGTTGTTGCTCAGGCCCACAATGGAGATGCGACGGTCACCCTCAAACTGGTTCATGTTGCCGCTTAACCGGTAGCGGTTATCGGTGCCCACGCCCGCGCTGAACCGCCCGAACTGGCCGGTTCTGAACTCGGGCTTAGTCACGATGTTGATCGTTTTCTGCTCGTTTCCGTCAGAAAAGCCTGTAAACTGGGCCTGGTCGCTCTGGCGGTCGTACACCTGGATTTTAGAGATCACCTCGGCCGGAAGGTTTCTTAAAACAGCATTAGGGTCTTCGCCGAAGAACTCCTTGCCATCTACCAAAACCCGCTGCACGCGCTCGCCCTGGGCCTGCACCTGTCCGTTCTGGATGGTAATGCCCGGCATCTTCTGGATCAGGTTCTCGGCGTTGGCGTCGCGGTTTACTTTGTAGGCGGCCGCGTTCATTTCTGAGGTGTCTTGTTTCTGGATCACGGTAGCGGCGCGGCCCACCACTTCCACTTCCCGCAGTTGGGTAGCGCCCTGGCCCAGGGTCAGGGTGCCCAGGTTGATGGGTTCGCCGGTGGCGGTAATGGGGCGGTATAAATCGGAGAAGCCCAGGTAGGAGATCTTCAAGACAAAGCGCCCGTTCCGTACCCCGGCTATCTCAAATCTACCTTCCACATCGGTGGCGGCGCCTTTGTACACCGAGGAGTCCTGCGCATTCAGGAGCGCCACGGTAGCCGCGATCAGCGGAGAACCGCCGCCTACGGCCTGCCCCCTGATGGAGGTAGCCTGGCTATATCCCAGAAAAGAAAGCGTGAAGAAATAGAAAAAGAGTAAAGATGTTTTTTTCATTTGCACGTGTGGTTTCAGCTTAGACTGCGCTGACCCAGCTTGGTTTAACGGCGCAAACAAAAAATCTGTTTACAGGCCAATTTCACAAAATCAGCCTGTAAACAGATTTTCAGGGTTTATCCAGAAGGGGAGGTGGGTTTATACCAGTTCGTTCCTCAGGATTTCAGGAAAGACAACAGCGGCTGGATGAACCGGTCATAGGCTTCAATGTGGGGCAAGTGACCCACGTTGTCCAGCTCCACCAGGTTGGCATTGGGGATCTTCTTGGCGGTTTCTTTGCCCAGGGCCGGGTAGTTGCCCAGTTTCTCGCGCGCGGCCGCCGGGGCATTGGCTTTACCCAAAGCGGTACGGTCCCGCTGCCCAATGAGGAGCAGGGCAGGCATTTTGAGTTGGTCAAACTCATACACCACCGGCTGGGTGAAGATCATGTCATAGGTAAGGGCGGCGTTCCAAGCAATTTTCGGGTAATCGGGGCCCACGGTCCAGCCGGCCAGCAGGTTCACCCATGGGTCGTACTCGGGTTTCCACTGGCCGCCGTAGTAGTTGTCCAGTTGGTATTTCTTGATGCCTTCCTGGGTCTGTTTCAGTTCCCCGGCGTACCATTTTTCCACGCTCTGGTAAGGCACCCAGCGTTTCCAGTCTTCCAGCCCGATGGGGTTCTCCAGGATCAGTTTTTCGGTAACTTCCGGGAACATAAGCGCGAAACGGGTAGCCAGCATGCCGCCCATAGAATGGCCCAGCACGGCGGTTTTCTTCACGCCCAGAGTATCTAACAGGCCTTTGGTGTTCTGCGCCAGCATCTGGAACGAGTACTGGATGTTCTGCGGCTTAGACGATTTGCCAAACCCAATCTGGTCTGGGATGATCACGCGGTAGCCGTTCTTGGCCAGGTCTCTGGCGGTCTGTTCCCAGTACGCCCCGTTAAAGTTCTTGCCGTGCAGCAACAGAACGGTTTTGCCGTTGGCTTTCTGCGGCTTCACATCCATGTACGCCATCTTAAACGACTGCTGCTGCACCTTTACCGGGTGAAAAGCCACCGGAAACGGATAAGTATAATTGGTTAATTCTGCATCAAGCGGTTTTACCTGGGCCTGCGCCAGAAAGCCGCCACAGACAAAAACTGCTACTAAAAAGAAAGCTCTAAACTGTTTCATAAATAAGTAATCGGCCTTGTTGGGGTGAAAGGCTGGTTGATTTTGGTTTGTTTTACGCAAAGAGGCCCCAAAACGCATAAGAAATAGGAATGATGGTCGGGTTTGTTCCAGGCTTACTTGGCGGCCACGCGCCAGATGGTATTGGCAGCGTCATCGGAGACCAGCAGGGAGCCATCGGGGAGCACCGCTATTCCTACCGGGCGCCCGTACACCTGGTTTTTCTCCGCATCGGCGATGAAGCCGGTCAGGAAGTCCTCAGGCGGGCCGCTGGGTTTTCCGTTCTCAAACGGCACGAACACCACTTTGTAGCCCACTAGTTTTGAGTTGTTCCAGGAGCCGTGTTGCCCTATGAAAGCGCCGCCCCGGTACTTGCCCGGAAACGCCGACCGCTTGTAAAACGCCAAACCCAACGAGGCAGTATGCGCCCCCAGCGGAACATCCGGCACCAGGGTCTTTTTAACCAGGTCGGGGCGCTGGCCCTTCATGCGCGGGTCTTCGTTCTGCCCGAAGTAAGCGTACGGCCAGCCGTAGAAACCGCCTTCTTTCACGCTGGTGAGGTAATCGGGGACCAGTTCATCGCCTAGTTCGTCGCGCTCGTTCACGGCGGTCCAGAGGGTTCTGGCATTGGGAGCCCAGTCCATGCCTACGGGATTGCGCAGGCCGCTGGCGTAGATGCGCTCCCCTGAACCGTCTGGGTTGATCTCCAGGATACAGGCACGCCGCACCTCGTGTTCCATGCCGTTTTCGCCGTTGTTGCTGCCCGAGCCCACCGCTATGTAAATCTTAGAGCCATCGGCGTTGGCAATGATGTTGCGGGTCCAGTGATTGTTGTAGCCGCCGGCGGGTAGTTCCAGGATTTTCTCGCCCCGGCCATTCAGGCGGGTCTGGCCGGGCTGGTAAGGATAGCGCCAAAGACCATCGGTGTTGGCCACGTAGAAGTAGTTGTTGAGTACCAGCATGCCAAAGGGTTGGTTCTGGCGCTGCAGAAAGGTATACCTTTCCTCGGGTACGCCGTCCTGGTTCACATCCCGGAACAGGGTAATGCGGTTGGCGCTGCGGTTCATGTTCTGCGATTTGTCCATCCCCGATTTGCGGGCCTCGCGGCGCTCTTTCCCGCGCTTAACGGTTTCCGCCTCTGAGACAAAAATATCGCCGTTGGGGGCCACGTAAATCCAGCGCGGATTGCGCAAACCGGCCGCAAACTTATTTACCCGGAATGCCGTGGGAGCCTCGGGCATTTTATCGGTGGGCCAGCCAATTACGCGGCTGTAGTTCTTGACGTTTTGGGTGGTATCGGGTGGGGGGAGCTTGGCCTTGTTTGCCGCCGAGGCTGCTTGGGAAGCAGTCTCCTGGTTTGTTTCTTTTCTGGCTTTTAAATCACAGGAATAGAGAAGAGAACAGGCTAACAGCAGGCCAACGGGAATCCGTAGTTTTTTCATAGAGTGGTGTGGCAGAGATCCGTATTTATTCAATGTATATACGCAGGTTCTGGAGGAAGTTCAGGATAGAATTCAGGCGACGAAAGCTAGTTCTTTGATTTTGAGCTGCTTTCCTGAAAACAGCTTCAAAACACCCCAATTCCCCGGTGGTTTCCTTCCCTCATGTGTTAAGGAAACGAACAAAAGTAGCCTATCTGACTTTAACAAGACTTTAACTTTTCCTTAGGTAGGCGTTAACACCTTCGCGTTGGGGCCTCGGTTACCTTTACCAAAAAAACAACCGACCTATGAAAACCCTCAAAACTACCCTTGTGATCTTGTTTTTGCTAAGCCTGGCTACTTTTTCCTGGGCCCAGGAAGGAGTGATTGTCTATGAAGTGAAGATGAACCTGCACCGCTCGCTCACCAAAGAACGCGAAGCCATGAAGAACATGATTCCGGAGTTCAACGTGAGCAAACAGGCTTTGTACTTCAATCCACAGGCCTCGCTGTACAAGCGCATGGTAGACGAAGAGGAGGAGGCCATTGCCGGATCTGGTGGGGGCGTGACCATGCGCATTAGAATGAACAGCGAAGAGCAGTACCTGCTACCCGCCGAATTCAAGAAGGTATCACTGCGGGAGTTCAACGGCAAAAAGTACATTGTGCAGGACAGCATCAGCACCTTGCCCTGGAAATTTACCGACGGCACCAAAACCATTCTGGGCTATACCTGCAAGCAAGCCACCTATTTTGACGAGAAACGGAACCGCACCGTGGTGGCCTGGTACACCGATAAACTGCGACCTTTCTTAGGACCAGAAGGGTACGCCTCTCTGCCCGGCGGCGTGCTGGAAATTGACGTGAACAACGGCGAGCGCACCCTGAAAGCCCTGCAGGTAGAGCTGAGACCATTGAAAAAGGGGGAGCTTGTGGAGCCGGTAAAAGGCGAAAAAGTTACCGAGAAGCAGTACCAGGCCATGATGAGTGAGCAAATGGAACGCATGCGCCAGAACGGCAATAATATGATCATCCGCAACTAAAAGCTGCCGCCAAGCCTACTTCTATGAAAAGACTTCTACTGATAGCCTGCCTGTTGGTAGGCCAGATCTCCTATGCCCAAAAGTTTTCGGTGAAAGGGAAAGTGATGGATGACCAGGGCAGTCCTTTGCCCTCTACCACCGTGCTTCTGCTCCAACCCAAAGACTCCACGCTGGTCACCTTTGGGTCCACCGATGCCCAGGGTGCCTTTGAGATCAAAAACCTGAACAAGGCCTCTTACCTGCTCAAAATCTCGTTTGTGGGCTTTACCTCTTACTTTAAAACCGTTGACGCGCCGGAGGGAACTGGTCCCGTTGAACTAGGTTCCATTCAGCTGAAACCCGCTTCCAATACGTTGGGCGAGGTGCTGGTGAAAGGCGAGCAGGACCCGGTCACCATTAAGAAAGACACGCTGGAGTTTAACGCCGGTTCTTTCAAAACCCAACCCAATGCCGCCGTGGAAGAACTCCTCAAGAAAATGCCCGGGGTGCAGGTGGAGAGCGATGGTTCCATAAGCGTGCAGGGCGAGAAGGTGCGGCGCTTGACGGTAGACGGAAAAGAGTTTTTCGGCTCAGATCCTAAAATTGCGGCCAAAAACCTGCCCGCCGATGCGGTGAGTAAGGTACAGGTCTACGACAAGAAATCGGACCAGGCGGAGTTTTCGGGTATTGATGATGGGCAGCGCACCAAAACCATTAACCTGCAACTGAAGGAGGACCGCAAGAACAGTATGTTTGGCAACGCCATGGTGGGGGCCGGGACAGATTCGCGCTTCCAGAGCAAATTCAACCTGAACCGGTTTCAGAAAGGCAAACAGTTCTCGGTTTTGGGCATGGGCAACAATGTGAACACGCAGGGTTTCGGGATTGAGGAGTACATGGCCTTTACGGGGGGCATGCAGCAGATGGCCTCGGGTGGGGCGTTCCGGATTGAGATTGGCGGCAACAACGGCATCCCGCTGAACAACGGCACCCGCACCAACGGCCTCATGAGCACGTACGGTGGGGGCCTGAACTTCAACCAGCAACTGGGCAAGAACACCGAAGCCAACGGCAATTACTTTCTCAACCACCTGAACCACGACGTACGCAACACCCTTGAGCGCGATGAGGTGCGGCCCACCGGCGCGCTGCGCTACACCCAGAACGGAACGCAGGAAAACACCAACACCAACCACCGCCTCAACCTGTCCCTGGACCACAAGCTGGACTCCGCGAACTCTATCAAACTGGCTACCACCGCGGGCATGAACCGCACGCAGGGGGAGGGCACCACCCAGAGCGAAACCAGAACCGCCGAAGGGGCTTTCCAGAACAGCAGCGATAACCATAGCCTCACTTCCGGCGACAGCCAGAACCTGAACGCCAGCCTGCTTTTCCGGCACAAATTCCGGAAAAAAGGCCGAACGCTCTCATTGACCACCCAAGGCAGCCTTTCTACCAATGACAACGAGAACCGCTTACGGGCCATCAATGAGTTCGCCAATTTACCGCGGCAGGAGATAAACCAGTTACGGCAGAACGAGACCAGTACGTACAGCTACAGCGGTACTTTGAACGCCACCGAGCCCCTGGGCAACCGCCGCTACCTGGAAGCCACGTACCTGTACCGCCAGAACCACAATGAATCTGACCAGCGGGTGTTTGACCTGAAAGACGGGGAGCAGTTCCTGAACCAGAGCCAGAGTAACCAGTACAACAGTAATTTCAGCTACCACCGGGCGGGCGTGAACTTCAGAGTGAACCGCGATGCCTTCAGCTTTGCCATCGGGCCGGCGTTTCAGCACTCAGAGTTGGTGGGCTACGTGCGGCAGAAAGAGAACATGCCGGTAAGCAAATCCTTTAACAACGTGCTGCCCAGCGCCCGCTTCAATTACGAGTTCAGCGGGAACCGGAGAGTGGAGTTGAACTACGAAACCTCGGTGCAGGAACCCTCGGTACGCCAACTGCAACCGCTCCCCGATAGCAGCAACCAACTGAACGTGTACGTGGGAAATCCCGCGCTCCGGCCCGCCTACCAGCACCAGATGCGCGTTAACTTCAGCATGTTCAACCCCACGTCTATGATTAATTTCTTTGTGTTCGGGTACATGAACTACACCACCGATGCCATCACCAACTCGGTGCGCTACGATGCCAACCTGGTGCGCACCACCCAGCCGGTGAATGTGAAGTACAACCGCATGTCTTCCCTGAACCTGAACCTGGGCTACCCGGTAAGAAAGCTGCACAGCCGCCTGAACGTTGGGGCCAACGTGCGGGAACAGCGCGGCATCAACCTGATTGACAACGTGGCCACCACCGTAGACACCCGCACCCTGGCCGGGAATGTGCGCTATGAATACCGCCTGGATCAGAAGTTTGATATCAGCCTAAGGGCAGATCTGAGCTGGAACACCACCGATTATAGCTCGGCGGAAAACAGAGACCAGAAGTTTGTGAACCAGAACTACACCGCCGAGACCAACTTGTACCTGCCACTACAGTTCCACCTGAACTCGGTGTTGGATTACCAGGTGTATAACAATCCGCAACTGGGTTTCCGGCAGAATATTCCCTTGCTGAATGCCTCCCTTGCGAAGCAGTTCCTCAAAAACAACAGCGGCGAGTTGCGCCTGACGGCCGTGAACCTGCTGGACCAGAACCTGGGCGTGAACCAGACCACCGGCGCCAACTACGTGCAGCGCGAGACCCTGAACTCCCTGGGCCGCTACTTTATGCTGCAGTTCACTTACAGCCTGAACAAGCACCTGAACCCCATGAGCGGACGGGGCGGCGGAATCAGGATTATGCGCTAGTTTTTCTAAACACGGGTAAAAGCAAAAGCTCTGCAGGAAACTGCAGAGCTTTTGCTTTTATAAATAACTATTGAGCCTGTTCTGTTTCAGAGCTGTTTTCTGGAAAACACTCCAAAATCAGAAATTCTAAGCTTCGCCCATCATCAATCCTTCAATGGTATGTGCCTGCACAATGGGCTCCAGTTTGTCTACCATCCGGTAGGTGAGGTGCTGCCGAACGTATTCGGGAAGTTGTTCATAAAACTCGCGGGAAATCTGCAGGTCGTGGCGTTCGGCATTGATGCCGCCGGGAGCGTCTACCCCTAGCACCAAAGCGGGCCGGGATTTATCTGAGTGGTTGGCGGTACCGCGGTGGATGGTTAAGGCAGAACGGGCCGAAATATCGCCCATCTTGGGCATCTTGCGCTGAGCCCTGGCCTCATACCGAAGGTAGTTAGACTTAGGCGGGAACATGCCGTGCTCAAAATCGGTGGGCAGATCCCACTGGGTGCCCGGGGCAATCTCAAATGGGCCCATGTCTTCAAACACATCTACGGTGGTGAGGTTAAAGGCCAGGGAGTTGATGCGCCGACCAATGATGGTGTCTTCCGGGGCAGGAAAGTCGCGGTGCCAGGGCTGGTTCACGGCTCCGGGATTCGGCACGTCAAAGCCAATTTCCACAATCTTGTAATCGGGGCCTAATACGGCTTCGCAGACGGTGGTCACCCAGGGGTGCGTCACCAGCTCTATGAATCCCCGGATGTTTTCAGGATGGATTTCCACGTAATGCCGCTTTGGCCCCCGGCCTACGGCACCGCCGGGTCTTTGCAGGGCATCCTCGTACAGCCGCAGAAGATCTTCGTGCAGCTGCTGCGCCCATTCCCGGCTAAAGGCCCCTTTCAGGGCAATGATGCCTTCGCCGTAAATGCCGCCCATGATCTGGGCTATATCATACGCCGGGTTGGAGAGTGCCTTGGGCAGCTCCTGGGTCAGCGTTGTATTCTGGTGTTGCGATTCTTTCCAACTGTTTTCCATAATTCCTCTCGCGTCTTACCTGAGTGTTAGAAATGATTGATCTACATTTTAGAACGGGAGGGGTTTGGTTTTGTTTCTGCAATAAGGCTTGGGTTGGAGACAGGTTAGAAAGAAGTACAAGGTTGTTTTGCGTAAACCGGCACGGGTTTAGGGAATGGCTCCGGAGATCAATCGCCTCCACAACCTCCACAGCCACCGCACCCGCCATCCCCGCCGCAGCCGTCAGAAGAATCATCCCCGCCGCTGCATCCGGCCCCAGCTCCAGCACTCAGAGTTAACCCACCCGCGGTGAACCCCACCTCTGAAGAGTCCCGAATGAAAAAGTACAGCAGGGGAACACCTACATTAATTAAAAGTAGAAGACCTGCTAACTGGTAGTTTGTCCTGAATAGAATAATGTTCAGGATGCCTACCAAAAGCACATAAAACCAAATCAATGCTTTGGGAGGTTTATTCAGTAGCAGAAATTTATGGGTGTCTACCCGCACAAACTTCGTTTTCTGAAACCTTTCTGATTTCTCCTCCCAAACGCCCGCCCGTGGTACATGCCCGAATACACGGGTGTACAAATCATAGGTGTAGGCATAGCCCTGCTGGTAATGAGCGGCTTCTGTTTCCCCGCCCTTGGTAGGGGTATGGTGCAGCAATTTGCCAAGCGTGTTCTGGCAGAGGTCTATCCAGTAAGAGTGGGTGTACGTCAAGTGCAGGTGCCAGGCTTGATCAACGGGGTCAGAAGGAGTAACGGGTTTATCCGAGATGCAACAGAGGTATAAAAACTTCTTGTATTCATCTACCACTTTATAGGCGAACGCTCTGGTCCAGCCGTTTTCCCGGGCCAACCGGTCAGAAAAGTTGAAGGTTGCGGTTGGATCATCCAGGTCAAATTTCTCCAGCCTTTCCCATAACTCTAAATCCACATGATGCATTTACAAATTCAATGAGTTATAATCTTTCAGAAGGGTAATATAAGTGTAGTAACCCTTTGCGATTGCTTGCAGAAATATACAGAACTTCTGAATCAGCTTCTATTCTGGCCTTATGAAAAAGAAAAGCTTAGATGCTCTGTTTTAGAGGAGTTTTTCTAAAAATGGCAGGAAATTATCATCAAACGCAAGTTCATGGTGAGCATGCAGTTACTCCTGAGCCAGCGAACTGTTCTGAGACTGCTTTTCTTTCCAACTCTGTTCTATAATGTAGATCGCTACTTACCGGTGGGTGTTAGAAATGCCTGATCTACTATCCAGTGAGCGGTACGGGTTGTGTTTCTGAGCGAAGAGGTTTTACTTCTGGGTTGTGGTAGGTGGAAGGATTAAAGCAGCTATGCGTTCTTAGGCTGTTTTGCCAAAACAAAGCAGAAAACGAATCCTTAGCAGGGGTGCCGAATAGCATCAGGTCTTCTGTTGGTACGAACTTTGCCCGAAGCGGATAAGTACACCAAACCCATACCGCCATGATGCCTATGAAGAAACTCACTTTATGCCTGGCCGCCGGATTTTTGCTTATTGCCGCGCCCGAAACCTTCGCCCAGGAGGGTAATGGTAAGAAAGGCAAAAAGGAAAAGGAGTATAAAGAGAAAGAGAACAAGGGGAAGCAGGAATACAAAGAACGCTACAAGGATAAGGAATACGGTGAGGGAGGTGGAAATGACCGTTATGAAAGAAGATCAGGAACCCTGGGCGATATTCTGGGCCGAGTGGTGTTCCCCCCGAAAGGCGTGTATGCCCCGAGAAGGTTAGAGGGAGTGCCTAAGGGGCATTATCCGCCGCCAGGCGAGTGCCGCATCTGGTACCCAAATCGTCCGCCGGGACATCAACCCCCACCCACCGACTGCCGAAACCTGATGGGCGTACGCTTAGAGCCGGGTGCGTTTATTTTACACGGCGACCGGGCGTATGATGCGGAGTATGACTGGAGAGAAGAAGAAAGACGCCGGCCAGGCTCCGTTACCCGTGACATTCTGGATATTTTGTTTCCAAGTAGATAGAACCAAGTCCTTAAGTTTGGCCACCTACAACGCTGAACCGTTTTGGACCTATTTTCTGGATAATAGATAAAAAAAGGCGGCTCCCAATGAGAGCCGCCTTTTTACCTAATCCTTATCCTAAAGTCTAATTTTTTACAAAGCGTTTGTGGGTGATCTTGCCGTTGTGCTGTAGCGTTAGGGTGTACAAACCGGCAGGCAAGTGCTGCACGTCTAGCTGGTTGCCCTTCAACTGGGTTTTCAGCACTTCTCTTCCGGTTACATCTGTGATGAGGATGGTGCTGCCCTTTAAACTTTTGACAGAAGCGAATTGCAGCTCCCGGTTAGTGGGGTTAGGGTAGAGGGTAACACTGGCTTTCAGTTCCGGGTCTTCTTTCACGCCCAGTGGTCCGGGACTGTAATAGATGTTGTCAATGAAAAACTCAGCCCCGGCCGGGGGAGTGGTTACAGAGGCAAACATAAACGCCTGATTCACTTTGCTCAAATCAAAGCCCGCTACCGTTCTGAACTGGCTGAAGGGGATAGTTACCTGGTGCCACTGTCCGTCCCGGATCAACCCATATTGGTTACCCGTCTCGGGGATGTTAATCCAGCTCTCCACAGCTCCGCCCTTAATGCCCACTTTAAAGGTGCCGGTGGCCGTAGTCTTCATGTGGAATTTAAGCTGCCCGTTAATGGCGTAAGTAGAAAGATTTCGGTCAGCAGGAAGCGCAATCCCGAAGCCGTACCAGCCTTTGCCCCCGGTTTCTTTCACGGCGATCACATCGGTGCCCTCAAAAGGCGAAGGAGCGGGGTTGGTAATGGCCGAAAGGGTTCCTTCCCAAAGGTACAGGCTGGCATCGGTGGGGTAATTCAGTTTCTCGCCTACAACCGTGGTTTCGGTGTATACTCCAAAGTTTGAACTGGCGCTCACAGCATTCACCACTACTTCCCGCACCGACGAGGTGGTGGTCAGGTTCTCGTTGTCGTAGGCTTTGGCGGTAATGGCGTAGGTGCCCACCGGTACGTTGTTCCAGTTGAAGGTATAGGGGCTCGTAGTAGCCGTGCCCAGCAAAGTAGTGCCGTTATAGAATTCCACTTTGGTGATGGTGCCGTCTGGGTCAGTGGCGTTGGCTTGCAGGGTGATGTTGGCCGGGCCCTGGAAAGGCGCATTCACGGCCGGAGCGGTTATGCTCACATATGGCGCACTTTTGAAAACAGAACCGGTGGTGTAGTAGATGTTGTCTACCTGAAAGTCAACGTTGGCGGCAGGCGCATCGGCGGACAGCATAAAAGTAGAAGTGACATTGGTGAAATCTACCGCCGGATTGCTGAAGCTGCTCAGCGGAATGGTGACTTCGTGCCAGTTCCCGTCACGTACCAAGCCGTACTGCTGCTGCCCGTTCTCAAAGTTGATCCACGACTCAGTGGTGCCGTTCTTCACGCCCACTTTGAACGTAGCCGTAGAGGAAGTCTTCATATGGAACTTCAAGGACCCGCTTGTCCGGTACGCCGACAGGTTTTTGCCTGGATGGTCTGTCCCGAAGCCGAACCAGTTGGCAGGGGTGGCCTGATACGACAGCACCTCCGTGCCTTCAAAGGGAGTGGCCGTCTGCGCAGCCAAGCCGTTCCAGACAAACAGGTTGGCCCCGCCGTCATAGTTCAGGCGGGCTATGGTAGGAACGGTCTCAGTGTACACCCCGAAGTTACCGGCGGCAATCACATGGTCTTCGGCTTTGTACAAGACATCACCGGGGTTCTGGTACAGCCTGATGTAGTCTACATACATCTTGGCCGGGAACGGAGCCGTGATGCCGTTCACAGTAGTGATTCCGGTGTAATTTCCGCCCACGGCCAGGTTCAGCAGCAGGAAGTGTGGGTTATGGAACTCCTCCAGGTCACTGCCCGCCGCCCCGGCAATGTTAAAGGTAAAGTACTCACGGTTGTCAATGTAGATCCCGATGGCCTGGCTGTTCCATACCATTTTGTAGGTGTGGTAATCATCCGTTAAGTCTGTGGGGTTGTCAAAATGGATGCCGTAGTCGGCGCGGGTATTGTTGTGCTCCCAGTGCACGGCGGCCCCTACGCGGCGGTTGGTCAAGCCGGCCTGAACCGCTTCCCTGATCCCCATCTCCAGGATATCAATCTCGCCGTTTGCCGGCCACACGCCACCTACCGAGCCCAGGGTCCACAGCGCCGGCCATAAACCATTGCTCAAATTCGGGATTTTGATGCGGGCTTCAACGGTGCCGTACTTGAACTGCAGTTTTGCTTCGGTTTTGAGGCGGGCGGAGGTAAACTGCCTCGTTTGGTAAGCTTCCTTGCGGGCTTCTATCACAAGATTGCCGTTTTCTATGCGGGCGTTCTCAGAGCGGTCTGTGTAGTATTGCAGTTCATTGTTGCCCCAACCGCAGAGGTTACGGTTACAGCCATCGCCTACTTCAAAACTCCAGAAGCTGGGATTGATAGCGGTGCCATCAAAATTCTCTTCCCACACCAACGTCTGGGCTTCAGACAATGAGGAAAAGGTAAGCAGTACACACAAGAGGGCAAGTGCCTTCCTGAAAGAGAAATGATTACGCTTGAAAGGTGAGTAGTTTTTTACCATACAGAATTGTTGAGAGTAGGGGATTTTGTTGGCGAAAGTACAGAAAAATGGTGCTGTTACTCTCTCTGCGAAAGTACCTTTCTTTCCGGATTTGGTGTTCAGGAGGAGTACTTCTTTACTACGTCAATTCTCAATAACCTACTACATCAATTCTACTTCATTTATGGTGAAAATGGGAAAAGGAGCCTAAAAACAGGCAAGAATCACCTTCATGCTGGATTTCATTCCCAGGATTTATAGTCTATCGAAAAAGCTGTTTCATGGCTGAGTAAATAAAAAGCCCCGACTGGAACAGCCGGGGCTTAAGGGAAATTTTATAGCAGTTTAGCGGGAAGTTGAAGAGACTTTATAGCCTCTTTTCAGAAACACCTTTTAGCGGGTGTTTTCTCTTCTGCCATATGTCTTACAACTCAACTTTGGCAGGTTCTGCCGCCGCCTGAACATGCAGGGAGTGCTGATGAATCTCCTGGAAGATAGCTTTTACAAATACTTCTTCCAGCCCTTCTCTGGCCGCAGCTTTCAGACGCTGCTCCATTACTTGTTCCCAACGACCGGTTTGCAGCAGGTTCATCTTGTTTTCTTTCTTGAGAAGACCAATCTGCTTGGCTACCGCTGACCGGCGAGACAACACGTTGATTAGCTCGTTGTCCAGGTAGTCAATCAGGTTACGCAGCTCGCTTAGCTCTTCTTCGTTTTGGGTAGACGTAAGCGGTACACGCTCTACTACCAAAGAAGCCAACAGGTTGGAAAGTCCTTCCGGGGTTACTTGCTGGGCGGCATCGCTCAGGGCCACGTCTGGGTTGCAGTGGGTCTCGATCATGAGGCCGTCTACCTGAAGGTTCAGCGCCTCCTGGCTGATTTGCTGCAACAAGGCGCGTTTACCGGCAATGTGGCTTGGATCGCAGATCAACGGAATCTCAGGCAACAGTTTCTTGAACTCGTAGGCCATGTTCCATTTTGGATGGTTCCGGTACGGGCGGCTATCGAAGGCCGAGAATCCGCGGTGAATGGCAGCCAGATCAGTGATACCGGCACGGTTCAGGCGTTCCAGGGCGCCTAACCAAAGCTGCAGGTCTGGGTTTACCGGGTTTTTCACCAGTACAGGCACGTCTACGCCTTCCAGCGCATCGGCAATTTCCTGTACTGAGAACGGGTTTACCGTGGTGCGGGCACCTACCCACAGTACGTCCACGCCTTGTTTCAGGGCATCGTTCACGTGCTCGGCAGTTGCTACCTCGCAGGCAGTGAGCATGCCGGTTACCTCTTTCACGGTCTTCAGCCATTTCAGGCCTACTTTTCCGATTCCCTCAAAAGCACCCGGACGGGTACGTGGCTTCCAGATCCCAGCCCTGAAAATGGTTACTTCCGGTACAGACTGCAGACCACGGGCAGTGGCTAGCATCTGTTCTTCGCTCTCGGCGCTGCAAGGGCCGGCAATGATCAGGGGTTGTCCATCGGCACGTCTGAAGATGGAGTTGGAAGACAGGGTCAAATGTTTGGTGCTCATAAGGAAAGTTCGGCTTTGGCCGAGGTTAAGTGTTTCTGGATTCTGTTTGTTGCTTCTTCTATTTTACTTTCTGGCAGGCAGAGCGAAATTCTTAAATAACGTTCGCCCTGGGTGCCGAAGATCTTTCCGGGAGTCAGGAAAACGCCGGCTTCGTACAGTATTTCGTCCAGGAAGGCCTCTACGTTGGACACCGCATCGGGTACCCGGGCCCAGACGAACATGCCCACGGCATTTTTCTGGTAGGAACACCCCAACAGCTCTAACAGTTCATAGACTTTGCTGCGACGTTGGGCATACAGGGCGTTTCTCTGGTCGTGCCAGCTATCTGGGTTAGACAAAGCCTGAATGGCGGCGTGCTGCACGGGTTGGAACATGCCGCTGTCCAGGTTGCTTTTCACCCGCAGTACACACTGCAGGTAATCTTGCCGGCCCAGCACCATGCCCACGCGCCAGCCTGCCATGTTATGCGATTTGCTCAGAGAATTGAACTCCAGGCAGCACTCTTTGGCGTTGTCCAGCGACAATAGGCTCAAGGGTTTTTCATTAGGCAACACCAGGCTGTAAGGGTTGTCATTGGCCAGGAGGAACTTATGCTGCAAGGCCAGGTTCACCAATTCCTGCAGGGCTTCAGAGGTGGCTTCGGCGCCGGTAGGCATGTGCGGATAGTTGATCCACATCAGCTTCACATCCTCGGCTTGTAACAATCTCTCTAGTTCCTTTACATCGGGTAGCCAGCCGTTTTCTTCTTTCAAGGTGTAGAAGATAGGGTCAGCGCCTACCAGACGGGCTGCGGCGGCATACGCCGGGTAACCCGGATTAGGCACCAGCACCCGGTCGCCGGGGTTCAGGAACGCCATGGATACGTGGAAGATTCCTTCTTTGGAACCCATCAGGGGCAGGATCTCTTTCTCGGGGTCCAGCTCCACTTCATAGGTTTTCTGGTACCACTGGGCAATGGCCTCCCGCAGCGGAGCGATGGAGTTGTACGGCTGGTACCCGTGCACGCCGGGGCGTTTGCTGGTTTCTACCAGGGTATTGATGGTTTCCTCAGACGGAGCCATGTCTGGGTCACCAATGCCTAAATTGATAATGTTGCGGCCCTGAGCATTGAGCGCACGTACTTCGGCCAGTTTGCGGGAGAAGTAGTACTCTTGTACCTGTTGTAACCGGTGGGCGCTGGGGATAATCATACTACACTAATTCTGGCTGAGCCTTTAAAACATCTGATAAACAACCGGCCAACCGGTCCTGCGGAAGCGGAGCTTCGGCCTTAGGATAAAGCCCTAAGATTTTGTGCTTTGGCGCTACTGACTTCAAGAGGGCCAACAACTGAGTGATGCAGGCAGTTTCATCGCCTTCCATTTCCAGCACCCATTCTGCCGGTTGCCCGGGGTTGGTAGACGGAAGCGGCTGCAGCATAGTCAGCTCCAGTTGGCATTTGTTCAGTTTCTCCAGCAGGCTTTCCAGAGAGAACTTCACCACCGGGTAGGGAAGAAGCAGAGTGGCTTTGTTGGCTAATTTTTTGGGCTGCTGTCTGGAGAGCACCACAAAGCGGGTATAGTTCTCCACGTCATTGGCGACGTTCTCGTTCAGCACGTCCAGACCATACAGCTCAGCGGCTTTGCGGCTGGCGATGGCGGCAACCCCGGCAATCTGCTCTTCTTTCAGGATGCGGGCGGTATCGGCGGTGTCTGAGGTTTCTTTGGTGGTTACGCCCGCCTGGCTTTGGATAAAATCGCAGCACTGCAGCAAGGCAATGGGGTGGGACCAGATTTCCTTGATGTCTTCCAGCTTCTGGCCGGGCAAGGCCATCAGGGTCTGGTCTAACAGCAACCAACGCTCAGCGGTCACAGATAACCCGTATTCTGCCATGAGGCGGTAGTTGGGCAGCAACGGACCGGCCAGGGAGTTCTGCACGGCCATCACCGCGAAGTCGGCCAAACCAGATTCCAGCGTCTGACACAGCTCTGGAAACGAAGCGCACGAGATGGTGCTGATGGCTGAAGACGGGAACAGCTGCTTGGCAGCGGTTTCATGGAAAGAGGCCGGACCTCCCTGAATGGCGATTTTTAAGGTTCTGTTCATAACGAAAAAAGCCCCGCTTTAGGCGGGGCTCTGAGGTTTTTCTTATTTGTTTGTTAACGCAAAGTCTTACCTGTTGAGCCCCGGCTGAGGTCCAAAAAAGTAAAAACCGTAAAAGTAAGAGTTGCGCTGAATCATTGTCTTGCTGTAAGTATGCTCAAACATAGTGGGTCTTGTCTATACTTCCAAACATTATTCCAAAAATATTTGATAAATTTTAATAAAACGCTTGTTAGTTTGAAGAAATTCAAGTATAAGCAAACAGTTGTTAGTGAAATGTAAGCCAAAAAACGTATTTCACACCTGTTTTCAGGAAAACAGGCCTAAATCAGAAAGAGTTGTTACTGGAAAGACAAACGGATTACAAGGCAGAGTTCACCTGGTAAGGTTGGGCAACTGCCAAACCAAATTACTCTCCAGTTGAAAAGAAGTTTCTTGTAGGACAGTCTGCAGCAAGCCAGGAAGTAAATGAGAATTGTCCGCGATATTGGAGAAAGCCGTGATCAACACCTCCCCGGCAGGGATGCTCACCACCAAATGACTGAAGCCACTGCTGTTGCCAGTGTGGTACAGTTCCAATGATTCATCCTTCCGCTTAGCGAAAAACCAACCCATGCCGTAGTACCAGTTCTTTCCTTGCTCAACAGCAGCGTGGCTCTTGTTCAATAATAGTTCTAAGTGAAGGAAGTCAGCAGAGAACAGGGCTTTGTGCCATAGCTGGTATTCCTGCAAAGAAGTGTAGATACAGCCATCGCCCTGGGTGGCGCTACAGGGGCTCTGGTCTGACAGGTAGAAGCCTCCTTTTTCATCCCGTGTATAGCCCAACGCCCTATTAGGGATCTGGTGTTGAGGATTGGTAACGCTGTAAAGGGTTGTGTTGCTCATCCCTAGGGGAGCGAAGATCTGTTCCCGCAAAAATTCTGCGAAGGGTTTATGGGCTACTTTTTCTATAAGAAGACCTAACAGCACATAGCCGGTGTTGCTGTACCTGAATTGGGAACCCGGCTGAAAATACGTGCCAGAAACAGCAGTTATGATTTGCAGGACCTCGGCATCGGTGACCTGGTCAGGGCGGGCAAAGTCTACCGCATCCTCATAATCATACAACCCAGATGTGTGGGTGAGAAGGTGATGCACGGTGATCTGATTTCCTAAAAGCCCTAGTTCTGGCAGGAGATCAGATAAACGGCTCTGAAACGAAAGCTGCCCCGCTCTCTCCAGCAATGCAACTGCCATGGCCGTAAACTGCTTAGAAACGGAGGCCATCCTGAAATTGCTACGGGTGTCAATCTTTTTGCCCGTGGAAGCATTGGCCAAGCCTAAACACCGCTCATACACCGTTTTCCCCTGCTGCGAAACCGAGACCGCAATCCCCGGACTGGCATCATGGTAATGTTGGGCCAAAGCCCCGTCCAAAGTTTCTGATAAGGTGACGAGCGGCAGTTCTTTCTCTGTCATGGGGAGAAGGTAATAGGTGTTTAGCAGATCAGCAAGCAGAAACAAACCCAAGGGCATTAAGGGATGCCTGCTTTCATTTCTGGCTTAATTTTCTGAAAACGGCCCCAAAACCCAAAAAGAAAAAAGCAGAAGTAAGGCTTACTTCTGCTTTCTGAATCTTTCTGCCAGGATCTCACGCAGTTTCTGAAAGGTTTTATGCGGACCGGTGGCTACGGTGAGGTTCACCAACCAGGGCGGCACAGAACCACCCGGATTTACGCTGAACGTGTAGTCTACTTTTATCTTTTTATCAGATACCGGGGTGATCTCCCAGGTGGCCACGGACGAAGGAATCCGGACGAAATCAGTCTGCTCCGGCAAGTACCCCGAGACGCTTTTCACTTCTACCCGCGTGGGTTGGTTTTTGACAACCGGGGAGAAAACGGCTTCCACTACCATGTCACGGTCGGTGAGGGGCCAGGGCATATCAGCCTCGGTGTAGTAGACCAGCCGGTTATCGCTGCGGCGTTTCAGCAGTTTGGTTTCGCGGTTCAGGTACACCCAGTCAGAATGGTGTTCCACTTCCTTCAGAAGGTTGACCAGCAGGGCAGGGGTACCCGGTAACTCGCACACCACCCGTATCTGCTTAAAAGATTGGTTTGCCAGGTCTTTGGTGTAGACAGCAATTCCATCGGTATTTTTCCGTAACTCCCATTGCTCCTGGGCCCGAAGCGGAAAACTAAAGAGGATTCCCGCTAACAGGAAAAGCAGGAATCCTCTATGTTTTTTTGTATTATTCAAAACCAACGCACTTTCCATACGCACTTGTAACGCAAAGCAGCAGGTTTTATGTTTTGTACTTCCCGGTTTTAAGGGAAAACAGGAAGTGCAAAACAAGTACTATTTATCAAAGAAGGTTACCTCGCCGGTTTCCACGTCGTAAATACCGCCGGTAATAATGATCTCTCCCTGGCTTTCCAGCTCGGCAATGATAGGGCTTGTCTTTCTGATCTGTTCCATGGTTAACCGTACGTTGTTTTCTGTGACATTTCTCACAAACGTAGGGTTGCTTCCGTCCCGGCCTTCGGTGGTGGTAGATTCTTGCTCAATGGCAGGCTTGATCTTGTTCAGCAAACCGGTAAGATTGCCTAATTCCACGTTGTTGCAGGCGCCAACAATAGCACCGCAACGTGTGTGCCCCAGTACCAGAACAATTTTGGTACCTACCGCCTTGGTAGCGTACTCCATGCTGCCCACAATATCTTCGTTCAGAATATTGCCCGCAACCCTGATGCTGAAGATGTCACCCAAGCCTTGGTCAAAGATCAACTCCGCTGAAGTGCGGGAATCCATGCAGCTCAGAATAGTGGCGAAAGGGAATTGGCCCTCTTTGGTTTCGTTCACTTGCTGCAATAGGTTCCGGTTGGCTTTCAGGTTGTTGAGGAACCGTTGGTTTCCTTCTTTCAGGATATCAAGGGCCATCTGAGGAGTTAATTTGCTTTGGGTTTCTTTGGAATGGGTGTACATAGTTTTTTAGGTTGTTGATTATAAGATGTAAAAGCCGTTTGGCTGAACGGGTTCCGGAATGGTGGTTTCGTTCAGCAATTGCCTGATGTTGATCTCAATGGTGCGCGCAATAGCTGTAACGGACGTATCGCTGGGTCTATTGCGGAACGGGTCCTGCAAATGGTAGGCAGATTTTTCCAACAAAAAGAAAATGGAAGACAGCACTACCAGCAAGGGCAGCTCAAATATAAGAGGGATTTCCCGTAAAGAAATAGAAAGCGTCACTACAAAAAGGTAAATGGCAAAATGCAGAAACAAGCGGTACGTCTTAGGAAACACCGTGCTGTTTATGCGCTCGGCCTTCCCCATGGAGTCACACAGCCTTACCAGGGTTGAATCCAGTTGCATCTGCTTGAACGTGTCAAGTTCATTTGAGAAATGTAGGTTCTTGATGTCCAGGCTGTTCAGTTGGAGGATTGCCAGGGGCTTGTTTTTGTGCGGGGTTAAATGCTGCAGCTCCTTCTGGGGCAGGAATTGGTCCAGGCCCGCTAAGGGATCCAGGCCCCGGAGCGTCTGCCCCAATGAATAACACCAGGCCATTTGCCGGTATGCCAGGGTGCTGACAAGGGGGTGAGACGCATCTCTCAAAAATGATTGCAGCTGAATCACAAAGCTTCTGGAGTCATTCACAATGGCTCCCCACACCTTTCTGGCTTCCCACCAGCGGTCATAGGATTGGCTTATTTTAAAGGATAAAAGCACCGTAATGGCAGTACCCAGAAAGGCGGGAATATTGCCGGGCATTTCTGGGATGTTGTCTACAAAAGCGGAGGAAAGAAAGTGGGCACTAACGCCAATCAGCAGGATAATGACTAGGTCTCTCTTGATCTTATTGAAGATGTACGAAACGGGGATTCTTTTTTCTAATAGCATAGGCAAAAGCTAAGTAGAAGTTGATGTCAGGAAATCCATGGCCGGGCAAAAGCACCAGCAGGCCATTGGATAAAGAATGCCCTTTATACGCTTGATTTTTCTGCAGGGATAACCCGGTTGCCTTCTGTAAAGGCATCCTCCGCCGGAAATGGGTAAGAGAAAAGAAGAAAGGAGGGAAGGGAAAATAAAAAAATCAGCAAGCCTGTAAGCCGGGTTCTGTCCTTTGCCAAGCGGCAAATGGCTTATCATTTATCTAGGCCCGTCCTCACGGAGGGGCTCCATCAACCTACCCACTGACATCGGACGAGCAGCCCTTAGCCCTGCCCAAAGGCAAGGCGCTGTCAGCCTATTTGGTCTTTCAACTCCTGAGGTTTACCCAGCCGGACTAGTCGCCTAGCCGCTGGTGCGCTCTTACCGCACCTTTTCACCCTTACCACTTTTTAATTAAGAATTAAGAATTGACAATTAAGAATAAATCCTAATTCATAATTCTCAATTGATAATTAATAAGTGGCGGTACTTTTCTGTGGCACTGGCTGTCACCTGGCCGTCTCCCGCCAGGTGCCTTCCCGTTAGGAAGCAGGATGCTCTCTGTTGCCCGGACTTTCCTCTCCGCCCGCAAAGGCGCAGCGATAAGCCAGCTTGCTGATTTTCTTACAAAGGTAGCGGATTTAAAAGCCAAATCCGTTCAATTAATCTGTTTTGAGGCTGATTTCTGTTAAACAGCCTCAAAATGATTGTGGGTTACTTCAGGTGTACGCGGGTAGCTCCGTACCCAAACTTCTCTTTGCGGGCATCTTCAAAGAACCGGATGTTCGGGTTTTTGCTCAGCACTTTCTGGATTTCCTTTTTCAGAACACCGTTGCCGGTGCCGTGGATGAAGATGATCTCGTGCATGTTAGCGGCGATGGCTCTATCCAAATTGTCCTGGAAGACAGTCATCTGCTGCCGCAGAATCTCTGAGTTGCTCATGGTACGCGGATCTTCGTTGGGCAGCAGTTTCTCAATGTGCAGGTCCACCTCGTGGTTGGGCACCGCCAATTTGATGTTCTCGGCCTGTGCCGCCGATTCAATCAACTGTTCTTGGATCTGGTCTGGGTTCACCAAAGACGGTTTTGAGTCCAGCTGGAACACGTAGCCTTCTTTCTGCAGCACCGGCGCGGTTTTCTTGCTCTTGTAGAAAGACGAGGCCTTGAACTTGAGTTTGCGGGTAACGGGCTCCAGCAGCGTGTTTGAACCGGGTTTGTGTTGCAGGTACTGCACCACCAGATCGGGCCACTTGTCAAAGTCGTTCATGTGCAGGTGCGCCACTGGTTTGGTTTTCTTGGGCGGCAACTTGTCGTTGTGCTGGGCGCGGTAGCCTTTGGCGGTTTCCTCACCGTACGTGAAAAGCAGGTCAAATTCAGAATTGTTCACGATATGCACCGCCAGCAACTCGGGCGTCTGGTGCACCAGGGCCACGTAAATGCCGGCCACGGCGGTGGAAGGCACTACCGGTGCTTCGGGTTTCTTGGTGGGTGCCGGTGCCGGTGCGTTCTTAAACATCTGGTCTTCTTCGGGGGCAACCACCACCACCTCCCGGCGCATCACCGGAATAGTGAAATCATTGTCAATGGCCACTTCCACCAGGTTGTTGTCCAGGAAGCGGGTAATCACACCTTGTTCTTTGCCGTGCATCAGGCGCACGCGGTCTCCTATATTCATTTCGTTTAGCTTCTGATTTTTGGTAAACAGACCCAAAACAAGGGTCTTTTCACAAAGATACGCAAAAGCGGGCGGAGGAGAGAGGAGAACCCAAAATCCCGATCTTTGATACTGGGTTGTGCCTGCGGTTTAAGGCCACAACCATGCAACCGGAAAGAATAGGACGCGTTTAGAGAAACTGCACCAACGTTTCGCCGCCATGGACAATCCCTCCATCATTGCCCCGGCTCCCTGGAAACTCACCGGCGAAGGACTGGTGTGGCTGTACGCCTTTCCCCGGGAGTTCAACCTGGAACATGGTTTCCTGGAAGATTTCCAAGCCTCCGCTTACCTGGGAAAGATTGGCGCTGTGATGTACCTTAACTACCGCACCACCAACGTGGGACCGTACCAGGAGCTGTTGTTTCTGCCGGGTTTGTTTAAAGTTAATGGGCAGGTGGCGTTTTCCGTTTCCAAGATTTACGTCTCCACCTCGGCCAGCGCCTGGAACGGACGGGAGAACTGGGGCATCCCCAAGGAAATAGCCGATTTCAGTTTCCTGAAATCCTCTGACGGCTTGATGGACCTGGAGCTAAGCGCCGGAAATCAGGTGTTCTTCACAGCCCAGGCAAAATCCTTCGGTCCCAGATTGCCAGTCACAACCCGGCCTCTTCCATTGGTGAAGCTGGTGCAGAACGTACGCGAGCAACTGTTGCTTACCAAACCAGAAATGGACGGGCAGGGGCAACTGGCTTCTTCAAAAAGCATCAGCGCTGATCCCCGGTTTTTTCCTCCAATTCAGCAGTTGAAGCCATTGGCTACGATTGGTATCACAGATTTCAGGATGGTGTTTCCGGTGCCAGAAGTGCTTCCAGGTAACTTACGGCAAGACCAATAACCTTCTCATTCAGCAGCCTAGAAGTAAAGCGCGTGCATTTTCCAGCCTTGGCGGCGGTTGTATTCCAAGGCCGGAGCCGGTAATTTGAAGATAGAAAGCACATAAAAAGCACTCTTCAGAAACTTGCTGCGGGTAGGAATGGCCTGCCAGTTCAGGTCCATGCTGAGGTAATATTGCCGATAAGCCTCTAACCCAATGGCGCGGTTAGCATCCGGGTCATTGTACACCATTTCTTCGGCGCCGTAGCCAACTGCGGGGTTCAGCCACTTCGGGAACCGGCTATCAGAGGGCAGGAACTTGGCCAGATCTACGCTGAGCCAGTACGTGTGGCCGTTATAATCTTTCAGAAACTCTTCTCTGAATCCTTTGCCTAACACGTTTGGGCGGAGCTCTGCATATCGGGTCCGGTGGAAGGAGTATTTGGGCATGAGGCGCAGTTCGCCCCAGGCCAGCTCCTGTGCTATCACCGCGAGTGAACCGGCGGCGTTGGCTGCAATGTCGGTGATGGAGGCGCCGTATTCCGGGGAGCGGCCGTCAAAGTATTCAATGGGGGTTTGCAGCACAAAGCCCAGCGCACCGCCGTACCAGATGGCCTTTTTATCCGGCACACCGGCTTTGCGCAACAGGTCCACCCCCAGCCGACTCTCATGGAAAGCGCCCCACAAATGCCCGGCTTTGTCCAGCTGTTTCCATTCCTGGGAGTCATCAAACCAATGGAAACTTGTGCGCTCTTTGTCCTGGTACCAGGCCTCGTTCAGCAGGGCCAGGCCACCCACGTAGACGGTAGCGGCTCCGGCCGCAATCCAGGGAAGTTGCCGGCTGAACCGGTTGGTACTGTCTGTTTGTGCTTCGGTCTTATAAGTAAAGGTAGACGACGCTTGCGTTTGGGCAAAGGAGGGAAGCTGGCAAAGCAGCCAAAGACCGGAAAGGAGGGAAGCGCATCTGGTAAACACGGCTTAAAAGTAAGCAAACCGCCGCAGTTTGTAAATTTCTATGGGGTGAGCAGAAATTTTAAGAAAAATTCTTGCAAATCAGTTTTCGGCCTTTACATTTGCAATATGAACAAGACACAATTTCAGCACATCGCCTGGTGGCACACACGTCAAATCTGATGGGTGAACCGCTTGCTGTGCAGAAATGCGATATAATCAAAGGCTCGGATTCACCCGGGCCTTTGGTGTTTTCAGCCCTGTTCCATAAAATTAAGTCTAAAACGAGAAAGATGAACCAAGTACAATTTAGCGCGATGATTTGTTGGTGGCACCCATCGGGAGAGAGGTGAACAGCAGGCCATTGCCTATTTTAAACTTGCCGATATTTTCAAAAGGCTTGCTGTTCAAACAAACGGTAAGCCTTTTTTTATACATTTTATGAAAACCTACACCCTACAAACACAGTACCGCCAACTCCTCGCCGACACCGTGACGCCGGTGGGCATTTACCTGCAGCTCCGCGACAAATACCGCAACTGCCTGCTGCTGGAGAGCTCAGACTACCACGGCCACGAGAACAGCTTCAGCTACATCTGCTGCGAGCCCATCGCGGAGTTCCAGCTGAAAGACAACGTGCTGCGCCAGTCGTTCCCAGACGGCACCGTGGAAGAGCAAACCCTCACCAACCGCCGCGATGCGGTGCAATTGCTGCAGCGGTATTGCGAGGCGTTTCAATCTGAAACCGGCAAGTTCGGGTTCATCCAGAACGGGTTGTTTGGGTACATGTCGTTTGAGGCGGTGCAGTACTATGAAACGCTGGAGTTCCGACAGAAAGACTCGGCGCACCCAGACCTGCCCGAGATCCTGTACCAGGCTTTCCGGTTCGTGATCGCCATTGACCACTTCAAAAACGAGCTTTACATTTTTGAGCATTCTCTGGAAAATCAGCCCCAAAACAGCGGCCTGGACGAACTGGAAACCCACATCCGGAACAAGAATTTCCCGGTGTTCCATTTCTCCATCAACGGCGAAGAAACCACCAACCAGACTGATGAGGAGTTCCTGCGGGTGATTGAAGAGGGCAAGCGGCACTGCCACCTAGGCAACGTTTTCCAGATTGTACTTTCTCGCCGGTTCTCGCAGGAGTTCCAGGGTGATGAATTCAACGTGTACCGCGCGCTGCGTTCCATCAACCCTTCGCCGTACCTGTTCTACTTTGACTACGGCAATTTCAAGATCTTCGGGTCCTCGCCGGAGGCGCAGCTAACCATCAAGCACGATACCGCCACCATTTACCCCATTGCGGGCACGTTCAAGCGCACCGGCAATGACGTAGCCGATGCCGAGCTGGCCCAGAAACTCTACGACGACCCCAAAGAAAACTCAGAGCACGTGATGCTGGTAGACCTGGCCCGCAACGACCTGAGCCGCCACGGCGACAACGTGAAAGTGGAAGTATTCAAAGAAGTGCAGTACTACTCGCACGTGATTCACCTGGTATCCAAAGTGACCGCGCAGCTGCCGCAGGCGCACGGCTCGGTGCAGATGGTGGCAGATACGTTTCCGGCCGGTACCTTGTCCGGGGCGCCTAAACATCGGGCTCTGACCCTCATTGATGAACTGGAGCCCACCGGCCGGGGTTATTACGGCGGATGCATCGGGTACCTGGGGTTCGGGGGCGATTTCAACCACGCCATCATGATCCGCTCGTTCCTGAGTGTCAAAAATAAATTGTATTTTCAGGCAGGGGCCGGGGTGGTGGCCAAGTCAGACACCAACAGCGAGCTCCACGAAGTACACCATAAACTAGCGGCTCTGCGCAAGGCTTTGGAAAAAGCCTCTACTATTTGAAAATGATGTGAAGAAGGCGTTTTGGGTCTGATTTCTGAAATACAACCCCAAAACCAATAGAAGAGAACCTGAACCAGACAAACGACAACCCTTTTAGTACCATGAAAATTCTTGTCTTAGATAACTACGATTCCTTTACCTACAACCTGGTGCAGCTGCTCCGGGAACTGGGGTACGCCGAGAACATGGAAGTGCACCGCAATGACCAGATCAGCCTGGAAGAGGTGGACCGGTTTGATGTGATCTTGCTTTCGCCGGGTCCGGGTGTGCCAAGCGAGGCCGGTATCATGCCGGAGCTGCTGAAAAAATATGCCCCCACCAAGCGCATCATGGGCGTGTGCCTGGGCCACCAGGCCATTGCCGAGGTGTTCGGGGCGCAGTTGTCTAACCTGAAGGAAGTGTTCCATGGCGTGGCCGCTACCATCAGGGTGGTGAACAACAAGGAGCCCATGTTCAAACAATTACCCAGCACCTTCAACGTGGCCCGCTACCACTCCTGGACTGTGGTGCCCAACTCAGTTCCTTCGGCCTTACAAATCACCGCGGTAGACGAGAACGGCGAGGTGTTGGCCCTTCGGCACAGCCAGTACGATGTGTGCGGCGTGCAATTCCACCCAGAATCTATCCTCACGGACTACGGCAAGGACATGATGCGCAATTGGTTGCAGAACCCCACCAAACGCGTGAATCAATGGACCTCTTATGCCGCCTCATTAGCCCTATGAAACAAGTACTGCAACAACTGATTGAACATAAAACCTTAACCAAAGAAGACGCCCGGCAGGTACTGCTCAACACCGGCAGGGGCCAATACAACAGCAGCCAGATGGCCGCGTTCATGACCGTCTACCTCATGCGCAACATCACGGTACAGGAGCTGGAAGGCTTCAGAGAAGCGATGCTGGAACTCTGCCTGCTCCCCGACCTGGGCACCGACCAGGTGATTGACCTCTGCGGCACTGGCGGCGACGGCAAAGACACGTTCAACATCTCTACCCTGGCTTCCTTTGTGGTGGCCGGTGCGGGCTATAAAGTGGCTAAACACGGCAATACCGGGGTTTCCTCGGTCTGCGGGTCTTCCAACGTGATGGCGCACCTGGGCTACACCTTCACCAATGACAGTGCCCAACTGAAAGCCAAGCTGGAACAAACCAACCTCTGCTTTCTGCACGCGCCGTTGTTCCACCCGGCCATGAAAGAAGTAGCGCCCATCCGGAAGGAGTTAGGCGTAAAGACCTTCTTCAACATGCTAGGCCCTATGATCAACCCGGCTAAGCCGCATTACCAGATGGTGGGCGTGTTCAGTCTGGAGTTGCTGCGTCTGTACACGTACCTTTACCAGAAGACCGGCAAACGGTTTGTGCTGCTGCACGCGCTGGATGGCTACGATGAAGTCTCGCTCACTGGTCCGTTTAAAATGGTGACCCCGCAGGGCGAGCAGATTCTGCAGCCTTCGGATTTGGGTCTGCCCACCTACCAAGCCAGCGATCTGTACGGCGGCAACACCGTAGAAGAGGCCGCGGAAATATTTATGAACGTGCTGGAAGGAAGGGGCACCCAGGCGCAACAGGATGCCGTGGTAGCCAACGCCGGATTAGGCATCTACTGCTCAGACGAGAAACTGACCGTGCAAGAGGCCTTGCAGAAAGCCCGTCATTCGCTTACCTCGGGGCAAGCGCTCCAAACCTTTCAGAAGTTTTTAGCATAAACAAGAGTATGTCTCAGACCATTTTAGATAAGATCATTGCCCACAAGCGGCAGGAAGTAGCCGACCGGAAAGCCTTGGTGCCAACGGCCTTGTTGGAAAGAAGCCTTTATTTCAACTCGCAGCCGGTGTCTCTGCGCAAGTACGTGCAGCGCCCCGATTTGAACGGCATCATTGCCGAGTACAAGCGCAAATCGCCGTCTAAAGGCACTATCAACGCCTACGCTCCGGTAGAGCGTACCTCCATCGGGTACATGCAGGCAGGCGCCTCGGCTTTGTCGGTGTTGACGGATGCGACTTTCTTTGGCGGCAAGAACGAGGACCTGACCACCGCCCGCAAGTTTAATTTCTGCCCCATCCTGCGGAAAGACTTTGTGGTGGAGGAGTACCAGATCCTGGAAGCCAAATCTATCGGGGCCGATGCAATTCTCCTGATCGCGGCCGTGCTGACTAAAGAAGAAGTAGATCGTCTGGCACAGTTTGCCCATTCCTTCGGCCTGGAAGTGTTGCTGGAAGTACACAACCGCGAGGAACTGGACAGAACCATTACCCCGCATGTGGACTTGATTGGCGTGAACAACCGCAACCTGCATGATTTCAGCGTGAGTCTGGAGACTTCCAAAGAACTGGCTCATCACATTCCCAACGAGTTTGTGAAAGTGTCGGAGAGTGGCTTGAGCGAACCTGCTAGTGTGGTGGAACTTCGGCAGTACGGCTATGAAGGATTCCTGATGGGCGAGGCGTTCATGCGCCAGAGCCGTCCGGAGAAAGCCTGCGCCGAGTTTATTGAGGAACTGAAGAAGCTAAGACAGGCAGAACCTGCTTTTTCCATTTGAACTAACCGGCTGGCCGGCACCAATTGTTTCCCTGACAAAGAAGCGAATCCGGCCTGCAAAGTATAGCGTTTAAAGCCTGTTTTCAGCAAAAGAGGCTCTAAACGGAAACTAACTTAAACCTTACCCGGTTGTGCCGGAGCCCTGCTCTTCCATGACCTACCCCAAAGACAAACAACCAATACAAAATAGAATGCCAACTAAAGACCTTAAGATAAAGGTGTGCGGCATGAAGTACAGTGAGAACATTCAAGAGCTCCTGATGCTTCAGCCAGACTACGTAGGTTTTATTTTTTACGAGAAATCGCCCCGGTTCATTACCACGCAATGGGCCGTTTTTTCCTCGGTTTTCCCAACCGACACCAAAAAGGTGGGCGTGTTTGTAGACGAGGATACGCAGGTGATGTTAGAAAAGGTGACCGATCTGGGGTTGGAAATGGTGCAACTGCACGGCCACGAGTCGCCGCAGGTGTGTCTGGAGTTGAAAGACGCAGGGTTGGTAGTGATGAAAGCGTTCCGGGTGGGGAATGATTTCGATTTCGAGCAGTTACGGGAATATGCCACCTCCACCGATTTTTTCCTGTTCGATGCCAGCGGACCAAACCCCGGCGGCAACGGGGTACGGTTCAACTGGGAGTTGCTGAAGAACTACACCTTAGAAGTGCCTTTCTTTTTGAGCGGCGGCATTGACATGGAGCACATAGAGGAGATCAAAGCCTTGCAATTGCCAAAGCTGTATGGCATTGACCTGAACAGTAAATTTGAAGTGAAGCCCGGCTTAAAAGACATCAACAAGCTGAAACAGTTTGTAGAGGGAGTAAGAGGTTAGTCTTTGTTATACAATCATTTAAAAGAGACTGCCTTGTGTGGATTCTCTGAAAAATAACAGAAGTACATGAAATACGGAGTGAACGAACGAGGCTACTACGGCCAATTTGGCGGGGCCTTTATACCTGAGATGCTGTACCCCAACGTGGAGGAGCTGCGGGAGAAATACCTGTCCATTATGCAGGAGCCAGAGTTTCAGGCCGAAATGCAGGAATTGCTGCGCGATTACGTGGGCCGGCCAACGCCGCTTTACCACGCCAAACGCCTGTCTGAGCGGTACAACACCAAAATCTACCTCAAGCGCGAGGACCTGAACCATACCGGCGCCCACAAGATCAACAACACGGTAGGGCAGATCCTGTTGGCCAAACGCCTGGGCAAGAAACGCATCATCGCGGAGACCGGAGCCGGTCAGCACGGCGTGGCTACCGCTACCGTTTGCGCCCTGGCCGGACTGGAGTGCATTGTGTACATGGGCAAGATTGACACCGAGCGTCAAAAGCCCAACGTGGAGAAAATGCGCCTGCTGGGAGCAACCGTAGTGCCGGTTACCTCCGGTTCCCAGACCCTGAAAGACGCCACGAACGAAGCCATCCGCGACTGGATCAATCACCCTGAGGATACGCATTACATCATTGGTTCGGTAGTAGGTCCGCACCCGTACCCAGACATGGTGGCCCGTTTTCAGTCCGTTATTTCCGAAGAGATCAGAAAACAGCTGCTGGAGAAAGAAGGCCGTGAACTGCCGGATTACGTGGTGGCCTGTGTAGGCGGTGGCTCCAACGCCGCCGGTGCATTTTACCACTTCCTGGACGAGCCCGAAGTGAAACTGATTGCCGTAGAAGCTGCCGGTTTGGGCGTGGATTCGGGCCACTCGGCTGCTACTTCTATCCTGGGTAAAACCGGTATCATTCACGGCAGCAAGACCCTGCTCATGCAAACTGATGACGGCCAGATCACCGAACCGTATTCAATCTCGGCCGGCTTGGATTACCCGGGCGTAGGTCCGCAGCATGCGCACCTGGCAGACACTGGCCGGGCCCAGTTCATCGCCATCACCGATGCCGATGCCATGGAGGCCCTGCGTGAACTGAGCCGCCTGGAAGGCATCATTCCGGCCATTGAAAGCTCGCACGCGCTGGCGGCTCTCAAAGAAATCAACGCCGGCCCGAACGAAGTAGTCGTCCTGAATCTCTCCGGCCGTGGCGACAAAGACCTGAACACCATTCTCACTTATTTTGAACAACAAGATGCCCAACAATAGACTCACGCGCCTGTTCCAGGAGAAAAGCGGGAATCTTCTGAATATCTACTTCACCGCCGGTTACCCAAAACTGGAAGACACCGTGACCATTCTGGAAGAACTTGAAGCCGCCGGTGCAGATCTGGTGGAGATTGGCATGCCGTTCTCTGATCCTTTGGCCGATGGGCCTACCATTCAAGCCAGCAACCAGGTAGCGCTGGAGAACGGGATGTCTATCAAGATGTTATTGGCGCAGTTAGCCGGAGTGCGGGAGCGCGTAACTTTGCCAATCATTCTGATGGGCTACCTGAACCCGGTGATGCAGTACGGCTTTGAGCGCTTCTGCCAGGATGCCGCCCAGGTGGGCGTAGACGGACTCATTCTGCCGGATCTTCCCTTCGCGGAGTACGAGGAGGAGTACAAGCCTATCCTAGAGAAGTACGGGCTCAGCCTGATTTTCCTTATCACGCCGCAGACCTCCGAGGACCGCATCCGCAAGATTGATGAACTGACGAACTCCTTTATTTACATGGTTTCCAGCGCCAGCACCACCGGTAGCCAGGTGCAGACCTCTGAGGCACAGGAGGCCTACTTCTCCAAAGTGCGTCAATTGGGGCTGAAGAATCCGCTGCTCATTGGCTTCGGAATCAGCGATAAAGCATCGTTTCAGTTGGCGTGTACTTCTGCGCACGGGGCCATCATCGGGAGTGCCTTCATCAAAGCCCTGCAGCAGCCCGCTGAGGTCAAAGAAAACGTCCGTTCCTTTTTACAGCAGATCAGAGGGTAGGGCAGTTGCTCTGAATTAAGGTGGGTTCTTCTCCTCCTCGCTCGCCTCTGGCGAGTGTGGGTTATCTTGCGGCCTCTGGCCGCTAGGTACATTCAAGAAATATACCCGCATTGCGGCCAGAGGCCGCAAGATAACTCACACTCGCCAGAGGCGAGCGAAGGGATTGTAGGGATGAATAGCCCATAGCCTAGGAACCACCTCCTCAGAAAACCTACCACTTTGCTGCTTACTCTTCAACTTTCAAAGTAACAAGTCATGCTTATTCAATTACATCCAGATATACGTCCTGAGGATAAAGCGGCCATTGTAGACAAGGCCAAGGAACTGAAATACAAAACCACTGAGGTGGTGACCCAGGCCGGCCATTACCTGGTGGGCACCGGCAAAGCTGAGTTTGACGTGCGTACCATCGGCAATCTGCCGGGCATCAAAGACATCCACATCGTGTCTGATGAGTACCGCCTGGTGTCGCGTAAGTGGAAAGTGAACCCTACGGTCATTGACTTCGGGGATGGGTTGCGGGTGAAGGAGGGCGAGTTCACCATCATGGCCGGTCCTTGTTCCATTGAAAGCGAAGAGCAGATTGAGAAAACCATCAACCACCTGGTGGCCAATAACGTGCGCTTCATGCGGGGTGGGGTGTTCAAGCCGCGTTCCTCGCCGTATTCTTTCCGGGGGATGGGGCTGGAAGGCCTGAAGATGTTCTATGACATGTGCCGGGCCCACAGCATTAAAATTGTAACCGAGGTAATGCAGGTCTCCCAGATCGCGCCCATGGAACCGTACACCGATGTGTTCCAGGTAGGCGCCCGCAACACACAGAACTTCAACTTGCTGGACGAGTTGGGCAAAGTAGACAAGCCCGTACTGCTGAAACGCGGTATCTCCGGAACCATTGATGAGTTGCTGTACTCTGCGGAATACATCTTCTCCGGCGGAAACGAGAAACTGATGCTCTGCGAGCGCGGCATCCGGACCTACGAGACCGCTAGCCGCAATACCCTGGATTTGAACGCTATTCCAATTTTAAAGGAGAAAACGCACCTGCCGGTGATTGTAGACCCTTCGCACGGCATCGGGATCAGGGAATATGTGGAACCGATGGCCTTGGCGGCTATCATGGCCGGTGCCGACGGCATCATCTACGAAACCCATGAGAAGCCAGAGGAAGCGGCCTCAGACGGAGCCCAGACCCTGAGCTTTACGGAGTCGGAACGCATGATCCGGAAAATGCGGAAAGTGTTTGCCCTACGTCAGGAATTAGTCTAAGTACTCCCAGAACTGTAACCAAAACCCATACTACCAGCGTATAAAGCTCAGTTTGCAGGTACTTTCAAAAAGTAATTGTAAGCGGAAGAGGAGGCAAGCTCTGTATTTAAGAAGTAAAAAAATAAACTTTTACTTGACTTTAAATATCGGATATTCTATATTAGTGTCAGTTATGAAAACATTTGCCCAAATTCTAATGATTGTCAATTGCAAACCGTACGCGATGCGTACCGGAGCGGGGACAATATGGGCTGAATCTTGATGACCTAAGAAAAGAAATTCAAACCCAATATGAAGCCTGGCTCCGGTTAACTGGAGTCGGGCTTTTTTTATGTGAAATAGCCATGTATCAACAACAGTACCATCAGTACACCATCCAGCACCAACAGACCTGGAACATCTTGTACACAAAGCGGACACAAGCGTTGTCTGCCGTAGTCTCTGCGCCCTTTTGGCAAGGAGTCAACGCCCTGGAACTGAAGGCTTATTTCATTCCCGATTTCCAGGAGTTGAATTATCTTTTGAAACGCCTTTCTGACTGGGAGGTAGTAGCCGTGGAAGAACCGCTCAGGCCCCGCCAGGTTTTGGCCAAATGGGCTAAGAAGAGATTCCCGGCAGTGACCCAGATACGTCTGCACCCAGACGCTGACCTTCGCTTGCAGGGAGACAAAGACCTCTTCCAGGATGTATTCAGTCTCTTGCCTTGGGTGTTACAGCCGGAGGTGGCAGACTTCATGCACCGGGTAGGGCAGCTGTCTTTGAAACACAAGGATCCGGCAGAAACCGAATTGCTGTGGCGTTTGGTGCAGCACGTATTGGGCAATGGCCTGTTACGCGATGCAGAAGGAAAAGCCACTCTGTTCGGGTTCCACCTGATCTCTAACGCCCCCGAGGCCGAAAAAGCCCTGAGAAGCGAAAACCAGTGGCAGCCTATCGTGCTGGAGGAAATCTTAGGGCAGCCTTACAAAGCGGTAGACCAACCCGTTTCCTACTTTGTTTTAGAATCCTTAGCCGATTTGACTTCCCTGGTTGATCAACTGGAGAAAGAAGGTTTGCCAGTGGTAGAAATACCTGCCCAGCTGCAATTAGCTGCGGTGTAGGCATTCCTTTTAGTGAAATAAAAAGACCTGTA
The DNA here is from genome assembly GCF_017355955.1 of Sabulibacter ruber. GTDB lineage: Bacteria > Bacteroidota > Bacteroidia > Cytophagales > Hymenobacteraceae > Nibribacter > Nibribacter ruber_A. The sequence goes on along the minus strand of NZ_JAFFID010000001.1, from coordinate 687,346 downwards.
TGCTTCCTGTGAGGGCAGCGTACAGGTCTTTTGCTTTTAAAGTCTTTGGTCTATTTTCCAGGAAGAACTTTGGGCTGCGTAGGTGCTTATGATTTGGTGACTGCCATCATAGGGTGCACCTCATAGGAACTTAGCTGGTTTGCCGGATCATTGGTGATAAGCGTGTTCACTTCTTCCTCGTTGTCTACCCGTACTACCGCCGCGCCAAATGGACCGTTGGGGTCTAACACCGGGCCAATTACTACTACGGTTCCATTCTCTACGTACGGAGCCCAGTAGCCCATGTGGGACTGCATGACTTGTTTCTCATCCTCATTCATGTCAAAGGCGAAGGTGGGTCTGGGTGGATTCAGCTTTAAAAAGAAGTACTTCTTGTCTGTAGTCATATAACTAGTTTTACTATGGGTTGAACTCTAAGGGTTATGGGGAATATCTGCTGTTTTAGGCCTGTTTTCAGGAAAAGAGATGGAAAACAAAGCTTCCTTTACTGCTCTAAATTAAAGGCTATCTCATGAAATTTAGCTGAGTTTAATTTCTGGTATCTTACTCTGGTACAAAGCAACCAACTCAGATGCAGTAATTGTCAACCTGCTGAAACACTGGAGAATATAGTAGTGCTCTGCAAGCTGATGTAACGATTGGCGTTAGTCTGTCGTTTGCTCCTACGTCCCATTACCTAATAACTATGATTATCTACAACAGTGGGTTCTTATCACTGGACTATGATCCAAGCACCGATATCATGTCTGTCAGCTTGCCTCCCGTAAGCGATATCCTGGTGCCGGAGATCAACAGGTCTTTTGGCATCATTGTGGAGCATGCCAGAAACTATGACATCAAGAAGCTCCTGTTCGATGCCCGGGAAACCCAGGTAGACATACAGGAAGATGTGTTTGCTCCGGTCATCGCTCACTTTGTGCAGAGCCTGGCTTCCACCCGGGTGCAGAAAATAGCACGCGTTATCTCTTCCAGCATCTTCAGGGAACACGTGGTCAGGAAAGTGTTCAACAACAACGAGCTCCGCATCCAGTTCCAGAGCTTCACGGAGACAGAGCCCGCCCTGGAATGGCTGAAGGAATAGCGAAGTTCTCTTTAGTTCATTACCTTTAGGAAGATCCGGCTTTCTGCTGAAGTTGATTGTTTCCTATTAGGCACCGTTCATCTTCACCATTAATCGGGCTTCCGCTAAGCTTCACCCAATTACTTCTTTTCCTCAATTTTCTCGAAAATAAAGCTGAAAACGCGCACTGAGGCCACATCGGCGGGTCTTTTGCGCAAGGTAATGGTTTTCAGTTCATCGGTTATCTCAATCTCGCCGGCATAGACCGTTTTCGCTCCCTGGTCAGGAATTTCGATGTTAGTGGGAATCCAGCCGGAGATTTGAGAAGAGCGTTGCCACAGACTGAAAGGACTTCCCTGCGGGGTTTTGCCGTGCTCCACATAGACTTTGTACCGGCCATTATCCAATCCTTGCAGCGAAACCTGCGCCACGGGCACCGCATCTATGTCAATTTTGGCCGTCCAGGAATCAGAAGGCTTCAGGCCGAACACAATGGAAGGCTCTTGGTAATCGGCGGTGGCCAGCCAGTAGAGGGAATACACCATTCCTTGCGGCGTTAATTTATGCCGCTCGGGAAGTTTGGTAATCTGATCGTCTATCCTGATCTCAGAGTTTTCAAACTGCGGCTTATCGGCGTAAAACAAACCTACGGAGGTGTAATCGGTTTTCACGTTGGTTTTATCCTCGGGCTGGTGCTCGATGGTCAGGCGGAGCGAATCATTGAAGTTGAGCTTATCAGCAAGATAGAATCGGTAACCGCCGGTACGCGAGGTCATGAGGTCATAGGCCAAGGCTCCGTGAATGGGCAAACTGAAACCTTTGTCCCACTTGTCGGTGACGGCGTACCAGCCGCCGTTGAAGTAGTCTTCCGATCCCGTACCGTGTAACCGCAGCTTGCCATCAATGAAGGCCCGGTCATCGCCCTCAAAATAGTACGTGCTGCCTTCTTCCAGCCCTTGGGTTTGCAGAATGGTGCCAATGTAATGGCCTCTTCCTCTCACATTGGCGATCAGGTGCGGTACCGCCGAGGGGATGTTGTACTGCCGCCTTGCCTGGGCATACAACTTGCCTTCAGTGGCGGCATCCCGCTTGTCATTGGTGTAATAGATGGTGCCTGAGATCAGGATTTCGTCTGGGTCACCGGCCTTTCCTTTGTCGTACTTCAACTTCAGTTCCGCCGACCGATCCACGGGCATGGGTAAATAGGAGTAGAGCTTATTTCTGTCGGCGCCCAGGAGCATGGATTGCATGGCCGGTTTCCCGAACGCAAAGCCAAAGAAGTTGTGCAGGGGCAGTTCAAGGGCATTCTTTTGCTCATTATCCCAGCGGGCGCTCAGCAGTACTTTTTGGTAGGCTTGCAGAAGATCGCTTCCGGCTCCAAGTTCTATGCCTACAATGCGACCCCCTTTCTTCAGCTTAAAAAGGGTTTCTTCGGCTCCCTTCCTTAGCACCAGGTTTACTTTCTGTGACTTGATTTTGTCTCCATACAGCTGAAGTGGCGAGGTTTGGTGGCCCCACGCCGCCCTGACCTTTTCAAAGGCATCTTTATGCTGATCCAGCAGGGAAGGGGTGAAAGTGCCCATTTGTTCGTTTTCCTGCAGGGTGCGGTATTGTACCTGATGAAAGCGGAGGTTCTTGCCGGTATAGATGATCTTCAATGATTTTTGGTAAGGGATGGGCAGGTAACAATAATACCCACCTAGCTGGCTGCCCGAAAGGGGAGCCACAAACGGGTGCTGTTTACCCGAGAAAAGATGGATGAAAGGGATGCTGATTCTAGGGGTCTTTTCGCCGTCAAAGTAGAATTTAACGGTATCTACTTCCGGGGTAGGGGTCCAGATGCGGTTGACAACGCCCGGACCTTTCAGATCGGCCATGACCAAGCCTTCCGGTTCTTTCCGGATGGCCGAGTACTTGCCAGAAAACCCATCATCATTGCCCCCGGTTCGGTCATAGCTGGATAACTGCTCCATTGTTCCTGACCGATACATTGGCAACCGGGAAACATCGGCTAAGTTGAGTAATTCTTTGCGGTAGTTGTCGTTTTGGGCGTATCCGTTCAAAAAAGCACCAAAGAAAAATACGATAACCGATAATAGTTTTTTCATACGGGCTAAGTTAGGGTTAGAGTTGATTGCTTTTTCTGAACGAATGGTATGCTTTGGCCTACGTTTTTTTACCCATCATGCCCAAGGGCGAAGGGTGCTTTTAAGTAGAACCTTGCAGAAACCAGCTCCTGTATTCCGGGTGAGCGCTTCCGCAAAAGGTAGTCATTTAATCTACAAATTCTTTTTCATAAATAAGTACAGAGTTTTGAGTAACAGCATTCTAACCCATTTTCGGGCCAACTACCGTTTATCCTCATATTTTTATATTCCTTCAGCTTCTTGATTCCTCTTACTGGTAACAATTTGTATAAACGACGGGCAAAGCAATCGGCTGAAGGCTCATGTTTATGCCTTGATCCATGCCGTTTTCTATTCTTGCAAGTTACTTTTCAAGGCTAGTATCTTGTCTTTAAACCCATCGTCAACTCCGTATTCACTGTACTTTTTGATTGCCCAATGGAAAACAGGAATTTCAAACCCAGTCTTTTTATGAAGGAGTGTAGACTCCCAATACGGATATTTATAAACCCAAACAAAGCCTCCAATTTCGTTTTCCATTGTTTGGGCTAAAGCGCATCCGAATTCGATGATAGAGATCATGTATTGGTTACTATCATCATTTACGTCACTCGCGTCAATTATGCTTCTGATATATTGCCGGTCAATTGCCTTGTCCAATTTTTCAATGGTCTCTAGAGAGAACTCGTTGAAGTTTGCTAGTTCCTGGAAATCCTGTCTTGAAGCAGAAATCAATGCCTCCACTTGTTTCTTAGTTTTAACATAGCCCTTGTCAGTGCTGTCCACTAGTGTTGAAACGTACGTGTCAGGCTTGAAGGATTGGATCATGTCAGGTTTGACAATCGGTATTTTATGCTCCGGATTGTCGTTCCACTTGTGCACATAAGTTGCATACAAGTCATTACAGTCGGGTAATTCTTCTGATCTATCACAGCTAGAGAACAATGATAAATTGATCAGGGTAATTAGAAATGGGTATGCAAATTTCATATGGTCTTAATCATTTGTCGCTATGATGCCACAAAAAGGGGAGAGGGAAGTTTGTTGCTTTCTTAGTTAAATAGAAGTAAGAAGTAAAAGGTGTTCTCCAATATCATTATTAGTATCAAAAAATAATAAGGACCGTCTGTTGGTATAAGATACAATGCATGACTGAAGAAAAATGATACCTAGTAAAATGTAGATTTTATTCATCATAAATTTCTATCAGGGTCTATACTTACCGGCGAGCGGGGCGGTCAACCCTAGCAGGCGTTTCCTGTTGATGGTAGTAGAGATTATTTCTTTTTACAATCTTTTTAGGATAGAGTAAGCCTCCTCAGCCATTGATTTGAAAAACCGAGAGTCTTCCTCTATTTCTTGATAGCTCTTCCCGATTATTTCTCTTCTATTTTCAATATGGTCAAGTTCTGAATAGCTGATTACCATCCTAATCCGTTGTATTTCTCTATCTGTTAGTTGTTTTAATTCTATTTTTTTAAGCCTGTTAATCAGCTCTTGCCGAAAACCTGTATCTAAATATTGTTCATTATCTCTTAATCGAATCGCTGCTGCTGATGCCTCATCTTCAAATTCTGAGGTTAAAGCAATTTCAATCAGTTCAGTGGTTGTAGGCTCTGGCAGTTGAATAAGGTTAATTTGTCCTGCACCATGATACTCTGAGTTAATTTGATATTTCAGCCATTCCTTGCCGGTTAAATTATCTAAATACCTTTCAATCCAACCATCATTCTGTTGCTCTACTAATATCAAGTCTTTTATAAAACCATTAATTAGTTTTATGTCGCTATATAATTTCCTTTGTCTCAAATTTCTAATTACTTTAAACGGTATAACCAGCTGTTCTGATAAAAGACGGCAAGGGCAGTTAGTCGAGGCACATATTTAGGTATTGTCACTTACTGTTATTTTTTCCACTCTTGCAATTTAATTTCACATACTACCGAATCTCGCAGTCGAATCATTAAATTCTTTGTATAGACGGGGTCTATGTCCATACCGTAGTCTTCCACTATTTGATAGTAGTATTGGTTTGAGTCCGATTGCCAATTTCGCTGCGGTTCTCCAAGTAATTTAACCAACTCTTGGTATTTCAATCCTTTTATTTGTCGGTTGTTAATGAGATCATCAATCATCAAGTCACGGTGCGGGTAATCCATATCTACCTTTACCAACCACTTCTCAGTATCAAATTTTTCTTGTCGGTTACAGGCAGTTCCTGAAACCAGTACCCCAAGCGTGAAAGCTATTTTTGTAAATTTGAATCTCAATTTATATTTATTTTTATTAATTTAATCTAGCGTACTTGGGTAAACGAAGGCGGAAGCCATCAGCCCAAGCTGACGTTTAAGCGTTGTGCGGAGGCATTTTTAATTGATCTCTGAAGTGTCATTATCAGGCTCCCACTCATGTCGGTTTTTTACCTCTTTTGATGCAGGTCGCTTATATAGCTTAAACCCGAAACTATGTTGCAAATAGAAAATAAGGTTACCATCGCCGTCAAATTCTAATCTTACAAACTTGTCGTGGGTTACTATTTTATATTCTGTTTGAGTATCAAGTTCAAATTCAATGCAAGTCGGTTCTACCCAAACCGACTTTTTGTTTTCTGAATGATTAGCAAATTCAATTTCAAATAGCCGTTCTGGGTTTTCGTAAAAGTATTTAATCCGCTCTTCCAGATAATTCCTCTTTCTGAAAAGTTTAGAAAACCACATTTAAAGGCCGTGTTATATAATTTCTAATTTATTGCTTGCGCACAATTACTAGATAAACGTAGCCAATCCCAATTATCAGCCATACACACATGCTCAAACCTCAGGTTAACAATTCAATTTGGGCTGATAACCGGAATTGCTCAGCCGAATATACTGTATAGCAGCCACTAAATAAGCGTGCCTCCGTTTCGGGGCTGATTTTAAGAAACCAGCCCCGAAACGGAGGCACGTTAGCAATAGAAGCAGGGATCTACAAAACTCCCTTCAAGACTTCCCACACGTTGTTGGCCAGTATTTTCTGCCCGGCGGCGGTAGGGTGTACCCCATCGGGTTGGTTCAGGGAGCGCACTCCGCCAACGCCTTCTAACAGGAAAGGAACCAGGGCCATGTTGTTCTCGGTGGCCAGTTGCCTGAAAATCACCCTGAACTCACTGGCGTACCGGCCACCCATGCTGGGGGGGACCTCCATGCCCAGCATCACCTGTTTGGCGTCTGGGTACTTGGCCCTTACCTTGTCCACAATGGCCTGCAGGTTGCGCTTGGTCTCGGCTGGCGGAATGCCTCTTAACCCGTCGTTGGCGCCCAGTTCCAGCACAAACACATCTACGGGCTGGCGCAGGAGCCAGTCTATCCGGTTTTTACCGCCCGCCGAGGTCTCGCCGCTTAGGCCGGCATTGATGGCTTTGTAAGGAAGATCCAGCGAATCTATTTTTTTCTGAATAAGCGCCGGGAAAGACTCAGAAGGATTTAGTCCGTACCCTGCGGTAAGGCTGTTGCCGAAGAAGAGGATGTTTTTCATAGGTTGGGGGGCCTTGGACTCCGCGTCTTTCTGTTTGCCGGGTTCATTTTCTCCCGCGCCGCCGTTGTTTCCAGAACAACCGGCAAACAGAAAGGCACAGAGCAACAGGTACAGGAATGAAAGTTTATACATGTTCTCGCTTTTTCTTGTTCTCATACAAAGAAAGTACTTATAACTTGTTTAAAGCGTTTGAGGTTTACGTAATGCATTATAAAACCTGTTCTGTAATTTACCGACTACTTTAACGCTACCAGAACAATTTCCTTTCTCATCAAATAACTGCTTGTGACGCCAATTCTTCATATTCAGGATCTTACCAAAACCTACCAGAGTACCGGCCAAACCCTTACGGTACTGGACAACATCAATTTCTCGGTGGAGGCAGGCTCTACCATCTCCATTGTGGGTCCTTCCGGAAGCGGAAAAACCACCTTGCTGGGCCTTTGCGCCGGCCTTGACCGATCTACCTCCGGAATGGTGGAGCTGAACGGCATCCGCCTGGATACCCTCACCGAAGACGCCCGGGCGCAGGTCCGTAATCAGTACGTGGGGTTCATCTTCCAGAACTTCCAGCTGCTGCCCACGCTTACCGCCCTGGAAAACGTGATGGTACCGCTGGAACTCAGAGGTGAGCGGAACATCAAACCCCAAGCCATAGACCTGCTTGACAAAGTCGGCCTGGCTAACCGGTCTCACCATTATCCGGCGCAATTATCAGGAGGAGAGCAGCAGCGGGTATCTTTGGCCCGGGCCTTTTCCAATAAGCCCAAGATTCTGTTTGCCGATGAACCCACCGGTAACCTGGATGCCGAGACGGGCGAACGGGTAGAGAAACTCATTTTTGATCTGAACCGCGAGGCCGGCACCACGCTGGTGCTGGTGACCCATGATGCCGAGCTGGCTTCGCGTACCCAACGCATCCTGCGCATGAAAGGCGGAAAACTGATCTCAGACGAAAGAACCGAAAGTTTCTCCGGCAGCACGCTGGGCCAGCAAACCGGTTTTAATTGAAAATGGGAAAAACAGCCCCAAAACAGAAAACCACAGGTAAAACCGGGTTGATCTGGCTCTATTGGCTCAGTTGGGGTTCTTACGGGTACAAACGCTTCTAACACATGACAAACCTTAATTTTCCGTGGCTGGTGAAAATGGCCTGGCGCGATAGCCGCCGCAATCGCTCACGGTTATTTCTTTTTATCTCATCCATTATCCTGGGCATTGCCGCGCTGGTGGCAATTTTCTCCTTCGGCTACAACCTGCGCGAAGACATAGACGACCAGGCCAAAGAACTGATTGGCGCCGATCTGGTCATTACTAGCAACCGTCCGGTTAATCCCAAAATGTTGCCATTGTTGGATTCCTTGGGCACGCGGCGTTCGCGGGAACGCAGTTTCGCGTCCATGATCCTGTTCCCCAAAAACCAGGGAACCCGTTTGGTACAGATCAGGGCGTTGGAAGGGCAATTCCCGTATTACGGGGAATTGGAGACGGTACCGGCATCGGCGGCGCAGAATTTCCGGGAAGGGCAACAGGCAATCGTTGACAAAACCCTCATGCTGCAGTTTGATGCCCGGGTAGGAGACTCCATCAAAGTAGGAGAGGTGACTTTCCAGATTGTGGGAATCCTGAACAAAGCGCCAGGGCAAACGGGTATCTCCGCCACGGTAGCTCCGGCGGTGTACATCCCGCTGCGGTATCTGCCCCAAACCGGTCTGGAGCAAAAGGGCAGCCGCATCAATTACCTGTTCTACTACAAGTTCGGTAACCAAACCGATGTGCAGCAACTGGTCAAGAAGTTGGAGCCCAGGCTGGAGAAAGAAGCCCTGAACACCGAGACCATAGAGACGCAGCGCGAAGACATGGGACGTTCTTTGCAGGACCTTACCAATTTCCTGGCGCTGGTTGGGTTTATTGCCTTGCTTCTGGGCAGTATTGGCGTGGCCAGTGCCATACACGTGTACATTAGGGAGAAGCTCCGGTCTATTGCCATTCTCCGTTGCATGGGCGTAAGTGCGGTACAGGCCTTTTTGATTTACCTGATTCAGATACTGGGCATCGGGTTGCTGGGCTCCATCATTGGGGCGGTGCTGGGTACCGTGGTGCAGCAGTTGTTGCCCAAAGTGCTGGAAGATTTGTTGCCCATTGACATCACGGTTGGTATCTCCTGGCTGGCGATTTTCCAGGCCATCGGGTTAGGATTAATTATTTCCCTGCTGTTTGCCTTGCTGCCCCTGGTGAGCGTTAGGAACGTTTCACCGTTGAACACCTTACGAATCTCGCTGGAGAGTACCGGCATGTTCAAAGACCCGCTTAAATGGCTGGTCTACGCCCTTATTCTGTTGTTCATCTTCGGGTTCACTTACCTGCAGACCCAGAACCTGAAAGAGGCGGGCTACTTTACCTTAGGCGTCCTGGGCGGATTCATTGTCTTAGCGGGTATTGCGGCAGCGCTGATGTGGGCCGTGCGCCGGTTCTTCCCGGAGTCCTGGAGCTATCTCTGGCGGCAAGGCTTGGCTAACCTGTTCCGACCTAACAACCAGACCCTCATTCTGATAGTCTCCATTGGCTTAGGTACGGCTTTCATCTGCACGCTGTACTTTGTGCAAACCATTCTCATGAACAGAGTGACCCTGGCCGCCCGCGAAAACCAGCCCAACATGGTGCTGTTTGACATTCAACAAGGCCAACGGGCAGCCGTGGCGTCGCTTACCAAACAGCAGGGGTTACCTGTCATTCAACAAGTGCCCATTGTGACCATGCGCATTGAGGAAATCAACGGGTTAACCGCCGAGAAAGCTTTGGAAGACAGTACCTCAGGCGTATCTCCCAGGGCCTTCCAGCGCGAGATCCGGTCCACGTTCAGAAGTGTGCTGATGGATTCTGAACGGATTACCGATGGAACCTGGCTGGGCAAAGTAAATTCGCCATCCGACACCATTTACGTATCCATTGAGAACAACTATGCCGAGCGCATCAAGGTGAAAGTGGGCGACCAGATAGTGTTCAACGTACAGGGCGCGCTTATTCCTACGGTGGTGGGCAGCCTGCGCGAAGTAGACTGGAACCGCATCCAAACCAATTTCCGGGTGGTCTTTCCGGTGGGCGTGCTGGAGGAAGCCCCGCAATTCCACGTGCTCATCACCAAAGTGCCTTCAGCCGAGGCCTCGGCTAAGTTTCAGCAGGCGGTGGTGCGCCAGTTCCCCAACATTTCTATCATTGACCTTGAGTTGATTTTGAGCGTTATGGACGAACTCATGGATAAGATTGGCTTTGTGATCCGGTTCATGGCGGCATTCAGCATCATCACCGGTTTAGTGGTACTGGTAGCCTCGGTGCTCATCAGCAAGTACCAGCGCATGCAGGAGAGCGTGTTGCTCCGAACCATTGGGGCTAGCAAGAAACAGATTTTCGCCATCACAGCCCTTGAGTACTTCTTTTTGGGTGCCTTAGCGGCAGGAACCGGCATTGTGCTTTCCCTCATCGGGAGCTGGGCCCTGGCTAAGTATTCCTTTGAAACCAGCTTCACCCCGCAACCCTGGCCGGTATTGATCCTGTTCCTGATGATCTCCCTGCTTACGGTATTGATAGGCTTGTTCAACAGCCGAAGCGTGGTTAACCAATCACCTTTGGAAATACTACGGTCAGAATCTTGAGAGTTGTTCTTCCTTTCCTGGCGCGAGACTAAGGTCTCGTGACTTGAGATGTCGCGAGTCTCCAGACTCGCCGTGAACCAACAGCGCCATAGTAGGAAAGAATGGAAATTCACTAAAAAGCGAATCGGGGCTACATTTCAAAATGTAGACCCGATTCGCTTTTTAGTTGGTGTAAACGGTTTCTCTTCTGGGGTAAGAATCTAATTCCTTGATAGCGAACGGCGTTGGTTGATGTTCTTTTGGAATGCGTACGACGTTACAGTGTAACGTCGCTACAGTCCAGATATGTAGCGTCGTTGCACTGCAACGACGTCATCTGCCTGGATGAAAGGGTACGTCCCTCCATAGGCTAATAAGATGCAAAACACCTTCTAAACGCAAGAGTTCAGGGCAACTTAATTAGAATTAAATAAACCACCTTCTTCCTATTTAGGTCCTGTTTTCTTGAAAACAGGACCTAAACGATTTACCAATTACTTCCCTTTGGTAAAGGCTTACAACTCTTTCTTAGCAGAAGTCTCCACCACTTTATACCAGACCTCGCTTTTCTTGTCCTGCTTCTGCGTGTAAGCCACAAGGATTTTAGACGCACTAAGCCCCATCACCACCGGGTGGGTAGCGCTGGTGGCGTCTGAGGTAAGATACGTCTGCAACACGGTTTTACCCGAGGCATCCCTCACCTGTAACCCAATTCGGCTGTTGAACAACTTGGAATTAGGCACCTGCTCATCCCACACCAACGCCAGTTGGTTTTCCCCGAAGCTGGTGAGCTGCGGGTGTTTGGCCGAGGGAAGTTGACTTACTTGCTCTCTGGGGGCAAAGGTGTTTGCTGAAGTTTTATGGCTGTAGAAGACCCCGCTGCCGCCGCCCATGGTATACCAGGCCGCGTGCAGTCCGCTTTGGTTCCAGGCCAGGGTAGGGCCGGTGTGCGGACAGCCTTTGATAGTCCAATTATCTACGCTGATGCGTTCTCGGGGAGCGAAGGTCTGCCCGTTATCCGCGGAAACCAAGTGCATCATATCCCGGATGCTGTCGTTTAGGATGGCCCGGTAGGCGGCGTGGAGTTGGCCGGTGCCGTCCACGAACAGATCGGTGCGGCAGCATTGGCAGAGCTGCTGGTCAATGACTTTCTCGTAGGTGAACCCGTTTCGGCCGGAGGTGCTGGAGAAGTAGAGGCTGGAACCTTCCTTGGGCGTGTTCTTGCGGGAGTCCAGCCAGATGGCAGCAATTTCGCCGGTGGGCAGCAAGGCGATGTCAAAGTAGCGTTCGTCAATGCTGTTTTCGGCATCCTGCGCCAGTTGCTTAGGGTCGGTCCAGGTTTTCCCCCCGTCAAACGATTGGGTGTATTTCACCAGACCGGCGTAGCTGTTCTCGGGGTTGGGGTTCTGCACGGCAAACATGGCCAGAATGTCGCCGTTCTTCTTGAACAGGATCTTGGACAGGTTCTCATCGTGCGGATACACGCCCTGAGAGGTAGGCACCGTCATGGGTTCCCCAAAGGTGGTGCCGCCATCCTTTGAACGTGCGTACATGAGTAGGTAATTGCCCGTGGTGTCCTGCGCCTGTACCCAACACAGCACCGGATTGCCTTGCTGGTCCTGTGTGAGATAAGGGCAGGAGGCTTTCAGGTTTGCCAGGGAAATCCGGTTTTCTGATGGTACCTCCTGCGCGGCTTTGGAATGACAACCTGCCAGCCACAGGAAGCACAAAAAAGATAGAAGGGTAGTAATGCGGTATGGGTAGTGCATAAAGTCTTTGCGAAAAAAATGAGGTAAATGCCTGTGCTTGTTTTTAGCTTACTTTCTGTAAAACAGCTGTAAACCAAGCTTCAGCTAAACTAATCTGGTAAGTTGGTTGAGGTTATTCTCAGCCTCCTTTTCCAATGAATTGATACCCCACGCCCACGTTGAAGGTGCGCGGCACGCCTTGCCGATAGCTCTTGCCATAAGAGTATTTGTCTACCGTGGTGGCGTAAAGTTTATCAGTGAGGTTGATGGCGTTCACCCACGCTTCAAAGCCTTTGTAGGTGTAGCCCACCCGGGTATTGAACAGGTGATACCCGCCGTAATATTCAGAGTTCACGGGGTCCATGTAGTATTTGCCTACGCGCTGCCATTCCAGTCCCACACGGAAACCTTTCAGAAAAGCCGGACGGTAGGTGACTTCGGCATTGCCGATGAACCGGGGCGCGGTGGCCATCTCGTTGCCGGAGTAATCGGCGCCGCGCTCCACGTAGGTCAGAAACCAGTGCTGGGCATTGGTGCCGCTTACTCTAAAGGAGAGTGCCTCAGAAGGGGCATAGTTCAGGGTGTATTCAATGCCGCGGTGGCGGGTACGGCCGGTGTTCTGGTTTTGGTAGGAACCATCGTCCAACCGCACCGAGATGATCTCGTCTTTGCCGTCCATCTGGTACAAGCTCACATCCAGGTAGGCTCTGTGCTGCAAGAAACTCCACCAGCCTCCCACTTCGTAGCTGCTGAAATCAGAGGGTTGCAGGGTGGGCACTTTTACGCCGCGGTATAGTTCAGTGATCTGCGGCGGCGCAAAACCCAGGCTGTAATTGGCGTAAATTCCCTGACTTTTCCCGAAGTCATAGGTCAGGCCCAGCTTGGGCGAGAATTGCCGGTAACCGTTTTCCTCATCGGGGGCGCCGGTGAACGCGGAGGGCGGTAGGAAGTTGTCAAAGGTATAGTCCATCCGGTCGTACCGAAGGGCCGCCACCAGTTTCAGGCGCTCCAGCGGGGAGATCTCGGCGTGGGCGTTAACGGCGGTGTTCAGCAGATCCACGGAGTAGTGGGTAAGAAGCGAATCAGAGGAGGTGTAGCCGGTGTACAGGCCGTTTTCGTCCCGATCTATGTCAATGAACCGGGCGGTGTAGGTGGCGGGGCTGTAATCGGCACTGACGCCAGCAATGAGGCTGGCGTTCAGAAACGAGAAAGACTTGCGGTGCTGCGCAATAAGGCCGTAGCTGGTGAAAGCGTCTTCGTTGATCTCGCCTTTGGCTTTGCGGGCATTGCCCTGCACGTTCCCGATGGCGTAGAACGGGTTCTGCCCGATGGCGTTGTTCCGGAAGAACAGGGTAGCCTGGGTTTGGTTAGAGGCATCCCAGGCGTGTTCCAGGGTGCTTCTGAGGCGCAGGGCGTTGACCTTGCGGTAGGTGAAGGTGTGCAGGCTACTGTACTCTTTCCGGAAGAATCGGGTGCTGTCCAGGCCGCCGGTTTGGTCGGTTTGGTAGTCCACCAGGCTGCCCGAGGTGGTCAGTTTGCTGCGGTCACTGATGCGGTAATCGGCCCGAAGGGTGAACGCCAGCTTGTCAAAATCGCTGTGGCTGATGATGCCGTCCCGTTGCGCGGCGTAGTAGCCTCCGGCAAAGATGCCCACCTTCCCGTAGGTATTGGACACGCTGAAATCGGTTCTGCGGTAGCCCTGGTTGCTGCCTTCCACCTGTACTTTAGCGGTGGGTACCGGAGCCGGAGCCTGCGTGATGAAATTGACAGCCCCGCCAATGGCTTCGCTCCCGTACAGCGAGGAGGCCGGACCACGTATGACCTCAATGTTCTTCAAGGCCGCCATGTTGATCTCAATGAGCGCGTTGTGGTTGAAATCACCGGAGGTACGGATAGGAATGCCGTCTTCCAGGTACAGGAAAAGGCTTTTGTAGCCAATGGGTTGCCGGATGGCCATGGTGTGCTGCTCGTTGCCCAGGTTCACCATGTACACGCCACTTACCTTGTTGAGGACCTGGTCCAGCGTGGTGGCTTTGGTTTCCTGCAACACCTGGCTGGAGATCGTGCTGATGGCCACGGGCGCCTCGGTTCTGGCCTGAGCCTGCCTACTGGCCGAGACAATAACCTGGTTCAGTTGGTTGGAGGTGGGCGTTAAGGAAACCAGGGTAAAGTTTTCTTGTAGTGGTACTTGCCGGGTGTTGTAGCCCAGGTAGGAAACTATTAGTTCTTTAGGCATTTGCTCGGTTTTTAGGGTAAAGCTACCGTCGGTTCCGGTAATGGTTCCGGTGGTATTCTGGGCCAGTTGGACCGAGGCACCTACCAGGGCTTCTTTGGTATAGGCATCCAGCACCCGTCCCTTTACCGTGATTTGGGCATGGGCGTAGTGCACCAGCATCAGGAGCGTACAGATGCCGGCAAAAAGTCTTTTTTGCATGGAAATAATATTACAGTGTAGAAAATGCAGGTACAGCAGCAAGTCCCGGGCACATGCCGGACACGGCTATCCGCTTCGGCGAAAAGGTGCCGAAGTAAATTTTCCTTACACTGTAAACTTTGGTGGGTGGAAGACAGAAAGATGAACACCTATTGGCCTTCCTGCCGACGTAGAAGTGAACTGCTGGTACTGGTGAGGAATTCTAAGTGTGTTTGCGGCAACCAAAGGCTGGTAGTAAAGCGTAATCTCCTGCTTTTGTTTCTGGCTTTTCTGGTTGGTAGGGTCCTGGGTCTGCTCGGCCTTTTTGAGCTTTTTGGCCAGGTAGCACTTGCCGTGGCATTTCATCTGCGGCTTCTCGCGGTTAATGCAAAGCACCTTGGATATGAAATCTTTGTTGGCCTCGTAGTCCAGCACAATAAAGAACTTACTGAATGCCTGAGACAGCATCACCAGTAGCAGCAATATGGTGGCAAGTTTTTTCAAGAGGTTCTAAATCGGCGCAAAGGTAAGGAAGCAACTCTAAACTTCTTGAATCAAGACGGCCCAAATGCAGGAAGGGTTGCCTTTCTCCTGACAAACAGGTTTTTAGGGTGTTTTTTCTGAAATCAGGCAAAACCAACGATCTTCCGCGGAGGCTTGGTTTCTGTTAAGTGGAATTCTAGCTTACAGAAGGCTGGGAGTTAATACCGTAGTCCAAGCTTTTGGTAAATGAAGCTCAACAACCACACCGGGCCGATGAGCAGGAACTGGAGGTCTTTCAGGAAGGATGGTTTCTTGCCTTCAATCTTATGCCCGATGAACTGACCAATCCAGGCCACCACAAAGATGATGAGGCAGAAAGCCCAAAGCGGCAGTTGCTCGGCCTGGTCCAGTTGGTAGACAATCCAGAGAAAGAAAGCCGTGACCAGGATCATGCCCACCGCCAGGCTGGGGGAAAGCGCTATGTAGTACACCATGCACAGCAGCACAAACAGAATGCCCCAGTTGAAGATGAACGGCAGCTCCCGGAAGAACTCAGGAACGGGGATAGACCAAATCAACCCCACCAGGCTGATCATGATGGCGGGAACGCAGATCCAGTGGATGAGTTTGTTGGTGCCGTTGCGGTGGCTTTCGGCGTACTCGTCTAGCAGGTGATGAATTGCAGCCATGGCTCTTTTTTACTTTAAGGTACTCATTCTTTCAGAAGAAGTAAAGAGCTATATTCAAGTAGTTTATGCTACATAGAATGGAGGTTTGGCTGCTGTCTGGATTTTGTAAATTCAGGTAAAAAAAAACCTATTGGTGTGGTGAATTATGCTTTGTTTTCACCAGGTACAGGCCTTTATTTCCAAATAGGGTAGAGCAGGAAGTAGTGGGAGCAAGCTGGTAACTTGAAAAGAATTCAGCCCTGTTTCTACTGTTGAGGAACCAGGCCCGGTTCATGATGGAAGATTCAGCAGGAAAGTCGGTTACTACGGGTTGGTTGGCTTGAATGGCTTTAGCAACAGTTTCCCTTAAAACCGGTGCGGGTGCTGAGATTTCATAAGCATTGGGATGATACTTGCCGGTATGATAGAAGAGGTAGGTATCAAAGGCATTCTTGTCTTCAAGCAAAAGAACGGCCTGCGGGTGTTGTTTCACATAAGCCAACGTACAGGCATGATTGGTATACGTGTAAAAATACGACGGGAGGACAGCATAGGCCAAGTTCCATAACAGCAGGCTGGTGCCCAGCAGAAACAGGTTTCCAGGGTGCTCTATCTTAATGCTACCAAGGCTGATGGCCAGGAGAATAGGAACCATGACCATGAATTCGGCATTTCCCACGGCAAACCAGGCAAACAGCAGTTGCATGCCTAGAATAGCAGCATGGGTCCAGAAGGAGGATGGATGGAGAAGGGCAAGGTTTCTACGGGTGCGTAAGTAGCTTCTGAAGGCAAGGCTGAAAAGAAAGCTGGTGACTAGTGCAGGAATTATGTAAAATAGATTCTGCTTTCCTAAATAATATAATCGGCCGTGTACTTCCAGAAACGTGCGGATTAAGGAGATACCCGTCAGTAGAAAGTTCTTGTAGGTGATAGCGCTTTCTACTTCACCTTTGTAGAAGTCCAGAAAGACAAACCTAGGTGCTTGCGAATAGGGGATGTGCTGAAGGGCCATAACAACTGCATATCCTAAGGGCACTACACCAGCGGGCAAAACAAACCAGCTAATCTTTTTCCAGTTCCACCCCGAGGTGATTCCAACCGACAGGAGTAGACCTAGCCACCAGAAGAAATGGACCTGGTGGTACAGACAGGCTACGGCAGCCCAGAAACTGCTTCCTAGAATGTACTCGATTTTTCTGGTGGTTTGATACTTACACCAGAAATAACTGCCTAGAGCGGAAAAGAAGATGGGTAAGATGTAGGTTTCGTTTTCGGTTGCGTACCGCATCGTGCCAAAACTGGCTCCGGCCAGGAAAACCAATCCGGCCTGTATTCTTGCATCTGGTTGTAACTGCGCCAAAATACGCCACAAAACAAAGAGAGAGGCACCCGCAAAGCAACTATTCAGCAGCTGAAGCAACTCCAGCGGAGCCACAGCAATGCCTGTATTTTGCAGCAAAGTATAAATTCCCAGCCCTGAGATGTTGTAAAGCAGATGGTGCGGTTGCCATAGGTCTACCTGCCACTTTACACAGGCTGCATAATCCAGGGAATCTGACGTGGGGTTTTGGGTAGGAAAAACGGCATACACCAGGAACAGGCCAAGAATCAGGAAAAGAGGCAAAAAACGGCTTGAGAAGAAGCGGTCTGATTGGATGGCCATGTAACGCGGAGCAGCAATAGACTTCAACATAAGTCTCTTTTACCCAAAGGTATTTCTTTCCCCTGATTTTTCGTTATCTCAGAGATAAGGAATAACCGTGGCAATAGTCACGTAAAGCCCGGCGTTTTTCAGCCATTTTCCAGAAAATAGCCTTAAAACAAAGAAAATCTGGAATCCTGTGGCTAACAGGAGTGGTTTTTGCCTGCCTCTGGGTTATTCTTTACTTTTAGACCCGTTTAGAAACACGCAAATATGAAAAAAACGCCTGTTACCGTATCGGCGCTCCTGCTGGCAGCTATGCTGGCGGGTGGCTGTGCGAAGAATTCAACTCCTACTGCTTCCAACGCCGCCCCGGTGACCCGGATGCCGGGCGAGGCAAGTGCCGTTGCCAATACCAACATGGTTTCGGCGGTGCAGACCTCTCCGCCGCAGGTCATCCTGGACGATGCTAATTTCAATTATGTGGCCGATCAATTTGCCGATCTGCGCATTCTGCGATACCGCGTACCGGGCTTCGAGAATCTATCGGCGCAGCAAAAGGAATTGCTGTATTACCTGTACGAAGCCGCGCTGTCGGGCCGCGATATTATCTATGACCAGAACTACAAGCATAACCTGCGCATCCGCCGCACCCTGGACGCGGTGGTGAAGAACAAGCGTGATCGGTCTACCTCGCCGGATTGGGAGAAGTTCATGGTGTACACCAAGCGCTTTTGGTTCTCCAACGGTATTCACCACCACTACTCGGCCAACAAGATTTTGCCGGAGTTCAGCCAGGAGTTTTTGGCCACTTCTATCCGGAAAGTGCCGGCCAATCAGCTACCCTTGAAGCAGGGCGAAACCGTGGAGGCATTCATAAAGTGGATCACGCCCATTCTGTTTGATCCGAACCTGGATGCCAAACAGGTCAATAAAGCCGCCAATCAGGACCTGATCAAAACCTCGGCGGTTAACTTCTATGAAGGGGTAAGCCAGAAAGAGGTGGAGGCCTTCTACGCCAAGCAAACAAACAAGAACGATCCCAGACCAATATCGCACGGCCTCAACTCCAAGGTGGTGAAGGAAAATGGCCAGCTAGTGGAGAAACCCTGGAAAGTAGACGGCATGTACGGCGCGGCCATTGAGCGTATTGTGTTCTGGCTGGAGAAAGCCGTTACCGTTGCCGAAAACGACCAACAGCGACTAGCCCTCCAGAAACTGGTAGAGTTCTACCGCACCGGCGACCTGAAGGTGTTTGATGACTATAATATTGCCTGGGTCAAAGACGTGAACTCCAAGGTAGATGTGGTGAACGGTTTCATTGAGGTGTACGACGACCCGCTGGGCATCAAAGGTTCCTATGAATCGGTGGTGTCGTTCAGAGACGAGGAGGCCACCAAGCGCATCAAGGCCATTGGGGACCAGGCGCAGTGGTTTGAAGACAACTCGCCGCTGTTGCCACAGCACAAGAAAAAGAATGTGGTGGGCATTACCGCCAAGGTGATTACCACAGTGGTGGAGGCCGGCGATGCCGCACCTGCTACGCCCATCGGGATTAACCTGCCTAACGCAAACTGGATCAGGAAAGAACATGGCTCCAAATCGGTGAACCTGGGCAACATTGTGCACGCGTACAATGAATCTGCCAACACTGGCGGAAGCACTTTAAGCGAGTTCGCATTTAGCCAGGAAGAGATTGACCGCGCCAAAAAGTACGGTTCCCTGGCCAGCGACCTGCACACCGATATGCACGAGGTTATCGGGCACGCATCGGGGCAGATCAATCCGGGCGTGGGTACGCCCAAGCAGACCCTGAAAAACTACGCCAGTACCATTGAAGAAGGCCGTGCCGATCTTGTAGCGCTTTACTACGTGATGGACCCTAAACTGGTAGAGATTGGCGTAATGCCTTCTCTGGAGGCCGGTAAAGCCGAATACGATGCCTACATCCGGAACGGACTGATGACACAGTTGTCTCGCATTGCGCCCGGCGAAAAGATTGAGGAAGACCACATGCGCAACCGCCAGATGGTGGCCGCCTGGGCTTTTGAGAAAGGGAAAAAGGACAATGTGATTGAGCGTGTTTCCCGCCAGGGCAAGACCTACTACAAGATCAACGACTACCAGAAGCTGCGTGAGCTGTTTGGGCAATTACTGCGCGAAACCCAGCGCATCACGTCTGAGGGAGACTTCAAGGCCGCCGAGAAACTGGTTGAAACCTACGGCGTAAACGTTGACCCTGCCCTGCACAAGGAAGTGTTACAGCGCTACAGCAAACTAGACATTGCACCGTACCAGGGCTTTATTCAGCCTAAGCTAACCCCGGTAGTGAAGGACGGGAAAATTGTGGATGTGCTGCTGGTGTACCCAGACAACTTTACGCAACAAATGCTGGAATACGGCGAAGTGTACAACCTGCTGCCAGATTACAACTAAACCGTTTAAGGCCTAGTTTTCAGAAAACGGCAGTAAAACAGAAATGCCCGCAAGTTGCGGGCATTTCTGTTTTACTGCCGTTTCAATTATAAAGGGTAAAAAACGTTCTTGTTCTTATAAATGGCACAATCAGTAAACCTATCCCTCGCTCGCCTCTGGCGAGTGTGAGTTATGTGGCGGCCTCTGGCCGCTATGCTATATAGATTAAACCAAACATCAGCACTCCGCAGACTACTCACTCAAAGTCCAGCGATGGGAAAAATTCCTCTATCTCGCTGTCTGAACCCCTGCCCGCAGAACCCGGGAGGTAACCAGCAACTGACCCAGGTGCCGCATGGTGTGCTCTGCGGCATGAAAAAGCAAACCACCAACCGTGGACGGAATCTGGGCCCGGCCTACACCGCGTACTTCCGTGAGGGTAGCAGGATCTGTGTTCTTCAACTGGTCTACGGCTTTTTCAACCTGTAGCGAGAAAGCCTGCACTAACTCCTGTACAGACCCTCCGGTAGCGGGTGCCGTACCTTCTGATTTTAGATATGCCAAAGCTTCTTCTGAAAGGGCTTCTCCTCTGGCATACGTAAGCAGGCGGTGCAACACACCGGTGAGGTGCTGCAGATGGAAGCCCACAGAGGCTAACCCGGCCGGTTTCTCCCACAGTAGATGTTCGGGGAAGTCCTGCATATAGCGTTCCACTTCTTCGCGGGCCTGCAGAAGCGCATGCGCGGCAGGCTGCAGCAGGGCAGGTACATCGGGGAGAGGGCCTCTGAGCCAAACTTCTGGTTTTTGTTCTTTTTCCATAGTTTTCTGTAAAACAGGCCTAAAATAAAAATGCCCCACCAAAAGGCGGGGCATTTTCTAAGATTTATCTGGGTCTTTCTTCCATTACTGGATGAATAGACGGAACTCAGCACGGCGGTTTCTAGCACGGCCGGCGTTGGTGGTGTTAGGAGCGATTGGACGCTCTTCGCCAAATCCTTCAGTGATCACACGGTCAGAGCTGATACCTTTTTGGTTTGTGAAGTAAGACTTGGCAGCCTCAGCTCTGCGAACTGACAGCTCCTGGTTGTACTCGTTAGAACCAATGTGGTCAGCGTGGCCGGAGATACGCAGGTTGTAGTGCGGATATTTACCCAGCATGGTCGCGATTCTGTCCAGAGTTGGGTAAGAGGTTCTCTTCAGAACGGCTCTGTTGAACTCGAACTCGATTTTTGGAACGCGGGCCATGTAAGTGCTGTCAGCAGCATCCAAGCCTGGGCAACCCATGTTAGCGGCAGAACCAGCTACATCTGGGCAACGGTCAACGTCATCGTTCACGCCGTCGTTATCGCGGTCAACTACCAATGGACATCCGCTGGCGTCTACACGAGTACCGGCTGGAGTGCCTGGGCATTTGTCGTTTTTGTCAGCTACGCCGTCGCCGTCAGCATCTGGGCAACCTCTTGTAGCGGCAGGACCAGCTTGGTCTGGACATTCGTCTTCTGAGTCACGTACGCCGTCACCGTCTTTATCTGGGCAACCTTGCAAGGCAGCAGTACCGGCCTCAGTTGGGCATTGGTCTTGGTAATCTGGAACGCCGTCGCCGTCACCATCCAATGGACAACCTTTTTTGTCTACCTGTACGCCAGCCGGAGTATCCGGACATTCGTCTCTTCTGTCAGAAACACCATCGCCGTCAGTATCTTTCGCTTTGCCTAAGCCAAAGGAGATACCAGCTGAGTGCTGCAGGTAACGGTCATTCAACTCATCTGTGTCGCGGTATTTGATACCGTCAATCAGGTCAGTGGTAGGGTAGTTGAAGGTACTTTGCACAAAGATGCCAAACGCATCAGAGATTCTGAAGTTGATACCGGCTCCACCGGCATAGTTCATGCGCAGGATACCTTCATCATAAGTGGCCGGGGTAGCCCCGGTTGGGTAGTAGGCTTCAACGCTGGCGTACTGAGCGCCCACGCTACCAATCAGGTAAGGCCCAATGAAAGCATCTTCCTTCAGGATCTTGCCATTGTTCAGCTTCAGTTTCAAGCCCAGGTTAGCTGTACCAATTTCATCGTCAAAGCGCATGGTACCGGTACCACCGTTGAAGGTGAAGTTGCCAACATCCTGCTTCAGGTTGAAGTAGTTCAGCTGCAATGACAAGTCAAAGGAAGGAGAGAGATAGCGGTTTATTCCTAAACCTCCGCCCCAGGAACCATTGCTCATGTCCCAGATATCATTGCGAAGATTGGTGCGGGCCTGGATGTTGCTGCCATACAACGAAATGCTGGTTCGTCGATCTGCAGATTGACCCACTGACTCAGTGGGAGCCACCATAGCCAGCAGTAAACCGCCGAGTACAGAAGCTTTAAGTAATGTTTTTTTCATAGTGTTTACAGAGTTGTAATATAGTATTCTGCACATATTTACCGGTTTTTCAGTAAAATGTTGCCCATAATGAATAAAAATAAATTCTAATATTAGGTAAATCTCAGATAGGCAGCGATTTAAAATTTGTAAAAACTTGATTATTCATAAAATTGAATTGACTAATAGAACAAATTTGAAGGAAAAATAGCCTGTATGAGCAGATGTCTATATAGAAGTATATATAAAAAAAAGGAGAACATTTTGGGTTCTCCTTTTTAGGTTTAAGGTCTTTACAACTTAGACGTTGAATCTAAAGTGCATGATATCACCGTCTTGCACCACGTAATCTTTGCCTTCCAGCGCCATTTTACCGGCTTCTTTTATTTTAGCCTCGGTCTTGTACTCCATGTAATCTTTGAGCTTGATCACCTCTGCCCGGATGAAGCCTTTCTCAAAGTCTGAGTGAATCACGCCGGCCGCCTGCGGAGCTTTCCAGCCTTTCCGGATGGTCCAGGCCCGTACTTCTTTCACCCCGGCGGTAAAGTACGTGATCAGGTCCAGCAGGGCATAGGAAGCTCTGATTAATTGGTTCAGGCCCGATTCTTTAAGGCCGTACTCAGACAGGAACATCTCCTTTTCCTCAGGATCATTGAAATCAGCGATCTGGGCTTCAATGGCGGCTGAGATAACCACTACCTGGGCCTTCTCGTCTTTCACGTGCTCTTTCAGCGCATCCAGGAACTTGTTGCCGGTCTGGATAGACTCTTCGTCTACGTTGGCCACATAAATTACGGGCTTAATGGTAAGCAACTGAAGGTCTGCCACGGCTTCTAAATCCTCTTCTGAGTAATCTAAAGAACGGGCGTTCTTGCCGCTTTCCAGGTGGTCTTTGAAGCGCTGCAGGCTGGCGTATTCTTTTTTGGCTTTGGCATCGCCGGATTTGGCGGTACGCTCTACCTTGGCAATTTTCTTGTCAAGGGATTCCAAGTCTTTCAGTTGCAGCTCGGTGTCAATCACGTCTTTGTCAAACACCGGGTCAACGCCACCTGCCACGTGTACAATGTTAGGGTCATCAAAGCAGCGCACCACGTGAATGACGGCGTCTACCTCTCTGATGTTGGCCAGGAATTTATTGCCCAAGCCTTCGCCTTTGCTGGCGCCTTTTACCAGACCGGCAATGTCCACAAATTCCATGACGGTAGGTACCACCCGCTCCGGGTGCACCAATTCCTCCAGAATCTGCAGACGCTCATCGGGCACGGTGATCACGCCCACGTTCGGTTCAATGGTACAGAAAGGGTAGTTAGCCGACTCGGCTTTGGCGTTTGACAAGGCATTGAACAGCGTAGATTTACCCACGTTTGGCAAACCCACTATTCCACAACGAAGTCCCATATAAATAAGGTTGGTCTATTTTCTAAGGTTGATGTATGCGCTTTGGGGCTGATTTCAGGAAAACAGGCCCTTTTCAGAAGCGGGTGCAAATATACGCAATCCTGAGAGGACTATCCCACATATAACAAACAATAGAAGGATTGTTTGTATGGTCAGAAGATAGAGGAATGTAGAATGAACTTTTAGTTTGATGCCCAATCACCATTTTACGGTCTAAAGAAGAACACAAGCCGCTGAAGTAGAGCCAAGAAGCTTAATGGTAAAAACCATGCAGAAATTAAGCAGGTCAAGAAGTCTTTTTGAATCAGAGAACATATTTACCCTGATGAAGTGTGTCTTGTTTGTATTCTAAGTTGTTGTAAATGAATTTATTGCAAATGGGGGGTAGGGCATGGTTTATTTCAATTATGGTGTGTCATCAAGATGTAAACGTAAGTTAATATAAAATTTTAAATAATTTATTTTGTTTTATATAGTTAAACTTATATATTTATACAAGTAGCAACTTGAAAGTAAATTTTATATGTGGGTAATGCTTCCATGTTCATATTTAGAAATATTATATCCTCAACCATTTTGGTGAGTTAAGTAGAAACATAATATGTCTAGTCAAGTTTGTCTAGAGCTATTCAATCTTTATTGAATTCATTGATTGAGATCAACTAATTTATTTATCTATCTGAAACAAGAAGAAGATATATATAATGCTACCCTTTATACATACTGCTGTTCAATACAAGACAGAACCGATTTACAGAAAACCAAATAACTCAAAAAATAGGATAGAGGTAATTGATGCTTTAAGAGGTATTTCCTTGTTTGGAATTATTATTGCCCATTGTGTGTATTCTTTTTACAAATCTTCTCCACAAAGTTACGTGAAGGAGCTAGGCTATATAGATAATTTACTTTTATTTGTAGTGAATTTATTTATTGAACGAAAATTTTTTACAATTTTCTCTTTTATTTTTGGTTTAATTTTTGCAATCCAAAATGAAAAAGGAAATAATAAAAGAAGTTTTGTATTTAAATTCTTGTGGAAAATGCTACTTCTTCTAATAATTGGAGTATTGCACAATGAAATTTATAACTTTGACATACTTCAAATCTATGCATTTTGTGGATTGATTTTGGTTCTATTTAGTGAATGTAAAACCAAAATTTTGCCTATAGTTAGTCTTGTATTCTGGGTTCTAAGTAGTATTGCGATATTTTATTCCGAAGATTTGATACAATTTTTTAAAAGTATAGAGTCTAATGGATGTTTAATTCCAGCAAAGCTCCCTTTTCAAGTGTTTTCTGGACGTTTACCAATGATCTTAAGCTTATTTATATTTGGGTACTTTGTTGGAAGATTGAAACTTTTCAATGATTTGGTAAACCATGAGCACTACTTTATAAAGGCTATGATCATTTCATTCTTTATAAAATTTTGCTTCTCATTAGGTAAAGAGTTTGAGTTGATTAATGTGACTTCATTAGCTTATGAAGCTACGATAGTTCCTTTGCAAAACCTTACATTGGCTTGTATATACGTTAGTTTAGTAGTTGTTTTAAGTAATAGAATTAAAGTCTTTAAAAAATTGACAAGTTGGTTAATTCCTTTAGGTAAAACTGGGTTAACAAATTATGTTGCTCAGTCTGTTTATTTTCTTTTCTTATTTGAATACTTATTTAAGTATCTATTCAAGCTTGAAAATCTATATGTTCCTCTTTTAATAACATTGTTCTTCTTCTTTACTCAAGTAATTATTTCTAAATGGTGGACTTCCTGTTATAGACTAGGACCAGTGGAATGGTTATGGAAATCTTGTTGCGAATTCAAATTTAAAAATAATAAATTTTGACAATTGTGCTATTTACTAAAATATGAAAATTGTTAAGGTTTATTATAAGCTAATTATCTATAATAAATAAATTTAATGTATAAATGCGTGTGTTGAAAGAATGCTGTTAAGAAGTATAGGGCAGTGCCGGGACAATATTAATATCTTATAAAATTAATTCCCCGCTTATTGAAAAGATTTCATGCCTTATTTTTATTTAAAATGACATAAAAACATGGATTTATCCCTAACCCAAGAATTTTTATCCATAAATATTCTTGTGCACTATCACATGCCAGATCCTTAAAGAGTCGTCCTCCTTTTATATGGACTATAATAAGAATGAACCCTTCATAATTCCAGTCTGAATTTTGCTTAGGATACTACAGAACGGAGAAAATTCCTGAACAGTACAAAACCTTCTACAAATAGGCTGTTTGATCTGCTTAGCTCTAAGATATGGGAAGAGCTTGATTTCCTGATTTCCGATAAAAGCAATGGACTAACTGGACTACTCCTCGTAGACTAAGCTAATTGCAAAGTATTTAGAGGCTTAAAATCAGTAGTACACCTCCAAGTGAATCATCAAATCTATGGAAAAGAGAAAATTAGGAACCCAAGGCTTAACGGTATCGGCGCTGGGGCTGGGCTGCATGGGCATGTCTGACTTCTACAGCAACCGAGACGATAATGAATCCATCGCCACCATCCATCAAGCCCTGGATCTGGGCATTGACTTCCTGGACACCGCCGACATGTACGGAGTGGGAGCCAACGAAGAACTGGTGGGCATAGCCATCCGGGACAGGAGAGACCAGGTGGTGCTGGCGACTAAATTCGGGAACGTGCGCGATGAGAGAGGAAATTTCCTGGGCATTAACGGTTCGCCGGAGTACGTGAGGAAAGCCTGCGAAGCCAGCCTTCGGCGCTTAGGCGTAGACTACATTGATTTGTATTACCAGCACCGGGTAGACAAGCAAACGCCCATTGAGGAAACCGTTGGCGCTATGGCCGAGCTGGTGAAAGAGGGCAAGGTGCGGTACCTGGGCTTGTCAGAGGCCTCGGCGGCTACCCTGGCACGGGCGCACAAGGTACACCCCATCAGTGCACTGCAAACGGAGTACTCGCTCTGGAGCCGCGATGTGGAGGATGAGATCCTGCCCGCCTGCCGCGAGCTGGGGATCGGGTTTGTGCCGTACAGTCCGCTGGGCAGGGGCTTTTTAACCGGCCAATTCAAAAAACTGGAAGACATACCCGAGGACGATTACCGCCGCCATTCCCCGCGTTTCCAAGGCGAGAACTTCCAGAAGAATCTGGATTTGGTACAAAAAATAGAAGAGATGGCCGGTAAGAAAGGCTGCTCTGCCTCGCAGTTAGCCTTGGCGTGGTTGCTGGCTCAGGGAGAAGACATAGTACCTATTCCTGGCACCAAACGACGCAAGTACCTGGAGGAAAACGTAGGAGCCCTGCAGGTTTCATTGTCGCAGGATGAACTGGACGAGATTGAAGCCATTGCGCCGAAAGGAGTAGCCGCCGGTCAGCGCTACGCCGCTCCGCAGATGGGCAACCTGAATGTTTGATCTACTCCAGCATTCTATTTCTCAGCTGATTTTCAGAAAACAAGCCAATTTCCTGTTAATCCTTGCCCACCCTGTTTTCAGGGGCGGGGAAGGATTGCCAGGAAAATTTCAGATATCCCCACAAACGGTAACCTAACTTTTAGACCACATGCCCGAAGGTCCCGAAATGGTTTTCCTGAAAGAGCAGGCCGAGCAATTCATCGGTCAGCGGGTTCTGGAGGCAAAAGGAGCCGCGAAAAACATTCCGTACAGAATATTGGTGGAGCAGGAGTTGCGGGAGATCAAGACCTTTGGCAAGGAGATTTTCTTCTGTTTTCAGGGTTTCGTCTTGCGGGTTCACCTGATGCTGTTCGGAAAGTATATCTTTAATGAGGAAATCAACCGGGAACTTACTTTGGGGGTCGCCTTTGAGGATGGGGAAATCAACTTTTACGCCAGCGATTGCCGGGTCATTCAAGAGCCTTTGTCTGATGTGTATGACTGGACCACCGATGTGCTGCATCCTTCGTTTGATGCCGCGAAAGCCCAACAGAATATCACTCGCAAACCTGACCAGCTGATCTGCGACGCGTTGCTGGACCAAACCATTTTAGCCGGAGTGGGCAACGGGATCAAGAACGAGGTCTTGTTCCGGGCGCAGATCCACCCCGAAAGCGTGGTAGGCGAAATTCCTGATCTTCAATTGAAATCTTTGATTAGGGTCTGCGTGACCCTCAGCATTGAATATTTGGAGTGGATTAGGGAAGGTACCGTCCCCCGGCCTTGGCAGGTGTACCGGCAGAAAGAGTGCCCCAGAGATCGCGTCCCTTTACGTAAAGCCAGGTTGGGGAGACCGGCCCGTTCCTGTTACTTCTGTGAAGTCTGCCAGTACCTGTACCTGCCAGATGCTCTTTGACTTTCAAGAATTGTTTTTAGCCTGATTTTAAGATTTTGGGTGTAAAATGAACCAGAATACCAGTAGCTTGCCCGCATGATACTAACCGGCTATTCCGTCCTGATCACCGCCCTGTGGATTCTGGTTTGCCTATACGTGCTGATCAACAGCCGGAAAGTGAAGTACCTCAAAGACATTCCGGTTACCCCAGACTCAACGCAGCCTTCGGTAGCGGTCGTCATCGCGGTGAAGGACGAAGAGGCCGAAGTAAAGGAGGCCCTCACCAGTGTGTGCCTGCTGGAGTACCAGCCCCTAAAGATTCTTGTCATTGATGACCGCTCCACCGACCGCACCCCGGAGATCCTTCGGCAGATGGTGCAGCAAAACCCTGAGCTTACGTTATTCACCATCAGAGAACTTCCTGGTGGCTGGCTTGGGAAAAACCACGCCTTGTACCAGGGGTACTGCGCCACCACCGAGGAGTGGCTGCTCTTTACCGATGCCGACGTGAAGTTTGGCAGGCAAGCACTAAAGAAAGCCATGGCCTATGCAGTAGCAAACCGGTTAGATCATCTCACGGTGCTGCCCGAGATTACTTCCCGGTCGGTTATTTTCCAGAGCGTAATGACCACTTTCTCCCTGATGCTGGAGCTGAGGCAACGCCCGTGGGATGTGCCTAAGCCCAATACCAAAGCCTCAATAGGTGTTGGCGCGTTCAACCTGATCAGACGGACAGCCTATGAAAAAGCCGGAACGCACACGGTTATCTCCCTCCGGCCCGATGATGATTTAAAACTGGGTGAACTAGTGAAGAAAGCGGGGCTTCGGCAAGATGTGATGTATGGGGAGAAGGAAGTGTCCCTGGAGTGGTATACCAGCCTAAAGGAATTCGTGAATGGCCTCATGAAAAACACCTTCTCCGTGGCCAATTACAATCTGCTGCATGCCATAGGCATGGCGCTGGCTACGTTTTTGGTGTTTGTGTTACCGGTGCCGTTGGTGCTTTTTAGCGGCGCTTATGGTTGGCAGATGGCAGTACTGCTTTTGATTTCCCAGATGTTGCTGATGGCTTTCAAAAGCGGAATCCATGGCAAGTGGTGGCACACCTTTATGATTCCGTTTGCCGGGGCCGTGATGATTTTTGTGATTCTGAGGGCGGCCTATGTAACGCTCAGGCAGGGCGGGATTTACTGGCGGAACAGCTTTTATCCTTTGTCTGAACTCAGGAAGCAAAAGTAGAAGAGAGGGGTTGCCTAAACCTTGAGCAAAGGAGTAGCCAGCCCTATTATGGAGTTTTCTTCCTTTCCGCAAGGGGAAAGAGGATTCTGAGCCGTTTTTAGTAAAACAGCCAAAAACCAGGAAAGAGATAAAAAAAGCTCACGCGAGGCATGAGCTTGAGGAAATTTCAGTAAGGAACTATTCCCACTTCAATTCTTCATCTACTGCAGCTTCAGATTCTGCGTGTTCTAAACGCTCCAGTTCCGCCAATGCCTCTTCAGACAATAACTCACCTTTTACATGGTTAACGGTTTCCTGCAGCGCTTCCATGAACTTGGCAAAGTCTTCTTTGTACAAGAAAATCTTGTGCTTTTCGTAAGAGTAGTTGTCATCCTTGAACTTGCGTTTGCTCTCCGTGATTGTCAGGTAATAATCATTGGAGCGGGTTGACTTCACATCAAAGAAATAGGTGCGCTTTCCTGCTCTTACTCTCTGCGAGTAGATTTCTGCTTTGTCGTTGTTCTCTTCCACCATAACTTAAAGGTTCCTTATTTATTTGAAGTAGCCAATTTAAAGGAACAGATTCATATCTAAAAATTTTTAAGATTAAATTTAATAGCTAAATTAGAATGTACTAATGTTTGTAAGAGACAAACTTTCATGCGAAAAAGCCTACTTTGTCTTCTTCTTTGCCTGTTGCAGGGAATTAGTTTTGCCAGTAAATCACGCCTCACAGGCACCGCAACGTTCTATGCCAAAGCCCATATCGGGCACAGAACCACCAGCGGCGAGCGCTACAACCCCAATGAGTTAACCGCGGCCCACGCCACTCTGCCCATCAATAGTTATGTGCAGGTGCATAATCTAAAGAACGGCCGCACCGTGCTGGTAAGAATTAATGACCGCATGAGCCGCAATTCACGTTACGTGATAGACGTTTCCAGAAAGGCGGCCCAGACCCTGGGCATCATTGGCGCCGGAATGGGAAAGGTGAAGTTGGTGGTGGTCAGCAAAGAAGAGGCCCTGGCCCAAATTAAGAAGGTAGACAAAGCAGCATGAGTAGAGTAACCGTTGATTTAGACAGTGTCCGGAACATCCATAACCTGGAGTTGCTGGCCAAGCGTTTGGTGGAAGGGTTTATCACCGGTTTGCATAAATCGCCGTACCACGGTTTCTCCGTGGAATTCTCCGAGCACCGGCTCTACAATTCCGGCGAAAGTACCCGCCACATGGACTGGAAAGTCTTCGCCCGTACCGAGAAGCTGTTTGTGAAACGCTACGAAGAGGAAACCAACCTCCGCTGCCAGTTGCTGCTGGATGTGTCTGGCTCCATGTATTATCCCACGCACAACTATGGCAAGCTTTCCTATGCCGTGCTAAGCGCCGCCGCACTGGCTACTTTGCTCCAGAAACAGCGCGACGCGGTGGGGCTTACCACGTTCGCTGACCAGATTGAACTGCAGACGCCCATTAAATCTACCGGGGCGCACCTGCACACGTTAATGTTAGCCTTGCAGCAGCAGTTGCAGAAACCGGCCCCGCCGCAGAAAGAAACCCGGGTGTCGGCCATGCTGCACCACATCGCACAGCAGTTGCCCAAACGCTCTTTGGTAATTCTTTTCAGCGATTTGCTCAGCCAATACGAGCAACTGGACGAGATTTTCCTGGCCCTGCAACACCTGCGTCACCAACAGCACGAGGTTTTGTTGTTCCATCTTACCCACGCCGAAACCGAGGAGGATTTTCACTTCCCTGACAAACCCTTTATGTTCACGGGACTGGAAACCGGCGAAAAGATCAAAGTACAACCCTCCGAGATCCGGGACGAATATGTGAAAGCCATGCGGCAATTCAAGAACGAACTGAAATTACGCTGTGGCCAAAACCGCATCGACCTGGTCTCAGTTGATCTGCGCGAGCCCATTGATAAAGTACTGCAGGCGTACTTAATCAAAAGGCAGAAAGTGCGCTAACGTTTTAGGCCTGATTTAGGGAAATAAGCTCAGAAACAACTTCTGTTTTTGACTCAAGACTCAAGACTTAGAACTCAAGACTCAGGACTACTCACTGGCGCATTATCCAGCGATTGCCACAGGTACCTGCACGCCAGAGTTCTGTGTGGTTTCCAAGGAAGCGACAGTTCCAGCATCTTGGCTTTGGCTTGTTTGTGGCTTTCAGTGAATTGGTAGAGGCGTTTCATGGCGTTGTAAATACCCAGATCGTCTACCGGCATTACATCGGGGCGGTGGAGGGCAAACATCAGGATCATCTCGGCGGTCCAGCGGCCAATTCCTTTGACTTGTACCAGGCGGGCAATCAGTTCCTCATCCGGTAAATGAGCCAGAAGGTTGTCTTCCAGGTGGCCAGCGGCTTTGTGCTCCGCCAGGTTCTGCAGATAGCCAATTTTCTGTTTGGACAAACCTGCCGCTCGCAAAGTCTCAAAAGGCATGGAAAGCAGCAGGCTAGGTTCTGGGTAGTTTTCGGGAAAAAGGGCCAGAAACCGGGCCTTGATGGTGGCCGCCGCCTTCACCGACAATTGCTGCGAGATCACCGAACTCAGCAAGGCATCATAAATGGGCCGCGTAGTAGTAGGGGTGATAATAGGGGAAGCCTGCAGCACCAGTTGGTACAGCACCGGGTCTTGCCGGAACAAAGAAGCGTGGGTTTCGTTCATGCCTTCATTAAATTGAGTAGTGGTTGGGGTAAACGTAACGTAGAGGGAAAGCCCTGCAAAATAAAGCATCAACCCAACGTTCTTACGCTTAAATTGCCCTTAAAAGTAGCCGCTTTCTTGGTGGCTGTTAACTGAACCTTCATGAAAATCATTGAATGTCCCCGCGACGCAATGCAAGGCCTGGCCGACTTTGTGCCTACTGAACTGAAAGTACAGTACCTGCAAGCCTTGCTCCAGGTGGGATTTGATACGCTTGATTTCGGGTCTTTTGTCTCGCCCAAGGCCATTCCGCAGATGCGCGACACCGCCGAGGTGCTGGCTCAGTTAGACCTTTCCGCTACCACCACCAAGTTGCTGGCCATTGTGGCGAACGTGCGGGGTGCGGAGCAGGCGGTAAGTTATGCGCCCATCCGGTACATCGGGTTTCCTTTGTCTTTGTCAGAAACGTTTCAGAAACGCAACACCAATAAAAGTATCTCTGAGGCGCTGGTGGAGGTAGCCCAGATGCAGGAGCTTTGCCTCAAAACCGGCAAGGAACTGGTGCTGTACCTTTCCATGGGCTTCGGGAACCCGTACGGTGAGCCATGGGAACCGACCCTAGTGGGGGAGATGACCCAAAAGCTGGACGAGCTCGGCATCAAGATCGTTTCGTTGTCTGACACCATCGGGGTTTCCTCGCCGGAGACCATCCTGCCCTTGTTCCAGACCTTGATTCCCGCATTCCCGCACATTGAATTTGGGGCGCATTTGCATACCAGCCCCAGCACCTGGCAGGAGAAAGTGGAAGCCGTGTACGCCAGCGGCTGTCGGCGTATGGATGGGGCGCTGCTGGGCTACGGCGGCTGCCCCATGGCCAAAGATGAGCTGGTAGGCAACATGCCCACCGAGAAAATGGTGGCTTATTTACAAGAGAAAGGCGTACCTTTGAACCTGAACCAGGAGGCGCTTTCCGAGGCAATGGCCTTAGCGACCCACGTTTTTCAATCGCATTAACCCACATGGCACAGCCGGTTGTAGATATTTTTATTCCTTGTTTTGTTGATCAACTGTTCCCGCAAACCGCCTGGAACATGGTGAAGGTGCTGGAGGCATTAGGCTGTAAGGTGCGGTACAATACCAACCAGACCTGCTGCGGACAGCCCGCGTACAACGCCGGTTTCCAGCAGGAGTGCCGCCAGGTAGCTGATAAGTTCCTGGAAGATTTCTCGTCTGAGGACAGCGACTACATTGTGGCACCATCGGCCTCGTGCGTGGGCATGGTCCGGAACGCGTACGCCAACATTTTCGTGACGTCCTCCAACTTTGTGAAGTACCGGGCCATGGAGCGAAAAGTGCTGGAGCTAACCGAGTTCCTGACCGATGTGCTGCAGGTGCAGCAGATTCCCGGTGCCCGATTGAACGCCAAAGTCACATATCATGACTCCTGCAGCGCCCTGCGCGAGTGCGGCATCAAGGAAGGTCCTAGAAAACTACTGGAAATGGTGGAAGGACTGAGTTTAACTGAGATGCGCGAAAACGAGACCTGTTGCGGTTTTGGCGGTACCTTTGCCGCCAAATTTGAAGCCATCTCGGTGGCCATGGCCGAGCAGAAAGTAGAAAACGCCCTCAGCACCGGAGCCGAGTACATCGTCTCCACCGATACCAGCTGCCTCATGCACCTGGACGCCTACGCCCGCAAGCAGAACAAACCCATCAAGGTGATGCACATTGCCGATGTGCTGGCCAGTGGCTGGTAACCCTACCCAAACCCGTACTTAAATAGAAAAGCGGAGCCCGTTTTAAAGCAGATTTGAAGAAAACTGCTCTAAAACGGGCTCCGCTTTTATCGTGTATGAGTTACTTCAGTCCTTTCACAAACCCAACTACCTCGGGCATTAGCTTAGGCGTCAGCGGAAGCGTTGGGTTGGAGTACGTCGCCATGTTCGCTTTCAGGTCCATTGTGGTTTCTTTGAGCACGTGGTTCATGTTCTCCACTTCCACCAGTTTGCTTTTGGGGGCGGCGGTAGCCAGCAAGGTAGCCTCATTGGTGGTTACCTGCAGATCCAGGTTGCCCTGCACCACCAGCACCGGCACCGTCAACTTCCTGATTTCAGCCTGCGGATCATACTTGAACCAGGAAATGAGATACGGCTGTACGCTGGGGCGGAACAACGAGGCCAGCATGGGGTTCACCTCTGCCACGGTGTGGCCCTGCACCAGTTGGTCCAGGATAGGAAAGGCGGCTTCGGTGACCATCTTGGGCTGCATCATCAGTTGCTGGCGGATGACCTTGTCAGCGGGCTGGCCTGCCCCGGCCAGGGAAATAAACCCATCGGCTTTGGATTGACGGGCGGCGATCATGCCAATGAGCGAACCTTCGCTGTGGCCCAGCACCACTACTTTGCTGAACCGCTTGTCTTTCTTCAACTGCTGCACCCAGGCGGCGGCGTCCTGCACGTAATGGTCAAACCGCAGGTCAAACTCAGACATGGCAGCCGCTTTGCTTTCGGCTATGCCGCGTTTGTCGTAGCGCAGAGAGGCAATACCCTGGGCGTGCAGTTCTTCGGCCACCATTTTAAGGCTGTTGTTCTGCATCATGGGGTTATTCCCGTCCCGGTCGGTAGGGCCAGAGCCGGAGAGGATCAGCACCACCGGCATTGGTTTCCCCGAGGCAGGGACCAGCAACGTGCCCTTGAGAGATCCTTTGGCGGTGTTCAGTTCAATGGGTTCGCCGGCAGTTACAGCTCCAGATTGCGCCTGCACCCGCAACAAACTCCAGAAGAGAAGCACCACTAACAGCAGAGGTCGGTTTTTCATTGGATTTCTGAAAAAGAGGCTGAAATCAAAGTCTTAGGACAGGAGCGGGGTAGCGGCATCCAGTACCCGCTGCTTCAGGCTAGCCGAGGCCTGGGCCAAGGGAAGACGTACGTACGGTCCGCAGATGCCCACTTGCTCCAGCACCAGCTTCACACCTACCGGATTAGCCTCTTCGTACATAAGCGGGTTTATTTTCCCGAAGGAGCGTTGCAAAGCACCGGCCTCTTTGAAGTTGCCTTCCAAAGCCAGGCGCGTCATACGGCTGAATCTTTCCGGGAAGGCATTTGCCAGTACCGAGATGATGCCGTCGCCGCCCACTGAGATTAGGGGCACGGTGGTCATGTCATCGCCGCTGATCACCAGGAAACCTTCCGGTTTTTCCTCAATAATGGCCATGTACTGCTCCAGGTTTCCGCAGGCGTCTTTGGTCCCGATGATGTTGGGGTGCTGGGCCAACCGCAGTGTAGTGGCCGCTGTCATGTTAATGCCGGTGCGGCCGGGCACGTTGTAGAGCAATACCGGTACCGGAGAAGCATCGGCAATGGCGGTGTAGTGCAGGAAAACACCCTCTTGCGACGGTTTGTTGTAATACGGGCACACACTTAGTATGGCGTCAATGTCGGTGAAGTCAATCTTTTGGATCTGCTCCAGCACCGACCTGGTATCGTTGCTGCCCAGGCCATATACCAAGGGTTTGCGGCCGGCAATGCGCTCTTTCGCAAAGGCCAGGAGTTGCGTTCTTTCCTCCGGGGTTGTGGTCACGCTCTCGCCGGTGGTGCCGTTCACAATCAGGTAATCGGCGCCGTTGTCCAGCGTAAAATCAATCAATCGGCCGAAAGCCTCTATGTCTACGGACAGGTCTGAAGTAAAGGGTGTTACCAATGCCACACCTGTTCCTCTCAATGCTTGCATGTTTGTTTTCTTGATGAAGTATTTAGGCCGCAAAGATACGTTTTTGCCCCAACAGTTTTAACCCATGCCTAACGTTTGTTCTTAGAAAGAAAAAACGCTTCTCTTTGCCTGGCCCTTTTACTTCTTCAAACTCAGCGGTTGGGCTGCTTTCTGAACCGCCGCCTCCAACTCAGCCCAATCGGTTTCCTCCAGGTGCATGGCAAATACCTTTTTTACTTTCAAGTTTTCGCGCTGCACCGCCTGGGTCAGTTCAGAGACATACTGCGGCATGAAGAACGATTTATCCGGCATACGCTGGGCCAGGTCACTGCCGTAAAGCAGCTGGTGCTCGGGGAAATAAACCATCATCATACGTTCACCGCCTTCACCGCGCACCGGGTACAGTTCCAGTCGGTTCGGGCCGGTCCCGATCACGGTTTTGCCTGAAACCAAAGTAATGTCTGCTTTTCTGGGCTTGGTTTGCAGCAGATCCGGATGCTGGGTATGCGGGGCTTTGAGGTAGCGCTCCAGAATTGGTTTGTTCAGGTCCAGGGCGATGATGGGAATGCCCAACGCCGCATATTCCCGAATGCCGGCGAAGTGCGGCCAGGCATCTGAGGTGGTGATCACGCCTTTGATCTTCTGGTTAGGAAAGCGCCTATTTGCTTCCGCGATGACCTTGCTGGAGTACCCCGACGAGATAGGAGCTTCCAGAATGAGCAAACCGTCTGGTTGCTGCACGATGGCCACATCCCACATGCCGGGTATTTTCACCACCCCGACTGCCAAAGTGTCCGCGGGTTTGTTGGGCAGACCCAGCGGCAAGCTGTCTATGTTCCGAGCGGGTTGTTTCAGGAAAGCCTGTCGGGTTGCCTCTGGAATGGCGAAGGTATCCGCCGGGGCGGCAGGGTTCAGCTTCAGATCCAGAATGGTAAACTCCTCGTACGGTTGCTGGTTTCGCTCTACGTTTCGCTGGCGCGGGTACCGGATGCCGCCCGTCTCCAGGGTCCAGTAAGAGTAAATAGTGCGGGTGGTCACATCGCCCCAACGCCCGATGAACAGGTCATCGGGGTACGAATCGGTGAGGTCCAGGGCGGTGGGAAGGTGGGTATGGGCGTTCAGGAGCAGACGCACGGGGTTGCCGTTCCAGGTAAAGGAGAGAACCTGCTGCGGCACGTTCTGGTAAATTACCTGCTTCTCCAGTTTCAGGTCCTTGGCCAGCAAGGCCGTCAGCAGCAGCCGTTCCGGAGCCAGGGCGAAGGTTTCCTCGGCTTCCCGCAATTGGTTAGGCTTGCCGGGAGCCACCCGCGGTCCCATTTCCTGGGCGGCGGCTCCCTCTGAAATTTTCATGGTAACCGGGCTCCATTCCGGCGATTGGGTGAATTTGCTTTGCGTTTTCCTGAGCAGCCGCTTCTGCGCCACATCCCGCAGTTCATCAACCTGCACGTAAGAGACAATCCAAGGACCCTCCGGCCTTTCGGATTGTTCGGTCCAGTACCGGTGCCCGATGCCGTGGTAGGAAAGGGAAGAGATGGATTTCAGGGCTGCTTCTCCGCCCATCGCGGCAATGGCTTGTTGTACTACCTGCTGGGCTGTAGGGGTGGTTTTCTGTTTCTGGGCGTGGGCATACCCAGTCACGGTGGCCAGCGCTAACATCAAAAGCTTCTTTTTCATAGAGGTAAACGGTTGGGTGGGGCGTTTCAGGCCAGTTTTCTGAAAAATGGCTTTGAAACAGTGCGAAGAACCGGTACTCTAAAAAAGAAAAGAAGGCAATTGCAGCCAACGGCAGAGCCTCACGGCCGATAGCCCATTTAATGCAGTCAGTGGCGGAACAGGCCCTATGATTCCAACTGCTGTTGCAGCGGCTCGCGGCGGGACCGGCTAACTTTGAGTTGGGTTCCGTCCTGCAGCACCGCCACGGCTTCCTGGTTGAAATACGTCTGCAAAGACTGAATACGGTCAATGTTCACGATGGTGCTGCGGTGGATGCGCACAAATTGCCTTGGGTCCAGCTGGGTTTCCAGTTGCTGCAACGGTTCGCGGTGCAGGTATTTTTTCCGGCCCAGATGGATGGCCACGTAGTAGTCCTCGGCCTGCAGCCAGTCAATGTCAGAGACTTTCAGCACTACTTGGCCTTGCGCTTCTTTCACCAAAATTCTCTGCAGGTACCTGGGCGGAGTGGGCGGGGCCAATTGCTGAAGCATCTGGGTCAACTGTAGCTGCAATTGCTCCGCCGAGGGATTTCTTTGGACAAATCGTTTCGCTTTGGAAAGGGTGCGGAAGAAACGCTCGTCATCAAAGGGTTTTAACAGGTAATCTACGGCGTTGGCTTCAAAAGCCTGCAGAGCATACTGGTCATAGGCCGTCACGAACACAATCACCGGCATTTGTCCGGCAGACAGGCGGGAGGCTACCTCCAAACCGGTCATTCCCGGCATCTGGATGTCCAGGAACAACAAATCGGGACGGAGTAGGGATATCTTCTCCAATGCCTCGGCCCCGTGGCCGCAGGTAGCCACTACCTCTATTTCCGGGTCACTTTCCAGCAACAAGGCCAAGCCTTCCCGGGCCAGGGGCTCATCGTCCACTACTATGGTTCTGATTTTAGTCATGGTTAACTGAGGTTGGGAGGATGATCTGGGCTACGGTGCCGCCGCCGGGAGCAGGCAACAGGTGAAATTGCGCAGACTCACCGTACAAGGTCTCTAGGCGCTGACGCGTGTTGCGCAGGCCTATTCCGCTGGCAGACCCAAGGTTTTCAGTTAGCCCAATGCCGTTATCCTGCACCTCAAGAATTAGGTGCTGGTTCTGGGCGGAGGCCGTAATCTGTACCTGGCCACCTGTAAGTTTCTCTTTAAGGCCATGGCGCAAGGCATTCTCCACCAGCGGTTGCAGGAGTAGGGCTGGTACTTTGATTTTCTCGGCGGTGGGGTCTACCTGAATGGAATAAGTGAGGCGGTCCTGAAACCGGATGCCTTCAATCTCCAGGTATTTCTGCACCAGGGCAATTTCCTGGCACAAAGGAATCAACTGCACGTGGGAACTGTCCAGCAGGAACCGCAACAGGTCACTCAGGCCCGCAATCATTTTAATGGCGGTTT
The DNA here is from genome assembly GCF_017355955.1 of Sabulibacter ruber. Classification (GTDB taxonomy): domain Bacteria; phylum Bacteroidota; class Bacteroidia; order Cytophagales; family Hymenobacteraceae; genus Nibribacter; species Nibribacter ruber_A. Next base: position 648,924 of record NZ_JAFFID010000001.1, on the reverse strand, counting down.
GATCCTCGTGTTTGCGCACCAGCATGGAAATGGAGTTGAGTGTATTAAAGAGGAAATGCGGCTGAAGTTGCATTTTGAGGCTTTCCAGGCGGGCATCGCTGAGCTGTTTTTCCAGGGCCAGGGCCCGCGCCTCCCGTTCCCGGTAAAAACGGCGGTAGGTGAATGCGTAACCAATGCCCGCTACCATGGCGTAGATGATCAGCTGGAAATGAAACCAACTGCCCAGATACCCCCGCACGTAATCCCACAGCTCGTATTTGGAGCCCGCGGTGCGGAGCGAGTACGTGAAGAGCGCCTGGAAAGTAGTCTGTAAAAGCGCTACGGCAATGGCAATGGGCAGGTGCCGGGCCAGCAGCGAAGCGGTGGAAACTTGCCGGTGAATCCAGCGGTTGCTCAGCGCCAGAATAAAAGGAGTGTAACAGGCCCAGAGAAAATAGAAGGGGAGTTGCCGCAGAAACGCCTTGCCCAGGGTCACGGGCATGTCGCCGCCCTTCTCCATGAGGTAGTACTGCACCGAGGAGAAGATCCCCAGCAGGCACCACCCCAGGAAGAGCGTCACATACAAGCGGTTTTTCTGCAGAAAGGAAGCCAAGCGATCCGTTTTTAAGCCAATTTGGGAAAATCAGGCCAAATATAGCGCATCGGCTATAAGTTCTTGCTTTCCACCCAGCGCATAAAACTTTCTTTGTAGCTATCGCCAATGGGTATTTCCTGCTCCTTTATTTTGATGCGGCTTTTCTCGATACTGTCAATGTGCGCCAGCGAAACAATGTAAGAGCGGTGCACGCGGGCGAACTCCAGTTCAGGCAACTTCTCCATGATCTTGTTCATGGATAACAGGGTGATAATCTTACGGGACGTGGTGTGCAAGATCACGTAATCCTTGAGGCCTTCAATGAAGAGAATGTCTCTCAGGTTTACCCGCAAAGTCTTGTAATCGGCCTTCACGAAGATGAAATCCTCGGTTTCATTTTGGTGGGTTACAGGGGCGGAAGCCACTGCTGCAGCGGGTTGCAACTGGGCCCGTTCATAGACTTTGTTCACGGCTTTGAAGAACCGGTCAAAGGGGATAGGCTTGAGCAGGTAGTCTACGGCATCCAGGGTAAACCCGTCCAGGGCGTACTGTGGATAGGCGGAGGTGAAGATGACGGCCGGCCGGTTCATTAGCGACTGCACAAACTGCACGCCGGTGATCTCGGGCATCTCAATGTCCAGGAACAGGAGATCGATGGGTTGCCGCTGCAGGATGGCCATGGCCTCCAGGGGACTGGAGCAGGTCTGAACCAGGTTCAGAAACGGGATCTTGCTGATGTAGGAGCGCATGAGGTCCAGCGCGAGCGGTTCATCGTCAATGGCGAGGCAGGTCAGTTGCATACGGCAAGTTAATGGTTAAGATAGGGTATTCAAGACCAGTTTCACGTCAAATTGCTGATTCTGCAGTTGGGTGTCCAGGGTGTAGGCATTGGGGTAGAGCAGTTCCAAACGCCGCCGGAGATTCTGCAAGCCAATCCCGCCAAAGGCATCTTGATTGGGCGTTCGTTTGCTGGTGTTATGTGTGGCGAAGGTAAGTTGGCCGTCCTCGGTGTGCAGGCAGATGTGCATGGGCGCAGTGGTGAGCCCGTGCTTGAACATGTTCTCTACCAGAGGCATAAGTAGCATGGGTGGCAGCAATACCTTAGATACAGTTCCTTTCACGTCCAGGGTCAACAGCTCGGGGTTGGGCAACCGCAGCCGGTGCAGGTCCAGCAGGTGTTCCAGGTGCTCAATCTCCTTTTCCAGGGGGACCAGTGGGGTGTCGGTCTCATAGAGTTGATAGCGTAGCAGCAGCGACAGTTTCAGGATGGCATCGGGCGTGCTGGGGGCGTTCTGGTAGGCCAGTGAGTAGATGTTGTTGAGCGTGTTGAACAGGAAATGCGGGTTCACCTGGGCCTTGAGCAATTCCAGTTCGGTGGTGGTCTGCTGGTGCTCCAGTTCTTTGCGGCGGCGTTCGTTGCGCAGGTAATCGCCGGTTACCTTCAGGGCCGAGCTCAAGAATACGTTCATGATGCCCATGATCGCCAGCTGCACCATAATGGTAGAGAACCTGGTGATGGCCGGCGACTTCCTGATCTGGGCGGCTATCTTAGGGTCATGGGCAGCAATTCTTTTCCATTCATATAACTCAAGGGGCGTACGAAGGGCCGCGAAGGCCGCCAGGGTGAGAATCACCGTTAAAGCGTATAGCACCACTTTATCTTTGGCCAGGATCTTAGGTACCAATACAAACCAATTAAAATAGAACAGGGCCAGGTGAAACAGGAACGTTTGCGCCAGATCTACCAGCTTCCAGGTGATGGGCAGGGAGTTGTACCTGAAGTTGGAATAAAATAGATTGAATACCAGCAGCGCTACCCAAAGCAGCACATGGAGCAGAAGCGGCGTGTGTTTCTTCATCGTTTTCCTGAAAACAAGCCAAAACTACGCATTCACCTACGCTTTCCCGCAGGAACGAAAAGGATTTAGACCAACGCCTGTATTTTATAGATGAACAGCTTGAAATGGGTAAAAGCGGGATTCGTCTACAAGAATAAGGGGTTGGTATAGTTTAGTTGCAGCCGCCGGAGGAACCGCTTTCATTTGAAGCATCAAACCCCTTCGGCTATGAAACACCTTATCCAAACGCAGGACCTGCGCTACCGCTACGGCAGCCGCGAAATCCTGACCGGTTTACACCTGAACATCCCCAAAGGCAGCATCTACGGGTTTCTGGGACCCAACGGGGCCGGTAAAACCACCACCATTCGCCTGCTGTTAGGGTTGCTCAAACCATCGGGAGGCTCAATTCAATTGTTCGGGAAGGAACTGGGCCGGAATAGGGTGGAGGTGCTCCGGCAGATTGGTGCCCTGATTGAAGTGCCCAGCCTGTACCGCCACCTTTCCGGCCGAGACAACCTGGAAGTTTTGCGCCGCCTGCTGGGCGTAGACAAGAAGCGGGTGGAGATCGTGCTGGAGATTGTGCGGCTGCAGCAGGACGCCCACCGACCGGTGAAGCATTATTCCCTGGGCATGTGCCAGCGGCTGGGCATCGCGCTGGCGTTGCTTTCAGACCCCGAGCTGCTCATCCTGGACGAGCCTACGAACGGCTTAGACCCCAGTGGCATCCGGGAAATGCGCGAACTGCTGATTGACTTGAACCAGGAGCATGGTAAAACCATCTTTCTGTCTAGCCACCTGCTCAGTGAAATTGAGAAAACGGTCACCCATTTGTCTATCCTGCACCAGGGCAGGCTCTCGTTTGAAGGCTCGGTGCAGGAACTACGGCAGAAAACCTTACCTGCAAGAGTACTGGAAGTGGAGGTAGATAATGTCCTGTCAGCAAATGAAGTACTGTTATTGCAGGGGTACGAAGTGGAAGCTTTGCCAGGTAACCGATTACGCGTTTCCGTGCCGGTCAAGGAAGCCGTGGGGCACCTGAACCGCTTGTTGGTGAACCATGGAATTACGGTGTCTGGCCTGGTTTATGCCCAACAGAGTCTGGAAGAAGTTTTCCTTTCCATGACCCAGCAAGAATTACCGGCAAACTCTATCCTTACACAAACCTCACCTCTTTGCCTTGTTTAAAAATGGAAACTACGGTTACTTATTTGCGGCGCGGACTTTCCGCTGAGTCGCTTAAAATCAAGAACTCCTGGGCGCTGTGGCTTTCGGTGTTGGCCCCTCTCTCGGTGGTGGGTATGACGTTTCTGGTCTTCTTTTTCCGGGGCGATCGAATTCTGAAGCCGGGGGCAGACCCGTGGTTTCATTGGGTAGGGAACAACTTCATGGCTACTTCCCAGTTGCTGCTTCCCATGTTCCTGGCCTTGGTAACGGCGCTGGTGAACGGCATTGAGCACAATTCCTACGGCTGGAAACAGCTGTATGCCGCTCCCGTGCCCAAATGGACTGTCTTTGTAAACAAGTACCTGTTGCTGTTGTGGCTCACGCTGGTGTCGTTTGTCACGTTCTGGGCGGGTTTGTTGGCGGCCGGGTACCTGCTGGGCTTCCTGAAGCCCGAGTTTGGGTTCCAGCATTACCAGCACGTGGCCCACATCAGTATAGGCGCTTTTCGCATCTTCCTGGCCTCGTTGTTCATCCTGACCCTGCAGTTCTGCATCAGTTTTCAGTTCAGAAACATCGCGGTAAGCATCGGGTCGGGGATAATGTTTGTGCTGGCGTTCCTTATTGGTTCCAGCTGGGAGCACATTGGCTATTACCCGTACAGCTGGCCTTTCTTTGCGGCTAACACCTCTACCTCAAAAGAAGCCCACTTGTTTGTGCCCCAAATGTGGTACAGCCTGGGTTGTAGCGCGGCGCTCCTTGTCCTAGGCACCTGGTATTCCAGCAAAAGAGTGCGGCAATAGTTCTTCGGCTAGTTTTCTAAAAACAGGCTTAAAACCAATTCAAATGAAAGTTTTATTTACCCTTGGGGTGGGTGTGCTGTTGGGCTGGCTTTCTTCTATCTGCGATGTAGAAGGACAACTTGCCCTGGAGCAGCACCAGGCTGACCTGGAATCCATCCTGCAGTACCAGGCTGCCGCCGAGAACGGGGAGGAGGAAGTGGTGCGTTCTGGGCTGTTTGTCTGGCCTTAAGGTACTTTGTACCTCAGAAAAGTGTGTAGTACGGTTCTTTTTCCTTGTCATAAAGCCTGATGCGGCCTTGCAACACCATGATGCCTAACAGGCGCTGAAGTTGGGGTTTAGGTAAGCTACCAAGCTGCATGAAATCTTTGAGGGTGAGCCGGCGGAATCTTTTGAGCAGCTCCAGAATACGTTCCTGCTGGTGGTCAACTATTTCCTCCAGGGTCTCAGTAGCCGGCTCCGGGGAGGGCAGAGTTCCTTCCACCAGATTGGTCTGCACACTCTCGTCTTTCACCCTGATGTAACTGCGCCAGTCATCTTCTTTCACTTTGGCTAAGTGAGGTTTAGTAGTACTTTCCGGTATGATCACTTTAAGTACGGTGCCCTCGTCCATTTCCACTTCCTGGTAGAAGACCTGCACCGGCGGATCACAGAAAGAGTTCACGGCCAGGTTCAACGTGTGCATTTCCTCTTCCGGGTCTACGCCGGTAATGGTGCCGTTGTCCTGCACGCCCACCAAAATCTGACCGCCCCGGGCGTTGGCAAAGGATACAATGGTGCGGGCAATGCGGGCCGCATGGGCAATAGTCTTCTTGAACTCCAGGGTTTCGCTTTCGCCCTGCATGATCAACAAATACATTTCCTGGGTTCCTTGCATGCCGCTGTGCCTCCTGTTTTAAGGGTGAAAAAAGAAAAGCAGCCTAAAATCCCGTCTGCTCCGCACTGATGTCCCAAAGCCGGCGGGCCAGGTGGGCGTTGTTGGAATCGGCGGAGGAGTTCACCTGGCGGCTGTTCTTGAAGTACTTGCCGCTTACGTGCTTTACGTACGGCGAGGTAGCCAGATACACCGAGGTTTGGGCACCCTTAGCCGGCGATTTCATGAACAACCGGCTCAGGAGCATCAGGCTCTTCACAAAGATATTGCTGTTCTTCCCAAAATTGGTGGCCACCACGCCCGGGTGCAGGCAGTTCACGGTCACATTGGTGAACTCAGTTCGGCGGGCTAGTTCATAGGTGAAGTAGATGTTGGCCAGCTTGGAATCTGCGTAGGCGGTTATGGCGCTGTATTTCTCGGGCTTGCCCGCGTGCTCAAAGTCCAGTTGCCCCAGCCGGTGGGCTTCTGACGTCACGTTGATCACCCGGCCTTGCTCCGAGGCCAGCAAAGAATCCATGAGCAGGTTGGTGAGCAGGAAAGGAGCCAGGTGGTTGGTGGCCCAGGCCAGTTCCCATCCGTCTACTGTGGTTTGCAGGGTGCCGGGAATCAGGCCCGCGTTGTTGATGAGCACGTCAATGACCGGGTAGTTCTCTTTTAGTTCTTCGGCTACGCGCCTTACCTCCTGCAAAGAAGACAAATCTGCCAGGTGGAGCGATAGCCTGGCCTCTGGTACTTTTTTCTGGATATCGGTGATGGCCTGCTGGCCTTTCTGGGCGCTCCGGCAAATTAGTATCACGTGGGCCCCTTGCTGGGCCAAGGCTTCGGCGGTGGCTTTTCCAATGCCCGAGCTTGCGCCCGTCACTACCATCACCCTCTGGTCTGTTTGTGTTGTCATGTCCTCTGCTGATCCGGCTTCTCGGGGATATTGGGCACTACGGAAAAATCTGGGTTTTAGCTGTGTTCTGTCAAAAATAGGCCCAAAACGAAAAATGCGGCCTTTTCGGGGCCGCATTCTCTTGTATGAGGAAGCAAATATTCCTTAGAAAGGAAGGTCGTTGTCCATGTCGTCGCTGATGAAGGAGCTGCTGGATTTAACCGGCTGCTGGGCGTAAGGGTTTCCTGCGGCTTGTGGCTGGGCGGCACCGGCGTGCTCTACTCTCCAGGCCTGCAGGTTGGTGAAGTACATGGTGGTGCCGTTTTTAGTGAACGGTTTACCGCTCAGGTTGAAAGCAACCTTCACTTCATCGCCTTTTTTGTAGTTATCAAGAATACCGCACTTGTCTTGGGTAAGCTGAAACTTGGCATATTGCGTATAAGAGCCGTCTGGAATCTCCAACACGAATTCACGTTTCCGGAATTTTTCGCTCACTTGGGTTTCGTCAAAGATTTCGTGCAATCTTCCCTGTACATCAAAAGACATAGGTGATAATTTTAATATGATTAGTAAAGTAAACTCTACAAATATACAAAGAATAGGGGGTTTAGATTCCCCTTCGGGGACATTAATTTATCCACCGACCCATGGTATTTGCAGAGGCTTTTCACGTGTATTTTGCCTATCGTTTTGTCCCTCAAACCAGAACTTCTAGAAAAGTAGAAAGAGAACCTTATGGAGAAAAAGCAATCCTTTGCCCTGGCCCTGCACGGCGGGGCCGGCACCATTACCCGTGCTTCCCTAACCCCCGAACTGGAGAAAGAATACCGCACCGCCCTACGGCAGGCCCTGGAGGTGGGGTATAACATCTTGCGGGAGGGAGGTTCTGCCTTAACCGCCGTGGAAGCCACCGTAGTGAACCTAGAGGATTGTCCTTTGTTTAACGCCGGGCGCGGATCGGTCTTCAACAAACTGGGTTTCCACGAGATGGATGCCTCCATTATGTGCGGCAGGAACCTGGAAGCCGGAGCCATCACCGGCGTACGAAACATCAAGAACCCCATTTTGCTGGCCAGCGAAGTCTTGCACCATTCAGACCACGTGTTCCTGAGCCACCCCGGGGCCGAGGAGTTTGCCCGCAACCAGGGCCTTGCTTTTGAGCCCGATGCCTATTTCTTTACCCAGCAACGCTACGACCAGTGGCAAGCCCTGCGCGATTCTGATGTCTACATGCTGGACCACTCTGAGACTGAGGAAAAGAAATTCGGGACGGTGGGAGCCGTGGCGGTAGACCTGGAAGGGAATCTGGCGGCGGCTACCTCTACCGGGGGCATGACCAACAAGAACTTCAACCGCATTGGCGACACTCCTGTTATTGGAGCCGGCACTTACGCCAATAACAAGACCTGCGCTGTTTCCTGCACAGGCCACGGCGAGTACTTTATCCGGAACGTGGTGGCGTATGACATTTCCTGCCTCATGGAGTACAAAGGCCTGTCTTTAACGGAGGCCTCCAACCTGGTAGTGCACCAGAAACTGAAACAGCACGGCGGCGAAGGCGGGCTGGTGGCGGTAAGCTATACCTGCGAAGTGGCCTTGCCGTTCAATTCTGAGGGCATGTACCGGGGCAGCTGGGTTGCGGGGCAGGAACCAACTGTGGCTATTTACCAGGAGTAGCTCTTTTGGGGCTGCTTTCCAGAAAGTAGCCCCAAAACCCTTGGGAACTCTATTCCTCCAGGGCGGGCAGTTTCTTGCCCACGCAGAACTTGCGTTCTTTTATATCATAGTAGTTGCCCAAAGCCAACACGTGTACCCTGAAATTCTCAATGGAAAGGGGAGTGCCTGGGGCGGTGTAAGACGTATTGTTGTGTTTGATGTGGTGGCCGTCTACCACAATCACCAGGTTAGAACCAATGGTTTCTATAAAGTTACCCTGGCTGATCAGGACGCCGGTGTCTTCGCCCAACCCTATGCCTATTTTAAAAGGGTGCGTAGCTACGGCTTCCATCAGGCGGCCGAATCGGCCACGTTTCACGAAATGCGAGTCAAAAATGACGTTGGCCTGAAAAGACAAGCCACGGTCCAGCTTCACTGATCCTTTCAGGAGCGCCCTGGAACTGCTGCCGCCCGTGATCATGATGTCTGACATGGCCATGGCGCCGGCGCTGGTGCCCGCAATCACAAAGCCCTCCTCGTAGTGGTACCGCTGCAGCAGAATCTGGTGGAAGGCAGAACCCAGGAAAATCCGGGAAAGCCGGGACTGGTCGCCGCCGGTGAACATCACGCCGCTGGCCTTGCGCAACCGCTCCAGGTACTCGGGTTTGAGCACATCGGCCTCTTCCCTGATGTCCATGACGTTCACCTGCTTACAGCCCAGTACCTGAAAGGCATGCAGATACAGGGCCCCCAACTCCTCAGGGATCATGGAAGCAGTGGTGATGACTTCAATTTGAGCCTCGTGGCCCCCCATTTCATCAATGATGCGCTTAAGAATACCTAGCTCAAAAAAATTCAGGTGGAACTGTTTTTTTGCTCTGGGGTAGGTGCCTTTGTCTTCGTTTCCGCCTACGGCGATGAGAATGCCCTTGGGAGCCTGCTCAAATTTGGTCATGTATGCTGTAATCTGATTCTTTTGGGCTTATACGGTGCAAAACCGGGCAGTGACTAAACAATTTGGAAACCTGCCCCGGCAGCAGAAGTTCTTGAATTCTTTTGAACTAGGCAAAAAACGCATCGTATAGAAAATATACTTAGTGGAGATTTTCACCTAAAACTGTATAGCTATGAAATTAACATCATTGAATGACTTGTTCATCCACCAGATGAAAGATCTGTACAACGCAGAGCAGCAAATCATGAAGGCGATGCCTGAAATAATGCAGAAGGTATCTAACCGCGAGCTGGCCTCCGCAATGGAACAGCACATGATGGAAACCAGAGGCCAGATTGAGCGGCTGGAGCAATGCTTCCAGATTCTGGGCATGAGTGGTTCCGGTGAAAAATGTATGGCCATGGAGGGCATCATTAGAGAGGCCCGCGAGTTCCTGACCCATGACGCCGATCCAGAAGTGATGGATGCCGGTATCATTGCCTGTGCCCAGCGCATTGAGCACTATGAAATTGCCGGTTACGGCACCGCCTGTACCTACGCCAAGTTCTTAGGCCACAACGAGGTGCTGGACCTGCTCAAAGCCATTCTGAACGAAGAGAAAATGACCGACGAGAAACTGACCGTGATTGCTGAGAGTACAGTGAACAACAGAGCTGAAAATCACTAATCAAAGCACCTGATTTCAATAAGGAGGCCCGCCAGAGAGATTCTGGCGGGCCTCTTTAGTGATAAAAGCAGCGCTGTTGTAGCGGCTTACTGCAAAAGCGGGTCCAGGGTGCTGGTAGAAACCGCGTGATAATTAGGGCGCGCTTTCCGGTAAATGTCTCTTGCCCTGGTTTTTCCTTCCTCTGTTTGCAGCAATGCTTTGTACAAGGGCAACAGAAACTTCCTTCTGCCTACTCTCACCAGAAACGCCTCCAAGGCAGGGTAAGCCATTTCATAGCGGTGTTTAATGGCGTGCCGTAGCCACTCTGCCTGGATTTCTGCGTTCCCGGAATCTGTGAACCCAAAGGCCTGGTTCAGCTCCTGCATTTGAGATACGCTTAGCTCCCTGGGCAGATTGGTTAAGAAATATAGCCACTCATGCGTGCTCCAGTCACCAGTGGCGAGGTCGCGGGCCGAGGTGCCTTGCTGCCATTTCCCTAGTTCCTGGGCTACTTTTTCAAATAGAACCGCTTTGGTGGGGGGAGTTCCCTGCGGTAAGCCGGGGGTATGTATCCAGCCCTCTGCATTTATTTTTTGTCTGAGCTCTTCATCTCCGTTTATCAGCTCATTTTCCAGGAACAACTCAAAACCGGCCGTATCCATGGACTGGAACCGGAACGTACCAAAGTATTTATTGACAAACGCATCGAATTGTTCGCGCCCCACCAACTTTTCTATGTGGCGGAGAAAGTAATTGCCCTTCTCGTAGGCAATCTCAGTGAGGCCTTCGTCTGGGTCGCGGTTCTCCAGGTTCAGTTTGAGGCAGGTGTCCTGGGGTTTGTCTTGGAGGTCCTCCAGGGTGTGGAGCAAGTCCTGGTAGCCCAGGGTGTGCAGCATTTCGGCGTAATCTTGGCCGTACAAGGCTTCCATGATGCGGCGCTCAAAGTACACGGTAAAGCCTTCGTTGAGCCAGAAGTCGTTCCAGGTGGCATTGGTGACCAGATTCCCCGACCAGGAGTGGGCCAGTTCGTGCGCCACCAGGCTGGTGAGCGAGCGATCTCCGGCAATGATAGTAGGCGTGGCGAAGGTGAGCTTGGGGTTTTCCATGCCGCCAAACGGGAAACTGGGCGGAAGCACCAGCAAATCATAGCGGCCCCACAGGTAAGGACCGTATAAACTTTCCGCTGCTTCCAGCATTTTCTCAGTATCGGCAAACTCATATGCGGCTGCCTCTATGGAGGAGGGCTCGGCGTACACACCGCAGCGGGTACCCAGGGGCGCAAAGGTTAGATCACCCACCGCTAAAGACAAGAGGTAGGAGGGAATAGGCTGCTCCATCTTAAAAAAGTACCTGCCGCTTGCGTCTTTTTCCTGCGGATTGTCGGCGCTCATGAGGGGCAGCAGATGTGAAGGCACCTGAACTTTGGCTGTGTAGGTAAACCGTATGCTGGGACTGTCCTGGCATGGCAACCAGGTGCGCGCCAGAATTGCCTGGGACTGGGTAAACAGGAATGGGTGGGTTTTACCGGCGGTTTGGCTGGGTTCAAGCCACTGCAGGGCAGCAGCCTGAGGGGTGGTCTGGAATTGAATCTCTACCCGGTTTGAGGCAGGCTGAAGCGGAATATGCAAGGCTTGCCCCAGGAATGGCTTCTCCTCGGTTAAGATAAAATCCACGTCCTGATCAATCCCATCTACCCGCACTTCGGTGATGTGCAGGTGACGTACATCAAATATCACTTCAGGTGCATCTTGGTGGTTTATCTGGTAAAAACCGGTGCCGGTGAGTTGCTTTTTCTCAAAGTCAACCTGCAGTTCCCAGTCTACGTGGGTGATACGGGCAATCTCGGGTCTGGAAAAGGAATGAGGATCCTGGGGGAAGGTAGTGGGTGTGCTATTGCTAAAATCCATTTTGAATGAGTTTGATATCTGTGGTTAAAACATTTTGCCCTTTGGCAGGTTCTTTGGTGTTACTGAACATAATACGTTTAGAAAGGCATTCCTAAATCCTGAACAAGCTGATTCGCTTATCTGGGTTTAGCTGTTTTAGGGCTGTTTTTCGGTTTTAAAGCAAGAAACATGTTGGTTTATGATTGTAAGCAAAGTACAATTTATTATGTGGGCTATCCCTTAACTTTTTAGGCCTTTCTCAGTATAAGTAACAAACTCCAATGATAGGTAGAACCTCTATGAAATTAAATAAAATCTCTCTTTGTTTTTTCCTGTTTCTTATAATGACCATGGCACTGGTGTCAGCCTGCGCCAAGTCTGGCGATAAGCAGCAAAAGAAAGTAGCGCTTGCTGCTGCCAAAGAGTTTCCTCAACAAACCGACAGTGTGTACGTGGTGAACTTCACCAGGAGCGATGCAGACTTCAAAGAACACCTAAACCTCATGAAACTCTTTTACCGGGAGCGCCAGTACCGGTTCGCCTGGTTTAAAGACGGGGAGTTGGTGCCCCAGGCCTACAAGTTGGTGGAAGTAATTGGTAGAGCCCATGAAGAAGGCCTCAACCCCAATGACTATGCCCGCAAAGACTTGAAGGGAATGTTTCAACGGCTGGAGCAGGCCAAGAATGATTCTACCCGCCACAAGCTGCAGGAAGAACTGGATGTAACCTTAACCGCCTCTTACTTTGATTATGCCACTGACTTCTACAAGGGAACCGTTGACCCCCGTAGCATGGATAACATTGAGTGGGAGGTAAAACGAAACAAAATAAAACTGCACAAAGCGCTGCAGACCATTCTGAAGGAGCGGGAGAGCCGTTATCCTTACTATGAGTTTGAAGCCCTGCACGACGGGTACATCCGGCTCAGAACGGCCCTGAAACAGTACCGCCAAGCCAAACAGGAGGGGGGCTGGCCTAAAATTGAGCTGGCTACTAAAATGCTGAAGCCCGGTGATTCTGCGCAAGCCGTATTAACCGTGAGACACCGTATCCTGGGCAAACCCGCTGAAAACACCCCGCAAAACCGGGTATATGATCCTCAACTTGCCGCCGCTGTGAAGAACTTCCAGATCAGGCATGGCTTAAAACCCGATGGGGTAGTAGGAGGGGAGACCTTACGTGTCATGAACATCCCGATTGAAGAAAGGATTGACCAGATTATCCTGAACATGGAGCGGTGGCGTTGGGTGCCCAAGCGCTTTGAGGATAAGTATGTGTTTGTGAACATCCCTGAATACATGTTGCACGTTTTTGAAAAAGGGAAGGAAGTGTTGAACATGAAAGTGGTGGTAGGAAAGGAAATGCATGCTACCCCGGTCTTCAGTGATAAACTGGAGTACATTGTGTTCTATCCTTACTGGAACATCACACCGCAAATCTTAACCGAAGAGATTGCCCCAGCCCAAGCCCAAAACCCCAACTACTTAGCCCGAAATGATATGGAGTTGGTGAAAGACATAGGTAACAATAAGGTGCAGGTATTGCCTGCTTCTTCGGTAGACTGGTACTCAGTTGACGAGAATTTCAAATACCGGGTACGTCAGCGCCCGGGAAGTAAGAACCCATTAGGGTTTGTGAAATTCATCTTCCCGAACGAGCACAATGTTTACCTGCACGATACCCCGTCAGATCACCTGTTCAACCAGGCCGAAAGAGGTTTCAGCCACGGCTGTATCAGGTTAGAGAAGCCATTTGAGTTGGCGCAGTACCTGCTGAAGGATCAGAAACAGTGGACCCCTTCTGCCATCAAAGCAGCCATGCACGGAGGCGAAGAAAAGTATGTGAATCTCTCTGCAAAAGTGCCGGTGTACATTGTATATTTCACCGCTTGGGTAGACGATGCCGGTGCTGTACATTTCCGGGATGATGTCTACGGTCACGATAGGGATTTAGAAATGGCTTATTTTAGATAATAGGTTGTAAGGTTCTCTGTAGAGCTCTAAAAGAAGAGGCCCCGTTCCTGCTCAAAGTATGAGCAGGAACGGGGCCTCTTCTTTTGCCAAAACCAAAACAGCTTTCCTGAATATTTTAAATGTGCAACTTAGGGTTTAGTTGCATTGGCATGTAGATCTGTCTTGAGGTAGGCCATTACATTTACCGCTTCTTCCCAACAAGAATTCAAAAACTGCTTTATTGATACATCTTACTCACAAGGTGGAAGAGTAGCAGATTAAAGGAAAGGATAAGTTAGACCTAGTGCTTCAAACCCATTCCCCTTTGTCAATGTGGCAGACCTGGTGTTGCGGTAGTTAAGAGAGAAGCACTAAGGTTACCAAATCCTAATAATTAATACAACAAGGTCTGAATTGATAGCTTATACAAATTTAAACCCAGTTTACAATTGTATAACAAATGTAAACTGGGTTTAAATTTGTTATATTGCGAATACATTAAATAGGATGGTTAGGTTTCTTTACAGCGTAAGTGATTATGCTTGAACATATTAAGGTTGTTTATTCAAGTTGCACTTAAGTTTAGGGTGTAAGCTTATCAACTTAAGCCTTTTATTCCGAACAGGGTTAGCGTTACATTTAGATAGCATCCTTTTCTTACCTACTCAAGACCAAAGTGGCAGAATTACTTTCCAGGATTACCGAAATACTTAGTTGGAGCTCATTGGGACCAGCTACTTTTGCCGACGAGATTGGGGTGGCAAGAGCCGTGATAAGCCATATTTTGTCTGAAAGAAACAAAGCCAGTTTAGAGGTGGTGCAAAAGATTCTGGCCCGTTTTTCAGAAATCTCCCCAGAATGGCTACTGCTGGGCCAGGGTGAAATGCTAAAAAGGTTAGATGAAAATAGGGCTACCGAAGCCACTAGCTCAATAGAAACCCTAGAAACCCAGAAGAGCTCAGAAGAGCTTCATTCGGCTCAAAGGAATGAGAAAGTGCAATTGCCAAATTCTCAAATAAAAGGAGTGAAGCAGCAACTCGCCTCTGAGGAAAGAAAAGTAATAAAGGTTATTCTCCTGTATTCAGACGGAAAATTCGAAAGCTTTGATCAACCCAATTAGTATTTTGCTGCCTGGCAACCGCAGCTGAAAGCAGTAGTAGGGCTTTATACAAATTGAATTTAAAGAAGAGGTGCTTTGTGGGTATAGGCACACCTCAGGCATGGGGCACCGGTAAAGTTGAAGCCCCCGTTCAGTCAAAGAATAGGAAGGCCTTCTTTCTAAAGGGTTCTCTGGTCAGGTAAAATAAAAGCAGTTTGAATTGAAGGATAGTGCTATGAGAGCATGGACACATCAATCAGGTAAACTCCATCTTCTGCCGTTTGGGTTAGGTGGAGATGGAGTTTAGGCAACTCTCCGTAGTGGTTTGCAATCCCTTTGATTACACCTACCCCCAACTGAGGAATATTCCTTTTAGATCTATAGATTATCTGCAGAGATTTAGGGCCCTTCCGGGTTATCTCCAAAATAGGAGGGGTAACTTCTGGGTTGTTGGTTCGCACGGCATGGTGCATGGTGCGTTCTGTGTGCTCCAGAACATCCATGGTTCTCCAGGCCGGATCTATATAGGCTTTGTACACCTTCAACAAGTTGGGGACAAGCGCGTACCCAAATCTCTCCAGAAAAGTACCCGGTTCTGCATCCAACTCCTTAATAGCTTCTCCCACCAGTGAAAAAACAATGGAGTCAGGATATACCTGCGTGGCATCTATCGATAATCCTTCTGCATTGGCTTTCCTGGAAATGTTGTTCCAAACGGCAAACCCATGTTCTTTGATAATATACTTCTCAAATTCCAGCAGAATAAAGCCGTGCATATACAGTAGGTGGAAGGGTAAGTGTCTAACTTTAAGCTTTGGCTTATACGAAACTTAGACGGCGTGAGATGGAATAGCCTTAGCCTGTTAAGCATAAGGCTAATAAGTAGAAAAACAGGAAAGAAATAAAGAAGCCTCTCATTTCTGAGAGGCTTCTGCGGTCCGGACGGGACTCGAACCCGCGACCTCCGCCGTGACAGGGCGGCATTCTAACCAACTGAACTACCGGACCAACTTTTTATCTTCTCAGGACCTGCTGTCCCGTTTTGATGGTGCAAATATGTAGAGTTAAATTTTACGATGCAACTTTCTGCATCAAGAAACTTAACTTTTTTTCTGGTTTGTGCCTTTAGTTCTGTTTTGAACCTGTTTTAAGCAAATCAAGCCCAAAAACTGAGGCGAGCCTCCTGCAAGGCTTCCTAAACGAAAGAGCACAAAAAAGCCTCTCATTTCTGAGAGGCTTCTGCGGTCCGGACGGGACTCGAACCCGCGACCTCCGCCGTGACAGGGCGGCATTCTAACCAACTGAACTACCGGACCAACTTTTTATCTTCTCAGGACCTGCTGTCCCGTTTTGATGATGCAAATATGGGGGGTAGATTTTTACCACACAAGGGGCAAACCTAAAAATAGGCAAATTTATATATGCCTGAACAGGTAACAGGTTCATTCTCAAACCGAAAATTTTCCTTAAAAACTTGAAAAAAGTCCTGCTACTAAACTTTGCAAGTTTCGTTTACCTTTGTAGTCACACTTTAGCTAAACGTAAGGGGCATTAGTATGCTATTAGATTTTGAACAACCCATTGCTTCCCTGGAAGGGAAACTTGCCGAAATGAAGAAACTGGCCTCAGAAAGCCAGGTAGACGTAAGCGAGGCAGTTCAGGCATTGGAGGAAAAAATTAAGACGCTTAAGAAAGAAACCTACGCCAATCTTACCCGCTGGCAGCGGGTGCAGCTCTCACGCCACGTAGAGCGGCCTTATACCTTAGACTATATCAATGGCTTGACTTCTTCTTTCATTGAATTACACGGTGACCGCAACGTGCGCGATGACAAAGCCATGGTAGGTGGTTTTGGTGAGATTGAAGGAAAAACAGTCATGTTCATTGGTCAGCAGAAAGGCCGTAACACCAAAGAGCGCCAGTACCGCAACTTCGGGATGGCTAACCCAGAAGGTTACCGCAAGGCATTACGCCTCATGAAACTGGCCGAGAAATTCAATAAACCAATTATTACCTTTATTGATACGCCGGGTGCTTTCCCAGGTCTGGAAGCCGAGGAGAGAGGACAAGGCGAAGCCATCGCGCGCAACCTTAAAGAGATGTTCATGCTGAAGGTGCCTGTGATCTGTATCATCATTGGCGAAGGAGCCTCTGGTGGTGCGTTGGGCATTGGCATTGGAGACCGCGTTTACATGTTGGAAAACACGTGGTATTCAGTTATCTCTCCGGAGTCCTGCTCTTCTATCTTATGGCGCAGCTGGAACTACAAAGAACAGGCCGCCGAAGCTCTCAAACTGACGGCCAAAGACATGCTGGGCAATAAACTGGTAGACGGCATCATCAAAGAGCCCCTGGGAGGCGCGCACGTGAACCCAGAGAAGATGATCAGAACCTTGAAGAAAAAAATCCTTTCCACTTTAGAGGAGTTGGAAGTTATTCCGGCCGAAGAACGTATCATGCAGCGCATTGATAAGTTCGGGCAAATGGGCGTGGTAACGGAGTAATTCCGTTTACCGGCTCTTTTTTCAGAATTCAGGCGTAAAACGTTCCCCCCATGTCGTTGAATCTATACCCCATTAATACCGGAAATTTCAAACTAGACGGCGGTGCCATGTTTGGCGTGGTACCCAAAACCATCTGGCAGCGCACCAACCCGGCAGACGAAAACAATCTCTGCACCTGGGCCATGCGCTGCCTGTTGGTGGAAACAGGTGACCGGCTTATCTTGATAGACAACGGAATAGGGGACAAGCAAGACGCCAAGTTCTTCAGCTACTACTACCTGCACGGCGATGACTCCCTGGAGAAATCCCTGAAGAAAGCGGGGTTCGGTTTTTCAGACATCACCGATGTTTTCCTGACGCACCTGCATTTTGACCATTGCGGCGGATCGGTGCGGTATGGCAAAGACGGTGGTTTGGAGACGGTCTTCTCCAATGCCCGGTACTGGAGCAACCAGGACCATTGGACCTGGGCCACAGAACCCAATCCGCGGGAAAAGGCCAGCTTTCTGAAGGAAAACATTCTGCCCATCCAGGAAAGCGGTCAGTTGGAGTTTTTGCAAGTAGGGCAGGAGCAGTTCTTGCCCGGGTTTGAGGTGACCTACGTAGACGGCCACACCGATAAGATGATGGTGCCCCGGCTGCAGTATAAAGAGAAAACGCTTTGCTTTATGGCAGATTTGTTGCCTTCGGTGGGGCATTTACCGCTGCCTTACGTGATGGGGTATGATACCCGGCCGCTTCTGACCTTGCAGGAGAAAGAGGCTTTCTTAAACCGAGCCGCCGACGAGCAATGGGTGCTGTTCTTTGAACATGATGCCCAGAACGAGTGCTGCACGGTTAAACACACCGAGAAAGGCGTGCGGGTTGACCAGATTTTTCCTTTCTCTGATTTGTAAGCATGGTGAAGCTGGGACTTTGCTTATCTGGGGGAGCAGCCCGCGGGGTAGCGCATCTTGGGGTGTTGCAAGCCCTGCAGGAACTTAGTGTGCCTATTCATGCCATATCAGGGGTTAGTTCGGGGGCAATTGCAGGGGCTTTTTATGCCGCGGGGTTTACTCCAGAAGAGATCCTGCGCTTGGTATGCGATCTACCGTTTCCCAAACTCCTGAAGCCCGCCCTTAACCGGGGAATATTACACACCCAGGCCCTGCACAAGGTATTTGATGAACACCTGAAGGGTGTCACCTTTGAACAGCTTCCCATCACTTTGATTGTTTCTGCCCTTGACCTGGTAGAGGGAAGTACCGTGTACTTCACCAAAGGCTCCGTGGCAGAGGCCTTGAAGGCTTCCTCGGCGGTACCGGTGTTGTACAAACCCGTGCAGCAGGACAAAAAAATGTTGGTAGACGGCGGAATTGTCAATAACCTGCCGGTAGAATGCCTTACCGGTGAGTGCGACAAGATAATTGGGGTGCACGCCAACCCTACTAATTTCAAGGCAGACATCTCCAGCATCAGGAGCGTAACCGAACGGATTTTCCATCTTGCCTTACATGCCAACGTTCTGCCCAGAACAGCCCTCTGCAATTTGTTCATTGAACCTCAGAAGCTCAGGGACTACCACATCTATGATTTAAAAAGAGCCAGGGAAATGTACACTATCGGGTACGAATACACGTTATCCCTAGCGGTTGAACTTCAGGCTCTTTTGGATTCAAATAAATAGTTTGTCTATATAGCGTAAATCCTATTAAGTTGTTTGAATAATTCTCTTACTTGACTTTGCGTCCTCGTAAAAGCCAAAGAAAGACCGGTTCACCCTTTACTTTGACTGTATGAGAAAATTATTCTACTTAGGCATTTTCCTTCTTGGTTTTTTCCAAGTGAAAGCCCAGGAAAACAGAGGCACTCTTATTCCAGCTAAAATTATTCAGCGGACCCTCATGGTAGGAGGAAGCGTGTCTGGTTCTTACCGCAAAATCAATATCACCAGTAATGGGGAACCTGTCTCCGGGCATCGGCAGCAATTTGACATGGATGCCAAAGTAGGGTACTTTTTCTTACATGATTTTGCGTTGGGGGTAAGGGCAAGTGTGTACCATTACAAAGAAAAGATGGACAACCAGATTCCTACCCAATCCACCAACCTCATGGCGGGGCCCTTTGCCCGCTATTTCTGGGACAACGGTATCTTTACGGAGGCCAGTGCTACCATTGGGATGAATACCAGACCCAATGTTCCCAAGACCGAAAGCGCTGAGTTTAGAGGAGGGGTGGGCTATGCCATCTTCATTAACCCTAAAATAGCAGTGGAGCCGGCCCTGCACTTCTCTTATTACCAGGAAAACCGGCCGGCCGAAGGAAATAGGAAGATCACAGAATTTGGTCCGTCCCTCAATGTGGGCCTGCAGGTGTACCTGTTCAGAGAGCGAAAATTCAAATTAGTACCTTGAAGCAAGCAAATAAAGGGAAACCAGCCGAGTGGCTGGTTTTTTTTGTAATATTGTTGTCTGAATCACATCAATATTATGTTTGGAAAGGCGTTAGCGAAAGTAATATTCAAGGTTTATGGGTGGAAGTTAAAAGGATCCATGCCTCCCGGCTTAAAACAGGCCATCATGGTGGCCGCCCCTCATACCAGTAATTGGGATTTTGTTTTTGCCCGGGCCGCCTTTTACCTGATGGACGTACCGGTTAAACTCACCATCAAAAAAGAAGCCTTCTTTTTCCCGATGGGAGCGTTGTTAAAGTCTATGGGGGCCGTTCCGGTTGACCGGAAAAAGAACAACAACCTGGTGGCTGCCATGATTGACATTTTCAAACAGCATGAGGAAATGGTGATGATGGTGACGCCCGAGGGTACCCGCAAGTACCAACCCCGCTGGAAGAAAGGATTCTACCATACCGCCGTGGGAGCCGGTGTCCCGATTGTGTTGGGGTACCTGGACTACGCCAAGAAAGAAGCCGGCATAGGACCCACTATTTACCCCACTGGTGATTTTGATGCCGATATGCAAAAGATTCTGGCATTCTACCGTACCGTAACCCCTAAGTTCCCGAGCCAGGGAGTGCGGTAAACGATTTCAAATTTCCCTAAAACACCTCGGCCGTTTTGGACCTGCTTTCCTAGAAACAAGTCCAAAACGGCCGAGATGTTTTTAAAGCTTTGGATTCTTTATGCCGACATCGCTGCTTCGGTCACCGGTTCAGGTGCCAGGTCACGAAGGTCAACCGGGATTACGCGCGATACACCGGCCTCCAGCATGGTGATGCCGTAGATCACGTCGGTAGAAACCATGGTGCGTTTGTTGTGCGTCACCACTATGAACTGCGACTCGCCAGAGAATTTCTTCACGATGTTGTTGAACTTGTCAATGTTGGCATCGTCCAGCGGGGCATCCACCTCGTCAAAGATACAGAACGGAGCCGGCTTGAGCAGGTAAATGGCGAACAGCAGAGAGATAGCCGTCAAGGTCTTCTCACCCCCGGACAGCTGGTTGATGGTCAACGGGCGCTTGCCTTTAGGGCGGGCCATGATCTCAATCTTAGACTCCAGCGGGTTGCTTGGGTCCGCGATGTACAAATCACAGGTGTCTTCCTCGGTGAAGAGCGAGCGGAACACGCGCATGAAGTTCTCCTTGATCTGCTCAAAGGCCGTGAGGTATTTCTCCTTGGCCACGGTGTCAATCTCAGCAATGGTGTCCAGCAATTGGTTCTTGGCGTCCAGTAAGTCGTTCTTCTGCGTCAGGATGAACTGGTTGCGGGTGTCAATCTCCTGGTAGGCCTCGGCGGCCATTGGGTTCACCGGCCCAATGTTGTCCAGCTTCTGTTTCACGGCCTGTACCTGCTGGCTTAGTTCCTCATTGCTGATGTCCAGTGACTCGGTAGGAGCCTCAGCCAGATCATCAGGGTTCATGTTGAACTCCGCTGACAGACGTTCTATTACCGACACTAACTTGATGCGGGTATCGGTGATGGCCTGGTTCATTGACTGGAACACCTCATCGGTGTTCTGCTTTTTGCGTTGCAGTTCTCTTATGCTTTTCTCTTTCTCGTCAATTTCGCCGCGCAGAGAGAAGTAGGCTTTCTCCATCTCGTCCAGCTCCCGGGCCAGTTCTTTGCGGGCTACCATGCCTTCTTCCACCAGTTGGCTTTGGTCTTCCACAAACTGGTCCAGGGCCACGGTCTCGTCTTCGGCGCGGCTCAGTTCATCCTGCAGCTGCACCAGACGCTCCTGGTGGTTGAGCACGGCTTTCTGTTTATAGGCCAGTTCCTGCTGAATGCTCTGTAAACGGTTCTTGAGCTGGTGGAACTTGATGTTCTCCTGGTTGAAGATGCCGCTGATCTCAGAGATGATTTCGTTCTGTTTTTCCAAAACCTGCGCCAAACTGTGCAGTTCCTGTTCATAGCTTTTCAAGGCCATGTTCTTGCTTTCGGCATCCGGCATCAGGTCGGCCAGTTTGTCGCCCAACTCCTGGATCTTCTCGAAAAGCTCGTCTTTCTTGCTGGCCTGGTTCTGCTGGTTCAACAGGAACTGCTCGTAGCGCACTTTGTGGCTCACCAGCTCCTGCTGCAGGTTGTTGATCTCGCGCTCCTGCAAACGGATCTGCTCCTGTTTGGTGGTTTCTTTCTGGTTCTGCAGCTTCTGTTGCTGCGTACTGATCTTGATCTTAAGGCGCTCCTGGTCTTCCTCAATGGTTTCCAGTTCTTCGGCCAGTTTCTCCAAATTCTGCTTGCGGCCCAACCGGTTGCCGTCAAACAAGCCCACCGATCCACCAGACAAGCTCAACGGCTTCTTGATCACCGAGCCATCCGTCTGGATGTAGGTACGGCCATCGCTCAGGAATAACTCGGTATCAGTGCTCCTGGTGAGGTAGACCTCGTTGAGCATGTAGCAGAGCAGCGGGTGGTATTTCTCCTCGGCCTGCACCACTTCCAGCGCCGCCTTGTATTTGGGCGTGCTCACGGTAGCCGGAATCTCCATGTCTTCCACCTCTGAGAGGATGATGAAGTTTGCCCGGCCTTTGTTCTGTTCTTTCAGGAGTTCAATGGCTTCCACGGCCTCGGTGGCCGAGTCTACCACGAAGAAGTTCATGTACGGCTCCAGATACGTCTCAATGAGGTTCTTGTACTCGGGGTCCGGTGAGATGATGTCTGACAGGAGGGGAGCGGGGCTTTGCCAGTTCTCAGAGGTATACAAAAACTTGATAGCCTCCGGGAAACCTTCCAGGTTGTCCACCAGCGATTTCATGAGGTGGTACTGGTTCTTTTTGGCGTCTGCTTCGCGGTTCAGGTCGATGAGCTGCTGGCGATAGTCCTGCAGGGTAGCCTCGGTTTGGGCGATTTCCTCCTGCAATTGCGCTTCGGCTTCCTGCAAATCGGCTAGTTTCTCCTGGGCTTCTTCCAGAAAGCTTTTGGTTTCGGCTAGTGTTTCCTCGTGCTGCTGTAGAATCTCGCTTTCGTGGCTTTCCATTTCCTGCAGGCGCTCCAGTTCCAGGCGGTGGGCCTGCATCTGCACCTGCGCGATCTCGATGCTCTTGTTCACCGTGAAGGCCTCGTTCTGGATCTGGCGCTGGGCTACGGTCTTCTCCTGAAGCTGTCTCTGCAGATCGGCTTTCTGCTGGTTCACGTGCTCCAGCTCCTTTTTGGTAAGGCCCAGTTGCTCCTCAGAAATCAGCAGATCTTCCTGAATCTGCTCCAGGTCATTTTGCAGTTGACCCAGGCTAGTTTCGGTTTGCGTGATGCTGGCGGTGTCCAGGTTGATCTGCATGTGCAGGGTCTTCACCCGATCCTGCAGGTACAGGTTGCGCTCGCTTTTCAGCTTAATATCGTTTTCCAGTTGGCGCAGTTGAGCGGTATGCTCGTGCACTTCTTTCTGCTTGTTCTGCAGCTCTAGTTGGGTGCGGTCCAGAAGGACTTTCTGCTCCTGCAAAGCTTCCTCCAGTTGGGTCAGTTCCTCTGAGTAGGAGCCTTTGCGCTCGGTTTCTTTCTGCAGTTCGTTCTCCAGCCTCTCCAACGCCTCCTGGTGCTGGCCAATGTTGCGGCGGGCGTATTCCAAGCTGAGCTTTTTGTATTCATTCTTCAGATTGATGTAGCGTTCGGCGGTTTTGGCCTGGCGCTCCAAACTCTTCAGGTTTTTCCCAATCTCGAACAACACATCCTCCACGCGCTCCAAATCCGCATCGGTTTCCTCCAGTTTTTTGAGGGTTTGCTTTTTGCGCACCTTGAACTTGGAGATACCGGCCGCTTCTTCAAACAGGTTCCGGCGCGAGTTGTCTTTGTCAGTGAGGATGTCGTCCACCATTTTCAACTCAATGATGGCGTATGAATCAGACCCGATTCCGGTGTCCAGGAACAGGTCATTGATGTCTTTAAGGCGGCAGGTGACATTGTTGAGCAGGTACTCACTTTCACCGGTTCTATAGTAGCGGCGGGTGATGGTCACCTGCGAGTACTCGGTGGGCAGGATTCCTTTGTTGTTGTTGAAGGTGAGCGACACCTCGGCCATCTGCTGCGGCTTCCGGTTCTTGGTACCGTTGAAAATCACGCTCTCCATCTTGTCAGAGCGCAGGTTTCGGGTTTTCTGCTCGCCCAGCACCCATCGGATGGCATCCACGATGTTGGACTTGCCGCAGCCATTCGGCCCCACGATTCCGGTAATCCCGCTGTCAAAGTTAATGGTGACTTTGTCCCCGAAACTCTTGAAGCCCTTGATCTCTAATCTTGCTAATTCCATACACTTCCGGCCAGTACTCCTGACCCCAAACCCAAAAATACTAAAAAGAGTTTGACTAGGGGAAAGAAAGAGGCAGTTGTTTTAACCGGGTTTGTAGTAGATTTTTGGATGAAGCAGAAAGCAGAGGATACCGTTCCTTGCTCTTAGAGGAGGCATCTTCCGCTGGCGCGAGCCTCCGGCTCGTGTACAAACTCTAGGCTAATAATAGCAAATCCTCATTTTCTTCCTGAAAGGACCTTATGAGCAAACTGTTATAGCGTTTCTCTAAAGGTATCTAGTTCGCTCACAAGGTCCTTTCAGGATAACAAGTAGGAGGAGAGTGCCTTTAAAATGGACCAAAGTACCTAGTTTCTGAAAACAAGAAACAAACTCATTTCTGATATGTGTGCGGACACGAGCCGGAGGCTCGCGCCAGCAATCCTTTTAAGAAATGGGGTTTGTTTAGGAATGGCTCTGTACCGGGATGGTACCAGATGGGTGGAGCAGAGATATAGTACTTTCTCTTTCTCTTTATGGCTCTCTACGGCCTATAGCTCTCTATGGCGCGGATTTACTTCCGTGCCTTTCACATTCTTAAGGCACGGAAGTAAATCCGCGCCATATAAATTGATCGTCGCTAAATGATAGAACTGAGAAAGTAAAAATCAAAAGTTCGTCAATGCATAGGCGATCAGGTTGGCGCCCATCCGCAGCGCGGCCTGGTGCTTTTCAATAGGGTCATTGTGTACTGATTGATCTTCCCAGCCGTTGCCTAAATCGCACTCATAGGAGTAGAAGCATACCAACCGGCCCTGGTAGATGATCCCGAACCCTTGGGGTGGTTTGTTGTCGTGCTCGTGGATTTTGGGTAAGCCGCGAGGAAAATCGAATTTCTGGTGGTACACGGGGTGGTTGAATGGCAGTTCTATAAAATCCAGCTCCGGGAAGACTTTCTTCATCTCGCGGCGGGCGAACTTGTCCAGGCCATAATTATCGTCTATGTGCAGGAAGCCGCCACCGGTTAGATATTTGCGCAGGTTCTGTACCTCGGCCTCGGTGAAGACCACGTTGCCGTGCCCCGTCATGTGCACGAAGGGGTAGTCAAAGATTTCGGGGCTGCCGGGCTCCACACTTTCTTCCTGCGGGGCGATGTTGGCTTTGAGCTCGCGGTTGCAGAATTCAATGAGATTAGGCAAGGAGGTTTTATTGGCGTACCAATCACCGCCGCCACCGTATTTCAGGCGGGCAATCCGGAAGCTGGGGCGCTGGGCGTATAAAGCGCTGGAGGCTAATAAGAAAAGAAGACTCCAGAGAAGAAACCGTTTTTGCATTGTTTTCGGGAAAAGAGGCTTAAAACCTTAAACGTCAAGTAGTACGTGAATGGTATGGCAGGCGGCTAAAGCAGCAGTCTCGGTCCTTAACCGTCTTTGGCCTAACGTAACAGGTTTGTAGCCTGCTTCCAGCGCCTGTTCCACTTCCTCAGGACTGAAATCGCCTTCCGGGCCAATCAATATGGTGTACGTGTCCTGGCCGGAAATGCTTTTTGCTAAGGAGTGGCGTTCCTGGCCTTCCACCAAATGCGCGATGAATTTTTGCCCATCTACGGCTTGCTTGAGAAAATCTGAGTAGCGGGTGAGTTGGTTCAAAGTAGGCATGTAGGCCTTCATAGACTGCTTCATGGCGCTGACGGCAATCTTTTCAATGCGGTCCAGATTCAGGGCTTTGCGTTCAGAGCGGGCGCATTGCAGGAACGTGATCTCGTCTATGCCCATCTCCACGGCCTTCTCCACGAACCACTCCATGCGGTCCATGTTTTTGGTGGGCGCCACCGCCACATGGATTCGGTAGTCGCGCTTTCCGTAGTCTGCCTGATGCTGTAAAATGCTCAGTTTCGTCTTCTTAGGGTTCGCCTCCGCAATCTCTGCTTGATACAAACCACCCCGGCCGTCTACCAGCGTGACCGCATCTCCCTGACCTAAGCGCAGCACCCGGGCGCAGTGCTTTGACTCTTCCTCAGAGAGGGTGTAGGTTTTATCAGTGGATTGCAAATCTGGCGTAAAGAAGAGGTGCATGGAAATCTGTTTTAAAGCTGTTTTTCCAAAATTACACCAAATTCCCGCAGGGGAGCAACCTTCATAAAAAAAGCCTTCCATACAATGAAAGGCTTTATTAGGATGAAGGAAATAATTGAGTGCTACGCTTCGACCGCTACTTCAGGAGCACCGGCCAGTATCTCTTCGTTCGCGTAAGACGCGTACTTTTCAAAATTCTTGATGAATGCCTTCGCCAGGTCATGGGCTTTATGGTCGTAAGCCTCTTTGTCGGACCAGGTGTTGCGCGGGTTCAGGACTTGGTCCGGCACATTTGGGCAATAAACCGGCATTTCTACCCCAAAAACAGGGTGTTTGCTGTAAGAGACATCCTGCAATTCACCGGTAAGCGCCGCAGTGATCATGGCCCGGGTGTACCCCAGTTTCATGCGGGAGCCTACACCGTACACTCCGCCGGTCCAGCCGGTGTTCACCAGCCACACGTTCACGTTGTGCTCGGTCATTTTCTTGCCCAGCATCTCGGCATACGTGGTGGGGTGTAAGGGCAGAAAGGCCGCTCCAAAACAGGCTGAGAACGTGGTCTGAGGCTCAGTAACGCCTACCTCGGTACCGGCCACCTTAGCGGTATAACCCGAGATGAAGTGGTACATGGCCTGGCACTTGTTCAGGCGCGAGATAGGAGGCAGTACCCCAAAGGCATCGGCGGTCAGGAAGAAGATGTTCTTGGGAATACCGGCTCTGGATGGTTCCACCGCATTGTCAATGTGGTTTATGGGATAGGCCGTACGGGTATTCTCCGTCACCGATTTATTGGTGTAATCTACTTCCCGGGTGCCCGGTTTAAAGCGTGTATTTTCAACAATGGCCCCAAACCGGATGGCATCCCAGATCTGCGGTTCTTTTTCGCGGGTGAGGTCAACTACCTTGGCATAGCAGCCGCCTTCAAAGTTGAAGACGCTGTCTTCGGTCCAGCCGTGCTCGTCGTCCCCAATCAGGCCGCGGTTCGGGTCGGCGGAAAGGGTGGTTTTGCCCGTGCCGGATAACCCGAAGAAGATAGCGGTGTCGCCGTCCTGGCCCACGTTGGCCGAGCAGTGCATGGAGAGGGTGTTGCGCTTGTGCGGCAAGAGGTAGTTTAATACTGAGAAAATGCCTTTCTTCATCTCTCCGGCATAACCCGTGCCGCCCAGCAGAATCATTTTGCGGGAGAAGTTGATGATGGCGAAGTTTGCCTGACGGGTACCATCCACCGCCGGATCAGCCATAAAATCTGGGGCATTGATGATGGTGAACTCTGGGGTATGTTGTTCAAGCTCCTCTTCAGAAAGGCGCAGGAACATGTTGTGGCAAAAGAGGTTATGCCAGGCCAGGGTGTTCACAACGCGAAGGTTTAACCGGTATTCTGGGTGGGCTCCGGCGTAGGCATCGCGTACGTAGAGCTTGCGACCTTTCAGGTGCGCCAGCATCTTCTGGTACAGGGCATCAAACTTGGCAGGATCAAAGGCAATATTGATATCGCCCCACCATACAGATTCAGCTGTCTCCGCATCGCGCACAATGTAGCGGTCTTTGGGCGAGCGGCCGGTAAAGGAACCGGTATCGCACATGAGGGCGCCGGTATCGGTCAGGTACCCTTCCCCGTTAGAGAGCGCTTCTTCCACTAGCTCTGCCGGAGAAAGATTCCAGAGAACCTCTTTCGCGTCTGCAATGCCTAACCCAGACAAATCCATGGTGAATGATCTTTTGCCAATTTCTTTCATAAAGGAAGTTTTAATTTTTAAAATTTCAAAACATATGTAGTGTAAAGAAATCCGATTCTCAAATTTATAAAAAAACTAACGTATGTTATCTTTTTAGGAAAGAAGTTTTTCTGGTGGGTGCTTGCCCGGCATCGTATTTGCCCTTCTAGTTCTATTATGGTATATTTACCAGTTGCGTAAAGACCAGACGCAATGCAAACAACACTTTAAACACTTTTCTATGTCTCAAAGAGTTCATCCGCTTAATGACCAAGTCAGTAAGCACAACATTCCATATGGAGACCAACCCACACATGTAGAAGGAGGCCACCCCCCGGGGTTATTTGTGCTCTTCTTCACAGAGATGTGGGAACGTTTTAGCTATTATGGGATGCGGGCGCTTTTTGTGCTCTTCTTAACTTCTACTATTGCCAACGGGGGCTGGGCCTGGGAACGGGAAGAAGCCCTTCAGTTGTATGGTATCTACACCGGCTTAGTTTACTTGACTCCCATTATTGGTGGGTACATTGCCGACCGGTTCCTTGGTTTCCGGAACGCCATTATCTTTGGGGCCTTGCTTATGACCTTGGGCCACGCCAGTATGGCCATGGAAACGGTGTTCTTCTTCTATGTTGGGCTGGGGCTTATCATACTGGGGAACGGCTTGTTTAAGCCCAATATCTCTTCTATGGTAGGTCAGTTGTACGCCAACAATCCCGCTAAAAAAGATGCCGCCTACACCATCTTCTATATGGGTATCAACTCTGGTGCTTTCTTAGGAATCCTGCTTTGTGGCTACATTGGCGAGAAAGTAGGCTGGAGCTGGGGCTTTGGTCTGGCAGGTATTTTCATGCTGTTTGGCATGTTGCAGTTTATGTTCTCCAAAAAACTGTTCGGGAACATTGGGTTAGCTACCAAGAATCAGATAGACACCGGTGCAGACACTGAAACCAAAGCTGTGGAAGATCCGGCCCACGTGGTTAGAGACAGAATCATTGTGATCTCCATTCTGGCTTTCTTTGTGATCTTCTTTTGGATGGCCTTTGAACAAGCGGGTGGTTCTATGACCATATTCGCGGCAGATTACACCAACCGGGTGCTGGAAGGCAGCAGCGGAACCCTCTTCAAGTGGGCTAATGCTATTCTGGTGGTGGTTCCCATGCTGATTTTAACGGCGGTACTGGGCAACCTCTTTAGACAAACCTACAAGAACATTCCTTTCTCCAACTTCTTCCTGGGTTTGAGTTTCGTGATCATCTGGGGTATCATTATCTGGATGCTTAGAAGAGAGTTCATCTCTGATGCCACCGAAGTGCCTGCTTCCTGGTTCCAGATTCTCAACTCCTTCTTTATCATTTCCTGCGCTCCGTTGTTCTCTAAAATCTGGGAAAGTAAGTACAATCCATCTGCACCCGTGAAGTTTGCGATTGGGTTATTCCTTTTAGGGCTTGGTTTTGGTATTCTGGCTTTCGGCGGGCTTTCCATTCCGCAAGGAGCGAAGACAGCTTCGGTAAGTATGGTTTGGCTGATTTTAGCTTATCTATTCCACACCTTAGGGGAGCTTTGCATTTCTCCGGTAGGGCTGTCTTATGTAAGTAAGTTATCTCCTCCTAGACTTGTGGGCCTGATGTTCGGGATCTGGTTTGTGGCCAACTTTATTGCCAACACCTTAGCAGGATGGACCGGTTCTTACATTGATAAGATCACCGAAACCTATTCTATCTCCACTTTCTTCCTGATTTTCACTATTCTGCCAGCTGTGGCGGGTGTTATCATGCTTGCCTTAAATGGCACGCTGAAGAAGAAGATGCACGGCATCACCTAAATCTATCTTACTCATTAGAAAAGCCTCTGCCGTTTTCCGGTAGGGGCTTTTTTGTTGTAGGGCCTCTTAGCTCCCAAATAATTGGTAAATTTGTAGAGTGATGAAGGTAGCCCACCAACCCCGGCTACTTCCGATGGGAAATGACAAACAAAGGATCTGGAGCCACCCGCACCCGCAAACGTCCCGCCAAAGCAGCGCCCCGCAAAAAGCAGGCGAACACCGGAACCTGGTGGAAGCCGCTGTCTTTGGGTGTGGCGGGATTCCTTGTGCTTTGTCTGGGGATTGAGTATTTCAAAGAGGGCGGAAGATTAGCGTTCCTGCGGCATTCAGTGGAAGAGGCTACCCAAACCAACACGCTCACTGCTTTTAAGCCGGAAGGGTACGAAGTAACTGGCCTTGATATTTCCCACCACCAGCGGAACGTGGACTGGGAAGCCGTTAAACAGCAGAAAATCAGATTCACCTTTATCAAAGCCACGGAAGGCATCACGCACCAGGACAGGTATTTTGCAAAGCACTGGCGGCAGGCCAAGAAGCATGAATTGTTACGTGGGGCTTATCACTTTTTCCTGCCTTCCCGGGACGCCGAGAAACAAGCCGAGAATTTCCTGAGCAAGGTGAAACTGGAAGCCGGAGATTTACCTCCCGTCATAGACGTAGAGGTCACCAACCATCAATCAGATGAAGAAATCCGGGCGGGAGTACAGTTGTGGCTGGACCGGGTAGAAGAGGAGTACGGTATCAAGCCCATCATCTACACCAACTATGCTTTCTATGAAAAACACCTGGCCGGTTATTTTGATGATTACCCGCTCTGGATTGCGCATTACAACCCTAAAAAGAGCCATCAGTTAGGTAATCATACCTGGGCATTCTGGCAGCATACCGAAAGTGGTAAATTGAAGGGAATCAAGGGAAATCTGGACCTGAATGTCTTCAACGGCACTATGGAAGATTTGTATAATATGTGCTACGAACCTAATTAATACTTTTTTCTTGAAGATGGGTTTAGATTTATAAGAAGAACCTTATTGTAAGATTTTAATAACCAAGGGGTAAGCTGATAATAAAATTATTTAGGCTACCTACCTTTGTCTTCTTACAATCTGAACCCATGAAACCCTTTGTTAAAAAGCTGCCTTTCCTGTTGGCTTTGCCTTATGTTTTCCTTTCCTGTGAGTCTATTGATGAAGTGATTAACTCCACAACTCCTAAAGTAACAGAGGAGAGCGTGAAGTATGTCATCAAGTCTGGTGATCATGAAACCACCAATCCGTTTCGGGCTTTAGCCACCAACAAGATCAAGTTCCAGGTACAGTTTGATTCTACGGCCATTTACAAGACCAAAGACCCAGGAAACCAGGCCGACATCAATAAATTGTACGGTATGTCTGATTGCGGGTCTTTCCACCACCAGAACAGTGCCCGTTTTGGCTGGCGTTGGTACAACAACCGGTTAGAGCTACATGCCTATTCTTACGTGAACAGCAAGAACACTTCTACCTTCATCACGGCCATTGACCTGAACAAGCCTTATATGTGCGAGCTAACCCTCACAGAAGACAAATACGTTTTTCAGGTGGGAAATAAAAAGGTAGAGCAGGATAGAGGCTGTGCCGGAGAAGGGAAAGGCTATCAATTGTACCCCTACTTTGGTGGCGATGAAACTGCGCCCCATGAAATAAACATCCAAATCAAAGAAATTAAGTAGTTGCCGTTCTAGTGCTGAAATCCTGAAAACAGGTCTTAAACGAAAAAGCTACCAAAAGAAAAAGCCCCGGTTGAAGAACCGGGGCTTTTTTATATCAGCGTGAGCTGAGGGCGAATTACATCATGCCACCCATGCCGCCCATACCGCCTGGCATTCCGCCACCAGCAGCAGCACCAGCTTCTTCTGGCTCATCGGCGATCACGCACTCAGTAGTCAGCAACAAGCTAGCTACGGAAGCAGCGTTCTCCAGAGCAAGACGGGTAACTTTAGTTGGGTCTATGATACCAGCCGCGAACATGTTCTCGAACTTGTCATCGCGGGCGTTGTAACCGAAGTCAGCTTTACCAGCACGCACTTGGTTCACGATCACTGATCCTTCGCCACCAGCGTTAGCCACGATAGTTCTCAATGGAGCTTCAAGGGCAGTGCGGATGATCTGAACACCAGTTTTCTCGTCTTCGTTGCGAGTGTCTACGTTGTCAAGGGCATCCAACGCACGGATCAGGGCAACGCCACCACCTGCTACGATACCTTCTTCCACGGCAGCTCTTGTAGCGTGCAAGGCATCATCTACGCGGTCTTTTTTCTCTTTCATCTCAACCTCAGTAGAAGCTCCGATGTAAAGGATAGCTACCCCACCAGACAGTTTAGCCAGACGCTCCTGCAGTTTCTCACGGTCATAGTCAGAAGTGGTTTTCTCAATCTGAGCTTTGATCTCGTTTACACGGGCAGTAATGGCATCTTTCGTGCCACGGCCGTTCACGATAGTAGTGTTGTCTTTGTCAATGATCACACGCTCAGCCTGGCCTAAATACTCCAGGGTAGCGTTGTCCAGTTTGTAACCACGCTCTTCAGAGATCACGGTACCACCAGTCAGGATAGCGATGTCTTCCAACATAGCTTTTCTGCGGTCACCGAAACCTGGGGCTTTCACAGCCGCGATTTTCAGGGAACCACGCAGTTTGTTTACAACCAGTGTAGCAAGAGCTTCGCCGTCTACATCTTCAGAGATGATCACCAGGGGCTTGCCAGTTTGTACCACCTGCTCCAGAACTGGAAGCAATTCTTTCATGGTAGAAACTTTCTTGTCGTAGATCAAGATGTAAGGGTTGTCAAACTCCGCTTCCATTTTCTCTGGGTTGGTCACGAAGTAAGGAGACAGGTAACCGCGGTCAAACTGCATACCTTCAACCGTTTTCACTTCGGTTTCAGTACCTTTTGCCTCTTCTACCGTGATCACACCGTCTTTGCCAACTTTGTCCATCGCATCGGCAATCATTTGTCCGATCTCAGTGTCGTTGTTGGCAGAGATAGTACCTACCTGGGCAATCTCAGATGAGTTCTCGATTTTCTTAGACTGAGCTTTCAGGTTCTCCACCACTTTAGCAACGGCTTTGTCAATACCGCGCTTCAGGTCCATTGGGTTGGCACCAGCAGCCACGTTTTTAGAACCCGCTACGTAAATAGCCTGCGCCAATACAGTAGCAGTAGTAGTACCGTCACCGGCAGAATCAGCGGTTTTAGAAGCAACTTCTTTCACCAGCTGAGCGCCCATGTTCTCCACGGCGTCTTTCAATTCAATTTCTTTGGCAACAGTAACACCGTCTTTGGTGATGCTTGGCGCACCAAATTTCTTGTCAATGATTACGTTGCGGCCTTTAGGGCCTAATGTTACTTTCACGGCATTCGCCAGAGTATCCACGCCTTTTTTAATCTTATTGCGCGCTTCTACGTCGAAAGAAATGTTTTTAGATGCCATAGTTTCTTAAAATAGATGTATGGTTGATGATAGGATTAATGATTAAAGTACGGCCAGGATGTCAGACTCCCGCATGATCAGGTAGTCAGCGCCATCCAGGGAGATCTCAGTACCGGCGTATTTGCCGTACAATACTTGGTCGCCAACTTTCAACTGTGACTTTACTAAAACACCTTGATCGGAGATTTTGCCTTCTCCTACGGCAACTACCTCGCCGCGTTGTGGTTTTTCTTTGGCAGTATCCGGGATGATGATACCAGACTTGGTTTTTTCTTCAGCCGCAGCAGGTAACACAATTACTCTGTCTGCCAATGGTTTTAGATCTAAGGCCATAGGGTTGTTATAAGATTAGATTAAGTTAACGATAAAACCCGGCAGCAAGCCTGCGCGGGACGGTAAGCCTATTAGCGATTCCTGTGCCAACTCCTTCTATCTGCCAAATTTGGCACATATTGTCAGTTATCTGGCTGTCAGGTTTTCTCCTGACCTGACAAGAGCCTGGGCCGTGACTTTAATTTTGTCAGTTTCAGCAGGAGAGCCCCTGGTCTTTTTGGGGTTGTTTTCCCGAAAAGGGGCTTAAAACATCAGCCTAAAAAAGAAGAGTCCGAACCGGTAAGGCTCGGACTCTGAATAAAGGGTATCTCAGTATCGGTTTTGATTATTACTGGGCTGAGTCGCCGGCAGGGGCAGTAGCCGGAGCCGGAGTAGCGGCACCCGGAGCAGCAGCACCTGGGGTAGCGTTTTGCTGAGGACCAGCCGGAGCGGCAGGAGCAGGGGCCGGAGCCGATTGGCCCGCGCGTTGCTCGTTGATGGTGCGGTTGTCTGCACCAGCGCCGTCAGATACAATAGTATGGGAAGCCAGGGTTAGTACAATGATCCCGATTGCGAAGCCCCAGGTCAGTTTTTCAAGGAGGTCACCGGTGCGTTTCACGCCCATTAACTGGCTGGTTCCGCCGCCACCAAATTGGCTGGACAATCCACCGCCTTTAGAGTTCTGGGATAATACCACCAAAACCAACAGCACGCAAAGGAAAATAATAACGCTGATCAGAGCAATGTACATAATTGGACTATTCGTTTCTTAATTTTTCAATTTGTTCAGCAAAGTAACTCTTTTTTTCGGGAAACTTCACTATAAGTTGTTCATAAATTTTGATGGCCTTTTTGCCTTTGCCCTGCTTGATGTAAATATGCGCAAGGTTCTCAGACACAAGGCTTTTCTTAATTTTAGAGCTTTTAGCCGATAAATCTTCCTGCGGTTCCTCGTTCAATTGGGCAATGGCAATTGACTTCCGTTTAGGCGTGGATTTCAAAAACTGGTTGATAATCTCCAGTTGTTTGTCCAGCTTGGCGGCCGGAGCTGGCTCCGGTGGAGGCGGCGGTGTATTCTTTTCCCGTACGTGTTCCAGAATCAATTCTGGCTGGAAATAGAATGGTGTGGCCGAGGTAAGGTCATCTTTCAGCTGGATGCTTTCACCCAGTCGGCTGGAGCCCATCCAGTACGCCAGGTTGTTCTGGTAGAAGATAGACAGGTACGGATCCTGGGTACTTTCTCCGGGAGATGCTTCGTTAGGGCCGAACTCCGGCAACTGCAGCATGGGGAACTCATACCCCGATGTGTCATACAGCGAGTCAAGCTCGGCAATCTTCAGATAGGCACTTACCTCCTTGTCCTGCTCTGCAACAACTGGGGCTGAAGTAGTAGCCTCAACGTCAATTCGCGCAATCTGCTCTGTTTCAGGGGTGTTTTCAGAAACAATCTCCTCATCTGGCAAGGTAACGCTCGGAACCGGGGCACTGAAGGAGGTCAGACTGCTGATCTGGATTAGTTCCAGCAGTTCATCCAGGTTGTCATCTTCTTCAGAAAGCTCCACATCATAGTTGATGCCGGCCTCAAACTCCTCTTCGGTGATTACCAGCGGTGCGGCTTCTTCTGCCTCTACTTGATTCTTTGAAGACTCGGTTTCTGCCGTAATTTCTTCAACCTGGTTTTCCTGGATGGTTTCTTCAATAGCAGATGTACCTTCCTGAATTACGTCATCAACCGTAATTTCCTCAATCTCGGGCTCTGAAGTTGATTCAACCGGAAGCGGTAACTCTTCCTCCTGGGCAACCAAGCTTTCTTCCTCTGTAATCTGAGGCTCAGTTTCTTCCTGTAAAGGCTCTTCTGATTCTAAAGCCGGGGTTTCTGCTACTGCCACGGGTACATCCTCTTGCAACTCGGCTTGGGTAGTTTCCTCCAGGGCTTCTACCAACCCGTTTTGGGGCTCATTTTTAGAAATCTCCTCTAAAACGGGAGCGTTGGTTGTGGTTTCTGGTTCTTCCTCTTCAACAGAGGTAGGTTCTTCCAGGTAAGGGGAGGAA
The DNA here is from genome assembly GCF_017355955.1 of Sabulibacter ruber. GTDB lineage: Bacteria > Bacteroidota > Bacteroidia > Cytophagales > Hymenobacteraceae > Nibribacter > Nibribacter ruber_A. The sequence continues at coordinate 614,000 of NZ_JAFFID010000001.1, read as the reverse complement.
TAAACCAGTTGTTTCAGTAACTGACGGTTAGATACGTGAGCGGCAGCCCTTCTCAGCTTCTGGGTAGAGAGCATGCTTCCGCGGTCATGGGCGGCTTTGGCCAGCAGAACGTGAGCGGTCTGGCAGTACGGGAAAGACACCACCAATTTCTCCAGGTCGTCAACTTCCTGGTCCTGGATGGGAGCAACTTGCCGCACAATATTTAAAAACGCCGCTTTGTTCATGGAACTCAATCTTACTTTACCCGGGGGTAAGGCAAAGACAATTTACTTGTAAATAAGGATTTAGAAGATAAAGGCACTGAAAAGATGGTTTTCAGTGCCTGTTTGGTTTTGCAAAGATACTTACCAATTCGCTACCGTTTTGGTAAAAACGCTATAAATAATGCGTTCTGTGATTTGTCTGATCTGCGCCTGACTTATCTGGTTGATATCCAAGGTAGGAGGAAAGTCGGCGAAGCCAGAGAAACTTTGGTCAAAGTTGTTGGTAGGGTTCTTGGTGTCTGTATAGTTGATCTGGATGACAATGGTCAGGCGGTTGGCACCTGCCTGATCCAGCCCCACGTTGCTGCCGGTAGGTACATCGCTGCGCTGGATGGCCGCCGGACTAAAGGTATAGCTCATGATCTGACCTTCAATCTGCAGGTCACCTGCCTGGGGCAGAATCCGGAGGTTTGTGTTACGCTGAAAGTAATCCTTAAAGTCTTCGGTGATAAACTGCTGTAAATTAGAAGGCCCCTGACCAGAGGCATTGCTAAAGTTGGTGATGGAAATAGTTTTAATCTCTGGGGAAATGTTGGTTCCCGTAAAAGAGTAGCACCCGCCAAAAAGGAACGTGATGCTGAGCAGGAGCAGGTAAGTGAAAGGGTTACAGGTCTTCAAGGTCGTATTGTTTTAATTTGCGGTAAAGGGTGCGTTCTGAGATTCCGAGGTCTTTGGCGGCGTATTTCCGTTTATTCCCGTGCTTCTTTAACGCTTTCAGGATCATTTCCTTTTCTTTCTGCTCCAAAGAAAGGCTTTCTTCTTCGGTTTCATGGGAAATGTCCTCCACCTTATCTTCGTATTCCTCGTCTGGCTCGTCTACTGAGAGCACGTAGCCCTCGCGGCGTTCCGGTGCCCGGTACACTGGTGGTTGCTCGTACGGACGCATTTCCTCAAACAAATGCCGGTTGGCTTTAAGAAGTTCCGCGTCTTCCTGCTGGTGAGATAAAAGGTCAAAAACCACCTGCTTCAGGTCATTCATGTCTTTGCGCATGTCAAAAAGAACCTTGTACAGCAGATCGCGCTCAGATATGCCGTTGCCGTCTGCCGGGGCATTGGGGTGAAACAGGGCAGGTAATTGGTTTTGCTGCTCCTGGGGCAGGTACTTGCGCAACGTAATGGCATTGATTTCCCGGTCATATTCCAGCACCGAAATCTGCTCTACAATGTTTTTCAACTGCCGGATGTTACCCGGGAAGCGGTAGCGCAACAGTTCCTGCACGGCATCGGGCTGCAGGGTGATGGGCTTCACATGGTACCGTTCCGCAAAATCACTGGCGAATTTCCTGAAAAGCAGATGCACGTCCTCGCCGCGCTCTCTCAGGGGAGGCACTGTGATTGGTACCGTGTTCAGGCGGTAATATAAGTCTTCGCGGAACTGTCCGCGCTCCACCGCCTGGATTAGGTTCACGTTGGTAGCGGCTACTACGCGCACATCGGTTTTCTGAACCTTAGAGGAACCTACCTTGATGAACTCACCGTTCTCCAGCACCCGCAGCAAACGGGCCTGGGTACCCAAGGGCATTTCCCCAATCTCGTCCAGGAAGATGGTGCCCCCGTTGGTTACCTCAAAGTAGCCTTTGCGGGCCTCGGCCGCGCCAGTGAAGGCTCCTTTCTCGTGCCCGAAAAGCTCAGAGTCAATGGTACCTTCCGGAATGGCGCCGCAGTTGATGGCAATGAACTGGCCGTGTTTGCGCGGACTCAGGTGATGGATGATTTTAGAGAACGATTCCTTACCGCTTCCGCTTTCCCCGGTGATCAGCACGGTCATGTCTGTGGGGGCCACCTGCACCGCCACCTGGATGGCATAGTTCAGCAAAGGGGAGTTCCCAATGATGCTAAACCGCTGCTTCACCGATTGTATATCAATATCTCGCATTTGTTCGTCTTAGGATGAGGGATTAGAAGAAAGGCTAATGAAATAGAATAGCCAGGGAAATTGTGTTGTCAATCTCCCTGGCTCCTTGTCTTCTTTTATTATAAAACAGGTTCCCCAAACAAGGTACCTACAGAGCAGTCTGTCACCAGGACATCTACGTAGTCGCCTTTTTTGAAGTGCATTCTAGGAAAAATCACCACTTTGTTCTGGTCATTACGGCCGCTCAGCATCTCATCTGACCGTTTAGAGAAGCCTTCTACCAGCACGCGATGCACTTTGCCCACCGCCAGTTGGTTTCTCACAAGAGAATACTGGCGCTGTTTGTCAATGATTTCCTCCAGGCGGCGTTTTTTGGTTTCCAGAGGAATGTCGTCTTCCAGTTTACGGGCGGCCAACGTACCCGGGCGCTCAGAGTAGAAGAACATGTAGGCCAGGTCATACTGCACGTAATCCATGAGGGAAAGTGTGTCCTGATGCTCTTCCTCAGTCTCAGAACAGAAACCAGCGATCATATCAGTGGAGATGCCGCACTCTTCGCCTAAAATCCGGCGGATGGAATCCACGCGCTCCATGTACCACTCGCGGTCATAGGTGCGGTTCATCAGTTTCAGCACGCGGGAGTTTCCGCTCTGGGCCGGCAGGTGAATGTAGTTGCAGATGTTGTCATACTTTTTCATGGTGTACAACACTTCATCTGTGATGTCTTTAGGGTGGGAGGTGGAGAACCGTACCCGCAGGTCTGGGCTGATCAAAGCCACCATTTCCAGCAACTGGGCGAAGTTCACTTTCTCAGAGCCGTCCTCAGAAGCCCATTTGTAAGAATCCACGTTCTGGCCCAGCAGAGTAACTTCTTTATAACCTTGTTCTACCAATGCCTGGGCTTCGCGCGCAATGGAGTGGGCATCGCGGCTACGCTCCCGGCCGCGGGTGAACGGCACCACGCAGAAAGAGCACATGTTGTCACAGCCCCGCATGATGGAAACAAAGGCACTCACGCCATTGCTGTTCAGACGGATAGGATTGATATCGGCGTAGGTTTCTTCGCGGGAGAGCAGCACGTTTACGGCTTTCTGTCCTTCGTCTACCTCGTTGATCAGGGATGGCAGGTCACGGTAGGCATCTGGGCCCACCACCAGGTCCACCATTTTCTCTTCTTCCAGGAGGTTCTTTTTCAAACGCTCGGCCATGCAACCCAGCACGCCAATCACCAGGTTAGGTTTCTTTTTCTTGAGGTGGTTCAGTTGCACCAAACGGTTACGAACGGTTTGTTCTGCCTTTTCCCGGATAGAGCAGGTGTTCAGCAAAACCAGGTCGGCGCTGTTCACTTCAGAAGTGGTATCAAAGCCTGCCTCAAATAGAATGGAGGAAACGATCTCACTGTCAGAGAAATTCATCTGGCAGCCGTAGCTCTCAATATAGAGTTTGCGCTGCCGACCGGTATTGGAATCAGCGGTTACTTTGGTATCACACGAAGCTGCTTGCTCTGGTGTGCGGTTGTCTATGAAATCTAAGTCCAGAATGGGTGCGTGCATAGCTAGCAAATAAAAACACAAAGATAGGAAGTTTAGGCTTGTTGTGACAGAATGTCAGCTTATTTTTAATGAAAAAGCACCTGTTAAATGTAGAACAGGTGCTTTTCAGCAAAGATTGATAATAGCCTAGTTTAAGGGATTCAGTTCAAATCTGATTCTGGTGGTGATGGGTTGATTCAGGCATAAGGTACCGTAGGCTGTTTCGCCGGGCCCTACCGTTTTGTTTAAGATACTATTGCCTATAATTTCTTCTTTCATTCTCCTGTTAGCGCCAGAGGCCACCATCATATTGCCAATTGAAATAGGAACACCAATTGGAATTGTTATGGAAGATTTCTGAGGTGCATAGCCAGTAGTACTTTTCTCTTGTGTGAAGTTTAGAAACATGAGGGAGTAGAGCAGGTAAATGGGAACGCCTTGTCTTAGTTGGTGTGCGGCCACTGCCAGATCCATCGGAATGATTTCCTGTGATCCACTAAAAATACGGCAGTCACGTCTTAGGTCAATAGGCTGATTTGTGTTGTTCACTACCTTTACGGAGACAACTTTAAGGGCATTCTTAGCTTCTTTCTTTACATATTTCTTATTGCCGCGTTTGCGCAAATAGTCATACGCAAAGGAAGTAGAGATTCCGCCGTCCTGCGAAGTCTCACTATATTCATACTTGATAGTTTCAGGTCTTAATGGTTTGTAACTGGAAGCGCAACTAGAAGAAAATAGAATAGACAGATAAAGAAGCGGGGTAAAGATTTTTTTCATTCGTATTCAATAAAGGGTCAGGTAGGTTTTATGCCCCAAGATAATTGATTTATCCCTTTGAGAATATATGATTAATTCAATTCTGGAGAATCTTTAGGATAGCCGCCGCTTTTAATAGACATTCCTGGTATTCCTGCTCCGGATCTGAGTCATAGGTAATAGCGCTGCCTACTTCAAAGGAGAGGTAGCCTGTCTGGGCATTGTATTGAATGCTGCGGATGACCACGTTAAAGTCAAAGTCACCGTTGGGCAGGAAGTACCCAAAGGAGCCGGAGTACAGGCCTCGTTTGGTTTTCTCGTATTGCTCTATCAGTTCAAGGGCTCTCAGTTTGGGAGCACCGGTCATACTGCCCATAGGGAACGCAGCCTTGATCGCCTCCACTGAACTAACATTTGGCGGAAGTTGCCCCGTCACGGTGGAGATCATCTGCCAGACGTACTGAAAGCCATACAAGCCAAACAATTCTTCTACCCGAACGGTACCGGTGGCAGCCACTCGGTTCAGATCATTCCGGACCAAGTCCACAATCATCATATTTTCGGCCTGTTCTTTCTCGCTGGAGGCCAACGCATGGCGTTGTCGTTCGTCTTCCCCGGGGGTAGCGCCGCGCCGGATAGTCCCTTTAATTGGTTGCGTAATGAGTAGATTCTGTTCTTTCTTTAAGAACCTTTCTGGGCTGGCACACAGTAAGTAACGGTCGTTTACCTTAAGAAAGCCTGCAAAGGGAGTAGGGGAGGTTTGGATTAACTTCCAGTATAGGGAAATTGGTTCTATACCTGCCTTTTCTGCATAGAACTCCTGACAGTAGTTGACTTCGTACACATCGCCTTCCAGTATGTGTTGCCTCAGGTTCTCTACCGCCTGCAGGTACTCTTCCTTATGAACCCGAGCTTCTGTTTTAATGGTGTTTTGGGGAAATAAGGTAGAAAACACAATAGCCTCAATGGCCTCTGCTATGGAAGCTGGTTCTGCTTCCTGTGAGAAGATGGTAACGGAATCCTGCTCCCAGACAAACCAGATTTCCGGCTCAAAAAAGTATAACTCCGGAAAACCGATGAAATCTGGATGCGTGGTCTGTAATTTTTCCAAACTATTTTTCAGGTCGTAGGTGAAGTAGCCCAGCAGGGGAGTTTCTCTTTGCCGCTGCAACTGTTCCTCTAATTCCTGCCAGGTTGTGATGACTCCTCCGGTAGTACCTTGTACTCCTAATATGTTTTGGAAGGCGCCGTGGCGGTAAGTGATGTGGTTGGAGTCATAATACGCCACTACCTCGTACTGTTGGTGAGCCCAGGCCAAGGCTTGCTGTTTCCATTGATGGGCAGGAATTGGTAAGGAGGTAAAAGGCAGCGTGAGCTGATGCATATTCTGGTATAGAAAGACTTTGGTATTCTACTGAAAGGGTTTTAGGGATGATTGTTTTACGGCTATTTTTCTAAAATAAGCCTAAATCCGGAGGCTATGTGGAGGTATCTCCTGGAAACATATACCCTAAGGGGCATAAAAAAAGGATGGCAGTCACCATCCTTTTTTCTTTATTGTAAGTTCTTGGTTGCTTAGGCAACTGTCTTCTGCTCAACATCTGCCAGAATACGGCCACAGTGCTCGCACACGGTGATCTTTTTCTTTGCCGCAATGTCTGACTGGCGTTGCGGAGGAACGGTGTTGAAGCAACCGCCGCAGGCATCACGCTTCACGGTTACCACGGCCAGGCCGTTACGTACGTTTTTGCGGATCCGGTTGTAGGCGAAAAGAAGGCGCTCTTCAATGTGCTGCTGGGCTTCTTCTTTCTCCTCTCTCAGTTTGCGCTCATCTTCCTCGCTCTCGTTCACCATTACCTGCAGTTCTGCATTCTTGGTGTTCAGGTCTTTCTGGCGCTCTTCCAGGCGGTTTTTGGTTTCCTGGATTTCCTGATTCTTCTGCTCTATCTGGAAATTGGCTTCGCGGATTTTTTTCTCGTTGATCTGGATTTCCAGTTTCTGAAGCTCAATCTCTTTGGTGATGGCGTCAAACTCGCGGTTATTGCGGACGTTCTCCTGTTGCTCTTCGTATTTCTTGATCAGTTTCTCAGCATCTTTGATGCCTTGTTTGCGGTTAGCGATCTGCTGCTGCAACTCGGCAATTTCCTCATCAAATTTGCTTACGCGTACTTGGTAGCCGGCTATCTCATCTTCCAAGTCACGAACCTCTTCTGGAAGATCGCCTCTAATTTGTAGAATTTTGTCCAATTGAGAATCTAAGCTCTGAAGTCTTAGAAGTGCATCTAACTTACTTGCTACAGTACTTTCCATGTATATTTAACTGTGTCTAACGGGATTTGTATAGGTGGAGGACAAATCAACCGCAAAATTAGGAAAAGATTTTGTAAGTATATCATAAAAAAGCTCCTTCGTGTAAACTTCGCTTTCGTAGTGGCCCACGTCTACCAGGGCTATTTGCTCGGTGGCCTCAAAGAATTCATGGTATTTTAAGTCGGCTGTTAGGAACACATCGGCCCCGGCGGCCTTGGCTTGCCTGATCAGGAAACTGCCGGCACCGCCGCAGACAGCCACCCGTTTGATGGGCTTCTCTGGCCAGGCGGTATGCCGGAACGTGCTGATCTGCAGGCCCTCTTTCACGTGCTGTACAAAGGCCTCGGCTGAAAGTGGCTCGGCCAATTCGCCCACCATACCGGCGCCAACTTCCTGGTTTTCGTTCTGCAGACTCACCAGGTAATGTGCCACCTCTTCATACGGGTGCGCCTGTTGTAAGGCCCGCATGATCTGGTTTTGCTTGAAGGAAGGAAAAATGACCTCGATTTTGTTTTCGATGGTTTCTTCAGTCTGGCAAGGCTCTCCAATGTGCGGGTTGGCCTGCGCCGAAGGAGTGAACCGCCCGGTACCGGTTACCCTGAAACTGCAATCAGAATATTCCCCTATTTGCCCGGCACCGGCTTTGTGGAGGGCGGCCAATACTTTCTCGGTGTCTTTCAGGGGTACATAGGTTTCCAGTTTGGTCAGGATCTGGGTTTTGGGCGAAAGCACCCGCGTATTACTGATACTCAGTTTCTGGCAGAGTTTGGCATTGACGCCGTTATGCACGTGGTCCAGGTTGGTGTGGCAGGCGAAGATGGCAATCTGGTGTTGTAAAGCTTTGAGCAGAATGCGTTCTACCGGCGTTTTGCCCGTGAGGCTTTTCAGGGGCTTGAAGATCACGGGGTGGTGCGCCACTATGAGGTTGCAGCCTTTGTCAATCGCTTCCTGCACCACTTCCAGGGTGCAATCAAGCGTCACCAGTACTTTGGTAACTGTAGTGTTAGGGTCTCCCACCTGAAGCAAGGCATTATCATAGGATTCCTGATAGGCAGGTGGGGCGTATTGCTCCAGTACCTGTACCACTTCTTTTATCTTCGTCATTTTATAGGATTAAAGCCATGTTGGGCAAAGAAAGTTAAAATTCATGTACTTTTGCAGGCAATGCCCGCTATGCTGCACGTCCTTCGGTTTCTGTTGTTCCCGTTTGCGCTCCTGTACGGAGGCATTGTGCGGCTGCGCAACTTCTTATACGACCAGGAGATTTTCAGTGTCTATCGGGCACCCGTTCCGGTAATTTGCGTGGGGAACCTAAGCGTTGGCGGAACCGGCAAAACCCCGCAGGTGGAATACCTGGCAAGACTGCTGCAGCCCAGAAAAATTGCCATTTTGAGCCGAGGCTACAAAAGAGCCACTAAAGGTTTTATATTGGCTGATGCCCATGCCTCGGCAACCTCCCTTGGCGACGAGCCTTTTCAATACACCCAAAGCCTGCCGGGCGTCACTGTAGCCGTTTGCGAGAAGCGCGCTGAGGGTATTCAGCGGCTTCTTGCCCTTTATCCTGAACTGGAGGTTATTTTGCTGGACGATGCCTACCAACACCGGGCAGTGAAAGCCTCTTCCTATCTGTTGCTCACTGACTTCAACCGCCTTTTCACCAGGGATTACCTTTTGCCCATGGGCCGTTTGCGCGAGGCAAGGGCTGGTGCCCGCAGAGCTCAGGCCGTGGTGGTGACCAAGTGCCCTTCTGCCATATCTTTGGAAAAACAGGCAAGAATCAGAGCAGAAATCAAGCGGTATGCTTCCTCTGCTACCCCGGTTTTTTTCTCGCAAATTGTCTACGCACCGGCTGTACCTATTGGCGCTGCAAAAGCGTTAGGGAAAAGGCTGATTTTAGTGACCGGCATTGCCAATGCGCAACCACTGGTGCTGCATCTGCAACAAGAAGGCTATGAACTGGTGCGTCATTTTGAATGGCCCGATCACGCGGCCGTGACAGCAGAGAAAATAGAAGAGGTAATAGCCTATTATAAAACATTACAAGACTCTAACCTAATAAGCATTGTGATGACGCAGAAAGATGCTGTGAAATGGCAGGAGCCTTCTTTGGCGGGGCTTTGGAGTCATTTCCCAGTTTTTTACCTGCCCATTACCAATGCCTTTGCCCCGCAGGAACCTTCTTTTGATGAAACCATCAGGGGGTGGGTGCCTTCTTCGGGTTCCGTTATAAATGCTTAATTTTGATCGTGAATTATAAGAAACTACTGGTCGCGGCCTTGCTTGTATGGGTGGGTACCTTCTCCCAGGGGCACGCGCAAATCCTGAACGACTCTACCAAGGCCATTTACGGATCGGCCACCACCATGACCATCCGGGAGGCCGATATCTTCAGAGGCAATCTCACGCCTACGCGAATTGACACCTCGCTCACCAACCTGCCTTCGTACCGGTATTGGTACTATGATACCACTCTGCAGCAGAACTTGGGCAACGTAGGTACCGCCTCGCAGCCGCTTTTCTGGCGCATGCCCACTGTACTGGGAAATAGGTTAGGGCGGAATGCCTTTGACCCGTACGCCGTTAACCCGGCTACCATTGACTACTATGACACCAAATCACCGTTCACGTTCCTGAACTACGTGCAAGGTGCTTTGGGAGAGCAGATTTTCAGGGCCAAGCACACCCGGAATATTTCACCGAACTGGAACGTGGGAATTGGCTATGAACGGGTTGGGGCCGAGCGCCAATACGGTACTTTCAGCTCTGGCCGCGATGCTTTCATTAGCCACTATGGTTTGCAGGCCTTTACGCATTATTTCAGTAAAAATGACCGCTACCGCCTCATGGCCAATTTTAGTTCAACTAGTCATGAACAGATTGAGTTAGGCGGCATTCGGCCAGAAGCCGATGATACCTATGATAGCCTATTTGATTACAAAACTGAACCCGGTTGGTTAAACAAAGCAGCCTCTGAGGAAAAACGGAATGCTTTCCATGCCACCCAATGGTATAAATTATTAGGGCCCGGCTTGCAGCTGTATCACACTATTGATGTGAATTCCCAGAACAACTTCTTCTCAGACCAGGAGATTACCTATGGTACTGAAGGCACAGGAGCCACGGCAAAGAGAACACTCAAATATTACCCAGCCATTAGGCGTGACAGCGCCCGCACGTATGACGACTCCTATTTCAAGCAGATGGAGAACACCTTTGGGGTGATGGGCAGCACCAAATACTTCGTATATAGAGCCTATGCCAAACGGCGCGATGGTACTTATGAGGTAACGGCTGAAGGGGTAAATAGGGAGCGGCGGGCCGGCAGGCAAGACACCCTGATTTATTACGTTGATAGACAGAAAAGAACCATAGCCGATAATTTCATAGGCGGTCAGGCCCAGTTCCGGTTGAAGAATGACATTTATGTCACCACAGACGCCGAGTTCCAGATTGGCGGCGGTGATTACCGCATCAATGCCCAGGCCAGATTCAAGTATCTTACCTTGCGGCAAACCCGGGCATCTTACTCGCCAACCTTGCTACAGCGGGTATTCATCAGTAACCATTATGAATGGTCCAATGATTTTGACAACGTACAGGCAAACCAAACGGCAGCCTCGCTGGAAGCAGGGTATAAGAACCACTACCTGAACGGCCAGGTGCAGTTCACAAACCTGCGCAACTACGTGTACTACCAGGATTCAGTAGTAAACAACAGAACCGTTTGGGCTACGCCGGCGCAAGCCTCGGGTAACACCAACCTGGTACAGGCCAGCCTTCGGTACAGGTTCAGCATCAAGTCGTTTGTGCTGGATAATAATGTGTACTACAACAACATAGCCGGGGAAGAGGTGATCCGGATGCCCGAGTGGTACGTGAACTCCAAGGCGTATGTACAAGGGCCAATGTTTAAAAACGCCATTTATGTGCAAGCGGGGGTAGAAATGAACTGGCACTCCAGCTACTACGCCGATGGCTATATGCCCGTGACCCAGCAGTTCCACCTGCAGAACGAGTTTCTTGTGAAGCGGTACCCCACGCTGGACGTGTTCCTGAACACCGATATCAAAACCGTGAACCTGTTCCTGAAATTCAGCAACCTGAACACCGTGATCAGAAGCTGGGAGCAAGGGTATTTTACCACCCCATATTACGTAGCTAACCCATTCAGCTTTATCTTTGGGCTGCAATGGAATTTCTATGATTAAGCCTTCAGGCATTGATCAACAAACGAAAGGAAGTTGCTAGCCAGCTTCCTTTTTTTGTGTCGTTTTAGAGCTGTTTTGGGCAAAACAAGCCCTAAACAGCAGTAGGAGAACTAACTTTTATTTATAGCATCAACCGTGGCAAAGTCAATCCTTAAACTACAACTGCCTACCGATCCCCGTTGGGTAAACATTGCGGAGATGAACATCCGGGACATTCTGGTGGACCACGCCTTTTGTGAGCAGAAAGCCGCCACCTCGGGCATTTCCCTTATTGTGAAGTACCCAGATAAAACCAAACTGGTGGAAGAAATGACGGCCCTGGTGGCCGAGGAGTGGAGCCATTTTGAGCGGGTTTTGGATGAGTTGAAGAAACGCGGCTTTGAACTAGGCCGTAACCGCCCCGATGAATACGTGGTGCAACTGAGCAAGCACATCCGGAAAGGCGACAAGCGGGAGCGCCAGCTCATGGATCACCTGCTGGTGAATGCCCTGATAGAAGCGCGTAGCTGCGAACGGTTTAAACTGCTCTGGAAGAACCTGAAGGACGAAGACCTACAGAAGTTCTATTATGAACTGATGGTATCAGAGGCGGGGCACTACGTGAGCTTCGTGAAACTGGCCAAGGAGTACATGCCCAAAGAAGTGGTAGACGCCCGTTTACAGGAGCTTTTGGAAATAGAAGCCGAAATCATCGCGAACCTGGAACACCGGCCCGACCGGATCCATTAAGCAGGAGTGGCTTGGTATTTGTGTTAAGGGAAATGAAAGAGAAAAGTATCCTTTAAACATAAACCAATCTCCCGATCGAATGAAAAAAATCTTTACTTTTTGTTGTATTGCACTACTATCTGGCTGTGCTGCTTTAAACTATCAGGTAAGTCTTGGGTCAACCGAGGAGGATTTTAAGAGAGGCACCCTTAACGAAGCTTTATATGAGTTAACTCCTGAAAGGACTATCTATTCCGTAGACATAGGAAATGGAACCAAACGCCTGGTATATTTTGAAAAGGGGAAACTCACCCGAGTTGAAACCATTGAAAGGACCCCCGACCTATACATCAAGCATGAGAAAAGCCTAACGGGTGAAGCCTCCAAGGAACCTGAGAGCAAGCATTGATCTTTACCAAATAACTAAGAAGCCGTTTGTAACCTGTTTTTAGAAAAAAAGGTCACAAACGGCTTCTCTCTTTTATAAAAGTACCTATCAGGTCTTCTGTTTCTTCTTCTTGGCGGCCGGGAACAAGATGTTGTTCAAGATAAGACGGTAACCCGGAGAGTTGGGGTATAAGGCCAAATCTGTAGGTTCTTCTTCCACAAAGTGCTGGTAGTCCTCGGGGTCATGGCCGCCATAGAACGTCCAGGTGCCTTTCCCAAAGGTGCCGTGAATGTAGCGGGCCTCGTCAATGGATTTGGTTTCGCCCATCACCACCACTTCAGATTTAATCAGTCTCTTCTTGAAACCGGTGGTCAGGCCCATAAAGCCTTTAATGGTTTTCTCGTGGTTCTGGGTCAGCATGGTGGGGATGGGGTCCCACTTAGCCGAGTAGGTAAAGAGCTGAAAATAATCATTGTTCTCGCGCAGACCCCGCTCCAGTTGGGAGTTATCTATGTTGGAGAACTCCGGGTGGAAGGGATCTCTGATCAAGGTAAAATCTTTGAAAGCAAAGGTGTTAGAGAAGTTGAGCTTAGATTGCGCTTGAGGATCTGAAGGGTCGCCGTCAAACATGGTTTCGGTGATGTCCAGACCCACGGCCGCCAGCGCGATGTCATAGGTATCGGTGGCCGAGCACATGGCAAACATAAAGCCACCGCCCGCGCAGAAATCACGGATGCGCTGGGTTACGGCGCTTTTCAGCTGCGGCACTTTGCTGAACCCGAACCGTTTGGCAATGGCTTCTGACTCGCGTTTTTGATCCAGGTACCAGGGTGCGTTCCGGAAGGCGGCGTAGAATTTCCCGTACTGGCCGGTAAAATCCTCGTGGTGCAGGTGCAGCCAGTCGTACTTTGGCAGTTTGTCTTCCAGGATGTCGGGGTCGTAAACTACGTCGTAGGGAATCTCAGCATAGGTAAGCACCAGGGTCACGGCATCGTCCCAGGGTTGTTTGGACTTAGGCGAGTACACCGCAATCTTGGGAGCTTTCTCCAGTTTCATCACGTCCATGTTAGATTCCGGGGCGGCAATCTCGTTCAGGATCTGGCTGTACTGGGCATCCGAGATGGTCTGGTAGCTGATGCCCCGCACCACCAGTTCATTTTCCAGCTCGTTTGCCTGTTTAAAGGCAAAAGCACCTCCCTTGTAGTTCAGGAGCCAATCTACTTCCACTTGCCGCTGCAGCGCCCAATACGCCACGCCGTAGGCTTTCAGGTGGTTCTTCTGGTTCTGATCCATGGGCAGGAGCAGATAAGAAGCCCAGCTGGCGGGCGCCAGCAAAAGCAGGGCTGCCAGAAGTATGAAAATCCGGGGTAAAGTCTTCATCTGGAATCGTTTGAAACGAATTTAAGAAAAACGGGCAATAAACGGGAAAACCACTACTTTTATAACAGTAAGAAAACTACTTGTTGTACGACAGATAGACTGTTCCGGTACTGGTTCACGAGAAAACATGAATTTCATTGAAAATACAAGGGAGGGGTTCAGGTCCATCAAGGGCAACCTGCTCCGCACGGTGCTTACTGCCCTCATCATCTCCATCGGGATCATGTCTTTGGTTGGTATTCTAACGGCGATTGAGGGAATCAAGTATTCGGTTTCCAATACATTCTCTACGCTGGGGGCCAATTCCTTTGACATTGAGAAGAAATGGGACGGCGGCGGACAGCAGGGCGGGCGGCAGAACAAGGTGTATCCAGACATCACCGAGTTTCAGGCCAAGCAGTATAAAGAGCTCATGAAAGACAAAGCCCGGGTGAGCCTCTCTACCTGGGTGAATGGCAATGCCTCTGTGAAAGCCGGCAACATCAAGACCAACCCCAATATTGCCGTGATTGGCGGTGACGAGAACTACCTGGTCAATGAAAACTATGACATTGAAGTGGGGCGTCCGTTTTCTTCTCTGGAGTACGAAAGCGGGGCCCCGGTGGCCATTATTGGCGAGGAAGTAGCCAATAAACTCTTCCCCAAGCAAAGCCCCGAGGGGAAACACATCATCATGCTGGGCCGCCGGTTTAAGGTGGTGGGCAAGATCAAAAACGAAGGCGGCGGTTTGGGCGGCGGCGGAAGTAACCGCAGAATCATTATTCCCCTGGAGACCGCCACGCAGATTCCTACGCAAAGCCCTTTGACCTTTGATATTAAATCGGCTATCCTGACCGAAACCAGCCTGGCGTACGCCATGGAAGAGGCCACCGGCATTATGCGCAAAGTGCGGCAAGACCGCCTGGGGCAGGAAGACTCCTTTGAAATCTCCCGCAGCGATTCTGTGGAGCAAACGTTGAACAAAATCACGGGTTACCTGAAAAGCGGCGGCTTTTTGGTGGGTTTCATCACATTGCTGGGCGCTTCCATTGGGTTGATGAACATCATGATGGTGAGTGTAACGGAGCGTACCCGCGAGATCGGGATCCGGAAAGCCCTGGGGGCCACCATCAAGCAGATCCGGCAGCAGTTTTTGATTGAAGCCATCGTGATCTGCGTACTGGGCGGAATTGCCGGTATCATTCTGGGCGTTCTCATGGGCAACGGCATTGCCATTCTAATTGGACAAGGCGAGTTCTTTGTTCCTTGGCTCTGGATGCTGGTGGGCATGATCATCTGTATCACGGTGGGTTTGTTCTCTGGGTATTATCCGGCCTACAAAGCCTCCAAACTTGATCCTATTGAGTCATTGCGGTACGAGTAAGCTACCAATAGTATAACTCAAAAAGAGGCTGTTCTCCGGGGAGGGCAGCCTCTTTTGTTTTATCTGATCTATTAGGCGGGGTTTGAAGAAAATGAGGTACAGGGAATTTCAGCCGTACCGTTGCTTGCCGTCTTTGTGTTGTTTGGTGTGCGCCTTTCGGTTACTTTTGAATTGGGTGATGGGGTGCCACCTATGCCAGAACCGCCTATCCTAAGAGGCTGATGACTCCTACTTCGGTACAGAACCCTGGTTGCTGTGCTATGTGAACCTGTGTCAAAAGGAGTAGTATGAGTCCTCGTTTCCAGTCTGTTTTTCAGAAATTAGCTTCGTTTAAGGGGAATTTTCCTTTCGGTTTTTATCTCAGTTTCAGGTATCTGCTGTGGTGGGTTTTAATTGCCCTGCTGGTGGGTAGTATCACCGGTAGTGCTTCTGCTTTGTTCCTGGTGTTACTGGAGCATGCCACCGAATACCGGGAAACTCACCTTTGGATAATTGCCTTTCTACCAGTAGCGGGTTTCCTGATTGGCTGTGCCTATCACTTCTGGGGCAAAGAGGCGGAAGGAGGGAATAACCTTTTGCTGCTGGAAATCCAAAAACCGTCCGAAAACAGGTTACCGCTCATTATGGCTCCCTTGGTGATGCTGTCTACGGTGCTAACCCACCTGGTGGGAGGCTCGGCGGGAAGGGAAGGTACAGCCGTGCAAATGGCCGGCCCCTTGGCTGACAATTTAGCTTCCTGGTTGCGGGTAAAACCAAGAGACCGGAAGCTGATGCTGATCTGCAGTATCAGTGGTGGGTTTGCCTCCGTGTTTGGTACTCCTTTGGCAGGCGCTGTGTTTGGGTTGGAAGTTTTCCTGCTTGGCCAGATAAGGTATAATGCCATAGTACCCTGCATTTTAACAGCCGTCATTGCAGATGGGGTAACCTCTTCATGGGGAGTGACGCACACAGCTTACCCCACCGTTAGTTCTCCTGACCTTGATTACATCACCCTGGCGGCTTCGGTAGTGGCCGGTATCTGTTTTGGGATAACGGCCCGGTTGTTTTCCTGGGCATCGCATGCCTGTGGAGCCGCCTTCAAAAAGTTAATTTCCTTTCCGCCTTTCAGACCGGTACTGGGAGGTTTGGTGCTGGCTCTCCTGATTTGGGCTTTAGGCACCACCAAGTACATTGGTTTGGGTATTCCTACCATTGAGGCCGCTTTTCTGGAGATATTGCCCCGGTATGATTTTGCCCTCAAGATTGCCTTAACTGCTTTAACGCTGGGCAGTGGTTTTAAAGGAGGAGAGGTAACTCCTTTGTTCTTTGTGGGAGCTACCCTAGGCAATGCCCTATTCTCTTTTTTGCCTTTGCCCCTGGAGTTATTGGTGGCCATGGGGTTTGTGGCCGTTTTTGCCGGAGCCGCTAATACCCCGCTGGCCTGTACTTTAATGGCCATAGAGCTGTTTGGGGCCGGTTGTGGCGTTTACGCGGGTATTGCCTGTGTCATCGCTTATCTGTTTTCGGGGCATACCGGTATTTATGGTGCGCAGATGATTGAGACCAGCAAGCATCCGTTGTTAGCGCGTGAAACGGGGGCAAGGCTTTCAGATAGTCAGAAGCGCCATCCTTAGCTTGGCTTCAAGGGGCATAAAAAAGCCCGACGGGGTGGCGTCAGGCTTTTTTCATTTCTGGAAGTATGGATTATTTCTTGGTTTTGCTCGCTTTGTATTCTTCGTTGAGGCCTCTCACGGCTTCCTCGGTGATGTCTAAGGAGTTGTCTCCGTACAGGATGGCGCTGTTACCACGGGTGTAGGTCAACACCATTTTGTAGCCTTTCTCCTTGCTGATTTTCTTCAGATGCGCTTCTACTCGTTCGTAGATCTTTTTCATCTCATCGTTTTCATCCTTGGCCAGTTGGTTACCGGATGTCTGTTGCTGGGCGGCTAACTGCTGTTCTTTCTGGGCCAGGCGCTGCTCGGTGGTGGCACGCTGTTCCTGGGTCAAGCCGGCGGCGGCTTGTCTGTATTGTTCTACTTCTCTCTGGAAGCTGGTGGCTTTGGTGCGCAGATCAGTTTCCATTCTCTTGCCTTTGGCCTCCAGTCTGGCTTTCACGTCTTTGAAATACTGGTATCTGTTCAGCAGGGTATCTGAGTTCACGAAAACAATCTCGGGGGCACTGGCGGCGGCTGCAGGAGCGGCTTCGTCTTCGGTTTCGGTGCTGGTGGCAGCAGCAGGAGTGGTTTCGGTTTTAGCTGCCGTGTTTTGGGTAGAAGCCTGGTCGTTTTTACAGGCGGCAAAAGATGCTGACAGGACAGCCAATAAAAGAAGCTTTTTAGATACGCTCACAGTCAAAAGTTAATTGATTTAAAAGGTTGATGATCAGGAGCTACGAACCAAGATTCGCGCCCCTGATCATTTAGTAGCCCCTAATTTAAGAAAATAAATCGGAAGGCGGTGGTTTGCCCTGGGCGAAGATTAATTTCCGCCGGCCCGGTTCACTTCATCAAGGCTGGAGTTACGGCGCTTCATTTCAAACTTCTCGCCTTTGTTGAAGCGGTACCGCAGGTTTAGCCGTACGCTGCGCTGGTAGTGGTACATGTTAATGGCGTTGGTGTTGCCGTCTACGTTGGAGGTGCCGCGCATTTTGCGGGTACGGAGCAGGTCAGTACCGGTTAAAGTCACGTCCAGCTGGTCATTCAGGAAAGAGCGTTTGAAGCCCAGGTCCAGCCAGAAGCTTGGTTGGGTTTGGTACACGTTGAAGATTCCTTTGCCCTGGTACCCGGCGGTTACTTCCATTTTAAAGTTCTTAGGCAAAATCACGTTGTGGTTAGACTGAGCCATGAACATCACTTGATCGTTTTTGATGATTTTACCCAAAACCGGGGTATTGTAGTTCTGGTAGGCCACGGTTACGTTGTTGTTGAAGTTCCATTTAGAAGTCACGTTCACCGGCGCCACCAGGGTAGCGTTCATGCTCTCGTTTTCTACGTTCTGCTGTCTGAACACAATCTCGTTTGTCTCCGTGTTAGGGGTGGGCACTTCAGACATGGCGTCTTTGCTGTGCGAATACCCAATGATCAGGTTGTAGTTCTTTCTGAAGGTTTGGGTGAACTGGAACGAGTTGGTGTATTGCGGCCGCAGATTAGGGTTGCCCTGGGCGTAGGTGTTGGCATCGATCATGAACACAAAAGGATTCAGGTTCTCATATCTGGGGCGATTGATACGGCGGCTGTAGTTATAGCTCACAGAGTAGTTGTCCGATACCCGCTGTTGCAGGAAGATGCTGGGGAAGAAATCCAGGTAACTGCGGGGGTTGGTGGTGTTGGCGTACACTGACCGGCCTTCAGAATCGGTGTACTCGGCCCTCAGACCGGTTTGCAGGGTCCACTTGCTGCCCAGGGTAGTGCTGAAGTTCACGTACGCCGCGTAGATGTTCTCGTCAAAGATGAAGTGATCGGTACGCTGAGTATTAAGGGTTCTGGTGCTGCCTTCCACGTTGTAGAAATCTATCTTGTTGTCTGAGCGTACGTGGCTGGCCTTGGCTCCGGCTTCAAATTTTCCTTTGATGGAAGCTAAGGGGCGGCTGTAATCTACTTTGGCGGAATAGATCTGGTAATTGGTGGGGTTGTCGTTCTCCAGGAGGCTGTCATTGGTCAGAACTCCGGATTCGTACTCTATCGTGTTAAAGCTGCCCACTCCGTTGTCGGTGATTCTGGCTACATCCACATCGGCACTTAAAGTTGAACCAGTAGAATCTAACTTGCCTAAATAGTGCAGGTTAAGCGAAGCATTGGTGAATTTGCCGGTGTCATGGTTCGCGCTTTTGCTTAGCTGGTTGGGGAACTGGCTACCGGTGGTGCTGGTGAAAACCCCGGTTCTGGTGTTGGAATGCGAGAGGTTCAAAGTACCGCCCACACTGTGCTGGGAGGTAAGGTCGTAGTCGGTGCCCAGCCGCAGGGATGGCGAGAACTGTCTGCCGTCTTCCTCGCCGGCCAGGTGCATGGTGTTTACGGCGCCTTCGTGCTGAAACCGGCGATCCATGGTGAACTCGCGGCCTCTGGGGCGGCTGTTCACATCCACGTTGGCGAAAGAACTCCATTTGCCTTTTTTCAGGTTGAGGTTACCGCCGCCGTTCACGCCGTGCTCGCGGTTGTACTGGTAGCCGGCGTAGACACTTCCGTTCAAGCCAGACATGGTATTCTTTTTCAGGTTCAGGTTGATGATCCCCGAGGTGCCTTCGGCATCGAACTTAGCCGATGGATTGGCGATGATCTCCAGGTTTTTCAGGTTTTCAGCAGGCATGCCCTGCAGCATTGTTTGTAGTTGTTTTCCATTCAGGTAGGTTAATTTTCCATCAATCATCACTTTCACACCCTCTTTCCCATTCAACTGAATGTTGCCGTCCTGGTCTACCCACACGCCCGGAGATTTGGTGAGCACCTCGTAAGCGGTGGCCCCGGCGGCCATGGCGGTTCCTTCTACGCTCACCACCATTTTATCGGCCTGCATATCAACGGTAGGTCTCAGACCCTGCACGGTTACTTCTTTGAGCACCTTGGAATCCTGTTTCAGGGCTATTTTCCCGAAATCCTTGGAAAACCCGGCCGAAGTGACTTCAAAAACGGGCAGGTCCTGGTTGGCGAAGCCCATGGCGCTTACGCGCAGCAGGTACTTGCCGGGAGCCGGAGTTTTCATCTTGAATTTACCGTCCAGCTCAATGGCCGTTCCTGTGAGGAGGGAGGTGTCTGAGGCTTTGAGCAAGGCCACTGTTCCGTAAGGGAGGGGCTCGCCTTTATCGTCTACCACTAAACCGGTTAACGAAGAAGGGGTCTGTCCGAAGACCGCCTGGGTGAGGAAAGAAAAGGCGGCCATTAATAAGAGGATGTTATAGAGCTTTTTCATGACGAGTGAAGTTTTTTATAATGTTGGATTTCTTGATAGTACTATGTAATGCAAGGTACATTGGCAAAAAAAAAGCCTAAGGGCGTAGGGGAGCAATAGGAGGGATCGCGTTTTTCATCAAAGCGCTTTTGCTGCCAGAGGTAAGCACCACATAGGCAAACACTACTCCGGTAAAGGACCCCAGCAACAGGAACACTTGCAGGAGCATCTGGAAGAAGGTGGTTGTTTCCATAGGAGTAAACTTAGGTTTAATACTCTCTTTCAATGGACCAAAGATATGATAAGGTACTATGTAAAACAAGGTACTGTTGCAAATTATTTCAAATAAATTTCAAAACCAGCCTTTGTAGCTATTCTGAGAGGTTTCTGGAAATTGAAAGAGGAAGAATTTCCGCGGCTAAGATGAAGTAAGCATGAGGGTAAAACTCGGTGAGATGCTTTCAAACCTATAAGAAACAGTACATTCGTAGGGTAGGCCGATTAGGTACTTCAATCTTCGTTTCTATGAATCAGCTTGAAAAGGATACCTATATAGTAACAGGCAGAGGCCAGGTTCACCTCTTGCTATTTATTGCGTACAGGTGTTTTCAGGCTATTTAAGTAAAATTGCCCCATAAACGGCTTCCTTCTTGGGGGAGGCTTTTGAACCTGACCATTATTTACTTTGGAAATAAATAAAAAAGACGCCACTCTGATCCCTATGAAGGAAAGGGTCAGCTCGTTCCGGAAAAAGCTGGGCCTGGATAATTTTCTCTTGTTCCTGCTGGCTATGATTGTGCTGGCCTATCTTTGGCCCGAATTGGGGGAAGAAAACGGTCCTTTGCCCCTGGAGGAAATCACCACGTATGGCGTTTCTTTAATCTTCTTCTTTTATGGGCTCCGGTTGAGCCCAGCCAAGCTGAAAGCGGGCCTGAGCGATTGGCGGCTGCACCTGGTGGTACAACTCAGTACGTTTCTGCTTTTTCCGGCGCTGGTCTGGGGGGCGCATCTGCTTGCCGGCGAAGATGCCAACCAATTGCTTTGGCTAGGCGCTTTCTACGTGGCGGCCCTGCCTTCCACGGTTTCTTCCTCGGTGGTGATGGTGTCCATTGCGGGCGGCAATATTCCGGCGGCTATCTTCAACGCCAGCATCTCCAGCCTGATTGGCGTATTCATGACCCCCTTATGGATGGGATTGTTCACCAGCACCAGCTCCGCCGCCGAGATGGATCTGACCAGCGTCATCCTTAAACTGATGCTACAGGTGATGTTGCCCGTGGCGCTGGGCGTTCTGCTG
Organism: Sabulibacter ruber; assembly: GCF_017355955.1. GTDB lineage: Bacteria > Bacteroidota > Bacteroidia > Cytophagales > Hymenobacteraceae > Nibribacter > Nibribacter ruber_A. The sequence goes on along the minus strand of NZ_JAFFID010000001.1, from coordinate 593,074 downwards.
AACAAAAGGTACGGGACCTTTGCCGAGGCACAGAAAAGCCGGCTGCGGGTGTTTGACCAGACCATCATCCTTTTAATTGTCTATTCTTCTTTCTGTGATTCCTTCGCCCGGAACATGTTCCAGGGCTTCAGTGCCACAGATTTGTTGCTGCTGGGAGCGGCCATGATAGGGCTGTTCTTATTAGTAACCATCCTGATCCATTTCCTGAGCAAACTGCTGGGCTTTGGAAGAGAAATCCGGATCACGGCTATTTTCTGCGGCTCCAAAAAATCATTGGTGCACGGTACGGTCATGTCAAAAGTGCTCTTCCCCGATGCCAACTCCGTAGGAATTGTGCTGCTGCCCCTCATGCTGTACCATGCTTTGCAGTTGATTGCCGCCAGCATAATTGCCCAAAGAATGGCACATACCACTCAGAAGCCGGAAAACCCAAAGGCTTAGGGTACTTGTTTTCGTTGTGTTTTCTAAAAAAGTAGCTGAGAAAGGGTATTCTCTGCCACAACCCAAGCACTAAAAGATTCTAGGTAGGTACAAACTGGAATAAGACCTATCTGGAAACAGAAAACCCGTTTGCCAGCTGCAACGGGTTTTCTGTTTCCAGGTAAATACCATACTTTAATCTTCCTCTTCCAGCATAAATAAATCTTCTACTTTCTTCTGCAATAGTTGGGCAACTTTTAAGGCTAATACAGTAGAGGGGATGTATTTATTGGTTTCCAGGGCATTGATGGTTTGTCTACTTACCCCAATTCTTTTGGCCAGCTCTTCCTGGGTGAGTTTTTGCGCAACGCGCTCGTTACGCACGTTATTCTTCATAGGCGGGCACTTTTGAGAAGCGGTACAGCACCAGGTGAAATTTGACTAGAAACAGTAACATCAAGGTAAAGAGGTGGTACACCATGAATTGGTAGAAACCAATGCCATATACGAATATGATGGCCAGCAAAAGAAGGCCGGTATTAACGTACAAGGCCCACAGCAGCGACTCCAATCTTAGTTTTGTTATGTACTCATCTTCCTCCTTCACTTCAGAACAGGCTACCAGAATAGTTCCTACTATCAGCAGGCAAGCCAGTATTTCATCTGCCACGTTGTTTTCTGTAAAGGCAAAGGACTGCTCTGGTTCGCCCAGCATGGGTGGATTATAAAGCGTAAACACCTTCAGGTCTAACCAGGGGAATGCCACTACTTCATTGAAAAGCAAAAAGGCGAGCAGCAGGGAGGGGATCAGAATGAACCAACCCAGTTTCTTAAACCGATTGGGAAATAGATAACGTGTTTTCATGCTGATGTAAAGTTTACTTGACAAATGTAAAGTATGTTTTACAAAATTCAAGTAAACTTTACATTTAATTTTGCCTTTTTCATAGCTAGTGGCGTAAAAAGCAGAAGCCTGAACAGGTCTTCTGTTCAGGCTTCTGCATAAGTATAAAGAGGAGTTCTAATGAGCAAGCATCTCGGCGTAGGTTTCCTCAGCTTCCATTAAACCGGCCGAGGTGATGTTGGTCAGGCGCACGTGTTTTTCCTCGTTCACCAATACCGGGTCGTATTTGGCCACTACGCGCACGTAGTTCTCTGTAAAGCCTTCCATCTGGTTATCGGTGATATCGGCTTCAAACAGGACTTTACCTTCGTAGCCAATCTGGCTTTCGTAGAAGGCGCGCTTCTTTTTCTCTGAGAGGATGCGCAGCATGTCGGCGCGGCGGTTGCGGTCCTTTTGCGGTACTACGCCCGGCAGATCAATAGCAAGGGTGTTGGCTCTTTCTGAGTAGGGGAACACGTGCAGGTAGCTGATGTCCAGGCCATTCAGGAAGTTGTAGGTCTCCAAGAAATCTTCTTCGGTCTCGCCGGGGAAGCCTACAATCACGTCCACGCCAATGCAGGCATGCGGCATGGCGGCTTTGATCCAGGCCACGCGCTGGGCGTACAGCTCGCGCAGGTACCGGCGGCGCATCAGCTTCAGGATCTTGTTGCAGCCCGACTGCAGCGGTACGTGGAAGTGCGGCATAAAGCGCTGAGAACCTGCTACAAAGTTGATGATCTCCTCACTTAAAAGATTAGGTTCAATAGACGAGATCCGGAAGCGGCTCACGTTCTCCACCTTGTCCAGTTCCTGGATGAGCTGGTAGAAGTTCTCTTTACGTATGCCTTCCTGCAACCCGAAATCGCCGGTGTTTACCCCGGTCAAGACAATCTCCTTCACGCCCGATTCCCCGATGCTGCGGGCCTCAGCGACTACTTTCTCAATGGTGTTGCTGCGGCTTTTGCCCCGGGCCTGCGGAATGGTGCAGAAGGTGCAGGAGTAATCGCAGCCGTCCTGTACTTTCAGGAAGGTGCGGGTACGGTCGCCAAAGGAGTACGCGTTCACGAAGGTATTAGCCTCAGAAACCGGACTGGCGTGCACCTGCGGCGCTTCTTTCTTCTCAAAGCCGTCAAGAATGTCTACCAGTTGGAATTTCTCGGCGGCACCCAGCACGGCATCCACGCCGGGTATTTCAGAGATTTCCTTCGGCTTCAACTGGGCGTAGCAGCCAACAATGGTAATGAACGCGTTAGGCGAGTGTTTCAGGGCTTCTTTCACCACTTTGCGGCATTTCTTGTCGGCATTGTCGGTGACGGAGCAGGTGTTGATGACAAATATATCGGGCGTGTCTGTGAACTCCACTTTCTGGTACCCGCGCTCCTGGAATATCCGGGAGAGGGTAGACGTCTCAGAGAAGTTGAGCTTACAGCCTAATGTATAAAATGCTACCTTTTTCATAATCAAGGTGCAAAGGTACGGAGAATCAGAGATAGTTGCTCGGAATTCAAATTTGTTGTACGCACAAAAGCCGATTTAAGGCTGTTTTCTGAGAAACAGGCTCAAATCGGCTTTGCGCAGAGAAGTATGTTTTTAACCTATTTCTTCAGGAAATCCCCGAAACTGGTTTGCATGTAGGCTTTCCCTTGTTCCACTTGTTTTTCGGGTACGCCCGGCTCCCGCAGAATGGGGCGTTTGGACACATTGTCAAAGGTGATGATGCCCTGCGGCGAAACCATCCCGAAGCCATCGTTGAAGACGTAGAAGGCAAACGGAGTAGCCTTGGGGTCCAGCAGGTTTTTGCTCCAGGCAAACTGATTCGTGGGCTGGCCCAGTTGCTGCAGGAGGGTTGGGGCAAGATCGGTTTGGGACCCGATGGAGGTAACTACGGTGTCTTTCACGGCCAAGGCGCCACCGGTGAACAACAACGGAATCCGGAATTTGGAAGGAGCATCGTTCTGGTCTCCGCCTGGGAAATGGTGCCCATGGTCGGCCACAATCACTACCAGGGTATTCTGCCACCACGGCATTTTCTTGGCCGCATTGATGAAGCGGCCCAAGGCCCAATCAGTGTAATGGAAGGAGTTCTTGAACCGGGTTTCCTCATCGGTGCCCGGGAATTTAGGCCGGGTAGGAATGTCATACGGCTCATGGCTGCTGAGCGTGTACACGGTAGTGAAGAACGGCTGCTTCGGATTCTGGTGCTCGGCCAGAACTCTATCAAACAAGATGTGGTCATGCACACCCCACTTGGAGTTGTAGTTCTCGCTCCCGAAATCAGATTTCTCCAGCAGCTTGTCGTATTGCCCATTCAGCAGGTAAGATTTGATGTTAGCGAAGGCCAGTTCGCCGCCGTAGTAGTAACTGGTGCGGTAGCCCATTCTTTTCAATTCAGAAGCTAACTGCGGCAGACGCTCGGTTTTCTTGGGCGTTTTGATGATGGAGGTGGTGGTTTGTACCGGGTAGCCGCTCAGCAAGGCCACCATGCCTTTTTCGCTTCGGTCCCCGGCGGCGTAGATGTTCTGGAACAGCACTCCTTCTTTGGCAAGGGCGTTCAGGTTAGGCGTAACCTCGGCCGGTCCGCCCAAAGCTCCCACAAACTTTGCGGTGTAGCTTTCCAAAATGATAAACAGAATGTTAGGCTTCTTCACCCGAAGCAACGATGGAATGGAATCGCTCTTGGGTTGGTACAACTCCTGCACCAAGGCCTGGGCCTTTTTCTCGTCTAAATACTGGTAAGGATTCTTGGTGTTGTGGTTCTTCTTGATGACAGAGTGCATCACGTTCCAGGGCACGTTCACACCGGCGTGGTTCGCGAAGATGTTCTGCGAGAAGTAGACGTCGCTTTGGTTCAGGGGAATCTGTTGCCAGCCGCCCCGGATGGGCAGCACCAGCAAGGCCACCATAAACAAACTGAGTAGCAGTTCGGCGGCCAGGTGTTTAGCGCCTCTTTTTGGGGAAACTTCCCATTTCCGGCTGATAAACCGGTACCCTATTATCCCGATCACTAGCAGCAAAAGGAAAATCAGAGCCAATAACCAGATGGGAGCAGAGGCGGTGGAGGCCAGCATCTCGGCGGGAGTGTTCAGATACTGCAAGGGCGTAGAATCTAACCGAAAACCCCAGGCGGTATACAGTTCCAGGTCAATGATCACCAGCAGCGTGACAATCACCAGCATGACGTAGGTAAATCCCGAGATGATTTTAAGGAAAATCTTTCTGGCAAAAGCCACCTCCAGAAGCAGCAGCAGAAAAGGAATGACGCTGAGGTAAGCGGCAAAGGAGAGATCCATGCGCAGGCCGTACCAAAACACCTTGCTTATTTCGGTCGCCGTAAGACTGGAAGCCTTGCTGTGCTGGTATAGAAGAAAAATTGCCCGGCAAATCTCAAAGAAGAGGGTCCAGAAAAGGAAGTAGCTGAGAGTTCTTGTTAAAATTCGTTTCACAAGCCAAATATACCGCTAAAGGAGTATTCCCTAAAAAACGATATTTTCTGAAAGTGCCTTCCAGAAAAAGGGGATGTTCTTTAGAAATAAATAGGGCTTCTATAAAAAGACCTGCTTTTTAGAAGGGTTCAACATGTATTTAGGGTGTTTTATCTAAAAAGTACCCTAAAAATTTAAGGGGTATGCTTGAAAGTAAGATTTCTTCTACTACTTTTGGGTCCAGATTAACAAACATTACAAAATTCATGGCCATTCTTCGATTTAAGGCGCTGGAGTTGGTAAACCAACGGTCGGCAGTAGAGGTGAAGCTACCTTCTGACAAAATCTCTGATTACTTTGGGTCAAACGTTTTCGGATTGGAGGCCATGCGCTCCACCTTATCCGGTGAATATTTCAAGCGTCTGCAGACGGCTATTAAAACCGGTAGCAAAGTAGACCGCAGCCTTGCCGAAGCAGTGGCTTCTGCTATGAAAACCTGGGCTTTGGGCCGTGGCGCTACCCACTACACCCACTGGTTTCAGCCATTAACCGGCGAAACAGCCGAGAAACATGACTCCTTCTTTGACCTGAGCTCAGACGGACGTGCCATAGAGGCCTTCAAAGGAAGCGCCCTGGTACAGCAAGAGCCAGATGCTTCTTCTTTCCCAAGCGGCGGTATCCGGAACACGTTTGAGGCCCGTGGTTATACTGCCTGGGATCCTACCTCACCGGCGTTCATCATTGAGAATGCAGGTACCAGAACGCTTTGTATCCCTACCATCTTCGTTTCTTATACCGGCGAGGCGCTTGACTACAAAGCTCCTTTGTTGAAGAGCCTGGACTTAGTGGAAAGAGCTGCCGTTGATGTTTGCCAATATTTTGACAAAGACGTAACCAAAGTTACCACTACTCTGGGGGTTGAGCAGGAGTACTTCCTGGTAGACCGCGCTTTATATGAAGCCCGTCCTGACCTGGTGATGGGAGGTAGAACCGTTTTCGGGCATGAGCCTGCCAAAGGCCAGCAGCTGGAAGACCATTACTTCGGATCTATTCCTTCCCGCGTACACGCCTTCATGGTAGAGTTTGAACTTGAATCCCACAAACTGGGTATTCCTCTGCGTACCCGTCACAACGAGGTGGCTCCAAACCAGTTTGAGTGTGCGCCAACCTTTGAAGACGCTAACCTGGCCGTTGACCATAACCAATTGTTAATGGATGTGTTAGACCGCGTGGCTGAGAAGCATCACTTTAAGGTGTTGTTGCACGAGAAACCGTTCAAAGGCGTAAACGGTAGCGGTAAGCATAACAACTGGGCACTGAGCACCAACACGGGCGTAAACCTGTTCGCTCCGGGCCGTCGTCCTAAAGAGAACCTGCAGTTCCTCACTTTCTTCATTACTACCATCAAAGCGGTTCACCGCTATGCAGATCTGCTGCGTGCCAGCATCGCCTCGGCCAGCAACGACCACCGCTTGGGTGCCAACGAAGCTCCTCCGGCTATCATGTCCGTGTTCATCGGGAAGAAACTGACCGAGGTACTGGATGAACTGGAGCGTACCGCTAAGTTGCCCCTGGACAAAGGCGATAACGTGTACCTGAAACTGGGCATCGATAAAATCCCTGAAATTCTGTTGGACAACACAGACCGTAACCGTACCTCGCCGTTTGCCTTCACCGGTAACAAGTTTGAGTTCCGTGCGGTAGGTTCTTCCGCCAACTGCTCTAACGCCATGATCACCCTGAACACCATTGTGGCGGCTCAGTTGAAAGAGTTCAAGAAGAGCGTGGACGAGCAAATGGAGCAAGGCAAGAAAAAAGAAGTGGCCATCATTGACGTACTGCGTGACTATGTGATCTCTTCCAAAGCCATCCGTTTTGAAGGAAACGGTTATTCTAAGGAGTGGGAAGAAGAAGCCGAGCGTCGTGGGTTGAGCAACATCCGTAAGACACCGCAAGCTCTGGACAAACTGGTAGACGAAACCGCAACTACTCTGTTTACTTCCAATAACATCTTCAGTGAGCGTGAGTTACATGCCCGCCACGAGATTCTGCTGGAAGACTACATCAAGCGGGTGCAGATTGAGGCCCGCGTAATGGGTGACCTGGCCATGAACCACATCATCCCAACCGCAGTGGCGTACCAAACCAGACTGGTGGAGAACATCAAAGGCATGCGCGAGATTGGTTTGCAGGATGATGAATACACGCAGACTACTGTGGAGACCATCAAAACCATCTCCCGTCACCTGACTACCATCAAGACCAACGTAGATGCCATGATTGAGCAGCGCAAGGTAGCCAACAAAATTGACGACACCCGCGAGCGCGCCATCATGTATACCGATGAAGTGTTGGCTTTCTTTGAGCCTATCCGCTACAGCGTAGACAAACTGGAGCTGATTGTAGACGATGAGCAATGGCCACTGGTTAAATACCGTGAAATGTTGTTCCGTCATTAATCTGCCAACTTATCTTTCACAAAAAAGCCTCTGCGAACTGCAGAGGCTTTTTTGTTTCTGGCTTATTTACAGGAAAACAGGCCAGAATCCTGTATCTATGGTTGCTCCCGAGACTACGCTCTGGGAGGAGTGGTTCTGTTAGGAGTGAAGTTTTGGCCTACGTCTTTCAGCTTTGTTTTCACCTTCTCCACGCAAGGTAGACGCTGACGCCATTCCTGTTCACGCCACCAGGCCTGCATTTTGGGGTTCTGACGGGCCAGATCATACACGCGTTTCAAGACAAAAGGCAAAATCAACGTGGCGATGTTGGTGGCCAAGGTACCTTTAATGCCCAGGCGCAGGATAAGTTTGAGCAGCAACATGTCTTTCAGTTTGTCAAACAGCAACTGCGGGGCTTTCTCCTGAATATGGCCTTTTAAGACCAGAACCGCTTGTTGGGCATTTCCGCTTTCCAATTCCTTGTTAAGCCAGTGCTCTACGGTTTCACGGGCAATCTGCACCGCTTCGGGAATCTGACTAACCGACAAACCTGCTTTATGGAGCAGTTGAGCAGCAAACGTATGGCTTCTCTGCAAAAAAGGAACTGGCATAGTGGTAAGGTTGAATGTTGCTGATGCTACGTAATTCTTCTAAAAAGGTTTGATCATTTTTGAGAACTCCTCTTTAGTCTTCCCGTACCGCAGTGGATAAACCCTTGATCTTAAACCACAAGCGTATGGACTTTGATATTCCTGAATTTAAGAAACGTTTAGATAACGAACGACTAAAAGGCGCAGAACCTGCCCAATACATTCAACAGGAGATAAGACAAGCCGAGGAGGTGAAGGAAGGAATTTCAGAAGAAAATAACCATGCCACTGATTTTGTGTCAGAGGCCATTAACCGCATTGACACCTATATCTTTCAATTGCATGAATTGGCGCGTCAGTTCAACCCCGCCGAGTTTGACATAGATCAACGCACTTACCTCAAAGACGAAGGCGTGCATCACCGCATTGCAGACCGCATCAACCGCCTGAAAGAACAAGGAGACGCGAACGCCTCCACAGAAGATCCATTGTTGAGGGGAGAAGCGGATGACAAGTAAACCACTTATCCGCCTCTCGACTTATTTCAGGCTCCTTTTCAGGAATCAAGCTTAAAACAACACTCAAGCAAAAGCGCCGTTTTCTGCCGCAGAATTACCGGTGAAGCTCTGGCCTACACTCCTGAATTTGGTTTTCAGTTCTTCTTTGGATGGGAAGTGCTTGCGCAGGTCCAGGTTTTCCCACCAGGTTTTGAACTGCGGATTCTGCTGAAGGTGGTCTACCAGCCGTTTCATCACGTATGGTAACACAATAGAGGCAGCTCCTCTGGCTAACTCAAAGTTGAAGCCCAGGCGCACGATAAACTTCGCAACCAGCAAATCCTTCAGCTCTTCAAATAACAACAAGGCGCTGCTCTCAGGGAATTTGTTTTTCACCATCTCAATCACCAAGGGCAGGTTTCCTTGCTCTATTTCCTGGTGCAACCAATTTTCGGTGGTTTGGCGGGCCAGTTGGATGGTTTGGGGAAGTTGAGCCGCGGGAACTCCCTCTTGCCGAAGTAAGCTGGCCGCTTGGCGTTGGCTTTGATATGTGAAGAGTAGTGGCATGGCTAAAACAATGTTGTTAACATAATTGCTCTACGCATTCAGATGCCGTGTGTTTCTCATTCTGCTTAAACTCCTATTTTGGTTTAAGTAACCTTCACTGTGCAAGCTTTAAGGGTAGCCTTGTTTAATGTTGTCTCTGTATAGTCTGCATGCCAGGGCAGGAAGTTAACTCCTTGTTCCACAATCCCTAGAGAGGTTTGAGGGTTTGCCAAGATTCAAGTAAAAGCAGCAGGGGTGTAGATGGCACAAAAAATGTAGTATTTTTACAAAACCTGAGCTGAACAATACGGTTTAGCCCTTGGTTAAAGAAGTATGGAGACCTCATTTCCCATGAATACAACCTCTGGTAAGCTGGAAGGCATTTACTGCCCCAGCTTGACAAACTATACCCGGCGCCAAACCCGCGAAGTACGCATTGGAGACATCGCCTTGGGAGGCAATAATCCCATCAGGGTGCAATCCATGACCACTGTAGACACCATGGATACCTTGGGTTCGGTGGAGCAGGTGATTAGAATGGTGGAGGCCGGTTGTGAGTACGTGCGCATTACGGCTCCCAGCGTAAAAGAGGCTGAAAACCTGGGCAACATCAAAAAGGAGCTTCGGGCTCGTGGCTACAACGTACCCCTGATCGCCGATATTCACTTCACGCCCAACGCCGCCGAACTGGCCGCCCGCCTGGTGGAGAAGGTACGAGTGAACCCTGGCAACTACGCCGATAAAAAGAAATTTCAAACAATAGAATACACAGACGCCACCTACCAGGCAGAACTGGACCGCATCCGCGAACGGTTTACACCTTTGGTGAACATCTGTAAAGAGTACGGCACGGCCATGCGCATTGGCACCAATCACGGGTCCTTGTCTGACCGCATCCTGAGCCGCTACGGCGATACCCCACTGGGCATGGTGGAAAGTGCGCTGGAGTTCCTGCGCATCTGCGAAGACCTGAACTACTATGACGTGGTGCTTTCTATGAAAGCCTCTAACACGCAGGTGATGGTGCAGGCCTACCGTTTGCTGGTGCAGAAGCTGGAGGAAGAAGGATTACAACCATATCCGTTGCACCTGGGTGTGACCGAAGCCGGCGAAGGCGAGGACGGGCGCGTGAAATCTGCCGTGGGTATTGGTACGTTGCTGGAAGACGGTTTAGGCGATACGGTACGGGTTTCGCTCACTGAGGCGCCTGAACTGGAAGCGCCCGTGGCCAAAATGCTGATTGACCGGTATGCCACCCGGGCCGGACATACGCCTATCAAGCCTATCTGCCACCTGCCGTATAACCCGTTCCAGTACCACCGCCGCGAAACCCGCGAGGTGCTGAACCTCGGCGGGCACAACGTACCCAGGGTAGTGGCCGATCTGAGCCGCCTGGAGCAGATCACGTATGAAGACCTTCGTCCGGTAGGGCACATTTATTCGCCTTCGCTGGATAAATTCCACATGACCGACCAGGGCGCGGACTACGTGTACACCGGCAGCACGCCCATCCCGTTCATGTTGCCCAACGGCCTGAAAGAAATTGTTGACTACACAGATTGGTTGGAAGCCGAAAAGCGGGAAGAGCGTTATCCTCTGTACACCGCCGTGCAGTTTGAAACCGCCGATACCTGGCACCCGCAGCTTAACTTTGTGCAGGTGTCATTGGGGCAGTTAACCAATGATTTCATAGAAACACTGCATAATCGGCCGGACGTGGTGCTTATCCTGGAGACGGAGAACGAGCACGCCATGCCTGAGCAACGCAAGGCCTTTATCCGGCTCATGAACCAGGAACAACCGGTGCCGGTTATCATCAAGCGTTCCTACGAGGACCTCACCGATGAGCAGGTGCAGCTCTATGCCGCCACCGACATGGGTGGACTGCTCATTGACGGATTTGGCGATGGCGTTTTGCTCAGCACCCAGGATCTGAGTTACCGCACCAAAGAGGAGTGGGGCTACAACCTGGAAGGGCTGAACAAACTGGCCTTTGGAATTTTGCAGGCCGCCCGCACGCGCATGAGCAAAACCGAGTACATCAGTTGCCCAAGTTGCGGACGCACATTATTTGACCTGCAGGAAACCACCGCCATGATACGCAAGCGCACCGACCATCTGAAAGGCGTGAAGATTGGCATCATGGGCTGCATCGTGAATGGACCCGGTGAAATGGCCGATGCCGATTACGGCTATGTAGGCGTAGGAAAGGGTAAAATCGCGCTATACCGCGGGCAACAAGTGATCAAGAAATCGGTGCCCGAAGAGCGCGCCGTAGATGAATTGATTGAGCTGATCAGGGAAGACGGAAACTGGATTGAGCCGGTAGGAGTAGGGGAATAAGACCAACTATTTTTGCTTTTCGTAAATCTTTCTCCCTCTAAATCTGTTACATAGATAAGCAGACGAAACTAACCGCTGATAAATCCAAACATGAAAGGTCTTTTTGATTTCTCCGAAGTGGCAACGTACTTCTTCCGTAAGAAGGACCCTAACCGCAAAACTAATTTCAACCTGCGCACCATGCACACCATCAACAAAATCTCTATGCTGATGTTCCTGTGCGGTCTGGTGTACCTGATCATTAAACTGATGCTTCGCTAAGAGGCACTGTCCATAGCTATACTTAAAGCCTGTCCGTTTGGGCAGGCTTTTCTTTTTCTATACCTTGGCAGCCATGAACATAGAAGAATTCAGAGACTATTGCCTATCTAAACCCCACGTGGAGGAAACCACGCCTTTTGGCGAAGATAATCTGGTCTACAAAGTGGCCGGAAAGATGTTCGCCATGTGCAGCTTAAACAACTACGCCGAGGGTGTGAACCTGAAATGTGACCCTGAACGGGCGGTAGAGCTTCGGGAGCAATACCCGGCCATCCAACCTGGCTATCACATGAACAAAAAGCACTGGAACACCATTTATCCGGAGGAATTCCTGCCCATGGGTTTGTTGCCTGAACTCATTGACCATTCCTATGACTTGGTGGTGGCGGGATTACCGAAGAAGCAAAGGGTAGAACTGGGTTTCAGTTGAAGAGTCATGCTTAGCTTACCCGGGATACTTTCTTCCGACTTTTACTTAGTACGCCTAGCAGCACCAGGCCAATTCCAAGGGTGGCAATACCAGCCGTAAGGCCTGCTTCATAGTTGAAATTCCATTCCACCCTCCATTTTTCTTTGGTTTCCAGGTTCTGGTATACTGCCGCGGAGATTTCTTCCCCGGTAGTGGTATGAAAATATCTGTTCTGGTTGAAGAAGTAGCCGGTGCCCACCGCTATCAGTAAAGCAAGGCCTAACAGGATATCATAGCGTTTGTTCATAGAGGGAATATACGAAAATTGGCTATAAATTGTGCAAATCCCTTAAAAGCAGCAGCCCGGCTCTAGAGGAACCGGGCTGTTGCTTTTAAGGGTTTTTAGGCTGTTTTCTGCAAAAAGGGCCTGAAACGCTATACTACTACATTCACAATCTTTCCTGGCACCACAATCACCTTTTTCACTGGTTTGCCTTCCAAAAGTTTCTGAACGGCTTCAGACGCCAGTACTTCTTTCTCCACGTCTTCTTTAGAAGCTTTCAGATCAAAGGTGAGTTTGGTCTTCACCTTACCGTTTACGGAGATAGGGTAATCAAACGTGCTCTCCGTGAGGAATTCTTCTTTCCACTCCGGGTAAGCGGCGTACGTGATGCTCTCACTGTGACCTAATCTGCTCCACAGTTCCTCGGATATGTGTGGTGCAAAAGAGGCAAGTACCACGGTCAAAGGCTCCAGGATAGCACGCTTCTTCGTTTTCAGGGCCGTGAGTTCATTCACGCAGATCATGAACTGGCTCACGCTGGTCCCGAAGGAGAAGCGCTCAATGTCTTCCTCCACTTTCTTGATGGTCTTGTGCAACGACTTCAGCTCGGCCGGGGTGGGTTGCTCGTCCGTCACCGCGTAGTTACCTTGCTCATCAAAGAATAGTTTCCAGAAACGGCGCAGGAACTTGTACACGCCGTCCATGCCGTTGGTGTTCCAAGGCTTGAACTGCTCCAAAGGTCCCAGGAACATTTCGTACATGCGCAGGGTATCAGCGCCGTATTCCTCAACCAGCACATCGGGGTTCACCACGTTGTGCTTGGACTTAGACATCTTCTCAATCTCCACGCCCACCACGTATTTGCCGTCTTCCAGAATGAACTCGGCATCCGCGAAGTCTGGTCTCCAGGCTTTGAATTTTTCCAGGTCCAGCACATCGTTCTCCACGATGTTCACGTCCACGTGCAGGGCAGTTGTTTCATACTGGTCCTTCAGCCCGAAAGAAACAAACGTGTTAGAATCTTTGATGCGGTATACGAAGTTAGAACGCCCCTGGATCATGCCCTGGTTGATCAGCTTCTTGAACGGCTCGTCCTGGTTTACCAAGCCGAGGTCAAACAGGAATTTGTTCCAGAAGCGGGAGTAGAGGAGGTGACCGGTGGCGTGCTCAGAACCACCAATGTACAGATCCACGTTCTGCCAGTAATCAATGGCTTCTTTGCTAGCGAATTCCTGGTCGTTCTGAGGGTCCATGTAGCGGTACCAATACCAGCTGGAGCCAGCCCAACCCGGCATGGTGCTCAGTTCGTACTCATACTCGCCGCGGTATTTCCAACCTTGGGCGCGGCCTAACGGAGGCTCACCAGTCTCGGTAGGCAGGTAGGCATCCACCTCGGGCAGTACCAAAGGCAGTTCGCTTTCTGCTAATAGGGCAGGGATTCCGTCTTTGTAATACACCGGCACCGGCTCGCCCCAGTACCGCTGCCGACCAAATACGGCATCACGCATGCGGTAGTTGATGCGTGCTTTCCCAACTCCTAGTTCCTCGGCCCGTTGGATACCGGCTTTGATAGCCTCTTTCACGTCCAAGCCGTTCAGGAAATCAGAGTTGATGATTTTCCCTTCTTTGGCGGCAAAGGCTTCCTTGCTCAGATCACCACCGGCTACCACTTCCGGTATAGGCAGGTTGAACTTCTTCGCGAAGGCGTAGTCACGGGTATCATGCCCCGGTACAGCCATCACCGCCCCTGTACCATAACCGGCCAGAACGTAGTCGGCAATCCAAACCGGTACTTTTTCGCCGGATATGGGGTTGATGGCATATGCTCCCGTAAACACCCCAGTAACGGTTTTCACGTCAGACATACGGTCGCGCTCTGAGCGGTTCTTGGCCCAGGACACGTATTCTTCCACCTCGGCGCGTTGCTCTGCAGAGGTGATTTCCTCCACGTACTCGTGCTCAGGTGCCAGTACCACAAAGCTTACCCCAAAGATGGTGTCAATGCGGGTGGTGAAAACGGTGATGTGCTTGTGCTCGTGGCCATCTACCGGGAAGTGCAGTTCAGCGCCCACCGATTTCCCGATCCAGTTGCGTTGCATTTCTTTCACCGGCTCAGGCCAGTCAATGGTATCCAGGCCCTGCAACAGACGCTCGGCATACGCGGTGATGCGCATCATCCATTGCTTCATGAGTTTGCGCTCCACCGGGTAACCGCCCCGCTCAGAAACGCCGCCAATTACCTCGTCATTCGCCAGAACGGTTCCTAATTGCGGGCACCAGTTCACCACAGCTTCAGATAAGAAGGTCAGGCGATATTTCAGCAACAAATCCTGCTGTTCTTTTTCAGAAAGTCTTGCCCAGGCATCGGCGGTAAAATGTGGGGTGTCCTCATCGCAGGCGGCGTTCACGTGCGTGTTGCCGCGCATTTTGAACTCGGCCACCAGCGTTTCAATAGGCTCGGCTTTGTCAGTTTCGTAGTTGTACCAGCTGTTGAACAACTGCATGAAAATCCACTGGGTCCACTTGTAGTAGCTGGGGTCTGAGGTGCGTACCTCGCGGTCCCAGTCAAAAGAGAAGCCCAGGTTATTCAGCTGCTCAATGTAGCGCTCAATGTTCTGCTTGGTGGTCACGGCCGGGTGCTGCCCCGTCTGAATGGCGTACTGCTCAGCGGGCAAGCCAAACGAGTCGAAGCCCATTGGGTGCAGCACGTTGAAGCCTTTGAGGCGCTTGTACCGGCTCACGATGTCAGAGGCGATGTACCCCAGCGGATGCCCAACGTGCAGACCGGCCCCGGATGGATACGGGAACATGTCCAGCGAGTAAAACTTGGGTTTGCTTAGGTTGATATCGGTCTTGAACGTCTTGTTCTCACTCCAGAAGCGCTGCCACTTCTGCTCAATGGATCGGTAATCGTACTCTGACATGGATATGACTTCAGTTGTATGGTTCAGATTCAAAAGGCCACGTTAGGCCAATAGCAAAAGTAAGGAATTTCTGCAAAAAGCTGCCTTTTGACGGACGCTGGTAGTAGTTTGTGTTTTCGTTTTTGCAGGGATTTTAGAAAAGTGAGGTAGAAACGGGAGCAGGATTTTCAGGATTGATGTAATTAACGGGGTATGTGGTGGCGCCGACAATAGGCACTGACACTCGTAGGAGCTGCGCACACTACGAGGTCTTTAGAGTAAGCGTCTGTTGCGTAATGGGCGGCTAAACCTGTGAGGTTTTCAAAACCTCACAGGTTTTTACGTTTGGTGTCTTTTTTCTCAAAAACAGGTTAATAAGGGAGGGTAAGGCATTGATGCTGATCTCATATGACCTCGTAGTGTGCGCAGCTCCTACGAGTGTCTTTTAAACCAAATCCTGTAAAGGGTCAACGCCATTCCAGGTGCCTGCACTTTGCAGAGGCGAAAACCGGGCAAACAGTTCCTCAGAATACCAGCCACGGGCGCGGGTGTTTTTGATTACCTCTCTGTGGGCAGCCATGCGGTAAGCATATTCTTTCATGCTGGCTTCGTCTTTCCAGAGGCTGAAAGTGGCTTGTCTGACAAAAGGAGCTTCACCTAACCCAATGGAGGCCAGCAATCCTTGGGCATGATCTAAACTGGCACTGGCCTGTGGCACGTGTCGCCAGAAATCAATGGCTTTGGTGAGCCGGATAGAGGCTCGGGTTAAGACAGCGATAGGAACATTGGCAGGTGCCGGTATGGTTTGGGTGGTAAACGGATTCTTGCCGCTCCAGAGACCGTGGGCCTGCAAAGGCCGCAAAGTCAGGGTGTACTGCTCAAAGGTGTGCTGGCGGTATTCTTCTAACAAGGGATGCGCTTGGAAAAAGTCTTCAGCGGCGGCGGGGGAGGACCAGGTGGCCATAAGCCCGTAGCGGTACCAGTTTGGTTTCAGGCTGAAGCCCCGGCCTTGTCCGCTTCCCAGCAGCTTGAAGAAGTTCAGCCCCTTTACTTTCTGCAATGGCCGTACCGAGGTGCCCATCTGAGCCAATCCCCAGCGCCAATGCCCAGGTTTAATGCCAAATAAGGTGAGCGTGGTATGCGCGTGAGCAGTAGAAGCGTTCAGTGCCAAGGTCTGGAAACGGTATAGAATTTTGAGCCTGTTTTCTTAAAAGTAGCCTAAAAGCAGGTCTTGTACAAGCCGCAAAAAGGCATGAAAAAAGGGAGCCGAAACTCCCTTTCTGAATAACTATAAATTGATCTTTTTGTTTTCGCCGGGTCTGGCGGGTTCGCCGGTAATGGCGGCTTTCACCATGCCGTATAAGTGAACCACGGCGCTGCTGGGTGAATCCCAGTACTCGGCCTGGTCAATGGTTACCTTCAGCAACCCGATGTTCGGATCATCCTTGCCCTCGGGGAACCAGGCTTTCATGGCGGGGTTCCAGAGTTCGTCTATTTTCTGTTGGTCACGCAGCACCTGCGCCCGGCCCGATACCGAAACGTACAGTTGGTCGCCCGGTTTAGAATAGCTCAGGTTCACGTGGCTATCGTTTCTGATCTCGTGCGTTTTAGCCGAGTGATGGCTGTTAAAGAACCAGATCACCCCGTTATCATCTACCTGCATGTGGCGCATGGGCCTTGAGCGGATGGTTCCGTCAGGCTCCACGGTGCTCAGCATGGCGGTATTTATGTCTTTGATCTTATCAATTAAGGCTTGCAGATCGCCTTGGTTTGAATTCTGCGTGTTTTCCATAGTGTATATAGGTCTTGTACTTATGTGAAGAATACGGACATCCGGGACAAGGGTTCCTTATCGGGTGATGTCCATTGGTAAGCCAGAATGCGTACCTTTGGTTTAAACAAATCGCCTTTGAATTACCTCGCCCACCTTTTTCTTTCCGGTACAGACGAAGACCTGCGCCTGGGAAACTTCATTGCCGACAGCGTGCGGGGTGCCCAGGTGTTGCTCTACCCAGAGCGGGTGCAACAAGGAATCAGGCTGCACCGCCTCATCGATTCCTACACCGATGGCCATCCCGTAGTGGCCGAAACCAAAGAGCGTTTACGCCCTAAATTCCGGAAATACGCCGGGGTGGTAGCTGATGTCTATTATGATCATTTCCTGGCGGCCAATTTCCAGACCTTCAGTGCTCAGCCCCTGGCGGAGTTTGCCAAGGAAGCTTACACCCAAGTCCAATCCCGGCCCGAATTGTTACCCGAGCGGGTGCAGCATTTCCTGCCGTACATGGTTCGGCACAACTGGCTGGTGTCTTACGCCAAAGTAGAAGGCATCACCCGAGCCCTCCATGGACTGAGTTCCCGCACCAAATTTGACTCCGGCATGGAAACGGCAGGAGAGGAGCTGGTCCAAAACTATGCCTTCTACCAAATGGAATTTGAGCGGTTCTTTCCGCAACTGCAAGCCTACGTCCACCAACTAATTCAATTAGGAATTAGGAATTAGGAATTAGGAATTAGGAATTAGGAATTAGGAATTAGGAATTAGGATCTTCCTGATCGTAATATGGCGCGAGTCTCTGACTCGTGACTAGGGATAAAGGGTAGTCTCTGACTACCATCGCTGTGCAGCAGCGAAATGACGCATTCCTGAACTGGCAGCATCATTTCAGAAAAGGCCGCATATCCAATTCATGGTTCCCGGCGAGTCTGGAGACTCGCATCATCCCCGGACACGAGACTTTAGTCTCGCGCCAGACAGATTTGTTTTAAGCTTGTTTTCTGGGAAATAGTCGCAAAACAAAGAAGGCCAATCCTCAGGAATGGCCTTCTGCTAGTTCACTTCTAAACTGAAATTTTAGGAATCAAAAAGAGAAACAGCTTTCACCTTTTCAATTCCTAATTGAAATTAATGGTGGTGTCCGCCGGCGCCGTGTACGTGACCGTGGGCGATTTCTTCTTTCGTGGCATCGCGCACGTCAATCACTTTGCCTTCAAAGTGCATGTCCATGCCGGCCAGCGGGTGATTGAAGTCCATGAGCACATGGTCGGGTTCCACGCTCACAATGCGGCCCTGCATGTGGTTGCCTTCGTTATCAGACATGGGAATGTAGTTGCCTACCTGCACCATTTCTTCGTCTATTTTACCGTCAATCTCAAACACGCTCTTAGGAACGGGCACAATGGCTGATTCGTCTAAATCGCCGTAGCCATCTTCAGAGGCAACGGTGAACTTGAACGTATCCCCAGCCGATTTTCCTTCCAGTTCCTGCTCAAATTTCTCTGGCAGGCCGCTCACACCATATAAAAAGACCATTGGGTTTTCCTCATCGGCGGTCTCAACCAGAGTGTCTTCGCCTTCTTCGTCTGTCACGCGCAGCTCGTAGGTGAGCGACACCACTTTGTTCTCTTCTATTTTCATCTGGTGTTAGGGTTTTTAGGTGTTGTATGCTGTAAAGGTAACTATTCAAGGGAAATAATATGCCTTCTCCTATATTTACCGTAGTAGTCCCAAAAAGATAGGGAGAAAATGCTTCAAAAGAAAAGAGGCACCAAAGACCTCTTCTCCAGAAGAAGTGTCTTTAATGCCTCTAACGCAGATTGATCTTTAAAAGATTTATTCTGTTTCTGCCGAGATCAGTTCCCAGGCGCTGCGGTAAGCGCCAATTGCCTCAGCGTAATTCATGAACTCCTGGTAGAAAGGATGTTGGCCCAACGTGGCGCTGTCACCCACAATCACCATTTTCTTTTTGGCCCGGGTCATGGCTACGTTCATGCGCCGGATATCAGCTAAGAAGCCAATTTCGCCCTCGGGGTTGCTGCGCACCATGCTGATGTACATGATGTCTCGTTCCTGCCCCTGGAAAGAGTCCACCGTACCCACCGTCAGTTGCTTGCGCCCCTGCAGAATAGAAAGTTTGGGATGATGCTCCACCTGGTCATTGAGGTAGTTGATCTGCGCCCGGTACGGGGCAATTACCCCGATTTTAAGTGGATGCTCCTGCTCCTCGGCTTGTTCGGCCGGTTCATAGGGCGTGAGCAGGTTCAATAGGTGCTTGATCAGGATATCGGCTTCCTCTGGGTTGGCCGTGCTGCTGCCTTCGCCCATGGTTTGGTCGTTGAAGCCGCACCCGGCGGTGTCAATGAACTCCACAATTAAGCCGGGCTGAAACACAGGATGCACATCGGGCAGGGTAGCCGTGCGTACGCTCTCGTGGGCCTGCAGCTCGCCGCGGTAGAACTGGCCGTTGGAGAAGCCCATAATGTGCTCGTGCATACGGTACTGGGTTGTGAGCATCACAGCCGTTTCGGGCTGGCGGTCAATGCACTTCTCAAACAGCGTTCTGGCCAGGCCGCCTTTTTCCGCCGCCATGGACTTCACCGTGGGTGGCAATTGGTGGTGGTCACCGGCCAGGACAACCCGGTTGGCGCGGGTAATGGGAATCCAGCAGGCGGGTTCCAGAGCCTGAGCGGCCTCGTCAATGAAGACGGTGTCATACTGCAGGTGCCGGATGGTGCGGTTCGCCGAGCCAACCAGCGTACAGGTGATCACCTGCACATGGTCCAGCAGATCCTCGGTGATATAGTCTTCAATGTCATCGGCCTGGTCCAGAATGCGCTTGCTTTCCTCTTTCATGAATTTGCGCTGCTGGCGTTCCTCGTGCCCGAAATTACGCTTGTACTGCCCCGCCAGAGATCTGAATTCCTCGGCCTGTTTCCGGAGCTTCTTCAATTGTTTGTAGTCGCGGTGGTGCATGATCTGGGCATCCAGGGTGTGCTCCAGCAATACTTCAGAAACCCGCGACGGATTCCCGATGCGGATCACGTTCACGCCTTGCTCAGCCAACTTCTCGGTAAGCAAATCCACGGCGGTGTTGCTGGGCGCGGTGACCAGCAATTTGCGTTCGCCGGCCTGCAGTGTCTGCAGAATGGCTTGCACCAAGGTAGTGGTTTTACCCGTGCCCGGCGGGCCGTGGATGATAGCCACATCTTTGGCTTGCATGATGTTGCGTACGGCCGCATTCTGCGAGTCATTGAGCGAGGCAATAGGGGTGAATTCCCTTTCGCGGCGGAAAATGGCAGGCTGAGCACCCAATAGGATGTCGCGGAGTTGAGCCAAGCGGCTTTTTTCGGCCTCCATCACCTTCATCAGGCCAATCTCCATTTCGCGGTAGCTCACCTCGTCAAAGGTCAGTTCCACACCCAGGCGGGCGCCACCGTCAATCCAGTCGGGGAGGTCTTCTTTGGAAGTGGCCAGGCGCAGTTTGTTGCGTTTCACTTCCAGCACCACGCCGTTGAGAGTTCCACCTTCGCCGTTGGTGAACAGCGCCGCCGAGGAGCCGGCCTGGAACATGTGCAGCTGGTCGCGGCCGGAGGTGCGCTCCAGTTCCACTACCATCTTGTTCCCGAAACCTACTTCCTGTTTGATGACGGTAACCGGATACCAGCAAATTCCCAGGCGCTTGCGCTCTGTGATGCTGGTTTGGGCATTCTTCAATTGGTATTGCTTGCGGTCTTCGTCCTGCTCCAACTTAAGCAGGGCCCGCACGTCTAATAGTTCGTTTAAAATCTTATCCATTCTAATTGGGTATCGCGTAGCGCGTATCAGGTATCACGGGTTTACGTGTAGCCGGTAACCTGGTCCTGGTACGTGCTACCTGATACGTGATACCTACGTTTTTACGCAAAAAATGAGTGGCCGCAGTCGTGGCATTTGAACACGGTGGTGCCAGCATAGATAACCTTTTTCCACCAGGATAAATTCCGTTCGGGCCAAACATAAGCAGAACCGCAGTTGGGGCAAAAATGCGGTTCTACGCTGATTTGGGCTTGTTTTTGGGAGAACTCGGCTAAAACGGGCTGGGCGGTTTCCAGGTCTTTTTCCTGCACCTGCAATTGGTAGTACAACCCATCCCCAAAAGGTAAGCTTGGCGGACCGCAGGACTTCACCAAAGCCACCACCCCCACATTGGCAAGGGCGTTGTACAACCCTATAGCCTCTGTGTAAGTGAGGTATTTGGCCGCGGGCACCAGGCGTTCACTCATGCTTTCACCTGGTTCTCGGCCTGGCTGGTCAGCTTGTTTCTGAGCCGTACAATGTAACCCGCCAGCAACACGCACAGCATGGCGAAGAAGGCCGCGATGGCATCGTGTTCAAACTTCTGGTCTTTGGAGTCCTGAAGCTTTTCTTCCAGGTCTTTTATTTGGCGGTCTTTGCGCTTCAGCAGGTTCTGGGCGTTGGTAACGGAGCTTTTCAGGTCATAGATGTTATCGGTGATCACGCGTTTATCGCCCTGCACCTGGTTGTTGAGTTTCTTGGCCTCGGCTTCCAGCTGAGCGGCCCGGCGCGCCACATTGCGGCGGGTTTCAAGGTTCTCCCGTTCAACGGCATGGATGATTTCCTCGTCTTTGCGCAGGATGTCCTTCAGGGCATCAATTACCGCAATCATGTCTTCTTTGGACGCTTTGCCCCAGAAGTTGTTTTCCTGGGCTTTCAGGTAATCGTACTTGAGTACCAACTGCTCCCGTTCAATGATTAACCTGTCTACCCTAGACAAAGGACGCGGAGGCGTTTTGGGTGCTGAGTCCTGGGCCGCGGCCTGGGTAGGAGCAGCGGTCTTTGGGGACGAAGGGGTGGCGGTAGAGCTTTGTTTAGCGGCCGTGGTGGCTGGCGTAGAGGAAGGCTGTTTCTTTATGAGCGCATTGATCTTGGCCCCCAGTTTGGCATCTTGCTGCTTCTTGGTTTCCTGCTGCTTTGAGGTAGCTGAGGAAGAAGCAGGCTTGACGGCGGCAGGCGGGGTAGCCAGGGTTTGGGCAAAAGCGACCTCCACCGGAACCATCATACCCAATGCGATTACTGCAGAATAAACAATCTTCATATACGGTTCGCTAAACGTTTTATTTGCAATACTGAAAAACCCATCCATCAACAAAGATACTGAGAGGAATTGCCAGATAAAAATACACTAAAAATAGGAGATGCGCTCTGCTGGTCTGGGTAGTTCTACTATAAAATATACGCGTTTCAGGCTTATTTTCCAGAGTTTCAGATGATTTTACTACGTGCTTCCACGTAGAAGGTCTAACCCATACGCCGCTTCCTGTCCGGTGCTTGCTTCTTTGCCTTTCTATATTCCTATTTCTTTCAAGAACTATCTATCAGATTCTTTTATCCAGAGAGGCTTAGATAGGTATTTCTGCCCTGTGCTTAGGCGTATTGCTTGCAGGTTACCCTGTTAGCTCCCGAGAAAGAGCGTACTGAACAGGATCCTGCCAATAGGAATCAAAACAGGAACTTTGGAATAAATGGCCCAGAAATCCAAAGAAAACAGAACCTACGCTTCAACTAATAACCCTTTTAAAAGCAAAAAGCCCGTTACAGCACTTGCTGCAACGGGCTTTCTCTTACGCTTCAATCTTTGCTCTTATTTCTTCTGCTGTTTCGCCCAGCCCTCCATTTTCTTTTCAACTATACTCAGCGGCATGGTGCCGTCTTTGAGGAACTCGTCATGGAAAGCGGCTAGTTTGAATTGGTCGCCCAGGTCTTTCTGGTATTTGTCGCGGAGTTCACGGATTTTCAGTTGGCCTATTTTGTAGGATAAAGCCTGGCCCGGAATGGCCATGTAGCGCTCAACCTCCGCAATGGCGCCTTCTTCAGAAATGGCCATGTTGGAAAGCATGTACTGGATGGCTTCCTCGCGGGTCATGCCTTTGGTGTGCATTCCTACGTCTACTACCAGCCGAACGGCCCGGTGCATCTCGTCGCCCAGGGCACCCATGTACTGGTAAGGATCTGTGTAAAGCCCCAGTTCTTTGCCCAACGACTCAGTGTACAGCGCCCAACCCTCACCGTAGGCTCCGTACCAACTGAAACGGCGGAATTTAGGCAGTTGCTCGTTTTCCTGTTGTAAAGAGATCTGGTAATGGTGACCGGGAATGGCCTCGTGCAGGAACAGCGATTCCATGCCCGAGGTGGTGGCAAACTTGGTTGCATCCAGAATAGGCACGTAGAAAATACCCGGTCTGCTGCCGTCCGGAGAACCTTGGTTATATTCTGCTGAGGCAGAGGCTGCCCGGAACGCCTCGGTTTGTCTTATCTCAAACGGAGTTTTAGGGGTGCGGCCAAACATTTTGGAAAGATTTGGCTCTATTCTGGCCTGAATGGCCCGAAAAGCATTTAGCACCTCCTCCGGCGTTTTGTAAGGGGTGAATTTAGAGTTGTTACGCAGATAAGTGAAGAATTGCTCCATGGTTCCTTTGAAGCCCACCTGGTCTTTCACTTTCACCATCTCGGCGTGGATGCGCTTTACCTCCTGCTGACCGGTTTTATATATGTCATTTGGCGACTTATCGGTGGTGGTCCAGTACTTCACGTAGTAGTTGTAGATGTCACTGCCGCCCGGAATTTCCTTGATACCGGTAGAGGTACGTGCCTTGGGCAGATACTCCTGTTGCAGAAAGGTAGCCAGTTTCTGGTAAGTAGGAACCAGTTCCGTAGAGATAGCCTGCCGGTAGGCTTCTGTCAGGCGCTGACGGTCTGCGGCGGGTACTTCATTGGGGAAATTCTGGATAGGGCCGTAGAACAGGCTCTTGGTAGGATCTGAGACCACCATGCTCTGCATCTGTGGAATTATTTTCACCACCAGAGATTTAGGCAGCACCACACCCGTATCCATTCCTTTCCGGAAGTTGGCAATGGCGCTATCAGCCCAAAGGGTGAAGCCTTTTACCCGGCCCAGCCAGTTCTCGTAATCTTTGGTGTTCTTGAACGGCTGGTTTCCGGTGCCAGAGCCCAGTTGCCCCATGGTGAGGGGAAGGCCCCAGAATTGCTGAAACGGAATCATCCAGGTGTTGAGTTTCAGTCCCTCTAAGCGGGTTTCCATCTCGTATTCAAAGATGTCATAGCTGATCTGGTCGTTGGCGTTCAGGTCTTGCCGCTCAAACTGGTGCAACTTGTCAAGGTGCTGCTGGTAATATTGTTGCAGGCTGTCGCGGAACGATTTGGTGTTATCGTTGAGCAGCAGGTGGTTGTACCGGTTATCGCCCTGGGCAGTGGCTTCCAGCGGAAAGAACCGGGCGTTCTGGTCCCAATACTGGTCAAACATGGTGGCAAGCTGTTGATTGTTGGGCACGTTGGCGGCCTGTTGGGTGTCTGATTCAGGCTTCTTTTTGCAGGAAAGCAGTGCCCCGGCGACCAGCGCCATCAGCAAGAATTTTTTCATAGATAAGAAATACAGTAAATAGCTGGTCCAATATATAACCAGAAAAGGAATCACTCACAGCCCTTTACCAACGTGGTTGAAAAAATTCTGTTGAAGAATAACTACTGAATTTGAACGCCGGGCATTGCCCACCTAACTGGCTAAGGGGTTGAACAGAAGAAACCTTGACTTACGTCACCCGCTTTCCTTCTTTTGTTTCGTAAGCCGATGGAAGCTACCACTAGCACCGGGTTCAGTTCCAACCAGGCAGATCACCTCTTTTTGTTTTAATCGGGTACAATTGTTTTATCACATTCAGAATTTCAAGGGAACATCAGGCATTTTAGCGCAAAAACTAATGAATACTAATGCCGTACATAGCAGCCTGTTTTTGCCTTGTTTTCAAGTAAATAGGTCAGAAATAAATAAAGTGGGGTAGGGATACGAGGTAAATACTTACTGTAATTATTATGAATAGGTATTTACCGATGATGTTACTTTGATTAAGAATAATCACATGCCGATGAACCATAAAATGAATCCTGATTTCAATACCATAGATTGGAAAAAGATAGACGATATCCTGGCCAAGGTGGGCTGGTCTGAGCGGAAACCGGAAGACATCAGGAGTTCCTTTGAGAAGAGTTCCTATTCTGTGTTTTTGTATGACGATGCTGGTGAGGTGATTGGTTTTGGCCGAACCGTGGATGACGGGAAGTACTATGCCATGTTAGCCGATATTGTAGTAGATCCAGATTACCAGGGAGAAGGGATGGGGAGTTTCATTGTAGACACGCTCAAGGATAAACTCACGAACTACCATTTCATTACCCTGACTGCCGCACCGGGCAAAGGAGACTTTTACAAAGCCATCGGGTGGCAACAGCAATCTACCGCTTACATCTGGCCCCTGAGCGAAAAACAAGTAAGGCAGCACGTGGTGAAAGAAGATAAAGCAGCGGAATAAAAAAATAATATGAGTTTTAAATTGAAAAAGCCTCTGATTTATTCAGAGGCTTTTTTATGTCAATTTGTTTCTTAAAACCGATTATAATTAGTTGTAAAGTTATTCTAAATGGATGTTGAATAATTAGTTTGTAGTTGCATTATTTGGCAGCGTATTCCTTTAAAAGAATATTGGTTTTAGTGCCGATTTAGAAAAATAAGCAAGAAATACATTTGAGAATTAAACTCTAAAACATATAAGGTGTGTCTTAAATGTAAAACAATATGTTAAACAGCGCAACTGCTTGAATCTTTTTGGGTAGGTGAGTAGATCTGTGATTTTTGAAAATAGGGTAGGTGGGCGGGAAGGAGCTTAGTGAACTTTCTTTGAGGCTCCGTCTTCGGCAGTGTGCTCTTTTTCCTATCTTCAGGCTTCTAAAGTTCATTGATCATTCTTACCTAGATTTTACCCATGCAGGCATACCTGGATTTAATGCGCCACATTCTGGACAACGGCGTGAAGAAAGAAGACCGTACTGGCACCGGTACCCTTAGTGTGTTTGGTTACCAGATGCGGTTCAACTTGCAGGAAGGATTTCCGCTGGTGACTACCAAAAAGGTACACCTGAAGTCAATTATCTACGAACTGCTGTGGTTTTTGCGCGGAGAGACCAACGTGCGCTGGCTGCAGGAGCGGGGGGTAAGCATCTGGGACGAGTGGGCCGATGAAAACGGTGACCTGGGTCCGGTGTACGGCTCGCAGTGGCGCTCCTGGCCCACGCCAGACGGCGGACACATTGACCAGATTGCCCAGGTAATCAATCAAATTAAAAAGAACCCAGACTCGCGCCGCCTCATTGTAAGCGCCTGGAACGTGGCCGAGGTGAACAACATGAAGTTGCCCCCATGCCATGCGTTCTTCCAGTTCTACGTAGCCGAAGGCAAACTAAGCTGCCAGCTCTACCAACGCTCTGCCGATGTGTTCCTGGGGGTGCCGTTCAACATTGCCTCATACGCGCTGCTCACCATAATGGTAGCCCAGGTGTGCGACCTGGAACCCGGCGAGTTCATCTGGACCGGTGGCGACACCCACCTGTACCTGAATCACCTGGAGCAAACCGAACTGCAGCTTTCCCGTGAGCCAAGACCGCTTCCTAAGATGAAGGTTAACCCAGACGTGAAAGATATCTTCGGGTTTGAATTTGAGGATTTCACGCTAGAGGAGTATGAGCCATGGCCGGGGATAAAGGCGCCGGTAGCGGTGTAATGCTTTAATACTTTCTTACTGCTTTACAATTTTTAATTACTCAAACAGACTTCCGGTTTTTCGGCTATCATTGGCGGGATAACCGGAAGTTTTATATTTAAGAAAAGGCTAATAACAGGGGCTGCTCCGCTTATACAGTAGTAGCCAGTAATTAAATTACTCATGAATTCCATCATTCGGTTTGTATTGTTAGCTTGTCTCCTTACAGGGTGTAGTGATGGAAGAGATTACCCAGAAGCTATTGATGTCACCAAACTGGGAGCTACTGACTTAGTCCCCACTTTGGAGCAAAGGATTGACAGGGGTAAAAACCAACTATATTGCTCTACTTTCCTTTATGCCTGGAATGAAATCAAGAAGAATTCAAAAAGCGTTGTAATAGAAAAAGAGCTCACCCAGTTACGGCTTTTAGACGGATCAACCTTGTTCAAGAACTCCATAGCCCCAGAGGACATAGGGAACCAGGTTAGCTTCCAGGGGAATTCCATTTTAGCAGAAGCCGCATTCGCCAAGTCACTCCCATTCGAGTTTGCTTTTGACAGGGGCAACAGTGAATTGGTATTTGGCTCCACCCCCGTTGAGTCTTTCGGTTTCAATGGTTTCAACCCCAAGGCTGCCTCTCAAGTTGAGCTCTTGTTATACCGCAACAGGGAGGAATTCGCCGTTAGGTTAAACCCTAAGGCGGAAGACCAGGAGATCCTGTTGTTCACCTCACCAAAATTAACTGGTAGTTCATTAGGGGAACTCCTCAGAATTCTAAACAAGGAAATAGGAAAGCATGGTAAATCCCAGAAACCGGAGAAGGAACACTGGAAGTACCATTTTGCAGAATTTGACACCTTAAGCATCCCGGAAATCACCTTCAACTTAGAAAAGAATTATCACTCAATGGTAGGGAACAAGGTAGCCATAGACGGGCAGGAATTTGATATTCTGAAAGCTTACCAACGAATTGCCCTTGTTCTTGACCATAAAGGAGCTAAGATAGAAAGCGAGGCGGAACTCGGACTGGTAACTGAAGTTGTGGAGGGCCTGCCTAAGCCCAAAAGGCTCGTTTTTGACAAACCTTTCCTTATTGTATTTAAGAGGAGATCATCTAAGAATCCTTACCTGGTTGCCTGGATACAAAACGCTGAACTGATGATAAATAAAACTTCTGGCAACCACATCTAAAAAACATTTTAACGCTTTTAGTCTAGACATTAACTCAAATCTAAATATAGAAAAGTGAAAAGAATCATCTCCATAATATTACTTTTATTTATAAGTATAGGCACATATGCTCAAGACAAAGTTTCAGAAGAACTTAAAGTTTTAATTGACAAGCAAGAGCATGATAAGATTATAACTCAATACGCAGCAAAATCGAAAGATTATTCAGCCTTAGCTCTGTATTATATTGGTCTTGCCTATTACATGAAAGAGGATGATAGCAACTGTGTTAAGTTTATGAGTCAATCTATCTCTAAAGATTCAAAAGATCCCAATCCTTATTATTTTTTGGCTTCTACACTCAACTATATGAAAAAGTATGACGAAGCTATAAAAGCTTTTCAATCTGCTATTGCTCTTAAGCCAGACGACGGAGAGTATTATAGTGGCCTTGGAGATTCGTTTTATAACCTTGGTAAATTGGATTTAGCACTAGAGAATTATATAAAATCTACTAAACAAAAAGATGCTCCTGAACGGTCTTTTACAATGATCGGTCAAGTTTATTCAGAACAAAAAAACAATGAAAAAGCATTGGAGGCATTTTATACTGCAAAGTCAAATCTTTCCAAAGATTCTGATTCCTACCTTAACGCTTTATTTAATATCGGCTTACTGGAGTCATTAAAAGGAAACTATGAGAAAGCGGAACCTGCCTTTATAGAACTTATAAAGTTAGATCCAAGTGACTTTCATGCTTATGCTAAATTAATTCAACTATACTATCATCAGAAAGAATTTGATAAGGCAAAGCCTTTGAAGAATAAACTATATGAAGCATCCAGAAAAGGTCTTTTAAAAGACAACTTAAAAGATATGTTTTGCTTTGACCAGTTCAAATGGAATGGTAAATTGATTCAGGCATTTGAAAGGTTTGAAGAAGGCTCAAAAGGAATATATAATAAGCATCTTTTTTATGTAGTAAATCAGGATGGAAAAATTGAATTCAGAGTTCAAACAGAATATTCTCCTTTTTCTGTAGAACAAGGGGGAGCCAAGTATTTACTCTGTATGAACAAAGGTAATGCCCATTATACCTTCAATATTGGCTTTAATGATGATTTTAAGTATGAGGAATTAAAGCAAAGCGTTATCAATGTTTTGGAAGGAAAAGTAAAGCCTGTTGCAAGTTCAAGACCTACAAAATGAAACATGTGCTAGCAATATTTATATAGCACAAGACCTTACTTTGCCCAATGTTTTAGACGGTATTTGAATATGGAAGCATCATTTCTGGTAGATATTAACAGCACTAACAAAGCAATTGAGAAATTATATATGGTGCTACTGGGTATATTTGTTTGTAGTTGTGTGTTTTTCTATTTAATGGAACCTCTACTACTACTTGCTATACCAAATAACTCCCCCTTCTTCAACAACTTATCTCTTGTAGTTTTTGCTTTTGGCGGCCTGGTATTAGGGTTAATGGCAATTAGTAGAAGAAATAGAAGTGCCACACTTACTATTTATGGAGATTCTTTGGAAATCGTTTCTGAATCTAAAAAGACCAGAATAGTTTTTAGTGATCTAAAGCGAATTTCGTTCATTGTTCGCACATTAACTCTAAAACCATACAGAATTGAGTTTATTTATCCAGACTTTCAACTCACCCGTGTAAGAATAAAAACACAGGAAGACTTTTATGAACTAATGGATAAAGTATATACTATAACTCCCGTGTCACTTGAAAAGTGTATAAGTCAAATTGAGTCTAATGATTGAATTAGGAACACCTTGCAATTGCCCAAGCCTTTAAGCGCCTCATTCATTAGTTTATGTGGTATTGAAAGATTCAATAATATAACTGAAGATGCAAAGAATTAAAGAACTCGCAAGTAGGTTGAATGAAGTCTTGTTAAACGGGCACTGGATAGCCAATACCAATTTTAAATCGCAAATAGAAAGTGTTACTTGGAAGCAAGCGACACAAAAAGTTGGAACACTAAATACAATTGCTTTACTGACATTTCACGTAAATTATTATTTAGCGGGTCTGATAAAAGTTTTTAAAGGAGGTGGACTTGAAATTAGAGATAAATATAGCTTTGAACTTCCACCTATTGAATCAGAAGCCGATTGGCAAAGACTGGTGAATGAGTTTATGGTTAATTCAGAAATGTTTGTAAAGGAAGTGGCGAACCTGTCAGATGATAAACTGGACGAGCCATTCGTTGATGTAAAGTATGGAACATACTTAAGAAATATTGAAGGAGTTATTGAGCATAGCTATTATCATCTGGGACAAATCTCTTTGATTAAAAAACTGGTAACTGAAAGTGAATAAGGAAATTCTGCCCCCAACAAGAAGTTTAGCAAGTTGGGGTGGGTGTTCAATCCAAATTTTAATGCTTTCAAGTAGTTTTGGTGCTGGTTGAAGGTTTTGTGCTATGTTGCCTTGCCTGCATAAAGGTAAGTGTTAACAGAAGTGCTTCATTTTAAATATAAACTTTTTCAGGTCAGATTTTTTTAGAAAAGCCTGCACCTTGCTTTACCAAAGTCAAACCATAGTATCTTATTGAAAACCCATTTCCAATCAACACCCAAACACATTCTCCCCACCATCGTTCTGGCTCAGTTTGCCTGTACCTCGCTGTGGTTTGCAGGCAATGCGGTGCTGCCTAATTTGATTCCGCAGTTTCAACTGGAGGCGAGTGCGTTGGGACATTTAACCTCGGCGGTGCAGTTGGGCTTTATTCTGGGCACGCTGGTTTTCGCCGTTTTTACCATTTCTGATCGGTTTTCGCCCTCCAGAGTTTTCCTGGTGTGTGCCTTGGCAGGGGCGGGTTGTAACCTCAGCCTGTTATTGGCCACTAACCTGTCTACGCTCTTGCTGGCCCGGTTTCTCACGGGATTTTGCCTGGCCGGTATTTACCCGGTGGGTATGAAGATCGCGGCTGATTACCACCAGAAAGGCCTTGGGAAAGCGCTAGGGTATCTGGTGGGGGCTCTGGTGTTGGGCACGGCGTTCCCGCATTTGCTAAAAGCAGTGACGCAGGATTTGCGGTGGGAGTACGTGATCTGGGCAACCTCGGGACTAGCAGTACTGGGTGGCGTAGCCTTGAAGGCCCTGGTACCTGATGGGCCTTTCAGAACCCAGGGCACCAAGCCAGATTTTACGGCTTTTTTGCAGATTTTCAGGCAAAAGGAGTTCAGGGCGGCGGCTTTTGGGTACTTCGGGCACATGTGGGAACTGTACACGTTCTGGGCCTTGGTGCCGGTGATCCTAGGCCTTTACCTGGAATTTCACTCAGGTACCTATTTTGATGTTCCCTTGCTTTCGTTTACGGTTATTGCGGCAGGTTCCTTGGCCTGTGTGGCGGGAGGCTATCTGGCTCAAAGGGCAGGTAGTGCCCGTATAGCGTTTGGGGCGCTGGCGGTTTCGTTTGTTTGTTGCCTGTTATCGCCTTGGCTGTTTTCGGTGCCTTTTTCCGTTTTTTTGGCATTTCTGCTGGTGTGGGGTCTGGCGGTGGTCATGGACTCGCCGCAGTTCTCTACCGTGGTGGCGCAGAATGCCCCGGGCCAGGTGAAAGGCACAGCACTTACCATCGTCAATTCCATTGGGTTTGCCATCACCATTGTAAGCATCCAGTTTTTGCAATTACTGCAGGAATGGGTTCCTGCCCAACAGCAATTTTTGTTTCTGGCCATCGGGCCGCTGCTGGGTCTTCTGGCCATGCGGAGGCTGATCACCCGCTAAATGGGCTTCTGAGTTTTAAGGTTTTGGAAAGAGTAAATTATTCTTTTTCGCTGCCCGTTTTTCTGGCGTTTTCAACAAAATAGCGCCTAAACAAATGGGTGAATTGTTACCAGAATATACCCAAATGGCTTGAAATTTTAGGCAATTCCTAGTCCGTGGAACGCTTCAATTAAGGACTATTACCGTTTGCAGCAAATTGATATTCAGGGAAAGAAAAAACTTTTTAAAACGAACAGGGTTAAATCCAAAGAGCTGTCCGGTGCAGTTTCTCTATGTTTTACCTAGTGTATTTAATATGTTACGTTTTGACAAGCTCCTGCAATTTGTTCCCCAGGAATTCACGGAGCCTTTGACCCGGAAAAGTTTTCTGCAGTTGACCGGTAAAGGATTGGCCGCCGGATTGGTGGGTGGTTTAGCCGCTTCCTGTAAATCTGCGCAGACTACCGCCGGCCAGGATAGCCCTGGCGCGCAGCCTACCATGACGGCTCCCAATGGGCAGACCGTGCCCAAGACTCCGCCCACCTCGCCGCCCGCACAGGTACCGGCAGGAGCAGAGGAGCCCATCAAACTGGAAGCCTGGAAATCAGACGCCGACCGGCAGAGTGGTCCCACGCCCACGCCGCTTCCGCCCGACCAACGGGTAGGGTATGCCTTGGTAGGGTTGGGCCATTTGACCTTAGAGGAACTGCTGCCCGCCTTCGGGCAATGTAAAAAGTCAAAGCCAGTAGCCCTGGTGAGCGGCAGCCCCGAGAAGATGCGCAAAGTAGCCCGGCAGTACGGCATCAAGCCCGAGAACTGCTACAGCTACCAGACCTATGATCAGCTCAAAGACAACCCCGAGGTGCAGGTCATCTACATTGTGCTGCCCAACTCCATGCACGCAGAATACACCATCAGGGGGGCGCAAGCCGGTAAACACATCCTCTGCGAAAAGCCTATGGCCAATACCTCGGCGGAGTGCCAGGCTATGATTGACGCCTGTAAAAAGGCCAACCGCAAACTCATGGTGGCCTACCGCATCCAGTATGAGCCCTATAACCGGCATGTGCGCCAACTGGTGCGCGAGAAGAAGTTTGGCAACGTGAAAATGATAGAGGCATTCAATTGCCAGAGTTCAGCCAACCCAGAGCATTGGAGGCACAAGAAAGCCCTGGCCGGAGGCGGTGCCCTGCCCGACATAGGCATTTACTGCCTCAACACGCTTCGGTTTGTGCTGGGCGAGGAACCCACCGAGGTCTTCGGCTACCAATACAGCACGCCGGGCAATCCCCTGTTCAAGGAAGTAGAGGAAGTGATGTCATGGCAGATGCGGTTCCCCAATGGCGTTATTGCCAACTGTGCCACTCACTACAACACCCACGAGAGCCGCCGTTACCGGGTGCTCTGCGAACGCGGCTGGATCAACATGGACCCGGCTTTCTCCTACACCGGTCAGCAGATGAAGACCTCCCGCGCTGACGGCAAACTGGGCCGCAAGGAAGACATTGAGATGGAACACAAAAACCAGTTCGCCACCGAGATGGACCATTTCTCTGAGTGCGTCCTTAAAGACCTCCCGCCTTACACCCCCGGCGAAGAGGGCCTGCAAGACCACCGCATCATGGAAGCCATCTACCAATCTGCCAAAGAAGGCCGCCCCGTAAAATTACCGGCAGTAGCTAAAAAAGACGCCTTCCGCGGGCCAGAGCCAAAGCTGGATTAAAGGTTAATAGGTATCAAATAAAAGACACTGTGCAAAACAAAGAAGCCGTTTGGAGGCAGTTTTATAGAAAACAGGCTCTAAACGGCTTCTTTGTTTTGCATGGCTTACCTCTTCAACTACGGTCTGCTGATAGAGGTTTTCATGGCCCTTTATGCTGTAATCAAGGAAGAAGTGTTACGCTTGTTTTCAGCCTCTTTCACCTAAAAAACAGGAAAAACGACGTGCCTTTGCCTTCTTCAGACTGCACCTGAATGGTGCCTTTGTGGAGCATAATGATCTGTTTGCACAAGCTCAAGCCAATGCCGCTGCCGTTTTTCTTGCTGCTGAAGAACGGGATAAAGATTTTTTCCTGCACTTCACGCGACATACCGGTGCCGTTGTCGGTGACCTTGATTACTACTTTCCCTTCTGATGACGAGTAAGCCGATAAGGTAATCTCTGGTTCCTCCTGTTCTTTCACGGCATCCATGGCGTTCACCAGCAGATTGATGAGCACCTGGTCCAGCAGGTTGGGATCGGCTTCCAGCGTGAGGTGGGGTTCGTTGAGGAGCAGCGTTAGCGTGATGTGTTTCTGGTCCAGGGAGGGCTGCATGAGGCGGCGCAGGTTCAGGAAGAGATTCTGCACGTGTACCTGCTCCAGGTTCAGTTTGGTGATCTTGCTCAGGTTGCGGTAGGTCTGCGCAAACTTCAACAAGCCCTGGCTGCGGTATTTAATGGTGCTGATGCCTTCCTCCATGTCTTCCAGGTCGTGCTCAGTCACGCCGCCTACCGTGGTTTCCTGCAGGCGGTTTTTGAGCGTATCCGCCAGGGAAGAAATGGGCGCGATGGAGTTCATGATCTCGTGCGTCATCACGTTCAGGAGCTTCTGCCAGGCCTGCGACTCGGTTTCGTCCAGGGCATCGTTCACGTTCTGGAAAGCCACCAGCTTGTATTTGTTTCCATCCAGCTGAAACACCGTGGATGACAAGATGAACTTGTAGACGCTGCGTTCCAGGCTGGGCGTCTGAATCTGGGCTATTTTCGTGATTCCAGGAGATAAACTGGTCACCTCGGTGTACAAAGAAGGGTCGCGTTTGGCCAGGGCATGGATGGTAGACAGAAACGGCACCTGTATCAGTTTCTTCAGAGATTCGTTCATCAGCACCACCTCGCCGCTGTCCAGGTCATAGGAGAGAATGCCGGTGTCTACCAGTTCCAGAATGCGTTGCAGGTGCTGGTGCTGCGTTTCTTTTTCTTTGTTGATGGTCTGGAAGGTGGAATTGATCTGGTTAAAGCCTTTCCTGAGCGACTGCAGCTGCGCCGACGCTGATTTTTCATTGAAATACCGGGAAAAATCGCGGTACTGGATAGCCTCAATGAAGAGGTTCAGTTCTTCCTGCGCCTGTTTCAGGAACTGAATCAATTCATACACCTGGTAGCCGATGAGGGGCAGCAGAAACACCAGCAGCTCAGACCAGCCTTTCAGAATGCACACCGATGGCGCGCTTAAAGTCAACAGCAGCAGTACCACCCGCAGGATCAGCTTTCCTTCAAAGTTCTTAAAGCTCATACTTGCCCAGTCTGCGGTACAACGCGGTGCGGGTAATGCCCAGTTCTTTGGCGGCTTTGGTCATGACGCCGTTGTGCTTCTCCAGCACCTTAATGATGGTGGCTTTCTCCAGTTCCTCCAGGTTGGTGGCAGTAGCCAGCGTTGCCTGCGCCGGAGCCGATTCAATGGGTGAGAACAGGATGTCCTTGGCGTCCAGGGTCTGGTCCTCGGCCATGATCACGGCCCGCTCAATGGCGTACTGCAGTTCGCGCACGTTTCCGGGAAAATGATAGCTTTTCAGCTTGTCTATGGCGGGTTTGGTCAGCTCCATGGAGGGTTTCAGGTACTTGTCTGCGTACAGCTGCATAAAGTGCCGGGCCAGCAGAACCACAT
Organism: Sabulibacter ruber; assembly: GCF_017355955.1. Taxonomy (GTDB): domain Bacteria; phylum Bacteroidota; class Bacteroidia; order Cytophagales; family Hymenobacteraceae; genus Nibribacter; species Nibribacter ruber_A. The sequence continues at coordinate 558,138 of NZ_JAFFID010000001.1, read as the reverse complement.
CGTTGCCCCGTTGCCGAAGCGGCGGCACCACAATCTCCACGGTATTTATTCGGTAAATCAAGTCCTTCCTAAACCGCGCTTCGCTGGCCAGTTCGGCCAGAGACACGTTGGTGGCGCACAGCAGGCGAACGTCTACGTTGGTAGGTTCATTGGAGCCCAGGCGCATCACCTGCCGGTTCTGCAGCACGCTCAGGAGTTTGGCCTGTTGCTGCAGGGAAATGTTCCCGATCTCGTCCAGGAAAATAGTGCCTTTATGGGCCGCCTCAAACCTTCCGGCGCGGTCTTCGCGGGCATCAGTAAAGGCGCCTTTGCGGTGCCCGAACAACTCGCTTTCAAAAAGGGTATCAGTGAGGGCGCCCACGTCTACTTTCACAAAGGCCTGGTTGGCCCGGAGGGAGTGCTGATGGATGGCTTTCGCGATGAGTTCTTTCCCCGTGCCGTTTTCGCCCAGGATCAGGATGTTGGCATCGGTGGGGGCTACTTTCTTGATCTTGTAGAAAATGTCCTGCATGGCCTCTGACTCGCCCAGCAGCTCCGGCCCGAAACCTGAAGCTGGGACCTGTGCCGCCGAGGTGAGGCTGCCTTTCGCTTTGCCGGTGATGGCTTCCTGCAGCGTAGCTATCAGCTTCTCGTTCTGCCAGGGCTTCACCACAAAATCATAGGCGCCTTCTTTCAGGGAGCGGATGGCCAGGTCAATGTCGCCGTAGGCGGTGATCATGATCACGGCAGCTTCAGATTTCAGGCTCTTGATCTTTTTAAGCCAGTAAAGGCCTTCGTTGCCGGTGTTAATGGACGAGGTGAAATTCATGTCCAGCAGAATCACATCAAAGGCCTGCTGCCGAAGGAGCGTCGGAATGTTCTCCGGGTTTTTCTCCACCACTATGTCTTTCACCTGCGGACGCAGCAACAGCCGCACGGCCGTGAGCACATCGGGGTCATCGTCCACTACCAGAACGGAAGCCTTCTTCAGTAACATAGTAAATCTGTTTTATAGAGCTGAATGAGTTAAGTTCTTCAATGCTGCGGCGGTTCTTTCTTTGGGTCTGTTTCAGGTCTGTTTCAGGTCTGTTTTCAGGAAAATGGGCCTGAAACAGTCAATATTTGCCCAAGGCTCAAATCAAAAGTACAACCGCAGAAACAGCCGCCGGGCCAATAGGGTTTTACCCGAAAGAAACTATAATTATGCCATTCTTACAAATGCCTGATCTTGAAGGTATTTAGCATTTTTGAGGCAATGAGGTAGGAGCGAAATCGCACACTTTGGGAGCGAATTTGCACTCTGATTTCAGCCTGAAATTAGCTAAATAGCTGAAAAACAAAGAAAACCAGAATTGGCACAGGGTGTGCACGGCAGGTGTACAGGTTCAGTCCTCAGATTCCATAAACCCGTACGTTATGTTCCAGAACTACTTAAAAGTGGCCTACCGCAACCTGCTCCGGCACAAAGGCTTCAGCTTTATCAATATAGCTGGCCTGGCGCTGGGCCTTACCGCCTGTTTGCTCATTGGCTTGTTTGTCTATGATGAGCTGCAGTATGACAAATTCCTGCCAGAAGGAGACCGGGTGTACCGCGTTTATTCCAACACCACCACCGATGAAGCCACTGCCCAGATTGCGAGCGTTCCGCCCATGTTTGGCACCACCCTGCAGGAGAGCTTTCCGGAGGTAGAAACCACCGTACGCATTCTCATGCAGCAGTGGGATGGTCAAAGCCTGGTGGAAGCCGGCGACAAACGGATCTACGAAAAAGGCGGGCTAGGGGCGGACCCTACATTTTTTGAGGTATTTCCTTTAACGTTCCTCTACGGCTCCCCCGAGAAAGCTTTGGCAGATCCTACCTCGGTGGTCATTTCAGACAAGTTCGCGCAACGCGTCTTTGGCGACATTGATCCCGTGGGCAAGAAGTTAACTTTTGACAAATCACCTTTCATTGTGAAGGGGGTTTTTAAGAGCAACTCAAAATTCCATTTGCCGGTGAACTACGTCTTCTCGGTGAAGGCCTACAATTTCTCGGCAGAGCGCATGAGTAGCTGGGGCTGGCAACAGTTCTACACCTATGTGAAGCTGAAAGAAGGTACCGATCCAGATTTTGTGCTCTCTAAGTTCAGGGGCATCACCAAAAAACAGCTGGACCCCGAAACCAACAAGCCCTTTGAATACCTGCCTTTCTTTCAGCCCCTGCACCAGGTGCACCTGTACTCCGCCAGCTTCAAGTATGACCAGGCACTCAGGGGGAACATCACCTATGTAAAGGCCTTGAGCATCATTGCGGTGTTTATCTTGCTTATTGCCTGCTTTAACTTCGTGAACCTGGCTACCGCCAAGTCTTTGCAGCGGGCCAAAGAGGTGGGTGTGCGCAAAACCATTGGGGCCAGCCAGAGCCAATTGATGCTGCAGTTCCTGGGCGAGACCCTGCTGCTCACGTTCATTAGCGTGGTGTTTGCGGCGGCGCTTACGTCACTGGTGTTGCCTTCGCTCAACGCGTTCACCGAGAAAGAAATGACGTTCAATGTGTTCACCAGTCCGGGGTTGTTGCTGTTGCTGCTGGGTTTGGTATTGGTGGTGGGGTTGCTGGCAGGGCTGTATCCGGCCCTGGTGCTGGCTAACTTTCGGCCCGTAAGTGTGCTCAAAGGGGCGGTGGTGAACGGCGGAAGTCCGGGCAGAACTCCCTGGCTGCGACATGGCCTCATTGTGGTGCAGTTCGCCTTGTCTATTTTCCTGATTGTCTGCGCGCTGGTGGTGTACCGCCAGGTGAGTTACCTGCACAACAAAGACCTGGGGTTCAACCGCGACCAGATCATGTTCTTTCCGATGCGGGGCGATAACATGTACAAAAACTATGAGACCTTCAAAACCGAACTGGCCAAATCGCCCAGCATTGCCAGCGTTTCCATTGGCTACGGTTTCCCCGGTGATGCCACCGCCGGTGAGAGCATTGATGTTCTCAAAGACGGGCAGCGGGTGCACCATGGGGTTACCACGCTCATGGTAGACCATGATTACATTAAAACCCTAGGGCTGAAGATGGTAGCCGGCCGGGCTTTTTCCAAAGACATGCCCACCGACAGGGACGCGGCTTTTATGCTCAACGAGACCGCCGTGCGGGAACTGGGCTTCGGTACTCCCGAGAAAGCCTTGGGGCAGAAAATTGAATGGAAAGCCTGGACCGACGATGGCTCCGATTCCCTCAAAAAAGGGCAGGTGATTGGGGTGGTAAAAGACTTCCACTTCAAAAGCCTCTTTGACAAAGTAGAGCCCGCAGTGCTGCAGATCTTCCCCGGGGCCAACTGGAAAGTAGCCGTGAAGCTGAAAGGCGACAATCTGCCCGAGGCCCTGGCCCACGTTAAAACCGTCTGGAACACCTTCTCGCCGGAGTTCCCCATTGAATACAAGTTCATGGACGAGAACTTTGAAGCCATGTACAAAGCTGAAGACAAACTTAAATCTTTGCTCTGGATCTTCACCGCCATGGCCATTTTTGTGGGATGCCTGGGCCTGTACGGATTGGCCGCCTACGCGGCAGAGCGCCGGAAAAAGGAAATCGGAATCCGGAAGATCTTAGGCGCGGAGACCTCGTCCATCGTGGCCATGCTCTCCAAAGAATTCCTGAAACTGGTACTCATTGCGGCAGTCATTGCCCTTCCGCTGGCCTGGTACGCCATGCGGCAGTGGCTGGAAGACTTCGCGTACCGCATTGAGATACCATACTGGGCGTTTGGAGCCGCCATTCTGTTGGCCGGGTTAGTTGCTTTCCTCACCGTCAGCTTCCAAGCGTTTAAAGCGGCCACGCTCAACCCCGTAAAAAATCTCAGAATGGATTGACGCTGAATTTCAATCTCAATTGATGTCTTCCTGTCTGTTATCCTGGAAAGATCTTGTGCGCGTACCAGAAAAGCTTTGCAGTAAACGCTTATCCCATTCCCCCACAAGTTCCTTTCAGGATGACAAAGGAGGGATAGGCGCATGACAATGTTGTGTGTACCGCATGCAATGGGACGGGTGACCCATAAAAAGGAGCGTGTTACGCATGATCCATAATCCTACTGGTCCAGCTTCCGTACATGAAGGGAGATGGAGAGAGCTCTCCTTCAACATTCATTTGAACCACAAGTTTAAAAAGGAAGGATATGGCCAAAGAAAGCAGAATACTCAAGGCGATGTACGCCGTTGTAAAAGATAAAGAAACCAAAACCACCTGGCCCATTGATGCGGCGGCCATCTCGTCTCAAACCCCGGGCCTTTCCCTAGGCGAAATAGAGCAGGAAATACGCGACCTGCACTTCAAGAACCTGGTGGAACTAGAACATGCCCCAGACATGACCATTTTCTGCCGCTTCACCGAAGAAGGGCTGGTGGAGGCCGAGAAAGCTTTCAGAGACTAAGTTACGGCTGGTACAGCTGGTATTGTTCCTTTCTTTGTTTTAGGCCTGGTTTCCTGTAAACTGGCCTGAACCAAAGAAAGGATTTTTTTTTAGGAAGCAGATTTCAGGATGAGTTCCAGGGGAAGCGGCAATTCCTCACCGGTCATGATGAAGAAGAAATTCTGTAATTGGTGCACGTACTCCACCGGAGCGCTTGTAGCAATGTAGCCTCCGTTGAAAACAATCTCATTGTAATCTGGATCTAAGGCCCACTGGCTTAGTTGCGGAAAAGAGAACTCATGCTCCAGGGCGTTATAGGTAGCCCCAGCCAGCCATTCCTCGGTTAAGGGTATCGGTTCAAACGAAACTTCCTCGCCGCTGAGCATGGCAATCAGCCTGGGCGCGTCCAGTACCACTGGCTTCCCGGCTTCATACACTATATTTCCCAACCGAACTTCGTTTGCAAACATCCTGCAATATAAGCTTATCTCTGAACTCTAGGGAATGTTATACGATATAGGCCGATTTTGATTAAGGTTATTTCCTTTGAAAGCCTAAGAAACGGCACCACATTCTGGCAGAAATCTAGCTTACCCAAACAACAAACCCCGCCTGCTCAACCAGAGCAGGCGGGGTTTGCCCATTAGTAATCTTGGTAAATACCCTATGAGCGACTAGGTTCTATTTACCTCATCCAGGCTGTTGTTCCGGCGTTTAGGATCAAATTTATCGCCCCGGCTGAAGTTATAGCGTAGGTTTATGCCCACGCTCCGGGCCCTGAAATACTGGTCAAACTCGTGCACGTTGCGGCCCACGGTGGAGATCTTGATGCGCATGCCTTTGAAGATATCATTCGCGTTTAGGGTCACATCTAGTTTATCATTCAGGAAGCTTCTTTTCACGCCCAGGTTCACCCACCACTGGCTGTCTACTATGTAGATGCCGTACGCGCCAGGCCCTCGGTAGCCGGCATTTACTTCCAGTTTAAGGTTCCTGGGAAGCAGAATGTTGTGATTGCTTTGCGCCATGTAGTGCACCTGGTCATTGGTGGCCATTTCCTGGTTAATCATCACCTTGTATTTGTTGTAAGAAACCAGAAAGGTGTTCTGGGTATCCCAGTTTTTCATGATCCTGAAAGGGGCATTGGCGGAAAGGCTCAGGTTGTAGGCATCATCTACGTTGCCGATGGTGTACACCGTGGTCATGCGTGCCACATCCAGCAAGGCCAGTTCTGCCATGTTGTCTTTGATGATCTGGTAGGTGAACGCCAGGCTGTAGTCTTTCTTATAGGTCTGGGTGATGCTGATGGCGTGCGTGTACTGAGGCCGCAGGTAAGGGTTCCCCTGCCAGTAGGTATACGGGTCACGGTACGCCAGGAAGGGGTTCAGGTTGCCGTAGTTGGGCCGCTGCAAGCGCCTGCTGTAGCTGTAGTTCACCTGGTAGTTTTCGCTCAGTTTCTGCTGCACAAACACGCTGGGGAAAAGATTGAAATACTCCCGGTTGGTTTTCTGCCCCGTGGTCAACGACTCGCCGGTAGAGATAGTGTGCTCCCCACGCAACCCGGCCTGTACGCTGTACCGTTCGCTTAACTTTCCGCTCCAGTTGATATAGGCGGCATAGATGTTCTCGTCATACAGGAAGTGGTTGGTTCTTCTGGGGTCCAGGACCAGGGCCTCGGCGTTGTTGAAATAGAAGCGGGAGTCGCTGTCAGACTTCACCCGGCTTGCTTTCGCGCCCAGCTCAAATTTCTTGCCCTTGGCGTACGGACTGCTGTAGTCTACCTTGGCCGCGAAGATATCATAGTTCCCGGGTGTTTGGGTGTACAGGAAATCCAGGGAATCAGGCTTTGCGCCGGTGAGGTCTATAAAGTTGTTATAGGAGTTGGCGTACCCGCGGTTAGTTATCCGCACCAGGTCAATATCCGCGGAAAGGGTGGTGCCCGCAGTATCCAGTTTGCCCAGGTAATGGATGTTTCCGGTGTAATTGGTGAACCGGTTGGTGTTGTAGTTATTGGCGTCTATGTACCGGTTGGGGGTGGCAGGGGCATCACCGGTGTAGGTATCCGTGAGGAAATCTCCGTTCAGAGTATTGGTCACAAAGTACCCCATCACGCCAATGCTGTGCTTATCGGTGAGGTTGTAATCAGTACCGGCTCTAACGGTGGGCGGTCCCTGGACTATCGTGTTCCCAAAGGCTACCTGGTCAAAATACGTGGTACTCTGCTCTCCGTAAAACACCCGCGTGAACGTGGCTTGCCGGCCAAATGCCCGGCGGGCCAGGTCTGTGTTCACAAAGGAATTCCACTTGCCGGATTTATAGTTGAGCGCCACCCCAGAGGAGTAGGCATGCTGATACCCGTTGTAGGTGTACCCGGCGTACATGCTGCCATTCATGCCCCTGATGTCGTTTTTCTTCAGATTGATGTTGAGGATTCCCGAGGCACCTTCGGCATCAAACTTGGCCGAGGGGTTGGTGATGATCTCAATGTTCTTAAGGTTCTCGGCCGGCATTCCCTCTAATAAGGTGCGCAGATCGCGGGCCGAGAGGTACGTGAGTTTACCATCCAGCATGATGGTCACCCCGGAGCGGCCGTTCAATTGGATGTTTCCTTCCTGGTCAATGAATACCCCCGGCGAGCGGGCCAGCACGTCATATGCGGTTCTTCCGGCCGCCAAAGCCGTCCCTTCCACGCTCACCACCATTTTGTCGGCTTCCTGCGTGATGGTAGGCCGTAACGATTGTATCTTGACCTCTTTCAACTGAGTGGCCGTTATTGAAAGGGAAATGATGCCCACGTTGGCTTCTGAGTTCTGATCTGTAACAGATACCCTCGCCACCGTTTTGGGATTGTATCCAATAAAACTGAACGAAAGGCTGTACTCACCATTGTTCACCCCTTGAAAGGTGAAGCGGCCCTGGGCATCGGAGAGGGTGCCGTCTACTGATTTATTGGTGTTCCGGTCCAGTAAGGCCACCGTGGCGAATTCAATGGGCTTTGAGGTAAGGGAGTCAATCAGCTTTCCTGAGATTATACCATTCGCTTTGGGAGCGGTGGCCGCTGGAGCGGTAGACGTGCCCTGCGCCCAGGAAGCCTTCCAAACCAAAAGGCAAAGGCATAGCTGTCCCAGCAAAAAGAGGGTAGTTCTTTTTTTCATAGAAGGAGTATGATTTAAATTAGGTTATTGGGAGGCAGCTAGCGCAATGTAAAGACAAGCTGTTTTCTTAATGGTTGCACCAGTCTGGATTAAATTTTCTTTATGAAGTTGTTTTCTTGTCTGTTTTTGGATTTTGTGCAATAAATAGGGGTGAGGAAAATTCTGTTCTGATTAATTGGCTTAAGGAAGTTAGAATTTGTTGTCTGTTCTCGCTGGCGATGGGTACGCTGATCCAGTGGCTCATGAGCTTAGTAGTTTCATTGCTACCCTCCGTGCGCTCACGGCCGCGGGGCCCCGTCTTTCGCGCTCGCGCTGTACCAGCTTCCTTTGCTCCCTTTCGGTCGCAATGCCTGCGGCACCGGAACCTGCTAAGGCGCTCGCCCGAAAGACTGGAATAGGGAAAGAGGCAGTAGCACGCATTTCCCTCCATGGTTCAAGTCTGTGACTTGGACCTACCATGATGGCAGTTTGTAACTGCCGTGAGGTGTTTGACCTAAAAAGAACATTAGCTGATCGTATTCCAGAAAGGCATATCTCAATGTAATCAGTTAAGGCGCTGCTATTCAGAAATCACGTTTCGGGGCTGTTTACCGGTAAACAGCCCCGAAACGCAAGAAGCTAATCCTGCCTTTTTTGTCGGGCCATGCCCATGATCTTCACGTTGATGTATTCGTCCAGGGTTTTGAGATTATAGCCTTCTTTCCGGGCGTTGGCAATAAAATCGCCGGTTACTCCATGAATGCGGGCTTCAATGGCTTTGTCAACGTCCAGGTTTTTGAAGCCGACTTTGTTGAGACCCTCCAGAAAGGCTTCGTTCACGCCGTGGATTCTTAACTGGATCAGCTTGTCTAAGCTCAGGTCTTTGAACCCATACGCCTGGGCATCTTTGATGGTCTGGGCCCGAATTCCGAAGATTTTGGCTTCGGTGATTTTGTCCAGGGGCAGGTTGTCAAAGCCGGCGGATTTCAGCTCCTGGATGTAGGCGGTGGTGATGCCGTGGATCTTCAGTTCAATGATTTTGTTCAGGCTCAGGTCGCCAAAACCCAGGGCTTTTACTTCTTTCACGTAGGCAGGGGATATGCCATGGATTTTGGCTTCTATCAATTTGTCCATCGGCAGGTTTGGGAAACCGGCCTGGCGCAGTCCGTCTACGTAGCTGGCATTGACTCCGTGGATTTTAGCTTCCATCATTTTCTTTAAGGGCAGATCCTTGTAGCCCACTTCCTGCAGCTGTTGCACGTACTCCTGCGTAATGCCGTGGATTCTGGCCTCTACCACCTCAGAGATGGAAGGTTTGGTGTTGCTGTGTTTTTTGAACAGAGCCAAATACTCCTGGTAAGCGGGCTGTGTAACCCCATGAATGGCTAATTCCTGCAGGCGCTCGCCAGATACCGTGTCATAATTGTCTGTCAGGAAATCAACGTATTTCTTGTTTACATCGGCCAGAAACAGGTGGAACAGGAAATTGTCTTCTGGGTGGTCAATCTTCTTTTTAGACAGGAAATTACTGAAAGAAGCATCTTCCCGGAAAGTGTATTTCCCCTGGCTAACTTCCTGCGCTAGGTTTCCGGTCATCTCCAGTGTGCCGGCTTCGCGGGTGAGTTGGTACACGTCTTCGCCTTTTTTGGTGAACTGAGAAACCGGATAGCATCTGGAGATAGACCAAGTGGAGGTGTTTTGTTTGCCTCTTAGTTCAAGGCAGTAATCGTTGCCTTCTTTATGGCTGTACCAGTACCCCTCAGACATATCTGCCTTTCCGGTAATGTTCATGCTGTTGAGGGAAGGTCTCTGAGGAGTGGTTTGCCCGATAAGGTCAGGGGTTTGCGCATCTGGTTGGGCCCTGGTAGTAGGGGAGTCTTGTTCTGCCGGAATGGGATCAGTCAGCGAAGAAAAGAAACCTGCCAGCGCTGGTTTCTTGCCTTCTGAGGGCTGGGTTTCAGCAGATCCACCACCTGGAATATGAGCCAGGGCTTGCTGGCTGGAAGCTGGCTCATTCAGCAACAGCAGGGTTCCAAAGAAAACGGGGGCCAGGAACGTGTATTTCCAGAAAGCGTGTGGGGTTGATTTTTTGGCGTTCATCCTGAAGATCCTTTGTTTAAGAAGTGACTGGTTGTAATTGGTGGTAATGGAAAGCGGCTTGTTGGGACAGGCAATCTGCAGGAGGTTAAACTGGTACTGCTTTTTGCTTACCTGCTCTTTTTCCAGTAAATGGGCATCGGTTTGGTACTCCAGGTTTTTCTCTACCTCTTTCTTGAAAAGCCACATCAAAGGGTTGAACCAGAGTAGATTCACGGCCAGTTCGGCCAAAAGCAGATCATAGGTGTGTCCCTGTTTTACATGGATTTTCTCATGCGCAATAATCTGCTCATAGGTCTCGTAGTCGTACTCATCGGGGTGAATGAAGATGTACCTGAAAAAGGAGCAGGGGGCTTGCTTAGTGGTGGTATTGACAATAACACAGGTGCCATCGTCAATTTTATCTTCTGAGGTGAGGGCTTTGTAAAGCGTGCTGCCAATCTGGAAAAGGAAGTTGAGCGTGCAAACGCCCACCCCAAACAGGTAGAACATGCCTATCCAGTACAGCCAGGTGGTTTGCGGTTCTTCCTGTAAAGTGACAGAAGGCGGGGTAGAAGATAAGTCTGGTAGCTTAGGCTTGCTCTCGACCGGCTCTAAAGCAGGAAGCGGTGCGGGTGGGGTAGCGTTCTCCCAAGTCTGTGAATTGAACGGGAAGGAACCCTCTTGGGAAGTTGAACCAGATGCTTTGTCTTCATGCAAACTAGCCGCCTGCAGCGCAGTGGAAATGAAGCCCTGGTTGGAGACCAGCTTTGGCAGCGAGACAAACGGAAGGGCAAACGCCAGGACAATCCCGCACAGCAGGTAAAACCTGTTGGTGGCAAAGAAGCTTTCCTGTTGCAGCACAAACTTGTAGAACAGAAAAACCACGCCAACCACAAACGATACTTTTAGGAGATATTCCAGCATGGCGTACAGGATTAAGATGACTTTTTAGCGTTGATGATCCGGAGCAGCTCGTCTATCTCTTCATTAGAAAGATCTTCTTCCTTGGCAAAGTGGGTGATCATCTTAGAAAAGGAGTTTCCAAAGTATTTCTTCTTGATAGAGGCCACGTCTTGCTTGCGGTACTCGGCCAAGGGTATCAAAGGAGAGTACTGAAAAGTGTTGCCAATCTTCTCGGCCTGTAAGAAACCTTTCTCGGTCAAGATCTTCACCATGGTGGCAACGGTGTTGTAGTGCGGTTTTGGCTCAGGCAGTTCATCTATGATGTCTTTGATAAATGCCTTCTCTAACTGCCAGACAATCTGCATGATCTGCTCTTCTCTTTTCCCTAGTTTCTGCATAACGGTAATGTTTAAAACAATACTACTAATTAATTAGGAGTAATCCTAATATTTTAGGAGAAAAACTAATCGGTTAGTAAACAAGGCTAGTTTGGTTGATGGATGCTCATGTAAGTGGTTGTAAAATAGAATTTTGATAGGAGGTTCTGGTGCTCGGCTCCAGTGGGCTGTATGGTTTGTAGGTCAAAGCAGTTCAAGCGCAAATGCGGGGAAGTAACGCAAGGGAGTTGGCCTGGAAATTTTCCTGTCTTCAAGCAAACATATTTCTCTAAGTTTGCAGAAGGAGAGATGGCCTCAGGTGCTGCACGCACGTTGGAGGTAATCACATTCAAGGCAAACATGATTAGAAGCTTCTATATAAAAGGTGGCGAGGTGCATTGGGAGAAAAATCCGGAAAGCTTCCAGGCAACTGAGAAAGGACGGATTGTGTGGGTAGATCTGCAGGCGCCCTCAGACCACGAGCAGCGGATGGTAGAGGAGGAATTTGGGATTGAGTTCTTCACCCAGCAGGAGGCTGCCGAGATTGAAAGCAGTTCCCGCTATTTTGAAGACGACAACATCTTTGAAGCCAATACTTCCTTTGTGATGCATCAGGAGGGTTCCTACATTACCCGTCAGGTTTCCTTTATCCTGAAAAACGAGATTCTGTTTACCTTACGCCGTACCGAACTGAAGTCTTTTGGGGAGGTGGTGCGTAAAATGAAATCGTTCCGAAGCTCGGCTACCAAAGCCATGCAGATCTGGCTGCTCCTGCTGGAAACCCAGATCGATTACGATGCCGACTTTATAGAGCTCTTGTCCCGCACCACCAACGTAGTGAGTAAGCGCCTGGTAAAGGAGCAGTCCATTGAAGAAGAAGTCCTCCTCCGGATCACCGAACTCCAGGAAAACTCCATCCTGATCAGGGAGAGTATCGTAGATAAGCAACGCTTAGTCTCTTCCTTGCTGCGCAGCTTCGCGGTGGAAGAACCCGAGAAAGAGCGCCTCCGCATCATTATTAAAGACATCAACTCGCTGCTGCAACACACGCAATTCAGCTTTGAACGCCTGGAGTACCTCCAGAATACCTTTCTGGGTCTGGTGAACATAGAGCAAAACCAGGTCATCAAGATCTTCACGGTAGTAACCGTAGTGTTCATGCCGCCCACCCTCATTGCCAGTATCTACGGGATGAACTTCAAAGTTATGCCAGAACTGGAATGGATTGCCGGCTACCCTTTTGCCTTGGGCATGATGGTGCTGTCTTCTCTGGCGTTCTTGTGGTATTTTAAAAGAAAGAAATGGCTGTAGGTTAGGTTTGGCCAGATTCCCCCTTTGAAGGGGGCGAAGGGGGATGTTTATACCTGCTGAACCTTTATTTCTCCATAGTTCAAGTCTGTGACTTGGACTTACCATGATCTGAAGTTTGCAACTTCAGTGAGGCGCTAGCCTCAAAACCACTTTCCCAGCAGCCCCTTTCTACGACTTTCTCAAACAACCTTTGCTGACTTAAAAGGAACGTGGGCCTTTGCCCTTTGAGTAGTTATTGATTGTCCAAGCTTATTCCTCAGCCTCTCTTAGTCTTTGAAGTGGGCCGAGGCGTAAAACAGGAACTTCCTGTTTTGAGGCTGTTTTATTCAAAACAAACCATAAACAAGCTGGAATCCATGCATTTTCCTACCATTCTCCCGGGTAGAAACCCTCATCCTCTTCTTCATCCTCAGAAAAGTCTTCCTCGTCATCAGGAAAATAGTCCTCTATGTCATCCAAGGGGTGATGGACAGGCATCAATTTGTCTACTAGTTCCTGATGCATGGGGTCATAGATGAGTTCGCCGCGTTGGAGAAAACGGTCGGTGTCCATCATGACTTCGTAGATGGGGGTGTGCACATGGCGAGGGATCCTGAAAATGCGCTCGTCCCGTTTGTCAAAAGGAGTAGGTGTTTTAGAGTCAAACAAAAAGGGGAATAGGGTTTTAGAGCAGCTCAGAGCAATGCGGTGAATCTCATGCTCCCTGAAGTACTCCTGCAAGCGCCCGTTGATGTTCTCGAAGAACTCGGCGGTTTCGCCTAGCCGGACCCGTGAACCAGCGCGGGATTTGCCTTTGGTCTTCAGGTATTTGATCTGGCTTTTCCCTTGTTTTTTGCGCACCATATAAGAGCGGTACACCTTATGGTCCAAGTTTACCCCGTTCTCAAAATACCCCATAGCGCAGCTTCCCGCCTGAATAAGCAACATCACGTAGTTCACCTGCTGGGCTTTGAACTCATTGGTTTTCTGGAGCGGTGGCAAGGTAATGGGAAGCCTGAAATACAACTGATCGTTTCCCTGCTCATCCAGGAGAATGACGCGGTGCCTATCATACTCATACGTCATGGGCAAACCCATCTGCTGTATTTTCTGGAGCAACTGGAGGGAGGCATCTTGCGGGAGAAAGCGGTTCATCAGAATCAGGGTGAGAACATGTACAGATAGACTTCCAAAGGTACGGAAATCGACTCGTCATGATAAAGTCAGGAAGGCTCTCCTGGAAAGAAAGTAGTTGAGAAACGCTCTATTGGTAGGCTCAGGTGGATGGGGCTTTATACCTTTCCCTTGATTATCTAAGCGGTTTTAGGTGTCTTTTCTGCAAAACTGCCCCAAAACAGAGATGAACCAACCTGGGCGTCGTGGCAGCGTTTCGGCTACAACAAAATCTGCCTTGGTACGGTCACCCAACCTTTACCTGATCTCCCTCAAACGTGAGCGGGGCGGCTAACACGGCCCTGAATTCTTTGTAGCCTGCCTTGCCTGGGAAGTAGGCGTGTAAAATCATCAGGGGCTTTCCGTCCGGACCAGTAACCACCGAGGGGTGACCCGGTGCCCACCACTCCCGGGTAGATTGCAGGATTGGCGCCGAGACTTTTTGGTAAGGGCCAAGGAGTGCGTCTGCGTGGGCCACACCTATGCCATACTGGTCCGTAGAGAAGTCATTGCCGGCGTAGAACAGGTAAAAGCGATTGTTCTGTTTGGTCACCCACATGCCTTCTACCAGGTGCGCTTCCCAGGCCAGGTCATTCTCCAGCACTTTGGTGCGTTCGCCTAACAAGTCTGTTCCGTTTGGCGTCATCTGCTGGGCATACAGGGGCGTTTTCATGAACTGCTGTACCGTTCTTATGCTCTCCTGCAGGGCTGGTGGTTGTTCCCCCGCCAGGTCTTCTAATTGTTGGTAGAACTCCAGGTACCGGGAAATCACCGCCTCAATGAGAACCTGGGTCACCAGGAAGCGCTCCATCGGCTCCAGCTTTTTTGCCCAGGGCCAGATAGCCAAAATGAAAGAGGCCGTTCTTTGGTCCTCTTCTTCTTCAAATAGCTGCGGAATAAAGGTGGGGTTCTGGTAAAGTAAATCGATCAGGAGCCGGGGCCAGACTTCGTTGCTGTCTTCTTTCCAGAAAAGATACGTGGTTTCTGCATCCTGCACAAAGACGTGCGGATCAATGACATTCCCCTTCAGGATTGGGGCTTTTTCCGGCACAAAAGGCCCCTCCGGCGAAGAGGACCGGGCCAACCCAATGCATAGTTCATGGGTATTTTTGTCCCGGGCCACAAAGTAAACCCTGAACTCGTTGCCTACCTGGTGCATCTCGGGAGCCCAATAATCACTGACCAGCTCCCCCTCGGCGGCCCATTCCGGTTTGCGGCCCTTCGGGAAAACGAAGTCTACCAGTTGCCACTCTTTTAGGTTTTTAGACCGAAGAATAGGGAAGGAGTCTGGGGCATCATTGGTGGTAGCCACCAGGTAGTAGGTAGGGTCCTGGGCAGTTGTACTTGCCTCTACTCGCAGCACCGCCGGGTCGCCGTAGCCATAAAGAATCTGCGGCGTTAAGTTATAAATGAGCAACTCCTGGTAGGGGAAATTACCCGAAGGTTTTACCGCAGTCTGTCTCTTGTTCTGTGGGGTGCGCAGTCCAAAGTCGGTGGCCAGGGTGCCAAAAAGCGTCAGGTAGGCCGTGTGCGCCCTTTCTGCCAGTTCATACTTCCGGAACTTACCTTCCCCGCTCACAGGTGTCTGGCCGGTTACCTCAAAGATGAACGTGGTCTCGCCGTCCTCGTTCTCTTCCCTGAGTCTTACCTCAAACCGAAATGGTGCTCCCTGGGGAGTGATTAACTCGTTTTCCTGATGCATAAGTACTCCTTTCTCCTGTATCTGCCAGGCACTCCTTTGATTCTCTACTGGGTAGGCTTATTTCTTCTGCTTGCGCATCTTCTTTTCGGCCTTCATCCGCTGGCGCACTCCGTCATCCACGCCCCGGCCACTGGCCATGGGCTCAAAGGCCGAGCCTGAGGTAGGCGGAGCCGGAGGGGCGGTTTTGATCTGGTAACGGTGGGCAATGTTAGCCGAGATTCGCTCCGTGAAATGCGGGAAGATCTTATGGGAGAACTTGGCTCCTTTCGCTTTCCAACCCACCGCCAGTTCTTTTCTGGGCCTGATGGAAGCTCTGATGGTAGCGTTCACCACTTTGCTGGGCGGGTCCATGGCCGCCATGCGGGGAGTGCCGCCGCTGTAATTGGCCGCGTGGCGCCAGAAAGGAGTATCCACCGCCCAGGGCTCCACGGTCACTACTTTTATGTTTTTGTTTCCGTTGAGCCTCAGTTCCTGGTTGATGGCCTGGCTCAGGTGCCGCACGCCCGCTTTGGTGGAGGCGTAAGAGGCATGGTAGGCCAGCGGATTCTCGCTTTCAATAGAGCCCATGTTGATGAGCGTTCCGTAGCCCTGCAACTGGAACTGCCGGATGGCGGCATGGCTACCGTAAATGATTCCCTTCAGGTTGATGTCTACAATACGGGCCTGGTCTTCCAGGGGAATCTCCCAGAACCGCCCGATGGCGCCAACTCCCGCCATGTTGATCCAGACGTCAATCTTACCAAATTGCTGCACCGACAATTGCAACAAGCGCTGCACGTCCTCGGGCTTGCTGATATCCATGGGTACCACTAAAGCGGTACCACCAGCGGCGCGTACCTTGGTGGCTACTTCCTCCAGAGCATCGCCCCGGCGGGCAGCCAGCACTACATTGGCTTTATAGGCCCCCAGTTGTTCCGCCACCCCTCTACCAAACCCGCTGGAAGCTCCTACAATCACGAAAGTTTTTCCGGCTACTTTCCGCTGACCAGCCGACCCCAACTTAGAAGTAGAGCAACTTGCCAGGGAACAGATGATCAGGGCTGCCAAAAGAAATTGAATGGATTGGAACAGATAGTAAGATCGGTGCTTGAGTTGGCTAAGTTGAACTGTCCTGCCCTCTATACCTTCAAATATGCGGGTGATACTTCTTGCTCTCTCCTGTAATAATGTACTCATGAGTGTAAACGTTAAACAGTGAATACTTCAAGCCCCTCGACGCTACCTGCCTACTACAGCAGTACCGATGTTTTCTTAAATAGTTCTGAAAGCCAGAGGGAATTGCCCCATTCTCATTCTTGGCAGGACAGAACTGGTATTGACAGGCACCTCAATAATCAGCAGATTACAGTGTATCCCATCTGATTAGAATACAGGGAATGGGTGCATGGATCTTTGGTGTAAGATTGAAATCAGATTAGGAATTTTATACTTAATAGAAGTAAAATCAAGAAACAAGGTGTTTAGAATGACTTTCGTTTAATTACTAAATCAATACTGGACTGAATTGTAAAAATTCTACTTTGTTATTTTATGTGTGTTAGGATGGTGATTGAATTAAATATATAGAATTTATATGTAAGGAGATTGGTGAGAGGGGTTTAGGTTTTTGTGTAACTATTTATAAATCAGGGTTTGTATTCCTGTAACTTTCATTTTTTCTCTTTCAAGAACTTTAGGGGTTTACGGCTGATAATTGTAGAAAATCAATCCTGGTTGAATAACTTTAAAAGATAAGCTACATAACAATTCCTGCTAAACCCTTATTATAGTTCTTACAGATGAAGAGAAAGCCCCTAGCTCTAGGAAGGTTTGCCGCTGTGTCCCTGCTAGCATCCGTGACGTTTTTATCGTCCTGCAATACAGATCAGTTACTGGAAAACCAGGAACTTTCAGCAACCCGGCAAACCGAGGCCAAATCAGAGGAAGGCCAGAAGGTAATGCCCAATGAAGTGCTGGTGAAGTTCAAAGCCGGTACCGCCGATAATGCCAAAGCTGCCGTGCTATCCCGCATTGGCGGAAAAGTGAAGGAGAAGATCCTGACCAAAACCATGGAGCGCCTGGGCGACAAAGAAGGCCTTGTACTGGTGCACACGCCCCTGGCCGCCCTGGAGGCCCTGAGCAAAGTAAAAGGTGATTCATTGATTGAGTACATTGAGCCTAACTACGTGTACACCCACCAGGTCACTACTGCTGAGCCCTACTACACCAATGGGTATCTCTGGGGTTTGAACGGAGATCTTACCACCCCCAAGAACATCTACGGTAGTCAGGCCGCCGAAGCCTGGGTCGCTAATCATGTGGGATCAACCTCGGTGTACGTGGGCATCATTGACGAAGGCGTACAACACACCCACCCAGACCTACAGGGCCAGGTATGGACCAATCCTTATGACCCCGTAGACGGCCGGGACAACGACGGCAACGGCTACATTGACGACGTGAACGGCTGGGATTTCAGCGGGAACAACAATACCGTGTATGATGGCACCACCACCGGCAGCCAGGACAACCACGGCACCCACGTGGCCGGGACCATAGGCGCCAAAAACAACAAATCCGGCGTGGTAGGCGTGAACTGGAACGTGAAGATGATCGTCTGCAAGTTCATGAGCCCCACCGGAGGCAACACCGCCAGCGCCATCAAAGCCCTTGACTACCTCACCGATCTGAAAAACCGCCACGGCATCAACATTGTAGCCAGCAACAACTCCTGGGGTGGGGGCGGCTACTCCCAAGCCCTGTACGATGCCATCAACCGGGCCAATGCCAAGAACATCCTGTTTATAGCCGCCGCCGGCAACGGAGGTTCAGACGGCGTGGGCGACAACAACGATGTAGTGGCCAACTACCCCTCAAACTACACCAACAGCAACGTGATTGCGGTGGCGGCTATCACTTCCACCGGAGCCCGCTCTTCCTTTTCTAACTACGGCGCCAAAACCGTGGACATTGGAGCACCTGGCTCCAGCATCTGGTCTACCACGGCCTATAACACCTACTCGGCGTACAACGGTACCTCCATGGCCACCCCGCACGTCACCGGTGCGGCAGCTTTGTATGCGGCCTCGCACCCGGGTGCTACAGCCGCCGCCATCAAGAACGCCATCCTGAGCAGCGCTACCCCAACTTCTTCTTTAACCGGTAAGTGCGTGACCGGCGGACGCCTGAATATGAGTAAATTTTAGAAAATCAGCCCACAAATGGAAAGGCCGCTCTGAAGAAGTTCAGGACGGCCTTTTTTGTTTTACAAGGGTTCAAAAGGCTGGCAGTACATGCTTCTAACCATCCCTCGCTCGCCTCCGGCGAGTGTGCGTTATGGGGAGGCCTCTGGCCGAGTTGCATATCAGGAGGCTTTGAGTTTTGATTGGCTGCATTATTATTGTTGAGATGGCATTGATTGCTATGGCGCGGAAGTTACTTCCGTGACTCTCTAGGCTAGGCACGGAAGTAACTTCCGCGCCATAGGGGGATCGAAAAGCGGAAGAGCGCTTTCAAAAAGTTGGATTGATGATGTGGTGTTCTTTAAAGTAAGAATAACCTCATGGCGGCGGGACGCCCCCTAGTAACTCACACTCGCCAGAGGCGAGCGAGGGGAAAGAAAGTAAAAGGAAAGGTTCAAGTGTCCTTTGGAAAGGTGTAATCAGGTACCTCGCTTTGGCTTTTAAAACCGCATACCCTTTTTGATTGTTTTAGGAAAAGTAGAAGTAAAACAGCAAGGGTCTCCTGAACTAACTCAGGAGACCCTTGCTGTTTAGGTTTAACTGGAATTAGCTAGCGAAAAGACCATCAACGCCTCATGAACGTCTTTTTGTTTCTATGCTCAAATTGAAAAATGAACCTTAAATCATATAGTTTATTTCTTAAAGCCGTCACCGCTGGAGCATGATCTTGCGGGTGATGGATTGGCCGTTGGGCTGAATGACCTTGAGCATGTAGGCACCCGGTGAGAAAGAAGCCGTTGAAAGTTTCAGTTTCTGCGCGAAGGTGCCACGGTACACCACGGTGCCC
Source organism: Sabulibacter ruber (assembly GCF_017355955.1). GTDB lineage: Bacteria > Bacteroidota > Bacteroidia > Cytophagales > Hymenobacteraceae > Nibribacter > Nibribacter ruber_A. The sequence goes on along the minus strand of NZ_JAFFID010000001.1, from coordinate 539,111 downwards.
AAGCTGTTGCTCAACTCCACCTTTAAGGTGCCGGGCAGGGTTGTTTCCAGGTAGAGGGAACCGGCGGCCGGGTTGGGGTAGACCTTTACCTCTGATTTGCCCAGCGAGGGTTTCACCCCAGTCACAGCGCTGGTAAAAACGGACGTGTCATAGATTTTAGCGGTGTCCTGGTTGGAGATCATGAGGTTATCGAACCATAGTTTGGTCTGGCCTAAGTTGCCGTACTCGGTGGTGATTTCCAGGCGGTCAATGCTGGTCCAGTCAAACTTGCCATCAGGGTTGAACCAACCGTTGTCCCAGGAGCCGCGTTCGGTGAAAGAACTCAGGGGCAGGCGTACGTGGTGCCAGCGGCCATCAAAAGGTACCAGCTCGGGCGTCACGGTCACGGCAGCGCGCCAGGGATGGTCGTTGGGATCAGCGGTTTTGGTGTCCAGGAAGCGGATGTCAAAGCTGATGGCGGGTGCGGTGCCCCGGAACAGGAAATCCACGGCGTAGTTTTCCTGCTTCAGTCTGGAAAGGTCCTTGTCGGGCTTGAAATCAAAGCCGATGCTGCCGTACTGCTCGGCACCGGTCCAGGCCAAACTGTAGCGGCCGTTGTTGGGTTTCTGATCGAAATAAAAATCCAGGGTACCGGTGCCGTAGCTGGCGTTTTGGATGTTCTTTCCAATATAATCGGTGTAAACAGCGAAACCAGTGTTATCGGGTTGCTTTACGTAAGGCGTTTGGGGAGGCACGGTGAAGCCCAGGGCCTCCAACAGCGGCACGTTCAGGTCGTGGTTAAACAGATCGGAACCACCGGACTTGAACAACCCGAAACCGTAATGGTAGTCCCAGCTGGTCCAGCCAATTTTCTTCTCTTCCAGGTAGCGGCGCACCTCGTTGTACCAGAACACACGGTCAGCGTTGCGGCTGTAATCCATGAGCACACCAAACTCGCCGCAGAACACGGGAACCTTACGGCTTTGCTGGAACTGGGCGGCAATGTCAATGAGCTGTTTCACCTTGGCCACGGTGCCTTCCTGCGCATAGTTGTTGTAAGCGTTTTCCATCCAGGTGCCGCGCAGACTGCTGGGTAGGCCAGGCATGTCCTGGGCGCGGTACGGGAACGGCATGTTGGCCAGCGGCAGCAGCGAGGGTTCTACCCAGGTAGCGCCCTGGTGGGTGAACAGGAACGGATCGTAGAAGTGGAAGGTGTAGATGAGCTTGTTGTCTGGGTACACCGGCATCTGCGCCAGGTTGTGGTAGCTGTTGAAGTTGGTGGCCCCCACAATGAGCGTGTGTTTGGTGTCGTGCCGACGGATGGCCTGGATAATGCGGCCCTGGATGGCGTTCCACTGGGCATCTGAGATGCCGTGCGGCTCGTTCAGGATCTCGTAATAAATGCGCTCCGAACGGTCTTTGTAATGCTGCGCCATCTGGGGCCAGACTTTCTCCAGGATGCCTTCTACACTGGGCTGGGTATTGGCGATCGGATCAAAGGAGTGGTTGTCCAGGATGAGGTGCAGGTTCAGGTCCTCGGCCCAGGTCACGGCCTCGTCCAGGAAAGTGAAAAAGAGCGGCTCAATGGTGTAGTCCGGCGCACCTTTGGTCATGGCGTGCAGATTAATGGGCAACCTGATCACATCCACGCCCAGGCTCTTGATCTGCTCAAAGTCCTGTTTGGTGTACCGGCTGAACTGGATTTCCTTGGCGCTGTTGGCCTGGAACCAGTTGGTCAGGTTGATGCCCTTCTTAAAAGGCGTTTCCTGGGCGTTTCCCCTAAAGGAGAGGAAAAACAGAAACAAAAGGTAAGCAAGCGGGAGCCACGGCGTGGCTTTTCTGGGTTTACCGGTTCTGGCAGTCATGTGGGTAGGAGTATAGGTTCAATTCATCTGGTTCTGAAAGGTACTGCGTCTAAGTTATCGAAATTTTATTTTATCTATATACGCTTGGATCAGGGGATAAGCGCCATATATAAATTCAGCAGAGCAACATCTCGTAGTTCATCAGAGCAACATCTTGGCTTTGGCCTCTACCCAGATCAGGTAGGTCCTTTCATGCTTCCTATTCTGTTTCTGTCCTGATTTCAGGAAAACAGACCCAAAACAAGCCTGAGAGAAGATGTGACTTTGAGATACTCGAATGGGAAAGTTGAGACAAACCTTTCCTAGGGCTTATTTCTGGCGTTTCTCATACAGCAGAAAGTGCTGAATGGGTAGAAAATTCTCCTGCCTGTACAGGGTGAACCCATTGGCAGCAAGTTCTTTGTTGGCCTGAGCCACGCTCATTTTGTGCAGTTCTTTGATGGGCACGGTGGTGTCCTCGGCGCGGTACTCCAGCAGCAGGAGCTTACCGGTGGGTTTCAGGGCCCGGTGCAGCGCCTGCAGCATCTCGCGCGGGTACGCCTGTTCATGGTACACATCCACCATGATAGCCAGGTCCAGGGAATTCTCCGGCAGGTTAGGCGATAGGGCGCTGCCTTTCACCACGGTCACATTGGCTAGGCCCAGTTCCTTTTTGCGGGCTTCCAGCGCTGAGACAAAGGCGTCCTGCACCTCTACGGCGTACACTTTCCCTTGCGGCACCAAAGGGGCAAGGCGGAAGGTGTAGTACCCGGTACCCGCGCCCACATCGGCGACTACGCTATTAGGCTGCAGGTTCAGTTTCTGGATGGCCAGGTTCACATTCTCTTCTTCCTGGCGGGTGTCTCGCTCCAGCCACCTGCCGCCCGCCGCCGACATCACATGCGCAATCTCCCGGCCCAGGTACACCTTACCGGTGCCATCGGGGTGCGGGGTTTTGGTGGCGTAAATGGATGTTGTCGCCTGCTGGCTTTTCACCGGCTGCGAATCACAAGCCCCGGCAAAAAGAAGCAACGTGCCCCAAAGCAGGGAGAGAACGAGGGAAGACGTAAGGAAGGCGTTTCTTTTCATGGGAGAGAAATCAGGTGCGTCTTATAAACCCAGCAAAGAGAGAATGGTTTGCCTGTAAGAGGAAGAAGGCCCTTCAACCTTCTAATGGTCCTGCATAGTCCTATTGCTACCTATCCACCTAATACCTTACAAACCATTCTTTGCCACGGTATTTGATGGTCCCCCTTTGAAGGGGGTAGGGGGATGATTACTCGTGCAGAAGTGGCCTTCATCCTACGCGAATTAGAAGTAAGTATCCATTATTAAATATTAAAACCGTCTGATGTTTGAAACTGCTTTTCATCCCCCTACCCCCTTCAAAGGGGGACCATCTACTTTCCCGTATTAAATGGTTTGAAAAAGCGTGCAAGGAGCATAGCTGTTCTTGTTCGTTTGGAGCCTATTTTTATAAAATGGCCGCAAAACACTTCAAGTCACACCTTAAAATCTCCCGATTAAGGTCCTAAGTAGTAGGGCTCTAGGCAAACTTGAGACATTCTGCATAACCCACGGTTTGTAGCAGGCAAAAGGGTGCAATCAAACGGCCTTTTCCTAGAAGCAGCACCACTTCTTAGTTGCTACTCTGAAATGACACCATGCACCTGAGCCGCCTTCAACGCAAGACTACTGCTTTGACAGCCGTTGCCAGATCTCGTTGATATTGTTGCCGGTGCTGCTGAGGCCGCTGTGGTGCCAGTTGCCGTCTTTCATGGCGAAGTTGAAGGACAAAGCCATCCCTACGCGGTTGTTGTCGCGGGAGAAGAACTCCAGGTGCTCGGTGTATTTGCCGTTCTGGGCGGTGTAGGTGCCGCCGCCAGTGCCAAAGAAGCCTCCGGTTGCAGAGTTGAAGGCAATCCACTGGAACCGATCCGAGGACAGGACTTTGATGGTTTTCCTGGGGCCCGGCACCATGGGGTTCATCTGGCCGTCCTGCCCTTCGCGGTGGCTGATGCGCCAGGCACCGTCCAGGGGAGAGTTGGTGTTTTGGGCGGGCATTTTCTCCCAGGCCAGCGGCGTGGCACCCGCTCCGTTTATTCCCTGAATTTGCCAGTTCCCGTTCTTTTGGGTGTAACTGCCCGTAATTGAGGAGCCTACTTTGGTGCTGTCAAAGGTGTTGAACTCATAGGTGGCCGTGAGTTTCCCGTTATTTAGCCGATAGGTGCCGCCATACGTGCCCATGAATTTCTTCCCGGCCTTGTCAAACTGCGCCACGGTGAAAAAGCCATCGGCGAGGAGCATGACCTGCGTTGCCTGCTGCCCGGTGCGGGAACTAGGCATTAGTTGCCAGGCTCCCTCCAGCTCCGTGGCCTTCGGGGTGGTCAGTCCAGGTGCCGCTGCCTGGGCCTGTGAAGCAGTGCGTTCCTTCAGGGAGGTTTCCAGCGGGCCGGTTGCCAATAGTACCAGGCTCACCAGTACCTGCGAGATGAAAACAGAGAGTGCTGCCATACGTGGAAGATCAGCTAGGTGGAAGATTTGGGTTTCAGGTACCTTTAATACGAAATCTGCGAGGCTTCCGCCGTTTTTGGCCTGTTTTCAGGATATTTGCGGCATGAAAGCAATTACGTCATCGTTGCGGCATTTTGTGGTGCAGAAAGCCCGGATGTCTAACCAGGAAGCGGTGCAGGCCATTGCGGCGGGACGGGTGCTGGTGAACGGACAGAAAGGCCAGCTGAACCAGGCGCTTCGGCCCGAGGACGAGGTGCAACTGGACGGGCAGGTGCTCAAAGAACCTCAAACCTTTACGTACCTGGCCTACTACAAACCCCGCGGTGTGGAATCTACGCTCAACCCCACTATTGAGCACAACTTGGCCCAGGCCCTGAACCTGAATGTGCGGGTGTTCCCGGTAGGGCGGCTGGACAAGGAATCTGAAGGGCTCATGCTGCTCACCGATGACGGGGCACTCTACAACCGCATCAGCCACGCCGAAAGCCACCAGGAAAAGGAATACGTGGTGACGGTAGACAAACCCTTAACCCCCGATGCGCTAGAGCAACTGGCCTCCGGGGTGGTGATCATGGGCCAGAAGACGCGGCCTGCCCAGGTACAGCCGCTAGGAGAAAAGACGTTTTCCATTGTGCTCACGCAGGGCCTCAACCGGCAGATCCGGCGCATGTGCTATAAGCTAGGGTATGCCGTGGAGCGGTTGGTGCGGGTGCGGATGGTGAATATTGAGTTAGGAGAGTTGCTGCCGGGGGAGTGGCTTACTTTAACAGATGAGCAAATACATGAACTACAACAAGGTCTTCCTCATCAATACATACCAAATCTTCCAAAATAAAGTACGGATAGGTCGTCACCTGTCCTTTTATGCATTCCTATTTTATTACTTGTATGCAGGAGTGTTTTTAGCTTGCTTTCCAGCAAAAAAACTAAAAGGAAATCGATTCAATATTCTATCTCTTTATAATTCAATATTCTATCTCTCTATACCCGCCTTTGAATACCTCTTTCACATGCCAGATGGTAAATTCAGGATCTGGGTAGAAGACCTTCTTTTGAGGAGGCTTTATAGATTTGCCATGATGCTGTACAAGCCATTCAGAAGCACCCATGCCGTTTACTTCGTCTGACACCAGCATTCTCAACTTTGCATCAACAGTAAAGGCTCCTAAATCAAACAGCTTGTGATGGGTTGCGCAAAGAGCCAAGCCGTTCACTTCCACATCTGGACCACCAGCTTGGTGCCACATGATGTGGGCCGCTTCTAAAGCCAAAATGTTATTTCTTAGCCTAACACTGAAGCCGCAAACTGCGCATTGGTATTCATACGCTTTTAGAATTCTGTTCCTGAACTGCGGGTCTCTCTGCTTTGGCTTTTTCAGAAGAATGCCTGAGGAAGTAGAATCTAAATGCAGCCTAACCGCATCTAATATGTCTTGATGTAACGTTTCGGGGAAGTTTTGATCTAGAATGTTATGTGCTACTGTTTGAAGCAGCTCAGGGTAGTCTTTGAGTTGCTGCATTACTTGAGCAGGAAATTTACCTTGTATGTTTAGCGACAAAAGTTCTCTAGAGGAGTAATCCTTTTTAGAATCAATTAATGTAGGTTTATCAAATTCCCAAAGATGATCATTTGCCAGTTTGGTAAAAGGAAAGTTTGGATATATTGTCTTGCGTTGTGGTCCGAAGTCAAGTAATAGTTCTTTTAGTTTTGGTTCAATAGTGGAGTAGGGAATAAAACCCGTATTCCCATTCTGAATTTCAGCTAGGGCAATTAATATTAGCAAAGGCTTATGGGGTGCCCTTATCCCTTTGCTTTTCCAAGTGTTGATGTTTGAAAATTTTGTTAAAAGATTTTCAGGTGCCGTTATGATATTTTTACTCACTTATAAATGTAAGTTAATTTAATCCTGTTAGTAAAAATGAGATGAAGAGACTACCGGATTAATGTATCCGAATAATACTTCAAAGTTAAATCAAATTTGAGGTGATTAAAATTGGTGAAAATGAATGATAACATTAATTAATTAAATATAGCAATTATCAGCCCACACACTAAACCAATGTCATTTTCCTGTCTTGCTCCAGTTTCTAACTTGCCTCGTATAGAGAACAAAACGCTACAGGCCCATGAACATCACTTTCTTCAACTCCAAAGTCTACGACAAGCAGTTCTTCACCGAGGCCAATCAGGCACACGGGCATCGGTTGGAGTTCCTGGAGGTATCGCTCAATGAAAACACCTGCGTACTGGCCAGGGGAGCTACGGCGGTGTGCGCGTTTGTGAATGACACCTTGAATGCGCCCGTGCTGCGGGGCTTAGCCGAGGCCGGGGTGCAGCTTGTGGCCTTGCGGTGCGCGGGCTACAACAACGTGGATCTGGCGGTGGCGGCCCAGCAGGAACTGCGGGTTGTGCGGGTGCCGGCGTACTCGCCTTACGCGGTGGCCGAGCATACCCTGGCCCTGATCTTAGCTTTGAACCGCAAAACACACCGGGCCTACAACCGGGTTCGGGAAGGGAATTTCGCTCTTACTGGCTTAATGGGCTTTGACCTGAACGGCAAAACGGTGGGATTGATTGGGTTGGGCCACATCGGGCTGATCACCGCCCGTATACTTAAAGGGTTCGGGTGCAGGGTCTTGGGATTTGATGTGCAGGCCAACCCGGAGGCCGAGGCTTTGGGCGTGGAGTTCACCTCCCTGGAGAACCTGTACAGCGGGTCAGACATCATCTCGCTGCACTGTCCGCTCACGCCGCAGACGCACCACCTCATCAATGACGCTTCCATCGCCCAGATGAAAGACGGCGTGATGCTCATCAACACCAGCCGCGGCGGCCTGATTGATACTCAAGCCGTGATCACCGGTCTCAAAACCGAGAAGATCAAGTACCTGGGCATTGACGTGTACGAAGAGGAGGGAAACCTATTCTTTGAAGACCTTTCGGGCAAAGTCATCCAGGACGATGTGTTCATGCGACTGCTGTCGTTCAACAACGTCCTGATCACCGGACACCAGGCCTTCTTCACCGCCGAGGCCTTGCACAGCATCGCCCAGGTCACCCTCCAGAACATCACCGACTTTGAGCAGGGACAACCGTTGATCAACGAAGTAAAAAGCTAGTCCTGAGTCTTGAGTTCTGAGTCCTGAGTCCTGAGTATGGTTGAGGAACAGGGGCATTAAGTGAGAATTAAAGGAAGATGGCTAAGTACCTGAATGGCAAGTGTCAGGTTGAACCCCTTAAAATGAAGTAAACGGGAGCATCTGTTCTGTCCCTTAGAATTCATTGTAAAGAGTTCTGCACGCATTCCGTCCCCCTTTGAAGTGGGAAGGGGGATGACTACATCTGTAGAAAGGCAGAATACCTCTTCAATCCCAGTTACACCTATGTTTGCATTTGCAGGAACAATAAATGCTACGCAAGTAATCGTTTGAAAGTCGAAATGCGTGGGAATGGCGACTGTAAGTTCAGTAGGATACGCTGCTTTCCATCATGTAAAAAGTTGGTAATGAAAGGTGCCAGCGCAGGAGGTAGGCTTATTCATGGGCACACAAGATCCTTTCAGGATGACAAAAAGCAGTGATAAGTAAATAGTAAGAATCAGTACTTCGCCAGGCAAAAGAACTGTCTGCATGCGCTCTTGCCAAATGGGTTGCTGATGGCAGTACCTTAGCTCAAAGTGGGCATAAAAAAAGCCTCTCCGGGTGGGAGAGGCTTTGATAGCAATGTCTTTATAGCGAAAGACTAAGCCAGTTTTACGTTGGTGGCGTTTAGTCCTTTTCTTCCTTCTTGAAGCTCATAGACTACCTCGTCGTTTTCTCTGATTTCATCTACTAAACCAGACACGTGCACGAAGTACTCCTGATTTGAATTGCTGTCTTTAATGAAGCCGAAGCCTTTTTCATCATTAAAGAACTTTACTGTTCCTTGATTCATATGGTTGTTATTATGCATTGATGACACTCGTTTACGGAGAATCGTTCAGCGGGTCTGGAAGATAAACCAGATACTTTTCCAAAACCCGCTTTAAACCGAATCAAGGCCTATAAAAGGAAAAACTATTTTTCAACAGAGCCTACGCTTTCTGCTAATTAGTAAAATGTATGCTCCGGGTGAACGCTCCGTTACTTCCTTGCCAGGGGCATTGGTTTAGGTGTGGTGCTGGGTCCGTCTACCACCAATCGGCCATCTTTCTCAATGCGCATGGGATCAATGAAGACTACCCGTTCCTCTCCTGTGGCGGTGGTACGGCCGTGGTACACGCAGAATAGCTGCTTGCCGTCTGGCGAGTACGCGATGCTGTTATGGCCCGTACCGGTGACCTCGCCGCCCTGCTCGGTGTTCTTCTGCAGCACAGGGTTGTTGTTGGCTTTGGTGTATGGGCCCAGCGGATGCTTGGCGGTGGCGTAGCCCACGGCGTAGTTCTTGCCCCCGAAGTAGTTGGCCGAGTACATCATGTAATAGGTATCGCCGTGCTTGAAGGTGTAGGAACCCTCGGTCCAGCGGCGGTTCACTTCCTTGGAGGTCACCGAGCGACTTTCCCATTCGGCCTGAGCATCGTTCATCTTGAGGGGCGGTCTGAGCAGCAGCACCGGCTCGCCAATCACGCCGCTGAAATCGGGTTTCAGCTCCACGCCGTACACCCAGCTTTCCTCGATCTCCTTGAACAAGCCCTGCTGCTTGGCCCAGTCGGCCACCTCGCTTTGTACCGGGTGCTCATAGGCGCAGCGCGAGTAGTAGAGGTACATTTTGCCGTTGGGTTCAAAGTACATGTTGGCGTCAATGATAGGGTAGCCCGGGTCAAAGATGGGCTTGTCTGAGATGTTCTTGAACGGACCCGTAGGCTTATCGGCCACGGCTACCCCGATGCGGAAGTTCTCTTCCTCGTTGCCGGGGTTGTGGCGCCAGTCGGCAGAGTAGAACATGTAGTACTTGCCGTTACGGTGGTACACCTCTGGGGCCCAGAAGTTCTTCACGTCCCAGGAGCCAGCCGTGTTCCCAAAGAACACCTGCCCCTCGTTTTTCCAGTTCACCAGGTCCTTAGACGAGTACGTGCTGAAGCCCTCTTTGGCCCCACCGCCCGTGCCATACATGTAGTACATCTGGCTGGGCGCATCATACAGCACATACGGATCACCGAACTGCACATCCAGCGGGTTTTTATAGGTAGCCGCGGTTGACGAGGTAGTCGCCGCCGTTTCCCGGACCGGCGCCTGCGTCTGCACCGATGGGTTACAACCCGCCAGCAACAACCCGAAGGATAAAACCAATACGCTTCTTTTCTTCAACATATAGGGGATAGTAGTAGATATAAGTGAAAGAGCTTGTAGTTAATTGAAAGCAAAGTAAGCAAAAGATTACTCCTGCAAAAGCCTGACAGATGGAGTCTCTAATTCCTGCTTCAGAATTGACGTAAGTTCAGTAAAAGAGCCTATAAATACACCATTAGGGCTTACAACTTGCTCTTTCTGTTTTTCGCCTCTTTTGCAATAAACGGCTCAAAACCGCCATTTAGCTCCTGGTTAAGCAAGAAATGACTTCTCCTTCGCACTCAACTAATGTCACCTGCTTCATCCTAATGCTTTTACCCGAGCAGGCCAAGTCAAAGGAGGGAGCAGGCAGTATTGTATTGAATGGCACTGGCTCACGCTCCCTATGAAATAGAGAACGGTAAAAATTGGTACCAATCTGAAGCCTCGCTGTTTGAGCGTCAGCGAGTTTGAGGCTTATTGATTCTGTTGGTTAGGCTGAACATCTAGGAGAAAAGTGACAAACGCCCGCAGAGAGAGTCCTGAGTCCAGAACTCTGAATCAGGAAGTAGGAAGTAGTGGCTTGAGGAGCAGATTGAGTTGTAGGTGAGAACACCAACTACGGCGAACAGCGAATGGCTGGCAAAGCAATAAAAAAGAAAGGCACGGAAGTAACTTCCGCGCCATAGAAGGAAGAATGAATTTGAGGCTGGTGCCTCACTGATTTGCAAAATTCAGCTCATGATAGGTCCAAGTCACAGACTTGAACCATAAGGGAAAGAAGGTTTAGTAGGTGTAAACATCCCCAATCGAACCTATCAAAGGAGAGTCTCATCAAGTTTCTCTTTCCCTCGCTCGCCTCTGGCGAGTGTGAATAACAAGGCAGCCTCTGGCTGCTATGCGGGGTTAAAGGCAAAGAAACATTCAGGATTTGAGCATAGTGGCCAGAGGCCACCCGATAACTCACACTCGCCAGAGGCGAGCGAGGGAGAGTAGAGGGTTCATAGGCTCTTTTTCAGGGACAGACTTTCAAAAATAAGACATGTCTTATCTAATCAGAGCCGGATAGAAGGTGACCAAGTCTGGGTTGATGCAATGCAACACCATAGCTAGATAAAAAACAGCTTCATCATTAGGAGTACCTTCTAATCCATAAAAAAAGACTCTCTGTTTAACCCCCGTTTTGCCGAAAACAAGGGTAAAACAGAGAAGCCTTCAAGAAACATCAAAGTGGTTCAACACATATAAGCTTAAACTCTCAAGACAAGTAAATCTTAAGCCAGCTACTAGCAATCACGCAAGCAATTCAAAACTGAAACCCTAACCGTACCGAGACTCTTTTAAAGGAAACCTCATCTGTGATGGTGGTGCCGGACCAGGGGGAGTTGGTGGTCTGGGCGCGCTGTACTTTGTAGCCCAGGCTAAAGGCCAGCGCGGTGTTGTTGCCCGACTGCACCCGCAGGCCAAGCGCGGGGTTGAGCATCCAGCCGCCTTCGTTTTCAAGCTGGTCAGATTCATTGCTGAGGAAAGTGGAGCCGTAGCCTGCGTCAAGGCTGTAGTAGGGGCTTACGCGGGTGTTGAGCAGGGTGCCTCGTAAACCCAGAGCCACCGGGGTCACCAGCAGGTTGTTATAAAAATCGGAACCGATGGTGAGGCCCACCGCTACCAGCCGGTGAAACTGGTAGCCGTTGAATACCACCAAGGTGGGAGAGGAGTCTGCTGTGTTGGGAATGTTGTTTTTGTTGTCCTGGTACAGGTAACCCAGCTCCACCATGCCCAGGTATCTTTTAGGGGAGGCCTGTGAGGAAGACGTTATCACCAGGGTGGTTTCCTGCGCCTGGGTACACAGGAACGTTAGGAGCAGGAACGGGAGGAGGAATAGTGCTTTTTTCATTTAACCGGCTGCTGGGGTCACGGGTATCTTACTGAGGAGCTTCATCTGGGCGGGGTTGCGGTAGTCATACTGGTAGAGGCCGTCTTTGCCAACCATCACCAGGGTGTAGCCCAACGGAATCACATCATAGGCATCCAGGTTTTTGAAATGGCTCAGTTGATGGTCAGATACTTTGAGCGGATCTTTGATGTCAAAGACTTTCAGTCCGAATGCGCCTTCGCAGAGGAAGAGCGTGTTGGTGTCAATGCCTAACCCGTGCGGGTGTTGCATGGGATAGGTTTTCACCAGCTGCGGACTGCGGGGGTTGCTGATGTTGATCACCTCCAGTTGGTTCGTGAAGCCGTCGCAGGTGTTGCCGGAGCGTAGCGTTACCCAGGCCAGATCGCCCTCCACCACCACCGGATCACAGGAGCGCACGTGGGCGTAGGTAGACAGGTGTACCGGACTGGCCGGATTGCTGTTGTCATAGATGTGCATGCCGCTGGTAGATCCTATGAACAGCTTATCCTGGTACGGGAAAATGGTTTCTATGCCCCAGCCCAGCGGAATAGACGCTCCTTTTTGGGGTTGGGTAAGGGTGCTGATGTCAAAGAGCTGCAGGGAAGATAGGTTGACCGTGTACAGGTGGTCTCCCGTGATGGTGAACCTTGCCATGGAGCCGCCTTTGCCCATGGGGTTGCCGTTCCTGACGCCGGCTGGTGCTTTGGTGGTATAGCTATTGGAGGCCTGGTCATAGTACACAACGCCTCCGTCTTGAAAGCGACCGTTGCAGTCTGCGTAAGTTTCGGTGACTTGCCGGGAAGTGTACGTGGCCAGAAAAGAGGTAGACGCGGGACTTATCGTTAAACCGTGCACCGGGAAAATGTTCTCCACGCGGTTCACCAGTTTCACCTGTTGCGGTTGGGTGATGTCCAGCACCACCAGGTCAATGTAGTTATCGGCGTAGAGGATGTTGCCCTTCACGGCCATGTCTACGTTGCCCGGAATAGAGATGAAGCTCAGGTTCTGGGGCGAGGCCGGGTTGGAGTTGTCTATCACGTGGATGCCTTTGTCTACCTCGTTCACCAGCAGGAAATCGCCGTAGGCGTAGATTTTGCCGGGGTTCTGCAAGGCACGGGCTGGTTCCACTTTCACCGAGGCCCGCAGCTCGTCTTTCATCATGTACACGGGCTCATACACGGTGTAAGTTACGGTAGACTCGCATTCATCTGTGCAGGCACTCAGGAACGGGGCTCCCAGAAAGAGCAGCCACAAAAAAGCCCGCTGGAAAAGGAGTAAAGGTTTTTTCTGCATAGAAATCTGGTTAAGGATGAAGGGAAGGTGACCAAAACAGCCAGCCTTTTTTAATGAAGAGTCTTCTCACCTTGAAATGGTTGCACGCGTACTCCTGGTTGCTGAATAAAAAGGGAAGGAGTGCTTGCGGAGTGATATTTCTGAATTCCAATAGTTTAAAGGCTTATAACGGTACTTTGTTTTTGTGGCGATTTTCCAAAATCAGACCTAAAACAGAAACCTCTTCCGAGTAAAGAGCTCAATGGATTCAACCAGAAACAGGAGAAGAAGTGGTATTTTAACCTGTGCTTTTGTTTTAGGCCTTGCTTTAGGAAAACAAGGCCATTTCAGAACAAAGGGTTTTTCCGTTGCGTCAGTAGTAAGGCGTAAAGCGTTTCTGCCCCGACATTTTCTTGTAGAATATTGTGCTAAATTTCTGATATTGAATTGATATACCTGTGCAGGTGGAAGGCTGTCATAACATTTGGGTTGTGAATTAGGTACATATACTATCATTTACCTTTCGGTCATAACTTAACCCTTTGATCAGGCATACATGGATCCTTCTTCAGAGTTATTCCAGGCTTTGGTAGAGCGTACGCAGCAGGCCTATTTTGCTTACCTGATTGAGCCTGGCGTGTTCACCTACCTGAGCCCTAGATTTAAGTCATGTTTTGAATTGCCCTCCCTGGAGATTGAGCCGGCCACGTTGCTCTCCTATGTGCACCAGGACGACCAGGCCTATCTGCATGAGTGCCTGCAGGAGTTAATAGAGCGGGGAGCCAGCAACCAGGTAGAATGCAGGTTTCAGTTCCCGGGGCAGGAGGAGCAATGGGTGTGCCTGAACCTGGCGCTGGTGGAAGAGAACTCTGAGCCGCGCACCATTCTGGGGCATGTAGAGGATATTACTACCCAGCGGCAATACAATGACCATCTAAAAAAATTCTCGAACAAAAAGAACTCGGTGCTCAATATCATCGCCCATGATCTGGCCGCTCCGTTAGGGATGATCAGCAACCTGGCAGGCGTTCTGGAAGAGGAACTGAAAGAGCATACCAATGCCGAAGTACACCATCTAATCAACCTCATTGAACAAAGCAGTAAACGGGGATCCCATATCATCCAGGAGTTTATGAACCAGGAGTTCATGGAATCTACCCAATCACAGGTGGTCACCCGGCGCGTTAACCTGGTGGAGAAAATGGGCGAGATGGTTTCTGAGTACCTCAATTACCGGGGGGGAGCACTGCTGCCTACCAAAGTGAATTTTGTGTGCAGCAGCAAGGAAATCTACGCCGAGGTAGATGACTTAAAGTTTCTGCAGGCTATCACCAACCTTATTTCCAATGCCCTTAAGTTTACCCCGGAAGATGGCCAGGTGACCGTGAGCATTGAGGATAAGGATTTTTCTATTTTAGTGAAAGTAGCCGATACCGGGGTAGGTATTCCTGAAAAGTACCACGCCACGTTGTTTGAGAAGTTTACTCCGGCCCGTAGACCGGGTTTGAGGGGCGAGAAATCCATCGGGCTGGGTATGTCTATTGTGAAAACCATTGTGGAGTGGCACAAAGGCGAAATATGGTTTGAAAGCAAAGAAAACCAGGGCACTACCTTCTTTATCAGAATACCCAAAAGTGTTGGATAAGCGATGGTCAGGCGGCCAGCCGCTTGCACCTGATGACGCCCAGGACAGTGAGATACAGGAGCGGCGGATCACTCAGCACACTAATGGTAACAAACCCTTCCTGGGCTAATTCCTGCGCGAGGGCTAAAACTCTATCCAGGGGAAGGCTTAATTCCCGGGCAATGTCAAATGAGAGAGTAGGATGGTCCTCCGGCTCTGGAAACTGGTTTACTCTGGCATACAACGCGAATAATATCTGGTCTTTCTGCTCCATTCTGGTTAAGATACCTTCCTTCTACGAAGTAGAACTATTTCTTTAAGTAGCCGAGGCTAAAAATACGTATTTATGCTTTAATTAAGCGTTAGCTTCTAGTATTTACCCTGATATTTCTGTGAATAGACCTATTCCAGGTAAAAGAGATTGGCTTGCCTAAGCACCCTAAGCATTTGGGGGAAGGTAAATGGAAGGTTCTGTATTTAAGCCGTTTTGCCAATATCAGCATTAAAACGCAGTTTTCAGAATTGCCTTGTGTTGGCGTTGAACTTCTTTTTGGGTTCAAAGGCCTATCCAATTGTAAATAGCTTTTGTCAAAGTTAATTGATTAAGCAATCTTTTAGAATAATTTAAAGGCAGACATAAAGGAAAGAAAGCCAGAAGCCTTCCTGCCCTGCCTGCTGTTAAAGCAGACACTTCAGGGCCGAAAGGCTTCTGATAAGTTCTTGGTGCGGTGTTCCAGGTTAGAAGAAGCTTTTGAGTTTGGAGAGTTTCAGCAGTTGGTCTTTTACCTGAAAGTTTGCTCTGCTGAGTTGCCGCCCGGATTCATCGTAAATCTCCACCCGGTGGTCGCCGCCTACAAAGGTGCTTTCACGGTCGCTGCCCCAACCAGACAGGTAAATGTATTCTTCCTTGGGGTTGTAGTTGATGGTAGCGGCAAAGGAATACCCGGTAGGAGAGGACTGCGGGTTGAAGTACAACTGCCCGTTGGGTTTCAAGTATTTCACCAGCACGTTGAGCTTGCCGGGTTTGTCTGTAAGCATGGCAATCTTCATGCGGCTGAAAATGTATTTAATATCCTGCTTCTCAAAGGAAGTCCCGAACTCTTCGGGTTTATCAGAGTTGAAGAAGTCCATGTGCTCCACCAGAAAAGGCTGTATATGCCCCAGGTGAGCGTATCTGGCTTTCACCGTAATGGTTTCTTTTTTCAGCTCGCTTACCTCCAACTGCCGCGTAGCAATTTCCTTTTCCAGGTCCTGTACTTTGGTTTGCAGCGCCTTTTTCTGCGATTGCTCTTTGTCCGCTTCCTGGATTTTAGCCTGTAACGCTACCTGCTGCGCTTCCTGCTTTTGTCTGGTTTCTTTCAATTGAACTTGCAGTTCCTGCTTCTGCTTAGTGGTGGCCCTGAGTTCCTGCTCTTTTGCCTGGAGCGCCTGAGACTGGTTCTGTATTTCTTTCTTGTCTTTAGCGGTTTGCTGTTCCAGGTTCTTGACGGTCTTGTGCAGCTTTTCCGTTTCCTGTTTAGAAACCTGGTTTTGCTTCTGAAGCTCAGTTAGCTGCGAGGAAATCTTGCTTAGTTCTTCGGCTTTTACCTGCAGGGCTTTTTGAAGGCTCTGGATTTCTTTCACTCCTTGCTGAACGCGTTCCTGCAAAGTCTTTTTCTCAACAACAGCCTGCTCTAATTCTTGGGTTTTGGTTTGAAGGGATGCCTGCTGTAGGCTGAGCTGCTTTTCTTGTTGCTCCAGTTTGCCTTGCAGGGTTGCTTTTTGAGCAGTTTCCAGTTTCAGTTGCTGGTCTGTCTCCTGCAGGCTCTGCTTCAGTTGAGCAGCTTCTATTTCCAGTTCATGTACCTGGTTTTGCAATGCCTGTTTTTGGCTTGCTAGTTCCTGCAACTGTGCCTGGTATTGGTCTGCTTTCCCGGCGGTAGGAGCTGTCTTTCCCTGGCTTTGCTGACGCCTGGCTTCTGCCTCCTGCAGGTTTTGCTGTAAAGTGGCTTTTTGCTGCAGAGCCAATTCCAGCTCTTTGGTTCTCCGGTTCAATTCATTGGTGAGCTGAGCCGTTTGCGCCTCTACCTGCTGCAGTTTAGCTTTCTGGCTTTCCAGGTCTTTGATTAAGGTTTGGATCTGTTGATCTTTGCCTTGCTTTTGGCTGACCTCCCGGGTTAATTCCTGCACCCGTTTCTCCAGAAATTGTGTGCGTTGCACCTCCGAGGCCAGCTCCCGAGTTTTACCTGTAATACTTTCCCGGTATTGTTGCAGCTCCAGCTCCAGGGTTTTTACTTTCTTCTGCAACTCCGGTGAGGGAGCTGGGGTGGGTTTAGTAGTTGTCTCTACCTCCCGTAGTGCCTTTTTCAATACAGTCACTTCCATTTCCTGCTCCTGCACTTTCCGCTGCAGGGTGCTCCGCTCATTTTTCACTTCAAACAGCGCCTTCACAAAGTGGTCCAACTCCTGAGAAAGGGATTTCTTTTCTTCCTGAAGGGAGGTAACCAGTTCATTCTGGTCACGCAAACGCATCTGCAGGCGCGTGATCTCAAACTCTATGTTGCGGGTAGGGCTTTGCGACACCACATTGCGTGGGGTAAACCGGCCAGAGTCATAGGTCCGTTTTTTATCCTGGTTTGACAAAATCCCATACGCTTCCTGCACTTCCTTGAAATATTCCTCGAAAAACGGCTCTCCCTGGTTCATATCCGGATGGATGCGCTTAGAAAGCTTTCGGTAAGCATCCTTAATCTCTACCTGTGTCGCGTTTTCCTTGATTCCCAGAAGTTGGTAGTAGTTCTTGTGCATAGCTTGTTGTCAGATGTTTTTCGCTTAATACCTGTATGCAGCACAAAGGCTGCAAAGGCTTTATTTCTGTTTTGTGGTACTTGGTTCTTTTATTAACTCTTGAATTCAATTGACCAACTAATATACTATTTTTAGAATAAATTATTAAATTCTAATAACAAATTGTGGTTTTTGAATTTGAAAAGCTCTTTTCAGAGGTGTTTAAGTAATCAATACTGGATTAAAAGACCTTCCCCTGAAAACCTACCTAGTAAGGTACAACTTGGTAATGCCTGAACCTCAGCAAGTAGGTTTAAAAGAATCATTCCAGGGATATTATCTATGAAGAATAAATCCAGCCCGAAGAACCTGGTAAAGCGATTCTCTTAACTATGTAGCAGAGGGCAACCTAAATTGCCTAGAGAGGGTATGAGGGCAGATTGTATTTGAGATCAGTGTAAAAACTCTATATTTGATACATTGAGCTAATACCGTTTCATTCAAGAACTGATTTCTAAACCTCATCTATGAAAGTAAGAAAAGCTATCATCACGGCTGCAGCCCGCGGTGAAAGACTATATCCTGTAGCTGACACCGTACAAAAGGCCATGCTTCCGGTGGTAGACATTGACGGATTGACAAAGCCTACCATCCAGATTATAGCCGAGGAAGCGTTTGCCAGTGGTATTGAGGAAATATGCGTAATCTGTGCGCCAGGCGATGGTCCCAGGTACCATGAGGCTTTCGCATCGCTTCGGAATAACCTGTTAGAATCCTTCAAAAACACTGATTGGGCCAAAGAAGAAGCCGAGAAAGTAGACAACCTGCGTACCAGAATTCAGTTCATTGAGCAAAAGGAGCCGCTTGGGTTTGGACACGCCGTGTTTTGCGCCCGTGAATTTGTGAAAGAGGAACCTTTCTTATTGCTTTTGGGAGACCACCTATATGTTTCTTCTCTTCCTAACCAACGGTGCACTACCCAACTCATTAACCTCGCCGTGCAGGAGGGATGTGCCGTTTCTGCGGTAAATCCAACGGTGGAGCACCAAATCCATCGGTATGGTACCGTAACGGGTAAGCATCTGCCAAACCAGAAAGGAATGTACCAGATCGAAAAGATTATTGAGAAGCCCTCCCTCAGCACCGCCGAACTGGAACTGCAAACGCCAGGGTTACGGGCCGGTTACTACCTCTGCTTCTTCGGGATGCACGTGCTTACGCCTTCTGTCTTCAGCATTTTACAGGCGCAGGTAGAAAGCGGCAACTCAAATGTGCAGTTAACACCTGCCTTGCAGGAACTGGCCAATACAGAGAAGTATCTGGCACTGGAGGTAAAAGGCAATCGCTATGACCTAAGTAAAAAGCAGGGCCTGTTGCAGGCGCAGATTGCCTTAGGTTTGGCGGGCCAGGCCCATGACGAAACGCTAACCTCCATGGTTGAGTTGTTAGCCGAGGCAAACCAACGCAAAGCCACCCAACCAACTCCCAGTTTTGTATAGGACCTTCCAGATTGCATAAAGAGGCAGATGAACATATTTATACAGACGATTACATCTACTAACCCCGAGGAACGCAACCGCTCGTTTTTTCAGATGAGCCGGAACATGTCTTCCAAAGAGTTGTATAAAGCGCTTCGGGAGCTGGATGAATTCCGGAAAACCACCCCCAGTCTTTACGACAAAGTACGCGCTATCCTTTTCCTATTTGCGGGGTACCGGTTCTTCCTGATGGAAGCAGCCGACACACCCTCCACCGGAAAAATACCATATGCTGGGTTTGAAGACCTGCTTTCCCGTAGGTTTGAGCATGCTATTGCTACTTTCCTGAAGGAAATTGATACCCATGGACCTAATGCGGCCTTGTTCAGCGGACTAGCCGAGAGTTACCACCATTTGTCTTTCCAGATCCTGGCCGACCAGGTGCGGAAGAGCGTGCGCTCCAGTAAAGGAAATCAGTGGATGTTCAGGGTAGGGCACCAGGAAGAGCATCCTATCAAAATCCATCCGCAGTTACTGCAGCGGCAGGAGAACTCCCTATTCTACCCGGTGCTGGAAGAGCAGACTTCCGTGCGCATGGACTTAACCCACAGCGGCTGGTCAGATATTTTCTTCCTGGGCATGGACTACCCAGAAGGCGCGCGGGTACTCAATATCTCCATTGACTTAGGCGTATTTGGCCGTGACAAAGACATTCGGCCGCCTTTGCAATCCTATGTAAGGGTAATTCCAGAGCCGGTATTAAGGGTAACCAGTATTGACCTGAACACCTCTAAGGACATCCATGACCTGGATGACCTCTTCAATTTCGGGAATGATTACCTGAGTCTGGTGAAAGCTGGCGTGATTGCTTCTGGCCTGATACCGCCATCTTTTGAGGGGACCAACCAGTCTTTGCCCGCTATTCTGGCGCGTATTGTAGCTCCGGGAATGGGAATTGAGCTGGTAACCAAGGTGAATGATATTCCTAAGGGGTCCAGATTTGCCGTTTCAACTAATTTGCTGGGTTCCATCATCAGCTTATTGATGCGGGCCACCGGGCAAACCAGGAACCTGGTTGGTGGACTGGAGGAAAGCGAACGCCGGTTGGTGGCCTCAAGAGCCATCCTAGGCGAGTGGATTGGTGGTTCCGGCGGCGGCTGGCAAGATTCAGGTGGCGTTTGGCCAGGCATTAAAGCTATTCAGGGAACGTTCTCGCAGGACGGTGATCCGGAGTTTGGCATTAGCCGTGGCACCTTGTTACCCCGTCACCGGGTGCTGCAGGGCGAAGAAATTCACCCCGAGATGGCCCATAAACTCATGAACTCGCTGGTACTCATGCACGGCGGAATGGCCTCCAATGTTGGTCCTATTCTGGAGATGGTGACAGAGAAGTACCTGTTACGTGGTGAGAACGAGTGGGGAGCGCGCCAAAAAACAAATCAGGTTTTTGACAACATTTTGGCCGCGTTAAAGGAGGGCGATATTCGCAAATTGGCTTCAAATACAGCGTTCAACTTTGAGTCGCCCATTAAGACTATCATTCCGTGGGCTTCCACGCACTTCACGGAAGAAATCATCCGCAGAGCTAAAAAGGAGTTCGGGGAAAATTATCTGGGCTTCCTGATGCTGGGAGGTATGTCTGGCGGCGGTATGGGTATGTTTGTGAACCCAGAGCAGTATGAAGAATACAAAGCCAGAGTATTAGACATACTACGGGCCACCAAGGCAGACTTGTCTGACTCCTTGCCGTTTGCCATGGAACCGGTGGTGTACAACTGGAGCATCAACAACAAGGGTTCCTGGTCCTATCTGCACGAAGGGAACGCGGCCCTAATGCCGGAGCAATATTATGCCATTCACGTTTCTGACCTGGTAAAGAAAGATCCGCAAACCATCTCGTATGTGCGCAGGGCGGAGATTGACTTCTTCACCACGCACTGCGACCAGAACAACCTGGCGTATCCGTTGCTTCGCACCATTGTGAGTAACCTGTTCAAGGTGTCTGATCCTTCTTCTCAGGGCAGCCGAAGCAATGAGAACGAGAAAGCCGACCGCATCAAGAAAGAGAACGGTTTTGATTTCATTCAGCACGAAGAAATAAGGGAGCAGTTGCAGAAAGGCTACATTGGTCTTTCAAGGAACCGCTTGCCCAACGAGACCTCCATTGAAGACGTGCAGCTTACTGACATTGCTCAACTGGAAAGCCTTACTCAAGCAGTACATAAGGGCGAAGAGGCCATCAAAGGCGGTAGAGTAGCAGTTCTGAGCCTGGCCGCCGGGGTGGGTAGCCGCTGGACCAAGGGCGCAGGGGTGATCAAGGCCCTGAACCCATTTGTAGAAATTGACGGGGTTCACCGCAGCTTCCTGGAGATCCACCTGGCCAAAACCAAAGCCGTTTCTGAGAAATACGGGGCCTTGTTGCCGCACATAGTGGCCACGAGTTACCTGACGCATGAACCCATCCGCAAGAAACTGGAACTCACCCAGAAGTTTGGCTATGCCGGACCGGTATACTTGTCTACGGGGCGTTCCATAGGGCAACGCTACGTACCCATGGAGCGCGACCTTCGGTTCCTGTGGGAGGAAATGCCCCAGGAAACCCTGGACGAGAACAAACAGAAAGTACGTGAGGCGGGCAGACGTGCCATGATCAACTGGGCCAAGTCTAAAGGTGAAGGCTCAGACTACGTAGACAACATCGCCTCGCAGCGCTTTTCGCCGCTGGGCCACTGGTACGAGGTCTCCAATATGCTGCGCAACGGCGTTTTGGCCCAGATCCTGGAAGAGAACCCACAACTGGAAACCATCATGCTCCACAACATTGATACCTTAGGGGCCGACCTCAACCCGGCTGCCCTGGGCTATCACCTGGAGTCTGGCAATGTGCTCACCTTTGAGGTGGTGCCCCGCCGTATTGAGGATCGGGGAGGAGGATTGGCGCGGGTGAATGGCAAAGTAAGGTTGCTGGAAGGGTTGGCCCAGCCGAGAGAGGAAGATGAGCTGAACCTGAGCTACTATAATACCATGACCACCTGGATCCAGATTGATCCCTTGTTGGCGCTGTTTGGTCTTACCCGGGCAGATTTGCGGGGCGATGATGCATTGTTAGCCAAAGCAGTCAGGAGCGTAGCTCACCGCATGCCTACCTACGTGACCATCAAAGACGTGAAATACCGTTGGGGACACGGGCAGGAAGATATTTACCCGGTAGCGCAGATTGAGAAACTCTGGAGCGATATGTCGGCTTTACCGGATGTCAAATGCGGCTACATTGCCGTGCCTCGTCACCGCGGCCAGCAAATGAAGGAACCCGCTAAGTTAGATTCCTGGGTGACCGATGGCAGCAAAGACCATATTATTTCTCTGGTTCGTTTTTAAAGTATTTTACCTAAAACAGCCTATAAACAAAAGAAGGAGCCTCATGGCTCCTTCTTTTGTTTTAAACCTTCTATACACCTGATATTTTATTCAAATTCCACGCCATTTAAGGCTCTAATTTCCTTGAATAGAACAAAACAAAAGTTCCTGAAAAGGTTAAGTTTTTGCCCGGCTACCCTTTGGGAGCGGCTATGTAATAGTTGTGGCAGGAATCGCAGTGAATTGAGAATGCCACCACGTTCAATTCATTCCATTCTGGCTCCACAGATGGATAAAAACAAATGAAAGTGGTGTCAAAGAGATTACCTATTTCCTTCTTCAAAGGCAAAGGGTAATTTCTTATGATAATATCCAACACTTCCTTCGAAACCTCTTCAAGAGCATGTTTATCCATGCGGAAATATACTTAAGTTGCTAGTAGTAAGGTTCTACTTTTTCAAAATTTTATGGTAAGATCTGGAACTATTGCATAATTCAAATGCCTACTCTCCTTAGTTCTGAAAGTTTTACCTTGGTAAATCCCTCAAGCAAAAGCAGTGCTAGTTTTTCTTTTTAGCTATTTAATGGTGAAATAAGACTGTAAATGAATTCAAAAGCTTCCAAATCTTGGTGGTCTTTCTATTGGTTAAGATTGGAAAGAAGTAGGAAGTCATCCGCTAAAGGTTTACACCTGTTAGCTCAGGAAAACCAGAATTTGCTTGAACAAAGGTCAACGATTAGGCATGAACAAAGCACGGCCACTTACTAATTTTAAAGTGTAAATTTCTTTGATTGCCTTGCAGGTTAGAACTCAGGTACTATCTGCGCGTACAAAAGCCCAAACAGAAATAAGTGAAGGAGGAAAGTGCAGCGGCCGGTAAACTAATTCTCTCATTTCTAAGACAATGGGCAAAAAGAAGAAAAAAAAGAACAAGCATAATTCCTTTTACAGAGCGGTTAAACCTTTTATAAAAGATAACCGCATCCTCTATGGGATGTTGGGAGCCGTGGGAGCGGGAGTGGCCCTGGCTTCGGCCATAGGACCAGAAAAAGCCGGTAGCCTGATTGAAAGGGTAACAAAAGCCATCAAGGATATTGGAACCCCCAAAGCCAAAGCAGGTAAAAAGGACAAACCACCCAAACAGGTCAAGCCCGCCAAACAAGACAAATCACCCAAGCCCTTTGCCATAGAAAACGTTTAGAAAC
This sequence comes from Sabulibacter ruber, assembly GCF_017355955.1. Lineage (GTDB taxonomy): Bacteria > Bacteroidota > Bacteroidia > Cytophagales > Hymenobacteraceae > Nibribacter > Nibribacter ruber_A. The sequence goes on along the minus strand of NZ_JAFFID010000001.1, from coordinate 515,930 downwards.
AAAATCTTAACGAACCAAAAGAAAGAGTTGGCGTAGTCTATACAGATAACGGGAACTACGTATCAGATTCAGTATATTTCCTATCGTTAATTTACAGTAAAACTCAAGATAAAACTATGTCAAAGGATAAAAAGAATAAGAAAGTCAAAGGCTCAAAAAATAAGTCTTTATTCAAAAATGTAAAGTCAGTTGTGAGCAAAAAACCTGTTTTACTTTCCCTCTTGGGCGCCGGTGTAGGTCTGGTGGTTGGGGCTTCTCTTGGTAAAGAAAGAAGAAGAGCCCTTGCAGATAGTGTCACCAACGCTTTCAGCGGATTAACCAACACGTCTGGGAATACAGGAGATGGTTCAACTGCTAGCCAGGAGAATGCCGGTTAAGTTGAAATACCAAGCCATTACTCGTTGGTAATTCAGTTCACCTGCCAACCCCATCATTGAAAAATTATTCCTGATTCTCTTCAGGAAAATAGGAAAACAATAGTTGGAGTTTTATTCCTCCTTTTCCTTCTTATTTTCTGAAAAAGAGCCTTAAAACCCCTTTTGCCTAAAGCAGAAGGGGTTATTTATTACTTGTTCAACCGTGCTCCTCCAAGCGCCTTTTCATAATACGTAAGCAGTATGCTCCAACGCCAAGTATACCGGATGCCCAAGGCTGGTTCCATCAAGAACCTGGCCCTGCAGTCTGAAACCCTACCTCCACCGGGTCCCGAAGAGGTATGTGTACAGGTGAGGGCGGTGGGGCTGAACTTCGCCGATATTTTTGCCATGCAGGGGCTGTACAGTGCTACGCCCAAAGGCTCCTTCATTCCCGGTCTGGAATTCTCCGGCGAGGTCATTGCCGTAGGAGATCAGGTGCAGGAATGGAAGGTGGGTGACAAGGTCATGGGGGCTACTAAGTTCGGCGGGTACGTGTCGCACATCAACATCCACCGGCGCTATGTCATTGGTCTGCCCAATAGTTGGAGTTTTGAGGAAGGAGCGGGGTTCCTGGTGCAGGGGCTCACCGCCTACTACGCCCTCACGCAACTGTGCAACCTGCAGCAGGGAATGACCGTCCTCATCCATAGTGCGGCGGGCGGGGTTGGTATACTGGCCAACAGGATTTGCAAGAAATTGGGGGCGTATACCATCGGGACAGTGGGCCAAGCCGATAAAGTTGACTTTCTGCGAAAAGAAGAAGCCTATGATGCCGTGATCCTGCGCGGTCCTGATTTTGCCCTGAAACTGGCAAAAGAGCTCCAAAACAAACCGCTCCACCTGATCATGGAATGCATTGGCGGCAAAGTGCTGCAGATCGGGTGGAATGCCTTAGCGCCTATGGGCCGCATGGTGGTATACGGAAACGCCAGTTTCTCCAGCCACGGTTCTAAACCCAACTACCCCAAACTCATCTGGAAATTCCTGCATCGGCCCAAAATCGATCCCCTGCGGCTGCCCACCGAAAACAAATCCCTGATGGGTTTTAACCTCATCTACCTCTATGAGCAAACCGAACTGATGCACCAATTGCTGGGTGGTCTGCAGGAACTGCAACTTCAGCCCCAGCACATTGGCCACGTCTTCGGTTTTAACCAGATGCATGAGGCCATTTACCTCTTCCAGATCGGTAAAACAGTAGGGAAAGTGGTGGTAAGAGTTCCGGAGTAACCTGCATTTGCGTTTGGGTTAGCCCGGCTCCTGCCAGTTTTCAGGGGACGGTGTGCTTTTCTAGTACATGCATACTTTTGGGGGAAATCAAGGAAAAGAGGCGTAAAACAGAATAGTTTGAGGTTGAATGGGTGCACTGAGGAGTTGGTTTTACCGCGAGGCCATAAACGTGACCAGCAATCCTCTGATCAACTGCACCAGCGTGGTAGGGTAAACCCCAATCCAGAGAAGCAAGAGGGCAAGGGCCGCCATGGTGGCGCCGCTGGCGAAGGAAATGGCCGGGTGCAGCACCTTGCGGGCTTCGGGGGCTTGTTCGGGTTGGGCAAACATTACGGCAATCACCCTGATGTAATAGTACAGCCCCACCACACTGTTCAGCACCAGCATGATCACCAAAACCCACTGTTGCGTGTTTACCCCCGACGCCAGCAGGTAAAACTTGCCCAAAAACCCTGCCGTGAGCGGGATGCCCGCCAACGAAAGCAGCATGGCCGTGAAGACGGCTGCCGTACCCGGTCGGAGCCAGAACAATCCGCGGTAATCTTCCAGTTGGTCGGCATCCCGTTCGTTGTCTGAGAGGAGAGCCACCACGCCAAAGGTGCCCAAGGTGGTAATGAAATACGCCACCAAATAGAAGCTCACGGCCTCCACGCCCAACTGGTTCCCGGCCAGAAACGCCACCAGCAGGTACCCCAAATGCGCTATGGAAGAATAGGCGAGCAAGCGTTTGATGTTCTTCTGCCGAAGGGCCAGGAGGTTTCCTGCCAGCATGGAGGCGGCCGCGATTATGGTGAAGATCAACAGCATGCTGGTGTTGCGGTAGCCGCCTGTTTCGGTGACAAACCGGACCATCAGACCCACCATTCCGCCTTTAGACACCGTGGCAATGAACGCCGACACCGGGGCCGGAGCGCCTTCGTACACATCCGGGGCCCACATATGAAAAGGGGCCACCCCCAGTTTAAACCCAATGCCCACCACCGTCAGCCCGAAACCGGTTAAAAACAACAGCGGAATCTCCTGGGTGGAGCGCAGGTAAGCGCCAATTTCAGGAAAGGACATGGTGCCCGTAACCGCATACATCAGGGCCATCCCAAACAAAAGAAAAGCCGAGGACATAGCCGCAAGAATAAGGTACTTAATGCCCGCTTCATCGGATTTCTCGCGGGTACGCAGGTAGGAGATGAGCGCGTACAACGATACGCTCAGTACTTCCAGTCCCAGAAACAGGGCCATGAAATGCTGGCTGATGACCAGCACACAAGCGCCCAGCGTAGCCAGCAGTAGCAGTATATAGTATTCTTCTTTGCGTTCTTCCCGTTGCTCAAAATAGGCATACGACATCATGGTCACGCCCAGGGAAGTCCAGAGAATGAGCCCCATGTTGAACACGCCCCATCCGTCTACCATCAGTAGCGGCGGGAGGGAAGCCTGGATGCCCCGCAGGTCCAGCAGCACCGCCAACGCCACCAAATGCGCCAGAATGGTAATGCCAAATATGACCCGGTGGTTGCGTTTCACCGCCACGGCCAGCATGGTGAGAATGGCGGCCGCTACCAGCACCAGCAGCGGAAGAAGATACAGCAAATCATTTAAGCGCATGGCTGGCTCCTTTCGGTTTAGGGATTAGGACTGAATCTGGCGGAAGAACCTTCAGGCTAACCTGGCCCGATGATGAAGATTTCTGGAGGGGGGAAGTATAGGCCTGTAACTGTTCTTCCAGAGAAGCCTGCGCCCGGTTCAGGACAGGTTGCGGATACAACCCCAGCCACAGAATGGCTGCTACCAGGGGCAAAGCAATCAGGTACTCTCTTAAAGAAAGATCAGGCAGGGAGTGGGTGTTCTCCCTCTTCCCGTAGAACACTTTCTGCATGATGCGCAGTGAGTAAACCGTGGCAGCCACCAACCCCACCGTAGCGAAAATGGTAAGCAAGGGATTGGCCACCCAGGAACCCAGCAGTGTGAGGAACTCGGCGATGAAATTTCCTAAACCGGGAAGCCCCAGAGATGCCATCACAAACACCAAAGCCATGACGCCCATTTTCGGGATTTCGGCCCAAAAACCACCCATTCGCCTGATGTCGCGGGTGTGCAGTCGGTCATACAGGAAACCCGCCAGAATGAACAAGGCTCCCGTGCTGATGCCGTGGGTAATCATCTGCATCACCACGCCCTGGTACGCCAACTGGTTAAAGGCGAAAACTCCCAGCACCACAAAGCCCATATGGCTGACGCTGGTGTAGGCGATGAGGCGTTTCAGATCGGTCTGCGCGAAGGCCAGGATGGCGCCGTACAGGATGCCCAGCACGCCCAGGAACATCGCCCAAGGGGCGAAAATTTCCGCGTTCTCGGGAAAAAGCGGTATCACAAAACGCAGCAGCCCGTAAGCCCCCGTTTTCAGCAGAAGTCCCGCCAAAATCACGCTGCCAGCGGTAGGCGCTTGTGAGTGGGCATCCGGGAGCCAGGAATGGAACGGCACCACGGGCAGTTTCACCAGGAACGCCGCCAGAAATCCCGCCATGAGCCATTTACCCGTTTTCGGCGTGAAATCGGTGCCCAAGAGGTCAAAGTAGTTGAAGGAGTAGCTGCCCGTGGCCGCGCCGTGCACAAAGTACAAGCCCAGGATGGACAAGAGCATGAGCAGCCCGCTGGCCTGGGTGAAGATGAAGAACTTGTAGGCGGCGTACGTCCGGTTCTCGTGCCCCCAAATCCCGATGAGGAAGTACATGGGAATGAGCATCACCTCCCAGAAAAAGTAAAACAGGAAAAGGTCCATGGTCAGGAACACGCCCGTAATCCCCGCCAACACCCAGAGGATGTTAAAGTGGAAGAAGCCTACCCTGTTTTTGATCTCTTTCCAGGAAATCAGCACGGAAACGAGCCCGATGAAGAACGTTAAAGCCAACATGAGCAGACTCAGCCCGTCCAGTGCCAGGGAAAAGGAAACGCCCCACTGCGGAATCCAAGGCACTTCGTACCGCAAAAGCCAGGTATCGGTGGAGTTGACCGGGGCCGGGGTTTCGAGCCAGAGGAACAGCGTGATGAGCAGGCAGGCCATCGTCACGGACAAAGCCACCCAGCGGGGCAGCTGAGCATGGACGCGGTCACTGACCCAGGCCAGCACGCCCCCCACGAGTAAAAGAACAAGAAGCCAGGCCAGTATCATGGGAGTAGACTTATGGTGATGATCACAAGGGCACCCACTACCACGCCCATCATGTACCAGCGCAGGATGCCGCTCTGCGTGTGGGCCAACCCCCGGTTCAAAATCCGGGCGATGTGGACCAGGAGATTATAGAAAGATTCAATGAAATCGTTCTTGTTGAGGGTAGCCATGTAGACGAAAGGCTGCACGAAGAGCTTATCATAGAGCCGGTCAAAACCCCAACCCGCGTACCAGAACCGGTGCAGCGCCATGGCCAGGGCCGAGTTCCGGATGGCCTCATGCAGGGCGGGTCTCCGGAGGTACACCAGATAAGCGATGAAAACCCCGGCCAAGGAGAACGCCGCCGCAATGGCCTGGAACATCCACTCGGTGGGCGCCATGCTCTCGTTTACGACCAGATTTGGCAAAACCGGGCTCAAAAAGGAAGAGAACAGCACCACGTGCCCGAAGTTATGCGGCAGCTCAATAAAGCCCGCCACGGTGGATAGGACCGCCAGCACCACCAGCGGCAGAATAATCAGCTTACCCGGCGGATGCTCCAGGTGCGTTTTGGCTTCGCCGAAGAAAGTGATGAACACCATGCGGAAGGTGTAAATGGCCGTGATGAACGCGCCCGTAAGCCCGGCTACATACAGCCAGATATTGCCTCTTTCACCGGCCAGCGCCAGCCACAGAATCTGGTCTTTGCTGTAGAAACCCGCCGTTACCAAAGGCAGGGCCGCCAGGGAAGCCGCCCCAATCAGGAAGGTCCAGAACACGGCCGGCATTTTCTCTTTCAGCCCGCCCATCTTGAACATGTTCTGCTCATGGTGCAGGGAGATGATGATAGCCCCGGCCGCCAGGAAGAGGAGCGCTTTGAAGAAGGCATGGATCATGAAATGGAAAATTCCCGCGCTCCAGGCGCCCACGCCCAAGGCCAGAAACATGTAGCCAATCTGGCTGATGGTGGAGTACGCCAGCACCCGCTTCAGGTCCGATTGGGTGAGTGCGGAGAATCCTGCTAAAAGTAACGTCAATGCCCCAATCACCGCCACCGTAAACTGGGCCACCGGTGCCAGTTCAAACAGCACGTGCATCCGGGCAATGAGGTACACGCCGGCCGTCACCATGGTCGCCGCATGGATCAAGGCACTCACCGGCGTGGGACCGGCCATGGCATCGGGGAGCCAGGTCTGCAGCGGTAATTGACCCGATTTCCCTACGGCTCCGCCCAGCAGCAGGAAGGCAATAATCACGGCCGGCTGCGCGCCCACGGACCAGGCTTGCGCCGCCTCCGTGGAGATGGTCTGGATGTGCAGCGTCCCGAAATACCGGAAGAGCATGAACAGCCCGATGGCCATGGCCGTGTCGCCCACGCGGGTGATGATGAACGCCTTGCGGGCGGCATAGCCATTTTGGGGCTCTTTATACCAAAACCCGATCAAAAGGTAACTGCACAAACCCACGCCTTCCCAGCCCAGGTACAGGAGCAGCAGGTTATCGGCGAGCACCAGCACCAGCATGGAGCCCACAAATAGGTTCATGTAGGCAAAGAAGCGGGTGAAACCCTCGTCCCCGGCCATGTAGGCAGTGGAGTACAGGTGAATGAGGAACCCCACGAACGTGATCACGAAGATGAACACCAAAGACAGAGCATCGAGGTGAAACGCAATGGACGGATTGAAGCCCGCTACGTTAAACCATTGCCAGACTTCCTGCCGGTACACGCCTCCGGCCGGAGCATCGGATAAAAACTGGAAACCCAGGAGCAACGTGAGCACGGCAGATAAACCCACGCTGCCTACGCCTATGGCAGACACCAGCGGGCGGGATAACCTGCCGCCCAGCAGAATCAGCAGAAGGGCACCTAAGAAAGGCAAAGTGGGGATGACCCAGAGTAGATTTTCCATAGCTATCCGTGCATTAGGTTGGCTGCGTCGCTGTCAAGGGTTTTCAGGTTATGGTACAACTGAAGGATCAGGGCCAGACCTACGGAGACCTCGGCGGCCGCCATGGTGATGATGAAAATGAACATGACCTGCCCATCGGCCTGGGCCCAGCGGGCCCCGGCCACTATGAAAGCCAGTCCGGCGGCATTGAGCATGATCTCCACCGAGATGAGCATGAAGATGATGTTGCGCCGGATGAGCAGACTCACCAGCCCGATGACGAAGAGGATGCCCGCCAGCAGCAGGCCATATTCCATGGGGAGCGTATTCATGCGTCGGTCCTTTCCAAAAAGCGGTGGATTACTTTCTTTTTCTGCCGGCCCAAATGATAGGCGCCCACAATGCCCGCCATCAGCAGCATGCCGCTCAACTGCACACCTAGCACGTACGGCCCAAACAAAGACATGCCTACGGCCTGCGCCTCCACGGGCGTGCTGCGGTAGGTGTCCGGGGTATCAGCGGTGACAATGTAGACCAGCTCCACCAGGAGAATCATAGACAACACCGCCGGGCCGATCCAGATGCGGGGCTTGAGCCATTCCTTTTCGTGCTGGATGTCTTCTTGGGTGAGGTTCAGCATCATGATCACGAAGATGATGAGCACCACAATGGCCCCGGCGTAGATGATGATCTCCAGGGCCGCCATGAAAGGAGCCCCCAACGTGAAAAACACCACCGAAATAGCCAGAAAAGACACCACCAGGTACAGCAGCGCATGGATGAGGTTGTACTGGGTCACCACCATGATGGTGGCCAAAACAGCGACGGCAGCGGCGATGAAAAAGGTCAGTTCCATGGCAGTTCTGGTTAGGGCAGGAGGCTCTTGACGTTCACCGGCGGATTCTCATTGATGCCTTCGCCTTTGTCCTTGCCCCCGATGGCCATGCCCGCCACTTTGTAGTAGTTGTAGCCCGGGTATTTGCCCTGCCCGTCAATGAGCAGGTCTTCCTTCTCGTAGACGAGGTTCTGGCGGTTGTACTCGGCCATCTCAAAGTCGGGGATGAGCTGGATGGCGTAGGTGGGGCAGGCCTCTTCGCAGAACCCGCAGAAAATGCAGCGCGAGAAGTTGATCCGGAAAAAATCCGGGTAGCGGCGGCCGTTCTCGTCCTCCGTGGATTGCAGCGAGATACAGTCTACCGGGCAGGCCGCGGCGCACAGGTAGCAACCCACGCAGCGCTCGCCCATGTCGGGGTCGCGGGTGAGCACAATCCGGCCCCGCCAGCGGGTGGAGAGTTTGGCTTTTTCCTCGGGGTACTGGATGGTGTCGCGCTTGTGGAACGCGTGCAGGAAGGTTAACCCCATGCTTCTAAGAATACTAAACATATCAGCTCCTTTCTTTATGCCAGGGCCCAGCCAGAGCGATGACGGATTTATGCGTTAAGACTCGTTTTGCATCAGGACAATGGCCGCCGTTACCAGTAGGTTCACCAGGGAAAGGGGGAGCAGGATCTTCCAGCCGTATTCCATGAGTTGGTCGTAGCGGGGGCGTGGGAGCGAGGCGCGCAGCAGGATGAACAGACTGATGAAGGCGAACACCTTGATGGCGAACCAGAACAGCGGCGGCAGGAAACCCGGCCCCAGCCATCCCCCGAAGTACAGCGTCACCACCATGCACGAGATGAGCGTTATGCCCAGGTACTCGCCAATAAAGAACATCCCGAATTTCATGCCCGAGTACTCGGAGTGGAACCCCGCCACCAGCTCGCTCTCCGACTCCGGGATGTCAAAGGGCAGGCGGTGCGTCTCGGCCACGCCGGCGATGAAGAAGATGACGAACCCCAGGATCTGCGGAATGAAAAACCAGAGATCACGTTGGGCTTCCACAATGGTGCTCAGGTTGAAGGTGCCGGTCAAAAGCACCACGCCCATCATAGCCAGTCCCATGAACACCTCGTAGGAAATCATCTGGGCCGCGCCGCGCATGGCACCCAATAGCGAGTACTTGTTGTTGGAGGCCCAGCCGCCCAGGATGATGCTGTAAGCACCCATGGAAGACATGGCCAGGAAAAACAGAATCCCGATGTTGAGGTCGGCCACCACGATGCCAGGCGCAAACGGCACCACCACAAAACCCAGCAGCACCGTCACCAGCACAATGGCCGGAGCAATCACAAACACCACTTTGTCGGCCAGGGGCGGAATCCAGTCTTCCTTGAAGAACAGCTTCAGGGTATCGGCGAGTACGATGAACAACCCGAAGGGACCGGCGCGGTTGGGGCCGTAGCGGTCCTGCCAGAGGGCCAGCATCCGGCGTTCCACCCAGATGAGCCCCGCCGCCACGTTCAGCAGCGCGAACAGCACGCCCCCTATGATCAGGAGATAGTGTGAGGTTGATTCTTCCATGCCGGTTCTTGTTTAAGGATGATGGCCCAGGCGGGTACTTCAGCAAAAGGAACATCGGGCAGGCCTTTGGGTAACCCCGCGGTGCCAAGTGGTAGCTCAGGATACAGTTTCACCGGCAACCGGAAGGTCTGGTGGTTCAAGGAAAAGCTGAGGATCTCCCCGGCTTCCAGTCCATACTTCTGCGCGTCCAGTGGGTTCAGGGCCACGAAGGGTTTTGGGGCTCTTTCTGCGATTCCGGGCGAAAAACTGCTCAGCTCTTCAGACCCGAAAATGTGGGGCAGCGGCAGCAAGAACAGGTGGTCTTTCAGCGGCTGGAAGTCCTCGGGCACATCATGGTAAAAGCGGTGGGTACCGTTCTGCCCGGGCTCTATGAGCCGGACGCCTGGATCACCGTACCGCAGGTGGCCGCCCACTTCGTCCTGGTACTTGTTCACCGATTGCATGGAGTTCCAGCCCGGCGCCCAGAAGAAAGGCGTGATGGGCGAAGGCGGTTGCCCGCGGTAACCCTCCATGGTGAAGGTAAGCGGGGCATCGGGGTCTTCGGGTGGTTTGGGCTCGCTTACGCTGTGATGGGCAAACATGGCAGTGCGGCCGCTGAACCGATGGGTCTCGCGCGGTACTTTCTGGCCCGCAATCCGGAAACCGGCGGGTGGCGCAATGGCTTCCAGTCCCTTGAACCTGGGTTCGTTTTCCATGAGCGCCCGCGTAACATCGTCCAGGTTTTCCCATTGGCTCATCAGGGGCACGTGCAGGGCCTGGCCTATTTGCGCGAGCCAGCGCCAGCTTTCCTGAATATCCTCTGCGGTAGGATAGACCTGGTAAAAGCGCTGGGCCCGACCCTCGTTGTTCACCAGGGTGCCGTCTGCCTCAGAGAAGGCGCCGGCGGGCAGCACTACATGGGCCTTCTCGGAGGTGGCGTGGTGCAGGTGGTCCAGCACGATGACCTGTTTGGCTTTGCCCAGGAACCGGTCTACTTCTGCTTTGTCCGCGCTGCGGTGCAGGTTGTTTTCCAGGATGATGACCGCATCGGCGTAGTTGTTGTGGATGGCCGCAAACGCGGAATCCAACCGGTGGCCGCCCAGCATCGCTAGGCCCATGCTGTTGCACTCAGGTACGGTGAGCACGATGCCGGTTTCAGGGTTCTGGGCATGTAAGGCCGCGGTGAGGTTGGCCGCCGCCTCCAATACCGCTTCGCTGCCGCTGGAGCAACCCGAAATGATCAAAGGCCTTTTGGCCTTCACCAAAGCCTGGGCAATCTGCTCCGCTAAGGCCTGTTCTTCCTCAGATAAATGCGTCACCTCCGGCGACTCGGCGCTGATCAGGTTGGCCACGGCGAAACCCAGCCGGGCGATGGTATCTGGGCTGGCGTGAACCGTGGCCGTGGTGATCTCATCCAGTTTGGTGGCGGTGAGCGTGGCCATGAAAAGCGGGCCGTGCTGGTCCTGCACCAGTTCGCGGGCGGCGGCATCCTGCCAGTAGGGGATACTGGCCTGCATAACCGTTTCCATAGGCTGTTGCCGCACCGATTGCCGAACGGCCAAGCCCAGCAGGGGAGCGGTATTGATCAGGTCCTCGCCCAGGATGAACACGGCATCGGCTTTCTCCACTTCCCGCAGACTGAAGGTGCGCGCCGGCGTGGACTGCAGAATCTTCAGGCTCATGTTCACCAGGTCATAGTCGGTGTCTGAGACTCCGCTGTGGAAATTGTCCTCGCCCACCAGCGCTTTCAACGCGAAGTTGGATTCCAGCGAAGCCCGCGGTGACCCGATCCCGATCAGGCGGGCACCTTTGAGTTTTGCGCCTACTTCCTGCAAAGCCTCCTCGCGGGAAACCGCTTCGGGAAGTTTACTCCGCACCAGGGCTTTTTTCACCCGCGCCGGACTGTTCACAAATTCATAGCCAAAACGGCCCCGGTCACAGAGGAAGTAACCGTTCACCTCGCCGTTGTAGCGGTTCACGATCTGCCGCAAAGAACCGTAGCGTTCACCCGCGGTGATGTTGCAGCCCAGGCTGCAGTGGTGGCACACCGAGGGTGCCATGGTCAGGTCCCACTTGCGGGTATAGTGCTGTTTCAGGGTTTTGTCGGTGAAGACGCCGGTGGGGCAGACCTCGACCAGGTTGCCGCTGAACTCACTCTCCAGCACACCATCTTCGGCCCGTCCGAAATACACGTGGTTGTGCGCCCCGAACACGTCCAGGTCCTTGCCGCCGGCATAGTCTTTATAGTAGCGCACGCAGCGGTAGCACTGGATGCAGCGGTTCATCTCGTGGTTGAGGAACGGGCCCAGGTATTGGTTCTGGTAGGTGCGTTTCTTGAACTGGAAGCGGCGGTAGGCGTGACCCGTCATCACGGTCATGTCCTGCAGGTGGCAGGAGCCGCCTTCGTCACAGACGGCGCAGTCGTGGGGGTGATTGGTCATGAGCCACTCAATCACGTGCTCGCGGAACTCCCTGGCCTCGGGCTCCTCAATGGACAGGCGCATCTGGTCGCGAACCGGCTCCATGCAGGACATGATGAGGCGGCCTTTGGTATCTGCTTCGTCTTTGAAGACCTTCACGGCGCACTGGCGGCAGGCTCCCACCGATCCCATGGCCGGGTGCCAGCAGAAATAGGGCAGGTCTTTGCCTAAGGTCAGGCAGGCCTCCAGCAGGTTTTTGCCGGGCTTCACCTCGTAGGGCACGTTGTCTATGTAGATGGTAGGCATGCTACTTCCAGGGACATTGGTGATCGTGGATGTGGCGTTCAAAATCCTCCCTGAAGTATTTCAGGGCGCTTTGCAGGGGTTCCATGGCACCGGGGGCAAGGGCGCAGAAGGTGTTGCCCGGACCAAGGTATTTGGTATGGAAATCCAATATGTTCATGTCCTCGGGCCGACCTTCGCCGCGGTCAATGGAGAGCAGTACTTTCTCTACCCAGGGCAGGCCCTCACGGCAAGGCGTACAGAAACCACAGGACTCCTGCGCGAAGAAATGCTGGAGGTTGTGCACGAAGCCCACGGGACAGGTCTGGTCGTCCAGGATGATCATGGTACCGGTGCCCATGCGGCTGCCCGCCGCCGCGATGGAGGTGTAATCCATGGGCGTGTCCAGGTGCTGCTCCACCAGGAAATCGGTGGAGGCGCCGCCGGGCAATGCCCCCTTGAACTTGTAGCCATCCAGCATGCCGCCAGCGTACTCTTCCACCAGTTCCCGGATGGTGACGCCCATGGGCAGTTCCCAGGCGCCGGGGCGTTTCACCTTGCCGCTCACGCCGTAGATCTTTGTGCCCGCATCCTGGGTGCGGCTCAAACCCTTGAACCATTCGGCGCCGTGATTCACGATGTGCGGCAGGCAGCAGAGCGTCTCCACGTTGTTCACGATGGTGGGTTTGCCGTAAAGTCCGCTCACCTGCGGAAACGGTGGTTTGGCCCGCGGCATGGCCCGTTTGCCCTCCAGCGCGTTGAGCAAGGCGGTTTCCTCGCCGCACATGTAGCGGCCCACCCCGGTGTGCAGGTGCATCTCCAGGCTGAACTCAGTTCCTAAAATGTTCTGCCCCAGGTAACCAGCCGCGTACGCTTCCTGAATGGCTTTGATGATGCCGTGGGCGGCTTTCTTGTAAGCCCAGCGCAGGAACACGTAGGAAATATCCGCCCCGATGGCATAGGACGCGAGGATCATGCCCTCAATCAATTGGTGCGGATTGCCTTCCAGCAGCATGCGGTCTTTGAAGGTGCCGGGCTCCATTTCATCGGCGTTCGCCACCAGGTATTTGGGCCGGGGCACGTCCGGACCCATGGGCACGAAACTCCACTTGAGCCCGGTGTTGAACCCGGCCCCGCCGCGGCCCCGCAGGTTGGAGTCTTTTACCAGCGTCACCACTGCCTCGGGCGTGAGCTCCAGCAGGGCTTTCCGCACCGCCTGGTAGCCGCCCACCCGCTCGTACTCCTGCAGGCTGAGGGGTTCTCTATCCGGGTGGATGTGTTTGGTCAAGGGTCTTTCCATGGGCTTTGCCGGGGCGGTTTATCTGTGGTGGTGCAGGATTCCGTCTAACTCCTCAATGGTCACGTTCTCGTACAGATGGTCATCAATCATGAGGGCGGGGGCGCGGTCGCAGGTGCCCAGGCAGACGTTGGGCAGGAGCGTGAAGCGGCCATCGGGGGTAGTCTCGCCGTACTTGATCTGCAGTTTCTGCATCAGGTGGTCCCGGATCTGCTCGTAGCCCATGACCCAGCAACTGATGCTGTCGCAGAGCAGGATCACGTGGCGGCCCACCGGTTGCCGGAAGATGAGGTTGTAGAACGTAGCCACGCTGTCCAGTTCCTCCGGAGACATGCCCAGCATAGAAGCAGTGTCTTTGAGGTCTTCATCTGAGACCCAGCCGCGGTGCTGCTGCACCACCTTCAAGGCCTCAATGCAGGCCGCCTTCTTCTGCGGCACCAGGCTAATCTCATGTTCAATCTGCGCGATTTCCTCCGTGGTCAGCATCTGTTCTTGGGTTAGGTTTGGTTGTTTTCCTCAGCAAAGGCAGCAGCCCTGCTGTATATAATTGAATCTGTGTCGATGTTTTCGTCCTAGATGAGCTCACCTGATGTTCTCTGTCTCAGGCCTGTTTTCCAGAAACCAGCCTAAAAACAGAGAACTCAGGTGGACATTCACTGTATCTTAGAAACCCTTCGGATTGCTTTCGCCAGCCTCAACTTTCTTGATTTTATCTTCAGCCGTTTAAGCCCTGTTTTCTTAGAATCAGCCAGAAATTCAAAGGCAGTCCTTAGCGTTTATCCTGAAGGCTTCCTCCTCATTCACTCAAACACTCATTCTCTCAATCACTCAATCTCTCAATCACTCAATCTCTCAATCACTCAATCTCTCAATCTCTCAATCACGCTACCGGTCGATATCCGCCAGCACGTAGTCCATGGCGCCCAGGATGGAGAGCAGATCGGCCACGGTATAGCCGCGGGTGATGTAGGGCAGCATCTGCATGTGGGGGAAAGAGGGAGTGCGGATGCGGACGCGGTACGCCGAGGTGTTGCCATCTGAGGTGAGGTAATAGCTGTTGGCGCCTTTGGTGGCCTCAATGCAGCTCATGGCCTCGCCCGTCGGGATCACCGGTCCCCAACTCACGTTCAAAAAGTGCGTGATGAGCGTCTCGATGTCCTGCATGGTGTGCTTCTTGATGGGCGGCGTGGTGAGCGGGTGATCGGCTTTGAACGGACCGGCGGGCATGTTTTTGAGGCACTGCTCAATAATGCGGAGGCTCTGCCGCATCTCGGCCACGCGCACCAGCGCCCGGTCATAGCAGTCGCCGTTCTGGCCGGTGGGTACCTCAAAATCAAATAGCTCATAACCTGAGTACGGCCGCGTTTTCCGGAAATCCCAGTCCATGCCGCAGGCCCGCAGGTTGGCCCCGGTCACGCCCCACTCAATGGCTTCCTCGGCGGTGAAGATCCCGATGCCCACCGTACGCGCTTTGAACAGGCTGTTCTTGAGCACCATGCTGTCGTATTCTTTGAGCCTTTTGGGGAAATAGTCCAGAAAACCCTGCACCAGCGTTTCCCAACCTTTGGGCAAATCCTGCGACACGCCCCCGATGCGGAACCAGTTGGGGTGCATGCGCCCCCCACAGATGGCCTCCACCACCTCAAAGACTTTCTCCCGGTCACTGAACATGTAGAACACCGGCGAGAGCTGCCCCAAATCCTGCGCAAAGGTGCCGTACCACACCAGGTGACTCGCAATCCGGAAGAACTCGCACATCATCACCCTGATCACCTTCACCCGCTCCGGCACCTCAATGCCCGCCAATTTCTCCACCGCCAGCAGATAGGCTAGGTTGTTCATCACGCCACCCAGGTAATCCACGCGGTCAGTGTAAGGAATATAAGTGTGCCATGATTGGCGCTCGCCCATCTTCTCGGCCCCACGGTGGTGGAAACCTATCTCGGGCACGGCATCCACAATGTCTTCACCGTCCAGTTGCAGAATGATGCGCAAAACGCCGTGGGTGCCCGGGTGCTGCGGCCCGATGTTGAGGAACATGAAATCACTGTCTTCGCTCTGGCGCGCCATGCCCCATTCCTCGGGCTTGAACTTCAAGGCCTCCTGCTCCCGGTCCTGTTTTTCGTCCCACAACCTAAAAGGTCCCATCTCCGTGGCCCGGGCCGGGTGCTCTTTGCGCAGTGGGTGGCCTTCCCAGGTGCGCGGCATGAGAATGCGGGACAGGTGCGGGTGGCCCTCGAACTTAATCCCGAAGAGGTCATAGATCTCCCGCTCGTACCAGTTGGCGTTGGCCCACAGCCCGGTGATACTGGGCAGGGAAGGATACTCTCCAAACAGACCTACTTTCAGTCGGATGAATTGGTTCCGGGCATAGGAGAATAGGTGGTAAACAATGGTAAAATCGGCGTGGGGGACGTGGTTTGTGGCCCGGTTGCGGGTGCGCTCGTCTAGGGCGCAGAGGTCGTAAAGGAAAGGAAAGGGCTGCGGGATTTCTTTCTTGAGGTACCGCAGGACCTCTTTGGCTTGGGCTACAGGCATCCAGAGGGTGAGGATCTCATCCTTGGTGGCCTGTACGGTAAAGGTGCCCTCACCGAAACGGGATTGCAGTTGCGCCAGAAGGTTGCCGTTGCTATCCATTGTACAGGAGTTTTGTACCCCGTTCAGGGGCAGATCCCTTTCCTTGTGTGCCTATTTCATTCCTCTACACTGACGGGGTTCCACTTACTATTAAGTTTATCCTGATGTATTGAATTCTGCTGGATTGTATCCTGATTTATATCTCATCCGGCGACCGGAAATCGGTCATCTGCCGGCGGTGCTCTACTTTGCGGGCTTTTACCTCCGTTTTATCCGGACGGATGATGCCTTGCTCGCCCACGCTCCAGCTCAGCGGCCGCTTCTCTTTCCCCACTGATTCTGACAGCAGCACCAGCCCTTCCATGAACGCATCGGGGCGAGGTGGGCAGCCGGGCACGTACAGATCTACGGGCAGGAATTTGTCTACCCCTTGCACCACGCTGTAGATGTCATACATGCCTCCCGAGTTGGCGCAGGAGCCCATGGAGATGACCCAGCGGGGCTCCATCATCTGCTCGTACAGGCGCTGGATAATGGGAGCCATTTTGATGAAGACCGTGCCGGCAATGATCATGACATCGGCTTCGCGGGGCGTGCCCCGGATCACCTCGGCCCCGAAGCGGGCCAGGTCATACTTGGGCGTCATGCTGGTGGCCATCTCCACAAAACAGCAGGACAGCCCGAAGTGAAAGGGCCACATGGAGTTCTTCCGTCCCCAGGCCAGCAGACTTTGCATGGAGCTGAGCATGATGCTCTGCTGCATGGTTTCCTCGTAGGAGCCTGTGCCCTTCACGGCGCCCGTGGGTTGTTCTGGTCTACTCAGCCACCACTTCATGCCGGGTCTCTTCTTTTAGGGTGATTTTCTTATAAGCCTGCAGAATCTTCCTACCATCCGGACCAAAGTCCAGCGCCCCGTTGCGCCACTCATAGATCAGCACCACCACCAGCAGCACTATAAATGCCAGCACCCCGAAATACCCGTACCAACCCAGTTCCTGAAACGCGATGGCCCAGGACACAATGAAAATGGTCTCCACATCGAAAATGACGAAGAGCATGGCAATGAGGTAGAACTGGGAAGAGAAGCGCAGGCGGGCCGTTCCCGTGCTCACAATGCCTCCCTCATAAGGCTCAGCGGTGGCGCGTTCCTGGTGCCGGGCACCCAGAAAGTGGGAGATGAGCAGAATGACTCCGGCTAAGCTGAGAACAATGGCAGCATAGACCAATAGAGGCCAGAGCAGGGTTGTTTGGGTAGAATTGGTCAAAGCGCATTCCCCTCCAGGGAATCGTTTGGATTCTGGTTACAGCATAGTGCAAGAGAAGGGATTGAACACACTACGGGTTAGTACCCCTTAGTGACCGGTAATGTAGTGCTCCAGGTTCTCAATGATGTATTTCTGTTCCTCAATGATGTACTTCACAACGTCTCCAATGGAAACCAGCCCCACCAGTTCGCCGTTTTCCAGCACGGGCAGGTGCCGGATGTAGCTTTGGGTCATCAGTTTCATGCAGTCTTCAATGGAGGTGTCTGGAGTAACGGTGATGGGGCGTTCGCTCATGATTTCCCTGACCAGCGTTTCTTTAGAGGCCTTGCCTTTCAAGATTACTTTGCGGGCGTAATCACGCTCGGTGAAGATTCCGGTAAATTTTCCACGTTCCACAATCAGGAGGGCCCCCAGGTTTTTCTCGCACATAAGTTCAAGTGCCTGGTACACGGTTTCATCGGGCTCAATAGAGAAAATAGTGTGCCCTTTGCTGGCTAAGATGTTTCTTACCTTTCCCATTTTTCCTCTTCCTCCGTTTTGATAGTTTTCCAAAAGAGGGGAACCTCTTCAATTTTGGGATTTATCTTTTCAGATAAGGAAAT
The DNA here is from genome assembly GCF_017355955.1 of Sabulibacter ruber. Lineage (GTDB taxonomy): Bacteria > Bacteroidota > Bacteroidia > Cytophagales > Hymenobacteraceae > Nibribacter > Nibribacter ruber_A. Next base: position 498,425 of record NZ_JAFFID010000001.1, on the reverse strand, counting down.
ATAATACTATGTTTTAATATTTCAATAATTAATTTCAATTTATTAACCAAAATAAAAAAATGTACCTAAACTAACGGGTGTGAAATAGGAAAGCCTTAATAAGTTGAAGTTGGAGTAGGAAAGGAGGTTTTCTGTTTTAGGCTCATTTATCCTAAAGCTAGCCAAAACCACCAGGCAATATACAGGGCAAACCTTTACAGCAGGAGAGGTGCACTAAGGACTAAGTCTTTAAAGCAGAAGGCTGACTCAGATCATCAGGAATGAATCTAAGTCAGCCCGCTCTTTCCAATTCAGTTAATCTGCTATATCCTCTTTGTTTTTGCTTTACTCCTGCGGCAGGTGAATGAGGAAACTTGTTCCTATGCCCACCTTACTGGATACCTCTATTCTGCCTCCCATGGCCTCTATGTGGTTTTTAACCAGGTATAGCCCCATGCCTCGACCTTCCTGTTTAGGATGGAACCGTTTGTAAAGCTTGAACAGGTTTTTCTTTTCTTTCTGGGCATCAAAACCGGAGCCATTGTCTGAGAAGGAGATGATGATGCCTTTCTGCTCATCCCCGAAGCAATTCAGATCTACCTGAAGCGGACGTTCCTGCGACCTGTATTTTATGGCGTTGGAAATAAGGTTATAGAAAACGCTGTATACGTAGGCTTTGTTGGCTTTAAGGGTAAGCCCATCTGGGATGCTGATGTTTACTTTGGCTCCTTCTTTCTGAAGCGTGACAAAGAAAGAAGACATGGCCTGGGAAACTACATCGTTGAGGTTGACAAGTTCCCGCTCCAGGTTGCCTTTTTTGTCTCTGATGCTCAGAATGGTATTTACGTCTTTAAGTACGGTATCTAGTTTGTAGATACTTTGCCTTAGAAAATCCAGTGTTTTCTCAAATTTGGTTTTATCGGCGGCGGTGTTCAGCAGCAGGTCTGCCAGCCCCATGGCATTGGCTACCGGAGACCTTAAGTTATGCGAGATAATGTACGTGAACTGCTGAAGGTCGCTGTTCTGGCGGTAGAGGTCTTTGGCCAGCTTGGCTAACTCCCGCTCAGAAGTTTTAAGAGGGGTTATATCGGTCTGGACTTCCACAAAACGGATGATGTTGCCATGCTCATCCAGTACCGGGGAAACTTCCACCGAGAGCCAGACTTCTTCCCCGGATTTCTTCAGGTTCAGAACCTCAAAGGATATCGCTTCTCCACGAAGCAGATTCTGCTCCAGGGCGGCAAAGGCCGTCTTGTCGGTTCTGGTGCTGTGCAGCAAGTCAGAAGGTTTTTTGCCAATGGCTTCCTCCGGGCTGTAGCCAAACAATCGCGTAAAGCCGTTGTTTATCCATTCTATGTGCCAGTTTTTATCGGCGATGAGCACACTGTTGTTGGTTCTGCTGGCTACCAGTGAGAGCTTCTCTAATTCTTTCTGGGTAGCTTTCCTGTCGGTGATATCTGAGAGTATTCTGATGCGTTTTGTGAGTTCCTGTTTTTCGTTCAGCACCGGGGTAAGCTCTACATCCAGCCACCTTTTCTGGCCTGTTTTTCCATAAACAAGGATTTCCTCTCTGAACGCTTCCGGTTTTTCAATCCCATCATAAATCCGCTGGATGGTAGAAGCATTGGTTTCTTCTCCTTTCAGTAACTCTACCGGTGTTCTGTTCACGGCCTCCTCCAGGGTGTAACCCGTTAGTTTGGTGAAGCCTTCGTTGACCCATTCTATGGTATTGGAATTGCCTGTGATTACTACCCCGTTGGTGGTATGACGGGCAACCAACGAGAGCCGTTCCAACTCTTGCTGCGCTTTCACCTGCTGGGTTACATCGTCAATGTAGATAGATAGTCCTTCCTCAGAGGGGTAGGCCTTTACCCGGAGCCATTTACTATGGGTTTTAAGAAAGGAAGTGAAATCTACGGTTGAGTCTGTTTCCAAGGCTTGCAGAAGTTGTAGGTAGATCTCGCTTCCCATTTCCTCTGGTAAGAGGTTCCAGAAGCTCAGGCCTATGTGCTGCCTTCTATCCAAAGCCAGCAGGTTTTCTGCTTCGCTGTTGATATAGGTGATCTGCCAGTCTTTGCTTAAGGTGAGAAACGCATCGGTGATGCTTTCCAGAATGGTGTTCAGTTTATGGGCCTGGTGCTGGATGGTCTCATAGGACAGAACCATAGGCGTGATGTCTTTGGCTACGGTTTGGACACCCACAATCTGCCCATTCACCCAGATAGGGTACTTGGTGGTGTCAAAAACCCGTCTTTGGCCCGATTCACATTCAAACTCCAGATCACACCGCAGCATGCTTCCTAAAAGCGCCTCCTTGAACGATTGCTCTGCCACGGAAATCAGGTGAGGAGGAAGAAAAGCGGAGGCCGGCCGGTTTATAGCCTTATCCCTGGAGATCCTCCAGGCATCGCAGAAACTCTGGTTTACCTCTGTCACCAATCCTTCGGTATTTTCCAGAAAGATGACATCGGGGTTGTGCTCAAACAACGCTTTGTACCTCTGTTCACTTTCTTCCAGGTTCTTCCTGCTGATCCTCAGTTCCGTTACATCCCTACCGATGGCGTAAATGACCTGATCTTCGGCAGACCAGGCCCCACTCCAAAGAAAATACAAGGTCTGGCCGGTTCTGTGGATTAGCCTAATCTCTAGATTGGTTCTGTTATGTCCCGCAAATACGTCATTGATGGCCTCTTGGGTAATTGGAAGATCTTCCTCTAATACAAAACCAGAAAAATGCTGACCGCACATCTCCGTGCTTTGGTAACCAAGCAAGGTGCTGCTGGCTTCGCTTACCTGAAGGAAGTTCCCTTGGTGGTCAATGGTGCAAAGCAAGTCCTGCGAGTAATGGGCCATTTTTCCCCATACATCCTCCTTGAGACTTAGTCCTGAAGTGTTCTGAATCACGATCTGTTGAATAGAATATGGCCGGCAAAATTACAAAAAGGTAAAATTGCTCACTAGTGCGTTTTAGGCCTATTTAGATCAGAATTAAAGGAAAGTATAGGATTGAAGATTTGTTTCAGGAGAAGCTGTGTTGGTATGTTTATATTTTGTAAAAACTAAAGAATTACGGGTTAGCTAACTGTCTGCTCTGATTGGCTGGTTAGTGGAAGGAGAAGAGAGTTCATGAATTACAAGATAACAATCGGGTTGGCTTACATTTACTCCCATTGCATATTATCAAGCTAATTGTTTTGAAGGTGATATCTAGAAAAGAGCATAAAAACGAAAGACACTTTAAGGTGAGAAAGATTGGTGATTGCTTTTGATACCTTAAGAGACCTTACTATTTGCTACTGATTTAGCTAAAAGAATTGTTTTATGCTCCCTTCAGAAAAGTAGTTGCGAAAAGACTTAAACTGCCTTCTTGGTTAGGTATGATGATTTCCATCAATCCTCTTGAATAGCAAAGAAGTGGGTATTGATAAGAAAATAAAAAGGTGAACCGGTCAATAGCCCTTTCTAATGCTAGTTGAGGCCAATGACCAGTTCACCTTACCTAATGTCCTTTCTTAATAGGACTTATATTTATATTGAATCAGGAAAGGATTTAAAACTGATGTGGTGATTCTACCTTATACAAGTCCCTTCTCAATCTCGGCCACTACAATTGAAGCTAGGTTTTTGAGGATTTTCTGGTCTGATTCAGAGAAGTTTTTTGGTTCCTTGTCTACAATGCAGAGGGCGCCAATATTGTACCCGTCTGAGGTAGTTAGAGGGGCGGCGGCGTAAAACTTTAACCCGAATTCTCCAACTACCATGGGGTTAGCCAAAAGGCATGGTTCCTCCCTGGCATTTTCAAAGACAGTGGTTTCGTCCCGAAGGATGGCAAGGGAGCATAGGCTGGTTCCTCTGGGCACCGGTGAAGTAACCTCCATGCCGGCACTGCCTTTGGTCCAGACATAGTCCCGGTCCACCAGGTTTACCAGCGCAATGGGAACATCAAACATGCGGGTAGCCATAGCCGCGATGTGCTTGAAAGGGCCCTCTTCTTTATGGGTATCCAAGGCATGTAGACTGCGCAGCTTTGCCAATCTCTCTTCTTCATTATCGGGGATGATGGGTATCCCAAAAGAATTTTCCATTTGTACTTCTAAATCTAAACTACAGCCCTACCTAAGTGCCATACGTATTCTGGATTCAAAAGTAGGGTATATTTTTGGATTTATGTAAAGTAGAAAAAATGGAGATAATTATATATTTCCAAGAAGATGAAGTCAGGAGGAGTCGGTCTTAACAAGACAGGCTGAAAGTATACCGAATTATATTGTTAAAGCCCCAAGGAAAGGAAGAGGGTTAAAGAGGAAGGGGAGAAACAGTTGGGGTTTGCTGCACTTTGTAGATTTTTAAACCGGTTTTGATATAGAATTTTATCACTTGCCCAATAATGTAAGGGCTTTTGCTGAAGAGCAAGGCTTGCCTGATTAGGTTTTGGGCGCATTTCCAATTGGGAGATTCCTTCCAGATATTAAAAGCCATCCCAATCAGAAAGTTGGCGCAATGCTCCTTGGCTTTATACATTACTTCTTTCCGGTGGTTTTCGGGTATATGTTTTTGAATAACATTTATGGTATGGAGAAGATCAGTGAACGTTTTGCCGCTTACCGCTTTTTCCCAAGTTAAAGATCCCAGGTGACCCCGGTATTCTGCAAGCACTTCTGGGGTGTAGGCAACCGGGTAACTTTTCGCTATCCTCACCCACATTTCCCAATCCTCGCCATAGTTAATTCCATAAAACCCGCCCAGTTTCTCGTACACTTCCCGCCGTACAACCATGGCAGCATACTGAATGCGCTGCCGCTCTGCTATCCTGATAAGCCAGTTCTCTAAAATCCCATCCTGTTCGGCTTCGGGATCATATATCTTGGTTGTAGCGCCTTGTTCATCAATGAAACTGTAACTGCTAAAGGCGGCGCCCGCCTGCGGGTAATTTTGAAAAAGAGAGGCTATTTTCTTGTAGAATCCGGGTTTCACGCGATCATCGCCATGGAGTAGGTGTACCAAGCGCCCGGTTGATCTTTTCAGGCAAGTTTCAAAGTTTCTAAGGCTGCCTACATTAACGGGTTGCCTGTAGTAACCTATTCTACCCTTGCCTAATTCCTGAACCAGCAATTCTACATCAGTGTCGGTGCTGTGGTCGTCTACAACCTCAATCTGCATCTGGTCCTCACCCGGATCCTGCGCTAGCACGCTGTTCAGGACATCTGGTATGTATTCAGCACAGTTGTAAACCGGAATCATCACTGACCACAAGGGCCTACTCTCATTGTTACTTAATTCCGGTATATATGGTGCTGAAGTTGGGATACGCTCCATAAAAGCTAATTAAGGACTTTGTGATAGATCAGGGGGTGATACTTGTTTGTATTTATAGGTTTATTACCAACTTCTCTGCTGTATCTAATGGTAGATCCTGGTTCCTACGTTATGGTATTCAGAACATTTACGTATAAAGAGTATAATTTTTATAATATAGCCTTGTAATAAAATACAATTCACCCGATTGGTTTTTATCCTTTTCAAGGAACCTACATAAGTAAGTGGTTCTTAATTATCTAAGTTACAAAAATGCCTTAATAAGTTCTTATATTTTCTTTAAAAATTTGTATTCATAATGGTGTTATATAATCAAACAAACCTTAGTCATGTTGGAGCACTAATGTAGATTAGCGTTTAACTCCTTCGCTTGTTGAGGGGTATATATGAAAGGCAGGATCATTTTGGTGCCTTTTGCTAAAAGGCACCAAAAAGGAGGTTAAAACAAAGCATAACCAAATTCCTCGATCTTTTTAAGCTAGATGATACTTTGAAAATCCGTTAAAATCAAAAAATGGGCTAAAAACCCTTTTATAGCCAATATTACTTGCCGATGCAGAATGTAATATTTATTTATAGGAGTCTGTATTGCAGGGAGTTACAAAGAGTTTTCTGTTTTTGAGGTACAAATAAGGAGCAAATAGTAGATTTCTGCCGTGTAGACTTGTAATAATATAGTCTTATTTATTGACTATAATTTCACCATCACTGTCACTTAGCGGAGCTATTATTGTGCCATGTGGTGTAGCGTAATAACCATCCCTTTCTATGGCAGCAGCAATCTCAGGGGTAACTATAGAATCTGGAGTTTCTTCTATTGTTTCTTCCGAGCCTAACATTGGAAACATTTCTAGTTGTTTCCCAATTTCTGAGGGCTCTGGTATAAAAGGGGGTTCCGATACGTGTATACGACCATTAGCATAACGTTTAAGGTCTGGGTCGGTGGAATAAATTACCTCAACTCTATTTGTTATTGCTACTGCTACTAGCATGCAGTCATATTTAATGGAGCCTTTTGTAACCTTGTGCTCCTTACGGTAGGCTATTAGGTCTTTATCATTATAAGAGTCATAGAGGAGTTCTGCACAGACCTCAGCAGCCATAGAGTCAAACGGTACTATACGAAACCTTCTATCAAATAAATCCTTTATAGCTTGCTGTTCACTAGGATTTGCACAGGATAAAAGCTCTACCATTTGTGGTACAGGTAGTAAAATCTTGTATTTGCGCTCTTGTAGCCAATCTAATAAGCGTTTGCTTTCGGCAATTTTATGAAATTGCTCTGGTCTAGCCTCTCCTTTTATACCCCAGATGAAAAGTTGACTATCAATTAAAACAAGCCTGCTCATACCTCTTAGCTTTGTGGTCTGTCTACGTTGTCAAACTTATTGAACGCTTTGCTATAGAGTTGCCCCAGCTCCTTGAAGGTCTCCTGAATAGTAGCTTGCTCTAAAAAGATAATGCTTTCTGCTCTAAAGTCTACTACCTTATAAGTTCTCTTATCCCATTTAGCGTTGCCTATTAAGCCTACTTCTTTATATAGGTTTTCTGCAAGCTTAATCACTATCGCCTTAGAGACTTCAAAACTTACAGTATAGTCATCATCAATTTTTAGGGTAACTCTAGGTGTGTCACCTCCAGCTTTTAATACTGTCCCATATATAGTAGTATCTCCACGGGAAGTACCAGCGTCCTTATAGACAATCTCAGTGTCCTTATTGAATTGAGCTAACCTTTTGCCGTCCTGAATTAAGACACCCTCGCACTCATACTTTTTTGAAAACCTAGTTATTTTTCTTAGGTTCTCAACTGAGGTGCTAGGTAAAGTGCTGTATTGCTCAGAATTAAAAGAGGAGGCTATGAGGGCATAGGCTGGTAAAACATATTTGGCAATGTTAGCTAGGCATTTTATACTAAGACTCTGGTCTTGCACTTGGTTAAAGCTTATTAAGACTTGGGAGTCATCAATAGAAGGGTGCTGAGCCTTTATGATAGCATAAATAGCTGCCTCAAAGCTTGTAACTAGCTCAGCCACCTCACTAGCCTTAACCTTTGAGGGCTTAATGCCATTCCCCTCAAATTTCAATTCCACTATATGTTGACCAGTTTCCATTGTGCGCAAGTAAACAAATAATGTTAAGAATACATAGAATACCAGCCGGGCTTTAGAAATACGGCTGCTTTGGGTTATTGAGCTTAGAAGCTTAATAAATCACTAATGGGAAAGGGTATAGGCACTAATTGGAGCCCACCGCTTAATTAATTGTCATGTTTTAAAGACTAATACTAATTGAGCATTAAATCCCACTCCAGCACCCAGAAAACCCAGTAAAAACAGCCCATTTTATTAGGGTTTCATTAGAAACACCCTATACAAAGAGGGAGAATACCAAAAAGCCTTAAGGAATAAAGTATATATGCTGCCCCTCTCAAAGTTCTGAAATTTACTAGGCGCAAAATTGCGCTCAGTTAGCCATCTGAGCTCTCAATGAGTTTGCATATCTAACGGGCGAAAGATTTCGCTGGTTAGTAGTCTAGCTTGCCAGCTGTGCTCTTAGGTCTACATTTTTAACGGGCACAGGTTTGAGCTGGTTAAAATTCTAGCCGCCCAGCTGTGCTCTTAAGCTCTCCAGCTCCTTACCCAGCGCTATTACTTGCCTTTGCTCCTCAAAGGTGGCATTAAGTCCGTACTTCTGTGTGAGCTCTACTAGTTGAATCTCCAGCTGTAAAATTTGCTCTCTCATAGTGTTGGTATTGACCATGGCCTTTTTTCCTGCCAATATAGCAAGTGCCACCCAGCATTTGAAATAATACCTTTCCCACTGAGCTCAAAATTGAGCTTAGCTACCCTTACCTACTCCGACAGTCTAAAACAGAGGTTCAAGGGAGGTTTATGGCTGGGTGGTCATTATTTTAAACGGTGGTTTATAGTGGTGAGCACAGCCAACCACCTCAGTCTTACTTTCTCAAATCGCATTAAAACTTATGTATTCCACTTTAAAGTAAGCAGGGGGAATCAGGCTTAGAGTTAGACGTACAGAGTGCGGCTCTGCTTGCCTTTTCTATTGAGCGCAATTTTGCGCTTAGCTATCCCTAGTTACTCCCACAGCTCTAAACAGAGTAAATGGCTCTAAGGGTGTGATGCCCCTAGGTATTTTGTGTTCAAAAAAAGGTCTTTGAAAAAATGTGGCTTTGCAGGCAGGAAACGAGGTAAGAATCTCTAAATTTTTGTGTTCAAAAAACGTAAACCTTTTTTGGTTACTAAAAATACTCTCCTTACCTTTGGCATATCAGAAACGGAGCTAGAGCCATGAACAAAGTAGCCTTATTAGTCAGAGTCTCCAGTGCAGACCAAAAGCAGGAAAGACAGATAACAGAGCTTACCACCTATGCAGAGGCAAAGGGGTATAAAATAGTGGAGACTATCTGTGAGACCATTAGTGGCTCTAAAACCAATACTGAGAGAAAGGCCATACAAACGCTATTGGAGCTGGCCAGAACTGGCAAAGTGAATAAGGTGCTGGTGCATGAGGTAAGCCGCCTAGGCAGAGCCACCCCAGAGGTGCTGGCCACCTTAGAAGAACTGCACTCCTATAAGGTCTCTATTGTGGTAATGAATTACAATCTGGAGACCCTTAACCCTAATGGAAGTCTAAACTCTATGGCTCAGTTCCTTGTGACCATTCTGGCAGATATAGGGAGAATGGAGCGTCTTACCCTTATTGAGCGTGTTAAGTCAGGAATGGCAGAGGCAAAGAGGCAGGGTAAGCACATAGGCAGGAAAAAGGGTAGCGTAAAGGCTACAGACAAGATGCTACTGGAATACAAAAAGGTGGTTAAGTGCCTTAATGAGGGACATACAGTAAGAGACACTGCCAAAATTTGTGAGATAGGCATATCTACAGTGCAGAGGGTTAAGAATAAAATGAAAGAGCTAGAGCAGGAGGCTAAGGGGTAGGCCCCAGTCCTCCAAAAAAAGAGGGGGGCATGGGTCTGTGGCCTTAAAGGCACAAATATTATCGGGCTAATTTTCAAGGTTTTAACCCTCTGGTATTACTAGGGTGTCCACCCCCTCCATTTCTCAAAGCAAATTCTCAGGAATTGAAATAGTGCATTTTCTGCCCCCGCCCCGAGCCCGTTTTTAGACTTTTTAACTATACCAGTATCAAACTAATTAACTAAATCACAACCCACCTTACACCATGGACAATATTACTACGCCCTTTACCAGTAACGACTACAGCACCCAGCAGCTACTAGAGCTGGACAGCAAACTAAAGACAGAGTTAGACTTAGATATACCAGACTTAATGGAGCTGGAGGAGGAAATGCTAGGTATGTTTTCCCTATTCTCTGAGCTCTCAGAGGGAAAAGAGGTGCTAGTAGAGAGAGATTTGGGCTTTAGTGGCTTGGACTTGGGTGGCAGCCTGCCCACTGACTCAAATTGGTAAAAAGAGTGGGAGAGGGGCTGCTAAAGTGGTAGGAAAACAGTACCCCTCTCTCTCTTTTATTGGTGAATTTAGCTACCGTGGCTCACCTCCACGTCTTTCACAATGGCCAGTAGCTCCTTAGTGAGCACGTCCCTTATGGCCAGCCCATCCTTACCCATTGACTCTAGTAGGCGCTGGGTGTTGATGTTAAACAGGTTTTCTATGTTCATCTGGAGGCCACCTTTTGTAGCACCCTCTCCAGCAAATGACTTTACCTTAGCTGTGTCCTCTGCCGCCCTATTGGCCGCTGCCACTGCCTTAGCGTTCCCTCCACCTGCCCTAGCTGGAGCCGCTGGAGTGGCTGCCACAGCCTGAGCCTTACTGAAAAAGTCTGGCATACTCAGTATACCTCCACCATTTTTGGCTTTGTCCCTGCCCCGTTTAAAGGCTTCTGAGCTGGTTACTGCATTGGTCACAGACTTAGTGGCCTGCGCCATGAAACCAGCTGGGGTAAAGTTTAGAAGCAGCTGGCCACCTGCCTTAGCCGCTTTCATCCACTCCCCGCTCTTAATGGCCTCAATCATGGTAAACACTGGGGTAATGAGCTTTCCAAAGAAATTGGCTATACCCCTGCCCATGCTCATAATGGAGCCTCCAAAGTCAGTGGTGAGGGCAGAGCCAAAGCCCTTTAGCACCTCCCAGATACCCATAATAGTACCCCTAAAGCCCTCAAACTTATTCCATGCCACCAGCACCGCACCAGTAAGAGCGCCTATAATGGTGACCACCCTAGCTATAGGGTTCATATTCATCACAAAATTCCATGCCGCCTGAGCCTTTGTGACTAGGGCAGTGGCAGTGGTGGCAGCCCTCACAACACCGATAAAGGAGCCTATGAGCCCCACAATTTTATAGGCCGCAAACCCTGCCAGCAGCGTAGCTGTGAGGAACTGGAACTGTGTTTTATAGGTGGCTACAAAGTTGGCAGCGCTGGCCACTATGCCGCTCAGAAAGCTAACCACTGGGGTAACGGCACCAACCGCCCCAGCCACTAAATTTATGGTTTTCTCTGCCATGGTGCCCTCTCCGTTAAAGAGGTTAATGGAGCTCATGGCACCCCAGATAGCCTGCCCCATGGGAGCCACCGCGTTATAGAGCCCAGTGAAAGCCTGCCTTACTGGATTCCCCTTTGAAATAAGCTCTTTAAAGAAGCCTATGAGCCTATTGGCTCCAGAGATAGCATAGGAAAAGATACCCCCAGAGCTGCCCCCTATGATTCTCTGGAGGCTCATAAAGTTGTCTCCTAGGTTGGAGAGCTGGCCACCCAGCGTCTTACTAATGGCCTCCATGGAGCCACCCACTCCTTTAAGGTCTCCTAGGCTTAGCATATACTCCCTAATGCTGGCAGCGTCTTTCTTTATGGTCTTGCTCTGGCCTTTAAAAGTGTAGGTCATAGTACCATCCCTATTGTCCTTTCCTTTAATGCCAAATTCCTTAATTCGCTCATTCTTACCCATTTCTGCGTCCAAAATTGCCTCTACCAGCTGGTCAAAGTCTTTCCCTACTGAGCTGGCTAGGTCTCCCATTTTGGTCATTTGCTGCATGGTAGGGGTAAAGCCCCTGTTAGCCAGTTTCACATAGGAGTCTGTCAGCTGGTCTACTGAGAAAGGGGTGTTAGCTGCAAAGTCCGTAAGCATCTGCATGGAGCTTTTAGCCCTCTCTGCACTGCCAAAGGTATTGGTAAGCACTGCCTCATATTTCTCAAATTTGGCAGTAACGTCTATAACGCCCTTTCCAAACTCAAAGACCTTATCAACGGCAAAGAGGCCAGCAGCCGCCTTAAGGGCACCTCCTACCATGCTGCCACCTCCAGAGCCTCCCTTAGCCCCAGCAGTGGGAGCCGTAGGCAGGGTAGGTGCCTTTGGGGCAATATTGGCCAGCTTATTCATTTTGCTAATGGCTCTGTCTAATTGGCCATTAGTGGTCTGGAGACCTTTGTTAAGGTTTGTGAGTGGCTTTTTGGAGCTCATCTTAGCCATGCTGGAGGCTAAGCCGCTTATCTTTTTCTGGGTGCCTGCAAAGCTCCTCTCCAGTGAGCCTGTTAGCTTGGTAATGCTCTTTACCTGCCTCTCCATGTTCTGGACAAACTTGGCCATGGGAGAGCTCCCCAAATCCTTTAAAACGATGTCAAATCGTACCTGTTCTGCTGTCATTTCCTACCTACTGTTTAGGATAGTATAGGAAAAGAGGCAGGCCAGAATTAGTGATTAAAACCACATTGATAGTAATTGCTATTAAGACCAATTCTAGCTATTAAGCCACATTTTTGCTTCACCATAATCCTTGTGTTTTAAAAGAATAGCCTTGTACTATGTCAGGAATTTACAGCACATATATGGAGGAGGAGCGCCTGCGACTCCTTTCCCAGTAGAAACACAGTATAAAGCAGTAGAGGTTTAATAGATTAACAGCATATTTAATACTTTGCTTAAATCATAAAGCATTACATTGCTACTTATATTTAAATAAGACTAACATGACAGAGAACTCAGGCTTTCAAAAAGAGATTGAGAGGCTAGAGGCCACCACTGGTGAGGCTGTACTAAATGGATTGCCCTCTGGGTTCCCAGAATTAGATGTGATAACTAATGGTTTTCAAAAGGGAAACTTATATGTCTTAGCTGGCCAGCCCTCCATGGGAAATACAGCCTTAACCATGTCTATAGCCCGTGCCTTAGCAGTGGAGTATGGTAAGCCTTTGGCCTATCTCAGTGCAGAGCTGTCAGAAAGCGAAATTATTAAGAGGCTTATATCTGGAGAGTGCAGCATAGACCTAGATAAGATAATTAAGAATAACCTTATGCCTTATGAGGTGGCACAGGTTAGGCATTCAACCAGAAAAATTCAGGAGAGTCCCTTGCTTATTAATGACTACTCAAAACTTTGGCTTAATGTCCTCCTCAAAGATTGCCGTGCACTGGTAGAAAGCAGAAGGGCTGAGCTGGTAATTATAGATGACATTCAGAGAGTGTCCTTAAATGAGGAGCAAAGGAGGTTTGTGGGCAATAGGGAGCAAGAGGTGTCCTATATCGTTAGAGAGCTAAAGGCGCTGGCTAAAGAGCTTGAAATACCCATTATTGCTAATTCCCAAATTAACAGGGCAGTGGAAAATAGGTATTACGATAAGAGGCCTAAACTTAATGACCTCCGTGACTCTGGGTCAATAGAAAATGAGGCTGACATTGTGGCCTTTCTATATAGGCCTGAATACTATGGCGGTACAGAATATGAGAATAATTACCCAAAGCCATATAATGCGGAGCTGATTGTGGCAAAGCACCGCAATGGTAGGCTAGGCACAGTACCTCTCCAGTTTATAGCTAAGTTTACAAAGTTCACTGCCGCAAATAATGAGCCTGAGGTAGCCTTTGATTCTATTCCAGATATAGATGAGCTTACTGGTTTTCCTGTTACAATAAGGCTAGGAAATAAAATGAATAGTGATTTTAAGGACGGTTTACCACACTCCAGCTGGGATGACGCACCTCCGTTTTAACAATAAACTAATCTAAAAAGGTAACTAAAACTTCACTGCATAGGAGGTCAGGGCAATAAATAAGCAAGCTCCATTAAGAGCTTGCTTATGTTCACAACTACTTATTATAAGTTTTCCAATTAGCAATAATCCAGTCTAATAAGTCCTTGCGCATAGTCATTTGACTTGGGGCATCTCTAAGCATTTTCTCCAACTTCCAGCCAGCTGCTTTATCTGCTGATGTCCATTTGCTGTCGCTGGCAACCTGATTAATAAAATGTAGAACCTCATAGCCTTCATGTCTGTCAACCTTGATTCTGTCAAGCGTTCCTATATAATTTGGATTATCGCCCTCCTGCCTAGCGTTCCAAGAGTATTTTAGTTTTAAATCTGAAGTGGTAAAAAATGCCATAAGTTTTATATTATTAGTTTGCGCATACTAACGTAATGCCCCCTCCTGTACCTACATTTAGGCCGTATGCGATATATCTTATTAAATACCTTATCTAATAAAATCTTTATAGCTTTGCGCCAAGTACAGCTAAGGAGAATCCCCATTCATTTAGCTATAGGCACTTTGTAAGTCTAATTAGGTAACTAGCCTTTAGGTAGGGTAAAGAATCGCATAAGAGGAAACCCCAATACTTACAAAATTTTAAGTCAGTTTAGCAGGTTGGTTTCATTTGGCTATGCCATTATAATACCAACCTGTTTTTTTGTATTGAAATTGGCCAATCTTGACATTATGTCGGTTTCGTCATGCAACTGCACTACCTTTGCTTGTAATATGTAAACCTAAAGAGGCAATTTGTCATAATTTGAACTTCTTATGCTGTCTTATGCACTTTGTTAATAAAGTAGGGCACATATATGGAGGAGGAAGCGCAGCGTACTCCTCTTCTCTAAACACAGTAGGAATACAGTACAAACACAGTTCAAAGGCCGTAAGGCCACAGTAGAAATCTATACAGCCTCACTGCCCTAGATTGGCTTTTATTGCAATAGGGAAGCAATTAAGAGCAGTTCCTGCCTAAGACGCTGCCACTATAAGGAGGGCAGCACTAAAAGCAGGCTAAGCACTCTCTACCTGCCAGCATCAAAGCTGAAGCCCACCACAAATAATGAGGGCCCCATACCCAGAGCTTTAAGGACAAAGGCCAGAGCTGGCCAGACGTACCCCACCCAGAGCCTCTACACTCCTTTTAGACATATTGCACTTAACCCTGAATAGTAGCACTATCTAAAGAACTTTGCTATTTATTGACGTTTTTTTTAGGGATTTCTTCACGCTGGCCACCTCTTTTCCCTATATGTATGTGAGACTTTTTAGTGCTCAGAGCAGAGCAAAAAGAGCCTTATTCTGTGGAGGTATCGGGGTCACTTACGTTTGGCCACAGTCTTAGTCCTAGAAGATTTCTCACATGGACAGTGCGGCAAAGCTAGAGCATGAGATGGAGGGGCAAAAGCCATAGCCCGAAAATACTAGCGAACTCCCAGAGCTTGGCTTTTTGTCTAGGGAGCCCCGATACACTCAGAAGCGGTGTTTTGGTGGGTCATCTCCGGCATAAGCACTGCTTTTAAGCTCTGCTTTTGCCTAAGGAGATGGCCTGCCCCTTAAGCCTAGAAGCACCCTATTTAACACAGTAGGGACACAGTGGAGGAGCACAGTAGAAACATATTTTAAACAGTTAAAAGGAGGAGGGATTATGAGCAGAGAGACAGCTACAGTGGAGAAAGAGGAGGAGTACATACCATTGTTGAAATTCGTGAAAATCCTCTCAGAGAGAGGGGTGAACATTACCATAGACTCAGTGGGCAGAGGTATGGCAATATGCTCCTTTAAGTGCAAAATGGATGACCAAGGCAACTGGCATATTGCAAAAGAGGAGCTACTGAGACGCATTAAAGCCAGTGGCAAAAAGTGGCCACCAATAGAAAAAGGGTATTATTCTATCTACGGGTTTATCTGGGAGCTTAGCCTGCATGGCATTGACTTCTCAGAAGACCAGCTACACAATCAAATGTATTACGGCAAAATAGACCTTTCAAAAGATGACTATGGCCGCTGGGTTATCCCACAGCATGAGCTAGATAAGCGTTTAGAGCAATTTGGAGGCAAGAAATAAAGAGCAGGAGACACTATGAGCAATACCACTACAGCACAACCAGAGCAGGCATTTTACACCCTAAAGGCTTTCCAGAAAGCCCTAAAACAGAGAGGGCTGCCTATTAGCGACTCAAGCGTAAGGCGCTTAATCAGTACAGGCAAGGTTAAGGCCACCAGATGCCTAATGCGTCCTAAATTCTGGCTGGTTCCCCATTCTGAGCTAATGAGGCTTGTAAACCAAGTAAGCCAGCTCAACTAAAGGCAATCAACTTTCATTCATACGGTTACCCAAAGAGCCCACTATTTTAGTGGGTTTTTTCTTTTAACTGCCTGCCTATGTTTTATCACTACTGAAAAACATTGATTGTCAGAGTCTTATTAGAGTTATGAGGTTAATGCCTCTTATGTGGGTCTCTGGCCAGCCCAGCTCTCACCAGTATCGCTACTCTAGGAGTAAGTATGGCATTACGTATAAACTAGGTTTTATTCTGTTTTTATACGTGTTTTAATACCATTTCTGTCTTAAATAGCTGAATGGCAGTAAACTTGTAATACAAAGCGAGTTTATGGTTCTTATGGAGACTAAAAGGCAGGGACATAGAGGGGAAGAAGAGTGCTTAAATGCGTATAGCCAGCCTACTACGCCTAATTTTTTTGTTATAAGACATGGCATTACTCTGCCAGAGCGGTTTGAGTCCTTTTCAGAAGCTTATCGCTATGCACTAAACAGATTTTGCTCAGAGGATTTTACTGTATGGAATGAATCTTGGGAAGATTTATAGTACTAGCCATACATAGCCTGAGAGAAATAAGGCGAAATAAGCCCTTTATAGCCTCTCTACTGGAAAGTAAGGTAAAGGCACAGCCCTAGGGCAGATGTGGCAGCCATAAGCCCAGAAACTAGGTAATCAGCTATTTTTATATGGATTATGACCCTACTGCTTCAAAAATGGTGGTTGTGCATAAAAAAACAGACCTTTTAAGGGGTCTGTCTTAATTCTACTGCAAACTTTACTTAAGCTGTGGCTAATTGTCTTTTTCTTTTAGCTCCTACGTAAACCGCTGCCTCTGCCTGTATCTCAGAACGGGTCTTTTTACGTCCTGCTCTAATCCATTCTGTAAGCTCATCCTTTGGGAAGTAGAGGCGCTTGCCCTGTTTACAAACTGGTATGGCTCTGCGCTGCACTAAACCATAGAGGGTCTGTTTGGCAAGGCTTAAAAATTTGGCTGCCTCAGTAATTGTAAGTAATTGGTTGTTGAAATCTGAGATTTCTTGCTCAGGAGTTAAGTTTCCTAGCTTTTCAAATAAAAGGTCTATCTGAGCCTCTAGCTTGTTAAATCGGGCTTCAAAATAAGCGGAATTGGTTTCTGTCATAGCTCTCATCACTTGGTATGATGCAAAGTTGTGACAATACCTTGGGGTATCTTTAGCAGCTAAAAAGCTGCTAAGAATTTGCTTTTAGCAGCCAATACCTAAAGGTGGCCAAATGCTTCTTTAATACGCTGTATATGACGATTTAACTCCGCTTTTCTTGTGGAGTCTATGTATATGCCGTAATCATTCAAAGCCTTGTTAAAACTAGCTCTACTGCCCACCCTTTCTCCAAAAGTTTCTCTGAGAGCTTCTACTATCTTACCATCACTAAGGCCGTTTACCTCTTCTGTTAAGTACCCCAAAGCTTTTAAAGACAAAAACATCAAAGAGTATTCTTTGATTTTAGAGCCCCTATAGGCGTCTAATAAAAACGGTAGGATTTTCTTTCCCTCCTCTGTTAAGAGCTGTATAAATTTAATAGAAATGCCTGTGGGGGTATGTTTAGGTTTTAAAGGTTTATGAAGCTGCGGAGCCAATTTCGCACTTATCAGGTTTTGTAGCTCATAAACTAGGTACAGTTGAAAGTGTATAGCATTTCCAAATAATTTTTCTTTGTCAAGTATGAGTATTGTCCCAGCAAAACGCTTCTCATTTTTTATAAAAGTATCTGGGTCTGGAATCTCCTTGAATGGTAACCCTTTCCCCTCATCATAGTACTTTTTTAGTATCTTAATAAGTTTAGCCTTGTCCTTACCAAAAAAAGTTTCTGGGTCTGGAATCTCCTTAAAGGGAAATTCTTTGTCCTCATCAGGAAATAAATTTAGAAGGTCTATAAGGTTAGTCTCCTGCTCAGTAAAGTATTCCTCTTTACGGTCTATTATATATTGTTTTACAGTCTTTTGCATTAAGCCTAGCTTGTGCTGGTCAAAGCCTCCGGTCAAAGCTTCAACATAATTATATATTTCCAGCTCAGAGAAACGTCCTACCTCTACTAATGCTAAAAACTTATTTAAGTCTATCTTCTTTTCCATTAAAGCTTTTAAATATCTAATTTTATTATGTTAGCTGCCTCTCTCTTGGTCTTATCAATAACCTTAGCATAGGCCATAGTTGTTTTAAGCTCCCTATGTCCTAAGAGCTTAGATACAGTATAAATATCTGTGCCTAAGGATAAGTGCAGAGTAGCATAGGTATGCCTAAAGCAGTGGAAAGTAATAGCCTTAGTTATACCGGCTGCCTTAATCCAGTCTTTAAGTATGTCATTATTGTAAGCAGAATATGTAAGCTCTTTAAATACGAGCTCATTATTAGCACCTCTGTCTCCCAAGAGCCCTACAGCTTGTTCTGAAACGTGAAGTAATTCTACACCATTAGTCTTTTTCTGCCTGAATTGGAGGTAATGCCCCTCAATTAGGCTGTGCTGCACTTCAGACCAGTTGAGCTTCTGAATGTCTGAAAATCGCAAGCCAGTTAAAGCTGAAAATATAGCCGCTCTCTTTAGGATAGGTAACTTGCAATCTGTATTGTATAAAGCCTCTAGCTCCTCTTGGGTTAGGAATTGCCTTTGCGTCTCTCCAGCTGAAATAGAGGGCACTTTGGCATTAATGTCAATATGTAGAATACCCTCTTTGAAAGCCTGCTTAAGGGTGGCTTTAAACTTATTGAAATAAGAAACAGCTGAATTGCGAGAAAGCTTTGCATCTGGGCTGCGCTGGCTGTGTGCAGTCAATAAGTAGTCCCTATAGCCTAGGCAATCCGTTAAAGTAAGCTCTGAGAGCTTAGTGCCCTCATTAAAAAATCGTTTTAGGTAGTAAAGGGAGCTTTGCCAGTTACCGACATTAGAGCCAGAGCGTTTATTTACTTGGTCAAGGTAGTAGGAGTGGAGTGTGATACTTAAATTACCTTTAGCCAAAAAGCCAAAGCGCTGGTTATTTACCTCTACCTGCCTCTTTGCCTTTATACTCTCAGCTAAATCATAGGTATCTTTATTATACTCTTTCTCAGTTACCGACTTAGGTTTATCAAAAACATAAAGGCCAAGAAACTCCCTGCGTGTGAGGTTACCATTCTCTGGGTTAGAAATAGGGGGGTAGTAATCAAGGTATAATGTTTGGCGGCCTCCAGAGATAGCCTTACTTCTTAGCTTAACTTTAGTCATTACAGTGCCTTCTGGCTAATCATAGAGCCTAGTATGTTGTCTATTTGCTTTTTAGGGACGTAGGTGTAAATACCCTCTTTTACTTTGGGAATGCTATTACGCTTTATAATCTCATATAAAGCCTTTTCAGATATGTTATAGTTCCGCTGTATCTCAGATATGGTATAACACTCTCCTAGGTTTAAAGCGTCCTGTGGAGCCTCTTTAGTAGGTTGAGTAGGCTTGCTTTGCTCTAGCATCTGGTCAAGGTGAGACCTCTTAATAATACAGCGCCTACCAATTTTTACAGATGGTAACTCCTGTGCCTTTATCGCTCTCCATACAGTCCAGCGGCTAAGTCCTAAAAGCTGGCAGGTGTCAGCTATACTTAAAAACTCTTTGGCGTTTAGCTCCTCAATTGGCTTTAGGATAGTCTCTTTAGTTTCCTTATTGCTTGCCTCAACCTTTGACGTTCTGAGCCTAACCTTATAAGCCCTTTTAGCACAGGTGTCTCCACAGTATTGAGTAACTGTGGTCTTTGCTACAAACTCATTACCACAGTGCTGGCAGATACGCTTTAACCTAATATTTGAGCTCATGTTGCTAAATGGTGTTAGTTGTAGCCAAAGGTAGCTATATGGTGCAATATGTTGCAAGAACTCTCCTTAAAAGTGTTTACAGGTGCAAATGCCTTGGGTATGGTACAAGTGAGGTACAAAAAATGTGATAAGTATATGTTTAACATCAGTAAACAACCACTAATATTGACATAAAAAAAGCCCTTATAAATAGTATTAAGGGCTTTTTGCTAAGTAATGTTATGTAGTTATTTATTAAGGTTACTTTCCGATGCAAAATTTAGTAAAGATGTTATCGAGCAAATCATCCGTTGTGATCTCACCGGTAATCTCTCCTAAATAGAACAGACAGCGGCGGATATCAGCGGCAAGCCAGTCTCCGGTGAGGCCACCATCCAATCCTCTTAAAACCTCCTGCAAGGCATCAGATGTTTTCTGGAGGCTTTGGAAATGGCGCAGATTAGTGACAATGGTGCGGTCGCCCGTCATGGCTTCATTGGCGTGAACCTGTTCTAGTAGCACTTGTTTCAATTCTTCCAAGCCGTCTTTTGTCCCCGCAGAGATGAACACACTGTTTTCCAGATTTTCAAAAGCCGTGAGTTGCTCTGCAGTAGCCAGGTCTCTTTTGTTCCCGATAAATAGGGAGGGAACCTCGGGCAGATTCAAGACCGAAATCTCTTCCTGAAGCTCTTCCGGGGAAGTAGAGGAAAGATCAAAAAGGTACAACACCAGGGCGGCTTTTTGCAGCTGCTCTTTGGTACGGGCCACGCCAATGGCTTCTACGGTGTCTTGGGTTTCCCGCAAGCCAGCGGTATCTATAAACCGGAAACGAATGCCGTTTATGATAGCTTCGTCTTCAATCACATCGCGGGTGGTGCCTGGGATGTCAGAAACAATGGCTTTCTCCTCGTTCAAAAGGGCGTTGAGCAGGGTTGATTTTCCGGCGTTGGGTTTTCCGGCGATCACGGTGGGAACTCCGTTTTTCAGCACGTTGCCCATCTCAAACGACTGCAGCAGATCGGTGATGAGGCGCTGAAGGGAGGAGATAAGCCGGCGAAGGGCATCGCGATCAGCGAACTCTACGTCCTCCTCGCTGAAGTCCAGCTCCAGTTCAATCATGGAGGCGAAATGGATCAGCTGCGCTCTAAGGGCTTTTATTTCCTGTGAGAACCCGCCGCGCATCTGTTTCATGGCTACCTGGTGGGTGAGGGCAGAATCAGAGGCAATAAGGTCGGCAACGGCCTCGGCCTGGGCCAGGTCAAACTGACCGTTCAGGAAAGCGCGCTTGGTGAACTCGCCCGGCTCGGCCAGGCGGGCACCTTTGCGGAGGAACAACTTAATAATCTGCTCGGTGATGTAAGGCGATCCGTGGCAGGAAACCTCTATGACATCTTCCTTGGTATAGGAATTAGGGCCTTTGAAAAGCGACACCACCACCTCGTCCAGAATTTTATCCTCGTCCCGGATGGTCCCGAAATGCAGCGTGTGCGAGGGCTGGTTCTGCAGATTCTTGCCTTTGAAAACGCTCTGCACAATGGGAATGGCTTCTGGCCCGGAGAGCCTGATGACAGCAATGGCTCCGTGCCCGACGGCGGTGGACAGGGCCACAATGGTATCTTTGGAAAGAACGGAAGGTATCAATGTATTTACTCCTAAGTAATCAGCCGTTTACAGGCTATTTTTCCGAAAGGTACGACAAAGCACGCAGAAAATCTTTGGGTGGTATATAACCGGGAACCCGCTCCATCACTTGCTGCTTCTCGTTGAGAAACACCGTGGAAGGGTAACTCATCTCGCCTTTCAGGAGGGCCAGGGCAAGTTCATGGCTTCGGTACTTTTCTGCGTATCGGTACGTACGTCCCTGAATTGTGATAGGCTGGCGCTGTTCAGCGTTCAGTTTGACTACGTAAAAGTCGCTGTTCAGCTTTTTGATAACCTCGGGGTTCTGGTACACTTGTTTGTCCATCTTTTTGCACCAGCCGCACCAATCGGTATACACGTCAATTAGAATTTTGCGGGGTTGTTTTTTGCTTTTTTCGATGGCCTGGTCTAAGGTAAGCCAGGTAAGTTTCTCGGCAGGAGCCACATAGCTGGAAGGAGCAGAAGCTGCCGGGGCTGAAGGAAGCCATATCCAGGTGAAGAGTACCTGCAGAATAAGAAGTAAGTGGAACATCTAAAGTTAAGAAATAGCTTTATCTACTTGAATGAGCACCTAAGTGGGTTTAATCCAACTATAGGTTTCTTTTCTGATTACGTGCAGGCTGCCAAACTATTGTATGTACCAGATCAAATTCCTGGTTTTACCTTCTGGATAAGAATTCCTGAACAGTGTTTTAGCTGTACTTTCCCAAAATCAGGCCGAAATCAGCCTCACTATCTTACCCGAAGATTCTGGCAGCAGGAAGCACTAGCTCCAAATTGTTACGCCCTGGCTACTGCGGTTCTGATGCGCCTGCGGGAGATAAGCCCGTGGGTAGGGGAGAAGACAAAGGCCAGCAGAAACTGCAACCCAATCACGGCGGAGATTGCCCCGGCCACGGAGCCGTTCAGCCATAAAGCCAGGTAAAAACCAGCCGCCGAGGCAATCACTCCCAGAAGGGAAGAAATGACGAGTATCTTCTTCAGATTATCTGTGAGGAGGTAGGCGGTGGCGGGCGGACCCACCATCAAAGCTACCACCAGAATAGCTCCCACAGATTCAAAGGCGGCTACGGTGGTAAGGGAAACGGCACCCATCAAGAGGTAATACCAAAGGGTGGTGGAGATTCCGATAGCCGCGGCAAAGGCCGGGTCAAAGGATGTGAGGTATAATTGTTTGTAGAACAAGCTGATGAACAGTAGCAGAATCAAGAGAACTCCCCCAATGATCCAGACAGTGCGGGGCCCCAGGTTCATACCCGTTTCGGTGAGCCAGAGGTCTAGGGGTACGTAGGCAATCTCACCATATAGCACGCAATCCTGGTCAAGGTCAACCTTGCCGGCGTAAACCGAAATCAGGATGATACCCAAAGCAAATAGCCAGGTGAACGTAACGCCAATGGAGGCATCGGCCTGCACTAGGGCCTTTTTGTGGAAGAACTCTATCAGGAACGTACAGGCCACGCCCAATGCGGCGGCCCCGAGGAGCATGGTCCAGACTTCGCGGGAACCGCTGAAAAGAAAGGCCAGCACAATTCCCGGCAGCACCGCGTGGGAGATGGCGTCGCCTACCATGGCCATGCGGCGCAGAATCAGGAAGCAGCCTAGTAAACTGCAGCAGATGGCCACCAGCGAGCCCGTGAAGATTATCCAGAATGCATCTATGTTCATGGCTGTTGCGGAATGGATGATTGGTGCGGATCAGCGGTGGGGTGGTTCAAAAGCTCCTCCAGCCGTTGTTCCAGTTCTGGGGTGAGAACGTGTTCAATGGTTTCGGCATCTTCGTGCACGTGGTCAGAGGCTACCTGCAGGTACTCCGTCAGGTACAGTTCCCAGAGGCGGTGCAGGCGGACCACCCGTTGGGCTTCTTTTTTTCCGGCCTCAGTGAGCGACCAACCTTCTGGGCCTTTCCTGATCAGGTTTTTTCTACGCAGCTCCTGCATGCTGCTTTTCATTTGGAACAAGGGCTGTCTGCGCCGCTGCTTAATTTGTTTTTTGGAATAGCTGTGGCTGTATTCCCCGGTGTCCTCCCCCAGATGGAAGAGGGTTTTCAGGATGTTCTCGCGGGCCATTTGCTTTCTTATGCGGCGCTGCAACAGGTACCGGGCCAGGATTCCTTTTTTAGGCGCAAACATAAACGAGAGCAGGGCAAGCATGGAAAGCAGCATCACAATCCAGGGGCCGGTGGGCATAGCAGGGGCAGTAAACGAAACAAAGGCTCCTGTTGCACCACAAAAGGCACTCATGGACGCGGCTATAATGACCATGGCGCCTAACCGATCGGTCCAGAAGCGGGCAGCGGCGGCCGGAGTAATAAGCATGGCCGACATAAGCACCACGCCCACCGATTGGATGCCTACTACCACCGCCAAAACCGTTAAGGTGGTAAGCAGCAGTTCCAACCCCCGCACCGGCAAACCAATGGTGCGGGCATAGGCCGGATCAAAACTGAGCAACTTGAACTCTTTGTAGAGCAGGGTCACGCAGATGAGCAACAGCAGAGCCACGGCTCCAAACGTAATCAGGTCCTGGCCCACCAAAGCCGCCGCGCTCCCGAAGAGGAATTTGTCCAGCCCGCTTTGGTTTTCGTTGCCAGAATGCTGAATAGAGGTCAAAAACAGAATGCCTATCCCGAAGAACACCGAAAGCACCAAGCCTATGGCGGTGTCTTCCTTGATGCGGCTGTTGGCAGAGATAAAATCAATGATGATCAAAGACAGCCAACCCGTCAAAAAAGAACCCAGGAGCAAAATCAATGGGTTCTTCTCACCGGTTAAGATAAAGGCCAGGCACACGCCCGGCAGCACCGCATGCGCCACGGCATCGCCTACCAAGGCCCTTTTCCGGAGCACGGTAAAGCAACCCACCACCGCGGAACTGGCCGCCAGCAAAACCGAGCCAATGGTCACAAACCTAACGTTGGCATCGGACATGCTCAGGAATTCCCATAGCGTGTTCATTTGCGGGTCGGTTTGGTTTCTCTGATAGGAAAGTTCTGTTTGTGCAGCAGGTCGCTCACCCGGCTAAGTTCAGTGAGGCGGCCGCCGTACGTTTTCTCCAGCAAAGCAGGGGTGAGGGTTTCCTCTGTGGGGCCAGAAGCTACCAGGCGCATGTTCAGCAGAATGATCCAGTCAAAATAATCTTGGGCCGATTGCAGGTCATGATGCACCACCACAACGGTTTTCCCGGCATCGCGCATCTGGCGCAAAAGGCCAATAATGGCGGTTTCGGTAGCGATGTCTACTCCGGCAAATGGTTCGTCCATGAGGTACAGATCAGCGTCCTGGGCCAGGGCACGGGACAGGAAAACGCGCTGCTGCTGCCCGCCGGATAACTGGGAGATTTGCCGGTTGGCAAAATCCTGCATGCCCACTTTTTCCAAGGCTTCCATGGCTAGTTGCCGTTGTTTGGCGCCCGGTCTTTTGAAAAGCCCCAGTTGCCCGTAGGTACCCATCATGGCTACGTCTAGGGCCGAAGCCGGGAAATCCCAGTCCACCGATTCGCGTTGGGGAACGTAGCTAACCCTTTTCCGAATTTCGTCTAACGGTTTGCCAAACAGCTCTACATACCCGCTGTTAAGCGGGAGCAGCCCCATAATTGCCTTGATCAACGTAGATTTACCCGCCCCGTTAGGACCAATGATGCCCACCAACGACTGCTTGGGTAAAGTCAAATCCACATCCCACAATACCGGTTTGCGCTGATAGCTCACTGTTAAGTCATGCACCTCTAAAACCGGATCTTCCACGTGTTGTATCATGCGCCTAGTTGCTTAGTAAAGTACTCTCAAATTATGATTCGCGTTTTAAGCTTAGTTTTAGGAAAAGGATCATAAAACACCTGTCCCGTACTACTTTATGTTCTTCTACCGTAGGGCAGAGACAATCTTGGTCACATTCGCCCGCACCATTCCCATGTACGTACCGGCTGGTCCGCCTGCCTCGCCCAAGGCATCAGAGTAAAGGGTGCCGCCCAGTTTTACCTCATGACCTTTCTGCCGACAACCCTCCAGCACCGCCTCAATGGCTTTCTGTGAGACAGAACTCTCCACGAAAACGGCTTTCACCTTGCGCGAGACAATGAAATTCACCAGCGAAGACACATCCTGCAGTCCAAACTCAGACACGGTGGAAATGCCCTGTAGCCCTTGCACCTGAATCTGGTAGGCCCGCCCAAAATACCCGAAGGCATCGTGCGCCGTAATCAGGATCCGTTGTTGAGCAGGAATAGAAGCAATTTCCTTGGTGGTCCATTGGTGCAGACTGTCTAGCTGGCTTTTGTACCGTTGGGTGTTAGCCTGGTACTGAGTTGCGTGGGCCTGGTCCTGTTCCTGCAATTTGCGGGAGAGGTGTTCCACGGCCTGGCTCCAAAGCTGTACGTCAAACCAGATGTGCGGATCATAGCTGTCCTGAAACTCTGGAGTTTTACGCAGTTGGGCTTCTGGTACTCCTTCGGCGGCGGCCCACACCTTTTTCTGGCGTGATACCTTCTCCAACACTTCGCCCATTTTGCCTTCCAGGTGCAGCCCGTTGTAGATAATGATATCGGCCTCCCGCAGGGTCTGCAAGTCGCCTAAGGCGGCTTTGTATAGGTGAGGATCCACTCCCGGGCCCATCAGCGCTTGTACCACCGCCTGGTCACCTACCACGTTGGCCACGGCATCCCGCAAAATTCCGGTAGTGGTCACTATATACAGCTTGCCTTGCTGGTGGGCTCTGGCACCGGGAGTATTCTCTGGTTCGCAGGCCGTCAGCAGCAGGAGCAGGGTGATAAACGGGAAAGGTAAAAAGCGTTTCAGGGCTAGTTTCATAAAAGCAGCGCGAAAACGCACCTATGGATTGATGACAAAAATCTTTTCCAGTACGTCTGAAGACAAGATCACGGATCTGTTTTTATCTATGCTTATCTCCAGGGAGTTATCATAAGGAATTTTATCTACTACTTGCAATTGGGAGCCTATCTGGATGCCCACTTTGTTGAGGTACTGCAGAAAGGCGGGCTGAGAGTCTTTTACCCGGCAAACCACCCCTTTCTGCTCCACCGCTAACGAAGACAGCACCCGCTGTTCTTCCTGGCGCAACTCACCGGCCTCGCTGGGAATTGGGTCACCGTGCGGATCAACGCGCGGGTGGCCCAGGAACTCGTCCAGCCGCTGGATGAGCAATTCAGACTTCACGTGCTCCATCTGCTCAGCCACTTCATGCACTTCGTCCCAGGTGAAATGAAGTTTCTGCACCAAAAACACTTCCCAGAGGCGGTGTTTCCGGATGATCTTCAGGGCCACCCGTTTCCCTTCCTCGGTGAGTTGCACGCCGTAATACTTCACGTAATGCACCAGGTCTTTGGCGCTGAGCTTACGCAGCATGTCGCTCACCGAGGCCGGTTTGGTTTCAAGGGTTTCAGACAGTGCCGTGGTGCTTACTGCGTTGGCTCCGCCACCCGATAACTTGTAGATGGCCTTGATGTAGTTTTCTTCCGCGGTACTGTGCATGTTGTCTTACCAGCGTATTAAGGCCGAAGCCCAGGTGAAGCCACTTCCAAAAGCCGCCAGACACACTAAATCACCTTCTTTGATTCGGCCTTCTTCATAGGCCTCAGACAAAGCAATAGGCACTGAAGCAGCGGTGGTATTTCCGTATTTCTGTATGTTGCTGAATATCTTGTTGTCTGGCAATTTCATCTTCTGCTGGATGAACTGCGTGATGCGCAAATTTGCCTGATGCGGAACCACTAAGCTTAGATCCTCGGCCGTTACTCCGTTCTGGGTAAGTGCTTCGTTAATGACCTCAGGGAACCGGGTAACTGCGTGCTTGAATACCGTGCTGCCGTTCATCACCGGGAAAATGGTGCCGTTGTCAATCATCTCGTGCGTAATGCGCTCAGGTTCGTTGCTGGACGGGCCAACGGCCATCAATTCCTCGGCAAACTCGCCTTGGGCGTGCAGATGCGTGGAGAGAATACCGCGGTCTGTGCTTTCGGAAGGTACCAATACCGCTGCCCCGGCGCCATCGCCAAATATCACGGATACCGCCCGACCCCGATCAGAGAAGTCCAGTCCCGAAGAATGAATCTCAGAACCTACTACTAGCACGTTGTTGTACATGCCGGTTTTAATGAACTGATCGGCTAAGGAAAGAGAGTAGATAAAGCCCGAACATTGGTTACGTACGTCAAACGCCGGAATCTCAGAGATGCCCAGTTCCCGCTGCAACAACACACCCGAACCCGGGAAGAAATAGTCGGGGCTCAACGTGGCGAAAACGATCATGTCCAGATCTTTTGGCTCCAGGCCAGCTTGCTCCAGGGCTTTGCGCGCGGCACGGGCCGCCATATTGGTAGTGGTGTCCTTGCCGGGTTCAAAGTAATGGCGTTCATGGATACCGGTCCGCTCCACAATCCAGGCATCTGAAGTATCCATGAGTTTCTCCAGATCAGCGTTTTTCACTACTTTCTCGGGCACAAAGTGGCCTAAGCCAGCAATGCGCGAATTTCTTAGTTCTTTCGTCATAGTTGCGTAAATATACGTGTATTGAAATAAAAGTTTAGGTTTGCCTAAATTTATTTTCTGATGGGCTAAACCTTCAAAAGTGAGGCAACAACTGCCTGCACGTTAGTCTCTTCTGCTGCCCAGAAAACCTGTTCAGGAATTCCCTTGCTGTAGTACGGTTTTTTCAGGAGTGCCTCTATCTTTTTGGGAGTAATTGGCCGGGCGAAGGGCAACACCACCCCGGCTTCGTGGTCCTGTAGGATTTTCTGCCAAAGCGGATTAGACTCCATGACCACTACCAAGCCATTTCCTATGTACTCAAACAGCTTGGTTGGTACGCAGGTAAACGTGCTGGGGTGTGGCCGGTAAGGCAACAAGCCAATATGGTGTAGTTTTTCCTGGGCAAGAATTTCCGTGTGTGGCACCAAGGTGTCACCTCCCAATAAAGTAACAAAGGGAAGAGGTGCCAACCGGGCTCGTACTTCCTCCAGGAAAGTCGCGTCCGCGCAGTAGCCTATGATGGTAAGCTCCGCAGAAGGTACCCATTGCCGTAGGCTTTGGGTGAAAGTGATGGCTTCCATAACTCCGTATAGCTGGGAGATGGTGCCGGAGTACAATAGTCGTAACGGTTTCTTATCTTCCAGAATCACTGGCAATAAACTTTGTAATGAAGTATCCTGAGTAGGAGGGGGCAGGTACTTATTTTGCAGAACGGTGTAGAGTTGTCCTATAAACGTCAATTCCCGGCTATAGGCTTCCTCGGCTAGAAAGAAGTGATCAATGGAAGGTGCTATGGCGTGTTCCAGACCTTTAACAGTGTAGCCCATGATTTTACCTAAAAGGCCAGGGTACACCTGCTGGGTGATAAGATTAAGAAAATAGTTCTCCTGCACGTCATACACCAGTTTGCAGGAATGCAGGCGGCAGTACAACCACGCCAAAGGCAGTAATTCATGGGTACCCACCACCAAAAGCGCCGGCTTTACTTTTTTCAGAAGCCTCCAGTACTTCAACTGGGCCCATAGGCGGCCTAATGATATCCGTTTGAAATAAAAAACAGGATGGAAAGTGATTTTATTATCCTGGGGGTGAGTAGGTAAAGGAGCTTTGTAGCCCGCCACATGCACTTCCACCTGCGGGAGTTTCGCCAGGCTCAACCCGATTTTCTCATACATGCGGGTATCAGAAACCGGCTTCAACAGGGAAGCCAGCAGAATTCGTTTTCGAATCATCGCCACAATTTAATAATTTTGGCATCTTATTCTTTCACAAAGACAACATGAACGATTTACGAGCAACCATAGAGAGCGCCTGGGAAGACCGGACGTTGCTTAACCAAAAGCCCACCCAGGAAGCTATCCGTTGGGTAATTCAACTACTAGACCGCGGTGAACTTCGCGTGGCGGAGCCTACCAATACCGAGAAATGGCAGGTAAATGAGTGGGTGAAGAAAGCCGTGCTGATGTATTTCCCTATCCAGCAGATGGAAACCATTGAAGCCGGTCCTTTTGAATTCCACGATAAAATTCCGTTGAAGAGCGGCTTCGCTCAACTGGGAATCAGGGTGGTACCTCACGCTTTGGCCCGTTATGGTGCTTATATTTCCAAAGGCGTTATCCTGATGCCTTCTTATACCAACATTGGCGCCTACGTAGACGAGGGAACCATGGTAGACACATGGGCCACGGTTGGTTCTTGCGCACAGGTGGGCAAGAACGTGCACCTGAGCGGTGGCGTGGGCCTTGGCGGGGTGTTAGAGCCTGTTCAGGCTGCTCCGGTGATCGTGGAAGATGGAGCCTTCATCGGTTCGCGCAGTATCCTGGTGGAGGGTTGCCACATTGGCAAAGAGGCCGTGATTGGCGCGAACGTGTGCATTACCGGTTCTTCTAAAATCATTGACGTGACGGGTTCTGAGCCAGTGGAGTACAAAGGCTATGTGCCGCCGCGTTCCGTGGTTATTCCTGGTTCCTACACCAAAGAATTCCCGGCCGGCCAATTCCAGGTTCCTTGTGCCCTGATCATCGGTAAACGCAAGGAAAGCACTGACCTGAAAACCTCTCTGAACGATGCCCTGCGCGAAAATGCGGTTGCCGTTTAAGTGCAGTTTTCTTTAAAACACTCCAAAAACAGAAAGGGCCGGCAATTTGCCGGCCCTTTCTGTTTTTGTTTTAAGGTTTTCTGTGCTTAGGGAGCAAGTAGTATTTGAAGTAGGCCGCTTTGACACAGTACTAAAAGAATGCAGCGTTTTAATGTTGTTATCCTGAAATCAGCCTCAAAACGCTTTCTTTATGGAAAGACACTTTGCTTACCGCTTTTTGAAAGTATCGGCTACAACTAACTCTTTGGTGCCGTGGCTGTAGCTGTAAAAACCTTGACCGCTTTTCACGCCCTTGTGCCCGGCCTGTACCATGTTCACCAACAGAGGGCAAGGAGCATACTTGGGGTTCCCGAAACCATCATGCAGCACGCGCAGAATAGACAAGCAAACGTCTAGGCCAATGAAATCGGCGAGCTGCAGTGGTCCCATGGGGTGAGCCATCCCCAGTTTCATGATGGTGTCAATCTCCTCCACGCGGGCCACTCCTTCAAACAAGGTGTAAATAGCCTCGTTGATCATGGGCATGAGAATACGGTTGGCCACGAAACCCGGATAATCGTTTGCTTCGGCGGGTATTTTGCCTAGTTCTTTGGAAAGGTCAAGAATTTGAGTGGTTACTTCGTCAGAGGTAGAATAGCCTCTGATCACTTCCACCAGTTTCATCACCGGAACCGGGTTCATGAAGTGCATTCCAATCACCTTGTCGGGCCGCTGCGTCACAGAAGCAATCTTGGTGATGGAAATAGAGGAGGTGTTGCTGGCCAGGATGCAGGAAGGCTTGGTAAATGCATCCAGTTGCCGGAAAAGGTCTAGCTTGATGTCAACGTTTTCGGTGGCCGCCTCTACCACCAGATCTGCCTCGCGTACCCCTGCCTGAAGTTCGGTGTGGGTGGAGATTCTGCCTAAGGTTTCCTGCTTCTGTTCCTCAGTGGTGGTGCCTTTGGCTACCATTCTGTCCAGGTTCTTGGAGATGGTGCCCAGGGCTTTAGTAAGCGACTCCTGAGATATATCTATCAATGCAACGGGGAAACCGTTCTGCGCGAAAACGTGGGCGATTCCGTTGCCCATGGTGCCAGATCCAATTACGGCTATGTTCATAGAATAAGCGTTAGTTAGTGAGATCAGCCGCAAAGCTATGATAATTCTGCAGGTGAGCAAGTAGGGAAAATGGGCTTATAAAAACTAAAAAGCACATAACGAACTACTTACTATATTTTGTATGTCTATATAAATCTTTTAAAATATTCTTGCGTACAAGCAGAAAAATCACTATAAGGGTCATCTGGAATGATGGCCAGACAAACAATCAACTAACCAAACACAACTAAAACTATGGGAAATCTATTGTATATCATCGCAGTAGTGCTGGTAATTATCTGGCTGATCGGGTTCTTAGGATTCGGTGATCAAGTAGGGGGCATCATTCACGTACTATTGGTAATTGCGATTATTGCCGTATTGCTGCGTGTGATACGCCGAGCCTGATCTACCGCTGACTAATATAGATACCTTCTGTACAAACAGGATTGAAATAAAATTATGGGAAACTTACTGTACATCATTGCGGTAGTGCTTGTGATTTTATGGCTCATCGGGTTCTTAGGATTCGGCGATACTGTGGGTGGCGTTATTCACGTGTTACTGGTAATCGCCATCATTGCCGTTTTGCTAAGATTGATACGCGGGTAAAGCCAGATGGCTTTACCGATAAAACAAGAAGGGCGCCCTGTAAGGCGCCCTTCTTGTTTTATGCATGTTTTCTGAAATTTAAGGTTAAAACGTCGTTCTTATACTAGAGAACTCACGCCGTACATCTGAGCTCTCAGGGCTTTGATGTCTTCATTGGTGAGGTACTCATCGTAAGACATGCGTTTGTCTATGATTCCTTTAGGAGTCAGTTCAATGATGCGGGTAGCAATAGTGTCTACAAACTGCAAGTCATGGGAGCTGAACAGGAGTGAACCCTGGTATTCTTTCAAGCCGTTGTTCAGGGCCGTGATAGACTCCAGGTCCAGGTGGTTGGTAGGCTCGTCCAGTACCAGCATGTTACCGCTTTGCAACATCATACGAGACAACATACAACGCACTTTTTCACCTCCAGACAACACGCTGGCTTTCTTCAGAGATTCCTCGCCGGAGAACAACATACGGCCCAGGAAGCCACGGATGAAGCTCTCGTCTTTCTCCACGGAGAACTGACGCAGCCAGTCTACCAGGTTCAGGTCGGTCTGGAAGAACTCGTTGTTGTCTTTCGGGAAGTAAGCGGTGCTGATGGTGGTTCCCCACTTGAACTCGCCTTGCTCCGGGGCTTGCTCGCCCATGATGATTTTAAAGAAAGTAGTAGCCGCCAGGTCATTTCTGCTGATAACGGCAATCTTGTCTTTCTTGTCAACCGTGAACGTTACATCTTTGAAGATGACACCTTCTTCGGTGCTGGCGGTCAGGTCCTCGACCAATAATAACTGGTTACCGGCCTCGCGCTCCTGTTTGAACTGGATGTACGGGTAGCGGCGGCTGGATGGCTGAATGTCCTCCAGGGTAAGTTTCTCCAGCAATTTGGCCCGGGAAGTAGCCTGCTTTGATTTAGACGCGTTTGCGCTAAAACGGGCAATAAACGCCTGCAATTCTTTCCGCTTGTCCTCGGTTTTCTTGTTGGCTTCAGTGCGCTGCTTTAAGGCTAATTGGCTTGATTCATACCAGAACGAGTAGTTACCGGCATAAAGCTTGATTTTACCGAAGTCAATATCAGCAATGTGCGTACACACCGCATCCAGGAAGTGACGGTCGTGTGATACCACAATCACCGTGTTCTGGAAGTTGCCCAGGAAGTTCTCCAGCCACATGATAGATTCCGCATCCAGGTGGTTGGTAGGCTCATCCAGCAGCAGAATGTCTGGGTTACCAAACAAGGCTTGCGCCAGTAAGACCCTGATTTTCTCGTTACCACCCAAATCTTTCATGAGGGTGTAGTGCAGGTCTGGGGAGATACCCAAGCCGCTCAGCAATTCACCGGCTTCGTATTCGGCGTTCCAGCCTTCCATGTCAGCAAATTCGGCCTCCAGTTCAGAGGCGCGCATGCCGTCTTCCTCGGTGAAGTCTTCTTTGGCGTAAATGGCGTCTTTCTCGTTCATGATGTCCCACAAACGCTTGTGGCCCATGATCACGGTCTGGAGCACCGGGAATTCATCGTACTCATAGTGGTTCTGTTTCAGAACCGCCATGCGCATTTTAGCCGGGATGTCCACCGTACCAGTATTGGGGTCAATCTCGCCGGACAATATCTTCAGGAAAGTTGACTTACCGGCTCCGTTTGCGCCAATAAGGCCGTAGCAGTTGCCGGGAGAAAACTTGATGGTTACATCTTCAAAAAGGGTACGCTTGCCGTATCTAAGGCTAACGTTGCTGGTGCTGATCATGCTCTTATATATATAGTATAGAGTTTCTAAGGGCGAAGTTACCAAAAGAACTGAAAAGCCCCTTATTCCGGGCGCTTTTCAACTTTCATGGTTTTCTGGCTTTCTATACAGACAATCAATCAATTAAACTAGTTCAGCAAATTTTCCTTCCTTATAGCAGAGGTAACAGCTCTTGACCAAGTAAAAAAAATGGGATTATCACAACACCGCCCGCCTTTATCTAGTATACAAGAATCAATATTTACAGTGTGAGAATTGAGGTTACAGACCCAATCTCTGGGAAAAGAAACTAAAACGAAATAAAACTTAACATGGAACAACGTAGCATATCGGTACAAAGAACAGGTACCTACATTGGACTGATGACAGGTATAGCAGCTATTGCATATCATCTTCTTCTCATATTAACGGGATTGTCAGATGTAACGTCCCTCCATTTCCTGACGGGGGTGATTTTAGTAGTAGGGGTTTGCCTTGGCATTAAACGGCACAAAGCACTTAAGAATGGCTTCCTTAATTACCTGGAGGGAATTGGGGTAGGGTTTATGGTAGGGTTTGTATCCTCGGTGGTGTATACCATTGCCCAGGTTTTAGGAGACTACCTGTTTAATATGGCGTATTCTTACCCTTACTCAGTAGATGACGCAGCCGGAGATGAACCAGCTATCTGGCTTCTGGCCACTACCTGGATACTGATGGGGGTTGTATTGGGCCCTTTCATTGCGTACCTGGCCATGCAATACTTCAAACGTCCAGATCACAAAATGACAACTGATTGATTTGCCTGAAAGCTTTATAAAAGTCTAAAAACCCGGCTAGTGATAGTCGGGTTTTTTATTGACCTGGATTAGCTAGTTATGATTGCTCTGTAAATGGGATTCTGCAGGATTTGTTAAGAAGGATTGCATTGGTCTTTGTCATAGGGGAGTGCTGTTGAATTTGGATTGGTGGTTATGGTTCAAGCCCCTATAAAGTAGGTAAATACAGTTAAACGGCTTATAAACTGGTTTATATGACATTTATACTATATTTAAATTTTTTTAAAGTTTGTAACTAATATATTTTTGTACAAGTAATTTTATGAGTTAAGTACAATTACAAAATATTAAATTTCCTATAACTTGGATTTTGCCGCTTGCGTTAAAGGACATATAAAACAAATCGCAATTTGAATATAACTCTACCTAAAGCGTCAAAAAACATCATGAAAAAGTTTATCGTCTCTGCCTTATTTCTTGGAGCCGTTTTCACTGCTCAAGCTCAAACTAACTTAGCTGGTACTGCTGCTACAACTCGTGCCGTTCTTTCTATGAGCGCTCTTGATATGAGCCGTCAAATGTACAATGAGCTGGAATTAAACGAAGGCCAATACATTAAGATCAAAGCGTTGAACCAGGCCAGATTTGACAAGTTCAGCGAGATTGAGAAAATGTACGCCAATGATCCCCAGATGCGGGATTCAAAAATCAAAGAAGTAAATGCTCAGCTAGACCAGGAATTCGCTCAGATCTTAACGCCTAAACAATTCACTTCTTACCTGGAAATGGACGGCAGACCAATGGAAGCTACCGGTGACGGGTCTGGTGCTTCAATGGGTACTAACTCCTCTATGGGAGCTGCTTCAACCTCTACAACAGAAGCTACCAGCACAAACCAGGCCGCTGGTACTGCTGCCGGCACTACTGGTTCATCTACAGTGACTACCGGAACCGCGGGTGCAGCCACTGGCGCCACTCAAGCCGAGGTGAAAGTGAAAGATGACAAAGTGAAAGTGGAAGCCGGTTCAAACAAAGTGAAACTTGAAGACAACAAGTTCAAAGCCGAGTCTGCCAACGGTGAAATGAAAATCAAGAAGGATTCTGAGAAACTGAAAACAGAATCTGTAAAGTATAAGTCTACTCCGTCTGAAACCAAAATCATCACACCAGAAGGTAAATCCAAAGTGGAGAGTGATAAGGTGAAAATCAAAACGGAAACTACCAAAAAGAAAGTTAAAAACTAAGGTTTGACGCTTGCCTAGAAAGCCGTTCTTCTTTTGGGAGAATGGCTTTCTTTTTTTAGGCAGTTTTTCAAATTACTCGGCAAAAATGTTGGCTTCCCGTACTTTCCCCAAAGCATCAATTCTGATGGCCAGGGCATTTTTGACGGCGTTGCCCGCCTGCCCAGCCGTAGTGCATTTAGGTCCGGGAGTGATGTAATAGATATATATTTTATTGCTGCGCTGCAGCAGTTCCTCAGAATCTGGCTTGCCAAACAAACCTCTTATGGTGGGCTCCCGCAGACCAATCAGTTTCAACCTGATCTCTTCCAGTTGCGGTTTTAGCTTAACGCGTTCTCCTTTGCAGCCATCCTGATCTGCCTTCCAGGAATCTGAGTTGAAGTTGAACTTCTGATCAGAAGAGCAGGAGGTACCAGCAATAGCTATAAGCAAAGTTGCCAAAGAAACCCGAAGGTTCTTTTTAAATTTGCTAAGATTTACAAACATGTGTAGGTACATTAATAAATTTTGCAGTTGTTAACTGCTTGTTTTTTAAATTTGTAGCGATATATTAAGGGTATATTCAGGTACCCGGGAACAAAAGTAGAAAGGATTAGGGTTTCTATAGTGGCACTTGTAAAGAAATAAGAAATGAAAAGAAAGTTTTTTGCCTTTTCCTTCATCGCATTATTGTCTTTCGAAATACCTGCACATAGCATCTCATTAAACGGAAAAATAGAGCCTGATACTGCTTCAGTAGCTACAACTACCCCGGTTGCTGAAGTGACTTCTGCCAGAGATTCTTTTGAGGACTATCTGGACAATCTCTATGATGAGGCAGATTTGAAGAAAGCAGGTTTAAGCTTTGATGTATTTAGAAGAGCAGCAACAGGTTATTTCAACCTTAAACAGAAGAATAAATTAAATCGCAATAAAAGCCTTCTGACGGTGATTGACTTCAATAAGTCTAGCCGCGAGAGACGCTTTTGGGTGATTGACATGGATAAAAAGAAAGTTCTGTACCGCAGCCTGGTAGCCCATGGTGAAGGGTCTGGGGCAGACAGAGCGGTTAAATTCTCTAACCTGGTAAACTCACACATGAGTAGCCTGGGATTTTATGTAACCGAAAACACCTATACCGGCAAGCACGGGTTGTCTTTGAAGTTGAGCGGGTTGGATAAGGGTTTTAACACCAATGCCAAATCCAGAGCGGTTGTTGTACACGGTGCAAATTACGTAAGCGACTCCTTCATTAAGCAACACGGGCGGTTGGGCCGTAGCCACGGATGCCCTGCCTTGCCAACCGAAATCTCCTCAAAAGTGATTCAGTTGATCAAAGGTGGTACTTGCCTGTACATTGATGCGCAGTCTCAGAACTACACCTCCGCTTACCTGGATGCTGACAACGCCATCAAAAACTTTGAACAGGAAATTCTTGCCAAGCAGGCTAAACTTTTAAGCAAGTAATAATTTCAAATTCTTCCTAAACAGCAGAAGCCGATCTTTAAAGGATCGGCTTCTGCTGTTTTAAGGGTGGTGGTTATTTCAGGCAGTGTCTTTGGTAGCTTTCACCAGGCTTATTCCGGTGAACAAAAAGATGAGACCTACCACAAACGGAACCGCTGCAGAAAACTGGCTCACTGATACGTCACCCACCGATCCGCCACCGGACAGGAAGGCATATGCTCCCCAAATGACGCCCACAATCCCTAGGGTTGTCAGAATGGCGCCGAAAGTTCTTTTCAGGTTCATTTTGCTTGTCTTATAGTATTGGTATTGGCCTTATGGCTTCATAGGGCTTCTTACGTATGTACAATCAAAAATGATATAGAAAACGGTATATAGAAAGACTTAATCTTTTAGGACCTGTCCGTAAATCACGCAACCATGTCTCGTTTAAGCCGTTCTTTTAAGCAAATTCCTGCTTCTGAGCAAACAATGCTTTGTAGGTAGAACTTTGGAAAGGCTTGAAAAATTGCAAATATGAGAGGAGCGATACATTATGCGGAAGGGTTGCTGTTTGCAGCTTTTTCCTTGATCACCTATTGGTGTAGCAGTGAATATTATCCCGTGGCCAGGGAGACTTAGCAATTTATATAAGCACCGGGCAGGAGATTGCCCTAGGCTTGCAAACAGCTCCGCAATTGGCACAACAATATGGTATTTAATAGCAGCAGGTAAAATAAAGGAGATTGTTCAGAGGTAGGCATAACATACGGCTGAGAAATCGAGCTGGAGTATGATCGGTTGCCTGTTAAGTTTATTTCCCGAGCAGGATATGATCCAAGAGCTATCCTGGGCGTGATGCAGATTTGGCTGAAAGCGGAGGAGGAAGTGGGTCGGAGTTTTTCTAGACGACTCCCAACCCCGCAAACCGTATATCTGAACTTGAACAAGCAATTGCGGCTACCTTGCCCAGCGGAGTTCCTGAAAGGCTAATATTTAACTTCCACCTGTTTTTAAGCCGATTCTGGGAAATCAAGCTTAAAACGTATATTGATAAGGTTTCTAAATCAAGTAGTAGATCATGGCTAAGATACTTTTCGTTATAAACCCCATCTCTGGTGACATTGATAAGGAAGAACTGGTAGAAGACATCAAATCCTTCTGCCGTGAGCAAAAGCTTCCAAACGAAATATTCACTACCACCGGGGAGAAAGACGAAGAGAAACTGAAAAAGCATATTGCTGCCTACCAACCCGAGATTGTCTGTGCTGTAGGGGGCGACGGAACCGTAAGTCTTGTGGCTAAATCCATCATCAGGACAGACGCGGCTTTGGCTATCATACCCCAGGGCTCCGGCAACGGATTATCAAAAGACATCGGGGTTCCGCAGGACTACAATGAAGCCCTCCATCTGTTGGCCGATCATACCATCATGCCCATTGATACCCTTGATGTGAATGGCCTGCTTTCCATCCATATCTGCGACATGGGCTTTAATGCCCTGGTGGTAAAACGCTTCTGCAGCGGAGAGACCCGGGGGCCGGGAGCATACGCCTGGATTGCCATGCAGGAGTTCATGGGGTACGTACCCAAGAAATACACCATCATCACCGATGACAAAACCGTTTTTGAGGGCGAAGCTTTTATGATCTCCGTTACCAATGCCAAAGCGTTCGGGAGCAACGCCACCATTAACCCTACCGGCGTCATCAAT
This sequence comes from Sabulibacter ruber, assembly GCF_017355955.1. Taxonomy (GTDB): domain Bacteria; phylum Bacteroidota; class Bacteroidia; order Cytophagales; family Hymenobacteraceae; genus Nibribacter; species Nibribacter ruber_A. The sequence goes on along the minus strand of NZ_JAFFID010000001.1, from coordinate 460,251 downwards.
GATGGTCATTTTGAGATTTGTATCCTGGAGCCATTTCCCAAAGCTTCCAGCCTGGGCATTCTGTACCGCTTGTATACCGATACCATTGACGGGTCTGTGTACACCCACAGGTTCAGTTGCCGGACTGCCACCATCCTGAACCACGCCAAGGAAGTAACCCAGATAGATGGCGAGCCAGAGGAACTTGGGGAAGAAATCAAATTCACCGTGCAGCCTAGGAGCCTGCGGGTGGTACTGCCGAAGGTGACGGTGGAGTAAGGGGAGTGCCCTTGTAAATACATTTCTGAAAAGCCAGCAAAGGGACTTCGCCTATGGTAGCAGAAGGCTCCAGCACCCTCAGCCAAATACTGCCATCGGCGTACTGGTCCAGCACCATAAAGCCTTTGCTCTCGTGCGCGAAAGAAGCTTTTCCGCCCTTGGCCACAAAATTGGTTTTACTTGCAGACCCGCTCACCGCGTAATGGTTTCCTTTTACCTGGAAGTACTGCAGGTTGTGGTCATGGCCCGCCACATAAAAGATGTCTTTGTATTGGTGAAGGACCCTAAGCATTCTTCGCCTGAATTTCCTAAAAGGCGGGTAAGACATGTCTTCATGCGCTCCAATGTATTTGCGGTAGATTCTGTAGATAGTGCCAGCCAAGGGCAAAGGAATCAGCGCCCGCTTATTGATAAATGTCAACGGGAACAGATGCTGCTTCACCGTAAAATTTCCGCCGTGCAAGGCGTTGCTGTAAAGCGGGTGGTGGCCCGCAATGACAATAAACCTATGCCGGTTTTCTTTGATAAGTTTATCAAGCGCAGGGAAGAAGTCCTTAGGTATGCGATAGGGGTCACCCGGCGAACGTTCCAGAGGTCTATAGCCTAATTGCACCCACCACTGTGAGTTGATCACGATCAGCAGCAATTGCTCATTGATTTCCCAGGAAACGGGACCCAGGCAGCCTCCGCGGGGCAGATAGGCCTGTTCATCCTGCAAGGTATCAATGACAAACTTCTCTTGCCGGAGTACATATTCATACCCGTCCCGGCGACCTTTGTTCCAGTCATGGTTTCCGCTCAGGTAGACTACTTTGCCCTTGTAATCCTTGAAGACGTCTAACTGGTTCTGGAGTTTATTGACCGCGGCCGTATGCTTATAGCTGTTTACCGGAGGCAGCCCGGTAGGGTAGATGTTATCGCCCAGGAAGATAATAGAACTGTTTGCCCCGGCTTCCTTTTTCCAGTGCAGGATAGATTGCAATACCGGGTCATCTGCCGGGGAACTGTTGTTCCCCAAGTCACCCACCAAAGCCATGGAATGAATTCTTTGCGAGATGTCAGGCGCCTGAATGGTGCGCCAGCCAATTTCTGCCAGGTTGTAGAATGGTTTTTTCCGGTATTTGCGTTCGCGCAAATAGGCCCAGAGTATCCAGGTACAGAAACAGACAAACAGAAATAAGGCAATTTCTAAGAGCATTTCGTTACATGCGGTTTTCCGCAATCATTCATACTCTAAAGGCTGCTCAAAAGTTTGGGGGGACCAGGTTCTTGAAATGCCCGTTCAGTTTCACGCGTTCTTTCAAGCGCTCTGTCTCCAGAACCACCGGCACAATACGGGTAAGGTGCTCCAGGATGATCTCCAAACGGTCGCTTTCTTTCACGCACTGCAGTAGCGCATACTCCTGCTGGGTGGTAAAACCCAGGTGATGGGCTACTTCATACGACTGAAAGTTGTCTTTCAGTTTGATCATTAGCGACTGAATACCCAGGGCCGTATACAACTGGCGCAGCAATTCTATGATCTGAATCCGCTGGAGTGGTTCATCGTCATGTACCAGCTTCACGTCTTCAATCTCACCGCCCGAGTACAATCTGCCCGGTACCTGTTTCTGGAACTCCTTGATTTTGAAAATACCCAAGCCTTTGGTTTTGATGTCCATTTCGCCCCCCAGGTATTTCTTTTCCAGGCTTAGGATCTTGATCTCGGTGCCGTATTCCCCAATTCCGTTTTCCAGGTACACGGGAATCCCGAAGGTGGTATCATAGGTAAGGCATTCCATGATGAGTTGCCGGTACCTGGGTTCAAAGATGTGCAGATTGAGTTTTTCCCCCGGAAATACTACAATATTCAATGGAAATAGGGGTAAAAATCTGCTCATGGTAATTATTCAATAGACGGATAGTTTCTACTAATTTAAGAAGCCTTTCTACATACTGCCACTATTTCTATATTTTTGTCATAGCACCTTCATCTTTTTACTGGCCGCTTGCGTTTAGTTATGGCAAATAAGCAGATCCAAGTTCCTTTTACCTGGGCCGAGGCCCGCTGGCTTTTCCTGAAGCTTTGCCTTGTGCTTTTTCTGGTAACGGTCTTGTGGGTGCTCACCTATAGATGGATAGATCCGCCGGTGACGTTGCACATGATGCTGAAACGGTCTGAACCATCACCTAAAACCGAGAAGGTAGACGTTATCCAGCACCAGTTTGTGGAACTGGAAGACATGTCATTGCACTTGCCCCTGGCCGTGATTGCCGCCGAGGACCAGCTATTTTTAACGCATAACGGCTTTGATTTCAAAGCCATCAAGCAAGCTTTCCAGCGGAACCTCTCCAGCAAGAAGACCATTGGAGGGAGTACCATCAGCCAGCAGGTAGCTAAAAACGTATTTCTCTGGCACGGGCGCAGTTATCTCAGAAAAGGGGTGGAGATGTACTTTACTTTCATGATCGAGCTCCTGTGGGGCAAAGAACGCATAATGGAGGTATACCTGAACATAGCTGAAATGGGAGACCATGTATTTGGCGTGCATGCCGCCAGTAAGGTTTACTTCAAATGTTCCCCAAAGGAAGTGGGCAGGCAGCAGGCTGCTTTGTTGGCGGCAGTTCTTCCTAACCCAATCCGGTACTCGGCTGCCAAACCCTCGGGCTATACCCTGAGGCGGCGTAGGAACATTGCCCGTGCCATGAGCAGGTTAGGCGGAAGTACGTATATCAAAACCTGGCTGGCGCAGTAAAAGAGCAGTAAATCTGAGGCCGGACTTTACATTTTTGATTCAGGCCTTGAATCAGGAAAAGAGGGCAAAAACAAGATTGAGTCGCGGAAAGGACAGGTATTTAGAAATGATTTTGTTCCTTTGCCGGACAGATAGGAGTGAAGAATACCTCACCCATTCACTGGAAGAATAGCAGAAAATTGAAAAGTTTTCTTTTATTTAAGTTTCAGTGAAGTAGAATAACACCTAAGAGTACCATTCGTGACGCATAAAGACCTTGTAGAAATAGCTTATAAGTGGGTTCTGAAAGAAGCTGGTTGCTCCATCGCCTTTAGAGATTTTGTGGATGTACACCAGTCAGAACAATTTCCGGATGTAGTTGGGGTGGGTTCCTTCGGGAAAAGTGTTGCAGTCAAAGTAGATGTTTCGCGGCATTATTACCTGCAAACCATCAGCAAGGAAGTTTGGCAGAATCCGGAAAAAAGCATGGGCAGGTTCAGGTTTCTTTGCGTTCCCACCGATTTGATCAAACCAGAAGAGCTTCCCGCCAACTGGGGCCTGATCTACGTGAGCAAAGACGGAAGAGCCAACTGCGTCCATAACCCTTACGGCTCCGGCACCCAGGATTACTGGAAGAACGGCTTTGAAGACTACAACCTTTATACCTTATTAGACCAACACGAGCGCCTGAACAATGCCTGCCGGCGGTTCATGTACAAGGCGATCATCTTTGATAAATAAGTTTGCCAGAATAGTTAAAGCACCTTTCTTAAGAGGGCTCAGCTCTCCTGGCTCAAGCTGTTTTTAGGCTCGTTTTTTTATAACAGCCCCAAAACGGTATCTCAGCTCTTACTAAACTTTCAGGTCTATAAGCCTATCTTCCTGGTGTCTTTGCTGATGGGGGCAGGTGCCTGGTGAGAGACGGTGCCAGGATCATCGCTTTTATCAATTTCTTTTTGCTCTTCCACTTTGGCAATTTCTTCGTGGTAGATGAGGCCGGTGTCAGCAGCGTGCTTGGCGGCGGCAGCAGTATCTTTCACCAGCAGCATTTCCACTGTTCCTTTCAATTCTTCTGAGATGGCGGTGACCATTTTTGCCCGCTCGGGCAGTTCAACGTCCCTGATATACACGCACAAAATACGGCCCGGAAACTGCTTGATTACTTCCTGGTAAATAGGGGCGTCTTGCTGGCCGCTGTCCCCGATGAGTACAAAGTTCAGGTGCGGATAGGTAAGCAGTATGTTCTGGATCTCCTTGAACTTGTGGCTCATATGATCAGACCCGAAGAACTTGTTCTGCTTCAACCCAAAATCCCTGAGCAGGAGCGGACCGGCCGGTATGTCGTTGATGTCCAGAAAGTCATGCAGCAGGTCATACATGTTCCAGGGGCTGCTGCTCACGTAAAAGAACGGGTTGTTGCGCTTTCCGTTCCGGCCCAGTTGCAGAGAGCGGTAAAACGCGGAAACTCCAGCAAAAGGCAGGCGCGTACGGGCATTGTTCATGAAGGTGTGCTGCGACATTTTGATGACATCCGTGGCCGAGGAAAGCACAATAGTATCGTCAATGTCTGAGATAATGCCGTATTCTGCATCTGGCGGAGGCACCAGCACGTGCGTTTCGGTTTTGATGCCCGGCTCAAAGGAAGCTATGTCGGCGTGCAGCAGTTCCACCTCTACCTCGTGCCAGATGTTGTCCAGCACCAAGGGAGTTTTAGGCTCCAGGTTGATCACAAAATATCCTTCCTTATCAGTATAAACTTTGTATTCCTGCCCCAGGTGCATGATTTTAACCTGAGCATCACGCACCTCATCACTCTCAAACCGACGGTACATGTTCGCCAGGTTTTTAAGCAGGGTGTCATTGTCTGCCGCTGAGGTAATACCTTTGTTAGCCAGTACCCTGCCTTTTACATACAGGCGGTTGACGGTGCCGTAGCTGCGGTAAGGAACAATCTGCAAGGGTTTGTACAGGCCAAACCGGTTCCGGAGCCGCTGCATGAATAAGTCAAAAGAATCATCTGCTTTCTCAAGGAAGGAGCCCAGGTCTTTTTTCCAGTTGGTGGTCATGCGTAAGTGGGTTTTGAAGGATATTTTTCCCGTATACGCAAGCAAACTCCGCTAGGTATAAATACGGCCTACAAACCCAGGTTGCGCTTGAACTCCTGGTAGCCGGTGTTGGAGGCAGTAGCGGTTTTACAGCCTCGTTGCCGGGCCTGGTTCTGTATTTCCTGAATGCGGTTGGCCGGGGCAGGGTGGGTGCTGAAAAACTCTGGTATTTGCCCGTTATTCTGCAGCGTCTGCATCTTCTGAAAGAAACCGGCGGCACCGTCGCAGGCGTAATATTCTGTGGCACCCAGGTAAAGCACTGAGTAGTCATCGGCTTCACGCTCGTAGTCGCGGCTGAATTTCAGGCCCAGGTATTGACCCGCGGCCCCGCCGATTATTCTTTCCAGTTGGCCCGCGTTTTCGCCTAACACCAGCCGGGAGATAAAGGAGATGCCGTACTGCTTCTGTAGCTGTTTGATGGAATGGCGTTGGTCTGCGTGTGCTATTTCATGGCCCAGAACCCCGGCTAACTGGTCTTCAGAATCCAGGAACTTAATAAGGCCGGTAAACACATAAATATGACCACCCGGAGTGGCAAAAGCGTTCTGGACCTCTCTGTCATTGATGATTTTGACATCCCAGGGGAATTCATCGCGGTAGCTCACCTGGCCGCTTTCCAGCAAACGGGCTACTATTTTATCAAGGTGGGCGTAAGCCGCCCTGATTTTAGGATCTCTTGAATTTCGGTCCAGCAATTGGCCTTTGGCCCGGTAAGCAGAATCTACTTGCTGAGACACCTGGTTACCCAACTCCAGATCATTTTCAATGGGGAACAGCACCCTGTCTCCGTTCTTGTCGCTGGTGCATCCTGAATAAAGCAAAGTGCCCATCATGAAAAGGGGAAGGCAAGCCCGCTGGCAGCTGGTTTTAAGAGCTGGCAAAAGTTTGTGGAACATACAATTTATCTTAAGTTATGCCTTGTACGTGAACTCAGGTAAAATAACAACAGAAGGAGAAATCTTCCTGCCTAAGTAAAGTTGCCGCATTTTTGATTTGGCCTACTTTCTGAAAAATCACCCCAAAAACGGCTGCACAACCTTTCTGCGCGGGTGAGGGTAAAGGAGTAAAAAATCCTTTACTCCACAGGCATGGCAGAACAATTATCACCTCATGCATTATACGCAGATGTTGCCGCTTCCGCTCAACAGGCAGGTCTTCGCTACTTCCCAGATACCAAGCCGGGCATTACAAGGCGGCAGAAAGAGAAAGAGTTAGAGTATTTCACGGCTAAAGGTGAACCCCTAACCGATGAGAAAACGCTGGAGCGCATCAAAAAGCTGGTGATTCCGCCGGCCTGGACTGATGTCTGGATTTCGCCATCGGCTAACGGGCACATTCAGGCCACCGGGCGAGATGAAAAAGGCCGCAAGCAGTACGTGTACCATCCGCTCTGGAAGGAAGCGCGCAGTCTGAATAAATTCGGCCGGATGCTGGCCTTTGGGAAGGCTTTGCCCGGCATCAGAAAACAGGTGGAGAAGGATCTGAAGTTACGCAAACTGGAGAAACGGAAGATTCTGGCCGTTGTGGTGGAGTTGCTGGACAACTCCTTCATCCGGATCGGGAACAAGGCCTACGCCAAGGAAAACAAATCCTATGGGCTCACCACTTTGCGTGACCGCCACGTGAAAGTGGAAGGCGACCATCTGCGGTTGGAGTTTGTGGGCAAAAAAGGAGTGAAGCACGAGATAAGTATCAGAGACCGTAGACTGGCCCGGCTGGTGAAGCAGTGCCAGGACATTCCGGGATACGACCTTTTCCAGTACTATGATGAAGACGGTAACCGCCAGCCCATTGAATCTGGTGACGTGAATGAATACCTGCGTAGCCTCAGCCCGGAGGAGTTTACCGCCAAAGATTTCAGGACCTGGGGAGGCACGGTTCTAATGGTGCAGTGCCTGGAACAACTGCTGGACGAAAACCCCGACATTGAGAAAGAAAAGTCAGTGAAGGAGGCGGCTAAAATGGTGGCGAAGGAGCTGGGAAACACTCCCACCGTGTGCAGCAAATACTACATCCACCCGGAAATAGTGAACCTGTTCAAGCAGGACAAGCTCATTGACTATCTTCGGAAACACAACGCCAAGTCCCGCAAGGAGAACCCGCACCTTTCCAGAACCGAGGAATTCGTAATAAGAATGTTAAAAGACCTGAAGTAAGGTTCTATAAACCAATTATTTGAATATATTTCGGTTTCAAAAGCATTGGAGCTTATGTTCATTGAAACCAAAAGACTTTTGATTAAACCGCTTTCTGAGGAGCAGTTAAGGCTGTACGTAGCCAATGACGGATCCCTGGAAAGAGAGCTGGGGTTGAAGCATACCCCCAAAGACATTGGGCCTGACCTGGCCGATGCCCTGGAGAACTACTTCCTGAAACTGGTGCCCCTCCATAAAGAGCAGTATTATTTCTATACCCTTTGGGCTATAGTCTTGAAAGAAAAGCAAACCCTGGCCGGGGACATTTGCTTCAAAGGGGAACCCGACGAAGGGGAAGTGGAAATTGGGTACGGCACGTATTCTGAATACCAGCAGATGGGCATCATGTCTGAAGCGGTGGCCGGTTTGGTAAACTGGAGCCGCAAAAGAGACGACATCACCACTTTACTAGCCGAGACTGAGAAAGGAAACCAAGCCTCTGAAAAAGTACTGGAACGTAACCTCTTCACCCGCGACTGCCAGGGAAGAGACAATATCTGGTGGAAGCTTGAGGTTTAATATTGAACGAAGGAGTGATTGAAAGATTGAAGGAATGGCTTTTTTGCTGAGCCTAATAATAAAGGTTTTAGCCATGTTTTCGGGAATAGAAGCAAAAACATGTTGCTAAGAAGAAGCCAAGCCTTATGTCTACCACATCACCTTCATCACTTTTCATTCACCCATTCTCTCAATCACTCAATCTCTCATTAAATCAAAGCCCTTCCCGGTCAAAGGCGTGCACTTCTACGCTGCGGCTTTTCTTTAAGCGGGTTTCTTTCCCTTTCTCTACTTCAATGCCTTGTTTGGTGTCATAGACGCGGGTTTTACGGCCCCAACCGCGTACAAAGGAGTTGTCTTTCACTTCATCCTCTCCTTCGCCACCGTACACGTTTACCTTGATTCCTCTTTTACCATTACCCACCAGAATGAAGTTGTCTTCATCGGCTAGGCCATACAGGGAGATGGCTTTTGTGTCCTTTTTCTTGAAGATGCGGTCATACACCAGGGTAGGTGCCTCTTTGTCTTTGCTGGCCATCTGAGACACTAAAACGCGGGTATCGCCATTGTCCAGGCGCTCTACAATGAACTTCTCCTTTTCATCTGTGCCGGCCACCAACACCTGTTTTGAGAGTAGTTTATACATTTTATCTGCAAACTGAGGCAGCTGGGCGCGTCTTGATTTTAGCTTTTGCAGGATGGTTTCTCCGGTTAGGGCGTAGGCTTCCTTGGGTAAGGCAGACACCGAGGCAGCCAACACACTATCGGTGAGCTGGGTTTGAAGCTGATAGGCCAGTTGCTGCCATTGTTCCCGGGTTACTTCATTAAGGCAGCGCTCGTCAATAAACTTTGCATTGTGTAAATAGCCCTTGGGAGAAGCAACCTGCGAGTGGAAAGTTTTCATTTTCTTAAGTGGAGCCCAGCTTCGGCTGAAAAGCCAAGGCACCAGCCCATCGTCAAACTTGAAGAATGCCTGGTCGCGGTCTTTGGGTACGGGGGTGTAGGTGGTTACGTGGCTGGTGTCATACACGGCCCATTGCCACTGGCCTTCGTGGCGGTCCCAATCGCCAATGAGAACATCAAACAACCTTGCCTTCGCGAAGGTTAACTGGTCTGGCAAGTGGGAGTGTTCTTTGAACCTTTTTTCCAAAAACTCCTTGGAATCAACCAGGTCTTTGGCTTCGCCCAGGTAACTGGTAATGGCTTCTTTGCCTTCGTATTTCTCTTCCAGCAGAAACACTTTGTCCTGGAACTCAGAAGAGTTTTTGCCCAGGCCTTCCTCGTCTTTGGGCACGTACACATACCGCGGATGGCTGTGGGGGATGCGGGCTCCGCCTGCCAAATGGGAAACCACGGCCGCCCCGTAAGGATGGGCGGCGGAAGTCTGGTCCCTGAGCAGATTCACTAGGAACGTTTTTCGCAGGCCTTTCGGCAGAATGTCCTTCGGGTCTTTGTCAACGGACCGGAGGGCGTATTGCTTTCCGGCTTCGTTTTGCAGGGTAAGGCTGGTGGTCTGAAAGCCTCCTCCCAACTTCTCGGGCGACAAGCCCCCGTGCATTTTCCGGATATCCAGCACCGGCAACGTTACCTGCTGCGCCCACACTTTACGGTAATGGGTTCCCCAAACCAACCTATGCAGAAAGCCTCTTTCGTAATGCTTGCCCGCCACCACGGTGGCCGAGTCCCATTTAGCGTTGCGGTCCTGGGAAATGGGCCCCACTAGGGCCGAAGATTGGAAATAATCTTTACGGGCACAGCCGTAGCTTACAAGGAGAGAGGCTAGAGTATAGGTCAGTAATTTCCGCATGTTTAAATATTAATATTTTGCCATACAGAAAGAGAGCTACAAAGGTTATGCCTAAGTTTTCAAGGGGCTTCTTACCAACAAAATACAGTTAGAGAATTCGCCTGAACCGAACATAGCAGAGGCATTATAGGTATAAACACGCACCTATGATTCCCTTGTCTTCCCTTTTCAGAACCAGCCGATGTGGTACCGGCGGCTTGCTGCTCCTCCTATTGGTTTTCCTCTTTCTGCCCTCTGGTGTGTTCGCCCAGCATAAGGATTCCACCATCATGCTTGCGGCCGGTAAACATTACCTCCGGAGCGGCTTTCATAGGTTCTGGTGGGGCAAACATTACCGAAACGTATGGGCAGAGCCGGTAGAAGTGCCTCTCCTTTGGATAAGCCAATTCAAAGGAGGAGTAACCCCGGTAAAACAGGGCGGTAGTTTCCAGACCAGGAACCTACGGTTGGTAGACAAGGCCGGGAGGGAGTACGTGCTGCGGTCCATCGATAAGGATCCATCCGGTGCACTGCCTAAGAGCCTCCGGAAAACGTTTGTGGCCAAGCTCATGCGCGACCAAACCAGCGTCATTCATCCCTACGGGGCTTTTATAGTTTCCACGTTGGCCAGTGCGGCAGGCGTTTACCACACCAATCCTACCCTAGTATACATTGCCGATGACCCAGCCTTAGGTGAATTCCGGCAAGAGTTTGCCCATATGCTGGCTTTACTGGAAGAAAGGCCGGAGGGCTCTGAATGGAAACACCTTGCCAGCTTTGGGAAGCCCCAGCAGATTGTCAGTTCAAAGAAAGCCTTTGAAGAGTTGCTGACTAGTCCCTTGCACCAGGTAGATGCCAGAAGGTATCTCCGGTCAAGGTTATTTGATATGTGGCTCAGCGATTGGAGCAGGAGAGAAGACCAATGGCGCTGGGGAGAGAAGCAGGAAGGGGAAGCTATCACCTATGAACCCATTCCACGTGACCGCGACCATGCCTTTTTTAAGTTCAACGATGGGGTATTGACCAAGCTGGTCAGCGTTTTTAAGCCAAATTACCAAAGTTTTGATAAAACCATAGTAGGCAAAAACGTGAAAGGCCTGATCAAGAGCTCTTACCAGATGGATGCTTACCTGCTTGCCTATCTGCCTAAAGAAGAATTCATAACCGCCGCCCAGGAACTGCAGCAACAGCTAACCGATGAAGTCATTGAAAAAGCTTTGCAGCGTTGGCCTAGCCAGATCAGGGATTTGAGTGCCCACGAGTTCGCGACCAAGCTGAAGAGCCGCCGTACTGATTTACCTTCTGCAGCCCAGGCCTTTTACCGGCACATCAACCGGGAGGTACTCTTGCCCGGCACCAATGCAGAAGACTCCTTTGTGCTGCAGTTTCAGGAGGACGGAAGCCTTACGGTGCAGCACTGGTCTTCCATCCATCAGGAGAAGAAATTAGTGCGGCAGAAGGTTTTTAATCCGGCAGAAACCAGGAGCATAGCATTTTATGGCCTGGGGGCGGATGATACTTTTCGGCTGCAGGGAAAAGGCAGAAACAGAATAAAGCTTAGTTACTACGGAGGGCAGGGCACCGATCAACTAGAAACGGATCCTGCTGCCCAACTAACTGGCAAAAAGTTACTGGTACTGGATGAAGAAGACGGGAACTCTTACCCTAAGCACAAGCAAATAAAGGTCAAGAAGCACAAACCCGCTGCCCAGGAGTTTGACGGGGCAGGTTGGTTATTGAGGCACCGGTTAGAGTAAAAGATTCATTTTAAGCCTTATTTCTTAGAAACAGGCTTAAAATGAAGTCACAGACTGGTCTGTGTCAAAGACTAAGACTTTGTCCTGGTGTTTGGTGCGCAGGTACCCTCTTATGATCTGCTGGGTGTCTTTGTTGTCATTGTAGTACTTGATGACACTCTTAAAGTCTTCTAAGGAAGAGGCACTGAAAGACTCGTCAAAATACCCGAAGCCCAGGTACCTTCCGTTGTCTACCACCACCACCGATTTTTCCTCGGCATGGCGTCCTTTGCCCACCACCACAAAGCTGTCATGGTCATATCTGAACGCATCTAGGGCTTCTACCACACGTTGGTTGTACTCCTCGGGAGACTCTTTGCCCACGCAGGCACCTTTGCACTGGTGCACCTGGTAATCGAAACATGGTCCGTTGGTTTTGTAGAGATCGCACAGTTTCTGGCACAGGTTGTACTTGGCCACGCGGCTATACAGGAAGTTCTTGGCCTGAAATTGGTTGGACATGGTGAGGAGTGGCGGCACCTCCGTCTTGGATTTCTGGAACGTCAGTCGCAGGTAACCGTCCTGGTCATAGTAAGAATAGATGCCGGAATGGTAGACACTGCGGCGCTGCGCCCGGTTGTAGAAGGGTTTGCGCTTTTTGATCTCATCTGACTCAAACAGCAAAGCCACCAGTTCGCTCCCGGTGCGTTCATAGGTGATGCTGGCAATCCGGTTCTTGAACTCAATAGACTTCTTGCTCTTGAAATCAATATTGAAGTGTTGGATGATCCGCTTGCGGATGCTCTTGCTTTTACCCACGTAAATGATCTCGCCGTGCTCATCATGGAAATAGTACACCCCGGCCTCCAAGGGCAAGGCGTCTACCATTTCTCGGGAAATGGCGGGCGGCAGCAAAGAGGTTTTGATCTCCTTGGAAATAGAAGAAGCCGGCTCCAGGAGTTTATCGTCCTGGTCATCGTTCACTTTCTTGGCATCCAGCTTAAGCAAACGGTCAAACAGAATGGTAGTAGCCTCTGCATCGCCAATGGCGCGGTGGCGCATCTGCAGGGGAATGTCTATGCTTTTGCAGAGTTTGCCCAAGCTGTAGGAGGGAAGCCCCGGAATGAGTTTCCGGCTGAGGCGCACGGTACACAGGGTTTTCCGCTGGAAGGTGAAGCCCAGATCGGCGAATTCTTTCTTGAGGAAGGAATAGTCAAAGCGCACGTTGTGAGCCACAAACACGTTCCCCTCGGTGATCTGTACAATCTGCTTGGCTACCTCGTGGAATTTAGGGGCGTCCTTCACCATGTCATCGGTGATACCGGTGAGTTGCGAGATGAAAAAGGGAATAGGTCGGCCCGGGTTGATGAGGCTATGAAACTGGTCTACCACCTGGTTTCCGTCATGGATGAAAATCGCTATCTCCGTGATCCGATCTTCGGCGGGTTGTCCTCCGGTGGTTTCAATATCTACAATTGCGTACACGCGCTCAGGTTAAAGTGGAAGATGTACTTTCTATGCTAAGAACCAAGTTTAGGGCAAGAACGTTTCATTGGGCTTCCTTCTATATAGTTTTGCTGTAATATGAAAAAAGCAGCCGGGAAAGGCTGCTTTTAAAAGGAGTTGGGAAGAACTATAAGGTTTCCTTCAGGGAAGTAACGGTTTGTTTGGCGGCCTGTATATCCTGCCGCTGTCTCTGAATGACGGTGAGCAACTCTACCGGCAATCCATCGGTTTGCAGGGCGTTGTCATAGGCTTTGATGGCTGCCTCGTCACCGGTCTCGCATTCGCCCAGAATGGCTTTGCTGTCATTGGCACCAACGGCAGATTTCAGGTTGATCCATCCGCGGTGAACGGCTCCGGCTGCTTGCAGGGCGGCGCCTTCCACGGTGGTCTTGTTCTCGGTGCTGCCGCCGTATTGGTGAGCGGTGCTTTCCAGTTCACTCACGAAACCCGCCCTTTGTTGGGCAAACCGCTGCAACTCTGCTTTCACGGCTGGGTTTTCTACGGCTCCCGCGGCCGTTTCAAAGCCTTTCTGTCCGTCTTTGGCAGTTTCTACCAGGTCATTTAAAACCGCAATTACTTTTTCATTCTTGTTTTCCATAGTTTGGCTATCTAAACAGGTGAAACAAAAGAGTTCATACAGGTAACCTGCTTGCTAAGCAAATTGTTTACCTAGCCTGCTATACTGCTAAGAAACTAAGTAGGTTAGCGTTTTGGGACAGTTTCACTGAAAACAGCTTCAAAACAGATTAGCCATCTTTGTTTTTCCGGTTCTTGAGCTTTTTCAGCAACTTGTTTTCCTGTGGTCCCTGGTTGATGTCGTTCAACAGGAAGCCGAAGGGCTGCAGCGGTTCATAGGCATCAAAGATGACTTTGAGAATGGCGATGATGGGGATGGAAAGGATCATGCCCGGCGCACCCCAAATCTCGCCGCCCAAAATCAAGGCCAGAATGGCCGCGAAGGGGTTAATGCTTACCTTAGAGCCCACCACGTACGGCGTAATGAAGTTCCCTTCCAGAAACTGCACAAAGGCAAAAATGCCCACTACTATGAGCATCTGGGCCGGCGATCCGGTATTCACAAACACAAACAAGGCAGGCAACAAAGCTCCTATCAGAATCCCTATGTAAGGAATCACCGTGAGGATGGAAGCCAGCACCCCAAAGAAAATAGCATACTCCACGCCCATGATCAAAAGCCCGATGGAGTTCAGCGTGGCCACTACCAAGATCACAATCAGCAAGCCGGAGAGGTATCCCTGCACCACGCGCTGAATGTTGTCTACCGTTTCCATCAAAGGTTCTCTCCGGTCTCTGGTAATGAACTGGAACATGAACTGCCGCAGGTGGTCGCGGTAGTACAGCATACAGAAGACGTAGATGGGAATTAGAGAGATCACGGTCAAGGCACCCGTGGTAAGGGAAATGGTGCTGCCTAAAAAGGCGGTTCCCGTCTGGGTAACGTTGCCCAGGGCACGTTGCAGGAATTCGCTTTTGTTGGTGGGCCTGATGCCAAACCGTTCATACAAGAAGGCCTGAAACTTAGCGATGAGGGCAGAAAGCTTGGTGTTGATTTCAGAGAGCTCAGAGGAAAAGCCTCCTATCTGGGAAGACAGAAACCAGATCAGCAGCCCTAACACAATGATCACAATGATGAGGGAAATGACAATGGAAACCGCTCTAGGCAGGCGTTTTTCCATGGAACGGGTCATGGGAAGGAGCAGCAGGGCAAAAAGCGCCGCAAAGCTGATGGGGATCAGAACCGGGCTGAACGTCTGCAGAAAATGGAGCAACAGAAAGAGCCCCAGCAGAATCACCGTGTATTTAAAATAGGATGGTAGTTTTAACTCCATTTTTCAGAATCTAAGTGAAAAGCGAAAAAGATAGGCAGAAATATTGATTTGCTAAAAACATTAGTTTTTAAATGATTGAGAACAAAGATGTTAATCTATTTAGCTAAAAATATAAGCAAAAGAGGCTCTACTGAATGAACTGCAAAGCCCTATATTTGGTTACATAGAAAGGAAAAACCAACAGGTGGTTGGTCTCTCCTTAATAAGGATGAAGCCAAGGATTTCCGCATTAAAAATCGTTCTTTCGCGGTTCTGATGGCAAAGTACACGCAAATTTTCTTTTATTTTACCTAATTCTACTAAACCCTAAAGTTCCCTATGGCAGAACTGACTAATGTTTCCTACAACGAGGATAGTATACGTTCGCTTGACTGGCGTGAACACATCCGGCTGCGCCCGGGTATGTACATTGGTAAGCTGGGCGACGGTTCCTCTCCCGATGATGGGATTTACATTCTTGTGAAAGAGGTGATTGACAACTCCATTGATGAGCACATGATGGGGTTTGGCCGCACCATTGAAGTAAAGATTTCTGACCACAAAGTGGTGGTACGTGACTACGGCCGCGGTATTCCGCTGGGCAAGGTGATTGACTGCGTGAGCAAGATCAACACCGGTGGTAAGTATGACAGCCGCGCGTTCCAGAAATCGGTGGGGTTGAACGGGGTAGGTACCAAGGCGGTAAACGCTTTGTCTACGCATTTCAGAATCCAGTCTGTGCGCGACGGGCAAACCAAAGTTGCCGAGTTTGAGCGCGGCGAGCTGGTGAAAGACGAGCCGCTGCAGGAAACGAATCAGCGCAACGGTACCACTACCACCTTCGTGCCCGATGATTCCATCTTCCGCAACTACCATTTCATACCGGAGTTCCTGGAAAACCAGATCTGGAACTACGTATACCTCAACGCCGGACTTACCATCCATTTCAATGGGCAGAAATACTACTCAGAGAATGGATTGAAAGACCTGTTGAGCCGCAAGATAGACGAGGAGTCTATGCGCTACCCCATCATCCACCTGAAAGGAGAGGATATTGAGTTCGCCTTGACCCACGGCAATGATTACGGTGAGGAGTACTACTCTTTCGTAAATGGTCAATACACTACCCAGGGCGGTACGCACCTGGCAGCCTTTAGAGAGGCGGTGGTAAGAACCGTGCGCGAGTTCTACAAGAAAGACTACGATGCCACGGATATCCGCGGCTCAATAGTTGGCGCCATTGCCATTCGCGTTCAGGAGCCGGTTTTCGAAAGTCAGACCAAAACCAAGCTGGGTTCCATTAACGTGGCCCATGACGGCCCAACGGTGCGGAACTTTGTGAACGATTTTGTGAAGGAGCACCTGGACAACTACCTGCACAAGAACCCTGCGGTAGCCGATGCTCTGAAGAAACGCATTGAGCAGAGTGAGCGTGAGCGCAAGGACATGGCCGGCATCAAGAAACTGGCGAACCAGCGCGCGAAGAAAGCGAACCTGCACAACAAGAAACTACGCGACTGCCGCTTCCACTTCGGGGAAAGCAAAGACCTGGAGAAAGAAGCCTTGACCACCTTGTTCATCACCGAGGGGGACTCCGCCTCGGGTTCTATCACCAAGTCTAGGAACGTGGAGTTGGAGGCAGTGTTCAGCTTGCGCGGGAAACCATTGAACTGTTTCGGACTGAAGAAGAAAATCGTATACGAGAACGAGGAGTTCAACCTGCTGCAACACGCTCTCAACATTGAGGAAGGACTGGAAGGCTTGCGCTATAACCGCGTGGTCATCGCCACTGATGCCGACGTGGACGGCATGCACATCCGCCTGCTGCTCATGACCTTTTTCCTGCAGTTTTTCCCGGATCTGGTTAAAAACGGTCACCTGTACATTCTGGAGACGCCTTTGTTCCGGGTGCGGAATAAAAAGGAAACCATTTACTGCTACGATGAGCAGGAAAAACAGAATGCTATGCGCAAACTGGGCAAGAACCCCGAGATCACCCGCTTCAAAGGTTTGGGCGAGATCTCGCCGGAAGAGTTCGGGAAGTTCATTGGGGAGAACATTCGTCTGGAGCCGGTAATCATGGGTAAGACCGAACAGAACATCCAGAAGATCCTGTCTTACTACATGGGCAAGAACACGCCGGAACGCCAGCAGTTTATCATTGAGAATTTGAAGATTGAAAAAGATATAGTAGAGGAGGTTTATGCTTAACGAAGAATTGGAAAACGAGAACAACCTGGAACTGGATGCGCAGCTGGAAGGCGAGGAGGCCATCCATGACATCACGTCGGTTTCTGGTTTGTACGAGAACTGGTTTTTGGACTATGCCTCCTACGTAATTCTGGAGCGGGCCGTGCCTGCCCTGGAAGACGGTTTCAAGCCGGTGCAGCGCCGCATCATGCACGCCATGAAAGAAATGGACGATGGCCGTTTTAACAAAGTGGCGAACGTGATCGGGCAGACCATGCAGTACCACCCGCACGGCGATGCTTCCATTGGCGATGCCATTGTGAACCTGGGCCAGAAAGACCTGCTCATTGAGACGCAGGGAAACTGGGGCGACGTACGTACCGGCGACAGCGCCGCGGCGCCTCGTTACATTGAGGCCCGCCTCACCAAGTTCGCGCTGGATGTGGTCTTCAACCCGCAGACCACCGAGTGGCAGCTGAGCTACGATGGCCGTAAAAACGAGCCGGTGACCTTGCCGGTGAAATTCCCGCTGTTGCTTGCGCAAGGCGTGGAAGGAATTGCCGTTGGCTTGTCTACCAAGATTATGCCCCACAACTTCAGGGAGCTGATCAAGGGTTCTATTGATGTGCTCAAAGGCCGTAAAACGCAGCTGTTGCCCGATTTCCCCACCGGTGGTTTGGCAGATTTCACCAACTACAACGGCGGTTCCAAAGGCAGCAAGATCCGTTTACGGGCTACTATTGAGAAAGTAGACAAATCGCTCCTGATCATCCGTGACGTGCCGTATGGTACCACCACCACGGCGCTGATGGAGTCTATTGTAAAGGCCAGCGAGAACAACAAGATCAAGATCAAGAAGGTGGTAGACAATACCGCCAAAGACGTGGAGATCCAGGTGCACATTCCTCCGGGAATCTCGCCTGACTTGACCATAGACGCGCTCTACGCCTTCACCGACTGCGAAATCTCTATTTCGCCGAACACCTGCGTGATCATTGACGAGAAACCTCGATTCATGACCGTAGATGACCTGCTGCAGATGTCTACTGTGAAAACGGTACGGTTGCTGGAGCGGGAGCTGGAGATCAAGCAGGCTGAACTGGAAGACAAGTGGCACCAATCCTCCTTGGAGAAGATCTTCATTGAGAACCGTATCTACCGCGACATTGAGGAGTGCGAGACCTGGGAAGCCGTTCTGGAAGCCATTGACAGAGGTCTGGACCCGTTCAAGCCTACCTTGCGCCGTGAGGTAACGCAGGACGATATCGTGCGCCTGACCGAGATCAAGATCAAGCGTATCTCTAAATTTGACGCCTTCAAGGCCGACGAGTACATCAAAAAGCTGGAAGCCGAAATGGCAGAGGTTGCCGATCACCTGGCCAATCTGACCCGTTACGCCATCAGCTATTTTGAGGGTCTTTTGGCTAAATACGGCAAAGGCAAAGAGCGTAAAACCCAGATCAGAACCTTTGATGTGGTATCGGCGCAGAAAGTGGCCGTGGCTAACCAGAAGCTGTATGTGAACCGCAAAGATGGTTTCGTGGGCTATGGCTTGAAGAAAGACGAGTTCGTGTGTGACTGCTCTGACATGGATGATATCATTGCCATCCGCAAGGACGGTAAGTTCATGGTGTCCCGTATCTCAGACAAGATCTTCATGGGTAAAGACATCATTCACGTGGGCGTGTACAACAAGAATGATGAACACATGGTCTACAACATGATCTACACCGATGGAAAGACAGGCATCTCCTTCGCCAAGCGTTTTGCCGTGACCTCCATCACCCGTGACAAAGAGTATGACCTCACCAAAGGGGAGAAGAACTCCAAGGTGGTGTACCTGACGGCGAACCCGAACTCTGAATCTGAGTTGGTGAGCATTCAGTTGCAACCGGCCAGCGCCGCCCGCGTGAAGAATTTTGACTTTGATTTTGCTGAACTGCTGATCAAAGGCAAAGGCTCACAAGGCAACATCGTGACCAAGCACCCTATCAAGAAGGTGACGCAGAAAGCCTTGGGTGAGTCTACCCGCGGCGGACGCGAGATCTACTATGATGAAGTGATTGGCCGCTTGAACACTGAAAACCGTGGTCGCTACCTAGGGTCCTTCAATACTGATGACACTATACTGGTGATCTACAAAGACGGGTCGTATGAGCTGACTTCGTTTGAGTTGTCTAACCACTATGATGTGCCTAACATTGAAGTGATCCATAAGTTCTCGCCGGAGTTGGTGGTGTCTGCCATCTACACTGAGGGTGAGACCAAGGTGAGCTTTGTGAAGCGTTTCCAGGTGGAGACCAGCACCGTGGGCAAACGTTTTACCTTCATCTCAGAAACCAAAGGATCTAAGCTGTTGGCAGCTACGGTGCATCCAGAACCTAAAGCAGAGATCAAACTGCAGCGCGATAAGAAATCTGAGAAAGAGACAGATATATTGCTGCTAAGCGAGTTCATTGATGTGAAAGGCTGGCGGGCCATGGGCAATAAACTTAACTACTTCAAAATCTTTGGAGTCACTATCCAAAAAGAGGAAGAAGTAGAACCAACCAAGGCCAAGAATAGCATTAAAGGGGTAAAGTCGGTAAAGGTAGAACCTGTTAAAGTACAAGATAATACCCCCGCCTTTTCCTCTGGAGACGAAGTTGTTCTTGATTTAAAAACATTGGAACCTATTATTGAATTGGCCGTAGATTCTGAACATAACGGGGATCTACAGAAGCCGACCAAAAGCCCTAAAAAACAATTAAACCTGTTTTAGGATTTTCTAAAAAAGTTTTCGTAGATTACCCTTACGTTGGAATGTTAAGATTTAACTGGGGAGTATGCGGAAAACATTTTTACTCGTGATTCTATTGACCACTCTAATAAGCTTCCCGAACCTGGCTGCCGTCTCAGGTGGCTTAGGTTCGGAGAAGCTCCTGTGGGAGGCAAACCAATTGTTCCGTGAATACAAAGACGCGGAGGCATTGGAGAAATATGAACTGTTGCTCTCTGCCAATCCAGAACAACTGGAGGCGTTGATCAAAGCCAGTATTGTCTGCGGCCGCATTGGCAGCCGGTTCACCGATGATACCCACAAAGGTCTCTATTACCAGAAAGCCTATACCTTCGCGCATAAAGCCAGATCTATTGACAGCTTATCTGCGGAGCCAAATTATGTAATGGCGCTTTCTCTGAGCAACATGTGCCAGATTGTTTCCCTGAAGGATCGGATGGTGCAGTTGAACCAGATCAAGATGTACTTAGATGATGCGCTGGCGCAGGATCCAAGACATGCTGGTGCCTGGCACCTGATGGGGAGATGGGCCTATAAAGTTGCCAACCTTTCTTTCGCTGAGAAATCTGCGAACCGGTTGCTGACGCAACTGCCGCTACCTACGTCTACCAATCAGCAAGCCATCAATGCCATTTCTAAAGCAATAGAGTTAGATCCTTCTAACCTGCTATACTACTATGATCTGGCACGGGTGCAGCGTGAATCTGACCTGAAGAGTGAATGCGTGGAAACCCTCCAGCGGGCCTTGGACCAAAAACTGGTAACCACCGAAGACCTGGAACTGAGCAGAAGATGCAAAGTGCTGCTACAGGAAGTACTAAAAGTAAGAGCTTAGACCCTGTATTTAACTGATTGGTTCTAAACGCAGAAGGCACCCAAACTTTGGGTGCCTTCTGCGTTTAGGGCTTTGCCGTTTTCAGGCTATTTCTGCTGAAACAGTAAAAAAATACAACTGGAATAGGGGTTTTTGCTTCTGGGTTGTCTTTTTGGAGTAAGTATTACCAGATGAGCGGTCCTGCTTTGAAAGTCTTTCTTTTCTAAGTACTACAGCAGGTGAGGAGAAAAATAGGATAGGGAGTATATAATACTTAACATATTTTTTATATTAGTGAAACAAAGACCAGCAGGTGAGAAAATTACTAATCCATATTCTCCTATTCATGAGTGTGGTGGCAGCGCATGCCCAAACAGCGCCTATATCCGGTAAGATAGTTGATGCCGATAGCCAAAAACCGTTGGACTACGTTACCGTTCACCTGCAATCTGCCAAGGTACCCGTCTTTACCGATGAAGCCGGCCAATACATCATCAGGAAGTACACCTTATCAGACACGGTCACTTTTACGCTGTTGGGGTACACACCCGTTATTAAGCCCGTCAAGGAGCTTCTCAAGAATGGCACCATCTCCCTGGACCGGCAGAGTTACGCGATTCAGGAGATTGTGGTGAGGCCTAAAGAGAACCCTGCGTACCGGATCGTAAGAGCAGCTGCCAAAAACAAAGACAAATACCTGCCCGAGAACCAATCGGCCATTCAGTTTGGCACTTACACCTTGATGAAGGGCAGTATTCTGGAGCGCGAGGCCACTGATAAGAAGAAGGGGTTCTCCAAACGATACGCTCCTTACCTTGACAGCCTTACCTTAGGTGATCAGCCGTCAAGAACTGCTTCATTGCCTATTTTCCAGGCAGAAACGGTAAAAGAGACCTATTTCACCCGAGATCCCCGCAAATCAAAGGAAATTTTGAAGGCCAGCAAAGTGGTAGGGGTGGGCATTGAGCGGGAAAGCCAGATTGCCCAACTCCTTAACGCGCAGGCAGAGCATTTCTCCTTAAACCAGAACTGGATGCGCATGTTTGACAAGGATTTCGTGAGTCCTATCGCCAACCAGTGGGCCAGTTATTATGACTATGACCTGGAAGACAGCGTAGAGACGCCTACGGGCAAGGTATACCGCCTCAAAATCCTTCCTAAGCGCTCACAGGACCTTACCTTTGAAGGCACCATGTGGATTGCCGATGGTTCCTTTGCCCTGCGCAGAATTGAACTGAAGATAAACAAAGATGTAGCCCTCAACTTCGTGCAGGGGTTGCAGATAGTGCAGGCCTGGGATGAAACCAACCCTTCGCTCTTGCCCATCTCCAGCAAACGCAAGTTCCAGATCACCGGCTTGCCCGGCACCGATGTGCGTTTGTTTGTGGAGTCAGTGACAACGTATACCAACCTTGTAATGGGGCAACCCAAGCCCGAGGAGTTCTTTGATATAACGCACCAGATCAGTGATTCAGCCTTGAAGTACAAGGAGAACTACTGGCAAAGCGTGCGGCCGCAGGCATTCTCTCCGGAGGAACAGAAGCGGGTGGAATCCATTGCTCAAATCAATAAACTGCCCGAGATCCAGAGTGCCGTGAAGCTTATTAGGGTGGTGGTGGAAGGACACATGCCGCTCAACGATAAATTTGAGTGGGGACCGGTATTTGGAACCTATGTGTTCAACAAAGTGGAAGGGCACCGCTTTCAGTTCGGCGGCCGAACCACCCAGGAGTTCCATCCTAACTGGATCCTGAACGGGTATCTGGCGTACGGCACCAAAGACAAGTCCTTCAAAAGCCTGTTCAACATCCGGTACGTGGCCAATAGAGCGCAATGGACCGAGTGGGGGGTAAGCTACCTGAACGATGTGGGGCCAGCAGGCATGGATCTGAACAATGCGCGCATGAACAGCCTGTTTTTCTCGGCCTTCCGCTGGGGGAAAATGAACTTCCCGTATCAGCAGGAACGGGTTCAGATGTGGGCCGAACGGGAGTGGTTCCCGGGCTTCCGGCAACGTGTCACCTTCCGCCGCACCAACTTCAAGCCTGTCTTTGACACCAGGCCAATGGGCGGCGAAAAAGACGGGTCTAAGTTCGTGGGGTTCACCACCACAGATGTCAGCCTGAATCTACAGTTCTCCCCGGATCGGAAAATGCTCATCAGGCACTATGAAAAAATTCCGATTTCCAACTCCAACGCGCCATTGATAGGCCTTGAACTTTCGGCGGGTCTGAACGGGGTCATGAATTCTGATCTGGCTTACCAGGAGGTTTCCATGTATGTGGAGCAGAGGGTGCGGGCCGGTATCTTTGGCTACGGGAGGTATTATCTAAGGGGTGGCAAAACCTTTACCAGAGTGCCCTTGCCGTTGCTGCAGGTACCAGTGGGCAATGAAACACCCTTCTTCATCCTGCATGGCTACAATCTGATGCCCTTCTTCTCCTTTGCTACAGATGAATACGTTTCATTGCGGTACGATCATCATTTTGAGGGGGCTTTTTCTATCACCAACCGCCTGCCTTTGCTAAAGAAAACCAAAATGATTCTGGTGGCTGGCGGAGCGGCTCTGTACGGTAGGTTATCAGATAAAAACAAACCATCAGAGGCCTTGGATTCGCCCATACATGAGAATTTCAGAAGCCTGGGCAAAGACCCCTACGCCGAGGTGAACGTAGGTTTCAAGAACATCTTTCAGGTGTTTCGGGTTGATTTGGTGCACCGCCTAACCTACAGAGAACTGGATGCGCCTTTGTGGGGCGTCCGGATGTCTGTATCGGTGAACCCTTAGGAGTTTTGGGGTTGTTTTCAGAAAAACGGCTTCAAAACAAAGAGAACTTATCTGGAAATGGTACCTTCGCTTTCTCATTGTATTATGTACCTGTTTTCTGGCATGCGTTTCTCTTTATTGCTTCTTGGGGTAGGACTTGGGCTTTTCTCGGCTTGTTCTCAGAAAACTTCAGAAGAGAGAATGTTCAACCTGGCCCGGGTAGACAGCAGCATTCCCACTCAGATAAATGAAATTACCAAGGCTCTGGACCAGGGCAATGCCCAGCCAGAGTGGTATGTGAAAAGGGCCAAACTGTTTCTGCAGCAAAATAAAACCCAACCCGCTTTTCAGGATCTGACTACCGCCATCGCCCTGGAGCCTGCCTTGGGAGAAGCGTATTTCTGGAAAGCCAGGATTCTGGTGGGCAATCAACAGTACCAGGAGGCCATGAAGATGATGATGCAGGCCAATGCCTTCAATTTCTACACGCCGGAATCGGAAGCTATTCTGGCTGAGACTTACGTTGGGCTGAAGCAGTATGACCGGGCCCTGAGCCACAGCAGTAAAGCCGTTAGGTTAAGTCCGGGAGAAGCCAAGTATTACGTGTTACTGGCCAAGGCGCAATCGGGTACCGGTGATACAGCCCGGGCCCTGTTCAACCTGAACCGGGCGCTGGTACGTGATTCCATGTCTTTGCCGGCCTTCCGCGAACTGAGTTCCATTTTCACGGCGCGTAAGATGTTCAACGAGGCTTATCCTTTCGTGCACAAAGGCGTTACCAGGCAACCCAAGGATGGTTTCTGGTGGCAGCAACTGGGCCGCAACTTCCTGAGCCGAAACCTGACCGATACCGCTTTGGCTTGTTTCTCCAGAGCCATTAACCTGGAGCCTAACCAACCGGAGGGCTACGCCGGGCTGGGTGAGGCCTGGTATAAGAAACGCCAGTACAGCACCGCCCTGCCCAACCTGCTGAAGGCCCATGAGCTGGGTTTGCGCCTGACAGAACATAACCGCTGGATTCTGGCCTCTTGCCTGGAGTGGACCGGGAACCGCGAATCGGCGAGGCCGCACTACGTTTTTTTGACCAGAAGATACCCGCAGAACCGACGCTATAGTGTAGCTTTGCAGCGAATCAGTAGGCCAATTCCAAGGCCAAAAATAGATACTTTGAGTTCGGTAACTGTTTTTTAGCTATTTTGCCGAAAACAAGCCCAAAACGACGAAGTTTAGAACTTGCTATATGATCAACATTACCTTACCGGACGGTTCGGTCCGTGAGTACCAGAATGGAGTAACCGGCATTGAGATTGCCGCCTCAATCAGTGAAGGGTTAGCCCGCAACGTATTGGCCGTGAAAGTGAACGGCCAGGTGTGGGATCTGACTCGCCCTATCACCGAGGATGCCTCTATTCAACTTTTAACCTGGAACGATGACGAAGGCAAAGCCACTTACTGGCATTCTTCGGCCCACTTAATGGCCGAGGCGCTGGAAGCTTTGTACCCAGGAGTGAAGCTTGGGATTGGTCCGGCTATTGAGAACGGCTTCTACTATGACATTGATCTGGGCGAAGACCGTACCTTGTCACAGGAAGATTTCCCGGCTATTGAGCAGAAAATGCTTGAACTGGCGCGGCAGAAAAGTGAGTACATCCGTCAGCCCATCAGCAAGGCAGATGCCATCGCGTACTTTACTGAGAAGAATGACCCGTACAAACTAGACCTGTTAGAAGGCCTGGAAGACGGTTCCATTACGTTCTACACCCAAGGCAACTTCACTGATCTTTGCCGTGGTCCTCATATCCCTAACACCGGTTTTATCAAAGCTGCCAAGCTGATGAACGTGGCAGGGGCGTACTGGAGAGGTGATGAGAAAAGCAAGCAGTTGACCCGCGTGTACGCCATCACGTTCCCTAAGCAGAAGGAGCTGACTGAGTACCTGGAGCGCCTGGAAGAAGCCAAACGCCGCGACCACCGCAAGCTGGGGAAAGAGATGGAACTGTTTGCCTTCTCTGAGAAAGTGGGCATGGGCTTGCCATTGTGGTTGCCCAAAGGCACCCTGCTGCGCGAGCGTTTGGAGCAGTTCATGCGCAGGGCCCAGCAGAGAGCAGGCTACCAACCGGTGGTGACTCCTCATATCGGTTCAAAAGAATTGTACGTGACTTCTGGTCACTATGAGAAATACGGAGCAGATTCGTTCCAGCCTATCAGGACTCCTAATGAAAACGAGGAGTTCTTCCTGAAGCCCATGAACTGCCCGCACCACTGCGAGATTTATAAGACGCGTCCGCGTTCTTACAAGGAGCTTCCGGTGCGTTTGGCAGAGTTCGGGACCGTATACCGCTATGAGCAAAGCGGGGAGTTGCACGGCTTAACCCGCGTACGTGGCTTTACTCAGGACGATGCTCACATCTTCTGCCGCCCAGACCAGGTGAAAGATGAGTTCATGAAGGTGATTGACCTGGTGCTTTATGTGTTCAAGGCCCTTGGTTTTGAAAGCTACACTGCCCAGATCTCTTTGCGTGACCCTGAGAACAGAGCCAAGTACATTGGTTCTGATGACCTTTGGGAGAAAGCGGAGCGTGCCATTATTGAAGCCGCCACAGAGAAAGGTTTGCCAACTGTAACCGAGTTGGGCGAGGCTGCGTTTTACGGACCTAAGCTGGATTTCATGGTGAAAGACGCATTAGGACGTAAGTGGCAGTTAGGAACCATTCAGGTAGACTATAACCTGCCGGAGCGCTTTGACCTGGAATACATTGGGTCAGACAACGAGCGTCACCGTCCGGTTATGATCCACCGGGCACCTTTTGGCTCTCTGGAGCGTTTCGTGGCAGTACTCATTGAGCACTGCGGCGGTAACTTCCCGTTGTGGCTGAGCCCAGACCAGGTGGCTATCCTGCCTATCTCTGAGAAATACCATGAATACGCGCACCGCGTAAACGAAATGCTGGCCGATCAAGACATCAGAGGGTACATTGATACCCGCGATGAAAAAATTGGCCGCAAGATCCGCGACGCGGAGGTTAGCAAGGTGCCTTACATGGTGATTGTAGGGGACAAGGAGCAGGAAAACGAGATCATCTCGGTACGTAAGCACGGGTTAGGCGATATGGGCACCATGCCGGTAGATGCCTTCGTGAACAACTTCAAAGAGGTGCTTTCTGAGCTGCTTGGATAAAAAACAGAGAAAATTATTTTTATTATAAAAGGGAAAACGCGATATTCGCACCCTGAATGTGAAACCTTAATTAAGGAGGTACAACTATTTCAACGAACAATAAACGCTACGTGCCTCGCGGCAAAGTTGAAGAGGCTCATAGAATCAATCAGCGCATCACCGGTTTACGGGAAGTACGCGTGGTTGGTGAAAACGTAGAACCTGGCGTCTATAGCATAGAGCAGGCTCGCCGGATGGCGCAGGAGCAGAATCTTGACCTGGTGGAGATTTCTCCAAAGGCAGATCCGCCGGTATGTCGCATCATTGACTACTCTAAGTTCAAGTACGAACAGAAGAAGAAGCAACGCGAGATGAAGGCCAAAACCACTAAGGTGGTGATGAAGGAGATTCGCTTTGGGCCTAACACCGATGACCATGACTTTGAGTTTAAGCTGAAACATGCCCGCCAGTTTTTGGCAGAAGGCGCAAAAGTGAAAGCATATGTGCACTTTGTGGGCCGTACCATTGTTTTCAAAGAACGCGGCGAGGTATTGCTTCTGAAGTTTGCCCAGGCGCTGGAAGACGTGGCCAAGGTAGAACAGCTGCCTAAACTGGAAGGAAAACGGATGTTCTTGTTTTTGGCACCTAAACCAAAGAAATAAAAGTTCACCATTTATATAAACCCAATGCCTAAAGTTAAAAGCAAATCAGGGGCTAAGAAGAGATTCACCCTGACAGGTACTGGCAAAATTAAGCGTAAGCACGCTTTCAAAAGCCACATCCTGACTAAGAAGACCACCAAGCAGAAGAGAAATCTGACTCACACAGGTTTAGTTAGCGCCGCTGACCACGCCAACGTGATGAACATGCTTGCGTCTTAACCCAATCAATTTTACTAATTGTTTCATCGGGAACTGGTAACTAAGAATTAAACCGAGATCACCAGCCCCAAAAATTCACAGAAATGCCTAGATCGGTAAACACCGTGGCCGCGCGCCACAAAAGAAAAAGAATAATGAAGTTGGCCAAAGGTTACTTTGGTCGTAGAAAAAACGTTTGGACAGTAGCCAAAAACGCGGTTGAGAAAGGTTTAGTTTACGCCTACCGCGATAGAAAAGCGAAGAAAAGAGACTTCCGTGCTCTTTGGATTCAGCGTATCAACGCTGCTGCCCGTCTTAACGGTCTTTCTTATTCTCAGTTAATGGGCGGTTTGAAAAAAGCCAACATCAACCTTAACCGCAAAGTTTTGGCTGATTTAGCTCTGAACCATCCAGAAGCCTTCACCGGAATTGTTGAGAAAGTGAGATAAGCTTTCCTGCTCATACCTCTTAAAAGCCCAGCCTATGCTGGGCTTTTTTTATGCCCTTTCTAGAGCTACAGCCTCAAACCATATGTGGAGCTAACGCGCTAAGGTGTTGTCTGAGACAAGCGGGAATCTGGCTATTGACATCCCTGCTGGAATTAGCTCTAATCTATGATGTAGTGGTGATAGGCAAGCAGCAAAGTATAAGAACCATCTTCAAACACCGGTTGGGTTTGCCAATGACCTTGGAAGGCTCGTTAATAGTTACTTCTATCCTGTGATTTTGCGACTGATGATGCTGGTTCTTATTCATGATAGGTGAGTTTAGGTTACTTTCTCATAATATCCTCTCTTTTTCTGGTCATTTCTTCTCTAAGCACTCATCGCTTTTACAGGCTCATGATATTTATACTATTGGTTTAAGCGGCTTCTACTGTCTCCTTCTGGTGTAAAACAGACTATTTAAACATAACCGCCTGAGAACCAATAATCTGTATTATGTAATCTTTTTAACCATCCTCAATGAACCAATATGTATGGGTAGAAGAAAAGTTATAATTCATGTTAAAGTTTAATAGAATATTCAATTCCTGTTTATAGTTGAACAAACTGGATTTTTTCAAATGCAATAAGAAAGTTTAAAATGTACTAAACCTTTTCTATTGTTCAGAATGGGTCTATTTTCTAGTATAAAGTAGTCTTTAAATATAATTATTCAAAACAAAAAACATTATATATTGAAAAATATATGTAATTATTGCTGTAGGTGGTGTTTTTTTATTTTGAACATTAACAGTAGCTTTGGTTAAGACTAGTCCCTGAATCTTTCCTGAACCTCCTGTTTCTCCGCTTGATCTGCTTTAAAAAATGAAATTAGACCTCTACCGATCGTTTACAGCCCTTAGTTTACTTTTTAGTACATTTCAAGTATTCGGCCAACAAACTACCGCCAATGAAAATGTGAATCCCTATACCGCCAATTTTGGCTACGGTAGCAACATGGGAGGATACGGCAACGGTTGGACCGATAAAAACCTGGCAATCATCGTTAATAAAGCCGGTGGCAACTCGCTCAGACCAACCCTGCCAGACCACTTCGTGGAGAGATGGGGCTACAACATCCGCTTAAGTGAGTTCCAATACTATACTAATACATTAGGCATGAAGGAGGTTACCTGCTTCATTGAAGGTCCTTCCGAAGCCCACCGCGACCAAACCACCTATCCGGGTTGCTCCACGCCCTCCAAAGTATTCGCCAACCTGTATGAGCCCATCTGGAAATCTGACGGCACGGTGAATCCCAATAACTACTACGCCAATTACGTCTACAAACTGGTGCAGACCTATGGTCCTTACATCAAGAACTGGGAAGTAGTAAACGAACCAGACCTAGGTGCCAATAACCCTTCTGAGTGGCTGACCCGGGCACCGCTTCCTTCTGAGTTGTACAACCTGAAAGCCCCTTTCTTTAACTACGTTAGAATGCTGCGTATCACGTGGGAAGTGATCAAGAAATACAACCCCGATGATCATGTAACCCCGGGAGGGATTGGCCACACCAATTTCCTGGATGCCTTGCTCCGCTACACAGATAACCCTAATGGCGGGGCAGTGACAAGCCAATATCCTAATAAAGGAGGCGCTTACTTTGATATGGTAAGCTACCATGTGTATCCAACTTTCTTCCTGCGTAAATGGGATAACTCCATCGGTGGCTTTAGATATTTGCGTAACTCAGACTATGCCGCCGCACAGGTGATTGGCCACAAGAACGGTTTAGAAGCCGTTTTGCTGAAACACGGCTATAACGGGGTAACTTATCCTAAGAAGCACTTCATTGTGACGGAAACTAACGTGAGTCGCCGTACCGTTGACTGGCGCCATAGCTCAGATGACATGCAGCGGAACTTCGGGATTAAGACTTTGGTGTTGGCGCAGAAGAACGACATCAAACAGGTACACTTCTTCAGCGTAGGACAAGCCGCCGATGCCCCTTCCTCAGAGACCATCGCCAGTTCAGTGGAGTACTCTTTGATGGGGATCCATGAGAACCTTAAAACCAACGCTTTTGGCGCCGAGAAGCTTTCTCCGCTGGGGAAAGGTTTTAAAACTACCAGCATGCTCCTGCAAGGGTATTCCTATGATGCCAACCGTACCGCTGCACTGAACCTTCCGGCTAGCGTTGAAGGGGGTGCCTTCAGAAAAGACGGAGAATATGTGTATGTACTTTGGGCCAAAAACCCGAATGATAAGTCAGAAACGTACACGCAGCCTTACTCTTTCCCGGCGGGCCTGAATCTATCATCCGTAACCCGTTATGAATGGGATTACTCCATCACCGGTAAGTCAACGCAGCAAGCATCCACGGGTCTTACCTTGAACACCGCTCCATCCTTCTTTAAAGGTGTTTCTTCTACTTCTACGGTAAAACAGAACCAGACCATCTCCTTTACCGCCATAGGAGCGAAGGTGTACGGAACGGCGCCATTCACCTTGCAAGCCACGGCTACCTCGGGCTTAGGTGTTAGCTACCGGGTAGTTTCCGGACCCGCCACTGTAAGCGGAAGCACCTTGACAATAACTGGAGTAGGAACTGTGACGGTAGAGGCTACCCAGGCCGGAAGCACTACTTACAATGCAGCCCCTGCGGTAAGCCAGAGCTTTGCCGTTTCACAGGGTACTCCGGTCATCACTTTCAATGCTTTGTCTTCTAAAACCATAGCAAGCCCCGCTTTTGAACTGGTAGCCATCAGTACCAATACCGCTACCCCCATTACCTTCACCTCTTCAAACCCCGGAGTTGTGTCGGTGTCCAATGCAACAGGTAAGTGGATGGCGACCATAGTAGCAACTGGCTCCGCCAACATCACTGCCTCGCAGGTGGCCAGCACAAATTACCTGGCCGCGGCAAACGTGGTACGCACCCAGTCTGTCACCACATCCTCAACTTCTACAACTACCCCAATCACTGCTTCCACTAAAATTGAAGCCGAAAAGTACACCAGCATGTACGGCGTGTACATAGAAGCATGTAAAGACGCAGGATACGGGTACGATGTAGGGCGCATTGATGCCAACGACTGGATGAAGTACACCGTGAACGTGAGCGCCACGGGCACCTACAACATGAATTTCAGGGTGGCGGGTACCGGAACTGGTCAGCTGGAAGTCAGAAACAGCGCTGGAGCGGTTCTTAAGACGGTAGACATCCCAAGCACGGGTGGGTGGCAAACCTGGAAGACGGTAAGTGCTTTGGTGCCATTGGCTGCCGGTAGCCAAACCCTGCAGATCTACGTGAAGAAATCAGGCTGGAACTTCAACTGGTTTGAGATAACTTCAGCTTCTGCTTTGTCCTCAACCGCGGCTTCTGTTGTAGAGGAACTAGGATCAGATGCATTCGCCACTTCCCTGACCGTTTATCCAAACCCGACGACTGATAAAGTTCAGGTGAGGATAGGCCAGCAGATTACCGGCGAGGTAAACCTGGTTCTGCTGGATGCAGCCGGAAGAACATTGGATAGCATTACCCTTACAAAAGGAACCGAGGAAGTTACCCAAACCATTTCCTTAGAAAAGGTAACCAGCGGTTTATACTTCATCCAACTGAGAGCAAACGGAGTAAGGGAAGTCAGAAAAGTTCTGAAGCAATAAGCGAAAGACAATACCTTACATCAACGATATCAGAGAAGGCCGGAGCTACTGTTCCGGCCTTCTCTTTTTTGATGGTGCTCCTAATAGGAGAAATACTAAACCTGTTTTTAGGCTATTTTCATGAAAAGGCCCTTAAACCTCATCTTTTACAAATTTGGTTACCTCTTAACAAATCGGAGTTTGGTAACGGATTCCCGGCTGAACGTGAATCCGGTAACAGCTCCGCTGGAATTTTTTTGAAACTCCAGGCAGTTGTTCCCCTGGAAGTCTGCCAGAAACTTATTTCCGCTTACCGGAAGAAATGGCACATGTATTATCCTGAACAAGCTCAAACCGAGTTTCCCTTTCTTCACGGTTATGCGGTAGGTTTTACCAAGCTCTGGACTGTAGAAGGTGCCTTCAAACGTTTTCAGATCATCTGGCGCGTAGACGGCAGAATCCACCTTTTTCATCGTAGCTCCTGAGGTCCAGGCCTGGTATTCCAGTTTCATGCTGTTTGGGGAAGAGTTCGCCTGAAAAGAGTAGGCCTGGCTTTGCAAACCTTCGTTCACAAACCTGTTGGGTTGAACCTGCTTCAGCGGAACCCGATACCCATTGATAGAACTGGCCGCAAAAAGTTTGTTCTCTTGTAGGGTTACAAAGCGGGCCTCCGCCAGGTTTTCCTTATTCAGGTAAATGCCGGTTAGTTGCTTCAATGAGATTTGTTCACCTGGGTGATTGGCTATTTCAGGAGTTTGTTCCTGCTCTTGCAGAGGCAACAGCCAGCTTCCCATCCGGACCAGCTGTGGGGTGAGTTGATACAGATTGGTAGTGTTGGCCAAACAGATGAGGGTGAGCTGATACTCGGGGAACCGGACCATTTCGGCTATAAAACCCGGGTCACTTCCTGAATGGGTGATTACTTTGGTGCCTCTATAGTTTTCAATCTCAAGCCCAAAGCCGTAAGGAATCCTGGTGCCATTAGTGAGAGTGCCTCTTGCAGTGATCTGTTCAATGAGCGCCTGGTTCTTCTTGCCTAGCTGGTTATTATAGAAATTCTGATCCCACTTGGCTAAGTCTTCCAAAGTGCTCACCAGCCCCGAGGAACCCACGGTATTGGCTTTAAAGTGAGTTGGTTTGTAAATGGTTTTACCTTTCTTATAGGTTACCGCATAGCCCTGGGCCAGCCTGGGAATGTCAGCAGAAATGGTTCCATAGAAATGGGTGTTGGACATACCCAAGGGATCAAAGATGTTTTCCCGGGCAAATTCTGCCAGCGACTTGCCTGATACCCCTTTCACGAGTTCAGCCAACACTACGTAGCCACCATTGTTGTATTCGTGCCGGGTGCCGGGAGTGAAGTTCAGATCCGTTTGCTTCATAAGCTTCGCCATTACCTCAGCGTTGGTGTAGTGCTTTTCGCCTTTGAACGATAAGCCTATCAGCGTGAAACCGTCGCGCAATCCGCTGGTGTGGTATATCAAGTGTTTGATCCGAATGGTGTCTTTAAACACTGGCAGTTCAGGCATGTATTTCCTTATATCATCCTCTAATCGCAGCTTACCTTGCTCCTCCAGCAGGGCCACGCTGGCAGCCGTAAACTGTTTTGCCATGGAAGCGATCCAGAACTGATGCGAGCCGTTTAAGGGCTCCTTTTTCTGAATATTGGCCATTCCGTAAGTTTTCTGGTAAACCAGTTGTCCTTTATGTATAATGCCCAAGACCGCTCCGGGTGTATTGGGATGGTTCCAGTTTCTGAACACTGAATCGATCTTGGTTTGCAGGTCCGGTGAAAGGGATTGGGCCGAGGCGAGGGTGGTAAGGCTAAACAGCAGGACGGTTAAAAAGGTGGCGATACGCATAGTGGTAAGTCATTGATTTTCGGCTCAAATCAAGCAAACCAAAGTTTCAGAAGGGATTTTTGGGCGTGGTATGTTACTGAACCGTCCTTATTTCAGGGATGAATGGTTCTCTTTCAGCCATTGCCGGAACGCTGGAGCCCGGTCTTTGCTGACCATGATTTGATCCGGGAGCTTTGGCGAAGGCTTCAGAGAGGCTAAGACTTTCCCGTTTGTCTCTGCCTGGAACATGGCCACCGCTTGCCTTGACAAAATAAATTTCCGGTTAGCCCTAAAAAAATAAGGGTGGGGTAACTGCTGCATCACCTTGTCCAGTGAACTCTCCAGAACGAACAACTTGCCCTCAGAGGAGACCAGGTAGGTTTCTTTTTCCTCAGAATAGATTCCCAGGATTTCTTCGAACGGAATCAGGAATTCTTTCTTGCCAGACTTAACCAGATAGCTTTCTGCTTGAGGCCGAACCTCTGATGCTTCTAAGGGCGAAGCGCTTATCGGGTTTTCCTGCTCCTTTTCTCTTTTTGACTGGAAAGCGCCATAAAAGTACAGGCCTACATAAACGGCGTTGATGAAGAGAATGAAAATATTGGCGATGACCAGGTCAAATTGGAAGAAGTTCTCATTAGGATAGGGCCTAAACAACGCATACTCCAGCCAAACCAAAAAAGTCAGAGCCAGACTGCAGACAAAGCAGGAAAGCCCCACCTGGATAACCAATCTAAGCACGAAATGCTCCTGCCAGCTTAGTCTCTTATCCAGGTACCGGAGAAGGAAAAGAAACACCTGCCAGATCAGAAAGATCTTGAAAGCGTCACTGCAAAGCTCATACGCTAACATCCAGTTCAATTGAATGTTATTGTAAGTAAGGTATTGGGCAAAAAGCGTGATGACCGGGATGCCGATGACCTGAACCCACTTGTCCTGGTAAACGGGTAATGCACTTGAAGGAGCCAACTTCTTTTCAAGGGTATTCATACCGGCAAACTAGTCTTTTGGCAATCAGGAAACACAGGCTTAAAAGTAGGTTACCTCAATTTACAAAAATTCCAGAACCCTTAAGTGAGTGTTGATGAACTTGCCATTCTTTACCTAAGCCAAATACTAGCAGTAAGTCTTCCGGACGACGGATTCGTTATGAGCCTCCTTTGTGGAAATTAGGTTAAATTCCGTTCCGGCTGTGGTTGATGTGCCTCAAGAGGTAAGCTGCTGAGGGCAGGAAAGGGGGTAAAATAAAAAAAGCTCCACCAGGAGTGGAGCTTTGTAGCGGGGAGCAGAATCGAACTGCCGACCTTAGGGTTATGAATCCTACGCTCTAACCATCTGAGCTACCCCGCCGAATTGTGGTGCAAATGTAGGGGAAAGATTTAACATCACACAAGTTTTTTTGTATAAAATATTTTCATTTACTTGAGAAGCATATAGCACCCCCGACCTAAATCACTAACGCCCTTTACCTTTACGCTTTGTTGTCTATGAGTAAAATAAAGTTCATTAGAGAGTATCCTCTCAATGCTTCGGCCAAAATGCTGTACCCCTACCTGAGCACCGCTTCTGGCTTACAACAGTGGTTATGTGATGCGGCCCTGCAAGTGGGGGAGCGCCGGTATAATCTCATTTGGGATAACCAGGAACACATTGCTGAGATGACCAGCCACCGCATGAACAAATCGGTTCGGTTCACTTTTCCAGGTACAAACAAGGGCACTCCGCATGATTACAGCTACATTGACTTCTCTATTGAGACAAGTGAGCTCACGCAGGAACAATTTTTGCGCGTTGTAGATTATACAGACGTAGGAGACGTTGAACAACTAACGGAGCTTTGGGACAATCAGGTTCTAACCTTGCGGGAGTTGTTAGGAGGATAGGTTTCCTTTTCGCCTCTTTTCGTAAATTGGGCCACTTTTCCTGAAGATGCTCCGGTTCTTACCAATGTCCGGCCCTGCAGGAGCGGCTTCTGTGCATGAAAAAATTAGATAAACTTATTCTTAAGTCCTTCATAGGACCGTTTGTTTTAACCTTTGCCGTAGTAGAGTTCATTCTGCTGCTCCAGGTCATCTTGAAGTATCTGGATGACTTAGTAGGCAAAGACCTGGGAGCCGGGATTATTGCTGAATTGCTTTTCTACTTCAGTCTGAACCTGGCTCCAATGGCCTTTCCGTTGGCTATTCTGCTTTCTTCGCTCATGACCTTCGGGAACCTGGGGGAACACCATGAGCTGACGGCCATCAAGACCTCAGGCATTTCGCTGGTGCGTACCCTGCGCCCGGTGTTCATCTTTTCGGTTATCCTAACCATCGCCGCGTTCTTCTTTCACAATACCATCGTTCCGAAGGCGAACCTGAAAGCGTACAGCCTCATGTGGGACATCCGGCAGAAGAAACCTGCTCTTGACTTGCGCGAGGGATCTTTCTACAACGGTCTGCCAAACCGAAGCATCAGGGTAGGGAAGAAGTTTGAGGATGGCCAGACCCTGAAGGACATCATGATCTATGACCACTCCAACGGGCAAGGCAATGCCACGGTGATGCTGGCCGACTCCGGGAAAATGTACACCCAGTTCAACGACCAGTACCTGGTTCTGGAGATGTTCAACGGGAAAACCTTTGCGGAAGAGCGTCCTAGCAGCGCTAACAGCTACGGGCAAAACTCAGGTTACCTGCGGCAGGCGTTCTCCAAAAACAAAATTGTGGTGAACCTTTCCTCCTTTCAGATGACGCGCTCCAACGCCCAGTGGTTTGCTGACAACAAGATGATGAAGAACATCAACCAGCTGACTCAGGTAACCGACTCGTTGCAGAAGCAGATTGGAAAGGAAACCAGCTTGCTGGAACCCAATGTGCGGCCGTTCTACTCGCATTTCTCTTCTCTGAAAGCCAGTGACACGCTCAAAATCAAGGTAGACAAGAGCATGTTGCAGCCAGAAATCACGTTGCAGGACGTACAGACGGCGGCCAACGCTGCCCGCAACGTAAAAAGCTTCACCAGTTCTTACGCCTCCAGGCTAACTACCATCCAGCGGGAGCGCAACAACTATGAGATTGAGATCTACCGCAAGTTCACGGCGGCTACGGCCTGTTTTATCATGTTCCTGATTGGAGCTCCGTTGGGGGCTATCATCCGGAAGGGCGGGTTAGGGATGCCGGTGATCATTTCCATCGCCTTCTTCATTGTCTACTACGTGCTCAGCATTTTGGGCGAGAAATGGGGCAGGGAAGGAGTGGCTCCGGTGCCAATTGGCATGTGGGCCGCCAACATGATTCTGCTGCCGGTGGGCTTGTTCTTCCTGGTGCAGGCCCGCAATGACTCAAGCCTGCTGGAGTTTGACTTCTGGCGGAAATTTACCGCCCGTTTACGCCGGAACAAAGCAGTATAGTAAAGAAATTGTTGCTGAATATTCAAATAAAAGTTTGAATACTCGCCTTAGTTTTCTAACTTTGCGCCTTGTATTCAGAACTGCGATAAAAAAGACAAGTACAGTTACACGCAATGAAATTAACTACCGAAGCGAAAAAAGAAATCTTCCAAACTAGCGGTTTTTCTAAATCAGCCACCGATACCGGATCAGCTGAATCACAAATCGCCTTGTTTACTGCCCGGATCAACCACCTGACAGACCACTTGAAAACTCACAAAAAAGACTTTTCTACTCGTTTAGGTCTTTTGAAACTGGTAGGTAAGAGAAGAAGATTGCTGAATTACCTTACTAAAACCGACATTGAGCGCTACCGTGCTATTATCGCTGAGTTAGGCATTCGTAAATAATCATCATAAAAAGATTAGGGAATTCATAAACGGGATTCCCTATCTTTTTTATTGCCGCTGCTTTCCCGTCTTTCTCTTAGCGCCCTTGGGTTATTCCTTTGGGTGCATTTTACTTTGATTGCATCTTATATCAAGAACGATGTCATACAACGCTATAAATAAAACTATCCGCATGGCCAATGGCCGTGATATTACTATTGAAACCGGCAAGCTGGCCAAACAGGCCGACGGTTCAGTAGTGGTGAAGTGCGGAAACGCGATGCTGCTAGCTACGGTGGTGTCTAACAAAGAGGCCCGCGAAGGAGTAGATTTCCTTCCCCTTTCCGTAGACTACCAGGAAAAGTTCGCTTCTTCCGGTAAAATCCCCGGCGGTTTCCTGAAAAGAGAAGCCCGCCTTTCAGATTATGAGATCCTGATCAGCCGTCTGGTTGACCGCGTACTGCGCCCAATGTTCCCAGACGATTACCACGCAGAGACCCAAGTGATCATCAACCTGATCTCTGCCGACTCTGAGATTCTTCCTGATGCCCTGGCAGCTTTGGCTGCCTCTGCCGCTATCTCTGTTTCCGATATTCCGTTCAACGGCCCGATCTCTGAAGTGCGGGTAGCTCGTATTGACGGCCAGTTCCAGATCAACCCATTGCTGTCTGACCTGAGCCGCGCTGACATTGACCTGATTGTAGGTGGTTCTGCCGATAGCGTAGCCATGGTGGAAGGCGAGATGAGCGAAGTGTCTGAAGAAGACATGTTAGAGGCCATCCGTTTGGCGCACGTAGCGATCAAAGACCAGGTGCAAGCCCAGATTGAGTTAGCCCAGGAAGTAGGAGCTACAGAAAAACGCACCTACAGCCACGAGACCAATGATCCTGAACTGAAGGAAATGATCTTCAAAGCTGTGTATGACAAGGCCTATCAGGTTGCTGCCGCCGGTAACAACGTGAAAGCGCAGCGCAAAGAAGCCTTTAAAGCCATCAAAGAGGAGTTTGTGGCTTCATTGCCAGAAGATCATACCTATGACGCTACCCTGATTGGAAAATACTTCCATGATGCCGAGAAAGAAGCCGTACGTGATGCGGTTCTGAAAGAGCGTCGTCGTCTGGACGGTCGTGCGCTGGATGAAATCCGCCCTATCTGGTCAGAAGTGAACTATCTGCCTTCTGCCCACGGTTCGGCTATCTTCACCCGTGGTGAGACCCAGTCTTTGACCACTGTAACCTTAGGTACAAAATTAGATGAGCAGATGATTGACGGAGCCATGTTCTCTGGCTTCAATAAGTTTATGCTGCACTATAACTTCCCTCCATTCTCAACCGGTGAGGCCAAGCCAATGCGCGGTACTGGTCGTAGAGAAGTAGGACACGGAAACCTTGCCATGCGTTCTCTGAAGAAAGTATTGCCCCCGGAAGACGAGAATCCATACACCATCCGTGTCGTTTCTGACATTCTGGAGTCAAACGGTTCTTCCTCTATGGCTACCGTTTGTGCCGGTACATTGGCGCTGATGGATGCTGGTATCCAGATCAAAGCCCCGGTATCTGGTATTGCCATGGGTCTGATCATGGATGAGGAGTCTGGCAACTTTGCCGTTCTTTCTGATATCCTGGGTGACGAAGATCACCTAGGTGATATGGACTTCAAAGTAACCGGTACGGCCAAAGGAATCACGGCTTGCCAGATGGACATCAAAGTGAAAGGTCTTTCCTTTGAGATCCTGGGTCAGGCTTTGGCTCAGGCTAGAAACGGTCGTCTGCACATTCTGGGCGAGATGAACAAAACCATCGCGCAGCCTAACCCAGACTTCAAACCGCATACCCCACGTTCTCAGAACATCATCATTGACAAAGAATTCATTGGTGCTATCATTGGACCAGGCGGTAAGGTGATCCAGCAGATCCAGCGCGATTCTGGTGCGGTTATCCAAATTGAAGAGAAAAACGACAAAGGATACGTGAACGTGTTCGCCACGAACCAGGAAGCCATGCAACTGGCCGTATCTAAAATCAAAGCCATTGTGGCCGTACCAGAAGTGGGCGAGACCTACGTTGGTAAAGTGAAATCTATCCAGCCATACGGCGCGTTTGTGGAATTCATGCCCGGCAAAGACGGTCTGCTGCACATCTCTGAAGTGAAGTGGGAGCGTCTGGAGAGCATGGAAGGCGTATTGGAGCTAGGCGAGGAAATCAAAGTGAAGCTGGTGGACATTGATCCTAAAACCGGCAAATTCAAGCTTTCCCGCAAGGCTCTGTTGCCAAAACCAGAACGTTCAGAATCTGCTCCTAAAAAAGCCTAATCAGATTACCTTCCTGAACCCGGTCTAACCCCTGCCATACAGGTGTGTTTGGCCGGGTTTTGGGGCTGATTTCCTAAAACCAGCCTCAAAACAAAGGAGTTAGCAGGTGTTTTCGCGTTAAGAGAACTTTTGGAGCCAGCGAGGGGTTATCCCTACAGCCAACCAATACAGAGATTTACACAGATAGAAATACACTCCAATGAGACAGCTGAAAATAAGCAAGCAGATTACCAACCGTGAGAGCCAATCCCTTGACAAGTATTTGCAGGAGATTGGGAAGGTGGACTTGCTCACCCC
This sequence comes from Sabulibacter ruber, assembly GCF_017355955.1. Lineage (GTDB taxonomy): Bacteria > Bacteroidota > Bacteroidia > Cytophagales > Hymenobacteraceae > Nibribacter > Nibribacter ruber_A. The sequence continues at coordinate 420,776 of NZ_JAFFID010000001.1, read as the reverse complement.
AGACGAGGAGGTAACGCTTGCCCAGCGCATCAGAGAAGGCGACCAGTTCGCCCTCGAGAAATTAACCAAAGCCAACCTGCGCTTCGTGGTGTCGGTTGCAAAGCAATACCAGAACCAAGGTCTTTCCTTGGGAGACTTGATTAATGAAGGAAACCTGGGCTTGATCAAAGCCGCCAAGCGTTTTGATGAGACTCGTGGTTTCAAATTTATCTCTTACGCCGTATGGTGGATCCGTCAGTCTATTCTGCAGGCTTTGGCCGAGCAGTCCAGGATTGTGCGTCTTCCGTTGAACCGCGTAGGTTCTTTGAACAAAATCTCCAAATCTTTCTCTGAACTGGAGCAGAAGTTTGAGCGGGAGCCTTCTCCAGAAGAAATCGCGGAAGTACTTGAACTGACTACTGCCGAGGTGGTAGACACCCTGAAGATCTCTGGTCGTCACGTGTCTGTGGATGCTCCGTTCGTGCAAGGCGAGGAAAACCGTTTATTGGACGTTCTGGAAAACGAAGACGAAGAGTCTCCGGATACGGGCCTGATGAACGACTCTCTGCGTAAAGAAGTACAGCGTGCCCTTTCTACCCTGACCAAGCGTGAGGCCGATGTGATCACCCTTTACTTCGGTTTGAACGGTGAGCACTCGTTGACCTTGGAAGAGATCGGTGAGAAATTCAACCTGACTCGCGAGCGTGTACGCCAGATCAAAGAAAAAGCGATTCGTCGTTTACGTCATACATCCCGCAGCAAGGCCCTGAAGCCGTACTTAGGATAAAGATAAAATAGTATTTCAGAAGCCTTGGTTTCTTACGGAGCCAAGGCTTTTTGCTGTTTAATAGGTTCTCTGCTAAGAGCTTAGATGGTGTTTTAAAGCAGAAAATTAGAAAATACGGCAAAAACGTGCTCCTTGAATTAAACCAAAGGAACTCCCGCTGGTCTAAAGATAGTTATACTTAGAAGGCCTACCGCAGGCCATCAAAGAAAGAGGCTTCCTGTGCTAAAGTTCTTTGTACCACCAGGTTCATACTAAGTAGTTTCCCTGAGGGAACGGGTATGTAACTGCAGGGGCAAGGCTAAACTGGTAGCGTCTTTAAATTTATTCGTAATATTGCACTCCCAAATTATACCATATATGGAGAATCAAAAGGAGCGCGTAAAGTGTTTGATCATCGGTTCCGGTCCTGCCGGGTATACCGCCGCTATCTACGCCTCACGTGCCGGTCTTAAACCGGTGATGTACCAGGGCTTACAGCCAGGTGGTCAGTTGACCATTACCAATGACGTTGAAAATTACCCAGGATATCCTCAAGGCATCAATGGCCCGCAAATGATGGAAGATTTCCGTCAGCAGGCCGAGCGTTTTGGGGCAGACATTCGGTACGGAATTGCAACTTCCGTTGATTTCTCGGGCAAGCCGCACCGCGTGACAATTGATGAGCAGAAAGAGATTGAGGCAGACACCGTGATTATTGCCACCGGGGCTTCGGCTAAGTGGTTAGGTCTGGAGTCTGAGGCCCGTTTGAACGGAAGCGGGGTTTCTGCCTGCGCCGTGTGTGACGGTTTCTTTTACCGGGGGCAGGAGGTAGCCATTGTAGGAGCGGGTGATACTGCCTGTGAAGAGGCGCATTACCTTTCCCATCTTTGCTCCAAGGTGTATATGATTGTGCGCCGTGATGAGATGCGGGCTTCCACTATCATGCAGAACCGTGTGAAGCACACGCCAAACATTGAGATTCTTTGGAACAGCGTAACCGAGGAAATCTTGGGAGACCACGCGGTACAAGGCGTGCGCATCAAAGACACTAAGACAGGTGAGGTGAAAGACATACCGGTAAATGGTTTCTTTGTGGCCATTGGGCACGAACCGAACTCTAAAATTTTCCAGCCTTACCTGGAGCACGATGAGAGCGGGTACCTGAAGACCATTCCGGGCACTACCAAAACCAATGTTGACGGCGTGTTTGCCTGTGGCGACGTGCAGGACAACGTGTACCGCCAGGCGGTGACAGCAGCGGGAACCGGGTGTATGGCAGCTTTGGACGCTGAACGATACCTGGCCTCGCTAGAGGACTATCAATAAAGGAAGAACAAGCCACTATCCACTTGCTGAAGCAATAAAATAGGGGCTTGTTCAGTTTTAAAGCCGTACCCAAGCTATTTTGGCTCCGGTGATTAATTGGATTAAATGTTTTTGAGAAAACTGCTTTTCTTTCTTTTGCTCGCCAGTTTCTCCCTAACAGGGCACCTGGCCGAAGCACAGAAAAGAAGAACCAACAGAGACTTGTTCAAGCGGAGGGCTCCAAAGATAAAACATGTGAAGCCTGATACATCTGTTGTAGTAAAACAGGTGACCTCCCAAGACAGCGACAAGCCCAGCCGCGCTGAGTTTAGCCCGGTCAAGAAGCTTTCCATTGTTAGCGAAGATACCAGCTCCCTGGATTTGGGCGAACAGAGCATTGTAGAGATGTCTGAGCAGATTCAGATGGATGATAGTGTGTGGGTGAAAATCGCCGCCTATTATGCCATCTGGGATACCCGCAACATCAATCCATACCGCAAAGACGGTCGGCAGATCCAGGATACCATTGCCCTGAGGCTATATGACGACAAGCATGCGTATAAAATGCCTCTGGTGAAAACTCCGGTTACCTCTGATTTCGGGTTCAGAGGTTATCGGTGGCATTATGGTACCGATCTTGACCTGGATACTGGTGATTCAGTGAAAACCGCCTTTGACGGAGTGGTGCGTATTTCCAAGTGGGACGGTGGCGGTTACGGCAATTACCTGGTTGTTCGGCACGTAAACGGCCTGGAAACGCTATATGGTCACTTGAGCAAACCCATTGCCAAAGTAGGACAATTTGTGAAAGCCGGAGAGTTGATTGGATGGGGCGGCAGCACCGGCCGCAGCTCAGGACCACACCTGCATTACGAGGTACGGTATGAGGGAAATCCCATTGACCCGGAGGAGCTTTATGACTTTCCGGAGTATCTGCTGAAGGGAGAAAACTTCAAAATCACCTCGGCGCTCTTCAACTACTATAACCGAGCGAAAAGGAAAAGTTCTAGTGGAGCTTCCGCAGCCAGAAGGGTTGTGTACCACAAAGTTAGAAGCGGAGAGGTGTTGGGTTCCATTGCCAGAAAGTATGGGGTTCCAGTATCTCAGATCACCCGCTTGAACCGGATCACCCCTAGAACTACGCTGAGGGTGGGCAGAAGCCTCCGTATAAAATAAGACATTTCAATGAAGTTAGATATATTGGCCTTCGCCTCTCATCCAGATGATGCTGAGTTAGGCTGCGTAGGCACGCTCATGGCGCACAAAGCCCTGGGCAAAAAGATTGGCGTGGTAGACCTTACCCGAGGCGAACTAGGCACCAGAGGAACAATAGAAACCCGCGCTCAGGAAGCAGCAGATTCTGCCAAAATACTAGGGCTGGACGCCCGCGAAAATCTGGGTTTAGCCGATGGTTTCTTCAAAAACGACGAGGAACACCAGCGCATCGTGATCCAGGCTATCCGGAAGTACCAACCGGAAATTGTCCTGATGAACGCCATCCATGATCGTCACCCAGACCATGGCAGGGGAAGCGCCCTGGTGTCAGAGTCCTGCTTTTATTCAGGCCTGCGGCGAATTAATACCTATACTTCAGAAGGAGAGGAGCAGGAAGCCTGGAGACCGAAAGCCGTGTACCACTACATCCAGGACCGCATGATCACGCCAGACCTGGTGGTAGATATCACTCCTTACTGGGAGAAAAAGGTAGAAGCAATCAGCGCCTTCAAAACCCAGTTCTTTACCCCGGCAAGTGCCGATAGTACTGAGCCGTCTACTTATATCTCTTCGCCTGAGTTCATGCGCTTCATTGAAGCCCGGGCTTTGGAATTAGGCCACGCCATAGGCGTTACCTACGGAGAGGGATTTACCAGAGAGCGGTTCCTAGGCGTGAAAAATCTTTTTGATTTGATCTAGAGTAGAGAGATCTACATAAAAGAGCTGTTCCCCGTTTTAGGCCTACTTTCATCAAAAGAATCATAAAACGGGGGACAGCTTTTTTTGGCAATGAATTCTTCCTGACGTAAAAAGCAGGGCTATTTCATCAGAGGGACCCCGCTTTTATTTTTACGTTTATAGCCTGTTTGCAAGATTTCAGGGGCAAACTGTTCCTGCTATTTCAGTCTGTTTTTACGCCAGTCAGACATTCCTGAGGTGGAAGTGTTGGTGCCTGCTGATGTGGGAGCAATGGCTTTCTTAGTCTGGCCAGCGAAGATGGCGGCTAACACCGCGGCAATTTCTTCTTCGTCCTGGGTTGGAGTTGGCTGCAGAACCGATGGATCCTGGAAGTAGCGTTCAATGAACTTGGTGTCAAAATTACCTGAACGGAACGCTTCGTGTTCCATCACAAACTTGCCGAAGGGCAGGGTGGTTTCAATACCGGTAATCTGGTACTCTTCAATCGCCCTGATCATCTTCTCAATGGCTTCCTGCCGGTCTTTCCCAAACGTTACCAGCTTGGCGATCATGGGGTCATAGTAGATAGGAATCTCCATGCCTTCTTCAAAGCCATCATCTACCCGCACCCCCAAACCTTGCGGACGCTTGTAGGTGGTCAAAGTTCCAATATCCGGGAGGAAGTTGTTAGCCGGGTCTTCTGCGTACACGCGTAGCTCTAAGGCATGTCCTGAAATGGTGAGGTCTTCCTGCGAGAAGGAGAGAGGCGCTCCCTGGGCAATCTTGATTTGCTCTTTCACCAAGTCCAATCCGGTGATCTGCTCCGTAACGGGATGCTCCACCTGCAGACGGGTGTTCATTTCCAGGAAGTAGAAGTTAAGGTTCTCGTCCAGCAGGAATTCTACCGTTCCGGCGCATACGTAGTTGCAGGCCCGGGCCACATCTACCGCGCAGCGCCCCATGGCCTCGCGTAATTCCGGCGTAAGCACAGAGGACGGTGCTTCTTCTATCACCTTCTGGTGTCGGCGCTGAATAGAGCATTCGCGCTCAAACAAGTGCACGATATTGCCGTGGGTATCGCCCAAAACCTGTATCTCAATGTGACGGGGCGAGCCGATGTACTTCTCTATAAAAACAGACCCGTTCCCGAAGGCTGAGGTTGCTTCGCTCACGGCCAGCTGCATCTGTTCCTCAAACTCAGAAACGTGCTGCACCACCCGCATTCCTTTTCCGCCCCCGCCGGCACTGGCTTTGATAAGGATGGGGAAACCTACGGTAGAGGCTATCTCTTTGGCGGCTTCTACATCGGTGATGGCGTACTCGGTGCCGGGAACCATCGGGATGTTATATTGGGCTACAGCAGCCTTGGCGGCCAGCTTGCTACCCATCAGTTCAATGGCTTCTGGGGAGGGGCCAATAAAGGTGATACCGGCTTCTTTTACTTTTTGGGCAAATTCGGCGTTTTCAGACAAGAAACCGTAGCCCGGGTGAATAGCGTCTACGCCCAGGCGCTGGCAAACCTCCAAAATGACATCGGCGCGTAAATAAGAGGCACTGGAAGCCGGAGGGCCAACACAAACGGCCTCATCTGCGTAACGCACGTGCAAGGCCTGTCTGTCGGCCTCAGAGTAAATGGCTACGGTTTTTATGCCCATCTCCCGGGCAGAGCGCATGACACGTAAGGCAATTTCTCCGCGGTTGGCAACCAGTAGCTTGGCAATCTTCTTCATAGAAGTGAATACGGTTCGGTTCGTTTTTCAAAGAACGTGCATTCCGGCCAAACATAAAAGGTCATTTTTTTGATCTAACTGGCACTACCTTTGTATTTGAAGACAATCAATGTAAATTTGCCAACCTTTTAGGTCTTATTTATTGATTCAAGTTGGAGGTGTAAACATCCATCGATTCATTAACCGCCTTAACCAAATATAAAGTGGATTTATTTGAAAAGTTATTAGCCAACCGCGGACCGCTTGGCAGCCATTCCCACTACGCACACGGGTATTTTACTTTCCCTAAATTAGAAGGAGAAATTGCTCCCCGCATGACTTTCAGGGGTAAGCAGGTGCTTACCTGGAGCCTTAACAACTACTTAGGCTTAGCCAATCACCCTGAAGTGCGCAAAGTAGACGCGGAAGCAGCCGCAGAATACGGGATGGCTTTACCAATGGGTGCGCGTATCATGTCTGGTAACTCTAATAACCACGAGCGCCTGGAAGCAGAGTTAGCCGAGTTTGTGCAGAAAGAAGATGCTTTCCTGCTGAACTTCGGGTACCAGGGCGTAGTGTCTATCATTGATGCATTGGTAGACCGCCACGACGTGATTGTGTACGATGCCGAGTCGCACGCCTGTATCATTGACGGGGTTCGTCTGCATCAGGGCAAGCGTTTTGTGTACCAGCACAACGACATGGAGAGCCTAGAGAAACAACTGCAGCGCGCTACCCGCCTGACCAACGAAACCGGTGGTGCCATTCTGGTGATCACGGAGGGTGTATTTGGGATGAGCGGTAACCTGGGCAAGCTGAAAGAAGTGGTGGCCCTGAAAGAGAAATACAACTTCCGGTTGTTTATTGACGATGCCCACGGCTTTGGGACTATGGGAGCAACGGGTGCCGGTACCGGTGAGCACCTGGGCGTGCAGGATGGTATTGACATTTACTTCTCTACGTTTGCCAAGTCTATGGCCAGCATTGGCGCGTTTGTGGCCAGCAACGAGCAAGTAATTGAATACCTGCGTTACAACATGCGTTCCCAGACGTATGCCAAATCTCTGCCAATGCCGTTGGTGGTAGGTGCCCTGAAACGCCTTGAATTGCTGCGCACCAAGCCAGAACTGAAGGATAACCTCTGGAAAGTGGTGAACGCGCTGCAGTCTGGTCTGCGCGAGAAAGGCTTCAACATTGGTACTACCCAGTCGCCGGTAACGCCTGTGTTGCTGAACGGTCAAATCCCTGATGCTACGGCACTTACCCTGGATTTACGCGAGAATTACAGCATCTTCTGCTCTATTGTGGTGTACCCGGTAGTACCTAAAGATGTGATTATGCTGCGCCTGATTCCAACGGCCGTTCACACCATGGAAGACGTTGCCGAAACCATCGCTGCTTTTGAGGCTATCTCCTCTAAGTTAGATAAAGGACTTTATACTAAATCATCGGTTGCGGTCTAAAAAAAGGCATCCTTAATAAAATAATACAAACGCTAATTTTTTTGCACCTTATTTTATAATTCCTATATTAGAGCCATTAAACGAAATGTTAAACCATTAAAACAAGCTCTAATGAACAATTTTTCCAAACTTAAGGATCTGGTTCTTTCTCTGGAGAGTGACTTCGAGAAATTCTACGAGAAGAAGAATTCAGCTGCCGGTACTCGTGTAAGAAAAGGCATGCAGGATCTGAAGAACATGGCCCAGGATATCCGTAAGGAAGTTCAGGACATGAAAAACAGCGAGAGCGCTGCTAAATAAAATAAGTTGCTGTGAAATAAGATATTATAGAAAAAGGTGGGGCCAAAACCCCACCTTTTTTTACGTCTTTATACAAAGAAAAAACCCTCTGTTTCAAGCTTGATTTTCTAAAATCAGGCTTGAAACAGAGGGTTTATAATTTTAGGACTTAGGAAGGGCAGGAGTTACACCGCTTTCACCAGGTAGTAGTTTTTCTTTCCTTTTTGCACCACCAGGTATTTGCCCTGCAGAAGGTCTTGGGTGAGCGCTTCGTCGGGGCGGCCAATCTTCTGACGGTTGATGCTCACGCCACCGTTCTGAATCATTTTTTTTGCTTCTCCTTTAGAATCAAAGATCTGATTTTGGGTAAGCTCAGAAAGGAAATCCACGGCTTGGGTTCCGTCTGCCAACTGGTCTCTAGAAACGTCAATCTGCGGCACGCCTTCAAACACCGCCAGCAAGGTTTGCTCTGGTAGGTTGCGGAGCGTTTCCAGATCGCCTTTCCCGAAGAGGATCTGCGAAGCCTCCACGGCGCTTTCGTATTCTTCCTTGGAATGTACGGTGGTGGTTACCTCTCTAGCCAGGGCTTTCTGCAACACGCGCAGGTGAGGAGCTTGCTGGTGCTCTGCTACCAGAGCGGCAATCTCTTCCTGAGACAGCAGCGTAAAGCGTTTCACCAGGTTTTCGGCTTCTTCATCGGCAACGTTGAGCCAGAACTGGTAGAATTTGTACGGACTGGTCATGTTAGGGTCCAGCCACACGTTCCCGCTCTCTGATTTACCGAACTTGCTGCCATCGGCTTTGGTCACCAGCGGAGTGGTAAGGGCGTAGGCTTTGCCGCCTTCTATCCGGCGGATCAGCTCGGTTCCGGAGGTGATGTTGCCCCACTGGTCAGAACCGCCCATCTGCAGCCGTACGTTCTTGTGCTTGTATAAGTGATAGTAATCGTAGCCTTGCAGGAGTTGGTAAGAGAACTCAGTGAAAGAAAGACCTTCGGCACCGTTCTCGCCTTCCTGGGCGGTAATGCGCTTCTGCACCGATTCTTTCTTCATCATGTAATTCACCGTAAGGTGCTTCCCCACGTTGCGCAGGAAATCCAGGAAAGAGAACTCCTTGAACCAATCATAGTTGTTCACGATCTCGGCGGCATTTTCTACGCCGTCAAACTGCAGGAACTTCTCCAGTTGTTTCCGGATGCCTTCCTGGTTGGCGCGCAGCACCTCTTCAGACAAAAGGTTACGCTCCGCTGATTTCCCTGAGGGGTCCCCGATCATACCAGTGGCACCGCCTACCAGAGCAATGGGTTTGTGGCCGGCCCGCTGTAACTGCACCAACAGCATAATGGTGGCCAGGTTGCCTATATGAAGGGAAGAGGCGGTAGGGTCAAACCCAATATAGGCGGTGGTCATGCCTGCGTTCAGTAGTTCTTCGGTTCCGGGCATGGTGTCTTGCAACATGCCGCGCCAACGCAGTTCTTCAATTAAATTCATGTGGCTTCAAGTTTACGTGTGCCAAAGATACACCACTTTTTAAAATGATGGCAGGGGTGTCTTCACTGAGATGATAGCAGAAAAGAGGATTAAGCAACTTTAATCAACCAATCTGCTGAATCTGTTTTCACCCTGTTTATGTCAAAACTGCCCTAAAACAGAAAGGTCAGATTTTGTGGAAGGGAATGGTGCATTCCTTTCCCGTGTGTGGTAACTTTGGGAAACAATAGAAGTAACCTCCCATCCCAGATCTTCCCATGGCGCTTACCGCAGAAGACATCCTGAAGCAACTCAAGAACCGTGAATTCGCCCCGGTGTATTTCCTGCAGGGCGATGAACCGTACTACATAGATCTCATCTCAGATTACATTGAAGCGCACGCCCTCAATGACATGGAGAAAGGCTTCAACCAGGTAGTGATGTACGGCAAAGACACCGATGTGCCTACCGTGCTGCTGCAGGCCAAGCGGTTCCCCATGATGTCTGACAAACAGGTGGTGATTGTGAAGGAAGCGCAGAACCTCCCCAACCTGGAAGCCGATCCGGAGAAAGACCCCGCCGCCAAGCAGTTGGAAGCGTACCTGACTAACCCGCTGCCTTCTACCATTCTGGTGTTCTGCCACAAGCATAAAACCGTAGATGGCCGTAAGCGCCTTGGGAAACTGTTGAGCAAGCAGGCGGTATTCCTGACTACCAAGAAGCTCTATGACAACCAGGTGCCCGCCTGGATCACCCAATTTATTAAGAGCAAGAACCTGCTGGCCACTCCACAGGCCGTCATGATGCTGGCGGAGTTCATCGGGTCAGATCTGTCCCGGTTGGCCAATGAGATTGAGAAGCTGTCCATCAACCTGAAGCCGGGCCAGACCATAGATGAAGGACTGGTGCAGGAGAACATCGGCATCAGCAAAGAATATAACATTTTTGAACTGCAGAACGCCCTAGTGCGGCAAGATGTGCTGAAGGCCAACCGCATCCTGAATTACTTTGAGTCCAACCCCAAAGACAATCCGCTCATCCCTAACCTGGTGTTGCTGTTCTCTTTTTTCTCTAAGCTGATGACCTTACACCTGCTGCCCCAGATTACCGAGCAGACAGTGGCAAAGGAGCTAGGCAACCGCGGATTTCTGGCTAAAGAGTACATGCAGGCCCTGCGGGTGTATCCGTACCGGCGGGTGCTGCAGATCATCACCTTCCTTCACAAAGCCGATTTACAAAGCAAAGGTATTGAAGGCGGGGCCCTGAGCGATTCGGCCATTCTGAAGGAATTGGTGTTTAAGATCTTGCATCCAATTCCGGTGCTCAACTAATAGTTGTTTTGGGGCTGCTTTACTGAAACCAGCCGCAAAACAGGAATTTTTGTAGCAGCCTTAAATGCTAAAATCACTATATATTCGTTGGGTTCTAGGAGGTCCCGCTTAAAAAATTAAGCTCTGCCAACCCGCAAATTTTTCTAATTTTGAAGGACGGGCCAGTCTATCAGGAGCAGACTTTGCTTTCCGGAGAATGATTGCCTTAAGCCTAAATTGCCTATGAAACTACCTCACAAGTTAGCCTTGGCTACCGCCTTAATGGGAGGGGCTCAGGTTGCGCACGCGCAGCAGCCGCTTAACTTCCGTTCAGAGGAGCGCTTCTTTCATGAAGGATTAGAATTGTATGACCGCGAAAAGTACGGTGCCGCCCAACAGGCGTTTGCTGAGTACATCCGGCTCATCAATGATCCGCAGAAAACCGCCGATGCCCAGTACTACTACGCCATCAGCGGGCTGAACCTGTTCCATCCAGATGCAGAGCAGTTGGTTCTTCAGTTCGCATCCCGGTTCCCCACGCACCCCAAGGCAGCCACCGCTTTCTTTGAATTAGGTACCACTTTCTTTGACAGCCGCAACTATGACAAGGCCATTGAGTACCTGGAGAAAGCTCCCGCTGACCGGCTGGATGAAAACCAACTCAAAGAGGCTGATTTCAAATTAGGCTATTCTTATTTCTCCAAGAAGAACTACGCCAAAGCCAAAGAACTGTTTGACCGGAACAAACGCGGCAACCACCAGTATGCACACGCCTCCAGTTACTACGCCGGTTACCTGGCGTACCGCGAGGGTGATTACATTGGTGCCAAGCTGGACCTGAAAGTGGCCGAGCAAAGTGAGACGTACCGTGCTGCGGTACCGTACATGCTCACCGAGGTTCTGTACAAAGAGAAAAACTTTGCCGAGGTAATCAGCTACGGGGAAAAATCCCTGGGCTTAACTCCGCCCGTGCAGAACCCCGAGGAGATTGAGCTGCTGGTGGGCGATGCCTATTTTCAGCGTAATGATTTCAAAACGGCTTCAAAGTATTTCAAGGGATACGCCAAAGGCAAGAAATCACTGGACAAGACCGTGCAATACAAAATGGGTATTGCCGACTACAAGAACAATGATTTCAAGAGTGCCATCCAGAATCTGAAAGCCGTTGCGTTCAACTCAGACTCACTGGGGCAGAATGCTTCCTACCATCTGGGGTTGAGTTACCTCAAAGAGAACAACAAGCAGTTTGCCCTGGGCGCTTTTGACCAGGCCCGTAAGCTGAACATAGACAAGAGCGTTAAGGAAGGTGCCACAGTTAAGTATGCGCAGGTTAATTATGAACTGGGCAACTTCTCTGAAGTGATTAACTCCCTGGCTTCGTTCAACAAAGACTTTCCTGATTCAAGGTTTAGTGACGAGGCCGATGACATCCTGAGCGAGGCTTACCTCAATTCCAGCAACTACCTGGAGGCCATCCAGCACATTGAGAAACTGCCTAAACGCAGCCACCGCATCAACGAGACCTACCAACGGGTAACTTACTACCAGGGGGTTAAACTTTACAATGACCAATTGTTCCAGCAGGCCGTGGCCATGCTGGATAAATCATTGGGCTTCCCGTATGATAAAGAGATTGAGGCCGGCAGTCACTTCCTGAAAGGCGAGGCCTATTCTATTGGGCAGCGCTGGTCGCAGGCCATTAACAGCTACGCGGCCGTTTTCCAGACACCTAATTCCGGACGCACCGAGTTCTACGTGAAATCACGGTACGGCATTGGGTACGGGTACTATAACGAGAAGCAATACGAGAAGGCGTTGGTTCACTTCAAAGCGTACCTGAGCGATAATACCATCAAGGCGGGCAATCCGAACTATACCGATGCCATGATCCGCCTGGCTGATTGCTACTACGTGTCTAAGGATTATACCCAAGCCCTGAGTTACTATGACCAGGCATTGGCCGCCCGCACCCCGGATGCCGATTACGTGCATTTCCAGAAAGGAGCGGTCTATAACCTCACCAATCGCCGCGACCAGGCTATACAAAGCTTGCAGACACTCTTGAAATCTTATCCTAAGTCACGCTACGCCGATGACGCGGTATACCAGAAAGGGATCATTGATTTCGAAAACTCCAACTATGCTCCGGCCATCGCTTCGTTCAGTGATCTGATAGATAACTATTCAACCAGCACTCTGGTGCCGAATGCCCTGCAAAAGCGTGGGGTGGCGTACATGAACCTTCGCCGGCAGAACGAGGCCATTGCCGACTTCAAGCGGGTGATTGATCAGTACCCTACCAACCCAATCTCCAACAATGCCCTGTACAGCTTGCAGGAGGCGTTGGGAGCATCTAATCAGACCGAGCAGTTGGATACCTATCTGGAGAAATACAAAGCGGCCAACCCCGAAAGCAATGCTACAGAAAGCGTTGAATTTGAAGCCGCCAAATCTTTATATTTCAACGAGAAATACAAGCAGGCTATCCCTAAGTTTGAAGGTTTCCTGAAGAACTATCCGGCTAGTGCTTCCGTGCCAAATGCCCGTTATTTCCTGGGTGATTCTTACTTCCGCAGCAATGACAAGGACAATGCCTTGCGCAGCCTGAAAGAGGTAGCCATTGAAGGAAAATCTGAGTACCTGAGCAAGGCCGTTCAGCGGGTCGCCGACATGGAGTTTGAAAACGGCAACTATACTGAGGCCGCCAACTTCTACTCCCGCCTGCGTGACCTTGCCGTGAACAAGAAGGAACAGGCCAATGCCTTGATGGGCCTGATGAAGAGCTTCTACTTCACCAATGACTTCAACAACACCATCCTGATTGCCGATGAGTTGATTGCCCGGGGTAACGCAACGTTGAACGCCTACAATTCAGCCTTGCTGTTCAGAGGCAAGGCCAGCTACGCACTGGGTAGGTTAGACCAGGCGGCCAAGGAATTCCAGACGGCGGCTACTTCTGCCACAGACATTAACGGAGCCGAGGCCCATTACCTGCTTTCTGAGATTTACTTCAAACAGAAGAAGTACAAAGAGGCCCTGGATCATGCCTTTGAATTCAGCAATACCTTCGGGGATTATGAACTTTGGTTGGGTAAAACCTTCCTGCTGATAGCCGATGTCTACGTTGCACAGAACGAGGCATTCCAGGCAAAAGCAACGTTGAACTCTATCATTGAAAACTCTCCGCTGGAAGAAATCAAAACAGAAGCCCGAGCCAAGTTGGCGGAACTGGAAAATAGTGTGGCTCCGTCTAACACCCCTAACAACAACTAAGAAATGAGAAACACAACAAAATGGGCAGGCATATCTGCTCTCTTTTTGCTGGGCTTACTTCCGGCCGCTCATGCTCAAACGGGTTGGGGCGAAGGCACAAAATTAGAAAGCACCGAGATTGTAGTGGAGAAGAACCGGGTGCTGGAGCTCCCGGAAGCACACCGGAACTTTGAAAAGTTCTTGATCCAGCCCCCCAAATTGGGAGACCGCAAGGTGACCTACCGGTTTAATGAATACCGTTTACCGGAGCACTACATCAATCTGCCCATGAAGGTGTTAACCGTTGAACAGGAAGCGCTGCCTAAACAGCAGGGCAACTACGTGAAAGGTGGCATTGGCAATTACGGCACCTTCTACGGCAAAGGCTACTTCCACAACACGCGCAGTGATAAGTATTCCTTTGGGGCACAGGTAGGCCACCTTTCCTCCGCCCACGGCCCAGTAGAGCATTCTGGTTCTTCCAGCAGTTACGTGCAGGCGAACGGCGAGATGTATTCCGGTCACGTGACCGTAGGCGGAAGGTTGAAGTACGAGCGTGACCAGAACAATTTCTACGGAACCAAAAACGTAGCCGAGCTGGACGAAAACGCTATTAAACAGGTATATAACCGCTTCGTGGTAGAGGGTACCTTGAACAACCTCTCCGATGTCAAGAATCCCTTTAATTACGAAGGGAGAGTGGGCCTGAACTACACCGGCGATGACTTCAACGCCCGGGAAACCCACGTGTTCGGGAACATGAAAACGGCCTACGACCTGAGCGAAACCTCCCAGGTGCTGGTTGACCTGGACCTGGCGTATACCAGCCTTAAAGGGAATGATACTTACAGCAGAGGCTTCTTCAAGGTACGCCCGGCATATGCCCTCAAAACCGAGAACCTTGGAGTAATCTTAGGAGCTACCATTGCCTACACCGGAGACACCATCAATGATGCCCGTAAGTTCAACCTGTACCCAGCCATAGAAGCCAATTACCAGATCATCAAAGACAAACTGAGCATTTTTGGGGGAGCCACCGGAGACTTGCAAAGGACTACTCTGTACTCCCTAAGCAAGGAAAACCCATGGCTGAACCAGAATGTGCGGATTGCCGATGTAAACAAAGGCCTGGAGGTGTACGGCGGTGTAACTGGTAGCATCAGCAAGTACCTGCAGTTTACCGGGCGGGTAGCGGTGCAGAATTACCGTAACCTGTACTTCTACAACAATGCCGTGGCAGACTCCTCTAAGTTTGACGTACTGTATGATGATGGGGTGACCAAGGTGTTCCAGTTCTTCGGGCAGCTGACCTATAACCAGTCTGAAAACCTGCGGCTGGGCCTCAAAGTGGAGAACAATAAATACACAACTGCCTCATTGCGTGAGCCGTTTCACCGGCCAGACATGGTGGTGACCGCCTTCGGGACATTTAATCTTTCAGACAAGATTCTCTTGAACAGTGAACTTTACTATATTAGCAGTTCGTTCGGGGAGATAACCCGCGCGGATGGTACAAAGGTGTTGCAGGAGACCGATAGTATTGTGGACCTGAATCTGAAAGGCGATTACCGCTTTACCCCACGTTTCTCGGCGTTCCTGATGGGGAACAATCTCCTGGGCAGCAAGTACCAGCGTTTTGTGAATTATCCTAGCCAGGGAATTTCCTTCATTGGCGGGCTAACGTATTCATTCTAAAAACAACATGGTTCAAAGCCACATTAAATCTCTGCTATACGCGTATGACTGCGTGATCATCCCAGACTTTGGGGGGTTGATCACGCATTATGCGCCTGCAAAAATCCATCCGGTGAAACATACGTTTACGCCGCCTTCCAAAAGGGTTGCTTTCAATGAGCAGCTCAAAGTGAATGATGGGTTGCTGATCTCCACGTTGGCCCAGAAGCAGAAGTGGCCTATGCAGCAGGCGCAGGTTGCCGTAGCAGATTTTGTGCAGGAACTGAAACACCAGTTATTAACCCAGCACCGTTTTGAGCTGCAAGACGTGGGCGTTTTCCGCTACAACGCTGAGCGCAAGGTGGTGTTTGAGAACCTGGAAAGCGACAACTTCCTGGAGAATTCCTTTGGCTTGCCCGAGTTGGTGGCCAAGCCCATTGCCGGGAAAGAAACCCTGGTGTTGCGGGGCAACTACCAGGACCAGCCAACGCAACCGCAAGAAAAGAAAACCGGCCGCTTCCGCAAACTATACCGCGTAGGCGCCAGCCTGGTGCTTGGCGGACTTTCCATTGCCGGCATTTACCTGCTTTCCCTGAAGAGCGATGTGGCCCTTAGTTCCCTGAACCCGGTAACGCTGCTTTCTACCTCAGAAAACGCTTCTACGATTGCTGAGAACAAGCCACAAACCGCTGAAGTAGACCCATTTGAGCAGGCTCAGTTAGCGGAACAATATAAGTCAACCTTGCCGGCTGAACCTTCCATTGAAGAAGAACTGGCCACCGAGGATTCGCTTTTGGCTGCTTTCCCGAAAAGTACCCCGGAAACAGCTACAACTCCTCAGCCCACAGTAGCTGAAACACCGGCTAAAGTAAAGGTTGAAGAATCCCATGTAAGTGCAACACCTGCTGCTGAGAAAGAAGCATCGGCCCCAGCGTTTGAAGCTAAATCTGAAAAAGTAGCCGAAAAAGAGCTTGCCACAAAACCTGCTACAAAGGCCTCCAGCAAAACAATTAATTACAAGACAGGGCGTTTTTACGTCATCATGGGTGTGTTTGATGTCACTAACGGCTATGCCAGCATCAACCAGAAGCAGCTACTTAAGAAGGGATTCAAAGCGAAGATCATCAATTCTAAATATGATAAGAAACGGCAGCGTGTTTCTGTAGCGGATTTTGCTACCGAGGCCGAAGCCTTTGCAGCTCTACCGGCGTTGCGCTCTAAAATCAGCAATGAACTTTGGGTATATAACTATTAACATGAACGCTTTTCTTCTTCAGATTACCACTACCACAGATACCGCACTTAATGCAGCAGCAACTGCTACCGCTGCAACAGAAGCAGCTCCTGAAATTTCATTGTTAGATATGGTCTGGCGAGGGGGTTGGGTAATGGTCCCCATCTTCATTCTTGCCTTTGCCGCCGTTTACATCATGATTGAACGGTACCTTGCTATCAAGCGTGCCAGCAGAGAGCCAAGCAACTTCATGGATACTGTGAAAACGATGGTACTGAGAGGAGATTTGCAGGGAGCCAAAATGCTTTGTATCCAGACCGGCACTCCTTTGAGCCGCATGATTGAAAAAGGGATCAGAAGAATTGGTTCTCCTCTGAAAGATATTGAGACCTCCATTGAAGCGGTAGGCCGTTTAGAGATTTCCAGACTGGAGAAGAACATCAGTGTTCTGGGGATTATTGCCGGTATTGCCCCAATGCTCGGCTTCGTGGGAACAATCTCCGGGGTAATTAAAATCTTTTACCAGATCTCCGTTTCCAATGACTTCGGGATTAACCAGATCTCCGGTGGTCTTTACGAGAAACTGGTGACCTCTGCGGCGGGTCTTATCGTGGGTATCATCGCCCACGTTGGATATCATTACCTGAGCCTTATGGTGGAGCGCGTGGTTTACAAGATTGAAAACAACGCCTTAGAGTTCACAGACTTATTACAGGAGAACTAAGCTTATGCAACTACGCAGAAGAAGAGGGTCTACCTCACACGTAGAAACAGGAGCTATGAATGATATCATGTTCTTCCTGTTACTATTCTTTTTGATTGCTTCTACCATGGCTAACCCAAATGCCATCAAGCTTTTGTTGCCAAGTGCCAAGTCATCCAAAGAAGTAGCCCAGGAGCCAATCAATGTTTCGGTGACCGCCAATGGAGAGTACTTCATCAACAAGCGCCTGGTAGCTCCTGAGAACCTGGAGACGGAACTTGCCAAAGAGTTGGCCGGTTCTAACATTGAGAAGGCTACGGTGGTACTCAGGGTTGACTCTTCTCTTAATGTTCAGAAACTAGTAGATGTTTTGGAGGTTGGGTCAAGGCTTAAGGTGAAAATGATCATGGCAACCCAAAGTCCAAGTGGCGCTTCATAATACGCTTATGCAGACAACCATAGAATCTAAAGACCGCATAAAAGCATTAGTAGGAGCTACGCTCTTCTACATCGTGCTTTTTGCGGTTTTTTACTTTATCGTGTTCAAAACACCAAATCCTCCCTTAGGCGGGGGTGAAGGTATTGTCCTGAATTATGGTTTGGATGCCGAAGGTTTTGGCGATATCCAGACTTTGGCAAGTGCCAATGCCTCTACCAATACCGAGGACAGCAAACCTGCCCGCCAGATAGAGGAGCAGGTACAAACCCCACAACCCCAGCCCCAGCAGCAGCCAACAGCTGAAGCGCAGGAAGAGAAAGTAATTACCACCGATGATGAAGGTCCGGTGGCCATTCCTCCTAAAGAAGTAGCCAAGCCCGTTACTACGCCAAGGGAAGTAGCCAAACCAGAACCGGCCAAACCCGCGCCCGTAGTAGAGAAACCCAGAGCATTGTACCCGGGTAAAAGTACCACCAATGGGGCAAACGGCAGAAACGGCACCAGCAACAATCCTACTGGTAACAATAACGGTGACCGTCCCGGTAAGGTGGGTGACCAAGGCGATCCGAATGGGTCCATTGACTCCAAAGCCCTGTACGGCACTCCTGGCAAGGGAACCGGGGGCGGAGGCGGAGGTTCTGGGTTGAACCTTCCGGGATGGCGGTATGATGTTGCTCCTAAGCCAGATCCCTTTGACAATGAAACCGGGATAGTCAAATTCGAAATCAAGATTGACGGGAACGGTGACCTGGTGAGTGTGCGGGTGCTGGAAAGTAACGTGAGCCCCAAAGTAGTGAACTGGTACAAAGAACAAGTACAAAAAACATCTTTCAGTAGAACCAGTAATGGATCTGGAGGGGCAGGTGCTACCGGAACCATCACCTTTATTCTCAGAGCAAACTAAAGACAACCTTCGTGACGTACGAACAAGCCTTAGATTACCTATACCAGCAGTTGCCGATGTTTCACCGCATCGGCAACGCTGCTTTTAAGAAGAGCCTTGACAATATTCTGGCCTTAACCGCTGCCTTAGATAACCCTCAGCACAAGTTCAAGTCGATACATGTGGCGGGTACCAATGGCAAGGGAAGTTCCTCTTCCATGTTGGCGGCCATATTACAAGCCGCCGGTTATAAAACCGGACTGTACACCTCTCCGCACCTGAAAGAGTTCACCGAGCGCATCAGGGTAAACGGGGAGATGATTA
Organism: Sabulibacter ruber; assembly: GCF_017355955.1. Lineage (GTDB taxonomy): Bacteria > Bacteroidota > Bacteroidia > Cytophagales > Hymenobacteraceae > Nibribacter > Nibribacter ruber_A. The sequence goes on along the minus strand of NZ_JAFFID010000001.1, from coordinate 402,094 downwards.
GCCGGGAGAAGGTGGCCCAGTTCACGCAGCAGCACCAGGAGTTGTTTGAACAGGTGAAACCATCGTTTTTTGAGATGACGGTGGCCCTGGCCTTTGACTACTTTGTAGAGCAACAGGTAGACATTGCCGTTATTGAAGTAGGGCTGGGCGGCCGCCTGGATTCCACCAACATCATCACGCCGCTGGTCTCGCTTATCACCAACATCAGCTATGATCACCAGGCATTGTTGGGCAACACCCTGCCCGAAATAGCCGGGGAAAAAGCCGGAATCATCAAAGCAGGTGTTCCGGCAGTCATCAGCACTACGCAGTCTGAGGTTTCAGCGGTTTTTGAGAAAAAGGCCCAGGAAACCCAAAGCCCGCTCACGTTTGCTGACCAAACCTTTAAAATAGAGTACCTGGAGAGCACCGGACTGAACTCTTTATATACTGTTTACAGTGGAGACCAAGAGTACCTGGAAAAACTGGAACTCTCATTGCTAGGCAATTACCAGCGCTTCAATTTGCCGGGTGTATTGGCAACGGTAGAAGAACTGAACCGGCAAGGCTTCCAGATATCAGAGGAACACCTTCGGGAAGGCTTGCGGAAAGTGCAGGAACTGACGGGGCTTAAAGGGCGCTGGCAGGTACTGGGGCAGAATCCCTTGATGATCTGCGATACCGGGCACAACGTAGATGGACTGCGCGAAGTGATTAAACAGCTTATTGCCCTGAAGGCCAGGCAGGTTCACATTGTTTTTGGGGCGGTGAATGACAAAGACATCCAAAGTGTGCTCCGGCTATTGCCGGTCAGCTACAGATACTATTTCTGCCAGGCGCAAATTCCCCGGGCCCTGCCGGTGCAGCAACTGTGGGAAGAGGCGCAGTTTGCCGGTTTAAAAGGGCATGCCTACCCAACTGTAGAAGACGCGGTTTTAGCTGCGAAAGCCTTTGCCCGGGAAGATGAGGTTATTTTCATTGGCGGTAGTACCTTTGTGGTGGCGGAAATCGCCGAGTTATAATTCATGGGCAGAGGGAAATTAGAAAAGTTTGCCGTAAACGCTACTCGCCGCAATGTGGTGGAGCCAGGCAAAGAACTGTTTGAACAACTGAAAGGCCGCTGGAACAGCGAGTTTTTCCAAAACGAAAATCCAATCATTCTGGAAGTAGGCTGCGGTAAGGGCGAGTACACTATTGGTATGGCCCAACGCTACCCGGAAAAGAACTTTATTGGCATTGACATCAAAGGAAACCGGATCTGGAAGGGCAGCACCCTGGCCGAGGAAGCCGGTTTAACCAATGTAGCTTTCCTGCGGATCTTCATTGAAACCTTGGAGCAGCACTTCGGGGAGAGCGAGGTAGACGAAATCTGGATCACCTTCCCGGACCCTAGGCCCCGCAAGCGCGACATCAAACGCCGGCTTACCTCGCCAAGGTTCCTGGAGATGTACGAGCGCATTCTGAAACCCGGCGGAAAACTGCACCTGAAAACAGACAGCGCCTCGTTGTTTGAGTATTCTGTGGAAGTACTGGAAGAGCGTGGCGTCTATAACCTGCTTTATACCTGGGATTTATACCAGTCTGATCTGCAGGAGCACACCATGGGCATCTACACAACCTTTGAGAAGACTTACCTGGAGCAGGAGGTGCCCATCAAGTATCTTCAATACACTATTCAGCAAGACAAACCCAGCAAGGAGGTACCTGAGAATACCGAGGCCTTCAACCACGTTCGGTTTACTTCCTGATGCTTTTAAAAGAAGAGACCTGTTTCCGGCGCGTTTTCCTGAAAGTGCGCCAGAAACAGGTCTGCTTTTTTGAGTGATCTTCTTTTTTGATAGAACCCTTGTGCTACGGGTTAGTCTTCCAGTTGCTCAAAGATCTCTTCCAATTCATCAAAGTTCTTGAACCCGGGACGAATCTCCTGGCCACCTTTCAGGGAAATACCTGCCGGGTGAATGATCTCCAGGGCTTCGCGGGTATTTTCCTTGGTGAGGCCAAACCCTAGTAAGATGGGGTACTTTTTGGAAATATCCCGCAGGAAACGCAGGTTGGTTTCATCAATGAAAGTGAAGTCTTCTGAGTCAATCAGGAAGTACTCCACGTGCTGTTGGTACATCTCCAGCGTACTGATAATATTTTCCTCCACGGTGTCTTTGTCTATGAGCAGCCGCAGAATGATAGGCAGGGGCAGATCGTCTAATTCTTCTATAAAGTAGAGGCTGTTTAATTGGAGCATGTCAACTTTGTACTCCAACAGCAGTTCTTCTATTTCCGGAACAGAAAGATCGTTCACCTCACCTACCAGCTTCACCCCGGAAACCCAACCGGAGATTTCCTTGAAAGTGGTGGAGGAAATGTGCTGCGGAAGCCCTTCCTGTAAAGCAAACCCCAGCATCTCCACGCCCATTCCGGCGCAGTAGCGGGCATCGCTAAGGTTGGTAATCTGGTTTACTAAAACAATTGTATTAAGTGCCATTTCAGTTTTTTGCTTGTTTTAAGGAAATCGGCCCTGAAAAGAACCAATGTCGGCTCAAAAGTAATGCGTTTCACTTTTTCTGCCTATAAACTTTCGGTAAAAGGGCTTATTTGTTCGCCAAACTCCTTTTGTTCTCCATTAAACTTATTTCATTCTCAAAGGGTTAGAAAAAGACAAGGGGATAAGTGCCTGAGGCTCAATAAAGGGGCAATCCGCTTGAATTTTACTATATTTGTAACATTGTTTTTCGGCGGGACTGTGAATCCCGTTTCATCTTAGAAAAAATGAGTTCAAAAGGAAGAGTACTTGTTGCCATGAGTGGCGGCATTGATTCCTCTGTGGCGGCGGTTCTGCTGCACGAGCAGGGGTACGAAGTAGTGGGCATGACCATGAAAACCTGGGACTACTCCAGTTCCGGGGGGAGCAAGAAGGAAACCGGCTGCTGCAGCCTTGATTCCATTAATGATGCACGTGACATTGCCGTACAGTTAGGCTTTCCGCACTACATCATTGACATCCGCGAAGAGTTCGGGGATTACGTCATCAATCATTTCACCGATGAATACATTGCCGGCCGTACGCCCAACCCGTGCGTGCTCTGCAACACCCACATCAAATGGGATGCCTTGCTGCGCCGCGCCGATAAATTAGGCTGTGACTTTATTGCCACCGGGCACTACGCCAACGTACGCCTGGAAAATGGCCGTTACGTGATCTCTAAAGGAAAAGACCACAACAAAGACCAATCTTACGCGCTTTGGGGAATCTCGCAGGAGAGCCTGAGCCGCACTATTTTCCCGCTGGGCCACCTGCACAAAACCGAAATCCGGCAAATGGCCATGGACCGCGGATTTGATGCTCTGGTGAAGAAATCTGAGTCTTACGAGATCTGCTTTATTCCGGACAATGACTACCGCGGATTCCTGAAAAGAAGGGTCCCAACCTTGCAGGAGCAAGTGGCCGGCGGTGAGTTTGTGCTGGAAGACGGTACCGTAGTGGGCAAGCACGAAGGCTATCCGTTCTACACCATCGGGCAGCGTAAAGGTTTGGGAGTGGCATTAGGATATCCGGCCTTTGTAACCAGAATCGAAAAAGAAACGAATAGGGTAGTGCTGGGCAACTACGAGCAGCTGGCCAAGAACGGCATGAACGTAGGCAAACTGAGTATGGTGAAGTACGAGAACCTGCACGGGCTGCCAACCGAGACCGTGACCAAGGTGCGTTACAATGATCCGGGTACTGCTGCCACCATTGAACAAGTGGGCGACAAAATGTTGGTGAAATTCCATGCCGGTGTAAACGCCATTGCTCCAGGCCAGGCCGCCGTCTTCTACGAAGGCGACGACGTCATTGGGGGCGGCTGGATTGAAACCAGCTTTATAGTGGACTAATTTGGTCTTTTAATTCATATGAAAAGAATCTTGCTCTTTGTGGTCGCGTTGACCAGCCTTCTGACTTCCTGCGGTGATGAGGAAATAACCAGAGACCCGGACAGTGTTGGGTATCAATACTACCCGTTGGAAGTAGGCCGGTACTGGATCTTCAATGTCACAGAGAACAAGTACACTAATAATATAAAGGTAGAAACCACCGCTTACCAGACTATGGAACGGATAGACACTGTTCTGAAAGACCAGACCGGGAAAGAATGGTACCGGGTAGAGCTTAGCCGCCGGGCCGATGCCAGCTCCAGTTGGGTAATCAATGGTGTGAAACTGATTTCTCTGAGTTCCTCTGATCTGCGGGTTCAGGAAAACAACCAGACTACCGTGCAAATGGTGTTTCCGGTAAAGAACGGGTATTCTTTCATCTCCAATGGATTCCAAAACAGCGAAGACCCGGTGTACTACACGTATGAAAACTTGGGTCAGGCGCTTTCAGAAGATGGCTTGTCCTATGACAACACGTTAACCGTCATTAGGGCAGATTTTGACAAGTTACTGGACCTGGATGAAGCTTATACAATACTCGCTACAGAAGTGGGTCCCGTGAAACGAAGCGTAATCTTCTATGAGTATTGTAACAGCGGACAGGGTACTAACTGTGAAGTAGGCACCGATTACATTGTCTCTGGTTCAGATAAAACCGAGATCCTGGAAAGTACCGGTATTGAAGAATAACTTCGCTTGAATTGCAAGAAAGCCTCGCCTGGAAAATGTTTCCGGCGGGGCTTTTTCATTTGGGTTGGCAGTAAGTTTTAACCTGGTTTTAGCTTAATCTCAGAAAACTAACGCTATAATAGATTTGATAAGGCATTTAGGACTTGCTAAATACAAGGTTCATTGCTTTTTGCGGTCAGAAACCGTTGCTTTGTATTAGAATAAAAATTATCAAAATGCCTCATTTAATTGCTCCTTCCGTATTGGCTGCCAACTTTGGCCAATTAGACCAAGATGTAGAAATGCTCAACCAAAGCGCCACCGACTGGATTCACGTTGACGTGATGGATGGCCGCTTCGTGCCCAATATTTCCTTTGGTTTCCCGGTACTGCAAGCCATCCAGAAGCGCGCCCAAAAGCCTTTGGATGTGCACCTGATGATTGAACACCCTGAGCTTTACATTGAACAGTTCAGAGAAGGCGGCGCTGATATCATTTCAGTACATTATGAGGCTTGCCCGCACCTGCACCGCACCCTGCAGCAGATAAAAGCCACCGGGGCTAAAGCAGGGGTTGCCCTTAATCCGCACACGCCGGTCACGTTCCTTTCTGAGGTAATTCAGGACATTGATGTAGTTTGTATCATGTCAGTGAACCCCGGATTTGGTGGCCAGAAGTTTATTCCGCATACCTATGAGAAGATCAAAGCCCTGAAAACGATGATTCAGGAGAAAGGGTCTTCCTGCCTCATTGAGATAGACGGTGGCGTAAACCTGGAAAATGCTCCTTTGTTGTTACAGGCGGGGGCCGATGTATTAGTGGCTGGGTCCTTTGTATTTAACTCCACTGATCCAAAGCAGACCATTCAAAATCTAAAAGATATCTCTATCTAATCTATATGGGCTTTCGAACGGGTTGGTGGGCAGGAATCCTGTTGCTTTTGATTGGCTTTCCGGCCATGGCGCAGCAAGCCTTTTTACAGGGAATTGTTCAGGATGCGCAACAGAAACCCTTAGTTGGGGCTACCATCACCCTGCAAGACAAATCCCATTCTCTTGTTTCAGATGGCCAAGGAAGATTTGCACTAACGCTTGATGCCAATACTCCTTACACCTTAGTTGTTAGTTATATAGGGTACCAGGTGCACCGGCAAGAGATAGAGCTTTTGCCCCAGGAGAAACGTTTTGTCACCATTGAACTGCAGGAAGACAATACCCAACTCAAAGCCATCAGTATCAGGGGCCGGAGCCAAACCGATACCCGAAACGAGGCCAGCATTACCCGATTAGATCCCCGTCTTACCCAAACCCTGCCGGCTCCATTCCAGGAGTTTAACAAAATACTGCTCACCTTGCCGGGCGTTACCAGTAACAATGAGCTTTCCTCCAGCTATTCAGTACGGGGCGGAAGCTATGACGAGAACTTGGTGTACGTAAACGGAATAGAGGTGTACCGGCCGTTCCTGAACGTAAGCGGTCAGCAGGAAGGCTTGAGCTTTGTCAACCCAGATCTGGTGGAAGATGTGACCTTTTCCTCTGGTGGTTGGCAGCCCAAGTATGGCGATAAGCTTTCCTCGGTACTAGATATCCAATACCGGAAGCCTACCAAGTTTGCTGCTTCCATTTCAGGGAGTTTAACCGGAGGATCTGTGCACGCGGAGGGAACCGCTGCCCAAGGCCGGTTTGGCTTTCTGCTGGGTGCCCGGCATAAAAATGCGGCTTACGTGCTCAACAGCCTGGAGGTGCAGGGTGATTATCGGCCTAAGTTCTCAGATGTACAAACGTATCTCACCTATGACCTTTCCTCCAAAGAGCATCGTGCCTCAGGGCGTGAGCCCAGAACAATGCTGAGCTTTTTGGGCAATGTAGCGCAAAACAACTACCAGGTACGGCCAGATACAAGGGAAACCACTTTTGGAACCCAATCGCAGATTATGCGCCTCTTGGTGGGGTATGACGGGCAGGAGCAGATGCGGTACACCACTTACCAGGGAGGGCTGAGGTTACAGCATGAAGTAAGTCCAGATTTCAGGACAGAGCTGATCCTTTCTGGCCTATACAGCCAGGAACGTGAAATCAGGGATCTGGAATCTGGTTACCGGTTCTGTGATGTGATGCCCTCGCCGGGGGTATCGCCTTATAACCGGTGCGTGGGAGAACGAGGCGTAGGTACCCGGTATGACTACTCGCGTAATAAGCTTAGAGCGGCCATGCAGACACTGGAGATAAGAACCACCTGGACAGCTTCGGCCAGGAGCCAATTCAGTGCCGGTATCAAGGGCGGCCGGGAGAATATCCAGGATGTTCTGCAGGAGTATTCTTTTCAGGACTCTTCGGATTACGTGTACAACCTGACTACGCTTCAAACGCAGCAAGAATTGGCTTCCTGGCGGTATCAGGGATTTGCCCAGCACCAGTTAGCCATTGACAGCCTGAAGACTTTGACCTACGGCGTACGCTTCCACTACTGGAGTGTCAATCGGCAGTTGTCTATCAGTCCCAGGGTGCAGTATGCTGTACAGTTTGCAAATCTGCCGCAATGGTCATTCAAAATGGCAACTGGTTTGTACGTGCAAGCCCCATTGTACCGTGAGCTACGGGATGCCCAGGGAAACCTGCACAAAGATGTCTACAACCAACAATCCTGGCACTTTATCACGGGTACTGAGTACCGGTTTCAGAAATGGGGAAGACCTTTTAAACTCACTGCTGAGGCTTATTACAAGTACTTGCCGTCGGTGATTCCTTATGAGCAGGACAACATGCGCATCCGGTACCTGCCGGGGGTAGAGGCTAAAGCCTATGCCGTGGGGTTAGATCTGCGGGTAAACGGCGAATTCATTAAAGGAGAAGAGTCCTGGTTTAGCATAGGCTTCCTACGCACCAGGGAGAACCTGGTAGGAGATTCCACCATCATCCGAGATCCCCAAACCGGGCAGGTAGTGAGCAGAACCGAGAAAGGTTACATCAGAAGACCCACCGATCAGTTCCTGAACTTCGGGATCTTCTTTCAGGATCATTTACCCAACAACCCCACCTTGCGCATGTACCTGAACACGGTGTTCAGTACTGGGTTGCCGTTTGGCCCTTCGGGTGACATTAACTTGAGAAGCAGTTTTCCCGGACCATCTTACAAGCGGGTAGACATTGGGTTCTCCAAGCTCATTACCATCAGAGGCACAGAATTAAATGGTCCGGGTTTAAACAGCCTCTGGTTAAGCCTGGAGGTCCTGAACCTGATTGCTGCCAACAACGTGATTTCCTATAACTATGTGCGGGATTTCAACGGAATCACTTATGCCGTTCCTAATTATCTGACCGGAAGGCTAGTGAACCTTCGGTTTATAGCGAAGTTCTGACATGCAGAACAGCCTTTTTTTGAATCAATATAAAAACAGAGAAGCCGGTCAAGTTCATTGACCGGCTTCTCTGTTTTTGTGCCTATTTATAGAAAACAGACGAAAATCAATTCACCGCAAAGCGTTTTTCTTTCCAGAGCACCGCGTCATCTTCTATTTCATCGGCGTACGCCTCGTAGCTTTCTTTAGCCTTGCTTTCTTTGGCTTTTTTACCTAGTCTTTGGGCTTTCTTGTTGAGCTCCAACGCTTCTGAATACTCGTTTTTCTGCGCCAATAAACGGGCTTTGAGCCAGGTATTGTAAAAGTTCTCCCCAATACCAATGGACTTATCTACCCACTGTAAAGCCAGTTCATGGTCTGAGTTTTGCATTAGGAGGTAATTCACGGCTTGGGCGTAAACTGTCCAATCGGTGGGTTTGGCCATGGAAAGCGAGTCTTTGATGAGGTTCAAGGTTTCCTTATGCGTCTCAACTCTGATAGGCACCACCAGTTGCTTGTTGGCCCAGGTTAAAGTCAATCGGCCTATATTGGTGGAAATGTCTTTTACTGAGTACTCCAGGGTTTCATGGAAGGGAGCGGGTTGCGGACTGAAAGGGATGCGCACCTGGTCTTGTTTCGGGTCATAGCCATCGGTGCCCCAAAGGCCTTTCTGCTTGCTTAAAATGAGGGTCCAGTTTGTAGAGTCTACTGGTAAGACATACAAGGTATAGGTTCCGGCCGGAATGGTCTCCTGGGAGATACGAACTTCTGTACTGAATTTAATGGTTGTCGCTTCATTGGCTCCGGCGCGCCACACCTGCCCGTAAGGAACCAGCTTTCCCCAAACCTCCCGGTTCTTAACTCCTGGAGCGCCATAGTTTATGTTGACTTCCGTTACTCCAATGGTGTACGTTAAGTTAGCCCTGGGACTAGGCTGAGGCAATTTCAGCATGGTTTGGGCAAAAGCAGAAGCGGAACAGAGGAGAAGAAAAACAGCAACTATGTATTTAGTCATTTTTAAAACAATGTGTTTTTAGGAAGTACAGTATAAACTAAAACAGCCCCAAGCAGAAAAAAACATGCCAATGATTTTGGCTTATTTTGCTAATATATTGTAAAAAACAAATATCGTGCTTTTTTTAGAATTAATCAAGTCAAAAAAACAGCAGGGATGTTGATTGTTTTTCAAGGGAACGCACTACCTTTGGTTTACATTATGAGCAGCACCTACAAAAATATCTCCCTTTCTAACGCCGCTTCTGCGGTACATGGGGTGCATTGCCATCACTTCCATCATTCCTCTTAGGAGGAATAAAATCATCATATCGCCCGTACTGGGGCTGGGCCCCATTTAGCCGTCGCTTTACTCAGAGATAAGCGATGCAGCCACTATCTTTGTTCCCGATTTCACGCTTCGCAAAGCAATTATTTAAAAATATGATCCGGTTAGCCATTCAAAAATCCGGGCGCCTTTCAGATGATTCCTTAAAACTCATCCGGGAGTGCGGCATCTCTTTCATCAGTGCTTCTTCCAAACTCAAAACCGAAGCCACCAATTTCCCCCTAGAAATCCTGTTCTTGCGCGACGACGACATTCCCGGCTACGTAGCCGACGGCGTGGCCGACATTGGCATTGTGGGTCAGAACGTGCTGGTAGAGGAAGGTCTGCAGGATTTATCTGTGAAGAACCTGGGCTTCAGCAAGTGCCGTCTTTCTTTGGCGGTATCCAAAGGAGACACGTACACCGATGTTACTTCTTTACAGGGCAAGAACATTGCGACTTCTTACCCCAACCTGCTACAGGAATTTTTAACCTCGAAAGGGGTGCAAGCCGACATCCATACTATCAGCGGCTCCGTGGAAATTGCTCCCAGCATTGGCCTGGCGGATGCGGTGTGTGACATTGTAAGTTCCGGCTCCACGCTTATCAGCAACGGTCTTCGCGAAGTGGAAACCGTTTTCAAATCAGAAGCAGTTTTAATTGCCAACAAGAACCTGGATGCTGATAAGAACCGGCTGTTGCAGCAGTTGTTGTTCAGAATGGAAGCGGTTCAGAAAGCGCAGAAATCTAAGTACGTGGTTTTGAACGCACCTAACTCAGCTATTCCGCAGATCAAGCCATTGTTGCCAGGCATCAAATCGCCTACCATCATTCCGTTAGCGGAAGAAGGCTGGAGCTCGCTGCACTCGGTTGTGAACGAAGATGATTTCTGGGACATCATCCAGAAACTGAAAGAAGCCGGTGCCGAGGGTATTTTGGTGGTTCCTATCGAAAAGATGATTGGGTAAGTATGAAAACCTATCTATATCCTAAACAAGAGGAATGGGCAGCCTTAACCCAGCGACCAGTTCAAAAGCTGGATGAATTAAGGGCCGGCGTGCAACAGACCTTTGATCTGGTTCAGCAACGTGGCGATGCGGCTCTGATAGAATTAGCAGCCAAATTCGACAAAGCTACGCTGCAAAGTGTATGGGTAACCGAAGAGGAAGTTGCCGCTGCCATTCCGCAAGTTTCAGAAGAACTGAAAGAAGCTATTGAGTTAGCTTACAATAACATAAAGCGTTTCCATGAAGCGCAGCGTGAACCAGTACAACAGGTGGAGACCATGGCAGGAGTTACCTGCTGGAGGAAATCTGTGGGAATTCAGAAGGTAGGTTTGTACATCCCAGGAGGTTCAGCACCTTTGTTCTCTACGCTGCTTATGCTGGGTGTTCCCGCCCAGATTGCCGGTTGCCGCGAAATCATTCTTTCTACTCCGCCTAGTGCAGACGGTTCTATTAACGCTACCATTCTCTATACCGCTAACAGACTTGGCATTAAACGCATCCTGAAAGCAGGTGGGGCGCAGGCAATTGCTGCTATGGCTTTCGGGACGGAGACTGTTCCGGCTGTAGATAAGATTTTCGGTCCGGGTAACCAGTACGTAACCGCAGCCAAGCAAATGGTGACGCAAATAGGAGTAGCCATTGATATGCCGGCAGGTCCATCAGAAGTATTGGTCATTGCAGATGATTCTGCGGATGCAGACTTCGTAGCTGCCGACTTACTTTCACAGGCAGAACACGGCCCCGACTCACAGGTTGTTTTTGTTACGAATTCCGAAAATCAGCTCAAAAACGTACAGGCTGCCGTAGCAGACCAGGTAGCAAAACTACCACGGCAGACAGTTGCTGAACAAGCGCTGAATAACAGTATTGGTGTGGTAGTAAGCACGCTGGAAGAAGCGTTAGCTTTCTCTAACCTGTATGCTCCTGAGCACCTAATCCTTTCTGTGGATGCACCTGAAGTACTGGCTGAAGAAGTAACCCAAGCTGGTTCTGTCTTCATGGGCCACTTTAGCCCGGAATCGGTAGGAGACTATGCTTCAGGAACTAACCATACGTTACCTACCAACGGGTATGCCCGCAACTATAGCGGTGTTTCTCTGGATAGCTTCGTGAAGAAGATTACGTTTCAGCAACTGACTCGTGAGGGATTAGAGCGCATTGGCCCTGCCGTAGAAATAATGGCAGAAGCAGAAGGGTTACATGCCCATAAAAATGCAGTGACCATTAGACTAGCCAAGAAATAACAATACTGATTACCTGAACTAACAAACATGTTTTCAATAGATAATTTCATTCGTCCGCACCTGAAGTCACTGAAGCCTTATTCATCGGCACGTGATGAGTTTGAAGGCGAAGCCAGCGTCTATCTGGACGCAAACGAAAATAACCTGGGAAGTCTGGCAGGAGGCGTAGATTATAACCGCTACCCAGACCCTTACCAGAAAACCATCAAAGAAAAGCTGTCGAAGCTGAAAGGGGTAAGACCTGAGCAAATTTTCATTGGCAACGGTTCAGACGAAGCCATTGACCTGCTGATGCGCTTGGTATGCGAGCCAGGCCGTGACGAGGTGTTGCTGTTGCCTCCAACCTACGGCATGTACGAGGTAAGCGCTAACATCCACAACATAGGCATTCAGCGGGTACCGCTAGATGAGCGTTTTCAGCCTGTTTTTGAGAAAATAGCCGAAAAACAAACCGAGCGTACCAAAATTCTTTTCCTGTGCTCACCTAATAACCCAACCGGAAATATTCTGGAGCCTGCCACGGTAGAGAAGCTCATCCGTTCTTTTAGTGGTTTGGTAGTAGTAGATGAAGCATACATTGACTTCACCGATTCACCTAGCTGGATTACCCGTTTAGACGAGTTCCCGAACCTGATGGTGATGCAGACGCTTTCTAAAGCCTGGGGAATGGCCGGCCTTCGTTTAGGAATGGCTTTCGCTTCGCCGGAAATTATTGGCTACCTGAACAAGATTAAGCCTCCTTACAACATCAACGTGGTCACGCAGGAACTGGTAAGTGCTGCTTTAGATAAAACTGCACAACTAGAGGATATGCTGCAAGTTATTATCAAGGAGCGTATTCGATTGATGGATGCTTTTGCAGCACTTCCGCTTATTGAAAAGGTGTACCCGTCAGATGCCAATTTTGTGCTGGTACAGGTACCGAACGCGAATGAACTGTATGCCTACTTGCTAGAGCGTGGCGTAGTAGTTCGTAACCGTTCTACTCAACCGGGTTGTGCGAATTGCCTGCGCATTACCATTGGCACACCTGCCGAAAACGATAATCTTTTAGAATCACTGAACGCTTATTCTGCTCAAGAAGCCACTCTGTAAACCATGAAAAAAGTTTTATTCATAGACCGCGACGGTACCATTCTTCTTGAACCACCTACCGATTATCAGGTAGACTCATTTGAGAAGTTCTCTTTCTACCCGAAGGTCATCCGTAACCTTTACAAGATATTTACAGAGCTGGATTACGAATTCGTGATGGTCACCAACCAGGACGGACTAGGCACAGATTCTTACCCTGAAGATACGTTCTGGCCTTACCAGAACAAGATGCTGGAAATTCTGGAAGGCGAGGGCATTAAGTTCTCTCACATCCACATTGACCGCAGCTTTGAACACGAGAACAGTCCTAACCGCAAGCCACGCCTAGGCATGATGGGCCAGTACTTAACTGGTGAATATGACCTTGCCAACTCTTACGTAATTGGTGACCGCCTTACTGATGTGCAGATGGCAAAAAACCTCGGTTCTAAAAGCATCTTGTTACAAGACGTAGCCAATGAAGATGCTTCCTTCATCAGCACAGATTGGGACGAGATATACAACTTCTTGCGTTTGCCAGCCCGTACCGCTACTATTCAGCGGAACACTAATGAAACGCAAATCAGCGTGGAGATAAACCTGGACGGCGAAGGTAAATCAGATATGCAGACGGGTGTTGGCTTCTTTGACCATATGCTGGACCAATTGGCTCGCCATTCAGGCGTTGACATGCGCATTCATGTGAAAGGCGATTTGCACATTGATGAGCACCATACTATTGAAGATACTGCTTTAGCTTTAGGGGAAGCCTTCGCACAAGCCATTGGCGACAAACGCGGCATTAACCGTTACGGCTTCCTGTTACCAATGGATGATGCCCTGGTACACGCTGCTATTGACTTCTCTGGTCGCCCATGGTTGGTGTGGGATGCTAAGTTTTCTCGTGAGAAAGTAGGAGACATGCCAACCGAGATGTTCATGCACTTCTTCAAATCCTTCTCAGACACGTCAAAGTCTAACCTGAATATAAAGGCTGAAGGCGAGAATGAGCACCACAAAATTGAGGCTATCTTCAAAGCCGTGGCCAAAGCTATTAAGATGGCGTTAGTGCGTGACGTGAATAAGATGGAGATTCCAAGCACCAAAGGCGTTCTATAATGAAAATCGTCATAGTAGATTATAAAGCAGGTAACGTGCAGAGCGTGCTCTTCGCCTTGGAGCGACTAGGCGCACAAGCAACCGTTACCTCTAATGCCGAAGAGATCCAATCTGCGGATAAGGTAATTTTCCCGGGTGTGGGCGAAGCTTCTTCAGCGATGCGTGCGTTGAAAGAAAATAACCTGGATCTGCTGTTGCCTACGCTTACGCAACCATTCCTGGGTGTTTGCCTGGGAATGCAGTTGTTGTGCCAGCACTCTGAAGAAGGTGATACCGAGATGCTCGGAATCATTCCGGTGCCGGTGAAAAAATTTGAGGCAGCGGTGAAAGTGCCGCACATGGGTTGGAACAATTTGCATCACCTAAAGAGCAATTTATTCACTGGAATTAAGGAAGATGAGTACGCTTACTTCGTGCATAGCTTTTATGCTCCGGTAACAGAGCATACCATTGCGCAGAGCTCGTACCCAGAGCCTTTCAGTGCCGCCCTGCAGTACAAAAACTTCTACGCGGTTCAGTTTCATACTGAGAAAAGTGGTCCTGCGGGAGCACACATTCTTCAGAACTTCTTAAATCTCTAAGCCATGGACATTATTCCGGCTATTGACCTTATTGGCGGACAATGCGTTCGCCTCACCGAAGGTGATTTTTCGCAGCAGACTACGTACCACACAGACCCGGTTGAAGTAGCAAAACAATTTGAAGGCCTTGGCCTGCGCCGACTGCACCTGGTAGACTTAGATGGCGCTCGTGCCAAACAACCAGTGAACCTTCCGGTGTTGGAGCGCATCGCCAGCCAAACCAAACTGCATATAGATTACGGCGGAGGTCTGCAAAGCTCTGAAGCCATCCGTCAGGCGTTTGATGCCGGTGCAAAGCAAATCACCGCTGGTAGCATTGCGGTACGCGAGCCACAAACCGTAGAAGCCTGGCTGCAGGAGTATGGTGCTGACCGTATCATTGTAGGCGCTGACTTCAAAGACAACCGCATTGCCATCAATGCTTGGGCGGAGCAAAGTGAATTAACACTGGAATCGTTTTTAGCCTCTTTTGCCGAAAAGGGCGGAAAAACGTTCATCTGCACCGATGTAAGCAAAGACGGCAAACTGCAAGGTTCTTCTATTGAGGTTTACCAGCGTTTACTGGAGCAGTTTCCTACGCTACAGTTCATCGCTAGCGGCGGCGTAACTACTATTGAAGAAGTACGTCAACTCCGCGAAGCTGGTCTGCATGGTGCTATCATCGGCAAAGCCATCTATGAAGGCACCATTTCCCTGGAAGATCTGGCGAAAGAAGTTATCTAGTTAACAAGGTTTGCTGGCGCGAGCGTCCCGCTCGTGTCCCCACGCATTACTGACTAGTGATTCACTGAGACGCAAAAGAGCATCAGGTCTGCATACGGACACGAGCCGGAGGCTCGCGCCAGCGGAAAAAATGATTTAAACAAGTAAGATGTTCAGACTTGACTCTGAAGTCCAGCATCTAACATCTAAATACTAGCATCTACAAATGCTCACAAAAAGAATTATCCCTTGCCTGGATATCAAGAACGGACGAACTGTAAAGGGCGTACGGTTTGAAAATATCCGCGATGCCGGTGACCCGGTGGAACTGGCAGCTTTGTACGCGAAACAGGGCGCTGATGAACTGGTGTTTCTGGACATTACTGCTACCAACGAGAAACGCAAAACCCTGCGTGAATTGGTGCGCGAGATAGCCCGTTATATAGATATTCCATTTACTGTTGGTGGTGGTATAAGTGCTGTGGAAGACGTGGAAGTACTGTTGCAGAACGGCGCCGATAAAGTATCAGTGAACTCCTCGGCCATCCACCGACCGGAACTGATTACTGAACTGGCGAGCCGTTTCGGGAGCCAATGCGTGACCGTGGCCATTGACACCAAAAGCACCCCAGAAGGCTGGAAAGTCTTCAGTAAAGCAGGTACGGTAGATACCGGACTTTGGGCGCTGGACTGGGCCAAGGAAGTGGTAGATCGTGGCGCCGGAGAGATCCTGCTTACCTCCATGAGCAACGACGGCACCAAGAACGGCTTCGCGCTGGATATTACGGGCGAGATTTCCCGCAACGTGATAGTTCCGGTCATTGCCTCAGGCGGAGCCGGGAATGAGCAACACTTCTTAGATGTATTTGAAGCCGGTGCTGATGCCGCATTGGCCGCCAGTATATTCCACTTCCAGGAGGTACCGTTACTCGGCTTGAAGAAGTTCTTGGCGGAGAATAAGATTGATATAAGATGTTAGAGCCAAACCTCACAGGTTAAAAAAACTGTGAGGTTTTCCTTTACTGACACAATCTGTTTTTGACTTGTTTCTCTAAAACCATGTCAAAAACAGAAACATCTCAAAAGCAGACAAAGGTTAAAAACATGACCATAGATTTCAACAAAGGAGAGGGGCTGGTACCCGCCATCATCCAGAATGCCGCTACCGGTAAAGTATTGATGCTGGGCTACATGAATGAAGAAGCCTTTCAGCAAACTCAATCTACAAGCTTGGTAACCTTCTTCTCCCGCTCCAAGAACCGCCTCTGGACCAAAGGCGAAACATCGGGCAATACGCTCAAGGTGGTGAAGATAGAACTGGACTGCGACCAGGACACCCTTCTGATATTGGTGGACCCAACCGGACCAGCCTGTCATCGCAACACTGAGACCTGCTTTGATGTGGAAGGCGACAGAGACTCTTATCATCTGAGAAGCTTCCAGAACTTCACGCCAACCGAACAAGCGTTGCAGTTCATCGCTCAACTGGAGCAAACCATTAAGGACCGTAGAAAGAACCCTATTGAAGGCTCCTATACCAATCACCTGTTCAACAAAGGCCTGAACAAAATGGCCCAGAAAGTAGGGGAAGAAGCTGTAGAAGTGGTCATTGATGCAGTAGCCGGAAACACAGAACCGATGAAAGGCGAAGCAGCTGACTTGATCTTCCACTTACTGGTGCTGTTAGAAGCAAGTGGGCTCTCTCTGGCAGAAGTAGTGCAGGTTCTGGAAAGCCGTCATAAGCCTAGGGAGTAAGGTTAATATTAATTGAAGTGAAATGACTTTTAACGCTACCATTCTCATCGTCCCGGGTTTGGGGAATTCAGGTGACCAGCACTGGCAATCGCTTTGGGAAAAGCAGTTTGAATTTTCCAGGGTGCAGCAGCTGGATTGGGAAACTCCAGATTGTGCTGATTGGGTAGAGACCTTGGAGACCGCTGTAAACCAGCATAATCCAGAAAACCTCATCCTGGTGGCACATAGCCTAGCCTGTATCACCATTGCGTTTTGGGCCGCAAAATACCAAAAGAGGATCAAAGGAGCCCTTTTGGTAGCGCCTAGTGACACAGAAGCTGCTTCTTTTCCGGAGGGAACCACCGGATTCACGCCCATTCCTTTGCTAAAACTGCCATTTCCTTCTGTGGTGGTGGCCAGCGACAACGATCCTTACATGGAACTAGGTCGGGCAGAATACCTGGCAAGCCAGTGGGGCAGCAGCTTCCTGAATATCGGAGCGGGGGGCCATATCAACGTAGCCGCAGGATTCGGAGAGTGGCCCCAAGGCTTGGAGCCTCTCCAGCAACTTGACTCAGGAGTAGAATTCAAATGATTTAGTTCTTTAGGTTAATAGAAATTACTCAAATTACCAGGTTGATTATGACACCCTTTGATACCCTCCTCCAGCAAATTGCTTTCATTCACGAGATAGACAAACTCAAATACATCATCCGCAAAACTCGCCTCTTCAACAGCGACCGGCACGAAAACGACGCGGAGCACAGTTGGCACCTGGCCATGATGGCGATGGTGCTGGCAGAGCATGCCAATGAACCGGTGGATGTACTCAAAGTCCTGAAGATGCTGCTGGTGCACGACCTGGTGGAAATAGACGCCGGTGATACCTTTTTGTTTGATACCGTACTCAACCACACCAATACTGAGGCAGAGCGGAAAGCCGCCGAAAGGCTGTTCGGGTTACTGCCCGAGCAGCAGGCAAAAGAACTCATCACCGTGTGGGAAGAGTTTGAAGCCGGAGAAACCCCCGAGGCCAGATTCGCCAAATCCATTGACCGTTTAGAGCCAATCCTGCAAAACGTCTCTAACCAGGGTGGCACCTGGATGGAATTTAACGTTCCTTATAACAAGGTCCTTGAGAAAACCCTAATAATAAAGCAGGGTTCTACCGCCTTATTTGATTTCGCCAAAACCTTGATTGATACCTCCGTTGAGAAAGGGATATTGAAAAAGGAAGCCTCTGAAGCATAATGTTTTCCCTCTGATTCACCTTTAATTCTGATTAAACCAGACAAATATCCGTTCCTGCTATCGGGATGCTTTCACAAATTCTTGGATGGCATTAGTCACTGTATCAGGTGCTTCCTCCTGTACAAAGTGCCCTGTCTCTAGGTTTACAACCTTAGATAACGGAAGCGTTTCCTGCCACTTCTCCAAAAAGGAGGCGGGAATCAGTTTGTCCTGTTTGCCCCAGATAATGAGAGTAGGGTCATCCAGAAGCAAGTCTCTTTGATGGTAAAGACCTTGGAAGAAGGCTGTTTCGCCAGCCAGGGCCTTCGCAAAGTGCCAGGTGCCTATTCTTTCTTTTCTTTTTTGGAAAGGACCCAGGTACTGCTGGTGAATCGGTTTGGTGAGGGTCTCCTTTTTATAAAAGGCTTTCGGGAGGAGAAACCGGGGAGAGAAGTTCAGGTTCACGTACAGGAACTTGCCAAAGCCACTGCCAAACAACCTGCTGCCTTGCATCATAGGCTTCACCTCCGTGAGCGGCCACATCCAGGAATTCAGCACTACTAACCGGGCTACTTTTTCGGGGTTCTTCATGACCCAGCCCAGTCCAATGGGCCCACCAAAGTCATGCACCACCAACGTGACCTTATCCAGCCCCAAATGATTTACCAGAAATTGCAAGTTGGAGCTATGATCTTCCAAGGAATAAGAGAAGTCTCTTGGTTTGGAGGAAAGGCCAAAGCCGAGATGATCCAGAGCGATGCACCGGTAATTTCTGGAGAGTTCCTTTACCTGATTTCGCCAGAGAAAAGACCAGGTGGGTGTACCATGCACAAACAGGAGAGGCTCGCCCTGGCCCTCGTCTATGTAATGTAAATGTCCGTTGGGTATGGGCAAATAATTATGTTTAAAAGGGTACTCATCTCGGTTAAGCCATGCTGGTGTTTCCATAAGATGAAAAATTTAAGAGGCCAGGTGATTTTTAAGTTGCACAATGTAGCGGATCATCACATCCTGTAATGGATAGTTGGGGAGCATGAGGTAATGCTGGGCAATGCCGTCAATGGTGGCAAACATCAATACGGCTTCGGCAGAAGGAGAGGTGGAGCCAGCCGCTGCCAGGTTCTGGGTGAGCAACTGCAACACCAGTTGGTTTTCCTGTTCTACTTCCTTTTCCAGTTCTTTCAAAATTTCAGACTGTAAACGGAGGCTGTGGTAGAGCCGCCAGAAATTCTTGTTTTGCTCCAGCACCTGGAAGGTAGTCCTGATGTGGTGCTCCAGGTACCCGAAAGGAGTGAGGCCCTCCGGTTTTTCAAATGATTTCAGAATATCTTCCCTGCCTTTCACCAGAATTGCTTTGAGCAGTTCGTCTTTGCTTTTATAATAATTATAAAGAAGCCCCAGGGAAATGCCTGCGCTCTCCGCAATCTGCCGGATGGAGGTCCGGTCGTACCCTTGTTCGGCGAACAAAGCCATGGCCGTATCAATGATGTTTTGCGCACTCGCTTCACGCTGTAATACTCTCTTTGACATATGAGTGAACGTTTGTTCAATTTCTAAATGAATGAACACTTGTTCAATGTATAAATTAGAAAGATAAAAGCAAAATTAAACTCCCGTTTTAAGTCTCTTTTACAAAAAGAAGCTTAAAACGGGAGCGAAGAATATTCTGGAATAATTGAAAGTTATAGCTTGTTGATGCGGCTATAGAATTTAGACTGGTAAGAACCGCCAATGGGAATGTACTTGTCCTGCATCAGCACGGAGTCGTCTTCAATCAATTCAATCTTTTTCAGGTTGATGATGAACGAACGGTGGATGCGCAGGAACTGGTCAGAAGGCAGTTTCTGGTCAATGGCGCTCATGGTGGTGTACACAATGTGCTTTTTGTTATCAGTGTTGATCACCACATAATCACCTCGGGCCTCAATAAAGGAGATGCTGTTCAGGTTCAGCTTGATGATCTTGTTGTCTACCTTCACAAACAATTCATCTGGCTGCGCGGCGGCTTGGGCGGCAACCGGAACCTGGTGGCCATTCACGCCTTCCAGTTTCTTGGTAGCATTGAGCACGGCTTGCGTGAAACGGGTAAAATCAACCGGTTTGAGCAGGTAATCGGCTACCTGCAATTCAAAGGCCTGGATGGCGAAATCCTTATGGGAAGTGATGAGAATGGTCAACGGCTTATGAGGCAGAGTGCGCAGCAGCTCCAGACCCGTCATCTCAGGCATTTCCACATCCAGAAACAGGAGGTCTACGCCATCGTTCTTCAATAGCCAGGCCAGCCCTTCCACACTGGAGCTGAACGTCTGAACCAACTCTAACGAAGGAGTAGATTTGATATGACGCTCCAGAATCATCCGGCTCAGTTCATCATCGTCTATAATTATTGCGCGAAAGGGGGTTTCCTTTTTCAAAGGCTTCACATTTGAATTTAACAATCCACTAGGCTCTCTAGCCCCAAAGATATTAATCTAAACTTCTTTTTCTGTATTGATACCGCCTAAATTTATAAAAGATACGCTCCTCATCAAAATAGAAATATTTAAGTAACAGTACTTTACCGGTTTTTAGCCCCCTTTTTAGAAAAAGACCATAAACCGGTCGGCAAGATACTTCCGCCAGAAAAGCACGCGGGCAAGTAACTCCCTCGTAAAAACACGTATAAAAGGCACAACCAGAGAAAAGAAAAGTGCTTCCAGTTACGCTGTTAAATTCACTCAGGATCCTTACCCAGCCAGATGATTCCACCTGCGGACCCACCAGTTTGCACGCCGTCTACCAGTATTTCCAGGACATAGTGCCGCTGGAGCAGGTGATCTCAGAGGTGTCGTTTTTAGAGGAAGGAGGTACCCTGGCGGTGTTGCTGGGTTGCCACGCCTTACGCAGGGGGTACAAAGCCCGCATCTACACTTATAACCTGCACGTGTTTGATCCTACCTGGTTCAAGATGGGACGGGAAAAGATGATCCAGAACCTGCGTGAGCAGATGATCTATAAATCAGATGCCAAGCTGCACGTAGCTACCAATGCCTACATTGAGTTTCTGGAGCTGGGCGGGGAAATCCTGCACAAAGACCTGACTTTAAGCTTGCTGGATCAGTACTTCTCCAAAGGGATTCCGCTGCTGACCGGCCTCAGCGCTACCTACCTCTACAATTGCGCCCGTGAACGCATCAATGACCGGGGCGAGTCCATCTATGACGATGTGCGGGGCGAACCTTTGGGCCATTTTGTGGTGCTGGCCGGCTTTGACAACGAACAGGAAAAAGAACACGTGATTGTGGCAGATCCTTACCAGGAGAACCCATTGTTTGGAAACAACTATTACAACGTACCGGTTTCAAGGCTCATCAATGCCATCATGCTGGGCATAGTTACCTATGACGCCAACCTGCTGGCCATACAACCTCAGGGTATTAAAACAAATACAACAGAACAGACCAACCTTCATGCGCAAACTAGTAGTGGTCAATAATCCCAAGGATTGGGACCTTGATGTAGAAGATGTGGAAGTAGTAGACGCGCAGCGGTATCTCACCGATCCTGCCTACACAGAATTAAAAAGTGCCCGCATCTTTAACCTGTGCAGGTCTTACAAATACCAGAGCAGCGGCTATTACGTCTCGCTCCTGGCCGAAGCCAGAGGCCACCGGGCTATCCCCAACGTAACGACTATCCAGGACCTGAAGTCGCAGACCATTGTGCGGGCCATCACCGATGAGATCAACGAGACCATCCAGAAAAGCCTGCACAAGCTCAAGTCCAAGAACTTCACCCTCAGCATTTACTTTGGGCAGAACGTAGCCAAACAATACGAGAAACTGAGCAAGCAGCTGCATGACCTGTTCCAGGCGCCTCTGTTGCGGGCGCAGTTTGTCTACAACAAAGAATGGGTGCTGGAAAGCATCAACCCCATTCCGGTGAACGAAGTACCCGAGCATCACCTGAAAGACCTGTATAAGTTCGCGAAGGCCTACTTTGCCCGTAACCGCTTCTCCAACATCAGAACCAATAAGAAGATCTATGACCTGGCTATTCTGGTGAACCCCGCCGACAGTGATCCGCCCTCCAACGACAAGGCCATCCAGAACTTCATTGAGGCGGCAGAAGGGCTTGGTTTCTACACCGAACTCATCACCAAGGAAGATTACCGGCGGCTGTCCGAGTTTGATGCCTTGTTTATCCGGGAAACTACCTCGGTGAACCACCACACCTATCGGTTTGCCAGGAGGGCCCATGCCGATGGGCTGGTGGTGATTGATGACCCCATCTCCATTCTGCGGTGCACTAACAAAGTCTACCTGGCCGAACTGCTTACCAAAGCCAAGGTGAACATCCCCAAGAGCATGATCATCCACCGGGACAACTGCTGCAAAGTGGTGGAAGAACTGGGCCTGCCCTGCGTGCTGAAGAAACCGGATTCGTCTTTCTCGCAGGGCGTGGTGAAGGTCAAAACCCAGGAAGAGCTGGAGGAGAACCTCAAGGAAATGCTTTCTGAGTCTGACCTCATCATCGGGCAGGAGTTTAAACCCACAGACTTTGACTGGCGCATTGGCGTGCTGGACAAACAGCCGCTCTATGCCTGTAAGTATTTCATGGCCAAAGACCACTGGCAGATTTACAACTGGGACGGCAAGAAGAAAGACATCACCGGCGATTTTGAAACCGTACCGTTTGAGCAGGTGCCCTTCTTTGTGCTACACACCGCCCTGAAAGCCGCCAACCTCATTGGCGATGGCTTATACGGGGTAGACCTAAAGGAAATTGACGGTAAGGCCTACGTCATTGAGGTAAACGATAACCCTAACATTGACCACGGTGTGGAAGATAAAATCCTGAAAAAGGACTTGTACCACACCATCCTGAAGTCCATCAAGCGGCGCATTGACAACCAGAAGAAATTTGAGAACACATGAGCGGGCCCAAAAGATTAGGTTTGTTTGAAGGTTACGGCGTGGAAATGGAATACATGATTGTGGACCGGGATACGCTGGAAGTAAAGCCCATCTCAGATGAAGTCCTGAAAGCGGAGGCCGGTGAACTTACCTCTGACGTGGAGCGTGGTTCTATGGCCTGGTCTAATGAACTGGTGCTGCACGTGCTGGAACTGAAAACCAACGGACCGGCCCCTGAGCTTTCTTCCTTAGCCCTTAAATTTTACGGAGAGGTGAAGCGGGTGAATGCATTGCTGGCGCCTTTCAACGCCATGCTGCTGCCCACTGGTGCCCATCCGTTCATGAACCCTTACACCGAAACCAAACTTTGGCCCCACGAAGCCAGCGAGATCTACGAAGCCTACAACCGCATTTTCAATTGCCAAGGCCACGGCTGGTCTAACCTGCAGAGCACGCATTTGAACCTGCCTTTCAGCTCAGACGAGGAGTTTGGCAGGTTGCACTCGGTTATCAGGTTGGTGCTGCCGCTCATTCCAGCCTTAAGTGCCGCATCGCCGGTGTTAGACGGGAAAGTATCGGGTTTGCTGGACACCCGCCTGGAGGTGTACCGCACCAATCAGCAGAAACTGCCTTTTATTGCGGGGAAAGTAGTACCAGAGGCGGTGTTTTCCCAAGCTGAGTATGAGGCGCAGATTTTCCAGCCCATGTTCCGGTCCATAGCCCCCTATGACCCCGAAGGAGATTTGCAGGAAGAGTTCCTGAACTCCAGAGGCGCCATTGCGCGGTTCAGCCGGGGAGCCATTGAGATCAGGATTATTGATAACCAGGAATGTCCCTTGGCAGATATTGCTATTGTGGCGTTGGTGTCAGAAGTACTGAAGAAACTAGCGGCCAGAGAGTGGAGCACTTTTGAAGATCAGCAGAAAATGGACACCGATTACCTGGCCTCGGTTTTCCTGTCTTCTCTGAAAAACGGCCCCAAAACAGAAGTAGAAAATGCTGACTATTTGCGGTTGCTGGGCATCAGTCAGGAGAAAGCAAATTTGAAAGAAATATGGCAGCATCTCTGGCGGCAGGTTCAGGGAGAGGCTGTGTTTACTCCCACCATTTCCCAAGCCATTGAAACTATTGTTCAGCAGGGCAGTCTGGCGGAGCGGATTTTGCAGGCCCTGGGGCGGGAGCCCTCTTTGGAGAGAATCAAAGACGTGTACAGAAAGCTAGCCGATTGTCTGGCTCAGAACCAATTGTTTGTGCCATGAAAGATCCCCGCGTGAAAGTGCTGGTTACCTGTGAACACGGAGGAAACGAGATTCCCCCGGCGTACGCCTCCGCTTATGAGCAAGCGGAGCAGGTACTTTCCACGCACCGCGGGTATGACATTGGCGCCTTGGAGTTGTTCCACCAGTTTGCCGAATCCGCTGATTTCTCGCTCTACAGTACCACCAGCAGGTTGGTGGTTGAGTTGAACCGGTCTTTGCACCATCCCAATCTTTTCTCTGAATTCATGCACCCACTTTCTACTGCCCAGGCAGAGGAGGTACTTAACCATTTTTACTTTCCTTTCCGGGAAAAGGTAGAAAACCAGGTGGCAGAGTGGGTGCAGCAGGGTTTCTTTGTAATGCATGTATCGGTGCACAGTTTTACGCCTGAGCTGAATGGGAAGGTGCGCAAAGCCGACATCGGGCTGTTGTATGATCCCAAACGGGAACGCGAGCAGCTTTTTGCGGCCCGTTGGCGGCAGCAGATTCAGGTATTGAACCCCAGGTACAAAATCAGGTACAATTATCCTTACAAAGGTACCGCCGATGGATTTGTCACTTACCTCCGTCGGCACTTCACCAATGAGCAGTATGCCGGGCTAGAACTGGAGGTGAACCAGCGGTTTCCGGTAGCAGAGCAAGTGCAATGGCAGGAACTGCAAAAGGTTTTGATACAATCTTTTGTAAAAGCCCTTTAACCAAAATTTACAAAACGCAGTATATGTAGCAACACCCATATAAACCGGGTACCTGTTCTTTTACACCACCTAAACTATGAAAAAATGACTTGGATTATTGAGCTTCTTGTAAGTGCGGGAGTGATTCTGCTAATGGCCTACATTCTGCCTCAGGTAACTATCAAAAGCTTTGGCACCGCCCTTTGGGTGGCCGTTTTGATTGCAATCCTGAATGTGTTGATTGGATGGATCTTCACCGTGATCCTGAACCTGGTTACCCTGTTCCTCCTCAAATCAGTGGTGAGGTTGATTGTAACCGCCATCGTCATCAAAATTGCGGACAAACTGGTGCGCAACTTTGAGGTGAAAGGGTTCTGGCCCGCCTTGGTTATTGCGGTAGCCCTTGCAGTTGCCAGCTATTTCCTGGACCGCTCTAACGACGATGAACAACAGCAAATGTCAAGAGTTTCGCAGCCGGCTATGCAGCTATTGACTGTTTAAGCCTCTAAATTTCTGAATACAAAAACGGGAGCTTCTCTAAAGGAGGCTCCCGTTTTTAGTTTAGAATTGAAAAAGCAGCCTACAATCAAATGCTACGTGGCTCCTTGATTCAATAGTTCCTGTTCTTCTGGGGTAAAAAGCCGGGAATGGATCATGAACCGAAGCCCCAACGGAATCTCCAGTGAGAAACTGGAACCCCGGCCAGGAGTCACATCTAAAGTTAAGTGGGTATGTTTCCAGTATTCGTACTGGTCCCGGTGCATGTAGAAGTTGCAGCCCTCTACCTGGCCCAGCAGTACATCACTGTCTCCAATCCTGAATTCCCCATCTTCAAAACACATGGGCTGAGAACCATCACAACACCCGCCGCTCTGGTGGAACATGAGCGGGCCATGCTTCTGCTGAAGCCGGTGGATCAGTTCTTTGGCTGCCTGGGTTGCCTCTACTTTCTGTACTGCCATATAATTGGTGGTAGCACGTAGCGCGTATAATGTATCAAGACGGTGGTTAGATTAATCAGCTTAGCTTAATGAACTATGAGCTAGTAAGATAAGTGTACACTCTCTCCCTCGTGCTACCTGATACGCGCTACGTGTTACGTATTAAAAGAAGCCCAGCTTTTTCTTGTCGTAAGAAATGAGCATGTTCTTGGTTTGACGATAGTGATTGAGCATCATCTTGTGGGTCTCCCGCCCGAAGCCCGATTTCTTGTAGCCGCCAAACGGGGCGTGGGCAGGGTAGGCGTGGTAGCAGTTCACCCAAACCCGACCGGCTTCAATGGCTCTGGGAACCTGATAGATTTCATGGGCATCTCTGGTCCACAGACCGGCACCTAACCCGTACAGCGAATCATTGGCGATGGCAATTGCCTCGGCGGTGTCTTTAAAGGTAGTCACCGATACTACCGGCCCGAAGATCTCTTCCTGGAAGATACGCATGCTGTTAGTGCCCCTGAAAATGGTAGGTTGGATGTAGTAGCCGTTGTCCAGGTCGCCGCCCAGTTTAGCCGATCCGCCGCCGCACAGCACTTCGGCTCCTTCGTCTTTCCCGATGGCCATGTAGGAAAGGATTTTCTGGAACTGGTCGTTAGAGGCCTGAGCTCCCATCATAGTGTCATCGGCCAGAGGGTCACCCATTTTGATGGCTTTGGTACGCTCTACCACGCGCTCTATAAACCGGTCGTACACGCTTTCGTGCACCAGCAAACGCGACGGGCACGTACAGACTTCGCCCTGGTTCAAGGCAAACATCACGGCACCTTCCACGCACTTGTCAAAGAACTCATCATCGGCGTCGGCAATGCTGGGCATGAAGATGTTCGGGGATTTTCCGCCTAGTTCCATGGTTACCGGCACCAGGTTCTCAGAAGCATACTGCATGATCAGGCGGCCTGTGGTGGTCTCACCGGTAAAGGCCACTTTAGCTACGCGCGGCGAGGAGGCCAACGGCTTGCCTGCTTCTGGCCCAAAACCCGTAACCACGTTCAACACGCCGGCGGGCAGAATGCCCTGGATCAACTCCATCAGTACCATAATGCTGGTAGGCGTCTGCTCGGCGGGTTTCATTACCACGGTACAACCCGCCGCCAGAGCCGGGGCCATTTTCCAGGTGGCCATCAGCAGCGGGAAGTTCCAGGGAATAATCTGGCCTACCACGCCAATGGGTTCCTGCAGGTTGATGCTCACGGTGAACTCATCGTGCTCAGACATGGTGCTTTCATCGGCCCGGATTACCCCGGCGAAATAGCGGAAATGGTCAATGCACAGGGGAATATCGGCGGCGCGGGTCTCCCGGATGGCTTTACCGTTGTCAATGGTTTCTACCCGGGCCAGCAGTTCGGCATTCTCTTCTATGATCTGCGCGATGTCCAGCAGCAGTTTACTGCGGGTAGCCACCGAGGTCTTGGACCAGGTCTTAAAGGCTTTGTGCGCGGCGTCCAGGGCTTTGTCTATGTCTTCTTTGGTGCCCCGGGCGGCTTTGGTGAAAGGTTTGCCATCTATGGGCGAGATGTTGTCAAAGTACTCCCCGTTGGCGGGTTTCACCCATTCGCCACCAATGAAGTGCTCATATCTTTCTTTGAAGTTTGGTCGTTTGTTAGCAGAAGAGGCTTCCTGCACAAGATCTAAGGTTTCCATGGTGTTTGTTAGCGGTTTATTGGTTTGACATTTTATCAAAGTTTCTTCTTTAAACACCGGCACGCTTGACATATCGTCTAAAAATATGTACCTATGGTATCAATCGTACAAAAACCAGAGAAAGCAAACCCTATGGCAACACCCACGCACCTGCTTCAACCGGTTCCTTTGCACCATGAAAACAGCCTCTCTACGTTGGTTGAAAACCGATCGGCCTTTACCCTGGAGAACTGCGAACTGAACGTGTTTGAAACCCACCAACGCGCCGCGCGGGTGCCGCTGGTTTTTGACGATCTGGTGCTGACCAGCATGTTGCGCGGTAAAAAGGTGATGCACCTTTTTGACCAACCCGGATTTGAGTATTTGCCCGGCGAATCTGTGATAGTGCCGCCCAACGAGGTCATGACCATAGATTTCCCGGATGCCGATTGGCAGAACCCCACGCAATGTATTGCGCTGGCTATCTCCAAAGACCAAATCCAAGCCACGCTGAATCTCCTGAACGAGCATTTCCCTAAAGCCGAAACCGATCAGCAGTGGAACCTGGATCAACAGATGTTTCATTTGCTGCACACGCAGGAGCTCAATGACATCATCAACAGATTCATCAAAATCAGTCTGAACGAAACCTCCCGTGAGAAGGACCTGCTGGCAGAACTTGCGCTGAAGGAACTTCTCATCCGGCTCATGCAGACCCAGGCCCGCCAGTTCTTTCAGATTAATTACCTGAAACTCTCCAGCAGTAACCGGTTCGCGCATGTAATCCGCTACATTAAAGAAAACATAAGGGAAAAGCTGGACGTGGAGAAACTGAGCGAAAAAGCCTGCATGAGCCGAGCCAATTTCTTCCGTAAGTTCAAGGAGGAATTCGGGTTTGCTCCCGCAGATTTCATATTGAAAGAGCGCCTGAAGTTAGCCAAGGAATACCTCCGGCAACCCAGCAATTCCGTGACCCAGGTGTGCTACATGGCGGGTTTCCAGAACCTCCATTACTTTATAAGGGCCTTTAAGAAAGAGGTAGGGCTCACCCCTAAAGCATACCAGCAGAGCCTTGTTTTTGCCTAGCGTTTTAACCTTCTTTTTGTGAAAGTAGGCCTAAAACAAAGGAGCATACGCTTTATAAGCGAGCGTAAAACAGATTCTTCTCAATACCCTTGAGACAGATTCACCTGCCCAAGGATTTCCTCCCCGGCCAGAAAGCGTTTCAGGTTTGCCAGAAACCGGTCAATTTTGCGCTCCACTTCATTGGCTTGCCCGCCGCCGGTATGTTGCGTGAGCAGAACGTTCTCCATTTGCCACAAAGGGCTGTCCTGGGGCAAAGGTTCTGTTTCTGTCACGTCTAATACCGCTCCGGCTAAATGCCCTTCCTGCAGGGCGCTGATCAGGGCTTGTTCGTCGGTGGTGGTGCCCCGGCCCACATTGGCATAAATGCTTCCTTTCTTCATCTGCCGGATGAATTCTGCTGACACGTATTTCCCGGCATTGCCAGGCAACGTGTTCACTACAATATCAGCCTGGGGCAGACGCTGGAAGAGCTCTTCTTTGGAATGAATGTCTGCTTCTGGATTTTGCCGGGCCGTCATCTTTACCTGTGTTCCAAAACCTTCCAGTATCTTTTTGGTCGCTTTTCCAATAGTACCAGCGCCTAATACCAGAGCGGTTTTCTCGCTGAGCAGATCCAGGGTGAACCGCACTTTTTTGCCTTGCCAAGATTTTGCATCCTGCAACCTGAGCAGGGTGGGAAGCCCCCGGTAAAGCGCCAGAATTCCCGCTACCATGGTCTCGGCACACGCCATGGCAAAGAAATCGCCCATGTTGGCCACTTTTGCCGATAATTGCAGTTGCTGGTATTGTTCAAATCCCGCCGATTCTAATTGCCAGAACTTAAGCCCGGCAGGCGCACTATTGAACCAGTCGGCTGGTGGATTCCCAAAAAGCAGTTTGGCTTTGGAGAATGATTCTAGGCCATTTTCCTGAGTAGAAGGATTGTAGAAAAAAGGGACCAAACCTGAAGGAAGTTGCTTTGTAAGGTAAGCTTGTTGGTGTTGTTCCAGTTCAGAATAAATAAAGAGATGCATTCCGGTGGGGGTTACGTCTAGCTGCGCAAGGTACGCCCTTTCCTGTGACTTTGCGCTTTATACTAAGACGTAAGCCAAAGCCCTAGTGTTTAGTGTAAGTAATATCTCCTAGCTTTGCAGACCATTTCTCAAATGAGGAGTGTTCTGGTAAAAGAGCCTGAAATTTTGTCAGTACAGGTGCATCTAAAACTATTGCTATAGCATTTAGCATACCTAACTTGTTTACATGGAGGAATATGAAACAAACTTGTTTACTTACTAGTTAGTAAGTATGTTTGTGCGATATAATTTATGGCAACACGTACCGATACAAAAGAAAAGATCTTAGACTTGGCCGAAGCCCTTATGCGAGAGAAAGGATTTGGCGAGTTCAGCTATGCCCACCTTTCTTCTGAACTGAACATTAAGAATGCTGCCGTCCACTACCATTTTCCTTCTAAAGATGATTTGGGCAAAGCAATCATTGAGCGGGCTCTGCAAAGATTTATCACCTGGAGCCACCTGGATTCCATAAAAGAAATGCGCCCCAAAGAGAAACTAGCAGCCTTTATGGAGGTCTACTATAAACAAAATCTAGATTATTCTTTCCGGTTATGCCTCATTGGGAGTTCTGCTGCCGCATTTCCAGCCTTGCCCGAGAGAATGCAACAGGAAGTAAAGGGACTGGCCGAAACGATTCTGGGGTGGTTAGCGCAGGTTTTCGAGGAAGGGAGAGAAAAATGGGAAC
This sequence comes from Sabulibacter ruber, assembly GCF_017355955.1. Taxonomy (GTDB): domain Bacteria; phylum Bacteroidota; class Bacteroidia; order Cytophagales; family Hymenobacteraceae; genus Nibribacter; species Nibribacter ruber_A. The sequence continues at coordinate 371,916 of NZ_JAFFID010000001.1, read as the reverse complement.
TGAACTTCAACGGATCAGCAAAGGCGATGGCCAGTGTCTTCATCAGCACCCTGGCCGGAGCCCTTCAGCTTTCCAGGATCGGCGGGAAAAGCTTTTACACCACCACGGTAGAGCAGCTCTGGAACCAACTTTTAGTTAAACATTAATCAAGCTTTTACAACTTACTTACTAATAAGTCATGCAATTAAAACGTGTGGTCATTACGGGAATGGGAGCCATTACGCCCATTGGAAACAATTTACAGGAGTACAAAGAGGGACTGTTCAGTGGCAAAAGTGGCGCAGACCTCATTACCCGTTTTGACACAACCAACTACAAAACCAAGTTCGCCTGCGAGGTAAAAGGCTTTGATCCATTAGCGCATTTTGACAAAAAATCGGCCCGCAAGATGGACCTCTTTGTGCAGTATGCCATGGTAGCCGCCGATGAAGCCATTGCGCATTCAGGCTTGCTGGATTCTGAAGTAAACAAGCAGCGCATTGGGGTGATCTGGTCAACCGGAATGGGAGGGATGATCTCTTTCCAGGAAGAAGTCCTGAACCTGGCTGCCACTAACATGGTCCCTCGCTTTAATCCGTTCTTCATCACCAAAATAATCGGGGATATCAGTTCCGGCATGATCTCCATCAAGCACAGGTTCATGGGCGTGAACTTTAACACGGTATCGGCTTGTGCTTCTTCCAGCCACGCCATCATTGATGCTTTCAACTACATCCGGTTGGGCAAAGCGGATGCCATTGTAACCGGCGGTTCTGAGGCGGTTGTAGCCGAAACCGGGATAGGGGGCTTCAGCGCCATCAAAGCTTTGTCGCAGAACAATGAATCTCCGGCTACTGCTTCCCGTCCGTTTGACCAAAGCCGGGATGGCTTTGTGATGGGAGAAGGGGCAGGAACCCTGGTGCTGGAGGAATTGGAGCATGCCCTGCGCAGGGGAGCCAACATCCTGGCCGAAGTAGTGGGAGGTGGGGTTAGCGCCGATGCCTACCACATCACGGCCACGCACCCCGAAGGAGCCGGCGCTCTGTTGGGTATGCAAGATGCCCTGAATGAGGCAGGTATCACCGCGGCAGACGTGGACTATCTGAATCCACATGCCACATCCACTCCGTTGGGCGACGAAAGTGAGGCCAAAGCCATAGAAAAACTATTCGGTACCGATTTTGGGAAGGTAGCCATCAGTGCCACTAAATCCATGACCGGCCACCTGTTAGGAGCCGCCGGAGCCGCGGAAGCCATTGCCTGTGTGTTGGCCATTCAGGAAAACAGAATTCCGCCTACCATCAACTGCGAAACCTTGGATCCGGAGATCAATCCCAACTTCCCGCTGGTGCGGCACCAAGCCATTGACAAACAAGTAGAGATTGCAATGAGCAACACCTTCGGGTTTGGCGGGCACAATGCCACGGTGGTTATGCGGAAGTTTAAAGGATAACCAATTGCATTTTGCGCCTCTTTTAGGAAAATCAGGTGTAAAATAGAAAAAGAGAGCGGCTTACTTCTAAGAGGAAGTGAGCCGCTCTCTTTATTTTAACTACGTTTAAAAGCTGATTCAATAAAAAGAGGTGCAAAACAGAATTACTCTTCGTCTTCATAGTAGAGCTTGTAGAATTTGCGCCCATCTTCGTCCACGCCTTTTTCAATCATGTCTTTGTTTCCGTGGATGTACACGTGGAAGTTCTTGTCCAGTTTGAGCACGCTCTTGAACACCCTTGCCTGCTTCTTCACCGCCTGGGGCGAAATGTCAAAGCTGTCTTCCAGCTCAATGTCATAGTTCTGGCGGTACTCAGTATCATAGTTCCGGAAAGATTCAATCAAATCGGGTTGGCCTAGGACTTCGGCCTCAAATTCTTCTTTGTCAAATCGCTCGTGCTTGTTGAAGTACTCCACTGATTTGTTCAGCAGCACAATCTGGTCGGTTTTGTCTACCTCAAATTCCTCGGTCATCCGCTCAGAGATGAACTCCTTGGCCAAGTTGAGCACGTGGTTGGTTTGGTGGAACTCGTTGTTGATCTGGGTTAGGCCAAGGAAATTCTCCCGCCAGTACTGGGCTTCCTCGCCACGGTTCTGGTTGTCAATAATGGCCACAATGAAGCCGTCCTCGGGTTGGGTATTGAAGATGATGCAGCCTTTGTCAAACTTGTTGGAGTCAATGCCCTCCAGGTACTCCATGGTGAAATCACGGTTCTTACGCGAAACATCAAAGTAGCCACTTTTCACCTCGGTTTTGAAAATGCCCACGGCTTCTACCACGCGCTCTTCAATCTCGCAGTTGATGAAATGCGCCACGTACAACTCGCCTGGTTTGATCTTGGGGTGGCTGGAGTTCTCAAACAAATGGCGGGCAATGTTGCGGGTGTTCTCGTGGAAAGCCTCTTTGTCAGCGAAGATGTTCTCGGCGTAGCTGTAGACTTCGTTGAACTGCAAGGAGGAGGGATGCGTGAATCTGAACCGCTCGTGCGCTTGGGTTAGCTTGGTTAAAAAGAATTTCTCCAGCTTTTCGGCAAGGCCATCGCCAAAGTCAAACTGGTTTTCTGAAAGTGTCAGTTTCTGCTCCAGTCCTTTGTTGCCCACGTGGTGAATGGAAAGATTGGTCAGGGAAGCGGTATCAAATTTCATGGCAGCAGCTTTGCAAAGGAAAGTTTATAAGTAAAGAAGCAGCAAAAATACAGAAACTGTGGCATCTGCTACCGTGCAGAGAGTTCAAAGCAATAATTTGTTGGAGCGTTTTGCGGCTCTTTTAGGAAAAAGAAACCAAAAACAGCCGATATCCAAAGTCAGAAACAAGGCAGGAGAGAGGCAACCCAAGCTTTATTAGTCTTATAAGTGAACCCATGGACTATTGCGCTTTGGCAACTATGCACTAACTTTCTGGGTCTAAAACCTGTTTTCCCTTGAAATCTGCTCTGGTTACCTCAGGATATGTATTCCTGGCTTTTATCTGTCTGGTATTACTTTATTTCCTGGCCTCTTTTGTGCTGTCCCGTTTAAGTGTGGCTCCAGAGCCGAACACCAAAAAAGAAGTTTCCATTTACATCCTGACCAACGGAGTTCATACGGATCTGGTAGTGCCGGTAAAGAACGATGTCTATGATTGGAGACTTTATGTTAAATATGAGCATACGCTCGCCAAAGACTCCACCAACAGGTTTGTCGCCTTCGGGTGGGGCGATAAAGGGTTCTACCTGGAAACGCCCACCTGGGCAGACCTGAAGGTGAGTACCGCTTTCAAGGCAGTATCGGGCTTAAGTTCTTCGGCCATCCATGCTACTTTTTACAAGAGTTTACGCGAAGGCGAGGCTTGCCGGAAGATTGACATGAGCCGTGAGCAATACGGAAGACTGGTAAAGTTTATCCAACGCAGGTTTGATCTGGATGAAAACGGGAATACCATCTTTATAAAGACCACTGCCAACTACGGAGAAGATGATGCTTTTTACGAAGCGAAAGGGAGCTACAATCTTTTTTATACCTGTAACACGTGGGCCAATGAGGGATTGAAAGCCTGCGGACAGAAAGCATGTGTCTGGACACCATTTTACAACGGAATATTTTACCACTATAAAAAGTAAGCTGCGGATGAATGCTAAGCCAGTTTTGAATCTTTCATTGCAAGCAGTAGAAATAAAGCTTTTATTCGCCTACTTAACATATAATAAGCTATAAGTCTTATTAAACTGTCTTTTACAATTTGCCATATAATTTATATTATGTTAAGTAATATATAGAATAGATCACTGGGCAAGTAAATAAGGCCTCTTCTATTACCTTCATCCATGGTTCTGTAAAACTTACCAACCCTAAAATCAGTAGCTATAAACATACATTAACTTCTGTAATCTTATGGCTACACAGACATCCTTTGATGAACTTTTAAATACAAAACAGAAAAAGCTGGCTTTCTTTCAGAACCTGATTCTGGTAGCGGTGGCCGATAACTACCTGGACAGACAGGAAAGCGATTTTCTGGTGAACATTGGCCGACGGCTCGGGCTTACTGAAGAAGATACTACTCCTATTGCCGATAATTTACCTTTGCTTTCCTTTATCATTCCGGATGAAGGTTTGCAAAAAACGATGGAGCTCCAGACATTGGTGATGATGGTTCTGCAGGACGGGAATATTGACAATAATGAGTACAACCTTTGCCTTGAATACGCCCGCCGCATTGGCTACAGCAAAGACACCTTGGATGAATTTATTAATGAGCTAAGCAAGTCTTGAAATTCAATCCAAAAGTACCAACCCTGTTTTTAACCTACATTCTCTTCTAAACTTAAAAAGCGCTCCTTCTATAAGAGCGCTTTTTTAGTTAACATAATTATTATCCTAAGTTGATTAGGTTTATCTACTGTTCTGGGTTAAAGAACTGAATAGCTTTTCTACTCCCTCAGAGATTCTCTCCTGTACTTTCTCGTTTTTGGTTGGAACCACAGATTCTGCTTCGGCGCTCCACACCAAGGCATTTTGGGCTCTGTCTACCAGGTGAACAGATAAGGTTCCTTCTTTGTAGCGGCCTACTTCCACTTCTCTGGATTTCCAGGTATATCTTCTCTGGCCCATGTAAAAAGGCGGATCGGTCCGGATATCGGTTTGCCGGGTCTGCCGTTTCTCCATGACCACTACCCCAAGATTCACCTCAAGATCTGGGTTTGCAGAACTCTGAGTTAAACCCCGCTGCTGGAGTTGTCTGGCAATTTCGGTTTTCAGGGCAGAAACGTATTCTGGAGGAATTGGAATGCTGGCAGTATCTGAGCCTGTATTCACCTCCATAAACCCGAAGGTTTTATATGAAGCCAGGTTGAAGTTTGGGGCTGCCTCTGTATTCACCACCCGTACCGAACTACAGGCAGCCAGAACGCAAACCAAAAGAATCAAACTGTTAAAAATCAGCTTATAGTTCATCTTTCTCATTCAAGTTTGTACTGCTTCTGTGTACTGAATTGAGAAAGTTTGGTTTACCTGTATACTTACACCCCTTATTGATGGCTGCTTGAATCCAGTTCCGCTTCCAGGCCCTTCACCATCAATCTGGCTGTTGAGGTGTTGGTGGCCAAAGCTACATTGTGTAAGTCGCAAAGGCGCATGAGCATTTGCACGTCTGGTTCATGGGGGTGCTTGCCCAAAGGATCTCTGAAGAAGATGACCGCTTTCAATTTGCCCTCTGCTACCATAGAAGCGATCTGGGCGTCCCCTCCTTTCGGACCCGAGAGCAGTTTCTTTACTTTCAATCCGGTCTGTTCCACAAATTGGCCGGTTGTGCCGGTGGCTACCAGTTTTGAATTCTGGAAGAGTTTTGAGTGGTCTTTCACAAAGGCAATCATTTCAGCTTTTTTCCCGTCATGGGCAATGATAGCGATTCCTTTCTCTGTAGGCATAGCAATTGTTTTTTATTCAAGCTAAAGCTAATGGATTTTATACATCGGATGCTATACGTACATGAATTTTAGGCAGAAAAGTTGACCCATAAAAAAAGGGGCCTTTTAAGCCCCTTTTTCTTAAATCATTGGAAAACTACAGTTGCTGCAGCAAAGTGTCCATGCGCTTGGCATCAGCTTGTCTGTCCAAAGCAGTATAAACTTTCAACAGAGACTGCACGGTAGTACGGTCTTTTGGCTGAGCTTTCAGAGCAGCTTCAAAGTGAGGCAGTGCCTGGGCGAAGAATTTCTTGGCTTCGGCCTGAACAGCTTTACCGCTCTTCTGATATTCAGCAAGGCTCATTTTGTTTGCCTTGTTGTTCAGGTTAGCACCTTTGTTGAAGTAGAACACCCCAAGGTTGTATTGAGCGTCAAAGTTATTTGGATCCAGTTCCGCAGCTTTTTTGTAGGCGGCTAGGGCGTCATCGGCTTTTTTCAGACGCTCTAGCATGTTACCACGCACGGTGTACAAGTTAGCGTTGTTAGGATCTGCCTGGATAGCGGCATCCAATTTCGCCATGCTTTCTTTCTCTCTACCAGACTTCAGGTAAAGATCCAGCTCCTGCAACATGAAGTTGCGGTCGTTAGGATATTTGGCACGGGCTTTCTCCAGGATAGCCAGTGTTTCCTGATCGTTTTTCTCTACGTTGCTGGAAATGTACAGCAATTGGTTGAACACCGTAGGAGAAGCCAGGTTCTTGTCTACCAATTGGTTGTACAGTTTCTTAGCGCTGGCGTAGTCTTCAGCCCCGGCAGCAGCATAAGCGGCGTAGATATAAGCCGTGGTATCCTCTGGCTTATACGTGATGGCCTGCATGTATGCTTTCTGAGCATCCGCGAACTTTTTGTTGTTGTAGTGCTCTACCCCTTCGTTCAAAGCAAACGCATACATGTTGCTTTGCAGCGCTTCTTTCCGTTTGTTGGCCTCCTCGGTAAACTCTTTCTTTTTAGCGGTAGACTCCAGTTCAACGGTTTTGTTGAAAGCCTCAAACGCTTGTCTGGAAGCATCTGCCGGATCTACGGTTTTCCCGTAAATTGGGTGAGTAGACATATCCTGGTAGATCACACCTTTGTAATACCAGGCCTTTGCGTTGCCTTTGGTTTTCTCGTGCACAACGGCTTTGTCAATCTCTTCTTTGGCCTTGTCAAGCGTACCTTTTTGCTGGTACATGATGGCACTGGTTACGGCAGAGGTCTGTGCAAACGCCACTTGCATGGAGATTGCCGCTGCTGCTGTTAAAAGAAACTTTTTCATTGCTTTCTTTTTTGGGTTATGGTTGTTTGTGTTTTACTAAAAGAATTAAAGATATAAGCGAAATTAGTTCTCACTTATTGTCTCTGGATCAATAAGGTCTGAAGGGTTCAACGCTTCGTCTACCGGAAGTTCAGATTCATTCAAAATCACTTCCGTCTTATCTTCCACCTCTATCTTCGCTACTGAGGAAATTTCATCTCCCTCGTTCAATCTAATTAGTCTCACCCCTTGTGACACCCTACCAATTACTCTGAGATCGGCCACGCGCAGGCGGATGGTGATACCAGATCTGTTGATGATCATGAGGTCATCTGAGTCCAGAACACCCATGATCGCTACTAAGTGCCCGGTTTTCTCGGTAATGTTCAGAGTCTTCACCCCTTTACCACCGCGGTTAGTAATACGGTATTCTTCCAAAGCAGATCTCTTCCCGAAACCTTTTTCAGATACTACCAGCAGGTTGGTGTCTGGGTTATGTACACAAACCATACCAACTACTTTATCGTCATCGCCGGCAAGGGTTACGCCACGTACTCCGGCAGCCGTACGGCCCATGGTACGCACCTTTTCTTCGTTGAAACGGACGGCTCTACCAGAACGCAGCGCAATGATGATGTCATTGGCGCCATTGGTCAGCTGCACATCTAACAGACGGTCGCCCTCGTTGATGGTGATGGCCTGGATACCGGCGGCTCTTGGTCTTGAATATGCCTCCAGCGGAGTTTTCTTGATGGTTCCCTGCTCTGTACAGAACACCAGGTAGTTGTTCAGCACGTAGTCGGGATTCTTGAGGCCATGTACGTTGATTACCGCCCGTACCTTATCCTCTTTCTCAATGTTGATGAGGTTCTGGATGGCGCGACCTTTGGTGGTCTTCCCTCCTTCAGGAACTTCGTACACCTTGAGCCAGAATACTTTACCGGACTCGGTGAAGATGAGCAGGTAGTTGTGGGTGCTGGCAATGAACAAGTGCTCGGTAAAGTCGTCTTGTTTGGCCGATGCGCCTCTGGACCCAACCCCACCACGGCTTTGGCTGCGGTACTCGGTCAACGGAGTGCGTTTCACGTATCCTTCGTGCGAAATGGTGATCACCATGTTCTCATCCGGGATCATGTCCTCTAGAGAGATATCGCTGGAAACCATTTCTATAGCCGTACGACGCTCATCACCATAGCGGTCTCTGAGGTCAGTCAACTCTTGCTTGATGATATTCATCCGAAGACCTTCATCGGCCAGCACCTGGGTCAGGTAATCAATCTGTTGCTTGATCTCGTCGTATTCCTTCACAATCTTGTCACGCTCCAGACCGGTCAGGCGCTGCAAACGCATGTCCAGAATAGCTCTGGCCTGAATGTCTGATAAGCTGAAGCGCTCAATCAACCCGGTTCGGGCAATCTCAGGATCACGCGAAGAACGAATCAGGTTAATTACCTCATCCAGGTTGTCCAGCGCAATCAGCAAACCTTCCAGAATGTGGGCGCGCTTACGGGCTTCTTCCAGTTCAAACTCGGTTCTGCGGATCACCACTTCATGCCGGTGGTCCACAAAGTGCTTGATGAGGTCTTTCAGGTTCAGGGTCATCGGACGACCCGCTACCAGCGCCACGTTGTTCACCCCGAAGGAAGACTGCAGTTGGGTGTATTTGAACAGGTTGTTCAATACCACGTTTGGTACGGCATCACGCTTCAGGTCATACACAATGCGCAAGCCCTCGCGGTCAGACTCATCACGCAGGTCAGAAATTCCCTCGATTTTCTTCTCGTTGATGAGCGCAGCGGTTTTCTCAATCATGGCGGCTTTGTTCACCATGTAAGGAATCTCGGTGACAATGATCTGGTCCTTGCCTGATTTGGAAGTCTCAATCACTGCTTTAGCCCGTACGATTACCCGACCACGGCCGGTTTCAAAGGCTGATTTCACGCCATCGTACCCGTAAATGATACCACCGGTTGGAAAATCCGGAGCGGTGATATGCTTCATGAGCTCTGCTACGGTGATCTCGTGGTCATCAATGTAAGCAATGATGCCGTTCACCACTTCGGTAAGGTTGTGCGGGGCCATGTTGGTGGCCATCCCCACGGCAATACCAGAAGTTCCGTTTACCAGCAGATTTGGGAGTTTTGCCGGGAAAACGCTGGGTTCTTTAAGAGAGTCGTCAAAGTTGGGAACAAAGTCAACGGTATTCTTCTCCAGATCGGCCAGCAACTCATCGGCAATTCTCTTCAGGCGAGCCTCGGTGTAACGCATAGCCGCCGGAGAGTCACCGTCAATGGAACCGAAGTTCCCTTGCCCGTCTACCAAAGGGTAACGCAGAGACCAGGGCTGAGCCATCCGCACCATGGTTTCGTACACAGAGCTGTCTCCGTGCGGGTGGTATTTCCCTAAAACCTCCCCAACAATCCTGGCGGACTTTTTATATGCTTTATTATAGGAAACCCCTAATTCAGACATCCCATACAACACTCTGCGGTGCACTGGCTTTAAACCATCGCGCACATCAGGAAGCGCCCGGGAGATAATAACGGACATTGAGTAATCAATGTACGCTCCCCGCATTTCGTCTTCAATGTTTATGGGGATAATCCGCTCGTTTTCTGCCATTTTACTTCAATAGAGCTTAAAAATTTGTACTTTTTATAAGCCTGCAATTTACGCAGAAAGATAGTGAAATACTAATTTTTACCCTTCTTCCGGCTGCTCTTCCCAGACATTTCCTGCTGCATTTCTTTTGAAGGTTTAGGCAGCTTCTCTCCTATTCTTGGGTTCTGCTTTTTGTACCAGGGCATGCCCCTATATTCTCCTTCGCCATGCCGGTGCACCATACGGGTTTGGCAGGATTTAATGGGGCAACGGGGTCTGCAGGAAAGCGCGAGGCTGGTAGAAAAAACAATTAAAAGCAAGTAAACGCCTGTCTTCAGAAATGACATCATAGAAGGGAATCAGATTATTGTTCTCCGCAAAATAAACTATAAAGACCTAATCCTCCTTACATTTTTGGTTAACGCGCTAAGAATACTATATTAGTAAAGTTAAATACTTCTTAAGTTAAACCAGAATACTATGCAATTGCTTCAAGTAAAAACCTTACTACTATTAGGTTTTGGTATATCCTTCTCAACATTGTCATATTCTCAAGGCAACGCCCCACAGGGAATGGCCGCTCAGCAAAATCTACAGACCCTGACTGATGGAAAAACCTTTTCCAGTGTAAGAGTTTTTGACAACAGGTATGAAGGTGTAAAAGGAAGCCCGTATTATACAACCGCTTGGGTACCTGGGAAAATAGAAATTAAAACAGGCAATACGGGGAAGACACAGGTATTTAATGACCTGCAGTTGAAGTATGATGTGTATTCTAATTATTTACTGGCGGTTATCCCACAAAGCAAAGACACCCTGCAATTGAGCACAACACCTGTGATATCTTTCACCTTGGGTATTCCTTCTGGCAGCGGAGATTTAGTTTTTAAAAGATTCAAGGAGGCGCAGGCACTTGATCCGGCATTAGGAGAAAGCTTCTTTGGTGTCCTTTATAACGGTGAAAATAACAAGCCAACGTTGGTGAAGCGGGTTGCCAAGAAAAAGATTGAAGCAAATTTCAAAGGGGCCTACAGTGCAGGCCAAACGTACGATGAGATTGTAGATGAAACCCAGTATTACGTAGTTTCTGACGGGAAAATGCAGCGGGTGAAACTTAATAAGAAATCAATACAGGAAGCTTTCCCTTCCCAGGCAGATAAAATCAAGAACTTCATCTCCAGCAACAAACTAGCTATGTCATCAGAGGCAGACCTTATTAAGGTTGTAGCGTATATTCAATCCATTTAACGGGACTGCACTCATAAAAATAACAAGGGCGGCTTTGTAAAGCCGCCCTTGTTATTTTTAGCCAATTTTCAGAAAAAGACCTTAAAAGCGCCTAGATATTACTCCGCCCTTTCTGCTGTCTACTTCAACAGTTAAATTGGGTTTGTTGGCCATAACTCTCCAGCGCACTTTGATCTGGCTCATCCCGGGGATGTTAGGTACCTCTAAACGGGCGGGATTTCCCTTTTGCTCTTTCCACTTGTTTTGGGCAGCGTTTTCCAGAAACACGCCAGAAACAACGGTTGTATCTTTCAAGGAGATGAAATCGGGCCTTTCTATGCTTTGCTGCTGATCATGGGCCGAATGGGTAGGGAGAGCGCGGGTGTTCGCAATGGTGGCGGTCACCTCGGTTAAGCCATTGGGAAGTTTCTTTGTAGTGAGGTCCTGCACCACCAGTTGCGGCAGTTGGTAAGCCTGGTAAAGCGTCAAAGCCATGTTCCGGTGCGCATCCTCGGCTAGCAGAAAGCTTGGGTGCACCAACAGGTGGTTCTTGTTATAGCCTCCTATCTCTATTGCGCCAAAGGTGGGGTGTTCAAAAGGTACCCATTCTACGTACGCTTCCTGGAACAAAAGCATCTTGTCAATCTCCTCCTGCTGAATCTCCTGATCTGCTCCTGATGCTAATTTTCTTTCCACCTGCAGGTAGGGCGCCAACAGTTCGTTAGAAAACGTGAAGATTCCGCGGGAACCCTGAAACCAATTCAATTTACCGCTATAGGTAGAGAGCAACCCATTGTACACTTCCATGTAGGTGAAATCTGGAATGACGCCATCTGCCTGCTTCACCAATAGCTCATAAACCTGTTGGTCTATCCCCGAACGGCTGGTTTGCGACTCACCTACTCCGGGCCCGATCATGTCAATGCCGTTGTTGTAATGGTAACTTTGCGCCCCGGCAATGTTGGGATGCAGCATCACAAACTCTTTTACGGCCCGGCTCTCAGGCAAGGAAAACGGGTACTTGTAAGCACCTGATTGCACGTATTCCGGTTGCCAGTTCCAGCCCCAGTCGCGGTTAGGATCATACTGGCCGGGCGGATCTTCGTTTACGCTACCGTCGCCATCGGTATCAAAGCCTTCATAGCCCAGCACTTCATATTCCCCGTTCTGGCCGGGATAAGCTGGAATCAGCCGCAGGGGATTTTTAGGGTCCACTATGTATTTCCCCTTAGAGGATTTCCGCCGCATGAGGGTAATGAAACCGTCTTTGTTGATGTCCTCAGGCTGGTCTTCGTCTACCAAGCCATCTCCATCGTCATCCAGGGGAATAAAGCCATTCCGCTGGGAATAGACTGTTTTGCCCGGGTGCATCAGGTGGTTACGAGCGTCTGGGTTGATGGTGGGCAGGATGTAAAAGGTCTTTTGTTGGAGTAACTCTTTGATGAATTGGTCATTGCTGAAGTTCTCTGCCAGATACCAGGCAGTGTATAAGGCAAATTCTGCGCCCTGCACCTGGTTAGCATGGATATATCCATCCAGGTACATGGCCGGTTTACGGTCTGAATCTCCGGTCTTAAAATCGGTGATGGTTAGAGCCCAGATCCTGCGGCCCTCATAGGAATCGCCAATGGTTTCCAGCTTTACCAGATCTGGGTGGGCTTTGGCTAATTGCGCGCAGATTTCGGTGATGCCTTCGTAGTCATAGTACTTATTCCAGCTCACCTGAACCTTAGGGTTCTGTGGCAACCCGGCGGGCTTGAAAACCGAGGCAGGAGTTTGGGCCCAGGTCTGTTCGCTACGGGGAAACAGCAAGCCGGAAGCCAGTAAAGCCGCTACTACAATTCTTTTCTTCATGATCTGCGTTAGCGTAAATACACTTCTTTGGATTGTTTCCCGGCGGTTGGACTGCTGGCTTCCACCTGTATGTAACCGTTGCCCTCCACTACCCAGGAGACCTGAAACTTCTCGCCTCCGGCCAGCGCCTTGCTTAAGTGGATTTTATTCCCTGATATTATTTTCTGGCTGTCACTTAGTTTAAGGATTACTTTCACTTTCTGGACCCACTTGGTTTTGTCTCCCATTTCTGAGTGGGTAGGCAAAGCACCCTGGTTGAACACCTCTGCGGTAATACGGGTATGCCCTCCCTCTACCTTTTCGGTTTGAACGTTCCCGATCCTCAGATTAGGCATCTTTTTGGCAAAAGCCGAGAAAAACCGGAAGTGCTTGTCAGCGATGGGCTCCAGTAGGTGAATGGGAGGAGTATGTTTTACATACGGGGCAAACCCGCCTACTTCTACCTGTTGGCCCGGAAAATCGGGGTGCTGAACAGGTTTCCAGGGAACAAAGGTTCCAATAAAATCATTGGCCTGGGCCCAGCGCAGGAAGTTCAAATCTTCCGGAACGGTAGAGTCAGCGGCGTCTTCGATTGACTCTGTGCTCTCCTTTTCAGGGGGAAGTTTAGGAACCCACCAACCCGGTGTGCTGAAGCTGAATCTGCCGTAATGGTAGTACGCCCATTGGAGCACATCTCCGGCGGAGGGTGCCACCCGCGGGGCATCTTTCAGCTGGGTAGTAGTATTGTACAGGGTAGAGATGGTACTGTTCACCGCGGCATCATTTTCCGTCAATCCATTGATGATACGCGCCGAGGCCATTTCCTGGTTGTACTTCAAAGGCTCCGTTAAGGTATTGGCTGGCCCGAAAACAAAAACGGCATAGACGTTTTTGGCATCGAACATGAAATCAGCGAAAGCTTTGGTTTCCCGCTCAGACATGGGGTGCTCGCCGGCACCGGGCTGGAAGTTAGGGTAATCAAAAGAGAAGTTTCGGTTGAACACCACCCCACCCTCGGGGTCTTCGTTCCATTTGCCGTCTTTGTCGTTGTCAATGCCTTCGGTGTAGAGGAGATACTCGCCTTTTTCTCCTTTGGTCACGTCGGCGGGTACCATGATCCGGGGATCTTCTTTGGACGGACGGTAAATGCCAGATTTGTTTTTCACCCGCATCATGGTGATGAGCCCGTCCTTGTTAAGGTCCTCAAATGGATCTTCGAACATGCGGCCATCGCGGTCGTCGTCAATGGGTTGGGCGTTGGCAACCCGTTCCCAGCGTAGCTTTTCGTGGTACTGCTCGGTGGCGTCAAGCGAGAGGTTTGGAAAGATGTAGAACGTTTTTGATTGCAGCAGCTCGCGCACCGAATCCTGCAGCACGGCAGCTTGCAGCATCTGTTCTGCCATTTGCATGACCAACTCTGTGGTGGCTAACTGGGTGCCCTCCACTCCGGCCGCAATCACAATGGCGGGTTTATTGGCCGCATTTTCCCGCCCCAAGGTCAAAAGCCAGACTTCTTTTCCAGTAGCGGTTTTCCCAACGGTGTTCAGGGAGCTAAGGGTGCTGTATCTCCTGGTGAGTTGCTGAAGCCGGGAGGTTAATTGCTCGTAGCTCTGGTAGTCGCGCTGAGCCACGGCCATGGTACTTATTCCTGAAAAGGCCAGCACCAGAAAGGCGGCCTTCAATTTACTTTTCATGCAGAAGCGGATGGGTTGTAAGCGGCGGCAATCTGAGAGGAAGCAGGTTCCTGCAACCGGAATGCGGCGGGCGGAAGTTCCTCCCCGTGCCATTCCAGCAGAAATCGCTCCACAAAGTTCTGCATGTACGCGTGTCGTTCCTGGGCCATTTGCTGGCCGGTGCGGGTGTTCAAGCGGTCTTTCAAGAGAAAGAGCTTCTCATAGAAGTGGTTGAGCGTGGGGCTCTGGTTTTTCTTGTATTCTTCAAAAGAAGCGTGTAACTGCGGCTCCTGCCCTGGATGGTACATTTCGCGGCCTTTGTGGCCTCCGTAGGCAAAAGCCCTGCCTATCCCGATGGCGCCAATGGCATCTAACCGATCAGCATCCTGCACCACCTGGGCCTCCAAAGACGTGGGGGTAGTGTCCACTCCGGCGCCTTTGAACGTCACTTCCTTCACTATTTGGCAAACTCTTTCAATCAGTTCTTCCGGCGCATCCAAGGATAAAAGCCACTGCCGGGCTGCTTTCGGGCCGGCCTCTTCGTCACCGGCATGGAATTTCCAGTCGGCGATATCATGCAGCAGGGCTCCTAGCTGCACAATGGTTAAATCGGCTTTCTCTTGCCGGCCTATCATCAGGGCATTCTGCCACACCCGTTTGATGTGCCACCAATCATGGCCAGACCCCTCGCCGGCAAATAATTTCTCTACATGTTTGGCAGTTGCTGCCACCAATTCTTCCGCCTTCATCGCCGAAAACTACTCAAAAAATAGGAAAGCCCCGCATAAAGAAAGCTTTATCATAAGTAACCACTTGATCAGCAATCTCTTTCTAAAACCATCCTCAGGTTCAGGTTTGGAGAAAAAACCGCCTATATGAAAATGAATTAAAGATTCATCCGCACCATGATTGCTTCCGTTTTTAGCCTGTTTCAAACAAAAGGGGTTGAAAACAGTTTTGATTTCATAGGCAATTGCCTTCCGTACGGTATCTTCTCTCCTAACTTAAGTGCTGCTCTCTAAGCTGCGCCTAAGTTCTTTCCTGATTCCTGTTTTCACGTTAATGCACAATTCAGCTCCTTCTTCAGAATTTTAGAAGGCTTATGAAAAAATTGTTTGATTTTGATATATTCAATTATTAGTATACCCGTATAGAGGCGCAGACAGATAACTTAAAATCAATTGAAAACAAAACTACTAGCCTTTGTATTTTCAGCAATGAGCGGAATTTCCCTTGCCCAGACCACGGCAGAGATTCCGCAGGATTCTGTTGCGCCCGCCTCTAAGAAATGGAATATTTTCCCGGTGGCCTATTACACCCCAGAAACACAGTTTGGTTTTGGGACTAAATTGATTCACGTGCGGAAATCGGAAGGATTCCTGCCCACCGACAGGCCTACGGTTTATTCGCCCACGTTGGTATACACCACCAGAAAACAGATCCTGACGGCCTTTACCGCCGATGTCTGGAGAAAGCACAACAAAGAGCATTTCCAGGGACAGGTGGAGTACAATGACTACCCTTACTTCTTTTTCGGGTTAGGGAATGAGGCCCCAGACCACCAGGAAGAGGCCTACACCAGCCGTACGGTAAACTTTGCGGCCCAGTATGAGCGCGCCTTTTACGGGAAAGTGTACCTGGGAGCCCGCTATGAGTTCAAATACGAGACCATCCCCGAGGTAGAACCAGGCGGGCAGCTAGCCGAGAAAACCATTCTGGGTAGCGAAGGAACCCGGTCCTCGGGGTTTGGTCCGTCCTTAATGGTAGACAGCCGCGATAATGTGTTTACCCCAACAAGAGGGTATTTCAACCAGGTATCGGCTATGTTCTTCGGGAAGTATTTGGGCGGCGAAACCAATTTCAACCGGTATAAGGTGGACTTGCGGAAGTACCAGAAAATCGGTCCCGGGGTTTTTGCCGTGCAGGGGCTCTTCACCTTTGTGACCGGCGATGCTCCGTTCCAGTTTCTGTCTCCCTTGGGCGGCGTAAACGTGATGCGCGGCTTGCTGGAAGGAAGGTTCCGGGACGAGGATGCCGCCGTAATCCAGGCCGATTACCGTTTCCCGCTGTTCTGGCGGATTGGCGGTGCGGTCTTTGGCGGGGCAGGCCAGGTTTCCCGCAGAATCCCCGATTTCGCCTTCAACCGCTTTCACCTGACAGGCGGCGGCGGTTTGCGCTATAAACTGAATAATGAAGGCATGGTGGTGCGCGGCGACGTAGCTTTCTCTGACCAGGGCATGTACCTGTACTTTGCGTTCTCAGAAGCGTTTTAAGCCTGGTTATCCAAAAGGAAGCTGGAAACAGTACCTGTGTTTGTAGAGGGCTATTATGCAATCAGGCTCTGATTGGACGTAACAAGAGAAGCCTACCTAAGAAACCATCAGAATACGCGGTGCAACTCAAGTAGCATATTCTGGTATAAAAGAATTCAACTACGTTAACCCGATATGATCAAAGCCTATAAGTTATATACTGATGAAGACGGGAACTCGCAGTTTCAGGCGGGCTCCATTTTAGAGAACGTGTTTACGCAGGTGAAAACCCTGCACTTCAAGGAAACCGCTCCCTCATCGGTTTATGACTGGCACACCGCCCCCAATACCCAATACGTTCTCACCTTAACCGGAACCCTGGAGTTCACCACCAGTTTGGGTGAGACCTTTACTTTAAACCCCGGTGAGGTCTTGATTGCCACCGATACCACCGGGGCCGGCCATAAATGGCGACTCCTTGGCGATCAGCCCTGGAAACGGGCGTATGCCGTCTTTGCCCAGGATACCGAAATCAATTTCGTAGCCGATCTATAGAATACTTTGATTCTCGCCTGTTTTGGAGAAAACAGGCGAGAATCTGAAAGCTACTCCTTTCTAGTCAAAAGACGAACGGCGGCTTCGTCTACCAACCAGATGGGCTCTCCGCTCTGGGGCTGGATCAGTTGCGAGGGATACTGGCTTGGGTTGCGCTCTCCCTCCAGCACTTCATAAAGTGCCTTCGCCTTTTTATCCCCGAAAGTGAGAAACACTATTTTCTTCGCCTGGTTAAGGCAAGGGGCTGTTAACGTGATGCGGTACATGTCCTGGGGCTCCAGAAAATAGGCGGCTACCCATTTGTTTTTTTCCTGCAACACAGCGGTGCCTGGAAAAAGAGAAGCCGTATGCCCGTCATCGCCCATGCCTAACAGGATTAAGTCAAACTGAGGAGTGGGTCCCAAAACTTTGAGGAGTTGCTGCTCATATTGCAGGGCGAATTCCTCAGGAGTGCCTTCCCAAAACATTGGGAAAACTTGTTCCTCAGGAACCGGCACTTGCTCCAGTAAGGCCTGCTTTGCCATACGGGCATTGCTGCGTTCATCGGTGAGGGGAACCCAGCGTTCATCGCCCCAGAAAATAAAGGTTTTCTCCCAGGGCACTTGCTCGCGGTAGGGAGATTGGGCCAGCAACTTATACAACTCATCCGGCGATGTGCCGCCCGTGAGCGCCACCGTAAACTTGCCGTTTTGTTCAACCGCCTCCCTGGCCGTTTGAACGAAGATGTCGGCGGCGGCTTGGCTGAGTTCGGATTTGTCTTTGAATACCCTGATCATACTTTCTCCTTTTCTTTGCCCTTGGGTTTGCCGTCATAGAACGTAGACACGGCCCAGGTATGGCCCTCCCGGGCAATAAGTGCTTCGGCGTTTTCAGGTCCCCACATACCGGCGGAGTAATTGGGGAACTCCAGCGGAGTGCGCGACTCCCAGGTTTCCAGAATTGGCGTGATCACCTCCCAGGCGGCTTCTACCTGGTCTGAGCGCATGAACAGGGTGGCATCGCCTTGCAGGGCATCCAATAACAAGGTTTCGTAGGCCTCCGGGGTTTGGGTAGAGCAGGTGTCATAATCAAACACCATCTCGGCAGGGGTAAGCTCCATCTCCAGACCGGTCCGTTTGGCGGTGAACCGTAACCGGATGTCCATCTGCGGTTGAATGTTGATGGTAAGCCGGTTAGGCAGCAGGTTTTCTGACATGGTTGCCGAGAACGTGGAGTGCGGTACCGGCCGGAACTGGATGGTAATGGAAGAGGTTTTTTCCTGCATCCGTTTGCCGGTGCGCAGGTAAAACGGTACTCCCTGCCAGCGCCAGTTATCTAGGTAAAACTTAATGGCGGCGTACGTTTCTGTGTTGGATTGCGGATCAACGCCTTCTTCCTCGCGGTAGCCGGGTACTTTTTTCCCCTGCAGCCAACCGGGGCCATACTGGCCGCGCACCGCACTTTTGTTCACCTGATCTGGCGTGAACCTTCTTACGGCCCGCAACACGTCTGCTTTGCGGTTCCTGATCTCCTCTGCCTCAAACGAGACGGGCGGTTCCATGGCCACCATACAAAGAAGTTGTAACAGGTGGTTCTGGATCATGTCGCGCAGTGCGCCGGCCCCTTCGTAATAGCCCCCCCGGTCCTCCACTCCTACCTGCTCGGCCACGCTGATCTGCACAAAATCAATGTAGTTGCGGTTCCAGAGGGGTTCAAACAGGGCATTGGCAAACCTAAAGGCCAGAATGTTCTGCACCGTCTCCTTGCCCAGGTAATGGTCTATGCGGTAAATCTGGCTTTCCTGGAAGTTCTTGGTAAGCAGGTGGTTTAGATACCGGGCGCTTTCCAGGTCCTTTCCAAAGGGCTTTTCTACGATGATGCGGTCTCGTTGTACATCGGCGGCAATACCGGTTTCGTGCAGGTGGGTGGTCACTGCCTGAATGAACTGCGGCGCAATGGATAGGTAAAACAACCGGTTGGCGCGGGTTCCCCAGGCCTGGTCAAAAGAATCCAGTTTCTCGGATAGTTTCTGGTAAGCCCCGGCATCGTTGATCTCAGATTGCAGATAAGAGATATTCCCCTGGAACGTTTCCCAGATTTCCTCCTCGGGCGGGCCCGTGCGGGAAAACTCCGTTAAGCCTTCGTACAGCTTCGCCTGGTATTTCTCATCGGTGAACGAGGAGCGGCCCATCCCAATAATGGCGAATTCTTCCGGAAGCCACCCTGCTATATAAAGATGGTAAAAGGCGGGCAATAGTTTGCGTTTGGTTAAATCGCCGGTTCCTCCAAAAATCACCACAACGGTGGGCGCTGCTTTTTTTACTGCTTTCATGGGAATGTGCTGAAAGGATCTTTATCCAGAAAGTAAATCGTGTTGTGTAATCAATTAAATGAGGGAATTCTACCCCAGCCCCAGAGAAACTAGCTCCACTGGGTATGGAAGATTCCCTCCTGGTCTATCCGCTCATAGGTATGGGCGCCAAAGTAATCGCGCTGGGCCTGAATGAGGTTGGTGGGCAGAGTGCCGCTGCGGTAGGCATCAAAATAAGACAAAGCCGCCATGTAACCCGGTACCGGAATTCCTCTGTCAATGGCCAGCTTAACAATGTAGCGGATATCCTCCTGACGCTCCAGCAACGCTCCACCGATGCCTGGGTCCAGCAGCAGGTTCAACAGAATAGGGTCATTGCTGTAGGCCTTCCGGATGTCTTCCAGACAAGCCGCTCTGATAATACAACCCCCGCGCCATATTTTGGCTACTTCCTCTAAATGTAAGCCGTAGTTGTACGTAGCCGAGGCTACCCGTAACTGCGCCAGCCCCTGAGCATAGGTGACCAGCATGGCAAAATAGAAGGCGTTTCTGAGCTGTGTTTCTAAAATGTACCAGTTTTCAGGATCCTGGTCTGTGGTGGGTGGGGTGGCCAGCGTTTTGGAGGCTAAAACCCGTTCCTCTTTGTACGCCGACATGTCACGCATGGTCACGGCCATGTCAATGTTGGGCAGTGGCACCTGCAAATCCATGGCGTTCTGGGACGTCCATTTGCCGGTTCCTTTCTGCCGGGCCCGGTCAGAGATGAGGTTCACCAAGCGTTGGCCGGTTGTTTCATCGGTCTTTTTAAGTATCTGGCCGGTAATCTCCACCAGGAAAGACTGTACCTCGCTGTTGTTCCATTCCTCAAAGATGCGCTGTAGTTCATCATCGGAGCGCCCCAGGCCGCGTTTCAGCAGGTCGTAGGTCTCGGCCAAGAGCTGCATGATGCCGTACTCAATGCCGTTGTGCACCATCTTCACGTAATTGCCGGCTGAGCCATTCCCCAGGTAAGCCACGCAGGGCTCACCGTTTACCTTGGCCGCTACCGCCTCAAATACCGGACGCAGCCTTTCATAGGCTTCACGGTCGCCGCCGGGCATCATGCTAGGGCCAAACCGGGCGCCTTTTTCGCCGCCAGAAATACCCATTCCAAAGAAATGCAGGCCTTTCTCGGCCAGAGCGGTAAATCTGCGGTCTGTATCCGGGAAGTAGGAATTTCCTCCGTCTATGACTATGTCACCGGGCTCCAGGTAGGGCACCAGATTATCAATGGCGGCATCTACCGGTTTACCGGCGGGTACCAACAGCATCAGGGCCCGCGGGGATTTCAGGGCGGCGGCAAACTCCTGAATGGAAGTTGTTCCCTTCACAGATTTACCGGCTTCTGCTTCCTCTTCCAGAGCAGCCGCTTTCTTGGGATCCAGGTCTAGCCCCATAACGGAGAACCCGTGATCTGCCATGTTCAATAGTAAATTCCTGCCCATCACTCCCAGCCCCACTATACCAAAATCGTACTTTGTATCTGTCATAGATGGTTTACATTAAATGAAAACGGTTGAAGATTAGATGGCCTAAACTTAAGGCAAAGTTTTAAGAACCCCGCTTGTTCCCGCTTTAAATTCGTTCAAAATTCCTGTTTTTACGCAATGACCCCGTTTTTAGCAACTTTTTGAAGAATCCATTCAGAACTGATTCTAAGGTTTAGGTCAGTCCGGTAAAGGATTTGGATGTCCTCTATTCTCTTCTTTCAGCATCTCCCTTGTTTCTAGCCTCTTTTCCGAAAATCAGCCATAAAATCACTCTACCAAAAAGCAAAACAAGGCAACTCCTGGAGAAGATACCTGGCGTGTGCTGGCTCCAATTACGGCTCTTCTACCAAGCCTTAAAGTACGCGAAACTGGCTTATTTTCTGTTGTAACTGGCAGTAAATGAAGCAGGTAAAAACCAGCTTAATGCGCAAGAACTGTCTTTTACAGTAAAACTACTGAATCTAACGAGGGGTATACTCGTAAGACAAAAGCAAGTTCAAACTTCAATAAAGAAATAAACTAAAATCAGAGGTATGAAATATTCATTAAAACCACTCAACGAGCAGGTAATGGTAATTACCGGGGCCTCCAGCGGAATTGGACTGGCCACCGCCCGCGCAGCCGCCAAGAAAGGCGCTACCGTTATTCTCGTAGCCCGTAACCGCGAAGCTTTGCTGGACATTGAACAGCAAATCAGAGCCGAGGGAGGAAAAGCCTTCCATTGCGTGGCCGATGTGGGCCGTAAAGAAGAAGTACAGTGGATAGTGGACGTGGCCCTGACCGAATGCAGCGGCTTTGATACCTGGGTAAACGATGCCGGGGTTTCCATCTACGGCCGTCTGGAAGAAGTAACCGATGAAGACAACCGACGCCTCTTTGATACTAACTTCTGGGGAGTGGTATATGGCTCATTGGCGGCTGCACAGCACCTGAGAACCAAAGGCGGTGCCATCATTAACGTGGGTAGCGAAGTCTCAGACGTAGCGGTGCCGTTGCAGGGCATGTACTCCGCCAGCAAACATGCTGTGAAGGGCTTTACCGATGCCTTACGGATTGAGTTGATGGAAGACGAAGCTCCGGTTTCGGTGACGCTGATCAAACCTGCGGGAATTGACACTCCTTATCCTTTGCACGCCAAAAACTACACAGACAAAGCGCTTACCCTACCGCAACCTGTTTACACGCCCGAGGAAGTAGCCAACGCCATTCTGGAAGCAGCCGTGCATCCATACCGCGACATTATGATAGGCGGCGGCGCTAAAGTGATGAGTGCACTCAACAAACGGCTTCCTGGCCTGATGGACTGGATCAGCTCCCGGATCATGTCTAAGCAACAAGTAGAAGACGAGGCTCCGCTAAACACTGCAGGCTCTTTGCACCAACCTTCCCAGGACGGCGAGGTACGCGGTAACCACAAAGGCTATGTGATGAAAACCAGCCTGTACACCCGCGCCAAAACGAACCCCGTGGCTACCAGTGCCCTGGCGGTAGCCGCCGGCGCAGCCGTGATTGCGTTAATCAACAGCAACGCCAAAAGAAATGGCAGAAGACAAAGAACAGAGCCTTCTGAGGAGGTAGTTACCAGCAGAATTGTGGTAGTACAGCAAGATCCTTTGCTGTAGATTTAACTAACCTGAATGTAAAAGGGTGCTCAGGAGAAAGCTGAATCTCCTGAGCACCTTTTTTTATGTTACCTCAGTTCGGGGATAGTTTCCTCAGGAACTAATGGCATTATTGAAGAGGAAAAGGAAGGTTTTAAATTCGGTCAGATCACTATAGTCTTCCAGGCCCGGGGCGGTTTTAGCTTTGCCTTTCAGTTGCTTGAATTCCTGGTATATATTCCTGAGTAACAAAAGCTGAGCCTGGTCCTGAGCAGCAGACAAAAAGAACTGAAGGCTCGGAACAGTACTGAGGACTATGTTTTTCTTTCCAAATACTTCCGAGGCAAGTATAAAGCACTCTACAAGAAAGGAATTGTCCTGAACGTCTATTTTGATGTGGGGCTTCATGGGTACACCAGATTGCGAAGAGCAGGTGGCAAAATGCCCCGCCACAGAAACCTGAGCCGACTCCACCACCTTGGTTGTGACCTCGTTGAACCTAGCCTCTTCTTCCTCTAACTCCTCTGTCAGGTTCAACAAGGCACTATGAATAGATCTTAATTTCTGCATGTAGGGCTTTTTAGAATTTCTTTGAAACAGAACAACTACCATCAATAGCCCAGGCAGACAGATTTTAGAACCTAGCAGGAGGGAAAAAGATCAGTAAAGAGGGTGTACTTACAACAGTTAAGAATCAGGGATTTTCCAAAAAAATAGCTGGTTAGAAGTTCCTTTGCTCTTTATCATGATATAAAGGGAACCGCTAGGGCCGGAAGCAATTCAACGCCTGTGGTAGAACGATGTGCTAACCCAGGAATTTACTTTTTTCTTTCCTCTGCTTTATTTCTCTTTGAGGCAATCCTGTTATTTCCCTTTCTTATGCAAAACACCTTTGTTTGTTAAAGCTAAACAAAGTTTCTATAAATCAAGTACTTGTTATTGGATATATGTTCCAGAAGGTACCTTTCATCAAGTAAGCCCCTGTTTTTCTGAAAAGACCGGAACAATGGATTCTGGTTAAGCAAGGTTTGTGGTTGCTAGAAAAATAGAACACATAAAACCTTATCGCCATGTATGTGCACAAAGAGGAAATGATGCGAAAACACCTCAGGCAACGAGGGATCACTGACCGGGCAGTTCTCAATGCTATGTGGGAGGTGGATCGGTCATTGTTCGTGCCAGACGACCTGAAGGATCAAACCTACAATGACTCTGCCTTACCCATCGGGATGAACCAAACCATTAGTCAACCCTTTATTGTGGCTTACATGGCGCAGGCTTTGCGCTTGAGCCCGGAGGAAGTGGTACTGGAGGTTGGCACGGGGTGTGGGTACAATGCCGCAGTTCTATCCCGCATTGTCTCACATGTATACAGCGTGGAAGTGATAGAGTGGTTGGTCCGGGTGGCAGCCGTAAACCTAAACAAAGCCGGCATCCAAAATGTGAGTACCCGCCTGGGCGATGGGTACCTGGGTTGGCCCGAAGCCGCCCCCTTTGACGCCATTGTTCTCACGGCAGCGCCCCCCGTCATACCTGAACCATTGATGTATCAACTTAAGATTGGCGGCAGGTTATTGGCGCCGGTGGGCACCAACCTCCAAAGGCTGTTCATGCTGGTGCGAGTGAAAGAGAACTACTTTGACCAGCGGGAACTGATACCCGTCAAATTTGTGCCCATGACCGGCGAAGCCCAACGAAGGCACTAAGCTCTTTTCTCTGCAAAGAAATCAATCAGTGCTACCTGTCAATTTACTTCCCCCCTCCTAACCACTGCTTTCCTATTTGTGATAGGACCAAATAAGATTGATTACCAGTTGCTTGTTTACTAACCCCACAAAAACATCCACTCAACCGTTATGGCAAAAGAAAAAAGAGAAGGCATTCCTAATTCAGAGGCTTCCAGAGTAATTCCCAGGGGCAAACTATTGATTATTGGAGGCAAAGAAGATAAGGGCGCAAAAGCTTCTGAGGGCACAATCCACAACATCAATTTTGTTGATGAGCAGATCATGAAACGGTTTGTGCAGGAACTCAAAGGCGAAAACCCTTTGATCGTCATCATTCCAACCGCCTCGCAGATCCCCGAAGAATCAGCGGGAGACTACGTGGAGGTGTTCAGGGGGTTAGGAATCACCAATATTGAGGTAGCAGACGTGCGCACCCGGCAGGAAGCCAACAAACCAGAGTACATTGAGTTAATCAATAAAGCCGATGGTATTATGTTCACGGGCGGTGACCAGCTTCGGCTAACCGCTATTTTTGGCGGAACCCAGATGCTCATGGCCATGAAAGAAGCCTATGCTTTCAGGGACATCCTCATTGCCGGTACCAGCGCCGGAGCCACTGCCATGTCTACTCCAATGATTTACGAAGGCGAATCGCAGGGCGGCTATATCAAAGGCGACGTGAGGATGACCACGGGCCTGGAGTTTCTGAAGAACGTGGGCATTGACACCCACTTCTTGAAAAGAGGCCGCATTGTGCGGTTAACGCAAGCCATCTGCACCAACCCAGAATGCATCGGGATTGGCCTGGAGGAAGACACGGCAATTTTGGTCACGAATGGCGGCAATGTGGAAGTAGTGGGCAACGGTTTGGTCACCATTGTAGACGGCATGGAAATGACCGAGACCAATATCTATAACATCGGCAACGGGGAACCCTTCACCGCCAAAGGCCTGAAGGTACACATGCTGGGAGACAAAGAAGAATATTTCGTGCCTTCTTACAAACGCTTCCAGTTGCAATAAGCAATAACCTGTTTTGGGGCAGTTGCAGGCAAAACGGCCCCAAAACAGGTTTTTAGTTTATGAATTCACATTCCAAACGGGAACGTCTCGGGGGTTTTATGACCTGTGGTTTTCATATGGAGCGGGTGCAGGGCTTTGGTTTTGTCCAGGTACAGGAAAGCGTCATAGCGGGCAGAAAGCCGGGTGGGAACGTAGTTGCCTCGCTCCCGGTCCGGGCGGTACACTACCCCTATAGCCCGGTGCCCCATCCAGCCGCGGAAGAATTCTTTTATGGCTGGTTCCTGGTCAAAGATCAGTAGCTTGTTTTCGGGCGAGGCCGAGTGCAGAACTTCCTCAACGCTTTTCTCAATGGCGGGCGGGACCCGCATTTCCTCCATGGGCGCATCCCACATCCTGCCGGCGATGACAGAACCTTCATAGGACCCAAACCCCACCAGCACCACCTCTTCTGGTTTGTGTTGCTCGCGCACTAACTGTCCCACGTTTATGTCGCCGCTCTCGGCCATATCGGTGGCCCGGGCATCGCCAATGTGGGTGTTGTGCTCCCACACAATCACTTTGGCATCTGGCCCGTGGTAGTTCATGATGGTGTTCAGGGCCTCTACCATGTGGCGGTCGCGCACGTTCCAGGAATTCTCCCCAAACGCCGACATGGCCCGGTAGTATTTCTCGCCGTTGGCGGCTACCAGGGCGTTGATTTCGGCATTTAAGCCTGCCTCGGGGGCGTGGTCGTACTGGGCGGCATTCTGCCTTACTTCCAATAGCAACTGAAGCACCGCCTCGCGGCAGCTGGATTTCATCATACTCAGGGCGGTGGCGTAAGACTCTTCCTCGCCGTAGGGCTCAAAGCAGTCAATGGCCCGTTTGGCGTAGGCGGCGGCTTCGGGGTCTTCTTTCTCCAGGTAGTCTACAATGATTTTCATAGAGTCCCACATGCTGTAGACATCCAGTCCGTAGAAACCAATCCTTTTGTCTTTGGAGAGGCCCTGGTTGTGTTTGCGCATCCACTCGGCCAGGGCAGCAATCTCCCAGTTGGCCCACATCCAGGTGGGCCACCGGTCAAACTGGGTAAGCACATCGGTGATTTGTTCAGCGGTATCGGGGTAGCCTTTTACCCAGCGGTTAATCTCAAAGCAGTCTGGCCAGTCGCCCTCCACGGCAATAAAGGAAAAGCCTTTTTCCTGGATGAGCCTGCGGGAAATCTCGGCGCGCCAGGTGTAATACTCATGCGTACCGTGCGATGCCTCTCCCAGCAACACATACCTGGCATCGCCAATGCGCTCCATCAGCGGGTCCAGATCCTGAGCGTTCTGGAGGGGAAGACAATATTTTGCAAGACCGGTTTTAGCTTTTGAGATGGTTTCTGCCATAGGTAAGGGTATTAAATGAACTATGATTATTGAGATATAGGCCCGCGTCTCTCCTGCTCCGTGCACAAGGTCAATTAGGATGTAATTCTGGGAATAGGAAGAGTAATTCAGCTTTCTGGTATACCAAAGAGAATCAAACCAGAAAACTGAAATGCCTAATTTTTTAAAACGATCAGTATTTCAGGTGGTTCTATTTTTTAAAGCCCTTTCTTACAAAATAGGTATAAGTACTGAAACAGAGTGCAACGCATAAGGAATGCCTAACTTCGAGTGAATACAATTAGCAGAGACTTACCTGTTTAAAGCCATATTTTCAGAAAACAGCCCTGAAAAAAGTGATCCTGCAGAAGCTCATTCCGCATCCAAATCTTTCTTAGTTAAGTTTTAGTAAAAGCACGTATAAAACAGAAGTTGAAACCAGACAGAATGCTTCACTCTGCGTTATACTCCATGGAAAGCTTCTGATAAATAGAAATGCATTCAACTTTCTGCGTATGAACAGTTTCTCTCTCAACCGAGTCAATTCTATTCTTCTTTTTGGGATACTGTCTGTGGTGGCCCTGTATTACGGGAAAGTCTTTCTGATTCCCCTCGCCTTTGCCATAGTGTTTGCCATGCTGATGACCCCGGTGAGCCGATGGTTTGAAAACAGAGGAATAAGCCGGATTCCTGCTACCCTTTTATGTATCTTCATCATTCTGCTGTTCGTGGGCCTGATCTTTCTGGTGATTTCCCTGCAGGCGGCTAGCTTCTCAAAGGATTTACCCCAAATCCAGAGCAAACTACAGGAAACGGTGACTGTGGCGCAGCAGTGGATACAGCAACGGTTTGGCGTGGCTCCGCAGGAGCAGATTTCGTTTGTGCAGGAGCAGATCTCCAAGTTATCGCAGTCGGCTAACAAGTTCCTGACCGGTTTGGTGGGAGGCGCGGTGGGCATCATCACCTCGTTTGCGCTTATCATTCTGTACCTGTTCTTCCTGATGTGGAAGCGGGAAAAATATGAAGCATTTTTCCTGAAGATTTTCTCGGGTGACGAGAAACCAGTGACCGTAGAAACCTTACAGGAGATCACCAAAGTTTCGGCTCAGTACCTGGTGGGGCGGCTTATTTCTATGCTCTTTCTGGCCATCTGTTACGGCATTGGGTTCTCCATCATCGGGATGAAGAATGCGATTCTCATCAGTTTGGTGGCGGTGCTGCCAACCATTATTCCGTATGTGGGGTCCATCATTGGAGGGGCCTTCCCTATCCTGATGGCATTTGTCAGCGGTTCTACCGGCATGGTGGTTCCGGTGGTGATTGTCCTGGTGGTGGCCCAGGTCATCGATAACAACCTCATTGAACCGCTGGTCATGGGCTCCAAGTTGAACATCAGCCCCATCATGACCATTTTTGCCATTGTCTTAGGAGAACTGATCTGGGGAATACCGGGCATGATTCTGTTTGAGCCGCTTTTCGCCATCATCCGGATCATCTGCGACCACATCCCTAAACTGCATCCGTACGGGTATTTGCTGGAAGACGACGTTGCCGAGCCCAACTGGTTTGGGAAAATCAGGCACGTCTTCTCCAAAGAGTAATATTTCGGAAAACAGGGCCGAAAACAGGTTTTCCTTGCCGAATTAACTGTTCAGTGCTATTCTTTGAATCTGCTTAGGCTAACCCAATCTGGGCATCCAGGTACACGTCCTGCACCAGATGGAGCAACTCAACCCCTTCTTTCATGGGGCGCTGAAAGGCTCTCCGACCCAAAATTAGACCCGTGCCGCCCGCTCTTTTGTTGATCACCGCCGTACGCACCGATTGCTGCAGATCATTGGCTCCCTGCGACTCGCCTCCTGAGTTGATGAGGCCGGCCCTGCCCATATAGCAGTTCATCACCTGGTATCGGCAAAGGTCAATTGGGTGGTCAGAAGATAGCTTGTTGTACATATCAGGGTGCCACTTGGAGAAGTTGATGGTCTTGAACCCGCCGTTGTTTTCGGGCAGTTTCTGTTTGATGATGTCTGCCTGAATGGTAACCCCCAGGTGGTTGGCCTGCCCCGTAATATCGGCGGAGACATGGTAGTCGGTTTCCTTTGTTTTGAAGGCCGAGTTTCGGGTATAGCACCACAGGATGGTAGCCATGCCCAGTTGGTGCGCTCTTTCAAACGCCTCTGCCACTTCAATGATTTGCCGGTTAGATTCCTCAGACCCGAAATATATGGTGGCACCCACCGCCACCGCTCCCAGATTCCAGGCTTCCTCCACGGAGCCGAACATGATCTGGTCATACTTAGTGGGATAGGTAAGCAGTTCATTGTGGTTTATCTTAACAATGAACGGGATCTTATGGGCGTATTTACGGGCCACCATGCCCAGGTTCCCGAACGTAGTAGCCACGGCATTGCAGCCACCTTCAAGCGCCAATTGGATAATGTTCTCGGGATCAAAGTAAATGGGATTAGGCGCGAAAGAGAACCCTGCGGTATGCTCAATACCCTGATCTATGGGTAAAATGGAGAGATAACCGGTACCCGCCAACCGACCATGGTTAAAGAGCGTGGCCAAACTCCTAAGTACCGGAATAGAGCGGTTGGTCTGCAGGAAAACCCGGTCTATAAAGTCAGGACCCGGAACATGGAGCTGCTCTTTTGAGATGGTGGATGACGAGTAGTTCAACAAGTCATCGGCGGTATCGCCAAGTACATCTAAGATTCTTTGTCCTGCCATAGCCAAGAAGAAAAAGTGTAAAGCTTTCTTTCTTACGGATAATAGATAAATCAGGAGGCTAAGCTTGGCGTTTATCTTTCCTGCGTTTGCAATTGTAATCAATTAGATACTAGTAAGCAGGAGAAGAGTAAAGCCCAAATTGCGGCAGATTGCAAGTTATTAATCGTTAAATATTTATCCCCCACACCTTTATTGGTTTGATGATTAACTACTCTAAAACGACCGCGTAATAAGAATTAGCATTCAAGCACTGGAAGAAGACACCTAACCAAAAGCCTTTACCTATGAGAAAGAATAGAATGAATAGAGCAGTTCTGCTATGCGGAATTTCGCTGTTTTTCTGGTTTTGTAACCAAAACGGGGCAAAAACAGAAACCGGTAACACCGCAAAAACAGAAGAACATTCTGGCAGCGGGATGGCTGCTGAGGGTAACAACAGCAACAAGATGATGGAGCTGATGCACGAGAACATGACCACCATCCAGGAAGCTGATATCAACGGAGACCCCGACCACGATTTCGCCTTACTCATGGCCAAGCACCACGAAGGCGCCATTAAAATGGCAGAGGAAGAAGCTGCAAACGGTACCGATAGCACGCTGGTGAACCTGGCAAAGCAAACCATCACCAAACAAAAAGAGGAACAACAGGTCCTGCAGGCATTTGCTGACAACCAGAGAGAGGCTCCCAAGGACACCGCAAATACCCAGGTTCTGTTACAACCCATGAAAAACATGATGGCCAAGATGGGTCAGAACACCAACGCGAGCACAGACCATCACTTCGCCTCCTTAATGAGCATGCACCACCAAAGCGGTATTGAGATGGCCAGAGCCTATATACCGGTGGCAAAGGTCCCTGAAATAAGATCCAGGGCCCAGAAAATCATCAATGACCAACAGCAAGAGAAAGCAATGCTGGATAAATGGCTGCAAAATAATAAGCAATAACTACCAATGCAGTTCTTTAATTAGATGAAAAAGGATACTCTTAGTGCAAAGAGCATCCTTTTTTTATCTGCTTACCTGACTGCTCCATTATTTAATAATAGCTTATAGCGATGATTCTGGGGTGATTTCTCTAAAACAAGCAGGAACTATAAGAATCAAACTGCAAGCTGTTAGCCGCGTTTAGTGGATATCTGGAGAAAAGAGGCTGAAAACAAAAAAGCACTTACCAGAAAACCAGTAAGTGCTTTTTTAAGGGAGCCCCCTGCCGGAATCGAACCAGCGACCTACTGATTACAAGTCAGTTGCTCTACCAGCTGAGCTAAGGAGGCTTTTGCTTTCAGAAGAAAGCAGTTGTTAAGTTAAATGGAGCAGTACTATTTACTGTTCTGAAGAGCCCCCTGCCGGAATCGAACCAGCGACCTACTGATTACAAGTCAGTTGCTCTACCAGCTGAGCTAAGGAGGCTTTTGCTTTCAGAACCGTGGTGGTTTCTGAAAGCGATACAAAAGTAGAGGTCTAAATTTATTTTGCAAACTCAATAAGCAACTTATTTGCTGCCCTCTGAACAACCTCTTGAAAGTCAATCAGAAAATTTTAGGAGCGCAAGGCTTTTAACTGCCGTTTTAAGTGCTGAATGCGTTTTTGCGCCTCGTCAATTTTAGACTGGTATTCTTCCCGCAGTTTCTCAGCGTTCTTAGAGCGGGCAAAGAACTCAATATTGGTTCTTAAAGTAGAGATATCGTTCTCCAACGAAGTGATATCCCTTCTCAGATGCTGCTCTTTCTGGTAAATCTTCTGATCCCCGTCTGGGCTGGACTTTATATGCTCCAGTTGCAGTCTGAACAAGGTTTGCTCCCGCTCATCTGAACTTAAGGTAGGCACCTTGTCCAGGTACTTAGCCAACAACTGCTGGAATCTATCCTCTAGCTTAGGATTGCGTTTTCCTTCAGGTGATAGGGTATCCCATTCCTGGTGAATCTGGTTGAATTCCTCCACCGTGCCCACAAAGGTAGGATCAGCAATTTTAGTGGCCAGCTGCTCACAGTACGCCTGCTTTTTGGCGGCCAACTGGTTTTGCTGCGCCTCTTTGTTGTGCGCCTCCTGGTGCAACCTGTCAAAGAAGGCGTTACAGGCCATTCTGAACCGGTTCCAGATCTTGTCTGAGTATTTATCTGGCACGCGGCCAATGGTCTTCCACTTCTTCTGCAGTTGAATGAGCTTTTCCTTGGTGCTATCCCATTCCTCGCTGTTCTGCAGGCTCTCGGCTTCTTCGCAAAGGGATACCTTCTGGCGGTAGTTCTGCATTTTCTCCTCGTCCAGAGCCTTGAAGAAGGTGTTTTTGTGGTGGAAGAAAGCCTTGTAGCTGCTCCAGAAGGCTTTGTTTACCTCCTCGGCGTTTTCCTTGGGTACCAGGCCAGCCGCATCCCACTGCTCTTTCAACTGCTGAATCTGGTCGGTTTTATCACGCCAGTCGTTAATGCGGTCAGAGTTGAAATGCTGGAACTGCTCTATCTGGGCCAGCAAAGCCCGTTTCTTCTCCAGGTTAGCCAGCTCTTCTGACCTACGGGACTCAAAGAAGGCCTTTTTCTTGTCATGCACCCGCTCTGAAGCCTGGATGAACCGGTTCCAGATCTGGTCTCTGGCATCATTAGGAACCGGACCGATGTGCTTCCATTCATCATGCAAATGCCGCAATTCCTGCAAGGCCTTGTTGATGTTTTCTTCCTGCACTAACGCCTCTGCACGCTCACAAAGGGCAACCTTGGCATCCAAGTTCCGTTTCCGGTCCAGTTCTTTCAGTTCATAGAAAATGCTGCGGTTGTTGTAGTACATGTCCAGCAAGGCATGGTAGGAGTTCCATAGCTGCTGGGCTTCGGAGGTAGGAACAGGCCCAATCGCCTTCCACTCGGCCTGAAGTTCTTTGATAGTATTGCCGCTGGCCTGGTTTTCAGAAGACTCAATGAACACCCGGATGCGCTCCAGCAATTCCCGCTTTCTCTGCAGGTTCTGCTGTTTCTGTTCTTCTTCCTGGCGTTGCTCTCTGAACCTTGCCTCTCTGAAACGCTGCATGGCTTGCTCCACCTCACGGTGCGCTTGGGGAGCGTTGTATTCAAAATCATCCGGTGAACCGCCCTCAGAAATGAACCGGTTCAGGGCTTCCTGCTTTTCTACCTGGAAATGCTGGTCATACACCCGGTACAGATTGCTTAAGGTTCTGCCCACTTTGCGCACGTTTCCTTCCTTAGACAGAGATAAGATTCTGGTTCTTATTTCCTCCACTGATAAATGGGAGAAATCTTCTTCCTGGTGTAACTCCTCTTCCTCGGCGTGCGGCTCGTCTGGCATGGCAGGTTGGCTGGTCGGCTCAGCAATACCTTCGGGTGAAGGAACGTCTGAAGCCTCCACCAGGGGCTGACCCACGGGAGCAGAACCTGCGTCTGTTACCTGAGCGGAAGGGGTTTCATCAACTGGAGCGGAAGTGGTGCCCGGGGTTGCCTCTGGGGTGATGGCAGGGCTGGGGTTTTCTGTGGCCAGCACAGATGATTGGGTTCTATCTGGCTCCACTTGCGGAGCAGCCACTTCTGTTGCATCTTGTGCAACCGGGCTTTCAGTGACGTTGGCTTGTTCCTCCACGGCAGGAGTTTCTTCCAGGGGGGCCGCTGCACTGCCCTCCGCCTGTGAACGAGCATTGATTTCGGCTAAACGCTCTTCCAATATTCTGCGCTGATCCTGCGCCTGATCTTGGTTTGATTGTTCATCCGTATTACCGATGTGCTGATTTTCCAGATTTTGGTTCATTATTCACGTGGGGCTTAGCGCCGTTGGATTAGTTTAAGCTTGGGTCTGCGGGATAGTTGGCGTACATCTTGTACTTACCCCCCATCTCTTTTAAAATATCGCGCCACAAGGAATCTATATTCAAAGTAAGCAATTTATTTGCAGCATTGTTATTAACAAACCAAACATTTTTCTCAATTTCTTCCTCTAACTGCCCGGGGCTCCACCCGGAATAACCCACAAAAAACCTGATTTTATCCTGTGAAACCAGTCCCTGGTTGATCCATTGAGTCAATTCTTCAAAATCTCCGCCCCAATAAAGATTAGAAGAAATGGCCTGAGCATCAGTTAAATCCGGTAATTGATGGATATAGTGCAATGTATTGGGCTGCATTGGCCCCCCTACTGCCAAGGGTATGTCAAAAATTTCTTCGTTAATGTCAACCACATCAGACAAATGCAGTGTGGAGATTCTATTCAATACTAATCCTACGGTACCGTCTTTGTCATGCTGACAAATCACCACCACGCTTCTTTCAAAGTTCGGGTCCCCTAGGAAAGGTTCTGAAATCAATATGCTACCGTTCTGGATCTCTTTCGCCATCTTTCTTGTCATCTGTTCCGCGAATTTTGCTCTCTAATACGTACTGTATGCAGACCTAATTGGTTTGCAAGAGCTTACATTTTGCTTATTATAAACGATTAAAAAAACCTTGTCGTATTTAAAAATGGCAAGTAGAAAAGGCTTTTTTTGCCTAATCTACCGCTTTTGAGCAGAAAGCTCTACTTTTGGTTCCTTTAACCTGCACTTGATTTGCCATGGAAACACCTTTGTCTCTCGCAGATATCCGGATAAACTACTCATTAAAAGAACTTTCCATTGACGCGGTGGCTTCAGACCCCTTCCGCCAGTTTGAGACCTGGATGCAGGAGGCGCTCTCGGCCAAAGTGGACGAACCCACGGCTATGACGCTGAGCACAGCCGATGCCCACGGAAAACCTACTGCGCGCATAGTGTTGCTGAAGGCTTTGGAAAAGAACGGGTTTGTTTTCTACACCAACTACGAGAGCCGCAAAGGGCAGCAACTCCTGGCCAATCCGTATGCCGCTCTCACTTTTTTCTGGCCGGCGCTGGAAAGGCAGGTGCGCGTGGAAGGCAGCGTGGAGCGGGTGCCCGCCGAGGCATCAGACAACTACTTCCATAGCCGGCCCCGGGGCAGCCAGATTGGCGCTTGGTCTTCTCCGCAGAGCCAACCCATCCAGGGCCGGGAAATTCTGGAGAACCTGGTACAGGAGTACAGCAGCAAGTTCAACAACCTGGAAGTGATTCCCAGGCCTGAGCATTGGGGCGGATACGTGGTAAAACCCGAACGGATAGAGTTCTGGCAAGGGCGGCAAAACCGTTTGCATGACCGCCTTTTGTATGAACTGGAAAG
This sequence comes from Sabulibacter ruber, assembly GCF_017355955.1. Lineage (GTDB taxonomy): Bacteria > Bacteroidota > Bacteroidia > Cytophagales > Hymenobacteraceae > Nibribacter > Nibribacter ruber_A. The sequence goes on along the minus strand of NZ_JAFFID010000001.1, from coordinate 337,711 downwards.
CAGTGGAAACTGGCACATCCAACGGTTAGCCCCCTGACCGTTTACCGCCTTTTTTTCTAAAAACTGCTTTAAAACACGTAAATGGTCCAAATACTCCCCATCAAAGGTTTTCGCTACAACCCTAAGCTGCCTTTCTCCATAGATGCGCTCACGTCTCCCCTTTTTGACGTGGTTTCTTTAAAACAGCGGCAAGCCTTGTACCGCAATTCCTATAACAGCATCCATGTCTCAGTGCCGCCGGGTCCCGATCCGGCCGATAGCGCCCGCCGCACAGTAGAACATTGGAAAAGGGCCGGAATCCTGCTGCAGGACCCTTTGCCCGGCATCTATGTCTATTACCAGTATTTCAAGCTGCCGGGGTCCAGCAGAGAGTACTGCCGCAAAGGGTTCATGTGCCATATCAAAGCCTACCACTGGGAGGAACAGGTGATCCTGAGACACGAGAACACCATCCCGGCATCGGTGAATGACCGGGTAGAATTGCTGGAGCAAACCAAAATGCACACCAGCGCCACCCACGGACTTTTCACCGATTCCTCTTTTACCCTGGAGCGATACATGGATGAAAGCATCACCTCTCCTATTTATGAATCTGAGGATTACCAGGGCGTGCGCGATGTGCTTTCGGTGATCCATGATGCCGAGGTGATCCAGAAATTTGTGGATTTGCTCAAAGATCAGCAGGTGATTCTGGCCGATGGGCACCACCGCTACGAAGGTTCGCTCCTGTACCGGAAGAAAATGCAGCAACTGCACCCCGATGCCGCAGAAGATGCCTCGTTCAACTACCACCTCATGTATTTGACCAATGCCGCCTCAGATGACCTCCGGATTCTTCCCACCCACCGGCTTTTGGAAACCCTGCCCATCGCTCCGGAGGTTTTCTTGGAGAAAATGCAGGAGTATTTTACCTTAAAGCCCATTGAAGAAGCCTATGAACTGAACGATGTCATAGTGGGTAAGCAGTGGGCTTTTGGCGTGTACCTGAATGGAGAAGCGTATAAAGCCCGGTTAAAGCCAGAGGTGCACATGCGGTTAGCTTGGGATATTCCGCAGGAAGTGAAAGACCTGGATTTAACGGTCATGCATTACTTCATTTTGGAAAAGGTGCTGGGCATATCACAGGAAGACCAGCGTAAATACCCGGGGTTGTCTTACGTGCGCTCCTTCACTGAATGTGTCGCCAAAGTGGACGCCGGTAAAGCGCAGTTGGCCCTCATAACCAATGAAGTGAAAATGGAAGAAGTGCAGCGGGTGTGCCGGTCTGGGGCGGTGATGCCGCAGAAGTCTACCTTCTTCTACCCTAAAGTGATTTGTGGTTACTTATTCAGCTCAATAGACGAAAATGAATTTTACTAACAGAAAATACATTCTGGCCTCCAACTCTCCCCGCCGGAAAGAACTCCTGACCAACCTTGGGTTACCGTTTGAAAGCCGCGTAAAGGAGATTGACGAAACGTATCCGCCTGAACTGGAAAGAGCCGACGTAGCCGAATACCTGGCGGCCCACAAAGCAAGCGCCTACCAATCTGACCTGCAGCCAGACGAAGTAATTATCACCGCAGACACCATTGTGTGCCTGGATGAAAAGGTCTTGAACAAACCCATTGACCATGCCCAGGCCACCCGCATGTTGTCCATGCTCTCGGGCCGCAGCCATGAAGTGTACACCGGGGTTTGTCTCTTGAGCCAGGAGAAAAGCATCGTTTTCCATGATGTGACCACTGTGCATTTCCGCGATCTAACCCGTGACGAGATAGACTTCTACATCAACAACTACAAACCCTTTGACAAAGCCGGAAGCTACGGGGCGCAGGACTGGTTAGGCTTGGTGGGCATTGAACGGATTGAAGGTTCTTACTTCAACGTGATGGGATTGCCAGTGCACAGACTCTACGAGGAGCTGCTGGTGTTTTAAGCTTCTTTCTCATAAATTACCCTAAAAACAGAAAACCCGCTCTATAACCAGGAGCGGGTTTTCTGTTTTTGCTTTGGTTTCTGGAATCCAGGCAAAAATCCTACTTGAACTTATTCTTCAGGATTTCAATCTCCACGCCCGGCGAAATACGCTCATACAGGATGTTGTAGACCGCGTTGGTGATAGGCATGTCTACCTTCAGGCGTCTGTTCAGTTGGTGAATGCTTTTCACAGCGTAATACCCTTCAGCCACCATGTTCATCTCAAATTGGGCAGATTTCACCGTGTAGCCGCGGCCGATCATGTTCCCGAACGTACGGTTGCGGCTGAACTGGGAATAGGCCGTTACCAATAGATCTCCCAGGTAAGCGCTTCCTTTCAGATCACGGTGCAAGGGCATGATAGCATCCAGAAACCGCTCAATTTCTTCCATGGAGTTGGAGACCATCACCGCCTGGAAATTATCGCCGTAGTTCAACCCGTGGGCAATACCGCAGGCTAAGGCAATAATGTTCTTGATCACGGCGCAATACTCCACCCCATCAATGTCATCCAGCGGATTGGCTTTTACATAGCGGTTGCGCAAAAGAGCACAGAAACGCTCTGCCCGGGCAATGTCATGCGACCCGATGGTGAGGTAAGACTGCTTTTCAAGGGCAACTTCCTCGGCGTGGCAGGGACCCGCAATCACGCATTGGCGGTCGGCGGGTACGCCGTAGTGCTGCTCCAGGAAATCGGTGATGAGCAGGTTTTCAGAAGGAATCATGCCTTTCACCGCAGAAACCACGGTTTTCTCTTTCAGGGCATCGGGCGAAAGCGGAGAAAGGGCTTGCTGCACAAAGGCTGCCGGTACGGCCAGAATCACCCACTCGGCATTGGCGACAGTCTCTACAATGTCATTGGAGGGATGTACATACTCCAGGTCAAAACGCACCCCGCTGAGGTACCTGGGATTGTGGGCGTATTGCTGTAGGTGCTGAACATCTTCCTTGTTCCTTAGCCACCAGCTTACATCTGTTTTGTTTTCTGAAAGGATCTTGACCAGCGCGGTTGCCCAGCTGCCTCCTCCTAAAACGGCAATTCTTTCTCTTTCCTGCAAAGCTTATTCCTCTTCTTCTTCTTCTGACGTATCTTCTTTCTTACTTAGTGATTTCTCGTCTATTATTTTCACCAAATCACCATCCTTCAACTGCTTGGAAACAGCTCTGAACGGACCGGAAACCACTTCCTGTCCCGGCTTTAAGCCAGACAGGATCTCAATGTTATCAAAATCGCTGATGCCGGTTTTCACCTTCACCATTTTAACCTTACCGCCTTCGTGCACAAACACCACCTCATCAGGTCTGTCTTCGGCTCTCACCGGTTTCTGGTCTTCCTGGAAACTATCGGTACCAGCCGGCTTGCTGCCCGCCTTTTCCTTGGCCCGGGTAGTTACCGCCGCCAAAGGTACAGACATTACGTTATTTTTCTGCTCTGTGATAACATCTACCGATGCCGTCATGCCCGGTCTGAACGGCGTGCGGCCTTTATCCAGCAGGTCTTTGTATGACTCGTTCAGCAACCTGATTCTTACCTCAAACTCGGTTACCGCCTCCAGCGAAGCCGCATCCTTTGCCGTGTTGGCGATGGAAGTTACAATGCCTCTGAATTTACGGTTAGTATTGGTGTAGGAATCCACTTCAATGATAGCAGAGTCATTCAGGCGCACGCGCACGATGTCATTCTCGTTCACGTCTACCCTTACCTCCATGTTGTTGAGGTTAGCGATCCGCATGATTTCTGTACCCGCCATTTGAGAGGTACCCACCACGCGCTCGCCTTTTTCTACGTTCAATTTAGAAACCGTTCCGCTTACCGGGGCATAGATGGTAGTTTTATCCAGGTTCCGTCTGGATTCCTCCAAAGAGGCGCTGGCACTGCGCACCGTGGACTCAGCGGCTCTCACCGCCTGACGGGCGGCGTCTACCTCGGCTTTGTTTGCCTCAAACTGGGAGCGGGCAGCATCAAACTCAGATTGGGAGATCACCTTCTGCTCAAACAGCTTTCTGTTGCGTTCATATGACTGCTGAACGTTTTTGCTGTTGGCCAAAGCCTGGTTCAAGCGGGCCCTGGCCTGGGAAAGGTTGGCACGCTGGGTATTCACCGATGCCGATTGCATCTCTACCATCGCCTGGTAATTGTCAGGGCGAATGCGCAGCAGTAATTGACCGGCTACCACGGAGTCGCCCTCCTTCACGTACAGTTCCGTGATCTCCCCGGAAACGTCAGGGCTGATTTTTACTTCAATTTCGGGTTGCACCTTTCCGGAGGCGCTTACCTTTTCTACTATATTGGCTGGCTTCACTTTAGCCACTGCCACTTCAACCCCTTCTTCCTTCCCAATTAATCCACTCTTCTTTGCTACCAGAAGCCCTGCGATGAGTAAAATGAGCAGGCCTCCCAGGATGTAGATCAGTTTGTTTGATTTGCGTTTTGCCATGAGCTGTTAAAGAGTGATTGTTTTACCCTGGTAGAACTCCAGGAACTTGAGACGGAAAATGTAATCGTACTTGGCTTGGATAATGTCTGACTGGGCTTTTACAAAGTTGTTGCGGGCCACGTTGTAATCCACGCTGTTGATGAGGCCATTGTTGAGGCGAATCTCCGCATTTTTAAAGGCTTGTTCAAAAGCCTCCAGCTGTTTTTTTGCAGCTGTAAATCTTTTTTGGGCATTAACCGCATCTGTATAAGCCTGGGCAATGGTTTGCTTCAATTCGTTACGGGCGATATCTGAATTGATTTCTGCGTTTTTCAGGCCGATCTTAGACAACTGCACATTATTCCTAATTCTGAAAGAATTCAAAATTGGAACGCTTAAGTTAATCCCTATAAACTGGCCTATATTGTCTTGTAGTTGGTTGAGATATGGGTACTTTCTTTCGCTTTGTTCAGGACTATAAAGAATTAATGGCTGGCTTAAGCTTGGATCCAGGAACCCCACTTGTTGTGAAACCGAGGTTTCTCCGAAAGAAATCAAAGAACTCCCGCTTGAGTAACGGGTACTGATACTTCCCACTAAACTCAAGGAAGGGTGATATCCTCCCTTGGCGATGGCAATGCTTTTTTCAGCACTTTGGATGCGAAGTCTGGCTCTTAATATCTCAGGCATTCGGTTAGAAGCCGTGGTATATACCTCTTCGGCGTTGAAAGCAATAACCGTCTGGTCTGGGTCAGGAATCTGTGGAACAACAATGGAGAAATTTGCCGGATTAGCTTCAGTAAGGTTCAGCATCTGAATCAACTGCAACTCAAACAGATCAATATTATTCTGAGCAGTTATGATATTTAACTCATCACTAGCAATTTGTGCATTCAGATCTAATACATTACTTTCAGGTACACTTCCTGCTCTGAACAGCTTTTGGGTACGCTCCAGCTGGCTACTGGTTAAATTTAACCGTTCCTGGTTTGTTTTAAGAATCTCCTGGTTCAGCAGTACGTTCATATAGGCAGTTACCACATTAAGGGTAATGTCATTCTGTACTTTCTGCTGGTCTAACTGGCTGGCTTGATAATCCAGTTTGTTGCGTTTAATGGTATTCTGGACCTGTAGGCCGCTGTATAGATTAACAGAGCCATTCACGCCCACGTTGCCCGACCAGATTTGCGTGTTCTGAATTTGGTTTCTCACCGGATCCAGGAAGAAACCATTGTTAAATCCATGTGAGCCACTTCCGTTGATGGACGGCAGCTGATCTGCCCGGGCTTGTTTTACATCAATTGCCGCCTGTTCTACAGAGAGGCCAGACTGCCTGATCAGTAGGTTGTTTTTGATGGCATGGTCCACGCATTGCTGCAAAGACCAGACAGTTTCTGTAGGAGCCGCAGTTTGTGCCAGGGCCATGGTGGCACTGCCAACGGCCAGCCCCAGCGTAGACAGGAATTTTGAAGTAAAACGTCGCATTTATAAGTCAATATTAGGGATATAGATCACATTCTTAACCCAACTCAGGTGCCGGAGGTATTCCAGCGAGATAGGTCGCAGCCCAGAGTCCATTTCAATGAACTGCCGGGCTAAGTCATGGCGGCCTTTGCGGGACACGTTCATGGTGGCAATGTTGCAGTCATCATGCGCAATAATGTCACTGATGAAGGCGATGCTGCCTTTCACGTCATCAGCGTCAATGATGAGCGTGTGCAGGTTGGCCGAAAAGTTGGAAGGGAAGCCGTCTACTTCCACTATGCTGATCACGCCTCCGCCCCGACTCTGGCCTATCACTTCGGTTTCCCGCCCATCGGCCGCTTTCAGGTGGAGCTTAATGGTGTTGGGGTGCATGGTAGAGGCATTCCCTATGGACTTGAAGGTATATTTCAGCCCACTCTCTTTTGCGTGCTCAAACGATTCTTTGATGCGGGTATCATCGGTACTAAAATCCAGTAAACCTGCTAATATAGCTCTGTCGCTGCCGTGGCCTTCATAAGTGCGGGCGAAAGAGTTATAAAAAGTTATGGTTGCTTCTACCGGCACCGCCCCCAAAATTCTGATAGCGGCCCGGGCTATCCGCACCACGCCTGCCGTATGAGAACTGGACGGACCAATCATCACTGGCCCTATCATGTCAAAAATGCTGCTCTTCTCTGCCATTCGTTTGTTTCTATCTTTCAGAACCAAAGATAAAGAAATTGCGCACCTGGAGGCAGCAGCGTTGTGCTTTCAGTTTCCAGCCCTTTCTGCCGATTGGATGCTAAAATAGCTTTGAAGGTTGCCTGAGAGGGCATTTCTTACGTATAGCAAGTCTCCGATCCAAATACTTTTACTTTCTTTGTCGCAAGTAAGGAAAGATAATTACAACATTCAGAAAATAATATATGCCAGACCCAACCTTCTCCCCGCAGGTGCTGGAATTGCTGGAACGCCTCCAACAGAAATACAGCCCACTGGGCCAGGACCTAGCTTCTTACCTGGAAGGGTTACTTTACTCAGACTTCCTTAACTACTGGGATTACATCCACTTAGACACGCTCCTGAGCTTACAGACGCCGCGCACCCGCATCCCGGATGAGGAGATTTTCATCATGTACCACCAGATCACGGAGCTTTACTTCAAGCTGAGCCTGCACGAGTACAAACAGATTGCCGAAGACCCTTCTCCTACCGCCCAAATGCTGATAACCCGGGTGGGCCGCGTGAACCGATACTTTGAAAACCTGATTGACTCCTTTGAGGTAATGGTCTCAGGTATGGACCAGAAGGAGTTCCTGAAGTTCAGGATGGCATTGATGCCGGCCAGTGGGTTCCAATCGGTGCAGTACCGTAAGATTGAAATCTGCTCCACTGATCTGCATAACCTCACTGATAAAGCCAAGCGGCAGGCTTTGGGCCAGCAGAGCACCCATGAAGAGATGTTTGGCTGTATTTACTGGAAAGAAGGAGCCACTGAGGCGGCCACCGGAGCCAAAACCTTAACGCTTTTACAGTTTGAGGAAAAATACTCAGCCGAGTTGCTCCTGCACGCTAAAGAATACCAAAACAAAAACGTGTGGGCTGTTTTTAAACGACTTTCGGCAGAAGAGCAGCAAAACCAAAAGTTACTCAATCACCTCAAAGAACTGGACAGCAATGTCAATGTAAACTGGCCCCTGATGCATTATAAATCTGCTGTGCGGTACCTGCAGCGGGACCCGGAGGTGATTGCGGCCACCGGAGGCACCAACTGGCAGAAGTATCTTCCGCCCAGGTTCCAGAAGCGTATTTTCTACCCTGAAATCTGGACTCAGGAAGAAAAGGACAACTGGGGAAAAGGCTGGGTGAACGATATCATTGGAGAGGTTGATTAAGTTCAACCTTTTCTTTTACTCCTCTTCTTTATTCTGTTTGATAACAGCTACCGGAGCTTACTTAAAGCTTGATCAGTTTCTTCACTACCTGGGCTTTCTCCACTTTGATATGCAGGTAGTAATGACCTTCAGGTAACGAACTGATATCTAACCGAACAGAACCATCCTCATCCGAGATAAAGAGTCTTTCTGAGGCAACTACGTACCCAATGGCATTCTTCACCTGAATGGAAGCCTCGGTGTTTTTGGTGAAACCCTTGATGTAGACCTCACTCCCGTAGTTAGGATTAGGGTAAAGCTTCAGCAGTTTGCTTACAACCAACTCCGGGGTACCCGAGGCCGGAGCCATGAACATGCCTGGTTCAACTGGCTCAGGTTTAGCCATGCCTAAAGCGAAACTAGTTTGGGAGGCAACAAGCAAGATTGATACTAGTACCGCGGAGAACAAGCTTTTTATGGGGGTAGAAAATGTCATAGGGAGGTTGATTTATAAGGTTACTAAGTGATTTACTTCTGTCTGGCTTAGTTCTCATCAAAACCGTACCACTCTTCTTTGGCCTGTTCTCCCCGCGGGTTTGAAGTAACTATTCTAAAGATATAGCGGACACTTGCTGACCGAAAGTCTTAGTTGATGAAACCGGTTAATAAATGGGGTGAAGCAGGATATCATTCCGACGAAGTGATCAAGAGGTATAGCGAAAACACTATGTTTAAAAAAGAAGCATTGAGCAAAGATTAAGCCCTTACTATCAACCGTTTGGCTCCCAGTTTCTTGTTGTTGCTTTAAGCTTTCCTATATGCTATGACACGAATCGAACTTCAACCTTGGTCTACAGCTTAAGTGGAAGTGCATCGGTTTTTAAGCTCGTTTTCCTGAAAAGAAGCTTAAAACGAGTACGCCCCTTCTAAACCAAAGACCTGCTTACTTGATGGTCATTGGGAAATAAAAAAAGGCTGCTCTCAACAGAGCAGCCTTTTTATTACGTTGAAGTCCAAGATTATGGGTTCTGAGGACCGAAGTTAGGGTTGTTGATGGTTTCCAGTTGCGGGAACATGTAGATAAACAGGTCGCTGTTTGCCGGGGTTACCCCCAACACCGCAGTATGGTTACCTTCCCGTACCAGAGGTTTCTGCAGACGTTTGATGTCCATCAGTCCGAAACCTTCACCGTACAGCTCTTTTCTTCTTTCTACCCAGATTTCGTCGATCAGGTCAGCACCGGTTGTGGTTGGTTTCACCGCAGCGGCCGGATTGGTGAATCGCTTCTGACGCAACTCATATACCAGTTGCTGGGCCGCATCGTCCTGACCTAAACGGGCTTTCGCCTCGGCTTCAATCAGGTACATTTCTGCAGCACGCATCAGCACGAAGTCTCCGCTCAGGTCTGACAAGTCCTTGAACTTGGTTACGGTGTACCGGTCTGAGTTGGTCTCTCCGGCCTCTTCCTGGAATTCCCGACGGGCATCAGCGGGGTCAAACAGCTCCACAAACTTGTCGTTTGCCCGGATGTTGTTATACCCTCTGCGCACGTAGGTTCTGTTACCCGCCTCATCTACGGTGTAACGGCCATCCATGGTAGAGAAGAACGACGCGAAGGCAACTTGCTGATCAGCAGACTGGGCTAAGCCCCAGATCCATTCGCCGTTGGCATAGTTGTTAAAGCCTTCTTTCCACTCAATTGGTGACATTAAAGGATGGCCTTGTCTGGCTTTCACCGCGAAATCAGCGGCTTGTTCCCATTGTCCCATCTCCAGGTACACGCGGGCCAGTAAGCCCTGGGCTACGTTTTTGTTCACGCGGCTTTTGGCAACTCTGGACACCGGCAGATCGCGCTCTGCAATGTTCAGGTCCTCCAGAATCTGGGTGTACACCTCCTGCAAAGTAGCTCTTGGCTTGCCTTCTGTATCAATGGTGGTTTGTTCCAGCACCAAAGGAACCGCTAACGCATTTGGATCCTTCAGATAGGTATGCTGGTACGTTCTGGCCAGATTGAAATACCCGAAAGCCCGCAGAGCCCTTGCTTCTGCTTCAAATTGCGCGCGCTGGGTTTCTGTGATACCCGGCACTTTGGCGGCATTGGCAATTACGTTGTTGGCGTTGGTAATGATGTTGTAGTTAGATGCCCACAACATATACGTACCACGGTAAGTTGGCAATTTGTTGTCCAACTCATATTGGTACACAAACCAACCTGTGTTTGCCATAAGGTCCTGCCCCATCACATCCCACGTCTCGTTGAAGTGAGGGATTCCGTAGCTGTCATGGCCTGGAGTGGAGCCAGAGTTCACCGGAGCGTCACGCATCAACCGGTAAATACCGGTCAAGGCCGCTTCTACGGCAGCTGGTGAGCTGAAGGCCTGCTCATAGGAAGCTGCGTTGGAAGGAACTGTTTCTAGGAAGTCTTCCTGGCAAGAACCTAACGCAAGAGTTGCTCCCAGCAGAACAGTGTATATTTTAGCTTTATTGATTTTCATTTACTAAAGTAGTTTGTCTGTTATTAGAATGAAGCGCGTACCCCAACGGAGTAGGTTTTCATGGTTGGGAAGCTGTTCGTAGTGATACCGTCAAGTGACTGCTCAGGATCCATGCCTTCCACGCCTTTAGACCATGTCCACAGGTTGTCGCCTTGTACAAACACGCGCAGGCCTTTCATCTTCAGACGCTCCTGGATAGCAGAAGGCAAGGTGTAACCCAGCGTAATGTTCCGCATGCGTACATAAGAAGCATCAGTCAGGAAGCGGGAAGAACGAGCGTTGGCATTCAGAGACTGGCCAGTTCCTAAGCGAGGCACATCGGTCACGTCGCCTGGGTTCTGCCATCTGTCCAGAATGTCGGTGCTCCAGTTGTAACCGGCAGAAGAACCTCCGCCCATCAGACCGCTGTAGTCAGTGTTCAGGATTTTACCGCCAAAGCTGTAGTTGAACAACAGATTCAGGTCAAATCCTTTGTAGCGCAGGCTGTTGGAGAACCCACCGGTAACGTCTGGTAGAGCGTTCCCTACATAGTAACGGGTAGCCAAAGCGTAGTTGGTGGTAGTTTGTCTTTCTACTACCCCTTCGGCGTTCTTCACATCACGGTACCACATGCTTAAGCCTGTCTGCGGATCTACCCCGGCGAAATCTTCAATGAAGAAATCATAGATAGACTGACCCACTTTGTACTGCTTGGATCCTGCCAGAATGGTAGGTTGCGGCAACTGCGTGAATTCATTGGTGTTGTGCGAAGCATTCAGGTTAGCAGTCCAACCGAAGTTCTCAGTATCAATGATTCTGGCAGTAATGTTTGCTTCAACCCCTCTGTTGCGCATGGCACCCAGGTTAGCAGAAACTCCCACGAAACCGGTAGATGGAGCCATTGGCTTGTTCAACAGCAGGTCTTTTGACTCTCTGTCATAGTAGTCCAAAGAAACATCCAGTCGGTTGAACAGGGTTGCGTCTAAACCAACGTTGAAGATGGCTTGCTTCTCCCAGGTCAGGTATGGGTTCTCCAGGGTGGTTACAATCATGCCTGGCTCAGACAGATCTGGATACACGGTATTATATAGACCTCTGTAGGCATAGTAAGAACCTAGGTTCTCATTACCAGAAGTACCGTAGCTGGCTCTCAGTTTGGCATTGTTCACCCACAGCAGATCTTTCATGAAGTTCTCTTCAGACAATCTCCAGGATGCACCCACTGAATAGAAGTTACCCCAACGTTTGTCTTCTCTGAATCTGGTAGACCCATCTCGGCGGAATGAAGCTGACAGGTAATATTTATCTGCCAGGCCATAGTTCACCTGACCCAGGAAGCTTTGCAGCGCACGTCTGTCTCTTTGTGAGTTTGAGCTCACAATAGTGGCAGCGTTGTCTAATTCGGTCATACCCTCAATCGGAATGAAACCGGTTTTCTGGGTAGAAACAGAGTTAGAAGATAAATTGAATACCTCAAAACCACCTAGCGCGTCAAACGTGTGCTTACCAAAGGTTTTGTTCCAGCTCAGGATGTGGTTGAAAGTGTATTCTGTGAACGAAGTTCTGGTCTGCGTACCACGTCCGCCAATAGAACCGGATGCATCACCGTATTCTGGGTTGTAGAACGTCTCGCCACGGTAGTTGTCACCGTTCAAAGCCAGAGTAGTTCTGTACTTGAAGTCTTTCAGGAAGCTGATTTCAGCAAATCCGTTCCAACCCCAGGTCAGGTTATTACCCCGGATGATGTCCAGCACGGTAGTACCTACCGGGTTGCTGTTTCCGCCGTACGGACGAGAGGTATTGAAGTCAAACTCCTGCGGACCGGTGAATGGAGTACCATCTGCGTTCTTTCTGCGGTAGATTGGATAGATGCTGGAGATATATCTTCCCCAAGACACCACGTTCCGGAACGAAGTACCGCTGGAAGTTGGCGCATTCTGGTCTGTGTAAGAAAGGTTGGCGCTCAAACCAACTTTAATGTTGTCACGCACTTGTGAGTTCAGGCGCAGACGGGTTGAGTAACGTTTGAACCCAGAAGTGATAAAGGCACCTTGCTGATCTAAGTAATTACCAGAGAAATAGTAATTGCTCTTGTCATTTCCACCTTGTACACTTAGGTCATATTCCTGACGAACTGCTTTTCTGTATAAAGCATCTCTCCAGTTTTCATCCCAGGCTGGGGTTAAACCAGGCTTGATTTTGCCATCCAAGCCAACTGGCTCAGGGTCAGTTACACCATTAGCATTGTTGAAGGGGTTGTACTGCTGCCCGTTACCGGCACCTGCCAAACGACCTACTACCAGTTTAGAAGCATACTCCTCCGGAGAGGCGTATTTTCCTTCCCACAGTTTAGCATTAGCTCTTGCATCGTTGCGCAGGGCTTCCCAGGTAAGCTCATACATCTGGTTTGCGTTAACGGTTTTGTAATCATCTACCGCGAAGTCAGAAACCCCAACGGTAGCCCCGAAGGTGATGGTTGCGTCTTTGGGAGCAGAACCGCCTTTGGTGGTGATTACAATAACTCCGTTAGCCGCGCGAGAACCGTAAAGAGAGGCCGCAGTTGCGTCTTTCAATACGGTCATGGACTCAATGTCATGCGGGTTGATGGCATTGATATCGCCGGAATAAGGCGCACCGTCCACTACGTACAAAGGAGCACTGGAAGCGTTTACGGAGCCTACCCCCCGGATACGAACGTTGCTGGTGGTACCCGGCTGTCCGCTGGAAGAAGTCACCTGCACGCCTGGCGCTAAACCTGAAAGGGCTTTGGTTACATCGTTGGCCTGCATTTTTTCAATGGCTTCAGATTTCACGGCAGTCACAGAACCAGTGTAGGATTTCTCCTCGGCGGTACCGTACGCCACTACCAGAACTTCGTCCAGTTGGGTTTGATCAGCAGCCAGAGCTACGTTTATGGTAGTCTGTTCGCCAATGGCTACTTCTTTGTTTGTATAGCCAATGAAGGTAAAAACCAGCGTTCCGTCAGCGGTTGGAACGGAGATCTCATACCCTCCATTTACATCAGTAGGAGCCGCATTGCTGGTTCCTTTTAATTGAACGGTAACCCCGGGCATTCCTTCGCCCGTTTGTGCATCGGTTACGCGTCCTTTGATAGTCCGATTTTGCGCCCACGCATGGCTAACCAGCATCAGCAGCAAAACGAAGCTGAACAAAAAAACTTTCTTCATTAAGGTTTTGGATTGTAATAGGGTGAGAGTACGCACTACCATGTCCTGTTCTTTAGGACCATGAGGATAATAGTACAATTTTCAACTCCCTTTTGTAAGTAAACTTCTTCTATTGGATCAACGCTTTTGTAAGAGACAGTATTTGTTCCTTGTGTTTATTCTCTTGGTTAAATGAGCGTTGTTTCTGTTTAGGCAATATTATTCTTCTTCTTTCGCTAACACCAACCTCCTCTCTTCCTTCAAATTATACCATACCAGATTATTCCGGTTTACATAATCAACGCGCTACTTCTTGCTATATTTTATAATTTTTCCTGTTTTCGCATTTTATTCAAAACGTTATAGAACACCTTAGCTCTGTTTCATTTTTCATACAATAAACCATTGGTATTCAGTAACTTTCACTTTTCTAATACAAAGTTAAAACGCTGAAGATTAGTTATTTACAAGACTTAGCGTGGGCTTAATGTTTTACCGGTCAAAAAAGTTTACTGGGAGAACAATTTTTTTGCTGGTTCTGGAAAATCAGGGTTAAAACGAATTTTCCTGAGCAGGTTTTCGTTTCTAAAGAGTACCTATCTTTGCAGCTATAATAAAAGACAGGTGTCACAAACCTAAACTTTAAGGCTAACTACCTTACACCAGTACATGAAAAAAGAACTTGATTTGGTCTTGGCACCCGAGATTGCCTATGACCCTGCCCTTCTGGAGCGTGAGCTCCTGCAACAAGCTGGCCTTCTAAACCCTGCAGATGCCGCTTTTATCCATAAGATTAAGAGATCCATTGACGCCCGCGGCCGCCAGGTGAAAGTAAAGGTGCGTGCCGATGTGTACACCCAGGCCCCAGATCTTTCATCTATTGCTCCTTCTTATGTATATCCAGAAGTGAAGCCTGAGGCAGAGAAGGTGCTGATTGTAGGAGCCGGACCCGCCGGATTGTTTGCTGCCCTCCGCTGCCTGGAACTAGGCCTGAAGCCCGTGGTGCTGGAACGCGGGAAAGACGTGCGGAGCCGCCGCAGAGACCTGGCCGCCATTAACAAAGAGCATGTGGTGAACCCAGACTCCAACTACTGCTTCGGGGAAGGCGGGGCCGGCACCTATTCAGACGGGAAACTGTACACCCGCTCCAAAAAGCGCGGCGATGTGCAACGCATTCTCCAGATTATGGTGCAGCACGGGGCAACGCCGGACATCCTGTTCGATGCCCACCCGCATATCGGGACCAATAAACTGCCGGTGCTCATTGCCGAGATCAGAGAAACTATTCTGGCCCGTGGCGGAGAGATTCACTTCAATACCCGGGTAACGGATTTCATCCTGGAGAACCAGGAAGTGAAAGGCGTAGTGACCGCTTCCGGAGAGACCTTTGAAGGCGATGCGTTGATTCTGGCCACTGGTCACTCGGCCCGTGATATTTATGAATTGTTGCACGCCAAAAACATCCTTATTGAAGCCAAGCCCTTTGCCATGGGCGTGCGCGTAGAGCACCAGCAAAAACTGATAGATGGCATCCAGTACCACTGCGAGAACGGTGACCGGGGCCAGCACTTGCCCGCCGCCAGCTATGCCCTGGTGCAACAGGTGAAATATAAAGGCCAGGAAAGAGGCGTGTTCTCGTTCTGTATGTGCCCCGGCGGGTTCATTGTACCGGCCGCAACGGCTCCCGGCGAGGTGGTGGTAAACGGTATGTCGCCCAGCCGCCGAGATTCCAAGTATGCCAACTCCGGCATTGTGGTGGCCATCTACCTGGAAGACATGGACCTGAAACGCCACGGGGCCCTGGCTGGGCTGCGCATGCAGCAGGAACTGGAACGCAACGCCTGCCTAGCCGCGGGCGGAACCCAGGTGGCTCCAGCCCAGCGCTTGCACGATTTTGTGAAAGGGAAAGTTTCTACGTCTTTGTTGGAGACTTCTTACCAACCTGGCTTGGCCAGCGTAGACATGCGCAAGGTGCTGCCTCCTATTATAGGGGAAAGGCTTCGGGGCGGATTTCAGGAATTCGGCTATAAAATGCGCGGGTATCTGACCAATGAGGCTCAGATTGTTGGCGTGGAAAGCCGCACTTCTTCCCCGGTTCGTATCCCTCGGGATAAAGAGACGTTGCAGCACCCGCAAATCAAGAACCTCTTCCCGTGTGCCGAAGGAGCCGGATACGCCGGTGGAATCGTGTCGGCGGCTATGGATGGGGAGCGTTGCGCCGAGCAGGTAGCCTTGCTGATTAAGCGTTAACCCGCACCCCTGTTTATGAGTATAATTACGTAGGCGTTTTTTGCCTGTTTTTCTAAAAATACCTGCAAAGCCATGAAAAAGACGATAGTGATTGGCGCCTCAGACAACCCTGGACGCTATAGTTATAAAGCGGTGCATCAATTGAAACGCTCGGGCCACGAGGTAGTGCCCGTTGGTATCCGGAAGGGCCAGGTGGCCGGTCTGCCTATTGAAACTGAAAAGCCCCAGGTAGATGGCGTAGATACCGTGACCCTGTATGTTGGCCCGCAAAACCAACCCAGCTGGTACGACTATATTTTGTCTCTCCACCCCAAACGGATCATCTTCAACCCCGGCACTGAGAACTACGAGTTTGAGAAGAAAGCCCAGGAACAGAACATCCAGACCTTGCATGCCTGTACCTTGGTGATGCTTTCCATCGGGAATTATTGATTTGTAAGAACATTGTTAAGATTACCTGAAAAGCGTTTTGGAGCTATTTATCAGCAAGCAGCTCCAAAACGCTTTTGCTTTGTGGCCTAAGCCATTACAAGCAATCCGGCTCCTTTAACCCCTCTCCTTCTTTCTGCAAACCCTATTGATTCTTCTGGTTTTCACTCCCTGCTTTTCTGCCTGTAACTGGTAATCTGCAAAGTTTGTAACCATTGGCGTTTTGTTCGGTTATGCATCAAGTACTATTTTTGAACTGAACGATACCAGATTACATGGAGAAGAAGATTCTTGTGGTGGAAGACGAAGCCCGCCTGGCCGAAATGTTACAGCGTGGTTTGAAGGAGGAAGGCTACTCCGTTAGCGTGGCCATGAGCGGTACCATGGGCTTGAAAATGGCCATGGATTTTCCCTTTCACCTCATCATCCTGGATCTGATGCTCCCTGAGATCAGCGGGTTGGAAGTCTGCAAAAAGCTGCGGGAAAACCAGGTAGAAACGCCCATTCTCATGCTTACCGCCCTGGACTCGCCTGAAAACATTGTTACCGGGCTGGATAGCGGGGCCGATGATTACCTGGTAAAGCCGTTCAACTTTTCTGAGCTGAACGCGCGCATCAGAACCCTTACCCGCCGGTCGCAGAACGGAATAGTGCCGCAGAACAAAATCAGGATCGCGGATCTGGAAGTTGACCTGATAGAAAAACAGGTGACCCGTAGCGGCAACAAGATTCCCCTTACCGCCACTGAGTTCCGCCTGTTGGAGTTCCTGACGCAGAACCAGAAGCGGGTTTTATCCCGGATTGAGATTCTGGAGAACGTCTGGAACATAGATTTCAACCTGGGCACCAACGTGGTGGATGTCTACATCAACTACCTCCGGAAAAAGGTAGACAAAGACTATGAGCCAAAACTCATTCATACTATTATCGGGATGGGTTATGTTCTCAAGGAGGATGAAGTATGAACATCCAAACCCGGGCTACCCTTCTATTCTCCATTTTAACTTCCCTGGTGATTCTGCTATTCAGCGTTTTCATCTATTTCTTCACTAACCATTACGCCTTTGAGGATTTCTACAAACGCCTGGAAACGCGCGTAAACCTGGCTTCGGCCATTCACCTGAACATCAATGCCACCGCTGAGCCCCATGAAATAAAGATGCTGCGGCAAGCGTACCTGGAGAAACTCCCCGAAGAAAGAGAGTACCTGCTGGAGGTCCCAGAGGTGAACCCACTGGCCAAGCTGCGGAAAGCAGGAATTCCGGTGGCTTTTCTGGCCGAGGTGATCCAGGACAAAACGGGCAGGTACCGCACCCAGCATACTTTCTTTGCCGGAAGTTTGCAGGAAAGTAAGGGCAAGAGGTACCTGGTGATTGTATCGGCGAAGAACCCGTATGGCCTGGAAGAAGTGGCGCACCTCTCCCGCATACTTCTCCTGGGCTTTTTGTTTTCGGTGGTGTTGGTGTTCTTTTTAGGGAAGCGGTTCACCCGGCATACATTCAAGCCCGTGCGCGACATCATCAAGAATGTGCAGGGCATTACCGCCGAGAACCTGAACCAGCGCCTGGAAGTGGGCACGAACAAAGACGAACTCGCGGAACTGACCCAGACCTTCAACGACATGCTCACCCGGCTGGAAACAGCCTTTGAGACCCAGAACAACTTTGTGAGCAATGCCTCGCATGAGCTGCGCACGCCGCTCACTATTATCAAAGGGGAAGCTGAGCTGGCTTTGTCTAAACCAGGGTTGTTGCCGGAGCACCAGAAAGCCGTGGAGAAAATTCTGGATGAGTCTGATAAGCTCAAGGACATCCTGACCAGCCTGTTGGGAATTGCCCAAAGCGGGTTTGACGGCAAAAAGCAGAACTGGGAGCTGGTGCGCATTGATGAACTGCTCTGGCTGGTGAAAGAAACCGCCGACCAACTGTATCCTGAGAACAACATCCAGATAGACTTCAGCCAGCTGCCCCAGGACGAGAGCCACCTGCAGGTAAGCGGGAACGTGAACCTGCTAAAATTAGCCGTCAGCAATATTGTGCTGAATGCCTGCAAGTATTCCCATAACCAGGCGGTGCGGGTGCAGATTGCCACCGAGAACGGCCAACTAACCATCTCGGTGCAGGACAAAGGCATTGGCATCCCCGAGGAGGAACTGCCCTACATCTTCGTGCCTTTCTTCAGGGCCTCCAACACCACCGATTTTGAAGGCCACGGCGTTGGGCTGCCGCTTTCCCTTAACATCATTCGCCTGCACAAAGGCAGCATTGGGATTCTCACCCAGGAAGGCTCCGGCACCGAAATCAGGGTACACCTGCCCCTGGCCGATACCTTCTAGGCCCATCCTGTTTTAAATACGTTTTAGTAAAATCAGCCTTAAAACAAGAGGGAACCTCTACGGTATTCCCTTTTATTTTGACTTAATCAAAATAAATATCGCTGATTTTCAAAGACTTATCTTTCTAATCTCAATTCTAATAACATTCTAATCCCGCTCTAAAAGAGGCTTAATACCACTCGCGTAGGTTTGTTTAAAGTTTTAGTCACCAAACCTGACGAGCTATGACTACTGTATTGATGCCCTCAAATTTCAAGAAAGACTCCTTAGCGTGTATTCCTGAACTGTTGGAAACTTTTCCGGGAATGCCGCTGAAGGTGTTGCTTTTCCATCCGTTCGGGTTATCCAGTTCTATCACTGATTTGCTGATGCTGGCCCGCAGAAGCCGCGAGGAAGAAACGCTTATTTCCCTGGACTTCTACGGCGAATGCGTGGAGTTGCAGCAGGAGTATCCGGAACTGGAAGGAGTGAACTGGACCTGCTTCTACGGTACTACCCTGGTGGCTTTTAAGAACTTTCTGAAGGCCAACTCCATAGACTTTATAGCCTCCCCTACTACTTACAAGTTCCAGGCTTTGAGCAAACAAAGCCTGAACCCTAACCTCTTCCTGGAGAAATGCGGTTTGCCTGTCATTTCTATCACTCCGCAAGAATGCACCTTTGCCCACAGAACCGAACAGGCTTCTTAAGGCATCCTATCTTTTCTATCCATTTAACTTTTGACTTATGTTGTTGAAGAATAATATTCCCAGCAGGTATGTATTTGGGAAAATCAAAAAAGAAGTCTTGATCGTGACGGCCTATGCGGTCTTCGTGGCGGTCATATACATCAATTTCCACTTTACCCGTATTTCCATTCCTATTGCGGTGCCTACCATGCTGGGTACCATCTTGTCTTTGCTGCTGGCATTTAGGTCTAACCAGGCCTATGACCGGTGGTGGGAAGCCCGTACGCTGTGGGGAGCTATTGTGAATGATTCTCGCACGCTTACCCGCCAGGTTCTAAACTTCGTGGACACGCCTTACAACTCCGTGGAGGCTTTGTATTTCAAGGAAAGGTTTGTGAAACGGCAGATTGCCTGGTGCTACAGCCTGGGCCAGTCCCTCAGAAGACTGGAGCCCCTGGAGGGAGCCGATAAACTGATGTCGAAGGAGCAGCTGGCTTACCTACGGGACTACACCAACAAACCCGTGGGATTGCTGCAGCTGCACGGGGAGGATTTGCGCCGGGCTTACAAAGAAGGCTGGATCAATAAGTACCAGCAGATTGAAATTGACGGCACACTGACCCGCCTTTGTAACTCCATGGGTGGTTGTGAGCGCATCAAGAATACCGTATTCCCGGCTACGTACAGCCTGTACACGCACCTGGCCTTGATCCTCTTTATCCTGATGCTGCCGTTCGGAGTGATAGACGTGTTCGGGATCATGATGGTGCCGCTGGTAGTGGCAATTGCCTCCTCCTTCCTACTGATCGAGAAAATGGCCATTCATCTGCAAGACCCCTTTGAGAATAAACCCACCGATACCCCAATGAGCACCATCGCGCAGACCATTGACCGCGACTTGAAACAGATGCTCCGCGAATACAAAGAACCCGAAGAAGCTCCTAAAAAAGAGCAGAAAGTAGCTTTCTATATCTTATAATAGGATAAGCTACTAACCAAAAGTGCCTTTGCCAGGTCTTCTGTTTAACCCAGAATTCTTAGGCAAAGGCACTTTTTTTTAATGGTTGAAAGTCAGAGATTTTCACATCAGTTTTAGGGCTGTTTTCTCTAAATCAATCTAAAAACGAGGAAAACCTAATTTTACTGGTTAGCCTTTTTACTGGCCGTTGCTTTTTTAACGGGTAAGCCTGCGGCCTGCAGGTCTTTATAGCCTCCTATATTATAGACGTGCTCAAAACCTGCCTCCTTCATGAGCTGCAGCGCTTTTCCGCTTCTGTTCCCCGAGGCGCAGTACAGGTAATAGGTTTTAGATTTATCCAGCGTTTCCAGTTCCTTCGCGAAAGCTCCTCCCCTGTAGTCTGAGTTTCTGGCTTTCTTCAGGTGCCCCTGTGCAAATTCCTCGGGGGTACGCACATCAATTAAAACTCCCTTTTCCTGCTTTACTACTTCCTTGTATTGGTCCGGAGTAAGGGTGCTGGCGGGTTTGTCTTGCGCAAAAACAACTTGGGTGCAGCTTAACGCCAAGGCTATCAGAAACGATTTCATAGGTCTATTTAAAATTTTTTGGATCGATCTATACAGTAATCTATTCAAAGGTAAGCGAATAACTTCTTGATGTACAATAATTTGGCACAAACAGGCTGAAAACCTGCCTTAACTTCAAGCCAAAATCTTATTTTTACTTAAAATTTTTTCAAGATCCCAGGCAACCGAAATTTAAGGTGGTGCATCTATCATTACAAACAGGCAAAAAGTATAGCTTAAACTTCTACAACCCGTGAACGAGACAGATCTGGTAAAAGCACTGCAGGAAGGCGATGCCAAAGCCCAGCGATTCTTGTACGACCGTTACGCCGGCCCCATGATGGGGGTTTGCCTACGGTACCTCAAGAACGAGATGGATGCCGAGGAAGTCCTGATCAACGGGTTCATGAAGGTGTTCCAGCATGTGAACCGGTTTGAGCAAAAAGGAAGCTTTGAAGGCTGGGTTCGCAGGATCATGGTAAATGAAGCCCTGCAACAGTTACGCAAACAGGAACCCATGCACCTGGCCATAGACAAAGAGCACATCCATCTGGCCTCTGAGGACGCCTCCGCTGACAGCGACATGAGCGCCGAGGAGATGATGGATATGCTGAAAGAGCTTCCGGCCGGCTACCGGGCAGTCTTCAACTTGTACGCCATTGAAGGCTACTCACACAAGGAAATTGCGGAGATGCTCAACATCACTGAGGGCACTTCCAAATCACAGTTAAGCAAAGCCAGAGCCATGCTGCAGCGCATGCTGGCCCAACAAGGAGTAATGATCGCCATCTAACGGACAAAGACATGAGCGCAGAAGACTTAGATAAATTATTCAGAGACAAGCTTCAGAACCGACCGGTTACCCCAGGCAATGATGTGTGGGAACGCATGCAGGCCCGTATGCAAGCCAACGGTCAGCAACAGGTGCCTAATCCTTTCCTGGCTCCCACTCCGGTAGAGGAGAAAGAGGAACGCAAGCCCATCAGGATGTGGTATTACTCGGCGGCTGCCGCGGTAACCATGCTGCTGAGCGTAGGTCTTTGGGTAAACAGAGAAAACATAGATCCGTTGCAGCCCTCTGGCAGCGTGGCTACCGTAGAGCAACAGAGAACAGTAACTCCTGCTGCCCAGGCACCCGCTACAGAAGTAACACCTGCTCCTGCGCAAACAGTTGAGCCAAGCTTCAATAGCGCTACTCCTGCCGCTCCTGCTGAGGCAGCCCAGGCGCAGGCTCTGGCTTCTGCCTCTACAAAAGAACGCCAGCAGGTAACCTCGGTGACCAGAAAGGCTACGGGTACAACTTCAGCTCAAACCCGCACCACTGAGCCTACAACCGTGAAAATGGTGTCTGAGCCTGTTCTGATGGCCGCCACTACTCCGGTGAAAAAGCAGGAAGAAACAAAAACCAGCTCAGAACCAGCGTCTTTAGAAATAATTGTAAAACTTGACAATGCACAGGCAACCACCACCCTCGCCTCTGCATCTACTAAAGTAGATCACACACCGCAAGAGGAGGAAACCCCAACAGGTTCTGGACGCGTCCTGAAAGGAATCCTGAAACAAGTGAAAAACCTCAAAGAAGGTGAAAAGGTTGATCTGCAAGAATTAGGTATCACCAAACACACGTACGCTCTTGAAACCCACATTGGGAACAAGAAAATCACAAAGACCATAGAACTTTAAAATCCTACTTCCATGAAACGTATGTACGCCTTGCTAACGGCCACCATGGTGGCTGCAGCTATCGCCTTGCCTTCTCGCGCCAGTTCACTTGCCCCAAAATTGGCTGCCCCTCAAGATACCCTCATTTTAAAGCTTAAAAGTGATGCCCGTCTCCTGGTGGTGGTGAAAGATGTGAAAGATTTGAAAAATCTAAAAAACGAGAAGATTGACTCTCTCATGCTGCTGCTGGATAAATACGCCAACCAGATAGAAGCGGCCGGCAAAAACGGCGAAGAAGTAACCGTCACCATAGACAAGGCATCGGCCAATACTTCTGAAGACGTGAACATCACCATTACCCAGAACGGTCCCGGCGGCACTGAGGTAACCATCAAAGAAAAGAACCGCATCCGGATCACCGACAAAGTGGGCGTTGACATAGAAAAAGACGAAGACGGCAACAGCACTAAAGTAAAAGTGAATGTTGGCTCCTCAGACTCCACTGAAACCGCTGAGAAAGACGAGAAACGTTACAAAAACCGCAACCCCAGAAAAGAGTTTGATTTCCAGATAGACCTGGGTGTTTCTCACTGGATGAACAAAGAGGCCCTGGCCGGCAGCGAAGTAACAGACATAGAGCTAAGACCGCTTGCCTCGCGCTACATCAGCCTGAACAGCAAATGGATCTACCGCATAGGCGGTGAAGCCAGCCCGCTGCGCCTGATGACCGGGTTCAACTTTGACTTCCACAACTACATGTTTGACAACAACATTATGATAGTGAACAACGAAGGCAGAACCGATTTTGTGAACGCCGCTCCCCTTGACCTGGAGAAAAGCAAACTGGCTACCTCTTCAGTGAACATTCCGCTGGAAGTTGGCTTTGACTTCAAAAACAGAAAAGGCAAAACCGCTTTCAAAATTGGCGGCGGGGGCTTTGTAGGCTACATGCTCAGCAGCCACTCCAAAGTTAAGTACTCACAGGACGGAGACAACTTCAAAAACAAAACCAAAGATGATTTCTACCTGAACGATTTCCTTTACGGGGTATCTGGTTTCGTGGGAATCAGAAGCCTGGAGTTCTTCGGGAAGTATAACCTGAATGACATGTTTGAAGACAACAAAGGACCTCAGGCCAATGCCTTAGCCGTAGGGTTGAGAATCAAAATCTAAGTCAGAAAGCATTCAAAATGAAAAAGAGGAGCCGCAAGCTCCTCTTTTTTTATTCAGGTTCTAGACTAATTCTGTTTTGGGCAGTTTTTCAGGAAATAAGGCTTAAAACATGTAAAGCCGCAGAACTCCTGAATAAATCTACTTAGATGTTTCTGAAGAAATTATCTAACAAGATGGCTGTGGCTGTTCCCACGTTGAGCGACTCAGCACCGCCTCTGCCGGGAATGTGCAGCGGCTGGGTTACCTTCTCCATGATCTCGGGCCTGATGCCGTGCGATTCATTCCCCATGATGAGCACCCCCTGTGGTTGCAGCGATAGTCTGTGCACGTTTTTGCCTTCCAGCGCCGCTCCGTACACAGGTATGTTTTGGGGCCGGTTTTCCAGAAACACGCCTAAATCAACGTAGTGCGGCGTGATGCGGGTGAAAGAGCCCATGGTAGCGGCAATCACTTTCTGGTTGTAGAAATCGGCGCTGTTTTCTGAGAGTACAATGGAGGTGAGCCCGTACCAGTCAGCAATCCGGATGATGGTGCCCAGGTTGCCGGGGTCGCGTACCTCGTCCAGGGCCAGTACAAACGGGTTCTGTTGCCAGGAAAAATCGGTACCCGGCTTCATTTTTGCTATAGCTAAGGCAGCGTTGTTGGTTTCCATTGAACCGGCTTTGCCTAACTCTTCCTCACTTACCGGCACTACCTCAAAACCTTTCCTGAGAAGACCGGTATGCTTCTGTAAAAATTTTTGGGTGGCATAGACCGTTTGCAGTTCAAAGTCTGATTGCAGCAGTTCTGCCACGCTCTTTTCACCTTCCACCGTGAAAGCTTGGTGAAGCAATCTATATTTCTTTATTTGCAGTGACCTAATGTACTTCAAAGCCCCTTTTGAGATCATACCTTTCCTACGTTTGAAGCTACGATGTTACGTATTCGGCGCGGTATTCACAATGCTGTGCCTGTTCATGAGTTGTACCCCTACCCGCCACTTGGCCGAAAACGAGCGGCTGCTCTGGCGCATAAAGCTGGAAGGAGTCAAACAAAATAACAAGTCTGAAATTTCGGCTTTGTACCAGCAGAAACCTAACCGCCGGGTGCTGGGCGCTCCTATTTACCTGAACCTCTACTATTTAGGCAAAAGCTTTTACAACCCAGAGCGCATTCAGGCTAACATTGAAGAAGAAACCGCAGACTATAACCGACGCATCCAGCGAGCCGGCAGTGACTCGGTGAAGGTTGACAAGCTCATTGAAAGCAAAGAAAACAAATTAGCCAAGCTCCAGAACAAAAAAGAAAACGGCAACTGGCTTATGCGTACGGTTGGGGAGCCACCGGCCATCTTTGATTCCACCAAACTGGCGCAAACCGAGGAACAGGTTCGTATTTACCTTAACTCCAAAGGCTATTTCCGGAACCACGTTGCCTCCACGGTTCAAACCCGCAAAAAGAAGGTGTTTGTGTCGCTGCAGGTGCAGGAAGACAAGCCCTACGTGCTTACCCAGCATACTTACCAGGTACCAGACACCGCTATCCTGCGCCTGTTACACCAGAACCAAACAGCTAGCCACATCCGGTTGCAGCAGCCCTATGATGAAAACATTCTCTCCCAGGAACGAATCCGGATAGAGCAGCTCCTGAAAAACAACGGGTACTATGACCTGCGGCAGCAATTCATCACCTTTGAAGCTGATACCAGCTTTGAGGACTACACCGTGCGGCTCAGTACCCTGGTGGCCAATCCTTCAGACTCCACGCTGCACCGAGTCTATAGAATCAACCACGTCTATTTTACTTCCGATGCCGGCCTGAACCGCTTTGCCCGCTCCCGCGATACGGTAGAGCTGAATACCGTTCACTTTCTGGCTTACCAGCACCGCATTAAACCGAAGATTCTGGCCAGGAAAGTCATTATCAGACCCGGGCAGACCTACTCCGCCACCAGAACCTTAAACAACCAGCGCATCATCAGCAACCTGGATGTATTCAAGTACACTACCATCAACTACACCAAGGTGGAAGATTCTCTGGGAACTTTAGCCCCGAACCAGGGTTTACTGGATGCCCAGATTAATACCTCTCTTCTGCCGCGATTCCAGGAAACCTCTGAAGTAGGTGGTACTTTCACCGAGCAGGTGCCGGGCCCGTACGCCAGTTTCCGGTTCAGGATCAGGAACATCTTTGGCGGGGCCGAGATCTTTGACATTGGGATACGGGCCGGGGTGGAAGGACAATTACAACGGAACGTGGCCACCGTGGGCCGCAGAACCGAGGTGGGTGCCGACATGGGGGTTACTTTCCCGCAGATTCTGGTGCCTTTCCGGACCAATGACCTGTTGATCAAATTCAACCCGCGCACCAGGTTCAGTACCGGTTACACCTATGTAGACCGCAATGAGTACACCAGAACCAACGTAGACTTCTCCTTTGACTACATCTGGCAGCGCTTGAACATCCACCAGTTCAGTTTCTCGCCGCTAGACATCAACGTGATCAGCACGCCTCGCATAGACTCCACCTTCAATGCCTACCTGCAGACGCTGGAACAATCGGGGAACCCGCTGAATGAAAGCTTTAAGAACGCGTTTGTTTCTTCCATTAACTTCACCAGCCTCTACAATACCGCTAACTTTAACCAGTCAAACGATGCCAAGCTGGTCAGAATTTTTGTGGAGAGCGGCGGCTTGCTTTGGAATTATGTGGCCGAGCGGTTTAAGGACATGAACACCTACCGGTTTGCCAAAGTGAACGTGGACTATCGCCGTTACCATACCTTGGGCAACAACATGATGTTTGTGTATCGTGCCAACGGAGGTATTGCCAAGCCTTTGGGTGAATCAAGAGCCTTGCCCTATGACAAATACTTCTTTGCGGGAGGTTCTTCCAGCGTAAGGGCCTGGCTGCCCCGCCGGTTAGGGCCGGGTTCCAGCGCGCTCATCAACAAAACCACCGGCGAGGTAGATTACCTGTTTGAACAAACCGGCGAGATTTTACTGGAACTGAACTCGGAGTTCCGCTTTCGGATGTTCCGGTTTGGGAATGCGAACGTGAACGGAGCCCTCTTCCTGGATGCCGGAAATATCTGGTTGTTCAATGAGCGAAACACCAACCCTAATCCAGAGCAATACCTGACCCAACCAGGGGCTAAGTTTGAATTCAACCGGTTCTACAAAGAGCTGGCGGTGGGCACCGGTTTTGGGGTTCGCCTGGATTTCACTTTCGCCATTCTGCGTTTCGATATTGCCACCAAGGTCTACGATCCAGCCATGCCGCAGGGAAGCCGGTTTGTCATCAACCAATTCAGAAGCGACCGCATTTTTGGTAACAACACGCAAGCCACCTTCAACCTGGGTATCGGGTATCCCTTCTAAGTACCGAGAAGTTTAATAATAGATAGTAAACTTTCTTGCCAAACCAAAGCCCCCGCTTTTAAGCTGTTTTTCTGAAAACAGCTTAAAAGCGGGGGCTTCGTTATTACGCTAAAAACGAATTTAGCGGCTAGCATCTAGTAAGCCAGCAACTCTTTAATAGCTTCCAATACCTTCTCCGCATTAGGCAGCATCATGCGCTCCAAATCTACATTCAGAGGAACGGCCGGAAGGTTCTCAGCGCCTAGGGTAAACACGGGTGCATCCAGGTAGGGGAAGCAGGTTCTACTGATTCTTCCAGCCAGCGACTCGGCGAAGGAATTCATTAAAGGTTCCTCGGTCAAAACCAGGGCTTTGCCGTGCCGCTTCACGGAGGCTTGCACCGTATCAAAGTCCAGCGGATTCAAGGTACGCAGATCTACAATCTCCACCTCGCCGGCTAACTGTTTACTGGCTGTTTTGGCCCAATACACGCCCATCCCGTAGGTGATGACCGTAAGGCTGTTGCCCATTTTCACCTGCTCCTCTGAAGCCGTTTGCACCACATTCGCTTTGCCCAAAGGCAGGATGTAGTCAGCATCTGGCTCTATGGTTTTGGCGTCTTCGGTGCCGGGTACTTTAGACCAATACAGGCCTTTGTGCTCCAGCATCACTACCGGATTTGGGTCCAGGAAAGCGGCTTTCATCAAGCCCTTCATGTCTGCGGCATTGGAGGGGTAGACCACTTTTATTCCCCTGATGTTCAGCAGCGTGGATTCAATGCTGCCGGAGTGGTAAGGTCCGCCCCCGCCATATGCTCCAATGGGCACTCTAATCAAAGACTGGATCGGGAATTTGCCCATGCTCAGGTAACAGCTCTTGGAAAGTTCCTCCACCAGTTGGTTAATGCCGGGCCAGATGTAATCGGCGAACTGGATCTCCACGATAGGCTTCGCTCCCACCGCCGACATACCCGCAGTTGACCCCACAATGTATGCTTCCTGGATTGGCGTATTGAACACCCGGTTATCGCCGTATTTTTTGGCCAACAAGGCCGCTTCGCGAAACACACCACCCAGTTCCCCGCCTACGTCTTGTCCGTAGAACAAAGCCTCCGGGTACTGGCGCAGGATGTCGTCTACAGCATGCAGAGCGGCGTCTACCATGGTCACTTTCTCGGCATTGGCGGGTTGGCGCCTGCCGGTTTCCTCTTTCACATGCAGTTCAGAAAACTCATGCAGGTTGAACTTGGCAGGATGAGGATCTGGTGCAGCCAGGGCTTTCTCATAATGAGCCTGCACCTCGGCTTTGACTTCGTCGGCTATTGAGGTAAGTTCGGCCTCGCTCAAGCCTTGCTCCAGTAGGTAATTGCCCAACTTAGGAATTGGGTCCAGTACCGTGTGTTGCGCCAGATTATCGCCCCGGTACCATTCCCGCCGAACGCCGGAAGTATGATGCCCCAGCAACGGGCACTTGGCATGGACCAGCACTGGTCTCCGCTCCTGGCGGGCTATCCTGAAGGCCTCCTTCATTCCGGTATAGGAATTCAGGAAATCGGACCCGTCTACGCGCAGCCGCTCCATTCCTTTGAAACCGGCTGCGTAATCATAGGCATCCATGGCCCGCATCTCAGAACCCTTCGCGGAGATGCCCCAATCGTTGTCCTGCACTAGGTAAATGATGGGTAATTTCTTCAAGACCGCCATCTGGAATGCCTCGGCCACTTCGCCTTCGGTTACAGAACCATCGCCCAGAGAGCAAAGCACCACTCGGCCATCCTGCGAGTCCATCAGGTTCTGGGACTCCAAATAAGACAAGGCGTGCGCCATACCAGTAGCCGGAATGGCCTGCATGCCGGTGGCCGAGCTTTGGTGCGGTATGACCGGGAACCCTTCCCTTCTGAGTGAGGGATGCCCATAATAGGTTCTGCCCCCGCTGAAGGGATCATCGCGCTTGGCCATCAACTGCAGCATGAGTTCATACGGCGTCAGGCCCAGGCCCAGCAGGATGGATTCATCGCGGTAGTACACCGATAAAAAATCTTTCTCTGTGAGCTGAAAAGCGGTAGCCAACTGAATGGCTTCGTGCCCACGCGAGGTGCTGTGGACGTATTTACTGCAAACCGATTTATTTTCTTCGTACGTGTCGGCCATGGCCTTGGCGGTGAGCATCAGGCGATAAGCTTTCAGCAGCAGATCAAAGTCTACCTGCGGAGGGGCCTCAACAGAAGTCTGATTCATAAACTAACAATTGTTTGTTTTGAAAATAACGGTTATTCCTGAAGAAAGCAAAACCGGTAAATTGCGGGGCTCTCCTATTTATCGCCTATTTTTGTCAGAACGGCTCTAAAACGGCCCGATACTTTTACATGAGAGATACGATACAAAGCTGGTTTAAGTCATTTCAGGAGCGTCTTTGTGCTGATTTAGAAGCCTGCGATGGTACGGCCAAATTCCAGGAAGACCAATGGGAGCGTCCGGGTGGCGGCGGCGGGGCAGCCCGCGTGATCCAGAACGGCGCTGTTTTTGAAAAAGGAGGCGTAAATTTCTCAGCCGTGGAAGGAATTCTGCCCGAGAAAGCGGCCAACGCCCTGCTTTTACCAGATCCGCATTTCTTTGCAACGGGCGTATCGGTGGTGATTCACCCCAGGAACCCCCACGTGCCAATCACCCACATGAACGTGCGCTACTTTGAGGCAGGCAACGGCGATGCCTGGTTTGGCGGAGGCATAGACCTTACGCCTATTTACGTGAACAAAGAGCAGGTAAGGTTCTTCCACCAGCAACTCAAAAATACCTGTGACCGTTTTCGGCCCGAATATTACACAGAGTTCAAAAAGTGGGCCGATGAATACTTCTACATTCCGCACCGCGAAGAAACCCGCGGCGTAGGCGGCATCTTCTTCGATCGGCTCACCCCTACTGAAGAAGTCTCTATTGAAGACAGGTTCGCGTTTGTGCAGGCCGTGGCAGATACCTTCTCGCCTACGTATACTTCCATCGTAAACCAGAACAAGGAACTGCCCTTTACGGAGGAGGAAAAGAGCTGGCAGTTGATCAGAAGGGGCCGTTACGTGGAGTTTAATCTGGTAAACGATCGAGGAACCAAATTCGGGCTGGAAACGAACGGCCGCACTGAGTCGATCCTGATGAGTTTGCCTCCCTTGGCCAGCTGGCACTACAGCCATTCGCCGGAGGAAGGCTCACCCGAGGCGGAGGCCTTGGCTTGTTTTAAACCGGGTATTGACTGGGTAAACCTGTAACCGCATGGACGAACTCATTGCCTTAGACCAATCTTTGTTTCTGGAGCTGAACAGCCACCATTCGCCGTTTTGGGATGGCGTGATGGTCTTTATCTCCAACAAATACGTGTGGTTCCCTTTCTACGCGATCTTGGCAGGCTTATTCTTTTACTTTTACAAACGAAGAGGTGTGCTTATGGTGCTGTGCCTGGGTGCCAGCGTGGGCATAGCCGATTTTGTGTCATCGGGTATATTCAAACCTTTTTTTGCCCGATTGCGCCCTTGTCATGATCCAGTTTTAGGTGCCGTGAACGCCATAGATGGCTGCGGAGGTAAATATGGCTTCGTTTCTTCCCATGCCGCCAATGCCTTTGCAGTGGCCATATTTGTGATTCTGCTGTTGCCTAAAAACCAGTGGGCTTTTAAAGTGCTGTTGTTGATTTGGGCAGCGGCCATTTCTTACAGCCGCGTTTACCTAGGAGTTCATTACCCCGGAGACATCACCGGCGGAGCGCTCATTGGCATTGCCGCTGCCTGGCTGGGAATGTACTTCTTCCGCAAGGCGTCCCAGAAATTCCCTTATTGGCAACAATAGCAACCAACTAAACAAAGAAGTGTGTCTGTTTCAAACTTGGTTTCTGATAATCCGGCTTAAAACAGACACACTTGTTCTTATTTATTGAGTAAACGGGCCACGTACTTCCCGATAATGTCAAACTCAAGGTTTACCTGATCGCCGGGTTTTACCGCATGCAGGTTGGTGAACTCATAGGTATACGGAATGATGGCCACCGAGAAGAAATCCTCGCCAGACTCCACCACCGTAAGACTGATCCCATTCACGCAGATGGACCCTTTCTCCACGGTGACATTTCCCGCCGCCTGGGGCTGATACCGGAACCGGAACAACCAACTTCCTTGCTGGTCTTTCACCTCTTCGCAGATACCAACCTGGTCTACGTGCCCTTGTACAATATGCCCATCGTAGCGGCTATTTGCCAGCAGGCAGCGCTCCAGGTTTACTTTGTCGCCTTGTTGTAATTGCCCCAGGTTGGTTCTGGAAAGCGTCTCGGCAATGGCCGTCACGGTGTAGGTATTCTCTTCAATAGCCACCACCGTGAGGCAAACCCCATTGTGCGCCACACTCTGGTCTATTTTAAGCTCCTGCGTAAACGGGCAGGTAAGGGTAAAATGCCGGTTAGACTGTTCGTCTCTGATTGCTACTACCTCGGCCTGCGCTTCTATGATTCCTGTGAACATGGTTGAATTTGCTAATTGTTTAATGTGCTGATGTGCTAATGGTTCAGGAATGTACTAAGGATTCTTTCATCACCTTAGCACATTCCTTCAGTAGCACATTACTTCCCTCTGCCCTGCACAATGATTTTGACGGTATACAACATCACCCTGAAATCCATAGCAAGGGACATGTTTTCAATGTAAAGAATGTCGTATTTCAGGCGCCGCACCATTTCCTGAACGTTCTGGGCGTACCCAAATTTCACCTGGCCCAACGAAGTAATACCGGGCCGTACCCGTTGCAGGTGCTTGTAATGGGGGGCCTGTGCGGTGATCAAATCAATGAAGTATTGTCTTTCGGGCCGGGGCCCTACCAGACTCATCTCTCCTATCAATACATTATAAAACTGCGGAAGTTCATCTAACCTTACTTTCCGCATAAATCTGCCAAACTTTGTCACCCGGGGGTCATCGTCGGAAGAGAGCGCGGGCCCCATCTTCTCCGCGTCTAAGTACATGCTTCGGAATTTGAAGATGTTGAAGGGTTTTCCCTGAAGACCAATCCGCTCCTGTTTGAAGAAGATAGGGCCTGGGGAAGAAGCTTTTACCAAAATGGCTACCAGGGCGTAAAGCGGCGATAAACCTATCAGGATCACCACTGCCGCAACCAGATCTATCACCCTTTTCAGAATCTGTTGCCAGAAAGGCATCAGGTCGCGCTTTACCTCAATCAAGGGTGTGCCAAAGAGGTGGGCTACTTTCACCGACCCCAGCAGAATCTGGTACACATCGGGGAGAATACTGATCCTGACAGATTCGCCTTCCAGCGAGCTTAGAATTTGCTCTATAAGCTTGTGCTCGGAAGGCTCAATAGCAATGATTACTTCCTGGATTTCCAGCTCCCGGATCACCGATGGAAGTTTATGGAAAGACCCCAGCAAGGGAATTTGCTCCTGGAAAGAATGCGGCAACGTGAGTTCACTCTGCACAAACCCCACAATCCTGAACCCCAGATGCTTGTTGTTGCTCTCCAGCTCGTCATACACTTCGCGGGCGTTGCTGCTGGAGCCTACCACAACCGTGTTAAAGTAAATGTCTCCGTTCAGCACCAACTTCTTCAAGTGGTTCAAAACCGACACCTTAACGATCACCGAGAAAATGAAATGCAGAAGAAAGTAATACCCAATGGGCTCATAGTACACCTGAAACCCTTGCGCATTGGGGTCTTCAAACAGCAACGCCAAAAAGATGGCCACCGCCCCGCCAAGCGACATTCCTGCCAGCAGCACCACCTCCTTGAACCTGGATACCCGGTAAATGTCCCGGTAACGCCCCAACAAAGCGTACAGCACTACCCAGGAAGAGGCCACCATGAAGGATCTGCCCAGAAAAGCAAGATCCAACGCATCGGTTAGTTCTACAAAAAGATAATTAGTAGAGAGATAAAATACGATCCAGGCCAGAAAGGCTGAAAAGAAATCCCCGAGAACAACTTTATAGATATGTAGATTGCGGCTTACTGGCATGGATTATTCAAATGCGACACTGCAGACTTCAACTCCGCCTAACCACAAAACTACACTCTAATTCCAAATCATAGTCAAAATTTATTCCGGCAGGTTTTAAAACCCTATTTGCTATTTTAGCGCCGCAATTACTTCCTGTAAGGTTTAAAAACGTATAAAGTTTAATATCTGGCTCATTTATGCTCACAGACAGTTACCGTCATAAAGGTATGCGCAAAAGCTTGGTGCGTATTGTTCAGGAAAAAGGAATCAAAGACAAGCGGGTACTGGAGGCAATGGAACAGGTGCCCAGACACTTCTTCTTTGAGAAAGCCTTTCTGGAGCAAGCCTACCAGGACAAAGCATTCCCTATTGGCGAAGGGCAGACCATTTCACAGCCTTATACTGTGGCTTACCAGACCGAACTCCTGGAAGTACAACCCACCGATAAGATCCTGGAAATTGGGACTGGCTCTGGCTACCAGTGCAGCATCTTACTGAAACTTACGCCTAAGGTATATACCATTGAGTATAACGAGGTTTTGTACCACAAGGCAAACCGTCAGTTTCAGTTGATGGGGCTTACGCCGCATACTTTTCTAGGCGACGGCTCTGAAGGTCTTCCGCAGCATGCTCCCTTCAATAAAATCATAGTTACGGCCGGAGCTCCCATCATTCCTAAAACCTTACTGCGCCAGTTAACCATCGGCGGCAAATTGGTAATTCCGGTGGGTGATACCGCTACGCAGAAAATGCTGCGCATCACCCGCCTTGGCGAAGATGAGTTCGCTAAAGAAGAATTTGACAACTTTAAGTTTGTGCCACTTTTAGGAAAACAAGGCTGGAAATAATTGCCTATCTTCTTTCTTAAAAGGTCTATATCAGGATTGAAGAGAAATTTCACCTAACAACCATTAGCCTAAAGGAGACAGCTTTGCGGTTTACCGTGTATCTTTACAGGCTCATACTATCCTTTTATTTATGCGTAAGCAAAGATCTGTCAAAGATTCCTATGTGCGGATGACCGAGCTTGTTCTGCCCAATGACACCAACACCCTGAACAACCTGATGGGTGGTAAAATGATGCACTGGATGGACATTGTTTCTGCAATTGCGGCCCAAAAACACTCTAACCGCATTGTGGTTACCGCCTCGGTAGATAATGTGTCTTTTAAAGAAAGCATCAAGTTAGGTAACGTGATCACGCTGGAGGCCCAAGTAACGCGTGCGTTTAGTTCCTCCATGGAGGTGCACATCAATGTGTGGTCAGAGGACATTCCATCGGGCACCAAGGTGAAATCAAACGAAGCCTTCTTTACGTTTGTAGCGGTTGATCAGTCTGGCAACCCCATTGATGTGCCAGAGGCCATTCCAGAGTCTGAGGAAGAAATAAAGTTATACGAAGGTGCACTCCGCAGACGCCAGTTGCGTTTGATTTTGGCGGGCCGGATGAAACCGCATGACGCTAATGAGCTTAAATCTATCTTTGACTTAGATAATTGATTTAGGCCTATTTTCTAAAATACAGATTAAAAATTGCCATGTCAGCCTTTCAACCTGATCTCTCTTTTTTACAACAGCTTTTTGGGCAGGATACGCTCTATGTGATTCCTGAGCAGGAAAGTCATGGCGTGGTACCCGCCCAGGCAAAGGTGGTTTCTGTTCCCGCTCCGGAACAACCCAAGGCTGAGCCAATGGTAGCTCCCATAGCTGAAACAAAAACGCCACGTTTGCCAGAAATGCCACAGAAAGCACCTGCTCCGATTGTTCCGGAACCTGCTCCAGAGATAGAATGGTTGGGCGAAGCCGTGAAAGGAACCTATCTTCTGTTCCAGGTGAACGGGGCTGTATTCCAGCAACTCCCGCAGCACGCTTTCCTGCAAAAGGTGTTAGCCGCCGTGGGCCTGGCCACCAATCAGGTGAAGTTTGGGAATCTGGCCCCGTCTTTGACGCATGACGTGAAACAAATTGCCGCTAAATACCAGGCAAAGGCCATTTTGCTTTTCGGGCAAGGACTACCCGTGGCCAATCTCTCAAAAATGGAGTTTTACCGGATGTACAGGTCTGAGAACTCCAGGTTTGTGCTGGTAGATTCCCTGGAAGACATTGAGAAAAGCGTTGAACTGAAAAAGAAGCTGTGGGAGGTGCTTCAGAAGATCTTCCTTCAGCAGAATTAATCTAAAAGAAAAAAGGGCTGCCATTCTAATGTGGCAGCCCTTTTTCATCTGAACTAGGGGAAATAGTTATGGCAGCAAAGAAGCAAGCTTAGCCTCCAGCGCAGCACCGCGCAGGTTTTTGGCGATGATTTTTCCTTCTTTGTCTAAAAGCACCGTTTGCGGAATGGCCGTTACCCCGTACAGGGAAGCAGCACTGCTTTCCCAGCCTTTCAGGTCAGATACGTGCGGCCAGGTGAGTTTATCTTTTTCAATGGCATTCAACCACTTGGTTCTGTCCTGGTCCAGGCTTACCCCAAAGATCTCAAATCCTTTGTCTTTGTACTTGTTGTACATGCGTACCACGTTCGGGTTTTCCTGACGGCACGGACCGCACCAGCTGGCCCAGAAATCAATCAGGACGTACTTGCCCCGCAAAGAAGCCAACGAAATCTCTGGTCCTTGTGGCGAAGGAAGGGTGATGTTTGGGGCTGCGCTTCCCAGCGCGGTGCTCCGTATTCTGGTAAGGCGCTCATCCAGGGCTTTGGTGTATTTGGAGTTAGGCAGCGACTGCTTGAACGCAGTGGACATACTGTCTACAAAGGTGAAGTGCTCATCCAGGTTCAGGATATTGCCAGCCGTATACACCGATACCACAGAAGCCGGGTTCGCTTTCACAAACGCCTTCAGTTTGGTCTGGTTGTCCTGCTGGGCAGCCATGAACTGCTCCTGCAGCCGTTTCATCTCCTCCTGGTTTCCCTGGGTGGCAGCCTGCTGGAATTGCTGGTTTAAGGCAGTAACGTTCTGCTGCATGCCCTGCATGATTCCGTTCAGTTCCTTGATCAGCTCAGAGTCTTTGGAGCCTTTCACGGTGTAACTTTGGGCCACTTTTCCAGAATCGGCGGTGATTTCAATGGGTTGGTTGTCCACCACAAGCATGATGCCTTCCTGGTTATCAAACGCCAGTTTGTAGATGGCAGGCTCGTTCACGGTGCCTTCCATCACAAAGGTACCGTCTTTGTTGATGGTAGCAGTATCTACGGGCACGAAGGCCTGCTCGCCCAATTCGTCCAGGTACACGTTGCCACGAGTCATGTTGGTGATCTTGCCCGTGATGCGGTAGCTTTTATCGGTGTCAGCGGTGGCTACTCCCTTTTTCTGACAGGCTCCCAGCACTGCCAGGGCGGCGGCTGCCAGTATGATTTGTTTTTTCATCTTCTTCTGTAAGTAGTCCTACTTTTCTAAGCTCTCTTTCAGCAACTTATTGGCCAGTTTTGGATCGGCTTTCCCTTTGGTTTGTTTCATGAGATCGCCCATGAACATGCCCAACAGAGAAGCTTTCCCGGCTTTGTATTCGGCCACTTTTTGCGGATTCGCCGCTAAAACGCCATCGATGATGGACTGCAGTGCCCCTTCGTCTGATTCCTGCACCAGGTTATGCTCAGTGGCCACTTGCTCAGCGGTTTTTCCGGGGTTTTCCAGTAAATACGGGAAGATCTGCTTGGAAGCTACGCTGTGGCTTACTTTGTTGCTGTCTACCAACGCAATGAGACCTGAAATCTGCTCCGGAGTAAGCGGGAACTGGCTCATGTGCAGCGTCAGCTCGTTCAGGTATGATTTCACCGGACCGCTCATCCAGTTGGCCGCGGCTTTGTAGTTTTTGGTGTGCTGGCAAAGCGCGTCAAAGTACAGGGCGATGTCTTTGTCATCGGTCAACACGCCGGCATCGTAATCAGACAGGCCATATTCCTTCGTAAAACGGTCATAAAGCTCCTGCGGCAGGGCTGGCATGCTTTCTTTTACAGATTGCAACCATTCATCTGAAATGATCACGGCCGGAAGGTCCGGCTCCGGGAAGTACCGGTAGTCGTTCATGGTTTCCTTGGAGCGCATGCCCGTGGTGGTGCCGGTGTTGGCATCAAAGTTCCGGGTCTCAGCATCCACGGTTCCGCCCGCTTCCAGCACCTCAATCTGACGATCAATCTCGTGTTCAATGGCGCGCTGCACGTTCCGGAAGGAGTTCATATTCTTCACCTCCACCTTGGTACCCCACTTGCTGGCGCCTTTCTTCATCACCGAGA
This sequence comes from Sabulibacter ruber, assembly GCF_017355955.1. GTDB lineage: Bacteria > Bacteroidota > Bacteroidia > Cytophagales > Hymenobacteraceae > Nibribacter > Nibribacter ruber_A. Next base: position 300,761 of record NZ_JAFFID010000001.1, on the reverse strand, counting down.
TGTTGGCATCGCAGCGCAGAGAACCTTCTTCCATGTTCCCGTCGCAGATCTCCAGGTACTGCACCAGCTTCTTGATCTGGGTCAGATAGGCATAGGCCTCCTCTGAGTCCCGAATGTCTGGTTCCGATACGATCTCAATCAGCGGCGTTCCGGCGCGGTTCAGGTCCACCAGGGTTTCGGTCTCCCCGGCCAAGTGCATGGATTTCCCGGCGTCTTCCTCCATGTGGATGCGGGTGATCCCGATGCGCTTCTCCTGGCCGTCTTTGGTTTTGATGTCCAGGTGCCCTTTGGTACAAATTGGCGTTTTGTCCTGCGTGATCTGGTAGCCCTTGGGAAGATCTGGATAGAAGTAGTTCTTACGGGCGTAGTAGTTGTGGCGCGTGATTTGGCTGCCGGTGGCTAAGCCCATTTTCATGGCCATTTCTACTACTTTCTTGTTCACCCGCGGCAGCGTACCAGGATGCGCCAGGGTAATCACACTCAGGTTGGTGTTCGGCAGCATGCCGTACTCCGTGGAATCTGAAGAATACGCCTTGCTCTCCGTAAGTAACTGCGCGTGTACCTCCAGACCGATGATGGCTTGGTATTGGGAACGGATCTCTTCGTTCATGTTTCGTTAGTAGCACGTATCACGTAGCACGTAACACGATTTCTGTTTTGGGTCTATTTTCTGAAAACAACCGGTAAACCGCTATTGTTTCCATTTCATTTTATCTGAAACTGGCGCGATTCTCCAGACTCGCGCCTCTGGATAGCGGTAGTCTCCAGACTACCTAAACTATTCCTGCCAATTAGCGAGTCTGGAGACTCGCCTCATCTTTTGTCACGAGTCTGGAGACTCGCGCCAGAAAGTGTCTGACAGGTAAATTATGTTTCGGGGCTGATTCCAAGAAAGCAGCCCCGAAACATAATTTACTTTGCTAATTCCTGCTGGATCAAACCTTCGGCTTTGGCAAGGGCGGCATCTAAGCCAGCCACTTCTTTTCCGCCGGCAGTGGCGTAGAACGGCTGTCCGCCGCCGCCGCCTTTGATCTCTTTGGCTAGTTCCTTCACCATTTGCACGGCGTTCAGGCCTTTGCCGGAAACCACTTCGTCTGACAGCATCACGGCCAGTTGCGGTTTTCCGTCTACATCGGCAGCCAGTACCAGCACCAGGTTATCTACTACGTTGCGCAGGTCGAAGGCCAGTTTCTTCAGGTAATCGGCTGAGCTTACTTCAACACGGGCTGCCAGGAAGTTCACGCCGTCGCGGCTCTGTACCTGAGACGCCAGTTTCTCTTTCTGCGCAGTTACCTGCTTCAGTTCAAACGCTTCCAGTTGCTTGCGCAGTGCGTTGTTCTCGTCCTGCAGTTTTTCAATGGCTTTGCCGAAGTCTTTCTGCACGCCCAGCAACTGCTTTACTTCCTCAAACTGGGAAATCTGCTCGTCTACGAACTGCTCGGCCACATCGGCGGTGATGGCTTCAATTCTTCTTACGCCGGCAGCCACGGAGCTTTCGCTCACGATCTTGAAGAAACCGATGTTCCCCGTGTTCTGCACGTGAATACCGCCACAAAGCTCAATGGAGAAATCTTTGTTGAAAGTAATCACCCGCACGAAGTCACCGTATTTCTCACCGAACAAAGCCATAGCGCCCATGTTCTTCGCTTCTTCAATAGGCACGTTGCGGCGCTCGTCTTTCTCAATAGACTCCCGGATGCGCTCGTTCACGATGTGCTCCACCTCGCGCAACTGCTCCTCGGTCACTTTGGTGAAGTGCGAGAAGTCAAAGCGCAGCAGTTTATCGCTCACCAAAGAACCTTTCTGGTTCACGTGATCGCCTAAAACCTGCTTCAAAGCGGCGTGCAGCAAGTGCGTGGCCGAGTGGTTTTTCTTGATCAGAGCCCGACGCTTGCTGTCAACCTTGGCTTTCAGCGGAGCTTCCAGGTCTTTGGGCAGATCAGCTGTGATGTGCAGGATCAGGTCGTTTTCCTTTTTGGTGTCCAGCACTTTCACGGTGCCCGCTTCTGACTGAAGTACGCCGGTATCGCCTACCTGTCCGCCGCTCTCGGCGTAGAAAGGCGTGCGGTCCAGCACTACGTGGAATTCCTTCTTGTTTTTGGCGGTCACCTGGCGGTAGCGAACCACGCGGGCTTCCACCTCTTCGGCGTCATAGGCTACCCACTCCGTTTCCACTTCTGGTTGCAAAATCACCCAGTCGCCCTGCTCCGTGGCAGCGGCGTTGCGGGAACGGTTCTTCTGCTGCTCCATCTCGGCGGTGAAGCCCGCCTCATCAATGGTGAAGCCGTTTTCCTTGGCAATCAGAGCGGTCAGATCCAGCGGGAACCCGAAGGTATCGTACAGTTCAAAGGCGGTTTTACCGTCAATGGTATTGCCGTTCGCCTTGAAAGTATCGTTCAGTGACTCCAGGCGCTTAAGACCGTTTTCCAGCGTGCGCAGGAACGCGTTCTCTTCTTCCTCAATCACGCGCTGCACAAAGGCTTGCTGAGCCTTCAGTTCAGGGAACACATTGGCCAGTTGATCAGCCAGCACCGGAACAATGGTGTTCAGGAACGGCTTCTTGAAGTTCAGGTAGGTGAAGGAATACCGCACTGCACGCCGCAGAATTCTTCTGATCACGTAACCAGCCTTGTTGTTGCTCGGCAACTGCCCATCAGCAATAGTGAAGGAAATCGCCCGGATGTGGTCGGCAATCACGCGGATGGCAATATCGGTCTTCTCGTTCTCACCGTATGTTACACCGGCCTCAGCAGCAATGAACTGGATAAGCGGCTGGAAAACGTCGGTGTCATAGTTGGACTGTTTGCCCTGGATGGCCATGCACAAACGCTCGAAGCCCATGCCCGTATCTACGTGTTGCGCAGGAAGTTTCACCAAAGAGCCATCGGCCAGACGGTTGAACTCCATAAACACGTTATTCCAGATTTCCACTACCTGAGGATGGTCATTATTCACTAGGTCTTTGCCGGGAATCTTGGCTACTTCTTCCTCTGAACGCAGGTCTACGTGGATCTCAGAGCAAGGGCCGCACGGACCCGTATCGCCCATCTCCCAGAAGTTGTCTTTCTTATTGCCCATCAGAATGCGGTCTTCCGCAATCATGGTCTTCCAGATATCAAACGCCTCCTGGTCCATAGGCAGATTCTCAGTAGCATCGCCCTGGAACACAGACACGTAAAGCCTGTCCTTGGGCAGCTTGTACACCTCAGTAAGCAATTCCCATGACCATTTGAGTGCGTCCTGCTTAAAGTAATCGCCAAAAGACCAGTTGCCCAGCATCTCAAACATGGTGTGATGGTAGGTGTCGTAGCCTACTTCCTCCAGGTCATTGTGCTTACCAGACACGCGAAGGCATTTCTGGGTATCGGCCACGCGGGCGTAAGGCGCGGGTTTGTTGCCCAGGAAATAATCCTTGAACGGCGCCATGCCGGAGTTGATGAACATGAGCGTGGGGTCGTCTTTCACCACGATGGGCGCCGACGGAACAATCTGGTGGCCTTTGGAGGCGAAGAAATCTAGGAACTTCTGACGGATCTCAGCGGAGGTCATGTATCTAAATAATTGCTTTCTAATCTATGGCGCAAGGTCTTGTAAATGCGAAAGAAAAAGCCAATTTTTGCCGTTCCAGTGCGCCTTGCGTCTCCTGCAAAAGTAAGCTTTTTTGGCAAATTGCGGAGGCTGGCGGCAGGTTTTACGCCTGTTTTTCAGAAAACAAGCTAAAAAGAGTCCTGTGTTCTGATTCTTGAGTCCTGAGTCGGCTTGAGATACTTTCAGACTCAGCACTCATAACTCCAGACTCAGAACTCTCAAGAAAGTGCCTTATAAAGAACGCGATATAGAAAAACAATATTACAGCATTGGGGAAGTGGCCGCCATGTTTGAAGTGGCCCCCTCGCTGATCAGGTTCTGGGAAACCGAATTCGATATTCTGAAGCCCAAAAAGAACAAGAAAGGAAACCGCCTCTTTTCGCCAAAAGACATTGAAAACCTACGGTTTGTGTACCATTTGGTAAAGGAGCGCGGCTACACCATCCAGGGCGCCCGTGAGATGCTGAAAAACCGCGGCGTGCAGGCCCGCGAAAAATTTGAAATGATCCAGAGCCTGGAGAAAGTGAAGGAGTTTTTGCTCAGCATCAAATCACAGCTTCCCTAGCGGGAAGCAAGTTCTGAGTTCTGAGTCTTGAGTTCTGAGTTGATAACTTGGTGAGCTTTAAACGTATATACCCACTCAGGACTCAGGACTATTGACTCAGAACTCCCTACCATGCTCCACGAAGTTGCTTTGCCCTTAATTCCCGGAATTGGCGGCGGAAACGCACGGCTACTGGTCAGTTATTGCGGATCGGCGAAAGATGTTTTCTCCGTGCCCAAAGAGCGGCTGACGAAGATTCCGGGAGTGGGTGATGTGCTGGCCGGAAGGATTGCTACTCACCAGAAGGAAGTACTGCGGCAAGCGGAACAGATTCTAGCCCGCGCCGAGAGGGAAAAGGTTAAAATCCTGTTCTATACCTCGCCGGAATACCCCAACCGCTTACGCAACCTGCCAGATTCCCCGCTCCTGCTGTATTACAAAGGCACAGCAGACCTGAACGCCTCCAAGGTGATCAGCATTGTGGGGACCCGTAAAAGCACGGAGTACGGCCGCATGGTAACGGAGCAACTGGTGCAGGGCCTGGTAAAACACGGGGCGCTGGTGGTAAGCGGCCTGGCCTATGGCATTGACATTGCTGCCCACAAAGCTGCGCTGCGGGCTGGACTGCCCACCGTGGGTGTAATGGCAACCGGGATTGATGCAGTGTACCCCAGCGTGCACAAGAGTGTGGCCGAGAAAATGCTCTTCCAAGGCGGCCTGTTAACCGAGAACCCCTTTGAGACCAAACCCGATGCTCCTCGCTTTCCCGCCCGTAACCGAATCATCGCTGGCCTGGCAGATTGTACCATTGTAGTGGAATCTACCCAGAAGGGCGGTTCGCTCATCTCCGCTGACATTGCCCACAGCTATGACCGCGAGGTGATGGCCGTGCCGGGCCCTATTCTTTCAGAAACGTCCCAAGGCTGCAACCAACTCATCAAGTCCCTGAAGGCGGTTCCTTATACCCAGTTCAAAGACCTGGAAGAACTGCTCAATTGGGACAAAGCCTTGGCTCCTCCGGCAGTACCTGCTACGGAGGAATGGGACCTGAAGGAGTTCACTGCCGAGGAACGGCAAGTGCTCAGAACGCTCAAAGAAGCCGGCCCTTCCCATATTGACGTGATTAGCCGGCACACCAATCTTTCTATGAATCAGCTGTCATCGGTTCTGCTCACTTTGGAGTTCAGCGGAAGGGTTAAAAGCCTCCCAGGCAAGCAGTTTGCTTTAGTTTGATTCACTTCCAGTTGAACAAAGTTCTAATCCTTTATACCTGATTTTAAAGCGTGTACCTTCTCTACAACGGACAATTCATCTCAGAAGAAGAATTTCGGCTGCCCTTCTCTAACCGGGCTTTTCAATACAGCGATGGCTTCTTTGAAACCATGATCATGCAGAATGGCAAAGTCCGGTTTTGGCAAGACCATCTGGACCGGGTACTGGAAGCAGCCGCTGTTCTGAAGATGGAAATACCTTCTTTCTTTAATAAACCTGCTTTAAGTGACCAACTGGAAGAACTGGCCCGTAAAAACCACTGCGCTGAGTTGGGAAGATTGAAATGGAAAATTTGGCGGACGGGTGCAGGCTTATACACCCCACAAACAGACGCCGTAGAATGGATAGTAACCGCAGCACCCTCTCAGAGTCCTGCTCAAGAGTTTGTTCATGCACAGACCTGCACCTCGGTCCAAACATACTTCTCTCCTTTCTCGGGCTTTAAGGGTGTCCACTCTCCCATATATGTGCTCGCGAGCCGGGAGAAAAAAGAGAAAGCTGCAGATGACCTGCTCTTATTGGATGGCCAGGGGCATGTAGCAGAATTAACGGCTTCCTCTATCTTCTGGATCAAGGAAAACACCCTCTTTAATCCTTCCTTGCAAACCGGATGCCTAAACGGAATTGCCAGAAGAAACCTGATGAGGCTAGCCCTTCAGCTTGGTTATTCCGTGGCTGAAGGACTGTACAAGCCGGAGTTGCTACAAGAGGCCGAAGTTGTATTTGCAGCCAATGTCACGGGTATAAAGCAACTCAGCGGGCTTGACCAGCTTTCGTTTCCGGTTACAATTCATCCCTTTCTAATTGCGGCCGAAACTTTGTTTTAGTAATGTTTTAGGAAAAAGAGCACCAAAACAGTACACAGTAAAAAGCCTCCTTTCTATGAAAAGAGGCTTTTGTTTTTTAGCTCTTTTTGGCGTTAGCTTCCCAGATTCTAAGGAAATTACCGCCTAAGATCTTCTCTATCTCCTTTTTCTTGTACCCTCGCTCTAACAAAGCCTTGGTGATTACAGGATAAGTACTTACATCATCCAGGCTGACCGGGGTGGAACTTATGCCGTCGTAATCAGAGCCCAGGCCAACGTGGTCTATGCCGGCTAGCTTCACAATATGGTCTATGTGGTCAATGAGCAAAGAAAGCGGCGGATTGATGGTGCCAGACTCATTAGGGTATTGCTGGAAAATAGCGTCTCTAAGCGCCATGCCAGATAAACCTTTTTGCCGTAGGGCTTTAATCTCAGCATCATGTTTGGCCATAAAGGCACTCATCCGGTTGGTGTAGGCGCTGTCCAGAAACTCTGAGAAGAAGTTCAGGTGAATCACTCCGCCGTTTTTGCCCACGGCTTTGATCTGGTCATCGGTAAGGTTTCGGTGGTGCGGACTGAAGGTAGCGGCACAGCTATGCGAAACTAACACCGGCTTGGAAGTGGTATTGATCACGTCCCAGAAGGTCTGCTCTCCCACGTGCGATAGGTCTACTAACATGCCCAACTCATTCATCCGCTTTACTACTTGCTTCCCGAAGTCGTTCAGGCCTTTTTTGTTGTGGTAGCCACTTCCCTTCTTCTCATCAGCGGCGGAAGAAGCCCAGGCAACACTGTTGTTCCAGGTAAGCGTGAGGTATCTAACGCCCCGGTTGTACAGGTGGGTAAGATTATCCAGGTTATCCTCAATCATGTGGCCTCCCTCTACTCCGCTTAAGGCCGCAGTTTTGTGGTTCTTGACCGCCTGCCGGGCTTCTGCGGGAGTGTACACCAACTGCAATTTGTCGGGGTTTCGCTTCACGATGGCCTCTAGCGAATCGATCTGCTGGTTCGCGAACCTGAATGCTCTGCCTGTCCCGTAAGTCTCATCGCAGAAAATGGCGAACACCTGTACGTCAACGCCTCCTTTTCGCAACCGGGCCAAATCTGTATGAGCAATTCCGGTGAGGTCCTTTTCCATGGAGTGGCCTTCCATTACTACCTGTGAAAGCACATCGTTGTGGGTGTCTACCAGTATTGACTTCTGGTGCAGGGTTTGGTATGAACTGGAACAGGAGGCCAGAAGACCGATTGCCGCGGCCAGCGACAAGGAGGATTTAATATTCATGGGTGAGCCAAAGTGATGGATGTAGGCACCCCAGTTTACGCAAAAACCGGCATATCCCAAAATTGATGCGGCCAACTCGCACCTCCGTGTAAGGAACCTATAATGGAAAAGAGCTAGTTAAGGTATTGTCCCTCTATGTTCTGGACGTATTTCTGACCGGCACCCGTGTTGAGCAACAGGACTTTCTCCTGGGCCTGAATCCATCCTTGGCTTAGCAGTTGACGGGCTGCCATCCAAACGGCGGCACCTTCGGGGGCCACGAAAAGACCCTCCTTTTTGCCAATTTCCCGTATTCCTTCCACCATTTCCTCCTCAGAGATGGCAATGGCAGTACCTTTTGATTCAGCCAAGACCTGCAGCATCAGGGGCTCACCCAAAGGTCTGGGAACGGCTAGTCCATTGGCAATAGTGGGCTTTCCGTTATACTGCTGGGAATTTTGTTGCAACCCCAGGAAAGTATCTACCAACGGACGGCAATTCTGGGCCTGTACCGCTACCATGCGGGGCAACCGCACGTCTTTGTCCAGCCAACCCAGGGCGATCATTTCCTGGAAAGCTTTCCAGATGCCTATCAACCCGGTGCCGCCACCTGCTGGGTACAGAATCACGTCAGGAAGATTCCATTGCAACTGTTCAGCTAGTTCGTAGCCCATGGTTTTCTTTCCTTCCAGGCGGTACGGCTCTTTGAGGGTGGAGACATCCAGCAATTGCCCATGGTGATTCATTTTTCTAACCTCGGCGGCACAGTCATGAATGAGGCCATCCAACAGGTGCACCTCGGCCCCGTACCAGTAACACTCCTCTTTGAAGGCTTTGGGCGTATGACGTGGCATGACCACTATTGCCGGCAGATTTGCTTTGGCGCAGTAAGCGGCCATGGCTACTCCGGCGTTCCCGGCTGTGGGAATGATACACCCTTCTACCCCAAGTTCCAGAGCTTTGGAAATGGCCATGCTCAGGCCCCGGGCCTTGAACGATCCGGTGGGGTTTTGTCCTTCGTCTTTTAGCAAGAGGTTCTCAAAGCCATAGGAGCTACCCAGGTTTTTCAATGAAAGAATTGGGGTGAAGCCTTCGCCTAAGGAGACTTTATTCTCGGGTTTGATCACCGGCAGCATTTCCTGGTAGCGCCACATGGTACCCTCTTTGTTTTGGAGGACTTTCTGGGAAAAGGGAGCTGAAACAGCATACCGGGCTAGCAGAGGCATTCCGCAGCAGGCAGAAACCCTCTGCAAAGATTCATGGGAATACTCTTGCTGGCATTTTGAGCAAACCAGGTGAGAAATGTTACTAACGCTAGTTAAGAGAGAGGTTGACATAGTTTCGGCTTTTACCCCGGCAAAATGGGCAAAGGGTATAACCATATCAAATAGCTTTTGGAGATAGGCTATTCCGTTTAGGAATACTGCCGGGTCATGAACTGCAGAAAGTGTTTGTAAGGCGCGTTGTTTTCGGTCCCTTTTCGCTGAATAAAGCTGAAAGTCCTTTTTACCTGGAGATCTTTGATTTTTACCTCCACCAGTTCTCCGGAGTCGAGCTCATGCAGCACGGCCTGCCGGGGCAGGAAAGCCATACAGGTATCTACCCGCACAAAGTTCTTCAGGGCCTCGGTGCCGCCTAGCCTCACCCGCACCGGTAGTTGGGAAAGCTTCACCCCACGCTGCACCAGTGCCTCCTCCAGCACCGCCAACGTGCCGGACCCCGATTCCCGTAGCGCCAGCGGGATCTGGTACAAGTCACTTACCTCCAGTTCATGCTTTTGCAGCGGGTTCCGGTGCGAGCAGACGGCAATCACGTCATCGGTGAGGAAGGGCGTGTAGGTCACCTGGCTTATCTTCCTGATTCCCTCAATAATGCCCAGGTCAATGTCATGGTCCAGCAACGCCTTGAGTATGTTTTCGCTGTTCCGGTTTTTGAGGGTTAAGTTCACCTGCGGGTAACGGGTAAGGTACTCAGACAACACCGGGGGCAGAATGTAGAGCGACACGGTTGTACTGGCCCCCAGCACCAACGTGGTGTTGGGCTGGAAGTCTTTGCTGATAAGGGGAAGTTCCTGGTGAAGCTCGTTTTGGATGAGTTGCACCGCCTCCAGCTTCTGGTAAAGCAGTTTTCCTGCGGGCGTAAGGCTGATGCTGTTCCCGTATCTTTCAAACAAACCCGTTTTGTAATGCTCCTCCAGCGCTTTGATCTGTTTACTGATGGCAGATTGGCTGATGTACAGAATCTGGCTGGCTTTTGTAAAACTGAGCTGCCGCGCCACTTCCAGGAAGACAACGTGTTTATGCGAAATCACAGGACCAGGTATTTAAAACAATCAAAAGCCAATTTCTACAACCGGTCCAGGACCTCACGGGTGCGTTCGCTGTCCCGCTGGTTCCCGGTATTTAATGTAGAGGCCGGTTCAAACAGCATGACACTCACTTCTTCAGGAGCCACGGGCCGGTGCTCCACGCCTCTGGGCACAATCAGGAACTCGCCTTCGTGCAGGTCTACCGTATGGTCTCTGAACTCCATCTTGAAACTCCCCTTCACCACCAGAAACATTTCATCTTCATGGTCGTGGTGGTGCCAAACAAACTCGCCTTTGAACTTTGCCAGTTTTACCTGCTGTCCGTTCAGCTCGCCTACAATCCTGGGGTTCCAGTAATCAGAGAACAGCTGTAGTTTCTCGTCTATATTAACTTTTTGCATCTTTTTAAACACTTAAAGGGTGAAGGTACAAAAGGAAGAGTACTTGTTGGTGGTTCTATGGCTTTTCCTGAAGCCGATGAATAAAAAAAGCCTCTCCTAGAGGAAGAGGCTTTTTTGAGGAGTAAATCAGTAATTCTTTTTATATCATTATCCCAAAGGAGGTTAAGCAGGTTCACCGGTGATGGTGTCAATATGCCGGATTTTGCGTTGTTTTTTGAGTTTGTCAGCCATTATGTAAATGTCTCCATATTCCTGGGAGAACTTCTGGGCGTCTGACAGAACTGAATTTATTTTGCTGGGATCATGCTCCTGGTGGTGGGCCTTGAAGAGCTTGTCCCAAAAAATAGCAATGAGCGTGAGGAAACAGCCGATTGCCAGGTAGGCTAATACCCGCATAGCGGCAATATCGCTGTCATTGGAAGTGAACGCTATTACAAATGTACCAGCGAAGAAACCAACGGCAATCAGGGTGGATAACTGGTCTTTTTTCATGATTTCCTGTTTTTAGGGGCCCTAATGCAACTCAGTAAAAATTCACATCATCTTTTACAATGTTTAAAGGTAAATACGGACTTAACTTTACTAAAGTTACATAAAAATCTTTTTATATTCCAACTTTAATTCATCTTTTTAAAAATTTCCGGTTCCAAATTTCATTTTTTTCAAAGCATTGATCTTTGATGATTTATGTGGGTAGCTTCAAAAGATGACCAGCCAAACCGTACAGGCATCAAAAAAGAGCAAACCACCCCAAAGTTTTATATCATTGTTGCGTAGAGAGGCAAACGGCGGAGAAGGGAATCGCTTTTCGGCCTGTTTTCTCCAAAAAGAACCCAAACCAGCAACATGAACATCACCCAACGTTACCAGCTTTCGCTCGCGCTTCTTACCGATATGTACCAGCTGACCATGGCCCAGGGATACTGGAAAAAAGGGATGGAAGAGCAGGAAGCGGTTTTTCACCTGTATTTCAGAAAGAACCCATTCCAGGGAGGTTACACCATTGCGGCCGGCTTAGCCGATGCCATTGACCTGCTGCAGCACCTGAAGTTTACCGAGCAGGATCTCTCCTACCTGAGAAGCATCAAGAGCAGCACAGGGCAGCAGTTATTTGAAGACGGGTTCCTGGACCACCTCCGCCAATTACAATTTTCCTGCGATGTAGACGCCATTGAAGAAGGAACTGTGGTTTTCCCGAACGAGCCCTTGTTGCGCATCAAAGGCCCCATTCTGCAATGCCAGCTTCTGGAAACCCCCTTGCTCACCATCCTCAACTTCCAGACCCTGATCGCTACCAAGGCTGCCCGCATTGTGGATGCCGCCCAGGGCGACCGCGTGATTGAGTTTGGGATGCGCCGCGCCCAAGGTCCGGATGGGGCCTTATCCGCCGCGCGGGCGGCTTTCATTGGCGGTGTGGGAGCTACCTCCAATATGCTGGCTGGTCAGTTGTTCAACATTCCGGTAAAAGGCACGCACGCGCACAGTTGGGTTATGTCATTTGACGAGGAGCAGGAAGCCTTCGCGGCTTACGCCGATGTGTTCCCCGATGATTCTGTGTTCCTGGTCGACACGTACAACACCCTGGACGGCATCAAGAAAGCCATTGAGGTAGCCCGGCAACTGCGGGAGAAAGGCAGCGAACTGAAAGGCATCCGGCTTGATTCCGGTGACCTGGCATATCTGAGCATAGAAGGGCGCAGAATGCTGGATGAGGCGGATTTCCCCGATGTTTCTATCCTGGCCAGCAATGACCTGGACGAAAACCTGATCCAGAGCCTCAAACTGCAGGGAGCCCGCATTGATACTTGGGGAATCGGCACGAAACTGGTGACCGCCTATGACCAACCGGCTCTGGGAGGCGTGTACAAACTGGCCGCTTTGCGCCAGAAAAACGGAGACTGGGATTATAAACTGAAGCTTTCTGAGCAGCTCATCAAAGTCTCTACCCCTGGTATTTTACAGGTGCGGCGGTTCTACCGCAATGACTCCTTAGTAGGCGATATGATCTATTCTGAGCCACTTCAGGTGAATGCCTCCGCCACCATGGTACACCCCAATGATCCCACCCAGCGCAAAAGCTTCGCGAAGGATTGCAACCACCAGGACCTGCTGGTTCCTGTTTTCCGCGACGGGAAACAAGTGTACACCTCCCCTGAGCTATCGGCTATTCAGGAACGTACTAAACAGCAGCTAAGCCTTCTGCACGAGACCTACCGCCGGTTCCTGAACCCGCACATTTACAAGGTAGGTTTGGAAGAGCAGTTGCATGAAAAGAAATTCAAGCTCATTCTTCAACTGCGGGAGTCACAAACCACCTAACCTGTTAAACACAAACAAAGAACCCGTTTTAAGACCTTTTATGTAAAACAGGCTTAAAACGGGTTCTTTGTTTTTGAGTAATTACTGCAAGTATCAGTAGCTACCTATCTGCTATTTAGCTCAAGGCCAGACTCAGTGCATGTTCTTTCTCTGTTTCGTCAAAGGTTGCTTTGGGTAGTTGCACCAGAAACGTACTTCCTGCCTTGGGTTCACTTTGTACAGAGATGGTGCCGTTCATGCTGTCCAGCAATTCCTTGCAAAGCATTAAGCCAATGCCGGTTCCTTTTTCGTTGGAAGTTCCTCTTCTGGAGTAGCGTTCTTCGGTAAAGAGTTTTGATTGGGCCTCTAGCGGAATTCCAGTTCCGTTATCCTTCACCGCTATCTGAACCTCCTGGTCAGAACCAATTGCCGATACTTCAATGGTGCCTGCTTCCGGGGTGAACTTGATGGCATTGGAGATCAGGTTTCTGATCACAAACTTCAATCGTTCTTTATCGGCTAGTACCTGCACCTCCTCTGTTCCTTTCTGCAACAGCAGGATGCCTTTAAGAGTGGCATTATGCTGTAAAAGCTCGATTGTTTCTGAAATCAAAGGCTTTAAGGGTAGTTTTTCCAGCTTTACAGAAGCTCCACTCATCTGGCTCTTAGACCAGACAAGAATGTTATTAAGCAGGTTTGTAGCGTTATCGTAGTCCTTCCCTAATTGATAGAACAGTCGCTTGAAGTCTTGGTCGCTAACGGCATTCTTGTCAGCCAGATAAAACAAGGACTGCACTGAGGTAAACGGGCTGCGTAGATCGTGCGAAACAATAGAGAAAAGCTTCTTCTGGAAGGTGTTTAATTTCTCTAGTTCATCGCGCTGGGTTTGCAGGACGTTAGACTGGGACACCAAGGTTTCCTGCTTCTGGGAGATGTCACGGTTTTTTTCCTCAATCTCCTGATTAATTGCCTTAACTCTGGCATTGCTTTTCTTTACCCGGCGCCATCCAATGAAAAGAAGTCCGGCTAGGGTTAAAAGGGAAAACCCTACGCCTATGGCAATTTGTTTTACCAGCTTTTCATATTGGATTTCCTGCTGGTATTTTTCTTTCTCCAGTTTCAGCTTCTGGTTTTCCAGGTCTTTTTTCTCTACCTCAAACTTGACTTCGGCCTCTGCCATCAGGTTACGGCGCTGTTTGGCAAAGAGGGTGTCTGTGGCATGGGTGCGAGTCAGCAAAGATTGGTACGCCTTGGGGTACTGCTTTTTTGCCGCGTAGAGTTTATGCAGGAACCCACTTGCCAGCCCAACATGAAGCGTGGCCCCCATTTTCTTAGCCAGTTCAAGACTTTCCTCGGCGAACTTTATGGCATTAGGGTAATCTTCCAACGCATCATAGGCGTAGGCAATCTCTCTCAGGGTAATGATTCTATCTGAATCGTTTCCTCCCCTTTTCTGTACCTCATTCGCCTGCAACAAGAACGTGAGTCCTTTGGCATGGTCTTCCATGGCAACGCTCAGGGAGCCCATGTGCGACAACGTGGCAGCCAAAGAGAGGGTATCTTTCTGTTCTCTTTTCAGCTTGGCAGCCTTCTGAAGATAAACCAGGGCTTTGGGGAGCTGATTTGAATTCTCATAGACCGCTCCCATATTGTTGTAGAGCCGGGCCATGCCCTTCTTATCCCCTGTTTTTTCGGCTAACTTTAAAGCCTCTGCATAGATGGGCAAAGATTTAAGAAGCTCATTATTTCTCACATGCACGTTGCCTATGTTGGTGAGGGAGCTCACGATACCCGCTGTGTCACGTAACTGTTGGCGCAGCTTCAGGGCCTGATGATGAAATGACAAGGATTTACCTAATTCGCTCGTGAGCAAGTAGGTGACACCAATGATATTGAGGGCCGCAGCTTGTCCTTTAGCATTGTCAGATTTAGAGGCTAATTGCTCTGCTTCCAGACTTAAGGTTCTAGCTTTTACCGGATCTGTATTGATGTACTTGGACGCGGCAAGATTCAGGAGCCTCACCTTGGCTGAATCTACTTTTGTACGACTTATCTGCGCCTGTAAGCTGTCAATACTTATTTGTTGAGCCTGCACCTGACCAGCGACGAGTAGCAAGAGACAAACTGCTCTCTTCATAAAAAATATAAAATTGTGGAGTAAGTACTTGTATTCAGGTATAATCTTGTACTAAAGGTAACAGAAGTTTTGTATTATAAGATTAGTTCCTGAACCGCCTTATTACTATTCCATTGCAAAGGATTATAGGTGATAGACAATGCCTAAAAATATAAATGCGAGCACTCCGGGGTTAGCCCGGAATACTCGCATGTGGTCACGTGCTTGAGTGTAACTAAGAAAGAAGCTGGGCGCTCTGAATCACCTGCCCGCCTTTCCTGATCATATCGGCTTTGGCTTTCTCGAATCCTTCGGCGCTGATGGCCCGGGTGGCATCTTCAATAAAGTAAGTGGGAAACCCTTCCTTTAAAGCGTCAAGCGCAGTGAAGTACACGCAGAAATCGGCGGCTAATCCTACCAGATACACTTCATTCACTCCTTTTCCGCGCAGGTATTCGGCCAGGGCCGTAGATTTCAGGTGTCCGTTGTCATAGAAGCCGCTGTAGGAATCAATCTCAGGATCGGTACCTTTCCGGAAGATGGCTTCTACCCGACTCATCTCCAGCTCCGGGGAAAACTCCGCTCCTGCGGTGCCTTGCACGCAATGATCGGGCCATAAGACCTGATCCAGGCCCTGCAGTTGCGTTGTTTCAAACAGCTTCTTACCCTCGTGCTGGGAGGCAAAGCTTTTGTGGTTGCTGGGGTGCCAGTCCTGGGTGGCTACCACCAGATCAAACTGGGGCTGCAAGGCATTGGCAATAGGAACTACGGCATCGCCCTCGGGCACCGCCAGGGCACCACCGGGAATAAAATCGTTTTGTATGTCTATGAGCAGAAGCGCTTCCATGTGGTAATGAGTGATTGAGTGGTTGAATGATTGAGTGAATACGGGAAAAGGAGAAAACGGGACAAAACCTACTGGCCGAGGCTCCTCGGGTTTAGGTCTGTTTTGCCAGAATTAAGCTAGAACTGCCCTTCAGATACTGCCTCTGTTAATCATCTCCCGAAGCTGGGGCAGTAATTGGTACAGGTCCTCCCCGGGGCAAGCGGTAGTAGCATTGTCTTTGTGGCCTGAGATGTTGTCTCCGGAAATCTTCCAGCGTTTGGCAACAGCCAGCGAAAGGCTCTTTAAACTTTGAAGTTGCGCCTCTGAGACTTTCTCGTTCTGGAAATTCCCTTCCAGCACAATCAGCACGTGACCGGTGGGGTCATAGGGCGTGTTTGAATCGCCCACGTATTGCAGCTGCCGGCCTTCGCCAATGGTACCATCCACCGCGATGTAAAAATGGTACGGCACATCGGCCCAGGGTTCTTTGATGCGACCATCTGAAAGAGGGCTCCGCTCCATCGAAAACTTCTGAAGCGACTTCAGTTTCTCCTGCACCGTACGGGAGGCATTTTGCTTAGTGGCCGTGTGGTGGATGGTGATTTTCTGCGGCACGTGGGTTTTCATGGGCAGCAACGGGTTCATAGCTCCCCACTGCGCTCTGGTGACTACCGGAATTCCTTTGGGCAAGGAAACCGTTTTGGCTGATTGACACGCCCCAAACAGGAGCAATCCGAGGGAAAGGCAGAGTACTTGTTTTTTCTTAGACATTCAGGTGAAGGGGTTTGGCTCCCGCCATTTCATAGTTTAATTGAAGTTTTGTTTCAAGGGTGTTTGCGCTAAACAGACCAAAAAGAGATAAAATCAGCCTCGCACCTGCCCATCTCCCCGCACCACCCATTTATAGCTGGTCAGTTCCTCCAGGCCCATTGGCCCTCGGGCGTGCAGTTTCTGGGTGCTGATGCCAATTTCGGCTCCCAAACCAAACTGTGCGCCATCTGTGAAGGCGGTAGAGGTATTGGCATACACGGCGGCGGCATCTACGGCATTCAGAAATCTTTCAATGGCGGCAGGGTCTTCAGACAAGATGGCTTCGCTGTGTTTGGAGCTGTAACGGGCAATGTGCTCCAGGGCTGCATTTACATCTGGCACCGTTTTCACGGCCATTTTCATAGAAAGAAACTCCGACCCGAAATGCTCTTCCTGGGCCTGGTGCAGCAGGTTAGCCGGGTAATAATTCTTTAAGACCTCATGAGCCGGAGCATCCGCAAAAACCTCTACCTGAGACTCAGCGAGGGAAGAAAGCAGAGCAGGCAAATCAGGCAAACGGCTCTGGTGCACCAGCAGACAGTCTAAGGCATTGCAGACGCTCACGCGGCGGGTTTTGGCGTTGTGAATGACTTTCCGGCCTTTCTCCAGATCAGCGGAGGCATCAAAATAGGTATGCACAATTCCGGCCCCGGTTTCGATCACGGGTACTTTGGCGTTCTGCCGCACAAAATCTATCAACGATTGGCTGCCCCGGGGAATGAGCACATCCACGTACCCGATGGCGTTCAGCAAAGCCTCGGTGGCGGCGCGCTCGGCAGGAAGCAAGATAGCCACGGAGGCATCCAGCCCATGTTTTTCCAGCACCTGATGTATGACGGAAATAATGGCTCTGTTAGAAAAATCAGCATCGCTGCCGCCTTTCAACAAACAAGCGTTTCCGGTTTTAAAACAGAGGGAAAAGACATCAAACGTTACATTGGGTCGGGCCTCGTAGATCACGCCCACTACTCCCAAAGGCACCCGTACCTTTTTGATTGATAAACCATTAGGTAGCTCTTTCTGCAGCAGAACTTGATTCAAAGGGGAATCCAGATCAGCCACATTCTCTATGTCTCTGGCAATATCCTGCAGGCGACCAGGCGTCAGTTTCAGACGGTCATACTTGGGATCAGCCGTGTCCATGCGGTCCAAATCCTTTTCGTTCTCCGCTATAATATAATCGGTTTGGCTCAGAGCAGCGGCGGCAACCTCGCGCAGCACTTCGTTCACCTTTTCGGCAGAAAGAAGTCCCAGCGTACGGCTGGCGGTTTGGGTACGTTTAAATAGGTCTTGGTATTCCACCTTCTATGCGTTGAATGGGTGATGGGAATTGAATTGGCCGTAACGGTTTTAGCCGCGTTTCCCAAAAAACTGGTCAAAAACAGGGCTGCGATTCTAAACTGTTTCGGGGTTCAGAAAGAGGTAATCATAGTGCACCAGCGGCTTCTGTTTCTGCGCGCCCAGCCGTTCCAGGGCTTTGTCTGAGCCATACTCGGCAATTCCAAACCCCACCTGTTGGTTCTGCTCATCCACCAGCTTCACGATGTCGCCTTTCTGGAACTCGCCCTGAATCTGCAGCACGCCCACCGGCAGCAGGCTGATGGCTTTCTCAGATCGACAAAGGGCCACTTTGGCGCCTTCGTTGATCTGGACCACGCCCTTGGCGAAGGTGCCGGAATGCGCAATCCATTTCTTCTTGCCCGAAGCGGTTTTATCAGGAATGAACCGGGTGTGTTCCAGTTCCTGGTTGAGTTGCTTCAGCAGCACGTTCTCCGTTTTGCCATTGGCAATGTGCACCGCAATGCCCAGTTGCGCCACTTTGCGGGCCATGTGGCATTTGGTGATCATTCCACCGCGCCCGAACTGTGAACGCTGGGTGGTGACAAACGAAGAGAAACCAGTGGTAGAGGAATCGATCTCGGGAATGACCTGGCTGGCGGGATCTTTGGGGTCGCCGTTGTAGATGCCGTTCACGTTGCTCAGAATCAGCAGGGCATCGGCGTTCAGCATGGAGGCGATTAGCCCGGCCAGTTCGTCGTTATCGGTGAACATGAGTTCGGTGACCGAGATCACGTCGTTCTCGTTCACGATGGGAATGACGTTGTTCTGCAGCAGCACCTGGAAACAGTTCTTCATGTTCAGGTAATGGCCCCGGTCCCGGAAATCTTCTTTGGTGACCAACACCTGCGCGCACACCAGTTGGTGCTGACTGAACAAAGCAGAATAGCTGTTGATCAGTTTCACCTGCCCCACCGAGGCCAATAACTGGCGGGCACTCACGGCATCGGTTTTGTCAGGTATGCGAATGAGACTTCGGCCCGAAGCCACCGCCCCGGAAGACACCACAATAACCTCCTTGCCCTGCTTTTTAAGGGATGAAATCTGGTCAACCAAATGCTGCAAGCGGGCTTCATCGGGCAGGCCGTTTTCCTGCGTGAGCACATTGGAGCCAATCTTAACTATGATTCTGTTGTAAAGGAACGCCATACTCTTTCCTGCATCTGAAAGGGTAATTTTAAAGGATTCTGCTCATTTCCCCTACAGTTTTGAAAAGATTTCGTCTTTTTAGCTTGAAAGCAGCAAAACACCAGCCGATAGACAAGATACGTTTGGGTAGGATTTCCGCTCAGAGCAGCAGATCATACCGCTGCTGACGCAAGGTTTTCCCAAAGTCAGATGATTCCCTTTCCTCGCTTAACACAAACCCGAAACGCTGGTACATCTTAATGGCCGTGGTCTGTTCATGGGTGGTCCAGAGGTAGGCCTTTTGGTAGCCTGCCTCCGTCAGGAAGTCCATGGCATGACCCATGAGTTTTCTTCCTAACCCCATGCCGCGGAAGCCGGGAGTAAGAATGAAATACCGCAGCTGCGCCCACTCACCCCGGTCCATCAGCAACAGAAACCCAATCATTTTACCATTGTGTTCTGCCACCCAAACCCGGTTGCGGTCATCTGTGTACTGCTGATGAAATTCATGCAGCCCCATTGCCACGTACGCTTCAAAGGCAAGGCTATACCCAAATTCCTGCCGGTACAACAGGCCATGCAGGTAGATCACATAACCTAAGTCTCCCGACTGCAAATAGGTACGGATGCTGATATCATCAAGAGAAACGCCGGAGGATGCCATTGACTGAAATGAGATGAGAGTTGATCGATATTCAAAAGGAGGTGTAAATAATTGAGTACAACCTTTATTACACCTTTTTCTTAAAGCTTTGGATGAAAGTACGCGTAAAGTCAGACAACACCAACGTACCGCTGATGCCAGCCCGTTCTACCAGCAATTGATCCCAATGTTCGGTACCTTGCCAGAACACTTCTTTGAGAGCTTTCAGGGCATCTGGGTTGTAAGAAGCCAGCTTTAAGGAAAACGCTTCTACGGCGGCATCCATTTCCTCCACGGTTTCAAACACCTCGGCATAAAGTCCTTTCTCCTTCGCCCATTCCGCCGACCTGAATTCAGTGGCATCCAAAGCCAATTGGGAGAAAGCCGATAGCCCTATTTTACGCTCCACCGCCGGACCCACCACAAACGGACCTATGCCCACGGCAATCTCGCTCAGCTTCACCGAGGCAAACTGCGTGGCGAAACAGTAATCCGTTGCCGCGGTTACGCCCACGCCCCCGCCAATGGCTTTGCCCTGCACCCGGCTTATAATTATCTTAGGGCACGTACGGCAGGCATTGATCACCTTCGCGAAGCCGGAGAAAAACTCCAGTCCCTGTTCTTTGTCCTGAATGGCGATAAGCTCGTCAAAACTGGCTCCCGCGCAAAACGTACGCTCGCCCTCACTCCTGAGCACAATTACTTTTACCTGGTCATGGGTTCCAGCTTGCGTGATGGTAGAAGCAAGTTGCTGTAAAAGTGCACCCGGCAAGGAGTTATGCGACGGATGGAAAAATGATATGGTGCCTACTCCGGCTTCGTTCACGGTAAACTCAACTTTACCTGTCTCAGTCATAGTTTTACTTGGGTTAGCGGGATTCATTTACAGAAGCAGCGTTTATGGGTAGCTTCTGGTATTCTGTTTTAAAGCTGTTTTCAGGAAAACACCCCTTAAACAGACTTGTACTTTTTCTAGGCTACTATGGCCTGCTATGGCTCCTATGGCGCGGAAGTTACTTCCGCGCCATAGAGGGTACTTAAGTTATAGTGCTTAATATCAGAAAACAGTGCAAAAATAGTTTCAACATGATAATACTACCCTCTCTACTCTGTCATCCTGAAAGGATCTTGGTGCAACCGGTAGTGAGGCTTGCTAAACGGTTTTCTAGTTCGCTCACAAGATCCTTTCAGGATGACAAAGAGGGAGTAGACATCAAAATTTGTTTTAGAGGATAGTTTTAAAAGTTGATTCAAGGACGTGTTTTAAAAGATGGCTATATGCCAAGAAAGTCACGGAAGTAACTTCCGCGCCATAGTGGCTTTACCTGAAAGCAAATAACAATAAGCAATTCAGCAATTAACTATCCTGGTTCAGCTTCTTCACCATGGTCATGATGGTGGCAATAGCCACAGTCTCGCCGGTTTCATCATAGACGTCTACCAGCCATTTCACGATGCCTTTGGCTATGTCTTCTTCGCTGCGTTTCTCCTGCCCAATCTTCTCTTTCACCGTCAGCTTCACCCCAATGGTCATGCCGGGGTACACGGGTTTGGTGAAGCGGCAACTTTCCAGCCCGTAGTTCAGCAGCACGGGCCCTTTCTTTGGGTCCACGAACATACCAGCGGCTTTGGAAAGGATGTAATAGCCGTGCACCACCCGACCAGTGAAAAGCGTTCCTTCCAGCGAGGTAGCGTCTACGTGGGCGTAGAAATGGTCCCCGGAAACATTGGCGAAGTTGGCAATATCAGCCTCGGTAACGGTGTGCTTGTGCGTGACCCAGGTTTCGGAGATCTCCAATTCCTCAAAGTGCTTCCGGAAAGGATGCACATCTTTCTCAATCTGCTTAGCGCCTTGCTGATAAACGCCGGTGATGGCCGTGATCATGGTGGGCGAACCCTGGATAGCTACCCGTTGCATGAAGTGTTTTACGCCGCGTACGCCGCCCATTTCTTCGCCGCCGCCTGCCCTACCCGGACCACCGTGGATGAGCATAGGCATGGGTGACCCGTGGCCGGTGCTTTCACGGGCACAGTCGTTGTTCAGGACCAAAATACGGCCGTGGTGCGTGGCAGCCCCAATTGCAAATTCCTGGGCAATGGCGGCATCAGCGGTGGCGATGGAAGACACCAAAGAACCCTTGCCCATTTTGGTCAATTCAATGGCTTCATCCAAGGTTTTATAAGGTATGATCGTGGCCACCGGCCCGAAGGCTTCCACCTCGTGGGTATCGGTGTAGCGGAACGGATCCTGGTTCAGCATCACGATGGGTGAGATAAACGCGCCTTTCTGCGCATCGGCTCCTACCAGTTCCACTTTGTCCAGATCTCCGTAAATGATAGGCGTTTGCCGCGCCAGTTGCGCCACTTGGTCTTTCAGTTTTTGGAGTTGCTCCCGTCCCACCAAAGAACCCATTCGCACGCCTTCGGCAAGAGGATTCCCGATGGTGGTTTTGGCTAATTCCCTTCCCAAGGCAATCTGCACGTCTTCCACCAGCTTTTCCGGCACCAGCGCCCGACGAATAGCGGTACATTTCTGCCCGGCCTTGGAGGTGATTTCCTTCCGGATTTCCTTGATGAACAGATCGAACTCCGGGGTGCCGGGCACCGCATCTTCGCCCAATACCGCGCTGTTCAGGGAATCGGCTTCCATGGTGAACGGCACGGCTTCTTCAATGAGTCTGGGATGCGACTTGAGCATGCGCCCGGTTTTAGCCGAGCCGGTGAACGTCACCACATCCTGATACGTCACGTGGTCCAGAATGCCTTCGCCGGTACCGGTAACCAGTTGCAGAGCCCCCTCGGGCAGCAAGCCGGAGTTGATGATTTCCCGCACCACGGCCTCGGTGAGGAACGCCGTGATGGTGGCAGGCTTCACAATGGCGGGCATCCCGGCCAGTAAATTCACGGCAATCTTTTCCAGCATGCCCCATACCGGGAAGTTGTAGGCGTTAATGTGCACCGCCACGCCCTCTTTGGGCACCAGCAGGTGATGCCCAATGAACGTACCGCCCTTCGACAAGCCCACCGGTTCATCCTCCACATAGTACGGCTTATCGGGGAACTGCCGGCGCAAAGAGGCATAAGCAAACAAATTCCCGATGCCGCCTTCAATGTCCACCCAACTGTCGGCGCGGGTCGCTCCGGTGCGATAGCTGAGTTTATAGAAATCTTCTTTGCGCTCGGTGAGGTACAGCGCCAGGGCTTTGAGCATGCGACCCCGCTCCTGGAACGTCATTTTGCGCAGGGCTTTGTTCCCCTTGCTGCGGGCGTACTGCATCATGCCCTCAAAATCCATCCCACCCGGGTGCGCCAGGCAGATCAGTTCCCCGGTTACCGCGTCCAGGATCTCAGTTTCCGGCCCAGAGCCGGGCGTCCACTGCCCCATGGCGAAGTTCTGCAGTTTAGCGGTCATATGTGTAGTTGTTAGTTACTGGTTGTTAGTTGTTTGTGTTTGGTAGTTAGGTGCAATAAACCTTTTCCTGCATTCATACTTTCTTACCCTGTTGTCATCCTGAAAGGATCTTGTGGCAAACTGTAGAAACAGATGATCAAGGTCATTTAAGGTGCCGAACCAAGAACCGTGTCATTCCATTTTAGCTCAATTTTCAGGAAAACAGGCCTGAAACACCAGCTTAGTGTTACTGTGCTTTCGTCTCGTTCCAAGTCTTGTAGCTAACCGCCTGCTTCTTTCTATTCTCAGGAACTTCGCGGAGCGGTTCACAAGGCTTCAGGGTGGCGTGCAGGTCAGCGGGCAGTTGCATGTAGACCTGGGTGCCTTCGGTTTTCCAGGCCAACATTTCGTCAGTTACCTCTTTCACGATCTTGTGCGGATTGCCCACTACCACGCTGCGAGGCGGAATCTTCTCATCGGCCCGGATAAAACAGAGGGCTCCTACCACGCTTTCATCGCCTACTTCTACCCTGTCCATAATCACGGCGTTCATGCCCACCAGCACATTGCGGCCGATGGTTGCGCCGTGGATGATGGCACCGTGCCCGATGTGCGCCATTTCCTTCAGGTGCACCGTGGTGCCGGGGAACATGTGCAGGGTGCAGTTCTCCTGTACGTTGCAGTTGTCTTCAATGATGATCTCTCCCCAATCTCCGCGGATGGCGGCTCCCGGCCCGATGTACACGTTCTTCCCGATGATGACGTTGCCCGTCACTGCGGCTTGCGGGTGCACAAAGGCGGTCTCATGCACCACCGGAATATAGCCGTTGAACTCGTAGATCATACCCGTTCAATAATGGCGGCATAGCCCTGTCCCACACCCACGCACATGGTGACCAAGGCATAGCGTTTGTTCTGTTTATGCAGCTCAATTGTCGCCGAGTTCAGGATTCTGGCTCCACTCATGCCCAGTGGGTGGCCCAAGGCAATGGCGCCACCGTTCGGGTTGATGCGAGGGTCCTGGTCCTCTAAGCCCAACCCACGGGTGCAGGCCAGCACCTGCGAGGCAAAGGCTTCGTTGATTTCAATCAGGTCGATGTCGTTCAAGGTAAGTCCGGCTCTTTTGAGGGCCTGTTGAGTGGCGGGTACCGGACCGAAGCCCATGAACTTAGGTTCTACACCAGACACTCCCATAGACACATAGCGGGCTTTCGGAATCAGGTTGTACTTCTTAAGGCCTTCCTCGGAGGAAAGCAACAGCGCCGCGGCCCCGTCGTTCAATCCCGAGGCGTTGCCTGCCGTCACCGTGCCCTCTTTGTGGAACGCCGGTTTCAGCTTGGCCAATCCTTCCAGGGATGTGGCGGGTTTCAGGAATTCGTCCTGAGAAACTACGTTAGGATCTCCCTTCTTCTGGGGAATTGTAACCGGTATGATTTCTTCGGCTAACCGACCGGATTGCTGTGCCTGGTATGCTTTTTGTTGCGACCAAACAGCAAAAGCGTCCTGGTCTTCGCGGGTGATTCCCTCGCGGCGGGCCAGGTTCTCAGCGGTCTCGCCCATGC
Source organism: Sabulibacter ruber (assembly GCF_017355955.1). GTDB lineage: Bacteria > Bacteroidota > Bacteroidia > Cytophagales > Hymenobacteraceae > Nibribacter > Nibribacter ruber_A. Next base: position 276,466 of record NZ_JAFFID010000001.1, on the reverse strand, counting down.
CATCAGTGCCGAACAGTTCGTGCAGCTTGGGGTTCACAAACCGCCACCCAAAGCTGGAATCAAACATCTGCGCATCTCGCCCGAAGGGGGTGCTGGCCTTGGAAATCACCCAGGGCGCACGCGTCATACTCTCTACGCCACCAGCCACAAACAAGTCTCCATCGCCGCACTGAATGGCTCTGGCTGCAGCAACTGCTGCCGTTAAGCCCGAAGCGCAAAGACGGTTCACTGTCTCTCCGGGTACTTCAAAGGGCAACCCGGCTAATAACAGCGACATACGGGCTACATTGCGATTGTCTTCGCCAGCTTGGTTCGCGCAACCCAGAAGCACGTCGGCCACTGCAGCAGGATCAGCAGAGGGGTTCCGGCGCATCAATTCCCTGATCACCTGGGCTGCCATGTCATCGGGACGCACCGGCGCCAAAGCACCTCCCAGATTCCCGATGGGGGTGCGGATACCGTCAACTATATAGGCTTGGTTCATTTATTCTATATATGTTTACACCTACTTTAAAGTTGATGAATTAAAGTACGGCTTTAAGTTATTTTATGCTCTGTTCAAGGGACCAGAAGTAACATCTAGACCTTACTAAATGCGGGTACTTCCTATATAAACCCTCGCTCGCCTCTGGCGAGTGTGCGTTAAGGTGCGGCGTCCCGCCGCTTTTATTTCTTCCCTTGTATTTAGCAAAGCGGCCAGAGGCCGCCCTATTACGCACACTCGCCGGAGGCGAGCGAGGGAAGCATATGATTCAACCCTAATTTCTGGAAAGTAGCCTTAAATCGCTCACCAGCTCTAAATTAGCTTAATCCCAATTACCTAAAGAAATGCTTTCCCTCCCGCACCATTTTCCGAAGCAAGGGGCTGGCACGGTAGCGGTCTTCGTGGTACTCGTGGTAGAGGCCGTCTAAGGTAGAAAGCACTTTTTCTAAGCCAAATTCATCGGCCCAGGCCAAGAGTCCTTTGGGGTAGTTCACGCCTTTGGTCATGGCTAGTTCCAGGTCTTCTTTGGAAGCCACGTTCAGTGCCAATGCATCAACGGCTTCGTTGATGAGCATGACCAGAATTCGGTTGAGGATGTATTGGCCTAGTTTTTCGTCTCTGAACGGTTCAGGTGCCAGAGCACCTTCGCGGTAATCATAGAAGCCTCTGCTTGACTTCCGGCCGAAGAACCCGGCTTCAAACAGGCGCTTTTGCGTGAAGGACGGTTTATACCTCGGATCAAAAAAGAAGGCAGTAAACACCGATTCGGTTACCCGGTAATTAACGTCGTGCCCAATAAAATCCATAAGGGTGAAAGGTCCCATTTTGAAGCCGCCCAGTTCAGTCATGGCCCAGTCAATGGTTGCAACATCTGCCACTCCCTCTTCCAGCAACCGGATGGCCTCTCCGTAGAAGGGCCGCGCTACCCGGTTCACGATAAACCCGGGCGTGTCTTTCACCAACACGGGCACTTTGCCCCAGGATTTCACCAGTTGTTTGATTTCCTCGGCCAATCCAGTACGGCTCTGTACCGCCGGAATAATCTCCACCAACGGCATAAGCGGGGCTGGGTTAAAGAAGTGAATCCCAATGAACCGTTCAGGCCTTTCACACGCCGAGGCAATAGCGGCTATTGAAAGGGACGAGGTATTGGTTGCCAGGATACATTCCTGTTTTACAATCATTTCTACTTCCCGGAACAAGTTCTGCTTTACCTCCAGGTCCTCCACCACGGCCTCCAGCACCAAGTCACAATCGCCGAAATCCTGGTATACCTCCGTAAAATTGATGCTCCCGAAAATGCGTTGGGCCTGCTCTTCCGTTAACTTTCCTTTGGAAGCAAGTTTCTCTAAACCCGTTTGGATGCCCTGTTTCGCGCGCTCCAAGGCCTTGCTGTTCTTGTCCAGCAAATGCACCTGGTGCCCCGCCGTGGCAACAACCTGGGCAATACCCGCTCCCATGGCTCCGCTCCCGATGATTCCTATTCTCATTGGCCGGTGAAATTTGGGGTGCGTTTCTGAATGAATGCCTCCACGCCTTCTTTGAAGTCAGCGGTTTGGCCGGCTTTCTGCTGGTACACGGCTTCCTGCTCCAGTTGCTCCTCCAGGCTATTCTGGAACGTCTGGTTCAGCAGTGCTTTAGTATAGGCAAAACCTTTGGTAGGCATCTGGGCCAGTTTCTGCACCAGTTGGGTTACTTCTGCATCAAAAGATTCATCAGAAAGAGCTTTGTAGATCATGCCCATTGTGGCTGCTTCAGGGGCACTAACCTTTTCGCCGGTCATCATGAGGGCAGTAGCACGCTGTAGCCCGATAAGCCGGGGCAGAAAGAAGGTACCGGCGCTGTCGGGGATCAAACCGATTTTACTGAAGGCCTGGATAAACGAGGCAGATTCCTTGGCCACCACAATGTCACAGGCCAAGGCGAGGTTGGCTCCGGCCCCGGCGGCCACTCCGTTTACGGCCGCTACTACCGGCTTCTGGAGCTCGCGGATCAACAGCACAATGGGGTTGTAGTGCTGCACCACAATCTGGGAGATTTCCAAGCTCTCGGGGCCGCTGGCTTCGGCCAGGTCCTGCCCGGCGCAGAAAGCTTTGCCGGCTCCGGTCAAAAGCACCGCCCGCACCTCATCGTTTTGCTGGCACTCCCGCAAACAATCCTGCAGGGCCAGGGCCATTTCCCGGTTGAAGCTGTTGTAAACGCTTGGCCGGTTGAGGGTGATGGTGGCTACTCCGTTCTCCAGACGGTACTGGATAGTATCTGTGTTGTTCATAGTTTTATTTGAGGCACTTAAAGTAGTCGAACGGCTCCAGGCATTCCTGGCACTGGTACATGGCTTTACAAGCCGTGGAGCTAAACTGACTCACCAGTCTGGTATTTTCTGATTGACATAGCGGGCACCGCACCGTGGTATCTCGCCCGAACAGCGCATGAATGTCGCCGTTGGGTTCTACCGGGGGCGCTATGCCGTAAGCTTCCAGTCTCTGTTTCCCTTCCTCGGAGAGCCAATCGGTGGTCCAGGCGGGGCTCAACTGCAAGTCAACCTGTACATTTGGGTACCCTTCTGCAAGCAGTTTCAGCTTTACATCGGCCGCAATAGTATTCATGGCGGGGCAACCCGAGTACGTGGGCGTGATGGTTACCTGCACCTGCCCGTCTTCCCGCACCTGTACATGCCGCAGCACGCCCAAGTCCAGGATGCTGAGCACCGGAATCTCAGGGTCGCAGACCTCTTCCAGCAAACGCCAGATGTTTTCTTCTTGGGTTGTCACTTTAGGTAGCACGTATCAGGTATCAAGACACAAGACTTTTCTAGTTTAGATTTAAGGCAGTTTTCAGAAAAATAGGCCTAAAGCCCCTTTTGCTTGATTTCATATTCCTCGCTCGCCTCTGGCGAGTGTGGGTTATGGGGCGGCGTCCCGCCGCTTTAGTATCAAGATGATACGCAACGCGGCCAGAGGCCGCAAGGTAACACACACTCGCCGGAGGCGAGCGAGGGAAAAGCTTACCATTCCAAGCCCGGGTAGGCGCGTTGCAGATACTGCAGTTCAGCCAACAAATAGCCCAGATGTTCAGTGTGCAGGCCGGTTTTTCCGCCTAGTTGCATGAACACGTTCTTAGGCACTTCCAGGGTAGCTTCGGCAAAGACCTTGGCCACGTGCTCATCCCATTGCTGCTTGAGCTGAGCGTAATCTGGAATGAAGCCGGCTTTGTGCAGTTCCTGCTCTACCGGTGTCATTTGGAACAACTCCCCGGAATACCGCCAGAGATGGTCTAAGGCTTTCTCTATGCGGTGCTTGCTTTCTTCGGTGCCGTCGCCCAAGCGGATGACCCATTCTGAGCTCCATTTGAGATGGTAACTGGCTTCCTTGAACGACTTAGTGGCAATGGCCGCAAGCCGTTTGTCAGGGCAGTTTTGGAGCTGTTTCAGCAAAAGGTAGTGAAAACCGTCAAACAGGAACTGGCGCAGGATGGTATCGGCGAAGTCGCCGTTGGGTTGCTCTACCAGTAGCGGGTTCCGGTATTCCACCGCCTCGCGGAGGAAGGCCAGATCATCCTCGGTGCGGCCCTGTCCTTCCAGTTCGGCGGCGTACTGGTATAGGCTGCGAGTCTCGCCCAATAAATCCAGCGCGATGTTGGCCATGGCAAGGTCCTGCTCCAGAATGGGGCCGTGACCGCACCACTCAGACAAACGGTGTCCCAAAATGAGGCTGGTATCGGCTAACTGCAGCGTGTACTGGAACAGCAGTTCCCGGAGTTCAGGTGAATAGCTTTGCGCCGCGGTATTGGTGGTATGTGCTAATTCCATGCGGCTTACATGTTTTTGATTTCCGCGGGCACCTCATAAAACGTTGGGTGACGGTATACTTTGTCGTTGGCGGGGTCAAAGAACGCCTCGGCCTCGTCCGGGTTGGAGGCGTGGATGTGCTTTGACTCCACCACCCAGATGCTCACCCCTTCCATGCGGCGGGTGTACACGTCGCGGGCATTCTGGATGGCCATCTCGGCATCGGCGGCGTGGAGGCTGCCTACGTGTTTATGGTCAAGGCCCTGTTTGCTCCGGATGAAGACTTCCCAGAGGGGCCATTCTTTCTGCATGTTCATTGAGTGAATGTGTGATTGAGTGAATGAGAGAATGTAAGCCTCTCTTAGTTATTTCTCCTGCTTCTGGGCTTCGCGTTGGGCGCGTTTCTGGGCGTGGGCCAAGGCGGCTTCGCGCACCCAGGCCCCTTCCTCGTGGGCTTTCACGCGGGTCTGGATGCGGTCTTTGTTGCAGGGGCCGTTGCCTTTCACCACGTTCCAGAACTCCTCCCAGTTAACCTCGCCGAAGTCGTAACCATTTTTGGTTTCGTTCCACTTCAGGTCAGGGTCTGGTACGGTGAGGCCCAGGAACTCGGCCTGAGGCACCATCATGTCTACGAAGCGTTGGCGAAGCTCATCATTGGTGAACCGCTTGATTTTCCAGCGCATGGACTGCTCGGTGTTGGGCGATTCCTCGTCCTTCGGTCCGAACATCATGAGCGTAGGCCACCACCACCGGTTGAAGGCCTCCTGCGCCATTTTCTTCTGAGCCGGCGCGCCGTTGCACAGGGTCATCATGATCTCGAAACCCTGGCGTTGGTGAAAGCTTTCTTCTTTGCACACGCGCACCATGGCCCGGGCGTACGGTCCGTACGAGGTACGGCACAGCGGCACCTGGTTCATGATGGCCGCCCCATCTACCAACCATCCAATCGCCCCAATATCGGCCCAGGAAAGAGTTGGGTAGTTGAAGATGCTGGAGTACTTGGCCTTGCCCGAGTGCAAATCAGCGATCATCTGGTCGCGGGAGGCGCCCAGCGTCTCGGCGGCGCTGTAGAGGTACAGTCCGTGTCCGGCCTCGTCCTGCACCTTGGAGAGCAGGATGGCTTTGCGCTTGAGCGAAGGGGCGCGGGTGATCCAGTTTCCTTCGGGCAGCATCCCCACTATCTCGGAGTGGGCGTGCTGCGAGATCTGACGGATCAGGGTTTTGCGGTACTGATCGGGCATCCAGTCTTTGGGCTCAATGCGGATCTCGTTCGCGATCTTCTCCTCAAACTGCTCTTCCAGTGATTTTTCAACGATGGTTTCCATACGCAATGGTTCTTTCTCCTTCTTTCATCGGTTTTGAAGCTGATTTTAAAAATTCAGGCCCAAAACCGTTTTCTCCTTAGTATATCCTTAGTATATACGTGCTACCGGCCTTTGAAGAGGCAGCAGCTATAACTCTTCTTTATTGGTCAAAATCTACCACTACCCTTTCGGTTAAGGGCCGGGCCTGACAGGTGAGTACGTAGCCGGCGGCGATTTCCTCGGGTTCCAGGGAATAGTTCACGTCCATCTCTACCTGGCCCTCCAGCACTTTGGCCCTGCAGGTGCTGCACACGCCGCCTTTGCACGAATAAGGCACATCGGCCCCGGTTTCGGCGGCGGCATCCAGGATGGTGTTCCCGTAATACGACATCTCCAGGTTGATGTAGTGGCCGTCCAGCTTGATCTGGACCTTGCTCAGCTTGTCTTCCTCCCCGGCCGGGCGCTCTTTGCGCTGTGCAGCGGCTTTGTCGCTTTCACCAGTGGTGAACAGCTCAAAATGGATGTGTTCTCTGGCCACACCTGCTTCCTCCAGGGCTTCCTTCGCCCCGAAGATCATTTCCTCGGGTCCGCAGATAAAGCACTCGTCAATTTCCTCGGGTCTGATGATCTTCTGCAGGAACAGCTGGGTTTTGGGTTTGTCAATGCGACCGAACAGCAGCTCAGTATCGCCGTGCTCCCGGCTGAGGATGTGGTACAGACTGAACCGGTCCAGGAACTTGTTCTTCAGCCCTTCAATCTCCTCTTTGAACATGATAGTGTTGCGGCCGCGGTTGCCGTAGAGCAACAGCACCTGACTTTTCGGCTCGGCGAGCAGCACGGTTTTGATGATGGAGAGTATGGGCGTGATGCCGCTGCCGGCCGCTACCATCAGGTATTGCTTCTGTTGCTCTGGGTGCAAGGGAGTAAAGAACTTGCCCATGGGGGGCATCACCTCCAGTTCCTCGCCGGGCTGCAGCGCCTCGTTGGCAAAGGAAGAGAAACGCCCCTCGGGCACTTTCTTGATGGCCACTTTCCATTCGTTCTCAAGCGGACTGGAGCAGATAGAGTACGAACGCCGAAGCTCTTCGCCGTTGTGGTGCCGCCGAAACGTGAGGTACTGCCCTTGCGTGTACCGGAAGGTGTCTTTCAACTCCTCGGGCACGTCTAAGGTAACGGTCACGCTGTCGTGCGTTTCCCGGTGGATGTTCTTTATTCTTACTTTATGAAATCTGCTCATTTACTGAAAACAAGGACTAAACGCTGGATTAGGGACTGCCTATTTTCTCTCCAGCCCCTGGAATAAGATGGTTAAGATGGAGTTTTCAAGTTCTTCGGTGGCGATGCCCCTGTCTGGTTTCCACCAAAGCTCCACCCACCTGATGGCTGAAAGCAGCGTAAACAAGGCTACGGAGGTGTTCACCTGCTGGAACTCCCCAGCCTCTGCGCCTGCTTCAATGAGTGCGGCCAATCTTTTCTCGTACTGGCTCCTCAGGCTTTTAAATTCCGTTAAGGCATCCGCAGACAAAGACTTCCATTCATTGTTCGCCACCGATACTTCAGGTCCTTTGGTGGTCATCAGATGAATATGCAGCCGCACCAAGGCCTTTAGCTTCTGGGAATAACTCTGGGTTGCATTCTCAATCTCGGTGAGTTGAGACACATAGGTGTTGGCGATGTCAAAACAGATGCCCTGCAGAATCTCGTCTTTGGACTTTATGTAATGGTACATGCTGGCGGCATCAAGGCCCACCTGCTCGGCCAGGTCCCGCATAGAGGTTCCGCCGTAGCCTTTTTGCTTGAAAAGCTTGGCTGCTTCCCCAATAATGAACTCCCGGCGTATGTCTTTCTTTTTCTTGATCATTCCCGAAAATCAGCCCCAAAACAGGTTCAGGTTGTGTTACACTCCCCGCACCCATTTAAGGCTTGCTTAAACAAGTATACGGAAACGCGGCAAATAAATCAAATGTTCGTTTGAATTTTTATGTGTGATATTGCTCTAAACGGATCACTATCTTTATTAGGTGTGGGTTATAAGGCTTGTTTCAGAAATGGGGGATCATTTCACAATCCTTAACTATGAAGGATTTAAGGCTCTAAAACAAAGAATCCCTCCGGTATTAATTACCAGAGGGATTCTGAAAGAGAACTATGTTGCTATTTATCAGATTAATCGTTTTTCACCAGAAACTCGTAGCGCTTGTTTTCTTTCTCATCCAACACAAACACGGAATCACCTGTTTTCAGGGGCGTATCTAAAACCAACTGGCCTGAGGTCTTGTATGCTGAAACTCCCGCTACAATAGTAGAGGCTACCACGGCATTGTTGATTTTGGTTCTCATTTTTTCCTGGCCAGTAGCATCCAACACCAAAATGGTGAAAAGTTTAGCATCTACTGCCGCCAGGTTATAACGGGCAATATCTACCTGTAAGATGCCCCCTACGGGCACTTTAGCCAACTCTACTTTCTTTGCCGCTTCGTTCCACTTCTTAAGCCTGGCCTCTTTCTGGATTTTGGCCTGCAATTCTTTCGGTGTTTCGTAGACAACGGCAGTGGTTTTGTTAGCGGTTACGTCAAATATGTTTACATCTTTCGTAGGCTGAGGCTGTGGGTGCTTTTTCACCTCCTGAGCGGCTACAAACAAGGGAGCGAGGAACAGAGCAGAGAGTAAAAATTTCTTCATATTAAATCTTCTATGGGTTTGTGAGGCTAAACTATAATATAGATTCAAAATCTACAAAAAATTTCATTCTGTTCCCACAAACCATTCTTGTGCAAAATTTTAGTTTGTTTTAGTGGTTTTTGCCCCATTTTCCCGAAAATGGCTTCAAAGAATTGGATCAGGTTTGCTATAGGGACTAACCTACTAGAGAAGAACAAATATCAGGATGGCCATTGAGGCCGCAGTAATCCTTGAAAGATTCAATTAGAACTACCCAGAGCTTTCCAACCCTACTTACTTCTTACTCACGCACCTTAAAGGACATCGTAGCATAAGAGGATTTCTACCGCTAACCCTAAATGGAACATCTGTTTTCAGCCTCCTTTTCACTTGGTGTAGGTTTTTCCTTTTTCTTCAACCTCTAAGATTGAAGTCCATCCATATTAGATATGTCATTCCAGCACCTATGTTCCTTCTAAGGGTGTTCAACAAAATATTCTAAGTTCTTAGGTGATTTTCTGATCCTGCACAGCTCAACATCTGAGCAATAACACCTTGTCTAGGTTCAATCAAGGAGTCAAATTTTATCAACTCTGCCTCCACTCCCTCTTATAACTAGCTTTTAATGTTAAAATGAACCTTAGCAAAATCCTAGTTATTGATTAACATAATCTTTCCATAACCTATTTTACATAACATAGGTAGAGAGTAAATCTCAACAAATACAAGACTAACCTTTCACTTCTGTTGCTTACAACCAGCTATTTAGGCCATCAGGCCCATGTAGCAATTGACAATTGGAATCTGCATGATCTATGTTCTTCAGCTTCTAGGAAAATGCCATTTCTATTTTTCACCTAATTCCACTTTATGTCAAACTACTACAAACACCTTATGAAAAGAATCCTAAGTGTTTTCGCTCTTGCTTTCCTGGTAGGAAGCAGTGTCTTTGGGCAGGCAATTATGGATAAGCAGTTGCTGCAGGTTTTACAGTCAGCCACTACGCCTGTGCAGGTGGTGGTAACTTTCAATGGAGAGGGTGCCCCTTCCGGACTGCATTTGCAGCTCCTTCAATCTATGGGGCTCACCAAAGGCCTCACCTTCAAACAACTGCCTATTGCGGGTTTACTGGCTACCCAAGGGCAAATTAATGCTTTGGCCAAAAGCCCATACGTGAAGTCTATTTACCTGAACAAGCGGCTTACCTATTTTAATAACAATGATACCCATATTACCGGGGTGCAGCGGCTCCGCAAAGACCCTACCTTTATTTCGCGCAACAAAGGGGTGCCCGTGTCTGGAAAAGGCGTGGGCGTGATGATCAACGACAGCGGTGTAGATGGTACCCATGAAGACATCAAATTAGGAACCCACCTGGTGCAGAATGTAATGGGATCTACCAACCTGAACGCTCTTTCTACCCTCCTGCCCGTTACTTACCTGGAGAACGTTCCCAATACCGATACTAACTCCGGGCACGGAACCCATTGCGCTGGTACTGTAGGCGGAAACGGGGCAAAATCAAATGGCCTGTATGCCGGTGCCGCGCCGGGTGCCACTTTGATTGGCTATGGATCTGGGGCTGCCTTGTTCATCCTGGATGCACTGGGCGGCTATGATTATGCCCTCACCCATCAATACCAGTATGGCATCAGAGTGATCAGTAATTCCTGGGGTACCAGCGGCGACTTTGATCCGGCTGATCCGGTAAACATCGCCTCTAAGAAAGCCTATGATTTAGGAATTGTGTCTGTCTTTGCCGCCGGCAACGAAGGTCCAGGTTCTGACACGCATAACCCGTACGCCATCGCCCCTTGGGTAATCTCGGTTGGGGCCGGTGATAAATTCGGGAAGCTAGCCGATTTCTCCTCCCGGGGAGTGAAAGGAGAAGGCGGTACGTTTACCTTAGGCGACGAAACCTGGAAGTATGAAAACAGACCCACCATTGTGGCTCCGGGTGTTGATGTTGTGTCTACCCGCGCCATCGCTCCGGTGGCTTCTCTTTCCGCCCAGATGGATGCCGAATTGTTGGAGCCCGCCCATCTCCCGTTCTACACCCACATGAGCGGTACTTCCATGGCTACTCCGCACATAGCGGGCGTGGTGGCCTTAATGCTGGAAGCCAATCCTACTTTAACGCCTGCTCAGGTGAAGGATATTTTACAGAAAACCGCTACCAACATGCCAGGTCATGAATCCTGGGAAGTGGGCGCCGGGTACGTGAATGCCTATGCCGCCATTGATCATATTTATAGAAGCACTGCCTTTGGAGCGTACCTGAACTATACCAGAAAATTCAACGCTACGGTAAATACCGCTACTGAGACTGAAAGCTTCTCCATCAGCTACAATCCCATCCTCACCGCGGGCAACCAGATCACCTTCAACGTGGCGGCGGGTACCAACAGCATTGAAGCTAAATTCAACGCCACTGGTTTGCTAGGCCAGACCGGCAATCCGGTAAACCTGATTCTGGTATCTCCCAGCGGACAAGAATACCGCTCTGGCATTCCGTTAGCCTTCGCGCTGTACTATGACCGGGGCATGGCGGTGGCCTCCCCGGAACCAGGCACCTGGACCTTGAAAGCCGAAGGGCTGAATGGACTGGCTTTCCCCGAAACCATCCTTGGCACCCTCATCCGCAACCAGACAACCGGTACATCTGGTTTAGGAGATATTGCGGGGCACCCGGCTGAGGCTTCCATTAAAATGGCCGTAGCTTCCCGCCTGGTAGATGCCTTGAGTACGGGCTATAAACCCAATGAGACCCTGAAGCGAATCCAACTGGCCGATTACCTGCTCATGGGGCAAGCCATCAGGCAGTATGTGCCAACCTCAGGAACAGCCTCTTTCTCTGATGTTAGCGGTGCTCAGTTATTGTTGGCCGAATCTGTAGTAGCAAAAGGAGCAGCCCTCAGAGACCGGACCCATTCCTTTGAGGGAGTCATGAAACCGGCCTCAACCGGCAAGTTCAACCCTACCGGCAATGTAAACCGCGCGCAATTAGCTTACTCCCTGGTGCAGGCGTTGGGCTATCAGGAGTATGCCCTGGCCCGCAATGGCAAACCCGTGGTAGTAACCGTTGATGGAAAATCTTACCCGATTGAGGACGCTGGCTCCATTCCGGCCGGGTTGGAAGGTTACGTTAGCCTGGCTCTTGACCTGAACCTGATCAATGCCTTCTATTCCGTTACCCAAGGCCCTTTTGACCTATTCCCTACCCTCAAAGCTACTTTCAAACCCTTGCAGGATGTTACCCGGGCAGAATTTGCGGTGATCATTACCCGCACGCACACGAACTGGAATGCGGCCACCGTTCCTGCAGGGTCTGTGACGGCTACAGCCGTAGGGCTAAACCCGGGTGAAAAGGCTAAGAATTACTCCTACCCTAACCCCTTCAGCGGTACCACCACTATTTCTTATTCACTGGAAGAGGCTGGGTTTGTCACGGTAGAGGTGTACAACCTGAAAGGCGGAAAAGTAAGAACGCTGGTAGCAGAGGAAAAAGCACCTGGCACTTACACTGTCCCTTTCCATGCGGAGAGCCTGCCTACGGGCACGTACCTGTACAAGGTAAGTACCAAAGGAAAAGAGATCAGTAATAAAATGGTGTTAACCAAGTAATTGCAGCACCAGACCTAAGAAAAAAGGCTAGTTGATCCCAACTAGCCTTTTTTCTCTTCAACTCCGTAAACTTGTTAAGGTTTTTATACGGCTTTTTCTAGGGTTTATACGTATAAGGAGAAAGTTTTTACTATTTTTAGGTACAATTGAACGATTTTTTTACTTTCTTGGTAGTACCTTTTATAATTTAAATATCATGAACAACGGTAAAGTAAAATTCTTTAATACTGAAAAAGGTTTCGGTTTCATTAAAGACAGCAATTCAAATCAAGAGTACTTTGTACACGTGACTGGTTTGGTTGATGAGGTCAGAGAGAACGATGAAGTTACTTTTGAGCTCAAAGAAGGCAGAAAAGGGCTAAACGCAGTAAACGTTAAACTCGCTTAGTCTTTATATAAAGACATTGATTGGATTAAAGCCTTGCCACATGGCAAGGCTTTTTTTTGCCCATTCTTATCCAAAATGCCTGCAAACCATAACTCTTGCCCAGCATTGGCATCCTTCCTGCTCCTTTTCAAACTTCCACAGTGTGTTGAAGATTTAAGGCTATTTTCAGAAAATCAGCCCTAAAACAACCATCCAGGTGGATTCTTAGTACCTTGCTTAGGCAAACTTCCCCACCAAGGGCCTTTTTTCTTACAGGCTCTGCAAGGAAGTTCTGCCGGAACAGAGTAACGGAACTTACAATAGAATTACCAAAGTGCCACATACCAAAGACAAAGAAGCCCTACTGCACCTGTACAACAAGATTTTACCGCAACTGGCGGAGCGCATCTACGGCCAACTCACCGACGTAACCCCGCTGTTTGATGATTTTGGATTGGAGAAAATTGTAGATACCTGGAGCCGAGATCGGAACGCAACCTCAGACAAGGAAATCAGCCTGGAAAACGGGAACGTACCCCAGATGGGATTACGGCTGCGGCTGAATGGCTTCCAGGCCGGGGGCATGCATACCTTTGACATCAGCAAAGACCTGGTCTTCAAACTTGAATACACCTTTTATGAGGTTGGCCCAGACAAGGACACCAAATGGCTGGAGAAATCTTACCTGGAGGAGTGGTCAGCTAAAGAGCTGGATGAAACCGCCGAGCGCTGGACCGGCGAGGTCATTGAGGAAATCACCCAGAAGGTTCAGGGCTTAAAATAAATAAACTCATGTTCTGTTTCGGGCAAGGGGCAAAAGGCAAGCCGATCAGCCAAAATCTCTACAAAAACCAGAAAATCAGCAGGATCAGCATAGAACTAAAGGGGTAAACAATAGTATTCCTCTGATTTCTTTTGTAGATTTAAGAAAAGCCTTTGCCCATGCTGCCACCACATGACAACGAAGACTTCACCGTGCCTGAACAACTTCTGCTTTACCAAAAAGGAAGGGAGATCCTGGGCATTTCTGAAACCATTGGGGAACTGATTGAGGAAGAAGACGAGATTCTGTTTGCCTTAAAGCAAGACATGTTGCTGGATGCCGCTCAGCTAACCGTAAAGGTAGCCAGTGCCGAGGCCGCCGAACTCTATGACCTGCGCATGGAAAATGCCGCCCTCATCCGGAAAGCGGCCCGCGACCTCATATCCCATTGTGTTAGCCTGGAGATGTTCGGGTTCAAGGACGTTTATTACTTTGAGCTCCTCAGGGAGGCGGTGGAGGAATATCGACTGCTTTTCATAGAATGGGTGCAAAGCTTTGACCCCTGGAACTACACCGTTGACCGGTGGGGCTTGTTCAATCCTCCCGGTATTATCCCGCAGGACGAAGACGAGGATCTGTAGCCTTGCCTTTTGTTCAGCTTCCTCCCTCCAGCTGTTTTCAGCCTCTTTTCCAGAAAAGAACCTCTAAACGCCTTTCAAGCATTGCTTAAAGGAGCAGGTTTGTAGAAGCTGGTGGTGGCGGGTGAGATTCCTTTTCGTAGATTTAGCGCTTCACCTAAGATCTACTTTTCCTGTATGCCAAGCGCCATATTTGAGCAAGTGTACCAGCACGTAGTGGAGAAGCTCCGTACCGGGCTTTCACCGCAGCTTACCTATCATTCCCTCAGCCATACCCTGGATGTTCTGAAACAGGCCCAACTGATCGCTGAAAAAGAAGGCATACAAGATTCTCAGGAAGTACTGCTGCTGAAGGTCAGCGCCCTGTACCATGATACCGGCTTCCTGTTCACCTATAGCCAGCACGAAGAAAGAGGCTGCGAACTGGCAAGGGAGGAGCTGCCCGGTTTTGGGTTTACCACTGAGGAGATAGACACCATCTGCGGCCTCATCATGGCTACCAAAGTGCCGCAGGCTCCTCAAACCAGACTGCAGGAGATTATCTGCGATGCAGATTTAGACTACCTGGGCCGCCCTGATTTCTACTCCATCGGGGAAACGCTTTTCCAGGAGTTTCTGTGCTACGGCATTGTGCAGGAGGAAGCGCAGTGGAACAAAGTGCAGTTGAAGTTCTTGGAAAGCCACGGGTTTTTCACCTCTTATTCCAAAAACAACAGAGAAACTGTTAAAAAGCAGCACCTGGAGGTGATCAGGCAAAAAGTTACTTCCCAATCTTAGGGGCTGTGTTTTCAACCAATTTGATGTCCATTTGGCGTAAACGGCGGCAAAGTGTCTTCAGGATTCCTTTCAATACCTCGGCGTTAGAGATCATGATCTCGTAGAACGGCTCCTGTTCCAGTTTAAGCAGAATGGTTTCTTCCAGGGCCGTAGCACTGGCCGACCGGGGTTCCCCATCCAGAATAGAAAGCTCTCCCAAGATCTCGTTTTCCTCCAGCACCGCAAAGGTGTGGTCTTCGTCATGAACCCTGATTTTGCCTTTGTACACAAAATACATGCTATCGCCGTGGTCCCCTTTGGCGAAAATCTGTACCCCGGCCTCTACATGTTGCTCCTCCATGACGCCGGCCAATTCCACCAGATCGGCTTCGGGGGTGTCATGGAAAATCTTGGAGGCATGCAGGGTAAGTACTTTTTCAATTAGTAACATGTGCGGTTGGGGTAAGCTGAGATAAAACAAAGCCTCTGGTTTCCTCAAAGAGGTAATCACCAGTGGCAGGGGGAGCGGAAGCCAGGAGACCGGTCAGGTTAGCGGAAGGTACCTCCAGAACACTATAGCAGGCCACCGATTTGGTCCAGTTGGTGCAATTAGCAGTATTTTCAGTAACTATTTCCCTGATCACCTGCGTTGCCTCCTGTCGTTTCTTTTCTCCTAGAGGTAACAGGCTCTTGTCTTTGTCTAGTTGAAAATCTATCTGCAGTTCCAGGGGCAGAAAGTACTTCTTAGGAATGAGTTGCTCCAGCATTTCAATGGCGTTGGCCACCTTATCGGCGGAGCCCAGGGCTAGCAGGTCCATTACCCGGGTAATCTGTTGCCGGTCATACAGCAGCGCCAGGCTTTTCAGGACTTTCTGCACATCGTGCTTCAGCTCTGAGGCAAGGGAGGAAGCCAGCAAAGGCAGTTCATGGTTTTGCAGAAGGCTCTGGCAATACAATGCCTTCTGGCGGCTCTGCTCCAGTTTTTGTTTCAGCCAGTCCTGTACTTGCTGCTGACCCGAGGTATCCAAAGTGGCCTTTTTGCTCCACAAAGATTCAATGATGTTGTCCTGGTAGGCAGGTCTTTTCTCCATTCCCTGCACCAGGAACTGGCTAGAATTCTCCCCTTTCACTTTTCCGGCTGTTTTCACCAGCTGCAGAAATAAATTCTCTGGCAAAGAAGGAGAAAACAACGCCTGGTTTTGGTAGAAGGCATCTCCAAAAGCCAGAACGGATTTCTGCAACGAATACGTGGCTTGCTTGGCCTGTACAACCCCCAGCATGGGAGCAATAAGCGATGCCTCCCGCACCTTCCCTACGGTTTCAATGGCCTGTTTGTACACCGGTTCTGAGGTGTCAAAAAGCAGGGATTTCAGAAGGGGCGCGTACAAGGACCGGGGCGCTTTGGAGATGATGTCCAGAGTTACCAGTTTATCCTGCAGATGGGCGCTTTTAGTTAATGCTTCCAGGTGCTGCAAAACCTGTTGCTGCGCTTCAGATTCCTCCCGCAGGGAAAGGCCTATTAACGCTGCTTTCTGCATCTCCAAAGGGTCCTGGGGTGAAATGCTTTGAAGCGTAGGGCTTAAAAAGTAGTAGGCTTGCACAAAATCAGCTCTAGCATTGCCTAGTGCATCGGTTCTTAACGCCTTTTCAATTAAGGGGAAAGCGTTGGTCAGTTTTAGGCCTATGATTCTGAAAAGAACGTATCTCCTGATCACCTCAGACCGGCTATCCAGCAAGGGCAAAAGTCGTTTTTCCAGGTTCCGGTAACCAGAACGCTCCAGCAGTTCCAGGGCCAGAATAACCTCTTTGGGGTTCTGGCTTTCCAGTTTCCCGATCAAGACATTGCGTACGGGCTCATCGTTCAGGAACAACTCAGACCCGGTAAAGTAGCCTTTCTTGAGGGCATTGATGAGGGTGTGCAGGTATTCTTTCTTGATGAGGAACACCGAAGTGATCCAACCCGCCAGTAAAACCACTAGAATCTGGCAAACCGTTACTATGGAAATGCCCCCGTTGAAATACTTGAAAATTGCCAGAAACACCCCCGTGATCAACAAGGCCACCGGCATGGTGTAACCTTTGGAAATAAGGTGGCCCTTTAACCTGGAATGAGGGTCTAAGGGCTGAAAGAGCACAAAGAAAGCCGGCTCCTGCACCGCCGATTTCAAAACCTCAGACAGCAACACCATTACTCCAAAGGTATACAGAATCATCTTCTCGCTCTCACCTGGTAACAGCAGCAAACCCGAGATCAGCAGCAGTACCACCGGGGCAATAAGTAATGAGTTCGCCAGGCCCAAGCGGCTGATCATCCGGCTACTGAACAGTAACTTGATAAACAAAGCCATAATCCGGCCCACGGCAAAGAAAACCCCGATGAACGTGGCCAAAGCGGGGCTGCTGGTGAACTTAGATTTTACTTCTGCCAGCAGGGTGTAATCAATTAAGGAATAGACGGTAAACGCCAGCAACGAAAACAGCGTGATAAAGAAAATCAGCCGGTTCTGGAAGTACTTTGAAATGAACGACTGATGTTCTGCGTGCTCTGCTCCGTGCCCGTGGCCTGTGGCATGCCCGTGCTCAGCATGGTGGTGGCCGGTGATGGCGGCATGGTTGAATCTTTTCAGGAAATAATAGGCCAGCACAAAAGCCCCGATGGAAAACCACAGCAGGTTCTCTACCCCTAAGAACGGCGCCAGCACCGATACCGCGGTGTAACCCATCAGTTTAGCGGGGATATCTCCGGATCCTACCACCGAGAAAAGGCGCTTGCTTTCCCGCACATTGAATATGATGGCGGCCATTCCCCAGAAGGCATACCCCACCAGCATGTACACTACCAGGTTCCAGGCCGACAGCACAAACGGCACCCACCTGGCCGCCAGGAAGGAAACCCCGCCCCAGGTAAACAGAATGGAGAAACCGGAAAAGATGATGATGGTCTGCAGCAGTTTCTTAGCCGAAAGACTAGCCTCCAATTTGCCGTAAAAGGCATTGGCCACCAACAGCAAACCCGCCGAGACGATGTACACTTTGGGAATATCCTTGGCCTCAAAGGTGTGCAGGAACATGGCCAGGGTACTGGTAAACAGAAAAGCAGTGGCAATTCCTAAGAAGAACTGTACTAAAAACAACTGCTTTACCACCCGGGCCTCGGCAGGTTTGATATTCAACAGCAAATGGAGTTTGCTATTCATAAGAAGCTATTAATCTGTTACTTTTAT
The DNA here is from genome assembly GCF_017355955.1 of Sabulibacter ruber. Classification (GTDB taxonomy): domain Bacteria; phylum Bacteroidota; class Bacteroidia; order Cytophagales; family Hymenobacteraceae; genus Nibribacter; species Nibribacter ruber_A. Next base: position 258,858 of record NZ_JAFFID010000001.1, on the reverse strand, counting down.
CAACCACTCCTACCCCTTCCCACAAGCTTATTGCACCCAAGAGAACTGTTCTGTTCAGTAGCTGACCACCCCGTTCAGAGCACCTCCCGTGACGCTTGCCTTTGGCAGACTAAATATAAGAAGACCTACTGAGACCTGCTTACCCCAAAGCCAATTTTCCTCTTTTCTGTTTAGCGCCTGTTTTCTGGAAAAGGAGCCGAAATTGAATTAAGTTTCTGACGATGAGTTTGCAATCCATTGAAATGTTCAACCATCAAGAAAACACCAGTAACACAAAGAAGCCATTCCGGTGCAGAATGGCTTCTTTGCGTCAGATATACTGAAATAGGAAATCCTGTTTCAAGGCTATTTTCCTGAAAACAGCCCCGAAACGCTATTCCAAAACCTCATAGATGGTCACCGGGTTGGCTTTATTCTTCAGGGAGGTCTCTCCTATTTTCTGACAGTGGAAAGACTCTTTCACTTTCTGGTACATCTGCTCAGAAATGATAATCTGGTTGGGCTGCGCCACCGATTGTAACCTCTGGGCCAGGTTCACCGCATCACCAATAACGGTGTAATCCAGGCGCTTCAGAGAAACCGAACCGATGTTGCCGGAAATCATCTCGCCGGAGTTAATGCCTATGGAGATTTGCGGCTTAAACTCGGCTTCTTCGGTAGAGATCTTGTCGGTGTTCTTGATCTTTTCGCGTACGGCAAGGGCAGCATCTATGGCGCGGTCCATGTGGTAATCGCCCCGGAAAACGGCCATCACGGCGTCTCCCATGAACTTATCAATGAGGCCTCCCTGGTCAATAATCTCCTTCACCATCAGGTCAAAGAACTTGTTGATGAGTTTCACCACTGAATCGGCCGAGACGTGCTCGGTGATAGCGGTGAAGCCGCAGATGTCAATGAACATGACGGTTCCGTCAATGGCCTCGTTCTTCATGAGGCTTTGCTCAAACTCCTGGTGGGTCATGAAATTGAGCACGTTCTCATCCACGTACATCTTCAGGATGTTGTTCTCTTTGATGGCTTTCACCGTTTCACGCAGTTGGGTTACGTGCTGCACGGTTTTGTCCATGGTCAGTTCCAGGTCCTCAAAGTTGACGGGCTTGCAGACAAAGTCAAAGGCCCCCCGGTTCATCGCCATGCGGATGTTCTCCATATCGCCGTAGGCCGAGACTATCACCGCTTTGAGAATGGGATTCACATCCGGGAGTTTGCTGAGCAGGGTAAGTCCATCCATCACGGGCATGTTAATGTCTGACAGGATCACATCCAGATCCGGATGTTCCTGCACTTTCTGCAAAGCCTCGGCACCGTTCTGGGCGAACACAAACTCATAGCGGTTCTCCCTGATCTTCCGCCGGAACTTCTGCTTGATGAGCAACTCTAAATCCACCTCATCGTCCACTACTAAAATCTTGGCCATTACTCTACTACGGTTTTGAGTTTCTCTTTCAGAACAGAAAAGTCAAGCGGCTTGGTCAGGAAATCATTGGCTCCCTGCTGCATGGCTTGCTGGTAATTATCTTCGTCATTGTAAGCGGTCACCATCATGACTACCGGCGGAGGTGTGTTGTAGTCCTGCCGGATGTAATGCAACAACTCAATCCCGCTCATACCCGGCATGTTGATGTCTGACAATATCAAAACCACTTTGGAGGGGTGCTGCGCCAGGTAAGCCAGTGCCTCCTCGCCTGACAAAGCAAAGGAAAACACGATCTCACCACTTCTGATTTCTTTTCTGAATCGCTGCTGAAACAAGGGTTGAACATCTGCCTCGTCGTCTACCACTAAAATATGCATGCGCGGGGAATTTAATTTGAGATAGAAAATTATAGCTTTCTAGCTGTTTTTTAAAGGAAGGTGGATAATAAATTCGGCATACTGGCCTTCTTCTGAGTTTACCTTCAGTTCGCCGCCGTGCCCTTTGGTAATGATGTCGTAGCTCAGAGAAAGGCCCAGACCGGTTCCTTCGCCGGTGGGTTTGGTAGTGAAGAAGGGCTGATAGATCTTGTCCATCACCTGCTGCGGCACGCCCAAGCCGTTATCGCGCACAATGATCTCCACCGTGTCTTCCTGCCGGCGCGTAATCACCTGCACGGTTGGCTCAAAGGTGCCATTCAGGTTTTTCTTTTTCTGCGCGACTGAGTAGAAAGCATTGTTGAACATGTTCAGGAAAACCCGGCCTATGTCCTGCGGGATTACGGTTACTTTCTCAATACCGGTGTCAAATTCGGTTTTCAGCGAGGCGTTGAACGTCTTGTCCTTCGCCCGCAAGCCGTGGTAGGATAAGCGAAGGTATTCATCGGCGAGGGCATTGAGGTCGGTGGGTTCTTTCTGGCCCGTGCTGGCGCGGGAGTGCATGAGCATGCCTTTCACAATGGAATCGGCGCGCTTGCCGTGGTAGGTGATCTTCTCCAGGTTCTGGGTCAGGTCGCCCAGGATTTCGGCGGCGTAGTCCTGTTCCTCGGCGGGCAGGTGCTTCAGCGGACCTTCCTTGAGTTCATCCAGCAATTCAATGCTTACCTCAGAGAAGTTATTGACAAAGTTGAGCGGGTTCTGGATCTCGTGGGCAATACCGGCGGTGAGTTCTCCCAGCGAGGCCAGTTTTTCCTGCTGAATCAACTGCGCCTGGGTAGACTGCAGTTCTCTCACGGTCTGCTGCAGTTCCTCTTTCTGAATGGTGAGCTCGGCGGTGCGGGAGGCCACCAGAATCTCCAGTTCCGATTTCCGGATGGAGATCATCTTCTTCTGCTCTTCTTCCTGAAGCCGTTTCTGGCGTTCTTTTTCAATTTCTTTCTGCCCTTTGTTGTAAGTGCCCCAGGCCGCGAAGATGTAGATAAACGCTGCCAGCGTAGCCATGCTGTAGTAGTCTTCCCACTCGTCATAATAGGTCCGGGCGAAGAGCTGCATCAGGGAAAGTAACCCAACTACAAACAAAAAGGGATAAAACACCTGTTGCAATGGGCGGGTAGGTGTGAAATCCTCGTGCCGGTAGGCTGCCACCAGAATCCCACCCAGGTAAAGAAAGCCAATCAGGTCAGAAACGGTGTCCTTGAAGGTGCTGGTCACAAACATGATAAGGCCTAAGGTGACCCAACTGGCAATATTCAGGGGAGAGGCCCACTTTTCTGCTAATGGGGTGTTCAAGATAGATTTCCGTAGCTGCCTTAGCAGAAAAAAGGCGGCCATGAAAGTAAAGAATTGCATAGCTCTGTAAGATTTTATCCCGAACTAAAGGTAAGATTTTAGAACAAGCGTCACACAGGTTTTGGCTATTTTATTAAAAGTAGCCTATATTCTTGATCTTCTATATTAGCTTTTCTCTGGCGGGATGCCATTGATGCAGTACCAGGCAGGCCCGGTGTCCCTCTATCCTTTTCCTTTCCGCTACCACCTTAATTTAAGAAGAAAAGAGATAACCGGCTACTCTCTCCAGGGATCTAAAACTTTGGTTTCCGTTCTTTCTCTTGTAAGTTGGAGCCTCTTTTCAGGAGGAGGTCTAAAAGAAGCCTGATCCGATGGGGTTGCTCACCCCGGAAACCAAAAAGAAGCTCAGTAGTAGAACACCTGAAGACCTCGCAATTCTGCTTTATGAAGGAAATACAGGAAATAGTGGCCGTTTATGCAAAACACCAGCAAAACGGCCTGAAAACGGCCCTGGCAACGGTGGTGCACGTAGAAGGCTCCTCTTACCGCCGACCCGGCGCCCGCATGCTGGTGTCTGAGGAAGGACATCTGACCGGAGCCATCAGCGGCGGCTGCCTGGAAGGCGATGCCCTGCGCAAAGCCCGCCTGGCCATGGTGCAAGGCACCCCCAGTTTGGTGAAATATGACACAATGGACGATGATGACTCCAAACTGGGAGTGGGCTTAGGCTGCAACGGTATCATCCATATCTTGATTGAACCCATAGACCCGCAGGACCCCAATAATCCGATGGTTTTCCTGCAGCACCTGGTTTCCCAGAGAAGAAGCGGCGTGCTAATAACCCTTTTCTCGATGGAAAACCGACGGGGGCACCAGCCCGGCACCTGCCTGTTCTTAACCGAGGATGGTTCGCAAATGGGCAGCGCCCCTTCGGTTGAGTTAAACTCAGAGATGCTGCAACATGCCCGGGCGGCGCTGGAGCAGGGCGCTTCCTCTTTCCAGACCTTCCCCGCTGAGCATGAATTGACAGGTTTCATTGAATATCTTCCTCCTTCTATCTCGCTGGTAGTGTGCGGGGCGGGCAATGATGTGATGCCCCTGGTGCACATGGCGCAAGCCTTGGGCTGGCATACCACCGTGGTAGACGGCAGAGCCAATTACGCTACCCCGGATCGCTTCCCCTCCGCGCAAAAGGTACTTATTTCCAAACCAGATCAGGTACTGGAGCAGGTTCAGGTTGACCATAGAACCGCCTTTCTGCTTATGACGCATAACTACAACTATGACTTAGCTATGCTCCGGAACCTGCTTCCGCTGCAGCCTTCCTACATAGGAGTGCTGGGCCCTAAAAAGAAACTGGAACGATTGGTAGACGAACTACAGGAAACAGGCACTCCGCTTACAGAAGAGCAAAGGAAGATCCTCTACGGCCCTACCGGACTGGACCTTGGGGCGGAAACCTCAGAAGAAATTGCCTTATCTGTGCTGGCCGAGATCAAAGCCGTGTTCAGTAACCGAAATGGAGGTTATTTGCGGGAAAGACAGCAAAGCATTCACTCCGGCTCTGTTCCTGATAAACCCGCTGCCCTCCTCTCCTAGTTTATGGCAAAAACCGGTATAATCATCTTAGCCGCAGGCTCTTCCTCCAGGTTAGGTCAAGCAAAGCAGCAACTTACCTTTCAGGGCCAGACCTTGTTGCAGCGGACCATCAAAGCAGCCGTTGATGCTAAACAGTGCCTGGTAGTTGTGGTGTTAGGAGCTAATGCAGAACAGATAAGACCTACCTTGGAACCGTTTGAGGTTCTTTTCCTACATAATCCAGGTTGGGCCGAAGGCATGGCTTCCTCAATCCGGGTGGGCTTAACCGAGGTACTCAGAATTGAGCCTGAACTGGAAGCAGTCGTCTTCCTGCTGTCTGACCAGCCGTTTGTGGAGGCAGCCCTCCTGAAGAAGATGATACAGGTGCAGGAAGAGACCGGCAAGTCAATAGTGGCTTGTTCTTACCAGGATACCCTGGGAGCACCGGTGCTCTTTACAAAAGAATTCTTTCCCGAGCTTCAGCAGCTTAAAGGCCAGGAAGGAGCCAAGAAACTTCTCGCCCAACACCCCGAAAAAGTCGCTTCCATTCCCTTCCTCAAAGGAGCAATTGACATAGACACCCCTTCAGATTATGCTGCCCTGCAGCAGATGGAGGAAAACGAGTAAAACCTGGTTTCTCCTGGTTTCCCTTGAATGAACCCGTTTAGAGCCTGTTTTCAGCAAAACAGGCTCTAAACGGGTTCTTCCTGTTTGGCCTATCGTATAAATACGCACCGCTCTCTAACTTAAATTCAATGGCACCCGTACCATTAGGATTGGAAGCAGGCATCTTCCTGCTGGTGAAGTTGGAGCAGCGTTAATTCGTTCGTGGGGTTTATCTATCAATCAGCCAAGCGGTTGGCTACAAAAAGGAAGTTTTACCTGTTCAACCAGAAGCTCCATGAACAAAGAAAATGCGGTGGGCACCGCGGAAGTCACCCGGCCTACCCTCCCCCAAACCCGTACGGTCACCCTTACGGTGAACGGCACCGAACACCAACTACAACTGGCTCCCTGGACCTCCGTGCTGGATGCCTTGCGCGAATACCTTCACCTTACCGGTACCAAAAAAGGCTGCGACCATGGCCAGTGCGGCGCCTGCACCATCTTGCTGGACGGCAAACGCATTAATTCCTGCCTTACCCTGGCCGTAATGCAGGAAGGCAAGGAAATCACCACCGTGGAGGGGCTTGCCAAAGACGGAGAGTTGCACCCGGTACAGCAAGCCTTCATTGAACATGATGCGTTCCAGTGTGGCTACTGCACTCCGGGCCAGATCTGTTCAGTCATTGGTTTGGTGAACGAAGGCAAAGCCAAAACCCTGGACGACATCAAAGACCTGATGAGCGGAAATATCTGCAGATGCGGGGCTTACGCCAACATTGTTCAAGTGGCGCAGGAAGCGCTGGAAAGGAGAACCGGACTATGAGACCATTCACCTTTACCCAGGTACAGGACGTGGACAGCGCCGTGCAGGAAGTTTCCGCCGAAGGGGCCAAATTCATAGCCGGCGGCACCAACCTGCTGGACTTGATGAAGATTGATGTCATGAGCCCGAGCCACTTGGTAGACATCACCAAAATAGCCCTCAATACCATTGAAGAAACCGAAGAGGGTGGTATACGCTTAGGCGCCCTGGTCACCAATGCCGATACCGCCTACCATGAACTGGTAGAAACCCGGTACCCGCTGCTGTCGCACGCTATTCTGGCGGGGGCCACCGCTCAGTTGCGCAACATGGCTACCAATGGCGGCAATCTGCTGCAGCGCACCCGCTGCTACTACTTTTATGATACCCAGACCCCGTGCAACAAGCGGGAGCCTGGCTCGGGCTGCTCGGCCATTGAAGGCTATAACCGCGATTTAGCCATTCTGGGTACCAGTGAGCACTGCATTGCCACCCACCCATCGGATATGTGCGTTGCCCTGGCGGCGCTGGAAGCTACCGTACGGGTGAAAGGGCCACAGGGCGAAAGACCCATTCCTTTTGCGGAGTTCCATCGCCTGCCTGGTGATAACCCGCACCTGGACTCCAATCTGCAGCCCGACGAGATCATCACCGCCATTGACCTTCCCGCCCAAGGGTTTGCCCAGCACTATACTTACCTGAAACTGAGAGACCGCGCATCTTACGCCTTTGCTTTGGTATCGGTAGCGGCGGCGCTGGACCTGGAGGGTTCTATCATCAAAGAAGCCCGCATTGCCTTGGGCGGAGTGGCGCACAAACCGTGGCGAGTGCCCGAAGCCGAAGCCTTCCTGCGGGGCAAGGAAGCGACAACAGAAAACTTCCGGCGGGTAGCCGAGGCCTACCTACTGGGAGCCAAAGGCTACGGCGACAACACCTTTAAAGTAGAATTAGCCAAGCGCGCCATTGTGCGGGCCCTGGAACAAGCTACCAAAATGGAACCGACATCATGAAAGAGAATTATACAGGCAAACCCGCCAACCGGGTAGACGGCCACGCCAAAGTAACGGGCACCGCCAAGTACGCCGCCGAGTTTGACGCCCCCAATCTCGTGCACGGGGTGGTGGTGAACAGCGCCATTGCCAAAGGCAGAATTAAAAGCATAGACACCTCTGAGGCGCTGGCTTTGGAGGGGGTGCTGGAGGTATTTACCCATGAAAACCGGCCCGGGTACACCTGGCTGGACAAACACTACCAGGACGAAGACTCGCCGCCGGGCTCCCCTTTCCGGCCACTTAACAGTGACAAGATTCTGTTCAGCATGCAGCCCATTGCGCTGGTGGTGGCAGAAACTTTTGAACTGGCCCGTTACGCCGCCCTGCTGGTGAAAGTGGAATACGAACGTGAGCCTCATTCCACGGATTTTGAGGCGAACATATCCAATGCCTATAAACCTAAAAAGTATAAATCCACGCCCCCACCAGACCCGCGGGGCGATGCCGAGCAGGCGTTTGCCGCGGCAGAGCTACAACTGGAGGAAGTCTACTCGCATACAGCGCAGCACCATAACCCCATTGAAATGCACGCTTCCATTGCTATCTGGCAGGAAGACGGCTCCCTCATCATCTATGACAAAATACAGGGAGTGCAGAACAGCCAGGAATACATCTCCAATGCTTTTGGAGTACCTAAGGAAAAGGTGCAGGTCTATTCTCCGTTCGTAGGCGGCGCATTCGGTTCGGGGCTTCGGCCACAGTACCAGCTTTTTTTGGCGGTGTTGGCTGCTCGGGAACTGAAAAGACCGGTCAAAGTGGTGCTCACCCGGCAACAGATGTTTTCGTTTGGGCATCGGCCTACCACCGCGCAGCGCATCGCCATGGGAGCCTCTCCAGACGGAAAGCTGCAGGCTATTCAGCACAATGCCTTCGGGGAGACGTCCACGTTTGAGGATTACAACGAAGACGTGGTCATTTGGCCCGGCGTGCTTTACCACTGCGACAACGTGCAGGTAAGCCACCAACTGGTGAGCCTGGATGTGTACACTCCCTTAGACATGCGGGCTCCCGGTGGTACCACCGGCACCTTTGCCCTGGAGATTGCCATAGACGAAATGGCCTACAAAGCTGGCCTGGATCCCTTGGAGTTCCGGTTGAAAAACTACACTGACACTGATTATAACGAAGGCAAGCCCTTCTCCAGCAAGGAACTGAAAGAGTGCTACCGCCAGGGTGCGGAGCGGTTTGGGTGGGCCAACCGGAAAATGGCGCCTCGATCAATGAAGAAAGGGCATCAGCTCATAGGCTGGGGAATGGCCCACGGGGGTTGGGAAGCCAAGCAGAAGGAAGCCGCCGCCAAGGCAGTGCTTTCGCCAGAGGGAAAACTAGAGGTAAGCTGCGCCACCGCCGACATCGGCACCGGAACCTACACCGTCATGACCCAGATTGCCGCTGAAACCATGGGTTTACCCATTGAGGATGTCTCCTTTAAATTAGGTGATTCTTCGTTACCTAAATCTCCGCTGGAAGGCGGTTCCTGGACTGTTTCCTCGGTAGGATCAGCGGTGAAGCAGGTATGCGAGAAACTACAGGAAGAACTCCTGAAAGTGGCACAGAAAAATGGGCATGAGATCTTCAAAGACGCCAAACCAGAAGAGATTTCTTTTGCGAACGGACGGATGTTCTTGTCCGAGGCTCCAGCTCAGTCTGTCCCGCTTCTGGAGGTTTTGGCACTGAATGAAGGAAAACCATTAGAAGCGGAAGTGTCTGCCAAACCCGCCAAAGAGCAACAGAAATACTCCAGCTACTCTCATTCAGCTACCTTTGCCGAAGTGCAGGTAGACGAAGATCTGGGAACCGTGAAGGTTACCCGGCTGGTGAGTGCCATTGCGGGAGGTAAAATCATCAACCCCAAAACGGCCCGAAGTCAGATTCTGGGCGGTACCGTCTGGGGCATTGGGTGCGCTTTAGAGGAACACACGGTCATGGACAACCACCTGGGCCGCTTCATCAACCATGACCTGGACAAATACCACCTGCCCGTGAACGCCGACATTCCTGAGACCGATGTCATCTTTGTGGAGGAGAAGGACGAAATAGTGAATCCCCTGGGCGCTAAAGGATTAGGTGAAATCGGGATTGTGAGCGTGGCCCCGGCCATTGCCAATGCGGTCTTTCATGCTACCGGCAAACGGATCAGAAGACTTCCCATCACCTTGGACATGCTTATGTAACTCTTTACCCGTTTCTCTGCTGTTTTATAAAAAGCAGCAGAGAAACGGGTTCTTTCCCTTTCAGATGCTTGTAAGTTGAATAAGAAAACATTAAATGATAACTAATTAGCCTTTATCAATTTACCTGAATCTAAGCATACTAAAGCTTCATCTAACCAAGTAACCCTAAAGCAACACCAACCCTGCTTTTCCGTAGGTGCATGAACCAGGCTTCCGGTGCTAATTTTCTCAATTCTTTATATAATCCGTAAATTCAATTGACCTTACTTCTACAGAGTTGTTCATTCAATTGACCTTACTTTTGGTTCAAGGGAAAAAGAGAAGTAGTTTTAGCACCGGACTGCCTGCATGAGCGGCTTGGCCGGAACATTTTAGAGTATTGAATATGGAAATCCTGCTGTTTGGGATCACAAGAGAGATAGTGGGGAGCGGCACCTTGAAAATAAAACCTGAGGAAACAATCCAGACGGTGGGCCAACTGAAAGCTTGGCTGGCGGGCCAATACCCGGCAATGGGTAAACTTAGTTCGCTGGCCGTTGCCGTAGACAGCGAGTATGCCGATGATGATCAACCCTTACAACCCGGGCAGGAAGTGGCGCTGATTCCGCCCGTGAGTGGAGGTTAATTTTTACACCATGCTGATTAAACTAGTTGAAGAGGTTGATGTCACAGAAGCCTACCATTACCTGCAATCTCCCAGCGCTGGCGGCATTGATATTTTCATCGGTACCGTCCGGGACCACGCCCAGGGCAAGGAAGTAACGAAACTGGTCTTTGAGGCCTACGCGCCCATGGCCCTGAAGGAAATGCAGAAAATAGCCGAGGCGGCCCAACAACAGTGGCCCATTGAGAAACTGGTGATGCTGCACGCCGTGGGCGAGAAACTGGTGGGCGAGCCGGTGGTGATCATTGGCGTGGCCTCAGCGCACCGTGATGCCGCATTTACCGCCTGCCGGTTCCTGATTGACGAGCTGAAGAAAACCGTTCCCATCTGGAAGAAAGAATATTACCAGGACAACAGCGTTTGGGTTAATGCCCACCCCTAATTCCAACCATGAGCAAACCCTTGTTGATAGATAAATACGGCCGGCAATTGACGTACCTGCGGCTCTCGGTCACTGACCGGTGCAACTTCCGGTGCTATTACTGCATGCCAGAGGAAGGAATGGATTTTGCCGCGCGCCAGGAACTGTTGTCGTTTGAGGAACTGTACCAGCTCTCGGCGCTCTTTTGCAGCCTTGGCGTGAACAAGATCAGGATTACGGGCGGCGAGCCGTTTGTACGGGCCGGGATTATCCCTTTTTTACGAAAACTAAGCCAGATACCGGGGCTGGAGGAAATCACCATTACCACCAACGGCACGCTGTCAAAGAAGCACATACAGGCGCTGAAGGAAATCGGCATCCGGAAAATCAACATCAGCCTTGATTCGCTGGACCGCGAGCGATTCCACCAGATCACCCGCCGCGACAGCTTTGAGGCGGTGTACGCCTGTATTTTCCAGTTGCTGGAAAGCGGGTTTGAGGTGAAACTCAACTGTGTGGTGGCCGAGGGCAAGAACATCCAGGACCTGGTGCCCTTTGTGGAGCTTACCAAGGAATACCCTTTGGCCGTACGCTTCCTGGAGGAAATGCCTTTCAACGGCACCGAGAACTTCCAGAGGCCGCAGTGGAGCTACCGTGAGATTTACGCGCACCTTAACGCCCATTACCCCGTGCTGGAGCAACTGCCCAGTGCCCCTTCCTCTACCTCGGTGAACTACCGGGTGCCGGGCTATGAAGGCACGTTCGGGATCATTCCATCGTTCAGCAGGACCTTCTGCGGTACCTGTAACCGCATCCGGTTGGGGGCCACCGGCGAGTTGCGCACCTGTCTGTACGGACCTCCGGCTACCAACCTGCGCGATCTGCTGCGGCTGGGCTTTACCCAGGAACAACTAGAGCAGGAAATCCTGGACGCGGTAAGCCAGCGCGAGAAAGACGGTTTCGCGGCCGAAGCCAGCCATGCCCGGCACGCCTCCATGTCACTGCTGGGCGGCTGATCTGAAGAGTAACCAAAATTTGTTTTAGGCCTGGTTTCCCAAAACTACGCTATAAACACCTTGCATTTACGTAATTACATGAGTTCACTTTCACATATAGATGAAAACGGGCTGCCAGGCATGGTAGATGTGTCTCCTAAAAAGGTGACCGTGCGCACGGCGGTGGCTGAGGGCAAAGTTCGTTTTCCGGAGGTGGTGTTTGAGCAGCTATCCGGGCAGAATTTCCTGACCAAAAAAGGCGGCGTGATCCAGACGGCCATCATTGCCGGTGTGATGGCGGCCAAGAAAACTTCTGATATCATTCCGCTTTGCCACCCATTGGCTTTGTCTACCTGTAAAGTGGAGATTGAACCAGCAGAAAACTACTCCTTGAAGGTTACCTGCCTGGTGCGCTGCGAAGGCAAAACCGGCGTGGAAATGGAAGCTTTGACCGGCGTCTCGGCCGCGGCGCTGTGCGTGTACGATATGTGCAAAGCCCTGAGCCATGACATCCAGCTCACCGATATCAGGCTGATTCAGAAAACCGGCGGTAAATCAGACATCCATGCAGCCTGATCAGGAAATATTCGGGTTGGTACTGAGCGGGGGCCAGAGCTCGCGCATGGGGAAGGACAAAGGCCTCATTCCCTATTACGGCATCTCGCAGCGGCAGCACCTGTACCAGTTGCTTCAACCATTTTGCTCCAGGGTGTACCTGAGCGTTAGACCGGGCCAGGAAAACGAAGTGGAGAAGGACATCAATTACCTGGTAGATACTCATGACCTGCGCGGCCCCATGAACGGGATCTTAAGTGCCCTGCGGCAACACCCCACCGCTGCCTGGCTGGTAGTAGCCTGCGATTTGCCGCTGGTAACCCCAAATACCCTGGAAAAGCTGGTCACAGAACGAGATCCCTGCAAAGTTGCCACCGCCTACGCCCAGAACGGCTCTGACCTGCCGGAACCGCTGCTGGCCATCTGGGAGCCTCAGGCCTATGAACCGGCGCTGGCCTTTACCCAAACCGGTAAAACCTGTCCGCGCAAGTTCCTGCTGAATACAAACATCAAACTCATTCACCCGGCGGATGACGAGGAGCTCTACAATGCCAACAGCCCCGACGAATACGCCTACATCACCCAAAAACTTCGCCATGGACAACCGCTATAGCCGGCAACTTCAGCTTTCTAGTTTCGGGCCAGAATCCCAAAAGAAGCTCCAAAACGCCAAAGTGCTGGTGGTAGGTGCCGGCGGCCTGGGGGTGCCTGTTTTGCAGTACCTGGCCGGAATGGGCGTGGGTACGTTGGGTTTGGTGGACGGCGACCTGATCAGCCTCACCAACCTGCACCGGCAGGTGCTCTACAGTACCCCGGAAGTGGGCAAACCTAAGGTGGAAGTGGCAACCCAGAAGCTCGCGCAGCTAAATCCGGCCATTCAACTGGTACCCTATCAAACCCATTTAACCCTGCAGAACGCACTGGAGATCATCAAGGAATATGACCTGGTGGTAGATGCCACCGATAATTTTGAAGCCCGGTACCTGATCAATGATGCGTGTGTTTTACTGGGCAAACCTTTCGTATATGGGGCCCTGCACCAGTACGAAGGGCAGGTAAGCGTCTTCAATTTTGAAGATGGGCCTACCTACCGCTGCCTGTACCCCAACCCACCCTCAGCAGAGGAAATCCCGGATTGCAACACTGCCGGCGTACTGGGCGTGGTGCCAGGTTTGGTGGGCTGCCAGCAAGCCCTGGAAGCCGTGAAGGTGATTACCGGCGTAGGCAAATCGCTGTCAGGTTACCTGCTCATGCTGGATTTCCTGAACCAGTCCCAACACAAAATCAAACTGAAAGCCAAACCAGAAAACCAGCGCATTCAGCGCCTGCAAGCTTCTTACGCGGTAGCGTCCTGCACCACCGTGCCCGAAATTGACCCTTCTGAGTTGATGGAATGGATGAACCAGGGCAAAAAGCTTTTGCTGCTGGATGTGCGGGAAGAAAACGAATACGTAGCGGGGCATTTACAAAAAGCCTTGCTGACGCCCCTGTCCATGTTTGAGCACCAGGTAGACCAGATGCCCACGCATTTACCCATTGTCACCATTTGCCAGAAAGGAGGCCGTAGCCTGAAAGTTGCGCAGATGCTGCTGGACAAAGACGCTGGGGCCGAGGTTTACAGCATGAAAGGCGGCATGGACGCCTGGCAGGAGCAACTACATAACCATTTAGTAGTTAGTTAACCATGGCCTGGGACCTCAACCTTCTGTTGCTGATCTTCAGTTTCTTTGTCATCGCTACCCTGTACTCCTCGGTAGGTTTTGGGGGCGGCTCCAGCTACCTGGCTTTACTGGCTCTTTTCCTGCCCAATTTTCTGGAAATCAAGTCCACGGCGCTGCTGTGCAACCTTGTGGTGGTGTCGGGCAGTACGTACCTGTTCATCAAGGAAGGCATCTTTGATTTGAAGAAATTTTTGCCCCTGGCCATTTGTAGCGTACCGGCGGCTTTCCTGGGGGCTACCTTTTCCTTAACGCAATCGGTGTTCTTTATCTGTTTAGGGAGTGTGTTAGCCTTGTCAGGGGCCTTGCTCATCCTTCAGTTCTTCACGCAGCCGGTTTCCCAGAAGATGGAATACGCCCAGCATTCGGGTTTGTTCAACCTGGGATTGGGAGCCGGTTCGGGCTTTATCTCGGGGTTGGTGGGCATTGGAGGAGGAATTCTGTTGTCGCCCATCCTGCACTTGCTGCGGTGGGCCGATGCCCGCACCATTGCCGCACTTGCTTCCTTCTTCATCCTGGTGAACTCCATTGCAGGTTTAATGGGTCAACTGGTCAGCGGCAACTTCAAGGCAGCGCCTTCTTTGCTGGTGCCGCTGCTGCTGGCGGTTTTCCTGGGCGGGCAACTGGGTACCCGGGTTAGTTTGCGCAAGATCAAACCTCAGGCGGTGAAAGGCCTTACCGGCGTGTTTATCCTGTACATCGGCCTGAAGCTTGTGTTGGAATACAGCTAGAATCCTGATCTTTGCGCCATGATCTCCGTTGATGAAGCCTTACAACTGGTACTGCAGCATACCATACCGTTACATATCCAGGAAGTAGACTTACTGCAATCCGTGGGCCGGGTTTTGGCGCAGGAAGTCCTTGCCGACCGCGACTTCCCTCCTTTTCACCGGGTAACCATGGACGGCTTTGCCATCAACTCCCAAACCTTTGCGGCCGGTAAAAGAACCTTCCAGATAGAGCAAACCCAGGCCGCCGGTTCTCCCCAAGTTTCCTTGAAAGACCCCGAAAACTGCATTGAGGTGATGACCGGTGCCATGCTGCCCCAAAACACCGATGCGGTAATTCCTTACGAGGTCTGCTCACTACAAGCATCTGTGGCTACTATTGAAGCGGAACAGGTCGTGAGCGGACAGAACATCCACACCCAGGGCGCAGACGGCAAAGCCGGAGAGGTCTTGCTTACCCCCGGAAGGAAGATCACCCCAGCCATGGTGGGAACCCTGGCCTCGGTAGGATTAGCCAGGGTGGAAGTGTACCAACTTCCCCGGGTAGCCATCTGTTCTACCGGCGATGAGTTGGTAGAGGTAGACCAGACTCCGCTCCCGCACCAGATCCGGCGTTCTAATGCCTACATGCTGGCGGCGGCTTTGCAGCAGGAGAACATTCCCGCGGCTTTGTTCCACCTGCCCGATGAGCCAGAGACCATGAAGCAGGAACTAACTTCTATCCTGGCGCGGCATGAAGTGCTTCTACTTTCCGGGGCGGTTTCCAAGGGCAAATTCGATTACCTGCCACAGGTATTGGAAGGATTGGGTTTACGGCAGATTTTCCATAAAATAGCCCAAAAACCCGGCAAGCCTATGCTGTTCGGTACTATGCCTGACCAGAAGGTGGTATTTGGCTTTCCCGGCAACCCGGTGTCTACGTTTGTCTGCTATCAACTGTATTTCAAACCCTGGCTGCACCAGTCCCTGAGTTTAAGAAAGACTGCTCCCTATTTCGCGCAACTAACCCAGGCTCTTACGTTTAAGCCCACGCTCACCTACCACGTGCCGGTGACGCTGTCAAACGAAAACGGCGTTCTGAAAGCCACGCCCGTGGATACCACTGGCTCCGGTGACTTGACCAGCCTCCTGAAAGCCGATGCTTTGCTGAGCCTTCCGGCCTCCCAACAGGATTTCAAGGCCGGAGAAGCATTTCCGTTGACCAGGCTGTAGATTTTGCCTCGTAGTAACCAATTATTGCCCCAACATAGCTTTTGTTTACGGCTCAATTTCCAGGAAACACCCGAAAAACAGAAATCTGCCTCCTCCGGGACCTATCTGCCAGAGAATTTTCCGTACAAAGCCTAGAAGCAAGGAAACGCGAGTATGAACCAGAATGAAAGAACCGAATGGGATGCCGAGCGGTACCGGGAACTGAATAGCTATTTCCGGGAGCGCATCAACCAACTTTTGACCTCAGATCCGCACCTGGTGAACCAGGTTGCCCAGGGCAAAGGCCTGCAGCTGGAGGAAATTGTGGAGAGCATGACCCTCAATGACCAGGTACTCTGGAAGGAGTTCCTGGAACTGGACCACATGAAGATGCAGATTGATATCCAGGACCATCTGGAAGGGAAAGGTACGCCGCTGGACAGCCAGAAAGGCTTTTACCGGCAGCACCATGATCCTGACGAAGACGAGGATGCGCTTTGGTAAAAAGTGCATCCCTTTTAAGATCTACTTCAAGGCATCAAAGCTGTACTTGGCATCGCTCCAGAATTCATCCAGGGCAATGATGCGCGGCTTGAAAAACGAGATGAGGGCGGGCCAATCTTCGCGGTTGAAGACACTCACAGGGCTGATCTCTTTGTAGATGCGGCTGATGGTTTCGCCGTACTCGTTGGTGGTGTGCAGGTCCCACTCCCACTCCTCGCCCAGTGTCTCGTGCAGGTAGGTCTTCAACTCCAGAAACTGGTCAAAGTAAAGCTCCTGGATCTCGGGGTCTGGGTGCGTCAACTCAATGGCAATGGAAGCTACTTTCTTTTCGGCCTTCATCCGGAAGTACACGTGCTTGAGCCCGGTCTTGTAGTTAGACCAGTTGATCTTTAACCCCTCGGCTGAGGGATGGGGCGCAATGTACTGGCCAAAGGTGGTCCAGAAAGCTTGTCTGAGTTGCGAGGCTTGTTCCCGGGTGTACATGTGATGTGATTCAATAAAGGTTTAGGGAAAATAAGGGTTAGCGGCGGGTGTCTGAAGGAGACCGGCGCAAAGCGTAGGGGGCCGCTATAATCCTATTCCCCCAGAAAAATTCAATTCAACGGATAGGCCAAAAGCCAGATGGTTCATAAATACCTACTTTTAGGTATTTATTTCGATGTACAAACATCTGTACTTTGCTGACAGATGGAATTGATTAATGCATTCTCCATTACAGGGTTTTTATTTTTGTTTGTGAAGAGGGGGCATCGGGGGACGCCCCCTCTTTGTTTTTACCCTGTTTTGAAAAATCTGCCGATAAACCCTTCTGCCCCACTTCTTTCAATAGTACCAAAACAGAAGCTATTTACCTATGACAGAACAGCTTACCAAAGCTGATGCACGGTAGGCTTGATGTATTTCTCATACACTGCCTGTACACCGGCCATTTGCTCTTGACTTAAGGCCGGCAACTCTGCCGCGTGCAGGTTTGCTGATACCTGCTCGGGCCGCGAGGCACCCGGAATGACGGTGCTTACCTCTGGGAACATCAAGACCCAGCGCAAAGCCCAGGCCGCCAAGGACTCCTGCCCGGGGAACAGTTTCTTCAGTTCTTCCACTGCGTCCAGACCCAGGTCAAAATCTACGCCTGAGAAAGTTTCGCCTTTGTCAAACGCTTCGCCGTTGCGGTTGAAGGTGCGGTGATCCTCGGGACCGAAGGACGTCTGGTGGCTCATCTTTCCGCTGAGCAAACCGCTGGCCAGGGGCACGCGCACAATAATGCCCACGTTGTTTTCCCGGGCGGCCGCAAATAACTGCTCACTGGGCTTCAGGCGGAACATGTTAAAGATTACCTGGATGGTGGTTACGTTGGGGTACCGCATGGCCATGAGCGCCTCGTCCACTAACTCCACGCTCACGCCCAGGTTCCTGATTTTGCCTTGCTCTTTGAGGCGGTCAAAGGTCTCGAAGATTTCGGGGCGGGTGTACACATCGGTGGGCGGGCAGTGCAGTTGAATCAGATCCAGCGTTTCCAGGCCGGTGTTGCGGAGGCTCTGCTCCACGTAGCCAATCAGCTTCTCCGGGGTGTAGCCTTCCGGTACGTGCGGCTGAATCTGACGTCCGCATTTGGTGGCCACAAAGATCTCTTCTGAGCGGCTTTTCACCACTCTGGCCACGGCGGCTTCGCTCAGGCCATCGCTGTAAACATCGGCGGTGTCAATGAAGTTTACCCCGGCATCAATGGCCGAGTTGATGATGCGCTCGGCGTTCTGATCATTGAAGGGATCGCCCCAGCGGCCCCCTACCTGCCAGGTACCCAGCGCGATTTCTGATACGTTGAATCCCGTTTTGCCTAGTGTTCTGTAGTTCATGTTCCTGTTGTTATAGGTATGGTTACGTTTTGTGAGTGAGCTGCTGTTTACGGCTTACCTTTCTGTTTTTAGCTCAATCTTATGAAAAAGCCCCTATTCTACCGGTGCTGTTCATACAAAGCAAGCGAAATCTGCTCCCGCAAAGAAAGGAATTTTTCCTGGGTAAGGTCAGCGGAATGGGCAGCAGCCAGGGCATCCTGCAGTTGTTCCGGGGTTCTGATGCCCAGCACCGCCGTGGTTACCGCCGGATGGTGCAATACGTACCGCACGGCTGTTTCCATGGCTTGTTCTTCTGACTGAGCTACGGACCGCAAAACTTTGGCGGCGTGGGCCACTTCATCGGCGGTATGGCCCAGGTACGTATTGGGAGCTTTACCCAATAACAAGCCCTGAGCCAGACTACCGCGGGCCAACACGCCAATCTGGTGCTGCTGCAACAAGTCCAGCATCTGCTCTTCGGGGCGGCGGTCCAACAAGCTAAACTGCATCATGACACTCACCATGGAAGACCGCTTTACGTACTCCCTGATCACGTTAGGCCTTATGGAAGAGATGCCGTAGTGCCTGATTTTGCCCTGTTGTTTCAGGAGTTCAAAGGCTTCGATGGTCTCGTCAATGGGGTCCTCAATGGTGCCGCCGTGCAGTTGGTATAGATCAATATAATCAGTCTGCAGGCGACGAAGGCTTTTTTCAACCGCCTCCAGGATGTAAGCTTTGGTGGGGTTCCAGTCCCAGCCGCTGCCATCGGGTCGCCATTGGTTGCCTACCTTGGTGGCGATGATCACCTGGTCTCGCTTTCCCTGGAAAGCTTTGCCCACCAGTTCCTCGTTCTGGCCTTTGTCGTACAGGTCGGCGGTGTCAAAGAAGTTGATGCCTTGTTCCAGCGCCTGGTGCAGCAACCGGATATTAAGGGGCTCCTCTCCTTTCAGAGACATACACCCGAAACTCACCTCGCTTACCTGTAAGTCTGAGGTGCCTAGCTTTTTATACTTCATACAGTAAAGTTCTACGTTAACTTAGCCCTGAGCCTGAAAACCAAAGGTAGCAGGAAACCGGTTTTGGGGCTGGTTTCCTAAAAGAAACCCTAAAACAGAGAAGCCATCCCTTACAAACGCGGATACGCGCAAGAAGATACCTGCCCTACCCAATTGGTGTAACAAAATAAGCTCCGCTCCTAGGTTTTTCTCCTTTCCCGTTTAGCCCATGGTTTAGCTGAAACAGCCTAAAAACAGCCTACCCCAAATCTTAACTAGTAGCCCTGTAGGCATCCCCAATATCCTGACACACCCCTTACCGTATAAACCCGGAGACAAGAACCAGCAGCTACGCGCGGCAGGAGAAACCACCCTCCTGTTCAAGACCTATGAAACTATGGAAAAAACAAAACAGCACCTGTGGTGGCAGGAAGGCATCATCTACCAGATTTACCCCAGATCATTTCAGGACAGCAACCAGGACGGCGTAGGCGATCTGCCGGGCATTACCCAACGCTTAGATTACCTGCAGTGGCTAGGCGTTGACGCCATCTGGATTTCGCCCATCTATGATTCGCCCATGGCCGATTTTGGGTACGATATCTCCAACTACACCGGCATTCACCCACTCTTCGGGAACATGGAAGAATTTGACACGCTGTTGCAGGAAGCGCACGCCCGCCATATCAGAGTATTGCTGGACCTGGTGCCCAACCATACCTCAGACCAGCACCCCTGGTTTCTGGAATCGCGCTCATCCCGCGACAACCCCAAACGCGACTGGTACATCTGGAAAGATCCGCTCCCCGATGGCTCGCCGCCCAACAACTGGCTGGCCATGTTTGGCGGCACCGCCTGGGAATGGGACGAGCATACGCAGCAATATTACTACCACGGTTTCCTGAAAGAGCAGCCCGACCTGAACTGGCGCAACCCTGAGGTACAGAAGGCCATGCTGGACGTGATGCGGTTCTGGTTTGACAAAGGCATTGACGGATTCCGGATTGACGTGATCTTCCACATGATCAAAGACGCGCAGTTCCGGAACAACCCGGTCAACCCTAATTACGCCCCGCACCAGGCCACCTATGACCAGTTGCTGCCCGTGTACTCCACAGACCAGCCCGAGGTGCACGACATAGTGCGGATGATGCGCCAGGTAGCGGATGAATATGAGGGAAAGGTTCTGATTGGCGAGATTTACCTGCCCATCAACAAGCTAATGGCCTACTACGGCACCAATCACTCGGGCGTACATTTGCCTTTTAACTTTCAGTTGCTCACGCTGCCCTGGGATGCTCAACTGCTTTCCACTACCATTGACCAGTACGAGGGAGCCTTACCCCTAGACGGCTGGCCCAATTGGGTACTCAGCAACCATGACCAACCGCGTATCACCAGCCGGGTGGGCATTGCCCAGGCCCGCGTAGCGGCCATGCTTTTGCTCACTTTGCGCGGAACGCCCACCGTTTACTACGGCGATGAGATTGGCATGCGCGATGTTCCCATTCCGTTTGAAGAAGTGCAGGACCCCCAGGGCCTGAACATGCCCGATAAGAACCTGAGCCGTGACCCCGCCCGTACGCCTATGCAGTGGGATTCCAGCCAGAACGCCGGGTTTACTACTGGCAAGCCCTGGCTCAGACTGGCCCCCAACTTTCACCGGGAGAACGTGCTGGCCCAGAAAGACGATGCCTACTCTATGCTTTCGCTCTACCGGCGGTTAATACAACTAAGGCGGCAGGAACCCGCCCTTTCTGTTGGCAGCTACATCCCGGTGTATTCTGATAACCAGATGATTTCCTATATCCGGCAGGCCGAAGGGCATGACTCCTTTTTGGTGCTGCTCAACCTAACCCACCGACCCTGCTATTTCAAAGCCAAAAACCTGGAGATCAAAGGGACAATAGAGCTGGCCACCGTGCCTGAACTGGAAGGCACTACCGTGGATACTACCATCAACCTAGGCGGTGATGAAGCCATCATCGTTCGGCTTTCCTCTTAGGAAAAGAAGCGTTTTCTAGTCCCCAATAGCACGCCTGCTCCATCACCTAAGACATTTTCAAACTTGTCTTGGGCAGGCATGCTATTGGGGACTTTTTAAGTCTTTCCAGAAGTAAATTCTTAAAGCATCTGAATTCAAGACCTGCTCGGTTCTTTGTTTTGGAACTTCCTTTCGGTTTAGGTATAATCTTTTTCATTTAAGTACTTACTGCTCAACCTTATCTGAATATTCAAGTATATCGCTTGGAATTTATACTTATAAATAAATACGTATGAAATGGGTTGGAGCAAACTATTTAGGGAATGGCAGATGTGTATTCAGAGTATGGGCCCCAGAGAAAAAAAGCATGGCCCTGCACTTGATGCACCCCGAAAAACAAAAGCTTGAAATGCAGAAAGATGGTGAAGGGTACTTCACCTTGGAATTGAACCATATCCAACCCGGTTATCGGTATTATTTTGCGCCGGAGGGCGAACAGGAGTTCCCGGATCCAGCCTCGTATTACCAGCCCGAAGGGGTCCACGGCCCTTCTGAGATAGTTGACCCAGAAGCGTACCTTTGGCAGGATGCCTCCTGGCGCGGTCTTCCCTTTGAGGACCTTATCCTGTACGAACTGCACGTGGGCACCTTTACCCCGGAGGGAACCTTTAAAGCCATCATCCCGCTGCTGCCCGATCTGGCCGCCACTGGCATCAATGCCTTAGAGATTATGCCCGTGGCGCAGTTCCCCGGCTCCCGAAATTGGGGTTATGACGGCGTGTACCCTTACGCGGTGCAAAACTCGTACGGAGGTCCGCTGGGCCTGAAAACGCTGGTAGATGCCTGTCACGCGCACGGGATTGCCGTGTTCCTGGATGTAGTGTACAACCACTTAGGACCAGAAGGGAATTACCTGGCCAATTTCGGGCCTTATTTCACGCACAAATACGAAACGCCCTGGGGCGATGCCCTTAACTATGACGGGGACTGGTCCGACGGCGTTCGCGACTACTTTTCAGATAACGCCTTGTTTCTGCTGGAAGAGTACCACCTAGACGGCCTTCGCCTGGACGCCATCCACATGGCTTTTGACACCGGCGCTGTTCATTTTTGGGAGTACACCAACCTAAAGGTGCAGCAGTTGAGCCAGAAACTGGGCCGACCACTGCACATGGTAGCCGAGAGTGACTTAAACAGCCCCAGGGTCATCAATGCGCCAGAACTGGGCGGCTACGGCTTTAAAGCGCAGTGGCTAGACGATTTCCACCATGCCCTTTACGTGCTACTGGACCAGAAAGGCAAAGATCGGTACAAAGACTTCGGGAAGCTGGAGCAGCTGGCCAAAGCCTACACCGATGGGTTCGTGCACAGCGGCGATTATGTGTCTTTCCGGAAACGGAAGTACGGCGCTTCTTCGGCAGGCATTCCTGGGAACAAATTCGTGATCTTCAACCTGAACCATGACCAGGTGGGCAACCGCGTCAAAGGCGAACGCCTATGCGTGCTGGTAAACCAAGAGCGCCTGAAAATTGCCGCCGCCGCCATTCTGCTGGCCCCGTACGTGCCCCTGCTGTTCATGGGCGAGGAATATGCCGATGAAGCTCCTTTTTACTACTTCGTGAGCCATTCAGACCCTGACCTGATCAAAGCCGTACAGAAAGGCCGCAAAGAAGAATTCTCTGATTTTGGGTTTGAGGTGGAGCCGCCCGATCCGCAAGAGGAGAAAACCTTCCAGGATTCTAAACTGGACTGGAGCAAGCGGAATAAGGGACAACACAAACAGATCCTGGACTGGCACCGCTTCCTTATTCAGTTGCGCAAAAGCGAGCCCATTCTGAAAAACTACGTCAAAAACGACGTGCGGGTAGAAGTGATCCAGCAAGCTGGTTTTGTGCTACACCGCCAGGCACCCGGAGGCAACCAACACCTGTTCTGTCTCTTCAACCTCACTGAGGAAGGGATTACCTATACGTTCCCGAATTGGGCTCACCAATGGATTAAAGTCTTGGACTCTAAAGAACCGCACTGGATGGATTCTAAAGATGTAGTACCCGATTATCAACTGCCCACCCAGATTGCTTCGGCTAGTTCGCTTACGCTGCCCCCGCTGAGCGTAACGGTGTACAAAGGAATTGAGGATTGATAGTTTTAGAACTCAGGAAATCTATACCGAAAGAAGCTTCCATTTTAAGGCAGATTCATTGAAAACAGGCTAAAAATGGAAGCTATACCTTTCCATGTTCTCCCATTCATTGCCTAACTACAACCGCAAATGTGGGTGGCAAGATTACACGCGTTTCCAGGGGTTAATCCCTTCGGCTTTGGCCTTGGAATACAGCAGAAAGAAGTACACCAGATCCAACGTAAAAATCCCGAGGTAAAGGAGAATCAACAGGTAAGATTTAGGGAAGTACAGGTAAAACAGAACGGAAGGAAATATGGTGCCTATCCACTTGCTTAAGGCGATGTAGATGGATTGACCCGCTACACTATTCCGCTTCAGGAACATTCTTACAAACAGCACCGACATCATCAGGTTCTGGGCAAAGGCGGCGTAGATGCCAATGTAATCCTCAAATTCATGGGCCATGGCGGCAATCATGCAGGCGCAGTACACCAAGGTAAACAGGAACGTGAGCAGGAACAAATTCTTTGGCAAATGCTCGGGAAACTCCTTTCGGCCGTAGCGCAGGTACTGCACCAATATGCCCACATCAAACAAAAGCCACAGGTAATCAATGGAAAGCTGGGGTTGCGGGTGCGGATACACAAAGGAGAAAATAAACTCCCAGGAAAGGTTTGCGCACAAAGCCACCATGGGCATTCCGTAGATATTGTCTTTGTAGCCGCGCCGCAGAATAAGAAGGTACGTCAACGTCCAGAACACGCCGCTCCCCACCATCAGAAAAGAGCTTAGTGTTGCATCAAGGTGTACAGGGTCCTTTAACATAGTGTTCGCTTACCTCTAAACCACAATTTAGTTTAGGTAAGATATTGGGTTAGATTTTTGTTTAGGCAAACTGTGTAATTTTAAGCCTCAACAGAGCAATAGGCGCCACAGCCTACCGATGAAGCACGAATACACAAAACAAGGGATTTGCATCTGGTGTTTGAAAGGGAAAGAAAAAGGAAAAACCTTTAAGAACCAACCGCACACCATTTCCAGGAAAATAGGCAACACCCCCGTGGGGTTTGATATCTGCGATGAATGCAATACCTACTTTGGCACCATCGGCAGGACAGATCTTTTTACGGTTTCCCCCGAGGTGGCTTTGATTGAAACCTACGGAGTCCTTCAGTTTCTCTCTAACGCTGTTCTTGATTCCTCCCTCAAGCTGAAATCCAGGTTCTTCCAGTACCATCTTTCAACGTCAGCTGTTCAGCCCAAAGGCGATTATGAACTTAAACCAAAGTTTTTGAAGAACTTCACAAGGCAGTTTAAAAGAGGTATTTATGAAGTCTTTCTACAGGAATACCACCGATGCACCCAGAATGGGCTTGACCAACGGTTTGATCATATCAGGAGCTTCGCGCGGGCAGACTTGGGAGACCTACCACTGTACTTTCTAGAAGAAAAAGATGCCCCTCAAATGGAAGCAGCCGACACCACCTCTTCGCTTTCCTTTCCTGAAAACGCCCTTCTGCTTCTAGACGAATTTGGGTTTTATTCCTTGCGGCTGATGGGGCGGGTTTTCTTTTTGGAGGTGACTCCCAAAGCCAAGGGAGGCAAGGAAACGTACTTCAGAAAGGAACATCATGCCTGGCATAAAAAAGGGTCCCTCCTGAGCAAACTGGTCAAGCTGGAATTGATCACCGATCTTGATTTCACCTTAAGAAGTACTGCAACAGACCAGGGCTTTTAGTCTAGTTCAGAGCGTATCTGTTTTTTGTTCGTATTGACGTACAAAAACGTTATGCAAGAAACCTCACCGGAACCAAATCCCTTGATCCTGACCCTTTCTTTAGAGAATGAGGCTTCTGAATACTTCACAGCGCTGCGCAATCAGTACTTCCCGCCCCATCGCAATTACCTGAAAGCCCATTTAACGCTCTTCCATAAATTACCGCCACAGGAAGAAAGAATTGAAGCCGATTTACTTGAACTAAGCCAAAAACAGCAACAACTGCCACTGCACGTTTCAGGGCTCATCAGTTTAGGCAGAGGCGTGGCTTTTAAGATTGAAAGTCCAGAGCTGCAGCAAATTCATAGAGTCCTGCAATTGCAATGGGAACCTTTTCTTTCCCCGCAGGACAAACAAAAACTCCGGCCCCACATCACCATCCAGAACAAGGTTGACCCTGAAATTGCCCGAGAACTCAAGGAAAAGTTAGAGCAGGGTTTCACTTCTTTTACCATTGCCGGTACTGGCTTTTCCCTTTGGGAGTATGCGGGCGCCCCCTGGAAATTCATCAGGGAGTTTCCGTTTTCTAACAGGAGCTAATAGCATCAGAGTCCAGGAAGGACACGTTCTGGCAGAATCTTTTTCTACCTGTACAGAGGGTTTGAACATCCAACCTACTTCAGCGCAACGGACAACCCTGTAATCTAACGACAGCCCTTACCAGCCCACGAATTCACCTATTGGTTCAAATCCATGTTTTGCAGGAAGAGCTGCATTTTGTCAAAATGGGAGCCTTTCCAGTACACCCGTTGGCAGTGGGTGCACTGGTAAAAGACCTCAAAATACTGTTTAGTCTTGGGCGGCAAGAGGTGTGTCACAGATTCTTTGCTCACCTCTCCGATTTCTCCGTTACAGGCCATGCACCGGGTGAAAGGTGCTATTTGCTGCCTCAACCCAAATCTGGTAATTACTTCCTGCAGTTGCTCCTCCAGGTGCTGTGACCGGAGCCAATACCCTACCAACACGTGCTTTTGCTTCAAGAGCCCTATGTCACGGGTCAGGACAATTCGTTTCTCCTGTGCGGCTAGGTCGGCAATGGCTTTGTCATCCCAGTGGGTCTCATAGAGCGTATCAAACCCAAGTAGCCGAAGGTAGCGCGCCAATTTACCAAGGTGCACGTCCAGGATGAACCGGGGGGGACTGGGCGCTGGAACCTGCAAAGAAGGCAAGAGTAAACTGTCACCTTCTGGTACCACCGGAAACACCTCCATCTGGGTGGAGGGTCTTATTAAGTCAGAAAAGCTTCCCTCCTGGCCATCCACTAAAATCCTGCCTATTTCCGGGTGGGGCACTCCAAGCGCTTCCACCACATCCTTGAGGGTAGAAGAATTCAGAAAGGAATAGCGCACCCATTTACCCCGCTGTCTTTTCAGGAGAAAATCGTTTAAACTGCTATGAAACAGAATATGGGCTTCGTTTTCCATTTCTATTGGGTACTACAGTTAGAACAGAAAGTTTAAGGGAGGAGGCTGAACCTTTGTGCAGGTAAAAACAGCCTTCCAGCATTGGTAATTGGAAACATTTGCCTGGGGCTGTTGTTACGTATCAAATCATCTAACCCCACTCCTTTTGCAAGTTCCACTGGTTCTATTCTGGTTTAGGCGCGATCTTAGGTTCACAGACAACGCTGGCCTGTATCACGCCCTCACCTCGGGTTACCCGGTACTCCCCCTTTTCATCTTTGACCAGCATATTCTTGAACAGCTGCCCTCGGCTAAGGACCGAAGGGTGACCTTCATTTACCAGGCACTTTCCGGATTGAAGGCAGAAAGCGAGGCCCTGGGATCTTCTGTTCTGGTGCGGTACGGCAAACCCCTGGAGGTCTTGGGTGAATTGCTGCAAACTTACCAGGTCAAGGCCGTGTACGCCAACCATGATTATGAACCAGCAGCCATGGACCGTGACCAGGAGGTAGCCGCATTTCTGGCCGCTAAGGGAGTTTCCTTTAATACCTATAAAGACCAGGTGATCTTTGAGAAAGCCGAGATTGTGAAAGACGATGGTTCTCCGTACCGCGTTTTTGGGGCATTTAAGCGAAAATGGCTCCAAAACGTAACAGCATCAGCCCTGGAGCCTTTTCCCTCTCAGCATAACCTGCAACACCTGTACAAGACTGCACCGCTGCCCATGTTTTCTCTGGAGAGCATGGGGTTTGAGTTGGCGGAAGAAACGGCTTTCCCCGCGTCGGTTTTGCCCGAGAACCTGATCAGGACCTATGAGCAAACCCGCGATTTACCTTCCTTGCCCGGCACCTCGCGGCTTGGCGTACACCTGCGCTTTGGAACAATCAGTGTGCGGGAAATGGTGAAGCAAGCCCTGCAACTCAATGCCACCTGGCTGGGTGAACTGATCTGGCGGGAGTTTTTCATGATGATCCTGTTCCACTTTCCGCACGTGGTTTCCCGGCCTTTCAACCTGGAGTATGAGCACATGCAATGGCACAACAACGAGGAACTGTTTGCCAGATGGTGCGCCGGCACCACCGGCTACCCCATTGTAGATGCCGGCATGCGGGAACTCAAGGCCACGGGATTCATGCACAACCGCGTGCGGATGATCGCCGCCAGTTTCCTGGTGAAGCACCTGCTCATTGATTACCGCTGGGGCGAAGCCTACTTTGCCGAAAACCTGCTGGACTTTGAGCTGGCCTCCAACAACGGCAACTGGCAATGGTGCGCCGGTACCGGTTGCGATGCCGCTCCGTACTTCAGGGTATTTAACCCCGAGACCCAGGCCAAAAAGTTTGACAAACAGCAGGAATACATCAGGAAATGGGTTCCTGATGTAGGCACCTCGGCTTACCCGGCCCCGATGGTGGAGCACGCTTTTGCCCGGGAGAGAGCTCTTGCCACTTACAAACAAGCACTAACCCAGGCCCGGAACCGGTAACAGGTTAACCTTTCCGCATCAGGTGGCTCAGGTTGCCCGCCCTGAACCAACGGTAGCCGTAGGCCTCCAGCATAATGTGGTGGCAGCCGTCTTCATCGGCCAGGCTTTCTTCGTTGGCCAGTAAGTCAATGATTTTTTCTTCGGCGGCTTGCTGCAGGGCAAGAGTTACCTCATGGGCTTTCTCAGCGAAGTTATGGATGACCAGCAGGGAGCTTCCTTTCCAGCAATAGTGCATGGCCAGAACGGCATCCAGGTTGGTGGGAAGGATTTGCCAATCGCCCCAGCCTATCTCTGGGCACTCCTGCCGAAGCCGGATGAGCGTGGTCATCCAGTTGAGCAGCGAATCTGGCGTACGGCGCTGTTTTTCTACGTTCACGTACTGGTACGAGTACGGTCCTTTGTCAATCACCGGATGCACCAGTTTCTCAACTTTGGAGAAACCGGCCTGTTGGTTCGCAGTCCATTGCATGGGCGTACGCACGGCTTCCCGCTCGGGTAGCTCCAGGTTCTCTCCCATCCCAATTTCGTCTCCGTACCTTATCACGGGCGTACCCGGCAAGGAGAACATGACACTATACGCCAGCTCCAGCTGCTGCCGGTTTCCCAGCATAGAGGGTAAGCGCCGCCGGATGCCCCGCTCGTACAGCTGCATGTTCTCCTCGGGACCAAACCGGGCGAATACTTTCTGGCGTTCTTCCTCGGTTAAACGGCCTAAGTCCAGCTCGTCATGGTTGCGCAGGAAAACGGCCCATTGCGAGGTGGGGAATTTGATACGGGTGGCTTCCAGCGCTTCCTGTAGCTTCTGGGTTTCGCCTGTGGCTAAGGCATAAAAGAGGTATTGATTCACGTAGAAGTTGAACATCAGGTGAATGCCCTCGCCGCTTTCGCCAAAGTAAGGCTGGGTCTCCTCGGGCAGCACGTTGGCTTCTCCCAGCATGATGGCATCGCCCCTACGCCATTGCAGAAAACGGCGCATTTCTTCCAGAATCTCGTAGCGCTGCACCTTCTGTTTATCGCCTGGTTTCTGGGTTTCTATCACAAACGGAACGGCATCTACCCTGAACCCCGCCACCCCCAAGGCCAGCCAATACCCCATGATGCGCTTGATTTCTTCCCGCACATCGGGGTTGTCTATGTTCAGATCTGGCTGGTGGGAATAGAACCGATGGAAATAGTACGCTTTGGCTTGCTTGTCATAGGTCCAGGTGGCTTTCTGCACGCCCGGGAAAACCATCCCTTCGTCCCAGTCAGAAGGTTTTTTCTGGGACCAGACGTACCAGTCGTGGTACGGGGCATCCTTGCCGAAGCGGGCACTCTGAAACCACGGGTGCTGGTCTGAGGTATGGTTCACCACCAGGTCAATGATCACCTTTATGCCCCGTTTGTTGGCGATGTGCATGAACTCCACAAAGTTGCCGCTGGAGCCGTGCCGCGGGTCTACCCCATAGAAGTCTTTGATGTCATATCCATTGTCTTTGTTGGGCGTGGGCTGAAAAGGGGCCAGCCACACAGTATCCACGCCCAGGGCATGCAGGTAATCCAGCCGTTGCGTGAGGCCCTCAAAATCGCCTACGCCATCGCCGTTCAGGTCCATGAAAGTTTCCAGGTCAAGTGAGTAGATGACGGCATTTTTGTACCAGAGTTCTTCTATCATGGGTAAGCTAGTGAAGGAGTGAATACGTATTAACGTCCGCAGGACCAGGTAACAAATACGGGTATTTTGATATTATGGTGCAACCGGAAACGCTGGGTCTAGTGAAAGAACTGTCACACCAGTTTTTCGGCTGGTTCTTCCATAATAGGCCAAAAGCGGTTTCCCTGAAGAAAGAGGCTTTTCACAACTTCTCAGAGCTAAACCGGTACAAGTGAGAACCATCAAATCAGAAAACCATGGCAGATACACCAAAAACATTCCACCCGACCTTTAGCATTGGCGGAGACCTTACGGTAAACCGGATGGGCTACGGGGCCATGCGCATCACGGGCGAAGGCATCTGGGGACCACCCAAAGACCGTGAGGAAGCCATCAGGGTGCTGCAAAGAACCGTGGAACTGGGCATCAACTTCATTGACACCGCCGACTCTTACGGGCCCTTTATCTCAGAGGAACTCATTGCCGAGGCACTGTATCCCTACCCAAAGGAACTGGTAATTGCCACCAAAGGCGGCTTGTTGCGCACCGGCCCAAACCAATGGCCCATCAATTCTAAGCCAGATCACCTGAAGGAAGCCCTAGAAGGCAGCTTGCAACGCCTGAAACTGGATCGCATTGATTTGTACCAGTTGCACCGGGTTGATCCTGAGATTCCGTTTGAGCAAACGCTGGAGTTCCTGCAGGATGCCCAGGAACAAGGCCTGATCAAGCACATCGGCTTGTCTGAGGTGACCATTGAGCAGATTCAGATGGCGCAGAAGTATGTAGAGATTGTATCGGTGCAGAACATGTACAGCTTTGACAACCGCAAATGGGAAGCCGAACTCATGTACTGCGAAGACAATGCAATGGCGTTTATTCCGTGGTACCCCTTGGGTGGCGGAAACCTGAAAGCCCAGGAAATTATTGAGCAGGTAGCCCAAAAATACGAAGCCACCCCTCACCAGGTGGCCCTGAGTTGGTTGCTGCACCGTTCACCCTGTATTTTGCTCATACCGGGTACGTCAAAGGTGAAACACCTGGAAGAAAACTACCAGGCGGCCTCTATTCCGCTTACCGAGGAAGACTACGTGACCTTAGACCAGGTAGGCGCCAGCACCTTCACCAAGGGAGATTCCTCAGCCTCCGGGTAAGTTAAAGCTGTATTTGAGCTGAAATCAGAAAATCACTTCTAAAACAGAATCTTAATCCGTAACAAATAAAAGAGGAGCCTGCCGGGGCTCCTCTTTTGCTTGTTACGCTTGATTCCAATGCCGCTCCAGGAAACCAGCCCTGCCCGACCCAACAAAGTACCGGTTGTAATGGCCAGGGTTCTTTTTGTAGTAGTCCTGGTGGTAGGCCTCGGCGGGGTAAAAAGGTGCCGCCGGAATGATGGGCGTGATGACAGGCGTTTCAAACGGACCCGACCGCTGCAATTCTTCCTTAGATTTCTGGGCCTGTTCTTTCTGTTCCTCGGTATGGTAGAAGATAGCCGTTCTGTAAGAAGAGCCTCGGTCGCCAAACTGCCCACCGGCATCAGTAGGGTCAATGGATTGCCAGAAAATAGTCAGGAGTTCTGGGTAGGAAATCACACTTGGATCATACGTAACCTGTACGGCCTCATAGTGGCCGGTGGTTTCTGAGCAAACCTGCTCATAGGTAGGGTTGGGCACATGGCCGCCGGTATACCCAGATACCACGCTGATGACGCCATCATACTTATGAAATGGTTTTACCATGCACCAAAAGCAACCGCCCGCAAAGGTGGCTACTTCATATTTATCGTTGGGTTGAGTGGTCTCTTCCATAACTCAATTGAGGAATATCAGGATTTATACCTAGTGTAAACTCTTTCTGTGGGGTTTTGTTTCAGGCTCCGTTTTGGTCAGCCATTTCTAGTAATGGCTTAGGAGGCTAATTTCATTTCACCTCCGTTTACCGCCCAACTAGCTAAAACAAGTCATAATCGGTGGTACTTTAGTTGCCTTTAACCGCCGCTACTTTCTCTGACTGCATAGAGGAATACACCGCATCTAAAACACGCTGGCGGGTTCTGAGCGAAAGCAATTTGTTTGAAACCTTGGGATGCACCCGGTTTGAGAGGAATACGAATACCAACTTGCTTTTAGGGTCTACCCACACGCAGGTTCCGGTGTAGCCTGTATGCCCGTAGGTCTCAGGTGAAGCAAGTTTAGCCGGATATCCTTTCACACTGTCGGCGTCCCAGCCGTCAAAGCCCAGTCTTCTCCTGCTCACCGCCGACTGTTTAGAAGTAAACAACTGCACCGTCTGCGGCTGAATGTATTGTTTACCGCCATAGCTGCCGCCGTTGAGCATCATCTGGTACAGAATAGCCAGGTCATTGGCGGTGGCAAACAACCCGGCGTGCCCAGAAACGCCTCCCATGCGGGCAGCGCCCCCATCATGCACGTATCCTCTGAGCAGGGATTTCCGGAACGTACCGTCAAACTCGGTGGGTACAATGCGGCTCTGCGGGAAGCGGTTCAGGGGCAGGAAACCGGCCGTCTGCATACCCAAAGGCAGGTAGAACTGGGAGGAAACAAATGAATCAAGGGGAACCTTGGCCTGGCGCTCTACGGCTTCTTTCAGGTAATACATGCTCACATCGGCGTACACGTACTTGTTTTTATCGCCCATTTTGGCGTTCAGCATACGGGGCCAGATCACATCCTGAAAGTAATCGCTGCGCAGGTACGCGCTGTCTGATACTTTAATGGTGTATTTAGGGGTTGAAACCAAACTCACATCTTCTTTCTGCAAGGGCAGGAACACGCCGGCCGGTAAACCAGATTGATGCAGCAGCAGATCCTTTACCTTTATATCGGCTTTGTTGGTGTTCCTGGCCGATGGCACGTACTGCCCGAAGGTAGAATCCAAGCCAATTTTATGCTGGTCATACAGGTTCATCACCGCCATGGTGGTAGCGGAAACCTTCGTCACAGAAGCCAGATCAAAGATATCGGTGATCTGGGTAGCCTGGGTTTTGTCATAGGTATGCGATCCGTAGGCTTTGTTGAACACCACTTTGCCGTCTTTGGCCACCAACACCACCGCGCCCGGTGTGGCCTGCTGTTGAATGGCCTCGTTCACAATGGCGTCCACGGATTGGTGCAAGGTCTCGCTTTTGATGCCTACTTCCTCGGGCACGGTGTACTTCAGCCGGGTAGGGGCCGTCTTGAAACCTGTTCCTGTGGTGTATTTGGCAGACAAGGCTTTGTCTAAGGTAGCCGTAGCCGGAACCCCGCCAAACACCAGCTGCGCCGCGTAGTTAGCGGTAACGGGCGTTTCTTTCTCAGACCAAATGATCGGCATAGTCAAGGCATCGGCAAACTCCAGGTTTGACACGTTCCCGAAAGCGGCCACAATTACCTGCTTGGTATGTTGCAGGTTTTCCAGAAAAGCAATGGTACGATGGTCTTTCAAAGCCGATGTCTTCACCTGAACAATCACCGTGGAGAAAGACGCAAGGTCCTGGGCCAGGCGGCTGTAGGTAGCTTTCTGGTCGTACACCGAGGCCGGGAACGCGGTCACGCTGGTGTATTTGTTCAGCAAACTGTCAAACTGGGCAGCATGCTCCACTTCAATAGAAACGCTGGCAATTTTCTGTTGCAGATCCTGCAATGGCACTAAACCAGACTGGTTGTTCAGCAAAACAATGCTTTTACCTGCTTCTTTATGCTGCTGCAGCCAGGACTGGTTTTGTTTGTTTTCGTTTCTCTGCGCAAAAGTGCTGCAGGAGAAGGCGGTTAAAACTCCCAGGCACAGGCAAAGCTGCACCATTTTAAGTTTAATTTCCGAGGAAGACATGCGGGCGGAGGATAATATAAAAGACTTGACCATTGTTCAGAAACAAATAGCCCGGGCGTTAATAAAACCCATGGCTACTTTGGAAACGTCAAGTTAAGCAAAAATCGTTCTTGGGAACACCATTTGCCCTGAATTGCCCTATCCGGAACCTCTCCCATCTCACCCTTCCTGTACAGCAATAAGCGCGGACTTACCACAAATTAGCGGCGAACCCGATTTTATTCCTGTACTTTTTACGTATGTAGTATATGTGACAAACAACAGACAAACAGAAGACACTATGAACCTGACAAGCACCTCCACTACCCATCAGAAAGCGCTGGCTTTGGGAGCCATTGCCGGCATGCGGGCCATGACCGCCCCCGCCCTGGTCACCGATCATTACGCCAAATCGCCTACCTTTTTCCTGGAAGGTACCGGCCTTAACTTCCTGCAAAACAAAAATGTATCTACCAGTTTAAAGATACTGGCGGTAGCGGAGTTGATTGGCGATAAATTTCCGCAACTGCCTAACCGGATAGCTCCGCTTCAGTTGCTCCCCCGGGTGGTCTCTGGCGCCCTGGTGGGTGCTACCGTGGCCGAAGCGGAAGGCGAAAGCAAAGTCACGGGTGGTTTGCTGGGGGTAGTGGGTGCCCTGGTCTCTTCTTATGCGTTCTATTTCCTCCGGCAGAAACTTGGCAAACTCACCGGTTTACCAGATGCCACCTTTGCGGTGATGGAAGACGCGTTGGCCCTGAAGGTAGGAACCGCCGTTCTAAAACAATAACTTGGGATAAAGGAAAAGGGAGCGCAGTTGATGGCTGCCCTCCCTTTTCTTTATTTTTTGCCTTGCACAAATTTACCGTGGTCTGGTATGGCAATGATTTGAAACTCTTCTACCAGCCTGCGCAGGCCTCTGGTTAACGCCTCGCCCTGCATATACTGCCCGTGGCCCGGAACAATCAGATCCGGCCTTAGGGCTTCCAGTTTTCTCACCGATTCCCAGGCCGCCTGCCAGTCGGTGGTGAGGTAGCGGGGTGGCCCCTGTACTTCCTCGGTTTGCATCAGAACCTTATAAAAAGAGTCCTGCTTAACGGTAATCACCGCATCGCCGGAAATGAGGGTGCGGTCGGCCTCCCGGAAAAGTGCCACGTGCCCCGGTGAGTGGCCCGGAGTAAACACCCAGCCCCAGCCCGGCATGCCGGGTACGGAGCCGTCTTCGGGCAGCAACTGTAAATTAGCGGAGCTGATGTCAATGGGTTCATGCGGGTAAATGGAAGAAATCTTGGCCAGCATGCCACCCTCTACCGTCACATCTGGCTCCGGGTAGGCCATTTTGCCCGTAAGGAAAGGAAACTCCAGCGGGTGTGCGTACACCGGCACGTGCCAGGCCTCCAGAATACCGGCCAGGCCACCCACGTGGTCAAAGTGCCCGTGCGTCAAAATAATGGCCGCTGGTCGCGCCATGCTCCCGAAGACACCTTTGGCAACGTCCATGATTTCCTGCGCCGATTTTGGCATGCCCGCATCTACCAGCACCCAGTGTGAGGCATTCCCTACCAGGGCAAAGTTCACGATCTGGTTTGTGTAATAGTAGACATCTGGCCGTACCTGTTTGATCTGGCCGGTGGAGATGGACGTCATCGGGATGAACTTGTCATCTTTGCTTTGGTGTAAATGCGGGTTAGTTGCCATAGCCTTCAGTATTTCTTCTATGCTTAGCACGAAAACTTTAAAAGAAAGTTACCTATGACCGGCAGACCGAAGATGGGAAGGTCCTGTTTTGGGGCCGATTCCTGGAAAACAGCCCCGAAACAGGAAGCTAAAAATGTACTTTAAGCAACACCTGGTTTGGCGTTCACTTTGCGGTTGGCGTTCCAGGCGGCAGCCGCTAGGCCTATTCCGGCAATGGTAATCCACCAGGTAAGCGCCGGATGCTTCTGTACTTTCACGTATAGGCTGCGCGGGCGTTTCCAACCGGCGTTAGTGCCCCGCTCCTGCAACCCGTAACCGGCATGGTACAGCGCGTTGTCTTCCACGTCTCTGGAGGGGCGCTCGTCATGCTGGGTGGGGTAATCTACTTTTTCCATCAGCTTATCGGTGAACCGCGGGGCAATGCCGGCCAGTTTCACAAAGAATTTCGCCTGGAAACCCACGTACATTTCGCGTTTGGGATGGGCGGCACAAAACAAAATGGACTCGGCCACCGAGGCGGGCGGGTACACCATTCCCTGGTGCGACGGCTGCTTATCTAAGTAGCTGCGGGCGTGTTCATTGTAAGGCGTGTCTATGCGGCCGGGTTTGATGAGCGATACTGTGATGGGGTCTCCGGCGGCTTCCAGCTCCATGCGCAGCATGTCATTGTAACCGTGTACCGCATGTTTTGCCGCGGCGTAGGTGCCCTGCACCATAGGCGCCCGGTCCCCGAACAAAGTACCCACGTTCACAATGGCTCCCGGTCCGCCCCGCTCCCTGAAGTGCGCTACCGCCGTGCGGCAGCCGTACACCACTCCCCAGAAGTTGGTGTCAAACATGCGCTTCATGTCTGGGATGCTCACCTCCAAAGCCGACCCGAAGATGGAGATTCCGGCATTGTTCACCCAGGTGTCAAAGCCCCCGAAGGCTGCCACTGCCGCTTCCCCTATGCGTTTTACGTCTTCCTCTACCCCCACATCGGCCACTACAAACTCGGCCCGCCCCCCGCTAGCATTGATCTCGTTCACTAAATTATGCAGAGCCTCCCGGTTGCGGGCGGCTACCACTACTTTGGCTCCCTTTTTGGCGGCCATGCGGGCGGTAGGCAGCCCAATGCCGCTGGAGGCGCCCGTGATTACAATAACCTGTTCTGAAAGGGGTTTCAGTTTTACTGCCATAAACTTTGCTGGTTAAATGAGAAACGTTTCTGCGGTGTTTTTCAGAAAAGAGCCCAAGCCCAGGTTGTTTTAACGACTAGTAAACCGTACCGTTCAGCAGGAGTTGGAATTAAGACGGATTACCACGGAAAAACCGTATTTACCCGGAAATGGATCAGCCCAGGCCGGCCTCTTTGGCCAGGGCCACCATATCGGCCACGTTGCTGGTGCCCAGGCGGGTTTGGATGTTGCGCCGGTGGGTGGTGATGGTATGGAAGCTCAGGAACAGCTTGCCGGCAATCTGCTTGGAGCTCATGCCTTGGCACACCATGGTAAGAATCTCCAGTTCGCGTTTGCTCAGGCTGTTGATGAGCAAGCGGTTTTTCTGTTTCAGGTTCTCTTGCAGGGCGGTAATCAACTGCTTCTCAGTGTTCATGCGCGGACTCATGTCTACATCCACGCAGAGCAGTTCCTTCACCTCTCCGGCGTCTGATTTGGAAAAGGCTTTGGCCCAGCCCATGAACCACTTATAGTCTGGCTGGTCTTTGTGCCTGGCCCGGAAAATGCCGCCGTATTCGGGTCCGGTGAACTCCTGGTAATGGGTAATGCTGTCATCCTGTACGCAATGGTCCTCGGGGTGCACAATCTTCCGAAGATACTCCAGGCCGCCCATTTCCTGGATTTCCTCCAGAGAATAGCCCAGGGTTTCTTCGTTGGTTCGGTTGCACCACACCACCCCTTCCTGCAGGTCAGATATATAGATATTGGCGGGCACCTCTTGCACTACTTTCTCCAGAAAGGCACACTTCTCTTTCAATGCCTCCAACTGCCGCTGCAGCTTCTCCACTTCTTCTGTTTGGGTAGAGATCACCTCCATAATATTTCTTTAGGTAATTACCTGATGCAGGAAGATACTGAAAAAGAACTGAATTTTACCTTGGTTTGCCCTAAAAACAAGCTCATCCAGGGGATTTCAGGTGTAAAATAAACCACCTGTTTCTGTTTTCAGGCTCCTTTTTAGGAATGTAGATTGAAAACAGTCAAGCCCTCTTCAACATCGCTACCCTCATTTGAGATAACTTGGGGAGTACTGTCACTTAGAAAAGCTGTTGGATGCTGCTTACCTGCAAAAGAGGATTAGAGCCTTAAGGTGACTACTCAACCGAAACCTCAGCCGGGGACAGGGTAAATTCCTTTACTTCTCTTACTTCGCCGGGTGCCATTTCCCCTAAATAGATCTCCCCAATGCGCACCCTGATCAGGCGGAGCGTAGGAAAACCCACGGCGGCGGTCATTTTCCTGACCTGGCGGTTCTTGCCTTCGGTGAGGGTGATGGAAACCCAACTGGTGGGGCCGTGCCGGTCATCGCGGACCCGTCGTGACCTTTCCGGGAAAGCGGGCGCGGGATCTAAAGCGGTGGCTTGGCAGGGCAAAGTTCTGTAGATCTGCTTCTCGTGGGCAATTTCAATACCGCCCTGCCGCAACCGGTCTATTGCCTCCTGGGTGATGATACCATCTACCTGGGCGTAATACTCCTTTTCTACCTTGCGGCCGCGTACGTACTCGCTCATCTTCCCATCGGTGGTCAGCAGCAGAATGCCCTCACTGTCCTGGTCCAGCCGCCCGATGGCCATGGTTCCGGCCGGGAAATCGTACAGATCGCCCAGCAGCTTCTTTTTGCGAGCATCGGTGATGAACTGGCTGAGGTAGCCGAAGGGCTTGTGCAGAATAAAATGGCGGTGCGGAACGGCTGGGCTGGTCAACGGAATACGGGTGTTTTGGGGCAAATTTCCGGAAAAGGGAACAGAAATGGAAATCAGACTTCCTGGTATTCTCCGCCTTCCTTTTTGGGCCTCTCAGACCTTTAAGGTTTATCCTCTTTCCGCTTAGCTATAGCATCTACTTTGTAATACTTAACCCATATTATGTTTTTTTCCTTCTTCAACGCAGGAAAGATGGAAACGCTCACCACTTCGGTCACCAAAACATGCCTGAACTGTTCTGCGCAGTACCAGGAACATCAGCAATTCTGCCCTACCTGCGGACAAAGCACGCACACGCATCAGCTTAGCATAGAGCACATTCTGCATGAGCTCTTCCATGCCTTCACGCATATACAGACAAGAGTGTTTTCGGGTTGATCGGGAGCCTCCTTACCCGCCCAGGCTACGTGGCGCGGGCTTATGCAGAGGGTAAACGGAAAAGCCTATACAACCCCTTCAACTTCCTGGTAGTGATGGTAGCGCTCTCCATTATCTTGCTGAATCTCTCTGGAGTGGATTTGTTTCAGGCTAAATCTGCAACCCTATTGCGGCCCAGATGACGAAACACTTTAATTTGGTCATCTTCTTTACCGTGCCTCTCAGTGCTTTATACACGTTCCTGCTTTTAAAAAAAAAGGAGTAAACTTTCTGAGTGCGGCGTTCTGTCCTCCTATACTGCCGGGGAACGGACCGTTTTCTTTCTGGTGCTGATCATTCCCTGCCTGATGCTTTTTCCGCAGCTTCACCTTTGGATCATTCAGGGTTATCTGCTGCTTTACGCGCTATATTTCGCCATGGCCTGCTTGCAGTTCACGGGCCAGAAGACCGTCTAGGGCTTTGTGAAGGGTCTGCTTTCCACGGTGTTCCTGCAAGCCACCTTCTGTGCTGGTGTTCCTGGGCATAATGCTGTATTACGCCTTGAAATAGGCAATTACAGGTTTTAGGGCAAGAGCCGTTTTACGCCTTTCTTCCGCAAACCAAGCCTAAAACAGCAAACTTGTTTTGCTGCCTACTCTTTCTGCCGCCTGAAGACAATTGCCCCACCTCTTCCTAACTCCCTAAAAGATAGGTTTTCCTCAGAAAGCCCGTTGATCTCATAGCAGGTTTTCTCCTGATCGGCTTGATTGGAAAGTTGTAGGTAGCTGGTGTTTTCCTGAACGGTGACCGGCAACTCACACTGAGGCGAGGTGTTGGATAAGGTGAAGGCATCTGTCTCAGTAAGCTCGGCTTCGTAGTACTGCAGGCATTGATGATCTTGGGTGAACACCATTTTCCATTTTGGATCTTCCTCAGAAACCCAGGTTCCTATGATGCTCGCCTCTTCTTCCACAACAGGTACAACCGGATTTCCTGCCTCTTTCTGGGTTGAAGTTGGAAGATGTTGTACGGCTTCCTTCTGAGGTACTGCTTGAGGTGTGACTTCTGAAACTGTTGTCTTAGAAGCGATTTCCTCTGATTGCTGGTTCTGGCAGGAATACCAGCACAGGCTACTGCCAACTAGCGCGGCAATCAAAAATTTTCTGAGCATAAAAATGGAGGGTCTGACTGGTCTAAAATACAGCCAAAACTAACTCCCACCATAAGCTACTTCTAAATACTCCAAAAATTAAGGTACTACTGACTGCCCAAGGGGAATTCCTCCACCACCGTGTAGATGGGGTGCGGCGAGGCCAATTGCGATTGCCACAAGGCAATAGACTGCACCGGGTAAAGAATTTCTTCTTCTGGCGTAATGACCGACAGGTTAAACCTAGCCCTGACGTCTTGCCGGAAACGGCTCACGGTAACATGCGGAATAAACTTCTCCTGCTTGGGTGGTGCCGGTGCCAGGGCCTGGGTCAGTGCTTGGCTGAGTTGATTGAACGCTTGGTGCTGCTCAAAGCGGGCCCAGATTAAGCGGGGCGAGCTGGGTTTGGGTCCGGGTTCCAGTTGTGCTAAGGTCAGGGTGAACGGCTGATGCTGCTGCGCCACCTGCGCCAGTGTCTGCCGGATGTAGGTATCCTCGGTGGCAGGTACGTTCCCGATAAAGTACAGCGTAAGGTGCAGGTTTTGCTCTGGTACCGGCCGGATATTTGGGTCCCCATAAGCCTCCCGCGCCTGTACCAGGTAGCGTTTCAGTTCCTCAGGCAAAGCTGCCGCCACAAATAAACGGATGCTGTCTTTCATTGCTCTGTTCCAGAAGTTATTTCTAGCTTACTAGCAACGGGCCAAAGTTGTTTTGCCTTACTCCCTTCTTCGTGTGGTTCGATGAACGAAAACCTTTCTCTATGTATCGGGCCAATTCGTTTAAAAGGATCAAGAAGTAACTACCTATTTTCTATTTTCCTTGATCGTTAAGCCTTGATAGCGAATCTGATTTAAGCCCCCATATTGCCACTATCTCTGCAGGAAAACCTTCATCATGGCTTCGCCTAAGCTATTCCGGCTCACTACGTCTCAATGGTTTAATCCTATTCTGGCAAATTCAGGTTGTAAACGGGAAGATCTATAATCTTTTAGAA
Organism: Sabulibacter ruber; assembly: GCF_017355955.1. GTDB lineage: Bacteria > Bacteroidota > Bacteroidia > Cytophagales > Hymenobacteraceae > Nibribacter > Nibribacter ruber_A. Next base: position 218,631 of record NZ_JAFFID010000001.1, on the reverse strand, counting down.
ACAGGTGCTTGCTATTTACGCCTTCAGCAATATAAGCAGCTAAATACAACATAAACTTTCAAATATCTTCATTTAAACACCTTATCTATTAACATTTTCAAAATCCGGTTAACATAAGCTTGTCGTAGGTTTTGGTCTAAAGCTTACTGGGTAGTAAGTGGTTTTCATCACCTAACATTTCAAGCTTATGAAAATTTTTACCGGATTAAGACCAAAGATTTGGGTAGTAGGCCTGGTAATAGCTGGCCTATATGCCGCAGGTGTCACCAGCAATTACCTGGAGTCCTCCAGTCACCGGGAAGCTCCTATTATTGCGAACGATCCACTGGCCGATAACACCGATGTGTACGCCTTCCGGAGCCCTACCAACCCGGAAAACATGGTGATCATTGCCAACTATGTTCCGTTTCAGCTGCCGCACGGCGGACCTAACTACTACAACTTCGGGGAGGATATTGCCTATGATATCCATATCAAGAACAACGCCCGCACCATGCATGATGACATCATTTACCGGTTCGAATTCAAGAAGGTGAATGAAGACCCCAGCACCTTCTTCAAGATCAGGTTAGGCAAAGAAAACCAGAAAGCCACTTACACGGTGAAGAAAAGCCTTGATGGCGGAAACACCTGGGAAACGATTCTGGGCAATGGCAAGGTGGCGCCTTACAACGTTGGTCCCCGGTCTATTGAAGGAGCAGTTGGGTTAAACTCAAACTATGATGCCCTGATGAGAGCCTCCATCATGAATACCTCTGATAACTCCAAGGTGTTCTGCGGACCGGTAGACGATCCCTTCTTTGTAGACGCGGGCGGAATCTTTGACCTGGGCAACATCAGGGCACAGGCTGCCCCAGATGGCTTAGCCAAGCTGAATGTGCATACCATCGCCATGGAGATTCCCTCCTATCGCTTAGCCGATTACAAAAGAAGCGTGAACCGGGCCTTCAACATCCTGGATCAAAGGTTCATCATTGGAGTCTGGGCCTCTGCCAGCCGCCGGCAGATGACGGTACGGGAAGCCAATGGTACCGTGACCAGCTCAGGACCGTACGTGCAGGTTTCCCGCCTGGGTATGCCGCTGACCAACGAGGTGATTATTCCCATTGGCCGCAAAGACGAGTGGAACGCCACCCCTTCTACCATGGACAAGAAGGATTTTGAGCAGTATTTCGTGAACCCAGAGCTGGCCCTGTACATGGACGACTCTAAGTTTGGAGCCGCCGTACCGGGCTTCGCCCAACTGCGAATCCAGTCTAATTCACTGGGCCAATTTGACTTCCGGAACGGCAGACCGGGGTTATATCCGCTGTTGGGCAATCCGGCTACTAAAGGCACCGCTCTGGACCCTAAACTGTTCGGGAATTACCTGCTGCGGCCCAACCAACCCCGTTCGGTTGACTTGCTGCCAATTTTCATGACCGGGGTTCCTAACCTGCCACCATACCAGTTGGCCACCGGTAAAGGCGGTAATCCACTGGCTAAAGGCAAACCCTTCATCAACAATTTTCTGCCTACTTTTGGCGACATGCTGCGGGTGAACATGGCCGTACCTCCTACCCCACGCAATTCCCCGGATTTCAGCAGCCTGGGATTGGTGCAGGCCGCCGTGCTGGGGTTAACAGATCCACGGTTCAATCAGAACACCAACCTGGAGTTCATTCCCAACATGGATGGTTTCCCCAATGGCCGTCGGTTAGAGGATGACGTTACCCGCATTGAATTGCAAGCGGTGAGCGGCGTTGTGTTAGCAGCCATTGGTTTGTGGTACGATGACTATGTACCGGGCGGCAGCCCAGTCACCCAGGACCTGGTAGACGTGCTCAGCTTTACCACCGGCGTTGAGAAAAACGACAAGCCGTTCCAAACTACGTTCCCGTATGTGGCAGAACCCTGGAATGGCTTCTCAGACGGGCACATTGCCATCAACTGCGACATAAACGGCAACCCCATGCCCACCTCGCTTAACACCCAGAGCCTGGGTAGCCTGAACCTGGGTGCTCCGGAAAACATACTGCAACGGGTAGAGAACTTCCCGAACCCCGCCAAAGACGTAACTACTTTCCGGTACCGAGTGGGGCAACCCGGTGAAGTAAGCCTGCAGATCTACAATGAAACCGGTGTGCTGATGGCCAATCCGCTTAAGAAAGAGTACCGGGCCGCTGGCACCCACGAGACGGTAGTGGATGTGAAAGGGCTTAAAAACGGCTTGTACTTCGCGCGCCTCCAGACTGGTGAGAATTCTTACCAAACCATCAAATTCATTGTCAATAAATAAGGATTGCAAAAGGCCGGCAGCACGGTTGCCGGCCCTTTTCCCTTCAGTTTCACCCTCAACCATCAAGACCATGAAAAAAATTTACCTATACACTTTTGTCCTGGCGGCATCATTTCTGGGAGCGTATGGTTTTTTCCATGTACAAAAAGGAACGCCGGAAGCATTTCCGCCGCTCAAGGAACGTCATGGGCCTATTTCCACCTCCAGTGAGTGGCTAAACACCAAAGCGGCCATCCATGGCTTGCAGAGAAAACTGCGCGAAAACCCCGATGACCTTAGGAGCAAACTGTTCATGGCACTGGCCTACATGCAGGAAGCCCGCGTGACCGGGGACCACCCCTATTATTTTCCGGCCGCCCTTCAATTAGTAGACGAGATCTTGGACGAGGAACCAGAAGACCAGGTTCTGCTCTATGAAACCACCGTGGCCAAAGCTTCTATTCAGCTCTCCCTGCATCAGTTTGACAAAGCTTTGGAAACCGGCCAGGCTGCTCTGGCCATTAACAACCGGGGAGCGGCGGTGTACGGGGTGCTCTGCGATGCGTACGTGGAACTGGGCCAGTACGAGGAAGCCATTGCCATGGCCGACCAGATGACCGCCCTGCGCCCCGATCTGAAATCTTATTCCCGTATTTCGTACCTGCGCGAAATACACGGTGATTTACCCGGGGCCATAGAAGCCATGCACGCGGCCGTGAAAGCAGGATTCCCCGGCCTGGAGCAAACCGCCTGGAGCCAGGTGACCCTGGGTTCTCTGTATGAAAAGACCGGAGATTTAACAAAGGCTGCCTACTACTATCAACAAGCCTTAACGGAGTACAGGCAGTATGCCTTTGCGGTAGGTGGCATGGGCCGCTTGGCTTTAAAGAAAAATCAGGTAAAAGAGGCCCAAAACCTGTTCACGCAAGCCGCCAACACTATGCCGGAGTTGTCCTTCCAGGAAGAATTGGTGCGGATTTACCAGAAACAGGGCCAAAACGCAAAAGCAGAAGCAGCCCTGGAAGACTTACTGGAAGGCATGGAAGAAGACCAGGATGCCGGGCACATCATGGACCTGGAACTCGCCAACATACATCTGGAACTGAAGAAGGACTATCCCAGAGCTCTCAAGTACGCCCTGAAAGAATATGAGCGGCGGCCCGATAATATTGACGTGAACAAAACCCTGGCTAACATCTATTACCACCAGCAGAACTACCAAAAAGCCGCCGCCCACATCCAGAAAGCTAGCCGCACCAACAGCCAGGACGCTGATCTGCTTTGCCTGCGTGGTCTGATTGATTACCGCTTAGGGAAACTGGCCGATGGTCAGAATCTGATTAAGAAATCATTCACCATTAACCCATATCAGAACACCTCCCTTAGCTTTGAAGGAAAAAGTCTCTTAGGTTCTTCTATCTCCAAAATATAAGAACCCGTTCCTATGAAAAAGCTTTGGTTGCTCCTGCTGCTTTGCCTGCATCTGGTAGAGGTGGCGCACGGCCATGAGGTGTCCATCAAGGGGGTGGTGTACAGCCAAGGCACCAACACGCCCTTGGAGGGAGCGGTGGTTTCCATCCCTCTTCTGGAGAAAATCTCCATTACTGACCGGTTTGGGAAGTACGCCTTTCACAACCTGAAAGAAGGCCAGTATGAGTTAAGAGTTTCTTACCTGGGCTTTCTGCAGGAGGTGAAAACCGTATCGGTGAGCAAGGGCATTCCGGCTACATTGACCTCGCACCTGGAGACCAGTAACCTGGAACTGCAGGAAGTGTCGGTGACGGCACGCAGGGAGAACCCGCTGCACCTGATCAGCGCCGTAGATGCCCAGTTGAGGCCCATCCATAATGCCCAGGAGATGCTGCGCATGATTCCGGGGCTGGTGATTGCGCAGCACGCGGGCGGCGGCAAGGCTGAACAGATTTTCCTGCGCGGCTTTGACATAGACCACGGCACCGACATCAGCTTAACCGCCGACGGGGTTCCGGTAAACATGGTCTCGCACGCGCACGGTCAGGGGTATTCTGATCTGCATTTCCTCATTCCCGAGACCATTGAAACCGTAGATTTAGGGAAAGGACCTTATAAGGCGGAACGGGGAAACTTTGCCACGGCCGGCTACGCCGATTTTAAGACGAAGACCGCGCTGGACAAAAACCTGCTAAAACTGGAAGCCGGACGGTTTGATACATACCGTGCCGTAGGCATGGTGAACCTCTTGGGACAAAACGCCCGCAGCAGGCAGCAGAACGCCTACCTGGCAACGGAGTACCTTTTCAGCAACGGCTATTTTGAATCGCCGCAGGGGCTGAACCGGTTCAACGCAATGGGCCGCTACCAAGGCCTTTTCGGGAACAATACAATTCTACAAGCCTCGGTGGCGGCGTTCCGGAGCAACTGGGATGCCTCCGGCCAGATTCCCGAAAGAGCCGTATCCGATGGCAGCATCAGCCGGTTCGGGGCCATTGATGACACCGAAGGCGGCTACACCTCGCGCTACAGCGCCAACGTCAGTCTGGACAAAACTTTTGAAAACGGGGCCATTTTCCGGAACCAGGCCTACGCCGTAGATTATAGCTTTGAGCTGTACTCCAACTTCACCTTTTTCCTGAATGACCCGGCGAACGGCGACCAGATCCGGCAAAAAGAAAACCGCCAGATCTACGGCTACCAGGGCAGCTATGAGCAGAACCAAACGTTTCTTGGTTTGCCGCTGCGCCACAAAATAGGCCTCGGATTCCGTTATGATGACATCCATGATTCGGAGCTCTCGCGCACCAAAAACCGGAGTACCACCTTAACGCAGGTGCAGTTAGGCAACATAGACGAGCTGAACGCTTTTGCCTACCTGGACGAAACCTGGGAGCTGTCCTCCCGCTTTACCGTGAACGCCGCCCTGCGCGCCGATCGCCTGTTCTTCACCTACCACAATGCCTTAGCCGGGGAAGGTTCCGTTATCCGGCAGAGAAATGCGCAGACCCGCCTGAGCCCCAAGCTGAATTTTTCTTACGCCCTGTCGCCTGTGTTGCAGGTATATCTGAACTCCGGACTGGGCTACCACTCCAATGATACCCGCGTCTCGGCGGGGACTACCGGCCGGGAAGCACTGCCCGTAGCACGGGGCACTGACATGGGCTTTACCTTTAAACCCGGCAACCGCTGGCTGGTGAATACGGCCTTCTGGTATCTGGACCTGGATCAGGAATTGGTGTACGTGGGCGACGAAGGCGTGGTGGAACCCTCGGGCAAATCGCGCCGGGTGGGGGTAGATGTCTCAGTCCGGGGGCAGTTGTCTAACTCCCTGTACCTGGATACCGATGTGAACTTGGCCCGGCCCCGCGCCCGGGAAGAAGAAAGCGGCCAGAACTACATTCCCCTGGCGCCCACGTTCACCAGCACCGGCGGCCTGAGCTACCAGGGCGGCAAAGGCCTGCGGGGAAGCCTGCGCTACCGTTTCCTGGCTGACCGCGCCGCCAATGAAGACTACAGCCTCACGGCAGACGGGTACTTCCTGCTGGATGCCGTGGTAAGCTATACCCACAAAAACCTAGAGTTTAAACTCAGTGGCGAAAACCTGCTCAACAGCAACTGGAAAGAAGCCCAGTTTGAAACCGAGTCCAGGTTAGCCCATGAAGTAGACCCCGTTTCTGAGATCCATTTCACGCCTGGTACGCCTTTCTTCGTCAAGTTTGGATTGGCGTACACCTTCGGTCAATAGCCATAACAACTTACACGTTTCAGAGCCATTTTCCCGTAAATGGCTCTGAAACGCATTCTTCCTGGTTTCAGGTCAACGCCTCTCTACTTCAACAGCTCAACCCAACATAAACTCTTAAAATGCTGTTGACAAAGCTTTGGAAAAAGGTTAATCCTTAACTTGAATCTTTTTAGAAAGACAGTGGCGGCTTCTAAAAACAAACAAGCTTAGCTGAGGAAGCGCTAAAACCTGCTAGCTTTGGGGCATCATCCAAAGGTTTCAACCTGAAGCTGGCTTGAAAAACATCAGATTCAATAAAACGGAGTGCGGAGTTGAGTTACTGCTCAATGTGGTAACTGGGCAGGAGCTGCTGGCAATTCACCCGGGCTTCAAGGACCAGGATACCAGCGTGTATACCACTGACTCCTTTGAAATCTACTTTTTCAAAAAGGCGAGCGGATCCCTGGTCTTAAACCAAAGGAAAATTCAGGTAACGGATAACACCATCCTGTTTCTATCTCCTTTTCAGAAAAGACAGTGGAAACTGGAGGCTGATCCTTTGGAGTACACGCTTCTGATCTTCCAGGAAGATTTCCTGAATGACTTCTTCGCCGACAAATTATTCACCTACCGTTTGCTTTACTTCTACCAACTGGATTATCCGCTGAACCTGGCGGTGCAAAGCGAGGAAATGGATAGTCTCTGCGAAAAGCTGACCGAGATCAAAGCAGAACTGGTACATCCTAAATTAGACAGTGAGCACATAGTCCGGTCCCTGTTGTATTACCTGCTCCTGAAACTCAACCGGAGGTATGCCACCCAGAACCAGCTGCCCCTGGAAAAACCCGAAAACAACTATGCCTACCAGTTCAAGAAACTGATAGAACAGCACGTAAAGGAAAAGCAGCGGATCAACGAGTATGCCACCCTGTTGGGCATCAGCAGGGTTACTTTGAACAAAGCGGTGCAGGCGCAATTCAATGTCACGGCCACGCATTTGCTTAAACAGCGGTTGGTTTTTGAAGTCAAGAATTACCTCATCCATGAAAACCTTACCGTTCAGGAGATAGCAGACAGGCTTCATTTTTCAGAGGCCAACCACCTCGTGCGGTTTTTCAAATCCCAGACCGGCCTCACTACCACTGAGTTTCTCCATGCTTATCAAAATGGTAGCAGTTCCTGACCTTTTGGTAGCTAACTGCTGCGCCCCTGCTTCTACTTTTGTGCCCGATGTTCAACATTGCACCATAAGAAACAAATGGAAACAAACGCCACCATACAGTTAGTCAGAAACGCTACCCTGGTTTTGAATTATGCCGGCCATCGGCTATTAGTAGACCCTATGTTTATGCCCAAGGGAGCGATGGACCCGTTCGTGGGGAAAGAGAGAAACCCCACTGTGGAGTTACCCATGGCAGTAGAAGACCTAACCCAAGGCATTGAAGCGGTGTTGGTCACGCATACCCACCCAGACCATTTTGATCCGGTGGCTAGTGAGGTGTTAGATAAATCCATCAAACTGTTCCAACAACCGGCAGACGAAGCCTACTTCCAGAATGCCCATTTCACCAATACCGAAACGGTACAGGATTCCACGGTTTGGCTCAACATTACCATTCACAGAACGGGTGGCCAACACGGCAGCGGTGAGATCCTGAAGCGAATGGGAACCGTCTCCGGCTTTGTATTACAGGCTGAAAACCAACCCACCGTGTACCTTGTAGGCGACTGCATCTGGACCGAAGAAATTGAGCAAACCATCCAGCGCTTTCAGCCCGATGTGATTGTGACCAACTCGGGCGGCGCGGCTTTCCCGGGATTTGAAGCCACCCCCATATTGATGGATGAAGCGCAAACCATTGCCTTGATACACCAGAGCGGGAATGCCAAAGTCATTGCGGTACACATGGATGCCCTGGACCACTGCCTTACCACCCGGGCAAGCTTGAGGCAAGCGGCGGATGAAAAGAATATCAGCAGGGAGCAACTTGTCATTCCTCAGGACGGCGAGACAATCGTTTTGTAGGAATAGGTAATCACAAGTAAAGAAGAGGCTGGCAGGAGCACGCACAAGGGCGCTTCCGCCGGCCTCTTCTTTTTGCTGGATCGGTTGGTTTCGTGCAATCCTAACTACTGGCTTTCTCTGCCGTAGAAAGAGAATCCTTTCAGGAAAACACATAATAAACCGACTTGAACCATGGAACAGGAAAATAAAAATAACCAGGACCCCAACCCAACCACCGGCAAGAAAAGCGAGGCAGATCCGCATGCCACGTACCAACCAGATTCTGAAGAACTGAGAAACAGCGCCTCCACGTCTACTTACGATGCGGGTTCATCGGGCAACACCGGGCATGAGGGCTTCCTATCCCGCCAGGACGAGGATGATCTGAAAAGCCGCACCAATGAGCCTGAGAACAGATAAGCCGCTTTAGTAAATGGCTACTATTTGAAGTACCTAATTGACCCCAGGAGCAACCGTTGCCCTGCCGGTGAGTTAGGTACTTTCTTTTTAGCGCCTCTTTGTTTGAATGTATCCGCTTTCCTGAGTGAAACCAGTACGGGTGAGCGGTTCATCCGTAAAAACTCTACCTTACCGCGGAAAAGAAATTGTTTTCAGCCTCAAAATCCTAAAACGACCCTAAAACACTAAAGAACCACAGCATGAACATAGGAATCTCAGCCGCTACCGGCCAACTGGGCCGCATTGTGGTAAGCAAACTCAAAGCCAAAGGAACAGAGCACAACATTGTGGCGCTGGTACGCAATACGCAGAAAGCGTCTGACCTGGGCGTGGAAACCCGGGAAGCCGATTACAGCAAACCAGAAACCCTGGAGGCCGCTCTGCCCGGCATTGACACACTGCTGCTCATCTCGTCCAGCGAGGTAGGCCAACGCGCTACCCAGCACCAGAACGTGATCGCCGCCGCTAAAAAAGCGGGCGTTAAACACATTGTGTACACCAGCCTGCTGCACGCCGATACCTCCTCGCTTAGTCTGGCCGAGGAGCACCTGGCCACCGAGGCTGCCCTAAAGGACTCGGGCATCCCGTACACCCTGCTGCGAAACGGCTGGTACACCGAGAACTACACCGGTTCTATTGGCGGAGCTTTGGCCGGAGGTGCATTCATTGGCAGTGCCGGTGAAGGCAAAATCTCAGGCGCTACCCGCGAAGACTACGCCGAAGCCGCCGTGGCCGTATTGACCTCCAGCGGGCACGAAGGCAAGGTCTACGAACTGGCCGGTGATGAAGCGTTTACCTTACAGGACCTGGCCGCCGAAATCTCCCGCCAGACCGGCAAAGACATTCCCTACAAAAACTTACCGGAAGCAGATTACGCCGCGGCACTGGCCAGTTTCGGAGTACCAGAAGGCTTCGCCCACGCCATTGCCGGCTGGGATGTGTCTGCTTCTTCCGGCGACTTATTCGATGACAGCCACCAACTCTCTGGCTTAATAGGCCGGCCAACCACTCCCCTTTCCAAGGCGGTGTCGCAGGCCCTACAGGGAGCTTAATCTGTTTCAAGCTTCCTTTCCCGAGAATTGCCCTAAAACAGAAAAGCCTGCCCCAATTATCTAGGGCAGGCTTTTCTGTGTAAGATAGAGTCTGGCTACTTGATAGCTACCGGCACTTCCAGGTTCTCCCACAGCAGCGAGAAACCTTTGTTGTTGATGGCGTACTTCAGGCTTTCATTCATCTGGGCAGATTTCTTAGGCTTCACGTTCACGGTAAGCACGTTGTTAGCCGGATCAAAGTTGGCTCCCTCGCGGTTGGTGCCCCACTGGCCGGTCTGTGAGTTGAAGATGATTTGCCATTGTGCCTCACCAGGCACCATGAACACGCTGTACTTGCCCGCCTTCAGGGTTTTGCCCTCTACGGTAATGTCTTTGTCGGTGGTGAAGGTAGTAGCCTCGTTGGCTCCTGCTCTCCAGGCTTTGCCATACGGCACCAGACCACCCCAAATGGTACGGCCTTTCACTGATGGGCTGCTGTAAGCAATAGAAATGTTAGCGGCCCCTACTTTTCCTGTTGCCGTTTGCGCCGGGCTAGCTTTCGGTTTAGGAGCATCTTGCGCGAAGACTGAAGTGGTGAGGGTGAGCAGGAAAAGCACTGCTACCAGTAAGAAGTTGTTTTTAGGAGTGTTCATATGAAGTTCTGATTTGTTTATAGTGTTAAATATATAAAAAGCCATGGAAGCATCGCTCCCATGGCTTTACTTTTTATAGACTAATCAAAAGCTTAATCCCGGTTATACAACTTCGTCCATTCCCGCAACTGATCCTCGGTTTGCTTGTTGATCTGACCGGGCATCAAGCGCCAGCCCCAGTTGCCTTCGCCTTTGCCGGGGGTGTTCATGCGGCCCAGTTCGTCAATGCCCAGCACGTCTTGCAGCGGCAGAATGGCCGTTTTAGCTACGGAGGCGTAGGCCAGGCGGGCGAAAACCCACCAAATATCGTCTTCGCTCAGTTCGCGGCCCACGTAGTGCTCAATCTGCTGGTGGTACTCCTTGCCTTCGTTGCGGTACCAACCCAGGGTGGTGTTATTGTCGTGGGTACCAGTGTAGGCGATGAAGTTACGGGCGTAGTTGTGCGGCATATAGGCGTTCTGCGGCATCTCATCGCCCCACGCAAACTGCAGGATCTTCATTCCCGGCAGGTTGAAATCATCGCGCAGTTTCAGCACCAGATCATTGATCTCGCCCAGGTCCTCGGCAATGAACGGCAGGCTGCCCAGCTCCTTCTGCACAAAGGTGAAGAAATCGGCGCCCGGTCCCAGTTTCCACTCGCCTTGCTTGGCCGTGGTTTCGCCGGCGGGTACTTCCCAGAAATCGGCGAAGGCCCGGAAGTGATCCAGACGCACCAGGTCAAACAGCTCCATGTTCTTGCGCAAACGCCCGATCCACCAGCTGTAGTCCTGCTCTTTAAGCACATCCCACTTGAACACCGGCATGCCCCAGAGCTGCCCATCTTCTGAGAAATCATCGGGTGGTACACCCGCCACGCCCGTCATCTGGCCTTCCTCATCAATGGCGAAGATCTCGCGGTTGCCCCACACGTCTACGCTGTCATAGCTGATGTAGAACGGCATGTCGCCAAACATCTGGATGCCGCGGTTGTTGCAGTACGTGCGCAGGCGTTTCCACTGTTTGTTGAAGATGAACTGCACCCACTTGATCTTGTCTACCGCATCGGCGTTGTCTTGGGCCAGTTTCTCCAAGGCCGCAGGGTCGCGTTGCTTGTATTCCTCGGCCCACTGGAACCAGGCGCTGCCGCCGTTCTGCTCTTTCAGGAGCACATACAACGCGAAGTCATGGAGCCAGCTTGCCTCGGTGCCGCAATAGTCAATGAACTGCTGCTGCAGCGTTGGGAAATCGCCGGACTTGAAGGTCTGCCAGGCTTGCTCCAGCAATTCATCTTTCACGCGCTGAGCCTGCACATAGTCCACGTTGCCGGTTTGCGGCAGATGATGTTGGCTCAGGTCTGCCTCGTTCAGCAAGCCTTCTTTGGCCAGCAGCACCGGACTGATGAGCAATGGATTACCCGCCCGGCTGGAGATGGAACTGTACGGCGAGTAGCCCTGCCCCGCCTCAATGGGGTTGAGCGGCAACAGCTGCCAATATTTCTGGTTGCTGGCCTGCAGGAAATCAGCGAATTTACGCGCCTCCGGTCCCATGTCGCCAATCCCGAACGCCGAGGGCAACGAGGTGATGTGCAACAGGATACCCGCGCCGCGCTCGTTCTGCGCCTGAAGTTTTAATAAGGCCAGCGGGAAAATCCCGAACAGATCGGCCACGCTCAGTTCATGCGCGTAGTTGCCGTCGTTTTTGATGAAGGTGTCCTGCCAGTCTTTGGGCGCATCTTCCGGAATAATCACCTTGGTGTCTTTCCAGTCAATGTCCTGCAGGGTTTCTACGCCTTGTTTCTTGGCTAGGGCTGCCAGGTGCAACGGCACCGCCACTACGTACCAGGTGCGCAGGTGCTGCCGCGCGAAGGCCAGCACGTGGTCTTTGTGTTCGCCCTCTATGGCCAGCGGCAGGTATTTGCCCTTGGCGAAAAGATCAGCGTTGTTCTTGCGCTCAGTGAAGAGCGTACGGGTAAGCCAAAGCTTGATGCGGGCATCATAGCGGTTCTCCCACAGGTCTTCCCAAAGAGCTTCCAGGCGACGAAGATCGGTGCTGTCCAGGTCTTCTAGCCAGGCCTGACGCTTCTCGTAGTCTACCGGACGGCGGTTATCTGGGTCTACCAGACTGAAGTCCCACAGTTCGGTGCCTTGGTACACATCCGGAATGCCCGGCGCGGTGAACTTGAGCAGCACCTGGCTCAGCGAGTTCACAATGCCGAAGTCGGTGGTTTTAGTTCTGAATTTCTCAAAACTGGCCCAAAACGGACGGCTCTTGTCCAGCAGCTTCACGGCGAAAGCCTTGGTTGCGGCTTCGTATTCTTCGTTAGGGGTGGTCCAGTTGGAGTTGATCTTGGCTTCGCGCAGCGCTTTCTGCAAGTACTCCTGCACGCGGTTCTCAAAGTCATCTTCGTCCTGGCCCGGCATAGGGTACGCGCCCAGCAGGGTCTGGTAGATGAGGTATTCGTCGTTTACCGTAGGCGCATCGTTCTTCTTTAGGTCGGCGTTGAGTTCACGCCACTCCTGCACGGCGGTGGTCCAGTCCTCGGCCAGTTCGGTGAGCACATTCAGGCGGGCCCGCACGTCTTCGCCGCGCTTGGTGTCATGGGTAGAGGTTCCGTTCATAGACAGCGGCCAGTTGGCCTGGCGGTCCTGCATGATCTGGTGGAACTCCTCAGGGCTGGTACCGAAAGCCTCCGGCGAATCTCCCACCTCATTGTGCCCGATGAAGCGGTTGAAGGTGTACATGATGGTGTCTTCCACCCCCTTGGCCATGAGCGGTCCACTGAACTGCATCAGGCGCTGGTAAAATTTCTGCGCCCGTTCCAGGTAGGTGTCGTCTTCGCCCTCGGGGGCGGCGCCCAGCAAAGCTCTTTCCAACAGCTCCACGGCCCCTACCATTTCCGGCTTACTTTCCCTGATGCGGTTAAAAATCAGCTGTACCGCCTCGGCCTCTTCGCCGTCCAGCGGCATCTGGTTTCCGTAGTAGCGGTACACCGGGCACTGGATCAGGAACTCCCCAATGGCGCTTTTAAGGGTTTCCGGCTCTACGCTGCTCAAAACCTCTTCGTCTACCAGGCGCTGCTCCAAGAAGTACCTGTACAGGTTCTCGCGCTCGCCGCGCATGTTCTCGTTCAGGATGTAGGCTTTCTTCTCATGGATCTGCTCCTGCACCTCGGCTCCCTCGCCCACCAATTGGTGGTACAGGTGGTCAAAGGCTTCCTGGCCGGGTTTGTAGGTGAACAGGTTGTTCACAAACGACAGGAAATCATAGCCGGTGTTCCCCTGGATGGGCCACTGCTTGGGCATGGGTTCGCCGGGCTCCAGGATCTTCTCCACGGCAATATAGGTTTCCTCGCCGGCCAGTTCGCGCAATTGCTGCAGGTACCCGGTGGGGTCATACAAGCCGTCTACGTGGTCAATGCGCAGCCCCTGGAAAACGCCCTCGTCCTGCAGTTGCTTGATGTACTGGTGGTAGGTAGTGAAGACGTCGGGGTCCTGGATGTTGAGGCAGATGAGCCCGTTCACCGTAAAGAACCGCCGGAAGTTGATTTGGTAATCGGTTTCCTGCCAGTGGCACAGCTGGTACACCTGCTCTTCGGCCAACTGCTGCACGCGCTCCGGTTTCTCATTGATGGCCTGCAGGCTTGCCTCTACCGATGCCTGCACCACGTCGTTCTTCATCAGAGACACCAATTGCTGACGGAACTCCTCCCACTTCAAGGCCAGGCTAACCGGCTCTTCGGTCTGGTGAATCTGCTCCAGTTTGTCCAGCAACTGCGAGATGGCCTGGTTGGGCTCGCCTTCTCCGCGCAGGATGGTCTCATAGGATTTCAGGTTCAGCGGATAGGCGCTGTCATAGTATTTGAACACCAGCCGCTGCTGCTCCTCGTCAAAGGCTACTTTCAGCTCACCGTTCTGGATCACTTCTTCCAGCTTGCCGCCCAGGAACGGTACCATCACGCGCCCGTTGTACACTGAGCTGGTCCAGCCGATGTCAAAGAATTTATGGTACTGGCTTAAAGGGCCTTTCTCCAGCACATCCATGAGCCAGGGATTGTTGGGATGGAAGGCCATGTGGTTGGGCACGATGTCCTGCAGCCAGCTCACCCCTTGCTCTTTCAAGGCCCCGGCCAGCGTTTTCAGCTCTTCCTCGGTCCCAATCTCAGGGTTGATACGGTGCGGATTCACCCCATCATACCCGTGGGTACTACCCGGAGTAGCCTCAAAAATGGGCGAAGCATAGATGGTGCTTACCCCCAGTTTCTGCAGATATGGTATAATGCGCTCAAAGTCCTGAAAGGTAAACTCCTTATGAAACTGCAAGCGATACGTCGCGACAGGGTTATGCATAGTTTTATGTTGTTTGTAGAGGTGGTATAGGAATAGGGTTGTAGTTGTTTCCTCTTGTTCTTCTTATATCAATGAGTGAAGCGTACAGGTTGTGTTTTAGGCCGTTTCTACGGAAAACCGGCAGAAAACGTGGTACTATAAAGGTGATTATTTATTCTTTTAGAAACTCCTTTCGCTGGCGCGAGCTTCCAGCTCGTGTCCGCACGCATTCCTGAACCGGCATTGCAGTAAAGGTTAATTCACCTTGAGAAGGCACGAGCTGGAAGCTCGCGCCAGCGGTGGGCATTACCACCTGGAAGATACCGTTGCAAACGTGGAGACAAGGCAATGCCTTGTCTCTACATTCCTTTGTTTTTGGATTCATTTCTAGCCTGTTTTTGAGAAATCAGGCTGGAAACAACTTTATGCCCGGTATACACAGACATGCCGCAAGTTTGAGCGCAGCGGTAACTTGTGGCTGCCTATGATGCCAGTTTGTAACTGGCCTGGTGCAATACCTGGTCACGTGTTTCGCCAGTTACAAACTGGCGGTCATTTGTACTCCAAGTTACCGCTGCGCTCAAACTTGAAGTAGGTTTTATTTCAGGCCTGTTTCAAAGAAAACATGCCTGAAATGATTTATGCTTGGTACACTACAATACTCTCCGGCTGCAGGGTCACTTCTGCTCCACCGGCTACCGATGTTTCAGCGGCTTGCGGGCCTTTCCATTCCGGGGAGGCGGAGTCCAGCACCAGTTGCAGGTTTTTGGCTCCTATGGGTAGGGTCACTTTCTGTGGCTGCTGGGAGAAGTTCATCAAGGCGATAACCTGCTGGTTTCCTTGACCGCGCTGGAGGATCAGGGTTTTCTGGGATTCGTTGGCCTCGGCTTGCACGGCTTTGCGGTCCAGGTTTTTGAGGGCGGGCAGTTCGCGACGCAGGCGCAGGAGGGTCTGGTAGTAGCGGAACAGGGTCTGGTGTGGCTCCTGCTGTACCAGGTCCCATTGCAGCTTGGAGTTGTTGAACGTCGTCTCGGCCATGGGGTCCGGGGCTTCGCCTTCCGCGTGGAAAGCGGCGAACTCTGCTTTGCGGCCCTTGCGCACGGCTTCGGCCAGGTCCGGATCGGTGTGGCTCACGAAGTACTGGAACGGGTTGGGTTCGGCGTACTCCTCGCCCATCCAGAGCATAGGCAGGTACGGGCTCAGGAGCACAGCTCCGGCGGCTAGTTTCTGCATTTCAAAGCTCACTAAAGCCCCCAGTCGCTCGCCCATCATGCGGTTGCCCACGTGGTCGTGGTTCTGGGTGAACACCACGAACTGCTTGCCGGGGTTATTCTCGGCCTTGATCCCGAAGACCTTTTTGCGGTGTTCTGAGAACTGGCCGTCAAAAACGTAGGCGTCCTGGTAGGCTTTGGCCAGGTGGCTGATGCCCGAGAAGTCTGAGTAATAGCCGGTCTGCTCACCGGTGATGGTCACGCGCAGGGCGTGGTGGAACTCGTCAATCCACTGGGCGTCCATGCCGTAGCCTTGTTGTTCCAGCGGATTGATGAAGCGGGTGTCGTTGAGGTCCAGTTCCACGATCATGTAATGGTTGCGGCCGGTTTCCTCCATGAGTTGGTTGACGTGCTGCTTCATCTCCCGCAGAATGTGGTTGGGGCTGAAGTCTTTGATGGCATGCACGGCATCCATGCGTACGGCATCAATGTGGAAGTCCCGGAACCACATCAAGAGGTTCTCCGTGAAGTAGCGGCGTACGCCATCGCACCAGACATCGTCAAAGTTGAGGGCCGGTCCCCACGGGGTGTTGTATTTGTCAGTGAAGTAGTGGCCGTAGACACCAAGGTAATTGCCCTCGGGGCCCATGTGGTTGTACACCACGTCCAGCACCACGCCAAAGCCTTTCTGGTGGCAAACGTCTACCAGGTGCTGCAAGCCCTTAGGACCGCCGTAGGTGTTTTGCGCCGCATACGGGAAAACCCCGTCATAGCCCCAGTTACGGTCTCCGGGGAACTGCGCCACCGGCATGATCTCAATGGCGTTCACGCCCAGTTCTTTGAGGTAGTCCAGCTTCTGCTCCAGACCGGCAAAGGTGCCGTCTGGCGAGAAGGTGCCCGTGTGCAGTTCGTACATGACGTACTCTTCCAGGGGCAGGTTCTTCCAGTGGTCATCCGTCCACTTGAATTTGTCTACATCAATGGCCTGGGACGGACCGTGCACGCTTTCGGGTTGGGACAAAGAGGCCGGGTCTGGGTATTCCTGGTCTTCGTCTATCCTGAATTTATAGGTGTCGCCGGGCTCCACCTGGTCGGTGGTTTCGTGCCAGTAGCCAAATTCGCCTTTGCGCAGCGGAATGATGGTGTTTCCGTTGTTCAGGCAGATCTCCACCTGCTCGGCTTTGGGTGCCCACACCAGTATTTCGGCGAGCCCTTGGGTGTTAAAGGTAACGCCCAGGGTTCTTTTGCTGACGTCTATTTTATTCATTCGGGATTATGAAAAATAGGGTTCTTCAATACTAAAACGGAGCGACCCTCCACGTGGAAGGATTCACCGGGTTTGTACTTGGTAGGGTTTTCAGGCTCCACCAAATCACGGAAGGTATCTACCACTACCTGCCACTCCTCCCCGTACTTGGCGGGCGGAGCGTTGAAGATGAGGGAATCATGGTAGGCGTTGAAGATCACGTAGAACGAATCATCCAGTACCACTTCACCCTGCGGACCGCGGGAATGTACCCCACGCCCGTTCAGGAAGATGGCCAGTGATTTGGCGTGGTCCTGCTCCCAGTGTTCGTATTCCATTTCAGTGCCGTCTGGCAGGAACCACTGGATGTCTTCCAGTCCGTGCCCTTTGATGGGCTGGCCCTGGAACCAGCGGCGGCGGCGGAATACCGGGTGGTTTCTGCGGAAGTGCACCAATCGTTTGGTGAACTCCATCAGGCCCTGGTCAGCGCCCGGCCAGTTGATCCAGGAAATCTCGTTGTCCTGGCAGTAGGCGTTGTTGTTTCCATTTTGGGTGCGGCTCATTTCATCGCCGGCCACCATCATCGGTACGCCCTGCGACAGGAATAAGGTTGCCAGGAAGTTGCGTTTCTGGCGGTTACGCAAGTCAATGATCCACTGGTCATCAGTGGGGCCTTCAGCTCCGCAGTTCCAGGAACGGTTGTGGTCATCGCCGTCTTTGTTGTCCTCGCCGTTGGCCTCGTTGTGCTTCTCGTTGTAGGAAACCAGGTCATGCAGGGTGAAGCCGTCATGGGCGGTAATGAAGTTGATACTGGCCGTAGGGCGGCGGAAGTCATCAAAATACAGGTCTGAGGAACCAGTGAAGCGGTTGGCAAACTCTGCAAGCATGCTGTCCTCCCCGCGCCAGAAATCACGCATGCAGTCGCGGTACTTTCCGTTCCACTCGGTCCAGCCCGGAGGGAAGTTCCCCACCTGGTAGCCGCCCTCTCCCACATCCCAGGGCTCGGCAATGAGTTTCACCTGGGAGATGATAGGGTCCTGGTGGATGATGTCAAAGAAAGAACTCAACCGGTCTACGGCGTGCAACTCGCGGGCCAGGGCCGAGGCCAGATCGAACCGGAAACCGTCTACGTGCATCTCCAGAATCCAGTAGCGGAGGCTGTCCATGATGAGGCGGAGCACGCTGGGCAGGTTGGCGTTCAGGGTATTTCCCGTGCCGGTATAGTCCATGTAGTAGCGCTTGTCATCTTCTACCAGGCGGTAGTAAGAGGCGTTGTCTACTCCTTTGAAAGACAAGGTCGGGCCTTTTTCGTTTCCTTCGCCGGTGTGGTTGTACACTACGTCCAGGATCACCTCAATACCGGCTTTGTGCAGTTGCTTCACCATGTTCTTGAACTCAGTGACCTGCTCGCCCAACACGCCGGTGCTGGAGTAGCGCACATCCGGGGCAAAGAACCCGATGGAATTGTAGCCCCAGTAATTGGTGAGGCCTTTGTCCTGCAGGTACCAGTCTGTAATGAAATGATGCACTGGCAGCAACTCAATGGCGGTAATGCCCAGGTCTTTCAGGTACTGAATGGTGGTAGGGTGCGCAATACCGGCATAGGTTCCCCTGATTTCTTCGGGAATATCCGGGTGAAGCATGGTAAAGCCTTTCACGTGCGCCTCGTAGATGATGGACTTATGGTAAGGGATTTTAGGGGCCTTGTCTCCTTCCCAGTCAAAAGTAGGATCAATCACCACCGATTTAGGGATGAACGGGGCACTGTCCATCTCAGAGAAGCTAAGGTCGCCGTCTTCGTGGCCAAACTGGTACCCGAACAGGGACTCATGCCATTTAATGGTACCCGAGATGGCCTTGGCGTAAGGATCAATCAATAACTTGTTGTGGTTGTACCGATGGCCGTTCTCTGGTTCATAAGGCCCATACACCCGATAACCATACAATTGGCCGGGCTCCAGTTCAGGCACGTAGGTGTGCCACACCTGGTAAGACCGTTCGGTCATTTCAATGCGGGCCGTTTCAACTTCATCGGTGGCTTGGGAAAAGAGGCATAACTCCACTTTGGTCGCATTATCGGCAAACAGGGCGAAATTCACCCCATTGCCATCCCAGGTGGCACCCAAAGGGAAAGGACTGCCCGGATAGGTAATTACTGTAGTAGTCATTTGTTTCAGTAGAGCGTCTAGCTAAATAGTTTCTGTTGTTTGCGTGCGTCCCCTATACGGTGAAATTGTACAGAGGTCTAGATTTTGTGATAGACTCCTTGGAAAAGAAATATTGGCTAGGACGAATTTTAGGGAGGAGCGGTTACATAAGTTTATCTGAGAGGTGCATTTTCCTCCTTTTCACCGGAATATAGAAGCATTCAAAGAGAAAACCGGTAGTTGGCCTTTTCCGGATACCAGGGTTCTGTCAACTAAAAAATACAGGAAAGACAGCCGGATAGACCGGCGTTTATGGGGTATTTTCCTTAAGAAGAGACAAAAACAGGTAAAGAGTTTGAACGGGGTTTCCCTAAACCGGACTGAAAACAGGTCGCCCCAGAAGGTATTATGGAAAGATGATCATGTTAGTAAACCTTACCTGCTAAGAAAGAAAAAAGCCGCCCGGGCATTCACCCAGGCGGCTTTGTATTGGCATAAAAAAGACTCTTCTAGAAAATGAATTTGGTGCTCAGGAAGTTTGACTGCCCCTCTGAGACAATCTGGTTCAGGAGCTGCTTGTTGTTCTCGTTCATCTTGGTGGCTACCAGCGAGCGGATAGAGAACGAACGCAGGGCATCCACTACCGAGAGGGTTCCTTCGGCGCTGTCTTTACGACCGGTGAACGGGAACACGTCTGGCCCGCGCTGGCACTGGCAGTTGATGTTCACGCGGCTCACCTGGTTCACCAACGGATCAATGAGCGATGCCACCTCGGCGGCATCCTGGCTGAAGATGCTCACCTGCTGCCCGTGGGTAGACTCTATTAAATATTGGATAGGCTCCTCCAGGTCATCATACGCCACCACCGGGATGATGGGCCCGAACTGCTCCTCGCGGTACAGCTTCATTTTCTCGTTCACAGGGTAAAGCACAGCCGGGTACACAAATGATTCAAAAGCGGTTCCGCCTCCGGGGTTCACCACCTGCGCGCCGTGAGCCAGGGCATCGTCAATGCACTCTTTCAGGTAGGCCGGTTTGTGCGGCTCGGGCAGCGGGGTCAAAGACACGCCTTTCTCCCACGGCATCCCGAATTTCAGTTTGCCCACTGCCTCCGTTAAATTCTCCAGGAAGGCGTCTACTTTGCTGCGGTGCACGAAGATGATCTTGAGCGCCGTGCAGCGCTGTCCGTTAAAAGACAAGGCACCTAACACCGTCTCCTCTACCGAGAGTTTCAGGTCGGCGTTCTGGGTGATGATGGCGGCGTTTTTGGCGTCTAATCCTAGAATGGCACGCAAACGGTTCACCTTGGGGTGCAGCTTCTTCAGCTCGTCGGCCACCTTGCTGGACCCGATGAGGGTGAGCACGTTCACTTGCCCGGATTTCATCAAGGCCGGCACAATGGCGTGGCCCCGGCCGTAAATAGTGTTCACCACCCCTTCGGGGAAGGAATCGCGGAAAGCCTCCAGCAAGGGGTAGAACAGAAGAGTACCGTGCTTAGGCGGCTTGAACAGGATGGTGTTGCCCATGATGAGCGCCGGGATGAGCGTGGTGAAGGTCTCGTTCAGCGGGTAGTTGAAGGGACCCATGCAGAGCACCACGCCCAGCGGCGAACGCCGAACCTGCGCCACGATGCCCTGCTCAATCTCAAAGCGGGAACTCTGGCGGTCCAGGTTCTTAAGGGCGTCAATGGTGGCGTAAATGTACTCCACGGTGCGGTCAAACTCCTTCACCGAGTCGGCCCAGGATTTGCCTATTTCCCACATGATGAGTTTCACCACCAGGTCTTTCTGGGCGATCATCTTCTGGGTGAACTGCTCCACGCATCGGATGCGGCCGTCCACGCCCATGGTGGGCCAGGCTCCGCGCCCGTTATCATAGGCAGCAACGGCGGCCTCCAGGGCTTCCAGCGCTTCTTTCTCGGTACACACCGGGTACGTCCCGATGAGTTGGCGATGGTAAGTGCCGTCTGGCTGGGCCACGGCCACCGGTGAGTACACCTCATGCGAGGCGCCGGACCACTCCTTCAGGAACCCATTGGAAAGGTATTCCCGCTGGTGCACCGCTCCGGGCAAGGCAACTTCTGCCGGAATCTGTTCCTGGGTTGGGAATATGGTGCGCAAAATTTCGGTGGTCACCGGTGCCTTTTGATCTTTTACTTCCATAAATCTCTATATGAATAATGAACTTAACTACATGGAGTTCACCAATCTTAAAGATTATTATCAAACTCTCAAAATACTTTTTCTTCAATTAGTAAAATTTCATTTAAACAACTATTATTTTAAACAATAACTTTTAAAAATACTTTTATTGTGAAATTTTCAAACATTATTCTACTAACAGATGTTTGTTTATCAGAATTGCAAAACCAGAAAGGAAACTACCTGATAGTAAGCCGATAGGAAACACGGGCGGAAAAAAAGGAAAAAAATTGTTGGTACAGAAAAGATAGCCTGTCTATATTAACAACCAATTTAGCGGCAGGAGAGTTAGTATTTATTCAGGAGGCGTTCATGCAACAGGTACAAATTGCCTCTCAGTGATGGCACTCCTCAAAGCCAGCGGAACGTATTGTGCAACTTTTGGGCAAATGCTGTGCAACAGCAGGCGCCAGGGCCATTCAGTATGTCTGCCTAACACTTTTAATATTATAGCTCTTTTGGCTAACTTCGCCGCGAGGCGCTACAACCCATAAACACACTTAAAGAACAATATGTCTGATTTTGCTGAACTAACTCTGGAAGGCAAATCGCTCCAGCTCCCGGTAGTAACGGGTTCTGAGAACGAGAAAGCCATTGATATTAATGCTTTACGCGCACAAACCGGTTACATCACCTTAGACTCCGGGTACAAAAACACCGGTGCTACCACCAGCGCCATCACGTACCTTGACGGGGAGCAAGGGATTTTGCGCTACCGCGGATATCCTATTGAGCAATTAGCGGAAAGATCAAACTTCATTGAAGTAGCCTTTCTTCTGATCTACGGCCACCTGCCTAGCCAGGCCGAGTTAGACAACTTCAGCTACCAGATCAAAATGCACTCGCTGGTAAATGAAGACATGCGCAAGATCCTGGATGGTTTCCCTTCTGCGGCGCACCCCATGGGAATTCTTTCTTCCCTGGTAAGCTCCCTGACAGCGTTCTACCCAGACTCTCTGCACCCTAACCCTACCAAGGAGGAAGTTGATCTGACCATTATCCGTCTGATCTCTAAACTGTCTACCATTGCGGCCTGGGCGCACAAGAACTCCCAGGGTCACCCTAAAAACTACCCAGACAACAGCTTAGACTATTGCTCTAACTTCCTGTACATGATGTTCGCCTACCCTACTGAAAAGTACCAGGTGAACCCGGTGGTAGTAGATGCCCTGAACAAACTCCTGATCCTGCACGCCGACCATGAGCAAAACTGCTCTACCTCTACCGTGCGTCTGGTAGGTTCTTCGCACGCCAGCTTGTATTCTTCCGTTTCTGCGGGTATCAACGCCTTGTGGGGACCTCTGCACGGTGGCGCTAACCAGGCGGTGATTGAGATGCTGGAAGCCATTAAAGCCGATGGTGGTGACTCTAAAAAATACATTGAGAAAGCGAAAGACAAGAACGATCCGTTCCGTCTGATGGGCTTCGGGCACCGCGTGTACAAAAACTTTGACCCACGAGCTACCATCATCAAGAAAACCGCCGATGACGTGTTGGGTGCCCTGGGCATCAACGATCCGGTATTGAACATTGCCAAAGAACTGGAGCAAGCCGCCCTCACAGATCCTTACTTTGTGGAGCGCAAGCTGTACCCTAACGTAGACTTCTACTCTGGTATCATCTACCGTGCCATCGGTATCCCAACCGAGATGTTCACTGTGATGTTCGCCCTGGGTCGTCTGCCCGGCTGGATTGCCCAGTGGAAAGAGATGCGCGAGCAGAAAGAGCCAATCGGTCGTCCGCGCCAAATCTACACCGGCGAAACCACCCGCGACTACACTCCTATCAACGAGCGCTAGGAAACAAGTCATAAAAGCAAAAGCGAAGGTCAGGTTGAAAAGCCTGACCTTCGCTTTTTTCTGATTTACCCTTACTTTCCTGTAAATAGGGCAGATACAGAAACGCTCCCGCTTGCTGAAAACTACTTCTTGCCTTCAGGGGCTCGGTTGGTTTTTATAGGCTCCGGTGACATGGACAAACCCCGGCTGAAGGATTTCCATCCGCGCCACACGCCAGTTGAGTCATAGTAGTGCCAGTCGCCGTGCCACTTGTACATCAACAGGTTCTTCTCCTGGAACAGATAAGCCATGCCCTGGTGCGAGACCTTGCCGTTGGGGTGGTAAAAGGTGGTTTTGATGCGGTTGAGCCTGGGTTCATACTTTTCCAGGCGCTCCAGCTTACCGTTTTCAGAGTAGGTCTTCCAGGTACCGGTTTCCTTGCCTTTTTTGAACCGGCCTGTGTACATTAGCTGGCCGGGTTTATGGTCATAGTAAGCGCGCCACCTTCCCTTTCGGTTTCCGTCTTTGTCTACCTGGTTCCACTTCCAGGGCCAGACAGCCCCACCACTCTGGTGCGGAGCCACAAACCATAAAGCTATCAGTAAAGAGAGCAATTCTTTTCTACCCATAAGCAAGGAGTTTCTGTTTATGGGCTAATTATAAGGAATTGCCATCAAACCAAATGGGCTTGGCTTATTTTTTTCTGTTGCTGCTTAGCACCGGGGTATTGGTTACCGGGTCTCCCTTCACAAAGGTCTTCACGCCCAGCGGTTTCCCTTCCTGGTCAAAGTATTCCCAGTCACCGTCCCAGAAGTATTTCACGCCCCCGTTCTCGGCATCGCGCAGGTACGCCAATCCTTTGTGCGATACTTTTCCGTTGGGGTGGTAATACACCGTTTTGATGTCCTTTTTCAAAGGCCTGATCCGCTCCCTGAAGTACAGTTTGCCATCTGGGGTGTAGGTTTTCCAGATGCCTCGCTCCTTCCCGTGCTTGTAGCGGCCCTGGTAATGCACCACTTTCATGTCGGCGTCATGGAACACGCGCCAGCGGCCGTTTCTGAGTTCTTTTTTATCGTAGCGGTTCCACTGCCAGGGCCAGGCATTGCTGGGTTGGCTCAGCATCAGAAAGGAAAGCAGCAGGAAAGCGGCTCCCGTTCTCTGCAGCTTTTTGGAGGAGGTATATGCCTTATCCATGGTATTGCCTCATTTAAATGGATGAATGATAGGTTAGTTTGGGGTGAAAAATATTCGTCTTAATTTTCTATTTCAGAACGAAATATTCCCCATATTAGGTACACCGGTGCGTGGTCTTTGCGCGCGGCTTTCTATTCACTCTCAACCCTTTTTCCTGTGCTGAAAACCCCAACCCGCAAGCGGGCAGCCAAAGCGGTAGCTGAAGCGCCTAAAGTAAAGAAAGCCTTTGTGCTGGATACCTCTGTCATTCTCTATGACCACAGCGCCGTAGAGCATTTTGGGGAACATGACGTGGCCATTCCCATTACCGTACTGGAGGAGCTGGACAACTTCAAGAAGGGCAACGACATCAAGAACTTTGAGGCCCGTGAGTTCATCCGGTACATAGACAACTTGTCTTCTGAGCACATGCTGCAAACCTGGATTCCGTTGAAGGGCAGCAACAAAGGCCGTTTCAAGGTGCTGATGGGCAACGGAACGCCCATTGATGCCGAAAAAATCTTCAACGAAGACAAAGCCGACCACAAGATCCTGAACGCCACCCTGGCCCTGCAGCACGAGATGCCCGACCACAAGGTAACGCTGGTCACCAAAGACATCAACCTTCGGCTGAAAGCCCGGGCGCTGAACCTCTCGGCGGAGGATTACGAGACCGGCAAGATCCAGAACGTGACCAACCTGTACCGTGGCAATGACCTGGTAGAAGACATTCCCCAAGCGGTGATCACCAAGCTGTACGACGAAGGCGAATGCCCGGTAGAAGAAGCGCTCTCCAATCCGCCGTCAGACAACCATTACTTTATCCTGCGCAGCAATAAATCCTCTGCCTTAGCCTATTATAATCCGCAGGACCGTATTCTGGAGCGGGTAGACAAGCCGCACGCGGTAGGCATCAAGCCCCGCAACGCCGAGCAGACGTTTGCCCTGCATGCCATTTTGCACCCCGATATCAAACTGGTTTCCATCCAAGGCGTGGCGGGGACCGGCAAAACCTTGCTGGCCTTGGCCGGAGCTTTGGAGCAGCGCGAGGTGTACCGGCAGATTTACCTGGCCCGGCCCATCGTGCCCCTGAGCAACCGCGATCTGGGCTTCCTGCCTGGTGACGTAAATTCTAAGATTGGGCCTTACATGGAGCCGTTGTGGGATAACCTGAAATTCATCCAGAACCAGTTCCCCGAGCACAGCCGCGAAAGCAACCGGATCAAGGAAATGGTAGAAGATGATAGATTAGTAATCACTCCCCTGGCCTACATCCGGGGACGCAGCTTGTCTAACATCATCTTCATCGTAGACGAGGCCCAGAACCTGACGCCGCACGAGATAAAAACCATCATTTCAAGGGCGGGCGAAAACACCAAAATCATCTTCACCGGCGATATTTACCAGATAGACACCCCCTACCTGGATACCCAAAGCAACGGCCTTTCTTACCTTATTGACAAGGTAAAAAACCACCCCTTGTATGCCCACGTGACCCTGCAGAAAGGCGAACGCTCTGAACTAGCCAACCTGGCAAACCAGCTTCTTTAAAATTGCTGATTGTTTATTGTTGGCTTACAATAAAAGCGCCCGTTTTGAGGCTGTTTCTACAAAACAGCTTCAAAACGGGCGCTTAGTGTTTTATCTATTTTTAGCAGTTTCAGAGTAAAACATGCTGTAAATACATAGTGTCAGGTGTTTTCACCAGACCAAATATTTTGGCTATGCCTCTCACAAAAAAGGCTGGGGCTAACTAATGCATCAATTAGCAACTAGCAATCAACAATCATACATCCAGCAACTAAATCAAAGCTTAACCAGGTACCGTTCCTTCAAGATATTGAGGTGGTGCCGTTCATGGCCAGCAATGATAAAGGCCAGGGCTGCCACGGAGATGGGGCTTCCGTTAGCGTTCCCTACTCTTGGGTAGGCAGCGGCAGGCAAGGTATCAAACAGCGCAATGGTGGCCTCTCTTACCACCTGGTGCTCCTGCAGAAGCCCCGCCAGGGTGCGTTCCTCAAAGCCGGCGTTGGTTACGTATTCGTTTTCATCAAAGCCCGGCAATGGGCTCTGCTCGCCTCTGGCAATACACAGGGCCCGGTAGGTCATGATGCGCTCGGTATCGTTCATGTGCCCCAGCAGTTGCTTGATGGACCACTTGCCGGGGGCATAGGCAAAATTAGCTTCTGCTTCGCTTACCCTCCCAAAAAGCTGGGCTACATCATACCGCTGCTGGTGCAGTACATCCAGGACATCGGCCTGGTCAGAGATACCTTGGATGTACTTCTGGTAATACTCATGGTACTCTCCGGGTTGGGGCTTTGGAATCATAAGGATACAAACTGTTGCGGGGACCAAGTACGCAAGCGCTTCGCTCAAATGCAAATGCCACTGTTGCGGAGAAACTATAGCTTCTTATTTGTCCTGGGAGGTAGTGAACAGGTCATAGGACTTGTTCTCGGTTTCCTTTTCTTTAGAGAACTTGTCTTTTTTGGCCAGAATGTCTAACCGCAGTTTCTCCTGTTTGTCAAGGTACACTTTCAGCTCTTTGCTGGGTTTGAAAGAAATCTGCTGCACCACAGAAGCACCGTCTGATACGTCTACTTTCTCTATTTCACAGCGTATTGCTTTCAGTTCGCGCAATACGGCGTCAAACTTACTGAGCGAGTTGGTGAACTTGATGGTGTAAAGTTCTTCCTCTCTGGAGCCGTAGCGCACATAGGCCCCGGCTATGAACGAGTACTTTTCTACGTCTTCCTTAAATACCTTGGGCTTTAAGGTTCCTACGTAAACCTTGTTTCCTTTGGGGTCGGTTTCTTTGTTCCACTTGAACTCATAGGCTTCATTCACCTTCTCAGAAAGCCGGGTAGACAGCAGCCGCTTAAACTCGTGGCAGTAAAAACAGTTGGGCTTTTCCCATTTCACGAAAGTGGTTTGCACTTTGTCATAGGAGCGCCTGTTTTCTTCCTTGATAAGCAGATCCAGGTACGTGTACAGGATGTTTTCGGTGGCATGGAACTTATCAATGAAAGTACTTTCATTAGGATCATCTTTAATCCATTTCCGGCCCTGGTAATCATCTACTAATCCTATCACGTAGGATTCTACATTGATTTTTTGACAGAAACCAGAAAAACACGAGCACAAAAAAACAATCAGGAGTAACAGTTTTTTCATAGAAGAGCCTGAAGAATAAATTTTAACGGTTTATGAATGGAATGTTCTGATTAAAAGGAACAGATCAAACAAA
Organism: Sabulibacter ruber; assembly: GCF_017355955.1. GTDB lineage: Bacteria > Bacteroidota > Bacteroidia > Cytophagales > Hymenobacteraceae > Nibribacter > Nibribacter ruber_A. The sequence goes on along the minus strand of NZ_JAFFID010000001.1, from coordinate 191,219 downwards.
CAAGCTGAAAGCATTAACACATAATCACTTATCAAAATAATGCGTGTAAGAGTCTTAAAGCTTGGTGGCTTACTCGTTTTCTTTGGTTTAGATATAATTTAAAATCCTTTTCAAGTTAATATATAATTTTAATATATTCCAATAGCACTATTAATGTGTTTACAACCTCTATTTCAGAAAACAGGGCAAAAACAAAGAAGGGCTTATCCGCAAGTACTCAGGAAACGTATATGCTGCATGAATCACGGACTAAACGTACCAAGCATATGAGCTCACTTGCAGATAAAGGATTAAACATCTCAAAGAACGCGTTCTTCAATTTCATGATCTCCAAAGCCTCGGGGCTCATGAAAAAACCAGTCAAAATTGGTTTGCTGCTCACCACCGCCTATGAAAAGTTACAGGATGCCAACAGCAGCGAAAGCGGACTGGACCAATTGAAAGATATCATGTTCCGGTTCATCAGACTGGTGAAGGCGTATTACAACGGCACCTACCGCCAGGTCAATACCAAATCTATGCTGCTAGGCATAGCGGTACTGCTCTACATTGTTACTCCCCTGGACATAGTTCCGGACTTTATTCCTATTCTTGGCTTCGCCGATGACCTCAGCCTGATGGCCTGGTTCATCAATGCCTTCCAGGAAGAACTCCACAAGTTCCAGGTGTGGGAAGAATCCTCAGTGGCGGTGGGCCATTCGTGAGGCGAATCCCCTAGCACCTAGTAAGTAGCACGACTTAAGAGAACCGCTGGGTTTCGGGCCTGTTTACAGAAAAACAGCCCCGAAACCCAGCGGTTCATTTTTTGTTAGTACGGGATCAGTTTGCGCCCTTACGTGCCCTGTGTCTTGCTACCTGCTACCATATACGTGATACTGAATACCATAAATTTGTACTTTTGGGATTCACAAACCAAAACGAACATATGTTTAACAGCAAACAACTCTGTCTTTGGGTGTTGCTGGCCATCAGTTCTTTCAAAGCCTCAGCCGATGAGGGCATGTGGCTTCCGATGCTGCTCAAGCAGCTCAACGAAGCCGACATGCAGAAAAAAGGGATGCGCCTCTCCGCCGAAGACATTTACAGTGTCAATAAATCTAGTCTGAAAGATGCCATAGTGCAGTTTGGGGCGGGCTGCACCGGCGAGATCATCTCCAATCAAGGCTTGCTGCTCACCAACCACCACTGTGGCTACGGCCAGATCCAGTCCCACAGCTCCGTAGAGAACGATCTGCTCACCAACGGCTTCTGGGCCATGACCCGTGAGCAGGAGAAACCCAATCCGGGGTTGACCGCCACCTTCATTGTGCGCATGGAAGACGTGACCAAGCAGATTCTGGGCGATATTCCGGCTGGATTACCGGAGGCGGAACGCGAAAGCCGCGTGCAGGCCAACATCAAGAAGGTACAGGCGCAGGCCACCGCCGGTACGCACTACGGCGCCATCATCCGCCCGTTCTTCTACGGCAACGAGTACTACATGTACGTGACCGAAACCTTCAGAGACATCCGCCTGGTAGGCGCTCCGCCGGAAAGCATCGGGAAGTTTGGGGGCGATACTGATAACTGGATGTGGCCGCGCCACACGGGAGATTTCTCTTTGTTCCGTATCTACGCCGGCCCGGACAACAAACCCGCCGACTACTCTCCTAACAACAAGCCCTACACCCCTAAACACCACCTGCCAATCTCCTTATCGGGCATTAACCAGGGCGATTTCACCATGGTGTTCGGGTTTCCGGGCCGCACCACTGAGTATCTGCCCTCGCAAGCCGTACGCGAGATTGCCGAGATTTCAGACCCCGCCAAGGTGAAAATCAGAACCATGCGCCTGAACCTGCTTGACCAGGACATGAAAGCCGACCCGAAAGTGCGCATCCAGTATGCGGCCAAGTACGCCAGCGTGAGCAACGCCCACAAGAAATGGATTGGTGAGATGCGCGGCCTCCGCAAGTTAGATGCCATCACCAAAAAGCAGGAACAGGAAAGACAGTTTGCCGCCTGGGTGGCGCAGGAAACCGGCCGTAAGAGCCTCTACGGACAGGTAATGCCCCAATTTGAGCAGAACTATGGGCAGTTGGCCAACGGCATCACCCTGGCCCGCGATTACTACATGGAAGCTGTTTTAGGCGTGGAATTGCTAAACCAAGCCCAAAACTATATGGCGCTGTCTGAACTCCTGCAGAAAGGCACCGAAACGCAGCAGAACCAAGCCGACATTCAGGCCCAGGTTAAAAAACTGAGCGCCGCTGCCCCGGGTTTCTTCAAGAACTACAACCTGGCCACCGATAAGAAGGTCTTTGCCGCTTTGCTGGAGATGTACTATAAAGACGTAGACCCTAAATTCCACCCGGCTGCCTTTGCGCGGGTAACCAAAGACAAGAACTTCAGCTGGAAAGCCTATGCCGAAGAGGTGTACGCCAACTCCAACCTGGTGTCTGAAGAGAAAGTACAGGCTTTGCTGAAACTGGCACCGGCAGCGCTAAAAGTAAAATTACTGACTGACCCTGCCGTGACCTTGATGCAGAGCTTTATGAACACCTACCGCCATCAGGTGCTGCCGGTGTACACGTCTCTGAACGACCAGAACACCTTGCTGAACCGCACCTACCTGCAAGGCCTGCGCGAGATGCAGAAAGACCGCAAGTTCTATCCAGACGCTAATCTTACCTTACGCGTTTCCTACGGCCAGGTAGACACCTACAAACCCGCCGATGGCGTGACTTATGACTACTACACCACCCTGGAAGGCATCATGGAGAAGGAAGACCCCACCATACCTGACTACAAGGTGCCGGCCAAACTGAAGGAACTGTACCTGAAAAAGGACTACGGACCTTACGGGGTAAACGGTACCATGCCGGTGGCCTTTATCGCATCTAACCACACTACGGGTGGTAACTCCGGCTCGCCGGTGATCAACGCCCGCGGCGAACTCATCGGGACCAACTTTGACCGCAACTGGGAAGGCACCATGTCAGACATCATGTATGACCCGGAGCGCGTACGCAACATCAGCATGGATTCCCGCTATTTCCTGTTTATCGTAGACAAATTTGCCGGGGCCGGTCACCTGGTGAAGGAGATGACCCTGGTGAACAACGGTCCGCAGCAAGCGGCTACTCCTGCCACTAACGTGAAGAAAGCAGAAGTGAAGGTGAAGAAAAACAAAGCTAAAATGGAAGTGAAAGCAGACTAAGGCTGTTTTAGTCCTGTTTTAAAGAAAAAGGTCCGGAAACGCTCCGGGCTTTTTTTATGCCTTGATCCTACCTGTTTCTACGGCATCCTTGAAGTACCTGAGCCGGTTGGAGATATCCGCCTGCAGCAACCAACGGATGATAGGAGTAAGCACCAAAGCGCCTACTTTCCCAAACTTTACCTGAAAGTTGTACCGGAAGTAAACCCGGGTAAGTTCCTTTTCTTCAGCCTTAAACCGCCAACTCCCGGAGAACTTCTGGAATACCCAGGGGCCCTGCGTCATCTCCATGGCTACCTGCGTGGGCGGATGAAAACTGATGTAGCGAACGGTCATGCCTATGCCTTTCTTGCTCTCACAGTAGGCCTCCACTCCTTTGGCTGCCTGCGTGGCGCCATGTTCCAGCCGGGCTACTGCCAGGTAGTTGTCCCAGTGCAGCCGTTGGGTATAATCCTGGGAGAACCAGAACAGGTCCTCGGGGGTGCCTTTCACCAGTAAAGAGCCTTCCAGCGTTGGCATAGGCTATTCTTTTTTGTCTTTGCCCTTACCCCGCACCGCTTGCTCAATGGAATCCCACATCTCGTGCGGCACCTGGTCCAGGTAATTGAATTCGCCGCCGCCGTAAAGCCACTCACCGCCGTCTATGGTAATGACCTCGCCGTTCACGTAAGCCGAATAGTCTGAGATAAGGTAAGCCGCCAGATTGGCCAGTTCCTGATGCTCCCCGTAGCGCTTCACCGGAATGCGGTTCAAAGGGTCCAGTTTCTTAGCCAGATTTTCCGGGAACAACCGGCTCCAGGCACCCTCGGTGGGGAACGGTCCCGGGGCAATGGCGTTGGACCTGATGCCGTATTTGGCCCATTCAGAAGCCAGAGAACGCGTCATGGCCAGTACCCCCGCTTTAGCCGTAGCAGAAGGCACCACGTAGCCAGAACCGGTCCAGGCGTAGGTGGTCACAATGTTCAGGATGGTGCCGGGCTGCTGGTTATCAATCCATTGTTTCCCTAAGGTAAGCGTACAGTTGTAGCTGCCTTTCAGGACGATATCCACGATCACGTCAAACGCTTTGGGCGAAAGCCGCTCGGTGGGGCTGATGAAATTTCCGGCCGCGTTGTTCACCAGGCCGTGCACGGCTCCAAACCTTTCCAGGGTTGCTTGCACCATGGCCTCTACCTCCAAGGGTTTGCGCACATCACAGGCAACGGGCAGTACCTGACCGCCTGTCTGCTCCGCCATTTCCTGGGCCGTTTTCTCCAGAACCTCCATCTTGCGGCTGGTGATGACCAGATTGGCCCCAAGTTGCAGGAAGTACAGGCCCATGGATTTGCCTAAGCCGGTTCCGCCCCCGGTTATGATGATGGTTCTTCCGTTCAGGGCGCCGTCGCGCAGCATGGGTTCTGAATAGTGTGGCATAGTATGGGTTTTCTTTGCCTGAAAGATAGGGTTTCTAGCTTATTTTTTAGAAAAAGGCAGAAAAACAATATATTTAGGTGTTTATCTAAAATTGAATAAGAAAAAGCAAAAACGCCCAGCAAAATACCTACAAGTAGGTATTCCGGAAATCGCCTGATTTCGCTAATCTGACCCCGTAGCCCCCGTGAGAGTTTTTTGCCAATCTTGACTGTATGAAAAAGCTATTTTTTCTGTTTCTCTACTTCAGTCTGGCAGCCTTCCCCCTCTTCGGACGCTCCCCTGTGGTGTTAATGCAGGAGCTCAAACGGGCCACCTCTCCCCACAGGCAGGTAGAGCTGTATAACCTCATCAGTGAATATTACCGTGAGGTGGATCCTAAGCAGGCAGTGTTGTACGGGCAAAAAGCCGCCCAGGTAGCTGTCAGAATCAATGACCGGAAACAACTGGGTGCGGCGTATAACAACATCAGCATAGGGCACTACTGGCTCAATAACCTGACCGAAGCGTCTGCCTATACCTACAAAGCCCTGAAGATACGCGAGGAGCTGCATGATTCCATCGGGATGGCCTCCAGCTACAATGCGTTGGGCAACATCCACCGGGGCCAGGAGAACTTTGCGCAGTCTATTTCCTTCTTCCAGAAAGCACTGGCCATTGGGCAGAAGATCAAACGCAAAAAGACCATCAGTACCTCGCTTAACAACCTTGGCGCTACCTATGAGTTGATGAACCAGCCCGAGAAAGCCCTGAACTACTATCTGCAGGTACGGGAGCTGACCAAAAACGAAAACGACCAGTATGACCAGGCCCTCAACGACCTGAACATTGGAAACGTCTATTTTCTGCTGGGTCAGAAACAGAAAGCCTTGACTTACCTGCACCGGGCCCTTTCTACCAGTGAAGAGATCAGAAACGAGATCAACAAGATTTACATTTACCGGGCGCTCGCCAACATCCATCTAAAAGACAAGGAATACGCTAAGGCGGCCCAGCTGGCCTTGCAAAGCCTCCGGATCTCGCTTAAGGTGCCGTCACCGGAGGGTGTGAAAGAAGCCTCCATGCAGTTGAATGAAATCTACCTGGCTCAGAAGAACTACCAGCTGGCGCATAAATACCTCATGCTGCATACGGCTTACAAAGACAGCCTGCAGAACCGCCAGCAAGCCGAGGCTCAGGCCGAGATGCACGCTAAATATGAGTTAGAAAAAAAAGAAGCCGAAAACCACCGGCTGCGGGTAGAGAAAGAACTGCAAAAAGAGAAACTGTGGCAAAAAGAACTCATTCAATATGCTACGGGTATCTTGCTGTTTATGGCTTTGGTGCTGGCCTATGTTTTCTTCAAAGGTCGGCGGCGCGCCAAACTGGCCCATGAACAATTGTCTGAATACAATCAGGTGATTCTGGAGAAGAACGAGGACATTCAGGACCAGAAGGAGGAACTGGAGAAACTCAACCACCAGAAAGACCTGCTGTTCTCCATTATTGCGCATGATCTGAGAAGCCCATTGATCTCGTTGCAGTCTTTGCTCCAGCTTCTGGCTATGGGTAAAGTTCCGCAGGAGAAACTGGAAAGGTTTGTGAAAGAACTGGATACGCAGCAGCAGAACACCTTAAGCTTGTTAGACAATCTGCTGGTTTGGGCTAAAATCCAGATGAAAGGCGTGAAACTGGAACCTGAGCCCCACCTCTTACGCGATCTGGTAGAAGTGAATTTCAATCTGCTGATGCCTCAGGCCCGCAAGAAAGGGATCATCCTGGAGAACAACGTGTCGGAGGACCTGTGTGCCCTGGTGGACGGCGAAACCATTAAACTGGTTTTCCGGAACCTGCTTTCCAATGCCATCAAATTCTGCAATGAAGGTGACGTGGTGTATGTACTGGCTGAACCCTTTGACGATGACCAATTGGTGGTGACGGTGAAAGACTGCGGAGTGGGCATCAGCCCGCAGAACCAACTGAAACTGTTCGGGCCAAATAACTTCAAGGAAAAAGGCACGGCCAATGAGAAAGGCAACGGGCTTGGCCTGATGCTCTGCAAAGAGTTTATTGAGAAAAACGGCGGTGATATATGGGTAGACAGCGAAGTTGGAGTAGGAACCCAGTTCCACTTCTCGGTGCCTAGCTACCATGTACCTGAATCAACCCGAGCTTATTCCCCTGAAAAAGAATCATTGGTGTAGTACGTTTACTTTCTCTTTGAAGTGATCTCTCAGGAGTTTATGGGCGGCAATGATCCCGCTCAGGCACACTCCCGGAATTCCCTGGCCGGGATACACCGTATCACCACACAGGTAGGCTTTGTGCCCGTCTAAACGGGCATCTTTCATCTGCCACGGTTTAATGCCCTGGTATTGCGGATAGCCGCCCACCTGCCCCCATTCCCTGCCGGTCCATTCAATCCAGGCTCCGGGTGTGGCAGCCTGCACAAATTTCACCTGATCTTCCAGAAAGAAGCCCTGAGAAGCCAGAAACTGCACTACCCATTGCTCCAGCTCTTTCTTTTCCTCAATCCATTGTTCTTTGGGCCGGGCTACGTGGGTACTCACCGAGGCCACACACATGTCAGGAGCCGCTCGTTGATGGTCCTGCGGGTGACTCAGGCTAACAAAGATACTCTCGCTTCCAATGAAAGGCACTTTACCCGGAACATGGATCTGATGGTGCAGCACTTGGGGTGTTGAAGAAGAACGTTCAAAAACCAGGCCCCAGGTAAGGGCACCGTTCACGTCCTCGGGAGGCAAGAGGTACCTTTCCAGCTTCTTCTTAGTATCCGTGCTTTGAAACAATTGGTGCACATTGTTCAGAGGTAAGCCACAAACTACGAACTCCGCCTCTACTAATCCTTTTTCGGTGTCAATGAGGTAATTACCGCTTTCTGCAGGGGTGATCTGTTTCACAAACCGGCGGTACAGCATCTGCCCGTGGTGTTGCTCTAGGTACTCCACCAGGCTTTCGCTCAGCTTCCGCAAACCACCCAGCACATAATAGTTTCCATACAGCGTGTAACAAAGCGCAGTAGCCCCGAACAAAACATTGACTTCCTGGTGGTGATTCTGCGCCGTAATCAGGAGTTGCTGGTCTACAAAGGACACAAAACGCTTATTGTGCAGTAAACCATGCTGCGCCAGAAGATCCTTTACCGTCTGGAAAGCCTTAGGTACTAGCCCAAGCTGTTCCCAGCGCACAGCGGTGGCCGCTTGCCACAGGTCACCCAAAGAACCGAACGGAAAGCTTAGTTGCTTCAGAGACGTGCGCCACACCTTTTGGCTGATCTGGAAACAGGTTTCCCAGAATGGTCGTTGCCCCTGCCCACCAAACACCCGTTCCGCTTCCCGTATCCAGTCTTCCAGATCAGGATAGCGGGTGAGAAGCGTCCCGTCTGAGAGCCGCACCTGCATGGGTGTGTCCAGGTGTAGAAGGGGCAGTTGAATACCGGTTTGCTCCAGCAGGTAGTGCAAGGGCATTTCCTCATCCAACCCCACCAGAGTGGTAGCCCCGGTTTCAAACCAATAGCCCTTACGTTTGTAAGAAGAAGCGCATCCGCCTGGGTAGTTGTTCTGTTCCAGCACCGCCATCTGTAAACCCGTCTTGGCCAGCAAAGAGGCTGCTGTTAATCCCCCAAACCCAGACCCGATGACGGCTACCTGTACCTTCTGTGTTTCCATGTACTGCTTGAACCATTTCAAGGGGCTTTTGTTGCGGCTCACTTCTTTTAGGGCGTTCTTTGCGGCATGGGTACTAAAACGATAAGCGTAATGGGCTGCGGCTGGCTGGGTTTGCCGCTGGCTGAGGAATTGGTGCGGCTAGGCTACCGGGTGAAAGGCTCCACCACTACTCCCGGCAAACTACCTCTGCTGCAGGAAAAGGGAATTGAACCGTTTCTGATCTCTTTCCCCGAAAACAGGTCAGAATCAAAGCTGCAAGAGTTCTTAGACGCGGAGGTGCTCCTATTCAATCTTCCTCCTTCCAGATCCTCCACAGACACAAACTCTTATGAGGAAGTTCTTCAGAAAGTACTTGAAGCAGCCCCTGCTCGCCTGAAAAATGCGGTGTTTGTCTCGTCCACCTCGGTTTACCCAGACCTGAACCGTGACGTGACCGAAGAAGATGCTATCCCTGCTGCAGAGGCGTCTTCGTTATTGCTCCGCTGTGAGTTCTTAGTCCAGCAGACTTTTCCCGATGCGTCCACCATCGTTCGGTTTGGGGGGTTGATGGGCGGCAACCGAAAACCCGGCCGTTTTCTGGCGGGGAAGACTGATGTACCTCAGCCCGAGGCCCCCGTCAACATGATTCACCTGACCGATGCAGTGCAGGTCATCACCCAGATTCTGGAACAGGAGAAATGGGGATTTGTCTTCAACGCCTGCGCCCCAAATCATCCCTCCCGAAAGGAATTCTATACCAAAGCCGCCCAATTATTAGAGCTTACCCCACCCCAATTCCAGGAGCAAGGAGAACTCACCTTTAAGCGCATCAACAGTGATTTCCTGCGGCAGGAACTGGGTTTTACTTTCCGGTTCCCTGACCCTCTAGTGTGTCTTTCTGCTCCTGAGTTTTAGGCTATCTAGGCAGTGAGCCAAAGGAAGGCTGCTGTTTTTTGCGTATTTTTGTAAAATGATGGGAAATCAGAAGAGAGAAACGGTAGTGGTAATTGGTGGTGGGGCGGCCGGATTTTTTGGGGCAATTACCTGCGCGGAGGCTAACCCCGGTAAAAAGGTTCTTCTACTGGAAAAAACCTCTAAACTGCTTTCTAAGGTTCGTGTTTCGGGCGGCGGACGCTGCAACGTAACGCACGCCTGCTTCCAGGCATCGGCTTTCGCTCAGAACTATCCCAGAGGACAAAAAGCGTTGAAGAAACTGTTGCCGCTTTTCGGGGCGCAGGATACGGTGGAATGGTTTGAGAAAAGGGGCGTCAAACTTAAGACCGAAGCCGATGGCCGTATGTTCCCGCAGTCAAACTCCTCTGAAACCATAATTGACTGCCTGATGCAGGCGGCCAGAAAAGCGGGCGTGGAAATAAGAACCAGCCTGGGAGTAAACCAGATCACCGTTCAGGACGGAACCGATGAGCGATTTGTCTTAACCTTAACCAACGGAGACAAACTTTCTGCGTCAAAGGTGCTGGTGGCTACCGGTGGCAATCCCAAAACCGAGAGTTATCATTGGCTGAAGCAATTAGGCCATACCCTGGAGGACCCAATCCCTTCCCTTTTCACCCTGAATGTCCCCCACTCTCCTTTTAAAGACCTGCAAGGCGTAGCCGTGCCCAAAGCCAGGGTGAAACTGACGGGCCAGAAACTAGAAACCGAAGGCCCCTTACTCATCACGCACTGGGGATTAAGCGGTCCGGCTGTGCTGCGTTTCTCTGCCTGGGGTGCCAAGCTGATGTTCGGGTTAAATTATACGGGCACTGCTTTAGTGAACTGGGTACCTGATACCTCCGAGGAACAGGTTCGTCAGCAACTCATGCAAACAAGGCAAACCTCGCCGCGCAAAACCGTCTTCACCAATCCTCTCTTCCAATTGCCCAACCGGCTCTGGCAGCGCCTCTGCGAACTGGCCGAAGTGCCTGATGGAGTTAAGTGGGCCGAGTTAGCCGGCAAAGCCCAGAACAAATTAATTGAGCTGCTTATCAGGACCCCGTTTGAGGTGAAAGGCAAAACCACCTTCAAGGAAGAATTTGTCACCTGCGGCGGTATAAAATTAGACGAGCTGCAGTTGGAGCGCATGGAAAGCCGTTTGGTTCCTGGTTTGTTCTTCGCGGGTGAAGTGGTAGACATTGACGGCATTACCGGTGGTTTCAACTTCCAGGCCGCCTGGACGGGCGGTTACCTGGCCGGGAAAGCCATGGCCGAGTAAAGTCAGGATATTTTTCCCTCTATTTAATAGAAACGCAATTACCCATTTCTGGCTCCCACCGCTGGCGCGAGCGTCCCGCTCGTGTCCGCAAGCATTCCTGTAGATATTTTACACTTTCTCTTTTTTGTTATCCTGAAAGGATCTTGGGCACGAACGGCATATTCGTTTTTTCAAAGCTTTTCTAGTCCGCCCACAAGATCTTTCCAAGATGACAGGATGATGGGTTGTTAAGCAATGGGAAGAAGCCAGAAAACAAAGTTCAAAAAAGTAAGGCAAATCAAACTCAGCCATGCGTGCGGACACGAGCAGGACGCTCGCGCCAGCAATCTTCAATCATGGCTTACTATGCCAAGGTTAACTTCCCGACTTTCACTAATGTTTGGAGGCAAGAATAAGGATGAAAATCCGATAACTGCCATAAAAGCCAAACCTGTTTTTAAGCTTTCTTTAAGAAATCAAGCAGTAAAAGCCAATTATGTATTTAGGCTACTTTTCAAAAATCAGGTGGGAATCGGATGGAGTAGGTACCAAAAAAAATCGCAGTCTCTTCTGGACCGCGATTTTTTTAAAACAGATACTAAACCCTTTATTAACTTTTAAGCTCTGTCCCTCATTTAAACGGGGACTTCAGGAGCAGGGTTACGTTTTTCTGAAAAATATTTTAGAAATCTCTTCTTTTTCTTTCCCGGAAGCCACCGCCACCGCTGTTTCTGTCACGGTCACCACGTCCGCCGCCGAAGCTTCTGCCTCCACGGTCGCCGCCCCGGTCTCTGTCCCCGAAAGAACGTCCACCTCTGTCGCCACCACGGTCACGGTCTCCGTAACCGCCGCTGCGGCTGCCACGACCTCTGTCGCCACCGGCACCACCACCACGGTTGAAAGCTCCTTCATAGAACTTCTTGCGTGGGCGCTCTTCCAGTTCATCCAGTTCACGGCCACCGTTTGCTGGGTCTAGTGACTTCTTCTCAGCTTTCTGGAACTTCACGGTCATGCCGTTGATCTCAGTAACCGCTAAGCGGTCCAGGATCTCAGCAGTGTACTCAGTAGGTACTTCCACAAAGCTAAATCTGTCATAGAGATCAATGTCTCCCACTTTACCCGCCGGAATGCTGGTGTAGTCGGTCATGATGTCAACCAGGTCTTTCGGGTGCAGACGGTCTTTTTTGCCTAAAGTCACGAAAAGACGGTCAAAACCTGCTTTAGGGCCACCTTTGCCTTCAGCGGCTTCGGCGCTCTTCTCTTTGTTTTTGGTGTCTTTCATCACCAGTTTCAACAAAGCCGCAGCAATGTCAATGGTAGTGAAATCCTGGTCTACCAGACGCTCAATCTTCAAGATGTGCTTAGACAAACCACCTTTTTGGATTACTTCTTTCACCTGATCTAATACCAGGGTAGTGCGTACTTCGGCCACGTCTTCATAGGTAGGCACGTTCTGACGAACGATCTTGGCCTTGGTGAAGCGCTCAATGTCACGAAGTTTATATAAGTCTCTACCAGCTACAAACGAGAACGCTTTACCAGACTTACCAGCCCGACCGGTACGGCCGATGCGGTGTACGTAGTTTTCTTCGTCCTGTGGCAGATCATAGTTGATCACGGCTTCCACGTTGTCCACGTCAATCCCGCGGGCGGCTACGTCAGTGGCTACCAGGATCTCCAGGGTACCGGCTTTGAACTTGTTCATCACGTTGTTCCGCTGGTTCTGGTTCAGGTCACCGTGCAGACCATCGGCAAAGTAACCGCGGGCTTGCAGGTTGCTCACCAGCTCGTCTACCATGCGTTTGGTGTTACAGAAGATGATCACCACTTTAAAATTGTACATGTCAATCAGGCGGGTGGTCACTTCCATCTTGCCTGAGCTGCGTACCTCAAAGTAGATCTGCTCAATGTTGGTCACGGTCAACTGCTGCTGCGTTACCTTCACAATCTCAGGATTGGTCTGGTACTTGCGCGTCAGCTCCATGATGGGCTTGCTCATGGTAGCCGAGAAGAAGATGGTTTGTCTGTCTTCCGGCATGTGGCTCAGCACGAACTCAATGTCCTCTCTGAAGCCCATGTCCAACATTTCGTCGGCTTCATCCAGGATAATTTTCTTCGTGTTCTCCAGTTGGAGGGTTCCTCTCTCAATGTGGTCCATCACGCGGCCGGGCGTCCCGATCACGATCTGTACCCCTTGTTTAAGGGCGCGTAACTGGCGCTCATACGGCTGACCACCATAGATAGGCACTACACTGATGCCTTTTTTGTATTTTACTAGTTTCTGAATCTCTTCAGCCACCTGAATAGCCAACTCACGAGTGGGGCACAGGATCAACGCCTGCACGTCGCGGTTGTTGGGGTCAATGGCTTCAATGGTTGGGATAGAGAAGGCAGCGGTTTTACCGGTACCCGTTTGGGCCTGGCCGATCACATCACGGCCTTCCAGCAACACCGGAATAGCGGCGGTCTGGATTGGAGAAGCTTCTTCGTAACCTAAATCCACGATCGCACGCTGGATTTCTTCCGACAGAGGAAGCTCCTGGAATTTAATTCTTTCCATCAATTATGTATGTATGATATATAAAGACAATACACCTGCCCTAGGGTATTCGTCATTTATCAAGATTTCGTTGCGGAGAAAGCCGCACAGAGGATTGCTTGAGAAGTGCCTTTGCCAAAAATGAGACCAACTCGGGGCCTCGGCGTGTATTGTAGTACAAAGGTACGGAAAATTATAGAAGAGTCCTAATATAGAAAAGTAACTAACGTAATAATGGGTAAATTAATTGTATAATTCTGGATGGTGTCGGAATGATGGTGACTGGAGTATTAAAGTAGCTTAAAGTTTACTGCTGATGCTGGCGATTTGACCGCTGATCCAATGACTCATGAGCTTAGTTGTTTCATAGGTAGCGATATGCGCTCACGGCCGCGGGGCCCAGTCTTCCGCGCTCGCGCTGTGCCAGCTTCCTTTGCTCCCTGGCGGTCGCAATGCCTGTCGGCACCGGAACCTGCTAAGGCGCTCGCCCGAAAGACTGGAATCGGGGAAAGTAGCGGAATTGGTGATGGTGATGATGGAATCGTGGGATGGTGGAACCCTGTAGAGACAAGGCACCGCCTTGTCTCCTGCACGCCATTGCCTTTGCATGGTTCAAGTCTGTGACTTGGACCTACCATGATGGCAGTTTGTAACTGCCGAGAGATAGAAGCTTTGTTGAGGGCATTGGGAACCAAGATTACTCCTTAAGCTCACCCACTCTCCTGTTTTTTGTCTATTTTCGTGGAAACTGCCCAAAAACAGAAAAGCATTTCGGCCTTGCCGAATTCCTAATTCTTAATTCCCAATTCTTAATTAAAAAGAGAGTGCCTGCTTCCTTTAAAATATACTCCTCCTCTGCCGGATCTGGTAAGACGTATCAGTTAACCAAAGAGTACCTGAAACTGGCGCTCCAGAGCGAAGACGCCTCTTACTACAAGAACATCCTGGCCATTACGTTCACCAATGATGCTGCGCAGGAGATGAAGACGCGCATTGTGGAAGCACTTCGCGGTTTCAATGATGGTCACCTCCCTGAGAAGGAGAAAGCAAAGAGCGACCTGCTTTTACTTAACATATTAGAAGAGATTAGAGAAGACTATGACCAACCTCTGTTAACCGAAGAGCAGTTGCGGGCACGGGCTTCCAGAGTGTTTGACCATCTGCTTTTCCACTACTCTGAGTTTGCCGTGAGCACCATTGACTCGTTCGTGAACCGGGTAGTGAGCGCCTTTACCACTGAGCTCAAGCTGCCCCACAAATTTGAAGTGGACATGGATGCTCAGACCCTTCTGAGCACCGCCGTAAGTCTGCTTTTGAACAAAGTAAATACCCAACAAGAGAACCGCCTGCTGGCCGAAACCCTGCAACAGTACGCCCTAGACAAAGCCGAGGAAGGCAAAAGCTGGAATGTGCTGCCCGATGAACTCGCTGATTTTGCCCGCAACCTCCTGAATGAGCAGACCTATGAACATCTCCTTGACATTGGCCAGCTTACCTTGCAAGATTTTAAGAAGATACGCTCTGAGCTATACACCCAAAAGGTGGACGTAGAAAAGCAGATACAGACGCTGGCGCAGGAGGCCTCTGACTTGATAGATCGGCACGGCATTATGCCCGAGGAGATGTCTTACGGTAAGAACGGCATCTACTCTTATTTTAGAAAATGGAACAGCGGCTTTGACATTACTATCGCCAACAGCAACGCCGCCAAAACGGTGAACGATGACAAATGGGCGAGTGCCAAAGCTAGCACCGGTGCCAAGGTAGCGCTGGACCAGATCAAACCCCGACTGGCGCAGATATACCGCGCCATTGAGGAGCTGAAAGAACGCGAGACGCAGAACCACATCCTCATCTCAGCCATGCTGCCGCACCTATATAAGTTGAGCGTGCTGAGTGAGCTGGACCGCTGTATCCAGGAAATTAAGCTGGACAAGAACCTGGTGCACATCTCTGAGTTTAACAAGCGCATCACAGAGATTGTGCTGCAGGAGCCCATTCCGTTTATCTATGAGCGGTTGGGCGAGCGGTACCAGCACATCCTCATTGACGAGTTTCAGGATACCTCGGTGCTGCAGTGGAACAACCTCTTGCCGCTGGTAGAAAACGCCCTGGCCAGCGACAACTTCAACATGGTGGTGGGCGATGCCAAGCAGGCCATCTACGGTTGGCGCGGCGGCGAGATGGAGCAGATCCTGCACCTGCACCGCAACCAGACGCACCACCTGTACCAGAACTCCCGCTTTGAGGAGAACGTGGCTCCGCGCTATGACACCCTGCGCTGGACCCTCACCCCGGATAACCTGAACACCAACTATCGCAGCGCTCCGGAGATCATCCAGTTCAACAATGAGTTGTTTGAGTTCATCAGTCAGGCCAATCCGCAGTTCCCGCTGTTGCAGGCCATCTACGATGCTGATTTCAAGCAGAATTCGCCAGAAGGCAAAGAAAACGGGAAGGCTCACTTACAAGTGCTGTTCACGCAGGATGAGGTGCCGCCTTACCAATTCGATTTAGACACCTGCCGCCCGACAGAGGAAATCTACGAGGGCTACGTTCAGGACGACCTCCTCTCCTACCAGGAAAGCACCTTGCAGCTGGTGTTGCAGATGGTACAGCAGGCCCAGGCAGATGGCTACGCGCCGCGCGACATTGCCATCCTGAGCCGCACCAACCGCAACAGCAAGCTGGTGGCCAATTTTCTGAAGCAGAAGAAATACGATATCATCTCGCAGGATTCGCTTTCGTTGCAGTTTGCCGAGGTCATCAACCTCATCATCGCCTTTTTCCGGATTCTGAACCAGCCCGCCAACAGCCTGGCGCGGTCCCAGGCCTTGTACCTGGTCTACAAAGTGGTGCACCAGGAGCTGCCCGACAATGCGACCACGGGCAAGATAGCCGCCTTGGCGGTAGAGCCCAGCATTGATCCGTTCTTCAGGTTTTTGCAGGAGCAGGGTTTTGATCTGGCGTACCGCGATGCGGGGAACCTCTCTATCTACGAACTCACTGAGAAACTGATAAGGGTGTTTGATCTGTTAGGCAAGAACAACGAATGCGAATACCTGTTCCGCTTCCTGGATCTGGTGCTGGAGTACACGCTCAAGTACAGCAACAACCTCAATAACTTCTTGCAGTATTGGGATTTGCATAAGGAGAACTTAAGCATTAATACCCCTAAGGATCGGGATGCCATTACCATCACCAGCATCCACAAAAGCAAGGGGCTGGACTACCCCGTGGTGATTGTGCCGTTCTGCGACTGGAGCCTGGAACCGCAGACTTCGTCGTTGCTCTGGGGCACACTGCCGGAGAGTGTGGCCGCGGGCGGAAAACTGCGCACGGCAGTAGTCACGTTGAACAAAAAGCTGGAGCAGACCGCCCTGCACGAGCAATACGCCCAGAAACTGGAGAAGACCTTTATTGAGAACCTGAACATGCTGTACGTGGCCCTCACCCGCCCCGTGGACCGTTTGTACCTCATCGGTAAGGCGCAGGATTTCAAAAAAGCCAATTCCCAGAAAAACGTGAGCTACTGGCTGTACCGCTACCTGGAGAGCAAAGAACTCTGGCAAGAAGGACAGTTTTGCTACCAACTGGCCAAAGGCGCACCACAGGCGGTGAGCCATAAAGCTATCACAGAGGATATCTACGTACTGGACAAATTCACCTCAGCGGACTGGGCCCAGAACCTGAAACTGAAGCAGCACGCCAACAACGTCTTCGATTTTGAGACTCAGCAGGAACACCGCCGCTGGAACCGCAAACTACATTACGCCCTCGCCCGCATCACCTACGCCGAGGAAGCGCCCAAAGCCCTCCGGCAATTGGTGCACCAAGGCATCATCTCGCAGCGCGAACTGCCCATCTTAAAAGAGATGGTAGACCATGTACTCCACCACCCGCAGATGCAGCGCTACTTCAGCAGTGCCGTGACCGTGGAGAACGAGCGCGAGGTGCTGGACGTGCGTACCAACCGCTACAAACCAGACCGAATCGTATTCGGGGGAACCGGCGACGTGACGCTGATTGACTTCAAACTCCCTCCTGCCAAGGAAGAATACCGGGATAACCTGAACTCCTATGCCGCGCTGTTCCGGGAGCTGGTATTCAGCAAGATTACGTGCGTGGTGTACTATTTTGAAGAGGAACGCGTGGAGGAGTGGGAGTATGTTGGTGAGACAATAAATTAGCCACCAAAATAGGTGCTGGGTGTTTTAACCTGTTTTAGTGAAAATGAGCTAAAAACACTCAGCAACTGAAATATTCACTTCTGGCAACCCATCAGTTTACTCAATAAAAGTTTATACTTTACTTTTCTATCATTATATTCATTAAAATAATTGAATATAATGATGTTCTTGAGAAGACTACTCCCTCTGCTTGTTTTTATCTTTTGCTTTCAGCTTTCGGCAGTTGCTGAGACGTGGGACGAACCTTGGCAGAAAGAAATCCTGCAAAAGGCTGACTTTTTCGTGTTAGTCAAAGCTCTGACCGAAGAAGACACGCCAGTAGCAGAGGTAGAAATACTCAAAAGCTTTGGGGAGAGCAATCTTTCGGGAAAAATTGATATCAATGGGTTTTACATGCTGGATTTAACCAGTTCCTCGGGGCATGGCCTGCATCTGCCTTTTGAGAAAGACAATCTGTATTACCTCTTCCTAAAGAAGAATGAAAAAGGCGGCTACAGTTTACCTACCCCTACTTCTGGTTACGCCAAGGTTGAAGATGGCAACGTATCTGCTACCTACCGTCACAGTTACCACCAAGCTTTGTTGCCCCAGGAAATATATGAGCAAACTTTCACGGAGATCTGGAGCTTCTTTAAAACAGGCAAATACAATGAGTCAGCAGTAGTTAATTTCATTAATGCTAATTTATCCAAGGCACCCGCAGGCTTTGGGGAAAATGAAATTGCTACATTCTTCCTTCAGCATGCCGCCCTGGAAACCGCTTATTTGTTGAACCGAAAAGTAGAACTTTCCACCCTGAAAAAGTTCGTGGAGACCGATAACTTCCATTCAACTGTTTCTGCCTTGCGATTACTTGGGAATAACAACTCTAAAGAAGTAGCAACTTACCTGCTTCAATTTATTTCTCAGAAAGACAAAGACAACTTTACAAAAGTCATTGCCATTAAAGCGCTTTGGGCTACTGGTGATACGGAACACCAACAGAAACTTTTGAGCATGAAAGGAAAGCTCTCTGAGAAATCTGAAGGATTTGGCGGGAACATCATGGATCCAAGAGTAGGAACGCACTTTCCCAGCCCCAGACAGGCCGTAGAGGAATTAAGTAAACAATAGGCACTTTTCACTAGTATCAATCTGCATTGCTATAAACGCTTATGAAGTTTCACTGTTTTCTACCTAATTTTAGGAAAACAGGCCTGAAACAACCCATTTCTGCATGACCATCTCCTTTGATCTGGATGATACTCTGATTCCCGGCACCAAGCGCTTTCCTGCTGAGAAGCAGAACCTACTCCAAAAAGCGTTTGGCATGGAGAAAATCAGGTTAGGCACGGTGCCGTTGATGAAGAGACTGAAAGCGGAGGGGCATCAGGTCTTCGTGTATACCACTTCTTTCCGATCGGCCAGTTACATCAGGTGGCTTTTTCTATCTTATGGTATCTGGATTGACGGCATCGTTAACCAGCGGCGCCATGACCGTACGTTACTGGCAGAGGGCACAAGGTATTCCAAATATCCTCCCGCCTTTGGCATTGATGTGCACGTGGATGATTCCAGAGGAGTAGAAATGGAAGGACAGCGGTTTGGCTTCAGAACCATCATTATTGAGGAAAAAGACGAAAACTGGACCCAAACCCTGCTCATCACCCTGCAATCTGCTTTCACCTCAAGGAAGTAATTTACTTCCTTATCTCTCCACTTTCCGCTTCAGCAGGTAATGTCGGTTATCAACCCTCTGAGTGGGGTCCATGTATCTTTCTACCAGTTCCCACCCCTGGGCATTCATGTAATGCAGCACCTCAATGGGTGAGTTAAAAAGCATAGGCTTGCCCTTATCATCCTTCACACTTTCACGGGCAATCTTGGGGTCTTGCCCATAATCAATGCTGATGGCAACTTTATGGCCCATTCTGTCAATGATAGTAACATCGCAATACTCTTCGGTTCGCTTCACCGGTGAGTTTTGGGTAGGTAAATCCTGGGCATAAGTGGTAATACAGATCAGGCCGGTGAGCAGCAGAGCAGACAATATCTTTTTCATAGGGCTGTTAATTTAAGTGGTCCAAAAAACCAGAGAAGAAAATAGAGACTTCTATTATTAGTGGAGTGCACAATAATTAAGCCGACTTAGAAACCCTAATCTAAGCACCAAGGCCTATCTACCGAATGGATGGCTTTAACAACCCGCGTATTGGTTCATATATCGCAGGCATATTCCTTTTGACCTTTCACTGAGTTTTTGGCTTTGGCTAAGAAAAGCACCAACTCCATTTTCCTGGTAATTGGCTTCTAAGTGTGAATAGCTTCTCCGGACGTATTAGAATATCACCACCTTTTCTCCTACCATTCATCGGGCAAAATCCCGAATTCACGGTTTAATAGGGTTCGTTCCTCCCCTTTTGGCACCTGTTCGTCCCTCAGAAGTTTCGCTTTATCGAATCTCCCCATTTATACATGTAGGTACATCTACCTTTGCATTGTCATACAACACAGAGATTAAAGCATACCGAGTACCAAAAATGAGAACTTTTCAACCCGCCACTTGCACTTTTCCAATCTACCAACAATTCACCCAAGGTGCTAACCGGATCGTTCTTCATTTAACCTTTTTGTTCCTGATTTCGGTTCTGGTTAGTTCTTCTGCATTTGGGCAAACCATTACGTTAGATTGCGAACGTACCAGCCAGGACTTTGACATCACCTACGTCAATTTTTCTAAAAACAGCAACAACACCGTTACCCTGACTTTTACACTACAAACCAACGGGAACAGAGCCTTGAGCCACGTAGCTTTTGAACTACCAGCCGGGGCCAAAGCCACTAATCCAAAGCATACTAATACCAAATTCTCCTACTCCACCGAGAATGGCACTAATACCCCATTCTATGCCCTGAAATTTGAGGCAATCAACGCAGAGGGGTTCAAGAACGGAGTTTCTGAGAGTTTCTCTTATACCCTTTCCTGGGCTGAATTTTCCAAAATGACCACCATCCGGGTAGAAGCCAAAGCCTCTACTACCGTGGGCTTGGTGTCCTTTAAAGCCCAATCTTGCCAGCCAGAGGTACTGGTCATCAATGGTCCGTCAATGATTGAACTGAACAGCACCGCGGTGTACACTGTACCAGCCACCGGTGACAATACCTTTGCCTATGAATGGTCTGCTCCTGCCGGCTGGGAGATCATCAAAGGGCAAGGCACCAACATGGTTACCGTAAAGCCAAACCGTAAAGGTGGCTTTATGACCGTGAAAAAAGGAAACCAAAGCGCGGGTATGCTTGCCGTGGAAAGCTATGAATTATCGCCTATCACCCTGCCTGTTTCCTTGACCTCCTTTGAAGCGAAAGTAAAAACCACCGGACAGGTACAGCTTACCTGGGCTACCGCTTCAGAGAAAGACAACAAAGAATTTGTTGTGGAGCGCAGCACAGATGGCAAGAACTTCACTCCTGTGCAGTCAGTTGCCGGGGCGGGCAACAGCAATGTACTCCTGAATTACACGTTCCAGGATGCTCAACCAGTAGGCGGGGTTTCTTATTACCGCCTTAAGCAGGTTGATTATGACGGCACCACAGAATACTCAAAAGTAGTAGCGGTTAAAAACCAGTCTGCCGCCGCCAAAACCACATTGAAGACTACTGCCTTCCCTAACCCGTTCCAGGGCATGGTTTCGTTGCAGGTAACCCAGGCCCAGGCAGCCGAGATACGGGTGAACCTGGTGGATCTGGCAGGAAACGTACTTCAAACCAAAGCGGTACAGGGCCAGCTGGGAGAGCAAACCATTTCCCTGGAGAACCTGCAAAACATGCCCGCAGGTATCTACTTTCTGCGAGTATACCAGGGAAATGAGGTATCGGTGCATAAACTGGTGAAAAACAGCTAAAAAGAAGAAAAAAGCCCCAAAAAAGCCAATGCACCGCCATTGGCTTTTTTCATTAAATATTCTTGGAATTTGGGCAAAACACTTTCTGTTGGTTTATTCGTACTCTAGGAAGTATCTAAAAGTAAATCATGGACAAAATAGTAACTGAACCTGATGTTGTGCTGATAGGTGCAGGTATCATGAGCGCCACCTTAGGCGTGATGCTGAAGCAGCTGCAACCAGATCTAACCATTGAGATATATGAGCGCTTGGATGAAGTGGCCGCCGAGAGTTCCGATGCCTGGAACAATGCCGGTACCGGCCACTCTGCCTTTTGCGAACTGAACTATACCCCAGAGAAACCAGACGGTTCCATTGATATTTCCAAAGCCGATGTCATTGCCGAGTGGTTTGAGCAGTCGCGCCAGTTTTGGGCGTTTTTGGTAGAAAGAGGCATCATTAAAGATCCTAAGGACTTCATCCGCAGCGTACCGCACATGAGCTTTGTGTGGGGCGATAAAAACGTGAACTTCCTGCAGAAGCGCTACAAGGCCATGACCAACTCCCCGCTCTTCCAGGGCATGGAGTATTCAGAAGACGTGGACCAACTCACCCAATGGATGCCTCTGATCATGGAAGGCCGCGATGACCAGTGCAAAGTGGCCGCCACCCGCATGGAAGTAGGTACCGATGTGAACTTCGGTTGCCTTACGCGCCACTTGTTTGATTACCTCAAAAAAATGGGCGGCGTGGAAATGCACCTGAATCATGAGGTACGCTCTTTCCGCCGCAAAGCCGATGGCTTATGGCGCGTTCGGGTGAAAAACATAACCACTGGTCAGAAGCGCACCGCCCGTACCAAGTTTGTTTTCATTGGCGCCGGTGGAGGCTCCTTGCCCCTGTTGCTGGCCTCTGGAATACCAGAAGGCAAAGGCTTTGGCGGTTTCCCGGTAAGTGGTCAGTGGTTGAAGTGCACCAACCCAGACGTAATCGCGCGGCACCAAGCCAAGGTGTACGGAAAAGCTGCTGTAGGTTCGCCGCCCATGTCGGTACCGCACCTTGATACGCGCGTGATCAACGGAGAGAAAGCGCTTCTGTTTGGGCCTTATGCGGGTTTTACGACTAAATTCCTGAAAAAAGGTTCTTTCTTTGACCTGCCTTTATCCATTAAGGTAAACAACCTGCGCCCTATGCTGGCCGCCGGGTACACCAATATTCCGTTGACCAAGTACCTCATCAACCAGGTATTGCAGTCGCCGGAAGACCGTATGGCCGCCTTGCGCGAGTACGTGCCTACAGCCCGTGCCGAGGATTGGGAGCTGGAGATTGCCGGTCAGCGTGTACAGGTGATCAAGAAAGACCCTAAACGCGGGGGTGTGCTGGAGTTTGGAACCGAAGTGGTAAGCTCCGCCGATGGTACCATTGCCGCCTTGCTTGGAGCATCTCCTGGTGCCTCAACCGCGGTATCCATCATGGTAGGCCTCATCCATAAGTGCTTCCCAGAAAAGGCGGCTACCTCAGAGTGGCAGAACAAGATCAAGGAAATGATCCCGTCTTACGGTTTGTCACTAGCCAAGAACCCGCAACTCTGCGAAGAAACCCGGGCCTATACCGGCCGCGTGCTGCAATTGCACGAGCCGCATCCGGTGCAACGCTAGCCTATAAAAAAAGCCTCAGAAGTAATTCTGGGGCTTTTTTGTGGCTGTTGCTACTCCATGTACTTGACGGTATGCAACTCCAGGGTGTCTAGATTCAAAGCGGTGAGGTAACCAAACTTATCCTTGAAGACGCAACCGCCGTCAATGTTGATCACCAAGGCAGTAGGGTCTTTGATGGCAGCCCTCATGCGCTCCAGCGGAATGGGGGTATGCCCGTGCACAATCTTGCGCCTCCCCAACTTGCTCTTGTCAACTTCAAACGTGCGCGACCACATAAGCGTGTGCCTATCTGCGGCCGGGTCTGGGGCGGCAAAGTTAAAGCCGGCGTGCACCAGCAGGTAATCGTCCAGTTCTATAAAGGGCTCCAGTTCTTCCATAAAGTCCCAGTAAGTGAACCGCACGTCTTTGATGGTCTCTGCCCTAAAGCTTTTGAGGGCTTCTTTGCCTCCGTTGAACATCCAGGAAGTATGGTAAATAGAGTTGTCTCGGGCCTTCATCATCATGTCCTCATGGTTTCCGCACAGGGTATACACCCGGTAACTGTCTTTCTTAAGTTTCATGATGTAGTCCAGCACGCCTTTAGAATCGGGGCCCCGGTCAATATAATCGCCCAGCAGGTAAAGCCTGTCGCGGTACTTTAGCTTGATTACCTCTTCTACCATGTATCTGAAGGTTTTAAGGCACCCGTGAATGTCTGAAATGGCGTAGCGACTCATGTATGGATCTTAGCTTAAAAGCGCCTTATACGGCTTGGGTGAATATGGATCTGAATAGCTGATGGAAGTTAATTGATTCTCTTTTTTCTCCTACCATTTTTGGGGTGATTTCTGAAAAACAGCCTAAAATCAACCCCAAGGTTAGTTTGCAGAAGTATTTCAAGAAAGCTGCTACTCCATGTTCCGGAGGGTGTGCAGTTCCAGGGTATCTAGGTTAAGAGCGGTGAGGTACCCTAACCGCTGTTTGAAAACACAACCTCCATCAATGTTAATGTCTTTTATTCCTTCCCCTTGGAGCGAGCTGTAGATTTCATCCAGGGGCGTAGGCGTATGCCCGTGCACCAGGCTCCGGTTGCCTAAAACGCTTTCGTCAAGGTCAAAGTCTCTGATCCAGATCATGCTTTCAGTGTCAGTGAAGGGATCTGGGGCGGCGAAGTTAAACCCGGCGTGTACCAGAATGTAGTCTTCCAGTTCAATGTAGAACTCCAGTTCACTGATGAACTCCCAGTACTTATCTTCAATCTGGTCTAGGTCTGCCGCCTTGAAACTCTCCAGGGCGGCATCGCCTCCGTTCACAAGCCATAGGATAAGACTTTCAGGATCGGCTTTCGCGGCCATGAGCATGTCTTCATGGTTGCCGTACAGCGCCCTAAGGTTAAAACCTCTTTGTCTTAAATCCAGGATGAAATCCAACACTCCTTTAGAGTCGGGCCCACGGTCTATGTAGTCGCCCAGCAGGTACAGTTCGTCATCGGGCTGCAAACGGATTACCTCCTCCACCATATGCCGGAAAGTTTTAAGGCACCCGTGAATATCTGAGATGGCGTAGCGGCTCATGGGAAATAATTATATCGTTTAGTGGCGGTTTAGTAGTCTTCTCTGTTCCGTAAAGCATGCAGTTCAAAGGTGTCCAGGTTCAGGGCGGTCAGGTATCCTAACTGCTGGGTGAAAACGCAGCCCCCGTCAATGTTGATGACAGAGGAAACCGGGTCTTCCAGAAAGAACCCGATCTGGCCCAGAGGAATGGGCGTATGGCCGTGCACAATTCTTCGGGTTCCCAGCACGGTTTTATCTACCTCAAAATCCCTGATCCAGAGCATAGACTCCCTGTCAGCAAATGGATCTGGGGCCGCAAAATTGAAACCGGCATGCACCAGCAGGTAATCGTCCAACGCAAAATACCATTTCAGGTCCTCCAGAAAGGTCCAGTACTTGACCGGGATCCCAAACAGATTTTCCACCCCAAAACTCTTGAGCGTGGCTTTGCCGCCGTTCAGAAGCCAGTTCATGTTGTAGGCTGAGTTATCACGGGCGTGCAGCATCAGGTCCTCGTGGTTGCCGCAAAGGGTATGCACCTGAAAGCCCTTCTCCCGCAGTTCCATGATAAAGTCCAGCACGCCTTTGGAATCGGGGCCGCGGTCAATGTAGTCGCCCAGCAGATACAAGGTGTCTGAAGGTTCCAGTTTTATCTCTTTCTCTACCATAAACCGAAAGGTTTTACAGCATCCATGAATATCTGAAATAGCGTACCGGCTCATAATCCCCACCTGAAGTTAAAATTTCTTATTACGGTTGTAAAAAGATTATTACCAACGCATTACACAGAAAAACATCTGCTTAAACAGCCTTTACAGCAGTTTTAGGCTCCTTTTCCTGAAAACAGCCCCAAAACGTAGTATCTTGCTATTCTTTTTCGCGCTACTTGACCCTGAATCATGCAATCCTTTCTTCGGCAAACCGCTGAACATATCTACCAAACCTACGCTGAGCGCCTGAGCGATCTGTGCATAGTGCTACCAACCCGCCGGGCTACTTTGTATTTCAAGAATGCCCTGGCCCAGGTGGCGCCTACGGGTATCTGGTCGCCGCAGATTTACTCCATGGAGGACTTTGTCTGCAACATGGCCAGCGTGGAGGTGTTGGAGCCGCTGCACCTGCAACTGGATCTGTATGACCTCATGCTGCAGTATGATCCGCACCTGGATTTTGACCATTTTGTAGGCTGGAGCGCCACGTTGCTGGAAGATTTCAGCCGCATGGACATGGAGTTGGTGAACGCCCACGAGGTGTTTGACTACGTGAGCGAAGCCAAGGCCCTGGAGCGCTGGGACCCTGCCAAACCCGGCAGCAGCGTGCCCACGCCCAACGTGAAGCAGTACTTCCAGCTCTGGGCCAACCTGGAACGCACCTACCACGCCCTGCAGAAGAAACTGAAGAAAAACCATCAGGCGTATACAGGGATGGCCTTCAGGATGGTAGCTGACCGCATCAAAGACATTGCTAGAAGCGAGGAAGGTTGTTATAAATACATTTTCATCGGGTTGAACGCCTTGTCCCGGGCCGAGCAGAAGATCATCCAGACCTTGCTGGAGGCCGGCAAAGCCGAGGTGTTCTTTGACTCCGATGACTATTACATGGCCTCTGATTCTGACAAGCGCGCCGGGCACTTCCTAAAACGGTACAAAGCCAAGTGGCCCCTACCTGAGTGGAACTGGCAACAGAACCTGCTGCTTACTTCTGAAAAGGAGGTCAACGCTATTGGCGTGGCCAACGCCAGCATGCAGGGCAAGATTGCCGGTCAGCTGTTGCGTGAAATCCGGCAAAAAGACCCTGCTGCGGAGATTGCCATTGTACTCCCCGATGAGACCCTGCTCCTGCCCGTGCTGCACTCCATCTCAGACGAGGTATCAGATTACAACGTGACCATGGGTCTGTCGTTTAAGGGCACTCCCCTGTTCAACCTCATTGATCTGCTATTTGAGGTGCACCTCACGGGCGTGGTGCAACCCACCGACACCGGGTACAAAGTGAACCGTTACCATCACCTGGCGGTCACCAAATTGCTGCAACACCCCTTTCTGCGCCGCTACGAGCAGTACCTGAACGACATCGCCGAACGCGAGGCCGACCTGGACCTGTTTCAGCACGTACTGGACGAGATGGTGGCCCGCAACAGCGTGTTGCTCACCGCCGAGGAGATCATCCAGCTGGGCCGGGAGCATCCTATGTTCATCACGCTCTTCCGTACCTGGAACGACTGCACTGATCTCATTGACACGCTCTACCAGCTGGTAGATGCCCTGGGCCGCATTTACCGGGTAGAATCTGAAAATCCCATTGAAACCGAGTACCTCTACATCCTCTACACCATTGTTAAGCGGCTGGACACTTTGTTCGATTGCCGGGAGCACAAGATCTCGGTGCGGAGTTTCAAGAAGTTCCTGTACGAGCAGATAGGCAATACCAAGCTACCGTTCAGCGGGGAGCCGATCTCTCCCACGCAGGTGATGGGGATGCTGGAGACCCGCGCTCTTGACTTCGAGAATCTCATCATCCTGAGCGTAAACGAAAACGTGCTACCCCAGCCCAAGAAGCAGCACTCCATGTTCCCGTATGATGTGCTGCGCACCTTTGGCTTGCCTACCTACGCTGAACAAGAGAGCATTACCTCTTACTACTTCTACCGTTTGTTGCAGCGGGCCAAACGCGTGAACCTGCTGTACGTGCTGCCATCAGACACCTACGGGTCAGGGGAGAAAAGCCGCTTTATCCTGCAGATTCAGCATGATTTGGCCATGCGCAACCCCAACCTCAGGTTCCGGGAACTCACGGCGGTGGTGGAGCAATTGGACACCAAGGAGTACGAGCCCGACATCATCATCCAGAAAGACGAGGAGGTGCTGGGCAAAATCAAGGAGCAGCTGCGGCGCGGTCTGTACCCTTCGCACCTGAACCAGTACGTAAACTGCACCCTGCAATATTACTTCAGCCGCATTGCCAAGCTGGAGGAAGTAGACGAGATAGACGAAACCGTGGGCGCCGATACCTTCGGGACCATTGTACACCAGGTGCTGGAAGACTATTTCAAGCCGTTCGCCGAGGAAGGTCGGCCCATTGAGAAACATGATGTAGAGAAGATGCTCGCCGGTCTGCCGCAGAAAGTGCAGCAGGAGTTCAAGCGCGGCACCCTGGGCAACTTGCCGGAGCAAGGCATGAACCTGATCCTCTACAAAGTGGCGGTGCAACTGCTCACCCGCTACCTGGAGAGCCTGCTCACCTCAGAGGAACTGCCGCTGTACATTCTGCAACTGGAGGAAACGCTGCTCACCGACTTGGACGTGAAGCTGCCCTCCGGCGAAAAGGTGCCCGTGCGCATCGCCGGTAAAGCTGACCGCATAGACCTGAGCGGCCGAACCCTGCGCGTGATCGACTACAAAACTGGTAAAGTAGAAGCCCGCCACCTGAAGGTGAACCCCGAGGAACTGGAAACCACCCTCCTGCACGACCGTCACCTGGACAAAGTGCGCCAGCTCTGGATGTACCGCTACATCCTGGCCAAGGAGATTCAGAAAGGCAGTCTGCTGGAAAGTAAGGTGCTCAACCTGCCCAAAGCCATGTATGATTTTGAGGCGGGCATTATCTCGTTCCGCAACCTGGGGGCCGGCGTGCTTACCTCAGAGCTCCCCTTCGTGGAGGCAGATGGCCAACCCGCCGATTTCACCAAAACCTCTGAACGGCTTTTGAAAGACCTGGTGCTGCACATGCTCAACCCCGAGGAACCCATCCGGAAAACGAATGATCTGGAAACCTGCCAGTACTGTCCTTACAAGAGTATTTGCGCCAGAGGTTAAGCAAAACCCCGTTTACCGGCTGAATTCCAGAAAACAGGCGGTAAACGGGGTTTCTCTTAAAGTGCTTCTTGAAATGAATTAGCTGAATTGTTTTCACTCAGCCATAGTATGCTGGGGTAAAAGGAGCCTCATCAAGGCAATTGAATACACTATCAGACGCCTGATGTGAAGGAACCAACCTACTGCGCTGCCAAAACCTTAAGAGCTTCTACTGTGGAGGTTTCTTTCCGGAAGTACTGTGCCATAGCTACTCCCATGCACACCCAAAGGATGGCCGGAAACATGAAGTGCATCTCAAACAAGGCGTACTCGGGTAGCAAGGGTTTCAGTTTGGGCAAGGCAAACCCCAACGGAGCCGTAAACAGCCCAAAGGCCAGAAAGCCTAACCGCACCCACATCGGCAAAAGTCGCGCCCGCAGGGTAGCCACACTCAACAGAATGGCACTGATAAACATAGAAAGGCAGGCCACCGGCATCACGTACGGCACCATGTTCCCAATCAGAATGGCTACAAACCCGGTCATGGCGCACAGGAACGCCACTACCCCAAAGAATAGGACCCCGAATTTGATGGCATTCAGTTGCCGGTAATAGGCCATGGCTATCGCAATCAGCGTAAGGTCTATGGTGGCGAAAGAGGCCGTGAAGACCGGTCCGTCAATGCGCCCCAGCGGACTACCCATGGCATCCCACAGGATTTTGCCGGTTTGCAGGCCAAAGGCCAGGTGAAGAAAGTAATGGATTGCCAGAAGTGCTCCTCCCAACATAGCGGTAACCGGAATTACCCTCAACAATTTAAAATTCTGTGCTTGCATATAGATAGAAATAATAAGGACATTTCATCTCCACAGAACACTTGCCAGCACCCCTGGGCACTTACTTCACTACCAGCACGCCATCGGCCACTATCTCAATGTCTCTTTTGGGCTGGGTGATCTTGGCAATTTCCTCTTTGCTTTTACCGGCGTCTTCGGCGAAGTGCTGCAGCCGCTCCACCGATGTTTCTTTCACCTTAGCAGTACCTTCCACCACCACTGTTTTCCCTACAATATCCTGGGGCATGAAAAAGGCGTAATCGGTGAATTTAACCATAATGGGGTCGCCATTCTCCCGGGCCAGTTTCATGAAGCAGCCCTTCTTTTTGCAGACCTCTACCACTTTTCCTTCAATTTTGCCGGAAAAGGCAGAATCTGCACTTAGCTTTTTGGTGAGAGCCGGTAACTGAACCGCTTTTTGGGCGGTTACTTTCTTACCGTAGGTGGCGCCAGGCTTGGCAGAGGGGATTGTGTTTTGAGCGAAAGCAACGGTACTAGTGGCTACTACCACTGCCAGAACTGCAAAAATTTTCATAGAGTTGGTTTAACAATCGTAATGAAACATGAGGTCTAAATCTGACCTCAATATACAGGAGAGTGAATACTTTGTTTTATAATTCTGATGTCTTTTCTTCTTAACTGACATTCATTTAGGCCTTTTACCCTATGCCTCCTGATAATTTTTCAGCTTACGCAGTTGAGCGGCCTGGCCAGAAAACGTTTCGGGCCTGATTTCAAGAAACCAGGCCCGAAACAAACAAAAACTATGAAAGTAGCTTACAACAGGGTAGAAAATGGTAGGCTCAGCTTTTTAAGCGTGATGGAACGGGCATTTAGACAAGGCATTGACATCGGCCTCCACCGGCTGTTCGGTCCCTTTTACATGGCGCATAATGAACTTGCTTCTGGGGTACGTAGGCATGCGTACCAGGCTGAAACCTAAATCCTGCGGCGGCACCTCGTACTCCATGTACCGGGAAAGAAACACCATAGAGACTTTCATGGCTTCAATGGTCACCCACTCGCCGGCGCAACGGTGACCCGTGAAATGGTCGCCTCCGCCCTGCGGGATGAAGTTGTAAGGGCTGCCGTCCCAGTTGCGGAAGCGGTAAGGGTAAAATTCATTAGGGTGCTCCCAGATCTGCGGATCATGCATGGTGCCGTACATATCCAGAAACACCAGCGTGCCTTTCTTGAAGTGGTGCCCGCCCCAATGGAAATCGTTTTTCACCCGGTTTCCCAAAAACGGCCCGAAAGGATAATACCGCCGCACCTCCTGCACAAACAGCTCCACGTAGCCTTCCTCGCCCTTGGCGATTTTCTGGCGGGCTACCGGGTGCTCATGCAGCGCCACAGCCCCAAAGGTGATGTACCAGGCAATGGCCACAATGGGCCGCAAGAGATTGATCAGTTCCACCGCGGCCATGTGCACGTCCAGCAGTTCGCCTTCCACATCGCGGTGAAAGGCGATGACGTGGGCCGGGGAGTTTTCCTGTACCTGCAGCTTCCCTTTCCTGATCTTCCTGATGATTTTGCCAATCCATTTCTCGGCGCGCTTACGGGCTTTTCTGCCGCGCCAGTGCCGGGGCCCTACCGCGCCAAAGGCATCTACCATGGCGGCGAAATCCTGGGCCCTGAGGCGTACTTCCTTTTCTTTCAGGGGAACTCCGGTCCAGGCGCAGGCCACCCGGCAAAGCAAATCCTGGCTTTCCTCAAAGAGCACCACTTCCTCCATCTGCTCCCACTTCTTAATGTAGGCGTGCCATTGCTGGGTCAGTAAATGGTTCAGCTTGTATAGCATACTGGGGGTCATGAGCGACATGAACATGGCTTTGCGGTGCCGGTGCCCTTCGCCGTCCATGGTCTGGATGGCGTCTTTGCCCATGAGCGTGCGCTGAATTCTGTTAGGAATGGCCTGCCAGCGCATGAATTTATCGGGGTCATAGAAGATCTTGGTAGCTTCTTCCCCGTGCATGCAGATCACGTTCTGAAACATGATCCTGGTCTTGAAGATATTGGATTTGAAGCGCTCCACCCGGTTCTGGATAAAGGGAAACCCTTCCAACAGCAGGCGAATAGAATTGTCCAGTACTTTTTCCTGTGGGATAGTAGACATGGCGAATAGGATTACGGATGATGGTGCCCTTACCGCCACTGAGTGACCGCGTTTAAGGCAGGTGGTTCATTCAGGTAATCCGTACGCACATAAGGAGCTGGCGTTTAGCCCAGCTTTCCTTTTGAGGCAAATTGGGTATTAACCACAGGTACTATCAGGAATTGCGCATTGAAAAGAAGAAAAGAGAGTTTCAGGGCCGTTTTACCAGAAACAGCCCTGAAACATCAGGCTAACTGCCGAACAGGAAGCACCCGGTGCAATACCTTCCGGCTGGAGAAATACATGACCAACCCGAACGGAACGAAGCAGAGCATCCAGGCCACAATGCCCAGCAGATTGGCGAACCCCAGTTGCTGAAGGGCATTCAGCCAATCGGTTTTGAACATATTGGTTAGTTGATCCAGCGAGAACGGGATGGGCTTCACCGGGAACATATTCTGCCCCAGATCCACAAATGGCACGTACAAGGCCAGTTGAACCGGCTGCATCAAATACCCGATGAGAATGGTGAAGGCCACGTTCAGCCGCAGGCGGAGGGCCCAGAAGGTACAAAGCACCGTGGTCAGGCCGATGAAAGGAATCATCCCAAAACCGGCACCCAGGGTGATGGTAAGCGCTAACTGGTGCGGCGTTAACCCTTGTTTGGCCATTTCCAGAACCGGTTCTACCAGTTTGCGGCGCAAATAAGATTTAAATCCTTTATTTTTAAGTAAAAACACGTTCATAGTATCATTGTCAACTTTGGGGGTTCCAGGCAGAACCTTACCTAAGGAACGCCAAAAGTTGGTATAAAATCCACTCCCGCAAAGGAATTTCACTTTCCTTCAGGAAACCCAGGTTTGCTGTTTTCGGGCTTGTTTTCGCAGAGGACGTTTCATCCGCTAAAATTCACCCAACTTTAAGAACACCAAGGTATTCCTTAATACTGAAAACACGCAGAAGTAACCATAGGCTTTGGTTAATATTGTGTTACTTCTTCTGCTTCCGCTCTAAAGACAGGAAAACCACTTGCTAACCCTATTACTAATTGCGAAAATTTTTAGGAAAGGGCACTTAATTTGTACCTTTAGGTGTTCCTTCTCCTGATTCACACTACTTGCTTATGGATATCACGTTCGCCCTTCTGGCTTTTCTGGTGGGAGCCATTCTTTCCTACTTCCTGGTTCAGGCCAAGCTCTCCTCTTTGCGTTCCGTTTTACAGCAGCAGGAAGGAGAGAAAGCGTTTGCCCTGAAACAACAGGAAGCCGCCCAAGCCGAAATGCAAAAGCTGCAGGAGCAGTTGCGCCGGGAAAACAGCAAGGTGATGGAACTGCACGCCGAAGTTACCCGCGCCGAGAATGACATCTACCACCTGAAGCAAAAGCTGTCTGATGAACGGGCAGAGCTTTCCCATCTCCGGGAAACCTTCATGCAGCAGTTCACCCAGGTATCTAACCAGGTGCTGGTAAACAATGCCGAACACTTCCGGAAAACCTCGGCCGAAAACCTGGAGCAGGTGCTTTTCCCTTTAAAGGAGCGCATCAAGGAATTTGAATCAAAGGTGGAGCAAACCTACGAGAAAACGCTGAAAGACACCACTTCTTTGAAGGAGCAGATTGCCTACATGGCCAACCTGAACCAGCAGATGAGCCAGGATGCCCTTAACCTGACCAAAGCCTTGCGCGGCGAGAAAAAAGCCCAGGGCAACTGGGGCGAATACCTGCTGGAAAACCTGCTGGAGAAATCGGGCCTGGAGCGCGATGTACACTACCGTCGCGAGCAGGTGTTGCAGCACGATGATGCCAAGATTTTCCGCCCGGACGTGATCATTGACCTACCTGACAACAAGCACCTCATCATTGACTCCAAAGTGAGTTTGGTAGCCTATGACGCGTATTGCAACTGCGAGGATGAACTTCAGCAGCAGATCCACCTCAAAAGCCACATTCAGTCTTTGCGGACGCACTACACCGACCTAAGCCGCAAGAACTACCAATACCTGCACGGCATCAACTCCCCGGATTTCGTGCTGATGTACATTCCCATTGAACCAGCCTTTAACTTGGCCATTCAGCAGGACCGTGATCTATTCCTGGAGGCTCTGGACCGCAACATTGTCTTTGTGACCACTTCTACTCTTCTGGCCACCCTGCGCACCGTAGCCAGTGTCTGGAAACAGGAAAACCAGAAAAGAAACGTTCTGCGCATTGCCGAGGAAAGCGGAAAACTGTACGACAAGTTTGCCAATTTCCTGGAGGACCTGAAGGACATTGGCGTAAACCTTGACCGCAGCCAACAAAAGTACCATGCGGCCATGAACAAGCTGTCTGAGGGCAACGGAAACCTTCTGAAGAAAGTAGAACTCCTCAAACAACTGGGTGCCCGCACCAGCAAAACCCTGGAAACCCAGTGGTTGCAAAACACTCCAACTGTAGCTGGCACCTTAACTGAGGCGCAATTCAGAGAAGCCGAAAACCTGGAGGAATATTAGAAAAAGGCTTAAAGGGTGAATTCACCTTAGACAAACTGGTACAACGTTAATCTATCATCATAAAAAAAGAGGCAGCCAAGATCATTTGACTGCCTCTTTTTTTATGAAAAAATGGATTTATCAGCCGCCAGTGGTGCCGCCAGTTGTTCCACCGGTTGTACCAGTTGTGGTTCCGGTAGTTCCAGCAGTTGTGCCGGTAGTAGTTCCGGTTGTTCCAGCTGTAGTACCAGTTGTGGTGCCAGTAGTTCCCGCGGTAGTACCAGTCGTTGTACCGGTAGTACCGGCTGTGGTGCCAGTAGTGGTTCCTGCGGTAGTAGTACCGGTGGTTCCAGCGGTAGTTCCGGTTGTGGTACCAGTAGTTCCTGCGGTGGTACCGGTAGTGGTGCCCGCAGTAGTAGTTCCGGTTGTACCGGCGGTGGTACCTGTGGTAGTGCCGGCAGTGGTTGTACCAGTTGTGCCTGCAGTTGTACCAGTAGTGGTGCCGGCAGTTGTAGTACCGGTGGTTCCAGCAGTAGTGCCGGTAGTAGTTCCGGTTGTACCAGCGGTGGTACCGGTAGTAGTACCGCTAGTTGTTCCAGTGGTAGTACCAGTAGTTGTTCCAGTGGTTGTTCCGGTGGTAGTACCAGTAGTTGTTCCGGTTGTTGTACCAGTAGTAGTTCCTGTGGTGGTACCAGTTGTACCAGCCGTAGTGCCAGTAGTTCCGGTTGTGGTGCCCGTTGTAGTTCCGGTGGTGGTACCGGTAGTAGTTCCAGTCGTTGTGCCGGTAGTGGTACCGGTTGTACTAGTTGTTCCCGTTGTTGTTCCTGTAGTGGATCCTGATGGGTTCGCAGTCGCGTCATCATCGTCGTCGCAAGACACCAATGATACACCGGCTACGAAAACGGGGGCCACCAGCAGTGATATCCATTTCTTTTTCATAGTCTTTTAAAATTAATATTTTAAAAAGTGATAACAGTCTCTTTATACGGGCTCAAAAAATTAAGTATCAGATATGAACAAAAATTTAATACTAATTTTCATCCGTATTAAACCAACTTCAAGCATCAGAATAGTTACATACCACTATACTTTATAACCTTAATATTTTAATATTCCTATTCAAAAAACCTGGATTTACCACAGGTATAGATTACTCATATCGGTAACTTTAAGACATTGGAATACACCTCCAAACCCCATGAAAACTCATTAATTATTAGAGGTGGGAAGACACAAAAACAACCAGAATAGCTTAAAGCCTAGCAATTGTCAAGTCATATTCAGGTAGTATTTTTTTGAGCGGAATTACTCAGATCTATAATAGAGAGTTACTACAAGAACTCTTTAGAGAGAGGATAACATCAAGAACGGTATAAAGGGCACTAATTAGCCATTGACTTTTAGTTTAGCTAGCAACTCCTTGGTCTTCTCCCACTCTTCCCTTGCTTTTGCATCCTCGGTTTTGGGTGGTTTGGCTTTCTGGTAGAAAGACAAAATGTTTTGCCTAATCTTAGGGTCTATCTGATTTACTTCCTGCTTAGACAGCTTTTCCAGCCACTGCGCATAGGTTTTATCGGCTTTGCCGTAATTTCCTGGTTCGGTAAGGTGCCCGGTATCCAGATCCCGGTTAGAGATAGTATCCAGCAGTACCGTCAACCCTTTGATGCCCTCGGCATATTTCTGGGAAGTCACGTTGAAGCTTTCCATGAAGAACTTCTCGGCCTCAGGGGTTGGTGGCTTGAACGCGAACGTCCGATTAGGACCTATTTTTGGTAAAACGCGCAATAACCAGCTTAAGCTTTTTTGAAAAAGGGTGGGTCTCTGGTACTCCCTTCCCCACTGCTGATGGTACTCGGTTCTCCTGATCTTATATAGATATTGTCTGCGCGTTACACTTGGCCTGGCGGCTTTGATCTCAGAAGCCTTTAGATTCCAGGCTGCTTTGGTCAAACTAGGCAGAAGCGTGCTCACTGATCTCCTGAAAGACCCGATGGTGAGTTTCAGATTCAGGAACAGGCTACCCAGTTCCAGGCCATACGTCTTCTTGAAAGCCCGCTCTAACACCTCCTGACTGACCTCAAACCCGATAAAGTTGCGGTAAGCCTCTGGGGCGTAATTGCCTCTGGCCACCTGCAGTACATCAAACCCAAACTCCATCTTTATATGCGCCACGGGGTTTTCTTCATAGGTCACGGTAGGCCCGTGCTCTGCTTTCAACTCTGGGTACACCAAGGGCACCGAACGGTTGGTCCCAATGGGGTGCCCATAATTATCGGCGTAGTAATGCGCCAAAGCACCAATCGCGAAGGCATACTCATCCAGGGTTTCAGACTCTGCCACCAGGGCAGCGATAAAATCCCCGCTTCGCACATAATGCGTCAGGTCCGTGAAAAAGGTGTTTCCGAAGGGATAATAGCCCATGTCCTGAATGATGGCTCCTCCGTAGGCATGGGCATGGGCTTTGATCAGGTCAGCCTCTGAAGCTCTGGGAAATCTCTTCTTCAGGGTCGGTTTAAGGTAAGGCTCCCAGGCAACATCAATGATGGCCTGGTGCGTAAGCACTCCATATGCTTTCCCGCATAGCGGAAACAAGAGTAATAACAACCAAACCGCTCCAGCCAGCAAAACTGCATTTCTTCTATTAAACTCCCGTGTGTTCCGGTTCAGCCAGGTCTTGTTCATAGGGGTGCCATTCATAGTTTTCTCATACGGTTTATACGGATGATTGATCTAGCCCCTTTTTGTCTTACTAGGAGATGCGCCAAAGCCAAGGCCCTTCCTGAAGCGTTTCTGGCTTAAAAACTCAAAAACCGCCTGAAAACAAAACAGGCACGTTTACCACGTGCCTGTACCTATATAGATGAGTGTGAGGGTAATCAATAATTAGCTTCCACGCCGGGCAAATCAATCAAAATAAAGGTACTGTCGGCGGTGGCGCTGATGCGGAGGGCGTCCACATCGGCGGATCTTACCTGATCGTTCTTCTGCACCTGTATCCCGTTCACGAACAACTCACCGGTGGTAACATACAGGAGCCCTTTCCGGATAGGGAACGTTTTGAAGTCTATTTCTTTTCCTTCCTTCAGGTTGGCGTAGTAAATAGTAGAATTAGAATTGATGTACACCACATCTTCCAGTACTTTCTGACCTGTGACAATAGGAATCAGTTCGTTTTTATCGTCCAGGAAATCGATGGCTTTTTGCTCGTAGCTGGGCTGCAACCCTTGTTTGTTTGGTAAAAACCAAAGTTGGTATAAATGCAGGTCCTGGTCTGAATGGTTGTGCTCAGAATGCCGAACGCCGGTACCGGTACTCATCCGTTGCACCTCACCTGCTTTAATGGTGGTATTGTTGCCCAAGCTATCTGTATGCGTTACCTCTCCCTCCAGCACAATGGTCACAATCTCCATTTCAGAATGTGCATGCTCCGGGAAACCGCTGTTCCCTTTAATGTAGTCATCGTTAAAGACGCGGAGAGGTCCCCACTGCACATTATTGTGGTCAAAATAATCTGCGAAGGAAAACAGGAAATATGAATCAAGCCACCCGTGTGAGGCATGATGTCTATCTGAAGCTGGAATCACATTGATCATGGGAAAGGGCTTTGTTGGTTAAGGGTAAATACGTACCTGCGCCACTTGGGTTTATTACGGCTTTCCCAACAAAACATAAGGCCCGATTCTGACCTGTTTACGGGAAAACAGGTCAGAATCGGGCCCGAATGATAAATGCCTAAGTGGCGGCTTTTATTTAGCGGTCTTCAGTTTTTTCACTTCCTGCTGCAGATCCAACACCAACGAGGTGAGTTTATCCAGTGAAATCTCTGCCATAGGAAAGGTGGTGCTGATGTAGGCTTTTGCCTCCCAGATCTCTACCACATCCTCCAGGGAAACCTCGTACGGCTCATAGCTAGGGTTGTCTGAGTGCAGGCGCAACGCAGACTGCCGCTGTTGCTGGTATACGCGCTTAAAGACAATCCCTTCCTGCAGGCTCACCACAATGCAGGGTGTTCCGTCTTTTATATCCTGCCAGCGCTCTACATACCTACCCACAATCACCGTTCCCGAGGGAATGGGCAACATGGAATCTCCTTTGATTTCAAAGGCGCGGTATGTGCCCGGCGTCTGGATCATAGGTAATCTGAACTTCGGAAGCTCTTCCATGAACTCAGGGTCAGCGTACCCGTTTAGGTAACCGGCACTGGCTTTATACGGCACCAACTCTATGTTCTCACGGTTCTGGGCATCCACAGTGATGGAAAGCACCTTCACGTTGGATTGCTTTTTAGCCGCCCCGGCTTTCAGGGTATTAGGCAGATCTGGGTTGATCAACTCATCTACTGAAAGCCCGAAAACCTGTGCCATCTTCATGAGAGTGGCCAATTTAGGCTCAGCCCTCCCCTCTTCGTAGGCACCAATCAAGGATCGCTTAATCTCCAGCTTTTCGGCCAACTGCACTTGCGTAAGATTGAGTTGCTTTCTTAGATATTTTAGGTTGGTACTAAGCATAGAATTGTCTGTTGAATGTATTACTTAGTAAAAGTACTAATTCTTTAGCAAACAACTAACATTATTGGCATTCTAAATTTATTTTTTCTTCTTTTTCTTACATTAAAACCATTCTTGTTTAGCAAAGCCTTGTATAACAGCTAGATACCTTTTTAAATATATTTATAAATACATTCATATAATTATATATAACTACCTTTTATTCAACAACTTATTTATAAATCCTTTTGCAGATCAATTGTATTTTTCATTACATTTGGAAAGATATCTGCTCTAATTGCCTTTGTATAAAGAAGAGATATCAGGCTAATTATTAATGGTATGATTAACTTTTACTAACCCATTTGCCTATGAATACAGCTACGTTCAAGAAAGCCGTGTCTTTCTTTGCCTTGGCCTCTGTGTTTTCCATGTCTGGTTGCCAGAAAGAAGAATTGGTAGAGGAAACACCTGCTCTTCCTTTAGAGCCCACCTCCTCGGCTAAATCCATTGAAGGAAAATTCATTGTGGTGCTAAAGGACAGCAACCCCTTAAATGGAAACTCATTACGCGAGCGCATCCTTAAAAGAAACGGTTTTGAGAGCAGCCGGATTAGGGATATCTTCCAGGGTGCCTTCAATGGTTTCTCAGGCACTTTCAGCAAAGAAGAAATTGCCCGTTTAAGAGAAGACGAGAACGTAGCCTCCATTGAACCAGACCAGGCAGTCATGCTGGGCAGTGTTCAGAAAAGCGGCACAAAAACGCCTACCACCTCTTCCACTACTACCACCACCACTTCCACTACCTCCACCCAAACCCTTCCGTGGGGAGTAACCCGCGTGGGTTACGGTGACGGAACCGGGAAAACCGTTTGGGTCATTGACTCAGGGGTGAACTCCACCCACCCAGACCTGAACGTAGATAAGGTGAGAAGTAAGTCTTTCATCTCTGGGGTTACTTCCTGGGAAGACGGGTACGGCCACGGTACAGGTGTAGCAGGTATCATTGGTGCTAAAAACAACAATATTGGAGTTGTGGGAGTAGCCGCAAACGCCACCATTGTAGCTTTGCGCGTGTTTGACGATACCGGTTACGGTACCCTTACCCGTATTTACTCTGCTTTGAACCACGTGTTCCAGAACGGCAAGCCTGGCGATGTGGTGAACATGAGCCTTAGAGTGAATGGCTCCACCATGCTGGATGACCTGGTGAAGAAAACCGCTGCTCGTGGGATCTTCATTGCGGTGGCCGCCGGAAACAGCTACATTGACTGCAAAAACGACTCTCCTGCCCGCGTAATTGCGCCTAACGTATTTGTGGTGTCTAACATGGATTCTTACGGAAAATTCAGCTCCAGCTCTAACTTTGGTGCTTCCGTGAGATTCGCAGCTCCAGGCACCAATGTGTACACCACCTGGAAAGGCGGTGGGTACGCAAGTGGAAGTGGCACCTCTTACGCCGCTCCGCACGTAGCCGGAATCCTGGCCTTAACTGGAGGCAAGGTGAACTCCCAGGGTCTGGTAGTGGGTGACCCAGATGGCAAAACTGATCCAATCGCCTTGAAATAAGGTGTCTATCAATAAAAAGAGAGGGCCGGTCAATCTGATCGGTCCTCTCTTTTTTTTATGGCTTTAGTATGAAGATTTTGATCCTGATTTCTGAAAAGTAACCTTAAAATAAACCTCTAAGCAATGTTGTTCTCGCGGTTGTATCGGCCAATCCCTAACCTTATCTTCAGGTAATCAATTTCACCCTCCAGGTACTCAAATATGGGTTTCATGGCGGCCGTTTGGTTGGTGCGCAGAATTCCTTCTTTTACCCGGCTGTACTCCCAATCTGATAGGTACGGCTTAAGGTCTACATCATACCCCTGCTGGTATAAGGTGGCAATGTGCGAGTAAACTGTATTGATCTGCACCTGGCGCTGTTCAGAAATTTCTTCAGGGGTTTTCCCTTGGCGCAGCAGTTCATAGGTAACCAAATGGGTAGTTCCCTTCAGACGGGCCTGGTTTTGATCAGCTTGCTGCGCCAGAAACGTCAGGATGGAGTTGATGAAGATTTCCCCGTATTGTTCGTATTTTGCCTGCGCCACCCCCGAAATAGCCAGAAAAGCAGGCCTGTTGGTGGGCCGCTGTTCGGCAATTTCCTGCAAGGTACTATCAGTGAAAACCACATAAGGCGGAATGTTGCGCTCATTGGCCAGCTGCTTACGTAACTGCCGCAAGTGTTCAAACAAGGCCGTTTCTACGCCGCTTCTGGTTTTCTTCTGCTTTTTCTCTTTCTCCTCTTTGGGGCTCAGCTGCTGGAATTTCACCAGCTCCACCTTTCTCCCTTTGAACAGCACATCCTGGCTGGAGTTGGTGAGTTTAAGGGCACCATGCTCGTCATACGCCACCTCCAGAATTCCCTGGTTGATCAATTGGTGTATGTACCGCTGCCAATCCTGCGAGGGTACATCGCGGCCTGCCCCAAAGGTTTTCAATTGGTCATAGCCGCGGGACAAGGTCAACTGGTTACGGGAACCGCGCAGAATGTCCACTACCTGGGCCGAGGCCACGGTTTCTTTGGTTCTTGCTACCGCCGAAAGTATTTTCTGGGCATGTTCAGTGCCATTAAAAGAAGTGGGCGGATTATCGCAGATATCGCAGTTGCCGCAATCGGTGGGGTATTCCTCCCCGAAGTAGTGCATCAGGGTTTTGCGGCGGCAACTGGTGCTCTCGGCGTATTGTTGCATCCGGTCCAGCTTGGCTAAGGAAAGGTTCTGCTCTTTGGTGCTTTCTCCTTGTGTAATGATGTCCCGCAGGGTCATAACATCAGCCAGGCTGTAGAAAAGCAGCGCCTCGGCAGATGCTCCGTCCCGGCCGGCCCGCCCAATCTCCTGGTAGTAACTTTCCATGTTCTTGGGCAGATTGTAGTGGATGACCCAGCGCACGTTGGATTTGTCAATTCCCATCCCAAAGGCAATGGTGGCACACATAATCTGCACGTTGTCCTGCAGAAACCGTTCCTGTACCCGCTCCCGGTCCCGCGCCGACAAACCCGCATGATAAAAATCAGCGTTGTAGCCTTTCTCCTTCAGCTTGGTTGCCAGCGACTCCGTGGCTTTCCGGCTGAGGCAGTAGATGATGCCAGGTTTAAAAGGGCGTTCCTCCAGGAAATCCAGAATGGCTTCCATGCGCTTTTGGCCCGGTTGCACCTGCAGGTAAATATTGGGTCTATCAAAGGAGGAAATGAAAACCTTGGGATCTTGCAGATACAGTTGCGTGAGGATATCGCGCTGGGTGAGCCGGTCAGCAGTGGCGGTGAGGGCGATGATGGGCACCTCGGGGAACTGCAGTTTAAGGTTCTTCAGTTGCAGGTACTCTGGCCGGAAATCATGGCCCCACGCTGAAATACAATGCGCCTCGTCTATGGCGAACAGGTTAATCTGCAAACGCTTCAGGAAAGAGAAAAAGCCAGATGAAAGCAGCTTCTCCGGGGAAACATACAGCATCTTCAGCCTTCCGTCAAAGCACTGCTGCTCTATCAACTGCTGTTCTTTGGCAGATTGGGAGCTGTTCAGATACCCCGCATTCACGCCGTTGCCTAGTAGCGCCTCTACCTGGTCCTTCATCAAAGCAATCAGGGGAGATACCACCACGCTTAGGCCGGGCATGACTAACCCCGGCACCTGGTAACACACAGATTTACCGCCCCCGGTAGGCATGAGCACCACCGTGTCGCGTTTCTCCAGTACGTTTGTGATAATATCTTCTTGTCCCGGTCTGAACTGATCGTAGCCAAAATAAAGCTTCAGCGCTTCCCGTGCTTCCCTAATCCCCATTTTCTAATTCTTTTGACAAAAATACGCCAAAAACGTCTTTTTTCCTTTAACGCCTGAGCCTATAAACAAGAATAGCCCGGAAAAACTCCCGGGCTATCTAAAAAGATTAGCAATATTGCTAAAGAATACTAGAAAATTGCATCTATGATGGCCGTGGCCACCGCAAGAGCCAGGCTAAACAGAATAGCGGAAATTACGCTGGTCACGTCAAACCCATCCAGAATATAATCGGCCATGTACAGAATGATGGCATTGATGACCAACAGGAAAAGCCCCAAGGTCATGAAGGTAACCGGAATGGTCAGGAACACCAGAATGGGCCGAACTACCGCATTTAAGACGGCCAGCACCAAGGCGAGTAGAATTGCGCTGGTGATGCCGTCAATGGTAATACCCGGGAAGAACTGCGCCAGCACCAGGGCCACAATTCCGGTCACGATGATTTTCAGGATGAATCCCATAGTCTTCTTTTGTGTAGTTTTCTATAAAGCGGCTTCTAATCTTTTCTGCGATACGGCCATCCAGTTGCAGAGTTTATACAGCAGGCGGGCTCCAACGTTGCCGTTCCACTCGCTGTCACCGGGAGCTACCTCACAAAGGTCAAACCCGATGATCTCCCTGCCTGATTTCACCAACGCCTTGATCAGGTACACCGCTTCTTCAAACTCAAACCCACCGGGTACCGGCGTACCCGTGGCCGGGCAAAGCTTAGGGTCCAGTCCGTCAATGTCAAAGCTGATGTACACCTTCTGCGGTAGCTGCGCGATGATCTTCTTGCATTGCTTTCTCCAGGATGTGCCTTCAAACATCTTGGATTTGATCTTGCTGTCATAGAAGGTGGTAATGCGGCCGTTGGATTGATCCACCAACTCGGCCTCGGCCTGGCAAAGATCCCGGATGCCTACCTGCACCAGTTTCTTCACCTGCGGCAGTTTCAGTGCATTGAACATGATGGACGCGTGCGAATACGTGAAGCCTTCGTAGGCATTCCGTAAATCAGCGTGGGCGTCTACCTGCAGAATCCCGAACTCCTCGTGCTTTTCGGCCAGGGCGTGCATGAACCCGAGCGGGGTGCTGTGATCGCCGCCCAGAACGCCTACCAGTTTCCCTTTCTCCAGGTACGCCAACGTTTCTTTTTTAGACCACTGCAACAGCTCCTCGCCTTTTTGGTTTACTTCTGCCAAAGTAGCGTCAAACTGGGAGGCATCGCCCTGGCTGCCGCCCTCCAGCCACTCAATGTAGGCTTCGGTTTTCTCGCGCAGCCGCTCGCTTTCCCGGGCCCACTCCTCGGGAACCACCGGCATATGAATACCCAGGTGCCAGGCGTTGGGCAACTCCGGGTCAAACAGATCCAGCTGCGGGGAGGCATCGCGCACGGCGGCCGGACCTGCGGCGGTGCCGGCGTTATAGGACACGGTCACTTCCCACGGAATGGGGAAAATCACTACTTCGGACTCTTCCTCGGTAAACGGAAGCCCGAAAAGGCCACTGCCAACTTCTCCTACGCCATTCTGGTCAAACGACGCTATTTTCTTGTGCTTAGAATCGCACATGGTGGGCATGGTCATACTCATACTATAAAACTTTAGAGGCTAATAAATCTTTTACAAAGTTTGGTAAGGCAAAGGCGGCCACATGGATGTCTTCATTGTAGTACCGCAAGCCTTGTTCCCGGGAGAAAGCCGCGGCGACTTCCTGATTGAATTGTTTAGGATGCACGTTTCCTTTGGAGCAAAAGGAGAAACTCCAGGTGCCCGTTGGATAGGTAGGGATAGCCGCCAGGTAGCAATGCACCTTGTCTTGCCCGAAGATGCCTTTGTAGGTATCAAAAATCTCTACGAACACATCGGTGTTGAACCTGGGCGATTCACTCTGGGTGATCATCACTCCATCAGAAGTCAGGCAACGGTAGACCTGGCTGTAGAAATCGGCGGTGAACAGACCCTCGCCCGGGCCAACCGGATCAGCGGAATCTACAATGATCAAGTCGAAAGACCCATCGGGTGTATCCTGGATGTACTTAATGCCGTCTTCAATGAGCAGCTTCAGCTTCGGATGACCAAAGGCACTGGCGGTTTCCGGCAGATGCTGCTTGCAGGCTTCAATCACCAGTTCGTCAATTTCTACCAGCACCACTTCCTCAATGCTGTCGTGGCGCAGCAGCTCGCGCACCGTACCACCGTCGCCGCCGCCAATCACTAAGGCCCGCTTGACGTTTCCGTGGCTGAGCACCGGCACGTGCGTGATCATTTCGTGGTACACGTACTCGTCTTTCTGGGTACACATCACCATGCCGTCTAGGGTGAGCATGTTGCCGTAAGCCAAGGTCTCAAACACCTCTACTTTCTGGTACGGCGACTGCTTTTTGTAAAGTTGGTTTCCAGAGTGTTTTAACGAAAGGGCGATGTTTTCGTCGCGCTCGGTGAACCATACATCGCGG
The DNA here is from genome assembly GCF_017355955.1 of Sabulibacter ruber. GTDB lineage: Bacteria > Bacteroidota > Bacteroidia > Cytophagales > Hymenobacteraceae > Nibribacter > Nibribacter ruber_A. The sequence continues at coordinate 147,048 of NZ_JAFFID010000001.1, read as the reverse complement.
GTGATGGAGGGGATCGGTCTTACCGGCTGGCCTGAGTCGCGGGATTCTACAGTGAAATTGGTGCGCTTCAGCAGGCTTTGCTGGCCTCTACGGCACTCCATAGAAGAACCATGGCTGGCTTCAAAGGCTTCTTTCAAGTAATTGTAGGAAACCCACGGATCCACAGAATCACCGCAGGTGAAAAGGTCAACCGCCGCATACCCGTATTCTGGCCAGGTATGGATGGCCAGGTGGCTCTCCTGGATTACCACCACCCCAGATACGCCATAAGGAGAGAAGTGGTGAAACGTACTGTTGATGACCGTGGCACCGGCTGTCTCAGCGGCAGCCACCATGCTGTTCTCAATATGTACTACATCATTCATTAATTCTGGAGAACAGTTATAGAACTCCACCAGAATATGTCTTCCTAAAGCGTCCATAAGCGGGTATTTAAAATCGGTTTTTGTTTCAGACGCGCAAAACAACAAAAAAGATACTGTAATGGAAAGTTAAGCCTTGGTTCCGTTTTGAAGCTGTTTTGCAGAAATCTGCCTCAAAACGCCTTTTTGGCACCTCACATAAAGCAAAAGAGCCGCACGGGGCGGCTCTTTTGCTTTGAAAAAAGATGGTATTCTTATTTGGTAAGGAAATTATATGACCTGATGATTTCCAGAATTTTAATGAACGTAGAGGTATCAAAAAACAGGAGCAGCGGCAATTCCACCATTTTAGAGTTGTTGGTGAACTGCGTGATCACCGTAAATACCAGGGGCTGAAACAGCGGATGGTCTGTGAAAATACCTTTCAACGACTCAGCAATATCATGCTTGGGAGCTACCGGCGGTGAACCGTAGATGTTTGACTTGAGGATATTGGCCAGCTGAGTCACCAGAGCGCCCGTGATGATGTTACTCACCTCCAACAGCAAGGATTCCTGCATCTCAGTGAGCGGCTCGTTTCCTTTCACGGTCATGCGCAGACACACATGGGAAAGTTGCTCCACGTGCCGTTCAGAGAACAGCATGAGGGTGGAACCGTTTAATTCCCCTTTGATATCTGACTGTATGATCACGTGCGAGTTTTCGTAGGCTCTCACAATTTTCAGTAGCTCTTCGGCCTCCATTAGCTGCAGATCGGGTACTTTCAGCAGTACACGGTCCTTGGCAATGACAGCAAACGAGTCTGCTGCCCGGGCTAATCCTATATTCAGGATTTCCTTGATGATATCCCGCTCTAGTTCATTTACTTGAAGCTCCATGAATCAGGCATTAAAAGGTTTTCTTTCCTACCAGCACTTACCTTCTGGCTATAAAGTAGCGGGTAATGGCGGCCACATCCAGTACCAGGCATACTTTACCCGATCCCAGAAGGGTTACCCCCGCGTATATATCAATTGTGTTGACCGGCCGCGCCAGGGCTTTGATCACGATGTCTTGCTGTCTCAGCAATTTATCTACTATCAAACCTAACTTCCGGTTGTTGTAGCTCACAATGATGATGTTCTGCACATCATTATCTAAATCTTTTTTCTTGACGCTATACTCTCTTATGTCATTGTTGAAGAGCTCGCGCATAGATACAATGGTGATGGTTTCTCCATTAATATCGGCTACAAGCAAATCACCTACTTCATGTAACTCCTGTGTTGGCCAGGCCACTACAGAATCAGTATGCATCAACGGAATGGCATAGAAGTTTTCCTCTATCTGGCAGAGCAAAGCTCCTTTTACCGCGATAGACGTTGGCAGGAAAAGCGTGAAGGTAGTGCCTTCCCCTTTCTTTGAGTCTACCCGTATTCTTCCGCCAATGGAGTCAATGGCGTTTTTCACCACGTCCAGGCCAACGCCCCGGCCCGAAACTTCCGTTACTTCCTTGGCCAAGGAGAAACCCGGCTCAAACAAGTAAGAAAGTACCTCGGTCTCCCGTAGATCTTTTACGGCATCGGCCGTCAGGAATCCCCGCTGCACAATGGCCCGCTTCACTTCTTCCTGGTCAATCCCTTTGCCGTCATCGGTCAACCGAAGGATCACCGTATCCCGGTCATTCTGCGCCGAGAGCGTCACGTTGCCGTGGGGCGTTTTCTTTGCTTTTTTTCGAACATCGGCCTTTTCTATCCCGTGCGAAATAGCATTCCGCATGAGGTGAAGCAAAGAATCTGTGATGATCTGCAGAATGTTCCGGTCAATCTGGATATCCTGCCCGGAAATCTCCAGGTTGATCTCCTTCTTCTCGGTCACCGCAATGTCCCGCACAATACGCGGGAACTTGTTGAACAAGGAACCCACGTTTACCAGGCGGGCATCCATGACACTGTACTGCAACTCATCTGTGATGCGGTACAGGTGGGCGCTCACGTTCTTGAGATCATCGTTGTCCAGTTCTTTACTGATGGACAGAATGCGATCCCGGTCAATAATCAACTCCCCTACCAGGTTCAGCAGATGGTCCAATTTCTTGATCTGGATGTAAATCAGATCAGAAAGCGACAGGTTCTTAGAGGTATAATACTTCTGAACCTTTGACAGCTCAGTAGTATTATCAGATAAGGTATTGACAATGATGTCAAGGTTCCGCAGCAAGGCAGGACTTGGTTCCACTTCGTTAGGACCGTCTATGCCCGAGATCATCTCTCCCAGCATGTCAATCCCATCAAACAGAACCGTCACTACTTCATCTGTGAAGCTTAGTTCTTTGTTTCGGATCAGTCCAAAAGCCGTTTCCAGCTTGTGCGAGACGTCTCCAATGGTGGTATAGCCAATGGCTTTGGCATTGGCTTTCAGGTTATGGAGCAACCTGAAAATCTCCGCTAAAAGCTGTTCGTCTTCCGGGTTTTTCTCCAGTTCACTGATGTGCCGGTTCAGCGCATCAAAATACTCGAGAGCCTCGGCTATAAATATTTCTTTATATTCCTGATCTCTCGATTTCATCCTACGAATTTACGTTGGAGCGCATGGCTCATGTGTCGGTCTGCGGCAAACCGGTTTATGATGGAATTGATTTGGCCTAAGGCAAACACTCCATGGACTGCCCCATTTTCTATGGCCGATTTCGCCATCCCGAAAATGGTGGAAGATTCTTCATTCTGGGCTATTACTACTCCCCCTCGTTTCATGATCTCTCTGGCACCGGCAGTACCATCCTGGCCCATTCCGGTTAAGATGACTCCCAAAACCTGGGAGTTGGCACACTGGGCGGCAGACTCCATCAATATATCCACCGAGGGTGTATCCATGGCAAAAGAAGGTTCCAGGTCAAGGGTTAGCTGATCTGGTCGCAACGTCTTTTTTCTAACCCGCATGTTTTGTCCGCCGGGCGCTATCACTATGGTTCCGGCGCTCAGCTTCATACCTTTAAAACCTTCTTCCACACGCCACCTGGTCAATTTCTGTAGTCGGCGCGCCAACCGTTTGGTGAACTTATCGGGCATGTGTACCGCCACCAGAATCACTGTAGGATAGGGTACCGAGAGGCTTCTTACGATAACCTCAATGGCCGCAGAGCCCCCCGTAGAAGCACCAATCACCACTACGTTCAAAGGACCATCCTTTTGAGTAGGTGTACTAAGCAAGGCTCGGCTCCTTCTAACAGAGGTGTCTGTTATGACCTCCCTTCTCCTGATAGGCTGTGCCGTAGAAGAGGTGTCTGAGAACCTACCTACAAACTCCCGTAGGGTAGACATCAGCCCAGCCTTGGAAGCTACAACATTTGTGCTTCTTCTCTCTACAGAAGTGGTCTGCTGCCCCTGGCTTCTGTACCTCCGAGGGATATAAGAAATTCCTTCGGCCATTTCCTGGGAAACCATCAACAGCAAAGAAGAATCCTGTCCATACACAGGTTTGAACATGGGCAAAGAGCCACTCATGGTCAATCCCTGGTGGGCAACTATCAGGTCAGGTTTGGCAGACATGGCCTTGAAGATCAACTCTTCTCTGGATCGGGCAGTATCCACCACTTCCAGCTGGGGCTCGGCATCTATCAGGCCGGACAGCACCAACCGGGAGCGTACGGACGTATCTCCTATCAAAACCCTGATTTTAGCTTGCTGCGTCTGCTGCACTGGTGAAAGTGAGTGGCGGTAAATGTATTTGTTCTATTCTTCTTTGAAGGCGTTGTTCAACGCTTCCAGCACTTTGTCTTCTGAGAAAGGCTTGATGATGTACTGGAACGCCCCGTATTCAGCAGCCTCGTTCATGATTACCTCTTGCCCAACGGCACTTACAATCACTACTTTGATGCCTGGGTTGTCACCCTTGATTCCTTTCAGCACATCCAAACCGGTGTTGTCTGGCAGGATCACATCAAGCGTAACCAGGTCTGGAACCTTTTCTCTAGCCAGTTGCAAGGCGGTTTTGCCGTCCGGGGCTTCCCCCACCACGTCATACCCTGCATCCAGCAGCATGTTCTTCAACATAGTGCGCATGTAGAAGGAATCATCTACAATCAGTATTCTTTTTTTATCAGTAGTTTCCATAAGTAAAAAGGTCAATAATGAGCACTATGACTTCAACTGCAGAATCTCATCTGAGGTTAGTATTTTGTACATGTCCAGCACAATGATGAGCCGGTCTTCATGCTTGCCAATACCCTCAATGAAGTTCTCATTGATATTAAGATCCTGTATAAAAGATGGAGCCTTGTCTATACTGGAGACGGGCAGGGTAAGTGATTGAGGAACCTCTTTCACAATAAAGCCCATGGTATAGTCTTTGGCCTCCATCACCAGAGTATAGGTATGCTGTTCTGGGTTCCCGGAAGGGCGCTCAATTCTGAAACGCTCTTCCAGGTCCATGATAGCGATAATGTCTCCCCTGATGTTGGATACCCCTTTTATAAAGGAGGGCGTTTTGGGCATGCGGGTGATCTCTGGCGTGATGGTCACCTCTTTCACCTGATCAATGCGCACCCCGTACTCTTCACTGCCTAGTTTGAAGACAATCAAGTGTACTCTTTCCTCTACATTAGGCTCTTTTTTATCCCTAACACTCTGAGATTCCATTATTCCTGTCCTCTGGATTTAGTATTCTTTTTACCAGCAAGTTTCTTGAGGCCTTGATCATCGGTAAGGTCACCTCCCATGAACGAACGGTTACGGGACGAAATACCCGGGGTGAATCTGCGGTTGTTGCGGTTAGGGTACACGATGTTACCGTTAACCAGCTTGAAGGCCGAGATACTCACCTGCAGGTCTTCTGCAATGTCATTCAGGCTCTGGCTGGAAGAAGTCAATTCCTGCATGGAAGTGGAAAGCTGTTTAGCAGTTCCTGCTACCTGTTGCGTACCAGATGCCGTTTGCTCGGCAATGGCTACCACTTCTTCCACGTATTTCACCACGTCGCCGATGGAGGTTTTCTGAACTTCGGTAGACACCAGGATGTCTTGTGCACTGCGCAGTGTTTCCCCGCTGGAAGTCGCAATGTTTTTGAAGGCCCCGGAAGCCTCAAACGTGGCATTCTTTCCTTTCAATACACGGCCTTCCATGGTAGCAATCGCGGCAGCGGCAGAAGAAGTATCTTTCTTCACGTCTTCTACCAGGGTAGCGATCTCACTGGCTGATTTGCGAGACCCTTCGGCCAGTTTCCGGATTTCCTCGGCTACCACCGCGAAACCTCTACCCGCTTCACCAGCACGGGCCGCCTCAATGGCTGCGTTCAATGCCAGCAAGTTTGTCTGAGCCGCGATGTCGGTAATCACCCCAAGTGACTTTGAGATTTCCTGGCTACGGGTACTCAATACTTCAATGGTTTTAGCTGTTAGAGCCGCAGAAGAAGAAATCTCCTCCATGTTGCGCACCACCTCTGCCACTGTTTTAAGACCCAATTGAGAAGTTTCCTCCCCCATCACTGCTGAACGGTTCACCACATCGGCTTTGTTCGCAGTCTCTTTGGTAGCCTTCATGATTTCTTCAATCAGTTTGAAGGCCTGGTCTGTTTTCAAGGCTTGGTTCTGGGCACCTTCCGCCATTTGTTGCATGGCTAAGGCTACATCTACCGTAATGCGATTCATCTCCAATCCTTTGGCAGCCATTTCCTCAGAAGAGCTACCCACAATGAGTGAGGAATCGTTGATTTCACCTAATAGGGCATTCAGGTTATCTACCGCCAGGTTCAAGGCGTTAGACATAGCCAGAATATCACCGGCGGTCTGGATTTCTACTTTCTGGGTTAGGTCACCTTCGGAAATAGAGCGTACTACGCGAGACACTTCCAACACCGGAGTTACGATGGACTCTAACAAGTCATTCAGCGTATCTACCAGTTCTTTCCAGCTTCCGCTTACACCTGGTACTGAGGCACGTTCGGTCAGTTTTCCTTCCACCCCGGCTACTCTGGCTACCCGGCTTACCTCACCCGCTAAGCGGTTCAGGTCTTCCACCATGCTGTTGATCGTGTCTGCCAGATCTGCTAATTCTCCTTTTGCCTGTAATGTCAGTTTTTGGGTCAAGTCACCTTTAGATACCGCGGTTACTACCTTCACGATACCACGCACCTGAGTGGTAAGGTTAGACGCCATCACGTTCACATTGTCGGTGAGGTCTTTCCATACCCCGGCTACGTTTGGCACTTTGGCCTGGCCACCCAGTCTACCTTCGGTACCTACCTCGAGCGCCACACGGGTTACCTCGCCGGCGAAGATGTTCAAGGAGTCCACCATCTGGTTGAGGTTGTCCTTCAGCTCGGCTAATTCGCCACGTACCCCAACGGTCACTTTCTGAGTCAAATCCCCTTTAGCTACCGCAGTCGCTACGTTGGCGATGTCACGTACTTGCAGGGTAAGATTGGAGGCCATGGTATTTACATTGTCAGTCAATGCTTTCCAAACCCCACCTACATTCGGCACAGCCGCCTGGCCACCAAGTTTACCCTCAGTACCTACTTCCAATGCCACTCTGGTTACCTCGCCAGCAAAGATGTTAAGCGAGTCCACCATTTGGTTTAATATATCTTTCAGTTGAAGGATTTCACCCTTCACATTTACTGTCATTTTCTGGCTCAAGTCACCCTTCGCTACCGCAGTTGCAACGTTGGCGATGTCACGTACCTGCGAGGTGAGGTTAGACGCCATGGAGTTCACGTTGTCAGTGAGCATCTTCCAGGTACCGGCCACATTTGGCACTGCCGCCTGTCCGCCCAGTTTACCCTCAGTACCCACTTCAAGCGCCACCCGGGTTACCTCACCAGCGAAAACGTTTAGTGAGTCCACCATCTGGTTTAAGATGTTTTTCAACTCCAGGAGCTCTCCGTTAACATTCACCGAGATCTTCTGGGTCAGGTCACCTTTCGCTACGGCAGTCGCTACATTCGCAATATCGCGTACTTGCAGCGTCAGGTTAGAGGCCATTGAGTTTACATTGTCGGTCAACTCTTTCCAGGTACCACGTACTTTTGGCACGTTGGCCTGGCCGCCCAGTTTTCCTTCGGTTCCCACCTCTCTTGCTACCCGAGTTACCTCGTCTGCGAAGATGTTCAGGGAATCCACCATCTGGTTCAGGTTGTTTTTCAGCTCTAAGAGCTCACCTTTTACATCTACCGTGATCTTCTGGCTCAGGTCCCCTCTCGCAACCGCGGTCGCCACATTCGCAATGTCGCGTACCTGCGAGGTCAGGTTACCAGCCATGAAGTTCACGTTGTCAGTAAGGTCTTTCCATACTCCGCCAACGTTTGGTACATTGGCCTGACCACCCAGGATACCTTCGGTTCCTACCTCACGAGCCACCCGGGTTACCTCACCCGCGAAGATGTTCAGGGAGTCCACCATCTGGTTCAGGTTGTCCTTTAATTGGAGGAGCTCGCCTTTAACATCCACGGTGATTTTTTGAGTCAAATCACCTTTCGCTACCGCAGTCGCCACATTCGCAATGTCACGTACTTGCAGCGTCAGGTTGGAGGCCATGAAGTTCACGTTGTCGGTAAGGTCTTTCCATACCCCACCTACATTAGGCACAGACGCCTGGCCGCCCAGTTTACCCTCGGTACCCACTTCACGGGCTACCCGGGTTACCTCACCGGCAAAGATGTTGAGAGAGTCCACCATCTGGTTGAGGTTGTCTTTCAGCTCGGCTAATTCTCCACGTACCCCAACGGTGATTTTCTGGCTCAGGTCACCTCTTGCTACCGCAGTCGCAACATTTGCGATGTCCCGCACCTGCAGCGTCAGGTTGGAGGCCATTGAGTTTACGTTGTCAGTAAGGGCTTTCCAGGTACCAGCCACATTTGGCACAGCGGCCTGACCGCCCAGTTTACCTTCTGTTCCCACTTCCAATGCCACTCTGGTTACCTCACCGGCGAAGATGTTCAGGGAGTCCACCATCTGGTTGAGGTTATCCTTCAGCTCGGCCAATTCGCCTTTCACACCAACGGTTACCTTCTGGCTCAGGTCACCACGGGCAACGGCAGTTGCCACATTGGCAATATCACGTACCTGAGAAGTCAGGTTACCCGCCATGAAGTTCACGTTGTCGGTGAGGTCTTTCCAAACCCCGCCTACGTTCGGTACAGAAGCCTGGCCGCCCAGTTTACCTTCGGTACCCACTTCGCGGGCCACCCGGGTTACCTCACCGGCGAAAATATTGAGCGAGTCCACCATCTGGTTCAGGTTGTCTTTCAATTCAGAAAGCTCGCCTTTTACCCCAACAGTGATTTTCTGGCTCAAATCTCCTCTCGCTACCGCGGTCGCTACGTTGGCGATGTCCCGCACTTGCAGCGTCAGGTTAGACGCCATGTAGTTTACGTTGTCGGTAAGGGCCTTCCAAACCCCGGCCACATTTGGCACGGCAGCTTGTCCGCCCAAGATACCCTCGGTACCCACCTCAAGCGCCACGCGGGTTACCTCGCCGGCGAAGATATTGAGGGAGTCCACCATTTGGTTAAGGTTATCCTTCAGCTCTGCTAATTCGCCTTTCACATTTACTGTGATTTTCTGAGTCAGGTCACCTTTCGCTACCGCAGTCGCTACGTTGGCGATGTCGCGGAGCTGAGAGGTAAGGTTGCTGGCCATGGTGTTCACGTTGTCGGTAAGGTCTTTCCAAACCCCACCCACGTTAGGCACTTTCGCCTGGCCACCCAGTTTACCCTCGGTACCCACTTCACGGGCCACCCGGGTTACCTCATCCCCGAAGATGTTCAAAGAGTCCACCATTTGGTTGATATTCTCTTTGAGCTGGAGCATTTCCCCTTTCAGGTCCACCGTTACTTTCTGGTCCAGGTTCCCCTGGGCAACGGCAGTGGTAACTTTGGCAATGTCCCGTACCTGAGAAGTCAGGTTAGAGGCCATCGCGTTTACGTTATCGGTGAGTTCTTTCCAGATACCGGCTACGTTTGGCACAGAGGCCTGTCCGCCCAGCTTCCCTTCCGTACCTACTTCCAAGGCCACCCTGGTTACCTCACCGGCAAACAGGTTCAGGTTGTCAATGGTGCGGTTGATAGTTTCGGCCATCACCTTGAAGTCACCGGACACGGGAATCTGGAACGTCTCGTCCAGGTTACCCCGGGAGATGTTCTTCAATACCTTGCCTACTTCCAATACCGGTACGGCGATGGAATCTACCAGGCCGTTGATATTGTTGATCATGTCTTTCCAGAAACCAGAGGCGTTCTCTGCTGAGGCACGGGCTTTCAGGTTACCCTCTACCCCGGCAACTTTAGAGATACGTGATACCTCGCCTCCTACCCCCCCAATCATCTCCACCATGGAGTTGTAGGCTTCGGCTATTTCTGAGAAGATATCGTTGTTCTGCTTGGTCAAACGCACAGAGACGTCTCCTTTTTTGAAGGCGTCTAGCGCGTAGAGCACGCGGTTCAGCTGCTCATTGATATAGTCTGAGTTGTCTGACTGAATCTGGCGGGGCGAATTGCTTCTTCTAGCCTGATCTTCCTCCACCAGGGTTACTGATTTTCCGCCTTTATCGGCTTGCTTCTCCAATGTCTTTCCTCCTGCACGGGCTTTTGTAGCAGTTTGTCTTCCGTTAGACTCTGCCAGTGTAGTTTCTACAACAGGGGTGGTGGGTTCCGGGGCCGGCGTCTCCTGAGGCGGTTCTGCCGGAGTCAACTCTGCCGAAGGAGTGGCAGCGGCATCCGAAGGTTGTTCAGGGGGCGTACCCGCCTCCGTCTTCCCAATCAGCTTGTCCTTGTTGAGTTTTAAGTTTTTACCTAAAGCCATCTTATCTATGATTGAAGAGCGTTTTATCTGCTATGGCAAAAAGATGCCAATTTATTTATACTTTGAAAGTCTCCCTGGAGAGACAAACCGCAATTTACTAACGAAACAAGAATTTATAAAGCTTGTTTGCTAAGAAACTGATACAAATTCCCGGGCAAGGCCCAAATAATCTTTGGCTCCGTAAGAGGAGGCGTCATAATCAATGACACTTTGCCCAAAGGAAGGAGCCTCGGCTAATTTTACATTAAGGCGTATTCTTTGCTGAAAAATATATTCGTCCACGTTTTCTTTTAGGTAATCTTCTATCTCGGTACTCAGTTTCCGGCGCTTGTCATACATTACCACCACAATGCCTTTCACCTTCAGTTTTGGATTTAAGGCGTTTTTGATCTGCTGCACGGTGTTCAGGATTTGCCCCAATCCCTGTAGGGTGAGCACTTCCATCTGCAAAGGAATCAACACTTCATCAGACGCGGCCAGCGCATTCACGGTGAGCAATGACAGAGACGGGGGACAGTCTATCAGAATATAGTCAAAGCCTTCCACCTCACCTAAGAGTTGTTGCAGGAACCGCTCCCGGCTTTCATGGGTCACCAGGGAAATCTCCACATCCACCAGTTCATTGGAGCCGGGTGCTACGTACAGCCCGTTCCGCTCCTGGATGCAGGTTTCCAGCTTCTGCTGCCCACCGAAAACATCGGCCAGGGTGCAGGCAGGCTCCGTGATTCCTAACGAATAAGAAAGGTTAGCTTGTGGGTCCAGATCGATCAATAACACGCGTTTGCCCAGTTTCTGCAGGGCGCTCCCCAGGTTGATGGTAGTGGTGGTTTTACCCGTACCCCCCTTTTGGTTGATGACCGATACGATTGTTGTTGCCATAGGTTACAGAAAATTGAAAAAAATTTTCCTCTTGCGTGGACGAGGCGCTAAACTACAAATTATTCAATGCTGGATTGCTGTTTAGGGCGTATTTTACTTAAATGAGGCAAAAAAACGGCAAACACTACTCCTTATATATGGTGTGTAATTTGCAGGTGCCGTTACGCAAGTTTTCCCAGGAATAACCGTTGAAATGTAAGTGGGCAATAGTGGCCGGGCTGAACGACACCTCCTCATGGGCGAGTTGTGAAGCGAAGAAAGAGATAGTGGGATTATGGCCTACCACCAGTAACATATCTACCTCATCATCCACGCCGTGGAGCAGGTTCAGCAGGTCTCGCTCTGAGCCGTAGTAAATGTCTCTTTCCAGTTGCACCGGCACCTGATGCTCCATCTGCTCCAGCATACTCTGCAGGGTCATCTGGGTTCTTACCGATGGGCTGCACAGGATCAGCTCGGGCAACAAGGGCTGATTTTTCAGCCAAAGACCGGCCTCACCCGCCTGCCGCTCGCCGTAGAGGGTGATCTCCCGGTCAAAGTCAGTCTGGCCAATTTGTTTTTCCGCCGCGGTGGCGTGTCGCATCAATAAGAGATTCTTCATGCCTAAGTATACTAAAAAAAACCTTTTTATTGCCCTCGGGTATATTCTTTTACCTCTTTGAAGCAGCCGGCATAAAGATAGTGGTTGGATTGTCTCAAAAAATTACTACATCTTTGAAAAATTTTTGGGCGCAGCCCTCCTCTATTCCCATATGATAAAGAACCTAGTGATTGTGGAGTCGCCGGCTAAGGCCAAGACCATTGAAGGGTACCTGGGCAAAGATTTCGTGGTGAAGTCTAGCTTCGGGCACGTGCGCGACCTCCCCAAAGACAATAACGCCATAGACATCCAGAACGGCTTCAAACCCACGTACGTGGTTTCTGCCGATAAACGGGAGGTGATCTCCCAACTGAAGAAATTAGCCAAGGAAGCCGAAACGGTTTGGTTAGCTTCCGATGAGGACCGCGAGGGAGAAGCCATTTCCTGGCACCTTTCTGAGGCCCTGAACCTGAACGAGGCCAAGACGCGCCGCATCGTGTTCCGGGAAATCACCAAGAACGCCATCCTCAACGCCATTGAGAACCCACGCTCCATTGACATCAACCTGGTGAACGCCCAGCAGGCCCGCCGCGTGCTGGACCGTCTGGTGGGGTTTGAATTAAGCCCCGTTCTCTGGAAAAAGATTAAAACCGGGCTTTCGGCCGGACGTGTGCAGTCTGTAGCCGTGCGGCTGGTGGTGGAGCGCGAACGCGAGATTGAGCGTCACAAAGCAGTTTCTGCCTACAAAGTGGTGGCCCAGTTTGATGCCGGCGGCAAACGCCTGGAGGCCGAGCTGAACACCCGTTTCAAAACCCGCGAGGAGGCTGAAAACTTTCTGCAGCGTTGCCTGGGCGCTTCCTTCTCCATTGAAAGTATGGAGAAAAAGCCTACCAAACGCACACCTGCGCCGCCGTTCACTACTTCTACCCTGCAGCAGGAAGCCAGCCGCAAGCTGTCTTTCTCAGTAGCGCAGACCATGACCGTAGCGCAGCGCCTCTACGAAGCCGGTAAGATCTCCTACATGCGTACTGACTCAGTGAACCTGTCCCAGGACGCCATCAACGCGGCTGCGCTGGAGATTTCGAGGTCTTTTGGCGAAAACTACGTGAAAACGCGGCAGTACAAAACCAAATCAAAGCAGGCCCAGGAAGCGCACGAATCCATCCGGCCCACTGATTTCTCAGCCATTCAGGTGAGTGCTGACCGCAACGAGCAGCGCCTGTATGATCTAATCCGCAAGCGTGCCATTGCCTCGCAGATGGCCGACGCCGAGATTGAGAAGACCACCGCTACCATTGCCATCAGCGGCCAGCCCGAACGGTTGATCGCCACCGGCGAAGTAGTTCGCTTTGAAGGTTTCCTGAAAGTGTACACCGAGTCTACCGATGACGAGGAACTAGCCGATGACGACGTGAAAGGCATGCTGCCCCCGTTGCAGGAAGGCCAGACCTTAGCCTTGCAGCGCCTGCAGGCTACTGAGCGGTTCAGCCGTCCGGCTCCGCGCTACACCGAGGCCAGTTTGGTGAAGAAACTGGAGGAAATGGGCATCGGCCGTCCGTCTACCTACGCGCCTACTATCTCTACCATCCAGAAACGAGGCTACGTGGAAAAAGACAATCGGGAGGGGAAAGAACGGGCCTACTCGGTACTCACGTTAGAGAACGGCCAAATCACGTCTCAGCAGAAAACCGAGATGGCCGGAGCCGAGAAAGCCAAGCTCTTCCCCACGGATATTGCCATGGTGGTGACTGACTTTCTGGTGTCTCACTTCGAAAGCGTGATTGACTATTCTTTCACCGCCAAAGTAGAAGAAGAATTTGATGAGATTGCCGCCGGTAAGAAACAGTGGGACAAGATGATAGACACATTCTACTCTAGTTTCCATCAAACCATTGAAACCAGCGCCACCGTGGAGCGCTCTACCGTAAGCGGCGCCCGTGAACTGGGCCTTGACCCCATCTCCGGTCAGAAAGTGATTGCCAAGTTAGGCCGCTTTGGGCCATACGTGCAGTTGGGCGAAGAAGTGGAAGGCACCGATGCCAAACCCGCTTATGCCAGCCTGCGCAAAGGCCAGTTCCTGGAGTCTATCACGCTGGAGCAGGCCCTGGAATTATTCAAACTGCCGCGCGTGGTGGGCGAGTACGAAGGCAAGGAAATGAAAGCCGCTATCGGGCGTTTCGGGCCATATATCCAGCACAACAGCAAGTTCTACTCCCTGCCGAAGGACCTGGATCCGCTGCTGGTGACCGAGGAGCAAGCCATCATCATCATTGAGGCCAAGCGCAAAGCCGATGCGGAGAAACTGATCAAATCGTTCCCGGAAAACCCAGAGGTGCAAGTGCTGAACGGGCGTTTCGGGCCGTACATTGTGGTAGGCAAAAAGAACGTGAAGATCCCGAAAGGCCAGGAACCGGCGGAACTTACCTTAGAGCAGTGTCTTGAACTGGCGGAGCAAACCCCAGACAAGCCAGCCCGTGGCGGGTTCAAGAAAAAAGCAGCTGCCGAACCAGCCGCTACCAAGAAGGCTCCGGCCAAAAAAGCACCCGCCAAAAAGGCCAGCACTACCAAGAAGAAGTCCAGCTAAGTTGAAAATACCAGAAGCTAAATTTTAGGCTTCCTACTTTTACCTCCGTTTCGGGGCTTGTTTCTGAAAATAAGCCCCGAAACGGAGGTATTTTTTTCTGGTTCTTTCCCGTATCTTACCCTTTATCTAAGTTTGGTTTCTAACTTCCAGATTCTACCCTTTGTATGAAGCAGAAAGTAGTTGTATTAACCGGAGCCGGAATTAGTGCCGAAAGTGGCCTGGCTACCTTCAGAGACGCCAATGGACTTTGGGAAGGTCATGATGTAATGGAAGTTGCCTCGCCCGAAGGCTGGAAAAAGAACCCCGAACTGGTACTGGAGTTTTACAACCAGCGCCGGAAAAGTGCTTTGGGCGTGGAGCCTAATGCCGCCCACAAAGCTTTGGTAAAGCTGGAGCAGAAATTTGACGTGCGCATCATCACCCAGAACGTTGACAACCTGCACGAGCGCGCCGGCTCCAAACACGTGCTGCACCTGCACGGCAAGCTGTTTGAAAGCCGCAGCACCAAAGATGAGCGTTTGATTTACCCTATGGAAGGCTGGGAACTGAAACTGGGCGACCTATGCGAGAAAGGCTCTCAGTTACGGCCTAACATTGTGTGGTTTGGCGAGCCCGTTCCCCTGATTGAGGAAGCCGCCGAGGAAACCATGACTGCCGATTACCTCCTGGTCATAGGTACCTCCCTGCAAGTCTACCCTGCCGCCGGGCTGCTTTCCTTTGCCCCGCATGACACGCCTATTTACCTCATAGATCCCAACGCACCTGCTGTCCAGCACCGGAGAAACTTGACCATTATTCAGGAAAAAGCCACCGTAGGCGTACCCAGATTAGTTGAGCAGCTGATGGCTGAGTAGGGGCAGGTCCATTCCTCCTTCAATGAAAACCCACCCCGTTTCATTTTTGATGGAACTTCCAAAAAGAAACCAGGCGCCACTCACTCACTCACTCACTCACTCACTCACTCACTCACTCACTCACTCACTCACTCACTCACGACGGCAATTCCCATGGTTTGTCGGCATTATACCAGAGCTCCTCGCCCCTGATTTCTAGCGGTGAGCTGAAATTGTTGTGGTACAGTTGTCCGGTGCCCAGGCCCTGCGGCAAAGTGCTGCCCAGATCAGCGGCAAACTGTGCAATGGCATTCAACCCGATGTTGGATTCCAAGGCCGAGGTAAGCCACCAGTCAATGCCTAAGGTTTGGGTCACCTGAATCCACTCGCGGCTGCTGTACAGGCCTCCTACCAGGGTTGGCTTAATGATGATGTACTGCGGGCGTATCTGGTCCAGCAGCTTCCATTTATTTTCTTTGCCGCTCACGCCAATCAGTTCCTCGTCCAGGGCAATAGGAATTGGCGATACCACGCAAAGCTCCTGCATGGCATCCGGCTGGCCCTGTTTGATGGGTTGCTCAATGGAATGGATTTGGAAACGGGCCAATTGCCGAAGCTTCTCCTCGGCATCAGAAAGGGCGAAGGCTCCGTTCGCATCAAGCCTCAGTTCCAGCACATCGGGGCCCGCTATGCTCCTGATTTCGTTCAGAATTCTGAGTTCCTGGGCAAAATCAAGTCCGCCGATCTTCATTTTGAGGCACTTGAAACCCTGGTCCAGCTTCTTTTGGATCTGTTCCCGCATGAAAGCGGCATCGCCCATCCAGATAAGCCCGTTGATCCGGATGCCCTGCTGGGAGCGCGAGAAAGGCGTGTCGTACAGGATGCGTTTGGCTCCGCGCATGTAATCAACCCAGGCGGTTTCGGCGGCAAAGCAGATAGACGGCCATTGGTCCAGTGATTTCCAGAAAGCCTGTCCTTCCTCAGTTCCGGTGGTTTCTATTTGCAGACTGTTGAAACGGTTGCAAATACTCTGGAGGGTTTGGGGGAAATGCGGGGAATAATCGGGACTTAACCCCGGCAGCGGCGAGCACTCGCCCCACCCATGTACCTCAGGGGCATCGGTATGGTGCAGCCGCAGATACGCCGCCTGGTGCGTTTTCATGGCCCCACGGGAGGTACGGGCATCAAACTTAAAAGACAATTCCCGGTAAAAAGGGGTCAGAATAAAAGGCATAGGTACTGAAGCGCTAAGGTGAGGTAAACCTTTCTCCCAAAATTAAGTTTAGAAAAGGAATCTACGTATAAACCGAATGGCATTTACTACCACGGCCATAAACGGGCTCGTATAGCCCAGAATTTACTAGATACGGGAGCAGGCAGAAAATATTTGCACAACCCTCACCCGGTACCTACGACAAAACCACCCAAGCATATGACGCTACCCTCTACGCAAAGCACCCTTGTTAACCTGCTGCCCAGCCACTCCGCTGACGAAAACAGCCTGGCACAGGATGTAATGCAAGGCTTGAACCAAAGCCCTAAAAAGCTCTCATCTAAATTCTTTTATGATGCCAAGGGCAGCCAATTGTTCCAGCAGATCATGCAACTGCCGGAGTACTATCTCACCAAACTGGAGCACCAGATTCTGTCTCGCCAACGCAAGGAGATTCTGTACGCCTTCGGGATTCAAGAACCTTTTCAGGTGGTAGATTTAGGGGCTGGCGACGCGTACAAAACCAAGCTGCTGCTGACAGAACTGATGGCCTCCAAGGCCGAAGTATCCTACATTCCGCTGGATATCTCCGAAGATCAGTTAAACCTGTTGCTGGAAGACCTGCAGCTCCGCTGGCCCCAGCTCCCGGTCACCGCCCTGGCCGCCGAATATTTCCAGGGATTGGAGTGGCTGAACCAAAACCAGCGCCTGCGCAAATTGGTCTTGTTTCTGGGATCAAACATCGGGAATTTTGACTTGCCGGAAGCCCAGAACTTTCTCTGCGCCGTTCGGCAGACCCTCAACCCCGAGGATGCGTTCCTTTTAGGCCTGGATTTGCGAAAAGACCCCGAAAAGATGCGCCGCGCCTACGCCGATGCTGCCGGGGTCACCTCAGCCTTCAACCTGAACTTGCTGCACCGCATCAACAAAGAACTGCAGGGAAATTTTGACCTGGATCAGTTCCAGCACTTTGCGGAGTACGATCCGCTGGAAGGCACCATGCGGAGCTTCCTCATCAGCAAGGCCAACCAGGAAGTGCACATCGGGGCTTTGAACCAAACCTTCCAGTTTGAGGCCTGGGAAGCCATCCATACCGAGAACTCCTACAAATTCTCCTTGAAACAGGTAGAAGCAATGGCCCATGCCTGCGGGTTCACCGTGCAGGACATCTTCACCGATTCCAGCCACGGCTTCGCCGATGTGTTGCTCCGGCCCAGATAGTTTTGCCTGATGCAGTAGAAAGCCGCAGACAAATGGAGGACTGTTTTCGTTCTATTGTCAGCAAAAAAGCCCTGAAACGCACATCAAATCAAACCTGTTTGTAGCTTAGGCCCTAAAAAGCCCCACAACCCCTACGCACATGGACATCATTCCGCTGCACTTAGGCGTGAGCCACTTCCACAGCCCGGCTGTTGCCACGCAGGCCATGCAAGAAGCCGTCTCCCAGCATAATACCTATTACGGACCAAACGAGGGCCTATCTGAGTTGCGCCTGGCCCTTGCCCAACGGTACCTGGAAGACGCCGGTTTGCCCATCCCCGCAGAACAGATCATGATCACCCACGGCGCAAAACATGCCATCCATCTGTACCTGGAAAGCCTGCTGCAGCCCAACGAGGAAGTGGTAATGCTGGCGCCCTATTGGTTTGCCTTTCCGGAATTGATCAGGCAAAGCGGCTGCCGGTTGGTTTCAGTGCCTGCCAACCCAGAGCAGGAATATAGAATTGATGCAGAGCAACTCCGGCAGAAACTCTCCCCCGCCACCAGACTCCTCATCCTCTCCAACCCGGGAAACCCCACCGGAAAAGTCTACACCAGGGAGGAACTGGAGGAAGTAGCCAGGCTGATGGAGGAGTTCCCCAACCTGCATGTCTTGTCTGACGAAATCTATGATGGCTTAAGCTTTTCTGTCCCGGTTACCACCTTTTTAAGCTTTGAGCATCTGCGAGATAGAATAGCCGTGGTCAATGGATTCTCTAAGTCCTTTGCCATGTCGGGCTGGCGCATTGGGTATCTGATTGCGCCTTTCCCTATCCTGCAGAAAGCCATGGATCTGCAGCACAAGTTAATTTCTGGAGTATCCCCTTTTCTGCAAGCGGGTGCGGCGGCGGCCGTTCAACACCGGCATAGCATCTGGCAGGAGTTCAAAGCTGACTTAGAACCGAAAAGACAGCGCGTGGTGGAGGCCCTTAAGAAGATGCCTAAACTGAAATTCACAGTTCCGCAGGCCGGGTACTACGTGACCCTGCAGGTGGACGGCTGCCTCCAACCCCAAAATACCTCCTCTCCTTTTCGATTGGTGGAGGAATGGGCCGCAGCCCTGAAAGACCAGGTAGGCCTGGAGGTATTACCTGCCACCAACATGGGAATGCCCGGGGCTCTGAGGATGTCCTATGCCCTACCCGACGAGGTGCTGGAGAGCGCCCTGCCCCGCCTCAAAGCGTTTGTTTCTTAATCCAGGTTTTCGCCCTGATATTCTGAAACCAACCCGAAAAACAGACTGCCCTCCAAGTTTTGCGCAGTACAGGCAGAGGGCTTGTTTTAAGGCTATTTTCCTGAAATCAGGCTTAAAAGGAATGATTTTTCTTACTAACCATTCATTTCCCCTTCACTCAATCCATCATTCAACCTCTCCATCTCTCAATAAACCCAAAAGGACAATTGTCCGGCCTTGGTTAGGGAAAATAGCTGTACCTTTGCGGCCTCTTTCTTAAAACCGAAGCCTGTGATTTTCTCTGCCCAATACCGCCAGCATTATAAAAGCACCTTTCTGTTAGCGTACCCCGTGGTTCTAAGCCAACTGGGGCATATTTTGGTGACGGTGGTAGACAGCATTATGGCCGGCCGCATTGGAACCGCCCAATTAGCGGCAGCCTCCTTGGGGAACAGCATTTTTACCATCACGCTGGTATTTGGGCTGGGCATTTCATACAGCATTACGCCGCTGGTAGCCCGCGCCGACGGACGTAAAAACCATACCCGCATCGCGCTGGTGCTGTTGAACGGCCTGTTTTTGAACATGGGCATGGGCATCCTGCTTTTCCTGGCGTTTTGGGGCCTTTCACCCATGATTGCCTATCTGAACCAACCTGAGGAAGTGGTGCGGCTGGCTATTCCGTACGTGAACATCCTGTTCCTATCCATGGTGCCGCTCATGATCTTCCAGGCATTCAAGCAGTTCGCCGAGGGCTTGTCGCTCACCAAGCAGTCTATGTACATCTCCATTCTGGCCAACCTGGTGAACGTAGCGCTGAATTACGTGCTCATTTACGGTAAATTTGGGCTACCTGCTTTGGGGTTGAACGGGGCCGCCTGGGCCACCTTGATCTCCCGGGTACTCATGGCCATTATGATGGGTACTTTTGTGCTCACTGCCCGCCGCTTTACCCGTTACCGCAAGTACCTGCGTTGGCAAAGCATTTCCTGGACCCACATGACCCGCATGTTTAAAATAGGGTTCCCTATCTCGCTGCAGATGATCTTTGAAATGGGGGCCTTCAGCTTTTCGGCAGTGATGATTGGCTGGGTAGGTGCCCGTGACTTGGCGGCCCACCAGATTGCCCTGAACGTGGCCTCGGTGACGTACATGATGGCCAGCGGCATCTCCTCGGCGGCAACTATCAGGGTGGGGAAACTACGAGGGGCCGGAGATACGCACGGCGTGCACATAGCCGGGTACAGCAGTCTGGTGATGGGGGCTTTGTTCATGGCTACCAGCGCCTTGCTCATCATCCTCTGCAAAGACCTGATTCCCGCCTTGTACGTGAAAGACGTGGCCGTACAGCAGCTTGCGGCCAAACTGCTCATTATTGCGGCCATTTTCCAGCTTTCAGATGGGGTGCAGGTAGTGGGATTGGGCGCGTTGCGCGGTCTGGAAGACGTGCGGGTTCCCAGTATGATCTCGCTGTTCTCTTACTGGCTCATTGCCCTGCCCATAGGCTATGCCTTAGGATTTGTGGTAAACCTGGCCGCTACGGGCATTTGGCTGGGGCTTTTCACCGGGCTTACCATTGCGGCAATCCTGCTGTTTTTCCGGTTCAGGAAGTTCAGCCCACAATAATTTCGTAACTTCTGCGTGAAAAGGAAACTCCCTTTCACCTGAAGCGTGTTACGGAACCGATTATGCCATTCTCCTTTTTACTTCTCTGGGTGAGCAGCCTGTTTTTAGCTTCTTTTCCAGAAACTAAACCCGAAATGACTGCCGTAGCGGCTGATATTCCCTGGAATCCGCAGAAACGCCTTTCCTGGGATGATTTCGCCGGCACGCCTGCGCCTAACAACCACCACCACGCGCTCACCTCCACCAACATGGAAATGAAGGTGAAATGCGAAAACAACCAGCTCAAGTTTAAAGTAGAGGCGGTGTTCAACCCCAAAGAATCCTGGACCCGCAACAAGTCTTCTGCCATGCTGCTGGCCCACGAGCAACTGCATTTTGATTTAACCGAACTGCACGCCCGTATGCTGCGCAAACGCCTGGCCGAGCTTCCTAACCCCTGCAGCCGCGGGGCCGCCGACCTGAACAAATACGCCAGCGAAGCCTTCAACAACTGGCACAAAGAACAGGACCTCTATGACACCGAAAGCCGTCACGGCCTGGACAAAGAGAAACAAATGGATTGGATTGCCTCTGTAGAGATAAGGCTGAAACGATTAGAAGCTTATAAGTAGTTGGTAGATTTTATTATCCAGCAAAAAGGAAAGCGTGGTAAGAGATAATCTTGCCACGCTTTCCTTTTTGCCAGAGCTTTTAATTGTTTATGACCTATTTCCCAGAGAAAAGGGTCAAAACGCACATTCCCCCTATTTGCAACCGACTAAAGCTTCTCTAAATCTTTTATCGCTGGTCCGGCCACTACTTTTCCGTAGGGGTCAAAGCGAGAGCCGTGGCAAGGGCAATCCCAGGAATTCTCCAGGTTGTTCCACTGCACCACGCAGCCCAGGTGGGTACACACGGCTGAACACTCATGCCGGTTGCCCTGGGCATCGCAATATACCGCCACTTTGGCCATCCCCTTCTGTACTATAGCTCCCGTGCCAGGGGCAATAACGTCTGCTTCCTTGTCGGCGGGTTTCACCCAATCCAGGTACTGGCCGGCCACGTTCAGGTTTTCTTTCAGGAACTCCTTGGCTGAATCAGTGGAGAAAGTCACCCGTCCTGGGTCATACAAAGTCGCCCAAGGGTTGGTACGTTCCAGAATCAAGTCAGTAATCAGAATACCGGCAATGGTGCCGTGCGTCATGCCGTGACCGGAATCACCGGTGGCTATGTACACGTTTTTGTTGTCACCAGGATTCCGGCCGATGAAGCCCATGAAGTCTACCGGCTCCATCACCTGCCCTGACCACCGGAACACCACGTCCTGCACCATGGGGTATTTCTTGCGGGTCCATTCCTCCAGGCAGTCAAAGCGCTCGGCTTCGTTTCCGTTGCTTTGCCCGGTTTTATGGTCTTCGCCCCCTACAATCAAAATCTCTGAATCAAGGTGCTCTTCCCCGGCAATGGTCCCCAACCGAACATAGTGGTAGGGATCTGAATCGTCCCAATACAGAGCGGTTGGAATTGCTCCTTTGGGCACCCGGGCCCCGATCACATACGTGCGGTAAGGTGCCTGTTTGGTATGCATGGTTACCTTATCATTCACGGGTGTGTTGGTACATACCACCAAATGATTGCTGGTCACGGAGAATCCTGCATCGGTAATGGCCCGGTGTACCAATCCAGAATCAAATTCCTTTACGTGGCTGTTGGTATAGATCTCGCCCCCGTGGTCAAGAATGTAGCGGCTTAAGGCAGAAAGGTACTTCACCGGGTGGAACTGGGCCTGATCTGGGAACAGCAGACAAGGTCCTTCACTTACGCTGGGCAAAGGACACTGCTTCAGCTTGACCACCTCCGTAATGCCCAGTTCCCGGCAGGCCGCCAGTTCCTGATCCAGCTGGTCCTCGGTATCAGTGGCACCCAGGAAAAGGTAGCCGGGGAGTCTTTGGAAATCACACTGGATCTTCTCATCCCGTATGATCTGCTCTATCCGATGGATTGCTTCGCGGTGGCTTTCATAGGCCAGCAGCGCCTGTGCTTTGCCAAAGACTTTAATCAGGGTAGAATATCGGTCATCCAAAGCCCAGGACAGGTGCGCAGTGGTACGGCTAGTTTCCCCGCCGCAGATCTCGCCCGCATCCAGCACCACTACTTTCTTGCCTTCTTTGGCCAGCAGATAAGCGGTTGTTAGGCCAGAGATACCCGCACCTACCACGCAGACATCGGTGGTGATGTTGGTAGTTAAGCTTTGGGTAACCGGCATCTCCACACCCGGCTGCCAGACCGATAAAGTTGTACCTGTGTTGTTTTTCATAGCTGGAAAGATAAAGTTGGACGCACATCCTAGACAGAAATGCTTTAGAGGATACGCTTGCCCTTGGGAGAGGTTTCTACGGATATAACTCCGTATTTGCCTCTTCTGAGCAGACTCGTTATCTTGGGCGCCAAAAAACTATGGAAAACACCATCACGTGGGAGCAGTTCACGGCCGTTGATTTACGGACCGGCACCATTGTACAAGCCGAAGAATTCCCGGAGGCACGCAAACCCGCTTACAAACTTTGGGTAGATTTAGGAGAACTGGGCATTAAGAAATCCAGCGCGCAGATCACCAAACGGTACACGCTGGAGGAACTGGTAGGGAAACAGGTCATCTGTGTCACCAACTTTCCGGCTAAGCAGATTGGTCCCTGGCGATCTGAGGTACTGGTAACCGGCTTTGAAGACGAAGAAGGCAATATTGTGCTTGCCCAACCGCAGGCTCAGGTCCCCAACGGTAAACGGCTGATCTAAATACTCTTTTTCCTGAATGCCTTGGGGTCAATCTCAGTAGGAACCTCCGCCGGTACTGACTTAGGGGTCAGCTTGGCTTCCCGGGCGCTGAGGCTATCCAATACTACCTCGTATAGTTTGTCCATCTTCTCCGGTACAGAGAGATAGTAGTCATAGCTGTGCTTAAAGGCACTATCTGAGACGGCGTGCCGTTTTAAGATAAGTTTGTGCGCTTCTCTGTAGGCTACCCTGGAGGTGTCATAATTACGCACCGTGCGGCCAATGGCGGCCTCAGTGAGGTGGATGTCCAGCATGATTCGGGTCATCTTCTCCTCCGGAATCAGGTCTTGGGGTTTCTCGGGCTCAGGGGTACAGGAGAACAGCGCCAGGGGCAATAAAAAGAGACACAAACGTTTTTTCACGCGGTTGTTCGTAAGTTTCGGTAATTTTAGACGCTGCAAAAACCTTTAGCAGGCATGAAAGACTTAGTCAGGAAGCTACGAAAGTACGAGATACAGATAAGAAAGGCAATTGACGCCCAGATGCAGGGCGACTTCAAATCTGTATTCAAGAGCTCTGGACTGGAGTTTGACGATGTGCGCGCCTACCAGTACGGAGACGATGTGCGTTCCATTGACTGGAACGTATCAGCGAAGGGGCATGGTACATTTGTGAAGACCTATCGCGAGGAAAAAGAGCAGAACGTGTTTCTGTTGCTGGATGTGAGCGGTTCCCACGCTTTAGGCACCCCAGGTTCCCAGAAACTGGACATGGGCAAGGAGATTGGCGGAATTCTGGCGCTTTCGGCCTTAAAACAGGGCAGCCAATTGGGCATGATCTGCTTTACCGATGGCAAAGAACGCTACCTGAAACCCGGCAAAGGCAACGACCACGCCTATTCCCTGATCAAAACCCTGGCCGAGCTGAAGCCGCAGTCGCTGAAGACCAACATTGGAGCGGGCATCAAGCTTTGTCTCAACGTGGTGAAACGCAAAAGCATCATCATCCTGATCTCCGATTTCATTGACCTGAACTACGAGCGGGAACTGATCATGCTGGCCAAAAAGCACGATCTCATTGTCTTGCAGCTGGTAGACAAACGCGAGGTGAATTTCCCTAAGCTGGGCATTGTACCGCTGCTTGACAAGGAAACCGGCAAAACCATCTGGATCAATACCTCTTCCAAGGAGTTTAGGGAGCGGTATTTGGTGCCTTATGCCCAAAACCAGGAAAAACTGGCCAGGCTCTGCCGGCAGTACCAGGCCGATTTCCTGCCCATTTACGTGGAGCAGGACTACGTGCCGCAACTGGTTAACCTGTTTAGGGCCAGAAACAAAATCATGAAACGTAGCGCCTGATCTGTCCCGTTTCGGCATTTCAGGCCTGGTTTTAGAAAACCGCCCCTAAAACAAGGGTACCTAAAACCCGCAAAAAGCAGAACCACAACTTAAATGAAAGCTGGGGAACATGCCACCAGCCCCAAGTAGAAACCAGAATTTGTCTCCTTTCAAAAAATATCTTTGGCTTTTCCTTTGGCTAGGGCCGCTCCTCTCCTGGGCTCAGCTTCCTTCTGTGAAGGTAGACGGGTACTTTCTTCAGGACTCGGTTGAGCTGGGGAAGTCTTTGAAGTACGTGCTTCGGTCTAAACACGCGCCGCAGGCCGAGGTGGTTTTTCCCGATTCCACCTTCAACTTCGCTCCTTTTGAGCTGGTGAGAAAGGATTTTTACCCTACCCGCACGGTAAAAGGCGTGAGCACCGACAGCACCATTTACACGCTTCGTACCTTCAACCTGAAACCCGTACAGGCCCTGCAACTCACGGCCCGTCTCTTCTACAGCGGAGACACGCTGCTTTTGCAGGCAGACCGGGATTCTGTGGTGTTGATCCAGAACGTCACTACCGTGTCAGATGACCTGCCGCTGAAATCTGCCACCCCGCTCATGCCCGTCATTGAGCAGTTCAATTACATTTACTGGGGAATGGGAGCCGTAGCGGCAGCAATTTTAATTGGCGGAGTCTGGGTGTTGTTTGGCAAGAGCATTAACACGCGGTACAAGCTGTATGTGCTGCAGAAAGACCAGAACCAGTTCCAGTCCAGATTGCAGACTACCCGAGACCGGTTTAAACGACTTAAAACCCTGGATCACCTGGAACGGGCTATTATACTCTGGAAGAACTATTTAACCAAACTGGAAGACACCGAAATCAACTCGTTCACTACTAAAGAAATCACTACGTACTACGAGGAAGACGAACGCGTGAGTAACGCCCTGCGGGTCTGTGACCGGGCCATTTACGGCAACATCATCTCAGACGACGAAACCGAGGTAGCCGATTCCCTGACCCAATTAGCCGAATTTGCGGCCCAACGATACGTTTTAATCCGAGACAACCTCCGCAATGTGGCAAGCACCCGCTGATTTCTCCTGGCTTAACTTCAGCTGGTTTTACTGGCGCACCTGGCAGTCCTTTGACTGGGCCAACCCGGGCTATCTGTACGCCCTGCTGGCCGTTCCCCTGCTGTTTTTACTGCGTTGGCTCCTGCACGTGCGGTTCCGCAAAAAACTGGACGTAGCGCTTTTTGAAGGCAACGCTACCTGGCACTGGACCAGTATTCTGCGTTATTTTCCAGATGTGGTGTTCGGATTGTTCCTGATGCTGGTGCTGGTGGCCTTGGCGCGTCCGCAGAAAACCGATGAAACCGTAGAGCTTTCCGCCGAGGGCATTGACATAGTGCTGGTCATGGACGTTTCCGGCTCCATGGAACTCACCGATTTTCAGCCCAACCGCCTGGAAGCTGCCAAAGAGGTGGCCCTGCAGTTTGTGAATGGGCGCGTGCAGGACCGCATCGGGGTGGTGGTGTTCGCCGGTCACGCCTACTCCCTCACCCCGCTCACCACCGACTACGAACTGGTGCGGGAAAGCATCCGGAGCATCCACCTGAACATGATTGCTGAGGATGGTACCGCCATTGGCAGCGCCCTTGCCGTGGCCATCAATCGTTTGCGGGAGTCAAAAGCCAAATCAAAGGTGTGCATCCTCATTAGTGACGGCGAGAATACCGCCGGGAGCCTGGACCCTGAGTTGGCTGCCCAATTAGCCCATGCGTTTCAGCTAAAACTCTACACGGTAGGCATTGGCAAAGAAGGTACTGTGCAAATGCCGGATGATTCCACGGGCAGACAAGTCACGGTGCAGACCGGCCTGGAAGAGAAAACGTTACGCCAGTTAGCCTCTTTGGCTGAAGGTCAGTTCTTCCGGGCCGAGGGAGCCAATGCCCTTTCCCAGATCTTCCGGCGCATCAATACCCTGGAGAAAACCGAGATAAAAGAAACCCGCTACCGCGATACGCGTGATTATTACCAGATATATTTGCGCTGGGCAATAGTGCTGCTGCTGCTGTGGCTGCTGCTCAAAAACACCTTTTTCACCAACGCGTTAGAAGATTGATGAGGACTATCCAGGATAATATCCATGATTTCCAGCAAAAGTTAGCCGGTACCAACTGCCGCCTGATTGCCGTTTCCAAAACCCACCCGGTAGAACTGATCCGGGAGGCGTACGAGGGCGGGCAACGGGCTTTCGGGGAGAACAAGGCGCAGGAAATGATGCTGAAACAACCACAGCTTCCCGCTGATGTGGAATGGCACATGATCGGGCACCTGCAAACCAATAAGGTGAAGTACATCGCGCCTTTTGTGCACCTGATCCAATCGGTAGACAGCCTGCGTTTGCTGCTTGAAATTGAGAAACAAGCCCAGAAACACAACCGGGTTATTGACTGCCTGCTGCAGTTCTACATCGCCGAGGAGGAAACCAAATTCGGGCTTGACCTGGAAGAGGCTCAGGAAATCCTTCGGTCTGAAGAATTCAGGAATCTAAAGCACGTGCGCATCTGCGGCGTGATGGGCGTGGCTACTAACACCGATGACGAACAGCATCTGCAACGCGAATTCTCCCGTTTGCGCGGCTACTTTGAGGCGCTAAAAGCTGAGTTTTTCCCGGAGGCGCCGTATTACAAAGAGATTTCCATGGGCATGAGCTCAGATTACCAATTAGCCATTGCCGAGGGCAGCACCATGATTAGGGTGGGCAGCGCTATCTTCGGCAACCGTAACTATTCTGTTTCACACTGATTTTCCAAAAATGAGCATTAAAACCATATTGATCCTGGGGGCCCTGCTGAGCGGGTTAGGCGTAATGATTGGCGCGTTTGGAGCCCACGGCTTGTCCAAGATGCTAACCGAGACCGGCCGCACCGAGACCTTTGAGACAGCCGTAAAATACCAGATGTACCACGCGTTGGGCCTGTTGCTGGTGGGCGTGCTGATGTCGCAATTTCCCGGCGCTACCGGCATGCGCATCTCGGGCCTTTGTTTCCTGCTGGGCATCCTGATTTTCTCTGGTTCACTGTACATCCTTTGCCTCACCGGCATTAAGTGGATGGGCGCCATCACTCCTATTGGCGGGCTGTTCATGATTGCCGGGTGGCTGAACCTGGTGTGGGCACTGGCCAAAAACCTGCCCTAAGCACTATAAAACCCATAAAGCCAAAACGCCTCTCCTGCTATGCAAGAGAGGCGTTTTGGCTTTATTTTCTGTAATACAACGCGTAAACGCTAGTTGGCAGAAGCGATGGTGGAAGAAAAAACTACCTGCGCGTTGCCCTGAATGGCGTTGGATTCTACAATCAGTACTTTATTCTGCTGACCGCGTTTGCCGGCGCTGTTGAAGCGGGCTTTGATCACCGCCGTCTCGCCGGGCATCACGGGAGCTTCGGGGTATTCCGATACGGTGCAGCCACACGTGGTTTTCACGTTGTAGATGATTAGGGGCAGCGTGCCGTTGTTCGTGAATTTGAACGCATGCTCAATGACATCGCCAGGCTTGATCTCGCCGTAGTTGAACTTGGGCTCATCAAACAAAATGGAGGGACCAACCGGAGCAGGTGCCGGAGCGGCAATAGGAGCAACAGCCGTTTGCGTTTGCGCCGCCGGATTGGTTTGCGCCATGGCCGCTGAGCCGCCAAACAACAGGAACAGTGCCCCTAAAAGTAATTTCTTCATTTCTGCTATGATTGGTAACGAAGCCGATAATTGGTAAAGATACGTATTCTTCAGAAATGATTAGTCCTCTACGGTTGCCGCAGCATTTTCAATCAGCTTTTCATTGAAGTTCACCAAAAACAACTGCTCTGAAGCCCGGGTAGCCGCGGTATACAGCCAGCGGGCAAAATCCTGCGTGACCGTATCTTCTTTCAGGAAACCATGGTCCACAAACACCGCCTGCCACTGCCCGCCCTGCGCCTTGTGGCAGGTGAGCGCATAGGCAAACTTCACCTGCAAAGCGTTCAGGTATTTGTCTTGCCGCATCTCCTGGGCTCGCTGGCGTTTGCTGGTGATGTGCTGGTAATCCAGGAGCACCTGCTGGTACAGTTCCTTGTTCTTGTCGGCGGGCAAAGCCGGGGCCTCTGAGTAAAGCGTGTCCAGCATGATTTTGGTTTCCAGTTCTTCCTCATTGGGATAATCCACAAACCTGATGCGCACATCCGCGAAGCGCATGCCGTACATTTCTTCGTAGCGGATGATTTTGGTCACCTCCACAAAGTCGCCGTTGGCCATGAACCCGATGCTGGAGTCTTTGGGCAGCCAGGTGTAGTTGTTGCGCACGATCATGAGGTAATCGCCCACGCCAATCTCGTCCTCGGCAAAGAAAATCTGCCGCCGGATGTGCTGGTTGTAGAGGTTAGCGGTTTTGTTGGAGCGGCAGATGACGGTGGTATTGTCAATCCCGAACTTGTCATAAGCATACCGCAGACCGTCTTCCAACTTGTCGCCGCGCATGGAGAAGATATCCCGGTAGCCTTTGGTTTTGAACGCCAGCTCCGGTTGCTCTTTCACCAGCTCGTTCCGCAGGCGGGTAGCGTTCATCAGAATCCCTGATTCCTCGGCCTGGCGCATTACCTGGCGCATCTCCATCTCATGCACGTGGCACTGGAAATTACGCTGCAGGTAAGAGGCATCCAGAGACGGACTGATGGTCTGGTTCACGGGCGGCAACTGAGCGGTATCGCCAATGAGCAGCAGTTTGTTGCTGGGCTTCTCAAACACATAGCCCAGCAAGTCCTGCAGCAAACCATTGTCGCCAAAGGCTTTGTCATCAGAGATCATGGAGGCCTCGTCTACGATGTAGACCACCTGCTCACTCTTGTTGGGTTGCCGCGCAAAAGCCAGCCCGTCTGAGTACGGATTGTTCGTTTGCTTATAGATCTTTTTATGGATGGTGGACGCCGGCTTGGCCGAGTACGTGGACATCACCTTGGCCGCCCGCCCGGTAGGTGCCAGCAGCACATATTTGTAGCCAAACTTGTTCAGGATTTTCACCAGCGCGCTCACCACCGTGGTTTTACCGGTACCCGCAAAGCCCTTGAGCAGAAACACCTCCTTCAGGCCTGTGCGGCGCATGATGAACTGATCCAGCTTCTGAAAAAGCTGGGCCTGGTCTGGGGTGGGTTCAAACGGAAAATTCTGGCGGAGTGCTTCTGCGGGAGTCATTCTATCTTCTGAGTTTAGGAGGCTTGCGGCGCTAACGTAGCCATGGTAGCCGAGGCCTTCGCGATCAAAGTTTTCTCGCCCTGGCCATCTATTGTAAAGATTTCTGCCTCACAAAAGTTCAACCTTTTGCCTTGTTTTAAGACCCAACCTTTGGCAAAAAGCGCCGTTCCTACGCCTGGGTTCAGGTAAGAGACTTTCAGGTCGGCGGTGACCACGTGCTGGTCGGCGGGCACCAAGGTGACGGCGGCAAAGCCCATCACAATGTCAGCCAGGGTGGCAATAACTCCGCCGTGCGCGAATCCTTTGTGCTGTTTGTGCTTTTCTTCCAGTTGCAGTTGGCCTTCTACCAGCCCTATTTCAATGGTTTCTATTTCAAAACCCAGCAAATGCATGTAAAATTGCCGCTGAAGTTTTTCTTTTACCGTATCTCTAAACTCAGGATTGAACGTCTTTAACATCTAACAAAAGTACAGCCTTCAACCCTCCCCCACAACCTATGGAGAACATTCACCCGTTCGCGGAGACTTACTCACAAAAGACAAGAATTAGGGTCTGCGGACTTCTGGTACAGGACGATAAATTACTGCTTGCCCGCCACAAAGCCGCCTTCGGAGAGGGCGCTTTCTGGATTCCCCCCGGTGGTGGCCTGAACTACGGCGAGACTGTAAAAGCGTGTCTCAAACGGGAGTTTGTGGAAGAAACCGGGCTTGAAGTGGAAGTGGGTAGATTCCTGTATATGAATGAGTTTCTGCGCCCACCCCTGCACGCGCTTGAGTTGTTTTTTGAGGTAAAACTTGTGAACGGCACTTTAGCCCTAGGCTCTGACCCGGAGTTAGAACGGCACGCGCAGCTTTTGGAGGAGGTAAAGTTTATGAGCATCCGGGAGTTGTTCAAACTCAAACGGGAAGAATTGCATCCTATACTGCATGCGTTGGTGAACATGGATGATTTGTTTATTCCAAGGCTGAATTTTCTGGAGTAGTTACCTTCTGAAGAGGGCATGAAGTGCCTTGTTCTTATGGGCAAGTGGTGACAATTCTTTTCTTACCGATTCTTGCTGCGGGCACCTGAAGAGCACCCCCTCGCTCGCCTCTGGCGAGTGTGAGTCATGGGGCGGCCTCTGGCCGCAATGGTAGAAAGGTAAGGTTGCTGTCTCCCGCAACGAGGCCAGAGGCCTCGTAAAAGCTCACACTCGCCAGAGGCGAGCGAGGGAGTTACTTAATTTGAAAATCCGGTACACTGTTGAAAAACTCTGGCGCGAGTTTCCAAACTCGTGACTTAGGATGAAGCGAGCCTCCAGACTCGCTAAAATTCCATAATAACAAAAACACCCGCTACCTGTTTCGGGGCCATTTTCTTGAAAATAGCCCCGAAACAGGTAGCGGGTTTTTCAGGGGAGGCGTGCTCCTATCCTACCCTATATATTAATAAGCACTGGCTTGATCCAGGGCAGCAATATCTTCCTGGCTTAGTTCCAGTTGGGCGGCTTTGGTTAGATCTGCTAATTGCTCCAGGCTGGTGGCGCTGGCGATGGGGGCTGTGATGCTGGGCCTTGCCATGAGCCAGGCTAAGGATATCTGTGCTGGGTTGGCGTTGTGTTTGGCGGCAATCTCGTCCAGGGCATGGAGGATGTTAAAGCCGCGTTCGTTCAGGAAGCGTTTTACGCCACCGCCGCGTTGACTCTTGTTCAAATCTTCTTCTGAGCGGTATTTACCAGTCAGGAAACCACTGGCCAGGGCGTAGTAGTTGATCACGCCAATGCCGGCTTCCAGGCAAAGCGGCTCCAGGTCAGTTTCAAATTCCTGGCGGCTGTAAAGGTTGTACTCGGGTTGCAGGCTCTGGTAGATGGGCAGGTTGTGCTGTTGGCTGATTTCAAGTGCCTGACGCAAACGGCCGGCTTTGATGTTGGAGGCACCAATGGCGCGAATTTTCCCGGCTTTGATCAAGCGGTCGTAGGCTTCCACGGTTTCTTCAAACGGGGTGCTGGTGTCGTCCACGTGTGACTGGTAGAGGTCAATGTAATCGGTTTGCAGGCGGCGCAAGGATTCTTCTACCCGCTCAAAG
Organism: Sabulibacter ruber; assembly: GCF_017355955.1. Classification (GTDB taxonomy): domain Bacteria; phylum Bacteroidota; class Bacteroidia; order Cytophagales; family Hymenobacteraceae; genus Nibribacter; species Nibribacter ruber_A. The sequence goes on along the minus strand of NZ_JAFFID010000001.1, from coordinate 115,389 downwards.
ATGTAGTCTCGTTTGAGGCCTTTTTTATCGGGGGCAATCTCCCACCCTACTTTGGTGGCAATGACCACTTTGTCGCGGTTGCCGCGGGACTTGAGCCAGTTCCCGATGATGGTCTCGGACTCCCCGCCATTGTTGCCGGGCACCCAAACGGAGTAGCCATCGGCGGTATCAATCAGGTTGAAGCCGGATTCTGTGAAAGCATCCAGCAGTTGAAAGGAGGTTTTCTCGTCAATGGTCCAGCCGAAGACGTTTCCGCCAAAGGCAAGGGGGGCTACTTCCAGCCCAGATCTTCCAAGCGTGCGCTTTTTCATAGTATCAGTATTTGGATATGTGCTAATCAGGGAAAACCCGCTGAGCCAACTATGGGGCAACTCAGCGGGTTTCTATAGGTTTATTCTCTTTCCAGAGAGATTGGTTACGCTATAGTCACGAAAAATTCATCAGCGGGGCGGCGCACCTTTTTTGCCGAAGCCAGGAAGTCTTTCTCAGCATCACGGTAGCCAAGGGCCAACAACGCTACGCTACGCAGGCCTTTCTCGCGTAAGCCCAGCAATTCGTCCAGGGCAGCCGGGTTGAAGCCTTCCATAGGGGTAGAATCTACTTTCTCGGCAGAGGCAGCCACCAAGCCGGTTCCTAAAGCAATGTATGCTTGTTTGGCCGCCCACTGGAAGTTCTCCTCGGCGGTTCTGCTGTTGATGGTATTAGTTAAGCTTTGGGCAAATCCTTCCAGAGTCTCAATGCCTACGCCTCTTTCATCAGCGATTCTTTGCATGTACTCGGTCACTTGTGCTTCAGTGAGCGTGTCCCAGGCGGCAAAAATGAGCAGGTGCGAAGCTTCTACAATCTGCGGTTGGTTATAGGCCACTGCCTGAATTTGCTTGCGCACTTCCGGATCTTCTACCACCAGCACGTTGTAAGGCTGAAATCCCATAGAAGAGGCAGAAAGGCGGATGGCCTCTAAAATTGTATCCAGTTTCTCCTGCGGAATCTTCTCGCCGGTCATGCGCTTGGTGGCATAGCGCCAGTTCAAATCTTGAAGTAAATTCATCTGTTTAGAAAATATATGTTGCTACGATTGTTGTATAAACAAATTTACGTACCTTTGGTTTCAAATTGATACTGGTTTACAATTCTATACTAGTATCCCTTATGAAATCAATTTGATATGGAAGCAGTTATCAGAACCGAACGCAATCTGTGCATCACCCACATCCTGCCCATCCGGGATGCGCTGGACATTCTTAGTGGTAAATGGAAGATTCCGATTATTGTGGCCCTTTGTGTGCACAAGCGCCGCTTTAAAGAACTGCACCGCGATGTGCAGGGCATTACCGCCAAAATGCTCTCCAAAGAATTGAAAGAGCTGGAAATGAACAAACTGGTGAAACGCACGGTACATGACACCTCGCCGGTGACCGTGGAGTACTCCATCACCGAGTACGGCCACAGCCTTACCCCTGTTATCAACGAACTACGTGACTGGGGCATGAAGCACCGCGACAAGATCATCTACCACCCAGAGCCAGAAGAGGTATAAAACGTTTCGGGGCTGTTTTCTGCAAAACAGCCCCGAAACCTACCTTTACCCTAACACTTCTTTGGCCCTCTCCAGGTCAATCTCTTTTTCCCACTTAGACACGAAGACGGTGGCTACCGCATTGCCAATAAGGTTAGTGAGCGCCCGCGCCTCACTCATAAACCGGTCTATGCCCAAAATTAAGGCCAGTCCCGCTACCGGAATGTTCCCTACAGCCGGTAAAGTGGCCGCCAGGGTAATGAACCCACTCCCGGTCACCCCGGCCGCTCCCTTAGAGGTTAGCAACAACACCAATAATAAGGTAAGCTGGTGCCCAAAGTCCAAAGGTGTATCAGTCGCTTGGGCCACGAAAACTGCCGCCATGGTCAGGTAAATAGACGTGCCGTCCAGGTTAAAGGAATATCCGGTAGGCACTACCAAGCCCACTACCGGTTTGGCACAGCCAACCTTCTCCAGCTTCTCAATTAAACTAGGCAGTGCAGCCTCAGAAGAAGAGGTGCCTAATACAATAAAGAGTTCCTCCCTGATGTAGCGCAGCAGTTTGAAAATACTGAATCCCATCACTTTCATTACGGTTCCCAGCACCACCACAATAAAGAGCACGCAGGTAAGGTAGAAAGATCCCATCAACTGACCCAGCGCTCCTAAAGAAGCCAAGCCGTACTTCCCGATGGTGTAGGCCATGGCTCCCAACGCTCCCAGCGGCGCCACTTTCATGATGATGTGGATGACAGCAAACAGCGCAGTGGAGATAGACTGAATGGCCACATATACCGGTCTGCCTTTCTCGCTTACTTTTGACAAACCAAAGCCAAACAGCACCGAGAAGAACAGAATCTGCAGCAGGTCGCCTTTGGCCAGTGCATCAATGATGTTGTTGGGGATGAGGTGCATGAAGAAACCCAAGGCACCGGAGTGCTCCGCTTTCTCGCCGGCGCTGGTCATGGCCGAGAGGGCATCGGTATCTAAGGTGGCGGCGTTCACGTGCATGCCTACCCCGGGTTTAAGGATGTTGACTACCACTAACCCCAAGATCAGGGCCAGGGTGGTGAGCACCTCAAAGTACAAAAGTGCCTTCACCCCTACCCGGCCCACCTGCTTCATGTCCTGCATGCCGGCTATGCCCGTGACAATGGTACAGAACACCACAGGCCCAATCATCATCTTCACCAGTTTGATGAAGGCATCACCAAGGGGTTTGAGTTGCACCGCCAGATCTGGCATGAAATGGCCTAACAGAATACCTATCAAAATGGCGCTGATTACCTGAAAATAGAGGCTTTTATAGATGGGTTTTCTTTTGGCCGTAGGGGCTTGTATGTTCTGAGACATGTAAATTCTGCGGTTATTAATCTTTAAGAATAACCACTATTAACGAAAGGCGCAAACGAATGACCTTCAGAATACCAATCTTATTTTCTCAGAAATCAACCCATTTAATTTTTGAATCTTTTTCAGAAAAACAACTGAAAAATAGTATCGGTATTTCAGAGTAAAAACGTACACAAATAAAATAGACCTGCTAATTCTTTAGCATCGTGTCAATTTTGTACTTGGACTCAACAAAGAGATTTTCATTCTGGCTTAACTTACTTCTGACACTTGTCGTAATTTCCAAGACAATTGTTATCTTTGCCTTTAAATCAGTAGTTTATGGCGGCACTCAACTTTGACACAGACCTTTTTAACACTTCAGTAGACGACCGGGACATCTTGTTGTTGGTCGAAACAGTCCGCCAAGGAATCAAATTTCCGCTCTTCATGAAGATCGCCAACCAAAGCCCTTTTGATTTAAGTGAGTGGTCTGTGTTCCTGAATTTATCTGAGCGCACCATTCAGCGCTACAAAAAGGAAAAGAAAACGTTTGACCCTATCCATTCAGAAAAGATTTTGGAAGTCACCCTCTTATACAAACGCGGCACCGAGGTATTCGGCAACGCCGAAGGTTTCAATGCCTGGCTGGAAGCCAAGAACGTAGCCTTGGGCGGCATCACGCCCAAAAGCCTGCTGGACACTACCTTCGGGATTGGCCTGGTGAAAGACGAACTAACCCGCATTGAACACGGCGTGCTGGCATGAGAGTGTACCGGCTCAGCAAGGGCCAATACAAACATGATCTTTCCGGACGCGGCGCTGAGCTGGCCGGCGGACGCTGGAACAGCAAAGGCACCGCCATGCTGTATACCTGCGAGTCAAGGGCACTGTGCACCACCGAGATTGCGGTGCACACCCCCCTGGGCATCGTACCCTTTGACTACTGGCTCATCACCCTGGAAGTACCAGATGATCTGCCCATCAAAGAACTGCCCCTGGACGAACTTCCCGAGGACTGGAAATCTTTCCCCCACCCCAACGACACCCAACTCATTGGCGATGCGTTTGTGCGCGAAGGAAAATACGTGGGCATGAAAGTCCCCTCGGCCGTAGTGCAGGGCGACTACAATTACCTGTTCAATCCCCGTCATCCGCAGTTTACCCAAATCGGGTTAGACAGCACAGAGCCTTTTCCTTTTGATGAGCGGCTGTTTGTGAAGTAAGCTCATTTTTTTGAATTCATTTCACTTCTGAGAAAAGAGGCAAAAAACCGGCGCCGGGGTATGATCTTTCTGGCAAATCCAGGATATTGTCCTTTCAGACGTTGCTCCCTTATCCATCCGTATGCTGTTAGATGCTGAAACAATTTCGCTAAGCAAACTCATCTGGGATTACCACCAACTACACCACCGCCTAAAACCTGCCGATGTCATTCTGGTGCTGGGCAGCCATGACCCACGGGTAGCCGAACGCGGGGCCGAACTGTTCCTCCAGGGGTACGCACCCTGGCTGCTTTTCTCCGGCGGATTCGGCAGACTCACCGAGGGCACCTGGACCGAAACCGAAGCCGAAAAGTTTGCCCGCATAGCCGAAGAGATGGGTGTACCCGCAACCCAGATCCTGATTGAAAATCAATCTACCAACACCGGCGAGAACATTGCCTTTTCTTACCAGTTGCTGAAAGAAAAGCAAATTCCCTTACAGCGGCTGATTCTGGTGCAGAAGCCTTATATGGAGCGCCGCACCTACGCCACTTTTCTCAAACAATGGCCCGGCCCGGAAGTGGAGATCATGGTCACCTCGCCCCAACTCAGCTTTGAGGAGTACGCGCCTGACGAAGTGTATCGTGAGCTGGTCATCCACGTCATGCTGGGCGATCTGCAACGCATCAAGGTGTATCCGGAGAAAGGTTACCAAGCCCATCAGGAGATTCCGGCTGAAGTATGGGACGCATTTGAGCAGTTGAAACAGAAAGGCTTCACCAGCCATCTGCTGTCTACTACTTAATCAGGTGCTGGAAATATCTACAACTAAACCACTTACTAACAACTACTTACATGCAAATAAAAACCTATATCATAGACGCGTTCACGGAGGTTGCTTTCAAGGGAAACCCTGCCGGAGTATGCCTGCTGGAGGAGCCTTTGTCTATTGAACAGATGCAGTCCATTGCCGCAGAACTGAACCTCTCTGAAACAGCTTTTCTGGTTCCCTCCACCCAAGCCGAAGCTGATTTTACTATCCGCTATTTTACCCCCACCGTGGAAATTGCTTTCTGCGGACATGCCACTCTTGCCTCCGCTAAACTGATGCTGGAAAAAACGAGGATGGACAAAGTAACCTTTGTGACCCACCACAACCTGGTACTGGCGGCGGTCAAAGAGCCCAATGCCATTCTCATGCAGTTTCCTCTTTACGGCTACAAACCGCAACTCACCCTACCTGCCCTGTTTGAGGCCTTAGGTCTGCCTGAAAGAGATAACCTTTACTACTCAGAAGCCCTTCAACTATTGGTGCTGGAAGTCCCCGATAAAGAAACGCTTCTCCAGCTCAAACCAGATTTCGCTCAGCTGCTGCGCTCTACAGACATAGCAAAGGGTTTAGCCGTCACTACCAGGTCCACTGATCCAGAGGCTGATTTTTACTCCCGCTGCTTCTGGCCTTGGGTAGGCATTAACGAAGACCCGGTTACGGGTTCAGCCCACAGCGTCCTGGCCACCTACTGGTCTGACAGACTAAACAAAACAGAATTAAAGGCCTTCCAACTCTCCTCCCGTGGAGGCTATCTTCACCTCACCATCAAAGATGAGAAAACACTGGAAGTGCGCAGCCAAGCGCAAATAGTACTAGAAGGATTGCTGCAGATTAATTGACCGATTTTTAGCATTTATAATTATATCATATTTCAGTACAGCAACTTAAAACCAACATCATCAACTTCAACTTAAAAGAGTATAGAGTTCCCCTCGCTCGCCTCTGGCGAGTGTGAGAAAACGGGCAGCCTCTGGCTGCTTTGCGAATAATCGGATCTAAAACCCGGTTAAGACACCAAATTACAGCCAAAGGCAGGCGAGGAAAATAATAAACCCTCAATTCAATACTTTCCATTCTCACCTTGTTTCCAAAAAACCAAGCTGAAAATAATCCATAATCTACCCTATCTTCACCCAACCTTAACCTTCCACTGAACTAACAACCAATGAAAAGCAGACGTCACTTTCTCCGGCTATCGGCGCTGGGGACCGCCTTTGTCAGCGGCCTCTACCCTATCCACCGGGCGTTTTCCGGCAGTTTACCAAAAGGCAAGCCAAATAAGCCACTGGTCATCTCCACCTGGGACCACGGCATGCCCGCCAACGAAGCCGCCTGGAAAATTCTTTCGCAGAATGGCCATGCGCTGGATGCCGTGGAAGCCGGGGTGCGCGTGCCCGAAGCCGATCCCAACGTGCGCACCGTGGGCTACGGCGGCTTTCCGGACCGCGAGGGCAATGTGACGCTGGATGCTTGCATCATGGACAAAGACAGCAACTGCGGCTCGGTGGCGTATTTGCAGCACATCAAGCATCCCATCTCGGTGGCCCGCAAGGTGATGGAAGACACGCCGCACGTGATGCTGGTAGGCGACGGTGCCCTGCAGTTTGCCTTATCCAAAGGCTTCAAAAAAGAGAACCTGCTTACCCCAGAATCTGAGCGCGACTGGAAAAACTGGCTCAAGGAGTCTAAGTACAAGCCGGTCATCAACATAGAGAACCATGATACCATTGGCTTGCTGGCGCTGGATGCCCACGGGAACCTGGCCGGAGCCTGTACCACCAGCGGCGCGGCTTACAAGATGAAAGGCCGCGTGGGCGATTCACCTATCATTGGCGCCGGGTTGTTTGTAGACAACGAGGTAGGCGCCGCCACGGCCACCGGCCTGGGCGAAGCGGTCATCCGGATGGTGGGCAGCCATTTGGTAGTAGAGCTGATGCGCCAGGGAAACTCGCCCGAGAAAGCCTGTCAATTAGCCGTGGAGCGCATCATCCATAAACAGAGAAACGTGAAAGACCTGCAGGTGGGCTTCATTGCCATCAACAAACAGGGCGAATACGGCGGCTACTGCATCCAGCGCGGGTTCAACTACGCCGTGCGCGATGCCCAGACAAACACGATGTTTGACGCCAAATTCAAGCTGTAGTACTATGGGGAAATCAGTTCTGTTGGAAATCTGCGCAGACTCGGTACATTCTGCGATTACGGCGCAGGAGGCGGGTGCCCAGCGGATGGAGCTTTGCGATAATCTGGTGGAGGGTGGTACCACGCCCAGCGCTGGTATGATCAAGTTGTCCCGACAGCACCTGAGTATTGGCCTGCACGTGCTCATCCGTCCGCGCCGCGGCGATTTCCTGTACTCAGACCTGGAGTTCGAAGTCATGAAGCAGGACATTGCCGTAGCCAAACAATTGGGCGCCGATGGCGTGGTGCTGGGCGTTCTGCTACCCGACGGTAACATTGATGTGCCGCGCACCCGGGAACTCATAGCGTTAGCCCGACCATTGAGCGTCACCTTCCACCGTGCCTTTGATCTTACCCCAGACCCGTTCCGGGCGTTGGATGATCTACTCAACTTAGGAGTAGACCGGTTGCTTACCTCAGGCCAGAAACCCTCCGCGCCAGAAGGAGCAGAACTGATAGCCGCTTTGCGGGAAAAAGCCGGTACTAACTTAGTGATTTTACCTGGCGGCGGCATCAACGAGCAAAACATCTCCTCCTTGCTGGAAAAAACCGGTGTAACGGAAATACATGCCTCTGCCCGGGAGTTAAAAGCCAGTCCGATGCAGTTCCGGCGTGAGGACGTGCCCATGGGCGGATCGGCCCTACCTACTGAATACGCTATCATGGAAGCATCAAAATCACGCATTACAGCTCTGAAGGCTGCTACTCAAAACGTAGGGAAGGCAATTTCAACTTAGAACACCCATTTAGAGAATCAGTCAATAGTTGTTTTAAAGCCTATTTCGGGAAAACAGACCAAAAATATCCCGGAGGGCTTTTCCCACGTATCCCACGGAAATAAATTGCGATCTTTTACCGTTCGCACAGAAAAGAAGAAGATAAATGCCCAAGATCCTGATCATTGATGATGAACGTAGCATCCGCTACACCCTCAAGGAGATTTTAGAATACGAGAACTATACCGTAGACGAAGCCGAGGACGGCGAGCGCGGCCTGGAACTCCTGCAGAAAAGCAAGTACGATGTGGTGCTCTGCGACATCAAAATGCCTAAAATGGACGGCATGGAAGTGCTGGAGCGCGCGACTATCCTGGTGCCCGACACCCCTTTTATCATGATCTCGGCGCACGGCACCATTGACACCGCCGTAGAAGCCACCAAAAAAGGCGCTTATGACTTTCTGGTGAAACCACCGGATTTGAACCGTCTGCTGGTCTCCGTAAGGAACGCGCTGGACAAAGCCTCCCTGGTAACCGAGACCAAGACATTAAAGAAGAAAATATCCAAAACCTATGAAATGGTGGGCTCCTCGCCTGCTTTGTCTAAGGTGAAAGCGGCGGTGGCCAAAGTAGCCCCCACCGATGCCCGCGTGCTCATCACCGGGCCCAACGGCGCCGGGAAAGAACTGGTGGCCCGCTCCCTGCACGAGCAAAGCAACCGAGCCTCGGGTCCGTTGGTGGAGGTGAACTGCGCCGCCATTCCCAGTGAACTGATTGAAAGCGAGTTGTTCGGGCACGAGAAAGGCTCGTTTACCTCGGCGGTGAAGCAACGGATCGGAAAGTTTGAGCAGGCCAACGGCGGCACCCTGTTCCTGGACGAAATCGGGGATATGAGCCTTTCGGCGCAAGCCAAGGTGTTGCGCGCGCTGCAGGAACACAAGATTACCCGCGTGGGCGGCGACAAAGACATTACGGTGGATGTACGCGTGGTGGCTGCCACCAACAAGAACCTGCTGGAGGAAATTGAAGCCAAGAACTTCAGAGAGGACTTGTACCACCGCCTGAGCGTGATCCTCATCCACGTGCCACCTCTGAACGAGCGCCGCGAGGACATTCCGGATCTGGTAAACAAGTTCCTGCAAGACGTAGCCCGCGATTACGGAAACAAACCCAAGAGAATTACCCCGGAGGCCCTTACCTACCTGCAAGGCCTGGATTGGCGCGGCAACGTGCGCGAATTGAGAAACGTGGTAGAGCGCCTGGTCATCATGAGCGAAGACACCATCACCGAAGAAGACGCCCGTTTATACGCCAAATAGTCAGAATTCTGCCTAAAACAGCGCCGCCGCTCTGGTTCATTCCGGAGCGGCGGCGCTGTTTTAGGGCTATTTTCCTGAAAAAGGAGGTAAATTGTTATCGTTAGCCAACCATCAGGTTACAGCCCCGGATATCAGAATTATCGAACCGGCCGAGGATCTCAAAGGAACCATTAGAGTAGAGTTTGCCAAGGTCTTTGGTTTCAATGAAGGCACAGGAATCCACGTTGGCCAGGTCAATGACATTCACCCCACCGGAACCAGCCTCTTCTGTAATGGCAAATGGGTCATTCACATCCCGCACCAGCACCCGCAGCGTACGGGTAGGATGAAAAACGCCTTGTCCTTTGGAATAGGCCTGGGAAAGCAATTCGGTCATGCCGTATTCAGAATGGATGGCTTCAACGCCAAAGGCCTGGGTGAGAATAGAATGTAGTTCTTCGCGCACCATTTCGCGGCGGCGTCCCTTCATGCCTCCGGTTTCAAAAATAGTGACGCCGCAAAACTCGGGTGATTCCAGTTCCTCGGCTAAATCTAAAAGCGCGTAGGTCACGCCAAACAGGTAGACGTTCTTCTTCGCCGCCTTGGCGTTTCTTACTGCTTCAATCAATACTGCGTGGTTCCGGAGGTAAAAGCCTGGTTCGGTCTGGCCGGTGGCTTTGATGAAGTGGTCTACCATCATGACCAGGGAAGAATCGCCTTGTTCCAGGTAAGAGGGCAACAACGCCAGCACCACGCTTCCTGCTAAGGGACCGTACACTTCCTCAAACAACTGCTGGGAATGGCGCTTGTAAAACTCCGTTTCGGCTACTAGGTGCTGACTTCTCTGCTGCAAGGTGGTGCCGCTGCTCTTGAAGATAGCTTCGGGGGTAAACAGATGCGATTGTACGGTATGCGTTTTAAAGAACTCAATGGGCAGGAATGGAATCTGGCTAAGTTGTTTCACCTGGTTTACCTGTACCTTCAAGTGATTCAGATATTCTCTGTAAACGGGGTTGTGCTGGGCCTGATATTGAAAAAGAGAAAGGGCCGCCGCCAGAAAATCCTGCGGTCCTTTCCGGATGATGTTTTTTTTGTATTCTTCGGGAAAACCCATGGGTAGTGCTACTAAATAATACAACAAAGTAAGCAAGTGCGCGTTAGGATTTGTACCTTAGGTGCATATAAATCTGCTATGAAAAGACATAGACTCTTACTTGGTTTAGCCTTTGTACTTGGTTCTCTGGGGTTAACCTCTTGTTACGATGAGCCAGATTTCCCCCTTACGCCTAACCTCACCTTCAGGGGCATTGAACAACGCACCCTCCGTAACCCTCAAAATATCAGATACGATTCTCTTATTCTGGTAGTACGTTTTCAGGACGGAGACGGGAATTTAGGCTTGTCAGAAACGCTGTTCCCCGAGGACAAGGAACCACCTTTTAACTCTGGTGGCGAATTCTTTCACAATATCCTGGTCAACGTTTATAAGAAAGTAAACGGACAGTACCTGAAGGTGCAGCTTTTTGGCAATGATTTGACTTACAATGGTCGTTTCCCCAGAGTATCCACTGATGCCAGGGTGGAACCATTAGAAGGAGATATTAGATACAGCATCAATATCTTTGAAAACCGCAGTACTGATAATCCGTTGCAAGCGGGAGATACCATTCGGTTTGATGCCCAGATATTAGACCGCGATAGAAACAAAAGTCCGGTTGTCACCTCAGATGATGTCATCTTGTTTTCGAAGTAAAAACCGTAAAATAGCCTTAAAACAAGAATGGCCTGCTTCTGGGAAGCAGGCCATTCTTGTTTTAAGGCTATTCGCTTTTAGTATAACGAAGGGAAACTCTGCGGATCTGTTTCGTGCAAGATCGCGTAAGCGGCTTCAAACACGTCATCGGCGCTTGGTTTGGAAAAGTAGTCGCCGTCTGTAGAGTAAGATGGGCGGTGATCCTGCGCAGACAAAGTAGCCGGCTTGGAATCTAACCAGCGCCATGCCTCCTGCTCTTCCACAACGCGTTGCATCATAAAGGCAGTGCCCCCCCCGGAAACGTCCTCATCCGTAAACAGGACCCGGTTGGTCTTCCGGATAGAATCGGCGATTACATGCTCCAGGTCAAACGGTAGCAGGGTCTGCACGTCAATCACTTCAGCAGAAATTCCGGCAATTTGCAGTTGCTCGGCGGCTTCCATCACTACGCGGCACATAGAGCCATAAGTCACAATGGTGATATCGGTTCCGGGCCGAAGCACCTCAGGCATTCCTAAAGGAACTGTGAACTCACCGATGTTGGCCGGAACGCGCTCTTTCAGGCGGTAGCCGTTGAGGCACTCCACTACCAGGGCTGGCTCATCTGATTTCAACAACAGATTATAGAAACCGGCTGCCTGAGTCATGTTCCGAGGCACCAATACGTGCATGCCGCGTAAGCTGTGCAGGATCATCCCCATAGGTGACCCAGAATGCCAAACCCCTTCCAGGCGGTGTCCGCGGGTACGCACAATTACCGGGGCTTTTTGGCCGCCTTTAGTACGGTACTGCAAACTAGCCAGGTCATCGCTCAGGATCTGCAGGGCATATAACAGGTAATCCAGGTACTGAATCTCGGCAATAGGCCTCAGGCCTCTTAAAGCAGCTCCTATCCCCTGACCCACAATGGTACACTCCCGTATGCCAGCATCAGTTACGCGCAACTCACCGTATTTCTCCTGCAGACCGGCAAAGGCCTGGTTTACGTCGCCAATTTTACCTACGTCTTCTCCTAACGCAAACAGGCGGGGTTCGCGGGCTAAAGCGGCATCAAAACAGGCTTGCAGCACTTCGCGTCCGTCCACCATGGGACTATCCTCCCGGTACTCGGCAGGCACTTCATCTACCAGCAGCGCAGACTCATCTGACTGGCTATAGAGGTAAGAGTTATAACGCTCGGCATTTTCGCCCTGCACGGTTTCCAGCCATTTCACCAGTTCCCTTTTCGCGGCGCTTTTTTCAAAACGGCTCAAACGAAGGGCTTTACGAGCGGCTTTCAGTACATCGGCCCGCAAAGGATTAATGGTTTTACTTAGCTCCTCTCTGATATCTGCAATCTGAGAGGCTCCTTCCTGCATAGTGGCAGAAAGCTGCTCCAAAAGACGCAAACACTCATTGAAGTCTTCCTGAATACCGGCATTGAAAGAATTCCAGGCATTGGCCCGGGCCTGACGTACGGCTTCTTTCGCCTCGGCTTCAATCTGGTTCAGCTCGGCATGGTCTGCGTAGCCGTTGGAGATAAGCCAGTTCCGCATCTGTTTGATGCAGTCATACTCTTCTTCCCAGGCCAGACGCTCCTTTGATTTATAGCGCTCATGTGAGCCAGAGGTAGAGTGGCCCTGCGGCTGCGTCATTTCCTCTACGTGGATGAGCACCGGTACGTGCTGCTCACGGCACACCTGGGTGGCCTGCTGGTATACTTCGCACAAGCCGGCATAGTCCCAGCCTTTCACTTTGAAGATTTCGTAGCCTTGCTCACCGGGCGCTTCGCGCTGGAAACCGGCCAGAATCTCTGAAATGCTGCTTTTGGTGGTCTGGTACTTGGCCGGCACCGAGATGCCGTAACCGTCATCCCAAACAGAAACCAGCATGGGCACCTGCAACACGCCCCCGGCGTTGATGGCTTCAAAGAACACTCCCTCAGAGGTGGAGGCGTTCCCTATGGTCCCGAACGCGATTTCGTTGCCATTGATGGAGAAATCAGTGAATTGGTGCAGTTCCGGGTTTTCGCGGTATAATTTGGAAGCGTAGGCTAAACCAAGCAAACGCGGCATCTGGGCTCCGGTGGGGGAAATATCGGCAGATGAGTTCTTAGCGGTGGTCTGGGGCTTCCATTTGCCTTCTTCGTCTAGTAAGCGGGTTCCGAAGTGACCGGTCATGCTGCGGCCGGCAGTGGAGGGCTCCTGCTCTACATCGGTGTGGGCGTATAATTGGGCAAAAAACTGCTGTACGGTAAGCTCGCCAATGGCGAACATGAAAGTCTGGTCGCGGTAGTAGCCTGAACGGAAATCGCCGGGGCGGAAGAACTTTGCCATGGCCAGTTGCGCCACTTCTTTTCCGTCACCGAAAATGCCGAACTTAGCTTTACCCATGAACACTTCCTTCCTGCCAGTCAGACTGGCTTGCCGACTCTCGCAGGCGATGCGGTAGTCTTGCAACATCTCTTCTCTGGTAAGGGAAAGCTGATTGATCCGTTCAACGGTTTGCATGCGGTATGTTATAAGGTCCGAAAAGGATTTTTAAAGCCAAAACTAATCAAGTTTTACCCTATATTCAAATAGCTAATACGTACGTTAAGTCTTTAGCGACTTAATTAGTGGCGTACCGAACTTATTTTTCTTATTTTTGTTTTGCCACTAGCTGGGCTTAAACAAGAAGCTAACCCTTAAAAATTATGAAAAAAATCTATCTTTTCCTTACGCTGGCACTTGCGGTGCTTACCCAAGGTATGGTTTTCGCACAAGGTGTGCTGACCTTTGAGAAAGACACCCATGATTTCGGCAACGTGACCGAAGGCGTGCAAGCCATCTACGAGTTCAAATTCAAAAACACAGGAAATCAGCCGGTAGTGATTTCGCACGTGCAGGCATCCTGCGGATGTACCACGCCTGAATGGCCAAAAGAAGCGATTCTGCCTGGCAAAACCGGGGTGGTGAAAGCTGGTTACAACAGCGCGGGCCGTCCGGGTGCGTTCAGCAAGACATTAACGGTTACTTCTAACGGTAATCCAGACCAGATTTCCTTATTTATTAAAGGTACGGTGGTACCGAAGGATGCTGCCCCAGCCAAGCCGGCTCACACAGCTGAAGAAGTTGCCCAATCTCCTAAAATCAACCTGACCAGCACTACCTTTGACTTTGGCAAAGTAGAAAAAGGTCAAAAAGCTACTGCCAAATTCGCTTTGAAGAATACCGGCAAATCAGACCTGAACGTCACCGGCATCCAGACTGCCTGCAACTGTGTGGCTTATAAAATGAGTCCTTCTGTAGTAAAAGCAGGACAAACTGCGAAATTGGAACTTATCTATAACCCGCAGGTGTTACAAGACAGAATAGAGACAGTAACATTGGTATCCAATGACATCACTGGCTCCGCTACCACGCTTACCCTGAAAGCAAAAGTGGTAGAAAGTTTAGCAAAACAAAGTTCGGTGAAGGTTAATAAGGCATCAGTGCCTTTCAAATAGTTTTTTCATAGTTTTATTTTGTACTAATGGCAGTGACCCAGTCGCTGCCTTTTTTTATTTATAGCCATTCCGGTTCCCCTTTCATCGGTTTTCAGGCTCTTTTAACAATAACAATCCAAAAACGGGGGAATAGCGAACAAACGTTAATTTAATTCGGCCTTGGGGTTGCAAAATTGATAGTGGGTTGGTGTATATTTGCGCACTTTTTCACCACCACATAAAAAATCATAAAATGATTATTGGTCTTCCCAAGGAGATAAAAAACAACGAAAACCGCGTAGCCCTCACCCCAGGTGGCGTGGCTGAGTTTGTAAAAAACGGTCATACCGTGTATGTACAGGCTACTGCCGGGGTGGGCAGTGGTTTCTCAGATGAGGAATATGCCACGGCGGGAGCTACCATTCTTCCTACCATTGAGGAAGTGTACAGCATCGCTGAAATGATTGTAAAAGTGAAAGAGCCTATTGAGCAGGAATATAACCTTATCAAGGAAGGCCAACTGTTATTCACTTACTTCCACTTCGCTTCTTACGAGCCCCTTACCCGCGCCATGATTGAGCGCAAAGCTACCTGTCTGGCCTATGAGACAGTTGAATTGAAAGACCGTTCTTTGCCTTTGCTTATTCCTATGAGCGAGGTAGCCGGCCGGATGGCTCCGCAGGAAGGTGCCAAATACCTGGAAAAACCATTGAAAGGCCGTGGTATCCTGTTGGGCGGCGTACCCGGCGTGAAACCAGCCAACGTGTTGATCTTAGGGGGTGGTATCGTGGGAACCCAGGCTGCTAAGATTGCCGCTGGTTTTGGGGCCAACGTAACCATCATGGACATCAGCCTGAAGCGTCTGCGTGAATTGGACGATATCATGCCAGCCAACGTGACCACCATGATGTCTAACCACTACAACATCAAAGAAGCCATCAAAACTTCTGACCTGATCATTGGCGCGGTATTGATCCCAGGCGCGAAAGCTCCTCACCTGATCACCCGTGACATGCTGAAAGACATGCGTCCGGGTACCGTATTGGTAGACGTAGCCGTTGACCAGGGCGGATGTATTGAAACCTGTAAGCCAACTACCCACGAGAACCCAACTTTCATCATTGACGACGTAGTACACTACTGCGTAGCCAACATGCCAGGTGCGGTTCCTTACACTTCTACCCTGGCGCTTACCAACGCTACCCTGCCATACGCGCTGTTACTGGCCAACAAAGGCTGGAAACAAGCTTGCCTGGAGCGTGATGAGCTGAAACTGGGCTTGAACGTAGTAGACGGTAAAGTGGTGTACCCAGGTGTGGCCCAAGCCTTCAACCTTGAACTGACCGATGTAGCCGAGGTTTTGGCCTAATCTTTTTATAGTTCTAAAAAGAAAAGAGCCTCTCATGTTAAATGAGAGGCTCTTTTCTTTTTAGAAGCTTTTCAAGGCTATTATATGCCTTCAATCTATAACTGCTCTGTTTTCTGGCCTATTTCTTTAAAAGAAGGCAAAATGGCTATTGGCGTCATTTTGTTTGTTCCGGGTTGTACTTGCCAGCAATAATGCTCACGGCCATTGCTCACCATTAAATAAGAGGCGCAGATTGTCTGGTTGTAAACTACCACCTGCCGAACCGTTGCCTCTGTAATGGGCACGTGCGGGGCTTTGCACTCCACCAATAGCAGCGGAGCGCCCTGGCTGGAATAAACTCTTAGATCAGTTCTTTTCTGCAGCGTATTGTATTTAGTGCCTCGTTCCACACTCATCAGCGCCAAGGGATAGTGCAGGTGTGCGTGAAGCAAATGGATGATGTGCTGCCGAACCCACTCTTCTGGGGTTAAAACCACATATTTACGCCTGACCTGGTCCAGGATAAAGGTTTTCCCCTCAGAATCCTTAAGTTTGTAGGAATATGCAGGCAGAGAAAGCTGTTCCATGTCTCAAAAATAACAACTAAGTAGCAGAGCAGCCGTTTTTAAGCTTTTTTTCTGAATACAGAGCTAAAACAGAACTATGAAAACGAAACAGGAGATTGTAGAGAACTGGCTTCCCCGCTATACCGGGCGCCCGCTGAATGAATTCGGGGAATACATCCTGCTTACTAACTTCATCAATTACGTGGAGATGTTTGCCGAGCAGTTTGGGGTCGAAATCATGGGCCTGAACAAACCCATGCAAACCGCCACCGCCGAGAATATTACCATCATTAACTTCGGGATGGGGAGCGCTATGGCGGCCACCGTCATGGATTTGCTCTCGGCCATAAAACCTAAAGCGGCCCTATTCCTGGGCAAGTGCGGCGGCTTGAAAAAAGCGAAATTGGGCGACTTGATCCTTCCTATTGCGGCCATCCGCGGCGAAGGTACCTCAGACGACTATCTGCCACCAGAAATCCCGGCGTTGCCATCTTTCCGTCTGCAACGTGCGGTGTCGTCCATGATCAAGAAGCACGAAATGGACTACTGGACCGGCACCGTGTATACCACTAACCGCCGCGTGTGGGAGCATGACGAAGATTTCAAAGAGTACCTGCGGTCTATCCGCGCCCTGGGCATTGACATGGAAACGGCCACCATCTTTGTGGTAGGCTTCATGAACGACATTCCGCACGGTGCGCTGCTGTTGGTTTCTGATAACCCCATGACCCCAGATGGCGTGAAAACCGCCGAAAGTGACCTGCGCATCACCGCTGATTTCGTGACCAAACACCTTCAAATTGGAATTGACTCCCTGCTGGAGCTGCGCGACTCCGGCGAATCTGTGAAACACCTGAGATATGAATAAAAAATGGAGTTACCTGGGGTTGTCCGCTTTCCTGGGGCTATCCCTTCTCTCCTCCTGCTCTAAAAGCAGCAACGCTGACCTTTTAGTGTACAATGCCAATGTGTACACGGTCAATGCCAGCTTTGACAAGGCCCAGGCCCTTGCCGTTAAGGACGGCAAGGTTCTGGAAGTTGGCACTACAGAAGAATTACGCAAGAAGTACAAAGCCACCGAAGAAGTAGACGCCCAAGGCAAACCGGTTTACCCCGGCCTCATTGACGCACACGCCCACTTCTACCGCTATGCCCTCAACCAGCGCGAGACCGATCTGGTAGGCACCACCTCTTTTGCGGAAGTAGTGCAGCGCCTCCAGAATCACCGCAAGGAACACCCCGAAGCGGCCTGGCTTACCGGCCGCGGTTGGGACCAGAACGACTGGAAAGTAAAGCAATTCCCCACCAAAGACACCCTGGACCAGCTCTTTCCTGATGTGCCGGTGCTCATTCAGCGGGTAGACGGCCACGCCTTCCTGGCGAACCAAAAAGCCCTGGATCTGGCTGGCATTACCGCACAGACAAAGGTGACAGGCGGGTTGGTGGAAGTGAAAAACGGAATGCCCACGGGCATTCTGGTAGATAACGCGGGTGATCTGGCTGCTGAGAAGATTCCGTCTCCTTCGGCTAAGGAAATTGCCGAAGTTTTGAAGCAAGCCGAAAACAACCTCTTCTCCGTGGGAATCACCTCAGTGGTAGATGCCGGCCTTGACAAAGGGGCGGTAGACATGCTGGATTCTTTGCAGAAAAAAGAGGAACTGCGCGTCCGCATCTACGCCATGCTCAGTCCCACCCCAGAAAACAAGAGCCATTACTTCAAGAATGGTCCGTATACCACAGAACGGTTGAATGTGCGTTCTTTCAAAGTGTACGGCGATGGGGCGCTGGGCTCCAGAGGCGCTTGCCTGCTCCACCCCTACTCAGACCGGCCCAATGAGACTGGTTTCCTGTTGCAGACGGTGCAGGAATACAAAGATTTGGCTGCTGAGTTGTATAAGCACAATTTTCAGATGAACACCCACGCCATCGGGGACTCAGCTAACCGGGTGATTCTGCAGATCTACGGCAATTTGCTTAAAGGCAAAAACGACCGCCGCTGGCGTATAGAGCACGCCCAGGTAGTGAACCCGGCAGATGTTCCGCTATTTGGCCAGTACAGCATTCTGCCCTCGGTACAGCCCACGCACGCCACTTCAGACATGTACTGGGCCAGCGAACGGCTGGGTTTGGACAGGGTGAAACACGCCTATGCGTTTAAGGCCTTGTTGCAGCAAAACAACATGATTCCGTTGGGTTCAGATTTCCCGGTGGAGCACATCAATCCACTGTTCGGTTTTCATTCGGCCATTGCCAGACAAGATGCTGAAAATTACCCTGCTAAGGGCTTCCAAATAGAGAATGCCCTGAGCCGTGAAGAAGCCCTGAAAGGAACTACCATCTGGGCTGCTTTCGCCAATTTTGAGGAGAAACAGAAAGGCAGCCTGGAACCGGGCAAAGTAGCCGATTTTGTGATTCTGGACAAAGACATCATGACCATTAAACCCGAGGAAATCAGAGGCGTGAAAGTCATCAGCACGTACCTGAACGGAGAAAAGGTGTACAGCCAGCAAAAGTAAACGCTTCATTTTAAGCTTCTTTTCCTGAAAACACCTTAAAAACAAGAAGGGCTTCCAATTGCTTGGAAGCCCTTCTTGTTTTTAGAGGATTCTAGCTTAGGCAGCTACTTCCGCTGGTTTCAATTTATGGGTTCTCAACGAGAGCAAGGCAAATAAGCCTATCACAAAGAACACCAGCAAGGTTAGAATACTGTTGCGCATGGAGCCAAAGATCTGCTCAGTAACCCCGAAGGAAAGCGTTCCCAGGGCCAAACCTACTTTGTCACAGATATCATAGAAACTGAAAAAAGAAGCATGGTCTTTGGTCTGGGGCAGCAATTTACTGTATGTAGAACGGGAAAGCGACTGCACCCCTCCCATAACGGCGCCCACCACAAAGGCCAGCACATAATACTGGTTACCGGTGGTCACAAAATAAGCGCCAATGGTAATGCCTACCCAAACAAGAACAGCCCACACCAGGGCCATGGCATTCCCTACTTTTCCAGACAACCACGCAAAGAAGAAAGCCCCCCCAATGGCTACAGCCTGAATGATCAATAAAACAGTAATCAAGGATTCATCCGGCAGGTTCAACTCCTTGGAGCCAAAGAGGGAAGCCACGTACATGACCGTTTGCACGCCCATGTTGTAGAAAAAGAAAGCCAATAAGAAGCGTTTAAGAAGCGGCAACTCCTTCAGCATCTGGAAAACCTTGCCTAATTCTTTGAATCCGTTCAGCAGGTAATTTCCCTTGGTTTTGTTTGTCCCCGGATTATTAGGCAGGTAGGCAAAGGAATACTGAGAAAACCCGAACCACCAGAGACCGGTCATGAGAAAGGAGATCCTGGCCGGCAAACCAGAGTCTTCTATGCCCACTACTTCCGGAAACAATACCAAAGCCAGGGAGAGAATCAGCAGGATCATACTCCCAATGTAGCCCAAAGAAAATCCACGGGCGCTTAGCTTATCAAACTGGTCCTCGGTGGCAATCTCGGGTAGGTAGGCGTTGTAAAAGACAATACTGCCGCTAAAGCCAATGGCCGCAATCATGAAAAGCAGCACAGAAACGGAAAAAGTCTGCTCGGTGAAAAAGAAAAGTCCCATGCAGGCCAGTGATCCCATGTAACAGAAGAACCGCATAAAGGATTTTTTATTTCCCCCGTAATCGGCGATAGCCGTGAGAATAGGACTTAAAAAAGCGATGGTCAGGAAAGCACCGGTGAGAGCATAGCTATACAGCACCGAGGCCGGGATCTCGAAACCAAAGAAATCAACTATCCCTCCGTTGGTATTCTTAGTGATAGCCACATAGTAAATAGGGAAAATAGCCGTGGTAATCACCAGGGAATAGACAGAATTGGCCCAGTCATAAAAGCACCAGGCCCTCATTACTTTAGGATCGTTTTTGGCAGCGGTTTGCATCATTGTTACATCACTGCCCTTTATTCAAGGCAGTTTTGGGTTCTAGTTAAGCAAAATATCTAAAATTCATGGTATGCGCCTTTGATTTTAAGCGGAAAATATAGGATGCCATTTAGGTTCTTATATCTTTGCGGTACACTTAACCAGAAGCCCATGGGTGCATCCATCCCTATCTCAGACCAGGAATTGCATGCCTTGCTGAAGACCAACGAGGCGCTTTTCATGGAAACGCTGTTCAAGCAATACTACACCATGTTGTGTCGTACGGCGGTGCGTTTCACCAAGGACACCGAATCTGCTGAAGATCTGGTACAGGAAGTGTTCTGCAAAATATGGCAGAACCGTGAAGTACTGGAAATCAGTACATCGTACAAGGCCTACCTTGTGCGGTCCGTCACAAACCAGGCCCTCAACTACATTGAGAAACAAAAGCGTTTGGTGCTTTCTGAAGACACGTCTCCTTATGAATCAACCGTTTCGGCTAACACTACGCTGGAGTTGCTGGAAGGTTCAGAGATGGAAGGACGGGTACAACAAGCCCTGGCCGCGCTTCCGCCCCAATGCCGTCTCATTTTTGAGATGAGCCGGTTTGAGGAGCTTACCTATAAGGAAATTGCAGACACCCTGCAGCTTTCTCCTAAAACCGTTGAAAACCAGATGGGTAAGGCTCTTAGAATCTTGCGGGAGCATCTTTTATTACTGTTTTTAACTTCCTCTCTCCTTATCAATTTATCTGAGGCAAGTAAAACTTTAACATTACTTTAACGAATTCTTGCGGTAGACATAGGGGTTTTTAGGGCCTTGCTTGTCTTACAGATACCACGACACTAACAAACCAATGACACAAACAAAACTTGATACCCGTGAAAACCCGGAATGGGTTTTAATGGCTAAAGCGCTGCGTGGAGAGTTATCTGAACAAGAACAACTGGAGTTTTCTGCCTGGTTGAACGAAGACGATGCTCACATGCAACAATGGGCCGATGCTCTGGAAGTTTGGGATGAGGTGGGCACCGAGCAAAACGTGACCTTCCAACCAAACGCAGAATTGGCCTGGGAAAAACTCTGCTCTAAAATTGAACTGCCAACTGAAACTAAAGTCATTCAGCTGGTACCAGAAGAGCCCACCTTGAAAATTGAACGATCAGAGGATGGATCAGAAAACGAAAGGTCTGAGCCGGTAGTTAGACAACTCAACCCCTGGAATACCCTATACAAGTATGCAGCAGCGTTTGTTTTGGCCGCTGGTTTAGCTTGGCTAGGGTATTTGCAATTTAATACCTCTTCTGACGCCTGGACCCAGATTGCCACTACCGCTGGTCAGCGCCAACTGATCTACCTGCCAGACAGCAGCCAGGTTTTCCTGAATGAAAATTCCAGATTACGTTACCAGACGGCATTCAACGGGTCTGAGCGCAAAGTGGAACTGGTAGGCGAAGGCTTCTTTGAAGTACGGAAAAATCCGGAGCAGCCTTTTGTGATCCAAAGCGGCAATGCCCAGACCAAGGTGTTAGGTACTTCTTTCAATGTACGGGCGGTAAAAGGTGAATCTGACGTAACGGTGGCCGTTAAAACCGGTAAAGTTGCCTTCTCTTCCCTGAAAGACAAAAAACAAGTTCTGCTCACCCCTGGCTTTACGGGTGTGCTTTCTGCTAACGGAAGTCTGGTAAAGAAAGAAACTGTGAAAGAGACCGGCCTGGCCTGGCAGTCTCTGGAGTTTGAGAATACCTCTATCAAAGAAGTGGCTGATCAGTTAGAAAAGTATTTCAAGGTTTCCATTGAAGTTCCAAACCAGAATCTACAGCAATGCACTTTCACCGGAACCTTTGAGAACCCAGAGTTGAAAGAGATTTTATCTGTTCTGGTTGCGTCCTCAGATGTGAAGATTAACCGGTCTCAGGCAGGAGTTTATACCATTGAAGGTGCTGGATGCCAATAGTACCTTTGGCCTGCAATGGCCTGCTGTGAACCATGTATTTCAGAACATTTTCTAAACTGATTGTCTCTTTCTGTTCATTCGCTTTTCTGACGTCTTGTGACATCTTAGGGACAGGACCCTGCATTGAAGGCAGTGGAACTGTAAAAACAGAAACAAGAGATTTACCTGCATTCAGAGGTGTAGACATGCGCATTGCTGGCAATGTCTACATCACTGGAGGGTCTACGAACGAGGTAAGAATAGAAAGTTTCTCTAATCTGCTGCCTCAAATCACCACCGAAGTTATTGGCAATACCCTGGTCATAAGATCAGAATCTTGCCTGGAGTATGATAATGACGAAGCAAGTGTATACATTACCTTGCCTTCTATTGAGAATGTAGAGCTGAAGAGTTCTGGTATGATAAGGGTACAGACGGTACCCTCTGCCCAGAAGCTGAATGTAAACTTATCGGGTTCAGGAACCATACGGTACCTGGGAAGCATCCCTAAGATGAACCTCTTGCTTTCTGGTTCAGGAGATATCATCCTGGAGGGTTTTGTAAACCACCTTGAAACTAACTCCAGCGGATCGGGAAGAATACAGGGATATTTTCTTCATACCGATACGGCTTTTGTCAGGTCAACCGGGTCAGGGCACCAGCAAATCTGGGTAGACAAGTACCTGGATGCTACGCTTTCAGGCAGCGGGAATATCTACTATAGAGGCTACCCTAACCTGATCTCTACCCTCACCTCAGGATCTGGCAAAGTCATCAACGACAACTAGAGCCTACATAGAAAAACAAAAGAAAAAGCCCCAGAGGAAAGCAGTTTTCTCTGGGGCTTTTTCTTTTGGTATATACTAGCAAAAGGCAGCAGCTATTCAAGAGCTAAGCTTCTGCTTCATGATAACACCTTGTCACTTCACGTCTGAGAGCTAAACTAAAGCACTATTCATTTTCAAGCTGTTTTTACAGAATTAGCTAAGAAACAGAGCTAGTAGAGGTACAGTGGATATCCCTTCCAAAGGGAAGAAAATCGCTGAATAATGGTTTAAAGTTTACTATATTTTAATAATACTACTTTGTAAATATTCCTGAAATTTTGATCTTAGCAAGTTCAAATTCCCCTACGGTTGGCATTAGAAACTTTCAATCTACAGGCGTTGCTAAGACATGCTTTCATATTCCTATGTGCGGTATTCCTGATCCTCACCTCACAGAGATCAGTGGCACAGGAATCTATGACCGAAGTGCCTATATCCTTTCAATACCAGGGAAGATCGTTAGAACAGGTACTGCAAGATTTAGAGAAAAGATATGGCCTCAACTTTTCCTACAGCAACAGCCAGCTTCCGCTCTCCTCTACTGTAAACTGTAATGCCACTTCTCTGCCTTTAAGAAGGGCTCTTCAAGTGCTTTGTAACTGCGCAGGCCTTTCCTACCAGATCATTGGAGAACAAATCGTACTTAAGCCCAGAGTGGAGCAAACTGCCCAGGCCTCTCTTAAAAGCTATACCCAAACCCTTAGAGGAACAGTGATTGACGCTGGGCTAAGAACCCCTCTTATAGGCGCCACCGTAGTCCTGGTTTCTGTTGATCCTATAAGAGCAGTTAGTACTGGTATTGACGGTTCTTTTTCTTTTGATAAGTTACCTATTGGCAGACATAGCCTGAAAGTAACCTACCTGGGATATAAGGAAGGGGAAGTGTCCAATATCATGGTTGTCTCCGGAAAGGAAACGGTAGTACCGGTGCAACTCGAAGAAAGCTTTGTTCAGGAATCGGAGGTATTGGTAGTGGCAGAAAGGGATAAGTCCCTCCCGCAGAACCTGCTCATTTCTTCCAGTGTGCATACCTTAAGGCCAGATGAAATCAACCGGTTTGCCGGCTCAAGGCAAGACCCCAGCCGAATGGCAGCGAACTATGCGGGAGTATCCAGCGCGTCAGACCAACGGAACGACTTGATTGTACGAGGCAACTCTCCTTTAGGGGTTTTGTGGCGCCTGGAGGGAGTTGAAATCCCTAATCCCAATCACTTCACCTTCACTCCTAACACGGGCGGTGCCTTCAGCCTCTTGAACAATAACCTTTTGGCGAACTCAGACTTCCTGACCGGAGCTTTCCCTGCTGAGTATGGCAACCGAATTGGAGCGGTGATGGATGTGCGGCTTCGGGAAGGGAATAACAAAAAAGTGGAGAATACCCTTCAGCTTGGCCTGAACGGCATGGAGGTGGTAACAGAAGGCCCTTTGGTGAAGAAATGGGGCGGATCATTCCTGGGTAGCATGCGCCTCTTCACCTTCCGTCCGCTGGAGAAACTTGGCGTGGATATTGGCTATGACGGCTTGCCAAGGTACCAGGATGGCTCGTTTAAAATCGTGCTCCCCACTCCCAAGATGGGCAAATTCTCTGCCTGGGGCATTGCCGGGAGCAGCAATGTTACCATCTATGACATTGACGAAGACACCACCACGTGGGGCAAAGTTCGCTACCGGTTAGAGCCAACCCTAAACAACCAGATGTATGCCTTTGGGGTACACCATACCTTCTCCAGAGTACCCAAAACCGTAACCGAATTGATCGTTTCTACCTCAGGGAGCCAGGTGGAGGCCACCAGTATTGCCACGTACAGGAACCTAACCAGTAAGTTGTTCTACTACCTTAGAAACTATGAAAGGCAGCTGATCACCAGGTTCAATGTCACGCACAAACCTACAAACCGTATCTTGATCAAAAGCGGGTTTACCTGGCAAAAGATGTACTACAACAACAAGGAAATCATGTACCAGG
This sequence comes from Sabulibacter ruber, assembly GCF_017355955.1. GTDB lineage: Bacteria > Bacteroidota > Bacteroidia > Cytophagales > Hymenobacteraceae > Nibribacter > Nibribacter ruber_A. The sequence goes on along the minus strand of NZ_JAFFID010000001.1, from coordinate 90,564 downwards.
ACCCCAGAGACGTCTATGAATTCCCCTTAGATGCCCAGGGCTCTGCCTCCCTTGTGCAGGCATATCTGCTTTCTAAATATTCCCTTACTCCCAGACTGGATGTGCAGGCCGGGTTGTATACCCAAAGGTTTTCAATTGCAAACAGATCTGCCTATGAGCCCCGGGTCTCCTTAGATTATTACCTGACTGATGCCCAAAGAATCTATCTGTCAGCGGGCCTACACAGCCAGACCCAACCCTTGGTTTATTATGAATACAGGTTCTTTTCCCAGGAAAGGCCCGAATACAATCAACCGTACAACAAGCTTGATTTCACCCGTAGCCGCCAGGTGGTGTTAGGATATAATCTGAATGTGAATGCTTCCTGGAGGTTAAAAGCGGAGGCTTATTTCCAGTACCACTACAAGGTACCGGTGAGTAAGAGAGCGGGAGAAGAGGCTTTCTCCATGTTAAACTTAGGAACCGATTATAGTTTTGTCACCGTAGATAGTGTTGTAAGCAAAGGCACGGGCAGAAACTACGGATTAGAAATTACCGCTGAAAGGTTCCTCAAGAACGGGTTCTATGCCCTGGGCAACCTTTCTTTACTAAGGTCAAGATACACCGGTGGTGATGGCAAAGAAAGATCTACCACCTTTGATATTGGGTATATCTCAAACTTCCTGGTAGGTAAAGAAATCAACCTGGATGCTGAAAAGCGGCACCACCTTTCGGTTGACCTTAGAGTTAACTTTTCGGGGGGAAGAAGGTACGTACCCATAGATTCCTCCAAAACAAGCCAGGAGCCAACCAATAAAATTTACTATGATGTGGCAAATGCCTATAAGCCACAATTGAAAGATTATTTCAGGACAGATGTTAGGGTTTCCTACCAACTAAATACAAAGAAAACTACCCACTGGATATTTGCTGCAGCAGACAACTTTTTAAACAACCAAAATGAGTTGTATTACGGTTGGGATTTGGAAGAGAATACAGAAAAAGTGTATTACCAATTAGGCATTTATCCGTACTTAGGTTACCGTATTCAATTCTAAGCTACATCTTATTAGTTTTTGGACTTAATTCCTAGAATACGCCTAAAATCCATTCCTGCTTAGAAATCTCTTTACTTACAAAGATTATCTATTAGCATCTAACTTTTTTAATTAGTAGATAAAATTCGGTAATAAAAATCTATAATTAATCCTGAATAAACACTAAATTACATTTAGCTATCTTTTATTTCAATATACAGCAGTACTCTTAATTTTCTCCAGAATCAATTCCCAGAGATGTTCGTAAGGAACTATTTCAATTTCAGCGTAAGCATCACCAGGCGGAATAGTTTTTTGTAGTTTATTGTACAGATAATTTCCCTTCTTTTGCGTTTCAGCAGGATCAAAATTAGCTCTTACCAAAATAGTTAATAATTTAAAAAAGATTCTGCTTCGCTCACTGAAACTGTCTTTAAAGTGATGTTGTGCATATTTCTTCAGAGACTCCACCCTATATTCTAGAGCCTCAAAATCTACGATTTCCAGAAAGTACATTACCTGAAGGATTAGAATTGCCACATTAAATCCTTCTTTGTCTTTGCTGTAGATAGGAGCATTATGAACCAAGTTCTGCCATTTGAGAGGCTGGTCTGTTTGGGGAGCCACCAAATGCAAATAGGCTTCAAATAAGGCCCATCTCTCCTGAGCAAGTTTATTAATCTTCTTTATAAATGGGTTCGTCTGCACTTGATGCAGCAAGAGATGTGCAGCTGCATATTTTTTGGCGTGAATGGCTAACAGGGTATAGTTCTCCATAAAGGCGAACCAGTTATTACTTGCCGGGTTAAAAGAAGTGATATAATTACTTGCTAATTCAAGTCCCTCTTCCAGCCTTTTAGATCTCAAATGAGCATAAACCTGAATAAATTGATTATACCTATGATCAAACCTTTTGGCTACATTCTGGTGTTCTTTTAATATCTGCTCAGACAACTTAGTTAAAGTCACTATTTCATCAAAATTTCCAGTAAGTTCATGCAACCACATAGATAATTTATAATAGTGGTTGAAGGTTTCATAGGTTTTGGCTTTAACCCAAATAGAATTCATTTTGGTTAGCACATGATCAATATTTTTCAAGTATGCTTTTCTTGCTGCTATGGAATGGCTTAGCTCAATATTAGCTTCAAAAAAGAGCATTTCTGATTCTTGATCAGCAGCCAGTTTCTTTGTGAGCGTTTCTAATTGGCTGGTAGTTTTATAAAATAAATTCCTTTCTTTCAGGTTCACATAAGAATGCACCATCAATCTCAAACATAAGGTAGAGGTGAAGTTGAAGTCATATTCAAGCGTTTTAGCCAATGCTTGTTTAAGGAGAGGGAGGGCCAGCTCGTAAGCCCCTGAATCTATCAGAATTCTGGCCTGGTAGAACTTAGCCAGGCAATTTTGTTCTATGGCATGCGGAGTCTGCAAGCCATCTTTCTTATCATCAATGAAGAAGAGGTGGTTCATCAACTTCTTTCTAAGCCGTGACTTCACCATCTTCAACCCACCTTTTTCCACTCCTTTGGATTGAGCATAAAGGATTGCTTCTGCAGACTTATCATCTGTTACCCTCCCTGAAACAATCTCCTGGTAAAGCTTTTTTTCTTTGGAATTATTTGAAAATGACTGACTTGGCACACCAACTCTTTTTTCAATAATTTGTATAAGCTTTTTTAATTCTTCCATAATCCGGGAACAGATTCTATCCTTTTGGGTCTACCCTGATGCGTAATCAGGCATCTAAAATATAAAAACCTTTACTTTTTTATCGATAAAAATTCAAAACACTAAAGCTTGTTTTTACCTAATTTTTTAACTAAATCATACATTTAAAAAAAGGCAACTTTCCTATAAATTGTTTATTTTATATTTATTCTTATTTGATTCATAGTTATTCTTAGTACAGTTATTTCCTTTATTCAGGGAGTGCAATTGGTCACCTTTGTCTTAAACTTAAAAATTAAACAAAGCCATGGTAGAATTACTTCTCGCTCTGCTCCTTCAACTTACAGTAGTTACTGGAAATACTACTAATACTAAAGAAAAAGATAAATCTTCTTCAACAGCCAGCACCTTATCTACAACCTCATCCACAACTACCACCACCAGCACTCAACCTACTTCTGGCGAAGTTGGTTATGGCGGAACTGGTACTTGGGACACAAGAGACTAAGCTTTCTCTTTAGTATTGCAGTAAAGAAGTCTTTCAAGCATATTGAATATTATATACTAAAATCGGCTAAGGCTTATTGGGACAAGTTTTGTAATATTGAGCAGGGTGGAAAACCTTTTTTTAACGCTTAATATGACAAGAACCTGCGCCAAAAGCCTTAGCTTACTTTTTATATGGCTTCTGTCCTGCTCCTCACCTTCCCCGGATTCGGCGGTAAGAGTACGGCTAGCGCAAGACCCAGAATCTTTGCATCCGCTGAGCTATGGCAATGCCAACGCGCTGCAAATATTTAATTTAGTTTACCAAAGTCTCTTAACCGTTGACCTGAAAGACAACTCCGTTCAGCCTCTTCTGGCCGCGGGCTTGCCCCAGGTACGCAGAGATGATTCCCTGGCCTACTTTACTTATACTATAAGACCAGAGGCCCGGTGGGACAACGGTTCCCCCATTACGGCGGCCGATGTGGCATTTTCCCTGAAGCTGCTGCATAGCCCTCTATTAGATAATGAGCGTTGGCGCGCCCAGTATCATTTCATCAAAGACATTCAGGTAAACAAAGAGAACCCCACTTCGTTCACCATTGTCTGCTCTGGGTACACCCCGGAAATGAAACTGATGAGCGGCGATTTTTTTGTTTTTCCCGCGTACCAGTTTGATCCTAAAGGTACGCTCGCTGCCGTTTCATATAGCCTGATCCGGCAGAAGTTTGATTCGCTATCGCAGACTTCCACGTTCAAAGAGTTCGCCGCTTTCCTGAACAATCCTTCTATAGCTACTGATACCGCTACTATCAAAGGCAGTGGTCCCTACCAGTTCATTTCCTGGAACGCAGGGCAAGCGGTCATGCTGGATAGAAAAAAGACCTGGTGGGCAGACAAAGTTGCCACAAACAAAAAGACACTGATTGCCAATCCTTCCCGCATTGTTTTTCAGATCATCCCGGATAACGCCGCCGCAGTGCTGGCTTTGAAGGCCAGGCAAGTGGACCTGATGGACAATTTGCCCTTGGTCACTTTCCAGGAAATGAAGAAAGACCCGGCGTACACTCAGCACTTCAACTTCTATTCTCCCCTTTCCTATGACTTAGTGTATATGGGAATGAACGGGACCAATCCGTTGCTGAAGGATAAAGTCACTCGGCAGGCTCTGGCGCATCTGGTGAATGTTCCGCAGGTAATCAAAACCATCCAGGGGGGGCTGGCAACTCCTACAGTGGGATTGATTCATCCGAAGGAAAAAGAGTTCTACCATGGTTCATTGCCTCCTTTCGGTTTTGATCCCGAAAAAGCAAAAACACTCCTGAAACAGGCGGGCTGGCAGGAATCATCTTCTGGGTGGGAAAGAAACGCTAACGGAAGAACTCAGCGGTTAGAACTGGAACTGCTGCACCGGGCGGGTAATTCTGAATTCGAGAGCTTTGCGCTTTTGTTCCAGCAAAACGCGAAGGCCATCAAAATTCCGGTTACGCTGCGGGCTCTGGAGAGCAGCCAGATCAGTGAACGCCTGAAGGCCAGAAACTATGACCTTTTCCTTAGAACGTTGGTAAGCACTCCCCTTTCCTATAACCTGGTGCCCATTCTTCATACTTCCAATGCCGCCGAGGGAGGCTCCAATATCACCGGGTTTGGTACCCCAAACACAGACCAATTGCTGGAGAAGATTGCCCAGGAAGAAAGAACCCAGGAAAAAGCGGCCTTACTGAAGCAGCTCCAGGAAAAGATGCAGGAAGAAAGCAATTTTGTGTTTCTGTACTTCATGCAAAACAAATTAGCGATCTCAAAGCAGATCGACTCGGTGGTGGTTTCCAGCCTGAAGCCGGGCTATGATTTGCTCCGATTCACGAAAAGAAAGTAAAAAACGGAATGACCTTGCCACAAGTAAGCCTGCGGGTATTGAAATTCTTTTTCACCCTTTGGTTTACTGTTTCCTGTGTGTTTCTGGTGAGCAGGTTACTTCCTTCGGTCAACAATCCCAGGGGGCTTGCCGATGCTGATTCAACCGTTTACGGCACCTCTAACCAAAACACGCTGCAAAAGATCACGTCAGATTACTTAACCCGCACCGGTTACAACCGTCCGCTGTTTTACTTTAGTTTTCAGTTAAAGGGGCTGGAAACAGCAGAAAACATCAAGCCTATGGCTGAAGCTACTCGGTGGCTCTCTGCGGCGGTGCTTCGGCATGGGGTAGTTCCTTCCCAAGCTTTTTACAAGGAATGGCAAAACTGGAAAAAGACGGCGCCTCCCGAAAAAGTTAACCAACTGCAGGAGCATCTCCAGCGCTGGGCAGGAGCCGAATTAAATGAAGAAATTTCTTCTCTGAAAAAAATGATTTCCCGGTTTCTACAAACCACTTCATCGGATGAAAACAGCCTCTCCAAGACCTGGGGCAAATTGATCAGCCAGAACGCGCCTCTCTCTTATCATTTACCGTTGCTCAGGTGGCACGGGAAAGACAACGTCTATCATGCCTGGCTATCTGGTCTTTTACAAGGTGACTTAGGTACTTCCACAGTAGACTATAAACCGGTTTATCAGAAAATAGGAAGTGCCCTTCATGTGTCGGTTGGGTTAGGATTGTTGGGGTTGCTCCCGGCCCTACTCGCTTCTTATCTATTGGGGTTCGCTTTTACCTTACACCCCACCAGCGTTTACACCTCCGTTCTCCGGCATTTTCTGTACTTCCTGGATAGTGTCCCCGGGTTTATGATTACGCTGGTGGTGTTCGGGATTTACTTTCTGGCGGGTGGCTCCCTGCTCGTTCCTTTCAGTTCTGGGGAACCTGACTTGCTTCAAACCATGGGCACTCCTCCCGTTCTACTGGGCGGATTGTGCATTGCGTTCTTTATCATTCCGCATTTGACGTTGCAGTTCTATCATTCCCTTCAAACGCAAAGCCGAAGTTTGTATACCCGTACCGCTATGGCCAAAGGCTTGTCTTACCGCAGGTCTTTACGGGTACACGCCTTGCCTAATGCCTTGGTACCTATCCTCACCCTGCTGAGCGAAGTAGTGATAGGGTTGGTTTCCGGAGTGCTGATTGTGGAGATCACTTTCTCCCTGCAAGGCATTGGGTCCCTGCTGGTGAAATCCATCTTATCAAATGATTATCCGGTGGTGGTGGGCATCACACTTTTTCTGCTGGTTTTTAGGTTGGCGGTGACCACCTTCACCGATTTTCTTTACCTGGTACTTGACCCCAGAAACCAGAGCAACACCTGACGCACGTGGAGAAACCCAAGACACCTTCCCCTTTGGCCTGGAAAGAGAAACTCGCTTTTCTCTGGCTGGTCCTTTTCACCTGTGCCGCCGGGCTCTCCCAGGTTTGGATCAGCTTGGGATACGATGTGCAGGCGGTGCCTGAAGAAGCGTACCGGCCACCTTTCCGGTTAATGCAACACCTGCTGGGTACCGACCAACTGGGCCGGGATGTGTTGTTGTACCTGATCCATGGTTGCCGCACCAGCTGGCTTCTGGCGTTCCCGCCCATGGCCCTGGCAACATTGGTGGGAATCCTATCCGGAACAATAGCCGCTACTTTGGGAAATAATGGCCTGAAAATCTCTTTAGGCAAACTGTTCCTGAGCGGTCTGTTGCTTCTGGCTCTATTCTACTTTTACCCACTATTTCAATGGAGTACCCGGCAATGGTCAGGTGCTTTTCAGTTCGCGGTGTACATTGGTTGCGCACTTATGATTTCGTACCCTCTGGTTAAGGTAAGCCAAAAAAGCTTTTTCAAATGGGGCAACAAGAAAGTGACTATCCCGGTAGACGAGGGGCTTCAGAAAATAATAGGTATTTGGGCTACTTTTCCCAAACTCCTGCTTTTGTTGATCCTGACGCTGTTTACCCCTTTCTCCATCCTCACGCTCATGTTCTGGATTTGTGCCACCTACTGGGTACTGCCTGCTCGGGTTTCCAGGGGAATGGTGCTACAACTGCAAAAGGAAAGCTACTATGAAACGGCGCAAGCTTTGGGGATTCCTTTCAAACGGGTCTTCACGCACTTCATGTGGCCACAACTGAAAGGACCTCTGCTTACCAATTTTTGCTTTGCAGCCTCGGGCCTGCTGGGTATTGGGTCTACCCTGGCCTACCTAGGAATTGGCCTCCCCGCTGATGTTCCTTCCTGGGGAAAAATGCTTGCCAACGCCCGGTTTTCGTTGGAAGCTTGGTGGCTGATTGCCTTTCCCTCGGTGGTTTTGCTAGCCAGCATCTTTAGTTTGCAAGTCATAGGCCACAAATTCTCTTCACAAGCTAAGGCCTAAACGTTACCAAAACACTCTTTTACTTCTAATTTTTAAATCTCCTTTTGAGTTTATTGGTCTGTTTAAAGAATATTTATATAAATAATCCAAATCAACTCAGAGGTACACTTCATTAAATCCTAGTTAATTACACCTGTATCCTTTCCTGTTTCCTGATCATCCTTCCCGCTAATATTGTATCATAATAAAGAGCAAATGGAGATGAATATTACAGGGTTAGGTTTTACAGCTGCTTCTCAAAAGCAATTCAAGCAGAATGCAAGCTTTAACAGCCCTTTGAAATCTGGAGGACAAACCACTAAAAGAATTGTCAACCAATTAGAAAGCTTCTCCTCTGCTTCTGTTAGCAACATAGTAGAATTTAAAACCGGCCAGTTATCAGATGGCTTTGTATTGGATGGCTACTTCTTAGGGACTTTTGAATTTGACTCCTTAACTGGTCACCCAGGAATTAGATATTAAGATATATATTTTTCTTCCGTAGCCCCCCATACGGAAGTAAGTTCTTGTTTCAGTTTTTTTGTTGTTTGTCTGTTTGCCTGCCGACTTGTCACCGGCAGGCATTTTTTTGCCTATCCATTTTGGAGCTTCAGTCTTCCTCAGAAAACTCAAAAACTGATTTATCTAGGTTATGCTTTGGCTCAGCAACTTACCTGGATTGATTATGAGAAAATTTCTAAATAAAATTTTACCAAGAGTATAACCCTACCAGAAAATTGCCCGTAAAAACCGGTACCATCATATCTAAACAGGCTTAAAAGTAGTTGCTCACTATCCGCTTGCGCTCTGGCGACGAACTACTTTTAAGCTTATTTTTTTGCCTCTTTTTCTGAAAACAAGCAAAAACCAATCACCGCTTATCTCCTACCAACCCTACATTCTATTTAATAGCCTTTAACTCTTAGATACAGCATTTTGCCTTGGAACCTGACTCCAAGGTTTCTTTACATCAGATTTTCTTACTTGGAAAAATTATTTTCAAACTGTCCTTCCAAGCTCAGAAATACACCCTAGCTAGATTTGGCTTCTCCATCAGTTAACCAATAGGCGCAGTTTTGGTGCGAAAGCCTACAGGCTCTCCACAACCGCTCTGTACCCTCGGCCAATCGGGATGGAAATTCCGTTTACCTCAACCATTTCATGAGTGTATGATTCGATTTTATTGAGAGAGACAATGAAAGACCTGTGAATCCTTTTGAACAGATGCGCAGGCAACAGGGCTTCTATCTCATGCGTGCTCATCTTGGAAAGGTAAGCTTCTTTGGTAGTCACCACTTTTATGTATTCCCGCTGGCTTTCTATGTACACAATCTCAGAGAACAGGATTTTGACCTTCTTTTTCTGAAAATTCAGGAAAACATAATCTTTCTCCTGAGGCTCACTTAGCGGTAGTTTTTCCTTCTGGTGAGATTTCACTTTGGTCACCGCCACCAAGAACCGTTCAAATTCAATGGGTTTTAACAGGTAGTCGGTGACGTTCAGGTTAAAGCCCTCTACTGCGTATTGGTGGTAGGCAGTGGTAATGATCACGGCGGGCGGATGCACCAATGTCTTCAGGAAGGCCATTCCCTTGAGCTTGGGTAAGTGGATATCCAGAAAAATAAGATCTATGGCATGGTCGCGCAGGTAGTCGGTTGCAAGCAGAGCATCTTTGAAAACGTGCTTCAGCTCCAGAAACGGTACCTGCGCAATGTAGTCTGACAGGATTTTTACGGCCAGAGGCTCGTCTTCAATGATGATGCAGGTGATGTGGGACATGGCTGGCCAGGTTTATTTTCAGAGTGGCGGTAAACTCGCAATTCCCTTGTTGCACAGAGAGGCTGTAGTCTCTGTAGAGCAGTTCCAATTGGCGCCTCAGGTTAGAGAGCCCTATGTGTTCTTTGATGGGGGCTTCTTCGGGCAAAACTTCGGTAGAATTCTTTACAACAAACACTAGCTGCCGCTGATTGACCGAGAGGTGGATGTCTACAAAGGGCCTTTGCCTGGTTTCTGATACCCCGTGTTTGAAGGCATTTTCTACTAAGGGAATCAGCAACAGCGGGGGCAAAGACTGTTTCATATCTTCCACGTCATAGTTGAAGTTTAGCTGCAAGGAGGCATCGTAGCGCAATTGCTCCAAGGCAAGATAATCGCTTATCAATTTCAGTTCCTGTTCCAAAGCTATATACGTTCCACCAGCCTCATACAGCATATAGCGCAGGATTTTTGACAACCGCAAAATTGACTCGGGAGCCAAGTCAGACTTGTCTCTTGCCAGCGCATAGATGTTGTTCAAGGTATTGAACAGAAAATGCGGATTGGTCTGGGATTTCAGATAGTTCAGCTCGGCTTCCTGTTTTTCAATTCGTAACAACTGGGCCGCCTCTTTCAACTTCCTATATTGGTAAATGTGCCTGATTACCCCAAAAAAGACCACCGAAAAAATACTTGCCCCAAACTGATCTCCCAGCCCGTGCGAAAAGGTAGAATAAGTAATAAAAGAAGTATGGATACCTGCCTGAATCCCTAAGGCTCTCCAGGCATATAACCCAAAGGAAAACAGAAAGAATTGGCCTAGCAGCAACGCAAGGGACTTTAGTTTCTTTCTGCGCGAAATCCTGGGAAGAGTGAATTCAAAGAAGATAATATTCGCTGCCGCAATGTAAACCGCCCGCCAGATTTCATTTACTGCCCATAGCGGGAACTGGGCAGTATGCGTCACCAGATCCACAAACAGCCATAGCCCCAGGTAAGCTGCTCCCACCCATAGGTAAAACCTCAATTGTTTTTTATCTATCGCTAAGTTCATCTGGCCATTAGGGGTAAGTTCTCTTGTATGCTACCGGTAAAGGAGAAAGCAGTTCTTTAGGACTACCTGTTCCAGTAAAGTTTTCTCTTCCAGTAGCCTCTCTTCTAAAAATACAGCAAAAAGGCCCTATTACCGTTGGCTTACATCTGCAGTTTGTATACCCTAACCTGCTGTCTGTTGACACTTGCCTCCAGATTACAGCTATAGGAGCTATCTTATATCCAACATAAAGGTACTAAGAACATGAAAAAGAGCTTACCCATTCTGATTGCCGGCCTTTTGATGGCGACCCACCTGCTGGCCCAGGTGGAACCCGCTGCCGGCACCTGGAGAACCTGGTTCATTCCATCAGGCAAGGCCTACCGGTTGGCTCCCCCACCCTCTTACAAGGAGGAAATTGCGCAGGTACTTACCCTTCAACAAAACCTGGATTCTGCCCAAAAACAGCAGATCATTTACTGGAATGCGGGCTCGCCCAGTTACAGGTGGTATGAGATGATCTCGAAATTATGGGTGATCGACACCACCTACAATGGGGCGCTGGCGAACATGCTCCTGAACGTCTCCGTGTACGATGCCACCATTGCCGCCTGGGATACCAAATACGCCTATAACCGTCCGCGTCCGTATGCCGCCAACAGCCGCATCGAGGTGTACGCCCCTAAACCAGAGAGCCCAACTTACCCCTGCGAGCATTCTGTGGCAGCAGGCGCGGCGGCCACTATCATCGCTCATTTTTACCCTGCTTTGGCAGATTCGGTGCAAAAAATGGCGCAGCGGGTAATGGCTTCCAGAGTTGCGGCCGGCGTGGCTTTCCCCAGCGACACGAAAGCGGGCTATGAACTTGGCAAGCGGATTGCCTTACATGAAATAGAACTCACCAGGGATTATACCCCTAAAACTGCCTGGGATGGGAAAATACCGAAGGGCACAAAGCTATGGAACGGAAAAAAACCGATGTTTCCTTTGGCAGGCCGAAACAAAACCGTGGTGTTAGACAGCAGCAGCCAGTTCAGGCCAGGTCCTCCGCCCGATTTTGACAAGGAAATGGCTGAACTCAAAGCCTACAAACCAACCTTCCGGGCAAAAGCCAACGCTTTCCATTACGCCAGCCAAAGCGGCGAAGACGTACTGCACAGAAAGATATTTGAGTATAACTTGCACCTCAACCCTCCCCGTGCTGCCCGCATTTATGCTTCCACCGCCGTTGCTTCCTATGATGCCTTCGCCGCCTGCTGGGACGCAAAATACGCCTACTGGGGAATTCGCCCAAACCAGTATGACACCACCTATCAGTCTCTGCTGCCCACTCCGCCCTTCCCCGGTTACCCCTCGGGACACGCTATGATAGGGGGCGTAAAAGCCGAGCTGTTCTCCTACTTCTTTCCCGCAGACCGGGCGTTTTTTGAGAAGATTGCGAAAGATGGGGCAGAATCTAGGTTCCAGGGCGGCATCCATTTCCGTTCTGATAATGAGGTTGGGCTTGCCTTAGGCAGAAAAGTTGCGGCCGCCGTCATCCAGAAACTTAAAACCGATGGTGCCGACCAGCAACAGACCCTGGCCAAACGAAAACAGCCCTCCTCCAAATCAATGACCAAGAAATCGCCTTGAGGGCAAAGGAGGTTCCAAGGCAAAACTGTTTATGCCCTGTTATCTTTAAAACAGGCCATAAACAGTTTCGCCAAACTCCATCCAATTTAGCCCATTCTGGTGGGAAACCTGATAGAAAAGGTATAGCCTTCATGGCTTGTGTAGATTGTCTCGCAGGAATAAGGAATATGCAGGCTCCCTATAAACAAAACTCTGTACTTTGTCACAAGGCTTCGGTCAGCGTAGTGGATGGCACTTTTGTCGGTAGTCAGGCAAATCTTGTAGAAATTCTTGCGGCTGTAGATGCGGGTGGAAGGCTATTGTTTTCAATCTGGAAGAAGTTAAATCACTCAAACTTCACTACTTGGTTGAATACCTATATCGAACGCACAGTTAGGTATTCCTTGGAACAAAGTTTAGATTTCCCATCCTACTTAATAGTTAAAAGCAATTAAACCTGCTGCTTTGGAGTTTTAACAATCTACACTATATTTGTATATTAATTATATAAAATTATATTTATTATATTTTAATTTAATAACTTCATAATCTACACCCTCTGAAAGAATCCGTTTTCTGCTTTTTAGGGGAAAATGGTTTAAAAACAGGCTCCATTCCAAGACAGCATTACCCAGATTAGATGAGCTTTTGCGGTCATCTGACTTTATCTTATTGGTCCACCCCAAGCTTCGGCTTGTTCGTTCTCCTGCTCTACGTGTCATTGTAAACTTCCCGTTTTTCTCACCAGAGGCAATTTCAGTAATAAAAAAGCCTCCCATTGTTGAGAAATGTTCACTTGCCGCAGTGGGGCCAGAAAGCCCTTCATCGTTTGGTACAAACTCTTTTTCCAATGGTTACCACCACTACACTTTACAGCTTGTTGTTATTTAGTTTAAAGGGTATGGCCCTCCTGGGCTTTGAGCCTCTGGACACAAATTCAAAACACCGTAAAATCAATGCAGTTGAAAGCACTCACAGGGGTGCTATTTTTTTTGTCCATAAAGACCTTGAAACAGGTTTTGACCAATTGGGGTATGGCTTTACAGAAGCGGCCCCACTCCTTACCCCCACAACCACCCACCCGCAAGAGGTGCTAGCAAGCTCATTACCCGCCCGGGTAATGTTAGGTCCTTATTTACAGATGGGCAACAAAACGGCGGTAACCCTGCGCTGGAGAACAAATATCCCCACAGATTCCAGGGTGAGGGTAGGCACTTCTTATGGCGCCTATACCCGTTCTGCCACTGACCCTGTCCTTACCACCAGGCATGAGGTCAGGATTACTGGTTTGACCCCAAATTCAAAATACTTCTACCAAGTAGGAAGTTCTACGCAGTTCTTCCAGACCGACAGAAGTAATTTCTTCAGGACAGCCCCACCAGACCATGTTGTAAAAAAAATCAGGATTGCGGTGTTAGGAGATTGCGGGGAAGATGAAAACGGGAACCGATCCGGCACTTTAAACTCTTACCTGCGTTATGCGGCCAGAAACCCGGCGGAGCTGTTGCTGATACTGGGAGACAACGCTTATCCCAACGGCAGCGACGGCGATTACAGAAGAGAGTTTTTCGCCCCATTTGGCGGAAATATCCTTAAAAACCACATCTTATTCCCAGCCCCTGGCAACCATGACTATGAGTCCATCTCCCCGTTAACCGCCCGGGATAGAGGCGGATATTACACCAACTTCTCGGTTCCAACCGCCGGAGAGTGCGGCGGGGTTGCCTCCGGGACAAAGGCCTTTTATTCTTTTGATTGGGGTAACGCGCATTTCATCAGTCTGGATTCTTACGGCGTAGAAGCGGCCGACCGGACCAAACTCTATGACACAGCGGGTGTTCAGGTAACATGGTTGAAAAAAGACCTGCAAGCCAACCGCAAGAAGTGGGTGATCGTGTACTGGCACCATCCTCCTTTCACAAAAGGCAGCCATAACTCTGATGTGGAAGATGAACTGAAGAAATTACGGGTGAACTTCATCCGAATTCTGGAGCGCTACGGGGTGGATCTTGTGCTCACCGGCCACAGCCACAATTACGAGCGGTCTTATCTATTGAACAATTATTATGGCCCCGAGACCAGTTTTGACCTGACTTCCCACGCCAAAAGCAGTTCAACCGCCCGGTATGACGGCAGTCGCAACTCTTGCCCTTATATCACCCCATCAAACCGAAAAAACCGAGGAACGGTGTATGCCGTGGTTGGGTCTTCCGGCGCCTCGGGCAGGGTACAGAGTGGTTACCCGCATAATGCCTTGCCATTTGCAGTGAATGACGGCGGAATGCTCTACCTGGAGATAGAAGCCAATAGATTGGACGCCAAAATGCTGCGCAAAGATGGCACTGTATTCGACCGGTTCACTATCATGCATGACGTGAACAAGACCATCACCAAAAACACCTCTCCCGGAGCAACCACGCAACTCACCGCCTCCTGGATTGGCACCTACCGGTGGTCAACCGGCGCCACTACCCGCAGCATTACCGTAAACCCCCAAACAAACACCACCTACAAGGTAAGCGACCAAAAGAGATGCCTAACAGATGTGTTCCATGTAAAAACGGGATTGATTGCACCAATAGCCGGTATCTCAGAAAATGCGGAGGGTATTCAAAGCCCCATGCTGGAAATATACCCCAACCCCGCCCGGCGAGGTTCTGTCATCACCCTTAAATCCAATAGCTCTGAACCTACGGAGGCTTCTATTTCAAATACCAGCGGACACATCCTGTACAATTTACAGTTTACGGGTACAAGGGAAATAGACACCAAAAACCTGCCAACCGGGGTCTATATCATTTCCTTAACGGAAGAAGGGCAACTCAAGAAATACAAATTTGTAGTGATTGATTGAAGCCTGTATCATCTAAGCTAAAGCCTACCTTGGGAATTTAGGATCAGTCAAGGCATCAACCAGAATCCTAGAAATGAATGGCAATCCGTGTCCCGCTAATCAAGGTTAGGCTAACACCTTCATCGTAGCTTTTAAGTAAGTCCGCTTTCACGCACCTTCCTCTGGCGACGCCTCTTCCGCCGGAGGGAGGCGCTTGAGCAGGACCTTGTCGATTCTCACCCCATCCATGTCCACAATCTCAAACTCGTGACCGGCGTGCGTGAACACCTCCCCCGTTTCAGGAAACCTGCCCAAAAGAAAAGAAATAAAGCCCGCCAGAGTAGAGTAATTCTCCTCGTCCTTGGGTACCACTTTCTGCTTAAGGGCCCTGTTCAGTTCCGCTACCCCAATGGAGCCGCTAACCAGCAGAGACCCGTCCTGCCTTCTCACTACATCGGGCTCGTTTGCTTCGTAGGCATCGGGTATATCTCCTACAATGGCCTCCAGAATATCATGGAGCGTGAGAATTCCCTCCACCGTGCCGTATTCATCAATGACGATGCCCAGGTACTGCTTGCGGCGCTTGAACAGGTTAAGGGCCGTATTGGCCGGCATAGACTCCGGGATATAAATCGGTTTCTGGATTACTTCCCTTAAGTTTCCGCTTTTGCCCCTGGCCAGGAACTCATAAAAATCCTTAGCCGTGAGCACGCCCACCACCTCATCCAGGCCGCCTTCGGTAACAGGGAACTTGGAGTGGGCACTGGCCTTAATGGCCTCCCTGATGCTGTCCAAGGGCTGGCTGATGTCAATGTATTCTACTTCGCGCCGGTGGGTGCGCAGATTCTTGGCTTTCAGGTTAGCGAAGGAAAAGATATTCTGGTGAAGCCGGGTCTCTTCCCGGGCCAGTACTCCCTGCCTGCCCGCTGTTCTGATAATCTGGCGAAGCTCCTCGCCTGAGAGTCGCTCCTCTCCTGGTTCTTTGATCCCGAGCGCCTTGGTGGCCAAACTGGTGGAACCTGAGAGCAGCTTTACAAGCGGCATTGTTAAGGCGGTAAATCCTTTGATAATGGGCGCTACTGCCAGCGCGATGGTGTCTGCGTTGCCCAGCGCAATGGACTTTGGAATCAGCTCCCCTATCACAATGGAAAAGTAAGTGATCAGGCCGATGACCAGGACCACCGAGAGCGTATGGGCATAAGGTGCCAGAAAGCTGATGCCAGAGAGCCACTCCCGCATGTCATCTGAAAGTGCTGCCCCCCCGTAAGCCCCCGACACGATCCCGATCAGGGTGATGCCTACCTGAATGGCAGAGAGAAAGTCCTCCGGCGCGTCCAGCAGCGCCATGACGGCCTTGGCGCGCCCGCTGCCTTCCTTCGCCTTCTGCGCC
Organism: Sabulibacter ruber; assembly: GCF_017355955.1. Lineage (GTDB taxonomy): Bacteria > Bacteroidota > Bacteroidia > Cytophagales > Hymenobacteraceae > Nibribacter > Nibribacter ruber_A. Next base: position 74,504 of record NZ_JAFFID010000001.1, on the reverse strand, counting down.
ATGCGGGTTTTTCCTGCAGAGATGATAGACAGCTCTGAAAGGGCGAAAAAGCCATTGAGCAAGGTCAGGAGCAAAATAATAAGGATTTCCATTGGTTCGGTTACGTGAGGCGAAACCACTAAGTTAATTTAAAACCAGTTACCACAACCAGAAAGGGTACTCCGGAAGAATGCCAAAGGGCCCAGCTTACTACAGCTTCCCAGGTTGGCAAGAGCCTTCCTCCCCCCTTTTGCTACATAAAAGAGCATCAGATAAGCCCCGGTAGTAGCTCATTTCAGGACTGCAGACATAGGTAATCATCCGCTTTTCTTACGCCTTTTTTGGATTTCACCTCTGATCTACCCCATAGCAAAGCAGCCTTTCTCAGTTCGGGAATACAACCAAAGCGACTTACTTCCTGTAAAAGTGTAAATACTATCCAAAAAAGTATAAACCACATTATACCCCCTACCTATGAAAGCACTCGTGTTCCACAAAATCGGGGACGTCAGCGTTGACACCGTTCCCGACCCGATCATCGAAGAACCCCGCGATGCCATCATCCGGGTCACCTCCACGGCCATCTGCGGCTCAGACCTGCACATCTATGACGGTTTCGTGCCCCAGATGAAGGACATGGTCCTGGGCCACGAGTTCATGGGGATTGTGGAGGAGGTTGGCCCCGGGGTCACCAACCTGAAGAAAGGAGACCGGGTGGTGGTGCCGTTCCCCATCGCCTGCGGGCACTGCTTCTTCTGCAACAACAGCTGGCCCACCCAATGCGAGAACTCCAACCCCAAGTACGGCCCCGACGGCGGCTTCTCAGACCAGAAAGGGGCCGCCCTGTTCGGGTACACAGACCTGTACGGGGGCATCAACGGGGGCCAGGCCGAGTACGTGCGCGTACCCTACTCAGACTTCGGACCGCGGAAGGTGCCCGAGGGCCTCACCGACGAGCAGGTGCTGTTCCTCACCGATATCTTCCCCACCGGCTGGGCCGCAGCAGACTGGGGCCGTATCAGGGGCGGCGAGACGGTAGCCATCTTCGGGGCCGGGCCGGTGGGCATCATGGCCGCCAAGTCGGCGTGGCTCATGGGCGCCGGCCGGGTCATCAACATAGACATCCAGCCCTACCGCCTGGAGATGGCCCGCCAATCGGCCAACTCCGAGACCCTGCTGTGGGAGAGCGAGGACCAGGTGGTAGACTACATCCGCAGCATCACCGAGGGCCGCGGGGCCGATGTCTGCATTGACGCCGTGGGCATGGAGGCCGACCGTAACTTCCTGGAGAAAGCCAAGGCCGTCATCAACCTGGAGAAAGGCACGCCCAAGGTGTTGGAGACCTGCCTAAGGGCCGTCAGGAGAGCCGGCGTGGTGAGCGTGGTGGGCGTGTACGGCTCCCCGTTCGACAACTTCCCCGTTTACCGCTGGTTTGACAAGGGCGTCACCCTCATGGGCACCCAGGCCCCGGTGCAGTACTACATAGACCACCTCATGCAGCTGGTGGTAGACGGCAAGGTGCGCCTGGACGACATCATCACGCACACCTTGCCCCTGGCCGATGCCGCGCACGGCTATGACATCTTTAAGAATAAGGAAGACAACTGCGTGAAGGTAGTCCTGAAACCATAAACCCCTGCTTTTCAAAGTTTACTATTATAAAAAAATAAAATCACTTTAAGGAAAATCAGCCCTGAAACGGAATAACGGCTTGGGCCTGGTTTTCTCCGGTGCCCCGGAACCAACCCCGTTTCGGGGCTTTTTCCCGGAAAACAGGCCCAAAACACAATTACGCCTAAACAGCGTAGAAACCAAGCGAAGAAGGAACGAGGGGGAATAAGGAGTAAATCAAAAAAGTAAACCCAAAACGTAAATAGAATGGGAAACAGACTAGAAGGCAAAGTAGCCATCGTGACCGGCGGCGGAGCGGGGATCGGCGAGGCCATCTGCAAGAAATTTGCCCGGGAGGGCGCCAGCGTAGTGGTGGCCGGCCTGCCGGAGGACCCGGTGGAGCAGGTTGCCAAAGAAATCATGCAGGAAGGCGGCACAGCCATCCACTTCACCGGCGACCTCTCCCTGTGGCCCGTGGCCCAGAGCTGCGTGGACCTGGCGGTGAAGCAGTACGGCAAGCTGGACATTCTCATCAACAACGCCGGCGTGTTCGTGGAGACCAACTTCCTGACCGACTACACTGAGGAGGCTTTCGACTACATGATGAGGCACAACGTGAAGACCACCTTCCTGATGTCCAAGGCGGCCCTGCCCCAGCTGCAGAAAACCAAGGGCAACATCGTGTCAGCGGGCTCCGAGGCCGGGGTGCTGGGCATCCCGCAGAACGCGCCCTACGGGGGCACCAAGGGTTTCGTGATCGCCTTCACCAAGGGCCTGGCCGCCGAGCAGGCCGCCTACGGGGTACGCTGCAACGTGGTGGGACCCGGCCCCATAGACACCGCTTGGACCCACAAGGAGCTGGGACCTATGGACGCCAAGATGGAGAAGCTCAACAAGCAGGCCAACCTGACCGGCCGCCGCGGCACCCCCGAGGAGGTGGCCAACGTGTACCTGTTCCTGGCCTCGGACGAGGCCTCGTTTGTGACCGGGGCCCTTTACATGGTGGACGGCGGCATCACCATCGCCAAAGGCCCGGCCGGCGAGGAAGCAGATTCTTCCTTCAAACAGGAACCTGCCGGCGACCTGAACCTGCAGCACTCCATGGACGGACACACCTCCATCAGAAATGAATCATGACCATGGCTACTGCAAACCTCACCAACGTAGCTACCTTCAAAGGTACCCAGATCACGGGCGTTACCATAAGCCAGAGCGGCCGGCTGTTCGCCAACTTTCCCCGGTGGCACAAGGACCTGCCATATTCCGTGGTGGAAGTACTGGCCAACGGGCAATACCGGCCTTACCCAGACGAGGCCTGGAATGCCTGGCACGGGCAGCCCGAGCCCAACACCTTCACCTGCGTGCAGTCGGTGGTGGCGCACGGGGATTCCCTCTTCGTGCTGGACCCGGCCAGTCCCATGATGAAAGGGGTGGTAGGCAACGCCATGCTCTACGAGTTTGATCTGGAGTCTAACACGCTCAAGAACAGCTGGATTTTTGACCGGACCATCGCCCCTGAGAAGTCTTACCTAAACGACCTGCGCATTGACCGAAAGGCGGGCAAGATCTACATCACTGAGTCTGGGGTGGGCGCAATTATTGTGCTTGACCTGAAGACCGGGGCACCCCGCCGCCTGCTGGACGACCACCCCTCCACCAAATCAGAGGACGTGTGGCTGACGGTGGAAGGCGAGCGTTGGGTGAAGGACGGCGAGAAACCCCAGATGCACGCAGACGGCATCGCGCTCTCCAACGACGGGCAGTACCTCTACTACCACGCCCTCACCGGCTATACGCTGTACCGCATCCCCACCAGGGCACTGAACGACGAGTCGCTGGATGCCGCCGCCCTGAACTCTCAGGTGGAGAACCTGGGCAAAACCCCGGCCCCGGACGGGATGATCTTTGATAAGAACAGCAACCTCTACCTGGGCGACCTTGAGAGGAACGCCATCATGTGCCGCACCCCGGACGGTGAACTGAAAACCCTTGTGGAAGGGAAAGACCTGAAATGGCCTGATACCTTCACCATAGACCAGCACGATAATTTCTACTTCACCACCTCGCGCATCCATGAGGCAGTGGGCGACATCTCGGGGCTGGACTTTCATATCTTCAGGGTACCCTTGTCCGAAAGTTAGAAGCAGTTTGTGCGTTCACCATCTGAAGGAAAGAAAGCCGATTTAACGCTGTTTTCCTTAAAACAGACGCAAAACAGAACCTTTGCCGCAGGTAAGATACCCACCGTTAGGTTGAACCTTGCTCTTCAAGATTAGCATTCAAAAGAAAGCCGCCTGCCGGGGATGTTCACACCCGAAGACAGGCGGCTTTCTTTTACCTAGATTATCATTTTGCCTCAGGCAATGCTCCTGTAGAACTCACACCAGGCTCCTGATCACCCGGCAGGGGTTGCCAGCGGCGAACACATCGGCCGGAATGTCCTTTGTCACCACGCTTCCTGCCCCTATGGTGGTGTTGCTCCCGATGGTGACACCAGGGCAGATGATGGCCCCGCCCCCAATCCAGACGTTATCCCCGATAGTGATGGGGGAAGCCAGCTCCGGCCCCTTGATCCTTTCCGAGGCAATTACAGGGTGATAGGCGGTGTAGATCTGCACATAAGGCCCGCACATCACATTGTCCCCAATGGTAACCTTGGCGCAGTCCAGGATCACGCAGTTGAAGTTCATGAAGAAGTTTTCTCCCACGGAGATGTGCGCCCCGTAATCGCAGAAGAACGGGGGCTGGATGTCAATGGTGGAGCAGCCGCCCAGCAAATCTTTAAGCACGCTGTTCCTCTCTTCCAGAGGGGCACCCATCAGGGCGTTGTACCTTGAGAGAAGCAGCCTGGCCTTATCCCGCATCTGCACCAGTACCTGGTCCCAGACCTGGTACAACTCCCCGTCCAGCATCTTCTGCAATTCGCTTTTATCTTCCATATTCTTATTTTTGATTTAGATGATCTCCAAGCCCTTACTCTGGTGTGGCTTAAGCCAGTGGATCATGGCTAACAATGTCAGAATTAACTTTAATTAAAAGACGAGAAAGGATCAGTCCTGCATTAGGTTAGAAAGAGCAAGAGGCGCCAATCTCTCACTGATTCATCGGCAGATAGCTTACCTTTTCATCAAGTATTCGTCACCAGATAACCTTTTTCCTTTGAGTTGTTGGAAAATGATTTATTCTTTAGGCCTGCATCTTAATACAAAATTTAAAGGAAATGTGCTCTTTTCAACATAGAAAGCATTTCTTATCATTAGTACAATGGTTCTCCTAAAGGCTACAAGCCCTTAATTACCCCCTGCCCTGTTCACTTCTTCCAAGTCTATCTGGCGCTTCTTCGCATCAAACTTCTCGCCTTTGTTGAAACGGTAGCGTATGTTCACTCTGAAGCTCTGGGTTCCGTTATATTGCTGTGAGTTGATTGAATTTCCGTTGATAGTGGTTTCACCAGCTATTCTTTTGGTCCTGAATATATCTGTCACGCTCAGGCTCAGATCCAGTTTTTCATTTATAAAAGATCTCTTCAAGCCAGCATCCACCCACCAGTTAGCCTCCAATTGGTAGAGACCATAGGCAATCGGGCCCTGATAACCTGCCTTTACCTCCATGCGAACACCTGCGGGCAATAGTAGGTTATGGTTGGTTTGTGCCAGAAAAGTCACCTGCTTGTTCCGCAGGACCTGATCATTTCTGTTTTGGGCAAAGCTTTGATAGAGCAGGGTGGCATTATTACTCATTTCCCACTTCGCTGATACCCGCACCGGGGCAACCAAGGTGGCGCTCATGCTTCTCATATCATCTATGTTCTGCTGCTGCAATACGGTGACTTGATCAGACGAAATCTGGGCCGGAACCTCAGCTATGAAATCTTTTGTAAGGGAGTAGTCCAACACCAGATTATAACGCTGCCTGAAAGTTTGGGCAAGGGAGAAAGAGTGCGTGTACTGCGGCTTCAGGTAAGGGTTACCCTGTACCAGCGAATAGGGGTCCAGATAGAACATAAACGGATTAAGCAATTCATAACGCGGCCTGTTTATTCTTCGGTTGTAACTGTAGCTGATCTGATAATCATCATGCACGTTCTGCTGTAAAAACAAGCTAGGAAACAGGTCCAGGTATCTCCGGTCGGTGCTTTGGTTGAGGGTCACAGAACGGCCCTTTGTTACGGTCTGCTCTGCCCGTAATCCTCCCTGCAAGTTCCACTTCTTACCAAGTTGAGCAGCGTAGTTAGCATAGGCAGCAACAATGTTTTCTTCATAAATAAAGTGGTTACTTCTGCTCTCGTCCAGTCTCTTTCCATCGCCAACTGCTGTATAAAAGCGGAGCTCATTGTCTGATAGGACAAGGCTTGCCTTAGCTCCCAGTTCCAGTTTACCCGCCTTTCCAAGCGGTTTTGTAAAATCAGTTCTGGCTGAGTAAATATCATAACTGGCGGGGTTTTCAGAAAGCAACAGATCTGTTCTGACCGGCGATTCATTGCCCAGGCTGTCATACTTGTTCAGAAATGTGCCTTTGTCATTACTCATCAACCGCACATAGTCTACATCAGCCGAAAGTGTGGTGCCCAGTGTATCTAGTTTGCCCAGATAGTGCATGTTTAAGGTACTGTTGCTGTACCTTGTTTTTGATACGTTTTTGGCATTTACATACAAATCCTCTAAGGGGTTAGCATGGCGCAAATATGCGTTTGCCTGCACCTGATCTTCGGTCTTGTAACGGGAAATGCTCCCTAGCATTCCAATACTAAGTTGGTCATTGAGGGAATACTCCGTTCCCATGCGTAAAGCAGGCACAAAACGGGATCCCTCTTCTTCCAGCTGTTGATTTAGGCTCAGGTCTTTGTTTTGAGAAGAGGTACGCTGCATGTGGTTGTCGCGGAAGCTTGTGCGCTCCGCCATATCCAAGGTGGCAAAGGAGTTCCACCTACCTTGCTTATAGTTCAGGTCGGCGCCGCCGGTATAGCCGTGCAACTCGGCATACTGGTACCCGGTATACACGCTGCCACTCATCCCGGCCAGGGTATTCTTTTTGAGGTTAATGTTAATGATGCCAGAAGCACCCTCTGCGTCATATTTGGCCGAAGGATTGGTGATGATCTCCAACTCCTTTATGTTCTCAGCCGACATGCTCTGCAGCAGGTTCTGCAGCTCTTTACCACTCAGGTAAGACGCCCTGCCATCAATCATCACCTGCACACCCGCCTTACCATTCAGCTTTACATTACCTTCCTGGTCTACCCCTACACCCGGAGATTTTGTAAGCACTTCATAGGCAGTGGCACCTCCTGCCATGGCAGTGCCTTCCACCGTCACTACCATCTTATCAGCCTGGGTTATCACGGTAGGGCGCATGGCTTGCACCACCACCTCTTGCAACGTCTCCGTATCTTCCTGTAAAGTAAGGGTGCCGAAGTCTTTGTGCATGCCAGGCCCGGTCACCTCAAACAAGGCGGTTTCCAGAGGCTTGTAGCCTATAAAGGTGAGCCGGAGTTTATACTTTCCAGCACCGGGTGCCACAACCTGGAAATTGCCTTCGGCACTGGCTGTTGTTCCGGTCACCACGGCTCCGTCGGCCTCCTTCAGCACGGCCACATTGACAAAGCCCAGTGGCTGCCCGCCTGCATCACGAACAGAGCCGGAGAGCACTCCTTGGGCCAGTAAGCTCTGGCTTAAACATATTGACAGGAGCAGAAAAAGAAATGTAGAGAGTTTCATAGTCTTGTTCAATTGTAGTTTTCTTCTTTCATCATCAGCTTTGCGCTGTTGATAGATCAAAGATTTACAGACAAGGCAGGCTATGAAACCTCATTCCATTGAATCGGGCCCTAAGGGGAATGAATCGGGAGAGAACCTCAATGAAAAAGAAAGGCTACGGGATGGAACACCTAACTGGTGGATCAAAAATTATCGTTTAGCATTTTCTATCTGGAAGGAAGATCTGAAGCATCTGCTGCTCGCATAGCTGATTAAGGGCTATTTCTGTGAAAACAGCCTCGAAACAGGAATCTATTCCATCATAAAGACCTAGGTGGACGCTTGCGCAAGAAATGAAAAGAAAGCTCTAAACTGCTTCCCGTTGAAGACTGTAAAGTCAGTCTCCTGTGCTTGCAAAATAGCAGGAACTTGCAGTAATTGGCTTTTCTCCGCAACACCTATTTACCCAACCTCCTGCCCCGCAGATGCGCTTTCCTCGTAACCTTTTACTGACAAGAGTTGGTACAGCAGCCTTCACATCAGTATTCTTCTACTACACGTTTGTCTTTATCAACCTGGGTACCATATTCTGGTATGAGGCTAGTGCCCTACGGGAATTGCTGCTCGTGTTCCTGTTCCTGCTCTCCACGTTCTGGGTACACGGTAAAATTGCAACCCTTTTCAATGCTCCCCCCTTTACCCACCTGCCTGGATATATCAAGGTCTTTATAGAGGCCGCTTCTGTTATTGTAGTCAGCCTCTTTTTGTGTCTTCTTTTTGTCTACTTACCAACCTTTATTCTACTGCCCGACACTGAGGTGCTGCCCATACGGGTAAGGTTAGGCTTTGTGGTAGGAGCCATTATCTCTCTTTTCTTCTATTATTTTGTAGAGCGCGAACGGAAAATAAAGCAACTGCAGGCAGAGCATTTACGGGCAGAGCAACTGCAAAAAGAGAGTTATCAGGCCCAGTTGGAGGCACTAAAAAACCAGGTAAACCCGCACTTCCTGTTCAACAGCCTGAACGTGCTTAATTCACTCATCTATGTTGATCAGGACAAGGCTACCCAGTTCCTGAGCCAGCTTTCAGAAGTTTACCGTTTCCTGCTTGACAGTAGCGGCAAACAGCTGGTGCCTTTGAAAAAGGAGCTTGAACTGGTCCATGCCTACATCTACCTGTTGAAGACACGGTTTGGTGATAATGTGCAGTTTACGGTAAAGGTGCCTGATGCATACCAGCAACTGGAACTCCCATCTACTGCGGTGCAAATGCTGCTTGAGAACGCAATCAAACACAATGGTTCCACTCCCCAAAAGCCGCTTCTGATCTCTATTTTTGTGGCAGACGGTAAGCTGGCGGTTAAGAACAACCTGCAGCCTCGGCTAGATGAAGTGAATTCAAACAAAATAGGCTTAAAGAACATTGGCACCAGGTACAGCTACCTCACCACGCAAAAAGTGGAAATAGAGCAAACGGAGGAGGCATTTACAGTGCGTCTGCCGTTACTAAAAGTAGAGCAACATGAAAACTCTGATTATTGAAGATGAGCAACTGGCAGCCGATGCCCTTGCTGCCATCATCATTCGGCTTAGGCCCGAAGCAGCCATTGTAGCCTCTATTGGCTCTGTAGAGGAGGCGGTAGAATGGCTAACATTGCACCAGAGCCCGGATCTGATCTTTTGCGACATTCACTTGTCAGACGGCAGCAGTTTTGAGATTTTCAAACTGGTAGAGGTAAAATGTCCGGTTATCTTCACTACGGCCTACAACCAATATGCCATAGAGGCCTTCCAGGTGAACAGCGTTGATTACCTGCTCAAGCCAATAAACCCCATGGAGGTAGCAAGGGCTATAAAGAAGCACGAAGATCTGAAACAGCACCATGTCTCCCAGGAACTAAGCAACCTTCGCCAATTGGTGCAGTCGTCACAGCCACAGGCCGCCCGTTCACGGTTTCTTGTAAAAAATGGGCAATCTATCAAAGCTATACCTGTTGAGGAGGTATCTTATTTCTGGGCCGAAGATGGCGTGGTATTTCTGGTAACGCAACCAGGTAAACGATACATCATCAACTACACCCTTGACCAGTTGGAAGAACAACTGGATAAAACCGCTTTTTTCCGTGCCAACCGGCAGCTCATTGTTCATATACACGCGGTGCGGGAAATAAGGCCTTATTTCAAAGGTCGTTTGCACCTATTACTTCAACCCGCACCAGAAACTGACATCATCGTGAGCAATAGCAAAGCGAATGCGTTTAAAGATTGGCTGGACCAGTAATAGCGTCTGTAGGGCATCAATAGGCTTACCAACTTTCTACATTGCTCATCCAAGGTTTTTTTAACGCTGTCTAGTGCTCTACTACTATCTCCAAGAGTGATGTAATGAGCTGCTTTAAGATAAACCTGGTGTTAATGTATTGAAGAAGAGCTATAAAAACTTGGAGGTACTTTCCCCTAACTACGTGCAACGCCGATCACTTTCAAGTAAGCGAATTTATGCATTGAAGACCCTCTATAAGTCTGCAGTTAATGGTTGTAATGCGGTTGGAAAATAGTGTGGTATGGCTGAAAAACCATATGAATCTTTAAGTTTACAACCTCATTGCAATGCCACCATCCAGAAAGCCGTTCCTACCTTTTGGGAGACTCTTCTTCCATTAGCACAGACAGCATAAGAACCTCTTAATGAAAAGAAAATACATTTTAAGTTTTTTAGCCATAGCACTGTTCCTTGCATTAAGCGTAACCGGTTGCTATGTCAATAACCAGCTTGGTAAAGTAGACTCCCAGGATGAGCGCAAAAGTGCATATTCCAAAATCCCCTACTATTCACCTGGGAAAGATGAATTCGTTAGCCCCAAAGAGATAGTCTATTACGCTGAAAAGGTAACCGGGGGAAACTCTGGTTTTGCGAGATTTTTCAAAACCTCTCCTAATGCCCCAAAGTCTGAGTTACCCAGACGTATGCTTACGAAAAAGGATTTCCCGGAAGTGCCTTCTTCTTATGCTGCCTATTGGTTAGGGCATTCCACAGCTATCATTGAGCTAGACGGCCACCGTGTTCTGATTGATCCGGTGTTTGGGAACGCGGGCCCCTTACCAATGATTGCCAAAAGGATGAGTGTGTCTCCCTTGCGGAGGGAAGAACTCCCGGACATTGATGTCGTCATCATCACCCATGACCACTATGATCACCTGGAAGCGGAAACCATTAAGTTTTTGGCCGATAAGGACATACAGTTCATCGCACCGCTAGCCGTGGGAACCAGGTTACAGGGCTGGGGAGTCCCGAAGAACAAAATCACCGAACTCGGTTGGTACCAGTCTGTGACCCACGGATCACTGAGTATAACCGCCTGCCCTACCGTGCATTACTCCGGGAGAAGTTACAATGACCGAAACAAGACCCTTTGGGCTTCTTATGTGATCAAGGGGAAAGAGAAGAACCTTTACTGGAGCGGCGATACGGGTTATGGAGAGCATTTCAAGGAGATTGGCAGGAAGTACGGTCCCTTTGACCTGGCCTTTATGGAGATTGATGCGTGGAACAATGGATGGCCCAACACCCACCTTTTCCCGGAGCAGGTTATCAAAGCTAGCCAGGATGTAAATGCCAAAATCCTGTTCCCGATCCATTTCTCCACCTTTGATCTGGCGCTACACCCTTGGGATGAATCTATCAATATGGTGGCTGATTTGGCCGCACAGAACAACATAGAACTAATAACACCGGTGATGGGTCAGAAAGTGATACCGGGAGAAACTAAGACAACAGCATGGTGGATGCTGAAATAGATGTGTTAAATATGGGAGGTTGCCTAAGGTTTCCAGGTTCCAGAGATCAGGATAAGGGCGCTTGCAAACTTCTGCGCATGCATTTTTCTTCAAAATAATCCCAGCTTCAAACATTTAGTTTGCGGCTTTTCTGCCTAGGTTCTGTTGCTTACTTTCGCTTCAGTTCTAGCAAATGCCAGGATTGAAGCACTTCATGAAAGTGCCACCAATTGCATTAAATGAGATAGTAGACCTGAACCTAATCAAAGAGGGTAGCTGCTGACGATTTCCCGGGAATGAACCTGTAAACAAAATTTTGCGGAGTTGAACTTCCTGCATTTTTTGCGCCAGCAGGACTTTGCCAAAAGAAGAAATATAGAAGCCCGACCCACCCGGTTCGGCCCAAAGCGTTCCTATCGGCAGCCCCTACCCCTTCGGTATAAGGCACAGGTGCGTGCATACGTTTCCCTTAGGGATTACGGGCCCAGCTGGGCCTCCCGGGGAAAGCCCCTGACGCGTTGCGCCTTCAACCTGTCCATGGCCATTCCCCAACCAGAGGTCAGGTAGCCCCTACCTATCCATATAGGCTTGGTGGCTCACGATGAGCACCTTCTCCTCGGGCAGGAGCAGGTATCCGTAATCGTAGCAGAAGTGGTACGTGTTGCCCTTCTGGGTGCGGTAGAGGTGGGTGAGGTAGCGGAAGTCGAAGCCCGCCAGCGACAGCGCCTCGCGCCGGAGGGTGGTCTTGCCCTCGGGGCTGAAGCGCTGCAGGATCTGGCGGTTCCGCCGCAGGACCAGGTTGATGTCCCGCATGGCTTTCTCGCCCCGGTCCTGCAGCTTCCGCTGGTTGCCGGACCTTGCCCGGCACTGGTCGGAGCAGAATTTCTTGTCGGCCCGGCCTGCGAGGGGCTCCCCGCAGTGGCCGCAAAGCTTCCCTTTAGTCTCCATATCAGAGTTTATCCGAATACATCCGTTTATATCCGTATCATCCGGATACATACGGACCTATACGGGTAGTTTACGGTTAGGTAAATGCTCGGCGCTATATTGGAGACGAAAACCCAAAGAACTATGTACCAGTATCCTACACCTGCTGCAACCCTCTACCTCAATCCCCTGGAGCATGGGGGAAAGCAGTTTATCCGAATCTGGCACAGACCGGACCGGCGCATCTCAAGGAGGCTGAGGGAGAGCGGCGCGGCCAAATACAGCAAGACCTATAAATGCTACGTGACGCACCGGACCCCGCAGGCCATCGAGCGGCTGCACCAGGCCTTCCAAGGGGTAGCGTTGGTGGACACCCGCTACCTGAACCGGCCCAGGCGGCTCCGCCCTGACCTTGGCGCAACGGTGAAGGGGGAAAGCAGGCAGGCGGAGCCGCTTGGGAAGCTGCCAGACCTGCCGGTGGTGCGCCTCCAGCCGCTGCTGCACGGAGGGAAGGAAGTGCTGCAGGTAAGCTTCGCCTTCGATAGGGAGATCTATCCCAGGCTGAAGGATTGCGGTGCCTGCGCCTGGCTACCGGAGGAGAGGTGCTTCGCCCTGGGGACCGGCTCCGGGGATCTGCACCGGCTCCTGGACTGCCTGGAGGGGGCGGCGAACGTGTGGCTGGCCGGTACGGTGAAAGTGAGGGACATGGCCGTGATGCGCCGGCTCTGGGAGCAGACCTACTCCAAGGACATCGGTTACCTCACCTGCCCCCTGGATTACCTGGAGAAACTGCAGCTGCTCAACTACTCTATGTCTACCATCCGCACCTACCACTCCCTCTTGGTGCGCTTCCTGAACGCCCACCGGGAACAGGGGCTGGAGGCAGTCAAGGCTTTTGCATCGGAGGAGATAAACCGCTACCATCGTGCCATGGTGCAGAGCCAGGCGTACTCCTTTTCCCTTGTGAACCAGAGCATCAACGCGGTGAAGTTCTACTACCAGCGGGTACTGGGCCGCCATGGGCTGGACCTCACGCAGGTGGAGCGCCCGGAGAAGGCCGAGCGGCTTCCAACCGTGCTGAGCAAGCAGGAGGTGACCTGTATCCTCTCTGCTACGGGGAACCTGAAGCACCGCTGCCTGTTGCAGCTGCTCTACGCCGGGGGGCTGCGTATCGGCGAGGTCATCAACCTAGAAGATAACGGACGTGCAGTCCGAGCGGAACCTGCTGCTGATAAGAGGCGGCAAGGGCAAGAAAGACCGCACCACGCTGCTTTCCAAAAGGCTGCTGGAGAGCCTGAGGGCCTATTACCGGGAGTACCGGCCGAAGGTGTGGCTCTTCGAGGGGCCCCAGGGCGGGCAGTACACCGCCGACAGCATCCGCCACGTGTTCAACGCCTGCCTGGCCAAATCGGGGGTGACCAGGAAGGTGACGCCCCACTCGCTGCGGCACTCCTTCGCCACCCACCTGCTGGAGCAGGGAACGAACCTGCGCTACATCCAGACGCTGCTGGGCCACAAGTCCAGCAAGACTACCGAGATCTACACCCACATCACTAGCCATGGGCTGGAGGGTATCGTAAGCCCGCTTGACAATCTTTGAATAACAGCTATATTAGGGATATGGAACCAAGGAAGGGAAAAGGCAGGTATCTGGTGCAAGATGGCTTGGAAAACAGTTATCTGGTCTCCATCCAAAGTGCCAATAACCGGAACAGCTCCATATACACAATAGTTGGCAATAATAAGAATGATAAAATTAATTAAGTTATTCTGGGTTCTTGCATTAATTTCTAGTTGTAAATCAGAAATTGCCAAGCCTGTTTACGACTCAATTGAACTGTCATTCAGCAGTGGCTGGCCTTATGCGTTCAGCCTAAAAATTGATTCAGCTAATGTTGTTAGTAAGTGTGACTATAAAATCATCAGCAAAATTGAATCAGTGAAATGCTTTTGCGATACACTAAGTCAAAGCTCGGTCGACTCCTTAAATTACTTCGTGTCAGAACTTAAGAATAGAAAACCAGATTCAGTGTACGCAGAGAATTGCCAAGATTGCTCATGGTACACGATTCGAATAAATGAAACTGAAGGAAGGATAGAATCTGAAATAACTGGAGATAGGCATAAAAATCTTATAGACAGTTTAGCGGATTTTATACTGCGGCACTCTTATGGAATGAAAAACAGGGTTGATACGGTATACTCCTTTCCTTTAACGGAGAGGCTTGTTCCAACTCCTCCGCCAATGCAGGTAGAAACAAAGTTTACGCCACTTAGAAAAATATAAAATTACTATTGCCAACAACACCTAAACGGCAGCCTCGGCCAATGGCCTCGCCCGTCGTTTAGCAAAGACGTTGGCAGTAAGAAAAAATAATAAAATAAGATTATGGAAACTATTAACAGATTGACACATGATTTTGTGTATGCTACTTTCAAAAATGGAAAAACAATTTCTTATCCTGACTTTCAAAAGGCTATAATTGTAGAATCAGCCGACTATTTCATTAAAAGAAAGTTGAATAAGCATGAAAAACTGCCAAAGTTTGGTAATGAATACTTTAATTATGATTATGAACTAGTAGACCATCAAGAGAACCCAATATTCCCAAAAATTGGGACATATAAATTATTAAACATATCATCATTTTATAATACTGCAAGTTATCCAATGAACCGCTCTTGGATTTTATATAAATTAATAAGTAATGAAGGAAGTCTAATAGAATTTAAAGTACTAGGTAATTCCATGATAACTACATTAGAATTACTGTACTCTACGATGGATTTAATATTACATAGTGGAGGTTGGGAAGCTTATAAAATTATCAATGACGATAAGTATATTTTAATTAAAGATGATAAGCTTATATATGATAGGAACTCTACTTTCTCATAACTAAAGCTTGTTACTTACTTAAAATTCCTACTGCCAACATTGTGTAAACAGCAGCCGGCCGACGGCCTCGCCCGCCGCTTACACGAGACCGTTGTACAAAATATTAAATATGAAGCAGCTTCTTCTAATAGCATTTATGTTGCTCGCTTGGCAGTATGGCTTTGGGCAGAGGCTAAGTCAAGAAGAATTAGTGAACTTTTATGAATCAGCAATCAGCGACTATTACTCAGATAATATATTCAACCAAGAAGAAAAGGAGCATCTTATTTTAAGCGACAGCCTACCGAATGGGATTAGATTAACCTACCCTAGGTTCACCCTTAAACCTGTGACCGAAGACGCTGCCGTACAAATCATCGAGGGAAGAAAAGGGAAAAGTGGCAGGCTTGACAAAATCTTCTTTAAAGAAATCAGCCCAGATACGGTGGATATAAACATTGGCGGATGGAGCGTCACGGTAAAGCGCGTATTCAGAATCTATAAAGGCAGGCTGATAACAAAAGACATAAACTTTGCCGTTGGCTGTGGCGGCACAATGGGATATATTCCCAACGCAAGACTGGTTTACAACAGAGAAAGCAGAAAATGGGATTACTATTCCTACGCTACGTTGCTTGAAAAGAGAAAAGCAGAATTGGAGACCAGAAGAAAGTAAAAATTACTTTGTACAACACTGTATAAACAGCAAGCTACGTCCGACGGCCTTGCTCGTTGTTTATACTAGTCCGTTAGCAATAATAGAAATGAAAATTTTAATTACCATTTTATTGATACTTTTCACTTTAGCAGGACTTAAACCCGCCTTAGGGGAAAGTTGTAAATCTGTAAGCAATAATACTTTTACATATTTAGAAAGTGACACGACACTAAATAACCTCCGACTAAAAAATTACCTAAGAACGAGAAACTTTGAGCTGGTCAAGCAACAGTATCCCGCTCGAATAAAAGATGCATCTTTAAAGTGGGACATGTTTACGTCCATCGACACCTGCACCATGCTTTTCGATGCGACAAAATTTAGCACTCCTTACGACAGCATCGCCTTGATTCGGCTTTATCTGATTGCGCAGACACTAATAGAAGAAAAATCACCTGTAATACTTACAACTGGCTCAAACGGGAACGGTGGACGTGGACTTGCTAATCTAGACTTAATAACTCGCAAGTATGGATTCATCTACCTAACTGTTGGTAGCCTGTCCTGTTCACCTTCTAGGATTAATGTTGCATTGGAGCGGTTCAACGAAGTGACAATGGCTTATCTCAACAAGGTAAATCCTCAGGGTTGGGCAAATGATATGGAAAAAGAAATAAAAGCGCATCAGCAAATAAGTAGGAGAAAATAAAAAACTACTATTGCTAACATTGTATAAAAATCATGCTTCGGCCGACGGCCTAGCACGTTTTTTATACTAACCGTTGGGTAAAAGAATAAATATGAAAAGAAATGGACAAGAACGTTCAAGGAGATATTCAAAAGTTGATTGACTATTCTGTAGGCTTTGCAGAATCACTTCTGACTGACTCTGGAGAATTTTTCCCATTTGGAGCTAAAATCTACTTATCAGGAGAGCTAAAACCAGTTGGCTACTATGAGGAGGATGAATTCCCCGAAAGCCAGAAAGTAATAGATGTACTTTCTACTGTTTTTGAAAAAGAATTGAATGGAAAGGTAATAAGGAGCTACTGTATCGCTTATGACGTCAGGGTTACAAATGAAGATTTCCCTACCCCGACAGATGCGATTGTGATACTATTCAAGCACATGGACTTGAATTGTGAATTGAACTACTACTACCCTTATAAGTTGAAAGAAAACTCTGGGATAGAATTCCTGGAGCCTTGGGCAGAGCAAAAGTAAAAATTCCTTTACCCAACAAGGTATAAACGTCACCTCGGCCGACGGCCTTCGGCGTCGTTTATACAAGTACGTTAGTGGTAAGCTTGAATACAAATGAAAACTAAGGAATTAATATTCATTAAGATGCTTGGGCTTGCCATGACAATTCTGTACGGCTGGAGCTTTCTATGGATTTCTATAATGTACTTGTATGGCGGATTGTATTATCCTATCAAAGAATCAGGGATTAGAAAGTATATTCCGTTTGAGATTACTGTTGTGGCCTTTTCTACTATTATCATTGGGCTAATAATCTTCTATGTAAAAAGAAAATCATTCTGGTCAGTTTTACTTCAGAACATAGGATTGATAATAATATCAGTTCCTTTATTCGCGACTATTGTAGGATACTTTGAAAATGGATTCGACGAACCAGAAAGTTTAAAATTTGTTTACACCAGCATATTTTCCTTACAATACTAACCATTAACTTAAATGACTGGGTAAAAATAAAAAAGCCTACCGCTAACAACACCTAAACGTCAGCCTTAGGCCGACGGCCTCGCCCGTCGTTTAGCCCAGTACGTTGTATGGCATTGAATACATTAAAAAACAGCACAACATCAATTAAACTGATAGATTAAGTAAACGCCCAGAAAATATTAATGGACTTATATAACTTTATCCTAGGTATAATCTTCCTTTTAGTTGGGATAATTCTCATCTTGATTGACAAACGGACAAGTCCTAAAGAAGGTAAGTGGCTCACCTATGGAAATGTAAAGTATAAGTTCGGAATTTTATTTTCTGTTGGAGCAGGAGTAATTTACATCATTTCAGCCTTTTAAAAACATAAAACCGTTCTGATTTATAGCTGTTTTCCCCAAAATACGCGCAAAACGATTAACGGGCTTATTTGCGTTTTCGGCGTGTTTTTCCGAAATAAGGCCAAAAACAGATGGATAAGAATTGACTGAACTTCGGGAAAGCTGATTAGCGGCTCTTTTCCTGAAATCAGGCCAAAAACAGAAAGAAGAAATGCGCGTGGCAACCGCTAAAGAACAACGCCATACAACAACGCATAAACGTCACCATCGGCCGACGGCCCTCGGCGTCGTTTATACCAGACGTTAGCATCAATTAGAATTATAGAATGAGATTTTTCTTAATAATAATTATTTTCTCCATAGGTCTAACTTTCAACTCTTGTATGTTTAAGGTGCCATCAGAATTAAAGCAAGGATTTAAATATTGCTATGATGGAAGAAATACTGGTTTGGACACCTTATTAAATATAAAAGGGTATTATACTATGAGATCAATAAGAGGCTTTTATCCACTAAAGCCAAACAAAGCCTATTACAGCTCAAATAACATTTATAATCGGAATTATGATTATAATACCATCAAGAACATTGATACATCTAATATTTATTTACTGCTTTATCCAGATGGCACATTTTTATTCAATTTTTTCCCAAGCCACCATCAGGAAAACATAAATAATTACTTTAAACAAATTATAGAAACTACCAATAAAAGAGAAAAAAATATTTTTTATAAGGCTTACCGTTGGGGGAGTTATATTGTTTCTAATGATACGATTAAAGCTCAATGGTTCAATATACCAAGGAGTTTAAATGATCATTGGTATGGTGGAGAAATTTGGTTCAAAATTATATCAACTAATGAGATACAGGAAATTGACCATCCAAAAAGTTCGGAGTTAAAAGAAAAAGCAAAAAAGGAAGGAATTGCCACGTTTAAATCGCTTCCAGCAAAATTCACCCCAGTAGAAGTATTACCAACCCCTGATGCTAAACTTAAAGAAGAGGATTGGTTTTGGTGCAAACCTAGGGATCTAAAAGAAACTAAAAGTCGCTAACCACACCTATACGGCAGCTACGCCGCCGCATAGCCCATTACGTTAGGTCTAATTTTAAATATTTAATAAATGAAGTTAATAATTTTGCTTTTCCTGCCAATAAGCTGGCTATTAGGATTGAATGAATGTTCTTCGTTAAAAACGGGAGTTTTCAAAATGGTTACTACAGTTGAAGACTCTTCTCCAATTACGACTATAATTGAAAGAACTGGTGATTTTCAGTACGAACGGATTAAAGAACTGGGACTTGAAATAAAATATAAAGTTGAATGGATAGATGAATGCACCTACAAACTTGTTTGGGTTAAAACAATAAGAGATGGAAATAGTATTGGATATCCCACCAACCAAATTATAACAAACACAATCACAAAAGTGACACACGATTATTACATGATTTCCTCCATTTCAAATTTATCCAAGGAAAATTTTGAGGGAAGAGTTGAAATAGTAAAAAGGTAAACGAAAACAAATAACAAGCTGTTTTCGGGCTCAATTTTGAAAATCAGGCCAAAAACAGAAAAAGCCGTGCGGTCTTTGCAAAGATAAAACTAGACCTAACAACACCTAAACGTCATCTCCAGCCGACGGCTATCGCCGTCGTTTAGCTTAGTCCGTTAGCACAAATGAAAACCATAAAATGAAAAAGGGCTTACTTTATCTGGTGCTCATCTTTTCTACTTCCTGTGCTGAAAACAAGAATAATTCCTCTTTCAAGGCAAATGAAACCCTCGTTGAGAACAGAGAGGCTTCACCTCTGATAGATTTAAAAGAAAAGTTTAAATATCCAGGACTGAAGAGCTTTGAAATTGATACATTCAACTGGGACACAAGAATAGGTAAATATCAGGAACTGGATAGCAGTACATTTAAGCTGGTTTGGCAGGATGGTAAGCGGAACTTTGTCGGGCAAGGCTATGACAGAGATTACTTTTACTCTTGGCAGAAAAGAAACCCAGAATTAATTGAATTTACGATTCTGACTCAGGACGAGAGTAGCTCTTGTGATTTGCTACATTACTGCATTTACGATAAGAATGGAAAAGCAATTAACAGTTTCATAGTCGCAGCAAGCTGCGGTGACGGTGGTTGGGGGAATAAGACCACTGGCAAGTTTATAACAGAAAACATCTACGAACAGATAAGTATTGATTTGAACACCGAAATCGTAGATTCTGAGAACACTAAATTTAGCACAGAAGGGGATTCAACCGTCACGCATTTCACTATAGCGAAAGACGGTAAAGTGACAGAGAAGGAAATTTCAAAGTCCCTCATCAGGGAAGAAGAATAAAAATCACTTGTGCTAACATGATGCATAAGCCATGCTACGGCCGACGGCCTCGCACGCTTTTTATACCAACCGTTGTATGGTATTGATAAATATAAAATGAAAGAAGCTTTATTACTTTTCTTTTGCTGTTTCACCCTTTCTTGCTCCTTTGCCCAGGACGGAGAAAAAAGAACAACACTTGGATTAGACTTCTCAAAAAAGGAACTGGCTGAAGCGCTCAAGAACACCGATAAGACACAGATACTTGTAGATAAGGTAATAAAAGACAAACCTACAGCAATCAACGTAGCAGAAGCAATACTGTTCAGCATCTATGGTAAAGAGAACATAGTGAAACAGCGACCTTATGAAAGTTACCTTATTGACGGCTACTGGTTAATCAACGGGACTTTGCCACAAGGCTGGGTTGGCGGCACATTCCTAATAATCATAAACTCGACAAACGGAAAAGTCATCAAACTCACGCACGGGAAATAAGACTTCTGTAATCGGCGTTTCTGACCTGATTTTAGAAAAACAGGTCAGAAACAAAAAAAAAATGCGCGTGGCAGGCGTAAAAGAACAACACCATACAACAACAGCTAAACGTCATCTCGGCCGACGGCCTTCGCCGTCGTTTAGCCCAGCCGTTAGCATTAAATTAGAAATATGAATCAGTTTTTTGCCTTTGTACTACTTATAGTCTCTGTTATCCCTTTACGGGTTCCAGAACCAAGTAATGAACTACTGATTGACTCAGAATACAAAGGGAATATTGCCGTATATGACCAACCAAGTGGAAAGGTAATTGCAACGGTTAAGCAGAACTTTGAAGAAGGGGATTTTATGGTTCTTACCGCCACAAAGCAAAACACCGATTTCCTGTATGGAACATTAGAATACTCGATTTCTGGTAAACAGGTAAAGGGCTGGATTAAGAAAGACAAGTTTATCGGTATCTATGCGAGAAACTATGAAGCAGGAAAGCAATTAAGCCTTTATGCAGAACCAAGGAAATCTTCAAAGATTAGCTCGACAATACAGGAATACGACAACAGATTATTTCAAGTAACATCAATCAATAAAGGCTGGGCATATGTTAAAGTTGAGTTCAAGGGCAAAATTAAGCAAGGCTGGCTCGCTCCTGACATGCAATGTGCAAATGTATATACATCCTGTAATTAAAAGGAAGATCTACGGCTAACATTGTATAAACGCCAGCATCAGCCGACGGCCTCCGCCGCCGTTTAGCCTAACCGTTGAGCGGTATTAATTAGATGAAATTATTGATTCCTTATATCTAATGAAAATCATTAATTTAATAACAGGTGCATTATTGTTAGGTATTATAAGTTGTACTCAGGTACAAGAGAAAATCAGCCTACAAGAGGAAGATGCCAAAATCAAAGCCATGTTAAAAGGTTTTTATACCTTTTATATTACAGAAATGGCTAGTAGCAATGATTTAAAATTATCTGGGGAAAGATTAGATTCCATTGCAAGAAAACATAGTACAGTTGCTCTCTATAATAAGATTCCTGAAATAATTAAAGCTACTGACTCTGACCCTTATCTATATGCTCAAGATAGTAACATAGATTGTTTAAAAACTTTAACCATTGTTAAAGATCCTAGAAATGATAACCGATACGTCGTATCTTATACCGATATTTATAGTGACCCCAAAACTGATTTCAAAATTTATTTAGGTGTAATCAAAGAGAACAATGAATACAAGATAAATTCAATTGAATACAAATAATTTTCATAGGACATTTTTTTGTTAAACTTTGCAGCTTTATTAAAATAGAAAGTAAAAAGCATAACAGCGCCCTACAAATTAAAAAGCCATACTTCGGCTAAGCCTCGTTTTCCTTTTATACAAACCGTAGGACATTTTAAAAATGAAAAATTGAGATATTTAGTCATTCTATTATTCAGTGTTGCTTTATTCAGCTGCGACCCTGTACACAACCTGACGTTGAATAATCAATCAGGCAATGCGATAGAAGTGCTTTATCGACCAAGCCTTGACGATATTCCAACTGACGGCATACAAATTGAAAAGGAAGAAATTCAAGGACAACAGCTGGATAAGATAACCTTAGACTCGGCTGAAATATTAAGAATTGGTAGAGTTACGGCAATGTATACACCGACAGCAGACGACGTTGAACTTGATTATTTAGAAATAAGGAATGGTCAAGATACTATTCGGCTGACAGGAAAAAGAGCAATACTCTCAACTATACAGAAAATAGAAAGCCTGGACTGGAGGCTTGTAGTAAAATAGAAAAACGCTTTACAACAACGTGTAAACTCCAACACTGAAATGAGAGACTAGATTCAAATACACATGTAAAAGTGTCCGACATAGGTCCGAACCAAAACAAAAAGCCCTGTAAGATTTTAACTTACAGGGCTTTCTACATTTCAGCGGAGAGGGGGGGATTCGAACCCCCGATACCGTTTCCAGTATACACACTTTCCAGGCGTGCTCATTCGACCACTCTGACACCTCTCCGTGGTCCTTAATTTTCGGAATGCAAAGAAAGGGAGAAGTATTGGCTTTTGCAAATATTCCCCTCACTTTGTACAAACTATCTGGAGGTCATCTCCCCTCGTAGATCGGTTTGCAGTACTTCGGCTATTTTTTCTTTAGATAGATTCTGTGCCAGCACAAACATCAATTTGGTGACCGCTGCCTCAGTACTAAGATCATAGCCGCCTACTACGCCCATCTCTTTCAGGTACATACTGGTTTCGTACTGACCTTGGTGCACCTCGCCTTCCTCACACTGCGATACGTTCAGAATAGTGATGCCGCGGTCGATGGCTTCCCTCAGCAGAGCCAGGAACCAAGGGTACGTGGGTGCGTTACCGGCCCCAAAGGTTTCCAGTACCACTCCTTTCAATCCTTCCGCTTCCAGAATCGCTTTGATAAGGGTGGGGCTGATACCCGGAAACAGTTTGATGATAGCTACCTGGCTTTCCAGTTCCTGGTACACGTGCAAAGGCCTGGTGGGCGCGGGGAGAATTGCCGGCGGGTTGTACTCAATGTCAATGCCTGCCTTGGCAAGTTGCGGGTATTTACCGGAGTGAAAAGCGTTGAAGTGCCGGCTTTCTACTTTCGTAGACCTGTTCCCACGCAGCAGCACGGTATTAAAGAAGATGCTTACCTCGGGCACCAGGGTTTTGCCCATGCGGTGGGCAGAGGCAATTTCCAGGGCGGTGATCAGGTTACGGCGGGCATCGGTTCGCATTCTGCCAATGGGCACCTGGGCACCGGTGAAAATGACGGGTTTCTCCAGGTTCTCCAGCAAAAAGCTCAGGGCCGAGGCGCTGTAGGCCATGGTATCGGTTCCGTGCAGGATCACAAAGCCATCATATTCCTGGTAATTCACCTGGATGATCTGAGCCAGCCTGATCCAATGGTCCACGCCCACGTTGGAGGAATCAATGGGCGGGTCCTGGCTAAGCACGGTGAGCATCACCTTGAACTGCCGCATCTCGGGAACGCGATGAATTACTTCACTAAAATCAAAGGGCACCAAATGCTGGTCCTCTTTGTCAGAGACCATGCCAATGGTACCACCCGTGTAAATAAGCAAAATGGAAGCCTCTGGATCACGTGGGGCTGCCGTATTGATATTTACCTTTAAAAACTTCATAACATCAGGCAAAGAGGTTTCTGGCGTTGGCGGTGGTCACCTCGGCAACCTCATCTAAAGTGAGTGATTTAACTTCTGCGATCTTCTGCGCCACAAAAGGAAGATATGAGGGCTCGTTCCGTTTCCCGCGCTTGGGTACTGGTGCAAGATACGGACTGTCTGTTTCTAATACTATGTGTTTTAGGTCTATTGCCCGTAAAACAGGCTCCAAACCGCCGTTCTTGAAAGTACTTACGCCGCCAATGCCCAATAGAAAGTTCTGGTCTATAGCCGCTTGGGCTTCTTCTACTGTTCCGGAAAAACAATGGAAAATTCCGCGCAGAGAACCGTCCTGCTGCTCTTTGATAATCTGCAGCGTATCCTGGAAAGCATCACGGGTATGAAGCACAATAGGAATCTGGTGGTTTTTGGCCCAACCGCACTGAATACGCAGGGCTTCCTGCTGCTCTGGTACAAAGGTTTTGTCCCAGTAATAATCCAGGCCAGCCTCCCCTACTCCTTTGAAAGTTCTTTTCTCAAACCATTGTTCTAATTGAGACAGCACCTCACGGTAGTCCTGAAACACATGGCAGGGGTGCAGTCCCAGCAGAGAATGACACCAGGGGTGCCGCTGCTCAAGTTGGAACATGGCCTCCAAAGAAGCCAGGTCAATGTTGGGCATGTAAATCTCGGCCACCTGGGCGGCCTGGGCCCGCTGCAGCATTTCCTCAACGTCCTGGCTGAACTCCGGGGAGAAAACGTGCGCGTGCGAATCTATGTAGTGCATGTACTTGAAAACTAAACCTGAACTGTTTTAAGGCTGTTTTTGGGAAACTACGCCTAAAACGACAAAGATAATTCAATTCCCGGCCATTCTGGTTAATAAAGCCTCCCCTTCCACCTGATCTTGAATGGCAGAAAAAAGAAAACGATCAATACTAAGGAAGAAACCAGAAGGTAGATCTCAAGCCAAAGCAGGTCAAGCCAATTGGTTTTCCGGTTCACCCGTTTAAGGCACAAATGCACAAACAGGCTTTGGAGCAGCAATTTGGCTACGAAAACCCCTCCCGCCACAGATAAAGAAGTATGGAGAAATAGCGGAAGCCAGACGGGATAGTACGAAGAGTGAATCACAAACAGCAAGAGCATGTACCAGGGCAGATGTACTGAACCGCGCATCCAGCGGCGGCGCTGGTTAAGAAAGGTAAGCACATCTGGAGCCGGAGCCGATAGAGCCAGCACTTGCGGCCCGTACACGTTGGTGGAGGAATATCCTTTAGAAATAATTTCTTTGAACAGCTGCACATCCTCTGTGATAGAGAACGGAATGCACTCAAACCCTCCTACTTCTTTATACGCCCGCCGGGTAACCAGCATGTTGTTTCCCATGGTTGAGACTGGAACCTGTCTGTCTGCCACCACTTGCATGAGGCCCAGGTTATAGAACCAGTCCAGGGTTTGCAGGCGGTCAAACAACCTGGTTCCGGTAGTGGTGGTGATTCCGGTGACAATTCCGGTTGTGGGCCTTACCTGTCGTAACATGGTTTGTACCCACTGCGGGGGCACTTCAATATCGGCATCGGTAATGAAAAAGTACTCAGAGGTAGCCAGGCCGGCAAGTTGGGCCAGCACGTTGGCTTTCCCTTTGGTGGAGGGCAAATCCTGGGTAATGGCAACGCAGTTTATGTACGGGTGGCTTTGGCTGAACTGAGAAACCAATAGCCGGGTGTTGTCGGTAGATCGGTCATCCCCTACCAGTACCTCCAGCTTCTCTTTGGGATAAGCTAACCGGCTGATAGCCTCCAGGCAGTTAAGGATGTTCTTTTCTTCGTTGCGGGCGGCAACCAGGATACTGACTTTGGGGAAGTCCTGCAGCTCGGGCATCTGGGCCGGTCTCCTGAACCACCATAGCAGCAGCAAGACCACAAACAAACTGAAATACAGGAAAAGAAATCCTACGGAAAAGAGCATTCGCTACAGGGTTTTGAAGGAGTAACCCAAGGTAGAGAAATGCTGGAGAAGCCGGGGAAGCAAAAATCTGAGATTACGCTCTGCCTTTAAGCTGTCATGCATTACCACCACACTGCCGGGCTTGGTTACCTGAATGGCTTTGGCCAGGCATTTTTCAGGCGAGAGCGTGGCGTCAAAATCATAAGTGAGGCTGCTCCACATCACTACTTGGTACTCTGCTGAAAGGGTACGCAAGTAACTCCAGTTCAGTTGGCCGTGCGGCGGTCTGAAGAGCTTGGTACCATGCGTTTCTGCCCCAACCTGCCTTAAAGCCGACTGGCATTGCTCTACTTGCATCAGGTAGGTTTGGGTGGGAAGTTGGTAGGCTTTTACGTGCTGATGCGTATGGTTTGCCAGCTTGTGCCCCTCCGCCAAGGCCTGCTTTGCAATCTCAGGGTACCGCTCCAGGTTCTCGCCTACGCAGAAAAAAGTGGCCTTGGCATTGTACCTGGCAAGTTGCTCCAGCACAAACGGAGTCACCTCCGGAATTGGTCCATCATCAAAGGTGAGGAAAATGGTTTTGTCTTTGACCGGCCTCCTCCACCAAACCTTGGGGAACAGCCATGGCAAAACGGGTGGGGTTTTGTGGAAGCGCATTGGTTCTTAACGCGGATTGTTAACCTGGTTTCTGCCTGCTATTTACTCTTTTCCAAGCTTTAGCCTTACAGATGCAGTGCATGCTGCGGTCTTATACTTCTGTTTTACCTCCTGTTCTCCAAAACCAGGCCTAAAACAACCAGCAAAACGGGAAGCAAAGACGAAAGCTGCAAAGCCTTTTCACTGCACCTGTTTTGGGCTTGTTTTATTTAAACCGGCAGGAAAGCAGGGTGATGTCATCGGCGAACGAGGCTCCGTTGCTATAGGCATTGATCTCATGCAGCAGTTGCCGGTGGATGTTCATGGAACTTACGTAGCGGCAGTTTTGCAGCACCTTGATAGTATTTTCAAGCCCAAACTCGTCTTCGTCCTGGTTAAACACCTCGGTTAACCCATCGGTGTAGCAGAACACAAAGGAATTGTGCGGCACGTGGATTTTGGTCACATTCAGGAACGGTAACTCATCAAAGATACCCAGCATGGTGCACCCTTCTTCCAGCAGACGGTAGGTGTTGTTCTCGTACAGAAGAATAGAAGCGTTATGCCCCGCATTCACGTAGCTGAGTTCACGGGTGGCCCGGTTGTAGATGCCTAAAAAGCAGGTGATGAACTTCTCGGCGATGGCGTTGCGGTAGATGAGATCGTTCAGTTCGCTTACGATGGTGCTGAGGTTATTGGTCTGCCGCAGGATGGTACGCAAGCCAGCCTGAAAGTTGGACATCAGCAGCGAGGCCGGAACCCCTTTACCCGATACATCGGCCACGCAGAACAGGAACTGCTCTTTGTCAATGGCAATGTAGTCATAGTAATCGCCGCCGATGGAAGAGTGCGGGATGTACGTGGCGTACACAGAGAAGTCTTTGTTGTTGGGCAGCGACTTGGGGAAGAGCATGTTCTGCACCTCGCGGGCAATCTCAATCTCCTTGCGCATGGCTTCCTGGGCCAACCGGTTACGCTCTAACCGGCGGTTTTCCATGGCCACCAGAATGATGTTACTCAAGGTCTGCACAAAACTAAGTGCCCCCAGGGTGGTGTAATAGGCATTCACGTTCCCGATCATGACAAACGCCAGAATGCGGTTGTTGTGCATGATAGGAATGACGGTTTCAAAATCCTGCCACCGGCGGTCAACGTCTATGCTGGCCAGCGAGGTGATCTCTCTCAGCTCGGTGATGGCCGAGGGAAGCTCAATCTCCCTGAAGTTATGGTCGGTGCCAAAGCAGACTTTACACTCCCACTTCTCATCCAACAGGAACAAAGACAGACGCCTGATGTTCAACTGCGCCAGCAACGTGAAATGGTAGATTTTATAAAGAGCCTCTTCAGGAAGGTTGTTATTGATAGCCTTGGTGATTTCCAACAGGGCAGCCAACTCCAACTTTTTCAGGTTCAATTCCTGCTCAACTGTAGGAAATTTCAGTTCAGTCATTTGGTTCAATATTATCCGCTTCCCGGGTAAAGTCGCTCTTTCCTGGTGGGGTGAGTGGCTTTGGCAAGAAAGCACAGGTGATGCAAAGTTACTAAAAATAGGCTCCGCTTGCGGCAGTATAAATCCTAGATTTCTAGCCCGGGAATACGCAATTATGCGGTTTCAGGTAAGCTTCTATAGTGGGTTGAAACTCAGCAGGAAACCACCCTGGCAACTGCCTCTTAAGGTATAAAGTTACCGGGAGTTATGCGTAAGGAGTCCCTCCTTGGTTGCCAGGAAATAATAGGCATGGCCTTCTTTTTCAAAATGCTCCGGGTCATAAGGCACCTCGGTGTCTTGGTCGGGGTAAAGGCATTTGATGTAGTTCATGCTGATCAAGCCCCGTAAAGCCTCGCGGAGCGCTGGTTCAGGCAAGCTTAGTTTTTCCTGTAATTCCTCAAAAGAAGACACAAAATAGAGCTCGTCTAATATGTCAAATTCTTGGTCTGTCATGCAGTTTTCAGTTGGCGTCCCTTCCATTGGTAACGGCCCGTTAAGCCTAAAACCGAGGTTAGCACTATATAGGGTACGTACACCAGTTGTAGCAACCAGATGAGCGAAAGTAATTTCTTTTTACCAAAAAAGCGTAGCACCTGAAACAAAAGTAAGGCATCTGCGCCCAGTTTCAGGCCAATCACCAACAGAAAATACCACCACGACCAGGTTCCTCCTACGGCTTTCGCCAGGGCTGTTAAGACAAATACGTTTGCCGCCAAAACCAGTAAGGCCAGCAGTTGCGAACTGCTGGAGGTGTAGTGCTTCCATTTGCTGGCCCACCTGATCCGCTGCTGGAAAAAAGTGGAGAGGGCCTGGGCGGCCGGCGTACTGACGATGGCTTCTTTTGCCTTCAAAAACGAGATTTTACCCGGAAAACGCTGGTGCATTTTGTGGAGCAGGAACTCATCATCTCCAGAAGGAATCTGTTTATTTCCTTCAAAGCCGTTTACCTCGTAGAACGCTTCTTTCTCATACGCCAGGTTGGCTCCGTTACACATGGTTGGTTTTTGCAGGGCAATGGAAGCCGCTCCCATCCCAATCAGCGCTGAGAACTCCAGGGCCTGTAATTGCTGCCAGATGGTTTTTGTGGGCGCGTACATCACCGGGCCGCTCACCATCTTGGCCTGTGTCTGGTACCGGATGTGGTTGAATGAGGAAAGCCACAGAGGGGAAACCCTACAGTCGCCATCGGTGCAGATAATCCAATCGCCTTTGGCATGGTTGATCCCGGTTTCAAGGGCCGCTTTTTTTTGCCTCTTTCCAGGAAAAGTGCTCAAAAACAGAAGCCGAAGATTCAAGGCGCTTTTCTCCTGAAACTGCTTTACCAAGTGCGGGGTGCTATCCTCAGAATAATCATCCACTACTATCACCTCATAGTGAGTGGTTGGGTATTGCTGGTTCTCTAAATCCTGCAGCAGGTGCAGAATATTCTCTGCTTCGTTGCGTACCGGGATGATGACCGTGAAGAAAACCGGCGGAATGTCCATGGCGGGCCGGGTGACCGGAAGCGTACGCCACGCACTACGGGCTTTTAGCACCACCCAGGCATAGGCAGCCACCACTAAAAAGGCCAGCAATTGCATCACTGGGAGTTGGAAAGTTTAAGCGGGAGCACAAAAATCAGCCCAATGGCGCTTGGCAGGGCAATGTTCAGCGTCCATAAAGAAAGGCTGGCCCCCAGTACCAACAGCGGGTCCTGCCCCATCAGCCCGAAGAAGTGCATGGCCGAAAGTTCCCGCATACCAATATCTGCCAGGGCGTTGATAGACGGCACCACAGATTTCATCAGAAACGTACCGGCTACGCCCCAGACGTATTCCGGCAGGGTTAAATGGATACCGAAGGCCCAGAGCAGGGCAATGAATTGCCCCATGAACACCAGGTACCTGGCCAGGGAAATCAACAACACGTTTCTGAGCTCTTCTGGAGAATACTTTCCTATCACGGCAAAATAGTGGACCCACCTTCTAAGAAAACTAACCCGCTCCAATAACCCGATGGCCCACTGGAAACTGAACAGCAGTGCCAAAGCCCAGCCGTTCACCAAGAGCAAAGCCGCCGCAATGGAGAGCCCCACCGGTGACGCTAACGGCAGGTAATACTTGAACACAAAGTACCCTATGGCTCCTGAGCCCACCAACAGCGTGGCGAACAACTGGCACAGGCGGCCCAGCAGAATAGCGCCAATGGCATCGGCGCGGTCTTCTTTGTGCATGGTCAGGATGCGGCCGGCGTAATCACCCACTCGGTTAGGCGTGACAAAGCCCAGCGTGAGCCCCACCAAAACGGCCCGGTAGGCCTCCAGGTAAGAGAAGGTTTCTATTTTTTTGGAAAGGTATTGCCACTTAGAGGCTTCAATGCCCCAGTTTACGGGCAACAAGGCGGCCGCCACAAACAAAGCAACTCCGTTAGTTTCCCAGATCTGGCGCAGCGTAGCCCAGGAAAACATGCTGTTCTCACTGGCTTCCAGAATAGAAAGGCGTAGGTAATTGAGCGTTAATCCAAAAACAACCAATTTTCCTGCTACCACCAAAAGGCGCCGCGATATCAGGAGTTTGCCTGATTGTTTGTATTTTTGTACTTCATGATTCATTCAACCGCAGTTCTTCCCAATAATAAGTTAATCTTAGGCGTAGACCCGGGCACCAACGTTATGGGCTATGGCCTGTTGGAGGTGAACGGTTCTAAAATAACGGTTCTTCAGTACGGAGTTCTTCAACTGAAAAGTTACTCCAACCATGCCGTTAAGCTTAAGAAAATTTATGATAGCACCCTTCGCCTCATCACAGAATACCTCCCCGATGAAATGGCGATAGAGGCTCCGTTCTACGGCAGCAACGTGCAGTCTATGTTAAAGTTGGGTCGGGCCCAGGGAGTAGCCATTGCCGCTGCCTTGTCCCGCGATATCCCCTTTGTGGAATACGCCCCAAAGAAAATAAAACAATCTGTGACCGGCAACGGAAACGCCTCCAAAGAGCAGGTGGCGGCCATGTTACTTCAGATCCTGAAGATCAAGGAAGCCCCTAAATTCTTGGATGCCACCGATGCCCTGGCCGTGGCCCTCTGCCACCACTACTCGCAGGGCGCCAACCAGAAAGCCGGCGGAAAATCCTGGAAAGCCTTCCTGCAGGAAAACCCAGACCGGATGGCCAAGTAAGCTATTTGTTCATTGCTGGTTGCTGATGGTTTTACTATCGGCAATCATAAAAAAGGCATCGCTCCGTTTCAGGCCACTTTTTAGAAGATAAGGCCTAAAACGGAGCGATGTTTTTTCTTGGATGAAGTCTATTTTTCTGGTGTCTACCTTCCAGCGACTATCCCTTACAGTTCTTGTCTGATTTTCTCTGCGATTTCCTCCATTTCCTCTGCCTCAAACCTCTGTTTCGGGTTGCTGAAGTTCATGTCTGAGATCTGGTTGAGGGGCACCAGGTGCACGTGCGCATGGGGCACCTCCAGGCCGATCACCGCCACGCCTACTTTTTTGCACGGAACTGCTTTCTTCACCGCCACGGCCACCTGCTGGGAGAACTTGTGCAGCTCGGCCAGGGCGTCTGGGTCCATGTCAAAGATGTAGTCAATAGGTTCCTTCGGGATAACCAACGTGTGGCCTTTCACCAGCGGAAACACATCCAGGAACGCCAGAAAGCGGTCATTTTCCAGAATCTTGTAGGCAGGCACCTCGCCCCTGATGATTTTAGAGAAAATAGTTTCCATGGGCAGTATTAACGGGAAATTTCCAGGATCTCAAACTTAAGTTTGCCGGCGGGCACGGTGATCTCAGCGATCTCCCCTACCGATTTACCCAGCAATCCCTTCCCGATGGGAGACTTCACCGATATTTTACCGGCCGCCAGGTTAGCTTCTTCCTCGGCTACCAGCGTGTAGTTCAACTCCATGTTGTTGCCCAGGTTCTTCAGCTTCACTTTAGACAAGATGAGAACTTTGCTCAAATCAAGGTTAGACTCGTCAATAAGACGGGCGTTGCCAATTACTTCCTCCAGTTTGGAAATCTTCAGTTCCAAATGCCCTTGGGCATCTTTCGCTGCGTCGTATTCAGCGTTCTCACTTAAGTCCCCTTTGTCCCGGGCTTCTGCCAACTGGCGAGCCACTTCGGCACGGCCTTTCGTCTTCAGTTCATGTAACTCTTCCTTGAGCTTCTGCAAACCCTCTGGGGTGTAGTAAGATACTGTTGCCATATTTTTAATGGGTTAGTACAATGATTAAAAAAGAAGAACGGCCTTCCTGTATGGAGACCGTTCTTATGCTAAGGTACCACAAATTTTGTAAACAACATGCATTTGGGCTAATATTTTGTACGCAACCAGTAGCCCAAATGTGCTGTACAATGCAGTCAAAACAGCGGTCTCTTTCAACTGCTTTTTACTTGTTTTTTCTAAAAAAGGCCAAAAACATTACCTGCTTTGAAACAAAAAATGGCTTTTGGTTATATTTTTACAACGTATGTCAGAATCCACCGAACCTCTTCTCAAGCTTGCCGCGGTAGACATAGGATCTAACGCCGTGAGATGCCAGATCTCCAATGTCTTTAAGTTTGTTGACCACACCCTGTTCAAACGGGTAGAGTACATCCGCTACCCTATGCGCCTGGGCGAGGACGTGTTTGCCACGGGGGTTATCTCCAGACCCAAAGCCGAAAAATTCATCAAGCTGCTGCACGCCCTGCACCTGATCATGCAAGTGCACGAAGTAGATGACTTCATGATCTGCGCCACCTCGGCCATGCGTACCGCCACCAACGCCCCTGAGTTGCTGGATGAAATTGAAGCCAAACTGGGCCTTCAGATCCAGGTGATTGACGGAACCACGGAAGCAGATCTCATCAACCTGGTCATCAGGCAGCAATTAGACGGGCAGAACTACCTGCACATTGATGTGGGCGGCGGTAGCACTGAGTTCAACATCTACGTGAACCGCATGAAGGTGGCCTCCCAGTCATTTGAGCAAGGCTCCATACGGCACATGCAGGGCGAAGACTCCATTGAGATCTGGCAGGCCATGCAGAAATGGGTCACAGACAAATCCCGCCTCTACCACCTTACCCGGGCGGTGGGTACCGGCGGTAACATCAATAAGATCTACGAACTGGCCCGCCAGGCCGAAGGAAGACAGTCAGACGGGCAGCCTATTTTCCTGAACCAGATAGAACGCGTGGTAGGACATATCGCCAGCCTTTCCATGGAAGAGCGTGTGAAGGTTCTCCTGCTCAATGCCGACCGGGCCGATGTGATTGTGCCGGCCGCCGAAATCTATCTATCAGCCATGAAGTGGGCCAAGGTAGACTCTATGCTGGTACCTCAGGTTGGTTTGAAAGACGGAATGCTGCAGGCTTTGTATGAGCGGCACCAGGGAGCCACCCAGCACCATTTCAAGCTTGATTTCTAAAAAAAAACCTCAAAACAGAAGAGGCGGCTGATCATCAGCCGCCTCTTCTGTTTTGAGTCTATCTATATGGAACTGCCTAGAACAGGCAAACCTCCTGCGTAATCTCTGAACCAAGATTATAGAACTCACGGTGCATGTTGAAGATCTCCTCCCCTTCAGCGGGCTGGCGCTTGATGTAAGAGCCGTCTTCGCGCATGATGTAGGAGTTCTGGTTGTCCATGAGGTTGAAGCGCAGGATGTTGATGGTCTGGCGCTTCAGGTCCTCGTGTACAATGTAGAACAGGGCCTCAATACGGCGCTCAAAACTGCGCACCATAATATCGGCGCTGCCGCCCAGCACCAGCGGGTTGCCGTTGTTGTGGAAATAGAACAAACGCGCGTGCTCCAGGTACTCGCCCACAATAGAGCTTACCTGAATGTTCTCGCTCAAGCCCTCACGTCCTGGTCTCAGGCAACAGATGCCGCGCACAATCAATCTGATCTGCACCCCGGCCTGGGAGGCGGCATAGAACTCGTCAATCACCTCTTTATCTTCCAGGGAATTGATCTTGATCACGATGCCCGAGGGCAAGCCGTTCTCCGCGTTAACCTTTTCCTGCCTGATTAGTTCAATCAACTGCTGCCGCATGTCTTTGGGAGCCGTGATCAGGTATTCATAATTCTCGGGGTAAGAATGACCCGTAATTACGTTGAAGAACTCAGACACGTCATGGGCGTAGACTTCGTCGGTGGTCAGCAGGCTGATGTCGGTGTACATGCGGCTGGTCTGCTCGTTGTAGTTTCCGCTGCCAATGTGCACGTACCGGGTCACTTTTTCCCCCTCCTTCCGGATGATCATCATCATCTTGGTGTGGGTTTTGTACTTGCTGATTCCGTAGATCACAAAGCAACCCGCCTGCTCCAGCTTCTCCCCTTCCTTAATGTTCCGTTCCTCATCAAAGCGGGCTTTCACCTCAAACAGCGCCGAAACGTGTTTCCCGTTCTCGGCGGCTTTGAGCAAGGCGGCAGTCACGCGTGAATTCTCGGCCAGGCGGTAAATGGTTTGCTTGATCCCCAGCACATATGGGTCCTCGGCGGCTTTCTCTAACAGGGTCACAATGGGTTCAATGCTGTTGTACGGGTGGTGCAACAGCACATCATGCTCCTTGAGGTACTCAAAGATGTTGTCCATGGCCCCGGGCGGAAGCGTGGGTGATGGAACGGGAGCCGGCGGCCGCTGGATTTTATTGGCAAAGTGCGGGTGTTTGATGATCTGCCAGAGCGATTTCAGGTCCAGCAACCGGTCAATGGAAAACACGTTGCCGTTATCTATGTTCCAGCGCTCTTTCAGGAGTTTCATCATGTACTGAGACGGAGCATGCTCCACCTCCAGCCGCACCACCCGGCCCTTCTTCCGGTTTTTGAGCTTCTGCTTCACCTCATGCACAAAGTCCTGGTCCATGTCATCGCTTTCTTCCAGCGTGAAATCACCGTTACGGGTGATGCGGAACAGGTTCACTGATTCAATCTCCACGTTGCGGAACAGCTTGTGGATGTTCCAGCGGATAATCTCCTCAATGGGCACAAAGATGATTTTGTTTTTGCGCGAGATTTCGAAAAAGCGGGTCAGATTCCCCGGGATCTGCACAAACGTGATGCGGTTCTGCGGCTTGGCTTCCTCTGAGGTACGCGTTACCACCCCAAAGATGAGCAACTGGTTCATCATGAGCGGGAACCCGTGGTAGCTGTCATACACCATGGGCGTAAGCAGCGGGAACACCGTGTTTTTGAAGTACGAGGCCGCTTTGTGCTGTTCGCCTTCGGTGAGGTCCTCTACCTTGCAGATGTTGAAGCCGTGCTTCTCAAACTCGGGCCTGATTTCCTCATAGGTCTGGCACTGATCGCCCACAAACCGGTGGGCCAGGTCCATCAGCTTTTTCCGGAACGGCAGCTCCCGCAGGCCAGAATAGTCTATGCGCTCCTTGCCGTAGTCTATGTAGTTGTACAAGCTGCCCACCCTGATCATGAAGAACTCATCCAGGTTAGAGGCGGTAATGGCCAGGAATTTCAATCGGTCAAAAAGAGACGTATCGGGTTTGCGGGCTAAATCCAGCACCCGGTAATTAAAACGTAACCAGCTAAGGTCACGACTGATATAGTTACTTCTCCGGATTTGCTCCGAGGCCTTGATTGAATTCATAGCAGTGGGTCAACTTCTCCTTTATCTGATGCAGTCTCTTCTTTTGCTAAAGTAATAGCTTTTTATGCCCAAGCGCAATAGAAAAGCCTGCTACAAGCAGGCTTTTCTTCGTTAGGCTTTATACGTATCAAACGTCTACTTTGGCGTATTTCGCATTCCGTTCAATGAAGTCGCGGCGTGGAGCCACTTCATCGCCCATGAGCATGGAGAACAAGTGGTCTGCCTCAGCGGCTGACTCAACGGTCACTTGTTTCAAGCTGCGGGTATCTGGGCGCATGGTCGTCTCCCACAACTGCTCGGGGTTCATCTCCCCAAGACCTTTGTAGCGCTGCACGCCCACGGTTTCCTCTTTTCCTTTGCCCAGTTCGGCTATGGCTTCCAAACGGTCTTGCTCGGTCCAGCAGTAACGCTCTTCCTTGCCTTTCTTCACCAGGTACAACGGTGGTAACGCAATGTACACGTAGCCGCTGTCAATGAGGTCGCGCATGTAGCGGAAGAAGAAGGTCAGGATCAGCGTCCGGATGTGTGAGCCGTCCACGTCAGCATCGGTCATGATGATGATTTTGTGGTAGCGCAGTTTAGTCATGTTCAGCGCCTTGTCATCCTCCGGTGTCCCGAAGCTCACGCCCAACGCCGTGATGATGTTCTTGATCTCGTCGTTCTCGTAGATGCGGTGCTCCTGGGCTTTCTCCACGTTCAGGATCTTACCCCGCAGCGGCAGAATGGCCTGGAACTTACGGTCGCGGCCCTGCTTGGCAGAACCACCCGCCGAGTCACCCTCTACCAGGTACAACTCGCAGTTCTGTGGGTCATTGTCAGAGCAGTCGGCCAGTTTACCAGGCAAACCAGAACCGCCCATCACGTTCTTGCGCTGCACCATCTCGCGGGCCTTACGGGCCGCTAAACGAGCCTGCGCCGCCAGAATCACTTTCTGGATGATGATTTTAGCTTCTTTAGGGTTTTCTTCCAGGAAGGTGTTCAGGATCTCTCCCACCACCTGGTCCACGGCCCCCATCACGTCTGAGTTCCCCAGTTTGGTTTTGGTCTGGCCCTCAAACTGCGGCTCGGCCACTTTCACCGAGATCACGGCGGTCAACCCCTCGCGGAAGTCATCGCCCTGGATCTCCACTTTGGCTTTCTCCAGCATCCCGGAACGCTCAGCATA
The DNA here is from genome assembly GCF_017355955.1 of Sabulibacter ruber. Classification (GTDB taxonomy): domain Bacteria; phylum Bacteroidota; class Bacteroidia; order Cytophagales; family Hymenobacteraceae; genus Nibribacter; species Nibribacter ruber_A. Next base: position 38,149 of record NZ_JAFFID010000001.1, on the reverse strand, counting down.
GGCTTTCAAGGTACGGGTAAGCGCCCGGCGGAAACCAGCCACGTGGGTACCACCTTCGTGGGTGTTGATGTTGTTTACGTAAGAGAAGATGTTCTCTGTGTAAGACGTGTTGTAGTTCAAGGCAATCTCCACAGGGATACCGCCTTTTTCGCTCTCCACGTAGATGGGCTCTGGAATCAGGTTCACCCGGGTTTCTTCCAGGTAAGACACAAACTCGCGCAGACCGCCCTCAGAGTAGAAAGACTCGCTCAGGTATTCGCCTGGGGTTACTTCCTCACGCAGGTCGGTGAGGTTGATTCTGATGCCTTTGTTCAGGAACGCCAACTCGCGCAAACGGCTGGCCACGGTCTCGTATTTGTATTCGGTTACCGTAAAGATGCTGGCGTCTGGGTGGAAGTGAACGGTGGTACCGTTTTTATCGGTGGTTCCAATCTCGCGCACCGGGTACGCAGGCACCCCAATATTATAGTGCTGCTCGTACACTTTGCCGCCACGGTGAACGGTTACGTGCAAATCGGTGGAAAGCGCGTTCACGCAGGAAACCCCCACGCCGTGCAAACCACCAGATACTTTATAGGTGTCTTTATCAAACTTACCGCCGGCGTGGAGAACGGTCATTACCACCTCAAGGGCGGAACGGCCCTCTTTCTGGTGAAAATCTACCGGAATACCACGGCCATTATCTGAAACGGAAACGGAATTATCTGTATGGATGGTGACGGTAATCTCGTCACAATGACCGGCAAGGGCTTCGTCAATGGAGTTGTCTACAACCTCCCACACCAGGTGGTGAAGACCTTTGATGCCGATATCGCCGATGTACATGGCTGGCCGTTTACGCACTGCCTCCAGGCCTTCAAGCACCTGGATACTGTCTGCGGAATAAGCGGTCATGTTGTTTTGTTCGATGTCACTCATTGAGTTTTTCGGTGGATTATTAACATGCAAAAATACCAAATTTTATCGGGCTTTGCCAGTTTTTACCCATTAAATATAGCGGTTAACAAATTTTTTATTCCAGAAAGCACCCAGCTACTTAACACTTTATTCTGAGCCCTCCGCAACGCCCATAAAGCTTCCACCCGGCTAACCCTTTGTTTCCACCCTTTTCTCCTGAAAGGAGGCTATAGACAAGATTTTCAGGCAGGTTTGTATTACTCCATAGCAAAACCATCTAGAAATGGTACAGGAAACAAACGATTGTACAGAATGACTAAAGGTCTTGTACTCTCTTGTTTGAAGTTAACCAACCTGTAGCCTGAGCAGTTGCCTTAAAACGGACTCGTTCTTTAAGTGATGCGTCCGTTTATCGCCTACATTTCTCAGGTTGCCTGTAAACCCAGACCTCCCTTCTTTGCAACGAATGTATTGACTTGGGTTTAAGGCTACCTTAAAGATGGAGTGGAAAGGAGTTTCTAAAAGACGGATGATTACCCAATGGGAATTTGGGTTGGGAAAATCTATCTATATAAGTATGGGTTCTGTTTCTAACCTGGTTTTCAGAAAATGGCCATAAAACGCAGCTTCAAAACACATCAGCCGCAGCCTGTTTTTCAGCCCCATTTTGAAAGAATGTCTAAATCTGAGTTTTTTAGGCAAGCAGCGTATTTTTTCGGCTTATACGGAAAAAAGGTCCATTTTAGGGCTCAGAGAATTGTTTATAACGGTTAGAAGTACTGATTATTTGGCAAAATGCAGGTTTCTTCTTAAGTTTCCGACTCGAAAGGAATAAACCGCACGACTTACCTTTTGTACCTCGTGCCTTAACCCGCACCAATCTCTACAAACTCTCATGAAGGACGTAATTTTAGGCATTGACATCGGTGGTACGAACACCAAATTTGGGTTCATTGACCGTGATGGCATCATCTTAACCCAAGGCGAGCTTCCTACTACCGAAGGGGAAACCGTACATGATTTTCTGCGCATCCTCTACAGCGAGGTGCAAAACAAGTTCAAAAAGATTGAAGACGAGGCAAATGTTATTGGCGTAGGCGTAGGCGCACCTAACGGTAACTTCTACACCGGTACCATTGAGAATGCTCCCAACCTCAAATGGCACGGTTCTGTGCCGTTGGTAGAGTTGCTTCACTCTTACTTCAAACTTCCGGTGTACCTGACCAACGACGCCAACGCTGCGGCCATTGGCGAGATGATCTACGGTGGTGCCAAAAACATGAAGAACTTTGTAGTGGTAACGTTGGGCACCGGACTTGGTAGCGGTATTGTGGTGAACGGCGAGCTGGTGTACGGCCATGATGGCAACGCCGGTGAGTTGGGCCACACCCTGGTAAACGTGAAGGGCAGCGGCCGCGTGTGCGGTTGCGGTCGCAGAGGTTGCCTTGAGACCTACGTTTCTGCCACCGGTATCAAGCGTACCGTGTACAAGTTCTTAGCTGACTACACCGATTATAGCGAGCTGCGCAACGTAAGCTTCAATGACCTGAACGCCGAGATGATTACCCAGGCTGCCAAACGCGGTGACAAAATCGCGATTGATTGCTTTGAGTACACCGGTAAAGTACTGGGCATGAAACTTGCCGATACGGTAGCCCACCTGAGCCCAGAGGCTATCTTCCTGTTCGGGGGCTTGACCCGCGCCGAGGAGTTCCTGTTTGATCCGGTTCGTTACCACATGGAGAAAAACCTGCTGAGCATCTTCAAAGGCAAAGTAAAGATATTGCCTTCTGGCCTGGGCTTGAGCAATACCGCTGTAATGGGCGCTGCCGCCCTTGCCTGGAAAGAATTGGAGCGTGTGCCCGTAGCATAAAACATATTCTACAGAAATCAGAAAGCCCGAAGGTGACTCCTTCGGGCTTTTTTGTTTTAGTTCGGGTTCAGGGAAAAAGACAGCAGAGCTCCTCTCATCGTTAAATTTTATCCGGGCAAAGCCAATACTTACAATAAAGTATTGATTTAGAAATCAGCTTCTTTTATTTTAGCTAAGGCAAATGCTATAACCCACCTTAGCAGGTATACCCAATTATATAGAAAATTAAATTAGACCTCCCCTCCTCCTTAACGGTAGATTAAACTCAAGAAACACTACTTCCTTAGAATTACCCCAGATTGGTTCAGAATTAGAGTATCACATAAAGGTCCTTCCCTGCCACCTGTAAAGCTTCAGACAATCACTACCAGGAAGCTTTCCTGCCTTTGACTCTTCTACAGCTTTGTATCAAACCAATCAGAACCATGAAGAAGTTTGTACTATCTACCCTGATTCTTTTGTCAATTGGCTTGCATTTAAGAGCCCAGAACAGCGCTCCTTACTGGAGCCTGGCGGGCAACAGCAACGCAGGCACCGCCAAACTAGGCACCACCAATGGCGTTCATCTTCGGCTTTTCACCAACAACCAGGAGAGAATGAGAATTACCGCTCAGGGCTTGGTGGGTATTGGCACTACCAACCCAGCAGCCCGGCTTCAGGTCAACAGCGGGGCCAGCCAGGATCCTTTTCGGGTATCGGTGAACAACTCCACCAAATTTCTCTTCAACAGAAACGGAGGGCTTAGTGTAGGGCTGGACCTTGCCCCACCCAGCAATGGCTTACTGGTCAATGGAAACGTAAGCATAGGATCTACCTCGTTTGATCCTGATGTAAAGCTGCAGGTGGTGAATGACTCGCTTGAAGGAGCGGGCATTTACACCGTTGGCGGAGTAATTGGCTTAGAAGCTGAAGCTATGCACCCACTTGGTACCGGAATATCTGGGTACGGCGAATATACTGGGATAGAGGGCTTTGCCGGATTTGACATGAATGCCTATGGCGTGTTAGGGCAATCTGGCAATGTAGGTGTGGGTGGCTTTGGAGCTCAGTACGGCGTTACTGGCCACAGTATCAATGGCCCGGGAGTGGAGGGACGTAGCATGGATCTATTTGGTGGTTACTTTGAATCAGAGACAGATGTGGGGCTGTATGCTACAACAAATGCAGACACCTACGCCGCAGTGTTTGTTGGCGACATCTATTATTCCGGTTCCTTTCAGGCTAGTGATAAAAGCCTGAAAAAGAATGTGCAGGAACTGGGCGATGCCTTACGTATTCTGGGCCAACTCAAGCCTGTCACTTACCAACACCGCGACGATAATCAGTTTGCGAAACTCTCCCTGCCCAAAGGGAATCATTTTGGGTTAGTGGCGCAGGACGTAGAAAAGGTTTTGCCTGATCTGGTAAAGGAATCTTCCTTAGTCCTGAGCAGCGGCACCGACCTACAAAAAAGGATTTCTCCCGAAGGCAAACTACTCCGGCAAACAGACCAGAAAGAGACCACGAGAGAAAGCATCAACGTGAAGGCTGTCAATTATGTGGAGATGGTTCCCCTGCTCATCAAAGCCGTACAGGAACAGCAGCAAATCATGCAGGACCAACAGGAAACCATTACCTCCCTCACCGAAAAGGTAGCTCAATTGGAAAGGGCTTTGGGCACCTCTGCCAGTGGCTCGCTGGATTCCAGCGCGAAAGGAATTTCACTGGAGCAGAACCAACCCAATCCGGTAAACCAGGCCACCACCATCAAATACAGAATTCCGGGGGGTGCCCAGGCCCAGATAAGGGTTTATGACTCCATTTCCGGAAGATTGCTGAAAACCATTCCCGCCCCGGCGCATGGCAGCGTAGATATGAACGCCAATGATTTACCAACAGGCAAGTACATCTACAGCTTAGTGGTAAACGGAAAAGTGGCTACCTCTAAACACATGGTGGTAGCAAGGTGATCTTATGATTGATCAAGCAGAAAGGGCTGTTCTCATCAGGAACAGTCCTTTCTGTTTATTACAAAGACTTAGGCCACATCCATTCTCATCCTTCAAAGAAGGGCTATCTTCTTTTTTGTCAGAGTTCTAAAAACAGGTTTGAAACAGATACCAACTTCTTCTTTTACCCTTCCACTCCCCTTGTAAGCCAAACAGGGAAACACATCTCCTGAATGGCTTTTCTGAAATCCTACTTACTGATCTATTTAGTTCATCATCAAAACAAAATCATGAAAAAGACTTTACTCCCCTTGCTCCTGGTATTAATTATGGTCTGCAATACAAAGGCGCAAAACAATGCTCCCTATTGGAGCCTGGCGGGTAACAGCAACGCTGGCCCGGCCAAACTTGGCACTACCAACGGAGTCCACCTCCGGCTTTTCACCAACAACGCAGAACGCATGCGGATTACCGCGGGTGGCTTGATCGGGATTGGGTCCACCTCTCCGGATGCAAAACTGGTTATCAATAGTGGTACTACCGTTGATCCCCTTAAGGTACTGGTCAATAACTCCCCTAAGTTTCTGGTACACAAAGAAGGTGGGGCAAGTGTTGGTTTTCAGGCCATACCGCCTGCTAATGGCTTATTGGTGAACGGGAATGCTGGAATCGGGACTCCCACACCAAATCTCAGTTTCAAACTGGATGTGGTCAACACTTCTCAAGAACCCTTTACCGGGGGCATCTCTACCGCCGGCCTGGACTTTGGCTTACGCGCAGATGCCACCGGGCAGTACGGGTATGGAATAGTTACCCAAGGCGGATTATCGGGGAAGGGGATTCTCAGCTATGGGGGCTTCACCGGTATTGAGACCGATGGCGATTGGTATGGCCTCTACGCTAGTTCTATAGAAACCGGGGTATTTGGCTTTGGAGAATACCAAGGGCTGTTTGGGTTTAGCCCCTTCGGAATTGCGGTAAGAGGTGACAGTGACTATGGACCAGGGGGCGATTTCTTTTCTGTGAACAGCCCGGGAATTGTAGCTTCCACCATTAACGGCTTTTTTGCCGGCGTATTCAACGGGGGAATTTTCAGTTCCGGCACCTTCCAGGCAAGCGATAAAAACATGAAGAAGAACGTCCGCGAGTTTGGGGATGCCATGAGCATCTTACACCAGTTAAAACCTATCCAATACCAGTACCGCACCGATGCCCAATACGGCAAACTCTCTCTACCCAAGGGAAATCACTTCGGGTTGGTTGCCCAGGACGTGGAGAAGGTGCTGCCCGATCTGGTCAAAGAATCTGAACTTACGCTGCCCCCCAGTCCTGATAACCGGAGAAAGCCCCAGCGGGCTGGCGAACTCTCGCCTGCTACTGCTCTGAAAGAGGAGAAAAGGGAGTCTATCAACGTGAAATCGGTCAATTACGTGGAGCTGGTGCCTTTGCTTATCAAAGCAGTACAGGAACAACAAGAAACCATTACTTCTTTGACTGAGAAAGTAGCCCAGCTGGAAGCTGCTTTGCATAAAAACGAAAGCGGTGCACCCGGCACCGGTTCAATGGGGATTATTCTGGAACAAAACCAGCCCAACCCGGTGACCGATGCCACCACTTTCTGGTACAAGATTCCGGCAGGAGCCCAGGCCCAGATTCAAGTGTATGACTCCGTATCCGGCAGGTTGCTCAAAACCATTTCGGCACCCGCCAGCGGTAAAGCGGAGATGAACGCCAATGACTTACCGGCGGGTAATTACATTTATACTTTGACTGTAAACGGGAAAGTAGCCGCCTCCAAACACATGGTGGTAGCAAGGTAGATTTCTCATCTTTTTATGAAGCCTGTTCTTAAAAGAACAGGCTTCTCTTTTTGCACTTAAGCCCAAACAGAATCTCCTACTACAATCTAAGAACACGTTACTCCTGCAGGTAAAAGGAATCTGCTACCGCTCTTCAAAGCAGCTTTCCTTTCAGGAATTTGCTACTCATCTCTGCTCTGTGATTTTGAACTGGACAGGTGAACTCCTGTTCCTTCCTCCTCCATTCCCCCGCAAAGCCCGGCTTCTGCCCGGTCTTTCCTGCTTTCGGTTTTCAGCCCTATTTCTTCAAACCTACCCCAAACCATGAAAAAGATTCTACTTACTTTTCTGGCGCTGCTCACCCTTACGGTTGCCATCGCCCAGAACACAGCACCCTACTGGAGCCTGGCGGGGAACAGCAACGCTGGCTCTGCCAAGTTGGGCACCACCAATGGCGTAAACCTCCGGCTCTTCACCAACAACGCCGAAAGAATGCGGATTATGGCCAACGGTTTAGTTGGGATTGGCACCACCTCACCCCTTTCTAAGTTGCAGATCAATAGTGGCACAACGGTAGATCCGCTGCGGGTTACCCTCAATAATGCCACCAAGCTGCTGTCGCACCGCAACGGAGGGCTGAGCGTTGGTTTCGATGCCACTCCGCCCCCAAACGGCTTAATGGTCAATGGAAGCGTAGGCATTGGCGCAGCGCCGCCAGACCTGAATTATAAACTGTATGTCTCGGCCGTTGGAGGTTCCTCCCCCAGCATCGGGATCCGCGCCGCGGGAAGCCAATTGGGCATTGTTGCAGAGGCAACGAACCAACGAGGAACCGGGCTGACTAGCCACGCCGGCCCTAATGGAATTGGCATCCACAGTTACGGGGACAGTATTGGGCTTGATGCCCAGAGCAAAAACATTGGAGTCAGGGCCTGGGCCACGGATGCGTACGGGTATGGCCTTTACGCCCTTGGCGGGTACCCTCTTGGAACCGGAGTCTATGCCACTGGTGGGTTTATTGGGATTGAAGCGGAAAGTGAGGTTTTTGGCATCAGAAGCAGTGCCTTGAATACGGGCGTTTACAGCACCGGTGATAATATTGGTGTGCACGGGTACAGTTCCTCTGGGAGTGGCGTTAAGGGAGAAAGCGAAGCAGGATTTGCCGGATATTTCACTTCCAATTACGGAATAGGTCTTTACGCCTCCTCAGTGTTCAATGATTATGCGGCTGTATTTCAAGGAGATGTCTTCATTTCCGGAAGCTTTGAAGTAGGTGATAATTCCCTCAGGAAGAATGTGCAGGAGGTGGGCGCGGCCATGGAAATTTTAAACCAACTGAAACCTGTGCAGTACGAGTTCAGCCAGGAAAACCAAAACGCCCGGTTGGGCCTGCCAAACGGAAGCCATTATGGGCTGGTAGCTCAGGAGGTGGAAAAAGTCCTGCCTAACCTGGTCAAGGAAGCTCCCTTGGTTTTGAAGAACCCTGGTGAGACTACCAACGGCACTCCTAAAGGGAAAATCTCACAAAGGTCAGACCTGAAGGAAATCAAAAAAGAGACCGTACGGGTGAAGGGAGTTAACTACAGCCAGTTCATTCCCCTTCTCATCAAGGCGATGCAGGAGCAACAGCAAGTGATGCAGGAACAGCAGCAAGCCATGCAGGAACAGCAACAGACCATCGCTTCCCTTTCCGGAAGGATTGCCCAGTTGGAGGCCCAATTAGGCAGTAAGTGCGATGGGCTACCCGGTACGGGCTCCAGCGGAATCTCCTTGGAACAGAACCAACCAAACCCGGTAGATCAGAGCACCACGTTCCGGTACAAGATACCCGCCGGGGCTCAGGCCCAGATCCACGTTTATGAGGCAACTTCCGGAAAACTGGTCAAAACGGTCTCTGCCCCGGCTACGGGAAATGTACAGATGAATGCCAGTGACTTGCAGCCCGGCAATTATATCTATACTTTGACTGTCAACGGCAAAATGGCCGCCTCCAAGCACATGATGGTAACCCGATGATTTGAGGCAAATTACTATTGAAAAGAGAAGGCTGTTCTTAACGGTACAGCCTTTTCTTTTGTCTTCATCAATCAGGGAGATAACAAAAGTTGATTCCTCCTTTTAAGAAAGTTTATCTGTTCCGTTTTTGCGCCTAATTCTGAAAACAGCCCCAAATCAGAGGGAAAGAAGATATTCTCGCGCGTTTCCGTTGGAGGAAAGATGCCTTGCCCTTTAACAATTCAGCTCCAGTTTTTATCAGGTTGCTTCTTTAAGCGTTTAGCGGCATCAATCACGTCCTGCAGCTCCACAGGATCATTGAAGGGGTTTTCGTCCAGGGCGGTGACGCGGTTCAGTTCTTTCTGCCATCTGCGCAGCTCAGCAATGTAGGGTTCGAACTCCACCCGCCTCAGGATTTCGCCCTCGGGTACCAGGTCACAGATGCCGTTGTGCAGCCACTCGCCGGTGTGCCAGTCGGGCATGTCTACGGCGGGGAACAGGCAGACCCCGTGCAGGTCTATGCCCGCGTCCACCGCCGCCAAGGACTCATCCATGATATCGCGGAGCCATTCTTCCCTACCGTCTTTCAGGCCGCTGGTTTCCCCTATGATCATGGGCCGTTGATAGCGTTCCCAGACCAGGTGCAGCAGATCACAAAGCGGTTTGATGCGGTCATCATCTGGCGGAAGCGCCTGGTGCGGTCCCTGCTCCCGGTACTCCATCTGCCCGAAGGAATAGTTATTGGCGCCCACAATGTCCAGGATTTCAGGGGAGCCGCCCAACTCAGGGTGCTCTTTGCCAGCTATGATGTCCCAGGCCAGGAACGTGTCTACGTACGTTTCGTGCCAAGCGGCAGCCTCCAGGTCGGGCCGGTCTTTGGGGGCCACCACCTGCACCAGGGGATCAATGTGGACCATCCGCGCCTCCGGGACCACTTCCCTGATGGCTTTCACTCCGGCAATGGCGGCCTGGCACAAGTCTATTCGTAACTTGAAACGGTCTTCTTTGGTCTTTTTGTAAGGAGCCACCCAGCCCCATTCCCCGCCGCAAAAAGAAAAGAACGTGATTTCATTGATGGGCGTGAAGAAGTAAGGACCGGGAAGTTTAGGGGTCACGTACTCGGCGGCGGCTTTGCAGTAGGCCGCGAAACGGTGGGTGAACTCAGGGCTGAAAGGGTCCAGGTCATCTGGGTAGCCGTAGTGGCACAGGTCCCAGATGGGCAGGATTTTGTGCTGCCGCATGGCTTCCAGCATGGGGTCTATGCAGGAGAAATCATAGGTACCTCCCTTGTCTACGAAGGGCCAGGGAATCCCCTCCCGGCAGACGGCAATCCCCAGTTTGTGCAGCAGTGCGTAGTCTTGCTGCACAAACCTATCGTGCTGGGTTTCGGCCACCAGGTTGCGGCGCTTTCTGTCTTTCCAAAGAAAGGTGGAACACTCAAAACCCGAGATGAAGAACGTAGGGAAAATACCGGGGCGCTGTGCCATAGAGGTCAGATTTATATCCTTCAGAAAAGCTCTTATTCTGGTAATCCTATCCGGAAACAAAAATTTCCTTTAACCCCGGTCCCGCCTAAAATTCCCAAATTCAAGGAAGAAAGGATCGTTCCAATCAATTCTCCGCAGTAAAATGACTTCTTTCAGGGACGGAAAATCCAGGTATCATCAGATGCTCTTAGCGGGAAAATACTTACACCTTCTACCCTGCTGCCTAAATTCCGTACAAAGAACAGGTACTTATTACCGTACAGCGAATTACACACCTTACTATACTACAAAAACTATGAAAAAGATCATCATGACCAAACTGCTGGCCCTTGCGCTGTGTGCAGGGCTGGCCTCTTGCGGCGGCGAAGACAAACCAGGTGCCACTGAGAAAACGGGCAACACCAACACCGAAGACCTGGTGGAAGGTGCCGACGGCGGCTTAGACTCCTTGAACCTGGAAGACACCACCCAGACCAACTCAACCACCGGAGGCGGAAGCCAGTAGACCAGTTATTTTAGACTGCAAACAAAAGGGCCGTTTACGTGCTGTTTTTCTCTAAACAGCACGTAAACGGCCCTTTTGCTGGTGGTAGCAATATTTACTTCCGGGAAGAGAACAGCCACCGGAAAACACCCGGAAACTCCCGCTGCCAGAAGGCCTCGTTGTGTTTCCCGTCTTCGTGCACCTGGTACTTTAAAGACGCGGGCTTCAGGCCTTGCTTCAGGAGCAGATCACGCATGCGAGCCATATCGGGCACCATCTGCTCTCCCTCCAGAGCTCCGGCCATCATATACAGCTTCAGGTTCTTAGCTGGTTTTGTTTTAGCCGCATATTCATAGAACTCCGGCGAAACCCAGAAAGCGGGAGAGAAAACCCCTGCCTTGCCATATATCTCCGGATACTTCAACGCGGCGTACAGGGAAATCAAACCGCCCATGGAGCTGCCGGCTACCCCAGTGTGTTCTGGTCCGGGCAAGGTGCGGTAATGCGCGTCTATGTACGGTTTTAAGGTTTGCGCCAGAAAATCCACGTAGGCATCGCCTTTGCCGCCGCCGTATTTGGCATTGACCCAGGGCGTGTACTCGTTCATCCGTTCTTCGCCGCCGTTGTCAATGCCCACCACAATCACTTCGCGGCCTTCGGTTTGGAACAGCTTGTTCAGGGTTTCATCCACGCCCCATTCGCCGCTGTAGCTGTAAAAGGCATCAAACAGGTTCTGCCCGTCATGCATGTACAACACCGGGTACTTTTTACCCGAGGTAGCGTAATTGGGTGGCAGGTACAACCAGATTCTGCGGGATTTTTGCAGCTGCGGCATCCAGAAGTTGTTGTTCATCACCAGCAAATTGGAGGTAGCGGTATGCGCTTTCCCCGCCGAGGCGAAATTATCCTGCCAGTTCTCTACCTGAATCCGCATGGTGTCTTTATCGGACTTTGGCTTGAACGCTCTGTTTCCCCTACCGGCTCCGTTGGCCAGGGTCTCTCCTTTTTCCCAATCGCCCCGGGTGATTTTGTACTCCAACTCACCTTCGCCCGCCGGGAGGGTCAGGTAGTACCGGTTGTTGGCGGCTTTCCTGAACGCGAAGTTTGGGTGCCGGGGATTCCAGTTGTTGGCGTTTCCGGCCAGGTACAGGGTATCCTCTTTGGGCGTTTTCTGGGGTACTTTCTCAATCTCAATAGTGACCTGAGCCTCAGCGTTTAACCCCTTAAAAAGGAAAAACAGGCCCAAAACGCTGGAAAACCCTTTAGAACATTTCATATTTTGGCATTTTTAAAACTAGGAAATCGATTTCTTAATTAAAAAAGTGTAGATTTACCTCCATGATTTTGCAATATTAACAATAGTCTCAGAATTAACTAGCACAGGTATTGTTTGGGGGTGAAGAACTTACCTTTTAGCCTCAGAAGTTTTAAGGCAGTTTCTGCCAAAACAGGCTCTACATGGAAAGTTGGAGACAACAGCCTAGAGAACTTCTGCCACAAACCTCTTGCTGGTACTTACCTGAACCACAATACTTTGCAAATCTGAAGTAAAGTTGATTCTTGACCTTATGAAGCACCACTCCAATTTTCTAGCGAAAGGAATTGCTTTCCTAAGCATTCTTATCTTTTCTTATTCAACCCAGGCCCAGCAAAAAGCCTCCATTACCCGCGTGGACCCAACTAACTGGTGGGTGGGCATGAAAAACCAGAGCCTCCAATTGCTGGTATATGGCCCAAATGCCGGTTCTCTGGCCTATTCAATCGATTACCCTGGCGTGAAACTGGTGGAAACGCACAAAGTGGAGAACCCCAACTATGCCTTCCTGGATCTGACCATCGCGCCCAACACCAAACCCGGGACCTTTACCATCAGCGGCCGCAGCGGCAACCAGAAACTCAACCGCAAATATGAACTGAAAGCCCGTGATCAGCAGCCCAAAGGCCAGGGTGCCACTTCCGCTGATTTCATCTATTTAGTGCTGCCCGATCGTTTCTCTAACGGTGATCCCAAAAACGACAAGTTCAAGGACATGGCCGACACCCAGGCCGACCGGAACAATCCTTTCCTGCGGCACGGAGGCGACATACAGGGCATCCTGAACCACCTGAACTACATTGAAGAACTAGGCGCAACGGCTCTGTGGTTGAACCCTGTCATTGAGAACAACCAACCCCTGACCGATGAAGGCGGGGCGATGCGCAGCGCCTATCACGGCTACGCGTTCACTGACCATTATGCCGTAGACAAGCGCTTCGGGGGGAATGAGGCCTATAAGAAATTGGTGCAGGCGGCGCACGCCAAAGGCATGAAAGTAGTGCAGGATGCCGTGTACAACCACGTGGGCATCAATCACTGGTTTATCAAAGACATGCCGTCTAAAGACTGGGTGCACCAGTTCCCAACTTACACCAACACGTCACACAAGTTCCAGGCCATCATTGACCCGCACGCCTCTAAAGCCGACTGGACCGTGATGATGAACGGTTGGTTCGTGCCCCACATGCCCGACCTGAACCAGAACAACCCCTTCATGGCCAATTACCTCATTCAGCACGCCCTCTGGACCGTAGAAAACTTTGGCGTGGATGCCTGGCGCATTGATACCTATATGTATAATGATGATGCCTTCATGAACCGCTGCAACCAGGAGTTATTGGACGAGTACCCTAACATCCACATCTTCGGGGAGTCCTGGGTGAACAACGTCATCGCGCAGTCGCGTTTTACCCGCAACAACATCAACTTCCCCTTCAAGAGCAACCAGCCCGGCACCCTGGATTTCGTGCTCTGGACCGCCATGAACGATGCCCTGAACCAGAACTTCGGCTGGGACGAAGGCGTGAGCAAAGTGCACCAGGTTTTGGCCCAGGACGCCGTGTACCAGGACCCCATGAAACTGGTCACTTTCCTTGACAACCACGACATGAACCGCTATTTCTCCGTGATTGGTGAGGATTTCAATAAGTACAAAATGGGCCTCACCTGGATGCTCACCACCCGCGGCATTCCTTCTTTGTACTACGGCACCGAAATTCTGATGAAGAACTTCAAAGACCCGTCAGACGCGGAGGTGCGCAAGGATTTCCCCGGCGGCTTTGCCGGTGACAAGGAAAACAAGTTCACCGCCGCTGGCCGGAACGCCCGTGAGAACGAGGCCTTCAACTTTGTGAAGAAACTGGCCAATTACCGCAAAGTCACTCCGGCCCTGCACTCGGGCAAACTCATGCAGTTTGTGCCGCAGGAAGGTACCTACGTGTACTTCCGCTACGATGATTCCAAAACGGTTATGGTAGCCACCAACTCCACCGACAAAGAAGTAGACCTGAAAACCGAGCGGTTTACGGAGCGCATGAACGGCTTCACCAAAGCCCGCAACGTACTTTCAGATCAGAACCTGAGCAACTTGGCCAACATCAAGATTCCGGCTAAAACCGCTCTGGTACTGGAACTGCAGAAATAGCCCGTTTTACACCCCAATTCCTCAAAACCCCGGAAAAACGAAGAGAAAATATGAGTACCATTAAAGCTTGCCTTTTTGACCTTGACGGCGTACTGGTTGACACCGCCGTGTACCATTTTAAAGCGTGGCGCCAACTGGCCCAGACCCTCGGCATTGATTTCACCGAGCACGACAATGAGCGTCTCAAAGGCGTGAGCCGCGTCCGTTCCCTGGAGATCATCCTGGAGATCGGCAACCAGACCATGGAGCAGGAGAAAATGCTGGCCCTCTGCGAGCAGAAAAACACCGAGTACCTGCTGGATGTAGCCAAAATGACCCCAGACGAGATCCTGCCCGGCGTGGTGGATTTCCTGAAAGCCCTCAAAGCCGAAGGCATCAAAATCGCCTTGGGATCGGCGAGCAAAAACGCCCAACTCATCCTGGAGCGCACCGAGCTGCTCCCCTACTTTGACGCCATCATTGACGGCCGTCACGTGGTCAACGGCAAGCCCCACCCAGAGGTATTCCTGAAAGGCGCCGAAGCATTGGGCGTGCAGCCAGAAGAATGCGTGGTGTTTGAAGACGCTGTAGCTGGCGTGGAAGCCGCCAAAAACGGAGGCATGCTGTGCGTAGGCGTTGGCCAGCCAGAGGTGTTAACGCAAGCCGACATCGTGGTGAAAGACATGACCGAGATGACCGTAGAACGCCTGCACACATTAGAGCAGAAAGCTTAACCCATATTGAGGCTTTTTTCAAAAAACAGCCTCAAAACAAAAAACAACCGGGCATGCAGATTGTCCCCCTTTGAAGGGGGTTGGGGGATGAAGGCCGTTTGAAGAACCGAAAAGCTACAGCTAAGATAAGCAAGAATGAATCTCTGGAATTAAATCATTTGATGACTATGGCGCGGAAGTTACTTCCGTGACTTCCGAAAAAGTTTCCATAAGGCACGGAAGTAACTTCCGCGCCATAAAATAGAAATGTATTTCTTGGTAGTGAAAATCTGCTAAAGCAATCATCCCCCTACCCCCTTCAAAGGGGGACGAAGAAGTACCTATAAGTAAATCCATTTTGAGGCTGTTTTCCAGAAACCGGCTTTGAAACAGAAAACCAGAATATAGAAAATAAGTCCTGATACGTGTGTCTTGATACTTGATACGAACGATTATGAAACAATACCTTACCGTAGATGAGTGGTCTATCATTGAAGAAGGATTCCACCCGCATTATAACCAGATCACCGAGAGCGTTTTCAGTTTAGGCAACGGCCGCATGGGCCAGCGCGCAAACTTTGAAGAGGCATTCTCCGGCGAGACGCTGCAAGGCAATTACGTGGCCGGCGTGTACTACCCAGACAAAACCCGCGTGGGCTGGTGGAAGAACGGCTATCCAGAGTACTTCGCCAAGGTACTGAACGCCGCCAACTGGATCGGCATTGACGTGAAAGTAGACGGCGAAACCCTGGACCTGCACCACTGCCAGGTACTGGAGTTCCGCCGCGAGCTGAACATGCGCGAAGGTTGGTTGGAGCGTACGTTCACGGCTCAGCTGACCAGCGGCAAACAGGTGCGCGTAAACGCCAAGCGGTTTACCAGCATCGTGGACGATGAAGTAGGCGCCATCCGCTACAGCATCACGCCGGTGAACTTCAGCGGTACCCTCACCCTCACCCCGTACGTGGACGCCGACATCATGAACGCTGATTCCAACTACGACGAGAAGTTCTGGAACGAAATCTTGCAAGATGCACAGCCTACCGAAGGCTACGTGATCGCCGAAACCAAGAAAACGTTCTTCCACGTGTGCACCGGCCAGAGGTTTGTGGTCATGCAGAACGGTCAGGCGGTGGAAGTAAACGCCACCCCTGAAGAGCGCACCAAATACATTGCTTCCACCTTTGAGCTTCCGGTGCAGGAAGGTCAGGAAACAGTGTTGTATAAATATGCCGCAAACCTTTCCTCGGAGAACCATCCTAAGGAAGATTTGCTAACCAACACCAAAAAGGTACTGGCCGCGGCTACAGAGAAAGGCTTTGAGCAGATGCTGCAGGAACAAGCCGAAGCGTGGGCCGCCAAGTGGGAAGAAAGCGACATTATGATTGAGGGCGATGCCACTGCCCAGCAAGGCATCCGATTCAACATTTTCCAACTGAACCAGACCTACACCGGCGAAGATGAGCGTCTGAACATCGGTCCGAAAGGCTTCACTGGTGAGAAATACGGCGGAACCACGTATTGGGACACCGAGGCGTACTGCCTGCCATTCTACCTAGCCACTGCCGATCCGCAAGTAGCCCGCAACCTGCTGGTATACCGTTACAAACACCTACAGAAAGCCATTGAAAACGCCGAGAAATTAGGCTTCACCGGTGGGGCCGCGCTGTACCCCATGGTGACCATTAACGGCGAGGAATGCCACAACGAGTGGGAAATCACTTTTGAGGAAATCCACCGTAACGGCGCTATCGCGCACGCCATCCATGACTACATCCGCTACACCGGCGATGACAGTTACCTGGCCGAGTACGGCCTGGAAGTGCTGGTGGGCATCTCCCGCTTCTGGGCGCAGCGCGTGAACTGGTCGGCGGCCAAAAACCAGTACGTGATGCTGGGCGTGACCGGCCCGAACGAGTACGAGAACAACGTCAACAATAACTGGTACACCAGCACCATCGCCACCTGGACGTTGGAATACACGCTCAAAGCGCTGCAACACGTGCAGAACGCAGATGCAACCCGCTACGCAGAACTGGTGCAGAAAATGAACTTGAACGTGGAGAAGGAAACGGCAAAATGGCAGCACGTGATTGACAACATGTACTACCCGGTAGACGAGGAACAAGGCATTTTCTTGCAGCAAGACGGCTTCCTGGACAAAGAACAGACCCTGGTGAAGGACCTTGACCCGATGGACCGTCCATTGAACCAGAAATGGTCTTGGGACAGAATCCTGCGCTCGGTGTTCATCAAACAGGCCGATGTGCTGCAAGGCATCTACCTCTTCGAGGACCGTTATGATTTGGACACCATCCGGAGGAACTTTGACTTCTACGAGCCGCGTACCGTGCATGAGTCTTCACTTTCGCCATGTGTGCACTCCATTCTAGCTGCCAAATTAGGCGATGAGCAGCGCGCCTACGAGTTCTACCTCCGCACAGCCCGCCTGGATCTGGACGACTACAACAACGACACCGAGGACGGTTGCCATATCACAAGTATGGCCGGTACCTGGATGTCGGTGGTGCAAGGCTTCGGGGGTATGCGCGTGCGCAATAACCAGCTGTTTTTCAACCCATTCATCCCGTCCGGTTGGACTTCTTATTCCTTTAAAATCCGCTTCCGTGGGCATCTTCTCAACATCAAAGTGACCAAAGATAGCGTGACCATTGAGAATCAGGCGGAGAAAGCCATCACGCTGAACGTGTTTGACCAACCGCAGACCATTGAGGCAAACGCCAAAGGTGAGTTTGCGCACCAATTGGTATAATATTTCAAAAGGTAACCTTTCTACTATGGAGCGGATTTACTTCCGTGATTAATGTAAAGTAGAAGTCACGGAAGTAAATCCGCTCCATAGTAGTAGCATACCTCAACTTCTATTTTAGGCCTGATTTACAGAAATCAGGCCTAAATCAGAAAACCACTGGCGCGAGACTGAAGTCTCGTGACA
The DNA here is from genome assembly GCF_017355955.1 of Sabulibacter ruber. Lineage (GTDB taxonomy): Bacteria > Bacteroidota > Bacteroidia > Cytophagales > Hymenobacteraceae > Nibribacter > Nibribacter ruber_A. The sequence continues at coordinate 20,577 of NZ_JAFFID010000001.1, read as the reverse complement.
AAGGATGACTGGAGTCTCCAGACTCCCTACGTACCCGGGCCAGGGAGCTTTGACCAAACTCTTGTAAAAAGCCGGGAGTCTGGAGACTCCCCCTACCGTCAGGCACGAGTCTGGAGACTCGCGCCAGTTTAAATGTAACTTTTGCCACCCGATACAAGCTACATGACACCTAATTCTAATAAACAACCGTTTCTTTCCTTTGTGTTGCTAGCCGCACTGGCGGGAGCCTGCACTTCTACGGCACCTACCACCAGCACAACAGAAACAAAAGCATCGGCCCCAGTGATGACAACACCTACCCCCGCCACTGATCCCAACACCACCGAGGAAGAGATCCAGGACCATAAACTGGTGATCTACCAGATGATGACGCGCCTGTTTGGCAACAAAAAAGCGCTGAACAAAACCTACGGCACCCTGCAGGAAAACGGCGTGGGCAAGTTCAACGACATCACCGACAAGGCGCTGCAGGAGATCAAGAAACTGGGCGCCACGCACGTGTGGTACACCGGCGTGATTGAGCACGCGCTCATGACCGACTACTCCAAGTTTGGCGTGCACCTGGACGATGCCGATGTGGTGAAAGGTCGGGCCGGATCGCCGTACGCCATCAAGGATTACTATGACGTAAACCCCGATCTAGCGGTGGACGTGAAGAACCGGATGAAAGAGTTTGAGGCTCTAGTGCAGCGCACGCACAACAACGGACTCAAGATGATCATTGATTTTGTGCCCAACCACGTGGCCCGCTATTACGGATCAGACGCCAAACCCAACGGGGTAGAAGATTTTGGGACTCAGGACAATAAAACCGTTTCGTTCAAGGCCAGCAACAACTTCTACTACATTCCCGGCGAGGCCTTGAAAGTGCCCAACACCTATAATCCTTTGAGCGGCAACTACCGGGGTCCGCAGGAAGACAGCAAGTTCAACGAGAATCCAGCCAAGGTAACCGGGAACGATGTGTTCAGCGCCTCGCCCAGCGAGAACGACTGGTTTGAAACCGTGAAGCTGAACTACGGAGTAGACATTCAGAACAACCGCACCAAGCACTTCTCACCTACCCCAGACACCTGGGGTAAGATGCGTGACATTTTGCTGTACTGGGCCGGCAAAGGTGCTGACGGGTTTCGCTGCGACATGGCCGAGATGGTGCCCGTGGAGTTTTGGGCATGGGTTATTCCGCAGGTGAAAGCCAAGCACTCAAACATCAAGTTCATTGCCGAGATCTACAATCCCAAAGAGTACCACAACTACATCAGGACCGGTGGTTTTGATTACCTATATGACAAAGTAGGCTTATACGATGGCGTGCGCCGCCTGATGGAAAACCGCGGCCAAGGCAACACCGCCGAGATCACCAAAGTGTGGCGCGAAGAAAGCCGCGGCATCTCCAACCACATGTTGCGCTTCCTGGAAAACCACGACGAGCAGCGCCTGGCTTCTTCTGAGTTCGCGGGTACTCCGTGGGCGGCGGTACCAGCCATGACGGTGAGCGCCACCCTGGGCAGCGGTCCGGTGATGGTGTACTTTGGGCAGGAAGTAGGCGAACCCGGCAAAGGCCACGAAGGCTTTCAGGGCGAAGACGGCCGGACCACCATCTTTGATTATTGGGGCGTTCCGGCGCACCAAGCCTGGATGAACGGCGGCAAATTTGACGGCGGTAAGCTCACCGAAGACCAGAAACGCCTCCGCGAGTTCTACACCAAACTGCTGAACCTGAGCACCAACCGAGAAGCCATCCGCAAGGGTAAATTCTACGCCCTCACCGCCGAAGAAAACTCCGCCCCGAAAGGTGTGTACGCGTACCTGCGCCACACCGCCGAAGAGCGAGTGTTGGTGCTGGTGAACTTCAACCGTGAAGCCGCCAATTACTCCTTAACCTTACCTACGGCTGCGTTGGCAAACATGGGTGTAGAGGCCAAAGGCTCCTTCATCTTGCAGGACCTGCTCACCGATACGCCTCCCCTGTTATTACAGCCTTCAGTGAAAACCAGCATCACGCTGGCGCCGCTGAGTGCCCACGTGTTTTTGCTGCAGAACAAATAAATCTCCAAACCTGTGAGGCTTTGAAAACCTCTCAGGTTTTACTTTTTAGACTTGCGTTTCGGGCCTGATTTACCGAGATTATTCCAGAAACGCCTTAACTGAACGACAAACAAATCTTCACCCTTTAAATCTTTGCCCATGGCACAAACCATACAGGCGCAAGCCAAACCCCGTCTGAGTTTCTGGCAGATCTGGAACATGAGTTTCGGGTTTCTGGGGATTCAATTTGGGTTCGCGTTGCAGAACGCCAACGTGAGCCGCATCTTTGAAACACTGGGCGGCACCGAGATCGCTCTTTACTGGCTGGCTGCCCCGGTGACCGGCCTGTTGGTGCAACCCATCATCGGTTATTTGAGTGACCGTACTTGGAGTCCGGTGTTTGGTCGCCGGAAGCCTTTCTTTATGATCGGGGCATTGCTGGCCTCGCTTTCGCTGTTGATTATGCCCAACTCTTCGGTGCTTTGGATGGCGGTAGGCATGCTCTGGATTCTGGATACGTCCATCAACGTGTCCATGGAGCCGTTCCGTGCCCTGGTGGGCGATTTGCTTCCGTCTGACCAGCGCACCAGCGGTTTTGCGGCCCAAACGTTCTTCATTGGCGTGGGTGCCGTAGTGGCTTCCCTCCTGCCCTGGATCTTCAACAACTGGGTAGGTATTCCTAATACCGCCCCAGCCGGTGAGATTCCGCCGTCGGTAAAATGGTCGTTCTATTGCGGCGGCGTGGCGTTCTTCCTGTCGGTGCTCTGGACGGTGGTGAAAACCAAGGAATACCCACCCGAAAACCTGGAAGAATTTGAACGTGAAAACAAGCAGACAACATTCTGGCAAGGCGTTTCAGAGACGTTCTTCGGGATTTTCAAAATGCCGAAAACCATGCTGCAACTGGCCTTTGTGCAGTTCTTCACCTGGTTTGCTCTTTTCGCTATGTGGATCTTCACCACGCCGGCCATTACTAGCCACGTGTACGGCGCCACAGACACAACCTCCAAACTTTACAACGAAGGGGCTGACTGGGTAGGCGTTTGCTTTGCCGTGTACAACGGAATCTCGGCCGTTTTTGCCTTACTTCTACCAACGCTGGCCAAAAAAACCAGCCGCCGCATGACGCACCTGATCTGCCTTGTGATCGGGGGTTTGGGCTTGATCTCGATGTACTTCATCTCTGATCCTAAACTGCTGCTGGTGTCAATGGTAGGCGTAGGCATTGCGTGGGCCAGTATTTTGTCCATGCCATACGCTATTCTGGCGGGTTCTTTGCCAGCCAAGCGCATGGGCTACTACATGGGCGTGTTCAACTTCTTTATTGTGATTCCGCAGATTGTGGCTGGCTCGCTACTGGATTTCATCAACAAGAACATCTTTGACGGTCAGTCCATCTACACCCTGGTGCTAGGCGGCTGTTCCATGATCCTGGCCGGTTTTATGACCTTGATGGTGCGGGACGTGGATGAGAAAGTTGACTAACGGAGCTTTCTTTTTCCAAAACAGAGAAGCCCGGGACATAGTCTCGGGCTTCTCTGTTTTTAGACTGTTTTATAGAAAACAGGCCAAAAACCGATTCTCGGAAATGGGTCTGAAATGCTGTAAGAACCGGTAGGCAATTATGCTTTATTGCTGATGACCACCAGATCCATGGGTTTCACCTGAACGCTCTTCATCGGCTTCTTGGAGAACACCTCTTTGTACTGGCCTTTCTTGAGCAGGTCATGGCTGAAGGAAACGGGTTTGCTACCGCGGTTCACCACCACAATCACTTCCTCATTCTCTAATTTCCGGCTGAAGGCATAGAGTTGCTGCGCATCGTCCGCCGCCAGGGTGGTGTAGTTCCCCCGCTTGATGGAGGCATACTGGTTGCGTAACCCGATGTACTTTTTGTACCAGTTATACAGGTCCTGGTTGAAGACCACCTGATCGGGCTCATGCTTCGTCTGGTCTGGGTTGTGGGTCTCGGGTTCGTACTTCAGGTTCTGCCACACCATGGGTTTGCGGCAATCCGGGTCGTTGGCGCCCCACATGCCTACCTCATCGCCGTAGTAGATCATGGGAGAACCCAGGTAAAGAATCTGGAAAGCGGCGATCAGCTTTTGCTTCTGCAGTTGCTCGGCATTGGGTTTGCGGGCGTTGTACTGTTTGTTGTTGCTCTTTTGGCTCCAGTTAAAGTACTTGCCCCAGTCGCCAAACTTCAGCCCATCGGGGTTGGCGACGGCACTGCCCAGACGGGTGGCATCGTGGCTGTCCATGAGGTTCTGCATGTTCAGGGCCACTCCTTCGCCAAACGCCTCCCGCAGTTCCTTCAGCTTGGTATCAAACTGGGTGACGGTGGAAGCTTTTTTCTCCTGGATAAAGAAATCATGCACAAGGAACGCGAAGTTGTAGTTCATGGTGGCGTCAAACTCATCGCCGCTGAGGTAAGGCCGGGTTTCTTCAATGGAGAAAACCAGCTCTGCCGTCATATAGGCATTGGGGTTGATGCTACGCACAAACTTGCGCCAGTCTTTCCAGAACGGGTGCCCCACGTCATAGGCCACATCCAGGCGCCAACCGTCAATGCCGTTCTTGATGCCTTTGCCCATGGGGTTCATCCAGCGTTGGGTGGCATTGAAGATGTACTCTTTGGGGCCGGCCACAATGCCTGTGTTGTCTTCTTTGAATTCAGGCAAGGTGGAAACACCAAACCAGCCTTTGTACTTGAACTCGGTGCCTTTGGCCGGATCGCGCCAGCTTTCCACCATGAACCAGTCTTTGTACGGCGAGGCCTGCTGGTTTTTCTGCACGTCTTTGAAGGCGAAGCTGTTCACGCCCATGTGGTTAAACACGCCATCAAAGATGATGTACATGTTGCGTTTATGCACCTCCTCAATGAGTTTCAAGGCCAGTTTATCGGCGCTGGTCCACGCCCAGGTTTTGGCATCCAGCGGGTTTTCCTGCTCCATCAGCTTTTTGTCGCCTTCTGGGTCTGGGCCTAAGGTAGGGTCTACGTGATGATAAGCCAAGGCATCGTACTTGTGCGAGGAAGGAGCCCAGAAAATAGGGTTCAGGTAAATGGCGTTGATGCCCAAAGACTGCAGATAATCCAGCTTGTTGATGATGCCCTGCAAATCGCCCCCGTAACGGCGGCGCTGAATGTTGAAGTAAATGTCTTTGCCGTTCTTCTGCTCATACGGCTGCAGCTGGTACCAGTCACTCGTCCAAGGATGAATCTCAAAAGGAGAAGTGACGTCAAACGGGTAAGCACCGGCTTGGTCGGTTACTTTAGGATCATTTTTGGGATCCCCGTTGTAAAACCGATCCGGGAAGATCTGGTACCATACCACCCCTTTGCTCCAGTCTGGGGTGAAGTCTTTCGGTTTTTGGGCGGACACCGCTGCGGGTTGGAAAAGCAGGGCCTGAGCAGCAAGCAGCGGAATAAAAAGTTTCTTCATAGGATGCGTTGTTCTCTTAGATAAAAAGTACTTCGTTAAGGAAGACTCATGATGAAAAAGAAAGAGCCCTGAGAAAAGGATGATGCTTTCTCAGGGCTCTTCAAGTTATTTCTTCAGCACCACACTGCTGTAGGCCGGAAGCACCACAGAAGCACCCTTCTGCTTGGCTCCCTTGTTGTTTTTGAAGTGCACGTTTTTGTAAGCAGCCAAATTCTCTGGCAAGGAAACCGTTACCTCGTTTTTAGACAGATTATGCAAAACGAGCAGAGATTCGTCTTCCTGCGTTCTCACAAAGGCACTCACGCCAGCGGTTCCTAACTGTAGTGGCTCCAAAGCACCATAGGTCAGAGCTTTGCTGTTGTTCCGAAGCGCAATCAACGATTTGTAATGGTTGAAAAGCGAGTTCTTGTCTTTCATCTGGGCGGCCGCGGGGGCCACCGCTCCTTCGGTGTTGTATTTGGGCTGCATCCAGGTGGTGCGGCTCTTGTCTTTGCCTTTCACATCCCAGAGGAACGGCTCCCGGATGTTTTCGTCGGGCTTCTTCCCTAGCATACCAATCTCCTCGCCGTAGTACAGGTACGGGGAGCCGGGCAAGGTCAGCAACAGGGCCGTCGCCATTTTGGCTTTGTTCAGGTCACCGTTCACGGCGCTCATGATGCGGTTCTGGTCGTGGTTGGTCAGGAAGGTGGCGTCCACGTACTCGGGGTTCACCTTCTCGTAGAAATCCCGGATCTTTTTGTGATTGGCCACCAAGTCACCGGCGTTTTCCTCGTTCACGGCTTTGGTGATGGCAAAGCCCATGTCAAAGTTGAAGAGCGCCGGCAAGCCTTTCAGGTACGGACCCACAATCTCGGCGGGGGCCCACACCTCTCCTACCAGGTACACGTCTTTGTTCACTTTCTTCATCTCGTTCCGGAAGTACACCCACCAGTTGTGGTTGTCCTGAGGTCTTTCATCGGGGAAGATGTGGCGGGCGGCATCCAGGCGGAAACCATCTACCCCCACCTCCGTGAACCAGAACCGGCCTATCTTGAAGATTTCCTCCCGCAGTTTAGGGCTGTCGAAGTTCAGATCGGGCATGCCGCTGTAGAAGTAGCCGTAGTACAGGTAATCACTGCCTTCTACCTTGTGCCAGTGTTGCGTATTGAAGGAATCAGCGCCGGTAGTTTTGCCTTCACGTTGGGTTTGAGGATCGTTTTTGTGGGTCCACACATAGTAATCGCGGTACGGGCTGTTCTCGTTTTTGGCGGCATCTAGAAACCAAGGGTGTTTATTTGAAGAGTGGTTGATCACCATGTCCATCACCACTTTGATGTTGCGTTTGTGCGCCTGGTTAATGAACTCCTTAAAATCTTCCATGGTCCCGTAATCCGGGTGGATGCCGTAATAATCGGTCACATCATACTTATGGTAAGAAGGCGACGGGTTCATGGGCATCAGCCAAACCGCTTCCACACCCAGGTTCTTCAGATAATCCAGCTTGGAAGTCATGCCGTTGATGTCACCTTTGCCATCCCCGTTTGAGTCAGCAAAAGACTGTACAAAGATTTCATAGGTGATGCCGCGCGGCCACTGGCTTGCTTTTTTATCCTGGGCCTGCACAGACGCTGGGGCGCCCAGGGCACCAATGGAAAACAAGAAGGAGAGCGCAAGGTGGGAGAATTTAGGCTTTTTCATGTAGGTTAATAAGGTTGGAATTGAAGGCACTCCATGGTGTTGCTAGACAGCAGGAAAACAGGTTTCCGCTCCTTTCTGCCCTCACCACGGAGTACCGATGTTAGAGGGAAATAAAAGTTCTGGATTTTGAGCCTGTTTTCAGAAATCAGGCCCAAAACAGAGGAAGTCTGTTTCCCGCCTGATTTCTGAAAACAGGCGGGAAACAGAACCAGAAAGTTTACAGTCGCTGCAGTCCTTTGGTCTGGTTTTTATCGGCCTCCGTGAAGCTGATGGCGTACCCGCCGCCCGGGGCCACGAACTGCGCCAACTTGGATTTGTTGGTCACCACCACTTTGCGGATGTTGTAGGCCTGCGGGTTGGTCTTGTAGTGGGCGTCCTTCGCGTCGGCGTAGATGGTGGCTACGTAGGTCTTGCCCTTGTCCAGGAAGTCAAACTTGATGTTGGAGGTGCGGGCCTCGTTGCCGCCTACGCTGCCCAGGAACCATTGACCGGTGTTTTTGGCCTTGCGGGCCACGGTCACGAACTCGCCGGGCTCGGCCTCCAGGTACTTGCTGTCGTCCCAGTCCACGGCCACGTCTTTGATGAACTGGAACGCATCAGGGAAGCGGTCATAGTTCTCGGGCAGGTCGGCGGCCATCTGCAGCGGGCTGTACAGGGTCAGGTACAGGGCCAATTGGTTCGCCAGCGTGCTGTTCACGTGCGATTTGTTGTCTGGGTTGAGCTTGCTCAAATCCATCTCGAAGATTCCGGGCGTGTAGTCCATTGGTCCGCCAATCAGACGGGTGAAAGGCAGCACCGTCACGTGGTTGGGCTTGGAGCCCCCAAACGATTGGTACTCCGTGCCGCGCGCCGACTCATTCCCGATCAGGTTGGGGTACGTTCTGGCGATCCCGGTTGGGCGCACGGCCTCATGAGCGTTCACCATGATCTTGTAGTCGGCGGCCTTTTCAAGGGCATGCTGGTAATGGTTCACGATCCATTGACTGTAGTGGTTCTCGCCGCGCGGCAGGATGTCGCCCACGTAGCCGCTCTTCACCGCGTCGTAGCCGTTGTCTTTCATGAACTGGTAGGCTTTGTCCATGTGGCGCTCGTAGTTACGCACCGAGGAAGACGTCTCGTGGTGCATGATCATCTTCACGCCTTTCGACTGGGCGTACTCCCGGATACCTTTCACATCGAAGTCCGGGTACGGGGTCACAAAATCGAACACGTAGTCTTTGGAGTTCCCGAACCAGTCTTCCCAGCCCACGTTCCAGCCTTCCACCAACACGCCGTCAAAGCCGTGCTTGGCCGCGAAGTCAATGTACTTCTTCACGTTGGCCGTGTTGGCACCGTGGGTACCGTTTGGTTTTGCTTTGGAGAAATCAGTGATGCCCAGTTGCACGGTGGGATAATCATTGGTGTAAGACCAGGTGCTTTTGCCGGTGATCATCTCCCACCAAACGCCCACGTATTTCACGGGTTTGATCCAGGAGGTGTCTTTGATCTTGCTGGGCTCATTCAGGTTGTAGGTCATTTTGGAGGCCAGGATGTCGCGAGCATCGTCGCTCACGATCACGGTACGCCACGGGGTGCTGCGCGGGGCCTGCATGTAGCCTTTGTCGCCAATGGCATCAGGCGTGAGCCATGACTCAAACACCATGTTCTTGTCGTCCAGGTTAAGGTGCATTACCGGGTAATCAATGAGCGCGGCCTCGTGCAGGTTGATGTAGAGTCCGTCATTGCTCTTCATCATCAGGGAGGTCTGCACGCCCGTTGGGGAGAACGGTGTCTGCGACAGGTTCGCCGTCACGGCCTTGGCCATGATGCCCCTGATCTCGGAGAGCTTGGAGGTGGTGTAGTCGTACTCTTGGGTGTCGTAGTCCCCCGCGATCCAGTAGGCGGTGTGGTCGCCGGCCATGGCGAACTGCGTCTTCTCGTCTTTGATCACGAAGTAGGTGAGGTTCTTCTGGGTGGGGAACTCGTAGCGGAAACCCAGACCGTCATCAAACAAACGGAAGCGCACGACCATCTGCCGATCGGTGCCTTTTTGGTTGAGGGTCACGGCAAGTTCGTTGTAGTGGTTGCGGATGGTTTTCACCTCGCCCCACACCGGGTTCCAGGTCTTGTTGAAAGAAGAGGTCTTGGTGTCGGCCACCGTGAAGTTGTCGTGCAGCGAGCCCTGCAGGTTCACCGCCTTCTGCTCCATGTTGGCGTCTGAGCCACCCGAGGCCGCGTCGGCCGCCTTCGTCTTCAGCTGGAAACCAAGCTTGCTCTGCTTGATCACCGGCTTGCCTTTGTAGCTGAGCGTGTAGGTGGGCACCCCGTTGCCCTGCAGGGCGAACCGCATCAGGAATTTGCCGTTGGGGGACTTTAGTTCCTGGGCGTTCACCACCCCAAGGAAACAAAGCAGAAGGATTGTCAGAAAAGAGAATCTTCTCATGTTGTATAAGCGTTTGGTTGAAGGGAATTAGAATTGAATATCTGTTTTGGCGCCCCTTTTATGAAAGGAGCTCCAAAACAGGAGAAGGCAACCATTGCCTGCGTTTACCCCAGTTATTTTCTGTTTTACACCTTTATCTCAGAAAACAACCCTAAAACAGGTGCACCATATCTGGTTTCAATGTTTGAGGGAAGCGAGGTACCGTTTTGCCTAGCGGGTAATCACCAGCCTTTTCAGGGTAATTTTCTCGCCTGACTGTACTTTCACAAAGTAGACGCCACTCTCCCAGCCGGCTGTCTCCAGCGTGTAGTTATCGCCCAGGAAGTTAGTTTGCTGCAGAATTCTACCAGACACATCAAAAACGATCAGCTGGTTTCTTCCGGAGGCTGGTTTACCCAGGGAGATGGTTACTTTGCCGGCCGAAGGGTTAGGAAAAAGCTTTAGACCAAGGCTTTCCGCTTCAGGAGAAATACCGGTTGCAGTGCTTGGGCTGAGCTTTAAAATCAGGGTTTGATCTACGGCTAAAGTTACCCCAGCAATGGACCAGTTGCTTACCCCACCTTGTTGGTTTAAGGTAACGTTACCCATGCTTTGGCCACTGTAGAGGTCCGTCACCCGGTAATTTCCGGCAGGCAAGGATGATACCGCCAATGATATTACCGGGCTAGACACGGCCTCAGCACCGAAATTACTCACTACCACTACTGCTTCTTGTTCAAAGATGCGTGCGTAACTCAACACCGATGCATTACCAGAAGTCATGTCCTGGTGATACCCTTTCCGGAGAGCGGGTTGCGCGTGCCTTATCTGGATGAGCTTCTTGTAGTGGTTTAACAATGAATTGGGGTCTGCAGATTGTGTCTGCACATTGAACTGCGCGTAATTGCTGTTGACGCTACGCCACGGGGTAGCCGTAGAGAAACCGGCGTTAGCACCCGGGGTCCACTGCATAGGCTTACGGATGTCTTCATCAGGTTTGGCCCCCAGCATTCCCACTTCCTCGCCATAGTACAGGAACGGAACACCCGGCATGGTTAAATACAAAGAAGCCGCCTGCTTCATGTGGGGCAGATTACTACCCAGTTCGTTCATTACCCGGTTCTGGTCGTGGTTGGTCAGGAACGTTCCGTACTGCAACTTAGGATAAATGCGGTTCACTACGCTTAACTGATTCCGGAGAGAAGTTGGGTTGTTATTTTTTACCGAGTTAAGAATAGCCGATGCCAAATCAAATTCAAAAGCAAGATCCAAGCGGTTGTTCTGCACGTACGGCACAACGGCCGCCGAATTAGACCAGGCCTCTCCCACTGTGAAGGCACTTGCCTTGGTTCCCTTTACCACCTGGTTGAATTCCTGCAGCAGGCTGTACGTTTCCGGGGTGTTTTCCATGTTTCGGCCATCTTCATCCAGGTACTTTACCGCATCAATCCGGTAGCCATCCACTCCTTTGTTTAGCCAGAAACGGGTGACATCCCACATAGTGCTTTTCAACTGCGCATTGCTCCAGTTAAGATCTGGCATACCGCTGTAGAAAATACCATAATAGTAGTTGCCGTTTCTTGGATGCCACACGGTTTGCCCACTTGGCCCAGTGTACCCCGGATTGGTGGTGGACCAAATGTACCAATTGCGGTAAGAGTTGGTGGCGTTGCTGCTGGACTCTGTGAACCATGGGTGTTGGTCTGAACTGTGGTTCATCACAAAGTCAATAATCACTTTGATGCCTCTGGCATGCGCCGCAGCTAGGAATTCTTCAAAATCGGCCATAGAACCATAGTCAGACTCTGTGGCGTAGTAATTGGTCACGTCATAACCATGGTAGCTGGGCGACTCCATCATGGGCATGAGCCAGATACCGGTTATGCCTAAATCTGTGGTGGTGTTGGGATCTCCGTCATTGAGGTAGTCCAGCTTTTGGATCAGGCCTTTGAAATCACCTTTCCCATCAGCGTTGCTGTCATAGAAACTGCGCACAAATACCTCATAGAAAACCGCGTCATTCCACCAGAAGGTGCTATAGTCTGTTTCTGGAATAATGACGGAGCTTGTTTCACAGGTGCCAAACCGGTACGCCGGAACCTGGGAATTGGCAGCAGTTGCATTTACTGTTCGGTTGATGTTTCCTCCGCCATCATTCAAGCCACAAGCCTCTGGTACTAGTTCTGCCCCAGCCCAGCTGTTGCCGTTGATAAACTTGTACTGGAACAGCCCACCGGTAGGCAGTGTAAGCTGCACTTCATAAATGCCATCCCGGTCAGGGTCTGTAAGCAAAGTAGAAGCAGGATTCCAGTCGGTGCCCTGCCCTGCTAAAGCCTGAAAATTGCCAGCCACGTGCACTCCGTTGGGCGACACCGTCTGCTGACTCATGTCAACCCTAAACGTTAGCTGCACCTGCTGAGCCATCACGCCAAAGAAGGGAGCAACAGCGGTTAAGAAGCAGAGGTAAAACTTTTTCATAAAAAGAAGGAGAAACAAAAGAAAGACTCAGCTACAATTCCTAATCCTAAGATTGATCAGGTAGCCCTCTGTCTTTTTAATTAATTATGATGTTTAAAAATAATAAGATAGGCCTTTTTAGATTTTTGGTCGGTTTTGGAGAAAACAGACCAGAATCAAGGCAGTTGGAAGTGCTCAATCTTGATTTAAAAGAAAAGAGGTTACCTCACTTTTCATACAGGAGATAACCTCTTTCTTTTTCATTCAACGCAATGATTTTATTGCTTGGTTAAGTTAAAGGAGCCATTTCCTACAGTGAAATCTACATCAATCTTGTAGGTGCCGGAAGTAAGGCCTTTGGTTGAGAAATCACTCCCGCTTCCCTGGGCAGCTAATGCACCTTGGGTGGCAGTACCAGAACCAAATCCCCATTTGTCACTCCATTGCTCGTACTCAGGAAGTAATAGGAAAGCTTTTTCTGCAGTAATAGGAATAGTGATGGAGTATTTACCCTCACCTGTCTTGGTGAAATCCTGACCAGCAGTAGGGTTCCAACCAGCTGGAGTGGCATCACCCACAATCACAATCTTGTTTCCGAGGGTGAACCCTGGTTGGCCAAAGGTTGAGATTGAAATTCTGGCAGGGTTTGTTTTACCGTCCCATACAGCAGACTGTACAAAGCCGTATCTGTTTTTACCTGTTGCAGAAGCATCGCCTTTAACAACTACATACTCTACACCAGATTTTTTTGGAACAGCAGCAGCAATTTTGTTTGTACCTTCAAAGGCAACCATTTTAACGCCATTGGCAATACCTGTGGCTCCTTTTTCTACCACGTAGTAGTCACCGCTACCAGCTGCAAGGCTGTTATCCAAGGTGGCCACTACTGTAAGCATGCCAGATTTAACGGCTTCAGCAGGAACATTCAGGATCTCGGTTGTTGGAGTGTTAGGAGTAACTACCGGAAGGTCTTTCCAGTTGAAAGCCGTATGCGAAATAGTGGTTTCCCCGTTGTAAGTAAAGTCTGAATACTCAGCACCTGTAGCATTGGTCATCTGTTTATCCCAGGTACCACGGGTGATTTTATATTTATCGCCACTTACCAAGTGCATTGCAATTTCATAGCAAGTAGCACTTAAACGAGTGAATCTGTGTGGCCCTCCGCCACCGTCCCAGTCAGCACCACCTTCTCTGGCACCAAAGCTACCCGTCAGGTAGATGGTATTGTCATTTGCAGGCAAGTTTTCACCCTCAGGAACGTACAACCTGATCCAAACGGTTTTGCCTTGCGGCAATGCATTGGTGTACTCACAAAGAACAGGACTTACATTGTTGATGACATTGATAGTATAGGAGCCAACACTTTGCTCTCCGTTTTTACCAGTCATTTTGTAAGTGACTGTATAAAGACCTGAAGGAGCTACGTTGTTCCCAGGAAACGGAACTGTCATGTTTACTCTATTCAGATTCTCATGAGTAATTCTGTTCAGAGTATTGGATGCTACTACAGTTGAAGAGCCTTGCGGAGTAATCTCCACCACCACGCGCTCTAAATCTGTTCCGGCAGCTTTGAAAGAAACCGGAATATTAGCACTTGCATCTGATACAACTACAAGGTCATACTCCTGATTGCGTAGTTCCTCAAAGGATGGTTCTATTTCATCCTCGCTACACCCCAAGACAAATAAGCTCAGGATGAAACTGAAACAAGTAAATAGAAATCTAAAGTTTTTCATACAAGTATCTCTTTTCTATTAATAACCAGGATTTTGCTTAAGGGTAGGGTTGTTTCTTAAAGCTTCAGAAGGTATAGGGAACAACCGATAGATACTTGAACTAGGCGCCTTAAAGGCGCGGGCAGCTGTGAAAGTTCCGAAGCGGATCATGTCCTGACGACGGTGACCTTCCCAAACCAGCTCACGACCTCTCTCGTCATACACTTCATTCAGGGTAAGGGTGCCTTCCAGATCATCAAGTCCCGCACGGTTTCGTACCATGTTCACTAACTCTCTAGCGGTAGCCTCAGAACCACCACTTCTCAATAGGGCTTCGGCTTTGGTCAACAATACGTCAGCATAACGGAACACAGGGAAGTCGTTGGAAGAACTGTTACCTGGCTCAAACGGAGGTACCGGAAGGAACTTGGCATTTCTTGCCCCTTCAGACTGGCCAGCACTAGTTAGAGAGGATAGCGTGAGAGAATAGTTCACACCACCTGGTTGGGGTCCGATTAGCCATTGCTTTTTACGCTTATCATTATCGCTGTATTTGTTTACAAAATCCTGGTGAACGGTAGCACCGTTCCAGGTACTGAAACCGAACAGGGCAGTTCCATGTGGGGCCTGCAAGGTCCGGATTCCGATAATATTACGGGGAGCACTTAAGGCATCTACGTAAACTGCAAGAATCACTTCCTGGTCATCTAATCTATCACCAAAAACTGCGCTTGTTCCGGCATTGTTGTATAGATTCGGCGTTAATGTAAAGCCACCCTGGTTGATGATTTTATCAGAAGCTGCAATAGCCTCAGACCAGCGCGGGGTTCCGGTGTAAACCTCTGCATTCAGGTACAATTTGGCTAAAAGCGCATAAGCGGCCCACTTGTTGAATCTACCGTAGAACTGACCTCCTTTTGTTTCTGGCAGGAACTCTGCATTGTCCTGTATCTCCTTAACAATAAAGTTGAAAATCTCTGCCCGAGGTGTTTGGGGTATCTGGTCTACAGTGAGGTTATTTTGGGTATAGAAAGGAACATCTCCCCAGCCATCCATGAGCATATAGTAGAAGTATGCCCTGAGTATTCTTGCCTCAGCTATTCTTGCTCTATCAGCATTGGCACCTTCCAACAATTCAACGGCCAGGTTAGACTTGAACACACTTCTATAAAGCCAGTTCCAGGTGTTTCCAATAAACTCCTGTGAACCTGTCCAGGTGTGCTGGTACATGGCCCGCCAGATACCGTTGTCATTCCAACCACCGTCATTACGGGTTGGGATAACCATTTCATCGGTGGAGGTCTCGTTCAGGTCATACCAGCCTCTATCAGCGCCAGCAATCCCTTTTCCATTCCAGTCACCGCGTACCTCATTGTATATAGAGGCAAGAGCGGCGTTGATTCCAGCCTCAGTAGCATAGAATTTATCACCTACTTGTTGACCGTATGTACCTTCTTCCAGATCAGTACAGCCAAAAAAGGCTACTGAAGAAGAAAGCATTATAGTATAAAATATTTTTTTCATAAACGTTAGGGTTTCAATAATGCCTTAACATAAGTCAAGGCGTTTGAATTTCACTGTAGATTAGAAAGTTGCATTGATACCCAGAGCAAATCTGCGGGTACGTGGATAGATACCAGTATCTAACCCTGAGCCACTACCACCAGTGGTGCTCACCTCTGGATCAATACCGGTGTAGTCAGTAATAACAAACAAGTTGTTAGCAGTGAAGGAAAGTCTCAGATTTCTGATTGCTCCACCAAACCTTGCCGTATTAAAGTTATATCCCAGGGTAAGGTTCTCAAGACGGGCGTAGTCGCCATCTTCCAACCAAAGATCTGTAGCATAGGTTAGGTTATCTAAACCAAGGTCCACCGCGCTTCTAAGCAGGTTGTTTTGACCCAGGATACTTAAAGTACTAAGCGTTGCTTTTCTGGCATTGAAAATCTTATGGCCATGCGCACCCCTGAAAACTAGGTTTAGATCAAAGTTCTTGTATCTAGCTGAAGGTGTGAACGCCCAAGTAAATTTAGGAAGGGCTTGACCGGCAAGGTAGCGGTCAGGACCAGGACCGTTACCCGGTGTAATTACGCCATCACCATTTAAATCATCAATGATCTGGTTACCGCTTTCATCAATACCGGCATGTCTGTACAGGTAGTATGCCCCTAAAGGCTGATTCATAATCAGGTAAGATACGCCATTGTTACTTGAACCAACCCCAGTGGTACCACCAGCGCCCCAAACTACATAGTTAGTCTCTAAATTGATTCCATTGAAATTACCACCAAGGTCAATCACCTCTGTCTTATTGGTAGTAAGGTTACCAGCAAGGTTTACAGAAAGATTTTCTCTGTCAATCAAGGAATAAGACAAACCAAGCTCAGCCCCTTTGTTCAGGATCTCCCCAATGTTTGCCTTGATAGTCTCAAATGGGTATGGAGGAGTTGGAACATCGTAATCAAACAGCAGGTCGCTGGTTTTTCCGTAATAAAAGTCTAATGAACCTGAAAGTCTGCCACCGTTGAAGAGACCGAAATCTAAACCGGCGTTGTACATCTTCTTAACTTCCCATCTAAGGTCTGGGTTAGCATTTTGCGTAATGGAGAAGTTAGGGATAAGGGTTCCACCAAAGAAAGCAGTTCCGGCACTGTTTGCCAGTAACACTGAATTTAATGGGGTTAACCCCTGCTGGTTACCTGTCTCACCATACCCTACTCTAAGCTTCAGGTCATTGATAAAAGTAATATTTGACATGAATGCTTCATCAGAAATTCTCCAAGCACCTGATACGGCAAAGAAGTTGGCCCATCTGTTATTGGCACCAAACACAGAAGAACCATCTCTTCTGAAGCTTCCGCTAAACAGGTATCTGTCTTTGAAGGAATAGTTGGCCCGAGCCAGGAAAGAAGCAAGCGTCCTGTCGTTCTTATAAGAATTGATGTTTCCCTGCTGGAACAGGTTTGGGTCAGCCGACTGCAGGGCTTGCAGGTTGTTCTCTGTGTCTACCAGGAACCCTCTGGCTGTTGCACTGTAGCCATCATAAATCTGCTTTTGGTACTCGTAAACCCCAATAAAGTCAATGCTGTGGTCACCCACTACAGTTTTGTAGTTCATGAAAGCATTGAAAAGCTTCTCGTCTGAGTTGTTAGAGTTACGAACAGCGATACCATCTGGCAGGTTGTTCAGGAATGCTTCTCTTTCTTCACCAGTAAGGTTAGCAGGTACTTCACCCAAATTCCTGGCCCCCTCAACGGTTGTTCTAGCCGACGTATAGCCTTCGTATTCACGGGTTGTTCTTCTCCAAGAACCAAATACCCCTCCACTTAAACCACCAATGATTCTGTATTCTGCACGCAGGCTCCCGAATAAGTTATTGGCTCTGTCACCATCTACAATCTCGTTAGTGCGAGCTACTGGGTTCAGGTACCCAAAGCTTTGCGGGTCAATGAAGTAAGGTCCGGTATCTTTGTATAAGGGCTCATCTGTATAAATTGGGTCAGTTGGTCTGCGGTTAATCGCTTCCCCTATTCTACCGCCATTGTTATACTCATTTTTTCTAACCGAAGCGTTCAAGTTGAAGTCTAAACTCAACTTGTCTTTCAGGGCTTTCTGGCTTCCCTGAAAACGTGCGATGTAATTATCATAGTTAGATTTTTTGATAATACCTTGTTGCAAGATACCTGTTAAAGAGGTTCTGTAGGTAAAATTCTCCCCGCCACCGGCTACGGCTAGGTTGTGTGTTTGTGTGTAGCCTCTGCGGGTGATTTCGTCAAACCAGTTGGTGTTTCCACCATAATCATTGAAGGTAATACCTCTAGCCTGAGCCGCCGCTCTGTATTCGTCGGCATTCAGCATGTCATATTCCTTAGAAATAATATCAATAGAGCCCACCCCACTATACTCAAGTGTTGTTTCGCCTGCTCTACCTTTTTTTGTAGTTACAAGAACTACCCCAGCAGCTCCTCTTGAGCCATAGATAGCAGTGGCAGAAGCATCTTTCAGAATCTCAATAGAGCTAATCTCAGCTGGCGGAATCTGGTTCAGCAAACCAAGGTCACCCTGGATACCATCCACTACTACCAGTGGGTCATTACCACCAACTAAAGAAGTGATACCTCTGATCCGAATGTTTGGATTCTGGCCTGGCTCACTGCCAACCTGATTGATAGTTACCCCGGCAGCCCTACCTGTAATCTGTTGCAAAGGGCTGGTTACAGGACCTGCGTTGAAATCTTTTTCATCCAAAGCAGCTACTGACCCAGTAAGGTCACGCTTGTTCTGGGTACCATACCCTACTACCACTACTTCTTCTAATGCTTTGGCATCAGAAACCAGATTCACGTTTACTGTAGTTTGGCTTCCTACGGGTACTTCCTGGGTCACGTAGCCAATATAAGAGACTACCAACACCGCATTGTTTCCGGTTACCGGAATCGAGAATCCTCCATTCACGTCCGTAGCAGTGGCAGTGGAAGTTCCTTTCAGCAATACAGTAACCCCAATCAAGGGAGAAGCGCCCTCTCCGGTCACCGTACCAGTCACGTTTCTTTGCTGAGCATAGGCAAAGCCGCTGCACAAGTAAAAGAAGGCAGTGACCAGGGCCAGTAACATTGCCGGCTTCCTGAATAGCCGATTACCTTGCAACCCGTCACTAGGAGGCAGGGTCTTGAGTAACAAATTTGACATAGAATAAGGATTAAGTTGTTTGTGTAAAAGGTGAAAAGCTCCGATTGCCCGTTAAACCATTGAGTAGCATTGAGATAACAACAGTAGAAAATGAAATATTCTCAATTATCCATGTTTACGAAATCGATTTCCTTAGCGATTTATAAATTTTAATTCACTTCTCAAAGAGTTTGACACCACAAAAGAAGAAGATTTTTTAAAAAATTCCCAAAAATTGTTCCTTAAACGGATGCCTATTAAAAAAAACCATCTTCATAACAGGCTTTTTTAAGATTTGTTTAATTAGATTTGTTTCCAAAGCACGTAAACAACAATAAAGCAGGGTTTTCTTCCCCCAGTTCTTTTAAGAAATCGATGTTTCTCTATGGCCAGAACTACTATTCATGACATAGCGAAAGAGCTTAACACAAGCCCTTCTACCGTCTCTAAAGCTCTCAATGACCACCCTTCCATAAGTGCGGCCACGAAGGAGTTGATCAGAACGGCCGCGCAAAACCTTAATTACCGGCAAAACCGACTGGCCTCTTCGCTTAGATCGGGCAGAACGAATATCATAGGCATCCTGATTCCCAGCACCGACATCGGTTTCTTTGGAGCCGTAGTACACGGCATAGAGAAGATAGCCCGCAGTAACGGATATAATATTCTTTTGTTTCAATCCAGTGAAACCGGTGAGTATGAAGTGGAGGGAGTAGAAACCCTCTTGCAAACCAGCGTTGACGGGATTATAGCCTCTATTGCCAAAGACACGTCAAATCTGGACCACTTCTATGACGTAAAGCGACGCAAGGTGCCGCTGGTGATGTTTGACCGGGTGAAGGATGAGTTAACTTCCCCTTCGGTGGTAGTGGATGACTACAAAGGCGCCTTTATGGCAACTGAACACCTTATCCAGAAAGGCTATAAACGCATTGCCCACATCTCTGGACCGCAGCACATCAAAATTTTCAATGATCGTCTGCTAGGTTATGTAGATGCGTTGAAAAAGAATAATCTCCCTGTGGACGATGACTTAATCCAATATGGCCGGAATTCCATTGAATCTGGAAAACTAGGCGCAGAACGGTTGTTATCACGGGACAAAAACATTGACGCCATTTTTGCGGTGGTTGATATTACGGCTTTAGGAGCCTTGCAGTATCTGAAGCAACAAGGAATCAAGATGCCTGAGCAAGTAGGAGTCCTGGGATTCGGGAATGAGTCTTTCACCCCTTACGTAACCCCTACCCTTTCCACCATTGACCAGCAGCCCGCTCGTATGGGAGAAGAGGCTTTCACATTGTTTTTGGAAGCGCTTGGCAAGAAGTCTAATGGGGTAGATACGCTAGAGATGTTAGAGGAACCGAAGAAAATAATTTTAGAGCCAGTCCTTATAGAGAGGGAGTCTACCCAAAGGCCCAAATAAGCGATAACCACCTACAAACCTTGGATGGATTGTTACAATAAGCTTGGAATTAAGAAACAAAAGTAAACACAAAGGCCCCGCTAATTAAAGCAGGGCCTTTGTGTTTACAGAGCCTTATAGACTAGGAAATGTTGGTAACAAAAATAGAAGGATTGTTTTAACCCCATATTTCTATAAACAGGCCAGAAATGGCCTGCTGCTTAACTCCTCCAATTCATAACCTAAGGGAAGTATTCTATATAACACCTATTTAGTTGCTTTGAGGCCCACCTTGGCGGCCTGCAGGCCCTTGCCCTTCACGGTCAGCTCCAGGTCCCCTGCCTCCTCCGTGGCCTGCACGAGCACGACGAGCTTGCCGCTGAACAGCTTCATGGTAGGCAGATGGAACCGCTCCAGCGAGGTGGGGTCCCCGTTGGCGGCGGCCCGGTACTTCCCTTTCCCTTTCACCTGGAAGCTGAGCCGGTCCGTGGCCGTGGGGCAGGGGTTCCCGTCTTTGTCCACCACCGACACGGTCACGAAGGAGATGTCCTTCCCGTCGGCGGAGATCTGCGTCCGGTCCGGCTGCAGCACGATCCGGTGCGGCCTGCCGGCGGTCCTCACCTCCCGCTCGGCCACGGACTTGCCGTCCTTGCCGAAGGCGACTACCTTGACGGTGCCGGGCTCGTATTTCACGTCCATCCACATGAGGCGGTAGCGGTTCTGCGGGGTCCCGGCGTGCTTCCTCTGCACGCCCATGCTCTTGCCGTTCACGAACAGCTCGGC
>NZ_JAFFID010000019.1 GCF_017355955.1 Sabulibacter ruber | reverse complement strand
TCGGCCCGCAGACCGCCGCCCGCCTCATCGCCGAACTCGACGATCCCGCCCGCTTCCACAGCCCCGGCGCCCTCGCCTCCTACATCGGCCTGGTTCCGGCCATCCGGCAGTCGGGCAAGCGTTGCGGGCAGCGGGCCGGCCTGACCTCCATCGGCAAGGCTCGCCTGCGACGGGCGTTGTGGATGCCCACTCTGACGGCCGTGCGCCGCAGCCCCTGGCTGAAGGCCTTCCACGACGGCCTGTGCGCCCGCGGCAAACCGCCCAAACTCGCCATCATCGCCGCCATGCGCAAGCTCACGACAGCGGTCTGGATCGTCGCCCGCCAGCGCCGGCCTTGGAACCCCAACCCCACTCAGGAGGCGACCGCCTGATCCCCAGCGGTCGGCCTTCGGCCGAGCCGCATGCCAAGCCAGCGTCAGGACGGGCGGCACGGGTCAAGGCCAAGGCCGCCAAAGGCGGTGGCGCGCCAGCGCCAGCCTTGACGCGGGACGACCGCCCTGGCACCCAACCTTATTCCTGCTTGATCCGCATCACGGTATCTCCATACTGGCCGCCCCCATATTTGCCGCCATA
>NZ_JAFFID010000199.1 GCF_017355955.1 Sabulibacter ruber | reverse complement strand
GCGCCACGGGCATCGCCGTGTCCTTCGCCTCGCGCGCCGACCGTGAGACGCTGTTCCGCATCGAGCGCTACACCGGCGCCACACTGGCGATCCACACGATCCCCGGCCTGGAGCCGCAGCGTTCCTTCACCGGCGGCGGTGGCCGTCCGGCCGGGCGCCCCGCGGGCAACCGCGGCCCGAAGCCGTGGCAGCGCAACGGTGAGCGCAGCGGCGGCGGCGGCGAGCGCAACGGCGACAAGCCGTGGCA
>NZ_JAFFID010000198.1 GCF_017355955.1 Sabulibacter ruber | reverse complement strand
CGCTCCGCCATGGATCTACCGGCGCTGATCCGCGAGTAAGCCAAACCGACAGACCTCATTCTTCCCATCGAGCGACGGAGACGAAAATGACCTACGCGACCTATTCGGATTTCGGTACCGACAAGCGTTCCTCGGGTAGCTTCCTGAAGGGCTTCATTGCCTTCATGAACGCCTGGATCGAGAAGTCCCGCCTGTTCGCGGTCATCTGACCAGCAAACGGCAAGGAACGGCCTCCAGATACTCCGTA
>NZ_JAFFID010000197.1 GCF_017355955.1 Sabulibacter ruber | reverse complement strand
TCATCGCGACCGCGCTGATCGACACCGGCAGCCGCATGGACGAGGTGATCTTCGAGGAGTTCAAGGGCACCGGCAACTCCGAGATCATCCTCGACCGCAAGCTCTCCGACAAGCGCACCTTCCCGGCCATCGACATCTCCAAGTCGGGCACCCGCAAGGAAGAGATGCTGGTCGACAAGGGCACCATGTCGAAGATGTGGATCCTGCGCCGCATCCTGATGCCGATGGGCGTGACCGACGCGGTCGA
>NZ_JAFFID010000196.1 GCF_017355955.1 Sabulibacter ruber | reverse complement strand
CGGGGGAGCATGCCGGACGGCGCGCCGGCGAGCACCCTGCTGACGCTCGGCTACGACCCGGCGCGGGAGCGCTATGTCGGGACCTGGACCGGTTCGATGATGGCCCATCTCTGGATCTACGAGGGCACGCTGGATCCGTCGGGGCAGGTGCTGACGCTGGACACCGAGGGGCCGAACTTCATGGACGGGAACCGCATGGCCCGCTTCCAGGACATCGTCGCCTTCGAGGACGCGGATACCCGCACCC
>NZ_JAFFID010000195.1 GCF_017355955.1 Sabulibacter ruber | reverse complement strand
AGATCGCCGTGCCGGACCAGGGCATCGGCATGACCGCCGAGCAGGCCGCCCTGGCCGTCCAGCCCTTCACCCAGATCGACAGCCGCCTGTCCCGCCTGCACGAGGGCACCGGGCTCGGCCTCAGCATCGTCAAGGGCCTGATCGAGGCGCATGGCGGGCGCCTGGAGATCGCCAGCGAACCCGGCCGCGGCACCCGGGCCGCTCTGGTCCTGCCGGCCACCTGCGTCCTGGCGCGACCGGCGAAGCCG
>NZ_JAFFID010000194.1 GCF_017355955.1 Sabulibacter ruber | reverse complement strand
GACATTCGGCACGCCACGGTTGCCCATCCGCAACAGTTCGTCCGCCCCGCCAGCCTTGTACTGGTCCGGCCCCGCATGCCATGGCAGGCCGGATTTCCCGAACGGACGCCGGGCACGCAAGCCCGCCGCGACACCAGGCCGCGCCATACCACAGGTTGCAACGCGAGAGCGACCTTCCATGCCGAGCCCCGCGCGGAAGCCCCGGAAAGCGCGCGGATCCGGTGCGAAACCGGCCCCGGCGGCGGAAA
>NZ_JAFFID010000193.1 GCF_017355955.1 Sabulibacter ruber | reverse complement strand
CTCTACCCCTCCCCCCCCGGGGGAGAGGGGGGGCCCCACCCCGCCGGGGCTGGGGGGGTGAGGGCCGGCGTCCCGAGGGACGCCGCGAATGGCCCAGGGGCCATTCGCAAAAAGCCCCCTACAGCGGCAGCCCCACGTAGTTCTCCGCGATGGCGGTCATCGCGGCGCGGGAGCTGACGGCGTATTCCAGGTCGGCGAGGTGGATGCGCTGCTCGAAGGGGGAGTCTTCCTCGTTCCGGTGCAGCATC
>NZ_JAFFID010000192.1 GCF_017355955.1 Sabulibacter ruber | reverse complement strand
AGCGGGGACAGCGACGACCTCGCCGCCCGGCTGAGAGACCTGGCCGACGACGAAACGGCGCTGAGAATGGGCCGCGAGGCTTATGAGCGTTACTGGAAAGCCCCCTTCACGCTGGACCGTCATCTGGACCGCCTCGAGGAGGTTTACGGCACGGCGGGATGGGCGGCGAAAGCCTGCCCTCCGGCCGTTCACGCCGTCGGTGCAAGGGCTTGATCGGGCGCCGTGCCTTTCTGGGCGGGACGGCGGGGC
>NZ_JAFFID010000191.1 GCF_017355955.1 Sabulibacter ruber | reverse complement strand
CCATCCGTGCCCGAACCAGAACCGGAAAGGAGGACGTTGGCCTCGGTCAGCGCGGTGCGCTGCACGCCTGCGAGCTTCACCGAACCGGTCGGACCGAAGGTGACGACGGTGTCGGCGCCCTCCTGTGTGGTCGCCGCCAGGAAGGCCTGGAAGCTGGTGAAGGCGGTGATTGCCCGCAGGACCCGCCCGGCGCCACCGGAACCGGCGGTGAGGCCGTCGATGTAGCCCCAACCCTCGTTGGCCCGGAAC
>NZ_JAFFID010000190.1 GCF_017355955.1 Sabulibacter ruber | reverse complement strand
AAGCCTTCCAAATTCGTCGTTTGGTCAGTCTAGCCTCCCGGGAGTTCGCCTCTTTCGCCCACACTCTTGCCGGCTGGCTGAATTTTATTGCCTATGCTCCTACACCAGACCGGTCGACCCGCCATCACCGCCGCCATGCACACGCTCACAGACGCAGTTTTTATTACACCCGTTAGCGTCAATTTTATAAATCCATCCTAACCCAGAATAAAACCGCCTGAAATCCAACGGTCAACTGCCAGTCGAGCG
>NZ_JAFFID010000018.1 GCF_017355955.1 Sabulibacter ruber | reverse complement strand
AAGGCTGTCGGGTGCCGCCCGGCAGCCTTTTTCTCTCCGCATCCAGCTCGGAAAGGAGATGGATCATGAACAGGATCGCTGGCGATGACGGGCATGGAATAGGCCCCCTTGGTTTCATCATCTTCGCTGTCACCATCATCGTGGTTCTCTCCGCCCTCTTGGATTGGCTCATCTAGAGT
Organism: Sabulibacter ruber; assembly: GCF_017355955.1. Taxonomy (GTDB): domain Bacteria; phylum Bacteroidota; class Bacteroidia; order Cytophagales; family Hymenobacteraceae; genus Nibribacter; species Nibribacter ruber_A. The sequence goes on along the minus strand of NZ_JAFFID010000018.1, from coordinate 510 downwards.
CGAGCTGTCCGAGCGTGCGGCCTTGGAACATGGGAGGGGTGAGATGCCGACCTCCGTTAAGGAGATGCTTGCGGCTGCCAATGCCTCAGTGCCACGGATCAGCCATGAGGAAGCGGCTGCTCTAGGGTCTGTTGACGTTTGAGGTGTGCAGGGGATTCCCAAAGCCGCAGGAATTTGATTCAAAGCTGCCGACAGGGAGGTGGCTTTGGACCGGATGGTATTGCGCGATGATCAATGGGAGCGGATCGCTCCTCTTCTTCCCGGAAAAGTCGGAGATCCCGGCCGCTCGGCGGTGGACAACCGGCGCTTTGTCGAAGCGGTGCCCTGGATTGTCCGGGTCGGGGCGCCGTGGCGTGACCTGCCAACGGCGTTTGGCTCATGGAACTCGGTTTTCCAACGCTTTCGCCGGTGGCCAAGGCCGGTGTCTTCGAGCGGCTGTTCACGGCCTTGGCGGCGGATGCGGACTTCGAGTACGCGATCATCGATGGAACCATCGTCCGGGTGCACCAG
>NZ_JAFFID010000189.1 GCF_017355955.1 Sabulibacter ruber | reverse complement strand
TGCCATCCTCGAAGGCGCGGATCAGGTCGCCGACCAGCTTGTCGGCAACGACCCGTTCGGGGTCGCTGTTGGTCAGGGCCACCGCCGCCCAGCCGTGGGCGCGCGACAGCGCCATGTAGGCGTTGAACCCGCCGGTCGAGCCGGAGTGCCAGAGGATCGGCGTGCCGTCCGACGCCCAGGCGACGAACCAGCCCAGCGCCATGGCCCCCTGCCCCAGCGCGCCCGGATCGCGCAGCGCCCGCCCATCCA
>NZ_JAFFID010000188.1 GCF_017355955.1 Sabulibacter ruber | reverse complement strand
GCCACGACATGATGGACAGTGCCGGCAGCGATCATCCCCAGCACCTCGGCGCCGCCTCTGCGGTCAGCGAAGGGCTTACCGGCGCTGACGCCCTCGTCCGACACGACAGCGATCAGCTCAAGCCCGTGCGCCTCACAGTAGGCGCGGATGCGCGTTTCCTGGTGGGAGATGGAGAGGCCGCTGTCGGCCTGGTCGTCGGTTGAGACGCGGACATAGCCGACCGCGGTGTTCTTGACCTTGCCCCTAACCA
>NZ_JAFFID010000187.1 GCF_017355955.1 Sabulibacter ruber | reverse complement strand
CGGAGATGCACAACTTCCTGGGCGCCACGCTCCGTGAGCTGGGCCGGCTGGAGGAGGCGGAAGCCGCCTTCGCCACCTCGCTGGAGCTGGAGCCGGGCTATCTCGACGCCCGCTACAACCTCGCCGAACTGCTGTCCACGCGCGGCGCGCTGGAGGAGGCGGCCGAGGCCTTCCGCGCCGTGCTGACGGCGGCACCCCGCTTCATCCCGGCCCATGTCGGGCTGGCCCACGCGCTGCAGAGCCTTGACCG
>NZ_JAFFID010000186.1 GCF_017355955.1 Sabulibacter ruber | reverse complement strand
TCGGCCGTGTTCCGGCGCGGCGGCGATGTCAGCTTCGTGGTGGAGGAACTGAAGGCCGTCTTCGACCCTCGCGGCGGCGCCTGGATGAACGGCCGCTACGTGCCGTCGCTCCTGGCGGCCATCGGCGACGTGATCGAACGGCACATGAAGACCGTCGGCGTGCTGCCGGAGCAGGACACGCTGCTGCCGGAGGCCGCGCGCCGCGCCGTGGGCGAGGCCCCGCACGCTGCCTCCCATGCGGAGGCGGAAG
>NZ_JAFFID010000185.1 GCF_017355955.1 Sabulibacter ruber | reverse complement strand
GGGGGGGGGGGGGCACACCCACCCCCGGCTGCCCGCCCGCGCGGTCCAGGTGACCAGCCGCGTCGCGGAGCTGCTGACCCCGGAGAACCAGCGGGCCATCAGCGAGACGCTGGAGAACAGCCGGGTCCTCACCGCCGAGCTGGCCAAGGCCGCTGCGGGGCTGGAGGGGACCATGGCCCGGCTGAACAGCGTCATGGCGAGGATCGAGGTCGCCGCCCCGAGCGTTCAGGAGTCCATGGTGTCCATGGCCA
>NZ_JAFFID010000184.1 GCF_017355955.1 Sabulibacter ruber | reverse complement strand
ACCTGCCCCATTTCCGGCACGGCCGCGCGCGGTGCGGACGCGCTGGAGGATTCCGCCCAAATCCGCATGCTGCTGAACTCCGCAAAGGAAGAGGCGGAACTGACCATGTGCACCGACGTGGACCGCAACGACAAGGCGCGGGTCTGCGAGCCGGGCAGCGTCCGCCTTCTCGGCCGCCGCATGATCGAACTCTATTCCCGCCACATCCACACGGTGGACCATGTGGAAGGGCGGCTGCGCGAGGGCTACGA
>NZ_JAFFID010000183.1 GCF_017355955.1 Sabulibacter ruber | reverse complement strand
CACCCGGTGGGCGCAGCCGTGGCGGTTCTGGATGGTGTCCAGCCCGTTGCGGGCGAGGCCGGCGGCGAGGTCGCGGTCGGACAGGACGGCGCGCAGATGCTCCGTCATCTCCTTGCCGTCGCGGGCGACGAGATAGTCGGTGCCGGGGCGGAACAGCCCCTCCGCGTCGTCCCAGGGCGCGCAGACCAGCGGTATGCCGCAGGCCAGCGCCTCGAACACCCGGATGGTCGGGATGCCGGGCAGGGCCTGCA
>NZ_JAFFID010000182.1 GCF_017355955.1 Sabulibacter ruber | reverse complement strand
ATGGCCAGGAATGGCACCGAACCGGAGCGAGACGTCAGCAGAGGCCATAGTAGGGAGCGGCCTGGCCGCGACCGAAGGGCCGAACGAGGAGGAGTGCCCGACCCCCGTCGATGTGGGAGGCCATGCGTCAGATGCCCGCGCCAGCGGGGCGGCCCAGCGTAGGGCGAGGTGAAGCCTCGCCTGATCTGGGCAGCGACGAAGCCGACCGCCCGCGACAGGCGCCACCGGACACAGGCAAACCTCAAACCTCA
>NZ_JAFFID010000181.1 GCF_017355955.1 Sabulibacter ruber | reverse complement strand
CGCCGACGCCGCCCGGCTGGTCCTCGTCACCGATCGGGCTGAAGCCGTAGGTCCACCAGACCTCCTCCTTCTGCCCGTGGCGCGTCATGGGCAGGAGCTGGTCTTCGTTCCAGGTGGCCCCCTGCCCAGACATGACATGGTCGATCTGCGGGCCGATGAGCGGCCAGGCCTCCGGAAAGGCGTCCCGGCCCGGCATGCCCAGGATGGCCGGGTGCTTCTCCGGCCCGAGCGAGGCGGCGTAGGCGTCGTTGT
>NZ_JAFFID010000180.1 GCF_017355955.1 Sabulibacter ruber | reverse complement strand
CCCTCGCGGATCAGCGTCTGCCGCCCGTACAGGTCGGCGAGTACGGCGTTGAGCAGCGTCGCCCGCTGGATCAGCCCGGACTCAAGCGCCTTCCATTCGTGCGAGGGCAGCAGCAGGGGCATCATGTCGAGCGGCCAGGGCCGCTCCATCCCCATCGGGTCGGCGTAGATGTTGTAGGTGACGCCGTTCTGGTGCAGGAGGCGCCGCGCCTCCTCCCAGCGGTCGGACATCAGGTCGGGGTCGAGCGGACCC
>NZ_JAFFID010000017.1 GCF_017355955.1 Sabulibacter ruber | reverse complement strand
GCCCAGCCCCTTGATGGCCAAATCGAAGATGGTGGGGAACATCACCGAGTTGAACAGCCCGATGCCGATCATGGCCCACATAGCCAGGGGCCCCTGCGCGAACGTGCCGATGAGCAGCAGCGCGATCACCGCCGAGGCGTAGAGCCCCACCGTGCGGTTGGGCACGAAGCGGCCCAAGAGCAGCACCAGAAAGTTCACCGCGACCAGGCCCAGGATGATGAGCGCCTGGTCCAGGTCGTAGAGGGCGTACACCGCCCCGAAGGTCACCAGGGCGATCCCGGCCATGACCCCGTACTTGAGCGAGCTGCTTCTGAGCTGCGCCAGGGCGACGGCCCCGAAGAAGCGCCCCACCATGGCCCCGCCCCAGTAGAAGGACAGGAAGTGCTTGGCCTCGGACTCGTCCAGCCCGGCGATCTGCGGCAGCTTGAGGTAGTTGATGAGCATGCTGCCCACGGCCACCTCGCCGCCCACGTACATGAAGATGCAGACGATGCCCAGCACCAGGTGGCGGTGCCGCAGCGCGCCCGAGCCGGCCTCCACCGTCCCCTCGCCCGTGAAGCGGGGCAGGCGGGCCAGTTTGATGATTACCGCGATGGCCGCCAGCGCCACGGCCAGGCCCACGTAGGGCATCTTCACCGACTCGGCCGTGGCCTCCCCGGCCCCGGACACCTGGTCGAAGATGAGGTAGCCGCCCAGCACCGGGGCGATGGTGGTGCCCAGGGAGTTGAGCGCCTGCGTCAGGTTCATGCGGCTGGAGGAGGA
>NZ_JAFFID010000179.1 GCF_017355955.1 Sabulibacter ruber | reverse complement strand
CGCGGCGGTCACGCCGCTGCTCCTCGTCCAGGTGGATGGGGACGACGGGGTGGACATCGCCCGCGAAGCGTTGCGGCGGTTTGGCCTGCCCTCCAGGGCCATCGCCGTCCACACCGCGCGCGAACCCGACCCCGACGTCGTCGCCATGGCCGCCGACACGACCAAGGAGGCGCTCATCTTCAAGGTGGCGGTGGCTCTTGGCTTCGACGCGCCCCGTGCCTTCACCCTGGTGTCGTTGCGCAGCGCGCAGGA
>NZ_JAFFID010000178.1 GCF_017355955.1 Sabulibacter ruber | reverse complement strand
CTATTTCCACTACTGCAACAACTACATCGGCCCGCTGGACGAGGCGGCGGAGCGGCTGTGGGACGCGGAGGGGTTCCGGTCCGGCGACCTGCAGAACGACCTGATCGCCTATCTGAAGCGCCGGCACGACGTGCGGACCACCGTGCTGACCGACGTGGCGGCGGAGACGGCCATGCGGCGCTACGACGAGGCCACCGGCACCCTGACCCTCTCGGCCCTGCTGAACGGCCCGTCGCGCGCCTTCCACCTGGC
>NZ_JAFFID010000177.1 GCF_017355955.1 Sabulibacter ruber | reverse complement strand
ACCGACCGCGCCCAGGCCCGCTTCCACCGCTTCACCGCCGGCCTGCCGTTCGAGAGGATGTGCGAGGCCATCCGCGCCGACGACCTGCATGTCCTGATCTATCCGGAAATCGGCATGGACCCGATGGCCGCGAAGCTGGCAGCCCTGCGGCTGGCGCCGGTCCAATGCGTATCATGGGGGCATCCGGACACCACCGACCTGCCGACGGTCGACTGCTTTCGCGGCAGCGACCTGATGGAGCTGGAAGGGGCCG
>NZ_JAFFID010000176.1 GCF_017355955.1 Sabulibacter ruber | reverse complement strand
TGCCACCGGAGAAAGCGGATCGGCACGGAGACGGACATGAAACCTGAAGGCATCGACAGCTCGCGTCGCCTCGTCGTCGGCGGCATCGCCACCGGCATGGTCGCGGCCTTCGGCACGCCCGTGCTGGCGCAGCAGGGGAACGCTCCGACCGGCGCTGGCGCGGCCAGCGGCGCGCCGGCCATGCGGAACCCGGTCACCGAATACCCCCGCCCGCCCTTTCCCCGGCAGGAGCAGGAATGGCCGGGCCTCGCCA
>NZ_JAFFID010000175.1 GCF_017355955.1 Sabulibacter ruber | reverse complement strand
CGTTCTACCGCGCTTTCACACCGTCCACAATTCCCTTGCTATCCGCCGCGGCAAGGGGGCGGACTTCCGCGTCGAGCCGAACGCCGAGCGCCGCCTTGGCCAGGGCGAGGTCGTGGCCGGCCTGGAGGTCGATCCAGAACCGCTCGGACAGGCCGAAGAAGCGGGACAGGCGCAGGGCGGTGTCGGCCGTGATCGCGCGCTTCCCGTCCAGGATCGCGGTGATCCGGGTCAGCGGGACGCCGATGTCCCTTGC
>NZ_JAFFID010000174.1 GCF_017355955.1 Sabulibacter ruber | reverse complement strand
AGCGAAAGCCGGGTTTGAAGCCAGACGCTGCAAGTACCGGTTCACGACCTCCCGCCTGGGCGACTGGGTGCTTCGCTCCGCGTCGATGAGATCGGCAATGCTTCGGGCGCTGTTCAAGGCATGGGTGATGCCTGCCGCAACGCGGACAGCCTGATGTTCGGCAATTTCGGATGTCAGTGTTATCGCTGCCTTCTGGGCTGCTTGGCGCGACAGCCAAAGCGATATCCCGGTGAACGCTGTTGTGCTTGCCACC
>NZ_JAFFID010000173.1 GCF_017355955.1 Sabulibacter ruber | reverse complement strand
AATCGCCCAGCGCGTCCATCACTCCCGGCGTGCAGATGGTGTGCGTCACTCCGCACAGGCTGTAAGCGCGCTGATCGGAAAACCGCCGCTGCCAAGCATACTCGCCAAGAGTCGGCCCCGGAAGAAACAGGCAACCTGGTTCGGCGAGTTTCGCCAGATTGGACGTGGCAATCCATGATACCGGACGGGGACGACCGGCCATCCTTTCAACGGTCTGCGCGATCCGACGCCGGGCGTTCCGAACAGCATGGGCTC
>NZ_JAFFID010000172.1 GCF_017355955.1 Sabulibacter ruber | reverse complement strand
CAACACCGACCAGCGCTCCTGGGACCATGAAAACCTGTACCTGGTCGGCGGCGGCAGCATGCCTTCGATCGGCACATCCAACGTGACCCTCACCCTCGCCGCGCTCTGCTACCGAAGCGCGCGCGCGATGCTCAAGCAGCTGCACTGACGCTCAGCGCGCCCATGGGCCGCGCACGACGATCGGAGAAGACCATGACTTCCAGCACGATCACCACAATTCCCGCCAAGATCACCACGCTCTCCGAACTGCAGGAC
>NZ_JAFFID010000171.1 GCF_017355955.1 Sabulibacter ruber | reverse complement strand
GAGGCCAATCTTCCGGGGCGGCCTATTTCCCGGGGCGGATCACGGGGGTGAGCTGGTCACCCCAGTTGCCGGCCGCGTCGTGATAGCGCGCCGTGCGCATCAGCTCGACCGTGATGCCCGCCTCGACCGCCTTGACCACCGCCTCGTTCAGCCGGTGCAGGTTGTTGGCGATCATGCGGATCGCGCTGTCCTGCTCCGGCGTCAGGTCGGAGCTGCCATCCGGCGGAACTTCCTGAAAACCCGCTTGCTGTGCCA
>NZ_JAFFID010000170.1 GCF_017355955.1 Sabulibacter ruber | reverse complement strand
AACGGAGCCGGCGGCTACTGGGCGTCCACCCTGCCCACCACCGTCACCCTGCCGGCGGGCTGCAGCGTCTTCTACTTCATGACCAAGTCGGCGCCGCCGAACGCCAGCAACAGCTGGATGTGCAACAACCCGAACGCCGCGCTCGGCACGAACGTGACGACGGTGACCGGTTCGTTGGCCGCGCTGCAAACCGGGTACGTCATCATTCCCGCCACGCCGAATGCGGCGCCCACCGGGTCCGACGCCGCCTGTCCC
>NZ_JAFFID010000016.1 GCF_017355955.1 Sabulibacter ruber | reverse complement strand
GCGGGCCGGGTGAACCTCATCGGCGAGCACACCGACTACAACGAGGGGTTCGTGCTGCCCGCCGCCATTGACAAGGAGATCTACTTCGCCATCGCCCCGAACGGAACCCAGGAAATGCGGGCCTACTCCTTTGACCTGAACGAGAAGGGTACCTTCAGCTTAGAGCAGGTTGAACCTACCCAGACCGCCTGGGCCAATTACCTCTTGGGCGTGGTGGCGCAGCTGCAGAAAGCGGGACATGCGGTGCCGGGCTTTGACCTGGTGTTCGGGGGCAATATCCCCATGGGGGCGGGCCTTTCCTCCTCGGCGGCGGTGGAGTGCGGGTTGGCCTACGCGCTCAACCACCTCTTCGGTTATGGGGTGGAGAAGATGGACCTGGTGAAGATGGCGCAGAAGGCCGAGCACGAGTACGCCGGCGTGATGTGCGGCATCATGGACCAGTTCGCCAGCATGTTCGGCAAGCGGGACCACGTGGTAAGGCTGGACTGCCGTTCTTTGGAGTACCAGTACTTCCCCTTTGATATGCGCGAGTACCGCCTGGTGCTCTGTGACACGCAGGTGAAGCACTCGCTGGCCTCCAGTGAGTACAACACCCGCCGGCAGGAATGCGAAACCGGCGTAGCCATTCTGCAGAAACATTATCCACAAATCCACAGCCTTCGAGACGTGACGCTGGAGATGCTGGCACAGCACCAGGCTGAGTTTGACCCGGTGGTATACCGCCGCTGCACCTACGTGGTGCAGGAAAACCTGCGGGTGGAGGAAGGCTGCCTTGACCTGGAGCGCGGCGATCTGGAGGCTTTCGGGCAGAAGATGTTCGCCTCGCACCAGGGCCTGCAGCACGACTACGAGGTAAGCTGCCCCGAGCTGGATTTCCTGGCCGAGAAAGCGAAAGAATCAGGG
>NZ_JAFFID010000169.1 GCF_017355955.1 Sabulibacter ruber | reverse complement strand
GGGTGAAGACGAACTGCTGCGCGCTCGGCCAGAAGCCGATGAAGAGCCACACATTGTCGAACTGGTAGACATGCAGCAGGATCGGGCGCAGGACGAACACCAGCGTGTGGAAAATCAGGTAGAAGCTCAGGGGGTGGAACATCGAGGCCGTCCCGCTGAACAGGAAGACCGCGACCACCAGGGCCACCACCAGCACCTGCGCGATCAGCGCCAATTCGATCATCGCCAAGGTCCGCCATGGTTTCACGGGCAAAA
>NZ_JAFFID010000168.1 GCF_017355955.1 Sabulibacter ruber | reverse complement strand
AACGGCGGCGTTCGCGACCGTGCTGGACTGGGCGACCTGGCGCGAAATGTCCTGAAGCGTCCCTGTCATCTGCTCGGTCGCGCTCGCCACCGTCTGGACGTTCACCGAGGTCTGTTCCGCGGCGGTGGCGGAAGACGCCGCCTGCTGCTGGCTCTGATCCGCGACGGCCGCCATCGCCTGCGCGGTGCCTTCGAGCTGGGTCGAAGCCGACGTGACACGGCCCAGCACTTCGACGGTCTGCGCCTCGAAGCCGCCG
>NZ_JAFFID010000167.1 GCF_017355955.1 Sabulibacter ruber | reverse complement strand
GATGGAACACGGCAGACGCGCTTTTTCGGTAATAGGTCCGCCGATGTCCTTACAATGGTAATCTAGAAGCCCCCTGCTGCTATCACCTCCGTCTAGGTTCTGTGGACTCTTGGGATTTCCATCGTCGAAGAAATATGATTCAAGACCGTTCTTTAGGAGACGGTCTTGGGAGCGAAAGAACGTTTGGTGCTGAGGGATGATCAGTGGGAGCGTATCGCACCCTTGATGACGCGGAAACCGGGGAATGGACGTTCAAC
>NZ_JAFFID010000166.1 GCF_017355955.1 Sabulibacter ruber | reverse complement strand
CATGCTCGGTAATCTGGGTGATGCTGCGCGTTTGGCTTGCCGCTTCCGAGATACCCTCCAGGATGGTGGGAAGATCACGCACGGAGACGCGTTCCGCAAGCAGGTTCTGTAGGACCCTTTGAAGACCGCCGACCGTGATCTGGTTCGGCACCACGTCGGCGACGAGCTTCTGGTGGTCCTTGTCCAGCTCGTCGAGCAGCTTCTGCGCCTCGGTGAAGGACAGCAGCTCCGGCATGTTGTCCTTGATCAGCTCCGTC
>NZ_JAFFID010000165.1 GCF_017355955.1 Sabulibacter ruber | reverse complement strand
CAGCGTTGGTCCAGCTTCAGCTCGATGCGGCGGTTGCGGGCCAGGGCTTCCTCGCTGGTGCCGGGGTCGAGCGGCTGGAACTCGCCGAAGCCGGCGGCGGCGAGCCGTTCCGGCGGCAGGCCCTGGGAGGTGAGGTACTTGACCACCGAGATGGCGCGGGCCGCCGACAGCTCCCAGTTGGACGGGTAGAGGTTGCGGTTGATCGGCCGGCTGTCGGTGTGACCGTCCACCCGCAGTACCCAGTTGATGTCCGACGGG
>NZ_JAFFID010000164.1 GCF_017355955.1 Sabulibacter ruber | reverse complement strand
GCCAAGCTGGCGGCACCTGCTCAGCGCGTCCCGGCCTTCACGGGAATGTCCACCCGCTCGACGCCGCAGCGGGCGGGTTCCGGGGGGCAGTAGCGGAACTCGACGCGCAGCATGCCGTCGTTGCTGTCCGGCCCGGCGAAGGCCAGCGCGCCGGCCAGCGGGATCGACGCGCGCGGCGGCTGGCCGTCCTTGCCGCGCACCGTCATGGGAAAGCGGCCCCGGACGCGGTCGCGGACCAGGGCGGGCACGTCGATGCGC
>NZ_JAFFID010000163.1 GCF_017355955.1 Sabulibacter ruber | reverse complement strand
AACGAACGGATTGCCGAGGCTCCGCTGAAGGACAAGGTCGTGTCTTTGGACAACCCCACCCCCTCCGCCCTGCAATCCCCCGAGGATCTCGGGAAGGATTTCTCCGGCACGATCGACCTCATCACGCCGGAAGGCGTGTACGGGTGGGCTTGGCTGCGCAGCGCGCCGCAGGAGCGCCAGGCGATCGACATCCTGTACGGCAAGGAGCTGCTCGGCACGGTCGTCGCCGGGAACAGGCGCGACGACCTGGTCGCCTCC
>NZ_JAFFID010000162.1 GCF_017355955.1 Sabulibacter ruber | reverse complement strand
CTGGCCTAGGGGCGCTTGATGGCGCCCGGACCGTTTTCCTGTGATGCCACGCTACGGCTCGTCCACAGGAAGAAGGGACGGACCACGAGGGGCTGTGGTCCGTCCGAGTGCCCTTTGGAGGCGAGCACCGACAAGACGCGGTGCAGCCTCTTTTACGGCGTCACGTAGACCCTGGATCAGTAACTGGGATTCGGCAGCAAGGCGGCAGACCCGGCCGGACCCGCCAGTTTCATGGAGGCCGTCATCACGCTTCGTGCGC
>NZ_JAFFID010000161.1 GCF_017355955.1 Sabulibacter ruber | reverse complement strand
CGGCTGGGCTGGACTTTCCGACGATCCGGCTTGCTCCACAAGCGCCGTTGCGGCCCTGGCCCCTGCTCTGCGACGCTCCTTGGCAGGGTGTTTCCCTGCCCACCTGAATACCGGACTATTCGCATTCATAGATATGTGTTAAGGAATTTGGCGGTTTGAGCAAGCCGGGAGGCGCGGGTGGGAACAACTGCGGGACGACGGGAGCCCGCCCGGAGCCCGGGATGGTCGGTCCGCCGCCTGCTGTGCCTGCTGTTTCTGGC
>NZ_JAFFID010000160.1 GCF_017355955.1 Sabulibacter ruber | reverse complement strand
ACAAGATGAGGGAAACGGTTTATTATCATAAACCGGTAATTGAGGCTGGATATGGAAGAGAAGAACTCTTCTGGCTTGTCCAGACACTGAATTGATCCACTGGCCAGAACAATATCATAATTTTTATTAACAATTTCTTTAAAGTCTCCGTAAAAATTAAGATTTTGCTTTGTAAAATTTTTGGCAGCCTCTGCCGCAAGTGCCTTTGTCTCGAGAACGTCCCACTCGAATTTAAAAGCACCGTCGGTCCAATTCTGTAC
>NZ_JAFFID010000015.1 GCF_017355955.1 Sabulibacter ruber | reverse complement strand
GGGTAGAAGTGCATGTGCAAATGCCAGCCCGGGTAGTCCTTGCCGTCGGTCGGTGCCTGGTGGATGCCCGCCGAGTACGGGAAGGAAGTGTTGAACAGCCTGTCGTACACCGAGGAGAGCTGCTTCATGATGCCTGCGTAGCCGAATTTCTCGTCTTCGGTGATCTGCCCCAGGTGCCCGAAGTGGCGGCGCGGGATGATAATGGTTTCAAATGGCCACACGGCCCAGAACGGCACCAGCGCCACGAAGTGTTCGTTCTCCACCACAATCCTGGTTTTCTCCTCCAGTTCGATGGCTAGGTAGTCGGAGAGCAGGCTGCGGTTGTTTTGCTGGAAATAAGCTTCCTGCTGCTCGGTCTCCTTGGCGGGTTCGCCGGGCACCGAGCTCTGGGCCCAGATCTGACCGTGCGGATGCGGGTTGCTGCTGCCCATCACCGAGCCTTTGTTCTCGAAGATCTGCACGTAGCTGATCTCTTCCATCGCGCCGAGCTCCTGGTACTGCTCTTGCCACAAATCCACCACTTTTTTGATCTCGGTGGCTTCCATGTCAGACAAGGTGAGGTCATGGCGGGGCGAGAAGCAGATCACCTTGCAGATGCCGCGCTCGCTCTCCGCCTGCAGCATGCCCTTGGCGAAAGAGCCGGAAGGACTCTCGGCCTGCAGGGCGGCGAAGTCGTTCGTGAACACGAAGGTGGAGGGGTACTGGGGGTTCGTCTCACCGTTGGCGCGCACGTTCCCCGGGCACAGATAACACGTTGGGTCGTACTGGGGCCGGGTGTCCTTCTCGGTGGTTTCCTGCTGCCCCTGCCAGGGGCGCTTGGAGCGGTGGGGCGAGACCAGCACCCACTCACCAAGCAACTGGTTGAAGCGCCGGTGCGAGTGCTCCGTGATATCGAAGGATATATTTGAATTGGAGTGATTCATAAAAGAGGATTTCGTTTTCAGGCTCCTTTCAGGGAAAAAGGCTTTAAACTAGCGGGTCCACTCAGA
>NZ_JAFFID010000159.1 GCF_017355955.1 Sabulibacter ruber | reverse complement strand
GGCCGTCGGCTTTGGCGGGCACAGCCTGCGCGTCGGCGCCGCCCAGGAGCTGCTCGCCGCCGGCGTCGACCTGCCCGGCCTTATGCAGGCCGGCCGCTGGGCGTCCCCGCGCATGCCGGCCCGCTACACCGAGCAGCTGCGCGCGACCCGCAGCGCCGTTGCCAAGGTGCGCCGCGCGCGCGAGAAGAGCGACTAACCCCTGGCTGGGACGGTTTACGGCGGCCAGTTGGTGGCTCGTTTGGAAAGCAGCGCCCGTTGCA
>NZ_JAFFID010000158.1 GCF_017355955.1 Sabulibacter ruber | reverse complement strand
AGAAGAGCTTGAAGTGGCGCAGCTCGTCCGCGGCGATGTTCCGGCAGATCAGCTTCAGCACCGGCTCATCGGTGGAGTCCGCGATGGCGGCATAATAGGGGCTGGGGCCCGTCTCGACCATGCAGCGGGCGATCATCTCGCCGGTGCGCGAGCCGCGCGCCGACACGCCCTCTTGCAGGGGGATCTTGTAGCCGTCGCGGAAACGCTGGACCGCCTCCTCGAACCTGAAGGAGGGATCGGCCAGCTCGGCCCAACGGCCGA
>NZ_JAFFID010000157.1 GCF_017355955.1 Sabulibacter ruber | reverse complement strand
CGCCAAACCACACACCAGCATTCACCTCTCCAACAGAAAGCCAAGTCGATGACCACCGAGATCGCCGTCCTGCACACGCCCAAGGCCTGGGGCCGCTGCTTTGAACCGCCCTTCCTCTACGCCGCGGATGATCGCGTGCTCGCACCGGACGTGGTGCTGGTGAACGGGCCGGTCGGGGTCGCGCTTCAGGACATCCAGGGTGAGGTTTGGTGGCATGCCTTCTGGCGCAAGACCGGGCGGGTCTATGGCAGCTTCCCGGAC
>NZ_JAFFID010000156.1 GCF_017355955.1 Sabulibacter ruber | reverse complement strand
ACGCGGGCGAGGTCCTCGGCGAAGGCGGTGGAGCCTTCGGCATGGTACTGGAGGTAAAGGCGGTGGGCGATGGCGAGGCCGGCGCGATGTTCGGTGGCAGGCGTGTCGGTCACAGGGAGCCTCGGTGTTGTCGGGAGGGCGAGGCTGTCCGGATCGCCGATCCGGGTCAACCAGCTTGAACGTGACCGTTTTGGGCATCGACCCAACGCCGATGATCATCGATCGGGCGTTATGGAAAACCTAGCCCTCGGCCCTATTGCC
>NZ_JAFFID010000155.1 GCF_017355955.1 Sabulibacter ruber | reverse complement strand
CTTCTGGACGACGTAGAGCTTGCCGTTATGCTCCAGCACATGGCCGGGACGCATCTGGTTGGCGTGGACCTTCATAGGACGATTCCGTGTTTTCCAAGAAACGAGCGGCGCGGACCCTAGCAGCTTGCCGGGCGAAGGGCAACGGCGGGCGCGGCCAATACCACGCCCGATCGCCGGCTTTCGCCCGCTTCCCGCCCATAACAGGCGGCAACGCCCGCCGGCACGCGAATCTTCCGCCCGCGCCGCGGGTTTGCTAAGCAGC
>NZ_JAFFID010000154.1 GCF_017355955.1 Sabulibacter ruber | reverse complement strand
GGTGCTGAAAAAGCAGTGGACCAGGAGACCAAGGCGGCGGGATAGCGTTTCTTCCAGTCCTTTCCCGACCTGCCCATCCGGTAGAAGGCGGCGCGGAACTTACCCAATTCATAAAGGTTGCCCTTACATATGCTGCGGCGCAGCATATTTGTGGATGAGGCTGGCGGGATCGCGGACCTTCATGGTCGGGGCGATGCGCCGGTCCAGCCGTGATGAAAAAGGACGTTTCGCATGCTCCGACTGGGACAAACCGTCGCCAACC
>NZ_JAFFID010000153.1 GCF_017355955.1 Sabulibacter ruber | reverse complement strand
CAATGACCGCGACGACCGGCCTCTCGATTTGGTCGAGCAGGGGCCCGAGCTCAGCGGCATCATCAACCTCCTTGCTGGTCAGGGTCGTGGCGACGATTGTGCCAGTCTCGGCATCGACGCCCAGGTGCAGCTTGCGCCAGGCCCGGCGACGCTGGGTGCCATGCTTTTCGACCAGCCATTCGCCAGGCCCGCTGAGCTTCACGCCGGTGCTGTCGACCACCAGCTGCACCGGTCCGCTCGCCGTCCAGGCCGGAGCGGCCACC
>NZ_JAFFID010000152.1 GCF_017355955.1 Sabulibacter ruber | reverse complement strand
AACGGACAGGTCCAAGTCCTGGACGGGGGTCGCGATCACCGGATAGCGCTCACGGTCACCTGGCTTCATCAGGCTATGGAGCAGGTCCGGATAAGGCTCGACGAAGGTAACCTCGGTCGAGCCGTCGAGGAAAAGGTCGTTCACGTCGAGCGTGACGCAGGATGAATGACCCGAACCGATTTCGACGATCCGTTTCGGGCGCAACTCCATCAGCAGACAGGCCAGGATGATCGCGTCGCCATAGCTGAAGGCGCCGTTGACAT
>NZ_JAFFID010000151.1 GCF_017355955.1 Sabulibacter ruber | reverse complement strand
CCGGACCAAAGCGACAGCTGCGCACGGATAAGAGGTTCACCGCCGTCGCGTTTCACCGGGTCGGTCGATGTTTGCCAGACATGAGCGATGGAGCCGCACTGATCGTCCTCGCGGCGCGTCAGCTTCAGAACGCGGACATCGAAGCGGTCCTGCATGCGGCGCCAGAAGGGAAGCGCGAGGCCGCGTGGCACCTTCAGGGCGAACACGGGGGCATCGGGAAACTCGGCCGAGATGAGGTCCTCGTATTCGGGCAACAGCCGGTC
>NZ_JAFFID010000150.1 GCF_017355955.1 Sabulibacter ruber | reverse complement strand
GATCTCGTTTTGGGAGAGGAGGTTGTCATGCACCCCATTGGCCATGATGCCGCCGACATATTTCCGGATCTCGCCGATCCCCTGGATCAGGTTGTGGCCGATCCGGTTGCCGTTCGAGCGGTCCGACAGGTCCATGCCGCTGCCGGCCAGATGCTCCATCAGGTTGCCGTCAATGACGTTGTTCGAGGAGCCGCTGAGCCGGAGCCCATTGCCGACATTGACGAAGCGGTTGCCGCCGATCCGGTTGCCACTGGAGCCCGTCA
>NZ_JAFFID010000014.1:412-1032 GCF_017355955.1 Sabulibacter ruber | reverse complement strand
ACGGACCTGGACCCGGTAGGCTTCGCCCTGATGCGCCCCGACCGTGCTTTTGGCGCCCTGGATCAGGGTGCCGGCCCGCTCCGGGCCGACGGCATGCCGCCCGTCGTAGCGCAGAGCCGCCAGTTGGCCGGGGTCGGCGGCGGCGATGGCCTGCCCGCTGGGGAAGGCCAGCAGGATGGTGGTGGCTAGCCGGCTGTCGAGGGTGTGGACGATCCGGGTGAACTCCGGGAAGGTCAGGTCGACCAGGCGGTGGAGCTGGCGGACCCGGTCGCCGAGATCCTGGACCAGCCGGTCGCGATGGCGGACCAGCTCGCGCAGCTCTTCGGTGGCCGCATCGGGCAGGCGGGTCGGTTGCGGGCGCTTTTGCTGAGCCAGCCGCGCCAGGCCGAGGGCATCGATGCCGTCGGTCTTGGTGCGCGTGAGGTTTTCCTGCTGGAAGCGGGCGGACTGCAAGGGATTGAGCACGACCAGCGGGTAGCCGTTGGCCAGCAAGGCGACCGCCAGGTTCTTCCAGTAGTGGCCGGTTGCCTCCAGGACGACACAGGCGACCGGCGCCAACGGCTTGAGGCAGGCCAGAAGAGCAGCGTGGCCGTTGGCGTCTTCTTCAAAGCGCCGGGCCT
>NZ_JAFFID010000014.1:0-402 GCF_017355955.1 Sabulibacter ruber | reverse complement strand
AGCGTGACGGTCCCTTGTTCATTCACGGCGGCGGCAAAGTGCGTTTCACCGCCGATGTCGATGCCGACGAAGTTCATGGCGAACACCTCCCCGGTCAGCGGTCGGGAGCCTCGGAGCCGATGCTTGTCCTTGCCCTTGTGAATGCGACGCGATGGCGCAAGCCCATCCGCCGGGATACCGTTCAAGTCCTAAGCACCGGACGAGGGCGCCAATCTCCGTAACGAGGCACAAACCTCAAGGCGGACGCGGCGCCCCTCTCCCGTGTCCGTTCAAGCTCTTTCAACACCGAGCCTGAACGTCTGTGCCCGTGATACAAGGCTATGACCTCCCGCGACACCCAGCCCTTCAGGCCGGTCGGCCCCGGCCTCAGCGGGTTCTGCGCCGTCACCGCGTTCCGCGCCG
>NZ_JAFFID010000149.1 GCF_017355955.1 Sabulibacter ruber | reverse complement strand
CAGGCAGCACCGGCGCCGGCGCCCGCGGCCCCGCTGTCGAACGACCAGCGCCGCCTGATCGTCGGCCGCGACATCTCGCTCGCCGGCGAGATCGGCTCCTGCGACGTGCTGGTCGTCGAGGGCACCGTCGAGGCCAAGCTGCGCGAGGGCCGTTCCATCGAGATCGCCGAGACCGGCCTCTTCAAGGGCTCGGTCGAGATCGAGGAGGCCGACATCGCCGGCCGCTTCGAAGGCGACATCAGCGTTCGCGGCCGGCTGCGCGTC
>NZ_JAFFID010000148.1 GCF_017355955.1 Sabulibacter ruber | reverse complement strand
CATCGGGCTGGCCGCCTGGGCCTTCTTCGGCGCGCTGGCGGAGTTCGCCGAGCGCATCCGCCTGTTCCGCATCCCCCTGCGCGACAGCCTGAACCGCGCCCGCCACCTGCCGCGCAGCGCCTGGGGCATGACGCTGGCCCACGCCTTCCTCGGCATCTCCATCGCCGGCATGACCGGCACCTCGGCCTGGCAGACGGAAGCCATCCGGTCGATGAAGCCGGGCGACAGCGCGGAGGTCGCGGGCTACGTCATCCGCTTCGACTC
>NZ_JAFFID010000147.1 GCF_017355955.1 Sabulibacter ruber | reverse complement strand
AGCCGGTCGCCATCATGACCTCGCCGGGCATCGCGGAGTCCAGCCGCAGGCGCCAGCTCGAATCATAGATGCGGCGCGAGGTATCCAGATGCTCGACCTCGTGCCCATAGGTGCCGGCCATGCCGCAGCAGCCGGTCTGGGCGATGCGCAGGGTCACGCCGAAATGGGCGAAGACTCGGCTCCAGTCGGCGAGCGAGGCGGTGGCGTTGGTGCGCTCGGTGCAGTGGGGCAGCAGCGTCACTTCGCCCCCGGCGCCGCCGGTCC
>NZ_JAFFID010000146.1 GCF_017355955.1 Sabulibacter ruber | reverse complement strand
TGAACGGCACGCCGCCCATGTCGAGCGTGTGCGTGGTCGCCAGCCCTTCCGCCCGGCCTTCCTCGGCGGTGCGCCCGGCGGCGAGCGCCGCGGCGATGGCTTCCTCCACCTCTTCCAGCGCCTTCTCACGGGCGCCTCCGAGCATGGTCTTGTCCCGGTCCTGGGACGGCACGCGGCCACCGCCCGGCAGGAGGGCGCCAGCGGTTTCCTCCTTCCAGCGGCGGGCAACGAGGAGCGCCTTGGCCTGGTCCTTGATGTAGGCCAG
>NZ_JAFFID010000145.1 GCF_017355955.1 Sabulibacter ruber | reverse complement strand
GGCGAGACCGTGAACTACGACGAGCTGATCAAGTCCTGGCCCGCCACCCCGCCGAAGAAGGCGGCGATGAAGTAAGGTTACGGCTGGCAGATTCCCTCTCCCGCCCCGGGAGAGGGTCAGGGTGAGGGTGCAAATCCAGGCAAAGGAGCCCCTGGGCTCCTTTGCGGCGTCCTTCGGACGCCGGCCCTCACCTTCCCAAGCCTAGCGGCTTGGGCCCCTTCCTCCCCCCGGAGGGGAGAGGGAACTGGACCCCGAGTCTCCGGAAG
>NZ_JAFFID010000144.1 GCF_017355955.1 Sabulibacter ruber | reverse complement strand
CCCCCGGCGACTTCATCGGCGAGATCGCGATGTTCTCGCCCGACCGGCTGCGCACCATGTCCGTGGTCTGCGAGACGGAGGCGGAAATGCTGTGGATCACCGAGGATGAGCTGGCCCACCTCTGCTACCAGAAGCCGGAGATCAGCTTTTATCTCCTGCGCCTCATCACGTCCCGGATGGCCGAGAACGTGAACCGCACGGCGCAAGCCGCCATCGCCGGAGGGGAAGCGGCCGGGCCGGAGGCCAAGCGGGTGGTCGCCGAACCC
>NZ_JAFFID010000143.1 GCF_017355955.1 Sabulibacter ruber | reverse complement strand
GGTGATCCCTCCACAGGACTATGGAAAGACGACGGGCGTCATCATCGCGCTGAACAACCTGTCGCAGCCCCTGGCCGGACTGGCCGTGAGCGTGTTTTCCGCCAGCTTCGACGGCACGCGGTCGGTCATCGCCGCCTTCTCCCTGTTCATGGGCATCGTCGGGGTCCTGCTCGCCATGGTCTGGCGGCGTGAGGCGCGCCTGGGCACGGTGAGCCCTGAAGCGAAGGCGTAAGGAAAGCCCCGAACCCTCAGCCGCGCGCCCCCAA
>NZ_JAFFID010000142.1 GCF_017355955.1 Sabulibacter ruber | reverse complement strand
CGCAGTTCGGCCAGGGCACCGCACAGGTTGGTGGCGACGCGGTCGGCGGCCGTCTCGGCGGTGGCCTGGGCCGGGGCGTCGGCGGCCGGATCGGCGCTCCAAAGCCCCAGCAGGATGGGCGTGCGCGGGCCGAAATGCAGGCGCAGCCGGCGGACCATGCGGCGGGCGTGAGGCAGGGCGGAGGGGTTCAGGTAGGACAGCACGACGGCGGCGACGCCCTCCGTTTCCAGGTTTCCGATCTGGCGCGGCGACACCGTTTCGCAGGAC
>NZ_JAFFID010000141.1 GCF_017355955.1 Sabulibacter ruber | reverse complement strand
CCGCCTCCAGCCCCATCGTATCCGCACCTTCAAGCGGTCCACCGACCCGGCGTTCGCATCCAAGGTGGAGGACATCGTCGGGCTCTACATGGACCCGCCCTGCCACGCGGTGGTGCTGTCCATCGACGAGAAGAGCCAGATCCAGGCGCTCGACCGCACCCAGCCCGGCTTGCCGCTGAAGCCCGGCAAGTGCGGGACGATGACGCACGACTACAAGCGCAACGGCACCACCACCCTGTTCGCCGCGCTGAACACGCTGGACGGCACC
>NZ_JAFFID010000140.1 GCF_017355955.1 Sabulibacter ruber | reverse complement strand
CCGGCGACGGCCTGCGCATCCTCCGGATCGCGTGCGCGCTGCAGGGACGTCTGGAACTCCAGAAGGTCCGTGAAGGTGGTCGTCGCACCCTCGGCACCGGAGGAGTGGACGGCGTCGAGCCGCGCGAACAGCTTTCCCACCACGCCGGAAACCGGGAAGCCCATCAAGGCACGATCCAGGGATTCGACGGCGTGGCGAGCCCTCTCCAGCACCTCCCACACCTCGTCGATGACGGGCATGGCGGGCACCGGTGGCCGGTAGCAGGACA
>NZ_JAFFID010000013.1 GCF_017355955.1 Sabulibacter ruber | reverse complement strand
CTCCCCTCATCGGGGTGCTTTTCACCTTTCCCTCACGGTACTGGTTCACTATCGGTCACTGAGGAGTACTTAGGCTTGGAGGGTGGTCCCCCCATGTTCGGACAGGGTTTCACGTGCCCCGCCCTACTCGAGGACTGCTTCCGGTTTACCCGTACGGGGCTATCACCCGCTCTGGCCCGCCTTTCCAGACGGTTCCGGTTGTGTAGAAGCAGCCACTGGCCTGGTCCGCGTTCGCTCGCCACTACTAGCGGAGTCTCGGTTGATGTCCTTTCCTCCGGCTACTTAGATGTTTCAGTTCGCCGGGTTCGCTTCCCATGCCTATGGATTCAGCATGGGATACCGCCGAAGCGGTGGGTTTCCCCATTCGGAAATCTCCGGATCAAAGCCTGCTCGCGGCTCCCCGAAGCTTATCGCAACGTGCTACGTCCTTCATCGCCTCTCAGTGCCAAGGCATCCACCAGATGCCCTTCTTACGCTTGATCCTTGAAGCGTTAAGCGCCACGCGCAGGAACAAACCCGCCCGCAGCCTCTCCGCCGTTCAGATGCTACGCCTCGCCAGTTCCCTTTCGGGCACCGGCCGAGGCGCGTCCTCGGTCACTTGCACTTGTCTTCACTTGTCCATGATCCCGCCCAGCAATGCCGGGCAACCAGGGCTTTCGCCCGGGCCACGTTGCCGTGTTGTGAGTCCCCTCATACGGATCCCGATCGGCCAGAGCGCTGCGTCGATGACGCCGGCGCTTGAACCTGGTGGGCCAGGGAGGATTTGAACCTCCGACCTCACGCTTATCAAGCGCGCGCTCTAACCAACTGAGCTACTAGCCCAGAGAACAGAGTGCAGACCACAGACGACAGATCTGTTGTCTGTCCTCCGTACTCCGTCCTCTGATCTCAGATCCGTGAGAAGGGATGCGCCGGCGGCGGCTCAGGGCCTGCCGCGGGTCCAACCCGTGCGGGGTTGGTTTTCCTTAGAAAGGAGGTGATCCAGCCGCAGGTTCCCCTACGGCTACCTTGTTACGACTTCACCCCAGTCGCTGACCTGACCGTGGCCGGCTGCCTCCTCTTGCGAGGTTAGCGCACCGTCTTCGGGTAAAGCCAACTCCCATGGTGTGACGGGCGGTGTGTACAAGGCCCGGGAACGTATTCACCGCGGCGTGCTGATCCGCGATTACTAGCGATTCCAACTTCATGCACTCGAGTTGCAGAGTGCAATCCGAACTGAGACGGCTTTTGGGGATTGGCTCCACCTCGCGGCTTCGCGTCCCACTGTCACCGCCATTGTAGCACGTGTGTAGCCCAACCCATAAGGGCCATGAGGACTTGACGTCATCCCCGCCTTCCTCCGGCTTGTCACCGGCAGTTCCGCCAGAGTGCCCAACCTAATGATGGCAACTGACGGTGGGGGTTGCGCTCGTTGCGGGACTTAACCCAACATCTCACGACACGAGCTGACGACAGCCATGC
>NZ_JAFFID010000139.1 GCF_017355955.1 Sabulibacter ruber | reverse complement strand
AGCTGTGATAGCGCATGTCGCGGATGATCTCGATGACCTCCACGTCCTTGCCCGGTTTCAGCCGCAGGCCGAGTTCGCCGATGCAGCGCTGGATCACCTCGGTCCGGCCGATCAGGACCGGCTGGGCGATGCCCTCGTCCACCGCCACCTGGGCCGCGCGCAGGACGCGCGGATCCTCGCCCTCGGCGTAGACGACGCGCTTGGGCGCGGACTTCGCCTTGGTCATCACCGGCTTCATGACGAGGCCGGAGCGCAGCACCAGATTCTCG
>NZ_JAFFID010000138.1 GCF_017355955.1 Sabulibacter ruber | reverse complement strand
CCGTCCCGGAAGCGATGCGCCCGATCGTCTTCCTCAATCCCTTGACCATCCCGGTCGAGCAGGCGCGCGCCCTGATCATCTGGGGGGTGCTGCCGGACTGGTGGCAACTGGTGACGTACAGCGTAATTGCCGTCCTAGTCGCCTGGGGCGGCTTTTACTGGTTCAGCCGCAGCCGCCCGGCCTTCGCCGACGTGATGTGACGGCCCCCTTCCCCGACACGCGAAGACCTGATCGATCATGCTACAGTTCCTCGGCATCGGCGCCCAGAA
>NZ_JAFFID010000137.1 GCF_017355955.1 Sabulibacter ruber | reverse complement strand
ACAGCCGCCCGGGAGACCGCCTGAAACAGGCGCTGTTGGGCCGGAAGCGCCGGTATTTTCAGGAATTCTGGGCGCTGCGCGGCATCAGCTTCGAGATCGAGCGCGGCAGCACCGTCGGCATCGTCGGGCACAACGGTTCGGGCAAGTCCACCCTTCTCCAGATCATCTGCCACACCCTGCGGCCGTCTTCCGGCGAGGTCGAGGTGAACGGCCGGGTGTCCGCGCTGCTGGAACCCGGGCCCGGCTTTAACCCGGAATTCAGCCGGCGCG
>NZ_JAFFID010000136.1 GCF_017355955.1 Sabulibacter ruber | reverse complement strand
CGATACAGCAGAACAAAAAGTAGAAACGAATAACCAGGATTTTATGAGGTTATACCGATACATTCATGCAGCTAGCAGGCCTGAAATAAATAGGTGTTTCGCGCAAAGGGCCGGTGGAGGAAACGGTGATGGTTTCCATTGCGCTAGCAGCTTTCGTCGCTCCTGCTCCCGGCGCCGCGATCATGTGAAAACCCGTCCCTCTCAAGCAGCGTTGTCGCGGACGTTACGAGAATTACCGAGAACGGCGGTACCGTTGCCGGCAGGGGTGGA
>NZ_JAFFID010000135.1 GCF_017355955.1 Sabulibacter ruber | reverse complement strand
AATGCTCCAGCGCCTCCTCCACCGTGTGGACCGGCGGGTGCTCGATGGCCTGCGGGGTGATGCCGAGCTGGCCGAAGAGGGCGGTGAGCTTTTCGTTCGGGGTCATGGGTGAGCGCGCCTTGGAGGAAATTGCAAAAAGAACGAGGATGATGGCCGCGACAGCGCCCCCTCCCCGGAGGGAGGGGGCGCCCTGCCCGGCTTACTTCTTGCCGGTCACCCAGGACTCGATGCGGTCCGGGTTCTTCTTGATGTAGTTGTCGACGGCGGCCT
>NZ_JAFFID010000134.1 GCF_017355955.1 Sabulibacter ruber | reverse complement strand
TACAAGACATTCTGGCGATATTTTCCGAGAAGGAGGACGCCTTTTCAGGAATAACATTTGGGATATTCCGCACACGCTCTGTGGCGTGCAACCAACAAAAAAGAGCGTCCGAAACGACTGTGCAAACAGAAAGCGACATCGCAGGGTTCCGATGCATCCGGCATTTCGTCACCGGGTAATACCGGCGCTGCAACCACGGCACAACCAAGCCAACCTTGCGGTCGCAAAAAAGGTATCGAACCCCGGGCTACTGCACTGACTCCTGAGACG
>NZ_JAFFID010000133.1 GCF_017355955.1 Sabulibacter ruber | reverse complement strand
CGTTGTCGTGTGAATCGCCAGCGCTGTTCACGGAGGGTTCGACGCCGGCCTCGGTAAGACGCTCGGTGTACTTTATAGCGACATACTGCGATCCACGGTCGCTATGGTGAATGAGGCCGCCGCCCTTGGCCGGCCGGCGGTCGTGAAGCGCTTGCTCCAGGGCATCCAGCACGAAGCCGGCGTGGGCTGTGCGCGACACCCGCCAGCCGAGCCCGAAGGGCCAGCGCAGCTACGATCCGGCGGGCGAAGGTGTCGACGACGAAGGCCACGT
>NZ_JAFFID010000132.1 GCF_017355955.1 Sabulibacter ruber | reverse complement strand
GATTCCGCTGCCGGTCCGGGTCACGATGGCGGCGCCGACATGCAGGGATTCGCCCCGCTTCGCCGCGTGGAAATAGTCGCGGTCGGCGACATTGACGGCCCGGGCGGGGAATTCGGCGGTCTCCAGGACCGAGTTGCCCACTTCGTCGAACACGAAGGTGGAGAGCCGGCCCCCGACATGGGAGACCATCCGGTTCATCTCCTCCCAATGGGTGCGGTCGCGGACCGCCTCCGGCCCGCCGGCCCGCGCGACCATGCCGACGATGTTGGAC
>NZ_JAFFID010000131.1 GCF_017355955.1 Sabulibacter ruber | reverse complement strand
GCAGGTCTTCACGCTGCAGAACTGGCAGGCGATGCTCATCCAGACGGCCTTCTTCGGGGCCTACTTCATCGTCTCGCTCCTCTACTTCACCATCTCGGTGACCAAGGGCGACCCGATCCTCAGGATCGGCTACAAGAACGGCATCATCGTGGGCCTGGTCGTGACGGCGCTGGGCTGCCTCTTGTTCCTGCCCGCGGCCGACTCGCACTCCTACGGCCTGTTCCTGGGCGCGCTGTTCGTGCTGGCCTCCGGCATCACGGTGCTGCAGATC
>NZ_JAFFID010000130.1 GCF_017355955.1 Sabulibacter ruber | reverse complement strand
CCGCCGCTTTCGGTGCGGCTCGAGCCAGGCGGATCGCTCCGCGTCGAGAGCGGCGGCACGCCACCGTGGTGGAGCTATTGGGTGCCGACGGTCGGGCCGATAATCTCGGGTGTGCTGGCGTTCCTGGGCGCCTGGCTTGGTCTATCAATCGCACAACGCAACACACTGCGCACGATCGAGGCCGCCCAGAGGACGACGGAGGCGTCGGTCTGGCAGAAGGCGAACGAGACCGAGCTCAAGGACCTACTCGGCAAGCTCGACGGCTTCTACGG
>NZ_JAFFID010000012.1 GCF_017355955.1 Sabulibacter ruber | reverse complement strand
CGATCCCGGCTTCAGCGATCACAGCTACGGCTTCCGGCCTGGTCGGAGCGCGCACGATGCCGTCCTTGCGGCGCAAGGCTTCGTGCAGTCCGGTCGCCGGATCGTCGTGGATGTGGACCTGGAGAAGTTCTTCGACCGGGTGGACCACGACATCCTGATCGACCGCCTGTCCAGGAAGGTCCCGGACCCGGCCCTCATCCGGCTGGTGCGGGCCTACCTGGACGCGGGCGTGATGGAGGAGGACGGGACGGTCACACGGCGCCGGGCGGGCACCCCGCAAGGGGGGCCGCTGTCGCCGCTGCTGGCCAACCTGCTCCTGGACGAGGTGGACAAGGAACTGGAACGCCGGGGCCATGCCTTCTGCCGCTACGCCGATGACTGCAACGTCTATGTGCGGTCACGTCGGGCGGGGGAGCGGGTGATGGCCCTGCTGCGGCGTCTTTATGGCCGGCTGCACCTGACGGTGAACGAAGCCAAGAGCGCCGTGGCCTCCGTCTTCGGCCGCAAGTTCCTGGGCTATGCCTTCTGGGGCGGGCCGAAGGGAGCGGTCCGGCGGAAAGCCGCCGACAAGGCGGTCGAGGCGTTCAAGTGCCGCGTCCGCAGCCTGACGCCCCGGGTGACGGGGCGGTCAATGGCGGCGGTCGTGGCGCGGCTGCGTGACTTCCTGCTGGGGTGGAAAGCCTATTTCCGGCTGGCGCAAACCCCCGCCGTCTGGCGAAGGCTGGACGAGTGGACACGCCACCGGCTCCGGGCCATCCAGCTCAAGCAGTGGAAGCGCGGGAAGACCATCTTCCGGGAACTGACGGCCAGGGGAGCCACGCCCGCCATTGCCCAGCAGGTCGCGGCCAACAGCCGACGCTGGTGGCGCAACAGCGGGATGCTCCTCAACGCCGTCCTCACGATCAAATGGGCCGACCAACTCGGGCTGCCCAGGCTCGCATGACCTCAATCCTTCGAACCGCCCGGTGCGGACCCGCATGCCGGGTGGTGTGGGAGGGGTGCGGTCCACTAGGATCGCCCCCTATCCCGATGTGCGCCCAGCATGGGCGTTCTCTTGTGGGTGCAAGTCCCATCGTAAGCTGATCACGGCGAGCGAAGTGAAGCGCAACTGCGGAAGGGCGACCGACCGTGGGGAGGAAGCGTGGATCGAAGCCGCGGGCCGATGAACAAGAACCGGATATGAGGCGCTGCCGACCAGGGCGAGCGGGCAACGAACCGCGAAGCTCTCGTGATCAAGGGGAAGCGGCGTAAATCCGGCGGTCGTGCGGTGACGGAGAGCGTTCTTACCTGGGGAGATCCCGCCTTGCGCCTGAAAGGGCGACGGCGTCGAGCCGGAGCGGGAAGTCAGCAGAGGCCATAGTAGGCGCGGCAGGGCCGGGCCGAAGGGCCGAACGAGGGAGAGTGGGGTTCGCCCGACGATGTGGAAGGCCATGCGTCAGATGCCGGAGCAATCCGGGAGGGGGGAGAGGAGGACGGGTGAAGCCCGCCCGGAGGCCCGCCTTGACGAAGCCGACCACCCGCGCCGGGGCACGGACGCCATGGGGCCGGGGCTGCTCGACGCGGTCTTGGCGCGAGAGAACCTCTTGCGGGCATTGAAGAAGGTGCGGGCCAACGGGGGAGCGGCCGGGGTGGACGGGCTGGACATCGACCAGACCGCCGAACGGCTGAAAACCCACTGGCCGGCCATCCGCGACCGCCTGCGGGAGGGGACGTACCGGCCACAGCCGGTGCGTCGCGTGATGATCCCCAAGCCGGGGGGCGGCGAGCGCGAGCTTGGCATCCCCACGGTGACGGACCGCCTGATCCAACAGGCGGTGCTGCAAGTTCTCCAGCCGATCCTCGATCCCGGCTTCA
>NZ_JAFFID010000129.1 GCF_017355955.1 Sabulibacter ruber | reverse complement strand
GCTGGACCGGCTGGACACGCGCGTGCGCTCCTTCGACCAGTCGCGCATCGGCGCGGTGCTGACCGGCGATCCGCGCGACCTGAAGGGCGGCCCGCCGGTCACCGCCATGCTGATCCAGAACACCAACCCCGCCGCCATCTGCCCGGACTCCGCCCGCATCCGCGAGGGTTTCCTGCGCGAGGACCTGTTCGTCGCGGTGCATGAGCAGTTCATGACCGACACCGCGCTCCTCGCCGACCTCGTGCTGCCGGCCACCACCTTCCTGGAGCATG
>NZ_JAFFID010000128.1 GCF_017355955.1 Sabulibacter ruber | reverse complement strand
ATCGCGGCGGCGGCATTGGCTTCACCCTCTGTGTCGAAGGTGAAGGTCTCCAGATAGTTCAGCTTGCCGTCCTCACCGGCCGTGGGAAAGGCGATGCCGCCATGGGCCATTCCGCCGATGGGCAGCTCGGCCGCCGCGTCCGGATCGGTCGCCAGGTTCAGGAGAACGGGGCCGTAGGTCGCCAGCCCTTCCGCCAACTCGACGAAGCCGTCGCCGTCCACGTCCTGGCGGATCGTGGGGGTGGCGGTCATGCCCTTCTCCACGCCACGGAT
>NZ_JAFFID010000127.1 GCF_017355955.1 Sabulibacter ruber | reverse complement strand
CCATGGGCGTGTTCTGCGTCTTTCGGATCAGGCGTGTGTCGGGACCGAATCCATGCGGGGCCGCGCCGCGGCGGCCGTCCGGACTCCGGTCCCGTCGGGTCTCAGTCGTATTTGACGTAGGAGAATCGCAGGTCGTCGCGCGGCGTGCCTTCCAACGCGCCGCCCTCGGCCCCCGGCTGCCACTGCACGACCTCCTCGATCTTGCGGGCGAGCTGGAAATCCTTGTCCGTGATGCCCTTGGCGGTGTGCGTCATCAGCCGCACCTCCACCCAG
>NZ_JAFFID010000126.1 GCF_017355955.1 Sabulibacter ruber | reverse complement strand
TCCTGCTGGAGGTGATGGGTGCGGGTGGTGTCGGTGAAGGTCAGCAGCGTGGCGAGGACCTTGCCGTCGCCCCCGGCGAGCGGCGCCACCTCCGCGCTCAGCCGCATCGGATCGCCCGGCGGGCGGTGGTAGTCCAGCTGTTCGATGCGGACGGGCC
This sequence comes from Sabulibacter ruber, assembly GCF_017355955.1. GTDB lineage: Bacteria > Bacteroidota > Bacteroidia > Cytophagales > Hymenobacteraceae > Nibribacter > Nibribacter ruber_A. The sequence goes on along the minus strand of NZ_JAFFID010000126.1, from coordinate 116 downwards.
GCCCGCCCTGCAGCACCTCCTCGATCCGGCTGCGCATCTCCACCGGCCGGTAGGAGATGGAGAGATCATGGAAGGGCCGCCCGATGTCGTTTTCCGTCACGTCGAACAGGCGGCGG
>NZ_JAFFID010000125.1 GCF_017355955.1 Sabulibacter ruber | reverse complement strand
AGGCCAAGCCTGCATGGCGCGGATTCGCGGCGAGCCAGGCATGCGCCGCGCGGGCCAGCCGGCCGCGCTGGCGGGCGCCGACCGCCTCGTTGGCGCGGTCCCAGTCGGCGCGCGCCTTCACCTCGACGATGGCCAGCGTGGCCCCGCGCCGGGCGACGATGTCGATCTCGCCCATGGGGGTGCGCAGCCGCTGCGCCAGGATGCGGTAGCCGCGCAGCCGCAGGCTCAGCCGGCACAGCGCCTCGGCGTAGCGGCCGTAATCCTCGGCGCGGC
>NZ_JAFFID010000124.1 GCF_017355955.1 Sabulibacter ruber | reverse complement strand
GTAGCCCGGCTGCATGCGCAGGGTCAGCGGGTGGCCGGCGGCCGCCGCGGCCTGGCGCAGGGCGTCGGGCTTCAGCTGGTTTTCCAGGAAGTCGTCGCTGTCGCCCTGGTCCACCAGCAGGGGCAGCCGTTCCGTCGCGTTGGCGATCAGGGCGCAGCTGTCCCATTCGGCCCAGCTCCTGCGCTCGGAGCCCAGATAGTTGGTGAAGGCCTTCTCGCCCCAGGGGCAGTTCATCGGGTTGGTGATCGGCGAGAAGGCCGAGACCGAGCGGTA
>NZ_JAFFID010000123.1 GCF_017355955.1 Sabulibacter ruber | reverse complement strand
AGGGTGCGGCTGCACGGGTCGATGGGCAGGACCCTGTCCGCAACGCCGTGCGAGACGAAGAAGCGCGGGTGGTCCTCGGTCCGGGTCGGCACCGCGAACCCCGGCGAGAAGGCCACGACGCTCCGGAACAGCGCGCCGTTGATGAGGCCGAGCGACAGGGCGTAGGAGGCCCCGTCGGAGAATCCGCCGATGGCGACGCGCGTGGGGTCGATGGCGAAGTCCCGGAAGGTCTCCGCCAGCGCCGTGTCGATCCGCTGCACGTCGGTGCCGTAGC
>NZ_JAFFID010000122.1 GCF_017355955.1 Sabulibacter ruber | reverse complement strand
GCCCGAGCTGGGCGCAATAGGCCTCCACCGGCTTCCAGACCGCCGGGTCCTTGGTGTTGTTGTCGATCAGCAGCACCTCGAAATTCGGGTAATCGAGGCGGGCGAGCGCGTCCAGCGTCTGGATGACCATGTGCGGCGGCTCGTTGTAGCAGGGCACATGGATCGACACCATCGGGGCGTCCTCCGGCGGCGTGGCGGACGCCGGTTCGAAGCGGCGCTGGAACCGCGCCTGCCAGACGACCTCCGTCAGCTCCAGCCCGTCGATCAGCATCAC
>NZ_JAFFID010000121.1 GCF_017355955.1 Sabulibacter ruber | reverse complement strand
CGGGCACGACCACCTCGGTCCGGCCGGAGGCCAGCTCGGTCATGGCCTCGGTCATGCGGACGATCGGCCGGGTCACGCCGCGCACGATGAAGATCAGGACGGCGCAGACGACCAGCAGCGCGGCGGCGCCGATGCCGGCGATCTTGATCGTCTCGGCGCGGATCGTGGCGTAGGCGCGCTCGGTGGTCAGCCGGACCTCGATGGTGCCGAGCTCCTCCTGCTTGCCGTCCTTGCTGTAGATGATCGGCGCGGTCTGGACGATCATGCCCTCGGCGTC
>NZ_JAFFID010000120.1 GCF_017355955.1 Sabulibacter ruber | reverse complement strand
CGGCGAGCCGCCACGCCTGGGGGGTGCTGATCGTCGGGCTGCTGTTGACCGGCACCCTGGCCGGCTACGTGCGGCGGGAGCAGCAGGCCAAGCGCCTGCTCCAGGCGGAGGCCCGCGCCCGTGCCGCCATGGCCCGCGCGCTCCGCGAAAGCGAGGAGCGGTTCCGCATGGCGCTCCGCCATTCGCGCATCTCGCTGTGCAGCCACGACCGCGACCTGCGCTATGTCTGGGTCTACAACCCGCAGACGCCCGTGCCGCCGGAGGCCTTCCTCGGCCGC
>NZ_JAFFID010000011.1 GCF_017355955.1 Sabulibacter ruber | reverse complement strand
AGAGGGAAGGAGAAAAAAAGATTGCCGAAGCGCTTGCAAAGAGGGAAGTTCTGCTTACCTTTGCAGCCCCTTCCGGAAGGAAGGTCCCCAAGGCCGACCGGGCGGAAGGGAAGAGAAAAAAAGTTTCGGAGAGTATTGCAAAGAGAGAAGTTCTTCTTACCTTTGCACCCGCTTCCGGAAGGAAGCCCCCGCTGGCCGGGCGGGGAGAAAGAAAAAGAAAAAAAAAGTTGAGCGGTTTGCTTGCGGAGTGAGAGAAAGTTCTTACCTTTGCAGCCCCTTCGGGAAGGAAGGGATCGGGAGACGGAATAAGGGCCTGGGTCTCAGGCCACTAGTCGCCGGCGGCAGGCCGGCGGGAAGTTCTTTGAGTGAATGGGATAGATAGGAAAGACAAGTGTAGCGATACACGCGTCTAGGAAACGAAAGTGAAGCGTACCGGCGGTCGATGCCATACAAAATCGACTGTCTTTTTAAAAGAGAGCAGTCAAACTTTTCTTCTACAATGGAGAGTTTGATCCTGGCTCAGGATGAACGCTAGCGGCAGGCCTAATACATGCAAGTCGAACGGGTGTAGCAATACACCAGTGGCGCACGGGTGCGTAACGCGTATGCAACCTACCCCAAACTGGGGGATAGCCTCCCGAAAGGGAGATTAATACCGCATAACACCATATGAGGGCATCCGAGGATGGTTAAAGATTCATTGGTTTGGGATGGGCATGCGTGCCATTAGCTAGTTGGCGGGGTAAGGGCCCACCAAGGCGACGATGGCTAGGGGTTCTGAGAGGATGATCCCCCACACTGGCACTGAGATACGGGCCAGACTCCTACGGGAGGCAGCAGTAGGGAATATTGGGCAATGGGCGGAAGCCTGACCCAGCCATGCCGCGTGCAGGACGAAGGCCTTCTGGGTTGTAAACTGCTTTTATCGGGGAAGAAAACACCCATGCGTGGGGAACTGACGGTACCCGAGGAATAAGCACCGGCTAACTCCGTGCCAGCAGCCGCGGTAATACGGAGGGTGCAAGCGTTGTCCGGATTTATTGGGTTTAAAGGGTGCGTAGGCGGCCCCTTAAGTCAGTGGTGAAAGCCCGCGGCTCAACCGCGGAACTGCCATTGATACTGGGGGGCTTGAGTACGGACGAGGTAGGCGGAATTGAAGATGTAGCGGTGAAATGCTTAGATATCTTCAAGAACACCGATTGCGTAGGCAGCTTACTAGGCCGTAACTGACGCTGAGGCACGAAAGCGTGGGGAGCGAACAGGATTAGATACCCTGGTAGTCCACGCCGTAAACGATGACTACTCGATGTCGGCGACAGACTGTCGGCGTCTTAGCGAAAGCGTTAAGTAGTCCACCTGGGGAGTACGCCCGCAAGGGTGAAACTCAAAGGAATTGACGGGGGCCCGCACAAGCGGTGGAGCATGTGGTTTAATTCGATGATACGCGAGGAACCTTACCTAGGCTAGAATGCGCGTGACGACCCCAGAGATGGGGTTTCCCTTCGGGGCACAAAGCAAGGTGCTGCATGGCTGTCGTCAGCTCGTGCCGTGAGGTGTTGGGTTAAGTCCCGCAACGAGCGCAACCCCTATCCCTAGTTGCCAGCACGTCGTGGTGGGGACTCTAGGGAGACTGCCTGCGCAAGCAGCGAGGAAGGCGGGGACGACGTCAAGTCATCATGGCCCTTACGCCTAGGGCTACACACGTGCTACAATGGGCGGTACAGAGGGTCGCTACCCGGCAACGGGATGCCAATCTCAAAAAGCCGCTCTCAGTTCGGATCGGGGTCTGCAACTCGACCCCGTGAAGCTGGAATCGCTAGTAATCGCGTATCAGCAACGACGCGGTGAATACGTTCCCGGGCCTTGTACACACCGCCCGTCAAGCCATGGAAGTCAGGGAGACCTGAAGGCCGTCACCGTCACAGGAGCGGCTTAGGGTAAAACTGGTAACTGGGGCTAAGTCGTAACAAGGTAGCCGTACCGGAAGGTGCGGCTGGATCACCTCCTTTCTGGGGCACGCGCCGCCGGCGCCGCGTTTCCTGCTTCCTATCTACCCTTTGCTTAAAAACTTAAAGACATACTTGCGAGAAGCAAAATCGTCAGAAGCGTGCGAGGGGCCTTGCTAGTCGTAAGACGCAGCGGGGCTTGTAGCTCAGGTGGTTAGAGCGCTACACTGATAATGTAGAGGTCCGTGGTTCGAGTCCACGCAGGCCCACTCTATAAGATCTATGGGGGATTAGCTCAGCTGGCTAGAGCGCCTGCTTTGCACGCAGGAGGTCAACGGTTCGACTCCGTTATTCTCCACTGAAGGATCGCCGTACCGCGACTGATAACAGGGCAACCGCCGACAGGGCGCTTGCCGCACATGCCAGAGAGGCCATGTTATACGTATGTATAATGGGGCGCATCTGGCGGGGAGTTCTTTGACATACTGGGAAGAGAGAAACAAACTAGAGTACGTGCCCGCGCCACGCAGGTGGCGCAGGCGAAGAAAGTAGAGAAGGGCGCATGGAGGATGCCTAGGCTCTCAGAGGCGAGGAAGGACGCGATAAGCTGCGATAAGCCGCGGGGATCGGCACATACGATGTGATCCGCGGATGTCCGAATGGGGCAACCCACTTGGTTGAAGACCAAGTACACCTTTCAGGTGGGCGAACCCGGGGAACTGAAACATCTAAGTACCCGGAGGAAGAGAAAATAACAATGATTCCCCAAGTAGTGGCGAGCGAACGGGGAAGAGCCCAAACCAGGCCTGTCACGGCAGGCCTGGGGTTGTAGGACCGCAATGTCGGACCGGAAAACGAAGCTTAACTGCCTGGGAAGGCAGGCCGGAGAGGGTGATAGCCCCGTCAGCGCAAGGTTTTCGGCCGTAGCGGTATCCTGAGTAGGGCGGGACCAGAGGAATCCCGTCTGAATCCGCCGGTACCATCCGGCAAGGCTAAATACTCCTGAGAGACCGATAGTGAACCAGTACCGTGAGGGAAAGGTGAAAAGGACCCCGAATAGGGGAGTGAAAAGAACCTGAAACCATGCGCCTACAAGCGGTCGGAGCCCTTTAGTGGGGTGACGGCGTGCCTTTTGCATAATGAGCCTACGAGTTACTCCTCCCTGGCGAGGTTAAGTATCTGAAGATACGGAGCCGCAGCGAAAGCGAGTCTGAACAGGGCGCACAGTCAGGGGGGGTAGACGCGAAACTTTGTGATCTACCCATGGGCAGGGTGAAGGTTGGGTAACACCAACTGGAGGCCCGAACCAGTTTGCGTTGAAAAGCATTTGGATGACCTGTGGGTAGGGGTGAAAGGCCAATCAAACTGAGAAATAGCTCGTACTCCCCGAAATGCCTTTAGGGGCAGCGTCGAGGTGGAGTCTCATGGAGGTAGAGCTACCGATAGGACTAGGGGGAGTCAAATCCTACCGAATCCTGACGAACTCCGAATGCCATGAGACATACTCGGCAGTGAGGCTTGGGGTGCTAAGGTCCCAGGCCGAGAGGGAAAGAACCCAGACCGTCAGCTAAGGTCCCTAAATCCATGCTAAGTTGAACAAAGGAGGTCCAGCTGCCCAGACAGCCAGGATGTTGGCTTGGAAGCAGCCATTCATTTAAAGAGTGCGTAACAGCTCACTGGTCGAGCGGCAGGGCATCGATAATAATCGGGCATCAAGCATGGTACCGAAGCTACGGATAGTATTTATACTGTGGTAGGGGAGCATTCCCGTCCGCGGAGAAGGCGCCTGGCAATGGGCGTTGGAGCGTCGGGAAAAGCAAATGTAGGCATAAGTAACGATAATGCGGGCGAGAAACCCGCACACCGAAAGACTAAGGTTTCCTGATCAACGCTAATCGGATCAGGGTTAGTCGGGTCCTAAGGCCGATGCGAAGGCTAAGGTCGATGGACAACTGGTTAATATTCCAGTACTAGCGTGACCCAGCGATGCGGTGACGGAGAAGTGAAAGGCCCGCCTGGTGACGGAATACCAGGTTGAAGGGCGTAGGTATACCCTTGGTAGTCAAGTACGCCATAGGTGCTGAAACCCGATAGTACCCCAAGCCCCCGGGCGAGGGGATAGTGGCCCTAATCCCGCTCCCAAGAAAACCCGCTAAGCGTTCTGACGGTCACGCTACCCGTACCGCAATCCGACACAGGTAGTCGAGGAGAGAATCCTAAGGTGCTCGAGTGAATCACGGCCAAGGAACTCGGCAAAATGGCCCTGTAACTTCGGGAGAAGGGGCGCTTCCTCCAATTCATTGGAGAAGCCGCAGTGAAAAGGCCCAGGCGACTGTTTAACAAAAACACATGGCTATGCGAAATCGAAAGATGAGGTATATGGCCTGACACCTGCCCGGTGCCGGAAGGTTAAGGGGGGACGTCAGCCGCAAGGCGAAGCGTTGAACCGAAGCCCCGGTAAACGGCGGCCGTAACTATAACGGTCCTAAGGTAGCGAAATTCCTTGTCGGGTAAGTTCCGACCTGCACGAATGGTGTAACGATCTGGGCGCTGTCTCAGCCGTGAGCTCGGTGAAATTGTAGTCTCGGTGAAGATGCCGAGTACCCGCTACGGGACGGAAAGACCCCGTGCACCTTTACTATAGCTTAACATTGACTCTGGGTAACTGATGTGTAGGATAGGTGGGAGCCTGTGATCCGGTGTCGCCAGGCATCGGGGAGGCAGCGTTGAAATACCACCCTTCAGTTGCTTGGAGCCTAATCCCGGAGGGGAGACAGTGTTTGGTGGGTAGTTTGACTGGGGTGGTCGCCTCCAAAAGAGTAACGGAGGCTTTCAAAGGTACCCTCAGCACGCTTGGTAACCGTGCGCAGAGTGCAATAGCAGAAGGGTGCTTGACTGTGAGGCCCACAAGCCGAGCAGGGTCGAAAGACGGATATAGTGATCCGGTGGTCCCGCATGGAAGGGCCATCGCTCAAAGGATAAAAGGTACGCCGGGGATAACAGGCTGATCTCCCCCAAGAGCTCATATCGACGGGGAGGTTTGGCACCTCGATGTCGGCTCGTCACGTCCTGGGGCTGGAGAAGGTCCCAAGGGTTCGGCTGTTCGCCGATTAAAGTGGCACGCGAGCTGGGTTCAGAACGTCGTGAGACAGTTCGGTCCCTATCTGTAGTGGGCGTCGGATGTTTGAGGGGACCTGTCCTTAGTACGAGAGGACCGGGATGGACGAGCCTCTGGTGGACCTGTTGTGGCGCCAGCCGCAGCGCAGGGTAGCTACGCTCGGATGAGATAAGCGCTGAAAGCATCTAAGTGCGAAACTCACCCCAAGATGAGACATCCCTTCAAGGGCCGTGGGAGACGACCACGTCGATAGGCGGCAGGTGTAAAGCCAGGAATGGCAAAGCCGAGCCGTACTAATTGCCCGAGCGCTTTCCGCCCAAGCATGGGCACGTACCCTGGCTCTCTCTCCCCTATGTATGCCAAAGAAATCCCCGACACCATCACGCGCCGAAAGACGGCGACAAGAGCAAAATGGTGGCTATGTCGCGGGTGTCCACCTCTTCCCATTCCGAACAGAGAAGTTAAGCCCCGCCGAGCCGATGGTACTGCGGTCACACGCGGGAGAGTAGGTCGCCGCCAACCCCC
>NZ_JAFFID010000119.1 GCF_017355955.1 Sabulibacter ruber | reverse complement strand
GTCGGCCGCCACCGCCCCGTCCGCTCCCGCGCCTGCCAGGGCGAAGCTCAGCAGGAGTGCCAACGCGGCGGACCGCCCCGCCACGGACAGCGTTCCGTTCCCGATCAAGCGTCGATGCAGCGCCGCCACGTGCTTCCCCGTTCCAATGAGGTCCTGTCCGCCAGTGTCCGACGGGGCGGCGGTTCCAGGCGACAGGTTTTTCGGCGAGCCGGTCGCTTTTTCAGCTCGACCGTTCGGCGGAAGGCAGGGCAAAAGCTGGGGTGGCCCGGCCCGAGAAA
>NZ_JAFFID010000118.1 GCF_017355955.1 Sabulibacter ruber | reverse complement strand
AGGGTGTCGTTGCCGCCCATGCCATATTCGAGGTCGTCGCCGGCATGGCCGCGAAACCAGTTGTCGTTGTCATCGCCATAAAGCGTGTCGTTGCCGCCGCCGCCGGCAATAATCCTTATGTTTTCGTAGGTGTCGCCCTCGGCATAGCCCGTGTTGTTTTCCGGGGTGGCGAGATCGACCAGCACAGGATCGTTTCCTAGCCCAATGTAATCAACATCATTGAAGGCTTCCTCCCCACCGTCTTCTCCGACGAAGTGCTGCGGCCCGTCTATCAGCGG
>NZ_JAFFID010000117.1 GCF_017355955.1 Sabulibacter ruber | reverse complement strand
CCGCCGGGGCACGCCGGAGCCGGGCTCCGAAAGTGGCGTTGAGGCGTTCACGATGGACCGCCATGAAGGTGACGATACTCTGGTACGAGGTTGCCCCAGCCAGGACCGCCAGGACTGAGAACAGCAGTAGGTGGCTCATCGAATAGCGCCTCCCTTGCGGGCGACGCGGGTCCTCGATCGTTTCAAGCGCGGCGAGCAGGGTTCTGAATGGCACCATCGGCGGCTCCGACCAGGAAATCTCGCTTCACAGCGCTATCCCGCCGCTGTGCCGATCGGATC
>NZ_JAFFID010000116.1 GCF_017355955.1 Sabulibacter ruber | reverse complement strand
ACGTCCACATGCAGGACGACGTGCCACTCCTCCACCGGATAGTCCCAGAGCGTCCGGTTCGGCCCGACGATGGCGGCGTTGTTGACGAGGATGTCGACGCCGCCGAGCGCCTCCCGCGTGGCTTCCGCCGCCTCGGCCACCCCGGCGTGGTCGCCGATATCCACCTCGGCCGTATGGACGCGCCCCGCCCACTCCGGGTCGGTCCCGGCGAGTTGCGCGCGGGCCGTGTCAAGCTGGGCGGCGTTGCGGTCCCACAGGCTGACCCGCGCGCCGGAGCGC
>NZ_JAFFID010000115.1 GCF_017355955.1 Sabulibacter ruber | reverse complement strand
AGCGGGTGTCCTTCAGGGCCTGGGCCAGCGGTCCGGTGTCGGCCGTCGCCAGCGCCAGGAACAGGCGCTGGTTGACGTGGAAATTGAACATCATGTGCATGCGCTCGCCGTGCTGGCCGAAATACTCCATGTTGCCCTTGGGCTCGATGTTGGCCTCGGCCAGCAGCAGGGCGTCGCCCTTGCGCCACTGCACGAACTCGCGGAAGGTCCGCAGCAGGTCGAACCGCTCCTCCTGCTGGACCACCTGCGCCCCTTCGGTCGCGATGATGAAGGGCACGG
>NZ_JAFFID010000114.1 GCF_017355955.1 Sabulibacter ruber | reverse complement strand
CCATGACCGAGGCTTGAGAGAACCATGGACCAGACCGTCGTCGATCAGATCAAGCAGGACATCGATAACAACGACGTCGTGCTCTACATGAAGGGTTCGCCCGTGTTCCCGCAGTGCGGCTTCTCCGCCGCCGTCGTCGGCGTGCTGAGCCACGTCGGCGTGAAGTTCAAGGGCGTGGACATCCTCCAGGATGCCGGCCTGCGCCAGGGCCTGAAGGAATATTCGAACTGGCCGACCTTCCCGCAGCCCTACGTGAAGGGCGAACTGGTCGGCGGCTGC
>NZ_JAFFID010000113.1 GCF_017355955.1 Sabulibacter ruber | reverse complement strand
CTATGTCGAGTTGACGCAAAAGGGCCGCATGCCGCGGCTCTCCACCCCGCGCCGGCTGGGTCCGGGGGCGGTGATGGAGATCGACGCCGCCACCCGCCGCAACCTGGAGCTGACCCGCACCATGACCGGCGAGCGGCGCGGCAGCCTGCTCGCCACCATCGACCGCACGGTGACCGGCGCCGGCGCGCGGCTGCTTGCCGCCCATCTCTCGGCCCCGCTCACCGACCCCGCCGCCATCGCCAAGCGGCTGGACATGGTCGAATACGCGCTGAACGAGGAGC
>NZ_JAFFID010000112.1 GCF_017355955.1 Sabulibacter ruber | reverse complement strand
CGGCTGCGGCGGCGTCCGCCACGCTTGCCCCGGCGGCGCTTCTTCCGGCCGTTCTGGTCGCCGTTGTCGGAGGCGAAGTCGCCACCTTCCTCGTCGCCCTCATCGTCCTCATCCGACTCGTCGGTCTGGTCGCCGTGCGCGTCGAGTTCGGCGTTTTCGAAATCGCCGGGCTGGGAGACCGTGCCTTCGGACTCCGCGTCTTCCGCGTCGCCGTCCTCGGCTTCGCCGTCGCTCTCGCCGTCGCCGGCTTCCTGGCCGCGGTTCTCGAAATCCTCGCGCTCA
>NZ_JAFFID010000111.1 GCF_017355955.1 Sabulibacter ruber | reverse complement strand
CCTGGATCAGCCCGGCCTCCATGAGCTGGTAGAACAGCCGCGTGGCGCCGATGGAGATGCCCACGCCGGGCAGCTTCGACTTGGTGTAGTGGCTCGCCAGGTTCTCGTAGCGCCCGCCGGAGCAGACGCTGCCGATGCCCGGATGGTCGTTCAGGAAGGTCTCGTAGACCGTGCCGGTGTAGTAGTCGAGCCCGCGCGCGATGGCGAGGTTGATGCGCACAACGCCGTCCGGCACCTGAAGCGCCTTCAGCCCCTCGATGACGGTGGTCAGCTCGGCCACGC
>NZ_JAFFID010000110.1 GCF_017355955.1 Sabulibacter ruber | reverse complement strand
AATCCCGCCACCGGTGCGCGTGATTTCAACGCGCTTCCCGTTCTGGAGCGCGGCTACGGTCACGACCGCTGCGGCGTCCATGCCCAGGTCCTGAAAGGCGGCCGGGTCGCGCTGGGCGACCCGGTGGCCTTGCTTTGAGCTTGGGGGCTTTGAGCTTGGGGCTTTGAACGTCCGAGGCCTCAAGCGCCCGGAGCTTCAGGCGCCCGGAGCTTCAGGCGTTGAGGGACGCCCGCTCCTCGGAGCCTTCGCTCTCCTCGGAGCCCTCGGCGGACTCCTCCTCGC
>NZ_JAFFID010000010.1 GCF_017355955.1 Sabulibacter ruber | reverse complement strand
CCTCTTCCCATTCCGAACAGAGAAGTTAAGCCCCGCCGAGCCGATGGTACTGCGGTCACACGCGGGAGAGTAGGTCGCCGCCAACCCCCTTACAAGGACCCCGCCCTGGAAACAGCCGCGGGGTTCTTCCGTTTCCGGGAACAGGGGGGAGGGGAATCTGGAGTTGTCTATACCAAATTCATCTTTTTATAAGTTCTAAAAGCAATTAAGTATCTTCACAGATAAACAGCTTTTAGTAGATGCTTCCACTCATATCCGGAACAGCCCTTGCGGCGGCTGTATTAGTCATCATCCATTTCTTTGGGCTCAGGCTTAGGCAGAAGCTTGAGTTCTCACATATACAATTCTTAAGAGTTCTAATTGCCAGAACGCAGTCAGTACGTAAGGTAAATAACTATCTACTTCTCGTTCTCAGGCTTGTTTTTATTTGTTCTGCTTTGGCTGCTTTCCTTTTGTTTCTATCACAGTTGAACAAAGGCACTGCTGCGTCCTCAGGAACACCTGAACTCGTTCTGGACTCTTCCTGGAGTATGCAAAGTAGTTCAGTGGAGAAAGGAATAACAAAACACGACTTAGCTCTTTCTGCCTACGAAGACTTATCTTTAAATAGCCAGAATACCGGTGGTACTCAAAGTAGTGTTACTACGGGGCAGATAGATCCAGACCCTATTACCTTGACATCTTCTGGTGCAGCGCTGATTGATGAAGTAAAAGATCAGAGCAGAAGCTCCAGAACATTTATTTTATCCGATTTTCAGCGGAGTGTTTTTACACCTGAAGTACTTCAGCGGTTACCAAAGAACCAAGGTGTTACTCTGGTGTCATATGCTACTCCATCTGTTCCTAATCTTTTCATTGATTCAGTTTGGTTAGATCAACCTATTCTGTTGCCTAACTCATTAGTAGGTATTTCGGTGAGGGTTGCTGGTAGCTTATTGGATAAGAGTAGCCAGGCAAAGATTACTGCCTCTGAGGGTGGTAAGTTACTAGGTGCTACCCAGGTCTTGGTTGATCCTTCTGAAAAAGCGATTGCCAGATTTAGAATCCCTCTGCAGACTGGAGCTGCTAAACAAATCACCTTTAACGTTGATGATGCTAGTACTCCTTTTGACAATGACTATTTTGTTGTTCTTCCGGCGCCTGTTTCTGTATCAATAAGGCTGAGTGCTGGTATTGGGCCCAACCATCCCATTGCTCAGGCTTACAAAGCAGAGCCTGCTTTTACTCTGTCTAATGATTTGCAAAGTACTTCTGCTCTCTGGATTTTGGATATTTCTTCTTCGGGCGGGTATGCTTCAGTATTACCAGGTGTGAAGTCTTGGCTAGAGAAAGGTGGATCAGTGATGCTGATTCCGTCTGCCAATGCAAATCAGACTTCAATAGAATTCTTGAGTGCCTTAGGCCTGAGAGGCGTGAGTGAAGAAAGTGATGATATTGGCCAGAAACTTCTTCGGCAACCAGATTTATCTGATGCCTTTTTTGGCCAGGTTTTCGAAAAAGAAGTTAAAAACATGAAAATGCCAGAGGCTACACCGGTATTGCGGTGGCAGAGTGCTTTTCATACCATTCTCAAGTTCACGGACAATACTCCTTTCTTAAGTACTTTCAAGGTTGGCAAAGGGAATGTTCATTTATTCTCTTCCCCTATTACCAGTACATCAGCTTTTGTTGCGCATCCCTTGTTCGTGCCGGTTTTATACCAACTGGCGCTCACTTCAAGCTCCTCCAAAATGGTTTTGGCTCATCAACCGGCAAATGGCACTATCACTATCCCGCTGGTGCAGGCGGGTACTGCCCAGCAACCGTACACCTTAAATAGTCAAGGGCAGACCTTTATTCCTGATCAAAAAGAGTTGCAGAACCAATTGGTAATGACTCTTCCAAATGACATCCGTAAGCCTGGTTTCTATACCCTTAGTCTGGAAGGCAGACCTGTTTCCACCATCGCTCTGAATATTCCCAGAACTGAGTCAAGGTTGGAAGGATATACAACAGATGAGCTAAAGGAAATTCTAAAAGGCCACGGAAATGCGATGCAGGTACTGGAGCCACAGGAGCGTGTATCATTGGAAAAACAACTGCAAAAGGAGGCAAGTGGCTCATCCCTTTGGAAATATTGCCTAATATTGTGTTTTCTGTGCCTTTTAGCCGAGGCCTTCATTCTAAGCACTAAAAAAAGTGGATCTCCTAGTTAAAGCAGTCACCATTGTTGATTCATCTTCTTCTCTGGACGGGCAAACCGTAGACCTTCTTCTCAAAGATGGCCACATCCAGAAAATTGCTTCTTCTATTGAGGCAGAAAATGTACAGGTAATTTCAGAGGAAGGGCTGTGTTGTTCCATCGGTTGGTTTGATTTGATCGCTTTCAGCGGTGAACCAGGTTATGAGCAAAGAGAAACACTAAGCAACTTCATGAACGCCGCCGCTTTTGGCGGATTCACGGAAGTAGCTTGCTTACCAAATGTCAACCCTATAACCCAGACCCGTTCCTCGGTTGAGTTTTTCAAGCATAGATCCAATAATGGATTTGTGAAGTTGCACGCCATTGCCGCCGTTACCCATGATCTAGACGGCAAAGATTTAGCGGAGATTCTTGATTTGAAAGCAGCAGGCGCTATTGCCTTTTCAGACGGTACAGATTCTATTCAGGCAGAAGATACTGTGGTAAAGGCTTTAGAGTACCTGAAGCTTTTTGGCGGAGTTTTCATAAATCGGCCCGAAAACAAGAAGCTTGCCAGCGGTGGTCAGATGCATGAAGGTATTGCCAGTACGCGCTTGGGCTTGAAAGGAATTCCGGCCATTGCCGAAGAGATGCAGGTGATCCGGGATCTGCAGATTTTGCGCTATATAGGAGGAAGGCTTCATCTTTCCCAACTTTCTACCGCTGCCGCATTGCAGGCAGTAAGAGCCGCCAAGCAAGAAGGACTTCAGGTAACCTGTGATGTGGCGGCGCACCAATGCGCGTTCACCGACGAAACCCTTGAGCCGTTTGATGCCAATTTCAAAGTTAGTCCACCTTTCAGAAGCTCTGCTGATAAAGCCGCTATCTTAGAAGCCTTGCAGGACGGAACCATTGATGCCTTGGTATCTGCGCACATGCCTTGGAACGAGGAAGGAAAAGAGCTGGAGTTTGATTTGGCAGAAACTGGAATCATCGGGCTTCAGACAGCCTATGCTGTAGCCAATGAGACAATGACATCCCATCTAAGCTGGAAAGAACTGGTAGAGAAGTTCACCCATGGTTCCAGAAAGGTGGTGGATCTGCCAATCCCTTCTTTAGCGGAGGGGGCAAAGGCCAACCTGACGTTGTTCAACCCCACTAAATCTTGGGTGTTTCAGGAAAATCTCAACGCCTCTGCCGCTAAGAACAGTCCGTTTTTTGGGTGTGAGCTGAAAGGGTGCGTGTTTGGGACATACCTAAATGGGCAGCTAACCCTTAATCCCGCCTATTCTAATTAGAGTTATTTTCTTAAGACTACCAATGTTTGACAGAGCCGTTATCAATACCGCTATAAGATATGGCGTAACCGGGGGAATCGTTACTTTCATTTATATTCTGGTGCTGGCTCTATTAAAGCTGGAAAACCCGTACAGCAACACCAGTGAATATTCTTCCACCCTCCTCTTCGTTCCTGTCTTTATCTTTTTATCCATTAAGTATTACAAGCGGTTCCATAATTCTGAGCTCGGCTTTCTGAAAGCATTTAAGGTAGGCTTTCTTACCGTTTTCTTTTTAGCCTTTACTGCTGCTATGCTCCTGTGCATCTATTCTGTTTTTGCCGGAGAAGAAATGATAAAAGAATATATTATCTTGAGCCAGAAACAGATGGAGCTCACAAAGAAAGACTTGGTTAAATTAATGGGAGAGGCCAATTATAAGAACGCTTACCAGAACCTTAACCAGTTGAACGCTTACATATTGGCACAGATCTCCTTTGTGAATAGGGTGGTGGCCGGTTTCTTCATCAGTATCGTTTTAGCTGTGTTTTTCAGAAAATAACCCCAAAACAAAACAACTATGAATGAACAAACTGTTACTCCCGGTTCTGTGGGAGTACGCTATGGCATCATCACCGGATTTATCTCAGTTCTCTATTCTCTTATCCTTTTCATCACTGATCTCAATACCAATCCTGTTCTTTCAAATCTGAGCCTTCTGATTCTCCTTGGAGGAATTATCATGGCCTATGTTTATTTCAAGAAAGAGAACATGGGTTTTATGTCTTATGGGCAAGGCTTGGGAATAGGGACTCTGCTGTCTGCCATTTCTGGCTTGTTAAGCGGAATCTTCGTTTATATCTATGTGGAATTTATTGATACGGGGTTGGTTGAGCGGATGCGCAACATCCAGATAGAGAAAATGGAAGAGCAGGGACTAAGTGATGAACAGATTGAGCAAGCGATGGCTATGGCTGAGAAATTCACCGGTCCGCTCATGATGTTGGTTGTAACCATTATCGCAAGTGCATTTTTTGGCTTTGTGTTCTCTTTGATAGTAGCTGCTATCATGAAACGTAATCGCCCGGAGTTTGAGTAACATATTCATGCAGAATAAACTTGATATTTCAGTGGTGATCCCACTGTTGAATGAGGCAGAGTCACTGCCAGAGCTTACCCAATGGATAAACCGTGTGATGGTATCGCACGGTTTTCTTTATGAGGTCATTTTGATAGACGACGGTAGTACCGATAATTCCTGGAAGGTAATCCAGGAACTGAGCGCCCATGATCCCAACATCAAAGCCATCAGATTTAACCGCAATTATGGGAAATCTGCCGCTTTGAACGTAGGCTTTGCTGAAACGCAAGGCCGAGTTGTCATCACTATGGATGCCGATTTACAAGATAGCCCAGATGAGATCCCTGATTTGTACCGGATGATTGCGGAAGAAGGCTATGATTTAGTTTCTGGTTGGAAGAAGAAGCGCTATGATCCCTTGAGCAAAACCCTTCCTACCAAACTCTTCAACGCTGCTACCCGCAAGATTTCCAAGATCAAGCTCCATGATTTCAACTGCGGCCTGAAAGCCTACGACGAACGCGTGGTAAAGAGCATTGAGGTTTACGGAGAAATGCACCGGTACATACCGGTAATTGCCAAGTGGAACGGCTTCGGGAAGATCGGGGAGAAAGTAGTACAGCACAGAGAAAGAAAGTACGGCACTACCAAGTTCGGGCTAGAGCGTTTCATCTACGGTTTTCTGGACTTGATGTCCATCACTTTCGTCTCTAGATTCCGGAAGCGGCCTATGCACTTCTTCGGGAGTTTAGGTACCATATCCTTTCTAATCGGTTTGCTTATTACGTCCTGGCTGGTGATAGAAAAGGTGTATTACTCTTTCCGCAACCAAGCCGTACGCGATGTAACAGATCAACCCTTGTTCTTTCTTGCGTTGGTAGCCGTAGTGGTGGGGGTGCAGCTCTTCCTTGCCGGTTTTCTGGCCGAGATGATTTCTTTGGCTGGCAGAAGGAAAAACGAATACCTTATCCGAGATAACATCGGGTTCTAAGTTATGGCCTATCTTATTATTGTAGGTCCGGCGTATCCGTTTAGAGGTGGTATTGCTGCCTTCAACGAAAGCCTGGCACGTACCTGGCAACAGATGGGGCACCAGGTTGAGATTTACACGTTCACAACGCAGTATCCTGCCATTCTCTTCCCAGGCAAATCTCAGTACGAAGAAGGACCTGCTCCCAAAAACTTGGTGATTCATCGTTCATTAAGCTCCGTAAATCCTCTCACTTGGGTAAGCCTTGGTCGTAAAATTAGGAAAGCAAAGCCAGATTTGGTGTTGCTCAGGTACTGGCTTCCGTTTATGGCGCCAAGCTTAGGAAAGGTAGCCCGCCTTATCAAAAAGAATGGACATACCAAAGTGGTTGCTCTCACAGATAATGTGGTGCCCCATGAGAAGAGACCAGGTGATAAAGCCTTAACTCAGTACTTTGTAGATGCCTGTGATGCATTCGTGACCATGTCAGCTACAGTAACTGAGGAGTTGAAGCTTTTCAATTCAAGCAAACCTGTCCTTTGTCAGCCCCATCCTATTTATGACACCTATGGACAAAAGCTTAGTAGAGAAGAAGCACTGAAAGATTTAAACTTACCTGAGGGAAGGTACCTGTTGTTCTTTGGATTCATCAGGCACTATAAAGGGCTTGATCTTCTGCTTGAGGCGCTAAAAGATCCAAGACTTAGAGAAAGCGGGGTAAAACTGATAGTAGCAGGAGAGTTCTATGAAGCGCCTGAGCCTTATTTACAGTTGATAGAGAGCGAGGAGCTCAAAGACCGAGTGATCGTAGCCACCGAGTACATCCCCCATGATAAAGTAAGAACTTACTTTTCTGTTGCCGATCTGGTTGTACAACCTTATAGGCATGCTTCCCAGAGTGGGGTAACGCAGATAGCCTACCATTTTGAAGTTCCTATACTTGTAACAAAAGTTGGCGGTCTGGCGGAAATGATTCCCGATCAAAAAGTGGGATACGTAGTTGATGTGAACTCTAAAGCCATAGCTGATGCAATTATCAACTTTTACCAAGAAGCTAAAGCAGAAGAAATGGTGAAAAACATCAAAATAGAAAAACAGAAGTACACTTGGGAAGCTATGGCCAAAGTAGTTTTGGAAGCAGCAGACTGAGTTCCAGGAAAGTGTATATATTATATTTATATGCTACATCTTGAAGATGCTATCTTGAGGAAACTCCAAGGAACCTGAAAGAATCTCAATTCCCCTGGAACTTCCGCATTCCATTCTTAGTTCTCATCTAGGCTCCAGCCGGGGGCAGCGGCTAAGCGAGAAAAACTCAAGCCCTACGGAACTTCTGAATACCTAATGT
>NZ_JAFFID010000109.1 GCF_017355955.1 Sabulibacter ruber | reverse complement strand
GTTCACCGTCCCGGTGACGATGGTGCCGTCATGCACCCGTGTGCGCCGCCGCCCGACGCGATGCGGCGCCAGCAGCCCATGCTCACCCATCAGCCGCCTTACCCGGCGGGCCGAGGTGCGGATCCCTGCAAAGCGTAGGCGTGCCCAGATCTTGCAGTAGCCCTCCCCATGGAAGCGTGACCCCAGGATCTGCTGGCGGATGTGCTCAACCAGTTCCGCATCTGAACAGGGATCAAGCGGCCCAGGACGCCTGGGCGATGACGTCGGGCGCCCTGCCGAGATCA
>NZ_JAFFID010000108.1 GCF_017355955.1 Sabulibacter ruber | reverse complement strand
CCGGGCGCGCCCGCCGCCAGGGCTGCGCGCAGCCGCTCGGCGGTCGGCAGCTCCGCGCCGAAGGCGTGCAGCGCATCACCGTGGTGTCGGATGAGCCGGAGAAATACGGGATCGGCCACGGGCTGCCCCCCTTCACCACGGTGGAGCACCGCGACGAGCTGGACCGCGTCCAGCGGGAGATGCGCGAGATCCCCGGCGTGTCGGTGCTGATCTACGACCAGACCTGCGCGACCGAGAAGCGCCGCCGCCGCAAGCGCGGCCGCATGGCCGACCCGGCCATGCGGC
>NZ_JAFFID010000107.1 GCF_017355955.1 Sabulibacter ruber | reverse complement strand
ACGCCGGGGCCGATAGCCTGTATGGCGGCCGCGACAGCGACGCCCTGTACGGCGGGCGTGATGACGACCTGCTGAACGGCGATATCGGGGCCGACAGCCTGGCCGGCGACATCGGCAACGACCTGCTGGTCGGCAACGTCGGCACCGACCGGATGTTCGGCAACGCCGGGGCCGACACGCTGTTCGGCGGGCGCGACGACGACACGCTGTTCGGTGGCCAGGGCGACGACTGGCTGTCAGGCGACCTGGGCAACGACCGTCTGAGCGCTGACCTGGGCAACGATC
>NZ_JAFFID010000106.1 GCF_017355955.1 Sabulibacter ruber | reverse complement strand
GCCCGGCAGGATGCCTTCCTCCACCGCGGCGCGGGTGGCGTGCAGGGCGTCGTCCACCCGGTCCTTGCGCTCCTTCACCTCGACCTCGGTGGCCCCGCCGACGCGGATCACCGCGACGCCGCCGGCCAGCTTGGCGAGGCGCTCCTGCAGCTTCTCGCGGTCGTAGTCGGAGGTGGTCTCCTCGATCTGCTGACGGATGGTGTTGCAGCGCGCGGCGATGTCCGCCTTGTCGCCCGTGCCGTTGACGACGGTCGTGTTGTCCTTGGTGATGACCACCTTGCCGGC
>NZ_JAFFID010000105.1 GCF_017355955.1 Sabulibacter ruber | reverse complement strand
CTCAGCACAGCGCCCACCCAGGACAGGGCGTCGCCCGCGTAGTTGCCGGCGGCATCCCGCAGCCGCGCCACATCCTGCGGCGACAGGCGCCGGACCAGCTGGTCGATGGTGGGCATCAGCCGCTGGCGCACGGAGGTGGCGTAGCTCGGCAGGACCTCGGCCAGATGGGTGGCCTGCGCCCGGACCAGCGGCACCAGCAGCAGGACCAGCAGCACGATCAGCACCAGGAAGGACAGCAGCACCAGCGTGGTGCCGAGCCAGCGCGCCAGCCCAAGCCGCTCCAGC
>NZ_JAFFID010000104.1 GCF_017355955.1 Sabulibacter ruber | reverse complement strand
GCCTCGAACTTGGCGCGGTAGGCGCGGCGGTTCTCCTCCACATGCGCCTCGTCGCGCCACATGGCCGCACTCGCCGCGACGACGGGCAGCGGCATGCCGGCGTTGGAATAGCTGCGCACCCGCGAGAAGAGCGCGATCAGCTCCGGATCGCCGGCCACGAAGCCGGAGCGCAGGCCCGCCGCACTCGACCGCTTGGACAGGGAATGGAAGACCAGGATGTTGGCCCAGGGCCGGGCCGGGTCGCCCTCCCCCGTGTCCAACATGGAGGCCGCGACCTCGAGCGCC
>NZ_JAFFID010000103.1 GCF_017355955.1 Sabulibacter ruber | reverse complement strand
GGGCAACGCAGGACACGGTCGTGATCGCGGGCGCCGCCCGCACCCCCATGGGCGGCTTCCAGGGCGAGCTTCAGGGGCTGACCGCACCCCAACTCGGATCGGCCGCCATCCGGGCGGCGCTGGAGCGGGCGGGCGTGGCGCCGGAGATGGTGGAGGAGGTCTTCATGGGCAACGTGCTGCCGGCCGGCCTCGGCCAGGCGCCGGCCCGCCAGGCCTCGCTCGGCGCCGGCATCCCGGAGGCCGCCGGCTGCACCACTATTTCCAAGGTCTGCGGCTCGGGCATGAA
>NZ_JAFFID010000102.1 GCF_017355955.1 Sabulibacter ruber | reverse complement strand
AACGACCTCTGGTACAAGAACGCGGTCATCTACAATCTGTCCCTGTCCACCTTCATGGATTCCGATGGCAACGGAATGGGGGACTTCCAGGGATTGTTGAACCAGCTCGACTATCTGCACGGGCTGGGGGTGACCACGATCTGGCTCGGCCCGTTCCAGCCCTCGCCCCTGCGCGACCACGGCTACGACATCACCGACTATTACAACGTCGATCCGCGCTACGGCACGCTCGGCGACTTCGTGGAGTTCAGCCATGGCTGCAAGCTGCGCGGCATCCGGCTGATCA
>NZ_JAFFID010000101.1 GCF_017355955.1 Sabulibacter ruber | reverse complement strand
CCGCCTCGCCGCCGCCCTCGCGCGGGGAGAAGGCGAAGAAGGCGCGGATGCTGTTCCGGTCCCGCTGGATGTTCAGGAACAGGTTGTCCCGGTCGGCGATCGCCTCGGCCGCGATGCGCGCCGTCTGGAATTCCTCCTCGCTGCCGAAATTCAGCAGCTTCGCGGCCTTCATCCTCGCCGCGTTCTCGAGCGCCTCGATGTGCATCCTGGGTTCCGATCCTGAACTGTCCCGAAAGCCGACAGCCCAACATCTTTCGCCCCGGACTTCAACCCCACGGGCGCGCCATC
>NZ_JAFFID010000100.1 GCF_017355955.1 Sabulibacter ruber | reverse complement strand
CATCGAAAGTGGTGGGCCGGTCCAGGAGCGCGCCTCGTACTGATCCGGCCTGATCCGGCCGGCGCTGTCACCGGCGAGCATTCTGCTCTGTTGAGCCCTAGCTTCCCTGCCGCATCATCCTTCGCCGGTCCGCTTCGTCCCGCGCCACGTCGCGGGTCCGCTCCAAACGTTGCTGATGGTCACGGTCGTGGACACGGCGATCCTCATGATTGCGCCTGTCGTCACGATCATGCCTGTCGTTGCGATCATGCCTGTCGTTGCGATTGTGCTCGCCAACGCGGTCACGCC